>CBDFGV010000004.1:0-33804 GCA_965247245.1 Hyphomicrobiaceae bacterium | reverse complement strand
AAATTCGACGTCACGGTCAGCCAGCGTTGTTCCATTGTCTTCCAGTCGTCGAGTGCCAGAATGACTCCGAAATGGCGAAGCGGTGCGGTATCGCCGTCCGACGGGATCGTGCCGTTTTCCTTCTGTGCTTCTCTGGGTGACAGGTGAGCGACGATATGATGGCCGAAGAAGTTGATGTCGAACCGCCCTTTCGTCTCCCGGCCCATCTTACAGCCAAGCGTGTCGAGGTAGAACGCTTTGGCCCGGTTGAGATCATCGACCGGTATCGAGAGGTGAAATAGCGGTTCCATAAATTTGCTCCGGAACTTAAGCGCGTACTATGGCGTGGCCGACAGCTGCATTGATCGCGGCCATGGCTGTGTCGTCCAGGCTGCCGGCATTGGCCGCGTCGACACAATCCTTGAGTTCATCGCGGTTCTTGCAACCGAGGACGACAGTCTCAACGCCCTCCATCCTCATGGCGTATCGATGGGCCAGTGCTGCTGTGCTCATGCCCATGTCCTTCGCGAGTTCGCGCAGGCCTGACGTCTGATTGAAGTCCCGCACCACGCCGTGATCCGGCGGTAGATCTCGATCCAAAGTATCAGTCAGCGCGCCACCCTGCACCGGACGGATACCGAGCACACCGGCACCGGCCTGACGTGTGGCGGCGATGAGTTCGCGCGCGCGGCTCGGTCCATCGAAGTACTGGAGCTCCCCGGCCGAGTCGATCGGATTTGCTATGCACTGGACGGCTGCCGGCCGGGATGCTTCATCGAGCGATTTGGAGGATGCAATCCGGGATGCCGATGCCGGTAATGC
Organism: Hyphomicrobiaceae bacterium; assembly: GCA_965247245.1. Taxonomy (GTDB): domain Bacteria; phylum Pseudomonadota; class Alphaproteobacteria; order Rhizobiales; family Hyphomicrobiaceae; genus Tectiglobus. The sequence continues at coordinate 33,003 of CBDFGV010000004.1, read as the reverse complement.
CCCAGGCTCCGATGCGGCCACTCGCAACCAGCTTCTCGCAAGCCGGCACGAACTCTTCGATGTAAGTGGTCCAGCGAGTTGCCGGGCGATCCGTGTAGGCGCTCGCATCATAGTCGTCAGGGATGATATTGGAGTGCAGGAAGAAGAGATCGATGTGCTCCACCCGCATGCGCCGAAGGCTTTCGTCCAGGCTCTCGATCAGATTGCGCTCAACCTCTCCCCGAGGTGGCGTTCCCAAGCGATGTTTTGTCGTCACGCGAATGCCGTCCGGTAGCTTGCCTGCAAAGGCCTCGCCGACAACAACCTCAGCTTCACCGTCGCCATAGCGAGGCGCCATGTCGAGTAACGTGATGCCTTGATCGACCGCAGCACGGACGGTTGCCACACACTCCTCCCGTGTTGTCTCGCCCCACAGTTGGCCGACACCGCCGCCGCCGAGTGCCAACACGCTGACCGGCCAGAGTTGACCGAGCTTCCGGGTTTCCATGTCATCATCTCCGAATTGTCTTGTCGTGCGTTACGACACAATGTTCTTTGGTACATCGCGGAACGGACGATCCGTGTCCGAGCGCGGCTCCTTGGGCATTTTGAGAACGCGCTCAGCGATGATGTTCTTCTGAATCTCATCGGTTCCTCCGGCAATGGAAATCGCCGGCGTCGAAACCAGAATCTCAGAAATCATACCGTCCATTGGTCCGTCCTCGCCGGTCAGCATAGCATCGCTCTCGCTGATCAGCGTGTGAACCTGATTGGCAAACCGCGCAATATAGCTTGAGGCCAGCTTGCCCAGCGAACCTTCGGGGCCCTGCGGCCGCCCCTCCGCCTGGGCTGCGCGCGCCCGACGTGCGGTCCATTCAGCGGCACTATCCATGATCAACAGCTTGGCAATCTCCTGCCGCACCACCGGATCGTTGATCCGGCCGGTCTCCTTGGCGCGCTGCATGACGAGGTCGACTCGGCCCGCGCGCTGCGGATACCACTTGTATGGTTCCAACGCCACGGCGATCTCGGCCGCTTCTTCCTGAAAGATGCGCTCCGGCCTGTCTTTCGGCTTCTCGTACTTGCGCAGTCCATCCGCCGTTCGGCGTTCATGCATCAACGTGGTTGTTGCGACCTTCCAGCCGGCTCCTTCCGCATCGATCATGTATTCTGGTTCGATCTCGGCGTCCGTGATGAAGACCTGGTTGAACGAGGCATAACCGTTCATCTGCTGCAACGGCACGACTTCAACGCCAGGCTGCTTCATGTCGAGAATGAAGTACGTCAGACCCTGGTGTTTGGGTACGTCCACATCGGTCCGCGCCAATAGTAGCCCGTACTCAGCCTTGTGGGCACTCGTCGTCCAGACCTTTTGACCGTTGATGACCCACTTGTTGCCTTTGCGCTCGGCGCGCGTCATGGCGCCTGCCAGATCGGAACCACTGCCTGGCTCACTAAAGAGTTGGCACCATGTATCTTCACCGGTCAGGATACGGCGCAGGAACTTCTCTTTGTGAAGCTCTGTGCCATGGGCGAGGATGGTTGCTGCCGCAAAAACACGAATGCCGATCTTGGCGACGCCGACCGCGCCAAACTTTTCGAACTCCTCGTCGACAATGGGTACCATCCCGAATGGGAGACCTCGGCCATACCACTCCTTGGGCCAGTGTGGCGCGCCCCAGCCAGAGTCTGCCAGTTTGTTGCGCCACTCGACCAAACTCAAGTTTGGATCCCAGTTCGCTTCCAGCCAGGTTCGGACATCGGAGCGGATCTGCTGTTCTGTCAATTCAGTCATGGACCTGCTCCTCAGCCTTGCCAGTTCTGCATCATGCGCTCGCGATGATAAGCTGTGGTGCCGAGAAACACCTCCGAACTCTTCGCGCGCTTGAACCACAGATGCGTGTCGTTATCCCACGTAAAGCCGATGCCACCGTGGATCTGAATGGTATGCACTGCCGTCTGCATGAAGGCGTCCGCGGCGACAGCCTTGGCCAAGGACGCCAATGCCGGAACATCGCTGTCTCCGTCATCATGAGCCGCAGCGGCGTAGTACGCTGCAGATTTGGCGAGCTCCACTTCCAGAAGCATATCCGCGGCTTTGTGCTTGAGCGTTTGGAAAGACGCGATCGGTCGACCGAACTGAACCCGGAGATTGGCATAGTCAACAGAGGACTCGCGCAGACGCTCAGCGCCACCAACCATTTCATTGGCCAGGCAAATTGCTGCAACATCGAGCGCCGCCTGCAACGGCCCTGACGCGCCGCCGGCTTCTCCGAGCAGATTTGCCTCGACGCCATCGAAAGAGAGACGGGCCAGCTTGCGCGTGTCATCGACCGCATTGAGCGCTGTCTTCTCCAGGCCCGCGGCATCTGCAGAAACTGTAAAAAGCGACAGGCCCTGATCACCGGCGCTGCCCGGCGCCCGCGCGACAACAACAATCAGATCCGCAGAGCAGCCATCCAGGACGAAACTCTTCGTTCCAGCCAGCTTGTAGGCGTCACCAGCCGGTGACGCCGCCATGGAGATGCCGTCGACTGTCCAATCACCTTGATCTTCGGCAATGGCCAAAGTTGCGATCGTCTCGCCTGCTGCAATCTTGGGAAGGAGTGACCGCTTCTGCTCCTCGGTGCCGGCTTTCAAGATCGCCGTGGCCGCCATAACAGTTGATGAGAAATACGGGGAGCACAATAGCGCGCGGCCCATTTCCTCAACCGCGATGGCCAACTCGCTGATGCCAAACCCCTGGCCGCCATACTCCTCTGGGATATGGATTGCCGTGAGGCCAAGCTCCTGGCTCAGCTGTTGCCAGACCTCGGGATCACAACCGATGTCTGTCGCCATCAATCGGCGGACTTCCGTGGTTGGTGATTTATCTTCGAGAAAGCGACGCAGCATCAGGCGGAACTCCTGCTGCTCGTCGGAAAAGCTGAACTTCATGCGAATAACCCCAGTGTTCCTGGACAGATGCCGATTTCGCGGATGAGTCTATCGCAGCCGGCAACTCAGGCAACTCGCATGGTGATGGTTGTAGCGGCTCAGCCCTCTTTCACCGCTTCGCCTTCGATCTCGACGATGAAATCCGGGTTGGCGAGGCCGGCTACCTGGACGTAGGTGGCAGCCGGCGCAAAGCCGGCGAGGTATTCCTCGCGGGTTCGTCGAAACTCGTCCAAAGCAGGCATCGTCGTGTAGATCGTAACCTTGATGACATGCTCCGGTGCAAATCCTGCTTCCGACAGCACCGTCATGAAGTTCTGCCACGTCTGATGCATCTGAGCTTCAAGGCCGTCGGCAACACTGCCATCAGACTTAACGCCGACCTGGCCTGAGATGACGAGCCGCTCGGAAGCCGCGCCGTGAACCATACCTTGCGAATAGTTCGATTGCGGCGGCGGAAAGCTCGCCGGATTGATTTGCCGTGCCATGTGCCTCTACCCAAACTCAGCGTATTGATCGAAAGAACTTACTATTGCTCGGCCCAATCACCCAGCCGACCGAGAAACGCCATGCACTTGTCGATCTCGCGCTTGTCGATCCACTCATTCGGCGTGTGCGCTTGAGCAATGTCGCCAGGGCCGCAGATGATCGACGATGCACCGGCCGCGTGGAAGAGGCTGGCTTCTGTGGCGTAGGATACGGCGTAAGTTTCGTTTTGCTCGGCGAGGCGCAGAGCCAACGGAAGCAACTCCGATTCCGGATCAGCGGCGAACGATGGGACATGGTTCCAGCGCTTGATTTCGATATCGGCCTCCGGCGCCGTTTCACGCATCACGGCGAGAACTTCTTCGGCCTTCTTGCGGAACCGGGCTTCCACCTCATCCGGATCAAGTCCCGGCATGCCGCGGATCTCCCAACCGAACCAGGTCTCGGCCGGAACGATGTTTGACGCTGCACCACCATTGATCTCGGTGACCTGCAACGTTGTATAAGGCGGATCAAATCGATCGTCGTAAGGTGCTTTCTTGAGCTCTTCTTCCATCACGCGCAGTTCGGCCAGCAGCTCGGCGGCAAAGCTGATCGTGTTCACACCGAGGGGCGCCATGCTCGAGTGAGCCGGCCGACCTGTTAATGTCACGCCCCAGCGCACCGGACCTTTGTGCGCGTCGACAACTGTCATGTTCGTCGGCTCACCAACGAACACCATGCGTGGCTTGACGAAGCGAGCGCCGAACTCATCGATCATCGGTCTCACACCGGTGCATCCGACCTCTTCGTCGTAGGAGAAGAGAATGTGCATGGGGACCTTGAGATCGCGCTTCTTCAAGTCCGGCACAGCCGCCATGACACAGGCCAGGTAGCCCTTCATATCGCAGGCGCCACGGCCGTAGAGCTTACCGTCCTTCTCAGTCAGCGTGAATGGATCGGTGTCCCAATCCTGGCCGTCCACGGGGACGACATCAGTATGACCGGACAGCCCGACTCCGGGCTGACCATCGGGGCCGATCGTTGCATAGAGGCTGGCATATCCGCCTGTCTCATCAGGTACCCGGTGGCTTTCAACGCCCTGCTGCCCGAGATAGTCTTCGATATAGTCGATGATCGGCAGGTTCGAATTCCTGCTCGTGGTGTCAAAAGATACCAGCTTGTCGAGAATCTCGATTGCGGCTTGCGCGCTCATTGAGGGGTCCTTCAAGGTTGACGTTGCGCCAAGAACTACGGCGCTGTGATCTCTGTGGTTTTCAAGCGTTTAGTTTTCAGTTGATGCTGCCGAGGCCATCCGGGCTGTCGAGGGAAAAAGCCGGGATGTCGATTTCAAATTTATCGCCGGTTTCGGAGATCATGAGGTATTTGCCAACCATAATGCCGGAGGGCTCTTCCAGCGGGCAGCCGGAGGTATACTGATACGAACCACCAGGTTCGATGTGCGGCTGTTCACCAACCACGCCGGCCCCGCGCACTTCCTCGATATGGCCTTTGGCATCCGTGATCTGCCAATAGCGCGAACGCAACTGCACGGTCTCATCGCCCTCATTTTCAATAACAATTGTATAGGCCCAGAAATATCGATTCTGGTCAGGTCGGGACTCGGTTTCAAGGTATTGCGGCGTCACACTGACACGAATGTTGCGCGTTACTGCTTCATACATTCCGGCAACTCTCCGTTCTGCGCAGATTCTCAGGCGTCATAGTAGTTGGACGACTTTCGCCGTCAACGCAAGATCGTGCGTTTGGCCAGATCTTGTGCCCCTCTTGCCGTCGCTGATCCCGCCTGCTATCCGCTCGCGGCAACACTACATGAACGGTCAACTATGTTCGACTCCCGCATCCGCGTACTTATCGACCCTCCGCTGAATGCTGCCGGCCGCAAGCTTGCAGCAATGGGCGTGAGTGCCAACGGCGTCACGGTGGCCGGTTTCGTGCTGGGCATGGCCGGAGCCGTCGCGATCGCATTCGGGGCGATTGTGTTTGGGTTGGTTCTGATCCTGATCAGCCGTTTGGCCGATGGTCTCGACGGTGCTGTCGCGCGCGCAACCCAGACGTCAGATCTTGGCGGCTTTCTCGATATCGTGCTCGACTTCATCTTTTATGGCGCCGTGCCGCTTGCCTTTGCCATTTATGATCCGGCGAACAATGCGCTACCTGCAGCCGTCTTGCTGCTCAGCTATTTTGCCAACGGTTCGACGTTTCTTGCCTACGCCATCATGGCGGAGAAGCGAAACATCGAAACGTCAGCACAGGGTGTGAAGTCGCTCTACTACATGACGGGCCTGGCCGAGGGCGGGGAAACGATTGCCGCCATCGTCCTGTTCTGTCTGTTTCCAGCCTACTTCCCGCTGATCGCTTATGGTTACGCAACCCTATGCTACGCATCGGCTGCCGGCCGCATCGTTCTCGCTTGGCGGACACTCGGGTGAGTGCGCACGCCACTCCGATTTCTTAAGCGCTGTCTTGATGTCGTGGATGAGATCTTCGGCTGCCTCAAGCCCGACCGACAAGCGTAACAATCCATCACTAATGCCAAGCTCGGCGCGCTGCTCGGGCTTTAACCGCTGATGCGTCGTGGTGGCCGGATGCGTTATCAAGCTCTTGGCGTCACCGAGGTTGTTCGAGATCTTGATCAGCCGCAAGGCATTCAAGAATGCAAATGCCTGTTGCTTACCACCCGCCAATTCAAATGAAACAACCTGACCACCACCGGACATTTGTCGCCGCGCGAGGTCGGCCTGCGGATGATCGCTCCGTCCACAGTAGAGCACACGCTTAATGTCGGGGCTTTCTGCGATGAAATCAGCCACCTGCGCGGCCGTCTGCGTCTGGCGCTCAATTCTTATCGGCAGAGTTTCCAACCCCTTGAGCAGGGTCCAGGCGTTGAACGGACTGAGTGAGGGCCCTGTGTGTTTGAGAAAAGGGTGCAAGTAGTCTTTGACGTAGTCGGCGGAGCCCAAAACGATGCCGCCCAGGCATCGGCCCTGTCCGTCTATGTGCTTGGTTGCGGAATAGACAACGACATCGGCGCCAAGTGCCAACGGTCGCTGCTGCATCGGTGTCGCAAATACATTGTCGACGATGACTATGGCGCCAATGCTGTGGGCCAATTGGGAGACAGCTTCGATATCAACCAAATCCAATGTCGGGTTGGCGGGGGACTCGAGGAAAAACACCTTCGTATTGGGCCGCACGGCCTGGCGCCACTGCTCAATGTCAGGTCCGTGCACCAAGGTCGGCTCCACGCCGAAGCGCGGGCAGATGTCTTCGACGACATAGCGACAGGACCCGAACAGGGCGCGAGCGGCGACAACGTGGTCGCCTGCTTTCACATAGCTCAGGATGGCTCCGGTGACCGCTGCCATGCCAGAGGACGTTGCACGGGCTGCTTCAGCTCCCTCCAACAAGCGAACGCGTTCCTCGAACATGGCAACTGTGGGGTTGGCGTAGCGTGAATAAATGAAGCCGCCACTTTCGTCCTTAAAGCGCTGCTCTGCCTGCTCGGCACTGTCGTAGACGTATCCCTGAGTGAGATAAATCGCCTCCGACGTCTCATTGAAACCTGAGCGTATCGTGCCACCGTGCACGAGTTCGGTTTCGGGACGCCAGTTCGACGTGTCTGTTGGTGAGTTACCCCATGCCATTGCGCGATCTCCTTGTGATCAAGGCAACAAAAAACCCGGTTCTTTGAAGCCCGCGAAAATGCCGAGCAGTCAGAACCAGGTCCGCGCACGGCCTTTTAGCGAGTTGTTTAACGTGGCTGCAAGCCGGCCGGCCAAATCACCACGAGCCCTGTTTCTAATCGCAATGGCTGCCTGCCGTCAAGCTGACTTCGTGTGCACTCACGGGGGCAGACAACGCTCTTTTGTGAGAAACCTGCAGACTTGCCAGCACAACCTACCGAAAAGTGCTAGATGACTGGCAGCAGTAACGAATCGCTCTTTGCCTTGAACAATCGGGGTCAATTCGAAATGGAAAGCAGGAACGGCATTCTGCCTGCGCAGGCGCTCAAGGTTCTGATCGAGCAAGGCAAAATCGCGCTTGCGGAACCTCTCGGTGCGAAACAATTGCAGCCGGCAAGCCTTGATCTCAGACTGGGAACATCCGCGTTCCGCGTCCGGGCCAGTTTCCTTCCGGGCCCTGGTATCCAGGTGCAGGAGCGCATCGATGCACTTGCCCTGCATAAAATTGATCTGACCGACGGTGCGGTTCTCGAGACGGGCTGCGTTTACATTGTGCCATTGCTCGAAGGTTTGGACCTGCCTGAAGATGTTGCGGCGGCGACCAATCCGAAGAGTTCAACCGGACGGCTCGACGTTTTCACGCGCGTCATTGCGGATGGCGTCAACGCCTTTGATCAAGTTCCACACGGCTACTCCGGACCGCTCTATGCTGAGATTTGTCCGCAGACATTTCCGATCATTGTCCGCACTGGATCGACATTGAGCCAGATCCGCTTTCGTGTCGGCCAACCGACGGAGAGTGATGAACAGCTGCGCGAACTGCATGCGCGCGACACACTGATCGCCGGGGGGGCAGCGACTGATATCCAAAACGGTATCGCCCTGTCGGTTGATCTTTCTGGAGAACTGGCAGCGACGTCGGGCGGACTCGTTGGTTATCGCGCCAAGCGCAATACCGGGCTTGTCGACGTTGATGCTCCTCAGTCTTGTGCGATATCTGACTATTGGGAACCAATCCAGCAGGGCAACTCATCCGGTCTCGTTCTCGACCCGGATCAGTTTTACATCCTCGCATCCAAAGAAGCGGTGCATGTTCCGCCAACCCATGCTGCCGAAATGGTGCCGTTCAACCCCCTCGTCGGGGAGTTCCGGGTGCACTACGCGGGATTTATGGACCCGGGCTTCGGCCACGCGCCGGCCGGTGGTGCAGGCGCACGCGTGGTTCTCGAAGTGCGCAGTCACAAAGTGCCGTTTGTCCTTGAGGACGGACAGATTGTCGGTCGGTTGATCTACGAACGCATGACCGAGCTACCGGAAAAACTCTATGGTGACGACCTTGGCAGCCACTATCAGGCGCAAGGGCTCAAACTCTCTAAGCATTTCTTCTGACGTGTGCTTAGCCGGGGCAACGAATATCGACGGTCACCCTGCGCGTGTTGTTCGTCTCGTTCTCTTCGGGAAAGACGTTCACCGGGTCGACTGTAAGGTCCAGCGCAACCGGGCCAGCCCCTTTGACTGGTCCGCTTGTCCTGATTTTCGCCTCCACCACAACGACTTCACCAGGGCGCATTGAATTGACGAAGCGATCGTCTCCGCGGAGGCCATTGATTGTCTGGGAGCGCGTTTGCAGCATCACCTTAGTGGTGAAGATCTGCCCGCGACCCTGCCCTGTATTCTTGACCTTGACCGTTCCAAGAATGAGCGGCTTTGCACCGCTGCAATCGCCGCTGTGGCGCAAGTCTGAGCCGACGATTACGAGATCTGGCAGATCACGCGCCTGGGTCGCCCCGGCGCTCACGCTGGAAAGCAGAACTAAGAGCAGGCAGAAACACGCAAGTCTTCTCAAGCGAAATAGCCCTCGATCATGCGCTCATAGATCTCTGTCAGGCGGTGTAGATCCCTCACTTCAACATGTTCGTCGATTTGATGGATCGTCTTGTTGACGAGGCCGAACTCAACCACAGGACAGTAAGCCTGGATGAAGCGCGCATCTGACGTGCCACCATTGGTGCTCAGTTCCGGCACCCGACCTGTTACTTCTTTGACGGCGTCGCTCATGCACTCGACGAGTGGCCCGGGTTTGGTCAGGAAGACATCACCGGTGCCATGAAACGAGACGGAAATCTTTGCACCGGCGGCTTCAGCTTCAGCCGCGCATCGCTCTTTCAGCCATGCTTCAATCTTGGTTCGTGACCAATGATCGTTGTAGCGCACGTTGAAGGTTGCATGCGCTTCTTCCGGGATGACGTTGGCTGCCGTGTTGGGAACCGAAATGATCGTGGTCTCAAGGTTTGAGGGTTGGAAGTCCTTGCTGCCTTCGTCAAACGGCGCACTTGCAAGGCGGTCCAGAATACGCGCGAGCTTTGGTATCGGGTTATCAGCCTTTTGCGGGTAAGCCACATGACCTTGCTTGCCGTGCACAACCAGCTTGCCGGTCAGGCTACCGCGGCGCCCGATTTTGATCATGTCGCCGAGCTGTTCCGGATTGCTTGGTTCACCGACGATGCAGGCGTCAATGCGCTCTTCGCGGTCTTTCATCCACTCCAGGACCTTGACGGTGCCGTTAACTGATGGCCCCTCTTCGTCGCCGGTAATCAAAAGGGAAATCGAACCGCGCAGTCCTCCCTTCTTCTCAATCGTGCGAATGGCGGCTGCAACGAAGCATGCGACGTCGCCCTTCATGTCAACGGCGCCGCGCCCGTAAAGGAAGCCATTGTGAATCTCGCCGCCAAAAGGCGGATAGGTCCAGTCGCTCTCCTTGCCCGGCGGCACGACGTCTGTATGACCGGCAAAGCACAGATTGGGTCCCTGTGTGCCGAACCGCGCGTAGAGGTTCTCGACGTCAGGTGTATCGACGTCAGTGAACGTCATGCGGTGAACTTCGAAGCCGTACGGCTCAAGCACATTCTGCAGCAATGACAGGGCGCCCGCTTCTTTCGGCGTAACGGAAGGGCAGCGAATGAGCGCCTGTGTCAATGATACGGGATCGTGCGCGTCCATGGTCTCTCGCTTGTCAGTTTGACGTCATTTCGATGAGGTTGATCGAGATAGAGACATACTATGATGGAATGCGCAAAGCTACATTGTCGATGCGAGTTCCGTCTCAGGCTTTTGCTTCCCATTGGTGGCTTGTTCCGAGCAAATCCGAGAGAGATAGGGAACTGCGGGCAACGGGCAGTCATTCGGATCCGGAAGGATGACGATCAACTGCCCCAGGTTGCCTCGCACTCGAGATCTCTAGGCTTCGTTGGCCGGTTCCCGGGTTTGCGTCGGAGCAGCTGCAGCCGGTGGATGCGAACCATTTTTCACTTCATCGGCCTGGATCATGTCGATCTTCTGCCAGACCTTGGCACCAAGGTTCGCGGTGACCTGTTCAATCTCCGTAATCGTGCTGATCACCAGGCTATCGCTGGAGCTTTGTGCATAGAGCGTCGCGACCTTAGCCGTTAACGAGTACATCTCGGAGCAATAATCGAGGTAGCGGATCAGCTCGAACGGCGTCATCGTGCGCGATGGCGAAGACTTCGTGCGGTTTGATCGACGTAACGTGGTACTCGGATCTTTGGTGAGTTGATGCATGTCGATGACATGCACAATCGTCCGCAATTCATGGAGGTGACCGACAGCCTGGTGGCGTTTCCAACGGGCTTCGAGGGTGGTTAGGAAGAAGATCGCCGCGCCCATCAGCACAATAATGTTGATGAGTGCCTCTATCCCCTGCAAGACTCCAAACAGATTTTCTGTACTGTTTTTATAGTCGATGATCGACCCGACGTAAGCGATCGCTCCGATACCAACAACTATAACAATGGCGGTGCCAATTCTGAGCAACTCATTCGGCTTTCTGAGTGCTCGTGCGCGATCACGTGTTTCACGCGCGACCTGCTCCAGTTCCTTGCAAACTTTTGCGAGCCCAGCTTCTGGAAATCGTTCGGAAATTCGTAGGTGAAGTGTCTCCAGAGTCTGTACGATTTTGTCGGGATCTAAGGTTCTGTAGCTCATAACATTGATGTGAGGATGCGAGGACGAATCGTCAAGCGAGATTAACCTCTCGAAGTGAAATTATTCTCAAGTGTTACGGGGTTTCTAGCTGGATACTGGAAGCCTGTTCAGACGCATGCGCGGGGTGCCAGAATTGCCCTGCCGTCCTTACCGAAGACGCCGTCGATCTTTTCGAGTTTACCGTTGGCATGGCGCAGGATCGCAGACGCCTTGGCGCCCTTAATCTCACCCGCTGTCAAATGATCATAGTCGGCATTACCGGCACGGGACTGATCATCAAGATCCATCCAGTACGTCAGTGAACGCCCGACAATGAAGTCTCGAAAAACGAGGCGAGCCGTCTGGCCGCCTTCGGCTGCATTCTCAATCTTCGCAACCTTCGCGATTGAGAACCTGTTGGCTGGCGGTGGATCATAGATATCGTCGATGTAGACCCCGCCGACTGAGCTAGTCATGTCGATATCGAGGGTTTGCAGTTCAAACTGTTTGCCAGACACAAACGCGATGCTGAAGACATCAGGTGAGTCTTCCTGATACTTGACGTCGACGCGTGGACCGCAAGCGAAAGCAGGAAGATTTGCAGCAACGATTGCGACAAGAACAACGCTGCAAAAAACCACCAAGCTTGAAGTGCGGCGCCTTGCGATCATTGGAGTTTGAAACCCTCCTTCGTCAGCATCGTCACATTCAGCAGTCCGCCACGACCATCACTATTGGCTTTCGAAATCAGAAAAACTTTCACATTGGCGTTGCCGCCAGCCCAGGTCGTGGTCAGCAGGTCACCTTCCGTCACGTCTTTGCTGGCCGGCTCTTTACCTGCGAGCACACCCATGTTCTTCGTGAAGACCTTGGCATCGTGCTGCTCGTCAAGGATGAGCATGCAAGACGTTGCATGGCCTTGGCCGAGCCCAGGGAATGTATCTTTCATCTTACCCGTCATTGGGGACTGCACGACAGCCACGCGGAACAAACGCTCGCCGACCTGGGCGTCCCAACCTTCAAGCACGCTTGGCTTGTCAATGGTCGTGAACTGCTTGAGTTCTTCTCCGCCAATGCCTCGCCAAGCCAGCTTACGCGCCATATCGCGGACGCGATCCAAGTTTGGAACTTGCGAGTAACAGATGCGATTAAAAACGAAGACGGGGTCCGTGTCTTCGCCAGCTGCTTTGATCGACTGCGGTGCAGCCAACACTCCGCCTAGAACCAGGCAAAAGGCAAAGAAGGTGATTGTTGCGCGTCCCATGCGAATTCGTTGTCCCGTCCAATGTCGTGCCGCGGTTGGCGCACGATATATTCCTGCCGTGCAATCATCATGGCGGAGACGCAAAAGTTTGCAAAGATTTTTACTGGCGGGAGCGCAGATCGAACGGATCAGCAGACGATTACCAAGCGGTTAGGTTCATCGGTTCGGTTCGCGGTAGACTGGGAGGCTTGGTGGGGGGGCCTGGCTAGGGAACAGCTGGACAAGGGGAGACGCTCCTAACCAGGCCCATGCGGGTAGCTGCAATCGGGACTACATTGCAACTTTCAGCATAATGAATATATATGATTAACGAATCGTAAACAAGTATGCATTTGCTGCGGATTGCCTCTGGCAGATCCGCTCGAGCAGTGTCCGCATGGGCTCAAGCGCGCTCAAGCATCTGCATGACGCCATCCCACATCGCCGTAACAATCTCTCCTGCGGGACGCGCCTCAGACAAACCTGCTGACTGACCGGCCCAGGCCTGCATTCGGTCGATGTCGTTGTCTTTGGCCGCCTGACCACGCATCGCTCCTGTCAGGCCGCGTTGCACGGGATAGGGCGCCGGTTCCGGCGTATCTGCGGAATTCGCAGCCTCGACATAGGCGGTTTTGATACTTCGTCCCAACCGGCCGGAAAAAGCACGGGTGGCTGCCGTGCCTTCGGGCGATGCCTGGCCTATCGCGTCAGCCCAGGCCGACGGCAGATTTGCTTCGGGAGAGCGCAACAGGCCAGTGCCGACCTGAACAGCTGATGCGCCGAGCACAAAGGCTGCGGCCGCGCCACGTGCATCGCCGATGCCGCCTGTTGCAACAACCGGGACGTCGACCGCGTCGACAACGGCCGGCAACAATGAGAAGAGCCCGACAAGGTCGACGCCGGCCTTCTCAGCCTCGAATGCGCCCCGATGCCCTCCGGCTTCCATCCCTTGTGCAACCACCACATCGGCGCCCGCCGCAACCGCTTCTCTGGCTTCGGCAACTGTTGTGACTGTTGCCCACCACCTGATATTGCGCTCTTTCATTTGCGCGACGAAGGCTTCTGGGTAAATCCCCATGATCGATGAGATCACCTGTGGACCTGCATCCAGCATGGCCTGGCATTGTGCTTCAAAATCCAATGTTCCCGCATCGCCGGCATCGACTGCAACTTCGGGGCCCCATTGCCCTAAGAACGCCCGCACCTGTGCTTCTGCGTCTGGATCGCGTTCAGGCGCCGGATCGGGAATCCATTGGTTGAGCTGAAAACCACCATTCGTGTTGGCGCGAACTTCCGTCGCCCAGGCAGTGATAGCATCCGGCTGCATCAACAGCGTGCCGCAAGCGCCCATTCCACCGGCGTTGGCAACCGCGATCGCCAGCGACGCCGGGCACGCGCCAGCCATCGGCGCCATGAGCACGGGAACCTGGATCTCGTAATCCTGGCAGAATGCGCGCGCGCGCTCGAGTGCGGGATGCGGCATTGTTATGATCTCCAACCTTCGGCGATGTGATGGACGCTGGTTTGCCCGACGCTCAGATGTCCTGTGCAGCCATGGCTGCGCGACATGTTAGTGCCGCTGCATCTGCTCTTTCAACCAGTTTGCTTGGATGACAGGACGCCGAAATGACAAGCGGTCAACCGAAATGCTCTGCAATGGCCCGTTTGGCTGCCGGTCGTTCGGCAACGCGGTCTCTATGCTCAGCCACTCTGGGGAGCTGAGACTTCGGCTCGATGCCGTCGCCTTCCAGCCAGTGGGCAACGGTGTAGAGGTATGCGTCACAGATTGAGAACTTTTCGCCAAGCACCCAAGGGCCTTTCAGCATGCCGTCCTCGATGAGTTGGAAGGCTGCAAGTACCGACTCAGGGACCTTGCGGGTCATCTCGGCAATCGCTGCCGGATCATCCGCCCAGCGCTTACCTCTGGACTTATGGGCATGCGCGACGTGGACCGTTGAACAAAGATAGCTGTTAAATTCCTGAGCGCGGGCAAAAGCGAAAGGGTTGTCCAGCGGCGCCAAACCTGCTTCAGGAAACTTTTGAGCGAGGTAAGCCAGGATCGCTGGTGTCTCAGTGAGCGTGCCGTCATCGGTGATCAAAGACGGCACACGCCCCTTCGGGTTAATCGCCAAGTAGTCCGGCTGCCTCTGCTCGTCGCTTGAAAAGTCGACCCGAACTGGTTCGTAATCCGCGCCGGCCTCGGCGAGCACGATGTGAGATGCCAAAGCACATGAGCCGGGCGAATAGTAGAACTTCATTGTCGAGCCGATCTATCTTTCTGTGGCGCCTAACACTAGTCGCGCAGCAGTTCGTTGATGCTGGTCTTCGAACGAGTCTGTGCGTCAACCGTTTTCACGATGACACCGCAGTACAAGCCAGGACCACCTGAAGCACCAGGCATCGTGCCCGGAACGACAACGGAGAACGGCGGCACCTTGCCGACGTGCACTTCACCGGTGGCACGATCCACAATCTTTGTTGACGCACCGAGGTAGACACCCATCGAGAGCACGCTGCCTTCGCCGACAATCACACCTTCGGCGACTTCCGAACGGGCGCCAACAAAGCAATTGTCTTCGATGATCACAGGATTGGCCTGCAGCGGCTCCAATACGCCGCCGATACCGACGCCACCCGACAAATGGCAGTCTTTGCCAATTTGCGCGCAACTGCCGACGGTGGCCCAGGTGTCGACCATGGTGCCGCTGTCAACATAGGCGCCGAGGTTCACGAACGATGGCATGAGCACAACATTCGGTGCGATGTAGGCAGAGCGACGAACAACAGAGCCTGGGACCGCCCGAAAGCCGGCTTTCTCGAATTCTTCGCTCGTCCACTTGTCGAACTTCAGAGGAACCTTGTCCCATGCCTGCACACGTGCGCCCTCCGCGCTCGCGTATGGCATGATGTCCATGTCGGACAGCCGGAAAGAAAGCAG
Source organism: Hyphomicrobiaceae bacterium (assembly GCA_965247245.1). GTDB lineage: Bacteria > Pseudomonadota > Alphaproteobacteria > Rhizobiales > Hyphomicrobiaceae > Tectiglobus. The sequence continues at coordinate 17,756 of CBDFGV010000004.1, read as the reverse complement.
CACGGCCTTCTTCAGCCACTGATTGACGACCCACTCACCATCTTTCTTCTCAGCGACACGGGCCTGTCCGCTGTCCATCTGCCCCAGCGCGCTTTCAATTGCATCGCGCGTTTCACCGGTTGTCGCCGACGAAATACTGTCGCGTGCATCCCAGGCGGCTTCAATTGTGGCTTCCAAGTTGTCGCTGTTCATTTCGGATCTCGTGCTTTCTCGATTGGCGGGTCGGCGGCTGCCGCTCGACGGTTTCTTGCGCGCGCAGTCGCGACTGTCAATGGGAAGCGAGGGCCTGGCGCGAAGGCCTGGCGCGAGTGCCGGCCGTCAGGCACAGCTATCGCAGCCCTATCGCAGCACATCAAATTGACGATTGCTTCCGCCTGGAGCGCCTTACCGGTCGGACTAACCCTCGGCTTTGGCCAAGAAGTTCTTGATCAAGCGAATGGCGTCAGCACTGTGCCATTCGGCTGGACCAACGAGCCGGCCAAGTTCTCTGCCCTGGGCATCAACAAGAAGCGTCGACGGCATGCCTATGGTTTTCAGTGAGAAGCCAAGCTGAGCGGTCGGGTCATGGTACAGCTTCAGCGCATTGGCATTGATTTCTTTGAGGAAGGCGCGTGACTTGTCCGGGCTACCGCGATCAACGCTGATGGCAACGACTTCAAATTTGTCGCTTCCGAGATCGGCTTGAAGCTTGTCCAGTTCGGGCATCTCCTTACGGCAAGGCGCGCACCACGTCGCCCACAAATTCAGCAAAATGACTTTGCCCTTGAAGTCTTTGAAGGAGATCTCTTTGCCGTCGGTATCGTTGAACCTGTACTCTGGCAGGCCCATCGGGTCGTCCTTGAAGACGAACGTCGCCATTTTGCCGACGTTGAGCTGCTCACCTGCAACTGCTGGCGAGACATTCGCAGCCGCAACCTCGGTTTTCCCGCCTTGATCGCGGGCTGCGCTTTGTTGTTCCGAGCCATTGCCGCCGCCGCCCGCCATCAAGTATATGGCGCCGAACCCTATCAGGGCAGAAATGCCGGCAACGATCGCGTATTTTGTCCAGGACGTTTGCTGTTCCGTGCTCATACCCAAGCCTTCGTCTCAATGCGTGCGCGAATGATGTTCACTTCTGCCAAACAAGCAAATCAAAGATATGTTGGCATGATCGTGCTTCAAGGATGACCTCAAGATGAACACCAAGAATTCGAACAAAATGTGGGGCGGCAGGTTCACTGTGTCGCCGTCCGAGGTCATGGAGGAGATTAACGCATCTGTCGCCTACGACCAGCGCTTTGCCGATCAGGATATCCGCGGATCAAAGGCCCATGCCGCTATGTTGGCCGACCAGGGCATTATCACCAAGGCTGATGCGCGCAGCATTACCAAGGGTCTAGATGCCGTTCTGGAGGAGATTCAAAGCGGCAATTTCAAGTGGCAGCGATCGCTCGAAGACGTTCATATGAATGTCGAGGCGCGGTTAACCGAGATCGTTGGCCCGGCTGCCGGGCGATTGCATACGGCGCGCTCGCGGAACGACCAAGTAGCCACCGACTTCCGCCTCTACATCCGCGACACTGTAGATCTCGTTGATCAATCACTTGCCGAGCTTCAGCGGACGCTAGCCACAAAGGCGGAGGCGCATGCCGGCACCGTCATGCCCGGGTTCACGCACCTTCAGCCGGCCCAGCCTGTGACCTTTGGCCATCACCTGCTGGCCTACGTGGAAATGTTTGCGCGCGACCGCGGCCGCCTGTCCGACGCGAGGAAGCGATTGAATGAATGCCCGTTGGGCGCTGCTGCACTCGCCGGCACGTCTTTTCCGATCGACCGCAAGTCAACTGCTGCAGCGCTCGACTTTGCTGGACCGACGGCCAACTCGCTCGATAGCGTTTCGGACCGCGACTTTGTTTTAGAGGTTCTTTCGGCCGCTTCGATCTGCGCTATGCATATGTCTCGTTTTGCCGAGGAAATCGTCATCTGGAGCACGCCACAGTTCGGTTTCATCCAGCTGTCCGATGCCTGGACAACCGGCTCCTCAATCATGCCACAGAAGCGCAATCCAGATGCCGCTGAGCTGGTCCGGGCAAAAGTTGGGCGGATTGCCGGCGCCTTCCACAGCCTGACCCTGGTGATGAAAGGACTTCCACTGGCCTATTCCAAGGATATGCAGGAAGACAAGGAAGTTACCTTTGACGCTCTCGATAGCTTTCAGATTGCCCTGGCGGCGATGAACGGCATGGTTAACGACCTTGAGCCGGTTCCCGCGGCGATGGCGGCAGCAGCGGGAAGTGGCTATTCGACCGCAACCGACCTGGCAGATTGGCTGGTGCGCGAACTCAAACTGCCGTTTCGCGAGGCCCACCACGTTACCGGGCGGGTCGTATCCATGGCCGAAAAGTCAGCCCGCGAGCTCTCTGATCTCACAATCGATGACCTACAAACCGTCGAGCCGCGCATCACAAAGGACGTTTTTTCGGTTCTTTCGGTGGAAAAATCTGTGGCCAGCCGCACGAGCTATGGTGGAACTGCGCCACAGAACGTGCGAAAAATGGCCCGCAGTTGGCTTAAGCGTCTGGATCGCACCCGATCGAGCCGCTAAGTAGAGTGAGCTGTTACGCACCGTGCCGACGCGCGCGTTTTCGTTATGTATTGGCTTCGTGGAATTCTGAGAGGCACTGGACGCATGTTTGGACGAGCATATGTGATTGCTGCATGCCTCGCTCTATGCGGCTTTGTTCTCGCAGGATGCGGTGTGCGGGGCTCGCTTGAGTACCCAAAGGAAGCTAACGCCCAGAAGAATACGGCCAGCGCCGAGTCCGGTCAGGGCAAGGCTGAGGGACAAGCTCCCAAGCCGCACCAGGGCTTCATTCTAGACGGACTGTTGCGCTAAGCTCAGCCAGAGCCTAAGACATTTCGTCGATCAATCATCTCTGAACTTATACGAATATTGGCTTGACCTGCCAGTTGATCCGCTGCTTTGCGGTTCGGGCGATATTGGTTGCAGCTCCCATACCGGCGAAATCAGATCATGCACCATTTCCAGTACAAGAACGGCCAATTGCACGCTGAAGACGTAGCCGTGCCAGCAATTGCTGAGGCGGTTGGCACACCGTTCTACTGTTACTCGTCGGCGACCTTCGCGCGCCACTATCAGGTGCTGGAAGAGGCATTTGCCGGCACTGACCATCTCATCTGCTACGCTATCAAGGCCAATTCCAATCAAGCCGTACTCGCGACCATGGCGAGCCTCGGCGCCGGCATGGATGTCGTCTCTGAAGGCGAATTGCGCCGCGCCCGCGCCATCGGCGTTCCGGCCAACAAAATCATTTTTGCCGGCGTCGCCAAAACACGCGATGAAATGGCTTATGCGCTCGGTGAGGATATACTGGGATTCAACGTCGAGAGCCGGGCGGAACTGGAGGCACTCAGTGCTGTGGCGGCCGCCAATAATCAGACGGCGCGCATCGCCATCCGGGTCAATCCCGACGTCGATGCGAAAACCCACGCCAAGATTTCAACCGGCAAATCCGAAAACAAGTTCGGTGTACCATTCGTTGAAGCGGCTGATCTCTACGACGTTGCGGCAAAGCTGCCGGGCATCCAGGTCACCGGTATTCATATGCATATCGGCAGTCAGATCACCGATCTGGTGCCCTTTCGGCAGGCCTTCTCGTTGATGCGATCGCTGACGTTGGAGCTCCGCCAGCGCGGTCACAACCTGGAACATCTGGATCTCGGCGGCGGCCTTGGCGTGCCCTACTCATCATCAAATGATGTGCCACCACCGCCGTCTGACTACGCGGCGATTGTCAAAGAAGAACTGGGTGATCTCGGCCTCAAGTACGTCATGGAGCCGGGTCGCATGATTGCGGCAAATGCCGGGATCCTGGTGACCAAGGTCATCTACACAAAGTCCTCGCCGGCCAAGCATTTCACGATCATCGATGGTGCGATGAATGACCTTATCCGACCGACACTTTATGATGCTGAGCACGAAATCTGGCCGGTGCGGGAGGCGCTGAGGGCGGAGCCCAATATCATTCAAGATCTTGTCGGGCCGGTCTGCGAAACTGGCGACTACCTGGCCGAAGATCGCGCCTTACCCGAGTTTCGCGAGGGCGATCTGGTGGCCTTTATGGCGGCCGGGGCCTACGGTGCCGTGATGGCGTCCACCTATAACACCCGCCTGCTGGTTCCTGAGGTCCTGGTTAACGGCAATCAATTCGCGATTGTGCGGAAACGGCAGACATACGAAGAATTGATCGGCCTGGATACGGTTCCGGACTGGATTGTCCAGTCGTAAGCGCAATCCGCGCTGGTCAGCCTCTATACCGCCGCCATTTCCTGTGCCAATTTACAGGCTAACTAAAGCTGGGGTCGCCGGACCGCGACGAGGCGTTCGTGCGGACAAGGCGTTGCCTTGGCGCAATGCGGTTCGCGTATCCCTGCAATGACCAGCTATTGGCTGTTGAATGACTGCAAGACGTAGGCATTAACTCAGCATAAGGGGCCCGATGCGCGGGCCAAGGCCATGTTCAAGAGAAAACCTGCCCTTACGGCAGATGAACGAAGCTTCAACCGCAAAATCCGCTGGAGCCGACGCGCGATTTACATCGAGCGCCTGTGGCCACGGCTGTGGGCTTTGATCAGTGTCGCGGGCCTGTTCGTCCTGGCTTCGTTCTTCGGCCTTTGGCCAATGTTGGATCAACTCACCCACATCGGTGTTCTGACGGCCTTCGGTGTCGCTGGTGCCAGCGCATTGGTGTTTGCCCTGCTGACCAAGTGGCCAAGCCGCGATGAAGCCGTTCACAGACTTGAGCAACTGGCCGGCGTGCGACACAGGCCGGCATCGACCTATAGCGACACGCTCTCCAGTGCCCCACCTGGCGGCACAACCGCTGCGATTTGGAATGCGCACCGCGAGCGCCTGAAGCAAGATCTCAACAAGCTGCAGGTGACGCCACCAGTGCCGCGTACGGACAAGACCGACAAGTTTGCATTGCGTGTTGTTTTCACCGTGGTTCTTATCGCCGGTTTCGTGTTTGTCGGTGATGCTGCGAAAGATCGTTTGTGGGCGGCCTTCCATGCCGGAACGATCGACCAAATCCGGGGCTTGAGACTAGATGCATGGGTGACACCGCCGCCCTACACGAGGCGTCCGCCCATCCTGGTTGCCGACGGCGCGGTTGCTGCGGAAAGCCTTGAGGCGAAGTCAGCAGCCCCCGTTGAAGTCCCCGAGAACAGCGCAATCGTTGTGCGCATGGGTGGCAAGCCGGAAGTTGCGCTCGCACTGGAATATCTGGATGCGCAGGGCAAAACGATGGGTGAACCCGTCGGCGAAGAAGATGAAGCCGGTCAGGCCACCGTCAATCAGGTCAAGGGTGTGATCGGGCTTGGTGTGTCCGGCGTTCGCGTCACAGCCAACGGTGCACCGCTCGCATCATGGTCGTTTTCCGTAATTGCGGACCAAGCACCAACCGTCAAGTTTACGAAGGACATCGAGAAGAGCCGTCGTGGCTCGATGAAGCTGTTCTACGCCATTACCGACGACTACGGCATTGCAACGGCGGAGGCCAAGATTGAACGCCTGCCGTTGGAGCCGGGCGACCCGAAAACCAGTTGGGCGCGCCGCGAAGAACTCAAGGGCCCGCGGCCACCGCTCACCCGGCCACCGCGGATCAGCCTGCGCGTGCCGCCGCCAAACGCCAAGAAGCCGGAGACTTGGAGCTTCCACGATATTGGTTCGCACCCGTGGGCCGGAATGCCCGTGCGACTGACTCTCATCGTGCGTGACCACGCCGGCCACACCGGGCGCAGCAAGTCGCTCGATATGGTGCTGCCGGAGCGGGCATTCTTCAATCCATTGGCCAGAGCGGTCCTCGAACAACGCCGTCGTCTTGTTTTCGATCCGCGCTACCGCGATCTCGTTATTCAGGCACTCGATGCACTGACGCTGGAACCGGATGGTTTCATTAATGACAAAGCGGTCTATCTGGGACTGCGCAGTGTTCGGCATCGGCTCAGAAATGATCGAAGCCGGCGTACCATCAATAGCGCGATCGACCAGATGTGGCACCTGGCATTGCGCATCGAGAATGGTGGCGGGCTATCGGAAGCCGAACGCCGTCTGCGCGAAATCCAGGAAAGGCTGTCCAAGGCAATTGAGCGTGGCGCTTCTCAGAAGGAGATCGCCGAGCTGATGCGCCAGCTGCGTCAGGCCCTGGCCCAGTTCCTCAATGAACTCGCGAAGCAGGCGCAAAAAGCTCCACAGCAGCAGCAATCACAGAACCAGCAGAACCAGACGATGAGCAGTCAGGATCTGCAGCGTATGCTCGATAACCTTGAGCGGATGATGCGCCAGGGCTCAAAGCAATCGGCGCAGGAAATGCTAAGCCAGCTGCGTGATCTGCTTGACCGACTGCAGTCAGGCCGCATGGTGCGCCGACCAGGCCAGGGGCAACAAGGTCAAAGTCAACAGATGATGCAGATGATGGATCAGTTCGGCAAACTGATCGGTCGTCAGCAACAGCTCATGGACGATACTTTTGGTGCTCAAAGGCAGCCGGGCCAGCAGGGCCAGGGGCAACGCCGGCAAGGTCAACAACAAGGCCAGGGCCGTGGCCAGCGGCAAGGTCAGCAACAGGGTCAAGGACGCGGTCAGCGCCAGGGACAGCAGTTCGGGCAAGGCCGGCGGGGGCAACGCCAAGGGCAGCAAGGTCAGGGTCGTGGTCAGCAGCGCCAAGGACAAAACGGCCAAGGCGGTCGCGAGTTCTCACCGCGAGGCCTAGGTCAAAGGCAGGGCCAACTGGGCGAGATGCTCGACCAGCTCCGGCAAGGTCTCAACAAGTTCGGCATGCAGCCTCCTGGTGAGCTCGGTGGTGCACAAGAGTCAATGCGCAATGCCGAACGCGCGCTGCGCGAAGGCCAATTGGACCGGGCGCTGGAAGAGCAGGCCCGCGCACTTGATCAGCTGCGTTCCGGCACCAAGAACATGGCCGAACAAATGATGCGCCAGATGCGGTCGCGTGTGGGTCAGGGGCGCGGCAGTGATGCGCCATTGGATCCTCTCGGGAGACCACAGCGCACCGAGGGACCTGATCTTGGAACGAGCGTCAAGGTACCAGACCGGATCGATGCGCAAAGAGCGCGGGAAATCCTGGAGTTGCTGCGCAAGCGACTGGGCGAGCGCTTCCGTCCTGAAATCGAGCTTGAGTATATCGAACGGCTGTTGAAACGATTTTAGAGCAATCTGGTTTGCACCGGTCAACGACAAAGCAGGCTCTCGCGACGAGCCTGCTCCCGCTGGTCGCGACCTCTGCCTGCACCGCGTTCTGATTTGCTTCATATGCGAGATTCAGTTGTTGCCGGAACTCCCTTTGCTCGCGTGAGATTTATCGTTAAGAGTTCTGAATTGGTCTTGCGCTAATTTGGCTGTCGTGATGACCTAGTGCACCGGAACGTGGCTGCTTCCGGAGCTCCGTCAGCTCTCAATATCGTGGGTTTGCATAATGAATTTCGGCTTGCGTCTCTTCATTGGTCTGTCGTTTGTTGCCGCTGCAGCGGCAACGCCAACTCAAGCCATCGAACCAGAAGCCCCGAAGCAACTTTTGACGGAGAATGAGGCCCGGCTCATCGGTCTCAGCATGCGGCTCGATCGGAAGCTGACGCGCGTTCCGCAGCAGGAGCGTCAGGATTATCAGGCCCTAGCTCGTTTTTACGCCTCAAAGGAGGGGCGCCTGCTTTGGATCCGCGACGGCGGCCAGATCAGTCCGCGTGCCAAGAGCCTCTTCAAAGAGTTTGGCAAGGCGGACCAGTGGGGGCTTCGCTTAAGAGACTTCCGGAATGCTTCGCTCGCAACTGCCCTGAACGGCCAAGCGTTGTCTCCGCGCGCGCTGCTCGACCTGGAATTGCAGACCAGCCTGACACTCCTCAAGTACGCGCGCCACGCCCGCGGCGGCCGTATGGAGCTTCAGCGTCTCTCATTGGATTTTGATCGAAGACCACCGCTATTGAAGCCCTCGACCGTGCTGGTTTCGGCGGCGCGTGCTTCCAACATCGAAACGTTTGTCCGGAACCTGCACCCAAAACACGAACAATTCCATCTGCTGCGGAAAGCCTATCTGACGGCGCTTGCAGATGAACGGGCCGGCAGGGTGACGACCAGGGCCACCTCGACCAAAAGAAGTAAGAAACGTCGTCGTGTCGCGAGACGGCGCCTGTCCGAGCGGCTCCTCATCAATATGGAGATGTGGCGCTGGATGCCTGAGAAGCTTGGTTCCAGGCATATCTGGGCGAACATTCCTGAGTATCAGGTTCGGGTCGTGAACGGCGACACCATTGCGCATAGCGAGCGCATGATCGTCGGCAAGACCAAGCACAAGACACCGATATTCTCCGATGAGTTGGAGACCGTCGTCTTCCGCCCATTCTGGAATGTACCAAACTCGATCAAAGTCAAAGAACTACTGCCGACACTGCTGCGCGGCGGCACCCTTGCCCGTCAAAACCTGAAACTGGCTCTAGGCAAACGGGTGATCAATCCAACGTCCGTCAACTGGGCGACGACCGATATTCGAAAGTTTCACGTTTACCAGCCGCCGGGCCGTCGCAATGCGCTAGGTCAGGTCAAATTCCTGTTCCCGAACAAGCACGCCGTGTACTTCCACGACACGCCGACAAAGCATCTCTTCAAGCGCAAGACGCGTGCTTTCAGTCACGGTTGCATGCGCGTCCGCCACCCACTTAAGCTGGCGGAGGTTTTGTTGGGAATGGACAAAGGTTGGACCGGCGGCAGGATCAATTCACTTGCCAACAAAGGCCGGGATAACAATTCCGTCCGCCTCAGCTCGAAGGTCCCTGTGCACGTGACCTATTTTACAGCGCATGTTGAACGGAACGGTCGTGTTCGTACATTTTCTGATATCTATGGACACGAGAGACTTGTGAAGCTCGGTATGGAAGGCCGGACGGCCAAGATTGCGACGCCCAAGAAAGAGAACCTTGATGAGGCTCGCAAGCGCGTCGTAGCGCGCGCTGGCGGCAGCTCCGTCCGATTCAACAGAGATCAGCGCTCGGCCTTGGGTGCAGCTAATGTCACCGTTCGCGAGCGCCAGGCGAAGCGCCGGCCTAGTTCACGCAAGCGACGGGTTGCAAACCGCAGGTGGCGACAGCAGGTCTTTGGCATCGGTAACGACAGCTAGATTTTTGGCCCGTGCCATTCAGCGCTAGCTGGTTGAAGCTTTGCCTCTTAGTCGCCTGGGCCCTGGATTGGCCAAGAGGTCAGCTAGCGCGTGACTGAAGTGCCAGGAATCTTTCCGTCGTCGCTGAAATGCCGGCACCTGACATTGGCGGCAGACGCGGATTGCTTAGCTTTCAGCTAAAGGAAAGCTGTAACTGCGATTGCAAAACTCGCAGGTTACCGTGACCTGACCATTGTCATCGCGCAGATCCTCGAGGTCCTCGGGGCGAAAGGACTTGAGCATGTTCTGGACGCGCCCCTCTGAACATCGGCAGAAGACTTCCAACGGTCGCTCCTTCGCAGCGCGTACGCCTTCTTCATGGAACAGCCGATATAGAAGGCGCTCCGGCGCAAGCGTTGGATCGACGATCTCGTGATCTTCGACCGTCTGGGCGAGCATCTCTACGCGCTGCCAGTCGTCGTCTTCTTCACCCAGGAGGAAGTCGTCCTCGTCATCCTTATGCTCGCGGCCGCCAACCGGGGTCACGTGCTGTAAGAGTATCCCACCGGCACGCCACTGTTCCCGTTGCGAACCGTTCTCGCGACCCTGAAAACGGGCAACCGAAAGCTTTGTGAAGGTTGGCAATTGTTCCGACTGGCGGAAGTAGGTGTGAGCAGCCGTCGACAAGCCATGACCTTCCATCCCGACGATACCCTGGTAGCGGTCCATGCCGCCGCCGGGATCAATGGTGATGGCGAGATATCCTTTGCCGATAAGCTCACCGGCATTGATGGTCATAGTATCGCCGAGCTTGGCGATGTAATCCGCATCAAAACTTGCGTGGGCGCGGAGCTGGCCAGGCGTCGCGAAATTCACGACGAGAAAGCCCAACGGCCCGTCGGTCTTGGTTTGCAGGACCAGATCACCATCAAACTTGAGCGTGGTCCCTAACATCGCTGTCAAGGCGATGGCCTGACCGAGTACGATACTGACCGGGGTCGGATACTCATGGCGAGACAGAATCTCGTCCACCACACTTCCCAGCCGCACGAGGCGGCCAAGCGCCTTCGATTGCACAGTTGAAAACGGAATGATGCAGTTGTCGCGATCCAGTTCACCACCTGCGGCATGAACCGTGTCACTCATGCGAGCCCCCCAAGGCACCAGCACAGGATGGCCTTTTGCGCATGCAGCCTGTTCTCAGCTTCATCGAAAACAACCGACTGTGGTCCGTCAATGATTTCCGCACTTACTTCATGGCCGCGATAGGCCGGCAAGCAGTGCATGAACACCGCACTGTCATTGGCGGCCTGCATCAAGTCCGTATCGACGGCGTAGGGACCCAGAACCTGCTTGCGATAACCTTCATCTGTGTCACCCATCGACACCCAGGTATCGGTCACCACGCAATCAGCATCACGAACCGCGCTCTTCGGGTCATCTGTGATTGATACTGACGCTCCAGCGCCACTCAGCCAATCCATCACTTCCTTACCGGGTCGCATCTGGCCCGGGCACGCGATGCTCAATTCAAAGTCGAAAGCTGCCGCGGCATGAATCCAAGACACGGCAACATTGTTTCCGTCGCCAACCCAGGCGACCTTGCGCCCTTGGATCGGCCCCTGGCTTTCCTCGAAGGTCATGATATCTGCAATGATCTGACAAGGATGGCTTTTGTCCGTCAGGCCGTTGATCACGGGCACAGACGAGTTGTCTGCCAGTTCGACGAGCATGTCGTGAGAATTTGCGCGCAGCATCACGGCATCTGCATATCGTGACAGAACCTTGGCAGTGTCTGATACGCTTTCACCTCGTCCCAATTGCAGATCGCTATGATTGAGCACAATCGTCTGACCGCCAATCTGGCGCATCGCGACATCGAACGAGATCCGTGTGCGGGTCGACGGCTTCTCAAAAATCATGACAAGGACGCTGCGCTCAACGTCCTTGGGCAACATGTGCTCCGGCACCTGTTTGCCCGCGCGCTTCATCACATGCGCAGCATCAACAATGCTGCGCAGGACCTGCGGGGGAAGAGAATTAATGTCGAGGAAATGGCGAAGCGCCATTGCGAAACCTCGTCTCGTTTTGCTCTGGGGCTCAGGATACTTGTCGGCCTGAAACCATGATCATGAATTTTCTTATTTCTGGCGGACTTTTTCGAAAGCCTTACCAATCCGATTCACCGCGTCCGCCAACTCCTCATTGGAAACGTTGAGCGGCGGAATTAAGCGAATGACGTTGTCACCTGCCGGTACTGTGAGAAGCTTTTCATCGAAGCATGCGTTGACGACATCACCAACAGCCGGTTTCAATTTGAGGCCGGTTAGAAGTCCGAGACCTCGCACCTCTTCGATCATGTCCGGGTTCTTATCTTCCAGCTCCGCCAGGGCCTGACGCAGCCGCGATGCTTTCTGCTGCACCTCGTCGAGAAATCCGTCCTTCAAAACGGCCGATAGAACTGCGCAACCAACAGCGACGCCCAATGGGTTGCCGCCAAAGGTGGAACCATGCGTGCCTGGCACCATGCCCTTTGCCGCCTCATTGGTGGCCATCACAGCACCCAGCGGGAAACCGCCGCCGATACCCTTGGCGATCGCCATCACATCCGGCTGGATGCCGGCCCACTCATGGGCGAACAACTTGCCGCTACGACCGACACCGGTTTGTACTTCGTCGATGACCAACAACAGACCATGCTTGTCGCAGAGGGCACGCAGGCCCTGCAGGCATTCCTTTGGAATTGGCCTTATGCCGCCTTCACCCATGACTGGCTCAATCATGATGGCAGCCGTTTCATCGGTGATGGCTTTTTCCACCGCATCATGATCGGCGAATGGCAACCGGTCGAAGCCGGGCGCTTCCGGGCCGAAACCTTCCAGATGTTTCGGATTTCCTGCCGCAGCAATGGTCGCCAGCGTCCGTCCGTGGAACGATCCTTCGAACGTAATGATGCGATAGCGCTCCGGTTGACCGTTGGCGAAGTGATAGCGCCGCGCCAGCTTGATCGCGCCTTCGCAGGCCTCCGCACCCGAATTGCAGAAAAAGACGGCATCGGCGAATGAAGCATCGCAAAGCATTTCAGCCAGGCGCTCCTGGCCTTCGATGCGATAGAGGTTTGACGTATGCCACACCTTGCCGGCCTGCTCCGTCAGAGCAGCGGTCAGGTCAGGATGCGCGTGGCCCAGTGTGTTGACGGCAATTCCGCTGCCGAAGTCGAGATAACGGTCGCCCTGGCTCGTAACCAGCCATGAACCCTCGCCACGCTCAAAGACAACATTAACGCGGCCGTAAGTTCCCATCACAGCCGGATGGGGCCCATCGTGAACCGCCCCCGCACCTGACGCCATAGTGATGCTCCAGTGTCGACAAACCAAAAAAGCCGCCTCGATTAGGGCGGCAGGTCAGACATGCTATGATTACGGGTATTACCTGTCAATGCGCAGGGGACCCGCTGGGTGCCCATTTGATGGCAGTTTTGGCGCGAGAGGAGGCGGATCGCACTTTCTCTCGAAATTCAATGACAAAATTTCGCTATAAAGGGAACATACATAGAACCCGAATCGAATTGTGTCCAAATCGCAACGACAATTGTCAATGGCGACTCAGTTCGAAATGCACCCTTGAGTGCAAAAAAATTCTCAGCGTATGATCCGGGCATAGCTGCTCAGTACAGTATGCAGCCCGCTGGTTTGAGTAATTTGTTTCCCAGCGTTGTAAGCAGATCGAAGTATGATCTGCTCGCGTATCAGTCAGTCAAGCGTCTCCAAGTATAGCGTTAGTCAGCTGTTTCCGGCACCACTCCCTGTTGTCAGGTCGTTAGTGCTCGTCGCCGGGGACGGGATGTTGCGTGCAGGCTTTAGCCGTGCGCGAACGTTTCTTTGTAAGGAGGGACTTCCATGTCCTGGACCGATGACCGTGTCGAAATGCTCAAAAAACTCTGGGGTGAAGGACTAAGCGCCAGCCAAATCGCAGGCCGGCTTGGCGGTGTCACCCGCAATGCCGTGATTGGTAAAGTTCATCGTTTGGGCCTTTCCGGGCGCGCTACAACCCCACGCACGAGGCCACCTCGTAACAGAAATCGGATTGCAGCGCCGAAGCGCCAGGCCAAGCCTAGATTTGCGCAAACCGGCAATCCTGTTCTGCGCTCGCTTTACCAAGGTGAAGGCGAGACTTACGTATCGCCCGTGGAAGAGATCGTCATTCCGCTTGAAGAGCGTAAGAGCTTGCAGGATCTGACGGAGAATTGCTGCCGTTGGCCGATTGGCGATCCACAACACGCGGACTTCCACTTCTGCAACAAGAGCAAAGTGCCTGGTTTGCCCTACTGTGAATATCACGCCAAGCGCGCTTTCCAACCACCGCAGGCGCGCCGCAGAAATCGCACGACCTCGACGGAGCGTGCACCTGAAGCACTACCGAACCCACAGTCGACCGAGAAGGTCGACGCCTAGCCGGGGTGACTGGAGGGCGCTAGGAGGTTGGCTCCTAGCGCGTCCTTCCGGCAATTGAACAAGTTACTAGGATGCCAGCAGTGTTTGCGCTGTTAGGTGTCTGACGCGGGGGAGCCGGTGATCATACGTGATCACCGGTTTTTTCTTGGCTTGGAAAGCTCGCGTTGTCATACGGAGGAAACAGTCGAACGCGAAGCTAACTTGGTAAGGATGCCTTAGCGAGCCTGGCGTTCGCCGAAAACATAGCCTGCTCCACGAACGGTGCGAATAGGGTCTCTTTCCTTGCCACGCACGATGGCCTTGCGAAGACGTCCGATGTGTACATCAACCGTGCGCTCATCAACAAATGCGTCGCGGCCCCAAACGCCATCCAGCAGTTGTGAGCGTGACAAGACCCGGCCGGGGCTTTCCATCAAAAACTCAAGCAGCCGGAACTCTGTTGGACCAAGGCGAACTTCTCGTGGTCCGCGCGTGACGCGATGAGCGGAGCGATCCAATTCGACATCAGAAACCTTTAAGACGTCGGCGACCCGGTCAGGTGCAACCCGGCGCAGAATAGCCTTCACACGTGCCATGAGTTCTGGAAGTGAGAACGGCTTGACGACATAGTCATCCGCACCCGTTGACAGCCCACGGATGCGGTCACTTTCTTCACCACGCGCCGTGAGCATTAATATCGGTATAGCGCGCGTATCCGGTCTTGACCGCAGACGACGGCAGAGTTCAATGCCGGAGACCTGCGGCAACATCCAATCCAGAATGATGAGATCAGGTTCCTCTTCGGCGACCAGCATCTCAGCATCCTCGCCGGTTTCAGCGTGCGAGACGCGAAAGCCCTCTGCCTCGAGGTTGTACTGCAGCATTTCTGCAAGCGGTAATTCATCTTCAACAACCAGAACCCGTGCGCTCATGAACTGGTCCTCCTCAGTCTCATTATGGCCTCGCGTTCGTGGTCAGGCCCGGTGCTCGAAATCACGTATCAGGCTTGAAGAGCGTTACGCTGGTGGTATCTCCTTTCGGACGCGCCGCGCTGATTTCTTCGCCGTGAACAATGTAATGGATCGTCTCAGCGATATTGGTCGCATGGTCACCAATTCGCTCGAGGTTCTTTGCGCCGAAAAGTAGGTGGGTACAGAAGCCGATGTTTCTCGGGTCTTCCATCATGTAGGTCAGCAATTCTCGAAATAGGGAGTTGTAAGTTTCGTCGAGCTGCTCGTCCCGGCTCCAAACGGCCAATGCCAAGTCGGCATCCTTCTCACCGTAAGCATCCAGCACGTCTTTCAACTGGCTGAGCGCACGCTCTAGCATGTGCTGAAGGCCAACAATCAACGTGCGAGGGTAATTCTGATCTGCGATGGCAACCACGCGCTTGGCGATGTTCTTGGCAAGGTCGCCGATCCGCTCCAAGTCGCTGGCAATCTTCAGACTGGCGAGGATCTGCCGAAGTTCCTGATCGGCCAACTGCCGACGCCCGATCAAGGTGACGACCAGCTCTTCAATCTCGCGCTGCAGATCGTCGATTTCCACATCTGCACTGATCACTCGGCGTGCGAGATTGGGATCACGATTGACGAGAGCATCGAAAGCTTTGCCAAGGTTGTACTCGGCAAGACCACCCATGTGAGCAATCTTCTTATCGAGCTCAGCCAGTTGCGTATTATGCAGTGTCGCGATGTTATCGTTCATTATATTTTTCGTGCAGTCCGTGTTGCCCTACGATGCCGCACTGTAGGGATAGATTAGCCAAAGCGTCCAGTGATGTAGTCCTTGGTGCGCTCATCCTGAGGATCCTCGAAGATCTGAGAGGTTTCGCCTTCCTCGACCAGAATGCCCAAGTGGAAGAACGCGGTTCTTTGCGAAACGCGTCGAGCCTGCTGCATTGAGTGCGTTACGATGACGATCGTGTAATTGGTACGTAGTTCTTCGATCAGCTCCTCGACGCGAGCCGTTGCGATCGGATCAAGCGCCGAACAGGGCTCGTCCATGAGTATAACATCTGGTTTGGTTGCGATCGCGCGCGCAATGCACAAACGCTGCTGCTGACCGCCCGACAGCCCTGTACCAGGCTCGTTAATCCGATCCTTGACCTCCGCCAGCAAGCCAGCTTTCTCAAGACTTGTCTCGACCAGCTCATCAAGCTCTGCCTTGTTCCGGGTCAGACCATGAATACGTGGCCCGTAAGCGACGTTCTCGTAGATGGATTTCGGGAAGGGGTTTGGCTTTTGAAACACCATGCCGACGCGGGCACGAAGCTCAACAACATCCAGGCTCGGATCGTATACGTCTTCCTCGTCCAGCGTAACTTTGCCTGTCACCCGACAGATATCAATAACGTCATTCATACGATTGAGACAGCGCAGGAAGGTTGACTTACCGCAGCCGGATGGTCCGATGAGGGAGACGACCTGGTTGGCAGGAACGTCGAGATCAACATCAAACAGTGCCTGCTTGTCACCGTAGAAGACGCTGACCTTGTCGCCCTTCATTTTAGCGGTGTTGCTGACCGCCGTGTTCTCAGACATTTCGATTGCTCCTCACTCGTACCGTACTACCAGCGGCGCTCGAAGCGCTTGCGCAGCACGATTGCAATGGCGTTCATGATGACAAGGAAGATCAGCAGCACGACGATCGCAGCTGCTGTCTTCATTTCGAAGAGTTGCTCTGGAAAATCTGACCACTGGTAGATTTGCACTGGCAAAGCGGTTGCAGGCTCGGTGATCCCGCTGGGGATCTCGCGAATGAATGCAAACATGCCGATCATCAGAAGTGGTGCAGTCTCGCCCAGCGCCTGCGCCATACCGATGATGGTACCGGTCAAAATACCGGGCATCGCAAGCGGCAAAACATGGTGAGACACAGTCTGCACCTTTGAGGCTCCAACTCCGAGTGCCGCCTGCCGGATCGACGGTGGCACCGCCTTGATCGCAGCGCGGGCCGCAATGATGATGGTGGGTAGCGTCATAAGCGCTAGAACGATACCGCCAGCAAGAGCCGTTGAGCGTGGCACTCCGAAGAAACTTACGAAGACAGCGAGACCGAGCAGTCCGAACACGATCGACGGTACCGCTGCCAGGTTATTGATGTTGACCTCGATGAAATCGGTGATCGCATTCTTCGGTGCGAACTCCTCCAAGTAAATGGCCGCCATCACACCTACGGGGAATGCGAGGAGGAAAGTAACCAACATCGTCCAAAAGCTGCCCACGATGGCGCCCCAGACACCAGCAATCTCAGCTTCCCGGGAATTGCTGTCCTGCAGGAAATCCCAGTTGGCTTTACGGATAACGCGCCCCTCACCATTGAGCTTGTTGAGCCAGATAGCCTGGACGTCAGATATGCGCCGGCCTTCCTCAGCGATCGCAATCTGGAACAGCTCCCAGGATCCGGCCTTGGCTGTTTCCGTGTTTGCCAGTGGTAGAATGGCTGTGCCTTCGATCACGTTACTGGATGCGCTTTCGATTTTGATGACACCGCCATCGATGCGCACGAAAAAGCTTGGCAGAGTTTCATTCAGTGTCTCAGTGCCGCCAACCGCGGTTGCTCGGTCTTGGAAGGATTGAGCTTGCTTCTCCAGAGCCGCTGCCCGTTGCCGGTAGCCCTCAAGTTCTCCCTGAAGCCTAGTCTTTTCGACTTCCGAACTCGCGTTAGCCAACCGTCTTTCGAAGACGCGAACGCCGCGCATTTCAGCCGCTGCCTGCGCCCGGATGCGCTTTGCAGTTTCACCCAATGCATTTTTGATCGTCGTCACGATTGGCTGAAATGAGTTGGACTCGACTGTGACCCTGACCTTGTCGTCAATCACTTCGGGTTTCGCCTGACCGCTGACCGGCAATTGCTCAATCTTGTCAACATAGCCTTTGACCCAGAGATCAACGTCATCGGAGGCCAATAGCTCAACCGACTGAGTTGTGCCGATGAGCGTTGGATCTTCCATTGCCTGCTGTCGAAGTGACAGCGCGGCCCCATCACTTGTCAGCTTGTAGAGGGCACGACGAGCCGTGCGGCCTTTAACGTTCGGGATCGCCTCACGCAGAGAAGCGCGGACGGCACCGGTATAGTTTCCGCCTCGGATCTTGTCGGTATCCAATTGGCTATCTGGAAGTTCCAGAATGCCCCGATCCAGGTTTACGGGCAGCTT
>CBDFGV010000003.1:2732500-4930117 GCA_965247245.1 Hyphomicrobiaceae bacterium | reverse complement strand
TACCCAATCCCAATACTACGGTACTTGAATACTTAAACCAACTTGATGAGTTTAAAGGACAGGTAGCCGCTTTTGGTAGCTGGGATGTATTCCCTTTCATTATCAATGAAGAGCGGAGCGGTGTGCCTGTAAATGCCGGATTCGAAAAATCCGGTGATCAACCCCTTTCTGACAGGGAAGTATTCCTTAACAAGCTTCAGGATGAAATTCCCAGTCCATGGGGAGGAGTGAGACTGGACGCTTTTACACATCATTTTATGATGGAGTATGTGAAAAAACACAGCCCCCGACTGGTGTATATTGCCTATGGCGAAACCGATGATTTTGCCCATGACGGAGCCTATGATCACTACCTGAAATCAACCAGACAAACCGATGAATTCATCAGGGAGGTCTGGGACTACGTTCAGTCCACACCACAATATAAAGACAAAACCACACTGTTGATCACCACTGATCACGGTCGGGGCACGGTGCCGAAGGACAGCTGGAAAGGACATGGCACCAGCATTAAAGATGCGGATCAAATCTGGATTGCCGCGCTTGGACCCGATACTGAAGCACTCGGTACGGCAGTAAAAGGGCAGTATTATCAAAACCAGCTGGCTGCCACGGTGGCCAAAGCTTTGGGTGTGAATTACAAAGAACCCAAAGCAGGCAAGGCATTGCCCGGGGTATTGCGGTAATCATAAGAAATGAAAGACAGTTCAGAGGGGGACGAATCTGGTGCCGGAGACAGATCCTTCTGACGGTAGATTAGGTTAGTTTAAGTCGAATACAATCATAACCAGCCATCCTGTTCCGTGCAGCGGGGCGGGATGGTCTCCGGCTAACTCTTCAGAGTAAAAAAATGTGGCGGAATGCTGCCGTTTAAACGACTTCACAAAAGCTTAAAGAAAGCCAATAGGAATTGGTTGATGTGATGAACAAATTGAAAGCCGGACTTTAAACCTGAATAATGGAAAATACCTCAGCCAACACCCGAAGAGAATTTATTAAAAAGGCCACTATCGTAAGCCTGGGCTTTGCAGCACTTTCACGCTGTACGCTCAGCACGGAGCAATCAGAAGCCCTGGCCAAAGTACTGTTAAAGACAGACCCAAAAGGCTATCTGGATTTGCCTGAAGGTTTTTCCTATAAAGTCATTGCTAAATCAGGTGCAAAAATGGCCGATGGTTTTCTTGTTCCCGGCAGACCGGATGGTATGGGTTCTTTTGCCGGATCTGACGGAAAGGTTATCCTGATCTGCAACCATGAAAACAGCCCGAATACGTTGGAACATAGTCCTTTCGGACCGGAGAATGAACTCGCAGAGCAATTGGATGCCGCTCAGTTTTATGATGCCGGTTCCGGTAAAATGCCGGGTTTGGGTGGAACCACTACCATCATTTACAATGAAGAGACCCAGACTGTAGAAAAGCAATACCTCAGCCTGGTCGGCACCTACCGTAACTGTGCCGGAGGTATCACCCCCTGGAACAGCTGGCTTACCTGTGAAGAAGATACCAATGTCAAAGGCGAGGTAATTGAAAAGGATCATGGCTACGTGTTCGAGGTACCCGCCTCTATGGATACACAACTGGCCAGCCCTGAACCCATCATTGGCATGGGCCGCTTCAACCATGAAGCGGTGGCTGTAGATCCGGCCACCGGCATAGTCTATCAGACAGAAGATGCTCACGATGGTTTGATTTACCGGTATATCCCAAATGTCAAAGGTGATTTACTCAAAGGAGGGAAATTACAGGCGCTGGCCATCAAAGATCAAAAGAGCTTTGACACCCGAAACTGGGAAGGGCGCACAATCAACCTGCAGGAAGAAATTCAGGTAGCGTGGATCGATATGGATGATGTCGAATCTCCTAAAGATGACCTGAGGCTGCGAGGCTTTGACCAGGGAGCAGCACGTTTTGCCAGAGGTGAAGGCATGTGGTATGGCAATGGTGAAATCTATTTCGCCTGCACCAATGGTGGTCCTAAGAAGCTGGGACAGGTTTTCCGTTACAAACCTTCTTCTGAAGAAGGAACTGCCGGAGAATTGAACAACCCGGGAGTTGTGGAACTCTTCGCTGAGTCGGAAGATAAGGGGCTTTTACATAACTGTGATAACCTGACTATTGCTCCTTGGGGAGATGTGATCCTCTGTGAGGATAATGGTCAGCGCAATCACATTCGCGGTATCAATCAGAAAGGAGAACTGTATGACTTCGGAAGGAACATGAGTTCAAAATCCGAGTTTGCCGGTTTGACCTTTTCTCCTTCCGGGAAAACGCTTTTTGTCAATATCCAGGAGAATGGAGATACCGTGGCAATCACCGGCCCCTGGGATACATTGGCTTGATGTGAAACCTGGTTAGTATTCCCTTCAGGGAACTAAGGGCAAAATGGAAATTGATAAACCAGATTTTTTTAAGTAACAGGAAAATCAACTCATGACCTGGAAAATCAACCGCAGGGTATTTTTAAAATCATCAGCCGCAGCTTTGACACTGGCAGCCTTGCCTGCCTGTGTCAGACAGGGCAGCGGCAAAATACGCTTTGGTCTGGTGTCAGATTCCCATTATGCCGACCGAGAGGCCTCAGGGATAAGATTCTACCGTGAATCAGCGGATAAGATGAAAGCCTGCGTAGAAGTGATGAACCGGGAGAAGGTGGATTTTATGATCCATCTGGGCGATTTCAAGGACCAGGACCCTGAGCCTGATGAGCAACGAACGCTGCAGTACCTCAAAGATTTTGAGGCCATTTACGCCAGGTTCGAAGGCCCTCGCTACCATGTGTTGGGTAACCATGATATGGACAGCCTGTCCAAAGCCCAGTTTCAGTCTATGGTAGAGAATACCGGTATTGATAAAGACAAAACTTATTATTCCTTCGACCAGGGTGACTATCATTTTGCGGTCTTAGACGGCTGCTTTAATCCGGATGGTAGTCCTTATGATCACGATAACTTCAAATGGGATGATGCCAACGTGCCAAAGGAGCAACTCGACTGGCTGGAGGAGGACTTGCGGACTACTGAAAAACAGACCATCGTTTTCGTCCACCAGATGCTGGAAGACATTGAGAACGGGAGGCATCATATTAAGAATTTTGCTCAGGTGAGAGCGGTTTTGGAAGAGAGCGGTAAAGTCACCGCAGTCTTCCAGGGACACAAACACGAAGAGCGGCATAAACGCATCCATGACATTCACTACTATACCATGCTGGGTATGGTTGACTACAGTGGGCCGGAGAACAACAGCTTCGCCATTGTCACACTTGAAGAAGAATCTATCACACTAGAAGGCTACTTCCGGGTCTCCGATTTAGAGATCGCCTGACAAACTATTTTTTCATGAAAAAAACACTCATCTCTTTGATATTGCTGTGCACATACCTCAGTGTTTCAGCCCAGTCCGGCCTCGTTGGAGACTGGACTTTCCATCCTAACTATACCCTGGCCAGGAATGCAGAAAACTATCCGGGCAATAAGATAGAACCACCCAAAAGCAGATTTCAGCGCTTCAAAACATTGGGAGAACCCATTGTGTTTTACGGACAAAACCCAACGGATCGGCTGACAGATTTTGTGGAGGGGGATAAACTGCCTTCCGGAGCTTTTACTACCGAGTTATGGCTGCTGAACCATGTCAATCTGCCCATAGGTGCTTTGATCACAGCAAGGGGCAAATCAGTAAAGGATGAGCCTGCCTGGCTGTTGGGTTATTACGACAAAGAGGTGGTTTTTCATGTCAATACATCGGAGGGGCAGCAATCTCTGGTAGTGCCTCTGGCGCGTGGCTGGAAAAAGTACTGGGGGCATGTGGTAGGTACCTATGATGGCAAGCGTATGAAGCTTTATCTCAATGGCGAACTGCTGGCCGAATCAGCTGATGCAGGAGGCATGCTGAAGCTACCGGATCATCAGCAGCTGGAAGTGGCAGGTTACTTTGACAACGAACCTTACATGGAACTCTCCAATCTGCTAAAGGCCTCCAGGCTTTATGAAAAGGCACTCACTTCTGATGAAATTCAGGATAGATATAAGGCATTGCAGGGGCTGGTGGAAGAGGGGAAGCTCTTCGATGATACCTTCCATTTCAATGCCGGTCCGTATCTGCATATGGCCACGCAAAACAGCATCAACATACTCTGGGAAACAGACAGAATGGCCAGTGCCACCATAGAGTACGGGACTACCATCCCGCTGGATAAAAAGAAAGTCATTGAAAATGCCGCCTACATACAGGAGATAACCCTGGAAGGACTGGAGCCGGAAACACCTTACTATTACCAGGTCACGGCCAAAGCACAGGACGGCACAGAGATGAAATCGGGTATTCTGACTTTCGGAACAGCCGTGAAGAGTGAGTCAGCCTTTTCTTTCAATATCA
Organism: Hyphomicrobiaceae bacterium; assembly: GCA_965247245.1. GTDB lineage: Bacteria > Pseudomonadota > Alphaproteobacteria > Rhizobiales > Hyphomicrobiaceae > Tectiglobus. Next base: position 4,925,741 of record CBDFGV010000003.1, on the reverse strand, counting down.
TCGGTGATACAGAGAGCCGGCCTCATGTAAATCACAGGCTGGGCGAGTTGATCTGGGAAGAGCGACCTCACTTCATTATGCATCTGGGAGATGTAACAGACGGAGGAAAGAAGCCCCATAAATTTGAATGGAATTACGAATACTTCACCGGTATTACTCCCGTGGCCAGTCGTATCCCGGTCTTTCCGGTGGCCGGTAATGGTGAGAGTGATTTGTACTGGTACAACCGCTACCACAAGCTACCTGAAACAGAGGCCTACTATAGCTTTACTTACGGAAATGCCGAATTCTTTATGCTTAACAGCAATGCCAATGATGAACTTAAAAAGGGAGGTGCTCAGTACGAGTGGCTAAAGAAAAAACTGGCTGCTTCCAATGCTAAATGGAAGTTTGTAGCCCATCATCATTGCCCGGTGTCATCTGACGAAAACGACTATGGCAACACCTGGGCAGGTAAAACCTCAGGCATGGGAGATCAAAAGTTTGGAGACCTCATGCCGCTGTATGAATCTGCCGGGGTAGATGTCGTTTTTTATGGTCATGTACATGCCTATGAGAGATCCTGGCCTCTGACGGATGGTAAGATCGATAAGGAAAACGGAGTAGTGTACATTCAGAGTGGGGGAGCCGGAGGGCATCTGGAAGACTTCACCCCAACCCACAACTCCTTTTCAAATCGCGTGCAAAGAGGGAATCACTACTGCCGTGTAGATGTATTTGATGATACTTTCTCTTTCAAAATGTATGACATCGAGGGGCGTCTCAAAGATTTTATGGATATCAAAAAGAATGAGTAAGCCATGGCTGATCAATCCAAGACATCTGTAAATCAGGGCGAGAACATCCGCATATTTCAAGGCAGTGACTTCGATCGGTACAGCAACCAGCATTGCCACGAAAGTGATGAGCAATGTACCGGCGAACAAAGGAATTGCACCGACTGAATCCGGATTGAGCTTTCCTTCAAACACCCCTGATAGCGGACTCCAGTGAGTCCCAAACAGGAATGCGAAGAGCGGGAGCTCGGAGAAGAAGCGGAGTGTTTCACCGATCAAGGACAATACAATGCCGATCGTTGTGAGAATCGCCAACGTCGCCGATATCAACAGCAGGCCCTGAATAATCCACTCGGATCTATTCCGGGCGCGAAACCTGGGTGCGACCTGCCTGTTGGTAACCAGCAATGCAAGCAGTGCCAGCGCGGCTGTTATCGCAGCTGTCGCATAGTTGGAGAGGCTGACTTGATTTGCGTAGAGCTTTGATAGCTCTTGTCGGATCTCCTCAGCGCGCGCATCGGCAGCAGAGGAGACGATCTGACCGTTGGCGATCGCTTTCGCATCGGCGACTAGTCTGTCTTGCCGCAACAAGGAGAGTGTCTTCGCGTCTTCCGGTAGAGCGCCCCACACAGAACTATCAACCCAAAATCCGCCAAGCACAGTCATTGCGATCAAGGCGAAGATGCCCACAATAAATGTGACAAGGGCACTGTAGAAGCCATGGTATCCGGGCAGCGAGTGCAGGCTCGCGAGTTCACCTGATGTTACCGAGTATGCGCGCGAACGGCCCATCACGTATGCGGCCAGAGTTAAAAGGACGACAGCCAGCGCCGTAATCTGAAACATCGCGCTCCCCTACGCTCAGTTCGCACAAGCTAACAAGTCGATTCGTGTCGGAATGCAAGCCAAGAAGAAGGGCGCCCGAGGCGCCCTTCCTAGTTCAAAAAGCATCGCTTACTTGAGCTTCTCTTTACCCGTCATCAGGGTCAGATTCTTCGCCTTGTCCATGGCTTCCTTTTGACCTGCAGCAGGAAGTGGGATCAGGCCTTTGTCAACGAGGTAGCCTTCGGTGCCGAATGTCGAAGCTTTTGTCCACTCAGTCAGGTATTCCTGGATACCAGGAATGACGCCAACGTGGGCCTTCTTCACGTAGAAGAAGAGCGAACGAGATACTGGGTACTTGCCAGAAGCAATGTTCTCGAAAGTCGGGTCATTGCCACCGACAGATGCACCTTTGATCTTTGCTTTGTTCTGGTCGAGGAACGAGAAACCAAACACGCCAACAGCGTTCTTGTTAGCTTCCAGCTTGGAAACGATCAGGTTGTCGTTCTCGCCAGAGTCGACCCATGCACCATCTGCACGGATTTCCACTTTCTTACAGGCTTTCTTGTCGCCGCCGGCTGCAACACAGCCCTTCTGCATGGCGAGTTCTTCGAAAGCGTCACGCGTGCCAGAGGTTGGCGGAGGACCAAGAACTTCGATTTTGGTCGATGGCAGAGAAGGATCAACGTCAGCCCATGTCTTTGCCTTGGAACCCTTGTGCAGAGCCTTATAGATCTGAGCACGGGTTAGCTTAAGGTCAGCTGCGCCCTTGGCGTTTCCGATAACGATGCCGTCGAAACCGACTTTGAATTCGATGACGTCTTTAACGCCATTTGCCTGGCATGCTTTCCACTCTTTTGCCTTCATCCGGCGAGAGGCGTTTGTGATGTCAGGAGTTGCTTCACCAACGCCCTTGCAGAACAGCTTCAGGCCGCCACCTGAACCTGTGGATTCGATCTTTGGCGTCTTGAATTTCGTGGAGTTGCCGAACTTCTCAGCAACCGCGGTTGCGAACGGAAAGACCGTTGAAGAACCAACAATATTGATCTGATCGCGTGCTGCTGATGCTGAACCAGCGAATGCGAATGCGCTCGCAGCAGCAACCGCTGCCGTAGTAGCAACGAAATTTTTGGTCACCCTAGAATCTCCCTGATTTGGGTTCCGAGCAGGGTGAGGCCCCCTTGCCTCAATCCCCGCGGCGATCATCGCCGTGACGCTTTCCTAGACCACTAGGGCTTCCGTTTTATGACTATTTATCTATTTGATATTATTTATTTTTTTCCAGACATCACCAAAATGGGATCATTCTGACTACAAAGAAGCCAGTATAACGGTGAAGGTCGAGCCCTTGCCGACCTCCGATGTAATCTCGAGCTCACCGCGATGCCGAGTGACAATATGCTTAACGATAGCCAGTCCCAGTCCGGTGCCTCCCTTTGCACGGCTATCGACGGCACTAACTCTATAGAATCGCTCGGTTAATCGAGGGATATGTTCTGGTGGAATACCGATACCGTTATCTTGGACAGCGATGTGAACCTGCTTCTGCCCCGTCGCAGCATTGATGTGTCTTGATATGGAGATCTCTGCAGTTCCTTCGGGGCGTCCGTAGCGAATTGCGTTTTGCACAAGATTCTGCAGAACCTGAGCAACTTCTTCCCGCTCGCCGCGCACGTTCACCGGACCCTCGGTATTTTCGAGCTTCAACGAGATCTGGTGCGATTCTGCCAGAGGTTCCAGTGACTGGACGACCGCCTCGGCCAACTCACCTACTTCAAGACTGTCGCGAGGTGGCAGGTGGGCGCGCATCTCGACACGGCTCAGAGACAACAGATCATCGATCAGTTGCGACATGCGCGTTGCCTGAACGAGCATCATGGACAGGAACCGTTCACGCTTCTCAGGGTCGTCCCGTGCCGGACCCTGCAGGGTTTCAACAATGACCTTTAGGGAGGCGAGCGGTGTACGCAATTCGTGACTAGCATGCGCTATGAAGTCGGTTCGCATCTGGGCGTATTGTTCCTGATCCGTGAGATCGCGCAGCATGATCAGAATTGCAGGGGCACCAGGACGGGGTTCTTCAATGTTTATGCGTGTGATTATCGCTGACATTCGCCGCGTTACCGGCACACGATCGTGGAGCTGTACTGTAATCCGCTCGTTGGTGTCGCGAACGCTGTCAATCGCGCTGAGCAAGTCCGGTTCCCGACTTAGCGTCGTCACTGGCGTGCCGACGCGCACTCGCGGATATAGGTCAACAACCTGGGGATTGTGGTGGACGACCATACCCGCTTCATCAAGGACAACAGCGGGATCGGCAATGGCATCGATCATCACGCTCCACTCGGTTTCACCGCCGCTTTCATTGGTGTTCGGGAGCGCTGATACATGAGAGGTGGCCGTATCATTCTGAAAGGTGGGCATGGCGTGGCGTTTCCGGACATGTCGTATGGGACCAAGTAGACGACTAACTCCTTACACGAGAGAATTACGCCTCCTTCCCAACCTTAGCATCAAGGTGCCGGATTGGACTAATCGACGGTGATGACGTGAAGAAGTGGCGCACGACGCGTTTGAGATCGTACCTTGCCAGAATATTATGACAACCGCTCAGTGATCAGGCAGTTTTTTGAGCCAGCAACCCGAACACTGCTCATTCAACGAGCGAACCCAACTAACGAACCAGGAAGAGCGGGCATTCCAGTGCCGCCAGCAGCGGGCGCAGCGATCCAACTTCCGGAATTGTCTGCGAGCCAAAGTGTGCGATCAAGAAGCCACCGTGCAGCTGCCTGATCTGCTCTGCCACGCAGGCCGGCTCCCCGTGGGTGAGGCGATGGGGAACAATTGAAACGTTTGCCTGATCGGCCACAACCAGGCGCAGCTCCGCATCCGTCTCAAAATAGGTCTTTTCGTCAGGCGCCGTGATGAGGATGCGAATCTCCGCATCACTCAACTCAGCCAAGCGCGAGGCTGCGGGCAACATGCCAGGTAAGCGCCCGGTGTCTTCGACAGCGACAATGATCGGTCCTGTGGTGCGACGTGAACGAGGGCCGGCCATTACAATGCCGGTCGTGTCCGAAACGCTTTCGAACAACTCAAGGATCGTCGCGCAGGAGGTGCCGGACAATGCCTCGCCAAGTGCAACAACATTCCACGGACCGCGACGGGCGCAGGCCGAGGCCAAGGCCTGGACAGGCTCATCTGTGACGTAGCTGTGGCGGATCGGTACATCGGTGTCACGGACCGCCATATTGACGCGCCGCTGGGCCTCTCGGAATGTTGCGAGAAACTGGTGATGCACAGCCCTTGGTGTGAGCTCGCGCCGGCTTCTGCCAGTGAGCGATATCTCGGTTGCAAACGGAAAGTGTGCGAGATCGACCAGCTGCGCGTCTTCGACGAAGAGGCTTTCAAGTTCTGAACGAAATGCCTGGGCGACTTTGACGGCCGCTCTGATCGCTACATCGTTCGGAGGCTCTGAACTGAACCTCAGAACGACACGGCCCATGGCCTCATCTGCCTCAGCGACGTGCGCAATCATAGTCTTCGTCCTATCTGCCTGCAGTCGCCAGCAACGAAACCAACTCGCCGCGATCTGCGTTGGCCACTCCTATGAGGTGCTCGGTGAATCATCGTCTTGTCCGCCAGAAACGTCCTGCGCGAAGTACGCGAAGTCGGCCAACTTGTCTTCGACCATTCCGTAGATTGTGCCGGGTTCCCAATTGCCGTCGTCATCAGGTTTGCCCGCCTTGACGCCGGTCAGGATCTCGATGCCCTGGTCGATGTGTTCGACATTGTGAACCCGGAACTGACCTTTTTCGACCGCTTCAACGATATCGGGCCGCAGCATCAAGTGCTGAACATTGGCCTCCGGAATGAGAACGCCTTGTTGGCCTGTCAGACCACGCTCTTTGCAGACATCAAAGAAACCTTCGATCTTCTCATTGACGCCGCCAATGGCCTGGACCTCACCCCATTGATTGACCGAGCCGGTTACGGCAAGTCCCTGATCAATGGGGACCTCTGACAGAGCAGAAAGCAGGGCGTAGAGCTCGGTTGAAGATGCACTGTCACCATCAACTCCGCCATACGACTGCTCAAAGACCAGTGAGGCCGCCATCGACAACTTCTGGCGTTGTGCAAACCGACCTGCCAGGAAGCCCCACAGGATCATGACACCCTTGGAGTGGAGCGGACCACCAAGCTTCACTTCGCGCTCGATGTCTGTGACGCGGCCCTGCCCCATGTGCACCCGCGCCGTAATTCGGTTTGGCCGGCCGAAGGCAAAGTTGCCCAGTTGGAGAACGGCAAGGCCGTTAATCTGGCCAACCTTCTTGCCCTCGGTGCCGATAAGAACGACCTCTCGGGCGATACTTTCATGCGCCCTATCGCGCATTCGGTCAGAGCGCTGGATGCGCTCATCAATCGCGCGCTCAACATCCTCTTCGGCGATCTCGGACCGCCCTGCCTCGCCGGCTCTGAAGTCGGCCTCACGGACGATGTCGGCGATGCGGCCGATCTCGATCGAAAGCTTGTCGCGGTCATCGGCGAGCCGAGAGCCCTCCTCAATCAGCCGCGCAACGGTTGCCGAGCTTGCATGGCGCAGCTCGTGTTTGACAACGATTGAGGCAATTAACCGGGCGTAGGCCTCGTGGTTTTCTTCGCTGCGGGTGATCGTGTCGTCGAAGTCAGCTTGGACTTTGAACAAGCGATCGAAGTCCGGATCGTTGGCGGCCAGCATGTAGTACAGCTGACGATCGCCGAAGAGGATGACTTTGACGTTTAGTGGAATGGGTTCCGGATCGAGAGTCTGGGTCGACATAATCCCGGTCGATGTCTCGGCCGGGGCTTCGATCTTGATCTCTTGCGATTTCAAAGCGCGCTTGAGGGCTTCCCAGGCAAATGGAGAAAGCAGGAGCTTGCGCGCATCGACAAGCAAGTAGCCGCCATTGGCGCGATGCAGGGCACCAGGTTTGATCAATGAGAAGTCGGTGACGATGGCACCCATTTGCGCGACATGCTCAATGCGCCCGACCATGTTGCCGTAGGTCGGATTCAGTTCTTCGACGATCGGACGCTCGCAGATATCGGGCGAGCCATTGGCAACGACCACATTGACCATATAGCGGCGGAAACGTGGATCCCTTGAAACATCGACGGGCTGGCGCACAACTTGCTCAGCCTCTTCCGGCTGCGGCAGGAACGAAGCCACGTTGCGGATCAGGTCATTGCCGGCCGCCTCGAGATACTCTGCCACTTCGGGAAGATCGCTATAGCCGCTCTTGATATCAGCAAGTGCTTCGCGCACCGCGATGGCCGCGAATTCCCCATTGAGGTCGGCCAGTTTTTCGCGTCGCTCCTTGTCCGACTTGGGAACCGTTTCAAGGATGGTTTCGAGTTCCGTCTGCAGCACCGCGATCTTCTCTTCCACGCTGCGCCGCATCTCCTCGGGAAGACCGCTGAAGACCTCCGGTTTGACGACTTTTCCATCATGCATTGGCGCCATTGCGATGCCGTTCGGCGTACGCAGGATGGCGATGTTCTGGGCCTGTGCCTTTTGATTAAGAGCCTCGAACGCCTCTTCTTGTCCGGCCCGAAAGCCGTCATCGATCTGTCGTCGCCGGGCCTGATAGTCTTCACTTTCGAACGCGGTCGGTACGGTCTGACGCAACTCATCGATCGCTTTGACCATGTCCTTGGAGAAAGCCTGGGCGCGACCACACGGCATGCGAACGGCATTCGGACGATTGAAGTCATCGAAGTTGTTGACGTAGACCCAGTCGTAAACCGGCGACGGTTCCTGGTTCTTCTTTTGTAGATAGGCTTTAACGGCGGTTGTCTTGCCGGACGCTGTTGGGCCCAACACGAAGACATTAAAGTCGTGGGAGTTCATGCTGGCGCCGAACTCAATCGCTTTCAGCGCGCGATCCTGACCGATCAATCCGGTGATCGGCTGCAGCTCGGCGGTAGAAGAGAAGCCGAGCGATGCCGGGTCGACAGTCCGACGCAATTGTTCAACCGCGAGGGGGGCATGATTGGCCGCTTCGATCGGCGCAACAGCCGGCCGTTTCGTTCTGCGCGGTTTATCGTTGGATCCGTTGGCAGAGCGATTGAAGAACATGTTCAGTTTTTCCCGCATGACATTCCAGTTGACATATCGTGGGCTTCCAGTCCCAAAGCGACGACCTTCGCAGACATTATAGGGGCTGCGAGAGCATATTGAATAGATTGGACAGTCGCACGAGTTAAGCCGCCTTCTTACGAGCAGTTAGATTCGCTAATGTGCTCAGATCTGGCACTGGGAGATGGCGAAGCCGTGACAAAAACAATTCCGTCACAAGAAACAGATCTCGGCCATCCGGCACTGGCGGACGGCCGTCAATCAGAGAAGGCCCTTGCGATTGCCCGTGGCGTGCGCCGGCATTTGCAACTGCTCGGCTTTCAATCGCTAACGGAGTTATCACTCCCGAACGGCCGTCGCGCTGATATTGCGGCCGTCTCGGAAGGCGGTGAAATCTGGATAATTGAGATCAAATCGAGCGTCGAAGACTTTCGCGCCGACAATAAATGGCCTGAATATCAAGAGTTTGCCGACAAATTCTTCTTTGCCGTGGATGCAGATTTTCCAACCGATATTCTGCCCGAAGACACCGGCCTGATGATTGCGGATCGCTTCGGTGGGGATACCGTCAGGCCGGCGGAGAAACATCCCTTGGCCGCAGCGCGGCGCAAGGCGTTAACCTTGCGCATAGCGCGCGCAGCATGCCAACGGCTTCACAATCTGGCCGATCCGGAAGCAGCAAGTGAGACATTCAGGCAGGTTTAAGCGCCAGCAATTGCGCTAGCGCGGTGCACGCTTTGCGAGGATGCGCTGCAGAGTTCTGCGGTGCATGTTGAGCCGGCGTGCGGTCTCGGAAACGTTGCGATTACAAAGCTCATAGACGCGCTGGATGTGCTCCCAGCGAACGCGGTCTGCCGACATCGGGTTTTCAGGCGGCGGAGCCATCGCATTCGGAGGTGCCAATAGTGCGTCCGTGACCTCGTCGGCATCTGCAGGCTTTGCCAGGTAATCGATCGCTCCGAGTTTGACTGCAGATACAGCCGTCGCGATGTTGCCGTAGCCGGTCAGAACGATAGCGCGCGCATTCGGGCGCAAGCGCGACAGCTCGGCAATCACATCCAGACCGTTGCCATCCTCAAGGCGCATATCAACGACCGCAAACGCCGGAGGCTTCTCGCGGATGAAGGCCATGCCTTCGCTCACAGTATTGGCCGAGCGAACCTCAAAGCCACGCTGATCCATTGCGCGTGAAAGGCGCTGAAGAAATGGTGTGTCATCATCGACAATCACCAGTGAGACATCTTCCGGCAGCTCTTCCTGGCTAAACGAATAATCTTCTTCCACGGCTGGTCTCCTTAGTAAGGGCCAGACTATAAATGGATTGGTCACAAAACCCAAGTTCTCTGGGCGAAAATCTTGGCAGAATTGTTAAAATTGAGTGGCTTAAGCTTGCATTGCCAACCCGACTACAAAGTACCTAAGCGTCTTCCGGTTCGCTTGCCGATTGGCCCGCCGTCTGCCCCATCGTGAGGACGTTGGTCGCCTCGAAGGAATCCCGCGGCCAGATAATGCGCACAATGGCACCTGTGTCGGGCAGATTGCGGTTGTCAAACTCCAGCGTAGCGCCGGTTCTTTCGAGCAAAGTCTTGGCGATGAAGAAGCCCAGGCCGAGACCGGTTTGATCGCCCGTCCCCTTCGATGAGGGCCGCGTCGTCACATAGGGCTCTCCGATATGATCAATCACATCCGACGCAAAGCCCGGACCATCATCAACAACCTCGACGATAACGCGGCCGCCGCCCCAACTCCCGCGAACTACGACTGATGACTTGGCAAAGTCCACCGCGTTCTCGATCAAATTGCCCAGCCCGTAAATAAGGCCAGGGTTTCTCTCGCCCTGCGGCTCGGCTTTGTTAACCGCAACTTCGTTCGGCGTGAGATCGTAGGTGATGCTGACTTTGCCGGCACGATGCGGCTCTGCCGCTTCTTCGATGATCTGACGCAACGTGACGTGGAGGTGCATCGGATCCTGATCGGTCGGGCTGCGCGTCAGTTTCTGCAAGATCTCACGACAGCGCTGCGCCTGATCGCGCATCAGGTTCAGGTCTTCGAGCAGTGGACTATCTGAAGGTAGATCCTTACCAAGCTCCTTGGCGACCAGGACGATTGTGCCCAGAGGCGTCCCTAGCTCGTGCGCTGCGGCTGCAGCCAGGCCATCCAGTGCATGAAGTTGTTGCTCTCGCGCCAACACAAGCTCGGTGGCCGATAACGCGACCGACATCTGGCGCGCCTCGTGCGACAGACGCCACGCATAGATCGCCAGGAATATCGTGCAAGAGAACAAAGCTGCAAAGAAACCGAGCTTATAGAGGTTCGGCAGAACCGGCTGATCACTCGGGCTCCACGGTAACGGCAGATGAAATATCGCTAACAAACCTGTGACCACGACGGCGATTGCACCCAGAAGCAACGTGCTTCGACCGGGAAGTGTTGCCGCCGAAACGGTGACCGGCGCAACGATCAATACAATGAATGGATTCTCAATACCGCCGGTGAGGAAGAGCAGCGCGCCCAGCTGCAAAATATCGTAGGCCAGTAGCACCGTTGCGAAGTTCTGACTGAGGCGGTGGCGGCCGGTAAACTTGATGCCGAGGTAGACGTTGAGCCAGGCCGAAGCCGCGATAAACAATAGACAATAGCCGATTGGGAATTGAAACCTGAGGCCGAAATATACGACGCAAACCGCGATCAGCTGACCAAGCACTGCAAACCAGCGCAACCGGATGATCGTTTGCAGACGCAGGCGACTCTCTGTGGGATTTAAGGCGGGGCTTGTCTGGTTCTTGAAGAGCCTATTCGGCATTCACTGTCGTCCTCGATGCACTTTTTAGTCCGGTTCAACCACGCGATCTTCCGCTGAGATGTGGCCGTTGATTGAACGCTCCCGGGCCGACCGCGTCAGTTTGATAAGTTGGCGGGCTGCCCTGGCAGTACCACATTGCGGATTGGAAGGTAATGCGCAAGCGCTGGAGGCTTGGTTATGCGGTTCAAGATTGTAGCTGTCAGTGCGCTCGGCGTCGTGTTCGGCATGCTGATAGCGGTCGCCATGTTCCCCAGCGCCATAACAAGCCTTGTTTCGCCGCCTAAGACCTGGAGCGTCGGCAAGGCGCAGATCGGCGGGCCGTTCGAGCTTATCGACCACAATGGCAAAAAGGTCAGTGATAAAACGTACGCTGGCCAGCATCTGCTGGTGTTTTTCGGCTTCACGTATTGCCCTGATATCTGTCCGGCAGCGCTGCAAAAGGTCAGTGTCGTCATGGACCAGCTTGGACCCAAGGCGGAAGGCCTCAAGCCGATTTTTATCAGCGTTGACCCCGAGCGTGACACCGTCGAGCAGATGAAGCTCTACATGTCCAACTTCGACAGCCGCATTGTTGGATTAACCGGCAGCACGGCGCAGATTGCGGAGGCTGTTAAGGTTTACAGAGCCTATGCAAAGAAGCGCGAGGATCCATCGAACTCAGATGGTTACACTATGGATCACTCGTCGTTTCTGTACCTGATGGCACCGAATGGCGATTTCATCACCCATTTCACGCATGTCTCTCCTGTCGACAAGATGGTTGAGCGCCTGTCGGCGGCGCTCTAGCGCTACCGATTTCCGGTAAGATCGGTCGTCTGGTGACGCAACCGGCAGTAGGCGTAACCACCAGAACACGGCCAGCGGACATTCACGAGATTGTTGACACTTGCTACCGCGAAGTCAGGTCAACCGTGGTATTCTTCGAGGAATCAGCTTCTGCGAAAGATCCTGGACAAATAGCTGTCTGCTAGCAAATCACGGTAGCTTATGACCCCGTCGCAACCAGCCGTACATCGCAAACTCTTCATGCTCGCCCCTCTTTGGCTTGCACTATGCTGGGCTCTGACCTTGCCGACAAATGCAGCCCAACAGCGTCAACCCTTTCAGGTCCCGGATATCTTTATTCTTGGCGATTCCCAGTTTGCCTTCGGGGCCGGGCCAGCGTTCTACAAGTTCTTCTCTGATTTTGCTCAAAGCTGCGGTCACTTCCCCAAGGAACAGGGCCTGACGGCTGAGGTTGATCAGATGAGCGTCGGTGTCATGGGCGTTCGGTCAACCTCCATTCACTCTTGGGTGGCCCACAAGTGGGTGCGCAAGAAGATGGTCTGCGAGCCCGATCCAAAGTGGCGGGTCAATGCCAGGCTCTATGGCTGGCCGGGGCGCAATAACGGCACCTATGTCCAGCTGGGTAAGCCACGGGATTTCAAGATCTGCAAGCCCGGCAAGTCTGCCATCGAAGCTATGTTCGACATGGACCGGCGCCCCAAGCTCTTTGTCATGTTCTTCACGGGCAACGCCGTGCATCGCTGGGCCAATGCACCCAAGCGGACGGGCAGAGATGTGCGCAAGCTCGTGGAGCAGTTGCCTGCAGGCACACCGTGCGTTTTCATGACGACCGTGCCGTCTTACACGAAGAAATCCAACCAGCTCCGTTGGAGGTCGCAAGCAGGCATACAAAAGGCCTTTGAAGAAAACGGTTCGAGATGTGCATTCGTGCCAGGCCACACCGCCATGACCGTCAAGACCTTTCAGAACAACAAGCGCTACTTCAAGACCAGCAAGACCACTGGCCGCGTGAAGGATCCATATCACCCGACCTCAATTGGCGCGAACAAGTTCCTGGAACTCCGTCGTGATGCTCTCTGCCGTGCGGTGTTTGACCAGGTCAAGAGCACACGCGCGACCGCGACTGCCACGCAAAACTAGAGGTGTCAGATCGAGTCCGGCGCCATGAGGCTAGCGTGGCCCGTGCTGTTTCCGTCTAGCCCTTCTTCTGGATCTTCTTCCAGCTGTCTTTCAGGGCGACGACCTCGTTGAAAACTGGTCGATTGGACGTCGTATCAGGATCAGAGCAGAAGTATCCCTGCCGCTCAAACTGTACAGCACTTCCAACCTCAGCCTCACGCAGAGCCGGCTCCACCATGACGCCTTCCAGCGTCTGCATCGAGTTTGGATTGAGCTCAGACAGCATGTCATCCGACGCGCCCGGAAATTCTGGTGAGAACAGATGCTCGAACCGCCGCACTTCGGCCTCCACAGCATGGATCGCTGACACCCAGTGGATTGTCCCTTTGACTTTGCGGCCATCAGGTGAATCCCCGCCCCGCGTCGCAGGATCATAGCTGCAGCGAACTTCTGTGATGTTTCCAGCTTCGTCCTTCTCCACACCTGTACACGTGACGTAGTAGGCATAGCGCAATCTCACTTCACGTCCTGGTGCCAGACGGAAGAACTTCTTCGGAGGGTCCTCCATGAAGTCATCGCGTTCAATATAGAGTTCGCGAGAGAACGGTACCGGCCGCCGACCGGTCTCAGGCTGTTCCGGATTATTGATGGCTTCAAGTTCCTCGGTCTGCCCTTCCGGGTAGTTCTCGATGACCAACTTGAGAGGATTGAGCACGGCCAGTCGGCGTTGCGCGTTCTTGTTGAGATAGTCACGTACACACGATTCAAGGAAACCATACTCAACCGTGCTGTCGGCCCGCGCGACACCAACACGATTTGCGAAGTCCTTAATCGCTTCCGGGGGCATGCCGCGCCGCCGCAACCCGCTGATGGTCGGCATGCGGGGGTCATCCCAGCCGGTGACGTGCCCTTCGCTTACGAGTTGATTGAGCTTGCGTTTGGAAAGCACCGTATGAGTGAGATTGAGACGCGCAAATTCGGTCTGTTGCGGCGTGCTTGGCGTCGGTAAATTCTCGATCAGCCAGTCGTAGAGCGGCCGATGATCAGAGAATTCGAGCGTGCAAAGTGAGTGCGTCACACCTTCGATAGCGTCAGACTGACCGTGAGCATAGTCGTAGGTCGGATAGATGCACCATGTGTCACCCGTCCGCGGATGCGGCGCGCGCAGGACCCTGTAGAGAACAGGATCGCGCAGATTGATGTTGCCAGATGCCATGTCGATCTTCGCACGCAGAACGCGTTCACCGTCAGCAAACTCACCCTCCCGCATGCGGCGGAACAGATCCAAGTTTTCTTCCACTGATCGATCGCGATGAGGGCTGTTGCGACCAGGCTCTTTGAGCGTGCCGCGATATTCGCGGATCTCATCCGCACTCAAATCATCGACATAGGCCTTGTGCTCTTTGATGAGGTGCACGGCCCAATCGTACAACTGCTCAAAGTAATCCGATGCGTAGAGCGTGTCGCCGTTCCAACCGACGTTGAGCCAATCAAGATCGCGCTTGATTGCGTCAATGTATTCCTGATCTTCCTTGAGCGGGTTGGTATCATCGAGCCGGAAGTTGCAGCGGCCGTCAAACTCTTCGGCCATTCCAAAGTTCAAGCAAATCGATTTGGCGTGGCCGATGTGCAGGTAGCCGTTTGGTTCCGGCGGGAAGCGCGTCGTCACCTGGCTTGCACGTCCGTTCGCAAGATCCTCGCGTATCAAATCACGCACGAAGTGGTTCGGTTTGCTGGCATCCACCTCGTCGTGATTGCTTATCGGTGTGGTCGCCTTAGGATTATCGGTCACGGTCTTATCACGCTGTTTCGCGTGCTCTAACTTTTGAGGAATTGGGTCTACCATCGAATGGTTTGCGGCCATGCCAAACTGCAATCGCCCGCAATTCAGATCTGGATCGCCACGGGCTTCCGATAGCAATATTCCGGCCCGCCGTACAGTGGCCAAAACTTCCATGCTCTAACCCCGCGATTCATGCTATGATAACGCTGATGCGGTTCGGCCACGCACTCACAGTTCCGTTGCACAGTACCCTATTTGACGATGGTGTTGTGTTGGCCGGTACTGATACACGACTGGCAACAACACATTGCCGTGTCGTAGCGGTTGCGTACCATCATTATGCCAATGTTCGTGCACAAGTCTTGTGTGGTTCGCGTCAGCACAATCTTCCTTTTCGAAAGGTATTAGCATGGGCCGCTCCTGTGCTTCTGCTCCCATTGCACCGATTAAGCTTGAGGTGCAAGGACTGAACGATCCGGTCGAGGTTCGCCGCCATCCCGCCGCTCGGCGTATGACGCTGAGGGTGAGTAGAACTCAACGGGCGGTCATCGTAACACTGCCGATGCAGTGCGACCTCAAACAGGCCGGTGAATTCCTTACGTCCCATTTGGATTGGGTGCGTGAGCGCTTGACGAGCATGCCTTCCGCGCAGCCATTTGCGCATGACGGCATGGTGGCGTTTCGCGGCATTCCTCATCGCATCGTGTTTTGTGGTCGCCGACGAGGCGCGCCAATCGTTGAAGTGATCGACCATGACGGTGTCGCACCGGAACTCTATGTATCTGGTGATCATGAATTTGCGCCGCGACGACTACGAGATTGGCTGATTGGTGAAGCCCGCAAGGATCTTGAGAAACGCGTTGCCTACCATGCAAAGCGTCTTAACTTGAGATCCGGAAAGCTGACAGTTCGAGATCAGACAAGTCGCTGGGGCTCCTGCTCCAGTAATGGCAATCTGTCGTTTTCCTGGCGCCTGATTATGGCTCCGCCGGCTATCCTAGATTATGTGGCAGCGCACGAAGTCGCGCACCTGGCCGAGATGAACCACGGACCTCGGTTCTGGGCTTTGGTGAAAGCAACGTGCCCAGCCATGGATGACGCCAAGAACTGGCTTGATGCCTATGGTTTGGATCTGCATCGCTATGGGGCGCAGAGCTAGGTTGCATTCAGACAAGAATGCCAGTGCGCCCGGAACTCGTGCCTGAAAAACGGGTCTAGGCTCTCTCGGGAACCCGCCATAGCCAGCGATAAAGCGCTGGAATTCCAGCGAATACCAATAACAACACCATCCGCATCACGATCACGAAGAACATGAAGACGAACTGTTGTTCCTGGATCAGAAATTTGAACCAAACGTTGTAGCTCGGATCAAGACCGGTGTTGCTGGTGTTGGTCAGCGATGACTTGAAGTGACCAGCTTGAACCAGCATGGATTCTAGGGTCGTTGGATACTCGATCCCGACATAGACCATCGCGAGCGCGCCAAGAAGCAGCGAAAAGAAGATCACACTGCCGGCGCGTAACGCCAATAAAAAGAACCCCATTGACTACCACCCGTCAGTTCAATCTCCGCGATGCCTATCGCGCACAATGCTGCTGATCACAGGCCAATTGAATGACCAGGACAGCGGGCAAGAAACACTCCAACCCAGTAAATCCCTACCATTTCTGAGTTGATGGGCCAATGCCAGGAACCACACCCGCATTCAGCTTACGTGAATTATGCGCGCGCCAGGGCAAATCCGCAATGCGAAGATCGCCGGATCAGTATTTCCAACAGACGGAGGTATTTCTGGCGCTCTAGACGTCCACGCTCGCAGCCAGAGCATTTGCCTGGATGAACTCGCGCCTTGGCTCAACCACATCGCCCATAAGCTTTGAGAAAATGTCGTCAGCCTCTGCCAGATCGCCAATCTTGACCTGCAAGAGTGTGCGCACTTCCTTGTCGAGGGTTGTTTCCCAGAGCTGCTCAGGGTTCATCTCACCAAGACCCTTATAGCGCTGCATCGTGATGCCCTTGCGCCCAGCAGCATATACCGCTTCGATCAATCCGCGCGGACCGTAGATAATCTCCTCGGTTTCCTTACGGACGAGCTTGGCCGGCTGCTCGTAGACCTCTTCGAAGTGCTCCTGGCGTTCATGCAGGCGCCGTGCCTCAAGCGAGCCAAGCAGCGCACGATCGAGTGCGTGAGCTTCGGCAACGCCGCGCACTTCGCGGCCGAAGACAAATCCATCGTTGCCGAAGCGGCCTGTCCAGCCGCGCTCGGTTTCATCGGAGATCTGGTCCAAGCGGCCGGCGACGCCACCAGCGACACTGTTGGCGCGATCTGCCGACAACAGAAGCTCAGGATTGAATGCATCCCCAATCGCCGCCTGCTCGACAACGAAGCGCGTGTAGCGCGAGTGCATGTCGTCCATCAGCCGGCTGGTTATACGTGCCCGCTCAACGATATCGCGCAAATCCGGCCCAGCGCGTTCTTCGCCGTTGCCGAGAACCAACTTGGCATCGCTCAGACCAGAGTCGATGAGATAGTCCTCAAGCGCACGCTCGTCTTTGAGGTAGGATTCTGACTTACCCTTGATGACTTTGTAGAGTGGCGGCTGCGCAATGTAGAGATGCCCCTTCTCGACCAGCTCAGGCATCTGGCGATAGAAGAACGTGAGCAGCAGCGTACGGATGTGGGCGCCATCGACGTCCGCATCAGTCATGATGATGATCTTGTGATAGCGCAGCTTCTCGATATTGAAGTCGTCGCGTCCGATGCCAGTCCCAAGCGCGGTTATGAGCGTGCCGATTTCCTGGCTTGAAAGCATCTTGTCGAAGCGTGCGCGCTCGACGTTGAGGATCTTACCGCGGATCGGCAGCACTGCCTGGAACTCTCGATTGCGCGCCTGCTTGGCGGAGCCGCCGGCAGAGTCACCCTCGACGATAAACATCTCCGTGTTGGCCGGATTACGGTCCTGACACTCCGCCAGCTTGCCTGGCAAGTTGTTGACGTCCAGCGCGCCTTTGCGCCGTGTCAATTCTCGCGCCTTGCGGGCTGCCTCGCGGGCTGCGGCTGCTTCAAACACCTTGGTGATGATCAGCTTGGCTTCCTTGGGATGTTCCTCGAACCACACCGTGAGCTGCTCAGAGACGACGCCCTCAACAATCGGTTTCACCTCGGACGAGACCAGCTTGTCCTTGGTCTGACTGGAGAATTTGGGATCGGGGACCTTCACGGACAAGACGCAGGTTAGACCTTCGCGCGCGTCATCTCCGGTGATCGACACCTTCTCCTTTTTGGAGATACCGGTTTCCTCGGCGTACTTGTTGACGATGCGTGTCAGAGCCGCACGAAAACCCGCCAGGTGGGTTCCGCCATCACGCTGGGGAATGTTGTTTGTGAAGCAGAGGACGTTCTCATGGTAAGAGTCGTTCCACCATAGCGATGCTTCGACAGATAATCCATCGCGCTCGCCCGTCATCATCACGGGTTCATCGACAACCGCGGTTTTGGCCCGGTCCAAATACTGCACGAAAGCGGACAGTCCACCCTCATAGACCATCACCTCTTGGCGCTGATCAGCATGTCGGTTATCCGTCAAAATGACTTGGACGCCCGAATTCAGAAAGGCAAGTTCGCGCAGACGGTGCTCGAGCGTGTCGAAGTTGAATTCCGTGACGTTGTGGAAGGTCTCAAGGCTGGGCAGAAACGTGACCTGGGTCCCACTATTGCCGTTGTCAGGGCCGACGACTTTCAGTGGCGCTTCGGAAACGCCGTCCTTGAACCGTACGAAGTTTTCGTTGCCATCGCGCCAGATCCGCAGCTCAAGCCACTGCGACAATGCATTGACCACGGACACACCGACGCCGTGAAGACCACCAGACACCTTGTAAGGATTGTCGTCTTCGCCCTCGCCAAACTTACCGCCGGCATGGAGCTGGGTCATCACCACTTCTGCGGCTGAAATCCCTTCCTCTGGGTGCATGCCAACCGGAATGCCCCGGCCGTTGTCAGAAACCGTGCAGGAGCCGTCGGGATTGAGAATGACGTTCACTTCAGAGGCGAAACCTGCCAGTGCCTCGTCAATGGCATTGTCCACCACCTCGTACACCATGTGGTGTAGGCCAGATCCGTCGTCGGTGTCGCCGATGTACATTCCCGGCCGCTTACGCACTGCATCAAGCCCCTTCAGGACCTTGATTTTTTCTGCGCCGTAAGCGTTTGAACCCGAATTTTCTGCGGCAGGTTGCGCGGCCATATTTGACGTCATCCTTGCGTCTATTTCGTAATATCGGACCATAGCACGATTTGCGTGTCCGTGCGCGCTTTCGGGGTTCCTGCGACGGATTGATCACATACTTTTTTCACATTTAATTTCAGCTTGTTAGATAAATCTTGTTAGCTTTGAACGGGGTTCTTTGGCAGGCCCTAAAACTCTGCTAGCTGGCCATCTGAAACGTGGATGAATGTTGCGCGCTCCTCGAGGGCCGAAAAGTCACTGCGGTCCGTACCTGTCAACCAACACTGACCGCCTAGTCTCAGCAATTCCTCGAACAATTCGCGCCTACGATCGGCGTCAAAATGTGCTGCAATTTCATCGAGTAGAAGGATCGGAGGCACTCCCGAACGCCGACCGGCAGACATGACGGCATGCGCCAATATCATGCCGACAAGAAGCGCTTTCTGCTCGCCGGTTGAACAGAGTTTCGCCGGCATCTGCTTCGGACCGTGTGCAACAATTAGATCAGAGCGATGTGGTCCGACCAAGGTTCTCCCTGCTCGGCGATCCCTCTCCCTGCCGCTGTGTAACTCTGACAGGAACTGATCTTCGACATCGATCGCAGGTCGCTCATCGAGGGCATTCTCAAGGGTGCCCTCAAGTTGGATATCGGCCCAGGGGAAGATGGCTTGATCGCCTTCTCGCTGGCGGCGTTCCTGCATTTCCTGGACCAGAGCCGCAACGACCTCAGCGCGGGCGGCAGCAATGGCGACGCCCATCTCGGCCATCACGGTTTCAAGCCCCTGAAATTGAGCATCGCTGGTGACGCCTTGTTCAAGGAGCCGATTGCGTTGACGCATGGCGCGTTCGTACTGACCAGCCCGAGACCTGAAACTGGCATCGAAGCACAGAACGAGTCGGTCCAAGAACCGTCGGCGCTCCGAGGCAGCTCCAGTAAAGAGCCCGTCAGACATTGGTGTCAGCCAGACCATTTCGACCAGCTCCGCCAACACGCCGGAGCCACGCTGAGGTTCGCCGTCGATTCGTACGAGGCGTCCTGATCGCGGTCGACCTGAGCCAACCGCAGCGCTCTGAAGTCCTGTTCCAATCTGGACAACGGTCCCATTGCTGTGGATTTGCGCGGCGACAGCCCATTCGCCGGTACCATCACCTTTGCCATCCTGATGGGCCAGGTCCGGATAGGACGCGCGCCTGATACCTTGGCCAGGCGCGAGCAGAGAAACAGCTTCCAGCAAGTTGGTCTTGCCCGATCCGTTGGACCCAAGCAGCACAACTGGGCGCGCATCAACTTCGACCATACCGCTTTTGTAGTTGCGGAAGTTGGTGAGGCTAAGCCGCTCTACCCATAGGCCGGACACGATCCCAGTGTTCCTGTCTCAACATCTGAGCGGCATGCACTATCTCGGAATGTGAAGACTGCCGAGAAAAAGCACGCTGCTCGATTCCAAGTTGGCGATCATCTTTGTGCCTTGAGTTGCAACCGACGGCACGGTTCAACTTGAGGCACGACAATCCGGGAGCGAGCGACGCACGCGTGATCAATACGCACGCCCGATCTAGCGGAAAGCAACGGGAACGCGTTACACGCGCATGGGCATCAATACGTAGAGCGCAGCTTCGTCATCGCTGTCGCGCACCATAGTCGGGGAACCGGGATCCGCGAGTTTGAATACCGCATGATCGCTTTCGAGCTGACTGGCAATATCAAGAAGGTAACGCGCGTTGAAACCGATTTCCAATGGCTCGGCATCGTAGTCAACGTGCAACTCTTCCGTTGCGCTACCACCCTCTGGATTATTGACCGAGAGGACGAGTTTTTCCGGCTGCAGGTTGAGCTTTACAGCCCGGCCGCGCTCGCTCGCAATCGTGGAAACGCGATCCACGGCGCTCATGAACTCCGCATTCGAGACGCGCATATCCTTATCGTTACCCCGCGGAATAACCCGGGCGTAATCGGGGAACTGTCCATCGATGAGCTTTGACGTCAGTGTAATATGCCCAATCTCAAACTTTATTTTGCTCGACGAAACGCCGACCGTCACCTCGCTGCCGCCATCCTCAATCAGGCGGTGCAGCTCATGTACGGTTTTGCGCGGCACGATCACGCCTGGCATTCCGGTTGCGCCTGCAGGGACCGGCAGATCAATCTGTGCAAGACGGTGGCCATCGGTGGCCACGGCGCGGAGCGTTTCGACCCCGTCCTCGCCTGTTGCGGTGTGGAGATAGATACCGTTGAGATAATAGCGCGTCTCTTCGGTCGAGATCGCAAACCGTGTCTTCTCGATTAGCTTCTTCAGCTCGTGCGCCGGAAGCGAAAACTGGTGGCCCATTTCACCGGCGGCCAAGTCAGGGAAGTCTTCAGCTGGTAATGTCTGGAGGGCGAAGTGTGATTGACCTGATGTGAGCGAAATCCGTTCGCGCTCGACGTCGCGCTCCAGCTGCACCTGCGCCCCATCCGGAAGCTTGCGCACGATATCGTGCAACATGTGGGCGGGAACGGTGACTGCACCGTCGGCTGCCAGTTCAGCATCTGTTTGCTCAGAGACTTCTCGTTCGAGGTCGGTGGCATTGAATTGCAAGGCACCGCCGTGCGCCCGCAGCAGAACGTTGGATAGGATTGGAATCGTTGTCCGCCGCTCGACCACGCTTGTGACGTGCCCCAAAGCCTTCAGTAACTCACCTCTTTCGATCAAAAGCTTCATAGTGGTTCCTGGAAGTTTCTCAGTATCTGCAAGGAGGCCGCTTTTAGCGCAAGTACAGGGAAATTGCGAGCGGTGTTGTATAGACGTCCACTTATTCCAGACGCCATTGCCCGGTCATCACCCTGCGCACGATATCAGCTCGGGCGAATCAGGATTTCAGCTGAATGTGATTGATTTGGCAAGGATCATAAAGGGTTAGCAGACAATTCGCGCACTTCGTAGAGCTTCGGCGTGGGGCCGTGTCTGCTGCGCCAGTCAATAACGGAGATTGGCCAGAGACCGCCGTTTGTGCGTGCTAGCGCTGTCAAATTGTGATCAATTGATGAGGCCCTAGCCGAATCAGTGGATCAGGCGGGGCCTCAAAATGGATCAAGCGTTGAGCAGCTTCTTCAGATCATCGAGTTCATCGCGCAGGCGCTGGTTGCCTTCAAGCGCTCCTTCGATCTTCCGGATGGCATGCAAGACAGTTGTATGATCACGGTTGCCGAAGCGACGGCCAATTTCCGGCAAGGATCGCGCCGTCAACTGCTTGGCGAGATACATACCGATCTGACGTGGCCAGACGACTGACCGATGCCGACGCTGGGAGAGGATGTCTGGCTTTGACACCCCGAAGTGCCGGGACACAATTTTGATGATGTCCTCGATACGGACGCGGCGCGGTTCGGCACCCTGCACCAAGTCGCGAATAACCGTCTCGGCCAGGTCCTGCGTGATCGGCGTGCGCATGTACTGCCACTGCGCGTGCAGACGAATGGCGGCACCTTCGAGCTCACGTCCGTTCTCAGTGAGGCGCTCGGCGAGCAACTCAAGGACATCGCGTGAGATCTCAAACGATGGATCGATGAGGCGTTTTTCCTGAATGCGTTGCTCCAAGATTTTGCAACGTAGCTCATAATCTGGTGCGGCAATCTCTGTCACAAGTCCGCGCTGAAGGCGCGTCCGCATTCTGTCATTGAGCTTGTCGACCTGATTGGGTGCACGTGCCGATGCGACAACGATCTGCTTTCCGCCATCCAAAAGCGCATTGATGATATGGTCGAACTCTTGCTCGGTTTGCTGACCATGCAGAAACTCGAGATCATCAATTAACAGCAGGTCGATGCTGCGGAAGCGATCTTTGAATGCAAGTGCATCCTTGCTTTGCAGCGCATCAACAAACTCATACCGAAAACGCTCTGCTGTGAGATAGAGGATTTGCGCGTGCGGCATACGCCGACGCACTTCCCATGCGATGGCCTGCAACAGGTGCGTTTTGCCAAGACCAACCGCCGAGTGAATGTAGAGCGGGTTAAAGCCCTTGTTTTCGGAGAACAGGGTTTCAGCTACCTGAGTTGCGCCAGCGTGCGCCATCCGATTGGCCGTTCCGATCACGAAGGCATCGAATGTGTATCGTGAGTCGAGCGGAGATCCCTCGAAACCGCCTGCACGCGTCGCCGTCCGGGCGCCGGTGTAAGATGGCGCATCGCGCATCAGCGACGCGATCGGGTTTGCAGCTGGCCCACCGTGCACTGAATCAGACGCGTTTGCCTGCTCGGTCACCGCATCAGGGCGCTGTTTCGCAGCGTTACCCGGTTCACGGACCACGACTTCGACAGCCTCAACGCCGGAAAACTCTTTCTCAGACGATGCCAAGACATCATCGACGTAGTGTGACTGAATCCAGCTCTTTAGGAACTTCACCGGTACGGACAAAGTCAGCTTGGAACCGTCAAACCGCTCAATCTCAGCTGCGTTGAACCAGCTTGAGAAGACTTCGTCTCCAAGGCGCGCTTTGAGGACGGTGCGTACTTTCTTCCACTTCTCCGCCAGCTTTGCCTTGTCCGTTTCCTCCCGGCTTTCAGTTTCGATGCTGCATGGCTCGCTCTGTCTCGCATGCACCAACGGATGAACGCCCGTGTCCGCTGCCCGATGTTCCCCAACGTCAACGTAGTTTGGCACTGCCATATTGTTACCCCGCACTTGCTCTTTTCCCATGTGTTGGCAAGCGTCCAGCCGCAGATGATAGCCAGGTCCGCACCCCACCATCCTACGGTTTGATTGAAACTTGCCGCTTGCTAGATGCCTGAGCACGGCACCCATTTTAGATCCGATCAGCTCCGTCGATTAGCGCTTGCGCGCAAATACGTCAGCATGGCCTCGAATATCGGTTGCCCTAACCTGAGACCAAGCGTGATGGCACCGCTATCGCGAGGGCCTTTGGAACTGGGGATTCTCCGCATGTCGCCAGGCGTTTCGACGCCCGGCACCAGCGCTTTGGCTGGATTTCCTTGAAAAATGGAATTCGTTGAAAACGAGCATTTTGATACAGACTCCCCACTTATTGCCCTCCAAGATAACCTGCGTCTCAATATGCGGTCCGCCACCGCAGCTCTTTGTGAGTCACAGACTATTGGTTTGGCCCCGCCCGCACGCAGGCGCACCTCAACTAGAAACTCCAACCAAAGGTTACATGGCAGGTTTGGGCTGATTTCAGTGACGATAAAAGACATCGAAGACACAGCGTCTTCAAACGCGCCGCAGGTCGTCACACCCAACCTGTTTACTATTTGTTAACGATACTCCTGCGTTGTTGATAAATGCAACCCCCGCGATTGTCGCCACGCTGTCTCACCGTGCCATCGCGATCGTCTGCAAGCGCAGGAAAACAGGCAAATTTTGGCACCGCCCAATCCAAGCAAGCTCTTAAAATACAACAAGAAAACTTGCGGAAGCTGCCGTCCGGACAAAAAATTGGCGCCCTTGAAAGGGCGCCGCTTCTGAACGCTGTTTAGTGAAGGATCTGCATTTGACAACTGATCTCTGGCGGCGGGATCCGGACGACCCGATTCTAATTTTAGTTTTATGAATCCAGAGAGTTGTAGCGATCAGATCGCCCCGGTCATTATATCGGTTGCCGGGACTTTTGTGACGAAACTACAACAGTGCGACAGCGCCTTGCAGCAGTATCAAAATAATCGTCTTAGGCCATCGCTTTGATGCGTTTCGCGAGGCGCGATACCTTACGGCTGGCAGCATTCGCGTGAACGATTCCGAGTTGGCCGGAGCGGGCAATAACCGGCTGAGCGGCGCGCAATGCCTGGCTGGCGGCATCCTTGTTGCCTGCGGCGATCGCTTCTTCGACGCGTCGGACTTCCGAGCGCATCCGTGAGCGGCGGGTCTTGTTGATTGCCGTACGCTTGATTGCCTGCCGGGCCGCCTTCTTGGCAGAGGACGTATTTGCCATGCGAACTTCTTCCTAACTTTCTGATCTAACAGGTTTTTATCATCTGCCCCGCGTTCACCCTCTATGCGTAAAGCCGGCAACGCGAAAGTGCGCCCGGAAAGACTTTTCCGGGCGCGATCGGCCACGTATACTCATGGTGTCGCCCAGGGTCAATGCATTTTCGCCGGCAGCGGCAGGCGTGGTCAACGTGTCAAGGCCAATCATCACCCTTGTTCAATCATGCACAGAGTTGTGCAGTTTTCCACGCACCAATGGACAAGCTGGAGGCTATAGGCTGCATCGCGCGAAATGTGCGCGTTGATGCCGGCTCGATTCTGGCTCTCTCCGGGCGCCCAGAAGGTCGTCGCCCGCCCCGCCTCTCTCTATCGTCGACCACTTCAGGCGCGAATGATCCTCTGACACTCGGTCAACACAAATGGCGCCAACACCACCTCGAGGGCCTGTCGACTATTGTGAGCTCAGGTGGCCCTGCCTGACACCGAACGCCCACGCGTTGTGCTCCATCAACACGACACACTCGTCTTACGACTTCGCCATGCGACCGGAGAAACGATTGGCCGGCGGGCTCAGTTGGGTTACCTGACTGTTCGGCGCCCGACGCAGCCCAGCTATCAGGCTGCAGCCAACCGATCTGCTTGGGACAGAATGAATTGTGAGGGACTGGCAATGTATATCTGGACGGCCTGCATCATTATCAGTGTGGCATTACTTGCGGTGACGGCTGGTTCACGCGCCGGCGACGTCAACATGGCCTATGCCAACATGGCGGTCGCGGCATTGGTCAACCTGGTGTTTGTCATTCTCGCCCTTCGCTCCAACTCGGCTCTGCGCGCCAGCGGTGCCTCGCGATCGGCGATTGCTGCGGACGGTGCGCGCTCGATGAGCATTATCTGGATCTGGGGTGTCATCGGCATCGCCGTCATCTACGGCACCGGCATTCTGCAGTGGAAAGAATGGTGGCACTTCCTGCTGGCGTTCATGGCGGTGGCCGGGCTGTGCGTCTACTCGGGCCTGATGCTGCAACGCCGCGCCGATGCCGGCCAGGATGACGAAGGCCTGCTCAAGCAGGGTCACTACGCCACCATCGGCCAGCTCGTCGGAATGATCGTAATCGTCGTCGGCCTGCTGGTCGACGGCAAGATGGTGCGCTTCTATACCGAGCGCTATACCGACTGGGCCGCCAACAACATCTTCTTCTTTGGTGCCGCCGCGATCGGCATGCTGTGTGCCTATCTGATCATCAACCGCCAGAAGTAGACGCATGGGCATCTGGTGGAGCGCCATAGTTGCAGCCGCTGCGGCGAGCATTGCTGTGATGGTGGTTGCAGCAGGCAGCAATGATCGATCACTGTCGATCGCTGCGGCCGGCAGCTTTACCGTCTTGATCATCGTCGCCGCGTTGAGGCTCAACACGCTCACAATGCGCAGGGATGGTGGTGACAATCCGAGCGCTGATGCCGCGGCACTGAACGCTGGCCTGCTGGCTGCTGCCTTCATCTGGGGCGGGCTTGCCATTCTCGCCGGCTACTACTTGACCAGCCTGTTCTGGCATCATGCCTGGCAGTACGGACTTGGCATGTGCCTCGCCGGCTTGATGTCCTACGGCATGCACTGGCACCTGACCCGACCTGATTGCTTTCTGCGAGCGCCGACTTGGTTGCAACGCATGACGTGGCTAAGTGGCCTGCTGGTCATCGCGACGGCGGTTGGGCTGATCTTCCTCGTGACGTCCGGCAAACTCTCGCGCGACAATGTCGACTGGCTGGCCAATCAGGTGTTCGTCGCCGGCGGCGTCACAGTGATGGCGATCTCTGCAATCGCGGTTTGGGCGCAATTAAGTGCGCGGCGACCGGATTGACCTTGAGAGCGCTTCGGCTTGTAAGGCGGACTGCGGCGATCCCGATCAGTTTCTTCGTGCAACGCATGTGCTGTGAGCATTAGAGAGCCGACGCCGATTTGATCAAGCCGCACTTTGATCCGGACAGTGCGGTCGAAGCTAGCTGCGCCCGGATCGAACCGCACCTGAAATCTGGTCGCGGCGAATGCCAATGTCCCTCAGCTGATACTCACTCATGTCCATCAATGATCGCTCAGCTGCGCGGTAACGTAGCTCGCTTCTCAGCAAGGCGGTGAGTTTACCGATGAGACCTGCGAACCTTCTCATGCCATGAGCCAGGGCATTGCAGACACATCGGTCGCGCAACTGCACTGCCATTGTCGTGTAGTCAGTGCAGTTAAGGCGACTGGTTTGAGAATTGACGAAAACCGGTCGCACTTGAATGCCGTGAATTCGACGTAGCGATTCACGCGTGTGCATTTCCATTGTCATCTCCTTTGATGATTAGTGTGATCACGTGTTGCCGTGGAGTGCAGAGGCCTTGGCTCATAGTCCATCGACCTGAACACATGAGGTCGTGACTAAAGGCTTGGCCGAGCTACCGCGGTTTAGAACCGAACAGTCTGGTAAGAGGCTGCTACCTGGACCAAGGGCACGCTGCATCAGAACGGTATCGATCCATCGACCGTGCTTGAAACCGACCGCATGGAACGTGCCGATCAGGCGAAAGCCGAGTGATGTATGCAAGGCGATGGAGCCCGAGTTGGCACTATCTCCGATTACAGCGATCATCTGCCGCCACGGACCGGCTTCGCAACGCGCAATGAGCTTGGCCAGAAGCGCGCTCCCGATGCCGTGACCTTGCATGTCCTCTGCCACGTAGACGGAGTTCTCCAGCGTATTGAGATAGGCCGGGCGTGCGCGAAATGGCATGGCATAGGTGTAGCCGGCAATTCTGCCTTCATGCTCCGCAACAAGATAGGGAAGGCCCAGGCGCAAGACCGCCTCGCGGCGCTCGGACAGGTCATCCAGTGTGGGTGGTCTAGTCTCAAATGTTGCTGATCCACACAGAACCTGATGCGCGTAGATCTCTCGAACAGATTGCATGTCGCTCGCCGTCGAATCTCGGACGAGAATGTCTTCCAGCAGTCGTTGATCTGCACGTGTCATGGAACCTCCTTTGTCGATCGGCGTTCCTGCTGCTGCATCCATTCTTCAGGCGGAGCAGATGGGCGATCGGCTATGACTAGGAGGGTGGAATAAATATCTTCATAAATGAAGCTTTGACAGTTTATGCAAAACATAAGAAATTTTTTGAATGCGTGATCTCAAACTTGACCAATTGCAAACGTTCCTAGACGTGGTTGAACTCGGCACCTTCTCTGCGGCGGCAGAGCGATTGCAGATCAGCCAGCCCGCCGTGAGCATTCAGGTGCGCCAGCTTGAGAAGAGCCTTGGCGTTCGTTTGATTGAACGTGTTGGCAAGCGCGCGGCGCCCACTTCGGCAGGGCTGGAACTCATCAATCATGCCAAGAGAATCCAGGAGACCGTCACGACGACGCTCGATGGAATGGCAACGTATGCAAGCGGTACGCTCGGGCGGGTAAGGATTGGTACTGGCGCAACAGCTTGCATCTATCTGCTGCCACCGGTTTTGCAGGATCTTCGGCGGCGGTTCCCAACTTTGGACATCACGGTGCGAACCGGCAATACCGCAGACATGCTCAAGGCCTTGGAAGAGAACTCGCTCGATGTCGGTCTCGTAACGCTGCCGGCGCCAGGTCGCATGTTCGAAGTGACCAACGTCATCGACGACGCGTTCGTTGCCATTGCCGCGGCCGACACTGATCCACTTCCAGATGTTGTGACACCGCAAGACTTATCGAAGCGTTCGGTGCTGCTTTACGAGGCGGGCGGCAACACGCGGCGCATTGTCGATGAGTGGTTCGCAAAGGCTGGCGTTCCAATGACACCGGAGATGGACCTGGGCAGTGTTGAAGCGATCAAGGAACTTGTCGGCGCTGGCCTTGGCTGCGCCGTGTTACCGGGCACCGCCATCCGAAAGACCGGCGAGCGCAGTGCGATTGTCTCGCGCCCACTTTCGCCGAAACTACACCGCAAGCTTGCTGTTGTGATCCGGCGCGACAAGGTTCTAACCAAAGGGCTGCGCGAGACAGTCAAAGCGTTGCAGAGACTCGGCTGAAGCAAAAGGCTGCGCTCCGGTCAGAGCGACGTGGCTATGAGTTGGAATTCGGCTACTTGATCGTTCTGCCAGTTCCAAGCTTCGCGGTGTTGCATCGGATCAGGTCGCCAAGTCCTCCCCAAAGCTGTCACGATCACTGCGGCCTGAGTTTCTTCAGCATTCGGCAAACTCGGGACGCCAACTCTTAACGCTCGGCGCACAACGCCAGACTACCAATTCTGCCCACCCTATAACAGGAACTCGCTCAAGGGCTTCTCACCGTGACACCCTTATCTGTAAGTTCTTCGATCGCCTCATCACTGTATCCCGCTTCCTTAAGAATTTCCACGGAATGCTCACCCAGCCGTGGCGGCAGTCGTCTTATATCGGTCGGCGTGCGACCGAAACGTTGCGGCACATCTGGCATGCGCAAACGCCCCTCGGTCGGATGCTCGACCTCCTTCCAGAAACCAGTGGCGTTCAGCTGCTCATCGTCGAGCAAATCTTCGAGCGTATTGACTGGGCCGTGCGGAATGTTGCTATCCGCCAGCAATGCACTCCACTCCGCGTTGGTGCGTGTCGCAGCGATCTCCCCGAGCAGGGCATAGTATTCTTCAACATGCGCGAGGCGGGACTGTAACGTTAGAAAGCGCTCATCCTCGCCGAGCTCCGGTCGGCCGACCTTGATGCTGAATTCCTGCCAGTGGCCATCGGTGTAGGGCAGGAGGGCGAAAAAGCCATCCTTCGTCCGGTATGGTCTCCGCTCTGAATTGAGTATTCGCTTGTAACCGGCAGTGCCAACTGCGGGCAAAAACGTTTCACCAAAGAGATGCTCGACCATGACGTTAGCGACGAGGGTTTCGAACATTGGCACTTCAATGTCCTGGCCGACACCCGAGCGTTCGCGTTCGACGAGCGCCGCCAGAATGGCAATGGTAAAGGCCTGGGAGGTTGTCTTATCGGCAACGACACTCGGGACGAAGCGTGGCTCACCGTCAATGACGGATTGCAGAGACGCCATACCGGTGCCGGCCTGAATGATATCATCGTAAGCTGCTCTGGCGCCCATCGGTCCTTCAGATCTGTAGCCATAAGCTGCAGCACAAATGATGGATGGATTAGCCGTACTCAATTGCGCATAGGTCAGACCTAGTCTCTTGGCTGGTGCGGTCCGGAAATTATGCAGGACAACATCTGCATTCTTTGCCAATGCATTCAGGACCTCGCGACCACTTTCAGACTTCAAGTCCAGGACTATGGATCGCTTGTTGCGATTGCAGCCCAAATAGAAAGAGGCCATTTGTGCGTTACGGGCAGGGCCTAGATAACGCGTCGTATCGCCGGTCTTCGACTCGATCTTGATCACGTCCGCACCGAGATCACCAAGCGTCTGGGCGGCCCAAGGTCCAAGTGCGACCGTGCTGCATTCAATGACGCGTATACCGTTGAGAGGACCTGCCATCTATCCATGTACTCCTGCACTATCGTGGCTTGGTATTTATGCCGAGCACGGATGCTCGTATACATGTTGCGATGGGCGCATAGCCGTGTGCGAGGCTTTTGGAGTGCATATCTCATGAATGATGCGGGCGTAGAGACGTCTCAAGATGCTGACTGGGTCGCGCCTGACTGCGCCGGTATGAACTTCTACGATTGCGATCCGGGCCTCATGCAAGGCGTAGAGCGTTATTTCTCAACTGATTTGCGCACCGCCGTTGAGCCATACATGCGCGAGCTTGGCCACTTGGCCGGAACACGGCTGGATGAACTTGCACGCCTCGCGGACCGGCACCGTCCCGTGCTTCACCACAGGGATGCTTTTGGCCGGAACATCCAACGGATCGAGTATCATCCTGCATTCGCTGAGATGGAACGCATCGCATACGGCCGGTTCTCGATTCATCGCATGAGCCATGTTGGTGGCGTTTTCGAATGGCCGGAGCCGATGCCACCGTTGGTTAAGTACATCTTCCAGTACTTATTCGTTCAAGGTGAGTTCGGCCTCATGTGTCCGGTCTCGATGACCGATACCGGTATTACATTGCTGCGCAATACCACTTCGCGCGAGATCGCAGACAAGTACTTGCCGCGGATGCTGTCCGATGACACTGACCACCTTTTCCGTTGTGCGCAGTTTCTCACGGAACAAGCCGCAGGCTCGGACGTCGGCAATATCAAAGTCGAAGCCAGTCAGGATGGCGATCAGTGGCGCATATCCGGCGACAAATGGTTTTGCTCAAGCACTGATGCGGAAATCATACTTCTGCTCGCGCGCACAGAAGGCGCGCCATCTGGCAGCCAGGGGTTAAGTCTTTTTCTGGTGCCGCGTGAGCTCGATGACGGCAGCCGAAACAGTTACAGCATCGTTCGTCTCAAAGACAAGCTTGGCACGAATTCAATGGCATCAGGAGAGGTGTCTCTGGACGGTGCGGTTGGTTATCTGATCGGTGAGCAGGGCAGTGGCCTTCGCCAAATCATGAAGACTGTGAGCCTGTCGCGCCTGTCACATGGCGTACGGGCCGCTGCCATGATGCGTCGATGCTTGAACGAAGCGTTACAGGTTGCCCGCAACCGGCGCCAGTTTGGCAAACGGATTATTGAGTTCCCATTGCTACGCCGACAACTCATGAAGCTCATGGTGCCAACGGAACAGGCCTTGAGCGTATTTCTGTTTGCCGGTGACGCCATGGCCGCTGCCAACACCGGTGACGAGGATGCTGAGAAGCTGGTCCGCATTCTCACGCCGCTGCTGAAGTTGCGCGCTTGTCGCGATAACGTGCCTGTTGCGACGGGCGCGATGGAGATACGTGGTGGCAACGGTTACATCGAAGACTGGGTCAACGCACGTCTCATCCGTGACGCCCAGGTTGGGCTGCTGTGGGAGGGTACGTCGAACATCAATGCCCTGGACGTTATTACGCGCGCCATTCCCAAAGCGCGGGCGCATGAAGCCCTGGTCACGGCGTTGCAAGGCAAGTTGGACGAGATCGGCTCTCTGCCGGGTGAGATCAAGGAACGGCTTATCAGGCAGCTAGATCGAGCAATGGCATTTGCCGAGGACGTCGCAGCGGACAAACAACAGGAAGATAGGGCCAGGCTGGCGGTTAGCGCACTCTACAACGTGACGTCTGCCATTCTGCTCGCGTGGGAAGGCGCCTCATCGGGACGTGCTGGCGGTGATGCCCGGCGTTTACTCCTTGCGCGCATGGTGCTCGAACACCGTCTGATGCCGCAGGATCCAATGGCATCGGGTGAAAACCGGTTCGACAGTGCGGCGGCTGACCTGTTGCTTGGAGAAAAACCAGCTGGACTCGATGAAGTGATCAACACATTCGCCTTGCAATAGCCCCCGAGCTAACTGGTCATCATCAGCACAGTCCATCGGATTCTATCGTTGGCTGCTACACTTCAAGCTTGCTTGTGTATGGATCGATATTGGCGAACAGGGACACATCAACGAGGCCAATGAGCTCGGCGAATGGCAGCACGGTCAAAAGCTATTGGCAGCATTCGCTGCAGGCGTTTGTCCGGTGCCATGTGGCTGTTAACGGCATGCCTCAGACAGGTAAATCAGAGAGGGATTGGCTCACGACCGATTTTCTCTAGCCTGACGTTCAGCTCTTCGATGTTGCTTGTGATTCGAACATCGCTCGGTGCCTGTTGTTGGGCACGCAAGAGATAGCGCTTGGCCTTTCCGAGATCACCACGCAGCATTTGCGAGTAGCCCATATTATTGAGCAGGGCAGGAGTCTCGCCGATCAACGCGCGAGCGCGCTTGTAAGAGCGATCGGCCAGCTTGAAGCGCGCGAGCTGGTCATAGGAGGCGGCAAGACCGAGCCAGGCTTCTGGATCCTTGGGGTAGCGCTCAACAGCGGAGCGGAAATACTTTTCTGACAAGCCGAACTGGCCGCGGACAAAGTGTTCTTTGCCTTGTTTGATTTCTTCTGCCGTGCGTTGCGGCTGACCAAACTTAGGCGCCTCGTCGAGTTTCGGCAGAGCACAACCTGCCAACCCTGATGCGAGCAAGCCCGCTGCTGCCAAATTTAATGGACGTTTGAAAAGATGTTTGGCCACTTGATTATCTGCATTTGCGGTTGTTTCGGATGTAACGCGATGCAACGCAGACACGAGCGGAATCTATCTAGCACTTAGAACACCAGCACTGCTCGTGCCGGTAACAAGAGTCAATGCTCGGTGCCCAATCATCCCCAATAGATCCAATTTGAATTAAATTTTAGCGAGACGATCAATCGTTCTTTCAGAGAACATTAGTATTGTTCCGTATCGGAATTTGGGGAGATGTGCCGTGCGCAGCCGTCAGTATCTAGCATTTGGAATCGCCGCAACCGCGGGCCTGATGGCCGTATTCTTTACGCATCAGTTCTTGAAAAACGCCGGCAAAACGAAAATTGTCGAAGTTGAAACGAAGGTCGACACTACACCAGTGGTACTGGCCAAGACGAACGTTTCGCGGGGCCGCATTATTCGACCTGATCAGCTAAAAATCGTTCAGTGGCCGTCGAACGTTGTGCCTGCGGGCGCCTTCCAATCGATTCCCCAGATCTTTGCGCGTGGCGAGAAGCGTGTTGCACTGACTCGTTTCAGCGCTGACGAGGTTGTCACCCGCTCACGTGTTAGTGGACCGGGTCAACAGCCATCGCTGTCGCTAATGTTGGGACCGGGGATGCGTGCCGTTACCGTCCGCGTCAACGCCGTTGTTGGTGTGGGTGGTTTCGTGACACCAGGCGACAAGGTCGACCTGCTATTCACCAGACGTCCGTCCGAAAACCAACCTGCAGCGATCCCTGGTACATCTGTCCTGCTGCGCAATGTTCGCGTCCTCGGGATCGACCAGGAGACGGAAGAACATGCTTATGAGCCGCGCGTTGCAAGCACAGTGACGGTTGAGGTTAACCTGGCGGATGCTCAGAAAATCGCACGCGCCAGCAACCTAGGTAAGATTTCGCTGGCACTGCGTAGTTTCGAGAAGCCTGATCAAGATCTGGGTCAAACGGCCGACAAGAAGGAGCCGGTGCTGAGCAATCCGGAAGCCAAGATTGTTGTGTTCCGCTCTGCCACAGCGACGGAATATAATGTCCCGAAAATCCGCTAGGCATAAATGACAGCGATCAACTGGCTGGCGTCGTCCGACATCGGTTGATCTGACATAACTGTTTCTCCCCGCTCCTCCTCCCCGCCACCTAATCGCGTAAAGCCTAGGTGGCCGGGAGGGGGAGCGTTTTTGCATTCGGACGAGTTCAGCCGCTGAGACGAGCAAGAAGCTTGCAGCGCTTGTCGTTGTCGCAATCATTGTGCAACCAGCGCAATTTTCCAACGCCGGTTTGGCTTGAACTAGGACGCAGTTTACTGGGTAAGTTCGGAGCGAAGTGGCGACTGCCTATTGGCTCGCCGGGCGCGCGTGGACAAACTGTGCAAAACCCATCGATGCCACTGATAAACAAGGATGACTCATATAACGTCTGCCCTGCTTGATTCGGCATGTATCGCATTCAGCCGCATAACCATAAACAGGGTGAGCCATGAAAAGGATGCGAGAATACATCCGGATTCCGACCGTTGGGTTCCGAAGATTCTGCAAACAAGCCCAAGTGCGATCGCTGTCAATTTGTCTGGCAGTGATATCGGCTGTGGGACTGACTTCGACCATTCAAATCGTGACCGCCGTGGACGGTCATGCGCAGGTTAGAAAGTACAGCAATAACTGGCAGACGACCGCGCCGGGCGGAAACATCGATGTTGTGACACGCAAGTCGATCATTCTTGAGCTGCGCGAACCTTATGCCCGTGCACTTGTTGCCGACGACAAGGTTGCTGATGTTGTCCCGCTGACCGACCATTCTCTTTACGTGGTTGGCAAAGAAGTCGGCGCGACAAGCCTGGCGCTGCTCAACGAAGCCAAGCAGGTCATCGCCTCGATCGATGTCAACGTGATCCACGACATCAGTGATCTCAAGAAGAAGCTGCACGACAACATTCCGTTCGCACGTATCCAGGTCGACCAGGCCAACGGACGGATCGTGCTCAGTGGTACGGTGCCTTATACGACGGACGTGAAGAAAGCACTGGCCATTGCCGACCAGTACGCACCGAAGTCCGTGACCAATGCGCTTGGTGTCCGATCGACTCAGCAGGTCATGCTGGAAGTGCGCTTCGTTGAAGCGACTCGGTCAGCGTCACGCGAACTCGGTCTTGGTACGCGCGTTCGCAACAGGTACTTCAATTCCGACATCGGCGGTCAGGCAAACGTCGTCGGCGATGTCGTCCAAAGCGCAGCATTGCTTTCAGGTGTTCAGCCGTTCGGATCATTGATCGCACGCTTGCTCGACAATGGCTCCAGTGCCGATGCGATTGTTCGAGCGCTTGAGGCACGCGGTTTAGCCCGACGCCTTGCTGAACCGAACTTGGTGACGATGTCCGGCGACAAGGCAAGCTTTCTTGCCGGCGGTGAGTTTCCGTTCCCCGTCGACTCCGGCGATGACAAGATCACGATTGACTTCAAGCAGTTTGGTGTCGCGCTTGAATTCACACCGACTGTCTTGAAGGACGGCCTCATCAACCTGCGGATCGAACCGGAGGTGAGTGAATTGGACAACAGTGCCGGTGTCAGACTGGCAAACGTCCAGATCCCGGGCCTTGTTGTTCGACGAGCACAAACCACGGTTGAGCTTCGAGACGGGCAGAGCTTTGCGATCGCAGGTCTGCTCCAGCACACCAACACGCGCCTCAGCAACCAGCTGCCATGGCTTGGCCAGGTGCCGGTTCTTGGGACATTGTTCCGCAGTGCGCAGTATCAGAAACGGCAGACAGACCTTGTCATCATCGTAACGCCACGACTGGTGCGCGGTGTGTCACCGGACCAGAAGATGGCGACGCCGTTGGACGGTGCTAAGCCGTCGAGCGATCTCGACTACTTCCTTCTGAGCCGAGAAGAACGGCCCAAATGGAAGACTTTGGTTGACCGTAGCAAAAACTCTTATGCCCGAACTTCTGGTCATATCATTTCACTTGAGCAAGATGGAGTGTTGCGATGAGATTGACAGCCATTTTGCGGCGCGGATTGCTGGCAGGGGGCATGACTGCCCTTGCCCTTTCACTGGCCGGCTGCCGTGACTACTTGGACCGCAAGGACACGCTCACCTATAGCGCTGGCAATGCTGTTGCTGAAAACAAAGCGGCCCAGACCATCGACCCTTGGCCGCCAAGAGCATTTAAGAAGTCCCAGGTCACCAATGGTGAGCGAATGCGGGAAGCTGCTAAGAGATACGAAGACGGTCCGCCTAAAAAGCAGAAGCCTGTGTCAGTGTTCGTGACCAAGCAGTAGACTTCGTTTCAAGTTGTTGCTCACGCTGCCCGTGTTCCTTTGAGCAACCTCTGTATTTGAACATCTCATTCGCGGCCTCATTGGTAGTTCGGCTATCGAGGAGGCCGCGATTTTTTTTGCCTCGACTGTAGAGATTATCCGCCTAACCTCGACTTGTCCGTCTGGCTTATGATTGCCATACATCAATGCTGATAGTCCGTCGGTGATGCCAAATAGTCAGGACCTCGCCGACCGTCACTGGCTCAACACCGGAATGATTTGTAGGAGCGATAGACATGGCCACTCGCCGGGATGTTCTCATCGGATCAGGTGCCCTGGCTGCAGCTTCGCTGCTCAGATCCAGGCCATCAATGGCAACGGCCAATCCAAGAGAACTCATTGCCAAGCCAGGGCAAGCTCGACTTTTGGGACCTAACGAGCCGGCAACCCCTATCTGGGGCTATGATGGCCGAGTTCCCGGACCGGAGCTTCGTACAAAGCAGGGCGAAGAGTTTGCCCTTGATCTGGTCAACGAGTTACCACAGCCTACAACGGTCCATTGGCATGGCGTGCGCATCAACAATGCAATGGACGGTGTCGCGGGCCTCACGCAAGAGGCTGTGCCCTCCGGCGGCCGCTTTGCTTATCGCTTCACACCACCAGATGCCGGTACGTATTGGTACCATCCTCACAACCGGACATGGGAACAGCTCGCGCGTGGCCTTCAAGGTCCTCTGATTATCGAAGAAACGAAGCCCCCGCCCGTTGACCAAGACATCGTTTTGGTGGTCGACGATTGGCGCCTTGACCGTGATGGCAAGATTCATGAACGCAGCTTCGGGAGCATGCACGATGTCACGCACGCGGGACGGCTCGGTAATGTTTTGACTCTCAATGGTCAAGACAACCTCGACCTCGCCGTCAAAGCAGGCGAGCGCCTCCGCCTGCGCCTGATCAACTCTGCCAATGCCCGGACCATCGGCTTGATCTTTGAGGGTCATGCTCCGATCGTCGTCGCGCTCGATGGCCAGCCCGTGGCCGTGCCATTCGCTCCGCAGCGCAATATGGTTTTTCTGGCACCGTCCCAGCGCGCAGATATCATTCTCGACTGCGATCGAGATACTGGCACCAAGACGCCGATCATGATCGACACCGGCCGCGAGAAGTTACAGCTCGGGCAGTTGGTCTACCACGCGTCGCAGCGCCAGCGAGCCAAGGTACTCAGCGATATACTTGTGCTATCGGCAAACCCCATGCCCTCCAACTTGGATCTCGACAATGCATTGTCTCAGGATCTGGTGATGACAGGTGGCGCCATGTCGTGGTTCGACAGTGCAATCTACAAGGGCAAAACGATGGGCACGCGTGAATTGGTGCGCACGCACGGCAAGGCATGGGCGTTCAACGGCGTCGTTGGGATGACAGACCAACCGCTCGTCAAAGCGGAGCGCGGGCAGACGATTGCGATCAAGATGGTCAATCAAACCGCGTGGCCGCATGCCATGCATTTTCATGGCCATCATGTGCGCGAAACCGAGCACTCGCGACGTAAGCCGTTGCCGCACTGGCGTGACACAATCTTTCTGCAGCGCGAGGAAGAGGTGACTGTTGCTTTCCATGCCCACAACCCGGGCAAGTGGATGTTGCATTGTCATATGCTCGGCCACCAGTCGGGCGGCATGAGCACGTGGTATCAAGTTGTCTAGTTGAGTGGCGCACGTTGTGATGTGGCCAGGGCGCTCTGATAGTTCAGCCGTCCAGGCCAAGCACGATGCGCCGGCCGGCCGTGATACATTGGCTGTAGCGCCATTTTCGACGCTTCCAGAAACCGATGACTTCGATGTCGATCGCGCTCGCCAGCGCCTCAATGGACATCCGGTGGCCGGCCTCACAAATCAGGACTGCGCTGCGGGACCACCAAACAAACGTGCCGGCCTCGCGAAATGATTTGATGTGTTCCTTCCAAATCGGCGCGCAACGTTCGCTTTCATCGAGAGAGTAAATATACTGTGGTCCCTCATGAATGATCTGGCGTCGGGCGTTGAGGTTTTTCCAGACGACCGTCAGATTTGTCATGGCCCGCTGAATGTCGTTGGCACAGTCCTGCTTCCAGTCTGCAAGAGCCGGCTTGG
The DNA here is from genome assembly GCA_965247245.1 of Hyphomicrobiaceae bacterium. GTDB lineage: Bacteria > Pseudomonadota > Alphaproteobacteria > Rhizobiales > Hyphomicrobiaceae > Tectiglobus. Next base: position 4,887,907 of record CBDFGV010000003.1, on the reverse strand, counting down.
AGACTAAGGCGCCCAGCAAGATCGCGAACACAAGAGCGGTTACAAGGCGCGACAAGCGCTTGGGATTTTGCATCGGGTGTCGCTGATCCATCATGTCGTGTCCTCGGTCTTATTCACGTCACCACTGGTCGCGCTGGTACTGCTCCCACAGCTTCTCGCCAATCAGGCAGTCGTACTTCGCTCGCTTCGACGACGGAGGCGGCAGACGCAGCTGGGCACGATGCAGGAGCTTGCCATGAGGCGTTCGGGCCGGAGTGACGGGCTTGGTTCGGAGATCGGCAATCTCCTTGATCATCTTCTGGCGAATGGCAGTGGTGAATTCGCTCTTATCGGTGACGGCGAGCACAAAAGAGCCGGCTCCTCCGATCACGCAATCGGCGTAGTAGTGATCAAGGTTGGGAATATCGAAGTAGCTGTAAGGTCCGTCGGGCCGCTTGAGCACCAGTGCAAGTCCATTGATTACGATACCGGCTTTGACGGCAGCGTCGCGCGCGCGCATTGCTGTGGTGCCTGAGTTGTTCGGCCCATCCCCTGAGACATCGATGACGCGGCGCAGGCTCTCAACATTGCTTTTTGCAAACAGCTTCTGCCCCTCGAAGATTGCGCCTGAGATTGATGTCATCAACGCACGTGACAACGGCTGAGCTGCGAGCTTGTCCGCGAAGGCGTTGGCGTCGTCAGCCGTTTCGATCACATGCCAGGGCACCAATACGGATTGAATGATATGGCCGGCCCATTCCATGTAAGTGAGTGCAATCTTGCCTTGCGGTCCGGATTTTATAGCGCGCACCACATCCGGGTGACGGAGTGCTGCGACGTAACCATCGCGTTGCAGGCGCTGCTCGTCGGCATCCATCGACAGAGATATGTCGACTGCGAGAACGAGCTCAAGGTCAACGGCCTGCTTGGCTGACAGCGGCGATGCCAGTGCGCATACCGAACAAAGGATGGCGGTGATCAAAACGAGACGCGCGCGCGCAGTAGCGATCATTGGGAACCTCTCGGTGGCACTAGCCCGCGTCCGAACAACGGCGCCCGGGTAGATGACACGAGGTTAATCAGGAAGCGCTAGGCTGCCAATGACAATTGCGTCATGTGCTCAGTGTCTTCAACATGCTCTAGAGCCGCCTGAGGACGTAGATCATCGATTTGAGCCCGATGCCGGGCATGTGCTCGCCGTATTCCTTAAAGGCAACTTCAATCGTTCCGTCCCTGACAAGATCGTTGATCAAAGCCTCATAGCCCGGTTCTTCGAGTGCATGATCATTGAGCGAAAACCCGAAGCATCCCTTGGCGGGCAGAAGGTCTACGACCACGCGAATGATTTCCGGCGGGGCGTGACCGGGGCTGAACACACCGATGGCTGTGATGTTGGCATACTCACCCGGCGCCGCCGGTATCGGTTGATTGAGATCACCCTTGGTGAGCTTGCGGTAGATGTCCTTCGTTTCAGCGGCGAGGAGCATTTCCTCGGTCAGATCGGTGCCGTCCAGGGTCGTGAAGCCAGCGTCGCGCAAGGCCTCTCCTGAAATGCCCGTCCCGCAACCGAGATCCAGCAATGGCGCGTTGACATCCTCGACGCTAGCCGCCATGGCCTTGGCGGTGCGTGGCGGCGACGAATAGCCGTTGACGCGCATTTCCTCGTCATAGGTTTTCGCCCAGTCCTGATAGAATGCGCGGGTTTTCTCGGTACTGTTGAGGCCGTAAGCCCGGCTCAGAAATCCTTGAGTTTCTTCCGCCATCGTTTACCTCCTCACAGGATAGAGAGTTGCAAATTGTCTTGCCCGCTTCGCAGACCCGAACAACAAGCCTAAACTTAGTGCAGTCGAATATCCAGGATCGCGCACAATGACTGAAAATCCGACAGGTAACGTGTCTGGTAACACGTCTGATGACACGTCTGGCAGCACCAACGGCAGCACGGCTAGCGGTGACGATAACACGACGTCGTTCGGCTTTGAGGATGTCCCTCGCGATGAGCGGCAGGGCATGGTCAATCGCGTGTTCTCGTCAGTCGCCGAGCGCTACGATCTGATGAACGACCTGATGTCAGCCGGTATGCACCGTCTGTGGAAGGAGGATCTGGTTACGCAGATCAATCCACCGAAATCAGACACCATGTTTCGCCTGCTAGATGTGGCGGGCGGCACCGGTGATATCGCGATGCGCGCCATGAAGCGAGGCGGGCTTGGTTGCTCCGCCGTCATTTGCGATATCAGCCGCGAAATGCTGGATGTCGGCCAGCGGCGAGTTGCAGATGCAGCCCTTGATGACCAGATCGATCTCGTGGAAGGCAACGCTGAAACGCTGCCTTTCGATGACCGCCGCTTCGACGCCTATTCGATTGCGTTTGGCATTCGCAACGTGACGGATATCCCAAAGGCCATCCGCGAAGCCTTCCGTGTGCTCAAGCCCGGCGGACATTTCGTATGCCTGGAGTTTTCCAAGTGCACAGTGCCCATGCTGGACCGGCTCTACGATTTCCACTCGTTTGAAGTGATCCCACGCCTCGGCCAGATGGCGGCGAATGACAAGCATTCCTACCAATACCTGGTTGAAAGCATCCGCAAGTTTCCGCCGCAGAATGAGTTTGCTGATATGGTCCGGGCGGCCGGCTTCGAGAACGTATCCTACCGCAACCTGACCGGCGGGATTGCAGCGATTCACTCTGGTTGGAAGATTTGAGGTTGCACCTCATTCCCCTTCGCACCGCAATCAGGCATAAGTGCCCGTTGAATCACTTCGAGGGCTTATGCTGAACGCCATCACCAGTATGTTTCGCCTCGCCCGGGCCGGCATCGTGCTTGCCCAGCACGGCGTGCGCTTTGTGCCGAAAGGCATGAAGGCGCCGTTTGTGTTACATCTGGCGCGCGCGCTGACGCTGCCGATCCGTATCCTGTCCTGGCCCTTTCGCATCGGTCAGCCGCGTGATAGCCGCGTTTCGCGTGCCCTGTCGAGGCTCGGACCCAGCTACATCAAGCTTGGGCAGTTTCTGGCCACACGTGGTGACCTGATTAGTCATGATCTGGCGGCCGATCTCAGAAACCTGCAAGACCGTCAGCCGCCGTTTTCGATGCGAGAGGCGCGCCGGGCGATCGAGGATGCGCTTGGTGGCAAGTTGGAAGATCACTTTGTGCACTTCGGCTCGCCGCTTGCGGCCGCTTCAATCGCGCAGGTTCACAAGGCCACCGTCCTGGTCGATGGCGAGGAACGCGACGTCGCCGTGAAGATCCTGCGGCCGGGCATCGAAGAACGGTTTCGCAGGGACCTCAATAGCTATTACTTCGCGGCACGCACGGTAGAGATGGTGCACGCACCGTCGCGCCGCCTGAAGCCGGTCGCCGTTGTCGAAAACCTCGATCGCACGACCGAACTCGAGATGGACCTCAGGCTGGAGGCGGCTGCCATTTCTGAGATGGCGGACAACATCAAGGGTGACCAGGCCGCGGACAATACCACCTTCCGTGTGCCCGAGGTCGACTGGCGCCGCACCGCCAAACGCGTCCTGACGTTGGAATGGATCGACGGGACGCCGATCTCCAACGTCGAGAAGCTCAAGGAAGATGGCCACGATCTTGAGCAGCTCGGTCTCACAGTGCTGCGCTCGTTTCTACGCCACGCCATGCGCGATGGTTTCTTCCATGCCGACATGCATCAAGGCAACTTGCTGGTCGAACCGGACGGCACACTGGTGGCCGTCGACTTCGGAATCATGGGACGGCTCGGCAAGATCGAGCGCCGATTCCTCGCGGAAATCCTGCACGGACTGATTACTCGCGACTACATGCTGGCAGCGCAGATCCACTTTGATGCCGGCTACGTGCCAGCGCATCATCCGGTGGCTGTTTTTGCACAGGCGATGCGGGCGATTGGCGAACCGATCCATGGCCGAACCGCTGATGAAATCTCCATGGCCGATCTGCTCGGGCAGCTGTTTGCCTACACCGAAGTGTTCGACATGGAGACCCGGCCGGAGTTGATCCTCCTGCAAAAGAGCATGGTGATTGTTGAGGGCGTGGCGCGATCGCTCGATCCGAACCTGAACATCTGGACAGCAGCTGAGCCCGTCGCCAAGGAGTGGATGGAAGCGAATTACGGCGTTGCCGGGCGGCTGCGTGATGCCGGACAGGGCGCGGGCACAGTCGGCCGCGTCATTGCGGATGTGCCCCGCCTGATGGAGCAAGCCGAGCGTTCTGCGCATGCCTTTGCTGACATGGCCCAGAACGGCGTGCGCCTGGATGATGGAACCATTCACCGGATTGCCAATGAGAACGCACGACTCACGCGAACGGGGCGTTGGGCTTTGTGGATTGGCGCGCTTTCGCTGGCAGCTGCCGCCTGGGCAATCGTGAGCGGACGCATGTAGGCTGCAGCTATTCGCTGTGGGTAAGCCCGGCCTGATTCCGCCTACTGGCGGGCGCCAACCCGCGAATTCGAACCCAAGTTACTCATTCTTCTCACGAAACCCCTGGCCATTCCCTCCCCAACCGAACGCCAAAGAGTTGCCAATTCGAGCAAAGCCCGTCATGCTGCTTCTCTGATGGCTGTGGAATAGTCGCTGGAGCCATCAAATAATAGAGCACATCCTGGGGAGGATAACGTGTCTACTACCAATGATGAACTGCCCCAAGAAGCGACCACCGAATACGAAATGGGAAGTGACAATATCCGGCCGTTCGGCTTGGATATCCATAACCCCGTATTCGTGGTTTCAGCCGGAATTATTATCGCATTCGTTATTCTGGCGCTTTCATTTCAAAAAGAGTCAGCGGAATTTTTCGGCTGGCTGCGCCCATTTCTGACTAAGCAATTCGATTGGTTCCTTGTTCTCTCAGTCGATATCATGACGCTGTTCTGCCTGGCGTTGATTGTGCTTCCAGTTGGATCAGTTAGAATCGGTGGCAAAGACGCCAAGCCCGATTATTCCTACGCTGGCTGGATCGCCATGATGTTCGCAGCTGGCATCGGTATCGGCCTTCTGTTCTTCGGCGTACTTGAGCCGGTTTACTACAACTTTGCTGAGAAGGGCGCTGCAAGGCCGCTCAACATTGATATCACCCAACCCGGGAACGAATACATTGGCGTGGTGGGTACCATTCACCACTGGGGACTTGAAGGATGGGCAGTTTACGCGGTCGTCGGCCTGACGTTGGCGATCTTCTGCTACAACAAAGGCCTCCCACTGACACTACGCTCCGCCTTCCACCCTGTTCTCGGTGATCGGATTTGGGGTTGGCCGGGCCACGTGATCGATACCCTGGCTGTGTTTGCGACACTGTTCGGTCTGACGACGTCACTTGGCCTCGGTGCGCAACAGGTTGCGGCAGGTCTCAACGAGGTGTTCGGCATTGCACCGACGCCAACCGTAACCGTACTGCTGATCATCGGAATTACGGCAATTGCGCTTGTTTCAGTGCTGCTTGGCATGGACAAAGGTGTGAAGCGACTGTCCGAGATCAACATGATCATGGCCGTCGGGCTTTTCATCTTCGTGATTGCCATGACTGGTTTCGTTGACGCGATTACCCGCTACTTCACCACGATGGTTCAGTACGTCACGCTGTTGCCGGCTCTATCGAACCCGTTCGGGCGTGAAGACACCAGCTACTTCCACGGTTGGACCACGTTCTATTGGGCCTGGTGGATTGCATGGAGCCCGTTCGTTGGCATGTTCATCGCTCGGATCTCCAAGGGCCGGACCGTCCGCGAGTTCGTGCTGTGTGCACTCATTGCGCCAACCCTGGTGTGTGCATTGTGGATGTCGACCTTCGGCGGTGCTGCCATCGACATGCTGAATGCAGGTGGTGCAGAGGGCGTGAAAGCAACAGTGATCGATAGCTACAAGCCGGAAGGTGCGCTGTTCGGGTTCCTCAAGGAGCTCCCGCTCTACAGCATTGTCGCTCCGCTCGCGCTGGTGTTGATCGTCATTTTCTTCGTGACGTCCTCTGACAGTGGCTCACTGGTGATTGATACGATCACTGCCGGTGGCAAAATGGATGCTCCTGTCATCCAGCGCATTTTCTGGTGCACGCTGGAAGGTCTGGTGGCCATCGCACTGCTACTGGGTGGCGGACTGGCAGCGTTGCAAGGGGCGGCGGTGTCGACAGGCATACCGTTCACACTTGTCGTCCTGGCGATGTGCTACACGGTCTACAAGGCCCTTCTCACCGAAGAGCGATAGACCTCTCGTCTTTGGACGAACAAATTCTTTCCTCGGCGCCGCAGAGCCGCGCCGAGGAGTTCGGTCACCAGCTTTGAAGCTGACCGCTGTCCTCTCGATAATGATTGAGGATGTTCGCGAAACCGGGCGTGGCGTCGTGAAGCTCTCTTCGAACTCTACGACGCCCTCCGCATCAGTGGCTGCGTGTCAGGACCTGATGATCCTATTCGGCGGCTTGAGCTTGCTGCCACTTCGGGAATGGATCGGGAAGTTTGGCCCATTCCTTGGTATCGACCTCACCGGTGGATGGAAGCTGCACCAATAGACTGTCGAGTTCAGCGCGGATTGCTGCTTCGTCCATATCCTCAGTGCCAATAAACACCAGCTCCTGTTTGCGATCGCCAAACAGTCCACTGGTGCGCTTCTCAATCATAGCCAGATGTTCGGGATTGGTTGGCCAATGTTTCTTTGGTACGGCGGCCCACCAGAACCCGGCCGCTCCGTGGCGGACGAGTGCGCCCGCCATACTGACCTCACCGCACCACTGAGGGCGGCTCGCAATCCAGAAGAAGCCTTTGGCGCGAACAACATTGGGCCAGGTCTTGTTGAAGAACGCATAAAGCTTTTCCGGCTCGAACGGTGAGCGCGCGCGGTAGACGAAGCTCCGGATGCCGTATTCCTCAGTTTCCGGCACGTGATCCTTGAATCCGTTCAGTTCCTTGAACCACAGCGGGTGGAGGTGCGCTTTCTCAAAGTCGAAGCGGCCGGTCGCGAGAATGTCGTCGAGCGGGGCCTGTGCTTCAGTCGTTTCGATGATCTTCGCCTCGGCATTGAGCGAGCGGATGATCATGCGCGCGGATTCAATCTCCTGCGGTTTAGCGACATCCATCTTGTTGAGCACGATGACGTCAGCAAACTCTATCTGGTCGACCAGCAGATTAACAATCGGGCGATGATCATCTTCGCCGAGCGCCATATCCCGATCGGCCAGGAAGTCCGTCGAAGCGTAGTCTTTGAGCAGGTTGGCCGCGTCGACAACCGTCACCATCGTGTCGAGACGCGCGACATCAGCAAGGCTGTTGCCGTCTTCATCCCGGAACTCGAATGTTGATGCGACTGGCAGTGGCTCAGAGATGCCTGTCGATTCAATGAGCAAATAGTCAAACCGGCCCTCAGCCGCGAGACGGCGCACTTCTTTGAGCAGGTCATCGCGCAACGTGCAGCAAATGCAGCCGTTCGACATTTCAACCAGCGTTTCATCGGTTCGCGAAAGGTTTGCGCCACCATCGCGGACAAGATCAGCGTCAATATTGACTTCACTCATGTCATTGACAATGACCGCAACTTTCTTACCCTCTCTGTTGGAGAGAACGTGGTTGAGCAAAGTCGTCTTGCCGGCGCCAAGAAAGCCGGACAGCACCGATACTGGCAACCGTTTGTCCATCGTCGTCTCATTGCTCGTTGCCGACATGCAAACCTCCAAATTACAAACTTGCCTTCTGGTAATGTTATAGTGTTACAATTATCAACTCTATGGCCGAACGATTTGCGGGCCATTCCCTTTATTCACAGGTTGTATTAGGGCTGCAGTTGGACGATCAGCAAACCAAAGCTATGGGTAGTCAGCGTGCGCACCGAGACATCGACGCGCCGCACTGTGTTACGCCTGATGGAAGTATCGTCCGCGGCAACTGGTCGTCGCACTGGATCGGTGACCGGGGTGGATCGTTGCATCGCAGTGACGGATCGCTGAGCGCACAACGCTGGATCTCAGAGCGTTGGATTTATCATCAGGACCAACAGTTGAGCAGCGAAGCCGGTGCGCCAAACGCTCTGATGAACGAGGCGAGCACTGACCTCTCACTGTCCTTTCTTGACGAGGTATCGGCGCTCGCTGCAGGACATCGCCCATGCGACGTTCGGCAAACCACAGAGGCAAAGCGCTTTCTCAAGTGCTGGTCGACCGCACGCGATGGTCAGTCCGCTACTTGGGAGACTGTCGACCAAGCGCTGCACGCCGAACGCCTCAACGCCCACGGTCGTAAGCAACTGCACAAGGTATCACTGCAAGACCTGCCCGATGGCAGCATGTTCAGCGCGCCAGCTGGATATCTGCTTTTGCTGGGCGGGCGTTGCTTCCTCTGGTCAACACGCGGCTATGCTGCGGCCGTTCCATGTCGCAAGGATGATGTCGTTGACGTCTTAACACCGCCATCTGTCGTTGACGTGCTTCGCGCTGGCTATGAGCCAGACATCCATGAGAGCATCCTGAAGATCATGTAGTGGCGAGTGGGTCAGAGATTACATCGGCCAACCGCATCAGGAGACGAAGAAGACAACGGCATGATGAGGCGTAAAGGCAGCGACCTGAAAAGCGTGGTCTCCGCGATAACGGCAAGGTGCCGAGCGGCAGGGTTATTTCTTCAAGTGCCCCAGTTTGTATTCGATATCACCCGCAGTGACTCATACCAAAACAACGCTTCGTCTTTGTAGGGCCCGACCAGCTCTTCGTGTCCGGTCGCTTCGCAGAGGATTCTGCCGCTTATAATCCGTGACTGCGCGCCGGCGCTACTTTCAGCCGTTACCGTCTCAACCTGCGGGTCGTCGATCCAGGCGAGGCCGCGCAGCTTCATTGCATCCGCTACGTTCGACTTCAACTCGTCTAGTTTTGCCATGCCTGCTTATTCCCATGGCTCTTCATGGAGCCGGCGGTTCGAGTCTTCGTATAAAAGCTTAGCGTCTGTTTGCTCCAGCGGAGCGAACGACGGGCGTTGCTACGCCTTACGGCCCGATCAATTGTTTATCTCACGCTGCCGGCAGATGCCTAAATTCAGAAGACACTGGACGATTTGCGATGTGCAGCTTCTAAAGCTCTAGGTCGCCGCCGAAATCTCCCCAATCATCACCGCCAAACCAGCCGCCATCGTCGGCGTCGGCAGATGCATTTTCGACATTGGCATCTTCCGCTGCAGCTTGTTCACTAGAGTCAGCGGTCTGGTCACTGGCTGGTGTTGCCTCGGCAGTCGATGTCTCGGCCGCATTGGCTGATGACGATGAGCCGGAGAAAAGGCTTGAAATGCCGTTTGCCAGCAGCATACCTCCGGCGACACCAGCCGCCGTCGTCATTGCCTGGCCCATGAAGCCACCGCCACCGAGGCCGCGATTGCCCTCAGGCGATGAAGCCCCTGATCTTGCGGCACTGGGAGTGAATCCGGAAGACTGCGACGCGCCGCCCGTTGTTGGAACGCTTGTCGTAGACGACTGACCGAAACCTGCAGATTTCCGTGGCGATGCTGAAGTTGCTAAGTTGGGGCTGCTCGAAGTTGCGTCCGCAGCCTCAAGCTCTTGAATTCTCGCATTGGCCTTCTGCAAAGCTTGTTCTTGAACCAAGACAGACTGGGTCAGAAGATAGACGGCGTCGGAATTGGCTGCAGCCTCGCGCTCAATGAGCGCTGCGGCTTCGGCATCTTTCTCAATGCCCTTCATGCCTTGCATGCGGTCAAACAGACCCGAGATTAGCTTGCGTTCGTCAACATTCATGATGATGCTCGACCAATGTTTGTTTTCCTAGATCTATCTGGTGAGTTTCGGTGGAGTTACAAGGGCTCGTCGCAGGGGTAACAGATGACTGCGTTGCCATTGTTAACGCTTTCGCGCGGCGTCGGCTCGGCTTCTTGCGAGGACCGGCTGGCTTTCATCGCAACGGCACGCGTTGCCTTGCGCAGACTTGAGCCCGGAAGACTTTCCATCTGGTGGGCCATCTAGCGCGCCATCTAGCGGGCCGAATTGTCTTGCCGGTAGATGAGCTTCTCGACAGGCAGTCCGCTCGCTTGACTGCAGCGCAGAATTTCCGCGCGCACTTTCTCTGCAATCTTCCGTTGGCGCGTCAGCACAAAGACATAGTCTTTCTCAGGACCGCTCACGACAGCCCAATCGTAAAGCCCATCCGTGTTGACTGGGCCGATGCAATAGATCCAATAGGCAAATCCGCCGCCAGAGATGGCCCTTTGGAAAAACCTGGCGATGCCGGAGCCGAACGCAATCTGCAGCTTTCGTCCCTGTGTTCCCGCCTGCAGCACGGCCTTGCCGGTTACGCGATCGGTAACGACAGAACCGTCAGATGCGCGACGCTCGCAAGCGTTTCGCACGTTGATCGCGTTCTCGCCACTGGCGGTATAATTGGTTCGTGCTGCGAAGCAGGGTCCGTACTCTTTCCCGTCCCTTTGGAGCGTATTGTCTTGGAATTGGTTGGGTGTGCGCGCGTATTCAAACCATGGTCCGAGGTAGCGCGGAAGTTTAACTTCGGCCTGATTTGACAAGGCTCGTGCTGGCACGGACAAAACCAGCATGCTCGTGACAGCCACCGCACATAGCAACCAACCACAGCATTTTAGCCGCCGACTGCGCATCATCATCACGTTTGCAAGCATGGACAGACCTAAGGAGTTAGCGATCGATAGTGGCAATACGTTTCGCGCCTGGGAGTAGACCTGCTTGCAGAGAGAATCTCTCTAGCTCTCCTGATGAGGCGGTGTGTGAGGAATTCAGATAGTGTGACGCAGTTCATAGCTCGGCCGTTGCAACCATGGGATGAACAAACTCCCGAGATGGAGTGAAGTCACGTGATCGAAAGTGCCAGCCATAACCCTCTGCCAAGTGTGTCCTGCCGGTTGAACAAACCGCGCGCAGTGCGCGCACTTATCGTTTCGACGACGGCGCTATGCTGCATGGGGCAGATCTTCTTCACGCCAGCAGTAGCACAGCAGGCACCGAAGACCCTTTCTGAAGTTTTCGGGGTTATGCAGTCCAAGGATGGCATTCTGACCCCGCAGCTACATCGCATTCTGTGGGAAGACCTCAAGCGTCAGATTGGAAACGATCCCGCCGAGATTAAACGGTTCTGGTCGCTCGTTGAGAAGAATTCCAATTACTCCTCGGCACGCTTCAATTATGAGGCCGCACTGAGCGCGATCGCATCCTTGCGCGGATCAAAGGTTTCAAAGACCCGCGAATTTGACAGGGCCGCGAGACGGCTCATGGCCGCAATGAAAAAGGCTGAGGACAAGGCCTCAATTCAAAAGTCTTTTGCGAAATGGAACAACAGCCTAAAGAAACTCGCGGCAGCTAGATACAATCCGAGGATTGCTAATCATCTCCGCGCCATGGAGTCATTTGATCAGTTCGCGTCAACATCGCAGCGTGAAATTCACAATCTCAACGTGATGCGCAAGCTCACTTTTGGCCAAGTCGTCACGGACAATCGCTATGCCTCTCTGCCAATCTCCGTTCGGTGGCCTGGCGTTTTTCAGTATGAAGCGTCTTCCGTCAGGGAGGGCAAGAGCAAGCCGGTGAGAGTTGTCAGCCTCAGCGATCAATCGCACGACAACACTGTTGCAAAGATCATTCTATACCGGATCCAAGTCCCGAAGAAGCATCGTCTGGCCCGGGCCGGTGCCATTGCAAGGGGCTGGATGCAAACGTTCGGTGTGAGAAATGGCAAAACGGGTCGACAGACATGGCGCGGATTAGAGACCATTCGGGCACGAGGCAAATGCAAGTATCAGGGCGCTGCGTGCGACCTCGAAATGCGCAGCGTGACGCTGCCACGACAGCAAGGCGTGTTGATCTTTGCTGCGTTCAGCCTGACCGGTCAGAGCAAGGCCGATAAGCTCTTTCAGATGCTGGACAGTTCTATCAAGCTCACTCGTTGATAGGCGATCCGACTCCTCCGATTTTTGCGGGTGACTGCTGCGTCATGCGAAACCATCCGGCCGGCAGATCACCCCAGGTGTGATGCAAATTCGTGGGACGACGCATTGCTTTGACGTTTTGCGGCCTTAATCCCGCAACCACGTTTGATTTATGATGGTCTGCAAACAGGTAATTGGAGCGGGGGCATTGGTATCTGTGATCGTGCAATCCGAGAAAAGTGAGATGGGTCGCGGGATGGTTACAATGACATGGGAGGAAATCGACCATGACGCCGTCAGCGATCGGCGAATTTTCAAACGCGAAGTCGAATTCGGAAACGGTGGTTACGGTGGCCAGCATTTCGAGCTGCAAGCGGAGTTTGAGGTGCGTGATGTCACCGGCAACGTGCTTCTGCAAACGTCTGGAGCAGCCAAGGGCGAGTATTGGTGTGGCACGTTCCTATGGTTTGTTCCGGGCAGCGATGGTCGGCGGGTTAGGCTGCATCAGTCGCATCAGGATGACGACGTCTATCTCGACGTTCCCGATGCTGTCGCAGCACTACAAAGTGATGGCCGATGAGTTTGCTTTGCCCGAACTGCGGCGCTGCCGATTTGTCCATAAGAGATAGTGTGGAACTTGGTCCCGACGCTTATTGGGACGAGATGACGGTTCAACGGGCTCAGTGCCGAGGCTGCCAGGCCCGATTCATTTGTAGCTACTTGGAAAAGCGCAGCTTTCATTTCGATCGCGACGACACAGTCGATCACTCAGCGTACCATTGCAGCTCATTTTTGTGGTGGCTTGCCGCGATGGCATTTCGGAAGCCACAGAGGCGGAGGTCGCAACTCTGGCGCAGACGCATTGCAAGCAGGGTATTGGAGCGTTGCCGAAAACACCAACCGCCACTCAGGGTGCGCTATGCGGCCAAACAGAAACGTTAGACTGCTTTAACGGCTTCCCTATTGGGCTGGCGCAAGTGCGTATCGCTGACCGGCGGGCAAGACCGACTATCACTTGATCTTGCTGTAAGCGTAGTCAAACCCGTCCAGCCGCAACTTCAACGCAATCTGTTTTCGCTTGAGATTACTAAATGCCACTTCAAGGACCTTGCCTTTGCGCATGCGGCTCAGTTCATCCGCCGCAAGAACTGATGCCGCGTAACAGCCTTTCGAGTCGCAGGTTTGGAACGGAAAGAGTTTTGGCTTCTTTTCGTCGAACTTTACTTTGATCCCTGCGGGCAGAAACAGTCCAAGAGGTGCGCGATAGAGGATCGACAGCTTGTTGCTGGCGTCGCGCTGAACCGTGACCGTTAAGAGATGTTGTTTCGTCTTTGCGAGCATCAATGACTGCGTGGCCTTGCAACGCAAGCCCGTGCCAGAATCCGTGCACTGTACCAGCCAACCTGTCCGGGGTTTATCGGTGCGCGCTTTCTTTGGAGTTTTATTTGCCGTTGCGCCGCTCGCTTGTGCACCAGAATTGTTCGCCATTATCAAGCAACCAATCCAACAGACAAACAGCGCCAATACTTTCATCAGCAAACGCTGATTAGTTTTGAAAATTGATCGGTCCATTTCCATTTCGGAACCATCCCTTTCATCGAATGGCCTTCGCGTGCCTACTGAGGATGTGTTGCAGCGCGAACACGCCCCCGTTGCACAACTGCTGATTGCGGCACTCCAAGGTTGTGCATGCGACCCCGGTTATATTTTACTCCATTTATCCACAGGTTATCTACAGTTTATTCAGTGCGTAAGTTAAATGTTGACCCTGCGTAAGTACTTGATGAGTAGCTCCCTTTCCCTGTCAGAAAAAAGGAAAGGGCTCCCGGCTTTGGCATTTTCGATCGCGGCTTTGCTAGCGATTGCCCCAGCCCAAGCCGCCGACTTCACAGTTGCCAACGGGCAGACTGTGGGTCAGCAAACACTGATGCTGGATGGGGATGTCGGCACCATCGATGCCGGAGGGACGATTAACGCCGCAGGTACTGGTATCATAGATGCTGGGGCCAGGAATGACCTGACGGTGCTTAATAATGGTGAGATTGTTGCGACCAACGACGGTATCCATATTGACGGCGATAACGCCACCATAACCAATAACGGCTCAATCAGGTCGACACAGCAGGGGCTCCAACTCGATGACGGGAATACCGTCGTCAACAGAGGCAGCATCACATCAACCAGTGCCGACGGCATCATTGCCGACAATAACAACAGAATTACGAACACTGGCACGATTACGTCTGGGCCGAGCACCAGTCAAGACGATGGCATAAACGTTGACAACGACAACGTCATCTCCAACTCCGGAACTATTATCGGATCAGACGAAGGCGTTGAGTTTGATGATCGCAATGTGCTCACGAATACCGGCCTGATCACATCACGTGGCGGCGAGGCGGTTGAGGCCAACGACGACAACAGCATCACAAATTCCGGGACGATCCGGAATACCGGTAGCGATGATGCTATCCGAATTGATGACCGCAACACCGTTGTGAATTCCGGGCTGATCGAGAGCTCGACACAGGATGGGATTGACGGCGACAACCGCAATACGGTGACCAACTCGGGCACGATCCGCGGTGGTAGCGGCCCTGGCGATCACGGCATCGATCTCGATAATCGCAGTACGGTCATAAACTCAGGCCTGATCGAGGGGCGCGAGGGCGTCGAGCTCAATAGCTCTATTGGTGCTGGTACGGCCGGTAGCTCGATCACAAACTCGGGGACAATCCGCAGCACCCGTGGCCCGGCCGGAACAGCCATTCGTTTTCAAGGCAACAACAGAGGCGACACACTGACACTCCAACCCGGCTCGATCATCGAGGGAAGGATTCGTCTCGGCGGCGGCATCGATACCCTCAATGTCGAGAACGGACTGAGCATCGCCAAGACCTTTGGTGGCGGGCCCGAGATCATCAATACGAACGGCGCTCCCTTCGTTCAGGTTGGTAATCAAGTAGTCGTTGTTGATCCGACACTCTTGGCCGCCCACGACGAGATATTGTCTGATCTGACGAGTGGGATTTTCAACTCCATTCATGCACGGCTGCAGGGTGCCGGCAGTGGTTCAGCAACAGGGCCTGGCGCCTTTGCGCTCGGTGGCAGTTCGCTGTTGCGCCTGGGCGCCCGCTCAAATCTCGGCCACAACACCGGAAAAGGTGGCGCCTCCAAAGACAACCGGCTGGGACTGTGGTCACAAGCCTTCGGAGGATTGCGTAGCCAGGATGCTGAAAGCCCAACGACTGCGACTGATCATAAGACAGTTGGCAGCCTGGTCGGCGTTGACGGTGTGTTGTTCTCGAATGTCCGCGTTGGTGTCTTCGCTGGCGCTGCCCGGAGTAATGTCGACAACTCTCTCGACACTCAGGAAATGGAAACGGATGCATTCTTTGGTGGTGCCTACGCCAGCGTCCGTCAGTCCAACTGGTTCGCTCACTTCATGCTGACCGCCGGACGCAACAACTATGATAGCTCCCGCGAAGTTGCCAACAACACGGTTGTCGGTGGCCTCGAAACGGCAACAGCTGACTTTGACGGTGTTTTCGTTTCATCTGAGTTGACGGCGGGCGTGGTCCTGCGTGTTGGTGGTTTTGTTATCGAACCAAGTGCCCGGTTGCGTTATGCGCACTTGTCGATTGATGGATACTCGGAGAGTGGTTCCGCTGGCGCACTGACCACGTCAGATCAGGATGTATCGCTTTGGATGGGCCGGCTGCAATTGGCATTCCCTATGGAAGCCGCTCACGCCCGCGTGGTTCCCCGTATCGGCATCGAAGCCACCTCTTCGGACAACGATGACGTAACGGGATTGTTGCTCGGCCAGGCTGTCAGTTTCGACCCCGGCGGCAGTGACGACACTGTGACAGGATTTGTCGGCGTGACAGCCACCGGTCGCATCAATGATGCCACGCTCGTCTTCCTTGATACCGAAGCCCACTTCACAGACGACGGCAATCAGCGGGCAGAGGCACGCGCAGGCGTCACCATCAAGTACTAATCAGAGCAAGGCGTTCGCGCCCTGCGGGCAACTGCTTGGTCAGGGGTCACGGTAGCGCTGTGCGCCACTTTCCTGATGCAGGAATGCGTGAGAGCGCTGTTCCTCGCCCGGATCCGTTGTTTGACTTCCCTTGTTCTACTTTTACTTACCGAGTTTTTGGCAGCAACGTTGAGTCAAGACCGCTGTGTGAAGCTTCAGTCCCAAAAGATCATTTCTCTCCGTGGCAGCAGCAAATCCCAAGCTTGACTTGCATCAATGCGGGTTGGTGGTGGCGAGTGCTCAACTACTGGCAGGAACTTTGATCTTCATAGGTGCTCGCCATGTACAAAAATCTGCTCGTCCCCGTCGACCTGGAACATTCGGATCAGTGCGAGAAGGCCATCACTGTCGGGGTGGACCTGGCGAAGCATTACGATGCCGGCATCACGCTTGTCAGCGTGGCGATGTCAGGGCCAAGCGCGGTGGCGCGCAACCCCGAACAATTCGAAGAGAAGTTGCGCGCGTTCGCTTCGGAAAAGAGCGCGAAGTACGATAAGCCGATTGCCAGTAAAGTCATGATTTCACACGACCCGACAATCGACATCGATGACACGCTGCGCAAGGCCGCGACCGAAATCGATGCCGATCTGGTTGTAATGGCGTCCCATGTCCCAGGCTTCGCGGAATATGTCCTTGCGTCGCGAGCCGGCTACCTGGCATCACATTCGGACATATCCGTTATGGTCGTTCGGTAGCGTCCCTCACTCAGCCGGCGTCGTTGCCAGCGTCAGGGCCAGATTGCAGGCCCGCTCATACTCGGTGAGATTGATCCATTCCTTGACGGTGTGCACCTCATTCTGGCCGGCACCGAAGGTCACCGTGGGGATGCCGTGACGGACCATCCAGTTGGCATCCAGACCGCCGTTGGCAACGCGAACGTCCGGTTCCAAACCCAATGACGCGACTGCTGCCTTCGCCCGCTTCACAACTGGCTGCGTTTCCTTCATGAGGAACGGATGATAGTCGGTCTGGGCGGAAAACTTGGCGCGCCCGGGTTTTCCCTCAACGTTCGCGATGGACTTGGCTGCCGTCATGAACGCATCCTTGTACGCGGCGGTGATCTCTTTGAAGAACTTGGCATCATGGCTGCGGCACTCGCCGCGAACGTGGACGTAATCAGTCACCACGTTGGTCGCATCGCCGGCGGAACCACCGGTTGGCCCGCTCACTGGGCCGACGTTGCTGGTGCCAAACTTAGAGCCTTTGACGACTTTGCCAAACCAGCCGTCGCGATGCACTGCGGCAAGGGCTTCGGCGAGGATCAGCGTCGCGCTGACACCTTTCTCAGGTGCGCCGCCGGCGTGAGCTGCCAATCCATGGATCTCCGCTTCCCATCGGTCGGCTCCGACCGCGCCGATGACGACGCTGTTGGCCAGGCTGCCGTCGAAGTTAAAGGCTGACTTGATGCCCTTGAACTCGGCCTTATCAATGTTTCGTGCGCCCCATAGACCGCTCTCTTCGCGTACCGTGAACAGGAGCTTCAACGGCGGGTGATCCAGTTTCTGCTGGCGCAATTCACTGGCCAGTGTCACGAGCACACCGCAGCCTGTGCGGTTGTCGCCGCCCAGCGCTGACTTAGCCGCGTTGACGATCTTACGACCCTTGCGCTGCGGCTTAGCGCCGGCACACAAAGGCACCGTGTCCATGTGGGTCATGAACAGCAGTGGCGGTGCTGATTTCAAAGCGCCGGTGCCGGGCAGATCAACGATCAGGTTGCCGGTCTCCGTCGGCAGAGGGATCTTGTCGTTCGCGCTATCAAAGCGAATGGCCTTGCGCGGCACGCCGGCCTCTCTCAGCGCTGCAACCAGCTCCGCCCCGATGGCGCGCTCCTGACCGGTGACGCCTTCCACTGAAAGGAACCGCATTAGTCGTTCAATCGCTTGTTCGTTGTCGACCTTCGTCATGCTCTCATCTCCACTCTGCACCGGGTGACATTTGTTCGCTCAGTTTCATCGTCAGGCCTACCCGGGTATTCTCAACGCAAGTCCTTAAACGCCTCGCTCAATCGTTCAATGGCATCGTCCAGCGTTGGCCGCGGCGTCGCGAAGTTAAACCGCAACCGGTTCAGACCACCCGGACCGAATTGTGGACCGGGGCTGGCAAAGATGCGGGCCTGGCCTTTAACGCGCTCCGCGACATCCTGCGGCGCCAAGCCGGTCCCTGCAAAGTCGACCCAGGCGAGATATGTGGCATCCAGGGCCATTGACCTGGCGCCCGGGATCGCCGCCTCGATCGAGCGGTCAAAGTGCTGCCGGTTGTCGTCGAGATAGACGATCAATTCATCGAGCCAGCTTTCACCGGTCCGCCATGCCGCCTCTGTGGCAGCCATTCCGAAGGCGTTGTAGGAGCCAAGGCCACTCGCGGCGATCCGCTTGTCCAGGCGCTGCTTGAGGTCGGCGTTGGACGTGATGCAGGCTCCGACATGTGCGCCGGCAAGGTTGAATGTCTTCGTTGCTGCCACACAGGTAATCAGACGATCCGCAATTTCCGGCGCGGCGCTCAACGTTGGTGTGTGTTTCGCGTGAGGAAACACGAGGTCGCAATGGATTTCGTCTGACACGAGGATGAGGTTATGCGTCGTGCAGAAATCGGCAAGCTCGCGGATTTCATCCGGCGACCAGGTATTGCCACCTGGATTGTGCGGACTGCAGAAGAACACGACCTTGGTTTGTGGTGTCAGCTGCTTGGCGAGACTGTCGAAGTCCATGACATAGCGGCCGTTGGACTCGACCAACTCGGCATCGCAGATCTTGCGATCGTTGGCGGTGATAATCCGGCGGAAGGCGTGGTAGCCCGGTGGGAAGATAACGACTTCATCGCCCGGTTCTGAAACCGCTTGCAGGATCAGGCCAAGGCCGGAGACAATGCCTGGCGTCGGGCTGACCCAGTCTGGATCGAACTCAACCTGATGGCGATTTGCCATCCATTGGCATGCCGCCTCGGCCCAGCTGCCGTTGCTTGCATAGTAACCATGTACGCCGCGGTCGATTTCTTCCTGCAGTGCTTCTGTTACGCCCGGCGGTGCCGCGAAGTCCATATCGGCCACCCACATCGGGATGGCATCGGCAGCCGTAATGCCCGAGAGCTTCGCGATGTTATCCCACTTCGATGAATGAGTGCCGCGGCGCTCGATAATACGGCTGAAGTCGGTCATGTGTTTCCCTCTTGCAATGGTCTCGTATCGTCTTAGCGATGCCGCCCCGTGACGTGGTACCAACTTTGCCGGTGTTAGTGAACCTATATGGCTGCGTGTTCAAGACGCGTTAGTGTCCAGTGCTGCCGTTTCCAAAAAATGCCCCGGCGTTGAGCGCTTCCACCACGCGTGAGTAAACCGAATTCGTCCTTGCGCATTTGCTCATCATATAGATACTGGGTCTTAGGTGGGTACGACAGGGCGTCGTACTTGATGGTCGACCATGAGAGTGAGTTGAGAAATTTCTGTGTTGCGATTGTCTGAATTTCTACAGTCACTGTCTCAAACCTTCATGTTCGACTTACTCCGTTTGCTGGATCGGTTTTCAGCTCACTCCTACCATCTGCTCAAGACACAAAGGTTTTTGATTCCATCCGTGCGAACACGGATTTCCGACCGTGCGCGCCAACAGCTCAGTTTGAATAGGACCAGGCTTCAATGAAAAGCATTCCCCATCTTGCGATCGGCACTCTCGGTACATTCATGATTGCGACCGCGCCGATACATTCAACTGCGCTGGCTGGGGACTGTCTGCGGGACCTGCGCAAGGTGAAACTTGGCAAGCTCGGCGTGAAGCGCGTTCGCGACTACTTCTGCAAATCAAGCAATGGCTCGCGACCGACCGTCAGGCTGAAGTACTACCGGATGAGCGATCTTGCCTTGTCTTCGATTGTCGATGGATTACCCGTCAAAGGCATCTCGAGCCTGTTTGGCCGGAATCAACTGGCCAACTCACCGGCCCTTGCCGAGTTCAAAGTGCTACTGAAGAAGTTCGCTACGCGCGAGAACCGTGACGGATATTATAGTTTGCAGGCATTCGTGCCCTCGCTCGGAAAAACCATAAGTGTCATTGACGAGAAGCTTGCCCCCAAAGCTCTAGCCACACGTACGTTGGGGGGTTGGCAGCAGTCTTCGACGTACGACTTTCCTGCCCTCGATCTGGCCCGTCGCACCGGCACCAATACTGTTACTAGACCAATGACACGCAACGACTTGAAGAATTACCGGTCGAGCATCAAGGGGTACAAGAAGATTGTACAGGTGGGAACGTTCGACTGGCAGCGCGCATTTACGGATCGCTATGTCGAGCTCCTGAAGTACGTGTCACGAGATGGAATGCCTTCCGACTTCATTATCTTGCGGCGCAAGTATCAAGACTGCGGGGATTTTGCGAACGTCTCGTTCGTTCCGCGCCGCCTGACCGCAGACATCGTTGTCTTAGAGAACGTGAGTTCGCGTACCATCACCATTGACAGTATCTCCGGGCAACTCATCTCCCAGTCCAAGCTGCGCCGTGTCCAGTCTTTTGAATCGCTCAATCGACGGCGGCAGCGCAAGATCACGTCTTCATCTTTCAGATTAAAGCCAGGCCAGAAGAGAGCGTTTGTTACGCGGCTCATCTTCTTGAGAGGGGATGACAACGCGCTATTTGGCGAAGCAAGAAAAGCGCACCAACGCCTGCCTGCTTACACCTATGGCCCGGAGGCTCATTTCTCAGCGCTCGTCATTAACGGTGAGAACTTTAAGCTGTCCGGTAACTCGGCGAACTTTCTACAGCTGACAATGGGTGATGAGTCCGGTTCCTGCCCGTTTTTGGTATCCTGGGACCCGAAAGTTCAAGACTGGGTCAGCCACGGCAAAGTGCTTCACGAAGCAACCGGCGCCGATCGTGAAATGTCAGAGGTCAAAACCTTCGACGGCTTTGTTGGACGGTTTCAACTGCAAGAACGAGAAGCGGAACTTGCCAAGATTGACCGCGCGTTTTTAGACATCGAGACGCGGGATGGAAACATGGTGCGGTTGCTTACAGATCATCCACAACTGCGCAGTCGGGATTCCCAGAGGCTCCACCTGCACTGGGGAGAACTGGCTGAGTTCAAGTTTGAATTGCCGGACTGGATCAAGCCGAGCGACGTTGTGCGATCAAAACTCAACTTAAGGGGCTACTACGAGCGCTACTCTGATATCATGGCCTATCGACATGGTCAGGCTTGCCTCCGTAAAAAGGCATCAGTTCGCGCTAACAATGCCGGCTAAGGATGTTACCTTGGTGTAGGCACGCTCCTCAGGTGATATTGGGGTTTTAGTACGACAGCAGCACGGATATTGCTGCAGCAAGAGGACCGAACAATGTTGAGAGTTATTGCCGTTGCTTTTTTGGCTTTGCCGCTCGCGGGATGCATGGAGTGGTTCTACGGTCAGACCTATGACCAGACACAGAGCGGCAAACTTTCCGGCAAGCTCATCGTGGAGTGGATTGACCAGGACAAGTTCGTGTTCCTGCCCGATGAGAGAGACCCTCTGGTTTTCACCCGAAGCAGCGGCGAGAAGATCCAGCCGCAGTCGATGTTCACCGATGGTGGTTCGATCCCGCGTGCGTTGCGCGCCGTCAAAAGTTACTCACCGTGGGGTTATGCACCCGCGTTCATTGTCCATGACTGGTTGTTTGTCATGAACCACTGCAAGATTTCCGGATATGAAAAGTACGATGTCGAGAAGGCGGCCCAGGTCATGGCGGAGGTCATGAAGACAGTGATGGAAAACCCAAAGTTCGGCGGCCCCAACAAACTCGTTCTCTATAGCATGTACGAAGCTGTCAAATCACCGGTGGCCAAGGGCTATTGGGAGAACGGCACATGCGACACACCAAGCGGCAAGCGGATTATGCCTCAAGCGCGTTCGCGCAGCATCCGATCGAGATCCCTGACACAGACCGAAACGAAAAGTGCGCCGGTTCGACCAAGATTTGAGATTTCGTTCTAGATAGTTGAATCTCGCCTCGGTACTGCCTTGGGCTTGACTAGAATTGCCAAGCCCTGGAGGTGACTGAGAGTGCTCTAAGCCTGTGACCAGTTCGGCGGCGACTTCAGAAGGTTGCCGCTGATAGCCAGCCACAAACTGGATGCGATACGCTCAGCTGCCTCGATCACGATGGGCTGCGCTTCAGGCTCGAACGTTTCAGCGACGGTTTCCCGAAAGAGATCGAGCCAGATGACAAAGTCCTCTGTCTGGACCTCTGTCAATTTTGCATGCACAGGAACCGGCTTACCCTTGTACTCCCCTGTGCGCAGCAGAACTGATGACCAGAACTGTTTCATCTTCGCCAGATGTGCTGGCCACTTACCGTTGACCCGTTCTTCGAATATCGGGGCTAATCGGCTATCAGCCCGGACTCGGCCGTAAAATCTGTCGACGAGATTTGAGATCTGTTCCGTCGTAATCGAAGGATGGGCCGGTTGGCGCTCGATAATGGCACCACGTGCACTCAGCTGATCTGACATAGCACCTCACTTCCCATGGGACGGACTGGTCGTTTTAGCGATCGGAGTCCGCAGAAATGTCGGATGGACCCTTAGGCAGTTTGAATCGTCCAAATCACGCAGAAGACGACGAAGGTGGTTGCCACTGCGAATGGTATGAGCACCATTTGCAACAAGGCCTCCCAACGCTTGATAGGCCCTGTATACGTGTCGACAATTGCCGCATCGACCTGACGAACGTCAGATGTCCATCGTGTATCGTGGACATGCTTCAAGTTCGTCATGATTATCGGTACGGCGAAGTACATCAGCGTATAGCCTGCGCTGATCACAACAGCAAACAATGCCGCACCACTTGACCAGAACGTCACCGCGGCCGCCAGAAACATGACCGCATAGGCAGCACCGAACATTGGCATGGCCTGGCCTAACAGACCGTCATCATGGTCAGCCGGAGGTTCGCTCGTACGGGCGATCGTCTGGCGCGTTGTCCCAAGCTCCTTCAGTCCCGTTGATATGGCCCCTTTGAATGACACCCGTGTTTGCCGTAGCGCGGCTTCGGCAACAAGAACCCGCGTCTGAATTGGTGCACTCGTTGGCTGGACCGACAGCTCGCTATGCATGGAACTCCCCATAAGATGCATTTTTAATGCATCTTATCTAGCACCCCCTTAAAGATGCGTCAATAATGAATCTTTTATCGATGAGAGCGCTGACACTATGTCGCTGCGCTTGTCGCGGTCGGTCGAATTCGTTAAGATGAATGAAAAATATATCTAATTTCGAACTACGGATACGAACCTGATGCAACTGACCAAATTCTCTGACTACGCGCTTCGCATCTTGATGT
This sequence comes from Hyphomicrobiaceae bacterium, assembly GCA_965247245.1. Taxonomy (GTDB): domain Bacteria; phylum Pseudomonadota; class Alphaproteobacteria; order Rhizobiales; family Hyphomicrobiaceae; genus Tectiglobus. The sequence continues at coordinate 4,864,712 of CBDFGV010000003.1, read as the reverse complement.
TTGCCGAGAGCGCTGGTGACCGCCTCGTGACAATTGACCAGATGAGCAACGCCTATGACATCTCTCGTGCGCACCTCACAAAGGTGGTCAACCGGCTGACCCGCAGTGAGTTTCTCATAGCGGTTCGTGGCCGTTCCGGAGGGCTCAAGCTTGCCAAGGATCCCTCGGAGATACGCCTAGGGGATGTCGTACGCGCGACAGAAGTGGACTTCGATATTGTTGAGTGTTTTGGGACGGGAAACGCCTGCGTGATTTCTGGCTGCTGCAAGCTGGCCGGTGTGATGGCTGAAGCTCGCGATAATTTCCTCGCAACGCTCGATGACTACACGTTGGCCGACATCGCACTCAAGCCGCGTGACTTTAGGCAGCTTGAGATTGCGGCCCGGTCTTAGCCGGGACGGTCTTTGCTGGGACGATCACAAATGGACCAAGCTTCAAGTTCTGAGGTTTAGCGATGATGCTGTTTAAGACGGTGGCCAACCTGAACGATCGCCTCCAGCGCGGGAATCAATTCAGCGCCAAGATCGGTCAGTTCATACTCGACAGATGGTGGTGACGTCGGCAGGACTTCGCGTCTCAGTACGCCGCGCTCCTCCAACTCGCTCAGACGCGCTGACAAGACCTTTGCCGATATCGGAGGTATATCCATGCGCAGCTCACTAAACCGACGTGATCCGGCGCGCAATGACCAGATCACGTTCGGTGCCCACGCGCCCGAAATTACCGACATGCACTCGGTCAGCATGCAAGGCTCGGGCGGCTTAGGACTTTTGTTGCGTCGAACTTTCAGCGCCATCACAAGTAACCTGGTTACCGGAGAGAAACCCAATAATACGAGTTACCATTAGAAACCTGGTTGTCAATGGAAATCGCCAGAGCCATCTTTGAAACGTTCCAAACAATACGAAAATGGAGATGACTCATGAAACTCTACTACAAGCCCGGTGCCTGCTCGCTGGCGTCACACATCGTACTCGAAGAAATCGGCCATCCCTTCGATCTGGAAAGGACCAACACCGAAACGGGCACAATCGAATCTGGAGAGGACTTCTCAGGTATAAGCCCGAACGGCTATGTGCCGGCGCTGAAAATCCAGTCAGGAGAGATCATCACGGAGAATCCTGCCGTCTTGCAGTATCTCGCCGACCAAAGCGCTGGCACTGGCACTGGCCTGGCACCGGCGAACGGTACGCTGGAACGGGTCCGCCTGCAGGAACTGCTCAACTTTCTGTCGTCGGAACTGCATAAGGCCTTCGGGCCATTCTTTTCAGGCCGTGACTTGTCGCGGAGTGAGCGCGCGGAAGCGGAACGCAACGTGGGGCGCAGGGTCCGATACATCGAACAACGCCTGAGCGACGGCAATAGCTTCCTGCTTGGTGACGACTTCACCGTTGCCGATGCCTACGCGTTCGTCGTTCTCAACTGGGCGAATGTTGTCGGTATCGACCTGACTTCCTGGCCACAAACGCAAGCCTACTTGGAGCGCATCAAGGTCCGCCCTTCTGTCATCAGAGCCATGACCTCTGAGGGCCTGTTGCCGAAGGAGGTCGCGGCATGACACAGTTCGAACGAGTGAGCGAGGTTTTGCAGACCTATTTCGATGCGCTTTACTACTGCGACACCGAAAAGTTGACCAAAGCGTTTCATCCGAAAGCCATCTATGCGACGGCCGATGAGACGCCACTCCTCCATCGCACGATGGAGGAGTATGTCCCAGTCATTGAAGCGCGCGAGTCCCCTGCATCGCGCGGAGAAGAGCGCAATGATGTCATCGACTCAATCGAGTTTGCTGGTCACAACACAGCATTTGCGCGGGTGCGCTGCTCGATTGGTTCGCGCGACTTTGTTGATTTTCTCACGCTCGTGCGCAGCGACAATGAATGGAAAATCATGGCCAAGATATTCCAGATGAGCGAACGGAAGAACTGAGAGGTATTGCAACATGCCATACGTGAACATCAAGATTACTCGCGAGGGGGCCTCGCCGGCACAAAAGGCCGATCTCATCAAGGGCGTCACAAGTTTGCTGACCGATGTCCTCGACAAGAACCCGGCCACAACTTTTGTTGTCATCGATGAGGTCGAGATGGAAGACTGGGGTATTGGCGGATTACCCGTCGCTCAGTACCGCGAGAGGCAATCGGCGGGCAGCTAGTCCGGCCCGGCACACATTGGCGGGCCGTGTTTGACCGAATTGCGAAGACACCAACACCGGGATTGTATCAATAGGCCATTATCCCTCCTGATTGCCCACAGGCGTAAACTCGTGGTCAACCAGGAGGGAGACAGCTTCAGCCAAACCTGAAGGATGAAAGTCAATGCCGATCAGAACGACGCTCTGTGATGTGCTGGGTATCGAGCATCCGGTCCTGCTTGCACCAATGGCCGGGGTCAGCGGCGGCCAATTGGCGGCAGCAGTCAGCCACGCCGGCGGGCTGGGGCTCATAGGTGGTGGCTATGGCGATGCCGATTGGATTGAGCAGGAGATTGCCTCTGCTGGCAATGCACGCGTCGGCGTCGGCTTCATCACCTGGTCGCTGGCACGCCAACCGCAACTTCTCGATCTGGCACTCGCGCATGCACCCGCCAGCGTGATGCTGTCATTCGGCGATATCGGCCCATTTGTCGACCGGATCCGCCAGACCTCGGCCAAGCTGATCGTGCAAGTCCAAACGCTGGAGCAGGCCAAGGCTGCAATTGATTTCGGTGTCGATGTTGTTGTTGCGCAAGGAACTGAAGCCGGCGGTCATGGCGGCGCGCGTTCAACGCTACCACTCGTCCCGGCAGTGGTCGACATCGCAGGCAATGTCCCGGTTGTGGCGGCCGGTGGCATTGCGGATGGTCGCGGACTGGCTGCGGCCCTGACGCTTGGTGCTGCCGGCGTGCTTTGCGGCACGGCCTTCTATGCTAGTCGCGAAGCGCTTGCCCATGAGAATGCCAAGAGCGCCGCGCTGAGCCATACCGGCGATAACACTGTGCGCGGCTCCGCATTCGACATTATTCGCGGCAAGGATTGGCCTGCTGATTGGGATCTTCGCACGCTGCGTAACACCTTCACCGAACAGTGGAGCGATGATCCTGACGGTTTGCGTCGTGACATCGAACAAGAGACGGCGCGCTATGAGGAAGCATCGACCAAGGGTGATACCGATGTCGCTGCGGTGATTGTTGGGGAAGGGATAGATCTGGTGCATCGCAGTGAACCAGCCGGTGAGATCGTCAACAGACTTGTTGCCGAGGCGGAGCGAAGTCTGAGCCGGGCGTCGAGCTTTGTAGTTCAGGACGCATAGCGGGGCCATCACAGGCCTAAGCAGGACAAGTGGCAAGAGAGCGCGCGCTAGGTCGTTTTGCGCAACCGCGCCAGAACCACTTCGCATGACTGACGCCAGGCGTCGATTGCGCCTTTATCCTGAAGATTGACAAGCCCGGCCTCGGTGATGCCACCGGGCGTGCACAAGCTTTCAAGGATCGCGTCGATGGGCTCGTTGCTTTCCGCGATCATCCGACCAGACGCCACAAAGGTTTCTGCAACAAGCTTGCGGGCCGCCGTTTCGCCCAGTCCATTCGCCACGGACCAATCCGAGCTTTCGCGGACGAGTGCCTGTGCCCAACCATAGATCGCGGCGCTCACGGTCCCCACTTCGAACTGGTCCTCTGTTTCCAACGCGATGATTGAGCCGATCGCGCTCAGATACGGTTCAACTTCCGGGCGCAACGGAAAGACCAGCGTCGGGCTTGCCCCGATCTCGGATGCGGTCAGCGGCATGATCCGAACGATACTGGCGGGCGCAGCTGCGCCGGCCAATCCCGCGGTTGGCACGCCGGCACAGGCGGACAAGAGAACCTGGTCTTGACGCCACGGCAACCCGTCTAGCGCCGACAGCGCATCCGCAGGGCGGACGGCCAGGAGCACAACACCACTCTCGGCAACGACCTGGGCATTATCCTTAGCCAGTGAAAAGCCATGGCGCTCAGCCAAAGTTGTGCCATACCCGCGCGGCGAAAGGAGTACTTTCTCCGGGGCTATGCCAGCGCGAAGCAAACCTTTGAGGATCGATACTGCGAGATGGCCGACGCCGATAACTCCGAAGGTCATGATGTCTTTCTTCCTTTGCAAGTGCCGCCCGAGGCAATAGCATCACGCACAGCAACGAGGCGAGACAAAAGCTGAGAGCACAAGGAATGATTTCCGACACTCCTGTGATTGATCCCGCATTGGCACCGGGTCAGGACCTTCTTTCTGAAGGAAGGGCACTGGCAGCGGACTGGCGGCTTGGGAGTTGTCGGTTTCTCGAAGACCAGGGCGTTGCGTCCGAAGCCGATTATAAGCGCCGTGTTGCCGATGAAGGGCGTATCATGCAACACGCCCACATCGGCTTCCGCGATATCAGTCGCACGATTTCCGCGATGGCAGAGCTCCATGATCGCGCTACGCAAAACGGGGCGCAAATTGATCGCTTCGGCATTACCCTGGACTGGTCCATGGGATACCCGATCGACCAACGATCTGGCCAAACGCGCGGTACAGGGATTGTCCTGACGGCTCCGGAAGATTTTTCCCGTATCACGAATGCAAGTCCTGCTGCAGCGCACTTCGGCGACTTCATGCTCGGCCTGCCGGGAGCGCTCGACAACACCAAGGCTGCCATTGCGGCCGGCGCAACGGCCATCGGCAACCTCGGACAGTACTTCACCTTCCGCCTTCCCTATTGGGATGATGACGTTGCAACCACAGAAGCGACGGTGACGGCGCTTGGCCTGATCGCTGCCCAGGACTCCGAGATTCTGGTCCACTCGAACCTCGACGACGGCTTTGCCGGGCTGTTTCTCGATATGACGTCCGCACTTGGCGTTGTGCTGCTTGAGAAACACATTGTTGAAGACCTGATCGGCGCACGTGTCTCGTTCTGCTTTGGCCATCACTTTTCGGCCCCGCTGACGCGCATGGCGTTCCACGCGGCACTCGCACGCGTTGTCGATACGCCCGGCACAATGATCTTCGGCAACACCGTTTCATATCGAGGGGACGCGGCCGCCAACTATGCCAGTCTCGCAAGCTATCTCCTCGCCGACATCGCGGCTTTGGGCCTGCATCACACAGGACACGCCATCAATCCCGTGCCAGTGACCGAGAACCAGCGCATCCCGGATGTCGACGAAATCCTCGATGCCCAGCTCTTTGCAGCACAGCTTTCGCGGCACGCGCCTGGTTATCAAGCCATGTTTGATGTGCCCACCATCGATGCATTGGCCGATCGTTTGGTGGCAGGCGGACGCCGTTTCGCAGATCGCGTCCTCGCCCGGCTGTCTGAATACGGTGTCGACGTCAGCGATCCGGCCGCGCTGATGCTTGCCATCCGACGCCTGGGCCCGAAGCACATGGAGGAACAGTTTGGTCTGGGCAATCTAAACGGTGATCGCCGCGTCCCCGACGTCGCGGCGGACTGGGCGGTTGAGCTCGACGATATGGCAGAAGCGTGGGCGGCGAGGCAGCTGCCATCAATCGATAAGGTAGCCGGTCTTAAGGTGACTTTGGGAACAACCGATGTGCACGAGCATGGCGCCTATCTCGTTGGAAGCGTCCTGGAAAAGATGGGTGTTTCAGTTGCGCATGCAGGTGTCGCCATCGATGCCGAAGCGTTGGTTGCAAAAGCGCTTGAGAGCGGATCAGACGTGATTGCGATCAGCACCTACAATGGCGTCGGTTTGCGCTATTCGAAGGCTGTCTTAGCCGAGCTTGAGGAGCGCGGCGCAGACCTTCCCGTGATGATCGGCGGCAAACTGAACGGCATTCCTGATGAATCGAATTCCGGGATCCCGATCGACAACACCGAAGACATCCGTCAGGCTGGTGCCGTCCCCTGCGCCGATCTCGATGACATGATGCACGTGCTGCACGCTGCAGCCGAGAAAAACACCCAGGCGACCGTGGAGCCATAGGCTAACAGCCGGGCGTGATGATACTGCCGGCTGCCGTTGCCGGCCAAATGCAGCCTCTGTCAATCCGCCCCCCTCGCTGCTTCAACTTGTTTGTGTGCCAGGTTATGCTAGGAGAGAGGTTCAATAAACTTGGCTATGGCGATCTCCTTGTGGTTCGCTACGCTCCCTCCAACTGTGATCAATAAAACTGGCTGCTGCAGTCTGTGGTGAAATGATATGGCCGCAATCGACCTAAACTGCGATCTGGGCGAAAGCTTCGGACCCTATGTCATCGGCAACGACGAAGAGATGCTGAAAATCATCAGCTCCGCGAATGTTGCATGCGGTTTCCACGGCGGCGATCCGATCGTCATGTATCGCACCCTGGAGTTGGCCAAGAGCAACGGAGTAGGCATCGGCGCGCACCCTGGCTTCAATGACCTTTGGGGATTTGGACGCCGGCAGATCCATGGCCAGTCACCGGATGATATCGAGAAGATACTCGTCTATCAGGTCGGCGCGATCCAGGGTGTAGCCACAGCCATTGGCGCCACCGTTGCGCACTACAAAATCCATGGTGCGCTCGGCAATATGGCCTGTGTCGATGCGGACCTCGCAATGGCCGCTGCGCGAGCTGTGAAGGCAACCGATCCTGATATGATCTTCCTTGTTTTGCCGGGTAGCGAGCTTGAGAAGGCCGGAGAGAAACTGGGCCTGCGCGTCGCGCGCGAAGTCTTTGCAGATCGTGCCTATGACGATGATGGCATGCTGGTTTCACGCAAATTACCCGATGCCATGATCCACGACCCGGACGTTGCCGGGCAGCGGATGGTTCGGTTTGTTCAGGACGGGGTCATCGAAAGCGTCTCCGGCAAGAAAATTCCCGCGCAGATCGATTCTATCTGTGTCCATGGCGATGGCCCGGCTGCGGTCGAAATGGCCCGCAACGTTCGTTCATCTCTAGCCGAAGCCGGTGTCGACATTCGACCGTTGGCCAATATCGTTGGATGAGCATCTGTGGTTCGGACCATTAACGTGATTTGAGAAATGACGGCACGCTTTCTTCCCAGCGGTGACACCGGGCTCGTAGTTCAGCTCAGCGATGTGGCTGATCACGCAACCAATGCGCGTGTGCGGCAGTTGTTTGAGGCCGTCAACGCAAGCGGTCTGTCCGGCGTTATCGAAGCTGTCCCGACCTATCGTTCGCTGCTCGTACAGTATGATCCGCTTGTCACGACGCAGGCCGATCTGATGCAGGCCATCGAACCGTTGCTTTCTGCGGAAAACACGGAACGCAGGGAGCAAGTCCGTCGATGGGAACTTCCGATTTGCTGCGAAGGTGATGACTTTGCACCGGATTTGGAGTTCATGGCGCACCATGCAGCGCTGACCCCGAAAGACATCATTGAGATCCTGGCGGAAACCGAGCAGACGGTGTACATGCTGGGCTTCGCGCCCGGTCAGCCGTACCTCGGTGATTTACCGGAGGCCATGATCATTCCCCGGCGAGCCAATCCCATTCCCAAGGCACCCAAAGGTTCAGTGGTCACGGCGACCGGCAAGACCGTCATCTATCCGGTGGACAATCCCACGGGTTGGTATCTGCTGGGCCGAACACCAGTTGAGATATTCCGTGCAGGTGCACAGGAGCCAGCTCTCTTTGCGCCGGGTGACCGTTTGGTTTTCAAGCCCGTTTCGCGCAGCGAGTTCGATGAACTTGAACAACGCGCGCAGCGGGGAGACTATCAACCCGACCCCGAGATTATCGCATGAGCGCGCATGTTGAGGTGTTGGCGCCTGGCGCCATGACGACCGTCCAGGATCTCGGTCGGTTTGGCGCGCAGGCATTAGGGGTTCCGGTTTCCGGTGCGCTTGATCAGGATGCTCTGCGACTTGCCAACGCGTTAGTTGGCAATGCGGAAGGCACCGCCTGTCTTGAGATCCGTTTGTTTGGGCCGACCCTACGCGTAAAGGCGCAATCCATCCGGGTCGCGCTCACGGGCACGGAAACAATCATCGAGCTGCTCGGTCAGGAGAGCAGAACCATAGCTGCCGGCCAGAGCACGACGCTGACACGCGACCAGGAATTTCGTATCGGCGCGCTGAGAGATACGGCAACAGCGTACCTGGCCATCGCGGGCGGTTTTGAGTTACCAGAGTTTCTCGGTAGCCAGTCAACCTACACGCCTGGCGGCTTTGGCGGGTTAGAGGGCCGGCCACTTGTGCAAGGTGACACGCTGCCATTGTCGCTGACCTCCGCGCCTGCAGGGCGGGACCTCAAGGTCACGGACGGAGCTGCGCCTCAAGTTCAAAATACTGTTCGCATCGTGCTCGGTCCGCAGGACGACTATTTTTCGGAGAATGGCCGCAACACATTCTTGTCGACGCCCTATCGGGTGAGCGATCAGATGAGCCGCATGGGCATTCGCCTTCTGGGAGAGGAAGTCGAGCATCTTGCGGGCCATGACATCCCGTCTGATGGGGTCGTCACTGGCGCTATCCAGGTGCCGGGTAACGGCCTGCCGATCATATTGCTCGCAGATCGACAGACGACGGGTGGCTACCCGAAAATTGCGACGGTCATTTCAGCAGATTTGCCACGACTGGCGCAGTTGCGCCCCGGTGATGAGATCAGGTTTCAAACCGTCACCGTAGCCGAGGCTGAAGCCGCTCGGCGGGAGAGTGAAACCCGGTTGAAGCGGACGGTCGATCAGCTGGCCGCGGTCGGCGCGGTGCAAATCGATCCAGCCACACTGATGCAAGTCAATCTGATCAGCGGCGTCATTTCGGCAGCCGATTGAGCGGGCGGAACTGGGCGAGCCCAACGTACTTTGGCAATGCGCTTCTCAAAGTCGACAGGCACACCCCCCAGCTCATCACACTTCTCTCTCACGACATGACCCAATTCGCTCGCAGCATCGGACGCTATCAGGCGAACGTTCCGAGGCGTGAACTGTTCGTCACGCCATCCATGGTTGCGTGATCGCGCATCCTGGAATTCGTCTTAAAGTTGCAGCTCATTCTGGGTTGGCGTCCAAATCCATTTACGGTTGCGTACAGTTATAAAGTTACGTGCTTTACGACGACCGAGTCGCCATTGAATCAACCTCTTTGTTTGACAAAAGAGCGGGATACGACCGACCAATCCACTGAAAGTCTGACGAGTCATTTCTTCTGTTTCGGATTGTCGCCAAATCGGTTTATAGCGACGCTACGAGAATAGTGATTTGTGAGAAATGACGAAAACTACTCTACCAACAACGCCGACTTCTCATCGCCGCGGTCGGTCCTTGGAAATCGAAAACTTCCTCCGCCAGCAGATTGACAAGAAACAACTTAGTCCCGGAGATCGCCTACCAACCGAGTCCGCGCTAACGCAGAGATTCTCGGTTAGTCGATCCGTTGTGCGTGAAGCCATTGCCAGCCTGCGGGCAGAGGGATGGGTCGAGACGCGGCAGGGCGCAGGACTGTTTGTTGCGGACTACCATTCAAGAGACTCCGAACAGGCATCGTTTGGGAATGCTGATCTCGCCGAGACAACAGTCTACGTTGAGGTTTTAGAGCTGCGGAGCGCCGTAGAAAGCGAGGCTGCAGCGCTGGCCGCAGAGCGATGTTCTCCAGCGGACATCGTGAGGATCAAAGAAAAGCACGCCGCTTTCAAGAAGGTCGCCAAGGCTGCTCAACTTGCGTCCGACGAAGACCTCGAGTTTCACCTTGCCGTGGCGATGGCGACCAACAATCCGCAGTTTGTCGAGTTCTTTGAATACATCGTACGTCAGACCTTTATGCCGGTGAAAATGAGCGCCGGCCCGGCGAAGCAAGCGATGGAAAACGCCTATCTAGGCGAGATTACCGAAGAGCATGAGAGAATTTTGCAGGCCATCATAAGTCGTAAACCGCAGGACGCGCGCGATGCCATGCGCCAGCACATTCAAGCTAGTATGATACGCGTACAGGAACTCTAGACAGTGCTCCTTTAATAATCACTCGTGGCAGCAGCCGGCCCGACGGCCACCACGAGAAGCGATAAGGGAGATCGTTCCGACAATTCCTGAACCGTCGCCCGATTATCGTGTATACTGCCATCATCAGCGCATTGATCTGGCGTCACTCGGCATTGCACCTCGTAGAACCGCGATGCAATAGCGTCGTACGCCATCCACCAATCAGGACTAGTCCGTGACCGAGAGCGTCTATCTCGTACCTGCCATCGCGTTTGCGGCGAGCATTGTGTTTGCCGTTTCAAACCATGTGCAGCACATTGCTCTCGATCATATGGACGTGCGCACCGGGACCATTGTCAACGTTGCGACGACAGCACTGGTGCTTTGGTTGGCGGCGCCCCTCTTCCTGGTGCCGGAGTCTTTGCTGACGCGGGCAGCAGCACTGTTCGCAATCGCCGGACTTGTTGTGCCATCCCTGTCGATGACTTTGCACACTCTGTCTGTACGCATTATCGGGCCAGGCATTACGGCCGGACTGACATCGACATCACCGGTCTTTGCCATGGTGATTGCAGTTGCCGTGCTCGGCGAGATCGTGACCGGGCGAATTCTTGTTGGTACGGCCATAGTGGTCAGCGGGATCGGCTTTATCGCTTTGAGCTCGCGCAATGTCGGCGTCTCGTGGCCGGTATGGGCGGTGCTCATTCCACTAGGGGCGGCACTCACGCGCGGTTTTGCGCACAACATCATAAAGTTTGGGCTGAATGAATTGCCGAGCCCCATGACAGCGGCCTTGATCAGCTCGACTGTATCACTGATGGTCTTGCTGATCGTCAACGGCGCCAGCCGGCAAAAGTTTCCACGCCTGGGTCCCGGATATTACTGGTTCGGCCTGTTGGGCATACTCAACGCCATTGGTCTGATCGGGATCAATATGGCACTGCATTTGGGTGATGTCGTTGTCGTTTCACCATTAATTGCGACGACACCGGTGTTCACACTTCTCATCGGTTGGATGTTCTTCCGGCGCGAAGCAGTGACGTGGTCATCCTTCCTTGCCATCGCGATTATTTTTACCGGCTGCGTGTTGATCGTCACCCGCTAAGCCTGCAGCAAGAATGGTTGGCTACTGCCGCAGTCAGTCAAAAGACCATGCCCCGGCATTATAATTTCCTGCTGAATGACAGCAGCTTCGAACCAACTTCCTGTTTGTCGCGACCTATGAGGTGAAAGCAACGTTTTCACCAGACTCGGGAGGCGAGGACCGCTTCCCATGCATGGACACAGAGCGACAAAGGAATGACCCTATGCCTGGCGGCCACCCCCTTCAACAAACGAATCGAAACTCCATTTTGTCGGCTAGCTTCTGGTCGATTGCCCTAACATCGACCATGGTGTTTCTCGTCGGTATCGGGCCGGTTGAGGCAGGGTCCAAAAAATGGATCTCATCAAACCAGTCAGCCTACCATCCGCCAAAGGCATTCAGCAAAACACCATCAAGGCCATCCATCGACAGAAGCCGGCTCAACCGCTCACTTGGTAGCATTCGCGGCGGTGGCACCAGCCGCTTCAGCATTGACCGCAGCCGCCTGACCACAAAAATGAAGAAGACGAAACGCAGTTATCGCGGGCGTCGGCGAAAGAGCCTGCCGAAGGCCAAGCGTGTCGTGAGGGTAAAGAAGAAGATCTACAAGTCAGCATCGAAAGCAATGCGTTTTGCCAAGGGCAGCAGACCCCAGGCACCCCGCAACGAGAACCTCAACGAGAACCTCTTGGGCAAGACAGTACAACCATCGGCAGGTCTCGTTCTGACCCTGACGCCGCCAGAGGTCACTGCTGCGCATGGCGACGCGTTTTCACAATTGAAGGATATCAGAGAGGCCATTCAGTTGAGCGAGGCCGTGCTCGACATCACTAACTTGCGCCGGCCGGTTCATCTGCCATTTGGCGATCCTCTTGAAGAAGATAACACGGTCGATGAGCAAGCCGGTGCATTGAACCCATTCTTCAAGGAAGGCTCTTTTGGCTCTCAGAACATGCACCCAGGTGATCAGCTCTCTGGTGCCGGCCCGGGTTGGTCGGGATTCGGCTTCATTGCCAACTCACACAGCAAACCCGTTCCTGGCACAGCTCCGATTGGCGTAACGCCCGCGAGCATTAGAAGTGCAATGGGTGGTGTGGCTTCGAATGGTGACAGCGATGCACCTGACCGAACATATACGCGAGTTGAATCCGGTGTTGTCCAGAAACGAGTCTATCAGGACGGGTCTGTCATGCACTACAAGACCATCAATCCCGGTGGCAACACACCTGAAAGCACGAGCGATGGTGTCTATCGGGAGAGCACGGCTGTCTATAATGACGACCGCCAACTTCTTGGGAGGGCTGAGACGTCGGCCCGTCGTGCTGACGAACCTGGTGAACGCATCATAGAATCGACCGCGGTTACCTTTCTGGGGCAGCAATCAGTTACGACAACCCAAACCAGACGGGTAGCGCGTGACGGTACGCGGAGGATTGTAGCCAGAGGCACTTCTGTGGGTAACATGGTCAATGAGCGTCGAAATCCAGATTACGTGGACGGTTCAGGCTGGTTGCCGCACTGGTGCAAAGGAGGCGTTGGATGCGGTCAGTCGACTTCAACGTCAGCTATATTGCGTGCAATGAACCGTAACGCACGTGTCCTGACGCCAGATCCTGGACAAGAGACAACCCAACCGCAGCACAACGGACCGCCTGTTGTTTCGCAGCACGACCTAGTGGCCAAGTACGACCCTGACTCCAGTCAGGACCGGAGCCGAGGAGGGCACAACCAGGTCTTGGATGCGAGATGCACGCACTCCGAATGTTAGACGCGGCAGCAGCCGAATGAGAAATGGCCCCGCAACGTTGCTGCGGGGTTTTCGTTTGAGGATACCCATTGTTGATCATTCGGCAGCTATGACCGACGTTATTTCCGCATCAGGCGCGCGGCATCGATGAGACCGTGGCCAAAGATCCGATCGCGGCCTTTGGGACCGAGATCCGACGTACTAAGTTGCAGGACCTTCTCAAGGTCAGCTGCGATCTTCTTTGCTGATGCTCTTGCTGTTCGCCGCACGCGAAGTGCAGCCAATCCCGTGACAATTGCTGCCGCAAAGGATGTGCCGCTCATTACATCGTAGCCACTGTTGCCTGTGGGCACGAGCAGATCGACGCCCGGAGCTGCGAGGAAAACATAGTCACCGCGGTTTGCACGGTCATATATCTTACTCTTCTGATCTGTTGCGGTGACCGCGATCGTCGTTGGATAGGCACCAGGATACAGAGCGCGCGCCTTCGGACCACCGTTACCTGCCGCGGCCACCAGCAAGATCCCCCGCTGCCGTGCTGCCGTTAGAGCTCTACGCAACAATGCGTTGGGTGAACCGGCAAAGCTCAGGTTGATCAGCTGCGCATCTTTCTTGGCCAACCAGTCGAGGGCCTCAAGTAAGGTATGCGCATCTGACGTTACCGCCTCGGGTGTCTGACCATCAAACGCCCGCGTAGACAGGAGCTTCGCGCTTGGTGCCAGCCCTTTCACGTTTTTACGACCGCCGATCAGGCCGGCAATGGCTGTCCCGTGACGCAACTGTTTAACTGGCGTTCCCTTAAGCGCATCAAACGCTTCAATGGCAACGCCGCGCAGGGCGGGGTGATCTTGGTCAAGCGCTGTATCAACAATGCCGATGCGTACACCTTGCCCTCTGTTCGTATCATCGACCTCGGTGAAGCGGATCAACTTAACCGCATATTGCGACAGGCTTTCATCGCTCTGCAGCCGGTAGACATGATTGGGCGCGGCCAACTGAACATCAGCCCTGGAGTTGAGCGCCGCAACCACGGCCGGGACTGATCTTCCGTCAGGAATGCGAAAGTGCGCAAGCTCACCGGCAAGCAGATCTGAAGTTCGACTTTCGAGTAGCTGGAGGTTGAGATTGTTTACAAGTTCGGCCGCTATGGACGGTGACGCAACGACAACGACAATCTCATCCGGCCTTCGGTCATTCTCGGTTTCCAAAGCGACCGCCTGTGCGATTGGCAGCGGGGGAATGGAGATGTTGTTGGCAGGCACGCCCTTCGGCAGCCTTGGCTTGACGGACTTGACCGTCCGCTGCTTCCGCTTTTTGCAGCTCCGCCATCGGCGATAAGCATCCGAACTTGTTTGGGGGCGACGACCGCAGGAATCGACCGTCGTTGTCTTCTTCCTTGGTCTGGTCTTCTGCTTTGGCTTGACTGTGCGTCTGCCCGACTTGCCGCCTGACGTCGTTATCCTGCTCTTGTCGATACCGAAGCGACTGCCGCTGCCGCGATCACGATGAGTTTCTCCGCTTGGCCGCGGGCGGCGCGGCGTGGTGCGCACGCGACCGCTTGATGTTCCGGGCCTCGATGTTGGTCGGCCAGTTGATGGCGGCAAGGCAACGCCGGAGCCCCAGCGCCCAGGCACTGTCGTCTGCGCAAACTGCCGGCCGGCATGCAGAGGCTTTGATACCGAATGTGTATGACCAATGATCTGATCAGACGCCGGCACCGTGTGAGCACTGCTCACATTGAGCACCAGTGCTACGAAACCTAACAGAATGAAGTTGCGAAAATCGCGACAGAGCCGAGTCATGTCAGTAACGCCCGGAATTCGAAATGCTACGCAATTGAAAAAGTTATTCGCGGCGGTTGTGACCGTATGATGTCTGAGACCTCGAAAAACTCAAAGTGAGCCGAATTCGAATTGTCGTTCGCGGTACCCGGAATGCTGGTTAACGCACGTGAGAAGCGCCATTCTTGCAACATCTTAGCGTTAACATTGGCGTCCACTTCCACAATCGATTTTCGGCGCAGAGCGGGGAATGCTAACTGTGGGCAGGTTTCGAGTATGCAGTTGGCGTATCGTGATGAACGAGTTGCGGCAGTTTCGGATAGTCAAAGCTCTTCTGGCACTAGGGCTTCTGATCCTCGCGCCTGCCTCGTTGGCTGCGCAGCAGCGCGTGCTGCCGGACGGCGTCAACGCAGGTCTTGCATTCGAGAATGGTGGTCATGACACAGTCGGTCCCTACAAGTGGCGCGGCTTCATTTTGCTGCAAGACCAACTGAAGCTTGGCGAGAGCATCAAGTTCGACGGCACCTTGTCAGGTGAGGTCACCGAACTCCAAGGCATTTCAGTCAGCTATGACCAGCCCTTGTGGCAGAATTGGAAGCTGCACATGAATGGCAGTTTCAATCACACCCATCCCGGCGGCGTCATCAGCGAGTTCTTTGATCAAGACGTCAATGAGCTTGGAGGTGGTGGCAATGCGCTTGGCACGACGCTCAGCTACACCTATCAGCCCAGCGACAAACTGGTGATGATCTTCTCGGGGGGATTTCAGTCGCTCGATGTGAGCACTCAGCAGACATCCAAAGTATTCGGATTTTCCGACAGCACGACGACGCAACGGACACGGGATCTCCAAGCTGCTGTGTCCCTCAACTACAATTTCTCGAAGGACACGGGCGTGTTCGGCGCAGTTGGTTTCGAGCAAGGCGTTGACGTGCTCGACCCGGAAGGAACGCGCCAGAATTTTGATCCAACTGCGAGCATCTTGCGCTTCAACGGATCCTTCAAGCACAACATGGCGCACCGAACGCAATTGGCGATACGCGGTGGTGGACAGTGGACCCAGGATCGCGTCAACCGGCTGAAGCTGTTCTCGCTTGGCGGTTGGGATTACGCGTCCGGCTACAAGACCGGGGAGCGCTCGGGCGACAAGGGCGCCGGTGCACGGATAGAACTCAATCAGTTGAACGTCACTAACCTACCGTGGGGCGGTCAGCTCTATTACCAGCCATTCGTCTTTATCGACGGCGGCATTACGTACGTCAACGATCCTATCGGGAGCGAGACAAGCGGATGGGAAAAGAAAGCATCAGCCGGTTTCGGCATTTCATTCGAGGCCACCAATGGGCTGCATGCCGGGTTGCAGCTCTCATTTCCGATCTCTGGTCCAACGGTGTTCGACGGGCAGGACACAGATCCTCGTTTCCTCTTCAATGTCGGGATAAAACAATGAGCGGTAAAATGAGACATAGGCTGCCAGGCCGCGCCTCTCGAATGATTACGATGGGTCTGTTTTGCTGGATAGCTTCGGCAACGGCGGCGCAGGCTTTTTGCACGCAGGTGACGATCTCAGTAAACCCGCCGCAAACGCGAATTGTCTGCCCGCCGACACCAGGCCTTGATCGTCAGCAAGAAGTCATCGCAAGACGCAACCATCTTGAGAGCAACAGCTATCACGCCGTACCCGAAGCGCAGCGGCCCGAGAAATGGCCTCTCGGATCACCGGCCATACAGTCCTGTCGATTCTGCCTGACCCCGGATCGCCAAAACCTGTCACGGTTGGAAAGACTGCGCTAAACGCTTCTCTGATGCGGACACAGACCGGCTTCTGTTGTCCGAGTTTACGTTCCCGATCCTTGGCGTGTGGCCAATGCGCTGGTTTTGCTACTCGCCAGTGGCGTCTCGCACCAGTCGTTCAAGACGTTCGATGTCCCGGACAATGAGAGACCGTCCTTGCTTCTCGACAACACCGAGTCTGGTCAGGCTGCTCATCTGACGCGAGACCGCTTCGCGGTGCGTGCTGACTCGGGCAGCAATGGCCGCGTGTGTCGGAGTTGGACTGATGAGTGGGGAGCCGTCGACGGTTGAGCCTTCCTGCAGATTTTCGCGAGCCAATCGTAGCAATTCGCCCTGAATGCGATTGTTGACCGCCAGTGTCGAAAACTCGTAGACCCTGCGGGTCAGGTCGCGCAACTGCCGTGTCAAATGAAGGACAAGCGCATACGAGACAGAAGAGTTGTGGCGTATGAGATGCTGAAAGTCATCTGATGATATGCCGGCAACGAGGCAGTCAGTTTGTGCTTCGATACTGGCTGAACGGCTGCCTCCGTCAATAGCCGCATACTCTCCAAACACATCACCTGCTACCAGCTCGCGGAAGTCGACCAGCCGACCCTGGGTCGAGTAAATCACGACCTTCGCTTCACCTGATATCATGAAGTAGACATCGTCGTCCGATGCTCTATAGGCGAGAATTTCCTCGCCTTGCGCATAGGACTGCCAACGACATTGCGCTTCGATCGCTTCCAACTCGTCTGCATCGACATGGGCGAACAGCGGGATGCACCTCAGGGAATGTTGATTTGGCATGAAAGACACTCGGTTGCTTATTCTAGTTGCCGGACGGCCGTGCTGTCGCATGACCTCACAATGAATGTAGCGTTGCAAGCCGATCTTTGATCAAAGCCTGGCAGGTTGGATGCGCATCTCCAGGTTCCTCCACGTGAGTTTGTGTCTATCGACTGAGGCTGACTTTTTTCTACTCAGGTTCTGCAAGTTCCAGGCTTGCCGCACGACGAGAAGCACCGACCAACAGCTACATTTATCCGGGACATTGAGAGGCTGTTTAGGAAGCCTGGTAGAAGCTTCACTTTTTCCAGATGCACTGTGAAAAAACTTCCACAATGTGCAGAATCCCACGCCGCTCAAACCATATCTGATCTACTACTCCCTGTGTTGCGGGGTATAAGGGTCGATCGGTACATTTACCGTGCCAGTCGGCCCTTTGATTTTCAGACGGTTGCCAGCTTTTAAATGCCACCGCAGAGATGCAGCTGACACCATACAAATTGCGCTCAAAACAAAATTTTTAGGTGATGAAAAAGTACAAGGTGAGCAAACACGGTTAGCGCTGAGAGCGTCAATAATGCTTGCTTCGTTGAATGAAGCTTGACGTACAAAGCTTGGTCAGACTGTTCTCGCAATCCCACCTAGTTCAAGTCAGCGGAGAATAGCTGGATTGGTGCTAGTCCTTTCTCGCGAATTTGCTGCGCTGGAGTTGGTCTTTTCCTTTGAACGAGCTGGTAGACGTGCAGAGGCTCTGTCATGCCCTTTGCCTCTCTGGTACCTAGCTCGTCGAACCTCAATGAAGAACCGACAACCAAGTCTCTGACCGTTCGAGAGACCAGGACCTCGTCCTTACCTGCTTGATCACAAACTCGAGCTGCAAGATGAGCGGCGAAGCCGTAGAGCTCTCCATCGTGATCGAAACCTACCTCTCCGCTGTGCAAACCGGCTCGAACAGACAAGCCTAGTGATTTAACGGCACGCGAGATCGCCTGAGCACACTCTGTGGCGTTGGTCGGACTATCGAAAATCGCCATGATGCCGTCGCCGGTCTTTCTGATCAGGCGTCCGCCATATCGGTCCAACTCGGCCAACGACAGAGTGTAATGATTGCAAACTGTCATTCCCCAGCTCTCGTCACCCATCTTCAAGGCCAGCTCGGTCGAGCCGACCAAGTCAGTAAACAGGATGGTGGTCAGCAATCGCTTGGAAGCTAACTCTGGAGTGCTGTGCGCCGGCTTATCGACCGCGGCCACGCCATTCGCACCTGCGCACAGTGCACAATAATCCTCGTGCGATGGCGAGATCTCTGATTGCAGCGTGCTCTGCGCACGCGCGGCGGTTTCTCGAAGTGGTACGATATTGCGTGGGCAGCAAGGCTCTGAGATTGGCGTAACGTGTGCGGATTTAAACAACCTGTTGGCGTGCAGGAAAATCCTCTTGGTCCAAGACTGGACGCGAACTGCCAGTCGCCGCAGATGTACGCTCTTTGGAGCGACGGTGACCAGGCTCGCGGTGCCTCGCCTTGTCCTGTCACAACTTTCCAGCATCTCATCGTCGCCAATCTGCTCAAAAGGTTGAGCTTTGTGGTTGCTGGAGAAGAGCCACCAGACCGACGCGATGCTATTGGATTGTAGAGGTAGTTATGACACGTCGGTCGTCAAGCTGCGCTTCGTACCTTGTGCCCGCCCCTTGGTTGCATGGTCAGCTGACCACACTTCCAGTCCAGCAGATCCCTCGTCGACCCGAACTCTCCTTCGGTTCGATGTGTGAGTTTCCCCACTCGCGAACTCATTTGTATCTGGAACGAGCATGAGCGGGTGTGAAATGGATCAAGGGTTCCGTGAAAAATGCGTGAATCTCAGCCAACGCATCTTGCCAAGCTTTCACGTTCGACAGAATTGATGGCTTGATGGGTGAGGCCCGTGCGGGAACACCGCCCCTCCAAGTGTGGTGGTGAAGGCCAACCCACTGAGCAGGTCACTTTCGGAATGAAGCGCTGGTGTTTGGTATGGATGGGATCGCTAGGCGGTCGGCCCCACTGACGAACTGTGCTCGTCTCGACTAAGAAGGGCGACACGCCACGGTTTGGCATGGCCAAACCGCACGAGCTGTCGCCCCTATTCTGATCCTGTTAAGTCGACGGGTACCGTCGCGGCGGAAGATTTCGAAAGTCCGGTTTCTCGACGATAGCGTAGCCCCGCCGATCGTCCGGACAATCGAGCTTGTGGACACGCCCTCTTGGTTCACCGTTCTTGATACTCTCCAGAGCATCGCCAACCGTCATCCCTTCGGCCAGCATCTCTGACAGAAGCCTTGCGACCTGTGGCGCCGCGACACTCGTGCCACGCAATACGACGTATGAACCGCTGTGCGTACCGCTGGCCAAGATGCCAGGCGCGCCGTTGCCCTCTTCCGAGAATGCTGATGCGAACGGTTTGTCCGGCAGACCAGGCTTGCCCTGTGAACTATACTCTGCCGGTGGCCAGACAGTCTCGCAGACCACGTCGCAAATCGTGCCGCCGACAACGACCGTATTCTCACCCGTCGCGATGGCATTGATCGTCGCCTCGTGAGTGATCGGGCAGTTCTCACCCAGATCGACATAGTCGGCCGTACACGCGTTGCGTTCGTAGGCATCTTCATGGTCGAAGTAAGATTGCCGACCCTGAATGTTGTAGGTCGTTGGCGTATCATCGCGTTGCACGTGCGCCCAGAGCGCTGTCTCGCTGGACCTGCAATTCTCAACCTTGACCTTCCACTCACCGGACACTGCTGTCTGAAACTCCTCGTCTTCGAGTTCCTTGGTGCGGCTGACAGCCAGGAAGAAACGATGCCGTCCTTTGACGCCATCGACTTCTGGTCGATCATGGTAGACCGCAGCAATTGCACGATGGTTCTTTTGAAGGACGTTGACGCCGCCCAGAGTCAGGCCGTCGCTGGTAACGGTTTTGCCATCTGGGGATGTCAACGAAATCCGCAACGGCGCTTTGTCCGAGGTCACCTCGTCGACCCAGATCTCGATGAAGTTGTCCGTCTGGTCATCCGGTGGAATGGTCCAACCAATGTCACCGGATGCGTTTCCGCTCAGCTCGAAGCGTGCAGTTGTTCTGCTTTCGTAGCTGTTACCTGCGGGCAGAACCACAGCAGTTTCTCCCTCGCGTTCTGAAACCATGCGGGCAATCTCGCGTTCCAGAGTCAGCGAGCCATCCTTCGGCCCGGCCGTGAAGCCATAGCTAAAGTTGACGACGAGAGGGACGCCATGCTCGATGGAATCAGCCCACAATATAATTGTGCGCAGTGCCTGGAGAACATAACTCGTCAATCGCTGGCCTGAAGTATCTGCTGTGACCCGGGTTGGCAGCTGAACCGCCAAGATAGGCCATTCCGCGGGGGAGAGGCCCGCAGTTGCGCCAGCGTTCTTGCCCTGTCCACCGCCCGGGTCCGCGCCGCAGGCCAGGTCCATGACATGAGTGCCGTGCCCGACGCGAAAGGAAAGCGATGGGTGTTCGGATCTCGAAAAATCGATGATACCCATCTTCCTGTAGATCTCAAAATCTTCGTCGCCATCCTGGATCATGGCGTCAATTTTCTTGAGTTCCTTGCGGTGCAGCCGCTTACCGATAACAACCCCATTGTCCTCATCGCGCGTTTCCGTGTCCTGCAGCCAGATGGCTGAGACACGGGTTGCCAATGAAGATGTGGAATTGTTGGATCGGTTGCCACCCGGCGTCTCAACCAGGAATCGATGATTGGCAAACGAAATTCCATCATCGATCACGGCTGTTATGACCTTGGGACTATTGCCGCCAATGGTTTTCGAGCACTTGGTTGTGTCGCTGACGTCAATGTTAGCCAGCTTCCTATGCGAGATACCCTCTATGGGAGGGCTGACGTAGAAGATCGTAAACGGAAAGTCCCCATCGCAGTAGTCCGGGTGATCATCACCAGCTTTGCCGGGGTCTTTATATATCCTGCCTTCCGGTAGATATATGAACCAAACCTCTCTTACATCTTCCTTTTGGGAATTGCAGTTTGCCTCCTCAATCTCTCTCGACAGCAGCGCGTATTCGTCTGCTGTCATCTTCAAATAGCGCTTGTTCTCAGCCAGATGCTTCAGCTGCTCCAGATTCTTGATCTTTGAAGTAAGATCATCTCCCTTGATCCTCACGATAACGGAGCACCAGCGGTTCAGCTCGCGATTACAAGGGAAGATCTGAAGCTCCCAATCAATGTAGGGATCCGGCCTATATCGCGTTCCAGATACAGTATTCATGATTTAAGAGCCTTGATAAAATATAACTTATTCTAAATGCTCCATTCTTTCAGCGCCATCTGCCACAAATGCTTGAGTACCGGAGATTGGGCGGGGCCCTCGCAATAACCTTCGTTCGCCTTTCCAGATTTGCCTGAGTCTTGTTTGCTGTCACTTTTGGCAGCGTATTTATCGAGGTTCGACAAAGTCTTAGTGTAAGAGAAATCGCCGTTAAATTTGGCTCCGCTAAACACGCGTGGATTGAACGTCATCTTCTTGCTGCACCGCGCAATCCAGTACTCCGACAGCGTGAGGCCTAACACCATTCCTGCCGCGCTATCGACAGGGAAATGCACGCCCGCCACCGTTCGGTTGATCGCTATGCGCTCAGCGTGACGCATCAGCTGCTCAAAGACCGTTCTGCCCGCATCGCCGTGCGGGTAGGCCTTGCCGCCCTGCATCAACGCCAAGATCACAAATGCCGCCATAAACGCCTCAGTGGAATGGCCACTGGGGAAGGAGCCATGGCCGGGCGCCGGAATGATTGGCTGAATCTGCGGTGAGTACTCTACCGGGCGCCGAACCGCCAAGGCGTGCTTGATGCGCTGTTCAACAAGAACGGTGACATTCAGGAATGCAGTCAGCAACTCAAGCGTATGACGATGCCTGTGAGAGTTGAGATTTCCAACCGACCCCAGATACATCAAGATATCTGAAATCTGCACATTGATCTCGGAGTTTCTCTCGGAACGCAGAGCGGCATAATTGTTTACGAATTCGAGCTGCTCTTTCAGTTGGCCGCTGGCTTCTCGATCGTCGTGTCCTTCCTCAACTCTGAAGTCCGGTCCCACGATCTTGATCAGCCTGCATAGCTGCGGCTTGTCCTCCGCGAGGTGTTGCACCTCGATGGCGTTCACACTGTCGTGATAAGTGAGGCCCGCCAGCAATTCTGTCTGGGCGACCTGAATCCGTCTTCGCGTTGACCAGAGATACAGTGCTTTCGCGCCTTGCTCTAGCGGATCAGGTTTGGTGACGAGACCTCTCCACCGCCCAACGACGCCATCCCTGCTCGTGATGAGCGTGCGACTACCTAGAACTGATGTACGGCGACCACCTCGACCAAAACCAAGACCTTCACCGCCTTCGCCGCCTTCACCGCCTTCACCGCCTTCACCGCCTTCACCGCCTTCGCCGCCCAGGCTGCCTTCGCCGCCTTCGCCGCCCAGGCCGCCTTCGCCGCCTTCGCCGCCTTCACCACCCTCGCCGCCTTCACCACCTTCGCCGCCGAGTGTTCCATACGAATAATACAGCCTGGACATATCCGAGGGCCCCCTTTGCAATGTTTAAAGTAGATATTGATGTCCATTAATTTAGCGGACTTTTTCAACATCATGCAGTAATATGCTCACGTCAAGTCTTCTGTCATCATACTTCATCGGTTTTCAATTAAACTTGCGAGAGGAATTTGTCCGACAAAAATTGTCGTGTCCCCTCAGGTGCCAATTGACGATGGATGTGTTGCGGAACTTGCATTGACGATCGACTTTACTTCAGAATAGCCCGTGAATTGATTGATTTTGCGGGACTTACTTGGAGCTGTTTGTGTCGGGTGGGGAGCCGATCATAGAGGTCTGCCTTGTCGGACCTTTTCAAATCAAAGACTCAGGCGGAGCCGACCGAACTCCCCGGAGCCAGAAGGCGCGTGCACTTGTTGCATTGCTCGCACTATCCCCCAAATTCGAGCGGTCGCGTACCTGGCTCAAGGACAAGCTTTGGAGTGATCGCGGGAAAGAGCAGGCCACCGGCAGCCTGCGGAGAGCGCTGACACAGATCCGGCAGGCACTTGGTAGCCACGCGGACTGCCTCAAAACTGAGGGACAGAAAGTTCAGCTGGATCCCGATTCTATGAGTGTCAGCTTTGAGCATCGGGCTGAGCTAAACTCCGACCACATGTGCAATGAGCGCGAACTTCTGGAAGACCTGAATGCCCAAGACCCGGTATTCGAGGCATGGTTGGAAGAACAACGCCAGCAATTTCGCAATCGACAGACCAATGGCTCCGCGCCTGCTGCCAACGGTTCAACCAGTGCCCTCCTGAAGAGCCCCCGGAATTCAGCACTTGCACCACGCCTATACCTAACGAACACGACGTGGGGCGAGCGAGATGAGACCGACGCGCTGACAAGCGTCATCTCGGATATGATGGCGAAGTCCATCAAAGAGTTGCTGGCAGCGGAAGTTATCGACGAGCGCAATGCCGTCACTTCGGATGTGCGCGACTTCACCAACGAAGATGCTGGCTCTTTGAGACTGGCCACTGAAATGGCTTCGGTCGCAGGAACAAAACTCCTGCGTATCAGCTTGACTGATTTGTCGGACGACTCCGTGGTTTGGACGGATACGATTTCGGATCTTTCTGAGGTGACGGATGGTGGAAGATCACCCGATACACTGAGCCGGGTTAATCACATAGCGAATAGTGCCGCGAGTTATCTCGGCAGTTCGAAGTTTAATAAACGCCCTGATCAATTGGCGCATCATTATTGCCAATTGGGTATATCGCACTTATTCCGATTAGGCCGTTCCAACTTTGAAGCTGCTGATGAGCTTTTCAAACAAGCTTATGAATTGCATCCGAGAGGTGTGTTTCTTGCCTGGCGCGCCTATCTGCGGTTGTTTATGCACGCGGAACGCCAGTTTGAATGTCGGCAGACGATGGAAGAAGAGGCCGTGGTGTTTGCCGCGAAGGCGATGGAGATTGAACCGTTCAACTCGATCGTCAACAGCCTGGCATCTCATGTCCAACTCACAGTCAAGCGCTCGTACGCTGCGGCTTACGAACTTGCCGAGCAGAGTGTCCGGCTCAATCAGGCCAACAGTCTCGGCTGGTTGAGCTTGGGTGTTGCGCAGTGCCAGCTTGGCAAGCATGAGGAGGGGTTAAAGAACTCGCTGTTTGCGCGAGACATCTGCGGACCGGCGCCGTACCGTTTCCAGGTTGATGGCCTGTGCTGCATCGCAGCGACCGTTTCAGGATACGTCGACCAAGCGACCCACCTTGGAGAGACCAGCCACTTGCATTCACCGACATTTGCACCGGCTCTTCGTTTTCTGATCGCTCTTTACTCGCGCCAGGGTCGCACCGAACTGGCGTATGAGACATACGAGAAACTGAAGCGCATCGAACCTGACTTCTCTTTCGAGTTACTGAAGGAAGATGGATACCCTGCGGCGAGCCTGCGCCGAACCTCACTGCTGGAAGCCTTACCGAGCCGCGAGCACTAGAGCGATGGTCTTTGGCCGAGCCGTGCGGCACCCGATTGATTTGGCACGTTCACTATACTTCACCGTTGTCGGCATGCTTCAATATCGGATGTCACTCCATCTAATGCGAGTGCCCCGCACTTGAGTACCATCTTACTTATTTCTGCCGGATGACGTTTGCCCTCGCTCCGACACAACGACCCGAGCGAAGCTGAGTTTGCTGGCATACAGCATAGCCCGGCGCTGCGTTATCCCGCCAATATACTGATCTGAGGTTCCGAATGTTTATCGAAATTGAAAACCTGCTGACCGCCGACGAGATTGAGGGCGTCAGGGAGCGTTTCGACAGACTGTCATTTGAGGATGGTCGTGCAACGGCTGGCTGGAACGCCAGTCTCGTCAAACGGAATGAGCAGGCAGCTGCCAGCGACGATTTGGAAGCACTACGCAAGGACATTGCCTCCGCGATCCTAGACGACCCGATTTTTCAGGCCGCCGTTCGCCCCAAGGCTCTCACGCCATTGATCTTAGCGCGTTACGGCCCGGGACAAACGTATGGCTCGCACATCGACAACTCAATGATCCAAGGTGTCCGCACGGATGTGTCCTTCACGCTGTTTCTGAGCGAGCCTGATGAGTATGAGGGTGGCGAGCTTGTCATCGAGTCCGTCAGAGGCGAGGAGGCCATCAAGCTGCCGGCCGGAACCCTGTTCGCCTATCCTTCCACGACGCTGCATCGCGTTGAGCCGGTCGCATCCGGGAGCCGGACGGTGGCCGTGGGCTGGGCGAGGTCTTACATCCGTTCGGCAGAAGAGCGGGAAATATTGTTCGACCTCGACACCGTCCGCCGCGTCATGTTCGACCGACAAGGCAAAACTGATGAGACCGACCTGTTGTCGAAGGTCGCAGCAAACTTACTGCGGCGCTGGATGGAAGACTAGCTACAGGTGGCCTCTCGCGACTTATTCCGGCTAACGGAGCATGCCCCACGCGCTGTATCATCTAGGCTGATGCGTGACGCGGTCGTGACTGCCGATCGGAGGTTCTGATTTGAGCTGCACCCGAGATAGCTATGGCGTCATATGGACTGCCGCGCGCTGCTCTCCACTCCAAAAGCTGGGCGCGGGGCAACGCAGAAATCGCCGTGACAGTCTTATTGGTACCGCCTCCCCGGTTCGAACGGGGGACCTCTAGATCCACAATCTAGCGCTCTAACCAACTGAGCTAAGGCGGCAGCTCTTGTAATCTTACAGATCTGGATGGCGGTTGGCTAGCGCGCGCCAGTCTGTCAGGTCATATGCCAGGGCGGAGCCTGTTGCCCGACCAATCCGCACATGTCCATCGCCTCTCGATATGTCACTGCCGCTCATCTGACGAGACAGAATGGACGGCGTTGAGCTTCTCGATCGGAGAAGCGGTGTATAACTGGTCTGGCCCCTCAGGTCCACTCCCTATCGAGCCGAATATTCAGCCTCGTTGGCATCTGCACGATCGATCAGGGCGAAGGGTCCAAAATCACTAACATTATGAGCAGTTTAGCCTCGTCTGGGACGACGTGTGTCGCAACCGAATAGCGTCCAATCGCGGGGATTGAGGTTGCATCGGCACTGATTTTTGGACCAACACGATGTCGAGCCAGACTACAAGGAGCAAACTCCACGACGTTCGCTCTTTGCCATCGTGGCTGCGGAGCTCAGACGGCCATACCCGATCTTAATCGAGATGCTGCTCAAGTGGTTGCTATCTGCTTCTGTGACTTCGGAAGCTCCGCGTTCTGAGGAGCAGTCAACGAGGCCCTGGCTGACGCTGGCTGTCATCTCGTAAGTGGTCGCTGATTTTGGTTTCCGGGCCTGTCATACTTATCCTGCTCCCAAGCTTCCAAGGATGCCTTCGGAGCGGGCATAGCGCTACTTGTTCAGCGGGATCTTGCCACGCAACGAGATCCCGAATGCATCGTTGTCGGACGTTGTCCCTTCGTAGAAGATTGACAATCCGGCATAGGCGCCGCTGTCCTCATCTGTCAATTTCAACGCAGCCTCGACTTTTGCCGCGAGTTTTTCGTCACTGGTGATAATCGTCTCGCCATCCGTAGAGATCGCTTCAACGTAGTCCGGTGAATCGAACATCCAGATGCCTGAGACTTTGAGACTCGGCACGAACGTGAATCGTCCGGCGTTGATCGGATAGCTCACCTTCTGGGCCAGCTCGACACGCCCCTCTGAGACATCGACCTGACCAATATCATCGTACCCGTACGCTCTCGACCAGATCGCAACGGCTCCCTTTGACTCGTCTTGAGTGTAGCCAAATTTGATCGACGGCTCTAACAGCCAGCGACCGACCTCGGTCTCGCCGGCCAGTTCGGCCTTAACCAGCACGCGCTTTGTTGCAAAAGCGCCGGCATAGTTCCAACTGCCATAACTGAACTCATAGGTATTGTCGCTTGCGCCCATTTGGGCACGCCCGGTGAATGTCAGTCTTTTGTCGAGTTTGGCGACCACGTAGGGACCAACAAGCCAACCAGTACCTTCCACCTTGGCTCCGATCGCTCCTGAGATTTCTTCTCCTTTTTGCTGCACGCGATCCACTGTAACGAGAATGCCAAGGGCCGTGTTGTCGCTTGGCTGATAGCCTAAGGCGACATGTCCTATGTAGCCATCGACATCTCCGGATGGATTTTCCGAGCGTTGATAGGAGCTCTTGGCCCAAACACTGAACGTGCCGACTTGGTTCGCATTACCACCGTTCAAGCCAAGACCGAACATGCTGGTTCGGGCCGACGTGACCTGATTGTTGGCCACATTCAGCCCCTGCAGGACATTCCCGGTTGGCTTCGGCTTGTTCTTTAGCATGTCCTTTAGCTCGAGATCATCGGATAGAAGCCGAGATGCACGGGATGCCATGAAGTTCTGCACCATGGCGCGGGCAGCCTTTTTGCCACTGAACCCAGTGCCGCCATCGAATTGCAATGAAATAGAATTGATCTTGAAGTCAAAGAAAGTAAAATCGTCGTCAGGAATTCGCCACTTCTCGAGACGGAGGCTCCAAGTTCCCTTAGCAGACTTTCCCTTAAAGTCTGAGAACGATCCCACTTGGGGACTGTAGATGACACTCGTGGGCAATTTTGCCCAGGCGCCTGTTACTCCGAAACTACCGGCATCTGATCCTGTGGATGGCCAGTCAGATGTTGCGCCTGTCTGTGACCAATAGGTATTACATGCTGCTCCAGCATCATTCCGCTGGCCAACCTTGATTCCATTGTCCGCGAAGGTATAGGTGTCGGCGATTCCGCCGTCAGTGTCCGGAACAGGTTCGGATTGGCTGCTATCAAGCTCGGTTTCACTTGGAGACTCATAAGCTCTCGAGCCCCAAGACAATGGCCCTTCATCGCAAGCGTAGGAGGTCAGCGTAATTTCGGTCCCATCTGGAGCGACAAGAAAGATGTCGGCCATAGATGCGCTCGTGACAAACATGTTTATCGAGATCGTGAGATCTTCTACATCAAATTCGTCTGTGACCTCGATGTCAAAGGTATAGGCTGTTCCACCCCCCACGGCTTCCGGCAAAATTTGCGGCGCGTCTGTGGAGCTATACGTCGCCTGCGCCAAAGCCGGTGTCGATGACATAGCAAGCGAAGCACCAAGCGCCGCCGTGCCGACTGCGAGCCCCACGCCCTTGGCCAAGCGTTGCAATGCTGCCCCGCCAAGCACCTCCGGTTGATTAAACATCCCGCGCCTTCCCCTGTCCCAAAAAAAATGGCTACGATTCGTGTAGAACGGTTTTGCAGAACGCCGTTATGCTGATGCCGAATGTCTGCAAGACTGGCGACACGGGCATTTCCGGTGGAAACTTCGGGATTCAGAACGAGACCCGGCATCGGTGTATGCGCCTAGCGCAAGCATGTTGCTGGCACACAACAGAAACGGAAAAGTTTGCTGGCCGTATGGTGCTCAGTTTGTGCCCTCCAGGCGCGATTGGAGCTGCTCGAAGCCCTACCATTCTTTCGGTGCCATCACAGATCATGACACACCATTTCCGTGACACTGCAGGCAGGCTTGGGGCATGCTTGCGCTAGCTACGACCGTCTCTCGGTACTCTCGGGGAACTTCGGCGAAACACTAGAAAGGCGACCGGCACCATGAGCGACAACTACCGCGCGATCGATGCTCAAGCAGACATTCATCATCAATATCTGCTCGGTCTCCAGCTCATGGTTGCTGTGCGCGAAGGACCGGATGTCATCGGTGAGTGGATGTTCCGGCTTTTTCGCCGCCAGCACGAGGAAAAGTTCCTGTCGAGCTTTGAGAAGCTGGGCCTGAGCGGTCTGCCCGACGCCGTGGCCTGCGCGCGCTATCACGTGCTTTCGAACAGCATGGGCGGCGTTCCGGTCGAGTATATGGAAGAGAGCGACCGCAAGGCCTGGGTGCGGTTCCGCTATCCGCGTTGGATGTATGATGGGCCGACGCTGTGCGGTGTACCCGTCGAAGCGAGCCGTGGCTTCCTCAAAGGATGGTACGCGCAGAACGGCGTGTCGCTGAAGAACCCGAGACTTGGATTTGTCTGCGTGTCGGAGGATATGACGGGCCAATTCGGGTTGTGCGGTTACTTCAAAGAGTACGACCACGACCTGAGCGAAGCCGAACGCTTGCAGTTCGCCCCGGACGAGGTACCGCCGGCATTTGACCCGGACGCGCAACCGGCGCCGCCGGACGACCAGTGGAATGAGGAGAGGCTGGCCAAGGCAGCACGCAACTATGCGGTCGAGTACATTCGCAACGGCATTCGCGAACTGGTTGGCGTGACCGGGCGTGCGAAGGCGTTGGAAATTGGCAAGGCCGCGGCGCGCCTGACTGGTCTGCAAAATCGCCGACGCCTTTCGGAAACGATCGGCACGGATGACGGTGGCCCGGAAGAAGCGGCCCGCCTGCTGGCCGCCCTGTTTGAAGGCATGGGCGACGACGTCACCGTAACCGGTTCCGCCGGCGATGCTGGTGTATGCGTCAAACAGAATGGTCTTCGAGTCATCCGCGGCATGACTGAGGCGGAGAGCGATGACCTACTGGCGTGCTGGATTGCACTCTGGCATGGCGTTGTTGATGGCCACCGCACGTTTATGAATGTCGACGTGACTCGAACCGCCGAGGGGCTTGTCTGGACGATTTCAGAACGACAAACCTGAGCTGGTTTAGGGTGTGCCTAAGGAGTTGTACCCGATAACCTCTCGTCGAACGGGTATCGTGACATGCGCTCAACGCCGTCTTCCAGGATCAGGAACTGATCCTCCAGCTTGACGCCCTCATGGGATCGGTCCCAGCCGATATAGCTTTCAAGGCAAATCACCATGCCGGGCTCCAGATGACCGGCGAGTGGATATGAAGACGTGGTATCACTCTGGTGCGGGATGTTGGGAAACTCGCCAGCCATACCGAGACCGTGGCCGATGCAGTAGTAGCGGCTTGCCTGATGCTCCTCCGGGATCTGCCAGGCCTTCTCCGCCAACTCACGATAAGCCACTCCAGGCGCCAACAAATCGGCATTGTGTTCTAGTTGTTCGCGCGCGCGGGCATAAAGCAGGCGCTGGTCGGACGTGGGTTTGTTGTCGCCGCAGAGGAACGTGCGTGAGAAGTCGACCGCATAATTCTCGAAACCGATAGCATCGGTGTCGAGACAGAGCAGGTCACCCGCCTCAATGGTTCGCGCACCGGTCTCCTGAAAGTAAGGATAAGTGTTGGGACCGCTTTGGAACAAGCGCGTGCTCACATACTGGCCTTCCTTAGCCATCAGGCCGTAATGGAATTCGGCCCAGACCTCACTTTCGGTTCTGTCGGGGTCGGCCTTGGCTTCAAGACGGTGAACGGCATTTTCGACCCGGCGCATCGCCTCGCGAACATACGGGAGTTCAACCGGCAACTTGATCGATCGCGCGCGGCACATCGCCTGCTGGCAATCCACCAGTGTCAATCCCTCGGCGCGCAAGGCGTCAGCTGCGTGGAAGGGTAGTCGGTCCAAACCAATGACATCGAGGGTTGGATCATAGTCATCAAGTGCTGCCCGGATGGCCTGCGCGAACCTGCATGCAGCCCCGGAGACGTCTCCGCCGGAGCTGACATAACACAAACCCTGTGCGGTCCGGATTTCGGAGATTGTTGGCAAATGCTGAGACAGGTGCTCACCGCCGACGTAGTCGAACAGCACCGTCGGGCCGTCGGCGAAAACCATGAGATAGCGTGCCGGCACACGGGCCGACCAGAGCGTCATATTGGATGCGCCGGTGGCGTAGAGGATGTGATTGGGATCGATGGTTAGCAGGACCGGCAGATCGCATGCGCGCATGGCGGCTTGCAGGTGGTTGAGGCGCGCCTGAAATAGCTGAAAACGGTTCGCCTTTAGTTCTTGCGCACTTGGCTCGCTTTTTTTCGCTTCCATCATTGCCAACCGGTTTCCTGCTGTCGCGGGCAGTTAACATCGCCAACGGCGATTTTGGAACACACGAACGGCTGCAAATTCATTCTTTGCAGTGTAGTGTTGCAAGTCACGAGACGAGGTCGAAGCCCATGACATCGGACAAGCCAGATTTGGATTCCGCCTATCGCCTGAAAAGCCCGGACGACAACCGACGGCTTTATCGCGACTGGGCTGCGACCTATGATCAGGAGTTTCTTGCGGAAAGCGGATATCGCTATGGGCAGCTGATTGCAGAAGCGTTCACGGCGGCTGGTGGTCGTGGACCTGTACTCGATGCAGGTTGCGGAACCGGCCTGCTCGGTGCGTTTCTGCCGGCTGATATCGAGATTGATGGTGCTGATATCTCAGCCGAGATGCTGGCGGCAGCTCAGCGCAAGGGCAGATATCGCAGTCTTTATGAACTTGATCTCACACAGCCCTTGCCGTTTGCGGATGCGTCTTACCAAGGGTTGACGTCATCGGGCACATTCACCCATGGCCATGTCGGACCGGCCGCGCTTGATGAGCTTGTTCGCGTGATGGCAGGTGGTGCTGTTGGCGCGGTAACGAGCCACAGTGCGTTTTATGAGACTGCGGGATTCGCCGAAAAATTTGATGAACTGGTTCGTCTCAATCGCATCACCAGGCCGACAATGAAGGAAGAGCGGATCTATGCCGAGACCGGACAACCGCCCGAAGGCCACGAAAACGACATGGCCTACATCATTGTCTTTCAGCGGATCTAAGCAATCGGGCGCCGTCTCCTGGGCGCGGCCGCAAACTCTGGAACGGTTGCGCTCAGCCTATGCTACGGCCGGAGGCTCAGGATATAAGCGATGACATCGCTCTGGTCGTCTTTGGCGATAATCAGGTTTGGCATCTGCTTGTGCGGTGTCTGAAAGAACACGCGGAGTGCCGTCTCGGTCATGCCACCGACTTCCGAGATCTTTTGAAATGGCGTTGCAGCCGCGACGGGTGAGAAGTTCTGTTGTGGCTGGATAGCATGGCAGCTTGCGCAATTCTGCTTGGCGAATGCCAAACCGCGATCACGATCGCCTATCGTAGCGGATAACGCTTTGCCAGCCAGCAACACCCCAATAGCGAAGACAATGATGAGTAGCAGGACGTGAACGACACGCGTTGTCTGAACCATGTTACGCTCCTTGAAATTCGTAGTGACGTTCGCTCGCAATTAAAACCAAAGGTTTCGTTGGCGGCGCAGATCAAGTGGATTAGGTCACGAGCGGCTAGGATATTTCGGCTTCGCCCCATCCTTTCGCTGCTTGAGTAGCGGCGCCCCGGCATCTGGCCGACGCAGCCCATCTAGATAAGCAACGATATCCAGGATCTCGAACCTGGATAACTGCATGTTCGGCATTGGCGCATGCGGCTTGATGAGGACACTGGCAATGTGTGCGCTGGTCTGCTCGGGTTTGTTGGCGATGGCGCGAAACGAAGGAATGCCAGCGCCCGCAGATGACGTTTGCTTGGGGCTGACAATATGACAGCCGCTGCAGAGTTGTTCAGACAGCGCTAGGCCACGCTCTGCATCGGGGCCGACAACCGGCTTCTTGGACTGGGCGTTGGCCGGCATCAACGCGGACGACAGACTTATGACAAGCACGACAAGTACGGTCAGGCGCTTCCAACTATTTCTCATCATCATCTTCTGTGGTTCCGCTTGTTGCGACGCAGGACAAGAACACTTTCAGGTTGGGACAGAATTCTGGCCGCACTGGCTCCGGGCTTTGCGATTGCAGCCAAGTTCTGCAGGTATCGGCGGAGCTGCACTGAATGCACGCTTCGTGGACCCGCCGATAGGCTTCACCGCGCTTGATCCGGACGAGTTTCAAGGGATCAACCTGCAACCGGTCAATCATCTGTTGCGTTCGGATCGCGCGCCCTTCGACCTGATGTAACATCGGCCAGCGCGGTTGCTTCTTAGTCATAACCTGCTCCAGTTTTTGCCCAGAGCGAGCACGAGCCGGCGCTCCTCACTTCTTCTGCTGTTTTCCGAAACCAGCCCGCATGTAGGCAATGATCTTCCAGATCTCATCCCGCTTGAGCTTGTCCTTGAACGCAGGCATCGACGTCTGGAACTGTGTGCCGCCGTCGGAGATCGCCCACAACAGATATTCATCCGCCGAGATTGGCCGATTGATCATGTAGGACAGCAGTGCAGGTGACGGCAAAAGTGACTTGCCGGCTTCACCATTACCTAAACCGTTAGCGCCGTGGCAGCTGGCACAGTGTTGGCCGTAGAGTTGCCCGCCTTGCAAGATGGTCGTCGAACTGCGTTTGATCTCGGAGCGTGCGTTCTGGTATGCGGGCGGAACTCCATAGTTGACGTAAGTCCAGTGCCGCAATAGGCGCACCTGCATGCCCTTCGGCATACGGCCTGGACCCCACAACTGGCGCTGCATCCATTGAGGCTGCCAATAATCGACGTTGCCCTGCCATTTTGGTGCTGGCTTCTCGTCCGACGATGCAACACCGGCCAACGCGAGGGTTCCGATGACACCTGAAAGAAGAATTGCTGGCAACCGCCTCATCTTTGGACCTCTGTTCCACACCGCTTTGGACTATCATGGTGACCGCGGCGCTGACGTTGTTCATTGACACTGATCAATTCAATCCGGCATGGCGTTACCGATTGTCAGAGAAAACCGGCGATCAGGAATGCGAGACAACTCAGAAGCCCGGCAACAGGCACCCACGACGGCACGACAAAGACGTTGTTCGGCGCAGGCTCTCCACGCCACTTGATGGCGAGTAGGGACACATTGACGAGCGCGAAGATGGTCAGCGTGATCTGCGATGTGGCTTCAGCCAGACCCTGCAGGGGAACCGCTGTTGCCAAGAGCAAGACGCACGTACCAACCAGTGCCGTGGCGAGGAGCGGCGTATGAGTTGTCGCGCTCACGCGGCCGAGCACGGCCGGCAGGTTGCCCTGGCGTGACAATCCATAAATCACACGCGACGCCATGATGACTTGGACGATGACGCCGTTCAGCGTTGCAATAATGGCGATTGTGCTGATTGCTCCCGCCGGCAAACCGGTTGTCCGCTGAAACACCAAGCTGAGTGGCGCCTCGGAGGCTGCCAGCTGCGCCACAGGGACATTCAACACGGCGACAATTGCGACCAGAACATAAAGCACTGTCGATATCACCAGCGTGAGAAAGATTGCCCGCGGCATCGTTGCGGCCGGGCGTTCCGTTTCCTCGGCCATATTGACTAGGTCTTCGAAGCCAATAAACGCGAAGAACGCCAGGACACCACCACCGACCACGCCAAACGCAATCTGTGATAGCGACATGTCTGGCAACTCTAATGAGGGCAAGGATTGCGCAGACCCAGCGCCCAGGAATCCGCCACCGATGATGACGATGAGACCGACGATCTCAATCAGTGTCATTGCGGCTGCGAATGTCACTGATTCCCTGACACCCCAGGCCGCGATCGACGTCATGGCCAGCACAACGATTGGGATCAGAACGCTGCCGGGGAGCTCGACGAACTGGCGAATATAGCCAACACTGCCAATGCAGATGGCGGCGGCTGATACCGTCCCGACGCAGACAACCATCAAGCCGACGATAACGGACAATGTCTGCGAGTTTAGTCCCGCACGCACGTAAGCCGCTTCACCGGCACTAACAGGATAGCGTCCGACCAGTTCGGCAAACGAGCAGGCCGACGGCAGCATAACCAATGCTGCCAGCATAAATGAAAGCGGCGCATAGACACCGGCAACACCGGCTGTTGCCCCGACCAGGACGTAGATCCCGGCGCCAATCGTGACGCCAAGGCCATAGAGTACAACCAGCGGGAGATTGAGACTTCGCTTGAGCGAACGCGCCGGCGCAACTTGTTGCGTAACGGTTGCCATATCTATCACAGACTATCGCGAGCAAAGTGAAGGGTCGTGCGGGAAGCGTCAGAATTGCTGACCCGCTCAGGCTGCGTCTCAGGCCGCGTCTCAGGCCGCGTCCGCGAGCAACTCATCAGAGAAAGCTGCTGGGTCAGGAATGACCACTCTACCGAACGGCAACAGCTTGATCTTGTTCTCGCGCTTCAAGCGACTGATGACCCGGCTCACCGTTTCAATCGTCAGACCCAAATGATCAGCGATATCCTGCCGTGACATGGGCAGATCAAAGGCACCATCGGCCGACATGCCAATGCGGTTTCTCAGGTTGTAGAGGAACTGTGCCACTCGTTCCTGAGCAGACAGGCGGCCCAGCGCCATGACCTGGCACTGTGTCTGGTGCAGCTCATCTAGGATGGCACGCATAATCAGGCTCTTCAGGCACGTCGTTGAATTCATTGCGCCTTCAAGCACACGACGAGGAATGGCCCGCAACTCAACAGCCGTAATGGCTTCTGCCGTGAATGGCATGTGCTGGTGCTGCGAATACTCCAGCAACTCGCCTTTGAATGCAAACCTGGTCACCTGGCGACGGCCGTCGGACAGGAGCTTGGTTCCGCGCACCACACCGGAAACGATCAGGTAGACGCAGTCTGCCGTGTCTCCGTCCCAAAAGATGACATCGCCTTTGGCAAAGTTCTTGAGCTTGCCAACCTCGAGCATGAGGGGGCACTCTGTCGTTGTGCATCTGGCTTTGGCGCAATTGGCGTGCCCGCAGTTCGATGCGTATCCATTGGCAGCGCCAACATTCTCGAATTGCGTTGTTGCGGTTTCCTGAAAGTCCAGCATGAGAAGTTTCCTCACCAACTACAGATTTGCGGTAAATCATTGCAATCGACAAAATCAGTAGAGCCTAGTTTTGTTCGTGAGGTCAGTTGGGAATGTTACGTATAGGTAGTTCTACCTATGCGCCGCAGGTACTATGGCCTTCACAACCGATGGCACGCTCGATGGCAGCAAACAGCTGTGATTCATCAACTGGCTTGAGCAGCAAAGCACTGGGTCCTGGCACCATATCTTCGAGCCGAGGCAGCTCGAGGCTGTGGTTTGCTAAAATAATGGCCGGTACCTGGCTGCCGAGCTCATAGACACGCTTCAAGAGTAGATGTGCGTTGATATCAGGAAGCTGCGATCCAAGAAGCAATACGGAGGGACTGAAGTCAGAAAGCGCTTCCAGCAGATCAGTTCCTGTCGCGTAGGCGCATACGGAATATCCAACGCCTTCCAGCAATGGAAAAAATGAATCGCGAACTGCAGAATCGGCATCGACGATAGCAATCGCGATTTGTTCTGGATCACACATAGCTTGCTATCTGCTCGTTTACCCAATCATTGGACGGAGTGACGATGTTCTATGGTTGGGAAAAACGGATCGGATGGCTACTTGGGGAAACTACTTAGACGACTTCCGCTATGCGAAAAGTCCGACTTCTCGCGCCGGTTAACTGCAAAAGTGAACTGCAAAAGTGGACTGCAAAAGTGAACTGCAAAAGTGAACTGCAAAAAAGCGTACGTCTAATCCTATTCAGCTTCGGCCGCGATCGCCAATCGCACCAGATCCGACAGGCTCTTGGCTTCGGTCTTCTCCATGACTCTGGCGCGGTGGACCTCGACCGTACGCGGGCTGAGATCAAGCTCGTGAGCAATAATTTTGTTGGGGCGACCGAGCACCAACTGTTGCATCACTTCAGTTTCTCGCGGGGTCAAACGCGCTAGGCGTTCTTGCGCCTGGGCCCGTGCACTCTTTGTCTGGCTGTCCCGTTGGAACTGCGATACGGCACGCTCTATGGCCTGCAACATTTCGTCAGGCTCGAAGGGTTTCTCGACGAAGTCTGATGCCCCGACCCGCATGGCCTTGACCGCCATAGGAACATCGCCGTGCCCTGTCATGATGATGGTATGTGCTTCAGTCCCACGATCGATAAGCTTTTGCAGGATATCAATGCCGTCGCCGTCAGGCAGCCGGACGTCTAACAGAATGCATTGGACCTCATCGAGAGATGCCGCCAGAAACGTCGTCGCGTCAGAATAGGTCGTGACTTGATAATCTTCGGCCTCAAGGAGCACCTTGAGAGAATCGCGCACAGCATCATCGTCGTCGACTATGACTATTTGTGCATTCAGGGTCATTTATGTTTCCTAGTCCTGGCTCACGGGCAGGTTTACCCGGAAGATTGCGCCGCCGCCCGCCCGATCTTCACCGCGTATCCAGCCACCATGAGACTCAATTATATTCCGACAGACAGATAGTCCAACGCCCATTCCGTTTGGTTTGGTCGTCACGAATGGCTGGAACAGCTTTTCCTTCACCTCAGTCGAGAGACCTGGCCCTGTATCCTCCACAGCAATCTCGACCCTGTCTGAAGGGAGTTTGCGCAGGCTAATCCAGATCCGTCGATCACCATCACAAAAGGCCAGCTCATCAGCGGCATTGCGCACAAGGTTTTGCACCACCTGCTGAATCTGTATCTTATCGATCATCACCTCAGGCAGATCCGTGTCATGTTGCAGTGCAAACTCGATGCCGAGGCTGCGGGTGCCGAAGAGACCGAGTTGGGCTGCTTCGCGCGTTGTCGCGATGAGATTTTGCCAGCTGCGCTCGGTCTCACCGCGTTCAATGAACTGGCGCAGCCGGCGAATAATCTCACCGGCACGGATGGCCTGATCGCCAGCCTTGAGGACAAGGTCTGTTGCGCCTGACGTCTTGCCACGTTCGAGCAGTCGCTTGGCGGCGTTGGAATAGTTGGTAATTGCCGTCAAAGGCTGATTGAGTTCGTGCGCCAGTGCCGAGGCCAGCTCACCCATCGCACTCAGACGTGCCACATGTATCAGTTCATCTTGCAGTTCCTGAACCCGCTGCTCGGCCTCGACGCGTGCTGATATATCCTCGATCATCCCTGTGAAAAGCACCCGCTGTTCGAGACGCACTTCGCTGATGGTCAAGTGAATGGGGAATTCCGTGCCGTCGGATCTCCGGCCGACAACTTCGCGACCCAGCCCGATGATCTTCTTTTCGCCGGTCGCTAAATAGTTTGCCAGATAGCCGTCGTGGGCACTACGAAAAGGTTCAGGCATTAGAATGCTGACATTCCGGCCGATGACTTCGTCAGCAGCGTACTGGAACATTCTCTCGGCAGAGGTATTGAATTGTTCAATCAAGCCCTGCTGATCGATGGTTATGATGCCGAAGACAGCCGCATCGATAATTGCTTCCAGTCTTTTGCCAGCATCGTCCATACAATTGACAACCTAGTCTTCGGAGCTAATGGGGAAACCCGTGTTTTCGTTTATCTGAATGATAAACGGTCAGTGCTGCGGCGCAAGGTCACGAACCTGTACATTCGCCTGCAGTATCAGATGATCAGTTGGAATTTGAGGCACGCTCGAGATGCATCTGAATAACGCTGCGAGCCTGTGAAATGGCAGCCCGTGCTGAACTGCGTGTGTCGATTGGCGACCAACAGGCGTTTCGAACGAACATCTTGAACTGCCGACGCACTACATCACCATCGGCGTCGGACGCATCGAACCTGCGCTGTGTTACACGCTCGATTAGTTGCTCCTGCTCCGCTTCAAGCCAAAGCCCCAGAAAGCTGCAACCGCATCGTAACGCGACTTTCTCGATCCACCGCCGATGCATTGGCTCCAGGAACACTGCGTCAACGACAACGGAGTGCCCGGCCCGCAGCGCCTGTTCCGCGCGGCTACATAACCGTCGATAGACATTGTGGCTCGCTTGATTTGTATAGGCCTGCGGTGGAAGCTTCTCGAGCACTGGCACGCGCAGCATACGCTTGCGCTCGACATCACTACGCAAATGCAATGCTCCCGGTGCATGGCCTATGCCTGGCGCCACCGCGGCTGCAAGCGTGGTCTTACCTGTACCGGATAAACCCCCAACAGCCACCAGGACCGGTTCACGGGTTGCAAGCAACTCATTGGCCAGTGAAAAATAAGAGCACGCCTCTTCCTTAACGGCCGCGTCCTGCTGCTCCGCGGCGACAGATAGCTTGTCGACCGTAACCAAGGCTCGGATCGCGGCACGCATGGACATGAGCATAGGCATCAAGGCGATACCCGGTAGGTCATTGGCCTGCATGCTGCAGCTGACAAAGGTATTGAAGCAGCGGTTGGCATGGCTCCTAAGGTCTTGATGCCATAGGTCCATCAACAGGAAGGCGAGATCATAGAGCACGTCCGTCGTTGCCAGTGTGTCATCGAACTCAAGCGCGTCGAAGAGCCTGGGCTGACCATTCTGCAAAACGATGTTCCGCAAATGAAGATCGCCGTGGCAAAGACGTACTTTCCCTGACTTCGATCTCATCCTCAGGAGATTGGTGTGACGCGTAAGATGTTGGACCAGGCCCAGAGACAGCTGCTGTGTCTCCTTCAGCCCAAACGTATCCGCGGCGTAAGAGGCACTCGTCACGATTTGATTAATCACCCGAGCGATGATTTCGTCACCGTCATGGTCCAGCACCTGGCGCGCGCGTTCTTGGTAACTCGCAATCTCCTCAGCCAGAGGATCCATAAGAGCCACATCCAGTTCGTTCCGGCCAGCAATGCTGTCGAAGAGATCTTCCTGCTCGAAGCGGTTCATGACGACGAGCCACTCAACCGGCTCACCAACTCCGTCGATCTTCAATCCCTTATCATTCTCGCGCGTGACCGGCACGACACCGATATAGATCTCCTGTGATGCTGTCGCATTCCGGGTCAGCTCGTTACGGCAGGCTGCTTCGCGCTTTTCCAGCGTCGAGAAATCGAGATATGGCAGGCGAATAGCACGCTTGAGCTTGTAAACTCGGGAGCCTGCCAAAAAGACAATCGCGCCGTGGGTTTCAATGCGATCAACAGCATCCACATCGTCGGGATAGCTGGAGGCGTTTGATAAGAAACTGACGACTTCTGCCTGCCCGGCCTGAAGGTCAACGCTGACTTGCTGCGGCTCAGTCTTCGGTCCCGCTCTCGGGTGCGTTTTGGTCGTCGGAGAATTTATCGGTGGCTGGGCCATGCCACAGCATGCGCGGCGGCGTTCTGAGTTGCCTTGACACTAATCAATTCGACCGCTGCAGCGCGCAAAGCCGGTCGCCTTTGACCTGGGTCAACCGGCACACCGGCCACGCGCACTACATCAAGGAATGCGAGCGAGACAGCTCTCACTGGCTGACTGCAAAGCGAAGCCAAGACAAAATGGGAGATTGTAATGCCCTACAAAACGATACTGACCTACCTGCCGGACAAGAGCACCGCAGACCGTCTGCTCAATGCAGCGATGTCGGTCGCGAGAGACAATGATGCGCATCTCATTGGACTGCATGTCATTCCACGCGTGCCCGTTATGTACGCGGTTGCTGCGGCTGAGATTCCACAAGCCATAA
Source organism: Hyphomicrobiaceae bacterium (assembly GCA_965247245.1). GTDB lineage: Bacteria > Pseudomonadota > Alphaproteobacteria > Rhizobiales > Hyphomicrobiaceae > Tectiglobus. The sequence goes on along the minus strand of CBDFGV010000003.1, from coordinate 4,824,403 downwards.
TCCAGCAGCAGGAAGAGGTGCTGCAACGGGAAGCCAACGCGTTGAAAGAGCACTTTGAAGAAGCTTGTCGCAAAGGTGGCGTTAAGTCCGAGTGGCGCTGCAATCGCATTGAGCACGCGGACATGGCATCCGAGATTTCCAGCCAGGCTCTGTGCGCAGATCTGATTATCGCAGCACAGAACCAAGAGGATGTATTCGGTCTGGGCAACGACCTACCGTCGCGGATTGTTACCGAGGCAGGCCGCCCGGTGCTCATCGTTCCGCGCAGCGGCGACTTTCCGAAAATCGGTAAGAACGTTGTGATCGCCTGGAATGGTAGCAAGGAGGCGACACGCGCGTCTCTGGACGCACTGCCGTTCCTGCAAAAAGCGGATGGCGTTAAGGTTCTCGCAATCGATCCGAAATGCAACGAGGGCTATGACAACATCGCGCTTGGTGATGAGATGGCGTTGTGCCTTGCGCGGCATGATGTGCAGGCCGAGGCAGCGGTTACGACCAGCGGGCCGATCGGGGTGTCTGATGCCATTCTCAATCGCCTGTCGGACGAGAACTACGATCTTCTCGTAATGGGATGTTATGGACACTCACGCCTGAGAGAGACGCTGTTCGGCGGCGTGACCCGTGATCTTCTCGAACACATGACTGCTCCGGTTCTGATGTCGCATTAATGCGACCAGATGAGCTCTTGTGATTTAGTGCCCGACGTTCTCGGAGCGGCGGGCGGCTCGACTGAGGTTCTTCTTTTCAGATGAGACACGGTTTAGAATGACAGGCATGCGCCGTGTTATCTACATCAGCCTTGCCGTCGTTCTGATCGTCGTCGGTCTGATTGTTCTACCGCTGCCGATTCCGCTGGGCGTGATCATGATTGTGTGCGGGCTCATCCTGTTGGTATCGGTGAGCGCGACGGCTGCCTGGTACGTTCGGAACTATCGCCAAAATCATCCGACGACAGACAAGTATGTCCGTGCCGCAGAAGAGCGCCTGCCTGAGGCCTGGAAGAAAGTCCTGAAGAAGACGGATCCTTAGCAGCGAGCAGACCTGGCTAGTCTCACCAATCTGTTACTGTGGCTGCTGCTGTTGGCCAGGAACTAGACATCCAACCAAATCGTCACTGGACCATCGTTCGTCAAACTCACCTGCATGTCGGCGCCGAATTGACCAGTCGCGACGCGAATACCCGCGTCACGGATGTTCTGGCAGAACACTTCATAAAGTGCGTTGCCCTGGTCCGGGCTGGCGGCATTGGAGAAGCCCGGGCGATTGCCGCGCGACGTGTCGGCTGCCAAGGTGAACTGGCTAACGATCAGCGCTGCACCGCCGACATCCAAAACGGACTTATTCATCTTCCCCGCTTCATCTGAAAAGATGCGCAAGCTTGCGACCTTCTTGGCAAGTTGTTGTGCCTTGGCTTCGTCATCACCCTGCATCGCACACACCAGTATCATCAGTCCCTTGTCGACCGCCCCAACCGTTTCTCCAGCGATATCAACCTGAGCCTTAGAAACTCTCTGAATGAGGCAGCGCATATCATCTTCTCCAAATAGTTGATCTCATTACCGGGCAGAGCCGAGAAACAGCTTAAGCATTGGCACCTAATTCGCACCTTGCTAGTCTAGATTCTCGCAATCTGAGCGCTGGCGCCAGCCCCGACATCATGCCCGAGACGCGAGCTCCGTGCCGGCCCATTTTACCGGCACTGAGAGCGGGCATTAACTCCTGGATGTAGAGGCAACCAGCGAGCGTACGGGCGTGATCCATTTGCTCTTCCTGCGCGTAAGATCTCGGTAGGGCAAAGGTGGTTCAGATTGACAATGGGTTCTCCCCTGAAATTGGCAGTGGTCGGTAGTGGAATTTCCGGCCTTTCGGCAGCTTGGCTTCTGTCTCAACACCACGATGTGACAGTGTTTGAGAAGGAAGGACGCCTGGGCGGCCACAGCAATACCGTCGAGGCCATCGAGCCTGACGGATCATCGGTTGCGGTGGATACCGGCTTTATTGTTTACAACACGGCCAGCTATCCAAACCTGGTTGCTCTGTTCGACCATCTCGACGTGCCGACGACCAATACACGGATGACATTTGCCGTGTCGATGGATGATGGCTCCTACGAGTATTCGGGCACCGGTTTGTCTGGGCTCTTCGGGCAGCCAACCAACATTGTTCGTCCGCGGCACTACCAGATGATTTCGGACGTCTTCCGCTTCTACCGCGAGGCGAAGAAGCTTCTCGCCGAAGGTGATCCGTCGGATATCTCACTTGGGGCGTTCCTGCGCAGCAAGAGATTTTCGGACGTCTTTGTCGACCAGCACATTTTGCCCATGGCCGCTGCTATTTGGTCGACGCCCTCACAGCAAATCCTGGACTTCCCCGCTGCCGCATTTGCCCGCTTCTTCGACAATCATGGCTTGTTGCAAGTTGACCAACCGGTTTGGCGCACGGTTGCCGGCGGCAGTCGAGAGTATGTTCGGCGCCTGCGCGCTGCGACCAAGGGCCAATTCGAAACCGGAAAACCGGTGCAGGCGATCAAGCGCTTCGACGGCGGTGTCATCGTTGAGCACGCTGACGGATCGGAGACCTTTGATGCCTGCGTTATGGCCAGCCATGCAGACGATACGTTGCAGCTGCTGAGCGATGCAGATCCGGAAGAACACCGACTACTGGGCGCGTTCAAGTATGTGCCCAACCATGCCATTCTGCACCGCGACCCGGGTTACATGCCGAAGCGCCGCCGGCTTTGGTCGAGCTGGAACTACCTTGCAGAAACAGGTGATGACGGCACAGATCTTTCGGTGACTTACTGGATGAACAAACTCCAGCCACTCACCACACAGAACGACCTGTTCGTCACGCTCAATCCAACCCAGCCGATTGCTGACGACAAAATCATCAGGGAGTTCAATTACGCACATCCCCTGTTCGACCAAGCCGCAATGTCAGCTCAACGGGAGCTCTGGCAACTTCAGGGACGCCGCAACACCTGGTTCTGCGGCAGCTACTTTGGTTACGGGTTTCATGAAGACGGGCTGCAGTCGGGCCTTGCTGTTGCTGAACAGCTCGGCGGTGCGCGTCGCCCTTGGAAGGTCGCGAACGAGTCGGGGCGCATCCACGTGCAGGAGCCGGCTCTGACAGAGCTGCCGTATCCAATAGCGGAGGCGGCCGAATGATATCAGCGTCTGCATGCGCCTATGTCGGCAAAGTGGGCCACCACCGCCTGGCGCCGAAAAAACATAGCTTTACGTACAGCGTGTTTGCCTTTTGCCTCGATCTCGATCGGATCGACAACACCACATCACGACTGTCTCTGTTCTCGCGCAATCGATTTAACCTTTTGAGTTTCCACGATAAAGATCATGGCAACGGCTCGCGCGAGGCGCTGGCTCCGCAAACCCGCCGTCTTCTCGACCAGGCGGGGCTGGGAGAGGCCGCAGACCGCATCGTTTTGCTCTGCTACCCGCGGATATTCGGATACGTCTTCAATCCTCTCAGTGTTTACTTCTGTTATCGTAAGGATGGTGAGCTTGGCGCCGTCATCTACGAAGTATCGAACACGTTCCGGGAACGTAAGAGCTATATCATCCCGGTTTCTGCGTCGGCAGAAACGACAAATGATGAAGCGATCCGGCAATCCTGCAGTAAGGAGATGTACGTTTCGCCATTTACAAGTGCTGCCGGAGACTACGATTTCCGCGTCGAGCCGCCCGGAAACTCAGTCAACGTCGGTGTTGATTTTCGCGATCAAACCGGTGGTGTGCTAAAAACTTACTTTCATGGCGAGCAGCATGCTCTTAGCGACCGCTCATTGCTCGGGCTCATGTTCAAGTATCCTCTGATGACACTGAAGGTCATCACGGCGATCCATTGGGAAGCAGCCAGACTTTGGCTCAAGGGTGTAGCGGTCCGGGATCGTTATGCTTCGCCGCGATACTCACACACCATTGTCAATCCTGTTGAGCGAGCTGCCCTTCATGCAACAGAGTGAAATCGCCGAAACCACCAGCACCACGACCAATCTGCACAGCGATGCGCTCATCTATCGTTGTCTCGACAGGTACGTGCTGGCCGCGCTTGAGCGGGCGCTGAGCGCCGCCAAATGCGGGCGCCTGCAAGTTACTATGCCCTCTGGCCTAAGCACTGTCATCGGAGCTGAAGGCGAACAGGGTATTGATGCTGACATTGTCCTCAACAACTACGGCATGTTCCGCAAGTCAGTCAGGCGCGGCGCACTCGGTTTCGCTGAAAGCTACATGGCTGGTGACTTTGACACCGATCAGCTTGGCCACGTCTTTGAATTCTACATGGACAACGAAGAGGCGCTACTAAGCTCATTTCGCCGCTTCTTCCGCTCCGCCTGGCTGGACAAGATGTTTCACGCGCGCCGCCGCAATACCCGCAGCGGCAGCCGCGAGAACATCGCAGCCCACTACGATCTCGGCAACGATTTCTACCGCCTATGGCTCGATGGCAGCATGTCCTATTCGAGCGGCATCTATCAGACGTCGTCTGACACTCTTGAGCAGTCTCAGGACGAGAAGTATCGCCGGATCCTCGCTGCCCTGGAGCTGTCCGGCGGCGAAGACATCCTCGAGATCGGATGTGGCTGGGGCGGTTTTGCGGAGGCGGCCGCGCAAACGGGTGCGAATGTCACCGGAATTACCATCTCGCAGGAGCAATACGCGGCAGCGATTGAGAGGCTCTCAAAAGCCAAGTTGCAGGGGACGGCCGAGATCCTCTTCCAGGACTATCGTGACACCAAGGGATCTTTCGACCGCATTGCATCGATCGAAATGATTGAGGCGGTTGGCGAAGAAAATTGGGAGACCTATTTCCAGGTCGTTTCGCAACGGCTGAGATCTGGCGGGATCGCCGTTCTGCAGGCCATTACAATTCGTGAAGATCTCTACGAAGACTATCGCAACAATCCGGATTTCATACAGCGCTACATCTTCCCTGGTGGGATGTTGCCGACAGTGACGATCATGCAGCGGCATGCGGAACGCGCCGGCCTGCAGTTCGAAGTGCACGAGCAGTTCGGCCAATCGTATGCAAAAACACTGGCCGACTGGCGCAGCCGGTTTGTCGATATGTGGCCGCGCATTGAGGCCCTTGGCTTTGATGATCGCTTCCGCCGGATGTGGATGTACTACCTCGACTACTGCGAAGTGGGTTTTGCGCGCGGCACCATAGACGTTGGGCTATTCCGGCTTCGTAAACCGACTAATCAAAATCAAGAAATCACAACAAACTCCATCAACCCATACTCCTTGAGCAAGGATGAATGAGCAATGCCGCAAGACGTAAACTCGGTTTCTGCTCCGGAACCATTCGAGATCACGACCTTTCTTCTCGGACGGACAAGAGCCTGGGGCGTATTCGAGGATCGGTTTGGCCGCCTCCGCAGACGTTTCACCGTCGAGCTAAATGGCTACTGGCGCGATGATACATTTTGCCTGGATGAGACCTTCAACTTCGATACAGGTGATGTTGAGGTGAGAAAGTGGCTCGTCCGTCCGGCAGATGACGGCAGGTTCGTCGCAACCTGTGATGACTGCGTCGGCGAATTGCGTGGCACGACGGAGCCTAATGTCCTTCGCATGCGATACAAGTTTCGTCTGGACCTTGGCACGACGGTTATCGTTGTTGACTTTGATGATCGGATCTATCGGATGGGCCATCACACGGCTGTCAACCGTGCAACGATGCGAAAGTTTGGTGTTCGTTTGGGTGAGTTATCGCTGTTCTTCAGCAAAGTGCCTGCGACGCTTGAATCCTATGAGAACAATACACTGCCGGACCTGGTCCTGGATCCAGCCGCCTAGGCGCAGTGACCGACGTGATGACGCGACCGACTAAGCTCGGTCGCTACTCTTCGCGCGTTATGCGGCGTGCCAATGGGAAGTACCACGAGTAGGGCAAGATTCGCAGAAACTTGAGCGACCAGACTAATTGCCATGGAAAGGCGATTTCAAATCGCCGACGTTTGAGCCCCGTGATAATCCGCTCGGCGGCATCATCGGAAGAGATAATGTAAGGCATCGGGAATTCGTTGACAGACGTCATTGGCGTTTCAACGAAGCCGGGATTGATCAAGCTGACATCCACATTTGTGCCTTCTAGTTCTAGCTTGAGAACCTCCGCGAGGCTGATGACAGCTGCTTTGCTGGGGGCATACGCTATGGCTTTGGGCAAACCACGATAGCCGGCAACTGACGCAACCAAGCCAATGTGACCGTTATCTTTTGCCAGCATATCGGGCAGCAAAACCTGCAACGCGTTAGTGATACCGCCGTGATTGACTTCCATGGATTGGCGACAGCGCTCGACGTCGAACTCGCCCACTGTCATCGGATGCCACACGCCGGCATTCAATAGAGCCAGATCGATGGCTCCGAATTGCTCTAATATCCGGTGGTAGACTAAGGACACCGCCTCGACATCTGTGATGTCGACTGGGAATGCGGTTATATTTTCGTGCGCAGCGGCGAGCTCCGCAAGTTTGTCAGCGCTACGGCTCGACACCGCCACCTTCACGCCCAGCGCGGCGAGTTTGATGGTGATGTCGCGGCCAATGCCAGTGCTACCGCCGACAATCCAGGCAGTGCGCCAAGGCGGAGCTGAGGTCTGGGTCAACGAAGCCTCGCCGGTCTGGAGCGCTACATGCCCGTCCAATACTGGGCGATGCGATACACCACGCCCTTAAACTGGGCCGGTCTCTCACTCGCAATCAGGCAAATGCAGCCGGTCTCTTTGTCAGCAATTGGCTGATGCTCGATGTCATCATCGAGGTCCTGCATGTCACCACGCATGTAGCGGCCGGTCTCGTCAGCGTAAGCGCCGCTCAAGACAAGTGTCAGCTCGCTGCCACCATGGCCATGCTCAGGCATTTTCCGACCTGCAGCTATCTTGAGCAATCGAAGATCGCCTTCGACACCATCGGATAGCGGCAGCTGATAATGCCAGATACCTGGACCCAGCCGGCGCCAGGGTATCGTCTCTTCGGACAAGCTGAAGTGGCGTGCAACCGGTGCCGGCAGCAACTCGCACGGCTGGCCGACGGTTGCCGACTGCTCGGCTGCCATTGCTGGCGTTTGATCATCAGTGTCTGCACTGGGTGTCGGCGTCTCCACCTCCAACACTGACACTGGCTGTTCCTGCAACAACAGACCGCCAAGCAGTTCGAGCGATTTCAACTCGTCCTGGCACTGCTTGCACATTGACACGTGCGCGGCTGTGACCGCTGCCAAAGGCTCTGCAAGGGTCCCGGCAGCGAAACTCATCAGAGTCGCGGTGTCAGGGTGATGGTTGATGGTCTTCATCATTGCAAGTCCTCAAGTGCATCACGCACTTTCTGATAGGCAAGGCGCATGCGCGACTTAATCGTACCGATCGGCGTGTCGAGCTTTTCGGCAATCTCAGAATGTGAAAGGCCTTCGATGTAGGCCATAGTTACAACGGTTCGCTGGTCCACCGGCAAATCCGCCAAGGCGGCCTGCACACGGACACGGCGCTGATCTTCCAGCACCGTTTCGTCCGGCCCGGCAGCCTCGCTCGGTATGGCCTCGGCCTGCTCATCCGGTAGCGACTGCCACCTGACGTCTTTTCGAAGTCTGTCAATCCGCAGATTACGCGCAATCGTGAAAATCCAGGCCGCTGCGGTCCCGCGATCAGCGGAATACTGCGAGGCCTTGCGCCATACAGTCAACAGAGTTTCTTGAGCCAGCTCCTCGGCCATGGCCGGGTCAGCTCCCTGCTGCATCATGTACGTTTTCACGCGTGGTGCGTATTCGTTGTACAGCCTTCTGAACGCATCATCGGACCGTTCTTCAGCTATTTGAGTTAACAGATTCGACATCAGAACCCGGGAACTAAGGCCACTCGGCCATTGACTAGATTCGGGGACTACCGATGTCAGCATAGTACCATCTCCACGTCGTCTCCCCCAGTTAACGGGTAACGTGTGAGTTCGGATCACTCGCCTGATGCACTCGGTAGTCAGTTCGACTATGCAATATCTAAGCTCGGAAGTGGTCCAAGAGAACAGCAATCGCGTTTGCAATGGCGGAATGCGACATCAGATCGTATGAATCATAGTGCCAACCGCTGAAAATGAGAGATTCATGATGCAACTCGCGAGGGCCTTTGTGGCGGCCGCTGTCACGTTTCTGATACTGGACATTATCTGGCTGACGTTTATCGCCTTCGAAATTTTCCAGCGGGAAGTTGGCGGTATATTGCGCGCTGAGCCCAACTTGGTGGCTGCTGGTGCCTTCTATCTGATTTATATGTTCGGCCTAACGGTTCTGGCGATCGCGCCAGCCGTGCGTGCAGGTTCGTTGACAATGGCAATGTGGCTTGGCGCGGTTCTGGGATTGACTGCCTACGGAACGTTTGACCTCACCAGCCTGGCTGTCATCGAGGGCTGGACACTGACCGCGACAGTTGTCGACATGATCTGGGGTGTGACGGGAACATCGGCGGCGGCGACAGTCGGCTATCTCGCAGCTGGGCGAAAAAGGGATACTGATTTGCAGAGCACTGGAGCGGACTAGTTATGACGACGTTTTGGGCGATCCTCGCCATCCTCCGCTTTCAAGCCGTGTGGTTGGTTTTTGTTATCGGTGCGGCGAACGGTTTGTGGCTCCCGGGTGTCGTCGGCGCGGCCCTACTAGTTGCCATACAATGCGCCTATTCTTCGAACATTGGCCGGGAGTTCGTTTTCTTCCTGCTTACTATTCTCGTTGCACTGGTTGCTGAGCTGGTCTTCTCTGGCTTTCAATCGATTACCTACTCCGCCCATTGGCCGGTCGGTTACTTCGCCCCCGTTTGGATCTTCGGCCTTTGGCTCGCCTTTGCCACTGCCATTCCTGCTACACGTTTCCTACTTGCCTCTAACGCGACCTTGAAGTCCGTTCCGCTCGGACTTGTCTTCGGGCCATTGGCCTACTACGGAGCGGCGCGGTACGGCGCCATATCCATCTTGGATCCATTCTGGTTCAGCCTGGCGATTATAGGAGTCGTCTGGGCACTTGCGTTCCCAGCCTTGATCGCGGTCCACGCGGCCCTGTTTCCGACTGTCGCTGAGCAAGCGGAGCCGGCGACGACCTAGTCTAAGTATTGAAGGCAAGAGCGTGATTGTCCCACGACCAGCGCTCCTTACCTGATCTTAAAGGCTTCGCTGGACTGACGCCCCAGTCGCCGTGACCGCCGGTCAATACAAAGCCGCCGGCAGCGCGTGCCGCGACACCGGATACGTCGGGGAAACTGGACTGCCGAAAGATCCTCCTCTGGCGAACGTCAACGTAGATGACTGCCTGCCCGCGCGATGAGGTAACGCCTGCCACTTCACCTGCGCGATCGACGGCGATGGAGCTGACATACTGGCGAAGAGCTCGGTTAGTGTCCGGCTCAGCAGTCAGAAAGTCGAGTTCTCTGCCGCGCTGGTGCACGCCGACAAGATCGATTGCTTCCCACTTAGGTCCCTTGAACTGACAGCCAAAGACGACTGTGTCGTTCTGTGCGACGTCGAGATGACGAATGGACAACTTCTGACGGCTGCCAGCGAGCTCATGTCGCTCCAACAGGTCGCCGGTTTCACGATCGATATAGGCGAGTGAAGATTGCATCGTTGCGACATTGAGCGGACGGCGGCCACTGTCGGGATGTGTCTCGATACCGCCGTTGGCCACCACCAGAGTACGATCGTCGCTGAGCACGGCAATGTCATGCGGTCCCAAGCCGTAGGACCGATGTTCACCGATGCGCTTGAATCCTGCAGCAACATCGTAGACGCCAATAATTCCGGCGGCGTTCTCGAAGTCGTTCTCGGTTGTATAAAGCAGTCGGCCATCCGCTGAGAAAACGCCATGGCCGTAGAAGTGGCGGTTCTTTGGCGTCGTGAACGACTGCGGCGGTCTATCTTTCGTATGGTCAAAAGCAACGGCGAAGTTGCCCGGCCTGCGCGCGAAAGCCACCAGTAGACCGGAAGTGCGATTATAGGTGAGGTCGTGACCACGACCCGGTAACGGCTGTTTATGCAGCAAACCACGCTGCGAACTAAAGGCGACAGCGGCAGACTTTCCATCGTGCTCAACAATGTTGGACGCAAACAGTGTCTCGGCGCTGCTATCCGCAGTGGCCGTTGCTGGGAGGATCGACGTTGCAAGCCCGCCGATAAATTTTCGCCGGTCAATCACCATCGGAAGCATTGAATCCTATCGCAAGTCCGGCTGCAGCTTTAATCTCGCCGACCGCATTGTGGCGAATGTTGCGTAAGGGGAAACCAATAGGCACGAGACGAGACAGAATATCCTTGCGTGCAAACGGATCAGCATCTTTTGCTAGTTTTCCAGACATGCCCAACGTCAGCTCGAACTCGCTTTTGATGCTCTCCATCAGATCTTCGGCCCGCTCACCCTTATAGGGCTTGCTCGTGATGTAAGCATCCGCCAGGCCACCCTCAAACAGAAGTTGGTAGAGGCCTTCGATATTGGAGTGGATTAAGATCATCGAGGACTTGCTGCGCCATAGGACCGGCCGAGACTTGCGACGGCGGTTTTTGCCGAAGCCCAATACCGGCGCAATACGGCGATCGCGAAGGTTCTCCAGACCGTGATCTAGTACCTTGACTAGCTCAAGCGACACTTCGCTCGGTTTTAGATAAACCGGGTTTTGCGGCCCGGGCGTCTGCCAGATCTTCTCGAAAGCTCCCTTCGGTTGCCACTCCGCAAGCAGCGCCGAGTTGATGTTTTCAAGATTATCGATGATGGCAGCCGCATAGCGGCAGGCAAAACCGTTCGGTCTGCCTCTGGCCAGATCGTCGGAGGTTTTGCCAAACAGCACAAGTTCGAGCGCCGTCAGCCCTTGAACGGCAACACTCTTTCTAGCGAGGCTCTCAGGCTTGAGTGCGCTGTCATCTTCGGTGCTGAGCAAACGTAGGACCTGCCGGCGGCCACGCCCCTTTCGATCGGGCCAGAAGAAAAGGCGCTCGTAGCGGTTTTGGCGCGTCACCGGACCGAAACGGATGAACTCGACCTTGCCCCAGGCGGAGATGCTTTCCTGGTAAGCCTTGCGGGTCAGCTGCAACTGCTGCGATGCTGGTGCCTGGCACAGCGTATCGACTGCAGTCCCGAGTGCCTCAAGCTTTTGACCAAGATGTTCATAGCCGGGTAAAATGAGTTTTTGCAGTGCGGTGTCCGCGAGTTGGCGATGCTTGAAGTCAGCGGGGCCAGCTCTTGCCGGACCGATCACCCAGATAGCTATCATCAGGCTGCCCAGCGTCCATAAGCTGGGACCAAACTGAGCGGATTTGCTCCGGTTCATCAGAGCGACTCCAAAAAGGCGATCAAGCGCTCGCGGTCCGCTTTCGACAGTTTCTCGAAACGCTTACGCGACGGAGCGGCCTCGCCACCGTGCCACAGGATAGCCTCCAGTATGCTGCGGGCGCGGCCATCGTGCAAAAAATACGTGTGGCCGCTGACGACCTTGGTCAGCCCAATCCCCCAAAGAGGGGGCGTGCGCCACTCGCGGCCGTTGGCCCGACCCTCCGGGCGGTTGTCCGCAAGACCTCCCCCCATGTCATGCAATAGGAGATCGGTGTACGGCCAGATTTTTTGGTTGCGCAGGTTTGCATCCGGGCTGTTGGTCCCCGTTGTGTACGATGGCCGATGACACTGGGCGCAACCCACATCATGGAACAGCTTCTTGCCAGCAAGGACATTGGCGCTACCGGGATTGCGGCGACGCGGTACGGCGAGGTTGCGGGAGTAAAATGCCACAAGACGCATCAGTGATCGCTTGATCTCCGGGTCTTTACCGCTCTCACCGGTCGGTGCTTTCAGGCATGCCGACTGCTTGGCCGTGCAATCCCCATGCGGCGCCCGCACAAGATCGCTGGAGATACCAATGTCGCCAGCGAAGGCGTCAGCCGATTGCTCAAGTACGCTCGGCGATCCAGCTTTCCATCCAAAGCGCCCGAGCATCAGCTTGCCATGAACCCGTGACCAAACGCGGTTAGCCCGTCCCGAAATGCCATCGCCGTCGCGGTCATCCGGGTCGGCCATGGCTAGGATTGCATCAGCTGGGATCGCCTCCAGCAGACCGAGTCCGATCATCTGCGGTGCAACTCTCGGCGATATCATTGTCTGCGGATGTAGCGGGCCGTAACCCAGGTCAGTAATCTTGTAGTTTGGCACACGCAGCGTGACCGTTTCACCATCAGCCAGCTTGACCTGACGCGCGGTGTACGTGATGTGCATGCGGCCCTCGCCGGAGTGGCCTTGGATCGCGAGGTCTTGGAGTTGCGTCCCGTAAGTCGGCTCAGCAATGACATTGACGCGACCGGCCTTCAGAAGCGCGCGATCCTTTTCAGATTGCGGCGGCACCGAAAGCCGCAGAAACATGGACACGGCATTGTCGTCGGGCCAATTCGCTTCTGGCGGATGGCCGCGCCCATCCTTGAGATGGCAGCGCTGGCACGAGCGCGCGTTATAGAGCGGGCCAAGGCCGTCAGACGATCGCGTCGAAGCCGGTGATGAGACCCACAACTTGCGGAACATCGCATTGCCGATTTTGAAATCGAACTCCTTCGAAAAACTCAGGTTGCCGGAGGCATGGGAAAAGGCGTTGCGATTGTTGGTGCTGGCGCGCGCGGTCGCGGCACCGCCCGGCAATTCTTCGCCTGCCTCAAGCTTGTCTTGCCCGGCGTTTGCTAATCTCACGCTCATGACGGACGTCGCACCAAGGCAGACCATCAACGCTATGATCGTGGATAACGATACAGTCCTGCTCATGATACGCTTCGCGTCCAATGCTGCTGCACCATTGACCTCACCAATCTGACATCATGAAGATCAAGATAGAGGATGACACTTCGACCCGGCACACCATTGTCAACTCTTTACGTCGACAAAGAGCCGACAACAGACTTTGCAAGTGTTTATCGTGATGAAAATAGACAAAAACGGTGGACAGAGAGTAGTCTGAATTCCTCGTTGCAGGGAGGCAATCAGTATGGCTGAGCGTGGCAATGAGCGGTTGGCGTGGTTCAATGGCGAGTTTATGCCGGAAAGTCAGGTCAAAATTCCGTTCCGAGATATGAGCTGGATCTACGGCGATGGATGCTTCGACATGACGCGAAGCTTCGGACATCGGCCTTTCAAAGTGAAGGAACATGTCGAGCGGCTGTATCGCACACTCAAGTATCTGCGCATCGACCCGGGATTTGGCCCTGACAAAATGATGGCGCTGACGGAAGAGCTGTTCGAGCACAACCGCCACCTTCTCGGTGCAGACGATGACTACTGGATCGGACAGCGCATCAGCCGCGGTGTGCGGGTCGTCCCTGGCGACAATCTCGATCACCACGGTCCAAATATTGTGTTGGAGTGTCTACCGCTGCCACTCCAGCAACGCGCCAAGTCCTTCAAGGAGGGCATCAAGGTCGTCACCCCGGCGCACCGCCGGACGCCACCCGAATGCCTCACACCACGCGCTAAGACCCATAACTACCTCAATATGGTTGTCGCCAATCACGAGGTGCAAAGTATCGACCCCGAAGCCTGGGCGGTTCTGCTCGACATCAATGGCAACCTGGCGGAAGGCATGGGATCAAACATTTTCGTAGTCCGCGATGGGACGCTTATGACACCGAGCGAAAAATACGTGCTGCCCGGTGTCAGCCGACAGACCGTCATCGATCTCGCGCATGAGGCCGGTATTCCAGTTAAGGAAGACGATGTTGATCTCTACGACAGCTACAATGCTGATGAGATCTTCCTGACGTCGACGTCACTCTGCCTGTGTCCGGTGACCAGCATCAATGGCATGGCAATCGGATCCAAAGATCAGGTTTGGGGACCGATCACCAAGCGTCTGGCTGACGACTATGTGCGTTTCGTCGGACACGACTTTATCAGCCAATACATGAAGCACTACGAGGACGGCATGGAGGCGCGGGCGTTTTAGCAATGCCCAGGCGCCCGTTTCGGCGTCGGTCCGATATCTGCCCGGTGTTTGTACAGTTTGCCGGGAATGTGGGCATCCGGCGGCCTAGCCATAAGAGAGGTCCGTCGCCTATCATTGCCCTTAAAGGCCGATTGCGCTGCAATAGCGGTTTAACATAGTTGGCTCGACAGGTCGTGATGTTTGGCGCTTGCCCGATGCCTGAAGCTGCATTAGTGCCCGTGCAGAGAGGTCACGAATCACCGTCACCTTGTGCCATTCATCGGGTCAAACCATGCGGGACCGCTCCCATCCGCAACTAGAACGCGAAAGCCATCGGCCATGTCCATCCATGCAGCGATTACGCACCGGACCACTTACACTTATGATCGTCGGATTAACATGGGACCGCAGGTCATCCGCCTGAGACCTGCTCCACATAGCCGAACCCAGATCATTAGCTACTCGCTCAACATCACGCCGAAAGAGCATTTCATCAATTGGCAGCAGGATCCCTTCGGCAATTTTCTGGCCCGGATCGTCCCGCAGGAAAAGACGGACAAGTTTGAGGTTGCCGTTGACCTTGTTGCCGACATGGCGGTGATCAATCCATTCGATTTCTTCATCGAGGACTACGCAAGCGAATGGCCGTTCAAGTATCGCGAGACTGAACTGGCCGAACTGACGCCCTATCTGCATTGCGAACCGGTGGGTCGACGACTGGAAGCGTATATAGCTGACCTGGATAAACCTTCAGAAGGAAATACCATCGACTTTGTCGTGGCGCTCAATCAGCAGATTGAACGTGACGTTGATTACCTGATCCGAATGGAAGCCGGCGTGCAAACGCCAGAGCAGACCCTGGAACTCGCTTCGGGATCCTGCCGTGACAGCAGCTGGCTGCTGGTTCAGGTTTTGCGCAATCTCGGCCTCGCCGCCCGCTTCGTGTCCGGCTATCTGATCCAGCTGACGCCCGACGTCAAACCGTTGGAAGGACCAGCCGGTACGGATGTTGATTTCACCGACTTGCACGCCTGGGCAGAGGTTTACCTACCAGGTGCCGGATGGGTTGGTCTCGACCCAACCTCAGGCTTGCTTGCCGGCGAAGGCCACATCCCTCTGGCGGCAGCTCCACATTATGCCTCGGCGGCACCCATCAGCGGCAGCCACGACCAGACGGAAGTCTCATTCGACTTCGAGATGAAAGTGACGCGACTGCGTGAAACACCACGCGTCACCAAGCCTTACACCGACCACCAATGGCAAGACATCAAGGCACTTGGTGACGTCGTCGACGCGCAACTGAAGAACGGAGATGTTCGCCTGACCATGGGCGGAGAGCCGACGTTCGTTTCGGTTGACGACATGGACGGCGACGAATGGACGAACGAAGCCGTCGGCCCGACCAAGCGCCACTTCGCTGAGGATCTCGTTCGCCGCCTTGCGCAGCGCTATGCCAAAGGCGGTCTGATGCACTTCGGCCAGGGTAAATGGTACCCCGGCGAGCAACTTCCCCGCTGGGCCTTTGCCGTTTACTGGCGCAGTGACGGGGAACCGATCTGGACCGATGACAGTCTTGTCGCGCAGGAAGTACCGGAGAAGCCAGCGAGCGTCGATGATGCCAACCTGCTTGCGGAAGAGCTTTGCCGTCAACTCGGCTTGCCAGCCGACAGCGCCATGGCTGCCTATGAGGATGCGGCCCACTTCGCATTGAGTGAGCAGAAGCTGCCTCTAGGCGTTAATGTTCGTGATAACCAGCTGGAAGACGAGGCTGAACGCGCGCGGCTCATTCGAACATTCGATCGCGGGGTCACAACGCCGGCGGGCTACATCCTGCCGATCCAGGTCTGGCAAACGAAAGACCGTGGCCGGCGATGGGTGACGGAGCGCTGGAAAACGCGCCGCGATAAGCTCTATTTGATTCCGGGTGATTCACCCATTGGCTTCCGATTGCCGCTCGGTGGTTTGGCCTACCTCAGCCCCGTGCAATATCCTCACGTGCAGGCCCGGGACCCGCTCAGTCAGCACGAGCCGTTGCCGGCGCGGGCCGATATTCTCTATCAACGGCGGACCGTGACGCTTGAAGCACCACAAACCGCGCCTGGCGGTGCTAACGAGGTGTTCGGTAGCGTACGCACAGCCATGGCGATCGAGGCACGCGACGGACAGGTGTGTATTTTCATGCCGCCGCTCTACGACGCCGAGGACTACGCCGCGATGGCAGGGGCGATCGAGGAGGCTGCGCGGACGAGCAAAATACCGGTTCGCATTGAAGGTTACGAGCCGCCCAGCGATCCGCGCCTCAACGTCATCAAGGTGACGCCTGACCCCGGTGTTATCGAGGTCAACATCCATCCGGCGAAAACCTGGACAGAAGCCGTCGAAACTACAACGACACTTTACGATGAGGCATTTCAGTGCCGGCTTGGCACTGAGAAGTTCATGCTTGACGGTCGGCACACAGGCACTGGTGGCGGTAACCATATCGTCCTTGGTGGTTCAACGCCGGCGGACAGTCCGTTCTTGCGGCGCCCAGACCTGCTGTCCAGCATCATTACCTACTGGCAGCACCATCCATCGCTGTCTTATCTGTTCTCAGGCCTGTTCATTGGTCCTACCAGCCAGGCGCCGCGCGTTGACGAGGCGCGCCACGAACAACTCTACGAACTCGAAATTGCCATGGCACAGGTGCCTGGCCCGGACAGTGCCAACCCATTGCCGCTTTGGCTCGTCGACCGGCTGTTCCGCAACCTGCTCATAGATGTCACCGGCAACACGCACCGGGCAGAGATCTGCATCGACAAACTCTACTCGCCAGACGGTTCGACCGGTCGGTTGGGACTGATTGAGTTCCGATCTTTCGAGATGCCACCACACGCACAGATGAGCCTTGCCCAGCAACTTTTGCTACGTGCGTTGATCGCGATGTTCTGGGACAAGCCCTATCGTCACTCTCTGGTGCGTTGGGGTACGGACCTGCACGACCGCTTCATGCTACCTCATTTTGTCTGGCAGGATTTCCAGGCGGTCCTGGACGACCTTCGCGCGGCTGGGTTTGCCTTCGACGATGCTTGGTTCGCGCCGCACTTCGAGTTTCGGTTTCCAAAGTTCGGTGATGTGACCTACGGCGGTGTCGAACTGGAGTTGCGGCAGGCGCTCGAGCCCTGGCACGTGCTCGGAGAGGAGGGCGCGACCGGCGGGACTGCACGGTACGTTGATAGCTCGCTCGAGCGATTACAGATCAAAGCAAACGGCCTGGTGCATGGCCGCCATGTCGTACAATGTGGCGGCGTTCAGGTCCCACTCGCATCAACTGACACCAACGGCGAGGGCGTTGCCGGAATTCGCTACCGAGCCTGGCAACCGCCCAGCGCCTTACATCCGACAATCGGTATCCACACACCGTTGACCTTCGATGTCATTGATACATGGACGGGGCGTTCGCTTGGCGGTTGCCGCTACCACGTGTTCCATCCTGGCGGCAAGTCTCCAGATACGTTCCCGATCAACGCCTATGAAGCGGAAGGCCGACGTCTCGCACGTTTCGAAGCCATGGGCCACACAGCGGGGCCGGTCGAGACGCCGAGAAAGGTTAACAACCCCGACTACCCATACACTCTGGACTTAAGATTAACTTCCTGATTTCAGTAACTTTTGTCGACACATAGCCGTGACCTTTACGGCGTACGGCTAACTGCGAGGCGGCATCAAAAAAGGGCTGCAGCGTGACTTCGTTGCTAGCGACATTACGAAGATTCTTGCGTATACCTGCGCATCGCGACGTTGCAGACACGCTGGCGTTTCATTCGGCAGACAACAGTCGCTCCGCTAGCGAGGCGATCGAAGCATTGGACAAAGAGAACACAGCCCTAAAGGCGGCGACACCGTCGACGATCGGGGACCTGACTTCCGGATACGGCCGCAATATCGCCGGCTACGACGAGATGCTCGCGCCGGATGGCAGCGTCCGACCGCATTGGCAGACACTTGTCAACTTCCTGCAAAAGCAAGGTGCTGATCGCGGCCATGCAACGACTGAACGAATCCAGCGCCGCATCGTCGAGAATGGATTAACACTCGACAGCTTCGCAGATCCTGACAACGCGGAGCAGCCATGGCATCTCGATCTCATTCCTTTCATTCTATCCAGCGAGGAGTTCGCGTTCCTTGAGAACGCTTGCGTTCAACGCATCAGTCTCTATGAAGCGCTGCTCAATGATCTCTACGGCGAGCAGCAGCTTCTCGCCGAAAACTTGTTGCCTTCGGGCCTCGTGTTTAACGATCCAACTTTCCTGCGACCGCTACATGGCATCCCGTTCGACGTCCCGCGACTCACGTTCCTAGCGCTTGATTTCGCGCGCGATGACCAAGGCCGCTGGCACATTATTGATACGCATGCCGAGACGCTGGCCGGGCATGGCTACGCGCTGGCGAACCGTGTCGTCCACGCCGAGGTTTGTTCGCAACTCTTCCGCGCTTGCAACTCGAGACGCATTTCAGGTTTTTACCAGGAGCTTGCCCAGGAGCTGTCTTCGCGGGCCGGCAGCAGTGCTTCGAACATTGCGATCCTGGGCCCTTCGCCGGATCACGAGACTTATCTCAGCCATGCCTACATGGCACGCTACCTTGGTTACCTGCTGATCGAAGGCGCTGATCTCAAAGTGGTCGGCGATCAGGTCTTCCACAAGACACTGGCCGGTCTGCAGCAGATCGATCTTCTGGTGCGTGCTGTTGAGGGAGGAAAGAGCGATCCGCTTGAGCTTGATCCCAGTGGCTTCCTGGGTCCGGCCGGTCTCGTAGAGTCCATCCGCCAGCACCCGCCCTTGATGGCCAATACCCTTGGGACGGCGATTGTCGAGAACCGGGGACTTCCAGCTTATCTGCCGGCCCTTTCCAAACGCCTGCTTGGCGACGAGTTGATCATCCCGGATGCCCCGCGGGTCTGGCTTGGAGAAGCCGAAGCCCGCAAACAGGTGCTCGCTGATTTTGACACCTACCTCATTCGCTCAGCTTATGAAGCGACAGCGCGACCAGGCCATGCCGAGAGTGCGCGCTCGCCCGCTGATCTCGAAGCCGTTTCACGCGCAGCCTTGATTCAAGAGCTTGAGCTGAACGGCGCCTCCTATGTGGCGCAAGAGGCAATGTCGCTTGCAACGGCACCTGTTTGGACAGCGGACGGCCTGCAGCCGAAACCGACGGCTATTCGTTTGTTCGCGGTCAACACGGCCAATGGTGCGATCGTGATGCCGGGCGGGTTGGCAATGGTCCTCGATGAGAACAATGCAGTCGGGCTCACCTCCCATGCCGGGTTGTCCAGTGACGTTTGGGTCTTGAGCACCGAACCGCAAGGCCCGCACTATTCCAGATGGCGGATTTCCGAGGAAGAGTCCCAGGTTCAGCGCGTCGGTGCGCGTTTGCCCAGCCGCATTGCCGACAATCTCTATTGGCTCGGGCGCTACGTGGAACGTGCCGACTGGACAATGCGCGTCATGCGCAATGCGTTGAACCGCGGTGACGAAGATCTACGCCCGATTAGGCGGACGGAAGCGGCGGAAAATGCAATCGGGATCATCGAGTCGAAGTGGGTCGATCACGCTGCCAACGGCGCCTCTGGCGAGGAAACGACGCTTGAAGACCGGATTGAGGAGCTGTTCTCGGCCGGCGGTAACCCCTACGGCATCCGGACAACCTTTCAGAATATTCGCCGTCTCGCACGCCAGACCCGCGATCGCCTCTCCCTTGACTCCTGGCGGCTTCTGAATGATCTGACCAGTCGGGAAGCCACACCCGCAACTGGTGATGCGGCCGCACAGCTTGTCGACCGCTTGAACAGTCGCATTGCACAACTGGCGGCGTTCAACGGCCTGATGCACGAGAACATGACGCGCAACTTTGGTTGGCACTTCATGGACCTCGGACGCCGATTGGAGCGTGCGTCACAGATGGCGGAGCTTTTGCGGCGCATTCTCGTTGAGAGCTTCGACGAGAGCGAAGAAACGGAAAGGTTGGCGTTCCTGCTTGAAACTGCCGACAGTTTCATGACGTATCGCTCTCGCTATCGGTTTGCGCCGACATTCCCGCTGGTGCTCGATCTCTTGCTAATTGATGAGCAGAACCCGCGCAGCCTTGCCTACCAACTGCGTGCCGTATCAGAACACATGACGCGGATGCCTCAAGCCTCGATGGATGCCGTCAGGACACCGGAGCAACGGTTGGCGCTCGACACGCTGACCCAGGTTCGTCTGGCCGACATTGAGAAACTGCGCAGATCAGATGACAGTGGTCTGCGTACGGAGCTGGCAGCCCTACTCGATGAGCTGCTTGCTAAACTGCCAGAACTTTCGGATACGATTTCTAGAAGATATTTCAGCCTCACTGAAGATCAACCGCAGCGAGTTCACACACGGCTACTTCCATGACCGGTTCTAAGACAGCGAGATACCGGATCACGCATCGAACGTCTTACAACTACGGTGCGGTCGTCAATCAGTCATTCCATGTCCTGAGACTGAGCCCGCGCGTGGTTGATCACCAGACCGTTTTGCGGCATCGCTTGTTCACGGAGCCACGGTTCGAGATCAAGTCAAACCATATCGATTTCTTTGGTAATCCGTTCAACCTGCTGCAAATCGAGAGCGATCATGATCTCCTGATGGTGACGTCAGAGAGTGAAATCGACGTCGCACCAACCCCGACCATCGACTTGGCTGCGACGTCGGACTGGCGTCAACTTGTTGACGATAGGGTGCCGGTTGGCTCTGAAAACAATCACGTTGGCGTTGTGCAGTTCGCAGCGAACTCGCGTCATGGCCGTCGTCTCCGACAGTTGGCCGACTATGCACGTCCGTCGTTTCCTGACGGGCAGCCGATCTTGCAAGGCGCGCGGGATCTGACCCGCCGCATCTTTGAGGATTTTACTTTTGACCCGACCGCAACGGATGTTTCGACGCCGGTCGAGACAGTCCTCGAATTAAAGCGCGGTGTTTGCCAGGACTTTGCACATCTACAGATTTCGGCGCTGCGGTCACTGGGGCTGCCGGCGCGATACGTGAGCGGTTACATTCTCACCCATCCGCCGGAAGGCCAGGAACGCCTGCAGGGCGCGGACGCATCGCACGCCTGGATCTCGGTATGGGCGCCGGAAACAGGTTGGGTAGACTTCGACCCGACCAACAACATGATCCCGCACAACGAGCACATTACCTTTGCCTATGGCCGCGACTACGATGATGTCGCTCCGATCAGCGGCGTTCTTCTCGGTGGCGGAGCGCATTCGGTAGGCGTTTCGGTCGATGTCGCGCCGCTGAGCGCAGAGCAGAGACGTTAGGTTTCAAGAAAAGTCGATTGGGAGGTTGAGTTGGACGCAACATTCAAAGGGCGGGTCGGCTTCATCGGCCTGGGTGGCATGGGCCGCGGCCTCGTCAAAAACATGCTGAAGCACGGTGTCGACGTCAGCGTTCACGACATCGACGCCTCTGCCGTTTCCCACGCCGTCGAACTAGGTGCCAAGGCCCAGGATGACACCTGTAGCTTGGCAAGTGACGTAGATGTTCTTGGCATCTGCATTACCACTGCTGAAGCCGTTCAAAAGGTGCTCCTTGGTGAGGACGGTGCACTTTCGCGAATGAAGGCTGGTGCTGTTCTATTGGATCACACAACGACATCACCCGAACACGTTGAGACGATGGCCGCTGCTTGTGCGCAATGCGGTGTGCGCTACTGCGAAGCGCCAATGACGCGGACGCCGATGCATGCCGATCGCGGAGAGGTCAACATTCTCTACGGTGGTGATGCTGATCTCCTTGAAGAACTGACACCGTTGTTCCAAACCTACGCCGAGAACATCTTCCACGTCGGCCCTGCCGGCCACGCTATTCGCCTCAAGCTGATCCACAACTACATCGCATTCGCCAACGTGCTGAGCTGGTGTGAGGGTTTCGCGCTCGCGGCCAAGGACGGCCTCGACATGACCAAGGTCATCAACATCATCTCTGCTGCCGGCGGCAAGTCTGGCATGATGGATCTCTATGGCGAGGCAACACTCAATCGCGACTTTGCTCCGCATATGTCGCTGGACAATGCAATGAAGGACGTTCGTTACTACGCGCGCTGGCTGGAACAAGCCGGACTGCCAGGCTTTGTCGCCGGCTCTGTCCACCAAATGTATGCCCTTGCCTCGAACAAAGGCCACGGCGATGAGGGCTGTACCGCTGTCATCAAGGCCTACGAAGAGCTGACCGGCATTGAGGCGCGCCTGCCACCGGAATCCGGGAACGGCCAATAATCAACCGTCGAGCCACAGCCCGGTCATCCGAGTTCCGCAGCAGCGCGGAGGTTTCGCCAAGAATCCGCTGAAGGCGCTGGTTCCTCGGGTCTCATCATCTGCCGGAACGCGCGTCCTCTAGAGCATCTTTTTGCGTCACGTTGATTGGCGCTTGCATAGGCTTGCGCTGACGCGCCATTAGCGGCGCCTTGCCAAACTGCCGTTGAAACGCACGCGCGAGCGCTTCGGAGCTCGCATAGCCATAGCGATGGGCGACCGACTTAATGCGGTCACCGCGTTCAATGTCCTGATAGGCCAATGTCATACGCCATTGCCTGAGATAGGACTGCGGCGTCAGGCCGAGACAGTCCTTGAAGACATCAACGAATCTGCTCAGTGAGAGCCCGGCGACCTCGGCAAGCTCATCATTGCGCCAGGACCGACCTGGGTTCTCATGCATGGCAACAATGGCGCGGCTGATGCGTGGATTTGCGAGCCCGGCAAACAATCCCGTCTCAGCCGCGCCGCGTTCAATCTCTGCCCGAATGAGGCGGACAAAAATCACTTCGCCAAGACGACTGAGAACTGAGTCAACACCGCAGCGCTTGGCACTGGCTTCCTCAAGCACGACACGAATGAGTGCGCTCATGACATCATCGTCACGCACCGGCAGACTGATCCTACCACTGACAGCATTGATCAGAGGATTGGACTGCCCGCCCCAGTCTGCAAACAGACTGAGGAGCACCGCTTCGTTGTCATGCCTGTCCGCCTGGCTCTGTTCGGCACAAAACTCAATCCGCCGCGGTGCCTGACGATCGCCGTCGCCATAGATCACCAGATTGCCCTGCCCTTCCTGCACCAGACTCACGGACATGTGGAAGTGCGCCAGCAGTGAGGATAGTCGGTCGATGCGGGACATATACAGGTGTTTTGATCTTCAATTTCGGATTTTTGTAGCTCTAACACCTGCTACACGTGAATTCAACATGGTCATCGGCGTGAATTAGAGGTCGCACACGACTTGTGCCGCGTGGCTTCGGATCGAAGCAAACTGATTTCAGCAGTGCGCGGTTCATGCCAGAGTACGGTTTGATCGATCACCGCTTTGGCCGAACGTTTGGGAGGAATTGCAATGAGCTTGAGTGACATTCGCGCGCTGACATTTGATACCGGCGGGACAATCCTTGATTGGCACACAGGGTTCAAAACAATCCTCGCTGAGACCGGTGCAAAGCACGGCCTAGATAAAAACTGGCACGACATTACCAACGACATCCGCCGCAAAGGTCTTGGCAAGATGCTAAACCTCGGCAAGGACGAGCCGCCGACCTATAACTTCGATGGTGCGCACCGCATGGCGCTTGAAGAGGTCATCTCCGAGAATGGCCTCGAAGCGTTCAGCGAGGAAGAACGGCACGCCATTGCCTATGACGCGCCACACAACTTTGAGTGCTGGCCCGACTTCCCAGCTGTCCTGCCGAAACTGCGCGAAAAGTATATGTGCGCGTCGTTCACGATATTGAGTTTCCGGATCATCATGGACACTGCACGCCGCAATGGCCTGTCATGGGATGCGGTTTTCTCCTGCGAGGCCATCGGCAAGTACAAGATCCTGCCGGAAGCCTATGACACGGTTGCCCATTACCTGCAGCTCGATCCGTCGCAGATCTGCATGGTTGCCTGTCACAACTTTGACCTCGATGCCGCGAAGAGCCGAGGCTACACGACAGCTTTCGTGAAACGCCCGCTTGAGTGGGGCAACGACAGCCCTCCCGATCCCGAGCCAAATCCAATCCACGACATCATCGTTGATGACTTCCCATCATTGGCTAGCGCACTTGGTGTCGACACCTGATCAAGAATTAAACTGAAACACAAAGGAGTTGGATGTGTCCGAAGCGGCCTCCGAGATCATTCTGCACAACTATCCGCAGTCGCCTGTCGCCGAGAAGGTGCGCGTCGCACTCGGCATCAAGGGCGCGAGTTGGCGTGATGTTGAAATTCCTCGCCTGCCTCCAAAGCCCCTGCTGACACCACTGACCGGCGGCTACCGACGGACACCCGTTATGCAGATCGGCGCTGATGTCTATTGCGACAGCCAGTGCATTATTCGAGAGCTTGAGAAGCGTCATCCGAACCCGACTTACATGCCGACATCGGAAGCGGGCCTGATGTGGTGCCTCAGCCGTTGGACGGATGGCGCGTTCTTTGACCTGGCTGTTAAGCTCGTCCTAGGTTCGGCGGGCGAAAACCTACCGCAGGACTTTGCCGAAGATCGTGGCCGCCTTTACCTGGGCGCCGATTGGGCAGAAGGCCTCAAACAAGCCAATGCCCAGCTTCCACACCTCGTATCGCAAATGCGTGCGCCATTGTCCTGGCTCGACGCGCAGCTCAAGGATGGTCGCGCCTATCTGCTTGGCGCAAACCCGGCCGCCATTGACGCTCAGATCTACTATGTCGTCTGGTTTATCCGTGGCCGTTGGGACGGTGGGCCATCGATGCTGTCTGAGTTCCCCGATCTTGTGCGGTGGGAGGAAAACGTCCGCAAGCTCGGCCACGGACCGTCAACCAGCATGAGTCCGGAAGACGCGCTTGCACGGGCGAAGAGCTTGGAGCCGGTTACACAGTCCGGCGTCGCTGCCAACGATCCGCAAGGCCTGACCGTCGGCATGGCCGTCACGGTTCACGCGGACGTTGATGGTGGCGAACAGCCCGTCGCTGGCACGGTCCGCTATGCCGATGCCGAAACCATCGCGGTTGAACGGAGCGGCGATGAGGTTGGCACAGTTTGCGTGCACTTCCCACGCGCCGGCTACCGGATCGATATTGACTGATCATTCTTTGTGGCGGCAGCTTATCCCTTCAGTTGCCGCCATTTTTTTGTCATGGCGATTGGCGCATCAAGGCAGGTGTTGCCGATCACAGAAGTGAAAAATACTCGCGCTGTTCCCATTCCGAGATCGTGGAGATATAGCGCTGCCATTCCGCGCGCTTAAGATGCGCATAGTAGTCTACGAAAGTTTCGCCAATCGTACCGCGATAGAGGTTACCACCCTCGAAAGCTGCAATCGCAGCGCTGAGGTCTGTCGGCAGCAGTGTTGCCCCGTCATCATACGGGGCTTCGACGGGCTCAGGTGCCACCATCTTCTTTTGAAGTCCACTCAGTCCGCTCAGTATCTGACTGGCAAAGGCGTAGTATGGGTTTGCCGCCGGTTCGGCGACGCGGTTCTCGATGCGACTGGCATCATCGCCATTGCGCATCAGTGCACGGATCATGGCGCCGCGGTTGTCGTGCGCCCACTGGATGCGATTGGGCGCAAGCTGGTGCGGCTGGTAGCGACGATAGCCGTTTACTGTTGGCGTCGTCAGCAGAGATGACTCAGCTGCATGCTCAAGAAGGCCGGCGATCCAACTCCCGGCGAGATCGGGCAGGACACCGTCAGCCTTGGGCACAAAAATGTTTTGGCCGGTTGCCACTTCGACGATTGATTGGTGGAGATGCCAACCGCTTGCCGCGCATCCATGTAGTTTGGGCTGGCACATAAACGTTGCGTGCAGGCCCTGGCGTGCGCAGACCTGCTTGACCATGGACCGGAACAAAACCATCGCGTCAGCTTGCTCAAGCGGGCCGGCTGGATCGAAAACAAACTCTAACTGGCTCGGGCCGAACTCCGCCTCGACCGCGCGCACCGGAAGGCCGAGAGCGACACAGTGAGCACGCAGCTGATCGATGATCTGCTCAAGCGCGTCGTAGCGCGACTCCCCAAGCAACTCATTGTTGCGCGTGAGATAGGCGACGTCGGGTGCCTCGGCTGGCATGCCACCACTAGACGGCGCCTTGCGAGGGTCAGCCAGTTCGAAGACGTGAAACTCCACCTCAAGGCCGGCAACCATCTGGTAGCCGGCACTTGCCAACTGTTGAATGGCCTGCTTCAGAACGGTGCGCGGTACAAATGACAATGGCGTGCCGTCGACCTGAGTGACGTCGCAGAGCACCCAACCAGATTTCGGCGACCACGGCAGTATCCGAAAAGTCTCAAGATCCGGGACAAGCAGGATGTCACCCGATCCCGTCAATGTCCCGCGGCCAAAGCCAGCGTCAGCCCCCCAGACCGGAAACGCAGTTCGCTGTGACGTGTCCTTGAGCAAGATTGTTGATGGCGCAGTGATACCTGACTCGATCGTGGAACCCAGCGCGCGAGGCATTAGTGTTTTGCCACGCAGAATTCCGTGTTGATCAGGAAAGACAAAGCGGACCGATTCGAGCCCTTCGGCCTCCACTCGGTCCAGCCAGCTGTCACGCTCTTCTTGGGAGGTACCTGCAAACAGGCTTCCGCCTGACGTCGCCTGTGTTGAAGTGGACATTCGAAGAAACTGCTTCCAAGAGGCAAACTGCATCAATCAATGCGAAGAGGATAGGCTAGCACGCCACTGACTGGCATTTCGACGCGTATTATCGCTGTTGCGCCAGACATCTTCCCAGGCCTGGTTAACACCGGCAATGGCGTCTATGGAGATCGGCCCGCGCACCTCCCCGACGACTTCCGGTTTATGCATTGGCAGCGACGTTGCATCGCCATCGCGCAGCATTCTGATTGCATCTCGCAGGAGCCGACGATAGCGGATGATGCCGACATCAGTTTTACCAAGATGTTCTTGTGTCCGATCCTGAATTCGACCCATCGACTCGACCGCCCACTGGTCGTGGACGTTGATGTCCAATCCCATGCCTGTGTAGGTCGTCGTGCGCTGCTCCTCCGGATTGAATCCGTATTGGTTTGCAGCGTTCTTAAGCGGTGCATAGTCCGGCAGGCTGTGCTCCTTTAGGCGTTGTTCGCGCATGACCTCCTTGTTCACTGGACTGCCGAAACTCGTAAACATGGAATACCAGTAGCAGGTCTCGTCATCGACCGGGACGTGCCACTGCGTAATCGTCATCTCATTCGACAACGGAATACAGATCGCCTGTGGGAAGATCTGATTTGTGACACGCACGTGCGTGCGACCGTCGTCCAGCGCGCGCAATGCGATGAGTTGCAATCCGTAATCCGTTTCCTCGACCCTGATTTCCGGTCGCGGATACTCGCGCAGCAACTGAGTCATCGGGATCTCAGTATTGGCCGCCTTGTCACGGAACTGCTTGCCGTAGCCTTCGGCCGGGTCCTCGTCCTCCAAGAAGCGATGTAGGAACGAAGCATGCGCGGGGTCGATACCAACTTCCAGCGCCTGCAGCCAATTGCACTGCCATCGTCCCTTAAAGGCGAAGACATGGCTGTCCGGCGCGGCGAAGCAGTCAAGTTGCGGCATCGCCGGCGGATCTCCGGGTCCCATGTAGGCGAACACGATGCCGTTGCGCTCGATGACCGGGTAGGCCGTCGTGCGAATGTTCTCATGCATTCGGCTGCCCTCGGGCTCGCCGGGTTGTTCGACGCATTGTCCGGATATATCGAAATGCCAACCGTGGAATGGGCAACGCAGGCCATTGTCTTCAAGACGGCCGTAGCAGAGATCCGCGCCACGATGGGGGCAGTGACGGCCGACCAGACCTAGCTGACCGCTCGTATCGCGGAACAGAACAAGCCGTTCGCCCAGCAGAGTGACAGGCACGACCGGGCGCGGACCTTCCAGTTCGACACTTAGCGCCGCCGGCTGCCAATACTGACGAAGGACAGCACCCGCACCTGTTCCAGCACCAACGCGCGTCAGCTCGTCGTTCTCCTGTTGGCTCAACATGCTGGTTTCCCTTCACCAGTGCTGCGGCCGTGCTTGCTTCTACTCTGATTGCCGGCCAATAAAACAACCCCCTTGCGCGATAATCGCACATATGGAAATTTATCGCACACGATGGTGGCGATGAGGCCCAATCTTGTCAATCGCAAGCGACAGGAAAGCTGTTTTGTTTCGCTCGAACGGACGAGAAGACCGGGCTGCCAATGTACGTTGACAGTTTGCTCATAAGGCTATTGCGGAGCACGCCGGTTCACGAGGTACGAAACGTTGACTGCAAAGCTCGATGTCTCCCGCACGTTTGAGAAAGGAATGCTAGTCCTGAATGCGTTCGATGGATCCGACACTGATCTCTCGATCTCCGACGTTGCACGCCGTGTCGGCCTTGACCGCGCTGTCGCCCGTCGCCTTGTGCACACACTGGTGCATCTCGGATATGTCCGCCAGCGTCGGGGCCAATATCGTCTGACACCGAAAATTCTGCTACTGGCCAGCGGCTTCCTGCAAAGCCGGCAATTCACCAAAACCATGGTGCCGGTGCTCAACGAGTTCTCGCGCGGCATCGATGCTCCGATCTACCTCGCAACGCGGGATGGCTACGACGTGATTTATCTGGCGCATGCAGCACTGGAGACCCGCGCAATTTCACTCGGTCTCGGTGTCGGTAGCAGAGTACCGGTTCTGCCCACGGGTATCGGCCGTGCATTACTGACTATTGCGCCGGATGACGAACGCACTGATGTCGTCGCCCATGCACCGCTTGAGCCCTACACGAGCAAGACGATTGTCAACAGAGACCAGCTCACCAAGAAACTTACAGAAGCAGAAGAAAAGGGCTACGCACTCACGGACGGAGAGTTCGAAGCCGGTATTGCGGCTCTTGCAATTCCGTTTCAGAGACGCGGGCCGTTTCCAGTTGCCCTCGGAATCTCGTCTGAACGTGAACGGTTTACGAAGACTTACATTCAGACCGCAGTGCGCACTTTGAGGTCATGTCGCGATCATCTCGCCGATGCCATCGCGCAGCTCTAACACCAACACGCGGGAATCCGGCAAACGAGCCTCAGGCGTTCGCGCCTTCCACTGGTGGGACGAGAACGAAGTTGCCGAAGTGCTTCTTCTGCATGAACTCCTCCTGAGCGGCAGCAATTTCGCTGAGCGGATATGTCTTGGCCAAAGCCGGTCGGATTTCGCCGCGCTCGATGTAAGAGACCAGATTGGGAAACACCGGTTCGTCCCAAGCTGTGCACCCGATCAGAGTTATATCCTTCAAGTACATGTCGCGCATATCCAGGTTGACGATGGGGCCGGCAATGGCA
Organism: Hyphomicrobiaceae bacterium; assembly: GCA_965247245.1. Classification (GTDB taxonomy): domain Bacteria; phylum Pseudomonadota; class Alphaproteobacteria; order Rhizobiales; family Hyphomicrobiaceae; genus Tectiglobus. Next base: position 4,795,153 of record CBDFGV010000003.1, on the reverse strand, counting down.
CCAGAAGACGCGTACCGACCACCACGCTTCAAGACCTTGAGCATAGATGGGAATGCCTCGCCAGCGACATTATCAATAACCACGTCAACAGAGTCCTCGCCAAGCTCTGCTAGCGGGTTCTTGCCACGCTCAATGACGTGATCCGCACCGATCTCCTTGACCTGGCTGATCTTGGTTGCGCCGGCGATCGCTGTAACGCGTGCTCCGCGCCGCTTTGCCAGTTGAACAGTGGCGGACCCAACTCCACCAGATGCGCCAGGCACAAGAACATGATCCTTTGGACCGACCTGAGCGCGATGCAGCATGTTCTCGGCGGTCCCGTAAGCACAAGGGATCGTGGCCAGCTCTTCATTCGTCCAATCGCAGTCGACGATAAAGACTTCTGAAGCCGGCACTTTGACATATTCTGCGAATGCGCCGTCGAAGTCTGACGCCATCCAGACGTTGTGCATCGTCTCGTAGCCATCAGGGCGCATGCAGGCACGCACAATCACCCGCTCCCCGATCAGACTTGCACCGGCGGCGTCTCCGACCGCGACGACACGACCACAACAGTCCGTTCCTTGAATGAAGGGAAACGGTGTCGCTTCGTTCCACCCGCCATCAACCTTCTGCTCAGCCGCCACTTCCTGCGTGTCGGCGGTCGAGCTTGTGCTTTCCGTGACACTGGAAGAATACCAGCCGAGTCGCGTGTTGATCTCAGTGTTGTTGACACCGGCGGCCAGAACACGGAGCAAGACTTCGCCTTTTTGCGGAACCGGCATTGGTACTGCGCGATACACGAGCTTGTCGTAACCACCATTTCCGGTCGTGACGACGGCCATCATTGTTTGAGCAGCATTGGTAATGTCGAACCTGTCCATGCGTCAGCTTCTCCGGGCGGCAGCCGTTGTTTCACTATGCTCGCCCGAGGGCGAGCCGATTGGTGGCAGTATTACAGTGACCGCGCGTAAGCCAAAAACGTTGGAGCCTGGAATTAGTCGGAGCGGCTGGAAATGTTGCTCGTGGGCATCGCAGCCAGAACAAAAACGACATGTTCGTTGTGATTTGAGCAGTTCCAAGGGACCGAGTCCATTTTCACGAAAGCTAACTTGCCTAGCCTTTTTCCAACAGGACTGCGTGCCGTGCTCCTTCGCGCAAGCAAGACACAGTCGTTGCGTGTGCGAAAACAGTCCTTGATGGCGTGAAAATTTGCAACAAGAGACGCTCGATCAAAGTTTCGGTCGTCTCTCTCGAACAGTGAACCATAGAGGCGGAAATGCAGCAAAGTCAGCCCAATATGATTCCCGAAACCGGTGCGGGACTTTCCCAACAAACTCTTTCGGATCTTTGGAGACTGTTTGACCGACTAGTTCACTACCGTAATGACGCCACTGAGCTGCAATCCTTCGATCTTGCACGCTCAGACTGGGGCGAACACAAAGACGCGCTCATGGAAGTGTTCCTCGACCCCATCGAAGATAAGCTGTCACAACTGGCGTGGCTTGCCGTGGACCTTCCCGCAAACTCCGTTGAGGAGCAACAGATCAAAGCCCGTATTCTCAGCGAGCTCCTTGAAGAAGGTGAGCCCGATGTCGGCAATGCCCTCACGCGCTCATTGATCCGGGATATAATGAGCTAGAGTCGGAAGAATATCTCACCTGAGACGCTACTCTCACGCAGGCTAGAGCTTGGCGTGCGGACGGCCATGTGAAAACAGATATTAATCACTCAGCAGAACAAAATTGATTCGCTCGTGGCAAGAGTTTTTTGCATCATTTTTGCGTTTGATTTGAAGCACCTAGGTTCTTGTGAATCTCGCGCACGGCAAAAAGTTGGATTTTTTTCCGTTAGACGAGAATAAGTGCTGCGTTCTGATCGTTATTTAACTGATCAGCGCGCTCGATCGAGATCAAACCCCGCAGGATCCGCCAACGCGGGCGCGCTATCGACAGAACCTGGCCTGGGTCGACTCTGCAATGGCACCAAGATCGACCGGGCCAGGTATTTTTTTGCGACATTCACATGAGCCGAAACTGACGAACACACGCGACACAGGCGCTGGTCGGTGGCAGAGCTCGCTTCGCGCTCCCGCAGAAGCCCAAAGTGACCGCTCAACCATCAGAGGATGGGTGTTGATTCCTCGAGTGGGTTTCCAGAAAAGATCTCGTTGCAGCTAGAGGTTCCCCAGATGCCAATCCCGTCGCGGACAATTTGAAATTCAACGATCCTGCCGTACTCGTCGGATTCCAGAAACAGCTCGCATTCGTAGATCGGCCTGTCCTCAGCGTGCAAATAGGCGTCGTTCGCCAAGCGAATAGCTTCCGGATTGGGCGGCGCTCGCCACCTGTAAAACTTGCGACCTGTCGGGCGCCGTCTTGTTTCGTACGGCTGGCCATACTTGGCAAAAAAGACCTTGGCCATTTCTCCGCGCCAAACAAATGGGAGTTGGACTTGTGCCGGTTGCCAGGACGTTGCGCACCCCGCCAGTAGGGGAATGAAAAGCACGAGGAATAATTGCCAGGTTCGAGCCATTACCGACTTCCGTTTTCGCTGCTCCTACCTGTCTAAACGAGCCCACTTAACTGAAACTGGAGAAACGCTGCGAGTTGCATATAATCCTTGAGTCGACCGTTACTTCGCCGAGCGCGAACCTTGCGTAGTTGGCGAGGCTGAGTTTCACAAGACAATGCCGGACCGGCTGATACGACTGCGAACGATATGGAAATCGTTGCTGAAGACCGGAACTTCTGACGTTCTGCGAGAAGCATCGTATTCGGCCCACCTGAACGTGATCCCTTAATTGAATCGTAATGCTGAAATTAGAAGCTAGCTGAAGGTCATTGTTTTGAGAGTTCCCATGATTTCCAGTGCGTTCGGAAAGGTCCTTCAGGAACTGGCCGAGAGTCAGCAAGCCTTCCCCAGATGCCGTCCCGATGCGGGTGGGGTCGCAGGATCCGCCTTGCCACGCGGTTGGTCACGTATCAAAACCGCCAAGGGCGGGACGTCTCAGACCACTGCATCTCACGCATACTTCGAGGAAGCTAACACCACGCAGCAAGACCGCGCGCCTTTAGAGGATCGCATGACGCTCGATGACTTGAAGGCACGTATTCGAGGCGGGCTAACCAAACAGCAGATCGCGAAGTTGAGACGAGACTTCGCGCGGCAGCATCATCCGGATCGCAGACAGGCACCTGATCGGGAACTCACGACCGAGCTCATGGCAAAGGCGAATAACTTGCTGGATGGTGCTGGCTGCAGCGCGAGAAGCAACTCTTAGTCGCTTGCGAACAGACCGGAGTGCAACGTTGCTCGTTGCTGCCTGCTTGATGTCGTATCAGTTCAGGTCAACTTACACCCAGCCAAGGCGGTTGATCGTTGACGGGTCAAGCCAACCGTCCCCCGCTTAACCGCCATGACTGAGCATTAGGAAGTTAACAGAGGGATCTTGCGTCAGGCTGATCAAGGTTGCCTGCTGAGCAATTTCCGCGACTGCAGTGCCGCCATGACGTTGCGCTGCATTGAATGAGAGCCGACAAATGAGTTGTGAAGGCCGTCTTCGCCTCTTCAAGCGACCGCTGATCACTACTTAAGCGCGAGATCGTCCGCTTGCGCGTGTCGACGCGCTGCCAATCACAGGTCAAAGGGAATGGGGCAATGGGGAGACCCGTTAGTTGAGCTTGTTCTTGTCTTCGCCGAACAAGTAGCTACCAACTGAGCGGTCTGGTTTCTTCTCTTCTTCTTCGAAACCAATGACATCCGTGCGTAATGTTGTGGTGCAAGCGGCTAATCCAAGCGCCAGGACCAAAAGCGCCACAGACGAAATTTTGACTCGACGACTCATTACCGAACCCTCACTCACTCTCAGGATTTTTTGCAACTTATGATTGTGTGGTTAATTGTACGTTAACGCGGACCGCATATGCTCCGGGTGTGAGTAAAGTCACCTCATTTGTGCTCGTGTTGGAGCGCTGGAGCTGAACAAACGCGGCGTGATTGTCCGCGTCCGTTCGGTACGTCAGCGATCAACACGATCAGACCTCGACAGTACTAAGAAGACGGACTGATCTAGACAAACTATGAAAACTGCCACGAACACCCTCGACCCAACTCCGCTGTCAAACTCTTCCAAGGGCGAGGCATTGTTCGATAGCTTTACTCAGTGGCGACAACCATGCCAGGCTGATTTCCCGCCGGGCGTCTCTGCTCTCAGCGCCTCGAAGCTGCTGGAGATCCTGCTCGAGAACTCTCCCGTTGGGGTGTGCATGAGCGGTCAGGATTTGCGGATTACGCTGCACAACCGACGCTTTAGAGAATTACTTGAACTTCCTGAACACCTATTCGACAGCCAGAACCTAACACTGGCAGACCTTTTTCAGTTCAACGCAGAGCGTGGCGAATACGGACCAGGTGATGCGCAGGCCATCGTTGCTGATCGCATGGCCCGCGCTCGAGAGGGTATAGCTCACGTCTATGAACGCGAACGACCTAACGGAACAGTTCTCGAAGTTCGCGGGTTGCCCATTAAAGAAGGCGGCTTTGTCTCTATCTATACCGACGTGACTGAGCAGAGACGAAAAACCAGACAACTTGAAGCCATCGTCGATCACTTTCCCGGCGGGCTCTGCCTGTTTGATAAGAACCTAGAAATGGTTCAACACAACGAGAGTCTCATCCAGATGCTCGACTATCCGAGACATCTGTTTGGTGACAGGGGACCAAGCCTGGAGCAATTGTTCCAGTTGAACGCCGAGCGCGGCGAGTACGGTCCGGGAGATACCGCCGAGATTGTAAAGCAGCGCATGGATCGCTTGAAAGAGCCGCGCGCGCACGAGTACCGGCGCAAACGACCTGATGGAACCGTTCTTGAGGTCCGTGGCGCTCCGGTCGAGGGTGGTGGCTTCATCACGACTTACGTTGATGTGACAGCGGAGTGCCAAAGCCAGGAACTGATTGCGCATATGGCCATGCACGATAGCCTGACGGGCCTGCCCAATCGCGCGCTCCTCATGGACCGTTTGAGAGGCGCCATCGCGTCAGCAAAACGCGGACAGCCGATGGCACTCCACTACCTTGACCTGGACAAGTTCAAGCCGGTCAATGACAACTACGGCCACGCGGCTGGTGATAAACTTTTGCAACAAGTCGCTGACCGCCTTCGTGACGGCACACGGGAATCCGATACGATTGCGCGGCTCGGCGGTGACGAGTTCGTCGTGATTCAAACCGGCATAACCACGGGCGAGGATGCCACGATACTCGCGCAGCGTCTGATCGATGCCTTGGGCGAACCGTTCCCAATTGAAGGCAACCAAATCGAAATTGGCGCCAGCATTGGCATCGCCATGGCGCCGGAGAACAGCTTAAGTGCGGATGAATTGTTGCGTCTGGCTGACCACGCTCTCTACCGGTCGAAGTCACAAGGGCGGCGACAGTTCTGCTTCTCGGCGACAGACTAACCAACTGTTAGCTGATAGCGATCCGGACGGCAGTGACGGCAGATCCCCAGAAACACAGCATCTACGGTAAGGATTAGTGATAATTAACCAATCACCCTTACAATTAGAGCTAAATGCGATTGGAAACTGATATGCGCTCACGGTTCTGAAGCGCGAAAATTGGCATCTTCACCTAGACAGGTGCGCTGCTGAACTGAAAGGGTCAAATCAAAGGGAATGCTAAGTCACAAGGTGAAGAAGATGGATTTGACCCAAGTCAACAGTTCGGGCAACGAGGCCGATGCAGAGCGCCTTCGCAAGTTTTCCCGCCAGCTCGTCAACATCCGTGCGTTCCTGCATTTTGGAGGGCGATTTCAGTCCACCCTCATTCGAGACCTTTCGCAATCTGGCGCCGGGCTTCGCGGCGCCGTTGGTGTTATTCCGGGCGATAGAGTCAACATCGAGCTACTGGATGGCCGATCGATTTCCGGCAAGGTGAAATGGTGGCTCGCCGGAAACTGCGGCGTTGCCTTTGACACGGCTCTTGAGGACAACGATCCACTATTGACCGGTGGTTCTAAGAGTGTGCTTCGGCGATCTCTGCGCAAGACTGACTGACAGACAACATTCCAACGAATGAAGATTGGGCTACCGTCATCGCTTGATGGATGCCTGTACTCGATGACGCGAGCGTGGTCGAACGCCAACAATTCTTTCGCGTCCACTAACTACTTTGAAACTTCAGCAGATTATTCTGTTCAATGCAATTCGACAGGTGTTGGTCGCTCGAAATCCGACCACCTGCTGCATGATGCAACTCGAATTGACCGGTCAAAACCCGGGATGAAGCCTTAAGGACGGGGTCGTAAGTGACCCCACTTGCCGACAGTCTCGTCGGTTGCGCTAAGTTCCGGAGTCACAATGGTCCGCTGCCCAAGCAATCGATATGCCCGCGCCCTCGTCGAAGGGGGAACAGACCTGCTGGTTGCTGGTGCGCAGCGCGCGCGTGTCCGTATACCTTCAATTCATAGCTGTCAGACGCTGAAAGAAAATGCTTCCATCAAGGAAACATTGCAACTGCGGCTCGCTCATATCCAACGTGGCAGTTAGATCGAATGTCTGCAGCATCACACATTCAGGAGCGCAGGAGCGCCAAGCGCTACAAGCACCCACTGCAGGTCACCTGTATGGGTGAGACAACGGTGTCTACGGACTGGAGTACAAGTGGCTTGAAGTTCACCGACTTCAGAGGCCCGCTCCCCACTCAAGGCGAGATTGTTGATCTGGCCCTAAGCTTTAAGGTCAAGAACATTCGTGTATCAATTGACTGCAAGGCGAAGGTCGTCCGGATCTCGCCGGAGGAGAGAATGTTCGCGCTCCACTTCTGCGATATCAATTCGCCGGAGCACGACATGATAACCGAGTTTGCAAGGTATGGAACGTAATCCAAGATGCGCGTAACGAGCTGCGGTCAAACAATGCATATCGGCTCGCAGTCCTGCGAAGAGGAATGGCGCATTTGCCGCTACGTGCCCGCGTTTGCAATGCAGGCGTTGTTTGTGCTCGGCATTGCGATGACAGCCCTTAGTTTTGTGCTGCCATCGTTATCTGTTGCGGTCTCAATTGTCACTTTGGGCGGCGCTACGCTTACAGTGTTAGCCTTGCTCGGGGTTGCGCAACTAACCGGCGTGATGAGCGAACTGCTCGGCAAGTCCAACATGGGGCTGGTCGTCCTGGATGTCAGAAGCAAATCCATCGTCAGTTATACGGGTCGGCTCTTTGGATCTCGGCGACAGCAGTTTTCATTTGATGATGTAGTCGAGGTGTCAAGCATTCGACAGAGATTGGATGGACAATCGCTGTCGTCAGGAACGGCCATCAAGATGTACTCCGGTGAGAATGTTGTCATTCCTGAGAAACTGGAGTCATTGGAAGTGCTGATCGTCGGCTACTTCATTGGCTTGCAGAAGTCGAGCCTGGAGCTTTCGCCGGCATGATGCGCCACTGATTAAAAATGGGAACGGCTTCCTTTTATTCACTAGAGCCTTCGTTCAGCCCAAGTGGCCGACCAAATCGCCCTTTTTAGTCAGAATACTTTTTGAGGGATCGAACTGTGCTTTCAGCATTGCTCGTTCCGTATGACCAATTCGATCTTCACAGCGAACTGCCATGGCGTCCAATCAAGAAACTCAGTCTGAGACCACACAACTCTGTCGCGCATTTAAAAGTAACAATTAGAGATAAATACACCGTCGCATTTGAACTGCTTTTATAGAGCTCCTTGCTATACCGACCCTATAAACAGTTAGAGTACAAGAAAAAGAGTTCCAGGAAATGATTGATCGGATCGGCGGCCACAACGTTTATCACTTCCCTCAGCCCAAACAGGAGTCTGAGGCCGTTCAGCTATCGGAGAAGCGTTCGGAAGAAAGCCGGCAACTGGCGATCCGAGCCACGCAGGCCGACCACGTCAAAAAAGTGGAAAGTGCATTGAATGCCTGGATGAACTTTGAGGCCAGCACCGAAGCTAAGAGCGGCGCTTCGTCGGCCCATGTACAGAATGCCTACGGTGCTGTTTAGCACGGCTTGAATCTGCTGAGGACAATCTTTGGCGCAGGCAGTCTCTGCGCGCGGTTATCTTGCGCGCAACCTTATTGATGGTTGATGCACTGCGAGGCCTGTGGAGCTGGCAATGCTGTTCGCCACTGTATCTGAATGGCAAGGTTGGCAGTCACACACTGTTCTCAAGCCACGCTAACAGTGCTTGAGATCCTGGATGAGCGAACGTGTCAGGCAGGCAATGAGATCCGTTGGGTCATCTTCCAGGAGCTCCTCCAGGATCGCAGCTTTGCGCCGCATATGGTCTTTGTTTGCGGATGGAGTTTCAGATGCCAGCCAGCCAAGTTCATAGAGTTCGTCGTCGATCGGATCGATGAAGCTTTCTAGTAGTTCACGGGTTTGCTTCGCTCCAGGTAATCCGATGGCCTCAGAACCTAAATCCTGGGAAAAATCTGATTTGATTTGGGTTAGCCTCTGAAACTTTTCGGAAATCGCCCGCAAACAAGCGGGATTAGCGATACCCCGACTTTTGTTCTCTCCTGCATTGTCCGGATGCATCCGCCCTTTGCCCCCTTAAATTCTCGCTAGAAAACCTCGTAACGAATCGACCAGGAACTGAATATCAGATGGCAACGTTATAAGATTCGCACCAAGTCTCAACCTTAGGGTAAGGGCGCCGCATTTGAGTTTTCCACACTGCTCTAGGCACAATTGCCTTCACCAGTGAACACAGCCCTTTCAATCGCAAACCATCAGCTTGAGATTTTTGTTGTATCGATACTGGCCCGACGCAGCTGTCTCGATGCTGCCGCTCTGCGTACACCCGCAGAGACGCAACCGACTACGTTGCTCGGGAAACCCAGGAGGGTTAACCCGGCATCGCATCTCTCGGGAGATCTCTTCTGAGATCACAGATCTGAGTGTCGGTCGTAACTGGCAGGCTGGAAGTGAGCCGTCAGGTTAGGTGCAGAATTCGACGCCGGCCATGCCATCCGACCACCAACGCACAACAGCCATGACGGTATTGCCCTGGGGGAGTTTCAACCACACCTGCTCTTCCACACCGACCTCAGGCACACCCTCCAAGCCGTATCCGGATTGGGATTGGTTGATAATGCGGACGTGATGGGCTTGCCCTTTTACGAACAAGACAATGTCTGCTGACAACTCCGCGCGCTCGGAGGATCGCTTTTCGGCAAACCCTGGAATCTCCAGCTGCAAATCTGAGTTGATACATGGGCTCGCACCATCGCAGACTGCCTGCAAGTGTTCGATCAAGACCCTTGCCGTCCGGCAGAGTTCGCTATCGGCGCAATCCTCGACGGCCTGTTGGATGAGTTTATGATTGATCAGAGCAGCACGTCGCCATGCATCCGAACATACGTCCCAGAAGTGTTCACTCTCATCGCTGTTGTCTAAGCCTTGATGCTTCAATGTCGCCGTCATTGACCTGGCGAGAGAGACCCTTATTCGAAGCTCCTGGAGGGCGCTCGGGTCGTCGAATGTGCGCTCTGCAGCACTGGCAAAATGTCTGTCAGTCACGTGCCGCTGCTCAGGAGCAACTGCGACCCAACTCACGAGCTGATGCGCTCCCGTCGCCGGCAGGTTCAACACCGAACCTGCAACCACAATCTCAAGTGCAGCCTCAACCAATCTGGCCAGTATGTCTTCAGATTGGCATGCCAACTGCTCGGGGCTCATGTGAGGCTCAAAGTCCAAAACCGGGTCAGCCTCGTTCAAGATCGTATAGAAATAGTCGTCAACTCTATCCATCAGTCAGCGCCACCTGCCAGCGAAAGCCTCGCTATTGCTCGTCTATGCTTTGACTTAGTTGCCTCGGCTGACGAAAAGTCTGACCCATCGACACGGATGCGCATCCCGGATCAAACACAACCTTAGATTGAAGTTCACACAGAAGCGTTGAGAAGTTGTTAAGGATATTGGCGGCGACATGGCCGGCAACGAACCGGCGGCGCTGCACGTTCGTTGTACTATCAGCCCGAACATCGCGCCGAGCCGCAGCCTTGTGAATCTGCTCAAGTTCACGGTAGCGAAACTGGCGAACTCAATACTTGCGATGCCGACAGCACATCAAGGAATTGAGCGGACTTCCGATAGCTCTTGATCAGTCATTGACCCAGACAAATGCGCGGTACTTTCGCGTCGTTCGTTCGAAGTGCTGCTGCATCGCCAGGCGCGCCAAGCTCGGCTCCCTCGCCCGGATGGCTGAGATGATGACGTCGTGATCCTGAATGGACGAGTGGGCAAGTTCCGTTTTTTGAGCGACGCTCAATGCTGACCATCGCGAGAAATTCGGCGCCAGCGATGGCATGAGGAAATCAATTAACCCGCGCAGCAGCGAGTTCGGGCTGCAACTGGCAATCGTCGCGTGAAAGTCGATGTCTGCACGACGCCCGTTGAGGAGATCAACATGATCCGCTTGAATTATGCCGGCGATACGGTTTTGCGCCATTGCCAGCCGGTCAAACGCATCAGCGTCTGCGTGAATTGCAGCGTGCTCGCAGGCAAGGCATTCAAGTAACATGCGGACTTCAAACACGGCAGCAAATGCTGTGTCTTCAGGTATGCGCAGAACTGGAGGCTCCGAAGTCGATAATCCGGTCACATAGTGCGCGCTGCCCTGCCTGGAATGGACCAGATAATCATCTTTGAGCGCCTGCAGCACCTTGCGAATAGCCGGTCGAGAGACCTTGTATTGACTTGCGAGATCTTGCTCGCGTGGCAGCCGGCCACCACTCGGTATTGCGCCTTTCAGAATGCCATCCAACAGATCACGATAAGCGTGCTGTTCAGGCTCATGTCCCGTCGGCTCGCTGGCGCTCAATTCATTCTTGTCAATACGTCCAGGGACCGCCGTTAGAGCATCATCAGCAAGTTTGATGACACGCTCATCTGCAGATTGAATGTGCTTGTGCATGGCCTGACTGGCCAACTCGCGGTTTCGCAGATTGATAGCCTTCAAGATTAGATCATGTTCCAGTAAGGAACTCTGCGCCAATCGCCGCCGAAGGTCCTTCGCAAACGGGATGTATTTCAGCCAGGTTGACGCCGACGAAAAAGAGAAAAGGTCAATAAGATCGGACAGAACCGGGTTCGAACTTGCGCGCGCGATCGTCAAGTGAAACTCAATGTCGAGACGCCTGAGGAGGATAAGATCAACGTCATCCTGGTTCGCCGCCAGTTCGAAGTCTTCGTGAATGGCATTGAGGCGGGACAGGTCAATCTGATCGGCGTTGCTGGCTGCGTGCCACGTGGCTGTGCGTTCAAGCTCTTTGCGGATCTCCAGCACATGGGCTTCATCAGCCTCATCCAAAGTATCGAAGACGTACTCACCGGCATGCGTTAGCCCAGCCACGTAGTTGCCGGCGCCTTGCCGGGACACGACAAGCTTATCGGCCTTCAGGCGTTGCAACGCACTCCTTACGATCGCTCTTGAAACACCGTAGATGCCGACGAGTTCGAGTTCCGTCGGAAGGCGTGTGCCAGGTGTAAGCGTGCCTTCGAAGATCTGGCTGAGGAGTGTTTCATACAGTGAGGTGGCTGAGCGAGACCGAGCTTCGGCTTGGACTTGGCCCTTTCGCACTGACAACTGACACCTCATTCAATTCAAACTGCACTACCTGCGACTGCCGAAACAATGTTGCAGAGGCATCGCAGCATGGGCTTTCATGCGGCGTCAGGTTGTTGGCAGCTGTTGCGACTGTCCAATCACTTCAATTATGACAACCCAATTCGTTGATCGATATTGTTATTTGGGCAACGGTTCATAGAAACGCAGCAACAATACCTGGCGCAGTAATGCGCTTTCCGCCCGCGTAGTGACTGATCACCGGGTGCCGGGCATAGCTAAGAGGCCGGTGTCGTGATGTTATTGATGTAGCTCTGCTGGCAGTCTGCCGAAGAGCCTGAGATAGCGGTCATGATTGGTTTGGAAGTGCCGTCGCATTGCTGCCTCGGCGACCTCCTGTGCTCCGGCGTTAATCGCACTTGCAATGAGCCGATGCTCGTCCAGGGTATCCGCAACAAGTTGCCTTCGCGCCGGTTCAGGCAGGGCAAACCAAGCCCGCCAATAGGGTACCACTGTTGGGGCAAACGAAGAGATCAGGTCTATCAGCAGCTGGTTTCGGCTCGCTTCCGCGACCGCCTGGTGGAACAGAATATCAGCTCGACGAATTGCGAGCATCTCAATCGCGTCAGACTTCAATTGCTCCTCGAAATTCTCTATCGATTGATAAAGCAGTTCCAGCGCGGTCTCATCCCTGTTTGCGGCTGCTTGAGCCGCAGCCTGACCATCGAGCAAGCGGCGAAGCTGGAAAATTTCGTCGAAGTCGTGCGCAAGCTCAAGACGGATCGTCGGTGGGTCTGAATCGTTCCGGCCGGCAACAAAGTTGCCGCTGCCCTGCCGCGATAGAACAAGTTGGTCGTCGCGCAACTGCTCAAGCGCGCTGCGCACGGTCGAACGTGAAGCACCATAAACTGTCGCTAACTCGTTCTCTGTCGGTAGTCGGGCCCCGTCCGGCAGTCGACCATCCAGGATTTGCTGCCTCAGATCCGCAAGAATAGCGGCTTTGCCGACACGCGTTTTGGCCTCGCTCTCTGACACCTTGAACCGTTCGCACTCTCGAAAGGCAGAATTCTATCAGCCCGATTCGCAAATCCTGAAGATTGGTGTTGGGCCAAACCTAAGCTTGTCTTCGATTGACAGGCGTCAAGCTATCATCAGGTGCATTTCCTTCAATCAGGAAATTGTGTTCTTCGCCGCGCGTTAGCTGATCAACCAAAACGGCCAACCTTCTAATTTGTTTGAAAAATTCTGTTGCCTTACGATGATGTCCAAGCGCAACAGATTGATCGTAACCGGCACGATTCTCGTCCATTTTGTCGAGCAATATGAGCAATGTCAGATTCTCAGTCGTCGGCCTGATCGACTGCATAAGCACCCCCGAGGAATACTCCACGTCAACAAATTTCCGATTTGTTCAGTATATAGCGAAAAGCCCCCGGAAACCAATCAGTCCCACGCGCAAATTATCCACAATTTGGTGCCCGAAAGTCGCTTTTTTCTTACTCTATGTTGGTAGATAGATGATGGCGATTACGGCTTCGACCGGTCGCCTCAAGCCTCTTGAAGATTGTGAAAGTAGAAACAACAGAAGAGTGGCTCGGACTTGCAAGGAAGACGAAGAGTGAAGATTGACGAGTTCATAGGCCAGCGCGCTAAGGAATTGCGCCTTCAGAACGGTGTACAGCCGGAAAAAGTTGCAGTGGCGCTTAGTCTGACGCTAGAGAATTACTCGGCACTTGAATTGGGTCGATCGACGGTCCGCGCTGTGACGATGTTCGATCTCGCCGTCTTCTATGATTTGCCGGTCACTTACTTCCTCGACGGCTATGAGAATCCAGCCGTTCGTGGCGAGACACGCAAGACGTCCAGTTAGGGTTCGCTATTGGCTTTGCTGAAGCGATTGGCTGATTTTCTCTCCTACACAACATCGCGAAAGCTGCCGATCTGTTGCTCGCACCATGGCCAGAGCATCAAGCGGACACGCTAGTCCCCAATCGACGCAACCTTCGGGCAGGGTACTTGTGGTTTCCTGCAAATCAGAATACCGGATCTGCACTGCCGTAGCTGATTTCGCCTCCGGTTGTCATTGAGGGTTTTCGGTAGCGCTGTCTGGACTACTTCAACTACGACTTAATCGGGAATAGGTTACGGCTCATGCACGATGACGCTGATCGGCCGCGAGTCCAAGTCAAGCGCAGCCACACTGGTCTGGGGCTATTTGCGTTGGAAGACATCCCTAAGGGACGCCTGATCATCGAATACACAGGCGAGCGGATCTCCAACGACGAAGCGGACAGGCGCGGCGGCCGCTACTTGTTTGCAGTGACCAAAGACCTGGTGATTGACGGCAAAGGGCGCCAGAATACATCCCGCTATATCAATCACTCCTGTCGCCCCAATGCCGAGGCGGAGCATGATGAGTCCGATGACCGCATCTACATACGCTCAATCAAGAAGATAAAGGCAGGCGAGGAGATTGCCTACGACTACGGCCGTGAGTATCTCGAAGATCTGATTGGGCCCGGAGGATGTCTGTGCCCTGCCTGCCGGTCAGACACATAGGGCATACTGCTACTGTCTGTCAGTCAGCCTTGATCACCACCCTGCACGATCGATAACTTTCTGCGCTTCTGGTGCCAACTCTGCGATGCGCGCAATCGGCATGGTGTCTTCCTTGAATTGCCCCCAGGACTCAAGTTCCTTTGACAAGGGCGTAGCGGGATTGACAGGATATTCAAAGTTGATGCTGCCGTAGAGATCCTGAGCCGTTTTGGTTGTCAGGAATTCCAGGAACCGAATGGCTTCCGCCTTGTTCTTGGAATGCTTGGCAACGCCGCCGCCTGATATGTTGACGTGCGCGCCCCTTCCGTCCTGATCTGGAAAGATCAGCTGGACCGACTGAGCCCACTTACGCTGCGCTGGCTTTTCGGAGAACTTCAACTTGCCAAAGTAATAGTTGTTGATGATCGCCAGATCGCACACACCCTCATAAATGGCTTTAACCTGAGCACGATCATTCCCTTGGGGACGGCGTGCGAGATTGGCCATCAATCCTTTGGCCCACTTCTCGGCGCCATCAACACCCTTCGCGTTGATCACGGATGCAACCAATGCGCGGTTGTAGACATGGCTGCCTGGACGCGAGCAAATGCGGCCGCGCCACTTGGGATCAGCCAACTCGGAATAGGACTTGATGGTTGCAGCATCCTTGGCCGCTCGACTAGCTACGATGATGCGTGCGCGCTTGGAGAATGCAAACCAACGATTCTCCGAATCACGAAGATGGGCTGGTATGTTCTTGGCCAGGACACTCGACTCAACAGAAGCGAGTAAGTCCTTGTCCGCATACACCCAGAGGCGCGCAATATCGACAGTCAGCACGACATCAGCCGGACTGCGTGCGCCTTCGGCTTGCAATCGTTGCGCCAACCCCTTTGACGCGTAGACAACATTGATCTTGGTGCCCGTCTTTGCTGTATACGCCTCGAGGAACGGTTTGATCAGAAAGGGTTGTCGGTGAGAATAGATGTTCAGCTCGGCCGCCAATGCCGCGTGGGGGGCTGCAGCCCAGGCAGCGCCTGCTGTGACTGCGACGAGTAACGACCAACGCGCTACGGCCGACATCTTTGTTGCCCGCATTTTGCTGAAACCTCTTGCTATGGGACGGGTGAGGCAGTGAGCAGCCTCAATCATTGGAGAGACGTATAGTGATGTTAGTCGGTGATCTGTCGAGACGCCGCTTTCATCTCCGAAACGGACCTTGTTTGCATTGCCCGCCAGGTAGAGGCTACCGCCGATGCGATCCCAGATCGCGAGAACAGCGCCAAAGTTGCGGTCATGATGCTCTTTCTCGACAGAATGGTGGATCTGATGCTGCGCCGGCGAGATCAGCCAGTGTTCCAGTGTCTTGCCGTAGCTGATCCAGACGTGCGAGTGGCGCAGGTTTGAACCTGCCACGTTGAAGAAAAACAAGAACGCGTTGGCGCCCAGAATTGTCACAAGACTGGTTCGGTCGCCAAAGAAGAACAGGAACACCGCAATCGCCAATGCCTGAACTAACACGGACCGAAGCGCGAAGATCACTCCTTCAACGGGATGCGTCCGATAAACCGTAAGGGGTGTCAGCACTTCAGCGGAGTGGTGAACTTTATGGAATGCCCACAGAACTGACCAGCGATGCAACGCGCGATGGACCAAGTACTTCGACAAGTCATCGAGCAGAAACAAAGTCACCGTGAATGCGCCTGCAATGGCCCAAGCCGGGGCACTCGGCCAGAGAAAGACCCGACCATCAAGCCAGACATGCAAGGCTTCAAAAATGATCGTTGCAACGACAAGCTTCGAGGCCAGGCGTGGGATGATACCCATCATCAGAGCATGATTGACGAGCAAGATCTTATAGTCGGCAATCGCGGAAGAAGAGAACCAGATCCTTCGGGCAAAGAATTCCGAAACTGCATCGCGCAGCCGCGTGCGCGATACAATCATCTGGGCGACAACGGCAATACCGATGGCTGTCACAAGATAACCCAGAAAGATGCGCTTTTGCGGATTGATAAACGGATCAATGACCCGCTCCAGATAATCCGCCAAAACACCGTCCATCATCACGTCTTCCAAATGCATCTCAGTGAACCGAGGCATTGGCCCCGGCCCGGTTTTGATTGCGAGTTATGCCTCAGTCGTTCTCAGCACCCGAGCCTGCACCAAGGCTCTTGGCGAGGTCTGCGATATCGCCGGAGATTGCATTGTTGCGCGCTTTGACGCCGAACTTGTCGACCATCAACTTCTGTACCTTAGCCATGTGTAACATGTACTCACCCCAGGCCAGGGACTGATCGCGCACGTAGTTACCCTTGCTATCGATGTCGACAACCTGGCTGGCATTGAGCAGGAGCGGGCCGAAGCCGATCAGACGGTTCAACCTGGTTGCTGTTTCGCCGAGATTGTTCTTGCCGGTCTGCAATGCCAGACTAAAACCTTTCAGTTCGCCCCAATGTTTGATGTAGGCCTTCATCACCTTTGAGGTATCGCCCTTGGCGTCAACAATGGTTTTGAGTTTGGTCATGTCCTTGTAGACCGAACCGGCATACTTAAAGGTTGCTTCCGCCAGAACCTTTTCCCAATTCGAGGCGACCACGGATGCATGCTTCTTCAGCTCGGCGCGCTGTGCATCAGTGAGTTTTTCACCTTTGGCGCTAGCAATCAGCTTGCGGCCATCAAGGAACGCCTTGGTGATCGTGTGGAGATAGTTGGTGCCATTCGACTTGCCGTAGACCGATGCATCGAAACCGGCAGCATAGTACGCCGGGCCGAACGTCATCTCTGACTTGAGGTCAACCTTGCCATCCTTATTGGCGTCAGCTGCCGCCAGGTCCTTCATCTTGGCAATGTCATAGACATTCTTGGGTGTCAGACTCAGTGTATGCGCCGGAGTGCCAAAGTAGCCAAAGCCTTCATCCCAGGAGTGCTCTTTGCCGGTGTAGTAAGCGCCTTCCGAGTACGGCTTGTCATTGGGTTTGTTGTCAGCGTTGAGCTTCTCATCCAGGTAGTTGTCGACGGCCTGATTGTACGACACCGCTCCCATAATGAACTTCGAGATCAACTGCGGGTAGTTATAGCCGTTGGCCATATCCACGCCCTTGTTGGCAGAAGAGGCCTTGTCGATCCAGAACTCAACCAGTTCGCTACCGGTCATGCCATTCGGCATTCCTGTAACAGTTCCCTTGAAGGTCTTGCCGGCCAGATTCTTTTTCTTACTGATGTCATCGATAGCAGTCTGCTTGACGGCGAAATCACCCTTGGTCTTTGGTGCGATGACGGCACGGCCAGCATCCTTCCCCTTGAAGTAGGACATCATCTTGGCCTTGAGCTCGGGGTTAGCGCTGCCATTGCCCTGACCCGCAAGCTTCTTTAGTGAATCGTGGATGACGTGGCGCGCAATCTGGCCGGTGTAGCCAACAGAATTCTTCTTGTCGCCCTGATAGCCTTTCACGGTGACCGGGAACGGTCCGTAAACGTCGTTGGCCAAAGCAGTCGCTGCGGGTAGCGCGATCAACACTGCTACTGCTGAGGCCGATTTCATCATAGCCCCTGATAGAGATTTCATTCTCTCGTCCTTCTTGTCACTGCGAGCATCGCGTGCTCGACGGGCTCACTTATTGTCGACTTTCTTGATCAAGAATAAATTCTGTATGAGCAATGATATCGCAATAATCAAGAGAAAACTCAATAAAAACAATAGTTTAGAATTGTTCTAAGAATAATTCTAAAGAGCTTTGGTGCCGCATTTTCCTTGAGCATCAAGCGCTTGCCTCGCGACCGCTTTTCCCGGCCAGCGAACAAGCAAAGATGCCGCGGTCGCACCCGCATCCATCATGATTAATTCGCTGCAGTATTGTGCAGGACCACGCGCTAGGTGATGGCAGCACGGACGTAGACGGCGGCCGGCAGCGTTTACTAAGGCCGCTCGCCTGGCAGCCGTGGTTTCGTCAGAAGGTCAAGCTCTAAGTCCAGATTCCGCGGAAAGCCCTTAAATGCGGCTTACTCTCTGATCGCGCGCTGAGCGCGCAGTGGTGCTCATCGATTTGCGTTTACGGGTCGGTGGCTTTGACTTCACTGCTGCCCTTGGTTTACGCGCTTTGCTTTGGCGTGGTTTCTTGATTGCAATGTCACGCAGCGAGTTGCGGTCCAAAACCTCCAGGAACGCCTCGAAGGCCTCATCGATGAAATTGTCCAACTGACCATGCGGCTTCACGCTTTTCGGCGTCGGCGCACGTTCAAGCCGCCGCACGATCTCACCCAGCATTGCATCTTTCGTGGCCTCAGAAAGACGAATGCCACCACTCGGGCCGCGAAAAGTTTCTACCAGTTCAGCCTGGCTCAGAATGTTTGCTAGCTTAAGTGCCATCTGCTTTGTCAGACCGAGCTCGTCGGCAATATTCGCGACTTTGACTAACTCGTCACCAGCGCGATAACAGCAGGCCAACATTTGGATCGCGTCGGAAGTTTGTTTCGATAAGTTCATTTGGAAGTCGCACCTTTTGAGAAAGCAGATAGGTAGGAGTTTGAAGAGTTTAACAGATCTTCGGGAGAGCACCAATTGGTGAAACGCGGACTGTTGAAGCCAGGATATCCTGCGGCCAACCTCTCAAATTCGGCAGAATCTGCTTCGCGCCAGCCAACAACAGCAGGAATTCCTGACGACTATGGGCCATATTCGGTGCAGCAATGGAGACGACGGGAAACTGGGGCAATTTCTACAGTTCAGCCGGGCTAGCGTTTACCCGGTCCTGAGAGTTTTGCCGCTCAGTCCCTGTAGGAAAGGAACTTTGCAATGCGCTTAACTGACTACAAGGCTCTGACATTCGATGTCTACGGCACGCTGATCGATTGGGAAAGCGGCATGGTCGCTGGTCTGAAGCCGCTCACAGATCAGGTCAGCCATTCATTGTCGCGAGACCAGATCCTTGAGGCGCATGCCTTTCACGAGTCGACAACCCAACGGCAAACACCTGCAAAGATATACTCTGAGCTACTTGCTGTCGTTTACAAGCGTCTCGCGGAAGAATGGGGCGTGTCGGTTAGCTGGGAGGAGTGCCAGACCTACGGGCGGTCGGTACAGAACTGGCCGGCGTTTGCCGATAGCGCCGGCGCCTTGCAGTACCTGAAGCGTTATTACAAGCTCATCATTCTCTCGAATGTCGATAATACGAGTTTTGCGTATTCCAATAAGAAACTCGAAGTTGAGTTTGATGCGCGGTATACGGCCGAGGATGTCGGCTCTTACAAACCGTCGCCACGCAATTTCGAATATATGATTGAATGTCTTGCCCGTCTTGGAATTCAAAAGGGCAACATCCTACATACCGCCGAGAGTATGTTTCATGATCATGCGCCTGCGAATAAGTTCGGGCTCGCCAACTGCTGGATCTATCGTCGACACGATCAGGAGGGTTTTGGTGCAACCATGAATCCTGGTGACATGCCGAGCACAGATTTCACCTTCAACTCAATGGCGGATATGGTGAAGGCTCATCAGGAAGAGTTGAGCAACTAGGCCCCAGGTACCTATGAAAAAGTCCGAGAAGTTAGATCGGATCGACGTGAAGATCTTGGCCGAACTGCAAAAGAACGGCCGGATTACGAACGCGGCTTTGGCGGATGCCGTTGGGCTGTCGCAAAGTCCATGCCTGCAACGATTGAAGCGTCTCGAGGCGTCCGGATACATCGCCGGCTATTCCGCCAAGATCGACATCGCTCGCCTCACGGACAGTGTAACTGTGTTTACAGAAGTCACCCTGTCGGATCATCGCGCGGGTGATTTCTCGCGCTTTGAGACTGGTATTGCTGACTTCGGCGAAGTGGTTGAATGCCACCTCGTCAGCGGAGGGTATGACTACCTTCTGAAATTTGTCTGTCCTAGTGTTGCCGGCTACCAAGACACCATTGAGCGTATTCTTGATGCCAGCCTTGGGATCGAGAAGTATTTCAGCTACATCGTTATCAAGTCTCCAATGCCAGGTCGGCCACCATCAATATCAGACCTGTTGAATGATGATTGAGACTGTTAGTTCAAAGGAAAGCCGGATGTCGGAAGCAGTTACTATTCTTCGCAACGCACGCGTCCTGGATGGTCGCGAGAACGCGGCAGTTGAAGATCAGGACGTTGTCGTCGAGAAGAATCTTATCACGAACGTAACCGGGGAACGTGTTTCAACGTCTGGGGCGAAGGTGATCGATCTTGCGGGCAAGACCGTCATGCCAGGATTGATTGACTGTCATGTCCACGTGATTGCCTGTCTGGCCAACCTGACAGCGAATACGGAACTGCCCAATACGCTTGTGTCCTTGCGATCGGCGAAGATCATGCGCGATATGTTGATGCGAGGCTTCACCACCGTCCGTGATCTGGGCGGTGCCGACATCGGTCTCAAAATGGCAATTGAAGAAGGTACGATCGTCGGACCGCGATTGATCATCTGCGGCAAAGCCCTGTCACAGACGGGAGGGCACACCGACTATCGCGGCCGCTTCCATCACCGCAACGTTGACTACTATGCCGACAAGGTTGGTTCACTAGGCCGTGTGGTGGATGGCGTGGATGCCGTGCGCCGTGTGGCACGCGAAGAGATCAAAGGTGGGGCCGAGTTTATCAAGCTGATGGCCAATGGTGGTGTGTCATCTCCAACCGATCCTATCGCATTCTTCGGTTTCTCGCGTGACGAGATGAAAGCGGCAGTCGAAGAAGCGCAGAGCGCGCAAATGTACGTCGCCGCCCATCTCTACACCGATGAGTCGATACGCCGTTCGGTCGAGTGCGGTGTCACATCCATTGAGCACGGCAATCTGATCGAACCAGATACTGCGCGTCTTCTGAAAGACAGCGGAGCCTTCGTGGTGCCGACCAACATCACGTTCGACATGCTCGCCAAGATTGGTGCGGATCTCGGACTGCCACCGGAGTCAGTTGCCAAGATTGAAGATGTCCGCAGTGCCGGCCTCGCGGCCCTCGAAACATTGGCCGATGCCGGCGTTCTCATGGCCTATGGGACCGACCTCCTCGGCGACATGCATCCTTATCAGTCCGACGAGTTCCCGCTGCGCGCGCGCTACCTTCCCACCATGGAAGTGATTCGGTCGGCAACCATCTACGCGGCACAGGCACTCGGCTACGAGGGCAAAATTGGAGCGGTCATGCCCGGCGCATACGCTGACCTCATTGTTGTCGACGGCGACCCGCTAGCTGACATCAATCTGCTGACGGGGCAAGGTCAACACATGCCTATCATTATGAAGGATGGTGTCCTCGAAAAGGACGAACTTGCCGCTGCTTGATGCTGCCGATCGCGCGAGATCCGCCGATTGCAAGAGATCCCAAGACGGCGGACCGGGCTCGGTCCATGCCAGGAGCAAGCCGGTTCAACTCCGGCTAGGCAGGCAATCCCGCGCGCATAATATCGTCGACGGCGTGCCGCGCCGAGTTGACATCTCTCAGGTTTGATATCTCTACCTCTCCGAGGTCATGCTTCAGGTGAGCGATGAGGGAGCCGAGCGACATGAAGCACTTTTCCGGATCGTCCGGCGCATCTGCACCGGTCCGCGCGCGGTACCATTGCACGAGATCGGCGCGATACTCGGCCGGGAGCCTGTCGTAGTAAAGCGTACCGTAGCGGTGCGTCTGCATGAAGAAATGGTCAATCGCATCGCAGACTTCTTCACCGCAGATCAGGCTCAGTTTCATCGCCCATTGGCGCAGCAACCGCTCTTCTTCGGGACTGATGTAGCCATCATCGCAAACCTCGCAAAGCACCATACTGAAGCCCTCATAGACGCGCAGCTTCTCTTGGAAAACAGCGATGCTCTTGTCACGGTTGACTTCACTGGCTGTCTGGTAACGCAAAAGCAGAACGGTAATCGCTACGGTGATCACTGAGCCGAGCATGGCCGCCATAATCTCTTTTGCAAACGGCGGGAAATCTTCGACGCTAAATGTTCGAAAGAAGACGAAAACGGAGACGCAGACCAGGACGATCAGCATCAAAGAGATAACTCTGCTCATTATTCCCCCCGCCAGCATAAAAGCGTTTGTCTCGCTTATAGAATAAGCCATCCCTGCAGCACAGTCGGCGCTCTAGCTTTCAACTGATTTACTGCGGTCCAGCTTCTAAATTGCTTTGTTTGGGTGCTTATCATCAGTTCTTGGTAAGCAATAATATATATAAAAATCAATGCACTACGTTCGAAGCAGGCACTGATTGTTATTGTCATCCAAATGTCATATGCTGATTTTACCGCGCTCCTCTCCCTGAGGGCGCATCCGGTCAGGTGTCTACGATCAGTCCCCGCTAATGCTGACGTCGCGCCTGGCCGATTGGTTTGTGCGTTCGGCTGGATGGCCCGACTACCTTTGGTTAGATTACTATTGGGAGGTATGGGATATGCACTCACTCATAGTTTTGCATCGCAGCCTGATGCAGGAAGATCAGGATCAGCGTTTCGCCTGCCATCGTTCATTGCTGAATTCCGAGGCTGTCCATCAACGGAATAAGGATCGCCAGGAGCTCAGGAAGTTCCTGGAAAGTCGCGGCCTCGACAAAGCTGCACGGACGAAGCGCCGACCGATTTTGCGTCTGGTTGAAAACTGCGGCAGCAAGCTGGGGTTGATCCCTAAGTTCTAAAGAGCTGCAATCCAGGACGTAGGGCTCTCAATCCAATGTTGGATTGTTGCTTCTCATCTTGATGGATTGAACGGATACAAGTACGGCTGGAGTCCTTTATTGGGATTTTCCGCCAGAGGCCTCGCATGTCTCGCCCGCTGCACCGTTATGGCCACAACTCAGCACGCCACTACCGTGCATACCGGCCGCCACTCCATCAAACGATCCTTTCACGTGCACTTGGCTCGAGCCGTTGGAATGTCGCTGTTGACATAGGCTGCGGAACAGGATGGTCAACCAAAGCGCTCACACAGTTCGCTGAACAGATCATTGGCGTCGACAACAACCCTGAGATGCTCGCGGCCAACGAAGAGGCCAAAGGCATTGAGTTTCGTCTCGGCAACGGGAATGATCTGCCAGTTGAAACAGGCACGGTCAGCCTTGTGACGATGGCCGGTGTCTTACCTTACCTCGACAAGACAAGCCTCGTGCGAGAGATTCAGCGCATTGCTGCACCCTCTGCTCTCGTCCTCGTTTATGACTTTCGTGTCGAGATGGGGCCGCTGCTCAAGCGGTTGCCGGTTGGTTCGGAATCAATTCCGTCACACTACAACCACGCAGACAATTTGGATGACGTTGGGCAACTGGAGGCGCTCGGAAATCAAACCCAGCGCGTATCCTTCAGCGTGAGTGCGACGGAGGCCGCGCACCTGGTGCTTTCAAGTGACCGGCGGTTTAGGAGACTGTCCGATCACTGCGCGGGGGCTGATCCCCTCGGCTATGTCGAGAGTCAGTTATCTGCACCGACTGTCGACATTGCAATGGAGGCGAAAACCTGGTCCGCGCTCTACCGCGTGCGGCCATCGACGCCATGAGTCCGGACCTGCGCTTAACGAGGACCTGATCTCAGCGCATGAAAAGGTCAGGATCTAGTCATTCGTCAAAGGAATGATACCCTCTTCACAGGCCTTGATCTGCAGTGCCAGATACTTGGAGTTGATGCGACACTGCGCAAGGCTGCCAGCAATGAACCAAAGTCCTGGCTGACCTGTCCGGCAGTACATGTTGCGCAATTCCAATTCCTCTCCGAACCCCCAGATTGGACCGACCTGCTCGCGCACATCTGCGCCGAACAGTTTTTCCACCAGGACTTCCTGCGGCTTGTAACCTGTAGAGAGCACGATCAGATCGGCCGGTTTGGTTGTACCGTCCTTCATGAGCGCGCCTTCTGAAGTGAATGTTTCTATATCGTCGTACTGCGAAAGATTGATCGTACCATCCACCAACATGTCCGAGCAGCCGACATTAAAGTAGTAACCACCACCGCGCGTCAGATACTTAAACTGCCAGCCGGTGCCGTCATCGCCGAAGTCTAACTTGAAGCCGATCTTTTCAAGACCATTGAGAAGATCCTTATCCAGTTCCCTGGATTTCTCGGTGTAGCCAACATGTGCTTTACGAACCAGCGGTGTCGGCATGGACACCGTTATCAGGTCGCAGTCTTCAAGTGCGGGACCTTCGGCATAAAGCGTATAGGGCAGCTGAGCGCTAGGCTCGATATTGACGACCAAAGTTGGGCTGCGCTGAACCAAGGTGACATTCGCACCGCTCGAGCTCAGATCCTGCGAGATGTCATGACCACTGTTACCGGTTCCAATGACGATTGCCGATTTACCGCTCCAATCCTCGCCATCTTCGTACGCGCTTGAGTGAACAACCTTGCCATTAAAACCATCAAGGCCCGGCAACTCTGGCACGTGCGGAATGCCGCTCACCCCCGTCGCCATGACGATGTGGCGTGGCTTCATTGTACGTGTCGTCCCATCGCCTCGGCGCAATGTGACCGACCATGCTTTCGCCTGCTCGTCGTAACTCCCCTCGACGAGTTCCGTCGACGTCCAGTAGTTCAGCTCCAAAGCCTCGACGTAGGATTCGAACCAATTGGCGAGCTTGTCCTTCGGGATATAGGTTGGCCAGGTCGGCGGGAACGGCATATAGGGCAGGTGATTGACCTGCACCTGATTGTGCAAAGTCAATGCATGATAACGCTTACGCCAGTTGTCACCGATGCGCGCGTGCTTATCGATGATAAGCGTATCGACGCCGAGCTGCGTTAACCGGGCAGCCGATGCGAGGCCGGCCTGTCCACCACCAATGACCAAGACCGTCGGATCATGATCATCATAGGCTTCGGCAGCCTGGCGCTGGTCCAACCAGTTTGGGCCGCGGAAATCGCGCGAGTGAGACTGACCGGTCGGTCTGTTCAAACCGGTTTTCTCCTCGAAACTCTTGAGCTCTTCGAGAGCCGTTAGCACCGTCCACGCTTGTGGTTGGCTATCGTCACCGGATGCTTTGGCTATGCGTACAATACCGCGTCCCCGCCCAATTTGTGTCTCAAACCGGAAGAACGCCTCAATCACTTCCCGGCCGACGCGCGACACCAGCTTTGGTTCAGGGGCATCGGTGTCCAAAACTAATGAGCTGATTCCAGCGTGTGCTGCGGTCTCGCTCAGTCGAGAGACGACAGCCGCGCGGCCCGCCAGCGTTTCCAGATTCCACGTCAGAGCCAAGGCGTCACGCCAATAGCAATCGTTGAGAAACAGAGCATTGAGTCCTGACGCTGACTGCTCAGATAGGCAACGCTCCAACCCTGCCAGCCACTCGCTTGCTATCGCCTGAGCATCTCCATGCGCAACATCTAACATATCCATGACTCCGGTTTGTATTCTTACAAGGTTGGGATGACACGTTCGGCACGTAGTTGATCGAACTGGCGCAGGAACATGTCTTTTGAATCAATCACGTCGTGGAAGCCAAAACGACGAGCCTTTGTCGTCGAGGAAACAATATCGAATTCCGGGGTGAAGACAAACGCGCCGTAATTCCAATTGACGAGCTGCGGATAGGGAATGTCGAGCAGACCGTGCTGCTTGACCAGGCCTGACCATAGCTCAGCCTTATCAGACATCATCAGAGGCAGGTCGATCTGCTGCGGCTGGGCCATTTCCATATCAAAGTACTCGGCGAACGCCGGCCACATATTCTCCCAACGAAAGATGTCACCGTTGGTAATGTTGAACGGTTCATTGGCAGCGCTGTCGCTGGTCGACATCCACACGATTGCCTTGGCAAGATGCTCGGTGTCGGTGACCTGAAAAAGAGCGGACGCGTTCTGCCTCGAACCGGGATGGCGCAGCGGCAGGCCGAGTGCTTTCGAGATCGTGGCGTAGACGGCGACCACCATGACAAGGTTCATTGGATTGCCAGTGGCAAAGCCACAAATGGCATGTGGGCGCGCTGTTGACCACGACCAAGATTTGTCCGTTTGGCGCTGCGCGATGAAGTCTTGTTGGTTGTAGTAGAAGTTCGGCGGCATGTGCCGCGGATCATCTTCTAAGGCCGGCGTCTTGAAAGGTCCCAGATGATTGCCGTACCACTTGGTGCCGTGCATCAGATTGACGTGCTCAAGCGATGGGTTAGCTGGCTCAACAATGTCCATGAGATTGACGAGCATCGCCACATTGGGGGCAACAGTTGCGGACCAATTCTCCTTCTCCACATAAGCCGAGAAGAAGATATGGGTGATGCCGAGATCCTCGCCGAGTTTGGCCCTGCAATCATCGATGTCCAAGAGGTCGGCGCTGATATGGCGATAGTCTCCAACGACGTCAGGCGTACGACGCGACACAGCGATGACATCCCATCCCTCTTGCGCCAACAAATGCCTTAGCAGATTTCGACCGACGACGCCGGTCGCACCAACAACGAGAGCTGTCTTTCGAGAACGCATCACAGAGCCGTACCTTTCAGCGTAGAGTGCGTCGCAGTGAATTCATGCACAAATCTATTTGTATTTTTATAGAAGTCAATGTATTTATATAGAATACATTGGAGACATCATGACAGTTAAGCCACTGACCACCGCCATCAAGTGTTTTGATCTGCTTGAGATGATTGCGGAGCTGAAAGCCCCGGTGAGGCTTGCGGAGCTGGCCAGGCTCTGCGGCGAAAGCCGCGCCACCACCTATCAGCGTCTGTTCACACTCACGACGACCGGATGGTTGGACCGTCTCCCCGACGACACATACCGGCTTTCGATGCGCGCCTGCCGCATCGCCAACGCAGCCATGGAACAAGCTGGTTTCGGTGAGAGAGCCCTCCCCATTCTTCAGCGGCTGACCGAAGAGACCGGCGAGACCAGCTCGCTTGTTGCAGTGGAGGATGGCCGCCTCGTAATCGTTCAGCGCGTCGAGGCGCGGACAGTCTTGCGCGCTGATCTGCGTATCGGCACTGAGTTGTCGTACATCGATAGCGCGTCGGGGAAAATATGGCTGGCTTTCGGACCCGAACAGTTAGTAGAGCAGCATTCAGAGACCCTAGGTGCGGCACTGCCATCGCGCGAGTTAAAATCTGTTCGCACCAAGGGCCATGCCATCGGTGGCGGCGGCACTTCTCTTCCTGGCATAGCTGTCATTGCTGCTCCGGTGTTGGACGAGGCTCAGCACTGTATCGCTTCGCTCTCGCTTGCAGGGCCGGAAGCCCGCTTCGATGCCGAGGCCCTGAGAAACCCACTCCTAACTGCAGCGCAAGAACTTGCGGCCACGTTTTCTGGCTCTTCGGCCTTGCTCTCCGGCTCCTAGTCGCACCGACCGCAAGCAGTCGCATTCTCTGAGCCCTGCCTCTATGTCCGCTAACCAGCTAGGGATGATCTCCTGACTGCCGCAACAGCGCGGCGACATTCCCGACATGCGCTTCGAGTTCGTCGACGGCCCTTACCGTCTCACCCAGAGAGGCGTGATCAAGGATCCTCCGATGCTGCTCCAACGCGTTGCGCATGCGTGCATCGCTCCTCGGCATTTTTTGTCTCAGTGCGCGCAACTGAGCCGATATACTTTCGTAAGCTCGGCTCAAGTAAACATTGCCTACGGACGCAACGATCGTTTCGTGGAACCTGCAGTCCAGTTCATCGAAGGCCCGCGCGTCTGATGCTGCGACTGCTTCTGCCGATCGCGCAACGAGGCGGTGCAGTTCAGGCAACCACCCTGCCTGTTCTTGCGATGCCAACAGCCGCAGCGCGCCGGCTTCCAACACGGCTCTCGCTGCACATATCTGAGCGATGTCCTGGTCGCCGGGGTTGAACACATAGGTTCCGCTCTGCGCTTTGATGACCACCAGGCCTTCGTTCTTGAGCCGGAGAAGCGCTTCACGGATTGGCGTTCTGCTGACACCGAACTCCGCCGCCAGATCCTTGTCCATGATCCGCGCGCCCAGCGGCAGCTCGCCCCGCGCGATGCGACTGCGCAAGCAGTCCGTCAGCGTTGATGCTGTGTGCTTGCCACTCGCTGGAGCCGCGGCAGGACCATCGTTCCGGATATCCAAGATCCAACCCTCTCAACCTTATTGATATATTAATAATAACCAATACGACACCCGAAACCCTTATTCTCACTTCTATACTTGACTGATACTCAAGTCCATGCTTCTTTTTTGATATATCAATTTAATGGTCACTAGGAACAAGCTATGCAGTTCGGGGATGGTTTGCACTTGGTGGTCAAGCAGGACTGTCCGACCTGCGCCATGATCGAGCCGGCGATCCGCGAACTCGCGGAAGCGCGAAACCTGACCATCTACGTTCAGGATAGCTCGACGTTTCTGGATGACTTGGACGATCGCATCACAGACGCCTCTCTGGAGCGCTCGTTTCACCTCGACATAGAAGCCGTCCCAACTTTGCTGTCCTACAAAGATGGCAAAGAGACCAACCGAGCCACCGGTTGGAACCGCGCCGCCTGGCAACGAACGTCCGGCGTTGCATGGCTGGGTGACGATCTGCCCGAGCATCGACCGGGATGCGGATCAATGACAGCTCAACCGGGTGTACGCGAGGTCTTGTGCGCACGCTTTGGCAACACAGGCATTGCTGCGCGTTCGATCGCGACTGCGCCCTACGAAGACGAGCACGAACTCTGTTACGACCGAGGTTGGAGCGATGGCTTTCCCGTTGTCCCACCGACGCCGGAGCGCATTCTTCGGATGCTTGAAGGAACCAAGCGTGACCCGCAGGAGATCGTTGGACGAATCCCGCCCAATCTTGCGCCCTGCAACGTTGAGAAGGTTGCTATCAATGCCGTCATGGCCGGGTGCAAACCAGAGTATCTTGACGTTGTCATCGCCTGTCTGGAAACCGCTCTTGAACCGCAAGTCACGCTTCACGGCGTGCTGTGCAGCACATGCCCCTGCAGTCCGGTTCTCATTCTAAACGGTCCAGTAACCAAACGCATTGGCATGAATTCCGGAATGAACGTGCTTGGCAATGACAACCGCGCCAATGCCACCATCGGACGTGCAGTCAACCTGGTCGTGCGCAATGTTGGAGGCGGCGCGCCCGGCGAGATCGATCGGTCAACGCAGGGCAATCCTGGAAAAATCAGTTTTTGCTTTGCAGAAGATGAGAGTGACGACACTTGGACACCGCTGCACGTCTCGCGGGGCTGCCGGCCTGGCTCTAATGCGGTGACCGTCTTCCAAGGCGCCGGCATGCAGGACTTCATTGACATGCGTTCGCGCACGCCTCGCGAGCTGACAACATCTCTGGCGGCGTCGCTTGCCGTGGTTGGCAACATCAAGCATGCCGAGTACTGCAACGCCGTTCTCGTTATCTCACCTGAACACCATCAGATCTACCGTGAGGCCGGCTGGTCCCGCCAAGACATTCAAGACGCGCTGTTCGATGCCCTACGTCGTCCAGGCAGAGATCTTGTTCGTGGCGCCGGCGGCATCGGCGAAGGCATCGACCCATCACGTGCTGATGACATGGTCGACAAATTCTGGAGCAACCACGGCCTGCTGATCGTCAGAGCGGGTGGCGCTGCCGGGCTACACTCAGCAATCCTTTCAGGCTGGCCGGGCGGCCGCGCACCTGAACAGTCGCAACCCATAACGCGGGAGATACTGACATGACCATCATCCTCCATGACCCGACAGCGGAGCTGTCACCAACTATGCGCCCGCGACGCAAGCCGCCAACGAGCCTGGATGGCAAGATCGTTGCGCTGTTTGATATCGGCAAGCCGCGTAGCAATGAGTTTCTCGATGGGCTTGACGCGCAAATGTCTGAACGCGGCGTTAGCACGATGCGATTTGCCAAACCGACAAACACACGCACCGCGCCGATCGAAACGCTTCAAGCGGTTGCGGCGGAAGCAGACGTCGTTGTCATCGCACTCTCTGATTGAGGCTCCTGCACGTCGTGCGGTCTGCATGACGTCAAGGACCTCGATGACCGCGGTGTTCCGGGCTGCTTCGTCGTCACAACTGAGTTTGAAGATGCTGCGGGCGTGCAATCGCAAGCGCTTGGCTTTGAGCCGGCCATCGTGTGGGCGCCGCACCCCATTCAAAACAGGACGACGGAAGAACTACACCAGATCGCCGAAGACCTGGTGGAGGGCATCCTATCGGCACTCACTAGTGACTAGCTCAATGTAACAGCGGACGCTTTGGCAGCGCCGCCAACCCGGCACGCCAGCGCAAAGTTTCACGCTTTTCTGCCGATGACAACATCGTAGGAAATCTCGGTCCCATTTGAACTCTTCCGGTGGAAGTGCGATCCGCGATAGGATTGGTGAAGCTTGCCGGACGCAATGAGATCATCGATCCAAGCGCACAGCTCAATGCACTCGGGATCTGGATCTCCCGGTTTTACGTGGAAGACGAACCAGCCTTCTGAGCAGAGAACGTCGAAGCCCTTCTGGAAGCCAGCGATTGGAATGTGGTTACCCCAACCCGTGGCTGACGCGACGGCGACAACGTTATATTGCGCAGCGTCAAATGCGGCCTCTGTTTCGGGTCGAAGCTTGGTCAAGTCGTCTACGAAATAGGCATCGTACAAACCACTCCGATCGCGACCGGCCGCAATACTTGCTTCAGGGCAGATATCGATTGCGTCCAGCCGTCCAACATTAAGTGTATTGCGCAGTTCATAACCAAACGCGCCGCTCCCTGCACCAAGCTCTAAGACGCGGAGGTCTTCTGGAACCACGTTGTCTTGCGTCCATACGGTGCGCAGCACATCGGACATTTCCGTCGGCGTTCGACACTGCAGCGTATGATAAAGCGCGATGTCGTAGAGCCAGGGGATACGATACAGCGTGGCATAGTCGTGAATATTGAAGAGCTGCCTCTCGCCGTTGACTTCTGCTGAGAAGTACTCGTCTGATTGCTTCGCCGTTTCCGGCTTTTGGTAGCGTATGTCATACAGTTCAGGAATGTATGAGTATCTTTGCATGCGGGCAGGCTTCCATTGTTTTGTAGTTGTCTTAGGTACGTAAATACCGATCGAATGGCTCACACGAGCTCTTGGCGCGAAACGTCTACATTCGAGTTGAGGTCCATCTGCTCAAGATAATTTCGGTGCACGCTTGAATGGCCGCGACCGATGTCGCGATCGCATTGGTATGTCCGATCGCAAATCGGGGATGTTCCCCGGGAAGAGCAACGAACTTGCAGTCCGAAGAGTCGTTACGAGTGTTGAGTTAATCACCGTCAATTAAGGCGGTTGTCGCCGACAGAGATCAGTCGGTCCCGAACGTGCCGGGATTGTTTGCTCGACGTGAGCATCACAACAAACGGATTGGAGCGTGGTCATCATTCGCAGTCGTGCACGAATCGGCAACGATTGTCCCCCTTGCGCACCCGGTTATCCGTAGATTGCGCCAACACGACGAACAGCTGATCGTTCGTCTGCAATATCATTCAATACGACCAAGTCTGTTTTTGGCATCAAGGCTGCCGAACAATCGATTGGGTATTGATGCATGACCTATGTACATGGCTACGGAGAAGCTGAGGTTCAACGCCTACAAGACCAAGCCCAGTCGCTGCTTGATCTTCTAATTGGTGACACCACTTATGCAGCCGGCGCGAAAATTCTTGAGGCTGGCTGCGGAACAGGAGCACAGACAGTAACGTTGGCTGTTCGTAATCCTGACGCGAAGTTCGTGTCCGTTGACCAGTCAGAAACTTCTCTCGCACTGGCCGCAGCAGCTCTTGCTGCCAGAGATTTGCACAACGTGGAGCTGAAGCATGGTGACATCTATGACCTCCCATTTGACGATGCTTCGTTTGACCACGTTTTTGTCTGCTTTGTGCTCGAACACTTGCAATGTCCCGTTGAGGCTCTGAAAGCTTTGAAGCGGGTGATGAGACCGAGTGGCACAATAACCTTGATTGAGGGGGATCACGGCTCGACTTACTTTCATCCGGAAAGCGCACTCGCCCAAAAGACCATCGATTGTCAGGTGATGCTGCAGTCGCAGGCGGGTGGCGATGCGAACATTGGGCGTCGTCTCTACCCCTTGCTCCTGCAATCTGGCTTTCTGTCGCCACGCGTCTCGCCGCGCATGGTCTATGTCGATGGAAACAAAGCTGAACTGGCCGACGGCTTCACGCGGAAGACCTTTACTGCCATGATTGAAGGCGTACGCGAGAAGGTTTTAAGTGCCGGCCTCATGACGCCGGTTAATTTCGATCAAGGCATCGCTGATCTGCATCGCACGACTGAGAGTGATGGAGTCTTTTGCTATACTTTCTTTAAGGGAGTGGCCCATGTTGCCTGAACCGCGACACGTCCCGGCCGAGCGACTGGCGCGCTGATGGCTGAACGCGTACATAATGTGCAGCTTCACGGAATGCCCGACATGGGCATCACGGGAATGGAACTCACGTCAAATCATAGTTTCCCGCGTCACTCTCATGATGAGTACGGTATCGGTGTTGTTCTGTCAGGAGCACAGCGCTCGTGGAGCGGGGTAGGCATGGTCGAATCCGGCCCCGGTGATGTCATCACTGTCAATCCGGGTGAACTGCATGACGGCAATCCAATTGATGGCGCGGTCCGGCGCTGGCGTATCATTTACTTTGACCCAACTGACCTGAAAGAGTTGCTTCAGGCGGATGCCGGGCGTGAGGTCGAGTTCGTTTCACCTTCGCTACGGGACCAGAAGCTTTCATCGGTTGTGAACGAGTTGTTCAACCGATTGGCGGCCGGCTTGTCGCCGCTCGGCATTGAGGAACTTGTTGTTCATGTCGTGAATTGCCTCTCTGGGCAGGCGCCGCGCGGAGTTCCAGAACAAAGATCTTATGCCAGCCCCGTCATGAAAGCCCGGGGCCTGATTGACGACGATCCTGCGCGCGCCACAACACTCGATGAACTCGCAGCCACATCAGGGCTCAATAAATATCAAGTTGTCCGCGCGTTCTCTCGCGAGCTTGGCATTACGCCATATGCGTATGTTGTCCAGAGGCGCGTCCTGTTGGCCCGCGACCTGCTGCTTCGAGGTGAGAAGCTAGCAAACGCTGCGCAAATGGCGGGTTTCTCAGACCAGAGCCACATGACGCGGTGCTTCAGCAGGCAGTTTGGTGTCTCACCGGGTCGTTACATTCAGTCTCTAAACTAAGTTGGTCGAGCGTCCGACTGCGAGCCTGTTGGGCCGGAGCTGATAGTCCACACCATCGACAAAATATGACGGCGGCTTGGATTGGTTGATAGCGAAGATGAGAGGGCTCCGATGACATGGACTGAAGTTGCGCCGCGCAGCGGTATCTATCGTTACGTCTACGACGCGCCAGGCTTTGGACCAACAAATTCACTGGCCATTTCAACACCAAACGGGACGACAATTCTTAATCCGCCACCGGACCCGGGACCGATGGAGCTGAACGAGGTACTGGGGCATACGCCGGTTATTGGACTTGTAGAACCGCATGCCGGCCACAACATCGGCGTTGCATCATGGCGGCACGCCCTGCCCGATGTCCCGCTTTACACGGCACCAGGAGCGGTCGAACGCCTCAGTCGCATTTGTAGAATGCAGTTTCGCCCGATCTCAGAACTCGATACTGGCGATCCCGGAGCCACTTTCCCGATTGCAGACGGGATGCGGGGAAAAAGTCTGCTTGGCCGATTTGACCGTGAAGGCACACGCATCACTTACAGCGACGAAATACTCATCCACCTCAACACGCCCCCGTCTCATCCCATAATCCGTGCGTTTTTCTGGTTGAATTCTGTGAAGCCAGGATTCCAGGTCAACTGGAACTTCCTGAGATTGTTTGTGACAGACAAGAAGGCCCTGAGCCGGCAGGTTCTCACATTGATCTCAGATACCACCCATCTTGTCCCAGCTCACGGGACGGTCAAGCAATCGCCTGACAATCTGCGACAAGCTCATGAATTGTTGAGCGCTGTTGCGGAAGATGGACGCTAAGGGCGGCGCTGCTTAGTCTCGCCACTGAGACCAGCGCACCGGCTTTGCATGGAATCACTACTATAGTTCAGCAGCGCAACTCCAAAGTAGCGTAGAGCCTGCTTCTTACCGCCCAATCGTTTGCCGGAAATTGAATCACATGGATCAATTTATGTGCATGGATGAGGCTTGTTCAATTGCACGAGCCTGCAATGATTGACAGAGCCTACGCCTGCCGTATGCTGATTTCTGTCCGCTGAAATGTTTTTGTTTTCGCAAAGCCTAAGCGTCACATCTTGAGAGTAGGCGGCAGACGGATAACTGAATCTTTGCTGGGAGTCATTCCATGAAGTTTGTCAGAAACCTGCTGACGGGCACAGCAATGCTTTGTCTTGCAACGTCGCTGCAGGCCGCACCAGTTTATGCTGAGACGGTTCTCAAAGTGGTCCCGCACTCCGGGCTGAAGATCCTCGATCCGATCTGGACCACGGCATACATTTCCCGCAACCACGGCTACATGATCTACGATACGCTGTTCGGCCTGGATGCGAAGGGCGCCATTCAGCCGCAAATGG
Source organism: Hyphomicrobiaceae bacterium (assembly GCA_965247245.1). GTDB lineage: Bacteria > Pseudomonadota > Alphaproteobacteria > Rhizobiales > Hyphomicrobiaceae > Tectiglobus. Next base: position 4,760,608 of record CBDFGV010000003.1, on the reverse strand, counting down.
TCGACAAAGTCGACACGTCCGCGGACGGCAAGACTATCACCATGACCTTGCGTGATGGCTTGATGTGGCATGACGGCAAACCGGTGACGGCTGCAGACTGTATCGCCTCGATCAAACGTTGGGGCTCCAAGGACGCCATGGGACAGAAGATGATGTCCTTTGTGTCGAGCCTGGAAGCCAAGGACGACAAGACAATTGTCTTCAAGCTCAACGCCAAGACCGGCCTAGTGCTTCTGGCGCTGGCGAAACCGTCTTCAAATGTTCCGTTCATGATGCCCGAGCGGATCGCCAAGACGCCGTCGAGCAAGCAGATCTCTGAGTTCATTGGATCGGGGCCGTTTGTTTTCAAACAGGACGAGTGGGAGCCGGGCGCGAAGGTTGTCTACACCAAGTTCAAGGATTACAAACCGCGATCCGAACCACCGTCCGGTTTCGCAGGCGCGAAGATCGCCAAGGTGGATCGCATTGAGTGGCGTCCGATCCGCGATCACCAGCAATCGGTCAACGCGCTGATCGCTGGTGAGATCGATCTGATCGAGTCCCCGCCTCACGATCTCTATCCGATCCTGCTCAAGGAAAAGGATATTCACACATTCAACACCAACCCGGCAGGCCTGCAGTACACCTTCCGTTACAACGTTCTGCACCCGCCGTTTGATAATCCGAAGATGCGTCAAGCGCTGCTCTACGCCTTCAACCAAGAAGACTTCCTGCAGGCCGTGATCGGCAATCCCGATTACTACAAACTGTGTAAGGCGTTGTTCGTTTGCGGCATGCCGTTTGAAACAACCGCGCACATGGATGGTCTGCTGGAGTCGAACTTCAAGAAGGCTCGCGCATTGATCAAAGAGGCAGGTTACGACGGCACACCGATCGTTCTGATGCACTCGACCAACCTGGCTGTTCTGACCAACCTTGCACCAGTTGCCAAGCAGCTGATGGAGCGTGTTGGTCTAAAAGTCGACATGCAGTCGATGGACTGGTCAACATTGGTTGCCAGACGCGCCAAGAAGGACAAGCCGACTGCGGGCGGCTGGAACGCTTTCATCACGGCATGGACCGCGGGTGACTTGTTCAATCCGGTGGCCATGGCATTCCTCAATTCGAGCTGCGACAAAGCCCTCTTCGGATGGCCGTGCGACAAGCAGATCGAAGATTTGCGCGACAAGTTTGCCCGCGCCGGCAGCAAGGAAGAGCAGCTGGAAGTGGTCAAAGCCATCCAGAAGCGCTGGCGTGAATATCCAACACATATTCACCTTGGTCAGTACAATCAGCTGACGTTTGCCCGCAAGAACGTATCAGGCATGTTGTCTCCTGGTGTGCCTGTGTTCTGGAACGTAGAGAAGAAATAGCCGCGCCTGCGGTCGCTCTTACCAGCCCTCTCTTCCGTGCCGGGAGAGAGGGCGCAAAAGGCTGGCTATGATTTCTTATCTACTCCAACGACTGCTTGCGACGATCCCGGTCATGTTGTTCGTCGCAATCTTCATCTTCCTCATGTTGCGGCTGACGCCGGGCGATCCGGCGGTCATCATAGCGGGCGACTTTGCCAACGATGAGCAGGTTGCTCAGATCCGCGAGAAGCTCGGCCTGGACCAACCCATGCTGCAGCAGTTCGTGATCTGGATGGGCAATGTCCTGAGTGGCGATTTTGGCGAGAGCTACTACTACAAGAAAACCGTATCCGATCTGATACTCGCCCGCCTGGAGCCAACGCTTTCTTTGTCGTTACTGACAATCATCCTGACAGTCGTGATCGCGCTCCCGCTCGGTGTGTATGCTGCCTACAAGCAGGGCAGCTGGACCGACCGAGTGATCATGGGCTTCTCCGTTCTTGGCTTTTCGATTCCGGTGTTCGTGATCGGATATGCCTTGATCTATTTGTTCTCGATCGAGCTTGGCCTGTTACCGGTGCAGGGCTACCAAAAGCTTGGCGATGGGATCGGAGCCTGGCTCAGGCATCTCATTCTTCCCTCCCTGACACTGGCGGTGATCTTCGTGGCGTTCATCGCCAGAATGACCCGCACGAGCGTGTTGGAAGTTCTGGGCGAAGACTACATCCGGACAGCAAGGGCCAAGGGCCAGACCGAGTGGCTCGTTGTGATGCGCCACGCGCTTGGCAATGCCGCTGTGCCCATCATCACCGTTGTCGGCCTTTCGATCGCCATCCTTATCGGAGGCGTGGTTGTAACCGAATCCGTTTATACGATTCCGGGCCTTGGACTGTTAACGGTGGATGCGGTGCTGAACCGGGACTACCCGACTATTCAGGCGGTCATCCTGCTGTTCTCTCTGACCTATGTCGTGATCAACCTGCTGGTCGATGTCAGCTATACATTTCTTGACCCAAGGATACGCTACTGATGGCGAGTGTTGCGCCCCCGAACAAACGCAGCGCCTTGCAAGAGAGCCTGCGGAGTCCGTCGGTTTTAATCGGCGGAGTCGTTCTGCTGCTTATCATCTTGATGGGTATTCTTGCACCGCTACTTGGCACCCGTGACCCGGCCGAAATCAATCCTCGCTATCGCAATAAGACTCCTGGCTTCGAAGCCACGGTGCGCAACGACGAGGGCAAGAAGGTCCCTGTCGTTTACCGCCTCGGAACAGACAGCCTTGGCCGCGATATCTATAGCCGCGTTGTCTACGGCGCCCGGGTATCGCTGATCGTCGGTATTACGGTCGCCGTGCTGTCCGTCATGATCGGACTGGTCATCGGATTGATTGCCGGTTATTTCCGCTGGGCGGATGGTTTCATTATGCGCATCATGGATGGGCTGATGGCGATCCCGGCAATACTGCTAGCGATTGCTCTCGTCTCGTTGTTCCGGGCCGGTCTCTTAAGCGTCATCGCGGCAATCGTTGTGCCCGAGATCCCGCGCGTTGTGCGTTTGGTGCGATCGATCGTGCTGTCGATCCGCGAAGAGCCCTACGTCGAGGCCGCCATCACGGCTGGCACGCGTACACCAACGCTATTGGTCCGCCACATCCTGCCGAACACGCTCGCGCCTCTGATCGTCCAAGGCACATTTATCTGTGCCGCTGCGATCATTATCGAAGCGATCCTATCTTTCCTCGGAATCGGCATTCCGCCGGAAGTGCCCACCTGGGGAAACATCATGGCTGAAGGCCGCTCGCTGTTCCGTATCTATCCGCACAACATCCTCTATCCCGGTGCCATTCTGGCGATCACCGTTCTGGCGATTAATATGCTTGGCGACGGGCTGCGCGACACGCTCGATCCGCGCTTTGCCAAGCGGCTGTGAGGTAGGTCGTCATGAATACAGTGGCCCAGCCAGTTTCTGAGCAACCGACCGAAGCTTCGAGCGACAAGCCGGTCCTTGATGTACGTGGCCTGACCGTCGCGCTACCGGCTAACGCCGACCGCACCAACGCTGTCGAGGATGTTTCGCTGTCCGTGAAACCGGGTGAGATCGTCTGCGTGGTGGGCGAATCCGGTTCCGGCAAGTCGGTGACGGCCCAGGCCGTCATGGGTCTTCTCCCTCGCGAACTTTCAGCAACGGGTGGCGAAACGCTACTCGATGGTGAGAACACGCTGCAAGCCAGCAGGCAGCGCTTGCGCGACTTGCGTGGCACGCGCATGGCGATGATCTTCCAGGAGCCGATGACGGCGCTGAACCCGGTGATGCGGGTCGGTGACCAAATTGGCGAAGTGCTGGCGATTCACACAAACCTGGACAAGCGCGAGCGGCGCACGCGCGTTCTCGAGATTATGGATGCCGTCAACCTGCCTGATACGCGGCAGATGATCGACACCTATCCGCACCAGCTTTCCGGTGGCCAACGTCAACGGATCATGATCGCGGCTGCCTTGGTGCTTGACCCAGTCCTGCTGATTGCCGACGAGCCGACGACGGCACTTGACGTTACCACGCAGGCGCAGATCCTCAAACTGATCAAGGACATGCAGGAACGCCGCGGCACCGGCGTCCTGTTCATCACCCACGACTTTGGCGTCGTCTCAGAAGTGGCCGATCGCGTCGTCGTCATGCAGCACGGACGTGTCGTCGAGCAAGGCACACGACAGCAAATACTGGAGTCCCCACAGCAGGGTTATACCCAGATGCTGATTGGCTCCGTACCCAGCATGACACCGCCGCAACGCCAGCCGATCGAGGGAGCCGAGGTTGTTCGCACGCGGCAACTCGACAAGACTTACAAGGATGGCGGCTTCTTCGGTGGCGGGCGCACCGTGCATGCTGCATCGCAAGTCGACTTGCTTGTTCGTCGCGGCGAGACACTCGGCATCGTTGGCGAATCCGGCTCAGGCAAATCCACCGTCGCGCGTTGCATTGCGCGATTGATTGAACCAACGGCTGGTTCCGTTGAGATTGATGGGCTGGACATTTCGCGCCTTAGCCAGTCCTTGCTTCGCCCTCACAGACAAAAAATGCAGATCGTTTTCCAAGACCCCTACCGATCTCTCAATCCGAGGAGAACAGTTGGTCAATCGATCATAGAGGCACCCACCAACTTCGGAATGTCACAGCCCGATGCGATCGAGAAGGCCCGCAACCTACTGCCCCTCGTTGGTCTTCCGGCTGACGCACTAGAGCGTTATCCGCATCAGTTTTCGGGCGGACAGCGTCAGCGCATCTGCATCGCACGGGCGTTGATCGTCGAGCCGGATTTGTTGATCGCTGACGAGGCGGTTTCAGCCCTGGATGTATCTGTGCAGGCCCAGGTCCTAACTCTGCTCGACGACGTCCGCGAACGGTTCCAACTCGCTGTTCTTTTCATTACGCATGACCTACGAGTTGCGGCGCAGATCTGCGATCGCATTGTTGTCATGCAGCATGGAAAGATTGTCGAAGAAGGCCCAACGGCAAGTGTCTATGCCAGTCCCAAGCACGACTACACCCGTTTACTTCTTGAGGCCGCTCCTGGCCGGCACATGGTCGGTGTCACACGGTCCATAGTATCCTAAGGCCAATTAGACCAAGACCTAGGCGGCAGCCAAGTCCCTCTCGTATTCAACGCAGATCTCTCTGAAGTCCAGTAGGCGGGAGAGCAGTTCTGGATCGACCCGCTTCAACCAAATCTCAAACGAGATTGAGAAAATCGGCATCATCTCCCGTGCCGTCGTCCCGAACGGTGATGTCAGGTATAGGACGAGCCAGGTGAGGAACTGATCCGTCCGGTCCAGCTCATACATGGAGTCATCAAAGGCCGCATCGAACTCACTGTCGGCACTTTCTACCAGGTCATCAAGACCTTTCGACAAGAGCTCGTCATTCAGTCTTTCAGCTATGATCCAGGCTGCGTCGGAGGGACCGTGAGCTGACTTGAGAAAAGGTTGTGCAATCCGGGTTGGGGACGTGTGATCTCCGAACGGCACGGCGGCCGTCATATGCTCACCAAACCCTAAGGCGTTGATGCGTACGATCGCGCCGCTCCATAAGGAGGTTTGGTGCGCTTCTTGAACAGGTAGTGTCATTGACGGCAGCCGAAGAGTCTTTTCTGGTCTATCCCTTAGCTAATTATTCTAATCTCATTTGGTTGCCGTTTGGTAGCCGCGAGACGGAATACTTATTGTCCGGACAGACTTGCAAAGCAGAATAGGCAATCACCGGCTGACGAGAAGCGTCAGCCGGTGATTGCCTTCAGTGTTAGGACGATCTTTGTCTGGTCGCTAAATCTCCCAGCTCCGTTGGCTCATGTGATCAGCCAGCAGAAACAAACTGCGCTCGCTCGCTTTCAACGAGTGTCAGATGCCGCTCGCGCGCAGCAGGCTGCTGCACCGGCACAACCGGATCATCAAACAGCATGCGACGCTCGAAGGAGCTCGATCGGTAGAATGGGTATTTGCGTTGCAAGTGCTTGCTCGCAACTTCGCGCGATACCGTCATCAGACTGATCGGAGCTGCAAGGAGTGGATACTCGCGTGCCTCGCATATGATCTGATGCTGGAATGTCCGCCTGTAGAACGCTTGATGCTCGACCCGGATCGCAACCAGGAAATGCTCGGCGTTGTAGTGTTCCGCCGCGAGCCAACCGAGACGCAACGTCAAGTGCGGCAACCCTTTGAATTCACGGGAAGCCTCCTTATCGATGACAAAGCGGGTTGGATCGATAACAGTCTTCCCTGCATCAAGTTCGGGCTGCAGTATATCGCGGAAAGGACCAAGGCTAGGGAAAAACGGGGTGCTTGAGTTGGCGATGTGAACACGGATTGAGCTTACCAGCTTATCATCAATGTACACACCAAAGAGCTTGACGAGCCCCGTCTCGTCATACTCGTCACAGAACATTTCAGAAGGATTTTCTGCGATCGATTTCTCTCGGCGGTAGGCTTCGTACCGCAATCGAAAAATTGCTTCTCGATCAGTCTTGCTAACTGCCAATCGATAGTCCACCCGATCTAAGAGTGCGGACATTCGATCGTTGTAGCTCAGCTCATTCGCATACGCTAACTGCACCACTTCGCTCCTAAACATACTCAATTGCGAATGGTTGATTGTTAGCTGAAGATTTACCTTAATTCAACCTTAAATTGTATGTGTAGGATTGATTCATGCTGTCACAGCGGCACGGCAAGTAAGAAAAAAGGCCAGGTCCACACCAACTGAGGTGATCTCACCTGACCTTTTTTCCTCATAAATTCAGATACTAATGAACAATAATGTCCGGTGTGTAAGGCTCTGCTGCGCCATTGTGCAATTTGCCCTGAGCGCCGTTTCTTTTTTTCCTGGGCGCTTCCTCGCATGGTAACAAGCTCTGTCCTGCAACTATTAGTTGCTTTACCTCGTTCGCTGGGATCGGCCGGCTGAAGAGAAAGCCCTGCCCTTCATGGACGAAGTTTTCGCGCGTGACCAACTCGAGCTGATTGGTAGTTTCGACACCCTCAACCGTGACCCGAAGACCAAGGCTTGTGCTCAGTCGGGCAACACCGCACAACAGCGTCAGCGAGCGACTGTCACGAGACAGCCCTTCCAAGAATGACCGGTCGATCTTCACTTTGTCGAGCGGGAAACTGTGGAGGTAGCTCAGACTCGAATAGCCAGTTCCAAAATCGTCGAGAGAAATGCTGACACCCATCTGTCGCAATTTGTTGAGTGTTTCACTGACCTCATCCGTTGATTGCAGCAGTACGCTCTCGGTGATCTCAGCTTCCAGGCGCGATGGTGCCAATCCGCTCTTTTCGAGCGCCTTGCTGACGACATCAGCGACATCGCTCATACTGAATTGGATTGGTGAGATATTGACTGCAACCCGGACGTCGCCCGGCCAAGTGGCACACTCGCGACATGCTTTTTCCATGACCAGCTCGCCGATCTCAGCAATCGCACCAATTTCTTCCGCGACTACGATGAACTCACCTGGTGGGACCATACCTCGCTCAGGATGAAACCACCGCAGCAGGGCCTCGCAAGTTCGGATCTTACCCGTATGGATATCGATGATTGGCTGATAGTGCAGAACAAACTCGTCGTTCTGAATGGCCTGGCGAAGATCGCGCTCCATTCGGCGGCGAGCAACCGCGACAGCCTCCAACGATGGTTCGAAGAACCGCCATGTCTTGCGGCCAGCGGCCTTGGCTTCATATAGAGCCATGTCCGCATTCTTGAGAACCTGCTCAGGATCCTTGCCGTCACCCGGCAGTATCGCAATACCGACACTGGCGCTGACGAGGATCTCGATGCCCTGAATCATGTAAGGCTGACTGAGGACCTCGACAATGCGCTCAGCAAGTTCGGATGCCGCTTCTTTAGATTGTACGTGTGATTGCAGAACGACAAACTCGTCACCACCGAAACGGGCCGGGACGTCCGTACTGCGCAGCGTGGAACGTAATCGTTCGGCAACAACTTGCAGAAGCATATCACCACGCGAATGGCCGAGCGTATCATTGACCTGCTTAAAGTTGTCGAGGTCCACAAAGAGCAGAGCGCAGTGCTCGGTCTGACCTTCATCTTTGAACACTTGGGCCAGCCGAGAATCGAAACTGCGCCGGTTCGGCAACCCCGTTAAAGAGTCAAACCAGGCCATACGATTGATCGTCTGCTCGGCCTGCCGTCTCTCGGAGATGTCCTGTAGAACGGCTATGACACCGCCGCTTTCCATACCTTGGAAGGTGATCTCAATCGTCAATCCATCCACAGTTTCGAGCACGAGTTCTTCGGCTTCGTTTAACTGGGTTGTCTTGACCCGCTTTGCGATCTCTCTGCCGTCATTTGCAGAGATTGAACCCGCACTCAGGCAATTCCGGAAGAGCTTTCTGAGAGACCAACCTCGAACGTCGATGTCTTCGCTCAGACCAAGTATTTCTTTGGCCTTGTCATTGGCCACCACAACATCACCTTGCGGGTCAAACATGAAGAGACCGTGCGGCATGTTCGTGAGAGCGGTGTCGAACCGACCAACCAGAGCGGTCATGTCGTGCGATGTGACGATGAGGTCCAGAAGTGTGACACGCAGCTTATCCGCCACCATCTTCACAGTGTAGAACATGGGGACGAGGAAGAGCGCCATCAGCCAATGGTAAACTGATCCGTGAAAAACCAACGCAGAAATCATCGGTAGCGCGGCACACAGGATCTGCACGATAACAAAGTGAGGGCTGCCAAAGTTCCGGCCGAAAATGCCAATGACATACCACATTGTCATGGTGAAGCTGGCAATCTGCGAGAATGCGTCTGAGGTGGTTGCAAAGCTTAGGTAACACCAGATCCCCAGGAGAAGCACTGAGGCCGACGCACCAAGCGAGTAGCCGATCTCCCACTTGCGGGCATCTGCATTGGTCTTGATTGTTGCCTTGGCGGATCGATACGACCAGATGAAGAAAAACCGTGCGAGCCCGATGCCGGTGAAGGCGAGCGCGCAGATCAGAAGTGCGGTTTGCCCCGTGTTGATGTAGGTCGCGAAAATCGCACAGGAATTGATGATAATTCCTAGCGCTAAAACGGGACCTCCCTTGAACAAGCTATCAACGAGTGGAAGATAGATGCTTGTTGGGACTTCCTTTTTGGTCTCGACGGACATTGTTTAGAATGCCTACTGATAACTATACTTAAGGTTGTAAAATCATTATGGGCATCATTTATTAAGTATGCGTTCTTATGAGCGTTGTTTTTTGCACATTTTTGAGCAGTTTCGGCGCGCTCTCATGGATGTTGCGCGGCCCATCTGCGCTGTGCTTCGCACACCGCAGGACGCCATCCACGTCTAGTTTGCAATGCCGGGATGATGCACTGGACCGCGTGAGGTTCGCACACGCTTGTTACGGCTGCCTGACCACCAAGGGTTGGATCCGGTCTGTCTCCGGACTGACTTGCGATACTCGAGTAATTTCAAGAAGATAGCCAAGACCAGGCAGCCTATCGACAATCCGGCTCCGAAGACAAGTGAACTCACTGCTGAGCCTGTTGAGTCTTTGAGATAGCCGCCGATCACTGGCAGCAAAGAGACACCACCAAAGAACCAGCTGAAGTAGTAACCCAGGCCGCGTGCCCTGACTTCCGTTCGCAGGATTTGCGATGGCAGTGCGGCCACCACCGGTGTGGCCAAACCGAGCGCTAGTCCGTAAGCAGCAAAGCCGATTGCCGGCGGGCTCATGAATGGGAGAACCGATCCGATGATTCCCGCCGTACCGAGCCCTACGATCATTATTGTGTTGGGCGCGTTGACCCGCGTGCTTAGAATTCCACCGAGCGGCAAGCCTAAGACGAAGGCCCTGGACGTGCAGCTCGCAATTGCTCCGGCCTCAAGCATTGAGTAGCCGCGCTCGAGCAACATTGTTGGACCGAAGCTCAGGACAACGAAGTAGGCGCCATTGAGAAACATCCAGGCGATACCGGCGCAATGAATAAGCGTGAACTCATCCTTAGTGAGACGCTGATCACGGCGTGTTGGCTTGCGTCCTGACCTCGGTAGGTCTTGAAAGGCGACCCCAAAAAGCACGAATGCTGCAAAGCAAATGTACGTCGTCAGTACGATCGCGACTTCCCAGTCAGCGGCCTCCGCCAATGCACCCAGCGTTGCCTGCGCCGTCGCAATACCGATCGGCCATCCTACGATGAAGACGCCCATTGCAATGAAGAGGTCTTTTCCCTCGAACCAGTCGATGACCATCTTAGTCATAAGAACGATGAGCAAGGCCGCTCCGGCCCCGCTGACAAAGCGGCCAAGAATAAGAACCAATTGCGTGTTCGCGAGGCAAATAAATACACCGCCGATAATCATCATGGCCAAGCCGAGCATCACCGTCCGGCGGTCACCCATATGACGCGACAGAGAGCTCGCAGGCAGAGCCAAAACAATACCGGGAAGCAAGAAAATTCCGATCAGCAAGCCGATGAAGGAGTAGTCCACTCCGAAATCTTCGACCAAGACTGGCGCAATTGAACCGATGGACTGAAACTGGAAGCCAAGCGCAAACCGAGCGACAAACAGGACAAACAAAATGACCCAACGGTTATGATAGGTGTCGGACATCTAATCTCCAGATACCGCCGGGCGTTTGGCCCCTCAAGCAAGGGGGCAGCCGGAAAATCTTACGCCGTGCAGCAAACAGGCCTGCTTCGCTCCTCCTTTATGAAGGTCTGCGAGCCTCTACTTATGGTTGTAATTGATTAAGTAAGGATGAAATGGGTAAGAATTGCTGGTCACGCGTACCGTGAATGGACAAAGGTTGCCCTGCCAACCAGATCTGACCGGACCTAGATGGACCCTGGCTCGCAAATCTAAGACAGCAGTTTCCGGTTATTGGGATCGCAAAACAGGTCGGTCACCGCTTGAGACTTGTGGTCATGATTGAGGGTTTGCACGGGCAACAGGGCTCCGCAACTCGCGTCGGACCTTATCAATCTAGGCAGTTGAAATAGATGGGCCGAGTTTCCATAAGAGGTAACGAAGCCAAAAAGGCTGGTCGTACTTCAACACGGGCGCAGCTCCCCAGAAAGGAGGCGCACCTTCATCAATCGTTAAGGTGATTTAACGCTCGGCTCGGAACCAGATAACAAAGCCGCCGCTGTTTCTCTCATCGGGCTCATCGGGCGTTACTACGGCGCCGCATGCGCTCACCTGCCGGATCAAATACGGCGCCTGCTTTGACCTGGGCCTTGATCCGCTCTCCGGCTATATCAATGATAACCTCCGTATCGACGGTTCTCGCCTCCGCTGTTGATATATCGGCTATAGCTACAGGTTTGCCAGCGCGATACCCGAAGGCGGCTGAGGTCGTTTTTCCGACCGTTGCCTCATCGAGGTAGACCGGCTCATTGCCCAGCGGCACCGCCTCAACGTCTTCAAGAACGAGAGAAACCAGGCGGTTTTCCTGACCAGCATCACGCTGGCGTTGCAGTGCGTCACGACCGATAAAGTCCGTTTCCCAGCCAATCGCGAAGTCCAAACCAGCCTGAAGTGGGCTAATGTCTGTATCGAGGTCGTGTCCGTACGACAGAAATCGTTTTTCAATGCGCATCGACGTTTGCGCTAGTGTACCTGCGGGTCGTGCGCCCTGCTCGTAGAGTGCATCGTAAACAACTGCTACATCCTCAGTCTTGCAGGTGAGCTCCCATCCGCTCTCTCCGACGTATGACAGCCTGACGCCAAGCACCTCGCGATCGGCGATCCTAGTTTTGCCCAATCGGAAGTAACCCAGATCATTGAGATCTCCAGCGCCGACGGCGGTCGCGACTTCAGCAGACTTCGGCCCCATCAAACCAATGACCGCGAAGTCTTTGGTCGTCTCAGTCAGCGAAATGCGGGAAGCAGCAGTATGTCGGCGCAGCCAGGATAGGTCGCGCTTCACTGCCGTGGTCCCGACATAGAGACGGTAGTGATCATCGCTGAGGCGGATCGCCGTCAGATCACTTTCAATTCCGCCGCGCTCGTTGAGCATTGCCGTATAGATTGCACGGCCTGGCGGTCTATCCATATCGTTTGCGCAAACCCGATTTAGGAATGTACAAGCATCCGTGCCACGAACATCGATCTTGCCAAAAGTCGATTGATCGAAGATTGCCGCGCTGCTGTGTGCCTGTTCGACTTCGCGGCGAACATTGTCGAACCAATCCGGTTTCGCGAACGTTAGCTTCGGCTCACTCTGTTTGTTGAAGTAAAGCGGACGCTCCCAGTCGGCGACCTGACCGAAGTGGGCCTTGGCTGCCACCCACTTCGCATGGAGAGGCGTTGGCGATAGATCCCGAGACGTGCTCCACTGTCGGGCCGGGTACGTGATCTCATAGTGCTTTCCGAGCACTTCAGGCACACGCGCGCTTAACGCTGCGACGGAATTGAAAGCAGAAGCGAAACGCTTCGGATCCGCTTCGTGCAGGTCCATTGGCGTTGCACCGTTCACAATAGCATGCGCTAACGCCATTCCGGCGCCACCGCCCGTCGCCACACCGACGGAATTCATGCCACAACCCAGGAACAAGCCACGCGTCTCTGCTGTTTCGCCCAGTAGAAAAGAACCGTCCGGCGTAAAGCTCTCCGGCCCGTTGAGCAGCATCTTAACCTCGGCAGTCTCCAGAACGGGCAGCCGATGCAGCGCATTCATCATCATCGGCTCGAAGTGCTCCCAATCCTCAGGCAGCAGCTGGAAAGCAAAGTCATGCCCGATCGTTTCTGGCGCAATAGGTTTGCCCATCGGCTCGAAACATCCAATGAGAAGCCCTCCGGAATCATCGCGAATATAGAGATGGCTGTCATGATCAGACAGCGTTGGCACGTTTCCCGTGATACCCTCGACCGGCTTGGTCAGAAGATAGAAGTGCTCACAAGGCCAGACAGGCACTTCAGCACCAGCCATGGCAGCGGCCTCTCTGCTCCAAAGGCCTGTGCAGAGGGCAATCGCATCACATTTGATCGGCCCTGCCGAAGTCTCCAGACCAGTTATCTTTCCTCCCTCTGTCAGGATTGCCGTGACGCCGGTATCTTCGAACACGCGTGCACCGCGTGCCCGGGCGCCTTTAACCAATGCAGCGCAGAGGTCACTGGGGCTGACCCTGCCATCGTCAGGAGACCAGACAGCCCCAACCAAATCGTCTGCATTCATCAGCGGCCAACGTTCTTTGGCCTCGCCAGCGGAGACCGCTTCTGCGCGCACACCGAACAGCTGTGCCAGCGCCTCCTGGCGACGAACGTGGACCATTCGATCTTGATTGGTCGCTATGGATAGCGAGCCCTTGTTGATCCAGCCCGTTGCCTGCCCTGTCTCTTGCTCGAGGTCTGAATAGAGTGAGACCGAATAGCGAATGAGATCCGTTAGATTGCGGGTTGATCGCAGCGCGCGGACCTGCGCAGCCGAGTGCCATGTCGTGCCCGATGTCAATTTATTGCGTTCAATCAAGATCGCATCTGAAAGGCCGTGTTTTGCAAGGTGGTAGAGCGTCGAGCACCCCATGACACCACCGCCGATCACGACAACCGAGGCATGCGAAGGAAGCTTGTTATGGCTCATCGGTACACTCACGCATTTGCGGCGAGACGAGATCAGCTCCACGCCCGCGGCACTGGCAACAGTTTGAACTTGCGCACTATTGATACATATGTTTCATGAATGTCAATATAGGAAACATTTGCATCATCAGAGGCGGTAACGCATGGCTGGGGGGACTTCAGAACTAAAGGAAGCGGTGGCACCCCGCGTTCGGGACCTCAGTCCGACCTTGCGCCTGGCCGCGGACTACGTCCTGAAGAATCCTGAAGTCATTGCCATGCACTCCTTGCGCAGAGTGGCGGACATTTCCGAACTCAATCCACCAACCTTCACGCGCCTCGCGAAGTCTCTGGGTTTCAAGAATTACGAAGAACTTCGTGAGCTTTGCCGCCGTGAAATACAGCAAAGCAGTCGCTCATTTGCTGACAAGGCCGCTTCACTTCAGAGACACCAGCGTGATGTCGCCGATGCTCTTCTGCCATCGCACGCTGCTGCAAGTGTTGGCAATATCGAAAGCCTGGTTGATACGACAGACGTGGCGGAACTCGCAAGGGCGGCCGATACCTTGGCAGCTGCGCGCAACGTCGTTCTAATTGGGTCACTCAGCTCAGCCGCACTGATCGATTACCTAGGATACATGGCGCGCATGGCATTGCCAAATTGGCATGCGGCGCTGCGCAATCACGAAACGGTCGGCATGGGATTGCGTGAACTTGGTCCCCAGGATGCTATGATTGCCGTGGCCCATCAGCCCTATTCAAGTCGAACAGTTTCCGCAGTTCAGCGTGTTCAAAAATCGGGCGTCCCCGTTATTGCGGTCACCGATAGTTATGCCTCACCGATCGCTGCTGATGCAGCCCGCGTTTTCGTAACTCCGACCGACAGTCCGCACTTTTTTGCATCATCTGTGCCGCTGGTCGTTTTGTTTGAGGTGCTGCTGAGTATGGTCGTGAGCAGAAGTGGCGAGAAAGCCCGCGAGCGCATTGCTGAAATTGAGAGAGACAACCATATGTCGGGCGAGTACTGGCCAGGATAGGAAATTCGGAACCCTCTGCGGGCTTTCGCCTCCGTTGACATTGGCTTTGCCAGCATGAGATTGCGAGAGCGCTGACGAACATCCATTGTGCTTGTCGTCCTTCTCGAATTCGAGGGCAAATGGCCGAGAGTAGTCCTTTCCAATCTGGCAGGGCATTTGAACTGGGGACCTGTACGTGGCTGACGACGAGACGCTGGATCAATCATACCCGTCTAACAGGATAGCTTCCGCCGGTGGCGCGTCGAACTGGGTTTTGTTGATTGCTGCCGGGTTCACCTGGGGCGCCACATACTCGCTCGCCAAGATTGCGACGCAGAGTAACATTCATCCACTAGCGTTGAACTTTTGGCAGGCAGTTGTCGGACTAGGCGCTTTGCTCTTGTACACCGCAATGCGACGTCGACGACTTCCGCTGTCAAGACAGCACGTAGTGTTTTACTTCATCGCAGGAATCCTTGGAACGATCATCCCAGGGGTTCTCTACTTCGTCGCGGCTCGCGAACTACCGGCTGGCATATTGGCGATCACTATTGCGACGGTTCCAATGCTGACGCTCGTCGTGTCACGGGCACTGGGCAGCGAACGCTTAACTGCAACCCGTCTTATCGGCATAATGCTCGGTGCAGTTGGCATCCTTTTCATATTGGTGCCGGACACTAGCCTACCTGACGCCACGGCAGCGCCTTTCGTTCTCTTAGCGGTGTTTTGCGCACTCTGCTATGCGATTGAGAATGTCTACATCGACTTCCGCATGCCGACGGGCGAGGCACTGACTATACTCTGCGGAATGATGGCCGTGGCCTCATTGATTATGTTGCCCATCGTGATCGGATTCGACGTCTTCTGGTGGCCGCAGTGGCCGCTGGGGGCAATCGAATGGTCAATTGTCGGGATGGCGCTGATCAATGCCTTCGCCTATGGAACCTTTGTCCACCTTGTCAACACGGCGGGCCCAGTCTTTGCCAGCCAGACCGCGTATGTCGTCACGCTATCTGGCGTTGCTTGGGGGATGCTGCTGTTTGGCGAAAGCCATTCGCATTGGGTTGTTGCGGCAACGGCCTGCATGATGGTCGGCCTTGCACTGGTCCGTCCGAGAAAGCGTGTTGTAACCAACTAGTGTCGTTGCGTCGTCAGGACGTTGGTGCGTCTTTCGCAACGCACATTTCAGCTTCGTCCGAATACACCTCGCCCTCCGGGCACTCCAGGTCACAAATGCAGGACAGCGCCACAGTTGAGGACAGCAGCCAAACCAAAAGTGCTACTAGAACACTTCGCATCAGCTTTGCCTTTGCGAGACACAGACTTCTTGCTCTTCGTTGTAAACCTCGCCTACAGGGCAGGTCTCGTCCGCGAACGCGGCAGCGGTCGAGGCGACCACAAGTATTATTGCTAGGAAAGTCTTCATCGTTATCACTCCTGTTATCGTGTGGTACGCGTGGTGATGCTGATCGGATTTAGACTTCATTGTGCTGCACTTCGGTGACGAATTCGGAAGCCGAGAATCTATTTGCACGACAACATGCTCTGCCGCAGACTGGAGTCATTCGATCAGTCAATCTGGGAGTCTGGAGCGGGAATGAATGATCATCCGGGTTTTGGGATCTTTGCGAAAGCCCACAAGGAGTTCTTCCAAGCGCTTGGACCGGATGGTTGGCAAGATCTCGCTGGCTATGAAGGTGTGAAAGAGAAAATTCTTTCTGGTACATTCGACCATAGTGCCCAGACAGGCGCTGTGACCCGTCTATCGCGGTGGGAGGCTGGGGCGGTCGTTGATCAAGCCTTGTCCCACGCCTGGTGCGAGGAAGTCTTTCTGATTTCGGGTAGTCTATCGATCGGCACGCCCGACCAAGAGCGCGAGGTTCTGACCGAAGGCAGTTACGCCGTGCGACCTGCGCATGTTCCGCATGGTCCGTTTTTTAGCAAGGACGGCTGCTTGATGATCGAGTTCTCGTACTATCCGCCCAAAGCCTAAGTTTCATCGGTGCACCGCATGTGACCGACACCTCCTGCAACCATCGCGGGTCGCCCTGCGGCATTTGGGTCGCCAAGCCCGTTAGAAATGGCTATGCTTTGCAGAGAGGCACGAAGCGATGTCGACTTGTTGTCATCTTGACCAACGCCCGAACCGAACGGGCGGCACTGGCAAGCTGATACTCCCGCGATGTCCCCGATCGGCAAAAAAGCAAAAAACTGGGAGTGGAAAATTGACGATACGAGCAATTCTCGAAGCAAAGGGCAAACCGATCTTCACCGTTCAACCGACCGACTCGGTCGCCACTCTTGCGGCGCACTTGAAGGAAAGACGCGTCGGGGCTGCTGTCGTGAGCCGGGACGGCAAAACGATCGATGGCGTTATCACAGAACGCGACGTCGTTTATGGTCTCGCGGCTCGGGATGGTGAACTCAAGAACACGCCGGTATCAGAGCTGATGACCGATAAAGTGATCACATGCTCTCCGAACGAATCCGTTGCCAGCGTAACGTCGACAATGATGTCTCGAAACATTCGCCACGTACCTGTTGAAGAGAATGGTCAGCTTCTCGGTATGTTGAGCATACGCGATATGCTGAAAGAACGCGTTGATCAACTGCAGCAGGCTTCAGCGCAACTGCGAAAGTTCGTCAAGGAAGCTAGTCGCGAACCGCAAGATCGCGAGTAGATCTCTGGCCGGCTAGCTCAGCACTTCATAGTGGGCTTCGACCGGGCTGCCTTTGTTGATCGGCAGAATGTCTTGCGGACAACATGACATGACGGCAATGCAATCCATCGCAGCCCGGAACTCTACGTGATCACCAGGCTTTGAAACAGGCTCTCCCCAACCGGTCGAACCATCCGATGCGACCGGAATATTCATCCAGAGATTTAAGGGACTAGGTGTCTCGGCCGATTGCTCTCCCAGTCGCCGCAAGGCAGCGTGGAGGTTGTCCGTGCAATTGTCGTGATACTCCGTACAGCCGAGCAGACCGTAGCGATAATCATCGCAAGCAGCCATCAGGGTATCGTGGATACCGGGCGAAGTATCTTCGGTAAAATGAAGAATGGGCCGGCGCCGATTGGTTACAAGATCGTCACCAGCTTTCGGAAAGATCGAGGTGAGAGTCGCACGCAAGTGTTCCATCGACATGAATTCAGATAGGTCTTCTGCCGAGAAGGCCCAGAAGTCGACGACCTGATGGCCATGGGTATTGATCACTCGGATGGACTGTCCTTGATTGACACGAACTGCGCGTCCGCGCCGGGCAGGAATGACATGCATGCGACTGCTACCTTTGTTGCTGAGGCTAGATCATCGTGTTCTGCTCTAGGAGCTTCAATGATCATGCTTCGCGTATAGCCAGAGTGTCGAGCGGCAATTTGGTTCATGTCGTTCAATGACAGGCGTTAGGCTGGAGCTTTCTTCAGCGCCGCACGCCGCGATGAAAGATGTATCCATCGCGGCGGCATCTGTCCTTGCTTGCGACAAGCAGGCTTTGGGCGGGCTTTCAGCGGCCGTTGGCTCCCAGCCGATCTCTGCAAGCCACGGCAGTCTAGTCGTTATTCTTCTTTGCCTTAAGCTTCTTCAAGCAGTCGGCGCCATCTTGCGGTAGCATCATATCGAGGCACTTCTGGCGGTCACTCTTCTTGCGTGCTCCAGAGCGGTGGACGCGCATAAATGCCTTCCGGCCACTGACATGCGCTACAACCGCGGCGTCTGCCGAGAGTTGTTGGATGTTTGCGGAATTTGATGGAGCTCCAGCCAATCCAGCGGAAGCAGCTGACGGCAAAAGGCAGATGGCCAGGACTGTGAGGAAACGTTTCGACATGTTTGGGGGTTCCTTCTTATAGGTACACCCCGTTTAGTCGCGTCTCCCTTGCATTTGGTTCACTGGCGATACGACGATCGCAAATCATCGGCGTCGCTATGGTGTCGCCAGTACATCGATCGCGAGTTCGGCCGACAACGTCATGTCGGCCAAACCAATCGGAGAAAAAAAACAGTTCCTCACATGTGTGAGACGAGCTGGTCAATCGAGGCTTTCGCATCACCGAAGAACATCCGCGTGTTCTCCTTGAAGAACAACGGATTCTCGATGCCCGAATAACCGGTACCTTGACCGCGCTTTGACACGAACACCTGCTTGGCTTTCCACACCTCGAGGACCGGCATGCCAGCGATAGGCGAGTTCGGATCATCCTGCGCTGAAGGGTTCACAATGTCATTGGAGCCAATGACAATGACGACATCAGTGTCTGGGAAGTCGTCATTGATCTCATCCATTTCCAGCACGATGTCGTAAGGCACCTTCGCTTCCGCGAGCAGAACGTTCATGTGCCCGGGCAGTCGACCGGCGACAGGATGGATCGCAAACCGGACGCTCTTGCCCTTGTCGCGCAAACGGCGTGTGAGTTCGGACACAGACTGCTGGGCCTGGGCAACTGCCATGCCGTAACCGGGAACGATGATGACGCTGTCGGCGTCTTCCAATGAGGCGGCGACACCGTCGGCATCGATCGCAATCTGCTCCCCTTCCGGTCCATCGCCACTGGCTTGGACTTCACCGCCCCATCCACCGGCGATGACGCTGATGAAGCTGCGGTTCATGCCCTTGCACATGATGTACGAGAGGATTGCACCGGATGCACCGACCAGAGCGCCGGTCACAATAAGCAGGTCGTTGCCGAGCGTAAAACCGATGGCTGCCGCAGCCCAACCGGAGTACGAGTTGAGCATCGAAACTACGACCGGCATATCCGCGCCGCCGATCGCCATGATCAAGTGCCAACCGATTGCACCCGCGATCAGGGCCACCAGAATCATCGTCCAGATGCCAGCGCCTTGCAGGTAGAGATAGCCCAGCGCGAAGCATGTCAGAAATGCAAGGATGTTGATCTGATGGCGGAATGGCAGTGTCAGAGCTGCAGACGATATCTTGCCGGCTAGTTTGCCGTAGGCCACCACAGATCCTGTGAACGTGATGGCGCCGATCAGGATCCCGAGGAAGAGTTCGACCTTCAGGATTGAAATCTCGATTGGAGATTTTTTGGCAATCGTTTTCGCAAACCCAGCCAGGGCATCGACAGTTCCGGCCTCTTTCGCAGCAATTGCTGCATTCATCTCAAGATCAGCGTTTATGCCGATGAAAACAGCAGCCAGGCCGACCAATGAGTGGAACCCCGCTACCAACTCCGGCATCTGGGTCATCTGGACACGATTGGCAACAACCCAACCGGCGGCACCGCCGAGAGCGATCATCGCCAGGATGATCCACATATTGCCGACACCCGGTGATCCAACCGTTGCTCCTACCGCAAGTGTCATGCCGATGATTGCGTACCAAATTGCACGCTTGGCTTTCTCCTGGTTGGAGAGGCCACCGAGGGCGAGAATAAAGAGAACTGCAGCAATTACGTAGGCTGCGCTGACAAGTCCGATGCTCATGATCCGGTCCCCCCTTAGCTACGCTCGAACATCGCCAGCATGCGGCGTGTAACGAGGAACCCACCAAATATGTTTACTGCGGCCATCAGCACAGACAGAGCCGATAGCACCAGCACAAGCGAGCTTTCCGATCCAATCTGAAGCAGCGCTCCAACAATGATAATCGACGAGATCGCGTTGGTAATCGCCATCAATGGTGTGTGCAACGAGTGCGCGACGCCCCAGATAACGTAGAAGCCAACAAAGACTGACAGAACGAAGACGATGAAGTGCTGCATGAAGCTGCCAGGAGCAACGGAACCAACCAGCAGCAGCAACAGACCTCCAATTCCGAGCATCCAAGCTGTGCGATTGAGCGCCGTCTTGGCCGCCTGCTCTTCTTCGGCGCGAATCTCTTCCGGCGTCTTTGTTGGCGTCTTGGGCTTTGGCTTGGCTATCGCCTGCACCTTCGGCGGTGGCGGCGGCCACGTTACTTCGCCCTTGTGCGCAACAGTTGCGCCGCGAATGACGTCATCCTCCATATTATGGACAATGGCGCCGTCTTTCTCAGGCGTCAGGTCGGCCAGCAAGTGTCGAATGTTTGTCGACAGCAGCTCGGATGATTGGGTTGCCATGCGACTTGGGAAATCTGTGTATCCGATAATCGTGACGCCGTTGTTGGTGACGATCCTCTCACCGGCGACTGTCAATTCACAGTTGCCGCCACGCTCCGCCGCAAGGTCGATAATCACTGATCCAGGCTTCATGGCTTCAACCATATCCTTGAGCCAGAGCTCAGGAGCCGGCCGGCCAGGGATCAAAGCCGTCGTAATCACAATGTCGGTGTCAGGCGCTTGCTCCCGGAACAAAGCCAGTTGCTTCTCGCGGAACTCAGGACTGGACGGTGCCGCATAGCCACCTTCGCCACTGCCGTCTTCTTCGAACTCCAGAAAAAGGAAGCTGGCTCCCATGGATTCGATTTGCTCTGCCACTTCCGGACGGACATCGAACGCGTTGACAATCGCACCGAGCGATTGTGCTGCGCCAATTGCAGCAAGGCCGGCGACGCCTGCACCGATAACCAGGACCCGCGCAGGAGGCACCTTACCGGCTGCTGTCACCTGACCCGTGAAAAAGCGCCCGAAGTTGTTCGCTGCCTCGATGACCGCGCGGTAACCCGCGATATTCGCCATCGACGACAGCGCATCCATTTTCTGCGCACGCGAGATGCGCGGTACCATATCCATAGCTAGAACGCTGAGATCCTTCTCAGCGGAAGCCTTGAGCAACGCCTCATTGTCCGACGGATAGAAGAATGAAATCACCGTCTGCTCGGATCGCAACTTGGCAAGTTCGGCGTCTGAGGGTGGTAGCACTTTGACGACGACATCGGCCTCGGCAATCACCGCATCAGCGCTGTCCCGGACTTCCACATCAGCTGCCCGATAGTCATCGTCTGAGAAATCGGCAGCCGCTCCGGCACCGGCCTCCACAAAGCAGGTATGGCCCAGTTTCTGAATTTGCCGTGCCGAGTTCGGTGTAAGCGCGACACGGTTTTCACCGTCGCTCGTTTCACGTAAGGCACCAATTTTCATGATGGAAGCTCCGCAGATATATGGTCGGGACCGAATGGGATATCGGTAACAACCAGGTGTCGTATCGTTTTAGCTTGGAGGCGCGTTGAGGACTTCACTCGGCCGAGGCATTGTCGTGACTTGTAACGTGGAACCGTCATTATCATAGCTGGCGACGCGTGTCCGTAATAAGAATTGTCCCAGGTCAAGCCATTTCAACCCTACTTTGCAGCTTGCTGATAATGACGTCAAATGGGATGTCGTCGTTCGAAAGCACCACTCGAGGCCTCGGGCGCTAAGTCAAAGGAACTCTGGCTCAACATATAGTTGCATGAGCATCCATTCTACTTGACTTGTTGCTACGGCCCCCTGTTCCAAATCCAGACGAGATGCAAAGTCGCTAAAACCGACAACGACGCAGTGGCTCGTCGTGTGGTTGGCCTTCGGTCGAGCTATCGACCGCGTGAACAAAGCAGGGAGATTAGCGGGCAGGATTGCCATTGAAAGTGGCGCAGCGACATGCCTCTGCCACGATGCCGTTCTATGAGCGCGCCGAGCTTTCTATCAGGAGGCATACCCTCAGGGAAACGCGCAAGACGCTGTTTCCAACGTCATCTTTGAACTGAATCCAGAGGACTGAGTTGTGGACACCGAACAGGCGGCAGAGACCGATCTTGAAAAGACCCGCCTTGAGATAAGACAGGCCATCGAACACGGCGCCGGTGTCATGACCAACCGACGGCTTCTAACTGAACTCGTCTTTCTCTGCCTTATCGCTCAAGAGAACCTCTTGCTTATCGGCCCTCCGGGTACAGGTAAGTCGGCGGCTGCGCGCATTGCAGCCAACTCGGTAGGGGGGCACTATTTCGAGTATCTCATTGGGCGATTTACGGAACCATCGGAGATCTTCGGTCCGCTGGACTTGGTAGCATTGCAGAACGGAGAGGTCCGCCCGGACACGTCAGGTATGCTGCCGGAAGCTGAACTGGCATTTCTGGACGAAATTTTTCTTGGCTCAACGGCGATCTTGAACACGCTTCTAGGTATCCTGAACGAGCGTCGCTATCGTCGCGGTCACGTCGATTTGGCATGCCCCCTGACTTGCTGTGTTGCAGCCTCAAACCACTTTCCAGACGATCCAATGCTGCGCGCCTTCGCAGATCGCTTTTTAATGACAGCGTTTGTTGATCCCGTGGGTGACCATGCTCTCGAAAGCCTACTGGATGCAGGTTGGCGCTATGGCGTCGAGAAAGAGACGGGCGAGAAGACTCTTAGCATGGGGGATATTGCCCAGCTGACCGAAGCCGCCAAACGCGTTGATGTCTCACCGGCACGCGGAGCCTACGCCCATGTCATACGGAAACTGCGCGGCCGCGGCATCGAGTTTAGTGATCGCCGCATAGTCAAAGGCCAGACATTGATCGCTTCCGCAGCCTGTGTCGCGGGACGCAGTCAAGCCGGCCCAGAAGACCTATGGCCAGTCATCTACATGGCGCAGGACCGGGCGGCGCAGGATGAAGCGCGTGATGTTCTCCAACAGGAACTCGACCGCAGTGAGAGTGCGATGTTCACCGAGGCGGCCAAAAAAGCCAGTGTTGGTGCGGCGGCTCGCGCGCAGGAACTTCGGTCATACGGAATGAAGCTGCTGGATACAAAGCCGGCGTTGCAGGCGGGAGAAGTGTGGGAAGTCTGGCTCGTCAAGGCGGAGTCATTGCTAACCCAGATCGATGCTGGTTTTGCGCCAGACATGATACCGGAAGATCTCGCTGCCGTGCGGGCTGGCCTCGCCGCTCAGGCCGTTGCCTCCATGCCGACTGAAACCGCAGAAAAGTGACCGCTACATCTACCGATAAGCGACAAGCGTCTTGGCCTATACCTCTTGCGCTGCACAGGCAGGCAAACGGTGGTGCCAAGGCTCAAGGTTGCGTTACCGCGCGCTCGAACCTCGTTGAGGTTGCCCGGCACCTCGCGCCGCGCTCGCAGCGCTATGCCAGTCTACGATTGACTTTGGGTACAGCAGAGGCCGTTTTCTGGAGCACGCAGCCTGTCGATCTGCCGTGGCTTCCAGTTCAGGTTACGTATCTGCAGCCCCCCTCGCAACAGATCTTTCTGCCAATTGGTTGGGCGCATAATGTTGCAGACGGCATGCTGAGTTCTCTCCTCGCGGACATCCCGGCGAGATCGAGCACTGTCGGTCCACTGGCTTTGCTGCCTCGCTCTCCTGCATCTGAGGTCAGCGCGTTCCGGCTCATCGAACTCGAGCAGAGCTTGAGTGTGGCAGCAGTCGACTGGGCATTTCTTGCACGAGGTCAAGAATGACCCAAGGCATCAGACGATCGAGGAATAGACGGCCAAAGGATGGTGCGCTTCCCGCAGGGCTTCCCATGTCGTTGCGCCAATGGGCACCCGCTTTTGCCGGCATGCCTGAAGCCCATTTGCTGGTCATCGGCCGTCTCATGGCGGCTCTCTCACCACTCATCGAAAGTCAGGAGACTGCGCTCACTTCAGGTCTCGACGAACTCGATTCGTTCGATGACATCGCATCGACCGGACCGCTTGACCGGCTTATGACCTCGGAGCTGATGTGGCTCAAGTTGATGCGCGGAGAATTTGCCCGTCGCATTGCCGAAGGCGAAGCTCTTCGTCGCCGGCCCGTCTATCGCGATCCTGCCGACGATCGGGCCGTTGCCGTCCTGATCGACAATGGTCATCGCATGCTGGGTCGCCGCCGGTTGGTCGCACTGGCCGCGCTTCTCGTTCTTGGATCGTCAGCGTTACGCCGAGGTGACCGGTTTCTTTGGGCTGCAACAAATCATGTTGGACCGGCATGGCAGGAAGGCATCTCCCGAAGAGCGCTGTCGCGCTATATCAACCAAACTGGCGTAGACGGTCTCGACAGCAAGGCGGTTCAAGCTCTTCTGCGGGATGCGCCCACGGACCTTTCGGAAGACCGCATGATCTCCTGGACGATCGCGCCGAAGGATACGGATCTGGGAGATTGGTCGCCCCGCTATCGTTTTGAAGTCGACGAGCATCTGCCAACTGAACTGGAAGTGTCTCACACAGGTACTGCCCAGCATTTCGCAGACGTTGCTGTTATCTCAGAGCATCGCGTGCGCCGAACGGCACGCTTTCCGTTTCCGGACGAGCAGTCATGTGCTGACACACTGAGGGCGCCGTTTCGCAAATCCAATTCACTGGATGCCTTTGTCAGCGGTGAGACCTGGGCGCCTGACTGGATATCGCGGGAAGCCGACGATGGATCAGCCATTTTCCGCGACAGCGAAGGCATTGCCATGTATCGCCGGCACCTTGAGCCGCTGCGCTTTGATCTGCAATCGACGGACGCGCTGCTGGGCGCCCGATGGCCGGGCAATGGTCCAGGGACGATCGTGTTTCGGGAAGGCACTGAGCTACACGTGATCCGCTTTAATGCGCAAGGGCATCTGTTTGCACGTGGCTCCACGCCTCTTGCCGGAGATCACCCTCTGATCGCGGGCACACATGCTAGTTCATCCGTTCCACCATTGCTCCGGATTGGGCGGAAAGCAAGCATCGCGGTTGGTGCTCCAAACGGCCAGCTCTATGCCGTGACGATGCTCGACGACGGCTCAGTGCACAGCGGACTATCAGTTGCGCTGACAGATCAGACCAAAGATCTTCGTCTGCTGTCGCGTTCCAGATCATGGCTGCTATGTGA
This sequence comes from Hyphomicrobiaceae bacterium, assembly GCA_965247245.1. Taxonomy (GTDB): domain Bacteria; phylum Pseudomonadota; class Alphaproteobacteria; order Rhizobiales; family Hyphomicrobiaceae; genus Tectiglobus. Next base: position 4,735,500 of record CBDFGV010000003.1, on the reverse strand, counting down.
GACCGATCGCGGCGGGAATCGGACATTCGTTCTCGTCCATGCACGCGATGGGCGACGTATCTTCCTGCGTCGCGAAGATTGGTTGGATAACGCGCGCAATTTCTCCGGATTTGAAGTCATAGGTGAAACGGGCGGCGCTCTCATAAATGTTGATGGTGGATGGCGCTGGTTAGCCCCGGCATGGTGGCCAGCATCGGAACAGACGTCTGCATGGCCGGCGGCAGATCATGCCATCCTAATCCGGGTCAATCCTTTTCTTCATGCGAGAAATGCCGTCCTTCAATCGCAGTCTGCATCGCATCCATTGGGACAAAGGCGTTGGCAGGTATTGTGCTGGTCAAGGGAAGACGGGATCGAAGAATGGACGTTTAATTCCGGACAGTGGTCACGCTTTCAACGCCGAACGCCGGAATTCGATGGACGCGTTACCGCGATAACTCTGCTTGGTAAGGACGCCTACGTGCGAGTTGAAGACGACAACGGAGCCGTCAGCTTGGTGGCGTTCCGACCAGGAGTTAGTGGGAGTGTAGACAAGGTGCAAGTTGGGCCGCGGTGGTGGGGGGATGCGCCATGCATCGACTACTGAAGCCGGTTACGCTCGAAGACGCCCGCGATCCGCTCGCGCAATTGGTTCGCGAGGACTGGATGTGGCGGGGCGAGCAACCCGTCGATGGCGTTTACTGTTCGCGTGATGGGGCCGCGCCATCGAATTGGCGTCTGGAGATAGCCAAGTACCTACCCGATGCAGAGACTGTTCTGGAATCAGATGATGCAGCTATCATTTTGTTTCGCGAACCCAAGAATCTGAATTGTGACTTGATGGGCCGCGCTATCCCATTGCGGAACCTGCATGGCGCATTGACGAGCTTTCCGTTTAAGACGCCGCAAAGCAAGCGTGTGAAGGCGGCCATTGACAACGCGCTGCTGATCCTACGCTGCGGTACGGTTCATCAGACAGACATGCATATCTTTAAAGAAGCGGTCCTCTCGAACTGGTATGATACGTCGGATCTTATAGTTGAAGTCGGAGTGGCACCGCCTCGACGGCCAGGCGTTCCCGACACGACTGCGCTCAAGATGACAGGCGAGACATTATTCGAACAAGCGTATTCTGACGCCGGTCTGCAGAAAATTCGCGACGCCGTTGACCGGGCCCCGAACTCAACCAACTGGTCCGATATCCTTGCACCGGCGCTTATGCCGATCATCATCGCCTTGGTTCTGGTCTTGGCGGCAGCTTTGGTCATGTCCGATGCGGCACCAGCCGCGGATCTGGCGATTTCAGCGTTCGCAATCCTTGCTGCATTCGCGGGCTTGGCTCTGGTCCGTCTTTTGCTCGGAAGTACCGTGTCCCGGCAGCAAACGAACCGAGAGACCGTCCGCAAGGCTCGCACTTCAGGACAGACCCAAGGCAGCTGGCTGTCTACTGTTGCAATTCTTTTCGTTGTAGTCCTGATCATTCTGGGTGCGTCACGCGGCTCAGTCTCAGATGCTCTGGCAGCAGCGCTTTCCATTTTCTTTGTAGGTGCGCTTATCGGATTCCTGAGCTGGGTTGGTGCAAGGCTTGGTGTATTTGAGGCCAAGGCAAACGCAAATCAGTCACTGCCTGATAGCGACACCCAGGAGGCAAAGAAGCAGACAAGGGACAAAAGTTCCCTCCGCCGTTTCTTCGAACGGCTTCTGCAGCATACGCCTCTAGCTGATCTCGCTCTTGGCAAATACGATCGTCGTGTTGCTGAGTTGAAGCGTCTGTTTGAACAAGGCCGTGTAGAAGAAGCCCTCAAGAAGAGCTTGGCTCTTGGTGAGCAGCAACCTCCTGACTCCGAAGTCCACGCCGATTCGCCGATTAGTGGGCCAGGCATTCGTGAGCGCCTAGAGATACAGGCTACCCGAGGAGAGAGTTCGCACTTCCTCGCCGCTCTCCCAGAAGGTGCTCGCGAGGAGTTAGAGGCTCTCTATCGACAGCAAGTGGAGCTCTCCAAGGCCAAAGGTGGCTTCGAGCATGCCGCCTTTATCTTGGCAGAGCTGCTGGATGACGCGGAGGCCGCTGTCAAAGTTTTCAGCGATGCAGAGCAGTTTGCTGTTGCTGCGCGATTGGCGCAGGGGCGGCGCCTGACGCCCACGTTATTCATACCACTTTGGTACCGCGCAGGTGAGCATCAGCGCGCATTGCGCCTCGCCGAACGCCATGATGCTTACCAACTCTTGTTGGAGGCTACCGACGAGACTGACGAACATTTCCGCAACGTTATCCGGCGGGTCTGGTCAGCTAGATTGGTTGCTGTTGGCAATTATACGCGTGCGCTCATGGTCAGCGAGCCATTGATTGGGTTGGATGAGAAGATCGAGGCTCAACGACTAGACTGGTTGGCGCGTGGCCTGACAGCCAACCCGATCGATGCGGAGATCATCGCCCGAGCCATCAAGGCGCTCGGGTTTAGCGGCGAAAGCGGCGCAGACGCTGCAATGGCCGCGTTCCGACAGCTCTTGCAGGAACAAGGCATAGATGCTGCCCGCCAGCGCAAGCAAGTTGCGGACTTGCTCCTAACGCCGGATTTCGAAGAGGCTGTTTCTGCTGAGTATCGAAAACATCGGCTCCCCGCGATTGCTGACTTACTGCCCAGAGCACTGCTCGTTGATCACGCTCGCTACGGCTTACTGAACTCGCATCAGATGCCGAGTAGCCTGGCTGACGCGGGAGGCCAATCGACACTGGCAGCTGACATTCGTCGCCTGCCATCGATCTCGAAGGCAGGTTCGCGTCAATCGATGCGCCACGTCGTTGGCGGGCCAAGAGGTGGTGCGAAGGGTGTTGTAGCGGCAGCGCCCTTGCGCGCCGGTCGAATGCTGATTGCCTACGAGGACGGTAATGTTCAGCTGTTCAATGCGCGCAATGAAGTTGTTTGGCGAGATCAGGTCTGGGGGCCGCGAGACATCGTTCCGATTGCACCTGGACGCTTCGCAATCATCGTTCGCGACGAACCAAATGAGCGGAGGCTTTCAATCTTTGACGCCGAAACCCTTCAGCACGTCGATATCGGCTCTCTTAATCTGGAGGCGTGGTCAACCACTGCGGCGAGTGAGGGTTGGCTGGTCTACTCTGACCGTCAAGTTTTGAACCTCAGGCTCGATCAACTTCTAGCACCTCTGTCTGGGACACCGGTAGAAACTCTCGAATATCATTGGGCAACGCCTATCACAATCGAAGGCCGGATGCGTGCGCTCCTGCGCTGCCGGCAAAGTGGCGACGCCTTCTGGCTTTTCGAAACGGCCGAGAACGTTCTTGAGCGATGGTGTGTCTCGCAGAGAGACCTAAGCGTCAGCTATTGGGCGCTCTCCTTTGGTCCCACTGCGGGTACGCCAATGCGGACGACAGACTTCCAAGCATTCGAATGGTTGAGAGAGGACGGTCAGCGTGATCGCCTCGGCTTCTCTTTTGTCTCACCGAAGAATGTCGTCAAGACAGACGTGCCATTTCCTCAGCTTCATGTCGCCAACGATAAGCGGCACCCGGAACAGCACGAGTGTCTGCCGTTTGCTATCGACGGGCGGGAGCGGTCCACTATTGGATTGATTGATGCGGAACAGCGCAGTGTCTTGCAGCTCTCTTTCGAAGGAGCCGATGAGATCTCGATGCGCAACAGCTTTACAAATGATCAAGTTGTGCTGTGGGACGATCTTGGACGTATGGTAAGGCTATCATTGGACACAGCCGAGATTGAGTTTGCCAATGTTGCGCTGAGCAACGCGAAACCCGCTCGTCTCTCCGCATAAGCCATCTTCAAACCCGTCTGCGGAATGGTAACGTCATCATGCTGTTAGCTGTCGATGTTGACTACAAGGACGATAGTCGCGCCGTGGCAGCGGGTGTCGCGTTCCGGAGTTGGCCATCTGGGACCATTGAAGATGTTGTTCGCCGGGATGTTTTCTCGGTTCGCCCATATCAACCGGGGCGCTTCTTTGAACGTGAGCTGCCCTGCATTCTTGCTTTGTTGGAGACGTGTTCTAGCCCGATCAAGACAATCATCATTGACGGATACGTTTATCTTGGCAGCGACCAACGTGATGGCCTGGGTGCGCGTCTCTTTGAAGCCCTCGGAGGTGAGATACCGATTGTTGGCGTGGCGAAGACCAAGTTCCAAGATACTCCTGCTGAGGCGGAAGTTCTACGCGGTAGTAGCTCGCGACCGCTTTATGTCACCAGCGTGGGGCTCGATGACGCTGTTGCGAGAGACCACGTCCGTTCGATGCATGGCAATCATCGCATTCCTACAATACTCGCAGCTGTAGATCGTGAATGTCGCAATGTGGCTTAAGTGCACTGTTGCGTCCCGCCACTAACAACGGCTCAAGCAATTGTGACACTATGGCGGGGCTGGACGCCTCATCTGTGCCAATCTGAAGCTGAAAATTCGTGCTCAGACATTTGTTTGGACCATCCCCTTCGACTATTCTCCACTGAAACGGATCACGAAAGTACAACCAAGGTAATCAAACGCATGAAATCGCTTATCCGCAGCCTTGCAATCGTTGTTTGCACAGTCATTGGGTCAGCCGCTTCGATCGCCGAGGAGGGCGACGTCGCCGCTGGCAAGAATGTCTACAAGAAATGCGGCGCTTGCCACTTTTACAATAAAGAGAAGAATCGCGTCGGCCCGCATCTGGTTGGTATTGTTGGGCGCAAAGCCGGTGTCGTCGAAAAGTACAAGTACTCGAAGGCTCTTTTGAAGATGGCGGAAGAGGGACTTGTGTGGGACGAGGCCAGTCTCGACAAGTATCTTGAAGCACCAAGAAAGTTCATCAAGCGCGGTAAGATGGCGTTCGCCGGCCTGAGAAAGCCAAAGGATCGCCTGGACGTCATCGCGTTCCTGAAAGCGGAAGCTAAAGTTAAGGAATAGTACGGCACCGGCTATTTCGAATAAGGCTTAGGGGCGGATCGATTGCCTATCGATCCGCCCTTTTCTATTTGTTCCACTATTGACAGCGTTGAGAGTGAAACAGCGACCTTGCTAGCGCGTGAGGATCACTTTGCCGACTGCTCTTCGTTCGGAAAGCTGTGCGATTGCTGTTGCGGCCTCATCTAAGCCATACGTCGCCATCACGCGCGGTTTGAACTGACCGTTGCTGTAGTACTGCAGCAAGTCCGTCAAGCGTTGTCGCGTTTCCTCCGGATAGCGGTGACTGTGCTCACCGAACACGACGCCTGTGACCGAAAAGTTTTTTACCAAGATCATGTTGGCGGCAACTTTCGGGATATCACCTGAAGCAAACCCCACGACAAGAATGCGTCCTTCCCAACCAATACAACGAACAGATTGCGTGAAGGCATCACCACCGACTGGATCGAAGACCACATCAACTCCCTTGTTGTCGGTGAGTGCCCGAACCTGATCTCGTAGGCTACCTTCTGCGTAATTCACGCATTCGTCAGCGCCATGCTCTTTGGCAATTGCGAGCTTGTCTGCACTACTTGCCGCTGCGATGACCCGGGCGCCGAGAGACTTTCCAACTTCGATTGCTGCCAAACCAACACCACCTGCAGCTCCGAGAACAAGAAGGTTCTCGCCTGCTTGGAGGTTGCCTCGATAGGCTAGGGCGAAGTGGGTTGTGCCATATGCGACAGGAAACGCGGCCGCCGTGACGAAATCCATTTCATCAGGGATCGGGGTTACTATACCAGCAGGAAGGACAATTTCATCAGCATGTGCTCCGCCAAAGCGCGCGAATGCCATGACGCGATCCCCGGGGCGGACGTGGTCTACGCCTTCGGCGCATTCAAGCACCTCACCGGCAAGCTCGAGACCCGGTACAAATGGCAAATCAGGCTTGACCTGGTACTTGCCCTCAACCATCAGAATGTCGGGAAAATTAATCCCTGACGCCTTGATGGAGATTCGGGCTTCGCCTTTACCAAGTTCCGGTGTCGGGAGTTCTCCGACCTCGAGATTGTCGATCGATCCGAGGGTTCGGCACAACAGGGCCCGCATGACATTACTCCCCTTTCGCTGCCAGCGCTTTCAACTCGCGCCGCAACAGTTTTCCAGTTGCCGTCAACGGTAGGTTCTCGGCAACAATCAGTCGATCCGGCACCTTGTAACGTGACAGGCGCTCACGACAGAATTCCTTGACGTCTTCCGGAGTGATCGTGCGGCCCGGGCGAGCGACCAGATAGCAGACGATAATCTCACCGCGATCCTCGTCAGCAATACCCGTTACTCCAGCCAATGCTACATCGGCATGCTGTTGCAGAACTTCTTCAACTTCAGCCGGTGAGACATTGATACCTGAGCGCTTGATCATTTCTGACCGACGCCCCGCAAAATGCAGGTATCCGTCAGCGTCCAGTGAGCCGAGATCATTCGTTCTAAAATAGCCATCGCCGGTGAAAGACTGTGCGTTCGCAGATGCGCTGTTGCCGTCATACCCGCGAGTCAAGTATCCGCGAACTTCGATCTCCCCAACTTCACCTGATCCCAGCAACTCTCCACTTTCAGTGTCTCGAATTCGGATGCTGACGCCTGGCAGGGGTGGCCCCTGACAACTCGCGCGCTGCTGCAGCGGCCAATGATGGGGCGTGACGCAGCAGTTGCCGTAGTTTTCGGTCGCTCCATAGATGTTGCAGATTTCCCGTGCGCCAAGTTCGTTGGCTGCCTTCGTGATGTCCTGCGGAGCGCCGATCGTTACTCCAGTTCTAAGTGAGGACGTTCGCTCTGGTCGGAACGTTTCGTGTCCGACAAGGGTGTTGGTCATCGCTGGCAAGGTATAGATGGCCGTGCATTGCTGCTGTTCAATGAGATCCAAAGCACCGGCAGGCTCGAAGCGATCCTGAAGTACGAGTGTAGCACCATGGGTGAGGATTGCCGGTAGCGCATTGACGGAACCGTATGACCAGAACAATGGGATTGATATCAAGACGCGGTCTCCGGCTTCGAGGCCCTGCCGCTCGCCAATATTGAAGCCATTTTCGATGGCGGCGTAGTGCTCGAGCGGCACCGACTTCGGTCGATTGCTTGATCCAGATGTGTAAAGCAGCAGAAGGGTGTCATTCGCACTCGCCAGCTCACCCGGTGGCAATTGCGATAGTGGCTGATCGCTGCGCCAATCATTGAGCCCAGTCATCGATGGCATGGCAGCATCATCGATAAGGCAGCATTCCTTGATCGCGGGGATTGCTCCAGATGACATCATATCAAGAATGCTGTTGGCAAAGTTCTGCTCGCCCAAGCCACTCAACAAGAACAATGTTTGGATGCGCGAGTCGTTGATCAAGAACTCCAACTCTCTAGCCGTCGACCACGTGCTAAACGGCACGAGGGTTGCCCCCAACGCCGTTGTCGCGAAGAAGATCTCCAACCACTCAATCGAGTTCGTGGACAACAAGCCGACGCGGTCGCCGCGCCGAATACCTTTCTCGCGCAAGCCAGCAGCGAGTCGACCGGCATCGTCAGCCAACTCAGTGTATGTCACCCTTCGGGAACCGTGAACTGCTGCAACACCATCCGGCGCGCGCTCGGCCTGTTCGCAGAGCAATTCGAATATCGTGCGGCTGTATGGTGCGCTCATGAGAGTTCGCTATAGTGTTCGAAGTTGTCAGCATTTCTGAAGCTCGGACCGTCCACCAAACGTTATCAGTCGCTCGACGAACATGTCCACGCCAGCCCGCTGATAATGGCTCACACACTAGCCGACATAAGGACCAACAAATTGCCTCTGCACGTTAGCCAACCTGCACCCTACGTGACGCAAGTCGTGATCGACAATCAGGCCAAGCGAAATGCAATGTCTCGGGCGATGATGGCAGAGCTGGCAGATCTATGGGATCAGCTCAATAGCGATGATGGTTGCCGTTGCATTGTTCTGACAGGGGCCGGCAACAAGGCCTACTGTGCTGGTGCTGACATCGGCGGTGACCTTTCGGCGTCTGAAGAGACTGCGCATCTCGTCAATCGCGCACTCCTTAAGACCACTACATTTACAAAGCCAATTATTTCGGCGGTGAACGGAGATTGTGCAGGCGGCGGTGTTGAGCTGCTATTGGCGACAGATATTCGGATTGCGGCTCCGCATGCGCGCTTCGGACTGCCAGAAGTGAAGTGGTCGATCTACCCTTTTGGTGGTGCCACCATCAAACTTGTCCAACAAATTGGCTACGTTCACGCCATGGATCTGATTTTGACGGGGCGGCTGATCAACGCCGAGTCCGCTGTGCAAGTTCAATTGATCAATCGCATTACCAATGGAACTGATGCCCTGGATGACGCAATCGCAACAGCCTCAACAATCGCGGCGAACAGTCCGGATGCTGTACAGGCGGTCAAGCAGCAGATCAGCCATGGCATCGCAGAACATGCACTTAGCCGTGAGTATTTGGAGCAGGAGTTAGGGGATCGAGTCAGAGCCGGTCAACACTTCTCCGAAGGTGTCGCTGCCTTTCGCCAAAAGCGTAATCCGAACTACGATTGAACAGCTTCAAGTCGTAGAGTGCGCCATCGCCACCGGCTTACTTTGCCACAGCCCCCCAACTCTATCTTGTCGTCCCCAATCGCCTCGTTAAGTTGGCAGCGAGATGGTAGGATCGGGTGAAGCTGAGAAATCCAGAGCTGCTGGCATCTAGCAAGACGAAAACATGCCGTGAATGGCAATTGAGAGATGAGTGATACGGGCATGGACAGCTTTGACTACATCATCGTCGGTGCGGGATCCGCAGGTTGCATCCTGGCAAACCGTCTGAGTGAAGACCCCAACGTCAAAGTTTGTGTGCTTGAGGCCGGCGGACGTGACTGGAATCCGTTCATTCATATCCCGGCGGGCTTCATGAAGACGTTCTACGATGCCAGCGTCAACTGGAAGTACGAAATGGAGGAAGGCGACTGGACGGGCGGTCGCCGAATTTTCGCTCCACGCGGCAAGACGCTTGGCGGTTCCAGTTCCATCAATGGCCACGTATATAATCGCGGGCAACGCTTTGACTTCGATACCTGGGCACAGTTTGGCAATCAGGGTTGGGGCTATGCGGATGTTCTCCCATATTTCCGACGCACGGAGAGGCGGATCGGTGCGGGGGATGACACCTATCGCGGCCGTGAAGGGGCTGTGTCCGTTACGGACCTTGAGTGGCGCCATCCACTCTGCGAAGCATTCATCGAAGGGTGCGTCCAGAATGGCATTCCAAGGAACCCTGACTACAACGGCGCAAAGCAGGAAGGCGTCTCCTACGTACAAAGAACGATTAAGAATGGCCGCCGCGTCAGTACCGCAGGTGCTTATCTACGCCCCGCGATGAAGCGGCCGAATCTGCAAGTCATTACGAAGGCCCATGTCACACGAATTGTTATCGAGAACGGCCGCGCAGTCGGTCTTCGGTATCGGCATGGCGGGGCTGGCGGTAAAGACAAACAACTGACGGCCAACCGAGAAGTCATTCTTTCCGGCGGAACTTATAACTCGCCACAGTTGCTGCAGCTCTCTGGTATTGGTCCTGGAGATGTTCTGCGCGCGCAAGGTATTGAAGTTCGCCACGAGTTGGCTGGTGTCGGCGAGAACTTGCGTGATCACTACGCACCGCGGCTTGTGGCTCGCGTGAAGAACATCTCGACGATTAACGAGAAGACACGCGGTCTCAGCCTTGCGTGGGAAGTGGCAAATTGGGTTACACGACGCAAGGGCCTTCTCACATTGAACCCTACTCTCGTGTACTGCTTCTGGCATTCAGGCGAGGCTGCCGATAGCTCGGACATTCAAATGACCTTCACGCCTGCAAGCTATAATGAGGGTGTACAAGGGGAGCTAGAGCGCCAGCCCGGTATGACCGTGGCTGCCTGGCAGCAGCGTCCCGAGAGTAAAGGGTATGTCCGCATTCGCTCGGATAGCCCGTTTGAGCAACCAACCATCCAGCCCAACTATCTTGCAGAAGAGCACGATCGACGTGTGTTGCTGGCCGGGCTCAAGCTTGCGCGCAAACTCCTCGCTTCAGATCCGTTGAAGCCATACTATGAAAAGGAATCCATTCCTGGCCCTGACGTGCAATCAGACGATGAGCTGCTTGCAGTCGCGCAACGCTACGGAACAACAACGTTTCACCCCATGGGCACCTGCAAGATGGGTCCGGCTTCGGATCCCCTGGCCGTCGTTGATGACAAACTGCGTGTGCACGGCATCGATGCACTACGCGTGATCGATGCCTCGATCATGCCGACCATGCTCTCTGCCAATCTCAATGCCGCGACGATGATGATCGGGGAAAAAGGGGCGGACCTCGTGAGAGGGAAAGAACCGTTGCCAAGTTCGAGCGTCTGATATTGCTGATCAGGATGCAGGCACGCTGCTCATCGGCAGCTTGGGACGTCGCAAGAGTAGTCTTCCAACGAGTTCAAGAGACTGAACAGCCCGGCTCTCGGTTGAAGCCTTGATCCAGATCAATGGGGACCTTGGGCGATAGGAGTTACACTACCTGTGTCGCACACTGCAACAGTGCTAAACAGCAAGTCCTGTTATGAACTCTATCATACGCAAGCTCAGAGCATTGTTTGACCCGCAAAGATCTGCGGATGAGAGCACGCAGCCGTCCAATCAATCCCAAGATCTAGAGCGCGAAGATCTTCTTGGCGAACGCCTCACGCAAGTCGGCGTCGACGAAGAATACCTTCACGAAACTGACCCTGAGCTTTTTCAAGCCTTGAAATCTGCATGCAAGCAGTGCGCTGACCCAGAACAGTGCATGCGCGACTTGGCAGCAGGCAACTGGGAGGCCGGACAGGCCAGCTATTGCCCCAACGCCGACAAGATTGACCAACTTATTGTCGGCAAACCTGACCATTCCTGACGCACACATTCAGAAACGATTAAGCCTGAGCAGCTGGAGAGCGTTGCCGTTCAGCTGAAGGCACGGCTCAAACCGATTTGCCTACTCCTGGTCTGCTCATTCGCTACTGACCAAATCCAAAGAATAATTAACTTGGCTTTGGGATACTTGGCCGAGTTCAAGTTGATTACGAGTTGCAACGTGCATCGCTATACATTCTTCGCCGGTGTCCTATTGGTCTGTGTCGGGTTCGTGATGCCTCCTGAATGGATCAGAGTTCAGGAACGACGCTTCGTCGGCCAACTGGTAACGCAGGGCCACCTCGACACTGCACAGATACTCTACGGCGCCATGGCCTATGTTCAACGCGACGCCGTTGGCACTCACAACTACCATGCGTTGAAGTGGGTCAATGCCGTTCCAATGGGAGGCAAGCTCCGCAAGCAAGCATCCATTCAAGCAGATCGAGCCTGGCGGAAAGCCGGCAAGCGTGGCATTGCAGCAGCCTACTGGAACCTTGCGATGTTCAACGTCAAGCATGGTCGCAAGTCGAGCCGGCGCGATCGCAACACAACAGGTTGGTTGCGATTGGCCGCGAGAGCCGGCATTTCGGAAGCCCGAACCATTTTAGACGCCGGCCCAGGAGAGTACGATCGCATTCGTGTGCTCATGACATTGGGTCATCGCGGTGCTGCTGCCACCATGGGGAGTGCCTTTTGGCACCAACACCAACAAGCAAAGAGTAAAGAGGCTTTGCGGGTAGCTGCCAGTGGCGGCCATGTTGCCTCGATGGCGCGCTTGGGTTTTCTGCTAGCCAGTGGTCTCAGAGGTGGCGAGACGAAGCAAGCGAAGGAAGCCGAGGCGTGGCTGACGCGCGCGGCTGACGCAGGACATGTCCTGGCTGCCTACCGCCTTGGCCAGTGCCATGCCGAAGCAATCTTCTTTTGCGCGGAGCGAGATCCGAAAACGGCCCAGCAATGGTTCGAACGTGCTAAACAGGCCTACCCTAAGTTCCAGGCACCTGAACTGCGTTTCGACTCGCAGTTCGCCATCCGCCTCGGCGTGATGGCCCGCTGGTATGTGGATCAATCAGACATCGCCGCTAAGGCTCAACGCGGGATTGATGCGCTTTAGCGCATCGGCTGATCTCGTCGTCTACTTCTCGTGTGTGACTTGCAATACGTTGTTGTCACTTGCGTTCGTCACGTTGCCAACATCACAATGATAGTTATCAGAGCGGTATTGGCGCAGTGTTCGTTGTCTGCAAAGATACTTCAGACGTGAATTCGGCTCTTTATTGTGGTGCGCCAGATGACTGAGCATGAGATTGCATCTGTCGATGATTTCAGCAACAACCCCAAGCAGTTGTTGACGGTCAACGGCATCGATATCGGCGTGTTTCAGGTCGACGGTGAGTTTTACGCTTGGCGAAATGTGTGCCCTCATCAAGGCGGCCCGGTCTGCCAGGGGCGCATCTTCAAACGCGTTATTGACGACATTGATGCCGACATGCAGGTGCATGGCCGCAAGTACGATGACGCGCAAACCCACATCGTATGTCCGTGGCATGGCGCTGAGTTCAACGTACGAACCGGTGCGCATGCTGGTATTCCGGGACTGAAACTCACACCGATTGACGTGTTCGCACGAGATGGAAAGGTCTATCTCCGTGATGCCGAGTAAAAAGCCAGAATTCGATGGTGCTAACGATCCTTATCGCGAAGTTGAGGATGCCGCTGAGCGATTATGGGAGCAGGTTCAGAACGCCTTGGATGCAGGGGAAGAAGATCGCATCTCTGACGACGCTGCCCGGTTGCTGATGACGGCTGCGGTAAAACTCTACGCTCGGAAAACAGATGGTGGCGGGCGAACCTTTCGGCCGCTCGAAGGTCAATACGATGAGATCGTGACACCAACCGAAGCCCTGACAGTTACTACCGAGGTTTTACGTGCTCTTCGCCTCGGCCCGATGGAGTTTGGCCTCTGGTCGCGCCGCAGACCCGAAGACTACCACCTTTTGACTGATTCCGATCTTGAGAGTGAGACGGGATCGAAGGAGCCTTCGTCATGATGGATCAACGAAGCGGGCATGTCAGTTCACCGGGTTTGCAGGATATCGATACTTATACCGACACGCGTGAATACCTCCGCCACTCGCGTGAGCATGCTGATGCTCATGGCTACGCGGACTGGACAATCGTCGATATAGATGCGCATCACGTTGAGTCTGTCTCGTGGAGCGAGATCGTGCGCTACATCGATGACCCAGTGCTTCGAGATCAGGCCGAACTATACCATAGCGAACGCGTCGGCTCACCGCCTTACGGGCTGGTTGGTGATTTCGGATTGCGCTACCAGGATGTTGGTGGTCGCATCCCGCACCAATCGAGCCAACGTGAAAAGATTGATGCCCCGAAAGGTATCCATCGGGATGTCATCCTGACACGTCGAGCGATGGAAGGACTTGCCTGCGCCTATATGGTCGTGTTCCCGACGTCCATGCTGTTCCTTGGGATGCATCCTCAGGTGCAGATGGAAGTCGCTCTTGGCAATGCCTATAACCGCTGGGTTTGCGACAAGCTGTTGAGTGACGACAATGGCATCATTGCTCTGGCGTACCTGCCATTCAACACGCCGGATGAAGCCTGTAAGGTGGTTGAGGAGTACGCCAACAACGATCGCGTCGTTGGTTTCACGGTTACATCAACGCGCTACAAGCCTGTCCACGCCAATGAGTACATGCGGCTCTACCGCATGATAGAGGAAAGTGGCAAGCCGATATGCTTTCACGCCGGTTATCACTGGCAGGACCCGTCGCTTGCCACGATCCCAACGTTCCTGGGCATGCATGCACTAGGGTTTGTCTGGTGCAACATGGTCCACATGACGAACTGGATATTGCAGGGCATCCCGGCACGCTTTCCAAAGCTCAAGTCACTTTGGGTCGAAAGTGGACTTGCCTGGGTGCCATTCCTGATGCAGCGGCTCGATGATCAGTTCCTGATGCGCCAGTCAGAAGCGCCGGCTCTGAAAATGCCGCCGAGTGAATATATGCGCCAACACTGCTGGTATTCGAGCCAGCCGATGGAGGCGAGTAACATGAAGGCGTTAGAACTCACGTTCGAAATGATCAATGCCGAGACCCAGTTGCTGTGGTCTTCAGATTGGCCGCATTTTGACTTCGATACTCCACGCGTGATTTATGATCTGCCATTTCTGAACGAGGACCAGAAGCGCAACATACTCGGCCGAAATGCGCAACGCATGTTCAATCTACCGGACCGGATTCCACCTGCGAGCTGCTAAGAAGGCGTACTGAACACCCGGGAGATCATCGTACGCTGTGTGTCTACCATAGACCAAAGGAGGTCATGTCATTCGAGCTTCTGTTGGCGGTCGCAGATGCCCCAGTCACACATCTCTGAAATTCAAGAAGCTGTTGCTTGACGAACCGACGCGCGCTGACATTATGGTTTGATCCGACCAACTGATCAGCGTTTCTTATGCCTACCCACCCGACCAAGCAGAAGATTGAACGTATTCGCGTTCACATCATTGATGTCCCAGCAAAGGCTGTTCACTCGCATGGCAGTGGCGATGTCGCACGGATCAACAGCGTTATCTTGGAAGTCGTAACCGACGGCGGCATCACGGGGTGGGGCGAAGCATCACCATGGCCAGTCTTTACCGGCACCGTCGAGAGCAATGCTGGTGCGCTGCATCGATACTTGAGGCCCCATCTTATTGGCGCTGACCCGGTTCAAGTCGAACGGCATCTTGCGATGGCTGACAGAACCGTGGTTGGTTGCCCGGAAGCAAAGGCCGCGCTGGAAACTGCACTGCTCGATATAACAGGCCAACTCTCAGGGCTATCGATTTCTGAACTCGTAGGTGGCCGTCACAGGGAAAGCGTTCCGATGAGCTTTTCCGTAGCAAACCCTGACTTTGACGCAGACCTGGAAGATATCGCCAAGCTCTATACCGATGGCGTCCGAATCTTGAAGATCAAGACAGGTTTCAATGCCCATGAATTCGATAGAATGCGGATCGAGAAGCTGCGCGAGATCTACGGCGACGCGTTGAGCATTCGGATAGACTACAATCAAGGCTTGCGGGCCTACGATGCAGTGCGAACATTACGCGACCTTGAACCGTTTGGCCTGACTTTCATCGAACAGCCGGTAAAAATGCATGAGCGCGCTGCGCTGGCTGAGATCACGCGCGCAATCGATACGCCTATCATGGCAGATGAATCGGTTTTCAATCCGCGCGAAGCTGTAGCGGGCGTCTCGATGCGGATTGCAGACATCTTCGCGCTCAAGATCATGAAATCTGGAGGGATCCGCCGTGCCTTGGAAGTCGCCGCAATCGCACGCTGTGGCGGGATTGATGTCTATGGCGGCTGCATGTTCGAGACTGGGGTTGCACACGCGGCAGGTGCGCACTTGATGGCGGCGCTGCCGGATCTCCACCTTGGTTGTGAGTTCTATATGGCGACCTATTACACAGAAGAGGACATCTTGAGCGAACCGTTTCCCGTTCGCGATGGCCTGGTGCACGTGCCTAGCGGCCCGGGTCTGGGCGTTAAGGTCGATCCTGAAAAGCTCGCCAAGTACCGCACGGAATTGCTTGAATAGTCATCGCTGGGCGATCTTCTGCAGTGCGCGCGTCCTCGACACTGACGTATTTGGTCAAGCGATGCGTGGCATGACCTCTTTTGCGAAACGCTCGATATAATCTGGTGCTGGTCCCTGCGGGACTGGTGCCGGCACGGGATGTGGAATGACCATGTCGATCTGCTGACCACATGCGAGCACCCGATTGATTTGATCTGCGATCTGCTGCGGTGGACCGTAAAGGGCAAACGCTTCCGCAATCTCATCTGACAGAAACGAGACAATCCGGCCGGATGCCTGGAGGTCCGCTGCATGATGGAAGTCAGGCCAGATCTGCTTCTTTAGCTCGTGAATGTCCGGCCCATTCCACTGAAATCCTGGCGGATCGAACAGCGCCGGAGTGTATTCGTAATATCCGGCTGCCATGGACTTGCTCATGAGTGACGCCGCTTCAACGTCGTCTGTCAGGATAGTGTGCAGGATAATAGCGATCTTGACTTCGTCAGGATCGCGCCCAACCTCTTGGGCGCCAGCCTTAACCGCATCTATTGCAGTCCTAAGGTTTGCTTCATGCCGACCGACGCGAATGAACACGCCATCGGCAACCCTGCCTGCCATGCGAAGTGTTCGCGGTCCACCCGCCGCCAACCAGATTGGAACCGGCTTGGCATGCCGCAGCTTTGCCGGTCGGAGCGCGCCGACCTCAACATCTTCCCCCAACAGGAGCTGTCGCGTAAAGACTGTAGCGTCCTCAAGTTCTTTGACCTTTGCCGGTCGCAGACCTATTAGGCGTACGGCGGTGTCGCCAACACCGTAGGCAAGCAAGGCTCTTTGCGGCGCCATACCTTCGAGTGTCGCAATAGATGAGGCGATTACAGCCGGATGGCGAATGACGGGGTTTTCAAGCAATGGTCCCAGTAGAATTGACTCTGTTTGTTGAGCCGCCTGGGCGAGGAAGACGTAGGGGTCTTGGAGCAGTAGGGGCGAAGAAGGAATGAAAGCCGCACCCCAACCTAAAGCTTCTGCTCGACTGACATCTTGTGCGAAGGCCTGAGCTGTCGTGAAGTTGAACCGATTCAAGCCAAAAATGGGTTTGCTTGCCATTCGCACACTCCGTTCGTGTTCCGAGAATTGACAACTCGTACAAGCGTCGCTCACTCTCCCTGCCACTGAATTAGACTCGCCCGAGAGATGATTGGCAAGATTGGAATGATAAATGGATAGCTCGCACACGAAAGTCACATCGAGCCATTGGGGTGCATTCGAAGTTACGACTGACAACGGAATGATCACGTCGGTCGCACCATTCAGCGCAGACCCAACTCCGTCATCCATTCCCGAGGCGATTCCCAGCGCCGTTCATCACCGCTCGCGCGTGATGCGGCCTTCCATCCGAAAGGGTTGGCTTGATAACACCGAAGATCGCGCACGCACGAAGCGCGGAGAGGATGAGTTCGTCGAGTTGCCATGGGACGAAGCACTGGATATTGCGGCGGCCGAAATCGATCGCGTGCGCAAAACCCATGGAAATGGAGCGATTTTTGGTGGCTCCTATGGATGGGCTAGTGCCGGTCGATTTCATCACGCCCTCAGTCAGATCCACCGTTTCTTGAATTGCACAGGCGGCTACGTTTCATCCTATGCGAGCTACAGCACAGGGGCAGCACAAGCCATTATGCCACATGTGCTCGGACTGAACTTCCTCAAGCTGATGTACGGCGAGCAGAACAGCTGGCCGATGATTGCCGAACATACTGAGATGCTCGTCATGTTCGGTGGAATCAATCCCAAGAATGCACAGGTCAGCATGGGCGGTGTAACCCGTCATGAAACGACCAATTGGCTGAAGTCGTTTGCCGATGGCGGGATGGACTTGGTCAATATCAGCCCGCAACGAGGTGACGCGCCAACTGAAGCAAGGTGGTTGCCGATTGTTCCAGGCAGTGACACCGCACTGATGCTGGCTATTGCTCATGTGCTCGAGACAGAGGACCTTTGTGACCGTGGTTTCCTGGAACGCTGCGCCACTGGCTATGAAAAGTTCTGCTCTTATCTGCTCGGTGCGCTCGATGCGACGCCAAAGGCTCCAGAGTGGGCGGAGCCATTGTGTGGCATCCCAGCGGATGAGATTCGCAAACTCGCCCGGCAGATGGCTGCCAAACGAACGCTCATCACGGTTGCATGGTCCTTGCAGCGTGCTCAGAACGGCGAGCAACCTTACTGGATGGCAGCAACTCTTGCCGCGATGCTTGGTCAGATTGGCTTGCCCGGTGGCGGCATCGGCTATGGTTATGGTGCAATTGGCGCGATCGGTGTCCCAATCAAGCGGCTCGATGGCATGACGTTGCCGCAAGGCAAGAATGCAATCTCAGATTTTATCCCTGTCGCGCGCATTGCTGATATGCTGCTCGAGCCTGGCACGCCCTATGAGTTTAATGGCCAGAACAGGACCTATCCGGATATCCGCCTTATCTACTGGGCCGGCGGCAATCCGTTCCATCACCATCAAGACCTCAACCGCCTGAATGATGCTTGGCAACAGCCTGATACGATCATTGTCAACGAGCCATGGTGGACGGCGACAGCCAAACGTGCGGACATCGTGTTTCCAACGACAACGCCATATGAACGCGAAGATATTGGACGTGCTCCTAGCGACTCATTCCTGTTCAATATGCCTCAACTGATAGAGCCGGTCGGCGACGCTCGGGACGACTACGAGATTTTCTCCGGGCTGGCCGAACGCCTGGGATGCGCTGAAGTTTTCACAGAAGGCCGCACGGCAGAAGAATGGCTGCGGCATCTCTATGATCGTTTTCGCCAGAATGTTGCGGCTGACGGTATTGAAGTTCCAGGCTTTGACCATTTGCGTGAGAAAAACTGGGTTGAGTTACCGATTGCCGGGGCCGAGCACGCTAGCGTTCCTTTTGCGGCGTTTCGCGACGACCCGGCCACCGCTCCATTGGGTACACCCTCGGGAAAGATTGAGATCTTCTCCGAGACCATAGATAGCTTCGGCTATACTGATTGCCTTGGCCATCCTAGCTGGATTGCCCCCGATGATTGGCTCGGTAGCTCTCACAGCAAGCAATTCCCACTCCATCTCGTTTCTCCGCAACCGGGAGACAAACTCCATAGCCAGCTCGAGGCGGCTTTGGCGGATATGGACGGCGCCCGTCCGTCATTGATGGCCATCACGCATGAGGACGCGCAGCAAAGAGGAATCGAAGACGGCAGCCTCGTGCGCGTATTCAATGATCGTGGCGCCTGCATTGCCCGTGCTCAGGTGACATCTGACATTCGACCTCACGTCATCGCGATTCCAACCGGCGCCTGGTTTGATCCAGGAAGCGACGGGGACGACACGCAAGGCAATCCCAATGTGCTGACCCGTGACATCGGAACGTCGCGTCTGGGTCAGGGCAGCAGCGCGCATTCCACATTGGTCGAGGTTCAACCGCTGGATAGGGAACGAGCTAGCGCATGATTATGGGCCGTCCCTTAGACTAACCACCAAAGTCATCGGTGCGTTCGCCGTGCGGCTATATGATATTGCGCTCCCTCAGTTCTGCGATGCGCGTATCGGTTAGCCCCAGCCATGATTGTAGTATTTCATGGTTGTGAGTTCCGGTTACAGCTGCCGGGCCGTCGTAGCCGCTTTGCGTATCGCTGAACTGCAGCGGGAAACCTGCCGCTTTCAAGCCGCCGAGTGGCCCTAGTGAGGGGTGCTCGACAACACTGACCATGCCCCGCTCATTCAAATGAGGCCAGCGCAGCAAGTCCTCGATGTTCTGGACTGCGCTCGCGACAACACCAATTGATGTCAACCTTTCGACGGCCTCAGATGTCGTCTGTTTGATGCTCCAGTTTGAAACCACAGTTTCGACCTGATCGTTGTTGGCAACTCGCCAGGCCATACGGCTCCAGTCGCTGTGGCTGACCAAATCGTCTCTGCCGATAGCCGAAGCGAATGCGCTCCACATCGCATCAGTCCCACAACCGATGACAATCCAACCGTCGCGCGTTGGAAAGGTGTTGAATGGTGAAAACCGCATCACGCGGTTGCCCTGCTGGTAGTCGAGGCCGAGGCGGTCGTAACAGTCCAATGGTTCGTCAAACAGCAGAGAGAATAAACCATCCACCATCGATACATCGACAAACTGCCCGATACCGGTTCGCTCACGATGGTAGAGCGCTGCAAGCACTCCGGAAAAAGCAAAGACTGCAGAGATCGTATCCGCCAAAGCGGAGCCTGCCTTTGTTGGCGGCGCGCCCGGTTGACCGGTTATACTCATCAACCCAGCCATAGCTTGTGTGGTCACATCGTAGCTACGCCGCTTTGCGTCTGGTCCGCTGCTGCCATATCCGGTGATCGAGCAATAAATAAGTTTTGGATTGATCTGGCTCATTCGCGGCCAGTCGATTTCCAATCGCTCGGTGACGCCGACGGAATAGTTTTCGACGAGGACATCGGCGTGTTTGGCAAGATCTACAAACAGGGATCGCCCTTGGGACGATTTGAGATCAATCGTTATGGACTTCTTGGCGCGCAATCGTTTCAGAAATGCCACGCCGAGATCAGTTTCATTACGCTTCTCGAAGGAAGGACCATCAGAACCGTAGTAGATTGGTGAATCGGACAAGGCGTCACCTGTTTTCGGATTGTCCACCCGGACAACATCCGCACCCAGACCAGCCAATAAGAGAGTAGCGTGCGGCCCGGCTAGAAACTGTGTCAGATCCAGGACTCGCACACCTTCGAGAATGCGTTGAGGTTCGGAGCTTGGTTGCACAGGTCATCACCTTGGAATTGATCACAGCTTGGTACGTGCCACAAATCAGATTGATTTGAGGTGGTGAGTCATTGCAACGCTAACTCTGCCGGCCAATTGCATTTTCTTTCGCGAGTTCATCGATTTCGTTGTCCGAGAAGCCCCAACGAGACAGTGTCTCTTCGGTCTGCGCTCCGAAATCTGGTGGTCCAAACTTCACGCTACCCGGCGTGCGACTGAAGCGCGGCGCCGGACCTGGCTGCACGATACCATCGACATCAATAAAGCTACCACGTGCCCGGTTGTGAGGATGGTTCGGAGCCTCACTGAAGCTCAACACCGGCGCGAAGCAGATGTCGGTGCCCTCCATAATCTCGCACCACTCGTCTCTTGTTTTCTCTTTGAACCGAGAATCGAGAACGGCGATGATCTCTGGCCAACCTTCCGGCTCAAGCTGCGGCGGCAGACCTGCTGGATCAATGTCCAACGTTTCAAGAAGCAGTTCGTAAAATTTCTCTTCGACGCAACCGAGTGAAATGTGCTTGCCATCCTTAGTCTCAAAACAGCGCCAGAATGGTGCTCCGCCGTCGAGAGGATTGCTCTCCCGTTCGTCATTCCAATGTCCGGATGAAGCCAACCCAAAACATGCCATGGCGAGATAAGCCGACCCTTCGGTCATCGCAACATCAACGACCTGCCCTTGACCAGAGTTCTTTGCTTCCAGAATGCCTGAAAGAAGACCCATGATGAGGAACATGGCTCCACCGCCCATGTCGCCAATCACATTGAGTGGCGGTACCGGCCTCTCCTTTGTACCGATCGCGTGCAATACGCCCGACAGAGATATGTAATTGATATCGTGACCGGCGACCTCGGCGAGTGGTCCGGTCTGCCCCCACCCGGTCATGCGTCCATAGATCAGGCGCGCGTTGCGCTCGAGGCAGACATCGGGGCCCAGGCCCAAGCGCTCCATGACACCCGGTCGCATTGGATCGATCAGCGCATCAGCACCCTCGACCAGCCGGAGAACGGTCTCGACACCTTGCGGGTGTTTCAGGTCGATGGCGACGGAAGGGCGCCCACGTCGGCGTATGTCTGCCTTTGGGCCGGCATACTCGAATCCGAGCCCCGTAGGGCTCGGCCGGTCAATGCGAATAACGTCCGCTCCCATGTCGGACAAGAGAGAACAGCACAACGGAGCCGGGCCGATGCCAGCGATTTCGATGAACTTGTACCCAGCGAGAGGGCCGTTGCTCTTTTTCGGATCAGTCATTCATCGCTCCCCTCGCGCCACTAGCGGGCAATCATAAAATCATTCCTTATTCAATTGCCAGTTAGGATCTTGTTGGCATCCGAAACTGTCTTCTCTGCGCGTTCCGAAAGTTGTTCGAGTGTCGCGCTACTAAACGGATGATCGATCACAACGAATGGGAAGTCTTCCGCGCCGAGAACCCGCGACATCAGTTGAGCCGCGCTTATGAACTCCGTTGTCATGACACCGACCGACGGAATACCCAGGCGCTCACCTACAATTGAGTCATGCAAACTGCACGACGAGCAGCTGCCTCAATCTCCGATGCCTGAGATAATCGCTTGCCATCTTTCTGCTTCGACCAGGAGCTCAGCTTCAACCGGTGCGCTATAATTGGACTTGGTCAGGCGGACGACATTCGCCACGCCCTGGCGATCCTTCAGCTCTTTCTCAACCGCGTCAAAGAATGGCTTGGTATTCTTCTTGCCATTGGAAATGATCGCTACCGTGGCACCTTCAAGAGAGGCGACCCGTGGCGCCGGCTCGAAGGCGGTTGAACTCGCCTCGTGGGTTGGATCAAGGAATCGTATGCTCATGCAAATGGGCTCCTTTGGGTATTTTTTCGGATGCTGCAGGACTAACCGCAATCGACACATGCGCCGATGGCGACGGTGACCGCTTTGCTCTTGTCGCCTAGCCACGGTGGAATAACGGCGCCGAAACCACCGGCTGGTCCGCCTGCCGCGATCACCAAAAGATGATCCTCATCGGGCATGGCTGGGTAGATCTTCTCGCCCTTGTCGCCGACGACAGCGCCCTTACCACACTCAGCCCATTCCTTCCGACGGACAAAGGCATTCTCATAGACGTAACGACGGATGTCCGCCTTGGTCCAGCCGGCTGCCGAGAAATGCGTTCGAAGTTGTGGCGGGACGACAATCGCGTAGTTGCCAGGCCAGATCGAGTAGTGGCGCTGGTTTGCCCTCATCTCGGCAATGTAGGTGTCGAGAATTTCTTCGGGCTTTGTCGTCCATTCGTTCATGAATTGACGCGGTGCGCCGGCTGCCATCACCGTTACGGCGGATAGGCCAGCTGGGATGCCACGCTCTTCCGCAAGAGGCAACCAGGGTGAATTCGCCTCATCTTCTGCGATGCAATAACTGAGTTTTCCAGGGTGCCCGAGGGTTGCCCGATCTGCCCCACCGGGTCTGACGTCCAGCATGTTATAGAGCGTCAGTCGGATTGCCCGACCAATGGCAGTTGTCGCACGGTCGCTCGACGCTAAAGCATTAAACGTTCCGTCCATTCCGAGTTCATCCCGGATTGCTCCGTTGACGACGATCAAGATGGCACAGCCCCCAGTGCTCGCTGTCGCGCCGTGCAACAAGAACGGCTCCTGGAGCATGGCCGTAAACGCTGCAACCACGACCGGGAAATGCATTGGCAGGCATCCAGCCATGACGGCATTGATCGCGAGCTTTTCAGTGGTTATCGCGCGCTCGCGAACGGGTTCGATACCGATGAGCTGGTCAGCTGGCATCACGACCCAATCCAGCATAGCTTGAACGGTATCCTCGGTCGGGGGAACAACTGGGAGACCGTCAGTCCACTTCCGGCTGTGGAAGTACTCCTGGACTGCCGAAAAGTCGTCTGCGGTATGCACTTTGGCTAGCAATGTCATTTGGCTGCTCGCGTTATCCATTCCGATCGAATGCTGGCTCGTCCATCAGGACTGACCCGAGCAGCATTGTTGACATTCGACCAATTATTGTCAAAACATCATTGATGATGAAATTCATTGCAAAAATAGCAATTACATGGACAACATTCCCGAGCTAACCGTCCGTCAATTGAGAGCGATTGTTGCCCTCGGCCGATTTGAGAGTTTCGTAGCGGCGGCAACATATCTGCGGATCTCCCAGTCAGGACTGACGCGTCTCATTCAACAGGCCGAGAAGTTGATTGGTGTCCAACTCTTCCATAGAGGCTCGCGCCGAGTCATGCAGACAGATGCCGGCCAGGTCATTGTGCAAGCGGCCGAGCGCATTCTGAGCGACCTTGCTTTGCAGGTTCAAAGCGCGCGTGTGCTTGATGGTGAGCTTCGAGGGCAGATCACGATTTCAAGCCTGATGTCGATTTCACATCGGGTGCTGCCTCGAGCACTCATGAGCTTTCGCTCAGAACATCCCAATATCCACGTGCACGTCAGAGAGGGGCTGGGTGATGATGTGTTTGATGATATCCGTCGCGGTCAAGTCGACTTTGGCATTGCGAATGTAGAAGGCGTCTCGGAGGACCTATCTGTTGCAGCCGCCGCCGAAGAGGCTTGCTATCTGGTTCTCTCTAGTGATCACCCCATGGCATCTTTGCAGCATATCCGATTGAGCAAATTAGCAGACGAGCAGCTGATCTCAATGCCACCTGAGTCAGGCTTGCGAAAGGCAATTGACATTGCCGCCCATGCGCAAGGCATCGCCCTGCGCCACAGCGTCATTATCAATCAGTTTGGCTCGATGTTTGACTTCGTCGGGAATGGGCTTGGCATCGCGATTGTTCCTGCGGTGGCGCTGCCGCCCAACGGACAGGATGGTATTGTTGTCAAACCGCTCCGCCCGAAAATCTCAAGACGCATCGGCATCATGCATCTTAAAGATCGTCCACTGTCCTCGGTGGCATCAACGTTCCTCGAAATTTTCCGACCATTTTTTCTCGGTGCAATAGATGGAAACTGACCGGGCAAGCAGGAAGTCGTTGGCTCTATCAAACGGATAGATAGGTATCTCGGACATCAGGCCTGGCAGCGAGCTCTTCAAAACTACCATCGAACTTACTCGTGCCGCCTTCAATTATGATGGCGCGATCTGCAACAATCTTTGCAAAATGCAGGTTTTGCTCAGAGAGCAAAACTGACAATCCTTCTTTCTTGATCTTGAGAATCGTCTCAGCCATTTGCTCGACAATGACCGGCGCAATGCCTTCGGAAGGCTCATCAAGCAACAGCAGCTTCGGGTTTCCCATCAACGTCCGCGCAATGGTTAGCATCTGCTGCTCTCCGCCGGACAGTTCTTTTCCCCTGTTGCCTCGCCGCTCTTTGAGATTTGGAAACAGCTCGAATAGACCTTCAACCGACCATTCGACCAGTCCTTCGCGCGCTGGCTGCCGACCAACCTCAAGATTTTCTAGGACAGTGAGGTCGCTAAAAATGCGCCGCTCCTCCGGCACATAGCCAAGGCCCATGCGGGCTATTCGATGGGGCGGCTTTCCCGTGATTTCATCGTCCAGAAACCAGACAGATCCGCTCTTCGGTCGCACCAACTGCATGATCGACTTGAGCGTTGTGGTCTTTCCAGCTCCATTTCGTCCGAGCAGGGAGACAACCTCACCACTATGCACGGCGAAGCTCAGATCCTCCAGGATGTGAGCCTTGGCGTAGAAGCTGTTTATCGATCTGACTTGGAGCATGCTGGGCTCAGACCTCTTCGGCGAACAGTGTGCCGCCGCCAAGATAGACCTCCTGAACTTTCGCGTCGTTTCGGATCTCACTCACAGATCCATTCGCGATCAACTCTCCACGATTCAATACCATCACGCGATGCGCATGGGTGAACACCACATCCATGTCGTGTTCCGTGAACAAAACGCTGATTTGCTTTTGAGCAACGATATCGGCTGTCAGTTGCATTAGCTTTACACTTTCGGTGGGCGCCATTCCGGCCGTTGGTTCATCCATCAAGAGAAGTTTCGGATTGTGAGCCAGTGCGATAGCGAGTTCCAAACGTTTTAGATCACCATAAGCCAGGATTGCGCAATGACGATCAGCCTGCTCTGCCATACCGACAAAGTCGAGCAGGCTAGAAGCTTCATCGCGATACAATTTGGTCGCGAAGGGGACCATCGTGTAGAGGCGCCGATGAAACGAGATCAATGCCATCTGCACATTTTCAATGACGGTCATCGACGGGTAAGTTGCCGTAATTTGGAAAGTGCGACCGACTCCCATGCGCCAGATCACGCGCGGTGGTAATCCTGATATGTCCCTGCCATCGAAATGGATCTCGCCGCTTGTGCGGGGGAGCTGCCCCATCAACATATTGAAGCACGTGGTCTTGCCGGCACCATTGGGTCCGATCAGCGCAAGCAACTCTCCCTTTGCGACAGTAAAACTAACGTTGTCTACCGCCTGAAGCCCACCAAACGACTTCGATAAGTTCCGCACATCGAGAACCACATTGGCGCCGCCGCTCATTGTGATCCTCCCAGCCTACGTGACAATCCCAATCGCTCGCTCAGCTTGCGCGCCGTCCCGACGATCCCGTCAGGTGCCAGGATGACGACCAGAATGATGACAATGCCGAGCGTCATTCTCCAATATGGGAACCTGGTCAGATTGTCCTTCAGGAATTCAAGCGAGGCGCCGCCGACGACCGCTCCGGATAGTGTCTTTACCCCACCTAGAAAGACGACAATCAATGCATCAAAGGATCGTGCGATTTCCAATTCAGTTGGAAAAATACTGCCCTTTGAAAATACAAACAATCCACCTGCAATGCCGGCCATTGCTCCTGCGAAGGCAAACGCCAGCCACTGCACGCGTTTCGTATGAATGCCTGTTGCTTCAGCCTGGCGGGCTGAGTCCCTTGCCGCCCGCAGTGCATATCCAAATGGAGAGTGGGCAGCATGGCGAAGTAACAGAATTCCTCCAATGCCCAGAACGAGTGTCAGGTAGTAGTAGGTTGTGTTTGCCGACAACCAGTCCGCCGGCCAGATATCGACCATGCCATCATCGCCACCTGTCACCTCGCCCCACTGAAAAACCAGCGACCAAAGTAACTGTGCGAAGGCCAAAGTCAGCATGGCGAAGTAGACACCGGTCAATCGCATGCAAATCCAACCGATGATAAAGGCGGCCAACCCCGCGCCAATCGGCGCTAATATGAGGGCCAGCTCCATCGGCGTATCCGCATACTTCACGAACAAGGCTGCCACATATGCACCTCCACCGAAAAAAGCTGCATGTCCGAATGAGACCAGACCACCTAGTCCCAAGATGAAGTGGAGGCTGGCGGCAAACAGGCAGAAGATGATGATGTCTGTGATCAGAACGACGTGAAAATTGGAACCCATAACTGGAACTAGAGCAAGGATCAGGATCAGAGCCGCCACGGCAAGCCGCGTTCTCGGACCGGCCGGCTTGATTGGCAACTCTGGTTCGCCGACCTGGCCGTGTTCTCCGGCAACTTCCTCGCGGCCCAGGAGCCCATAAGGCCTTATCATCAGAACCACGGCCATAACGACAAACATCAGCACAAGGGTGCTTTCGGGCAAGTAGGCAACGCCAAAAACATTGAGGACGGAGATCAGCACAGCCGCTATGTAAGCGCCGGGCAGCGAGCCCATTCCTCCGATGACAACGACAACAAAGATGGCGGCCAGGATGTTAAAGTCCATCAGCAGATCGGCGCCACCTTTCGGCAGCTGGATGGCTCCGCCGAGCCCCGCCATTGCGGAGCCAAGAAAGAACACTCCGGTGAACAGCCAAGTCTGATTGACGCCAAGTGCTCCGACCATCTCCCGATCTTGGGTCGCAGCGCGCACCAGGATACCGATACGTGTCTTTGTGATGAGGTACCAGAGCGATACGAGAATGACTGGAGTTATGGCGATCATTGCCAGGTCATACATGGGGACCGGTTCCCCGAAGATCCTGACGACGCCCTTCAGCCCCGGCGCTCTCGGTCCGAGAAGATCCTCAGCGCCCCAGGTCCACAGAGCGATATCTTGAATGACAAGTATGACACCGAAAGTTGCGACGAGCTGGAACAGCTCTGGTGCGCGATAAACCGGGCGCAACACGCATATCTCAACGATGACGCCAATCAGCCCGACAGTTATACCGGCCAGCAGTATCGAGAACCAAAAGCCAAAAGCACCAGGCAGATGCTGCATCAGCGAATAGCCGATGAATGCGCCAAGCATATAGAATGAGCCATGCGCAAAATTGACGATCCGGGTGACGCCGAAGATCAGCGACAGTCCTGATGCGACAAGGAACAAAGTTGATGCATTAGCAAGTCCCGTCAGGATCTGCGCGAAAACAAGTTCCATTAAGAGGCATGCCTGGGTCTGGAGGGCGGCGCGACACCGACAGATTTGGATCTGCCGTTACCACGCCGTTAGCTCAGTGATTGCTATTTGGATGCAGGGCGCAGTTTGGCGACCTCTGCGTCTGATGGCAGATAGTCTTCGCCCTTCTTGTAGGTCCAGTTGACCATGCGGCCGGCACCGTCCTTCAGCGCCGTGGTCCCTACAAAAGCACCCATGGTTGCCTGATGATCTTGCTTGCGAAATGTGATCTTCCCAAGCGGCGTATCAACTTCCAGCCCTTTGAAAGCAGCGACCAATGCCTCGGTTTCTGTGGATCCGGCACGCTTGATACCGGCTGCGATCGACTGGACGGTCATGTAGCCAACGATCGAGCCAAGCTTCGGTGGCTCATTGTACTTCGCCTTGTAAGCGTCGACGAAGTCCTTGTTGGGGCCATTCTTAAAATCGTACCAAGGATAGCCGGTCACGGTCCAACCAACAGGCGCTTCATCCTTCAGCGGATCGAGATACTCCGGTTCACCTGTCAATAGACCATAGACTTTACGTCCGTCGAAGAGCCCGCGTGTTGTGCCTTCACGAACGAACTTGGCAAGGTCACCGCCGAAGGTCACATTGTAGATCGCGTCGGGCTTGGCTCGTTCCAATGCCTGCACTTCGGCACCGGCATCAATCTTGAACAAGCCCGGCCATTGCTCGGCAACGAACTTCACATCAGGCTTCAGCGCTTTGAGAGCTTTCTTGAACGCTGCAACGGCGTCCTTTCCGTATGCATAGTTAGGAGCAATCGTGGCGTAGGTTTTTGCGTCCGTCTTGGCAGCAGCTTCCGCCAACATCGATGCCTGCATGTATGTCGATGCACGAAGACGGAACGTGTAATTATTTCCCTTCGCCCACACGAGAGCATCTGCGAGAGGCTCGGCTGCAAGATAGAGGTATTTTTTCTTTCCCGCGAAGGATGAGATTGCAAGACCGACATGGGAGAAGATCGTGCCGGTTAGCATGACGGCCCCGTCACGTGTCATCAGTTCCTCGGCGATCTTGACAGCTTCGCCAGGTTTGCCTTGGTCATCGCGGTAAATGAACTCAAGCTTCTTGCCGAGTACACCGCCGGCGGCATTCACTTCAGCCAGCCGCAGTTCGATACCCTTTTTATAGGGCTCGGCGAATGCAGCCATGCGCTTGTAATGATTGATTTCACCGATCTTGATTGTGTCAGCAGCTAAGGTTGACTGCGCCGATAGTGCGACTGCAGTCGCTGCAGCAAGTCCTATGGTTCGTTTTGTGATCACGCTTTCACTCCATGTCTTCAGGTTTAGTCGTGCAGCACATATGTGGGATCAACCGGCTCACCCAGATCCTGCGTTCGCTCGGCTTCAATGAGTTCACGAATTCTCTTCCGATAGACGTTAGGGCCCTTGTCGATCGCAATGCGTATAGGCCGCCGCTTCTGCGGCCGCCTTTCTTCTTCCTGGATCGCCTCCAGGATCACTTTGTCCTCGTTGAAGGCGATCTTGAACATAGCATCCATTTGTTTGGATGCTTCTTCGTCTCCAACGGCTGCGTTTCGCAGGTGCATCCAGCGGTCAATGGTGTACTCGGCATTGACCGGCGTCATGAAGTGCAATGCGAAAATGCGAACGCCCTTATCGCGCTCATCTTCGGGCAGGTTTAGGCTGGCGTCCGAACTGCCGAAGTCGATTGCCGCGATGCAAGGCAGATGCAGATAGTAGTAGTGCCAGCGATCTACGTTGCCTTTAAAGCCACCAAACTTTTGAAAGAAGCCGATGGGTGCGGAGTCCCTGATCCAACGCCATGCTACGATCGCATCGCCGCTCGTGCTGACGTGCACTGGCACGTTCTCGCTGGCAGCATTACCGAGCGTGGTCGGATGTACAAAGCTGACGTGTGCGGGATCGACGAGGTTCTCAGCCACATTGAGATAGTGAGATTTCAGATGAAGGAGCTCGCCCTGATGCGCATGCCATGCAGGGTCTGAGAACTGAGGCAGATCGAAGATCTGGCTGACATCGGCACGATCTCGCTCACCCATCCAGATCCAGACGATGTCATGCTTTTCATGAATGATGTACGCATCGACATAAGCCGAGGCCGGCACGTTTTCTTGTCCAGGGATGCGAATACACTTGCCTTCGCAATTGAAGGTCATACCGTGATAACCGCACTGAATGTCGTCCCCGATGCGCTTGCCTTTGGAAAGCGGCAAGAGACGATGTGGGCAGCGGTCTTCCAGCGCCACGACCTTGCCCTGCGAATTACGGAAGGTAACGATGTGCTCCTCGAGGATCGTTATACGCCGCAATTCTTCGTCGAACTCTGAGGCCCATCCCGCGACGTACCACGCGTTCTTGACGTATTCCATAATCCCCTCCAGCTTCAAGCCGGTGCCAACTATATGGTTCGAGACCGATACCGGTCCGCATGAATTAGCCTAGACGAGATTGAGACTGGTCCTCAACATCTCTATCGCGCGTCCCGAAGCCTCCGCGTCTCCACCTCGTCTATGCTAAGCGGTGAGCCACTGACTACAACCCCGAACAATTCTGCGGCCTGTGCAGCCGTGTACTTTCCTAGGAATACATCCTCCAACACAGCCGTTGCTTCTCGCTTCAATGGGTTGCCGTATCCGCCGCCGCCAGGTGTCCGGACACGCACGCGATCTCCAGCTTCAAGCGGAATGTCCTGCTCCTTGGAAAGATGAGCAGGTTTATACGGCTGCCCCTTCTGGTAAACGGTAACATCGTTGACCGCTCCGTCGACGCCACCGCGCGCTCCTTGCGGTCCGAAACGTCCATGATCCATGACGAAACTGGCACGCGCCGTACCGCGACGCAGTTCCAGTTCGTAGTCTAGACCAAACCCACCGCGATGCTCGCCTGCGCCGCCGGACCCTTCGCGAAGTGCGTAGCGATGGTAGAGAACCGGAAATGCCTGCTCCATAATCTCGACCGGTGGCGCCTTCGAAATCCCGATCGTTGAACACCCGTTGCTCAGTCCGTCATGATCGGCGTTGCCGCCATACCCACCACCGGACAACTGATACATAACAAAGTCCCGGTCTCGCGCTGGATCGTATCCGCCGAGCGCAAAGTTTCCACTGGTGCCAGCGGGCGCCGCCGTCACACGGTCAGGTAGTACCTCTACCAGCGCGGCAAAGACAGCCTCAGCGATCCGCTGGGAGACCTCAGCAGCACAGCCGGAGACCGGTCGTGGATACTGCGCATCCAGGAACGTTCCAGTCGGACGCTTGACCTTGAGAGGTTCGAACGCGCCGGCGCTGATCGGCACTTCGGGAAATATGTGACGCATAGCCAAGTAGACGGAGCTTAGCGTCGTAGCGAGGACTGAGTTCATCGGACCCAGACAAGGGGCGCTTGATTGCCCAAAGTCAAACGTCAGCTCGTCACCGGATTTTTCAATTGAGAGATTGATTGCGAGGGGCTCGTTGACGACGCCATCACTATCAACCCAAGCCGTTGACTGATATTGCCCATCGGTAATCTGTGCAATGCAGGCGCGCATTTGCCTGGCCGCGCGCACGCGCAACTCATCAATTGCATCGCGAACGACGTCGTCGCCATAGCGGTCGAGGAGTTCGTTCAGGCGATCCTCTCCGACCATCAGCGCGGCGGCCTGCGCCTTGACGTCTCCGATCCGTTGGTCAGCCACACGAATGTTGGAGCAGATGATTGAATAGATCTCGGGGTCTAATTGCCCGCGCTTATAGAGCTTCACTGGCGGCAATCTCAGGCCTTCCTGCTCTACAGCAGTCGCTGATGCTGAAAAGCCGCCCGGAACAGAACCACCAGTATCTGGCCAATGCCCGGTATTCGATAGCCAGCAGAATATTTTTCCAGAACGGTAGAATGGCCGAACAAAGCGAACATCCATGAGGTGCGTACCGCCCAGATAGGGGTCATTGACGATGTAGATATCGTCCGGCTCAGGCGCGAGCACTTTTCCGGCGGTGATCATTTCGATTAGCGTACGCGTGGAGTACTGCATGGTGCCGACGAAAACCGGAAGACCACCCGCACCTTGGGCAATCAATGAACCGTCGGTCGCCGAGTAAATGCCATCTGAGCGATCGTTTGCTTCGGCAATAACGGGAGAGAAGGCGGCCCGTGAGAAGCTCAAGTCCATCTCGTCGCAAACCTGCTGGAGGCCAGCCTGGATGACGCTGAGAGTAATCGGGTCGAGCATGCCGCTCATGATACGGCTCCCACTGCAATTAGGATGTTTCCCTGCTCATCGCCGCGTGCCTGATCACCAGGCTCGATCAAGACAGTTGTGTCCATTTGCTCTATGATTGCCGGGCCCTCGATTGCAAAATCCATTGGCAAATGATCTCGCCAATAGATTGGCGTTTGATGCCAACCACCATCAAAATACACATCGCGCACGCCTGTTTGGGCATCGTTAACGCTGGACTTGCGGTTGTGTGGATCGATCAAGTTGGAGAGATCCATGGCCTCGCGCTCACCAATCACCGAAGTTCGCACGTTCACAAGATTGGCCTTGATTTCGGCCAGTTCGACGCGGAAGCGCTTGTAGTAGACGTCTTCGAACAATTTGCGCAGACTTTCCCGATCGGGCGTCGGCGTTTCCAATGGCACCCGCAAGAGATGGGTCTGTCCAACAAACTGCATATCCACAGCAAACGTATGAGCGGTTCGTCGGAGTGGAATGTTCTGACGTTCAAGCATCGCTTGCCCGTCGGACATTTGCTTGGAGAAGACAGAATGAATCCAGTCTATGTCAACACTATCGAGCGGCGCGTTGACCGCGTTGACGAAGTCCTGCCGCAGATCCGCCACGACACACCCCAGCGCATTGGTAATGCCGGGCCGGCAAGGCACGAGTATCTGCGGAATTCCGAGTTCCTTCGCCAATGCACTGGCATGGAGAGGTCCAGCGCCGCCGAAGGCGAACAACGAAAAGTCGCGCGGATCAGCGCCCAGAGAAATCGACACCATTCGAATGGCACCGGCCATTTTCGTGTTGGCAACTTTGATGACCGCGGCGGCGGCCTCTGTTCCGTTGAGTTGCAATTGCGAGCCAATCCGCGATGCAAAAGTCTCCGTAATCGAATCGACCGAGATACCGCCCGTCACCGAGTTTAGCTTGCTTGCGTCGAGTCTTTGCAGAACCAGATTAGCATCCGAGATCGTCGGTTCCATTCCGCCCTTTCCGTAGCAGATTGGACCTGGAAATGCGCCCGCGCTTTCAGGCCCAACCTCAAGTAGGCCAGCCGAATTCACGCGTGCAATTGAACCGCCGCCAGCGCCAACAGTGCGCACATCTACCATCGGCACGTGGATCGGCATGGCGTATTCAATTTCGATCTCATCGGATACCGACGGTTGCGCATTCCTGATGAGCGCCACATCAGTGGACGTGCCGCCCATGTCGTAGGTGATGAGGTTTTCGACGGAAGCCGCGCGACCTGTATGGGCCGCCGCCATGACCCCCGACGCCGGACCTGACATCACCGTCTTGGCCGCTTCGCGCGCGACGAACTTCGAGGACACCATGCCCCCGTTCCCGTTCATAACAAGTACATCACCGTTGTATTCATTCTTGGCGAGCTCGTCGGTGAGCCGGTTGATGTATCTTTCTAGAAGCGGTTGCACGGAAGCGTTCACAGCAGCCGTGACGCCACGCTCAAACTCTCGGCTTTCAGAAAGAAGCGAATGTCCGGTTGTGACGTAGCTGTTAGGCCAGATCTCGGCAACAATCTCGCGGGCACGCTGTTCATGCGTTGGATTGGCGTAAGGATGTAGAAAATGGATGACAACGGACTCACAGCCTGCCGCCAGGAGCTGACGTGCAGCAGCAGCCACTTCTGCTTCATCCAGCGGCGTCACCACATCCCCTGCTGAATCCATTCGCTCGGTGACTTCAAGCCTGAGGTCGCGTGGTATGATTGGAAGGAAGGTGCCCTTCATGCCGTACGGTTGCGGTCGCGTTCTCCGCCCCAGCTCAAGTACATCACGAAAGCCGCGCGTTGTAATCAAACCAGTCTTGCTGAGCTTGCGTTCGAGAACGGCATTCGTCGTAGTTGTTGTACCGTGGACAATGAGTGCGAGCGACGCGAGATCAACCTCAGCTTCATTGAGTGCGTTGAGAACGCCAAAAGCCTGATTGTCAAGCGTGCTTGGCACCTTGGCAATCTGGACAGCCTTTGTCTTTTGATCGATGAGTATTAGGTCGGTAAACGTACCTCCGACATCGACTCCAACGACCTGATTTGTTGCTACAGTCGTCATTTGTGACCAGAAAGCCTTACCGCCCTATCATTCGCATGCAAATGAAATCAGCATTCCGCGATCACGTCAACTCGAAATCAAATGGCCTGAGCGAGAGTGGGCTCGACGCGCTTCAGGTGAGCTTTGTCAGCAGCGCGAGCAACGTGTCCGTTTCTTTTTGATTAAGTGGCTCAAGGGTTTCAGCCGTCACGTCGAGCGCCGCTGAAGCATATTGCCTGAACTTGCGGCGCCCCATCGCCGTTGGCCGAACCAACAGCCGGCGCTGATCGAGCGGGTCCTTCTCGGTTTGCGCAAATCCTGCTGCCCGCAATCGATCCACAACACCTTTGATAGTCGCGACATCCATGGCAACCCTGCGGCCCAACTCGTTCTGGGAGACACTTCCCAACTCACAAAGCTTTGCGAGCGCCGCGAACTGAGTAGAAGTCATATCCGGGATATGGCGGAAAAAGATGGAGAGGTGCCTTTGCTGCACGCGCCGCAGCAAGAAGCCAACCTGCTGATCCAGCTGATAGGTCGCTGCTTCTGACGTTTTCTTCGTATTGTTGTTCTTGGTCATGGGGCCTGAGTTTTTGTGGTTACCCGTCATATCTCGGTCTGGGCGAAACGCGCAACTCAATCCGTGTTGACAGCCTCAGAATTTGCACGCAAAATCCATTTGCATGCGAATGAATTCGACGCCAGTTGTAGCAACGCCAAGTGTGGGAGGTTGTGCTTGGACAACATGATGCAGGCGCAATATTTCCGACCCGGCGATCTGGCGTCGGCACTTGATTGGCTTGCCGCCACTGATGCACGCATTGCAGCTGGATGTACTGATCTGCTGGCGTCGACTTCTGATCAACGGCTATCGGGCAAAGTCATAGACATTACTGCTATCGAAGAGCTGCGCGGCATATCCAGCAATGACAAGCATTGGCGTTTTGGCGCAACCACAACCTGGACTGATGTCATCGAAGCTGATCTTCCGCCCGCCTTTGACTCTCTAAAGCTTGCTGCACGCGAAGTTGGGTCACAACAAATTCAGCATGCCGGCACGCTCGCCGGGAATCTCTGCAATGCTTCGCCTGCCGCTGATGGAGTACCATGCTGGCTAACCCTGGATGCTGAAGTTGAGCTCGTATCCAGGTCAAATACGCGCCGCCTCCCTGTTGCTTCTTTTATTACCGACCCGCGAAAGACCGAACTCGCCAGCGATGAACTCGTTTCAGCGATATTAGTGCCGCGCCGCTCATGCGGTGGACGCTCAACGTTTCTGAAGCTTGGTGCACGCAAGTATCTGGTTATCTCGATTGCCATGGTTGCTGTCCGACTGGAATTGGAGAACGGCATTATTGCCGACTGTGCCATCTCAGTTGGCTCCTGCAGTGCAGTTGCGGTGCGCTTAACGGCTCTCGAGGCTTCACTTACCGGTCGATCGATTGGCGACATTGGTCTGCCTAGCTTGGATGCCTTGGTCCGAGGCGATATCAGCCCAATTCATGATCTTCGAAGTGATGCGGATGCGCGTGCGAGCGCCGCCAGTGAACTGGTGCAGCGCTGCATTGTGTCTCTGAGCAATGACCAGGCGAGCGCCGCATGACCCAGCAGCTGGCCACACAATCGCTAGAGGTCAATGGGAAGCCGACGCAGGTCGCCGCGCATCCCGGTCAACGACTGAGTGATGTCCTGCGCGAACAGTTGGGCCTGGTCGGCACAAAGGTTGGTTGTGATGCTGGCGACTGCGGGGCATGCACCGTCCTGATCGAAGGCGTCCCGAAATGCGCGTGTCTGACGCCAATCAGCCATGTATTTGGTTCCAAGGTCATGACGATCGAGGGATTGTCAGACGAGCGGCTGGCGCCGGTGCAGGAGGCGTTCTTGAGGCACGGCGCAGCCCAATGTGGAATATGCACGCCTGGCATGCTCATGGCGGCAGCGGCGCTGCTGGCCGATAATCCCTCACCATCTCCCGCTGAAGCCGAGGAAGCTCTCTCGGGCGTTTTGTGCCGTTGCACGGGCTATCGAAAGATCATTGATGCCGTTTGCGATGTTGGCACTCAGCACGAGGCGGTAGGAGTGTCCGAGTCACGAAGCGTCGTCGGTGCGCCAATTCAACGGCTCGACGGTCGGCAAAAAGTTGATGGCTCAGAATTGTTCGGCGCAGATTTCTGGCCGGAAGATGCCCTCTATGCGCGCGCTGTTCGCTCTCCTTTTCATGCAGCCACCTTTCGGTTTGGTGATCTAGCCAAGTTTGTTGAGGACACGCCTGGCGTCGAAACAGTTCTGACGGTTGATGATATCGGTGGAGACAACACATTTGGTGTCATTCCGCCGTTCGCGGACCAACCGGCGCTAGCCAACGGCCAAACCCGATTTAAAGGTGAAGCCGTGGCGCTGATTGTCGGCAAGCGCGAGATATTGACCACGATGAGCCTGGATGAGTTTCCGATCGCGTGGACAGAGACCGAGTCTATCCTGGACCCTATCGCGGCACTGGGATCTGCGATGCCACTCCACGAGGATCGCGCGAATAACGTCCTCGTGACCGGCAACGTTCGGTCCGGCGATGCTGAGGCGGCGCTTTCCGGCGCCGCCCACGTCGTGCAAGGTGCAATCGCGACGAGCTTTGTTGAGCATGCCTATATCGAACCTGAAGCAGGGTGCGCCTGGATGGACGGCGACGTCGTTGTCATCCAAGCATGCACGCAGGCGCCGTACATGGATCGCGATGATACGGCCCGGGTGCTCGGCCTCGACCCGGAAAGGGTCCGGATCATCCCGGCGGCAACTGGCGGTGGGTTCGGTTCAAAAATTGATGTCTCATTGCAGCCATTGCTTGGGCTTGTAGCCCTTTGGACCGGCAAGCCATGTCGTATGGTCTACACCCGGTCGGAGTCCATGACTTCCACAACCAAGCGCCATCCAGGCAATCTGAGGGCCATAGTTGGCGCTGACTCCAATGGCAAACTGGTTGGCATGCAATTCGAAGCCGACTTCGACACGGGCGCGTACGCCAGCTGGGGACCGACCGTTGCGAACCGCGTCCCGGTTCACGCATCGGGTCCCTATAGTATGCCGAACTACCAAGCCCAGGCTCGCGCGATCCATACCAATGGCCCGGTCTCCGGCGCCTTTCGCGGCTTTGGTGTACCACAAGCTGCAAGTCTGCAGGAAACGCTCTACGACGAACTGGCCGAAGCGTGCGGTCTGGACCGGCTCGCATTCCGTCGCTTGAATGCACTTCGGGATGGCGACACGTCGGTGTGCGGTCAGAAGATGCAAAGTGTCGGTATTTTGGATTGCCTCGATGCGCTTGTACCCCATTGGGAAGCAGCGAACCTCGCCGCCGCAGAGTTCAATCAGTCGTCTCAGGTAGTCAAGCGGGGCGTCGGTGTTGCGTCGTGCTGGTATGGTTGTGGGAATACCTCATTATCCAATCCCTCGACGATCCGGTTGGGTATCACGGCAAATGGTAGACTAAAGCTCCATCAAGGTGCGGTGGACATTGGTCAGGGTTCAAACACCGTCATTACCCAAATCTGTGCGGATGCTCTCGGTCTTCCACTTGAGCAGTTCGAGCTCGTTGGTGCCGATACGGCGCTGACCCCCGATTGCGGGAAGACGTCCGCCTCTCGCCAGACATTTGTTACAGGCAAGGCCGCTGAACTGGCTGGCAAGGCTCTGCGCCAAAAGATTCTGCGCATGAGCAATATGAGCTCCGACGCCACAATTTCACTCGATGGTTCTAGCTTGACGATTACCGATCAAGTCACGACGCGCACGATTGAGTTGCAGGAACTTGAGACTGAAGCCTTCGGCTATGTCCTCCACGCGGAAGAGACTTACGATCCTCCAACAACGCCCTTGGATGAGAATGGGCAGGGCGTGCCGTATGCCGTTTATGGCTATGGGGCGCAGATGGCGGAGGTCGAAGTGGACACCAAACTCGGCACTGTCAAGGTCACGAATATTGTGGCGGCGCATGATCTTGGACGCGTCGTCAATCCTATTCTTGCTGAAGGTCAGATTGAGGGTGGTGTTGCGCAGGGACTGGGGATGGCTTTGATGGAAGAGTATGTCCCAGGTCGCACTGAAAACTTGCACGACTATCTCATTCCAACGATCGGTGATGTACCGCCGGTGCAATCCATTCTGATCGAGAAAGCTGATCCCGAAGGGCCGATGGGCGTGAAAGGATTGGGAGAACACGTTTTGATTCCAACGGCTCCTGCAATCCTCAACGGAATTCGGCACGCTTGCGGCGCGAAGATTACGAAACTGCCGGCGCTGCCGCATCGCGTGCTGCGAGCCATTCAAGAGGCGAAGACAGCCAATGAGTGAAACGTCTGAGAAGATTCGCTGCGATGCCTGCCCGGTGATGTGTTACATCGCGGACGGCAAAACCGGTGCTTGCGATCGTTACGCCAATGCCAATGGTCAGATCATCCGGACGGATCCGCTGACAATTCTCAATAAGCGCATTGAATCTGGTGGAGAAATCACGCCATTCCTCAAGTCCGAGTGGGACGGTAGCCTGGTGCGTGATGACGAAGTCTTCGTCACCGCGAATGGAGCTGGCACGACCTATCCAGACTATAAGCCGGCACCTTTTATCGTGAGCCAGGAGATCGACGGAGTCGACTGCATAACCGTGGTGACAGAGGCCATCTTTTCGTACTGCGGCGCCAAGGTGAAAATCGACACAGATCGCCATCTGGGACACGAGGCCTCGACCGTGCGCGTCAAAGGCGAGGCGATCGGTCATGTCATGACCAACGAATACGGCTCGCAGATGTTGTCGCTTGGCGGTGTTGATCATCTGACCGGCGGCTCGAAGGCCGAAGGTCGCGTGACCTGTGATGCGCTCATGCAGTTGTGCAACAAAGAAGCGGTTGAGATGTCGATCGATGATGGATCGACCGTTGTTGTGCAGGCCGGTCATGCACCGATCGTAGATGGGCACAAAGAAGAACGGATGCGAGTTGGTTGCGGCTCCGCAACGATCGGTATGTTTGCTTCACAATGGAAGGGGCTCGTCGACGAAGTGGTCGTAGTTGATGACCATATCACCGGCGTCGTCTCTGAGCACCAGGCCGGCAAGGTTCTAGACTGGCAGGACACAGGCATCAAGATCAATGGCCGGCGCTCAACACCGGGGCGCTATTTCCAGGTTGCTGAACCAGGTCTGGGTTGGGGTGGCACCGACATTGAAGACCCACTCAAGATCCTTGGCCCATGGAATGCCAAGAAGGGTGCGAAGCCTGGCCTGACCATGTTGATGGTTTCAACTACCGGCGAACAGTTCGGCTACTTCGTACTTGATGACGACCTTGAGCCGCAACCACACGACCTTCCCGATGCGCTGAGACCTTCTGTTGACCTCATTGCGGAAAACTGTGAGCCGGCGCTTTGTACGGTCCTGTTTATGGGTGGAGCGGGTGGCTCGCTACGTTCCGGTGTGACCAAGAACCCGGTAAAGCTTACCCGCTCGGTTCAAGCCCTGAAAACGTCGGTGACTTGCGGCGGCGCTCCCCTCTATGTCTGGCCTGGCGGTGGTATCACGATCATGGTTGACGTGACGCGCATGCCAGACAACTCGTTCGGTTATGTCCCGACGCCAGCGCTGGTTGCACCGTTGGAGTTCACTGTCTCCAAGGACGACTACTTAAACCTGGGTGGGCATGAAACAGCCATCCGCTCAGTGCCGGATGTACTTGCGACCGGCGGTGAGTATGGCGATGATATCCGCGCGATATCACCTCCTCTCGGCAGCAAACTGATTGCCAGGAAGGCGCAATAAGGTGCAAGGCGCACAAGCAAAATTGTTATCTGATGGGCAGCGTTTGCACCTGCACCACGGCCCAATCGACATCATCGTTGAAGCAATTGGTTCAGGTCGCGAGGCAGCCTATCGTCGTGCGGCAAAAAGATTTTCGCTTGTTCTCGAAGAGCTTGTCGCCGAATTGCCAGCTCTACGCACTCGTGGCCGACCGGATGGTGAGTTTGACGGTCCGATTGCGCAACGCATGCAAACCGCTATTGCACCGTACTGCAACCAGTTTGTAACTCCGATGGCAGCTGTTGCCGGTGCGGTCGCCGATGATGTTCTGCAGCATGTAGCTGATGGTGCCGGTGTGCACAAAGCCTACGTCAACAATGGTGGCGACATCGCATTCCATCTCGCCCCAGGCAGTAGTATGACGGTGGCAATGGCGTCTGTTCCCGGTGGTCGAGCGACGCTTTCAGCAACTGATTCCTATCGCGGTATCGCAACTTCCGGCTGGCGCGGACGAAGTCTGTCGCTCGGCATTGCTGATGCTGTCACCGTCATTGCCCGGAATGCGGCCAGTGCAGACGTGGCTGCTACTCTCATCGCGAACGCCGTTGACCTTCCTGATTGTCCAGCCGTAACGCGGGCGCCTGCAAAAGAAATCGCTCCAGATAGTGACTTGGGCCATCTGCTCGTGACGACGGATGTTGGAGATTTGACAGAGTCGGAAGTAGAGCGTGCACTCCAGCTTGGTCGGTCGTTTGCCGAAGAACTTTTGAAGCGGCAGCTTATAGGTGCCGCTTTCCTTCAATTGCATGACAGGATGGAGGAGGTCGGTTCTCTCACGTTGGACCGTACCAAACTCAATCAACCTGCAGTTCGAACGAAAAAGGCCCTAGCAGATGCCAGACTTTAGAATTCGCAAGACCCTAATGTTCTTGGAGGACATTCATCATGAGAATGGTCCCAAGCCAGCTCAACCGCGCACCCGGGCCGCAATCATAGCGCTTGTCGCCAATCCGTTTGCTGGCGGATACGCCGAAGATTTGCAAAGTGCTATGGACGATCTCAAACCTCTCGGGCTTATGCTGACCGATCGCTTGATCGACGCGCTAGGCGGCCTTGATGGTATTGATGGTTATGGAAAGGCTGCCGTTGCTGGTGAGGCCGGTGAGTTGGAACACACTGCGTTATGGCATGTGCCCGGCGGCTACGCCATGCGAGAGCGGCTGGGTACAGCCAAGGCGATTGTACCATCAGCCATGAAAGTCGGAGGAGCAGGGTGCCGGATTGATGTCCCATTGGGCCATATCAATGCCGCCTATGTGCGCAGCCACTTCGATGCCATGGAGGTCGGCGTACCCGACGGACCGCGTGCAAATGAAATCCTTTTTGCGCTCGCGATGAGCAAAGGGCCACGGATCCACAGCCGCGTGGGCGGTCTCACAACCGAGGATGTCATCGGCGAAGACGGGTTGCGGTGACGCCAGCCGCGTTCACAGCTCTCCGGAAGTGGCTTGAACACTTGAGATTTTTTCATTAGCATACAAATGATAATCAAACCCCCCGGGACTTATGACGACTAGAGAGTATTGACCATGCGAAGATTCCTCGAAATCGATCTTGCAACGCAGTCTATTGAGACACGGGAGTTGCACGGCAGGGAGATCATCAACTCCGGACGGCGGTTGATCGCGGAAACGCTATTGAACAGTGGTGTTGCGGATATCGACCCTGAATCACCAGAAAACCCACTGATCTTCTCAGCCGGACCATTTGCTGGCACCAACTTCTCCAATGCCAATCGGTTGAGCGTCGGCTGCAAGAGCCCTCTGACAGGGGGAATTAAGGAAGCCAATACTGGCGGCACATTCGGCTTTGCGCTCGGCCAGCTCGAAATTGCCGGCTTTACACTGCATGGGGCCTCGGCTGACTGGGTCATGATACGGATCCCCAAAGACGGGCCAATCACGTTTGAAGATGCTTCCGGTCTGCTCGGTCTAGGGAACTTTGAAGCAGCCGCTAAGCTTCATGAAATCTATGGTGACAAGGTCAGCCTCGCGCTTTGTGGGCCTGTGGGCGAGTACGGCGGCCTTCTGGCAGGCGTTGCGTTCTCAGACACTGACAATCGGCCCTCGCGGATTGCGGCACGCGGAGGTGTTGGCGCTGTCATGGGCTTGAAAAAGGTCAAGGCTATCGTCGTCGACAAGGACAAGATGCCAACTCTGCATGATCGCAAGAAGGTTATGAGGGCGATAAAGGACTACGGCAAGAAGCTCGGCGAGTCTCCTGCCGTGAAGAGCCTCGAAACAACTGGTACCGCAATGGTCGCCGATCTGACCAATCATATGGGGGCATTGCCTGTTCGCAACTTCTCTTCTGGTCAGTTGGTAGGACCCGACGACGGTCCGTTCAAGATGGGCGGCGACTACATTCGCGAGAGCAACTCTGAGCGTGGTGGTGAAATTTCCCACGCTTGCATGCCGGGTTGCCTGATTAAGTGCAGCAATGTCTATGTTGACGCCAGCGGTCGCGAAATTGTTTCCCCACTGGAGTACGAAACGATCGGATTGCTCGGCACGAATTGCGGACTGGTCGAACCCGATGACGTCGCCATCCTCAACGAAACGGCTAATGATCTAGGAATCGATACCATTGAGGTTGGCGCGATGATTGCCATGCTCATGGACGGCGGCCAAGCTGATTTCGGTGACATCGAGTTCATGAAAAAATGCTTGGAAGATATCCGCGTGGGTAACGATCGGGGGCAACTGCTGGCGCAGGGTACGGCACGGGTTGGCAAGCATTTCGACATTGCTCGTATACCGGTCATCAAGCAGCAGGCCATCAGCGCCTACGATCCACGAGTTGTCGAAGTTACCGGCATATCGATGATGGTCACTGCGCAAGGTGCCGATCACACCACCGGGAACGCACCCACATTCAAGTGCGATGACAAGACGGTCGAGGTGATTGCCGCAGAGAGCTACAAAATGCAGGTCAATAGTGCTGTGGCTGACTCGATCGGCCTATGTGTTTTTGGCAGATCAGTTACAGATGGCAATCTCAAGTTGATCGCCGATGCAATGAATGATGCATTTGACCTGGATGTTAGCCCCGAGGAGGTTCGTGACCTCGGTCGTGAAGCGCTGCAGCTAGAGGACAAGTTCAATAAGGAGGCAGGCTTCAAAGAGGAGCATGACGAGCTGCCTTCATTCTTCCACTCCGAAGAATTGCCGCCGACCAATCGTTCCGCCCGGCTTCACGCTGGCGAGGTCAATCAATATATGCGGCGCCTTCGTGCCGGAGAGGTCGAGGTTGAGTTCGCATGACCTTTATCGTCACAGAAGGCTGCATCAATTGTAAGTTGCAGGACTGCATCGAAGTATGCCCGGTGGATTGTTTCTATGAAGGCGAAAACTTCCTCGTAATACATCCCGACGAGTGCATCGACTGTGGTGTTTGTGAGCCTGAATGCCCGGAGGAAGCAATTAAGGCCGACACAGAACCAGGGCTTGAGAAGTGGCTTGAGATCAATACACGGTTCGCGGACATTTGGCCGAACATCACA
Source organism: Hyphomicrobiaceae bacterium (assembly GCA_965247245.1). Lineage (GTDB taxonomy): Bacteria > Pseudomonadota > Alphaproteobacteria > Rhizobiales > Hyphomicrobiaceae > Tectiglobus. The sequence continues at coordinate 4,692,344 of CBDFGV010000003.1, read as the reverse complement.
GCGAAAGGCGAAGTGCCTGCAGATGCGAAAGAATGGTCCGGGCGCCCGGGTAAAGAAAGCCTGTTGTCCGAACGCCCCGGACGCGGCGATGGATAACGTATCTTGACGCTTGTCATGATGCTTGCAGTTGCGAGAAAGTGTTTGCGTGAAGCCCTCGGGTGATGGCCCTGAAAGCGGTATTCGCCCAAGCGACTGAGACAGCACTTTCACCGTGTGAGGTTGCAGCGTTCAATGACACCTCAAGAGAGATTCCTGCGCATTGTTGAGGATGGATTGTGCATTGGCTGCGGCCTTTGCCAATCGGTCTGCGGCCAGGACAAAGTCACTGTGGTCAAAGATCAAGATGGCGAGCTACGACCGCAGATAAACGGTGAGCTGAGTGACCAGGATGTCGACAAGGTTTACGCGACATGCCCCGGCACCCGGGTGGAAGGCTTACCAGCGCATCAGATTTTGAATGCACCACATAAAGACGTCATCTGGGGTGCGTATCATCGGCTTTTGCTAGGATACGCCGGGACTGATGTGGTTCGCCACGAAGGCTCAACCGGTGGTGTGTTGACGGCGCTAGCGCAATATCTGGTTCGTAGCCAACGCGTCGCCTTTGTTCTCCACGTCAAGGCGAGTGACGCCGACCCGACATTTGGTGAGATGACGCTATCGCGGACATCCGACGATGTCTTCAAGGCTGCGGGATCACGATACGGCCCGACCGATGTTCTGAGCCAATTGGATTCCGTTCTCGATCAGAACGAACCGTTCGCTATTGTGGCAAAACCATGCGATCTCAACGCCGTTCGCAATCTGGCGCGTCTCGATGCGCGAGTCGACCGCTACATTAAGTACTGGCTTGCTCCGGTTTGTGGTGGCTTCATGCCGACGTCATCCATGGACACCTTCCTGAATTCCCATGGCTTGAGCCGCTCTACAATTAAATCCCTAAGGTACCGCGGTCGCGGATGTCCCGGCCCGACCACGATCGAGACACAAGCCGGTGAAGTTCACGACTTCGATTATCTGGATATGTGGGGCGAAGATGAGAGCAGCTGGTCTTTGCCGTTCCGTTGCAAGGTCTGCCCGGATGGCATCGGTGAGGGCGCCGACATAGCCGCTGCCGATAACTGGCCCGGTGGCAGTCCAGATCGCGAACTTGCAAAGTCTGACCCTGGAACGAATGCAATGATCGTTCGGACCGAGGCCGGGATGGAGCTGGTCGAAGCTGCCGCACGCGATGGTGCCCTCGCGTTAGCTGGCGATACGACCATCGAGAATCTCAATGAAACCCAACCGCACCAGGTCAACAAGAAGATGTATGTCGCGGCTCGCTACGCCGGCCTGACCGAAGCCGGGCGCTTGGTTCCGGAAGCACATGGCATGCGCCTGACAGAATGCTCTGAGTTGGCTGGCCAAATAGAGTTGGAACGACAACGGGTCGGCGCATTCGAACGCGCCACAAGGCTGGGATCTAGTCCGTCAGGATCCTGACGCCCTAGTCGGACCTGCACTGGCCTGTACTGGCCCGCTTCGCTCGTGGTTAACATTGCACGGCGAACGGCTGATTTGCCCAGCAATGATACGGTGTTTTGAACCGCTGAACCTGATGCCCTAGCGCCGCTTTCTTCCCAGTGCGAAGGGGTTCTCATCTCATGATTGAACCTAATCGATCCTAACCGCGACTTAGAAGCAGAAGATAACTTCAACCCAAGGATCGAGAACCATGATGTCCATCTGGAGCAAGTGCACCGTATTCTTCGTCGCGCATGTTGTGCTGATCGGCACAGCCCTGGCGTTGGCACAGGCCTCAAACTGATCCCGTTCGAACTCTTTTTGACAAGCGTTATCGCCCTGAAGTGGCAGGGCGAGCGGCTCTACTGAGCGGTACCTGGCTTCAGGAGCTTGTCGAACTGACCTACTGCCTTCTCGAATTTGTCCCGGCAGCCCGTGTTGCAGAACCCAACGACCTGCCCCCGATAGACCGTCAGAGAGTCAGCTGATACCGGTTTTCCTGACCAGGGGCAGTTGTCGTTGATGCAATCCGAAATACTTGGCTTCGTCATGACCGTTTCCTCCAAAATGAAATTGTCGCGAAGCTTAGCACATTCAAGTCACACCGCGCACCATAGCGCTCAACGCTCTACTTCTGATCGTTCAGATGACATGCCGACATACGACCTGGTGCAATCTCACGTAGCGCCGGAACTTCCAGTTTGCAGCGCTCGAAGGCATGCGGGCAGCGCGGATGAAAATGGCAGCCGGTCGGCGGATTGAGTGGCGAAGGGATCTCCCCCTTGATCGGATGAAACGTTCGCTTGCGCTGATCAAGGCGCGGAATCTCAGCCAATAACGCTTCCGCATAAGGGTGGTTCGGCTTTGCAAAGAACTCGTCCGTTGCACCTGACTCGACGACGCGCCCGAGATACATGATCACGATGCGATCTGATATATGCTGCACGACGCTGAGGTCATGGCTGATAAAGAGATATGTCAGGTCAAACTGCTCGCGCAGATCCATGAACAGATTGATTACCTGCGCCTGGATTGAGACATCCAATGCTGCAACTGCCTCATCGCAGACCAGGAACTCGGGCTTGACGGCGAGCGCGCGAGCGATGCCGATACGGCTGCGCTGACCACCGGAGAACTGGTGCGGATAACGCTTGCGAAAATCGGCATCCAGACCAACGTTCTGCAACATCTTGGCGACGTAGTCGGAGTATTCTGACTTGTTGACGAGACCATGCACCAAGGGCGCCTCACCAACGATGCCTTCCACGCGCATGCGCGGATTGAGTGAGGCGTAAGGGTCCTGGAAGATCATTTGTATAGCGAGCCGCTCATGTGCCGCCTCGCTACCGGAGAGCTCACTGCGGTCCTGGCCGCGAAACAGTATTCGACCATTCGTAGGCTCAAGTAAGCCGGCGATCATGCGCCCGAGAGTCGACTTTCCACAGCCGGACTCACCGACAAGTCCGACCACCTCGCCCTCAGCGACGGCAAGGTCAACGCTGTCAACAGCATGAACTGTTTCATCTCGGAGATCCGAGCCCAGCTTGGCGGCGATACGCCCGGCCAGATCCAGCTTCTTGACGAAATTCTTGGTTAGACCCTGAACCTCGACAATGGGGGCATCTGATGTTGCTGTCTTAGGATATGCACTATCGACGCTCATTCGGCAGCCTCAGCCGTTAGAGGATGAAAACAACGCACGCCGCGTTCACCCGTGAACGAAGTAATGTCTGGCGCTGCTTTGCACGCCCCATCTGCATAAGGACAACGGGTCCGAAAGGCACATCCCTCGGGCAGATTGAGCAAAGACGGCGTCATACCAGGGATTTGCGTCAGTCTCTGGCCTCGCTTGTTGTGCCCCGGTACGGAGCCTAGCAAACCTTTCGTGTAAGGATGCAACGGCCTGTCGATTACATCGTCTGCCGTTCCCTGCTCTACGATGCGGCCCGCGTACATGACTGCAATTTTGTCAGCCAGTGCGGCGACAACGGCGAGGTCATGCGTGATCCAGATCATCGCCGTCCCAGTCTTGCGACACAGCTGTTGTGCTTCGAACAGGATCTGCGCCTGGATTGTGACGTCGAGCGCCGTCGTCGGCTCGTCGGCAATAATGAGGTCAGGCTGATTGATAAACGCCGTAGCAATCGCAACCCGCTGGCGCATCCCGCCGGAGAGTTCATGCGGGTAAGCCTTCAAGCGGCGTTCGGGAGAAGGAATCCCGACTTGTGCCAGTGCCTCGGTTGCGAGTTCGAATGCGTCTTTCCGCTTGATCTTCCGGTGGGCCTGAACCGCCTCGATCATTTGTGTATCGACACGCAAAACCGGATTGAGCGTCATCATCGGATCTTGAAAGATCATCGCAATGCGGTTGCCGCGAACCTTCCGAATTGCATCTTCTTCCATACCCACCAGGTCTTCGCCCTGAAACTCAATTTTACCGGAAACAATACGACCGGGGGGATCTATGAGGCCCATGATAGAAAAACCAGTAATGGACTTTCCACTTCCTGATTCACCGACCAACCCCAAGATCTCACCAGGTGCTATGTCAAAGGAAACGCCGTCAACGGCTTTCACAACACCATCTTTGGTGAAGAAATGGGTGTAGAGATCCTTCACGCGCAGCGTTGGTTGGTTCTCTGCCTGGCTCATCGGCGAAGCCTCGGGTTCAGCACATCGCGCAGTTGGTCGCCGACTAGGTTGATCGACATGATTGTTAGCAAAAGCGCGATCCCTGGAAAGGTGCTGATCCAGTATTTGCCTGAGAGCAGATACTCGAACCCATTTGATATCAGGAGGCCAAGTGAAGGCTCGGTCTGTGGCAGCCCGACACCGAGGAACGATAACGTCGCTTCGAGGGCAATTGCATGCGCTGTCTGAACTGTGCCAACAACGATAAGCGGCGGTAGACAGTTCGGCAGAATGTGCCGGAAGAGTATTCGACTGTGACCGAGATTGAGACAGCGGGCAGCTTCGACATACTCTTTCTGCCGCTCGACAAGCGCCGACCCGCGCACAGTGCGCGCGTAGTAGGCCCATTGCACTACGACAAGCGCGATAATGATTTTGTCGATTCCCTTGCCCATAACTGCAACAAGCATGAGAGCGATCAGGATTGCTGGGAAGGATAACTGGAGGTCGACGACACGCATGATCAGCGTTTCTACTCGTCCCCCCGCATAGGCTGCAATCAGACCGACAGCTGAACCGATTGCCAGTGCCAGAAAGCCTGAAAAGACACCGACGGCGAGTGAAATCCGAAGCCCGTACAAGATACCCGAAAACATGTCTCGTCCGGCACCATCCGTGCCAAGCCAAAACGTCATGCCAGTCATGGAGCTGACTTCACCGGGTGGCAATCGTGCATCAAGGATGTCGACCTGCCCGAGATCGTAGGGGTTTTGCGGAGAAATCAATGGCGCGAAGAGGGCCAGCAGAATGATGGTCGCCAGCATGAACAGAGCAATAGTCGCTACCGGGCTCTCGAGATACTCGGACGCGAACCGACGGAAAGGTGTTTCGACCCTAACCTTTTCAGCAGCCTTGTCCGGGTTGGCCTCCGAAACGCTTTCGGATTTGCTCCCAACTGACTTGGCGTTGTCGAATGTCGTGCTCATGCTTGTTGATCTCCGAGCCGCACGCGTGGATCGAGAATGGAGTAAACAATGTCAACAACCAAATTGATGAAGACAAAGAACAGAACGATAATGATCAAGTAGGCAACTATTACGGGTCGATCGAGTTGCTGAATTGAATCTATCAGCAGCTTGCCCATGCCTGGCCAAGCGAAGATTGTCTCAGTAACAACCGAGAACGCGATCAACCCTCCAAACTCTAATCCAAGAACGGTGACCACTGGAATAAGGATGTTCTTCAGAAGGTGCAAACCAATGACTCGCCTTGACGAAAGTCCCTTGGCGCGGGCGAACTTGATGTAGTCTTGGTGGATCGCCTCGCGCGTACCGGCTCGTGTTAAGCGGATGACCAGAGATATCTTCAGAAGCGCAAGATTGAGGGCTGGAAGAAAGACGTATCGCAATCCATCGGACGTAAAAAGACTCGACTCAATGCCGAGAAACTCAGCCGTGGGGCCGCGTCCCGTAGACGGCAACCAGCCAAGCATGACCGCGAAGATCATGATCAACATCAGGCCGACCCAGAAGGTTGGCAGCGAGAAGCCAAGGATCGAGCCCGCCATGATTGTGCGAGAGGAAAATGCGTCAGGCTTCAGTCCAGCGTAAAGACCGAGTGGAATCCCTAAGACGATCGACATTATGAGCGCCGAGAACGCGAGTTCCATGGTCGCCGGCATACGTTCGAGAATTAACGGGAGAGCCGGTGTCCCATGAATGAACGATTTTCCTAGATCGCCACTGAGAGCACCGACTAGAAAACGCCAGTACTGTTCCCAGATCGGGCGATCAAGGCCAAATGATTTGATGACGGCCTCGATCTCCTCTTGCGTCGCGTCCGGGCTGATCAACATATCGACAGGGTCGCCGACAACATTGACGCCCAAAAACACCACGAGCGACATGATGAACACCACCACAACGCTTTGCATCAGTCGTCGGATGAGGAATGCCGTCACGTTCTTACCCCTCGATCGCAAGGCCGGTAGCAGGATTGCTAACAATGAGAAGAAGGCACCGAGCAATTCTTAGAACACTGCTCGGTGCTGACTTGTAAGGCGCGCGTGGTTTACTGAACCATCATTGCGACCGTGCGCTCATCGGTGCGCGGCGTGTAGCTCAGCCCCTTCTTGGAACCCCAAGTGTTGACCTGGTAATGCAGCGGGATGATGCCGAGCTCACCAATGGCAATCTCAGTCGCTTGCGCCAACAGATCCTGCCGCTTCTTGTCGTCCACCGTGGCAAGAGCTTGCTCAAGAAGTTGATCGAATTTCGGATTTGAGTAGCGCCCCCGGTTCGAGGCACCAAAGCCGCGCGACTTGTCATAGGTGTGCAGCAGTGACTTGAGTGGCGAGGATGCTTCACCCGTTCCTGCGCCCCATCCAACAAGGATGAAGCTGAACTTGGGAGTCTTGTTTGGACCGCCACGAGACGCTTGCTTGAAGTAAACGGACCGCGTCATCGTCTCAACCTTCATCTTAAGGCCAAGGCGGGTCAGCATCTGACCAATCGCTTCCGCAATCTTCGCGTCGTTGATGTAGCGATCATTCGGACCATGCAGCGTGAGCTGGAAACCTTTTTCGTGCCCTGCTTTCTTGAGCAGCTCCTTGGCGCCCTTCAGATCGTAAGGTTCCGGCTTCAGGTTTGGCGAAACACCGAAGAAACCTTCCGGCAACAACTGACCAGCTGGAATTGCGATGCCTTCCATAACGCGATCGACAATTGCCTTGCGATTAATCGCTTTGGAAATGGCCTTGCGTACCTCTTGTTTCTTGAGCGGGTTTTTGATCGCTCCGCCGTCGGCTGCTTTAACGTATGGAGAGTCATCCCGATCCTGGTCGAGATGGAGATAGATCACACGGTTCGATATCCCGCTAGAAAGCGCGATTTTTGGATCCTTCTTGAGCCGCGGTATATCGGCCGTCGGCACGCCTTCGATGACATCAACATCACCAGCAAGCAGCGCCGCAACACGCGACGGGCCGGACTTGATTGGCTTCAGTGTCACCTTGTCCCATTTGGGCTTTCCGCCCCAATAGTTCTCGTTAGCCGCCATGACTATGCGGTCGCCGGCGACATACTCAACGAACTTGAATGGGCCAGTACCAATAGCAGCCTTGCCTGAGTTGAAGTCTGCCGTCGTTGCGCCTTCAGCATTCTTCTTCGAGATAATGTGAATGGTGGTCATGTCGGTGACCATCAGCGGATAAGGCGTCTTCGTCTTAATGTGTACCGTAAGATCATCGACCTTCACGGCTGTCTTGCCTTTTGTGTAGGTTCCAAAACTCGATGGTGAGTTCGGCACTTTATCAGCGCGGTTCATGGTGAAAACGACGTCGTCCGCTGTGAATGGCGAACCGTCATGCCACTTGACGCCCTCGCGCAGCTTGAATTCCCAGGTCAGATCATCAATAGGTTTCCAGGAAACCGCCAGGCCGGCTTGAACCTTTTGCTTGGCATCAAACATAACCAGGCCATTGAAGAAATGACTTGCCAGCGCGTTATTCGGACCGAGATTGTGAAAGTGAGGGTCAATGGACGTAGGCTCTGAAGCCAACGCTATGGTCAAGTCCTTTGCCTGAACCGGACCAGCCGTCCAGATCGTACAAGCGACAACCGCCATCGCCAGTCTGCTGCGAAAATACACGGGAACGTCCTCCCAAAAATTGTCCGAGAATCTAGGCGATCGCGGACCTGTTGGAACCTGCAACGGGAATCGACCACGCGTTGGTATTGAAATTTACCAATCAATTCGTGGCCAATCATCGAGCTGCAGAATGAGCTTATCACCGCGCCGATCACCTGCAAGAACCAAATGTCAAGCAGGTGGCGCGAGCGTTTGATACAAATTCATGCAGAGTGCAATTGGTTAATGCAATAAATCCGCAAGAGTCGCCGAGCGCGCATGTGAACTTCTTCTACTCAGCGGCTTCTGGCGGCGCGACCAGCGGAGGTTGGACTTCTTCAGGCATGGGACATTCATAAGGCATACTAGCCTGCTGCTGCTCATGAATGCGGCGGGCTTCACTGATTTTTTCTGATTGCTCGAATAGGTCACGACCGGTGCCGGCCATGATCTTCGCAGCATGAAGCATCCCTTTGTGAGCAATTCCGGTTTTGCCATGCGCCGTCAGCTGCCAGCTGTGAAATGGTGTGCCCATAGCGCATGTCGTTACGCGTGCCTGCACGGTCGGCACGGCCCAGCTCACATCTCCAACGTCGGTCGACCCCTCTCCGCCAGTGCTTTTGCGGTCAAGCGGGGCAACGAAGTCACACAGTGCCAAATCATAGTCAGGTTCGGTACCAATACGGTGATAGGAGGCGGTGATATCGGCCCTGGTTAGGGTGGTTCGGATTGCTTCGGCAAACTCCCTATCCGCTGCGTCAAACTGTGGAGGGCCTAGCCGGTCCATGTTGGCCTGCATGATCTCTTCGAGTGGTCGATTGCCGATCAGATTGGAAACTGCTGTCACAACACTCTTCTCGACACGGGTCTCCGTCATGAGCGCTGCACCGTCTGCGATCTTGTGAACCCGCTCAACCAACTGCTTAAGATCTGAAAGGTTGGATGCACGAATGAGCTGGCGGACCTTTGCCCGCGAAGGAACAACGTTGGGCGCAATCCCACCGGCGTCGAGGTAAGCGTAATGCACTCGCGCTTCGTCTGGCATGTGTTCGCGCATATAGTTGACACCGACATTCATTAACTCGACGGCATCAAGAGCACTTCGGCCGACCTCTGGTGCGCCTGCAGCATGCGCGGACTTCCCATGAAACGTGTAGTCGATCCGTGTATTTGCCAAAGAGTTGGCTTGGTTGACGCCTGTAAATGACGCCGGGTGCCAGGATATAGCGGCATCAACATCATCGAATAGTCCTGCTCGCACCATGAAAGTCTTCGCGGCTCCTCCCTCTTCAGCCGGACAACCATAGTAACGCACGCGCCCTTTGATGCCGCGTTCGGCGAGGTAGTCCTTGAGGGCCGACGCTGCCAGCAGCGCTGCCGAGCCTAGTAGATTGTGACCGCATCCGTGACCGGCCCCGCCGTCTTCGACCGGTGTGTGTTCTGTGACACCCGACTGTTGACCAAGCCCTGGAAGCGCATCGAACTCGCCCAGGACCGCAATTACCGGACCTTCTTCCCCGGCCTCACCAACGACTGCGGTGGGGATACCCGCTACGCCGCGTGTGATACGGAAACCTTCACGCTCTAACATTGATGCGTGTTCTTCGACAGACTTGAACTCCGTGTAAGCGATTTCCGGCATATCAAAGATGCGGTCCGCAAACGCCGTGTAGTCGTCCTTGCGGTCATCAACAAAGTCCCAGATACGATCAGAATTGCGTTCCAAGGCCATGGCCGGTTCTCGCTTTTTTGCTTGATGTTCTGGCCCGATAGGAGTTCCTGATCGGGTCAATTATTATGTGGTGGTGTATCCGAAAGCCTGAAGCTTGTCAGAATTGCGCAGCTTTGAGAAGTTCAAATTGTGTTGGGTTTGCTGGATGAGACTTGTTCTCTTGCAACTGACCAGATCAGGCTCGCCGCACTCAGCACTCATCGCCGAACAGCCTTATTGATTTGAACATGCAGCAGGGATGAAACGGTCATGAGTAGTTTCCTGGGAGTGGAGACCTGCAAAATTGCCGATCTCAAAGTAGACAGTATCGCCGTACTCGGCGCGTTGAACGCCACGCCCTATGAGATTGGCAAGAAGAGCCACTCCGAAGATGCGCCCTCTGCTGTCCGTTCGATCAGCCGGAAGTTTGCGAACTGGCAAAACCATTATGATTTCGACACCGGAACAGAATTACTTGCTGCGAACGCCTTAGACGTGCGGGACGTCGGTGACATCGTGGGCGATCCCAACTGTCCTTCAGGCAATCGTGATAGTATTTCTGCAGCTGTGCGGAGTATTTTGGATCTCAGAACTATACCCATCATCCTTGGTGGTGACGACTCTGTTCCGATCCCGGCACTCCAGGGCTTTGAGGACCATGGCCCCGTTTGGATCGTTCAAATCGACGCTCATATCGATTGGCGACAGGAACGTTTTGGCGAACCGCTCGGCTGGAGCAGCACAATGCGCCGCGCCTCCGAAATGGCGTGGGTCGAGGGTATCATTCAGCTTGGTGCACGCGGCGTCGGCAGTGCGCTCAGATCTGACCTCGAAGATGCGACACGCTGGGGCGCAGAAGTTGTAACCGCCAGACAGATCTATCAGCATGGAATTCCTGCTGCACTCGCTGCCTTGCCACAGGATGCACGCGTCTTTATTGCCTTGGATTGTGACGCGTTTGATCCAAGCGTGTTTCCGGCAGTGATGGCGCAAGTGCCGGGTGGCCTGAACTATTGGCATATGGTTGAGATACTGGAAGTCATCTCATCACGAGCACGTATTGCAGGGTGCAGCATCGTCGAGTTCGCACCGCAGAAGGACATTGGCAACGTCTCGGCAATCATGGTTGCGCGGATCCTGAGCTGCATGATTGCAGCGATTGATCGATCTCGAAGCACGAATTGAGGCTATCTTGTCGTTGGCTGCAACAAGCTGCAGTTCGACTCGCACTGCTCATTGTCCGGTCTCTTGTGGAGTTGGCGCCGTTTGAAGTGTGATCTACTGCACCGTGACGGCTGACACTTCAACTGGATTCTCTAAGAGCCAATTCTCAAGCCGTCGCTGTTCCTCCGGATTCAATCGAAGGCCGAGCTTGCTCCTGCGCCAGATAATGTCGTCAACTGTTTCCGCCCACTCGGTCCGTCGCAGATACTCGACTTCTCGCTCACTGAGACCAGCGCCGAAATCTTTTCCCAGATCCTGTTTCGCAGTCGCACCACCGAGGATGCGACAGGCGCTGGTGCCGTAACTGCGAAGCAAGCGGTACGCAGTCTTGCCATCCAAAAAACCATAACGCTCTCTAAGCCGCGCCAACTCCTTCTCGAAGTCATTGATGCCAAAATCACCGCCCGGCAAGGGCGCCGTTTCAGTCCAAGATTCTTCATGTCTGTCGAAGACATCGTTGACGCGATCAAGGACCTCAAGTGCCAATCGACGATACGTTGTGATCTTGCCACCAAAGATGCTGATCAGCTTTGGCTGGTCCGAATGTCCATCCGTTCTGATCGTGTAATCCCGGGTTGCTTCTTGTGCTTTGTCTGAGCCGTCATCGTAGAGCGGCCGGACAGCCGAGTACGACCAAATGATATCGTCGGCGGTAATGCCGGTGTTGAAGTAAGAGTTCAAAGATGTGCAAAGATAGTCAATCTCGTCAGTCGTAATTGCAATGTTGTCCAACTCACCGACGTAGTCCTGATCGGTGGTGCCGATCAGGGTAAAATCCTGCTCATAAGGAATGGCGAAAATGATGCGCCCGTCTGGATTTTGGAGGATGTAGCTTTGCGAATGATCGAAGAGTTTTGGAACAACGATGTGGCTGCCCTGGACATGCCTGACGTTGCCGCCAGAGTTCTGGCCGGCGACAGAGTTCAGAACAACATCAACCCATGGACCGGCAGCATTGATCACCAAACGGGCATGGACGTCTCGCATCTGTCCTGTCCGGAGATCGCGAAGACTCGCCCGCCAGACATCATCGCTTCGCTCTAACTTGGCAACTGCTGTTCGAGTTTGGATAGTTGCACCGCGATCGGCGGCGTCCCGCGCATTCAAAACGACCAATCGCGCATCATCCACCCAACAGTCTGAGTACTCGAAGCCGCGTTGAAAGTTTGACCGTAATGGTTGCCCTGCTGGTTCCGTTCGAAGGTCAATTGATCGCGTCGGAGGCAGTTTCTTGCGACCACCAATATGATCGTAGATGAAAAGCCCGAGACGGAGCAGCCAAGCCGGTCTCAGGTGCGGTGCATGTGGGAGCACGAAGCGCATCGGCCAGATGATGTGCGGGGCAATGGCCCATAGAGTTTCTCGTTCCTTAAGGCTTTCGCGAACGAGCCGGAACTCATAGTGCTCGAGATAACGCAAGCCGCCATGGATGAGTTTGGTCGAGCCGGACGACGTGCCCTGGGCAAGGTCACCCTTCTCCGCCAGCATGACCTTGTACCCGCGACCCGCAGCATCGCGCGCCACACCACACCCATTGATGCCGCCGCCTATGATGAGGAGGTCATAGACATCTGATTCAGTTTTGGCGGTTGATGCGGCAGTCGCGTTGTGCACCACGTTCAAATCCGCTTTCCAGTCTTGCTGTCAAACAAGTGAATGTTTTCCGGTTCACACCTCACTCGGACTCTCTGATCAAGCCCGAAGTCGTGATCGCCTTCCATACGAATGACAATTGGCTCACCATCCGACGCCACAACACGACCATAGACAATCGTATCGTTGCCGAGGTTCTCAACGGCCTCAATCGCCAGCTCGATCTGACCATTTTCAGGATCAATCCGCAGATGCTCCGGACGAACGCCAAGTTCGATACTCTGCGAGCCCGGAACATTTGCGCCGCTAGGAAGCGCCATTGTCACCCCGAATGCCGTCACCTGAGCCTTAGCACCATCCCAAACGGCTGAAGCAAAATTCATGGCTGGCGAGCCGATGAAGCCTGCCACAAACTTGCTTTGTGGAGAGCGATAAACTTCACGCGGCGTTCCGATCTGATCAGCGATGCCGCCGTTCATAACGACCAGGCGGTCGGCCATTGTCATTGCCTCGACCTGATCGTGTGTTACGTAGATTGTGGTGATACCGAGCCGGCGTTGGAGTTTCTTGATCTCCAACCTCATATTCACACGCAGCTTGGCATCGAGGTTGGAGAGCGGTTCATCAAACAGAAAGACTTTGGGATTGCGCACGATGGCCCGGCCCATCGCGACGCGCTGGCGTTGCCCGCCTGAAAGCTGCGACGGCCTGCGGTCGAGCAACTGTCCAAGTTCCAGAATGTCGGCTGCTTCTTGTACCTTTTGCTCAATTTCCTGCTTCGGCGTGCCCCTGTTCTTCAGGCCGTAGGCCATGTTCTTGAACACGCTCATATGTGGATAGAGTGCGTAGTTCTGGAAGACCATCGCAATGTTGCGGTCCATGGGCTCCAGGTTGTTGACCACCTCGCCATCAATGCTGACTTCACCGTCGGTGATTGCTTCAAGACCGGCAACCATGCGCAGCAGAGTGGACTTGCCGCAGCCCGAGGGACCAACAATGACGATGAACTCACCGTCGCCTATGTCCATTGAAATGCCGTGTATGACGTCTGTCTGGCCATACCGCTTTTTCGCGTCGTGAATTCCAACGGTTGCCATCTTACTTCTCCGTCTCCGTCAGCCCCTTAACGAAGAGCCCCTGCATAGCGATGACGACTGCAACCGGTGGCAGCATGGCAAGCAGGGACGTCATCATGATCAAATGCCACTCCGGTGCTTCTTCCGCCGCTTCCAGCATCTGCTTGATGCCCATCACGATGGTGTACATGCTCTTGTCTGTTGTTGTGAGCAAAGGCCAGAGATACTGATTCCAACCGAAAATAAAGAGAATGACAAACAGTGCGGCGATGTTGTTGCGTGACATCGGCAGTAGGATGTCTCTGAAGAACCGCATCGGTCCGGCGCCGTCGATGCGCGCAGCTTCCAGAAGTTCATCTGGCACCGTGAGAAAGACCTGCCGGAACATGAACGTCGCGGTTGCAGATGCGATCAGAGGTAACGTCAATCCGACATGACTATTCAACATGTTGAGATTGGCCACGACTTCAAACGTTGGAAGAATTCGCACCTCAACAGGAAGCATGAGTGTCAGGAAGATCATCCAGAAGAACATCATGCGAAACGGAAACCGGAAGTACACAATGGCGAACGCTGAGAGTATCGAGACTGCAATCTTCCCGATCGCAATTCCCAGTGCCATGACCAAGCTGTTCAGCAGCATTAGGGAAACCGACTGTTCCTTGGCATTTCCGACGCCTTGGAAGAGTGCAGCTTTCAGGTTCACGAAGAACTGGTCTCCAGGCAGCAATGGTAGTGGAACCTGCGTGATGCGAACCTGATCATGGCTTGCCGCAACAAACGTTACCCATACGGGAAACGCGACCAACACGACCCCAACGATCATGGTAAAGTGCGCCGCAAAGGTCATCCATGGTCTGTTCTCAATCATGACGGTTTGCCCACGACCATTAGTAGTTGACCTTCTTCTCGATGTAGCGGAACTGAATGACGGTTAGCCCGATAACAATGATCATCAAGATTATTGACTGGGAGGCTGAGCCGCCCAGGTCCAGCCCGACAAAGCCATCATTAAAGACCTTATAGATCAGGATTTCGGTGTCTCTGCCCGGTCCACCCTTGGTGACCGCATGGACGATGCCGAACGTGTCGAAGAAGGCGTAAACGATGTTGACGACGAGAAGGAAGAACGTGGTCGGCGACAGCAATGGGAAGATGATTGTTGCGAAGCGGCGCACCGGTCCGGCGCCATCGATCGCGGCCGCTTCAATGAGCGACTTCGGGATCGCATGCATACCTGCCAGGAAGAAAAGAAAGTTGTAGCTGATCTGCTTCCACGCCGCCGCGAAAACGATGAGCGCCATGGCCTCATTGCCATTCACCCTGAAGTTCCATTCGTAGCCGAAGCCGCGTAACATGTACGTTCCGATGCCCAGAGTTGGATCGAACATAAACATCCAGAGCGCGCCGGCCACCACGGGGGCGACGGCGTAAGGCCAGATGAGAAGTGTCTGATAAGTCTTGCGGGCCTTGATGACTCGGTCAGCCATAGCCGCGAGCAAGAGCGACAAAGACATCGCCAGAAACGCTACAAGGAATGAGAAGATGAACGTTCGTTGAAATGCTTCATGGTAGATTTCATCGGTGAGCAAAACCGTGAAGTTCTCGAACCAAACGAACTTGGTGCCGAGGCCAAACGCATCCTGGACCAATAGCGATTGATAAAGCGCCTGTGCTGCCGGCCAGAGAAAGAAAACGATCGTAATGATGATCTGCGGCGCGACCAACAGATAGGGAAGCCATGATGGTCCGAAGTGAACCCGCTTGAGCATTGAACAACTGCAGCTGCTTGGATGGCGATGGTTGGTTTGTCACCAGCCCGATGTGTTTGCAGGCTGGTGACATCGATCTAAAACTCGGAGGCGTAACGCCCGAGACGCTACTTGTTCGCGCGTTCGAACTTGCGCAGCAGCGTATTGCCGCGCTTCACGGCGCTGTCCAAGGCGTCAGAAGCTGACTTGCTGCCCTTCCAGATCTGCTCCATTTCATCGTTGATGATGTCGCGGATCTGAACAAAGTTGCCAAAGCGCAGCCCTTTTGAGTTCGGAGTTGGCTTGTTCAAACGAAGCTGAATGATTGCCGTGTCGGTTCCAGGGTTCTTGTCATAGAATCCCTGCTTCTTGCTCAAATCATAAGCCGCATTTGTGATCGGCACATAACCTGTTTCCTGGTGCCACCACGCCTGGACCTCAGGTGATGACAAATAGGTCATGAACTTGGCTGCGCCCTTGTACTCTTCCTTCTTATGACCTTTGAGAACCCAGAGCGTCGCTCCACCGATGATGGAGTTTTGCGGCGCCTTGATCACGTCAGGATAGAACGGCAACATTGCCTGATTGAACTTGAACTTGGCCTGCTTCTTGATCCCACCGTAGTAAGCAGACGAGTTCAACCACATGCCACATTCGCCCGATGTGAATTTTGGCAGGCTGTCACCACGGCGACCGGCATAAACAAATGCCTTGGACTTACCCCACTCTGCGATGTTGGCGAGGTGTGCCTTCGTTGCCTTGTTGTTGAAAGAGAACTCCGTATCGATGCCGGCGAAACCATTCTCTTTGGAGCCGATCGCCTGATTGTGCCACGCATTGAAGTTTTCAATCATGACCCAGGATTGCCAACCGAAGGAGAAGCCACACTTGTATCCAGCCGCCAGCAGCTTGTCCGATGCCGCTTTGACTTCGGGCCAGGTCTTCGGTGGTGAGCTAATGCCAGCCTTGGCGAAAGCGTCCTCGTTGTACCAGAGAACCGGCGTCGAGCTGTTGAAAGGCATCGACAACAACTTGCCACCTGGAGTTTGGTAGTAACTGATCACGGCGGGAAGGAAAGCGTTCGAATCGAACTTCTCGCCGGCATCCTTCATCATATCTTCGACCGGATAGACAGCACCCTTGGCTGCCATCATCGTTGCCGTACCGACCTCAAAGACCTGCACAATATGCGGGTGCTTGCGGGCGCGAAATGCAGCCACAGCAGCGGTCATCGTCTCCGTGTAGTTGCCCTTATATACGGGAACGACTTTGTATTCCGACTGAGTGGCGTTGAAGTCATTTGCAATCTTATTGACACGCTCGCCATTGACGCCGCCCATGGCGTGCCACCACTGCACTTCCGTTGCAGCAAATGCTTGTGTACTGCCAGCAATCGCCATCGCGCCGCCAACGGTCAGCGCGATCAGGTGTCGCTTCTGCATCTGATGTTTCCTCTCGTTTGCAGCCAAACTGGGTTAGCTCAGTTCAGCCGGCATCGTTCGATTTTTCCCCGATATATCGAGGGCCATAGTGCGTCTCAGGCGATACAGGCCAATAGGCAGCCAAGTGTCGTTGAATCACCCAAAGATGGCGCACACGTACCACCCCTCCGTATCGGTTATGTGACTACCAAACATTGGTCTTCCGCCTGGCAGCATGTGCAAACAGATCAACGGTCGTTGCCGCTGAATTGCTTAATGTCGTTTGCAGGAACAGCTAGAAGCGAAAAAAAACGAATGTCAAACGAATACATTCGCGCACAGCTACTTTCTGCCTTATCCTGTTGATTTGGAGATAGGCCGCTGTCTACTTTCCATCCAACATCCGGCAAAGCCTGAAGCGCCAGAAATGACACCTCTTTCCCCGCGACAGCTCAAGATTGTTGAATTGGCACGGATGCAAGGTCGTGTTGACGTCGATGACCTGGCGGAGAGCTTCAATGTTACCAAGCAAACCATCCGGCGAGACTTGAACGAGCTATGCGACACGGGCGTTCTCAATCGGTTTCATGGCGGAGCCGTGCCACCCTCGGGCGCAGTAAATGTCGCCTACGAAGCGAGGCGGAGATCGGCACCGGATGAAAAAAGCGCGATCGGTGCTGTTGCCGCCAACCTGGTTCCTGACGGCGCTTCCCTTCTGATCAATATTGGGACGACGACCGAACAGGTTGCTGCGGCTTTGCGCCAGCGCCAAGGTCTCATGGTCATTACAAACAACATCAACGTTGCGAACATCCTGCAAGGCCACGAAGACAACGAGATCATTATTGCTGCGGGCGTGCTGCGCCACTCGGATGGAGGCATTGTCGGCGAACAAACCGTGGAATTTATCCGGCAGTTCAAAGTCGACTACGCGATCATTGGAGCCTCTGCGATTGATGCCGATGGCTCCCTCCTCGACTACGACTATCGTGAGGTCAGTGTCTCGCGGACGATCATTAGCAGCGCTAGGAAGTCCATTCTCGTGGCAGATGGAAGCAAGTTCGAACGCACAGCGCCCGTTCGCATTGGCCATTTGTCAGACCTTGACCACTTCGTAACGAACAGCAAGCCGCCAACCAAGATCAGAAAGATCTGCGAGGAAGCAAACGTCGGCATTCACCTTCCACCACGTGTTGCAAGACGCGCGTCACACTAACCAGGCTTTTGAGAAGTCGAGATGTCTATCATCCGTGTCTCCACGCTCATTTTGGGATTTCTCTGCATGACTACTTCCGTTCACTCCGTTGAGTTGCAAGGACACCGCGGTGCCCGTGGTGTCCTGCCGGAGAATACGATCCCGAGTTTTCAGAACGCGATTGCCGCTGGATCCGATTGTCTTGAGCTCGATGTTGCGATGACCAAGGACGGCAAGATCGTCATCACGCATGACCCAGTTCTCAGCGCTGACATCGTGCGCAAGGATGGCGCCTGGGTATCGGGCAATACGGCCATCAAGTCACTTACGTACGAGCAGCTGCGCGCCTACGACGTGGGACGGCTTCGACCCGGCTCGCGTTACGCGCGCAGGTTTCCGAAACAGGAAGCATCAGACGGCGTGCGCATGCCGCTGCTTGCGGACCTTCTTGCCCTACCGGAGGCCAAAGGGAATCCCACTTTGTGCTTCGACATTGAGATTAAGACGGCGCCAGATGCAGAAGACCTGACTTTTTCTCCCGCGAGAATTGCCGACGCCGTCATCGCAGTGATTGACGAAGCCGGGGTCCGTAAGCGTAGTCGGATTCGTAGCTTCGACTGGCGCGGCCTTGTGCATGTGAAGAAGAAGGCACCAGACATTCCACTGGCGTTTCTAACAGCAAGCCGATCCTGGCTCGACAATCTGCAGGTTGGACAGAATGGCAAGTCACCCTGGCTCGGCGGTATCGATATCGACGACTTTGCTGGCTCACCGGCGAAGGCCATTGAGCATCTCGGCGGTCAAATCTGGGCACCTTATTACAAGGACCTCAGCAAAGAAGAGATTGAGTTTGCGCACAGTCTCGGGCTTAAGGTCATCGTTTGGACCGTCAACTCAGAAACGGCCATGCAACGACTGCTCAATTTGGGCGTTGATGGGATCACAACCGACTATCCTGCGCTTGGGCGAAAAGTCATTGATGCGTTTCAGGCATCGAGCAAGTAACCATCTCGTTGCCGGAACTGTATCGGCAGCCACCAGGACTTGGTGCCTTGGCCGATCGCTTGTTGGGCGACAATGCGGTCATTTCATACCACCATCGATTGGCTTTCGCGCTCTTTGGTTCGAATTGCCAGATGATGTTTACGAAGAGAGCTGAAAGTCGAATACCTGACAATCGAGTGCACTGCCGGACTTGGAATATGTAAACAACACGATCGTGAAATTCATCGAAGTGACGATCGGATTATTATTCATGACGTGTCCGCTTACGGGGCGTTGATCCCAAAAATACTCGTGCATCTCACTCAATTTCGCTTTTTTACGCGTCGAATCGGCGACATTGCTCCAAAAAACAACATGTTAGGCTGGACACGATTTTGCACGATGTTCAATGTACATCTGCGCGTTTTGTTATTGCCTCCTGCGGAAAGTTTTCATGGCACGCCCATTCAGTAATGATGCTGAGTTTTATCCAACGACGAATTACATTCAGTTTGCGAATGGGCAGTCGGTCATTATTAACGACGCGAGATCCGTTTTTGAAGGAGAATACGAGCGCGCCGGTCGCGACCTTCAGATCACCGGCCCTGACGGGACTGTCTACAAGGTCATTGACTACTTTGCGGCCGCATCTCCGCCAGCCATCCTGACGACATTAGGGGCAATGCTCAGCGGTGAAACCGTTGAAGCCTTGGCCGGTCCTGCTTTCGCCGGTCAGTATGCGCAGGCCGGCAAATCAGTTGTTGCTGCGGGCAAGCTTGTCAACATCGGCAAGGTGCAGACGCTCGATGGCGAGGCGACGATCAAGCGTGCCGATGGCACCGTCATCAAGCTCAAGGTCGGTGAACAGGTCTTTCAGGGCGACGTTGTCGAGACGGCGAAAGGCGGCAAAGTCTCCATAACATTCACGGACGGATCGATCTTTGCCGTTTCCGAGAATGCGCGCATGGTCCTGGACAAGCTTGTCTATGACCCTGGTGGGTCATCGAACTCAATGCTGTTCAACCTGATCCAGGGTACGTTCTCTTTCATTGCCGGAAAGATTGCGTCAACCGGTAAGATGGAGGTTGAGACACCGGTCGCCACCATGGGCATACGAGGCACAACCGTCGTTGCGAGTGTTGAAGCCGTCAGTGGTGCCACCCGTTTCTCGCTGGTCAATGACCCTGATGGGACCACCGGACGCTTTTCGATTTTCCATAAACAAACCGGCGCGCTCATCGGCAGTTTGACTTCAACGGACAAGAGCCTGTTCGTCAGGACAATCACCAGTCCTCCACTTGAGATCCCGCGAGATGCGGCTTCAGAACAGTCGGCCGTGGATCTCATTTATCGCGCCTACCAGGACTTCCAGCGGCGCGGCGACGTGGATGTCGACAACAATCAAAACCCGCTGGTCCAGAAGGCGTCATATCAGAGCTCGGGTATCAGCGATCAACCGGATCCATCGGATCCCTTACAGAGTTTCCAGGGCTCAAGCGTCAACAACATCGCACCGCTGGGTGATACATCGCCGATTGAAACTCTCCCGGGCGGCAATGAAGCTCCGACGACCATAAGCGATGAGACACCTGACACTACACCACTCACTCCGGCCACCGAGGATCCAGGACCGCCGGTGCCGCAGCCGCCAGTCTTCAATGTTCCGACCCTAACGCTCAATGTCAGTGAAGATGGCAGCGTCAACGTGACGGGCTTCACGCTGTCTGCCAGCAACAACAATCCGATAACAGTGACGATCACGGCCCAGTCGACCGTGACACTGGCGTCTACAGTTGGGTTACAGTTCGTCACTGGCGACGGCACAGACGATGAAACAATGACCTTCATCGGTGCGCCGCAAGACATTGAGAACGCGCTCAATGGGTTGACCTATTTCCCAACGCCCAACAACGATGGCGACGGCGGCCTGACAATCGAACTTGATGATGGTCAGTTTGTTGTCGTCGCTGAGATTGATGTTGACATCACTCCCGTCGCAGATGACCCGACGGCCAACGACGACAACTTCGCGACTCTCGAAGGAGTTCCCATCAATGGCGATGTCACTGCCGACAATGGCAACGGCGTCGACGTCGAACCTGACGCCGGTGATAGTTTCACTGTCACCGAACTGAATGGTATTCCTGCCGCGATCGGTGTCGCCACGACTTTGGCCTCGGGCGCCATTGTCACGCTACAGTCCGATGGGACCTTTAGCTTTGCGCCATCAAACGTGGCTGCACCAGGCAGCGTGGTCAACGACAGCTTCACCTACACCATAGAAGACACGACCGGGCGCACGGACTCGGCCACAGTCACGATCGCCGTTACCGGCCAAACCAATGAACCGCCGGACGTCACCACCGACTCCTTCGGCCCCGATTTGTTGGCCAACGCCAATGGCGGCTTCGAAAGCGGTACGTTTGCGACCGACTTGTTTGTCGTTCAACCCGGTTCTGGCAACCTGCCCAATTGGACTGTCTCTGGCGGTGATGTTGATCATATCACGACGGCCTGGGTTTCGTCGGAAGGCAATCGCAGCCTGGACCTTCACGGCACACCATCGAGCGGCGGCGTATCAACCGATATCGCGACGACGGCAGGCAAGGCCTACCTGGTGACTTTCGATCTGGCCGGCAATCCAGTTGCTGGCAACACGACGAACAACATTCGTGTTGCAGCTGATGGCACCGCTCAGGACTTCTCCTTTACCGAACCCGTCGGGGCCTCGGTGGCCAATCTCGGATGGGCAACCGAACAGTTCTTGTTTGAAGCGACGGACTCGTCGACGACACTGAGTTTCACCAGCCTCGATGCCGCCAGCGAGGGCGGACCGACACTCGACAATGTTCGCGTGCAAGAGATCAACAACGTTGCAGCTGCCAATCAACCAACCTCCATCACCGGTATCAGCGTTACCGATCCAGACATTGGTGGCCTTGATCTGGTGGTGACGTTGAGTACGAGCAACGGGACACTCACCGTCAACGATGGTGTTGCCAATGGATTAATTGCCAGTCAGATCGTCAACACCGCGCCCGGAACAGTGGTCCTAACCGGAACGCTTGCCGCACTCACTGCCACGCTCAGCGATGCAAACGCCGTGAGCTATCAAGCCAACACCGGCTTCTCCGGGCTTGATACGATCACAGTCACCGCAAGTGACCAAGGCAACGGAGGCAGCGGCCCCGCACTCACCGATACCGAGACACTTTCTGTCTATGTGCAACCTTCATCCAGCCTTGTAACCGAGGAAGATTTCGAAGGCGGTGCAACGGGTTGGACTGCCGTCAATGGAACCACCTACCCGTCCTACGTCGACAACAAGACCGACGCGACGGAACCAACAGCGTTCACCGAGTTTCTCGGCCAATTCGGGGACTCGAATGGTAACGAGGGCATCCAGAAGACCTACAGTCTGAGCGGAACGCAGGACTCCGTCACGATCAAGTTTGACTTCTACGAGATCAACAGCTGGGACGGCAACTTTGTCATTCCCAATGAGGTGTTCAATGTCTTCATTGCTGGCGGCCTTGTCATCTCGGATGTACATGATCTCACTCAGCTTGGACTAAGCCGGGATCACGCTGAAGCGACGGCAGCTCCGGCTCTTCTTGGATTTCCAAACTCGCTCGATGTGACGTCAGACAACTTCTTCTCTCAGGACCAGATATGGTCCTATGAGTTCACGATTGAGACCAATGCCAGCTCGCTCAGTCTCGGATTTGGTGCTGAGCTCGACCGGCCTTTCTCGGAGTTGGAAGATGAGAGCTTCGGCATCGACAATCTTACCATCGTCGAGAATTCGGATACTCTGAGCGGTACTGCCGGGGCAGATGTCCTCCAAGATGGAGACGGTGCGTTTGACGTGATCCAGGCTGATGCAGGCAATGACATTGTCATCCTCGAAGCAACAGTTGATACGTCGAACACCTTCAACCCGAACTTCACCCAGATTGACGGCGGAACTGGTCAAGACATTCTACAGCTGGCGGATGCTGGCGCACTTGACCTTACTGCCGTTAGCTCCTCCGCGCTAAGCAGCTTCGAGGCGATCGACCTCAACACAACAACTGCCATCGCACTGACCATCAATGTCGATGATGTGCAGGGCATATCTGAGACAACAAACACGTCACTGGCTGCTGCACTCTCGGGCCTCGCTGGCACTTTCTCGACGCAAAACAACCTGCTGGTTCTGGGCAACAACGCGGACACAGTAAACCTTGTCGATGCGGCTGGCGGCGGCTGGACGGACACCGGCGAGACTGTCGGGATCGGCGGCCAGAACTACAATGTTATCAACTACACGTTGGCTGATGGCAGCGTTGAGGCCACCGTCGCCATTGACAGTGACGTCACAAAGACCGGCCTGAATACTTCGCCGACGCTGGCGGCCACTGTGGTCGGCGCCGCGACCTTCAACGAGAACATCGTCAACGCCAGCGAGCAGTCTTTCATCGACAATGCCGCCGTGTCCGATGCGGAAGGTAACTTCAATGGCGGTACGTTGGTCGTGTCCGGTCTGACAATCGATGACCATGTGACAGTCGCCCATCAAGGCTACGGGACCGGCCAAATCGGCTACGACTCTGGTGCAATCAGTTTCGAAAATACTGACATTGGTGTGGTTGGTGTCGAAAGTGACCAGACAGGAAGCGGCGAAGATCTGCATATTACTCTCAACGCGTCAGCCACAACTCAATCGATCGAGGCGCTGGTTGAAGCGCTGGTTTACGGCACCGGCAACACCGCATTTGACCCTAACAACACCTCTGCTTTGACGGTTACATTGACCGACGCCGCGGGAGCAAGTGCCAGCCAAATGATTGGCATCAATGTCATTGCCCAGGCCGAGGACACTCTCACTCAACCCAGTGGAGTGTCATACTTTGGGGACGACACAATCGTCGGCACGTCTGGTGCTGACGTCTTTCATGGGCTGCAAGGCAACGACCTATTGATTGGCAATGGTGGGGCGGATGAGCTGCGCGGTGGCATTGGCAACGATATTATCGCGGTGAGTGATGCCAGTTTCGAACTCGTTCAGGGGTTTGATGGTATCGACACGCTTCGCCTCGACGGTGAATTGGATCTCGACCTGACCGGACTTTCCAATCTGCGCGTCCAGAGTATCGAAGCCATCGATCTGCAATCGGCATCGGGCACGAATACGTTGACCTTGGACGTCTACGATATCTTTGACTTGTCCGACACAGTGAATACCGATCTCAGCAGTGCATTGGCCAGCCAACACCCTGGCCTCAATGTCTCTACGACTGACAACCTGGTCATCTCGGGTGGAAGCGCGGACAGGGTTAATCTCGTTGCGGCGGCGGCTGATGGAAACTGGCAGGACACCGGCTCCATCGTGGACGTCGGCGGTGAGGATCATGCCGTCTACAACTACGCGAACACGGCGGGTGAAGTGCTGGCAACCGTTGCCATCGAAACTGACGTGACAGCGAATACGAGTTCAGGCGGTGTGACCTCCTAGGGCTGGAAAGCGTATACCCAAATCCTAGGCAGTCATTCGACGGGCTGTCGGTTTATCGAAACAGTTAATGCGGTGTCGAAGTCAATCAGCATGGGAGCTATATTGAACGATATTGCTCGTTAACTTGACCGTTTATATCAGCAAGCAAATCAAAAACAGTACCATCAGTCAAAAACGCAGCTTTTCTCGTGACAATTCAGCCACTTGCAAGACGCGAAACCAGCACGACCAATATTTCCCGGTTGAGCAGAAAACCTTCCACAGCTTATCCTCGGTTTTGCGTGCGGGGGCATGTTGCGTTGTTATCTGTTGCTCGGTCATATGCGTTCAAGTCGCGCGTAGTGCATTAGCGGCAGTTGCGGAGTATTGAGTTTGCGTACTTGGGGGATAGCCTGCGCTTCTGCGGCGGCTGCGCTTTGTTTTTCGGCTGGTGCCTCAGCGAACAGTTTCTCGCTGCGCAGTGCCGTGGAGACAGCGCTCGACAATAACCCCAACATCGAAGCAGCTCGACAAAACCATCAAGCCACAACATTTGCATTGCGACAGGCCCAGGGTCGCCGTTTGCCGGAGATCCGACTCGATGGCGATGTTGGCCGGCAGCTGATCGATCAGCCGCAAGGGCTATCTGCTGAAAACAACAATAGATGGCGCACGCGCCGCGAAGCGCGCCTAACGATGCGTCAGGTCTTGTTCGATGCTTGGGACCGGGCAAACGACATCTATAAGAACAAGGCACGCACGGACGCTGCGGCGTTTCGATTGCTGGAGCGCTCGGAACGGATCGCCTTGGATGTTGTCGAAGCCTACATCGATGTCCGGCGACACCGCAAAATTCTTTCCATCGCCCGGCAGAATCTCAATCGCCATCGCCGCATCCTGTCGATCGTAAAAGACCGACGCTCGGGCGGCAGGGCGGCTGCCAGTGAGACCATCCAAACCGAGGAACGGATCGCAGCCGCACAAGCGATTTCTCAACAGATCCAGCAGTCGCTGCTAGAAGCAATTGCCAAGTTCCGTCGCGTCGTTGGCAGCTCTCCTGGATCGCTCAGACCAATCGGATATCCTGGGCATCTCCCGCGCAACCGCAGAGCCGCGATCCGTATTGCAGAGGAGCATCATCCATCTTTGCAGGTTGCCGATGCCGATGTTGAATCGGCACGGTTTGCGGTTGCACAGAGCCGGAGTGCCAACCTTCCCGTTGTCGCGTTGGAGGGGAACGCAAACTACGGCCGTGACATCGACGGTACTCCCGGTCGCGACGAAGAGTATGTTGGCAGGCTCACCCTCAACTGGCGGATATTCGATGGTCGTATCGGCCGCAATCGAACACGAGAGCTCGCTGCCCGTCAGGCGCAGGCAGCTGCCGAACGAGATGCACGCCGGCGCCAGATCATCGAAGCGATCGATCGCGCGTTGGCCGGGTATCAAGTTGGCGGTTCGCGCGTCGCGTCTCTGCGCAAGCGCACTGCTGACAGCCGTCGGGTCATTCGTGCCTACGAGGATGAATACAAACTCTCCAATCGTAGCCTGATCGATCTCCTCGATGCTGAGAATGCCTACTTCAACAGCCAGTTCCAGCTGGAGAGCGTTCGCGCCGTTCACATCTTCTCAGGTTACCAGTTGGCGGCTGGCATTGGTCAGTTGCTCGACAAGCTGAAGGTTAACGCTCCTGAGGCGGCGTACGGCAATGATGGTCAGCGCCGCTGGCAAGGCCATGGATGGGGCGTCACGACCGTGCATGTTGCGCCGCGCGCCAAGCGTTAGGCATTTCTTCCAGCTCTGGCATTCATGCGATGTTCAACCCTGCTTCTTATGCTAGGTTTGAGACAACCGAAATCTATGCTCCGAACTGGAATTGAGCCATCAATACGCGCGATGTGACAGGTGAGAACACGGTCGATGCGTCGTCACCTGTGACGCTGCATGATCCGCTTCTTGATTGCCTTGCCTACGTTGCGCGCCACTTCGATCGTCCGTTCTCCAGCGCTGCCGTCATGAATGCTCTGCCGGTTCGTGATCATGCTCTGACGGCGGACCTGTTTGAGCGTGCCGCCGAGCGCATCGGCCTGCAATCCAAGCTTGTTCATCGGCGCATTGCCAAGATTTCGAGCCTCGTCCTACCCGCCATTCTGCCGCTTGCAAACGGTGAGGCCTGCATCCTGCTGCGCAAGAAAGGCAAACGCAGTTGGCTGGTTGTATTCCCATCGATTTCCGACAAGCCACGAACCGTGAAAACGGCAGACCTGGAGAAGGAAAGCATGGGGACGGTGTTCTTCGTTACCCCATCTGACTCCGTTGCTGCCGATCAGAGTCGCCAGAACAGCAATCGCGACAGCCACTGGTTCTGGTCCAATGTTTTGCCGTTCTGGCCAAGCTGGATGCAGATCGCCATCGCAGCGATGCTGATCAATACACTTGCGCTGGCCTTTCCGCTGTTCGTTATGAACGTGTACGACCGCGTCATTCCAAGCCTATCGATACCGACACTGTGGGCATTGTCCGCGGGCGTTGCGATTGCTTTGGTCTTCGACTTCATCCTGAAGCAGATGCGCGCCATCATTCTGGACCGCGCTGCTCGTCGTGTCGATATGCGGGTCTCTGCGCTGCTGTACGAGCAGGCCCTAGCAGTTTCGATGGACGCCAGGCAGGAAGCTTCCGGTGGCATCGCGAGCAAGATCCGAGAGTTTGAAACGGTGCGGGACTTCTTCACGTCCTCAAGCATCATCGCGATCACCGACCTCATTTTTATCGGCATCTTCCTTGCGGTGCTGTGGATGATTGTCGGCCCAATCACCTATGTCCCAATGGTTGCTGTACCGCTGGTTCTAGTTGTCACCTTCGTCCTACAGTTTCCACTTGCCGATGCCGTCAGGCGGTCGCAGCGTCACAGCGGGCGTCGCCACCAGGTTCTTGTTGACGGACTGGTTGGCGTTGAAACGATCAAGGCGCTGTCCAGCGAAGGCTACATGCAGCGCCAATGGGAAGATGCTTCGGCGGCGGCAGCGCGCGCCAACTCTTCTGTGAAGTCTTGGTCTTCTGTTGCCACCTACTTCACGGGATCGGTGCAGCAGCTCGTTGGTATTGTGGTCATTATCTGGGGCGTGTTCCTAGTGTCTGACGGAACCATTACAGTTGGCGGCCTTATTGCTGCGAGCATTCTGTCGGGCCGTGTTCTTGCCCCACTTGGCAACATCGTCATGACCCTTGCCCGCGCACAACATGCGTTTGGCGCCCTGCGCGAGCTCTCAGCATTTATGAAGCTGGACAGCGACAAGCGTGAGAGCGTGCAAACCGGTCTCAGCATCGAGACCGGTGCCTTAGAATTCCGCGGCGTCGACTTTACTTATGCGGGCGCCACGCAACCGGCCCTGCGCCAGGTATCATTCTCCATCGCAGCCGGCGAACGCGTTGGCATCGTCGGCAAGGTCGGCTCGGGCAAGTCGAGTATCGGCAAGCTGCTAGCGGGCTTCTATGAGCCAACGAACGGATCGATCCTGTTCGATGGAATCGAAAGCCGTCACTACGAGATGGCTGAGCTGCGTACCGCTGTCGGCTACGTATCGCAAGACTCAGAACTGTTCGCGGGAACGATCCGGCAAAACATTCTCATGGCCAATCCTGCTGCCTCGGAAGAGCAGGTCGCACAGGTTACGCGGATTGCCGGCGTGGACGCGTTTGCTGCTTCGCATCCGCTCGGCCTCAACCTACCGGTCGGCGAACGCGGGCAGGGACTTTCCGGTGGACAACGTCAGGCGATCGCGCTTGCGCGAATGTTGCTGCGGCGTCCCAAGCTCCTGTTTCTCGACGAGCCCTCCAGCGCGATGGACACCGCGACGGAAGCCGAACTCATCGCCGCATTGGAGCATTGGACGTCCAACGAGCAAACTCTGATTGTTTGTTCACACCGTGTGTCGTTCCTGCGGCTCGTCGACCGCCTGATTGTCGTTGATAACGGTTCGGTCGTTGCAGATGGTCCACGCGACCAGGTACTCAATGCGCTGTCCGGCAATTCAAACGCCAACAGCAATGGCTCAGCGGAGGGCAGCGATGGCCGGTCGTGACGACATTGCATTTGCCAACGATATCCGCGCGGCCTTGGACCAACGCACGTCTGGTGCGGCCTGGTTGACCGTACTGATCATAGCCTTGCTGCTTTTGAGCGTCGTTGCCTGGGCTTCCTGGGCCAAGCTTGAAGAAGTCACGACAGGTGAGGGACGGGTTATTCCTTCACGCCAGACGCAGGTTGTCCAAACACTGGAAGGCGGGATCGTGCGTGAGATCCTGGCGCGCGAAGGCGATCTCGTCAAAGCTCAGCAAATCTTGATGCGCATAGACGATACGGGATTTGCGTCACGCTTGGGCGAACTACGCCAGAAGCGCTGGTCGATGCGGGCCGAGATCGCGCGCCTGACGGCTGAAGCAAATGGCAAGGATCGCATTCAGTTCGATAAGGAATTGGTCAATGCCGCTCCGCGCGCGATCCAATCAGAGAGGCAGGCCTTCGCTGCGCGCAAGAAGCAGCAAGCCGGCGAAATCAGCGTGCTCAAGCAGCAGCTTCTGCAACGTCAACAGTCTCTTGGTGAGCTTGAGGCTAACCGCAAAAAGTTCCAGGCGACGCTTCGGCCCATTCGCCGTGAGCTTCAGCTGACGCGTAACCTTAAGAAAAAGGGTGCTGTTCCCGAGATCGACGTCTTACGCCTCGAGCAGAAAGTTGCGGAGTTGGAGGGTGAGCTGAAGGTCGTGACGGCTTCTCTCCCGCGTGCCAAAGCCGCAATCCTCGAAGCGGAGTTGCGCATCTCGACGGTTGAGTCTGCGGCGCGCGCCAAGGCCCGCGAACGCCTGGCTGCAGTCAGGTCGGAACTCGCTGTCATCGACGAGACGCTGAAGGCTGCGAAAGACCGTGTCCTGCGGACATCGCTTAAGGCCCCTGTGCGCGGCATTGTCAACAAGCTCAATGTGACGTCGCTCGGCTCCATCGTTCAACCCGGCCGCGACATTATTGAGATTGTTCCGCTCGATGATGCGCTACACCTCGAAACACGGATCCGACCACGCGATGTCGCATTCATTCGGCCAGGACAAAAAGCCAGCATTAAGCTGACGGCCTATGATTTTCTGATCTATGGTGCGCTTGAGGGCAGCGTCGAGCGCATCAGCGCGGACACGATATCGGACCAACAGGGCCAGCCGTACTATCGAGTCATCGTGAAGACCGAACAGAACCATATTGAACTGAACGACAGGCGGTTGCCGATCATTCCAGGTATGGTTGCGTCCGTTGACATACAAACCGGCGAAAAGACCGTTCTCGACTATCTCCTGAAGCCGATATCCCGCGCGCGCTATGAAGCCCTGCGCGAGCGATAAAGCTCTCTCAAGTACAAATCCATTCTCATCAGTAAGGCTACCAGCGTTTCGGCTTCGCATATTTGACAAAGCCGCTCGGTGGAAAGTCAGTCCGCAACCATCAATTCGATGAGCGTACAGAACGCAACCATCGCTGGACGGTCGGTTGCCATGTCAGGCGCGTTGCGACAAGCAGCAGGATAATGGACAGGTAGATAATAGGCTCAAGATGCAAGACCTTGGCTAAAAGGATGTAATGCAGAGCTCCGAGCGGGGCCGCGATATAGGTCAACAAGTGCAACCGCTTCCAGGCGGCGGCGCCAAGCCTGCGCACCGACCAATCGTTCGATGTGAAAGCAAGAGGCAGCAAAAGCAGGA
The DNA here is from genome assembly GCA_965247245.1 of Hyphomicrobiaceae bacterium. Taxonomy (GTDB): domain Bacteria; phylum Pseudomonadota; class Alphaproteobacteria; order Rhizobiales; family Hyphomicrobiaceae; genus Tectiglobus. The sequence continues at coordinate 4,662,404 of CBDFGV010000003.1, read as the reverse complement.
AGCTCGCCACGCCGATCGTAATGTAAGGTCGCTTGAGGATATCCACCCAAATGGCTGACCAATCCAACTGGCGATCCAGAAAAATATAGACCGAGAAATGAAGCGCCACATACGCGAACGCGATCAAGCCTAGCGCGCGGCGATACTTGATGAGACGAACTCCGGCGAAACGCTGTAGCGGCGAAACTGCGAGCCCGGCGATCAGAAACCACAAAGCCCATTCGCCCAGCGCATTCTCCAATGTTCGGACTGGATCAGGGCCTAATTGATTGGTTAGCCCCGCGTAGAACAACTGTACGGCTGGCAACAAGCCGAGCAAATATACCGCCCACCGCGGAACGTAAGTTATGAGTTTGGATTGACTTATCACAGGCGGCCGCACCCAAAATTTTCCTGTTGTGCGGGTGCCTCGGCGTCAGGCCACCATGTCCGCGTCGCCGTCACCTCTCAAGATATGAGCCAAGCTGCTACCTGCATCACGACGCAATTCCTACATGCTGGACCTCGGGAGATCCAGCAGACCTTTGATCGCAAGTGGGTGTTAGGCGGTCAACCAAACAGATCCAGGCCAATCCTCGCTGAACGGCGCTAATAGAACTTCTGTAGATCCATGCCTTTATAGAGATCGGCCACCTGGTCAGCGTAACCATTGAACATTAGCGTTTCTATCCGCTTCGAGAACAGTCCGCCGCCGATCACGCGCTCCGTCGCCTGACTCCAGCGCGGATGATCCCGCTTGGGATTAACATTGGAATAGAAACCGTACTCGCGCGGGATCAGAATGTTCCAGGTCGAAGGGGGTTGCTCCTCGGTCAGGCGAATTCTGACAATCGACTTAATGCTCTTGAAGCCATACTTCCATGGCACGATAAGCCGGACCGGCGCGCCGTTCTGGTTTGGCATCGTCTTGCCGTAGAGCCCGACGGCCAGAATGGTCAAAGGATGCATGGCTTCGTCCATGCGAAGTCCCTCAACGAATGGCCACTTGATGCCGCTGCGAGAGGACCGTTGTCCGCGCATCTCAGACGGGCGGACCAAGGTTTCGAACGCGACGTATTTGGCGCTGCCCTGGATATCAAAACTCTTCAGAACCGAAGCCAGAGGAATGCCAACCCATGGCACAACCATGGACCAGGCCTCAACACACCGGAAACGGTAAACCCGATCTTCTAGAGTGTATTTGGTGAGCAAGTCATCGAGATCAATCTGACCTGGATTGTTCAGCAGGCCATCCACTTTGATCGACCAAGGGTCGGTGGTCATCGCTTTCGCGTAGCGTGCGGGATCTGTTTTGCTAAGGCCAAACTCATAGAAGTTGTTGTAGCTTGTGATATCTTTGAAACTGGTTGTTTCGGCATCCGTCGAAAGCGGGCTCTTGATCGTCTTGAGATCCCGCAGCGGCGACTGGCCTTTCGCAAGTGCCGTACCGGACAGACCTGCAATCGTCAAACCGGTCGCACCAGCGAGGAACTTTCGACGATCCAGAAATGATGCCTCCGATGTCCATTCAGACGACGGCGGAACAGGATAACGGTATAGGCTCATCAGGGTGCCTCTTTGCAAATGGCGCGATTAGTGCGATAGCGACGCGCGCGAACAATACGCCGCTGCACGCGTCATCTCCAATCAACGACAAAGGCAATTATCTCACATAGATGTGATCAGAAGCCAAGCCTTGCGCTTATCATGTCCCGTTGGAAGCCGTGCAGACCCTTGGGCATTCGGCTTTGATAGCGCGATATTCTTGCGCGTCGAGTACGCCTACTGGCGGACCACGGATCGCGGCCGGCCATTGTCAGCCGTGACGTTATCAGCCGCAACAAGCGCATGCGGGAACTCAGGAATGGTGGGAGTTTCCTCGAAGTTGCGCTCTTGAACGTCCTTGAAGACCTCTCCGACCGCAACCAAAACCGGTCCGCTGCTGGCCACCTGGAAACCTGGATCAGTCAGCGCTACCAGCTTGGCGACCTGAACCTTCATGTCTGGTCTTGAAACCGAGCTGGCGATCGAAACAGGCGTAGCAGGTGAGAGGCCCTCGGCGATCAACTTTCTTGCGATATCCGGAGCCGTCCTGCCCCCCATATAGAAGACCAGCGTCGTTGCCGGGTCGGCAACACCCTGCCAATCGATATCGTCAGGGAGCACTCCCGAGCGCGAATGTCCCGTGACGTATCGGACCGAGTGCGCGTGGTCGCGATGTGTCAGAGATGTGCGTAGATCAGATGCCAAGGCAGACGCCGCGGTGATCCCTGGCACAACATCAACCGGAATGCCGGCGCGCCCAAGCCGCTCAATCTCTTCCCCGGCGCGACCGAAGATCATCGGATCGCCCGACTTCAGGCGCACGACATGCTTGCCTTGTCGCGCCAGCTTGACCATCAGCGCGTTAATGTCCTCCTGCGAGCAACTCGCGCGTTGTCCTCTTTTGCCGACCATCATGCGCTTGGCTTCGCGGCGCGCAAGTTCAAGAACTTCATCCGAAACTAGATCATCGAAGAGAATAATATCGGCCGCCTGCAGCACGCGGACCGCCTTCATTGTCAGAAGCTCGGCGTTGCCCGGGCCCGCTCCGACAAGCGTCACGCGACCCTGCTTATCGGTCGAACCGACCTTTGCCTCGAGAGCGATTTCGTCGACAAGACTTTGACCATCGGCGGGTGCCGGCCTCCGGAAGGCAAGCTCTGAGAAGCGCTCCCAGAATGCGCGCCGCTCAGCGCCAGCGCTCAATTTCTGCATAATCGATTGGCGGGCAGCCTTTGCCAGCCTTGCCCAATCCGACAGTGTTGATGGCAACAGCGTCTCAATCCGTCGGCGGACGGCCTGTCCGAGAATGGGTGCCGCGCCATCGGTTGAGATACTCACCACGACCGGCGAACGATTGACGATCGAGCCAAACTGAAACTGACAATAGGCTGGTTTGTCGATGACGTTGACCGGAACGCCGGCTTCCACAGCCGCGGCGTAGAAGTCTTCGGCCTCGGCCTCGCTTTCAGCATCGGCGAGTGCCAGAGATGCGCCGTCGAGCACATCCGGGCTCCATGGTTTCGGACAATGCACGATGCTACCGGCTGCTGCGCCGCGCGCAATGAGTGCCGCCAATTCCGGTTCAAGTACTTCGGAATAGACCTCGACATCCGCGCCGGCAGCCGCCAGTAGCTCGGCTTTCCAAGCAGCAGCTGCCGTGCCACCGGCGAGAATGGCGCGCTTACCTGCCAGATCCCAGAAAACCGGCAACTTGGCGAGTGCAGCCAGACGCTTCGGTGCCGCCTCAGACGGCTTTCGCAAGGTCAGCGTCATGGATCAATCTCCCAATCTCAGCGCGACATGAGCCGCAATTCGTTCCGGCGCCAGTTTCCAGGCCGACCTCGGCCACCGATGCACACCCACCCTCGGCTATGGCTCGCGCAATCTGGTTGCGTCCAACTTCAAAGCAGGAGCAAACAATTGGCCCCTTATCGGGAACGTCGGCGCCGCCGCGGCCCGCGAGAAGAAGCAACCGTTGAGTTTGGTCGATTGTCAAGCCGACTTGGGCGATGGCCCAGGTGCGTGCGACGGTCACCGGCTGCGGTGCTAGAAACAGCATGCCGGTGCAACGCTCACCATCGAAGGCCGCGTAGCGATGCTGACCGGTAGCATTGTCATGATAGGCAACGATATCGATTGCGTTCTGTTGCGCGCCTGCCGGGCGCAATACACGGTCGGCGAGTTCAGCCCAGTTTTCTGTCGGTGTGCAATCGGCAAGCTCGACACGCCAGTTGTTACCGGCAGCCGGTGCGATCGCAACGTAGTCGACGTTAGTCATGTCGGGCTTGTGCGACGTCGTTGCGAAGCCGAACCACTGAGCGTCCAGTCGCTTGAGCTTGACCGGCGTGTACTTGAGTTCGGGTTGTCCTGATACGGGATCAGTGTGATCAGCGATCAGGCTGCAGATCCGGCCTTGGCTTGTGAACTGATCGGTCCAATGGAGTGGCGAGAAAACCCCTCCCGGTTTGACGCGATCGGTAATGACGCCGCGCGCAATGTATCGACCGTGTGGACTGGTCAGCACGGCAAGGTCGGCGTCAACCAGGCCGCACGTTTTGGCGTCGGTCGGATGAATTTCGACGAATGGCTCAGCGTAGTGGCTGGTCAGGCGCGCCGTCTTGGCTGTGCGTGTCATAGTGTGCCACTGATCGCGGATGCGTCCGGTGTTGAGCAGCAACGGGAACTCTGAAGACGGTTGTGAGGCCGGTCCGCGGAACGGCGTGGCGATCAACTGTGCCTTGCGGCTTGGTGTGTAGAACTGGCCGTTGACAAAGAAGCGGGTCTCGCGCGGGCCGGAACCGACTGGGCGCGGCCACTGAAACGGCTCGAGAGTGTCGTAACTGTCGACATTGATATCAGCGAGGGCTGAGATGTCGAGATCGCGGCGACCGTTGTTGTCCTGCCCCGTCAGCGCTGCATACTCTGCGAAAATCTCTGAAGGTCCAGCGTAGGTGAACGCGTCAGCGAAACCCATGCGCTTGGCCACTTCACAAAGATGCCACCAATCTGGTTTGACCTCGGCTGGTAGCGGCAGAAATGCTTTTTGCCGCGAGATACGACGTTCGGAATTGGTGACGGTTCCGTCTTTCTCACCCCAGGCGGCGGCAGGCAGCAGAACATCAGCCAATTGGGTCGTGTCCGTTTGTGCCGCAACATCAGAGACGACCACAAAGGGGCACGCATCGATGGCAGCGCGAACCGCATCAGCGTCCGGCAGACTGTCGACCGGATTGGTCGCCATGATCCAAAGAGCTTTGATTTCGCCGGCTGCAACAGCCTGAAACAGATCGACGGCTTTCAGGCCCGGTGCGCTCGCAATCCGTGGTGATTGCCAGAAGTTCTGAACCAACTTGCGATGATCTGGATTGGCAAGCTCCATGTGGGCTGCCAGCATGTTAGCCAGTCCGCCAGTTTCGCGACCGCCCATCGCATTGGGCTGTCCGGTTACCGAGAACGGCCCACTACCCGGTTTGCCTATACGGCCGGTGGCGAGATGGCAGTTCAGGATCGCGTTGACTTTGTCTGTGCCGGCCGAAGATTGATTAACGCCCTGGCTGTAAACGGTGACCACGTTCTCAGTGGTGGAGAAGAGCGCGTAGAAAGCTTCAATGTCGGATGCCGTCAGGCCGGTGACGCTGGCAATCTCGTTGTCCGACATCTGTCTCGCCGCGCCGAGCGCAGCATCAAAGCCATCGCAATATTTGTCGAGGTAATCGCGGTCGAGCTTACCGGCACCGACCAGATGGGCGAGCAAGCCGTTGAACAAGGCTACGTCTGTGCCCGGTTCGATGCTCAAATGCAGATCCGCGATATCGCACGTCGCAGTTTCCCTGGGATCAATGACGACAACTTTTATGCCTCGCTCTTCACGCGCTGCGGCGAGCCTTTGGAACAGCACCGGATGACACCAGGCCAGGTTTGAACCGACAAGCACGACCAGGTCAGCCAGTTCCAGATCCTCGTAGGTGCCTGGAACCGTGTCGCTCCCGAACGCGCGCTTGTGGCCCGCGACCGACGAGGCCATGCAAAGCCGGGAGTTGGTGTCGATGTTGGCCGAGCCGATGAAGCCCTTCATCAGTTTGTTGGCAATATAGTAGTCTTCGGTAAGGATTTGCCCGGAGACATAGAACGCCACGCTATCCGGACCGTGCTCTGCAATCGCTGTTGAGAATTTCTCGGCTACTAAGTCGAGCGCATCATCCCACTTGGCTCTGCGCCCCGCCACCGAGGGGTATAGTAGCCTATCGTCCAGTGAGAGCGTCTCGCCGAGTGCTGAACCCTTCGAACATAGCCGCCCATAGTTCGCCGGGTGATCGGGATCACCTTTGATTTCGGCTGCTTCGCCGTCTGTGCTGGGATTGACGAGTACGCCACAACCGACGCCACAGTAGGGGCAGGTTGTTTTGGTCCAGCTATCGGCGAAGTCTCGCATGGCCTTACTCCGCGGGTGACGCCGACAGCAAAGCCCCATCGGCAAGGATACGACCGTCTTCGACGCGCAACGCGTAGGTCTGCACCTCGCCCTCGTCAGCGCCTTGGGCCAGACCGGTTTCCAGCGAGATCACCCAGTTGTGCAGCGGACACGTGACAAAGCGGTCGTGCACAATGCCCTGACTGAGGGGGCCGTTCTTGTGCGGACAACGGTCTTCGAGCGCAAAGACCGTGTCATCGGAGGTTCGGAAGACCGCCAGACATCCCAGCGGCGTCTTAACCACGCGCGCGCCCTGCACTGGAATGTCATCGATAGCGCCAATGTCGATCCAAGCCTTGTCCATCATTGTCATTCGGCGGCCTCCAATCGTGCGATGTCCGCCATCGGCTGGAATTCGTGCGCATCCTTTCCGTCAACCCGTTCGGCCCATGGATCGTTTTGCGCAAACTTCTGACTGAAGACGAAGCGATCAAACAGCGCTTTGCGGCGCTCGACGTCCTCAACAACCAGCTTGTAGATTGTGTCGTTGCCGATACGCGCAGCCCACTTCCAGATGCGCTCGAGGTAGCGGCCTTGCTCACGGTACAGCTGCACAAGGGCGACAATGATTTCGAGCGCTTCTTCTTCCGTCGCGACGTTGCACAGGAGGTCCGTCTTCCTCACTTCGAGACCTGCTGCACCGGCGAAGTGAATCTCATAACCGCTGTCAACGCAGACAACGCCGACATCTTTGCACGTCGCTTCCGCACAGTTCCGTGGACAACCAGACACCGCCATTTTGACTTTCGCCGGCGTCCACGAGCCCCACATGAATTTCTCGATCTTGACGCCAAGGCCGGTGGAGTCCTGGGTGCCGAACCGGCACCAATCCGTACCGACACATGTTTTCACGGTGCGCAGCCCCTTGGCATAGGCGTGCCCCGAGACGAAGCCTGCCTTGCCGAGATCAGCCCACACCGCGGGCAGGTCTTCCTTCTTGATGCCGAGCATGTCTATGCGTTGCCCGCCGGTGACTTTCACCGTCGGAATATCAAACTTGTCGACAACATCAGCAATCGCGCGCAGCTCGGTTGATGAGGTCATACCGCCCCACATGCGCGGCACTATTGAATAGGTTCCGTCTTTCTGGATGTTGGCGTGGACGCGTTCGTTGATGAACCGTGATTGATAATCGTCGGCGTAGACGTCCGGCCAATCACACACCAGGTAGTAGTTCAGCGCCGGCCGGCACTTGGCGCAACCGCCGGACGTCTTCCATTCCAGCTCCTGCATCACCGCCGGAATCGTTTTGAGTTCCTTCGCGACAATGAGACGGCGGACATCATCATGACCGAGATCCGTACACCCGCACATCGGTTGCACAGCGGCTGGGTTGTATGCGTCGCCGAGTGTCAGCGCCATCAACTGTTCGACCAAGCCTGTGCAGGTCCCGCAGGATGACGACGCTTTCGTGTGTGATCGGACGTCATCGAGCGACGTCAAACCCTTGTCTGTAATGGCCTGGATGATGCGTGACTTGCACACGCCGTTGCAGCCGCAGATCTCTGCGTCATCCGGCAACGCTGCAACGGCCGCCGTAGGGTCCAGCGGCACCCCGCCGGCGTAGTTCTGCCCGAAGATCAGCGTATCGCGCATCTCGCTGATATCGGTTCCCTTCTTGATCAGATCAAAGAACCAAGCCCCGTCACTGGTATCGCCATACATGACGACACCGACCAGCTGATTGTCTTTCAGTACGAGGCGCTTGTAGACGCTGTAAGCCGCATCGCGCAGGACAATCTCTTCCCGGTCTGGCGCGTCGGCGAAGTCGCCGGCTGAATAGAGATTAACTCCGGTCACCTTGAGCTTGGTGGCCGTTGCGGTAGGCGAGAATGAAGCCGCCGCGTCGCCGGCAAGATGGGCTGCCGCAACACCGGCCATGTCATAGAGCGGTGCAACGAGGCCAAAGCACTGGCCACTCGCTTCAACACATTCACCGACGGCGTAGATGTCAGGGTCGCTCGTTTGCATCGACGGTGAGACAACGATGCCGCGATTCACTTCGATGCCGGCCTCTTGCGCAAGCCCCATGTTGGGGCGAATGCCGACGGCCATCACAACAAGATCAGCCGGTAGTTCCGTGCCATCATCGAGTTGCACTGCCCGCACATGCGATGGCCCGATCGCAGGGTTTGTGCCGACGATGGCATGCGTATTGGCCTTGGTTTTGACCGTGATGCCGCGCCGTTCCAGTTCGGTCTGTAGCAAGTAGCCTGCGGCCGGATCGAGCTGGCGCTCCATCAGTGTCGGCATGAGATGCAACACGGTTACAGCCATGCCTTGCTCTTTCAGGCCTGCTGCCGCTTCGAGACCAAGCAGGCCGCCGCCGATGACGACGGCATGGCCACCCGACTTCGCGCAAGTGAGCATGGCTTCGACGTCGTCAAGATCACGGTACGTCAGCACGCCTGCAAGGTCATGCCCAGGAACCGGGATAACAAACGGGTTGGAGCCAGTGGCAATCAACAGCTTATCGTAGCTTGCGGTGACGCCCTGATTGGACGTCACTGTCTTGTTGGCGCGATCGATCGACGTGATCTTGTGGCCCTTGTAGAGCAGGACATCGTGCTGGACGTACCAGTCGTCGCCGTGAATGATGATGTCTTCGTAAGACTTTTCACCCGACAGAACCGGTGAGAGCATGATGCGATCGTAGTTGACCCGCGGTTCGGCGTTGAAGATGGTCACCTCGTAACTGTCAGGCGCAAGCTCAAACAGATGTTCGAGCGCCCGACCAGGGGCCATCCCGTTGCCTATTACAACGAGCTTTTGCTTGGTGGTCATCAAGCCTCCTCCTCAGTGGAAGTAGCGGAAGATCCGTAGGCAGCCTCAATCATGACGCCAGAAAGTGCCGCGTAGGCGCGACGCCAGGAAGCTTCCGTATTCGCGTCGAACTGATCACCGAGCCCTTCAGAGAGGGTCCAGATCAAGGCCTCTCCAACTGGCTCGTACTGGGCAGCAGTCACTCCGTAGTCGACGTGACGGACGGCTAGTTCCCGAGCAGCTGGAACGATCTTTTCGAGATCACTTAGTCCGCCGACAACCGTGGCCAACATCTGCATCAGCTTGCGCGATTGCTCGTCCAGATCACCGCGAAACAAGGGACGAACATCAGGCGCAATGTTGAAGAGACGGCCGTAAAACATGCGACCGGCCTCATCACTTATAGGAACCACCTTGGCAAACGACGATTGCACGGTGGCGACGTCTTCTGGTGTCATGACAGCCTCTTACGCGACGTGGTCGAGCTTCGCTGGTTCTGAAGGTGACCCCTTTGCTGCCGACTTGCTGCGCGCCTTGATTGCATCGAGCACGTCTTGCGGTGGGTTCGCGCCACCTTCGTAGGCTTCGAGGAAGTCGAGCAGTTCCTGGCGGTAGGCGTAGTAGTCGTCGTGCTCAAGCAGCGCTTTGCGGGTTCGCGGGCGCGGGAGATCGACGTCCATGATGTTGCCGATGCGGGCGTTGGGGCCGTTGGTCATCATCACACAACGGTCAGCCAGCAGGATCGCCTCATCGACGTCATGCGTCACACAGATCGCAGTGACCTTGGTGCGGCTCCATACCTCCATCAGGACTTCCTGAAGTTCCCAACGCGTGAGACTGTCGAGCATGCCAAAGGGCTCATCGAGCAACAGAAGCTTTGGTGACAACGCAAAGGCGCGCGCGATACCGACACGTTGCTTCATACCGTTGGAAAGATCGGCCGCAGGCTTGAGCATCGCGTCAGCCAAACCAACACGGTCCAAGTAATAAGAGACGATGTCATCGCGTTCAGCTTTGCTGGCATGCGGATAAACCCGATCGACACCGAGCGAGACGTTTTCCTTCGCCGTCAGCCATGGGAAAAGCGACGGCGCCTGAAACACGACGGCACGGTCCGGGCCAGCCGTTGTGACTTCCTTGCCGTCCAGAATGATACCGCCGGCTGTAATTTCATTGAGGCCGGCCGCCATTGAGAGCACTGTCGACTTTCCGCAGCCGGAGTGGCCGATCAGCGTGACGAACTCTCCCTTGCGCAGCTTGAGATCGAAACCGTCGACGACGGTGAGCGGCCCTTTCGGCGTCGGGTAGACTTTGGATAGCTGTGAGAACTCCAGATAGCGCTGATCGCGCGGTGAAGCAGCCGCGTCTTCGTAAGCTTTCGGAAGTTGCTTGGCCTTACCGGTCAGATCGATCGGCACGACGTTTGGTAGAACGCGCTCGTCGTCGGACTGGGCTGCCCGCTCGGCTGCAATATCGATCAGGTAATTCGTGACGGCTGAACGCAGCCGCTTGAACTCGGGGTCCTGACCAATCGTCGTGCGATCACGCGGACGCGGAATCTCGACCTTGAACTCGGTCCCGAGCCGCGCATTCGGGCCCGGCATCAGCGGGATGATGCGGTCAGCGAGCAGGATCGCCTCATCGACATCGTTGGTGATCAGAACGACCGTGCGCTTGTCCTGTTCCCAGATCTGTTCGATCTCATCTTGAAGCTTGGCCCGCGTGAGTGCATCCAGAGCCGACAAGGGTTCATCGAGCAACAGGATTTCTGGGCTCATAGCCAGGGCCCGAGCCACAGCAACACGCTGGCGCATCCCGCCAGAAAGCTCAGCCGGCCGTCGGTCAATGGCATGGCTTAGGCCGACCATGTCAATGTAGTGCAGCGCGCGCTCTTCACGCTGCTTCTTCGATTCCTTGCGGAACACCTGATCAACCGACAGCGAAACGTTTCCGCGCACGGTCAACCACGGCATCAGAGAGTAGGATTGGAAGACCAAGCCGCGATCAGGACCAGGCCCCTTGATGGGTTTGCCCTTGAGCAACACTTCACCAGAGTCCGGCTTCACAAGCCCGGCGATAGTATTGATCAATGTCGACTTACCGGATCCTGAGAAGCCGACGATCGCAATGAACTCACCTTCATTGACGTCAAGGTTGACGTTATCGAGCACGTCGGTCTTCTGACTGCCTTCACCGAAGGACTTGGAAACGCCCTTGAGCTCAAGAAAAGCCATGAGTGTTGTCCCTTCTTTCTATCGGTTCGCCGAGTAGGTGAAGGCGGACTGCAGGGCATACATGATGCGGTCGAGCAGGAAACCGATCAGGCCGATCGTGATCACGGCAACGATGATCTTGGCGAGCGACTGCGATGAACCGTTCTGGAATTCGTCCCACACGAACTTTCCAAGCCCTGGGTTCTGCGCGAGCATCTCTGCAGCGATCAGAACCATCCAACCAACACCAAGTGACAGACGGAGACCGGTGAAAATCAGCGGCAGCGAAGAAGGGAGCACCAGCTTGGTGATCGTCTGCCAGGTCGGCAATTGAAGAACACGCCCGACGTTAAGTAGATCCTTGTCAATCGACGAAACACCGAGGGCTGTGTTGATCAACGTTGGCCATAGCGAACACAACGTGACGGTGATCGCTGAGATTACCAATGATTTGGGCAACGCGTCGGATGGATTGAGATAGACTGCTGAGACCACCATGGTGACTATGGGCAGCCATGCCAGTGGTGAAACCGGTTTGAATATCTGGATGAGCGGATTGAGGGCTCCGTTCACCGTACTTGAGAGCCCGCACATTATCCCGAGCGGAACCGCAAGGACTGTGGCGATGATAAATCCAAGCGCAACGGTCCAAAGGCTGGTGAAAATCTGATCGATGTAGGTCGGCTTGCCGGTGTATTGGCGGTGCTTCACGCGCTCCGGTTTGCCAGCAGCAAGATAGCGTGCGTTGCGTTTGTCCTGGCGCTCGTAAAAGGCTGCCTGCTTTTGCCGTTCAGCGAGGTGATCGGCGTAGAGGTTTTGCGTTTGCTCCCAGACCTGAGTTGGTCCCGGGATTGCGCCAAGCGATGTCTTGACCTGCGGCGCGGTGTAAGCCCATGCGGCCAGAAACGCCGCAATGCCTAGCAGCGGGATCACCAGTTGAACCCACAGTGCCTTCAATTGTTCGCGCGGACTCTCGCCAGCAAAGAGCTTGGCAATCGGGATTAGAAAGCCGAGGCCGAAAGCGCCCAGCGTGCCACTGATCTTATTGAGGGTCTGGTGAAATGCTTCGCTGCGCTTCTTGCGTTTCGCCTCAGCATCGCTGGTATCAATGTATTCGCTGGCGGCTGCCATAGTCGTCTCCTGTTGTCCGAAAGGTTCGGCGCGGGGCTTGCAGCGAAAGCGGGCCGATGCCCGCTTCCGCGTTGTGTCGAGGTGCGCGTCAGCCGCCGACCACCTCAGAGCCTTTGACTTGTTGCTTGCCCTTCAGGCCAATCTTCAGACTGTCGAGGTAGGCATTGGGCTTGCGACCGTCGTAGCCGATGCCATCAATGATATCCTTGGCCGGAGTCGGGTCTTTGAACCCGTCGCTTTCCCAAGGGAAGTCTGCCTTCTTGGCCTTGCCTTCGGCGACCAGGAGCTTGGCCGCTTCGAGGTAGATCGACGGCTTGTAGACCTTCTTGGCCACGTCCTTGTACCAATCGTCCGACTTGCCTTCGGCAATTTGGCCCCAGCGGCGCATCTGGGTCAGATACCAGATCGCGTCGGAGTAGAACGGATAGGTCGCGTAATAGCGGAAGAAGACGTTGAAGTCCGGCACCGGACGCTTGTCGCCCTTTTCGTACTCGAACGTGCCGGTCATCGAGTTGGCGATGACTTCCTTGTCGGCACCGACATACTCAGACTTGGCGAGCATCTCGACGGCCTTCATACGGTTGGCGTTGTTGTTCTCATCCAACCAGATGGCGGCGCGAATCAAAGCCTTGGTTAGCGCCAGTGTTGTCTTCGGATACTTCTGCGCGAACTCGTTGGTGATACCGAAGACTTTCTCCGGGTTGTTCTTCCAGATTTCGTAGTCGGTGATCACCGGCACGCCGATGCCTTTGAAGACGGCCTGCTGGTTCCATGGCTCACCGACGCAGTAACCGTAAATCGTGCCGGCTTCGAGGGTTGCCGGCATTTGCGGCGGTGGCGTTACAGAGAGAAGCGCATCGGCCTGCACCGTACCCGACACGTCAGTTGGTGAATAGAAGCCCGGATGGATGCCGCCGGATGCCAGCCAGTAGCGCAGCTCGTAGTTGTGCGTTGAGACCGGGAAGACCATGCCCATCTTGAATGGCTTGCCTTCGTCCTTGAATTTCTCAACGACGGGCTTCAGCGCTTCAGCGCTAATTGGATGTTGAGGCCGGCCATCCGCCATCTTTGGAATGTTCGGCTTCATCATGTCCCAGATCTGGTTCGACACCGTGATACCGTTGCCGTTCAGATCCATCGAAAATGGCGTAATGATATGGGCTTTGGTTCCAAAGCCGATCGTGGCGGCCAGCGGTTGCCCTGCCAGCATATGCGCACCGTCTAGCTCGCCCGTGATCACACGATCGAGCAGCACCTTCCAGTTGGCCTGCGCTTCCAGCGTTACGAACAGGCCTTCGTCTTCGAAGAAGTTCAGCTCCTTCGCGACAGCGAGTGGCGCCATGTCCGTCAGCTTGATGAAGCCGAACTTCAGCTCATCCTTTTCGACATCCAATGGTTCCGAAGAGGCTATCCCCGGCATCGCCATCATCATGGCGGCAGACGACATACCGCCAATGACAGTTCGACGTGACAGACCCGACAACAACGGATTGTTGTTGCGGTGGGCACGATTGTTCCGCTTGTTTCGTTTGCTCATGTTCGACCTCTCTGAGCGCTGAAAAACAAAAAACGCCGCACGATCTACGCGAGCCTGGAGGATTGCTCGCTTGGATCGGCGGCGCTGCCGGGGGCCCAACCTTGGGCTGAAGGAGCTCAGTAGCTTTGCAAAACCGTCATTGGTCTTGTGTCTCGGACCGGATTGACCGATCAACGACTCCACTGATTGATGATGAGGTTAAACAAGGCCTGCGACGTCTCAAGTTCAAAAAAAATGCAATTGAGAGCTTTTTGCTATGCAAATGCCTGCTGATTGTGCAGCGCAACAATCAGGCTAAAACTTAAGTCGATGATCCTGCGCTGAGATTGCGCCGATCTTTGTCGACCAATTGATCGATGTAGCTGCCGACCATGTCCGGATCGAAAACTAGGCCATCAAAGAATCCGTCCGGGCCCAGCGTGAGCTGGCCAGTTGTTGCGCCAACCGGCATCTCGACGGGTAGCGATCCTTCAACTTTGGCATTGGCACTTGGGATTGGAATATCGAGTGGCCTTAAGGCTTCCCGGTAGATGTCCGGCCGGTACGTCGCCTTGGCCAAGCGCTCGAATTTTGGGTCAAACTCTATCTCACCCCAGCGCACCATCTGTGCGTAAAGCCAAAGGGCATGACTGACCCATGGAAACGTTGCCGCGCGGGCGCTGAAGTTCAGAAAACCCGTAATCGCTTTGGGTTGCCCGTCGCCTCCCATAAGCGTTCCCTGAAGCCCCGGCACGATCGCTTCACTCGGAAGCGCAAGGTAAGTATCCCGCGCCAGTAGCTCGGCCAGCTCGCTCAGGTTCTCTGGTTGATCGCACCAGCTGCAACTGCGATAAAGCGCGCGCAAGAGACCGTGTAAACCATCACGGTTTTCTTCCACCCAGCCCATGCGTGCAGCCAGGACCTTCTCCGGACTTGATCGCCATATGTGTGCTTTGGACGTGAGTATCGTGCCAGCATTCTCGATGCCGGCGATTGTGCCCCACGGTTCGCCGGCGCAGAATCCATCGATCCGGCCACTGCCAAGAGCGGTCGCCATCAGTGACGGAGGAAGAACAACAAACTCGACATCACGGTCCGGCATGATCCCACCGGAGGCCAGCCAATATGCAAGCTCGTAACGGTGCGCCGAATGTGGATGGACGATTCCAAAACGCAGCCTATCGCCATTGCCCGATCGCCGTTCTGCATTGAGTTCAGATAAGGCTGCGAGAGTGCGAACAGCGTCAAAATCTATTGGACAATCAATATCTTGCAGTTGATCCCATATCGACCGTGACACCGTTACGGTATTGCCTCCAAACCCTAGGGCCATCGGGCAAATAATCGAATTTGGCAGTGGACCGAGTCCGAGATTGGATGCCAGCGGCATGGGAGCGAGCGCGTGCGCGACATCAATATGTGCCACCGCAAGCCGGTCTCTCACAGTGGCCCAAGACGTCTCCCGTGTAAGATTGAGCGCGATACCTTCTGCTTCAGCGAATCCGAGTTCATGCGCAACAATCAGCGGCGCGCAATCGGTCAAGGGAATGAAGGCAGCATTGATTTGCAACTGCGTCTGGCTCATCCGTTGTCCTCCCCATCGAGAAGACTGGATGCAACAATCAGGCTCTCGGCGATGTCGGCGATCCGACGGTTCTGGTTCATGGCGGTTTTGCGCAGCAGCGCATAGGCCGCCGGCTCGGCCAACCCGCGTGTGCGCATGAGAATCGCTTTTGCCTTATCGATTCGCTTGCGGTCTTCGAGTTCGCTCTTAGTGACTTCGAGTTCCCGTTGAAGACGATCAAAGGCGTTGAAGCGGCTGACCGCCATGTCGAGGATGGTCTTGACGCGCTCCTTCTTCAGGCCGTCTACAATGTAAGCAGAGACACCGGCATCAATCGCATTCTCGGTCGCAGCCTGATCCGAGCTATCAACGAACATCGCGACTGGTCGCTTAATGGTGCGTGACACCTGGAACATGTGTTCCAGTTGGTCCCGGCTGGGATTTTCGAGATCAATGAAAACGACATCAGGGTCCATCTCAACGATGCGACGCATCACGTCCGACGTCTCGTCAATAATTGTGACGTCGGCAAAGCCGGCCTCGCGCAGACCGTCCTCAATGATGGAGGCACGGATGCGGTTAGCATCGATGACCATAATGCGAAGCGGCTTCTCGGACATACGCGATTTTGTGTGCAATGCAGCAAATGAACAAGCCCAAAAATGCGGCAGTGCAAAAACTTGCCTAACTCGGCGGAAGCTTACTCGATGCGACGTGTCGGCTGCTGTGCCGTGGCTGGCTCACGGTCTGAGAATACAAACTCCGGGTCGCGCTCGACAACTAAGCGAACTTCGCAAGTGCGGGCGGACACTAATGGTTTCTGGAAACCATCTGACGAGTTTCATCGGTGCCGAGATCGTCAATGCCATAGACGGCAAGCCAACCTCCGGACTTCAAGTTGAACGGCGATTGATGGGTGACCGAGATAAAGCTGAACCTTGCGAACCTAACACCCAGCTTTTGCGGCGCTGTTGCGTGACCGTCTTCGATGGTTCCTGAAACATTCAACTTGCGGCTTGTGCCGTCGCTGTAGTGAATGCGAGCTTCATGAATGCGGACGTCATGCATGAGCGCCGCAAACTTGACCCACCTGCAGCCGGCGCAATGCTTGTCCAAATCAATTCTTAAGTATCGGATGCTGAAGCGCGGGGACCATCTCCTTGCAACCAGCTTCCAGCTCTTGGACCAGGATTGGCCGATGCGAGGCCGCTCTTTCTGACGCATTGCAGGATTTGCGGGACCTAACACGTCTCCCGGTGCAGTCGCTTCTCGAGCCGAAGGATTCTCTGTTGGATTTGCAGGCGTCATCCTCGCTGTCTTTTGGACTTTACTATCCCATAAGTCTACATCCCGGGACGGCAGTCGCTCCGGCCGATCCTCGACCCTAACTTGGCTCATTGTGGACTTGCTGTTTCGACTTTGACTATCCGCATTGGGAAGATGAACTGACGGTGTTTCAGAGTTGCGCGTTTGCGATCCCGGATCACCGGCTTCTCGTTCATTCATCGGTAATGTTGAACGGGGCACAATGGTCTGCGGCAAGTCTTCGGTTGCGAGACTCCATTCCGCCACTTGTTGCTGCGGCTGTCGCGCGTGCCTGGGCAACTGTTCGGAACGCTTTTCAGACTCCGCTTTCTCAATCGCACTGTCGGCATTGTCAGCGCGCCTCAAAGCTGTTTGTGTTTGCTCGTCAAAACCAAAGTCACGATCTAGCGCGTAGACAAAGGCAATCCCAATACAGACCGTGAGCGCAGCTGCAACAGCACCCACAGTTGTCATGTGATACTTACGGCTGACTTGGTCCTTGGCGTGATGACGGCGCCCCGCGTCATAGGCGCGGCGCAACTTAGGATCACCCAGCACCGAGTACGCCTGGTTGATGTCGCGGATGAGTTGGTCGGAGTGTGCACGTCCACCGGCAACGTCAGGATGATGCTCGCGTGCCAAGTCGTGGTACGCAGCCTTGATTGCGGAAGGTGTTGCGTTAAGCGGCAACCCAAGAGTCTTGTAGTAGTCCCGCATCGGTTTTTTGACACCCGTCAAAGGTGGCGTTGATCCCCGCGCGCAACTGATATTGTGATTGTGTCGATTCTTTATCCATTTGTTCTAAAGGTTTGCTCAGACTGCAAAAAATGCACTGCAATACATGGAGCCGACTGACATTCAGACATCGGTCACTGATTGATTCACCCGCTTTGTTTGATGGCTTAAACAGAGCACATCGTAGATGGCTTACCGGTGCGCTCTTAGTCATCAGCCAACCATTTTATCCAGTGGAGTTTAGATGTTTGTACTCGATCCTACTGGAAGCCAGCCGGGTGATCGCGCGATCTTCTCAAGCAGAAAGTCAATGAAGACACGAACCTTTGCGGTCAGAACATTCGATTTCGGATAGACGAGCCAGAGTACGGATTGGTCGTCGATCTCGTAAGTCGGCAGCAAGCGGACCAAAGTGCCGTCGGCCAATTCGCGGTGCACGCTCCAAAGTGAGTTTACGGAAATGCCTGCGCCTGCGAGCGTTGCAAGTTTCTGACTAAGCCCATCATCAAGCACGAGCCGGCACCCCGCACCGCGCGGATCGAACACGGCCGTTTGCCCCGTGTCAGACACAAGCTGCCTCGGCAAGTCATCCTTGAAGCCAATGAGCGCATGATGATTCAGATCGTCAGGGTTCAGCGGGACACCGCGCGCGTTCAGATAATCCGGCGAGGCGCACAGAACGCGCGTGTCATCAGCAAGCTTGCGCCCTTTAAGGCTGGTGCCTTCAAGCGCCGCATTCCTGAGTGCCAAATCAAAGCTACCTTCGATGAGATCGAACGCTGTGTCCGACAACCTGAGATCAAGATCGATGCCGGGATAGCGACCCAGGAACTCCGGGATGAGCGGCATGATGTAGAGCTGTGCAAATGAGCTTGGTGCCGCAAACCGGAGTGTGCCAGTGGGCATCGCATGACCAAGGCCCAGGACGGTCCTCGCCCCATCAAGCTGGGCCAGGATTTCCCTCGCGTAAGGCAAAAACTCTTCGCCCTCCAATGATACCGAGACTTTGCGCGTTGAGCGGTGCAGCAGGTCCGAGCCGAGGGCGGTCTCCAGTTTTGCAAGTTTGGCACTGGCAACCGCTGGCGCCATACCGAGTTCCCGCCCGGCCGCGCTGATGTTCAACTTCTCCGCAGCGAGCACAAACAACCGGATGCTATCTGTATCCATATTATTATATTCATTTTCCGAATTCTGAACTCGAATCTGAATACTTTATATCTGTTTTGGCAGCAATATCTTTAGGACATCAAACGCGGATGAGTGCCCTCAATGTCGGCCCACAGACCGATAGTCGGAGAGCCGGTCATCAAGCCAGGAGATATTCGTAATGTCCTATTACTCAGTCCTCGCCGTGACCCCAACCAGTGAAGATTGGATCCCGGCCTACATCGGCCCTGCCAACGCATTGGTTGCCAAGCATGGCGGGAAGTATCTGGCGCGCACCGCCACGCACGAACAAGTCGAAGGCGAGAAGCGGGATGCTGCACTGCGGATCATCATTCAGTGGCCGTCGAAGGAAGCTGCAATGGCTTTCATGAATGACCCCGAGTACGTGCCGCACCTCAAGGCGCGCACCGCTGGATCGGTGAGCTTTCATTTCCTCGTCGAAGCGAAAGACGATCTTGCATAGGGCCGTTCAAACGTGAGGTCAGGCCTCGCGCGTGCCCCGCTTCCGCGTCGGGCAGCGCGACCCGACCGAATCATTGGATCGCGAGTGGGGCCCTAGTCCACATAAAGAGTGAGAAGACGCAATGTTGCAGGCTGTCGAACAGCAATCGTTCCGCGCGATGAATCGTGGCTACAATGGCGTGTTCAGGCCCAATCGTTTGAGCCTCGGCCTGGTTGTTCCGATCGAGAGATACGATAGAAGCGCTGTGCCGACGATGGCGGAGCACATCGAGCGCGTGCAACTCGCGGAGCGTTTGGGTTTCGCGTCCGTTTGGCTTCGTGATGTTCCGTTCAACGTGCCATCATTCGGTGATGCCGGACAGATCTACGACCCCTTCGTATACCTTGGACTGTTGGCTGGCCAGACTCGCGACATCGCTCTGGGCGTTGCCAGCATCGTGCTGCCGCTCCGTCATCCGGCACATGTCGCCAAGGCGGCGGCATCAGCCGATGTGTTGTCAGATGGGCGTTTGATCCTCGGCATCGCGTCAGGTGACAGGCCTGAGGAATATCCGGCCATGGCACTCCCCTTTGCAGATCGGGGCGAGCGTTTTCGCGCCAGCTACGAGTACATCCGGAGTATGAGCGCGCGCGCGCCTTCAACTGACAATCCATACGGGGCCGTGGACCAAGGCTTGGACATGCTGCCAAAGCCAACAGCGGGCGAGTTGCCATTGCTGATAACCGGAAGCTCGCAGCAGAGCCCGGACTGGCTGGCCCGGCATGGCGACGGTTGGATGACCTATCCGCGCAATGCCATGGACCAGGCGCGCGTGATCGAAGACTGGCGGACACGTACCGTTGCAGCGGGTGGCCAGCCAAAACCGGTCATGCAACCGCTCTATGTGGACCTGCTTGATGATCCCCAGGCCCCAGCGCGGCCGATCCACCTCGGCTTCCGCTCAGGGACGCAGGCACTGAAGTCATACCTTACGTCTCTGGAAGACATCGGCATCAACCACGTGGCGCTGAACCTCAGATTCAATGCCGCCAATATCGAAACAACCCTGCAACGCCTGGCCGATGATATTCTGCCGGACTTCGCACACTAGCAGGTGCCCAATACAAGGAACGAAACATGAGCAAGACGATCCTGATCACCGGTTCGACCGATGGCATCGGGCTTGAGACGGCAAAGATGCTTCGCGAGCAGGGGCATACCGTCCTGCTGCATGGCCGTAGCGCGGCAAAACTTGAAACCGCGGAGAAAACGCTCGCATCCATGCCAGGCAGCGGTCGCATTGAGAGCTATCAGGCAGATCTCTCGAGCATGCAAGACGTCAAGAAGTTGGCAACTGAGGTGGCCAGCCGACATGCCAGCCTCGACGTGTTGATCAACAACGCGGGTGTCTACATGACGCCCAATCCAACGACGCCAGACGGCCATGACGTGCGCTTTGTCGTGAATACGTTGGCGCCTTACCTTCTCACTGAACGACTGCTGCCCCTCCTTGGCAGCACGGGACGTGTCATCAATCTCTCTTCTGCCGCGCAAGCGCCCGTTGATCTTGCTGCCCTGGCCGGACAGCGCCGGGTTGATGACATGGCGGCTTATGCGCAGAGCAAGTTGGCGCTCACAATGTGGTCGCAGGAAATGGGACTCAAACACAAAGAGACCGGCCCGGTATTCATCGCGGTGAACCCCGGCTCACTGCTTGCCAGCAAGATGGTCAAAGAGGGGTTTGGTGTCGCCGGTAGCGACTTACGTATTGGTGCCGACATCCTCTGCCGCGCTGCGTTGGCGGATGAGTTTGCGGACAGGTCCGGTCAGTACTTCGACAATGACATCGGTAAGTTTGCACCACCGCACAGCGATGCGCGTGATGCCGGAAAGTTGGCGAAAGTTGTTGCAGCAATCGAGGACATTGTATCCGCTCATAGATCGTGATTACCGGCGTCTATTGGCGGCACGACTATGAGTGCGGCAGGGGCTGGCAGACTTACCGACCGGTGGCCTAGTCGCGCAACACCTTTTGCATGCAAACGGTTTTCGTATCTGCGTAACCGATCCGCTCGTAGAAGTCCTTGACGCCTTTGTTGTCGCCTCGGATCAGGAGTTGGACTTTCCAGCACCCGCGCGCCTCCAGCCATTGCTCGGCGGCCTGCATCATGCGACGACCAAGGCCACCCTTCTGTTGGTCGGGATCGACAGCCACGTAGTACACCCAGCCGCGATGGCCATCCTCGCCGACCATGGCGCTCGCGATGATCCGTTCGTTCTCTTCGATGACAAGAATCGTTGAGTGTGCGTCACGGCGGGCAAAGGCTATGTCGCGCTCTGGCGGGTTCCAGGATCGCGCGACGCCAGCGCTGTGCCAGAGGGCAATGACCTGATCGACATCGCGATCTTCTATCTCTCGTATTCCGACTGTGTCAGGCAATTGCCAGTCTCCCAGTTTCAACAAGGCGCATCATGTGATGACCAAGGCGCCTTGTTGACCATGTTACCCTGGGAGGCTTCCCTTAACGAGCAACAATCTTTCCACGGTTACGACGCCGGTCGCGGCGGGCATCCTGACGGGCGCGCCGTCTTTCGCGCCGCGCATCCTGGCGAGCATACCGTGCATCGCGGCGATCGGCACGTCGCTCTTGACGTAGTTGGCGGCGTTGCTGGCGCTGTTGCTGGCGAATTTCACGACGGACGGCACGCTGTTGCCTGCGGACAGTCCGACGCACAATGCGCTGTTGCCGGCGTGTCGCTCCCGTTGATTGAGCGGCTGCAGGGCTTGCCGTCGCACTCGTCATGGCAATGGCGCCGACGGTAGCGACTGTTGGGCCGGTTGCCATCGCGCAGACGGCGATGATTGCGGCAGCGAAGGCTTTGGCGATCGTTCTCATAGGTTGTCTCCAGTTTGATGTTTTGAGTTTGAATGGTCGTTCGGCTCTGGTGGCCGACTACTCAGACACAATCGCTCGAACTCCTCGTCGCTGCTTGAGCATTGCCTGAAGATTGGATGAGGAATTGAGGGAATTGTCCGCGGGTCGTGCAGAGGGAGTGGAACTGACGCGCAGGATCCAGAACGACAGGTTCTGAAATCCCGACCTTTCGCTTGTACATGACGAGGGCATTGTCTTTCGCGTGCGGCAGCTGATTGTTTTGGCGCTTCAAAGCTTGGTTTTCACGCGCGTTACCGAGACTTGCGGCGGGCACTGCAGGGTCTGCAGGATGGCGCAACCTTGCTCAGCTTTGCGGACCAGCAGGTCGAGCTGATCGCGTTGCATTTCGGCAGCCGCGTTGACCAAAACTTCGATGGTAATGCGCTGGAACGCGACAGGTACGTTTGGTTCCATTTGCAAGGCGCCGCGCGCATCGACCTCAATTTCGACTTTGACGTTGAGCCACGTCAGCTCAATGCCCATTTCGTTGGCGGTCATCCGAACGGCCGTGTCCAAACCGGCAGCAATTGATGTCGCGAACAACTCTTCGGGGGCGGGTAGATAGCACTCGCCGCCGAGCGCCTGGTGCACTCCCGTGGCGATGTAGTGCGAACCGTGGTCGCCGCACAGAACCGCTGTCGTTAAAGGCTCAGTTGCCGGGACGCATGCCGATGACGACTGTGCCTGATAGGTGACCAAGGCCATGACTGGATCACGCGCATAGGCTTCACGCAATGGCGCCTGGCGCCATCGCATGCTCTTGTTGTCATCGGTGCTCAGGCGAACAACATCGGTCATGCTGCCTCTCTCAGGTACCGCACACTAGGCAGCCTTACTCGGACTTTCCTTAAGGCAGTGATCGACTCCCACGATGTGTGCAGCGATCATTTGGTTGGTCATGTCGGCATGTGTGATCGGAGCCATGTGACCAGCGCCAACAATGTCACGAACCCTAGCGCTCGGTATTGCCTCGGCAATGAGAGCACCCGCACGCAATGCCGGACGTCGGCTGGCTGTTCCGCGGATGATCAAAGTGGGACAGGTAATCTGGCTGCAGGCCGCCATAGTCCAATCTTCAGACAAGGCCGCTTGGAAGTTCCGATCTGCCGATTGAACTTGATCGTTCAGACGCGTTTGCAGCGACGGCTTCATCTGCTGCCAAGTTCCGTCGCCATTCCAATAGTCAACGAATCCTTTCATTCCGCATGAGCCGAGCGTTCGCCATAGGTCTTGGACCTCCCGATAGGCGATGCGATCGTCTTGTGACCCTTGCTGCCGGAGAATGTGAAACAGTGCCGGCTCAATCAACGTCAGACTTGCGATCATCTCGGGATGAGCCATCGCCAACTTCAATGCGACCGCACCACCGAAGGAATGACCGACGACATGGACGGGCCGATCACTGTACAGCGAGCTCAGCCGAGCGACATGGGCAGCCTCCGCAGCCATCGTAGCATGTGCCTGAATACCGTTGGCGAGAGCGAGGCCGTAGCCGGGGAGGTCAGGGCGCAGGACTGTGTAGTCCGGGGCCATAGCTTCGGATAGGCTTTGCCATTGGCCGCCGGTACTGGCGGTGCCGTGTATCGCGACAATGGCACTTGATGTTTGACTGGAAACACGCATTTGTCGGATCCTTTTCGGGATTGAGTGATTGTTCACCGACAAATGCCTGGAGATGTGCTGCGTTGCTTGAGGACTATGTGAGGATTTCCTTGGGAAGTAAGGTTAAGGTGTCATCAAAGCTTGGCGATGTGCTCCCAAAGGGCTCGCCTTTCATGCTAGACCTCATGAGCCACCGAGAATTTGCTTCAAGACTTCGGCCTGGCAACGCGGCAATGGACAAGGTTAGAGCCATCAATGAATTTCGTGTTTGGTGAATTCGAACTCGATACCAAGCTCTATGAAATTCGCCGTGCCGGCGAAGCCGTTCGCGTTGAGCCGCAGGCCTTCAATCTTCTCCACTTTCTGATCCGAAATCGTGAGCGCGCGGTGACGCGTGATGAGATCGTTGACGAGATATGGGATGGACGGATCGTCACCGAGGCAGCTATCTCAACATGCATCAAGGCAGCGCGTCAGGCAGTTGGTGATAGCGGCAGCGAACAGCGTTGGATCAAAACCGTGCGCGGGCGCGGCTTCCGTTTTGTCGGGGACGTCGCTGAGAAACCTTCTATCATGGTGGTTTCTGATGAGCTTGCTGCGGTTGCACCGACGCTATCTCAAAGCCCACCAGAGCGCGTGGATCCATCCATTGCTGTGATACCGTTTGATGTCATTGGCGACCCCGGAAAGCATTCAGCAATCTCCGAAGCGCTGGCGCATGACATTATTCAAGCTATATCCCGACTGCGCTGGTTGCGGGTTATCGCTCGCGGCAGCGCATTTCGGTTTCGCAGTGGTCATGATGCTCTTGAGAAGGTTAAGGACAGTCTCGGCGTACGCTACTGTTTGACCGGATTGATTGAACTCGGCGATCCCAACATCAGCATCAACGTCGAGTTGGTCGATCTCCAACGCGATAGCGGAATCTGGATCGACCGGTTCGAAGGCAAGCTTGATGATATCCATGAGCTACGTGCCAGGATTGTCGAACAGACGGTTGCATCGACCGAAGCTCAGATATCTCAATACGAAGCCCGTCTGGCGCAGACAACGCCAACGGAAAACCTAGACGCGTGGTCCGCATTCCACATCGGCCTGGTCAACATGTACCGGTTCAACGACGTTGGTACGAAGCACGCCGTCAGCATGTTTCAACATGCCATCAAACTCGACCCATTGTTCGCACGCGCCCACGCCGGTCTGTCCTTTGCGCACTTCCAAAACGCATTCAATGGCTATCCCAACGTCAAAAAAGCCGAGGCTATCAAAGGCGCCTTTGCCGCCTCGGAACGCGCTCTTGAGCTCGATGGAGTTGATCCGTTCTGCAACTTCGTGAAGGGCCGCGCGCACTGGCTGACTGGTGATGTCGACCAGAGCCTCGGCTGGCTCGAACGCGCTATCGAGATCAATCCCAACTTCGCGCAAGGCCATTACGCGACCGGCGTTGCAGCACTTATGGCCGGCACACCTTTCGATTCACATGGGGCTGCCGAGCGAGCCCTGGCCCTCAGCCCGATTGACCCGCTTCTCTATGGGTTCTATGGCGTCCGCGCGCTGACCTATATTGCCGAGGGGGATTATCCGGAAGCAGCAACCTGGGCGAACCGGGCTGCGATCGCGCCGGGCGCACTTTCTGTCATGGATCTGGTGGCCGTTGTCGCTAATGAACTTGCGGGTGACCCGGACTTCGCGAAAAAGTGGGCCGAACGCGCAAAGGCACGCAATCCGGGCATCAACGCTGCGTATTTCTTTGAAGCCCTACCGTTCCATTCAGGCGCCGTGCGGCAAACCATTACGTCGGCGCTCAATCGGCATGGCCTCTAAAGCCGCTGCGGTTGTTTGAGCAGAGTTGTCATCTCAAACGCCGGCTCTCAAGGTCGATCATCATCGATTCCTCAGACAGTCCTCAAGCGTGATCTGCGCCCTGCCGCTACGAACAAAGGCGCCAACAGACACGTGGTTGGCATGTTCGGTCACAACTGACGGCGACACCGCAAACTGCGCGGACTGCTTGGTCGCGGTAGCCGTTCACACGAGAAGGAATAGATTGATGATCACGAGAATCTGGCAAGGCTGGACCAGCCCAGAGAACGCCGACGCCTATGAGCAACTGCTCACCCGAGAAATCTTTCCGGGGATACAGGCCAAGACACCGGATGGCTTACTGGGCTTTGAGTTGCTACGCCGATCTCACAATGACGAAGTCGAGTTCATGACGGTCTATCGCTTTGCCGATGTGGACAGCATCCGCGCCATGACTGGCGGCACGCAAAGTGAAGCGTATGTCCCGCAAAGCGCCCAGGCTATCCTTAAGCGCTTTGAGACCACGGCTCGACACTTCGAACTTCGACATTCATTTTCCTGCGCCCGCGATGGGCAATGATGTTGTCTCGCACCGGTTGTGCGAGGGAGCTGCAGGTCGTGCAACCAGTACGGACTTTAGGACAGCTTCTTAACGTGCTTGTTGAACACATGCCTTGGCAGTTCCTCGCGCTGGAGGCCGAGGCTTTCGAGCTGCGCGTCGGAACAATCGTTCAACCGTTGAAACTCGCGGCTAGCTTGCAGTGCCTGGCCGACTGACCGGCAAGCATTATTGAGAGTCGTCAGTGTCTGATTGACCCAATCGAGACCTGGAAGGCCGATTGGCCGGACCGCATCGTGAGACCCATTGCTCATGGTTCATCTCCTGTTTTTTGTCGGGAATCTATTGCCGAATGTTCCCTGCCTTTGAGTTAGGCTCTCGGCTGATATGTTGCAACGCAACATACTGCATGTCTGGTGCAACACCGCCGCATGGCTACCAGACAGCAGGAGATCAAGTCGCAGAAAGCGAGAATGTTTAAGTTAAATAGAGGAATTTGAGCGTGATCCCCTGGACGCATGCGGTCAGGGTGGTCAGTGGGTGCGTGTGCGCTGCATCAAAGCGAGGAATAGAGTCGCGTCCGAATGGCCAATTGGGCTGCATCGCGATCAAGCAAGCCCGCTTGACTTGGCTCACGTGACTTGGCTCACGTGACTTGGCTCACGTGACTTGGCTCACGTGACTTGGCTTGCGATAGCAGAAGTGGGTTGCGCAGATTGATCGTCGTCAATCCTGGAAATTGCACGCGCGGACGTAAAGCTCACCGCGCATGATCAATCGGGCAGTTCGTACCGAGCCAGCTTTCAAGACCCGAACTTGGTCGGCATCTGGTTCAGTGACGATCGTTATGCCCAGCTCACCGGACGCATGCTCAATTTTGACTTCTGAGTCGCAATCAGCGGCCAGGCCAGACGCGATCGTGCCGGGAATTTTGCAAAGGCTGGCGCCGCAGACAGCCCCGGTGAACGCGAAGGTCGGATGTTGCTCGTCGGGCGTAAAGTAGCGCGCCATGATTGTCCCGCCGTTCGATGGCTTGGCAATCATGCCGATCTTGGGAATAACGCGACCGGTACAGTCACCGAGGCCCATGCGATGACCGGCTTCGATACGCATTGCCTCAAGGCGCGCCATCAACGTTGCGTCTTCATCAAGACGTTGAGTGTTCGGCAACGTCACGCCGAGATCTTCCGCGCGTGTCCACAGCATGGGAACGGCGCTGTCGATCAGGGAGACTGCGCAGCCGTCGATCTCTTCAACAGCATTACCTGTTGGCAAAAGACCGGACGTCTTGGCGCCGCCCGGCTCAACGAAACTGACGAGAATGGGAGCGGCCGGCAAAGCGACGCCGCCAATCTTTGCATCTCCGCCGTAAGTGACCTTGCCGTTTGGCGTCTGCACCACAGATTGCGCACGCACGCCTGTATTGACGTTCACAATGTCAACGATCGTCTCCGGGTCAGTGGCAGGGACCAACCCCATCTCGATCGCTGCCGGCCCCACAGCGACCAGCATGTTGCCGCAGTTCGGCGAGTAATCGACGAAGTCCTCATCTGGCACAACTTGCGCAAAGAAATACTGAACAACACCGTCCTTGATTGAAAGGATCGCAACCTTATTCGTGACGGATGCCGTGCCGCCAAGGCCATCAGGCTGCGGCGAACCACAGCGCCCCATCGCGTCCAAAAGGACTTGCGAAAGTTTCTCGCGATCGTCCGGTAGATCGGCAGCATTGAAGTAGGGGCCACGCGAGGTCCCGCCGCGCATGAACAGGCATGGAATTCCGACTTGTTCCGACATCAAACACCTCTTCGTTGTCACGCCGTCCAGCAACAGCGAACCGCAGCGCAGCCCGTTTTCCAGTTTACCGCAGTGGCCAAGGCAGTTCGGTTTGCGCTTGCAGCAGGCCTGGTGGGAA
This sequence comes from Hyphomicrobiaceae bacterium, assembly GCA_965247245.1. Taxonomy (GTDB): domain Bacteria; phylum Pseudomonadota; class Alphaproteobacteria; order Rhizobiales; family Hyphomicrobiaceae; genus Tectiglobus. The sequence goes on along the minus strand of CBDFGV010000003.1, from coordinate 4,634,758 downwards.
GTCCCGATTGAGCGTCCCCGCCATCGCCACAATGAACCCTACGCCGCACACCGTGAGCACAACAGCCCGCGTGAGGCTCGTTCGCGCTCTGACGAGCAGGAACGTCAGGAAGAATAAGACCAGCGCGATAACGAAGCCGACGAGCGCAGTCAGCACCAACAGGGAAAGGAACCACGCGAGCGTGCCCCATAGACCATAAGGCGAGCCGGCATCATCGCTCGATATCTCGCCGTCAGCGAACAGGGCGTGCTGCGCCGATGGCGCCATCATCATCTGCAAGAGCAGAACAAGTGCCGCCGCCAGTGCGACACCGCTAATAGCAACCGGGAAGACCTTGTCGTTGAATACTGGCACGAGCAATGAGTCGATAAACGCGTAGGCAATGAAACCGGTCAGCACCAATGCAAAAACCAGTGGCCCCGCCTTGCCCTTTGTGGCGGCCTCGCCTTCGGCTTCCTGATTGATCGATTTCATTTGCCGGGCGCCGATCCACACCGAGAAGATCGTGATCAGCAGGATCGTAATCGAGGTCGGCGTGAAGAGGTACTGCAGCATCTCCGCCGTACCGGTTCGAAGCTTGATGTTGGCGATTTGCGCGGCCTGATAAGTGTACGTTTCCGCCTGGCTCGATAGCACAAACCCGATCAGGAACGCTGGCCGTGACCAGTCGAACCGACGCATGAAGACGCCCAACAGTCCGAATGCCACCAGAGCAACAAGGTCGCCGAGCGACTGCCGCGACTGGAAAGCTGCGAACGCGATCAGCATGAACAGGAACGGCGCAAGCAGTGAGAACCGGATGGTCGTCAGGCGTGCGATATAACCTGACAGTACAATGCAGAGACCCGCTCCGAAAACGTTGGCCAGCGCAAGTGACCACACAACGGTGTAGGTGATGTTCAAGTCATTGGTGATCATCTGCGGACCGGCTTCGTAACCGAGCAAGATCATGCCGCCAATAAAGACAGCCATGGAACCGGAACCGGGAATTCCGAAAAGTAATGTGGGAACAAGGCCGCCGCCTTCTTTCGCATTGTTCGAGCTTTCGGGTCCGATCACGCCACGAATGTCACCCTTGCCGAACTGTGTCTTATCTTTGGACGTCTGGACCGTGTGGCCGTAGGCAATCCAGTCGACAACGGAACCACCGAGCCCAGGGATCACACCGACAACTACACCGATAACCGAGCATCGAATGGACAGGAAAAGATTGGAGAACCAGGCACGTATGCCATCGAACCACCCCGCGCCCAGCGAGGCGTCCTTCGAGATGGAACTGTCCTGGCGCAGCAACGCCAAGATTTCTGGCACCGCGAAGATGCCGAGGCCGACGATGACCAGCTTAAAGCCATCGTAGATGTAGGGCAGTTCGGGAGAGCTCATGCGCGCAGAACCAAGTGCCGGTGCCTCGCCAACGGCACCAACAAGCAGTCCCAAGCCGGCCGCAATAATACCCTTGAGCGGGATGCGACCTGAAAGTGTACCAACCATCGACAAACCGAGGACCGTCACCATCAGGAGTTCTGGAAGTCCAAAGGCCAGAACCAGTGGCCTGGCAATAAGAATAAAGAATGTGAGTACCGTGGCACCGAACAGCCCGCCAAATAGCGAAGACGCAAAGGCGGCTGACAATGCCATTGCTGCTTTGCCATTACGCGCCAGCGGGAAGCCATCGAGGACGGTCGCCTGCGAAGCAGACGAGCCGGGAATGCCCATTAAAACCGAAGCAAACGTGTCCGATGTCGGGATAACGGCGACCAAGCCGACCATCAAAGCAAGTCCGGAAACGGGGTCCATACCGTAAAGGAATGGTAGGACAAGGCTCAGACCGGCAATACCACCGAGGCCGGGAAACACGCCGACAGACAGGCCGAGGAGCACACCAGCAAGTAAGTACAAGAGCTGTTGCGGCTGGAAGATCAGTGCGAATGCCTGCTCAAGCGCGGGCAGGGCCGTCGTCAAGAAATCCATAACGGAGAATCCATCCTCAAGGCCCATAGCATCGAGGCACGATACAGCAGGGCTTGAGACGTTTGGGTTTGAAACGTCAGGGTTTGAAACCGGCGGCGATTATCTGCCGCCGGCTTCAAATTCACTGGTCCGATTAGAGCTTCACGCCGTAGCGTTGCTTCAGCCAGTCCTTGATCCAATTCTTCGCTGGTTCGGCAACAACAGTGCCTTGCTTCAACTTGGCAGCCGCTGCTGCGCCGGTCGATTGCGGGTAAACACCAAGGCGTTTCTTGGAAATCGATGCGAAGTCCGGCCGCTGCGTCACAGCCTTGAACGCGTTGGAATAGGTATCGACGATGTCCTTTGCGGTACCCTTCGGCAGGAAGACCATTTTCTGCGCCGGGAAGCCGGCAACGAAGAAGGCTTTCCAAGCGTTCCAGGCATCACCGGACGGCGCCTTGCCCTTAATCTTGGTGTAGACTTCTTTGAAGGTCGGGATGTCCGGGAAAGTTGGATCGCGAACGATGTTGCCGTCGCCATCAAGTGCACCCCAAGTCATGATCGGCACTGCCTTGCCTTCTTTCACCAAAGGCGTGACCTTGGAAAGAAACGCCGACGATGTCTGGTAATCAATGTTGGCTTCGCCGCGCTCGAACATCAATCGACCAGCAGAGCGGCCTTTGACGCCGAAGACCGGCTCGACCTTCATGCCCAGCATTTCCCAGGCCAGGAGAGGAACGAGGTCAAGTCGCGTCGCGCCCTGCGAGCCATAGACAAAGTTAGTTGACTTGATCACGGCATTAGGGTCGGCCTGCCATTTCTTCGCGAGATCAGCCGGAAGGTAAGCGACACCGCCGGTGGCAGTCGCCAGGACAACGTTCCAATCGGCATAGTTGTACTTGACGCGCTTATCGCCGAGCAGGAATGGGAACTGGGTCGAGCCGGACGAACCAAAGATTGTCAGCCCATCAGGCTTTGCCCGGCTAGCGAACCAGTTGGCGCCTTTGGTTGAACCGGCACCTGGCATGTTCTTGACAACGACAGCAGGCTTGCCCGGCAGTGCCTCGCTGAGCAGCGGAGCATAGAAACGAGCCCACTTGTCGGAACCACCGCCTTCCTTAAATGGGATCACCCACGTGATGGTCTTTCCGGCAAAGTCAGCAGCTAAAGCTGGCGCAGAAACAGCAGTCGCTGCGAGTGCAGCAATCGCCGTTGCGCCGATCAGTTTGGTGGTGCGAAACATCCTCGCCTCCCTGTTTTGATCCTATAAAATCCGAGAGGTTTGCAAGAACGCAAAGGTCAACGTCTAAGCCTCCCGTCATCCTGATTTCTTCTGTGCTTTTTAGTTGGTGCGATCAGGTTGACGTTACTTCGTTATCGGACGAAACTTTCAACAACCTCTCATGTTCGAACTTTTGCAGTGCAGCAAAAATGCGGATTGTGTTGATCGAAGATAACCGGATTTTGGCGGACGGGATTGCAAGCACGTTGAGCAAGACCGGGCATGCAGTCGAGCGCTTTGTTGACGGCGCAGCAGCCGATGAGTTTTTGGCTCGCGAGAGTGCAGATCTCGCCATTATCGACATCAACCTTCCATCCTTGTCCGGCCTGGATGTTTTGCGCCGTATGCGTCTCCGCGAAGACACTGCCCCGGTTTTGATGCTGACAGCGCGTGACACAACCGGTGATCGTGTTACGGGTCTCGATGCTGGCGCGGACGATTACATGGTCAAGCCATTCGAGATGGAGGAGTTGGAGGCGAGAGTCAGGGCGCTTCTGCGACGACGCTCGGGTCATCAGGATCATCGCCGCGTACAGGTTGGAGCCCTAGAGTTTGACCTTGGCGCCAGACGCGTCTTCGTCAACGGAACGGAAATCAAGTTGCCGCGGAAAGAGTTGGCATTGCTCGAGTGCTTGCTCGACCGCATTGGCCGCCTCGTGTCCAAAGACGAGATCGCGGATCACATTTACGGTGTCGGTTCTGAGGCAGAGGGACGCGTGGTAGAGATCTACGTATCGCGGCTACGAAAACAACTCAGCCATGCCAATGTCGAGATCCGTAATGCGCGCGGACTTGGCTATATGCTTGAAGCGGTCAGTTGACCATGCTGCCGAGACACTCGCTCCGTTCAAGGTTGGTGATCATATTGTTGGTCCCACTTTGCCTGGTCGCAGCTGCCGGCGTCTATTGGCGATACCAGGATGCGCTGGCAACCGGTCAAAAGCTCTATGACAAAACACTCTTCGCGATCGCGCTAGCCGTTTCCAGGCGCGTGACCGCAAGCGGCGGCGATCTCGTCGCTGAAGACATGCTTGAAGTCGTCACCGAGTATCTGGGCGATCAGGTCTTTTACAAGGTCTCCACAACGGACGGTTCCGTCGTCACCGGATATGCTTCCGGCCCTGCCGTCCCGAAGGATCTTAAGATTGCGCCAGGCCGACCATCATTCTTTGATGGCCAGTTTCAAGGCGACCTGGTGAGAGCCGCAATCTACCGCGAGCTTGTTTCGGACGATGAAACGCAAGGCTGGGTTACGATAAAGATTTGGCAAACCACGCGCGAGCGGACAGCATTCGCGCAACGCGTGGCCCTGCAATCGTTGGCACTAATGCTAGCCATTATCGCGGCCGCTGGCATTGTCATTTGGTTCGGTGTTAATCGCGGCTTGAGACCGTTGTTGGATCTCGTCGATGCCGTTGAGTTGCGGTCACCCGATGATCTCAGCTCTATCCGCCGCCGTGTTCCCAAAGAGGTGACGAGCCTCGTCAACTCAATGAACAACCTGTTCGGTCAACTCCGTGAAGCCTTTGCTGCGCGCGACGTTTTGATTGCAAATGCCGCGCATCAATTGCGCAATCCGATCGCAGCCATTTTATCACAAGCGGAAGTGGCGGCCGCGGCGTCCGATCCGGAGGAGATCCGCAAGCGCTCGAATGATGTCGTCAAGGCTGCGCGCCAAACCAGCCGCCTGACGCAACAGCTCCTTTCCATGGAAAAGGCGCGCGGGCGCGGAGAGAAATCCGTCTTTGATTTGTCCAAGCTGACCGAAGACGTGGCGCGCCAACATGCCCCCGATGCCATGCGCAAGGGAGGAAGCTTCTCTTTCACAGAAGCGCCGTCCGCGATGCCCGTCAGAGGTGATGAGACCATGGTGCGGGAGGCGATCGATAACTTGATCGACAACGCTGTGAAGTATGGCCTGCGCGACGGCGGCACGATCAAGGTCAGCGTTGCCGAGGGTAGCCATGGCAATGCAGTTGTCCGCGTTGAAGATGATGGGCCCGGTATTGAGCTCACGCAGTCCGACAAGATTTTCGATCGCTTCTATCGCCTCGACGACAGCCAAGTTGATGGATGCGGTCTAGGTCTCGCGATTGTCTCTGAAGTGGCCGTTGCTCACGGCGGCAAGGTGAAACTGACCAACGGCACGTCAACGCAGTTTTCGCTCACACTTCCGACCCACCAAGACCTATCCAGCGAACCGGACCGCGTGGAAGTGTGATGGTTGGCGAACTCATGAGCGATGCGCGCAGGTATCGGCGTTTTTCGGAAGCGCTGCAGCCGGCCTTGGCTGCGGACCCATTCTACATCGCTTTGGAAGACGCTGTCGGTGACCCCGGTCGTTCGAAGGAAGCGATGCTTTGCTATTACGACTATTCAATTCATGAAGCAGCAGTTTACGGGCGTGTCTACTTTCCGGACGATGATGCGTTTGGTGTCTCTGTGTGGTCGCTGCCGCTAGACCCTGAACGGGCGTCGCAGAAGGCAGCGCAGAAACGGGCATTCATTGCAGGGGCCATGGGGCAGGGGTGCCGGGACACCTATGACGCGATCAACGCCTTCATGTCTGCTGCATCACAATCGATTACGTCCGAGCAGGATTGGTACCTCTCGATACTCGGCATTTTGCCGGCATATCAAGGCCGCGGTTTGGGACGAGATCTTGTAAAGCCCATCCTAGATGAGGCAGACGCCGCAGGCGTTGCAACTTTCCTGGAAACGTTCACGCCGCGGAACATGAAGTTCTATGAGCGTATCGGGTACCGAACCGATGGGGAGTTTCTTGAGCCGACAACGCAGAGCACGTACTGGCTGATGCGCAGGCCGTCTCCATAGCCCGGCACCAACCGCCCAATCCTAATTTGGGCCTAACCGATCGGTTTGCGCCCAGCAACAATCGCCTGAAAGACTGGTTCGTCGAGAGCTCTTTCCAGCTCCACGCCAATGTCGTTCATTCCAGCCCATTTCACGGTACCGCTCGCAGAACCGAGTTTGTCAGACATGATACTGACGCGGTCACCCATTTTGACCCTCAGGATAGGACACTGTTCGGCAGACAGGCCCCTGCGTGAGATGTTTGTAACCGTGCACGTCGCTGAGCGCCCGTGCAGCGTTAGTTTTACGTCGAAGTCGCAGTCAAATCTCGGTTCGCTTCGAAATCTCGGCATGGTAACCACCTGGCTTCCGCCGTTGGTGCCTCGCAGCACACTGATTCACAAATAAAAATCGATCTTCCTATCAGACAACTGTACTTAGTTGTCGTCACCAATTGGTTAATTGTCCTACAAATTCTACTTAAGGTGCAGCATCTCGTGCAGCATGCGGACTTCGAGAGCCTAAACCGACAATGGCGCCAAAATGGCATCTACAGGACCATTCCAGCTAGAAGTGCCGCTCGTTCCTCTACGCCGGTCACGCCAGGCTCCAGCTTGATTGACATCAAAATTGTAACTGTATAACGTTTATAATCTATGGTGTTACTCTTTGCGGCCCCGCAGCTTCACGAGCTGTTGGGGTCCTTTTTTCAGGCGGAACTGGGGTAACTGCCAAGGATCCAAGATCTTACAATCGCCTTCTGGCGCGACGGACCTGATGTGAAAGCAAGCAACGGCGGTTTTGAGTCCCGCCGAGAGGGAGTAGTCCTCCGGGTCTTCAGCTCGAAACATTACAGACTGTTACGCGAACTATGGGGTCGAGTGGCATGTGGCCAAGTGTTGGAAAACTGATGTTGGCACTAACTTGCCTGGTTTCAGGACTGGGCCTGCATCCCAGCGGATCATTGGCCCAACGCCCACCGACAGTCGATGAATATGCTGCTCACGTCAGCAACGCGAAGATCATTCCGCCTGGAAAACTGGTTCTGGATGGTTACAGGCTGACTTGTGGCCGGCGCCCGACAGTTCTGGACCCCAGCCTTGATGACTATGGTGCTGCTTATCCGGGTTTCCTCATTCTCAATCCGCAGCTTATTGATCGCGTACCGACAGCGGTTAAGCTGTGGATTTATTCGCATGAGTGCGGGCACCAGTTCCGCGGCCCAGATGAGGAGCTAGCCGACTGCTTTGCGGTTCAAAGAGGTCGCCGCCAGAAATGGCTGACAACCGATGGGCTGGAGAAGATTTGCAAGTTCATCAAACCGGCGCGCGGTTCCACCATGCATTTGGCCGGCCCGGAGCGTTGCAAAGTCATGCGCAGATGCTTCGCTGCTAAGAAAGTTTACTGAGCCGGCAAACGCCGGGCACGCGACGCAAACGCTGCTACCAAGATAACCAGATCATCAGGGCAAGAGAGATGTCAGAGATACTCACCGCGGATATCGAGAGTTTCCTACCCAAAGTGGCCTTCAACGCTGACGGACTTGTACCGGCGATCGCCCAACAGCATGATACCGGGGAAGTGCTGATGATGGCGTGGATGAGTGACCAGTCGCTGCGGCGAACCCTGGAAACCGGACAGGTCTGCTACTGGTCACGGTCGCGCCAGAAGCTCTGGCGCAAGGGCGAAACGTCGGGCCACACGCAGCGGCTCGTCGGATGCAAAGTGGATTGTGATGGTGACACCATCCTACTCAGCGTCGATCAAACAGGAGCTGCCTGCCACACTGGCGCCCGGACCTGCTTTTTTCAGTCGGCCGATTGACGTGAGCGACTCAAGCGAGGCAGCGCGACCTCCAGTTTTCTCCCGTTTAGTAGGGTAGAATAGATTGAGGCGAGCGCGACGGCATCTGCCACGCTCGCCTCGAATGGTTGGATCAAAGATCCGGCTTTAGGCTACCAAAAGCGTCCTAGCCGGACTTTGCAAAGCAGCTCTTGAAGGATGCTGCCATATTACGGATCAGCTTGACGTAGAGACCGGGTCCGTTTTCGATGCCTGCGCCAAGCGGGTCAAGCACGCCTGACTTGGCAGACGTTCCTTCGATCACCGTTGACACCAGCTTCGGCTCGAACTGCGGTTCGGCGAAGACGCAAGCCACACCCGTATCCTTGATTTTGGCGCGCAACTCCTTCACCCGCTTGGCGCCTGGCACGACTTCAGGTGAAACCGTGATGGAGCCGGTCGCTGTCAGGCCGAAGCGCTTCTCAAAGTTCTGGTAGGCATCGTGGAAAACGATGAAGCCCTTCTTGCCATACGGCTTCAGCTCGGCAGCGATTTCAGCTTGAACTGATTTCAACTGGTCGACTGCCGCCTTGGCGTTTGCCTCGTACTTGGCCTTGTTTGCCGGGTCGGCTTTGCTCAGTACTTTCGCGATGTGTTTGATCAGCACCTGGCCGTTGACTGGATCGAGCCAAATGTGGGCATCAAACTCGCCATGCTCGTGGCCGTGTCCATGGCCGTGCCCACTTGCTTCCTTCTTATGATGATCATCGTGTTTGTCGTCATGACCGGCTTTTTTCTTCTTGTCGTGGTCATGGTGATCTTTTTCACCGTGGGCTGCTTTCTTTTCTTTATGATGATCGTCGTGTTTGCCCTTCGCATGGCCATGATCGTCGTGGTCATCATGCGCTTCGAAGGCTCCACCCTCACGCAGCTCGAGCTTGGTCAGGCCTTTGGTATCGATCAGTTCGACAACTTTGGCCTTAGCTGCGATCGCTTCCAGAGGCTTGCTTAGGAATGACTCGATCTGGGGACCAATCCAGAACACAACATTGGCCTTCTCAAGCATCGCAGCCTGCGAGGGCTTCATAGAAAAGGTATGCGGTGAACCACCACCTTCGATGATGATACCGGGCTCGCCGACGCCCTTCATCACGCTGGCGACGAGTGAGTGGACTGGCTTAATGGACGTCACGACGTTAACGTCAGCTCGCGCGGTCATCACACTCGCCAACAGAAATCCAATGCCCAATTTCAAAGTATTACTTGTGCGCATGCTGCTCACCTCTTCTTGAGCCCCGAAACATTGTAATGTTATCACATCACACGGAGTTGCTTTTTGAGATAGCGTGCGCGACAACTGAAAGCAATATGGAATTTCAGAGCGCTTCGGCCAGGACCCGACATCAACAATGCTAGACCGATCTAAGCCGCTAGTAATGCTAGACAATGCCGGCGTCTACAGGGCCGGGCGTTGGCTGGTGCGCGGTGTTTCGATGGCCGTTCAGGCTGGCGAGATCGTCACATTAATCGGACCCAATGGTTCAGGCAAGACAACAACATCAAAGATCGCCCTTGGAATTCTCGATCCAGACGAAGGTTCATCCGCTTTGCGAGACAATCTTCGGCTCGGCTACGTTCCGCAAAAGCTGACGATTGATTGGACTCTTCCTTTGACCGTTCGGCGATTGATGCGCCTGACCGGCAAGGCGCCGGACGACCAGATCCGCCTTGCCATGGACCAGACGGGCGTAAGTCATTTGGCAGATGCTCAGGTCAGAACGTTGTCAGGCGGTGAGTTCCAGCGCGTTCTTCTGGCGCGCGCGATCGTGCGTAAGCCAGACCTGCTCGTTCTTGATGAGCCTGTCCAAGGCGTCGACTTTAACGGCGAAATCGCGATGTACGAGCTCATTCGGCAGATCCGGGATGACTATAATTGCGGTATCATTCTCGTTTCGCACAATTTGCATCTTGTGATGTCAGCAACCGACCGCGTGATTTGCCTGAATGGCCACGTGTGCTGTTCCGGCACCCCGCTGACTGTCACTGAGAGTGCTGAGTTCAAAGCGCTGTTTGGAGAGCGGGCGGCGTCGGCACTGGCTGCCTACGAGCATCACCATAACCACACCCACCTGCCTGATGGTCGGGTGCAGTATCACGACGGTACAGTGGGCGAGGACCTTCACTCACACGACAACAGTGGCAGTCCGCGTGAGGCGAGCCGAAATGCTGGATGACTTCTTCACCCGGGCGCTGATCGCCGGCATCGGCGTTGCGGTCATCGCTGGTCCGCTTGGTTGCTTCATCGTTTGGCGCCGACTTGCCTATTTCGGCGATACGCTGTCTCACGCGGCACTGCTCGGCGTAGCGCTTGCTCTGCTATTCGAGATCAATATTACGCTTGCCGTCTTTTTAGTGTCGGCGAGTGTCTCTGTCGCCCTACTCCTCCTGCAGCGTCAGCCCATGCTCTCGGCAGATGCGTTGCTAGGGTTGCTGGCCCACTCGACACTGGCGCTCGGGCTCGTTGTGCTCGCCTTCATGACATGGGTCAGGGTTGACTTGATGGGCTTCCTGTTCGGAGACATCCTGGCTGTTTCAAAGGTCGACATCGTCATCATCTGGCTGGGTGTGGTTCTTGGACTTGCAATCCTCGCTGCCATCTGGAAACCGCTTTTCGCCGCAACAGTCAGTGACGAACTGGCTGCTGCTGAAGGCATGAGCCCGCAGCGGGCCAACTTGGTGTTTATGTTCCTGATGGCAGCCGTGATTGCGATCGCGATGAAAATTGTTGGCGTGCTCTTGATCACCGCCATGTTGATCATTCCGGCGGCCACCGCCCGTCGGTTTGCCTCTGGTCCGGAGCAAATGGCGATCATTGCGGCGCTGCTCGGCATCACCGCTGTCGTTGGTGGACTTTTCGGATCGTTGGAATGGGACACGCCAACGGGGCCAAGCATTGTGGTGGCGTCACTCTTGCTGTTCGTCACGACACTATTACCGGTATCGTTGCTGCCGGGTCGAGCAAATCGGAACACGAGCGGGTCGCCAACGATCAACGATTAGTTGGCTCTTGCACTTGCGACCTGTCACGCACGCCCTAAATCAATCGCTGAGACGTAACATTGCCCAAGCATGAGAGAGTTTGAACAGCCATGGCAATTATTCCCGTTACGATCGTCACTGGCTTCCTCGGAGCTGGTAAAACCACAGTGCTCAATACGCTATTGCGCGATCCAGACTTTGCTGAGACTGCCGTTCTCATCAACGAGTTTGGCGACGTCCAGGTTGATCATGACCTCGTTGCAGAGTTCTCCGACGAACTGATCATGACCACGACAGGCTGCCTTTGCTGCACGGCCTCAAGCGACATCAAGCAATCACTCTTCGAACTCTGGCGAAAGCGCAAGGACCGGGAGATCGGACCTTTTAAGCGGGTCATCGTCGAGACGACGGGCCTGATGGATCCTGTGCCGGTTGTCAATTCTATGCTGATGCCGCCAGCCGCAGGTCTGATAGATCGGATCGTGAGCCAGCAGTTCGCCTTGTCGAAGGTTGTTACGCTGTTTGACGTCATCAATGGCGCAATGACGCTGGACAATCATCCCGAAGCGCTCAAGCAAGTGGCTCTCGCAGATGTCATCCTCCTCACGAAGGCGGACATGGCCCTTGATCCGGCAACGCGGCGCGATATCGAAGCCGATCGTCGACGCCTCCGAGGGATCAACGCATCCGCCCAGATTCTTGATCGTCACACCGATGGTGCGGCGATGAAGGACATTTTCCTGGGAGCCGGGACCTATGACCTGCGGACCAAAGGCGAGGATGCCGCCGCCTGGTTGGCCGCTGAGCAAGTCCACGCCGCGGAAGGGCACGACCACTCACATCACCACTCGCATGATCATTCGCACCACCATTCACATGACCACGCGCATCATCATCATGGACATGACCATGACCACGATCACATGGATCGCAACAGACACGGGGACGACATCCATAGTCACGTGATCACACTGGACAAACCATTAAGCCCGTTGGTCTTTCACATGTTCCTAGAAACATTGAAACTCAGCGCTGGTACCGACCTGTTGCGCCTCAAGGGCCTGTTTGCGCTCTCTGATGATCCTGATCGACCAGTGGTCGTTCATGGCGTTCAACACGTGGTTCACCCAATCGACAAATTGGATCGATGGCCGACGGACGACAAGCGAACGAAAGTTGTCCTGATTGGCCGCAACCTTGATATTGCAACCTTCACGGAGGTCTTGACCGCTCGATCTCAGCGGAGCGCTTGAGGCGGGAAACTGTGAGTGACGTTGCCGCTCGCAAAACTAGCGAGTCAATCCGATCGGGACTGCCGGGGACGTTCCCGAGAACATCAGCGATACGCACACCACAACGACCAGACTGCCGACTAACATTTGCAGCCGTCCGAAAGACAAAGCAGAGATGCCATCGCCGCTGGAGCTCAAACGGAACAGGCCGGAATCACGGACCGTTGTGGCAAACAGTGCAACCAATGACACGATAACTCCTGTGCCCACGGCCATGGCGACTGTGCCAAGTGCACCGACTAGGTAAAGGCCGAAGTGCCATGAGATGATCAAAACGATCAGCGCGCCGGAGCAGGGCCGGATGCCAATACTCAACACGAGGGCGGCAACGTCCCGCCAAGTCTCAAGCTTCTCTGCCTCTTCGGCAGTTGGCATGTGCTTGCAGCCGGCTGCGCACTCACCTGAGTGAACATGGGCGTGGACATGGGCGTGGACATGGGTATGGGCATGCGCGTGAGTATGATTGTGATGGTGCGCATGATGTCCGTGGTCGTGGGAATGCTCATGGTCATGGTCATGCTCATGGTCATGCTCATGGACGTGATGATCATGTGAATGGTCATGCCCATCGTGACTGTGCCCATGACCTGAAGTCTGGGCGCGGATCATGCGAAAGCCACGCAAAGCTATCCACACACCAACAAGAGCCATGGCCGCAAAGCTAATCGGCATCAGCAAAGCCTCAGCACTGCCAATGACGGCACTTCCAGTTGCCGCGGCGAGCCCGAGACCGCCATAGGCCAGGACGATCGCACTTACGGCCTGCATCAAACTTGCCGAAAACCCAATTGTTGCCATGCGCCATGCCGTGCGGCGAGACGCGACGGCTGCACCGCCAATGAGAAACTTGCCATGACCAGGACCAACAGCGTGAAGCAAGCCGTATAAAAGACACGCACTCAACAAGGTGGCGACGGCGAACTGATCACCCGATCGTACAGCCTGAATGGCGCGTGCAAGTTGGGATTGCAGGGCACGCTGTTCTGTCTGCGCCCACAGCGCAATATCGCTCCAGTTAGCGACGAGCAAGACGACGGCAAGCCCTGCTGCCAGCAATACAAGGACGGCCGGGATCAGCCTTTGCATGTCACCCTCGTTGTTTCTGCGAACATTGCGCCGACGTTTTCAACTTCGGGCTTTTCTTCACGCGACAGCTGAGACAGCAAGACCTGACTCTGTCGCGTCTGCTCCGTGCTGGCCGGCTGCTCGACTGCAACTGTGCACGATGCACTGTCACCCACGATGGTCGGCGGAAGGTCGATCGTGATCTCGGTGAAGTAGGTCGGGTCGTAGAGTTGCAGCGACAGCGATCGCCCCTTGAGTGCCATTGGTGATTCCAGCGGTATCAAGAAGACAAGTCCGAGACGCTGCTGATGAAGTTGAACCGTGACGTTTGTTGGCTTTGCGAGTGCGACGGCGCGCTGCTTCTCGTAAAGGTGGGTGAAGAATTGATAGTTGCCAAAGCCCTTCAGAACGTTCTGTGCGATCTTGTCGACTTCTTCATCCGAAAGCGTTTGATCACCATCCTGGTTCACGCCCAACTCGGCAAGCGTATACAGGGTGTTGAGCTCATCGATCAGAAAGACAACCCGCAATTGAGACAGCTGTCCCTTGTCATCCAATAAGAACTGGGCCGTGGACTTGAAAAACATGTGCGGGTGCGCTTGCGCCGAACAAGCGGCAGCAAGCATGATCGGGATGGTCAGCAGATACCTGAGAATCGCCATTTTCATGGACCCGTTGTCCTGCCTTTTTGTGTTCTTGTTGCGACGCACTGAGTGGTTCAAGCCGCCTCGTTGTCGCTTCCTAGCCATCGAAACGATGACTAACACTCCAATCTCAGAATTCGCAAATTATGCTTCGCGATCCTCACTTCAAGAACGAGGCGAAGAATTAGGGCCCAGAATTGCGGTAGCGCTTCGGGTTGCAGCCTCGCCGCTCGCTCTCCGTCGCTCACGCAGCATACTCGATACCAATGATTATGGCACAGTTAAGGATGTTATAACATATCAATAAATAGTCCGTGAACCGCAAGTACGCCGCACATCGCGGGGGTGCTTGCCAGCCGAACGGTCGTACAAAGGCACGGTGCAAAGAACTTGTTCGAAGACCTGATTTGTGGGCGATGCGTGCTCGGATAACGCTGATCCCGATCAAGTTTCGCCGGACAATTTGATGCGGCACATAGCGGCTAGCGATAGGTCATCCACCAATGTGTTGGAGCGGCTTATCGCCAACCGCGTCCGCGTACTCTATCGAAAGTTCGTTTCTGCCAATAGGCTTCCTAATCTCCTTGTCCGGGAGCCCGCAATGAACGTCACTGTTGCTGCGAAGGGCAAATCTACCTGAAGCGAAACCATGGATACTCAGATTCTGCTGATACTTCTCGGCGCCCTCATCGGTGGTTTTGTCCTCGGTCTCACCGGCTTTGGTAATGGCCCGACAGCCTACGGGATTTGGCTGCATATTCTGCCACCACAAATTAGCGCGCCGTTGGCCGCAATTGGTTCCGTCGTTGGCCATCTGGTCATGTTCAATGGATTTCGCGGAGCCATGTTGCGAGAACGCATACTACCTCTTGTTGTAGGTGGCCTCGCCGGCGTTCCAATTGGGGTCTGGTTGTTGACGTTCATTCCCGCTGATCTGTTCCGCGTCCTGGGAGGCGTACTGCTGACATCATATTGCCTGGTATCGCTGACTGGTGGGCATCGCATTCGCGTGCCCAATGACACGCCAAGGTGCGATACCATCGCTGGCTTTCTAGGTGGCATTTGCGGCGGACTGGCATCGCTATCCGGTCCCATCGTGACGATATGGAGTGGCATGAAGGATTGGTCGCCGGACGAACAGCGCGCGGCTTATCAGCCTTACAATTTTACAACGTTGTCGGCTGCGCTGGTCGGATTTGCTTCGGCCGGTTTTTTCACTTGGGAGTTGGCATACATTGCGGCACTGACCCTGCCGGCAACACTTGTCGGGGTCTTTGGCGGCAGAGCCTGCTACGGCTATGTCAACGCCGTGCAGTTTCGACGGATCGTCCTCATCCTGCTGGCTTTGTCCGGCTGCGCATTGATACTCCGAAGCTTCTAAAACTCTGAGCCCATCAGAAGTCTGCCGCGCGGACTGACCTACCAGTCCAAATGCACGCGGAACGGGCAGATAGCAAGCAACGCAAGTTGCGACAGCCGAGACTTAAAAATGAGCATATTTGCGCTGGTGCACGTGTGCAGATCCATTGCCGTTTTATTATGCTCAATTACTGGAGTTTTCTTCCGGATTTAATTCATTTTCAAATTAAATAAAGTTTTACAAGTGGCCATTTAGCTTGCGTAAATTCTTGATCCAAAATGGGACAGTCACTGGAGGAAAACCCAGATGGAAAGCTTCAATTTCGTCGGTGCAGTTGGCGCGACCAAACTTGCTCACTTGCAGTATATCTATAGCCTCTTGCTCATCTTTTGGCTGTACATGGTCCTCTCACTCTATTTTCTTCCGACGATAATATCCGAGCAACAAAGACATCCTCATCGCACGACCATTGGCGTGCTCAACGTACTGCTCGGTTGGACAGTACTCGGTTGGCTGGTCACGATGGCCTGGGCTTGCAGAGGCGCGCGGCAGGAGGCTCTTGCCACACACTGGACTGGAGCACGCAAACGGAAAGTGCTCGTCGGTGAAATCATTGAGCCAGACAGAGCCGTCGCAATCGCGTAACGACCTGCATGCGAGCTACTAACCTCGGCGTGTCTCTTCATCGACATCTGTCAGGGATGGCGGCGACCAACCAAGATCGGTCCCACTGCTGTACGCTTTGTCATCGCCTCTCATCAGTGCGTCCGATTCTTCTCTGATTTTTTGGAAGCGTGCGAGGTATTCTTCGTTCTGATGGATCGGAAGGTCGGGGTCGTATACGTCAGCCAACGCGGCGATCGTCTTGCGATCATAGTCGGCAAACTGGCGCGCACGCCGCTCTGCCTCAAATGGATGCAAACCGAGAGCCTCAAGAGCTGAACGTCCCGTTCGCACACCGCTGTCAAAAGTCTCTCGGATAATGTCTCGACAGCCCGCTGCATACAGCTCATAGACGTGAGGTCGGTCAACAGCGCGGCTCACCACATGAACGTGCGGATAGTTTCTCAAAACATATCGCACCAGTTCTGTGATCTGCTCGCGGCCATCGATTGCCACGACGAGGAGTTTGGCATTCTCAATCCCGGCAGCATGTAGCAGGTCGGGACGCGACGCGTCGCCGAAGTAGGCGCGCACACCAAAGGCGCGCAACATCTCGAGCTGGCTCGAACTGTAATCGACAACAACGGGCTCATACCCTAGCCCGCGCAGCATACGATTTACGATACCGCCGTAACGGCCATGGCCGGCAATGATGATTGAACCTTCAGGAATGTCAGCATCAGCTTCACCGGTTTCTTGCGACGTGAACTTAGGCGCAATGAAACGCTCGTAGAGAATGAACAACGCTGGCGTCAAAAGCATCGACAAGGCAACAACCAGCAGCAGCTGATCAGCAACCGGCTTCGGAATGACGGCATTCGCTACCGTAAATGACAGCAGGACGAAGCCGAACTCTCCAGCCTGGGCCAGGCCTAATGCGAACAGCCAGCGATCCGCTCCACGGATGCCGAAGATGAACCCGAGAACCAAAAGGATAACCGCTTTAAGTGCGATCAGGCCTACGGTTAGACCAAGCGTCACCAGCAGGTTATCGGACAACAAGCCGAAGTCGATGCTGGCGCCGACTGTTATGAAGAACAGTCCGAGGAGCAGGCCTTTGAAAGGCTCGATGTTACTTTCGAGTTCATGACGATACTCGCTGTTGGCGAGCACAACGCCGGCGAGGAACGTACCGAGTGCCGGAGAGAGGCCAACGAGCGTCATCAAGAGCGCTATGCCGATCACCCACATCAGCGCGGCTGCAACGAAGATCTCACGGAGGTTTGCGACGGCAATGAAGTTGAAGATCGGACGGGTCAGATAGCGACCACCCACCACCACAACTGCAATCGCTCCGATCGTGACAAGTGCCTGCTGCCAACCGGCCAACCCGTCGACCAGGCTCATTGTATGACCATGGTCGCCGTGGTCGTTGCCATGACCTTGACCGTGTGCCGATGCCACCGTCTCGGCCAGTTCAGGTAAAGCCAGCAGGGGGATCAGCGCCAGCATTGGGATGACGGCAATGTCCTGAAACAGCAACACAGAGAAACTTCCTTGGCCACCATCGGACTTCATCAATCCTTTCTCGTTGAGCGTTTGCAGGACAATGGCAGTGGACGAAAGGGCGAGGACCATCCCGATAGCCAATGCAACGGTCCAAGGTTGACCGAGGAAAAATGCGCACCCGGCAATCAGTGCCGTTGTCAAACCGACCTGCAGCCCTCCGAGACCGAGCAAACGCGCGCGCATGTCCCACAACAACTTTGGCTCAAGCTCAAGGCCGACCAGAAACAGCATCATGACCACGCCAAACTCGGCGAAATGCTGAACGCTAACAACATCGACCTTGAAAGCTGCCAGCAGCGGACTAATGAGAATTCCGGCGATCAAATAACCGAGCACGGATCCCAAACCGAGGCGCGATGCGATGGGAACCGCAATCACCCCAGCGCAAAGAAAGACGAATGCGAGAAACAGAAGCTCACCCATGGCTATTCCTCCCCGCGGATAGGCAGTTGTGCGTGACTGACAACATCAACTGCATCAGCCGCCGCAAAGTCATACTTTTCATCTCGCAACGCTTCGATCAGGCGACGATAGCCGGCCACATGCTGACCCACCTCGTCTGTTTCTGGCGCCTTGAGAGATGAGTACAAGACATAGGGTGGCAGAAAGCGCATCCGGCACAGCCTCGCCGTTTGTTCCAGTGGTGTCAGAAACGTGCGCAACGGATAGTGTTGGTAGCCATTTGGCGTGTAGGCGTCCTCGGGACCAGCCGCTGTGACAGCCAGCATCATGTGCTTGCCGGATAGTCGATCGCCACCGGCTCCATACGCAAAGCCATGCTCCAGGACGAGATCTTGCCAGTCTTTGATGATTGACGGCGTTGAGTACCAGAAGACAGGAAACTGGAACAGGATGATATCTGCAGCAAGAATGCGCTCCTGCTCCGCTGCCACGTTGATGTCGTGTCGCGGATATGCCCGATAGAGATCGAGAAACTCAATATCGGAGATCTCCTGGGCAGCTTCTGCCATCGGTCGATTGGCGCGGGAGGTTCGATGGCCCGGATGAGCGTAGTAGACGAGGACCCGCTTCAATGTTGTCTCCTATGGATTGCCGCAGACGGACGCAACTCAATTGCAGAAGCGGTACTCGCACAGATCAGGCTGGACGGCAATCAACAGACACCAATCGACGTGCGATCTCACTTCTGAACGGACTTTTGATCAAAGCGTCGTGGATTGCCCAAACTTTCAATAGAACTTCTCAAATGTATTGGATGGGTTGTTCTGCGGACGCAAAGACCTATTGCTTCGCCTCGAAATGAAAACCTCGATAATCGTCAGCAACCACGTCCTCACATGTACGACGGTAGGAACCGACGCCTGCAATGTAAGGCATGAACAGACGTGGCTTGCCTGGGATGTTGGCGCCCATGTACCAGGAATTTGCCTGCGGGAAGAGTGTCTTGTGCGCGACGACCTGGACATGATCGACCCACTCGTCCTCCGCATCTAGTTCCGGCTCGATGAGGTGGAGGCCGTGCTTCCTCATATGCACTATCGCTTCTGTGACCATGTCCACATGCTGCTCAATGGTGTTCATCATGTTGCCCTTCACGGACGGGCTGCCTGGTCCCGTGATGATGAACATGTTCGGGAAGCCTTCCGTCATCAAGCCTAGATAAGTCCGCGGGCCTGCTTCCCATTTCTTCTTAAGCGCCAGACCGTCGCGGCCGCGGATATCGACATTAAACAGCGTTCCTGTCATGGCATCGAAACCGGTCGCAAAAACGATCGCATCGAATGCAAACTCGCGACCGTTTGCAACGATGCCATCTTCCGTCAACCGTTCGATAGGCTTCTCGCTGATATCGACCAGTTCGACATTCTCACGGTTGAAAGTCTCGTAGTAACCGCTGTCGATACAGATGCGCTTCGTGCCGATTGGGTGCGTCTTCGGGCAAAGAGCCTCAGCCGTCACCGGGTCCTTAACAATGGAACGGATCTTGTTGCGGACGAACTCCGCCATCGTGTCATTGGCGGCCTTGTTGGTCAGAATATCGTTGAACGCACCAAGGAAGGCGCCCTTACCTTCCTTCCAGCGCTGCTCATAGACGCGCTGATGCTCTTCGTTACTCACATCAAGAGCGGAAACATCGTTGGCTTCCCGCAGCATGCCGTTCGGTAGGTAACGCATTTCAGCGCGCTTCTCAGCATAACCGTCCTTCCAGGAATTCGCATACTCCTTTGTCATTGGCATGTTGCGCGCGGGGATGGAGTAATTCGCCTGGCGCTGGAAAACGGTCAAATGCGCCGCTTCCTCCGCAATCACCGGAATAGCCTGGATGCCGGAGGACCCTGTGCCGACTACCGCAACCCTCTGACCCTTGAAGCTGACACGCTGATGCGGCCAGTTGCCGGTGTGATACTTCTCGCCCTTGTATTCAGTGAGACCTTCGAAGTTCGGGATCTGCGCAGTGGAGATACAGCCGCCCGCCATGATGAAATACGCGCAGGTGACCCTCTCACCTTTGTCGGTTTCTATTCGCCAGACGCGCCCTGTCTCGTCATAGTGAGCGGCCCTAACCTCGGTCTCCAGGGTAATGTATTTCCGCAGATCGAACCTATCAGCGACATGGTTCGCATATTCGAGAATGTCCGGCTGGGCCGAGAATTTTTCCGGCCAGTTCCACTCCTGTTGCAAGGCTTCGTTGAAGCCGAAGGAATACTGCATGCTCTCCACGTCGCAGCGCGCGCCGGGATAGCGGTTCCAATACCAAGTCCCGCCGATACCGTCGCCGCGCTCGAAGCAACGAACGGAGAAACCCTCATTTGCAAAGCGGTGGAGAAGATAAAGGCCTGAGAAGCCGGCCCCGACAATAACAACATCGACGGTAGACCGTTGAAGGTCAGAGTTGGACATGCGGTCGTTCCCAAGCTGGTGGCGTCCTGAAGCAGAACACCTTCGCCCATAGTATAAGTCCAACCTCTGCCAAACTGCCAATAATCGATCGCTGGCGGCTGCGCGCTATACTGGCACCGCTTGGCTACCCGAAGTTTCAGGAAGGAATGGTTGGAGATCCCGTATGTCCGGAACCCGCTACGATAACTCGGCGCCAGTGTCACTACGCGACTGTTCTTGCCAATGGCAATTCTGGCCAGCGATTGCCAATTGGACTACTTCCAAAGCCGGACTGGCTGTCCGACGCCTCGAATGCCGTTGGGTACTGGAACAGTTGTTTGGTTGAAGTTTGTGTTCAGGACCAGATTTGGCTTGCCGATGAGATGCACAGTGTCAGCGATGACGGCAGTAAAGGCTGATTTGTCTGCAACGGGATTTTCGGTTTCGACCAAAAGGCGGCCGTTTGGAAGATAGATGGTGCCGATCAGCGTTCGCGCGTTGTTGCTTAGAATCTTGAAAGTCTCTGTTGCCATCCTGCGTGAAGAGAAAAACAACAAGCCTGACATGACTCCGCTCGTCGGAGCTTCCATCTTGATGGTCGTATCGCGGTCAAAGAGTAGGTCGGCGCCGTTTCCAGTGAAAAATATGCCCGCTCCCTTGCTGATCAACTCCGCCTCGTCCGTCACCACGAGCGGACCATCTTTCATAACGTAGAGACCGGGTGACAATGTCACCTTGGCGGATTTCTTAACGTAGAGACCGCCGCAATATATGCCCGGCTGGAGGTTGCGGTCAGACTCTATTTCAACTGGATCTTTGAATGTGCATCCCGTCGCCGGCGGCTCAGGGCGTCCGGCAAGAGGATCGTCAAACCTTGGGCAGTCCACCATTGGCATCGGATTGAAGTTCCGCTTATCGCCTTCAAACCCGCCACGCGCGCACGTGTTGTAGGCGCTCAAGTGGGATTGCTCTTTGGATTTGATCGAATCGTTGTGCGAAGAGTTAGAGAAGACGGCGCACTGCACACCAGTAAGCCGGGCAGCTTTCTCCAACATGATGGTGCCACCATCGAACCGGTTCAATCCGAGCAGGCAGATGTTGGGCTGACCAATAATGCGAGCGGTCGCGTGGGCTTGAACTTTCACATCGCCCATACCAAACATTTTGCCGAAGAAGGTTGGAACGGTTTGCGTGACGTCGACGCTGACTTCCAATGGCGATTCGCTTAGTTTTGTAGCAACGGTTAGCTGGTCAGCTCGTGAAGTCTTGTTGTTTTTGACGAAACCATTGACAACAACTTTCACAACTTCAGCTACGTTCTCACGCTTGGCATCGCTCATACTGAGACCGCGGGCACCGGCTATGGCCGCAGAGTCTGCCGCGGATTGGAGGACGCTGCGCTGCTTGTAGATGTAGGCAAAGTCAATGGCGCCGCTCGCCATGAGAAGCATAAGCGGAATTCCGGCCGCCGCGATCAGGGCTATTGACCCTGAGCGACACCTGGCAAAGGTCGCTAATGCTGAGGTGCGGCACTGCATCAGTGTAACGTTCTCTGGTTCGATTGCGTCCGACCCTCATATCCCATGCAGATACAAGAGCAGCGAACGCTGGACCAACTGAGAGTTGATCTCTTGTACGAAACAGATTTGATCAGTCCTGTTGCTCACAGGTTAACTGCGGAGCCAAAAGGCAGCGGGTATTCGCGACTATTTTGTGAAAATGCAATCTAAGTGAGAACAGTCTTACTGTACTATGAAGAGCTGCCTCGAAACCATTCGAGGTGCAACTCTATGCAGTTGCTCTCTCGGAACTTGCTATATCCCTGACGGCGTTGCTTATTTGTTGATCCTCGTGCCGCAATGACGACATCGCACCTTCAGCCAGGATTGAGATTTCTGACAGGCAAGATGTGATCAGCTTTGCATCATTTGCAATGCGCGCCTTTGCAGCCAGATCGGAAATTCTCTTCAGATTTTCCTCAAGGGCCCAGACAATCTTCGAAGTAGGTTCGCTTTGCTGAAGGTTTGAGTAATCCGTGCGAGACTTCAGCTGATCCAGTTCCCGCGCCATGCTGGCCAATCTCAGAAGCTGCGATACCATTGGCTGGAACAGGCTCCAGTTCATGGGTTTGACCAGATAGCTGCTAGCACCGGCTTGCAGTGCAGTTCGAATTGCCTCAGAGTCTTCGCGTGAGGAAACGACCACAATCGGCATGTGCTGGGTCGCCTTGTTGCCCCTAATGCATCGAATAAGATTGAAGCCATCCAGGTTCGGCATCTCTAAATCGATAAAGGCCAGGTCATAGTTCTTTTGCTTAAACTTCCCCCAGGCCTGAAGGCCATCTTCGGCTTCATCGAACTCTTCGACTAGGGAGTTGATTTTGGACTGAATGAGTGAGCGCATAATCGGATCGTCATCGACGCAGATGACGCGGGCGCTCGATTCTTCAAAGCTTTGGCTTGCTTCTGCCACAACACTGTCCAATCCAATTCCGACCTTACTCTACGTCTCTCTTATTTTGATTAAATTTCCACTGACTAGAATGGTTTCTAATTCGTAAATCACCTCTTATTTACTTTATTGGGCTACCTTTGCTTCGGGTGTAATTGCGTAGTGAATTCGGCGAGCGTGTCTCTCTTTAGAAATAATTCTATTCAGAAGAAGCTCGTGCTGACTGTTGGCGTGGCGGTGATCTGTGGCGTCATGTTGGCTTCATTGGCATCGGCATGGCGTGAAGCGAACCGGCATTTTCAGGCCAAGCAAAACGAAATTTCCGGCATTGCTGCAGCGCTGGCCGTGCCGCTCGCGCCAGAGCTTGCAGCCGGCAACCGGCGCGGCATTGCTGTTGCTCTCAATGCCATCGGAAGAATTAGGTCGGTCAACTACGCCCGCGTTCTGAGCAAACAGGGCGCGTTGGTCTATGAAATTGGAACCGGAATTCTGATCTCGCGCGGCGACGACAGAGAGACGGCCGTCGACTCATTCGGTCCACTCGATGCTGTGTACTTTGGAGCCCTTCCATTCAGGGCAGATATTCTACACCACGGGCAACCTATTGGATCGCTCGAGATCATCGTTGATCTGTCGGACCTACAGAATGCGCTTTGGATCAGCATTGTTCAGTCTCTCCTGTTCGGAGTGATGGCAGCTGTCTTTGGTATGCTGGCCTCTAGCTATCTTCAGAGGCGAATTGCCGAACCGATTGTTGCACTCACATCTGCAGCCAAGCACGTCCAGAACGCGCATGATTTTGGCTATCGAGCAGAACGACAGAGCAATGATGAGACAGGTGAGTTGGTCGATGCGTTCAATGCCATGTTGGTCGAGATCCAAACACGCGACCGAGCGCTCACCGAACATCGCGACAAACTGGAAGTTACGGTTCAGGAGCGAACTGCTGACCTCGTTGTTGCCAAGGAGGAAGCGGACCGGGCCAATGCAGCGAAGTCTGATTTCCTCGCCACAATGAGCCATGAAATCCGCACACCCATGAATGGTATGCTGGCGACAGCTGAGCTATTGACGAACGGGCAGCTGCCGGCCCGCCAGCAACGCTATGCCGAGATAATCATGCGATCTGGCCGTAGCTTGCTTGCGATCATCAATGACATTCTAGACCTCGCCAAAGTTGAGGCGGGCAAACTTGAACTGGAACAGCAGCCGGTGGAGCTTGCAACTCTGGCCGATGATGTTCTGCAGTTATTTTGGGAACGCGCGAACGACAATGGTGTTGACCTCTGCGCCTACATCGCGCCAGACGTGCCAAATGCGATTACGGGCGATCCCGTTCGTCTCAATCAAATTCTAGCCAATCTGATCAACAACGCTCTCAAGTTCACAGAAACAGGACACGTTTTTGTGCGCATAAATGTCGTCGAGACAGGTGGAGTTAACGGGGTTGGCCGCCACCTCAAGATCAACGTCGAGGATACTGGAATAGGGATAGCGGCGGACAAACTCGAGACCATCTTCGGTTCTTTTGTGCAGGCCGACAAAACTGTATCGCGCAGCTACGGCGGCACCGGGATCGGCCTTTCGATCTGCAAGAAACTCGCTGACGCGATGGGGGGTGACTTGCGCGTCACCAGTGTTCTAGGTCAGGGAAGCACATTTACTTTGACGCTGCCCTTGGAGAGCAAGTCGGATCGGGAACTCACTGGCATTGGTTTGAATGTTGAACGCAAGACGGTTGCAGTGATCCACAAGCCTGGAGCTACCAGGAATGCACTTCAGGCTTATCTTGAAGACGGCGGTTACTCAGTCGATTGCTATGACGACGAGAATGCGGCTCTGAATTTGGCGGCACGACCTGACATCCTCTTTGCAGATACGGTTACATGCCACAACCTAACCGATCTCAATGAACCAACACGGCCCGAGATTGTCGTTGGCATTAGCCTGCCGAACAACCAAACAGGCCCCGCCAACACCAATAAGTCTGTTTGCGATCTTGAAGTTACGTACCCACTTTCACTCGCAGAATTGCGCCCGCTCTTTCAAGCGATGTCAGAGGGCAAGAGCGCAGTACAACAGCTCGCAACCACTGCGCCATCGGTCCAATCATCGCCGCTCGTGCGATTTGACGGCGTTCGAGCGCTTGCTGCTGACGATAACCCTGTCAATCGCGAAATACTTAGCGAAGCGCTGGAGCGTATGGGCATCGAGGCGCATTGCGTTGAAGACGGTGGCAAGGTTGTCAGCGCTTACCAACAGGATCGCTATGATGTGGTGTTCATGGATGTCAGCATGCCCATCCTTGACGGCTATGAAGCGACCGCCAGCATCAGGCAATACGAGAAAGCGACCCAGCATCCTCACACGCCCATTATTGCCCTGACCGCACACGCTTATGGTTCGGAAGCCAATCTCTGGCGACAATCCGGCATGGATGCTTGCGTGACGAAACCGTTCACGCTGGGATCGCTCCAGAACGCGTTGTCGGAGTTGTTGCCAGGTGGTGACC
This sequence comes from Hyphomicrobiaceae bacterium, assembly GCA_965247245.1. Lineage (GTDB taxonomy): Bacteria > Pseudomonadota > Alphaproteobacteria > Rhizobiales > Hyphomicrobiaceae > Tectiglobus. The sequence continues at coordinate 4,609,554 of CBDFGV010000003.1, read as the reverse complement.
ATAGCGATCCAAGTGCCGCTTCACAGATCGACCACCATGCTTCGACAGACGCGGCGAACGATACGCGCGAGCAGGATAGTCCCACTCAAGTCCTGGATTTGGAGGTTCTCGCCGGTATTTCTGAGATGCAGCGTGAAGGTGACAATCTAGTCGAACGCATTATTGCCCTCTATGCCGAGCATGCACCCAAGGCATTGAAACAGCTGCTCGATCTCGACAATACAACGGATCTCACGACCGTCGCTGCAGCTGCCCACGCCTTGAAGTCTTTGAGCCGCAATGTGGGTGCATTGGCTGTTGGGGACCTCTGCGACGTCATTGAAACCGAGGCCAGAGAAGGCGTCGCCTCACTAACCCAAGATCGAAGGATCGCTCTCAAACAAGCCATGGAAAAGACTACGACAGCACTGTCAGAGTTTAGTGCGTCGACAGAACCAACTGCCACGCTGGCTCCGGATGTCTCCGCTTAACTGGCGCGTGCAATCTGATCCCGGTCTGCAACACTTATGGTTCACGCCAGACGCGTGGTGCTAGGTCCAACCTGCCTGCACGGTCAAGCCGGCGTACACTGCCAACGGACTGTGTGAGTTTGAAACAAACTCCTTTCAACTTCATACTTGGTTTATCAAGCCAGGCTTTCTGAATTGTTCGGTTCGGTCTCGTCGATTAGAATTGTCCGATCGGCATATTGTCGAAGAACTTCCCCGACTCCGAGGAGTCGATTTTCCAAGCTGTCGTGCAGAACGGCGCTGAGATCATAAACCGACAAGCAATTTTTGGCGGCATCGACTGGCATGAGCATAAATCGATTAGATACCAACCCGACGCTTCCCCTAGCGCGCAATCTGAACATCCTGATCGCAGATGATGATCTCACCTTCCTCAATCTAGCAGAGGCCGCCCTAACACCGATTGCTAGCCGGATAGATATGGCGCACGACGGCGCACATGCCCTCGGTCATCTTCTTGATCAAAGGTACGACCTTGCCGTGCTCGATCTCTCAATGCCGAAGAACGATGGTTTCCGGCTACTCTCGTATATTCGTGAAACGCCTAGTTTGTGTGACCTGCCGGTCGTCGTCATCACTTCACGCAATGATGTTGCGACCGCCAAACAAGTCAGCAAGCTCGGCGCGAGCCTGATGTTGATCAAACCTGTCGACTGGGCGCTGCTGCCTCACCAAATCAGTCAACTCGTCCGCACGCATAGGGCAGACACGCAAGCGGCCTAGCGACGAGGGTCGAGCTAATTGGTCTTCGTTTTCGAAGAGGCGATCGCCGAACTCAGATCCAGGGATGATTCCCGCAAAGGCTAGTCCGGGAACAGCAGCAACGTATTGCGATGCTGGCTCGAAGACACGTCCTCAACGCAATGCAGCAACCAACCAAACGCAAACGCGAACATGTGAGATGTGGAGAGGTTGAAGCTCCACAGCGATTAGCTAGGCTCGTTCTAGCATGATTGGGCTTGCTCGTCGGGCCTCGCTCTAATTGCGCCATATCCGGCGTAGTGAGGCTAGGTTCCATGAGGTCCAATTCATTTCGGACAGCGGTGGCAGTCGCCTCAACCAACGGTCCAAAGGTCGCTCCATCAGGTAGAAAAAGACGATGCCGACCACCAGGCTGAGCAATACAGCTACAACGCGGAAGAACTCAGCCGATATTGCAGGCGCGTCAATGGCACCAAGCACTTTGCCGACTGCCGACAGCACGAACCAGTGGCACAGGTAAATGCTGAATGACGCATCGCCAAGGCTCGAACCCAGTCGGTTGAGAAGAGTGTCGCGCTCGAAAAACTTTCGACAAATTGTAAAGGCAGAGAAAATGATAGCGACAACCGCCATCCGGATGACCAGCTTCTCGCCAAAGTCGTCGGCGACGATGTAAGCGGCAATTGCTATCGCAGAAAACAGGGCCAACCTGATTGCTGCATCACGTGCCGACATACTTTCGATCGTGTACAGTAACCAGCCAATTGAGAAAGCAAACATGTAAGGGGTGAAAAGGTGGAAGGCCAAGAGTGAGTAACCAGGCTCTGGCCCCTGAATACACCCAATGAAGGCAAGGCCCGCCAATATCCATGCGAGCGTCGTCGTTTTGATACCGTTCACACCCAAGAAAAGAAGACCAAGCGCGACGCCGACGTAAAACGTCATCTCGTGTTCGAGTGTCCAACCAACGCCGAGTATTGGAAAACCGTATTGCGGCAATATCAGATAGGATCGAACTAACGAATCAAAACTGAGCTCGAAGTCGTTGAGGCGCCAGTCTTGGTTAATGGCAAAGGTCACGATCACGAGGCTTGTGAAGAACCAATACATTGGAAACAAGCGGCGCACGCGAGAAACTATGAACTTTCTAGCTGTGCCATAGGACGGCGCACGCATGCATAGGATATAGCCCGACAAGACAAAGAATAGGTCGACGCCTATCCCGCCGAACGGGAGGTACCATTCTGCGTTCAGCAACCTCAGATCGCTTATATGCTTAACAACAAGATCCGAGTGGACGACAACCACTTCCAGCGCCGCAAGCGCTCTTAGCCACTGAATATCTATGCGCTTATCAGCAGTCAAAACACTAACTCCACGACTAGTCACACATAATCGAAATATCCGATGTCTTGTAGCTCCCGGATGGGTATGCCGGGGCAATTTTGGATTACCCCCGATTGCAGCTTCATAGATTATTGGGGTCCGATTTACAGTGATGTGCGCAGATGATTGCAAGCCCCCAATTTTGCTCGCATTTTGCGATTTTCCCTACGGGCTTAAACTTATGACAAAGCGTGCGTTATGAGGGCAGAAAAAGTAAGAAACATGGTTTCTGGTCCATCTGATCCGACTGCTCATCCGGATCAGACAGCTCACGACTTTAACGATCTCTACTTCTTCTTTCTGTGTATCGTGCTCGCTGGTTATGCAATGGCGGGCAAGGGTTTTGCCTACGTTGGCATACCACCGCTACTCATAGGTGAGTTGACGATGGCGCTCGGCCTGCTCGCCATCTTCCGCTCTCGCTGCGCCATAGCGATGATGGCCAATTTGCCCAGCATCATTCTTGCCATTCTGCTGTGTATGGTCGTTCTAAAGGCAGTTCCGGCAGTGCGGACCTACGGGATCAATGCAATCCGTGACAGCGTGATCATTCTCTATGGCCTTTATGCATTAACCATCACCGCGCTCCTCATTGAGAAACCAGTGCGCTTGCGCTGGATGATACAGCGATACAGCGGTTTTGCATGGCTCTACTGCTTTTTGGCTGCACCCGTTGTTTACATACTCCCCCTGGCGGGAGATTACCTTCCTACATGGCCTACTTCCGGCGTAACAATCATCAACGTTAGACTTGGCGAGGCCGCCGTACACCTTTCGGGTATCGCAATCTTCGCCTTACTCGGGATGCGCAAGGTTTCCCTGTTCTGGACGCTGATACTGATACTGAGCATTGTCCTCATTTCTCCGAGTCGTGGCGCAATGCTTGCCTGCGTTGTCCCGATATTTGCAGCCGCAATTCTTAGCGGCAATATTGTGCGTTTTGTTCCGTATGTTCTCGGGGTTGTAGTGCTGTTCTTTCTCGCATTTGCAGCGGACTTGAATATCGAGATTAGTGGTGGACGCCAGGTCGGCCCGAGACAGCTGATCGATAATATCGAGAGCATTTTTGGCAGCAGTAGCGCCGCCAATCTGGACGGCACAAAGGAATGGCGGTTGCGATGGTGGAAGACCATTATCGACTACACGTTTAACGGCCCCTATTTCTGGACCGGCAAAGGCTTCGGCATGGGCCTTGCTGAGGCTGATGGTTTCGTTGTGGGACTGGAGACGGGCGGACCGATCGTGCGTAGTCCTCACAACGCACAGTTCACGATCCTGGCGCGTATGGGTGTGCCTGGCCTGGTACTATGGCTGGCGCTGCTGCTGAGTTGGTTCTCAATGATGTACCACAACATTCTAGTCGCTCAGAAGCGCAAGGATCTGTGGTGGGCAAACGTCTTCATTTGGATCGCATGCTATTGCGGTTCGGTAGTTATTGACGCGGCGTTTGACGTCGCTATCGAGGGACCAATGCTGGGCATCTGGTTCTGGTCGATATTCGGCTTCGGAATAGGCGCTTCACTAATCTTCCGCCACGAACTGCGCGCCAGCCAGGGGCCTTACGGAGCCAACCCACTATGACTGTAGCAAGTCAAACCGCCTAGCAGGAGATTTTTCAGGATGCCCGCAGGTTCTACTATCAGTACATTTTTTCATGTGGTGCGCGAAGCGCTCCTTGGGGAGAGTAGCACTTCGGCGAAAATGCGCTGGCTCCAACTGAATGGATTTGTGCGATATGCGCTGCTGATTATAGCGGTTTCAATCATCGCCGGTATTCTGTTGCGTTTATCTGGTTTTGTTGGCGGGTCCTATAGCTGGTTCGTCTTCACGAGTGCCAGCAACGACTCTTGGATGCCGATGGGACATGCCTATGATCGCATCACCGGTGCCAGTGCAGGAACGGTGCGCGATCTGTTCTTCGTTGACAATGTCAAGTTCCAGTACCCAATCAGCTCACTTCTTCTTTACTCTCTAGTTGACAGTTTCGGTTTTGAGCCTTCGGTTGAAACGATGAACGCCTTGGTGTGGGCGTGCATCTTTTGCCTGCCCTTCGTAATCTTTGCGATCTGTACGGCAAGCATACAGCAGCTCAATTCGAGCCTTCAGTTCAGCAGCCGCGACCGCTACGCAATCGCAGCTGGTTTCGCCGTCGCGACCTTGTTCTTTTACCCGGTGATGATCTCTTGGCGGTTGGGTCAAATACAGGCCATGCTGAATCTGGCGTTTGCGTTAGCATGTCTGTGTTGGATCTATGAGCGCAAGATCGCCAGCGGAATTTTCATCGGTCTGAGCTGCCTTATCAAACCCCAATTCTCACTGTTCTTTGTATGGGCTGTCCTGCGTGGCCAAAAGCGGTTTGCTATAGGTCAGGCAGGTGCTGCTGGATGCGGTCTCTTGCTGTCGCTGGGCCTCTATGGCTGGGACAATCACATCTACTACCTCGAAGTGCTGCAATACATATCCCGGCGCGGCGAGATATTCTGGGACAACTCATCGGTCAACGGACTGATGAATGGAATCATCTATCCCGATCGTGTTCTAGAGTTCGACTATAAGAGCTTCCCGCCCTACCACCCGGCTGTGTACTTTCCGACCCTCATAACGTCGCTTTTGATCATCGCAGCAGCACTGTTTGTGAATCGCACGTCAAAGGACAGCGGTACAATACTTGACTTCATGACGGCGGGCCTCTCGTTCACGCTGGCGTCGCCAATTGCATGGGGACACCATTACGGTGTTGCACTGCCGATCCTGGCAGTCACGGTTATTCATATTGTTGCAAAAATGGATGGCACGCGTAGGCGCAACTACCTGATTGGATGGGCTGCATGCTTCATCCTATTCAGCAACTATTGGAACATTAGTGAAGTGTTGGCCAACACGTCGGCCGCGATTCTGCAGAACTGGCGCCTTTTCGCTGTCCTTGGATTGTTGTGGACGCTGTATCGCCTGCAATCTGGTCGACTGGCATGGCCTAGTGTGCCGAGAGACAACGCCACCGTGGCAAATTAAAGTGGTCGATGCTGGCTCTTAGTTTGGTCTTGAGCCGGAGCATTTGCAGAGCAGGTCGTTCACAAGTTTGAACGTTACTGCCCCAACGAGCCGCGGGTCTCTCTTGTGCCCAGTTCTAACTACCGACCGTGGTTGGGTAACGCTGGTGGCGAGCGTAAGCCAATAGCATCAAACTTTCTTTGCGCTTGGAGACTGCATTCGTCACTTCTGGTTATAGCGCATGCTGTGAGCTGAGCGGCACGTTCGGATATTGTAAGGTACTTCAAGTCTGGTATCGGCTATTCATTGCGTTCCGCAAGCGCCCCTTCTTTCGCTTATCTCATCGGTTACTCAGCCTACCGGTATCGCTCTTTTGCCCCGTACCATCACGCGGCAGAAGTTCTTCAGAATGTTGGCAGCGCGGACAATCCTATAACGCTTTGAGTTTGATGTTCTTGCTGTGCGCACGGCGCCCGCACCTTTGATGCCTTCGCAATGCATGCTTCTCATGGCGGGTCTCGATGTGCTGACGCATCAGCCAGATTGATTAGATCGATTTGTAGAACCGATCAGCAATTGAAGCGAATCTTATCAAAATGATTAATCTTTTGTTGACAATACCTTATACTTTTTTACTAATAGAGCATGAGAGCTGACGGATTTTTCAACGCAGATATCTCGTAGTAATGGTTGAGCAACAAGATTTCACAACAGTTTTGATCGTTTCGGCAACTCTTATTCGAGAAGCCTACACGGGGCTGCTCGATGATACAGCCTACAAACCTAGCCTGCAGGCTCAGTCGATAGATGACTTCGAAAAGCTCAGCATACAACAGTCAAATCAGCTCCTTTTCATAATTACGAGCGATGCTATCGGTCATGACGTTGAAGGGAATCCGTTTGCCAAAATTCAAGAGCTCAAGAAGCACTATCCCAAAAGTCGAGTTCTCATATTAAGTGATGAATTCAAGATAGCCGAAGTCTTCGAGGCTCTGAATGCTGGTGCTAATGGTTATCTCTTGAGTTCCTTGACCAAGGATGCGCTCGTAAAGTCGCTAGACCTGCTTGTATTGGGACATACGGTTCTGGCGGCGGAGTTTTCGGCCACTGTTCATAGCCACTCTGAGCAACCCGGCTGGCTCGGATCCGGTCGTTACGACGACAATCAACCTGAGTCGATGATCTCGCAGAGAAAGCGGTCCGAGCTGCTGGCAAAAGGCGTTCGGCTATCCAATCGAGAGGCAACAATCTTGACCCGTCTTTTGGAGGGCGAGGCAAACAAGGCTATCGCTCGTCACATTGGTGTAACAGAAGCGACGGTGAAGACGCACGTCAAAACCATCCTGCGCAAGGTGGGAGCAAAAAACCGCACACAAGCAGCTTTGTGGGCCTACGAAAATATGCAGCGTCACAGTGGCATAACACCGGAAAGCCCAGTTGCCGCCAATGGACACGCCGACCCTGCGCACAAGGCCGGATCTGTTAGCGTCTAAGTTCTTGGGTGCCGATCTTCCAACAACCCACAGAAGCATGCCTGGCGGATCTCAATTACACTTCCGAGAAGGCTAACGACGTCCGTTTGTGGCGCAACTGCACGTGTGTTTCACGGTAGTCTCGATCTGTGCTGAGAGGCGCGCTGCAAAGTTGTTTTTGGCTTCGCCGCGGATCTTGCCGCAGTTTTCACCATCCCAGAATGGATTGGGCCTGCCTTTGTTTGATGTCCAGGTGACCTGGTTGCCTTCGACGCGGATACCATCGCAACGGTGCGAGTATTGGTTCCATGTATAAATGCCAACATTGGTAAAAGGCTGCCTGCGGCCGAAGACCCGATTATTGACAATGGCCATGTTCTGGCCGCTGGATACGGCAATGCCATACTGACCAGGGTCAACCAGAACATTGTTGCTGGCAGTTTGATGTTCACCTCCGTCATCGCCCAGCATGATGCCACCGCCAGACGGGCTAGGTCCGCCGCCAACAATCAAATTGCTGTCGACCGCAATTGGCTGCTCGGCCGTCCCGCGGGATTGATAGAGGCTAATGGCGTCCTCAGGCTCGTGGCCACGACCAGGCTCGTTTCGGCCGGCGTTGCAACGAATGTAGTTGCTACCCCCGCGTACCTTATTGAATTGAACGAACTGGCCACGCGGTATTGGCCCTCGTGGATTTACGATTGTGTTGCAGCTGACGCGAATACCTTTCGAGGCAACTGCGTAAATCCCGCTTATCGTATTGGTAACCCGGCTCTCAGTGACCTCTACGTTGCTTGAGTCTTCAACGTAGATCCCGCTGTCCTTGGTGTTTTCAATTGTGACGCCCTGTATGGTGATGTCTCGACTATCTAGTATCTCGATGCCGTGTCCACCGCAGGGGCCGAGTATGAGATCCTTGATGACACGATTCCGCGCATTGTGGATCGAGAGGCAAGGCCCATTCGGATTACTGATCCGCTTCACGGCTGTCTTGGTGACAACAGATTTCCCGGTGATCCCCTTGTCAGTCCTCAGACCTGTACCTGATGCTTTCGTCACAAGAAGCACAAGCGCAGCGAGCGGTACTGCAATGGCCAACGCAGATAGCAAGGTTCTCACTTGTAGCATGGCGCTCAAGCCACCTTATAGAGCTTGACCAACGACTCGGATATCTTCGTCCAGTCGCCTATCGCAAGCGCCATCTCGTAGGCCGAAGCCGACATCATGGACCAGTCAGCCGGGAATCTAGACTCGGCCTCAAGCAACGCCTCGCCTATGGCTTTACCAGTCAGCTCTTCGATACCGATACCGGCATCGTGCATTCTGACGTAATCCTGCAGCCCGGTCTCAGACGAAACAATGAGTGGCAAGCCTGCAAGGCCGGCCTCCAATGCGCCAATTGGAACGCCCTCAAAACGTGACGGCATAACGAAGTAATCCCAATCAGCGAGAGTCTTTGCCTTTTCGTCGCCAAAGCGCGGACCGTCGGCTGTCACATGATCTGAAATGCCGTACTCCTGCGCCAAGCTAACAATCTCTTCTCGAGCCGGCCCGGTGCCAACAAGCTCAAGTGTTCCCTGACCGCCGGCTGCGCGATAGGCGGCAAATCCATCAATCAATAGATCGAGCCCTTTGTGCTCCAGCTCGTAGCGACCGAGATAACCGAATTTCGGATGCTCTCTTTGAGAAACCGCGCGCGCAGGCGGCTTGGGCTCGCCCTCAAAGTGGCTCGAATACGCGGCGTTGCGCACCAATTCAACACGAGCCTTTGGCGCAATCTTCTTGATCAAGGCACACTCAGCTTCAGACACGCCCTGCACGAAGCGAGCTCCCTCAAGGATGTATTTCTCGACTGTTTGCAGGTAAATCGCGGGCAGCCGTCGCTTGATCTCGTTGTTCTGATCAAACACATGGGCATAGCGACCATGGATGGTCATCGCGTAAGGCAGCCCAAGTTTGCGCAGCCGCAAGACAACCGGCATGAGCAGCGGCTGACGCGCCGCGTGGATATGAAAGAAAACCGGCTTGTCGCTCGGCGCGGTCATTGCACTCAGGATTGCGTCGTCGAGACTCACACGCCGTCCGAGGATCTTACGCCCAGAGATGACGAGGACCTGCATCGGGATCTCGTCACCCTCATTCGGCATCTCTCGGTTCTGTTCCCTAAGAAACACAATGCCTGCATCTTCATCGACAGCACGCTGCTCTGCAGCAAGTTGCCGGGCAACATTGTAGACGCCATTAGCCTTGAGATCGTGCGATGCGCACATGTCGAACACCAAATGACGAATGTCGAGGTGTGAATTCGACGAGGCGAAATTGTCATTGGCTTGATCAAGTTGCGGGTTTAGCAGTGCATTCATCAGCCGTTATCCTTCTGAGGATGTATTGGGAGGCAACAAGTCGAACGACGTTGGCACCAAGAATGGCAAAGCAGCCACCAGTCAGCCCGTACATCTGTGTGGCGGGAATAGCCAAGGCAATTGATGCGACGGCGCCCAGCGAGTTGATGATTAAAGCGAGGTGCGCACCATTGACGCCGTGCAGATAAGAGCAGGTCATCTCCGTGGCGTAGCCGATTGCCCAGGCCATTACGAGGATCTGCACCGCTGCGGTGAGCCCGGTGTAAGGCGAGTCCGAACCATAGAACAATGTTAGAAACAGCGACGGAACCAGTAGAACGAGAGCATAGTAGCCAAACGTCGGCGGCACACCCATGAGCATGTAAACTCGAGCCGCTCGCCAGGCTTCGGCATTCCCGCCACTTTGCTGCGCGCGCGCTGCCGTCTGTGGAATGACATTGCACAGGCCGAGGATGATGGGGTTGGATATGTTGACTACATTTAGCGCTGCCTGAAACGCGCCAGCCGCAGCCGGTCCGCCTGTCGCCGCAAGCGCCCAGGGCAGGATCTGGATCCGCGCCAAAGAAACAAGATTGTTGATCAGTGACCAGCCACCAATTGAAAAGTATTCTTCGGCAGTGGCGCGCAGATTGGTTGACCGGAACGGTGCCAAGGGCAGCTGGACGGCTTGGATGATCGCACCGGCAGCAAATGCCTGTGCCATTACAAACAAGGCGCCGGTTAGCGTCAGCTCACCCCAATACGAAAGTGCGGCAACGCCCGCGACCTGGCCGTAATACGTGACAACATCACCCGGGATTGCCGCCTGATGCCGGAACTGTGCGAGTAGGCCACGCCGCATCGTCTCCTGCATTTGCCAGCAGAAAAATACCAGAACGGCAGGTACAATCAGATCAGCTCTTCCAAGTACATAGAGCCCGATAGCCAAGACACCGCTCAGTGGTACTGTGGCCAAAGCGACTAGCTTGGCCGTTGCTGAAAGCAGTCGATGTCTGTCATCACCCTCCAGAACCGGCAACCGGATCGACATGGGGTAAAGCAAGAGTGACGAGTTAAACAGCTGTAGAGCGAGAAACCCGCCAAACAGCAAAGCAAACGTGCCGAAGCTTTCCTCCGGCAGTGTACGCGCGAGCTGCACATTTACCAGGAAAACGCCAAGACTAACCAGGCCCTGATCGAGCAGAGTCCAAGACGCCCGGAATATGTGTAGCCTATCCAGCATGCGCGGCGCCCGGTGCTGCGGCAAGATCCTCTGTCGGCTTCGATTCCTGAGCGCCACTGACTGTGCGCTTCAGATCACTGAACGCCCATTCCAGGTACCGGCTGGTTGGTTTCATGCCGGTTTCAAAATCGAACTGAGGATTGTAGCCGAGCAGGCTCTTGGCCTTTTCGTTATCGCAGTAAGCCTTTGTGCTGTAGAGGCCTAAGAGTTGCGGATCAGGCAGAATGACCTCTCCAGGCTTGCGCCCACCGGAACCAAAGTAGTGCTTCATAACAAAGCCCTTCAGTGGCTCAGGCATAGCATCCAATCCAGCCTGCAGCGCCTGGCGAGCAGGATACCAGCGCACGATGATCTGAATGATCATCTTGGGATTCTTGGCGATAAGCTTGAGATCGCGCATAAGACCCGAATTTGCCTTCGAGATTTTTTCGGCAGGCCAGTACTCTGGCTTGGCCGTTCCCAATGCACTCGAGAAGGAGTCGAAAAACGTCTTCCAGGTTACCGGTTCGGGACCAGACATAATAAAGCGATGGCCCTTGGCTTGCGGATGTGTTGCTGCAAGAACCAAGCCGTCAACGAGATCGTCAACGTAAACCGCATTGCACAAGCCCTCACCACGATCCGGCAGTACCACAGTGCCGTAAATGAGATTTTCTGCCGGCCCATCGGTCCACGGTTTCGAATAAGGGCCGTAAACAATTGTCGGCTGTACGATGCTGGCTGGCAAGCCTTCATCTCGCACTGCGTCGAAGATCATCTTCTCAAGCTCGAGTTTGCCGCGCACGTAAATCCAACTGATGTCGCCGTCCCGAGTCTCCTCGGTGAGCAGTCCGTCCGGAAATGGATCATAGACGGAGAACGTACTGACATAGACCAGACCGCGGACACCGTGTTTCTTGCTGCTATCTATTATGTTCTGCAGCGCCTTCACGTTGTCCGGTTGCGAACGCATGTCGTAAGCGCAATGGATAACGTAATCGACGCCTTTGATGACCTCATCCATCTTGTCTGTGTCTGTAAGTTCGACACCGACCATCTCTGGGCCCAACCGAGCAATGCGTGTTGCATGCCCAAAGTTGCGCACCGTACAACGTACTTTGACACCCTGCTCCAACAACCTTTCGGTCAACCGGCCACCAATGAAGCCTGTCGCCCCGGTAACCAGAACAGTGCTGCCGGCGGGAATGGATTCGATTGGGTTGGATACCGCTTCTGCAGGTGACGGCACGAGGTTCGCCCAAGGTGCCTCAAGTGATTGCCTATTGGCATAACACTGCTCGATCATACGAACGGATTCGATGCCGTCACGACCGCCAACACCTAGCTGCTTGCCACCGTGCACGCTTTCTTTGAAGTGTCTCAACTCCGCGTCGAACAACTCAGGCGCGAACTGCGGTTCCAAACTCTTGGGATCGATGCCATCGTGAGTGAACTCGAGGGCATTCTCCGAACCGCCAACAAGCTGGTTCTTGGATAAGTTGACCTCGACAAACCCAAGCTCGCCCTCAATTCTAATTGTGTCACTTAGATCTCGGGTCCGACTGAGCTCGACGCTACCAAGTACGCCCGAAGCCATCTCACACTCAATGCTGCAATCGGCTTCCACACCGCCTTCGGCGTCATCTTTGTAAGAGACGATACGACCGATTGGTCCGAACCACCAAGTCAGCAAGTCAAGAGTGTGGGCACCGGTGTCCATCAGAACGCCGCCGCCGGACAGACCAGGGCGAAGAATTGCATCGGTGCTTGTGTCCCAGTTAAACACGAAGCCCTCGCGAACCTTGAACCCAGTAATCTTGCCAAGGATGCCCGCTTCCAACAGCGCCTTGGTCCACCGCGTAATGCGCAAATAGCGCCGCATAAGTCCCACGGACAGGATCAAGTTGTTTGCCTCAGCGATGCCGACCATTTCCTCACATTCGGAAACCGTCGTTGCGAGCGGCTTTTCCATGAAGACATGCTTGCCCGCATTGAGTAGCTCGGTTCCGATCGGGCCATGCAGCGTATGCGGTACGGCAACCAAGGCGGCGTCGAAATCATTCTGAAAATCACGCCAATCGGAGCCCTTCAGCGCTGCCTTACCCTTGGATCCCATCCGCCGCGCGACCACTTCGATGCGCTCCGGGGATCTGTCTATCAAAACCGTCGGCATCCAACCAACTCGACCCAACGCAAGTACCAGATGGTGATCTACAACCGCTCCACAGCCAACTATCGCCAGGCGTCGCATTTCGTTCGAACCCATCGTTCATTCCCTTCACTCAATTACTGGCCTGAAGGCCTTGGTGCACATTCGACAGTTGTTGATCTGTTCGCCTCGATGGCTCTTCTGAGAGGATGCGTTGGTACGCACGCAGGGCGTCGTTGGCCGCCTTGGCCCATGAGAACTCTTGGCTGGCGCGCTGGTAGGCGGCTCGTCCCATCTCAGCGAGCTTGTCGGGTTGCCGCATCAATCCTTCGACCGCTTTTCGCAGGCCCACAACATCACCCGGCTCAACCAGTTCGCCGGTCGCGTTGTCAATCTGATGGGGAATGCCACCAACACGGGTGGCTAGAACTGGTGTGGCGCTCGCCATCGCCTCAAGCACGACAAGTGGAAACGTGTCGGCCAGCGTTGGGAAAACGAATAAGTCGGTACGCGCGAACGCAGCTGCGACCTCGTCATCGCTCAACCGACCTGTGATAACGATCTTCTGCTGAGGCGCCCGATTGCGCGTGTAACGATCGTAGTCAACGTCGGGTCGTTTTTCGCCACCAACGATAAGTAGGAAGGGGTCTTCGAGACCGTCAAACGCTTCCAGCAGTACTGGGAGCCCTTTGTTTGGGGTATGATTGCCCAGAAACATAAATGTCGGAACCGCGGATTCTGACGCGGTGGGGATTCCCAAAGATCCAAGCTTGGCCGCTGCATCGTCAGGCGTGATGGGGTCGGGTACGACTACGCCGTTTGTGACAACGCTGAGCTCTTCTCCCGCAAATCCCATATTGCGAACAATGTCAAAATCGGCTTGCGACAAGGCAAACATGCCGTCCGCATTTGCGACAACGCGCGATACCGGAGCCACCACGAGTTGCTGCCAGGCGAGACGCTGTAGCGTCCCAAAGCCGTAGACGCTTCCGCCGTTGGCAACCTCATTGAAGCCGTGCGTTGACACGACGTACGAGATCTTCTTAGCCATGCACGCGCGTGCCACGCGCTCCATTTCCAGAGCTGGTAGGGGGTTGTGAATGTGAACAATATCAAAATCGCCGTCGCGAATTATGCGCGGCAGGTTAGAGCGATAGAACAACGTGCTGTAGCGACCGTGGAGTTTCGACCACGGGACCAGCGGCGGCAACCAGCATTTTACTTCGACACGTTTTGGCAGACGGTCCTGTGGTGATGCCAGCAGGCCGTCGCCTCCCATCATGCTGGCCACTGTGACGTCGCACGATGAGGTTAGCGCCGAACTCAGCAACTCTGCTGCCCGCGCACCGCCGCTTACCGACATGTGAGGCGGGACAACAATCGCTGCCAGAACCTTTATCATTGGTACTTACCTTCAAGTGCGGGGCACAAGTCAGGTTCACGCCACAAATCGGCTAGCGCGTCATCAATCGTAGCCTTTGGTATCCATCCGAACTCAGATGTGATTTGATTGATATCCGCCTTTAAGTGAGGGCGGTCGACCTTGCGCAGTCGCGCGTCCTCCTGTTCAACCGCGAATTCGATCTTTGCAACGGTCTTCAGCTTCGACACAATTTCCTCGACTGAGTAAGACTGTGACGTGCCGAGATTGACGACGCGCTTCTTGCCAGGCTCGATTGTCTCATTGAGAGCAACGGTAATAAAACCGCGGGCGGCATCCTGTACGTGGATGTAATCTCGCTTCGGCCACATGTTGCCTAGGCGAAGAGTTGTTCTGCCAGACTTTAACTGGGCAATGATCTCCGGTAGCAGATGCGGGCTTGTCTCTCCCGGACCTACGACATTAAACAGCCTCACGACGACGGATGACAATTTCCGTTGTGCGCCCAGGTAGGTCACATAATGTTCACCGTGCAACTTGGTGTAACCATAGACATCACTCGGGGCCAATTCAGCCGAAGCTTCCTTATGTGGCTCGTCGTCAGGCTTGTAAACGGCGCCGCTGCTTGCAAAGACGAACCGGCACCCCTCAGGTGCTGTGAGAAGCAGATTGAGGGTACCGTCGACATTGGTCTTGAGAGCCAGCGCAGGGTCTTGCTCGCATTCTGGAATGTAATGTATCGCAGCCAGATGAATAATCGTATCTGGTGCAAAATCAGAAACCACTGTCGTGAGTTTCGACAAATCGGTGATGTCGACATTATCAAAACGAAATAGGTTGAGTTCATCGTCATCGAAGCGCAGCGGTCCGCTTCGCAAATTGTCGACCAAACAAACGTCGTGCTCCCGATAGAGCTGACGCACAACTTCACGTCCGACAAAACCATTACCGCCAGTAACCAAAATCTTCTTACGCATGACCAATTCTCACACTTTTACTTAGCCCACCGGTGACTGATGAGCAGAGGCTGAGGGGAACAGATTGTGGAATTTGCTAAGGTAGTAAGTCCGGTCGCGGGCACCGAATGATGCGTATCGACCAAGGTCAACTTCCGTGAGCACGATGCCCGAGACCGTCACGTCGTGACTTGAGAGCCTTCTGACAGCCTCTACCATCGTGCTGCGCGGTGTGCTGTTCCAGTTCGCAACCTGAAGGCAGACATCGGCATGCTCACCGAAAAGCAGGCTTTCCGAGAACAGCAAAGTTGGTGGTGCATCGATGATGATGACGTCGTAGGCGACGCTCGCTATCTCAATTAGCTTTTGTATAGCTTCAGATGCCGGCGCACAGGTCCTGAGAGGGCTATCTCCCTTGCTGTCCGTCGGGTTACGCCATAGCCGTGTGATCTTTTTTCCGCGCTGTTTGTCAAAGAAATCGCGCAAGCGACCCATGTCCAAGGCTGCGTCTTCAAGGTTGAAGTCACCGCGTCCACGGCCCAATGGACATACATCCACGATCAGGACGCGCTTGCCGTCCGCTGCAATCGTCTCGGCCAGTTCATCGACAAACGCTGCCTTGTTTTCAGTCGGTAGCGGTGTCGTGATCATTGCCACCAGAGCCTTACTTGAAGCCCTGTTCTTGGTGAGCCCTGCCGTTAAACACAGCGAGCGAAATGCCTCTTTTCGTTCTACTTGGCGACTGCGTCGGCGCCAATCCGACTTCTTGGGGATCATTGCGAGGCAATCAGTGCCGGTTGCGGCTATGACATCACGCTCGGACCGGAAACCTTTGTCTCCGTAGTCAAGAAACAATGCCAAGCCCAGCGCGCCGCAGAGCGAGCCAATGAAACCCAAAGCGAGATACATGATTAGATTGGGGCCCACCGGCAACCAATTGGGCTCTGCTCTGACAAGTTGGTAGCCGGGCACCGCGCCAATCCGACTGGGATCAGTTGTTCGCAGTCTTTCCTGCTCGAGCATGAGTGCCTTGGCACTCGCCAGCTTTGTTTCGGCACGAATCGTATTCGGATGTTTTGGTCCAAAGACCGTTCGGACCCCCGTCAGCTCGTTCTGGGCAGTTGTCTGCCGCATTTCAAATTGCTGGATTGAACGGTGACCGAGATATTCAGAAGCAACTGCGTTTGCGAGCTGGGCGGCCCACTCCGGCGAGCCTGCTCCGACATTGATACTAATCGCGTAGGATCGCGGATCGTTGGCAATCGCAATCTGCCTGCTGAGGCGGCGAACGGCGAGTTCAATATTTGAGTTCGGTGTTGCTGTTGCTGGCGAAGGAACAATTAAGTTGAGCAACTGCTTGATGCGTCCGGGACTGGTATAAGCTGGGTCTTCGTGAAGCTTCAAGCGCTGCACAACGCGCCGCATGATCGTCGGTGAACGCAACAGGCGCGCCTCACCTTCAACAATTATCGCTGCGTCAACGGTTGCAGCAGCTGCAGCTGCAGCTCCAGCTGCGCCGATGGTGAAGTCGCGCTGGATAACGGAGCTCGCCGTAAAGGCTTCCGGCCTTGTCAAAAAGAATAGAAACGCCAGTACAACGCCCAGGGCAACAATCGAAACGATCATCAACGCGCGCCGCCATAGATTTCTCAGCGTGTCGAGGAGAACCTCTTCGTAAAATGAACCCAGACCGTGCGACGCGGGATCGACTGCCTGCGGCCGAATATAGGCGACTTTCGACGAAGCTTGCGGATTCGGATTATGATATTCAGAAGATTGGGTGTTCCGCATTGAAATACTCGGAGCGATTTGAGACATGAGCCAAACCCCTTATTTGTTCTTTGCCTATACGGGGTGACTGACGGCCGTTTCGGTTTGTCGGGCCGATCGGTTTGCTAACGCGTCTATGGGCTGGTTGGCAGCTCGAATGTGTGAGTTGAGATGGTCAGCCATCCGATGTGCCAATGCCACAACGGTCAGTGTCGGCATGTCGTTGCCGACGGTGGGAAAGACCGAGCTGCCCCCAATGTAAAGATTGGCAATGCCATGCACTTTGCAATCTCTATCCACTACGCCTTCCTCTTCATTGGCTGACATCCGCGTCGTGCCCATATGATGCCAAACCCATCGCGGCTCATTTTCATTCTGGTTTGTCGGACGATCGGGATTGGCCTCTACCGCGCAGGCCAGCCCGGATGCTTGTAACTCTCGGGCAAACAACTCGCGGGTCTTAACAAGCGTTCTTTTGGTCAGGTCGCCGATTTGCCAATTCAGCACCGCGCAACGCATCCCTAGAGCGTCCCTGTCCTGATCAAGTCTGACCCGACTGTTAGGATTGGGCTCCTGCTCAAGCACGGTAATGAACTGCCAGTCAGTCGGTGGACGAACCTTCGCCATGAGATGAGCGCTGACAGCGCCAATCGCATTCGGCAGATCTCCGAGTGCAACCTTGATACGACGGATCGTGTCACTCGGTACGCGGCGCTTTTTGAGCCAGAAAACGAGCTCCTTAAATTCACGACCAGCGTCACGATCTCCGGTGCCGGATACTGGTACAATCCAGGTCCGCGCGCCTAACAGCTCGAATTCCCGCTGTGCTTTCTCCGTGAGTGCCAGACTAGCGCCGAAAATTGGCGTGTTGCTCGTTCCAGTTTGAGACTGAGCCTGCTTGCGCGCGAAGACTGCCGTTCCAGGGTTGTATCGAGGCATTCGTGTTGCGAGATCCTCGGGCGACAATCTTCCCCAGGAGTATCGTGGATGCTCCATAAAACAGCGCCCGACGAAACCCGATGCGTTGCCAAGACCCTCCTTCTGAACGCGGTCGCTGGATAGGAGCAGGCGTGCATTCTCGATGCCGCCCGTAGCGAGCACAAAAACCCGGGCACGCGCGACGTGGGATTTGTTGTCCAACGTTGCTATGCGGACGGCCTCGATGTGGTTGGCCGCCTCGTTTGTTACAATCTCAATCGCATTGGCATGCAGCAACGCTGTAACGTTTTCGGCTTGCCCTATCGCGTCCATCGAGACTTTGCCAAGCTCGGGTGCGGGGCTCAGAGCGCATGGCTCGTTGTTGCAATATTGACTCTGGAATTGCAGGACATCATCGCGCGCCGCATCTCGCGTCGCGTGCAGCTCGGTATCTTCCGGTAGTGATAGTGTGCGATAAGCGCGCTTATAATAATCGTCCAGCTCTTGCCGTTCGATCGGCCAACCACTTAATGGTACCCAAGATCTCTTCTCGAAATCGATACCTGCTAAGGGCTTGCACCAGCCGCCCCATCCACGGGCATCGGTGCTGCCTCCAAAAGTGCGCACGCGGCAAAGATCGAGCGGTTCGTACAGCAATCCTTCGAGGCGTCCGGCGTACAATGACTGCACGCGCGAACCGTAGCTAAGCCCCCCACTCTCAATGAGCAGAACGTCGTGACCATGGCTCGCCAACTCTGTAGTCAGCGTCGTACCGGCAGCACCGGCGCCAATAATGCAGACATCGGCCTCCAGTACCGTCTGATCGTCGAGTTCTCGAGCGTCTTGAAACACGCTGGGGCGTCCCTTCCCGTGGTCAAAGTGGTTGTTAGCGCTGAAGAGCGACCGCCGATGGCCGCGCAAGTGATCCCCGGCCATTTCGCCCGACCCGATCTAAGCGGTTCTGCAGAGACGTTGTTGGCTGTCGTTCAACCTGGAGAACGTCACCGGGCAACAAGACTGTCTGCTCGCTGGCAGCCATCTTGGCCGGTTTGAGGTCGACATTCCTCAAGATCGTAATGCGATACACAGGCTTCGAATTCGTAGAACCAGACAGCGTACTCGCTCTGCGCCGATTGAGCTCGAACACCTCACGTGCCGTTGGTAGAATTGTATCGATATCGCGAACTCTGCGGCGTGAGGCTTCCAACATCGTTCTTGCACGCGCCGTGTAAGCCGTCTTGGCAGTGTTCACTCTTATATCCAAATCTCCCAGCGCGACCGTCATCTGTGCGAGCTCAAGCCGAAACCTCGACATGTTGCTTTCCATTGCCGCAAGTTCTCGTTGCTGCGCGATTTTGGTACTGCGTCGGACGAGGCCTTGATTCTGCAGTTTTGAAGTGTCTTTGAGTTGTGCCGACACAAGATCAGATTGCTTTTTCTCTGAAACAATCTGCGCCTCGAGGGCTTCGTAGGCTTTCTCTAAGCGTGGTCGTTGCT
This sequence comes from Hyphomicrobiaceae bacterium, assembly GCA_965247245.1. Classification (GTDB taxonomy): domain Bacteria; phylum Pseudomonadota; class Alphaproteobacteria; order Rhizobiales; family Hyphomicrobiaceae; genus Tectiglobus. Next base: position 4,590,259 of record CBDFGV010000003.1, on the reverse strand, counting down.
GGCGTAAAAGCTCAAGATCGTTCTCAAGCCCCTGATGCTCCACGGCTAGAGCTCTTCGTTCTTCCTCCAGAATCGATAGAATTTGCTGAGCATTCCCATCGGTTGCGATCCAACTCGGCGCTACAAACGTCGATCTAAAATCTAGTTGCGCCAAAAGGCGTGCAATTCGGATCATCTCCTGCTTGCGGGAAGCCTCGAGCGTATTCACACGCTCTTCGGATGCCAAGTATGCGGCTAGGGCACCATCGCCCGCTCCTGCCGGAGGTCGCCGGTACCCGCCTGCGCGGGCAATTGCACCCATGACGGTGCTTCCGGGAGGTAGTACAAATGCTCCTGGAGCGCCGACCTCGCCAACTACGTAGACCGGTCTGGACTCGCTGAGACGCAAGCTAACGAACGGTTTCACCAAGTATCCATCCGCGAGGCGTGAGCGAATGTTTTCCTCTGCCGCTTTGATCGGCTGTCCACCAATTTGAACAGCCCCTATTAACGGCATCTCGATGTTACCGGACCCATCGATTTGGAATATTCCGGACAGGCTCGTCTGGCCAAAAACCGTGATTGTCACCTTGTCGCCTGGCATGAGCCGCGTGCCCTTATCAGCGGCAAACGTACCGATCGGCAGCATCAAAATCGCTGAAAGCAGGACAAGGATTCTTAGATAATGTTGCAATGCACTAACCCGCCAAGCTCAACTCGGCTGGACACACCCGACCAATGCTTAAATCGGATCTCCGCCTAAGCCTATAACTTATTGATACATTTGAACTCTCAATTACACTAAGGCTAAATTGCGGAGGACTCGTAGTGCTATTTTGGGCTAGGAAAAATTTATACTTAAGAGTTAGCCCCAAAGATGCGACGGCTGCGCAAATGTGCTCCAATCGATGCTCCGCGGTCGTTACTCAAACATCCGATATGCTACTTATTTGACCTTCCGGACTTAGCTCATCGCATCTAACATACTGCTCATAAACAATGTTTTGACTTCTCACAAATGCGGCTTAATCGCGTGTTGCACCGCAGCAATTCCGTCGTGCTGTGCGAAGTAAGTTGTGGCCCAGAGTTATCGGGCATCAGGCAGTTATTTGTAGGGGATTTGTAGATGACGAAGCGAGTTCTAGTCACTGGTGGCGCGGGCTTCGTCGGGTCACATTTGTGCGGACATCTCCTCAGGCAAGGCCACGAAGTTTTGTGTGTCGATAACTTCTTCACTGGCAGCCGGCACAACATTGGGCCGCATCTAAACAACGCGGACTTTGAGCTACTCCGCCATGACGTAACGTTCCCGCTATATGTGGAAGTGGACGAGATATACAATCTCGCCTGCCCAGCCTCTCCAATCCATTACCAACACGATCCGGTTCAAACGACTAAGACCAGCGTTTTAGGCGCGATAAATATGCTGGGTCTTGCAAAGCGGCTAAAATGTCGGGTGTTGCAGGCGTCGACCAGTGAGATCTACGGCGATCCTGAAGTGCATCCACAGACCGAAGACTATCGCGGACTCGTTAGCATCTCAGGACCGCGGGCTTGTTATGATGAAGGCAAGCGATGCGCTGAGACATTATTTTATGACTATCAACGGCAGCACAAACTAGACGTTCGCGTAGCGCGCATCTTCAATACATACGGCCCGAATATGCATCCCGAGGATGGCAGGGTCGTTTCGAACTTCATCATTCAGGCCCTCAAGGATGAGCCGATAACCGTCTTCGGCGATGGTAGCCAGACGCGATCTTTTTGTTATGTCGACGATTTGATTGATGGCTTGAGCCGACTGATGAATGCCGAAAAAATTGAAGGTGCGGTCAACCTGGGCAACCCTGCTGAACTTACGATTGGTGGTCTAGCCTCTACCATTGTCGATCTTGTTGGCTCCAAATCAGAAATTGAATTCCGGCCTCTACCGATCGACGATCCACGCCAGCGATGCCCTGATATCAGTCGTGCCAAGCAAGAGCTTGGATGGGAACCCAGGGTTGAACTTCTGGACGGCCTCAGGCGGACAATCGAGTACTTCGATAACTTGCTTGTCGATGGACGCCAAGTGAAAGGGCGCACACGCTCGCGCAGCCTAAATGAAGTGGTCCACTACACTGCTCTTGGGGCGGCCGAATAGCGCGTGCCATCGTAGCAGCGAAATAGCGTTCGGACATTTAGACGGTTCGCTCTTTCGCATTTGCAGATCGGAGCTTGGCTCCAATAATGCGAGACCCATTTAAATGAAAAGCATTGGCGAAAGCGATCCTACAGGTGCCACGAGCAGCGCACATTTTCGGAAGGTGCAGATCGTTGGCGCGCCGATCGCGGTCGTTTCGCTCCCAAAAGTGCTGTCGGTGTTTGAGAACTGGGTCGCCAACAAGGAGGACCGGTTCGTCCTTTTGCGCGATGTTCACGGTGCCATGCAAGCCCGTAACAATGAGCCAGTTCGGCGGGCCCAAAATTCTGCCGATATGGTGTTGCCAGACGGCGTACCGTTTGTTTGGGCCGTCCGAGGTCTCGGCGTTACATCAATCACGCGGGTGTGCGGCATTGATCTCTTGCCAGCTGCGTGTCGGTTTGGTGTCGACAAGAAGTGGCGGCACTACTTCTACGGTGCATCGCCTGGGGTTGCCGACCAGCTCAGCCGCGCATTTCGTGAAATCGATCCAGATATTGAAATTGTTGGAACGTATTGCCCCCCATTCCGTGCGCTCAGCGAGGAAGAAGACAAGGCAATCTGCGAACAGATCCGTGCCGCGAAACCGGACTTCGTCTGGGTCAGTCTTAGCACACCGAAGCAAGACCTTTGGATGCACGATCACATGGGCAAACTTGGCGGCGTAACAATGGTGGGCGTTGGCGGCGCTTTCGAGATCAATGCCGGCATTGTGCCAAGAGCGCCTATGTGGATGCAGCGCAGTGGAATGGAGTGGGCGTTTCGTCTTGCGCAAGAACCAAAGCGTTTGTGGAAGCGCTATTTCAAGAGCTTACCGTTGTTCATCGTGCTTACACTTTATCAAATCGGAAGCTCGTGGATCGGGGGCACGCGCGTTGCTGAGGGCAAGCTGAAGTAGTTTGAAACACACGATCCGGGCAGTCGAAAGATAGGTATGAGTGATACTTGGCGAAGTTTCGCGGACAGGTCGAAGGATCTCAATGGGCTCCTAGCGAGATTCTATTCGGACCTAACAAGTTCCGAGAGCATGCGCTACTTCGGCCGCCGGTTAAGTGTCGTCGCAGCGCTGGTGCTTGGGGATGTCGCGGCTTGCTTTATCGGGATCGTCGCGGCCCATCAAGTTGAGACTTTGATGAATCCACTTGCTGGCCCTTCATACTGGACGCACTTGCCGATCATGGCGCTGATACCGGTCTTTATAACCGTTGGCCTTTATTCAAACTCCCTATCAAATCCTTACCGACGATTTCGAAGACGCGGTCTTGGCGTTCTACTTTTCGTGGCGCTTGATGCAATTCTAGCCGGGCTTGAAGTCGGACTGGTCAAGTTCATCATCAACGCATCCCTAATCAGTGTTTTCTTGCTGGTTACCGGTTACTACGCAGAAACCATCGTTCGCCGCTGCCTTATGCACTTTGGTGTATGGTCTGCACCAACCGCAATCATTGGCTGCGACTCGGCTGCGGAGAAGCTGTATCAAAAACTGTCGAACGATCCGGACTGTGGCTTGCGACCCATTGGATTTCTGAGCACGCAGGACGATGACTCAGCCGGCAATCACCAGCACTTACCAGCGCCAGTTCTTGGTCACGTAACGGATGGCCCGCGAAGCCAGCTTGGGATCGAATACGCCGTTATGACGTCCAAGGATCAACTCGCAATAGCACAGTCCATCTCACAGACAACGCCAACTCAGTTGATATTGCTGAACAGCAATAGTGATGACCTGCCGTCGCTTGGAAGTAGGACGCGCACGTTTGGGGCATCGGTCGGTATCGAGTTTGAGCGCGATCCTTACCTGTTTCAGAACCGGCTGTTGAAACGGGCTTTTGACCTTATGATCGCGATCCCTGCGCTCGTTCTCCTGTCGCCCGTCATCGGCCTATTCGCAGCTTTGGTTTATTGGATAGACCGGGGCAATCCGTTCTACGTGCAGATGCGAGTCGGCCAAGACGGGCGCATGATAAAGGTACCAAAGCTGCGGTCCATGTACCGTAATGCCGATGTGCGTCTTGAGCAGCATCTCAAGGAAAACGCCGAGGCGAGGGCAGAGTGGAATAAATACTTCAAGCTCTCGAACGACCCTCGTATTCTCCCACATGTCGGACAGCTGATCCGCCGCTCAAGTGTTGATGAGTTGCCACAACTGTGGAGCGTTATCGTAGGAGATATGAGCCTTGTCGGGCCGCGCCCGTTTCCGGAATATCATCTCGACAGCTTCGACAAGGAGTTCCGCCAGCTGCGCCACATTGTGCCGCCGGGACTAACTGGCCTATGGCAGGTCACGGACCGAAGCAATGGCGATCTCACGGTCCAGAAAAAGCAAGACCTTGCCTACATCCGAAATTGGTCTTTGCTTTTGGACCTATACATTCTTCTTGAGACTGTACCAGCCGTGCTGTTTGCCAGAGGTGCCAAATGAGCAGTTCGGAAATCGCGGAGAAAACTTGTCGCCTACTGCTCTCCTTGCTGACCATTGTTTCCCTTAAGTTGGCTGCGTGCTTTCATTCGACGGACAAATGTCTGACGCTCGCCGGGCAAAATTCAAACAGTCAAAACCACTGGGGGCCGAAAAATGTCGTCACGTAAAGTTGCCTTGGTTACCGGTGTAACTGGTCAAGACGGTGCGTATCTCGCACGTTTGCTCCTTGCTAAGGGTTATGAGGTGCATGGGATCAAGCGCCGGGCCTCCTCGTTTAATACTGCACGTGTTGACGATCTCTACGTCGATCCGCATGAGCACGAGACATCGTTCTTCCTGCATCATGGTGACATGATCGATGCAACCTCTTTGATCCGCCTCATCCAGAAAACGCGCCCAACCGAGATTTACAACCTCGCCGCACAAAGCCATGTGCAAGTTAGCTTTGAGACTCCAGAATACACTGCCGACGCGGATGGTATCGGCACGTTGCGGTTGCTGGAAGCTCTGCGAATTCTGGATATGCAGGAGACGCGTTTCTACCAGGCATCGACGTCGGAGCTCTATGGTCGGGTGCAAGAAGTTCCGCAAAGCGAAACAACGCCCTTCTATCCACGCTCACCTTATGCCGCCGCAAAGCTCTATGCCTACTGGATTACGGTCAACTACCGTGAATCGTATGGCATGCACGCTTCGAACGGAATTTTGTTCAATCACGAGAGCCCAGTTCGCGGCGAGACGTTCGTAACGCGTAAGATAACCCGAGCTGTGGCACGGATTGAACTTGGCGTTCAGGACTGCCTCTACCTCGGCAACCTAGATGCCAAGCGCGACTGGGGTCATGCGCGCGATTACGTCGAAGGCATGTGGCGAATCGTGCAACGCGATACTCCGGATGATTACGTCCTTGCAACCGGGGAAACGCAGTCTGTTCGCGAGTTTGTCTCCTTAGCATTCGCAACGATTGGACGAGAGATTTCTTGGTCTGGTGAGGGAGTAGAAGAAGTCGGCATAGATTCTGAGAGCGGCAAGATCATCGTTCGCGTTGATCCAACGTATTTTCGGCCGGCAGAAGTTGACCTTCTGCTCGGTGATGCCAGCAAAGCAAAAGAAGAACTTGGTTGGACACCGACAACGACCTTTCCGGAACTCGTACGTGAGATGGTAGAGGTCGATATTAAACTGGCGGAGCTCGAGTTAAATGGCGGTGGCGCCAGTGTCCAAGAGCTGTTGCGCACCTCGGTCTTTGGAAACCCCGATTTATCAGTCTCGACGCCTATACCGACAACAGTAGAAACAAAAGTGCGCGGCCCTGTCGAGCAGGCACGACCTGTCATCGAACACAACCTACATGTTGCATCCGGCGCTGGAGATAAGCCGTTGGTGTGAGCCAGCAATCGGATTTGACAAGCAGAGTGATCTCGAAGCGGAACTAGATTCATGTTTGACCAGAAAAACTGCCGAGTGTTCGTTGCCGGGCATCGCGGTATGGTTGGTTCAGCTCTCGTGCGGCGACTGCAACGCGAAGACTGTGAAATCATCACGGCAACGCGAGAGGAACTCGACCTCAAATCGCAAAGTGCAGTCAACTATTGGATGCAGGATCAGAAGCCGGATGTCGTGTTACTGGCCGCAGCAAAAGTCGGCGGGATTCACGCGAATTCTGAGTATCCGGCCGAGTTCATATATGAAAATCTAATGATCGAATGCAATGTCATTCATCAAGCGTTCGCTGCCGGTGTGAAGCGCTTAGTGCAGCTCGGCTCGTCGTGTATCTATCCGAAGGCCGCATCTCAACCGATGTCTGAGTCGTCGTTACTTAGCGGTCCGCTGGAACAGACGAACGAGCCTTATGCAATTGCAAAAATTGCAGGCATAAAGCTATGCGAGAGCTATAACCGTCAGTACGGAGTCGACTATAGATCCGTGATGCCGACTAATCTGTATGGGCCTGGCGACAATTTTCATCCTCATAACAGCCACGTGTTGCCGGCTCTACTGCAGCGGTTTCATCAGGCGGCAATCGAGGGTCGCGATGAGGTTGTGATTTGGGGCACGGGCCGCGCAAAGCGCGAATTTCTACATGTCGACGATATGGCTGACGCGACAGTGTTTGTTATGGATCTTCCTGAGGCAATCTACGCTTCCAATACCGATCCAATGCTTAGTCACATCAATGTGGGTACCGGCGAGGACATCTCGATTGCTGACCTCGCAGGATTGATTGCTCGCATAACCGGCTTCAAAGGAACAATCGCCCACGATACGTCAAAGCCTGACGGGCCAGAACGGAAGCTGCTTGACGTATCACTACTCAGCCGCCTGGGTTGGCAAGCATCTATCTCGCTTGAGCGCGGCATTCGAGAAACATATGAATGGTACCTGCAGCAGGAGGAATTACGACGCGCGTAATCCATACCGTTCGGCTGCAGCATTTGTTGGCCAGAGTACTCGGTCCCTACGCACCGACTCAAGGCGCACGCAAAATCTGTTTTTCGTTGCAGTCAAGCGTTCGGTGAAGAAACAAGCTCTTGAGTTCTATATCACTCGTCTAAGGTGATTACTGTTTTCGGAAAATAGTAGTTTCAAATTTCTCGTTAGAGGCATGAGTGTTGGCTCAATGGATAAAATCTTTCATGTATTCATGATACGATTAGAACTTTCGCAAACTGCCGACTAATTAAACTTGCGCAGCGGTCGTGTTGCGAACATTCTCTATCGGTAATAGTTTTGATTGCCGTGGCCGTTGATGAAAAATCTAGACGACAGACTAGATGACTTGATGAAGCGTCGCCGTATGATTGTCGAGCGCTTTCAGATCCTCAGCGATATGCGTAGCTCACCCGATTTCGCCTCTGACCTTCTTCGGCAGATTAACATATTGAATGACCAGATTACCGCACTCGCACGTGAGGCGGACAAACGCAATTGAACCACACTAACGCCTGGCTGAACTCATCGTTCTCGGCATGACGCCGTTCGAACATGAGCTGCCCAGCGCACCAGCCCTCACCACTGACTTTGCGATTCTCAACTGAAGCCTCTGGTACGGTGCTCGTATCCCTGGAGCTCGACGCGTGCAGGGGTTCTAAAACCGCTTGTCTCGTCTGACCAAAAAGTTTCGAAGTGACCGAATAACTTCGACCACGGACAATCAGCGCTCACCTGCGATTACCATTAACTGTTGACCGTGGAAGACAGATGAGATGCCAAATAGCAGCCGCTAGGATTGTAAGCAGTCCGCCCATCTCTAATACCAAATTCCAATATAGACCGACGATGCGGGTGCTAATGAGACGATCTACCCAGTGGAATGAGGAAGCACGAACAAGCACAAATGCTAGAATAAACAGGGCGCCAAAAACTGCGAAGCGAGTCGACGTCGTCATTTCGGCTGTCAGCAGAACAACGTAGACTGCGATACCTAGAATTGAGATCAAGGCGGCCAAGATGAAGACGAACTGTATCGGGCGGCGGACTTCATACCAGCCTTGCTGATGAGCGAAGTATCGTCCGATTTCGGCAAGTGCGGATTGGACGTCAAGTTGCTTGTTGATACCGAGCAAGAGCAGGCCGACCACCAAAACTTGCCACAAGAAAATCTCCGCTCTGCCCGCGCCGCTATCGCGAGAGAAACCCGCTGCGAAATAGCATAGCACCGCCGCAACCAGGTAGAGAGCTACAGTTAGCCAATCGCCGAAGCTCGTATCCTCAATGTCTGGAAGCCAGCCGAAGTCAAATGTCATAGTCGACAATTTCCATTTCTCTATTTGGCTGACAGTTGCTTATCATTCCACGCAGAACTCTAAGTGTTCTATCCAATCGCTATTGCGGTTGCAATGTACGGAACGACCCACTGACGTTTGCCGCCATGAGAAATTCGCTCTACAATATTAGATCGAGAAAGAGCTTCGCTGACTAAACAAAGCATGCGGTTTTTCTCTATATCCCCATGTTCGGTATTGGCATGGTTATTGTCGAACTGCCTCGTGACCGACCCGGCCTTTGTGAGTTTGTTCAGGCTACAAGCCATACGTCAAAGCCAGTTTATATTTGCACCGTGTCTGCTTTCCCAGCTGCAGAGAGCATTGCAATGAGTATTACACTACACCAGCCGCTGAGGACTTTCTTTTCGTCCTGCCATTGAAACAAGCACTTTTTGATTCCGTCAGTCCAATGCAACCGCAATACATCACCGCTCTGAGGTGTACCGGGACGCAGAATCTCAACTCAATCTATCAAGCTGACGGTTGCGAAGCGATGTTGGTATTGGACTGAGCTGATCGAGAATTCCCAACTGTCTCTAACGAACCAGGCAGGACTAGCATCCGGCCGACGATCTGCTCACCGGCTCGCCCATCGCTTCCGAGCATCATTTCTTTCTCTATCAAGTAGCAGACCACGAGGGAGCGGCGGCGCAACAGTTTGGGAATGTTGGACCTCATCTCGCGCATACGACATCTGCCTGAAAAGGGGTCGGCAGAAGAGTACTGGTCGTGCAAAGTTTCGCCATTGCTGACCGCACTTACCAACGAAGAGACGGGTACTTTCGCTAGATTTCTGACCAACCACTCTTCTCGACGGTGCCGACCAACATGGTACGTCGCATGATTTGCCGAGAAAGGTCTGGATGGCGCCCACGGACAACATCCCACTCCCCAGCTCGACGATCTGCAAGCCACGCGCCTTCGAGACTTAGATCACTTATGCAACAGTCACAGCTTTCTCGAATTCTGATTTGCTACTGCACGGGGCAGACTCCAACGGGTCGATATCGTAGAACAACTACGCTCGCCATCCTCTCTCTGGTGGATGATAGACTACTCGATCAAAAAGTATCTTGATGACAAAGAAAGTAAGCACTACAGTCGACCCAATGTCCGATGTCATCGCATCAGGCAGACGGATCTATGCTGCGATTGAAGCTGTAGATCAGGCCATTGCAACGCAACTGGGCATTCATCGAAGCGATCTTAGAGCACTAAACGTACTTAAAGACGGGCCGCTCCTGCCACGCGATATTGCTGAGTGCACGGCCTTAACCAGCGGGTCAGTGACGGCACTCATCGACCGCCTCGAATGTGCGGGTTACGTGCAGCGACAGCCATCTCAGACAGACAGGAGATCGATTGAGATTGTTATCACACCGGAGAAATTTTCTTTGATTTGCGACTTGTACAGTCAATGCGCCACCAACCTGAAGGAGCGCTTCGGGAAGCAGAACGCAAGACAGTTGAAAGTCTCATTAGGAGCACTTGGAGAATTTGCCGAAGCTATGGAAGTCGCGGCAGAGACGATTGGCAAGATCAAGAAGGGCGACGCATGACGTCACTCTACTTTACGCACGAATTTGATGGTGCGGTTGAACACTATGACGTGGGCAGTTCGCGATACAGGTATACTGTGGTCTTTGTTCCAACCGAAATCATTCAAGAACTTCCAATGGCGAAGTATCCGCGTCTACGAGTGTCCGGGGAGATCAATGACTTACCATTCGATGCAGCTCTTACGCCAACGCACGGGCGTTGGTACATCCTGTTCTCCAAGAGAGTATTGACTACCATCAGCGCAGCCGTCGGTGACATCGTGTCAATTCGATTTCGAGTTGCAGACCAAGATGCGGTGGATGTGCCGCCATTGTTGGCAGAGGCGCTGGCGCAAAACGAGGACCTTGGCGCCAGATGGAATGCATTGACCGCTGGTAAGCAGCGTTCATTGGCTTATCTAGTTTCCAATGCCAAAACGGACGCCACCATCAGGAAGCGGGTTGCAGAAGCCATAGCTATCGTCCGAGGAGAACGAGAACTTAGAACGAAGTCGAGAGCCTGAGATACTGACTTACTCGGGTTCATGAACTGGCCTACACTGACACTTGGAAACACCAGACGTCAGAGAGTTGAAGAGATTGTAGTTATTCCGATCTAGAAGCGCGGACTGTGAGATAAGTGAGGCGGTCGAGCTTATGCCAGATAAGAGCAATCCAACTACGGCGTGCGTTAAGCGCCACAACCAGATTATCGTGACGTTACTCGTTGCTGTTACCAGCCTGTTGGGAGGAACAGCAATTGCGAGCGCCCAAGGGAAGGGCGGTCCACCGGTCACCGTGGCCGAACCAATCGCCAAGAAGATCACCCAGTGGGACGAGTTCCCAGGTCGCTTCGAAGCTGTTGAGAATGTTGAGATCAAGCCGCGCGTCTCAGGCTTCATCGAAAAGGTTCACTTCCGTGACGGCCAGATCGTCAAGACAGGCGAGCTACTTTTCTCAATAGACAAGCGTCCGTTCGCGATTGCGGTGGAAAGTGCAAAGGCTGAGATCCTGCGGTTTGAAGCTCAGGTCCTGTTGCAGGAAGATGAGGTCGCGCGCGCGCGTCCGTTGGCCAGAAGCCAGGCATTGACCCAGCGTGCATTTGATCAGCGCAAAGCTAATTTGTCGGTTGCTCGCGCTCGATTGGGTGGCGCACAGGCTGCCCTCAAGGCAGCAGAGCTCAATCTTGAATGGACCAGTGTCCGCGCTCCAATTTCGGGGCGTATTTCCGACCGCCGGGTCGATGTCGGAACGCTCGTAACAGGTGGGCAAGGGAACGCGACACTCCTGACGACAATTGTTTCTCTTGATCCGATCCACTTTGTCTTTGACGCCTCCGAAGCTGACTACCTGCGCTACGTGCGGGCATCACGATCAGGAAAACGCCCATCGTCCCGCGAGAATCAAAACCCAGTTCGCATTCGACTTGCAGACGAGACGGATTGGAACTGGAGCGGGCGCATGGACTTTGTTGACAACCAGCTCAATCCGCGCTCGGGCACAATTCGCGGTCGTGCGATCGTCGACAACAAAAACAATTTCCTTGCACCGGGCTTGTTTGCGCGCATGCAGCTTTTTGGCGGCGAGATTGATGCGCTGCTTGTGCCTGACGCGTCGATCGTGTCAGATCAGACGCGGAAGATCGTGTTTGTTGTTGGCGCAGACAATAAGGTTGGTGCCAAGCCTGTCGTACTCGGGCCCTTAGCGCACGGTTTGCGCGTCATCAAATCAGGACTGAAACCTGACGACCGGATCGTCATCGACGGCATCGCCAATCCAGCGGTCCGGCCGGGGGCACCGGTTACGCCACAAGACGGCGCGATCAAACTAGCCGACAACAAGTGACTTCATTGATCCTGGCTGCAGGATTCCGTGTTCCGGGGCTGACATGAGCTTTTCAAAGTTCTTTATCGACAGGCCGATCTTTGCGTCCGTTCTGTCAATCATCATTACAATCGTTGGTGCGATCGCCCAGTTCGGCTTGCCGGTATCCGAGTATCCGGAAATTGCACCGCCCACGGTCAACATTACCGCCAACTATCCCGGCGCGTCAGCGAAGGTGATCGCCGAAACCGTCGCCACTCCGATTGAACAGGAAGTCAACGGCGTTGACGGCATGCTTTATATCGTGTCGCAATCGACAGGTGATGGCCGGCTGTCGATTAACGTCGTCTTCCGGCCAGGAACCGACATCGATCAGGCGCAGGTTTTGGTACAGAACCGTGTGTCGGTTGCTGAGCCGCGCCTCCCGGAAGATGTCAGACGTCTCGGATTATCTGTCCGAAAAGCATCGCCAGATCTGATGATGGTCGTGCACATGACGTCGCCCGACGACACGCGCAATCAACAGTACATTTCGAACTACGCGACGCTTTACGTGAAAGACGTACTGGCTCGTATTGATGGTGTCGGCAACGTCAACATCTTTGGTGCGCGCGACTATTCCATGCGGGTCTGGCTTGATCCTGACAAGACTGCCGCGCGGAGCTTGACGCCTGGTGATGTTGTGAATGCCCTGCGCGGTGCCAACCTGCAAGTTGCGGCCGGTTCAATCAACCAGCCGCCAGCAAAGTCGGATGGTGCCTTTACACTGGCAGTGCAGACGCTGGGCCGCCTCACATCGCCTGAGCAATTCAATGAGATCGTCATTCGCGCTGAACCAGATGGCTCTGTGATCCGGCTCAAAGACATCGCCCGCGTCGAGCTGGGATCGCAAGACTACACGGTCAACGCCTATCTCAACAACAAAGTCGCAACAGCGATCGTTATATTCCAGCGGCCAGGCTCCAACGCACTACAGACAGCGGCTGCCATTCAGTCTGAAATGAACCGCTTGTCGAAGGACTTCCCCACCGGCGTCGGCTACTCCGTTGTCTATAACCCGACGGAGTTCATCCAAGCGTCGGTTGACGCGGTCATCGCTACGCTGCTTGAGGCTGTCTTGCTTGTGGTCCTGGTCGTCATTCTGTTCTTGCAGACCTGGCGCGCTGCAATCATTCCGATTGTGGCCATTCCCGTTTCGTTGATCGGCAGCTTTGCGGTCATGAGTGCGGTTGGGATCTCTTTCAATACGCTGTCGCTGTTCGGCCTTGTCCTTGCGATCGGGATCGTGGTCGATGATGCCATTGTCGTGGTCGAGAACGTTGAACGCTACATCTCAGAGGGCTTGTCTCCACGAGATGCGGCCGTCAAGACGATGGACGAGGTTGGCGGTGCGCTGATTGCGATGTCGCTCGTGCTCGTTGCGGTGTTCCTACCGACCGCCTTTATCAGCGGGCTGCAGGGAACATTCTACAAGCAGTTCGCGATTACTGTTGCCGGCTCAACGATGATATCGTTGTTCGTGTCGCTCACGCTGTCTCCAGCGTTAGCAGCCATGCTGCTGAAGCCGCATAGAAAGGATCACGAGTACACTGGTTTTATGGGAGCCGTGTCCTGGCCCTTGCGCAAGTTCTTCACCGGTTTCAATTACGCTTTTGAGAAGTTGTCATCGGGATACGGTGGTCTGACGCGGCGATTAATCAGGGTCAGTGTCGTTCTCCTGGCCGCATACGCGGGGCTCTTGTTCCTGACCTATGATCGGCTGGCACGTACACCAACGGGCCTCATTCCACAACTCGACCGCACTTACTTTATAACGGCTTTTCAATTGCCGCCTGGGTCAACACTCGACAGAACCGATGCGGTCGTGCGACGCGCCACGGATATCCTGCTTGCAAGGCCGGGCGTAAAGGATGCCGTTGCGTTCGTCGGATTTGACGGCGCGACCTTCACCAACGCCCCCAATACCGGCGTGATTTTTGTTACACTCGATCCGTTTAACGAGCGCATAGCGGCAGGTCTGACAAAAGAACAAATCCTGGGAGACTTACGCGGTCAGATGTTTGGACTGCGCGAAGCTTTCGCTTTTGTGCTTGAGCCTCCTTCGGTGCCAGGTATTGGCACAGGTGGCGGCCTCAAAGGCTACGTCCAGGATCGCTCAGGACGCGGCTTGCCAGCGCTTGAAGGCGCGGCATGGGCTGTCGCAGGAACAGCCGGGCAGACGCCTGGATTCAATCAGGCGTTCACTTTGTTCAACACGCGCACGCCGGAGATCTTTGCCGATATCAATCGCACCAAGGCCGAGCAACTTGGCGTGCCAATCGAGAATGTCTTCGAAACGCTGTCGGTCTTCATGGGCTCAGCATTTGTCAACGACTTCAACATTCTGGGTCGAACATATCGTGTAACCGCTCAGGCAGATAATCCCTACCGCTTGGACTTACGAGATGTTGCGAACTTGCGAACGCGCAACACGGATGGTGACATGGTGCCAATTGGTTCTGTCGCGAGTTTCCAGAATACGACCGGGGCCTATCGTGTGCCGAGATACAATCTCTATCCGGCAGCTGAAGTCCAGGCTGGCCTGCAACGGGGCTTTTCGACCGGAGAGGGTATCAAGGCCATCGAGAAGATCGTCTCCGAGCGGCTGCCCTCCGGCTTCGGCTTTGAATGGACCGAAATTGCTCTGCAAGAGAAACTGGCAGGTTCGACGGCGATACTTGCCTTTACACTGGCGGTGATTTTCGTCTTCCTTCTCCTGGCTGCTCTCTACGAGAGCTGGTTGCTACCACTTGCCGTCATCCTGATTGTGCCGATGTGCATATTGGCATCAATGCAGGGCGTGATCCTCCGCGGATTCGACCGCAATATTCTGGTCGAGATTGGTCTTGTCGTGCTCGTGGCCCTCGCTGCCAAAAACGCCATTCTCATTGTTGAGTTCGCCAAACAGTCTGAAGATGAAGGCAAGTCCCGGATTGAGGCTGCAATCGCCGCGGCCCGGACGCGGTTGCGACCAATTCTGATGACATCGCTTGCGTTTATTCTTGGTGTCGTTCCACTTGTGCTCGCATCCGGTGCTGGAGCGGAGATGCGTCAGTCACTTGGCACTGCGGTGTTTTCCGGAATGCTTGGGGTCACATTCTTCGGCTTGATCTTCACCCCAGTGTTCTATGTCGTTTGTCGGTGGTTGGGCTCACTCAGAACCAAGCGAGTAGCCAACGATGCGGCGGCTGAATGAGGGAAGTTGGAATTAGAACTCGGCGTCACCTAGTGAACTCTGTCGGTATTGCTTTGAACGGACATTGAGATCACTGGTGTGCCAAGTTCTATTCAGAGAACCACCGTGCATAGAGCTGGCGTCGATCAATAACTGATCATGTTGCAATTGCGTGCATCGGCATCATAGGCGCCACGGCAAGGAGTTGGCGTTTCCTGCGTCCAAGCTGTTAAAGGCAAGCAGTTGCTGCTTTCTCAAAGATTCTCCAATCACAGCCCAGTTACTTCGCTATCGATAGTCAAGCTATTGGATGAGCCGCTTGGTCGCTTCCACGATCATGGCTTCCTCATCGGTTGGAATGACGTGGACACCCACCGATGAGGACGCTGAGCTGATCGTGCAGGCTCCGGCGGCGTTGGCCGTGCCATCGAGTTGGATGCCCAGCCAGGCTGATTGCTCACAAATGAGCTGTCGAACGCGGACTGAATTTTCTCCGATCCCAGCAGTAAAAACGAGAAGATCCAGTCCTCCGACAGTTGCCGCTAGGGAGCCAATCTCGCGCGCAGCCCGATAGCAGTAAAGCTCGATAGCCTCGCGTGCATGCGGATGGTCTGATGCCTCGAGAACATGCATGTTGTTGCTGATGCCTGAGACACCCAGGAGACCCGACTCCCGATAGAGTAGATGTTGGACCTCGGCGAGTGTCATACCCTGGTTGTCGATCAGGTCGATCACGACACCAGCATCAAGTGCTCCGCACCGCCGCCCCATAAGGAGACCGTCAAGAGCCGTGAAGCCCATCGTGGTTGCAACGCTCTTGCAGTTCTTCATCGCGCACATACTCGCGCCGTTGCCTAAATGGGCGACAACGACACGACCAGCTGCGTTCGGGATATCCCGTTCCTGAAGTGCCTTCGCGATATACTCGTACGACAGACCATGGAAACCATAACGGATCACACCCTGATCAGTCAGGCGGCGCGGCAATCCAAAGAGTTGAGCCAGTCGAGGCTGGCTGCGATGAAAGCTTGTATCGAAGCATGCGACCTGCGGGAGTTCAGGCGCAATTGCTTCGATCGCGTCGATTGCTGCGAGATTGTGTGGCTGGTGCAATGGCGCCAACGGAATGAGACGCTCTAGCTGATCACGAACAGATCCAGCGACAATGACCGGCTCAGTAAAGTCTCTGCCACCATGAACAACGCGATGCCCCACTGCTATCGGTGCAAGATCATGATAGCGGTGCTGAAGTCGCTCAAGGAGTTGCGAGATAATCCATTCGTGGTCTGCATCGATTGGAATGTCTTTGAGTTTGCCTGTCGGTTCTATGGGGCCGTTCTGGTCTTCCGCGCGCAGTTCAGGTTGACGACCAATCCCGCTCACTTTTCCACGGATAAGCGGTGGCGCCTCATCATCGGCTGCGAGGTAGATGGCAAATTTGAGACTGGACGATCCAGAGTTCACGGCAATGACAACGTCGGCCATGTTTGAGCTGCCTCGCTGTAAATGAACAAATGCGTAACGACGCTGACGGTAGACTCTCAATCACTTGCTGTCGCTGACTTCAGCCCTTGCCGACGATCACTATCTGTCGGAAATTCTCACTTGGCCTTGTTGTCGGTCAGCGTGTCCCAATAGGTCAGCAGTTTGTCGATATCCTGGGGACTGAAAGCAAACTGTGGCATCTCAGAATGGCCGGTGACTATGCCTTCAGCCAGAGACTCCTGAAGGCTCCAAACGGAGTACCGGTTGGCGATCACTTTGAACGTCGGCGCCTTCGGCAATTTACTTTTTCCCACATGACCAACCGCATGACAGCGAGCGCAGAACTTCTCAGCCAGTTTTTTGCCAGCCAGAATGGCGCCTGCATCTTTTGCCACTGCGGTTCCCGTGAGTAGAACTAGCAAGAGTGCCGTGCTGATTGTGCCACCAAACGTAGTCATGCTTTCTTCTCATCGATCACGTTCGTAGACGTTGTGGATCCCAGGAGCATCCTAGCTCTTGGCCAGAAAGTTGGCGCATGTGCGGCAGTGAGATGTGTGAGGGACAACATCAAGGCGTTCGTTGCTGATATCATTGCCGCAACGCACACATATTCCGTAGGTGCCGCCTTTGATGCGTGCTAATGCGGCATGGATAGCTTGTATTTCGTCGACGCCAGCGGTGCCCAGTCCTTCCAAAACTTCATCCATTTCAGATTCGGTCGCATTCTCTTCCCAGTCTGGATCTGGTGCCTGCTCGAGATGGTCTTCGATCCTGTGTACGCGGGCGTCGAGTTCAACCAGTCTTTGTCGAAGCTGCTGTTCCTGGACAGTAAAGTCTCTCATGCGGACCTCCTTGTGTCTTACCAACAATCTGGATGACGCCTGCAAGCACTTCACTGATCCAGGTCAATTCGAAAGGGGTTTGGTATCAGGTGAGATTGCAGACAGTCTCAGGAGTTGCGGCCTAGTTGGCCTGCCAATAGGGGCACCAACCGTAGTAACTATGGAGAAAGGCTTCGTACTGACGGCTGATCTCACTGTCACGGTCATAGTCCGGGCAGGCACGGACCGCTGCGACCGTAAGGTTGGTTTTCAGCTGTCTTGTTTCCCATTCGATCGCATTGATGGCTGGGGTGGCGAGCAGCACCTGCTTCGAACTTAGGAGTTCACCCGTGTCAACAACCACGTAGCGGACGGCCCAGTTCGCCAGTTCACAAACGAGGCCGCGCGCATGACCGAGCTCGCCGTCACTTGCCAAGACAGCGTATTCGCCAATCTCTACAGCGCTGCGTAAATTCGGGTCATGTTCAACACTGCTCGCTGTTTTGGGTTCATTGTGATGAGCTGAAACAGGTGGAGCAAACGACGCCGGAACACTGGTCGCCATGTCGGATCTACTGATTGGAAACGTGATCTCTTGATCGAGCGGCAGCACTTCTTTGACAAGTTTCGTCGGCAATATGACCTTATTGTCTGCAAGCAAGCCTTCGGTGTCCACAACAAGATGGCGTGCCAACCACGTCTGGTCGTCGACCAGTAGATCACAGACAGATCCCGCTGGACCGTCGTTAGCAACTGCCGTGTAACTGAACAATTCTCTGGAATTCAATAACATCGCAGAAACTTTCGGAGCTGAGTTCTCCACCCATTCTGCGGTTAGGCCAGTCGTTTCTGCATTGCGTTACATCAATCTCAAGCATGGAACACAGATGCCGATCTAGAGGCCTAGTGTTGGTGAGCTTGACCGAATTGATACAGCGCAATGGCAATCAGCGTGGCCGCGCGTAGCCTGTATCTGAAACGGCAGGAGTGGACGATGTACAAGAGCATCCTAGTTGCAATCGATGGTTCTGAACTCTCAATTGAGGCGGCGAAGGTTGGTCTTGCACTGGCAAAACCCTTGGGTGCCTCCGTAACCCTTGCGACTGTTACTGATCGTTGGCCTCTGGTTGAAGCTGCAGTTCAAGCGCAAAGCGGCATCAAGAACCCCGAGGAGCACTTTCGCGACTTGGCAAAGCGCGAGGCGCAGAGCGCATTTGACCTTGCAGCTCGCTATGAGCAGGAACAAGGCCACGAACGGGGCTTGGATTGCAGGCATCTTCACATCATGGATAAGCACCCCGCCGATGGGATACTGGACGCTGCGTCCCAAGCTCAGGCCGAGCTGATCGTGCTTGCCTCTCACGGACGTCGTGGGTTGCAACGGATGTTGCTCGGTAGTGTCGCCAATGAGGTGACAACCCGAGCCCAAGTTCCCGTTCTCATAGTCAAATAGACTGAAACGGCTACACCCAGCAAAACTCACGACAGATTGATGCAAAGGATGACGAAGGCATGTACTCGAATATTCTCATCGCGACGGACGGTTCTGACTTGGCTGATAAAGCGATCCAACATGGATTGTCTGTTGCTGCTAAATTCGGCGCCAAGGTCAAGTTTGTGACCGTCTCAGTGCCGCTTCATACGGTTGCACCAGCTGAAGTAATGATTACGTTTCCGGAAGAGGAATACGATAAGGGGGCCGCCAAGCACGCTCAGGAGATTCTAGGCAAAGCAGAGACAACCGCCAATAGTGCTGGTATCGCTTGCGATAAGGTTTCCGTCGTACACGAACAGCCTTGGCAAGCTATTGTCGATACTGCTGTTGATGATGGCTGTGACCTCATCGTTATGGGCTCGCATGGCCGGTCAGGCCTGACGAAACTCCTGCTTGGCAGCGAAGCTCAGAAGGTGCTGACGCATTCAAGAGTACCGGTGCTTATTGTGCGCTAAAGTGTTCCCGCGCCCACGGCACAGGCAGCCCTGACATCGACCCGACAATGATTGGACGTTGGGTCGATGCTGTCATGGCCATGCACCAGAGAACAGATGACTGGTGAGCGGTTGTGACCTACCTGGGCCGCAAATAGATCAGCCAATAAACCGCGCCGACAAAGAGGCTGCCTCCAACCAGATTTCCAATCGTTGCAATCCCAATATTGTGGACTGTAGCACCAATGGTGAGTGCGCCATAGGTGCTGGGTGCTTGCCCGATGCTCGACCAGAATTCGACAGAAGCCGCAGCCTGAACGAAGAGAGCAAAGGGTAGAAAATACAGGTTCGCAATTGAGTGTTCGAAGCCGGCCGCAACAAAGGCTGCCACCGGCAAGACAATGACCGCAACCTTGCCTGTCACGCTGCGAGCGCTAAGAGACATCCAGACTGCCAGACAGACAAGGACGTTGCACAGCAGCGCCAAGAAGAACAGCTGGATTGTCGGAATTGACGCTTTGGCGTTTGCAATCGCCAATGCCGTTTGGCCGACAGCGCCTCCGGATTGGGTATACTGTCCCGATAGAAAGACCAGCGCCGCAGTGCCAACCGCGCCAACTACGTTGCCAGCGTAAACAATGCCCCAGGCCCGGAGCAGTGCCCGGAGTGTGATCCGCTTGCTGGCCCAAGCAACGACCATCAACGCGTCTCCTGTAAACAACTCGGCACCTCCGACAATCACGAGTATGAGACCGAGCGAGAAGACGAGCCCATTCAGAAGCTTCGCGATGCCAAAGGGGAGATCTGTCGCGCCCGTTGCCGTGATGGTCATAAACATCGCGCCGAGCGCAATGAATGCACCCGCTAAGATCCCGAGAACCAGAAGGGTCACGCTATCGCGTCCGGCCTTTTTCGCCCCTGCGTTTTCGCAAGCCGTTGCCATTTCTTGTGGCGGCAGACTGTCAACGTTGATCGTTCCGTCCGCAACTTTGCTCATGTTGTTCATGGTATGGCTCGTTTTCGTATGTCGACGGGTTACAGCCTGCCACTGAAGGCTAAGCGCCTACTTCCGCGCGCACTGTGATGACGCGAACGATATCCTTGAGCGTGATGATGCCGATCAGCTCGCCATCTTCCAGGACAAGTAGCCGGCTGTTGCCGCTTGCATGCATGCGCTTGAGAGCTTCTTCAGCCGTCGCAGATGCCGGGATGGAATTGGCCTCAGTGATCGGATCCATCATCTCAGACACGACATGCAGATCGAGGTTTTCCGGGTTCAGACCAATGATGTGCCGGGTGGAGACAACACCTCTAACGACGGCACCTTCCACAACTGGAAATACCTTGTGGTGATAGCGCAAAACCCAGTCATCGCGGAATTGGCGGGCGGTCGCGTGTGAGGGAACTGACACCGGATTGGTCGAAACATAGTCCAAGACTGATTGTCCAAAGAGTACATGGGTCACTTCAGCTTGATGGCGAGCGGAGTCGGCGGCAAAGCGAATGAACATACCGAGAATGACCCACCAGAGGCCATTCATTCCACCCCAGATAAAGACCGTTGCCAGTCCGGTTAGAATGAGAATCAATCCGAATGTGCTGCCGACTTTGGCGGATAGTGTCGTGGCCTTGTAGGCATCGCCAGTGCGATGCCAATGCCAGGCACGCAGGATGCGTCCGCCATCCATCGGAAAGGCGGGGATCATATTGAAGAGTGCGAGAATGAGATTGACCAGTGCGAGGTATCGAAGAACTTCGAATAATGGCTTGTATTCCACACCAGTGGGAACCAGCGATGCCGCACCGTAGAATACGACCGAGAGCGCTATGCTCATGGCAGGGCCGGCAAGTGCCATCCAGAACTCGGCTGTTGGTGAAGGTGGTTCGTCGCCAAGCTCAGCGACCCCACCCAAGAGCCATAGTGTGATGCCTTTGATCTGCATCCCGTAGGACTGCGCAACGACAGAATGAGCGAGTTCATGGAATACGACTGATGCGAAGAGACCAAGGACACCGGCCGCGCCCATCCACCAATACGTGACGTCTGGCAAACCTTCATAAACGCCTGGAAAATAACCTTTCGCCAGTGACCACGCGAGAAGGACGGCAATGAAGGCCCAACTGATGTTGACGCGGATCTCTATGCCAAAGATCTTGACCAGAGTGATGTTGAACCCAGGCATACCAGGAGCCTCCTTGCAAGGATTTGCGTTGCTGGACTGCGCGTGTTTCAGGAGGCGATCGAAATCGCGGCCAGGCATCAACGCGGGCGCCAGCAGACTGTCGCGCAGAGCAACTGACACGAACTATTGAATTGTCATTGCCTGCCAAGTGACGCGCAACGAGGCGATCGATCAGTTGCGCTGTACTTCAATTCGCCGATGATCACTGGCATCGACCCCGCGTTTACCGACACGTAAGGTGAGAACGCCATCACCATAAGACGCTTCAATGGCGTTCTGATCTGCATCGGGCGGTAGGCGGAACGTCCTTTGAAACGCTCCATAGACGCGCTCCGAAAAGAAGTAGGTCCGTCCGCTCTCCTCGCGCTGCGATTTCTTTTCGCCCCGCACAATTAGATTGCCGTCGTGAACCGAGACATCGATGTCTTGATCCTGGACACCGGGAAGCTCAACGATGATCTCGTAAGCATCCTCAGAGACCGAGGCCTCAGATGGCGGTGCGAACCAATCCGCTACCTTTTGCCCGAAGCTCTTTAGAGGTTCATATAGGTTAGGCAATGCTCCAGCAGTGTGAGATTTTTCTACCATTGTTTCCTCCAATCGTTCCCAATCTTGCTGTTGGTCAAAGCGCGATGACGTCCTCCAAGTGACCTGCAATCTCAGCATTTGAAACATGCGTTAGATCTTTGCCGACTTCCCTGGAGACCTTTGATGCGAGTTGTCGGGGAAGCGCCTTTCTCAACTCTCCAAGGGTGGCTGGTGGCGCAACAAGGATGAGCCGATCGTAACTATCCGCGTGTTGTTCGAGAGCCGATGCAATCGATAATGCGAACTCAGTCTTGATCTTGTCATGCGGATCTGTTGGTGGCTGCTTGGTATGGCGCAGAGAGCCAACAGACTCGAAGGTTCGTCCCGGCCTGTCAGTCAAACTATCGCGCGAAGGGCGATGATCGCCTTCGAAGACGAGGTTGCTTTTCGCGACGATACCTTTGTTAGGTCCGCCGTTCTCAAGCACACGCGCGCGAGAGCCGTCTGCAATCAATATCCATGTTGTAACTGGCTTCACCATGGCTGATGTCTTTTGCTGTTGTTCGAGATGACCTGGACATCAAAACAGTTCCAACGACAGGCAACCTTGACGTGCGTCAAAGCAAGGTCATGACTTCACGTCCACTAAAGTCGCCGATGGAACAGGAACTACCAGAAGTCGTATTCGAGACCCGCGGCCTGACCAAAGTTTATCGGAACGGTGACGTCGCGGTCCATGCACTGCGCGGCGTCGATGTAGAATTCTTTGCGGGAGAGATGGCTGTCTTGCTCGGTGCGTCGGGCAGCGGAAAGTCAACACTCCTCAACATTCTCGGAGGGCTGGATCGCGGCACTGACGGTCAGGTCATCTTTAAAGGCAAGGACATCACCAACGCGAGCGAGGATGAACTGACGGAGTTTCGGCGTCTCAGCGTAGGGTTTGTTTTTCAATTCTATAATCTCATGCCGAGCCTGACGGCACGAGAGAATGTCGCTCTCGTGACGGAAATCTCAGCCAACCCGATGCGGCCAGAAGAGGCGCTTGAGATCGTTGGGCTGAAAGAGCGCATTGATCATTTTCCTGCTGAGCTTTCGGGTGGTGAGCAGCAGCGTGTCGCTATTGCACGGGCGATTGCCAAACGGCCTGAGGTTTTGCTGTGCGATGAGCCGACCGGCGCACTGGACTCCAAAACCGGTGTGAAGGTTCTTGAAGCCATTGTGGCAATCAATCAGGAGTACGGAACCACGACAGCCATCATCACACACAACGCGGCGACACGGAGAATTGCCGACCGTGTCATCTACCTTCAGGACGGTGCGGTCGTTCGCAGTGAGTTCAACGAAGAAAAGGTCCTACCAGCGGAGGTCAGCTGGTGAGCACACTCGACCGCAAACTCTTACGTGATCTACGGGAGCTCTGGGCTCAGGCGCTCGCCATTGCGCTCGTGTTGGCCGCCGGCGTGGCAACCGTCGTTTTGGGCAATGGCGCCTATCGATCACTTGATGAAACACGGGCCGCATACTACGACCGGTATCGGTTTGCGGACGTTTTCGCGACGGCTAAGCGCTTCCCACGATCGGTCGTAGACCAGGTTGTGCAGCTCGACGGTGTTGCTGTTGCGGAGGGCCGCATCGAGCAATTCGCCGTGTTGGATATTGATGGGTTCGATCAACCAGCAACGGGACGAATTCTCTCGTTGCCGCCAGCACGCTCTTTACGCCTCAATGCTCTCGTCATGAAGCTGGGTCGTTTGCCTGATCCGGAGCGCGATCATGAAGTCGTCATAAGCGAGACCTTCGCAAAGGCTCATACATTCAGACCTGGTAGCCAGTTTCGAGCCATATTGAATGGACGGAAGAAGCGACTCACGGTGGTTGGCGTCGCACTAAGCCCTGAGTTCATTTACGCACTTGGACCGGGCGACCTCATACCTGACGATCGAAGATACGGCATTGTGTGGATGGGCGAACGCGCGGCTGAGGCTGCATTCGACCTCGATGGTGCCTATAACTCGATTGTCGTTCAGCTCGACACATCGGCCAAACCAGATGCTGTCCTTGCGGGTGTCGATAGAGTGCTTGATCGCTACGGTGGTACAGGAGCATTCGCGCGCAAAGATCAGCGGTCGCATGCCTTCATAGAGGCTGAGCTTCAGCAATTGCGGACAATGAGCCAGATAATTCCGCCAATCTTCTTCGCTGTTGCTGCTTTCCTCATCAACATGGCGTTGTCCCGGCTCATTGTCAGAGAGCGCGAGCAAATCGGCTTACTCAAAGCTGTTGGCTACTCGTCGCGTGACGTCGCGCTTCATTATCTGAAATTCGTTTCGGTCATCGCTATGATCGGGGTTGTCATCGGCATTGTCGCTGGCAACTACCTAGGGCGCGGTATGACGCGGCTCTATGCCGAGTTTTTCCATTTCCCTTTCTTGTTCTTTCATTACTCAACATTCGTCTATTTCGCCGCAACGGCGTTGAGTCTAGCAGCGGCCTGGTTTGGCGCTCTACTGGCCGTGCGGCGCGCAGTGGGGCTGTCACCGGCAGTCGCGATGGCGCCGCCAGCTCCGCCGAACTACGGGCGTAGTGCATTTTCGCTGACGCGGCTTGCCCGTCTGTTGCCTAGTGCTGCCAGTATGGTGTTGCGCCATACTCTGCGCTTCCCTGTCAGATCTGGCCTGACCATTATGGGTATTGCCGCCTCGGGTGGTCTGCTCATCATGTCGATGTCGACCTGGGACTCCATCGAATTCATGATTGATGTCACATTCTTTCGCCTGCAAAGACAGGACATCACTGTAACTTTCCGCGAGCTCAAACCGCGACGCGTCGCACATGATCTGTCAAAAATAACTGGCGTTCGTCGTGTCGAGGTTCTGCGCTTCGCTCCGGCCAAACTAGGTCATCAGCACTGGCAGAGGCGCATCGCCTTGGAAGGTGTTGAACGCAATGCCGATCTTCGAAAAACGCTTGGCCTAGAACTCGAGTCCGTGCGCGTGCCTGATGTCGGCCTGGCACTCAGTGAGAAGCTCGCGCAGATACTCCATGTGAAGTTAGGTGATCATGTTATCGTCGAACTGACGCAGGGCAAGCGACGGCATTTTTCGCTTCCAGTTACTGCGATCCTCCAGGGCTACATCGGACTGCAAGGCGTGATGGAGATCAACACGCTCAATCGCCTGGCTGGTGAGGGGAATGTTGTTTCTGCTGCTGACCTCCTGATCGATACGAAGGCGCTCCTGCCGCTCTATCGTGAACTCAAAGATATGCCTGCCATCTCAGCCGTGATGTTGCAGAAGAACTCACTTGTCATGTTCCGTAAGACTCTGGCGCGCAACATCAATATCATGATGACGACTTTCATTGTGCTGGCTGTCATCATCACATTTGGCGTGGTCTACAATAGTGCCCGCATTCAACTATCTGAGCGCGGTCGCGAACTTGCAAGCCTGCGGGTGTTGGGGTTCCGACGTGCTGAGGTGTCGGCCATCCTGCTTGGCGAGATCGCCTTGTTGGCTATCCTCGCTCTGCCATTCAGCTGGGCATTTGGCTACGTTTTTAATTGGTTGCTGATTACCGGTTTCGATACCGATCTCTACCGTGTGCCATTTGCCATTTCTCGCCACACATACGTTTACGCATCCCTCATCATGCTGCTGGCGGCAATCGTCGCCGCGTTCATTGTGCGATTGAGGGTCGACCAGCTTGATCTCATCCGGGTCTTGAAAACCAGGGAGTAGGTAATGACGACGAACCTTAATATCAAGCCCGAATGGCGCAGGCCTTTGATGATTGCTGCGTCGGTCCTTGCAGGACTATTTTTCGTGTGGTGGTTGCTACGACCCGATCCCGTCTTTGTCGATGTTCACACGGTCAAACCAGTGGCTATGCAGGTGACCATCGATGAAGAGGCCGTGACCAAGATTAAGGACATCTATCGCGTGTCTGCTCCGATTACCGGGCGCGTCATGCGTTCACCACTTAAAGTCGGCGATATGGTTGAGCGAGGAAAGACCGTCGTCGCAAAGTTGGAGCCGGTTATCCCATCCTTTCTGGACAGGCGTACTCGCAGCATCTTGCACGCCAGGGCCGCTGCTGCCGAGGCCACAGTGGCCTTTGCAGAGGCATCAGTGACCCGCGCACGCGCTGACCTTGAATTCAAGACGAAGGAGCTAGCGCGGGCGAAGGAGCTCTTCGCTAATCAGACAACAAGTGAGCGCCGCCTGGATGAGGCGATTATGGCTGAGAAAATGTCAAAGGCGACATTGAGCACGGCGATCGCGCAGTTGGGCGTCAGGCAGCGCGAACTTGAGAGTGCACGCGCGCAGCTCATCGATCCTGGCGACGAACGTGAACTCGATGCCCAGGCTGATTGCTGCATTGAGGTCTTCTCCCCGGTTTCGGGTCGGGTCACACGTATCATCACTGAGAGCGAAACAGTCGTACAATCGGGCGCAGCGCTGCTTGAAGTTGGAGATCCGGCCAATCTCGAAGTGGTTGTCGACCTTCTCTCAGCAGATGCCGTCAAAGTGAAAGTTGGCGCCACAGCGATCGTCGAAGCTTGGGGTGGCAATGACGTCCTCAATGCGAAGGTCAGGCGCATCGAGCCGACAGGTTTCAAGAAGGTCTCCGCACTGGGGATCGATGAACAGCGCGTCAACGTCCGTCTCGCATTCACAGATCCAGTGTCATCGCGTGTCAGACTCGGGCATCAGTATCGCGTCTACACGCGGATAAATATCTGGTCTCGTGATGATATTCTGGCTGTTCCATTGAGTGCTTTGTTCAGGAAAGGTGCAGACTGGGCCGTCTTCGTTGATGAGAACGGCACGGCAAAATTTCGAGCGGTTGAACTCGGGCAACAGAATGCAACACAGGCCCAGGTGATCAATGGTCTTAAGCGCGATGATGTTGTTGTGTTGCATCCCAGCGATCGGATTGAAGATGGAGCCAGGATTGCCCAGCGCGAAGGTTAACCTGCAACCGTATCGAACATTGCACTTACCAGCCGTGCCAATCATTCATTCGTTCGCAAAGCACTTCTTTGAACAACGTAGATTGTGACCAGTGGTGCCGCGACGGAGATGACAGCGACCAGGACTAGAAGCCAACCAAGCAGACTATAGTCGGCTGCCGTCAGGACTTCCCCACTGGTGCGGTCCTTCACTTCGCGCGCTACCGGCAAAAGTTGATTGAGATACTTGGTTCCAAGGCTGCTCGCAGACAGAGCGAGATTGGTGAACGATGCCATCACAGCAAAGAAAGTTGCCTTCAGGCGATCCGGAGCATTTCTTGCGATCCAGGCCAGCATGGGGATCATCGCAACCTGCCCCAACGGCGACTCAACAGCCGTGTCAATGATCGCGATGAAGCGCGCATCGACAACCCCGCCGGTAAGCGGTGCCGTCCAGTTGTGAATGCCGTAATAGAGCGCAATATTGGGTATCGCCAGCAAGCCAGCCGCGATCGTGAGCAGGACGACGATGTAGACAATCGTGCGATTGGCCATGAGCGGCCGCAGGATCACCATACCGAACAGCGTCAATAATGATGTCAGCAGAGAAAGAACTGCCAGGAATTGTTGATCGAAGCCTAGTTCGTCTATTTCGAACCACGTTGCCCCCGCGCCTGGAGAAGGTACGGCGCGAAAGACGAAGATGATTATGGCCGTGCCGATGAGGATCTGAGCCCGCTTGGGATCCAGTTCCAGGACAAGCCG
This sequence comes from Hyphomicrobiaceae bacterium, assembly GCA_965247245.1. GTDB lineage: Bacteria > Pseudomonadota > Alphaproteobacteria > Rhizobiales > Hyphomicrobiaceae > Tectiglobus. Next base: position 4,562,671 of record CBDFGV010000003.1, on the reverse strand, counting down.
ATGCATCATAAAGATAACAATCGCCATTGAGCCGGCGAACACCAGTTCCTGCGCGAATGGTGGTGAGGCAAGGCCAATGGCAAGTGCCATTGCCACGAATGCTCCACCACCGATAAAATACCAATAGTTCGTCTGGGTTGGTTCTGCTTGTCCAAGGATCTGTGCATCGATCTCATGATCGTTGAGCCCGGTTGCACGCAATGCCCTTCGTCTTCGCCAATTCAAGAACTGGGCAAGGCTCACTCCGCTGATGGAGATCAATGGAATGACCAGAGCAATCAAGTAAACGCGACCATAGACAACGGTCTTCTCTGCAGCGCTCAGAAGCTCGACATCGTCGAACAGGATGATGTTAACCGCGGCAACTGCTACGAGCCCTGAAATCACCGCCATTCGGCCAAAGGTCTGCATTGTTGTGTGCAAAGCCTTGAGCGCCGGCTCATCGAGCGTGTGCCCCTCTTTGTCGACCCGTGGCACAGCTTCGACGGACATCGCATCGGCAACCGCATCCTGGATGACATACCCGGTTGGTGCCAGCAGGACGCTCAACACAAACCATGATTCCAGGTCCATAACTGCCGCCATGGAATCGGGATGGGTGACCAGCGCATACATGATAAGCAGGCTTGCGGCTATCAGGCCGGCACCAACATAAACGAGCAGAAACTTCCACCGCCATATGACGTCGACCAGGTGCCCAAGCGGCATCTTGAGCGCCCATGGCAATCCGGCCCAAAAAGCCAAACCTGCCAGGTAGGCTGCCGACAAGCCAAGCTGTTCCTTGACAAAGAAGGTGCCGACGATTGCAGTCAACCCCGAGACACCGGCAGCAAAGTACACCATGAGTGGTGGAATGAATGACCAATGGAATTGTCGCCTGAGATCAACAAAAACACTGTCGAACCAGTCGGCGACCCGGAGGCCAGTGTTAGAGCTGCTCATGAACCGCCATTCTTCACCACCTGGACTGGCTCAGTTGTTATACTAGCGCTCGCGTGTTTGGTTGGCGTGCTGCTAGTAAGGGCGCACGACGAGGACGTCGACCAACCGGCTATTTAGAACGTCAGTCGCCACGCTACCAAGGATAGCGCGTGAGAATCCAATGCGGCCGTGGGTCCCAACACAGATCAGGTCTGCAGTCAGGCTCGAGACTTGTTCGATGATTGCATCGTTTGCTTCACCATCTACAAGTATGTGGTGTACCTTTGGCTTGTTCTCGGCGCCCTGCAGGGCTCGGGCCTCAAGCGCCTCCATCTCTGAGACTGCAAAATTTCTCATGCGCACATTTCGCTTATCGAGGGATTGCGATCGTGACTCTGAATCGCGAAATCGAGCCAAGAGAGCGTGCTCCTGTAAGGCATGAACGAAATGCAGAGTCGCACTCGGCGCGATGAGCGCGGCACATCTCACGGCTTCCTGACAATGAGCTGAGAAATCAACACCAACCACGACTGAGCCATAAGCGCCTGCCGGTTGGTTCTTCACCACGAGAACCGGGCGATGGGTGCCTTGAATGATCTGTTCGGCAACCGATCCCTCAATCTTAAGGTTCTCCTCTAGTATGCGCGCATGCAGACCGACCACAATGAGATCGGCATCGACAAGGTCAGCACGTTCGACAATGTCAATATCCGGTCGGCCGACCACGATATCGATCGTCTTGGTCAGCGATTCAGCTTTCGGCATCCTTTGGAGTTGCTCGCGGATATGGTGGTCGGCCAGCGTTGTCAGATAGCTCTGCGCATCGGGCGGTAAGTCTTCATCAATGATGTGAAGAATGAAGATCTCGGCGCTGTGCTGGCAGGCGAGCTCAACTGCGCGATCAATCGCAATTCCGGCTTGATCGGAGTGATCTGACGCAACAAGAATGCGTTGCAGTGACTGGGTTTGAATTGTCATTGGCGTGCTCAGCTCCCCTTCAATGGGTCGAGAAGCAACGCTAAAGCATGCTGGCTGGAGCGCTTTGCGCTAGATCATATGAGGATGGGCAGAGCTCAGATAACTTTGATCGTCAGGGAGTGGGCAAACGAAACTCCCGCGATCGAAGAGACCAGTGATGAACAACAAACCCGAAGAGCCTCCGTTCGCGCGGCATAGCCGCTACTACCTCTTCCTGAAGATCGCGGTCGCGGTGCTCGCAGCGCTCATGCTGATCCACCTCCTAGGGCAGTGACCAATCGTGAACAGGTGAACGGGGGCGCGGCGCTATAGCATCTCGCACGCAGCAGAAGGTGAGCTCGCTCATGTATAGGAAAATTCTCATTGCTATCGATGACTCCGTCATCGCGTTTGGTGCACTCGAACAGGGACTTGCACTTGCCAAAGCGCTCAATGCGAAAGTCACCGTCGTTACCGCAACGGAACCCTGGACATCAGTCGTAACCGGTGATGCTGCGATAGCCTTTCCAGTAGATGACTATGAACGTTCGGCTGAAAGGTCAGCAAATGAACTGCTCTCGCGTGCCGAAGATGCAGCGGCGAAACTAGGCGTGCCTTGTCGTCTCGTTCATATGAAGGATGCATATCCTGCCGATGGGATCTTAGCTGCTGCTAGCGAACATGGCTGTGATCTCATTGTAATGGGTTCGCACGGCCGCCGCGGCATCACACGTCTCTTGCTCGGCAGCCAGGCGAACCAGGTAGTCACGCATAGCACTATCCCGGTGCTCATTTGTCGTTGATGCAGCAGGCTGCGCGCGCATCGGTCCTTTGACAGGGCTGCTGCCAGTCCGAGATGCGCGCTGGTCAGATGGTTTGCAACAAAGTCGAGGTGACAGCATCCACCTTGACGCCGCACTCAACAGCAACTGAAGCTCCGAGATACTTCGGCACGCCTTACTGACCGTAGGTCGAATATTGTCCTTGTCGACAGCATGATCCCGACATCAAACGATGGCCGTCCTCTCGCCAAGTACTGCGTGAAAGATGAATAGCGGGCCCAGCCAGATTAACTCCCGAATTCCACGTCGGTTATCGAACGAAGAGAGCCAATTCTTCCTCAGATATTGGCTCGCTAAACTCAGCTCCGAACTCGTTCATCCCAACCCAACGGATGGTTACGGTGAAACTGCCGATTTTTCTGACCTGAACGCTCGCCGTAGCGTTAGGTGGAATGGATGTCGGAGAAATTGCGCTCGCTAGAAAACCACCGCGAGAGATATTCGTGATGTTTGCCGACAAACTGCCGTGAGAGAGGGTAATCTTGCAATCATGATCACACGGCCAGCGTTCGAATTTTCGACCGCTCATTACAATGCCTTCCTAATATACCTCACAGTCAATCTTCTGATTCACTTGAGTGTCCGGGTGAAGATACATATTGAGAAGAAGCGAACAGCCCCACGAAGGGCGTCAGAAAATAATTTTCTAGTAGTCGGTTACAACCTACCAATAATCCCACTCAATAACAACCTTAAGTTGCTAACATAAATACTCTCGCCTAATGATTGTCTAAACTGTTGACTCTCATTAATGATTCAGTGCCAGATTCGAATTGCAAGTCGGCAAGGCACTTCACTAGTGAGGCGCAGTTTTACGCACTTGGATTTGTGAGTTGGGTAAGGACACGATGTGCAGGCATTCAATATGCTAGTCGCGCTGAGTGCGTTATGATTCGATGCCGATCCTAAATGGAAAGACCATATAAATCTGGATTCCCGATGACATCTATAATATCTAAATAACACTCTTAGGTTTCATTCATTTGTTGCATTTTCAACATCGAAATATGATCAATTGAAATATATCTGTTAATATTCGAGCAAGGTTACTAAACTACTTTCGGATTTGCGCGGGCTTGGTGCTACTTGCCCAAGCGGCATGATGCCGTTTTCCGCAGTCGTTTAACCGACATGCCCCCCATCTCCCGTGATCCGCGCCATTCAAGACGCCCAAATTGCTGGCCGGTCCTCACATCGTAAACCTGTGGGCCACCTCCTGTAATACGGAAGTGTGTTTGCTGCTTTCACCATCTCCTGCTGCGAAGAATGGCTGGAGTGGCAGATGGTGTTCGTCCTGTAGCAACCATGTTTCCTGGACGTCAGGACCGGTCGAACCGAAAAACTGGGAATGATCCATGCTGCATTGGCTGCAAAACTCCAAGATTTCCACGCGCCTCATGGCGTGCCTTGTCGTTCCAACCTTCGCCTTGGTTTTGGTTGCTGGAATTGTGATGGTCCAGCAGTACAGATCTGAGCTTGAGCTCATGGGTATCCGCGACTCCGTAGAGCTTGCTCCTCGTTTGAGCGATGTTGTTCATGAATTGCAACGCGAGCGGGGCCAGTCGGCAGGGTTCCTTAGTTCCAACGGTCAGACATTCGCAGACAGGCTTCCCAGCCAGCGCAAGAATACCGATGCAATGATGATCAAGCTCAAATCTGCTGCAGCAGAGTTTGATTTTGCTTCGCACAAAGCGTTTCTCCAGGACTCTTATAATTCCGCAATGAACAAGCTTTCTGCCTTGCAGGAAGTTCGCCGTTCAGTCGACGGGCTCAATAGCAAGGTCCCACAGATGGCGGCCTTCTACACCGATGCAATCAAGGCCTTTCTGTTCGTCGTACGCGAGATCCAGCTGGATAGCACGGATGACAAGGTCAATAAGGCCCTCGCAGCCTACGTGGCTCTGATGCATGCGAAAGAGCATGCAGGCATTGAACGGGCGATGGGTGCTGTTGGATTTAGCAAAGGTGTCTTCCCAACTGCTGTACTCAATAAGTTCATTCGTGAGAATGAGGCGCAGCGGATCCTTATGGAAGAGTTCCGTGAAGTCGCTAACGAGCAGACAATCAAAATCTACGACCAAAAGGTCTCGGCGCAACTCAAGGGTGAACTCGACCGTATGAGGAAGATCGCGCTTGCGTCACCTGAGACAAATACGGTCGAAGGCATTACGAGCGGACAATGGTTCGCAGCGTCCACACAGATCATCAATCTGAAAAAGGAAGTTGAAGACTTTGCCGGTCAGCAAGTGATTGCGACGGCCGACCAGAAAGTGTCCGGCCTTTGGAACACGCTTATTCTGGAAGCTGTCATCGGCGTCGTGCTACTGGCCTTGACAACTATCCTCGCGCTTATAATGGCGCGCTCGATCTCCACACCGTTCGCGCGGCTGAATTCAGCTATGACCCAGATGTCGGAAGGAAACCTGGATGTTGAGATCAGCGATTCGGATCGCAAAGATGAATTCGGTGAAATGGCAAAGTCACTGGCCGTGTTCAAGCAGTCCGCGATCGACAATCGTCGTCTGGAGCAGGAAGCAGAGGAACAGCGACGTGTTGCCGAGGAAGACCGGCGCCGCAATGAAGAGTCTGCTGCACTTGCTGTCAGCACGATTGGTGACGCTCTCGGCAAACTTGCAGGTGGTGATCTGACGGCCCGTGTCACGACGGTGCTGTCTGATCAATACGGCGAATTAAAAGAGAACTTCAATGCGTCGGCCGCAACTCTGGAAAGTGCTTTCGATGCAGTCGCGAACGGTGCCAACAATATCTACTCCGGTACCAATGAGATTGCTCAAGCTTCTGATGATCTCTCTCGCCGCACGGAAAACCAGGCAGCGACACTCGAGGAAACTGCAGCTTCGGTCGCTGAGATTACCAACAACATTGCTCAGGCAGCAGCCGGTGCAGATCGTGCCCGGGAAGTCGTCTCCTCATCGAAGCAAGCTGCGGAAAGTGGTGGTGAAGTCGTCCAGCGTGCCGTCCAAGCCATGGAAGGCATCGAGAAATCATCTGACGAGATCGGAGATATCATCGGTGTCATCGACGAGATCGCCTTCCAAACCAACTTGCTTGCTCTGAACGCCGGTGTTGAAGCCGCAAGGGCTGGCGATGCGGGACGCGGTTTCGCGGTGGTTGCATCCGAAGTCCGGGCTCTGGCGCAGCGCTCTGCCAAGGCCGCACGTGAGATCAAGGAACTGATCTCCAGCTCGACCCAGCAGGTTGACCAGGGTGTGAAACTGGTCCGCGAGACCGGCGACTCACTCCGGCACATTGTTGAAGGCGTGACTGAGATCAACACTTTGGTTGATGAGATCGCGGCAAGTGCTCAAGATCAGTCGACCAGTCTGCAGCAAGTCAACACCGCGGTGAACCAGCTTGACCAGGTCACCCAGGAAAATGCTGCGATGGTCGAAGAGGCAACTGCTGCGACGCGGACCCTGGCGACACAGACACAAGACCTGCAGGCCCAGGTCGCGCGCTTTCAGACCGGTAGCGTGTCTGGAGCCACTCACGGGGCTTTCACTGCGCAGCCCGATGTTCAGGCTCCTCGCCCGGTAGCCAATGACAAGATCCAAGTTGCGAAGCTCTCCAGGGCGGCCGTGGCAAACGGTATTGCAACTAACGGGGCAGCGCACGCACCCACGACCTACTCCAACGGAGCGTCCAACGACGGTTGGGAGGAATTCTAAGGTGGCAGGCGCAAAGAAGCGGCCCCGCCGCCTTCAACTCACTCAGGATCTTGATAGTTCCCAAGTGCAATCATTGCTGGATCAGCTGGCGAAGAAGCGAGGTAATCCTCTGCAGATCAACGCCAGCAAGGTGGAACGACTTGGTGCGCCGTGCGCCCAAGTCCTGGTAGCAGCCGCGCGTACGTGGCGAGAAGAGATGCAAGTCCTTCAGATCGTCCAGCCCTCAGCGAGCTTCAATGAAGGGCTCGATCTTATGGGGCTGTCCATGAACGACATCTCATTTGAGGATGGAGAAATATGAGCAAGACAATTCTTACGGTCGACGATTCACGCGTTATGCGTGACCTTCTCAGTGCAACACTGACACAAGCCGGCTACGACGTTATTTCAGCTGTTGACGGGCAGGACGGCTTGGAAGTTGCGAGGAAGTCCAACTTCGATGCCATCATCACCGACATCAATATGCCGCGTATGGACGGCTTCGAGTTCATGGAGACCATTCGACTCGATGGGAAGTTCCGGAGCAAACCGATCCTCGTTCTGACAACGGAAGCGGGTGAAGAGAAGAAGAACCGGGCACGACGGGCAGGAGCCACTGGTTGGATCGTAAAGCCGTTTGACGAAGCAAAGCTTGTATCCGCGTTACGCCGCGTTGTTGGCTAGATACTGGGACGGGGAACGTCATGGCGGACATGGACGCAATCAAACAGACTTTTTTCGAGGAGTGCGACGAGCAGCTCATCGAACTTGAAAGAGGTCTGCTAGAGATCGATGAAGGCAGCGGTGATCGGGAGACCGTGAATGCGGTGTTTCGCGCAGTTCACTCGATCAAGGGCGGTGCTGGCGCATTTCAGTTAAATGATCTCGTTCATTTTGCCCACACATTCGAAACGACACTCGATCTCGTCAGGGAAGACAAGCTCGAGCCAGGTCCTGACGTTATGCGCACGATGCTGCGCGCGTCAGACATATTGGCCGACCTTGTTGCGGGAGCTCGTGACGGTCGTACTATTCCGCCGGATATTTGGGAGCCATCAGTGGCTGAACTTGCTGCCTTCTGCGGCGGCAATGGTCAAGATGCCGGTGCCACGGAAGCGGGTGGCGATGAGTTCGGCAGCGAAGGACTTACCGCGAGCGATGACGACGAGATCGATTTCCAGCCAATAGAACTGTCACTCGATGATCTTCTGGGTGGCGATGATGATGATGCTGGACCGAATGACTTCACCGTCAGGTTCAAACCCAATGAATCGCTCTATGTGAGCGCAAACGATCCTTGCCTTCTCTTGAGAGAGCTAACTCGTCTCGGCGAAGCCAAGGTTGAATGCGATACAAGCCAGGTACCCGGACTCGACGACTTCGATCCCGATGGGACCTACTTCGATTGGACTGTCAATCTTACGACAGAAGAGAATGAAGAGGCCGTACGAGAGATCTTCGAATTCGTCGAAGATTGCTGTGAACTCGAGGTTGCACTCAGCAACGCCCCAACGGAAATGCCGTTTTCTCTTGATGATAGTGACTTGGTGATCGCTGAGCCCGGCGACGAAAACCAAGCAACTGAGCTAACTTTTGACGCTGTCCCAATTGGCGAAGATTTTGTTGCGCAAGAGCTTGAAGCGTCCTTTGCTGCTGTTGACAGTTCTGGTCAGGATGATGCCGCTGAGAATGAAGCAGTTCAAGTTAACAGTGGTGTAGAAGAGCTAGCCGTATCAGAACCAGTCGAGGCATCAGTTGAAACAAGTGCGGCGGCAACCAGTAAGGCTCCGGAGACGGCAGCGTCCAACGCGACGGAGGCGCCGGCTCGGAATCAGACGATTCGCGCTGACCTAAGTCGGGTTGACCGGTTGATCAACCTTGTTGGTGAGCTCGTCATCAATCAAGCTATGCTGTCGCAAAGTGTTGCGCGCGCGGGAATGGAATCTGCAACGGATGTAACCACGGGACTCGACGAACTCGAGCAACTGACACGTCAGATCCAGGACAGTGTCATGGCTATCCGTGCGCAGCCGGTTAAGCCGATGTTCCAACGAATGTCGCGGGTTGTGCGCGAGGCCGCCGATGCGACAGGCAAGATGGCACGTCTTAAGGTGGAAGGTGACTCTACAGAGGTCGACAAAACCGTCATTGAGAAACTGGCTGATCCGCTCACTCACATGATCCGGAATGCAGTCGATCACGGGTTGGAGTCGACAGAGAAGCGGATTGAAACGGGCAAGCCTGAAGAGGGTACCGTTCGGCTTTCAGCAGCGCACCGCTCAGGTCGTGTTGTGATCGAAGTCTCTGATGATGGTGGCGGAATCAATCGCGAACGCGTTCGAGCCATTGCGGTTGAGAAGGGGATTATTGCGGAAGATGCCCAGCTGACGGACGCAGAGACGGACAATCTGATCTTTGCTCCAGGTTTCTCAACAGCAACCGAGGTTTCAGATCTGTCTGGCCGTGGCGTGGGAATGGATGTCGTCAGGCGCTCCATTCAGGGCGTCGGTGGACGCGTTACGATCTCATCGATTCCAGGCAAAGGCTCTACGTTTACGATGAGCCTCCCGCTTACGCTGGCAGTTCTGGATGGCATGATTGTTTCCGTTGCCGAGCAGACGTTGGTGGTGCCGATCACGGCCATCGTGGAAACCCTGAAGCCAGTTTCGGATGATATCCATCAGATGGGATCCGACAATCAGTTGATCTCAGTCCGTAGCCAGTTTGTTCCACTGATTGATATCGGGTTGCAACTTGGCTTCCGCGATGAGGCAGCAGATCCGGAAAAAGGTGTCGTTGTACTTATTGAGACGGATGATGGCGATAGCAGCGCTTTGCTGGTCGATTCAATTCAGGATCAGAGCCAGGTCGTGATCAAGAGCCTTGAGAACAACTACGGACATGTCGATGGCATCGCGGCCGCGACTATTCTGGGAGACGGGCGCGTCGCGCTGATCGCTGACGTTGACGGTCTTGTTGAGCACGCCCGCACCGATCCCCAAAGATCTGAACCCGTTTTCGCACTAGCAGGATAAGACAATGACTGACACACCTCACGAAGTTGCGGCGCAAGGCAACGAGTTTGTGGCTTTTCGGATCGGCGGCCAGGAATTCTGCGTTGAGATCATGTCAATTCGAGAAATTCGCGGATGGACGCAAGAGACCATCCTTCCGCATTCGCCTGGATTTGTTCGTGGTGTCATCAATTTGCGGGGGGCCATTCTGCCAATCGTTGATTTGGGAGACCGATTGGGTCTTGGCGCAACCAAAACATCGGAACGTCACGTGATTGTTGTTGCACAAATCAAGGAACAGATTGTTGGCCTTCTCGTGGAGGCTGTTTCTGACATTCTGACGCTCAATGATGCATCGATACAGCCAACACCAGATGTTGCTTCGGATGTCGCCAAGCGATTCATTCGTGGAGCCGCCTCAGTCGACAACCGGTTGATCAGCGTCATTGATCTCGATGATGTGCTGCCGATTGAACAAGATGAGGCAGCTTGATAATGCAATCAACCCACTCATCACAGAAGTCAGACGCACTGAAACCGAACGGTGTGGCGGAGTTCGCTTATGGCGCTGAAGACTTCAATCGGATCGCGACGCTGTTGCGTAGTGAAACGGGAATTGACCTCGCGGAGAACAAGTCTCCCTTGGTTTATTCGCGTCTCGTCAAACGCCTGCGAAAGTTGGAAATACCGAGCTTCGTCGATTACTACGCCTATGTTTCAAGTGATGCAGGTCGTAGCGAGCGCACTGAAATGTGCGCTGCGCTGACCACCAATGTCACGCGGTTCTTCCGAGAGTCTCATCATTTCGACCATCTGAGGTCAGTGGTTCTAAATCCGCTTCTGGCCGCGGCGCGAGAAGGGGCGCGCATCCGTCTTTGGTCTGCTGCGTGCTCGAGCGGCGAAGAACCATACTCCATCGCTTCGGAGATTCTGTCCCTGATGCCGGATGTCGCTAAGTATGACGTCAAGATCCTGGCAACAGACATCAACAGCGACATGGTCCAGAAGGGCAAGGATGGCGTTTATCCTGCTTCGGATGTGAACGACATTCCTAGTGAGATGAGGCGGCGCTGGTGGAAGGACGACACTGTAGCGGGCAAGCCTGTTGTCAAGGCGGCGCCTGAGCTGAAGTCGCTAATCAGCTTTCGTGAACTCAACTTAATTGGGCAATGGCCAATGAAGGGGCCGTTCCAAGTCATCTTTTGCCGGAACGTCGTCATCTACTTCGACGAGCCAACCAAAGCTGAGGTGTGGCGAAGACTGGTCGGGCTCCTGTCGCACAATGGCTATATCTACTCTGGTCACTCGGAGCGCATCTCCGGCCCAGCCGCTTCGATCCTCAAGATGGATGGCGGCACGATATACCAGAAGACTGGAGGGGCTTGAGTATGAGCATGGTCCGTACCCTTGTCGTCGATGATTCCGCAGCAATGCGCGCAATCATCATTGAACGACTTCAGCAGGATCCTCGCATTGAAGTTGTTGGCCAGGCGGTCGACGCTGCAAGTGCTCGCGAAGCCATCAAGCAGCTGAATCCAAGCGTGATAACGCTGGACATCGAGATGCCATCGATGAGCGGGCTTGAGTTTCTCGACAAGATCATGCGCCTGAGACCGACCCCCGTTGTCATGGTTTCCAGCTTGACGCCTAAGGGCGCAAAGCTGTCTGTCAAGGCATTCGAACTTGGTGCAGTTGATGTTGTTGGCAAACCGACAGCTTCGGATCCGAACACCTTCGATGATCTTGCGATCAAAGTCATTGCTGCCGCACAAGCGCGTGTTCGCGCTCGCAGTGCTCCCAAGGGCAATGGATCTCATATAGCAGGTCAGCGCAAGTCGACAGCTTCAGAAGCAAAACTGATCGCCGTTGGCGCATCAACCGGCGGTGTGGAAGCTCTTATCGAGGTGATTCAACACTTCCCGGAAAACTGCCCACCGACTGTTATCACCCAGCATATGCCGCCGCTGTTCACCAGCAGCTTAGCGGCTCGGCTCAACGGTTTGTGTGCACCAGAGGTTGCCGAGGCTACGTCGGGAGCACCATTGCTACCTGGCAAAATTTATCTTGCGCCGGGTGGTGACCGCCATCTTGAAGTTGTCGAAGGCTCGGAAATGAGATGCCGATTGCGACCCGGCCCTCGCGTCAACGGGCATCGTCCATCTGTCGATGTGATGTTCAAGTCTGCTGCGAAAGCCGTGGGTGCTCATGCCATTGGCGTCATCCTGACAGGTATGGGTGACGATGGTGCAAACGGGTTACTTGCCATGCGCGAAGCCGGTGCACCAACGATCGGCCAAGACGAGAAAACTTCAATTGTCTACGGCATGCCCAAAGCCGCACTCGAGTTAGGTGCGGTTGGACAACAACTCCCGTTAGGCGAGATCTCAAACGAGATCCTGTCATCCATCGGACAAGCGACCCGGCAATAGGAATAGAGAAAGAAGAGAGAGAAAGAGCAATGAGTGTAGCAGAGAAATTGCAGGTCTTGGTCGTCGATGATACGTCCGTCAGCCGCATGCTCATTTGTGATGGACTGAACCAGTTGGGCATCAAGAATGTCAGCATTGCCAAGGATGGCAAAGCGGGCCTGGATGAGATGATGGCCAAGCCAAGGCACTTAGTCATTTCAGACTACCACATGCCAAACATGAATGGCCTTGAACTGCTCAAAAGTCTGCGCGGTTTCAAGCCAACCAGCAAGTGTGGCTTCATTCTCATTACAGGCCAGGCGGACGATTATACGATCGCCCAAGGCAAGGCACTGGGCATGAATAACGTGCTCAAGAAGCCGTTTACTGTTGATGGTCTCAAGAGCTGCATACAGTCAATTGTTGGTCGTCTCTAATGCATCCACAGGTAGCCCAAAAACTGTCGCAACGTCACGTTGTTCAAGGCGACTTTGCGGTTACGGACGAGCCAGAAGCTGTCCTTACCACTGTCCTTGGATCATGTGTTGCTTGCTGTGTTCATGATCGCGTGCTCAAGATCGGTGGCATGAACCACTTCTTGCTGCCTGACACCGTGAACGAAGTCGATGGTAGTGAGCATCGTCGCTATGGTGTGCACCTTATGGAACTCCTTCTCAACGAGCTCTTTAAGCGTGGTGCTCGTCGCGAGTCGCTTGATGTTAAGTTGTTCGGTGGAGCGAATGTTGTTCCGGGCTTGTCGGACATTGGCGCGCAGAATGTAGAATTCGCGAAGCGCTTTCTGACGTCCGAAGACCTCAGATATGCCGGAGGGCACACTGGCGGAGATCAAGCGCGCAGAGTTCAGTTCTGGCCTGCATCGGCTCGCGCTCGACAGAAATTGGTAAGCAGCGATGCAGCTCCAACTGCGACGTTCAAGCCAGAACCTTCAGTACCTGTAAATGTTGGTGAAGTAGAGTTGTTCTAAGGGACAATTCACCGAGTAAATTGAGTACCTAGACCCATGTCCATTCAAGACGCGACGACGCTCTCCACTATGCTCGAACGCCTAGTTGTGGAGCTTGATGTTCTGACCGAAAAGACGGACGAACTTCAATCGGAAATCTCGCCACTGGTGGCGGAAATGACGCCATCAGATCCGAGAGCCTCGAAGGCACTCCAATCATTGGATGTTATCTCCCAACACCTTGCCGTTCTGTCCCAGTATTCGAAGACTATGAGTCAGACTGTTCCGCGCGGGCTGACCATAGGGAGTGTTGGGTTGACCGAGAATGTTGGAATTGACTATCTGGCTGCGCGTCTGAGCGGACGAGAGCCGGAACCCGCCACGACCGATAAGTCATCCGGGGACTGTGATTTCTTCTGAACGGAGCATCTTTTGCCTCATCTCAGTTCCGCATGTGATGACGTCTAGCTGAACGCAGATGGTGTTGCCTCCAAGCAGTGGTCCGATCACTGGAACATGACTGATCTGCTCCGTGATACACCTAAGTACAGCTGGCAAAAAAGAAGCCCGTGATCATGCCCGAATGGCTTGGCCAAACTCAAAGTTGTATATGATTCATCACTAAATGATCGTTGGCAGTTCTGGCATGCTATAGGATGAAATCATCCGTTGCCTTGCCAGAAAGTCCATTATGTCAAAGCGATCTAGCTCGTCGCTTGGTTCCACGATCCTTGTTCTGTTGTTTCTGATTTTGGTGCAAGCAACCGGCGCAATTGCTGGATTTTGGTTGCCTGCAATCGCCCCCGCAGTAGGAAATGACTTAGGTCTGGACCCTGCACTCATCGCTTATCCTGTTTTGGTGCTTTACGTCTTCGCCATGGCGAGCAGCTTGGCGGCCGAAGGACTACTTGCCAGGTTTGGTGCATGGCGAACTTCACAGATTGCCCTATGTGTCTTTGCGCTTTCGCATCTTGTGATTATGACAGGAAGCTTGGCTGCAATCTTCCTAGGTTCTGTGATTCTAGGATGTGCTTATGGCCTGATAACTCCGGCTGCATCCAATATCTTGGCGATGATTGTTACATCGTCCAACCGGAATTTCATATTCTCTGTTCGTTTCACAGGTGTGCCAATCGGTGGCTTTGCAGCCGGACTGATCGCACCAGCAATTGCAATCACTTACGGCTGGCAAGCGAGCATGCTGACAACTTGTGCAGTCGCAATCTTGTTGGCAATCCTCATGCAGCCGTTACGGCACATCTGGGATGCCAAACGTAGCCGTTCGGCAAGCCTCGTTCGCAATCCGCTGGCTGACCTGCACATGGTCTGGCAATTGGCGCCGGTCTGGTGGGTTGCAGTCACAGGACTTTGTTTAAGTGCTGTTCAGACCACTCTGACCACATACACCGTAACAATGCTCGTACAAGACCTGGACTACAGTTTGATAGATGCAGGCATTGGCCTATCTGCTGTTCAGATTGCGAGTGTGTTCGGGCGTCTGTTTTGGGGCTGGATTGCTGACAAGTTTAGAAGCGGCCTCGTTGTCATCTTCATCATCTGCGCAGTTGCCTGCGTGTGCGCAGTGCTAACTAGTCAGCTATCGCACGCGTGGTCGAAGCATGCAGTCTTCGCTCTTTGTTTCGCGTTTGGGTTCGTGGGCATGAGTTGGAATGGTGTGTATGCCAGTGAAGTCGCCAGCCTGTCGCCACCGGACGCGGTTGGCAAGGTAACCGGGGCCTGTATGTTTATTGTATTCGGAGGTGTGTTGTTTGGACCGCTCGGTTTCATTGTAGTTCTCGGGGTGACAGGTGCCTACACAGTATCTTTTCTGCTTACCATGATGGCATCGATGGCTGCCCTACTTTGTACCTACCTTGCTATACGCGCCGAGAAGCATTGGTCCCATTCCGGGTCGTAAGGTTCATTGAGACACGCATTGCGTTCATGAGGCGTTCATGCAGAATCATCGAATGTCAGATTGTCAGCAATTCGAAGTATGCATTGTAGAGCGTTGACCAGGCTGACAAAGGCGCGGTGAGAGAGTTGTCAAGCGTTCCCGCGCAGCTTTGTTCACTGCCTCTGTATTGTCCAAACCTACATTTTCTTGCTCCGACACTCTCTCGCAGGCCCGCCACTGTCGGAGCTCAGTTAGGTTTTTGCCTCAGAGTTTCTGAGTGTCGGTTCTGACTAGTTCACGATGGCGTAGACAATGGCACCGGATGCAACTAGGCCGGACACCAAGGTCCCCATTGCACCAATGAACCGCATACCAAGAAAAATTGGGTTGCCGGCTACGTTATGGGAGCCGTCGAGCGATGTAAATGCCAAGGCATGGAGTAGGCGTGCAACAACGAATACCACGGCGACCCAAAACAATACGAACTGCGGAGCGCCAAGCAACTCAGCCAGACCTAGTGTAATCAAAAAAATGGCTGAGTTTTCTGAGAGGTTTCCGTGGCGTCGCATCTTACGTTCGAGATGTCGATCGTTGCCAACACCGACACCAATTTTTGTTTGTCCACGGTGAAGGCCAGTACTCAGCATTAGTACGAGCTGCAATGGCAAGAGCATGCTGGCGGTCAAGGCTGTAATAACCGGAAGCGTCATTTTCGAGTTCCTTGAGAAGAGAGTTGGTTTGGTGATCGCTTGCTTGGTGTCGGCGAGTTAGAATGCTTTCAGTAGGAGCAAGGACGTCCGATCGTGATCGCTATGTGCTGCGCGTTTCGCCTTTAGGGCAACGTAATCCGGATCCGAGTACCAGCGGTCGAAGCTGGCCTGTTCGGGGAAGCGTAAAAGGACGATGTTACTGTGTCCGTATTCGCCCTCGACCACCCGTATGGGCTGGCCTGCAGAAATCACTTCACCTCCAAAACCTTGCAGATGAGGAAGCACGTGTGTTCCGTACTCAGCCTGAAAAGCTTCGACGTTCGTAATCGTTAGTTGGACGAGAGCGTAGATTGATTCAGACATCGCAAAATGTTTCCTGAGTTGACTGTTCTCAGAAATCTAGCGTCTGCAATTTCGCAATTCGAGCCAGATATTTTGCAATTATGATTTGCATTTTTGCATTTGTATTTTGCCCGCTATCTGACATGGTTGTCAGATGGATTGGGAAGACTTGAAAACGGCCCAAGAGGTTGCGACGCGTCGATCAGTGCGTGGTGCGTCTCAAGCTCTCGGTGTTCATATGTCCACGGTCACTCGGCGGATTGAGCGTCTTGAGAAAGCAATCGGGGCAACACTCTTTGACCGTCGTCCTGAAGGATTGACGCCATCAGATGCTGGACAGGAACTGTTTCAAATAGCGCGTCGCATCTCTCTAGAACTCAATCAGGTTGAGCAGCGTCTGGCTGGTCGAGACAATCAGTTAAGCGGATCTGTTGTGATGACGGTTGCGGAGCCGCTAGCAGTCAATCTATTCGCGCCAAAACTGCCAAGTTTTGCAACCGAATACCCAAACCTCCATCTCCAGATGAGGGTTACATACGCCAGAGAGGACTTGAGCCGAAGCAAAGCAGATGTGGCGGTTCGTCTGGACAACAACCCGCCAGAAACCTTGGTTGGGAAGCGCTTGTTTGCTTACTATGACGCAATCTATTGTAGTCCGGGTTATCTAAAGCGCTTCTCGACACGCGAGAAGTTGACAAATGCGCGTTGGATCAGCTGGCGTATCGGCCATAATGATCGACCAGATTGGGTGTCTGATACGCCCTATGCAGACGTACCGGGTTGGGGCGGCTTTTACGATCTTTCGCTACAAGTTGCACTTGCACAAGCCGGTCAGGGATTTGTGGCTCTTCCTTGTTTCGTCGGCGACAGGACAAGAGGTCTAGTGCGTGTGCCGCGTGTCCTACCGCAGCGCGGTCGTGACATCTGGCTTCTCACGCACCACGACCGCCGACATACAGCCCGTGTACGCGCTGTTATGGATTTTGCAGAAAGTGCAATCAGATCCGAAGCTGCAGCCTTTCGGGGCACTGTGAGTTAGGCCCGGTCCTACGTCCGACAAAACTTAGACCGAGCAAACCATCTTCACAGACCATGCATCCGCATCAGTGCTCCGAAGTGTTTCTCAGCACTCCAGTCTAGTTGCTGCATCATCTGTCTGTTGGTTTCGCGAATGACATTGTCGGGCAGAATCTTAAGTGGTTTGCCTGAGGATTGCGCGATGACCTGCTGTCGGCAGGCACGCTCCAGGTAGTAGAGTTCGTCGAATGCGACAGCGACTGTTGGTGCGCCGACCGAAACACCATGATTATCGAGAAACAATATGTCGGCGTCGGGGTTGTCCTTTTGAGCCTCCGCAATGCGCTCGCCTTCACTTTCGTCTAGCGCCAAACCACCAAATCTGTGATGTGCCATGCGGCCCCAAAATCGTACGGCGGTTTGATGTGCCATCTCCAGTCGCCCATCTTCGACCATTGTGATCGATGTCGCGTAAGGCATGTGAACATGCAAGATGCATTGATGTCGTGGATTGGCCCGGTGCCCCGCAATGTGGATGTTTCGAGCTGTCGCCTCCACTTCGCCGTCACCTTCGAGCACAGTCCCCTCACCATTGATCATCAGCAGTTGATCAGGACGCATTTCGCCCCAGTGCACGCCGTAGGGGTTGATCAAATAGCGTTCGCTGTCACCAGGGACGACCACCGAGAAATGATTGCAGATGCCCTCGTGATACTCATACTTCGCAGCAAGTCGAAGCGCGGCAGCGAGCTCTCGGCGCAGTGTCGTTAAG
Organism: Hyphomicrobiaceae bacterium; assembly: GCA_965247245.1. GTDB lineage: Bacteria > Pseudomonadota > Alphaproteobacteria > Rhizobiales > Hyphomicrobiaceae > Tectiglobus. The sequence goes on along the minus strand of CBDFGV010000003.1, from coordinate 4,545,159 downwards.
GTCGTTTGTTTCTCGATTCTTCCAGTAGTGGCATTCATATTCAGTCCCCAGGCATCAGTTGGAACAAGCTCTTCTCATGTCGATATCAGACGATGTGCTAGGTGAACAAGTGGACAAAGAGGTATTGGATACTCGCGACAGCTAGGCCGAAATCCTAGAACGTGAAGAGTTATTGGTTAGACAGCTCGCATGACGATTCAAGAACTGTAGACCGCCAGCAGTGATGCAGATTTGATTGAAAACTCCCAGCCGGAGCTAACATCGCAAGCTCGTCGGATCTTGTATCGAGCTGGTGCTTAACTACCAGTTCCTCAACCTCAATGAGCTCGGATTTATGTTTCCCACTTTGCAGGCGTGAATCTGCCCTGTGCTACTCAACGCAGTGATTTCTATTTTTGACACTTCTGAGACGTCAATCGAGCAGTGAGAAGCCTCATTGCTCGCGAGTGGGTCGATTCAGTTGGATGATAAGAAGGCAGTGGCTTAGTCTTGGTTGGCAACACGTCACCGAGTTCCACGGACCTTATAAGATTAGGGATTATATCATCTTCAAAACAACCCCAGCAATGCCACCCAGCAGCAATGTCACGTTTGCCAGGAAGCCCATTACGAAACCAATCGCGCGCGTTTTGGGGTCTTTGACGTAGGTCACGAAGTAGATGATCCTGCCGATTAGAAACGCGCAACCGATAAGAGCCGCGATCCAGGCGCTAACAAACATTGCGAAGATCCACAGCGCCGGTAGGAATACAATCAACTGCTCCAGGGTGTTCTGCTGCACCCTGAAGTAGCGCTCCCATTCCGGATGACCAGACGTCGCTGGCGCATCGACACCGTACTTGTCCCGCGTAAAACCGACACGCAGAGTGAAGAACATAAACTCAAGAAGCGCTGCTGCCGTAACTAATGCCGGTAGTTCCATGGGGCTGAAATCTCCTGTGGTAGTTCATTGACGGCAAATCGGGTGGCCAAGGCCACACTGTTGACAATGGAGCATACTTCGATAGCGGGTGGTTTGCCAAAATTGGGAAGGTCCAACATGCAGTTTCGTCACGACCAATCAATGCGTGCCGTAGTCTGGACTGCCGTAGTTGTCGGTTCGGTCCCTTTTGCTTCAACCAAACTGTTTGGTAAGGATGGATCTGCTAGTCAGCCGATTGCATGTCCGATTGATAGGACGCACTCCGTGTCTACTCATCGCCTTAAAGTCCTCTCGAAGGGTATCAATATCTCGCGATGGTTCAGCAAGCTTGACGAGCCGCGAGAACGTCCGTCCGACCATGTTCTTAAGAGCCTGCGTGACAAGGGTTATACATACGTTCGCTTGCCAATTGCAGGCGAGGTGTTGACTTCCAAATTTGGCACCAAGGATGCCGCCAAAGAGTTTCTAGCGCGACTGGATACTGAGGTTACGCGGCTTCTGGAGTTCGGTTTTGGGATAACGTTGGACCTTCATCCAGACAGAGGTTTTCGCGATTTCTACAAGCAGAAGCCGGAAGAAGCCTTGCTGCTTCTACGGGACATCTGGACAACGTTGGCACGGCGCTACGTGGATCGATCTGCAGACTATGTGTTTTTCGAGATCCTAAACGAGCCATCCGTTAAGAAGTCGCTCTGGCGAGATCACGCAAGCAAGCTCATCAGGACAATTCGTGAGATCACGAAGGACCACACACTCATCTACGGACCTGCGAACTTCCAGGAGATTCATCATCTTGCGAAGAGCATTCCATTTGACGACGGCAATATTGTCTATGCGGCCCACTTCTACGATCCATTCCTCTTCACTCATCAGGGTGCGAAATGGAATCCAAGGAAGCCATGGCTCAAGTATCTGACGGGGCTTCCATTCCCGGCCAAACTAAGTGATGACGCTATCGTCGCTCTACTCGCAGAGTTGGAAGACAGCAAGCACCCGGATCCGAAGAATGCCAGGATTGCAGCCAAAGAGCTGAGAGCATCTCTCAAGACCGACTGGGATGAATCTCGAATTCGCAAACCTTTCTCAAAGCTCGCATCTTGGGCCGAGACGTGTAGGCGACCGGTTATCATCAACGAATTTGGCGTTCTCCGACCTAAGGTCTCGCAGGAGCATAGGGAAAACTGGATAGGCGCGGTCCGTGCCGCTGCTCAGAAATACAATATCGGACTGGCACGGTGGGAGTTGACGAAAGGATTTAGTTTGCAACCTTGACGCCTTTGCCTGGGACTAGTGAACACTGCTTTCGGGGCACCAGAGGACAAAATCTAGTCTGGCCTGATCTTTTCTCTTGATCACCCGAAGCGGCTTTGAGCGATTTGTTGGCTAGCGAATTAGACTAGGCATTTGAAGCCACATCCCGCCGCCGCTCAGCTCTTAATCTCAACCCAGAAGACAAGCAGTACCGGGGCGTTCAAGGGCATCTCAGGATTGGTGTAGATCATGCGTGAGTGACGACCGCGACTTCCAAACACTTCGCCAATTAGGTCGGACGCCCCGTTCAAGGCATGGGGATGATCGCGATAACCGGGTGCAACCTGCATTGTCCCTTCCAAACGAAGTATCTGGCTGACTCGGTCTAGTGAACCCAACGCGGCCTTTATCTGGGCAAAGCCATTGAGAGCGGCCAGACGGCATGCGTCATAGCATTGCTCAGCGTCGAGATTGGAGCCCATCCGGCCTGTATAGACCAGTTCGCCGTCTCGATATGAGAACTGGCCAGATGTCATAAGCAGATTGCCCGTGATAGCCCAGGGTGCATAACTGGAAACAAGTGCATCAGGTGCAGGCGGCAAGGTGAGGCCCATCTCCGCAAGCTTCGCCTCAGGGCTTGCTCCTTCGCTCTTGTCGTGCGCGATCGTCATACTGTCTTCCTGGTTTAGCCCCGTGACTTGCAATGACCTCAAAGCGTCCAATTCGCTTTGCGTTAGAAACCTTCGATAACGATTTTACCCTTGGCCTTGCCAGTTTCGATCCGCCGATGAGCTTCCCGCAAATTGACAGCATTAATGGGCGACAACACTTCGCTAACGGTGGTTCGCATCCGACCGGCATCGATTTGATCCGCCACCCAGTTCAGCAATTTATGCTGTTCGATCATGTCAGGCGTTTCGAACATCGCTCGTGCAAACATGAACTCCCAGTGAAAGCTGGCAGCCTTCATCTTCATGCCTTCCATCGGCATTGGCAGATCAGTATCGTCAATCGAGACGATGCCGCCTTGCGGGCGTATCAGCTCAACCGCTGTCGACCAATGGCGCATGTCGTTGAAAATGGCGACATGATCGACGTGCTGCATGCCGAGCGCACGGACTTGGGCGACCATATCTTCACGGTGATTGACGACACAATCGGCGCCAAGCTCTTTCACCCAAGCCTCGGTCTCGGGCCGCGATGCCGTTGCAATGACAATCAAGCCTGCATGTTTGGCAAGTTGAATGCCGATTGAGCCAACACCCCCACCACCACCGATTATCAGGATCGACTCACCTTCATTAGCGCCTTCGCGATCTATTCCAAGCCGATCAAAAAAAGCCTCGTAAGCTGTAATTGCCGTGAGAGGCAGCGCCGCTGCCTCTGCATGGCTGAGTGAACTCGGCTTCCGGCCAACAATACGTTCGTCGATAGCCTGAAACTCGGAGTTGCAGCCTGGTCGCGTGATGTCGCCCGCGTACCAAACCTCATCACCTGCTTTGAACAACGTGACATCTGGCCCGACCGCTTCGACTACACCACTAGCGTCCCACCCAAGCACACGCGGTGGATCTTCCACCGCATCTGGACTTTTGCCACGGCCAGCACGCACTTTGGTATCAACCGGATTGACGGCAACAGCCTTGATCGCCACCAACAGTTGTCGACCCGTCGGCTCAGGTCTCGGAAGATCGACATCCAAAAAGGATTCGGACTGTTCGATCGGCAGGTACTTTTTCAGAGCAACGGCTTTCATCGCGGAGACCCCTTGTTCCTAAATCACTACTCGCTAAATCACTACTCGACGATAGTCATTTCATTGAGTGTAAAGTCTTCAACCGCGCCTTCTGTGGCAGCCATGTAAGCGGCAAGATGCGGCGCATTCATGTGCTTTTGCCAGAGCTCCCGGTTATCCCAGTTCTCATAGAACGTGAAGTGTGCCGGGTTTTCGTTGTCCTGATGAAGGTCGTATTGAATGCAACCTTGCTCGCCGCGCGTAATTGGAATGAGCTTCTGCAGCTCTGCCTTGACCAATTCAACCTTGTCCGCCTTGGCGTGAATGTTTGCGATGATCGTTAGTCTGGCCATTGTCAGCTCCTTGTGATTGCTCCAAGACCGAGCTATTCAAGAAGGCACTGTTTGACAAGTACGCACAGTTTTGTGCTGTAGGCACAAAAAGTATCCTGTGGAGCGATTATGACGACTGAGAGATGTGATGGCTCGGGCATCTGTCCCGTCGAAGCTGCACTGGAACGGATTGGCGGAAAATGGAAAGGCGTCGCGCTTTACCACTTGCTCGAAGGTCCTTTGAGGTACAATGAGCTCAAGAGACAGGTGGGAAACGTCACACAGAGAATGCTAACCAAACAGCTTCGTGAGTTGGAAAGCGACGGCTTAATCGTCCGCGAAGTGTTTCCCGTCGTACCACCCCATGTCGAGTACAGCCTGACCGATAAAGGTCGAACGCTAAGGCCGATACTGTTAGCGCTTCGCAAGTGGGGTGAAAGCTACATTTGACGTGCGTTTGAGTGGCGAAAACTCGATCATCGCATCAACTTTGTCAGCGAACTTAGGTGGCTTTCGATCTCCAGGGTTGGCTAAACTGTATCATTGCCCGAGATCTGGACATCTTGTCGTTAACGCGCCTGAAGAACGAACTTCTGTCGGTCGTCCGCATTCGTGACCGAACCTACCAGGCAGACCCAGAGCATGTTCCACCTGCTCAGGTCGTCTTAGGACGCGCTTGGCAAGAAGACATGGCCGCAGTTTTTCTGTGTCGCGACCCTCTCGGCTTAGTCCCTAACCGTTCCAGAACCAAAAGAGTGGCACCCAGATAAGGGTCGTTGTCAGGATGCCTTTCACCGTCTGATAAATCAGCCATGCCCATAGCGCTCCTCTGCCGGAGCGCTTGAGATTCTTCAATGCGGTGTAGCCATTGGCAATCATCGTGCTCATGCGCAACATCTAGCAGGACGCAGCTGCTGGATATTTGATCTTGGTCAATACTCCGAGAACGGAAAGCTAATGATCGTGCAGTCACGCGATCCCAGCTCTTATGAAGGGACTGAAAGTAATCCGAAAGCTCTGGTCTGGACGTAAGATATAATATCAGCCCTGCATGAATGCAGGGCGTAGCGCTGAGTTGATGGATTGCATTGAACTGGGTCTTTGACATGTTGACGACATTCGAGTGCCCTCAATGCGGGATGCCCTTCGTTTTCAAAACAAATGACATCGAGGCCGACTTTGCCGCCGTCGACCATGATCTATGGCTTGAAACCTGTCTCGACAACGACGTCGATCGCTCGTGCTCACCAGCTGCTGACAGTGCACGAAACGATTGCCCGTCCAAGACTTGTGTCTATGCCCAGGAGGCTGCGGCGTGCCTAAAAAAGTCCTAGTCATTGGAGCAACTCGCGGAATCGGGCTTGCAACTCTGAAGGCGTGTTTGACCGAAGGCTACCATGTCCGCGGGTTTGCCAGGTCGGCATCACAGATCCCGATCGACGACGAACGGCTCGAGAAATTTGCGGGCGACGCCCTTTCCAGTCATAGCATTGCTCGGGCGCTTCAGGATGTCGAAGTCGTGATCCAGGCCCTTGGCATACCTGTTAACACTCGGATGTTGACCGGCCCTATCGAACTGTTTTCGAAGTCCACGCGTTTACTCGTTCCCGCGATGGAAGAGGCTGGCGTTCGACGACTGATTGCCGTCACAGGGTTTGGGGCAGGAGACGGCAGGAACCGGATCAGTCCGCTGCAACGTGTTGGATTTGAACTGTTCCTCGGGCGAGCCTACAGCGACAAAGACATTCAAGAAGACGTCATTAAATCGAGCTCATTGGATTGGACGATTGTTCGCCCAGGTATCCTAACGTCTGCTCAGGCGTCGGGCACCTACCGTGTTCTGGAGGATCCTACGAGCTGGCGAAATGGGTTCGTCTCGCGCGCGGATGTTGCTGACTTCCTGGTTAAGCAAATCCCAAGCTCGACATACGTCTCCAAGACACCGGTATTGATTGGTCGATGCGGCTTGCCAAATCTTTAGAGTTATGAGGGAACAACTGCATCACAGGCCGCAGGATTTGAGTAACTCAACACCCTCTGCCCTGCCAAATCGGACAAGCGATCGCCTATGAAAATTGAGAACGTTTGGGATTATCCGCAACCGCCGGCGGTGGAGCCTGTGTCAGAGCGATTGACTGTCGTTTTTGGTGGCACGAAGATCGCTGATACACAAGAGGCGTTTCGCGTTCTCGAAACGAGTCACGCACCGACCTATCATCTCCCGAGACATCATGTTTTGCCGAACATCCTCATCCCGATTCAGCGCCGCACTATGTGCGAGTGGAAGGGGCAAGCGAGATACTTTGATGTGGTCCACAACGGGGAAGTCGCGCAGACTGCAGCGTGGACATACGCCACGCCCATTCCGACCTTCGAAGTTATTGCCGGTTATGTTGCTTTTTACGCCGAGCGAATGGACGCCTGCTACGTTGGCGATGAGCAGGTTAAGCCACAGCCTGACTCGGAACTTCTCAACTCTATGCTCTCGCTTTCCACTCAACAGCCGACATTGTTGCACTTGGTCAGCTATATAGACTTTACAAGATGCTCATGACCGCTAGGTGGACAAGAGCACCATTGGCATGGGGCTGATGGTCGGAGAACTGGTGTGCCGACTGCAACACGCTCAGCCGTCGGGCACCAAGTCGGCTTTGATCAATGAGCAGAAGTCTGGCTACGTTGCTCAACTAGACAACCTTCCGTCTTTGCTTTCTGAGACACCGTCATTGCACTAACCTCAAAAGTCAGGCGGTCGCTTGGCCCAGTTGGTTCCTGATCGCCCGTAGGCAAATCCAACATCGTAGAGCTTGCCCATGTATAACTTATCAAAAGCCTCTTTGCTCTTCTCGACGAAGGACCCCGGTATGCTTGCGAGCCGAAACGCGATGTTATTCTTCTGGGCGCGAAGGAAGATCTTCAGGAGATCACCATGCAGTTGCTGCTTGATCAGAGTCGAAATGGAGCGGCCCGCGATTGCAAAAGTCGTAGCCTTGACGATCTGACGATCCGGCGTGAGTTTGGCATTCGCGATTATAAAGATTCGAAACTTCTGCCGACGATTTCTTGCTTGAACGTGCCGGGAAATATCGAAGTCAGCAGGCAGCAGGAACGCATTGTCGGTTGTCCCACCATCGACGTGCATTTCCTCGTAGAACTTGCCATTGCCTCCGACCTTGATGAGAACTGGTGGGAATAGTCCCGGCAAGGCTGCAGACGCCAATAGAACACGGCGAAACAATGCACGCGACTTCGCTGTTCGCTGTGAAGCGATGGCACCCATATCCCAAACAACAGGCCTCTCACTATCCAGATTAGTTGTACCAACCAACAAGCGACGACCGCGTTCGTGCTGCGCGGCGATCTCGGCAATGACTTTCCGATTGATGTACTTCTTGATAAGTCGCTCAAGTGGTTTCGTGCTCGAGACGGAACTGCCACCCAGCAAACCGGATAGAAGCTGCTTTGTGATCAAGTCGTCAGTCGAGTACTGCGTATAGATCTCCTTTAGCTGTCGGTCATATCGTGGCCCAAGAAATGCAAACGGGGCTGATAGGGCCCCAGTACTGACGCCAGCAACAATCTCAAACTGTGGCCGATCACCTCTGGCTGTCCAGCCATTCAGCAGGCCCGCTCCGAATGCCCCGTCTGCACCACCACCCGATATAGCCAGCATATCGACCGTACGCGACTTCGCCCGTAAGAGATGCGGTCGGTGCTTACGAACTTGCTCAATACGCAATTGTGCAATCTGCTGTACATTTTGAAGCGGCGCATCACCCCAATGACGAACGTCGCGAACTCCAACGACCTCCACCTGATCTGAGAGCGAGGCTGGCACTGCGATGCGATCGAGTGAAGCGGTGCAGCCCACGAGGAAAACACTTGCGATCAACGCGACTACAAAGCTTCTAAGTGCTTCAGAGTGGCATCGACGCTTCACCAACTGCGGCATGTATCACCTTATCAAACGCTAGCGCTTGCCCTTTAACTGGTCGCGGTAATCTGAAGGCGACTGACCGGTCCAACGCTGAAATGCGCGCCGGAAAGCGCGGTCGTCGGAGTAGCCAACAAGGAGTGAGACTGAGTTTAAGTCGATATTGCTATCGCTTAGGAATTCCTTGGCTTGGTCTTCGCGAACCTGATCAATCATTCGCTGAAGCGACTGACCGTGATGTGCAGTTAATCTTTGCGCGGAGCGAAGGCTCATGTTGGCCGCAGCAGCGGCCGCCGCTGCTCCGTATTCACCAGTTACCGCATTCTGGGCAACAGCCCTGCGCAATGCTTCCAACTCATTAGAATCTTGAGCCGTCGCAGCTAACTGAAGCTGGAGCCCAGCAAAGTGAGTCTCAACGTACTTGAAAAGGGCCGCGTTGGCATACTTGATCCTTGCCGAGAGCTTCTCTGGTCGAAGCAAGAGAGCTGTCTCGGCGACTTCAAACTCCACAGGTACGCCAAAGTACGAGGCATAGTGCTCTATATCAGAATGCGGGGCATGGGCGAAGCGAACGCCTGCAATGCAATCTTGCAGCCCAAGAAAGTTATGCAGAAGTCGAACAGCGATTGCGCTGCCCATCTCGGCGGCTCGACCGCCGTCAATTTCGTCCGCAGGATGATAGGTACTGAGGACAGCCTCCGTCTCGGTAGTGCGTAGCTCGATTTCAAGGCGATCAGCAATAATCGAACGGTTCTTGATCAATAGGTCGATCGCGGTTTGAAGGTCATCCGCGTATTGCGCGCCGTCTGCAAGTCCACCAAATATTGAAAACGGTGCTGCCTTCGCCATCTCCAAAGTTATTGGCGCCTGAGGAAAGCGGTCACCCAACAACAGCCAGAGATGCGGCACAACATTGTCTGGTAGACGTGCCTCCGGGTCCATCAGCTCCTGGCAGTTGATGCCTGTCGCATCTTGGATTTCCGTTATTGTCAGTCCGCGCGAAAGTGCAAACGCGACGACAGCAGCAGCTGTGCCTGCTCGCATCTTACTCATGGTACGGCTCCACGACTGCACCGCGCCACTCTATCAACGAACTTCTTACATCACTCCAGCAATTCACCCTAAGTACTCTCCTCGAATGATTGCCGGAAGACTTCTACCAGGGCAGCTGAGCTGACCCCAAATACAAGTAGACCATGAGCAGCACATAACCCGGCAAGCTGCCGCCACTCGGTCGGCAATATGACATCACCAAAACCAAGTGTCGTGAACGATACCGCAGCAAAATATATCGTTGTGTCCCAGTCAGGGAATATGCCCAACAAGCCAAAGGCCGCGGCCCAGAACGCGATGGCCACCGTGTGAACCAGCATAAGCCACAGCGCTATGATTCCGACCGCGAGTGAAGCAAAGAGAATTGAGCCACGAGCCGGAGAGCGACCCGTTAAATTCTGCAGACTAACAAATGCGGTCGCCACCATAGCTGACTGTATTGCGATGCACGAGAATATGACGACGGCACCAATTGCGATCTGAATTAGCATACGCACCCAATACTTTTCGTTAGTCTGCTGCCTTGATCATCACGCTGACGCCTCAACCGGATTGGCCGTCTTGACCGGGTTCCTGAAACTCCGAGGCTTCAAGAAGAGATAGCAGACGCTCGGCACAAATATCAGGGTTAGCGGCGAGGCGACCAGCAGACCACCAATCATGATTGTGGCCATAGGTTCAAAGAGCACACCTCCGCTAATCGCCATCGGAACAAGCCCAAACACCGTCGTAAGCGACGTCAGAATAATCGGTCGGGCGCGCTGGCGAGCTGCACTGACAACAGCGTCTTCAATCCTACTTGTTTCGAGTTCGATATCGATCTGATTGATCAGAACAATGGCATTGTTGATGATGATTCCCATCAAAGACATCAGACCAAGCACACCAAAGAACGACATCGGCTGACCGGCCAACATAAGCGCAAACGGCGCGCCGATCAGAATGATTGGGATTGTCATGAAGGTAATCAGCGATCGGCGGATAGAATTGAATTGGAAGACGAGCGCCAGGAACATTACAGCAAGCGCCATTGGCAGATTGGCTCCAATCTTGCCGTAGACCTCGGCACTGTCTTCTAGTTCGCCAGCCACCTTGATGTTGTATTCTGGGCCAAGTTTCAGAGCGGCAAGTTGGGGCTTAATACGATCCGCCAATTCCTGTGCCGATAGTTGCGCACTCTTTGCCGAGACTACCACTCGGCGCACTTGGTTCTCGCGGCGAATCTCTGAAAACTCCAACTTTGGCCGAAAGGTCGCGAGTTGATCAATTGAGATGAGCTGGCCGTTGGCGGAGATCGACAGATTGACAAAATCTTCGATGCTATCGCGGAAACCCTTGGCCGCACGCAAAACAATCGGGATTTGTTCATCGCCCTCGCGGAACGTCGAGTATTGCGTTCCGGAGAAGTAGGCATTCATGACCTGCGAGACGTCTTCTGACGTCACCCCGAATTCACGTGCCCGGTCCTGCGCAATGTCGACAACGACCTTGACGACCTTGTTGCCCCAGTCACTTTCATTCTTCACGATTGCCGGGGCGGTGTCGAATGCAGCCTCGACTTTGCGCGAGGCGGCTAGAAGTTGATTGGCACCAGGCCCTGTAATCTCGACGTCGACAATTCCAGACTCTGAACCACCCATCGCCAGGCGGGTCACTCTGAAGCGCGCAGCTGGGAATTGTTCGATCAGTACTTCTCGCGCTCGCGCTACGATCGCACTTGTTGCCGCGGGATCTGCCATGTTGACAATGAAGAAAGCACTTGCGGGATCGGGATCTGCAGGGTCCAGAGACAAATAAAATCGTGGGCCGCCGTCTCCCACGTATATCGCTGTATTGCGCACGCCAGCATTAGCGGATTTGTCCAGCAGCCAATCGTTGACCTTCAGAGCGTATTTCTCCGTCTCTGAAATCGCGGTGCCTTTCGGCATGTCCATATAGATCAGGAACTCGGAACGTTCGCTCAACGGGAACATCTCATTCTTGAGACTCGAGAATTGGCTCGCACTGAACGCCACTAGTCCGAATGTCACAATGATTATCGGAATACCCCAAGGTAAGAGCTTTCTCGTCAGGCCCTCATATAAGTTGAGAAGCAGCCCCTTGTTCGGCGTTTCCGGTTCTGGTTTCGGCTTAAAGAGGGCTGCTGAAAGAAACGGCAGAACATAAAGCGCTGTCAGCCACGAGCCGAGTAGCGTTACCGCAACAACAGCACCGAGCGAATACGAGAATTCGCCTTCAACGCCATCGACCAAAAGCATTGGAATGAACGCCGAGATTGTTGTGATCGAAGCGACCCCTAGGGGCACAAGATACTGACCGCCCGCTTGCAGTGCTGCCTCATTGGGCGGCATTCCGCGCGCAATACGCCCCTCAATATCCTCGACAACCACGAGCCCGTTGTCGACGAGCAGACCTAGCGAAATGATCACCGCCGCGATTGACACCTGCTCGATATCAACGCTGATGGTTCCCATCGACATCAGCGCGAACATAACGGCGAACGGGACGATACAAGCGATAATTCCGGCTGCCTTAAGCCCAAGAAAGGCGAGCATGACGAGGAACACGACGACGAATGTTTGGCCGACGTTGCTCAGGGCACCATTGACGGACTCTGTGACCGCGGTTTCCTGAAACGTTGAAATCTGAGCTGCAATGCCGATTGGTTGCGTTGCCTCAAACTCCGCGATCCGTTGCTTGAGCGTCTCACCCAGCACCTGAATATCGGCCGTTCCAGACATCTGTATTGCGAGAACGATGGCAGGTCGACCATTGAAGAAAACGGGCTTCACCTTTGGGTCGACGAGGCCACGCCGCACGGTCACCAAATCCGACAATCGAACATAACCTGCCAGACCCGATACTTTGGTCAGGACATTGCGGATTTCTTCGACTGAACCAAGATCTCCGTTTGCCTCTAAGACAAAGTTCGTACCATTGGCATCGATCTCACCAGCTGGCAGAATAACATTCTGAGCCTTCAAGTCGTCGAGGACCTGGTTCAACTGAACGCCGACAGAAGCAAGCTTGCGATTGTTCAGATCCAGCCAGATTCGCTGGTCTTGCTCGCCATAGAGTGTGACCTCGGTTACGCCTTCCACGCGGTAGAGTTGACGCTGTAGATCCTCGGCCGCGTCATTAATCTGAGTAAGATTGAACCCGTCACCCGTGACTGCAATAGTGGCAATTGAAACGTCACCATAATCTGTATTTGTATTCGGGCCGTCAGTTCCGTCTGGAAGTTCACCTTGGACTTCGAGCATCTTGTTGCGAAGGTCTTCCCAGGCCGTGGCAATCTTGGGAATCGGCAAAGAGTCGTAAAGGTGTACGTAAAACAGCGCCTGTCCCGAGGTGACAATCGTCTCGATATCTTCGACTTCGCCGATCTCTCGGATCTTGCGCTCGATCGGAGCGGCAAGAAGATTCTCAACGCGTTCCGGCGCCATCCCTTTGAAGTTGACGACAACAGCCGCCTGGCGAATGGTGATAGCCGGGTTCTCGCGTTTTGGAAGCGCGAAGTATGATGATATGCCCATCGCAAGTATGACGGCCATAACGAGGTACGTGAACCGTGACTTGGAAAGACCGAACCTCGTAATGAAATCCATCGACTACTCCGCTGACTTAAGCAGCTTCACGCGCATGCCCTCGCGCAGAAACGAGACGCCCGCTGTGGCAACGCGCTCGCCTGGCTCTAGTCCTTTGACAATCAAAAATTGGTTCTCACGTATCCCGGCCATTGTGACTCGGCGGCGCTTCACAGAACTGGTTTTGTCATCATAGACATAGATATCGAGTGGAGATGGATCGGTTGGACGGGCACGTTGCACGATTTCCTCATCCGCGATCGCCGCTGAGATCGGTATGAGATAGCCTGTGGCCGACGGCAACTTAAACTCAAGCTTCACTTCGACTGCCATACCGGCGCGGATGAGAGGATGCGTGTCCTTTAGTTTCACGATGACAGGAAAAGACGACACCGAATCGGCGCGCTCCCCTAGTTCACTAACAACCGCAGCCAATTGAACGGAAGGGTCGTCGGCAAGTCGTACGACAGCAGGCGTTCCAACCACGATGCGCGAGACGATGTCGTAGCTAACCGAGAACGATACTTCGTAGCTCGTAGCGGCATAGATCGACGTGATCTTCGAACCAACTGCTATCGTCTGAAAGGAGGACGCATCTACGGAGTTAATTATACCGTCAAAAGGGGCATAGAGTTTCGTTTTTGTGAGATCCTTGCGAGCCGTATCCAACGCGCGTTGCGCTCTTGTCAGGCGTGCCTCGTTTGTTCGGACATCCGTCTCTGCGTCATCGACTGACACCCGAGTCGTTGCCCGGCGCGCAAACAATGCAGTCTTGCGCTTGAGATTGTCACGCGCCTGTTCGAGCAAGGCCTTCGCTTCGGCAACAGAGGCCTCCTGGCTTTCAACTTCTGCTTCAAATGTCGTGCTGTCGAGTTCGGCGAGTACGTCACCCTTTTTCACGCGTTGGCCGACCTGGAGAGGAAACTCCTCAAGCTTACCTGCAACCTCATAGGAGAGCGTGGTAATATCCGTCGCTTCAAGCACACCAGGATACCGCCGTCGTGTCGTCTTCTCCGCAGACTTCACAACGGTTGTTATCAAACCGCGCACTGGTGGAGTGGTCACCTCAGACTGCGTCGGGGCTTCGCCACAGCCGACGAGCAGGATGGCCATCATAACGGCCGCGATCGTTCCAGGTCGCATATTTCCCCCTCAGATTGCAATCACCTGATCACTTGCACATTGTCCATGTGCGGCTAAGGACAATTCCCGCCAAAAACCGGACATTTCACGCCACGCGCGGATGCTGTGGTTCTCTGTTGGCTAGCAGGCGACCCTCGTCGCATGCCCATGCGAAATCCGGCGTTTGGGTCGGAAACGAGTGATCACAAAAAGGTCGGCTGGTCGAACCCGAGTTCGGCGTGCGGATCGGCTGCTTCAGCGAGAGCGGCGACACGACGGTCGAACAGCGCGCGATCGTGACCAACTCCACCAACGTCGGTGAACGGATTCATACTCGTATGATAGCGGAGCGTCGGCGCTTCGCACCTCTGCTCAAACAACGCCGGTAGGAAGTTTTCGAAAACGCCAACCTCTATCACGTTGTGGGTGCACCAAGCGGCAAAGAACTCAGTGTCGAAGGCGGATGTGACACGCTTGTTGAGCGCGCGTGATACGAAGCTATCGCCGGAGACTCCAATTGTAATTTCATAGTGGTAATGCACGCCGATCAGCCGGTCGTTCTGGAATACATCCTTGAAGTGAATGCGCAGCATCATCACCGGCCCTAGTAGCGGGATGCGGCGCCCCATCGCCCAACCGTCTGCGGCGCAGTAGAATACGGTGAGCTCAGTGTTGACTGGATAGCGCCAACCATAACGCTCGTACTGCATTGCTTCTTGCACGCGGATTTTGGTCACGCCAGGAACCGGCGCACCGTCGGTCGCTGTTCGGCCGAGCAAGCTGGCACCGAAGTGGTCGCTCGGGTGCCATAGCAAGTAAGCGGGAACTGTTTTGCCCTCGTATTTGGGCGTGTCCTCGAGGATTACGCTCAGACGTGTAAAGTTCCGAAACCACCAGGCGATCATCTCGGAGCTCACGCCACGCAGGAGCGGGTGGTTCAACACCACGGTAAACTGGCCATTGCTGCGTTGATTGATGTTGAACAGTGCTTGCTCAGGCTCGCGCAACGGCCAGCCGAACTGCCGAGCTGGGGGCATTTGGCCCGGGACTGTAACCTTGCTCATGGTGTCTGGCCCGCCTCTATCTCGCGCGTTTGGCTCACGCGCGCTTCGGCGGCACTGATAGCAGAGCAGCGCGCTGCGCGACTTAACATAGGGTAAGCGAGGGCGTTTAGGTCTTGATTCTCGAGCGGCTGCGCAAGAAACGGCTGTAGCTTTGCGGGGTGACGCCAAGGAAACTTGCGACGTCCTTCTTCGGAACGCTTGAGAGAACTTCACGGTAAAACGTTTCCAGAAACTCGTAGCGGCGCTCGAGGCTCGCGGATGTCTTTGCGCAGATCAACTCTTTGTCGAAAAGCAAAGTCTCCATCAGTTTGATCCGCAGATAGACGCCGAAAGCGCCACCGCACAGATAAGCTTCACGTAGAACCGCATCGGGGATAAACACACCTGTGACTGGCGTGATCGCCACAAGATCATCCAAGAAGTAATCGCGACGCCAAACGCTCGGTAGGTTTGCCGCAAAATGACCCGCCTCGAAGAAGCGCGCGATCCAGGCCTTGCCATCGCTTGTGGTCTGAGCGGACGCGGCGACCCCTTGGGCGACAAACATCCAGCGATCGGCGATCTCCGACTGGCAAAGGATCACATCGCCCGCTGCAAGATTGACGGGTTCGAACGAAGCGGACAGTGTTTGCCATTCGGTTTCAAGCAGCGTGACACCATGGGCTTTGATGTCGCCGCAAAGGATTTTGAGGGCCGACATCGTCCGCCTCCACGATGTTCCAAATGTGATGACGCTAATGCCGCCATACTCCTAGAGTACGGCCGCTTGCCCCTTGACGACAAGACAGCTTGGCGTGGCGGGGCCGATACGCGACAAACACCGCATTGCACGCACGATTGCGTGGCAGCACCTCGTTGTGAGACGCCAACGGTGCGGCGGCGCCTGCTTACGATCTGAAAGCCGATACTTTGGGCGCAACGGATGAGGGCGGCTTCGGGTCAGAATTTGAAATGCGTGCTGTGAACGCATGAGGATCTCTTGCCACTCGCATCGGACGTCGCTCTCTAATGCACTTCGCATCATACTGACGCAGGTGAGATGTCCGATTTGTGGACTTTGTGTCGTTGGTACGATGTTATAGAACTGGTCGCAGCTTTGGCAACGATGATCAAACAGCGGACATTTCAGCGACGACGTCGACCTCATTTGTCTTTGCGTGATGCGGGCCAGATGCTGCCTTAGATCACTCGCTATTAGATTTGCGATTTTGAAAAAGGCGGGGCTGGAGATATTCACCCAAGAAGTAGGATGAGGCTCGACGGGGGCAGTGGAGCCTCCGCTAAGGCGAATGTTTGTAACATCCTATTATGGAAGAAACTCAATCAAGCCAAGAGCTATTGCGACCGTAGCTGCATGCGTCGAGTTGCGCGCGCCAAGGCGTTTGCGTGCACTATCGATCTGGTGTCTTACGGTTGTAATCGATCTGTTCTCCGCCGCAGCGATTTCCCTCATGGAGTAGCCATGTGCGAACATTGTCAGAATGTGTTTTTCTCGATTCGACAGCATGTTCACTATGGCCTCATTATTGCCGCGCATAGCTGCGACTGCAAACGAACGACCGACAAGAACCAACAGAGACTCTAATCTGCTGCTTCTGCTGACAAACAGCTTCTCATTGCAAGCGCCAATAACGCCTACTCCCAGAAAGCAGAAGCTGGATGCATCTGGACGGCTGATCCTAACTGCACAGTGCCCACCCACATCATTCTGACGCATGTACTCAAGCAATCTCTCGGCACCTGCCTTCCATCTGCCAGAAGCTTTGCGACACTCATCGTGCGTGAAGATAAGCCGGCGTCCGTTTGACATCGCGTTCACAGAGGGGCTTAGGAGGTCAAGCTCGGCTTGCTCGTACTCTGTGAAAATCTTGCGGAAGCTTGAGGTCGCATAATCAAGTCGAACATGATTTCCCTCAGGACCAGGAGTGACAGCACCAAACCCAGCATAGGTGTATCCGAGATCGCGACAGATTCTTTCGACACTCAACCAAGCGTCGGCAGCAGATTTTGCATCTGCGATATCGACTACGAGGTCGAGTACTGTCTGAAAGGTTATGTTTTCGTTCAGATCCATGTGCGAGCGAGGCGAGAATGCTTAAAGCGTTCTGGAGGCATCGTTCGCCGAAGAGACATGGGGTAAACTATCCACAATGTCAGAGCAGGTAAGTGAGTAGCCAACTCCGTTGTTCAGCGGAGGCGGCACGACGAGCGAAGAGAGCGAGGTCTATCGTTCAAGTTGGCGATACTCGAGTTCATCAATTCGACAGATAAATTCGGATAACGCGCTCAAAGGTCCATTAAATATGACAAGTCGTAGGATACGAGGTTTCTGCGCGCGCTCAGTTTGCAGCAAACATCAATGATCATGATTCCAGATTGATGATCGGGTTTTCCAGATAATGACGAACTGAGCAGATCGGCGTCATATCGTATGTGACGAGCGCGCAGACTGAGTTGATGATGCGCTCTTCGATGACATTGGCAGTCCTGGCGAGTTTTATGCGTATGCCTTGCGGGTCGCTGGAACAGCAGAGTAGAGCGTGGCAATTACTCCGAAAATGAGGGCCACAGGTTGCAGGTCACGGGTTTGTATTGTTAAGGTTGCAAGGCTGGATTGATCGCTGAACCAGCTTTCTGCGCAACTACCTGGCAGATCAAAGCATCGAGTTGACCGAACACCGCTTTGGCGGAAGCTTTCGCTTGTCCGGGAATTATGCTGCTCGCTGTCCAAGATCCGATTGAGTGCCCAGACGATGGAGTATGCTCGATGCTGAACTTTGATCAGCTAGTCAAGAGGGCAGACCACCGGCCCTACGTACAAAGCTTCAGCACGACGGGAAGCCGCTCAGTAGCGATTGCCGATCTCAATTACTTCGAACCCACAACAGTGCAGAGACAAGTTGCTGAAGCCGTCATCTCCATACAGCTGGTTCCAACGCTTCTGCGTGCCGAAATGGCCGGCAAACGCCGTGCCCCGCGTGTCTACAGGCGCGGACTCTTTGACGTAACACCTCCCGATACGATTTATGCATCTGAACGTCCAGATCCTGGTCGAGCGATAGCGTTGTCCATCCCGCCAAAGGTCATCAAGGAAGTGCTTGAGGAAGTCGCTCCTGATTTCAACAGTGACTTTGCTTCACTTCACGATCGTCCACACAAGTCCGAGCTGTTGCTTGCCATTTGCAGTCAACTTTTAGCCGAAGTGTCGAACGGAAGTCAGTCGGGTCCACTCTATGCCGATAGCCTAATTCAAGCACTGATGTTTGAGCTCTACAGAGTCTCGAAGAAGCCTGTTCGCCCAAACCTCTCTAATGATGTCAGACTATCTCAGCCGGTGCTGCAAAGGATCGATGACTTTATCGAACAGAATACGATGGCGGTGATTGAACTCCGTCAGCTGGCAGCCATCGCGCAGATGACGCCGAGCAGCTTCATGAGGCTCTTCAAGCGGAGCACCGGACAAACACCTTATCAGTATGTTCTGCTGAAGAGAGTTGAAAGCGCCCGCCAGCTCATCGAGCATAGCACTCTGTCTCTCGCGCAAGTCGCGTATGAATGTGGATTTTCATCGCAAGCACACATGACAGATATGTTCCGCAACAAGATTGGTGTTACGCCCGGACAACTGCGCGGGTAGAGCAGGTGTCGCGCACGGCGTCATTAATCGATCATTCTCGTGATCTTCGCCTGTAGCGTTACATGGCGCGGGCAACCGCAGGCCATCCTATCGGATCTGGAGTCGAGAGACGGATTCCTGCAAAGCAGACATGCGCTACGACGATGTTGGTTAATCGACTTTTAGTCAAATGTGAGGATATGCGGCCCATACCTGTCGTGTTAGCAAAATTAGCACGAGCTAGTTTGAGCGTCCGCTCGTGCTGCTAATGACTTTTTTCTATGCGCACTGTTAGCGCACCGGGCACATTGAACAGTTGAGCTCCTGTCCGGCAGGCAAATCCGCTGAGTGGCAAGGCAGTAAGTATTTCTGGATCTCCATGAAAGGTGGAAAATGGCTACTTATCAGATCTTTGAACACGAAATTGGAAGTAAGACATTCGCTGTGTGGATCACGGATGGACTTCCTCAATACGTCATAAATGGTGAGATTCAACACGATATAGCTTCGATCAGCGATTTTCTGATTGAGGCGGCGAAGACCATCAACTCGGGTGATGATAGCAACCCGGGTAATCTGTCTTACTCTGGCGCGAACATCAGCAACAATGGTCTTGAGAACTTTCAATCAGGCGCAGTAGCCTTCGATAGCGGTGGCACAAATCCATCAATAACTCTCAATGACGGCGATACCGCAGTGAAAATCGGTGGTTCGGGTGTCGGAGGTACATTCAAAGTCGACTTTGGAACGGGCGCGGACGCCGTCAGCGAAGCAGCGAGTTTTAAGGAATTTGCTGACGATCTACTTGGCAAGGCAACGGCCACAGAAATCGATGAACTGACGGGTGTGCAGATTGGGGACTTTTTGCGCACCGTGACAGTGTCGACGCGCGACGATGATGTTGAGAAGATCAGCTTCAAGTCGACAGGAGATTCAAGAGATTTGTCGTGGGCAGACAGCTACATCGAGTTTCTGGCAGGAGAAAACGGTGGAACTCAAGCCAAGAATGGAAACGTAAGCGAGAACAATTACACGGCGAACCAACTTCATATCGAGGTCGATGGAACTACCGTCGATCTGGGGTCAAACGGAGTTGGTGGCAAGGAAACATACAGCTTTGATAACTCCGGAGATGCACAAAACTTCTTCGATGAAGTCAAGGCCGCCTACACTGGTGACCGAAGAGAAATCATTAATGACGCAATCGAGAGTATTGCAACAGAACTAGGCGGAGCACAGATCAAAAATGGCAACGTTAGCACCAGCTACGCGGCTAAGCAGATCAAATTAACTGGTTCCGATAAGAGCATAGTTGATCTTGGCAGCCATGGTGTTGGCGGCAAAGAGACTTACGACTTCGACGACCAGGCAACAGCACAGAA
Source organism: Hyphomicrobiaceae bacterium (assembly GCA_965247245.1). GTDB lineage: Bacteria > Pseudomonadota > Alphaproteobacteria > Rhizobiales > Hyphomicrobiaceae > Tectiglobus. Next base: position 4,525,161 of record CBDFGV010000003.1, on the reverse strand, counting down.
ATTTATTGATTCCGTGCGAGATGCTCTGGGCTTGGAAGGTCAGACAGGCAAGCTTGTCGGCGAGCACATATACAAGGTCTCTGGTGGGGCGGGCATATCTGGCTCTCCGACTTTTGTCGGAAAGGACGCCTTCGTTCAATTTATAGCCAGCGAATTTGGAGGCACTCAATCTAAGAATGGTGCCGTCGGCGAAGGCTTCTCTGGTGGCGGGAAGAAGATTGGTGATGGCAGCTCAGTTCAGCTTGGACCGAGCGGCGTCGGTGGCAAGGAAGTCTGGGAATTCGACAGTGAAGAAACCGCTGATGCTTTCTTAGCAACCCTCGACGATGTCTTTGCCTAGAGCAATGCAGAACTGAGGATCCCCAAGATAATCATGTCTTGGGGATCTATCCTGTTACACTACCAATGAATGGACTAACCGGGCTACGGTGCACGACCCAACGTCTCTAGCTATTGGTCCCGTCGGGAAGCCCAACAATTGTGCTGGGGGTGTTGTTTAAGGTGACATCTAGATGGTCGCGATTAATTAGAGCGAGACAACTTGCCTGGTAATTTCTACCGCGGTGTATGGCGTGCTGGCTGAGCTACGAAGTTGGGACGCTCTTTAGTTCATTAGACTTGCATCGAGTTTGTACAGAGATGTTAGCCAATTGGAACGTCAGTCTTTAGCACCTCGGCGTGAGCGACTGGGATCTCCAGTCCGAAGCGTACGAGATGCCTTGCGTGAATGCCGCCTATTATTCGGCTTTGCGGCTTTGTTTGGCGTCGCGGTTAACCTGTTACTGCTCACCGGTCCGCTCTATATGTTGCAGATCTATGACCGGGTGCTCACCAGCCAATCGATTCAAACCCTGCTGGTGCTGACCGTTCTGGTGATCGTCGCCTATGCCGTGCTCGGACTTGTCGATGGCGCCCGCGTACAGATTGTCTCTCGCGCCGGGCTCCGCATTGAGCGTCTTCTTGGCGAACGACTGGTCAGTGGTGATTGGAGCGAACCCAGTCGGTCTTCTCTGGCGCGAGGTTCAGATCTCCTGCGTGATCTAGATACCTATCGCGGTTACATCGGCGGCCAGGGTATCATTGCGTTCATGGATCTGCCGTTCTCACCGCTGTTCGTTGTCGTAATCTTCCTGTTGCACCCCTGGCTCGGTGTCTTCGCGGCAATATCAATTGTACTCCTCACAGCCATTGCGCTCCTCGCCCAGCTTGCTACTCGCAACAGGCTAGCGGAAGCACGCAAGTCGTCTGTGGCCAATTCCCACCGCGTGCTCAATGTTTCAACAGCAGCGGACAGCGTGCGCGTGATGGGCATGGGTGCCATGCTGGCCCGTCTATGGCGTGATGAGCGCGATGAGCTTGTTAGCAAGCAGGCGCTTGCCAACGATATCGCGGGTGGCTTCAAGGCCGCCACTAAGGCGACGCGGTTTCTCGTGCAGTCCCTTATTCTCGGACTAGGCGCATGGCTTGTGCTGCGGAACGAGCTCTCGCCTGGAGGCATGATTGCTGCGAGCATTTTGCTTGGTCGCGGCCTTGGACCAATTGAACAAGCACTTGCTGCCTGGTCACAATACAATGCTGCTCAGTCAGCGCGGACATCCATCGATGTAGCACTCGCAGAGTTCTCCGAGAAGACAGTTGAGCACCGGACGGACTTGCCGCAAATCACTGGCGACATCAAGGTCGAGAAGCTTCTCTACTACGCCCCCTCAATGGACAAGCCTGTCATTTCGCAGCTTTCGTTCCACGTGGCAGCAGGTATTAGCGTCGGTATCTTGGGACCAAGCGGTGTTGGCAAGTCAACGTTGGCACGTCTGCTGGTCGGTGCGCTGGAGCCGTCTTCCGGTCATATTCGCTACGACGGAGCGGATATTCGCCAGTACGACCCAAATCGGCTTGGCCAGGATGTGGGTTACATGTCCCAGGACGTGGCACTGCTGGAAGGCTCGGTCAAAGAGAACATCGCACGCTTTCAACCGAACCGTGACAATGATGTAATCGAGGCGGCACAGCGCGCACGTGTGCACAGTATGATCCTGCAGCTGCCACAAGGCTACGATACCCAGGTCGGTGAACGCGGAACCAACTTGTCCGCCGGTCAACGCCAGCGGATTGGTTTGGCACGCGCGCTGTTCGGCAATCCAAAAGTAATTGTTCTGGATGAACCTAACGCCAACCTTGATGAGCACGGTGACAAGGCGCTGCAGGATACGATCGAAGAAGTTTCAGCGCTTGGTACGACGCTGTTTGTCGTGACCCACAGCAAAGGTCTCGCGAACGTTGTGGATGCGCTGTTGGTGATGATGCCGGATGGCACAACAATCTACGGTGCCAAGAATGCCATTCTCAATCATCTTGCTGGTCGTGGAAACGATGTAGCCAGTGACAAGAACCGACAAATTGGAAGTGAAGCCAAGGACGGTGGGTGACGAATCATGTGGTTAAAGATCATTGGAGCACTCATCGTCGGGGCAGCAATCGCCCTCGCATTCTATGGCCCAGGAGAAGAAGTTCCGCGTCGGCTCGACATCACGATCGGTGACACCGAGAGATTGGTGATGGTCGTTGCACTTGGCATATTCGGTCTGTTTGTGTTGGCGCTTTCGGGACGTCGCATCAGTCGGACACTGGCAGAAACTCCCGGTGGCGAGATTGCGCCCTACGATCCATTGATCGCTGAGCTCGCGCCACGACAACGCATGTCGGATCGCGGCCGCGGGCCAATCGTATTTGGTCTTGTTGTGTGTGGGGCTTTCTTTGGAACGCTGGTTTTCTGGAGTGCGTTGTCAAAGATCGAGAGCGCAGCTGTTGCCCAGGCGACGGTTCGAGTGGAAAACAATCGCTTAACGCTAGACCATCCCGACGGCGGGACGATCGCAGAGCTGCTGGTACGCGAGGGCGAAGAGGTGCGTGCCGGACAGATACTGATGCGACTTGATGCGACGGCGCTGAGCGCAGACTTGGAAGTTGCCACACGACGTCAACAATCTCTGCAAGCACTTCAGGCGCGGCTGGCTGCCGAGCAAGACGGCAGCACGGCCATCCGTTATCCAGCTGCTTTGGTAGCGCTTCGTCAGCGAGATCCTGAAGTTGCGACGCTACTTGACGCCCAAAACACGATATTCTCCGCTTCAAAAAAAGCATTCCAAAACGACATTGCGGTGAGGCGACGCAGCATAGCGGCATTTCAAGAGCAGATCGCGGGCCTACAAGCACAGCTGACAGCTACACAGACACAGGTCGAGATCATCAACCAAGAGCTAGCGGACCTAGAGAAACTGTTTGCCAAGAAGTTGACACCGCAGTCCCGCGTCTTGGCCATGCGCCGCGAACGGGCGCGTCTCAAGGGAGCGGCAGGCTCTCTGCGCGCGCAGATTGCCCAGTCACGAACCCGCATCGGACAAACCGAAATTTCGATCATTCAGTTGCAACAGGAACGCGTCGCAACAAGGTCAAATCAGTTTCGCGAGACTTTCGCTGAGATTATGGCATTGCTGCCTAAGATCAGCGCAGTGCGGACAAAGCTATCTCGCACAATCATGCGCGCTCCGGCTGATGGTGAGGTGTTTGGACTGACAAAATTTACAATTGGCGGTGTGGTCAAGCCCGGTGAAGCAGTTCTGGAGATCGTGCCAAAGCAGTCAGAGTTGATCGTGGAGGCGAAGATCAACTTGGTTGATCGAGACGTATTGCGACCAGGGATGCCAGCGCGCGTCAGGTTTACGGCGTTTGGTACAAGGGACGTAGAGCCGATCGAGGGCCAGATTGCACGCATTTCGGGGGACGCTGTGCAGGACGATGCCTCAAACGAGACATACTATAAGAGCGTAGTGAAGATCGGTCCCGAATTGCTGGTCCAGCATGGGATCACACTGCAGCCCGGTATGCCGGCTGAAGTTATTGTTCCACTAACAGCGCGCACTCCTCTTCAGTATCTCCTTGAACCGTTGATCAGGAACTGGGAGCGTGCTCTGCGGGAAGAGTAGCGCATTGCCCCGAGTATCTACTGTCGACATTGGGTCCAGCATAGCAGTCTTCTACTCAAGAAATGAATTGGCACGTATCGTTGCCATTCCAGTCGCTGTTTGGCTATCGATGTCAGCTTTGTGGACTTTGCAAGGTCGGTGCGATGCACCACACCGATCTAAGGCCGTGTCCGTTTTTGGATATGAGCATTGTTGACGTGATCGGGGCATGCTGCATCTGCTTGCGGCAGGTTATGGCCCGCGTGCGAAGAACTCAGCCGGAGCGCATGAAGTCTGCTTTCGAGGTCACTTCGACCGTGCTTACATCGCCTGAGAATGCAATTTGAACGTGCACATAGAACTTCGCCTATTTGATCGGAGCCGACGTGTGGCTCATCAATAACGACATGTGAACGCGCTGTATTCGGCAACCGACGATCGAAGATGCGAGTGGTCCGACAAAGAGTTGCGGTGGGCGTCAGACAAGTTATTTACTTAACCAGTTGCCAGAGACGTTTGCTGAAAGCATTCGGGCAAGCTGCAAATCAAGATGGTTGCGTGCCCCCGCAACCAAATTTCTTATAAAAGACAATAAATTATATGTTTGAGACGGGCCGCGTGTTGGCTCTAACGAGATCATGTCGCCACCAGAAGACAGGTTACAAAAGGTGCAGTGAATTTTATGTCAGTTGAAGAGCAGCTCTCAACGTGACTTCTGCCCCAGTCTTTTCAGAGTTTTACTGAGATCCTCGCGAACGGTGTTAATGCGATGCATCAGTCGCCGTCTTGAAGGTCAGCTGTGCGGGACCAAGCTGACCTTTGCACATTGCCCAGGCTCGACCGGTCGAGCTCTGCTCTCGGGCAATAGCTGACATAGCTATCCAGATCACGTTGCAACGCATGAGCGTCGCGAAGTCCACAAAGCAATCGTCGGGAGCGGGCATGGCGTATGTACAGACGGCAGCCAGGGCTATTTCTCCGTTGCTTACCCCGTCAAGGTATCTTGCTTGCTGTTCCACCCGCACAGAGGCCTACGCTCACTCGCAATGAGGGTGCTCAGCAAAACAATATGTCTTGGGAGATCTCTGGATCGAGGCATGACTTGTTTCGCGAGTGCGAAAGGCCTTGTCTGTGTTCGTAATACTCGTTCGACCAAAGATAACAGTCAATCGATCTGAAATAGGTTCCAGTAACGACAACCTCGGATGGCGTTTGAGGACTCCCCGTTGCTTAGTCCTGTCGCTGTAGATCTGCGCGCGCGTGTCTCAAGATGGCGCCGACGGCTGCTTCTCAAATGCAATCAGATAATTGACCGACATATCCTTGCTGAGCCGCCACTGCCATCGCAACGGATTAAAGCTAAGTCCCTGACGCGCGACTTCTCGAAAACCGCGCCTTTCCAGCAACTCCTTCATCTCGACTGGTTTCACGAATTTCGACCAATCGTGCGTCCGCTTCGGAAGCCAACGCAGAATGTACTCCGCACCGATGATGGCCTTGAGATAGGATTGGAGGGTGCGATTGAGAGTACCAAGGACGAGATGACCACCTGGAGCAATAAGAACGCTGAGGTCATCAATGAAGGCCTCGAGGTCGCCCACGTGTTCGACAACCTCAAGACAAACACCACCATCGAATGCCGCTTCAGCTGTCGTAATCTCAGCCGGAGTTCCACATCTGAATTCTACGGCTAGGCCTCGGTGTTCCGCTTGGCGCTGTGCGACTGCAATACTTTGGGCCGATGCATCGATACCGGTCACACTTGCGCCATTCTCGGCGAGAGGAAGAGACACAATGCCAGCGCCACAGCCTGCATCGAGGAGCCGCAGTCCGGAAAGTGGCAAATTCGGATGCGCCCCCAAGCGCGCCTTGTTCTGACGCGCAAAGAAATCGATCAGATAGTCAACTCGTGCCGCATTGAACTCATGCACGACCTTGAACTTGCCGTCCGGTCGCCACCATTCCTCGGCGAGCGTATCGAACTTCGCGATCTCCTGCGCATCTATATGCCGGTGGCCACCAGGCAGTGGCCGTACAACATCTTTTCGCAACATCGTTTGCTCCTCTCAAACAGGAACGCAAGACAATGCGATACAGATCAATCCACAAGCAACCGCATGCGTTCTGTCAACGAATTGATGTCAGGAAGAGCGGTCTTGAACGGCAGTGCGTTGAAAGGCGCAAAGCTCAAGCTGCGCCTCGGTGGCGGCAGTGCCATCAGGATGGCGCGCAATCAGGCAAAGGACGCTTTCAGACCTTGCCGAACGCGCGGTCGACATATCGCTTTTGACATCGGAATTCCACACAAACATTGCGTCCAACCTGGCCGGTGTGGATGCATCGGCTCATCCGGTGTAGCACCTGGTGAGCAGTTTGGTTGATTGTCGGGAATGGTCTGTTTCGTCAGGGCATCAAAGCAAAGACGCAGCATTCACCTCGCAGCCAGGTTACTGCGGTACTGGGTTAAAAGCTCGTTCCACCTGTCAACATGCTTCTGCAGTCGCTGCTTTTGATCGGGCTGGAGGATTGGTTTCCCCTTGCCGGTCAGCATTGCACGCTGTTCGCCATCGATTTCGAATAGCTCATAGGGGGCGAACTTGTTGCAGGTGATATCAGGTCGGGCTGCTGCGAGCCATGCATAGGCCTCCATTGGAAACTGATTGCTGAGATAGAGATCCTGCAATGCTGTCATGCTTCCTAATGGGGCAAGCGTCTGATCGCCGACGCGAATGTTGGTCAACTCTATGTGGCGAACATTCTTCAGGTGCGCTAGCGGCTCCAAACTGGGAACGCGGAGAACATTCCAAATTCCTCCACTTAGCGTTAGTTGGTCCAACTGTGATAACTGCGAGACTGGCGTAAGGTCGAACGGTTTCTTGATGTCGTCGAGAGAGAGCCTCTTCAAGCCCGTCATGGCACCAATGAATGAGATGTCATCAAGTTTCGTGTTGATGGATAATGATAGCCCGTCTAGTCGGGGCATTGCATTGAGTGGACCGAAGTCAGCCGTTCGAATAGCTCCGAGATATAGACTCCGAGGATTAAGATAACCTGCCGCCCGTTCAAACTGCGACGCATTCATATCGCTGGCCCAGACGACATCGATTGGCGGCCAATCCTCTAATCGCTCTAAAGATCGTGTGGCACCGTTGATGGCAATTGCTGCGGGCACGTCGGTCAGGTGTGCAATGTCATCAACAATTCCGTCGGCTGGAAAATTCAGAGCGTGCACTGGATCCCGCCGTGCCTTTTGTTTTTCACGCTCGCCCGCCATTGACCAAACGGACATATCTTTGTCACCGTATGCCATGCGGAAACCAGTTTGCTGCTGCTTGCCGATTGATCCAACTTATCGGACATCTTTGCACGGACCAAGAGCATCCGCCGCATAAACGACAGAACCGGCGATGTGCGCGCTCCACCAAGAGTGTGGAGCGCGCTTCGCATCAATCGCGTTAAGTTGTCGGCTGATACGGTAGAGAGGAATGATGGAGAACAATCTTCAACTGCCCATCATCCATCTTTTCGATGCCAAAAGTGTACTCGACCTTGACTTCTGAGCCATCCGTTTTGGTGAAGAAGTAGTTGCCCATAGCAAGTGCTGTCGTGCCGTTGATCGTGGTGCCTTCCGGTTCCCAGCGGACAGCCGTGTATGGCGCGATTGCGAAGCCGCCATCTTCAGAGATCTTACCTCCGACAAAATAGGACAACGCCTCATCAAATGTTCCACGGAACTGGTCCTTACTGGCCAAAGTCGGTTTGAAGAGGACCGTCCCTTGATTATAGGCGTAAAACTGCTCGATGTGTTTGCGTGCGGCGGCTCTGTAGTCACCGCCTTTCTTATGCACCTTGCCGATTTTAACGATGCCTTGACCCCAGGCCTTTTTCAGTTGCGTGACCTCATCTTTCGTCAATGTTTGGTTCTTGGTTCCGGCGTGCGCTATTCCTGAAAAGCTGACGACGGCAGCAACTACAGTGAGGGCGGCGAGTGATTTCATAGTTCATCTCCTTGTTCTGCAAGTCCAGATCTCGGGGACTTGGGTATCGGCGGACCATAAAACCAATTGAAAGAAGTTTGATTTTCTATAGCTTGAAGGCATGAATGATTTTGCCCCATTACGCCCTACTTTTCGTCAGATCCAATACTTCGTTGCCGTCGCTGAACATGAAGGGTTCGGTGCTGCCGCAGATGCCTTGGCCGTATCCCAACCAAGTCTCTCGAAGCAGCTCGCGACCATGGAGATGGAGCTGGGCGCAACCCTCTTCGAGAGAACGTCACGCCGCGTGAAGTTGACCGTTGTCGGCGAAAACCTTCTTCCACGAGCACGGCACATCCTGCAGCTGGCTCGTGACTTCCAGACCGCTGCACGTGGTGCGACGGGCCTCTTCAGCAATAGACTTGCTCTAGGTGTTCTGCCATCGGTAGGGGCCTATTTCATGCCGTCCGTCAATCGCCAGCTGCACCAAATTTATCCTGACCTGCGCATCATGGTGGAAGAAGGCTCGACATCGCATTTGCTCAATGGGCTCAAAGACGGACGCCTTGATGCGGTCATTGGTACGCCGAGCAATAATCCAGATTTCTCCAGCATCGAACTCTTCACGGAGACGCTTTGGGCATGCGCCGCAGCTGATGACAGTCTGTCGAGGAGCAGCGAGCCAATGAAGCTGAAAGAGCTTGCCAACAAGCCGCTGCTATCACTCAGCCCGAGTTTTCGGCTGAGTGATATCGTGGAACGACTTGCTGCTCTAGCGGGGACCTATGTCAGTCGCGACTACCAGGGCGCAAGTCTTGATGCCGTCCGCCAAATGGCTGTGATGGGTGCCGGTGTAGCAGTTTTGCCATCACTCTACGCCCTCGCTGAGGCCATTCGGGACCCGGGTTTCGTTGTTCGTCGCATTGACCACCGGGAAGCCATCCATCCGATTGCCTTGTTATGGCGGCGCTCGTCTACAATCGAAGTAGACTGCTTGCAGTTGGCCGAGCATCTTATCTCAGTCAAACAAGAGATCAGGGCTGCGCGATCCGATCGCTTCAAGTAGCGGCAATCAAGTGGCCCCGAATACATCAGCCATCGTGGGCTAGCCAGCTTTCTTGGGAGCTATCGCAGCGTTGGTCAATTCTTCCAACAACTTTTCATAGAACGCAACATCGCCTTCAGGATACTTGAGCCCATGGCGCTCAAAGAGCGTCCGGTACAGATAGTCCGATGTGTTGTAGGAAATCCAGACCTTGCCATCCTTGTCCTGGTAGACCACAGCCTTCGGCGGAAAGTCGATTGCCGCAATCGGATTCTTGAGCATGAACTTTGTGCCGTATTTTGGATTGCCAACGGAAACGACGATTGTTGGTGGCATCGTCTGATCAACTCCTTTGGCCGCCGCGGAATGATTAATCCGTGGGAACACCGTCATGCCCTTACTCTTCGCCGCTGCTTCAAAACGCTCGACCGTTTCAATCACGGAATGCGGGCTCTGCTTCGTCTTCACGCCTTTTGCAGTCGCGGGCACAGCAAAGAATACTGTCATCAACACAGTCAAAAATCGCATTTTCATTATGAACTCCTTGCCTCAAACTGAACGGGATACGGACGACAAACCTGCCCTTGAATTGGGACTGCGGCTGCTAATTGCTAATCGCTTATCGGCGCGAGTTTGATAGAATGTACGTGTTGTCCATCTCAAGGCCGCAAGAGCAGTGGATCAATGCTCACTCGTAGTGCTGACAGAGCCTCTGGAAAAAGCGCTTTCCGCTTGAGTTCGCGAATCGTACCTGGACGATCTCGCTTCGGACCTCTGAGGGATTTGATCTGCTCCGTGACTAGGCGCGTATCTCTAAAAAAGTCACGATAGATTGTGGGGGTGCTTGATGAAATGGCTGATCGCAGGCGTTTTAGGCTTACAACTCGCACTATGTGCTCAAGCTAACGCGCAGCAGGGTCCGGGTTCTCCTACGTTGGCTTTGCAGCCATGCGGGGAGAGGTCGCGAATGTTATCAATGATGCACAGGTACAACGAGACCGTGCACGCAGGCGGTGTAGTCGGCGCACATGGGCTTGTGGAGCTTTGGGTCAACTCGGCCACGAGTTCATTTACATTGTCATTCACTAACTCTAATGGTCAGCTGTGTATTCTGGCAGGGGGCAAAAGTTGGGAGAACTTCAAGAGTTTCGCCAAAGGAATCGAGCACTAAGAGGCCGGTCGGCAGTGTTTTTCCCTCATCCAACCTAGTAGTCCAACGCAACGATATGAGCGGTTAAGCTGGCGAGTTTGGTCCAACCTTTGGGGCTGTTGCAGTGATGCGCACGGCCGCGTAACGATCGCTTGTTAATGACAGCGCCGCAGCTCCCTAAAAGCGTACGCCAACACCTGGAACAGTTGGTATGGTTTGCGACAGCCCGGGACAAAAAATGTCTTTTGCAGTTAGAGCAACCCCGCCGAATATTTCACAATCGGAATGTGACAAAACCGTTCTGTTCGACGGCATCGAAATTGGTCGGGTCATACAGATCGGTGCTGGCCCACATGCTCAACTCTGGAGATGGGCATCATACTGGCTTCCCGGCGAAACCGGTATTGAGGCTACTCAAGAAGAGGCAGTCGAGGCAATTGCGAGAGAGTTTCGTATTGAGAAACTGAGGGGCCTTCCGCCAAGGTGGACTTAGCCATACCAGCCCGTTACCAAATCTCAAGATGCTGATGATGGCCGGCTCTATCCAAGATTTGTAAGAGCAGCACGGAGCTGCAGTGATGTCGTGGGAAAGTTCCTCTGTTGCTTCTGATTGAATGCACGGCGGAACTGAACTGCCCCACACCCTCTCGAGTTTGCCATTCCGATTGACACTTGGTCTCACTAGTAACGGTGCTTTATGCTGCTGGGTGAAACCATCACACTGAGAATTAATCCGACGCTCTAGGAGCTACGTTATAGGTGCGTGCCAACGAGCGAAATTTGGTCACCTGTCATGCGTGATAGAGGCGCAGCTCAAACTTAGGTCGGAGATAATCAATATGTGGAAGCAACTTGCCATGGCAATGGTGCTGATAGGTGGTTTCTTAGTAATCACGACAGGCTTGTCAGCCACCGAAAATGTTGCTGGAAACGTCAACCGATCGAGTCCCGCTCAAGCAATACAAACTGAAGACGAGTACTGCGCAGAGCAATTCTTCGAAGCTGATGACTGTGAGGCAAGACCTTTACGCGATCTCCGTGCAGAGTTGAAAAATCAAGGTAAGACGCTTGCTGTTGTCATGGCGGACTATGATAATCTTCGGCGCTTCAGGTCATTGATCGCAGCATCAGGATTGATGCAACAAATCGAAGCCGTTGGACCATTTACGGTGTTCGCTCCAACAGATCAGGCCGTTCTAACCGCTAAGTTCGGTTCACTCGGACTACAAGCCGATCCCCGAACCAAGGAGAAACTCCGACAAGCCCTTGCGAAACATATTGTTGCTGGAGCGATCCACTGGGAGCAATTGGCCGGTCGAAGAACCACGCTGACTTCGCTTTCTGGATCAAAAATTCTCGTCGACGGTCGTAACGGTATCCGTATCGGCAAGTCACAGGTGACCAATTCTGATGTGTTAGCTGCGAACGGGGTCCTTCACATCGTGGACGCAATCATTTCGGTTCAAGGCGAGCGAGCTCCCGGTGTTTGAATAAATTCCAAATGTTGCAGGTTAGCAGGTCGATCAAATTTTCGTGGTGCGCCGTGATTGATCGCGTTGCATTGAGCGCACCTTTCAACAATTTGCAAAGCGTAGTCGATGTAGGGCTGGATTCTGGTCCAACACTGCATTTCGCGATTTAGAAATTCATGCCATACCTCTTTCCCACTAGATCGTAGAGCTGACTGAGCCATCGACCCAAGACTTATGAGGCATGCCGCCCACGGCTCGGTTGTGAGATCGAACGATAGTCTGCATCAGTGGTGTCAATAAAGTTGAGCTCTAGCCGATGTCCTTGTTGTTAGAACGGCTTAAGCCAAGTGTTCGGATTCGAACGCTCTTCACACTTGGCATTGGTCTGATGTTGTTTGTTTCTGTCGGAGCAGTTCTCGCTTTCCAACAGTATTCTGCCCGGCAGCAGTTGGTGCGGGATATAGCGCGAGAGTTTGATCTCACCATCGATACACTTGTGCGGCGTGTTGATAGTCACATGTCGGCCGCCGAAGTCCAGCTGCGCTACTTGCGTGACCTGCTCCAAGCGGATCCGGCACTCGGACACGAGAACGGGCGTTTGGCACTCGCAATGCGTGCCGCGCTTTCTGCAACGCCACAGGTCAGTGCCATTGCATTCATGCGAGCTGATAGCTCGTCAATCCGGCTGGAGCGTACAAAGCCTACAGTCATTCTTAACGACCTGGACAGTCGTTCAGAAATTGTGTCGCTGCTCGCATCGGCTCAGGAACGCGGTCGTCTGGGACCAGAGCTGAAATGGAGCGATCCACTGTATAGTCCCAACTTGGGTCGCACGATTATTGTACGCCGCCAAGCGGTCTGGGACGAAGAGAAATTCCTTGGATTACTGTTTGCCGCCGTAGACCTCACCGCATTGTCGTGGTTTTCGCAGGAGTTGTCGGCCGCCCTTTCCCGACGCGTCTTTGTTCTTTACGGCCGAGAGCGCGTCCTTGCTCATCCGACAATCCTCAATAGCACTGCCGTGGGAAGCGAGGCTAACCCGCTGCCGAAACTTGCTGAGATTGATGATGTGTCCCTTCGAAGGATTTGGGAAGATGGCGCTGGCACCCTGATATCACAGGCACAGATGAAGCGTAGCCGCGGGCATTACCTTGGTCATTTCGGGGACTGGCTCGTCTTCGTCTATGGTGAAACTAAGTTATACGGAAGCTTGCCATTTACCGTTGGATTTCACTTCGACTCTGGCGCCGGTGTTTCGCAGGTAATGAAGTTCTGGATCGGTCTTGCCATCGGCATTCTCATGATGCTGGTTTTCGTTCTCCTCGGTATGAGGATCGCTAACGCAGTTGCCGTGCCGATACAGCGAATGACAAATACGGCAAGTTCAGTGGGGCGTTTGGAGCTGGCCGATGTCGAAGCCATGCCGAGCAGTCGGATCTTTGAGCTGGATCAGGCCGGGCGCGCATTCAACGCTATGATCAATGGGCTTCGGCTGACGCAGAAGTATGCGCCAAGGCAGCTGGTCGAACGAATTGTTCGGCAAGGAGATGCTGAGATCGAGGCCACGCAACGCGACATTACAATCCTATTTGCTGACATGGTCGGATTTACCGAACGGGCGCAGCATATGGCGCCCGGTGAAACCGCTGAGTTCCTGAATGACTACTTCAAGCTCATTGGCGAATGCATCGAAGCCAACGGTGGCACGATCGACAAGTACATTGGTGATGGACTTCTTGCGTTCTGGGGGGCGCCGGACAAGAACGACAAACACGCCGATGGTGCATTGTCAGCTGCAATTGCAATCAAGCATGCAGTGGATGAATTCAATGATCAAACCTTCGGGCACGAAACGTCCAAAGTTCAAGTGCGAATTGGGATCCACACTGGATCTGCACTTGTCGGGAACATTGGAGCGCCCGGCAAGGTCGACTACACGGCCGTCGGCGACGCAGTAAATATCGCCAGTCGCGTTGAGAACCTCGCACGCAACTACATGACGGGGAGTGTCTCAGTCCTGATAACTGAGGCCACAATCAAAGCCACAACTTACAATCATGCCTGCGAGTTGATCGGACTGCGTGATCTGCCACGCACCAACAGGCAGATGACACTCTATCGATTGGCGTTTGGTGAGATCCGCGATTGAAGACTGAAGGCTTCGTAGACTTCCATTAATTCAGTTCTGGCCAGCACCCCGAGGTCACTCGTGTCGGTTGGCAGGAGCAACATGACGCGGGTGGCGCAAACGAGCTCACAATTGGTTTAGCACCACTAACACTTCATCCACCAACCGGACTGCAGTGTGGGTTCTTAGGAGACATGGCCTGCATTCATAGTGCTCGTCATTCTATTCTAATAAACATTGGACATTCATGATCCCGCAATCTGTCTGGATCATTTGACACCTGCCCCTAATTGCATTCCGGTGCCATATCTCAGGTGCTCAAATCATTAACTGTCGCCTTCTTGATCTTTTCTGACATGTTGCCGACTAGCTTGTGCGTGCCACAGCATTGCAAGACAGACGACAGTCTATGTCTGCAATCGCCAGAAGCGGACATGATAAGTCAGGTCAACTTTAGACAGCGCATTCCCAATTCTGCGTTGTCACGACTATTCAAGCCGAAACACAGTTCAGTATAAGTGGTTTCGCGCCTCCGCAACCAATAATTTCAATGACTTAGCCACAAATATCACTCACCAAAATTGTCTTGGGGTCGATTATTGCTATGGATTGTCGCGGTACATATTGGGCACCGCTGGAGAAGATCCAGACGTTGAGAAGATGGCTTTTGACTTGATCAATCACGCGATCACCCGTATCCCCGATTTCGAACAAAACAAGCACAAACGGTCATCAATACATGGCTCAGGCAATATAACTACATGCGCCCGCATCAAGCTCTCGGTATGCGCCCACAAGCGCCAGAGACGTTTGACCCGCTCACCGGCAACGAGCCCGCCGTGAGCACCAAAGGCGGAAAGTTCCGGCCTGAAGTGGTCCAGGAACTGGGGCAAGCTCACGTTAGTAGAAAACGGTCAAATCAGTGGTACAGGCTGAGGGTGCTGGACACCAAAACGGCAAACCTCAAAACGATGTCGCGACTGGAGTCTCTAAAAAGAAATGCAAGTCTGTTTCAAGGACTCTTTCAGGCGGTCAAAGCAAGATTTGTTGCATCGGAGCCAACTCGGTGCCGAGCGTTGACTTAGCCCGTTTCACGAGGAAATCGGCTTGATTGGCGCATCCAGTGCGCGGAATACAACGCTGTCGCCGGCGTTCACTCCGAGAACCTTGCGCCCAAAAATGTCAAGACCGATCTGGTCATCACTCAGACCCGAGGAATTGGCGATCTTGACCCAACACCTGAGCGGTGCGGGGTGGTGACCACGCAACTCCGCTAGATCACCATCCACAACTCCCAATCTCGCGGCTTGCGCCTCAGAGAGTTTGATTATGCGATGGCGCCCGGCGCGACCCTCATAGAGATCAGTCTCATCGGAGCAGATTTCAAAGCGATGTTCGGCCTCTTTCAGTGACATCCTTTGCTTGACGGTCGCGGTTGCGTCAAAGCTTCCATCCTTACGGACAACAACACCATAGCGCTCCAACGCCATCTCAATGGACACATAGCCAAACCTGATATCGCGAAGTACACGCTCGGGATCCCGTTCGAGCGGGTCGCCGTAGCCGCCTCCGCCAGCCGATTCCATGACGACGACATCATCCTTTCGCAGACGGATGCCGGAGG
The DNA here is from genome assembly GCA_965247245.1 of Hyphomicrobiaceae bacterium. Taxonomy (GTDB): domain Bacteria; phylum Pseudomonadota; class Alphaproteobacteria; order Rhizobiales; family Hyphomicrobiaceae; genus Tectiglobus. Next base: position 4,509,803 of record CBDFGV010000003.1, on the reverse strand, counting down.
CCTTGCCTGGTGTCGAGATTGATTTGGTTTTACCATTAGTGCAAATGGAAGCGCCGACCTGAGCGGAGGCAAATCCCCTGTCCATACCGTAGGGCGGAATGACTGCGCGATCACTGAGCACTGAGTATTCAGCCTCGTCCTCGACCAGACGCAGTTCACGCCGCATGCCCAGGCCACCACGACTGTTACCTGCCCCACCACTGTCGCAACGCAATTCACAGCTCTCCACGACAAACGGGGTTGTCATCTCAAGATTCTCTGCCGTTTCGATCGAACGAATATTGCCGTGATCGACATTGACGAATGCGCTTGAACCATCGGACTCCAAGAATCCGCCGTTGCCCCCTGCTGGAACTTCGACAAAGACATACTCCGACTGGCGTGCAGCGTGGTACCCGCCAATGTTGTTTGGAAACGATGTTCCGCAAAGGTCTCCGGACACCTTATCCAACGCAATCTGAGACAGCGCTCCGAGCGCAACGGAGACCGCGCGTTTGCGCACTTCGGCATGCGCGCCGGCAGGTGCACTGGGCCGAACATCAACAATAGATGCTTCAGGAGCTTTAAATGTCATCGGGCGGAATGTCCCGCCATTGACTGCACTGCCAGGATCGAGCGTCGATTTCAGAGCCACAAAGATGCCGGCTCCGGCAACGGCCAATGATGTGTTGACTGGTCCAGGAACCTGAGGATTTGAACCTGCAAAATCAGCTTCAATCTCGTCGCCTTTGACCGTTAGTTTGAGCCGCATCAGCACGGGGTCGAATGACCCATTGTTGAAGTACTCGAGATAGTCTTCGTAAACGTACTCACCATCTGGTAACTCTGCTATGCGCAGTCGCATCCGGGCCTCGGCACGATCAAGATTCTCTCGAATGCAATGGCGAACAGTCGCGATGCCATACTTGGTGACCATCTTCCGAATGCGCTCTTCGGCTACACGGCAAGCACCAATCGCCGAGTTCAGGTCTCCCAGACGCTCTTGAGGAATGCGCATGTTGGCAAGAATAAGGTCAAGTATGCCTTGGTTGAGCTTTCCAGCCTCATAGAGTTTCATGGGGGGAATGCGCACGCCTTCCTGATAGATGCTGCGCGCAGCACCTGAATAGCTGCCAGGCGTCATGCCACCCACATCTGACCAATGCGTGCGCACGCCCGGAAACAGGAATAGTTCACCGTCGATAAACATCGGGTAGACAATCGTGACGTCGTTCAGATGTGTACCGCCGCAATATGAATCGTTGAGGATTATGATGTCGCCAGGAGCAAGATCATCACCCATTAACTCCATGACACTTCTTACCCCCCAGGGCATCGGTATGATGTGACTCGGAAGGTCATTGAACTGGGCGACAAGTTCCGCGTTAGCATCGAAGAGGCCGCAAGAAAAATCGTCGAGCTCGTAGACAGCGGCCGAATAGGACGTACGAACGACATTCGCGCGCATTTCCCGGACGATTCCAATCAGACCTTCAACGACAACCTCGAGCGTGATTTGGTCGACACTAGTCATTCTGAATGCTCCGCCTTTTCGAGAAAAAGCACTCCCAGTTGTCCGACCACAACGCTCCAACCGGGAGGCACGACGGTGCTTGCTCCCGGTTCTTCAATAAGTGCCGGACCGTCAAAGGACGCATCGCGAGGTAGCATGGTCCTGTCATAGACATCAGCGTCGTGCCATTCGCCTCCGATGAAAGTCTGACGCGTACCAATTTGTGCTTCTGCAGATGCGTTGTCCGCCACGGGTTCCTGTAATTTGGGTTTCATGGTTTGCCCGATGACTGAAAGGCGCAGGCTGACAATCTCGATTGGATCATCTGCACTGTGACCGTATCGCTGATGATGCGCTTCGCCGAAGGCACGTGAGATTTCGTCGGAAGTGGAATTGGACGGATCAAATTCAATCTCCAGCTCCCAAGACTGACCAACGTAACGCAGGCCACACGAGCGGCGGACCGAGATGCGTTCAGCTGCAACTTGATCTTTGGACATCTGGGCGCGGCCGATCTCCTCCATGTCTCGAAACAATCGATCTGTCTCGGCGAGCTTCTCATCCGCGAGTGGAATCAGATGGGTCCGCACATAGTCGTGCCGTACATCAGACAGGATGGCTCCAAGGGCGGAGAAGTTTCCCGGGTTTGGCGGGATCAATACGTGGGTAATCTCCAATTCATCGGCAATGAATGCAGCATGCATCGGCCCTGCCCCGCCATAGGGCAGCAAGGTGAAGTCACGCGGATCGTGCACCTCGTTGATGGATATCTCTTTGATAGCTGAAACCATCCTTGCGATGGCAATGCGCACGATACCTTCAGCCAGCTCCATACGCCCGAGACTCGGGATGTCCTGATTGAGATCGTCGATCGCCTGTCGAGCGAGATCTATATTGAGCCGAACAGCGCCGCCTAACGTAGCCTCAGGGTTCAGGCGCCCCAGCAAGAGATTGGCATCCGTCACAGTGGCTTGTCGTCCACCGCGCCCATAGCAAGCCGGACCTGGAACGGCGCTGGCACTTTCCGGCCCGACACGGAGCAAGGGCCCATCCTCCACAAAGGCCAGACTTCCACCTCCTGCGCCGATTGCACTAATCGCAATCTGAGGCGTTCTATTCGGAAACTCAGATATGAACTGCTCGTTAGTGACAGGAACCTCCAGATTGTCCAACAAGCAGACATCGGTGCTTGTACCGCCCATGTCATAGGTAATGAGATTTCGGACATCTATTGCTTCGCCGAGTGCGCGGGCTGCTGCAACACCTCCCGAGGGACCGGAGAGTATTGTACTAACCGGCAGCTGTGCAGCACGGTTTGCGCTCGCGACGCCACCATTGGATGTCATTATGTAGATCGGTTTGGTGTATCCGCGCGCGCTCACCTCGCTTTCGAGCGAGGTGAGATATCCACTTACGATTGGACCGGTGTAAGCGTTCAGCGCTGTCGTTGCGAACCGCTCGTACTCGCGGATCTCGGGCAAAACCTCTGACGAGCAAGTGACAAAGCAGCCTGGCATAGCCTGTCGAACAAGAGACGCTATCGCAAGTTCGTTTGCCGGGTCCATGTAGCTGTGCAACAGGCAGATTGCGACGGCTTCAACTTTGTTCGCCGACAAGGTATCGACGACTTGCTGGATTTCATGATCATCCACTGGCCGTAGAATGCGACCGTCCGACAATCGTCGCTCAGATATCTCAATGATCTGGTTGCGCGGAACCAGAGGCTCAGCTTTGAGGGTTTTTATATTGTAGAGAACTGACCGATTGGTGCGCGCGATTTCAAGTGTATCGCGAAAACCACGATTGGTAATGACCCAGACACTCGCCCCGTCGCGTTCCAGTACAGCGTTGGTAGCCAGCGTCATGCCATGGACAAGCCGCTCGACATCACTCAGCTCGACATTCAATCGTTCGAGCAGAGCAAGCAACCCCCGCTGCGGCGCATCCGGCGTTGTTGGCACCTTGTCGGCGCGAATAGTGTTTGTTGCTTCATCGTAAATAACGGCATCTGTGAATGTGCCGCCGACATCAATTCCGATTAAGCTCATAGGCCTGCCCGTCAGATTTTTCGCTAATGAATAAGCTAGCGCATTGGCTGGTTCATCGCATAGAGCATTTGGTCTGTTCGCGGCATGGCTCATGATCCAGTTGGTTTCTTTGCCACTTTGGTGGCGATGCCTTCGACCAATCAATAGCCAGGACAGGCGTGATGGCTTGAAACCTCAGTTTGCTACTACTCCAATGGCGTAACCTTCAACCCAGAATCAGGCCTCTGCCATTTCATAGCGGACGGGTGTCGAGTAAGCCGGATCGTCGTGCAGCTTCCAGTAAAGCTCTTTGAGCCGTGTCGTTACAGGGCCGGGCTGCCCATCGCCAACTGCTTCCCCGTCGATACTTCGCACCGGCATAATGCCGCCGGCGGTCGATGTAATGAACACCTCGTCTGCCTTTTGCAGATCTCGCGACGGCAGCTTTCCGATCCGGCAATCAATATTCAAAGTGTCCGACAACTCGATCACTGTGCGCCGTGTAATGCCTTCCAACACACCGCTATCCGGCGAGACCAGTCGTCCATCATTTAGTGCGAAAATATTCCAGCCGCGGCCTTCGGTGACGTTGCCCTCGCCATCCAAGAGAACGGCATACTTGGCTTCCCTATCGTACGCTTCAAACAAAGCACGGACGAAATCCAGGCGTCCGAAGTTCTTCACTCTTGGATCGACTGCTTCCGCCGGAATACGTATCGTTTCGGCGATGACGATATCGCAGCCACTTGCCTCTTCGCCTTCTGAGAGCACAGAATAGTACGGCAGCGCCCAGACCATGAACCTGTTCTGACAAGTCCTAAGATCCTTATGGGCCGTCGTTGGACTACCGCGCGTTGCCGCAAAGGTCACCATGGAGTTCTTGAGATCCGCGCGCGCGACACAGCCATGCAGCGTGTCGGCTACTTCATCACGCGACAAACCGAGCGAGTCGTAACGCCGCTCTGCAATCGAGTGCTCCCATCGATCCAGATGGTCGGACAGACGAAAGAAACTTCCGTTGTGTACATGAATGGCGTCGTAGCACATGTCTCCCAGTTGGAAGCCCATGTCCGTGACAGGTAGCTTCATTTCGGAAACCGGCATGAATTCGCCGTCAATGAAGCCAACGCCTGCATTGCCATAGCCTGGATTTTTCGACATGTGCGCTCTCCTGAACTAGTAACGATGAGCAAGGCAAGTGGTTGAGGTTTTTCTGGTTCCCAGTTGTATCCAGATCTTGTCGTGAGAACGCAGCCGGTTCTCGCTCATGACGTTGCGAATGCGTGTTCCAAACCAATCTCGTAAGACTATTCTCGGTGCAATGATTGCCCATTCATAGGTCTTGCATAAGCCCTTACGCATGGCTGTTCTCCTCGTTGCAGTCGAGGAGGCGTCGCACTGCACAGCAAACCTCTATCAGCGATCTCATCCAACAACCTCTTCGGTATCGCCTATTGAGCTCGCCAAACCAACGGCAGCATATGCGGCCGTCAAGAGGACGGCCAGGGCAAACGTGCCATAGGCTATGAAATAGCTCTGAGTGAATGTAACTATCAGTCCGAAGATAAACGGCATCGTTGCCACGCCAGCGAACATAGCGAACTGCAGCCCGCCAGCGACGGCACCGATCTTGTCCTGGCTCGTATTCTTCGTCAGTTCAGAGAAGAGCACCCCGTTGAAACCGTGGCTCGTCATCCCCAAAAAGACGCTGAAAACTGCAAGACTCCAAAGCGGCCATGACGCTTGGTAGGAACCGGCAACTAGAGCGAAAACAGGCGTAGCCAGTCCAAGCCCGACCAGAACGCGATTGCCCGGAACCAATCGACCGGCAACACCACCCCAGATTAAACGGCCCGCGATGGCGCTGACTTGCAGCGCTGTGTAAAGCAAACCTGCAACCTCAAGCGAAAGAGCGAGCTCGCTGGTCAGGTGGATCACGTAGAAAGTGGCGATAGCCACTTGCGATCCGCCATAGACGAAACCAATACATCCGAGGCAACGCAGACTCGGACTCTGCCAAACCAGTCTGAGCGGCTCGAGAATGCCATCCAAGCCAGTGCCAGCCGTCACGTTGTGCGCAGGGTCCATCTTGCGCCGCAGCGGTTGGACAGCGACGGCCACCACGATAGCGGCAATCCCAATGGTAGAGATCGCAACTCGCCAATCGAAAGCAAGGATCATGAGCGGGAGAACAACACCGGCTAATGCAGCACCTGCAGGCATGCCCGTCTGCTTGACAGAAAAAATGAATGGTCGTGACCGAGGCGTGGTAACCCGTGCAAGAATTTCAGTGCTTGCTGGATTCACCGGTCCATAGCTCAAGCCGAGCAAGACCGCACTGGCTACCGCCGCCAATGGTGTCGAAAGCGTCAGCGCGAACACACCTAGAAGCACAAAGACCATGGTCAGCTGACAGATGCGGACGGCACCAAACCGAGCAGCAAATGCGCCAGTCGCCAGCCCTGCCAGCATGCCGACGCTGTAGGCGATAGCCGAAAATGTTCCGATCAACTCGGCCTTGACGCCAATGGCGGGTGCTGCCACCGGGGCAATGACAGCGACGCCAAACATGGCCATCGACACCAGGGTCTGAATTGCGAAAGTACCTGCGAGGGGACCAGCGAAGCCTAGTGGAGGTGTTTCAGTCTCGGTCGTCATAAGCTTGGTTTTATCTCGGCTTCTTGCCAACTGGACCGAATGGCAACCATTCAGTTTGCGGCGCTAGCCAATCGCGCCCGCATGTCAAACTCCGCCTCGAAACCAAGACCTTCCCGCGCGCCCGCAAGGTCATAGAGAGGGGCAAAGGGATGTTTGCTGTAGACTGCCGGTGCTTTGACTTGCACTTGCTTGCTGTAGACTGCCGGTGCTTTGACTTGCACTTGCTTGCCGTCCACTTTCGTCGCCAGGCGTTCGATAGTTGGCTCAGGCGCCAGCGTGTTCGGACCACATATGAAATACGGTCCAAACTGAGGCTCAGGTACCTCGAGGGCCAGACGAAATGCTCTCGCTAGATCACGCGGATCAACATAGTGCCACATCACGCCACCACCTGCTGGCTGGCGTCCTCCGGCTGCAGGCCCCTTGTAATTTATCGGATCGGCCGCACGGGCAACGACCTCGCATTCAAACTCGGGATACAGGACGTAAACAGGTCGAAGAACTGTGACTTCGAGTTTACCGCGCTCTTGAAATGCCCGTGCAGTCTGTTCGCAAAGAACTTTACTGAGTGCATAGGCATCTGTTGGATGCAGAGGGTGCTGATTGTCGATAGGCAGATATTCAGGCGGAATCATTGAACCTTCGAGGACCGTAAAGCCGACGACTGAGTCACTTGAAGTAACCACGACTCGTTTGACGCCTGCATCCTCGGCCGCCTGCAGAACGTTCCATGTCCCTGTTACATTCGTGCGAATGATCTCGTGGCCCTCACCGCTCCAGATATTCGGTCGTGCCGCAACATGGACGACTGCATCGCAGCCGGTCACAGCTTCTCGTACGGCATCGAAATCTTCGATGTTGCCTTGAAGGAAGTTATCAACAATCGAGTTGTCTTCAGGGGTTACGATATCGAACCCGTGGATCTCTGCCTTGCCAGCAAGCTCCGACACGATATACGAGCCCATCAGTCCGCCGGCGCCTGTCACCAATACCCGACCCAACTGCATTGTAGCCATCCTATCTTGTTGCGCCGCCAATAATGGCACGCTCTCTAATGTCTTAACCGTAGGAGCTGGGCGATTACACTCTCTTGCACCCCTGACTCAGGCATGGTTGGTCAAGCTGCGGTCTCTTTGATCGAAACCCGCCAGTGTATCCGGTCTTCCTCCGGTGGATAGTCAGCCGCCGCCTTGTGATAGACGGAGCGGTTATCCCAAATCACGACGTCGCCCTTTGCCCATTCGTGGTGGTATTCTGATTGCGGTTGAATCATGCATTGCGTGAGTTCATCGATCAAATCGTTGCTGTCTTTCTCGTCCAATCCTTCGACACGCAAGATTTTGCCAGGGTCAAAGTAAAGCCCCAATCGACCAGTTTCGGGGTGCGAACGCGCCAACGGATGAAGGGCAGGCGGCTTGCTGCGATCCTCGGGATTGAGGAGTTTATTGTCTTGGCTCCGACCGCCGTAAACAAATGCGCCCAACCGGCCTTCAATTGCATCTTTGAGCCTTGTAGACAATTCGTCATAGGCTGCGTGCATACTTGCAAACAATGTGTCACCGCCACGGCTTGGAATCTCAAGCGCATAAAGCTGTGTGGCCTTGAATGGCACGTCGTCATATGCGCCATCTGTGTGCCAGGTTTGCCCACCGCGCTTGTAGACATCCATGTTTAGCTTTCCATCGGCATCAAACTTGTTGACTCCGAGCAGAGTGATTTCGGGACAGTCCGGGTGGCGCGTGCTCTTAGAGGGATGTGGCTCGATTAAGCCAAAGCGTCGGCTATACGCGAGAAACTCTTCGAGGTCCAAAACCTGGTCGCGCACGACAAGCACATGACAGTCCAACCAAGTGGAGTAGAGTTTTTGGAACGTCTGGTCGTCGATCTTACGTAGGTCAATGCCTGTAACGACAGCACCCACCTTTGGATTCATACTCTCGATTTTGAGCATCTCACAACCTCGCCTATCGCTCGGATTGCCGGCTTGGACGTTTAAGGTGACAATGACCGTGTCCTGCCATCCAGTCGAATTCAGTTCGTGTTCAACTCACCCACGAGCTGGTCATTTCGATATTTCATCTTCGATTTGGCCAGGAACAAAAGAGTGCAGCCGACAAGTATCACACTTATGCTGCCCGTGTTTTCTTCCCGGACGGCATTCGGTTTATCAAGAGCAGCGACCGCCATAGAGCAATGCTGCCGACGGATATCCCACTGAAAGTTGTCGCGTTGACTGTGGCGTTGTTAGATTTCTCGAGCTGAGCCGAATAGATCAGGAGAATTGCGTCATCTTGGAAGCTTCCGTGAGCTACGATGTCTTCAGATCTGTTTCCACAGCATCGGCATCGCAAGAGCCGCTGGCTCTGCGGAATGTGGCAAACTTCAATTCAGGCCAGGACGAGTAACATGCCTGTGGAAATGATCGGCTGGGTGGCACCACGTGTATCATCAGAAATCATTAAGCCGTCTGGTCCGGCCTTCAATGCCGATGTCGTTGCTCAAACCGCCCAGGCCCATGAGGCAGCAGACTTTGATCGAGTTCTGGTTGGGTACTTTTCCGATGCTCCCGATGGATTCATTCTGACGGCTCATGCCGCGGCACACACCAAGCGCCTGGGCTTCTTGTTGGCACATCGTCCGGGCTTCATTGCACCAACGCTTGCCGCGCGAAAACTGGCAACCCTCGATCAACTCACTGCCGGCCGTCTGGCTCTGCATTTCATTGCTGGCGGGAGTGATACGGACCAGGCCAAAGACGGCGATTTCGTCGACCATGCTGGGCGCTACCGCCGGATGAGTGAGTATGCGTCGATCTTATGTCGAACATGGACGGATCAAAGCCCGTTTGACCATGAGGGTGAGTTCTACAAGATCAAGGCTGCCTACGCCGATGTCCGGTGTCACCAATCGCTGAGAATACCGCTCTACGGAGGTGGTGGCTCCGACGCTGCGATTGCAGCCTTGGCACCCTATGTCGATACATTCATGCTGTGGGGCGAACCTCTCAAAGAAACCGCAGCATTTATGAAACGCGTGCGAGAGGCGGCAGAAAAACACAACAAGCGCCCAACATTCAGTCTTTCAACCCGGCCAATCCTTGCTGAAACGGATGACAAGGCCTGGGACAAAGCACGTGATATACTGGCTAGGATTGAGCGTAGCGGCACACCGCCAGACCAACGCAACAACGTAGGCTCTCAGCGATTGCTAGCAGCGGCTGCGGACAGCGAGTTCCACGACACATGTCTCTGGATGAAACTAGCTGAGGCAACCGGCGCGCGCGGTAACTCAACAGCACTCGTCGGCACGCCGGATACGGTGGCGAACGCTCTACTGGAATACTACAAACTCGGTGCCACCAGCCTTCTTATTCGCGGTTACGATCCTCTACCAGACACCGAGCACTATGGTGCTGAGCTCATTCCGATCGTGAGAGAGCTCGTTGCGAAGATGGACGGAAGTCAGAACTGAGTGGTCACGACTCTCGGAATGCCCAAACTGAATCTTGACCCTTTCCAATACTTCCCGCTTAGCCTGTAGCACTGAGATGACCGTATTCTACAAGTGTTCGAGAACCCATCCGCTGACCTTGGCCATACATGAGCCAGCGTCGATCACCACGATCTCCCTCGGGCAAAAGAACGGGTTCAAGTCGCTCAAGTGATTTTCTCCCTTAGGCTCGATCACTTGCTAGGCACATGGGCACCCGCAAGCACCACACCCCAAGCTCACAAATCTTCTGCCTGATCGATGGTTCCGGAGTGTTGCGGCTATGCTGCAGAGCGTACCGTGGCTCCCTTGGCATAGTACTCGGTGCCGCAATGCAAAAGATTTGATGACCGGAGGATGACAATGGGGCAAACGATTGCGGAGAAAATTCTTGCCGCCCATTCCGGCCAGAAAACCGTCAGGCCGGGCGATATCGTTATGGCCGACCTCGACTTGGTCGTCGACCTGGACATTGTGTTTGGCATCACTGGTGGGCATCAAACTCCAGCGAGGGTGTTCGATCCAGAAAAAATTGTTGTTGTCGCCGATCATACTGTCCCGGCACCGAGCATTGCGGCGGCAAACGCGATGGTCCGGATGCGGCAGTTCGTAGAGAAATTTGGCATCAAGAAATTCTACTCCGAAGGCCGCCACGGGATTGCACATGTCGTTCTGGCTGAAGACGGTTTGGCCTTGCCCGGTACAACACTCGCTTGCGATGACTCCCACTCTTGCTCTTCCGGTGCCTTGAATTGTCTCGCACGTGGACTTGGGCTCGCGGACATGATGTATGCGCTTTGCAAAGGGCAGGCCTGGTATCTGGTTGGGCCGACGGTAAAATTCACACTTGATGGAGAGCTTGGTGAGCGCGTCTACCCGCGCGATATCATGCATCACATCGCCAATGCTTACGGCTCGTTCCCAGGTCGCAACCTCGAGTGGGATGGCGAAACAATCGCAAAAATGCCAATGCAAGGTCGGTTCACTTTGGCGACACTATCAGCCGAGCTTTCGTGCGACTTCTCATTGTTCAAGTACGATGATGTGACGGCCTCCTATTTAAGGGAACGTGCCAGCAAACCGTTTGAACCGGTCGATCCCGACCCGGATGCGAACTATGAGCAAAACATTCATATTAACGTAACGGACCTCGAACCATTGGTGGTGCTCCCAGACAAGATTGCGCACAACGCCAGGCCGGCCCGCGAACTTGCTGGCACAAGAATTGATCAAGCCTTCATTGGTTCCTGCGCCAATGGGCGAATAGAGGACTTCGCCATTGCCGCTGAAATCATGCACGGCAAGCAGGTGGCTCCAGGCGTGCGCATGATCGTTACACCCGGCAGCACAAACGTCATGAAGGAAGCTGTAGCAAAGGGCTATGTCGCAACCCTGATGGATGCCGGTGCAGTTGTGACCAACTCTACGTGCGGCGCCTGCTATGGAGGGCATATGGGCGTTTTGGGTGATGGTGAAGTTTGTATCACTGCAAGCACGAGAAACTTCAAAGGCCGCATGGGTAGCCCGGAGGCTCAGATTTATCTTGGCTCTCCTGCAACAGTAGCGGCATCTGCGATTACGGGCACAATTTCAGATCCCCGGGAGGCTTGAGACATGGCACTGCAGATAGAAGGTCGTGCCTGGGTATTTGGCGATGACATCAACACAGATTTGATCCTTCCTGGTTCAGCTTTTCTGCTTTCGGTGGAAGAGCAGGTCAAGTACTGCTTCTCTGCCAATCGACCGGGCTGGAGTGATCTCGTCGAACCCGGTGACATCCTAGTCGCCGGTGTAAATTTCGGCGTGGGGTCCGCCCGTCCGATTGGAAATGTCCTCTCGAAACTCGGCATCGTTGGTGTTGTTGCTTCCTCTTTCAATGGACTCGGCCTGCGCAACTGTGTGAATTACGGAATCCACGTGTTGCCGTGCCCTGACGTCGGCACCATTGTCGCTGACGGTGATCAAATTGCTGTCGATTGGAAAGCCGGATTGGTCCGTAACTGTTCGAGTGGAGCGCAGCTGCAAGGCAAGCCTTTGCCGGATCAATTGCTCGATATCACAGAAAAAGGAGGGATTGTTCCCATCCTTCAAAGCGAAGGACTTCTGGAAGACGCCGAGTAATCCAGTTCTGGTCCATCGAGCCGGTATGGATTCCTGACCCTGGATACTCTCACACGCACCGGTACTCTTCGAGTTTCACTTCTGCACCGCTATTCTAATGATCAATCCATCCTCACCCTGCGATCACCCTTAAGCGTGGCAGAGAAGTACACGGCAGCTAAGCCAGCAATACCAAACGTACCAAATGCCAATCCCCAAACCTGTTGTTCGGAGGCCTGCAAACTTCGGAGCCAATCGATGGTCAGTCCGAATACGATCGGTGAGGCGGCACCTGCCACAAATCCAAGTAGCGAGCGTATTGCCAGCAATGTGCCCAGGCAATTCGGATTGATCCTTTCGGCCGTCGTTGTCGACAATACCGAAGAATCGCCAATCGCGAAGAATGAGTAGGCGAACATTAAGATGAGCAGAAAGTAAGGGTCGATGTGCACCAACCAGCCAATCGTAAATGAGAATGCAGCGGCCAAAGCGGTATTCCAGAGTAGAACAGGTTTGCGACCAATCCTGTCAGATAGACCACCCATCATCAGTGCAGCGACGGCGCCGATCACGTGAAGTAAAGTTAGAGCACTCGCACTAGTTTGCGCCGCCGTCGTGGTATCATTGCCGTGCAAAACGAGATTGGCTGCCAGGAAAGCTGGCGCCCACGCCCACATGCCCAATAGTTCCCAGCAATGGCCAACGTAACCTCCTAGAAGAGTTCTGCTCTCTCGGTTCTCACGCAATTCCGTCGTGATGTCCCAGTTCGCGGCGGAACCGCTGGTCTTGTTCTCCACCTTCGCCAAAGCCAAGAAAAGAAGGGCTGCACCGATCACCGGTGCGAGGCCGGCAAGCTGTAATGCTAAGCGCCAGCCAGACAGGTAGATACTCAATCCAACAACGCCGATTGACATTGCGTATCCCGCTGAGGTGGACGCGACTAACAATCCGATCGCCGTTCCAAGCTTGTCGGGGGGCACGTTTTGCCTGAGCAAAATCACGAGAGGCGTATAGATGCCACCGTGAGCCGCACCAATGAGCGCGTACGTGATCAGCGTAGACCAATAGCCCTCGGCCCAAATAGCAAAGCCGACTGACGTCAATGCCGTCGCCGCAATTGAAATTTGCGCAGCGCGTTTTGCTCCCGACCAATCGCACAACCAGGAGAAAACAAACAATGAGATTGCGTAACTCAAATAGAATGCGGAAACGATGGATCCCGCCTGGGTCGCGCTGATGTCCCATTGTTCAATGATCAGCGGGAATGTTCCGGCGACGACCAAGAATGGAAGATAGAGTAATACTCGGCCAAAGAAGATGACCAGCTGAACAGTTAGTGTCATCGGTCAATGTTGCAACGGGCAGTGCAACTTTAGCAATCCTGGATGTTGGAACCAATCGAACATGTTGCTGAATGCGTTCAGCTGCCTGGCTCAGGATTCCGTAACTAGGTAGTTAGGAACCAGAGAACTTGTGGCAGCTGGTTGATGTTCGAAAGTATCCATCGACAATGCCGTATCGGCCAGTTACCTGCTCTGACAAGACAAAAAATGCATGGTACGGGTTTGCCGTACAGAGCTGTGCACTAGATTGGCGGAACAACTTGGTCAGACGAGTTACACTGATAGCTGCTGCTGCCGAACAGACAGTGCCTGCAATTGCGTGCATGATGGGAGCGGTTGCATTCCTGACGACAAGTGATGCTCTCATCAAGTCGCTTTCAAGTGTGTATCCAGTTGGGCAGCTGCTGTTTATTCGCAGTGTATTTGTCTGGCCCTGGATTTTGCTCGTTGCGTTCCACCAAGGCGGACTTAGAGCACTCCGTATCAACAGTGCAAAGGGTCATGGATTGAGGGGGTTGCTGGTGATCGCCAGTACTTTTCTATTCGTTACCGGACTGCAGTATCTGCCGCTTGCAACGGCAATTTCCGCCATCTTTATGGGACCGCTCTTTATCACCGCAATGGCTCCGTTCATTCTTGGCGAGCGCGTCGGCTGGCGACGCTGGTTGGCAGTTCTGGTAGGCTTTGCCGGAGTTCTTGTTATGGTTCGTCCAGGCACCGAAGCATTTCAGTGGGCCATCCTGTTTCCTGTAGCAGGTGCAATGTGTGGCGGGTTACGTGACCTTATCACGCGTCGGATGTCTCAGAACGAGACCACGCTTGCCATGCTCGGTATCACCACGATCGTCATCATGCTTGCCGGCATCGTCAGCATTCCCTTTGGTTGGAGCGATATCCGGGTTCAGGATCTCGTAGTCTTTGCTTTGAGTGGTACCTTGGTCTGCTGCGGCCACTACCTGATGATTGATGCGTTTCGCCGTGGTGAGGCGGGTCTCGTCGCCCCCTTCAAATACACTTCATTGCTGTGGGCCATTCTGATCGGATACTTCGCATTTCGAGAATTGCCTGATCTGTGGACTCTAGCAGGCGCTGGGATCATCGTGCTCGCTAGTTTATATGTGTTGTACCGCGAGGCTCAACTGAGAAAATTGCAGACCGCCAAGAAGAACCAAGCATAGAGTGTGCTGTAAGACAGCCCGATCGCAGACTTTCAGAACCGTATTCGCACATCTAAAGAGACACGCTGACCAATCAGATGTGGCTGACCAATGGAAGTTGGCTCCCGACAATGGCTCTGCCGATCTGCTGTAAAACCAATCGCAATTGGTCGACGTCTCCTACATTGGTCGTTGAAATTCCCGTACGCCTGACACGAGATCCGCTCGCTGGCCGCTATTCAACTGAGCGACCGACAGAAACGCTCAATCCTTCGCAGCGCCTCCTCGAGTTCAGTCTTCTCCATTGCGTAAGATATACGGAAATAGGGAGAGTGCCCGAACGCCCCGCCGTGAACGGCACCAATGCCCTCGGCTTCGAGCATTGCCAAAACGAAGTCTTCATCCGTTTCGATCCGTTTGCCTTGCGGCGAGGTCTTACCGATCACTCCCGCGCAGCCTGGATATAGATAGAATGAGCCTTCGGGCTTATGACAGTTGAGGCCAGGTATTCGGTTGAGCCACTCTGCTGCTAGATCGCGCCGCGCCTGAAATGATCGCGCGTTGCGCTGCATGAACGTCTCAGAGTTCTGTCCTTCACGTTTGCTTTCGCCTTGGAGCGCCGCGATCGCCGCAACTTGAGAGATCGATGATGGAGAGCCAAGGTTCTGACTCTGCAGCGTATCCATCGCCTTGATTATGTCGCGTGGACCTGCAGCAAAACCGAGGCGCCACCCGGTCATCACATACCCCTTCGACATACCGTTGCAGGTAATTGTGCGGTCGTAGAGATCGGGACAGGCTGCGGCGAATGAAGCCACCTCAAAACCGTCATAGACCAAATGCTCGTAAATCTCGTCAGTGAGCACGATTATGTTCGGATGCCGGCTAAGAACCTCGCCCAATGCCTTCAGATGCTCGACCGAATAGGTTGCTCCAGATGGATTGTTAGGTGTGTTGAGGATCAGCATCCGCGTCTTGGGGCCGATCGCTTTCTCCAAGTCTGTCGGGTCGAGCCGGAACCCATTTCGCTCGTGACACGTGACGAACACGGGTTTGGCACCGGCAAGCATCGCAATGTCGGGATAGGACACCCAATAGGGTGCAGGAATGATTATTTCATCACCGGGGTCGACTGTTGCATAGATAGCATTGGAGAGGATTGGTTTCAGCCCGCTTGATACGATGATCTGATCCGTGGCGTAGTCGATGTCGTTGTCACGCTTGAATTTCTCGGAAAGCGCCGCACGGAAAGCCCTTGTGCCGCCGACCTCGGTGTACTTCGTCTCATTGGTGCGTATCGCCGAGACACCAGCTTCCTTGATAAAATCTTCGGTGTCAAAATCTGGTTCGCCCATACTGAGGATAATGACCTCGCGACCCTGCTCTTTGAGCTTGCGTGTCATAGCCGCCATATTGAGAGTCGGAGAGGGTCGCACTTCCTGGACGCGTGCTGACAGTCTCGATGGCGCAGATCCAGTATTCATTTCCGATGTACCTCCATCAACGTGTCTGCATTGAGTTTGCTAGCGGCCGCTCCGCTTTCTAGGCTTTACCAGCCCATCGCATAAGCAAGGCGTCTTGGATCCGCACCGGCTTTCTTCAAACCGGTTTCGCGATCGTCCAATATCATGCATATCGAGCCCGCCAACCACGTTCGATCCGGCCACCGCTCAACTCTATGGCCACGCTTTGCCAGGGCATCGCAGGTCGCTTCATCGACGGCACCTTCAATTCTGAGCAAGCCAGGATGATCGTCATGGGGCTCGAATGACGATGGGAAAGAGTAGCTCGCAAAGCGCGGCGTCTCCACGGCTTCCTGTGGTCCCATGTCGAATGCGGCAACATTAATGAACGTTTGTGCCATCGCTTGTGTCTGGACGTCACCACCCGGTGTTCCAAATGGTAGAAATGCCTGACCGTTTCCTCTTACACCGATCGCAGGATTTGGTGTCAGCCGCGGCCGCTTGCCTGGCGCGATTGACGAAGGGTGATTCGGATCGGTCCATGACTGAACACCGCGTGGGCTGACGTTCAAACCAGTACCAGGCACGACGGCGCCATTGTATGAGCCATCCGACGGTGTTGCCGAAAACACGTTACCCTTCTTGTCAACGACACAGAGATACGTTGTGTCGAGTGCCCCAGCGGGATGAGGCTCACCGGTATGCGAAGCGGGGGCGGAGACAGCGCGCCAAGGCTGACCCGACGCATCGCCAGGCGGCGGCATTTTAGGAAAGGCACTTTCCATGTCGATCCGCTTCGACTGAGCGAGCGCGTAGTCCTCGGACAGCAATCGCTCTATCGGAACATCCACGAAGCGCGGATCGCCGAAAAAGGCATCACGGTCAGCCATGGCCAACTTAGTCGCTTCCACGTGTGCATGGATGTAGTCTGGATGATTGAGCCCAAATCCTTTGAGATCAAACTGCTTGAGCAGGTTCAGCTTTTGCATCAGAGCTGGCCCCTGGCACCACGGCCCGCAGCCAAACACCTTCCAATCAGCGAACTGCGATGACACTGGCGGCTCGAAGCCAACTTCGAACGCTGCCATATCGGCCATGCTCAACCAACCTCCAACGGACGCGTGATAGTCCGTAATGGCACGGGCGAGCTCGCCTTTGTAGAAAGCGTCTCTTGCAGCCGTCAGACCTCCACGGCGATCAGCACCTCGACTGAGCGCGCTCGCTTCCTGGTCGATCATAAATTGAAGACTGGCGCCGAGATCTTTCTGGAAAAAGAGTTCACCGACTTCCGGTGGCTCGCCGTCGTTGGCGAGGTATATGCCGGCCGCGTATGGAAATGCCTCATAACTCTGTTTGTTATTGACGATGGTCTGGCGCAGTAACGCGTTCATTGGAAAGCCATCGCGAGCAAACCGAACAGCGTAATGTGCGACATCACCAAAGCCCATAGTGCCGAGGCGCTCAAGGGCTGCAATCCAAGCAGCAGGTGCGGACGGCACCACAGTCCGCATCGGACCAACTGGA
This sequence comes from Hyphomicrobiaceae bacterium, assembly GCA_965247245.1. Lineage (GTDB taxonomy): Bacteria > Pseudomonadota > Alphaproteobacteria > Rhizobiales > Hyphomicrobiaceae > Tectiglobus. The sequence goes on along the minus strand of CBDFGV010000003.1, from coordinate 4,492,550 downwards.
ATGGCGCCGTTGTGGTGCTCACGGAAATAATTGATATCTGCAGCAGCTGGCCAACCACCGAGACCAGATATCGTAACCATGTCTGCCTTGTCAGCGTCCCACAAGATTATCGGCGCAACCCCCGCCACACTCACCAGGTCGGACTGCAACACACCGAGCGCCAAGCCTGCAGCGACACCGGCGTCGATAGCATTGCCACCAGCCTGAAGAACCTCAAAGGCTGCTTGACTCGCGTAATGATGCCCGGTCGAGACGGCGAATGTGCTCCCTTGTATTTCGGGTCGATCGGTTGCCATGCATCCTCCTCTTTGCGTGGTGCGTCGGCACCAATGTCATTGCCAGTTGCAAACGCTAACTCTTATCGCGGACAATAGTCTTATGCATTAAGCTCTAATGCAACCGGAGTACGATGAGAGACGAATGCTATCAATCATCGTCAACTCGTTTCGCCCGTGGTTCGGTTCACTTCGTGGAGACCGACAAGTTTGGTGGCGCAAATAATGGCGCGGACCATGTCTAGTCTCATTGGGTTTGTGCTGATCTGCAGCCGCTTTGGTCGGACCTTGAGGTTTGGCTTCTCAATCAAAGGCGTAAGAGACTAGACTTTACGGGTTGGGATCGCAGTGCGTTGATGACTGCCATCCGTCGATCGCCGCGATCTTGCTCTCGACGGTTCCAACATCATTACGCACGCCGCTTAACAAGGGAGAGACGCATGAGGCTGAAAGACAAAGTTGCGATAGTAACCGGCGGCGCTCACGGCATGGGCGAGGCAGAAGCCCGACTGTTCGCGAAAGAGGGTGCGGCTGTCGTGATCGCCGATGTCCTGAAGAGAGAAGGCGAAGCGGTAGCCGCAGAGATCTCTGCCAGCCTAGGCCGGGCAACATTCATGAAAACAGATGTAACGTCGGAAGTGGCATGGGAGAAACTGATCGCCACCGCAATATCGACCTATGGTCGGCTCGACATCTTGGTCAACAACGCGGGTATCAGTGGCAGCTCGGTTAATGACGAGTCTCCGCTCGCGGGGTGGGAAAAGTTGATCGGGGTCAACGCCACAAGTGTGTTTCTCGGCACGACACTTGCGGCGGCCGAAATGGCGAAAACGGGCGGAGGCTCGATCATCAATATTTCGTCAATCATGGGATTTATCGGGACTGAGGACGGCCACCCTGGTTACGGTGCATCGAAAGGTGCTGTGCGGCTTTTCACGAAGAGCGCCGCAGTGCGCTTCGGACCGAGGGGCGTTCGCGTGAACTCCGTGCACCCCGGATACATGCCTCCAATGATCAATAGGCCGAGCACTGCGGCACGAGCCGCCAAGGCTGACGCGACGCCGCTGCGCCGGTTGGGAGAGGTGATGGATGTCGCCTATGGCGTTCTGTATCTTGCATCCGACGAAGCATCGTTCGTCACTGGCACCGAACTGGTGATCGACGGCGGTTATATTGCACAGTAGATTGCCGAAGCGCTTCGAATTGAAGAACAACTATCGTCTCTGCGCTTTCTATCTATACACTCGTTACCGCTCGGCGAGATCAAGCCGTGCAATCGGCGGATGTTCAGCCCTCAGCGCTGACTTGCTCTACTGAGTCTGACATGACAAACTTCATTCCGCCGAAGGCCGCCAGCGGTCAGCTGTACCGGTGCGCTATGCCACAGAGATGGGGAGAGGATCAATGAACGACGTCACTGCTCAGACCGCTGCCGCACCGACCCGGGCCGAGCATCAGTCCCGCATGGCGACATACGCTAAAGCCGGTGAGGCCCGCGCCAAGGCTATTGGCAATAAGGGCCCAATCCGCTTTGATGATAAAGGCCAGCTGCATCCCGATATTGTTGAGGCGTACTGGAAACACGGTTTTTATATTTTTGAAGGCATCGTTGCACCAGCAGAACTGGAAGAGCTAAGGCAGGATGCCACAAACATGCTGGAGCGGGCCCCGGTGCACCCAGGCGCTATGGTTGACGCGAAGGGCAGACCTGCACTCGGTCGCGATTGGCCGCGGGATCCCTATAGCTTTATCCGGCCACTATCCGATCCCTGGGGCGGGACGGATCTGTTGGGCGGTCGTCACCCCTCCAAGATGACGGAAGCCAAGGCTGACACCGACGCGCCCGAACATGTCGTGTTCTTGATGTGGGGCATGTGTAGGGGCATGCCTTCGGGTCTGCGAGTCTACGGTCACCCCGATATGCTGACGATCGCTGAGGCAATTAACGGACCGGATTTCGTGCCGTATAACGACGCGACATTCGTCAAGCAACCCGGTGTTGGGGGCTCGGTCGCCTGGCACCAGGACGGCACCACCCATTGGGGCAAGCCCGACTGGGACGAAGGCAGCCATGGCTTCAACTTTCAAGTTCAGCTCTACCCAACGACGTCCGCCAACTGCCTGTGGGTCGTACCCGGCAGCCACAAGCTCGGCCGGGTAGACATCAAGCAAAAGATCGCGGAGAACGGTGGCGACGAAAGGTTACCCGATGCTGTGCCGTTAATTTGTGGTCCGGGCGATGTCACAATCGTCAACCGTCAGATGTTGCACGGCTCGTTCGCCAATTCCTCACCTGATATCCGCATCTCAGTGACTATTGGCTTCCACCGACGCCGCTCTGTGCTAGGCCAAAGGTCGACTATGGTGATGCCTGGCGACGCCGCAGCCGAGGTCGTCTATGACGAAAAGCGCATCTTCGAGCGCTCAGCCGTAATTCAACTCGCCATAGACGCACGCGCTCAGAAATATCCTGACCAGAGACGGTACCAATATCAGCCTTTTTCCGGACGCGAGAATGAGTTTCGTTTCAACGAAGCCAATTGGGACCGCTACATCAAGGATTACACCACAAAAGATCTGAACATCTGAGCCACGGTGGCCTTCTTGATCAAAGCTGCCGTGGTGCTCAGTAGATACCTGCGTTGCGCTTGGAGTACCAGTTCTCCGACTGTCAGCCCTGTGCCAATGGCGAAAAGTCCACATAAGAGACATTCGCACCGAATTGATCGCCTTTTGGGGTCCCAATCGACAACTGTCTGGTACTCAATAGGCAGCGGTCCTGGTCTGCTGGCGATGGCCGCTTTCGGCCCGATGTAGCGGCTCAACGGCAGTCGTTAATGCGAAGCTAGAAAACGCCGGCCGTTGCAGATTTGTTCAATCATAACGGTCGTGTTGAGTGTTCTCCTGTTAGTGTAAGCAGCACAGGGTTCCAGCCGGTCATCGCCGCCAACTGCCTACTACTCTTTGGCAGATTGCCCGCCGTCGCCCTTCAATCGCGCTCCAATTGAAGGAGATTTACAGAACAGTGTCAGGATCTCGATCGCAACTGTTCCGGCTAGAAAGGCCGTCATGCCTGATACGTCGTGTGGTGGCGAAACGGTATTGATGTCGGCAGCCACAAAATCTATTCCCGCGAGTGACTGGAGAAACGAGAGGCCTTCTCTCGCACTCGCCCCGCCCCATGTCGGAGTACAAACACCAGGTGCGCAGGAAGGATCGAAGAAGTCCATATCGAAGCAAAGATAGACGGGTTTTCCTCGGAGTCGATCTCTCAATAACTCAGCAGTCGATGCTAGGCCGTTTTCAAAAAGCTCACCGCCGTCAATGAGGTTGTAGCCAACTGAACGCGTATGTTCGAAGACATCTGAGACCATGACCGGTCCACGCGCGCCGACATGGTACGATCTTGCAAGATCAACAAGGCCTTCTTCGGCCGCCCGCGTAAACGTTGTTGCCACGTTGTAGCGATTGTGAGCAGCATTGCCTTCACCCTTATACGTGTCCGTGTGGGCGTCGATATGCAAAACAGCTAAATCCGGGTGCTTTTTCTTTGCTGCCCTCATTAGTGGCAGTGATATGGCGCCGTCCCCGCCAAAAGCAAGTGGCGCAGCATCGGCTTCTAGGATGCGAGCTGACGCGGCTTCTATGGCTTCAAACGATTGATCCGTAACACTGCAGACAACATCGGCATCGCCGCAGTCGACGACCTTCAGAAGCTCAAGTGGGTTGTATTTGGCGTGAGGTGGCTGAAAGGGCCGAACGAGCAAGGACTGTTCGCGAATTGCTGCCGGGCCCGTACGCGAGCCAATTCGAGTTGGGTGAGTGCCGCAATCAAAAGGGACGCCTAAAACCGCCGCCAAGCTCCCCGTTGGATCATGTGAAGCTGGCGTATTCATGAACGTCAATGGCCCAACAAACGGACCCATTTTTTGTGGCGGCACGATGCCGACAGTGGTCATCGTTATATCCTAGACTTTGAAGAGTGAATTTTCCGGCAGACGAGATAAGAAACCCGTCTGCGCTTCTTTTGTGTCGCTAAGTTATTGCTTAGTCGTGTTTCTGAACAGCAGCCAAGGAGAGGACTGTTGGCGACCTAGCTGGCAATGGCATCCAGATATCGGTTGAGGATGTTGGCATAGTCGGATGCGTACCAGTCCGAGCTCGCGAGAAGCTGAATTTTGAGGTTGTCTGGATTGCCGGCATCGCGGTGTCGCAGATGTTTCGGAACGAGTTCGGCCGCTTTTGGGTTGATCGGCCCCATGCCAATGGCCTGGAAGACCTCAACTTGGGACTGCGGATCTTGAGCAGCAGCTGCGAAGTCCCAGGCTTTTTTGCCCGAGGGCGCGCCCTTCGGCTGTATCCATGCCCCTGCAAACAGGATCGCTTGATTGAAGGTATAGTCCACACGTCCCTGGGTCTCGCGATGCACAATGGACGAGCGTGTGTGCCAGAGGTTGCCGATCACGGCGTCACCGTCGCGCATGATCTGCTGACTTTCTGAGCCGGAGCCCCAGTAGATCGTCTTTTCTTTGATTTGCTTGATCTTGTCGATCGCGCGGTCAACATCGACCGGATAGATCTTCTCCATTGGCACTCCGTCGGCCAGAAGAGCAGACTCTAGTTGGCCCTCGAAGTTCTTACGCATAGTACGTGTGCCGGGGAAGTTCTTCACGTCCCATAGATCTTTCCAGCTTGTCGGCTGGCGCTCGAATGCCTTGGTGTCCCATGTCAAAGCGAAGGAGTAATAGTAGGAGCCGAGCCCCCATTTGCCGCGGAACGCTTCCGGGACTGCGCTGATGTCTATACGGCTGTAGTCAACCTCTTCCAACAGGCCTTGTCGTCCTAGATCAACGGCGGCAACGTTGTTGCGATCGCAAAGATCCCACGTCACTTTCCCGCTCTGGACCATAGCCTTGATTTTTCCGGACGATGGACCAGATCCGTCGATGATCGCCTTCATGTCAGGATGCTTCTCTTCATATCGCTTCGCCCAAGCGCTTTTATGTGCGGATACGGCATCACCACCCCAATTAACAATGACCAGTTCGTTGTTGCCGGCGAATGCTGGTGTCATACGAAACAGCATTGGCGAGATGCCCAATGCGAGTGCGCTCTTCAAGAATAGGCGGCGGGGAACCGGATCCTTGGATGATTTCTCGACAAGGATCTTGACGAGGTCCTGTTGAAAATCTTCGTTCTCAAAGTCAACGGCATCTGGCTTGGTCTTGGTCATGATCTGTTCCTTCTGTCAGTAGCAATGGCAAGGCCAGGATTAGCCTTCACCGGTCTTGGATCTTTGAGTTTTCTCGTAGTAGTCACGCGTGATGAGACAAAGAGCTGTCAGCGCGATCATGATCGTGCCAATTGCTGCGATGGTAGGATCCACGTTGTCGAATATGCCGTTCCAGATTCGCTTCGGGAGCGTCTCGACTTGTCGGCTGGTGATGAATATTGCGACGATGATCTCGTCCCAACTTGTAATGAACGCAAAAATTGCGCCGGCTATCATTCCGGGACGCACCTGAGGCAGGACTACGTACAGAAGTGTCTGCCTAGCATTAGCTCCGAGACTGCGTGATGCCTGCTCCAGCCTCGGATCGAGATTGATGAGTGAGGCTGAAACAGCGAGCACAACAAACGGCAGGGCCTTCATCGTATGTACCAGCACAAGGCCAAGATAACTGTCTAACAGGTCTAACGTTGCCCAAGCCTCGTAGAATGCCACCGCATGGACAATCGGAGGAACGATCATAGGCAGCAGCATCAGAATTCGCAGATTTCGTGTGAGCGGATGGTCGAGACGCCAGTTCCCAACTGCGAACAGTGTGCCGAGGATCAGAGCAAGAAGTGCCGACGATATGGCTACGATCAGGCTGTCACCAATGCTGCCAATCCAACCATTCTCACCGATAAGCGACTCGTAGTGACGGAGTGACCAATCAGTTCCGGGCCAAGAGAGATAACGCTTGGACGTAAACGATACCGGTGCAACGATCACAATCGGGAGCACAAGAAAACAAACCGTTAGCCACGCAACAACCCGACTAAAGGCCAGCGGTGAACTTCTGAGCTCTCCAGCCATGACCTACCTCGCCTTGCCGGCACTGCCGACATCCATGAAGCGGCTCATGACGATTGCCAGAGTGAGTACCACCAGCATCAGGCACGTAGCAAGGGATGTCGCCAAACCCCACTTGAGCGTCTCCTGCATCTGAACCGAGATGTACTCGGCGACCATGACGACCTTACCGCCGCCAAGGAGTGCGGGCGTTATGTAGAACCCAGAAGAGAAAATCGTGACGAGGATTGCAGCACCAGCAACGCCTGGCAGCGACAAGGGTAGAAAGACAGTGAAAAAGGCGCGCGTCGGACTCGCCCCGAGCATGCGCGCTGCAGGAACCAGTGATTTATCTATTGTCTGCATGTTTGCGAACAACGGCAGAATGGCATAGGGCAGCATGTAATGGACCATGCCGATGATCACGCCGATATCATTCCGGACTAATCTCAATGGCTGTTCAATAAGCCCCAGGCCGATTAATGCCTCGTTGAGCAAGCCGCGCGGTTGAAGGACAGCGATCCACGCGAACGTTCGGATCAGCACTGATATCCAGAATGACAACACCACGAGAAAAAACATCAACCGCTGCTCACGCGGCGGAGCGTGCACCATTGCATAGGACACGATATAACCAAGCAGTAGAGTGAGTGTGGTCGTTACGAAGCAGATGTATGCGGTCTTACCAAGGACATTTTGGATCGCTTGGTTTTCGAGTATGACGGCGTAGTTGCCAAAGCCAAGGACAGGCTCAGTCACCGATCGAACCATGACGTGGATAACCGGTGTGAGATACAGACTGGCTAGAAACACAGCAGGTATAAAGACCATAATCCAGTAGGCTGCATCCTTGGAGATGAGGAGTTTTCCCCTGTGGGGGCTCGCGGTGTTATCCGGCATAGGCGTCATCCTCGACACCAGGGCGCCCTTCGAGCGGCACACCAGATTGAAGTGACCAGCCGACGTGCACGTTATCGCCAACCGTAGGCCGCGACCCACCGAGCGGCATGGTGACCATCAGATCACCAGCTGCCTGCGTCTGAACAACGACTTCATAGACCTGACCGAAGTAGCTGACCTTGGAAATCACACCTGGTAGTTTGTTCGCTAGGCCTGCATCAGCTTGATCACAAAGCGACAACCGCTCCGGCCGAAGTGCTACCGAGAAGGCGCTGTTGAGTTCAGGAATCGTGTCCGAGCGCAGGCAAAAAGAGCTGCCGCCGACTGTATAGTTTAGCTCGCCAGCTGAATTCGAAGTAATAGTTGCTGGTAGGAAATTGCTCTTGCCCAGAAAATTAGCGACAAAGATTGTTTTTGGCTGCTCGTATAGATCCTCTGGTGTGCCCAATTGCTCGATCCGCCCATCACGTAGGATCGCGATGCGGTCGGACATCGACAGTGCTTCCTCTTGATCATGCGTAACGTAGATGAAGGTCGTGCCGACGCGATCATGAATGTCCTTCAGTTCGCGCTGAAGGTCCTTGCGCAAGGCCCGATCAAGCGCGCTGAGTGGCTCATCGAGCAATAGTAGCTCCGGCTCAAAAACCAGCGCCCGCGCCAGTGCGACGCGTTGCTGTTGACCACCCGAAAGTTGCTTTGGATATCTGCCGGCAAGATGCTCCAGCTGGATGAGCTGTAGGACGTCGTTGGTCTTCTTCTCAATCACATTTTTCGCAACACCGCGAATGCGCAGCGGATAACCGACGTTCTCTGCCACGGTCATATGCGGGAACAAGGCGTAGCCCTGAAACACCAGGCCGAAGTTTCGTTTCTCGGGCGGCAGACCGGTTATCTCGCGGTCGTCTAACCGGACGTTGCCCGATGTCGGCTCCACGAAGCCCGCGATGGTCATCAGCATGGTTGTCTTACCGGAACCGGATGGCCCGAGAAGCGTCATGAACTCGCCGGCTGAAATCTCAAGACTGACGTCGTCGAGTGCCGTGAAGGCTCCGTAGTGCTTTGTGACTTGTTCGAAACGCAGTGATTCCAGCATGCATGTTACCTCGGCACTCCCTGGCAACAGGAGTCGCAAAGTCAAACAGAGCAGCTTTAATCAATAAAATCTAATAATGTGAATTCCATTGTCTATATCATTTTGTTATGATCTTTCTTGGCGGCAAGTAGTAGCTCTTAGTAGGAACGTGGATGAGACTTCGCCAACTGGAATGCTTCAAAGAGGTCATGGTTTCGGGGACGATGACTGCTGCAGCAAGGCGACTCAATACGTCTCAGCCAGGAGTCAGCAATCTCATTGCTGCACTCGAGCACGAAATTGGTTTCCAGTTGTTCGAGCGCCAAAAGGGACGCTTGGTTCCAACTCCTGAAGCGCGTCACTTCTATCAAAATGCTGAGCGCATAGTTGCTGAGTTGGATGAGGCACGCCGCGCAGCCCGACAAATTGCTGACGGAAAACGCGGTTTTCTCACGGTCGCCACCCTGCCAGGTATGGGGCTCTCGATACTGCCGAAGGTGATATCGGAGTTGCGCCTGGACAGACCAGACACACGCGTCAGAATACTATCACGAAGCACGCACGCCGTTCGCATGATGATCCCAACCGAACAATGCGATGTAGCCATCATCGAAACACCGATCGATGATCTCGCAGGACAATCTGAAATTTTTCGGTTCGAATGCGTCGCCATCATGCCAACTCAACATGCACTATCCAAGACGGAGATCATCACGCCGGAGGCAATCGGGAATGACGGATTGGTTTCTCTGTACTCCGAGCACCCCACAACAGTTCAGCTGGAAAGAGCTTTCTTTGCATGCCAAGTCCGATGGGACCCGGTCGTACAATCGCGCCTGTTTGCAACTTGCTGCGAGATCGTAGCATCAGGTGGTGGTATCGCTGTTGTCGACCCGATGACAGCGGCGCGATACACTGGAAGAGATTTGGTTATCAGGCGCTTTGAGCCTCAGATCGTTTTCGAAATTGCCATCACGTTGCCTGGAGAGGGGCCCTACTCGCGCCTGACCAAAGAATTCGTTACCCGTGTGAAAGCAGAGATGCAGCCGTTTGTGATGACTCCCCAGTAGCTAGATGATTGAGCGACCGCGATATCGTCGCCCTATCGCATTGCCTGCTTGTCCGAACTCACATCATCACTGTTGATCCACGTCTGCCGGCTGACGGAGCACAGGCAACATTGAACATCAAGGCTATCAGCCGCTAACCAGCCATCTGGGACAGCTGATTGAGTGGGCTGCGTTTGTTAGAAACTGCGCCAGGCCCGCTTTTGGGTAGCAGGCGTTCTGCCAACTTATAACGCACTGCATTCGATAACAGACAGCGCGAATTTGGGATACCGTTGGTAAGCTTCCGGAGAACATTGTTGAACGGGCGTACTAGCCGCAAGCGGCCGCTGGTTGCCAGGAAATCCTTGAGATCATTGCGAAGACCGGCGATGCGCCTCACATCGGTCTACCGATCTATTGGGCGACAATCTGATGTTGCTTCCATGCCAGTCAGATTGATTGTGCCCAAGACTTTTCTCCTAGAATTTGTTTGCCAATAAGAGATCAACCTCTGCACTGGGCATGGCTTGGGAAAATAACATTATGAAACAGATGGTTAGATCTGATTTTCAGAAACCTCTCTGTCGTTCTTGTACGTTGGCAACACGCAGTCCGCGAAGCGCAACGCACAGGTTATTCACGCGACAGGCAGCCAGCTGTGGAATTCCGACCAACGAACTCGCTCAGAATCAGGAACCAGTCTACGTTCCGCCTTCTCTTTGCCAGCGGGTTGTGGCGTTATCTGAGTCGTTTGATGTTTTCGTTTGTAAGGTTGATTTGCGCGGGGTTATGCCTGCTGCTACTGGCCGGATGCGCCCTTACAGCGAGGGTTGATAACCCGTCATCGACTGCCTATGCGCCAGAACGCGACCCACCTTCCAGTCTACCAGCGACATTCAAGGTTCGAGACACGTCGTGGGCCGGTACCGGCCCTGGTTGCTCAATCCATGACTCCGAAGTTGCAGGGTGGGGTTCGACGAAGGATAAATCTGGTGTCCGGTCCTCGCGCAGCTTCCCGAGAACCTTGCGGTTATCGCGCGGTGACGTGGTTAACGTTTTGCTACCGGACGGAGAAGAGTTTAACGGGGACTACACGATTGGCCCCGACGGCATGATTGCGCTGCCATTCATTCGGCGGATCCGCGCAGCATCAACGACAGAGGAAATGCTGGCTCGCCGTATTCGCCAAAGTCTCGTTGCGAATAACTTGTTTTCCAAGGAGCTCGCGCGTGTGGCGGTGCGGGTTGTTCGCTATGCGGCGGTGCGTGTGCGCGTCCGTGGCGCGGTCTTCCAACCTGGTCTCCATACGGTGAATGAGCCTCGCGGCCAAAAAGAAGAGGGTGAACTTGTTCGCTCGGGCGGCAAAACACGCCGCTACGGCGACTTTACAATACGCCGGACACTCACCGCTGCCTTACGGATTGCGGCGGGCGTGCGGCCGGACGCCAACGTCTCGAATGTTCTCGTTATCAGGCGCGGACGTGCCTATCGATTTGACCTCAGGGGCGCCATCACGGGCAGCTTCATTTCCGACCCAGCATTGGAGGATGGCGATGAAATCGTTGTTCCATCTAAAAACTGCTTCCAGGCCGAATTAGTTAGGCCTTCTTCAATTACTCCACGTGGCATTCGCATTTACGTTTCGAAAATACATTTTGCCGCTGACTCGCGTTACGATGAAAAAATACCGTATGGGCTTCGCTTACTGCAGGCCGCCGTGGTTGCGAGTTGCATCGGCGGACCAAAAGCAACACGTGGCCACCGTGAGATCGTCTTAGTCAGTACGAACCCTATAACTGGCGCGACAGAGGTTGTGCAACGTAGTGTCGAGCGACTTCTGCGTGAAAAGCACAGAGATGCGATCAATCCGTTCCTGATGCCGGATGACGGCGTTGCCTGTTACGATAGTCCCGTGCGCGAGGCAGCCGATATTGCAAGTGTTATTCAAACGTTACTGGCGCCTGTAAAAACCTACAATGATATTCGCCTCGGTAATACAGATTAAACCATAACTTAATACGCAGCCGCGATAATATTGACTCGACGTACGTGTCGTCGGAGCTTTTTGTATCGTGGTTTCAAAGTAATGCGGCGTTCTTCGCAATCAAAAGTTTTGGCGATGCTCCTGGGTGGAAACAGACCTCGCAACCATTGGCGTCGCTATGTGCTGGGCGCCATGCTGAGCGTATGCGGTTTTGTGGCTGTTAGTGCCGCCTACATGGTGTTGGCGCCCATCCGCTATACAAGTGAATGGGCGGTCATTCTGCCGGGATCTGGCGTCAGTGCCAAAGTCGCCCTTGACCGTATTGGTCAGACCCAGATGAGTGCATCTTCGCCATTCTCCGAAAAGAGCCTAAGCCCACGCGTCAATTACAAAGAGATCGCGATGAGCCGGCCGGTGCTCACGGCTGCAGCGGACGAGGTCGGTATAACGCTCAAGGACTTCGGCAAGCCGCGGATTAAGCTAATCGATCAGACATCGATCATTCGCTTCAAGGTTTCAGCCAAAACTCCTAACGAGGCGCAAAAGAGATCATGGGCACTCTTCAAGGCCCTGCGGGCCAAACTCGGAAAGTTGCGCTCTGATGAGATCAAGCGTCGTCAGGCCTCGATCCGTGAGAGTGTTGGTGAGTTTGAGGCCAACCTGAAGGCTGCGCGTGGACGGTTGCTCTCGCTGCAGGTCGAAAGTGGTCTTGCTTCACTCGAGCAGTACAATCAATTGGTCAACTCCATTGAGCTATTGCGCCGTGAGTTGACGACGGCCAAGGCAACGCGTGCGGAAAGCAAGAGCCAGGTCAGTTCATTGACAAAGGAACTCGGGGTCGATGCCAAGGATGCCGTGTCCATCCTGGCGATTGTTGCGGATCAGGAATTCCAGAGCCTCTGGCAAGCCTATGCAACGGCGAATGCAACTTACGCAGAGAACCTAACACGGTTCGGTGCTCGGCATCCCCGCGTTGCAGATCCAAAGTCAAAGATGCTGTCGATTGAGAGCGTGCTGCAACGCAAACTTGCCGAACGCAACATGACGAACCAGAGCGCCCGGCTGTCGCGTTTCCTCTCGACCCAAGGGGACCAGTATGTCCAACTGCTAACGGGATTGGTCAAGCGCTTTGCCGAGATGCAGGCGCAGGATGCCCGCATCGCTGAGATTGAGGGCCTTCTGGAGAAGCAGGAAGCTCGACGCAAGAAACTTGGCGTCGTCGCAGCGCGGCTGGATGATCTTCAGCGCGACCATCAGATCGCAAATGCCGTCTTTAGTTCAGCTGTGGCACGGATCGATACCACAACGTCAGACATCTACGCGTCGTATCCTCTTCTGCAGGTTTTGGATCCGCCAACGCTACCAGACTCGCCCAGCTCTCCAAATATCTTGATTGCAGCTTTGGCAGCGGTCGGTGGATCTGGCTTGGCAATTGCCGGGTGGTTCTTCGCCTGGCTCCACCAGTGGTTTGCAAGTGTTCATCTGGGACGGGCGCGCATGGAGCCGCGGATGGCGCAGGCAGCTCCCATCTAATCATTTGGTTTTCAGCTTTAGCGGATCGGGGCACCTGTTCGCAAACGCGCAATAGGGAAAGTGAGTAGCATGTCAGTTATCGATGTCACGGCAGATCCGAATATTGCCAAGCAGAAAAGCGACTCGTGGAGTTCTTACTTTCGCGCCCGCCGGTTCGCCATGATCATAAGCCAGATCGAGGAGATTTCGGCGCGAAAAGGTTTTTGCAATATCGCAGATATTGGCGGCCGTGAAGAATACTGGCGTCCCGCAACCGAGCAACTCGCCGCCTGCAATGCCCGTGTCTCAATCATCAACTTGGAGAACACGACAAACGTTTCGGGCCAACGCTTCGAGTTTCGCTACGGCAACGCTTGTGATTTATCAGATATCAAAGACGGTGAATTTGACCTAGCTCACTCAAACTCGCTCATCGAGCACGTTGGCGACTGGTCGCAAATGGAAGCCTGCGCCAACGAGATCCGCCGTGTCGCGGACTCATACTACGTACAAACGCCTTACTTCTGGTTCCCGCTCGAGCCGCACTTCCGGACACCGTTCTTCCATTGGTTGCCGGAGCAGGTCCGTGCCCGTCTCATCATGACAACCAAACTTGGCTACATCGGACGCGCCAGGTCGCTTAGGCAGGCGATGACAAATGTTCAAAGCTGCCGCTTGCTGGATGGGCTGCAGTTCCGCAATCTTTTCCCTGACGCCGAGGTGAAGTACGAGCGCGTCGCCGGACTTCCCAAGTCACTCATTGCGCAACGCCGTGGCCCATCGCCGGCGAACGCGCAAAGCTAATCGACATCGAAACAATGTCCACTGCTGCCGCAACGCGCACACTGGAAGAAGACGTTCTCTACTACGCCCTCAGTCTAACCTGGGTTTGGTATGTCTTCGGTGCGCTCTATGTTGTGGCGCCAGTGATCGCATGGTTGCTTCTGGCGCTGTGGATGTGGCGCTTCCTCGATCCATCCGCGGAGCGTTTGGCCAACCGACCGATGACCGCCATGGTTATGGTCTGGTGGAGCGGCATGCTGGTGATGCTCGTTGCGCTGGTCATTGGGCACTTCAACTGGGACTTGGGAATAGCGGCCACAATCAAGTCAACCATCGGATGGATGAAGGGTTGGGCGCTCTTCGCCGTGTTCGTCCTGATTGGCGCCTGCCTCCATGTCCGGCCCAAGGTTCTCTATCAGGCGGCGACGAATGTCGCAGTGCAGACGCTCCTCATTATTCCGTTTCTCGTTGTAGCGCCATTCGTCGGGTTACCTGGAACGCTCTATGTCTCACCGATCATGGCGCTCGGCGGGCCAGGTCCTGAATACTTCACAGTGGAACTCTACGGCCAAAGTTTTGACGGCAGCAGACGCTGGCGCTTCTTTGCGCCCTGGGGGCCGGCTGCGGCAGTTGCCTTCGGGATATTGATCCCGCTCATCCTGCGTAACCAATCGCTGATGTTACGGATGCTGGGTTGCTTCGTTGTGGTTGCCGTCATCCTGATGTGCAAGTCTCGCCTGGGGATGATTGCTATTCCGGCCGTGTTCCTTTTGTCGGCAGGGCTCTACCGATTGACGGATCCTCGCGTCTATCTGCTGGGCGCCATTACAGCCTTCCTGATGGTTTTAAGCTCAGAGCTGTGGATACCGCTATTACTTGAGCAGATCGACAATGTGCGTGCCATGCGCGCCGATTCCAGCTATGTGCGCGAAGCGTTAGGACGTATCGCGCTGCATCGCTGGTGGAGCGAAGCCCCGATCTGGGGACACGGCATCGTTGAACGCGGGCCCCACCTGGTTGAGTTTATGCCGATTGGCTCTCACCATTCCTGGTATGGCTTGCTATTTGTGAAGGGCGCTGTCGGTTTTCTCGCGCTGCTGCTGCCGCTCATCTATTCCTGGTGCGAACTCACCCTGAAAGCGCAGGCAAATCGCAGCGCGCGCGTGGCATTGACGCTGATCATCTTTATCTCGTTCACGACCTTCACCGAGAACCTTGAGATCCTGGCCTATATTATGTGGCCGGCCTTCGTGATGGTTGGCATCGCCAGCCGCGAACGCCTGTTCAACCCGTTTCGTCGCCCTCTTGGATCTACCAGAAAGACGAACGACCTTGCGCCACCATTGCAGCCGAACCCGGCAACTTAAGCAGGACTATGCCGTAGCAGGTTGGGCGGTAGCGGGAAGCCCAAGCGACCAGCGCGAAAGACGCTCGAATGCCTTCTCAGGAATAACGAACGCCAGTCCGGCAACCGCGAACGTCGCAATCGTTTTATGTGCCTCGCGAACGAGGATGACAGGGTCACGACGCACACCCCGCAACAGCAGCTTTAATGCCGTGTATCCGTCTCCGCTGATGGCCGCGCGGCGAGCAAGATAGCGAAGCTGAAAGGCTTCCGATGTTTGCCCGACTGCTGCGACGAGTTCAGGGGCTATATCTGCAGTCTTGTTGCGGAAGTTCAACCAGGACTCGAACTGCTTTTCGACGTTGGCCGAGAGTCCATTGGTGTTGAGGCGATAGAGTGTTAGCGGCTGTTCAACGCCGGCGCATGTCCAACTCGTCGTCACTAAACAACGTGTCCACATTTCAATGTCTTCAGACTGACGGAAGTTCTCGTCGAACCAGCACGACCGACGCCCTTCCGGGGCATCAACGTAGAAGCAAACTTCATCGAGCATGGCGCGGCGCAAGACCGGAGCTGAACCGTTACCAACAGGATTGCGGCAGAACATGTGCTCGGGCGTGATGTTGTCGAGCTGCGGGCTCTGCATGGCTCGCATGCGCTGGCTGTGATCATCTATGAAGATGGACGGCGCATAACTGATACCGACTTCGGGGTTGCACTCAAGATGATCGAAGTGGCGCTGGAGTTTTTCCGGCAACCAGATGTCGTCTGCGTCGAGCAGCGCAACGTATTTGCCACGCGCAGCCCGAATGCCGGAGTTACGTGCGCCGGCCAGACCTCGGTTTTCTTGGGTGATCATCCGAAAGCGACTGTCGCGCGCGACATAGCGCTGTACGATTGCAGGCCCGTTGTCGGTTGACGCATCATTGATGACAATGACTTCAAAGTCAGCAAAGGTCTGCGCCTCGATCGAGTCAAGCGCCTCTGCGATGTACCTTTCGGTATTGTAGAGTGGTACAACGATTGAAAATGTGGGTTCCATGTCAGGCATGTTGAACTCCCCGCAGTTTGAGTAGTTGATCGATTGCGGATTGCGGCAGCAACAGGCTCAGCAACAGCACCGCAATCGTTTTTGGCTGGTCAAAGGCGATTCCCGGATAGCTGCGAAGCGAAATCCACAAATGCTGTCGCATTGAGGATGAAGTATCGCCATCGCGAAGAAGCCGTCGGGCGAAGTAAAGGTTCATGCTGGCCCGGGCTTTCGGCAAGTGCTGTGCTACGGCCTCGGGTGTGTGGGCCTGTGCTGACGCAATGAAGGCCTTCCAACCTCCGTGCATGCGTTCCGTATCGGCTGATAGACCCTTTGGTGACAGGCGATAGCGGACGGTCGCCTCTGCAAGACCACGCATTCTCCAGCCGCTAGTCAGAACGCGGTAGAGCCACTCCTGGTCTTCGGCGTGGACCATGCGCTTGTCAAAGCCTTGGGTTTCTTCGAAAGCGGTTTTCCTGACGACCAATGCAGAGCATGTTGAAGACGGGTTGCAGGATAGGATGTTGGCGATCGTGACATCATCCAACCATGCCGCTGTCATCTCGCCCGTCAGCTGTCCGTCTGCGCTCATCAGCCGGCATGGCGAGAAACTTACTCCGAGGTCAGTGCACTTCGAGAGATTCGCGAGATTGAGCTCCAGGTGTCGCGGTTCCCAAAGGTCATCGGAGTCAAGGAAAGCAACGACCGCTGCCTGCGCTTCTGAAACCCCTCTGTTTCGTGCAACTGATGGGCCCGAATTTGCTTGCTGGATAATGCGGACTCGGGGGTCTCGCAAAGTCACTTGTTCGACCAACGCAACAGTCTCATCCGATGAACCATCATCGACAATGATCATTTCCCAGTCGGCAATGGTCTGCTGCTGCACACTCTCGATGCTGTCCACGATCGTGTCGGCTGCGTTGAAGCTCGGCATAACAACTGAGACTTGTGGTAACGCAGTTCGCAACTGTCGACTCATGAGGTTGCTCCCTGCGCGAAGACTTGCTTCGGCTCGAATTCCTTGCGGGGCTGCATGGCAATGAAGACAGCGATGGCGACGACGCATTGCGCAAATCCTGCCAACAGTGCGGCTAGTTCGATGCTGACGCTGAGGCCGATCGAGAAGCAGACCAAGAAACTCAGGGCTGATATGACGGAGATCTGTAGCTCGATCCCTGCGCGTTGCTGAGCGCGAAGCATTTGCGACGTCGCGACGAATATCGGATGAGAAATCGTGGCAAGTGCGATGATGACAACAACCGGGACCGCCGGCGCCCACTTGGCGCCGAAGCATAGTGGGATCAGCCACGGTGCGACTACAGCAATTGCAGCAGCTATCGGGCCAATGACCGCCAACATCTCAACAATGCTCCGGCGGTAGCACTCCAGCAATCGACCGCACTTCATGCTTTCGCGCAGGCGTGGCAGAATAACGGCCCCCATCGCATTGCTCAGGCTCATCAAGCTGACGCGGGCCAAGTTGGCTGCAAACGCGTAGATGCCAAGCGCAGCCGGACCCAGGATTGCGCCGACAAGGAGCTTGTCGGCATGATGTCTCAGACCGCTCAGCGCTTCTGAAGCAAAGATCTGCACGCCAAAGCCTGCCAACGAACGATAGGTTTCAGCAGTCGGTACGGCCGTTGATGTCCAGGCCGTGCTGGTGCGATGCCAAAGAACCCAAAGCGGGGCCACGACAAGTTTCGGAATGACAACTGACCAAAGTCCGAAGCCTAGTAGGGCTAGTACTGCAGTCAGGAGATTGTCCGTTGCGCACTGGGCCGCGATCGTCCCGCTCATCATCTTCCAACGCTGCGCGCGCTGCGCCAGATAGACCTGGACCATGGCGGCTGGATAGACAATGTGTACGACGGCCATGGCAGCAATCGCATAGGCCAGCTGTGGTTCACCAAAATGCGCCGCGACAGGCCAGGCAAGGGCGCACTGCAACGCGGCCATGGCAAAGCCAATCAACCAGTTGAGCCTGTGCACGGCTGTTGTCGTCTCGGCCAACTCGTCATCGCTGGCAACAACGATGCGCGCGCCAAGGCCGTTTTGGATCATTAGTCGAATGATGTCGTGAATAACCAGAGCTGCCGCGGCGATACCAAACTCGACAATCCCCATCGACCAGGCGAGAGCAATCGACGCGACGATGCGGGTCGATCGATTGATCAGTTCCGCGCCGCCCATCATCCCCGCACTCGCCATCGAGTTCAGCTTTTGCGTGACTGCGTATCTGATCCTACTTAGCCGCATTCGGTTTCGGCCCCTCAGTGCAATGTGCCGTAGGCGTGCGCGAAACTCTCGCGAACGTTGGCTCTGACAGGAGCGACATCGAAGTCCTGTGCGGCCGTTGCTTCGATCGCGGCAACTTCTTGGTCGGGATCGAAAGCTGCTAGCTCCGCACCACAAAGGTTGAGACGGCGACCAATATCCTCGCCCTTGCGGGAGTAGGAAAGATTGTAAGGCATGCGACCGGCCGCGAGACGCAAAACGGTGGCGTGGTAGCGGACGCCGACAACGATGTTTGCAATTGCCATGGCACCGACCAGGCGTTCGACATAGTCATCTCCTTCGCTCAACGGAGCAAAGAGATCGAGCACCGAAATTGCATCGGTGCGCCCCGCTAACTCGTTCGCCAGCAATCGGTCACTATCATTAGCAGAAACATCGGATTGGATGGGCACCGCCACCTGGTGGCCTCGATCAGAAAGCCTGTTGGCGAGCTGCACCATTCGCGCAACAAAGTGCTCGCGATCATGAGGATAGAGTGCGTCAAACGAACGGACGGACAGTAATGTGGTGCGTTCCGGCTCAAGCCCGGCCGCTTCGAATAAGGAACGAGCCGTCTGCTGACCTGACAGAGTCGGTTCTAACGCGAATGCGGTATCGAAAGATAACTGCGCATCAACGCCATGCGCACGAAGCACAGTATGGCTTGCTTCATCTCTAACAACGACAGCTGGTAGGTTGCGCAACACTCTTGCCAGCAGCTGCAATGCTGCGCCCTGACATGAAGCAGGTATCGTCTGACCAAACAGAATAGCCTTGCGGCGGCGCTGATAGAGTTGCCAGACGTTGCCTAGGAAGGCTCGTGTCACAAGGTTCGGCCGTGCATTGTTGAAGATGTCTCCGCCAACACTTACGAACCGATCACAGTCGTTGGTGTCGCCAGCCCATTCCAATGCGCGGATTTCAATCTCGTCGATGTCGTCGCTGCGCCGTGCTATGACGTGGCCTCGCGGACTGAGCTGTCCGAGCGCCGACATGATCGCTGCGTCACCGAGATTGCGTGCCGAGTAGATGTTGATGAGCCCGGTTTCTGCCGGTACTCCTGCTGTCATCTCCTGGAAATTCTGGACTGACATTGCGCTACTCCAAACACCAACCTTCGTGAGAAACTCGACTGCAACTTAGAAGGCATTCCGATGCACCAAGCCGAAAATTGGCGTCAACAAAATGATCTTCAAATCCAATAACATAGACTGATTTCGGATGTACCAAACATCATGTTCAACTCTATCTATCATTTGAGATAATTTTTGCGTTTCGCCACGATGGCCATTGATCTGCGCCCAACCTGTGATGCCTGGCTTGACGGCTTCGCGCTCGACATAGTTTGCGATCCGCTCGGCATAGTATTCGTTGTGCGCCATGGCATGCGGTCTTGGGCCAACCAGAGACATCTCACCAAGCAGGACATTGATCAGCTGTGGGAGTTCATCGATGCTGGTCTTGCGCAGAAACGCACCGACTCGCGTTACGCGGCTGTCGTTGCGCGATGCCTGCGTAACAGTGTTGCCGTCTTCCATCACAGACATTGTCCGGAACTTCCAAACATTGAATACGCTGCCGCCAATGCCGTTGCGTCGCTGGCGAAAGAAAACAGGACCGCTGCTCTCCAGTTTGATTGCGGCTGCAACGATCAGAAGAACAGGTGACAGGAGAACCAATGCGGTAGCAGCAACGATCCAGTCAAAGCATTCCTTCATCGAAGCTGTAGAGCTGGTTGAAGACTGGCTGTGTGTTAGGACGATGTTATCGTTGTAAGCTGTGAATGCCATGATCGAATTCCTTACTGAGATATTGTTTTTGGCTGATGTGCGCCGGTGGTGTCAGAGATGCGATGAGCTGCGACGCGGGCTAGAAACTTTACGTTTCCAATCACGTAGCGATTGAACAAACGGCGCGGCTCCATCGCCAGGCGCCATGCCCACTCCAGTCCGTTGTCGCGGAGGACCTTTGGTGCGCGCTGAATGCGGCCGGAGTAGAAATCGAAAAGACCACCAACCGCGATGATGACGCTGGGAGCAAGTCGGTGACGGTTGCGAATGATCCACTGCTCTTGGATCGGCATTCCCATGCCAACCAGCAGAATTTCGGCTCCACTGGCATTGATCTGCTCAATCGTTGTCTGCTCGTCACGGCTGTCAGCAAAGTGACCAGAGGCTGTACCCGACACAGTCAAACCTGGTGTCTTGGCTTCCATGTTGGCTGCTGCCGCTGCAGCAATCCCTGTCTGTCCACCAAGAAGGAATAGGCCGACGTTGCCGGCGGCGACTTGTCTGCACAGGATTGGGAAGAGATCAGTACCGTTGACGTTGTCTGTCAGGGCGACACCTTCCGCCCGTGCTGCGAGCTTCACGCCAATGCCATCGGCGTAGAAGCAGTCGAATTGCTTGATCGTTTCGCCGAGGCCCACTTGCTCGTGGACCAGGTTGACGAAGTGTGCGTTGACGAAACCGATGTTGGTTGGAGTCTTGTTTTGTGCCTGCGCAACAATCCAGTGGCTCGCGCTTTCCAGCGTTGTATCTGTTACGTCGAGACCTAGAAAACGAACAGTTCGGCCGCTTGACGGGAATGCGAAATGAACTGGTGCAGAAGGCAGGTCTAGCGCGCCTGTTTCAAACGCGACCTGCGTATTCTGGTAAGCGAGTTGACCCGAGTAAGCCGACATTGAAATCTCCTGGGCGTAAGAACCTTTGCCAGGCACATTTCAAATCGGGGGCCAGGTGATGTGAGATATATTTATTCAACAAAAACAAGAAGTTACAATTTTTTCAGATTTCCAAACTTTGCAAAATTCGACTTCTCAAATTGCAAAATAAAAATCATTGCAAATTGCAAGTACTGGGCACGGACGTCAAAGGAAGCAGCTCGCTCCAAATACAAAAAACAGCGAGCCATCGGCTCGCTGGTTCAATAAGTCGTGGTCAATTGAGATGAGAGGCGTCGTGCAAAGACGCAGAGACTAAGCGCTGTCTTTGTGTGACCGGGATTGAAGCCGCCGATAGATTGTTGATGGGCTGACTTTCAATGCCGCTGCAGCTTTGGGAATTGATCCGTCCAAGGCATTGATTGCGCGTTGAATGGCAACATCAATCTGCTGCTCAAGTGGTACAATCTGCGATGAAGCGCCGGCATGGCTTGTGGGCTGCATGAGACGTACACCAGGATCCCGAGTTCCAGCTGGAGCAGGATTGGCTTGTCGGTGTAGATCAATTGGGAGGTCGCCAACATCGATCATTGGGCCTTGACCCAGAACCACGGCGTTCCGGACGGCATTCTTAAGTTCGCGAATGTTGCCCGGCCAGGTATAAGTCAGAATGGCGTCTTCTGCGGCCTCGGTGAAGCCTTCGAGCGGCTTGCCATCTTCCATGGCGAACATCTCGAGGAAGTGGTTGGCAAGCATCAGGCTGTCAGTTTCACGCTCACGCAACGGTGGCATCTCGACCGGAATGACGTGCAAACGATAGAATAGATCCTCGCGGAAACGCCCCTCCGCTACCTCGTGTCTTGGGTCACGGTTGGTTGCACACACGATGCGGACGTTGCTCTTGCGCAACTTGTCTTCGCCAACCCTTTGTACCTGTCCGGTTTCCAGAAAGCGCAACAGCTTGGATTGGAATTCCGGCTGCATCTCACCGATTTCGTCAAGAAACAGTGTGCCACCGTCAGCAGAAAGAACTGCACCAAGGCGATCAGTTGTAGCGCCTGTGAAAGATCCTTTCACATGACCGAAGATCTCGCTTTCCAACAGTCCTGGCGGAATTGATGCGCAGTTAATGGCAACGAGTGGTTTATCCGCGCGCTTTGACATCTTATGGAGCGCCTCGGCACAGAGCTCCTTGCCTGTTCCGCTCTCTCCGGTCACAAACACCGTCGCATTGGATTGTGCTGCGCTCCGAAGGATTTGGTAGACAGACTGCATGGTCAGCGAGTTGCCTATGAAATCCCCAAAGCCTTCTGCAGCAAAATTCTGCCTCAGCTCATTGACCTGCTCTTTCAATTTGTGCTGGGTCAGAGCGTTGCGGAGAGTGACGCGTAGTCGATCGGCCGTAAACGGTTTGACAATGAAATCGAATGCACCGCGGCGCATGGTTTCAACAGCAGTTTGCACGGAGCCGTCGCCAGTGATCATGATCACCGGGATATCCAGACCTTTCTCCTTTAAGGTCTGTAGGATGTCCATGCCGCTAATGTCCGGCAGGTTGATATCCAGAATGATCGCGTTCGGCGGATTGTTGGCCACTGCATCGAGCGCTGCCTGTCCATCTCCGACCACTTCGATAGCTACATTCTCGGCCTTCAGATAAGACCGGTACGTCATCGCAAGCGATACGACGTCTTCGACTATCAATACTGTTGCTTGCTTCGCTGGCATAGTTGTACGCAATCCCCAAAGTCGCGACATTACTCTCAGCCCCCACTGAGTGCCGCGGAAAACTCAAGCTGCCGGTTTGCCGGCTTACACCGATTTCGCAGTGCAGGTTATGACTATACGAGAAGGTGATTGAATAACTTCTGATTAAGCTTCGCAAAATTGTTTAAAATTATAAATTTCTCGATTTTGGCTTATCTGCTGGAAGAGCGAAGCATTTTCAAAATCGCTATCTGCCTTTTGCAAATTGCCTGCTCTGCATTTGCAAGATGCAAAAAGCAATTTGCCCGCCGTCATTCAAGCCATTGATATATAACGATTATTATTTGCATCACCATATGGTCCGGCACTTGCTCCTAATCTGGCATCGCTAATCGGATCTCTCGACTTCTCCCAAACTCAGTGATCCACCGCGATATGTTTCGCTGTTGCACAATGTTGTGCAGCAGCGGTGGCAAAGGAGAAAAACATGCAGGCGCACGTAGCAATCGAACAGCAAGAAATGCAGCAGCAGTTCAATTCAAACACTGATGATTGCACGACGGGAGATCAAGCCAACCGTCGGTGCCTGATGTGCTCGCGAACATTCCTCAGCGCGTGGCGTGGCAACCGCGTTTGTGGCGGGTGCAAGAATACGCGGACGTGGCGCTCACAATAATACGGGATGCAATTGGTCATGAGTTACGGTGGCGTGATGGACAGCTTCAACAATGTGCAGATAGAGCGCGCTCTGGAAGAGCTTCGACTGGAGCGCCGACGCCTTATCGAGCGCATTAAACTCCTCGTTAAGACTTCTCCCAGGGAAGCGGAGATTATTGGCTATCTGCGAGGCGCTGAAAACACCAGCGAAGCCATGTTGAGCCTCACGAAGGCTCACGCGGCCCAGGGCTCACGCAGACCCAAATCCGACTAGGCACCGTACTTCGACAACTTCCACCTCAAAGCACCAAAAACAAGAGTAGATCATAATGGCAAAAGTTCTCGGCACTTCCGGCAACGATATTCTCTCAACGACATCCGGGAATGACAGCATTTGGGGCGGCAGCAGTGGCGTCGATGAAGCGGTTTTCACGGGGCGTGCATCCGACTATGCCGTTACAGATAACGGCAACGGAAGCTACACCATTGTCGACCTGCGCGATGGCTCTCCAGATGGCACAGATATCATTCGTGATATTGAAACACTCACTTTCGAGGATCAGTCACTCAGTTTCGAAGACTTCATCGCAGATACACCGAACTACATTTCGGGATCATCAAGTGATGACGTACTCTTAGGTTCGTCTAAAGATGATCTCTTCACTACATCTGGCGGCAGCGACAGGGTTTGGGGTGGCACTGGAGGTGTCGATACGCTCAAGCTAACTGGCAATCTTGCCGACTACGACATTGCTGACAACGGCAATGGCAGTTACACGCTGCAAGGCCTGACCAATGCACTCGCCAATGACTCCATCGTTGTCCGCAGCATTGAAGAGTTTGAATTCGCAGATCAGAAGATTTCACTGGAAGAGCTCCTTGAAGCCCAGCCACGGCCGAACGTTGGTACCGACGGCGACGACAATCTGCTTGGCACCGCAAGTGACGATATCTTCTCTGGCGGCGCAGGTAACGACCACGTCTGGGGCGGAACCGGCGGCGAAGACCAAGCGCAGTACTCCGGCAAACTGGAAGACTATGCAATCTGGGATCGCGGCAATGGCAGCTACCTGGTCAAAGATCTGCGTGATGGCGCGCCGGACGGCGAGGATATCGTCCGCGACATCGAAGTGTTTAAGTTCTCGGACCGTGTCGCCACACTTGAAGAGTTCATCGATGCCTACGTTGAACCGCCTTTCACAATCGTCAATGGCACAGCTGGCGATGACGTCGTCATTGGCACCGGCGGTGATGACATTTTTAATGCCTTTTCTGGAAACGATCGCGTCTGGGGCGGCCAGGGCGGCGAAGACACCTTGATCCTCACAGGACAAGTCGGCGACTACACAATCATTGATAACGAAACCGGTGGTGCCTACACCTTCATCGATACCCGAGAAGGATCTCCCGACGGCACCAAGGTTGTCCGAGATATCGAGCACATTCAGTTCAGCGACGAAACGGTTGCCTGGGACCAACTCCTGCAATCTGATAAGTCTGAGGAAGTCACGGACGCCTACACAGGCACAGCTGCAGGAGAAAATCTATCCGGCGCTCACACGGACGGCGTCTATGATGCACATGCCAACGACGTGCTGACCGGCAATGCCGGAACGGATTGGATCCGTGGCGGTCCAGGCAACGACATTATCTATGGTGATGATCAGTCTTCAAGTGCCGCGACAGAGCCAACCCGAACGAGCTTTCCCCAAACTGATCTCTCCCCGTTTGATTTTGAGTCTGGCCTCTATCAGGTCATCAACGGGCAGCTTAAGAAACTTGACCCGCAGACCGGCGACTACATCAACATTGGTCAGGACCAGGACAACTATAATGCTGTGGGTCTGAACGGAGCCGACGGATTTGCTTACGGCATCGGCAGCCGGAACACGGAGTTCGAAGGTTATCTTCTGAGAATTGGCGGTGACGGACATGTTGAAGCGCTCGTGGGCGATCTGCCAAGCGTAGCTGCCGGCACATTCGGCGGTGATGGCCGCCTCTTCATCAAGACCGGATCAAAACAACTCACGGCAATCGACGTTGAGACATTGGAGACCGAGAAGATCAGCTTCTCCGGCTCAAAGCCTGGTGCGGTGCACGATATCGTCTACATCGATGACGAGAATGGTGGCGCCTTTTTCGGCCTCTCAAAGTATGGCCAGTTGGTCAAGTATGATCTCGGAAATCAGGAAGTAACAGCAGTAACCGTCCAGGGACTGGATGAAATCGGTCCCTTCGGTGCAGGCTGGACGTCTGCCGACGGTGGTCTTTACTTCTCTGACAATTCAACCGGCAACATCTATGGCATCTCCGGCCTCGAAAACGGTCAGCCTGTCGCGGCACAACTGGCGGTTGGTGGAAAGTCCAACATCAACGATGGCTTCTCTTACGACAGCGCACCCCTTCCGCAGTTCCTGCGCCAGGACGGTGCGGATTATCTGCTTGGTGGATCTGGCGCAGATACGCTGGTTGGCGGTCTCGGTGACGATTTCCTTGACGGTGGCACTGGCGCTGACCAGCTTCAGGGCGGCGATGGCCGTGATACTGCTGACTACACCCGGGCGACGCAAGGCGTTGA
The DNA here is from genome assembly GCA_965247245.1 of Hyphomicrobiaceae bacterium. Lineage (GTDB taxonomy): Bacteria > Pseudomonadota > Alphaproteobacteria > Rhizobiales > Hyphomicrobiaceae > Tectiglobus. Next base: position 4,466,664 of record CBDFGV010000003.1, on the reverse strand, counting down.
GGCTGATCTTGCCAACGGAGGTCAATCCGGTGAAGCAGCAGGTGACACCTACGACAGTGTTGAGCGTTTGGAGGGCAGTTTCCACAACGATGTTCTGCGTGGCGATGATGGTGCCAACGTTCTACGTGGACGCGATGGTGATGACGTGCTGCAGGGTCGAGATGGTGACGACCTGCTCCGCGGCGACGAAGGCGCAGATGTGCTGGACGGAGGTGATGGTTTCGACTTTGCCAGCTACTTCTCTTCAGATAGCGGCGTAACAGTTGACCTTGCTTCGGGCCTTGGAGAAACCGGCGATGCAGCCGGAGATCAGCTGATCAGCATTGAAGGCATCGAAGGATCTGACCTCGGCGGCGATAACCTGTTTGGCTCCGATGCAAACGATCATCTCTATGGCTTCGGCGGCGACGACACAATCGACGGTCGCGGTAGCAGCGACACCATTCATGGTGGAGATGGCAACGATACACTGTCCGGTGGCGATGGCGCAGACTTCCTGCTTGGGCAAGACGGTGCAGATGTCATCGCGGGCGGATCGGGTGCCGACAATCTGCAAGGCGGTGAGGGTAATGACCAACTAACCGGCGGAGCGGATGATGACCGTCTTTTCGGCGGAGCAGGTGATGACACTCACGAAGGTGGTCAGGGTGACGACCATCTGCGTGGCGGTCAGGGTGACGACATCTTAACCGGTGGCGAAGGCAATGACACGTTCCACTTCAACCTGGTCTCCGATATTGACCGGATTACCGACTTTGATGTCGATGATGACACCCTCGACTTCACTGATATCGAGACGATCTCTTCAATCGATGACCTCGAGTTCACAGCTGTCGGCAACGATATGCAAATCACCTACGGTGCGGCAGACACCGGCATCACTGTGGTCCTGGAAGAGCAGGCCACAATCGACACGGGTTCGATCGATCTGTTGTTTTAGTCTCACAAAGAGGCAATGCGAGACGAATGATTAACCATTCGTCTCGCAGGAAATTAATACCCGCCGAGTAATCTAAAGTGAGAGTTAAAGGCTATGCTCTCAGTGCAATGACGCATTGATCCTGCCTGTAACCATGCAAGCAGTTGATCAATCGAGTTGACGATATGGCACTTCAACAAGGCGAATTCAGCGGGTCCGCGACGAGCAATTCGGGACTTGGATCTACCTTCTGGACGCTTGTTGTATTCTCACTTGTGTCCGGCGCGGCAGTCATCTTCATGTTTGCGGCGCACGTCGACAAGGTGAGCGAAAGGCTGGCCGTTCAGCACGCCAGAGACATGTCACGCGCCCTGAATGTCTTTCGTTCGAGCTACGCCAAACAAGTCGTCGGAAGGCTGGGCGATGACGCCAACATTACCGCCACCCACGAGTATCGCTCGAAGACCAATGCCATCCCCCTTCCTGCAACGTTCTCCATCGAACTCGCAAATGCGCTGACCGAACACGGGGATGACACCACTTATCGCCTTCTCAGTGCCAAGCCGTTTCCATGGCGCGCCAACCGGCAGGTGTCTTCGGTTGAGCGCGATGCTCTCGACTATCTGAAATCAAAGCCCAATGCTGAGTTCACGAAGCGCTTCGTAACGACTGACGGAGAGCGCCTGCTCTACGCCGAACCCGTGGTTATGAAGGCTGCTTGTGTCGATTGCCACAACAAGCACCCGCGTTCACCGAGTAAGACGTGGAAGATTGGCGACGTCCGTGGCATCCAAACTGTTGAAGTGCCACTCAATCGAGCGGGCATTCTGGATGATCGTGGCATTCAGCACATCATCTATTTCCTGATCATTGGCTTTATTGCGGCGATATCGATCGTCCGGTTCTTAATCAAGCGGAACCAACAGGAAATGAATGCCACGCAGACAGCATTGGCATTGTCCGAAGAGAACGAGCTTCGTATCAAGGGAATCCTGGAGACGGCGGCTCATACGATTGTAACCGTCGGTGCAGACGGCAACATCGATGCTGTCAATCCAGCAGTTAAGGCAGCATTCGGCTACGATGCTGAAGCCCTGATCGGGCACCACGTCTCACTCATTCTTCCAGACTTTGGTGATCGCCTTGAGAGCGGCGGTGGTTACTACCGGCTTGATAGTTCGCCAGGTCGAGAGCACGAATGCCTCGGACAACGCGAGGACGGAACGACCTTCCCAACGGAGGTATCTGTCAGCGCATTTATGCGTGGTGGTCAGCCATTCTATACGGCCATTGTGAGAGATGTAACCGTTCGCAAAGCCGCTGAAGCCAAAGCACGGGAAGCCGAGACAAGATTGATCGAAGCTATCGAGGCTCTGCCGGACGGCTTCGTGCTGTATGACGCCGATGATCGTCTCGTTATCTGCAACGAGCGCTATCGTGACATCTACCAAACGAGCTCGGATCTCATCAAACCAGGCAACACGTTCGAGACGATCATTCGCGAAGGTGCGCGGCGTGGGCAGTATCAGTCTGACGATGTCGAGACATGGATTGAACAGCGCCTTGCCGAACACAGGAACCCTGGTGAAGGTGTCGAACAGAAGCTGGACGACGGGCGGTGGCTCCGCGTTATCGAGCGGCGAACCGACAGTGGATTTACCGTTGGCTTCCGCGTCGACATCACAGCCCTGAAGGAGCGCGAAGAGGCGCTGCGTCAGTCACAAGACCTCCTTGGAGCGACAGTTAAGGCCGCACTTGATGCGATCATCGTCATCGACCACGAAGGCAACATAATACGGTTCAACCCCGCTGCTGAGCGCATCTTTGGGTACAAGGCAGATCAAGTCATTGGCCAGGACATGGCTGAACTGATAATCCCCAACAAGTATCGATCTGCGCACCGCAATGGCCTAGCGCATTACCTCAAAACACAAGAAGGACCTGTCATCGGCAAGCGCATTGAGATCGAAGGCATGCGCTCGGATGGCAAAGAAATTATTGTCGAACTTGCAGTTCAGAAATCAAACGGACCTGACGGCCCCGTCTTCATTGGCTATCTGCGCGATATCACCGATGAAAAGGCGCGCGAGGCAGCGCTGATTGAGGCTAAGGATAAAGCTGAGGTTGCCGGTCGTGCAAAGGCCGCCTTCCTCGCGATGATGAGCCACGAAATTCGCACACCGCTCAACGGCGTTCTGGGTTTGCTGACGCTGTTGCAAGACACACCACTCAAGGAACGCCAGCGCGAATACGTGCGTACGGCGCACACCTCCGGCAATGCCTTGCTGACGATCATCAACGACATCCTGGATTTCTCGAAGCTTGAAGCGGGTCAGATGACGCTGGAGGAGGGCATCTTCAGGGTCGACGAACTTCTCAGCGATGTGACGAAGATTGTTGCGCCATTGGCTCAGCAGAAGGGCTTGAAGGTGCAGACGTCTGTTGCTGAGCCTGTACCTGAGGCCTGCATTGGCGATGCCGGACGCTTGCGTCAGGTTCTTCTTAATCTCGCTTCCAATGCCGTTAAGTTCACAGAGACAGGTTCAGTCTCGATCGACGTCAGTTGCGGAACGCAACCAACTGACGGCATGGCTGAGTTGACGTTTCGTGTCATCGACACGGGCATCGGCATCCCAGATGAGAAGAAGGAGCTCATCTTCTCGGAGTTCACCACGCTCGACCCTGGCGCCAACGGCCAGCTCGGTGGAACCGGATTGGGACTGGCTATCAGTAAATCCATTACCAAGGCGATGGGCGGCACAATCGAGTTCTCTAGCGAGTTTGGCAGCGGCAGTACCTTTAGCTTCACAGTCCGACTGCCAATAGGGGATAGCTCGCTCATCCCACGAGACGACGATCCCACCCGCCCTGCGGAGCATTTGAGCGACCTGCGTGTCCTGCTCGCTGAAGACAACATGACAAATCAGCTTGTGTTCCGCACGATGATCGAAGCTGCCGGTTGCAAAGTTGATACGGCCAGCAACGGTCTCGAAGCTATAGCCGCCATTGAACGTCGATCCTACGACGTCGTGCTTATGGATGTCGCTATGCCCGAGATGGATGGGCTGGAGGCGACACAGCGGATCCGAAAAATGAGCACGCCCGTTTGTGATATACCCATCATAGCGCTTACCGCATATGCTCTCGCGGAAGACCAAGCCCGGTGCTTGGCGGCAGGTATGGATAAAGTTCTGACGAAGCCAATCGTTCGGCGCAAGCTCTATGCCGCGCTGGCTGATATTGACGTGCCAAAGGATTCACCAACAGATGCGCCGACAAGTCCAGAACCGATAGATCTGTCCGTCCTTGATGAGTTATTCGAGGGTGAGCCAGACGCAATCAAGCACCAAGCGCTGGTGCAGTTTCTAGCGGATATCCGTGAACAGCAAGAACGTATCGAAACGGCCGTCGTAAGCCGGGACATCAACATCATTGAACGCGCCAGTCATGTGTTGGTTGGACTCGCTGGCACTTTTGGTGCGAACCAGATTGCTCAGCTTGCACGCGAGACGAACACGTTTGCTCGCAGTGGAGACACAAGCGGCGCGATTGCCTCCGCAGGAGACTTGCGCGATGCGTGTGATGCAATGCAGAGATTCAGCGAAACGCATCTCGCTGAGCGCGCCGAGGTGGCGTTGGAAGACGCTTAACTCACCACGAACATGGTCCGCGCAGAACCTATGGCTAAATGCGATGGCCGCGAGGCACTAAAGAAAAGATCTACCGGGGCTTGGGCTCTCAGTCCGGTCAGGAGTATGGGACACTCTGCTTGACGGCTCGAGATAGCCATACGATCGGAGCCGACGGATTGGGTACCGCGTTCCTCTGCACGGATTTTCAGGTCATCCCGAGCCTGTGCGAGGAACATGCGCAACATCGCCCATAGGCGCAACATTGTTAAAGCTGACAAGAAGACGATCTTCACCGCCGCCGCGAAAGCGAACCAGGCGCTAGAGTGTCGGAAGCGGATGCAGGTGGCCAAGGCCGCGTGAGTATGTTGAGAGCCCTGGTGTTCGCTAGTCTATTCTCTATTTCACCGGTGCAGGACGTCTTGCCCGGTACCGGGTCGCCTCACCCGAACTCGGTTTATTACTTACCCGAGGCTTACCCGAAGAAGACTGCCTTTCAGCCGGCCCAGTCTCAAATTCTTTTAATTATCTGATTTTGTTCGAAATTATTGGTTGCGGGGGCACGCAACCATCTAGAATTGCAGCTCACCCGCATTCTCTCCGTCGGCCTTCACTAGTTGGACGGGAATTTGCCTCAGGGCATTCGATAGGTAGTGTATTTCTCTGGACTGACAATACCAATTTGAAGCAGTGAAACGTGGAAGCGATTTGGCCGAAGTAATATCGAAAGCGGACATCATATGATCAAGTCAGGTACTTCCGTGGGGCCAGGGGCAGACATGCGCCTGACATTGAGCGTGATGCTCATTCCGTCTGCTTCGACCGGCAGCGGACATCGCTCTCGCAAGCCTCATGTTGCGGCTGAGACACCAGAGGTCTGAATACACGTTTGAGCTATGCGTGCTTTGTCCACGTAACGGACATCGAACAGCGCGATGAAGGCACGAGCCCAATTACATCGGAGGCGGGTAGTTGTCTTGCCAATGCCTTGCAACATCAACTCTTCGCGCGAACCAAACGTCATTGTGCGACTTGGCGTATTCTAGAAAGCGGCGCAGCGCTGCAATGCGGCCAGGACGGCCCGTCAATCGACAATGCAGACCAATCGACATCATTTTCGCCGAACCCTGTTCTCCCTCTTCGTACATGACATCGAAAGTGTCCTTTAGGTAGGCAAAGAACTGGTCGCCCGAATTGAAGCCTTGCGGCGTCGCAAACCGCATGTCGTTGGCATCGAGTGTGTAAGGTACAATCAGCTGCGCTTGGCCATCGTGTAGATACCAGAAAGGCAGTTCGTCGGCATAGGAGTCTGCGACGTAGTCAAACCCACCGAGTTTGGTGATGAGTTTGACCGTGTTCATCGAACAGCGGCCCGTATACCAGCCGGTTGGCGCTGAGCCTGTTGCCTCTTGATGGACGCTGACAGCCTCTCGGATATGCGCTAGTTCCTCCTGCGCAGAAAAGCTTCGGTAATCAATCCACTTCAGACCGTGACTGGCGATTTCCCAGTCCGCAGACTTCATTGCTGCGACTTGCTCGGGCGAGCGCGCGAGCGCCGTGGCAACGCCGAAGACTGTGATGGGAATATCCATCGTCTTGAAGAGGCGGTGCAAACGCCAGAAGCCAACGCGAGCCCCATATTCGTAGATCGATTCCATGTTCCAGTGGCGCTCACCGTGCCACGGCTCAGCCCCAACGATTTCGGATAAAAATGACTCAGAATGCGGATCTCCATGGAGGAGACAATTTTCACCACCTTCCTCATAGTTGAGGACAACTTGGACAGCGATTTTTGCATTGCCAGGCCACTTAGGATCAGGTGGCACCGCACCGTAACCAATTAGATCTCGAGGATAGTCTTGAGGATCGTTAAATTTATTGGTCGACATCTAACTCTGCCAGGACGCACTTAGCTTTGTGGCACTAGGAGTTCAGCAACGGCGTCTGCGTAGACCTTCGCACCGAGGACGATGTCATCGTCCGATGTGTTCTCCGTCCAATGGTGGGAAATGCCGCCTATGCTTGGAACAAACATCATGCCAGCCGGCAAGTGCCGCGCGATGATCTGTGCATCGTGTCCGGCTCCACTCGGCATGCGAGTGAAACTATCTGATGCATGCTTGTCTGCTGCCGTCTCAAGGGCGCTTTGAATACTGTCGTCCATTATGGCGGGAATGCTCTTCGAAATTGTTTCCAGCCGAACTGAGCAAGGCCCTTCTTGGTCGGCCTTCGCGACTGCATCGCCAAGTACCTCTTCCAATTCGGCCAGCTTGGCTGGATCGTCGTCGCGGAACTGGAACAAGACCTCGGCCCGTCCAGGAATAATGCTCGGTGCACCAGGATTGAGTGTGATACGTCCTGTCGTCCAGACCGTGTGCTCGCCGGCGTGTTTCGGAAACAAGCTTTGGAGGTTTTGCAAGAATTCGACCGCGGCAACACCAGCATCGCGCCGGATCGCCATTCGCGTCGTACCAGCATGGTTCTGGGTTCCTTCAAAAACAATATTGAACTGTGAAATCGAAACGATGCTCGTTACAATGCCGATTGAAAGTCCGCTGCTTTCCAGGCGGTCACCTTGCTCAATATGGGCTTCGAGAAACCCAAGATAACGATCCTTCTCCAAGAGCAGTCTTGGACGGCCTGCGAGTCCGGCGTTCTCCAGCGCCTCGCGGAGCGGCGTGCCCCGGGTGCGGTCGCATGCATTGTCGATTGTCGCTTCATCCAGCTCGCCCACGAACGAATAGCTACCGAAGAAGTTTCCAAAGTGGCCCTCTTCATCGGCAAACGCGACAACATCAACGCCAACATCCTCGAAGCCGGGGGTCGCCGCAATCACACGCGCCGCTTCCAGGGCATAGATAATGCCAAGTGCTCCGTCGAGCCATCCCGCTTCGTTTTGGCTTTCAATATGGGAACCGGCGAGCAGTTTGAGACCCGGTGCTGGAGAGTATCCGATGACGTTGGCGATGCCGTCGATCTTCGCATCATGGCCAATAGCGCGGAGTTCGCTGGCGAGCCACTCACGCGTGATCATGTCGTCTGCGGACAGCGTTGGTCGATGGACGCCTGTCTTATACTTTCCTATTTTTCGCAACCCATAGAGGTCGCGCAAAACTCTTTCAGCGTCGATTTCGACAGCCATATATCCACCTCTCAGAAACCTGGTTCGTGGAGCCGGTTGGCGAAGCGCCGATCAACTCGTGGACAAAACGATTGCACAAAACTTGTCTGCCGCGGCGCACAAATTTCCTTCAAAATTTTTCGCAATTGCACAAATTTAAATCGAGACTCTTCGTCGAAACTCAACAACCGTAAAGAACACAGGAGTAATTTCAGTGGGTTGACCGCAGTGCGCTCAACATATCGATGCAGCTCCTGAGTACTGAATCTCAAAGGAGCCGTTTTGCAATGCAAAAAAGATGGTTGCGAGTTCTCGCCACTGGGGCCTTTGCGGGATTAGCGATGACGTCGGTCATCGCGACATCTACGGCACAGGCCCAAGGTACGCTTCGGGTTGGCATGACGGCCAACGATATCCCCCTTGCATGGGGTCAGCCAGACAATGGGTTCGAAGGTTTCCGTTTTGTCGGACTGCAGATTTATGATGCCCTAATCAATTTTGATCTTACAGCGACTGATAGGCCTTCGACGCTGATCCCTGGCCTCGCAGAAAGCTGGACGGTTGACGACACGAAGACGAAGTGGACCTTCAAGTTGCGCCAAGGCGTGAAGTTTCATGATGGCTCTGAATTCGATGCCGATGCCGTCGTGTTCAACATGGAGAAATTGTTCAACGAGAAGTCGCCGCAATACAGCGCGCGACAGGCGTCATTAGTCAATTTTCGTATGCCTGGCTTCAAGGCAGTCAAGAAAATCGACAAATACACTGTCGAGTTCGAGACGAAAACGCCCGACAGTTTCTTTCCTTTCCAGATCTGTTACTTCCTAATGGCTTCGCCCGCAGAATGGGCCAAAACCAAGGACTGGAAGACGTTTAAACCATCCGGCACTGGTCCATTTAAGTTCGACAAAGCAACAGCGCGAGAACGCCTGGAACTGGTTCCATTTAAAGATCATTGGGATCCCAAGCGTGTCCCAAAACTCGAACGCGTTGTTCTGGTGCCGTTGCCTGATCCAAGTGCTCGAACGGCAGCACTTCTTTCCGGTCAGGTCGATTGGATCGAGGCACCGGCACCAGATGCCATCCCCCGCATCAAGAAGCAGGGCATGCAAATCGTATCTGGCGTCTACCCCCATGTCTGGCCGTGGCACTTCTCAAGGGTCGAAGGCTCACCCTGGAACGATGTGCGAATTCGCAAGGCCGCGAACCTCGCGATCGATCGAAAAGGCATCGTACAGTTGCTGGGTGGTTATGCGGTTGAAGCTACCGGTCACGTCGTCAAAGGAGACGTTTGGTACGGCACCCCGAGCTTCGAGATCAAGCAAGATGTTGCAGCGGCTAAGGCCCTGATGAAGGAGGCCGGCTACAGCAAGGAGAAGCCGGCAACCGTTAAGATGGCAATCTCTGCCTCTGGCTCTGGTCAGATGCTGCCACTGCAAATGAACGAGTATCTGCAGCAGAATCTGGCAGAGGTCGGAATCAAGGTCGAATTCGACGTGGTGGAGTGGCAGGCGCTGCTGGACATCTGGCGTGCGGGTGCAAAATCACCCCAGGCAAAAGGCGCTCAGGGTGTGAACGTATCCTACACTACCCAAGATCCATATAGCGCATTCACGCGCTTTCTGCGCTCGGACTTGCATGCACCCAACGGCGTCAACTTCGGGTTTTACTCGGATCCGGAAATGGACAAGCTTCTGAAAGCTACGCAGCTTGAGTTCGACCCGGCAAAGCGTGATGCCTTGCTCGCTAAGGTACACACCAAAGAAGTGAACGAGGCATTGTTCCTCTGGGTCGTTCACGATGTTGCGCCGCGCGGCCTCAGCCCGAAGGTCAAGGGTTTCAAGCCAGCACGCAACTGGTTCCAGAGCCTGTCAACGGTCTACATGGAATAGACGATCGGGCGGACGGTGCCTCGGTCCAACAAGCATAGGCACTTCGGAGCGGCAGCAGCGTCTGCCGCTCCGATATTAACTTAGCCCGGGGAGCACCGTACGTTGCTTGAATATCTTCTACGTCGCCTGCTTTATTTCGTTCCGATATCACTCGGCGTCACCGTTCTCGTATTCGGCCTCGTTCACATTGCTCCCGGCGATCCGTTGAACGCAGTGGTCGGTGCGGATGCTCCGGCTGAAGTCGTTGAAAAATTGAAGAAGGACTATGGTTTCGACAAGCCGTTACCGGTTCAATACGCAATCTGGCTCGGACGAGCACTTACAGGTGATCTTGGCCTGTCGGTCGTCAACAATCAGCCGGTAGTCAATGCGCTCGCCATTGCTGTGCCCAATACGCTGATGTTGGCGCTGACTGCAACGCTGATCGGCTTCCTTCTGGGGGCTGTTCTGGGCGGTCTAGCCGGATACTTTCAAGGAACCTGGATCGACAAGTTTGCGACCGGCTTTGGTGTCTCGGGTGTATCGGTTCCCCATTATTGGTTGGGCATCGTTCTTGTCATCATCTTCGCCGTTGAATTGAACGTGCTGCCGGCAACAGGGATTGGTCCAGGCGGGTCCGACAACTGGAAGTTTGATTGGGAGCATATTCGCCACATCATACTGCCGGCGGTCACGCTGTCTGTTATACCCTGCGGAATTATCACTCGCACAGTTCGAGCGGCTGTCGCTGAAGTATTGAGCCAGGAATTTGTTGAGGCGCTAAGAGCAAAGGGCCTCACGCACAAACGCATCATGATGCACGTTATTAAGAACGCTGCGCCGACCGTTCTCGCCGTCATGGGGCTGCAGCTTGGTTACCTGCTCGGAGGCTCGATCCTGGTTGAGACGGTATTCAATTGGCCGGGCACTGGCTTCCTTCTCAATGATGCGATCTTTCGTCGGGACATTCCGATGCTGCAGGGTACGATCCTCGTCCTCGCGATGTTCTTTGTCATTCTCAACTTGGTTGTCGACATCCTGCAGACGGTTGTTGATCCGCGGATGCGACGGAGTTGATGCAATGACCACATCAGACATCACACCTACTGTCCACACGGAAACTTCGGTTGACAGCGCTCAAGTAGCGATGAAATCTCGAAGTTATTGGGCCACCGTCCTGGAACGGTTGCGCCATGATCCGGTCACTCTGATCTTTGGAGCGATCCTACTCCTCATCATTCTTTCCGCGATCTTTGCCCCTTTGCTTGCACCTCATGACCCGGCAGCTGCAAGTATGATCCGTCGGCTTAAGGCGATCGGGACGCCTGGACATCTTCTTGGCACGGACGAAACTGGCCGGGATATGCTAAGTCGCCTTCTGTACGGTGGGCGGTTATCCCTGTTCATGGGTGTTGCACCTGTCGTCAATGCTCTCATCATTGGCGGCATCCTCGGAATACTTGCCGGATTTGCAGGTGGCTGGATCGGCATGCTCATCATGCGTACGATGGACGTATTCTACGCATTTCCGTCCGTGCTTCTTGCAATAGCAATTTCTGGCGCATTGGGAGCAGGTATTGAGAATGCAGTACTCTCATTGACCATTGTATTCATCCCACCAATTGCACGGATCTCGGAGAGCGTAACCACGCAAGTACGTTCCCTTGACTATGTTGAAGCTGCTCGCGCGTCTGGCGCTAAGACGTTCACCATAATTCGGGCACACGTCCTGCCAAATGTTCTCGGTCCCATTTTTATCTACGCGACTAGCTTAATTAGCGTATCGATTATTTTGGCTTCGGGGCTGTCTTTCCTGGGGCTGGGTGTACGTCCGCCTGAGGCGGAGTGGGGGCTGATGTTGAATACGCTTCGCCAGGCTATCTACGTCAATCCCTATCTCGCAGCATTGCCGGGTGTGATGATCTTCATCACGTCCCTAAGCTTCAATCTCCTTAGCGACGGCCTGCGCAGCGCAATGGACATCCGCCTATGACACAAACGACCACTGAGTTCGCTGCAGGGGTACCCACACCAACCTCGCAACATTCGCAAATGCCGATCCTAGTCATCAACGATTTGGTCAAGCACTTCACGGTCAAGGGTGGTCCTTTCCGGGGGAGCGCCGGCAAGGTTCTCGCAGTCGATGGTGTGAGCTTCGAACTCGCTGAAGGTGAGACACTCGGAATCGTTGGCGAATCCGGTTGCGGGAAATCAACGACAGCACGCGTGCTGATGCGCTTGATGCCGCCTGATGGTGGTGAGGTTATGATCAAAGGCCGACAGGTCGGATCGCCCGACGGTATATCTGTGCGGGACATGCGCTATCTCATGCAGATGGTGTTTCAAGACTCCTACGCCTCACTCAATCCGCGCATGACGATCGAAGAGACGATTGCCTTTGGACCGCGCGCGCAAGGTGTTCCACTAAATGAGGCGCGCGCGCGAGCCCGCGATCTTCTGGGCAAAGTAGGATTAGATCCCAATCTCTTCATTCGCCGCTATCCACACGAGCTTTCCGGTGGTCAGCGTCAGCGTGTTAACATTGCCCGCGCGCTTGCGCTTGAGCCTGAAATCGTCATTCTTGACGAAGCTGTCTCAGCCCTTGATAAGTCAGTCGAGGCGCAGGTCCTAAATCTACTGATGGACCTCAAGGAGCAACTCAATCTCACCTATATCTTCATTAGCCATGATCTCAATGTCGTGCACTACGTGAGCGACCGCGTCCTGGTGATGTACCTGGGCAAGGTTGTCGAGATCGGGTCGGTTGAGGAGATCTATTCGCAGACTGCGCATCCCTACACGCGGGCTCTGTTATCAGCGATGCCGTCCATGGACCCTGGCAATCGTGCGAATGAACCACCAATCGCTGGCGATCCACCAAATCCAATCAACCCGCCGAGCGGTTGCCGTTTTCACACCCGCTGCAGTCATGCTGAAGCACTGTGCTCGAAAGTCGAGCCGAGCCTGCATGTCGTCTCCTCTGGCGGGAAACACTTCTCGGCATGTCACATGACCATTCCAAACTCAGGACATACAGCTGCTCCTATTGGAGATGTCCAATGAATCAAGACGCAGTTGCCGAGGCGACCAAACCACTGGTTGATGTCAGAGACTTGAAAGTGACGTTCACTTCCCGAGATACCCAGATCAACGCGGTCAATGGAGTTTCTTTCACTCTCGACCCAGGCGAGGTGCTTTGCATTCTGGGTGAGTCTGGCTCAGGCAAATCGGTGACGATGCGCGCGTTGATGCGTTTGCTTCCCCGAAACACGGCGCGCATATCGGGCCAAATTACAATTGCAGGACGCAACGTGGTTGCTATGGACGAGAAAGAGATCTCCGATCTACGCGGTCCGGTTGTCTCGATGATCTTCCAAGAGCCAATGACAGCTTTTGACCCGGTTTTCACGATCGGTGATCAGATCGCAGAAACGATCATTCGGCACGAGGGGACTTCGCATTCGGAAGCGTTGGCCAGGGCTCTGGAGCTTCTCGACCTTGTCCAGATTCCATCTGCCAAGAGTCGTCTCAAGAATTATCCATTCGAGATGTCAGGGGGCATGCGTCAGCGTGCCATGATTGCGCTTGCCTTGTCGTGTCGACCGTCCCTCCTGTTGGCTGACGAGCCAACCACTGCGCTCGATGCGACCGTGCAGATCCAGATCTTGCTACTGCTGCGTAGACTACGCGACGAACTCGGAATGGCAATCATGTTCGTCACCCATGACATCGGCGTTGCCGTCGAAGTCGCCGATAAGTTGGCCGTTATGTATGCGGGCCGTTTTGTCGAGACAGGTTCCGTTTCTGAGGTTTTCTCAAGGCCAGCGCATCACTATACCCAGGGACTGATGGCATCGACTGTCAAACGAGCCAACAAAGGTCAACGGTTGCTGGCAATCGATGGATCACCACCAGACCTGGCTGCGTTGCCGACCGGTTGCGCATTTGCTCCGCGCTGTCACGCTGTCGATGCCACGTGTCAGGCAACACCACCGCCGGATAGCAGCATAGGGCCAGGTCACAAGGCAGCATGCTATCATCCAATTGGCTCAGCCGACATGGCGGTCGCTACTAAATGAGATCTTATTCAGTGGGCCTGGCGCGGCACTGCTGGCAAGCCTCTTTATTGCAATCAGTGGACACTTGAGAATGCCCAACGATACCACCATTGGCCAAAGCGAAACGACGATCAGCACAACTCTTGAAACTGTTCGCGCACACCAGCCGAAACTCAAAGCTGTCGTGAGTACATTTGATGAATCGGCATTGGCAGCTGCCCGCCAGTGCGATGCGATGAGCAGCACAGGCGTCACCGGGGGCCACCTGCAGGGTCTTCCATTTGTCGTCAAAGACATCATTGACGTCGGCGGCGAACCAACTCAATCCGGCTCGCTGACGCGCTCCGAGAACCCTCCAGCGTCGCAGGATGCTCCAGTCGTAGAAGCCTTACGCGGCGCGGGTGCCATTCCCATTGCAAAGACACATACGGTTGAGTTTGCCATTGGTGGTTGGGGTACCAATGAAACCGTTGGGACCCCCGTGAATCCGTGGGACCTCGAAACGCATCGCGTCCCAGGTGGCTCGTCGAGCGGTACAGGCGTCCTGGTTGGCGCGGGGATCGTGCCAGCTGGTCTCGGTACAGATACTGGTGGTTCTGTCCGCATTCCAGCTGCGTTTTGCGGCTGTGTCGGTCACAAGACCTCAATTGGATTGGTCAGCCGGGCTGGTGTGACGCCGCTGTCTGATACACTTGATACGGTCGGGCCACTCGCTGACTCTGTTGAACGCGCTGCGCGCATGCTAGCTGTGATGCAAGGCCCAGATGAAGCAGATCCCACAACACTTGGTGTCAATTTCAAATGTCCCTTACGTGATTTGCATCGCGGCATAGAAGGTCTACGCCTCGCACGTATCAAGACAGATCACATGCCGCATTTGACGTCAGCAGTGGCGCAAGCATTCGATCACGCCCTAAATCAATTGCACGAAGCGGGTGCAACGATCACAGACGTCGAATTACCTTTGCCATTGGATGAATACCAACATCTTGGAGGCATCATTTCGGCTTCTGAAGCATATGCCACTTATTCAGATATTGTAGACGATATGACCTCGAAGATGGCGGCGCCTATCCGGACGCGCATGCTACGTGGTGCCGATGTCACTGCCGCAGAACTGGTCCGCATTCAGCGTGACCGCGCTAGGGCGATCAACGACTTTGAAGCCGTTATTGACCGCGTCGACGCAATTGTTCTTCCCACCGCCGCGTTCACAGCCATACCTATTTCTGAAGTCGATGAGACGGACATGACAATGTCGAGCCACACACGTTTCGCCAATTACTTGGAACTTGCTGCGCTCGCCGTCCCGATGAGTGTTACAGAGACAGGGCTGCCAACCTCACTCCAAATTGTCGTACGCCGGTTCGATGATCCTCTCGCCTTGCGCATTGGTGCTGCATTCGAGCAAATCCGAGGACCGTTCCCGAAACCATCACTTGGCCGATCTCCGCAATGACTCAATTGAGAATTACAGCAGGACTTTTGGAATTCAGCGCTCGCCTTGAAACTGAGCGGGCACCTCTATCCTGCCAATCGTTCGAGCAGCATTTGCCATTTGTAAGCAAGATCATCCACGTCCGCTGGAGTGGCGAAGGAGTATGGATACCACTTGGTGACCTGGACTTCGGCGTACCGTTTGAGAACAATACCTGCTACCCCGCGCCGGGACAGATTATTCTCTATCCAGGGGGTGTCAGCGAAACTGAGGTTCTGCTGGCTTATGGCAATGTGAACTTCGCATCCAAGGCAGGGCAATTATCCGGCAACCATTTTATGACCATCACGAGTGGCCTTGAGAACCTCTACACACTGGGACGACAGGTACTGTGGGAGGGGGCTCAGGACATACGCATTGAAAGGTAAGCCAATCACTCCCAGTATTGGGCTTCCGCTCTTTGATCAAAGTCCCCGTCAGAGGTGGGCGCGATGTTGCGCTTGCGAACGGTCGCTCTTGAGTGGTCTGTGACGCCGGGCAACGACTCTTCGACGGTCTTCACCAAAAGCCGACAGAAATTCAAGAACTTCTCCCGCGCAGACACACCTTGGGCTGTTCCCTAACAGAGGAGACAGACCATGGAACATCATCAAAATACTTCAAACGAACAACGAGCTCGGCGTGTGCCTTGGAACAAGGGAAAGATCGTCGGAGCGAAACCACCTTTGCAGCCTAGTCATGTGTGGTCGATCAGAACCAAGCTACAATTGGAAAGCAAGACGCGTGATCTTGCGCTCTTTAATCTTGCTATCGATAGCAAGCTGCGAGGTTGCGACGTGGTTGCTGTTCGCGTCGAAGATGTTGCCCCAAACAGCTATGCGCTCGACCGTGCTACAATTCGACAGAAAAAACTGATCGACCAGTCAGGTTCGAACTGATCGAACACACGCGCAAGGCGATCGACGACTATCTGCGACTGACGGAGCGCCTGACAGGACAGTTCTTGTTTGCTGGTTGGGGTGGTCGCGGCGGCTTGACGACCCGGCAGTACGCTCGGCTCGTTTAGGAGTGGATCACCCACATAGGGCTCGACCCAAGCCAGTTTGGCACGCATTCGCTACGCAGAACTAAAGCGGTCCTAGTTACCGGCGAACAGGAAACTTGAGAGCGGCTCAACTTTTGCTCGGACATCCAAAGATCGAAAGCACCGTTCGCTATCTCGGCATTGAAGTGGATGACGCTATTGAACTCGCGGAGAACACCGAAATCTAATCGCGCGACGTGATACCTCTCAGAGCAGGTATGGTCAGTGGCGCTAAAACGGTCGCCGATCTACCATTCGCCAACGTCTGCTTCTGGGATAAAACGACAGAACAGTGGTATAGAGCAGCCCCTGCATATCTCTACGAATTGTCCAGCATTCGACCACCTTATGCGCTTGCCTCAACGGGCCGGCAGCAGACGGTCGACGAGAGCAAGCCAGTAACCGATGCCGATAGGGATCGCCGCATCATTGAAGTCGTAGTCAGGATAATGGAGCTTGCCTGACTGGTGATCTGGATGGTCTGTTCCCATCCAGATATAGTTGCCTGGGCGGGCGTTCAGCATGAAAGCGAAGTCTTCACCCGCCATGCACGGATCATGCTCTCGAATGACGGCATCAGACCCGACCAGATCAGCTGCAACATCCGCAGCGATTGCAGTCTCTTTGGTAGCGTTCACTGCCGGTGGGTAATTCACGCGGTAGTCAATCACCGCCTCCGCGCCGAAGCCGGAGGCGATACTCCTTGCCAGCGCGCAAACCCGTGCTTCTGCCAACTCACGAACCTTTGGATCAAAGTAGCGAACCGATCCACCGATCACCGCCTCTTCAGGCATCACCACATAGGCGTCAGATCCGCGGAACATTGAGATGCCGATCGTCGCCGTATCATGTGGCGAAACATTGCGGCCAGGCACGCTCTGCAGTGCCGTAACGATATGAGCAGCGGCTAAGACGGTGTCGATCCCTTGGTGGGGCATGCCCGCATGCGTGCCCTGACCGCGTACGGCAATGTCGAAATAGTCGATACCCGCCATCACTCCACCGTCGAGTGCAGCAAATGTGCCCAGTGGCAGGTCAGGCCAGTTGTGCAGGCCCCAGACAGTCTGACAGTCAAACTGATCGAACATGCCATCTTCAACCATGACCCGACCACCACCGCCGCCTTCTTCAGCAGGTTGGAATATCAGCGCGACAGAACCAGCGAAGTCACGCGTCTCGGCGAGGATTTTTGCCACCCCCAACAACATCGCGGTATGGCCGTCATGGCCACACGCATGCATCTTGCCATCTACCGTCGAGCGATGCGGTACCGTGCCCTTCTCTTGCATAGGGAGCGCATCCATATCAGCGCGCAGACCGATGGTCGGGCCATCCGCCTTACCGCGCACGAGCCCGACTACGCCTGTCTTCCCAAGGCCAGTCGCAATTTCGTCGACTCCAAATGCACGGAGTTGCTGCTCGACAAACCCGGCTGTCCGAACCTCCTCGAAGCCGACCTCAGGATGCGCATGCAAGTCACGACGCCATGCAGTGACTTCAGCGTGGATATTGCCGATCTGGTTGCCAAAGCGTGAGTTCATCGGAGTAGACGAGGGTTGCATGGCAAAAGGCTCCAAACGTCGGACACGAAAGTGTGTGATCACTAGCTGTTAGCACGGCAAGCACCAGACGAACACGCTCCGAACGAATTCTTCCGAACTAGGTTATGACCTGACTTACGTTGTTAGAGCCGTGCGGTTCACCAGTCAGATCGATCACAGGCATTGCACACACGTCGTGGCGTAGCGCTAAAGTAGCATGACCAAACACCGACAATTGAAACTCCACGACCAAGCACTTACTGAAACACTGATCAGTTGCTTGGTTTAGCTTCTTTCGGCCCAGTTGGTGATCCGTGATATAGGCCTATATCAAATTGGGTGAGTCCGTGAATTTTTCCGAAAGCGTCCATGATGACATTGCTCGTTCTGTTCGTCCTTCTTGCCATAGGCGTGTCCTTCCTCTGCTCCATCTTGGAAGCAGTACTGTTGTCGATCACGCCTTCATATGCAGAAGCACTTGAGCAAGATCGTCCGGCTCTCGCTGAGAAGCTCAGACAACTACGAGGAGACATTGAGCGACCTCTGGCTGCCATCCTATCTTTAAACACTATCGCGCACACTGTTGGTGCGACCGGAGCCGGTGCTCAAGCCGCAGTGGTCTTCGACGATTTCGGAGTGGGTGTTTTTTCAGCAGTTCTAACCCTGGGCATCTTAGTCCTATCAGAAATCATACCAAAGACTCTCGGAGCAACTTACTGGCGCTCTTTGACTCCATTCACGGTCCGAACTCTGCCGTTTCTGATTGTGGCACAGCTACCCCTTGTATGGCTCAGTCAGGCCATTACGAAACTACTGACGCCGGGCAAGGCAAATGCCGAAGTTTCGCGCGAGGAAATAACAGCGTTGGCGAGCGCTGGTCAGCGCGAGGGTGTCGTTGAAGAAGATGAAACCCGTGTGGTCACAAATCTTTTTCGGCTGCCGCAGATCAATGCGCATGAGGTAATGACGCCCAGAACAGTAATTGAGCATGTTCCTCTCGAGGCAACAGTGGCTTCTATTGTGGTTGGGCGAGACACGTTCCCTCATTCTCGATTGGTCGTGACCGGTGACTCAATCGACGACGTCTCAGGCTTTGTTCTCACCCGGGAACTCTTGGTGGCAGCATTGAACGGACAAGGGGAGCGGCAGGTCGGAAATTTTGTTCGTGATCTAGCGCGCGTGTCTGAAATGACAGACTTGGATGCACTATTGGATCTTCTTCTCGAACGTGACGCGCACATCGCCTTGGTCGAGGATGAGTATGGCGGGACTGCGGGATTGGTCACGATGGAAGATGTACTAGAGACCCTGCTAGGAAGCGAAATCGTTGACGAGCATGATGAAGCTGCTGACCTGAGAAAGGTAGCCAGACAGCGCGCCAAACAGCGTCGCAACGGACAGGAAGGATCTGGAGTAGTGAAGCGGTCAAACGACAGCCCAAAGAGAAGTTAGATTCCTCAATGTTTCGGCGGATAGAAATTAACATTCAGCCAAAGCAGATTCTCGGCAAATTTGACCGCAGGTCTCACAATTAGAACCTGTCACTCGTGATGTCTCGTAACCGTACGATGGGACCAGGCTTTAGACAGCCGAGATGGTGCGGCAACGGCGATTTGAACGTCGAGTTGGGAATCTACTAAGCTATTGAAATTATTGGTTGCGGGGGCAGGATTTGAACCTGCGACCTTCAGGTTATGAGTATGATTTTTGGTGTATTTTCCCGTTTCCTCCAGATCTCTTATATTGCCCATAAACCATTGAATCATTGTAATAAATGGGATATTTTCTTTCCTGTTGATTCCTAGCGATTTCAGTCACCGTGGCGACATGGTGGCGACACGAACGTTCCACCGTGATTTGCAGAGGGTTCCAGAGGAGAGCAAAACATGGCCGTGGCGAAACTCACCAAGCGGGCAATGGACGTGCTCGAACCTGATGGTCGGCCATATGTTGTGTATGATACTGATCTGACTGGCTTCGGTATTCGGGTCATGCCGTCTGGCTTCAAGTCATGGAT
Organism: Hyphomicrobiaceae bacterium; assembly: GCA_965247245.1. Lineage (GTDB taxonomy): Bacteria > Pseudomonadota > Alphaproteobacteria > Rhizobiales > Hyphomicrobiaceae > Tectiglobus. The sequence goes on along the minus strand of CBDFGV010000003.1, from coordinate 4,446,986 downwards.
TGTTGAGTACCGCCCCGGCGATGGCGGCAGGCGGATCGCAAAGAAGCGTATGACGCTCGGCTCAACGACGATGGTGACAGCCGAACAGGCGCGGCGGCAGGCACGTGAGATCCTGGCAGCCGCGCGTCTGGGTTTTGACCCCTCCGGTGAACGAGAGAAGAACCGAAAAACACCCACGTTCAAGGAATTCGTCGAACGGTATCTGTCTGAGGAAGCTGAACTGAAGCTGAAGCCAAGAACTGTCGCCAATTACCGCATCTATTTCCGCAAGCATGCGTTGCCATGGCTTGGAGCCATCCAGATCAACGCAATAACTAAGGCCGATATAGCTCGAATGCACCGTGGTATCGGTAAATCCAAGCCTGCCACTGCGAACCGCGTCGTCGAAGCAGTTAGCAGCCTCTTCCGTTATGCAGAGACTGCCGGCGAGGTCGATGAAGGCTTCAATCCCACGCGTGGCATAACGCATTTCAAGGAGAAGACGCGCGAGCGGTTTCTCTCCATTGACGAGCTCAAACGGCTCGGTGCCACCCTTCGTTTAGCTGAAACAGAAGGCCTGCCCTGGGACAAGGATGAGATCAAGGCGACATCAAAGCATCTCGCAAAAGAAGAGAACCAAAACATTGTGTTTTCGCCTTACGTGACGGCTGCAATTCGATTGCTGCTGTTCACCGGCTGCCGCATGCGCGAGATCCTGCATCTGAAGTGGGCAGAGATCGACTTTGAACGCGGCCTGCTCATGTTACCAGACAGCAAAACAGGCAAACGCTACGTGGTTTTGAACTCACCTGCGATAGGTGTCCTCAGCGGATTAGAGCGGATAGGTGAATACGTGATCGTCGGTGAGAAACCTGGAAAACCACGACACGATCTCAACCGTCCGTGGCGACGCATTAGGAAACATGCGGAGCTGGGTGAACTGCGGATTCATGATCTTCGGCATTCATTTGCGAGTGTGGGCGCTGCTGGTGGCATGGGACTTCCCATCGTTGGCAAGCTCTTAGGGCACACTCAGGCGCAGACGACGGCGCGATATGCGCATTTTGATGACGATCCGCTCAAGCGCGCATCGGAGAAGATTGCAGCGACAATCGCCGAAGCACTCGATTGATAAGTCTGAGTGAGCACTGGCAGAGGCCCATTCGATTTAGATACCAATGGTATCTAAGATAATCGCAACGACTAACGTGCATAAGAATGAGTCGCTCGGTGATCGCTGCTCCAAAGATGGCTTCCTCTGATGCTGGCCGTCATGCTTACGTCAAATATCTCAGCGCGAAGTGATCGGTCACGCCAAGTTGTGACAATCCCGCTCAACCAAGCACAGATACCCGATGCCCCACCATACACAGCGCAAACCAGTAGCCGGCAATCAATCACGTGACGGAGAGAGATGTGTTCGCGACCATAAGACTGGCCTGAATGCTTCAGAGCCGATCACGAGGCGCCAGGCAATTGCTAGCGGTTTAAAGGGAATGGCTGCAGCGGCAACGAGCCAATTGCCAGCGGTCGCTCTGGGATCGGTCGCTGCTGCTGGCGCCAGCCAATCAGCACAGAGCAAGATCCCGTTTGGAGCGGCAGTGAACCCGTTCCGGCTCCGCGATGATCAGCGCTACGGCCCTGCTATTGCCAAGTACTGCGACCTGATCGTGCCTTCGAACGGAATGAAATGGCAAGACATCCAAAACAAAAAAGGCGTGTTCGACTTCCGAATTGCAGATGAGCTGTTTGCCTTTGCGAGAGAGAACAAACTGGATGTGCGTGGCCACACCTTGGTTTGGGATGATTGCCGCAAGATGCCAGACTGGACCAGCAACGCGATCAACGGCGAGGTTGAAGCTGAACGTGAACTAGTTGGACACATCGTCCAGGTTATGACCCGCTACAAAAATGACGTACGCAGCTGGGATGTTGTCAATGAGCCACTACGCAAGCCTTGTGACCACAGCAAGACCATTTGGGCGCGAAGACTTGGTCGGAGGTACATAGAAATCGCATTCAAGACGGCACACGAAATCGATCCGACTGCTCAGCTCGTGCTCAATGAGAATGAAATTGAATTCAGGAGCAAGCAGCATCGTGACAAGCGAAAGCAGCTGGTAGATCTGGTCTTGCAGTTGCTCGACAAAGATATCCCAATAAAATCTGTAGGTATCCAGGCACATTTGTCCGGGCATCTTGCAATCGACATTGACGGACTCGCTGAGTTCTCCGAGAGACTTCGACGAGAAAAATTGAAGGTCTTAGTTACTGAACTCGACGTCAACGACTATGCTGTCAATGGCAATGAAACAACACGCGACCATGTCGTCGCGGAAAAGACGCGTCAATTGCTTCAAGCAATAGCCAAGCCCGACGCCATTGTGACTTGGGGTATCACCGATGAGCATAGTTGGCTCCGTCGCAGGAAAGAGCAGCAACGCAAAGATGGCAAGGCGCTCCGTCCGCTTCCGCTCGATGAAACTTATGGAGAGAAAGCAATGATGAAGGTGATTCAGGAATTCCGTAAGGCTAAGCCTTGACATGCAATGGCATTGAAATCCCAGAATGAGACATCGACAGGCTTTACGTTGATATCGGTGAGGACGATGCCGACGATGTTCGCAATTGAAGATACTCCGACTGTGCCTGGCCTCCAGCCGCGCGCAGCCTGAATCCGATGCCGAGGGCAATGCTGTTCACTAATGCTAGAAAGTCGCTAGTTGGGGTTTGTTGAGAACGGCTCGGAACGGTTCCGGGCCAATGAAAAATTGGCTGATGCGTTTTCCGAGTATCGCAAATTGCCAAGCCTGTTGAGAGCCAGATGTGAGACTGCATACATTAGGCGCCTGAAAGTGCGATTAGGCGATCGCAGACTTCTTGCACATCCCACATTTGTCGACGGCTTGCAAAAATTGGATGCCCGTTATGATCGAGCAAGATCAGTTCCACAGCATGGCGATTTACGGTTGACGGGCCGTAACCAACCCGAAGCGTCAATGCGTTGATGACATCTGTCATTGATCCTGTGCATCGAACCAGGCGGGTTGTTTGGTCAAACTGAAGACCTCGATCTGTTCCGAACTGGCGAAGGCGTTGCCGTGTGTCGTATGCGGGATCATAGGTCATGCCTACGATATTGCATGCTCCAGTCCAGCCATCCGTTTCCAAGCGTCGCTGCAACTGTGCAAGCTTCGTGATAGTGAGAGAGCATTTGTCCGGGTTCATGCAGCGCGTATAGAAAAACGCCAGGACACTCGGCCGACCTATTAGCAATGAGCGGAATGTCATTCGCTCACCGCCCTGATCTTGCAACATTACCTCCCAAAATGCCTCATCAACGGTAGCTAACACATCCGAAACACTTGATTGCCAAGGGTCATAACATCTAGTCAATGTATTCGCAGGTTCGGGGCAACAAGTGGACAATGAGTTTTCACAGCGTTCACTTGCATTGGTAACAGATGCCAATCGTTGTTGTAGGCGATAAAGCTCAGCTGACAATGTAGTCTGGGGTAGCGAGCTATAGTTCGTGTCGAGTTTCGCAAAATCAATTGAACAATCGAAAAGACGAAACCTCTCGACAGCGGCATCAACGGCGTAAGGTAGCTCTGGCCAAAAATACGGTGCTTCGCAGGCTGCCCTGGCGGCGGCGGCCACCGTTATTGGCTCGGATCCGGTCTGGAGTTCCTCGGTAAGGAAAGGTAACAGCTCGTGCACAACTCCTGCTTCGCACAACCTGAGGAAAATCAGTGCCCTAATCCAGTCAGATTCCCTCGTGCCGCGCCCCCGGTAAAGTCCGCAGCGCTCATCCAAGCGACCAACTAAGTCGCTGGCCTCCTTCAACGCTGCCAACTCGGCACCAGCATCCAGTATGCTTCTGGCTAGCGGACTAGTGTCTCGCGGGTTATTCTGCTTCAAACTTAAGCCTTGTCCTGGTTGGCAAGAAAACGCTTAATTACTCGGCGAAAGTTCGTTGATCGCGTTTCCAAACCGGCAACACTCTTTGTGAAGGATTGAGTTGGTTTAGATTTATCTGAAAACTGGGCGATATCAATTGCTGACAAACAAGTCGCCCGAATATTGTCGTCATCGTCTTCATTAGCGACGATTTTCCTTGCTATTTTCTCAAACTTTTCCGGATCAAGAGACTGCAACGCATTCGCCGCAATTTGCCTCAAAGATTCAGACTGGCTGGTGTCACGCAGTAGCTTCCCAATGAAATCCGATGAGGCCGGATCACCAGAAAGTAGGCCGATTGCTTCCTCCTTGGCGCGATCATCAAGTGACTTGAAGATCTTCCGAACTGTCGGAGCGGCCTCAGAGTGATCGTTGTATGTGAGAAGCTGGAGTGCGACGGCTGCGGGGACCTGCGCTTTGGACTCATGCTTAAGGCCTTCCAGAAGGGACGCATGAATTTCTGCGTCATTCTCCATCGCCAGCGTTTCGATTGCGCGCTGCCGAAGCGTCGACGACGGGTCATCGATTAGGTCGCTCAATACGTCCAGATATTCAGCGCGATGTGGTGCAAATTGGGGACCGAGGAATGCCAATTCCTCCATCTTGTCTATAGCAGAAAGCCGAACTACAACAGCTTCGCTGCCATCCGCAATCGTGTTGAGGTACGACTGGATTAGTTTGTCGACGTCCTCAGAAATGAAATCTGAGTTGGCGACAGCTTCTGCACGCTCGTGGGCCGTGCCTACTTTTTTTTCAAGCACAGCCTGTAACTGCGCCGGCATCATTGCTCCATAGCTATCGTCATACTTCTCAAGCTCAGCTTCGCATCTGGCACGATACTTCTTGATATCCATTACACATTTGCCTCATCGTAGTGCTATTCGATCGCGCGACTCAAAAATCTAAAGCTGAAATGGCACGTCGTCGTATGCAAAGCCCAGTTGACCTGGATTTATTACACCATAGTAGTCAATCATGTCTCTCACTTGCGGTTTATTGCCAGGCCTGTTCGTAAAAGGAGAGGAAGGGAATTGGCCTCCCGGTGCCGGCGTCGTCGGTCGTGGTGGAGTCGTGGATTGGTTCCATGGCCACATCGTATCGTTCAAACGATGCCCGATCCGTTGCGGTGAGCCCGGTGAAAATGACGAGACTTTTGAAGGATCCTCGCGGCCCCTCAGCCACTGCCACTTCGCCCAAAGCCGATCGACGTTGCAATGAAGAAGAAAGAACAAGGGATCGCGCGGCGCGGTAGACGTTCGACTGATAAAGCCTCTTCGCGGCCCGACAGAGAAACGCGTATGCGCGCGCCCGTGCGGGTTACGTTCCATTCGGCGGAAGGCAACATAAGTGGCGTTTGGCGGCTGACCACCCAAATTGATTGTTTGAGTTTCGCTTCTGATTCCACTCGGCGCATTACCGGGTTGAAAATTCATTGGGCGAACTATTCCGACCGCATTGTCCGTCGTCCAATTGAGAAAAGGGTGGCCGGCAGAAAATTGAACACGTCCCACCGAGTTTGGAACCCCCATGAAACGTCGACTAAAAAGCTTTGGTGCAGCCCTATCAAATCTCCAATAGGGAAGAGCCACCGTCGCATCTTCAACCTGCAACTCTCGCTCAAGGTCCAGCAGATAGGCTCGATGCCACGGTAAAAAGCCGGCGTTTCCGTGCGCCTCAGCTAATGCTGAGCTAACATGCATTGAGCGAAAATCTCGAAAGCGTCCGGTGCCACTGTTATTGAGCCTTGCCATAGCATCCAGGAAGCGGTCGCGTTCCCTCGTCTCAAGTTCCTCGGCGTTCTTTCGTACCCGAACCATGAGTTCCTTTGATGCAAGAACGCCCGTTGTCCCAGGGCCCAATGCTTCGATTTTTGCATCATCAACATCTTTACTCGGACTCCCGAAACGCCCACCAAACCAAAAATCCACAGGAGAACCGTCTCGTGGCAAATCCAGACTTATGCGAGGGTCACCATCATCAGTGCGTTGGTCGGCGAAATTCACATGACCGACAGGGCCTGCACTTCGCAGTCGAACTTTGAGACTGCCTGTGTTCGTTGGCGAGTTAACAAGCCGTGCCTGTGCCTTCTGCGGTATCCATGTCACAAAAAGCCGATTGTTGGGATCGAGGGCTTCGAAATCAAACTCTACATGCATTACGTTTGCTCATAGGTATAATTCATTAACAAAACAGCGATCAGACAATTTTCGAGCAGATGGACAGAATTGTAAACAGAGAATCACTGCAAGTCCGCGCGCTACCACCGCGTGGTAGGCTGGAAATACCTGCGCGATTCTTCGTACTAAGCCATTCGCCTTCGTGGCAACGATCGTGACATGCCTGTCACCGCAGTTGCCTATACTCTTGCCGAACATGTCATATTGAGCGCATAGCGTTTGACTGGTCAAAGCAAGCCTTATAGCTACCATGCCGAGCATTGTGACATCTACGGACACTAAACCTGAAGAAGGCGAGAGCCATCAGATCCTTGGCGATCGATGTTCTCACAACTAGGAGCCCGCTCCGATGCTTATGAGTCATGTTCTGGACAAGCGCTTCTTCAAACTCCCAATAACCAGACGCTGGGGCGTATCGAATGGAAAGGTGAACGCGCAGCTATCGGATGTCAGCTACCTGGGGTAATGCGGTCAAGCTAAGTTGCATGACAATTGGATGAACCGTTAGTTCGCCCGACGGCCGCAATCTTTGCTTATCAGCATATGTGTCAAAGATTTAATTGAACCCAGGTTAGTGTGTCGCGAACGAAAAAGTCTTGAGCGCAATACGGTCACTTGGTGCGAGTTTTCGTCGAAAACTCTCAAGAGATGCTGTTTCCGCGCCATTGATGTGCGTAAAGGCGTAGCCTCGCCGCATGTGATTATCGGCGCACCACCAGTAGGCGTACTCCGAAATGCCGGCTAGCCTACGGTCGATGCTCAAAGTAATGCCGTTCGCAATTTGTCCTGATTGGGGAAACTCGGTCGTATAGAAGCCGACGACCTTTCCAGCGAGAGCAAACACTGTGGCGCCAAAGTTGGGTTGACCGGAGTCGAGCATCTTCAGAGCATAAAGATTGCTGCTTTTGAGATGCTCAACGGAAAAATCTTGCGACTTGGCAACCGCGTTCGCCCACCCTTCAACAAGGCTTGCAATCCTACCTCGTAACTGTCGAATGTCGTGTTTGTCGCTCTCATAAACCTGGATGTCCGCATTCGACAGCTTGTTCCGCTTTTGCCGGAGTCGGGCGAATTGTCCACCAGCGGCTTCGGCCAGTGCGGCATTGTCTAGAATTGTACTAGGAAAGCGCCAATCGAGCACACGCTCTTCTGTTTCGTGGAAGCCTGGCTGCCTTGAGAGAACCTCTACGTTGCGACCGTCCACTCTCGCGACCTCTACAGCCAACTCTTTATCTGTCAACCAAAGACATGCTTTGCGTACCAGCTCAGTGTTGATTTCCAGCCCAAGGTAGAAAACAAGGGCATGTCCATCGACATTGGGATGGAGGCAGGCAATGACTTTCTGCCCCTTCTCAGCCAAAACCCAAAGCCCTTTTCTCCCAGTAAGTTGAAAGTATGCTGGTGAAGAGCGCATGGTATCTGAAGGTGGAGGATAGTCGCTCAATACTTGAGCCAATACTTCTGTATCGTCTGAGCCAACTTCAATTACATCCAAAATCTATTAGTCCTGTTTGCTAAGGCCGCACCCTCAATGCTGGCTGAAGACAGAAGGTAGCTCACAATGGGCGGTCATAGTTGATGCGCTCAGCAATTTCTTTCCGTAGTGCTTCATCGTAAGGAATCCTCTTCAATTCGATGATAAAGGCATCAAAATCATCTAGCTCGCTCCGTTTCACGAACCCCTGTTTAACTTGGTACTTTGTTTGCTCGCGATATAGGTGCATCGCGTCGGGCCATTGAAGGTCCGTATGGCGTGCAATCCTCCAGAAATCCAGAACAACGAACCTCATGTATTCTTTGATTTGCTCGTTGACTAAAAATTGGCGCACAATCCAATAGGTATTTACGAGGTCTCTGCAAGAGATCGATTGATTTCTTAACAGTTGCCCGACAATTGCGAAGCGATACAAGATCGTATCGATATTTTGTTCCTCCTCTGACCCGCGAAAATTACTTAGATCAAATTGCCATTGCTCATAATTGACCCTGTACCAAAATTTGCGAACTTCCTCGTCCTTAAGAAACAACTCGGTTATGTCGATGACGAAGCGCGATCTATTGGTGCGCGCATTATGTAGCAACGTGCCAATTGCAACGCTGCCGCCGACCATAACGAACGTAAAACTGAGCGCCCTTAGAGCAGTCAGCAGTCGATCGATGGTGATGGATGCGAAAAGCTCTTCCATGACCTTTTACCTTATCGGGTTGCAATGGCATCATCCAGGGTTCATCCTATACGCTCAAACAGTTTGACGACTATATGAATGAACCAACGAGAACAGCATTTGCCTACCAGTACTGGTAGGCAAATGGACCTGAAGTACGTTTGGGACCAAGCTAGCCGACTTCCGGAATTGTTAGCAATTGACGCCGAGCCTAATCGCTCGATGCATCTATAGACTGACTTGCAACTCTCTCAATTGATTACAGCTATTACTGCTGCTGCGAACATGTCCCAAGGCTGGTCCACTGCTCTCACCTGACGGGCAAGTGACGTCTGTACTCTCCGCGTCAATGCTCATTCCCGTACGATTATTCGTGTCAGATTCGATCTGCTCAAGGAGATGAAGTCAGAAATGAGAGACACCAGGTTGCAAGTAAGCAAAGCAAATCAGACAAAATTGCCAGAGGCCTTAAGATATTGCGAACTGACAAAGCCTATCCTATTGAACCCGTCGCGGCTGATGGCACACCACTTCAGTTTTGATTTGCCGCGATAAGCGAACGAGTGGACGTATACCTCGGTGCCTGCTGGGAGGGTATCGATGATGGTGCTGTTTGATGAATACGAATTGCGCAGGTTCAATTCATCGCCGGGTGGTGGTGTGACTACGAAGCGAAAGAGTTTCTCACCCGACCTGTCACCAATTAGCTTCTCAAACGGCACGATGTCGAGCGCCGGGCCGGTATCGGTTTTACGGCCTATCGATACATCGTCGTGGCGAATGACATCTCTGATCTGATACTCCTTGATCAAGTCACGTACGACGCGCATGCCGGCCAGCAACTGCGCGGACTTGAAAGTTTCCCAGTAGATATTCTGGTATTTTTTTCGGCCGTTATAGTGATCGCCTGGAATGACGTCCTTGACATCCATGCGACCGCCATAGGAATTTTCATATGCGCCGTTCTTGAGGTAGCAGTCTCCGTAGTTCGCAAAGCAAACACCGACGGAAAAACCGTTGAGATTCTCCCAGCCGCGCCAATTGCTGGCGCCGGCATGGCGGACAATCTTGTTGAACGGTGCGGTCTGATAGATGTCACCGTTTCGATCTATAACAATATTGTAACCGAAGCCGTTGCTGTTAAGGTGTTGAACGCTGCTGGCTACCGTGCCGCCCATAGTGTGGTGCAGCACGATGTAGCTTGGCGTTAGTGTGCCATAGGTCGCCACTTTGTGTTTTCGGGATGCACCTTGAAATATGTGATTTCTTATCGCCACAGCGACGTTCCAATGAATAGTGAGAAAACCAATAAGTACCGGTAATGCTTCGGCGCGCAAGTGACAATCGAAATCTGATTGCGTCAACTTCTGAAAAGCCAGTTTCGCTACTGCCGGAGTGGTTGTTTATCAGGTCTAGTATTTAGTTGGCCAAGAAACTACGGTTCGCCATGGGCCGTCAGGCGGCGATACTCGGAGTTCCCAGAAACCGGACGATCCGATGCGGTACGGGGAGATCAGCACTCTGCTACAGCAGTGTCCACTCTCAGAAGTGGTGCGGTCAAGTCCCCGCACTTTACAACGCAATACTTGTTGGCAGATTTCAGAGTCCCCAATCTCTGCCAAGCGTCGAGCGGCGTGAGATACCATTAGCTGTCGTTCCAGTTTTCGATCCCGATGCGGTCCGTTCCCCCAAGTCAACGTCTGCTCTCAGGGTGAGAGCAGAAAAGTATTGCTGAAGTCGATGCTTTCCGGGCCTGCCCCACAAGAGACGCTGTGCTCATGCGCAACACTGATGTGCCAGTTACGATCGAAGGCAGGTGCTCACGACTTTGCAGCGCACAATTCAATGAATGCGTTAGCTTTAATGGCTTGCGTCGGCTTTAGCTCCGAAACCTGCTTCGTTCTCTTCGGCGTTCAGGCCACTGGCCGAAGTGTTCTGATTAGGCAAGAGCGACTGTTGGATACTCACGCCTGGTTATCGGTTGGTCGATGCCGGATCGCATGGTCACGGGCCTCATCGCCCATGCATTATTGATGGTGCTCTGGCAACGGAGCGACCGCGTGAATTGCTGCACCGCTCCGACCGTGGCTGCGAATACACAAGTGAGGATTTTGAGCGGCTGATTGGCGGCACACCACATCGACTCTCGTTGTCGCGAACCGGCAACGTCTGGGACAACGCTGCGGTCGACAACTCCTTCTCGACATTGAAAACCGGACGCTCGGCAGCGAGAACGTATAAGGCACGTGATGCGGCCCGTTGCGATATGTTCGACTACATCGAGCGACTCCATAATCCGCCGCGGAGGCATTCGAAACCGGGCTACCTCAGCACAATGGACTATGAGAATGAAAGCAGATGGACCTAACTCAGTGCCTACTTATCCATGAGTTGGCCAGAATCGCGGTCACGCGCCTCCTCTCGATTCAACGCCTCTTCAAGCCGGCGCATGGCCTCCGCCTTCGAACGAGGCTGTTCTCTAGCCGCATCGAGGCCAGGTCGCGGCGAACTAGGTTTCCTGTTCTCAATCTGACCGCGCCCGTCCAGCTGCTTCAACATCTGCCCTTTCGACCCACCAAGTTTCAGTGATCTCTTGGGGCTAACAATAGGGGGCCTCGTCCCCTCCGGTGCGATAGCCTTCTCGTCGCGCCAACTGTCATACAATAGGTGCAACACAGCTTTTAACTGAATCGGAAGTTTCTGTGCGGCCGGGCAGTAAACCGCTTTATCCGACTTGATAAAGTTAACTCTCTCTGCCAGTGCTGCCTGGAGAACCATTTTATCTTCCTTTGAGAACGCCTCTGTAAAATTATCCCAAGAACTCATAATTCGAACTAGCCTAGCACTTATGAACGCTTTGTGAGTTGGATCGAAACATAGAATCCGACTAAATTTATCGGCCAACTCTTTAATGTTGCTTTTCTTTATGCCGATAGGTTTTCTTACCAATTGATCATCCGTATCGCCAGTTAGAAAAAGTGGTTTCATCTTATTGACAACCTCCTTGATGGAAAAGGGTGGCATCAATCCCGCATAACTCTTAATTATTGCTATCTTAAACTTTTCATAATCTGCGTTTTTAATTGCTGTTATCACGTCTTCGGGCAGCTCACAATCCGCCCCATTCTCGTAGGCCTTCCCTTTAGAATGACCCCAATTTCCATCATCCCTCAGTTCACAAGAAATAGCCTCAATTTCTCCAGCACTAAGTCTTTGGGCATAATTTATCAAGCCATACCTATATATTAACTTTCTAACATACGATGTTTCTGTCGGAAAAAACCTAGCCTTCACGAAAAGACCGGCATTCGTGCCATTCTCATTGTTGGATGTAGGAAAATTTGTGCCCCATAATCTAGCTTTTCTGAAATAAGCTCCATCCCATAGAGGTGACTTCGATGACGGAACAATTAGGCTCGCCCCAATTATTCTTGCTTTGCTAAAATCAACAGCCCGCAAGGAGGCGCCGCGGAGATCCGCACCGTGTAGATATGCCTTCCTCATTTCAGAGCCATCCAGTATGCTAGAACTTAGATCCGCCCCTTGTAGCGACGCTCGAAGAAAAAACGCTCCGCGGGCCGACGCGCCGCGCAATCTAGCTGCATGAAGTCTAGCCTCATGAAGATTGGCACCGTCGAGATTAGCTCGAAACAGATCGGCACCGACAAGGTTGGCTTTTAAGAGGCTTGCTCCACGTAGATCGGTCCAACGTAGGAACGCCCCCCGCAAGTCCGCCTTTGTGAGATCTGTCAGGTGGAGATCAGCTAAATCAAGACGAGCGTAGCGCAGATTGCGACCTCTTAAATTGTGACTAAATTGGTTGAAACTGTCATCGTTCAGAGCCATACGATAATCGCGATCTCGCACAAAATCGTGAGTCGTTACAACCAAGTTTCTATTGAACCAAGTGTGTTTGTATGTGGTGTCCCGGGAAATTGATCGCTCCAATAACCAAGCAGTTAGAAAGAATGCCCTGCGGTTTAATGACCATGGTCCGGCACTTTTATTTTCTTCGATATCTATTACTTCGTCATTTTGCGATGACAGATCTTTATATGGTATAGAGACGCTCAGGTAGGTTTTTGAAAGCATCGAGTCAATTAAACTGTCGGGTGTCGTTGCCACGAAAACAGAGAAGAAACTCGTGAGCGCACCTATGGATAATTTTATACATTGTGATCTGGATTTTGATACCCCCGATATACAGTCAATGAGAGCCATTTTTACAGATGGATGGCGCGCAAGGTCGACTCCCATGCTTAGGTATAAAGCCGCAAACGTCGCACAACAAACGAGGAGTTGATGAGTTGCGGTCAAACTATGATTATGCAGGGGCAAGAAAGTTAATTGGATATAAAGTAAGACAAGCACGCTTGCGGTCGGCATCCCTACTTTCAAAAAATCGATTCGAGCGTCTGTGCTTCCGCCGACTTTATCCTTTGGCTCCAAGTCTAGAAGCAACGGATCAGAATCAGTGTTTGTAGCCTGATTGGCTGCAATATTCCATTGCGCGTAAGCTATCGTAGCGCCAAGAAATGACACTAGCAGAATAATGGGGCCAAATAATCCAAAATTTGTCAGCGGAACATCGATTGCAAGTAAGGGCAGTCGCATATAAGTATCGAGAAGTAAGTCTATATGACTAATGTCTGCAGTGACTATTGCAAGGTAAGCTACGATTCCGCTAAGAGCGACCCACGATCTCGTTGATATGTCGGAATATCGTCTTACTTCGCTAGGGTTCATTATTTCGGCTCGCTTTAAATGTATTGGTTGGCAATAGCTGCAGACTTTGGACCTCCGTTTATATTCTAAGAAGAGTCCGGCTGCAGTTGGTGGCGATGCTGTATTGAGTTGCTGCCAAACACCTCTGTCCACTACTTCACATTGGCGGCCAACCTGTGTGCAGTCAACCTCAAGCCATCATCGTCTCTTTTGGGTCAAAACTTTTCGTCTGGCAGATGTGTTGCCTGCGACTGCGAACGTCAGAGAGTTTCCATCGAAACAGGTCTTGGGGCCGAAGTGCGGTGTACTACAATAACTCTGGCTTCGGCCGGGCATCTCAGAAAGCACGCTCCTTCAGCCGTTCTGCACCAATCATTTTCCGGACTTGGCCCGACGCGGAAGAACCAATATCGAGCAAATCAGGTCCGTTTTTAAAGGCCAGTTCACTAGCTAGGATCCCAATGGAAGACATCCATTAGACGCACGATTGTCCACCGATCACGTCCGCTATCGGCAATAAGCGCTTGCAACGCAATACGCTCTTGTCGCGAATGGCCAAAGCGCACGCTGGGGACTACTATCAAGACAACCACAGTAACGAGCACTCACGATAGATAAACTGCCAAGAGGCCAGCGGATACTAGACCTATCCAATTGTGCCTGCTAACACTTCAACCCCCTCCAGTAGCTTTCACTCACTCGTTTGATAAACTCCACCCGACCACCATCGCTTCCTCGACGACTGCCAAAACCGGAGGTCAAGAGCAATGAAGAGTTCCTGATAATATTCTCGAGCCGTCGCTTTTCTGAACTGCATTCCCAACTTTTTTCTGAGTAAAAATGTACCCAGTATTGTAAAAACGTCATATGAAAACGCACATCCTTATCACTTGGATTATTCGATAGATATTCGGTCAGAACGTCTTCCATCTTCGAATAATAACCTAGCGAGCGAAGCTCAGTCGCAATCGCAGTGACCGCACGCGCACTGTTTTTGTCCAAATCGTATAACTTCAGGAGAGGCTTTACGTGAAGATTGTTGTTTCCTGGATGCATGCGCCGCAAGGCTCTGGATTTATCCAAATACGCTGGGATTCGTCTTTGATCGATAGAAATCGCATGATCTAGTTCACTTAGCGATTCAGCATGCTTGCCCTCTTCAAAAAGCACGCTTGCTGCCACCAAGCGCCCGTGATAATTATTTGGATCAATTTCTTTCCCGCGTCTTAAATGAAAATGTACATCTTCCAAGCGGAACTTGCACTTGCTTCTGCACCGCGATATATGCTCGAGCATTAAGCCCGCTAATAGATAATAAGGAATAGCAGAGTTTGGTGTCTCTTGCGTGACACGTATTAATAAAGAAATAGAAGCATCGAGCTTTTTCTGCTGTATAAATAATCTCGCGATATTGAAATTAGCTAACCACAAGTTTCTGTTTTCTCTAATAGCACGCTTGTACGACTGTAACGCCAGATCGAGGTTCTTATTTTCTTCATGATAGACGCCGAGAAGATTTAACGCCCATGCCTTGTCCAAGCCACCGCTTCGCACGATCTTTTGAACCAGTCTCAAGCCCCGTTGTTTTTGGGCGTTATCTTTAGATCGACTCAGATACACTGCTGCCACGATTGGGCGGAGTCTTTCCCACACTTGTACTGCAACCTCATCAAAGTATTTATTATATTTACCCGGTGGGAAGGTCATCGCGTCGAAGTGTTCGGCTTTTCCGACACGTATTGTGAGAGTAAGTCTCGCTTCCTCAATCTTGCAATCAGGCGATGCACACAGCACTCGGCCTTCTAACGTGTGTCTTGGCAAAAAGAATACTGCTGCGATGAGTGATGCTATGCTGAACTCGCTGCTTACTATGCCGAAGGAGATCTTCGTGATCGACTGACTGAGTTCCTCCGGTGCACTACCATCAATTTTATCAGCATAAATGTGTGTTGCAATCGGAGCACTTGAATCTGCTTCGGTGTGAATTTTGATGAGTGCGTGGCGAAGATGATTGCGGATCGTTTTTTCGGTAATGCCTGCCTCAATAATCTTCTTTGGCACAGAGAAGCCCCCCAAGAAGACTACTTTTGGCTGCTCATGAAGGTAATTGAAAAAGGCTAGATACGAGGCGATGACGAATATGAGAAAAACCAGTCTATGTCGTTTCCATAACCATGATACTGTAGCCGATAGTATTTGCCTCAATGGAAAGAGTGGTGGTTCGCTACGGCAAGTATGCTTGGTCGATTGATAATTGTTCATGGTAATAAAATTCATAGAATTGTGGATAGAGTGGGTACATGTACTTCAGGTGAGTATCGTTCGCTAGATCGATTGTCTCCTCGTCTTTTGTAGCCAATCAGAATTAGCGATGAGCTATCAGCCTGTCGAAAGAGTATAGGCGCACTAAATGTTAACGTCATTCGTCTGAGGATGACAAGTATTGACGGGAAACGGTAGTTTAGTAGAGCTGTGCAATTGGTTGCTCGTTATTGGCTTGAGGAGTCTGCTGCCGTTTCAAGGGCCAACTGTTGCCTTGCACGAGGGACGTGCGTTTCCGGTGAGAGCCGAAGTCAATGGATCGAGGCCCCTCATCCCACTCACGTCAGCAATCTCTGCACAACGACAATTCAAAACGATGATACCGAACTTGAGCATGGCTTCGCCGCCCCCCTATCATCCCGTACCCGAATTACTCGGGTGAACCAAAGTGGCATGCTTTATGGCTCAGTGATCGTCATCGTATTTGCTTTGGATGACGGGCCAGTTTCGCAGCTAGCCGAGGCCTTCTAGAGAGAAAAAGTGACCGACGCCGAGATACGCGGCCGTAGTCCTCTGCGTGAGCGGCGACGTGTTGCGGTAGATCGCCGATGCACCGGTCGTTTCCGGACACTCGATGTGTGGCGTGTGCTCCGGTATCCAGCGCAAAAGGTCAAGTTGTTCAACAGATGGGGAGGACACGCCAAACTTGCCATGCCATCACATTGTGATCTGATGCTGTCTGCTCAAAGCTGGAAATAGATTGCGAACAGTGCGCAAGAAACACTAACTAAGATCCTAGCGCTAGTCGCCAGCCATTGTCGTGAACGTCGGCCCTGCGGGACTTCTCGGCGTTTCTGTATGGCGGCAAATCTTGATGCGGCGACGTCCACTTTCGCTTCGGGGAACTGATTGCACGCTCCAATCTTGCTTCAAGTTCTTAGGACCGCTTGTTGACGAACGAGTGTCTTGCAGGAGAAGAACTGAACGGCTATCGTGCCAATTATTGAACAGATTCACAAACAGAAGGCGAACGGCACCAATATCTTTGCGATAACAATAACCAACGACCAATTGATAAGCGGAAGTGTATTAAATGGCAACAGAGAGGCAGTACAGTTTCTTTAAAACCCTATATGAAGAAGAAAATGAGCGTGGAAAAACGCTGTCCGAGCACGCAAAGAACAACCTAACACTTACAACTGTTTATTCTGCATTTGTACTACTCCCTTTCAAAAACATTAGAATATCTGGAGAGACTGAGAAATGGATCTTTATCTGCGGAGTCCTTCTGATGATCTTATCTATTCTTATATCGTTGTGGGCGACAAACATTGCGACTTACGAAGCAGTTACTGAACCGGAGAAAGTACTCGATAAATATGGGGTGCATCCTCCAAATGATGAGGACTTTTTTGATGATCGAATAATAGACTTTTCAGTTGCGTATAGAAGGAACACAGCCGTCAACGATGCCAAAGCGAGCCATTTGTATTTGGCAAGATATATCCTTCTTGGCGGCGTGGCGTTGCATGCAACATATGTAATTATTAACGTGCTCTAAAGATTGGAGTCAAATATGAATAAATCCACCGAGCGAACTGATAAAGATGCCAGCCCAGTTGATGAAAAAGATAGCAAAACCTATAAGGAAAAAATGCATCAAAAACTCCAAGATCGCCAGAAAGTGAAGATGCAGAAGAAATAGACTTCCTATTTGATGGCTCGATCCGATAGGGAATTTTCGTCAAGTTCCGGCTTATCTGATTACCGGAACTTGCTCGGCAGCTACGCCTGCGCAATTATACGTACGACGTCCTAAACCTTCGCTGAAGCAATGGTTTGCATGCAATAAGAACGCGAATAAAGAAACGTGCAAGTAGAGAAATTCCGTGAATTTTACTTGCTTCGAGTTCGAGCACAAGCGGCCGCGAGTGGCCCATCTTTTTTATAGGAAATAGGTTCACATCGCGTCCGCTTAGTGGCTTAAGCTTTACGGTGATGCGCTCAACCGGGGGGTGAAATAGGCTGGCGAAGTTTTGGCGCCAGATTGAGAGCGCCTCTGATCTTCGTGCCTTTGGCGGTGTGCCTGCTCACATAGGCAAATCAATAACGACGGGGCAGTGATCGGACAGCAACTCCCGGGCAGCAAGGCTCCTCTCTCCAATGCCGAATTGCTTGGCGATCGTGCAATATCCGAAGGAGCGACCAGCCGCTTGATCAGCATTTGGAAACCGCCGATCTATCGCGATGTGATCGATAGCCACGCAGTCACTCCTCCAAATGTAAGTACAAGTCTCGCCAGTCGTCGCGAGTGTCATCGGCCGGGTCGGAATTTCTGCAAACGCCTTTGCGAATGCTAGTGCCTCATCACTTGAGGAGATACCAGTTGAGTTGCCAATAGCGTTGAAGTCACCCAATACAATCAAACGTCGATCACTTGCGACAATTGCCTCGTCTTGTGCGAGGTGCGGAAGGGTCTGCCGCAACTTCTCGCGAGATTCGTAGTCGCTGGACCTGCTTCCGGCGTCTGCATGCAGGTTTACAATCGAAATCGCTTGGTGAGCATGGTCCTTAGCTGCTGGCGTGTCCCTTGCTTTGACTTGTACTACGAGACCGGGGCGCAATCCTTTGCAAGCCTCCGATGCATTCCGCGCGCGAGTGTTCAGATACCAGACATCGTCGCTTGACAGCACTTGATAGGCGTCTTGACGAACCAGAAAACCAAGCATCTGACGGTGCTTGCACGACTGGAGGACAGGTATCCAACTTGCCTTTGTTTGTCTCTTTAGCTCTTCGGTCAGGAGAGCCAGTGCACCCATCGGATCATTTGCTCCATCGATCTCTTGTATTGCAATCGCATCGGGGTCCAGCCAGGCGAGAGCACAAGCAAGCCATGCAACATCCTTATTGGCGCCGGGACCCGAGTCTGATTGACCCAGAAACTCTAAGTTCCATGTCACAACGCGAAGATCCGTGTCCGGGGATCGCGGAAGTGAAGGCTGTTCTTTGCGAGCGGCCTGACAGCGCACGCGTGAGGAAAACACCTCTATCCGCGGATCAGCTGTCCTCGGCGGATCAGTGAATTCGCCGCGAGATTGGGACGACGGAAGGTATATGCCTGTGCCGGGCTTCCGAGATTTTAGATAGTTGGCTAGAGTCGCATCCTCATCGCTGATTAACTGAGCATCTAAAAGAAACTGCAGATTCTCTGCTGCAGAATCAGGGTTACCAGTCTTGACTGCTTCCAAGACCAAACTGGCCTGAGAACGCCGGTCCTGAAGTTCATTTTGAGCGACGATCTTTTCGCGCTCCAGCGACCCGTTATACATCGTGGCTGCGATGTTACCCAGGAGAGAAATCACTGCCGCCATGATTCCAAGAAATAGAGGACTTCGAAAGGGCGTCCGCTCAATGTTCACGCGCCGGATTTGCAATTCCTCTCGGCGGATATTGAGTTCAGACTCGAACTTGTCGCGCTCGAACTCAAGGCGCGCCCATTCAATTTTGTTTTGCTTATCGTCGTTGCTGTTCAATCGTCGTGCCGTTGGAAACCCCATGGTTGAAGCAAGACTATCACAGGTGCACACCCAGTAAACCGCTCAATTGACAGGCAAACCGACAGATCTAGTTTCAATCGGACAGCCGCATTCTTTTCCTTGACTTCAGTGAAGAACTCCTCTGGCAATCTGAACGGGGTGACAGGCAAGTCTTATTCAGAGGGTTCCATGAAACACTCGCCACCGCCTATAAACGGCGAATTAGAGGCTGAGGGAAAACATGTCTGGATGTATTGTAGGAACTGCTGTCATGAGGTGGAGGAAATTGCAAGTGTGCATGGCTTGGCCCCATCACTGAATTGCCCTGGCCTCAAGAAGCGGGTACGCTGCAGCAAATGCGGATCATAAACGGTAGACGTCAAACCGCCGTACATACCATTACACTGTCTCAGATACGGAAGGATTCCAGATTCGAGCGGCGAACGCACTAGTATCAAGTAAATTGAGCTCTCTTACTTCTACCTGCTAGTCCAATGTCATGACCCAAGCTTGACTAGTTCACGCGTCCAATGGTGGCCAGTTGCGCTGGCGCAATGCCAATCAGGCACGGTCCCGGCCTTTCAAAGAACGCATTCACCAGGTTGCGGCGCAGTTTTTCTAGCGCCATGAACCTATAAGACGTATTTGGTGAGATTGTTGGCTATGGTTTCGATCTGCTACATGTGGGCGCCATCTCGAATGGTTCATGTTAAACGATAACCCTATGCTGGCCAGTTGACTCGCTACTCGTGAGGCGCGGGCGCCAGACAGAGCACCACAAACGCTTCTCAGTCCATCATTAAACGATGACGCAGTTTGGGGAGCTAGGACACATCCGCAAGTAATTGTTATTCTATGCCACGAAAGCCAAACGCTTTGACGCCAAAACTATTTAGTTTTATCGCGTTTACCGCCTCAATTTTTCTCAAAGTGATGGAATTCGCATACGGTATCGGTCCCGCCCGAGAACATCAGAACGACAATTGGCAGGCTGGTTGACCTCAGCTTGCCATCATGGCAGCCTCAACCTTATAGAGTATTTTCTGCAGTATAATATTGTTTTGGGATAGATTTTAAATGTCAGGTTCGGCGGACGGGGCACAGAGCTCACCAACCCATTTCCTTGATGGAGACAGACTTGAAGATGGCATTGGGCTTTGCTTATCAGGTGGCGGGTATAGAGCGACACTCTTTCACGCCGGTGCACTCCTGCGATTAAATGAGGCAGGATTACTAGGGCGAATTGATCGCATATCGTCGGTTTCAGGTGGCTCAATTGCTGCCGGTGCTTTAGCGGTAATATGGGCTAAGCTCGAATGGCAGGAGGTTGCACGCACTGGCGCTGTCGCAACCAATTTGCAGGAACTTTTCTTACCCCTTGTGCGTGCGCAGACGGCAGATGCGATTGATGCGGAAGCTGGCTTCAAAGGGCTCTTGCCATTTCGCACTGCAGCAGATGGTATTGCTGAATCATACGCGGACAACTTCGCCGGCGAGAAGACACTCCAGGATTTGCCGGACAAGCCCCGATTTGTCTTCAATTCATGTAGTCAGATGAGTGGACGCAACTGGCGTTTTGCAAAGCAGTACGCTGCTGACTGGCGCGTCGGACGCATTGATGCACCGGGCCTCCCACTGTCGAAAGTCGTCGCGGCATCGTCAGCGTTTCCACCATTTCTTTCGCCGGTCAATTTCGATCTCAGTGACTACAACGTCCAGGAAATGGAGGGTAGCGATCTCAATACGCCGCCGTATTCAAATAGAATCGTGCTGACGGACGGTGGCGTATATGACAACTTGGGCGTGGAACCCGTTTGGAAGCGCCTGAAAACCGTTCTGATTAGCAACGCATCACGCCCCTTTGCTGACATTGCCGATCCAGACTCGGACTGGCTCTCTCAGATGCGCCGGACCATCGACATCCTGATGGATCAACAGGAAGCGATGCGCGAGCGCATTATTGTCCAAGCCTACAAAACTGGACATCGGCGGGGCGCACTTTGGGGATTGCAGACGACGCTTGCCAATTATGTTTGCAACGATCAGGCCGGTCTTTCAGACTCTGAACTCGATTATGCCAAAACGTTCCGCACTAGGCTTAACGAGTTTACAGGAGATGAGCAGGTGTTGCTGATTCGTGCTGGCTATGATCACTGTAACGCCGGGTTGCGCGGCACCTCCGATCTCTGTGCGATAGGATTGAACATCCCGCCACCGAAGGGCTTGCCTGACCCATTATTCTAAAGAAACCGTAGAGCGTTTACCACAGCCAAGCCTATTGCGCTTTGCGCCTGACAAAATTGATACAGTTGCCGTTGCTGCGAACCGAAGATCGGGCGTTCATCGACGTAATTGTTACTCTAACGAATTGTTGCAAAGATCATGGCGTCATCTTCAAATGTAAATGAACGGAAATTATCCTTCCTGAACGCACTACTGTTTGAAACACCGGGTGGCTTTCGCTTTACGCAAGATAGTCCAATATTGCCGGCTGTCTGGCAGTGCTATGCGCTAGAACCGCATAAACAGCACGAACTGATCTTGACGGTAAACAAAAACGGCGAAACCGGCCCCGCCGCGCACAAGCTTCGCGAGTTGATCGGCCACCTGCGCGATAAGCAAAGACAAAAGAAAGTCTTCGACCCCATCGGCCAACGCGATCGTGTAAGGGTGTCCTATATTCCAGGGCAGATTGCAGTTCGCCTGTACTTTGACGAAATGATGCGTAACGTGCTGCCGCTTACGCCCTGGTGGCACGAAATGAAAGATACAATCGTTGATGCTGCGGATCGATTTGAGAATGATCTTTCACTTAGCGATCGGGATTGGCAGAAACAATTTCCGCATCCAGGAAGCGGTCGCGAAGCAGACCTGACAGACGCATTGATGATGATGCGTTGGGAAATTGAGCGTGCTCGAGATCCCAACTCACCAAAGTATTTTCACGATAAGTATGATGCGAACCGCAAGTCATACGTCGGCATGTTTCCCGCTGAGTTTTCGTGGATGGTTCGTATTGCAGGTGTCGTTTCTGATTGTTTCTTCAGCGGCCAGCCCATCTTGTCGGATGACGGCAATCAGAACAACCTAGGCGTGCGCCTTAATAACGAGCTTGCAGTGCGCGCAAGAGACACCGCCGGACTTGCAACCGAAATCACGACATCTGAAGAGCGAAAGAACGAGCTAAGAAAAACGTCGTTGTCGTTGGATTACGCAACGCAATCTCGCCAAGAGATTGCGGCGTCCTTCCTGCAAATCTACAACCACTGGGACCCTGACGACGAAGCCTCCAAGCGAACAGATATCTGGCGAATCACCAAAAATCGTCCGATTCATCTAGCGATCAACAAATCGTCTCACACAGTGAAGGCTGACGCCGCCAACCGGCTTTTCGATGTCAGTTGCAGCAACATAACCTGGGCTATTCTTGATAGCGGCATCGATCAAGGTCACCCGGCTTTCAGGGTCACTTCAAGTGAATACGAAGAGGAAGTTCGAAGAGAAAAGGCACGACGCAATAAGAAGAAGGCCGCCAACAATAAGGATGGCCGTGCGAACAGAATTTCGGTTGATGATCTGAAAGAACACCGTGTCAAAAAAACGCTGGATTTCACTCGCCTGAGAGAGACACTAGATTTCGACATTGAAACTGATCCTGACGAAGAGGACCGACGAAACAGAATCGAACTAGAGATCGCCGCGCGACTGCCGGATAAAAGGCCGCTGCGCAAAGACGGTTCACAATTGACCAAGCGCGACGAAGCGAAGGAGATCTTGGCCGAACTGCGAGCCCGCATAAGGTCGGGCAAAGACATAAACTGGCAGGATCTTGAGCCGTTCATAGTGCACGAGAACCCTACGATCCCAGAAAACGATCATGGAACGCATGTAGCCGGTATCCTCGGGGCCGATTGGATTGCTGATCTCGACAACGAACGCGACTTACCACTCGCGCAGAGGACGCGTCGGATGCAGGGTGTCTGCCCGGATATCAACCTTATCGATGTTCGCGTGTTTCGTGATGATGGCCTGACGGATGAGTTTGAACTTGTTGCGGCAATTCAGTTCCTGCGCTGGATGAATTCGCGCGCGGGTACGATGCGGGTCCATGGAGCCAATCTCAGTCTATCGCTCATTCATGAAGTGCAAAGATATGCATGCGGTCAGACACCGATATGCGAAGAATGCGACGAGGCGACTGCACTTGGAATGGTGATCGTTGCTGCGGCGGGCAACCGAGGTTTTGAGATGACCACCATGGATCAGATCTCGATCAATGATAGTTTCAAATCCGCATCGATTACTGATCCAGGCAACACGGAAAGCGTCATTACGGTTGGCTCCACGCATCGTAAGCGTCCTCACGAATACGGCGTCAGCTATTTCTCAAGCCGCGGTCCAACGGGTGATGGCCGAAGCAAGCCGGATGTGGTCGCTCCGGGCGAAAAGATCAAAGGACCGACGCTTAATGGACGGGCCGAGTTTAAAGACGGCACAAGCATGGCGGCGCCGCATGTGAGTGGTGTCGCCGCAATGTTAATGGCGCGACACACCGAACTGATCGGGCAACCTACAAGAATAAAAGAGATTATTTGCACGACCGCAACAGACTTAGGACGTGAGCGATACTTTCAGGGAAGCGGATTGGTAGATGCTTTGAGGGCCTTGCAATTTGTTTAACCAGAACGGGAATCGAGGGGAGTCGCTATGTCCAACTTAACGCTGCGTGCCATCAAGGCTAAGCACGGGGATGCGCTGCTTCTGTTTTCCGGCGGTGTGAAAGTACTGATCGATGGCGGCCCATCCGGCGTTTACTATCAAGCATTGCGACAAGAACTGCGGTCACTGGAACGAGATGGAGAAGATCAACCACGCATTGACCTTTTGATTGTCAGCCATATAGATGCTGACCATATTGATGGGATACTTGATCTAACGGCCGAACTTCTCGAAGCTAGAGACGAAGATCGGGAACCGTTAGTGCGCATCGATCGGGCTTGGCACAATAGCTTTTCTGACATGATAGCCAGCAGTGGCGGTGGATCTTCCAATCAGATCAAATCTTCATCGGCATCGGTAGCCAGTGCATTTGATGAGTTGATCGGTCCAGGCTTCGATCCGCACGAGTCGAGACTTGTGCTTTCCAGCGTCGCGCAAGGGCGCCAACTCCGCCTCGACCTTAAGACGTTGAACGTTGATCTGAATAAGCGCTTTAAGAGCAGAATTGCTCTTCAAGATGGCGCAGAACTGCCCTGGAAGCGCGAACAACTGGCAATTTCTGTCATTGGCCCGACCCAGGCTGAAGTCGATGACCTACGGGAAAAATGGAAAAATGACCTCGCCAAAATTTTAAAGGCCGAGGGCGGCCTTGCCACGGCGGCGGCAGCATCTCTTGACACGTCGATCAGCAATCTTGCGAGTATTGTGGCAGTTGCCCAAGTCGGCGAGAAGAGAGCATTGCTCACCGGCGATGCGCGTGGCGATATGATTCTTACTTGGCTTGAGAATACAAAACTGCTTGAACCTAAAGAGAAAGTACACTTCGACATTCTGAAACTGCCGCATCATGGTAGCGATCGTAATGTTTCGCCAGAATTTTTTCAGCGGGTGACCGCCGACCATTATGTTGTTTGTGGAAATGGTGGTCACGGAAATCCAGAGCCAGCAATGCTGGAGATGTTGTTCACGGCACGCCCAGAGCTTGACTACCAAATTCACATGACATACGGGCCCGACGAACTGAAAGCGAGTAAACCGTTCAAGAAGCACGGCAACGACAAAAAACTCGATGAGCTGCTATCCGTTCAAGGGCGCAACAAAGTGCTCCATTGGCCTGCTGCTGGTGCAACACACATCGACATTGTGGTCTAAGGCGGAATCTACATCGGTTTGTGTTCCAAGCCAGCGGTTTACTCGTTGCTATCGATAAAACGAACTGACATCATCGAGAGTTCGGAAGGCACAGAATTGCTCAGGCGCTTGTTGGCTCAATGTGTTGGCTTCATCTTCCCGCGCTTCGGCTCGCTAAATGCAACGTTCATATTTTACAGCTCGAATGGTGTGAGCTTTCAATGTCGCCACTTCCAAAGATGAAAATCCCCTCTTCGCTAGAGTTTGACTTTTTGTAAGGTCAGGAAACTTAAGTGTAACCACGACTTTGTGAAAGTGGCGTCGAGAACCGCTGAGATCCAATTGGGCATTGAGAAGGCGGTGCCGCCCTTAATAGGTGTGAGCGCAATATCAGCCCCCACTCCGGCTCCGACCGCCGTCGTGAAAGTTAGCGTACCAGTGAACGAGTCGTTAGCATCCCCAAGTTTGCTCAAACAAATGAATGTGCCCATCACTCTTTCCATTCCTACGGATCCAGTGAGCGGATATTTTAAACTCTTCGCAACTGGCGCATCCACCTTCTTGCAAGTACTTGCCAGGTTACTGAGACTTTCAAAAGTTTCTACTGTCTTGAATTCACGCTTGGCGATCCGACTATTTGAAAGACCAGCACTGAAACCCCAATCTAAAATTCCGTTTTGGAAAGGCTATCGGAAATTGGAGCTACCACGTCCACACCTGCAGTGGTCCCGAAGTTGTTTTACTCCGATATATCAATGGTGAAATCGTAACCGATCGCACTCAAGCGATAACGCTCGACGGTAGCAGCGATATCCGGATCATGTTTCCATAAGGTTGGCAAGTTCTTAACCAGAGCGTCTGGCTAAAATCGCCTAACGTGAGGTGAAGGAGATTTATCGAGCAAGTCACGGACACGCTTCCAAACCTCAAAACGTGCTTCGCAACGGATGTTACGGACGATTTTGTAGGTATTATATTCTAATACATCATCGGGGATTGGATGGACAGCGCAAGCTGATACAAAAAATCCGATAAAAACGGGTGATATAATTGATCTCATAAGATATGATCTTGAATGTCAAGAAGCGCAGGACAAACAAAATACGCGCGCGTTTATATAGATGCAGCGATCGGCAGTTCGTTTTGTAGCGTCAATGCTGTGAGCGCTAAAGACGCATCAATCTGTGGATAAGGTGTTGCATGGTTTTTGATGCATTTGGCGGTTGCTGATGCCGTGATGTGATCTTGGAAAGTAGTCTTAAGCGCATAAGTAACAGGCCTTAACGATACGAGCTGCATCTATTGATTTGACTAATTGCAGTGTGTAACGATACTTGGCAGACTGATTTTCCAATCTGGTTTTTTTCTATTGAGTTGCGTTATGCCCCGCCGAAAAAACACAAAACGGTCTCCGGGACTGAGCAAGAATGTCAAGATCCAGCTCTACTCTACGCGCCATACGATCTGGGATTCTATAGAGGACGAGCTTGGCCTCCGACTTGCGATCGATACTTACCTGCAAGACCCGAGGGTTGCACGTGAAGCTCCTGAGATCGCCTTTGACGATCAGTTTCATGTCACTTGGGAGCCGGGCCTGTCCGACGGTCCGACAAGCGCCAGGTTTGCGGTCGTTGACTACAACAACGACGCAGACACTTTGATTCCACCAGCGATTTGGCAAGAAGAGGACAATGCCTTTGTCGATACCAAGGGCAGGAAACTCGATCGCAAAAATGCGAAGAATCCTCAATTCCATCAGGTGAACTTGTGGGCCGTTGCGCAGCGCGCATTAGATTATTTCGAAAACTCACATGGGCTCGGACGCACTATACGATGGGGATTTGAAGGCAATCGTCTCTTACTTGTCCCACACGCCGGCTATGGCCAAAATGCATATTACGACCGGCAGAGCAAATCATTGCAATTTTACTATTTTGACAGCTGGCAGAGCAACAAGCGCAGCCGCATTTTTACGTGTCTTTCAACTGACATCATCAATCACGAATTCGGACACGCCATTCTGGACGGCATCAGACCGCTTCTGCATGAAAGCCTCCTGCTAGAGACTGCCGCGTTTCATGAGTTTACCGGCGACTTGTCCGCCATCTTGCTGTCGCTGAGGAACAATGGCTTTCGGGGGTACATAGCCAGCAAAACGCAGGGCGATCTTTCAAAGCCCAGCTACTTATCAAATCTAGCAGAGCAGTTTGGTGAGGCAGTTACCAACAAGGCATATCTTCGGTCCGGGCGCAATAAAAGAAAAATGTCGAGTGTCGCCGGCAGTGACAGCCATCATCGTATTTCGGAAGTTCTGACGGGAACCGTGTTCGACATTATCGTTGCGCTCTCAAAACAATATCAGTTGCGGGAGCGGAAATCGGATGGAAAAAAGCATACCGCACCGGCGGCGCTCGGGTTCATGATGCGGCGTGTTCCTATGCTTTTCGTTCAACCTCTCGATCTGCTACCCCCGATGGATGTCACCTTCAGTGACTATGCACATGCCATCCTGCGATGGGATGAAATCGCCAACCCGTTTGATGAACACGGCTACAGGCAGATTGTTATCGATGCATTCAAGAAGCGAGGCATCCTAAGCGCGAAAGAGGCACAAAAGCTAAGCGAGCACGGCGCCCGTACCGACGCGCCACGTTGGACCGTTCCGCCAAGCATCGAGGAAGTGGCAATTTCAAAAGACAGCGCCTACCGGTTCGTCGATGACAATCGTGAGGAGCTCTTCATCCCGGCCAATGTCGACGTTGTCATACATGATGTGTGCATCGCCAAAAAGATGAACAACAGAGGCACGAGGCTGCCCGAGCAGATCATCGTCCAATACGTTTGGCGTCAAGATGTGCGACTGACAGGGCCTCGGTTCGACAACCTCGACGGTCGAAATGCCGAACTGATATGCGGCGGGACCCTCGTTTTCGACCGTCTCGGAAACTTGCTGTCGTGGTTCCGCAAGTCAGGCAGTGACTTTGTCAGTCGACAGCCGAGAGCGGGGGCCAAACGCACGCGCGAAGAAGCGACCCGGGCAAAGACGCGTGTTTCGCGCTTCCTGGATACGGTCGCGTCTCGACTGGGGTCCGGCAAACTCCATCTGTCACACGCAGGAGAGCACGGCATGATCGCGGCGCGCGTTGCTCCGTTCCTCATGGTCGATGATGGCCACACCGTGAAATTCGCTCTTGCGCCGCACTTCCACCTTCATCATGAGGATGAGGAATATGGTGATGGCTCTGACGACATGGGAGGCAGAGAATGGGAAATAAGCTCCTGATCAGAGCCTACAACGTCGAAGTTGGTGACTGTTTTTACCTGCGCATCCCCGATGGGGACAGGGATTTTAGTGTTCTGATAGATTGCGGAACTGTGGGGAAGACCGCCAAGCTTGAGCAGGCATTGCAGCATCTGGAGCAGGACTTACCGGTCGGCGCTAACGGAAGGAAGCGATTGGATCTTGTGGTTGTATCGCACGAGCATGCCGACCATATCCGTGGTTTCGACCCTGCCAACTTCGCCAATATTGAAATCGGGGCGATCTGGCTCAGCGCTGCCATGGACGAGAATCATCCGCAGGCCGAGAAAACCAAGGCGATACACGCGCTAGCCACGGACCAATTTCGTAGAATTGGCACGCAGAGGACCACGTTGGGTCTGGCGCTTTCCGAACTTGCGGCCCTCTACGAACTCACCAATGATGAGGCGCTGGAGGCACTGAAGGTTACTCTGCCGAACCAAAACGGAATCAAGCCACGTTATGTCGATACCCAGACGCCGAAATCCGAGCTTGATCTCGGACTGAAGGAAATCAAGATCCATGTTCTCGGTCCCGAGCGAGACATTGATCGATACTATCTCGGTGCAGAGGCTGATACTGATCTCCGCGGTTTCTCAGACGGCAAGAAGGAATTCAACAAGTTCGCAACGGGCACCCGCAAAGGCAATGCGAAAACCAAGGCTCGTCCACAAAACATCAGTGCCCGAGACTTCCACAAATTGCGGTCCAGATTTGTCTCCACCACCTTCGCATTTGCGGAGTTGGCCAGCCGGGTAAAGAATAACGCTAGCCTGGCATTGCTAATTGAATGGCGCTCACGGCGGCTGCTTTTCATCGGAGACGCCGAGTGGGAAAGCAGGTTTAGGGAAGGCCGACATAACGGTGGATGGAACGTGATGTGGAAGGAACGCCGAGCGCTTTTGGATAAACCGATTGATTTTCTCAAGGTTGGCCACCACGGCAGTACCAACTCAACGCCTTGGAACCCAAAGCCCAACGGCAAGTCAACGGAACCCAGCCGGATACTCGATGCCATTTTGCCGTTGCCGAAGAGGGGCAAGAAACCTGTTGCACAGGCGCTGGCTTCGACCATGCGCAAAAATTACAAAACGATTCCTAAGGCTGCGCTGCTGGTCGAAATCGGCAAGCGTATCGGCAACGCCCAGCGCTATATGACAAAACTCAGGAAGGCGGGAAGAGATCTTGAAGAACTCCGACACTTTGAAGAGTTGGAGAAAACTTGGCTCGATCGACCACAACCACGACGCACGGATTTGGAAGCGCTTGTTTCCGGCGTCGATTTTGTCGAGGTTGAAATAGAGGGAAAATAGTCGACGCCCGCGACCCTGCATTTGGTTGTAAATTTGGTGATCGGAGCGCAAGTGAATTTGTGGCCATTTGGTTTTCACGTACTACAATCTGAGATTTGATCATTGATGATTTATCGAACTAGTCCGCTGTCCCGCGTTATTGATAGACAGCCCGAGACTAGACATTGGACGGTCATATAGGAGCAATGCAATTTCAATCGTGATTTGTAGAAAGATGTCCCTGGGGTTTTGACGGGAAACAGGCAGACCGATCGGCTCTTGAATCGTCAGGCCATCGGGAATTTATGGCAACACAGTAGAGTCGCATCTCTTTACAGAAGAAGGAGCTTCTCGCGTCCAACTATCGTTGGAAGAAGATAGCTGATGTCGACCATTTCACCGATTCTAGCACAATTCCCGCTTACCCGAGTGAACTGCATATTTTCAATCTTTGATTTTAGCGAATAGGTCAAGATACGGACGCTCAGATGGCTCGCTACTCGTTGGTGCAGCCAAGGAAGCATCAATCGGCAATTTGCATACTTTCGAAGGGCTACGCAAGCAGACGACTCGCCTCGAGATGCGGTTTCGGTGGGTAGGTAGATGCCGTTTTCAGTGTCAGTTTTGAACTACTATTCGATTGGCTCGAGAACTCCGTTCAATTTAATTATTTGATTTTCGGGGCCTCTTTTCTTTGACGGATTTGCCCCGAGCATAAATTCGAGTGTTGCACGAAGCTCGTTACAATTCATATTAACGATTGTGATAATTCACACAGTCCAAACACCTCTTAAATGCTTTTATGAGTTGCGGCATAGAGTTTCAAACTGAGAGTCCCAAATATTTTTCTAACCTCCAGTTTATCGAAAAATTGGGAATTGATTAGCACAGAAGAGGTTTTTCATGCAAAAATATATCATAATCAAAGATCTTAATAGGCGAATCCGTGGACTGTCTGGTTCTGATCCCTCTCCCGCTGGCCGTGACTTCCCCACTGCCGGTCCAATGGGAATGACTGCCGACTCGCCACCCGAACCTGCGATCGACATTCAGAGCTTGGATGTTAAAGCTGTCAAAGAGATTGCGCGCGATCCGGAGACAGTTGAAGTGGCTCCGGTCATGTCAGTCAAATTGATAGAACCTGTTAAAATGACCGATTCATCCCCCCCCGCTCAATCAGCTGCCGCTACACACACATGGGGCGTCGAAGCCGTAAGGGCCGATAGTTCGCAATTTAATGGTAACGGCGTAACTGTCGCGGTTCTGGATACTGGAATTGACAAGAGCCATCCGGCATTTGCGGGAGTGGCCTTAGAAGAAAAGGATTTTTCGGGTTCAGGCAATGGGGACGTCAATGGTCACGGCACACATTGTGCCGGGACCATCTTTGGCCGCGACGTCAACAGCAAACGCATTGGGTTGGCCCGAGGTGTAAAACGCGCTCTTATTGGCAAAGTCCTGTCCGACGATGGAAGCGGTAGTTCTGAAATGCTCTTCAATGGGATGATTTGGGCTGAGGAACAAGGTGCAAATGTTATCTCAATGTCACTTGGGTTCGATTTCCCTGGCTTCACAAAACGTCTCGTCGATCAAGGCTTTCCTGCCGATCTTGCAGCTTCAAGAGCGCTTGATGGCTATCGAGCAAACTTGCGAGCATTCGATAGAATAATGGACATGTTTCGAGCAAAAACTGCATTTGGCCGTGGAGTTGTGGTAACGGCTGCGTCTGGAAACGAATCCCACCGCGAAATAGATCCAGAGTTTGAAGTCGGCACATCTGTTCCCGCTGTTGCCGCTGGCATTACTTCTGTCGGCGCATTGCAAAAGGTTGGAAATGCTCTCAAGATTGCGAATTTTTCGAATACTAATCCGACAATAAGCGCACCTGGCGTCGATATTTTATCGGCGAAAAGCGGGGGGGGATTGGTGTCTTTCAATGGCACAAGCATGGCTTGTCCTCACGTCGCAGGTGTAGCAGCTCTTTGGTGGGAAAAACTGCTAAACAGCCCGACAATAGCCACTGCAGGGACGGTAAAGGCCAAGGTTGTGGCGAGCGCCAGGACTGATGTGTTTGCTCCCGGAACCGATATAGCTGATCGGGGAGTAGGGATTGTTACCGCTCCTCAAAATTGAGTAGCCACCATTTTCCTGGGTCGGCTCCTTAAGCACCGGCCCGGCGAAACTAAATCCGGAGCAGTTTTTCTGATAGGTGGTAATGGGAAACGATCTTGCTTACGTCATTCATAGTATTGAAAATCGATGCGAGCACGACGGATCCGAGCCCCTCGTCCGAATCAGTGGCATGTGATGGGTTGTGTCGTAACCCGATCGCCTCGATGCGGATGCGCAATTTGGAAAATTTCTGGCCATATTGCACGCGCACCTTGCGCCGTTTGCGCGGCGCGGCAACCGGTTTGGTGCCGGGCCTTCTCAACCAGTTCCGAACCTGCACTAGTTACTATCATGGGGTTTAAACCCTATGTTGTCGCAACTATATCCGGTGCCCTCTGCAACGCCTTGGCAATGCGATGAATTGTGCCTGATCCGCTTGCGAGATCCTCCAATCCATCCATCCTTTGAAGCGAATAGCCAATGGACTCGCATCTGGTTTGGGCTTCTTGTTCCAAGTCCCGTCGAAGTGCTGCATCTGCGCCATAGGCGGCACTGTCAGGGCTTTACGTTGTCATCAGTACTTTTTTCGTTGCTCCGTCGTTCTCAAGCACGACGTTATTTAACGTTAGCCAATAAAGACTGGTTCAGACAGATATCCAGCCAGATCGCCATATGTAAGCATCAGCGGCAAATGTCGCGCTTCGAAGTCTGTTGCCAGTTGCCTTTCTGTTTCATCAAAGATGGTGTTCAACTGAGAAACTTCTTCATTCACTTGCGCTTGCCGACGAGAATTTTGATGACAGCACTGCTAGTCACGGCTTTTACAGAATAAGCGGATTAGATCGGAAAGGTCTGGAAACTCCAAGAGGTTGTGCCAACTCCACTAATTCGACGATACTAGATTAAATGTTTGGCTCTTCGGCAAAGAATCACTGCTGGTTTGGTGAGCAATTACCTGATTGATCACCGCTATTGCTTGCAACGATCGAGCCTCGGTTTCAGAGCCGTAGTCTGGGCGTGGGATATAGTAGGTTCGGCCTTCATGACGAACGCGTACGGTGCCCGTCACAGCGCCGAGTGGGCCGGTTCGAATTTTGAGCAACGGCACACGCACGTACTTCGTCGGCCTACCTATCGCCAACATCGGCACAAAAGAATTATCAATAAACAACTGTGCAGAAATCACCTCGCCAAGATATTGTATCATCTTATGAGCCGACCGAAGTTCGAATGTAGCAGTATTGCCTTTACTATCATCCTCACCCTTCTTAAGTATCCAACTTGCACCAGTGGTTCCGGTCAACTTCAAAGAAAGAAAAGTCTTTACGGATTTGGTCGGCTCCAACTTGGTTTCTACTTTTTTATGGCGCCCGTAGGTAGTTACCTTTTCAGATACTACCTTCGTGCCTTTGGTCATAATAGTCTTAAACACTCCACCACCAAGCAAGCGCAGTCGACGATAAAAGTTTTGGAATCTCATGTATGAGCAAGGTCTATTAGCCTTATTAAAGTATACGCTACCGAACCCCTCTATTTCGCACTGCCGCACCTTAGCGTATTTCTCGGTTTCGGCAACAATCTTGCATAGCGACAGGCGTCTCTTGTGCAGAGGAGTCAATTCATACTCGGAGTTCATTTGCTCGTTGTTCAGTTGGGCGCATCTGCGGCTAGCCTGATCCTGTACCATCATATCCAAAGGCCCGGGTACTTTTATCTGTTGGATCATCAGCGTGAACAGCAGCTCCTGCGGCCAACCATTGTCTAGAAACGAGCGGAATAGCTCTAGCGATACTTCGTCGAACATACGTTTCTGAAATTCTTGGTTGTTCAAATTCCCAACCTTGAAATTCTGAATGCCGCTAGAGACATTTGTCCGGCTACCAAGTGTAAAACTTGGCAAGGTAATGTGGCGGCCGGTACCAACCAGAAATGGGAAGCTTGAATCTAGGTGACCGTTTAGTGACTCGTCAGCAGTTAATTCACCGATCGCGGAGTAATAGATAGGATAACGCTTTGCTGCCCTAACGGCATTTAGGAGGATTTGGCTATTACCGAACTCAGAAAGCGCTCCATTGTAGGAAACGGCACGAGCACGAATTTCCTGTTTGGCACAGCCGCTGAGACCAAGAAGTATAATGGTAAATAGACAAACCGTCGATGGTGGAATTTTTTTTAGAGTATAGCTCATGCTATCACTCCTTAAATTTACTGATACTCGCTATATGAATTAATTAGTTCTCAACCTTGTCAATGCCTTTCGCCTCCGAAGTCAACCTTACAATTATGCGCGTGTCCCCATTGTCACACTTATTTTTGACCGTTGGCGCCATCGCCTCTATAGGCAAGCCCGCAGAAAGGGCGTGCTTTACTGTACCGCAGGCACGACAAAGCAACTTATCAATATCCTTAGAAGAGAGTTTTATTGATGTTTAGTACTAGCGATGCGAGCGGTAGTTTTTCGGTCTGAATGCTTAAGGCTCTCTGATACCACATGGTGTACTAGTGAGCTGGTATGGATATCCCAATCAAGGCCGTTGGTATCCAGGCACACTTATCAGGACATCTTGCAGTCGACACTGATGGTCTCGCTGAGTTCTCTGAGAGACTTCGCTTAGAAAAACTGAAGGCCTTGATCACCGAGCTCGACGTCAAAGACTATGCTGTAAGCGGCAATGAAAAGACACGCGACGATGTCGTCGCGAAAAAGACCTGTCAATTACTCCAAGCAATTGTCAAGCCTGATGCCATTGTGACTTGGGGCATTACCGATGAGCATGGCTGGCTCCATCGCATTGAAGATAAGCAACGCAGGGATGGCCAGCCACTTCTACCGCTTCCGCTCGATAAAACTTATGGAGAAAAAGCAATGATGAAGGTTATTCAGGGGTTTCGTCAAACTAGGCGATGACGTGTTTCACTGCGTATCAATAATTTAAACAGGGCTACAGAACTCGCGCTTTGCATCTTCAACTAACTGTCACCCGAAACTGGATCCCTCCGGAGCCACCACCGCTCGCACAGCGATCGGAGCGGTGGTGCTTTGGAGGGATGCATCCCCTTGGTGAACCGATGCGAGCATGCTTCATGGCTCAATGATCTTCAACGTATTCACTTCGGTTGACGGGCCAGTTTCCAGCCCGCCAATGCATTCTAGAGAGAAAAACTGACCGACGCCGTGATGCGCGGTCGTAGTCCTCTGCGTGAGCGGCGGCTTGTGGCGGTCGATCGCCGACGCACCGGTCGTTTCCGAATGCTTGATCTGCGGCGCGTGCTCTGGTACGGGCGGCGTGACTTTTTCGGTTTTGAGAAGAACATAATGTCATCCTTGCTTGTGATCGCGCGTGACTTAGTTTCCGAGCGTTGACTGATACAACCGCCCGGCCAAATACCGGTCGAGTTCCTCCTGTCGATACCGGACGGCCCGGCCAAGTTTCAGGTACTTCGGACCAAAGCCGTAGCACCGCCATTTGTTGAGAGTTGAGACTGAAAGGCCGACATAGCTTGCTGCTTGACGGGTGGTCATGACGACCACCGCTGCTGACAATGTAGGTCTGGGCGAGACGTTTTGTTCTGTAACGAGTTGCATATTCGCGTTCTCCATCGTTGTGTGTTGCGATGGAGTAAGGCGCCGGTATGATTATCTCATCGCCAGGATCGACGGTCGCATAGATGGCGTTGAATAGAGCACTCGCACTTGGATGGGCGAAACATCATTCTATTGCTGCATAGACAATTTGCCAGCAACCAATCCAAACTATTCCAGTCCTGCCTTGCGGAGCCAGCCGAGAAAATTGTCAAGGACATCTGAATGCTGGCTGGAAAACTGCTGCTTCAAGAAACTGATTGAAAGATCTGACCGGATTTGATGAGCTTTCCTTAGCTCCGACTTTGAATCCGCTAACCTTCCTCCGGCCGCTAGCGCAGCCGACAGGTAAAGGTGCGGCCTGAAACTATCGTTCGAAAAACTGCGCGCGCGCATGCCGGCAATTATCGCTTCATCGAACTGGCCCAAGAAGCGATGAGCACAACATTGTTTTTCGTACGTTGCCCAGATCATCGGGTTACGAGGGTTGAGGCGTACGGCGTAGTCAAAGTGTGCTAACGCCTGCTCTGCATCTGCTTTTCCGAGATAAAGAGCAAGGCCTAAGCCGTAGTGACCCCCGGCGTAGTTGGGTGCAGTTGCAATGGCCGCTTGCATGTGCGCTACTGCTAGATCGACTTGGCCATCGAGTAAGCACAATCTGCCGCTTACAAACCGCGAAAGAGGCTCGTCCGGATCCAGAGACATCGCGGTTTCGGCGGTTTGGCGTGCCTCCTGAAGTAAACGTTTTGGATCATGGCTTGGCCTCAGAGTGGCCATCGTCCAAAGCGCGAATGCTAAGTGTGCCTGCGCCTGCGGATAAGACGGCTCAAGCTCCACAGCTTGACGGAACAAATCAATTGCCTCGCCGTGGCTGCGTTCGTTCTGTTGATAGAAATGCCACTGCCCTTTTTGCAGTAGTTCCCAAGCACTCAGGTTGTCGGGGCGGCGCACGCCGAATTTCAGCCTCTCGCGTGCGAGTATCTCTGGTTCGATCCGCTGGACGATTGCCTGGGCTATTTCATCCTGGACATCAAAGATGTCGTCCAGCGCTCGGTCATATCTCTCCGCCCAAACATGGATCCCTGAGGATGCTTCGGTGAGCTTAGCCGTCACTCGAATCTTGTTTTCTTGTTTTCTAATGCTGCCTTCCAGGA
Organism: Hyphomicrobiaceae bacterium; assembly: GCA_965247245.1. GTDB lineage: Bacteria > Pseudomonadota > Alphaproteobacteria > Rhizobiales > Hyphomicrobiaceae > Tectiglobus. The sequence goes on along the minus strand of CBDFGV010000003.1, from coordinate 4,410,890 downwards.
CGTATGAAACACCTAACTCTCTGGCGATCGCATTGACCTCCTTTACTTCAGATTTGTAGATAGCAGCGGTACTTCGGGCAATGACGAACAAGCGCCTTAGCCTTGTCAATGCAGTGGTGATGTCCTCTGTCACACCATCTGCCAGCGCAGCGCCAAGCTCATCCGGCGAAGTACTGTCAAACGGTAAGATGACGATCGATGCATTCTTCATTTTGTCTATCGCGTTTGGCGGACCAAACTCGTTAGACACATTCCGCCCTGAACCAATTGAGCTTCTCGCTGAACTCCCAAGTCCCGTTCGGTCTTTGTCGATGAGTGCAACTTCGGCAATGAAGCTGTAGCCGCGGCGTGGGACAGTTCGGATCAGCTGCTGCCTGCGTCCATTGTCACCGATGGCTTTGCGCGCGGCGTTCACACAACTTGTCAGCGTGGCCTCTGATATGATTCTGCCATCCCAGATCTTCTCATAGATCTCGTCTTTCGAAATGACTCTCGGCCGGTTCTCAAGAAGGTAAACAAGCAGATCGAACGCCTTCGGCTCAATTGCGCTTATCTTGCCGCAATTGCGAAGCTCGAATCTATCCAGATCCAGTTCTACGGTACCAAACTTTAGAAGCATCCGGCGGCGACGATGAATGAAGCTTGTTTGTCCTTTGACTAGGAAGAATACAAGCTCACAGCAAAAACCCAAGAAAATTCCAGGAACTTCCTTAGGGCGATGAACGCCCATCGACGTTAGGTTACAACGACAGCGATCAGTCGTTTCGAATAGATGACAAGCCGAGGAATAAGAATATGCAAGTCTATATGGTCGAGAGGACTCTCAAGCACATCAGTATGGACGAACTGTCAGGTGCGCAGGCCGCAGCTATGGACAAAGCGGTCGAGATGACCACGTCAGGCGAAGCAATTCGGTATTTGCGCTCGACGTTTGTTCCTGGCGAAGGCCGATGCATGTGCCTGTTTGAGGCAAACAGCGAAAATGCGGTCAAGCGTCTGAACGATGAAATCCAGGTCCCTTATGACAAGGTCACGTCAGCTCTCGATCTCACGCCTGCTAATTGAACCCGTTCCTTATCACCAGCGAATTGCGAGGAAGCAATCCATGTTTGTACGTATTGCTAATGCGAAGATTCTACCCGGCAAGGCCGATGAACTGGCAGAATTCATGTGTGAGACGATCTGCCGGAACTATGATGGTCTGCCCGGAATTGATGGAACGTCTGCCCTGATTGATCGGAAGACGAACAAGGCGGTTATCTTGATCTACGGTCAAACCGAGGAAGCTTGCGAGCAACGACTTTCGCACGGTGCTAGAGCAGATGAACTCCGAGAGGTCCTGGACATATCCACTTACGAAGTACTGTCAGATCGAAACTAGTAACACAGGTCACATTGTTCGGCAGTTTGCACCACTTGCAGAAACTTGGAGAAGCCTAGTGAATACCAGTTCCAAGCCCGTCGTTGACCTCTGGTTTTCTATGGGAAGCACATACACTTACTTTGCCGTGATGCGTGCCGATAAGGTGGCGGCAGAACAAGGTGTCGAGTTACGTTGGAGACCATTCAATGTTCGCGTGACGATATCCAAAATGCAAAGTGGCTATCGCCCATTCACCGGAAAGCCGATGAAGCTTGCCTACATGTGGCGTGACATGGAACGTCGAAGTGTTCGCTATGGCCTCTCGCCACAGCTACCAGCGCCTTATTCTTTGGACGATATCTCGATCCCTAACCGCATTGCACTTGTTGGCATGGATGAAGGATGGGGGATCGATTATGTCAAAGAAGCTTATCGTCTTTGGTTTGAGCAATCGAAACCAGCTGACAAAGATCCAAACATATCGGAAAGCCTCAGCGCTGTTGGGCAAGATCCTAATCGGGTGACTGAACTGTCAAATTCAAAAGATTTGGAAGAAGAACTTTCCCGCGTCAGCGAAGAAGCGCACGAACTCGGCATCTTCGGCGCTCCATCCTTTGCGGTCGGGCGGGAAGTTTTCTGGGGCGACGATCGCTTGGAAGACGCTATCGAGTGGGCGAAGTTCGGCACCTTGGCTAAACCCTAGTCAACGCGGAGGAGCCTCAAATGATGAGTTGACCGGTCTTTGGCCCGACTCAGAAGCAGCGCAATCTAGTCCGCTTTAGGAGGCCAGTTCTGTAGATAAATCCCAGAAGGAGACATTGGCCGATTTCGCTGCCACGGACTAATTGTGTCCGCTCTAGTCTCCAAATGCAGAACTGTATGGGACCGATCATAACAAAGAATGGCGAACCGGCTTGATGATGTTCGATGCTCTCTCGCTTTAGTCTCGCACCATCGCATCACGGCAGATCCGCACATCATGAATGTGAAATATGGCTGGTTGCTGTCGTCCTGACCTTCGCCAAGAATTAATGGTTGGGCAACGTTGCGGCGCTTGTCGTGCGATGCAGCATGTTGTCGATCGATCGATTAACGGCCGACCTGCATAGCCCAATCGCAGCGATTGTCACAAATGATTTCAGTGTTCTGAAAACAAACGCGAAAATCCGGTATTCATCTCATGGATCTGAGACCTTGCGGCCAATCCCACAACAGCTGTGAAGCGTTGCCGAATGTCATGTGGAACACAGGAATTTGCTGCAGTGCGATGTGCGAAGCAACTCTCGGAATGCCTCGTGTCGCCCCGCGATTAGCGGTTGTCTTGAGTCGATTCCGTGCAACTATGATCTTGTTGACTGCAACAGCCTGAAAAAATGAACCAGCCTTCTGGGAGGACTGTAATGTCGAACAAGCAAATCAAGAAATCCAGTGCATCAAAGCCCCTGAGCCGGCGCGACTATCTCAAGACGACGGCAGCAGGCGTCGCCGGCGCAGGTGCTGCCGCCACGCTTGCAATGCCGACGATTGCCAAAGCGCAAAACAAGACTTGGAAGCTTAAGCTTCAAAGCAATTGGACTGGCATCGGCATCCAATCACAGGACCGCGCCGCGAAGTTGTTCGTAGAGCGCGTCAACAAGATGTCCGGCGGCCGCATCGAGCTCACCAACTTCAACGCCGAAGTGCTACTCGGTATCGGCGAGACGTTCCGCGGTGTCGGCTCGGGAGTGGCTGATCTTGCCGTCACGGCGCCGATCTATCACCGGGGCACGGTCCCGGTCGGCGAGTACCTCTGGGCAGTACCATTCTTCCCGGTCACGACACTCGAGTTCTACGAAAACATCTATCACTATATGGGTGTCAAGGAGCTCTGGCAGGAGGCTTACAAGCCACACAACGTCGGGCACCTGACTTACATGATCTCGGATGAGTGGGGCGCGATGGTGTCGACCCGTGAGATCAGGAAATTCTCCGACTTCAAAGGTTTGAAGGTGCGGGCGTTCGGCATCTGGGCCGAGTGGCTGGTGGAGCAAGGCGCCTCAATCGTCACGGTGCCGGGCGGGGAGGTCTACACTGCTATCCAGACCAAGCTCCTCGATGCTGCAGCATTCGGCTCGCCGGACGCCTGGGCTGGCATGAAGATGCACGAGATCTGCAAATACTACATCAACCCGTCGGTGATCCCCTACGACATCGTGGAGGTCATCATGAATCTTAAGACGCTCAACGAGATGCCGGCGGATCTGCAAGAAGTGATGCACACTGCAGCGCGCACGATGAACACAGAACTTGCTGCGATGACGATCTCGACCGACGCAGGTGGTCGCAAAAAACTCGCCGACGGCGGCATGGAGACGATCATGATCCCCGATGACGAGTTGAAGGCAGCAGCCGAATGGAGCTGGAAGCGGTTCGTCGGCTTGAAGGGCAAGGATCCCTATATTGACAGGCTGATCGACATTTACAGTAAGGCCCGACAGCTGCACAAAGACTACTACGGCCCAAAACAGCTTCCAGTCTGAGCCCTACGCAGGAAACCGTATCTAGCCCCCGCAACAGGCGGGGGCAGTCGACGGCTTAATGCGCTGCGCTGGGTTGGCGTGTAGTGCGCAGCATGGAAGTCTCTCGCGCCAAGCATCGCCGATTGAGGCGCTTACGAACACAGGGCCCAGGCGCTTCACGCCGGACGGGCCGCTCAACAGTCCGAGGCCGTCAGGCGCAGATTAGCTGTGCCATGGCCTCCAATTGACGGTTTGACTGGTGGGTGGTGCCGCTATGACGACACCGTCAGTTACATCATTGCCGGCTGGACCGGGTTCGAGGGGAGAGGATGGTCAAAGCAATCGAGTATTATCTGCGCTTCACGGACTGGCTGAATGCCAAGTTCGCGTGGATTGTTGCATTCATGATTGTCCCGATGCTTTGCATCATGGTCTGGGAAATCGTGATGCGCTATTTCTTCAACTCGCCATCGCTGTGGGCCTACGAAATCTCACTGTTCCTTTATGGGGCCTACATCGTGCTCGGCGGTGCCTACACCCAGCTCGCCAACGGGCACGTCAACGTCGATATTATCTGGGGACGACTGTCGCCGCGCGGCCGAGCACTCCTCGACGTCTTTACAAGCGCCTTCACGTTTCTTTTTCTCGGCGTGCTGTTCTGGGCGTCGCTCGAGATCACAATCAATTCCTGGCAGATCGGAGAGACGACGATGTCTCATTGGAAACCGATCTACTATCCGCTCCGCACGACGCTGCCGGTTGGGTGCTTTCTGTTTCTCATGCAGGTACTCGCAAAGCTCATCCGCGATATGGCAACCGTGATCAAGGGTGAAGAAGTCTTTCCAGTCACCGTGAAAGTGCCATAGCGGCCACAAACCAACTTTTCACTTCCCAAAACCAACGTGCTGACGACAGTCCGCAAGGAGTACATTGATGATGGATCTTGGCCCAGAGTGGCTGACAATTATCCTCTTTGGCAGTCTCGTCATTCTCCTACTCGCGGGCCTACCTTTGGTGTTCGCAATTGGCGGCGTTGCGACGTTTTTCATCATCATACTGTGGGGGCCGCACGCCCTGCCGATTCTCGCCAATCGAACGTATATGTCGATGGACATGTTCCTGCTCGTGGCCGTTCCCATGTTCATATTTATGGGGGCCATGTTGCAGCGATGTGGCATCGCCGAAGACATGTACGAATTGATGTACCATTGGATGGGCGGCCTTCGCGGAGGGCTCGCAGCTGGCACGGTGATCATCTGCACGTTCTTCGCAGCGATGGTCGGCATTAGCGGTGCAGCGACGACCTCGATGGGACTGATCGCACTGCCCTCGATGCTCAAGCGTGGCTACAAGAAGGATATCGCGCTCGGCTGCATCTCCGCTGGTGGCTCACTTGGCATACTCATTCCACCAAGCGTATTGATGATCATCCTCGCCCTGACCTCGAGGTTATCGGTCGGCCAATTGTTCATTGCCGGTATTTTGCCTGGCCTGCTGCTTAGTTCGTTGTTCGTTGGCTATATTCTCATCCGTAGCTACATCCAAAAAGACATGGGCCCAAGCGTGCCACCGGATGAGCGCCTGCCGCCTGCCGCTCGCCTGAAGCTGCTGAGGGCACTGCTATTGCCTGTCGGTCTCATTTTCGCAGTGATGGGATCGATGTTCTTTGGGCTTGCAACGCCGAGTGAGGCGTCCGCGATCGGGGCCCTTGGCGCAATCGTCAGCGCGTTGATCAAGCGCACTTTTAACTGGGAGAACTTTACCTCTGCCCTATTTATCACCTTGCGGCTGAGCGCGATGGTCATCTGGATCGTGTTTGCAGCATCAGCCTTCACTGCGCTCTATGCGGTGACCGGTGCCTCTTCGCTCGTGGCCGATTTGATAAAGGGGGTGGGTGATCCATGGATGGTCATCATCACCATGCAGCTCATTCTAATCGTGCTGGGCATGTTCTTTGATCCAACTGGCATTGTCCTGCTGACCGCGCCTATATTCTTTCCCATTGTCACTTCGCTTGGATTCGACCCGTTGTGGTTCGCTATTCTCTTCGTCATCAACATGGAGTTGGCATATCTCACCCCGCCGTTTGGATTCAATTTGTTCTACATGAAGGCGGTCGTACCAGCAGACGTGACGATGATGGACATCTACAAATCAACAACGCCATTTGTCCTGCTGATGATCGTGGGGCTTGTCCTGTGCATGGTCTTCCCGGGGATTATCACTTGGCTACCGAGTCTGATGCGGGGGTGAGGTAGAAGGCTGGACATCCTGTCACTGTCAGCCAGTTCCGTTGGCGCGGTGCGCTTGACGTGTCAGTGGCGAGACCACGTTGAGCACGGGTGTAGGACGTGCAAGTCTGCTGTTGCCTTTCAAAGCTGACTTGACCGCTCCAAATTGAGTATTTCTGACTCGGGTCAAAACTGAGCTTCAGCGCTGCACAACTCATGTCCGCAGTTGGCTAGAACGGTCGTTGCTCTGCTTCAATCGCACTGGAACGGAATGGCAGCTATCTCTGCAAATTGTCTGTATCGTCGTCCGGTGGTCACTAGATTTATAGGCTTCGTTGGCAGCTTCTCTACTCTCCCAACGTCCCTCCGTCGCGGCTGAGCAACACTTCGTGCTTGAAGTTTGCGGTTACCCAAATTGCTTGTTCCGGACCATTGATGCAAACATCATTGTCAGCGTAACAGTGATCATCACGACGTTGTTCGCCTTGGAATGAGGGGAGAGGTGACCATGAAGACAGGATCGTTTCTGCTAGCTGTATCAGCAGTGCTCGCAAGCAACATGCTAAGTCATGAAAGCAATGCGCAAGGGCAATGGACATCTGGTGGCGCGATTGTCTTTCAGAGCGATATCGATCGCCAACGGAAGAAGCGCGAGGCAGAACGCGCTGAGCGACGCAAGAACTATCGCGTTACCTATCCAAAATATATGAAGGGTGGTGCGAGGCCTGACATTAGCCCCGAAGAGCCTGACATCGTCTACCTGGAGCGTAACGAGAAACCGGGCACCATTATCGTGGATACGTCGGGACGACAGCTTTATTACGTGCTGCCCGAAAGGCGCGCTTACGCCTATCCGATTTCGGTCGGCCGGACGGGCTTCACTTGGACTGGTACTGAACGGATCAGCCGGATCAAATCATGGCCAACTTGGACACCACCGCCAGAGATGCGCCGCTGCCAGCCTGGATTGCCGATCACAGTGTCTGGTGGCCTGATCAATCCTCTCGGTGCAAAGGCGCTTTACCTCGGCAGTTCAATCTACCGAATTCATGGAACAAGTAACGAGCGCTCTATTGGTCGGGCGTCGTCGTCTGGTTGCTTTCGAATGTTGAACAAGCACGTAGTTCACTTAGCAGGCCTAGCGAAGATAGGCACCAAAGTACGGGTGATGAAGAGCTACTCTGGCGTCAGTACGTCGATGCCCCTCTCAGTACTCTTCGCAGGATTCGGATCAACTGAGAACACAACGCCTTCCAAGAAGTCGAAAAGCGGTAAGAGGAAGAAATAAGGCTAGGCCAGCTGGGACTTTCGAAGCAGTAGCACAGTTGGGTGTCTATAGATTGGTGCATGTCCTTTCCCGCTATCGGCGTCGAGTCCTTACCCGCATCACTCCTTAGGCATCGCAGGGTTCTCCCCAGCGTCCTTCGCAACCAATCACGCCATGCCTTCGCATGATAAGGATACTTTGGTTGCCAATTCGAAGGCCAGTGGCGACGAGACGTAGGCACTGAGCAAGTCGGTCCAATTGATTTCTCGGCGATGTCCGATCTTGAACACGTAACGGAAGCAATCTGCTCGGCCCAGCGCTTTCTTCTAGTGACCCGTCTCGGACTTCAGCCAATATCAGTTCTCGCACCGCAGCAACGTTTCGCGCCGAAAAGCGGACGTGAGCAAGCGCCGCATAGCCGAGCCGGTGGAGACAAAGGCAGCGAAGATCATTAGCCGGAAATCGATCTGTTTTGACAGACTACCAAGTTGGCTCGCTGAAGAAGCATCAGTTTTAGGGCAAATAGCAAGAGCTTTCCTTATAGGAAACGACTTGCCCAACACCACATGCAACATACGCAAATCGTTCACCTAGCACTGTCTGGTAAAGCTGCATCAGGCGGATTAAGTGGACTGAGTTTATTAAGCAACGACTTCAAAACACTAGCAACAGTTTCAGGTAGACCATCTTCTTTCAAAAGAGCTCTGGCTGGTTCCACTTCCTTCACCAATATTTCATTCCGAACTTGATGGTAGACAGCGGCACGATCTCCATCACCAGTTAACAATGCTTCTCGAAGCCGAGCAGGTTCCTCCATCGCTAAAAGCACCAATATACGAAAAGCATAATCATTCCCAATGCCAGCGACCTTACGAACCAATGAGCAATAGTCCACTCTTTGGCCAATAAAGCGGATTAGCTTTTCTTTCCTTCCAGACGCTGATTGCACTTGCCTAGTAACAATTTGCTCTACTACTTCATGGCACATCTCCTTACCCGTGAGCTTTTCCCAGAAGAGGTCCAGATCCAGCCAGCTCAACGGGATGAACAGGCTCAAACTCGGCCTTGAAGCTAGCAAATGAGTGACACGAGTCCGAACCGGTACCATTGCCAACATTAGGAAAGACCAGATCCCGCTGAAGATCATTTTGCGGAACCAGACAAATAGAAGACCTATGAGGCCGATGCCAAAAAAATATTTGAAAATATTCTCGCTCGCCGCCTTCCGCACGTCATCAATAAAGACATTCCAACTTGAATTGGAGATCGCAGAGTTCAATAGTTTCAGTTTTGCATTCGACAAAGACAATTGGAATAATCTGTCTTCTGAAAACCGCCTGATGATGTTCAACCTCTCCCTAGAGGTCGTTCGCAGAAATGCAACCATTTCATCGACAGACTTATCGCCCTGATCAAAAAGTATCGACGTAATGAATTGCCTGGAGCTTGCACTAGTAGTCGGCAGCAACATAGCTTCCAACATAGGAATAGTGGCAGCAGTCTTTTGTGACATTGCAGATTTGAGAATATCACCGGCAACCGATGCAGGCTGTTGAAAACGTGGACTTACTATGTAATCCACCACGCCAACCACGGCTTGATCTGGCAATTGATTGATCAACGCCAAGAGCAATTGTTGCAGTCCTTGAGCCTTTTCGTGCAAAGGATCAGGCTTCGAAAACGGCCGCATGCTTCTACTAATTTGCCTATCCAAATAGGCTATCTCTTCGTCGAATGCTGCTATTATCTCCACAATGCGTGTCCATCCGCTACCTTCGAGTACGCGAACAATTCTGCGTCTTGCAGAGGGCTCAAGAACGTCCGGGAGGGATTTAATTATCTTGGCTGGATCATAGAATGAACTACGGCTTAAGCGGTTTGCAATAAGTGAATTGACCCGTGGCTTCGAAAGCAAAGGCACGATTGTTTGCAAACTGACTTGCTGCAGGTGACCAGATAGTAGCGCATCAACTGCTACCAGATGAACGTAGAGATCCGTAGATCGATCGGAAGGATTACGCAGTACATGGAGTATTCTCCCTCTTCCCGCATTCAGCACTGCAACGTCCAGGCGCTTCACTAAGCCGCTCTGAGAGTAAGCACTCGACAATTTGGTGAAGATTGTAAACTTAAAGGGATGTGGAGCATTGTGGCTGCTGAGCAGAAGTGAAAGAAGATTGGAAGCGGCTATACGGCTCTGGGCCGACTCCGAAAAAGTTGCCGAAATGAATTCTACAAACGTGGCCGCAGTGCTTTCATCTAAATGCGCAGCCCATTTGGAGTAATCGCTAGGTGACGCAGCCAAAGCAGTTCGAAGTGTGCCATATTTTTCCTCGAAATAGCGCTCAATATAGCGAGAACTACCGATCCGAAAGAACGACCTTTCCAGATCTTCAATTTCGTCTGTGCTTTGGCTCTTGGCAAGGCGAGCGGTCACGAAGCGGAGTGCATTTTTCAGACTTATCTTCTCTAACGCGCGGAGTGCATGATTGCGAGCTTGATAGTTCTTCAAATTTGCATCGTAGTACTCTGTTATTGCTTTCCAGGATCGCTTGTCTCTTATTGACCCCAAGACGTCAATAGCGCCGAGTGTTGCTCCAAGATCTGACGATTTGTTTGCGATAATCTTGATCATTGAGGGAAGATTGATGGAGCTGCCAATCCTTTTGGCATGCAACATCAGGGCGTTCAGCATTCCAAGATCTTCGCCAGTAATGTTTTTTTGTGTCAGGAGGGAGTTTGTTTTCTTTTCTATTAGCAGTGCAAATTGCTTCTTCACTTCATTTACGGTGGATATCTCTGAGGTTGCTTTCGCGAGCGCCAGAGTCATTTTTTTTTGAAGGTGCGCGACTGTTCGACCGGAATGTATCTGAAAAAGCTTGGATTTTTCATCCGCATTTAGCTCGTTCTTGGACAACCATCGGGACAAACAGTTGCCTGCCCACACTTGAATAATACGGATCTCGCCTTTGCGCTCATATACCTGCAGCACATTCTGTAGAATGTGCGGGCTGATCGTAATTGCGCTAGATGCGCGATATTGCAATAAATTGAAAGCATTAATACGGATTACCTTGTCGAGTGAGGAGTCGATCGCCACTTCCTGCAGTTGAATGGTTGGCAATCTCCGAAGGTCATTTTTTAGCATGCGAATTATTTGCTTATGATGATGAGTCCTGTTCTTTAGATGTGTCAGTTCAATATCAGTAAACCGCTTTTTGAAATATTGAATAACTCTAGCCTCTTCGGCAGAAAGGTGGGTTGCCCAAAGCCCGTTAAAAGGAAAAAATGCAACGACCAACGCTAGGAATATTCCAGAGCGGCACAACATGTTTACTGCCTCTCGACTAAATTGATAGGAAAATTGCGCCTCAAACTATGTCCAAGCCACTATGCACATATCAGCAGGCTTATCAATACGCTGGTTTCGAAGAGACTGTCTGGCATTGGGCATACTAGGGCGGGGCTGTAACAACCGCCGCAAGGACTTGCCGATATTACTTCCGCTAGATGGTGGGGTGGGGAGTTTGCGGCTGGTGGACTGGCTTGAGGACAATGCGTCGATGGTGCGATGCGGGACATTCCAAAATGGCATGTCTGTTTTCCCGACTCGACACAGTTGACCTGCTGCAAGCGTGCTGCACCTGCTCAGGTCTCCTGATAGCCCATCGCGACCGTCGCCCCAGCGCTGAGCCTTGTCTGCTTAGAAGGTGTAGAGCGGAAGCATTGTGCTCGGTTGGCCCTTAGTTGCTACTGACCCATAGCGGATCTGACCAAGTGGAGCAGAGAAGAACCTCGAGTCAACCGCACCTCTCAAAACTGACACATCACGCTATTCGCGTTGCCAGCAAAGTAATCTGAGCCGATGCAGCGCTTCGTTGAAGGCGCAGAAATCACTGATTACTACGGCTCGGGAAGGTTGAAGTCTTGCCAGTTCAGATGATGCTGCCCCGCCTAACCAAATGACAGTGTTTTCAGGCACTCGGGATGCAACGTACTCGACTACTTCGAACAATCGATCACCTGTTCCGCAGGTAGCGCTGATGCAAAGCAAAGATGTCTGTAGAGTCGACGAAGCCCGTACTAATTCCTCGGCCGGCAACCCTGCACCGAGATAGTCAGCTCGAAAACCTGCAGACTTTGCACAAAGCGTGGCACAGATCACTCCAATCTCATGCCGTTCCCATTCTGGAGTTGCAAACAACGCCCTAGGGCCCGAACTAGAGTGACTCAAAGTATGAAGCTCTTGCCCAAGCAGAGACCGCAACACCGTCGAAAGCAGATGTTCACTTGCGATCGAGATCCGATCACTCTCCCACAGGACACCAACAGCTCTGAGTAGCGGGAATATAATATCGCGCGCGAGCCGAACTCTTTCTATTGTTGAAATATGATCAGAAAGGCACGCCTCCAATCGAGCGACATCCATTTGCGTCGTTGCAGAAAGCAATTCAGCCACAACTGAATTATGGTTGTTGATTGGAGGTAGCAATGTCTGGATTAATTCTTCGCATCCAAGTGCTGACAACTTGCCAATACGATGACCTGCATCGATACAAGCCTTCAGGAGTTGCAGGCGCCTAACTTCATTCAAGCAATACTTGCGCGCACCAAGGTTGTCCTGGCCGGCATGATCAACCCATAACGCCGCTCCCACGTATGGAGCAATTGTGTCGTCAGTCCCGTGAGCTCCACAGTTTCACTGACTGAATACAATCTTTGCAATTTAGTTATTCTCAGGCGACGGCAAATTCACGCCTCTTGTAGATGAGCTCCAACAAATGGGGAACCGTGTAGCCTCGTCCAGCATTTCCTCCGGGGTCAGCTGCATCGCTTTCTGACCTTCAGCGGTCACATGCCATCGGCCCCCGCTTTTGCGAAGAAATCCAGCTTTGACGAAGTCGATGGAGTGGAAGTGCAGTACGCTTTCCCAGCGCACGTAGCCGGACTTCTCATATCTCTCAAGGTCTTGATCGGTAAGTGCTACGCGAGATTCAATTGCTCGTTTGACGTCCCTAAGCGGAAGTGAACCACCCGCCTCGATAATGGCTTCGAATGCTGCTCTGATGAATACAGCGGCTCGTTGCTTGGAGGTAGGGCGGGCGGGCCTCAGTCATCAACGTACTCGATGTCATCTGCATTGGGCTCATCCGCGTCGGTTGTGAGCCCAGCCGGCGTGAAGGGCATGCGGGGTGGAGCTGTTCGCCACATCAGAGCGACTTCTTCAGGTGTGAGACCGTAGGCTTGGTTGACGAGGTCAGAGAGCTTGTTCTCCAGTGTGAAGATTTCAGCTCTTGCCTGACGGGCAGGCTCGATTGTCTCAGTATGCTCTCGACGGAGTTCGCCGATCTCAGCAGCAGTCAGCTTGCGCCTTTTTGGAAGGACGTCACGCACTGCGCCAACGAAGGCATCGGCATGCAACGAATCTGGGCTCATAAGCAACCGATTGGGCCTTGTGAGTTCGAATTCGAGCTTTAGCCAGTCGAGAATTGACGTGGTCGCCTTGGTACGTGACTTTGTGAGATCAATGATACGAGACACAGCATTTTCCGCCTGCTCACGCGCTTGGGCGGAACAAGTCCCAATTGGCAAGGTCTCCATACGATAGCTCATCGGAGAAAGCGCTTCATCTTTCAGATGCGTGAGATATCGCCAGTTGTGCCACCACATCAGCGGGCTGTTCAGAACAGCCAAAAGTACAAAGTCATTTGTTCTCAGTGCAAAGGTCTTGTTGTTGCCTAGAACCCCCGCTTCGTTCAGGGCGTACGCCGGATGAAATTGTATCTCCTGGTATATGATGGTTGCTTGCGATAGGGCAGCCTCAGTCGGAGATGACTGAAGCTCCCACCAATATTTCCCTCTGCTTGAACGATTCCTCAGCTGTTCTTCGAACTGCTGGAAGAAGGCGTAGACACTCGGTAGTGCCTCCTTGAATACAGCCTCTCCATCGGTCTCATCATGATCGGCCCAAGGGCGGTCAGGGGATTCGATTGGGGCGAGACAAATCATCCACAAGTCGTTGTGACGTGGAACCCAACGCTTCACATCTTGACCACGCAGATAGGGCTTTAGTATCCGTGCGCATTTGGGATCCTCGCTGACGAGGCGATTTTTTTTGATCGACGGTTATCAAAAATGCTTCATTGAAGCCCGTTTTCACACCATTGAATGAGCCTGTCCCGCAATAGTCAACCAATGTAGTTCGATCTCTGCGAATTTTCTCAAGCAGTGCTACGACCTCGGGAGGTTCAAGCACCCAATTATTTGACGAGAAATGACTTCGCGGTAGATGGTAGGTGTTGTTGGTGACGAATTCTTCCAGTTCCTTCTCCGGAACATCATCACGAGAGACAGCGCAGACTCCGGTCTCGGTCGGAGACATCCCCGCTTCAGGCTTGCGGATAACCAGCACAGAGGGATGAACGTCCGCGTCCGGGAAGAACTTCTTCGCATGTCCGAAGTCGGCGATGAACTCGATCCAGGCCTTCTCGGCGAACATCGCACGCAGACCTTCTGCGTAACCAGCGCGCATCCACTTGTTGGTGACGACATACGACATGCGGCCACCGGGCCGGAGCAGCTTTAGGCCTTGCTCGTAGAAATAGACGTAGAGGTCGGCTGTGCCACTGTAGGTGTCGGGATAGGCGCGCTTAAGAGCCGGTTTGATATCCTTGATCAACTCTTGGCGCACATATGGCGGATTGCCGATAACTGCATCAAATCCGCCATTCAGATCGACAGTCTCCCACTGGGTCCACAATCCGGGAAACCCGACCTGCCAATGTAGAAACCGGCCACGATTGAAATTGACTTGCAGATCCGGCAACCATTCGTTGAGGCGAACGGCGACCTCGTGTGCATCGAATTTTTTGCCGTTCTGCTGCTCGCGCTTTTTCTTCTCCATTTCGGTTTCTTTGGGTCGTGCCGGGATATTCAGCTCCAACTCGCCTTTCGCGAGCTTTATCGGGTCGCCGAACGTGCCTTTGACCAGCGCTTGAGCAACCGCCATGTCGAGCTTTGATATTGGCGCATGCCACTCGATTGTCTGGATCAAGGTGAGGAGATCGCTCAATTCTGATGTCATCTCCTCGATGCCATCGAACAGCTCTTTCGATTGGTAGACCTCGGCGACATCGACGTCCGTTAGGCGCTCAATGGTCTGCATAGCCCGTGCGGACCCGAGCGCTTTTCTTCGTGGTGCGTCCATAAGAAGAGGACTGCCAAAGTCATCAAGACGATCCATTGCCGGGCGAACCCATGAGCCGAACAGCGAGTCACCGCAGCGCAGGTGGTGGTCGAGGAACGACAGCGGAGCGCCGACGGTGAAGGTGTGGAGCCAAAGCGCAACCTTGGCCAGTTCGACCGCGAGCGGGTTCTTATCGACGCCATAAACGCAACGCTTGAGCACCATGCGTCGGATGATGTGGCGGTCTTCCAAATGCTCATGAACGTAGGGCCAGCCATTCTGCCGTGCTTGCTGTGCGATTTCGTCCCGGATCTTTACAATCTCATCAGCCAGCGGCGAGATATAGGGCTTGTCAGACCAAGAGACTATCTGTTCGGCTTCACCCATGGCCTTGATGACCTTGTCCGCCATCCAGTCGACGAGGCTTACAAGGAAGTGGCCGGAACCCATCGCCGGGTCACAGATTTTGAGGCGAAGGATATCACGAGCTGGGTCCTGCTCCTTCAAGTCCCAGAGTCGATCCTTCTGCGGACGACGTTCATGGGAGAGTTCCTCGGATCGGGCCCGGAATGCTGTCATGTAGTCGTCGACGAGCGGACCAACAGCCTTCTCGACGATAAGCATGACGAGACTGTCTGGCGTGTAGTAGCTGCCGGACTCATGGCGTGCGGTATCATCGGCATCAACGACGACGTTGCCGTCTTCATCGACTTTCAGATCGTATTCAAGAGTGCGCTCGTAGACGGTCCCCAGCTGTTGCACGGTCAGGTCGCGGTAATTGATGTAGCGGGCTTCACCATCTTCGGTACGATGGGAGAGACCATAGATGACTTCCGTAATGGTGGCGTCGGGCAGGTCGACTTCGTTCAGGAGTGCCGCGTTCTCGGCGGCAAACAGCCCACCGTTGTATGGCGGGATACCGAAATCGTTGTCGCCGTCAGCGATCGCTTTGAAGATGGTCTTGAGCTTGGTCCAGTAGAACGCGCTGGAGGATGAAAAGGTCTTGCTTTGCATCTTGCGCTCAGCAATCTCCAGACGCATGGCTGTCAGCGAGTAATCTTTGTACGGCTCCTGGTTATCGGGCAGCAGATCGCGGTCTTCGGCATAGACTACGAACAGTAGTCGATAGAGCAGTATCAGTGCGCTCTGCCGTACATCATCGAGGTATCGTCGATCGATCTTGGCGGGCCGGTTCTTGTCGCAATCGGCAATGGCCGTGACGAGCTGCGGGAACAGATCGCCGAAGACAAGCTTTGACAGATCCTTGGTGACTCGTTCTTCCCATACCTTTCCGGTTTCGCGCGAAATGTCGTGGAAGGTGCGCTGGCCATCGATGGTCAGGAAGGCCTCGCGGCCGAACATCAGCATGAAAAGCCGGAGGCAGTGCTCTGGCGTCATACGAGTATCAATAGTATCGAGAAGGTCGAGCTGGTGCTCCGGCAGTTCGAGTGCCTTAGCGAGGTTGATCTCGAAGAAGTCCTCGGCAACGGACAGAGCGCCCTGGAAGTAGAGCCGCCAAATCTGTCCGTTCGTCAGGATGCCCAAGCGAACCTTGCCTGACGTCTGAATATCGACGCGGCTCAGGTATTGGAGCATCTGCGTGGCGGGTACGCCTTGATCTCGTCGAGGGGACCGATCGAGCGAGGCCTGCCAGCGCTTGGCTTCAACGATCGCAAGTCCGAATTGGAAGCTTTTCCATCGGTCCTTCTCGGCGACCGCCTTCTCCTTAGCATCTCTGTCTGCTAGCAGCAGCGCATCGGGGACCTGCTGGCGGCCCTTTGTGGATAAGTTCGGCTGAACAACGATCTCGGACCAACCAAGGATCTCAAGCACTGGGTAGATGAGGTCGCGCTCGGTCTCAGCCTCATTGGGTTTTTTGTTCTTGGAGAAGGTATCGAACAGGGTAAGAAGGCGCGATTTCGCAGCCTGAAAGTCCTTGTCTTTCAGTGCGTTCCATTGATCTGCGCGCACAATCCCTTCTAGCAGGTAGTCGCGCGTGAAGAGATTGCCGGCGAGCAAGAAACAGTCTCCTTATAGCGATCTGCACTGATATCACGAAAACTAACTCTGAGCATCAGATGCAGTGTCCGCCTCATGATGTAGTTCGACGAGCAACGCTAGAACCTGAGCAGGGTCACCTAGATACTCGAAGATGTCTGCAAACTCTGCATCTCGAAAATTCGATACATTGATACAGAGGTTGGACATAGCTACCTCGACCACGTGTCATCACGAAACTGAATCCCTCCGGAGCCACAACCGCTCGCATAGCGACTGGAGCGGTGGTGCTCTGGTGGGATCGATAATCCCTCTGGTGAACCGGAGCGAGGACGTAACCTCACATGACACTCAGTTGCCAAGCGTTGACTGATACAACCGCGCACCGAGATAGGCATCCAACTCTTCTTGTCGGTAGCGCACTGCGCGACCGAGTTTGAGATACTTCGGCCCGAAGCCGTAGCAACGCCATTTGTTTAAGGTCGAAATCGAAAGTCCAAGATATTGAGCCGCTTGGCGAGTTGTAAGGACAATGACCGGCGTTGGGATCTTGCTTTGCTGATTGGTAGTAGTCGCGTTCTGCATTGGTCTGCTCCTCTTTCGTGTGCATCTGAGAAGCAGTGTGTAGGTCTGTGAGCCCCTTTTCCATTACAACAGGGAAACGTGTGACCCTCTATTGTGGTACGTAACTTCCTGGTTTTTCCCGATGCCCGCCAGGTATGGCTTGAATGCCTGAAACATAGGGAAACACGGAGCTTTGTTGCCACGTTCTCCTAAAGGGCAACAAGGTCAAATGTTACCTTCTTGTCAGCGACACGGATGCGTTCGGTGATTTGTTCGACGACTTGTCGTCGAACGTCAAACGTTGCCTTGGTCCAGAAACCATTAAGGTTTGAGAGTTCAATCTCATCGGTATCTTGGATCCAGTTACTGAGCTGATGAAGAAATATAGCTTCAAGATCATCGGTCGGGATCTTGCCTCGACACTTCGTGCAGACATACTTGTCGGTGTTTGATGGCACATACATTTTCGGGCCGCACTCACAGTGAACGAGGCCAGCGAAGAGATATGCAACTTTGCGTCGAGCCGGTTTTTGGTTCTTCTGACTCTCCAGGATGTCGTTGCAACGTTGCCAAAGGTCTTCGGAAACAATTTGCTCGGAAACATCCGGAATTCCTTTGGCGGTTTCTTCTCCGAGCAGCCTCCCAACGGTGGTGCCGTTGAATTCCGAACCGCTCCGGGTGCGATGGCCTTCCGCGTTCAGGATAACGGCGACGGTCTTCTTGCGCCGGTGTTCGGCGAAAAGCTCGAACATGTAGCGTCGCACTGGAGCCTCACCAGGATGCAGCCGCAACATGCCATCCTTGCGGATGAAGCCGAAGCTGGCCGGACCCAGTTTTTTCATGTCAGCCTCCTATCGCTTTTCGGCCAGAAAAGAGCTCATTGAGCTTGGCTCGGCGCTGCGCTTGCTCATCCGGTGGCAGTTGATGCGCGGTCACGGCTACTTGGTAGCCAAAGACATTTGCGGTGCTTTGGGGCTGCGGAACCGGTAGAGCTTGTATCGCTGCGAATGCTTCTGGCGGTGAGTAGAAGTGGATGTGGTGCTGCAGCTGTGGACCCAACGAGCCCATGACAAGGGCCTGAAGCTTCTCGAGATGATCAAGATCGGCTGATACGGCCCAGACTTCGTCGTATCCGACGGCCAGACACTTTTCGATATTTTGGCATTCATATTCCGCTTTGTTGGTAACGGATACCTCGCAAGCAATCCGCTTGGCGCCGGTCTCGATTGAGACGTCGACACTGCCATTCGGTACTTGGTGCTCGATGGCTGCGGCGAAGCCCTTGGCTTGCGCGAGGGTTTTCAGTTGCTTCTGTATCTGGCGATGGAGCGTGGACTGCTGAACTTCTGAGTGAGCCGGTGGTTCTTCAGTCGGAGTAGAATTGCCAGGCGTCCCAGCATAATCTGGAGCATCATCGCGGACATCGAGGTTTTGGTCTTCTGCCGCGTAGGTGGATTTCAAGTCAATGTCGGTGTCGCAGTACGCTTCCCGGTTCTTTCGCATCAGAAGCTCGAACTCATCGCTCGTGCTGGTCGGGAGCTGATTAACGTACCCTAGAGATACAGAGACCGCGAGAGCCTGCTTCGTCTCGTTCTTAACGAAACAAGCAAACTCGGTGTACTCACCATGCTTCTGGATGCTGTGTAGGAATTCGGCCGTGGTTCGCATGTCGTCAGCGAAGACACTGGCATCCTTAGCACTCAAGCCACCCACCAGTTTGATTGAGGTACTGGCCATGATGCTGGCACGCAGGCTGTTTGAGAGCTGGTTCAGATTTTGATGCGCGAGTGTCAGCCCAACGCGGTATTTACGCGCCTGATTTAAGAGGTTCTCGATGTTGTCGTCGAAATAGTCATGCGCCTCGTCGATGTACACGAAGGTATCGCGGCGTTCGTCTTCAGCTATGGCTGCGCGCTGCAAGGCTGCTTGAGCGATCATGGCGATGAAGAAACGACCAAAGATTTCGCAGCCTTCCTGCTTTAAGAGATCCTTGGCGGTATTGATCATGATGATCTTGCCGGCGTTCATCGCTGCAAACAAATCGACCTTGTTTTCCTGGTGAGAAAACATTCGCTCGAAGGTGGGATTGGAGAGCACGCCCCAGAGACGGCGTAGGGCTTGGGTCTTGGTGGCGGCAAAGGATTTCGAGAGGTACTCGGTTTCAAAGAAGTGACGGGCTGAGCCTTCCAGCCGCGCAAATTGCGGCTGGAAGCGCGCGCCGTCTTCAAGCAGCTCGCGCAGCGTTTGAATGTTGGCGCCGGGTATCACCATCATGAGGCGCGCGAGATAACGAAAGATCAGCCCTTGTTTTTGCGTGAGTTCGGCGCCGAGCAGCGCACCAAAGATGTATTCGTACAGCTCGATGGTGCCGTTGAGGATCTTTTCACGCTCAAGCGCCGGGAAGGCATTTACCCGATCCATGTTGACATCGAACATGTTGAGGGCTGCCGGGTAGGCGATGTCGTTCGGATCAATCAGCATGAACTTGTCGGCGAGACTGCCGTCAGCATCTGGACTGTACAACGCCAGATTTGAAACCGTGCGAATGAGATCGCCCTGGCTATCAATAATGACAACCGACGGACCACCGGATCGCGCTGCTTGTAGGTCGCCATGAATAAGATGCTGCAGAAGCTGGGTCTTGCCGTGGCCGGAGCCGCCAACGATATGACAATGCTCAAAACGCGCTTCATGCGGCAACGAAAATGGCACCCGGGTCCCGGCAAACTCGGCCAGCGGTGTGTGTGCCAGATACGCACGGATCATCGCTGGCGGCGGCAAGTCCGTGTCTTCCGGCCAGCGCAGCTTATGCGGCGCTTTTTCAAACGCCGCTGGTGTCAGTTTGGACGCATCCAGGAGATTGTCCCACAGCTGATCGCGGGTACGCGCGAAAGCCAGCTCGGAAACCGCATCTGGAGTTTCTGGCTGCAGGTCGCGCAGGATGCAGGTGATGAAGAACGTTATCAGGTCTTGGGTGTCGAGCAGCGTGTATAGTGGGACCGTGAACTGAGCTGTTGCTTCGCCGGCCTGCGACTGAGCCGGCAGCGCACGCAGGAGCACACGGTAGATATGCTCGATGCCATCAAGGAACAGTTCACGGAGGCGCTCATCGTTGGCAAGACGGTTTTCAATCTCACTCAGCTCACTTGTGAGAAAGCGAGCTTCGACTGCGGTTAGCGAGCGATTGAGATCGATATGCGGAAAGTCAAACGACTGGCGGTTCTGGCAAGCCAGTTCAGTGCCAAGTGTTGTGAGGGCCTCGATGACATTGTCGGTAATATCAAAGCGGCCGGTGGTATCGATAGCGACTTCCAAGGACGACAGAACGTCATCTTTAGCGGTGTCGCTGTCACTCAAACGAGAGTGCCGCCAGGCACCCTCCAGGCGGTGCAGCCGCTCTGAAAGATGCTCAGCGTGTGGTTTGAGCCGGCGTAGCGGTTGATTGGAACGCAGGCCAACATAGCGGGCAACATTGGCTGCGGCGAGTGCCCAACTGGGTGGCTGGATCATAATCTTTGCAGGAATCGCATCATGGCGAATCCAACCCGCATTGGAAATGTCAGAACGTTCCAACAGACGGCAAACACATTCCAGGCAGTAACTCCCACGTTGAATGTCGCAATGCCGGCGTCATAAGTCCGCTCTGCCATGCGCGTCGCTTTAAAGGCCGTCGCCTCCGTCGCACTGATGCTTTGCGCCCGATTGAGTTCTTTGCGGAACTGCAGATTGTCTGGTTCCAAAGAGAGCGCGGTCTCTAGGGCTACAATGGCTCGGGCGCGGTTCATGTTTGTCGCCTCGATCATGCCAAGCATATAGTGAGCAGTGGCATTGGTTGGATCGACCACAACGGCCTGGCGTAGTGGCGGCAACGCTCGTTTGGTGTCGTGATCATCATAGGTCCGGGCCTCCATAATGAGGGCCTTGGCCTTCAAAGCACCAATCGTGAAGACAAACTCCTTGTCGTCATTGGCGATATTGAGTTCAGCGTCAGCGTCAAGACTCTCTGCCAGCTCCAGTTGCTTGGCTGCCAATGACAGTGTGTTGAGTTGCGCGCGACGGCCGGCTTTGTCGTCAAAAGCCGGACGGTTGGTTTCACGCACCTCTTCGATGTATGCGTGAGCGAGTTCCAAGGCGGCAATGGCACCGGGGGTGTCGCGTGGGGTCAGTGGCGGCGCCTTAGTCTCCGATGCTACGACCGGTTCATCCTTGCTTGGTTCAGTCTCGTTGGATGCATGGCCTGGGGCGAACCGTTTCTGTATTTTGGCGCTTAATTCTGCGAGGTGCCGCTGCGACCTCGTGATCAGTGATTCGGCGCTATCTTGCGCATCGGTCTCGCTGATCTCGGCTGATCCACTGACCAATACGACGCCATGACGTCTCAAGAAATGTCGGCCAACAACAACAGAAAGCAGAACCGCTAGGATGCCGGCCATCAGCGTCGCCAGTGACATGCCAACGGACGCACCGGCAACTGGCGAGAGCAACATCACGGCGTGATACACCGGCTGCGCGTCGGCCTGCCATTGTTGCAAAGAAGTGCGGTCTGCTGTTTGAAGCGCTGGCGACGCTAAAGCCGCGGCACAAGCTGAGGCCTTTCCTGCCTCACACGCCGACCGGCTTTGCTGGTACGTCCGCGCTTCGTGTTGCCAAGCAACTAATGAGGTCCGATCTTCGGCACTGGCTTCTTTAGACCGCAATGCCCGTTCGCAGGCCGTGAGGTTGTGGCGCCGGCAATCCGTTCGGTCTTTTGCAAAGGCACGCAGGGCTGCAAGACGTTGCTCTTCTTGCTCACGCAATCGACGCAACCGCACTGCTTCGGCGCGCTCGGCTGCTAGTCGTTGCTCGGTTCTGATACGCTCTTGTCGCTGCCGCTCATGTTGTTGATGAACCTGCCGTTCACGTTCTTGTCTTTGGCGTTCGTAGGTGGCTTGGCGGGCACGCTGATCAGCAAGATATCTGGCATGCACTAGTTCTTGACGCTTGGATTGCAGCCTGGATCGATCAGTCCGGCTGATGTGGCGATACCGCAAGGCCTGGTCGCAGGCTGTTACATCACCGTGATGACAGGCATGCCAGGCGGCAACAAATTGCTGATGAAAGCGCCGATTGGCGCGCTCTTGTTGCTTGCGGCGGTGCTGACGCTCGATCTCGCTTGCTGCAAAACCGATGATGCCACTGATCAGGTTGGCGCCGTCATTGGCGAGCGCAGACTTCGGTATGGCGACAGCGAAAATAACCGCGATAATCAAAATGAACCGCCGCATTGCAATATTCCTTCCTGGTGAAAGTACGCGGCGCACTTTCTTCAAGGTTGATTGATTCGGGATCATATTTGGAAGCAAAAACAATCATTTAAAGTGTGGAATTTAGCTGGCGTGGCAAAGCTGTCGCAGTACGTGAAGCGCGTGAACCACTGTCACATGGCGCCCTCTACGACATTCCTTGCCCTTTGGAACAATGGGCCATGCACCAACGAGGTGCAGTTCATTGAAGAAAGGAGTGTGCCATGGCAGTCAAAAAGAAACCTGCCTACCGGGTGTACGTGGTGGAAGATATTGATGCCGAAAATAGTTTCTGGACATTGGTCGGCACTGCGTTCGCCCACGAAGACATGAAGGGCATGAACGTGCTCCTCAAGGCGCTACCCATGGACGGGCGGCTGGTGTTGCGGCGCTTCACTGAAGCACCACCCGAGAAGTCGCCTGGACCAAGGCCGATTAAGAGCCAAAGCAAAGCGTAGCGCACAACTCAACTGACCTCACCTGAGGTCAGTTTTTTCCGTGCAGCGGCCAATCAAACGAAGAACTCTGCAAGGTTGTGGCGCTAAACGGCTTTGATGGTCTGCCGTCGTTCATCAGCCGCAAATAGATGTCGTAGTTGGGAAGTCTCAAGAAATCGAGTTGGGAAAACTCCGGCTGAAACTCTTGTGCGAGATAGGCCGCGTCTCGCGCACCCAATCGAAACGAAATGATCGTTCCGGCATTGCCAAGCACGGCTTCTCGCACATCAGGATCAAGCTGAAAGAGGTACTGATGCGCGAGCACCAGTCCGACATGATATTTGCGCAGCTCCGAGGTCATGTTGGCCATCGAGCGGGTCGTGAAGTTCTGGAACTCGTCGAGATAGAGAAAGAAATCACGCCGCTTGGCTTCGACAAGATCCTGGCGGGTGAAGGACGCGAGACCAATTGTCGTGACGAGGAGACCGCCGAGTAATCCCGCAGCATTCTCGCCAATCTGTCCTTTGGCCAAATTGACCAACAGCACTTTTCCATCATCCATGATCTGACGGAAATGCAGGTCGTGCTCAGGTGCCGTCACAATTTTGCAGACGTTTGGATCAGCCAGAAATGCCCCGATCTTGTTGAGGATCGGCCCGGCACCATCTGAGCGTTTCTGGAATGAGTAATTTGCATACTCGTGCTGCCAGAAGTGTTTGACCGGCGCGTTGCGTAGTCGCTCAGTGACCTGGCGGCGAAACTCCTTGTCGTCGAGCAGGCGCACGATGTCTGGTAATGAGGAGCCGGGTGTTTCGAGTAGCGCAAAGAGCGCATTGCGCAGGATATGTTCCATATTAACGCCCCAGGCGTCCGGCCACATTTTCTTCATCACGTCGAGCATGCCAGAACAGGCCAGTGCGCGCTTTTCTTCGCGCACAAAGCGCAACGGGTTGTATCCATAGGGCTGGGTGCGGTCGGGGACGTTGAAATACAAAACTTCATCGAGACGGTTCGCCGGTACTCCCGCGTACATGCGTTCAACCAGATCTCCGTGCGGATCGATGAGGCAGAAGCCATGCCCACGGTGCAAGTCCTGGCGCATCAATTCGCCTAGCAAGGTTGACTTGCCAACGCCGGTCTTGCCGATGATGTACAGGTGTGAGAGACGGTCAGGTTGTTTGATACCGAATGTTATCTGACGCCTTGCAGCGTTAGTGCGGCCAAGAATTGTGATCGGTTCCATCTCTTTAGCGTATTGATGGGAGAAGATTGGGATAGGCGACAGCGTGAGCCGATCTGTCACGTGCTGCCATCTATGGTACTTCTCAGTGCTCTATACACTGATTACATGCCCGCAAAGCACGACAACCAATTTTATCCAGAACGCTCAGAGGAGCTGTTGACCGCACTTTGCTTTCTCGCGGATCGCATTGACGAAGTGCATCGAGATATCGAGTTGCTCGCCAGGGCGCTAAATGGTCGGCTGGATGAGTTGGATAATCAGATAAGTTGCTATCGTTTTTGTTGCAGAAGTTCGTCGTCTGCCAGTTTCTCGCTTGATGATGACGAGGTGAGCTGAAGAAATTCGGGGCTTTGCAGCAGTTCTTTGAAATCATGGACGCGACTATCATTCACATCCGGTACCGTTCGAGAACTACCACAGTAAAGGTCACCATAGAGGGTATCCATAACATTGGATGCCTTGACGAGCCATTTGCACGGCTCGACTGAGGCACTTCTGCCGGCGACGCGCCGGTTCGAGGTGGTCAATTTGGCCAAACGACGCTTTTCAACCGGAACGGCTGATTGGTAGGTCAAATAAAGGCTTTTTCGCAGTTCGACAAATTCTTCGACAGCTCGGTCGTTCGGACCAGTTTTCGCGAGCAAAGCTGCAATCTTCTCTTCGAGTTCCGCTTGTTCCAGGAGCAATGCCTGCTTCTTGTGGTTGAACATCACGTTGTCGATGTGACTATCCAATAAGGCATCGGTCAGCCGTTCCAGGCGCGTGTCGACCAGCTTCTTGCGCGCCTGAAGTGTTGATGTGTCCGGCGTGAAGCGCCGATCATTGATCCAGGCGGTCAGTTCCCGTGCCATCGATTCTGCCTTCTCCGGCCGTAAGTGTACGCAACGCAAGGTTTCGGCAATACCACGGTCCATGACCTCCTCACGCACCGTCTTGGTCCGACAGGCGCGCGTGTGGCAACGGTAATAGACATGACCCTTCTGACGTTCGCCAATGGCTGCGGTCTCACAATACGCACAGCGGAACAAGCTCCGGAACGTATGGTTGTGCCGCGTGACCTTCTTGCCTACGTTCCGACCAGCTTTCACGTCCTGGACCTGTTTGAAAAGCGATACGGCAATGAGCGGTTCATGAATGCCATCGTAGCTGGCGCCGGTCCGTTTGATGTGTATGAGGCCGCAGTAGAAGGAGTTGTTGAGGATGGTTTCGATACCGTGCGCTGAAACGGGTTGGCCATGGTGATTACGGAGTCCAGCTTTCTCCATGTCGTCACGTAGAGAATTTATGCTGCAGTTGCCGGCCGCGTACCGCTGGAACAGCGAACGAATGAGTGGTGCTTTTGCCGGATCGGACAGCTTCGGCTTGCCGGCACCTTGATCCAGATAACCGATGGGTGCACGGAACGGATACAGCCCCTGCCTCAGACGACCATCGATGCCTTTGATGGTCTCCTCACGCAGATTGCGGATGTAGTCGGCGGCGATGACTGCTTGGATGTCAGCGGTGAGACGACCACCGCGAGAATGAAAGTCTAAGCTTTCGGTAGCAAAGTGAATGTCGATGCCGGCGTCAGCCAAATCTCCGATCTTGGCCCAGTCGGCAAAGTTGCGCGCCGAACGGTCGATCTTGTGCATCACCAGGCCCTGGGCTTTCCTCTGATGCAGTTGTTTGATCATGGCGGTGAAGATTGGCCGACCACGTTTGGCGGCCGTTTCCTTCTCCTCAAACCACTTGACGATCTGCAAATCGTGTCGTTCAGCGTAGGCTCGGATGGCGTCCTGCTGGGCTTCCAGTGAGACGCCTTCACCTTGCTTTATGGTCGATACCCGCGTGTACGCAAAACACTGTTTCATATAGTTATTTCGGATTATCACTTGAATCTATCACGTCTTCGGAATCTGTCGAATCTAACCAAGGCAAAGTGCCGTCACGCTCCATGCGTTCCCACATGTCTTTGCAAATCTGCAAGTACTCCTGAAGGAATTCGTCTTCACTCATGCGGGCCAGGATACGGGAAATCAGTTTGGCCACGTAGAGGGCAGGACGCGACAGACTTGCCCATCTGTATCGACGGGTCGGAAGGACAGGCAAGGAAGGGTGCTAACCCTTCCATGGTGATGGGTTAGCACCCGAGTGACTTGCTTGTTCTTAAGGTATAGATCGCGTCGGTGTGAAAAATAGGCACATGCAGCCCTCTACGCCAAGAACGACGATCCCACTAGAATGCCTGCATCTTTATGGGACGACGCACGGCAATCCAATTGAAGATCGAAAGAAGCAAAAGCGGCCTCAAGCAGAGTGAGGTGGCGTATTTGCTGGAACTTGATCGCAGCTACATTTCCAAGTTCGAACGTGACAAGTCTACGCCGAACATGGAACAGGCGACCAAGCTCTGCTTGATCTACGGAACACCGCCACCGATAATCGCAGCTGGTGACGTACCAGAACTGACCCGGCAGTTGACCGACCGCCTTCAGATGATGCTTACGGACAAGCCAACCGAACCGTTGC
This sequence comes from Hyphomicrobiaceae bacterium, assembly GCA_965247245.1. GTDB lineage: Bacteria > Pseudomonadota > Alphaproteobacteria > Rhizobiales > Hyphomicrobiaceae > Tectiglobus. The sequence goes on along the minus strand of CBDFGV010000003.1, from coordinate 4,384,310 downwards.
AGCAACTGCGTGAACGATTAGCAGCCCTAACGGCGCTGTATGACCGGTAAGTATGTCTACGTGCTGTCGGTGGCCGCATCTGCGACTAGGCTTGGGTATGTGTTCTGGATAGATGGTGAGCCGGAGATGTGGGGACTGTCGCGACAGGCATCCCGTTCAATGGAAGATGCGTATGAACATGTGCACAGTTGGATCGGCTACTTACGGCCGCAATTGTTGATCACGGAACGACCTAATTCTAACTCGCGAAAAGGCCGTCGGACGCATATGATGCTAGAAACAATCGCGAAAGCGGCTCGGGAATCAAGCGTCGAGTGGATATATGTTGATCGCGTACAGGCTTACCGTAACAAATATGAAGAGGCAGAAGAGCTAGCCCACAAATTTCCGGCGTTTGAGAAGCATTTGCCTGGGAAACGACGACTTTGGGAAGAAGAAGCGAGTATTATGACAATTTTCGAGGCGCTAGCTTTGCCCTTAACAGCGAACAGTCGCCAAGGTTTCTCTGACGGGGACTCCGAGCTGACAATCTGCGGTAGCGACTTGCAGCAAGTTGTCGGCCCTGATAGCTCGCAAAACTTTGGGTGACAAACTGATGTCGTCGATTGAGTATCAATCTCTCGGCGCGGCACCAAGTTTGGCTATGTAGAACCGTACCTGCAAAGTGCAGTCGGAATTTCGTCACGTCCGCTGGTGGCTCTAAGCAAGATGGGGCTGAGCCATACCCGTTTCCGCTCAAACCGAAGATAGTTGAAAACGGCAACTGTTTGCGACTTGTTGTGAACACAACGGGAGAAACTGTGTTAGACTAGATTGGTGACTAGCTTAGATCGGATTGTATCATGAAATTGGGACATCTCGGATTGGGCGTAAAAGACTTGGAAGCAAGCCGAAGGTTTTATGATGCGATCGCACCACACGTTGGTCTAGAGGAAATAGACAGTGGCGACACCTCAGTTCGATATGGCGAGAATGGTTCGGCTCTGTTCTACATCCACACGCGCAGTGCACCTTCGTGCAATATTCACCTCTGCTTCGAGGTTGAGCGGAAGGCCGATGTTGACGCCTTCTATACGTCAGCAATTGCTAGTGGCGGTGTGGACTTTGGAAAACCTGGTATTCGTCAAGATTATAGTCCAACATATTACGCTGCCTTTGTTTTGGATCCAGAAGGAAACAATATTGAAGCCGTATGTCGAGGTTAGGCCAGAATAAAATCCCGTTAAGCTCATATTCAGGATGGAACCGTGAACTTTGGCTCCATCTCCTCCACCAGTAAGGGACATATTAGTCCACTAACGAGTAGCTTGCCCTATCGGGATTGTGCTCTCTTCACTGCAGCCGGAGATAAAGTCTCATGATGCTCGGCAATAAAACTGTCGATCAATTCTCTGTAGGCCGTTCGGTACTCCCTTAATACCCAACCGATAGCCAGCTGAACGTATTTCTCTCTTGAATTGCAAGTATTTTCTACAACTTCGAGAACGGACTCCGGATTACAATAGGGAGCAGACTTGCCAGTATAATGCACCATCGATACAAGAGATAAACGTTGATCCCAAAAACTAGTTGATTGGCTCAATGTCAATATTCTTGGAAAAACTTCCTCAAAGTGCCGATCGTTTAGTTTAGCAATAAAACTTCCCAAGCCGTCGCAATGACACCAATTTTCAACACTAGTAGACCAACGAAAAATCTTTGGAATCACATTACGTGATGCAAGATCCTTACGATCTTCAAAAAAGTAGCTTGGTACTGCCATGACCTCGTAGATATTGGAGTTGAACCAAATGTACTCCAGTACGGTGAATAATTCGGCGGGCGGAAGATGAGAGAAGGAAAACCCCTGGGAGATGCGCCTTCTCATCAGTGGAACTCTTATCCCATAAAAGTCGAGATTGGAATTCTTGGCCCTCTTCGCTCGAGGAATCCGCTGAACATCTTTCAACGCGAACAACGCTCTATCAACCTCGGAAAGGCAATCTTCTAGTTTGAGGTGTTTCGAAATCTTGCTCATGGAGAAGTCATAAACTCGATCTTAATTCCGTCTCGATCCTCAATAAAAACCGCATAATAGCCGGGCGCGTAATGCGGAAATTCGCACGGACCTTCGAGCACACTAAGATTGACCTTTACTGCCGCCGAATGACAGGCATCTACAGCGCTTCTGTCAGGAGCAAAAAAGGCGACATGATGAATCCCGGGATCATATGTTCTGTGGATTGCCTCAGCGTGTTCCAAATTTGCCTGATAGAGAAGCAGTCCGACTAACCCCGGCCCCTCCCACTCTTTGATGTGTCCTTCATCGAGCGTGCGAGCATATCCCAACGGAGCAAGAATGGCATCGTATGAAATGCTTGATGCCTCCAGATCTCGCACTGAGAAGGCAAGGTGATGTATATTCGACATAGCCCAATCTTTAGTCTACGAGGATTGTGAAGTTCGTCAATTTGAAAAGGTTCGACAAACATTGCTCTCCGTCAAGCGTTGGTTGAGACGAATGGCCAAACCTACTTGTCAAAGCCTGGGAAGCAACCATCAAGACAAGATATTTTCTCTCCCCACTCGCGATCTACATCTGGCGGCGTGAACTTTTCGTGTCCGCCGGAGGGAGTGAATGTTATTTCGCCAACCAATGCACGATTGTGAAACGAGTACATGTCAATCCTAGAGTAGGGAAATGGACGGCTCAGTAATTCTGCGGCATGAAGCATTTTGCCTAGTGTAGGGGGAGGAGGAATGTTGTTGACAGGCCTCCCCCCGGCCACTCCTAAATCCAAACTGTTCCAATTGCGGTCAACAAATTGGATTTTGTGATCCGAGGATCGGTCGAAGTGCAGCTCAAAGACATAATCAGTAACTGTATTAGGCGATGATCGAAACACGTGAATTTTATAGTCGTTAGCTTCAAGAGAGTTTACCCCAACGTATTCTTCAGCAAATACTCTTTTTTCGACGCCTTCGTACTGTAGTTCAAGATTTCGAGATCGTGAGTAGTTGGTCGTAAGCCAAATTGACGACAGGCCGTCGAGTTCCTCGTAGGTGGCTGGGCTAACTGGCGTGACAACTCGATTGAAGCCCCAGCCATGGTTGGCTTTGAATACATAGGATTCAGGAAGCGAGAGATAATCTGATCGCCGAATAGATTTCGCGGAGAAGTACAGCTCAGGAAGAAAGTCGGAAGATAATAAGGAACCCACGTATTGTCTCAATTGAAGTTTGTCAACCAGTCGCGAGATGATAGGAGGTGGTTTCATCTTCACCCTACATATTTTTTCATTGAAGGTCACCGGTTTCTGAAGACGCGGAAAGTAGCCGTTTTCCAAATAGAATATCAGTCGGACGGCCAGAGGGTAGGGTGCCATTGCGGCGATGCATCTAATGATGGCTTCTCGATCAATCATCTTGGCAGATCTTCATGAGGTGACCGGCAACAGCGTGCCATGAATGATCCTGCAGCACTTTGGCCACGCGGGCCGAAGTCTGCGGCGAACGCGAAGTGGAGAGAGAGAGCTGTACCGTACTTGCAAAGTTATTAGGGTCGTCGACGAGATAGACGATTTCGCTCAACTCTTGCAGAGAAGGAAGATTTGTAGAGACGACGTCCAGTCCAGCAGCCATATATTCCAAGGCTTTCATAGGGTGGCATGACGTGGTGATGTCGTTGATTAGAAAGGGGATCAGACCAACCCGAAACTCAGAGAGCCGTTTGATCGCTTGGTCAAATGGGATTGCTCCATGAACAGTCAGGTTCGCATAATGTCTGAGTGAACGCAGATCAAGTTGTACGGGACCTATCAGAGCAACCGGAAGGTCTGGATTTTGTTTCAATGTACTGTGGAGCAGGTCTAGATCTATTCTCTGATTGATTACTCCGAAGTAGACCGCGCCATTTCCTGCGGATGGAGGCGGCAATTGTTGTGGCCAGACTCCATTCGGGAGCAAACGGATCGGCCTGTCTCGCCTGAGCAGACAGTCACGCGAGAGCATGCTCGGGGAGACACATGTTATGACGCGCGAGGCAGAGATACAATCGAGCGTCGAGCGTCGCAGATGAGAGAAGTAGCCGATGAAATCGTCAATGACATCAAAGACTATGGCGTTAGGGCGAAGAGACTCTATTATGGGAAGAAATAGAGGATATGTTATGACAGCAGTGTTGACCTGTATCTCTCGGAGCAATGAATAATTTGAAGTGTCTGAGATGACGCGGGACACGACTTCGCCGGTGGCTTTATCCGACAGGTTACTTCTCACGGAGCCTTTTAACGTCAATCGTTTGACGCGTGCGATGTCAGTCGGCTGTATTTGTGGCGGTTCATTTTGAGTGGGAGCCGTGTGGTTTCCAATAGTCGGTTCGATGAAGAGAACGTCGTTCCCTAGATCAGCCAAGGCCCGGGCCAAGTGATGACTTCTGGACCGGAGTTTACCCGACCAGTGTCTCAAGGACGATATTGCATAGTCAAAGTGCAAATGGAAAGTGCCTCCATATAGAGGGCGGTCTGCGGAAAGATTGTATCGAACTATCGCACGTGGGCTATTAGCTCAGATGCGACTTCAATGAAGGCATTCCAATCAGAGGAACTGGCCGCACAACATATCCGGGCGCTACCCCGTTCGAGACCAAACACCTCAGCAGGAACGCCCAGAGCTGATGCTTTTTGTTGATCGGTCAGCGCAACAGTGAGAAACGGACCGCAGAAGTCATCCAAGGAGAACGGAACGGCTTCCGCCAGCTGTGTCGCTCTCTGTAACAAGCAGGTTTTCCATTGCATTTGCAAATCCGGAAGGTGGTAGTTTGCTGCCACGGTTGCGACAAGATTTTGAGAAATTGGGCAAGAATGCAGGGCAAAGTGGCGCTTAATATTTACTAGCTTGTTGAGTATAGAGGGATCGTCTGCGACTACGGCTCCAAGTCGGAGTCCAGGCAACCCCAAGGCCTTTCCTAGGCTATAAATTCGCAAGTTTCCGAAACGGCGTTTTGTCTCGTCGAGCCAAAAATAAGAGAGATCCGATATTATTTGAACTGGTAGTTCTTCAATAAGGTTTTCAATCGCTGCAAATAGTTTGGGCGACAAGACTCTTCCGACAGGATTGTTCGGTGAGTTCAGAATGAGTGCAACAGGAGACTCCGAAACATTCTTTTTAATAGCACAGACCGCGCGATCGACGTCAAACTGATCGAAGAAAAACAAGTCAGCCCGGACATTGCGGGCTATACCCAAAAAGGCAGGGAAGTAAGGCACTGGGACTCCGATTTTGTACCCAGCGTTGGCTAAGTAGGAGATGGCCAGCAGAAGGCCTTGACTGGCGCTGTCGGTAATCATGAGGGCAGACGGCTGCTCTGCTACTATCCGGGACACACAACTACGAAAACCCGCATCACCTTCGGTCTCTATGTAGGTACGCAATAGATCGGAAGTCCGGTCGATAGTTATAGGCCGGTCTTGCCATCCAAAGAAGTTAGCGTCAAAGGACCTGAGATCGATCGATGTCGAACCAGTGTTTGCACTCGGTGTCGTAAGCGAGAAGTCTATAGGGTCCTTATAGTCAATGTCGGGCTCAGTCATAACTATTCGTGCTCTTCGAACAAGAAGACAGCGACTCGCGAAAGGCTTGTTCCTGGGGAGGTGTCCAATTCGATGCTCCCGCTAATACCGCAGGCAAATCGGAGATAGAGGGTACTCCCAGGGAACGCTGGAGTTGATGAATCGTATCGCTGATAGTTTGATAGGGAAGCTTAGATCGTTTGGAGCGAGCCAACAGAGCTGCCCAAATCTCAGCCCTCGTATTGCCAGCACCGCGACCCAGGCCGAGCCAAGAAACATCGACCCATGTGCACCCACTGTTCAGCGCCGCCAAAGAGTTAGCCAGTGCTAGGGAGAGGAAATCATGTGCGTGGCAACCTAGTGAGCATTGTGTTTGAATGTGTGAATAGAGCCTCTGAATGTCGTCGGGTACTAAAGCGCCACAAGTGTCGGCTAGGTAAAGGATGTCGGGGGTTAGAGCGTCAAGACGGGATGCTAAGCGGTCAAGGTCTTTGATGTTGTAGCGGCTGACAAGTGCGATATTAATCGCTGTCTTCATTCCCTCTGAACGGGCATTCGCATGTAGTCTGAGCGCAGTTTGATGCCACGAGGGATGGTATACGAGGCGCACAAGGTCTACGCCCGTTTCTTTGAGTGCACGGAAGTCAACAACAGCTCCAGCGGCAGAGGGATGTATCATCACACAGAGGCCAGGATCGGCCTTCTGTCTTTGCAGTATGCTACCAATATGGTCGATCAACTTTAGCGGAAGATCAGCATGTTCACCGACATCGTTAACACCATGGAGTTCAGGGAGACTTCCCACATAGCCTAGTTCGACCCAATCGAATTTGGCATCTCGAGCCGCAGAGTATATCGCCTGTACATCTTCCAATGACCAAGAGAAGTTTGTTGCGAACCCGCCATCTCGCAGCGTCACATCGATGATCGCATGGCTTGGTAAGTGGATATCAAGTGGACGTTCTTCTAAAAAGTCCGACATTGGGCATCTCTTTTGTGGTTACAATCTGAGCAAATCCTTAAGGGCAGAGGGATTGGACGAAGGACCAAATCTTACGTGGCCTGGCGCGCCAAAAATTTGACCCGGGAGACCGTGAATTTGGAGATTGTCGATGTGTAAAGTGGGTTCACCTTTCGCCCAAATGTAGAGCCCCCCACTCGACACAATGGAAACATTCGCTTCATCAAGAAAACGTGCGAACTGTAAGTTGTGTTCGGCTACGTTCAAGCGGATCTGGTGAGAAAGATCTGAGTTGTCGAGCAACGACTTTGCGAATAGTTGAGATAGCGAGCTGGTGCCCGAAACGCTTATCCCGATTTGATCGATGAAATCATCTATTATTCTGGGCGCAGCTATCACGTACCCAACTCTGAGTCCCGCTGCCGCATGCGACTTAGAGATCGAATCTACGACTATGACACGGTCTGTAGACAAAGCATAATGAGCGAAACTCGGATGGTCGCACGCAAGTGTTCGATAGACTTCATCACTTACGATCCATGAACGGGCCTTATGACTAGCTTCAAAGACCGCAGCAGCGTGTTCAGGACTGATTGGAGCGCCGGTCGGATTATTAGGATAATTCAAGACTATAGCGGAGCGCGGATTGACTTCGATTGATCGCAAGAGAGATTCAAAAGAAAGTGGATCGTATCCAACGAATGCTAGTCCATATTCTTCGGCTAACAAACGATAAGGCGCCCAGCCCGGAATTGGCCCGATGAGCGTGTCAGTTCGACGCGAAACGAATCGAATTGCCAAGTTCAGACCGTGCTTTGCACCGACGGTAACGCACATACTATTTCGACAATCAAAGTTTTGAATTCCGCGATCTTTCTCGATGGACGCCAACAGGTCCGATCTACCGTTCACGCTTTGGTAGTGGTAGTCGCTGGGTTCAAGCACAGGGCTGGCGCCCGAGTGGACGTCTTGAACTTCGCCGCCAGAGAAGTCGAACCCCCCTTTGGTTTCCGGCATGCGGTAATTTAGAGAGACTGCATTTCTCGTCACTTTGGCAACTCCATCCCGCGCGTCTTGCCGGCATTTAGCGAAATCGCGGTTCCCATGCCTTTTGCGACTGCAGGATTGTCAAGTAGATCACCGTCAGCAGAGAGTCCCAGATTTCTGGATAGCCTTTGACAGGCCCCGTCATACAGGCGGCGCTGCTCATCCATGAGGAAGCCGACCATCAGCCGGTAATAGTGAGCCTTTCCGTCTTCAGCTAGAGTGACAACCGTTCCATTTTGCGTGGCCCAGCCGCTCTCAACGAGCTCATCTATCCGCGGTCGGTAAAACCTCTCAATGCCGAGATCTTCAAGGTTGCAAAGATCCACGCTCAACCTCTTGGGAAAGAAGACGAGCTCTTTTTCATATCCATGTCCGGGAGATGTGCGCTGGACCGTGGAACTGCCGCTCAAGCTGGCGTGTACATATTGTTCCTCGGAGACAAATTTGTGGAATATGGCCCCGCTGAGTGACGTATAGGCGCTAGCCCCAAGACCGATATACTGATCGTGGTAGCCACCGTACAGTATGCCGAACATGTAGTCGCTAGCTTGAAGATCGCGCTGTCCGAAGCAGTACATATTTTGTTCATTGTAGTAGTTGGATAGCACTTTTCGACCTTCATGGAACATCTTCCAACGCTCTTTCTGAGCAGCTGGACGAGGCAGTTGACCTGATCGCATTCGGTTCAAAAGTTTCGGCAAGACAGTTACGTAGTCCATTGGGTAGAGCGACATACTGGTCGCCCCGAGATCAGCAGCCAATTCGAGATCACGTACGGCAGCTGTAGTGGATTGGCCGGGGAAACCAACAATCATGTCGACGTTCACGTCCGAAAAAAGATCATTTCCGGTAGAGATCGTACGCTGGATGTCATCGATGGTTGCCGTAAGATTTACAATGTCCCGTAGTTTCGGATCCAAGGTCTGGATGCCGAAGCTGATCCGAGTGGCGCCTGCCTCTGACACGGCTTTGAGAAGTTCGACAGAGGCTGACTTTGCCTCGACCTCGAATGTAACCTCAGCATTAGTTCGCACATTGAAGGATCCGCGCAAGCAATCGAGCAGTCGAGAGGCATCATCGGGCGACAGAACCGAGGGTGTCCCACCACCGACATATATGGCGTCTATCGTCCACGATTGCGCACGAGGTGTGGAAGCGGTTGCAACGACGTCGGCTTGCAATGCGTCCAAGTATTCACGTATGCGCTCTTCGGAACCAACGCTCTTCACAAAGGGGCACATCTCGCAGATGGTCTCGCAAAAGGGAATGTGGACGTAGAGACCACGGCGCCCCCGATCTGGATTGGGATCAGGTTGATCCATGAACGCCTTTGCTAAGCCGCCATGATCGGCGTGAAAGGCAAAATCAAAAAATGGGAACGTGAATGACTCGAATAGAACGTCGCTCGGAAAATAGCTGGACATGATACGTCTCTTTCCTTAATGAGTGACCGGGGCGTGGCCAGACGCCCCGATCGGTCGCGTTGCTCCGAGGGAGCCTCGATTGCTTAGTTCCCTGTTGGTACCCACTTCATAGCGGCCTCCTTTCACTAGTGTTACTCTTGTGCGGCGACGTTCCCGTAACGGGGACGTCGTTGGTACATCGACCGCGCGATCATTGAAGGCCGGCGCGGTCAACGTCGCCTATGAAGCTGATCGTCATGGACTTCGATACCTCGCACGCCAATCAGCAGTTCCAGCATTGAGCTGAACCGCGAACACGCGGCGACCAGCAACGTTAATGCACTCATCTTGCAGGCTGACATGCATATAATCAAATGTCAATATGCCGGTAATTTGCTATCAATAATGATAGCACTTTATCTCTTGTAAAGCTTCGTTCCTGGCTGTATGAACGGGTGTGATGGGGGCGACGGGGGCTGCGGATGGCGGTCCCGGGGAAGGGGCGAGATGGTGTTTACTATCTTTGCATCGCAGTTCCTGGCGCTTGGAGCTGCATGAGGTCATATGGATAGCCGGTACACTGACGAACAGTTACGTTCAGTTGCACGATTGATTGCCGAGAGAAACGAAAAGTTGTGGGCTTCGTTCCTAGAAGAAGCCGGCGACGACTTGCTTCGATACCTTCATGTATTGTTGTTCAAGATCTACGAAATGCACCTCAACGGTAGGCACATGACAAAGGGGCAGGCATCTCGTTATATCCCTGCCAGACATTCCAAGACATGCAAGAAATATCTGGACTTGGCTGTCTCCGAGAACCTGATTGAGATCGTCCCTCATTCAATTGACAAGCGAAAGCAAATTATTAAGCCCAGAGAGCGTCTACTGACGTTTGCGCGTTCTGAGCTGGCCAAGGCCGCTGATGAAATCAAAGATGCCGTGAGTGAATTGGCCTAAGCGCTTGTAGGCAGATTAATCGTATAGCTGTGCGTACGATATCCAAGTTCTACGGTCAGGTCGGGCAAATACGATGCAATTCTGCACATCATTGCGCGTTAACGACATCGTTGCAGAAAATGCGAGGCTCCCCAGACACCAGCTAGCTTCCTGCCCTCCAAGACGCAATGAAGCAAGCGACGAGATCGCCATCAAGGATGCCATAGGTTTCTTGCCTCATTGTGATTTCGATGACCGTGGACTGCGCCACCGCAATGCCGAAATAACTGAAACGGTTTGGGTGCCGAAGTGTTGGTTCAATAACCACATCATCCTCTACGCACCAAGCGTGAGGAAAGGGAAAGGATTCCCCGCGCCTCATGGCGAGGCCTTCCGCATAGAGTAACGTCGCTTGTTGCTCCATCAGCTCAAAGGCATTCATGAAACACTCTTTCGGCAGTCCTCTGCGAACACCTTTCGGTCTGGTGCCGCACGAATAGAACCTACCGTATTGCAGCAAAAAAGATTCAATCTTATTTCTTTCCAGCCAGTATCTTCCGGCATGCCTCAATTCTTCTTGGAAGAATTGCTCGATTTTTCGGTCTTGGTTGTCTCGCTCGCTGTTCATGGGGCGCTGTTTAGACAGCCATTAAGATCCGAGCAACATGGACGGCGAATTATCCATGACAATGCGTGTTGCAGTGGCGGCCGAGAGCGGCGCAGCCATTCGTTATCACGGGAAACAGTTTTGAGCATAGGCACCTGCCATCTCAGCCTATAAGTCGCCTGCGGTAATTTTCTCGTTGTGTTCTTGAGCGATCGTTCGCCAAGATCTTGCACATCCAAAGTTATTTGTAAACGATCGACAAACTGCTTCTGTTCTGCCTGCTATTGCTGCGCGATCTTCGATGCATGGATAGGAAGGATCTCAGTGTTGCGCAGGCGCGTTGGCTTGAGCACATTGCAGCGTGTGCGGCTGCTGGAATGTCGATGAAGGCCTATACAGAGGTCAACGGCCTCAATCTGCAAAACTTCTTTTTCTCAAAAGGTCGTTTGAAAAGGTTGGGCGTGTTGGCGCCGACAAACTCTTCTGCGGACAGCAATTCGATGGTACCTGTCTCGATTGCGCCGCGCCAGGCACAGTGCAGCGCCCACATCAAGTTGTCGAACAGCATTGCGATCGAGGTACCGGACACTGTCGATGCACAGGCACTGGCACGGCTTGTGAAAGTTGCGCTTGAGGCTAGTTCATCATGCGTCCGTCGAACGATATCGAGTATGTTTGGCTGGCGCGTGATCAGGTTGACTTCCGCAAAGGCATCAACGGCCTATCGATCGTGGTCGAGGAGCAGCTGGCACACGATCCGTTTTCGGTACAATTGTTCGTTTTCATCAACAAGGCCCGCGACAAGATCAAGGCGCTCTGTTGGGAGCGCTCCGGTTTCTGTCTGTGGCAGAAAAGGCTGGAGAAGGAGCGCTTCAGATGGCCGGAGCATTTGCCAGCTGATGTTCTGACATTGGATGGTCAGCAATTGAATTGGCTGCTCGATGGATACGATCTCGCGGCTATGCGCCCACACCGCTCATTATGTTATCGAACTGTCCTGTAGATCGATCTGTTGGTGCAGGCCAGAGCGCTGCAAATCACTTATTGTCCGGGCATGGCAAATGCCCCGCACGATCTTCCCGGTGACATCGAAGCTCTGAAAGCTTTGCTGGTTGCCAAGGACAATCACATTGCCTTGCTGGAAGAGAAGTTGCGGCTTGCATCGTTGAAGCAGTTCGGCACCAGTTCAGAAAAAGCGAATGACGATCAGCTGGGCCTGTTCAATGAGGCTGAGGAGATATTGTCCAAAGCGACGACACAAGTGCCAGCCGACGCCGAGGGCATTGTCGTGGCGAACACACGCGCAAGACACCAGGGCGCAAGCCATTGCCGGATCATCTGCCGCGCACGCGCGTCGAGCATGATATCGCCGAAGCGGATAAGGTGTGAGGCTGTGGTTGCCGTAAAACCAAAATCGGCGAAGAGGTCTCTGAACAACTCGACATCATTCCTGCCCGGATCCAGGTCTTGCAGCACGTGCGTTTCAAGTACGCTTGTCGCTCGTGCGAAGGAACGGACGATGATGGACCAACGGTGATGACGGCGCCAATGCCGACACAGCCAATCGCGAAGTCAAATGCCTCGCCGGTCTGTTGGCCTACATCGTGATTGCCAAGTTCTGCGATGGTCTGCCGCTTTAGCGGCTGGAAAAGATCTTCCCACGGATAGGCGTGGCACTGCCGCGCGCGTCGATGGCGTATTGGACGATCCGTTGCGGTGAACTTGTCGAACCATTGATTGTCAGAATGCATGCCGCACAGATGGCTCATGACATCAACCAGGTGGACGAGACAACGGTCCAGGTTCTGAAAGAGAACGGCCGTGCACCGCAATCACAATCTTACATGTGGGTGCGAAGAGGCGGCCCACCGGACCAAACCGGTCATCCTGTTCAATTATGATCCCTCATGCAGCGGCAGCGATCCAGCGCGGCTGTTGGAAGACTTCCAAGGCATCCTGCAAACCGATGGCTATGAAGGCTATAGCAATGTGGCCAAACGTAATGACATCATCGCGGTCGGTTGTCTTGCCCATGCCCGGCGCAAATTCGATGAGGCACTCAAGGCACAACAAAAGAAGGGGCGCGGTGGTCTCGCCAAGCAAGGCTTCGACTTCATCCAGCGGATCTAACGCATCGAACGCACTGCCCGTGAACGCGGTCTTGATGCAAACCAACGCAAAGTGCTCCGCGATGAAAAAGCAAAACTCATCTGGAGCGAGATGCGTCAATGGCTGGATGAAGTCCGCCGCCAGGCGCCACCGAGATCGCTGACCGGCAATGCACTCAACTATCTCGACACGCAATGGTCACGCCTCATTCGCACCCTCGACGATGGCCGCATCGAGGTGGATAACAACCATTGCGAAAACGCGATCAGGCCTTTTGTTCTTGGAAGAAAGGCGTGGCTCTTCGCCGATACGCCCGCCGGCGCCACCGCTTCCGCCCGCCTCTACAGCCTCATCGAAATGGCAAAGGCCAATGGGCTTGAACCCTATGCACATATGAGGCGCGTGTTCGAGGAACTGCCGACAGCCATTGACGCCGAAAGCGAAGAGGCAATAACCAGACTGCAGCCCTGGAACGTCACTACCGCCGACGCATAGCGTCGGTCATCGCAGCACTAAGTGTCAATCTCCATTACCGTCACCGCAAGATCGATCGCTTACAATGCACACGGCAATTGTCGAGGCTGACTCCCAGAACCTAGGACTGACAACCGATTTTGTCTGCGGTGGCGACATGGTGGCGACACGAAAAATTTTGGAGATTGCGGCCGCCGCCGTCAAACTTATAATATACTGTTTTTATTAAGAAATTATTGGTTGCGGGGGCAGGATTTGAACCTGCGACCTTCAGGTTATGAGCCTGACGAGCTACCGGGCTGCTCCACCCCGCGTCACCATTGCTTTTGGAACCGCAGACATCTCGTCGAAGCCTGGAGTTCAAGGAAAGCAAACATCCTGGTAAGAGCCTGCGTGTCTCTCAGAGTGAAAGCACCTGCAAGGCAGAAGCGCGTCTATAGCAATCGTCGCCGGGGTTGTGAACCCCCCATTCCTCTTTTCTGAATGTTTTGCGACAATGCTGCGCGCATGCCCCAGGCAACCCTGCCAAAACGCTGTAATAGTGGGGAGCCTGAGCAGTGCGATGCGTTCGCGATCGGTCTGTCTGACAACGGCTTTTCTATTCGCACCCGTTGTATCCGGAAGGTCTGCAGGGTCTGGTGTAAGCGGCCGACAGCCGATCGTAGGAAGCCACGCGCTTGGCGTGACTTCGAAATCAGGCGGCAGGAAAGTCGGGTACGGACCGAACAGACGTGAAGGCGCTATTTTGCTCCGGCAGCCGCGGCTGTCAGACCTGCCAGTGCCTTCGTCATGACACCGAAAATCTTGTCGCGTTCCTTGACGTCATGGCGCGCCTGAAGGGCACCAGGAGTTGTATAAGACAGGAAGACCTTGCCGGCTTTGTCCTGCCACGCCAGTGCCTTCATCGGGAGATCAAGGCCGATCATGCGATTGGCCTGCATCAACGGTGTGCCGAGCTTTGGATTGCCAAAAATCAGAAGCTGGGTGGCGGGCAAGTCGAGTCCGGCGGACTTGGCACCAGCGGCATGGTCGACCCGCGCCATCACCTTGATCCCCTTCTTCTTGAGGATGTTGGTCAAGCGATCGAGCGTTTCGCTCACCGAATACTTGCTTTCGATGGTCTTGAAGTTGTCTGCAGCCCATGTCGGGGCAATGCTGGACAGGAGAAGAAAACATACAATCAGACCAACACGCATCGTCAAAGTTCCTTCGTTTGAAATCTCGCCATTGAGCTCTAGCAGCTTGCGAACACAGAATTACAGCACACTCAACCTACTCGGCTGCAACTTTCTGTGATGTCTCGTCTTTGTTCGCCGCCCGTTTGTCTTGCCAAATGAAATGAATGTTGCGCGCATAAATCAGCAACCCGGTCCCCTGGCCCATGATGAAGACAGGATCGACGCGGTAAATCGCGTAGGCAAACAGCATGGCCCCGCCGGCGAAACTGAAATACCAGAACACCTCGGGCACGATCGATTGTTTGGCACGTTCGCTTGCGATCCATTGCAAGATGAAGCGCATTGAAAACATCAATTGAGCCGTGAACCCAATCGTCAGCCAGACCATCTCGGTTGTGGAGGTCCCGGCCCACCAGGCGGCCAACTTGGCAACAAAAGCATCCATACAGGTTTTCTCAGACTGGGCTCAGACTGGGGCTGATGCCCGTTGTTAGCGACGGCTGCAACCGTCGTCGGTTTTAGGGCCAAGTAGGGCGTCAGCGATTGCTGCTGCGTAAAACCTGGATCGACTTCGGGCAAGGCTCACTCACTGCCGATATCCTCGACGACATTGGGCTTTCGTGATCGCCGCCTCAGCCAGCTCACACCCATAAGATCATACAGCCCAACCAGGGCACGGACCAGATTTGAATACTTGGACTGCCCGGTCATTCGTTCACGATCGTTCACCGGCTGATAGGCGACTTCATAACCGTAGGTTTGGAAGAGCGCCGGCAAATAGCGATGAATGCTCGTGAAAAACGGCAGCATCAGGAAGGCTTCGCGCCAGTAGACCTTGATGCCGCAACCGGTGTCAGGGCAGTTATCGCGCAGAACAGCGTCCCGGATCCAATTCGCCGCTTTCGATGCCCACCGCTTGGAGCTGGCCCCTTTTCTGCTGGTGCGCACGCCGCCGACCAGCGCCGGCCCGGTGTCACTCAATGGCGGGGCGAGGAGATCCAACAGCTTTTCCAGATCGCGCGGATCGTTTTGACCGTCACCATCCATTTGCGCAATTATCGGCGCTTTGGCAGCCAGAATGCCGGTCCGCAACGCTACGCTCTGGCCACTGCGGTTTTCATGTCGCAGGTAGCGCAGGCCCACGTACTGGCCGGAACTTATAAGCGATTTGATTTCATCGGCGGTCGAATCGTCGCTACCGTCATCGACAACGATCACTTCCAACAGCCGATCTGCCGGCACAACCGCGTAGGTCTCCTCTACCAGGCGCCCTATATTGCCGGCTTCATTCATGGCTGGAAGGACAACAGAGGCGCGCATTGGCTCGACAGATTGATCGTTGCAGTGTGGACGTGATGGCACGGAGCCGTTGACAATCTCTTGCCGGGGTTTGCCTCTGCACAACAAGCGGTTAAATCAGCGCAGAGACGGTAGATCATTTCGCAAGTGTCACGACGGTACAGATTAAAGCAACCACAATGAAGCTTACTTTTCCAGATTTTGAGGCTAACGCGAGCACGAAAACGTGGATGATGCGCTTGTTCTTGGTACTGGCGCTTCTGCTTCTATTTCGACTAATCGCGCTTTACTTTAATCGTACGGATTTATTCTTCGACGAGGCGCAATACTGGTCCTGGAGTGAGACCCCGGCTTTCGGCTACTACTCCAAGCCGCCGATGATTGCCTGGCTTATTTCGCTGACGACGAGCGCTTGCGGCATTGACGAATACTGTATTCGCCTGTCCTCCCCACTCTTGCACACGGGCACCGCCGTGGTGGTGTTCGCCATTGCAACCAAGATTTACGACGCACGGGTCGGATTTCTCAGCGGACTGGTCTTTGCCACACTTCCGGGTGTGTCGCTGTCGGCGGGCATTATATCTACCGACGTACCGCTCCTTTTCTTCTGGGCGTTAGCGCTGCTCGCATTTGTCCATCTCCTGGACGGCGAACGCGGTTGGCTCAGCGCTATTGCACTCGGTATCGCCATTGGTTTGGGCCTGAATGCGAAGTACGCCATGGCCTACTTTATTCTGTGCGCCATCCTTTACTTTGCGATGACGCCCAGCCGGCGTGCATTCTTGTACGACTTGCGATGGTGGGCGAGTATCGTCATCGCGTTTGTTCTGATCCTGCCCAACCTCAACTGGAACTATGAGAACAGCTTCGCGACGTTCGCCCACACGGCGGACAATGCGAAGTGGGGCGGCGCGCTGTTCAACCCAAGCAAGGCGCTCGAGTTTTTTGGCTCGCAGTTCGGCGTGTTCGGGCCGATCCTTTTTGGTGGCCTGCTGGTAATCATCAAGCGTGCCTACTATGGAGAGATTGAAGGGAAGGACCGGCTTCTGCTCGCCTTTGCACTACCGGTTATCGCGATCGTCACAGTACAGGCCTTTCTGTCACGAGCCCACGCGAACTGGGCGGCGGTGAGTTATGTTTCTGCGACCATCCTGGTGACGGCGACTATGGTACGGGAGCTGTCGTGGGGCTGGCTGCGGTCTTCGCTAGCGATCCACCTTGCGGTGGTGCTGCTACTTGGCGCTCTAGTCACCCAGGCCGGGAGTTTCCGCTTACCGACCGGACAAGACCCGTTTGCTCGAACACTTGGCTGGGAGAACATTGCCCGCGCCACAGGCGAACAACTCAAGAAGGCGCGGGAGCTTGAGAAGCCGTTCGGCAGCGTGCTCACACTCGAACGGGATGTCACCGCGGAGCTGCTCTACTATCTCCGCGGGGACAAAACACCAATTCGGATCTGGCCGCCGTCCGGGCGGCCAAGAGATCATTATCAGTTGAAGCGCCCCTACCGTGGCCGGTTACCAGATCCCATCTTACTTGTTGTGATTGGCGACATTCCAGTGTCCGTGGCAGACAGGTTTCGCGACGTCGATTACTTGGAGGTCAAGAACGTTGCAGCTGGTGCGGGTCCGCCACGCCGTGTGACGTTTGCTAAACTGGCAGGCTACAAGCGCTAATCAAGGAAAGAGCCATAACAAGCAAAGAGCCGGGCAATCCGGCTCGCGCACGATCGGAGCAATACATGAAACTGCAGGATAGAGTTGCCATTGTGACCGGTTCGACTTCCGGGATTGGCCTGGGCATTGCCAAGGCTTTTGCTGCCGCCGGAGCCAAAGTCGTCCTGAATGGCCTTGGCAGCGCCGAAGACAATGCTGAAGCGATCAACCAGGTTCGAGCATCCTGCAGTGAGGCCGATTTCAGCCCCGCCAATATGCTTGAGCCGTCGCAGATTTCGCAGATGGTCAAGGATGCCGCGGCGAAGTTCGGCCAGGTCGATATTTTGGTTAACAACGCCGGTATTCAGCATGTTGCGCCGATCGACGAATTTCCGGCTGAGAAATGGGACGCCATTCTCGCGATCAACCTGTCATCCAGCTTTCATTCCATGCAGGCAGTGATCCCGGGTATGAAGGCACGCAACTGGGGCCGCATTATCAATGTCTGCTCGGCCCACTCACTGCGCGCCTCGCCGAACAAGGCGGCTTACGTGGCGGCCAAGCACGGCCTTGCAGGGCTGACCAAGGTGGCAGCGCTGGAACTCGCGACCACCGGCATCACCTGTAATGCGATTTCGCCAGGCTTTGTCGCGACACCTTTGGTGGAGGCGCAGATCCCGGATGTTGCCGCTGCACAAGGGCTGACGCATGAAGAAGCCAAAGCCTGGATCCTGGCCAAGCAACCGAGCGGCAGGTTTGCATCGACCGAGCAGGTTGGCGCGCTGGCGACATTTCTTGCGAGTGAGGATGCAGCTTCGATCACCGGATCGAACTACTCCATCGATGGTGGCTGGACGGCCCAGTAATGTCGCAAGAAGATCCCGGTCACGCTCACGATCATCTAAAGGCAAATGGCCATTGGCATTGGCCCCATGATCCGAAGGTGAAAAGGGTCAACGTCGCGCTCCAGGGCGGTGGATCTCATGGCGCGTTCACCTGGGGCGTGCTGGACCAGCTGCTCGGAGATGGCCGGCTCGCCATAGAAGCTGTTTCGGGAACAAGCGCCGGAGCTGCCAACGCTATTGTCATGGCCGAAGGCCTAATGCGCGGCGGGCCGGACTTCGCCCGCGAGCGCCTCAAACAATTCTGGAAAACGGTCAGTCGCGAGGCTGCCGCCAGTCCGCTGCAGCGCACAGCTCTCGATGTGTTCTTCCAGAACTGGGGCCTTGACGCCAATCCAGCCTTGACGGCGTTCGAGATGATGTCTCGCGTGGTGTCGCCCTATCAGTTCAATCCACTCAACATCAATCCTCTTGAGGACCTG
Organism: Hyphomicrobiaceae bacterium; assembly: GCA_965247245.1. Lineage (GTDB taxonomy): Bacteria > Pseudomonadota > Alphaproteobacteria > Rhizobiales > Hyphomicrobiaceae > Tectiglobus. Next base: position 4,365,768 of record CBDFGV010000003.1, on the reverse strand, counting down.
CTCAACCGTGAGATCGACTTCGCGGAAGTGCAATCCTGTGACTGCGTCAAGCTGTTTATCTCGGCAACGGACGTCCACAGCGGTAGGGTCAAAGTCTTCACGGGTTCCGAAGTGACGGCAAAGGCCGTCATGGCCTCCGCGTGTCTTCCCTACCTTTTCCAGGCTGTCGAGATTGAAGGTGTGCCGTACTGGGATGGCGGCTTCATGGGGAACCCGGTTCTGTTCCCGTTCTTTGACTGTTGCTCGGCGCCGGATGTTCTGATTGTTCAGGTCAATCCGATCTCGCGGCCTGCGACACCCAAGACTGCTCGTGAGATCATGGACCGGGTCAACGAGATTTCCTTCAATGCGCCGTTGATAAAAGAGATGCGTCACGTCGATTTCGTCAATCGATGCCTGCGGCGTGGCGAACTCACCGGGCTCGGTTATCGTGAAGTCTTCCTCCACCGTGTTGGTGGCGAAGAGATCGTGCAATTTCCAGCTTCGACGAAACTAAATGCCGAGTGGGCATTTCTGAAGCACCTGCGCGACATCGGTCGGGCAGCTGCCACATCCTGGCTGGATGAAAACTTTGATCAGATCGGTATCGAATCGACGATCGAAATGGCGTCATTTCACGAGGCTGCGGCGCCGTCATCACCATTCGTCGGCCGATAAGTCGGGGTCGTACGCAGAGCGATATTTCTCGCCCGCGCTAAATCTCGCCCAATATTGAGCCACCGATTGCAACCACGGCTGACAGCGTAAGCAAAACTGCCAGCACAACTTCTCTAGGCTTTAGCTTTGTCCGTCTGCGCATGATTGACAGCCGCTTGTTTCCAAATTGAAGGGTCAGGATGCAATGCGCGCCACCGCCAATCCATTTCGAAGAGTGCCGCGCGTCAGATGGGCACAGAGTTTTTGCTAACTGCGCGCAAATGCGCAGTTCGCACGCGTAGCTCGTCTGCTGCGGAGCTGCTGATGCTCAAGATTGGTAGAAGGGGATGAGATAGGGACCTTCCGGAATGACGGCGATCTGCTCGTCCCCGTGTCGTGCCATTGACGCCGCAATCTCGCTTGTCAGATCTTGGATCTGGTCAACACCGGTCGCCGCGTGATCCTCATCGCTCAGGTGAGGGGCGTAGAGCGCGATCCGGCCGACACGCATCGGCTTGAGCTGCATTTCGGTTTGCCACTCGTCGATATCGGCCAACGACTTTTCGAGGAGCGTGTTAAGAAACGCATCCGGCCCGAGTGCGACCAGACGCTCCTGAGCCACGCGAAACTCTGGCGAACCGAGGCCTTCCGAACAATCGGAAACGATGATCAGATCACCGCCCGGCTCGAGAATATCGACCGGCGTCACCATCCCTTTCACGGTCTGGTAGTAGGTCTTATCGAGCGGGTAGCCTGCTGCCGAGGTGACCACCGTTTTGAAGCGGCGGCTAACCGGGATGGCTGTTGCTGTCTTGACGAATTCTACGGCTGCGGCGTGGCTCGCAACAATGTCGCCGTAGGATGCGAACACGAGATTGCGCTCTTCATCGATAACCGTGTTGAGAGCGTAAATCTCTCCACCGATCATGCGGACAATCTCGAGCTGCTCTTCGTGCAGTGGATTGTCGACGAGATTGCAAGAGGCTGCGGCCGGATCTTCCATGAAACGCGCGGAATGGAATGTGCGGATCGTGGTGTGATGGGCGACGCCGGGAGCTATGACTTTACGGCCACCGGACCAACCGGCCATGAAGTGCGGCTCGACAAGACCGGTTGCGATTTTGACATCTGCTTCGACAAAGCTGCGATCCAGCAAGACAGGTGTCTGTCGCGTTTCCGTGACGCCGAAATCGACATGTGCTGCATCATCGCGGGCATCGTGATTGAGGACGCGAATATTATCCAGGACCCAGGGGTCGCCGACCAGCTCAGCAAGTTCGTCGCCAAGATTGGGCCGATGAAGCCCGGTGGCAACCAGGATTGTTATCTTATCTTGTGCGATGCCGCCCGCCATCAGACGATCAACGAGCTTGCGCAAGAACAAGCCATTCGGAACGGGCCTTGTAATGTCGCAAATGAGGATGCAGGCGCTCTTGCCGCCCCTTGCAACCTCCTCCAAGCCTTTCACGTCTATCGGATGATCCAACGCGGCATCGATGACGGCACCCGGATCATCAGGGATCGGCATGGCTGGCTTGCGGATGATGTGCGGACGGGCTTGATCGGGCAGCTCGAGTTCCAGGCCTGAACGACCGTAGGCTAATTCGATTTTGCTCATGAGCTGATCCCCGAAAACGAGCTTGCCGATAATTGGCCTGATTTTGTGCCAAGCGGCCACAACTGCCAACCCCACAACGGCCCGTTCGTGACCGGCTGAAAGTCGCGGTCACGGCTCGAAAGTTGTCCGACTCCTCAGATATGCTACTTTACCGGTTCACTTCGACTCATAGAAAGCCTTTGGGTGCTGATCAGCAATGCTGTCGGCCCTGATGTTGAGGCTTGAATTGCCAGCTAGAAAGGCAAATTAAATGCAGGATCGCGTCGCCCAGGGCAGTGCAGCCGACGCCGCCGGTGAAGATCACCCCGTCCTCATAGAAAAGGACGGAGCCGTCGCGCTGTTGACGCTCAACCGTCCGAAGCCACGAAATGCACTTTCGCTGTCCATGATCGCCGCGCTCACAGACGCGGTCGCCAAGGTGTCGGAGGACCGCACGGTTTCTGCTGTCATTCTGGCAGCCAACGGTCCAGGCTTCTGTGCCGGTCATGATCTCAAGGAAATGACGGCGCGGCGTACGGACGAGGATCGTGGTCGCGCATTCTTTGAAGAGACGATGCAGGCCTGCGCCACCATGATGCAATCGATTGTCCGTTCGCCCAAGACCTTCATTGCGGCGGTTCATGGCATTGCTACCGCAGCTGGTTGTCAGCTGGTTGCGACGTGTGACCTGGCTGTGGCCTCGACCGAAGCCAAGTTCGCCACACCGGGAGTGAACATCGGACTGTTTTGCTCGACACCCATGATCGCTCTGTCCCGCAACGTGTCGCGCAAGCAAGCCATGGAGATGCTGTTGCTCGGCGACATGCTCTCGGCTGAAGACGCCAAGACGCATGGACTGGTCAATCGCGTCACCGCCCCCAATGATCTGATGAGCGAAGCCCGGAACCTTGCCGACCAGATAGCCAGCAAGTCTCCGCTCACCGTCGCCATTGGCAAAGAGGCGTTCTATAATCAGCTTGAGATGCCTTTGTCGGAAGCCTACGACTACGCCGCCGGCGTTATGGTCAAGAATATGCTCGCCCGTGACGCCGAGGAGGGCATCGGCGCCTTTATCGAGAAACGCACACCGGTTTGGACCGGGGAGTAAGCAATGCTGCCGCAGCGACTGACGATGGTCACGCTTGGCGTGCGCGACGTGGCACGCTCAGATGCCTTCTACCGAAGGCTTGGATTTCGACCTGCAGACTTCGATAGCGAGGGCGTTCGCTTCTTCGACATGAACGGCGTCGTGCTTGGCCTATATGGTCACGACGAACTTGCCGAAGATGCCACAGTGGATGCTGCAGGCGAGGGATTTCGGGGCGTGGCATTGGCACTCAATCTAGAGAGTGAGCAGGCCGTTGATGCCGCATTGGCATTTGCCTCTGAATGTGGTGCTGAAATCAAGAAACCTGCCGAGAAGGTTTTCTGGGGTGGCTACTCTGGCTACTTTGCCGATCCTGACGGACATCTCTGGGAAGTTGCATTCAACCCCCACTCGCCACTTGATGAAAATGGAAGGATGACGCTGCCGCCGCCGGTGGCCGATTAAGACGCTTATGGATCACGATCAATATAGCGACGCCTACATCACAAGTATTCTGACATCGGTGCGCAGCATCGCGATGGTCGGTGCGAGCGCCAACACGAACCGGCCAAGTTACTTCGCGCTCAAGTACCTCCTTGGCAAAGACTACGTCGTGCACCCCGTCAATCCGACAATGGCGGGCTCTGTGCTCCTCGGCCAAACCGTTTACGGCAGCCTGGAAGATGTGCCCGGTCCCGTCGAGATGGTCGACATCTTCCGGGGCGCGGAAGCTGCCCTCGAGATTACCAAAGACGCCATCCGCTTGAAGGATGAGTTGGGCATCAAGGTTGTGTGGATGCAATTGAGTGTCCGAAACGACGAAGCGGCCCGATTGGCAGAGGATGCCGGACTGACAGTCGTCATGAACCGCTGCCCGAAAATTGAGTACGGCAGGTTGTCCGGTGAGATTGGCTGGGTTGGCGTTGACTATGGCGTGATCACGAGTGCGCGCCCTCGTCTCGCCAAGACAGGGTATCAGAATTTACTGCTATCTGCGCGCAGGGCGTAGGAGAGCAATTCGTCAGCTTAAGCCAGGCTTGTGATCACGCAACAAATACCTCGATGGGCTAGAAGCCTCGCTACAGTCGTTTGCGTCGTCAGTGTTTTTGCTTTTGCTGCAGCTCGTTCTTCCGGTCAGTCGCTCGCGCCGTCTGAGGTGCCGCCACCAGCCGAGATCTGGCAGACAATCTTTGCTCGGCCAAGTACCACCCCAGCGCCGGATGGCAACCCCATCACGCCAGGCAAAACCGCACTTGGCCGAAAGCTGTTTTTTGATAAGCGTCTATCTGTGGACGGCGAGAGATCATGCGCGAGCTGCCATGATCCAGCTCAGGGCTTCTCCGATGGGCGGCCAACGGCTCTTGGACGCAACGGCCAGCCACTCCTGCGCAATACCATGACGCTTTGGAACCTTGCATGGAGCAAAGCGTTCTACTGGGATGGCCGGAAGCCGTCCCTGGAGGCGCAAGCCCAGGTTCCGATTGAGCATCCGAACGAAATGGCTGGCTCGCTACTGACCATTGCCAAGGCTCTGGTGCGTGATGCGGAGTATCCCGCATTGTTCCGGCAGGCGTTCCCGCCAAACGGAGAGATCAATGCGGCGTCGATATTGCAGGCCATCGCAACATTCGAGCGCTCACTTGTTTCACCTGAAACGCGGTTTGACCGATGGATTGCTGGCGACCGCACCGCAATCTCGCCGTCGGCGTATCGCGGTTTCGAGTTGTTCGTCGGCAGGGCCGGCTGCCTGTCCTGCCATGGCGGTTGGAGATTTGCCGACGAACGCTTTCATGACATCGGCCTCGCGACGTCCGACCTCGGACGCGGTGGTCTTCCCAATACCGAAGGACCGAAAGCACCAAGGTTCAAAACGCCTGGCCTACGTGAGCTGAAACACTCTGCGCCTTACATGCACAACGGATCGATGGCGTCGCTTGACGAGGTGATCGCACACTATGCCGGCGGATTTAAAAAGCGCCCATCGCTGGCGGCAAACATCGTGCAGGACTTGCAGCTGAGCCGCCAGGAACGCAACGACCTGATCGCGTTTCTCGACACGTTGTCGTCTGACACTCCGCCTGAGTTTTCTAGCTCGCAACGCGCCGAATAACGCCGAGAACCAATCCAAGAATGCCGCCGCCGGCAGCTCCGGAGAGCAGGTTGGCGAAGATTGTTGCGAGATCAAAACCACTTGCCGATGCACCGATCACCGGACCTAACTCAGGACCGATGAGAAACTGTCCAACGATGCCGCCAACGATACCAACCAATGATCCTGTGCCGAGGCCGACTTGGCCACCGCCGATAAGGCGAGCGAACACGTTGCCGCCGAATAAACCTCCAATGGCGCCCATAAGGGCTGGGAAAAGCGTTTCCATATCGACTCCCAGTTCGTTCTTTTGTCGGCCGAGCAGCGCGGGCGTTCGTTGTTTCTACGGCAGTCCGGTTTGCTGCAATTCGCCTCGTTGTTTCGCCCACACAGTTTGCGAGCAACTCCTGTGCTCGTGGCAGACCATACTAAAGCATAAAATTCCTACAATGCGCCGAGACTCGTAGATTTTCTCCTATTCGCCGACTTCGCGCAGGTCGCTCAGTGGCGATCAAACATTGACTTAGTCGAAATATTGCCCCTGAAGATATGATTAGAAGACGCCGAACAACGAGGAGACGCACCATGTCGGATGGCACAAACGAAGTACAGCCCAAGTTTGATACGCTCGCAGTCCACGCGGGCGCCGCTCCGGACCCGGCCACGGGCGCGCGGGCGACACCAATTTATCAGACGACGTCGTTTGTGTTTAATGATGCCGATCACGCAGCGTCGCTGTTCGGCCTGGAGGCTTTTGGAAACATCTACACGCGGATCATGAACCCGACACAGTCGGTACTTGAGGCCCGCGTATCCGCGTTGGAAGGTGGCACTGCGGCGCTTGCGGTTGCCTCCGGTCACGCCGCCCAGTTCATGACTTTCCACTCGTTGCTGGAGCAGGGCGATGAGTTCATCTGTGGTCGTCAGCTCTACGGTGGCTCCGTCAACCAGTTCAATCACGCGTATAAGAAGTTCGGCTGGAACGTAGTCTGGGCCGACGCAACAGATCCGTCGACGTTTGAAGCTGCCGTCACAGATAAGACCCGCGCCATTTTCATCGAGAGCATTGCCAACCCGGGTGGCGTGATCGTCGATATCGAAGCGATCTCCGCGGTCGCCAAGAAGGCCGGCGTGCCGCTGATCGTCGACAATACGATGGCCACGCCCTACCTATGCCGCCCGATCGATTTCGGCGCTGACATCGTCCTGCACTCTTTGACCAAGTTCATTGGCGGCCACGGTAACTCGATTGGCGGTATCATCGTTGATTGCGGCACCTTCGACTGGATGGGGGCCAAGCATCGTTACAAGACACTGGTCGAGCCCAACGCCTCCTACAATGGCATGAAGCTGGCAGAGACTTTCGGCAACTTTGCATTTGCCATTGCCTGCCGCGTGATGGGACTTCGCGATCTTGGTCCCGCCATCTCGCCGATGAACTCGTTCCTCATTCTCAACGGTGTTGAAACGCTCGCCTTGCGGATGGCCAAGCACTGCGAGAATGCGCTGGCGGTTGCCCAGTATCTCAAGGGGCACGACAAGGTCGGATGGGTCAGTTACGCCGGCCTGCCTGACAACCAGTACCATGAGATGCACAAGAAGATCTGCCCGAAAGGCGCCGGTGCTGTTTTCACCTTCGGCCTGAAAGGCGGCTACGATGCCGGCGTGCAGTTTGTCGAGAACCTCAACATGTTCAGTCATTTGGCCAACATTGGTGACACGCGCAGCCTGGTGATCCACCCGGCTTCGACGACCCACCGCCAGCTGACCGACGACGAACGGGTCGCGGCTGGTGCCGGGCCCGATGTTGTCCGCCTTTCCGTCGGCATCGAAGACAAGGACGACATTATTGGTGACATTCGCCAGGCGTTGGAAGCGGTCACCGCTTAACCCGGCTCCCTGGACATTGCGCACAAACAGAGACGGCGCCGCGATTGCGGCGCCGTTCGTCGTTCAAGTCAACTGTAGGGCTAAGTCACGGGAACCAGTTTAGTGCCGGTTCTTGACGTAGGACCCGGGCGCATCCTCGATCACACCAGACACTTCGCCCGGCTTGCGCGGCGCAATCTTCTCACCTGAATGCCCGGCCAGCCATTCGGACCAGTGTCCCCACCATGACCCCGGCGTCTCTTCAGCCGTCTTGAGCCAGGTTTCGACCGAGTCTGCCTTGATGCCTTCCGAGTTAGTCCAGTACTGATACTTGACCTTCTCCGGGTTGGGCGGGTTGATCACACCGGCGATGTGGCCGGAGCCGGCCAGGACATACTCAACCGGACCGCCGAACAACTTCGCGCCTTTCAAAACGGATTCCGCTGGTGCGATATGGTCCTCGCGCGCTGCCAAATCATAAACCGGGACCTTGACCTTGCTCATGTCGAGGTCGACACCGCAGAGGTTCAGTTCCCCATTGGCGAGCCGGTTCTCATGATAGAATGAGCGCAGATAGAACTGGTGGTTTGCCGCCGGCAACCTGGTTGAATCCTGGTTCCAATAGAGCAAGTCGAACGCCATCGGCTGCTTGCCAAGCATGTAGTTGTTGACGATGTACGGCCAGATCAAATCACGTGGGCGCAGCATATTGAAAACGTTGGCCATGCGTGACCCATCGAGATAGCCACGCTCGCGCATCATCGCTTCGAGCGAATGTAGCTGGCTGTCGTCAATGAAGACCTGCAAATCACCGGCACGGGTAAAGTCGACCTGTGTCGTCAGGAACGTTGCCGAGCTGAACGGATCATCACCACGCCGCGCGAGGTAGGCGAGTGTCGAGGCGAGCAGCGTTCCGCCGACGCAATAGCCAAGCACGTTGCACTGCGGTTGACCGGTTTCGCGCTGCACGGCAGCGGCCGCCGACAGAATGCCTTCCTGCATATAGTCTTCAAAGGTCTTCTCGGCGAGACGTTCGTCGGGATTGACCCAGGACACGACAAAGACGGTGAAGCCCTGCGAGACAACATAGCGGATGAACGACTTCTTCTCGGTCAGGTCGAGGATGTAGAACTTGTTGATCCAGGGCGGCACAATCAGCAGCGGCACGTTGTGGACATCGTCAGTCGCCGGCTCGTACTGGATGAGCTGAATGATGTCATTCTGATAGATGACCTTACCGGGCGTGACCGCCAGGTTACGGCCCACTTCGAAGGCTTCGCTATCTGTCTGGCTGATCTTGAGAAGATCGTCGGACTTCTCCATGTCCTTGACCAGGTTGGTCATGCCTTCGACCAGGTTCTTGCCATTTGAAGCCAGTGTTTCCCGGAACACTTCCGGGTTGGTCATTGGAAAGTTGGTCGGTGCCAGAGCGCTCGAAATCTGGTTGAGGTGGAAGCGCGCTTTCTGCTTTTCAGTCTCATCGAGCCCGTCCGTCTTTTCCAGGATGTCCTCGGCCCAGCGCGTGGTGACCAGATAGACCTGCTTCCAGTAGTCAAAGTAAGGATTGGACTCGTAATCCGGGTCTTTGAAGCGATTGTCGCCGCGCTCGGGTTTGACGACCGGCTCAGCCTCCTGGCCGAACATTCTCTGGACCGTCGTGTTCCAGATCTCAGCGTAACCCTGCATCAGCTCGCTTTGTGCTTCCATCAGCTTCGCGGGGTCCGTCATCCAGCGCTGGGAAATGTCACTCACTGTGCGCGCTGCTTCCTGGACTTCCTGGGCGTTCGAGAACGGAGTTGGCGCGCTCTCGGCGCTGGTCGCCATACCACTAAGCGCCTTGCTGCTTTCTTCCATCAGCTGCAGCATGTTCTTGGCGAATTCCTGGGGATCCTTAATTGAATAGGCGGAAGGATCGATATTGACGGGTGTCTTGGGCATGGCAATTCCGTGGGTCACAGGTCCATGGATCACAGATCCAGATATCGGCTGACATATGAATGATACGCCGCCGGTTCTAAGTGATTCAATGCAAAATGCGATACTTCGAGGGATGTCGGGCTTTTAACAGACGCCCTATATCTGGGCGCCTTGGCCTGCTACGCCAATACTCAATGCGTCACCAAGACGGAAAAAAGCGGGATCGGCGGCTCCTGGAGTGGCATTTTACACGGATAACTCGCGCTAACTTCTCACTGGGAAGCCGCCATGGATCCTTGATCCGGCGCAAATCTTGGACGGCGAATTCGCCAATGCGCCACTGGACGCCAAGGTCCGTTCCAGACTAAACACAGCCATCGGGCCACCTGGCACCGGCATCTGATATCAACGCTATCCCTTGAAGAGAGTGTCGTGATCGAAGATTTCCACCGCATTAAGCGCCTTCCACCCTACGTTTTTGCCGAAGTCAACGCACTCAAGGCAGACGCGCGCGCGGCCGGTGCGGACATTATCGATCTCGGGATGGGCAACCCCGACATGCAAACGCCACAGCATATTGTGGACAAGCTCGTTGAAACGGTCAGCAAGCCAAGGGTTCATCGCTATTCGGCGTCGAAAGGTATTCCCGGTCTGCGCCGGGCGCAGGCGAGCTATTACGGTCGCCGCTTCGGGGTGAAGCTTGATCCGGATACCCAGGTTGTTGCGACGCTTGGCTCAAAGGAAGGGTTTGCCAACATGGCGCAGGCCATCACCGCGCCCGGTGATATGATCCTCACGCCCAACCCGACCTACCCCATTCATGAGTTCGGCTTTATTATATCCGGCGCTTCGGTGCGCCATCTGCCGGCCACCAATGGTGAAGAATTCCTGTCTGCTGTATCGCGCGCATGCCGGCACACGGTGCCAAAGCCAATTGCGATGGTGCTGAACTATCCCTCGAACCCGACGGCCATGACTGCGGACCTGGATTTTTACACCGAGGCGGTGCAGCTGGCGAAGAAGGAAGATCTCATTATCCTGTCGGATCTCGCGTACGCTGAGATCTATTTCGACGATAACCCGCCACCTTCCGTGCTGCAGGTTCCCGGCGCGATGGACCTCTCCGTCGAATTCACGTCGCTGTCGAAGACCTACAACATGCCTGGTTGGCGGATGGGCTTTGCAGTTGGCAACGAACGCCTGATTGCGGCGCTCGCCCGCGTCAAATCCTATCTCGACTACGGCGCCTTCACGCCGGTGCAGGTGGCAGCAACTGCTGCTCTCAACGGTCCGCAGGACTGCATCGATGAAATTCGCGCGGTCTACAAAGGCCGACGCGATGCGTTGGTCGACAGTTTCTCACGGGCCGGCTGGGACATTCCTTCGCCGCCTGCGACAATGTTTGCCTGGGCACCGGTACCGGATCAATTCAAAGACATTGGCTCGGTTGGGTTTTCGAAGTTGCTGATTGAGAAAGCCGATGTTGCAGTATCGCCGGGTGTTGGCTTTGGCGAGCATGGTGAGGGCTTTGTCCGGATCGCCCTAGTGGAAAATGAGCACCGTATTCGGCAGGCTGCCCGCAACATCAAACGTTTCCTGTCCCAGGCTCCTGAGACATTGCACAACATCGTAGCAATGGATCAGAAGCGTGCGGCGCAATAGCATGAATGGAGAATACTGTGAGACTGGGTATTGCCGGACTGGGCACCGTGGGTGCAGGTCTCGTTCGCCTTCTCGAAAGACACCGCGAACGATTGCAGGTTGCGACTGGCAAGTCGCTCACAGTTACGGGCGTATCTGCGCGTGATCGCAACAAGGATCGCGGGATCGACCTTGGCGATGCGAAGTGGTTTGATGATCCGGTTGCACTGGCATCGTCCGCGGACATCGATGTTTTCGTCGAACTGATTGGCGGCGAGGATGGCCCAGCCCATAATGCGGTCATGGCTGCGCTGTCAGCCGGCAAGCACGTGGTCACCGCTAACAAGGCGCTGCTGGCCAAGCATGGCGTCGAGCTGGCGACACTGGCCGAGGACAAAGGCGTTGCCCTCGCATATGAAGCTGCCGTTGCGGGCGGCATTCCCGTTATCAAGGCCTTGCGCGAGTCACTGGCTGGCAATGAAGTGAGCCGCGTCTATGGCATTCTGAATGGAACCTGCAACTACATCCTGACCAAGATGCAGGAGGAAGGGCTTCCGTTCGAAGATGTCCTCAAGGAGGCTCAAGATCTCGGCTATGCCGAAGCAGATCCGACGTTTGACATCGGCGGCCACGACGCTGCTCACAAGCTTTCATTGCTGACCAGCATCGCCTTCGGCACGCAGGTCGCCTTTGACCAGATCCATCTGGAGGGCATCGAGTCGATCTCCCCGGCAGACATTGAGGCAGCCGACGAACTCGGTTACCGGATCAAGCTGCTCGGCGTTGCTGTGCGCACCGACACTGGGATAGACCAACGCGTCCACCCGGCCATGGTCGCCAAACACTCGGCGATTGCCGAGGTTTCGGGCGTGACCAACTGTGTTGCGATTGATGGCGATTTTGTCGGCAATCTTCTGCTGGTCGGACCAGGTGCCGGCGCAGAGGCAACGGCCTCTGCCGTCATGGGCGATATTCGCGATGTGGCCTGCCATGGCTCAACGGGTGCGCCATTTGTGACACCGGCGCGATCCTTGGCGCCTTGCCAGCGAGCTCGCCTCGGCCAGCATACTGGCGCCTACTACATTCGTCTCTCAGTCTACGATCGTCCGGGTGCCATGGCTGCTATCGCGACGCGTATGGCTGAGCAGGAAGTTTCTCTGGAAAGCATCGTCCAACGCCGGCCGAAGCATCAGTTGCCCGGAACCGGTGTTCGCCCCGAACTTGGTAGCCCGACATCAGTTGTATTGATCACCCATGAAACAACTGAGGCGGCCATACGTGCGGCGCTGGAAGCTATTGAAAAAGACGGTAAAATTGCGCATTCACCACAGATGATAAGAATCGAGCAACTGCGTTAGAGCGTGCAAGAGTAAGACGATAGACCGGATTCGGTGACTGGGAGGAATTTGGGGATGCTAGGACGTACACTGGTTCTGGAGGTTGGCCGGGTCACAGAGGGGGCCGCTATTGCAGCCGCCAAGCTGCGGGGCCGCGGAGACGTCAAAGCAGCCGACAAGGTCGCCGTGGATGCCATGCGCAAGGAACTTGGCCGGATCAATATCGACGGTCTGGTTGTCATTGGCGAAGGCGAGATGGACGAAGCGCCGATGCTCTACATCGGTGAAAAGGTCGGCACCGGAAAAGGCCCCGCCGTAGACATCGCGGTCGATCCCCTGGAAGGCACAACCATTTGTGCCAAAGCGATGCCGAATGCGCTCGCCGTCCTGGCCATTGCCGAGCGCGGTGGCCTGTTGCACGCGCCTGATATGTACATGGACAAGATTGCGGTTGGCCCCGGTCTGCCTGACGGGGTTGTCGACCTTGATGCATCGACCGAAGACAACATCCACGCGCTGGCCAAGGCCAAGGGCGTTCCGGTTGAAGAGCTCACAGCCTGTATTCTGGACCGTCCCCGGCACGCCGAGTTGATTGCAGCCGTTCGCGGCACGGGTGCCGCCGTTCAGCTCATCCCGGACGGCGACATTGCCGGCGTCATCTGGACGACGGACCCGGATCAAACCAACATCGACATCTACCTTGGCTCCGGCGGCGCGCCCGAAGGCGTGCTCGCTGCTGCAGCGCTGCAGTGCATTGGCGGCCAGATGCAGGGCCGGCTTCTGCCTTCAAACGACGAGGAACGGGCGCGGGCCGAAAAAATGGGTGCCGACGTCCAGAAGAAGTATAGCATCGATGATATGGCCTCGGGTGATGTCATCTTCTCGGCAACCGGCGTGACCGACGGTTCACTTCTGGCCGGAGTTCATTTCCGCGGTGAGTTCGCAGAAACTGAGACGGTGGTGATGCGCGCTGAGACGGGAACAGTCCGCCGGGTCAAGACAACGTTCCGCAACATCGGAACCAAGCTGGCTATGCTGTAAGCAACGTCAGCCAAGAATACTAAATCTGGGAGTATGCGTTCATGTCCAACCCTTGCATCATTTGCGTGGCCATTACGGGTTCGGTGCCGACCAAGAAAGACAACCCGGCTGTTCCGATTACTGTCGAAGAGCAGATCGAGTCGACTCACGAAGCGTTCGAGGCCGGCGCATCGATCGCCCACTGCCATGTTCGCAACGACGACGAGACGCCGACGGCTGATCCGGAAAAGTTCGGCCGCCTGACCGAAGGACTGCGCAAGCACTGCCCGGGAATGATCGTTCAGCTGTCGACCGGCGGACGCACCGGCACCGGACGTGAGCGCGGTGGGATGCTGCCGCTGAAGCCCGACATGGCGTCGCTCTCTGTTGGCTCAAACAATTTCCCAAATCGCGTCTATGAGAACTCACCTGAGCTGATCGACTGGTTGTCCTCAGAGATGATCAAGTACAACGTCAAACCGGAAATTGAGGCCTTTGACCTGTCGCATATCTTCCAGGCCGTGAAGATGGTCGATGAAGGCCGGCTCAAAGGGCCGCTCTACATCCAGTTCGTCATGGGGATCAAGAACGCTATGCCGGGCGACCGTCAGGTCTTCGACTTCTACAAGCAGACTGTTGAACGTCTGGCTCCGGACGCCAAATGGTGTGGTGCCGGCATTGGACCCAACCAGATCAAACTCAACGAGTGGTGCATTTCCGAAGGGGGTCACGTCCGTACTGGTATGGAAGACAACGTCCGGCTAGATCGCAACACTCTGGCACCATCTAATGCGGCCCTCGTCAAGGTGGCTGCCGATATGTGTGAAAAGTACGAGCGCCCGGTTGCGACTTGGCAGCAGGCACGTGAAATTCTTGGATTGCAATTGGCGGCTTGATGTCTCGCGCAACAAGCCTGTGAGGAGGATTTGATGAAGAAGGTATGTTCCAACGCAACCGAAGCGTTGGATGGTGTCCTCAAAGACGGGATGCTGATCGCAGCCGGCGGCTTCGGGCTCTGCGGAATTCCGGAGAACTTGATCACAGCAATCCGCGACTCAGGCGTCAAAGACCTGACTGTGGTCTCGAACAATGCAGGCGTTGACGATTTCGGTCTCGGCCTGCTGCTGCAGACTAAGCAGGTCAAGAAAATGGTGTCGTCCTACGTCGGCGAAAATGACGAGTTTATGCGGCAGTATTTATCCGGTGAGCTCGAAATCGAGTTCAACCCGCAGGGCACACTTGCGGAACGCCTGCGCGCTGGCGGCTCTGGTATTCCTGGCTTCTACACCAAGACCGGTGTCGGCACCCAGATCGCCGAAGGCAAGGAACACAAAGACTTTGACGGCGAGACCTACATCATGGAACGCGGCATCAAGGCCGACGTCGCCATCGTCAAAGCCTGGAAGGGCGACGAGCAGGGCAACCTGATCTATCGCAAGGCTGCGCGCAACTTTAATCCGGTCTGTGCCATGTCTGGTGTCTTCACGGTTGCCGAAGTCGAGGAACTCGTTCCTGTTGGCAGCCTCGATCCCGACCTCATCCATACACCTGGTATTTTCGTGCAGCGCATTATGCAGGGTGAGCACGAGAAGCGGATCGAGCAACGCACCACGCGGGCAGCATAAGCAGCTAGTTATAAGGAGCATCTCATGCCTTGGGATCGCAATCAGATGGCTGCACGGGCAGCCCAGGAACTCGAAGACGGTTTCTACGTCAATCTCGGGATCGGCATTCCGACACTGGTCTCGAACTACATTCCAGAGGGTGTCGACGTTACACTTCAATCCGAGAACGGCATGCTCGGAATGGGTCCATTCCCAACCAATGAGGAGATTGATGCCGACGTCATCAACGCCGGCAAGCAGACCATCACGGAGCTTGACCGCACCAGCTACTTCTCGTCAGCCGACAGCTTCGCGATGATCCGTGGCGGCCATATCAATCTGGCTATTCTTGGCGCCATGGAAGTGGCGGAAAACGGCGATCTCGCCAACTGGATGATCCCAGGCAAGCTTGTCAAAGGCATGGGCGGTGCCATGGATCTTGTGGCCGGTGTTGGCCGCGTGTTGGTGATCATGGACCACGCCAACAAGAAGGGCGAATCCAAGCTCTTGAAGAAGTGCACCCTGCCGTTGACCGGCGCCGGCGTCGTCAACCGCATCATCACCAATCTCGGCGTCTTCGATGTTGTCGACGGCGGTCTCAAGGTTGTTGAGTTGGCGCCTGATGTCGACATGGACGAAGTCAACGCCAAGACTGAGGCCACGCTGATCAACTAGGTCCAGGCCGAAGCAACGCAAGTTAAGAGTTTCGCGGCGCAGGAACGGGATTTGTCCTCGTTTCGTGCGCCGTACTCTTTTCAGGAATAGGCGGTTTCGCTTGCCGGCCAAACCGCGCCACAGACATTGCACAGTCTGTCGTTATCTCGGGATCGTCATTGGTATCGATAGCGGAGCAGTGCGGTGATCCGACGGACCTCTTTAATCGCCTATCTCGCGGTGCTTTCAGCGCTGGCGAGTAGCGTAACTGTTCCGGCGCAGGCCCAGCATTTCTTTGAGACGGAGCGCCAGTTCGTTGTCGAGAAGCCCTGCAAGGCCACCCGTTCTCTCAAAGGTGGCAGCCCCGAGAAACTACAACCGGGAGACAGGCTGACCAGCCGTGGCCTTAACAAGAAGAACGGTGCGAGCCATGTCTTCGTTCGTTTAGGCTCTGCGAACAAGTGGGTGAAGCTGTCATGCGGGACCTTCTCTGACGGGCCCGGAAAGTCAGCCCAGAAGCGGTCCGCTGGTTCCGATCAAGCCTGCCTGCCGTTCTTCGATGATGAGGACAATCCCGTGCCTGTCGGAAGGGCGGGCCAAAAGGCGGACATCACGCCGAAAGCACCCATGCTCAATGATTTCGACCGCGCGGTTATGCAGGTCTGTGGTCCACCGCTGAAGCGCGTCACGCGCAAAGAGTTCAAAGACATGATGCGTGAGTACTCGCACATCCTTATGGAACTGCGCGAGTTTACCGATGGCCGGGTGTTTGCGGACCGGCCTGCCCGCTCCGCACCTGAAGACTACCTCAATGACCTGACCGATGCGTGGTTCAACAAGGATGGTTTCAACCACGTTTTCTGCGGCGAAAAAGGCAAGACGCAAAACGGCGTGACCTGGATTGGCGGGTTGCATCACCACGGTCGCTATCTGCAATTGCAAAAGTCGCAGCAGATTTGTCGCTCAGCTGATAACAGCCGCTACGAAGTCAAAAAAGGCCTGATTTACTCCATGGGCGTGCGCATGAAGAACCCGGCGGGAGGGGAACTGCGCAGTCCCATCAAGGGGTTCGGTCTGACCCTGAGCGCCGCCGACATTTTCAAGATTGCAACGCGCGCACTGAAAGAGAATCCAAAGTCCAAGAAGGGCAAGTCGCTTGGCTGCTGGTTACCGGTGAGCGACGAAGGCCAGGACTTTACGACCGTATTCGTGCGCAACCAGAGAGGCATCATTACCTTCTATCCGGATGCCACTCCGCGCGGTCCGGGCGATCATAAGAACCCCAACTGCCGCGCCAAGATCGTGTTGGATGAAGATTAGGTTGTAGTTTCGCTTGAGCTGTTCCTAGCCCACATACGACCCACCGTTGCAGTCGAGGATGGCACCGGACACGTATGAGGCTGCCGGTGTCAGTAACATCATGACCATCCAGGCCATTTCCTCAGGCCGGCCCTTGCGCCCGGTCGGGAGCTGATCCGCGATGGTTGTATTACCGACCGTCATCGGCGTGTCGATCGGGCCCGGCGCGATGCCATTGATGAGCACACCACGGCCAACTGCACGACGCGATAACCACCTGATGACCACGTGGACGGCGCCCTTGGACGCTGAATAGTCGATTGGCGTCGACAACGACGTGCCGCCGGTACGGCCAGCCACAGAGCCAATCATAACGATCGCGCCGCCACCGTTCTCCGCCATATGGTCGGTGAATGCGATGCCAAGATCAACCGGAACACGCACATTAACGTCCATGGTCTCCATGAACCGCTCCCGCGGGTCGTCTAGGTCATGCAACGGCGTGCGTCCTAGAATCCCTGCGCAATGGGCGAGACCGTACATTGGTCCCTTGGCAATGAGCTTGTCGATGAAGCCCGGCTCTGTGAGATCACCCTGCAGTGCGTCGACGTCAGCGCCCTGGTTGCGCAGTTCAGCGGCGACTTCGTCCAGTGGCGAGCGATCGTTCAGAATAACTCTGGCGCCGAGTTGGGCGGCGGCAATGGCGCAGGCGCGTCCGATACCGCTGGCGGCACCGGTGACGATCACCGTCTTACCATCAAGGCTCAGCGCGGTAGGGAGCGGTCGGGCGGTTTCTTGTTGCATTGCTTTTCCCTTCACCAATGAATTGCGCGCACGCTGCGCCGTTACCTTCGCTGGTCAGCTTGAGAACCAAACCGAGTAGGAGTGTGGAGCGAGCATGAATGGAATGTGATAGCGCGCGGTTGCGTCCGGCATCTCGAAGCGTACAACGACTTCGCGGAGGAACTTGCCGCCACTCACTGACAATGACCGCGCATCAAAATAAGGACCTGTCGCCAGCACCATTTCATAAGTTGCGTCGGTCTCGATGAGGCTCGCATCAAGCTCTTCTGAAAAACGTCCACCATCATCCGTTGCCGAGCTAAACAGTTCGGTGCGTGATCCATCCGCCGAGATACGTGTCAAAGTCACCGCAATCCCGCCCGCGTGCGTACCATCGACGGAGTTCAGCGTGTGGGAAGAAACAATGGCCATGGCTACGCCTCGCTACTCGATAGATGCCTTATCGCGCTTGTTGGTGGTTGCCAAAACAATCGGGCTGATCACGCCCTTCGCCTTGACGTTGAGGCAGGCGGGCTTGCCGCTGGCGATGGCGCGCTTCAACGCCGGCACCAGTTGCGCGCGGCTTTCAACCAGTTCGCCATAACCGCCGAGACCTTCGAACATGCCGTGGAACGGAATGTCCCGGAAATCGGTCGCGAAGTGTTGGCCGTTTTCAAACAGGCGCTCCTGCTGCTGCGAAATGCAATCCAGGCCACCGTTGTTGTCGATGATGACAATGATGGGTGTTTTCTCCTGGAAGGCCGTCTCAATGCCAAGTCCACCCGACAGGAACGCGCCATCCCCGCTGATCAGGACGACGTTCGAATCCGGATGCGTGTTCTTTGCTGACAGCGCCAACAAAACGCCGACACCGAGCAGGCTAAAGGATCCCGGATGCATAATCCGAGCGAGCTTGTTGCCCTGCCATCCGGAGACATTGACAGCAATCTCAGACCAGAAGTGCGTGTTGCCGCCGTCGAATACGAGCCAGTCGTTCTCGCCGAGTTCGCCATTGACATCGAGTGCCAGCTGAAGCGGGTGAATGTTCTCGCCCTTTTCCTCGCCAATCCTTGTCTCTTCGGCGAGGTCCGCAACGGTCTTCTCGACCCACCCGCCACGCTTGACGCGGTTCATATCAAACCACTGACGGTCAAACGGCTGCAGCTCCATCAACGCATCGAAGAATGCTCCGGGATCACTCAGCAGAACATGATCCGCCGATCGGTTGTATTCCAGTTCCTCGTGAGAACCGTTGACGCAAACGAGCTCAAGGCTCTCGGGGAACAACGGCGGGTTCCCGAAATTCATCTGGTTGTCGAGCCGGCCACCCACCATGATGGCGACGTCGCACTCGCTCAATGCCCATTGCGACGGCGGATACTGATGGACATCGGCGAGCCCCATGTATGGCTCAGCTTCTTCGCCCATCAGCTTCTGATGATACGGCACGTTGAAGACCGGAATGTTGAGCCGGCTGCCAGCTTCACGAAGCTTTTCCTCATTGCCGGACCACCAGACACCATGGCCACCAATCAGCATCGGCCGTTGAGATTTTGATACCAGGTCAAGCAAGGGTTCCAGGTCGCGCGGGTCAGGCCAGGCGCGCGGCGGCGCGCGATGCTGGCGTTTGAACGGCCGTTCCTCGCGGCCTGCATCTTCTGCGAAGGACGAGAACATGATGTCCACCGGAACGCTCAGATGGACCGGACCGGGGTAGCCGCTGGTTGCAATCTTCCAGGCACGGTCGACAAACTCTCCAATGCGTTCGCCATCGGTTACGCTCTCGGAATACTTGGTCAGCGGCTTTGCGATCGCGACGTCATCAATTTCCTTGAAGCCCCCCGCACCCTGGCGCTTCAACGTGCTGGAACCGGTGATAAAGATAACCGGCGAACGTTCGCCCCAGGCCTCCATGATGGCCGGCAGTGCATTGGCGAAACCCTCAGGCCCGACGAGACAGACCGCCGGCTTGCGGGTCACACGCGTATGGCCGTCGGCCAGGTGTCCGGCAATCTGCTCGTGCGGGCAGTTAATGACCGGCATCTGGCATTCCATGAACCCTTCGAGGGCCGGATTGCAGAACCCGCCGGCGAGCGTGAAGACATGGTCGACGCCTTTCTCGTGCAGAGCGCGCGCCAGTAGGTTGCCGCCTCGAATGCGTCTGACTTCATTGACGTTGTTCACCTGGGCTCTCCCTTGTCGGCGAAGCGCGCGCTGTTTACTTCACGCTCCGTTGGCGCTCTTGGCTGGCCGCTCTTTCTACGAGACGACGTGACGGGTGATCAGAGATCAGCTCGGTACTAATCCACCGTCGACGTTGAGGCTTTGTCCCGTGATGTTGCGGGAACGGGGCGAAGCGAGGAAGACAACCATGTCAGCGATGTCTTCCGGCTCGTTGCCGCGTCGGATCGGCACGGTCGCCACCGCTGCGGCTTGCACTTCCTCCGGCGACCGTCCGGTCTTCTTGGCGTCGGTCTCGATAATGCCCTTGTAGATGTCGGTGAAGACGATGCCAGGGCAAACAGAATTGACGTTGATGTTGTGCTCGCCGAGTTGCTGTGCCGCTGTTTTGGTCATCGCCAGTACAGCGCCTTTTGTCCCCGCATAGATGGCATTGGACGTGCCATGAAATCCTTTGCCGGCAATCGACGCGATGTTGATAATGCGGCCGGACTTCTGCTTGATCATTTCCGTGGCCGCGCGCTGCATGCAAAAGAAGACGCCCTTGGTGTTGACGCGGTTGATGCGATCGAAGTCCTCTTCTGTCAGGTCCATGATGTAGGCACGACGCGTCACGCCGGCATTGTTGACGATAACATCCAGCCGGCCGAATTCAGCCATCGTCTCGTCGACCATACGGCTGATTTCATTGACATCGCCGAGGTCGGCCGTGACTGCGAGCGATCTGCGCCCCAATCCCGCGACCGCAGCAGCAGCTTCACTGGCGTTTTCGCTATTGATGTCGGCGCAAACGACATTGGCGCCGGCCTCAGCCAGCTTCACCGCACAGGCCCGCCCGATGCCCTGGCCGGCCCCTGTGACGATAGCGACCTGATCCTGCAGCTCCATGGTCTTTGTCCTCCCAGATTTTTCGTGTTTGGATGCAGCATAGGCCGGAACGGGCCGCCAGTCCCAACAATCCCACGCAAGAGAACCGACAAATGGCCAAGCATCTGCATTTTGATGTCTCTGAATTTGAATCGCGCCGCGCCGCTGCCTGCGCCAAGCTCAAAGCTCAGGGCCTCGATGCTCTGCTCGTGTTTCGTCAGGAATCGATGTTTTACCTGACCGGCTACGACACGTTCGGCTACTGCTTCTTCCAGTGCTTTGTCCTGACGGCAGACGGGCGCACCGCTCTGCTGACGCGAGCACCGGATCTGCGCCAGGCACATTTTACATCGACTTTGGAAGACATTCGGGTCTGGAAGGACGGGGCAGATGCCAAGCCTGCAACTGACTTGCGCGCAATGCTTGACGATCTCGGTCTCAAAGGCGGCAAGCTTGGTGCGGAACTGGATACTGTCGGGCTGACCGCACACAATTACATCCAGATCCAAGAAAGCATTGCAGGTTTCGCAGAACTCGTCGACGCCTCAAGCTTGATCGGCGAGTTGCGGATCATCAAGAGCCCGGCTGAACTCGCCTATGTTCGCCGTGCAGCCGAGCTGTGTGATCTGGCGTTCGATGCCGCCGTTCAACGTGCGGGACCCGGCGTCGATGAGGGTGACATCCTGGCAGATATGCACAGCGCCATCTTCCGGGCCGGCGGTGATGATCCTGCCAACGAGTTTATCATCGGCTCCGGCCCAGGCGCGATGATGTGCCGATACTACAGCGGGCGCAGAAAGCTTGACCCTCAGGATCAGCTGACACTGGAGTTTGCCGGAACCTATAGGCACTACCACTGCTCGATGATGAAGACCTTCGCCATTGGCTCCGCGCCGGAACGTCAGCAGTTTCTTTATTCTGCAGCAACCGATGCGCTGCAGGCCTGCGAAGAAGCTCTCAAGCCAGGAAACACTGTCGGCGATGTCTTCCAGGCCCATGCCGATACTTTGGATAAGGCCGGCCTCAACGCTTATCGGCTCAATGCTTGCGGCTACTCGCAGGGGACGACTTACGCGCCCTGCTGGATGGATCCGCCAATGATCTACGAAGGCAACCCCGTGGAACTCAAAGAAGGCATGGTGTTCTTCCTTCACATGATCATCTTTGATGATGACACCGGACTAGCCGCCACCAACGGCAGAACCAGCCTGGTAACGGCCACCGGCTCCGAGTCGCTCAGCAAAGCCAGTTTGGATCTCATCGTAAAGTAAGTGCATCGCAGGATGTCGACGGAAGCGTAGTAGCGGAAAGGTGTTGCAATGAGTTCGATGGTGGCATGGCAGCCGGACAGTGAGGCCGTTGCAGCGGCATTGACCGTACTGGACAATCACTTCAATGCACTCAATGCACGCGATGCCTCAGCATTGGCGGCGACGTTGCATTTTCCGCACTACCGCATGGGGCGCGACGGCATGAAGGTCTGGCAGACGTCAGATACCTATCTCGATGACTTCTTCGCCAGAGCCGGCGATGGCTGGGCCCGAAGCGAATTTCTGTTTCGCAACGTGGTCGCCGCAAGCGCCGATAAAGTCCATCTCGACGTCGCCTTTGTGCGCTACAACGAGGATGCGCAAACAATGGGAGCGTTCCGATCCCTGTGGGTGATTACGCGCAAGGACGGCACATGGGCGGCGGAACTGCGCTCCAGCTTCGCCATGTAAAGCTTCGCTGGCTCTACAGAGTGAAACTCCCAATTGGGAATACCATCCAACGAAGGCAAGCAGCATGACGGCAGAAGAAGTTATCGCGCTACTCGATCTCGCCCCTCATCCCGAAGGCGGTCATTTCAAAGAGACGTTCCGTGATGATGTGCAGGTCAGCGGCGAACGTGCCGCCTCGACTGCGATCTACTTTCTTTTGAAGGACGGCGAAGTCTCTCACTGGCACAAAGTCGACGCAGCAGAGATGTGGCATTGGTATGCGGGTGCGCCGTTGAAACTCTCGATTTCTCCCGATGAACATGGCCCGGTCAGGCATATCACCATTGGCACCGACTGGCAGGCAGATCAGCGGCCGCAAGCCGTGGTTCCAGCCCATGCCTGGCAGCAAGCCCAGTCGCTTGGTGAATGGACATTGGTTGGTTGTACAGTGGCACCGGGGTTCGAATTTTCGGGCTTCGAGATGGCAGCCGCCGACTTCAATCCCAATTGAGACGATTCTGCGATCTCGCTCTACTTCACGGCGTATGGTGGTCAGTGCGGGTTTGCATCAGCCTGACTTTTCCACCACTAAATTTATCGTCGCGACGACTATAACAATCTGAATTTCCAAACATTTCCACACTTAAACTGATGCGTTGCCGGAGTGTTGTTGCAGCGACCACGCGACTCGGACAAAGCTTTGCCCAAGAGCCATTTTCATCAGCGACGAGTGGGGGTCGTTCAATATGCAAAATGAGTCGTCGAGGCCCATTTTAAGTGCCGTTTTTGTCGACTACGACAATGTTTACTTGTCGCTGAAGCGCAAAAACGAGGAAGCAGCCAAGCGGTTTGCAAAGGATGCAGCCGGTTGGATCCAGGCCATTGCTTCTGGGGAAATCATCACACCGACAAACACCTTCGGCGGCAACGTTGAACGTCGTTTGGTGATGAATCGTTGCTACGGCAACCCCGTTCCACGGCGCAACCAGTCCGACAATTCAACGGACATGAACTCCTTTGCGTTCGTGCGGCACCACTTCCTCCGGTCCGGCTTCGAAATCATCGATTGCCCGCCGCTTACGGCACAATTGAAGAACTCGTCAGACATCCGGATGGTAATGGATGTTCGTGATTATCTTGATCACAAGACGAACTTCGACGAGTTCATCATTCTTTCAAGCGATGCGGATTTCACGCCGGTGCTGCACCGCCTGCGGTCACACGCCAAGCGGACTGTAATCTTTGCAAACGACAACACCGTCGCGCCTTACACCGCTCTCAGTGATGGTGAGGTTCGCGAGGTCGATCTGATCGAGTACCTTCTCGGTGGTAAGATCGGAGCAGATGTGAAGACGGCCCTGCCGGCCGGCGAGGACTCTGCGACTGTGCGCGGCCAGATCATTGATCAGGTTGTCCAGGCAGTTTTGGAAGCCGATACACCGCTTCCGCTTGAGGCACTGGCAGAGCGCGCGATCCGGGTCCTTGGTCATGACAAGACCGCAGGTGCCAATTGGGCCGATGCGGGAAGCTTCCGCGAGCTGCTCATCGCCGAGCTACCTGACTCCATCAAGCTGACCGGTGAACCACCTTACCTGGCATACGAAGCATCACGGGCAATCCCACAACAGCCTGCACCCGCTCCACAGCCACAGCTTCAGGCGAGCCCAGTTCCACCAGCACCTGCTCCGGCAATCCAAGCGGCACCACCTTTGAGCGAGGCCGCTCCTGTCGCCCAGCCGCAGGTCCCAGCGCAGGCGCCTGTTCAAGCACCCATCCAGGCCCAACAGCCTGTTGCACAGCCGGTTCCTGCCGCACCAGCGGTTGAGCCTTCTGTTCAGCCACAGCAGCAAGTTGCTCCAGCAGCACCACAACCAGTTGCCGTTGCACCTGCAGTTCCTGCTGAACCGGCACCACCTGCGCCGGAGCCAGCACCGGCAGCAACCATTGCAGCTGGTGATCTGCAGCAGTCCATTTCACGGATCCACGAAGCCTGTCAGGCGCCGCCATTCTCGCCACCCGAGTACCGCGCGCTCTTCAGCATCATGGCGCAGGAGATTGGTGAGAACCAACTGCAGGGCGTGAAGACACTGCAGAACGTGATGGGTCGTGCAGCCAGCCTCGGTCTTGAGGTAAAGCAAGAAGATGCACGCTACGTTCTCGAC
The DNA here is from genome assembly GCA_965247245.1 of Hyphomicrobiaceae bacterium. Taxonomy (GTDB): domain Bacteria; phylum Pseudomonadota; class Alphaproteobacteria; order Rhizobiales; family Hyphomicrobiaceae; genus Tectiglobus. Next base: position 4,341,325 of record CBDFGV010000003.1, on the reverse strand, counting down.
GCGATTAGTGAGGCTGACCCGTGGTTTGAGAACGGGGCATCTGCATCACTGTTTGCTAGTCGCTTCCGGAACTTTGTGGTCTCGAAGTGCCGTGACCACGGGCTGAACCTCTCAGCTGCCGAACTCGATCTTATTGACGCTTGGTTTGCCGGATCACCGAAGCCGGAACAGGGCGCAGGTGAACTCGTCCAAGCTGCACCAGAGGCTGCCCCACAGCCGGTCACTGCTCCGCAACCCGTTGCGGCACCTGCGCCTGCTCCCGCGCCACCACAGCAACCAACTGCTGCAGCTCCAACCCAGGAGATGGCGACAGCAGGAGGTCGATTGGACTGGCTGCAACCGACAGCTCCTGCTGCTGCTCCACAGCAACAACAACAGCCGATGGCTCAAGCGGCTCAACCACTGCAGCCGCAGGCCGCTGCACCACAACCGGTTGCTGCTGCTCAGCCAGCCGGCGGCAATGAAGAGGATTTTCCGCGGATCGTAAGAAACAGACTACGCGGCTAAGCCTCAGATAAAACTATCAAAAATTAGGGCCTCGGATACGGCGTATCCGAGGCCCTTTTCTTTGGTCATTTGTTTGTAGCTGCGTCTCTCAGCGTTAGTCGCGCTCGACGCACATAGCTACACCCATACCGCCACCGATGCAGAGTGTGGCTAAGCCCTTCTTCGCATCGCGGCGCTGCATCTCGTAGAGCAGTGTGGTCAGCACGCGAGCACCAGAAGCTCCAATCGGGTGACCAATGGCAATGGCACCGCCATTGACGTTGACCTTTTCCGTATCCCAGCCAAGACCTTTGTTGACGGCACAGGCCTGAGCCGCGAACGCTTCGTTGGCTTCGATTAGGTCGAGATCATCGACGGTCCAACCGGCGCGCTCCAATGCCTTTTTGGATGCCGGAATTGGGCCTGTTCCCATGACAGACGGATCAAGGCCAGCGTGTCCCCAGGACACAATCCTCGCCATTGGTGCGATACCGCGCTTGTCGGCTTCTGCACCGCTCATGAGGACAACGGCAGCTGCACCATCGTTGATGCCGGATGCGTTTCCTGCAGTAACCGTACCTGCATCGCGGTCGAATGCCGGCCGGAGCTTCGCCAGGCTCTCAGCTGTCACGCCGGCCTTGATATACTCGTCAGCATCACAGATGACCTCGCCCTTGCGGGTCTTGATGGTGACAGGAGCAATTTCGTCGCTGAACCTACCGGCCTTCTGCGCGGCTTCCGCCTTGTTCTGCGATGCTGCAGCAAAGCTGTCCTGCTCATCACGTGTGATCTGCCATTCGCGGGCAACATTCTCTGCGGTGTTACCCATGTGGTAGCCGTGAAACGCATCGATCAAACCATCGCGCAGCATGGAGTCGATGAACTTGGTGTCACCCATTTTTGTGCCGTCACGCATATGCGCAACATGTGGGGCCATGCTCATGTTTTCCTGACCGCCAGCCACAACAATGCTTGAAGAACCGTCGGTGATCTGTTGCGCGCCTAGAGCTACCGCACGCAGACCGGAGCCGCACAACTGGTTCATGCCCCAAGCCGGTGCTTCAACCGGAATACCAGCATTGATCGACGCCTGGCGGGCAGGGTTTTGTCCCATACCGGCGGCCAGGATCTGCCCCATGACGACTTCAGATACAGCATCAGCCTCAACCTTGGCACGTTCCAAGGCAGCCTTAATGGCGACGGAACCGAGATCATGGGCCGCCACGCCTGCCAACGTGCCGTTGAATGATCCCACGGGCGTACGCGCCGCGCTGGCAATCACAATTGTATCTGCTGCTTCGCTCATGCTGCTTTCTCCTCATAATAGACTACCAACGTGGTCACGACCGCTCGCCGACCCCGGTATTCTCACAGACTGTATGGCTTATTGCTGCGCATTGATGCACCGCAACGAAGGCAATAACAACCGAGACTAAGGTCGTTTCAGGCGTCTTCGCCCCTGAAATTCAATGACATATGCGCTAGGCGCGACAAAACGGCTAGCTCGGGCCTTGCTTGCATGTTACTATTTCGCAACGCACAAAAGACGTCAATTCAAACCGGGATGGATTGGGAATGGCAGACCAAAATGAACGAGCAGCCGCCGGCTCCGGCCCGGTCGTCATTAAGAAGTATGCCAACCGCCGATTGTACAATACGGAGACCAGCACTTACGTCACACTCGAAGATCTCGCCCAGATGGTCCGGTCCGACCGGGATTTTGTAGTGAATGACGCCAAGAGCGGTGACGACCTCACTCATTCGGTGCTGACCCAGATCATTGTCGAGCAGGAAAGTAAGGCCGGCGGCCCGTCGCTTCTGCCCGTGCCGTTCCTGCGCCAGCTGATCCGCTTCTATGATGACGCTGTCGGCAAGATGGTGCCCAGTTACCTGCAGTACTCGATGGCTGCCCTGACGAAGGAGCAGGAGCGTTACCGGTCCCAATTCACCAATTGGGGGCCGAACGCGATGGAAGCTTATCAGGAGCAGGCGCGCAAGAACCTGGCGATGTTCGAGCAGGCGATGTCGATGTGGTCGCCGATGCAGTCGCCGACCGCGAGTGCAGCGCAGCCACCGAGCAGCGAGCCAGCGCCGGATAACAGCACCGCGCCACCACCAGCGCCAGCCGAAGCCGCGCCTCAGCCAGGTGGTAACGGTCATGATCAACCCGCTGCTGCTGTTCCCGAGGAGGCCGCAGCGCCGCCGTCTGAGATTGATATCCTCAAGGCTGAGCTTGCCGCGATGCAAGAGCGGATTGAACGCATCTCCAAAAGCACCTGACGCCCACGTCTAGGACCCGCTACCTCGCAGGCACGCGGTACTCGGCCGGTTGTCGAAGTTCGCTGACGTTCAGCAGTGCACTTGCTTGTGATGTTTTGGGCCAGCAGCTGGAACCGAAGCCCCGGTTCCAGCTACAGACACACTGTTCTAGCGCATGTTGCAAAGCGCTTCGATGTGGTTCTTGTCCGGGCCTGCATAAGCGATGACATCACCACGCGTAAGGCCGATATCTTCAAGCAGGTGGTTATCAAGCTTGGCCAGTTCATCGATCTGACGTTGCCGTCTGCCGGCACGCACGAGCGCATCAAATGGATTTCCCAATTCAGAAACCCACTGCCAGGCAGCTCCCAGCCAGTTTGACCCTTTGATTGTTGTTGTATGAGCCATGATCGTATTCCTTGTTTTCGATTGCCACCGGAAATCGGATCATTCGCTCGCTTTTTGAAGTGATTTGAAAGCAAGGCTGACATGCAGTCTAGGCATGGCGCAATTGCCGCGCGGGGCCGCCGGCGACCGACCGTCACGGTGTCTTCAAACCGTTTACAGGCGTTTACCAATTTTGCCGTGCGACCATGCTATAATGGGGTGCTAACAAGCTAGGCCTGAACGATGTCATCCAAACGTGTCTTGCTCATAATCGGAGGCGGGATTGCCGCCTACAAATGTCTCGAGCTGATCCGCCGGGCGCGTGATCGCGGGATCGCCGTTCGCGTTGTGATGACGAAGGCCGCCCAGGAATTTATTACGCCATTGTCGGTTGGTGCATTGACTAATGACCGGGTTTTCACGGACCTGTTTGATCTCAACGACGAGCGCGAGATCGGGCATATTCGTCTGTCCCGCGAAGCCGACCTGATTGTTGTTGCACCGGCGACGGCGGACCTGTTGGCAAAGATGGCTGGCGGCCACGCCGGCGATCTGGCGACGTCTGTTTTGATGGCGACCGACAAACCTGTTCTGGTTGCGCCGGCCATGAATCCAAGGATGTGGCAACATCCGGCAACGCAGCGCAATACCGCTCAGCTCGAGCAGGACGGTATTCTTTTCGTTGGGCCTAATGTCGGTGAAATGGCGGAGTCGAACGAAGGCGGTCGCGGCCGCATGTCTGAGCCGCACGAAATTCTCGATGCTATTGAAGCCCAGCTCGACGACCAGCCTAAGCTCTTGGCCGGACGTCATGTCCTCGTCACAGCCGGGCCAACGCACGAGCCGATTGATCCTGTTCGCTACATCGCCAATCGATCGTCAGGCACGCAGGGCTACGCTATCGCTGCAGCGGCCCAACGGCTGGGGGCTGATGTTACCTTGATCTCCGGCCCCACCAATCTCCCAGATCCAGCCATGGTGAGGGTGATCCGTATCCAGTCCGCGCGCGAGATGTTCGATGCCGTCGAAACCGCACTGCCCGCGGACATCGGGATCTTTGCTGCAGCGGTCGCCGATTGGCGCGTCGCAAGCGAGTCCGATCAGAAAATTAAGAAGGACGGCAACAAGCTGCCGACACTCAGCTTCACCGAAAATCCGGATATCCTGCAGACCATCGCTAAAAAGAAAGCGCCGAAGCGCCCGGCGCTCGTTATCGGATTTGCTGCCGAGACCGAGAACGTCATCGAGAACGCGCAAGCCAAGCTCAAGAAGAAGCAATGTGATTGGATCGTAGCCAATGATGTGTCGCCGGAGAGCGGCGTCATGGGCGGCAGCCACAACGCGGTACATATCGTTTCAAAGAACGGCGTTGAGAGTTGGCCGGAAGCCGATAAGGCATCGGTTGCCGAAAAGATCGTGAGAAAGGCCGCGGAAGAATTGGCAGCCAAGCCAGCCGCAGTGTAAATTATCGCCTGATAATCTACATTGAGGTCTCACATCCAATGGCACCGGAACTGTCTCTCAAGATCAAAGTGTTTGACCATGGCCAGGGTCTACAGCTCCCGGCCTACGAAAGTGCGCAGGCAGCCGGTATGGATTTGCGCGCTGCGGTCGAAGATGGTGCTGATCTCGTTCTGGAGCCTGCTGCTCGAACGCTGGTTCCAACAGGTATCGCCATCGCACTACCGGATGGCTACGAGGCCCAGGTTCGGCCACGGTCCGGTCTTGCGCTCAAGCATGGAATAACGGTGTTGAATTCTCCCGGTACCATCGACGCTGACTACCGTGGCGAGATCAAAGTCATTCTGGTCAATCTCGGACAAGAGACGTTTCGCATCGCCAGAGGCGATCGCATTGCCCAACTTGTCGTAGCGCAGGTTACGCAACCAAGGCTTGAAATTGTAAGCGAACTCGATGAGACCCAACGCTCTGATGGCGGTTTTGGCTCGACAGGCGTATAACGCGGCCTTGTGTTGGCTGCCGGATTTACCAAATTCCAAAAGTGGGAGCCTGCATCTCTCCAATTCAGTCAGAAAGACTGGCAGACTCGCTTTTGCGATTATTCCGCAATCGACTACAATCGCCGCGATCCGATAACCGGTTTCTCAGGACAGATGCTCATGAGCAGCGAACCAATTTTCAAGACGCTTGCAGGAACACCGACCTGGGGACGAGGCCGCGTGTTCGACAGCATCACGGAAACAATCGGTCAGACGCCATTGATCAGGCTCGGCAAGCTTGTGGAACAAGCAAATGTCAGAGCTGAGATCCTGCTCAAGCTTGAGTTCTTCAATCCGCTGGGCAGCGTCAAAGACCGCATCGGCGTGGCGATGGTTGATATCCTTGAGTCGAGCGGTCAGATCAGGCCGGGTGAATCCATCCTGATCGAGCCGACGTCTGGCAACACGGGCGTGGCCCTGGCCTTTGTCGCGGCGGCACGCGGCTATGACTTGATCCTGACGATGCCTGAGTCGATGTCGCTGGAACGTCGGCGCCTCCTGACTCACATGGGCGCAAGGTTGGAGCTGACGCCTGCTGAAAAGGGAATGCGCGGCGCGATTGAGCGCGCGAACGAGCTCACCGAACTCATCCCGAACGCCGTGCAACCGAAGCAGTTTGAGAACCCGGCTAATCCGGCCGTGCACGAAATAACAACCGCAGAAGAGATCTGGAACGACACCGGTGGCGAGGTCGATGCCGTTGTCGCCGGCGTCGGCACTGGCGGTACGCTCACGGGTTGTGCTGCGATCCTGAAGCCGCGGCGACCCGAGATGTCCGTGGTTGGCGTCGAGCCCTCGGATAGCGCGGTTCTCTCCGGCCAACCTCCCGGATTGCATAAGATTCAAGGCATCGGTGCCGGTTTCATTCCGGAGGTCCTCAATACCGAATTGGTCGACGAGGTTATCAAAGTCCCGAATGAGATGGCGTTTGAAGTCGCTCGGTTGCTTGCAAAGGTCGAAGGCATACCTGGTGGAATATCGACCGGTGCGAACGTGGCAGCGGCGCTGACGATTGCCGTCAGGGATAACATGGCCGGCAAGCGGATCGTAACCTTCGCCCCCTCCCATGCCGAGCGCTACCTGTCGACCGAGCTCTTCGCAGCGAGCGGTGACGAGGAAAGTAATCACGCGGAACCAACGACATAACCTGTAAGGGTCTGTCAGACTGGAACATTCCACACTGCGGGTTCGGCAGTAATTGACCAAGGTCGGCAAGAAGCAAAAATGGCTACTCTCAGTCCAGAAGAAATTGAGCGTTACAAACGGCATCTCGTCCTGCGCGATGTCGGCGGTCAAGGACAGCAAAAACTGAAAGCAGCGAAGGTTCTTGTCATCGGTGCAGGCGGACTTGGATCTCCAGTCATCATGTACCTAGCCGCTGCCGGTGTCGGCACCATTGGCATCGCTGATGATGACGTGGTTTCGCTCAGCAACCTGCAGCGGCAGATCGCCCATGACACGCAGGACGTGGATCAGCCGAAAGTCACGAGCGCGCAGAGTACGGTTGCACGACTTAACCCGCACGTGACCGTTCGCTGTCACAACGAACGGATCACGGCCGCTAATGCGATGGATATGCTTGCCGGCTACGACATCATCGTTGACGGCTCGGATAACTTTGAGACGCGCTACCTTGTCTCCGATGCCTGCTATCTTGCCGGCAAGACACTCGTCTTCGCGGCTCTCGGTCCGTTCGATGGTTATCTCACGACCTTCAAGCCGCACGAAAAAAACGGCGAAGGCCAACCCTATCCGACCTATCGCTGCGTTTTCCCCGAAGCACCGTCAGGGGATGCCGTCTTTAATTGTTCCGAAGTTGGGATACTCGGTGCCGTCGCCGGTGTGATGGGCACGCTGCAGGCAACCGAAGTCTTGAAGGAGATTATCGGTGCCGGCGACAGCATGGCGGGCAAGCTTCTGATTTATGATGCGCTTGGCTGTCGTTTCCAGACGATTACATTGAAGTGGGATCGCAACAATCCGTTGTCGGGCGACAACCCGACAATACTGGATCTCTCATCCCACCAGGCCGCCGCCGCCTAGTGTGAGAACTTCGGGCATAGCCGCCGCGCCGATCAAGCCGCTTTGGCTGCAACCGCTTCTGCCAGCGGGCACAGCAGCTCGAACATAATCGAGACACCGACCCAGGCGGTCATTCCGCTTGGATCGAATGGCGGAGAAACCTCAACCAAATCGCAGGCGGCGATGTTCACGCCAGACAATCCGCGGCACAGTTGCTGCGCCTCGAATGTATTGAAGCCGCCAATTTCCGGTGTGCCCGTTCCGGGCGCAAACGAGGGATCAATGCCATCTATATCGAATGAAACGTAGGTTGCATCTTGCCCTACGATGTCGCGTGCTTCCGCCATAACATCGCTGACACCGCGCTCAAAGAGTTCCTCAATGCGGATCAATCGCACGCCGTTGGCGATTGCGAAGTCTATGTCTTCCGTATCGTAGCCGGTGCCGCGAATGCCAATCTGGACGACTTTCTTTGGATCGAGAAGTCCTTCTTCGACGGCGCGGCGGAAGGGTGTTCCGTGAGTATAGCGGAAGCCACCGAAATACTCGTTGTAGAAGTCGGTGTGCGCATCGAAGTGGATCATGCCAAGCGGCCGGTCTTTCGCGACCGCCCGCAGTACTGGAAGAGAAACCAAGTGGTCACCGCCCGCTGTGAACGGCCTGATGCCTGCTGCCACGACCTTCTCGTAGAATGCCGTCACGCGCTGCAGCGTATCCATGACATCGGCGGGGTTGACCGCCACATCACCAAGATCAGCGCAATTGACAGCCTCGAACGGGTTGAGGCCGGTAACCGGGTGAAACTGCCGGATCATGGTTGATGCGTCGCGCAACGCGCGCGGGCCATGGCGGGCACCCGGCCGGTTGGTTGTTCCGCCATCCCAAGGCACGCCGACGAAACCAACCGCAACTTCGGTCAGGTCCGGCTCGGCCAATTGCACATGCGGCAAGCGCATGAAAGTCGGCACACCAGCGAACCGCGGTAGTTCAAAGCCAGATATTGGCAGGAACGAACGCGACATGGTCTTCACTCCTGAAGCTTTACTTTCGATTGGCGCATGAGGGTCCAGGCACTGTTTATGGCGTGCGCCTAGAACATGGCTGGGAAGACGCGATCCGGCGGCGCGTGGCCATCCATGAACGTCTTGATGTTGATAATCACCTTCTCGCCCATGTCGACACGACCTTCGATGGTCGACGATCCCATGTGGGGGAGCGCCACGACACGATCTGAACTCAGAAGCTTTGGATTGACGGCCGGCTCGTGTTCGAACACGTCCAAGCCGGCGCCCGCGATCTTTTCACCTTCGATCAAGCGAGACAGCTCGTTCTCATCAATCACCTCGCCGCGCGCCGTGTTGACGATGAAGGTCGTCGGCTTCAACAGCTTCAGCCGCCGGGCCGAGAGCAGATGGTAGGTCGCCGGTGTGTGCGGGCAATTGACCGAGATGATGTCCATGCGGGCCAGCATCTGGTCGAGGCTCTCCCAATACGTCGCTTCGAGTTCCTGCTCCACTTCCTCCGCGACGCGGCGACGATTGTGGTAATGGATCTGAAGACCAAATGCCTTGGCCCGCCGTGCAACGGCCGTCCCAATTCGTCCCATGCCGATGATGCCGAGACGCTTGCCGTAAATCCGGTTGCCCAGCATCCAGGTTGGCGACCAGCCGCCCCACGCTGCGTTCTGCTGCTTAAGGTAGGCCGTTCCTTCAGCGAGGCGACGCGGAACCGCAAGGATCAGCGCCATTGTCATGTCGGCTGTGTCTTCGGTCAACACGCCCGGCGTGTTGGTGACGATGATGGAGCGGTTGCGCGCGGTGTCGAGATCCACGTTGTCGACACCGGTGCCGAAGTTGGCGATGAGTTTTAGCTGCGGGCCAGCCTGCGCCAGAACAGCACGATCGATGCGGTCCGTCACGGTCGGCACCAACACATCAGCCGTTTTCGCCGCTTCGATCAGCTCAGCCTGCGACATCGGCGTGTCGTCAATATTCAGCTGCGTTTCAAACAGCTCACGCATGCGCGTCTCGACAATGTCCGGCAGTTTCCGGGTGACGACAACTTTAGGCTTGCGAGCAGAACTTGGCATATGGGCACTTCGATGATGATAGAATTGGCGGATCTTGCTAATCTGAGCACCGAATCCAGCTACGGATTCGTTAGATCAGCGTGTCTAACAGATGGGTCCTAGCTTGACAAAGATAGTGAGTAATTTGCCTCTCGACCAGGATTGACCTCTTGAATCGTACGCAGCTTTTGTGATCTTCGATCATCTGCGTAACAAGCGAAAGCCTGATCGATCAGCTTCGTTAGTTGTATAGGTTTGCCGGCAGTCCTGCAGGCGTCGACATTGGCTTCGTATCGGCTTGGAATTTGGGGAATTTGTGAGCGCTGGAAACCTAGCGAAGACACAAGTCTGACGCAATTAGACGTGCGTTCTAGTGTAACTGACTAGTTTACCGACATCTACGGGAACCATCGGGATTAACCTTTGATTCAAACGACTTGGAAACTTGTGATGGCTGGCTTGCTGGTTTGGCCGCTGGTGACGGCACAGGCGCAGCAACGCACCGGCAAGAGCGGTCTGCCACTGCCCCGATTTGTGAGCCTCAAGTCGAACCCTGTGAACCTGCGCACCGGGCCTGGGCGACAGTATCCGAAAGCATGGGTTTTTCGCCGGGCCGGGCTGCCGGTCGAGGTTTACGAAGAATATGGCAACTGGCGCCGGGTCCGGGACTCCGAAGGCGCTTCAGGCTGGATCCTACGGGCGCTCCTGTCGGGCCGACGGACAGCGCTGGTGCTGCCGTGGAACAAAGCAAAATCAGGGGAACGGATTTACGCGAACTTGCTCTCCCGCACGAGAACCAGCTCAAGCCCAGTGGCCAAACTCGAAGCCGGTTCACTCGTCAGTATTCGATCCTGTGACGGACGCTGGTGCGCCGTAGCCGTCAGCAAGTACCGCGGCTTCATGGAGCAAAAGTTGCTTTGGGGCGTCTACAAAGACGAAGAGCTCAACTAGTCGTAAGAGGCGGGAGGCCGCAGCACTACTCACGCACGAGGCGGACGACGACGTCGACGTGTGAGATTTTCATGCCAGGCGGCGGCTTCGGCAGCCCTTCGATCCTGACTGAGTCATCCGGGATGTCGATCAGTTTGGCCTGTTGCTCATCGAAGAAGTGGCTGTGGTTCGATGTGTTCGTATCGAAGTAAGTCTTAGAACCATCGATCGCCAATTCACGTAGCAGGCCGGCTTGGCGAAACTGATGCAACGTATTGTAGACTGTGGCCAAAGACACCTTCTCACCTGCGGCAACTGCCTCAGCATGCAGATTTTCAGCCGTCACATGCCGGTCACCATTGCCAAACAGCAAAAATGACAGCGTGATACGTTGCCGCGTCGGGCGCAGATTGGCCTGTCGCAGCAGCTCAATTGTACATGCTTGTCGCTCAGTCGATGGGTGTGTCATCCGCCGATAAGGTCCTTGCAGGACGCACTTCTCTCGGTTCCATGCGTCCAACGGTTGTCGCAATCAACCCCATTTATATACTGCGGGCCTGGAACATAGCAAGACCATGCGATCGAGGAGGCGATTGTTTCAGCTTGACCTCGCATTCTGAACCGCCTCATTAACGTGCATTGGGCTTTTGAAGGCCTGCGGTCAGTGTGCTAGGGTTCCGGTTCCGAAATTCGCGCGACTGAGGGCAGCGGACCGCACCAACGGGGGAATAAGATAACCAAAATGACAGAGCGGCGTTCGAGTTATAATTACGAAGACATTCTGGCCTGTGCTCGCGGCGAGCTGTTTGGCCCCGGGAATGCCCAGCTTCCTCTACCTCCGATGCTGATGTTTGAGCAGATATCCTCCATCAGCGAGACGGGTGGGGCTCACGGCAAAGGGCAGGTGGTTGCCGAAATGCAGGTCGCAGACAACCCGCAGTGCGAATGGTTCTTCGCGTGCCATTTCAAAGGCGATCCGGTTATGCCGGGCTGCCTCGGCCTCGATGCTTTGTGGCAGATGACAGGCTTCTTTCTGGGCTGGCTGGGCGCGCCTGGCCGTGGTCGCGCGCTCGGCGTTGGTGAGGTCAAATTCACCGGTATGGTGCTGCCAAGCGTGAAACGCATCGAGTACGTGGTTGATCTCAAACGCGTAATTCTGCGAAAACTCAAACTGGGCATTGCGGACGGTCATCTCATCGCAGATGGTGAGACAATCTACACCGCCACTGACCTAAAAGTTGGCCTGTTCGACGCTGCGGATACAGTGCAGAATAACGCCTAAATCATCCGCGCTCGCTCGCCTGTCCGATTTCCCGGAGAGACCGTCGTCGTGGTGTCGGCCGCGAGAGCTGTGTGCAAGCGCAGTTGATCGAAAGCAAAAGGATATGAGATGAGGCGCGTTGTCGTCACCGGCATGGGGATTGTCTCAAGTATTGGCAATTCCGCGCAAGAAGTCATTGCGTCGTTACGCGAAGGCAAATCCGGTCTAGTTCACGCTGATCGTTATGAAGAACTTGGCTTCCGTTGCCATGTACACGGCGAGCCCAAGCTGGACTGGAAAGAGCACGTTCCTCGTAAGCCCAAGCGCTTCATGGAAGCAGGCCTGGCCTGGAATTACATCGCGATGGATCAGGCCATCCGTGATGCCGGCCTTGAGGAAAACGAAGTTATTAATGAGCGCACTGGGATCATCATGGGTTCCGGCGGACCTTCAACAACCGCGATTGTAAGATCGGCCGGTGTTGTTGTTGAAAAAGGCCCGAAGCGCATGGGGCCGTTCGAAGTGCCGAAGGCGATGTGCTCGGGCCCGTCGGCGATCCTCGCGACAAGCTTTGAAATCAAGGGCGTCAACTATTCGATTTCGTCCGCCTGCTCGACGTCAGCGCATTGCATCGGCAATGCTGCCGAACAGATCCAGTGGGGCAAGCAGGACATCATATTTGCAGGTGGCTGCGAAGAGCTTGATTGGACCCTGTCGTCAATGTTCGATGCGATGGGTGCCATGTCGTCGAACTTCAATGATAAGCCGACGAAAGCCAGCCGCGCGTTCGATCGTGACCGGGACGGTTTCATCATCGCCGGCGGAGCGGGTGTGCTTGTTCTGGAAGAGCTTGAGCACGCCAAGGCACGCGGCGCCAAGATCTACGGCGAGGTAGTCGGCTACGGGGCGACGTCCGACGGTTTCGACATGGTAGCCCCTTCCGGCGAAGGTGCAGCGCGCTGCATGGAACAGGCGATGCAGGGCATGGACGGCAAGGGTGTCGGCAAAGTCGACTACATTAACCCTCACGCGACGGCGACACCGGTTGGTGACGTCAAAGAGGCTGAAGCCCTCAGGCAGGTGTTCGGGAAGGACATTCCGGCTGTATCCGCAACGAAATCGTTAACGGGTCACTCACTCGGCGCTATTGGCGTGCAGGAAGCCATATTCTCGCTCCTGATGATGAATAACGGCTTCATCTGCGAGAGCGCGAATATCGACAATCTTGACCCCGAGTTCGAGGACATCCCTGTCGTTCAGCAACGCAAGGATGATGTCCCGCTTAACTGTATCATGTCGAATAGCTTCGGTTTCGGCGGAACCAATGCCACTTTGGTATTTCGCCGGCTGGACAGTTAATGAGTGAGCTGACGCGCGCGATTTCGCGCGAGCAGCGTTAATACAGCATGACTGGCGGCCCAAGGTGCAGCGAATTGGAAAGCATTGGGACGTACGAAAATGCGGCTCTACAGGAGCGGATGTGGCTGGTTTGAGGCTGAGGGCCCGGTAGCCCAAAGGCGTTCAGGGAAAAGACGAATGACAGAAATTGATGTCGCAAAGCCCGGACCGATCATGGCAGGCAAGCGTGGGCTTGTCATGGGCGTGGCAAATGACAGATCAATCGCCTGGGGTATTGCCCGGGTGCTTGCTGGTCAGGGCGCGGAACTGGCATTTACCTATCAAGGCGATGCGTTTGGCCGTCGTGCCATTCCATTGGCTGAATCAGTCGGCTCCAAAATCATTGTACCTTGCGATGTCAGCGATCTTGAGAGCGTCGACAACGTATTCTCGGAAATTGAAAGCAACTGGGGGTCGCTGGACTTTGTCGTCCACGCACTTGCTTTCTCTGACCGACGCGAACTGCAGGGCCGGTACGCAGACACGACGCGCGATAACTTCGTTAACACGATGGTTATCTCGTGCTTCTCATTTACAGAGATCGCCAAGCGTGCGGCAGCACTGATGCCGAACGGTGGTTCGATGATCGCACTGACCTATGGCGGCGCGACACGTTGGGTTCCGTCCTATAACGTTATGGGTGTCGCCAAGGCTGCGCTGGAAGCTTCGGTGCGTTATCTCGCGACGGACCTTGGCGTCGACGGCATCCGGGTGAATGCACTGTCACCAGGACCAATGCGAACGCTCGCCGGCTCCGGTGTTTCCGACGCCCGCTATATTTTCAACTACCAGCGCGATCACTCACCGCTCGGGCGAACACCGACACTTGATGAAGTCGGCGGCTCGGCACTTTACCTGCTCTCGCCACTTTCCGGCGGCGTGACAGGCGAAGTCCACTTTGTCGATTGTGGCTATAACTCCGTTTCAATGCCGAGCCTTGAGCAGCTCAAGGAACTGGAAGCCGCCGCCCGGGCAGGTACCAAGGCGGCCGAGTAACCGGCTTAACCGGCTCAGAAAAAAACTCCCATCAGATACAAAAACGGCGGGCCTCTAGCCCGCCGTTTTCGTTTCTAGTCGGTGATTGCCCCTGACAGATTAGTCCGAGCGCTCGCGGCGACGGCGTGGTGGACGACCGCCACGGCGATCTCCACCATCGTCCTCTTCTTCGCCTTCGGCGCGTGGAATTTCTTCACCGGTCTCCTGGTTTACCACCTTCATCGAAAGGCGAACCTTGCCGCGGTCCTCAATAGCCAGCAGCTTGACGAAGACTTCCTGGCCTTCCTTGACGATTTCGCTCGGATGGTTCGGCCGGCCTTCGTTGGTCAACTGGGAAACGTGCACCAGACCGTCCTTCGGTCCGAAGAAGTTCACAAAGGCGCCGAAGTCCATGATCTTGACGACCTTGCCTTTGTAGATTTCGCCGACCTCCGGCTCCGAGGTGATCGCCTTGATCCGGGTCAGAGCCGCATCGATGATCTCGCGGCTGGTGCCGGCAATCTTGACCGTACCATTGTCCTCGATATCGATCTTGGCACCGCTTTCCTCAACGATCGAGCGAATGACGGAGCCGCCGCTGCCGATCACTTCGCGGATCTTGTCGGTTGGAATGCTGATGGTTTCAATACGCGGCGCGTGATCACCAACATCATCGCGGGCTTCACCAAGTGCCTTGGCCATCTCGCCGAGGATATGCATGCGACCGTCCTTGGCCTGATCCAGAGCAACCCGCATGATCTCTTCGTTGATGCCCGTGATCTTGATGTCCATCTGCAGTGATGTCACTCCGACCTCGGTGCCGGCGACCTTGAAGTCCATGTCGCCGAGATGGTCTTCATCACCCAGGATGTCTGAAAGGACGGCGAACTCTTCGCCTTCCTTGATCAGACCCATGGCGATGCCAGCGACCGGCCGCTTCAACGGAATACCGGCATCCATCATTGCCAGGGAGGCACCACAGACCGTCGCCATGGACGATGAACCGTTGGATTCGTTGATTTCCGAGACGATACGAACTGTGTAGGGGAACTCTTCGGCGTTCGGGATCAGAGGATGCACGGCGCGCCATGCCAACTTACCGTGACCGATTTCGCGGCGTCCTGGCGAACCGATACGGCCCGTCTCACCGACCGAGAATGGTGGAAAGTTGTAGTGCAACATGAAGCGCTCACGCCGCGTTCCTTCCAGACCGTCAATGAACTGCTCGTCATCACCGGTTCCTAGTGTTGCAACAACCAGGGCCTGGGTTTCACCGCGGGTGAACAGCGCCGAACCGTGGGTTCGCGGCAGCACGTGGACCTCAGAGATAATCGGGCGGACGGTTTGGAGATCACGTCCGTCGATACGCTTGCCGGTGCTCAGGATATCGCCGCGGACAATGTTCGCTTCGAGGCTCTTGAAAACATCACCGATGAGGACAGCTTCCGAACCATCGTCTTCTTCCGGCTGAAGGGCCTCAAAGACCTTCTTCTTGGCCTCGGTGACAATGTCGTGCCGTTCCTGCTTGCCAGCGGTTGCAAAAGCTTTGCGCAGGTCAGCTTCAGCGATTTCCTTCGCCTTGCCTTCGTATTTGGACTTGTCCGGAGGAGAAATATCCCAAGGCTCTTTGGCGGCCGTTTCTGCCAGCTTGATGATCGCGTCGATCACCGGCTGGAAATGCTTGTGACCGAACATAACGGCGCCGAGCATATCTGACTCGGGCAGTTCCTGCGCTTCGGACTCGACCATCATGACGGCGTCCTGCGTACCAGCGACGACAAGGTCGAGCTTGGTCTGATCCATTTCGTCAAGTAGCGGGTTGAGAACGTACTCGCCGTTGATCATCCCAACGCGTGCGGCGCCAATCGGGCCGAGGAACGGCAGACCGGAGAGCGTCAGGGCAGCGCTGGCCGCGATCATGGCCAGAATGTCGGGATCGTTTTCGTTGTCGAATGAGAGAACAGTCGTAATGACCTGTGTCTCGTTCTTGAAGCCGTCAACAAATAGTGGGCGGATCGGGCGGTCAATCAAACGAGAGGTCAACGTTTCCTTCTCGGTCGGGCGCCCTTCACGCTTGAAAAAGCCGCCTGGAATCTTACCGGCGGCATATGTCTTTTCCTGGTAGTTGACTGTCAGTGGGAAGAAGTCGACGCCGGGGCGAACGCTTCGTGCGGCCACGACGGTGGCGAGAACACTGGTGTCGCCATACTGGGCAAAAACGGCGGCATCGGCCTGGCGTGCCATACGACCGGTTTCCAGCTTCAGCTTGCGGCCGCCCCAGTCGATTTCCACGCGGTGAATATCAAACATCGTTTCGTCTTTCGTTTTCGTTTCTATCTTCGTCGTACGTCCTTGCAGCACGGACCCGTGGCCCGATACCGCTCGTCATTCGCAAATGCATTTGGCGCCGCTGACCCAATGGCCGGCAGCGCGATGCCTACAGCGAAAGTCTGGTAAACTGAATTGAGAGCCAAGGAACGGCATCTCTGCATCGGCCGGGTTAGCGGCGGATACCCAGTTTTTGGATGATACCCTGATAGCGGGCTTCGTCCTTTGCTTTCACATAGTCCAACAACTGCCGGCGCAAACTGACCATCTTTAGGAGGCCGCGACGGGAGTGGTTGTCCTTCTTGTGTTGCTTGAAATGCTCGGTCAGATTGGTGATCCGCTCTGTCAGGATCGCGATCTGCACCTCTGGAGACCCGGTATCGCCGGATTTCGTGGCATTGTCCTTAATAAGTTCGGCTTTACGCTCAGCCGTCACCGACATCAGCAGTTCCTTTCACAATCAAAGATTCAATTTGTGGGGCAAGTCCCCTGGTCGCAGCTCCTGCCGGGATGTCGTCCAGCACATGCTGCAAAAGATAAGCGCGGATCACTGACCAAAGGCCAGATCCGCGCTATCGGCGCTGTATACACGAAATTTCACGAAAAGCGAGCCCATTCTTGCAATTGCTCGCCTTAGCCAAGATTGAAGACGCGCGTCGGGCGCAGCTCGCCCCGCGCGATCTCCACAAGTGCGACCAGACGGCCTTTGCAGGTTGCATAGGCGGCACCGGTGGCAATGGGGGCATCTCGGCCGCGCATAAGCACGCCTTGTCCCTGCGATAACCGCGACGCATCTGTGGTTGTTAGGGAAAAGTGCGGCAATCCGGCCAGTGTCGCGTGAACGGGCAGCAAGACCTGAGAGATCTCTGCGCCAGTCTCCAGGCCTTCGATTTCCTGTTCCAGCTTCTCGATCGACCAGGCCGAGTCTTCGTCGAACGGCCCAACGCGAGTTCGGCGTAGCGCAATGACATGGCCGAAACAGCCGAGCTCGCGACCAAAATCGCGTGCCAAGGCCCGGACGTACGTTCCTTTGCCGCACGTCGCGGTGAATACAGCGGTCGACTCGTCTTCGACGTCAAGCAACTCCAGCTGCTTGATCTCGACTTCCCGCGATTGCAGCTCGACCGCCTCGCCGTCCCGCGCCAGATCGTAGGCGCGGTTGCCATCCAGCTTGATCGCGGAGAATTTCGGCGGCACCTGCTCTATTGTTCCCCGGAATTTGTCGAGGCAGGCTTCGATCTCGTCTCGGCTGGGCCGGCTATCGCTTTCCCGGACGACTTGACCTTCGGCATCATCGGTCTCGGTCTCAGCACCCCAGCGAACCGTGAAGCGGTAGGCTTTCTCGCCATCCATGGCATAGGATACGGTCTTGGTCGCCTCACCGAAGGCCAGCGGCAGAATGCCTGTCGCCAGTGGGTCGAGCGTTCCGGCGTGCCCCGCCTTTTGCGCCGACAACAGGCGCTTGGTGCGTGCAACGGCTGATGTCGACGTCATGTTCAGAGGCTTGTCCAGGACCAGCCAGCCGTGCACCGGGCGCCCCTTTTTTTTGCGTGCCATCTGCTTGCTCTTCTCTGACGCGAGCCGATGTGAGGTCGGCCGCAACGCTATCCGTTAGTCTTTGCGCGTGTCCTGGCGCACGCGATCACTTTCAAGGATTTCGTCAATTCGTCTGGCTTCGTCAAACGAGTCATCCGGTCGAAACCGCACATCCGGAGCAAACTTGAGCGCCACTGCTCTGGCAACTTCGCCGCGGATGAACTTTCGGTTCCGGTTCAGTGCCGTGATTACGCCGTCCATTTCACCACCACCGAGAGGCATTACGAAGGCCGTGGCGATCTTGAGATCCGGGCTCATACGGACTTCCGGGATCGTAATGAAATGAGCCGCCAGTTCTTCGTCGTGGATTTCTCCGCGGGTGAGCATCTCGGAGAGTTTGTGGCGCACCAACTCACCGACGCGGAGTTGGCGTTGTGACGGGGCTTTTTGAGCTGATCGAGCCGCCATGGCGACAAGCCTTTCAGTTAGTTGTTCGATCTTTCGATCGTTTTAGATTCATCCAGAAACTATGCGTTGGCGTGGCGTTGGTGCCAATCGTTGATCAGGTTCGCCACGGCATCGGCACGCTCGTATTGAGGAAAGTGGCCAACGCCCGGCAAGACATCATAACTATAGCCCTCGGGGAAAAACGGATCGCAGCTTTCCGATATTTCCGCAAGGCAGCAGGTATCCGCAGCGCCGTAAATGATCCGCGTTGGGACCGGGATGGTCTTTGCGCGGCGGACAGTGGTCTCGTCACTCTCGTAGTCCGCATCGGGCTGATAGGGCCGCCACCTGCCGCGATAGAAATGAAGCACAACATCATGCCAATCCGGGTTAGACCATGCGCCTGACGCCGCCTGCCATTGATCTTCGCTGAACCAACCGGCTGGTGACCAGGTCTGCCAAAGGTGCTTGCAGAAATCGTCTGAGCCTTCACGAAAGGCGATTTCGCCGTGGCGCGTTGCAAAATACCATTGGTACCAGAAAGCCTGTGCCTGTTGTGGTGAGAGCGGCAGAACGTGGTTGGGCGTTTTCCAGCCCAACGACAGGGCAACCGCAGATGATAATCGGTCGGGCGCAAGGATGCTCAAATCGAAAACGGCGCGAGCGCCCCAGTCGTGGCCGACCACCATGAATTTTTCGAGCGACAGAGCATCCGCCAACTCCAGCGCATCGCGTGCCAACGCAACGACCTGGCCACTTCTCGGCGTATCGGCACGGAGAAAGCGTGTTCCGCCGTAGCCGCGCAGGCTTGGTACGATGGTTCGCAAACCGCCGCTGTGTAGTTCCGGCAGAACGAGATCCCAGCACCGCAGACCGTCCGGCCAGCCATGCAGCAGCATAACGGGAAAACCGTCACGCGGGCCCGATGTTTCGACTTCGATACTGAGTCGAGAGGTTGCTATTTGGCTGACGTGAGTACTCATCGAGGATCAACGTTCGGCAACTGCGCAATGCCTCATGTTCAAGCCATCGCGGGGTCAGCCGAGTATCAAAATTGGATCCGCCCGCCACTGCAACCGATCAACAGTGGATCGGAAACCGTAGCGGGCGTTATTCTCACTTGCATTCAGACTAGAGTGTTCTTTGAACAGTCTCGACCTGGAAGCATTCGATAACGTCACCGGCACGAATATCCTGGTAGTTGGCGAACGCCATACCGCATTCCTGGCCACCAGGAACTTCCTTGACCTCATCCTTGAAGCGCTTGAGCGTCGACAGGGTTCCTTCATGAATGACAACGTTATCACGCAGGAGCCGGACTTTGGCTCCCCGCTCGACCTTGCCGTCGGTCACCAGACAACCCGCGACCTTACCAATCTTCGTGATGTTGAAGACCTCGCGGATCTCAGCGTTGCCGAGGAAGATCTCACGCAGTGTCGGATCCAGCATGCCGGACATCGCTGCTTTCACATCGTCGACGAGGTCGTAGATGATGCTGTAGTAGCGGATCTCGACGCCTTCCTGCTCGGACGCTGTCTTGGCTTGTACGTTGGCACGAACGTTGAAGCCAATCACGACGGCATTCGACGCTGTTGCAAGCGTGATGTCCGACTCCGTGATACCGCCAACACCGGAGTGAATGATCCTGGCTTCGACTTCTTCGTTGCCGACCTTGGCCAATGCACCAGCAATGGCTTCGACAGAACCCTGCACGTCGCCTTTGACAATCAGCGGGAACTCTTTCTTTCCCTCTTCATGCAGCTGCTGCATCATCTGCTCGAGCGTACGGGCAGAGCCAGCTGAGCCCAGCGTCTCGCGGCGCTTACGGACACGATAGTCAGTAATCTCACGCGCGCGCGCTTCGCTCTCAACAACGGCGAACTGGTCACCGGCTTCTGGCGCCGAGTCAAAGCCCAGAACCTCAACCGGGAACGACGGACCTGCCTTTACGACATTTGATCCAGTGTCATCGATCAATGCCCTGACGCGTCCCCATGAGGACCCGCCAACCACGATGTCACCAACGGAGAGCGTCCCGCGCTGAACCAGCAAAGTGCCGACCGGTCCCCGGCCACGTTCCAGCTTTGCTTCAATGACGAAGCCTTCTGCTGAGCGGTCTGGGTTGGCCTTCAGGTCGAGCAGTTCGGCCTGCAGATTGATCGCTTCAAGCAAGCCGTCGAGGTTCATCTGCTTAAGTGCCGAAACCTCGACCTCAAGCGTTTCACCTGACATGCTCTCGACGATCACTTCGTGCTGTAGCAGTTCCGTGCGCACGCGATTAGGGTCTGCATCAGGCTTGTCCATCTTGTTGATGGCGACAATCAAAGGAACTTCAGCTGCCTTGGCGTGGGCGATAGCCTCGACCGTCTGCGGCATGACACCATCGTCAGCTGCCACCACAAGGATCACGATATCGGTCACCTTCGCGCCGCGTGCACGCATGGCGGTAAACGCCGCGTGGCCTGGCGTGTCGATGAACGTGATCTTGTTACCGCTTTCGGTGGTCACCTGATAGGCGCCGATGTGCTGCGTGATGCCACCAGCTTCGCCGCTGGCCACGTTTGCAGCCCGAAGGGCATCGAGCAACGATGTCTTACCGTGATCGACGTGGCCCATGATGGTCACAACAGGCGCACGTGATTGCAGCGTCTCATCGGCATCGACTTCGCCAATGAAGCCCTCTTCCACATCCGCTTCAGAGACCAGCTTGGCCGTGTGGCCGAATTCCTCAACGATCAGCTGCGCCGTTTCCGTATCAACGACATCATTCATTTTGCGCATGTCGCCTTGTTTCATCAAATATTTGATGACATCGACGGCGCGTTCCGTCATGCGGTTCGCCAGCTCCTGGATGGTAATAACTTCCGGGATGATGACTTCGCGTGAGATCTTCTCGCGGGTCTGGGAGACACCCATTGCTTTCTGCTTCTCACGCTCACGTTTGCGCTTCAACGACGCAAGAGAACGTTCCCGCTGGCGCTCGTCAAAAGCATTGGTGATCGTCAGCTTTCCGCGAACACGGCCATCGTCGCCGCGGCCGGCCCCGCGCTTCCCGCCACCACGACGGCGACGCTCTTCTTCTTCCTCACGCGCCGATGGTACCGGTGCTGCAGGCTTGAGCGTGCGACGTGGCTGCTCTTCCGCCTTCTTCGGCGGCTCTGGCTTTTTCGGTTCTGGCCGATCGGTCCGGGTCACGATCATCGGTTTGATCATGCCGACGGATTTCAGAAGCGGCTGATCGGCTCGACCTTGGTCTTGAGCCGGTGCACTTGCCGGCGGCGCCGGTTCAGCTTTCGCCCGTGCCTTGCCGTTGGTCTTGGCAGCAGGTGCCTCTGCCTTGCTTTCGGCAGCAGGCGCCGCAGCCTCTTCCTCCGACGCAGCAGCTGCCGGTGGGGGCGGATTGACTAGCGAAGGCGTCATAGCTGTCTTCTGAGACAACTCACGATTGACGGCTTCCTGCTCGGCAAGTTGAGCTTGCTGAAGCTTTCGCGCAGCCTCAGTTGCGGCAGCCTCCTTGGCTTCCGCTTCCTGGCGCGCGACTTCGTCAGCCTGACGCTGCTTTTCGGCTGCTTCTGCATCCAACTGCGCCTGGCGCTTTGCAGCCTCGACGGCCTCGTGCTCGGCGTCCTTGGCAGCCCGCTGCGCAGCCGCCAGCGCGGCGGCCCGCTTAGCGACTTCTTCCTGCGACAGACCACCAGCCGATTTTGCCGTGGTCTTTGCAGCGCCAGAAGCCTGCGCGGTTTTCCGGGCGGCAGCCTTATCAGGCTGTGCCACCATACGTTTGCGCTTTTTCTCGACGACAACCGACTTTGACCGCCCATGGCTAAACTTTTGTTGCACATGCCCGGCGTCGACAGTTCTGTTCAAACTCAAAGGCTTACGGCCTTTGGTTTGTTTCTCGTCGGTTTCCTTCGATTCGCTCATGCTTGTTCCGTCTCTAGTCCTACATCATTCGCCGACTCCGATGGCGAGGTTTCCCCAATGGCTGCATTTGCGCTTGGATTAGCATCGTCGAGGAGCAGCAAGAAGCTGCTTAGCCGACGCGCTGCCAAGATAAATTCGTCAGCCACTCGTCCGTGATTTAGTGCAGCATGTACCACATTTGGCCGGCCAATGGCCAAACTCAATTGCTCAATGCTGAAAAGATTTATTGTTTTTGGCTCAATCGCCAACTCTTCGCAGATGGCTCTATACTTACCCGCAATGCGTTTTTTGCCATCCAAACTGGCGTCTGAAGCCTGAACAAGGACTTCGACGGCAGCGGTTTCAATTGCCGAATTAACCTTAGTGAAGCCGGTGATAACACCGCCAGCCTTCTTCGCCAAGCTCAAACTCTGAAGCGCGCGATCCGTCAACAGGCGCTCCAGTAAGGCCAAAAAGTCCTCTGGAACGGTGACTGATTTGCGAAATGCGCGGTCAAAAGCGCGCTTCTCGATGGCGGTTTTGATGCAATCCTTTGAGCAGGTCACCCACGCGCCACGCCCGGGAAGCGCGTTTGCAAGGTCAGGTGTCAGTATGCCGTCAGGTGACAGGGCAAAACGGATGAGTTCATCCGGTGCACGCGCCTGGCGCGAGGCAATACAGGTCCGCATGGGGCGATCTGCCCCATCCGTACGGACATGCTGTCTTGACCTTGCGCTCATCGCTCGTATGTCGAACCTCGCTCATTAGTTCGCACTGACAGGCGCCGAAGCGTCATCTGCCTGTTCGGCTTCCACAGCCGCTTCGCCCTCGACCGCTTCTGCATCAGCGGTCTCTTCGACTTCCTCAAGCATTTCGTTTGGATCAATCCAACCAAGCAGAATTCTCGCTGCCAGGATCATTTCTTCAGCTTCTTCACGACTAATGTCGAAGCTGCTGAGAATACCCTCATGCTTGATCGGATCGACGCCCTTCTCCTTCTTGCGCTCAACCCAACCGGTAAGATCATCGGTTGCGCAGTCAGCAAGATCCTCAAGCGTCTTTACGTCATTCTCGCCAAAAGCGACCATCATGGCCGTGGTTACACCGTTGACACTGGTGAGCTCATCCTGAACGCCAAGTTCGCGACGCTTCTCGTCACGCTCCTGCTCGACACGGTCGAGGTATTCCCGAGCGCGTGTCTGGATCTCTTCGGCGGTTTCTTCGTCAAAGCCTTCGATCGTTGAAATCTCATCGAGTTCAACAAAGGCGACTTCCTCAACCGAGGTGAAACCTTCGGTGACCAGCAACTGGGCGATCACCTCATCGACATCAAAGGATTCCATGAACAGCTGCGAGCGATCATTGAATTCCTTCTGACGGCGTTCGCTTTCTTCCTGTTCGGTCAGAATGTCGATATCCCAGCCGGTGAGCTGCGACGCGAGGCGCACGTTTTGTCCGCGGCGGCCGATAGCCAGTGACAGCTGGCTTTCAGGCACGACCACCTCGATGCGCTCCGAGTCTTCATCGAGAACCACTTTTGAGACTTCGGCGGGCGCCAGCGCGTTCACGATGAAGCTTGCAGCCTCCGGGTTCCACTGGATGATATCGATCTTCTCGCCCTGCAGTTCATTCACTACCGCCTGGACACGCTGTCCGCGCATGCCGACACAGGCGCCGACCGGGTCAATCGAGGAGTCCTTGGAGATGACGGCAATCTTCGCCCGCGAACCTGGGTCCCTGGCCACTGACTTGATCTCGACAACACCGTCGTAGATCTCAGGCACTTCCATCGCGAACAGCTTCGACATGAACTCCGGGCGTGCACGGGATAGGAAAATCTGTGGTCCGCGCGGCTCGCGGCGAACATCATAGACGTAAGCCCGGATGCGATCGCCGTAGCGCACGTTTTCGCGCGGGATCATCTCATCGCGGCGAATAATGGCTTCTGCCCGGCCGAGATCGACAATCACGTTGCCATATTCGACGCGCTTGACAGTGCCGTTGGCTATTTCGTCGACACGATCCTTGTATTCTTCGTACTGGCGATCCCGCTCAGCATCGCGCACCTTTTGCACGATCACCTGCTTGGCGTTCTGAGCAGCAACGCGGCCAAAGTCCATTGGAGGGAGTTCTTCGACGAGCTCCTCGCCAATTTCCGCGTCGTCTTTGATCTTCTTGGCTTCGGCCAGCGTGACTTCGGTCGACTCGTTTTCGACCTCCTCGACGACAGTCAAAACGCGGGTCAGTTGCGTTGCGCCAGTCTTTGGATCGATCGCACAACGAATATCATTTTCCAGGCCATAGCGAGATTTGGCTGCCTTCTGGATGGCATCCTGCATCGCATCAATGACGATGACCCGATCGATCGATTTCTCCCGGGCGACGGCATCCGCGATCTGCAACAATTCAATGCGGTTCGCACTGACTCCTGCCATTGCCATGATCAATCATCCTTCTCACTTGAGACCGACGCCAACGCCTGTGTCTCAGACTCTATCTCAGTTTCCAAACTGCTGTCCGACTGCGCCTTCTTAGACCGTCGCAATGACTCGCGTACCAGCTCATCTGTTAGGACGAGGCGTGCACTTTCCACCAACTCCGCCGGGAGCCCCAACACCTGGCGGCCCAGCTGGTCGAGGTCAACCTCAATGCGGATCTCGCCGTCCGCGAAACCCTCAATCGTTCCGCGAAAGCGGCGTCGGCCGTCGAGGAGTTCTTTCAGTTCAATCTTTACTTCGTAGCCCGCCCAGTCTTCGAAATCGCTGCGACGCACCAATGGTCGATCGATCCCCGCTGAGGAAACCTCCAGCTGGTAGGCCTCGTCTATAGGATCGAATGCATCCAACAGAGGCGAGATTTGCCTCGAAATGGTTTCGCAATCCTCAATCGTGAACTCGCCGCTTGAGCGCTCAGCCATTATCTGCACGGTTTGCTTGTCAGCGCGGCCCATGAGCTGGACGCGGACCAGGCGATATCCTAGGTCCGCTATCGACGGCTCAATAATCTCGGCTATTTGGGCTGCTCTGCCGCTTTCCTTGATAAAGCGATCATCGAGCAAAACCGCATCCTGTTCTGCCATGCGTGACTGCGTGTTTCCTAATTGCGTACTCAAAATCGGATATCAGCCCCGGCGCACATTCACATTCGCGAGCGGCGATCAACATTAACTACGGCAACACTGTTCGAATTAGATGGCGACCGCGCTAGCCTCAACAATAAAAAAGAGCGAGCCCCGGAAGGGCCCACTCTCAGAGTTGAGATGATCATGAGCATGTAAAGCTTATGTGAATGATTTGCCCAATGCAAGCGCATTTTGTCACTTTTTTGAACATGGCGAGCAAAGATGCTGGGAAAGGCCCGTCCAGAAGCATTAAGTTCTACGAAATCGCAGGTAAGCGCAGGATCTACCTTCACGAATCGCCTTGGCCTCATACCGCGTCGCGGGCCAATCGGGTGGCCGCACGCGCCAATCTGATGGCCTTTCGGCCAGCCATTCGAAATCCGGATGGCCGTAAAATGTGAGCAAAATGGATTTCAGATAGTCATCGATGTCCGTCGCAATACGCAGTTGCGCACCTGGTTTCATGACGCGAGCCAGTAATTCCGCCAGATTCGCATTTATCAGCCGTCTCTTATTGTGGCGCTTCTTCGGCCATGGATCGGCAAAGAGGATAAACGCGCGGTCAATCGATTGGGGTTTGAGCTGGCGGAGCAATGGTCGGGCATCATCAGCGTGCAGGCGTATGTTTTCGAGGTGTTCCTCGTCGATGGCTGTCAGCACTCTGACCACACCATCGCGAAATGGCTCGCATCCAATTATGCCGACCTGTGGGTTTTCCCTGGCCTGCCAAAGCAGGTGCTCACCACCTCCAAAACCGATTTCCAGCCACAGCGCGTCGTAGCGATTGTCGAAGATCTCTGCTGCGCCAAGTGGGTCGGCTGACGACAGATCGATCGAGGTCTGTTTGGCGAGGCGCGCAATGACATCCTGCTGACGCGCCGTCAGACTGCGCGACCTTGTCCGACCGAATGAGCGCAGCTCGATGGCCTCTTCGGAGGTCTCTGTGGAGATTCCACCAGAAGCTCCATCACGGGTGTCATCGGACTTTGGCTTTGGCTCGGAGGGCGTCATGTCCTGAGTTCAGAGTTGCCACCACTTTGGCCGCAATGCCTTGCGCACGGCCGCCTGTCAACGGCGCAACCGTGCGCTAGTGATTTCAAGCTTTAATCTCGCTGGCCGTCTAAGCCATTGCTGACTTGAGATCGTCGACCAGATCGGTTCGCTCCCAACTGAAGCCGCCGTCGCTGTCCGGTGTGCGGCCGAAGTGTCCGTAGGCAGCTGACCGCGCATAGATGGGCTTATTCAGATCGAGATGCTGGCGGATGCCGCGCGGGCTGAGGTCCATAATCTCGTTGAGAACGCCTTCGAGCCGGGCCTCGTCGACATTGCCGGTGTCATAGAGATTAACGTTGATCGACAGCGGGCGAGACACGCCAATAGCGTACGACAGCTGAATGCAGCAGCGTTCTGCAAAGCCTGCAGCGATTACGTTCTTGGCCAGGTACCGTGCGGCATAGGCGGCCGAGCGGTCCACTTTGGTGGGATCCTTACCGCTGAAGGCACCGCCGCCGTGTGGAGCTGCGCCACCGTAAGTATCAACAATGATCTTCCTGCCGGTTAGTCCGCAGTCTCCGTCCGGTCCGCCAATGACGAACTTGCCAGTTGGGTTGACGTGCCACTCGGTGTCACCGGTCACCCATTCTGCCGGGAGAGTGTTACGGATGTACGGCTCGACGACGGCGCGCACATCCTCGGACGTCATGTCCTCATCCATGTGCTGCGTTGACAAGACGATGTGGGTGATCCCGACCGGCTTGCCGTTTTCGTAGCGCATTGAAAGCTGGCTCTTTGAGTCCGGACCGAGCTTTCCACCTTGGCCTTCGCCGGACTTCCTGGCCCTTGCGAGGTCCTCAAGGATCTTGTGACTGTAATAGATCGGAGCCGGCATCAAATCAGGAGTTTCGCCACAAGCGTAGCCAAACATGATGCCCTGGTCGCCGGCGCCTTCATCCTTGTTGCCGGCCGCGTCGACACCCTGCGCGATGTCGGCTGATTGCTCGTGCAGAAGAACTTGGACATTCGCGTTCTGCCAGTGGAAACCTTCCTGCTCGTAGCCGATGTCCTTGATGGCGGAGCGCGCGGCTTCTTCGATCTGGTCTTTGGAGATGCCGGCCGGCCCGCGTGTCTCACCGGCAATCACGACCTGATTGGTGGTGGCTAGTGTTTCCGCTGCGACGCGAACCTGCCAAGGGTCCATGCCGGCGTTCAGGGCTTCGCGAAAATAGAGGTCAACTATCTCGTCGGAAATTCTATCGCAGACCTTGTCTGGATGGCCCTCAGATACGGATTCACTTGTAAAGAAAAACGTCCGAGCTGACACTTAGAACCCCCGATCATATCGTTGTTTGCTAATCGGAAGCTGTTTTGCAGTCTTTGCACATGCCGGTCAAGCTTGGCTCATGCGGTCTTCGGCCACTCGCATCCGTATGTCGCCGTTATGACAACTGATCGTGCCGCAGGCTTTTCCTGTTCCGCGCATAACCGCAGGCCGCATTAAGCCGACTGCTGGCGATTGTGCTGTTGGTCCCGGAATTCATCTTCGTCGGCTAGCGAGCGGACCAGATCGACGACGGAGCGACGAACCTTGGGGTCAGAGATCTTTGCGAAGGCGCGATTGAGTTCAATGCCCTCGCGGCTCTTGAGAAACCCGCCTACGTAATCGTTGGCGGGCTCTTCGGCTAGTCCTGCTGCACCCCTTGCTTCGCCGAGATCAGGGGCTTCGTCATAGAAGAACTGAACATTGACGCCCAACACATTGGCAAGTTCAAACAGTCGACTGGCGCCGATCCGATTGACGCCCTTCTCGTATTTTTGGACTTGCTGGAAAGTCAGTCCCAATTGCTCGCCGAGTTTTTCCTGGCTCATGCCGAGCAGCATCCGGCGAAATCGGACCCTTGAGCCTACATGCGTATCTATCGGGTTCGGCTTGCGCGCATTCCGGCTTGGGAGCTCTCCGTTTTCCAACTGGTCGTCCTCTACTTCGCTCCAGGATGGCCCACCCTCCATCCCGGCAGTCTGTCATTCGTCTTGAGCCAAGTCGGCAGTCGACTGCCGTAAGCGGGCGGATGGCGGAACCTGGGCAACCAACTGGTAGTTGCAATTAGCAGCGAACGCTGCAAAAACACTTGAAGTTGATTCCAACCTAAACATCCACCTGACCAAGATAGCGGTTCGGGATCGATAGCACGTGATGGCGACAATTTATATCAAATTCTGAGTTTTTGAGCACGCGCTCTCAACCAATTCGCACGGACTGAGAGTGTTCAACCTCACCGGCGCAAAGCAATTTACTCAGTTAACGTCCTGAATTTGCAACCAATAATAATTATTGATCCGAAGAGTATAACAAGCATCAGAACCGCAATTGTGTTTCCAAATCTGCTGTAGATTGTTGGGCTTACGGGCCTTGGTAGGCTGATCTCAATCACTCCGATTCCATTCAGAGCAATCTCGTGCAGGATGCGGCCGCGGGCATCAATGGCGCCGGAAATCCCATTATTCGCTACCCGCAGAAGTGGAATACCCTGCTCGACGGCCCGGGCTCGCGACTGATGAAAATGCTGGGGTGGTCCACTGGAATCACCAAACCAGGCATCGTTCGTCAAGTTGATCAGAAGCTGTGGCCGGGTCTGATCAGAGGCGCCGTAGCTCGGGAAGATCGCTTCGTAGCAAATCATAAACAGCGTTTGTCCAATCCCAGGCAATGGCACGTGTCGGCCCTCGACATTCCCTATTGAGAAGCCTCCCCTCTGTCGCGTCAGTTGCTCCAGGCCGATGGCTTCGAGCGCCTCCTGAAACGGCAGATACTCGCCGAACGGCACCAGATGATGCTTGTCGTAGATACTGATCGCCTTGCCGGTCGTGTCGTAGACAACTGCAGAGTTGTAGACTTTCAGCGACTGTGGAGTTTTCTCTTTGTCTTGTTCAGCGCGGAGCAGCCCCGTGACCAGATAGGTCTGGTCCGGGAGCATGTCCGCAACGCGATCGCTTACCGTCTGCTCGCGTAGTGCCAGAAACGGCATCGCGGCTTCAGGCCAGAACACGATCCGTGTCGCGGCCCCATCAGACTTTCCTTCAGCGAGCGCCTTCTGCGTGAGAGCGACATGGTCGAGAAAAATGCGATTCCACTTTTGCGGATCGAACTTATCCTTCTGATTGATCGACGGTTGGACGATCAGCAATCTCACGCTCTCATTGTTCGCCTGCATCGCCAGGCCCAGCGCCCATGCGCCGTAGCCCCACAAGGCGATCAGTGGCAGGACGGTGAACAGGCCAATGCGTATAACGGCGCTCTTCGTCGTGTCACGAAAGGTCGCGCTATGACCACCAGCGAGAACGGCCAGCGGTGTCGCAAACACTAAGATAGCGACAATGGTCAGGCCGTAGATGCCAACGACCCCGACGAACTGCATCAGTTCAATGGGTTGGGTCAGCGCATAACCAAGTACGTTCCATGGAAAGCCAGTGAAGATGGTCCCGCGCAGCCATTCACTGACGCTAAGCGCTGCGGCCAGTGCCAGCACCCGCAGCAGTGGAGGTCCTTGCACGGCTGCAAAGGCCGCCAATGCGACGGCATGAAACAAGGCCAAACCGGCTGGCAGTAGCACCATTGCGAATGGCAGAAGCCACGCGAAGGCTTCGGCTTGAACAAGGAACGCGTTGCCGATCCAGTAGAGTCCGGCCATGTGGATGCCAAAGCCAAACCACCAGCCACACCAGGCGCCACGCTGCAACTGCTTCCGGTCCAGGTAAAGGCCAGGCGCTTGTTCGCTGCTACCAATCTCGGTCAACCACAATAAGAGTGGCAGTGTGACGAACAGCACGGGCGTCAGAAAGAAGGGTGCAAACGCCAGCGCACTTGCGGCCCCGGCCATGACAGCAATTGCTGCAGAACGCCATTTCCCCGCCGATGACACAGTGGCGCGAACGGTGCTTAGCCGATTGATCGATTTGACGGCCGCACCCATGCGCGCCACTCCCAAACACTGGTGCCTGCTGCCCCCTTCGTCCGGGACTAGCTGCGGCGCGGCAATACCTTTTAGTTCTCTTTCGGGGCGGGACGCCGGCTCGAGATATGCACTTTCAATTTCTTGATGCGGCGTGGATCTGCGTCGAGGACTTCGAATTCCACACCGGCCGGATGGGGTACCAGCTCCCCTCTGGCCGGTACGCGGCCAACAAGGGAGAAAACCAAACCTCCGATGGTGTCAATATCGGTTTCGTCTTCGTCAAGCAGTGTCAGACCAAGATGCTCTTCCATGTCCTCGATCGGCATGCGCGCGGCAGCGACCATGGTTGTACCCGCGTCATCAGTGATCTGCGATGTCTCGTATTCGTCGTGCTCATCTTCAATCTCACCGACAATTTCTTCGACGAGGTCCTCGATCGTCACAAGGCCATCCGTGCCGCCATATTCATCAACAACCAGCGCCATGTGGATTCGCGTTGACTGCATGCGAAGCAGGAGATTCATCGCCGGCATTGAGGGCGGCACGTAAAGCACGGGTCGGCGAACCTTGGCAGACGACAACGGTTTCGAGAGGATTGAATCGCGATCGTCATCCTTGCCGCCGTTAGCCGGAGCCTCTTCCTCGGGTTCGCCCGGTGTTGTGTCACTGGAGGTATTGCTATCGGTCGCTCCGGCACCCTTTGGCAGCGTGCCATTAGCAAGAGCTTGCTCAACCAAACCGATCGGGCCGTCGGGTAGTGCACTCAGGCTTCCGCTCTTGACCAGCCACTGCACGAGGTCCTTCACGTGCACCATCCCTCGGGGATCATCCAGGGTCTCGTGATAGAGAGGCAACCGGGACACCCCAGCCTCGACAAACATTTCCAAGGCCTCGGTAACTGTCTTGCTTTCGTCGATGGCAACAATATCCGCTCGGGGCACCATGACGTCGTCGATCCGCAGGGCGCCGTAACGCAGAAGCCGGGACAGCATCGCCCGTTCCTCGGCGGAGAAAACGTTGGCTTCCTCCTCAGCGCTGATGGCTGCCTCCAAGGAATCACGCAACGTCCTGCCACCCGGGAGACCTAAGCTCGTGCGAATTGCACTGAGCCAGCTGGTCTGTGCCGCTGCGGTCGAACCGTTGCCGCCGGGTTTGCCCGTCTTGGATGTGTTGTCTTCGCTCATCGGGTTTGGCTGTTCTTGCCTTTCAAATCGGTCGTGTGAATCAGTGTGGAGTCAGTCATCAGGTCATGCTTGCAGCAGCTCCGCGCCCGCATAGGGATCGGGGATACCAAGTTCGGCCAACATCATGATTTCGAGCTCTTCCATCTCTTTGGCAGCTTGCTCTTCAAGATGGTCAAATCCGAGCAAGTGAAGCACGCCGTGCAGAAGAATATGCGTGAAGTGCGCGGCCAGCGGAGTGCCGCTGTCATCAGCCTCGCTGAGCAGCGTCTGATCCGCAACGGCCAAATCGCCCAGCGGATACGGTCGCGGTTGTTCCGGCACAAGGCCGGGACCCGGGAATGAAAGTATGTTGGTTGCGCTATCCTTGCCGCGATACTGGGCGTTGAGCTGACGGACTTTGTCGTCGCTGCAGAGCGCCAAGCAAACTTCACACTGCTTCGCCGGCAGCTCCAGATGGCGCTCGATCACTCGGGATACATTTTGAAGATGATCGGCAATCGGCTCGAACAACCGCCAGTCGCCGCTCTCGGTCACGACATCAAATGTCAAACATTGGTCTGGCTCTTCATCGTCACGGTCAACCAATAAGGTGGTTGCCGAGGAGCCATCAGAACTATCCGTCATTTGCCTCAGGATGCGGGCTTCGCACCCAATGCATCGTATGCCTCAACTATTCGTGCCACCAAATCGCGGCGCACGACATCGGAACCAGTGAAACGGATGGCCTCGATCCCCGAGACGCCGTCCAAAAGCCCCACAGCTTCCATCAAACCCGATTTTTGGCCCGGCGGCAAATCAATCTGCGAGGGATCGCCGGTTACGACCATTTTGGCGTCTTCACCCAGTCGCGTCAGGAACATTTTCATCTGCATACTGGTCGCGTTCTGGGCTTCGTCCAGGATGATGAAGGCATCGGCGAGCGTTCGCCCGCGCATGAAGGCGAGTGGCGCGATTTCGATCACGCCGGTTTCGATGTCACGCTCGACCTTTTCTGGCGGTAGCACGTCGTAAAGCGCGTCGTACAGCGGGCGCAGATAAGGATCGACTTTGTCCTTCATGTCGCCCGGCAGGAAGCCAAGCCGCTCACCAGCTTCCACCGCTGGTCGCGAAAGGATAACTCTGGAGACGATACCGCGCTCCAGATAATGCGCGGCCGCAGCAACTGCCAGGTAGGTTTTACCTGTCCCGGCAGGTCCCAAACCAAAGACAAGGTCGACGGACTGAATTGCGCGGATGTACTGGCTTTGCGTCGGTGTTCTGGCCTTGACGACACGGCGGCGCGTGGTGATTTCACCCTGTCCGCCTGGGCCCACGTCGTCCATTTTGGCGTGGCGGATCAGACCGTCAAAATCTCCCGGGCCAACTTCGTCGCCTTTCGCGACACGCGTATAGAGCGCCTCCAGCACTTCACGCGCGATCTCGCATGACGGTTCGGAGCCAGCCAGCACGACGACATTTCCGTGTGCATGGGCCTCGATCCCGAGCCGGTCTTCGACCAGCGCCAAGTGTGCATCATATTCGCCAAGCAGCCTTGGGAGGTGGCGATTGTCCTCGAACGTGACGACAACCCGCTTCTTTGCCTGGCCCTTACCGGTCCGGCCCATTCCAGTCGGGCCTAATCCGCGCGCATCTGCCAAATTTTGAGCTCCAGTCCTCTGTTGGACGTTTCAAGCGTTATTTCACAATGCAACATAACCGCGAACTCGGGATCAAAGCCTCAATTCGGCTTGATGAGCTTGCTCCCAGAGATTTCGCCTGTAGACCACAACTACGCCGCAAGTACGACACCTGAGAGTGAATTCTTGCTTGCTGCCGCGATTTCCACAGGATGTATCTCGCCCAGCAATCGGCTGTCAGCCGAAGCATGGACGGGCTGCAGATAAGGCGAACGACCGACAATCTGGCCTTCCGAGCGGCCATTCTTTTCAAACAGCACCGGTATTGTCTTGCCAACGCAGCTGTCATTGAAGGCGCGCTGTTGATCTTCAAGCAGTGCTTGCAGCCTGTGCAGGCGCGTCGTCTTCTCGTCTTCACTGAGGTGATCTTCGATCGTGGCAGCTGGTGTCCCGGGACGGGCGCTGTACTTGAACGAGTAGGCCTGTGCAAAACCAACGGCCTCGACAACCCGCAACGTTTCTTCGAACTCGTCGACCGTTTCACCCGGGAAACCGACGATGATGTCGGTCGAAAGGGCAATATCCGGTCGTGCGTCGCGGATCTTGTCGATCAGTCTCAGATACTCATCAGCCGTGTGCTTGCGGTTCATGGCCGCCAGAATACGGTCCGAACCGGCCTGGAACGGCAAGTGCAGATACGGCATCAGGCGTGGATTGTCGCGATGGGCGTAGATCAAGTCATCGCTCATGTCGCGTGGATGGCTGGTAGTGTAACGCAGCCGATCGATACCATCGATGTCACTCAAGCGATTGATCAATTGAGCCAATGAATACTCAGTCCCATCCGGGCCTTCACCATGGTAGGCATTGACGTTCTGGCCGAGCAGCGTGATCTCGCGAACACCACGAACTACGAGTTCGCGGGCTTCGGCTTCAAGCTGAGCGACAGGCCGGGAAAACTCCATACCGCGGGTGTATGGGACAACACAGAAGGTGCAGAACTTATCGCAACCTTCCTGCACTGTGAGGAAGGCGGATGAGACACGTGGACCTGCCCGCTGCGGTAGCTTGGCGAACTTGTCATGCTCGGGAAAGTCGACCTTGACGATTTTACGTGCTTCGCGCTCCGCATCGAAAACCAGTTCAGGCAGCATGTGATAGCTTTGCGGGCCGACGACAATGTCGACAACCGGTGCCCGATCAACGATTTCCTTGCCTTCCGCCTGGGCGACGCAACCTGCGACGGCGACCGTCGTCTTGTGTCCCGCTTTGCGCCGCTCGCAGCGGACCTGACGGACGCGCCCCAGCTCTGAATAGACCTTCTCGGCAGCCTTCTCGCGAATGTGGCAGGTGTTGAGGACGATCAGATCCGCATCGGCCATCTCGAGCGTTTGATCGTAGCCGACCGGGATCAGAGACTCGACCATGCGCTCACTGTCATAGACATTCATCTGACAGCCGAACGTTTTAACAAAAACTTTCTTTGTCGCCGGCATGACAACCTCGCTCTTCGCCGATGACTCCAAGCTGTCCATGGTACGCGTCCACCCGTTTTAACCAGTTAACCCTGCGCATTCTCGTGCGAGCTATATGCGGTTATGGTTAGCAAATTGTCATCGTTTTGTCGCACTGCAACATAGCGCGCGTCAATGGCTCAGATGCAGGCTCCAAAGCAAGTCTAAGTTTTGCGCGAATCGACACACACACTCAGCTAAGAGACAGATAGGACCTGCCGAGGCAGGGAGCATGCCAAGTCCGGCGATCTGTCAGCTGGCTGTGTTGCGTAATGCCGAGACAACCTGCTGCCGAATGCTCTTCTCAGTAATGCCAGCCAGCTGTTTGCGGTCCTTGAACTCCGTGAGTTCAATCGGTTCGCCGATCTGGATCTTGACGTCGATCGGTCCGGCCGAAAGCAATTGCCAGGCATGCCCACCCATTTCCATATCGCCGTACCAGCCGATGAGATTACGATCGGCGCGACCAAGCGGAATACCGTGCACATGGGTGTAGGTAATCGCCAGCGTTTGCACAGTGATGGACTGCGCTTCCTCTTCATCAGAGCGCGGAAACACGGACGACAGCAATGCCGATTTGAAAGGTAGGACCCGGTTGCCATCACTTGAGGTCCCTTCGGCGAACAGCACCAGTGTGTCACCGGACAGCAAGCGGCCGCGGATCGTATCGGAGACCTTGCCGACCTCGGTGCGACGAGATCGATTGACGAAGACGGTTCTTTGCAGGCGGGCCAACCAGGACACAAAGGGCCAAGTACCGACTTCGCTCTTGGCGACGAACGATATTGGAGCGACTGCGGATAGAACCGGGATATCCAGCCATGAGACATGATTCGCGACAACGAGAACCGGTTTGTTGCGGACGACCTGCCCGGAAATGTGATGGCGAATGCCGATCAGCTGACACACCCGTCGGTGATACCAGTAGGGAAAAGTCCGCGCCCATCTCTTGTTCGTCCGCAATAGAATGTATTGCAGTGGCATGCAGGTCAGGGTGAAAACCATGAAGACCAGCAAGATAAATCCGGCGCGCAACGACCCACCCAATCGGAACTGACCGGGAAGCTCAATGCGATCCATGTCGGGCCCGCCCGTAGACTGGGCCTTGCCGTCGCTCTTCTGCATCGCTGGCCTACGTCCCCTGACGGAGCAAATCGTTCACGTGGTCCTTGTTCGTGGGCTCATCCGGTAGTGTCGATTGGCTGGTCGCTTCGAGATGCTTCCTCAATACCAGTGCATCGCTGCGCCTACCGTTGGCCGCCTTGTAGTAGAGCTTGCGCGTTCCAATTTTGCGAAAGCCATCGCGTGCATAGAGCTTTAGCGCTGCAGCATTGGTTGCATCGACTTCGAGAAAAAGCTTGGCGGTCCCGGTGTGCTGCAAGGCCTGCTCGACGCGATGCAAGAGTGCACCGCCAATACCAAGGCGACGGTGCGATCGCGACACACCAACAGACAGCAACTCGGCTTCTTCTCCTGTACTGCGCGCCAGAATGTAACCGACGGCCAAGCTATCCCAATGCGCAATCAGGGCGATCGCTCCCGGACCACTCAGCAGCGCTTTGATATCGTCCTGAGCCCATGCCTTATCGAACGTTTCGGATTGAAGGCGCGCGATCACCGCCGCGGAGCCTGTTGTGGCCGCGACAATCGACAAAGAGTTTTCGTGTATCGCAGCGGTCATTTGCTCTGCCTCAACAGCGATTTGCCATCCTGCGCCTTGGCGTCCGGTGGACGCAAGTACAGTGGCCTAACAGGCTGCACCTCTAGCAAATCAACTTCGGTCAGCGCCACTGCCGTCGGCATATCAGCCGTAACATCCACAGTCATGACCTGCGATAGCCATTCGGGCAACGATTGTTGCAACAGTTCGATACCACTACCGGTGAAAATCTGATCCTGATCAGACCTG
Source organism: Hyphomicrobiaceae bacterium (assembly GCA_965247245.1). GTDB lineage: Bacteria > Pseudomonadota > Alphaproteobacteria > Rhizobiales > Hyphomicrobiaceae > Tectiglobus. The sequence goes on along the minus strand of CBDFGV010000003.1, from coordinate 4,305,032 downwards.
CGCAGCCCGGCACAGTCTGCGACCGGATGGAGCCGCGCTTCACTCGATGGCGTGCAACCGCTGGCATCGAAGTCCTGCACGAACAGATTGCCCCGCCTGGCATCCTGAATGACGGTGATCGTGGCATCACGAACGGCGCCGTCACCTTTGCGCTCCAGCTCGGTCGCAGCCAGTCGCGCGGTTGTGGCGAGGCTGGTGGCAGTTACGGTTGGCAATTGCGCTGCCAGCGCCAGGCCCCGCGCTGCGGCGACACCGACACGCACACCGGTGAACGAGCCCGGCCCAACTGTCACGGCGATGGCGTCGAGATCCTTGAACGCGAGTTGAGCCTCGCCCATTGCATCGCCGATCATCGGAAATAGCCGCTCGGCATGGCCTTTGATCATGGGCTCGTGCCGCCACACCAACCCAAGGGTCGCGCCTTGAATAGCAACTGAGCAGGCGGGCCCAGCTGTATCAATGGCGAGTATTTTGCGGTCAGCGTTCATAGGGCAGATGTCGATGGTCGCGGCGGTCCAACGGTCTCTATTCAGGCAATCTCGGCGATCTCATCGAAGTCGAAACGCGGCAGTCGCGGGTAGAGACCAGCGGGGTCGCCGTAACCGATGTTGCACAGGAAGTTGGATTTGGTTGTCGTGCCGGCAAAGAACTCGGCATCGACACCGGCATTGTCGAAGCCTGACATGCCACCCACATCGAGCCCCAGCATGCGTGCCGCGATCATTAGGTAAGCACCCTGCAACGTTCCATTGCGAAAGGCGGTTTCATAGGCCAGCTGTTCGTTGCTGGTGAACCAGGCCTTGGCGTCATCATGTGGGAACAGTTTCTTGAGGTGCTCGTAGAATTCCGTGTCGTAGCCGATGATGGCGGTGACCGGAGCCGACATGGTTTTTTCCGTGTTGCCGCTTGAAAGGTGTGGTCGGAGCCGTTCCTTGGCGGCTTGCGACTTGACGAAGATGAACCTTGCCGGCGAGCAATTGGCGCTTGTCGGGCCCATCTTGAGAATATCGACCAGCTGTTTCAGCAGGTCGTCAGAGACATCGCGGTCCTGCCATTTGTTCTGAGAGCGCGCCTCCGTCATTAGCTGCTCGATGATTTTTTGATCAATCATTGCTGTCATCCCAACCCTGCGACCGAATTCATGCGGCGGCGCCATGCGCGCCATCCGAAAAGCAAAGAGCCCCGCTGACCACGGGGCTCACAACGTCTAACCTGGATGGCCACAACGACCAAGACCATGGCGTGCAGTTAGGCGGCCTCGACAGCCTGAACCTCCGGACAGAAGTGACGCAGCAGGTTCTCGATCCCGTGCTGCAGTGTTGCCGTCGAGCTCGGGCAGCCGGCGCAGGCGCCGCGCATGCTGAGATAGACGATACCGTCCCGGAAGCCGTGGAATGTGATATCGCCGCCATCCTGGGCCACAGCCGGGCGCACCCGGGTATCCAGGAGTTCCTTGATGGTGGTTACGACCTCTTCGTCTTCAGGATCATAATTACCTTGCGCATCATCGTTGGCCGCGGCTGAACCAGCTGCATCCTCGCCAGAAGAATAATGGTCCATAATCGCGCCGAGAATGGCTGGCTTGAGATGCTGCCACTCACCGTCAGCCTTGGTGACGGAAATGAAATCAGCGCCGAGAAACACGCCAGTGACGCCCTCGACGTCGAACAACCGCTGACCGAGCGGAGACAAAGAGGCTTCATCCTTTGTCCGGTAATCAGCAGTACCTTCGCGGAGTACGGCGCGGCCTGGTAGAAACTTCAGTGTTGCCGGATTAGGAGTTGGTTCGGTTTGAATGAACATCCTGAGAAGCCCCTGTAACATGGTATTTTGAGCAGCCGGATCTCTTATATAGAAATCCTGAGCTGCCGAGTCAGCTTTTCTTCTTTAGAATAGTTCTAGATTTTCGATATGCAAGGGCAAAGGTTGACTATTTGTATGCCCAACGGGTCGCACTCAAAGTCCTCCTGCTCAGACGGCGATAAGACATAAAAATCATGAGAATCAGCTACTTAATGTTCATTCTGCTTGTCATTGGCATGATGGTCGTGATCGTCGAACGGCATTGGCCGCGTCCGATCTCGGAAATCTCACTTTCCCGGCAACTGTCTGGCAACCACTGCCAGTTTGCCTTTGAATCTGGTCAATGCAGGCAGCGAGGCCTTGAGCCACTTCGTGCGCTGTTCACTGAACAGCACGATTGCGATCTGTGGGCAGTACAATGTCTGAAGGAATTTCGATCTGAAGCCGCAATAGCCGCGCTCATCCGCGTCCTCTCAACCAAAACCGACATTCAGACTTGCGATGGGGTCCGGCGCATCCGCACATCTGCCGTCAAGCTTCTTGGCGAAATCGGCGACCGTTCCGCTTTACCTGCACTCAGAACCCATCTCGCAAGCCAGCCATCATCGCGCCTCTCTGCCGGAGCTGCGGGTTGCCGTGCAGGCCCCGAGGACACCGATACGATCCGCGGCGCCATTGCAAAGATTGAGGGCCGCTAAAACCGCGATGTTAGGTTCGCAGCCGACCGTGTTCCAACAAGGCTTGTAATGCGCAGAGTTGGCGGAAGTGCAGGCGGGTTGCTGCTTCTGTTTGCGCGTCCGTCAACGCCACGAAACCATCTTCGTTTCTGATCTCAGTTGGCCATTCAAGAACGCGATGAATGTCGAGGTCGATATATGACATGTCGCCGTAGGGACGTTTCGGGTCGACGGTTGGGCCGGCAATTTCGCCGTGAACAAAGGCATCATACATCTCGCCTTCGTCCGGCCATTCCCACTGGACAGCCTTGGCCAGCAAAATGTCCTCTGCCGTCAGCGTGATCCTCATATCGCGGTCAACGCCGACCCGATCGGCCCAATCGTCCAGCCAGCCCAGTGCATCGGCCACATCTTCGAAGGTGATGTTGCTCAGTTGATAGCTACCGGGCTCCAGTTGAGCTTGCTGGCAGAAGCTCGCCAACGCGGCACGCCGATCGATCAAGAAGCTCACCTTTGTCTGCTCATCGTCAGTCACACCGAGATCACTATCGAGTAGACCAAGTGTTGGACCGCCCTTGAAAGGGCGAAGTGGATCCTGCTGTGGCGCACCGGACTCGGTACCGTTCCAGGAGAGCCGCATGTTGCGGATGAGTTCGACGTGCTGCGGCGTCAGCTCGAAGTCATCTGGATAAAGCAGATCGAAGTCTGGCTCGGTCAGCTGCTCCATTGCCTCTTCGGAAAGGTCAACGGACGGTTCTGGAAAATCATCCGGGTCGCCACCTGAGGCCGCGGCTGCCTCGCGCAAGACACCGCGTGCCGCCGCTCCCTGCGAAACCTCACCTTTGCGAGCCTGCCGGACGATCCTGAACACCTGCCAGAAGTAGTTTAGCGTCTTGAACATGATCGAGTATCTCTACGCAGTGCGGCCGCCATGAAAGTCAGCCTGTCGTGACAGCTTAGCATTCATGATCGCGCACCCGGAATTGCATTTCCTGCGAGAGACTTATGCTTGGATGATGCATCAACCGCTCACTTTGACCAGCTTGCATTGTCACAACACTGAAATAACCCACGCCTATGCAATCGCGATGCGGCTTGGCAATAAGTCGCCCGCCAAAGTCGTGAATGAAATGCACAGGCATGCTATCTGCCGAATGCTGAACAGGTTCATTAGCGGTCATCAGGAGAGTCGCCATGTCTGGCCTCAAAATCGAGACAGTATCTGAGACCATCTCATTTGATGATTTTGACGAGATCGACCGACCGCGTTCAGAAGCAACGGAGTTTGACGGCGTTGTAGAAGAGGCAATTTCGCGGCGTGGTTTTCTCGGAGGAGCATTGGCCTTCGGCACAAGCGCGTTCCTGCTGGGGACCGCTGCGATTAAACCAACGTCTGCGACGGCAGCAAGCCGGTTCGCGTTTGATGCGGTGGCAGCCAACACCAACGACACGGTCACAGTGCCGAAAGGGTTCAACTGGCACATCGTGGTGAAGTGGGGCGACCCGTTATGGTCAAAAGGTCCCGAGTTTGATCATGCCACGCGCGGTACGGCCGCCAGCCAAGCGCTCGCCTTCGGCGATAACAACGACGGCATGTCGCTTTTCGCGCACAACGGCAAAAACATTCTGGCAGTCAACAACGAGTACGCTAACCCCGGTATTGCGTTTGGCAATCGTGCATCAAAGCGACCGGAAACCGAGGACGATATCCAAAAGGGCAAGGCGGCCCACGGCGTATCAATCTTTGAAGTCAAACGCGATGGCGACAAGTGGGCGGTCGTCAAGGACTCGTCCTTTAACCGACGCATCACCGCAGAAAGCCCGATGGAACTAACGGGTCCGGCGGCCGGCCACGATCTGCTTAAGACCAAAGCCGATGCGACCGGCACAAAGTCTCTCGGCACCTGGAACAACTGCGGTAACGGTCGCACGCCCTGGGGCACCTACTTGGCGTGCGAAGAAAACTTCAACGGGTACTTCTCGTCGAGCAACAAGGAACTGCAAATCCCCAAAGAGCTGAAGCGCTATGGCATCAGGCACAAAGACTGGGGTTACAGCTGGGGCAAATATGACGAACGCTTCGACATCTCGAGGGAACCCAACGAACCGAACCGCGCCGGTTACGTTGTAGAGATTGATCCACTGGATCCGAAGTCGACACCGAAGAAGCGTACCGGCCTTGGCCGCTTTAAACATGAGAACGCGGAAGTCGTCGTCGCGGGCGACGGCAGGATCGTCGTTTACATGGGTGATGATGAGCGCGGCGAATACCTCTACCGTTTCGTCTCGGATGATGCTTACGCAGTCGGTGGCGATACTTCGACACTGTTGGATAAAGGCAAACTGTATGCCGCCAAATTCAACGCCGATGGCAGCGGTGAATGGCTGGAGCTGAGCCCATCCGCAGCTGGCATGGCATCCCAGGCCGAGGTCTGCATCCATACACGCATGGCGGCCTCTGCCGTCAAAGCGACAACGATGGATCGGCCGGAATGGGTTGCCTCGCACCCGGGCAAGGCGGAAGTCTACTGCGCGCTCACCAACAACAAGAACCGCGGCGTCAAACCGAACAAGGGCGGCGATGAAACTCCGGTTGGTGGACCTAACCCACGCAAAGCCAACAAGTACGGCCAGATCGTACGCTGGCGTCCGCAGGATGCAGATCACACATCCAATGCGTTCACCTGGGATCTATTTGTTCTGGCCGGCAATCCGGTGGTCCACAAGGAGCCTGGCAATCTCAAAGCCGGCTCGAAGAACGTCAATGCTGGAAACTTCTTCAACTCACCGGACGGCCTGATCTTCGACAACAACGGCATGCTGTGGATTCAGACCGACGGCAAGTATTCGAACAAGGGCGATTTCGAGGGCATGGGCAACAACCAGATGCTGGTCGGGGACCCTCAGACCGGCGAGATCCGCCGCTTCCTCGTCGGCCCGAACGAATGTGAAATCACGGGTATGACTTTCAGCCCCGATCGCCGGACGATCTTTGTGGGCATTCAGCATCCGGGTGAGAAAGCGAAAGGCAACAGCCACTTCCCTGACGGCGGTGATACCGTTCCACGCTCGTGCGTGATCGCCATTACGCGCGATGATGGTGGTGTTATCGGCTAACTCTTGATCGGCTGGCGGGCACTCTTGCCTGCCGTTCTAGCAAGCGGCGTCAGGCCAGCGCCTTCACATCGTCCAGGCTCATATCACCGGGGACGATCGTGATCGGGACCGGGAAGGTACCGGCAGCCTTACCGCCCGCCAGCGTCTGAACCAGAGGTCCAGGACCCTTTGTGTCCGTTGCAGCGCCGAGGATGAGGATCGCAATGTCTTCGTCCTCTTCGATCTCAGCTGCAATTTCGTCCGTCAGATTGCCTTCACGAATGCGCTCGGCACAATCGATCATGTCGAGCTCGGCATTGCTGATCTTGCGTCGGAAAAGCCGGAACAAAGCCTTGGCCTTGTTGGTCTCTTCTTCGCGTTGAACGTCACGCACGCCCATCCAGTGCTGAAACTCCTGTGGCTGGATCACATAGAGAAGCACCAGGCAGCCGCCGACACGCTTGGCGCGGCTGGCCGCAAAATAGAGCGCAGCATCGACCTCGGCCGTCTCGTCGACAATGACGAGAAACTTCCGCGTGTGGCCTTCTTCGTAGGAGCGACGTTCTTTAAGTGTTGCCATGGGGACATCGTGCCATTTGTCGTCAGGAGGAGCAATCCTGAAGTTGGAAATTAATCAGCATTGCTCATAACCGACCTTTGGGCCTATTTTGTGGTCTGAAGCAGCCCAACGATAGCTTTGACCTCATCCATAATGGGTGTGGCGATGGCCGCAGCGCGCTCAGAGCCATCCTTCAGAACTTTGTCGATTTCGGCTTTGTCGTCGATCAATCGCATCATTTCATCGCGAATTGGGCCGATTTTCTCAACTGCGACTTCCGCGAGCGCCGGCTTAAACTGCGAGAATTGTGCGCCACCATGATCCTTGAGCACTGCTTCGGGCGTGGTGCCGGCCAGCGCGGCGTAGATACCAACGAGATTCTGCGCTTCCGGACGGCCATCGAGGCCCTCGACTTCCGATGGAAGTGGCTCTGGATCAGTTTTCGCCTTGCGGACCTTGTTGGCGATGGCATCGCGATCGTCTGCGAGATTGATCCGTGACATCTCCGATGGCTCGGATTTCGACATCTTCCTGGTGCCGTCGCGCAAACTCATAACGCGTGTCGCCGGTCCGGTAATGACCGGTTCCGGTTGCGGAAAGAAGATCTCATCGGCGTAGCCGCGTTCCTTGATCTGAGGCGCGAAGTCGTTGTTGAATTTCTGTGCGATGTCACGGCACAGTTCGAGGTGCTGTTTCTGATCGTCACCGACCGGCACATGGGTTGCGCGATAGGCGAGGATGTCAGCCGCCATCAGGTTCGGATAAACGAACAGACCCGTTGACGCGTTCTCGCGGTCCTTACCGGCTTTCTCCTTGAACTGCGTCATGCGGTTGAGCCAACCCATTCGCGCGACGCAATTGAAGACCCAGCCAAGCTCTGCATGGGCTGAGACCTGGCTCTGGTTGAAAATGATGCTCTTCTTGGCATCGAGCCCGCACGCCATGTATGCCGCCGTCACCGTGCGGATTGACTCGCGTAATTCCTTCGGATCCTGCCAAACCGTCAGCGCGTGCATATCAACGACGCAGTAGATGCACTCGTGCGTCTCCTGCAATTTGATCCACTGCACCATCGCGCCGAGATAGTTGCCGAGGTGCAAGTCACCCGTCGGCTGCATACCGGAAAATACGCGCGGCGAAATCGCTGGCAGTTTGCTCATCTTTCATTTGTCCCTTGGATGCAGCCCGATCAGCGCCGAAGCACCACCTCTAGGGCGCCATGGCCAGCCTTATTGCTCGCCCAAACGGCGAGTGCAAGTCATTTTGCGCCGCAAAACCCGCAATTAACCCGAGCTCCGCAAGAGTTGGCGCAAACGGAAGGTTCCGGTGGCCATCAGGAGCCCGAAAAACACGATACCGCCACCGAACACCAGCGCGGCCAGACCTGCGATGCGTTCCGGCAAGGCAGCACTCGCGGCCATGTAGCCGGCTAGGTGGGGCATCGCGAACAACAAGCCAGCGCCCATAATGGCGCTCGCAATAGCGATTATCGGAAGGTTGCGCACCAACTTGCGGTCCCAGGAGAACTGGCCGTCCCTGATCAGCACTGCCCAGAGAAGCACGGCGTTCACCCAGCCTGCCAGAGACGTTGCAAGTGCAATCCCGACGTGGGGCATCCAGCCCATAGACTTAAACCAATAGAACAACGCAAATGAGCCGGCGACATTGACGATCATGGAGACACCGGCAAACCACATCGGCGTTTTGGTATCTTCGCGCGCGAAGAACGCCGGCTGGAAAACCTTGATCAGTACAAACGCGGGCAGGCCAAGCGAAAACGCGACCAAGGCCCAGGCTGTTGCGGTGGTGTCTGCAGCGGTAAAGGCCCCGCGTTCGAACAACACGCTAATGATCGGCTCAGCTGCAACGCCCAAGGCAATCGCCGCCGGGATGGTCAGCATGAGTGCGAACTCTAGCGATCTGTTCTGGCTTTCCTTGACAGCCGCCAAATCACCAGCGCGCAATTTGCGAGAGAGGTCGGGCAGCAGCACGACGCCAATCGCGATGCCAACAATACCGAGCGGCAGCTGATAGAGCCGGTCAGCGTAGTAGAGGAAAGAGACCGCGCCGGCTTGCAACGAAGCAATCACCGTGCCGACGACAATATTGATCTGCGTGATGCCGCCGGAAATGATGCCGGGAATGCCGAGCGTGACGAGGCGTTTCATACCTTCCGTGTAACGCGGCCAGCGCAACGACAAACGGATCCCGGCGCGGCGCACGGCCAGCCACAGCATCGTCAATTGCGCAAGGCCGGCGACGGTGACGCCGATTGCCAGCACATATCCTGCGCCAGGTTGATTGGCATAGCCTAGAGCCAGCGCGATCAGGATGGCCGAGATTAGAACGACATTAAGAAGGATCGGGGCTGCCGCAGCCGCCCAGAAGCGCTGATAGGTGTTCAACACGCCGGAGAGCAACGCGACGAGCGACATACACAAAAGATATGGAAACGCGATCTGGGTCAGATGCACGGCGAGGTCATACTTGTCTGGTGTCGCAGCAAACCCTGGCGCCAGGACGACCATCAACCATGGCATTGCAAGCATCGCCACGACCGAGAACAGGATCAGTACCCAAGTCAGTCCGGATAGTGCCTCTTCTGCAAACCGATGGGCCTCGTCCGGCCCTTCCCCTTCAAGACGCCTTGCGAACAGCGGCACGAACGCCGCGTTGAAGGCCCCTTCGCCGAACAATCGCCGAAACAGGTTCGGGAAGCGGAACGCGACAAAGAACGCATCGGCAACAACCCCGGTGCCGAGCGCGGCAGCAATTAGAATGTCGCGAACAAAGCCAAGCATGCGGCTGATCATGGTCAGCCCGCCGACGGTCGCGAAGGCACGGTACAACATCATTGTCCGGCGATAACCGACCCTTGTGCTCAGAACAAGGTCCGATATCCGCTATCTGAATTGCCTCAAGGTCGCATTCGGCCCAAACTCGCGCATTGGTGCCGTCCGGCCACTTCGACCCGCCCTGAAGCTCAACTGGGCCATGACCTTCGCTCAATTCTTCATCCCAACTGGAGAGACACACGCATGTCGACTGCCGACCTTCCCGAAGAGTTCCAGAACATTCCGGCCACTGTAGAATCGGCTGACAATCGCATGCCGCCTCAGAACGAAGCCGATTATTCTGAAGCGCAGAAGGCAGCGGTTGCAGCCTTCCAGAAACAGCGCGGCCGCGCGATCGGTGGGCCGTTTGTGCCGCTTCTGAGAAGCCCCCGCGTCTTCGAGATCGCCATTCAGATGGGCTACTACCTGCGTTACGAGACTGGACTACCGGCCACGCTGACGGAGTTTGCAATCCTGATCACGGCACGGCGTTGGTCGCAGAACTACGAATGGTTCGCCCACCGCAAGATTGCTGAAGAGGTCGGACTTGAGACGGCAAAGATTGAAGCTGTCCGGGAAGGTCGCCGTCCGCAGAACATGTCGGATGATGAAGAGGCGGTGTACGACTATTGCACGGAGCTGCATCAGAATGGCGAGGTCAGCGATACGACTTACAACAAGCTACAGCAGAAGTTTGGTGATCAGGCGATTATCGATTTCACGGCGATCTGCGGCCACTACTCGCTGCTTGCTATGGTCATGAACGGTACAAAGACGCCGATGCCCGTTGGTGCCGAACGCGAGCTTGAAGGATTTGCGGGCTAAGGGGCGCCTGCGCAACCATACTCTCACGTCATTCCCGCGTCCGCGGAAATGACGAATTGATTAGTCATGAACGCGTAAAGAAATGGGAGGAAACAATGGATTTAGGGCTTAAGGGCAGAACAGCGCTGGTCACCGGGGCATCGAAAGGCATTGGCTACGGTGTTGCCGAGGAACTCGGGCGTGAGGGCTGCATCGTTCACATCGCCTCGCGCGACGCGGACATGCTCAACGCAGCAGCCGATAAGATCAAAGCCGAGACCGGCGCGACTGTTACCGCCCACCCGATGGATCTGTCGGTGTCCGGTTCCGCCAACGAAATTCTGCAGAAGGTCGGGACGCCTGACATCCTCGTCAACAATGCAGGCGCTATTCCGGGTGGCAACATCGAAGCGATCGATGAAGCGAAGTGGCGCGAGTCTTGGGAACTCAAAGTCTTCGGCTACATCAACATGTGCCGCGCCTTTTATGCCGCGATGAAAGACAACGGCGGCGGCGTCATCTGCAATGTCACCGGCCTCGCAGCTGATCGAACCGACTCCAAGTACATTGCTGGCACGACCGGCAACGCATCACTTAACGCATTCACCAAAGCGCTTGGCAGCCGTAGCCTTGAAGACAAGATGCGCGTGCTGGCGGTGAGCCCCGGCTTCGTTGCAACAGATCGTCTGGTCAATCTGCTTAAGACAAGTGCCAAGAACGCAACCGGTGATGAAAACAATTGGCAGAGCATGCTTGGCGACATTCCTGATGGTCGCGCCGCAACAGTCGCCGAACTCGCTGATGTGGTTACATTCCTGGTGTCTGATCGGGCATCCTATGTGAACGGCACCGTGCTCAACGTTGATGGCGGCCACGGTGCGCGCATTGGTATGATGTAGGGAGGGGGGCGTTATGGCTGACATCGAGCTCAAACACGAGGACGTCGGTAGTGGTAGCCCGGCGATCGTGCTTATTCATGGCTTCTCAAGCGGTCCGGAAGATTGGGCCGGCCAGGCGGAGCATCTCGCCTCCCGGCATCGGGTCATCTCGGTCGCCTTGCGTGGTCACGGCATCTCCGGTCGCGGTGAAGCGCCAATGTCGATGGAGCAATTGGCCACCGACTGCCTGGAGATCCTGAAAGACAAGGGGATCGACAGCGCCATCGTGGCCGGCCATAGCATGGGCACGCGCGTCGCAATTGAAGCGCACCGTCAAGCACCCAATGTCGTCAAAGGCCTCATCCTGATGGATGGCAGCAATTCGACGGCGCAGTCGGATCTCGATGCGGCGCTCGCCAACTTCGAAGCGACCGTTGAGAAACTGGGCTACACTGGTTTTGCGAAAATGCTGTTCGAGCAGATGTTCTATGATCCGAAGCACGACGCGCTCAAGGAACGCTATGTTGCGCGGGCACTCAAGGTTCCGGAAGAAGTTGGCACGCCGCTCTACAACAACCTGATTACCTGGGATGGGACCGTGACAAGCAAGGCCCTGAAGGCGGCGGACATTCCGATCCTTGTGGTGCAGTCAACGACACGTGACGCGAAAGGCGGTCGGCGCACACTGGAGCCGGGCGAAGTCGGGGCCTATGAAAGCTTTGTCCTGCAGCATGCCGGACATGCCGATGTTGTTGGCATGCCGGGACTTGGCCACTATACGATGACTGAGGCTCCTGCCGAGGTGAACGCGGCTATCGACAAGTGGCTCGATCAACATAGCCTGCGCTGACCTGGAAACATTGACAGCCTTAAAGAAACTCTGAGAGGGATTTCCGATGAGACTTATGATGTATAGCCACGGCGGCGCGACCAAGCTTGGCAGTGTCGAGGGTGATAGCGTCGTTGACCTCCAGGCCGCAGATCCCTCGCTGCCCGATACAATCCTTGGCGTCATTGAGGGCGGCGACGACGTCCTCGCCAAGGCCAAGGCGGCAGCAGCGCAGGGCAGCGCCAAGGTTGCACTCGCGGATGTAACGCCGGCGTTGCCGATTGAACGCCCGGAAAAGTTCATGTGCATCGGGCTCAACTATGCGCTGCACGCCAAGGAAGGCGGCCACGATATTCCGACCTATCCGTCGATGTTCATGCGTGCACCGAATTCGATCATACCAGCCGGTGCGCCAGTGGTTCGGCCGAAGAGCTCGGAGCAACTCGACTACGAATGCGAGCTCACGATCATTATCGGCAAGGGCGGTCGCCACATCTCTGAAGACAATGCGCTTGACCATGTTTTCGGTTACACGCTGTTCAACGATGTGTCGGTCCGCGACTTCCAACGCAAGATCCCGCAATGGATACCCGGTAAGAACTTTGACTCCACCGGGCCGCTTGGCCCACACATTGTCACGGCGGATGAGCTGCCTGCGGGCGCATCTGGCCTGCGCATCATGACCCGGGTCAATGGCAACACCATGCAGGACTCAAACACGTCCGACATGATTTTCTCGACGGCGAAGATCATTGCCATCCTGTCGGAATTCATGACTTTGTCACCAGGCGATGTCATTGCAACGGGCACACCGTCCGGGGTCGCTCACGCGCGCAAACCACCGGCCTGGATGAAGGCCGGAGACGTGGTCGAAGTCGAAGTCGAAAACATCGGCATCTTGAAGAACCCGATTGTCGACGAAGCCTAACAGGGCAAACGAGATGTCCTGAGTTTAACTTTCAGAGAGGAGACATGAGAATGGCTATTGAACGAATTGATATTACGAGTGGTGCATCGCCGCGAATGAGCCGGTGCGTGATCAACGGCGACATGGTCTATCTGGCCGGCCTGACGGCAGCCGACCGGTCCGGCGACATCAAGAGCCAGACCCAGCAGATCCTGGATGCAATCGATGGCTACTTGGCCAAGGCTGGCACGAGCAAGTCAAAGCTGCTGCAGGCCAATATCTGGATTACTGATACCGCACACTTTAGTGCCATGAACGAAGTCTGGAATGCCTGGGTTGATCCGGAAAATCCGCCGGTACGTGCTTGCGTCAAGTCAGAACTGATGCACCCAGACCTCGTGGTCGAGATCATGGTGACGGCAACCAAGTAACCTACGCCGACTTCGACAACTGAATTTCACCTAGACTGCGAATTCGCCCAAGCGGATTCGCAGTTCTGCTTTCTGAGGAGCAATTAAGTATGAGCAAACCAATCATTGGATTTGTCGGGCTTGGTCTGATGGGCACCGGCTTTATCACGCGATTGCTTGCTTGCGGATACGATGTCGTCGGACTTGACGTGGTCGAAGAAAAGCGCGCCGCCGCACGCGCGCTCGGCGCCAAAACGTGTGAAACACCGGCGGAACTGGCAGCGCAGGTTGATATCATCGCCACGTGCGTGACAAAGCCAAGCGATCTGGTCGCCATTGTCGAGGGTGATAATGGTATTCTGAGCGCTGCGAATAAGCGCGCGACCGTTCTTGTTGATCACTCAACGACCGACATCGCGACAACGCAGCGACTGGCGGACATGCTTTCCGAGCAGGCCGGGCTTGCTTTTGTCGACGCGCCCGTATCCGGAGGGCCGGCGGCAGCTGAAGCCGGCACGCTCGCGATCATGGCTGGCGGCAACGATGATACGATCGCGATGGTGACACCGGTGATGGAGAACCTTGGCCGCTTCACGCATATGGGACCAGTTACGGCAGGGCAGGCTACCAAGCTCGTCAACCAGACGCTGGTGCTGACCAACTACTGCGTCATGGCTGAGGCGTTGCGGCTGGCCGAAGCCTACGGCGTCGATGCCTCAAAGGTTCCCCATGCGCTGGCCACGGGACATGCCGGCTCTAACATGTTGCCGGTTATGTTCGAGCGCATGATTGAGCGAGACTGGGAACCGCGCGGCTATGCCCGGCAGATCCTCAAAGACCTGGAAATGTTGAGTGATGCGGCGGGCGCGCAAAAAGTTGCGATGCCGATGTCAGCACAGGCGCTGTCATTGTTCCGCATGATGGTGGCGCAGGGCCATGCTGAAATAGACGGCGCGGCAGTTTACAACCTGCTCGGCGATAAGGACTAGAACCCGGTCGTTTCAGATGTTTGCGCAGAGCGCTTCCATCTGAAACGTGAAACGGTCTCCGAACTTATGGCGTAGAACAAGATTCACTTTCCGGCCGATAACGTGAGCAGGTGGCATGGTCATTCAACCTAGAACGATCTTGCTCTGGACTATGCGCAAAGCTCAGTCGTTTTCTTCGTCGTACCAGTTGAACTCGATGAGGACGCAGCCCTCATCGGTGCGGATCGGGCCATGGAAGAACCCAGGTTTGCGGCAGGCATAGGCAGGTGCAATGATCTCGTTCTCACCGGTATCGGGCGTGCCTTCGACCATACTGCCTGAGATCACATAAAGCTCTTCCCAATAGGGGTGATCGTGTGCCGCCGGCGTCTGAACGCCGGGCGCCAGCCGCAGCAGGCGCGTGCGCTTCCCTAACCTTGCCTCATGGTCAAGATCGTTCGCCAGAATCTTTTCGTCGATACCGGCCACTTTACCCTTCACAGGCGTGAAGCCGTTTTCCAGATCCAAATTCTCAAACAGCATATTCGGTCGGGAGGTCATGTTCGCGCTCCGCTTTTCGCAATACAATGGGCGCCATACTGGATAAGGTTTGATGCGAAAGCAATACGTCCGCCATCAGACATCGACATCGAGGATCAGTGGCACGTGATCACTCAGGCCATTGCCGCACCAATCCGCGAAACTGCCGATCTCAAAGTGCGTGATGCGTGGCTGCCAGGCGCGTGGCACGAAAGCGAAGTCGATATGATAGGTCGGGCCGTCTTCCGTACGGTCACGCCAATAGAGCGTCGGTACAGTTTCTTCGCCGTCGCGCTCGCCAGTGAGGCTGTGATAGACGCTGACGATATCGAGATCCGCAAGGATGCCCACTTTGGCCATATGATTGATGCGCCATCCGGGCTTGTCCCAGATGGCGTTGCTGTTCCAGTCCCCGGCGATGACGGCGGGACCGGGGCTCAGCAACTCGCGGTACTTCGACAACGCCCGCCTCAGCGGGCCGAGTTGGTGCTTGCGCGTAATCCCACCGCTGGCGTTCTGTGCCCAAACGGCGAGCAAATTGAACGGCTCCTTCGATTGGACGCGCAATGGCGCCACATAGCGCAAGTTGCGATCGTGACTTGCCTGGAGCTCCAACCTGACGTCACCGAAAGCGAAGACACCGAGCCCCTTGTGCTGGTTGTTGCCCACCCAAACCGGTTCCTGTTCGATCCAGGCTGACGCCGACTTGTCAGATAGGAGATCCGGTTCTGCGCATTCGGAGATGATGGCCAGGTCAGGCTCCAACGCCAGAAGCGCGTCGTACTTGCGGTGCAACGCCATGTTGCAGTTCCAGATCACGATCCGCATGCAGGCGCCTAGGCTCCCCGTGTCGCTACGGCTTCATATCCGACTGGTCAGCAGCTTCAGGCCGGCAAATGCAAACAGCACACCCAGAGTTGCCTGCACCCAGCGCCGCGCACGCGCATAGACGCGGACCATCGGCGGCGTCGAGAACACCAGAGCATAGAGGACGTGGCAAATCAGCGAAAATACTGTCGTTCCGACCACGATGGCCACCGCGACCCATGTCGGCGCGCCGACTTTCAAGCCGAGCGATATGATGGCAACCCAGGCAAGTGCCGCCTTGGGGTTTGTCATCTGCACGGTCAGTCCTTTGAAAAAGTATCCGCTGAGACTGGCGTGCTGGTCAGCGGCCTGGGCTTCAATATCGTGTGGTGACGCTGCCGACTTGAAGGCCTTGTAGGCCAGCCAAAGCAGGAACAAGCCGCCGACGATCTTGATCGCCGTGAGTAGGATAGCGAACGACGCGATCACCGCGGTCAGCCCGAGGGCTGTGAGGATGGCCCAGATCATCGAACCGGTTGCAACGCCGAGAGCGAGGGCTAAGCCACTGGCACGGCCAACGGCCATCGAGGTTCCCATGATGGCCAGAATGTTGGGGCCAGGACTCAGAATTGAGACAAGGAAGACGGAATAGGCGAGAAGGATTCCCGGCAAGTATTCGGCGAGTTGATCAATCATCATGGTGTTGCTGGTCCCGGTTTCATGTTTAGCGCGACCAGACTAGTGACGTGCTCCTGACAGCATCCTGTCAGCAGCTCACGGCAAACCGCGCTTCTTGCGCTGCTCGGCGATGATACTGATCATCTCAGCCATGTTGCCGAGTGGCCAGCGGCGCTCGACTGTCTTGCCGGACTTTTCCCTGATCACGAGGACAAGCGTCTTCGCGCCGGCCCAGTCATCCAGCATCTTGCGACCCACCGCGCCAGTGAAGACGCACTTCGCCGTGGGGCAGTTGCTGGCATCGATCCGTTTGCTGGTTCCATCGTTATGCACCACCAGCATTTCTGCATCGCGCGCGTAGGACCGGTCAGGCTCGATATTGAACGTGATGACCGGTTCCGGCTGGCCATCGGAACCGCGCCGATAGAGAAAATCGACGATGGCCGCGCGCAGGTTGGGTCTCGGGCTGTAAACGTCGACGTACTGCGCATAGCAACGCGCATCGGTTCCGTCCGGTGCCGTATCGCAGGCAACGTCCCACCAGACATCGAAGACTTTGTGATAAGTCTGCAGTCGGCCAGGCAGCTTGTTGGCAACCAGCGGTGCGTAACCGCCCGATGCGAGGGAGAGAGCGGCCGCGAAGGCAATGAGGATGATAAGGCGAAACATCAAAGGCCAAGGTCAGAACATGTCGGATAACAACCAACATCATGCGTAGCGACGTCGAACACATACAAATCAAATGCGGGTGAGGGCTCGCCATCGCACGCGGCCGCGATATACTGCTACCGACACAATAGGGAGCTGCGCTCCAGGAGGAAATTCGATGGATTGGGCTGCGATCGCAAACGAGCTGGAAGGACTTCTCAAACTCCGGTCAATCCCGTTTGGCATGAAGATGTTCGAGAATGTCGCTGACATGGAAGCTATTCCGCGCATTCGAAGACCTGACTCGATTCACACCTTGGACCAAATCGTCGGTCAGGCGTCCCGGCTGGGCCGAACGGTGGGCATCACAGCCGATGATCTCGTCGGTGCGCAGTGCCGTGCCGTTGTCGGGCTCGGCAAGGCGAAGACACCGGAATGGATGTCGGGCAAGCATATGGTCGGTGTTTGGTTCGAAGACAACGAAGGCGCGGCTGAACACCAGGCAGCGATGCATTGTGTCGAGGATGGCATTTACGAAGCACTAGCCGTGGCGCCGATTTCCTCCGGTCGCCTTGATCCTCCGGATATTGTTCTGTTCTACGCGACACCCGGTGCGATGATGTATTTCATCAATGGTCTGCAGTGGTCTGGCTACAAACGCTTCGACTGGTCGGTGGTCGGTGAGTCTGCCTGTGCTGACAGTTGGGGCCGGGCGCTCAAGTTGCGTGAACCATCCCTGTCGATCCCATGCTTTGCCGAACGCCGCTATGGTGGCGTGCTTGACGATGAAATGCTGATGGCGTTGCCACCCGATCACCTGGAACAGGCGATCACCGGGATGAAGGCGCTCGCCAAAAATGGCTTCCGCTATCCGTTTGCACAGTACGGCATTCAGCAGGATGTGCGTGCGGGCATGGCGGTGAGTTATGGCGAACGCAAATAGGTTGCAACCAGGGTAGAGGTCGAGGGCAAGGTAGGCGCAATGGCCAAGAGATTTTTGATCGACGTCGCATCATCTTTGTCGTTGGCGGTTGCCGATCAGATTGCCGACGGTGCTCTCAGTGCAGCACGCGCCGAAGACATGCTGCCGCTGACGATTGCGGTGCTGGACTCCGGTGGTCAGATTGTTGTCCTCAAGCGAGAGGATGGCTGCGGCATCGTCCGCGCTGAAATTGCCATCGGCAAGGCGTCGGCTGCGCTCGGCATGGGTGTTGGAAGCCGGACACTGCGCGATCGCCTCAAGGAGCGGCCGGCCTTTCAGGCTGCGATATCGGCGGCATCTGACGGCCGGTTCGTGGCGGTACCCGGTGGCGTGCTTATTCTCGATGATGCCGGCAAAGCTATCGGCGCGGTCGGCATCAGCGGAGATACATCAGACTGCGATGAGTACGCGGCGATAACCGGCATCCAAAAGGCCGGTCTCGCGAGCCATCCCGAGGCACCTGCCGAAAGCTGGCGCGACGCAAAGTTATAGCGTTCAGGCGCCGCGAACCGCGGTCTCATGAAGATGCTGCCAGGTCAACCTGTCGGTGTGGGGATCGCGGCTGAACAGAACTGTAGAGATGCGGTCGTTGTCTGGCGGCGTGCTATTACGCGCGCCGGTTTGATGTTCCACGTAGGTTGCCTGGATGAGGGTCTGATCCTTGCTGACGTGGCGCAGCGTGACGTCGCTGATCGAGATGCGGAAATCGGGATTGGCACCGTGAGCGGCCTCAATGGGGTCGAGCAGATCGGCCCGTGTCAAAACCTGGCCGCTCGGTTGGATGTTAACCAGGTTGTCCGATAGCCGCTCAGTAAATCCACGTTCGTAGATCTCGCTGGTCCGTTCCAATTCACCGCGAAACCATTGCGAGATAAAAGCATGTAAGCCTTCGATTTCGGCGATTGCTAACTCCAGGAGTAGTCGTTCACTAACTTTCATCGGTCAAACCTCCTGTATCGCTTGTGTTGTGACCTTCACGCACATGCGGCAGCGCTTCACCTGTCATCGCGGCTCATTGCATTGCAAGTATAGCTTAGGTTTGGCGATGATGACATGCGAGGATTTCCATGGATCTCGATGCTGTCCTACTGGCGCGCATACAGTTCGCATTTACTGTCGCTTTCCATATCATATTTCCGAGTTTTACGATCGGACTTGCTGCGTTCATCGCGACGCTGCTTGTCAGGTGGCGGCTTACCGGGCGCGAACACCTTTATCGCCTAGCACGTTTCTGGACTAAGATCTTCGCCGTATCCTTCGCGATGGGCGTGGTTTCCGGCATCGTCCTGTCCTATCAGTTTGGTACCAACTGGTCGCAATTCTCAATTGTTGTTGGCAACGTCGTCGGTCCGCTAATCGGCTACGAAGTGATTACGGCCTTCTTCCTGGAAGCAACGTTCCTTGGGATCATGCTGTTTGGCTGGAACCGCGTGCATCCCAATCTGCATGTGACATCAGCCATTCTCGTAGCGATTGGGACGTCGCTGTCAGCTTTTTGGATACTATCCGCTAACAGCTGGATGCACACGCCAGCCGGTCATGAGATCCGCGATGGCATTGCCTACCCTGTGGACTGGTGGGCGATTGTGTTCAATCCGAGCTTTCCCTATCGCTTCGCACATATGTTCACTGCCGCGTACCTTACAACGTCGCTGGTCGTGCTGGCCGTTGGCGCCCGCTACTTATGGGCCGGTCGTTTCGAGGATGAAGCCAAAACCATGCTGCGGATGGGGCTTGGCATGGTCATCTTTCTCGCGCCGCTGCAGCTGTTGATTGGCGATCAACACGGTCTCAATACCCTCAAGCATCAGCCGGCCAAAATCGCCGCCATGGAGGCTCATTGGGATGGTAGCAAGCCGGGCGCGCTGGTGCTGTTTGCAATTCCCAATACGAAAGAGGAACGCAACGACTACGAGATCTCGATACCGAATATCGCGAGCCTTATTCTCACGCATAAGATTGACGGCAAGTTCAAGGGCCTGAAGGACTTCAAGCCTGAAGACCGGCCGCCGGTCTGGCCGGTTTTCTTTGCATTCCGCATCATGGTTGGTCTCGGTATGCTCATGATCCTGCTGGGTGCGGTTGGTGCCTGGTTGTGGTGGCGCGGGCAATTGTTCCAGAACCGCTGGTTTATCGGCGCGTCCCGCTTCGTCTGGCCGATGGGTTTTATTGCCATCCTTGCCGGATGGTGGGTGACGGAAACCGGTCGCCAGCCCTGGGTTGCACATGGTATTCTGCGCACGGTCGACGCGGTGTCTCCGGTCGTCTTTGAGACCGTACTGTTCAGCCTTATACTGTTTGTGATCGTCTACACCAGCGTCTTCTCGATGGGCGTCTACTACATCAATCGCCTGATTGAGAAAGGTCCGCAGGGGGCCGCGACAGCTGTCGAGGATGAACAGCTTAATCAACGGCCGCTGTCTGCCGCCACCGGGGCGACACGCGAAGCTATCAAGCCGGGAGAATAGCGCATGGATGATATGGCAACCTGGCTACCGGTGGTGTGGGCCGGCCTCATTGGGACGGCCGTTGCGATGTACGTCATCCTTGATGGCTTTGATCTTGGCATCGGCATACTTTACCCGTTCTACAAGGACGAGCAGGATCGCGACGTGATGATGAACTCCGTCGCGCCCTTCTGGGATGGCAATGAGACCTGGCTCATCCTCGGTGGCGGCGGTCTATTCGTGGCGTTTCCGCTGGCCTACGGCATCATCATGCCGGCGCTCTATCTGCCGATTATCGTGATGCTGTTGGCACTTGTCTTTCGAGGCGTCGCGTTCGAGTTTCGGTGGGTCGCCAAACCGGACCACCATCTCTGGGATCTGTCCTTCGCCGGTGGATCGATTTTTGCTGCCTTCGCGCAAGGCCTTGTCCTTGGTGGTCTATTGGAAGGCATTGCAGTTGAGAACAACGCATTTTCCGGCGGTACGTTTGACTGGCTAACACCCTTCACCGTTGTCACCGGCTTGTCAGTGGTTGCGGGCTACGCGTTGCTCGGCGCGACATGGCTTGTAATGCGCACCGAGGGTCAGGTTGCCATTCGCGCTCGGGAACACGCCAAGTTGCTGCTGCTCGGGGTGATGGCTGCAATGGCCTTGATCAGCTTGTGGACGCCCTTCGCCGTTGATCGCATTTTTGAGCGCTGGTTCACACTGCCCAATCTGTTCTATCTGGCACCTATTCCATTGCTTGCTATCGTCGCCGCGGCGCTATGCTGGCGCGCACTTCATAAGGAACAAGACGTTGCTCCGTTTCTGTTGTCGGTCCTCTTGTTCTTACTTGGCTACGTCGGGCTCGCGGTTTCGAACCTGCCGTTCATGGTGCCGCCATCGCTGACCATCTGGGATGTTTCGGCTGCGCCCTCATCGCAACTTTTCATGCTGGTGGGGACGGCCATTATGTTGCCTGTCATTCTGGCTTACACCGTCTTCGTTTATTGGACGTTCCGTGGCAAGATCCGCCCTGGTGAAGGCTACCACTGACCTTTAGATTACGCTTTCCTTATGCACTTGCCCCGAAAACCGGGCGGCCAAACATGCGGCTTAGGCACGCTCTCATCGTCGACGGGGGATTAAATGCAGGACGATACGCACACCGGTGAACAGGACAACTCGGCACCGAAGTCCAAGGGTGGATTTCATGCCACCATGTTTGTTTTCCTGACGGTCTGCATCGATTCAATCGGCTTCGGCATCATTATCCCGGTACTGCCGGACCTCATTCGCGAAGTGACAAATCTTGGCTATTCCGGCGCCGCGCTCTGGGGCGGCTGGATGTCGTTTTCCTACGCCGTCATGCAGTTTGTCTTCGGACCAACGGTTGGCAATCTGTCCGACCGCTTTGGCCGCCGCCCAATACTGCTTGCCTCTCTGGCTGTCATGGCGGTTGACTATATTATCATGGCCTTGGCGCCGTCTCTGCTGGTCTTGTTCGTCGGGCGGATCATTGCCGGGATCGCGGCGGCGACCTACTCCACCTGCAATGCCTATGTCGCAGATGTCAGCAAGCCGGAGGATCGTGCGAAGAATTTCGGACTACTTGGCGCCGGGTTCGGGCTGGGGTTCGTCATTGGGCCGGTGATTGGTGGGCTGATCGCCGAGTACGGCACGCGGGCACCGTTTTACGCCGCTGCCGGCCTCGCGGTGCTTAATCTATGCTACGGCGCATTTGTGTTGCCTGAGTCGCTCCCGAAGGAAAAACGGCGGCCGTTTGAATGGTTGCGGGCCAATCCACTTGGAGCCTTTGGCCGGATGCGCAAAGTGCCGACTGTTGCCTGGTTTCTGGTGGCACTCTTCCTTTTTGACATTGCGCATTTCGCCTACCCATCAGTTTGGGCCTACTACACGAAAGAAGCCTTCAAGTGGTCGAGCGCTGAGGTTGGCCTGTCGCTGGCTGTCGTCGGTGTCGGCTTTGTCATTGTGCAAGCATGGCTCATCAGGATCTTGCTACCGAAGATTGGGGAAGTGCGCACCGCCTATGCCGGTTTCTTTTTCAATGTCGTCAGCCTGGCCATGCTCGGCTTCATCACTGAAGGCTGGATGGTCTACGCGATCCTGCCACTGACCGCATTGAGCGCCATCCTCACACCTGCCCTGCAGGGCCTGATGTCGAACCGGATCGCAGATGATGCGCAGGGTGAACTACAGGGTGCGATGACCAGCGTGACCGCCATAACGCTCGCTGTCTCACCCCTGCTCATGACACAGCTATTCGGCCATTTTACCGGTCCGAATGCTCCCATTTACCTGCCAGGAGCACCGTTTCTCGCGGCATCCGTGATCACGGCGATTGCCGTCATTCCGTTCATAATCGGCCTGAGGCAGTCGCAGCAGAGGTAGATTCACTCCACAATTGTCGCCGATGCATCGAATAAATTGTGTATCAATGTCTTAACGCCTGCCGGTTGATGCGCTAAATGCGTCGGCTTGGACTGTTTTACAGATCAGCGGTGGATCACAGGCCTCGATGGCGCGGCGATCAAACAAGCAGAATGATGACGCCCAAGCACCGGCCGCTCAAAAAGCGCAGACCGGTGTCACGCCCTCTATGGCGCAGTTCCTGGAAATCAAAGCCGCCAACCCGGACAGCCTGCTCTGGTACCGGATGGGCGATTTCTACGAGTTGTTTTTCACCGATGCCGTTGTTGCCGCCGAGGCTCTTGGGATTGTTCTGACCAAGCGCGGCAAGCACCTTGGCGAAGACATTCCGATGTGCGGCGTGCCGGTTGTTCGCGCCGACGAGTATTTGCAGCGCCTGATCCGACAAGGCTTTCGCGTTGCGGTTTGCGAGCAACTCGAAGACCCGACCGAGGCGCGCAAACGCGGTTCCAAGGCGGTTGTCAAACGGGACGTTGTTCGCTTGGTCACGCCAGGTACACTGACCGAAGACGCGTTGCTTGATGCCAAGACACGCAACTATCTGACAGCCATTTTCGCAGAGCCCGGCGAGCAAGCCGACTATGGGCTGGCGTCGTTGGATATTTCTACCGGGGAGTTTGAGATCGGCGTGATCGCAGGCGTCGATCTGACAGGAGAACTCGTCCGGCTTTTGCCGGGTGAAATTCTGTCAGTTGATGCAGTGTTGAAGAATGCTGAACTGGAGCGGACTGCCCATTTGATCACCGCCGCGCTGACGCCGGTTCCGGCAGCGTCTTTCGACAGTCTCAGTGGCGAACGCCTGATGTGTGAGTATCTCAATGTTTCCGATCTCGGCGCATTCGGAGAATTCTCACGCGGTGAGAAGGCCGCTGTCGGTGCACTGCTGACCTATGTCGAACTCACCCAGTTGGGCAAGCGGCCAACCGTGCGGCCACCGCGCCGTTCCGGACGTGGCGCTACCATGATCATTGATGCCGCCAGCCGCGCCAGCCTCGAAATCCTGAGATCGACAAGCGGTGACCGGGCCGGCTCCCTCCTTGCCGCCATTGACCGGACAGTCACCGGACCTGGTGCGCGCGAGCTGGCCAGTTGGATTTCGAGCCCGTTGCGTGACCTGGCCTCGATCACATCGCGCCAGGATGCCGTGGCCTTCATGGTTGATGACAGAAACCTGCGAGACGACATCCAGAAGGCATTGCGCAGTGCACCCGATGTGGCGCGGGCGATATCACGCTTGAGCTTGCAGCGTGGCGGTCCGCGGGATCTGGCCGCCGTGCGTGATGCCATAGCGATTGCGGATGTGTGTGCCGACTTCGTCCAGAAAGCGGGCGGCGCAGTTGGCTTGCCATCTGCACTGGCAACGATTGCTGAAAGCCTTGCGGGCCCACCCGGAAGTCTATCGGACATGTTGACGGCTGCCATTGTCGATGAGCCACCAGCTCTCAGACGAGAAGGCGGTTTCGTACGCACCGGCTACAACCAGGGCCTTGATGATGCCTTGTCATTGCGCGACGACAGCCGCAATGTCATGGCCAGCCTTGAGGCAAAGTACGCTGAAGCGTCCGGCGTAAAAACACTCAAGGTCCGACACAACAACATCCTCGGCTACTTCATTGAAGTCACCGCCGCCAATGCCAAGCCCCTCATGGAGGAGCCGTTGTCGGACCTGTTCCGGCATCGCCAGACAATGGCGAATGCAGTGCGGTTTACGACGGTTGAGTTGAGCGAGATTGAAGGCCGCATTGCATCGGCGGCGGAACGCGCACTTGCGATTGAGAATGACATCTTTGCTGAGTTGGCCAACGCCATCTCCGAACACGAGGCGTCCCTCAATGCCATGGCTTCGGCACTTGCCGAACTCGATTGCGTGACGGCACTGGGTGAGCTTGCGGTCGACCAGAACTACACGCGACCGATTGTCGATGACTCGCTGACCTACGATGTCCGCGGCGGCCGCCATCCCGTCGTTGAGCAAGCACTCAAGAAGGAGCTCGCCGGGCCGTTTATCGACAACGACTGCTGTCTCATTCCATATGTTGCGTCGGATACGCCGCCGGGCTTTGACGATCCAGCGGTAGGTCGTATCTGGCTGGTGACCGGACCGAACATGGCGGGCAAGTCAACATTCCTTCGCCAGAACGCGCTGATCACGTTGCTCGCGCAGATTGGTTCCTATGTGCCGGCGCGCTCCGCGCATATCGGCGTTGTAGACAGGTTGTTCTCACGTGTCGGTGCATCCGATGACATTGCGAGTGGCCGCTCGACGTTCATGGTCGAGATGGTCGAGACGGCTGCCATCCTGAACCAGGCAACCGAGCGATCCTTCGTCATCCTCGATGAGATTGGCCGCGGTACAGCTACCTTCGATGGGCTTTCCATTGCCTGGGCGACGGTCGAGCATCTGCATGACGTGAACAGATGCCGGGCGCTGTTCGCAACCCACTACCATGAACTCACAACGCTGGCCGACCGACTTGGGGAAATTGCGAACGTCACTGTCGACGTCAAGGAATGGAAAGATGAGATCGTCTTTCTGCACAAGGTCAAACCGGGTGCTGCCGATCGCTCCTACGGCATTCATGTTGCGCGCTTGGCGGGCCTGCCCACGGCGGTGACAGTGCGCGCCGGCGAGGTTCTTGAGCTACTGGAGAAGGAGCAGACGAGTGGTAAAGGGAGCGCGGCTCTCGATGAACTGCCGCTGTTTGCTGCCGTCAGCGAGGTTCAAGCGCCGGAAACTTCTCCACTTGAGGATGCGATGGGCGATGTTAACCCCGACGAATTGACACCGCGCTCCGCCCTCGAATTAGTGTATCGTCTCAAAGAAATTTCACGCGCAGCTGACGAGTAACCATGATGGATGCCGTTGTGCACAGCAAACCGCCGTATTTTGATCCGGGCGCTCTGCGTCAGGAGCTGACAGCTATTTATAAGTCAGCTGGCCATGCCGATGCTGCGCGGCCCGAGGTATTGGCGCGCCTGAAAGAGCTGGTGAGCGAGGCCCGGGAAGCCGCGCGCAAACAACTGCACCTCGACGGCGATGGTGCAGGATGTGCTTCCGGGCTGTCGCAGTTCCAAGACGATTTGATTCGTCTGATTTACGACTACACGATCCATCACGTCTATTACGCCACGACCAACCCGTCCGACGCCGAACAAATGGCCGTGGTTGCAACCGGTGGCTATGGCCGTGGAAAGCTGGCGCCGGGCTCTGACATCGATCTGCTGTTTCTACTTCCCTACAAACAGACACCGTGGATCGAGAGCGTTGCCGAGCACATTCTTTATCTGCTCTGGGACATCGGCTTCAAAGTTGGTCACGCGACGCGTACGATCAGCCAATGCATCAGTCTTTCGAAATCAGACACAACGATCTGCACATCGCTTCTCGATGCACGGCTGATACTCGGCGATGAAGCTCTCTACGGTCAATTTCAGGAGCGCTTCCAGGCCGACGTGGTCAAGGGGACCGCACGAGAGTTTATTGCAGCAAAACTCGCCGAGCGCGATGGCCGACACAGCGGCAGCGGCAACAGCCGCTATTTGGTGGAACCGAACGTCAAAGACGGCAAGGGTGGTCTCAGAGATCTCCACACACTGCACTGGCTTAGTAAGTACGTGGCCGGCAGCGGTGTTGGCTCTGAGACCGTGGCGGACGGAACCTTCACAAGCGAGGAAGCCGCAACCTTCCGCCGTTGCAGCCACTTTCTCTGGACTGTTCGTTGTCACCTGCATTTTGAATCCGGCCGGGCGGAAGAGCGCCTGTCCTTCGACATGCAGCCGATCATCGCCAAGACCCTTTGCTACCGCGAAGCTGGCGGCTTGCGTGCCGTTGAACGGTTCATGCGCCACTACTTCTTGATTGCCAAGGATGTCGGTGAACTGACCGCTATCCTGTGCGCCAACCTGGAGATCCAGCAGCTGGCTGCGTCACCGACATTGACCCGGCTCCTCAACCCGATGAACTGGACGGTGCGGCGCGAAGTGCGCAAGACAACCGAGTTCAACATCGAGAGCGATCGGATCACGGTCAACGATGACCAGGTGTTTGAGCGCGATCCATTGAACCTGTTGCGGATCTTCACGCAGTCCCACAAGACCGGCGCGTTCTTTCACCCGAAAGCCATTCGATTGATGCGCCAGTCGCTGCGTCTGATCGATGAAGATGTGCGCACTTCGCCTGAAGCCAACCGCCTGTTTCTGGAACTCCTTACATCACGCAAATCGCCGGAGAGGATCCTCCGGCGCTTGAACGAAATCGGCATTCTTGGCCGCTTCGTTCCAGAGTTCGGGTTGGTGATTTCGATGATGCAGTTCAACATGTATCATCACTTCACGGTTGATGAGCACCTGCTGCGATGCGTCGGGGAATTGACCTCGATCGAGGCTGGCGACCTGGCCGATGAGGTTCCGCTGTCAACGGAGATCATCACGTCTATCCAGAATAGACGGGCGCTCTACGTGGCAGCCTTCCTACATGATATCGGCAAAGGACGCCCCGAGGATCACTCCGTGATTGGCGCGGAGATTGCGCGTCGTCTCTGTCCACGGTTCGGCCTCTCAAGTGCTGAGACAGATACCGTCTCATGGCTCATCGAAGAGCATTTGACGATGAGTGACACCGCGCAACGGCGCGACTTGTCCGACCCCAAGACCATCCGGGATTTTGCTGACATCGTGCAGACGCCAGAGCGCCTCAAGCTTCTGCTGCTGTTGACGGTCGCCGACATTCGCGCCGTTGGTCCCGGCACCTGGAATAGCTGGAAAGGGCAATTGCTGCGGCAGCTCTACTACGAAACCGAAGTTCTGGTTGCCGGCGGCCACACGGCCGAAAGCCGCGAGTACCGTGAAGCGGCAATCAAGGATCAACTCCGCGAGGCCTTGAGCGACTGGGCCTCATCGGACGTCGAGGCCTTCATCAATCGGCAATACTCTGACTATTGGCTCAGGACCGAACTCGACACGCAGATTGCACATGCCAAGCTGGTCAGTGACGCTGAGCGATCAGGAGAGCAACTTGCAACGGCCTTTTCGTCGGATACTTTCAAAGGCATGACGGAACTGGCAATCCTGGCGCCCAACCATCCAAGACTGCTGGCGCTGTTTGCCGGCTGCTGTGCTGCCACGGGCGCCAATATTATCGGCGCGCAAATTTCGTCGACCCGTGACGGCTTCGCCCTAGACACTTTCGTCCTGCAGCGCAGCTTTGCGGATGATGATGATGAGACGCGGCGCACGCAACAAATCAGCCGCACGATTATCAAAGTTCTCAAAGGTGAAGCGCGGCTGCAAAAACTGCTCGAACAGCGCCGCATGCCGGAGCCGCGCATCCACGCCTTCAGCGTTGAACCGGAAGTGGTGATCTCCAACACATGGTCGGATCGCTTTACAGTGATCGAGGTGAGCGGCCTAGATAGGTCCGGATTACTTTACGACCTGACGAGCGCCATTTCGGATCTCAAGTTGGACATCACTTCAGCGCACATCACGACCTACGGCGAAAAGGCTGTCGACGTGTTCTACGTGACGGACCTGACCAACAAGAAGGTCATCGACCCGGCCCGTCAGGACGCGATCCGAAAGCGGCTTACCGCGGTATTGGCGAATGAACTCGAAACCGTTTGACCGTCTCTCGCTCGCCGATCTGTGAGTTCCGCTGCATCGAACGCAGCATGTCTTCATTGGTTTGCGAACGCAGCGCACTTCGCCGGGTGATGTTGGCAGTAGTCAATGTCCAGTATGTTTCTGAGATTCGTCAGGTCAAAGTCAAGCTCGGGTGCCTGTAGAAAGTAAAAGGCAATTGTACCTATCCCGGAGGACCAACTTTCAAGTTCATCCTCAGGATCATCCTCGCGATGACGACGGATCAGTGATTTCTCACTTTGACCGAGATAGAGCCGCAATCCCAACAAGGCGGATGCATCTCCATTCTCAAGCATGGAGCTCTCAACAAACATTGATGTAGCCGCCCCTCGATGATGACCGAATGCCCACTCTCCTCCGGCGTGGAACACGTGGTGATCGAATCTAAAGGAATGACTCACATCAACCCTCAGGTTATCTGTCATGTAGTACGCCAGACTGATATGTTCCAGAAAACTGGCGTCGACAATGTCTCCCTCAGTAAAGCCTATAAGACCCTTGAGTGTGACGTTCGGCCAATACTTGGCAAACTCCAGAGCACCTGCGTGAAAGTCTAGACCTCCCAGCACGTCGACCCTCATCGTCCCTCCATAGAGGCCGACCATCCCCTTATCGGGATCGCGCCAGAATAGATGCGCCACCCCCGCGTAGATTGGGATATCAAGTTGGCTATCACCTGCGTTCGCGATGTGGCCGTCAAGCTGCAATCCGAATTGATGACCGAGTGGTATCGTCAACGATCCTGTACCTCCGACCAGGTCTTCATCAGTGACATCCTTTTCAATTGAGAACTTGCCGTTGATCCCGTCAACGGCGGGCTTAGGTTGATTCATGACGTTGGGGCCTGCGTCCGGCTCACTCGCGAGCGCCGAGAGGGTTGTCGCGCAGATGAGGCATAGAACGAACGTTAGAGACTTGATCCAGTTCGACATGTCGACTGCTCCAATTTGCTTTGGGTATAGGAACGAACGCTGGACCACAATTGATACGCCGCTTCTGCTAGCCTCCATTGACATCCCACGAATGGATTCCCGATCCACCAAGCAACAAATATTCAATGAGGAAGTCGTAGTTGGTATCGGTCTCTGAGCCGAGTGCCGCGGGCGGATCATCTTCTCGGTGGCGGCGGATCAAAGACTTGTCGCGCTGCCCTAAGTAGAGGCGCAGACCAGCCAGCATTGAGGTGTCACCGTCTTCAGCAAGGTCACCTTGAAGGAATAGTGACGTGGCAGCGCCAGCCCGGCCTGCAAAGCCCCATTCAGCACCGAACAGCATCCGGTGCTCGTCGTGCGCGTAGGCATGACCGACATGAATGCTGAGGTCATCCGTCGGGTAGAAAGTGAGACGTGCACGACTAAAGAATTCACTGTCGACAAAGTCGCCCTCGGTCACGCCGACAACTCCGTGAAGTGTCAAGCGATCGAAGTACACAGCCGCTTCCACACCACCGGCATAGACATCGAAGCCCTCGTATAGATCGAAGTGGATGTAGTCGCCGAACAGGCCGATCAGGCCCTTGCTTGGATCGCGCCAGAAGAGATGCGCGGCGCCCCTGTAAACCGTCGCGTCGTCGAGGGTATCGTGCTCTCGATCGACCACACCGACATCGAGTTGAAACCCGAATGCATGCCCCAGGGGAACGGTAAGCGAGCCGGTTCCACCCAAGCTGCCATCTCCGTCGATGCCGTGCTCGAATGAAAGCTTACCATTGATCCCATCGACAGCCGGCAGTGAAGACCTCGGTGCGCCATGATCAACTTCCGTCGTTTCGGTTCCGTCTGACGCAAGTGCTGAACCACAGGCGAAGGACAAAGCCAGGATGAAGATGACCTTGGTGAGTGATCTCATGAGAGTCTCCTTTTCCCAACCAGTGGCATGCCAAGCTGGGTTTCAATTTCGTGGATTGGTCGACGCTGCTAGGGACTCGTCAGGGGATCCGTCGGACCAATGACAATAATTGCCCGGTTGTCTTCGTCATTCTCGGAGACGTAGCTCCTTGGATCCGCTTCGCGGTGGATCCGAATGAGCGGCTTGTCTCGTTGACCGAAGTAAAACTTCATCCCCGCCACGACGGCGCGATGATCGTCGAAATCGCTCAAGCCGACCGCGAAAAGCGACGGTGTTACCCCGCCCTTGCCGCCCAACGCCCATTCGCCGCCGAGAGAGAAACCATGATAGCCATAGGCGTAGGAGTGCCCGAGACGCAGGCTGAGATTGTCTGTCGGGTAATAGGAGAAATGAAGCTGGTTGTGAAAGTCGCTTTCAAGCGTATCGCCGCCTTTGACTCCGGCGATGCCGTCAATAGAAAATCGTCCCAGATATAGCGCACCTTCAACGGCGGCCGTGAAGAAGTCGAAACCGTTTCCGATGTCAACATGAGTGATGTCGCCGTAGAGCCCAATCAGCCCCTTGCTCGGGTCACGCCAGAATAGGTGGGCGCCGGCAGCGTAGACGGGTACATCGTCGTGAAGATCGGAATTGATCGTGGCAGCTGCCCCATCAAGCTGAAAACCAAATCGATGACCGAGTGGGACTGTGCCCGACGCACTCGCCCCAAAACCATCGACGTCACCGCCAACCCCGCCGAAAGACAATTTGCCGTTGACGCCGTCGACTGCTGGCAGGGTCTCAGCAGCCGGTTCTGGATGCGCGGCGGGCTCACTCGCTAGGGTTGGTGCGCCAGCTGCTACCAGACCGCAAAGGGCTATGATCAGTCGTCGTCCCAGAGCTATCATCCCGATCTCCCCTCCGTAGATGCTGTAAATCCTACAATTGCAGAGAAAAATATGAATGACTCTGTAGGCTATAAATCATTAAACTGTATATTCTGAAGAATCGTAGCGATGTGTGAGTTTTTTGTGCGCTTGCTGCCGATAGCCACCGCAACGTAAATGCAGGTTTCCGTAGGTCCCGTTGGCGGATCTCGAAAGAGATAAGAGTTTGTCGCTCGCCTACAGCGTCACTCCAACTGCGCGCCATCGTAAGAGCCGCTGCTGGGCATCAGCTCCTCAATGTCACTACAAATCTGACAATAAATCTAACGAACCTGGACGCTCGCCATTGCAGTTAGTTTTCAGCTTCAGTGCGTCGACGAGTAGGCATCGGTGCATGCGTCGCAACTGTCGCCATAGGTTTGGTTGCGAGAGAAGTGGAAGTTGATGGCACCGAGCCGCGCTGACTGCGGATCATCTTCGCGGTGACGGCGGATCAAGGTCTTATCGTTTTGCCCGAAGTAGAAACGTAGCCCCGCTATCGCAAGCCCGTCACCGTCGGCATTGACATAGCCATCAACGAATGTGGAAGAGGCCGTGCCGGCTTGACTGGCAAAGGCCCATTCACCACCAAACTTGAAGACATGGTCGTCAGCTACGACACTATAGCCCAAGCTCAGCCTGACATCATCGTCCGGGTAATATCCCAGCTCGGCATCAGCGAAGAAATCTGTATCGCTGAAGTCTGCATGGAAGACGCCGATGATTCCTTCGATCGTGAAGCGTCCCGGATAAACTGCACCTTCGAGACCACCGCGATAGACGTTCAGTCCGCCAAAAATATCTGCGTGGATCGCGCTGGCGTAGGCGCCAACTAAACCGCGCGACGGATCGCGCCAGAAGAGATGCGCCGCGCCCGCGAAAACCTCTACGCCGTCGATGGCATTGCCATCGACCGCGCCAACAACGCCATCGAGTTGGAGACCGAACTGATGTCCAAGCGGTATCGTTGCGGACCCGCTTGCGCCATAGACTTCACCACCACCAAACGTCGGTCCGCCTTCAAAGGATAACTTGGTATTGAAGCCATCCACTGCCGGGCGTGTTGCGCGGAGCGGTTCAGGAAAAGGAGACGGCTCATTAGCCGAACTCTGGCCGCAGAGAAATGCCAAGCAGCACAGGCTTGCGATTGGTCGCTTCATTGCTGCCATCATGCGTGTGTTCTCCATTGATTTCCACTTGCGTGATTCGCTAAAGCTCACCACCTCCGGCAAGCAACGGCTTGCCCACGAGTGCGATGTCGTGGACGAGCAATGCAGACAGTCCCGGGGGAATTGCTATCAAGCCAAGGTTGATGTGGTGATGACCTGGATGATCGCCAACGCGATTGACCTTCACCATGGAATCGACGAGCCACCACAACCAGGCCCCGACGCCTGGCCGAAGATGATGGTGTTCTGATTGCCATTATGCACCACAATTACTTCATCGCAGGGGAGTTTTGTGTGAGGCGTTGTAGCCGGATCGTCCTCACGATGACGGCGGATCAATGTCTTGTCGCTCTGGCCAAAGTAGAAACGCAACCCCAGACCGGCGGCATGTGTTCCGTCTTGAGTCATCGATCCGGAAGCGTAGAGTGCTGCAGCAGTGCCAGCATGGCCTCCCAAGGACCATTCAAGCCCGTAAATCAGACTGTGGCTACCGAAAGCGTATGAGTGACCAACCTGGAGCCGAAGGTCATCCGTCGGATAGTAGCTCAGCTGAGCGACATCGAAAAAGCTAGCATCGACGATGTCACCATCGATGCCGCCGGCAAGAACGTCGATCGAGAACCGACCTATATACAATGCACTCTCAATGCCGAGCACTCCAAAACTAAGCCCCTGTAAAATGTCTATGTGGCTGTAGCCGGCGTAGAGGCCCAGCATTCCCTTTGTCGGATCACGCCAGAACGCGTGAGCTGCTGCCGCATAAACGGGAATATCTCCAACAATGTCAGTATCAACTTCCGCTGCCTTGCCATCAATCTGCAATCCAAATTGATTGCCTATCGGCATGGACAAGGCGCCGGAGATACTTTGGACTTCCGGGCCGTCGATTGTCTTTGCGAATGAGAGCTTGCCGTTGACACCATCGACAGCGGGACGTGTTTCTCTAACCGGTTCCGGGAATGGAGTGGGCTCACTGGCCGAGGTATGACCACTTAACAAGGACAGCAAAAACAGACTTACTAGTAACCGCTTGGTCGCTGCCGTCATGTCTCAGTCCCTCTCTTCGCGCGCCCAACTTCCTACGGTTTTGAAGAACATAAAATTGATTCTGTATGCTGTAAATCTTTTTACTGATTGTTTTTCTTGTCTGACTGGCAACCTGTGGATGATCGTTCGCTGCTGAGCCTTCCCTCACCACTGCAAAACTCATTACGCTCTTGGGAAACAGCGCCACCACCATTCGGTGTGGTTGGCGGACAAAATGGAGGGAGACGTAATTGGCTCAGTCGTTGGACGGCAAAGTTGCCATCGTCACCGGAGCAGCCGGTGGGTTTGGTCGCGTCATTACATCCGGCTTACTTGATGCCGGTGCTTCAGTGGTTGCGGCTGACGTTCACGCTGGTGGACTTGAAGAACTTGCCGCAAGCGCGAAGGCAAGTGGTGCCGACGAACGGTTGAGCATCCAGCAACTGGACATTTCGGATCACAGCGCATGCAGCGCCGCAGTGGCGTTCGCGCACGATACCTACGGTTCGGTCGACATCCTGATCAACAACGGTGCCATGGGCATGCAGCTGTTCGGGCCGCATCACATGACGGAGCTGATCAAGATCGACGAGATTTCGCCTGAGGTTTGGAACCAGTTCATTTCAGTCAATCTCTCCGGCGCCTGGTATCTGACGCGCGCGGCTGTCCCGCACATGAAGGCCAAGGGCTGGGGCCGGATCATCAACGTGACGACAAGCTTTTTCACGATGCTACGCGGCCGCTTCCATCCCTACGGACCCGCCAAGGCCGGCCTTGAAGCGATGAGCGCAGGACACGCAGCCGAGTTCGAACCGGATGGCATCACCGTTAATGTCGTTGTGCCCGGCGGTCCGTCTGATACCGCCATGGTTCCCGAAGAAGCACCCTTCGCGCGGGCCGATCTCGTGCCAACGACGAAGATGGTGCCGCCGATGCTGTGGCTTTGCTCAGACCAGGCGAATGGCGTCACAGGCAATCGCTACATCGCCGCCAACTGGGATGACGCGGCATCCATAGCTGACGCCAGAGCGGCCTCGGAGTCACCAGCGGCCTGGCCAGACCTGGCGGCGGCTCCTGTCTGGCCGGGCGGTCGACCAAACGAATAAAGGAGGATCTCATGGGACGCCTGGATGGCAAGGTTGCCTTTATCACTGGTGGTGGTGGTGGCATTGGCCGCGCGACAGCCGAACGGTTCGCGCAGGAAGGCGCAAAGGTCGTCGTTGCCGAGATCAATGTGGAGCTGGGTGAAGCAGCAGCACAATCGGCACGGGAGTTTGCTGCCAACAGCGGCGGTGATGCGCATTTCATCAAGTGCGACGTGACCGAAACCGCTGACGTGCAGGCAGCCTTCGCGGAAACCGTTTCGCGTTACGGCAAGCTTGATATCCTGCACAACAATGCCGGCGGCTCGACCGTGCAGGACGGTCCGGTGACAGATGCGCCGGAGGAAGAGTTCTGGCGGGTCATCAAACTTGATCTCTACGGTACGTTCCTGTGCTCGAAGTATGGGATACCGGAGATCATCAAGGCAGGCGGTGGTTCGGTGATCAACATGTCATCGAACGTCGCGTTGATGGCGCTACCGGGCCGGGACTGTTACACGGCCGCAAAAGGCGGAGTCGCCTCGATGACGCGGTCAATGGCGGCGGAATATGCTGAGCACAAGATCCGGGTCAATGCTATTGCGCCCTCGGTGACGCTGTCCGACAGGGTGAAGAAGCTGATGGCGGCATCGCCCGAAGTCGAGAAGATCGGTCAATCGCATTTGCTCGGGCTAGGATTGCCGATCCATATTGCCGAGATGGCCGTTTACCTGGCCGCCGATGAGTCGGCCATTACGACGGGGCAAATTTTGTCTGTCGATAGTGGCGTGACGATCGTGTAGACTAGTTCCGGCTTGAAACGTGGCCGGGGCACAAGCAAGGCGGAATTGACCGCTCAATTACAGGAGGAAGCCATGGGTGATTTGATTGATCGCAGTGACTGGGACTTTGTCCACAACGAAGCTGAGAACGCAGAATGGACACCGGGCCTGCGCGAGATTTTCGAGTACCGCGATCTTGGAACCAAGGACGGCACGAACGGTGCCTACGTTGCGCACCTTGTCCGCCACAACGGCAAGGAAATGAAGGATGAAGTCCAGCAGTGGCATATCCACGAGTGCGACTTCCAGTTTGTCTATGTGTTAAACGGCTGGGCCACTTTCGAATATGAAGGCGAAGGTGTGCGAACGATCAAGAAGGGCGATTGCATTCTGCAGAAACCGATGATCAAGCACCGCGAAATTGCTTGCTCAAACGACTTTGAAGTTCTCGAGATTGTGTCGCCGGCAGACTTCGCCACGAAGATCGTCGAAGGACCGGACGAGAAGGCGGAAGCCGCAGAGTAGAACAGACCGAAGGTCAGATTGGCATCGGCAGGTTGCTACAATGACGAAATGCGATAGGCCCCGAAATGCTTCGGGGCCTTTGCTGTTTTATTGATCATTTCTAACAATCGCATTGCACTTGATTGATGTTGATTGGTCATTTTTGAAGTTCATGGCCTAACTTCGCCAACTCATCTTTCACCGCCGCTAATGCCTGATCTTTGAGTGCAAGTTCGGCGCGCAATTTCGCAACATCGGCGACAAGCTGCTCGATCCGCTCCTGCTGTGCCGTAATCATCGCTTCTGCCGCTGCCATATCTGTGGGATTGCGTTCAGGGTCGCGATTTTCATGCGCGTTCAGGCCCGGATTACTCACCGCGTCAAGGCAGTCATATGCGTAGTACTTCAATCCTTTGAAGCGGATGTGATGGATTGGCTTGCCGGCCCCTTTCCCGACCCCGACGGCGTCAAAGTCCGCCATAACGTCATTGCCAAAACGAATACCGCAGTCGAATGATCGGCGGCTTATCAGGACATTGCGCCCACTTTCCAGACGAAACTGTGTGCGAGCCAGGCTCCAACGCTCATCAGCTTTGCGCAGGTCAACGAATTGGTTCTCGCCGATCGGCCGGCCAAAGTACTGCATGGCAAACTTCAAATAAGGCTTCAGATAAAAATTCCGCACCGAACTGTTGATGGTCGTCCGCCCGGACATTGCCAGCGCCAACTGCTTCAACGTCAGACGACCGGTTGCGCCAAAACCCTTCCTTGACAAGCCCGCACCATGGCGTGCACGGCGCGAGACCCAATACCACCATGCCCCAACACCCGACTGCTCGCTGGAAAACGCGATGATCTGATTGCCGTTCTTGTCTGCTAGAAAGCCGCGTGGGTTGAGCCCCGGCCACTCTCGAATGTAGCGGGGCATCTCAGCCAAGGATTTGCCTCGCGGCAAGGTCAGCGCATTGAAGTTGCAGGTGCGTTCGCTTTTCGACGGCACCTCCAGCGCACCACGGCGGCTTGGTTTCTCGCCTGGTTTGAGCGCGTAAGGGCAGTTCGCCATACTAGAATTGGATGCGGCATCCGATGCAATCTTGCTGTCGACCTTGTCCGAATGCGGGGTCGGAAGCGGCCGCGAAGTGAGCGCGTTGTCGAGGCGTTGGAAAGTTAGGCTCTCTGCAATCTTGACCGTATCGCAATTGCTATTCTGGAAGCTGTCCCGCAGGCCAGTGAGGACCAGGCTACCGCTGGTTTCCGATATCTGCCCTTTGATGGCGAAGCGGCGATCTTCGCATGCGCGGCTGTAGTGGATGGCATGGCCACGCCACGCTGTGCCTGCCTGAGACGCCTCGACGAGAACGGGATTGCGACTTGCACCATCCGCGATTTCAGACCGCGGTTTGACATAGACAAGCTTTCGGTTTTCGCCTTCCTTGACCAAGCCGACGACCGAGCCGTTGTGACACCAGAGGCTGACGAAGTGAGCCTCCCATTCTGTTGAGATGCTTTGAAGTTCTTCCGTATGCGCGCAAGGACTGGAGCCAGCTATTCGCGCATCAGACCCAGCTCTGATTTCATACTCCGGATCAAACTTCAGATTGCCGTCTGCATCGATCAGGTTCGATGGGTCGTGTCCCAGCGCCCGACGATAGGCGACAATCAATGACGGCAAAGGGTCCATGTAACGCAGACCATCAGGTCCCTTGACCTGTACTTCCAAGTGCAAGTGGATCGATGTGTTACCTGGTCTGTTCGAGATCAGGCCCAGTGTCTGCCCTTTTCTCACGAACTGGTTTCGCCGGACGGTCCGCCTGTCCATATGAAGGTAAGTCCACAGATGCGTGGCATTACTGATCGAAACCAGATGCCCGGCACCGAAGCTGGACACTCGACCGTCGGCCACTGCCAACCCTTCAAAACCTCGGTTCACAGGCCGCCCGGGCCGGCAGTCCTGGCCGAGGTGTTCAACATATTGCGTGCCGCAAACCCGCAACTGTCGGGCTGAGCCCTGCCTGCCGCGCTTCTCACAGAAATTGCTGGTCCAAGGAAATTGATAGTTCGCCAGGCTGTCGACACGCCCACTTGGAACGCCCTTTCCCCTCGGTCGCAAGAAGCCGCCGAGCCCGAAGACCTGCGTATTGCAGTACATGTGAATGCCATTTCTGGGATCGACTTTGATGGGCAGCGCGATGTCCGGGGCGACAACAAAGCGGGCGAGAGGAAATCGCTTTCGGCCAGATCGCGACGGAGCATAATGCCCGAGTTCGTAGTAGCGAAACACTGAAGATCCGGTTCGCAGTTTGAAGAACTCATCGGGGTCGTTTTGTTCTTGAGCCTGACCTGGCGGAATGAGTAAGGCACTTACCAGGATTGCAGTTCCGCAGTGGCTACCGGCGTTGACTGCGAGTATGCCTCTTCGCCGAGTGATTGACTTCTCGCTGAACACCTTTGTGGCGACCTGTCCAGTTTGAGGTGCTTGGTGGTTCTCATCAGTCGCCAGTGCGAACAATCCTTGTTGCAGCGGCTAGCTCTTTGGCTCGCGCCACGCAGGCTTTGCGTTCCCGCCGGACAAGCCGCATCCTCTTCGCGAACGTCTCGCGGTTGCTTACTTGGCTGGCACAAACCACTTCGATCTGGCAGGGCCGTCCTGCTTTCTTGAACTGGCGGCGGACCCTGATCAGAGTACCCATTTCAGGATCACCAGATAGGAGGAGTTGTGACAGTCTCGCGGGTTTGCTTTCGTTGCCCGAGGAAGCGGCACCTAAACGTTGCACACTGCCGACGTCGTGACGCGCTTTACGCTCCAGCGCTGCCTCGCGAGCCTTGGCATCGGCAGTAGCAAGTCGGCGGGCAAGATCTCGATCGTATGCCCAATAACAGCGTAACAGGGCGTTCAATGAGGGGTACTCGATGACGAGTTCCGTCGCCTGTGGTCCGCTGTTGTTGTAACTGATGGTCTTGCTCCTGGAGGCTGACCTGTCCCTGTCAAGCGGGCGCACCGATGGTTCTCGCGCAGCGGTAGCCACCTTGCTTGGGTCAAGGTCAACCAGAAACCGGCTGTCCCCATGTGAGACGGGACCTTGAAACAGACCCAGCGGGCGGCTGCGCTCAATGGCCTGCACTTCAGGGTCATTTCTGTCCAGCTCTATGCGCTGGAAGCGATCACCAACGAGCTGCTTCCCCTCACCCGTCGCCTGCGCGCTGGCCGTGTGGGATAGCATGGCGCATAGCACTGCGCAGATGCATCGCCGAAGCAGGTGACTGAATGCGAAGCGGATCAGCATGAGGCGATAAACACTCTCCCAGAGACGGCACGGCTATGGGACCTGCTCGCGCTCCACTCATCTGTTGCGGGTGTCCAAGCTCAGTCTTCCATCTCGCATAAGGATACGCCAAGCCTGAGGAACGGGACTATCTTTCTCACGCAGCTTGATCAAAGCGTGCTGCGCGCACGCACGGAAGCCGCGCAGAGACCTTGTCCCAGCGAAAGGATTTCCAAGTGCTGTGGCGCTGTGAGTGACCGATTCTACTCAGCAGGTGAGGGCTTGCCTGATGGCCTGATTTCACCCGGGTCAGTTCGGGTTGTTTCGGGTCCATCTTGAGTCTTCGAAGCCGCTGCTACGGGTCGGTTCCACGGTGCAGATTTGAACCACGAAACGCTGTAAGCAATGGCGATGAGGATTGCGAAGCCACCCAGGTTAGCCAGCGGAACCGTGAAGTAGGTGCGCCCTGCGATATTGAGGAACGTCGCGCAGAGAAATGACAGCACCAGGCCAGCGATAAAGATGCCCAGAGATTGTTGTCCGACCTTGCTGATGACCCGCACGACCGGCCCGGTCAGATACTTGCCGCCTTCGCCGACAGCGACGTATGACAAGTAGGCGAGTGACAGGAAGTGAATAAAGCGCAGGATGCCAAAGTTCGTCTTGTTGATGACCGGCGCCAGTGCCTCGCGGCCATCCTGCAGGATCTGGAATTGGCTCATCAACGGCCACCAATCGAATGGAACGGAGGCAAGCAAAATGAAGATGCAGAGATAAACAAGGCGCTTGTCGGTTGGCGGCGCGGGGATCCAGCCGCGCATAAAGGCAAAGCCAGAAAAGAATATCAGCTGCCACGCGAAGGGATTGAAAAACCAGACGTCATCGGCGACCCAGGGCTGACGTGGCAAATGGGTCAGATTGAATTGGGAAATGAACCACAGGCCGACGATAAAGATTCCAGCATACACGCGTCCCGCCTGTGCCAAAGCCATAACTATTGGCACCATAACCAGGATAACCAGGTACATCGGCAGGATGTCAAAATACGGCGGCACAAAGGTCAACGTGAGCAGGCCGACCAGTGCTGCTTGCGCGTTCTCATTGAAGAAGTGCTGCATCAGCAGACCGCGAATGTAGTCGTCACCGCCGAGCTGCCAATCGATCATGATCATTAAGACCAGCGAGACCATAAAGACCGAAATGTGGGCCCAGTACACCTGCCAGATGCGATAGGCAATACGCCCAATTCCGATAACGTAGCCATGCCTTTGGAACACGGCACCAAAGGCGATGGCCGAGGCCATGCCTGAGCAAAAAACAAAGATCTCGGTGGCGTCAGAAAAGCCGAACTTGGCGGGAATCCATGCGTTCCATGGATTGCCGATCATGTGGGCTACAAAAATGATGAAAAGACAAACGCCACGAAAGAAATCGAGGCGTACATCGCGTTTGCGTTTCGCTGGTTGACCTGCTGCAGTCGCCATCAGTTTCTGATCATTCCCACATTTTGCACGACACGCTCAAACTCAGACACTCGGTTCCTGGGTCGGCAATAGCCGCCTGCGGACTGATCGCACTACCTAGATTTCACCAGTTTTGGCCAACGGACATTCGCCTTTTGAATGTAAGCGTCCGGGCTCTTGCTCCAAGTCCTCTGAACGTTCCGGTTGTAGTTCAAATAGAGCTTTCCATTGCGGATTGCCCATGCGTCCGGTTCAATTTTAACGAGATAGCCTTGCGCGACACCGTACGCGCAGTAACCACCATAAGCTGGCATGTAGCGAGCCGGATTCTGCTCGAACTTCGCCTTGTTGGCCGCTGAAGAAAACTGCCAACGCACACCAGCATGCTTGACGGTATGCTTCGATGAACCCGCGCGCGGGCCGCCCTGCTCAAAATAGGCCACCGGATCATACCCCTTAATCGCAATTCCAGGGCTGCCGATGGTATTCACGGCTGGCTTTGCAACGGCACCCGTCACTAGGACAAAGGCAGACACAAGAAGTGCAACCAGGGACAGTATTGCTAATGGGCCAAATCTTGGCATGGCGGATCTCCTGAATCATTCCGCATATGGCGCGGATACTTGCTCACAATCGTCTTCACGCGCAAACAACATCTCCGCGAGGTCGGACTTCAATTCTGTGGGCAGATTATCGCTATTTTGGGGCGAACTAGCTGACTGGCAAGCCGGCTGCAACCCGGCTCTGGCGTTCATTAGGCGCACCAAAATGTTCAAAGTAGCGTGGGTCGATTCTCTCCACCGGGAGGATTATAAGAACATCAGTCGTGCCAAACTGCTCATCGACTACCGCTCCATCGCCAACATAAGCACCTAACCGCAAGTATCCCTTGATCAACGGGGGAAGCGCTCGCAGCGCCGCCTTCATGTCGATCTGGTCTGCAGCCAGCATGTTCATATCAACGAAGAGTTTATCGTGGGCGCGGACATACCAATCATCCGGTGCCAACCGCTCATGATAGAGCATACTCAATGCCTGGGCATGTCGCGATGGATCCGTGCCCTCGAAACTGGCACAGCCGATCATCACATCGATGTCGTGTTCACGGACGTATGCCCAAAGACCCTGCCATAACAGTTCGACCGTTCGTTTGTTTCGGTAAGGCTTCAGGACGCAGGACCGGCCGAGCTCCATGAAACGGTATCGCGGTGACTTAGCCGCAATTAACGGCGCGATGTCATACTCCCCCTGGGTATAAAAGCCTCGCGATCCGCTCCGCATTTCCTCACGCAGCACACGATAAGTCCCCACGACACTAGGCCGTTTGCGAAGACCGAGGCTACCTTTTTCCGGCGTCGATGAGGTGTCGTAGACGAGCAGGTGATCGCAGATTTTGTCGTAAGGATCCTGGTCCCGCTTCTTCAGCTGGGCGGTGATGTCGGGCTTGGCAGACATCTCCTCGTAGAAAACCTTATAGCGGAGCTTCTGGGCCTGTCGAATATCGGATCCAGACGTGGCCAGCCTGACTTCGAGAGGTCCGATCTGACCATAAACCTTGGGATCTTTCTTACGTAGTTGAAGCGGTAAGCCAGCAGCTTTTTTTCCGAGACGAGACCCAGTCAACAGTAGTCGGGTTGTTCCATCCTTTATTTCGCGCGCAATCTTCCCGCGGCGATCCCTGCGTCTAGATCTCAGTTTCATTAAGCTCTTTCTCCGTGCCCCGGTCGGAGACTAGCACGTGTTAAGGCTAATGTCGCTGTTCTCTATCTGCCAGGAAAAATTCTATTTGCAACAGCTGCTTAGCTTGCATTCTTCAGCGAATTACGGCTTTCGCAGAGGATGGCCGCCAGTTCCGCTGGATCAAATGGCTTGGCCAGATAGTAATCCATACCGGCCGCCAAACACTGCTCTCGATCCTCGGTAAACGCATTTGCAGTTACGGCCACGATTGTCGCGGGAATGCCCGCAGAGCCCCGCTGGAATTCCCGGATTTCCCTCGTCGCCTGCAAGCCGTCCATTTCCGGCATGTGCACGTCCATAAGGATCACGTCGAACTCATTGCCGTCTCCAAGTGCCGACTTGACCCTTTGCACCGCTTCCCGGCCATCCAACACACGCTCAACCTGGCAGTTGAGATTGTTCAGCATCTTCGTCGCCAACATAGCGTTAATGTCGTTGTCCTCTGCAAGGAGCACGTTGAGTTCGTGAGTTTCAACTCTCTTGATCGATCCTTCGCAACTGGCTGCTGAAGAGTTCGCAGTGCCTGTCGGGCCGCGCCTGCTCTCAGTCACAAGACGATACAGGGAGAGTGGACGAACTGGTCGGATTAGGTATTCGCTAAACCCGACAGCGCGATAGTCTTGCACTGAGACCTTCTCGATCGCGCCGGTCAGAACCACACCGGTAACTCGCTTACCCGGCGCCAAGTCTCTAAGCTCAGCTAGCGATGCCCCCGCGTCGATTGGAGGTTCGTCAGCATCAATAAGCAAGATGTCAACGGCAGCGAGGTGATCTGTAAGAGCCTCTCCAATAGCCTCTTTCGAGGCCTCGTTCGCCTCAAAGACCCGGGCGCCGAGCTGCGTGAGAAGCTGCGCGAGCGAACGCCGCTCGATCAAGTGTCCCGATGCGATCAGTACGGTGATCCCGTCGAGCGCATTCTCGTAAGGCTGCAAAACTGGCACGGGATCAGCTACGGAGAGATCAAACTCCGCGACAAAACAAGCCCCATGTCCTGGTGAAGCCGACACACTTATATCGCCGCCCATGGCGCGTACGATCTGACGTGCGATGGCAAGCCCAAGACCGGTGCCGCTTTCGTAACGCTGCTCGCTTTCTCCGGCCCGTTCAAACTCGCCAAAGATCCGCGTAAGGTCAGCCGTGTCCAGACCTACGCCCGTATCTTCAATTGTCAGGCGCAAGCGACAACCAACACTTCTCGCGCCGCTCACCTGCAGAGAGACCGACACACCACCGCGATCGGTGTATTTGATCGCGTTGCCAAGTAA
Source organism: Hyphomicrobiaceae bacterium (assembly GCA_965247245.1). Lineage (GTDB taxonomy): Bacteria > Pseudomonadota > Alphaproteobacteria > Rhizobiales > Hyphomicrobiaceae > Tectiglobus. The sequence goes on along the minus strand of CBDFGV010000003.1, from coordinate 4,262,045 downwards.
ATTGGTTAAAACCTGTCGAAACCGATTGCGGTCACCACGCAGTGCTTTCGGGACATCTGGATCTACCCGCCATGCCAACTCTAGGCCTTTCTGGTGGGCTTGCGGTGCGAGTAGCTCGACAACACTCTGTATGGTCTCGTACGGCGAAAATGGGCGTGCATCTAGTTTCAGGTGCCCTGCTTCAATGCGAGAAAAGTCCAGAATCTCGTCAATGAGCGACATCAGCGTTTGCGCAGAATGATTGACGGCTTCCACGTAGGTCTGCTGCTCTTTCGTCAGTTTCGACTCGAGCAATAGACCGCCCATACCGAGAATCCCGTTCATCGGTGTCCGAATTTCATGACTCATCGAAGCCAAGAAGCGAGATTTTGCCCGACTGGCAGATTGAGCCTGATCTCGTGCGGCAGAAAGCTCTCTCTCAATTCGCAATTGATCTGTGATGTCAGTTCCAACCACCTGGCGATCGAAGCTCAAGCCATCAATCGAAGGAATTTCGCTTTCACTCCAGGCGAACCAACGCGGCCCATCGACAGTATTCAAGTATGAGCGCAACCCCTCGGATAGAACCAACGGACCGCCCGTACGGCAATCGTCTTCTTTAGTGTCACGCTTGATCTCGATCGGACGAAATTGCGTTTCCAGAACAGCATCAACTTCGACACCGAAAGTCGAGCAGAATGACCGGTTAACGAACGTTAATCGCCCGAGCTGGTCTGTTACGTAGATAATGTTTTGTTGTGCATCGAGAAGCTCCCGCATTCGGTGGGTATTGTCGTGAACACGCCACCTCGCATCCTCAAGTTGCTCAATTCGTTGTTCAACACGCCTGCCGATCTTTTGCAGCTTTCGCAGGTGGTGTCGGTTGTGGAGGTACGAAACTCTCGACTGTACGACCAAAAATGAAATGAGCAGCAGCGATGCTCCTGCCACAAGAGCCACGTTTGCAAATGTCAATGTTGAACCGTTGAGAGCCACACCCAGCAGAGCAACCAGCAAGCCTAGCCAGACAAAAACCCAAGACAACGCTGACATGGTACGGCTACCGCTGAAGCCCGACCACCGCTTGGTCGCCAACCCCAGGGCCTTTGAGAGTGATAGCCGGTTGACGTCAAAGGCGACGACGGTCGCGCGACCCAAAGGACCCTCGGTCACCCGTCGAATTTTGCTCTTTAATGTCAACGTTTTTGATGACCTTGGTAACACTTACGCAACCAGATAGGTCATGCATGCCAATTATTGACATTGTGTTATCTAACATAGTGAATGGATTATTAAGCCCCGCACTTCCAATATATTTTTTATTACATTCAATTTTATGAAATCCTGCAACGCCTTGTAATGGAGAGGTGAGGTATCAATATGCTGGATCGCAATAAATAGACAATTCTGGGGTTGACTATGCAGTCGGCAAAATCCGGGCTTTCGCAATACAATAACAATCTGCGGCACGTCCTCCTAAATACGACATCCGACACTGCGGCTCACGCCGTCAGGTCTAACATGTTTCGTGCTTCACTTGTCGACAACCCATTGGGTGAGCAGCATTCGATCAACAAAGCCATCACGACTGTTCGTGAGCGAGAGCTTCCAAAATAAGATGACTCGGCGAGTTGATCATTATACTCGCCATGCCCATTGCACGCTTCATTCGTCGGTCGCTCTTTAGCGTCCGAGCTTCTGCGCTCATTCGGCGTCGTGTTGTCTATGGGATTGCTTGTTCGGCGCTCAAAAGCGTTGCGGGCCGAAGTCGAGTCGCGCCTGGACTGCGCTGTTGCCTACGGAAATCTTGATTGTGCATATTCGCCGGTGTCATTCGCCTGCTAAGCTGGACGCATGCAACGTTGCACGCTAGGCAGTGCCATTACTTCATATTTGATGGCTCCAGCGATGCGAGATGAGACGCGCATAACAATCTCATTTTGTGCGTTAACCGGAATTCGTGGATCCGTATACCAGTAAAAGACACTTTGAATGGCGCCGGAATACCTACTCTTCGTTATCGCTGGTGCGTTAGCCGGGGGCTTTGTCAACGGGCTCGCGGGCTTTGGCACGGGCATCACGGCACTGGGACTATGGCTATATGTTCTCTCGCCATCAGTGGCAGCCACGCTCGTCGTCGTCTGTTCGGCAGCGGCTCAAGTTCAGACGCTCCCGCGCATATGGCATGCGATTAAGTGGTCCAGGGTGCTGCCATTCATCATTCCAGGGCTCCTCGCGGTACCACTGGGAACATATCTCCTGACCTATGTCGACGTAAGAGCATTCAAGCTCGGCATCGCGACTTTGTTGATCTGCTACTCTCTCTACTCTCTTTTTCTTCGCGGCCGCGCAGGCCTCTTATGGGGCGGCCGCGTGGCTGATGCCTCCGTCGGCTTCATTGGTGGTGTACTCGGCGGACTTGCCGGGTTGTCGGGACCAATTCTCACAGTTTGGGGAGATGTTCGGGGTTGGACCAAAGAGCAAAAACGCAGTACTTTTCAAGCGTTCAATTTGTCGATACTCGGCGCCGCGCTAATCTCGCATTTTGCAGCGGGTCTCTTTACGGGAGATCTGCTCGGCGCCGTCGCCGTTGCTTTACCTGCCACATTCCTGGGAGCGTGGCTCGGCGCCGCCCTCTACGTCCGCGTCAGCGACAGACGCTTCAACGAAATCATACTCGTATTGCTCGGCCTATCGGGCATCGTGCTAATCTGGACGAATATCTGAGTGCACGTTCGACGAGGATGGAGCGATGAAGCTGACGTTGCTTGGTACCGGGACACCGGCACCTTCCATGAAACGGATGGGCTCGGGCTACATCCTTGAGATTGACGACGATGTGATTGTTGTTGATCACGGCCCGGGAGCGCATCACAGATTTCTCGAGACAGGTCATCTGGCAACCGAGGTTACGCACTGCTTCATCAGCCATTTGCATTACGACCATTTCATCGACCTACCACGCCTGATAATGACCCGTTGGGACCAAGGATCTGGAAAAGTCGGTGAGTTGGAGGTTTTTGGACCGGATCCAATTGCGCGAATTGTCGAGTCAATGATTGGCCAGGACGGTATCTTTGGGCCGGACATTAAAGCCAGAACCGAGCACGAAATGAGCCTTGAAATCTACAAGGCTCGTGGTGGAGAACTGCCGCGCAAACCGCCGGCACCAAGCATCCAGCAGCTTGTCCCGGGAGATATTATTGAGCGCGGCAACTGGCGGGTAACGGTCGGCTCCGGATGGCATGCCCAGCCCTACTTGAACTGCCTCGCCTTTCGGTTTGATCATGCGGGCGGCTCGGTCTGCTACAGCGGTGACAGCGGCGGCGTTTGTCCCGGAATAATCGAGCTTGCACGCGGCTGCGATGTTCTCATTCACATGAATCACTTTTTCTCAGGCACCGAGCCAGGCGGCCTCTATCGTCGATCGTGCGGGAACCATATCGATACGGCCCAGGTCGCAAAACAAGCCGGTGTCGGAACCGTCGTTCTTACTCATGTGACTGAGCAAATTGACCAAGTCCGAGTCCGTGAACAGATCATCCGCGAAATGTCAGGAATATACGACGGTCACATCATCTGGGGTGAAGATCTGATGGAGGTTCCGATATCTCCGCCTGCAATGCTCCGGATCGATTAGGAAATCCGGGGTTTAGCTGCCATTTCTGCCCAAATTTCTTGCAGTGACGCTGAAATATTCACGCACTTGTCGTCCGACAGAGAATTGTCTTGCCTGAACGACAACTTAGCCGTCACAATAGAAGGAAGTTGACGGCAATAGATCAACGACTGTAAACGCTACGCGTCTACTACTTAAGTAGAAGATAAGAAGGAATCGGAGGAAGAATGTCTAGATCCTTTTCGCAACTCGCTAAGCGCGCCGGCTTATTCGCAGGCACAGCAGCGTTAGCGGGTGCGCTTGCAGGTGCAAGCGCGATGGCCGAGGTTACGATCCGTATCGCTTCGGACACCGTGGGCCCGCCACACCCTGCCGGTATCGCCATGGAAATCTTCAAAGAGAAGGTTGAGAAGGCAATCCCGGGCAGCAAGGTACGAATTTACGTTTCATCTTCGCTCTACAAGAACCCTGAGGCCGTCGAAGCCATGACTGAGGGCAACCTCGAAATGGCATGGGGACAGTTCGGTAAGACCGCAATTCTCGACCCTTGGACAAATGTTGTTCTCGGCCCGATGCTCCTGACAACACCAGGTGCCATCAACGCCATCGACAGCTTTGAAACATTCAAGATGCTTCAGGCTCGTTTCAACAAAGTCCATGACGTAACGATCTTTGGCTCTGCACACCTCAGCTTCTACATGGGTGCAGGTTCTGGTTCGCGTCTCATGAAGCCCGATGACTTCAAGGGCAAGAAGATCCGCTCGATGGGCCCTGCTGAAAACGCGATGCTGCGTGCATTCGGTGCCAACCCGACAACGATGGCTTTCGGTGACGTTCCACCAGCTCTTGAAACCAAAGTCATCGACGGCCTTCTCACCAGCCTTGGTGGTTTTAACAAGGTGAAGGAACAAGCTCCGTTCTACACCATTGCCGGCATTAACGGCATTGTTGGCGACTACTACTACATCGCCGGCTCAAACAAGTGGTGGAAGAAGCTGAAGCCTGAGCACCAAGCTACGATCCAAAAGATCCTGGTTGAAGAAGTTCTTCCTTGGGCTAAGCGCGCTAACTTCTGCAACGACAAGCGCTTGATCGACAAGTTCGGCACTAAGGATCCATCAAAGCCAGGCATCTACATCATGACCTCTGCTGAAGCAAAGGCCATGGCTGATAAGCTGGGCGATGCCACCACTCAGTGGATCAAGAAGAACACCCCAGGCGATGCTGACAAGTGGGTCGACAAGTTTGCTGAAGAAGCCAAGGCGGCTGTGAAAGCAAACCCAGTTGGCACCAACTGGCTCGAAAAGACAGACTGCGCGAAGCTTGAGCCAATCTTCGCCAAGTACACCAAGAAGTAACAACTTCTGACAATAGCGACCGGCCGGTTTAGTCTAAACCGGCCGGTTCTCTTTCTAGGCATGTTTGCCGGCATTCAAGAGCTTAGGCCGGCGGGGGGAACAAATGGCTTGGGTCGACTGGACCGTAGATAGGCTTTACCGCGGTTTCCGGTTTATTCTGGATTACGTGATTGGCTACAGCGCGGTTGCCATTATGCTGCTCGGCACATGTCTTGCTGTGGCCGAGGTTCTGCGCCGCTATGTGTTCGGCCAAGTTTTTGACTGGGGCCAGGATGCCGTGACGTACGGCATGGTGGGCTCGATCTTCCTTTATTTCGCGGTTACCCAGGCGCGACGCTCGCATCTGAGAATGTCTGCCCTGATGGACGCGCTCGACAATGCCGGTTGGGCTAGATTTGTGATGATTGTGCGAACATTCATCACCGGTGCATCTGTTGTCGTCTACGGCGCCATAGCCTACTGGGGTATCCCGACGCTTGAGCGTTCGATGATGCTCGGCCGAAAGACCCAAAGCATGGTTCTGTTTATCTGGCCGTTCCAGGCCATTCTGATTATCGCGTTTACTCTTCTCGCGCTTGTCTGCCTGTTCCAGCTCTATCAGGATATCCGGGCGCTTATGGGCAAGAAGGTCTTTGAGTGGGCTCCCACTGAAGAAGGGATTGAAATCTAGACATGGGCGTTCTTGGACCTGCACTCCTTGCCGCGCTGGCGCTCGGTGCGCCGATCGCAATGGCACTCATTTCGATCACTGTCGGTTTCATTGTTTACGATCCACTGCTGTCGGAGAAAGCGATCTTCCGGTCGTTCTTCAGCTTCGTAAACAAATACACATTGATGGCGATCCCATTCTTCATTTTCGCCGGTTTCTTGATGGAACGAACCGGCCTGATCGCCAAGCTGTTCCGATTTGCTGACGCTTTGGTTGGTTGGGTGCCAGGGGGCTTTGCCTACGCGACCATTCTGGCTGCCGTGATGTTCGGGGCCATCTCGGGCTCATCAACAGCGATGGCAGCCGCCATGGGCGTGGTCGCCTATCCAGAGATGATCAAACGGGGGTATCCGAGATGGATGGCCGCTGGCGTGATCGCGACCGGCGGTGGCATAGCCATCCTTATACCGCCAAGTATCACATTGATCCTTTACGGCGTGCTCACCGATGAATCGATCGTTAAGCTCTTCTTTGCGGGCGTCGTACCAGGCCTCATGCTGGCCCTGAGTGATGCGGTCATCGTGCTTACGATGGCGTTCATTATCAAGCTGCCTGCGTCAAAGTTCAGTTGGACCGAGTTTCGGGCTGCTGCTCTCGATGCATTGCCGGCGCTGCTGATGCCTGTTTTTGTTCTCGGTGCGCTCTACGGAGGTGTACTGACGCCCACAGAATCGGGGGCAGGCGCGTGTGCCTACGCGCTTATCTACGGCTTCATATCGATGCGCGCGAAGTTCTTCAAAGAGATGATGGCTGCAACCGAGCGTGCAGTGAACTTGACCGCAATTCTATTCTTCCTTTTGGGTGGCGTTGGTATTTTCCAGTTCCTGCTGGCGAACCAGGGCTGGCCGCAGGACATCGCGACCTGGGTTACCGGCATGGGCCTTTCGCCGATTAGTTTCCTTGCGGTCCTGCTGGTCGTTCTGCTGTTCCTATCAATGTTCCTGACCGGCGTTGCGATCCTGGTGCTTGTCGTGCCGATCATCTACCCGGTTTCACTGACGCTTGGCATTGACCCGATCCACCTCGGTATCCTGTTCGCGCTGTGCATCGAGATGGGAGCGGTGATCCCACCGGTCGGACTCAATCTGTTCGCAGTGAGTGGGACAACAGGCGTGCCAGTCACGACGGTTATGCGCGGTTCATTCCCATTCCTGTGTTCCGATGGTTGCGTGTTGATCCTGTGCATGTTCTTCCCGATCCTTACCCTTTGGCTGCCGAACCAAGCTGTGCAGTCGGTGTTCGGATAACCACGGGTATCTGGCAGTACGCGGGGAATGAGGCTGCGTCCTGACGTTTTAGCTCTAGTCTTTGATTAGAAACTGACTGGCGCAACTGCTTCGACGTCCAGCACTCGAGCAATGGCTTTGGCCGCAGCCAACAGTTCTGCGTCCTGGCGATAGCGCCCGACGACTTGCAGCCCGACGGGCAAGCCCGATGAACCCTTGAATGCCGGAACACTGATCGCTGGCACATGAAGTGCCGTCCAAGCCGTGTTGAAGACAGGGTCGCCGGTTGCAATCAGTCCTTCCCAAGCTTCGCCCGGTGCTGACGGTGTCATGATAACGTCGTAGTTCTGCATCAGATCGGCAAAAGCCAGTCTTGCCCGCAGTAGCTTGTCCTGGGCGGTAGCATAGTCTTCATAGCTCAATTTCAAGCCGTCTCCACAACGCCCGTCGACCAGCTTGCGGCTCAGAAGGTGCGCGTGTTCTGTCCGTTCAAATGTGATTGCCCGTGCAAACTCAAATCCGGCCACACGTCGATGTAGCTCGGCCATATCTGGGAACCATTCTGGTGTCGGCACGTCGCTGACGCCAGCGCCCGCCTTTGCCAGTGTTGCGGCTGCCTGCTCGATCGCTTCGCGGGTCGCGCCATCGGCCTTCTCCCACTCGGAGCCACGGAAAAAGCCAATGCGAAGCTTCTGAATTTCCGTTGCGGTCAGTGACTTTGGCGGCAAGCGTACCAACCCCTGACGCACTGTCTCCACGTCATCGACAGTACGTGTGAACCAGCCGACGGTATCGAAGCTGGAAACGCATTCAAAAACGCCTGACCGATTGACGTCGCCAAAGCTCGGCTTGAAGCCGAAAACACCGCAATAGGAAGCTGGCCGCAGCACAGAACCGGTTGTCTGGGTTCCTAAAGCAAATGGCACCATTCCTGCTGCCACAGCCGCAGCACTGCCGCTTGAGCTCCCACCTGGCGTGTGTGAACTTGAATGCGGATTGCGGGTTTTACCGGGATGAAAGTGCGCGAGCTCTGTGGTGACTGCCTTGCCGGCGACGATAGCCCCGGCCTCTTTGAGCAGCGCCACGCAGGCAGCATCACGAATGCTACGATGGCTCTGATAGATCGGTGTTCCGTAGGTGGTCGGAAGTCCGATCGCCTCAATGATATCTTTGACACCGAATGGAATGCCAAACAGCGGGTGATCAAGCGGGCGCGTGTCCGCCAGCCGCGCATGTATCAGCGCACTGTCAGGATCAAAATGCGCCCAGGCGCGAACTTTGCCGTCGACTGATCCGATGCGTTCGATGCAAGCTTCCATGAGCTCGGACGGCTTCAGTTGACCCGATGCAATCCGACTGGAGGCTTGCTGAATTGAAAGAGAGTAAAGATCAGCCATCGGCATTGCCTCCAGGTTAAGCTTTCGAGACTACTCACTCACTCTGGAGCACAGGCGCGAATAGCAGCCTCGAAAGTGGCCTTTGCATGTGGCCCACGAGCGAAAGGTGAAATGATTGGTAGATCGACGCCTGACTGACGATAGGCCTGCAAACGTTCACGGCAGTGTTCGGGCGTACCGGCAATGCTCGTCGCATCAATCATTGCGTCACTAACAGATTGAATGGCCGTTGCTTGGTCACCCTCGGCCCAGGCCCTTGCAATGTCGTTTGCCTCGCCATCGAAACCTTGCTCCGCCATCAGTCGATTGTAACGCGGAAAGAAACCTGCATAGAGGGCCAGGCCTGGACGGATCTGATCACGTGCTTCCGACATTGTGTCAGCGACAGCCGTCGGCAGGAGCGTCGTAACCGCGATTTCCGAGACGTCCCGCCCTGTGCGTTCCGCACCTTCGGCAATATGCTCGCGAGCTTTTCCGGCTGTCTCTAATGTACTGCGTGTCAGAATTATGCCGTCTGATATCTCACCACATAGTGCTGTCATTTTTGGAAAGACCGCCGCGATGTAGATGGGAAACGTGCCACGATGAGGTGTGAACCAGAGGTCAAAACTCTCGATTGCGAATGTCTGACCGTTGTACTGCAACTGACCGGTCTGTGAGAGCTGTCGGATTGCTTCGACCGTTTCGCGGACACGCGTCAATGGTTTCTCATAAACGACACCGTGTTCGGGTCCCACCTGGACTTTGTGACTGGAGCCCACGCCAAGAATGAACCTACCTTTGGAAAGCTCATCGACCGTCATGGCAGCCATGGCGATCGTCGGAACCGTGCGCACGAAGACGCTTGTAATGTTCGTCCCTAGGCCAATTGTTCGGGTGGTGACGGCGGCGGCAGACAACACCGCAAATTGGTCGCCGCCATGTCCCTCAGCGACCCACGCAGATTCGTAACCCAAATTTTCGGCAAGTTGGATGCACTCAACAATTTGGGTTGCGTTTGGCCCGCCCGAGAACCCAATTCCAATTCTCTGATCCATGCCTGAAACTGCCTGTTTGCGTCGTTCCATCTTCGCAGTCCTGAACGACGCATACAATCAGGTACCGGACTGCACTACTGGTTTTTGAACTCAGCTTTCCGCTTCTCAGCGAATGCCGCCATGCCTTCCTTCTGGTCTTCGGTGGCAAACATCGAGTGGAACAGACGTCGCTCGAAACGAACTCCTTCTGAAAGCGTCGTCTCATAAGCGCGATTTACCGTCTCCTTGGTCATCATCACGATCGGCAGCGACATGCCGGCAATCGTTTCCGCCGTTTTGACAGCCTCATCGACCAGATCGGCGGCAGGCACGATGCGTGAAACAAGGCCAGATCGCTCGGCTTCGTCGGCATCCATCATGCGACCGGTCAGGCACATGTCCATGGCTTTCGACTTACCTACAAAACGGGTCAGCCGCTGCGTGCCACCAGCACCAGGCATTACACCCAGCTTAATCTCCGGCTGGCCGAATTTGGCCGTGTCAGCGGCGATGATCATATCGCACATCATGGACAGTTCGCAGCCGCCACCAAGGGCATAACCAGCGACTGCAGCTATGACCGGCTTGCGGAACTCATTGATACGCTCCCACTTGCGGATAAAGTCGCCCTTGTAGGCGTCCATGTAGGACTTGGACTGCATCTCCTTGATATCCGCGCCCGCCGCGAATGCCTTCTCTGAGCCGGTCAGGACAACGCAACCGATATTGTCATCGTCCGCGAAGATATCGAGCGCGGCATTGAGATCATCAATCAAAGCCGAGTTTAATGCGTTCAACGCATTAGGCCGGTTCAACGTGATAAGGCCGACGTGTCCACGTGTTTCAACGAGGATGTTTTCGTAAGTCATGGCGCGGGTCCGTTTCTGTCTGACGAGTTGAGCAAGTTTGGGTTCTGATGGACATGTTTAGCGCTGACAAGCGCTGCAGTAAAATGTTGAACGACCTGCCTGCACAATCCGGCGCACCTTATTGTTGCAGCCAGGTGTTAGGCATGCTTCGCCTTCGCGACCGTACACACGAAAGGTATGCTGGAAGTAGCCGAGTGCCCCGTCGGTGGCCGCATAGTCACGCAGTGTCGAACCACCGGCCGCGATGGCTTCATTGAGGACATCCCGGATAATCGGTACGAGACGTTGATTGCGATCCGTGGGTTTACCTGATGCAAGCGCCAGGCAAGAGGCCTTGCGTTTGGGGCTAAGCCCCGCGCGGTACAAGGCCTCGCAAACATAGATATTGCCAAGACCAGCAATATTGCGCTGATCCAGCAGAAAGGCCTTGAGATCGGTTGAACGGCGATGGGCTCGGCCAGCAAGATATTCCGCGTTGAGAGCATTGCCGAGCGGCTCAACTCCCATGCCGGCAAAATGCTTGCAGCTATTGAGCTCATCTTCGGGAATAAGATCCATAAAACCGAAACGTCGCGGGTCGTTGTATGTCACAACCGCTCCGCTCGACATACGAAAAACGACATGATCATGCGCCGGTATGGTATCTGTCGAATAAACGTATTCGCCAGGCTTCTGCGCCATTCCTGTCGATGGCTCAATCGTGAACCGTCCGCTCATGCCAAGGTGCATTATCAGCACATCACCGGTCGATAAGTGAGCACAAATGTACTTGGCACGCCTCCGAATGTGTGTGAGCCGCGAACCATTGATGCGGGCGACAAACCGTTCCGGGAATGGGAACCGCAAATCCGGGCGGTTCTGGATGACGCCCAGGAACGTCTCGCCTTCCATCGCAGGCGCCAAACCGCGGCAAACGGTTTCAACTTCTGGCAACTCTGGCACCTGGCTCTGCTCCCCTTATCCAAACAGCAATAGCCGGCCACCCTGGAGCGACATCGGATGCGGCTGGAAATTTAGTGGCAGCAGACAACTGCTTTTGCCAAGATGTTGCAACCCTCCATTTGAGCGACAGAATTGAGTACGCCATGCTTTTGCCGTTGAGAATCTTTGCAGTGCTGGGACTCGTCTGCGCATTCACAGTCTTCAGTCGCGACGCAATTGCGCAGCAACAAGTTGATCTGGAACTCGTCCTGGCGGTCGATATTTCAAGATCAATGGATGTTGAAGAACAACGTCTTCAGCGAAATGGTTATGTCTCAGCCCTTAGGCATCCCCGCATCATTCGAGCGATAGAGACGGGCTTGCGCGGCAAAATCGCCTTTGCCTACATGGAATGGGCCGGCAAGGATTTTCAATCCGTGGTCATTCCATGGCGAATTATTGCCAACGCATCCGATGCAAATGCCGTTGCAAACGAGCTGGCCGCCCGACCAATTGCTCGGGAAAAACGAACGTCAATTTCGAGCGCGCTTCTTGCTGCCGCCTCCCTGATCACGAACAACAAGATCGAGAGCTTGCGCCAGGTTATCGATGTTTCCGGCGATGGGCCCAACAATCAAGGTCTGCCGGTGAAGCAGGTGAGCCGAAAGGTCATTGCAAAAGGCATCGTTATCAACGGGCTTCCTTTTGTCATTGAACGCCCACCGGGCCCATCAAGCTTTTTCGCCGTTCCCGATATCGACCGATACTATTCGGAGTGCGTGATTGGCGGCACAAACTCTTTTGTTATGCCGGTGACCGACAAGAACGAATTTGCGACAGCTATTCTGAGGAAACTGCTGCTCGAAATCGCGGGAACCCCAATTGTTCCTCATCGGACGCTGTCACCTGTGCACAAGGTGCAGTACATGACAAAGCGGGCCGCATATGATTGTCTCACTGGTGAAAAGAAGTGGAATGACTTTCAGAACGAGTAAGCGGACGAGATTATGGGTGTTCCATACTAGGCGGCCTACTTTCTCGTATCCTTGCAATCGAAGATGACAGCTGACGTCTCGAGATACATCGGTTTTGTTGGCTCGAAGCGACGTGCCAGTTTGCAGCGTTTGGTCATCTCAGTATAAAAATTGAAAAATAACTTTGGTTCCGGTCGCTTGATAAGCGCGTCGTAGTCGGCGAGCACGAATACATCGAATCCTTGATCCAACCAAAAATCCAGTTGCCACTCTTCTTTCTGCAACGGCCATCCATGTGGTTTGACAATGCCTTCGAGTTGTTCATCGGTGGCAAACTCCAGGCCATAAAACACTTGAGGCATCTTCACGTAGAAGAGCGACCGAGGAGGGTTGAATTTGATTAAGCGCTCTTCAGCGCGCACAGGCATTTCGATCTTGTATTTTTTGGCCAGTCGTTGCTCGCGATTGATGTCCCACTGCTGGGCCTGCTTGGTTTGAGGTGCATCAATCAAGAACGATGATACGATCTTGCGATCCCGGAAATTGTCACGAATATACTCTGCAACCTCTTGCGAGATTGGCTTGGCGACAGCCTCTTTGAGCGCCCGAGTAACGCCAGCGAGTGATAGCAGAACCAAGCCGACACACAGCCCAATGCCCAGACGGTGGATCATCAGGTTCTTGGAAGTCAGCAGCATGGCCAAAAGCAAAGCTGCAAACAACTGCATGGCTGTGAAATGTGCCAGCCAAAGACCTTCGTGTTGGCGTTCGCCTGTGATCGCGATGACAACGACGATCGCGAACGCGATAGCACTCCAGAAACAGGCTATTGGCCACTTGTCTTCCAACGACACGTACTTTGAGAAGACAACAGCAGGGAAAGCCAGGAACAGCAAGAACGAGAGGACGGTAATTCCAGCGGAGGTCTGCGTTGCTAGCTTACTCCAAAGATAGACGCCCGCCAGCGGAGAAGATGGCTCTCGGATCGACATCTGCGCCTGAATGGCCTGGTAGTCCAGGAAGTTCGCGAAGTCGAGGATAATACCAACATTGAAGACCAGCCATGAGATCACGCATACGACAGCCGTGATGGAGAACGACTTAATGATCTCACTAATCTCGAGAAGCTGAAGTGAACGGACGATATGCCAAACACCGAGCGGGATAGCGATGAACAAGAATGAATGCTTAAAGCTAAACGCGAGCGACACTGATAGTCCCAGCAAAATGTCGAACCAGAAGTTGCGTGGATCGCGCTCCTTCAAAAGCAAGCAATAGATTGTTGCAACTGTCATAGTTGCTAATGGAACGTCACTCTTCGAGATGTGAGAAAGGTAGACGCTGACAGGTAGAATGATGGCAAAGGCCGCCACCAATAAACTCATGGACTTACTGAAGCGCAACTCGCGCGCGATCAGGTAAAACAGTGGGGCAATGAGCGCTGACATGCAGGCCGTCGTGAACCTGGCACCAACGTAGAATATGGTCGGATCGGAAAAGTACACCGAGCGAAAATCAGCAGCGTCGTGCCAAACCGGGATCAATCTGCCAACGGCGAAAATGATACCGTAAACAACGGCCACGATGTAGTTGTGAAGTGGCGGATAGAAGTGCTGACCCGGGACCAGCTGTCCGGTCAGGACGCGAGCAGCATCGTTTGTACGCTCATCACCATGCCAATAGCCGTAGTTAATCCCGATGACGCGCAGAACCAGCGCGGCGAGAAACAATAGGATGCAAATCTTGAGCGTGCTGTAGCGATCGACACGCTCTTCTGCAGCGGCTGTGACGTCCAATACGCGGTCCTGAAACACCGTGGTTTGCCCTTCACCTTGCGAGAATAATAATACCGAGAACAATCACAGCAGCGCCAATGATGCGATTGAGTTCCAGGGGTTCGCCGAGTGCGAAAACGCTCATAAAGAATACGATGACGAAACTCAGGCCGACGAATGGGTAAGCGAGCGAGAGATCTGTTTGGCGGAGTACAAACAGCCAGAAGACGACGCTTCCGACGTAGAACGTTAGGCCCACCATTACGTACGGCGAGAACAGCATGCCAAACGATTTGGCAATGAGGCTCATGTCGGGAGCAAGTTCGGCACGGCCCACGCCATACTTCAGGGCTACCTGCGCCAAAGCCGACATCGTAACAGCGACCAGGATCAGCGTTATGTTTGATAGTGTCATGGGAGCAGTCCACCCAGGGGCATGTACTTCGATGCAACAATCAGGGAACCAGTAATCACCGCGGTCTTCAGACTGATACGATCACGCAGTGCGAACACCACTGGATCGTCATCTATCTTACCGCGCCGTGCCCAGAGCCAGCACCGGAAGATCCAGAACAAGAGAAGCGGGCAGATCAACCACAGCAGCGTTGGTGAAGCATAGGTGCTCTTGACGTACTCGCTGTTGAGGTAAAGGGACAAGGTCAGGATTGAGAGACCACCGCAAACCAATCCTGACGCAGCGATGATATCGACTTCGTCCGACGAGTAGTTGCGGCCATTGAGTTTCTGGCCTGGCTCAACGGCTTTGAGCTCAATGTAGCGCTTCATATAGGCCAAGCTTAGGAAGAAGAAGAGTGAAAAATTCAGCAACCAAGGAGACAGCTCGACACTGATAGCTGCTGCACCAGCGATCAGGCGGACGGTGTACAGACAGGTCAGCGTTATGACGTCGATTGTCGAATAATGCTTGAGCACCGTTGAGTAGAGCGTCGTCGTTGCAATGTATGCCAGCAACACCAGAAGGAACGATAGGGGCAGCACCATTGCGCTCGCAATCAATGCCCCTGCAATGAGAACACCAGTAACAAGCGCTCCATCGAGCGGTTGCAGGCTGCCTGCTGCGAATGGTCTAAATCTCTTCTTGTGGTGCACCCGATCGGCTTCGACGTCGAACAGGTCGTTTACGATGTAGATCGCAGAGGCGCACGCCGAGAAAGCTAGAAAGGCCAGGATCGTGGCCATCACCTGAGACGGATCAGTGTAAGAGTGGGAGAATAGCAACGGCCCAAATATCAGGAAGTTCTTTGCCCATTGATGAGGCCGTATGGCTTTGAAGATTGCGCGCCATCGCGACGGTGCGTCTGCGACGCTCAAGCTCACATTGCTGGCCGTTCTCTCAAAGGACGCGGCCTTGCCTGACGCGTTTACGAACCCACATTGGGCCGCACTGTTCCAAATTGGGATGTCTGCATCGCTGTCACCGATGTATTCGAACGCTCCACCGGCTACGCTGTCACGGATACGATCTAGCTTTGCCGATCCTTTAAGATTTTCACCTGGCGTCGACGCAATGACGCCGTCAAAGAGTTGCAGATGATCAGCGATTTTATCCGCGATGAGCTGGTCTGTTGCTGAGGCAAGATAGACCTTACGCCCCTTTCTCTTTTCGGTTCTCAAGTAATTCAGAACGGTTTCGTTGTACGGTAACGTCTCAGCAGAAAACTCCTGTGTTTCTGCCAGAATTCGCTTGGTGTGAGAGGGTCCCGACAACAGCGCACTTAGGAACTCAACCGCTCGAGTAGGTTGCTTGAAAAAACGAATGAACAGTTCTTGCGCGACATCAGTCCGCGTAAGGGTGCCGTCTAGATCTACAAATATTGGTAAACCGGGCTCCTGGTCGGGAGTGACCGCGTCATCTACGGACGTATCCGGGTTTGGCGTTTCAATAGAATCCATGGCTCAGTACTGCCGACATTCCACTCACGAGCTTCAACTGCTGAGTGGAGGAGCAAGTTGTGTACCAATCGCTTGGGAGGCCGACCTAGCACGCTGGCCGTATGTGAGCTGAGCACCATCGGAACCCGGCTAGCGTAGCAGGAACAGCTGCTCTGCGTGCGGCTGCCGCAGGATAGCCGAGCTAAGCGGGTTCACGAGCTCTTTTGAGTTGTCGTCACAGTTCGAGCCGGCATTGCAACAAGCCGCCAACCTGTCATGGGGTGGGGTTCGGCGTGCACGACTATGATGTGATGCCGACGCTCATCCTTCACCCGAATTGGCAAAGTCAGGTCGGCAGATGTTGGAGGGCTGGCCTTCCGTTGAGCAAGTTGGCCAGCCCAATAGATACTGTTATTTCTTGGCGAGCTTACTGGCTGGGTTCAGGTTGCCGATCCGACCGCTTTCTGTACCGGACGTTTCATCAATCACAGCATTTACCAGTGTTGGCCGGCCGGAATCGATGGCTTCGTTAACGGCGCGCGTGAGTTCATCCGGCGTTGTGGCATAGACGCCAACTCCACCGAATGCAGCCATCATCTGATCGTACCGGGAGTCCTTCACGAATACCGTAGGTGCAGCGTCGCTCCCGCCCGTAGGGTTAACGTCGGTGCCACGGTAGATCCCGTTGTTGTTAAACACGACAATGCAGACAGGCAGGTTATAACGACAGATTGTTTCGATCTCCATTCCGGAGAAGCCAAACGCACTGTCACCTTCGACGGCGAGAACGGGCTTGCCTGTTTCGATGGCCGCAGCGGTGGCAAAGCCCATCCCGATGCCCATGACACCCCAGGTACCAACATCAAGGCGTTTACGCGGCTGGTACATGTCGATAATGCTGCGCGCGAAGTCGAGTGTGTTAGCGCCCTCGTTGACGAGGATCGTGTCTGGGCGCTCCTTAATGATCTCTCGCAACGCGCCAAGAGCGCCGTGGAAGTCCATCGGATTATTATTGTTGCGCAAGCGTGGCGCCATGCGCTCGACATTGGTTTGAACTTTGGTTCGGATCGCTTCGGTCCAGGCGGCAGGTGGCGCCTGCCAGTCATCACCCATGCCTTCAAGTAACGCGCTAACGCACGAGCGAATATCACCAACGACCGGAGCTGTGATCGCAACGTTGCTGTCCATCTCCTTAGGTTCGATATCAATGTGGACGAACTTCTTGGTGTGCGGCTCACCCCAGGTCTTGCCCTTGCCGTGGGACAGTAGCCAATTTAAGCGCGCTCCTATCAACATCACGACGTCGGACTCTTTGAGAGCCATCGAGCGCGCTGCGCCAGCCGATTGTGGGTGAGTATCCGGCAACAGACCTTTCGCCATGCTCATTGGCAGATATGGAATACCGGACTTCTCTACGAGTGCACGAATCTCATCGTCTGCCTGGGAGTAGGAAGCACCCTTACCCAGAATGATGAGTGGCCGCTCGGCGCCCTTCAGCATCTCAAGCGCGCGCTGAATTGAATCTTGGCTTGGGATCTGTGCTGGTGCCGGATCGACGACCTGGACGAGCGACTTCTTTCCAGCTTCTGCGCCCATCGTCTGAGCAAACAGCTGTGCGGGCAGGTCCAGGTAAACGCCCCCTGGACGGCCAGAGCATGCAGCGCGTATCGCGCGTGCAACGCCGATGCCAATGTCCTGGGCGTGGAGTACGCGGAACGCTGCCTTGCACAGCGGTTTGGCGATGGCCAGCTGATCCATCTCCTCGTAGTCGCCCTGTTGCAGGTCCACAATCTCACGCTCTGACGAACCACTGATGAGGATCATCGGGAAGCAGTTGGTTGTGGCATTCGCCAGAGCCGTCAATCCATTCAGGAAGCCCGGTGCTGAAACGGTCAGGCACACCCCCGGCTTCTGTGTCAGGTAACCTGCAATTGATGCAGCGTAGCCGGCATGCTGCTCGTGCCGGAAAGAGATGACCCGCATTCCCTCTGCCTGCGCCAAACGGCCGAGATCAGTAATTGGAATGCCAGGAACGCCATAGATCGTATTGATATCATTGAGCTTTAGGGCGTCGATAACGAGGTGAAAGCCATCAGTTAGCTCAGTCTCTGTGCCTGATACGTCGGCCGATGCTGTATCCATTGCCATTTATCCGTTCCTTATGTGAGCGCACATTGCACTGTCAGCCCAAACTCGGACATCCATCATTGCGCCTCGCCAGAGGATGTCACAGAAATTTCTTCACTGGTATACCAAGTACCAGATTGCGCACAAGCCTTGGATCGCCCTACGGGCTGCGCATATCGGCGCATTTCTGACGGGAGTTTAGCCTTGCGCGCTCCCAGTGGTATCTCGTCTACGGAAACTGCGCAAAACCGGTCCCACCAAGGGCAGAACCAGCAACACTATCGCTGCGATCATGATGGGGCCCGCATATGTCCGCGTAAAGAAAATGGACGGATCGCCGCTTGAAATCAGCAACGACTGACGCAGAGCGGGCTCAGCCAGCGGCCCCAAAACAATTGCCAGCACTGCCGGCGCCAGCGGGTAGTCGAGCTTGCGCATGAGATAGCCGACAATTCCAAATCCAAACATGAGCCAGACATCATGCAAATCCTTTGTGGGAGCGTAACCGCCGATCAGACAGAGGACGAAGATAACAGGCGCCAGGATTGTGAACGGCAACTTGAGGACCCAGATGAACGCCGGGATAAACATGATGTTCAGGATCACGGCAAAGAGGTTTGCCGCGTAAAGCGAAGCTATGAGCCCCCAGACAAACTCCTTGTGATCCGTAAACAGGCGCGGTCCTGGCTCCAAACCCCAGATCACCATGCCGCCGAGTAGAATGGCTGTTGTCGGAGAGCCGGGAATTCCGAGCGTCAACATCGGCAGCATGGACCCCGTAGAGGCGGCGTTGTTGGCTGACTCTGGAGCGACAACACCTTCAACAGCGCCATCGCCATACTTTTCGGGCTCTTTCGACATCTGCTTACCAATGCCGTAAGCCATCAGCGAGCCTGGTGTCGCACCGGCCGCCGGCAGGATTCCAACAAAGTAGCCAAGGAATGACCCCATCAGCATGGTCTTCCAGGTGCCCCATAGTTCGCGCAAGTTGTTCATAGTGCGCTGGACGGAGATCGTTGCCTCGGAAAGCATGCTCTTACCGCCGGCCTTCGTATTCTCCTCGATCGTCCAAAGCATTTCGCCAATGCCGTAGATCCCGATCGCGAGAACCAGGAAGTTAATGCCGTGTAGGAAGCCCGGAATATCGGCAAAGATCATACGCGGCTCGCCTGACACGATATCTAGACCGACCGCTGCGAGAACCAGGCCGATACAGATCGAGAAGATTGTCTTTGCAATGTCATCGCCGCCGAGACCGATAAAGGTCGCAAAGGCCAACATCATCAATGCGAACTCTTCCGGTGCTCCGAAGGTCAGTGCGATATGTGCCAAAGGCGGCGCGAAGAGTGTGAAGAGCACAACAGAGATTGTGCCACCAACGAATGAGGCTACTGCAGCAGCAGTAAGAGCTTTGTCCGCCAGTCCCTGCTTGGCCAGTGGCCGTCCATCAAACGTTGTCGCAACTGCTGTAGATGCGCCAGGAATGCCCAACATGATGGAGGATATTGCTCCACCATACATCGCGCCATAGTAGATTGCGGCGAGAAAGATGATGGCTCCGGTCGGCGGCACCAGGAATGTCAACGGCAGAAGGATCGCAACGCCGTTGACGGATCCCAGCCCAGGCATTGCGCCTATGAACAATCCAACAGTGCAGCCGAGAAGGATTAAACCAAGATTGAGTGGTTGAAGCGCGACTGCAAAGCCATCGAGGAGAAGATTGAGAATTTCCATCTGTGGGTCCTAGATCGTTTTGAGGCGCTGGAATTTTGGCGGTGTCGGTTTCTTGATTAAGAGAAGAAGAACTTGAAGAGCGGATAGAAGAGCGGCTCAGTGATGCCTTTGGGCAAAGTTATCTTGAGAGCAATTTCGAAGAACAGGAATGTCACCACTGGAAGGGCGATCATGTTGCTAATAGTCAGAAGCCAGCTGTGACCACCGAGGATCCTTAGATAGAAAAAGAGAAACAGTGGGAGAGCCCCATAAACGCCGATGCCCGGAACAGGACCGATACCATCGAACAAAGCAATCGTGACGAACAACGCCAATGCCACGACGCCAACGTCTGAAAAGACGCCAGGCGCAAAAAATGCCTCTGTCGACTGCGCAACTGCCGTTTTCCGTCTTACCCAATTGATAAAGACCCAAACACAACAGCCGAACATTGTTAGCGACAACCAGAACGGCCAGAAGCCGCCGCCTGGACCCTCGTCAGGGATCCATCCGATTGGTAGCCTGGCCGCCTCCCACATGAAGTAGGCTGACAGCGCCGCCATAAACAGACACATCAGGAGTTCAGCGGTTCGTACGGTCATTCACACATTACCTGGTGCTAGAAAGCGTTCTTGAAGATTTGGCAGAGAAGTGGCTCGATATTGCGACGCATACTTCCATTCGGCAACCACGGCTCCCTCGAGAGCATGCAATGTCGTGGCCTTGAGCCCGAATTCACGCTAGCGAACTGTCTTGTTGAGGGGCCCGTGCAATTCCGGGCCGAAGATACTCGGCGCATGCTTCGAGCTGGCGCGCGGAGCGAATGACGTTTCGCTATGCAAACGTTTGGCTATTGCCGATGTCACAGTTGATCTCCTCGCAGGAAAGGCCGACCAGGAAGACTGATTTCTGGCTTACTGGAAACGGCAACATTCACTCCCCAATCGTCCCACTCGTGCATTTTTCGGCAGTCTCTTCGACTAGCCTTGCCGGCAGAACCTCTTTTGGCCACAGCATTTGGTGTGTGGCATTTGTTATTTGGTATACCAGAGATGTTGACCATGCAATTGCGGAGTTCAGCAGCGGCGGCGAGATATCAAGGAGTGTCGCCGTTCATGCGAGACACGAGATGATAATGACATTTCTGAAATCCATGCCTGACTGGAAATAACTCATTGAAATTCCTACATGCAATTGCGCATCCGCGCACTCGCTGTTCGAGCCGGCAGCCGGACAACACACAGTTGTCCTCTGAGTTGGCTGTCTCCGAGCCGCGTGCTATGTGATGCGGCTCTTGAATGCTGCTGCTTGAGGCAAATGATGAAGGACTTTACATCGCCGGCGCTCGTGCTGGAGCGGTTTCAAGAGCTTCGCGGTCAGGTCGTTCAAGCCCTGCAGGATGGCCAAAGCCTGGCGTCCGAGCTGCCAGGCATCGCGGATGCTGTCACATCTGACTTTGAAGCAGCGAACCAGCTCATTTCAAACATGAGCCTGTCCCTAATGGTGGTTGGCGCCGAGGGCGTCGGCAAGTCAACGCTTATTCGTGGTTTGCTTGGTGAAGAGCTTTCTCCGATTGAGGCTGACCAGGCCGGTACAGTGGCACCGGTATATTTTCAATATGGCGCCAACTCCGAACCATCATTCGAGATCATCTACAGCAGTCCCACCAAGTCACCATTGAATTGTGAGCGAGAGATATTTCTCGATCACATCCGACAGAGAACCAACGAAAACAATCACAAGGGCGTCGCATACGGAATTGTCGAAATCGACAAGGACATACTGCGAAATGGACTGCTGCTTGTCGACATGCCTGGCACTGGTGGGATTTCCGATCAGGTCCGCCGAGAAGCTCAGAGATTTCTGGAAAGCAATACTGGAGCTGTCATTGGGATTGCGGCGAACCGATCCTATGGCCCACTCATCGATCTCGCACAGATACTGCTGGCCCACGAAAACCGCGTCGGCTTTCAAGCAATATTGTCGAACCGCTACGCCGACTACTTTGTTGAGAGCCCTGCAACGCTCAAGCCACTCGCATCGCAGGCAGTAGCAGAAAAAATTGCCATCTCCCGCGAGGAGGGTTTCGACAGAATCAAGGAATGCCTTGATGCGGTGAGTCTCAACAGCTCATTGACGCCGGAACAGCTCTACGTGTTCAGCGCCGAGCTGCTTTACCACCGCAGCGGCCCTATTGCCACCGATGCACACCTCGCTGAAATCGACCGGTTTCTCTCAGACCTCGCACAGTACATCCGCCAGAACAGCCTCGGCCGGATGGTCCAGAATGCAGCTCGCCGCGCCGAACGCGCTTTGTCGGATAAGCTCAAGCCCTACGTCAATCTACGCCACGAACTGATCGAGCAACTCCTTTCGGGCGATCAACGACCGGCTATCCAGTTTCGCCACGATGCAAACACAGCCTTGAAAGATATTTGGCAAGCCAAATACGCAACGGAAGCGGTGATCGATGACGTCCAAGAGCACGTGTGGACGCAGTTCGACAGCATCATAATCGAGCAGAATGCACTCATTTCTCAAGACATAGAAGCTTTGATTGGCAAACTTACGAGCGACAGTCAGGCAGACATCGATGTCAATCTGACGGATAAGGTTACCGTGCTGCGTGCTGAGAACGAGGTGCGCGTGCAACGGACCAATCAACGTCTCGCTGAGTTGTTGGAAACAGCGGTGGCCAAGTTCGTTGCTGGCGCTAACGAGACAATTGTTTCGGCCTTGGGCGCGCTGCCGGTTCGCATGGCGCAGATCTCAGATGCCATACGAGTCACGCCTGAAGACGTGTTACAGCACAACCTGATGCGCTCGGTCGACGATGCAAGCGGACGACTACTGCTCAAGGCGACCGGTGGTGCGGCCGGCGGTGCGGCCGGGGCCGGCATCGCGTCGCAAGGGGCCTATCTGGCACTCGTACCGGATCCGACATTCGTGACGCAAACAATTGGTCTGATTATCGGCGGGGTATCACTTTGGGTTGCGGTTAGTTACTCGCTCAGCCGGTTCTTTGGTTCCGATAAAGACGTGATCATAGCGCAGCTACGCGACATCCAGCGCAAGACCGCCAATGCCCATCAGTCCCGCGAAGCAACACTCAAACCGTTGATCGGCGACGCGATCGTGCAGATTGTCGAAATGACCGAGCAAAAGCTCAGGGCGCAACTCACGTCAATCGACGTAACACTGAGCAACACAAATCAGGAAGATTTGTCTGCCGAGAAGAAGCAGCTCGAGGCGACCCTATCCGAGATCGAAAACCTTTCAGGTCGGATCTTATCCATACGCAAGACAGCCTTTGAGCTGTCTGAAGCAGCGGGGGCCTGAGGTAGCGCAATGTTTCGTCTTGGCCTGGCGATTGTTCTTGCGATCGTCGCCCGCATTCAAGGTAAGAAAGCGCAGCAGAGCGTTTCGCAAGCTTATGGCGAACTGAAGCGCCATCAATCGTTTCCTCTTTTGGTGGCGGCTCTTGCGTTTCTTGTCCTACTGATAACTACGGGCTTCGTGCTATCGGCCATCGCAGATGTCTGGGAACACGCCAACAGGTTGGGTGGCATCTGGTTTGCCGGAGCCGTGTTGGCTGTTCTGGTCTTACTCAGCGGCATCATCTATTTCGTTACACGCCGTGTCACGAGGCCTGCCCGCCGCCGGCTCGAGGTGCAAGATGATGCCCTTTTTGTAACCAGTGACCAACCTGTACCCCTGCCCGCGCCCGATGATACGGCTCGGCATTTCAAGCGCATTCGTGAGGCACTCCAGAAAGCAACTGTTGACCCAAAGGCCGAGTTTCTGAGGGATAGCGACATTCGCTTTCTGAAAAGCGAGAGCAAGCAGCGCGAACTGATTGAGGATGAACTCAAGAGACACATCCGCAACTTTGTTGATTCCACGAGCTCCGAAGGCGACGAAGCCGATCAATCTGCACGGCGGTTCGCGGATAAGCTGCTCAGGATCAATCCAGGACAAGCAGATTGGTGCACAACGGAACTGTCTGCTTTGAAGAGAACCGGCAGCTAACCGATGACAACCACCTCGATGCTCGGATCTCTTCAATCATTTTTGTCGAAGTAGAGCTATGAGCGCTTCTCGCGAGCCTCAGGCGACCGAAGTGATCGCCGTTGCACAGGATGCGTTGCAGGAGTTGAAGCGCGCTTTCGAGTACTTTGTCGATCTACGATCTGGACCAGACTGGGCCGGCGAAGTAATCCGGAAAAGAGAACGCTACACGTCAAGCAACATCGGACGGCTCATCAGACAAGTCGAACAACAAGTCGTGGGCGTTGCGGGGCTGGAAGGCGTTGGCAAATCCACACTCATCAATGCCATCTTCGGGACAGAAGTTGTTCCGACAGACGCGAACCAGCCAGGAACAGCTGTCCCCATTCATGTTTGCGTCGCCGCAACCGAGGCAATGCTCTTTGAGACCGTATCGCAGGACGGCAGGCAGTCGTGTGAGAGTTTGGCAGAACTCAAAGCCCACGCTCTACAGCGTCACAACTCAGCCAATCAGGGACGTATAACAAAAGCGATGGTGACGTTGCCGCGTCCGCACCTTTCAACAGGCCTTTGCCTGGTGGATCTCCCAGGCCTTGAGGGCATGTCCGTCGAATTTCGTAGACACGCGAAGGCAGCGCTTGAGGCGATGGATTCCGTTATTCTGGTTGTCCAGGATCGGAATGCCGGACCAGCGCTTCGGTTGGCGCGTGATATTCTAGATAGCGGTGCAGCAATTGATGCGGTCGTTATCAACCTGCAATTGTCTAAGTTTGTCGATACGAGTTCTCTTCGCACACGTTCAGATGCAACGGCAGGTGACCACATCCTGAGCACGCGCGACTATGTGGCTGATCAGTTTTTCAAAGAGCTTCCAAACCTCAGAAGCAATTGTCCGTTCTTTGCCTTCCACGTTCCATCGATGCATGCCCTTTCAATTGCGTTAGGTTCAGAGCTGTCGCTGCCATCGCATGCAGACGAGATCCTGCGTTTTGCCGACTGGTTTGACACCGCGTACAGTCTCGGCGGCACGAACCATCGGCACCACAGATTGCTGCAAGAGGTTGAAACCTGGCTCGCGGAGCACAAGGCGAGACTTACGGTGGAGTGCGACCAGCTCACTGCGCTTTCGAACTCTGATCCAGCTGCAATTCAACAACTTGATGACCTAATCGACACCCACAAAGCTGATCTACGCAATCGATGGATCAAGGAGATAGACAACGGCCGGATCAAGCTTGCGATGGAACAGGCTTGGTCGGAGTTCCAGCCAAACGTGGCTGAACTGAAGTCTCGACTTCAAGAGCTCCACCGAACAACAACCGCCGCTGTACCGCAAGATTGGTGGTCGCAGAACCGAGGTCTGGCAGACCAAATCTCGGATGACATTGACCGCGCCGTCACAGCATCTCAGAAGCGATTGGAAAGCCAAGCGACTGCATGCATTCAAAAATTTGCCGACACGATCACACAATTGGCCCAAGAGCTTGCAGCTGACGAGTTAAAGCTTGTGCCGCTTGATCGCGGACCAATTCTGCTGCCCTCAGCAGAAACTGTCGCCATCTGGCCGGCTGCGAGACCGGATCCGCAGCGCAAATCCATCTCAGAATACGATTCCTCGAAAGTCATTGAGCGCCTGCTCGATGAGTTAGCCGTATTAGAAATGTCGGTGAACACATCACAGGGGAGCGCGTTGTTTCAAGCGTTTCAGAGCGCGCTCAAGTCTCACTTGGAGAGAACATGGAAACTGTTAGAAGGCCGTTTGGACGAGCTGCGGGAATCCTCCCGAAATAGCGGCTCGCCACTCTTTGAAGAAGCTCAATCGCGCTTGCAGAAGCAGAATCAAGCGCTGGCAACGACCGAAGCAGCTGCCGACAGTTTTCGCATGGCAATCGACGCAATCGAGCCTCTCGTATCCGCGCATCAGCAACGGTTGGAACGGGCGAGAACGCAACTTGGGGAAGACTTTGAGGCACGAGCCCAGCCACCAGACGCCAAGACCGGTCAATCAAACCTGGTGGTGAGTCAGAACCAATCGGCCAGCTCCGCGCATGCAGAAAGATCAATTTGGGGAAAATGCAAGCGTGCCGTCGCACGGTGGTTCGGGCTACGCCCTTGAGCCGAGAGTGGTGCCGCAGGCCGGACTCGAACCGGCGACCTACGCATTACGAATGCGTTGCTCTACCAACTGAGCTACTGCGGCACAGCCAATGGCCGGTTCGTTACTCCTAAACGCGGGATTTGGCAAGTGGTCCGCAGCGCCAATCTGAACTCCAAACCTGCTCTAGCCCTTAGCCGTTTGAAATGGAGGCATGCGCCCCGATGATAAAGGCAGGTTCGAGTCTGTTTGGTCAGGACCAGGGTCATCAGGCGCGCGAGGGGACACAAATATATTCGTCTCGGGCTTTGCCGCCGCGCTGTCAGACTTTTGCGAGCCGCTTACCTTTTCCTTGCTCTGCACCTTGGCATCTTCGGTGCGCGCAGTCTCAGCTAGTGCTTTTTCATCCGCTGGTTGGTCCTTAGAGAATTCAGAAGACTGTTTTGCTTCAACCGGCTCTGCTTCGATTAATTTCTCGTCCTGGTTTTGATCATCTGCAACAGAATCAGATGATGCCTGTCGCTGCGCTTGTACGCTTGCATGATCATCTGCGCGACTAGCAGCGGCTTGCTCAGTCGCTTGCTGCTTTGTGTTGCCGGCGGCCTGCGGCTTCACTTCGACAGCTTCGGCATCGACGGCTTTCGATGTCGCCGGCTTATCGGCATCTATGCTGGTGTCCGAAGGAGCCGGCTCAGCGGTCACCCCATGGAACGTGTCCTCGGACTCAGCGCTTTCATGGGTGTCGCCTGCCACGGAACTGCCAGCACCGATCATGCTCTCAGGGCGCACGCCGAGTTTCACCAACTCTTCCATCTTCTGAGCCAGCAGTTCCTTGTCGCGTGGCTCCGCAGCCTCAACCGGCACGCGCCACTGGAACGCATCCAACGCACCGGTCACCGGAGACACCGGCAGCCATGAATCCGAGACAAAGCCGTCCGCCGTCCAAGCAGGGTCGCGTGGTGCGTTGACGGCCCGTGCCAACCATTCTCTCACCCCGCCCGCATTGTTGTGTTGTTCACCTTCGATACGCGCCATCAAGGTGCATACCCGCTGCGTGAGACGGCCTTCAATCAAAGGCTCCAAAGCAGTCCGCGCTTCATCAAACTCTCGCGCCTCGATTGCAGCATTGGCAACCGCTATCGGGCTCTCACTGACATTCGGCGCCAAAGCGGCCAATTGCTTGACGCGCGCCAATCGATCCCGCGGACTGTCACCGAGACGGGCATAGGCATAAGCCACGGCCAGATCAGGATGCGGTGACTTGCGCCACGTTTGCTGCAAGACCTTGGTGGCTCTCGGCGTGTTGCCTCGTGATGACAAAAGCCTACCCGCAACGGCAGCAGCCGGAACAAGATCCGGAGCCAGCTTATGGGATTCCAAGGCCAAGTTCATCGCGCGCTCGGGATCATTGTCCTCGGCGTCCTGCGCCTGCCCTGCAAGCAGAACGGCGCGACGGCGATCGGCCGCCTGCTTTTCGATGTGGCCATGTTTGCGAGCGACGGCAAGCGTTTCCAAAGCACCTGGCCAATCAGCACTGCGGCACTGAATATCGAACAAGGCATCGACCGGCCATGACAATTTCGGGTTCAGCTTGACGGCGCGGTCCGCAAACTGACGCGCTGCTTCCTTCTCACCCTCTTTCTCGGCTTCTAGAAAGAGCCCTCTTAGGCCAAGTGCCTCAGTATCAGGCGATGCGAGCATTGCTTCGAAGATCCGCCGCGATGTTGAACGGTCGCCGGCGAGTTGGGCGGCCTGTGCCCTCAGCAGATGTGTCATCGGCTCATTGGGTAGAGACTTGCGCGCTTGGATCGCATAACGCGTGGCAAGTGACCGGTCGCCGGCTCCAATCGCGATCATGCCGCTGGAAAGTGCTTCCAGTCCGCGCTTTTCTCGACGCCGATTAAAGAAATTACCGATGGCGGCTGGACTCTGCCAAATGCTTCGCAAGGCCGTCCAAAGCAAAATTGTTAGCGCCGCCAGGATGGACAAAATGATCGCCAACTCGAAGACGTCGGTGTTCCAGATGTATCCTTGCCAATTGACAATGATGCTGCCCGGATTGTCTGCCAGCCACGAAAGAACGGCCGCGAGTGCCGCAATGATGAGAAAATAAACAACTAGACGCAGCATGGGTTAGCCCTTTGTGGCGGCGTTCGATCCTAGGGAGGATTTGAGCTGGCGCTCGAGCGACGCGATGGCCCGGTCGACATCCGCCCGCGCGGCAACGCGATCGAGCCACTGTTGGGCTGGTTGGCGTGCCTTGTCGCTGAGTTCTTTCGCCTGCTCCAACGCTGCAACAAGATTGCCTTGCTGCAACCGTTCGTCGATGCGCGAGACGACCGCTTCGGTAGACTTGTCACTGGCAGGCAGGTCGGCACGGCGGATCCTCACCAAAGACTTGGCGCGGTCAACAATCCGATCGAAGACGGTATCGCCAACCGGTGCGTCTTCAGATCGAATGATGCTATGGGCCAGCTTAGTGAACTCGCTGTGGAGATTTGCTGCCGTCGGAACGCCTTCGTTTTGAAACTTCTCTAGCGCAGCTAGATCAACCTTGCCCCCACTGAGGCGCTTCACTTCCTGCAGCTCGGCTCGGTAAGCCCCGCCACGGTCCAGGACCCGCTTCAAATTGCCAAGTTCCAACGCCATCACGATACGCTGTGCGTTTGAAATCCGCGCACTTTCACTAGCGACGACGGACTTGATTTGAGACTGAAGCGCTGCCAGCGCTGAGCTCACCGGCTCGATCGCCGACTTCACATCGGTCGGGCGAGCGACCGATTGGAAGTTCTGTGTGACATCCTTTTTCAGGCCGTCCAGATCGGCTCGCAGTTTCGCTGCCTCTTCCCGTGCCACACGCACTGCCTGGTCAAGCCCATCCTGGGTTGCCTTGAGATTATCGGTTCGCTGTCCGAGCCGCGCAGCGTCGGTTTTGAAAGTCGCGAATTCGTTATCAAGCCGCTCAGTCCCGGCACGTGCCGCGGCGCTCACCTCAGCGGTCTTATTGACCTTCTCTTCGAGCTGCTTGCTCAGGCCGTCGCGCAGCGCTGAAATCTGCGTCTTGAGTGTCGACTCAATGTCAGCAACGCGTCCGCTGATCGTCGCCAAGCGTCCGAGATCGGTAGAATTGCCACTTGAATCAGTCGAACTCGCCAGTGACTTCAGTGTCTGTTCAAGCTTGGTGATACGCTGCAGTACTTCAGGGTTGGCCGCTGGCGCTGCCGTCGAGGCCGGTGCACTTGTGCCATTGTCCTTGCTTGTTGATGCTGATTGGCTTGCTCTTGTCGCTGCCAAGTCGTCCACACGCTTGGCCAGATCCGAGAGGCTAGCGAGTTTCAGTTCGGCAGCTTCAAGCTTTTCTGCAAGACCCGCGACATCACCTGCCGCACCTTCGGTCGTTGTACTCGCCGGTCTGCTCTCCAAGGCTACGAGCCGGTTTTTATACTCCTCGGGAAACTCTGCCCGCGGAATGAAGACAACGCCAAGTTCTTTCTCGATCGGCTGTGCGCCGAAAAGCACGAGAGCGCCACCAACGATGCCTGCGAGGACATGTGTGACGAGGCCAAAGAACCCACCGCCCGATCGCGCCTGGCTTGCAACTGCGGCCGCTGGTGCTGCAGACGTGCTCGTCTTCTTGTCCTGGCCCGATTTGTCTTGGCCCGATTTGTCTTGGCCTGGTCCTCCGGTTGGGCGAGTCGACTTCTCCTCTGTTTTCTTCGGGCTAGCCGACGACGCGGACTGCGAAGACGACGCGGTTGAGGCTGATGGTTGCGACTTGCTATCGCTTGCCGTCTTGGAAGTGTCCGGCCCGGATTTGGTGGTTTTGTCGTCCTTGCCACCGGCCTTCGGGACCGAGGAGCTTGAGCTGGCACTCGCGCCTGCCGTCGGCGGTGTCGTGCTCGGTTGATCGACCTTATCAGCCTTGGATTTCACCTCAGTTGCCTTGAGGTCAATAATCGGGGTTGGCTTCTTGGGATCGCTACCAGTGGCGCCACCCTTGTCAGGTGATGAGCCGCCTTTTTTGTTGTTGCCGTCGCCGCTACTTGCCATGGAAGAGGAACCTCCAACTACGCGCGCTTGCGGGGTAGAAGGCCCACGCTGCGCCAGAAAACTTGAATTAGCCTAGTCTATAGGTGCGATCACCATCGGACTTGAACAGTCTGCCGTGTGACGGCTCAAGATGTATGTCCGATGATTTAGTTGAACTTGGTTAGTGATCGATTGACGATCTCTCAGTTACTTGATGCGATGTCTTGCTCCGTGAGACTCAGCAGTTCAGTCAAATTCGGCTGTGATGCAATTCTAGTCACCACAGGTTGTATCGGCTCCAGTTGATCCGCAACAGCCTGCGAGAGGCAGAAGTGCCTCAGCCGTCTAGCGCTGCGGGTGATCTGGTGCGCGCTTATGAGGCTTACATACGTTTGTGCAGTCCTCGGTGACAAGAGAATAACACCATCAACTTGATCCGCTGCAATACGAGTGAGAAGCTTGGTTGATAAATGAGTTGCCTTTCGGGCGATGTAAACCGTGGGTTGTAGGACATGGTAACCCAGGGCCGTGAGTTCGGTCGCGAGATCGAAGGCCAGGTTACCTCCTGCTAAGTGCAGCAAGGCCCCATCATTAACATTCACGCGGTCCAGGATCTTGTCGAGCAGCAGCTTGGCGGTTGATGGGCCCCTCACGATCCGCAGGAATCCAAGAGCTTCAGCCGTCGACGCCGTGCCAGGGCCAACGGCGAAGATAGGCAGCTGGCGGATGAAATCAGCCTCTGGCGACTCGGCGGCGGCGCGCACGCCATTCCGGCTGGTCGCAATCAGAGCCTGGACGCCTTCCAGCTCGATAGGATCGGCATCTTCAAAATCGATAATGAGAAGCGGCTCGACCAGGACCTCGTGGCCCTGGGCAACGAGCTTTGCTCGCAGCACAGCAGCATCTTGCTCAGGGCGTGTTACCCATATCCTCATCTTTTCCGTCCTGCGCGGCTTTGCGCGCTGGCTGATTTCATGGTCCTTCGCGTTCCGCGCGGCGATAAGCTGTTCTCGTGAGGTTTCTGCTTCGACATGACTATCTTTAATGGTCTAGTCGCCAGCTGTTGGCAAATCCGGATTCTCAGTGCAGATATGCCGAATGGTGCAACCACTCAGGAATAACCGAAGTTCTACCTTGGTACTCGGCGTCGAGACCAGCTGCGACGAAACAGCAGCTGCCGTCGTGCGTCGTGACGCGAATGGACATGGCGAAATCCTATCGAATGTCGTTCGGTCCCAATGGGAAGAGCATAAGGAATTCGGCGGAGTCGTACCTGAAATAGCAGCCAGGGCACATGTCGAATGCCTGGACGATATCATTACACTCGCTCTTGAGCGTGCAGAGTGTGGCTTTGAGCATCTCGACGCCATAGCTGCGACAGCTGGACCAGGTCTGATAGGCGGCCTGCTAGTCGGCCTTACAACGGCCAAGGCTGTCGCACTTGTGCACGGCATTGATCTTATTGGGGTCAACCACCTAGAAGCGCACGCCTTGACGGTTGGACTGACTGATAATCAACCGCCGCCCTATATGCTCCTTCTCGTCTCGGGAGGACACACACAAATCGTGCTGGTGCGCGATGTTGGAGACTACGTACGGCTCGGCACAACGATTGACGATGCACTGGGTGAGGCTTTCGACAAAACCGCCAAGTTGCTTGATTTAGGTTTTCCCGGTGGCCCAGCCGTCGAGCAGTATGCCCAATCTGGAAGAGCCGATCGGTTTGACTTTCCCAGGCCATTGAGCAACCGCACGGAACCGCACTTTTCGTTTGCCGGGCTGAAGACAGCGGTGCGCCGAGCAGCCGAGAAATTGCAGCCGCTTTCTGACACGGACATTGCTGACTTGTGCGCCAGCTTCGAAGCAGCCGTCTGTGATGTTGTTTCCGATCGGATTTTGCGTGCCTATGACCTCGCCTGCCAAGCCCACGATATTAGCGGCGCGTTGCCATTGGTGGCGGCCGGCGGCGTAGCGCGCAATGCGCGGTTGCGGGCTGCGCTCGAAGTGACTGCGCAAAAGGTCGGTTGCAAGCTTGTTGTCCCTCCGCCTAGTCTTTGCACGGATAATGCTGCGATGATTGCCTGGGCCGGAGCCGAGCACTACGCTCGCGGTGTTGTGTCCGAGTTAGGCATCTCAGCGCGCGCGCGCTGGCCTCTCGACGAAACTTCGCAAGCCGTTTACGGCTCTGGCAAACATGGAGCCAAAGCATGAAGCAGGTCCCGCTGTGCCTTGGGTCGTCAGTTCGAATGTCCGACCAGGAGTTCCTGTGACTGAAGGTAGTTTCAATAAGATTGGTATAGTTGGTGGTGGTGCGTGGGGTACTGCACTCGCCCACTCACTCTCGCTCAACTCGCATGACGTTCGGTTATGGGCCTACGAGGCCGATACCGTTAAGGAGATCCAAGATCACGGGACGAACCGCGTATTTCTCCCGGGTGTCAATCTCGATGACAAGTTAAAGGCGACCAATGATCTTGCCGATCTCGCGCAATCCGAGCTCATTCTCTTGGCGCCGCCGGCACAACATTTGCGCCGCATCGCAGCACAACTGAAAGACATCGCGAAGCCCGGTCTGCCGATTTTGATTTGCGCTAAAGGCATCGAGCAATCGAGTGGCAAGATGCTGGGCGATGTACTCAGCGAAGAGTTTCCTGGTACAGAGGTAGGCGTTTTATCAGGCCCCAGCTTTGCAGCCGAAGTCGCGCGCGGCTTGCCGGCAGCTGTCACGGTTGCATGTGATAGCGAGATACTTGGCAAACAGATCGCCAAGACGCTCGGATCGAGGCAGCTGCGCATTTACTGGTCCAATGATCTCAAGGGCGTGCAACTTGGTGGAGCCGTCAAGAATGTACTGGCAATTGCCGCCGGAATTGTCGACGGCAAGAAACTTGGTGCCAATGCCCACGCAGCCCTGGTCACACGAGGTTTTGCAGAGATGCGTCGCATAGGTACAGCACTCGGCGCGCGGGCAGAGACACTATCCGGCCTGTCGGGTCTCGGTGATCTGCTGCTCACCTGCGGCAGTCCACAGTCGCGGAACATGTCGTTGGGCCGAGCGCTTGGTGAAGGCCAGTCACTGCAAGACATCTTAGGTGAACGCAAAGCCGTTACCGAAGGAGTCTACACTGCACAAGCCGTAGTCGAGATCTCCGCAAAGCATGGTATCGAGGTACCGATATCGGCATCTGTTAAGGGTATTGTTGAAGGTCGACTCACGGTAGACGAAGCAATCGACGGCTTGATGGCACGGCCGCTCAGATCAGAGATCGACAACTAAGCCGGGGTGGAACTTGATGGCAAAAGCAACGACTAAGGCAGCGCCTAAGAGAACAGCTACCAAGAAGAAGGCAGCTAAGAAAACTGCAGCAAAGAAAACTGCTGCGACCAAGGCGCCAGCTAAAAAGGTTGGAGCGCCCCCCAAGCGGACCGGTTCCAAACCTCTCTACTGGCTGTTCAAGTCGGAACCCGACAAATTCTCGTGGGACAACCTCAAAGCCAAAGGTGCCAAAGGCGAGGAATGGGACGGTGTCCGAAACTACCTCGCCCGCAACAATATGCGCGAGATGCGGCTCGGAGATCTGGGCTTTTTCTACCACTCGAACGCCGGCAAAGACATCGTCGGCATTTGCGAAGTCTGCGCGCTGTCACATCAGGACTCAACCACCGATGATGAACGTTGGGATTGCGTCGATGTCCGCGCGGTCTGCGATGTACCAAGCCCTGTGACTCTTGGTGATGTGAAGGACAATCCAAAACTCTCCGAAATGGCGCTGGTGACGTCAATGCGGTTGTCGGTTCAGCCTGTCACGGAAGCCGAGTGGGCCGTCGTGTGCAAAATGGGAGGCCTCGATCCCAAGAAGATCGGCAAGTAATGACATCATCTGATCCCGGCGCGGACAGAGCTGCATTTATCCGTGACAACACGCGTATCCTCTCCCCTCCTCTTGTTCCGGAAGTTCAGCTTCATCTGGCTGAAGAATCGGTCCCGCTCTGGGAAAAGACCGAGGAAGAGCTTGGCGAGATGAACGTTCCGCCACCCTTCTGGGCTTTTGCCTGGGCTGGGGGACAAGCACTCGCTCGCTATATATTGGATCACTCAGAACTTGCTGAGGGCAAGCGGGTTGTCGATCTAGGCGCAGGGTCCGGATTGTGCGCCATAGCCGCCCGTCTTGCCGGTGCCATAGACGTCCTGGCTGCCGACGTCGATCCATTTACACCATTTGCCATCGCGATGAACAGCGAGATAAACAACACGCAGATCAGCGCCACAACGAAGGATCTTCTCGTCGCCCCCCCGCCGCCCGTTGATTTACTGCTGGTAGGTGATCTCTTCTATGAAAAGGAGCTTTCACACTCCGTCCTGAGTTGGTGTCGGCAGGCAGCCAGAACGGGTGCACTTGTGCTTATCGGCGATCCCAAACGCAGCTTCTTTCCGGTAGACAACTTTGAACCTGTGGCGGAATACTCAGTGCCGGTTACGCGGGCCCTTGAGGACTCGGAGATCAAGCGAACATCAGTTTGGCGAATGAAGGTGCAATAGCGAGCCAGCTGTGAACGCAGAACCTGCCTGGGAGGATACAGATGGATTTCGCAGGTATGAATTACTACGCCATTCCTGTCGCCGCACTCGCGAGCTTCGTGTTTGGCGGCGTTTGGTATGGTGTACTCTCGAAGCCCTGGCTTGATGCCGTTGGCAAGACGGAAGCCGATATCAAGGCTGCGAGTGAAGGCTACCCGATCCCGCCCGCATTCGTCATAGCGATCGTTAGCCAGCTGATCATGGCCTGGGTACTCGCCGGTCTTATCGGACATCTCGGACAGAACCAGGTCACAATATCCAATGGCCTGATCTCAGCAGCATTTGTTTGGGTCGGATTTGTGGTGACGACTCAGGCGACGAACCATGGCTTTCAGGGCCAGAAATTCAAACTGACAATCATCGATAGTGGACACTGGCTCGGCGTGCTCCTGATCCAGGGTCTCATCATCGGGGCTTTCGGCGTTTGAGAGCCACCAATTGGGACGCAAGCATAAGACGAACGGGGCAATTGCGTCTTCGCCTCGCATCGTCATAATGCGGTCCAACAGCACAATATCTAACTAATCGCGAGGAAACCGAAGATGTCCGAGACCATCTATCCTGTCGCAGCCGAATGGGCCGCCCGTGCCTTGGTAGACGATGCGAAGTATCAGGAAATGTATAAGAGATCGGTCGAGGATCCTGACGGATTCTGGGGCGAAATGGGCAAGCGTATTGATTGGATCAAACCCTACACCAAGGTCAAGAACACCTCCTACGCGCCTGATAACGTGTCGATCAAATGGTATGAGGATGGAACGCTCAATGTCTGCGCCAACTGTGTCGACCGCCACGTCGCAACACGGGGTAACCAGGTTGCCATAATCTGGGAAGGCGATGACCCGACTGACGACGAAAAGATCACCTATAGCCAACTGCTGGAGCGTGTCTCGAAGTTCGCCAATGTGATGCTGGCCAACGGCGTCAAGAAAGGCGATCGTGTCACGATCTACATGCCCATGATCCCTGAGGCGGCCTACGCCATGCTGGCATGCGCTCGTATCGGGGCGGTTCATTCGATTGTCTTTGGTGGCTTCTCTCCGGACAGCCTGGCCGACCGGATTGTCGATGCAGATTCCAACTTCATTGTCACCTCAGACGAAGGCATTCGCGGCGGGCGCAGTATTCCGCTCAAGGCTAACACTGATGCTGCAATCGCGAAGACCGGCCGGACCGATGTCAAAGTGCTGGTCGTCCGCCGAACCGGAAACGAAGTCGCCTGGAACCCAGCTCAGGATCTCTGGCTGCACGACGAACTCGTCAAAGTAACGGCAGATTGCCCGCCCGCCGAAATGAACGCAGAGGATCCACTCTTCATACTTTACACATCCGGATCCACCGGTAAGCCGAAGGGTGTTCTTCATACCACGGGTGGCTACATCACCTGGGCATCGATGACACACCAGTACGTCTTCGATTACCAAGACGGCGATATCTACTGGTGTACGGCCGACGTTGGTTGGGTAACCGGTCACAGCTACATTGTTTATGGGCCGCTCGCGAACGGCGCGACGACGCTCATGTTCGAAGGTGTGCCGAACTACCCGACGGCTTCACGGTTCTGGCATGTCGTCGACAAATGGAGCGTGAATACGTTCTACACGGCCCCGACCGCCATTCGAGCATTGATGGGTGCTGGTGAGGATTTCGTGAAGAGGACCGATCGCTCGTCGCTGCGTTTGCTCGGTTCTGTCGGCGAGCCGATCAACCCGGAAGCCTGGGAGTGGTACTACAAGGTGGTCGGCGAAAACCGCTGCCCGATCGTCGACACCTGGTGGCAGACCGAGACCGGCGGCATCATGATCACACCGCTGCCTGGTGCAACCAAATTGAAGCCGGGCTCAGCCACGCGGCCTTTCTTTGGCATTCAACCCGCGCTGGTTGATGACAAAGGCACGGAACTGGATGGCGCGACGCAGGGCAATCTGATTATCAAGGACAGCTGGCCGGGTCAGATGCGTACTGTTTACGGCGATCATGAGCGGTTCGTTCAAACCTACTTCTCGACCTACCCTGGAACCTACTTCACAGGGGACGGCTGCCGTCGAGATGAAGATGGCTACTATTGGATCACAGGTCGCGTCGATGACGTCATCAACGTCTCCGGGCACCGCATGGGCACGGCTGAAGTGGAATCAGCCCTGGTCGCGCATCCCAAAGTATCGGAAGCTGCAGTGGTCGGGTACCCGCACGACATCAAGGGGCAAGGCATCTATTGCTACGTCACTCTGATGGCTGGCGAGAGTGGTGCCGATGATCTGAAGAAGGAACTGAGAGACTGGGTGCGCACGGAAATCGGTCCGATTGCATCGCCGGATCTCATTCAGTTTTCGCCTGGATTGCCGAAGACTCGTTCTGGCAAGATCATGCGGCGTATCCTGCGCAAGATTGCCGAGGATGACTTCTCCAATCTTGGCGATACGTCGACACTGGCGGAACCTGCCGTGGTCGAGGACTTGATCGAGAACAGGCAGAACCGCGCGTAGATTGCGGACCTGACGATCCTAGGCGCTATCTCAAAGACCCGTCATCCTTGGTGTTGGCGGGTCTTTTGTTTTGATCATGGATCTTCAGGATTGCGCCAGACTTCGTGCACCAGTTCCAGACCATTGGCTAACGGCAGGTCCACAAATCCCCACGGTCAAAATGGAAGTGATCGTGATGGGCTTTGTTAAAGTCCGGCCCGAGAGATACGCGAAAGTAGTTGCAAGCGCCGCGATGTATCGCTCTTAGGAACTGGGCCTTCTTGCCGGTTCCCTTCCAGTGATGCTTCACGCTGATCCGCGTTCCGTCCGCTAGCCGCAGGCTGGATATGTCGATCGCGTTGGCACGCGCATGCTCGCTCAAGCGATTACGCCAGAATTTGGAGCCGATGATCTTTCGACACGAGTAAGTTCCGAAGTTCCGGATATGGGTGACTTTCTGGCCGAATATTCGTTCGGCGAGCGGCTGTAGTTCGAATTTCGCCCACAGTGCCAAAGCGGCAGCGACTTCGCAGGAGACGCTTGATATGCCAATCTTGGCACCACCCACTTCGCTCACGCGTACGGCGTTGGACCAGCCACAACCATTCCTGTCGACGCGCGGGGCGACTGGCCTGGATCTCAATGTGCGCGATGCCTTGGTGACGCGTCGGCAAAGCGATCTGTCGTGCTTCAGCTCGGCCAATTGCCAGTCGATCATAAACGGCAGTGGGCTATCAATATCGAGCGGCGGTAAAGGCGTGTAACGAGCTGGTATCCAACCCTGACGGAACGTGACAGCGATCCCGATCAGCGCGACCACGAGCAGGAACGTGCGGCTGATCCAGCCTCGAGGTTTGCGCAATGCTCCGCTCCTTTAAGTCCCACCCGATGTCTCTATAGCGAGGGCTGCGTTCAGGGCCAACCATGGCCGGTCGGAGAAATCTATACTGCAGCTGCCAAGACACAAAAAAGGCGCCGCCTGGCGCCCTTTTCATGACTTCGAATAACTAACGCGGCTGCGAATTACGCAGTCGGTGGTCTGAGAGCAGATTAGCTCGTCAAACGCAGGCGGTTGATGCTGTCGGCAATGTCTTTAAAGGCGGCCTGCAGCTGTGCACCGTTTTCCGCCAGGTAGGCTTTGCCGCTGTCGGTTGCGCAGCTGTTCATGACGTCGATGGCCGAGGTGGCGGTCAGCTCGAAGCCAACAGTGTAGACAATGATACCCTTGGCTTTCATGGCCGCGCAGGTATCAGTGGCAAAGTTGCCTGAGGTCACAGCGGTTGATGAATTGCAACCAGTTCCAGACACGGTGTTGTACTCACCGTCCGTCATGAGGATGGCAACCTTCTTTACACCGGTATTGTTGTAAGCCTCAGGCTTGCTTGCGGTCGGCCAGATCGAAGCCCAGTTCGGCGACAGTAGATACCAAGACCATGCTGTTCCGAGGTGGCCAGCCGTGCATCCTCCGGCATTGTAGCTGTCGACCGTGTTCTTGAGCAGCGTTTTGTTGTCTGTCAGAGGCAATATCTGCGCACTTGGGCAATTCATTGCGCTTGGCAGATCATCCTTGGTTTTCAGGCTTGCCTGTCCATTCGGGGCGATGTCGCTGTCTTGGTGTTGTGGACCCAGCCTCTCGTAAACGCAGTTGTCTGGAGCGGACGAACCGAAAACGACGTTGCTTGCGTAAGTTCCAGCGTTCACACCAGCAGCGAACGGAGCATAACCGATCCGCACCTTCTGTGTACCAGGGCTGTCAGGAATGAGTGTATCGACCAGTGTCTTGGTCGCAGTCTTCAGGTCGGCGATCTTCTGACCACCCATCGATCCGGTGACATCCAGCTGGACGGCGACCTCAATATCCTGCTGCTCAAAAATCGCAGCGCCGGTCGTCGGAACATCAAACTTATCGACCCCAGCCAGCGGCCCGAAGAAGTTCTTCACCTCGGCATCAACTGAGATTTTGACCTCAAACTTGGAGCGATCAATGTCAACTTGGACATTGTTGATCTGGGCGTGCGTCCCCTTGGTTTTGGCACCGCTCGCATTGTAGTTCTCATTAAAGTACTTCTTTGCCAGAGTGATCGTCTGTGCATCCGTCAGATTCTGCAAACGAAGACCCTTGGCAGCTGACAACGCCGCCGCATCCAGTGAGGCCATGATCCGTGACTTCGCATGAACGGCGCGTGCAAAGTCGAGTGCAAGGCCGCAAATCAGCAGCAACATAATAAGGCAGAAGGCAAAAATAATTGCGATTGATCCGCGTTGGTCATTTCCGAAGCGGGTCAACTCCGAACGAATGAACTGCAACATGAGGTCGGACTCCGTGAGGACAAGAATTGCCCTCGCCGTAGCAACCGTTATGCCTATTCACGGCATAAGCCCAAAACGGCGCTGTTTGCCTGACGATTTGGTTACGAAAGGATTAATTGGAGGCGAAAAGCGGCCTCTCGCAAGCGAAAGAGGCTGAATTTTTTTCTCAGAACACTGGTTTCTCAAACGAAACGGTTGAGCCGCGTGTCAATTTGGAGCGATTGGGGTGTTCAATTTTAGAAGTCAGAAACAATTCCGTCCTTCTCCCAGTCGCCATAACGGACTGGATCAGGGCCGTCCCGGCCACCCAATTCCCTTGACGCCTGCTGCTCCTGAGCCTGTTTGCGTCTCTCTTCAGCCTCGGCAAGCGCGCGCTTGGCAGCCTCAGACAGTGGCTTGCGGGGGCCTTCATCGCCATCGGGCTGGCTATTGTCTGCAGCGTGAGTATCTTCGCTGGCCGGATTGCTCATCTCTAATCTCCTCATCCACGCGCGGCAGACATTGAAATACCTACCCTCGCTATACGATATATGTGGCTATCGGATCAAAACTGGGCGGCAACATCGCCGATCCAAACAAAGGGTTCTTTGATCGGCATGTTCTTGAATGTTCTTAAGGTCGGTATGCTTTTGGCCGTCATGACCGCCATTTTCGTCGGTATGGGGGCGCTGATTGGCGGCGAAGTCGGTATGATTATCGCCTTCATCGTCGCACTTGGCATGAACTTCTTCAGTTTCTGGAATTCGGATAGCCTTGTGTTGCGCATGCATGGCGCACAGGAAGTGGACGCATCATCCGCTCCTGACTACTACCGCATGGTGGAGGATCTGGCGCGGCGTGCCGAGTTGCCCATGCCCAAGGTCTACGTCATGCACAGCGCCCAACCGAATGCATTCGCAACAGGCCGGGACCCCAACAACTCTGCAGTCTGCGCCTCAACGGGCCTCCTCGAAATGCTCAGTCGAGAGGAGATTGCGGGCGTTATGGCGCATGAACTCGCTCATATCAAAAACCGTGACACCCTGATCATGACGATTTCGGCGACCATTGCCGGGGCCATCTCAATGCTGGCCAATTACCTGCAGTTCAGCATGCTCTTTGGTGGCGGTCGCGACAACAGGCTTGGGTTGATCGGTTCGATTGTAGCTGTGATCCTTGCGCCGATGGCTGCCATGCTGGTGCAAATGGCGATTAGCCGTTCACGCGAATACGTCGCTGACCGCACGGGCGCCGAGATTTGCGGCAATCCGCTTTGGTTAGCCTCGGCCCTCAGACGCATCCAGGGTGCAGCTTCACAGATCCACATGGAGAGCGCGGAACGCGCACCAGCCAGCGCACATATGTTCATCATCAATCCATTGCTGGGCGGAACGTTTGACAATTTGTTCTCAACCCATCCCAATACGGAGAACAGGATCGCCGAACTTGAGGAGATGGCGCAGCAAATGGGTGCATCGAACTACACGAGTGATGACCGTTATGGCAGCAGTCAAGGACGAGAATCGGCCAGCGGTCCGAATGTTCATGGCATTCCAGGAACTGGTCGCGGGTCAACGCGCAGCGGCCCGCGCGGACCCTGGGGTTAAATCGGCGTGACCAGGCGACCCGCGCCAGCATCAAACAAAAAGCGTCCACGCCGTGCTTCGCGACAGGCAGCGACCGGGCTCGAGTCACGCTTACTTGCCCTCGAAATTGTGGAAAGCGTACTCGTCAATCGCCGAGGTCTGGATGAGGCGCTTGATTTTGGCTTATCGAAGGATCGCTTCGCAAGTCTGGATCAGAGAGACAAGGGCTTCGCCCGCCTCCTCAGCGTAACGGTTCTAAGAAACCGACAGCAACTCCAGAAGATTGTTGATGGCTTGCTGGACCGACCTCTCAAGGCCCGAGCCGTGCGCGCCAATCTCATTCTCTTGCTTGGCGCAGCGCAACTTCTCAAGCTGGCTGCGCCAGCCCATGCAGTGATCGATACCGCGGTCAATCTATGCCGCCTCGACCGGTCGACTGGTGGCTTTGACCGCCTGACAAATGCCGTCCTCCGACGAGTTGCCTTGCCGGAAACACATGAGCGGTTCGCCGCGATAGAAAGTGCAGAGAATGTTCCCGCCTGGATGATTGCGCGCTGGCGGGACGCGTACGGTGATGCTGCTGCAGCGAAGATCGCCAGGGCATGCCTACAAGAGGCGCCGCTTGATGTATCGGTTAAGTCAAGTGCTGATGCTTGGGCAGAGCAGCTGGGAGGCATCGTGTTACCTACAGGTAGTGTTCGATGTCGTAACGACGGTCGTATCGAGGACTTGCCGGGCTACGACGAGGGGGCATGGTGGGTCCAGGATGCCGCTGCTGCTTTGCCGGTGCGCCTGCTGGGAGACGTCGATGGTCTCCAGGTTGCGGACCTTTGTGCGGCCCCCGGCGGTAAAACTGCCCAACTTGCAGCCGGTGGTGCGGAGGTAGTGGCTGTCGACGTTTCTCGTAACCGCTTGCAGAGGGTTGAGCAGAACCTCGCGCGACTGCAGTGCTCA
The DNA here is from genome assembly GCA_965247245.1 of Hyphomicrobiaceae bacterium. Taxonomy (GTDB): domain Bacteria; phylum Pseudomonadota; class Alphaproteobacteria; order Rhizobiales; family Hyphomicrobiaceae; genus Tectiglobus. The sequence continues at coordinate 4,220,464 of CBDFGV010000003.1, read as the reverse complement.
GCCAAACTCGTTGTCGCGGATGCGAGCACCTGGACTGCCGACGATGCCGGCACGTTGTTTGACGCCGTTTTAGTAGATGTGCCGTGCACAGCGACCGGCACCATTCGGCGCCATCCTGACATCCTTCATCTGAAGCAGCCCGAAGATGTCAGTAAACTCGCTGATGCACAGGCGACGATTCTGGCGAATGCAGCCAACCTCACCAAACGTGGCGGCGTGATGGTGTATTGCACCTGCTCAATGGAGCCGGAAGAAGGCGAGGAACAGATCAAAAAGTTCCTGGAACGGAATTCGGAGTTTGCTAGACGTCCGATCTCGCCCGATGAAGTTGGTGGGTATTCCGAAATGATTACCAAAGATGGCGATCTGCGCACTCTGCCGTTCCATCTCGACAATCTCGATGATGGATTGACGGGTCTGGATGGCTTTTACGCCTGTCGCCTAACCCGGCAATAGTCTTATCACTGGGCCACTGCCTTGTTTCGGCGCGAACAGGCGGGTATTCCATAACATTATTTGATTCTGGTTTCGCAATGGGGCCTCTTTCGGCATGACTTCGCTGACCTTCCACGAGCGACAGCGCATGACACGTCTCTGGCTGGACAGGGCCAAGCGATCAACGGTCTCGCGTATTCTCCACTCTCCGCTTATGCGTTGGCAGTTCGGTGCACCCGTCGCTGACGAGCTCCTGCTTGCCCCGCAAGAACTACGGACGGCGGACGCAAGTTTCGCTAGTGAAGTCGCGCAGGGCCTGTTCGGCCTTGGCGGAACTGTCGCCGCGCTCGGTCGCGGTTCGGTATTCGACGTCACCCCACCGAATGCGAACTGGAATAGGCGGCTGCACGGATTTGCATGGTTGCGACATCTGTCAGCTGCTGACTCGGATGATGCTCGCGAGTTTGCGCAAGCAACGGTGGCGGAGTGGATCAACCGCTACGGACGCCGCTCTGACATTCCATGGTCGCCAGATGTTGTCGGTCGGCGCATATTTTCGTGGCTCGCAAACTCGGAGCTTCTGCTCTCCGGCGTCAACCAGAACTACTACGATCGTTTTGCTGACAACCTCGGTCGGCAACTTATTCATCTGTCTGCTCGCTGGCGGGATGCTCCCGGAGGTCTTCCCCGTCTCGTTGCCTTGAATGGTCTGTTGACTGGTGCGTTGTGCATCGAGGGTCACGACCAGCTCGCGAAGCGTATCAGTCGGGACTTTGCGTCAGAGCTGGATTGGCAGATCCATGAAGACGGCGGGCATATCAGCAGGAATCCAGCCGCCTCGGTTGAACTCCTCCTCGACCTCCTCCCGCTGCAGTCTTGCTTCGTCGCCCGCAAACGACAAATGCCAGCAATAGTAACGGAAAGCATTCCAAAGATGCTTGGCTTCCTACGGTATATGAGGATGGGAGATGGCAGCCTCGCCCGCTTCAATGGTATGGGCGCGACGCCACTCGACTCACTCGCGACGTTGGCCGCTTACATCGAAGACTCCAGTCAGTTGCAAGCCAGTGCAAATGAAACTGGTTATGCGCGCCTGAATGCGGGTCCTGCCTCTTTGATTGCTGATGTCGGTTGCCCGCCTGACATGGAAAATGCCGCACAAGCTTGTGCAGGATGCCTGTCCTTTGAACTCTCGAATGGATACGTGCCGATTTTGGTGAATGGCGGGACACCTGGACCGGCTGATCTGGACTGGCTTGCCCAGTCACGCTCAACAGCCAGCCACAATACTCTCGTTCTCGGCTCGAAATCGTCTTCTAAGATTGTGCACCATCCAACATTGGAATCGCTGGTCGGAGGTTCTCCAATACGAATGCCCGAGAATGTCTCATTCTCGGTTCTTGGCGACAACGACGCACTGCTTCTCGATGGCCAGCACGATGGCTATCGGAAAAGGTTTGGTTTGTTGCACCGACGGCGACTTCGTCTCGACAAGCAGGGTAGTTGGCTGGAAGGCCGGGACCAGATTAAATCCGCCAGTCAGCAGGTACGGCTACCGCAGGACATACCGTTCTCGATCCACTTCCATCTCCATCCGGATGTCCAGTGTGACCCTGAACAGTCTCCGGATGATGTAGCGTTCACGCTGACCGATGGCTCCGTTTGGGAGTTCCTGTGCAATAGCGCGACGGTCTCAATTGAAGAAAGCGTTCATTTCGCTGATCGCGTTGGACCAGCCAAATCATATCAAATCGTTCTGCGCGGAACTTGCTTTGGAGACAAAATGATAGACTGGCGCCTGCAACGACAAACCTGATATTTGGCGATCGTTGCTCTGCACGCTTACTGCCCTGGGCAGTACGACCTTCTGTCTGCTAAAACGGCAAGTTTTCAACCCTGCGACCCGGTGCTAATTCAACGCGAGCGTATTGCGTGTTAAATCGCCCGTTGAAGCCGCATTTGATCCATACCAGCCAAGAAGGCCTGACAAGATATGACTTCTGCAATCCGTGTGCGACGCGCACTGCTTTCTGTGTCGGATAAGTCAGGATTGATTGAGTTCGCCGAAGCGCTTGATCGCGAAGACGTCGAAGTTTTGTCAACGGGCGGCACGGCCAAGGCACTCTCCGATGCCGGCATTGACGTGGTCGATGTCTCTGACTTTACGGGTTTTCCGGAGATGATGGATGGCCGGTTAAAGACACTGCACCCAAAGGTACACGGCGGCCTACTCGCCGTGCGTGGCAATGCCGAACATGATGCGGCGGCTAGCGAGCATGGCATCGCCCCCATCGATCTGCTGGCCGTTAATCTGTACCCTTTTGAAGCGACTGTTGCCAAAGGTGCAGAGTTCAACACGTGCATCGAGAATATTGATATCGGTGGTCCTGCCATGATTCGTGCGGCGGCGAAGAACCATGCCGGTGTCGTCGTCGTGGTTGATCCGGAAGACTATGACGCCGTCATCGATGAGCTTGATGAGACTGGTGGAATGGTCAGTGCTGAACTGCGCCGTTATCTGGCTGCAAAGGCTTATTCACGGACGGCCGCCTATGACGCAGCCATCGGTAGTTGGTTTGCCGACCAACTTGAGCAAACCGCGCCGCCGTTCAGGTCGTTCTCTGGCCGGCTTGCGGAGGAGCTGAGATACGGAGAGAACCCGCACCAGAGCGCTGCATTCTACCGAACACCTGATGCCCGACCAGGCGTGGCAACGGCGATTCAGCATCAGGGAAAGGAACTCTCCTACAACAATTTAAATGATACCGACGCGGCATTTGAACTGGTGTCTGAGTTCGATGCCGATCAGGCTGCTGTTGCGATCATCAAGCATGCTAACCCTTGCGGTGTGGCGACGGGCCCGAGCCTGCTTGAGGCTTACAAGCTCGCGTTGCGCTGCGATCCGGTGAGTGCTTTTGGCGGTATCGTTGCGGTCAACCGAACGCTTGATGGCGAAGCCGCTGAGGAGATTGCAAAGATCTTTACCGAGGTGGTTATCGCGCCAGCAGTCAATGAAGATGCAAAAGCCATATTTGCCGATAAGAAGAACCTGCGCCTCCTCTCTACGGGTGACCTGGCCGACCCACGGGCCCTTGGAACTGTCGTGAAGAGCCTCGCCGGCGGCCTCCTTGTCCAGTCGCGTGATAACGCGTCGGTTGACGATATGGAGCTAAAGGTCGTCACAAAACGGCAACCCAGCGAGCAAGAACTGGCGGACATGAAGTTCGCATTTCGCGTTGCCAAACATGTGAAGTCCAATGCAATTGTTTATGTGAAAGACGGAGCGACAGTCGGCATCGGCGCAGGCCAGATGAGCAGAGTCGATTCATCGCGCATCGCTGCACAGAAAGCGGCTGACGCGGCCAAGGCTGCTGAGCTGGAGCAGTCATTGGCGATCGGCTCCGTTGTGGCATCGGATGCCTTCTTCCCGTTCGCGGATGGCCTGTTGGAGGCAGCAAAGGCCGGCGCGACGGCGATCATTCAACCCGGTGGTTCGATGCGCGATGATGAGGTCATTGCTGCAGCGGACGAGCATGATCTTGCCATGGTGTTTACGGGCCACCGTCATTTCCGACACTAATCTCGTGTTGTGCCTGACGCTTCCGTGTAGACTGAGCCAGGAAGTCGGATCTTGTTTTCCGATGAACAGGAAAGCCTATTGAAGCGGTTCACGGAGGCCGTCTGTGAGTGATGTATCGCTGCGACCGGCCACAGATGCGGATTGGCAGCTGATCCGCACCTGGCTAGCGCAGCCAGATATTCAACGGTGGTGGGGTCCATCTGCAGCATCAGAGGCAGAGGTCATCGTCGCGCTCGGACATCAACATGCCATCGCACGAATAGTTCAGTTCGACGGCATTGATGTTGGCTATGGACACGCTGTTGATGCTTCTGTTTGGGGAGACGACCTTCCCGCAGACCTAGAACCGGGCACCTGGGATCTCGACATCTTTATTGCCGCAAAAGAGGCGCGCGGTCGCGGCGTGGGATCGAAAGCCTTGTCGATGTTGCGCGATGAGGTCTTTTCAACCACCTTGGCCGTGGCGGTGTCAGTGTTTCCCTCGATAGAAAACGAGCCAGCCGTTCGAGCGTACGAGAAAGTCGGCTTTGAGTGGAAACGGATATGGGATGATCCCGTCTATGGTCCGAGTTGGTTCATGGTTTACCAGCGTCCACAGGCTTAGCCACCGATCGATCAATCGCGTTCTTGCATGTGATGAGCCGGCCGAAACGTGTCGGGGAGCCCCGACCGCTCGGGTAACCCACAAATGTCGTCCGCTATACATTGTGCCATGCGATGGGCAATGCCAAATGTGATCTTGTATCCTCCGGTGGCCACCAGAACCTTTGATGTTTCTTCGAGCCGGCCAATGATTGGATCGGTTCGATTGCAACGCGGCCGTACTCCGGCCCAGCGTCGGACTGGGCGTGCACCACGCAACGGCGGACAAAGTTTCTGGGCGCGTTCGATATAGTCATTGCGATCGTTGTCGGGCACACTCGGATCGGTCCACTGCTTTTCAGTGGTGCTGCCAACCGCGCAGAGACCGTCATCATGCGGCACGACATAGATGCCGTCATCGTAGATGATGGGATGATCTGTGAGCTCGGGACACTGGAATAATACCGCCTGCCCCTTTACGCCCCCGCCGATTGTCCGCCCCAGCATCGCATCGAGCAGTCCGAAGGATTCATAACCGGCGCTTATGACAAGATGGTGCGCCACAACTTCCACGTCAGATCCGGTCGCTTCAACTTTGCCCGAAGTCTCATCGAAGGCCTGGAACGCGCATCCTTCAATGACATCAACCTTGTTCTTGATCGAACGATACAGTGCCTCAACGTATTTCGAAGGGTTTACTCGAGCAGCGAGGCCATCGTGGATGAAACCAAGTGAGGCAATCTCCGGCTCGATGGTGGCGGGAAGTTCCACTGCATCTCTTAGCTCGAAGGAAAACCGACCAATAGGCGACGACCAATGCTTAAGGCTCGCCTCCGAGCGAACCTGGGCTTGCTGACGAAACCTTTCCGTCCGCACGGGCATGATACGACCGCATCGTGCATAACCGGTTGCAAGACCTGTCTCGTCCTCCAGGCGCTCGATCAACTCTGGCAGCTCCGCTAGGGAGTTAAACTGGAACTGCTTCTTGACGTTCCAGTTGTCAGGAGCATGGGCCATGAGTGCGCCGAGGATGCCACCGCTGGCGCCGGCCCCACAGGTCGCTCGCTCCAAAAGAATACATGTTGCGCCTGCATCTACGAGTCGGCGGGCGACCCAGAGGCCAACAACACCACCGCCAACGATGCAAACATCATGAGCCTTCACAATTCCCCCCTCGACAAATGGTTTCTGCCGCCATAGCACAAAGCGTCTGCCGATACAGCCGGAGCGCACATTGAATATTGTCAGGTGGGAAAGCGGCGAGACACCCGTCTCAGAGCAATTCGACGATCCCTACTACTCTCGCGGAGATGGTCAGGCCGAAAGCCGTTACGTCTTTATCGAAGGCAATGACTTGCCGTCGCGTTGGGAGGGCAAGTCATCGTTCACTGTTGCCGAGCTCGGTTTTGGCACCGGCCTCAACTTTCTTGAGACCGTTGCAGCATGGCTGGCGACGGAGCCCGAAAAACGCCCAGCCCTCACGTACGTATCGTTCGAGCTGTTTCCCCTGGCACGCCGGGACTTACAGCGTGCACTTTCCGTTTGGCCCAGCCTCGATCATCTGGCTTCGGAACTTGTTGTCCGCTGGCCGCCAGCAGACGGATGGTCAAGCGCTGATGTATCCGGTGTGAACCTTGAACTCGCAATCGGTGATGCAACTAATCTGATTTCCACTTGGAGCGAGGCTGCCGATGCCTGGTTTCTTGATGGATTCAGTCCGGCCAAGAACCCCGAGCTATGGGGCGAGGGCTTAATGCGCAATGCCTACGAGCGCACGCGGCCTGGGGGAACTTTTGCAACATTCACAGCAGCGGGGTGGGTCCGGCGCAATCTCCAAGGCGCAGGCTTCCAGGTCGAGAAGTTTCCTGGCTTTGGCAGAAAGCGCGAGTGTTTGCGCGGACGCCGAGAGGCATAAAAAGGGGCACAATCTGTCGGACTGGCCGTCTGCCGGCCGAGAGACGATTGAACTCCGAGCGCATTGGCAGTCTTGACAAACAACCGTGTGGTGCGGCTCGTTGCGGCGATCATAAGTTTCGTCAATGTAGGATTTCGCAATGAACAGCAAGCCACGGGGCCGCCAGTTTTTCTTCAACCCCGGCCCGACGCACATTCCGGACCGTGTGCTTGCCGCCATGCATAGGCCGACAATCGACTTCATGGCTGAAGAGTTCAAAGCTGTCCTCTCTGATACGCACAGCGCGTTGAAGCGGGCTCTCAAAACCAAGCAGCATGTTCTCATGCACACGTCCAACGGGCATGGCGCCTGGGAGGCTGCCTTGTGCAATGTCTTCCGGGAAGGAGAGAAGCTCCTCATGCTGGAGTCTGGTCACTTCTCAATTCATTGGGCCAAGATGGCAGAAGACCTCGGGCTAGAGGTTGAAGTAATGGAATGTGACTGGCGAACAGGAGTGGCGCCAGAACGTGTGCAAGAGCGCCTCGCAAAAGATCAATCTCACGAGATCAAGGGCCTCCTTCTTGTCCACAACGAGACTGCTACGGGCCATGTTCAGCCACTGGCCCAGATCAGGGCAGCGTTGGATGAAACAAGCCATCCAGCCATGTTACTTGCTGACACGATCTCGTCGTTTGCTTCGATGGATTTTGAGTTCGACAAGTGGGGTGTGGACGTTGCCGTCGGCGGCAGCCAGAAGGGCCTGATGATGATTACCGGAATGTCATTCACCGGCATCAGCGAGCGCGCCATGCAGGCTTCCCGCGAGAATCGTATGAAGCGCAACTACTTTGACTGGCAGCAAATGTTGCTTGCGGAGCCCCAGAGATTTCCAGGAACTTCGCCTGTGCACCTCATCTACGGGCTCAATGAGGCATTGAGGATCCTTGAAGAGGAAAGCTTGGAAGCCGTGATTTCGCGACATGCCCGGTTGGCGAATGCGACACGCGCTGCTGTCCGGCATTGGGGAGGTGAGACGACGAACCGTAGCGTTTCAATTAATGAAGACGGTCTAAGCGGGCCGATTTCAACGATCGAACTGCTCATGCATGAACCTGAGCGCCAGTCTGATTCCGTAACCGCAGTGCTCGTTCCCGACGGTCACGACGCAAACGCTATGCGCAAGATTGCGATTGACCGGTACAATCTCTCCCTTGGCCAAGGACTTGGCCCATTAGCAGGCAAGGCATTTCGGATTGGACACCTGGGTGATCTCAATGAGCCAATGCTGCTCGGTGCTCTCGCGACAATAGAGATGGCGCTTAAGGCAAGCGGAATTCCTCACTCTGCCGGAGGGGTCAATGCAGCAATCGACACTCTTGTGGATTGAGAAGGTGTGCGAAGGCAGCAATTGGTGCATAATTCACATTCTTCTGAGCGCGCATTGAACACCCAGGCTCAGTAAAGGCTGTCATAGGCAAAACAAACAAGGAGACAGCGAAATGAACAAGGAACTCGTCCAAGAACGCTTCGGTGCAAACGCCGCCAACTACGTTGGCTCGGCTGTCCACGCCAAAGGGGCTTCACTCGATGGGCTTGTGAATGCAGTTCAGCCGGATTCAAGTTGGGCATGTGTTGATGTTGCGACTGGGGCAGGCCATACAGCAATCGCGTTCGCGCCGCATGTTTCCCATATGCTGGCCACTGATCTGACCGAAGAAATGCTGGAGCAAGTCCGCAAGTTGGTGAAAGAGAAGGGCCTCGGCAATGTGGATACCGCGCATGCTGATGCCGAAGCGCTGCCCTTCGAAGGCAACACGTTTGATCTCGTGACCTGCCGGATTGCGCCGCACCACTTTCCAGACATTGCAAAGTTCGTCGCCGAGTCACACAGGGTTCTGAAACCAGGTGGCAAGTTCGCGTTGGTCGACAACGTTTCACCGGATGCCTCTACCACCCCAGGGTTTGATGAAAGCGAGCTGATGGAGGCCGCCCAATCGTACAACACGCTTGAGAAGGTGCGGGACCCAAGCCATGGCCGCGCCTGGACGCCGACCGAATGGCAGGACTGCATGAAAGCGGTTGGTTTCAATTTGGTGCATGAGGAGCTGCTGGACAAAGCCATGAGCTTCAATGCGTGGTGCAAGAACCAATCTGTTCCGGCCGACAAGGTTCCCGGACTGGCGGACATGCTGCGACAGGCGTCACCGGCCTTTGCCGCTTACATTCGTCCCGTGGACAAAGACGATGACGACATCGGCTTCACAATTATCGAGTACCTGGCAGTTGCTCAAAAAGCGTGATCTGACAGTAAATTGATCGATTGTTGGCAATAAACCAGCGTAACGGCTGCCGTCGTCAGGATGAAAGCCTCGCTGGCTGATCAATAAGTCGTTGCTTTGCACCACATTCGACAAAATTGAATAGGACAATCAAACTCGCGATGTTGCCGAAGCCTGCAACATCGCGCACTATCCGATCGTTGGAAGAATGACTGGGGGATGCGGAAGAATGCCGTTGACGGGCAACCACATATTTGTGGCGGTCATTGCGGGTCTTGCAGTTCTGTTTGCCTACTTTACTGCTGTTTTCGCCCCAACCCCGGCTGCCAGTCAAAGACCACCTAGTGTGAACGAGTACGCGGCACACGTTGGGAATGCACGCATCATACCGGCGGGTGGTCTCGTGCTTGACGGCAACAAACTGGTTTGTGGTCGACGTCCCACGGTGCTTGATCCAAGCTTGGACGACTACGGGGCGGCCTATCCAGGGTTTCTAATTCTCAACCCCAAGCTGATTTCGCGTGTTCCTACGGCTGTTAAACTGTGGATCTACTCCCACGAGTGCGGCCATCAGTTCCGCGGCCCCAGTGAGGAGCTGGCTGATTGTTTCGCCGTTCAGCGCGGACGCCGGCAGGGCTGGCTGACGACGGATGGACTCGAGCAAATCTGCAAGTTCATCCGCCCTGCCAAAGGTTCCAGCATGCATTTCTCAGGCCCGGAGCGCTGCAGTTTCATGCGCAAATGCTACGCTGACAGTAAAGTATACTGAATAACGGCTAGCCAGTAGAGTGTTCAACAATCGAACAGGCTCTCAATCTCGGCTATCGCCCCTTGAAATTGGCCGGACGCTTTTCTCTGAAGGACGCCGTACCTTCCTTGAGATCCTGTGATTGGCCAAGATCATAGAAGGAGCTCACCTCAGCCTTAAGCGCCTCTTCTTGCGTCAGCCCTTCCATCCGACGCATGACGTTCTTGGCAAAGCGATGGGACAGTGGCGCCCTCGACGCCAGCATTTGGGCGTACTCGAGTGTCTTTGGCAGCAATTCTTCGGCTGGCCAAATCCGATTCACGAGCCCGATGCGGTGCGCATGTTGCGCATCGATCCGTTCCCCAGACAGGATCATCTCCATGGCGTTGCCATGACCGACTATGCGCGGCAGCCGCACCAGGCCGCCATCGCAGGCATGAAATCCCCACTTGGAGTCTTGAAGCCCAAACTCGGCCTGTGGCGCGCAAAAACGCAAGTCGCAAGCAAGCGCTATTTCCAGGCCACCGGAGATCGCAAAACCATTGACAGCTGCAATGATTGGCTTGTCGATATGAAGGCCTCGCGTGATCCCACCAAGGCCATATCCATCAACCCATTTCTGCCGGAACTCGTGCGGCGGCGTGGTTGCGAACGCAATTGTGTAGGTCTTGAGGTCGGCGCCCGCGCAGAACGCCTTCTGGCCGGCACCGGTCAGCACCGCGACACGAGCACTATCGTCATCGCGAAACTTGAGCCAGGTTTCGACGAGTTGGTCGTGAGCAGCGAAGTCGAGTGAGTTCATCTTATCAGATCGGTTGATCGTAATGAGCCAGACGCCGCCCTGTTGCTCAACGACAATGTCACTCATGTCTTCCAACCTAACTTGTGCTGACCTGACCGGCCTCCCACCCAATCATTGCACGCTTGCGCGTCAATCCCCAGTGATAACCACCGAGCGAACCGTCGGTTCGGAGCACACGATGACACGGGACAACAAATGAAATTGGGTTGCGTCCTACCGCCGAACCAACTGCGCGTGACGCAGAGGGCTTACCGATATGCTGGGCGATATCCGTGTAACTGACGGCCCGACCCATCGGAATCTTGAGCAGCGCTTCCCAGACACGGACCTCGAAATCCGTTCCGATAAGAACCAGTCTTACCGGCTGTTCCGATGACCACTCCGAAGCATTGAAAATCCGCTTGATTAACGGCGCTGTCTTGTTCGGCGCCTGCGTGAACTGCGCACGCGGCCAGCGCTGCATCATATCCATCAACGCGTCGGCACGAGTCTGACCGATATCCTCGTTGACAAACGCCAGACCGGCGACACCGCGCTCGGTCGCGAGCAGAAGCGTGTCACCAAATGGCGACGGGTGAAATCCGTAGAAAACGTCGATGCCTTCGCCGCGTCGCTTGTAGTCGCCCGGTGTCATCGCCTCATGGTCGATGAACAGATCGTGGAGGCGGCCACCACCTGACAAACCAACGTCATAGGCGCAGTCGAGAACACTGCCAGATCCTTCCAGAAGCGCTCTGGCATGGTCAAGGGTAATAGCTTGCAGAAACTCTTTCGGGCTGAGACCACACCAGCGCTTAAAGAGCTTTTGGCAATGCGCAGGGCTCAAGTCCAGTTCCCGTGACAGTGTTTCGAGGTCAGGCTGGTCTGCCCAGTTCTCCGATAGGAAAACAATGGCCTTTCGAACGGCTTCGTAATCTTTACCGGTTTTGGTCGCCTGCTGACGGATTGGTTGGATTTCGGCTGTTTGCAACATGATCTTTGATCCAGTCTCACAAGTTCTTTTGCATAAACTAGTTCCTACGCGGAACCCGGGCGACCCGAAACTTGCGATGTAAACAGCCATCATGCGGGCTGGACCAGCCGGCGGCTTAAGCCGCGCGCAGTGCGGTGCGCACCTCAGCCTCTAGTATCTCGGCGAAACCGCGCCGTTCGTCATCGCTAAGAAACTGACCAAGCCGAATTTCGTTGCCGTGTGATCGCAATCGCAAATGGGCGCGGCCGCTCGGCTCCTCGTCGACGAAAATCCTCACCCAGTAGGTTTGGAAGTCTATCCGATCGACTACACCGTCCACATCGTGGCGTGTCACGGTAAGTGATTGCGGGGAGATCTCGACTGTTTCAAATTCGCGAGCTGTTCGGTAGTTCCAGCGAAAAGCCCAGTATATCAGAAGGATATCCAGTCCGAAGAAGCCGAGAACAGGCCAGGCCCCCATCAGCAGAAATGTGATCCCGATAGCGAAGCTAATAACGCAAAGAACACTCATCAGGAGTATAAAGCCCCATGGGCTTAGCGATCTGTTGGGTGTAAGAACAGCACGAAACGTAACTGCGTTGGAGCCGGGATCACCGCTGGAAGATGTTTCACCTGTTATCAACTTGTGTTCTCGCCCTGCCTTATCATTGATCTTGGCCTTATGATCTGACGTCACGATACTGCAACGTAGCCCACAACTTAACTGATCGCGAGTTCCGACCAAATGCCGCAAGCCAAAGCAGCATCGAAGAAGGCGCCCACCAAAAAAGCGGCTGCCAAAAAAACGTCCGCGGGGCCAACAGAAAAACCAAATACACCGGCCAAAAAGCCAAAGAAAAAAGCCGTTAAGAAAGCAATGCGGCGGCGTATTTCGGCCGAGACGATCGAGCAGATCTTTGCCCGATTTGCCGAAGCAGAACCGGAGCCGAAGGGCGAACTTGAGCACTCCAATGTCTATACGCTTCTGGTCGCCGTGGTTTTATCAGCACAGGCGACCGACGCCGGCGTCAATCGGGCGACCAAGCATCTGTTCGCAGTTGCCGACACCCCGGAAAAGATGGTTGCACTGGGCGAGGACACGGTCCGCGACTACATCAAGACGATCGGCCTTTACCGTAACAAAGCAAAGAATGTCATTGCCCTCTCGCAGGAGCTCATTGACAAATTTGGAAGCGACGTTCCCGCTGACCGCGACACACTGGAGACTTTGCCGGGCGTCGGCCGCAAGACCGCCAATGTCGTCATGAACGTTTGGTTCGGCGAACCAACGATGGCAGTCGATACACATGTCTTTCGCATAGCTAATCGGCTTGGCCTCGCGCCAGGCAAAACACCGTTGGAGGTCGAGGAAAAGCTTCTTAAGGTGGTGCCGCCACAATACGGCGTGCCATCGCACCATTGGCTCATCCTGCATGGTCGCTATATTTGCACCGCCCGCAAGCCATCCTGTCCGAGATGTATCATCCGTGACTTGTGCATCTTTCCGGACAAGACGCCGGATCCTGATGACGTTTAGAGCCGGAGAGCCCTGTGCCCAAACCAGTGATTGAGGATGCAGTTGCAATTGTTCCAGTGCGTGATGTGCCGCGAACAATGGATTTCTATGCCGACGTTCTTGGCTTTGAACGTCGGATGGTGGCAGACGACCAAAGCTTTGCTATTGCCATCCACGGAGATGCAGCCATCCACTTCCTTGCCTGCGATGATGAAGAGGCACTCAAAGCCACTGCCAACAACATCTCGATCTATCTCTGGGTACGCGGCGTTGACCAACTTTATGCCGATCTCGAGCCGAAGCTCGATCCATTGCCTGACGGGCGGGTGAGGCCGCCCTTCGACCAGCCCTACGGAATGCGCGAGTTTCATGTCAAAGATCCAGACGGCTGCCTGTTGTTCTTTGGCGAGAATACCTCCGACGACTAAATGCCAACTGGCATCTCTTGCGATCGCTGCTAGACAAGAGGTCGGTAGAAGACCTGGATTCAATTACCTCTATGACCAAACGGCCCGCCTCGCCGCATGTCGGCCTTTTCGTAACCTGCCTTGTCGATGCCATGCGTCCATCGATCGGATTTGCCAGCCTCAAGCTGCTCGAGGATGCTGGCTGCATCGTTGGCATTCCGGAGACCCAAACCTGTTGTGGTCAACCGGCCTTCAACAGCGGTGCGGACGGACATGCGCGCGATATCGCCAAACAGGTGATCGCAGCCTTCGAGCACTTTGACTATATCGTCGTTCCGTCCGGGTCGTGCGCAGGTATGCTGAAGGTGCATGCCGCGGAGCTATTCGAAAACGATGATGCCTGGCATCAGCGACATGCTGCGGTCTCAGGCAAAACCTACGAGATCATGAGTTTTTTGACTGACGTTATGGAGTATGCGCCCCGGGGCGTTCAGTGCCCAGCGTCGGCCACGTATCATGATTCATGTTCCGGCTTGCGTGAACTTGGCATCCATGATCAGCCGCGCGAATTGCTATCACACGTCGACGGCCTCTCTTTGAAAGCGCTGCAAGGGAACGACGTTTGCTGCGGCTTCGGCGGTACGTTTTGCGTGAAGTATCCGGATATATCGAACCAGATCGTGGCAGATAAGGCCCGCGAAATTACGAGCACCGGTGCTGACCTGCTGCTTGCCGGAGACCTTGGCTGCCTGATGAACATGGCCGGAAAACTCAGTCGAGACGGTGCAACTGTGAAGGCTTATCACGCTGTCGAAATACTGGCTGGAATGGCGGATGAGCCTGCGATCTGTGAGCCAGAGCGCGAGCCGTCATGAAGCAAACATCTCACGCCTTCAAATCCAACGTTAAGACAGCACTGACGCAGCCCAACTTGCGGGTCGCACTTGATCGCACGACAGAGCTTCTGCAATCGCGACGCGTCGGCATGTTGGATGCATTTCCGCAATATGACGCGACCCGCGACGCGGCGGAAAAGATCAAGGACCATACCCTGGCTCATCTCGCTCACTATTTGGAGGAGTTTGAGAGGAATGCCGTTGCGTCCGGCGCCAAAGTCTATTGGGCCAGTACACCACAGGAAGCGACGGATATCATTGTCGGAATCTGCAAGGAGAAGGGCGCCAAAACGACGACCCGGGTTAAATCCATGCTCGGTGAGGAAATTGGACTTCCCGAAGCCTTAGCGGATGCAGGAATTGAGCGGGTTGAAACGGATCTTGCGGAACACATCATTCAACTCGCTGAAGACCCGCCGTCGCACATCGTGATGCCGGCTATGCATAAGACGCGCGAGGAAGTCGAAGCACTGTTTCGTGAGAAACATCGCGAACCGATTGCAGATGGGGAAGTGGCAACTCTGGTCGAAAGCGCGCGACAGGAGCTACGCCCCAAGTATATGGCCGCGGATGTTGGGATATCGGGGGCGAATTTCATCGTTGCCGAGACTGGATCGGTTGTCACTGTCACCAACGAAGGCAATTCAGAACTCACAACCACGCCTCCTCCGGTGCACATCGTGAATGTGGGAATCGAGAAGTTGGTTCCAACAATGGAACATTGCACTGTGTTCATTCGGCTTCTCGCCCGCGCAGCACTCGGCACAGAAATCACGCAATACACGACATTTCACAATGGCCCAAAGCGCGACGGCGATCTTGATGGCCCGGAGGAAATGCACATCGTGCTGGTCGATAATCGCCGCACGGAGATGCTGAATAGTTTCCTTAAGCCCATGCTGCGCTGTATTCGTTGCGGAGCGTGCATGAACCATTGTCCGGTCTACGGCGCCGTCGGTGGCCATGCCTATGGCGCAGTTTATCCAGGGCCCATGGGAGCTATCCTGACACCGGCCATGTCGAGCCTCGCGGAAGCGGGTGATCTGCCCAACGCCTGCACACTCAATGGACGCTGCCAGGAGGTTTGTCCGGTCAACATTCCATTGCCGGATCTGATGCGCAAATTGCGCGAGAAGCAGTGGCGCGAAAGACTCACCACCACGCCCTATAGGTTTTCGCTTGGGATGTGGGCAATGCTGGCGAAGCGACCTTGGCTCTATCGCGTTGTCAGTCGCGCGGGTGTCCGGATCCTGGAGCTCATGGCAGGTCGAAAAGGGTTCATACGCTCTCTTCTCGGCGCGGGTGGCTGGACTCGTCACCGGGACCTGCCATCGCCGCAGGAAGGCACCTTTATGGACCAGTACAAGCAAGGCCGCCGGCGATGAGCAATGCGCGTTCAGAAATTCTTGGCCGTATTCGCTCGGCCTCCGACAGCCATCCAACAGATGCTGCATCTATTGCTGCAGAGGCCGTTCAGCTATTGCCGGATCCGGCCGACATCCGACCCGCATTCGACAATTTATCCATCCGTGAAAAATTTATCGAACGGGCCACTTCTGAACGGTTGACCGCCACAGTCGATGAAATCGATGGCTGGAGCGCTGCAACCGATTCTGTCCGTAACTATCTGAAAAAGAGTAATATTCCACTCAGCGTCGCGCTGCAGCCAAAGGTACAGCTTACGAGTCTGGACTGGGATGACATCGCACATCACGATCGAATCGCACCCAATGAACTCGCCGCGGTCGGCATAGCCGACTATGGCATCGCTGAAACCGGAACCCTCGTCTTCACCTCAAAGCCCGACAGCCCGACCCTTTTTAACTTTCTCGGACTGCACCACATCGTGCTTGTTGAATCGCAAAATCTACTTCGATACATGGAAGACTACTGGAAAATGGTTCGCGACAACGGAAATGTTCATCCGCGGAACATAAATTTTGTGACCGGCACTAGTGGTACTGCCGACATCGAAGCGAAGAATACGCGCGGCGCTCACGGCCCAAGATTTCTGCACATCATCATCGTGGGCTAATAGAAATCAAAGTGCTAAATCGCTGACCTCAGAGTTCATGATAACTGTGCACTTGCATTCATATAAAGGCGGCGCGTAGAGCAGCGCGATTGCGCTCTGAAAAAAAGAGTCCAAGGCAGAAGAAATCCACCGCGTCGATGTTGCGCAGAGCGCGACAAGATGTTCTCATACGAATCGAAACGCAAGACGAGTGAGGGTTTTCTTGCTGTCTAAGTCGAGGGGAACGACTTTATGACGTTAGCACTTGGAGCTCTATGTACCGCCGCTATTGCAGCACTTTTGAATGTCTCTGTCGGTTCGCATTTTGACTATGAGACGTGGATCGCAGCTGCACAATCGACATCGAACATACAGGCGTCCGCTCAGACGCTGGCAGACTGCCTGAAAGCCATGGTCCCGTTCGTGCTACTGCTCGCGATAGGTCAACGGCTTTGGGCGCAAGCAATCGCCACTGCGATGATAATGGGAGCAATCGTCTTCCAGGCATTGCCACCTGTTCCAGCTTATGCCGATCAGCTCGTCCCCTACCGGATCGGCGTGTTTACGTCGTCTCCGCAGGCGGTAGCGGACTTGCGCACCGGCAGCTCGATTTCCAGGCAGGTCGGCGTGTATCAGTAGGTCGCCCGACCACCGGAAATATCGAAGACGGCACCCGTTGTGAATGCACATTCCTCGGATGCCATCCATGAGACCATGGATGCCAGTTCTTCAACTTTCACAAAGCGCTGACGTGGAATTTTCGAGAGCATGAAATCAATATGCTCTTGCGTAATTTGATCAAAAATTGCCGTCTTTGCTGCAGCGGGCGTTACGGCGTTCACAGAGATATCGTAGTCCGCCAATTCTTTGCCGAGTGACTTCGTCAATGCGATTACGCCGGCCTTGGATGCCGAATAGTGCGCTGCATTGGGGTTGCCTTCTTTACCAGCGATCGACGCGATGTTGATGATGCGGCCGTAATTTTGCTTGATCATCGTCGGTACGACGACCTTCGAACACAAGAAAGGGCCATCGAGATTGATGCGCATAACCTTGCGCCATTCTTCGACCTCGGTATCCCATGTTGTGGCGTTCGCACCCGCAATACCGGCATTGTTGACCAGAATATCCAATCTGCCGTGAGCGGCCAGCGTTGCATCACGAGCTGTTTCCAAAGATGCCAGTTCCGAGACATCTGCTTCCACTGCCCGGACAGTCGGGCCTATTTCTCCGGCTGTTTTGCCTGCCAGTGCCGTATCGCGATCCCAGATGTCGACTTTTGCCCCGGAAGCTGCAAATCGTTCGGCAATAGCACGGCCAAAGCCTTGAGCACCACCTGTGACGACAGCAACGCGCCCGCTCATATCAATTGAGTTCGCCATGATTACATTCCCTGATTAGACGTGTTTGACTTGTTCAGTTCTTGAAACGTCGTTGTAGCTCTTCGACCTGATCGCCAGTCAACGTGCGCAAGCGCTGCCCCTGCAGCAGCAAGAAGAGGCGGGCAGTTTCCTCAAGCTCTTCGATTGCGTCTGTTGCTGCAGCCAATGAATTCCCGGCGACAACAGGTCCATGGTTCGCCAATAAGACGGCATGATGCGCGCTTGCCAATTCGCCGACGGCCTCCGCCAAGGTTTCATCACCTGGAGGGTAATACGGAACCAGGGGCAACTTGCCGATGCGCATCGCGTAGTAGGCGGTGATCGGTGGCAGGCAGTTGTGATGGTCGATGTCCTCGAGGCAACTCACGGCGACAGAGTACGTTGAATGCAAATGAACCACAGCGCCGGAAGCAGGCCGTTGATCGTACATGGTTGTATGTAAGAACGCTTCCTTGGTTGGGTTGTCACCGCCGATATGGCGACCGCTTGGATCGAGCTTGGAGATCTTCGCAGGATCCAATGTGCCGAGCGAAGATCCGGTTGGTGTCATCAACCAGCCACCATCTTCAAGCCGGACAGAGATATTGCCCGTGGAGCCATGCGTGAGTCCACGTTCAAAGAGCGACAATGCCGTCCGGCAGATTTTCTCTCGTGCCTTGGCTTCGCTGCTCATGCGAGTTTTTCCCAGGCTTTGGTGAAGAAGTCTTCCGCACCGAAATTGCCAGACTTTAGCGCCAGAACTAGCCCGTCATCATCGAGGCTGCGGGTCCATGGCACGCCGGGATCGATCTCGGGCCCGATCTCGATAGCGTCCACACCGAGACCGTTGACCACGGCGCCTGACGTCTCCCCACCGGCAACGATAATGCGTGTGAAGCCGCCCTTAACCAGCTTCTTCGCTGTTTCCGACAGGGCATTCTCGACAATACTACCGGCAGCTTCGCGGCCAAGCTGTTCTTGTACGGTTGCGACGACCTCCGGGGTATCGCTTGAGTAAATGAGCACCGGGCCATCACCGGCCTGGTCATTGGCAAATGCAACCATGTCCTGAGACGAAGTCTTGCCGGCCGCCAAGTCCAGTGCATCAACGCGAAGTGCTGGCATACCTGACAGAACCGCCTTTGCCACCTGGCCACGGGTTGCTTCCGAACAGCTGCCGGACAAGATCAGCGACCGACCTGGCTTCGCCTGCATTGGCTTGGTCGCATCACTTTTCTGCAGCAATCCTTTACGGGCAAAGTTTTCCGGCAAACCAAGCGCGATACCAGAGCCGCCGGTTATCAGCTTATGATCAGCGATGGCCTCGCCGATCGACATCAGGTGGCGGTCGCTAATGGCGTCAATTACGGCGAACTTGTCGTTTTCGGCAATCGCGCTTGCGAAGGCCTCTTTGATTGCTTCAGCGCCCTGCTCAACGACCTCGTAGGGGACGAGTCCTGTTTTCATTTTCGTCTGGCGCTGCATGACGTTGACAAGATTTGCATCTCGCATCGGTGTCAGCGGGTGATCTTTCATCGGGCTGTCCGACAACAGCATGTCACCAACGAAAAGATGCCCGTGAAAGATCGTGCGTTTGTTGGTCGGGAAGGCTGGACAGACGACAGCTATATCCGCGTCCATTTTTTCCATCAGCGCTTCTGCGACCGGTCCAATATTGCCTTTGTCTGTTGAGTCAAATGTCGAGCAATACTTGAATATGATCTGCTGAGCGCCAGCGCCGAGCAAGACATCGCAACTCTTGAGGGACCATTCGATGGCCTCTTCAACTGCATTGGTCCGTGACTTCAATGCAATGACGACAGCATCGAAGCCGGCGTAGCGTTCCGGGTCCTCGGGCACTCCCATGACCTGCACAGTGCGCATCCCGCCCCGGGTCAAAGTCAGCGCCAGATCCGTAGCGCCTGTCAGATCATCTGCAATGCAACCGAGAAGCACGTCTCACTCCCAACCTTTTGTCTTTTCGAAGTTTTCAGCACAGGCAGGACGCCATGTCCAGGTTACGGACCAACAACTGCGTCTAATCGCAAGGCGCGAACACCGGCACGTCCGCTTGAAGCTTCGAGGCCGCGACGCGGGCACCGGGCCTTGCCTCGTCCGCAGTCAGCTCTAGCCGCCCCGTCACCTGGACGCCGGCATCCAATGCGACGACGGCAACCGCGTACTCACCTTCCGCACGGAAAGCAGTCGGAGGGCGCCGGATCATTGTCCAACTCACCAGATTTCCGACGCCCTGGACGTTGCATGGCTTTAGCCCTGTTGCGAAGCACGCAGGACAATTCTCTCGTGGTCCGGGATCAAGATGACCGCAGCTGGGACAGGATAAGACAGAGATCATCTCAGGCATCCGTGCGCTCCAGGATTGAAACCGTGCAGGCGACGCCGGCACCGCCCACATTCTGCGCCAGGCCCAAGCGGGCATTATTGACCTGGTTGGGGTGCTCGCCGCGGAGCTGCTTTACCACTTCGTAAAGCTGACCCACGCCAGTGGCACCAACGGGATGCCCTTTCGACAGCAATCCGCCTGATGCGTTGATTGCGATATCGCCCCCGACCTTGGTTCGTCCTTCGGCTGCCCACTTGGCACCTTCACCGCGTGGCACGAGTTGTAGATCCTCGCTATGAATGACTTCCGCCATGGAGAAACAATCGTGAATCTCGGCCAGGTCCAAGTCGGATGCTGAAATGCCAGCCTGACGGTAGGCCTGTTCTGCAGCCAGTTCAGTTGTCTTAAACGAGCACAGGCTGTTGTGGCCAGCCAATCGCGCTGAGCCGCTGGTTTGGATGGCAGCCTTAACTCGGATTGGTTGGTCTGGCGCGTCTGTTACGCGGTCAGCTGCCACAACGACAAGTGCCGCTGCTCCATCGCTCACCGGACAGCAATCATAAAGTTGAAGCGGATCAGCGATCGGTTGTGACTGCTCGATAACGTCCGGCGTCAGCTCAGCCCCCATCTGGGCCAAAGGATTCTTTAGACCGTTGGCCTTGTTCTTGATAATGACGGATGAGACTTCGTCACGAGTGGTCCCGTATTTTTCGGCATGCACGCGCCAAGCCAGACCGAAGAAGCCGGGAAACGTCAGCCCGGATGGTCCGTCAGACTGATTGTCCATGGCGTTATTCAGCGCCGCCGTCACATCGCTGCCGCGGGCGTGGGTCATTTTCTCGGTCCCGACAACAACGGCTGCATCACACTGGCCTGATGCTACGGCCAACACGGCATGGCGAAACGCGATCCCGCCGGATGCGCAGGCGCCCTCCACCTTGGTGCATGGAATACCGGAAATTCCCACTTCGTCTGCGACGATACCGGCGAGAACCTCCTGGCCGGCGAGCGGGCCGGCGGCAAAGTTTCCGAGATAAAGCGCGCCAATCTCATTTCGCTCCACTCCAGAGCGGGCCAATGCATCGTTGACAGCTTCGACGGCAATGTTTTGAACACCCCGCCCCTCCAGCTTTCCGAACCGGGTCGAACCTATACCGGTTATCATGACTTCACGCATGTGATGTCACCTCCTTGCGTTTTCAGACCGGTTGTAGCACGGAAGGGGAGTTGAGGGAGCCCGTTGTGCGCCTATCATCAGCCGGTTGCGCCTTGTGGTCTTGAAATGATTGAGAAGCCTACATGCCTGATGAAGATCAACTCGATGGGCTGATTGACTTCACCGACGGAAGCACTGCGTACAAGCTTCGCCGTGGCGCAGCACAAAGCCATCCTCTGACCAAAGCAACCGGGCTCCTCAAGTCACCTGATCTGACGATCGTCGATGCCACGGCCGGGCTGGGTCGGGATGCATTTTTGATCGCGTCACTCGGATTTGAGATCACGCTCATTGAGCGGTCAGCGCGGGTCTACGATACTCTCTATCAAGCTATGCAAACGGCGCGCGAAATGAATTCGGAGCTCTCTGCAATCGTCGATCGTATGACCCTGCTTTCAGGTGATGCCCAAAACCTTTTGCCGAACCTGAAACCAGACATCGTGATGGTCGATCCCATGCATCCGGAGAGGACTTCCAGTGCATTAGTGAAACAAGAGATGCGGGTACTGCGCAACCTCGTCGGCTCAGACTCCGATTCGATGGCGCTGGTTGAGACGGCCCTCTCGTCCGCGCGCAAGCGGGTTGTACTCAAGTGGCCGCTTCGCGCTGGACTGCCAGGCGATCTACGCAGGCCCACGTTTACGCTATCCGGCAAAACCGTTCGTTACGATGTTTTCGAAATAGCCGGCGACACACGCACCATCTGACGAACTCTGCTCGGCGATGCCACCCAAATGCAGAGCATGGATAGAATAGAAACGCCCCAGCATACCCACAATCCATTTTCGTAACTGCCAGACTGATCATGCAAAGCTCCAAGCAGCCAGGCACCAGCACCTGCGCCGAGGTTGCCGCCAATTCCGATCAGGGCAACAATGCTGGCTACACGCTTGCCAGCGAACAGCTCGTTCGTAATGGCACCAAAAAGTGCGGCCATGCCATTGCCGAGCAGTCCTTGCACCGCGACAGCGAGATAAACGAAGATGATCATTTGAGACTTCAGAACCATAATAAGAAAGATCGATGTCGCACCGTAGCCAGCCAGCGAGAGCGTCCATGCCAACTCGCGACCGATGCGATCCGACAGCGCGCCGATGCCGATCTGACCGAAAATTCCAAAGAACGCGACAAAGCCCAATGCAGCAGCCGCGAACTGCGCGCTGAAGCCTTGATCGATGAGCAGCTTCGTTTGATGTGCCTGGAGCCCATACCAAACGAACAGCGCACAAAACATTGCGACAAACATCGCCCAAAACCGCACCGTAGCCATTGCCCTTGCCACGGTCCATTCGGTGTTTGCCCATGCCCGATTGCGGATGATCTCTCGGCTCTTACGCGGTTGCGCCACAGCGGAGTTTTGCGCAACATCACCATCAGGCAGCAAACCCATCTGAGCTGGTGAACCCCGCTGAAACAACAGGTTGAGAGGCACAATCACAGCGACGGTCGCAATAGCCATGTAAAGACAAGCGCTGCGCCAACCTTCGGTCTCGATGACGATTTGAATGAGCGGCAAGAGTACGATTGCCCCAACACCGACACCGGCAAAGGCAAGCCCCACTGCAAGCCCACGATTACGTACGAACCAGCTTGGCAGAAACATCGAATGCACGATGTAGCTCATGCTCATCGAACCATTGACCACCAAGATTCCCATGGCGATGTACAAACCGACCGGGTCGGTTATCGACAACATCATGATAAAACCGCCTGCAACCAGCAGTGCGCCAAGTGGAACAACAATGCGCGGTCCGACGCGCTCCATGAGCAGTCCGACGACCGGTAGAAGTAAAATGGATGCAACAAAACCTGTCGAATAAGAGCCTGCAGTCACAGCATGCGACCAGCGAAACTCTTCCAAGATCTCGGGGTAAAGAAGTGAAAAACTCGTGCGGGCAGTGATGGCAACAGCCATCGTGACAAAGGCAACGGCTACGACAATCCAACCATAGAAGAACTGCTTTCTCGGTTGCCCCGGATTCACGATTTCCTGTACCTCGGTTTGGTCGCAAACGAACTGTTGAGGTTCGCCTGACCTCGGCCCTGTCTGATTCTGCAACCAGCTTAGCAGCTGGACTACCATTGTTATATTGATGTTTTCGCAAGCACCGTCGCCAAGCAGTGCCTCTGTTTCGCGCCCGTCAAGTTATGGAGACAGTCCCGAAAATGATAGCAAGACCGACTGCCACCAAACCAATCCGCAGCCAGGCAGGCCAAGCGCTGATCAATCCGTAGGACACAGCAGCCAGGCCCAACAGCAGCTTTAGTCCGGCAAGAACGGCTAACCCAGGCGTGGCTTCCAGCGCGATGACAGCCGGGTTCGCGATCATGCCAAGCGGGATGATGTACAGGCCGACACCCAATGCCATAGCGGTAAACGCGACCCTGAGCCAGTTCTCTCCAACCATGCCTGCCGCAATAAAGACGGCGCCGCAAACCGGAGGCGTAATCGTGGAAAGGAGAGCGAACCAGAAAACGAAGAGATGGGCCGTCAGCAAGTCAAGCCCGAGCTTCTCGAGGGCAGGCCCGGCCACGGAGATGCAGATGACATAGGCAGCTGTGGTGGGCACCTCCATGCCAAGCAAAAGGCAGGCGGCGGCAGTCAGCAGGAGTGCGAACCAGAGCTGTTCATTGCCGGCGGACAAAATGAGTGATGTGATCTTTACGCCAAGGCCCGTTTGCCCAAGCACGCTGATTATGATTGTTGCACACAGGATAATTGATGCGATGACAGCGATCTGTTCGCCTGCACTCAGGACGACCCGTTCAAGGCGACCCAAAGTACGCGAAACGTCGACGTTCAATCCGGCATCGAAAGGCAGCAGCAAGAAGGCTGCCAGAATGGCGCAAGCGGCCGCGTATTGTGGTGTAAATCCACCGACGAACATACGCTCCATTAACACGACGAATGGCACGAGGAAGAAAGCTGCCGTAATCAAAACGGTGCGCGTCGCCGGTCGCTCATCCTCCGGCAACGGTTGTAAATCGTGGCGGGACGCAAATGCATTGATGCCGATCCAAACAGCTGCAAAGTAAAGAAGTGCCGGTATCAGTGCCGCCGCCATGATGCTTGTGTAGGGCACGCCGGTGAGCTCGACCATCACGAAGGCACCAGCTCCCATGAGCGGCGGCATGATCTGGCCTCCCGACGAAGCGACAGCCTCAACGGCACCGGCGAGCGACTTTGGATAGCCGAGACGGCGCATTGCCGGCAGAGTGATCGCACCAGTCGAGGCGACATTGGCCGATGCGGAACCTGAGATCGAGCCAAACAGCGCGGATGAGACAACCGAGACTTTGGCTGCACCACCCTTCAGACGGCCGGCGGCAGCTGCGGCCAGATTCATAAATCCTTGACCGGCTTCACCAGCGTTCAGGACCGCCCCCATAATCACGAAGACGGCGACGATGCTAACGGATACGCCTGTGAGGCTGCCCCAGAGGCCACCTTCAGCCACCACCATCGTTCCAAGGAAACTATCAATAGGGAGGCCGGGGTGACCGAACTCACCCGGGAGATGTGCACCGAAAAAACCGTAAGTCAAAGCAAGAGCGGCAATTACAGGCAGCGGCCAACCGATCGCGCGACGTGCCATTTCCAGCACCGTGATTAGAATCGCGCCGGCCATGAATTGTTGGAGCGATCCTTCCAGCGAACCGTACTGCTCTGACAGCTCAGCTTCGTTAGCGACAATGTAGAAACAGCATGCTAGGCCAATCAACGTGAAGACGGCGCCCGACCAACGACCCAGATCCGTTTTAGCGGCGAACAAAAAGATCCATGGCAAGGCCAGCGCCATATGTAGTGGTCGGGCGATCAGGTTCGGCACGAGACCACTGAAGATGAGCCATAGATGGAAAAAAACCGAGGCCGCGCCGAGCGCAATCCAAACCGAGCGAACCATGAGTGAGCGGCCGTATCCTGCAGGTCTTGCGCGCTTAGAGAGCAGCAATCCCAACGTCAAAAGATAAACGGCGCGGTGGAAACTCATTCCAACCGCGCCGTACAGTCTAGACTACTCTAGCGAAGTGCATCAGGGAATTTGATGCCGGCTTCGTCATAGTACTTGATCGCACCGGGATGCAGCTTGCCGTAGACGTTGGCAAGCATGGCGCCTGACACACCATTCCACCAGGCAGCGGCCTTGCCGAGATCGGTCTTTTGTGACCAATAAGTTTTGGTCAGTGCGTAGGCCGTGTCGTTATCCATCGCCGTTGTTGTGTGAGCGACAACCGGCAACGATGTTGTGACGACATCATCCTTGACGCCGGCGTAGGTGCCGCCCGGAATGACAAGACGTGTGCGCTTGGTCTTCTTAATCTGATCATCACTCAGCGAAAGCACGGTGACGCCGGTGCTTGCTGCAGCTTCGATCACGTTCGGTGCAGGATAGGAGCCGGCGGTTACAAAACCGTCGATCTGCTTGTTCTTCAAAGCAGCAACGGCTGCATTCAACTCCACATTGGCGAGCTTGACCTTGCCTTCGAGACCGAACAGCTTGAGGTATTTCGCTCCTTCGCGCGCACCGAACGAACCCTTACCGATCAGGATGGTCTTGCCTTCCAGGTCTGCGAAGGACTTAACACCGCTATCGGCGCGCAACACGAAATGCATCGTCAGTGATGGAATCGGGAATAGTGCGCGAATGTCGTTATATTTCGGGTCGGTTTTGCCCTTGAACATGGCAAGGCCCTTCTGGGCGAGCTTGACCAGGACAGGTGGCGTTGTGAAGACGTAGTTGCCCGAACGCTTTGCTGCTTCCTTGACGTTCTGAACGGAACCTTGGCTCTCCTCGACAGTGACGATGATCTTGCCGTCTGAGCCCTTCTTGATTGCCTCGGAAATCTGCACGGACATTTGATAATATGACGATGTCGTTTTAGCAGACTTAAAGGTTACGCGGGTCTCCGCATTTGCCGAACTAATGGCAGCGAGCGTAAAGCCAGCCAGTACGGCCAAGCGTGATTTTGCGAAAGTCATCGGTTTCCTCCCTCAATGAAATCGCAGTCCACATGTCCTAAAGCACCTTTTGCTTTGAACCGCAAATGGCAGGGTTAAGCGAACGCCTCCTAAGAGACGCTCAGACGTAGATCATCTTTTTTGTCATCCCGCCGTCGACAATAAACTCCTGCCCCGTGATGAACCCGGCATGTTGGTCCGACAATAGAAACGACACCATCTCCGCAATGTCTTCCGGCCGCCCTACCCGACCGACCGGATGCTGATCATGATCGACCTGCTCGACTGGTCCGTGCTTGCCGGTGTCTATCCAGCCCGGCAGGATACAATTGACGCGCACATCGGGCTGTAAGGAAATCGCTAAAGAGTGCGTCAGAGCAACGATGCCGCCTTTGCTTGCCGAATAGGCGAAGGTTCCAGGCTCTGACATCTGAGCGCGCGAAGAGGCCATCAAAACCATCGCGCCTTTCGCTTGCCGTAAGTGTTTCTCTGCGGCCTGGGCCAAAAGGAAGTTAGCTGTCAAATTGGTTGCGATAATGCGATCCCACTGCTCCAACGTCCACTCATCAAGAGGCTTGTACTGATTGATGCCTGCGTTGGAGACGATGCCATCCAAGCGACCAAACGTTTCGACCGCCTCGTGCACAAGCGCATCGACGTCAGACTGCTTTCCAACATCGCATGTCACCGCATGGCCTTGCGTTCCGGACGCCGTGACTTTGTTCTCGGCTTCATCGATATCTGCACAGACCAGTTTCCAGCCTTCGCCGGCTAACTGATGCGCGATGGCTCGTCCTATTCCCTTGGCCGCGCCTGTTACAATTGCAACCCGCGTCATTGCCTCTTCCTCCAATGTGCCGTCGGTTTAGCGTTCCGCCTTGCCATCGTCACATCAACTTTGTCCAAACAGCACGGCATATGTTCCATTGATGAGAAAGCATACCATTAGAGCTTTGAGCAATTGGGTCGGGAGTAAGAGACTATGTTTCCAAGAGGACGACGGGGCGGACAAGAGACGACACAGGAAGCGTTGGAGATTGCACGTGAGGGTCGCCATGGCGGCGGAACACTCGCGACAATCGTTTCAGCTGTCGCGTTGATTTTCTCCGGTTTCAGTTTTTACGAGTCAGTGCTGAAGGCGCCTAAGCTTGCCGTCTACGTGCCACCGCAAATCGCCTACACGGACCCGGACCGTCCCGACAATCCGTTTGAAGTGTTCGTCCTTCCTGTCACTTTAGCCAATGATGGCGCTAGAACCGGCACAGTACTCGCCCTTGAGCTTAAAGTATCAAACCCGAGAACCGGACAATCCAAGCTGTTCTATGCCGCGCAGTACGGGCCTTGGGCCGCAAAACCGCAACGTCCATTTGCTCCAATTTCTCTCGCAGGAAAGTCGGCCTTCACAGATGCGGTGCAGTTCTTCCCGCGAGTTGGCGAGAAAGTGAAGCGCATCATGGATCTGGAGCCGGGTGGTTACGACTTCGAACTTACTGCCAATCTGGTCTCTGCCGGTAGTTCGGGCTTGTTTGCTCCGGGCCCTGTAAAGCCATTGGTTTTCAAGATGCAGGCCGGACAGATGGACTACAGATTCTTCAACAGTGGCGGCACAATGCAAATGTGGTCCCCCGATTATCAGCCCGCTGCTTCGCGTTAAACCGAGGGTATGCCAAGATTGCTGACGGATTTCTATTTCAGCACTGGGAGGAAGACATGAAACCAAGAATTATTCGGGCCAATGAGAGGCCAACTGGTCTCGGAGGCGCAGACTCTTTTGTTGGTACTGTTTTGCAGGATCCTGTGATTGTACCAGAGGCGCCATCTCGCCTTAGAGCCAGCAAGGTGACCTTCACTCCGGGTGGACGCACAAACTGGCATACTCATGCCGTCGGACAGATTCTGCACGTGCTTTCCGGTGTTGGCCGTTACCAAATTGAAGGCGAAGCGCTTTATGAGATTCGCCCTGGCGATACTGTGGTCATTCCACCGGACATCAAACACTGGCATGGCTCCTCACCGGGACAGATGATGTGCCACCTCGCCATGTCAGAGTCAGACGATCAGGGCCGTGGTACCGAGTGGCTAGAGCCGGTCAGTGACGCTGACTACAACGCGGAGCCAACGAAAGACTAGATTCATGGGACCCTCTCTCCGAAGAGCACGGAGAGGGTCCTGTACGCCTCGGTCGACCGGTTCTGTTTCGATCACTGTTAGATGAAGTCGAAGCCCAACTGTTTGAGCTGCTCGCGCAGCCCCTGGCGCAGCTGCGGACTGAACTTTTTGTCGATGTCGTGAGTCCAAGAATCAGGTGTTGTCGTTTTGCCAATGCTCTCATAGTGGGCGGCAAGTTTCTGATCGTAGCCATCAAGCGCTTTTGATGGATCAAATCCGT
Source organism: Hyphomicrobiaceae bacterium (assembly GCA_965247245.1). Lineage (GTDB taxonomy): Bacteria > Pseudomonadota > Alphaproteobacteria > Rhizobiales > Hyphomicrobiaceae > Tectiglobus. Next base: position 4,192,089 of record CBDFGV010000003.1, on the reverse strand, counting down.
CGCCCTGGCCGCCGAAGTGCTCACGGTGAACGACTGCACCGAATTCCATCCGTGGCTTTTGCTGTGGCACCTCGCCCGGCCAGCCGAGACACATCCCGAACACGCAATAGACATGCTTGGGAAGCTTAAGAATTTCAGCCGTCTTCACCGCGTCATTGCGAACGGCTCCTATCATGACACCTTCCAGTCCGACAGACTTCGCAGCGATGTAGGCCGACATTCCGACCAAAGCGGCATCGATACTGGAAACCAAGCCAATTTCCAGATTGTTGCCTTCAATCGTATGGCCGTGACGCTGGAGTGCGTCCTCGATCCGGGTCAGATCTGCACAGAAGGCGAGGAAGATAGGTGTTGTCCGAACATGTTTCTGATTGCCGGTCACGACGGCAAGCTGATCCTTGGTTTCCTGGTTGCGAACGGTAATCACACTATAGGACTGAATGTTTGATGATGTCGGCGCCCGGAACGCAGCCTGAAGAATGACGTCGATCATGGAATCATCTACCGGCTTGTCGGCAAAATCCCTGACGCTGACCCGCTCATTGAGGCAGGCAATTGTCTCGCTCAGCGGTGCGCCGGCGAGTGAGGTCGGCTTTGTTTGCTCATTCATATCTGGCTTCATTCGCCTTTCATTGTTCTATGTTGCGCCACTCATCTGTTATACAGCTCGGCAAACATGTGAGGGAGGCGACGATGAAGTACAAGCTGTTGGGCCGAACTGGCGTCAAAGTATCAGAACTCTGCTTCGGAACGATGTCGTTTGGTGGTGAAGCCGATGCCGATGAGGCGGCTCGCATGTATGCCGCTTGTCGCGATCGCGGGATCAATTTCTTCGATACCGCAAACGTCTATACCGGTGGCCGCTCGGAGACGATACTCGGCCGTCTGATTGCAAGTGAGCGCGATGACCTGGTGATTTCTTCAAAGTGCCACGGCCCGATGGGGAAGGATGTCAACGCCCGCGGAGCCAATCGCCGACATATCACGCAGGCCGTCGAGGCAAGCCTGAAGCGCATTGGGACCGACCGTCTCGACATTCTCTTCATGCACCGATGGGATGATCAACTTCCCTTGGAAGAAACCTTACGGGCGCTCGAGAATCTCGTGCAGTCCGGCAAGGTTCTTTACATTGGTGCAAGTAACTACACTGCCTGGCAGATTGCCAAAGGGCTTGGCATCTCCGACAAGCGTGGCTGGTCGCGTATCGACGTTGTGCAGCCGATGTACAGTCTGGTGAAGCGTCAGGTTGAAGTTGAGATTCTGCCGTTATGCGAAGCGGAGGAGATCGGTGTAATGACCTACAGTCCTGTCGGTGGTGGACTGCTCAGCGGCAAGTACGGCCCTGGAAAACGCCCGAACGAGGGTCGTATCGTGCAACAGGCCAACTATGCGAGCCGCTATCGAGAAGACTGGGTCTATGATGTAGCAGGTGCCTTCACGGAATTTGCAGAGCAGCGCAATTTTCATCCTGTGAGTTTGTCGGTCGCCTGGGTCGCAGGACATCCAGCCATCACCTGTCCGATTGTTGGTGCGCGTAATCTCGAACAGCTGACACCGTCTCTCGACTCAATCGAAATCGATATGACGGCAGAGCTGCGTGAAGAAATTTCTGCCCTGTCGCGCACGCCACCACCGCCAACCGACCGGTTGGAAGAAGCGGAATAAGCGGCGGTAGCTCTTGGCTTCCCTCACTTCACTGCCGCATGATTGTCCCAGAACTCAGCGGCAGTTTGATACTTGATACGATCGATCGGTGCACCGGACCCGCCTTCACCGGCACCCAGCGCGTTGCGCAGCTGGGTGATTGGCGGCATCGGCGGTTCGACCGGTGCCAGTGTTCCGATGATGCTGACGATCCCCCAATCGCAATCCGGCACCGGCTGTTCTTCGGGAAACTCTGCTGCTTCCTTGACCAGCTGTGCGTGCGAATAGAGAATAACGTCGAGATGCGTGGCAACCGGAGCCTCCAGGCCCTCGAACCATCTTTCAAGCACGGCAAGCTCGCCGTCTCGGCGGCTACGGTAACCCGACTGCAAGAGATGCCGGTTGTGATCAGTAATAGGCGCAAAGCCGCAACGCGTTTCCGTCGTGTTCTCCAGGAACAGGTGTTTGCAAAAAGGCGCATAGCCCTCGGCCAGCTCCGCGCCATTGGCCATTGCATCGTTACACCTTGAAACAAGTTCGTCCGGAGCGATACCTTCAATTTTGGTACTACTTGCACCGGGCTCCCAGTTTCGGAGTGCGAATTCGGTCATTGCAATTTTCAATACCGTCTCCCTTTGAACCGATATCGGTTGTACCTCTGTTATCATTGCTGGGACAAAGTTCAAATGCGATGTTGAGAGAGATCGGGCTTAAGGACATCGAATGAAAATCGCCTTCCACGGCAGCAACGCTGGAACGTTTCGAGTTGGATTTGAAGACCATCTGGGCCAGGCCGATAACTTTGAATTACTGGCGCTTTCTGACGGTCTGACGGATCCAAGCGATCTTTCACACTTTGAGACGGCCGACGTTATTGTCGGGACAGCCTTCGGAAGCGCACAGCCCCGCCCTCACAGCCTGCGCCTTTATCATGTCCCAGGAGCTGGCGTGGATTCTATTGACGCAGACTTGCTCCCAGATGGCGCACGCTTATGTAACTGTTTCGGGCACGAACATGCCATTGCCGAATATGTGATGACAGCGTTGCTGCAACGAGTGGTTCCGCTCGCTGATGCTGACAACAGATTGCGGCAGAGTGAGTGGCGTTACTGGGCAGGACGTTCAGATGCGCTGCGCCCGGAGCTTTTCGGACAGACAATCGGCTTGCTCGGTTTTGGACACATTGGTCAAGCGATCGCAGTACGCGCGAAAGCGTTTGGGATGCGCGTTCACGTGGCAAACCGAACAAGGCCTTCCGAGAGCGATCTCGTTGATCAATCTTTTTCTCTGGAAGAACTGCCAGCCTTCATGGCAACCGCTGATGCTGTGGTCGTTTCACTACCATTGAATGTGGCAACCAACGGGATAGTTGGCGGCGCAGAGCTCGGTGCGATGGGGTCTCATGCGGTTATCATCAATGTTGGGCGCGGTCCGGTCATCGATGAGCAAGCTCTGTTTGACGCTCTAACGAATAAGTCAATCGCCGGTGCGATTATCGATACCTGGTATCAATATCCCGCAGGTGCACATCAGAAGGCCGAACCGTCCCGTTTGCCGTTTCATGAGCTCGATAATGTGGTGATGACACCGCACATGAGCGGCTGGACCACCGGCACGGTCAGACGCCGCCAAGCGACAATCGCTGAGAACATTCGACGACTTTCCAGCGGCGAGGCACTGCTCAATCAAGTGCGTTGAGTAGTGGGCCTCACCGCCAAATGCTATCGCTTAAGCACCAATGCGCGCGTTCTGAGGGAACATATGCTGACGCGCGGCATCATCCATCTCCGCCTTGAATGTGTGCTTAGAAGGTAGTGCCTCGGCGCGTTCCGCTGCTGGCCGCGCGTTAATCTCGCCCATCAAGCGCTTGAGATTGGGATAGTTGTCCATGGCATTCTCACTGAGGACGCGCGGGATCAGCCGCGCCCAGCCCCAGATGGCCATATCGACGATGGTATACTCCTCGCCCATCATGAATTTGTTCGCGGCCAGACGCTCGTCAATGATGCGATAGTGCCTGTCAGCCTCGAAGTCGTAGCGGTTGACCGCATATTCCTTCGGCTCGGGTGCGAAGTGCTTGAAGTGCACGCTTTGGCCAGAGTACGGGCCTATGCCTGATGCGATGAACATCAGCCAAGACAGCATGGGTCCGCGCGCTTTCGGATCCGACGGCAGGAACTGGCCGTGTTTTTCTGCGAGGTACAAGAGAATGGCATTGGAATCAAAAATTGCCACGCCATCATCGACAATAGCAGGAGCTTTCGCATTCGGGTTTATCGCGGTGTATTCCGGCTTGTGCTGGTCACCAGATCTCGTGTCGATAGGAAATGGCTCATAGGGAATGCCGGCCTCTTCCAGCAACAATGCCACCTTCATTGGATTTGGTGCACCGTTGTAGTAGAACTTGATCATGAAACGCCTCATTCGATTGCAGGAGTAACGGGTGAAGGGAAAATTTTGTTCCCGCTGGCTCCCTACCTAAGCCTTGCGCACTCGAACTCCAAATCAAGATTCACAACTGAAAGCCAAATCAGATGCAGACCAGACGCTTTGGGCGAACCGACCTTGATCTCTCTCTTTTGACTTTCGGTTGTGGCGCCGTCGGTGGCTTGATGACAAAGGGTGAGCCTGCCGATCAGGATAGGGCCGTTGCCTGGGCTCGCGACAATGGCATCAACCACTTTGATACAGCACCGCTTTACGGCAACGGCGCATCAGAGGAGAATCTTGGTCGTGCGCTTGGAGCCAACCGTGATGGCATCGTTGTGAGCACCAAAGTGCGCCTCGCTCCCGCGGATCGTGGCAACCTGGACGGCGCCATTCGTGCGTCGATGGAGCAAAGCCTTCAGCGCCTGAAGCAGGACTCTGTCGACCTCTTCCAGCTGCACAATACACTGGGCTCAGTTGCGGATGGCGAAGTGTTTACGCCAGACGAGGTCTTCAATGAGGTCGTACCGGCGTTCGAGAAGCTCAAGCAGGAAGGCAAGACGCGCTTTGTTGGCTTCACAGCCAACGGAGACACTGATGCCATTCACACTCTGCTGAACTCCGGACACTTCGATGGTGCTCAGATTTTCTATAATGTACTCAATCCAACAGCCGGCGAGACGATGCCGGATGGGTACCCAGCGCAGGATTACCGGGGTGCGTTGCGCGGTGGCTCCGATCACGGTGTGGGATCGATCGGCGTGCGCGTCTTGGCAGGTGGCGCGCTAACTGGGACCGAGTATCGCCATCCCCTCGGCATGCAGGATGTTGCGCCTATTGGCTCGGGTCGTGACTACGCAACCGACGCCGAACGCGCGCGTCGATTTCAGCCTTTGATTGATGCGGGACACGCTGAGGACTTTGTCGATCTCGCAATTCGCTATGCTATCTCCAATCCATTGCTGACAACGACCGAGATTGGAATTGCATCGCTTGATGAGGTCCAGGCTGCAACAGTTGCGATCAATCGCGGCGGGTTGCCTGAAGATGCTCTGGCAGAACTAGAGAAAATTCGGACTGGGTTTGCTGGCGAAGCGCGGTAACGGAGCACGAACAGCCAATCTTTGATCAGCACAAAAATTAGGCTACTCGCTGAAAATTTGTGCTGTTTCGTTGCTAGTTTTTTAGGCCGAGACGATCTACCTGTTTGCAATTGCTCACGAAAGTACTCCTGGCATATCGCTTGCCTTGGGTTAACCATCGTTTACGAGGGAATGGATCCGAGATGTTGAAGTGGTTGTTCGGGCGCAAATCAGAAGCGCCCCAAAAGGAAACCAGTGCTGCGCCAGCGCCATCAGCTCAAACGGCAGCTCCAATGGTCGAGCCGACGCCCGTTGCTGCGCCGGCAGCCGCGGCGCCACCGACGCCGGCTGTCGCAACAACTCCGGAACCAGCGCCGGCACCTGAGCCCGCTCCTGTGGCCGCCGCCCCCGCACCGGTAGCACCGGCACCGGTCGTTGCGCCTGAACCAGCACCTGTGCCAAGCGTGGCTGCTTCTGCTCCAGCTTCCATTCAGACGCCCAAGGCCGCCCTGCTGAAGCAAAGCCTCTCGCTTCTGACCGATGGTTCCGACGTCGAACCCAAAGTTGGCCTAGATGCTGTTGCGGTTGCTCCTCCGCTCGTGGAGGCGGCTAAAGTCGTCAAGGTACAGGCCGGAGGTCGACGTGTTGTTGCAAGCTTTGGTAACAGCGCAAAAGTCCGCGTCTACTCGAAACGCGCTGATGGTACCTATCGACTTGAGGGTGCACCGGCACAGTCCGCTTCACGTCTAATTGTTGGGGCAACAGCCTAAAATCAGACGCGGCGATGTACGGTAGTTGCTGCATATTCTATTAGTTTGAACCCTGCGCACCTCGTGACGCAGGGTTTATTTGTTTTGGGAGACGACCGTGGGACAGAGCGTTTTTGCTGAAGCCAATGTTGCGGTGATCACTGGCGCAGCCATGGGCATAGGGCGCGCCGCCGCAATCCGATGTGCAGAGCTCGGAATGTCGGTCTGCCTTGCGGACCTTGGCGGAGAAGACTTGAACGAGGCGCAGGCTGCTACAATAGCCGCTGCGCCAACCGGCAGCGATGCTGTTCTCGCTCGTGCAACTGATGTCGGCGAATTCGAACAACTGCAAGCACTTGCATCGCAGGTCGGTGACCGGTTCGGCCCACCCCAATTCCTCATGAACAACGCGGTGACGCGAATTGGCCGCGAAAAACCCGTCGACCTCGGGCAATGGCGCCGCGCAATGGACGTCAACTTCTGGGGCGTGGTGCAAGGTGTCGAAGCGTTTCGAGCGTTGATGGTCGCTGCGAATAAGCCCGCCCGCATCGTCAATGTCGGGTCGAAGCAAGGGATCACCAACCCGCCGGGCAACACAATCTACAACACCTGCAAGGCGGCGGTGAAACACTACACCGAAGCGCTCGAGCATGAACTGCGCAATGAGAATGGCGGTGATATCTCAGCTCACTTACTCATTCCGGGTTGGACCACCACAGGCAAGGCCGAGCATAAGCAGGGCGCCTGGCTGCCAAGGCAGGTTGTCGACTTTATGATCGAAGCTGTGAATGCTGGATCATTCTATATTCTCTGTCCCGACGATGAAGTCTCTTCAGACATGGATCAAAGGCGGGTTCACTGGGCTGCAGGGGACATCACGGAAAACCGTCCACCGCTCTCGCGCTGGCATCCGGACTTCAAGGAGATTGCAGCAAAAGCCTGCAACTGATCTCCAGCCTGATTGAAGCGCGAACGGCTATCGCCCATCATGCCTGGCAATGAAGTTTGGCAGGAAACGCCGGCATTGCGAGGAAGCGCTTTATGGATGAATCCCGAATTCCGATCCTGGTTGGTTGCGGCCAGATCACACAACGCGAGCCCGATCCAGCTGCCGCTCTCTCGCCGATGGACCTGACGGCGGCGGCCGCCAAACAGGCAAGCGAGGATACCGGCGTAGCCGATGCCATTCTTCAGGCACTCGACACGATCGTTGTGATCCGGTCATTCTCGGATACGAGCTGGAGGTTTGCATCTCCCTTTGGTCGCTACGCCAACCCACCGAAGTCGCTCGCCAACCGGCTTGGTGTGAGCAGCGCCAAGCGATTGGTCTACACCTTCCCCGGCGGAAACATGCCGCAATGGTGCATCAATCGCATGTTCGAGATGGTGACCCGCGGTGAACTTGAGGCCGCGCTGCTGGCTGGTGGTGAATCGCTTTCAACGCAGAAAGCTGCACAGCGCGCCAAGCTCGAACTGGACTGGAACGAGGACGCCGGTGGCGAGCCCGAGATGTGGGGCGTGGAGACGCGAGGCTGGAACGACGTCGAGGATCGCCACCGCATGGCAGGCGCGATCTTCGCTTACCCAATGATCGAAAATGGAATTCGGACTCATCTCAATCGCAGCGTCTCTGAACATCTCTCCGCAATGGGAGAACTCTTTGCCGGCTTCGCCAAGGTTGCAGCCGAGAACCCACTAGCTGACCGCCGCAATGGGTTTACGGCCGAGCAGATTTCAAGCGTCAGCCCCAGCAATCCCTATATCGGATTCCCCTACACCAAATTGATGAACTCAAATGCATTCATCGACCAAGCCGCAGCGCTCATTCTGACGTCGGTCGCAAAAGCCAAAAGCCTTGGTATACCTGAAAGCAAGTGGGTTTATCTCCACGGCTGCGCTGATGCCTATGATCATTGGTATCTGTCGGATCGGAAGAACTTTCATTCTTCGGATGCGATGCGCTTGGTTGCACGCGAAACGATGGAGATGGCAGACAGCTCCATCGACCAAATGGCGCACTTCGATCTCTACAGTTGTTTCCCCTCGGCAGTGCAGATTGCCTGTCAGGAAATGGGCATCGCGACTGACGATCCGCGAGGCCTGACAGTCACCGGCGGCCTCCCCTACTTTGGCGGGCCAGGCAACAACTATGTGACGCACTCGATTGCCGAGATGATGAATAAAGTACGTGCAGACCCAGGTTGTAAGGGCATGGTCACGGCTAACGGCAACTATGTCACCAAGCAATCGGCCGGCGTTTACTCGACAGAAGCTCCCACTAAGGCGTTCGCTCCAAAGGACCCAAAAATCTACCAGGCCGAAATTGACGCTGATAAAGGACCGCCAACAACCGAGCAGGCGAGCGGGCCAGCGACGATCGAAACCTATACCGTCATGCACGATCGCTCCGGTCCGAGCTTTGGCATACTCTTCGGGCGGTTAGAGGATGGTACCAGGTTTATCGCCAATACACCGGAAGAGGGTGCACTACTCCAAGAAATGACCGAACGCGACTATGTTGGAGCACGCGGTCGCGTTGAGAACCTGGATGACGGGCGGAACGAGTTCCGCCCGGAATAATGCAGCACTACAGATTACCGGCCACCGCGTGATCTGGCGAAGCCTGAATGGAAGCCCTTGCTGAAGTGGAAGCGTCGGTGACCGAACCGGCGATGATGATATCGGCGATGGCCGAACTTGTGTCGGCGAAACCCGAAACCGGATCGACGGAAACCGAAGCGGTGACCGCGAAAGCGGCGATGGTGGAAGCGCCGGTGGTGGAAACCGCGACGTCCGCGGAAGCCGACTTGTTGCACATCGGATTGGCTCGTCGTTATGGCAGACGAGTTGCTCAACGCAAACGAGGCAGCTTGAGTCGGTGCCGTTAAGAACCAAGATGTCAGAACCATCGCGACTGCGGCGACGACTGTTTTCTCAATTCGCATGATCAAGTCCTTTCTTCATTCGTCCATCGTGTCGTGGACATCTGAAGAGAACTTGGACGCGAAACCACCGCTACGCACTTAACGCTTACGCACGATGGCGAGATGGGTTGTGTGATCGAAGTGAGCCTGGCCGCACACGTGCATTCACATTGCCGAGAATGCTAGCGGCTTAGCCCCATAAACTCATGCCTTGTCAATCATCCATAACGCTGCTCAGGCGTTCGACGGCCTCAATGAAGTCCCGCTTGAATTCATACACAACTTCGCGAGATGACGTTTCCTGATTCATCAGACCAACAGCCTGACCAACGTAGTACGTTGCCAACTCCTTGGCGCCATCGTGTCCAGCCGCTGCAAGCCGGTCGATTTTGTCCATCGGCGGACGACTGAGGACACCCTGAAGGGGCATAGGTAACGGATCCGGTGCACCGGGCGCATACCAAGCATCTGTCCAGGCCGATTGCAGCTGACGTGTTGGTTTGCCAGTGCGGCTGCGTGAACGCACCGTATTTCTAGGGCCGGCTTCAAGCATCTTCTGCTTGACCGTTGGCGTTGTCTCCGCCTCGGCAGTTGTCAGCCAAACCGAACCACACCAGGCGCCAGCAGCTCCCATTGCCATGCATGCCGCCATCTGGCGTCCGGTCGCGATGCCACCAGCAGCCAGGACGTGCATGTTTGGGTAATCTTTGATCGCGTCGATGACGTCCGGAACAACAACCATGGTCGAAATCTCACCGCAGTGTCCACCGGCCTCGGTACCCGAAACGACCAGGATATCAACGCCAGCCTCAGCATGCTTGAGCGCGTGTTCGCGCGCGCCCGTCAAAGCGCTTACGGCAATGCTCTTTTCGCGGCATTGGTCAATGATACCTTGCGGCGGCACACCGAGCGCATTGACGAACAATTTGATCGGATGACTGAAAGCGACCTCAAGCAGCTCGGCGGCTCCGGCCTCACGCATGTTGTTGGTATAGTCGGTGCCATACTCACCGGACCACAGATCTGACGTGTCGACACCCTTGCTTTCCAGGAGCTTGTTGACGTGAGCGATATGCTCGGGTGGGATCTGCGCCTGCAAATCCTCGGTCGTCATCGCGGCCTCGCCTTTGTGTTCCATCTTGTTCGGGATCAACAAATCAATGCCATACGGCATGCCGTCGATATGCCGATCTATCCAGTCGAGTTCGATTTCTAGGCTCTCAGCCGTATGTCCGACTGCGCCCAACACGCCGAAGCCGCCTGCCTTTGAGACTTCGACCACAACATCGCGACAATGGGTAAAAGCAAAGAGCGGGAACTCAATGCCGAACATATCGCAGAGGGCTGATTTCATGGCCGGATCCTCGCAAGAAATTTTGAGTTTCTTGAATGGTGGCCCGACGGAAACTAACAGGCAAGTGATGGTTGGCCGGCGGCGATATGCTTAATAGAAAATTCCGATACTGAGGCTTTGGCGGACCTACTCCCCGGGAGCGCTGGCCTGGATTGCAAGCGCGTGAACTTTGCCAGACATCTCGTCGGCCAAAATGTCGTTGATCATACGGTGACGTTCGACGCGAGATTTGCCTTCGAACTTCGCTGATACGACGTTCACGCGAAAATGGCTCTCGCCGGTGCCCGGTGACGAGCGATGACCTGCGTGCAATTCGCTCTCGTTGATGACATCGAGCCTGGTCGGCTCAAGGCCAATCATAAGTTTTTCACGAATTGCTGCTTCTGTGGACATTGTGTTGACCGTTACCGTAAAAGCTTTACCACACCAAAGCGGATGTGGGACGCGGGCGCAAGCTTTGCAATTGACATAGTGCGTGCCAGCAACGAAGCCAGTTTCGCGCCAACTCGACGCTTGTAAGTTAACGCTGCGAATATCATAATCCTGCCGCCATGAAATTGAATTCGAAATACTTTGACAGCATCAGGATCAAGTCCGGCCCTCAGGAAGAGGAAAAGATCGAGCCGGAGTATCCTGAATGCCAGTGGAAGGGCTGCACGAAGGCAGGCAAATTCCGCGCGCCGAAGGGTCGTGGGCGCGAAGGCGAGTTTTATCTGTTTTGCGCAGAGCATGTCCGTCAGTTCAACGCGAGCTACAACTACTTTGATGGGATGTCCGACAATGAGGTGGAGGACTTCCAAAAGGATGCGACGTACGGTCACCGACCAACGTGGAAGGTTGGCGAGAACGCCTACGCAGGTGGATCGCGGCGCGCTGCCAATGCCGATGACGTGCGACGAATTGATCAAGCGCGCGGCGGTGGCGCACAGGGATTCCATGCATGGAGAGCCAAACAGGAGCGCGATGACGCTCGAAAACCTCAACGAAAACTCAAGCCAATCGAGAAAAAGTCCCTAACTACACTGGGTTTGGCCGAGGGTGCGGACAAAGACGAGATCAAGACGCGTTTTAAGGCATTGGTGAAGCGACACCATCCAGATGCGAATGGTGGTGATCGAGGGTCCGAGGAAAAGTTGCGCGAGATCATCCAGGCCTATAATTATTTAAAACAAGTTGGTCTGGTTTGACTGCACGACCGTTCAAGCCATAAAACATTCAAACGCAACCGATCCGCTTGGCTTAGCCATGCGGATATTCAACATAGTTTTCATCCGGAAAAAGACGCATGCTCGCTACCGCTCAAGCAGGTGATCCTGGCCTGCCGGAAACAACAGTTTCCGTTCGGGAAACATTCAACATCGACAGCGACATGGAGGCTCCGGCATATGCCGAGGCCAACGAGCATGTTCCTGACTTTGACGAAGACTATCTCTTCAATAAAGAAGTGACACTCGCCATTCTAGCTGGCTTTAAGTTCAATCGCCGCGTGATGATCCAGGGCTATCACGGGACAGGAAAGTCGACGCACATCGAGCAGGTGGCGGCTCGTCTGAATTGGCCGTGTGTCCGGGTCAACCTCGACAGTCACGTCAGCCGTATCGATCTTGTCGGCAAGGATGCGATCGTCCTGAAAGACGGGCAGCAGATTACAGAGTTCCGCGAAGGCATCCTGCCGTGGGCGCTACAAAACAATGTCGCGCTGGTGTTCGACGAATACGATGCTGGTCGCCCGGACGTGATGTTCGTTATTCAGCGCGTTCTTGAGGTGTCCGGTAAACTGACGCTACTCGACCAATCCAAGGTGATCCGGCCGCACAAAGCGTTCCGCCTTTTCTCGACGACCAACACGATCGGTCTTGGCGATACCTCCGGCCTCTATCACGGCACACAACAGATCAACCAAGGTCAGATGGACCGTTGGTCGATCGTTTGTGCACTCAACTACCTGCCGCATGATGACGAGACGGGCATAGTTCTGTCGAAGGTCAAAAGCTTCCAAAAGGATGAGGACTCGAAGAAGGTCATCTCCAATATGGTGCGGGTGGCTGATCTCAGCCGCAACTCTTTCATCAATGGTGATATCTCAACCGTTATGAGCCCGCGGACCGTGATGACCTGGGCCGAAAACGCCGAGATCTTCAACGATGTCGGCTTCGCGTTCCGCCTCACATTCCTCAACAAATGTGATGAGCTTGAGCGCCCGTTGGTGGCGGAATTCTACCAGCGCTGCTTTGGTGAGGATCTGCCAGAAAGCGCAGCCAACATCGTCCTGAGCTGAGAGACGAGAATAAGAGATGAGCACGGGCAGTAATCGCAAGGAATCGCCGGCGGAGCCGTTCAAGCGCGTGCTCGGCCTCGCCGTGCGCGCGATTGCAGCCGACGAAGAAGTTCAGGTCGGTTACGCCGCTGGCCGGCCGCAGGCGGACGGCAAGACAATTCATCTACCGGAGCCATCCCGTGTTCCAACTGAGCACGAGATCTCCGTCATGCGGGGCTGGGCGGATAGTCTGGCCCTGACGGTCTCCTGTCACGACGATAAGCTGCACAATAAGCTTGTTCCCGGCGCCGGCCAGGCCCGGTCCGTGTTCGAAGCCGTCGAGCGCGCCCGCGTTGAATCGTTGGGTTGCAATCGGATGCCCGGTATGGCCGGCAACATCACGGCCAAGATTGAAGACCAATACGCCCATGGTCGATTCACCGAAGTACAGGATACGGCCGAGGCGCCATTAGAAGATGCCTTAGCGCTCATCGTCCGCGAACGCCTGACCGGTCTTAAGCCGCCGGAGAACGCCCAGGCTGTGGTGGACGTTTGGAAACCATGGGTCGAGGAACGCGCCGCCGACTCGCTCGATAAGCTTGATGAAATTGCGCACGACCAGGAGCAGTTTGGCCGAATGGTGCGTGACATGCTCCATATGTTGGAGCTTTCTGAAGAGCTGGCTGAGGGCGAACAGCAGGAAGACAGCGGCGATCAGGACGAGCAGCCAGACAGCGGCGAGCAATCCGACCAGGACCAGGGCGAAGGCAGCGAAGGCGAAGAGCGCGCCAACGAAGAACAGACCGCCCAGGGCGAAGAAGGCGAATTCGAAGAGTCGGCTGACATGGCTGACTCAGACCAGTTTGACATGGACTCCGAGGGTGAGGATGCGGCCGATACGGATGAGCCGTGGCGCCCGAACTTCTCGGTGCTCGATGATCCAGAAGCATTTGGCTACAAAGTCTTCTCACGTGAGTTCGATGAGGAGATAGCGGCGGAAGACCTTTCGACGCCTGAGGAGCTCGAGCGTCTGCGGACTTTCCTGGACAAGGAATTGCGGGCGCTTTCCGGTGCAGTGTCGCGTCTTGCAAACAAACTTCAGCGCAAGCTCCTGGCGCAGCAGAACAGGGCTTGGGAGTTCGATCTCGAAGAAGGCATGCTCGATATTGCGCGCCTTCCACGGATCATTATCGATCCGATGCAGCCGCTGTCCTACAAGCGCGAACTCGACATGGACTTCCGCGACACGGTCGTAACACTGCTGCTTGATAACTCAGGCAGTATGCGCGGCCGCCCGATTATGGTTGCGGCGACCTGTGCCGACATCTTGGCGCGTACGCTTGAGCGCTGCGGGGTTAAGGTCGAGATCCTCGGCTTTACAACGCGCGCCTGGAAGGGTGGACAAGCGCGGGAAAACTGGCTGAGTGCAGGCAAGCCGGCCGCACCAGGGCGTCTCAACGACTTGCGTCATATTGTTTACAAATCTGCAGATGCGCCGTGGCGACGAGCAAAACGCAACCTTGCATTGATGATGCGCGAAGGATTGCTGAAAGAGAACATCGACGGCGAAGCGCTGTCGTGGGCCCACAAGCGCATTCTCGGACGACCCGAACAACGCCGCATTCTCATGATGATCTCTGATGGTGCGCCAGTCGACGACTCAACGCTTTCCGTGAACTCAGGCTCGTATCTGGAACTTCACCTGCGCCAGGTGATCGAAGAGATTGAGACTCGTTCACCCGTAGAATTGATCGCGATTGGCATTGGTCACGATGTGACGCGCTACTACCGGCAGGCCGTAACCATTACGGACCCATCAGAGCTTGCCGGCGCAATGACGGATCAACTGGTTGAATTGTTTGATGAGAAAGCAGTTGCGCGCGGACGTGGGCAGGAGAAGGGCGGACGACGCGGTGGCGTACGACCAAAGAGCTTTCTTACGCTCTAATCAATCCAGATTTTTCGAGGCAATGGTTTGACCTTACGTATGGCTGACGCTATCGGGCGTTCGCGGCTTGTCGTTTTGTTGTTGGGCCTCGCCTGCATCGGCGCCATGCCCGCAGCAGCCAAAAAGACGATATTCAAACCCGATGTCGGCTCGATCTCTGTTCGCGGCATTTCGGTGAACTCGAGAATTATTCGTAACTTCCATCGCGACGGAGCGGCTCGTCCAATCGTCGGCAAGCTGAGATGGCGCGGTGGACTGGTTCTTTCATCTCAAGACAGTGCCTTTGGCGGATACTCCGGGCTCACGGTATCTGCCGACGGCAAATCGCTTATGGCGGTTTCCGATGCCGGCACCTGGTTGGCGGCCCGCCTCAAATACAAGGATGGAAGACTGGCAGGGGTCGATAAGGCCAGAGTCGGACCATTGCTCGCACTCAAGAATAGACGACTTAGTCGGCGACGTGATCGCGATGCCGAAGCGATAAGACTGCTAAATGGCAACTTAACGAACGGTATCGCGCTCGTCTCGTTTGAGATCAATCAACGGATTGGCTTGTTCAAGATCGGCAATGGCCGCCTTGCTGGTCCGGTTCGCTATCTGCGACCGCGTGTGCGCCTCCCGAGAAACAAGGGCCTGGAGTCAGTCGCCATTTTCGGGCGCAAAAAGAAGCGACGAGATGTCATCGCTTTCGCCGAACGGTCCCTCGATGGGAATGGCCATCACCGGGGCTGGATCTGGAAGAACTTGAAAGGACCGGCCCGTCCAGTCGCTCTCAGAAACCTCGATGGTTTTGACATCACCGATGCCGTGGGTCTGGAAAATGGCGATCTTTTGGTTCTGGAGCGACGGTTTCGTTGGAGCGAAGGCGTAAAGATGCGTGTGCGCCACATCAAAGCTGGCACGCTGCGCCCGGGGGCGGTGCTCAATGGCTTGACGCTGTTAAGGGCAGATATGCGCTATGAGATCGACAACATGGAAGGACTTGCCGTGCACAAAGCTGCGAACGGCAAAACGGTGTTGACCTTGATCTCGGACAACAACTTCAACTCATTCCTACAGCGCACGGTGCTGCTGCAGTTCGAATTGCTCTGATAAATTCGTTGATTAGCGGCCAGACACCGCCAAGGTCTGGCTAAGCCGATGCCGCTTCTGCGCCTGCAGCATCCTCAGCGGGTGACGCAGTTGCTTCCAGCTTCGCCAGTTCGCGCTTCAGCTTCTGACACTGAGGCGAAAGCTCGTCCATCTTTGCCTTCTTAAGAAAGGCATCAAGACCACCACGATGCTCAACCGTGCGAAGGGCGCTGGCACTGACGCGCAGGCTGACCTTGCGCTTTAGTTTATCGCTCAACAGTGTCACGTTGACGAGGTTCGGTCGGAAGACACGCTTGGTCTTGTTTTCCGCGTGGCTGCGCAGCTGGCCTGACATTGGAAGCTTACCTGTAAGCTCGCACTTTCTGGTCATAAAATTGCTCCCAAACCACCAATACCGCCTTGCGGCCGAGGCAGTTACCTCTTGAAGGTAGATTTCCGCTGTTTGCTAAAAAAGTTGCCGCACCACGCACGCGTGCCGCCGCAGAACCGGCTCTATATAACCAATCTCGACGTTCAGTCAAGAGTTGTAGTTTGTTGTGGTCATTGCTTTCAGGTCACTTCGCTGAAGAGCTGCGATATGTATATTGCGCTCGCTCAGGCGAACTTCAATTGACACATCGTTGACGAAAAAGCGCCACAAGCGCGGACCATAAATGGCCTTCGCCTGACCTGGGGGATGTTAAGAGATGATCAGCCACTCGGCGCGAACTTTGGCTATTGCACTGGGTATTCCGACGATCGCCGCGTTTTCCATCGCTCCGGCATCAGCCGCTGATTGGCCTAGTCAGGTCATTGCTAAGTATGATGTCGCGTTTGCGGGATTTCGCATTGGATCGTTCAACTTTCGGTCTGATGTAGGTGGCAAGAGCTACTCCTTGGCTGGCGAGGCGAAGGTTTCCGCAGTGTTTGGCGCGTTCAAGTGGCGCGGCTTTACACGCAGTAGCGGCCAGGCAGTGAAGAACGGTCCACTGCCCCAGAATTATGCCTTTGACTTTCAGAGCAATTCCAAGCGCGGATCAGTACGGCTTGCCTTTCAGAAAAGGCGCATTATCCGGTCGGAAGTCATTCCGAACAAACCCTACTCAAACCAACATGTGCCGCTTCTGGCCCAGCACCTGAAGAATGTCTTCGACCCGATTTCTGCAGTTATGGCGTTAACCAAAGTCCGCAATGGCGAGCATCCGTGTCGCCGTCGCATTCCGATCTTTGACGGTAAGCAGAGATTCGACCTCGTCCTTTCACCTGCCGGACGAGAACAAGTCCGTGAGCGCCGTCCCAGCGGGCAACCCGATCTCGCTTACGTCTGCCGCGTTAACTATGTGCCACTTGGTGGTTTCAAGAAGAACCGGCAGACCCAGTACATGGCTTCCAACAATAACATGAGGGTCGTCTTACGCGCCGTTCCAAGCGCGAATATCTATATTCCATACCAAGTTCGTGTTCCAACGATCGCCGGAGAAGCCGTTCTCTCGTCGCGGCAGGTCAACATTGTCACCGCGCAACGTCAACGTATTGCCCTAGTCCATTAAGTGCTGTGTGAGAGGCACTGGGTTAGGAGAGCCTTTTCGGCAAGCATATGGATCCGTGGCCAAAGCTGCGAGACTTCTATTTGGCATCTGCACACGGTTCGGAGTACCTGGTCATTATGGAAAGATCGACGCTAATGCTTGATCTTGAACGTCATGTCTGCAATGCCACTCCTGGCGGCTGATTATTCCGAGTTACTCCCTCGAACTCAAAAGGAAACTCACGCCAGCTGTAGGCCTCCCAGTCAGGGTAGCGTAAGAAGAGAGCCAGGCCATGGGCGCAGTCCATCCAACCCGTATTCGCAACGTCACTGCTGTACTGGGTCCGACCAATACCGGTAAGACGCATCTTGCGATCGAGCGCATGCTTGATCACGAAACCGGTGTTATTGGATTGCCGCTGCGACTGCTTGCTCGCGAGGTTTACGACAAGATCTGCGCCCGCGTCGGCTCCGACAAAGTTGCCCTCATAACCGGCGAAGAAAAGATCAAGCCGGAATCGGCGCAATACTGGATTTGCACCGTTGAAGCGATGCCGCAGGATCTGCCTGTGCAGTTTCTTGCGATTGACGAGATTCAACTGGCGGCCGATCCAGAGCGCGGTCATATCTTTACCGATCGGCTCCTCAATGCCCGTGGCGAAGCGGAGACTCTCGTGCTGGGCTCCAGCACCATGCGAGAGGCGATCGGTGATCTCATCCCTGGGGCGAATTTTATTGCACGTCCGCGACTTTCGAAGCTCACCTACAGCGGGCAGAAAAAGATAACCCGCCTGCCGGCCCGCTCAGCAATCGTCGCGTTCTCCGCGAGTGAAGTTTACCGCATAGCTGAACTGATCCGACGTCAGCTCGGAGGCGCAGCCGTTGTCCTTGGAGCTCTGTCACCGAGAACTCGTAACGCGCAAGTCGCCCTCTACCAATCCGGCGATGTCGACTTTCTGGTCGCGACCGACGCAGTTGGCATGGGCCTTAATCTTGATGTCGACCATGTCGCTTTCTCGGCTGTGCGGAAATTCGATGGCTACAATTTCCGTGATCTCATACCCGCCGAACTGGCGCAAATTGCCGGTCGGGCCGGTCGCCATCTGAATGACGGATACTTTGGCGTGACCGGTGATGTCGAACCGTTTCAGGCAGATCTTATAGAAAGATTGGAGTCGCATACCTTCGACCCGGTGAAAACGCTGCAGTGGCGTAACAACAAGTTTGACTTCGCTTCAGTCAATGCGCTGCGTGACAGCCTCCGTGAGTTGCCCAATACACCACGATTAATGCGGGCCAGAATGGCCGATGATGTTGAGGCGCTTGAGAACTTATCTGGCGATCGCGAAGTGATGGACAAGGCATCGTCAAGAGCTGCCGTCGAACGCCTTTGGGATGTTTGCCAGATTCCGGACTATCGCAAAATATCATCACAAAACCACGCTGAGCTGGTAGCCACGGTTTACAACTACCTGATGAGCAGCAGCGGCCGGATCGATGAGGATTGGTTCTCAAAGCAGGTTGAGTATTCCGACCGAGTCGATGGTGATATCGATACGCTGTCGAACAGATTGGCTCACATTCGAACCTGGACATTCGTCGCTAATCGACCTGATTGGCTTGCCGATCCAGAACACTGGCAGGAAAAAGCGAGGAAAATCGAAGACAGTTTATCTGATGCCCTGCACGAGTGTCTCACGCAGCGGTTCGTTGACAAGAAAACCAGCGCTCTCATGAAGGGTCTCAAAGACAAAGAGAACCTCAATGCTGATATCAGCGAAAGCGGTGAGATCAAAGTTGAGGACCACTACGTCGGCCGCCTTGAGGGTTTTCGATTTGTCCCCGATACGCAGGCTGATGGCATCCACGGCAAGGCAAGCCGTCACGCGGCTGCCCAAGTGCTATCGCGTGAGCTCTCGATGCGCGCGCGCCGAGTTGCTGCTGCCAAGAATGATGCTTTTACACTGTCGCGGAATGGCAAAGTTATCTGGCGAGAAGCTGAGATTGCTTCGCTCGTAGCCGCGGAAGATCCGTTGAAGCCGCAAGTATCCCTAATTGCCGATGAGCACCTGCAGGGTAACGATCGCGAAAAGGTTGATGAGCGCGTACGCACCTGGATCTCAGACACCGTAGCCGAGCGGCTGAAGCCGCTGGTGGACATGAGCCAAGCTGAAGACGTCACCGGCCTTGCCAAGGGCATTGCATTCCAGATTACAGAAGCTCTCGGGGTTCTCAGACGCGAGGATGTTGCCGAGGAAATCAAGTCACTCGACCAGACAGCACGCAGTCAATTGCGCAAGTACGGCATGAGGTTTGGTGCCTTCAATATATTCTTCCCGATATTGCTGAAACCTGCGGCCGCAGATCTGCTGCTATCGTTGTGGTGCCTGAAGTTTGCAGGTGACCATAGTCTGGATCCCGATAACCTTCCTGAGGCACCACGTGCCGGCCTGACGTCGGTGCCGGTTGATCCATCCGTGCCTGGCGCCTTCTACAAGGTCTATGGGTTTCATGTTTGCGGCCCCCGCGCTGTCAGGATCGACATTCTAGAGCGGCTGGCTGATCAGATCCGTCCACTCATGAGTTGGCGCGCCAGCGATGCACAACCCCTGGCTCCAAAAGGTGCGACAGGCATTGGGGCCTTCATCGTAACGCCGGAAATGATGTCGATCCTTGGTTGTTCGGCGGACGAACTCGGCGAAGTGTTGCGCTCTCTTGGCTTCAGGAGTGAAGAGCGGAAGCGTTCTGAGCTAACCGCACTGCAGGAAGCAAGTCCCAAGAAAGATTCGGCAGTACCGGATAGCGAGCTGCCAACCGATGCATCAAAGGCTGATGAAAGCACGCAACCCTCTGAGGAAAGTGCTGCTGTCGCCGCATCCCCAGCCACTACCGAGCAATCCACCGATCAAGCTGCTGGGACGGATACGGATTCGAACACCGGTAACTCCGAACACATGGAGCCCAGTTCGAGCGTCTCCAGCTCGGCCGAGCCGACAGATGCCGTTACCCCGGCCGACGCAGAATCTCCTTCGGAAGCCGGTGACAAGCTTATCGAGAAAGCGGAAGCTGCCAGTCCAGATGACGCCGCAACGGCGGCTGCGAAAGAAGCACCTGCTGGTGGCGACGCTGAAGTAACTGCAGAATCAACAGACGACGAGACAGTGCTCGTCTGGCGACCGCAGCGACGACAGTCTGGGCCACGACGTGAACGCCGAGGCCGGCGTGGAGCCGGAAGCGGGCGCGGCCCCAACCAACAAGCAGGGTCGCAAGAAAACGGCAGCGCCGAGTCAACGAATGACACTCAGGGACATCAGAATCGACGCAGTGGAGCTGGTAAATCGAAGGACGATCGCCCCCGGCAACGGGTTGACGGCGGGCGCGGCGACTTTAAGAAGGGCAAAGACAATCGTCGCAAGAGTCGTGATCGCCGACACGATGACAATCGTAAGCCGCGAGTTCATACGTCTTCGCCGAAGAAAAAAGCTCAAGCGATTGATCCGGATTCACCGTTTGCAGCGCTCGGAGCTTTGCGGCAGACTATGGATGAGAAAGACTGACGTCCTCCGTATAGATCAGCGGTTGCCATAATCCGTTTACCTTCAGGACTGATCCAACATTGTCTAAAGCAAGCAATGAATTGACACCTGGTGAGCCGCACGCCCAGCGGCTCGACAAGTGGCTTTGGTTCGCACGCGTTGCGAAAACAAGAACCTTGGCATCAAGTTTCGTCTCGGCAGGTAAGGTCCGGGTCAACAAGATCAAAACCGAAAAGCCAGGAACGTCGATCAAGGTTGGCGACGTCATTACAGTGGCCGCACACAGTCGGGTACGGGTGCTCCGTGTGCTCGCCGCGGGCAACCGGCGCGGTCCGGCAACCGAAGCAGCTACGCTTTACGAAGATTTGACCCCGCCGCCGCAACCCGCTAATCCGGCGACGAGCGTGGTTGAATCACACTCAGGAGGTCGTCCGGAGAAAAGAGAACGCCGGACGTTCGAGGCGATGCGTGCGCGCCACAAGTTCGACGGCTAGATCCACGCTAAGATCTTGCGACAAGTTGCGCATAGGCAGAGACTTGTGTGGATTTTACATCCGGACAAAATGATTATCGCAATCGAGAAGCGTCGGCAGCGCATGCGTGCCACTCAGCTTGTTCGAAACTCGGGAATGCCTGCCTAGGCAAACTAGCTGAGCAGACATAAGGCTATTGGGGAAGCAATGACGTTCATCGTCAATGACAATTGCATCAAATGCAAATTTACAGACTGCGTCGAAGTCTGTCCGGTGGATTGTTTTTACGAAGGCGAGAATATGCTCGTCATCCATCCTGACGAGTGCATCGACTGCGGTGTCTGTGAGCCCGAGTGCCCGGTGGAAGCAATCCAGCCCGACACCGAGCCAGGAATCGAGCAGTGGCTGGAGATCAATCGCAAATTTGCTGATGAGTGGCCAAACATCACGGCCAAGAAGGATCAACCGGCTGACGCTGACGATTTTCGTGATGTCAAAGGAAAGTACGAAAAGTATTTTTCTGACAAGCCAGGCACCGGCGACTGAACCATTTGTTTTTGCATAATTTTTGTCATTCCTACTGCTTCTCAATGGACGTCTCGTTCATCTTAAACAGATGTTTGAGCGCTGTTCACGCACGTAACCCCTTCTAAACCTCTCTCGATTGTGTTATGTTCTTTCAGTTGGCGTAGCTGGACAAACATAGAACAAAGAATGTACCAACTTTTGTGGCCTTTTGGGTGTGGAACAGATTCCTAGGAAAAGGCGCACAAGCTGATCAGCAAGCCAGTCAAATCGACTTTCAACCTATCTCGCAATAGCAAGATGGGATTGGTTTTCGAGTCTTAGGGGGCAAACTCCTGTCGTCAGTCGGGCGTCAGGAGCGGCAGAGTGTTGCTACTCGATAATGAGTGGCCGATGCGCATGATGGCCAATCATGGGCATCGCGTAGCATGAGAAAGTGAGATGATTTTCATGGCTCAGAAGAAAAGCGTTTCTGTCAAGCCCGCAACCAAAGCCTCAGCGAAAGAAAAAGCCAAGAAGAAAACAGTAGCCGCCAAGCCAGCTCCGAAGAAAAAAATCGCAACAAAAGCACCTGCAAAGAAAACTGTGAAATCATCCACCACTGCTAGCGCACGCAAGACAACAGCGAAGCCTGCTCCGACTCGCGCCGCGACCAAGAAGGTTGCAGCGAAAGCCGCACCAGCCAAGACTGCAGCGAAGAAGGCTCCGGCTTCAAAGGCTCGCGCGACCGCAACGAAGTCAGCGGCAACGGCGCGTAGAACTGCGACAACCAGCAAGGCACCTGCAGCAAAGGCTACCGCTCGCAAGGCACCTGCTCCGCAGGCCAAAGCTCCGGCGCCTAAGCCGGCAGCTAAGAAGGTGAAGGCAGTCGCGGCTGCTGTGGCCAAGTCGGTTGCAAAGCAGTCCACACCAATTGCGACGGCCAAGCCGGCTGCGGCAACGGCCAAGCCAGCCGCGGCAGTTAAGCCCGCAGCGGCGCCCAGGCCTTCTGCCAAGACGCCAGCTAATCAACCGATTGTGGCTCCTGAGCGAAAGGCATCTGATAAGCACCACGGCTTTAAGACGGAAGAGTATATCGTCTATCCGGCCCACGGCGTTGGTCAGATCGTAGCGATCGAAGAGCAGGAAATTGCTGGTCACTCCCTAGAGCTGTTCGTCATTACCTTTGAGAAGGATAAGATGACGTTGCGCGTTCCAGTGGGTAAGCATGCCAATGTCGGCATGCGAAAGCTGGCAGAAGCGGGCGTGCTTGAGAAGGCGATGACGACGCTCAAGGGACGTGCTCGCATCAAGCGGACAATGTGGAGCCGCCGCGCACAGGAATACGAAGCCAAGATCAACTCGGGTGACCTTGTGGCCATCGCCGAAGTTGTTCGTGACCTCTATCGTTCAGAGACTCAGCCTGAGCAGAGCTACTCGGAACGCCAACTCTATGAGCAGGCCCTGGACCGGATGGCGCGCGAACTGGCCGTTGTCGAATCGCTCGATGAGCGCGGTGCTGTGCAGCGCATCACCGATGTGCTCTCCAAGAGCGCAAAGGGTCGACGGGCTGCTGAAGAAGCAGCTGAGGCCGCTGCCGCCGAGGCTGACGTCGAAGCAGCCTAAGCGGAACGATGTCCTCCCATCGATCCAGGTGGGTGGCAAAACTGACTAGAGATCTAAGACGTCCGGTCCGTTGTAGGCCGGGCGTTTTTCTTTGCCCTGATAAGTTGGAAGAGGAGCGCCGCGTTCGTTGTCTTGAACACTGCCGGCAAGCTTGGGATTAGGAACAAGGCTGATTTGCTCGCGCTTACGCAGTTGGATGTAAGGCCCCCCACGCCGCTCGATCCAACCGCGCACCCGAACTTTTCGACCCTTCAGCTGTTCAATTTTCAAACCGGCGACACGAAGCTTCTTGGCAAAGCTCCACCGAATACCGATCGTAAAGTCCCGCTTCCACTCGCGACCAAAATTGATGAAGACCTTGGAGCGGACCCGCGCAATCGCTTTGACGCGGCCTTCAACGATCTGAAGCGTACTGCGGTAGCGCAGAAGCTCCCACGGTTTGTCGGCGGCGCGGATCGCATAACCGGCACCGGCCCACAACCCTCGGCGCTTGTCTCTTGCAATAGTTTCCCCGCGTAACAAGGCCCTTGATTGACAGGCCTCATGGATGTCGCGAATGGCGACCCGTGCATGCCCGGTTTGGATCAGGTAGTCCTGCAACCACAGTTGCCCCTGGCCTGACTGGATATGGACTTGCGCGACACGTCGGCCATATCGATCACGTTCTTTGGCTCGACCGGATAACTCAACCGACCGGCCAACGGCCGCCTGCGCCAGTGCTTCAGCAGCCTGCTCCGGTAGAGCCCAATCTTCCGGAACGCTGCGGTGATCCAACCTGCTCGGCGGTAGCAGACCTTCGAGTGCGACCTCGGTTCCATCGTCGAGGCGCAAGGATCTAGGACCAGTGACGGCAGTGGCAGTTCGCACGAGGAACGCGGAGAAGTTGCAACGTTCAGCTCGTTCTGCGGCAAACAATGGCTGAACTTGCTCAAGGCTTGTGCAAAAAAGCACAAAAATGATCAATGAAATCAGCAATGAATTGCACCAACGTGGGCGACGTCGCTGTTGGGGTACAATCGGCACGTCGCGTTGACTGCGCGTCACCCAAAAGAATGCTCGCCATTGGCCTGATTTGGCCCACAATGACCTTGTCAAAGTCGCACGCATACCCGGCTCATACTCGCTACTCTGATGGAGCCAAACTCGGAGAAACTGACTTCGATGCCATCCACAT
Source organism: Hyphomicrobiaceae bacterium (assembly GCA_965247245.1). GTDB lineage: Bacteria > Pseudomonadota > Alphaproteobacteria > Rhizobiales > Hyphomicrobiaceae > Tectiglobus. Next base: position 4,167,792 of record CBDFGV010000003.1, on the reverse strand, counting down.
CAATCCTCAGCAAGCTTCTCATAATTCCGCCGGTTGTCCTAGGGGGAGCCGCGCTTTGGTACACCGTTGCGATGCGCGAACCGCCCCAGCAACTACCTCCGGTCGAACAGACTGTGGCGGTTCGCGTGCTGACCCTGGACAAGACCGATGTCTCGCCGCGACTAGTCGGCTATGGCTCGGTGCGTCCCGAGAATGTCTGGAGCGGTGTCGTCCAGGTGTCCGGACGTGTGGACAGCGTCAATCCACGGTTCCGACGGGGGGCGACTCTGGAAGCCGGCACCGAGCTGATCCGCATCAATCCTGATGACTATAAGCTCGCCATTGCGGAAGCCGAGGCGCAGATCCGATCCGCGGAAGCATCGCTTGAAGAGCTCAAAGTCAGCGAGACGAATACGCGTGAACTGCTCAAGATCGAGGAAGAGTCCGAGGCCCTGAAACAGCGGTCTGTCGATGCCAAGCAGGCGCTGCTCAAACGCGGGAATCTCGCGCAGCTGAGCTTTGACGCGGAACTTCGCGATCTGCTGACGCAAAAGAAACTGGTACAGGACCTGCGTAACTCGCTTCGGCTGATGCCAACCAAGATGGCAGTTCAGCAGGAGCAGATCCGGGTCAATAAATCGAAGCTTGCAACGGCCAAGCTTGATCTCGAGCGAACAGTTGTCACCCTGCCGTTTGATGCCCGGATTGCATCGCTTGATGTCGAAGTCTCACAGTTCGTGCAGGCGGGAACCAAGATCGGCACAGCCGATGGCATCGCAACGGCGGAAATAACCGCGCAATATCCGCTCGCGCACATTCGCGAGTTTTTTGACCGGCTGAGAGATGAGTTTGATCCTGGTGAACGCAAGTGGAAGAAGCGTCAGGAGTTTGCGCGCGCCATTGGCTTATATGCACTGGTTCGATTGCGCACCGGTGATCGTGATGTGATCTGGCGTGGACGCGTCGCGCGCTTGAACGACACCCTTGATGAGCAGACCCGATCTATCGGCCTCATTATCCTGGTCGACAAACCCTACGCCTATGCCCAACCCGGAGAGCGACCACCACTCGTCAAAGGTATGTTTGTTGAGGCCGAGCTGCGCACCAAGCCGCTCAAAGACAAGATCATCGTTCCCACCGCGAGCTTGGACAACGGTCAGATCTACGTCGTGAATGACAAGAGCCGGTTGGAACAACGCAAAATCAAAACCGGCTATCGCGGAGATGGCTTTGTCGTCGTCGATCAAGGCCTGAAGGCAGGCGACAGGATCGTCGTCTCCGAACTCCTGATGGCCACACCAAATCTGCTGCTCAAGCCGACCGAGGACAAGGAGCTCAAGGCGCGTCTCAAGCAATTGTCTCAGCCTAAGGAGGCCGGGCAGTGATTGGATTCTTTGCCAGGCACCCAACGGCGGCCAACCTCTTCATGGGTGCGTTCCTCGTGCTTGGGCTGTTCACTATGCCCAATCTCAGGCGCGATACGTTCCCACGTATTGAACCATCGAAGGTACAGGTCAGCGTGGCCTATCCCGGCTCACGCGCGGAAGACGTCGAGGATGCCATCTGCCGTCGCATCGAGGATGCCGTCGATGCTGTCAATCAGGTTGACCGCGTCTCCTGTGAAGCACGCGAAGGCCTGGCCCAGGCGACCATCGAGATGGAGGAAGGCGGCGTTCTCGACCGGTTCGCCTCTGACATCAAAACGGAGATCGATGCTGTCACTGATTTCCCTGAACGCGCGGAAGACCCGATTATCAAGCAATTGGGTCTGACGGATTTCGTTGCTGCCGTCGCAATCACCGGCCTCGATGAACCAACGGCGCTCAAGGCATATGCCGAAGCCCTCAAACACAGACTGCTGCAAAGCCCTCGAATCACAAAAGTCGAGATCGAGGGTTTCTCTGATCATCAGATCCGCATCGAAGTGAATGAAGCAGCACTCAAGCAGCTCGGCATGAGCGTTGCCGACGTGGCTGCTAAGGTCGAGCGACAGAGCATCGATCTACCCGCCGGCTCTCTGTCAACCAGCGAGCGCGACGTGCTCGTTCGCTTTGCCGATGAACGGAAGTCGGTGACAGCTTTTCGGAACATCATCGTCGCTTCCGATCCGTCCGGCGGACAGATCCGCCTCAGCGACATCGCCACGATCACGGACCGCTTTGAGCTCGACGAAGCCAAGACACTTTACAACGGCAAACGCGCGGCGACACTGCGGATCCTCAAGTCACTCAAAGAAGACAAACTCCGGTCAATGGACGCCCTGAACGCACTGCTTGCGGAGGAACGCCGCCGTGCACCGCCGGGGGTTGAACTCGCCATCACCAACGATGGATCTTCCATTGTGCGCGACCGGCTCAAACTTCTGACCGACAACAGCGTGCAAGGACTCGCCCTGGTCTTCTTGACGATGTGGCTGTTCTTTGGATTCAGATACTCGTTCTGGGTGGCAATGGGTTTGCCGGTGTCGTTCGCCGGTGGCTTCGCGGTGATGTATGTCATCGACTACTCGATCAACATGCTCACCATGGTCGGGCTTCTCATCGCGATCGGCATCCTTATGGATGATGCCATTGTCATCTCGGAGAACGTTGCTTCGCACCGGCAAAAGGGCAAGAAGGGCTGGCAGGCCGCCATCGATGGAACGCGGGAGGTATGGCCGAGTATTCTTGCTTCGTTTGTTACAACGGCGTGCATCTTCGGCTCTCTGGCTTTCATCAAGGGCGACATTGGACAGGTCCTGCGGGTGATCCCAGTGGTCATGCTGGTCGTCCTGACTGTCAGTCTGGTCGAGGCTTTTCTCATACTACCCAATCACCTGTCGCACGCGATCGAGCATTCCGGAACCGGTCAGGGTCGCGTTCAGTCGTTCGTGAATGGCCGCCTCGAAGGCCTGCGTGAGGTCGTCGGCCGCGTCGTCGATGCTGCGATCAAACTGCGCTATCTCACCATCGGCATCGCTGTTGCCGTGTTCCTGTTAGCACTCAGCATTATGGCCGGCGGCTACGTGAAGTTCGTGGCGTTTCCCGAGATCGATGGCGACACGTTGGAGGCGCGTATCCTCCTGCCGCAAGGCACACCACTGGCGCGGACCGAGGGCGTCGTTGCCAAGGTATCCAAAGCGATCGCGGAGATCGGTGAGCGCTACACGCCCGAGCAGCCCAACAAGCAGGCGCTCGTGAAGGCCGTGACCATCGAGTACAATAAGAACTCTGATGCATTCGAGACCGGACCGCATGTTGCAACCGTGCGGGCGGACCTCTTAAGCGCCGAAACGCGAACCAAATCATCGGACGAGATCCTCAGCCTGTGGCGCCAGAAGGTTGGCCAGGTGCCGGATGTGATCAATCTCAAATTCACGACACCGACGATCGGTCCTGGTGGCTTGCCGATTGATATCCAGCTCAAGGGCTCAGACCTCAGTGAGCTCAAATCTGCCGCAGTGGATCTGACGAATTGGCTTAGTAGTTACAAAGGCGTATTCGATGTCTCTGACGACCTGCGTCCCGGCAAACTAGAAGTTGGCGTCAAGCTCAAGGCCGAGGCAACCAATCTGGGTCTCGACGCAAAGACGATCGCGGACCAACTGCGCGCAGCCTTCTTTGGTACAACTGTGAGCGAGATCCAGGTCGGTTCCGAGTCGATCGAGATTGATGTGCGTTTGCGCGAGAGTGACCGGGACAGCCTTGCCGATCTGCAGCAGTTTCAAGTGACTGATAGTGAGGGACGCAAGATCCCGATTTCGGCTGTCGCAGATCTCATTCTTGAGCGCGGGTATGCGCGGATCAACCGGGTGGATGGGATACGGACAGTAACGGTTCAGGGTGATGTCGACGTCCGGGTTGGCAATGCGTCAGCCATCGTCAACGATACTCTGCAACGGTATGTGCCGGAGCTGAAAAAGAAGTACCCGGAGGTTCGCGTCGGCCTTGAAGGTCAAAACAAAGAGGCCGAAGTTACCCAGCAGTCGATGGTCTCTGGATTTATTCTGGGCTTGATTGGCGTGTACCTGTTGCTCGCCTTCCAGTTCGGTAGCTATCTGGAACCGGTGGTCGTGATGGTCGCGATTCCGCTCTCGCTTATCGGCGTCATCCTGGGTCACCTGTTGATGGGTCTCGACATCTCAATGCCGTCGATGTTGGGGTTTGTTTCACTGGCCGGGATTGTGGTGAACAACTCAATCCTGCTGGTCAATTTCGCGAAAGACAATCACGACAGCGGCCTGCCGCTTCAGGAAGCTGTCAGCAAGGCCAGTCGCGCCCGGTTCCGGGCGATCTTCCTGACAACGACAACAACCGTTGCTGGTCTATTCCCGATACTGATTGAGACCAGTTTGCAGGCACAGGTTCTCGTCCCATTGGTGACCAGCCTGTCATTTGGTCTTCTGTCATCGACTTTCCTGGTTTTGTTTGTCGTCCCATCGCTGTATTTGATATTCGATGATATGGGTCTGACAACGGTCGCGCGGGATAAGCGCGCCGAGGAAGCAGCCGCGGAAGCTGCAGAATAGAAACCGGGAGTGCGCATCGTAGCATGCGGGCAAGCGAGGCTGTGACGTGAACGATCTGATGTCGGGGTTTCCGCCCGATCCGAAGCAACAAGTGACACTGGCTAACTGGCGTACGCCGTCCTTCTGCCGATGGGCATTCCAGCATGTCCGGGAGATCGTACCGTCCGCCGATATCAGCAATGATCCCGACAACGTTTGGTCACTGCCCGATGATCCGGTTGATTTCAGTTCTCTCAAGGTCGCGACAGACGGCGGTCATCTCAGTTGGCAGGAAGTACTCTCGGCAACCGACACAGACGGCATTGTCGTTCTACATCGTGGACGCGTCGTGCACGAGAGCTATGCGCATGGCATGACGCGCGCGGCTCCCCACATCATCATGTCGGTGTCGAAGTCGGTGCTCGGGCTTGTGATCGGCATTCTGGTCGAGCAGGGCAAACTTGATCCGGCGAGCCCGGTAGCAGATATCATCCCTGAGGTTGCCGATACGGCCTATCGCGGTGCCACGGTGCGGCACCTGCTTGATATGCGGGCCGGTGTTGAGTTCGATGAGAACTATCTCGCGACCTCTGGCACGATCATCGCTTATCGTAAGGCGACGAATTGGAACCCGCTTGAGGCTGGCGAAGCACTGCCGGATCTGCGATCGTTCTACAAGCTGCTGACAGTGTCAGACGGCCCGCATGAAGGCCGCTTCCACTATGTCTCGCCAAACTCGGATTTGTTAGGTTGGATCGCGGAACGTGCCTCTGGCCAACGCTACGCTGATCTTGTCGGCGACGTGCTGTGGCAACCGCTGGGCGCGCATCGCTCTGCTTACGTGACTGTCGATCGTCTGGGTGCGCCCCGCGCTGCCGGAGGGGTGTGCATGACCGTATCGGACCTGGCACGTATTGGCCAGTTGCTGGCTGATGGCGGGCAACGGGACGGCCGACAAGTTATCCCTGCCAATTGGATCGATGATCTGATCACGGGCGGCGATCCAGAGGCTTGGACCATCGGTGATTTCATGGACTTTTACCGACAGGCACCGATGCGCTATCGCGGCCAATGGTACGTCTTGGATGGCGATGCGCCGTTGCTGTTTGCCCTCGGTGTGCACGGTCAGAACCTGTTCGTTGACCGCGACAATCAGATCGTGATTGCGAAGTGCTCATCGCAGGATCTGCCACTCGACGAGGACCGCAATGCCATCACCATGCAGCTGGTTGCTGCCGTTCGCAACTTTCTGACCACCTAGTCGATGTCTTTGTGCGCGTGAATCTACGTTGCTGGCGGCACGGTACCCGGTCGCGGGTCTATCGGAACGCTCGTTGCCAATCCAAGAATGTCTTCCAGACACTTTGAGATCTGAAGCAAACGTGCTTCGCCGCGATGGTGACCGACGATTTGCAGGCCGACAGGTCGACCGAACTGATCAAAACCGCATGGCAAAGCGACGGCCGGATTGCCGGTGACAGATACCGCACCAGTGATGACCGAAGCACCCATGTAGTTTTCGAGTTTCTGCCCGTTGATTGTCTCCGGCATTCGCAGGTTGACATCAAATGCCGGCGTCGATGCGCCGGCTGTGATCAGGCAGTCATAGGTCTCAAAGAATTCGGTCATGCGCTTATACAGCTCCGAACGGACGCGCTCGGCGGCGGCCAGATCGCGCGTGGTCTGGTTGTAGCCGCGCTCTGTGTTCCAGATGATATCTGGTTTGATCTGATCGCGGTGGGCAGCGATGAGTTCTTCGTTGGACACTACAAAATGCTGCGAACGCAAAGCGAGAAATGTCTCGGTGATGTTGCCGAGATCCGGACAGGCTTCTTCGACAATCACGCCGGCCTCCTCGAAACGACGCGCGGCAGCGGCACAGATCTCGCAGGTCTCGGCATCGACCGGCACCTGCCCGGCAAAGTCCGGCGCCAACGCGACGCGTTTTGGCGGACGGGGCTCCGACACGGCCGATGCAAAGGATTGGGCGGGCGCATCGAAGGTCAGCGGGTCAAGCGGGCACAGGCCCGTCATGCTGTCGAGGAACAGTGCCACGTCCTCGACCGTGCGGGCCATCGGTCCCTGGACCGATAATGTCGAGAACAGGTCCTGCTTGGTGCCGCGCGTGACGCGTCCCGGAGATGGCCGGAGACCGACCACCGAACAGTATGTTCCGGGCCGGCGTAGACTTCCGCCGTGGTCCGAGCCATGTGCCAGCCAGACTTCGCCTGCGGCAAGCGCGGCTGCTCCTCCGCCGGTCGAGCCGCCGGACGTCAGCGATGTGTTCCATGGATTGCTCGTGCGGCCGAACACTTCGTTGAACGTCGAGCCACCGGCACCAAACTCGGGCGTGTTTGATTTGGCGATCACGATGCCGCCCTTGCGCTCGATGCGCTCAACAACCGGATGCGATGTGGCTGGCACATAATCCTTGAAGATCGGGGAACCGTAGGTCGTGCGCACGCCGGCAACATCGTTGAGGTCTTTGATCGCGACTGGCAGTCCGGCCAAGGTACCCGCTTCGTCAGCCTTGTCCGCACTGCTGTCTGCCATCATCGCTTTGGCTTGGTCGCGCGCGCGATCAAGACAGAGCGTGGGCAGCGCGTTGATTGCCGGCTCGACTTCGGCGATGCGTTCAGCAGCTGCGTCGATGAGATCGAGCGGCGAGATTTCTTTCTTTCGTAGGAGGGCGATCGCCGCCGTGGCTGTGAGAGAGGTGAGTTTGGTCATGCGCGCCGCCGTGTCACTGATCGAGCTAAAGGAGGCAGATCATAGCGTGGACTGCGAAGCTAGAGCAATTCGACCAGCGCGCCGGATGTCATGCCTTTTGTCATGGCTTTCACAGTGCCGATCTTTCTGGCGTGCGCGTAACCCGCGTCTACAAGTGCCGCAATGCAGGAGACCGATTTTTCGGCAGGCACACTGGCCAGCAGTCCACCTGCTGTCTGAGGATCGAACATCAGCTCGCGCCGATCTGCATCAACGCTCGCGCCCTGATCCGCGAGCCAGTTTGCGCTCGCATCAGCATTGGAGCGATGCAAAGTCGAAAGATGGCCGCTGCGGATCGTATCAAGGGCACCATCGATGGCTGGAAGGTCGCCGGTATTGATCTCTGCAGCCGCCTCGGAGGCTGTCAGCATTTCGATGAGATGGCCGGCAAGGCCAAAGCCCGTCACATCGGTACAGGCGCGTACATTATGTGAGCTTAGGATTTCCGCCGCCGCGCTGTTGGATTGCAGGGCGGACGCCACCGCGGCCTGCAGCCACCGCCCCTTGGCCACGGCATGCATGTTGGCCGCAAATAACGTCCCGGTGCCCAAAGGCTTGGTCAGAATGATCGCATCGCCGGGTTGCATGCCGGACTTTCGCTGCGCGTCTGCCTGATCAACGGTGCCATTGACTGTGAAGCCCAGCGCCAGCTCAGCGCCTTCGGCTGTATGACCACCAACCAGCGGGCAGCCGGCCGCGTTCAAGACTTTGAGTGCTCCGGACAGCAGCTGCAGCAATAGATCCTGGTTTTTATGGCGCAAGCCTTGCGGAACCGTCACGAACGCCAGCGCCGAATGCGGCGCAGCGCCCATGGCAAAGACATCGCCTAGCGCGTGATTGGCGGCGATCTGGCCGAAGACGTATGGATCATCGTGCATCGCACGGAAGCCATCGACCGACTGCACCATCGACCTGCCAGGCGGCGGATTGAAGATGGCTGCATCGTCGGCAGAAGCCACGCCGGCAATGATGTCCGGCCGCGTCTCAATATCGAGCCTGGCGAGCACACCGGCGAGAGTCGATGACGCCACCTTGGCGCCACAGCCGCCGCACCGCATATCGAGCGGGCCGAGTTCATCCGCAACAGAGGACGTCATCAGCTGTGGCGCGATGGTTGGCAACTCGCGCGAGGTCTCCATCTCCGGTAGCTTGTTGAACTTATCCATGAAGCTACGGTCGATGTGATCCTTCCAACGCCAGATCCAGTCGCCGCTGACGCTCCAATTGCCGCGTGAGGCGACCGCATGCTTGGCACCTGTCGAGATCAAGCTCAGAAAGGCGCTTTGCGGTCGGAAGTTTTGCGCGTCCTGACCCAGCACAACCCGTCTCAGGTTGGCTTCCAAGGGCGGGCCCTGGCGCACGGCGAACACACCTGATTTGGGCCGCGGATGGCCTTCAACGGCTGCGATGTCACCGGCCGCGAAGACATCCACGTATGACACTGCCTGCAACGTCGGGCGAACCTTGAGGAAGCCCCGCTCATCAGTCTCAAAGCCCGACTCTTTGATCCACGGTGCCGCGCTGGCGCCGGTCACCCAGAGAATGTCGTCCAGTTCTATTGTCTCGGAGCCCGCATGCACGCCCGCTTCGTTGACACGATCGACATTGAAGTTTGTCGTCAGTGCGATGCCGCGCTGCTTCAGTGTCTCAAGGAAGGTCGCCTGCACCTTGGCGTTGTGTGTCGCCAGGATCTTGTCGCCCTTGGTGATGACCTGGAAACTGGGACGCCCGGTGGCGCCCGCATCTTCGAGCAACTTGTTGATGGCAAACTCTGCCGAAAGAGCCAGTTCGATGCCGCCGGCACCGGCGCCGATCACGCCGATTCTGCGATCCGGCTGGGCCAGCGTGCGTTGCTTGAGCTCTTCCCAAGCGACCAGGAATTCTGACACTGGTTTGACGGGTATGACCTGTTCTTTGGCACCCGGCACTTCAATCGGATCGGGCGTTGAACCTGCATTTATGGACAGTACATCGTAAGCAATCGGTGGGCGGCCGGCGACATGGACCTGCTTGGCCACCGGATCGACCTGCTCGATTTCGGCAACAATGAACCGTGCGTTCGCAAAGCGACTGAGCGGTGCGAGATCGATGTGGGCTTCATCATACGTATAGTGCCCAGCGATATAGCCTGGCAGCATTCCGGAATAGGGCGTATGAGCATCCGGCGATATGAGCGTCAGCTGCACGCCCGGGACAGGCCGCATGCCGAACCGCTTGAGAACGGTGACATGGGAATGCCCGCCGCCGATTAGGACAATGTCCTTGATGACCGGTACGCCTGCCTGCATCTATGGCTGCCTTCGTCTTCTCGCTGCCTGCATAACAAAAGCGGTCCGGCAAACACCGAACCGCTCATTCTTTCCAACTGCAATCGTGCAGCGGTTACTTCTTCGACAGGAACGTGACAATTCTGACGATATCATCATCAGATACACGGCCGATCGGTCCATCAGAGTAACTCGACGCCATGACCTTGTTCTCCGGCCCGAGCAAGAACTCCGACGGCTGGATGATCTGACGACGCTCTTCCCACCAGGAGCCGAGCGCATTGGCGATGTCTCTGGTAACACCATAACCGATTGGGAAATTGACCTCGTCGGCCACTTCCTTCGCTTTGTCGATGGGGTCGACGCTGGCCGCGACAACCGAGACGCCGAGCGCTTTGAGCTCAGCTGAACGTTCTGCAAAGCCGACCAACTGCCGGCGGCAGTATGGTCACCAGTGGCCTCGATAGAACAGGATAACTTTCCAGTCCGTCTCGAGCCCACCCGGCACATCCAGCGTTCCGCCGCTGACTAGGTTAAGCGTCAGGTTGGGGAAGGCTGATCCGATGCCAAGTTTCTCTGACATGATCTCTCCTATTCGTAGTGCGCTGCCACTATAGGCAGCACAGACGGAAAGTCCAATCACGGGATTGTCGCTGGATGTGAGAGTTGGGGGGTGTGAGGGGTAAGGTGTATGCGCGTCAGTATCGCGCGATTGGCTGTACTGGCTGGAAAGTGGACAATCAGTGGTTGTCGAAAATGACTTCAAGCGGTCGCTGCCGTTAAAACGGGTCAGGCGTGACGGACGACCTGAGCCAACTTCGGCTGCTGGTCGTCCACGCGGAGCCACTCGTCACAATGCGTCTTTGTCTAGCAATGGCTGGACCTTAGCCCGCACAATCGGCATGACGAGGTAGACCATTGCTGGAACCATGATGACGGTGACGAGGAGAGTGCGCAGCGGGAGTGGCATATCGGGTAGAATTGGATCGAGTACGGCGAGCAAAATGGTAATGACGGGATATGCAGCCAGCCAATTCAGAATAACGGCCTTCTGTCTATCCGACATCCGGTATCGCGCCGGTATACCATCCGCTTTTCTGTTAACATGTGTCATGGCTTTACCCTCAGCGGTTCTCCAAACTCAACAACGTTACCTTCTGGGTCCTGCACAAAGGCGACGCGTCGGATGAACTCGGTGCCATCGAGAGGATAGGTCTCTGCGTTTACGAAGGCTTCCACTCCCCGCTGCTCAAGCATCGCCATCGTCGTATCGACGCTGTCCGTCGCAAAGCACAGGTGTCCAAAACCAGTTCGGCCGAAGTGCGCGCCAAAAGATTGATCGGGTTTGATCCGAATTCCACTTTCGTCGGCGGCTACAATCTCGACAACACGCCGGCCATTGAGCGAGAGATACGCCAGTTGTTTTCCAGCCAAGGCACCAACGCGCCAGGACACGTCGACGTCAAGGCCAAGAACCTCGCTGTACCACGCCACCGCACGTTCAAAGTTGGCGACGTTTATTGACATGTGATCAAGCTCGCGTAGCCCAAGATCATTGGCGAAGTCGGCCATTGGCGTTTGTGTAGACGCAGTTCCAGCTGTCTTTTTGAAATGAGAGGTTTGCATAGGTCTGTTCCTGATTTTGGTATGGTTGTGTTAGACGAGATCCCAAGCGGCGACATTCTGTTCCAAGTGCGTGATCGACGTGGTGCCGGGAATGACGACAATGTTTGGTGAGCGTTTGAGCAACCAGGCCAGCGCTTCGCCGGACGCAAGCTTTGCACCGCGCTGCATTGGGTTTGCGCCAAGCGGCCCGTACGGGATGAAGGCAATGTCGGCTTCGGCCGTGAAGTCGACCAATCCGTTGTCATCCTGTTCACTCATGTTGAAGCGGTTCTGCACGCTCGCGATCGGCGCAATCGTCATTGCCTTTTCGAGCTGCTCTTTGGTGACGTTGGACAAGCCGATGTGATTGATCCTTCCGTCAGCTTTGGCTTCTGCCAGGGCGGCGACCGACACCTCGATCGGCGTCTCAGGATCAACGCGGTGTAGCTGGAAGAGATCAATTTGATCTCGGCGCAGATTTAAGAGTGCCTTGTCAATCTGGCTCAATAGCGTGTCGCGTGAGCCGTCCACAACGATCCGACCCGCTTCCGGCTTATCGACACCGCCCTTTGTAGCGATGACAACGTCTGTCTGCCCCAAAGCGTCGCCCACAATGCGATCTGCCGTCTCAGGGCCATACGCCCATGCGCTGTCATAGAATGTGACGCCAAGTTCGGCCGCACGCTGCAACAGCTTGATGCCACCTTCCCAGTTTTCGTAGGGCCCGAAGTTGCCAGGTTGCCCCGTCAGACGCATAGCGCCGTAGCCAAGGCGATCGACCTCGAGGTCGCCACCAATTCGATATGTTCGGTTGTTCGCGGTCATTGTTCGTTCCTCTCAATGTGCGTTGCGTTGAGGAGAAAATGACAGATCCACAATATTTCGGTAGACGAGTTTCAAGTCTATTTGTTATTCATTTTGCAAATGACCAAATCACTCGACCGCCTCGTGCTTTTAGAGACGTTCGTTCGCATCGCCGAGCGAGGATCAATCAGCGCTGCTGCGCGCGATCTCGGGCTGTCGCAGCCGTCAGCCAGTCGTCAGCTTTCCGAGCTTGAGGGGCGTTTGGGTGCACAGCTCATCCGCCGTACAACGCACAACCTCGCACTTACGCCAGCCGGACAAGACTTGCTGGTTGAAGCGCGGCAGATGCTCGAAGGTTGGGATGCCCTGGTCGAGCGCCACGGTCGCGGGCCTGATGACATCAAGGGGCGCTTGAAGATTGTTGCACCGATTGCACTTGGGCAATTGCATCTGACCGAGATCATGCTCCGGTTTCAGATCAAGTACCCAGACGTTTCTGTCGTGTGGGAGATGGAGGACCGACCCATTCGGTTTTCCGAAGTTGGTTGCGACTGTTGGATCAAGATTGGCCCCGTGCCTGATGAAACATTGATTGTTAGGCCGCTTGCAACCGTCGAGCGTCTCGTAGTTGGCTCAAAGACTCTTGTGAAACGAACGCCCGTCAACAGTATTGAGGAACTCGAACAAGCTCCCTTAATTGCTCTGTCTCCGTTTGAGGGAGGTCGACTTACGCTTTCTCGTAAAAAGGGCAAAGCGAGAACATTAGAGCCTGAAGTGCGTATCGCGACCAACAACATTTTCGCAGTCCACCAAGCGGCCTTGCTAGGTGCGGGATATGCGGTACTGCCGCTGTGGTTCGTATCAGACGATTTGAAGCGTGGCAGTCTTATCGACGTATTGCCCGAATGGCGCGCGCCAAGGCTAACCGTCAACGTCGCATACTTGCCAAGTCGCCATCAACCTCTCCGCCTGCGCGCGTTTCTCGATCATCTTTTTAGCGAAGTTGTTGCCATCAGTGGGCTATCGACCGTCGATTAGGAACGGCCCATCGGGGCCGCTTGCCGGCATGGCTAGCTACTTGGTGGTATGCAGTACATCGATAGCGGTCTTCATCGTGTCGCGGCAACACCCGACCCGAAGAAGAAGATTTTCCGCCGCGCTGCCTCACGGAGGCGAGCCCGCAAGTCTCGTCTAATGATCCTCTGCAGATTCGTGCTGTTCCGAGAACTTCTCCAGCTCTTCCACGGGCATCGGTCGGCTAATCAGGTAACCCTGGATCTCAGTGCAGCCCTCGGCTTCTAGTAGTTGTGCCTGCTCGATTGTTTCAACACCTTCAGCGGTGGTCGACTTTCCGAGATTGCCGCTGAGACTGACAACGGCCCGAACGATGGCGAGGGAGTCTTCTGAACTTTCGATATCGTCGATGAACGACTTGTCGATTTTGACTTTGTCAAAAGGGAACTTCCGCAGATAGCTCAGTGACGAGTAGCCAGTTCCAAAGTCATCCATGGACAATCTAACACCCAGCTCCTTCAGAGCTTCGAGTATTTCGACTGCCTTCTCTGTGTCTTGCATCAGAACGCTTTCGGTGACTTCCAGTTCCAGCCGAGCTGGATCAAGACCTGATGCATTCAGCGCAGATGATACTTCGTGGACGACGGTGTGATCAGCAAGTTGCAGTGCCGACAGATTGACCGCAACACGTGCTGTATTAGGCCATGACGCGGCGTCACGGCAGGCTTGTGATAGTACCCACTGACCAATCGGTTTGATGAGGCCGGTGTCTTCTGCCAACGGAATGAAGTGAAGCGGCGAAACTATTCCTCGATCGGGATGCATCCATCGCAGAAGGGCTTCATAGCCGAGAATGGTACCAGACTTAGAGCATACCTGCGGCTGGTAATAGAGCTTGAACTGGTCCTCGGGTAGCGCTTTGAGCAGGTCAGCTTCCATCTCGCGGCGAGCCTGCAGTGCTTTGTCCATTCCCGCTTCGAAAAAGCGGTACGTGCCACGGCCTTCATACTTGGCCCGATAGAGTGCGATGTCCGCGGCCTTGAAGAGTTTCTCGGCGTCTTGTGCATCTGCCGGAGCAGCGGCAATGCCGACGCTCATGCCAACCAAAACCGTGTGATCTGCAGTCGCAAACGGTTCTGATATCGCTTCAACAATCCGAGCAGCGATCTGACCGCACTGCTGTTCGTCTTCGATGTTCGGCAAGATGATTGCAAATTCGTCACCGCCGAGGCGTGAACAGCTATCCTGCTGGCGGATGACATTCTCAATCCGCCGCGCCACCGCGCAGAGCAGCTTGTCACCGATGTCATGGCCCAATGAGTCATTGATCGGTTTGAAGTTGTCGAGATCAGTGCACAGCAGGCCGACTTTCTTGCCCGGTTTCAGGTTCTTCAAGCACTCTTCGATGTTTTCCTGAAATGCGGCTCGGTTCGGCATGCCCGTCAATGCATCGTGCCTGGCGAGATAGCTCAGTTTCCGGCCTGAACGAGCGGCTTCCTCAGATCTGTAGTAGAATGCAACAGCTGGGGCACCAAAGACCAATGCAGTTATGAGGCTGAGAATGAGCGCGAGTTTCTGTGCTCTTTGGGTGTACTCGGCATGTAGTTTCGTTTGATCCAGATAGACTTCGACGACGCCCAGTTTCTGGCCGTTCTCAACGATCGGGACGTACGCCTCTGAGTAGTAGTCGGGACGGTTGGCCTTGCCCGCACCACTCGCGAACTTGACATATGGCTTGCATGTCTCAAGCACACCCGCGGCCTTGCTGTTGTGCGCCTTGAGAGACTGGCCGGAAGAGCTAAACGACTTGAGGTCGTCCGATACAAGTCGCAGCCTGCCCTTGCTGTCGAAAAGCTTGAAGCGAAAGACCGAACCAACCTTGGCTAGGATGTAGACCTTGGTGCGTTCACTCGCTGTGAGTTCTGCACCCTCTGCAATTTGCTGCAGTCGAGGCAGATCTTTGATGAACTGTTTTGCCCAGTATTCAGCTGCCCTTTCGGCGTCTGCCTTCAGCATCTGCTGCACTTCATGTTTTGTGTAAGTGCCAGATGCCGCGAAGATGGCGACAAGACCAACCAGTATGATTCCGACGAGCCGCCAGTTGGTTGCAGATCGGTCATTGGATAGAGGCTTGATGGATCGCCATTGAATTCGGAGAAACTGATGCAGCCTCGTTAGTTTGCGAAGTCCTGTTTCCAATACGCTATCGGCAGCCGAATTCATGGACTCGTACCCAATTCAAATTACAATGTGGTGGGATTACATGCCGAGTCACACGGCTGAAACGCTACGGTGTCATACCTATCGGCAGGCCGAAGCGTGGGCATACCGAATGCGTTATGAACACAGTTATACCGAAATGGATAAAATAGCGTTTATCTCAAAGCAGAGCGTGAGTTGTTGAGACTACAGCGCTGTTCCTGGCGAGCACTGGGCTCAGAAGGAAGTGACCTTGGTTTGCTTCTGGTACGGAATTGCTTGCACCGCGAAGCCAGCGTGTTGCGCCGGCGCAGGATCACTGCGGGATGCTTCCGACGCGGCTGGCAGTTCGCGATTGCCACGGCTCAGCCGGCGCAACCGCCTGTCACGATCGTCAGATCGAGATCTGGATGCTTGCCTTGATCGTGCCTAGCCAGTCATCGCTGCATCAGCCGAGCGCTCTCCGGTCACGGCTTCCTGCTTCAGCCGTCTTGCCCGCTCTTCTTCAGCGAACTTCATCGCTGACAAAACCGAGACTGGGCGAGAATAGAGGTAGCCCTGCCCTTCCTCGCAGCCCTGATTGGCAAGCCATTTTGCATCGCTAGTGCTTTCGATGCCTTCCGCTGTGGTTAGCAAGCCGAGGCTATGCCCAAGAGAAATAATACTGTTGATGATCTTCTCGTTCTTCTCGTTCTCTGCGCGATGCAGCACAAAGCTCTTGTCAACTTTGACTTTGTCGAGCGGGAACTCGCTAAGGTAGCGCATGCTAGAGAAGCCGGTCCCAAAGTCATCAAGCGCTACAGTCATGCCGAGGGTTTTGATCGATTCAATAGCTTCGCGCGCACGTTCGCTGTCTTCAATGAAGACTGCCTCTGTGAGTTCGACTTCCAGTCTCTCACATGGAAAACCTGTGCTCTCGCAGATGCCCTGAATCTTGTGCGCAAGCTGCAGGTCTCTGATCTGAACAGGTGAGATATTCACTGACATTTTAAAGTCGCCCGGCCAGGCGACGACTGCCGCACACGCCTGCCTGAGGACGGATTCCATCAGTGGGCCCACAAGACCGCAGTCTTCAGCGACCGGGATGAAATGGTCTGGAGGAATGATGCCTTTCGATGGATGTTGCCATCTGGAGAGGATTTCAAAACCAACCAATCCGTTATCTTTCAGAGACATCAAGGGCTGAAGAAACGGTACAATCTCGCCGGAACGAATGGCATTTCGGAGTTCTGCTTCAAGCTCGTTGCGCTCTCGCTGGAGATTGCCAATCTCAGGATCGTAGTTTGCGATCATATCGCGGCCATGCTTCTTGGCGCGGTACATCGCCAGGTCAGCCTTGCTGATAAGATCTTCAACGTCGTGTGCATCATTCGGATAGTTCGCGATGCCTATACTTGCAGAGATATTGACGATCTTGTCGTCGAGTTCGATTGGTTCAGCAATAGCTTCGAGAACGCGCTGCGAAATACTCTCAGCAATGCGCTCTCCAGGCTCATGAAGTATGACGGCCGCGAACTCGTCGCCACCAAGTCGGGCTGCCAAATCATTCGAACGAAGGTTTTCCACGATACGGTCGGTTACCAACTGCAACGTACGATCACCAAAGGCGTGGCCGTATATGTCATTCACAGGCTTAAAACGATCGAGATCGATAGACAGCAAAGACACCTGCTTATCTGACTGGGCAGCTACCTCCAGCAATACGTCCACCTTCTCGCCAAATGAGCGTCGGTTTGCAATTCCTGTGAGGGGGTCATGGCGGGCCAACTGCTCGGCACGCTGTTCGGAGGCTTTTCGCCTCGCAATTTCGCTAGCGAGCTGACGCGCACGAACAATCAGCATTGCACCAAGTCCGAGAACCGACATCAGGGCCAACGTAATGAGTTCATCAACCTCCCAATCTTCGTGGGCTCGGGAGAACTCGTGGATCATTTCGAAAGCGTCGAATTCAGCCGCCAACTGGGCGCTAACCACCGTCAAAC
This sequence comes from Hyphomicrobiaceae bacterium, assembly GCA_965247245.1. Taxonomy (GTDB): domain Bacteria; phylum Pseudomonadota; class Alphaproteobacteria; order Rhizobiales; family Hyphomicrobiaceae; genus Tectiglobus. The sequence continues at coordinate 4,150,687 of CBDFGV010000003.1, read as the reverse complement.
TTCCAATAAGTACATAGGGCCACAAACGGAGCATCAGCTCGCGGTGACGATGAAAAAAGTCGAGCACATTTGAGAAATGAGTACGCATTGGCACCTCTGTAATCGAAGCCGCGAGGCGGCTTACTGGATTCTACCGAGGTGGCCTCATGCGTTGGGTATCGGGCATCGGCATCAGCCGATCAAACATTGCCCGGGCATACTGCTTCGACGCAGCTATCCCCCCAGACCGCGGAGCAGGATTAGTTTAGGGAACGATGGTTAATGTATTGTTGCCTGAATGCCAGGTTCTGCGTTGGTCCCGCATGTGTCCTGGGCGGATGTCTTCTCATTACCCTTCGCGACCCGCTTCAAGCCGCATCTTGATGCTTGAGCATGCGGATACGCAGCGCGCGTGTGGGTTCCAACTGAGGCCACCTCGGTCGCGGCTCGTCTGGATCTCCGTCTTCGCGGAGATGACGTTTGCGGATGGCATCTGGATAAAGAACAGAGCGTTCGACCTCGGATCCGCACTGCAGGCAGGGAGGAGAAACGATCAGACCATCCCGCTGCGTCTCATAGACAAGAGAGCCGCCCAAATCGGCGAAAAGACATTCAGGGCGAGCCTCAGATTATCGTTCTTGATGACCCGAAGTGATCGCAAAACTGGTAGCCTTGCGCGCGTTAGATCGTGTCAGAAAGCCTTGCGCATCCGTGTCTTGCAGATTGACATCTGCAGCACCGTGTCGTGGCGCGCCTGCTGCCAGACTGTTTCATAACCCAGCCGCCGGTACAATGTGACTGCCCGTTCATTGCTGGTCAGTACTTCGATTTCTGCCGCGGAAAATCCCCGGTCGGCAATTGATTTCTCCATAGCACGAAGCAATGCGGTGCCAATGCCGCGACCCTGATGATTGGGCGAGACCCAAAGATCGCTGATGTAGTTGTCGGCATCTTCATTTGCAGAAAATCCGAGCACTGCGCCCCCATCCCTGGCGACGATAATCTGATCCGGCTTTGCGCGCGCGAATGATGCGAATGTCTCAGGTGTAATCCTGGTGTGGGCTTCCTGACTAAGATGCACACCAATTCCAGTTTGCCACGACGCATGCCCCACTTCTCCGATCTGAGAAGCATCTGAAATTCGCGCCGCGCCTATACTGTAGAATGTCATTCCATGGTCTCCATGGCACACCTACGCAAGAGTTGAGTGTCGCGTACCAGCCTTTCCCAGAAGAAACCAAATTTAACACATAAGTCTTCGGGTTCGATTGCCAGAGGACGCATTGTAGTCGAGCCGCGCGCTCTGCGCTTCGGCCCATGGCAGACCTCAGTTGTTTGACAGCTTTGAAATATCATTGAAGAGAAACCATGCTGTACGATGCCAAAACGCCCAAAGACTACCTCAACCAGTTGGAAGATGATTGGCGCCGGGCCACCTTGTTGGATCTGCGGGCGATTGTGATGGCTACTTCTCCTCTCGTCGAGGAGCACGTTCATTACAAGATGTTGGGTTACGGGCGCGCCGATGACTATGTTTGCCATCTCAATGCACAACGTGGCTATGTCAGTCTTTACGTCGGAGACATCTCGAAGATTGATCCAAGGGGAGAACTGATTGCCGGTTTAAATGTCGGCAAGGGTTGCATCCGGTTCACTAAGTCAAAGTCTGTCGATAATACCAGAATCGACGAGTTCATTTCAAAAGCGGTGAAGCTTTGGCTCGCTGGTGCAGATCTTAAGTGTTGAGCGATCCATTCTCGACAACAGCAATGCACAGGTCTGCAGCCATCGGCATAACGCCTTATCGCAATTTCTGATCGAATAAGTGATTGAATGGCGAAACGATATCCAACGGGGGTGACGGTCCATAAGCTGTGTGGGACTTTCAAAACAAGCACTGAAATTGCGCGATAACAAAACCGGGAGAGAACACCAATGGCCAATCCATTCGAAACGACTGTCGTGGGCTCAATGCCCAAACCAAGCTGGTTGATGGAGCAGTTGCCGTTGAACGCCAAGGGCAAGCAGGTCCATGGTAAAGGCGCCGACTGGCACTTCTCCGGTGAGACGCTGCAGGCCGCCTTGGATGACGCCACCCGTGTCACCGTCCACGATCAGGTGCATGCCGGGATCGATATCGTCAGCGATGGCGAACAGCGCCGAACGTCTTATCTGACTTACATTACGTCCCAACTGGAGGGCTTCGACTACGAGACGCTGGCGGAGAAATGGACCCGAAACAATCGTCGGCTTGCGGAAGTTGGCCGCTGTGTTGGCCCGATCGTGCGAAGCAAATCGATACTACGTCGCGATGCAGAGTTCATGCTCGCGGAGACAGACCGGCCGGTCAAGATGACGTTGCCGGGGCCGATGACTGTTGTCGACTCAACAGCTGACGAGCACTACGGCAACGAAGAAGATATGGCGATGGCTGCCGCGGATGCATTGAATGCGGAAGCCAGAGAATTGGATGCCATGGGTGTTGCGGTCATTCAATTCGATGAGCCGGTTTTCAGCCGCTACCCGGACAAAGTGAAAGATTGGGGCATTGCGGCGCTCGATCGTTGCCTTGAAGGCATCACGCAGGCCAAGACTGCAGCGCACATCTGCTATAGCTATCCGATGCCAGGTGTCCCTCGACCTATTGTCGACAGTTACCCCGTAATCCTTGCGGCGCTAGAAGACTCCGAAATTGATCAATTGGCCTTGGAGTTTGAAGCGTCAGAACTTGATCCTGAACTCCTTCGCCTTTGCCCGTCAAAGACTGTCATGTTTGGCTGCATTGACAATGGCATCAATGACATTGAGACGCCCGAGCACGTGGCAGACAAGTTGATGGCTGCGGCCAAGCACCTGCCTGCTGACCAAATACAGGCCGCGCCAGATTGTGGTTTGGTCCCGCTGTCTCTCAACATTGCACGTGCGAAGTTGAGATCAATGGTCGAGGGTGCACGATTGGCAAGAGAGAGGCTGAACTGAAGCTTCAACCCGAGCCGGTTTCTACGCGCTTCCATAACCGTTCGATTGCGCGATCCGTCCAACCTCCCCCCTTATTCGCGGGAGAGGAATGAGCCTATTGTATCGCGCTACCTTGTGGACAAGCGCGCAGTTGCAATTGGGCAAGGCGCTTCCGGAACCATTTCCTACAAGCCATTGACGTTGCACCACAACTCGATGCTTGGCCCGATCCATCGCTGTTGAGGTGCAAAGTGTTGCATGATCAGCATGCACGCGCACTCCGCTGATAGACTTGCGCAGGCGACACAAAGGCCTTATTGCCTGTCGTCTTCGTCTGTCGGACGCAACAGCTGGTGGACTTCATGGCAAGCAAATGGCCGGACATTCAGCGCGTCACAAGCGCGGACGATTTTGAAAAAATCCAGTTCGTCGAAGACATGGCGATGATTGAAGTCCCTGTCGAATGCCTGGATAACCTGCCCTTCAAAAACGACGATCGGTCCAAGAGTGCGCGGCTCAGGGCTGTCGAGAAGGCCATTCGCGTTCGAGGTTATGACAGTCTGCAACCGATCATCGTGCGCCTGGGACGGCGTGGTCGCTGGGTGATCGTTGATGGCGGCCACAGGGTGACAGCTGCCAGACGTGTGTCGAAAGAGTTCTTCACCAACTTATTCGGCAAAAAGGTCCGCAACCTTCATTTCCTGCTGTACCAGACGCCGCTCAGTAATACGCGGTTGGACGATGCAGAGGATCTCGACCTCAGTGATGAGGACGACGCGTTGAAGCCCGAGAATTGAATTGGCTAAAGAGCCAACGCGCTCCGTCTGATACCTGTTCCATTTGGTTGGCATGGTCGCAAGACCGCTGATACCCTGCACAGCAGATTGCGTGTCGGGAGGATCGGGCCATGGCCATGCCAGGTACGGGCTGCTTCATAGCTACCCATGACATCGTGCCGGGGCGCGAGGCCGACTACGAAAACTGGCATACGCACGAACACATGATCGAGCGTCTCACGATCCCTGGCTTCCTGCGTGGACTGAGGTACCGGTCAGTGTCAGATGGTGCACCGCGTGTTTGCACCATCTACCAGGTGGAAAGCCTAGCAACATTGACGTCTCCTGCCTACATGGCGCGCCTGAACAACCCGACACCGTGGACGATCGAGAGCGTGCCGCTTGGCGTTGGGATGACGAAGACGTTCTGCAACGTTAAAGCGAGTTGCGGTCACGGCATCGGAGGCTTCCTTGGTCTGATCCAGTTTGCGCCGCCATCGAATGGAATGAGCAACCTAGCGGATTGGCTGTCTGACGAGGTGTTGCCCGGCCTTAGCCGACAAAGCGGGCTCTGTGGTGCTCATCTCCTTGTCGGCGATCCGGATGCCAGCCGTAGCAAAGCAAAGGAGCGCGAACTCCGCAGCGACACCGCAGACGTTGCTGATTGGATCGTGCTCATTGAGGGTTATGATCGACGGATCGTAGAGGAGAGTACTGACAAGCTCACCAGCCCGGACGGACTTGCATCAAGGGGAGCCGGGATGTCTCCCAGCTCCGGTCAGCTTTATTCGCTCGACTTCTTCATGGATGAGCGCGAAGCGAAGCAGATGGCTTAGCCAAGAGGCTTACGCCGCCAGCGCTTCTCTCGTCTTACCAATCACCAACGCAGCGTGTGCTGCCTCCCGCCCCTTCTCGATAAAATGTCGGGCGAAGATCTCGTTGTGGTGACCGGTTTCCTGATATTGGTGCGGCGTCAGCGAAATCGACAACACGGGAATACCGCTGTCCATTCCTGCGCGCATCAGTCCATCGACGACGGCCTGGGCGACAAAGTCGTGTCGGTAGATTCCCCCGTCGACAACAAAGGCTGCCGCAGCGACGGCTGCGTAGCGTTTGGTCATCGCGAGATCGCGTGCAAGCAGCGGCATTTCGAACGCGCCCGGCACGTCGAAGACATCCACTTGATCTCGGGGGATAACATCGCAGAATCCGGACAGTGCCTGATTGACGATGTTGGCATGCCAGTTGGCTTTAACGAAGGCGTAGCGGGTGTGTACCATTGTGATCTCCTCAGGTCATGACACAGTCACCCAGGGCGATCAGCAACGAACACGCGCACCTTGGCCGGTGCGCCGCTGCCTGTTCTCTTCCATCCGGACTATAACCGTCGGCCCAGGAGTTTCACCTGGTCTGCTGACCCTTCAGATAAGAAGGCGCTCGCGGGCTTACAGCAAAGCTGATTACCGCCGGTGGGGAATTCCGCCCCGCCCTGAGAACACCCCTAGAATTGGGGGCAATCCGAGAGATTCGCAAGCCACGCTTGATCGACGATGTGATGGATCATGCATTTGAGCGCGTTGGGATCGCGGAGATTGCTGTGCGTAGCTGCCTCCGGACGACGGGTTGGCCACGTTTGCAACGATTTGTTAACCATACGTTTGAGGGCGTTGAACCTGGAAACATCAGCCAACGACTCAGGGTCATGGTCACTGCAAACGCCTGGAGGAATATGCATGCACGGAACCACTCGAACGGCCCCAACAAACCTTTCACGAATGGGAGCAGGGCTTGCTGCCAGCCTCGCTATCGGACTCGCCGCTGTTGCCGCGACTGCTCCCGCAAATGCCGCCGAAAAAGTCATCTTGATCCTGGACTCATCCGGCAGCATGGCGGGTAAAATCAAGGGCGAACGCAAGATCGACATCGCTCGCAAGGCTGTCGACAACCTCGTCTCAACCATGCAGCCCGGCACGGAGCTTGGCGTTATGGCCTACGGCCATCGCCGCAAGGATGACTGCACAGACATTCAGACAATTGCCGGCGTGAGCAAGCCGAACCGACAAAACATTATGCGCTCGGTCAATGCGCTGCGCCCGATCGGCAAGACACCGCTCGGCAAAACCGTGCTGATGGCGGCTGAAAAACTCAACTTCACCGAGGAAAAGGCAACGGTTATTCTCGTCAGTGATGGCAAGGAAAACTGTGGCGTGGATCCGTGCGAACTCGGCCGATCGCTGGCTGGTCAGGGCATCAACTTCAAGACCCACGTCATCGGGTTTAATCTCAAGCTTGGAGAAGAGGCCGGCCTGCGATGCCTGGCAAAGAACAACGGCGGCATGTACGTACCGGCCCGCGATCCGCAATCGCTGCAAAAGGCACTGACCGTGACCGTCAAAGAGGCGGCTGCGCCAGCGCCGGCCAAGCCAAAGAAGATTGCCGCACTCTCCGGACTGAAGGTCCGCGCCTTCATCAAGGCTGGCGGGGAGGAATGGAAAGGTCAGCTCGGCATCAAGTTGTTCGGTCCGCCGCAAGGCCTCGACGGCAAGCGCCCGAAGGTTGCTGATGCTTGGCGCAAGAAATCCGGTTACATCTTCAAAGGCGTCAAAGCAGGCCGCTATCTCATGCAGGTTGTGTTGGCCGATCATCGCCATATTCTCAAATCACGCGAAATCGAGGTGCGCGGTGGCGCCGGCCAGGTCGAAGATGTCATCCTCAACATCGGCCAGGTGCGATTTGACTATTCACTGAGCGAGGGTGGCAAGCCCTTTACATGGCAGGCAGGCTGGAACGTTTTTGGGAAGCCTGAAGGCCTTGACGGCAAACGCAAGAAGATCGCCGGTTTCTGGCGCAAGAAATCTGGCTCAACGTTCTGGCTGCCGGCGGGTGAATGGTTGGTGGGTGGTGTGATTGCCGATGCCCGCTACATGACGGTCAAGAAGAACATCGTTGTCCAGCCAGGTAGCGCCGAGCTCCACTCCTTCAATTTCAACGGTGGCCTGGTGCGCTTTGATGCCAAGCTGAGTGAAGAAGGCGCGCCGTTCAAGGGCCAACTCGGCTGGAATGTGTTTGGCAAGCCGCAAGGTCTCGACGGCAAGCGCAAAAAGATCGCCGGCTTCTGGCGCAAGAAGAGCGGTAGTATCTTTGTACTTCCGGCGGGTGAGTGGCTGGTGGGTGGCGTCCTCGCCGACCATCGCCAGGTTCAGCTCTCCTCGCAAATCAAGGTTGAGCCAGGTAGCGAGCGTCTCCATAAGTTTAACTTCAAAGCCGGTGTTGTCCGCTTTGATGTCACCGTCGCGGGCCAGCCGACGAAAGACCAGCTCGGCTTGAACGTTTTCAGTGGCAAGCCGGATCTGGCCGGTAAGCGCAAAAAGATTGCCGGCTTCTGGCGCAAGCGCTCGGGACATATCGCGATCCTGCCGGAAGGTGACTACGCGCTCAACGGCATGCTGGCCAATCAGCGCGACGTCACAGGGGCCTCCAAGTTCCAGGTCACCGCTGGTGACGAGAAGCCGGTGGCCCTGAACCTGCAGAAGCAGTGATCGAGGCTTAATCAAGTACCAAAAACTGAAAAGGAGCCGTGTCGGCTCCTTTTTTTGCTAGGCGACCGGTAACGCCCGGCGACCTACTGTTCCTTGTAGATTTCGATATCAGCAGAATCGATATGATAGCCAACCGAGATGTTGGCGCTGCCATCAATCAACGTAAGCTCACGGCTCGACGCCTTGGTCTTCATCTCACCGGTCACCCAGACCGCGGTATAGAGATCATTGATTTGGAACTTCTTGGCCAAGCGCACAAACACGATCTGATTGGCTGGCGGTGGCGGAACGTGAATGCATGCGCCGACATAGGGAACGAGGAGGAAATCCGTCACGCCGTCTTCTGAAAACTCCAACGGCAGCAGATAGCCCGGCATGCGAATGCGCTTGCCATTGAGGTCCTGATTGACCTGCTTCTGGCGCTTTTCGACATCGGACTGCCAGGACCGATACTTGACGAGCAAATCATCAACGCTGATGCCCGCCTCCTTGAACTGCTTTTCGTATTTTGCTGCGTCGACAATGCCTTGCTTGTTCTGGACCAGCTTCTGTTCTTCCTCGGAAAGCGCCCTCGCCCAGGAAATTGTCTCAATATCAAATCGTTGATCTTGCGTCAGGCCTTCAAGTGGGTCTTTCAGAGGTGCCAGATTGGGTCGCAGGTTCTTCCATTCGATGTTTTGTCCGGCCTGGGCCACAGAAAGCCCGGTCGCCAACGCGAGAACTGCCACAAAAAGGCATGATATCAACGATCTAATCTTCATGGTGCTTTCGTCGTTCTTCGTCTTATTGGTCTCGTCATATAACGAAATTGAACGGCAATTGGGCCAACAAATGTTCAAAAGCTCGCGATTTTCCGCTTCGACCTCGAATGTTGGGTCGCGCCACCGCGTTGCAAGCCCCTCAGTTAGCATTTAAACGTTAACCAGCGGACTTCGGGGAGGAGAACGCCTTTATTTCCTTTGCGCAGGTTCCGGTCGGCACGGTGCTTCAGTGCCGCTGACAATCTTCGTCAACAAAATAGTGGATACAGAATGTCAAAGAAATACAACGTTCTACTGATGGGCGCATCCTACGGCTCTCTGCTGGCGACAAAACTCGCCCTCGCCGGTCACTCGGCGACTATGGTCTGCCTGCCAGCGGAAGTCGAAGCGTTCAATACGGATGGTGCGGTTGTTCGTTTTCCTGTGCGTGGGCGCGAAGGTCTGGTTGAGGTCAATTCCAAGACGCTGCCCGGTTCGATCAAGGCTGCCGGTACGACAGACGTTAATCCGGCCGACTATGATCTGATCTGCCTGGCCATGCAGGAGCCGCAGTATCGTTCACCCGGTGTACGGGAGCTGCTGGATGCCGTGGCAAAGTCAGGCAAACCCTGCATGTCGATCATGAACATGCCGCCGCTGCCATACATGAAGCGCATTCCGGGACTGGACGCTGCGGCGATTGAGAAGTGCTATACGGATGCCGATGTTTGGTCGAGCTTTGATCCGGCCCTGTTGACACTGTGCAGTCCTGACCCGCAGGCCTTCCGTCCGCCGGAAGAACCGGTCAACGTGCTCCAGGTGACGTTGCCGACGAACTTCAAGGCGGCCCGCTTTGATGATGAAGGCCATACGCAAATGCTGCGTGACATGCAGGCCGACATCGAGGCTGCCCGCTTCGAGGTGGGCGGCGAGCAGATCGAACTGCCGGTGAAGCTCAAGGTGCACGACTCAATATTTGTTCCACTCGCCAAGTGGGCGATGCTGCTGACAGGCAATTATCGTTGTGTGCAGGAAGGCGATGCCCGCTCGATCAAGGAAGCTGTGCATACCGACCTCGATCAGTCACGCGCTGTCTATGACTGGGTCAACCAGTTGTGCCAGGCGATGGGTGCGGATGCAGCCGACCAGGTGCCGTTTGAAAAGTACGCGAATGCTGCCCAGGGGCTGCTGAAGCCGTCATCTGCCGCGCGCGCGCTTTACGCTGGTGCACCGAACATCGAGCGTGTTGATTGCCTCGTGAAGACGATCTCCGGTCAGAAGGGCATGCAGTCCGACTCTGTCGATACGACGGTGCGACTGGTCGATACGCGGCTTGCGGCCAATCGCGAAGCGGCCAAGTAGACACGACTGATCTCCCGGGCAGCGAACGCGTTCGGTTCAAGCCGAATGGCTGCCCGGGTGATCGGCGAATGCTTCCTGTCTGCATAGGCAAGTGTGTCGTCAGCAATCTCGTAACGCGGTAGATCACATGACAGGCGACGATCCCGATAAAGATTATCTCAAAAAGCTAGCCGACGTGGATGACCAGGTCAGAGAACGACTTGATCAGCAGTTCGGTCAGCTTCGCGTTATCGCGATTTGCGTTGCCGTCGCGATTGTGGCGTTGCTCGTCGGCCGCCGGCTGCTTGGCATTTGATTGGTTTCCAAATCGTACTCAGAAATTCACCTACGCCAGCAGCCCTGCCTCCTGCCGCGCCAGGATGCCCATGGTGCACAGGATAAGCCGGGATACGACGAGTGCGCCGAGACCATCGACATCGACCTCCGGCATGAACTCGACAACGTCGACCGCCGCTATGCGTCCGCACGAAGCTGCACCCTTGATCAAATCCAAGGTCTGGTAATATGTCAGCCCGCCCGGTGCGCGGCCAATGACACCAGGAATGAGTGATGGGTCGAGCGCGTCAACGTCCAGGCAGATGATGATCTCGCTATCCTGCGGGATCAAATCCAATGCCGCCTGCACGCCATCGCGGTGCAGTTCCTGAGCGGGAACGAAGTGGGCGCCCCAGCGCACGGCGTCCTCATAATCCTGGACATGTGCCGAACCGATCCCGCGCGCGCCAACCTGCACGATCCGTTCGATGTGCACCATCTCGGACGCCCGCCGCATCGTCGAGGACAGTCCCATGTCCTCATCCATATGCGATGTTCGCCAGTCGATGTGGGCATCGATCTGCAGGATCGTGTACTTTTTGCCCGTGCCGGCTAGTGCTTGGATCATCGGGATGGGCACAGAGTCATCACCACCGACGACGATAGGGACCGCCCCTTGCGCTACAATCTGCGCGACCGCTGCTTCAATGGTGGCGCGGTTCTTTTGGAAATCCGTGTCATCGAACGGCAGGTCACCGCAATCCACCGCGCGCTTTGCACCTGGCGGAAAGGTTGGGCCCTGCAAATCAAAGTTATACCGATCGACATTCGCGGTGAGTGCTGCTGCTGATTTGCGCAGCGCGTCTGGTGCGTTTCGGCAGTAGGCACCTACGGATCCATAGGGTGTTGCGCCTGGCACGCCAATGAACGCCGACGAGGCATCCACTTGTTCGAGATTGCTGCACGCCTCCAAGCCGAGAAACGTCGATGCATCAACGGCTCCGAACAGTGCTCCGAGATCAGGTTTGTCTGACATGGAAACCTCGCACGGTGGGTGGCGGTGGCAATCTCAGACGACCGGGCGGACCGCGATACCGGCCTCGGCCATGTGCGCCTTGGCCTCGCCGATGGTGTAGGTGCCGAAGTGGAAGATTGAGGCGGCCAGAACGGCGCTGGCGTGGCCTTCCGTGACACCATCCGCCAGATGCTGCAGCTCGCCAACACCGCCGGATGCGATAACCGGGACTTGTACGGCATCAGCGACAGCGCGGGTCAGCTCGAGATCAAAGCCGATCTTCGTGCCGTCGCGATCCATTGAGGTCAGCAAGATCTCGCCGGCACCCAGCGCGACGACTTCCTTGGCATACGCGATGGCGTCGATGCCGGTTGGCTTGCGGCCGCCGTGGGTGAAAATTTCCCATTTGGGCGGCTCGCCTTCCGTGGAAACACGCTTGGCATCGATGGCAACAACGATGCATTGCGAGCCGAACTTTTCGGACGCCTCTCTGACGAATTGCCTATTGGAGACTGCAGCCGTGTTGATTGAGACCTTGTCGGCGCCGGCCTCCAACAGCCGCCGCACATCCTCGACCGTGCGGACACCACCGCCAACAGTCAACGGCATGAAGCAGCGCTCGGCGGTGCGTTGAACGATGTCGAGAAGGATGCCGCGATCCTCATGGCTAGCAGTGATGTCGAGAAAACAAAGCTCGTCGGCACCGGCTTCATCATAGGCGGTCGCTGCCTCGACAGGATCGCCGGCGTCCACCAGGTCAACGAAGTTGATGCCCTTGACGACGCGGCCATCCTTGACGTCGAGACAGGGTATGATGCGGACCTTCAGCATGTCTGCCTCTTTGATGTCAGTTTTCGGAGAGCTTGTCGGCAATCGCCAGGACATGTTCAACAGCAATCCGGCTGGCCTTGGCAACATCAGCCGCGGCGGGATCGAGGCCCGTGATCGACATAGCCGAAATCTGGTTGAGCGACGTCAGCGTCGACCTGACGTCGTCCACAGAAGGACCATCCGGCACGGCGAACATATTGGTGCGCACGGCGAGTTCATCATGCACGTCCATATCGAGATGGACGTAGGTTGACTTGGCACCTGCCAGCCTGGCGTTGAGGTCGGCCGCAGACTTGGCAACTGGTACACCGTGCATATCCATTAAGGCCTGCTCGGCGTCATCGATATCGCGGGCACCATAAAGAGCTGCCTTCTCGAGTGAAGCCGGTGTCGTCAAACTAGCGTGCTCGCGCGCCATGCCATACCAGGCCAGACCAGCCGCGGCGGCCAGCGCCATGCCTTCGAACAGTCCGCTGGTTGTTGTCTCGGGCGTGTTGAGATCGGGATGTGCGTCGAACCAGGCAATGCCCATGTCTTCGCCGCCAAGCGCTGCAGCATTGGCAATGGCGGCCATGGAACAGCTGCCGCACAGCGTCACCGGTAACTCGCCCTGCTCGCGTGATGCCTTAATCTCGTCGGCAATCTGTTTCGCCATTGTGAAACCGCTGCGCAATTCTTCCGGATGATCCTCTTCCGACATCAGGATTGATTCACGTACTTCGTGACCGTCGTCACTGAGGCGCTTGGGCAGGCCAGCGTCGCGCACAGCCCACGGCAGATCACACCACGTCACCTCGAAAGGCTGGTTCGGCCAGTAGGCATAGATGAGGGTTAGTTTCACGATGCACTCCGATGAGCTGAAATGAGAGCAAGGGCTTCGGTGGGATCCAGCCGGCCATCATAGAGGGCGCGACCGGAAATGGCACCCTCCAGTTTCGCATAGGCCGGCTGCAGCAAGGCCTTGACATCATCGATGGATGCAAGCCCGCCGGAGGCAATGACGGGAATGGACGTCGACGCGGCGAGTTCCGCCGTCGACTCGAGGTTCAGCCCTTTCAGAACGCCGTCGCGATCGATGTCCGTGTAGATGATCGCGGCGACGCCGGCGTCCTCAAACCGTGCCGCCAATTCAATGGCAGTGAGCTCGCTGGTTTCTGCCCAGCCTTCCACGGCGACCTTGCCGCCCTTGGCATCGATGCCGACAACGACCTGGCCCGGGAACTTCGCGCAGGCCTCGCGAACGAGGGCAGGATCGCGCACCGCGACGGTGCCAAGGATGACACGCTTGATGCCCTTGGCGAGCCACATCTCGATGGTTGCGAGGTCACGGATGCCGCCGCCGAGTTGCGCCGGGATCGTCAGTGCCGACAGGATGGACTCGACAGCAGCGCCGTTCACCGGCTCGCCAGCGAATGCACCATTGAGATCGACTATGTGCAGCCACTCAAAGCCCTGCTGCTCGAACTGACGTGCCTGATCGGCCGGGTCATCATTGAAGACCGTAGCTGCATCCATTTCGCCAAGTTTGAGGCGGACGCACTGGCCATCTTTGAGGTCGATTGCGGGAAAAAGGATCACGGATGGCCTCGATCAAAGTTGAAGCTGCAACAGCGGACTCATTCGCTTCACGCGACCGCCATGACAATGCTCTTTTGTTCTGCAAGTGTTCGCACTATATGTTTTCAACGGCCAACAAAGCGCAAGGCCGCCACGAGGGAAATGCGACGAAACCGACGCGTTCACTCTGGTAGATGGTTGAAGCGCCTTGATCAGAAAATTACAACCCGGTTCGCGTTTATGATGGTTCCTGCGTTCTTCGAAGAAACACCCAAGCCCCGGCCAGCCATTCGCGCCTTGAGCGAGGCGGACGCGATTGACATCTGGATTGCCCGCTGGCTCAACATCCGGCGCAAGGATTTGGTGACGCGCTATGGCTGTGATCCGCGCCGATTGTATGAGATCTGGGAAGGCAAGAAGCATCCGGCCTCACGGCAGAAGGCATTGGAGCGGTTTCAAAGTGAGCATCCAACGCTGATGGACCGGGTCGACTTCGGCCGCCATCGGAGTCTGCCGCGTTCACCGGACAACCCAGATCAGCTGTTTTTGTTCGCAGAAGATTGAGCCTCGTCGCGAGGGGGGCTTGAGCACAGCAGTAGCGCTCAGAGTTCCAACTCCTCACGCTTGCGCGGTTGGCGATCTCACGCGCCCTGAGTGTGGACATGGTGCGGCAAGCGTCTCGGCTCTTGGATTGGCCAATGCAGTAGTGCTGCGAGAAGGCCTAGCCCAATGCTCACCAACCACATCGCATCATAGGAGCCGCTGTAGTCGAACGCGATGCCAGCGACCCATGCACCCAGAAACCCTCCCAGTTGATGGCCGACAAATACAATTCCAAACAGCATTGACATGTAGCGCGTGCCAAACAGGCTCCCAACTAGGCCACTGGTGAGTGGGACAGTGCCAAGCCAAAGAAAGCCCATGCCAGCGCTGAACAAGAGTACCGAGATCTCGCTCACCGGTGTGAAGAAGAACGCCGCGATCAGTGCAGTGCGCATAAGATACAAAGCGCTGAGAATGTTCTTCTTTGCGTAGATGTCACCCAGCAGACCGCAAACATAAACCCCAATCAAGTTGGTCAATCCGACTGTTGCCAGCGCAGCTGTCGCCAGCCACGTATCGAACCCTTTGTCCGCGAGGAAACCTGGAAGGTGGACCCCTATAAATGCCAGGTGGAAACCACAAGCTAGAAAGCCCGCGTTGAGCAACCAGAAACTCGGAACAAGAGATGCCGACTTTAAAGCCTGGAGTATGCCTTCACCGCTTGGTGGTTGATGTTCCAAGTTTCGCGCTGATAAGCCAAACGCAAGAGGCACGATGAGGAGTGCGGTCGCAGATAATATACCAAGGGCGAGCAACCATCCAAAACTCCCAATCATGGCGTGGATGTAGGGCAGCGCAACGAGTTGACCGATTGACCCGCCTACCGACACCATGCCGAGAGCACGGCTGCGCATATGCTCCGGTGTCGCGCGGCCAACGGCACCCAAAACGACCGTAAAGGCGGCGCCGCTCAAACCAAAGCCAACCAGAACTCCGCCCAGCAGTAATTGATCGGTGGAGTTGGAGACCATCATCGTCAGAAGGCCAGCCGCGTATGCCACCCCGCCCGCGGCAGCAACCTTTGCGGGGCCATAGCGGTCAGCAATCGCCCCTGCTACAGGCGCGGCGAGCCCCCAAAACAAGTTCATCAACCCCATTGACAGCGCAAAGGCCTCTCGCCCTCCACCGAAATGGGTTGAAATGGGAGTGAGGAACAATCCCATGCCTTGGCGAATGCCCATGGTCAATCCGAGGATCGAACCTGCGCAAATGATGAGCAACCAAAGTCGGTACATGTTGAGGAATCTCCAATGCATCTGAGTGGCTTGCATCCTCGGGGATATTTCTCCATCATTCAAATGAATGGATTTGATGGATTGATCACGAAACAAGATGACAAGAGATCAAAGAACAATCGATACGTCGCTCCTGAGAACCTTTGCCGTCGTGGCTGAGACGGAGCACTTCACACGCGCGGCGGAACGTCTGAATTGCGTACAATCGGCTGTTAGTATGCAGGTGAAACGCTTGGAGGAATCGCTTCAGGTGCGCTTGTTTGAACGCCAGGGTCGCGGCATTAAGCTAACGCAGGAAGGGCAGGCGCTTCTTAGTTACACCCATCGTCTGAACCGGCTAACGGATGAAGTTCTTATTGAAATGGGGCGTCTCGCTCCGCCTGGCAGGATCCGGATTGCGGCAACCGACATCACGATGAGCTACATGCCACAAGTGTTGGAGCGTCTCCACCTGCACTTACCAATGGTCGATATTGAACTTCACTGCAACAGAAGCTGGGAGGCCTTGGATGCGCTCGATGCAGGCGACATCGACATTGCATTTGTCACCCAACACAACAAGCGTCCGGGTGGTCGCCGCGTTCATCGCACACCACTTGTCTGGGCATGCTCCAAGAACTCTGATGCGCATCTACGCCAACCGCTGCCACTCGCCATCTTCGGCGTCGGATGTATCTATCGTAAGGCCGCGTTGGCCTCGCTTGATAAGCGCGGCATCGCTTATCGTCTCGCTTACGAAAGTCCAAGTCGCTCGGGATTGGAATGCGCTGTCGAGGCAGGCCTCGCGGTGACCATCATTGCAAAAGATCTGGTGCCGTCGCACCTTCGTTTACTCCCGTCGTCCAAGTCAGGACTGCCAAATCTTCCTATTCTCAACACTTATATATTCACTGGTCCATCTGGACGAACACCAGCCATCAAGGCGACCGTCGACTGCCTGGTCGAAGCAATACGCGCAACCAAAGGGTAGAGAAGCCTAACGGTGACTGCCTTTTGCTCTCGGATCATCACGAGAGCACATCAGGCTGGATGTTGGCGGCTCGCGGGGATACTGTGCGCTGAACGAACTCAAGATACTATTCAACAACGGGCTGCCATGACTGCGGACATTCATCAAGCCGACGTCGAATTGCGCGATGCCATCCAGGCGTTTGTCTCAGACTACGCGCATCCTGATCTTGAACGCTTTAAGCCCGGCATCGCCCAATGGAGTGATGATTGGCAGGGTGTGCCCGCCACGCGCCTGCCAGCGGCTGACTTCCTCGCCGGTTCGTTGGCGAGCGCGCCGCCTGAAACAAAGCACATGGTCGAGCTGCTCAGTCGACACGCTGACGACGTCAAGTGGGAACAAACCTACACCAAGGCCGACAGCGCCATCAGCCAGAAGATGCTCGAAACCTATGGCTTCGTTGAAGTGATTGGTTCGCGCGGCCCGTTTGTGAGTGAGCAAGTACGCTCGGGGATTGGTGTCTATGGCCCCGGCATCGGGTATCCGCCGCACCAGCACAAGGCAGAAGAGATCTATATCGTGCTCGCCGGCGGAGCGGAGTTTCAGCTCGATGGACAGCCACCGCGGCAGGCCGGCCCCGGCGATCTTGTCTTCGTGCCCTCTATGCTCACGCACGGCTTCTACACAGGCGATGAAGCCATGGTGGTCTATTACATCTGGCAAGCCGGCGATCTACGAGAAGTGTCGACGTTCGTTTGAGCCTGCTGTTTTGGAGTTGTGCCTATGGCCCTGTCCTCATTCGGTTACTTCACTATTCACTCTGACAAGCTCGCTGACTGGGAAGCCTACGGCACGAAGTTTCTCGGGCTCCAGTTAGCGGAAAAGACCGGTTCGCAGCTCAAGTTCCGAATGGATGATCGCAAGCAGCGAATCGTTGTCAGTTCAGAGCCCGAGGCCGTGACAGCGTTCGGTTGGGAAGTGGATGACGCCGCCGCTCTCGATGACCTTGCCGCAAGGCTCGAAGCCGTTGAAACCAAGGTCTCGCCAATGCCAGCTGATATGTTGGCGCGACGCGCCGTTGCGGGTGGAATCAGATTTGCGGATCCCGCCGGCAATCTGCTTGAGGCCTTTTACGGTCCTGAAGTTTCGAGTGAGCCGTTCAAGGCCGGGCGTGAGATATCGGGTTTCCGCACCGGCGTGATGGGTATGGGCCACGCCGTCTTGCTGGTCGAACGCCTCGATGACGTGCAGTGGTTCTACCAGGACGTGCTCGGCTTCCGGATTAGCGACTTTGTCCTTGAACCGTTCAAGGCGTTCTTCTTTCACCTGAACCCGCGGCACCACAGCCTGGCACTGATCGAGGGGTCGCAACGCGGCATTCATCACATCATGATGGAGCTCAACAACCTGGATGATGTCGGCCAAGGCTATGACATCGCGATGGCGACAGAGGACCGGGTCTCGGCTTCACTTGGACGGCACACGAACGACTTCATGACGTCGTTTTATGCACGCACGCCGGAAAGCTTTTTCGTCGAGTATGGTTGGGGTGGACGGATCATCGATCCCGAAGCCTGGGAGCCGCACGAACTGAAGCACGGACCGAGCTTGTGGGGCCACGACCGCCCATGGGCACCCGCGCATGAGTTGGCCGAGCGGCGCCGCTTCCGGGCCCACGCGGCAGCAGAAGGACTGCGCATTCCCGTGCAAGTGACGGAAGACAATGCCTCCTTCGGCGTCAACAATTGCGCCTGGTGGGAGACCACGAAGACGTCGTGAGTGCGAGGCGCGCAAGACGATCCCAGCGCCAACATCGTGGAGATCTATCCACGTAATTGCGCGAGTGCCGAGTCAGCTTCTACCAGCGCATCGTTGAAGGTCCATCGAGGAATCGTGCGGATCTGACCAAGACCGGCGAAGGTGTCGGAAAGCTCAGCACCGTCCGGCAAATCTTCTCGAAGCGCATCTCCGAACGCTTTTCCGAAGCCTTCGAACCCGTCGGGGTTGAGTTCGCACACGTGCAGCTGATTCCAATCGATGGCGAACTCCTTATCCTGATAGAGGACGGCCGCTGTTTCCATCGCCCTGAACGTGCCGAACTTTTTCGAACGAACAAGCTTTGCGGCAGCAGGACCGCAATGGTCCTGCATGGCACTTCTGTATTCTGCGAGGTGTTCCGGCGAAACATCAAGGAATTCGAGCGAGGCCTGGAGTTCTTTGCGATCAGCCGAGCCCTGCCAGTCTCGAGGTAGGACAAACGACGAAGGCGTGGTTAGGAGAACTTCAGCGCGCAATAAATGCAAGCCTGTCGGTTGCGCATCTCTGACAAGCTCGCGGATGGCTCCGGCAGAGATGACATGTTGAAAGTAGCTCAGCTCGATATGGCTCCACACGGTCGCGTCTGAAGCATTTTGATAGACCGAGCGATGGCGGTAAAGCGCCTGCCCGAGACATGTCTCGCCAAAGCGCGACCAGTTATGGGCATTCTCCTTGAGTTCAGTTTCCACTCCGCCAACTTTGACATCTAACGTTCGGGCAAGCACGACGACGCGATCGTCGGCCTCAATATGAACCAGGCCATCATCGCTGCATGCAGTGTCGTTCGGGGCCATCTTCAACTGTCCTCGTGTCGCGCGGGTTCGTCTTCTGTGCATTCTAGTTCGACAAGCTCAAACTCAACAGATCCGGCGAACAGTACACCAGTTGATTTGTAACACGCTCCGCACGGGCATGAGTGTACCCGATCGGCTTAGACCGTGCTCAATTCCCGCATTGAGATATCTGCCAATTGCATGAATCCCCACCTGCGTGGGGATGACGATCGCGGGTGGTGATGAGCAGCACCAATTTGTTACTCACCACCGTCATGGCCGTGAAAACGGCCATCCAGGCGCCGTCCCGCAAGTTCTGCGATAAAGCTCGATCAATCCCGATCGGCTTATACCGTGCTCAGTTTCCGCAACGAGCCATCTGCCAATTGCTTGGATCCCCACCTGCGTGGGGATGACGATCGCGGGTGTTGATGAGCAGCACCAATTCGTTACTCACCACCGTCATGGCCGTGAAGACGGTCATCCAGGCGCCGTCCTGCAGGTTCTGCGTTAAAGCCCGATCAATCCAGATCGGCTTGGGCCGTGCTCTATTTTCGCACTGAGATATCTGGCAATCGCATGGATCGCCACCCGCGTGGGGATGACTCCCGGGTGTTGATGAGCAGCACCAATTCGTTACTCACCACCGTCATGGCCGTGAAGACGGTCATCCAGGCGCCGTCCCGCAAGTTCTGCGATAACGCTCAATCAATCGCGATCTGCTTAGACCGTGCTCAACATCCGCACTGAGATATCTGGCAATCGCATGGACCCCACCTGCGTGGGGATGACGATCGTAATTACGCGGGAACTGCCATCCCAAGATCCGCAGCCTGACGTCGATCAAATGCTTTACAAGTCTCATCATGACAATGGCCGCGAATACCGCCGCGCACGGTTCCAGGCGCCGTCGATCGATAAAAGTCCCACCAGGCATCCGGCAGCTGAACTGAGTCCGGCGGTGCGATCCATAGACGGTGCAAGAGTCGCTTCTCAGCTGGATCATCATGATCGATGTAGTTCGTGCGCGAGTGCAGCATCGTATGGTTGTTGATGATCTGCAGATCGCCCGGCTCCAACCACATCGTGAACATGACGTCTGGGCGCTGCAAAATCTCGTCCATCTTGTCCATGGTCTCGCGCTGGATATCTGTCAACGGCGGAACACCGTCGACGTTCTGCGCCGACTGCACGCGATTGCGGTTCCACTTGCCAAACACTCGGCCTTCACAGACATCGAACAACGGCTGCCCGTAGGCCGGCGTCTCATCCTCGGTCTGTTCCTGCTGGCGGCTAAAGTAAAAGTCCTGGTGTGCGACCTCTGCCAGATCCGGCCGCTCCTGCATGATAATCTCGCGCGCCGTCACACTGCTCGAGACCATCGACTGGCCACCGGACTTGGCCTTGTTGTAGCAGCCGAGCGTCGCGATATCGGCGCCGTCGGCATGAAAGTCGAGCTTGGCATTGGATGAAAAGCCGCGGCCGTTGGCAGCGCGGTAGTTCGTGCCGACATCGCGGACCTCGGAGATATATTGCGTTGCTTTGCCTTGCGGACGTGACACGCCGTGATGCAGACCAATCGCCCAGTTGAGCAGGCGAAACTCGGCCTCGCTGAGATCGCCGCGCGGCATGCCTTTGACCATAGCGAGGCCGCGGCCGTGTTTGGCTTCCTGCATGGCGCTGTCGATCGCAGCTGCAGCGGGGCCGAGCTCAACATCCGCGTGCGTGTAGTCGAACAATGGCTTGTCCGGATCAAACGCCGCCTTCACTGCCGAAGCTAGATGCTTTTGCGCCGCGTCATCGAGAGAGTGGACCCAGCTGCGGTCATCCAGGTCGCTGACCCGCCAGGATGCGGCGGTCTTGGCAACGTGTCCGTCCATCTGTGATCTCCATCGTCAGTTCGTTCTGTTGCTCGGAAGAGATCACGTCACTCCCGGCAAGGCAACGGGCACAGCCGCTCATCACGGTGGTCATCCGGATTGAGATGCTTTCGTGATCTGCGCGGCTGCAAAGCGCGTTGCAGCGGGAGTTTCCGTGTGCAAAGTGGAAACCTAACTCGTTTCGACGGCGCAATCCGGAGCACGTACTCGCCATGACTTACCAAGTCGACCAAGCAACCATCGATGAATTTCATGAACACGGCGTTGCTGTCATTCGCGGCGCGTTCAACGATTGGGTCGAGCCGTTGCGCGCAGGGATTGCTTACAACATTGAGAACCCTGGACCATCCGGCAAAAGCTACACCGGCGACGACGGCGGTGGCCGCTTCCTCAGCGACTATTGCAACTGGCAGCGCATACCCGAGTATCGCGATTTCATCTTCAAGTCTCCGGCGGCTGAGATTGGTCGCGCACTGATGGGTAGCCAGACCGTGCAACTCTTCCACGAGCATGTGCTCGTCAAGGAGGCCAAAGCCGGCGTGCCGACACCTTGGCACCAGGATGCTCCCTATTATTGTGTGCAGGCGCCGCAATCCGTGAGCCTTTGGGTGCCACTTGATGAGGTGCCACGTGAACGCACGCTGGAGTTCATCGCTGGCTCGCACAAATCAGGAAAGATG
This sequence comes from Hyphomicrobiaceae bacterium, assembly GCA_965247245.1. GTDB lineage: Bacteria > Pseudomonadota > Alphaproteobacteria > Rhizobiales > Hyphomicrobiaceae > Tectiglobus. Next base: position 4,129,737 of record CBDFGV010000003.1, on the reverse strand, counting down.
TTCCAACCGCAGTTCTTCAATGGCAATCCGTTGAATGAAGGCGACGGGCTTGAGACCTTGCCCGACATCAACGCCAATCGCGATGCATTTGATATCCGCGGGTGGGCGCTGTCACCGGGTGATGCCGTGGCTTTTGACTATCGCACGGTCCATGGTGCGCCAGTCAACAACAGCCCGAGCGCACAGCGGCGTGCATTTTCTCTGCGGTTGGTGGGTGACAATGCGAAGTTCGTCCGCCCCGAAGGCAAGAAGACCTCACCACCCTTTCCTGATGTTACCTTGGAGAATGGCGCAGAACTTCAGGGCGAGGAGTTTCCCGTGTTGCTGGGCGGGTAGTCAATTTGCAGAAAACGATCTGACTGATCTATTCGCCCCCAATTTCGTCATCTCCGCGAAGGCGGAGATCCAGACAACCCACTGTATATGCTGAAATGCGAAACAGGTCCGCGCTGCTTCTCCCTGCACATCCGCGATCCAGCGCGCGGTGACAGGCGCATGGGTTTCCGTCTGCGCGGGCATGACGATCGTTTGCTTTGTTTGGATGGACAGCGGCTTTGGGGCTTGAAGCTCTCGAGTAAGCGTCTGCCCCTAGCCCTAACCCTCTCCCCGCAGGCGGGGAGAGGGAATCGGTTTTGGCGTGTGATTTGTACCTAACAACAATCGCTGTGTTCTGTTGTTAGCTCTCGACCTTCGCCGTCGCGTAGCCGGAGACAACCACGTCACCCTTCTGGTTAGTCGTTGTGATCGTTAGGTCCACCAGCGTTTCGCCGTTTTCTTCGCGGATCTTGTCGACCACGGCAGTGCCCTTCAGATCATCACCGGGCCAGACCTGATTGGTGAAGCGCACGCCGTAGCGTTTGACGTTTTCCGCACCAAAACGATCGGTCACGAGGCGCCCTGACATGCCCATGGTCAACATGCCGTGGGCGAACACGCCCGGATAGCCGGCAGACTCGCGGCAATAGAGGTCATCGGTGTGCAGTGGGTTGTAGTCTCCGGAGGTGCCCGAATACATCACGAGCTGCGTCCGCTTCAGATCTTCGACCAGAACATCTTCGTAGGTGTCGCCGACAGCGACTTCACTTGCTTTCATTGTCATGGTTCGCTCCTCAACCCTGATCGACCGGACGTTCGGTGGTGACACCGACACTGCGCGCTGTGCAGACGAGTTCGCCGTTGGCGTCACGATACTCGGCAATCTTCTCAGTGAACTTGAGCTTGCCTGCGCGCTTGCTTTCCTTTTCCCAGACCTTGCCGTCCTTCTCGGTTACGGTGAGAACGTCGCCCGGCTTAATCGGCCGTTCAAACTCAAAATGCTGTTCGGCATGCAGTCCGCCGGACGTTTTGGGTTTGCCTTCGATACCTGTGGGATTTTTACCGGACCCGAACCACGGCTCACCGTCTTTGATGCGCAGTGGATAGTCAGGATCGAACTGGGCGACCGCGCGCGGAAATGTCGGCGGTGCCGCTGCCGGTTCCAGGCCCGTGTCAGGCACTGCGTAGTCACCGATGGAACGCCGGAACAGCATGATGTGCGTTGCTTCAACTGGGAACGTAACTGTCTTCTCATCTGCCATTGTTTCGCGCCATAGCCTCCACTGATGATGATCTGATCTTGGGCGCGCCGGCTGACCGCACGGGCGTCCAATCGTCAGAGAAGTCTAACGAGGCGCACGCCAGAAATCCAAACGTGTTGTGATAATTGGAGGGTGGGGACGGATTGTTGTTCGAGACAACTCCACCTCTGCGGCGCTGGCACGGTGCAGACATACCGTCAGCCGCAAAGCATGTCCCAATAGCCGGAACTCAGTAATCGAAGCCACGTGATCAGGCAGCGAAACAAAATTAGAACATTTGTCGAACTTTAACTGGACACCCAAACCGATTCATGAGATGTTCTTCTTACGTTCTCAGTCACTCCCAAAACCGAGAACCCCGCTTCTAAGTGATTGAGTTGAGTAAGTTTTGCGTCGCGCGTCCCGCGTCTTGTCCTGCGTACACTCCCCTGAATTCCCGGCCATTCCGACCAAACGTTCTGGCCCAATGTTCTCACCAACTGCTCTGGCCCTGCCGTACGCCCAACAAAATGAGACCCGCCATGCAAATGTTCCTGATCTCCTATGACCTCGCCGCCCCAACTCAGAACAAGAACGCCATCACGTCAGCCATCATGATGCTTGGTCAAAGCTGGGCCCGTCCGCTTGAGCAAACCTGGTACATCAAGGCGGATGTCGAGGCCGGTGATATTGAACAGGTACTTGGCCGGTTGCTTGGAGATGATGACGGCATGCTGGTCCAGTCGGTTGCAGACGAAGCGATCATGGCCAACACCCAACTGCGCTGGTTCAAGCAGCGTGCGCAGCCGCTCGCAGGTATCGACTCCAACGTGGTCGCCTTCCCGGCATCCAGCGAACAGCCTGCCCCATTTGCTGACGACATGCCTCCAATCAGCGAAGCTGCGTAAGGACTACAATTGCGGAAGGGCGTGGGCCGATCTGGTACGGCTCACGCCAAGCGCCCGAACGTTTGAGCCCGATGCGCAGGACGCTTCGGGCTCTAATTCTTGAAAGGGAGTAAGATTCACGTTCCGGCTTCAAACGCCTTGCCAGTGTCGATTTATTCTGACCGGAAAGATCGTGCTCTAAGGCTGCCATCGTAGAAGGTGCCAAGATCCGAATGTGAGATGTGGAGTTCCAGGTAACACGAGTAGATTTTCAGGGTTTTCGATCGGGTACAGCGTTGTGAGAGAATGGGCAAAACAACCTTGCGTCTATATTCTATCAAGCCGTAGGAACGGTACGCTCTACATTGGCGTGACAAGTTCCATAGCTGATCGTATGTATCTCCATACAAATAATTTGCTGCCTGGGTTTACTTCAAGGTATGGCGTCAAATGTCTCGTGTACTACGAGATGCACGAAACCATGGAACAGGCCATTCAACGCGAGAAGCGGCTAAAGAAATGGAACCGTCTCTGGAAGGTCCGGCTCATTGAGGAAATGAACCCTGAGTGGCGCTCCCTATTCGATAAGAATAAAGGGCTTCTTGATCATTCAGCAGGTGGTCAGTGTCATCCACCAAACCAACGAAGCGTCGGTCGAGACTTGTCTAGGTTCCCGCCTTCGCGGGAATGACGCTGCTTCTATACTTTCCGCCCAACCTCGTCATCCTCGCGAAGGCGAGGATCCAAGGGGGTGTCCGCTTGTTGTGAGTTTGTTTGTGGCAGTAATCCGTCATCCGGCTCAACTCGTGTTGAAAGTTGAAAGAAGCCGAGAACTCACCGATGGTCGCTCGCAAACTGTGAGCCTGACTATTTCATAGCCATCGCAGCATTGCTGCTGGAGACCGTCTGGGTTCGCCAAATTCACGCGGGAATGACGCTGCTTCTGTACTTTCCGCCCAACCTCGTCATCCTCGCGAAGGCGAGGATCCACGCGGATGTCCGCTTGTTGTGAGTTTGTTTGTTGCAGTAATCCGTTGTCCGGCTCAATTCGTGTTGAAAGAGGCTGAGAACCTACCGACGGTCGCTCGCACATAGTCAGCCTGACCGTTTCATAGTCATCGCTGCATTGCTGCTGGAGACCTGTCTGGGTTCCCGCCCTCGCGGGAATGACGATTTCTCTGAACTCTTTTGACCCAGTTCCGTCATCCGGCTCAACTCCGGTTGAAAAAAAGGCTGAGAACTTACCGACGGTCGCTCGCAAACTGTGGGCCTGACTATTTCATAGCCATCGCAGCATTGCTGCTGGAGACCGTCTGGGTTCGCCAAATTCACGCGGGAATGACGCTGCTCCTATACTTTCCACCTAACCTCGTCATCCTCGCGAAGGCGAGGATCCAAGCGGGTGTCCACTTGTTGTGAATCTGTTTGCTGCAGTAATCCGTCAACCGGCTCAACTCGTGTTGAAAGAGGCAGAGAACTTACCGACGGTCGCTCGCAAACTGTGAGCCTGACAGTTTCATAGTCATCGCAGCATTGCTGCTGGAGACCTGTCTAGGTTCGCCAAATTCACGCTGCAAGTGCAACACCCTATACTGGGTGGTGCTATGGGAGAAGTTTACAGTCAGCTCTCACTGGATGAGAGGATCGAGATTTATCGCCACTTCGAAAATGGTCTCTCGCGACGTGCCATCGCCCGTCAGTTGAAGCGAGCACCGTCAACGATATCGCGCGAACTCAGGCGCAACGCGCAGCCAACCAAACAATTTGCCGGCGGCTATAAGCCAGAGCGGGCGCACCATCTTGCTGCCCGGCGCCGGCGTTGGGATGCTCGCTTCAAACTGCAACGCCAACCTGCACTGAGGGAACTGGTGAGACGACGCCTTGCTATGGGATGGTCACCGCAACAGATCGCCGGCAGGTTGGCGCAGGAAAAGGCTCCCATAAGCATTAGCTACGAGTCAATCTATCGCTACGTCTATCATCGCTCGGCTCAGAAAGACTATTGGCACCGCATGCTGCCGCAGCGCAAAAATCGGCGTGGGCGGATCAAGCGCGGCGGGCTTGGAAGCGTCAAGACAATCAAGCATCGCCGCACGCTCACAGACCGGCCTGCAGCCGCAGACGACCGGCAGCAGAGTGGCCACTGGGAAGCCGATCTCATGGCCTTCTCAAAATATGGCCAGTACCTGGTGACCTTGCACGAACGCTCAGCTCGCGTGGTGCGATGTTGCCGCCTCGCCAACAAGACAGCAGCCCATGTCGCGCGCCAAATTGCAAATCTACTGTCTGATTTACCCAAGCCCTTACGACGGACGATTACATTCGATAACGGCACTGAGTTCGCGCTGCATTACACATTGAAATCGATGATCGGCGTTGACACATTCTTCTGCGATCCCCACGCCCCGTGGCAGAAGGGCGGCATAGAAAACGCCATCGGACGCATGCGCCGACCACTGCCACGCAAAACAGATCTGGCCACACTCTCGCGACACAAAATCAAGAGTGTTACAGATGCCTATAACAATACGCCTCGCAAATGCCTCGGCTACCAAACGCCGAACGAAGTCTTCAACCGTGTTGCACTTCAAACGTGAACGTACCTTCCCGCCTTCGCGGGAATGACGCTACTCCTATACCTTCCACCCAACCTCGTCATCCTCGCGAAGGCGAGGATCCAGGCGGATGTCCGCTTGCAATGTGCTTGCTTGGCAGATCAGGCGACCCGCTAGCTCGTCTCCCTTCAAAAGTACCAGAGACGGAATCGACGGGGAGCGCATATCACGGCTCGCTTCGATGCACGCGACCATTGGAGCAGGTCTATTCGAGAGCAGATACAGGATTTGCAGACCATAGGGCCGGAACCTAGGTCTTTCTTTGATTGCCAGCTCAACAGAGCGGTTCACTCTTCCGCTGGACATGCCCCAGTCCCAACCGATAAGCAACCGTGCTCTAAGGCTGCCAACGCAGGAAGTTTTCGAGAAGACGTAAGCCTAGCTTCTGGCTCTTCTCGGGGTGGAACTGCGTACCCACCATGTTGTCGCGACCAACCATTGCGGTGACGTCGGCTCCGTAATCGGTGGTGGCAATCCGCGAAGATGGTTCCGTTGGCTGGAGATGGAATGAATGCACGAAATAGGCGTGCAGACCATCGCGCCCCAAATCGATCCCGTCCAGCAAAGCATGGTCACTCAAACGCGTCAGCGTATTCCAGCCCATGTGCGGAATCTTGAGTGACGGATCTCGTGGTTCAATAGCGGTCACATCGCCAGCGATCCAATCGAAACCAGGCGTCTCGCCGAACTCGAGCCCGCGTGTTGCCATCAATTGCATACCCACGCAGATGCCGAGGAACGGTCTGGCACGCCCAACTACAGCATCCTGCAGCACATCGAGCATGCCGGGCACCGCTGACAAACCTGACTTGCAATCAGCAAAGGCGCCGACGCCAGGAAGGATGATGCGATCCGCTTGCGCAACATCATCTGCCTGGTCCGTCACGCGCAGATCAATCTCTAGGCCGGCCTCGTTGGCGGCCCGCTGCACGGACTTGTTCGCCGAATGAAGATTGCCTGAGCCATAGTCTATGATGACAACGCGTTGCATGCCCTAAGACGTTCTCCAGGGCGCCGCGCTGCGCCAGCCGGTGCGCTTTGGCGGCATGACGCTGCCCGTGAGAGGCACTGAAGTCGCTGCGTCGCTCGTTGACGTATCGAGACCACCCTCTGTGCCCGGGGGTGTAAAGCTTGACGGACTGACATCCGGGACAGTCGGCAGCCACTCCGAGAAGAATCGGCGCTCGCATTCTTCACTGGTGGCGCCTGTTACACTTGCTATCTGGCGATAGGCACGGCGGTCGAGAGTCCAACGCCGCAGAGAATCTGCTTCGAAGCCGATGATGAGACTGAGCGCGAGCGACGCATAGCCCAACCAATAGTCGGCAAACCCGAGCAGACCAAAGCCCGCAATCAATGAAGCGATCACTGCGAAGTAGCACAGCAGAACAAGCCAGAGCTGGTTGGCGATCATCCAAACCGGCGGCAAAAGGGCAGCGAACAATGAGAAGCCGTCCTTGACGAAAATCAGCTGTTCCGCGCGGTCATCGCGCGCAGCCGGTGGATCCGGTGCTTCATGCACCGTGAATGCTTGCGTCCCGCTACGCAAAAATCGAAACAGCATGAGCCTGTTGCCTACCCGTTGAGCGAGCCCTTCGTTGACGGAATACGATCAGCCTGCCGCGGATCAATTTCCACCGCGGTACGCAGGGTCCGCGCCAGAGCCTTAAAGCATGTCTCCGCTATATGGTGATTGTTTTCTCCATACAGCGTGGCAATGTGCAGCGTGATCCCTGAGTTCTGCGCAAATGCTTGAAACCATTCGCGAAACAGCTCGGTGTCCATCTCGCCGACCTTATCGCGCGAGAACTCTACCTGCCAGATCAGATAGGGCCGGCCGGAGACATCGATGGCACAGCGCGTCAGCGTCTCATCCATCGCAAGGTGGCAATCTGCGTAGCGCGTGATGCCTTTGCGGTCGCCAAGCGCTTTTGCCAGAGCCTGGCCGAGGACAATGCCAGTATCTTCGGCCGTGTGATGAAAATCGATATGAAGGTCACCCTTGGCCACCAATTCAATGTCGATCAGCGAATGCCGTGACAGCTGCTCCAGCATATGGTCGAGAAAGCCAACGCCCGTGCTTATGTTGTATGCACCGGTCCCGTCGAGATTAATCGTGGCCTCGATCTGGGTTTCCTTGGTTTCCCGTTTAATGGTCGCGGATCGCGTCACGCCGATTTGCTCCAACTGTTTTCGAAATCTGGGGTTTAGCAGCTTGTGGTGTTGATCGAAAGACGCCGGCTGACGTATTTCTCAGGGTTCAGCCCCTTGTTTTCACACGGAAGCGTTCCGAAATCCTTGCGATATGACCATGTACACATCGAACAGTGAACACCAGGGCCACGGCTCGTCCCAAAGCTCGTCCGGCGGCGCCTGGCACGCAACGACCATTTTGACCGTGCGCAAGGCCGGTAAAGTGGTGATCGCAGGCGACGGCCAGGTCAGCCTTGGCCAGACCGTCATTAAGGCTAATGCCAAAAAGGTACGATCCGTCGGACGCGGCGACGTTATCGGCGGTTTTGCCGGGGCGACGGCTGACGCATTCACGCTATTCGAGCGCCTTGAAGGCAAACTGGAACAGTATCCCGGACAGCTGACGCGGGCAGCAGTGGAGCTGACAAAGGACTGGCGCACCGACCGTTATCTGCGCCGCCTAGAAGCCATGATGCTGGTTGCTGACGCCGACACGACACTGGTCCTAACCGGCACCGGCGATGTCCTTGAGCCCGAGAACCACGTCATGGGCATCGGCTCTGGCGGAATGTATGCCCTGGCCGCGGCCCGCGGACTGCTTGAGACAGATAGTGATGCCGAAGCGATCGCCCGCAAGGCCATGGCGATTGCTGCCGACATCTGTGTCTACACAAACACCAACCTCATCCTCGAAGCGCTGCCGAGCAATTCCTAGAGCTTGCTCAACACTCGCATTCGCCGCCCGATTGAACTCGTAGAAGACAAGTCACCAGACGCATGAGCAATTTTTCTCCCCGCGAAATCGTTTCCGAACTCGATCGCTATATCATCGGCCAGAACCCGGCCAAGCGCGCCGTTGCAATCGCGCTCAGAAATCGTTGGCGACGCCAGCAACTGGAAGGCCAGATGAAAGAGGAGGTTCTGCCAAAGAACATTCTCATGATCGGCCCGACCGGTGTTGGTAAGACAGAGATCTCCCGCCGCCTCGCCCGGCTTGCGGGGGCACCGTTCATCAAGATCGAAGCGACCAAGTTCACGGAGGTCGGCTACGTCGGCCGTGATGTCGAGAGCATTGTGCGCGACCTCGTCGAGGTCGGCATCGGCCTGGTGCGCGATCGCAAGCGCGAGGAAGTGCGCGCCAAAGCCGAGCAGGCTGCGGAAGAACGCGTTCTCGATGCCCTGGTCGGCGAGCAGGCGCAACCAGCAACACGCGAGAGCTTTCGCCAGAAACTGCGCGCCAACGAACTGAACGAAAAGGAAATCGAAATCCAGGTCGCGGACTCCAGTGGCATGCCGATGTTCGAGCTGCCCGGCCAGCCCGGCTCATCAATGGGCATGATCAACTTGAATGACATGCTCGGTAAGGCTCTTGGCGGGCGGACCAAGACGAAACGCGTCACGGTTCAGGACAGCTATCCGCTGTTATTGGCGGAAGAAGGTGACAAACTGCTCGATGAAGATCAGATCGTCATGGAAGCCATTGAAGCGGTGGAAAACGATGGCATCGTCTTTCTCGACGAGATCGACAAGATCTGCCGCGTTACGTCGGACAGCGGTCGCGTCGGTGGCGATGTCAGCCGTGAAGGTGTGCAGAGAGATCTGTTACCTTTGATCGAAGGCACGACGGTCAGCACCAAACACGGCCCGGTCAAGACCGATCATATCCTGTTTGTGGCATCAGGTGCCTTCCATGTCGCCAAGCCTGCGGATCTGCTCCCAGAACTGCAAGGCCGACTCCCGATCCGTGTCGAGCTACGGGCACTCACGCGCGAAGACTTCCGCCGCATTCTGACCGAGCCAGAGGCCAGCCTTATCAAGCAGTACATCGCACTGATGGCAACGGAAGGTGTGACGCTTGAGTTCACAGAAGATGCGATCGATGCACTTGCTGATGTTGCCGTGCAGGTCAATGCCAGTGTTGAGAACATTGGTGCACGACGCCTGCAGACGGTGATGGAAAAAGTCCTCGACGAGATCTCGTTCGACGCCTCCGACAAGTCGGGTCAGACGATCACGATCGACGCCGCTTACGTGCAGACGAACGTCGGCGACTTGGCCAAGGACGCCGATCTGTCGAAGTACATTTTGTAAGTTTGAGCGGCTTTAGTGCGGGTTGGCTGCCAGGTGCAGCCAACGCCTATAGTGTGGCGTTGTTATCTCTTCGCGAATTCTTCGCGGATGACTTGTGCCACGACGGCCGGAAACGTATCGAACTTCACTTCGAGATTGCCGAGGCGCAACTCGACGTTGGACATCTGATCCCTTAGCTCGGCGATATCAGCTTTCACATCGGCGAGTTCGCGGTTCACGCGATTGAAGCGCGTGTTCACCAACTCTGGGATGTCGCGGTAAGAGTTCTCAAGATCATCTACGCGTTGCTCGACCGTCTTGTTCATAGACATCTTGTACCACAGCTGATTGTGGCACACACATCTGTCTGCTGAATTTATTTAATCATACTTAGTCGTAGCTGTCATTCCGTCGGACCCAAGCCATCGTGAAAGGCAGCTCGGATTCATCACGGCCTTTCGGTACGAGGTCGAGCAAATGATAGGCGGTATTCATCATGTCCAACCCGCGCGCATAGCAAGAGTAGGTATGAAAGATGTCGCCGGCACTGTCCTTGTAGAAGATGCTGAGACCCGGCGCCTCCGTGACGGGAAACGGACCAGTCTTGTAATTGTAAGCGACTTTGCCGCTGGCGAGTTCATCTTCGCTGAACGACACGCCAAAGTCCTGATTGAAGTCGTAGCCGAGCGATGAGACCCAATTGAAGGCCCAGCCCATGCGCTGCTTATAGGCTTCGAGCTTGTCGAGTGGCGCCCGTGATATGGCGGCAAATGCGACGTCGCGGGCGCCTAGGTGGACGACCATCGGATCATAACCGTCGGCCCAAAATGAGCAGGACGGGCAGCCCTCTTCCCAGTCCGGTCCGAACATGAAATGCGCGACAATCAACTGACTTGCCGTTCCGAACAGATCAGCGAGTGAGACATTGCCACTCGGTCCGTCGAATATGTAGTCCTTCTCAACCTTCACCCACGGCATCGCCTGGCGCTCGCGCGAGAGCTCATCCCGCGCTTTGGTGAACGACTTCTCCTTGGCGAGAAGCGCTTTGCGCGCCTCAAGCCACTGCTCCTGTGTGACGACTTCATTCCGTGTCATAGCGGCACCTCGTTGCAATGATGAGTTTATGACGGCTCATGCGTCCTTGGTGAAAGGACAGTTCGGCATGTCGAGCAGACGCTGGTTGTAGGCGGTGACGTTGGGGAAACCGTTCAAGTGATCGCCCATGCGGCGGGCCCAGTTGAGCGCAAAGCCGCAGAAGATGTCGGTGACGGAGAACTTGTTCGCCACGAAGAAGTGTTGCGACGCGAAGTGGTCTTCGAGCGGCCCCATGGAGCGTTTGATCTCGGCAGCGTTCTGGGCGAACACCGCTTCCAGGCGTTGATCCTCGGGATAGACAAAAGTGTTGCGGGCCGAACTCCAGAGATGTGCCTCGACCTCGGTCATAATGTAAGCGCACCACTGGTCGTGCATGGCGCGCTCCCAGGTACCGGATGCCGCGATCAGCCCTTTGTCAGGATGGCTATCAGCCAGCCAAGTGCAGATCGCTGCTGACTCAAATAGTGGACGACCATTGTCTGTGATTGCCGGCAACTTGCCGAGCGGATGCACCTTCTTGAGTTCATCCGAACCGAACAGGCTGCGGTCATCCCGGTTCTCATGGTCAATGCCAAGCTCGGTCAAAGTCCACCGCACGCGTTGCGATCTGGTCGGTCCGAATTCGTAATGCACGATTGTCATGATCATTGTCCTTGTTTTCTAAGAGTAAGACTTGTTGAGACCGGAGCTACAGCGATGTGATGTTGGCGACCAGACGATCGAGGGCTGGAACCCAACCGCGATTGTGGTTGTCACGCGCTTCTTCGCTGACGAACTGCTCATGCAGCAATTGCAGACGCGTTGTGTCGCCATCCGGCCGGAGCGTAACCGTCACCTGTGAGACGTTTTCTGGTGTGGTCTCCCAGGCCCACGAGAACACCAACTTCTGGTTCTCGATGATCTCCTTGTATTCGCCGCTGACACAATGGCGATCGCCGCTCGGGCTGAGCAGGAGAAGCGTGTAGCGGCCGCCAACACGGAAATCGAAGTCGGGCGTCTGGCATGTCATTTCATCGCTGGGTCCAAACCACTTGATGATCTTCGTCGGGTCGGCCCACGCCTGGTAGACGACGTCGACCGGCGCATTGAGCGTGCGATTGATGACCAGGCTTGGCGCATTGGCAACGTTCATTTCTTTGCTCTCTTGTTTGGTTTCGTTGCTGACTTAGCGGCCGCTTCTGCCTCAACGAAGTCGGCCAAGGCATCGAGGCGCTTCTCCCAGAACTTCTGAGTCTGTTCGAGCCAGTCCATCGCCTCGCGCATCGGTGCCGGATTGAACCGGCAGTGCACCGTTCGCCCGGTTTTCTCGCGCAGAAGAAGGCCGGCATTTTCGAGTACGGCGATATGCTTCATCGCAGCCGGCAAAGACATATCGAACGGCTCAGCGAGCTCGCTCACCGTGCATGTCTCGCCATGACCCAGCTTCGTTAGCATGGCCCGCCGTGTCGGATCTGCGAGCGCACCAAATGCGCGGTCGAGGTCTTCGGAATGCTGCATGTCTCACCCATCACTTAACTATCTAGTTAAGTAATGGTCATCGACTGTGCTGTCAACATTTTTGCCCGACCGGTGTGGATTTATTTTGCACTGCAGCAAAATGCGCTATAGTCGACATAAAATATTCCCATGCCGACAATTCGAGCGACTTAGATCTGAGCAACTGCAACAAGGACATGATCATGGAAGAGAAGCTACTGGAAACATCTGAAGAGCTTTCGCGGGTCGCCTTTGGGTTCATGGCGTCGAAAGCAATGTTTGCCGGTCTGCACATCGATCTCTTCTCGCTGTTGTCGGAGGCACCGAAGACAATCGACGAGATTGCCGCCGCGACCAAGGTGCCGCGCAACCGCATCATGACCTTGTCGACGGCACTGTCGAGCATCGGGGCGCTGAAATATGAGGACGGTCGGTATGCCAATTCGCCGGCCGCCGAACACTTTCTGGTTCGCGGAGCCAAGTACGACTTCGGCGACTATCTGCGCTACCAGATCGACAAGCAGATGTATCCTTTCCTGCAACAGCTCAACGAAGTGCTCGATGGGTCGCTCAATCCGGAACAGGTGGATTCCTACGCGCACTGGATGTCAGACGGCGATCAGGCAACGCTCTACAGTGAATCGCAACATGCGGGTTCGCTCGGCCCGGGACGCACGCTGGCGCGGACAGTTGATCTATCGAAGGCGCAGCGCTTGCTGGATGTTGGCGGCGGCACCGGTGCCATGACGATCAGCTTGTGCAATGCCTATCCGGAGCTGACATCCACAATCATCGACTTCCCGAACGTCGCCGAAATTGGTTGGCGGTTTGTCTCGGAAGCCGATCTCGTCAACCGCGTCAGCTATGTGCCAGGCAACGCGCTTGAATCGACATGGCCGACGGAGCAAGACGCCGTGCTGATGTCCTACCTCCTGAGCGGCGTTCCCGGCGACAGGATCAGTGAGCTCATGCAATGGTCGATGAACTCATTGCAGCCGGGCGGCGTTTTGATGATCCACGACTTCATGGTCGAGTCCGACCGCCGCGGTCCGCCACTGGCAGCTCTCTGGCAGCTGCAGCACATGGCCTTCACGCCCGATGCCCAGTCTTTATCGATTGCATGGTTGCGGACAGCACTGCTTGAGGCGGGCTTTGAGGTTGAACACAGCGATGATCTCATTCCCGGCATGACCAAGCTGATCGTGGCGCGCAAACCAAAGTGACATTGACTGCCGGTTGGACTTGACGAAACAAGCGCAACGGTGTGCTCTGCCCGGACAACTCACAAGACCTCAGAGATGGGCAGAGCATGGCACGTTCCGACTATAAATTCTTCCAGCGTTTTCGTGTGCGTTATTCCGAGATTGACGGACAAGGCATCGTCTTCAATGCGCACTACCTGACCTACTATGATTGCGCCATCACGGAGTACTTCCGGACACTGCCCTACGACTACAAGTCAGAGACAGAGAGCGCGGGTATCGACTTTCATACTGTGCGCTCGCTGGTGGAGTATTCTGCGCCGGTCTATTTCGATGAAGAGATCGATGTGTGTGTGAAAGTTGGCCGGATCGGGCGCTCTTCAATCCGTTTTGATTTTGAAGTGCACGGCAAGGATGCCGATGATCTGCGCACGACCGGAGAGATTGTCTGGGTCTATACCAACCAGACAACACACAAAACTGAAACGGTCGATGAGCGGCTAGTTGCATTGATGATCGCGCGTGATGGCGAGGCGATTAAAGCTTAGTCGCGACGCTTACAAACTGGTCCAGTCAAAGAGCACTCGGGAACAGCACATGCATATCGGCTTGATTGGCGGGATCGGCCCCGCGGCGACAGACTTTTACTATCAGCGATTGATTGCCAACTTTGCGAAACGCGGCAAGCCGTTGGAGCTGACCACAGTCCATGCCGACTCGCCGACGTTGCTCGCCAACCTTGCAAAGAACGACACCGCTGCACAGGTGGCAATCTACAAGCGGCTGGCAGACCGGCTGGCTGCAGCCGGGGCGGGTTGCGTTGTTGTGACATCGATTGGCGGACACTTTTGCATCAAGGAGTTCGAGGCCGTCTCGCCACTCCCGGTCATCAACATGTTGACTGAGGTCGAGCGCGCAGTAACGGCAAAGGGTCTGAAGCGCATCGGCATCATGGGTACGCGCACCGTGATGGAGACCAAGTTCTATGGTGGCTTCAGCCAGACGGAAGTGGTGCCGCCACAGGGCGATCAATTGGACCAGGTCCATGATGCCTATGTCACGATGGCGACCGCAGGATTTGTCACGAATGAGCAGCGCCAGGTGTTTGATACCGCTTGCCGGCAGTTTCTGCAGCGCGATCAGGTCGAAGCGATCCTGTTGGGTGGAACAGACTTGGCATTGGTTTATGATTCTGAGACTTCTGAGTTCCCACTCGTCGACGGCGCTGCAATCCATGTCGATGCGATCACGGAAGCGGCGACAAAATGAGTCGCGACGTCGAACTGATCGTTGCTTCCGAGAGCAGAATGCTGATCATCACATGAGGAGTTCGTCGATGTCTTCGTCCGGGGCTGGCAGCAACTCATTCAGTTTGCCTGCGGCCTCCAGTATCATCGCGAACGTTCTCTGTTCTACTTGAATGTCGCGTGATCGGAGCGCATCATCGTAGGCCTGCCGCGCATCATCAAACTGCTTGCACAGCCGATCAAACTCATTGACCCACTTGGGGTCCGCTAAATTTTTGCATTTAGGCATGGCAGCAAAAATGTTTTCACTATAATTGCTCACGAGATAGCCGAGCATCGTGCGCTGAATACCACATTATGCCCCCACGACGGCTGGTCGAAAAGGCCTCCTTAGTTGAATGTCCTTCTTGAAGTCGGCATGTTTGCTCAGGTTCACTCACTCGTGATTGATCGCGGCTACTGCATTCAAGAGAGTGAAAGACCGCCATCGACAATGATGGTTTGCCCACAGACATAGGATGCCAGGGGTGAAGCGAGATAAAGAGCGGCACCTGCCATGTCTTCAGGTGTTCCAAGACGCCTTGCCGGTATCTTTTGCAGCGTGCCTTGAAGACGTTTTTCATTCTCGGTCGTGACCTTGGTGATCTTGGTGTCGACGAAACCCGGCGCGATGCCATTGACGCGGATCCCATCCGCCGCCCAGGCTTCGCCGAGAGTTGCGCACAAGCCAACCGCTCCAGCCTTTGAAGCGGCATAGGCCGGGTTACCCATGGCGGCGCGGAAACCGGCCACCGAGCTGACGATAATCAAAGAGCCTTTGGACTGCGCCAGCATGGGATAGAACTTGGTTGCGCAGTGCATCACCGAATTTATGTTCACGTCCATCACGGCTTCCCAGCCTGGTCGCGTGAACTCTTCGCGCTTGTAGCGGACGATGCCCTGGCACAGGACAACCACATCCACCTTGTCAAACGGTGGCTCGTAACTCTCAAGTGCGGAGAAGTCGGAAACGTTCACTGCGGCATAGTTGAGACCAGTGAGATCAGAACCCTCTTCGCTCGCATAGTCTTCAGCATTGGCGCGTGTTCCCCAGACGTGAACCTCCGCACCGCGCTGCTTGAAACTGTGTGCGATACCGTTGCCGATGCCGCTCGATCCACCGACAACCAAAACCGTCTGATTTGAGAAATCCAGGTCGTTCATGCTGCACCCTTGTCGTCGCTGTAGTAGATCTTGCGCTGCGCCTTGTCGGCTTTGTCATGCATGGCAACCGCTGCCGGGTCGAAGTCTTCTTGCGGCTCTGGCTCCAATTCAAAGTTCCCGTAGTTGTCGACGCCTCGAACAAGTGAAGCCGAGTCCCAATCGGAGCGCACTTGTCGGGCACTGGTCGGCACATACCGAATGCCGACACCGATGCGGCGATCGTTACTCCGGTTGGGATCAGATGCGTGCGCCAATCGATAGTCGAACAGAGCCACTTCGCCTGGCTGCAGCTCGATGTTGACAGCCTTGGACTCATCCATGCCTTCAATCGTCTGGCCGCGGGTCAACATGTTGTCGGCAGCAAAGGTATCAATGTGCGCCAACGCCGGTCCTTTGTGGGAACCCGGTAGGAAGCGAATGCAGCCACTTTCAACGGTTGCAGGTGACAGGGCCAGCCAGGCAGTCACAAGACTGTCGGTCTCAACTCCCCAGTAGTTGCTGTCCTGGTGCCAGGAAACGTAGTTGCTGGTCCCTGCCTCCTTAACGAACCAATGCGTGGTCCAGCAAAGGATGTCAGGCCCAGTTAGAGGCTCAACAACATCTAGGATGCGCGGATCGCGGATGGCATCTGCCAGCCACTTGAACAGCAAATGGCTCTTGAACCTGTACGAGCCCTGGAATGGATCGCCGGGACGAGGACGATCCTCGCTGAAGATTGGTCCTCGCCGCGCCTCTTCACTTTCCACCGCTTGGCGCAACTTGAGCGCTTCGCCATCTGTAAAGATGCGAACCGGTGAGTGAATTCCTGTTTCACGATACTCTGCGACGTCAGCTGCGCTCAGCTTCTGTACCATCACTCACACCTTCCGTTTTCTGTTCTGCGTACTCGTGGCGGACTGCTTGATCAATCTGCTGGGCAACCCGATGGCAGAATGCGACTCCGAATTACGTGGATGCCATTTCGACAAGCTCGGGATTGTCGCTGATGCTGTCCATATCCTGCGTGGTGACACGGCGCAGGTCCCGCTTGTACTTGACGTCATCGTAGCGGCGACCGCGATGCAACGTGCAACGGTTGTCCCAGATGACAAGATCGCCAACCGCCCATTGATGCGCGTAGACGAAGCGCCGGTCCGTGGCATGAGCGGTCAATTCATGCAGGAGAAGACGTCCCTCCGGCATCGGCCAGTCGATAACGTGGGACGCATGGGCGCCAAGATAGAGTGTCTTACGCTTCGAACCGGGATGCGTGCGCACCAATGGATGGCGCACCGGGGGCAGTGCCTTGCGTTCCTCCGCAGTGTAATCGGTATGGCCAAGCAGGCCGCGGGAATGAAAGATCGAGTGTTCAACCATCAAGCCATCGATCTCGTCTTTCATCTCGTCGTCGAGATCGTCGTAGGCTGCACGTAGATCGGCGAACTCGGTGTCACCACCTTTAGGCGGAATAGAGTGCGCATGTAACATCGATAGCGCGCCGGAGACCGGCCGGAACGAGGCATCCGAATGCCAGAGCTGATTGCCGAGACCGTCGAGACGGCGATTGTCGTCCCGGCGCCGTACCTTGCCCTGCTCATCGAGGTTCGAAATATCCGCAATTCCGGCCTTCTCGATGCGCTGACCGGCCCGGTGATTGCGTGGCGCAGCTATCTTTCCGAAGCGCTCACCAACCGCGTAAAGCTCTTCGTTGTCCAAATGCTGGTTGTGAAAGATCAATACAGCAAACGTATTGATAGCCTCATCGACGGCGGCCACCGTGGCTTCGTCCATATCCGGCGAAAGTTTCACGCCGTCGATTTCGCCGACGAATAAGGGGTGCTTCTGCTCAATTGAAATCGTCATCATTCCGTCCTCGACGCGAAGCTCAACGCACTTCTCGTCTGTCCATTCCAGACTCATGCGCATTGTAGACAGTTAAGCCGCGAGAAGAGAAGCCGGGCCCAGGCGATATCAGATCCGCTATCGAGATCTGCCGTTTGTGGACATAGAATGCTGGAAGATATCGTCAACAACCCTGATTTTTCGGAGCCCAGCATTGTCTCGATCCATGACCGGCGTGACTGTTCTTGACCTCAGCCATGCGCTTTCTGGTCCGTTCTCCACCATGTTAATGGCCGAGCTCGGAGCCACTGTCATCAAGGTCGAACCGCCGGGCGGCGATCATTTTCGGCCAGCAAATGGCGGCGCGACGTTCGCCGTGGTCAATCGCAACAAGCGAAGCATCTGCCTTGATCTCAAGAAGCCTGAGAGCCAGGAGATCATGCGGCGGCTAATCGCCAAGTCTGACGTAATGCTGGAAGCCTTCACACCGGGTGCCGCAGAACGCCTTGGCTATGGCTACGAGGCTGTCGCCGCGCTCAAGCCAGATATCATATACTGCTCAATCTCCGGCTTCGGGCAGACAGGACCCTACAGCGGACTGCGCGGCTATGATGCCGTGGCGCAGGCCATGTCCGGTATCATGTCAGCCACCGGAGAGCCTGACAGGTCCCCGGTTCGCGTCGGGCCTTCGCTGATCGACATGGGAACCGGCATGTATGTTGTGATCGGCGTTCTGGATGCGCTCAGAACCCGCGACCGGACCAGCGAAGGTACGCGATTGGATTTCAACCTGCTCGAGTCGGCGCTCTCGTGGATGTCGCAGGGCATCGCGCGGTACGGGCAAACAGGAGTTGTACCACCGCGCACCGGCTCGGCACTGGCGACCTTCTCACCCTATCAAGTGTTCAATGGTCGTGACGGGTTGATGTTCATTGGCGCCTCGACGCAAAGGTTCTGGGAACGGTTGTGCGATGCGCTCGGCCTGCAGCAGCTGCTTGGCGATAGCCGCTTTGCCGATATGCCGTCTCGGGTTGAGAACCGGGCAGCGCTGACAGAGATCATCGAAGCTTCGCTGGCCGAGCAATCCAACGATGACGTCCTGGCCAAACTGCGTGAGGGCCAAATCCCATGCGCGCCGGTCCTGGACGTTGAAGGCGTCGTTAATGACCCCCATGTCACCGCGCGCGGCGTCTTAAGCGAAGTTCACGACCCGGCGCTTGGAGATGTTCTCCAAACACGTATGCCGATCGGCGACGGCCGTCCGCCGCAGCCGGCACCCATGCTAGGCGAGCACTCCCAAGACGTGCTGCGCGAACTCGGCTTCAATGATGAGGAAATTGGGAATCTCGTTGATAGCGGCACCGTTCACGCACCATCCACCGACACATCAACCAGCGGATAGATGGGCATGCATTGATTGCCGACCTGACCTATTCAGAAGACTATGCGGCCTAGAATTCACACGCGAACGGAGCACCGGACATGGCAGACGCATCGGTTCAGCAGGACGTTTCCGCACAACAATACGCCGACACGCTCAGCGACTATCTGCGCGACGGTGAGGCCAAAGCCCGCTCACTCGGCAACCGTGGCCCCATCCGCCTGGATGAAAATGGAAAGCTGCATCCCGACATCGTCGCGCAGTATTGGAAGCACGGCTTTTATGTTTTTGAAGGTGTTGTCGGTGCAGCGGAACTCGAGGAATTGCGTGCTGATGTGCAGCGCGTGCTTGACGGTGCACCGTCTGAGCCCGGTGGTGACACAGACCGCTTCGGGCGCCCGGCGCTTGCGCAAGAGTTTGAACGACCGGCCTATCGCTGGGCGAAACCTTTGAGCGACCCCCTCGGTGGCACATCGCTCAATAAGGGGCGCCACCCGGTTAAGATGGCCGACGCCAAACCTGCGGATGATGCGCCGGAGTGGACTGTGCAGCTGTTGGACGGCAACCTACAGCTGATGGATTCATGCTTCCGCCTATACGGCCATCCCGGACTGCTCGCGGTAGCCGAAGCCATCAACGGTGCCGACTTCGTGCCGTACAACGAGGTGACGTTCGTCAAGGAGCCCGGTCTCGGACCATCGGTTGCCTGGCATCAGGACGGCACGACGCATTGGGATTCCGCGGATTGGGACGAGGGAGCGCATGGCTTCAATTTCATGACGCAGCTCTATCCGAGTACGGCTGCCAATTGCGTCTGGACGCTGCCGGGTAGTCACAAGCTGGGCAAGGTCGATATCAAGAAACTGGTCGCGGAAAGTGGTTCCGAGCGCATCGACGGCGCAGTGCCCATGGTCTGCGAACCCGGTGACGTGATGGTGCTGAACCGACAGGCGGTTCATGGTTCCTTTGCCAACGCCTCACCGGATCGCCGGATCACACTCAATGCCGGATTTTTTCCGCGCAAGCGCGTGCTCAACGTGACGACAGAGAAGCTAGACGGCGTCGAGCATACCTACACGCAGGAGCGCATTGAGAACCGTTCACGTCTGATTGCGTTAGCGGTTGACGCCCGGCAGCAAAAGTATCCGCATGAAGCCCGCTACAGCTACGCGCCTTTCGCCGGTCAGGAGGAAGATTGCCGATGGAGTGAGGACAAGCGCAACAGTGTGCTCAAGGACTACAATCTGCAGGATATGTATATCTAAGACTAAGGCTGGCGCCGGTCAGAACTCTAGTTTGCAATCATCAAGCCAATCACGATAACGGCGAACAGACTGGCGCCAATACCCATCCACTTTGCGCGTTCGACCTTTGAACCGGCAATCAGCCAGATCAATACGAGGCTGAGGACGACGACGACGGGGCCGACAATTTCAATGCCAATGGACGACGGTATGCCGAACTGTGCGAGATAGCCGGCTGTTTGATTGACGATGTTCTCAAACTCATCGCGGCGCTCCAACCACAAGCCCCAGCCGACAACCGCGGCCAGTGGTAGGGCGAATCCGGACGCCAGACACAGTAACGCTCCAATGAAACTTCGCATGTGACTAACCAAGCTAGTTCAGAACGTAGGTATTTGCCCAGCAGGCTGGCAAACTTGACAGGGCGTGGTCAAGAAGCTCAACCGCATTTAGCAACCATCTGATTAGCCGAGGGTTTTGAGTTCGCGCATGCACGAGTTATTGGGCACAATCCTCGTCATCATGCCAGCGGCGCGATGGGCATGACCGAGCTCAGCCGAGCACCTCCTCTGCCACCGTCAATGCGTTTAATGCCGGCGGGAAGCCGGAGTACGGTCCGGTTTGAATGATGATCTCAATGACCTGATCACGGGTGACGCCGACATTGGGAGCAGACTGGAAGAACTTGCGCTGCTGGCCCGGCATCTGGGTCGCCGTAAAGGCTGCCACTGAGCACACCATACGCTGACGGCGCGTGATGCCGGGTCGGTTCCAGATCTCACCGTAGAGATACTGGATGGCGTTCACATAGAGCGTGCTGGCGGCGGAATCAGGTGCTGCATAACCACCTTCTGCGCGTTCACGATGGAGGTCGCGCATGGTCTCGTCACCAAGCTTCATGAGGTCATCTAGATCGTGCTCTTGCAGATCTTCTTCCGGCTGCGGGATGCCGCGCTCTTTGAAGACCTCCTTGACGACGTTGAGAGAATTCAGCGCCGTTGGGACACCGGAATACATGGCGCAGTGCAGCATAACTTCCTGTATCAGGCGCGGCGCCATGCCGATGTTCAGCGCGCCTCTAACGTAGAACCCAACTTGTGGCAGGTATTGATTGGACGTGAGCGCCGACAATGTCGCCAACATGCGGTCTTCAAGTTCCAAACCCGGACGTGCCCAGACACGACCAAAGATGACTTCGTCGACGAGATGCGGCATGCCCGGTAGCAACTCGGCACCGATGTTGTCCGGCAGTCCCAATTTGCGGCGGATTTCAACACCCTTTTGGCGCAACTCTTCTCGTTCGGTCATTGCAAGCCCTTCTTGTACTTCGTCGCCTCGCGTCGAGATCTTCGTCTGAGCGGTAAAGAGTGAAACAGTGCCCCACCACGGCTGGCAACCGCTTATCGCGTCGATGATCTGCAATATTTGCTATCTGGTTGCCATTATTCGTCCGGCAGGCTTGTTTAGCTGAAGGCAGCAGCAAGCTATGGAGCCGGCCACATGACCCCGGAAGACATTCTCCAACACAACCCCAAAGTTGTGAGCCAGACCCAGCGCGAGCAGTACTTCCACGACGGCTTTCTGACTATTCCCAACGCAATACCGGCCGAGTGGGTTGAACGTCTCAAGACGCTGTCTGAACAGTTTCTCGATGCCAGCCGGCGCTTTTCGGCGTCCGACAACGTTTTTGATATCGGCCCGAACCACTCGCCCGAGACGCCGCATGTCCGACGATTGAAAGCACTGGTCGACCGGCATCCGGACTTCTGGGCGTTCGCCAGTGACTCGCCGCTGACCGACATTGCATCGGATCTGCTCGGTCCGGACGTCAAGTTTCATTCGAGCAAGCTCAACTACAAATGGCCGGGCGGTGGCGAGATCGTGAAATGGCATCAGGACATTACCGGATGGCCGCATACGAATTACTCGCTGGTGACGTTGGGCGTGCACCTCGACGATGTTGGCTACGATGAGGGACCGCTCAGCTGCGTTCCTGGTTCGCACAACGAGGAATTGTTTGTTCAGCGCGATAGCGAGTATCGCTGGACCGGCTCTATCTCCGAGGAAGATCTCGCCGGTGTCGACCTTGACGGTGCGTCCGACATGCAAGGTGCTCCCGGCACAGTGATCGCCATTCACTGCCGTACCGTTCATGGCTCACGCGCCAACCTGACAAAGCGGGTGCGGGCAATGCCGCTGTTTGTGTTTGCTTCCGCTGATGCGTTTGCCTGGATGCCGGCGCCGTCTCCGACGTCCAAAACTGGCGAAATCGTTCGTGGTCAGCCGGCCAAGTTTGCGCACTTCGACCCGCGCCCCTGTCCAGTGCCGCCGAACTGGGCCATAGAGGGCTATAACTCAATCTTCGCCGCCCAGAAGTAACACGAGCAGCACGGAGCATCGTTGATGTACGGTATCAAAGAAGTGGGACCACAGCGCTATCGCGAATCGCTGGGCCGTTACTTCGAAGACTTTCAAATTGGCGATGTCTACGAGCACCGTCCGGGGCGCACGATCACGGAAGCTGACAATTCCTGGTTCACGCTGCTGACGATGAACACGCACCCACTGCACTTCGATGCCGAGTACGCAAAACACAGTGAGTTTGGCAAACCGCTGGTCAACAGCACCTTCACGCTGGCGGTCGTGACCGGCATGACGGTTTCCGATACGAGCCAGAAAGCTATTGCCAACCTCGGCTGGGACGGCATCAAACTGACCGGGCCGGTATTTGTTGGTGACACCATTTATGCGGAATCGGAAGTGTTGGAGAAGCGCGAGTCAAAATCGCGTCCCAACCAGGGCATTGTCACCATCCGGACGCGCGGCCTGAAACAAGACGGTGCAGAGTTCATGTCGTTTACCCGGAACATGCTGATGCCGATGCGTGGACACTCGGTCGAAGATAAGGTTGAGCATTACTAATCACTGTTGGCATTGGGCCATGACGACTGCAAGGAGTCTGCGAAATTCTAAGGAGTGCAGGGCCGTAGGTCCCGCGAAGGCGGGAACCCAGACGACCGTGATTTTGGAATCGCGCAGACAGCCTGTCACTTGGATCTCCACCTGCGTGGGGGTTACGAAAGTTTTGCTCATTCCCAAGAGCTGAAAGCAAGGACTGAGACTGTATCGCCATCAAGCATTCAGGTTGGACCTGAAGAGGTAAGGAAAACGGTTCATGGACGGACACCAATCACCTGAAACCATCGAAGTTGAAACCCAGATACTAGATGCGGTTGACAAGTTTCTCGTGCGCGAAGTCGAGCCGCACGTGATGGCTTTGGAACATGCCGACGAGTATCCGGCCGACATGGTCGAAGGCATGAAAGAGTTGGGCCTGTTCGGCTCAATCATTCCAGAGGAATACGGTGGGCTTGGGCTCAACGTCACGACCTATGCCAAGATCGTAGAACGGGTCACTGAAAGCTGGATGTCCCTGTCCGGCATCTTTAACTCGCATCTGATCATGGCCAATGCGGTGATGCGGTTCGGCACTGAAGAGCAGAAGCGGACCTGGCTGCCAAAGTTCGCAACCGGCGACGTGCGCGGTGGCCTGGCCCTAACCGAACCCAACTGCGGCACTGACCTTCAGGCCATCCGCACGTCGGCAAAGCGGGATGGCGATGACTACGTCATCAATGGAACCAAGACCTGGATCTCCAACGGCATCCACGGCTCGTGCTTTGCGTTGCTTGTGAAGACAGACACGGAGATTGAGCCTCGACACAAAGGCATGAGCCTGTTTATCGCGCCAAAAGGCGAAGGCTTCACGGCGAGCAAGAAACTGGAGAAGCTCGGCTACAAAGGCATCGACTCGGCTGAGTTGGTGTTTGAAGACTATCGTCTGTCAGCCGACCACCTGATCGGCGGAACAGAAGGCATGGGCCTCAAGCATGCCATGGGCGGACTTGAACTCGGCCGGATCAACGTTGCAGCACGCGGCGTTGGTGTCGCCAAGCGTGCGCTGGATCTGGCCGTGGCATACGCGCAGCAACGCGAGACCTTTGGGCAGCCGATCGCGCAGCATCAGTCGGTTCAAATCAAGCTCGCCGACATGGCGACAAAGCTCGAGTCCTCTCGGCACCTGACACGCGCGGCGGCTGAAGCCCTGGATGCCGGTGAGCGCTGCGATATGGAGGCCGGCATGGCGAAATTGATGGCAACCGAAACCGCGCTGTTCAACGCCACCGAGTCGATGCGCATCCATGGCGCTTACGGTTACTCGAAAGAGTTTGAGATTGAGCGGCTTTATCGCGATGCGCCCTTGCTGTGCATTGGCGAGGGCACGAACGAGTTGCAACGCATCATCATAGCGCGCCAGCTGGTGGCACGTAACCCAATCTGACCTGGCCCACGATCGGAACTCTCGCAATGAACTTCCCACTCGAAGGCGTGCGCATAATATCGGTGGAGCAGTATGGCGCCGGCCCTTTCGGCACCATGCAGCTGGCCGATCTCGGAGCAGAAATCATCAAGATCGAAAATGCTTCCGAGGGCGGCGATGTCGGGCGGCATGTTCGTCACCCAGATGATCCATTACCACCTGGCGACAGCATGTTTCATCAGGCCTTCAATCGGAACAAGCGCAGCATCACGCTCAACCTCAAGTCAGAAGAAGGCGTCGACATTCTGCACCGCCTTGTGAAAACGGCTGATGCCGTGTTCAACAATCTGCGCGGTGATCTGCCGGCCAAGCTTGGACTCACCTACGACGATCTCAAACAGATCAATGAGAGGATCGTGTGCGTGCACTTGTCGGCCTATGGCCGCAACAATGAACGCGAGGCTTGGCCGGGTTACGATTATCTGATGCAGGCCGAGTGCGGCTATCTCTCGGTGACCGGTGAGCCGGACGGACCACCCTCGCGGTTTGGCCTATCGCTTGTCGATCTCTCAACTGGTCTGCAAGCAGCCATTGCACTTTCATCCGGCATCCTCGGCGCGCGCACCAGCGGAAAGGGCGGGGACTATGACGTCAGCCTGTTTGATGCCGCGACCGCAAACATCTGCTACGTCGGGGCCTGGTATCTGACCGCGGGTATCAACACCGGTCGAACGGCTCGCTCCGGGCATCCCAATCTGACACCCAGCCAGCTCTACAAGACGAAAGACGGCTGGATCTTCATCATGTGCAACAAAGAGAAGTTCTGGCCGGTGCTGTGCGAGGCCATCGGTCGTCCGGAACTTGGTACTGATCCGGACTACGCCAGCTTTGCCGACAGACTGCGCAATCGCGATCAGTTGACCGCGGTGCTGGATGAGGCGCTGTCAGCGCGGACGACAGAGGCGTGGATGGAGACATTCGCGGGTCGGGTCCCGGCTGCGCCGGTCAATGACATTGCCAAGGCACTCGACAATCCATTCGCGCGCTCGACCGGCCAGATTATCTCCTATGAAGCACCTGACGGGACGACGGTGACATCAACGGGTCCGGCAATTCGCATTCCCGGGCAGGCACCATTGGCCAAAGGGGCGCCGGCCATGGCGCAAGACCTTGATGCAGTCCTGGCCGAGATCGGCGTCAGCAGGGAACAGCTGGAAGAGCTCAGGGCCCGCAAAGTGGTTTAGAGCAACGTGCTTTTGGTCGGGATCGGGACGATGCCGAGCAGAGGCACATAGTTGCTCGATTCTAAAGTGACGATCATCTTTGTGTGTTAACTTGGAACTGGCAGCATGGTCCCGACTTAACGCACGATGATCTAGAGCAACAATCGCATATGCGAAGGCGGAGCGCTTGCGACGACAAAACCGCTGCGCCTAAACTCCAGACCAACAAGAAATGGAGGATGCCCCATGGTCAAGGTGCATGATACGATTGATTTTGATGCCGTTGAGTGGCGTCACGTCACCGATCCGAACTGCAAAGAGTTCAAGATCGATTTTGAGTACAGCCTGCTTGGTTATGACAAACCGAGCGGCCGCCTCGATATGTTGTTGCGCTATGCGCCCGGCGAAGGCCACTGCCGCCGGCACCGCCACGTTGCGTCGACAATGACGCTGGTGCTGGAAGGCGAGCAGTTCCTCAGCGAAACGCAGCCCGATGGTTCTCTCAAGCACATTCATCGCAAGACCGGTGAGTACGCGCTTGCCAACCCCGATGCGCTGCCACATCTCGAACACGGCGGCGAGGGCGGTGGCACCGTGCTGCTGTCGATGTATGCGCCGGACGGTGTCCTCTTCGAGTACTTCGATGAGAACATGGAGAATGGCTGGACCGTCTCGATCGCGGAATATGTCGAGAGCTGGGACAATGGCACCATCCACGGCGCGGTGCCGTCAGCGGCTTAAGAAGACTAAGTGGCGGCAGACTCAAGGGAGCTCAAGATGTCCATTTTAGCCATTGGTGGTGCCGGCTTTATCGGACGCCGCCTAATCCCTATTCTGGCATCGGCCGGCCATGATGTGACATGCATGGACATCGACGTGGCTGGCGCAACGGCTGCATTCTCCGAGTTGTCGGACAAGGTCACCGTTGTGCGGGGAGATGTGACACAGTTCGACGATGTCATCGGCGCCATGCAGGAATCCAAGGCCGAGCGGGTCGTCAACCTATCGTATTTCATTGGCGAGTTAGCGCCGCATATTGCCTTCAAGCTGGATATCCAGGGCATGGACAATTGCTTCGAGGCGGCGCGGCGGCTTGGTGTCAAGCATACTGTGTTCGCAAGCTCTCTCGCAGTGTCCGGTCCGCAGTCCAATTTCGGCGAGCGGTTGGTCACCGAAACTGACGAACGCCACGGCGACAAGCAATACGCGGTCAACAAGATCTACAATGAATGGCAGGCCCTGGATTATCGACGCGCCTACGACATGACGATCACCTGCATTCGCCCGGCCAACGTGACGGGGCCCGACAAAAAGTTTGGATCGATCGATCACGTGAACTGCATGTGCCAACCGGCGCGCGGTAACATGGTCGAGTTCCCACACTCGGATGCGATGCGTTGCGTCATCCACGTCGAAGATATGGCGGAGGTGTTTGCAAGAGTGCTGCTCTCCGACAACCCAAAGCACGAAACCTATAACTCTGGTGGTGCGACGGTAAGCATGGGTGAGCTGGCGGCATTGGTTCGTGAGTTTCTTCCGGATGCCGACATCCGCTTTGGCGCAGAAAGTGGCGGACGGGAAATCTCTAGCAACTTCATGATCGATAACAGCCGCGTTGTGGAGGAGTTCGGTGTGCAGTACGCCCCTCTCCGACAACGGGTGAAAGAAGTCATCAACGATGTTCGCCAGGAAGAAGGCCTGCCGCTGGTCGAGTAGGCGTGGCGGGCGGCCCTGTCACCAACTTCGATTAAAACCCTCGAACTGCATCGGTATCTTCTTGATATCCTGCAGCACATCCTTCGGGATAGCCGGACGCTTGTCGGCCGATGTACTGGCATAGACCGCGTCGGATACACCGCCAAACCGTTCTTCGATGGCGCTCGCAATTTCGTCGTAGCGACCGACGGCAGTGAACAAGTGCACAACATCATCGCTGATTTCGGCTGCGATCTTGTCCCACTGACCATCCTTCGTCATTTGGTTGAGCTTGCGGCCAAGATCGCCGAGGCCATGGTGTTCGAACACCGGCCAGTAACCTGGCGTCGATCCATAGAACGCAACCCGATAGCGCACCCATTCGACCATTTGTGCGACATCTTCATCGGTCTCACCCGTCGCTACGAATCCGCCGCCGGTGACCTCAAAGTTCTCGCGCTTGCGGCCGGTCTTCTCCATGCCTTGCCGAATGAGTGGCATCGCGACCTCTTCGGCGTAGGCACGCGTGCAGAACGGGTGAAGCCTGACGCCATCGCACGCTTCACCTGAGAGCCGCAGTGAGTGCTCACCGACAGCTGCAATGGTAATCGGCACCGGCGGCTGTGACGTCGACGGTGGCACGAAGTTCGGGATCATCAGAGTGAAGGTGTAGTGCTTCCCTTCGAAACGCAGTCGCTCGCCGGTTTCCCAGGAGCGCCAGATGGCACGCAGCGCATTGACATATTCTCGCATGCGCGGAACCGGTGGCGACCACGGCACAGAGAACCGCTTTTCGTTGTGCGGTTTGATTTGTGGCCCGAGGCCCAGCACGAAACGCCCCTTGCTAGCCAGCTGCAAATCCCAGCTGACGTTGGCAACCACCATCGGGCTGCGCGGAAAGGCGATCGCGACCCCTGGCCCGAGTTCGACCTTCTCAGTGGCGACTGCTGCCACGGCCAAAGCCAAAAAAGGTTCGTGCTTGTTCTCCATGGTCATGAGCATGTCAAAGCCGGCGTCCTCGGCGGCCTTGGCAGCACTCGGCACAGCACCGAGGTCGCTCTGCGGTAGGGTCTGAATGATTTTCATAGTTCGCTATCCCCTAGTGGGCGGTTCCTCGTGCGTAATCAGTTCGTCGCGTTGCAACTGTGCGATGTCGTCGTCGCTCAATCCGCTTTCGAGCAGAATTTCCCGGTTCTGCTCTCCCAGCAGAGGGGTTGGGAGAATGCTAGGATCGTGGAATTCGCCTTGTCCGATGTAGCGGCAGACAGCGGTCAGCTTGCCAGCCGTTGCGTGTGGCTTGGTAACGGCCCATCCATTGAGCTTGGACATCGGGTCGTTGAAAAAGGCTTCGCTTTCCGCTGCGGCGACTGGTGCGCAGGGCACGCCGGCTGCAATCAGTTTCTCCTCGGCCTCTGCGTTTGTCAGGCTTGCAAACCTGGTTGCGAGCTGTTGCGCGGCAGCACTGTCGTTGGGATGGCCATCACCAGACCGGACCAGCATTGCAACATCCATCTTTTCGCAGGCCAATGCCGTCAACATTGCAGCCTGCTCCACCTGTCTATCGGCTGCCACATAGATGAAGCCGTCTGCCGTTTGATAGATTCGGTGAAATGGGTTCGGACCGAACTGCTGTTTGTCGGCGAGTTCGCGTTGTGGCCGACTGGCATAGCGCGTGAACCATTCCGAACTCAGTAGTATACCGCCATCGAGCAGATTGACCTCGACGCGCTGACCTTTGGCATTGCCGCGAGCGCGGGCAAACAGCGACAGGACAATACCAAAGGCTGTCATGGTTCCGGTCGTAAAGTCTGTCGGCGCGAGTTGCGCAGGAAACGATGGTGGGTTGCCCTGACCACCTTGCGCACGTTCGAGACCCATGTAGGCCTGAGCCAAGGGATCAATACCAGGGCGATGGGCATAGGGCCCGGTGAAACCATAGCCACTGATCTGCGCCTCTATCAGATTGTCGTCGACTGCATTGCCGATCCCCATGCGCGCCGTTGCGCCCGGTCGCAGGTTGGCCAGCATTGCATCGCAAGTCGCGGCAATACTCTGGACGATCTCCTTGCCCTCGGGCTTGGATGTATCGACGGCGATGGAGCGCTTGCCGTAGTTGACGCTGTAGAAATAGGTCCGCCCTATGGGACGCGAAATGTCACCGGTTGGCGGCTCCAGCTTCATAACGTCTGCGCCAAGATCCGCCAGTAGCCGCCCTGCAATGGGGCCCGCGATGAGGTTGGTGATTTCCAGAACCCGGACGCCGGATAGCGGCATCTGCAAATCAGGTTCGCTGTTTTGAGGCGTCGCGTCTTCTGCTCGCTGCGCCGACCAATCCACAGTTGTGCTTAAACCCGCCGCGCGTGGACGCGGGAGCAGCCCTGGCGTGGCGCTCAATTTGACGGGTACGCCCATCTGCTGGATTTCACCGATCTCGGGATCATTCAGCGCCACCACAATATCGTTGTGGCGGACCTGCTCATCGTCCATGCCATCATCAGTGGTTTGCGAGCGCGCAAATGGAATATCTTTGGCTTCGAAGTCGGAAGACCAGTCCGCCGCGGCGCGTGTCAGCATGATCTCGGTTACGCGTTTACGGAGATAGGCGTCAGCTTCAGGAGTTTGCGGATTGTGTCCCTGTCCGTAGACCGGATCCTTGATGATGTCGCCCAATCCCATCAGGTCCGCAGCCCGTGCAATGAAGCCTGGATGTACGCAACCGAGCTGTATCCATTCCTGATCCGCACATTCGTAGACACTATAGAACGGCGCACTGCCGAACGGGTTGGTTTGGAAGACGTGCGGAGCCAGGTGGTCGCTCAGCACCTTGGGATGATAGAGCAGAGCGCCGGCTACGAGTGACGTCGAGACGTGCCGCCCGCGCCCGGTGCGTTCACGCGCATAGAGTCCGGAGGCAACGGCCAACGCTGCCAGCACCCCAGCACCGGCACTTGGCAACGGATGAATGCAGTGAACCGGTGGCGCCCCTCGAAATGCTGGTAAGCCGGACAGGACACCTGTACGCGCAAGCACCAGATCATCTATCTGCGGGTGATCCCGCAGCGGCCCATGCTCGCCGTAAGCCGTAATCGAACAGGCTATAATGCGTGGATTGAGTTGCGCGAGCGTCCGCCATTGCACATGATCCGGACGTTTGCCGGGTGCAAAATCTTCGACAACGACATCAGCGGCCCTGATGAGTTGCTTGCGTTTCGCCCGGTCACCCGTTTCATCGAGAACAACACTCTTCCCGCGATCCCAGACACGGAAACCGCCGCCACGATGCAGCTGCGCCTCATCGTCAATGATCCGCACAACGTCGGCGCCATGGTCGCTAAGAAACATCGTCGCCAAGGCACCGGCGCGATGCCTGGTCAGGTCAATGACGCGTATGCCGTCCAGTGCGCTTGCCATAGATGTTTGGTTTCCTGGTCCAGGTTTCGGCGGCCTTGCGTGGCCCTGCTACTGCTTTTGCTTTTCCTCATAGAGCGCGCGGACGTAGGAGTATGCGCCGGGTGAGCCATCAACCAGGATGCTCTCGCCGCTGAGGTAACCGGCGCAATCTGAAGCTGCGAACGCAATGACATTGGCGATTTGTTCCGGTGTTCCCCATTGCGCACCAGCGGGCAGTTTTTCTGCCTCCAGCTTGTCGCGCACCTGGTTCGCCTCCTGCGCTTCGAGCTCACGGCCATGGGCTTCGCGTTCCCACTTACCGAAGCGATCCGGCGTCATGACCACACCTGGGACCACGCAAACAACACGAATTTTGTGTGGCTTTAACTCCTCGGCGAGATCGGCTGAAAAGCGTACCTCGGCAGCTTTGGCTGGTCCGGTGCATGTCGATCCCGGCGGATATGCGGTGCGAACAGCTGTTCGGCCGGAGACATTGATCACGACGCCGCCGCCACGCGCAATCATGGCTGGAACGATCCGTTGCGTCAGTCTGAACTGGGCAAAGAAGTTGATCGCCATTCCGTGCAACAAGTCGTCGTCTGTGACTTCGAGGAACGGCTTGTAGGTGCCGGTGCCGGCATTGTTGACCAGGATATCAGCACCGCCGTACTTGTCTGTGACGTGATTTGCAAGGCGATCAAGATCTTCGAGCTTGGTGACATCGGCCTCAACCGGATCAACGCCAATACTCTCGGCGGCGGTCTTGAGGTGCTCGGGTCTTCGCGCCGCAATGACGACTTTGGCGCCCTCTTTGACGAGAAGCTCGGCAGTTGCAAGCCCGATACCCCGGCTACCGCCGGTCACAACCGCGACTTTGCCTTTCAAGCCGAGATCCATGGTCCGCTCCCTCTCCTGCCAATCTGGTTGTCTTCTGGCTCCTGGAACCATCCGTTAGGCACGAGGCCCATTCAACGCGGCATCGGCTGAATTCACATTGGTGATGTGGAAGACCGGCGGATGATGTCATGCTCTCGATCCCTGCCGTGGAAACGTTAGGGCATCGAGATCGGTCTGTTATTTGGGAGGCTGGAATGAGGTTGAAGGGGAAAGCCGCATTGGTGACCGGTGCCGGCGGCGGCCTCGGTTCCGCGATCGCCAAGCGCTATGCCGCTGAGGGCGCGTCCGTCCTATGCAGTGATCGCGATCTGGCAGCTGCCAAGAAAACAGTTATGGCAATTAAATCAGAGGGAGGTGTTGCTGATAGCTACCAAGCCGATGTCGCGGAAGCAGACCAATGCGCAGCGCAGGTCGAGGAAACAGTTCAACGCTATGGCCGCATCGACATTCTCGTCAACAACGCGGGCGTCGCAATGCATCGTCTCGCGTTGGATACCGACGTTGAGAGCTGGGAGCGCGTATTGCGGATCAATCTGACCGGGTCATTTCTGACAGCACAGGCCGCGGCCAAGCACATGGTTGCCCAGGGCGCAGGGCGGATCGTGCAGCTTGGCTCGATTTCTGGACAGCGCGGCAACATGGGAGGCATCGCTTATGGCGCCTCAAAGGCTGCCGTCATGCATGTTTGCAAGGTGTTGGCCGTGGAGCTTTCCGACAAGGGCGTCATGGTCAACGCGATTGCTCCCGGCCCGATAGAGACCGGTCTCAGCAACCACGGTCCGACCCGACGCAAGGGTTACCTGGATCGTATTCCAACAGGCGACTACGGTACCGCGGATGCGGTCGCAGACGCGGCACTGTTCCTGGCATCGGATGAATGCCGGTGGACGACCGGTGCAATCCTGAATGTGGATGGCGGATACGGCGCTGCCGGGCTGAGTTATGACCCAGCAGAAGTCGGAGGCGGTTAGACATCGGCCAATCCCTCCTGTCAAACGCGCTGCGGATTACTCAGTTGCTCAACTACCAAACGCCGAACGAAGTCTTCAAACGTGAATGTTCCTCCTCGCCTCCGCGAGGATGACGAGGTTGGGAGGAAAGTACAGGAGCAGCGTCATTCCCGTGTAGGCGGGAACCCAGACAGGTATCAAATTGAACATAAACTGCAGTGGCTTTGCTGAGGTACGACGCTTCGGCTTAGTCGAGTTGCTATCTTGGGACGTCAATGCGAGGTCTGATCGGTTTCGAGCCCTGGCTCTACTTCTGCCTATTGAGCACGGACAAGCCAGAAGCTCGCTTGGATCCTCGCCTCCGCGAGGATGACGAATGGGAGAATTCATGCTCCGGCGCATGATCCGCGGTTATGACCGAAGAGGGTGCTGACCCTAAGGTAGGATTTCAAAGCGTCTTTTCTACGACGTGCTGATTTGGAGTGCGGGGCAATGAAATTACCCCGCAAATCCAATCAATAGATTAGATGCTATTCCGCAGCTTCGGCCGTGATAGCAGCAAGCACCTTAGGCGGCGACATCGGCAGACTGGTCATGCGAAGGCCAACAGCGCCCTCGATGGCGTTGGCGACAGCGGCCGGTGTTGGTACGATCGGCACCTCACCTACACCACGGATGCCCTGGGGGTGCTTGTCGTTGGGGATTTCCAAGATGACAGAATCCAACATCGGCAGGTCTGACGCCACTGGGATGCGATAATCCAGGAAACCCGCGTTTTCGAGTTTGCCGTCCGAGTCGTAGATATACTCCTCGTTGAGCGCCCAGCCGATGCCCTGGGCGACGCCGCCTTCCATCTGGCCTTCGACGTAGCTCGGGTGAATGGCGCGGCCGGCATCCTGGAACGATGTATAGCGAATGACTTCGACGTGACCCGTTTCAGGGTCCACTTCGACGTCGCAGATGTGTGTTGCAAAACCACCTTCGGCGCCCGTGGTGTTGAGAGACTGCTTACCGGTGATCGGGCCACCCGTTGCGCTGGCCTTGCCGGCAATGTCCTTCAACGACAATGGATCGAAGTCACCGGCGTTGGCACCGGCCGGACGGGCGTAACCGTCTTCCCATTCCACCGCATCAGGTTCGATGTCCCAGATCTTGGCAGCACGTTCGCGAAGCGTGGTAATGACCTGCTCGGTTGATTGCGTCACAACCATTGCAGAGGCAAAAGTCACACGGCTACCACCAGTGACCGCGCTGAAGCCGACGGAACTGGTGTCGCCGATCAGCACCTGCACCTGACTGATGTCGATGCCCAACAGTTCAGCCGTGATGTTGGCAATCGAGGCACGAGAACCACCGATGTCTGGGTGGCCGGTGACGACGACGACGGTGCCGTCTTCATTGATGTTGACCTGGGCACTCGAGTCACCGCCGGCATTGAACCAGAAACCACTTGCTACGCCACGTCCCTGGTTTGGTCCCAGTGGCGTCTTGTAGTGCGGGTGCTCCATCGCAGCACGAACGGTTTCCTCGTAGCCGATGCGATTATAGACCGGTCCGTAGGCTGCCTTAGTGCCCTGCTTGGCGGCATTCTTGAGGCGTAGCTCCAGCGGATCCATGCCGATTTCTCTGGCAACCAGATCCAGCGTGCTTTCAGCCGGGAAGGCACCGATCGGTGCGCCCGGTGCACGGTAGGCGGTGGCTTTCGGGCGGTTGCAGACAACGTCGATGCCGGTGACCTTGACGTTTTCAATATCGTAAGGCGCAAAGGCGCAACCGGCCGCGCCGCGTGTCGGCGATCCTGGAAACGCGCCAGCCTGCAAGCAGAAGGTTGCTTCGACAGCTGTGATCTTGCCGTCTTTGGTGGCGCCGATCTTGACCTTGCTCGAAGAGCCAGACGTCGGACCGGATGCGCGGAAGACATCTTCGCGCGACATCTGCATTTTCACCGGGCGTCCGGTCTTGCGAGACAGGACCAAAGCCAGCGGTTCGAGATAGACGATTGTCTTGCCGCCGAAGCCGCCGCCGATTTCTGCAGGAATGGCTTTGACGCTGCTCTGGGGAATGCCGGTCAGATGCGCACACATGGCACGCACCATGAAGTGGCCCTGGCTGCTGCTCCATACGGTCGCCGCGCCATCCTTCGACACGCTGACGAGGCAGGCGTGCGGTTCGATGTAGCCCTGGTGGACCGGCTTGGTCTTGTAGCTACGCTCAACGACGACGTCGGCGGCTTTGAAACCGGCTTCAATGTCGCCGAGCACATGCTCAAGCTTGCCGGAGATATTGGACGGTTTGCCCGAGTCGTCGCCGGGCGCTCGCACATGATCATGTAGGATCGGTGCATCCGGTTGCATCGCTTCCTCGACATCGATGACGTGCGGCAGCACCTCATACTCGACTTCAATCAGCTTAGCAGCCTGGGCTGCAATACTCTTTGACGTCGCCGCCACCGCCGCCACGGGGTGACCTTCGAACAAGGCCTTGTCGCGGGCCATGACGTTACGGCAGATCCAGCGCATGTCGGCGATACCGACCAGGACCGGCGGGCCCGAGATCGGGAACTCGACGATATCCTCGCTGCTCATCACGGCTTTAACGCCGGGCAGCCCCAGTGCCTTATCGAAGTTAATCGACTTGATGCGCGCGTGCGCATGCGGTGAGCGCTTAACGGCACCCCACAACATGCCGGGTTGAGAGAAGTCTGCGCCGTAAGTGGCCTTGCCGGTCACCTTGTCCGCACCGTCAGGACGAATGGTGCGCTTGCCGATGTACTTATGATCTTTGCCGTTCTCTGACATTGATTTTTCCCCTCATGATCGCGACCAGCCATCTCGCCTCTGATCACCAGTTCCAAATAACCTGTTTGTAGTTTAGCACGGTTTTGAATTGTGCAAGTCTGCAGCCAAACTAGACAACGATAGCGCTGGAAGCCTGCAATCCGCTTCGTTCCGATTTTAAGCGGTTTCAGGCGGTCGATAAAGCCGTTGGCGCAATGTTCGACTATGTGATTGCATGACCAGGCTGGCGCTGAGCGGGAGGGATACTGAAACGATGGCCAAAACCTACACGCCGGAAGAAATCGCCGACATGAATATTCAGTATTCGCCGCGAACCAGCGTGCCGGATGCCGAAGACTATCTGGCCAAGAATGCCGAAATGAGTGCGGCGGTTCGAGAAAAACTTACCGGTACGCTGGATATCGCATTTGGCGACAGCGAGGGCCAGAAACTGGATGTTTTCCCGTCGGCAGCGCCCAATTCACCAGTTCATCTCTTCATTCATGGTGGTTATTGGCGGGCACTCGACAAGAGCTTTTACAGCCATATGGCGGCACCGCTCGTGGCTGCCGGGGCAACCGTTGTCGTGGTTAACTATGATCTTTGCCCCAAGGTGCGGGTCACGGACATTGTCGAGCAGATGCGCCGCTCGCTTGTCTGGACCTATCAGAACGTCGCCGACCACAACGGCGATCCGAACCGCATCCACGTCTCGGGACATTCAGCCGGCGGTCATCTCAACGGCATGATGATTGCCACTGACTGGCAGGCTTACGCCGGGATTCCCAACGATCTCATCAAATCCAGCGCGCTGTTGAGCGGCCTGTTCGATATCGAGCCGCACCGATTTCTCGATGTTCAGGCCGATATCCACCTGAGCGAAGACGAAGCAACTGCCATGAGCCCGATGTTCTTGCCGCCGGTTGCCAAGTCATCTGTTTTGCTGGGCGTCGGTGAGCGCGAGCCACACCTGTTTCACTGGCAATCGCTGGCTTACGCTGCGCACCTGCGCACGCACGGCGTCAAGGCGGAATACTTATCCACGCCTGGTGACAATCATTTCAGCATCACGGATCGCCTTGCAAACGGCGAAGACTTTCTCACGAAGATGCTGATTGCCCAGATGGGTCTGTGACGCTTGGCGTCTGTGATGAGAGAGTGGGCGAACACTAATGTCCGGCGAAGTCGACGAAGCATCTGCCAGCGGTGAGATTGCGAGTATCTTTTCCGAAGTGCGCGAACTGTGGGGCGTGCCCTACGTCTCAGCGATCCATCGTTTCATGGCAGCCCAGCCGGGCTTGCTGGAGTGGTCATGGGCGGCGGTCGCACCGGCCTTTCGCAGCGGCGCCGCCCAGCAAGCCGCCGCGGAATGTGCTGAAGGCCTGGATCTCAGTGCCATTGAACCCATTCCGAACGAGGTTCTGAAGGCATGGGGAATGTCGCGAGGCGACCAACAGGCGGTTCTCGATATCTGCGCCAGCTTCGTCCGGGTTTCGCCGATCAATATGATGTTTGCAGGTTTGACGGCGACATTGCTCACGGAGGCGGCTGTACCGTCGACGATCGCTACCAATCAGATTGCGCCGCCGGCCATGCTACCGCCGTTACCAGATATGGTCGATCTCGAGGCGCTGCCACAAGGCGAGAGCGACGCGCTTCACCTATTCGCGTCGGACATGGTCGGCAAACCGTTCGTCCCTGGGCTCTATCGCATGCTGGCGCATTGGCCAAACCTGATGATGCATCTCGCTGTCGTGTTGCCGCCGCGATTGTCAGACGAACGCAGCGTTGCCGCCTACGACGAATTGCGTGCCAGGATTGACGCGGCTGTACCCGGTGTCCGGACCACGCTTCCACCTGAACCGACGCATCCACCAAGGCCGAGCGACGAGGCAAGCCGGCACTTTCTGGAGATCATCAAGACCTACCGTAAGACCAGTCCGGAGATGGTCGTTGCCAGCAGCATCATTCGAGCGGCTCTCACACCTGCTAATGGATAGTTGAAAGCCAACTATCTAGAGCGGCACCCAACAGATCGTCCACTTCGTCATCCCCACACAGGTGGGGATCAAAGTGCGCAAACAAGCATCATTGCGTACACGATTGGCGGCTGGGTTCCCGCTTTCGCGGGAATGACGTACAAGTAGACCTCAGCCTTTGAGCAGTGCCAAACGAAGCCAGGACCTGCAATCGCCATTGCAGAAGCGACGTTTCCAAACCTGATTGGATAACCACATGCCGCAAGCCACCATAGACCTTTACTTCTGGCCGACGTCCAACGGCCACAAGGTGACGATTATGCTCGAGGAATGCGAGCTGCCGTACAAGATCCATCCGGTCAATATTGGTAAGGGTGATCAGTTCGAGCCGGACTTCCTCAAGATCGCGCCGAACAATCGGATGCCGGCGATTGTTGATCCCGATGGGCCCGGCGGTGAGCCAATTTCGATATTTGAAAGCGGCGCCATCCTGCAATACCTAGGGCGCAAGACGGGCAAATTCTATCCAAGCGATGGGCGCCAGCGCACCGAAGTCGAGCAATGGGTCTACTGGCAGATGGCGGGCCTTGGACCGATGGCCGGGCAGGCCAATCACTTCCGCAACTATGCGCCTGAGAAAGTCCCGTACGCCGCCAAACGCTATACCGATGAAGTCAATCGCCTCTATGGTGTCTTGGACGGTCGGCTGGATGGCCGCGAGTATATTTGCGACGCGTATTCGATCGCAGACATCATCATCTTCCCCTGGATCCGCCGCCACGAGCACCAGGGCCAAAACCTGGATGACTTCACCAACATCAAACCCTGGTTCGAACGCGTCAATGCACGGCCTGCCGTCCAGCGCGGACTTGAGTCCGGCGCCGAGCTTCGTCCCGCTGACTACAATCTCGGCGATGACAAGGAGGGACAGAAAGTCCTCTTTGGCCAACGCGCCCGCTAGAAAGAGCCACACGTTCCTCAGTTTCAAATGTCCCAACCGGAGCCCGACATGGAAAAGATCGAAATCCAATTCACGCTGTTTTCTGCATTCTATTCGCCACTGATTTCCACGATGTCGGGCGGCTTCCTGAAAGAGGAAGGACTGGACGCCAGCTGGTCCGTTGCACCACCAGGTGTTTCGGCGATCAAAGCCCTCGAGGATGGCAAGGCGCAGGTCATCCAATCCGCACCAAGCCAAGGCTTCACGTCATTGGGCAAAGGCGAGACACCGACCGCAGTGCACTTCGCGCAAATCAATGAGATGGACGGCTTCTTCCTCACCGCTCGCGAGCCGGACCCGGACTTCACCTGGAAGAAACTTGAAGGCTCCGAGGTGGTTCTATTCGGCGGCGGGCAACCTTTGGCGATGTTCAAGTATGCCTGCCACAAGGCCGGGATCGACTTCGATAAGATGAAAGTCATCAATGTCGGCGGAGCTGCCGATATGGACAAGGCTTTCCGCGATGGCCAGGGCAACTACGTTCAGCAACAGGGACCGTTCCCGCAACAACTTGAGAAAGACGGTGTCGGACACATCGTGGCGCAGGTCGGCAAACAGATCGGCCCGAACGCGTTTTCAAGCCTGGCAGCCACCCGCGAATGGCTGGCCACCGATCAGGCCAAGGCCTTCACGCGCGCTTATAAGAAGACACGTGTCTACATGAATGAAACGCCGGCAGCCGAGATCGCCAAGGCAGAAAAATCATACTTTCCGATGATCGACGAGGATGTTCTGGCCAAGTGCATTGAATCCTATCAGCAGCTGGGATGCTGGACACCGCACATCGAGATCACCAAGCCGGCTTTCGAAGTGGCTCTCGATGTATTCGAGCACTTCGGTACGTTGAAAGAGCGCTATGCCTATGAGCAGGTTTGCGCGCTGCCTCCAGAGGTTTGAGGCTGCTTACCCCCTCTCCCCGCGAGCGGGGAGAGGGCTGGGGTGAGGGGCAAAAGCGATCTCAGTGCTTGCCGCTGCCCCTCTCCCTAACCCTCTCCCCATACGCGCCGCTATGGGGAGAGGGGATATCCTTCGTCCATTAGCGGATTTAACTAACAATCCTGAGCCGACCGATGACTACGCCCGAGTACGAAATCTACGCCATCAAATATGCCGAACGCATGGGGACGCGCGGTTCGATCTTCATCGGTGGTGATCCGCACGATGCGCCGCTCGCGATGGACTACTTCGTGTGGGTCATCAAATCAGCGGAGCGCGCACTCGTGGTTGATGTCGGCTTTGGCCGCGAAGAAGGTGAACGGCGTGGCCGGACATTTCTGCGCTGTCCCGCAGAGAGCCTCAAGCTGGTTGGTGTTGATGCAAACCACGTCCAGGACGTCATCATTACGCACATGCACTATGACCACGCCGGCAACCTCGATAAGTTTCCCAAAGCGCGCTTTCACATCCAGGACGCCGAGATGGATTATGTCACTGGCCGCGCCATGACACACAAAGTGTTGCGTCACTCGTTTGTGCTTGCTGATGTGACCGACATGGTCGGCATGGTCTATCGCGACCGGGTCGAATTTCACGATGGTGAGGATCGCATCGCACCCGGTATCGCCGTCCATCATGTGCCTGGTCATTGCCGGGGTCTGCAGTCGCTCACCGTGAACACCGCCCGGGGCACGGTCGTCGTCGCTTCGGACGCTGCGCATTACTACGAGGGCTTCCTCGACGAAATTCCCTTTTCTACCCACGAAGACCTGTTTGGCATGTTGGAAGGCTATCGCAAGATCCGCAAGCTGGCCGATAGCGATGCGCACATCATACCTGGTCACGACCCACAAGTGCTGAAGCGATATCCAGCGCCCTCGCCCGATCTCGAGGGGATCGTCGCGCGGGTCGATGTGGCGCCACTCAATTGAGAACAAGGAGACCGGACGATGTCAGCAGCAGAGAAGCTCTCCCATAAGGTCGAAGCCTATAACCTCTCGCATGCCTCTGAGAACAAGATCCACGACGATACGATCGCGCAGCAATTGGGCTTCACGGGCGGGCTAGTTCCCGGCGTCGAAGTCTTCGCGTATGCGACGAACCCTGCCGTGATGCAGTGGGGCGCGGCATTTCTTGAGAAGGGCCGCATGCAGTGTCGCTTTGCCAAGCCTGTCTATGATGGCCGGATTGCGGACGTGACCGCGCGCCCAACTGACGCGAATACTCTGGAGATCACCGTCGAGAGCGACGGTTTGCTGTGTGCGACGGGGCAGGCACAGCTGCCAGCGACGGGACTTACTGCACCCGATCCCGAAGATTACGCTGCCAGCCTCCCGCCAGCAGAGCGGCCGCCAGCGAACGAAACTAGTCTCGCTATTGGAACCGTTCTCGGCACAGCGCCGGAAGAGCTTACTGCGGACATCGCCGATCAATACCTTGCTGACGTGCGCGAGACAGCTACGGTCTACAAGGACGAGGCTATTGCGCACCCCGGCTGGCTGCTGCGGCTGTGTAATCTGGCCTTGAAAGATAACGTGGTGTTACCTCCGTGGATTCATGTCGGCAGTGATATGCAGTTCTTCTCACGGGCGAAGGTGGGTGAGACGCTATCTGTCCGCTCGGTCGTCACTGACAATTACGAGCGCAAAGGCCACCGGTTCGTCGACATGGACTGCTTGATCCTGACCAGTGACATGCGGCCGGTTGCGCAGGTTAAACACACCGCGATATATCAGCTCCGGCACATGACGCAAGATTAAGCCATCACTTGATCGGTCATACTTATCAAAGCCAGACACCCAAACGATTTCAATCGCTGGGTGCGCTTCCGTATATCTAATTCATAAGGAGCAAAGAGAAAGGAAGCGCACAATGTTCGGTCGCATTATGTCGGGACGGATTGAAGCCTTGGAAGCCAAAAAGGACATCCTGGACGCACGGATTCAACAGGAACATGCGCGACCCCAACCGGACAGCATTCGTCTACAATCGTTAAAGCGCATGCGCCTCCGACTGAAAGACGATCTTGTGCGCATACAACAGCGCGCAGCGCGCGCGATACGACCACACAGAAGTGTGCGGGGCCAGCTCACAACCGCCTTTTGAGGCGGAACTGGAAGTTCTCTTCTCACAAGCATAGAGAGTAGATATCGTGATCGATCAGCGCGCCTACCAGTGCAATCGCCGGCGGAGCCTCGTTCTGTGGCGTGGCGGGCAATGGTCGGTCACGAGCAACGGCATTGAGACTACGGACGCGAGCGTACCGCACGTCGTTATCCCCTCGCATGACTTCGACAGGTTGCAAGACATCCTTGATGGGCGTTACTCGCCATTGCTACCGCGCAATGCCAGCTGGTTTGACCGATGCGACTTCCAATCCGTAATGGCGCAAGCCAGGATCATGCTGCAGCGGTAAGCCGGCAAGTGAGCTACGATAGCTCTATGCCCGTTGCCGCCTCCCAGTCTTGTTTTGTTAGGGTGTAGCATTTCGTCATCGCCGGGCTTTGGCCGACCTGCAGTTCCGCGTCATAGGCAAACTTTGCACCCAAGCGGGTGGTGGCAATCTGCGACCGCTGATTGTTAGGTGCAATGTGGAACCAGACACGCTCAAAGTGTCCGAGGACATGCGCCACCATCAGCGACTTCATTTCCTTGTTCCAACTGCCGCCCCAGTGGGAACGAGCGAGAAACGTGAATCCGATCCCGAACTCACCAGATTGATCCGGCACCGGATAGAACCGCGAGCAGCCGATGACCTCATCGGTTTCTCTCACGATAGCAGCCAGCGTGCCACCGGAAGACAGAAGGTAGTCGAAGTAAGGGTAGAAGACTTCCTTCTCGTAACGGTTTGAGGCCGGGTGCTGTGCCCAGGTTTCCGGGTCACTTGCGGCCGCATAGAGCGCCTCACGGTCGGCCTCTTGAAGCGGGCGCAAATGCAGGCGAGCGCCCTCGAGCGTCGGATTGATATCAAAGGTTGTCATTGCATGGGTCCTTGCTGACCTGAAAGCTGAGGCGCAGGTCACTCTTAAAACCAAGAGGGCTCGCGTTCGGCCTGGTTGTCAATGCGGCGCGAGATGCCAACGCTCTCGTTGATGGAAACCAATCCACGGTGTTACGGCACGCTCGGTGAGCGTTCCGGATGCTGGGGCAGGCCATCTTTGAGTTCAAGCCAGGCAACTTTCTCCGAAACCCAGATGTGCTCAGTCGGAGCGAACAAGTCTGGCTCCTCAAAAGCCGAAAGTGCGATGCCCATGTAGGTCCCGTTGGTGCGGCGTGCCCAAAGGCGCGTGCCGCACTCAGGGCAGAAGACCCGTTCGAGTGCCGGTGACGAAAGGTGGGCAGCCGTATTGCCCTTCACCGCGACATTCGATTGTTCGAAAAGTGCGCGGGCAAAGAATGGCGATGAGAACGCTGACTGACACTGGCGGCAGTGGCAGGCGCGAATATTGATCGGTTCACCTTCTGCGACGAACGTCACCGCACCGCAGGTGCATCGGCCTTTGTGGAACATCTTCATGCTCTGCGCTCGTAGTTATTGCTGTCGCCAACCTAAGTTGAATTTACATTGGCTTCCAGTCGATATGCACGGCCAGTCATCATTGCTTCCATCCTCCGCACCGCCGGCAAAATCACACTGATGCTTCGCACCCACTATGAAACATCGGTAAGGTGGTTCCGCCCCTCCCGGCCACCACCCTCAAGCGTTCGCAGGAACCCCCGCATGCCGTCCAAGATTATTCTCGTCTCACCGTCGCCCGAGGTCACGCCGATCGCGCGGGAAATGGCGCCGCTCGGTTTCGACACGCACATCTTCGACAATGACAATCCGGACTACCAGTCTGCCCTAGCCGACGCGTCTTATATGATTTGCTATCCGCATGTGCCCATGGGTCCGGACTTTCATGCCCAGGCCAAGCACCTCAAGCTCGTGCAGCTGTTGAGTGCCGGCTACGACAGAGTCGATCTTGAAGCCGCACGTGCTACTGGTCGCCCTGTCTGTAACAATGGCGGTGCCAATGCCATCTCCGTCGCGGAACATGCCATGATGCTGATGCTCACCGTGGCACGGCGGGTGATTTGGCAGCATGACAATGTCAGCGGCGGACGCTGGCGCGGTAACGGACCATCACCACGCATGTACGAGTTGGCCGGCAAGACGCTCGGCATCATCGGGCTTGGCAACATTGGCAAGAAGGTCGCCAAGCGGGCACAGGCGTTTGGCATGAACGTTCACTACTTCGACATCGTCCGCCTCAGCGAGGACCGTGAAGATCAACTCAATGTCCGCTTCCGCCTGCTACGTGAAATCCTTGCGGAGTGCGATGTCATCTCCCTGAACCTGCCGCTCAACGAAGCCAGCCGGCATATGATCGGCAAGGCCGAGCTTGAGCTCATGAAGCCGACGGCCATTCTGGTGAATACGGCCCGCGGACCGATCGTTGATGAAAAGGCGCTTTACGATCATCTCGCCGCCGGCCGCATTTTCGGCGCCGGTCTTGATGTGTTTGACCAAGAACCCACACCGCCTGACAATCCGTTGCTGAAGCTCGACAACGTCGTCTTGACAGCGCACTTTGCCGGACCGACCTGGGACAATCACGTCTCCCGATTCCGCAATGCCTTCGACAACGTGCAAAGGGTCGAGCGAGGTGAGATACCGTTCTGGATCGTGCCGGAACTCTTGGATTAGGGAATGCGCCACATGGCTGATCGTATCAAACTCGGTGCCGGCCTGCCGCTCAGCGATATTGGGGGCGAACCGCAAACCGTCATTGCCTATGCCCAGGCCTGCGAAGCGATGGGCTATGACCACCTGTGCGGTACGGATCATGTGCTCGGTGTGAACGCCGCGAGCCGGCCCAACTGGATCAACCGCAACACATCCAAGGACTACTTTCACGATCCATTCGTACTGTTCGGTTTTCTGGCTGCCGCGACGAAGACTATCGGGTTGTCGACCCAGGTTCTCATTTTATCCCAACGTCAAACGGTGCTGGTTGCGAAACAAGCTGCGTGCGTCGATGTCCTATCGGGCGGGCGGATGCGGCTTGGCATCGGCATTGGGTGGAACGAAGCCGAATTCGTCGGCCTCAATGAAGACTGGTCGACGCGTGGCATTCGCTCTGCCGAGCAAGTCGACGTGATGCGCAAGCTTTGGGCTGATGAACACGTTGATTACAAGGGCCGATGGCATGAGATCCCGGACGCGGGCATCAATCCCCGCCCGGCAGCCGGCACCATCCCTGTCTGGTTCGGCGGTCATCATGCCAACACGATGAAACGCACCGCGGAGCTTGGTGACGGTTGGATGATGCTGGAACATCCGCCAGGGGATGAGGCCATCGCCTCGTTCGAGAACCTCAAGACGTTGATGCGTGATGCAGGCCGCGACACGAGCGAAATGGGTCTTGAGGTTTGGATGTCAGCTGTTGGCGAACCCGACCAATGGCGTGAGGAAATCCGGTTCTGGAAACAGGCTGGCGTCACGCACATCACCTGCAACAACACGTACAAGCGCTATGCACACAAGCGCATTCCAGAACGCAGTTTCGCAGCCCACATCACGGCACTTGAGAGCTTTATCGATGCCGTCCAAG
Source organism: Hyphomicrobiaceae bacterium (assembly GCA_965247245.1). Taxonomy (GTDB): domain Bacteria; phylum Pseudomonadota; class Alphaproteobacteria; order Rhizobiales; family Hyphomicrobiaceae; genus Tectiglobus. The sequence continues at coordinate 4,084,982 of CBDFGV010000003.1, read as the reverse complement.
ACGAGCTTTGATCTGATCAACCAGTCGACGTGGCTTCTCAAGGATACCTAAGACAGCAGCTTTGGTCTGGCGACCGGGTTGGCTGGAAGTGCGAAGAGTGCGTGGGGTTCAATTGCTCGTTTGATTAACAGAACACCGGTCGCAGTTCACTGGACCGAGATGCCAAGACTACGAACGCCGAACCTCGCGACCACCAGGTCTCCGGCGCAAAACACTGATCCATATGCATTTTTTGCGGTCGCACAAAGTATTTTGATGTTGCACAACCTCCGCGTAACAGGAGCTTCACTATCTGTATGCGCCATGACTTGCCTGCGAGAATCAATGGGTCCGCTTTCGATCCTAGCAGTGGTCCAATCAATGTCCTTCGTTTGTGAGATTGACATTTTCATCTATCTATCTAACGTTTGTTAGATGAACGCTAAGAGTGCAAATGCCATCCAATCGAAGCAACGAATACTGGATGTTGCGGCCCGGCTATTTCGCGACCACGGCTACGCGGCCGTATCGCTGCGCGCGATTGCCAAAGATGCGGAGATGAAAGCGGGCAGCCTCTATTACCACTTCTCCTCCAAGGAAGACCTTGTGGTCGAGATCCTGGAACAGGGAATTAGCCGCGTGCATGATGAGGTAAGTGCTGCAGTAACTGACATCGTTGTGGCGCGCGGTCATAGCGACGGCCATCAGGTTTTGCTCACGGCGATTGCGGCGCACCTACGTAGCTTGTTGCGTCAGAGCGACTACACTTCGGCCAATGTCCGGATCTTTGGTCAAGTTCCAGCGACGGTCAAGCAACGCAGTATGGCAACGCGTGCGAAGTATGAAGGACTTTGGGACGACCTACTAGACCAACTATGCAAGGACAGTGGGAGACGCCTGCCCAAGGAAAAAATTCGCTTAACCCGTTTGTTCGTTCTCGGCGCGTTGAACGCGACGTTAGAGTGGTTTGATCCCAAACGTGGCAGCATTGACGGCATTGCGCGGTCATACGCTGATATCGTCTGGCTGGGTCTTGGCACACCGAGCGCGCGCGTTGTGGAGAACGGAAAATGACGGCAGCAACGCTCATCGAATCCGACATTAACCCGCGTTCGAAAGCCTTCAAGGACAACGCGGCAGCGTTTGACGAGCGCTTGGCCCTGTTGCGCGAGCGCAAGGCTGCGGTGCTGCGTGGCGGTGGCGAAGCGCATGTCGCGCGCCATCATAAGCGTGGCAAGCTGCTTGTGCGGGATCGCATTGATCTGCTTGTCGACCCTGCAACGGCATTTCTGGAACTCTCGGCGCTGGCGGCCTGGGGCCAGTACGACAACGAGGTTCCTGCAGCCGGCATCGTCACAGGCATCGGCGTCGTCCACGGCACGCCTGTTATGGTGATTGCCAATGATGCGACCGTCAAAGGTGGCTCGTTCTATCGCGAGACCGTCAAGAAGCATGTCCGGGCACAGGAGATTGCCGAGGCAAACCGGCTGCCCTGCGTTTACCTCGTGGACTGTGGTGGTGCCAATCTCCCGCAACAGGACCAGGTGTTTCCGGACAAGGATCATTTTGGCAATACATTCCTGCGGCAGTGCCGTATGTCGGCAGCGGGCTTGCCGCAGATCTCAGCCGTGTTTGGCGGCTGCACCGCGGGCGGCGCCTACATCCCGGCGCTCTCCGACGAAGTGGTCATGGTGCGTGGCCAGGCCCGCATCCATCTCGGCGGACCCTCAATCGTCAAGGTTGCGATCAATGAGGATATCGATGGCGAGGCCCTGGGCGGTGCCGAGATGCACACCAAGGTCTCAGGTGTGTCCGACTATCTTGCCGAGGATGAGTACGAAGCGATCGCCAAATTGCGCGACGTTGTGCAATCGCTGGCCATGCCGAGGGCAATGACGCCGGCTCAAGTTGTACAGCCGCCCCGCTATGCCATTGAGGAGTTGCCCGGTGTTGTACCGGCCGATCGGCGGACACCCTATGATGTCCGTGAGATTGTCGCCCGTATTGCCGACAGCAGCGCCTTCGTTGAGTTCAAGCCGGACTGGGGATCGACACTGGTGTGCGGCACAGCCTGGATCCACGGGTATCCCGTTGGGATACTCGGCAACAACGGCCCGCTCTACTCCGACAGTTCTCTCAAGGCAGCGCAGTTCATCACGATGTGCGATCAGCGCGGCATACCGCTTCTATTCCTGCAGAACATTTCTGGGTTCATGGTCGGTAGCGAGGCGGAACGCGGCGGCATCGCAAAAAACTCGGCGAAGATGGTCTATGCCATGGCCACAGCCGAAGTGCCGCGACTGACGGTGATTGTTGGCGGCTCCTATGGCGCGGGCAACTACGGCATGTGCGGACGCGGTTTCTGGCCAGAGTTTCTGTTCGCGTGGCCAACGGCAGAGTGTGCCACGATGAGCGCCGATATCGCGAGCAATGTGATGCTTGAATTGCGCCGCAGCAGCGTCCGCCATGGCCCGCCCAGCGAGGACGAATTGAACGAAATCGAAGGCCGTGTGCGGGCGCAGTATGCCGAGCAGTCTGATCCCTACTATGCCACCTCGCGCCTCTGGGATGATGGCATCATCGAACCCGCGGAGACGCGTGATGTCATCGGCCTCTGCCTGGCACTTTGCGCCAGCCGTGACGCCATACCTGAGCGCGCCCAGAAGCGCGTCTTCCGGATGTGAGGTGAGGCGCATGGTCAATTCAACCAGACTTCCACGCTACATTTTGATCGCCAATCGCGGCGAGATTGCCATCCGAATTGCGCGGACCTGCAAGGCGCTCGGCATTGAGTCCATCGCAGTGCATTCGGTGGCGGACCGGAAAAGCCTGCACGTCCAGCACTGTGATCGCGCAATTGAACTCACAGGCCCATCACCTGCCTCCGGATACCTCGACGCCGAGCAGATCATTGCGGCCGCCATGCAGGCCGGCGCTGATGCGATCCACCCCGGCTACGGTTTCCTGTCCGAGAATGCGGAGTTTGCCAGCGCATGCGCCGAGGCTGATCTGGTGTTCATCGGTCCGTCCGCGGATGTCATCGGGCAGATGGGGGACAAAATTGCAGCCAAAACGATCGCCGATCGCGCCGGCGTGCCGACCGTTCCGGGGCTTTCAGACGAGAGTGAAGAAGGCGAGGACCGCGACACGCGATTGATTGCGGCTGCCAAGGACCTGACCTTTCCTCTCCTGATTAAGGCGAGTGCCGGCGGCGGTGGGCGCGGCATGCGCATCGTCGACAATGCAGACGGTTTGGCAGATGCGATTGCGTCGGCTCGGCGTGAGTCCAAGACAGCATTTGGTAGTGATCGTTTGCTGGTTGAGCGCTACATCGCCAATCCGCGCCATGTCGAGGTGCAGATCTTTGGCGACAAGCATGGCAATGCAGTCCATCTGTTCGAGCGCGATTGCTCGGTACAGCGGCGACATCAGAAGATTGTCGAGGAGGCACCTGCGCCAGGCCTCCGAGATGAGACACGCGCAGATCTTTATCGGGCAGCCCTCGCGCTGGCGAAAGAAACAAACTACGACAATGCCGGAACAGTCGAGTTCATTCTCGATGCCGAAACACAGGAGTTCTTTTTCCTAGAGGTCAATACGCGGCTTCAAGTGGAGCATCCCGTTACCGAGGAAATCCTCGGCCTGGATCTCGTCGACTGGCAGATCCGGGTCGCGTCCGGGCAGCCACTGCCGCTATCGCAAGACGATCTTGTGCCCAACGGCTGGGCGATGGAAGTTCGTCTGACAGCAGAGAATGCGGCGCGCAATTTCATGCCGCAGACGGGAACACTGGCCCGTGTGATTGCGCCGAGCGGGCATGGCGTCCGCTTCGATGGCGGCGTTAGTGACGGCAGCGAGGTGACACCCTTCTACGACTCGATGCTGGCCAAGGTCATCGTTCACGGCAAGGATCGTGAGACGGCCATCCGCAAGTTGGACAGCGCACTCTCAGACACATCGTTGATGGGGGTTAAGACCAACACCCCGTTCCTGCGTGCTGTCTTGAACAACGAGAGCTTCACAGCCGGTTCCCACACCACGCACCTTGTCGCGCAGATGACTGAATGGCAGACACCGGCCGATGACAAGGCTGATATGGCTGCCGCTATGCTGACCGGACTACTGGAGCATGACGAGACGCCACAATCTTCTCCCTGGCAATCGCTCCGCGGCTGGCGTGGCGGGACTGACGCCGCCTGGCAGGCGCGCTCACCAATTGTCCTTTTCGATGACGCGGACAACCGTTTGGCCTATTGGGTGCGGCTGACGGATCGCGAGGCTGTTCTGACACCGATGGATGACGGTAACGCTGCCGAAACTGCCATCAGCTTCACGAAGACAAACGGTCGCCTCCATATTGGCACCGATGGTCCAGAACGATCGTACTTCACATTCGTCGAGCGGCATCCGAGCGGCGGCCAGCGCATCTATATTGACTGCGGGCAAGGTCCGCGTGCCTATCATCGACCACAAGGGCTTGCAGCCTGGCGCCAAGAAACAAAAAGCGATGGGTCGGCGGCCAGCGCTATACTCGCTCCGGGACCCGGAACGATCTCGTCGATCGCCGTTGCTGCCGGCGACAAGGTCAAGTCCGGCGCCGCAGTCGTAGTAATCGAGTCCATGAAGATGCTGCAGACGCTTGCTGCCCCTCGCGCCGTTGAAATTGCCGAGGTGCTTTGCGAGCCGGGACAGTCCGTCGTCAAAGATGATGTCCTGGTGACGTTCAAAACCAATGATAGCGACGCGAAGACCTAGGTCGCGCGTCCAACCAACAGGGAGAAGGTGCTGTGGCACAATCCATCTATGCCAACGAGACGCTTGATGCCCTCAGGGATCAGGTGCGCCGCTTCGTCAACGAAGAAGTCGTCCCGCACGGGGAGAACTGGGAAGCCGACGGCATGGTACCGCGAGACGCGTTTCGCAAGATGGGTGAACTGGGCTTCCTCGGCATCCGCTATGCCGAGAAGTACGGCGGCTCCGAGATGGACACCGTCGCGACGGCTGCCTTTGCGGAAGAACTTTCGCATTCGACCTTTGGTGGCTTTAACGTCAGCGTGTTGGTGCACACGGACATGGCCTCGCCGCATCTTGAACGGTTTGGCACGCCTGACCAGCTCGACCGCTACATGCCGGATGTCATTGCCGGGAAGAAAGTCAGCGCAGTTGCTGTCTCGGAACCCGGTGGTGGGTCTGACGTACAGGCACTCAAGACCAAGGCTGAGCGGCGCGGCAACGGCTGGGTCCTCAACGGATCGAAGATCTTCATTACCAACGGCGTCCACGGCGACGTTTACTTCGTCGCGGCGCGAACTGACGCCGATGCCAAAGCCTCTCGCGGCATCTCGATGTTCATCGTCGAGAAAGGCACGCCGGGCTTTTCGGTCGGTCGGCAGCTCGACAAGATGGGCTGGCGCTGTTCCGATACTGCCGAGCTAATATTCGAAGATTGTGAACTACCGGGCGACGCCCTGCTTGGCGAAGAAAACCGCGGTTTCTATTCGATCATGCAGAATTTCCAAAACGAGCGCATCGTCATTGGCGCCATGGCCGTTGGGGAGTCGCAGAAGGCGATCGACATGACGTTGGAGTACGTCAAGGATCGACCGGCCTTCGGTAGCACTCTCTGGGACAAGCAGACCATTCGCCAGCGCCTTGCCATGCATCAGGCGGAAGTCGACGCCGCGCGCCAACTGGTCTATCACGCCGCCTGGATGGACGCGCAGGGCCTGGACGCTGTGCGCGAGGTGTCCATGGTCAAGGCCCTGTGCGGTGAACTTGTCAACAAGGTCATGTACACCTGCCAGCAATTCCATGGTGGTTACGGCTACATGCGCGAGTATCCGATTGAGCGCATGGTGCGTGATGCCCGCGTACAGTCGATTGGCGGCGGTACGACCGAGATCATGCTCGAAGAAGTTGCCAAGCGGATGTAGCGTTCTGGACTGCGAAAAGGTGTAACGTCATGGCCGGGCTGCTGCCGCGATCTCCGAGTTACGAGGAATGTTACCAAGCCTTTCGGTGGGACGTTCCCGAGCATTTCAATATCGCGACTGCGGTTTGTGATCGTCATGCTGCTGCAAGGCCCGACGATGTCGCCATCATCTTCGAAACGGAGGATGGCCAGACCGAGCAGATGAGCTTTGGGCAGCTGCAGGCCGAAGCTAATCGTCTGGCAAATGTTCTGCAGCACCACGGTATTGGCAAAGGCGATCGTGTGGCCATTCATCTGCCGCAGAGTTTCGCTGCTGCGGTTGCCCATATCGCATCGTACAAGTTAGGCGCGATTGCTCTGCCGCTGTTCAGCCTGTTTGGTCCGGATGCCCTGCGCCATCGCCTGGTGGATAGTGCCGCACAGGTGCTGATCACGTGTGCGGACAACTTGCCGGTTCTGGAAAGCGTCCGTGACGCATTGGGAGATCTGCAGCATGTGCTCGTCACAGACGCTGCTTGCGACCACGGCCACGATGCGCGCCAGTTGATGGCTGCAGCGTCCGATCAGTTTGAGACTTCTGCAACCCGTGCCGACGATCCGGCCATGCTGATTTATACCTCCGGTACAACGGGCGATCCCAAGGGCGCGCTGCATGGTCACCGGGTGTTGCTTGGCCATATGCCCGGCGTTGAGTTTCCGCATCGCTATTTCCCGGAAGACGGCGATCTATTCTGGACGCCGGCTGACTGGGCCTGGGCTGGCGGGCTTCTCGACGTTCTTCTGCCGAGCCTTTTTCACGGTAAGCCCGTGCTTGCGAAGCGGTTCGCCAAGTTTGAGCCCGAGGCCGTTTTCGCGCTGATGGCTAAGCACAAGGTACGCAACACGTTCATGCCTGCAACAGCGCTTCGGATGTTGCGGCAGTATCCGGACCCAGGACAGTTCGATCTGGGGCTGCGCAGCATTGCCAGTGGCGGCGAGGCCCTGGGTGAAGATCTGATTGGCTGGGGCCGCGAAACCTTCGGCCTCACAATCAATGAGTTCTACGGCCAGACCGAGGTTAATCTCGTCGTCGGCAACAATGCTGACGTGATGGCAATCAAACCAGGTTCGATGGGACGGCCGACACCTGGGCATTCAGTTGCCGTTATCGACAATGATGGCCATGAGGTTGCCGCCGGCGAGATCGGTGTGATGGCTGTGAAGCGACCTGACCCCGTGATGTTTCTGGAGTATTGGAACAAACCGGAAGCGACAGCCAGCAAGTTTATCGGCGATTGGTGCGTGCTCGGAGACCTCGGCTGGCGCGACGATGACGGGTACCTCTGGTTCAAGTCACGCGACGACGACGTCATTATCTCATCAAGCTACCGCATCGGGCCGACAGAAGTGGAGGAATGCCTTGTCGGGCACCCGAAGGTCGCCATGGCAGGTGTCATCGGAAGTCCCGATGATGTTCGCGGCGAAGTCGTCAAAGCCTATGTTGTGCTAGCCGATGGCGTCGTTGCCGGTTCTGACGTGCGCGATGAAATCCAGGCCTATGTGAAAAGCCAACTGTCGGCGCATGAATATCCACGCCAGCTTCGCTTTATCGATGCGCTGCCCCTCACGGTCACCGGCAAGATCCAGCGCATGAAACTGCGCGAACTCGACAAGGCCGAACGTACGGCCGCCAAAACCTAGGATTTGGAGATGGGTAAGTTCTTCGAAGAATTCGCTGTTGGTGATCAATACATCACGCCAGAGCGTGTCATCACCGCGGAGGACATCAAGGCCTTCGCAGATCTGACCGAAGACCACAATCCAATCCATGTTGATCACGAGTTTGCCGCACGCAGCATCTTCGGCCGTTGCATTGCGCATGGGCCGATGATGGTTGGGATTACGTTCGGCCTCTTAAGCAAGCTCGATCTCCTCGATGGAACAGTGATCGCGCTGAAAGGCATTGAGTGGTCGTTCGATGGTCCGATCAAGGCCGGCGACGCGGTCCATGTCCAGGCCGACGTCATCGAGACGCGGTTGAGCGAGAGGATGCCCGACAGAGGCGCTGTCACGTTCAAAATCACCATTCGCAATCAGAATAGCGACACTGTGCAGGTTGGTTCGGCGACAGGTATCATGATGACGAAGGACAATCCGGCAGCTTTGCCTCAGAATGCGCCTTGAGGATTATCTACCGGAGGCGCACCATGTCAGACGAAGCCGACTGCGATTACATCATTGTCGGAGCAGGATCAGCCGGATGTGTCCTCGCCAATCGCCTGAGCGCTGACGGCGCGGAGGTGGTGCTGTTGGAGGCCGGTCCTTCCGACTGGCATCCGATGATCCACATTCCTGCTGGCATCTTGAAGCTGCTCTATAACGAGGCGGTCAACTGGAAGTACGAGACCGAAGCCGAACCTAATGCCGGTGGTCGCCAGATCTACTGGCCCCGCGGGCGGGTGTTGGGCGGATCAAGCTCAATCAATGGCATGCTGTTTGTGCGCGGCAATGCTGCGGACTACGACGGTTGGGCGCAAATGGGCTGTACCGGATGGTCCTACGAGGATTGCCTGCCGTACTTCAAAAGCCTGGAGAGTTATGCGCCGGGCGATGATGCCCACCGCGGAAAATCCGGTCCGCTGAAGATCGAAGACTACCGCACGATCCTGCCGCTGACGCATTACTTTGTTGAAGCAGCGCAGACTGCCGGGTTCCCTTTCACGCCTGATCTTAGCGGCGCGCAGCAAGAAGGTGTCGGCTACTCTCAGATGTCGCGCAATGGTCGGTTTCGCGGATCAACGGCGCAAACCTTTCTTGCAGAGGCCCGCAAGCGTCCAAACCTCAAGATCGAGACCAATGCCTACGCGACGAAGCTGCTGTTTGATGGCAAGCGCTGCACTGGCGTGGCGTTTGACCAAAAAGGACAAAAGCGTGCGTTGAAAGCCGCGCGTGAGGTCATTGTATCTGGCGGCTCGGTGAACTCCCCGCAGCTGCTGCAGGTCTCGGGCGTTGGTCCGGCAGACCATCTGCAAGAGATTGGCGTGCCGGTGGTCCATGATTTGCCGGGTGTTGGTTCCAACCTATCTGACCACTACGCGTTGCGCGTGTCTTACCGGATCAAAGACCTGCTATCGATCAATGAGTATTCGCGCGGGTTGCGGCTAGCCGGAGAAGTCGCCAAGTGGCTGACGACCGGCAAAGGGGCTCTGACATTTGGCGTCTCCAGCGCCCAGGTCTTTTGCCGTAGTCGTGAAGGTCTGGCGAGCCCCGACATCCAATTGTTGTTTTCGCCGGCCAGCTACAATGAAAAGGTATTCGGGACGTTGGAAAAGCAGCCCGGTGCCACAGTTGCTGTCAGCATCGCCCGGCCCGAGAGCCGCGGATCGATCATGGCCAAGTCAGCCGATGCAGCCGTCCGGCCTGCCATCAAACCCAACTATCTTTCGGCGCCAGGTGACATCAATGTCCTGCTCGCCGGCGTCAAGCATGCGCGCCGGGTCTTTGCCTCACTGCCCATGGCCAAGCACACTGTTTACGAAGTGACACCGGGACCTGACGTGGAGAGTGACGAAGAGGTCATTGAGCACGCACGCAGTTTTGGGACGACGCTCTATCATCCCGTTGGTACCTGCAAGATGGGTACGGACCCGATGGCGGTTGTCGATCCGAGGCTTCGCGTGCATGGGTTGCATGGACTACGCGTGATTGACGCCTCCGTCATGCCGAGCGTGACCACGGGCAACACAAATGCCCCGACAATCATGATCGCTGAAAAGGCAGCGGCGATGATTTTACAGGATAAGATTCAGTCATAATCCGAGACAGTGCACTCAAATGGCGCATAACCATCTGAAAAGATATTGCTTTTCACCCGCATGGCCGACTTGATACGGTGATTAATCGCGTGTTCACTGAGGCTGTGCAATTGCTCCAGACATTAGTAAACATGGGCTGTAGAGCCTGATTCCATAGAATTTCACTGCGATCATGAACCTTTACCAAAATCACGGCGACATACTCAACGGATGGCGCCGAAACAGCGCCGGGCCTTAACGATGAGCGGACCTTCAGACACCGATCTCATCAAACGTATCGCCAGCCAGGACCAGACTGCGGTCGAAGTGCTGTACGGGCGATATCAGGTCCGGGTGTTCCGGTTCATCCTGAGACTGGTCAAATCCGAAGCTGTCGCGGAGGAGCTGACCAACGAGGTGTTCATGGAGGTCTGGCGCAATGCATCGCGCTTTGAAGGACGATCGTCGCTGTCGAGCTGGATTTTGGGTATCGCCCACAATCGCTCCATCAGTTCGCTGCGTAAGCGGCGTGAGTCCGAAATGGATGATGATGCAGCGGGCGCCATTCCTGATGATGCAGACAACCCGGAAGTCGTCGCACAGAAAACCGACAAGGGCGCACTCCTCAGAGCGTGCATGGAGCGGCTTTCAGACGAGCACAAGACGATCATTGATCTCGTTTACTATCACGAGATGTCGATTGCCGAAGTGTCCGAAACGGTCGGTATCCCACAGAACACCGTCAAGACGCGCATGTTCTATGCGCGGAAGAAGTTGTCAGAATTCTTGATGGAGGCAGGTGTCGACCGCGGCTGGCCATAATTGAACGTAAGATCAGATGGTTGCCGTTGCACACGGAAGCGCAATGACCGATACGATGGAAAAATTCACCGAGCGTGAAGAGATAGAAATGCTCTTGCCATGGTACGAGTCCGGCACACTCGACCCGGCCGACTTTGAGCGTGTTGAGCGCTATCTTGAAGCCCACCCCGAGATACGATCGCAGCTTGAGCTGGTTGGCGACGAGCGGTTCGAAACAACTATTGCCAATGAAATGCTAGGAGCACCATCGCCGGGCGCGCTTGATAAGCTGCGCGAAGCGATCGCTGCGGAGACACCGGCACCGTCTCCACTCGTCACGGCTGGAAAGAGCCTGTGGCAGGAAATCGCCAATATATTTACCAACCCAACGCCACGGGCCGTGCAGTATGCAGGCATTGCTGCGGCGCTGGCTCTGATGCTGCAAGCCGGTGTCATCGGTAGCATGTGGCAGACGCCAACCGGCAGTGCGCCGCAAGGCACCTTTGCGACAGCTAGCGGAGAAGAAGGAAGCGGCTTCTCTGTCATCGTGCGATTTGCGCCGACTGCCACAACCGCGGCCATCGCCGAGGCGCTCAATCCACTCAAGGGTCAGATTGTGTCAGGTCCAAAGCCTGGTGGTATGTTCGAGGTCAGATTCGCGCTTGAAAAGGACAATAAGGAAGCGCGCGAAGGCATTATTAACAAGCTCAAAGCCAGCACCGGTACTGTTCTGCTGGTTCTGCCGAAGGGTTAACCTTTCTTCGCGAGTGTTTAGTAAGAGTTTTGCTGCTATAATGAAGGTTGAACTGCCGATTGATCAGACAGCGGTATTTTCTGTGCTGAATTTGGCAGGATGGGCCCAACAATTGAAAGTGAAGGCCATGCGCCAGCTCAACGCCATCGGTTTCAGTGTTTTCGTACTTCTCGCCAGTCTGGTTTGGCACAGCACCGCGATCGCGGCTGTCAAGGATCGTGGAATTAACGGTCTGAGCGCGCAAGATGTGAAACTGACCAGCCTGCCTCTGCAGCTGACAGACAATAGCCGAATGCAACAGGAACTCGTCCGGGTTGCAGGCAACTACGGCAAAGGTGGTTCGCGGAGCAGCGGTGGCCGCCGTGGCGGAGGCAGCAGCGGTGCTGCTATCGGCATCGGCATTGCGGTCGGTATCGCTGCGATCAGTGCTATCCAGGCCGAGAAAGAAGCCAAGCGCAAGCGAAAGGCCCGTCAACGCCGTAAGGAACGGGCCCGCAAGGCGCGTGCTAAGCGCAAAGCGCAACAGGCGGCAGCGCGCAAGAAGAAGCGTGACGAACAACGGCGCAGGGCTGCGGCGAAGCGCAAGCGCGAACTCGCCAAGAAGCGCCGTCTGGCGCGCGAACGGGCTCGCCGGGCACGTGAACAAGAAAACAAGCGAGAAATTGCTGACAGTCAGCCCAACGACTACGGGAGACCAGACGATAAAGGCACACCACCTGAAAACGGGCCTGAAAACGGGAACGACAATAAGAGACCAGGCGTTTCTGTTGGCGTTGTTGTACCGCTCGTCCCGCTGCCAGGCGTAGAGACCAACGAACCTGTGACAACTCCAGGCCGCGAGACACAGCAGCCAAGACGCAGGGCGCGCCAGCAACCACAGCAGCGCACGACACCAACACCACGGCCGTCAATCGTTGCCGCGAACGACCAATACTGGCCACGAGAGGTGGTTGTCGAGGTTGACCGCTTCCAGCCACCAGCAGCTGATGATGCCATTGCGCAGGATTACAGCATCACTCGACTGTCGAGTGATACCAATGCCCTGATCGGCAGTCGTTTTGTGCACTACCGCATTCCCGACAGCCGGACCGCGGACACGGTGATTGCAGCTCTGCTAAACGACAATCGGGTTTTGTTTGCCCAGCGCAACAATCGCTATGTGGTAAACCAGAGCTACACGAACACGGCCGCCTCTTCCGGGTTGCAGTATGCTCTAACCAAAATTCGACTTAACGGTGCACACGCCGTCGCCCAAGGACGTGGCGTGAAGGTCGCCGTCATCGACTCAGGCATCGATCGTGAACACCGCGATATTAAGAACGGCATCACGGCGCATTTCGATGCAGCACCCAAGCAGGGTCTGAGCGTCGACGAGCATGGCACGGCTATCGCCGGCATCATCCGTGCGGACGGCGTCGCGAAAGGCGTTGCTCCCGAAGCCGATATCCTGTCGGTCCGCGCGTTCTACAAGGTCAAGGGCCAGAAGGCGGCGCACTCCAGCACGGTCATCCTGCTGCGTGCCATGGACTGGGTCGCGGCCAAGGGAGCCAATGTCGTCAACATGAGCTTTGCCGGTGCGAAAGATCCATCAGTCGGTCGTGCCATCGACAAGCTGCTTGAGCGTAAAGTTCACCTCGTTGCAGCCGGCGGCAACAATGGACCGAAAGCGCCAGCTGCCTATCCAGCAGCTTATGATGGTGTCATCGCAGTCACCGCGACGGACACTAACGATAAGCTCTACACAAATGCCAATCGCGGTCAGTACATCGAACTGGCAGCTCCTGGTGTTGATGTATTTGTTGTCGCGCCAAAGGGAACGCATAGCTTCTCTACTGGCACGTCTATGGCTGCAGCGCATGTCTCTGGGTTGATCGCACTGATTATCCAGCAGCGCCGTAAAATCGATCAGCAGGCCGTTCGAAGTATTCTGGCTTCGACCGCCATCGACCTTGGCGAGCCTGGTTATGATGCGGAGTTCGGTGCCGGACGCGTTGATGCCGAAGCCTTAATTCAGGCCGGAGTTAAGACAGTCGCCGGGAAATAATCGATACGATCCAATACGATCTGGTTTTGAACGCAGCAGACTTAAGGTCCGCTGCGTTTTTCTTTGCCTCAACCCAAGGCACCGCAGTTCGGGGCGACCTCACATTTTGTTGCTGAGGTGTGAACCTTTTTGGCGGCTGAGGCTACCTATATACACAGTGCAAGCGAGTGTTCCGGTTTCCTCCCGCCATGAGTTTGCAGCCGCCGACCAAACAAATCCCTCCCCGTCGTGGTCGGCGGTCGCTTGAAGACCTCGGTGGCTCGCTCCCCTCCCCGCCACCGGGGTCATTTTTTTCCCTTTAGAGACAAACTTGCCGCTTGCACTCGCGCAGCAGCAGACTTTGCTTGAAGGCGGGCTAACTCTTGCGCGCACTCACAAACTTTGCGGCCTGTCGCAAATCGTCCGCGCGCTCACCAAATATGTCCAATGCGCTGAGTGCTGCCGCTTCGGCGGCGGCCAATTCGGCGCGGGCTTGTTCAACCCCGAGAATGCCAACCAAAGTGGCTTTTCCAGCGTCCGCGTCCTTTCCCGTCGCCTTGCCGACGACATCTGGATCACCTTCGACATCCAGCAGGTCGTCGGATATCTGGAAGGCTAAGCCTAGGTGGGTGCCGTACTGGCTCAGGGCTGACAATTGTTCTGCGCTTGCATCCCCGAGCACGCCGCCTGCCTCGCAGGCAAACTTCAGCAATGCGCCGGTTTTCATGCCCTGCATTTTGCGAATGTAAGCATCGTCCGGGACAGCTGGTTCGCCGCGCTTGTCACTTGAAAGGTCAAGGTACTGACCGCCAACCATGCCGATCGACCCGGCTGCAATCGCCAACCGCGACACCAACTGGGTCTGGATATCTGGGCGTAGGCTCGCGGACGGTCTACTTATAATTTCAAACGCCAGAGTCAGCAACGCATCGCCGACCAGAATGGCTGTCCAATCATCGTACGCGGCCCAAACCGTGGGCTTACCGCGCCGCAGCTGGTCATTGTCCATCGCTGGAAGGTCGTCATGGACCAGCGAATATGAGTGTAGACACTCAAGGGCTGCTGCTGTTGGGAGTGCAATCTCTTCCCCAACATCGAACAACCTCGCACACTCAAGCACCAGAAACGGCCGGAACCGCTTGCCGCCCGCCAACAGGCCATGCCGCATGGCGTCGGCCAGACGGTCTGGTACATTGCTCATACTATCGATTTCGCGAGCCAGGGCTGCTTCGGTTGTGGCAGCCACGTGCTGTAACTGTGCTGAAAAGTCTGCCGCCATACCTCTATCCATCCCTTTGTGACTGGGGCCTTCTGTTGGCATTGCCTGTTCACGTCAGTGCGGCCAGAATGCAAAACGACGGACTAAGCAACAAGGCTTCGTCTGGACGCAGCGGTATCGACGTCAAACGAGAGTGAGTATGCGGACTTTGAATTCTGGCGGCGAACATAGAACAGACAGTGCCCCAGGTTTCGTCATCCGTTGTTTCATTGACTCGCTCTATTTCGGTACCCGGTTCCTCGTTATTGCAGGTGCAGCGTTCGTTGGCATCCTGCTGTCGCTGCTCGTCGTGCTTCGCTTCGTCAATCCGCCAATCTCCGCGGTGATGTTGCAGCATTGGCTGGCCGGTCAACCGGTTCAGCAAAGCTGGGTTCCGCTGACAAGGATTTCGGGCAACCTTCAGCGTGCGGTCGTCGCTTCCGAGGATGCCAAGTTTTGCAGGCATCCCGGTCTTGATCTCGGGGAGCTAGCGTACGTGATGCGCCAAGCCCACCGGCAGGGCTCGTTGGATGTACGAGGTGCTAGCACCATTACCATGCAAGTGAGCCGCAACTTGTTCCTGTGGCAAGGAAAGTCGCTGCTGAGAAAGGCCCTCGAGATTGCGATCGCACCGATCATGGATTTTGTCTGGCCGAAACGGCGCATTCTGGAGGTTTATCTCAATATCGCTGAGTGGGGGCCCGGTCGCTTTGGTGCGGAGACCGGCGCCCTTTACCATTTCAATCAATCAGCGAACCGGCTCAACCGCTCACAAGCCACTTTGATGGCGTCGGCGCTCCCGAACCCAAGGTTTCGACGCCCGGGAACACCAAGTGCTGCGCTGAAACGTAGAGCACGGAGACTACAGGCCCGAACGAAGCGGCTTACGCCTTTGATGTCTTGCCTGAACTTGTGACCTCTCTGGCAGGGCATTAAGCCCGATGGAGAGCGCTCACGTCGCGGCTCGTAACATCTGGCAATTTCTGCGGAAAGCCGGTATAAGCCCGCAGAGCCGATTTATCGAGATCATAGGATCCACACTTCCACAGATCCCGAAACTATTAGTCAATCGACAAACCCATCTGGACCGCCTGAGCCGGGATTAGCCCGCAAGGTGGCCAATAGATGTAAATGTATCAATGGGTTAGTCACTAGAAAACGAGAAGTAAAATGGCTGTTCCTAAGCGAAAAACATCCCCAATGAAGCGCGGATTCCGCCGCTCAGCTGATGCCCTGAAGCAACCGACTTATATCGAAGATAAGGAAAGTGGCGAGCGTCGTAGACCACACCATATCGATCTTAAATCCGGCAAGTATCGCGGCATGCAGGTTCTGGAACCACAGGAAGACGCATAATTATTTGCACGAGATGAGCAAAAGATCGATCGATCTGCGCCACATTCGAAGATTACCGAATATTAGTGCTTGCTAGACCAGAGGTAAGAAATGTCGATCCGAGCCATCCCACTGCTCATCTTCGTGTTCCTGTTTTACAATGCCATCGTGCTCGCCGGCGGCTCTAACCCGGACGAAGTGTTGAGACAGGTTGTATTACCTATCCCGATGCTCAACGGTCATACGTGGACCTTCTCCTGGGGCGACCTGGTCATCCTCTTGCTGCTGATCATGTTGTTCGTCGAGCTATTGAAAGCGACCTACACGTCATCGGCATCGCTGCTTGATCACGGGCTTTCGATGCTTGTGTTCGTGGTCTGCCTGATCGAGTTCCTGATGGTCCGCCAGGCCCAGACATCGGTGTTCTTCTTCATTGTTGTGGCAACACTGATTGATGTGATCGCCGGCTACACCATTGGTATCCGTGTCGCGCGTCGTGACCTTTCCATCGGTGGTTAACTGAACACTTTGTTTTCCGGCAGCCAAACGGCTCGCGGATTGAGAAGAGTCGATATAGCCCGGTGCATCAACCGGGCTATTTTTCTTGGTTGGTGGTCCCAAACATGAGAACCTGGACGAGTCGGTAATCAGCACCTATTCCGCTGAAACCAAATTGAATTTTAGTCGTTATTAGGATATTCGGCATAGCGTTACGGGATTACTGCCTGTCGATATCAACATTGGAATCTGTGGCAGCCACCCTGAAATTTGCAGGGACATAGTGGATAGTCGGCCAACAGTTACATCGGCCGGTGATACCGACGCTGCGAGCCCTCGCAAATGGAAATGGCCGCTACCTCGCGTGGCACTGGCGGAGTCCTTAAGGCAGTCTCAATTGGCAGAAGCAGACGTAACAAAACAGAAGATAGAGGCTGCTAACACGGCCATGCTGCGCGCTGTCGAAGATGCTGAGCGTGGCGACAGCGGCAAGCCGATATCTACTGATGAAGTCGAGCTGATCCCAATTGAGCAAGCACGTTCTGCACTCTCCAGTGATCGTGTGCACCTGGCTTTGCAACCTGTCGTTGATAGCATCACCCGCCAACCGCGATTTTATGAATGCCTGATGCGGTTTGAAGGCTCCGATGGCCAATACCGCTCCGCCGAGCGCACCATCCAGGCAGCTGAGAATGCGGGTGAGAGTGATCTGGTCGATCGGCGAAGTTTTCAGTTGGCTTTGGACCATATGGAGGCTCACCGTCACCTGCACCTGTCGCTGAACATTTCGAGCCCGACGTTTTCAGATCCTCAGGCGCTGATCGCAATGTCCAAGACGTTGTCAGAACGGCCTGACGTTGCAAAGCGCCTGATCATCGAAATCACCGAAACGACGGCAATCTCGGATGTTGCGCAAGCCTTACGGTTTGTTGAGAAACTGCAGGAGCTCGGTTGCCGGGTCGCAATTGATGATTTCGGAAGTGGCCACACGTCCTTCGACATTCTTCGCGCACTGCCCGTCGATATTCTGAAGATTGACGGCAGTCTCGTCGTGCACATCAATCGCATTCCATCACACGCTGTATTTCTGGAGCGGATGGTCGAACTTGCCCGCGCGCTCGGTATGGAAACAGTGGCCGAATGGATTACCGATGCCGAGACAGCTAACACCGTCTCAGCGCTCGGTATCGACTATCTTCAAGGCTACTATTTCGGCGAGCCGGTCGTTCCCGACTAGCTTTTTTGCTCGCGCTGCTTGACGCTTTCTTCAATTGTCCGCAGCCACGCTCCAACATCGTTGTAGTCGGGCCGCGAACGGAACGCCGTGCTCGGCTCAAAGCCTTCGCTCTCGCTAATCGCCCGCGCCAGAAGCACCCGGAACTCCGGCACCTCAAAGTATGACGTATGGATCAGCTCCTGCCAGGTCAGGTAGTTGAGAACACTACCGATCTGACCTTCCGAGCCTTCGTGCAGGGCAAACTCACTGATTGAATTCCTGATCTTCTCGATCGCGTGCGACATCGCCTGGTTCGAGTGGATCGCGATTGGTTCGCCAACAGCGGCCGGCAGGAACCCTGCGCTTTTCTTTTGCCAAGACGGAGCCGGAACGGTTCCAACCGCAACCTCGGCCTCTGTGTCGTTGCCTAAGGCGGTTCTTCTGATTTCAAACCAGGTCTGACTATCAAGCCAGCGGCTGATAAAGCTGCTGAAGATCTTTGCAAGAAACTGGACGAGTAGAACGAGCAAGATTGCAGACAGTCCGAAGACGAGCGGTACGAGGAGCACCGGCACCGCCGATCTTAGCAATCGTCCCCAGAAGCCACGTCCGGCCGACTCTTCCAGTGTCCAGCTCGCAACCTCGTCCGTTACGAGGTGAAACAACAGCTTCGCATTCAGCAAAACATCACCGCCGCCGCCGCACAGCTTTCCACCTGCGCAGGGGCGACGTTGTCCGTTGACCCGCTCCTGCAGGAAGCGCCGCTCGAAGCGCTGTGCGCGTTGAATGGCCGTTGCATTGGGATATCGCTTGTTGAGTTGCTGGCGTAGATCGCGCCGTTCCTTGCGCCAGTTCCTGATCTTGGACTGTTCTTCCAGCTGCTGCCCTGCCTGGATGTCGACATCTTCCAATCGCTTACGGGCGCGGCGGATCTGTCTGGTGCGCTGCCGAATGGAATCGACCATGGATTTCACACCGGCTTCCTGGCCAGAGTAACTGTCGATCTCGTAAACCTGTGTCTTCAGGTAGTCGGCGATCCCGACCATCACGGTCGGTGAAAACAGAACGTAAAGGTAGAGCAGCGGCAGAATGAAAACCGACATCAAGCTAAGGGCCGGTACTGCAAAGGTCTTGCTGAAGATTTGCATCCGCATCCTGCGCAGCGATCCAAGTCCGCGCACTGCTTCGTCGTCTTCGTGGGACAACGGCAGCCATCTGTCGCCAAACCACGCGCGCGCTTTGTCCTGGTTGCTCCTGCGATAGAAAAATAATCGCCGCCGATCGAGTATCAGCGCAATAAGATAGAAGACAACGAACGGGATAGCCGTCAGTGCCGTGGAAATGAGAAGGCGGATGAGCTGACGCTCGTTCTCGATCATGCGCTGGCCGTCAAGGAGTTCACCGACGACATAGAACAGATACATAAACAGCAGCATCAGTGAGGCAACAAACATTGCCTTCAGAAGCAGTGGCAGTCTCAGAAAAAGAAACCGCTCGCGTCGCAACTCAACAAACGGCGTGCCGATCGTGATCCACTTCTGGAGACCTTTCAGCTCGAAACCGCGTGATGCTGCTTCCAGAAGTGCCGATGAGATGACTGAGCCACCATGACTGTGGCCAACAACACAGTACTTTTCGTTGCGGGCCTCCAAAGCCTGCAGGTCGCGCAACAATCGCGAACCGGCTTTCCGGCGCTCGCGCTCGCTGTTGTCACCACTCCAGACAAACGGCTTGAACTCGACATCGCTGCCAGGCGCATTGGCGGCGGTGTCAGGCTCAACCATATTCTTGAGACTGACTTCGAACGTACTTCCCGGCTGCCACCATTGCTTGATAGCGTCATTGCCATTCGGTGACGCTTCAATGTGCGCAAATGTGCCGTGGACAGTTACGATTTTTGCCATGTGGCGGGCCCCGCAAACGAACGAAACTATAGAAAAGTTGCCGGGCTGATAGCAGCCACCAATGACAGTAATGAGATGCTAGCCGAAAAAGTCAATTCAGCGAGCATTTCCACAGCCTACCACATTGTTAAATAACGCTATTTCAGGCCCCGGACCGTGCTCGCCTGGTTCTTTGCGCCGGCCATCATGAAAGCCATATCGCTGCCGGAGAGGATCAGTCGCGCACCAATCCCGATGTACTTCTGCATGAGATCCGGGTTGTAAACACCGCCCATGCCAGGGTGTTTGCCGTGCTTCTTGCAGGCTGCGACCATTGTCTCGTAGGCCGCCGCGACGTCAGGATGATCGAACTGACCGGGAATTCCCATTTCCATGCAGAGGTCGTTTGTACCGATCAGAAGCGCGTCGACACCTGGAACGGCGGCAATCGCATCGGCGTTCTCGATCGCTGTCGGCGTCTCAAGCATGAGAACCAACAGGGTCGCTGCATTAACAGATTCTGCCACCTCTCCGAATGGATGCGACTCGAATGCCAACTGAGGCAGTGCGCCCGTCATTGAACGCTTGCCAACAGGCGGATAACGGCAGTTCGACACCATCTGCGCTGCGGTCTCTGCATCGTCAACATGCGGCACAACAATGCCTTGCGCACCACCATCGAGTGCGCGCGTTGCGTGATGATGCTCAAAGCCTGGTACGCGCACGATGGGTGTGATGCCGGCGTCTTGCGCTGCTACCGAGATCTGGCAAGCCATATCGATGTCCATCGTATTGTGTTCCATATCGATGAACAGCCAGTCGAAGCCTGCTGTCTTCATGGCCTTGCCGATATCGCTTGTGCGTGCGTTGCGAATGCCGACGCCAAGTGAGAGTTCGCCTTTCTCAAGCATCTCTTTTGCGTGGTTCTTCACTTGGATCATCGGAGCCTCCGGCAGATTCGGTTTGGTTGCGGTTGCAGAATTCAGGCAGCGGTGCCGCGCGTCATCGTCGGCGCTTTACCGGCAATTGTCGTGCGCACCATATAGCGGCGCTGATTGGCACTGTCGAACGGCGTTGCGCGATGCAGAACCGCCCGGTTGTGCCACAGAATGAGATCATGCGGCTGCCATGCATGGCTGTAAATGTATCGCGGCTGAGTGGCAAACTGCATGAGCGAATGGATCAGATCGCGACCGTCCTGCTCGCTATATCCCTCAACGCTTGCAGCGTGAGCACCAAGATACAGCGAACGGCCATGACCGCCGTGGTCGATCACCATGGATTGACGAACCGGTGGAACCGCAGTGCGTTCTTCGTCGGTCACGAGCGTAGGATCGATCTTGCTTCGGCTGTAGGAAAAATCATGGATCGCGATGGCGCTGTCGGCTTGCCGTTTCAGGTCAGCCGGCAAGTCAGCGTAGACAGCGCGCATTGAGAGATACTCAGTGTTGCCGCCGCCTGATGGAATTTCACGAGCTGACAGCATCGAGGCATAGGCTGCAACCTCCTTGAAGGAGCTATCAGCATGCCATTCCCGATTGGCTTTGCCGCTTAGCACCTGCTTGTCAGTTGGTGGAACGATCTCACCATCAGGCCCAATATTTGTCAGGGTGATCAGCTTGCTACCGGCACCTGGCGTACCAACCTTGGTTGTCTCCAACTCACCAAAGCGCTCGCTGAACGCAATCTGCTGCTCGTCGGTGATCTTCTGATTGCGGAAGACCAGGACCGCGTATTTCTCAAATGCGTCCTGGATCTCAGTGAACGTCGCAGCATCGGGACCGTGGACGAGATCCAGACCAACAACTTCTGCGGCAAAAAGGGGATGGAGTGGTTTGATGTCCATAGCAGTCATATCGTCTGTTGCGCTTAGCTACTCAAATCTAACGGCTTTCTACCCTGCGAGTTGGCGCCACTGATTGCGAGCCATGCACTTTGGTCAACCTCGCTATGACATGCCGTAAGAGCCGTCGGCTTGTCACTCACCAACCCTATCCGTAGGATGATAACGTTATCAGCAGCAGCGGAGACGAAGATTGGACATCTGGGCCAAGCGCATCGCCATGCTCGCAGCCGCAACGGCAGCAGGCTATCTGGCAACACTCATCGGAATGCCCTTGCCCTGGATGATCGGACCACTGCTACTCGCCGTGTTGATGGGTGTCGGCGAAGTTCAAGTGCCCCGCCACCGCCACTACAGACCCGTCGGCCAGCTCATCGTTGCGACGGCGGTCGGGCTTTACTTCACGCCGCAAGCTCTCACCGAGACGATTAACAATGCCTGGTTCATGGTTGGCGCAGCCGTGCTCACCATCGCGGCCGGGATCGTGACGGCCATCATGCTGCGGAAGATAGCGCAATGCGATGGAACTGTTGCCTTCTTTGCAGCAATGCCCGGCGGTCCGGCGGAAATGAGTGTACTGGCGGAGAAGTGGGGTGCGGATCCAGCGCCTGTGGTGTTTTCACAAACGCTCAGGATCGTTTTCATTGTTCTCTTTATTCCGCCGCTTCTGATGCTGGCCGGCGGCTACTCGATCCCGTTGGTGCGTCCGGCCCAGGATATTGACCCGGCCGGCCTTGCAGCCCTCTACGCATTGGCCGCCGCCGGCACCTTTGTCTTCCGCAAAGTCGGCGTACCCAACTGCAACTTCCTGGGACCGCTGGCGATCGGCGCTGCCATCTCCGCCCTCGGGTTTCATTTCTCGGATGTACCAAGGCCACTGCTGGCTGCAGGCCAAATTCTGCTGGGCATATCGTTGGGTGCACAGTTCTCGCGAGAACAAATCCGTCGCGATGTCCGCTTTGCCTGGGCGGCAACGATCACGACGCTGGCATTGCTGGTGCTGACAGCAAGCGTCGCGCTCGGCCTTTGGCTGATTACCGACAAGCCATTTGGCGGATACTTCCTCGCAACCGCACCAGGCAGCGTTACCGAGATGGCATTGACAGCCAAGCTGCTCGGCCAGGGCGTCGCGTTGGTCACGGCCTATCACCTAGTACGGATATTCATCGTCATTCCGCTCGCGCCGCTGCTCTACCGGCTGTTCCGGCACACCATGCAGAGCTACATCGACTTTGGCGAGAAGCCGCGCGACAAGACCGTCGTGCCAGGTGAGTGACGGCTATTTGCCTTATGCCGGCAATGTCGGCCTGCGCGTGTGCCAATCGGTTACCTGCTGGAAGGCGTGACCGGCTCGCAGCAATGCAGGTTCTTGCCACCAGGCTGCCTCCAACTGAAGACCAATCGGCAGTCCATCACGGCTGACGCCGCACGGTGCTGACAATCCAGGCAAAGCACCCAGCGCACCAACATAGGTATTGGCTGCGACGCGGGTCGTTGCCTCTGAGAGCGATTGGTTGTCCTCAATCGGCGGTGGCAGATGCGGCAGGGTTGGCGTGAGAAGAAGGTCGTGGTCAGCGAACAGGCGTTTGAGTGTTCGCTGCCAGGTTTCCTTGAAGCGGAGTGCGCGAGCATAGTCACGGCTGGTTTGCGACAAGGCCATTCGCATCCGCTCAATCGTTTGTGCTGCCCACTTCTCATCGTGCCCATGGAGGCGTTCTTCGTGAACCACACAAGCGTCAGCGTAGATCAACGTGACGAGGTTTTCTAAGGCGCTCTCCGCTCCGTCGACCGTCACTTCGCTAATCGTTGCGCCAAGCTTTTCGAATGTCCGAATGGCCTCTTCGACCGCACTGGCGACATCGGGATCGAGCGACTCAAAGTAATAGTTTCGTGGCACCGCAATGCGTAGGCCGCTGACGCCGGCACCCAGTGTGGGCAGGAAGTTGTCGAGTTTGCGGTCCTCGGAAATGGGATCAGCATCGTCGTAGCCCGCCATAACAGCAAACAGCCGAGCGACATCGCTGACGGTTCGGGCCATCGGACCGATTGTATCGTGCGTGGCGCTGACCGGAAAACTGCCATGGTTTGATATCCGACCAACCGTCGGGCGCAAGCCAGAGATGCCATTGATCGATGCAGGAATGCGAACAGACCCTCCTGTGTCGGTGCCCAGGGCCATGTCGGCCATGCCGGTGGCGACAACAATACCTGACCCGCCGCTGGAGCCACCAGGAATACGTGACGTGTCGTAAGGATTTCTGGCCTGACCAATAACCGGATTAAATGAGCGCACACCGAAAGCGAACTCGTGCAGGGTTGCCTTACCGAGGATGATGGCACCAGCTTGGCGCAGACGCGTGACCACCGGAGCGTCCTGGTTGGGGACGTGTCCTTGGAAGAAGGCCGAACCGTTGGTTGTCTCAATGCCTGCGGTCTCGATGTTGTCTTTGACCATGATGGTGACACCATGCAGCAAGCCACGCCATTCGCCGTCGGCACGTGCTGTATCGAGCGCATCGGCTTCCGTCCTCGCAGCATCGTCATTGCGCGCCATCATGGCGTTGACATGCGGGTTCCACGCCTCGATCGCCTCGATCTGCTGCTCGACCTTGTCACGGGCGGAATGGGGATGCGGCTTCATGTGGTTGCTCTTTCTCTCAGCTCGTCGCGCCGATACTGGCAACTCTGTTTGCCACGAACAAGTTTCGGGTCGCCCGTCACCGCAACCTATCCCAGGTACGATGCTTCAAGTCGCCAAAACCGTGAACGGCATTGGCTCACCTCGGCATTCTCTTTTGTTTGGACGGCTGCGTCAGCCTAGGCCGTGCGATGCCAAATCGGCATCAACAAGGCGGATTGCATGCTGGCCAAGCGTACGACGTCAGCCGACGAGGCATTCCGACCTCGTCTCAGATGATCTTAACCGAGACGACGGCTATTGCTCGCGCGACCAAAGCTGCGCGGCGCAGACTTTGCGCCCGTGGCCTTCTTGCTATCGGCATTCGTTCGTTCGGGCTCGTTCTGCTGTTTGACCGCCTGCGTGCGGAACTGACCGAGATAACGCACGCCACAGTGCCCGTCCTCTGTCCACATTACCTGGCACTCAACGGACGTGTTCTCTTGTGCTGAGGCAAACGCCAGTGTGAGCTTGTCGCCAACAGCGACTTCATCAATCTTGTCACTCAACTTGCTGCGAATGATCTCAAGCTGGGCGCCGCTGGATGACTTGTCATGGACGTAGCAAGAGCGAACGTGGGTTGAGTCTTCAAACGTTACGCTTGCGCGCATGCTCGCGCCCAAGCGCTTTTCTTTGCGCGGTTTCTTCGTGCCAACTGTCTTCTTGGCTGCAGGTTCGACTGCAACTGCATCTTCTTCTTTCTGAGGCGCTGCTTCGACAGGCGGCTTCTTCTTTCTGCGATTGACGATGACGGGTTTATCCGTGGCGTTGCGAAGAGCCAAAAGGCGCTCTTCCTCTTCCGTCGCCGCCTTTGATTTCTTACCGCCTCGTCCGCCAGCGCCGGCTGCTTTCGCCTTGTTCGCCGCCTTCAGTGTTACGAGTTCCTGCTCTGCCTTTGCAGCCCGCAGCAGTGCTTGATCGCGCTCATCTTCAAGTTCGGCGCGAAGGTCCTCGATATGTTCCTGGCTATTCTCAAACTCGTCCGCACGCTCTTGCAGCTGCGCTTCAGCTGCCTCTGCGCGTTGGACAGCAGCATCACGCTCAGCGGTCATTGCGGCCAGATCTTCGGCGCCGGCTTGCGGCTGCACCGACTGTTCTTGCTGAACCTCGTCGCGTTCGCGCAGTTCGTTCTGCAGCGCGCTGGCTCTACTCTCTGCAGCATCCGCGAGGGCGAGCGCTTCCTGCACCTGCGCATTTAACTGATCGCGAATCTGCTCGCTATCGCTATTGCCTGAGGCAAGGAGTTCGCGAGTTTCGTCGAGCTTGCCTCGAAGTTCATCGCGCTCTGCTTCCAAACCCTGTTGAACTTTGGCTTCCTGCTCGAGGCGCTGCCCTTGCTCGTCGATCGTGGCTGCGAGTGTGTCCACATGCTGCTGCCTTGATTGCAGGTCGGCCTCAAGTGCTTCGACCCTGCGAAGGGCCTCATCGCGCTCTTCAGCAGTTTGAGCATCATTGGCCTTATCTTTATCCCGCTCAGCGGACGCCGTTTGCTCCGTCTTTTCCAGCTGGGCAATGCGCTCCTGCAACTGCGCAACTTCAGCATCGGCTGATCGGAGACGTTCGAATGCCTGTTCACGCTCGGCTTCGACCGCCTGGCGATACTCAGTCTCATTTTGAAGAGCAGCCGCATCAACGCGCTGCGCGTGCTCTTTCTCCTCAACACTTTTCCTGAGATCGTTCAGCTCGGCGAGAACAGTCTCAGCGCGCTGCAGGGCGTCGTCGCGCTCACGCTCGACAACTGCACGTCGATCGGCTTCCTCTTGCAGAGAGGCTGAACCTTCAATCTCACCTTTCTCGAACTGATCGATTTTCTGGTACAGGCGATTGCGCTCAACATGCAGTTCGTCGATTTCTCGCTTTGCATAGTCGCGTTCGGTTTCAAGGGCACGCCGGGCTTGGTCTTCCAGCCTGAACTTCTCGGCGTGCTCGCTACTTTCTTTTTTCGTTCGTTCGAGCTCGTCGCGCAATCCAACTGCTTCGGCTTCTAACTCGGCATGACGCCCGACGGCCTGATCCCTCTCGGTTTCAGCAGACTGGCGCAGCTCCGTTTCTTGCTCGAGAGCTTCGGCGTCTGTCTCTCTGGCTTCAGCCCGGCTTTGTTCGGTTTGCTCCACTTGGGCGCGTAGCTGTGCCAGTTCCTGGACGTAGTTTTCGCACTGGCCTTGGAACTCGTTGCGCTCGTCTTCCAACTGTGTTGCGCGCTCTACCGCTGCATCGCGCTCGGCCTCTACGGCTTGCCTTTCCTGCAAGTCGTCAGCTATCCGGCGCTCATAATCGGCTTTGTAATTTTCGTTGCGATCGAGTTGTTCCTGAAGCTTTGTCGCTTCATCAGTCGCAACCTGGAGATTCTCCAAGGCTGCCTCGTGCTCCGTACGGAGAAGCGCTAAGGCTTCGACACTCTCTTGTTCAGCCTGGGCGCGGTCTTCAGCACCTTCGCGTAGCTGTTTGAGTTCGACTTCTGAGCTTTCAACCAATTCCAGCGCAGTGTCGCGCTCGCCGACCGTTGCGGTCAGTTCCTGGCGCAGCGCATCTCGCTCTTGTTCAAGCTCAATTGACTTCGCCTGCAACTCACGGATCGTCTGCTGCAGCTGTTGATCGCCTTCCGGTCCACTGCTTGTTGGCGGTGAGCTATCAGGGTTCTGTGCAGCTGCCTCAAGCTCAAGGATGCGCTGTTGCGTTTCCTCGGTGAGCTGGATCGCAAGATCACGTTGTTCTTGCGCCTTCTTCTGCGAAGCACGCAGCTCTTCTATTTCGCTCTGAAGTTCGGCCGATCGTGTTCGCTGCTCTTCGGCTTCGCGTACCGCGTGTTCTTCGCGCTTCCGGGCTTCTTCTTCCTGTTTTTCCGCAAGCTCATAACGCTCGACCGCGAGTTCAAGGAGTTCATATTCCTCGTCGCCGACTTCCTTCTCTCTTACTGGAGCGTGGATGGCCGCTTCTTCATATTCAGGCTCATCTCCAACTATCTCTTCGACAGCTTCCTCGATCGCTTCTTCGTGGAGAGGCTGTTCAGAGATTTCTTCAGATTCGAGAGCGAATTCACCATCCGTCTCTTCATCGCCCCACTGTTCGTGGGCGTCCATCTCAGCTTCCGACGGCTCATTCATCTGATCGACGTAGTAGGTGTCGATCTGGACTCCGGGCTGCTTGCGCTTGAACGTCTGCTTCGTGCGCTCGGAGGTCTCGACGACAGTGTTTAACCGCGCGTCGAGTTTGGCATTTTTACGCCGCCAAAACAGTCCGGGCACCTTGGAACTCCTAGAGATTGCATTATTCTTGGAAGTTCCACTTTAAGCTCTAATAACTAAACCGATTTTAATTTTCGGGCCGCTTCTCTCAGAAAATTACTTCTAATTCATGAACTTGCGTCCTGATTTGAATAAAATTGGCAGGATTGGCCGCTATTTGGGTGCAAATGCATCTAAGGCCGAAAAGTCCGCTCCATTTCCACCGTCTGGCGGGAAGGCTTGCAGGATAACCTGATCGGCGCCTGCGCGCTGGTGCGCTTCGATGCAGTCTCGAATCTGGCGTTCACCACCCCAGACCACCATGGCATCCTGGAAGCGATCACTGCCATCACCGTCGAAGTCAGCCTCCGTGAAGCCCAAGCTCAGCCAGCAGTTGCGATAGTTCGGCAGAACCATGTATCGGCGCATATGCTTGCGTGCCACGCCTCGCGCCTCTGCTGCGTCGGTGCTCAGGCAAAACTTCTGCTCGACGCACAGCCAGGCATCGGGGCCCATGATCTCGCGCGCTCGGGCGGTGTGTTCCGGTGTGATGCAATAGGGGTGTGCGCCTTTGCTGTCGGTCGCTGCGAGCTTCAACATGTTGGGACCGAGGGCTGCGAGTACGATGTTGCGATCTTCGCGCTTGATGGTCGGGTCGATGATCGCCTCCGACATCGCCTTGAGGTACGCCCGCATCGTGGTGACAGGCTTGTTGCTGTAAGCGTGGCCGCGGGCCCGCTCGACCAAAGGCACATGCGACACGCCAAGCCCAAGGACGAAGCGGTCGTCGTACATTGCATTGAGGCTGTCGTGACCTTGCGCCGACGTCAGCGCATCCCGCGCATAGATATTGGCAATGCCACTTGCAACCTGCAGCGAGCTTGTCTGGCTGAGTAAATAGCCGCCCATGGCAAAAGTTTCGTAAGACAGAGACTCTGGATACCACAATGAAGCATAGCCACGCTTTTCAACACCCTGGGCAAGCTCAGTGAGTTCGCGCGCGCTGAGGACATTTGTTGAACACCAAACGCCCAATCCGGTTGGCTTTGTCATAAGATTGGCTCCCTGCCATCAAAACGTTCGGTGACATCATGCGCAGGCACCATCGGGCTGATCAATACGGCGCGATCGTATCTGACGGTTGCGCTTCTCGATTATCCGAACCACGATGATGCCCAAAGCTTTTTCCCATGCCGACAAGACAAACACGCAGAGGAGACGCGCCATGACACGGCTGCCACTTTCCCGCTTCAAGGTCCTGGATCTGACCGCCCATCGCGCTGGTCCAACCGCTGTCCGCCAATTGGCAGACTGGGGCGCTGACGTCATCAAGATCGAGCGGCCTGGGCCTGAGTCAGGTGATGCCGCGGGCGGAACCCAACATGGGCCGGATTACCAGAACCTGCATCGCAATAAGCGCAGCCTGACCCTGAACCTGAAATCTGAAGAAGGCCGCGCTGTCTTTCTCAAGATGGCCGAGACCGCGGATGTGATCGTCGAGAATTACCGCTCTGATGTAAAGACGCGACTGCGCATAGACTATCCACACGTTGCCGAGATCAACCCGCGCATTGTGTACGGGAGCATTTCCGGGTTCGGCCAATCCGGCCCGGATGCGACGCGACCGGGCGTTGATCAGATCGCGCAGGGCATGGGCGGCCTGATGTCGATCACGGGTCTGCCAGGTCAGGGCCCCGTTCGCGTTGGCATTCCGATCGCCGACCTGACTTCGGGACTGCTTTTGGCGCAGGCGATCATGATGGCGCTGTTGGATCGCGAGCAAACGGGCAAAGGTCAGTGGGTTCACACGTCGCTAATCGAAGCGATGATCTTCATGCTCGATTTCCAGGCGGCACGCTATCTCATGAAGGGCGATGTGCCGGGGCAGGCCGGTAATGATCATCCAACATCAATTCCCACCGGTGTCTTCCCGACGTCGGACGGTCACATCAATATCGCAGCGTCGGGTGACGTGCTTTGGAAGCGTTGTTGTGAGGCGCTGGATGCCGCGCACTTGCTGGATAAAGAGAGCTACCAGAGCCGCGCGTCGCGATCTGAAAACCGGGCCGCGCTCAACGAGGACCTTGCCGCGATTACAATGACGAAACCGAGCGCCCACTGGATAGATGCGCTCAACAAGGCCGGCGTTCCTTGTGGACCAATCAACTCGATCGACAAGACATTTGCTGAACCGCAGGTCCAACATGTGGGGATTGCACGCAAGGTCCAGCATGCCCAGATCGGCGACTTCGGTGTTGTAGGTCAGCCGATCAACCTCTCAGATGCGCCACAGCCGGATTATTTGCGCCCGACACCAGACACTGGACAACACAGTGCCGAGATCCTCACTGATCTTGGGTTCAGCGCTTCCGATATCTCGGAGCTGCGTAACAAGGGCATCGTATAGACGTTGACGGCCAGACTAAGCCTGAACGGCAGGTGGAATGAACGCAGCGCGTGTGCCGCCGTCAGCTGGGATGATGGCGCCAGTGACGTAGTTCGCCTGCTCACTCACGAGAAACTCGATGACGGCTGCAATGTCTTCCGGTGCTGCAACGCGGCCAAGCGGTGAGTTTCCGCTCGGCCGATAGTCTCCGGTTTTGCTGCTGTCGGATTTCGCCTGCACCATGGGTGTGTCGACAGTGCCCGGTGCAACGGCGTTGACGAGGATGCCCTCTGGGCCTAGTTCCGCAGCCATGACACTTGTGATGACGTGTAGTGCAGCTTTCTGTGCGCCGTAAGCGCCACCGGAGACCTTTGGGCGAATGCCCGCTATGGAACCGAGAAACACGATGCGCGGGAGCTTATCCTTGTATGGGCTCTTGCGCATCATTGGGACCGCCTGACGGGCGCAAAGCCAGGCGCCGCGTGTGTTGACTTGGTAAAGCCGATCGAAGTCCTCAACCGGCATATCGCTCAATGGTCCAATCTCAAGCTTACCAGCCGAACAAACGATCGCATCGACATGACCGTAAGCGTCTGCGATCGTATTGAAGGCGTCAGCGATGCTGGCCTCGCTCGTGACATCGCAATGGAGCGTCTTGAGCCCGTCTGTCTCACTGGATGCTGTAAGCTCGCCGCGAAACGAGACATCGAGACCGACGACCGACCAACCCTGGCCTATTAGCCGTCCGGCGGTCGATTTTCCAATACCAGAAGCGGCACCGGTGATGATCGCAACTCTGGGCATCCAACCTGCTCCCGTTAAGCGGTCGTGGTTACCGACCGGTATGAACCACGTGAATGGTCCCAGCAAAGTCCGGAATGATCCAGTCCAGTGTACAAATATCAAGCTGACGACGATCTTATCCGCAGCAGCAAATCTATTATTCTGCCTGCTTACATCGTTGACATAGCTTGAACTTTTGTCTGAGACTGGCGAAGCGGGCGAGCATGGGAGGATAGAGCTGTGAGCTCATTAGTTCGATATTTCGTTATGGCCGCCGCAGTGGTTTGCCTGGCCCACGTCGCACCGCCTGACGCATTCGCGCAGAAGGCCAAACAAACGCAATCCAAATCCAGCAAGACCAAAACGACTAGTAAGGCCAGCAAGTCTTCTGGTGCGGACAAGAAAACTACGAAGAAAGCCAAGCCGAAGAAGACGGCGCAGAAAAAGAAACCTACGTCACCTTGCCAGGGTCTCGCCAAGACAGCCTGCGAGCGCAAGACAAATCTATGCAGCTGGATCAAGCCTAAGAAGAAGGTTGATACGCGTGGACGCAAACTGACGGCCTACTGCCGCAAGACGGGCGGTGGTGCGAAAGCGAAAAAGGCTGATCCCAAGAAGACAACGAAGAAAGCTGCAAAGAGCACGACCAAAAAGAAGTAGCGGTGCAGGCGTTACCGGGTGAGGCGTGATGCGCCTCATTTGCCCATCGGGTGCAAAAGTCTCTGACAGGGTCAGATCGGTGGTCCAGGAAACGCGAACTTGATCTCGGTGTCGTCTGGAAACGTGATCGACATTTTGATCAGGCCATAGCCCGGGGTGAGGGCTGAACTCGGTGTGGTCTGCACGTCCCATGCCTGGTCCGCTCCAGGGTTCCAAGCTTGGCTCCATGCCTGGTCCCATGTTTGGCCCCAAGGCCAAACCTGCGCAAACGGTTGCGCCGAAGCGGACGTTGTCGGGCTAAGCCCCCACATGCTGGTCCAGGCATTCATCATGGCCACCGGGGTTGAGAAGAACGTCTCCAAACCTGGCGGCTGATTGCGCCAAGCCCACGGACCGAGCAAGGCAAAAGCGTAGAGCGGCGAGAACGTGTAGTTCGTTGGCATGGTTGCGAAGGGCCAAGCGCTCGAGAACGGATCCGGCGGTGGTGGTCGATACCAAGACCGTCCGCTTTTTGCTGGGGGCTCGTAGGCTTTAAGCAGATCGGCATAGAGATCTGCATAGTCGGACGCCGCCTTGGTCAGGCTGTTCAGGATTTGCATTTGTAGTGCGAGCATGCGAGCCACCGGCGCCAGAGTTCAACGCGTATCGTCGCTCATATCAGTAAATGATTGATGACGAACGGTACAGCGCCGACTGCCGCTTTTCGCAGATCGTAGTCGGCAAGGTAGCGGTCTGCCCTGTTTTCAGAGGTCACATCCGGCCGGCTCTAGGCGTCAAATGTCTTGGGCTTCGGTCGTGTCGACGGGACAGTGCCAGTGGACGGTGATGGCGAACTGGACTTGCCGGATTCCAAGGGCTTGCTCGGTATACTTGGTGGCAACGGCGGCAACTTGGCTGTGTTGTCCGGTGCCTGGCCGGATGAGCCTTTCGTGCCGCCAATCGGTGGAACCGGTGGCCGGGACCTATCGCCATAGCTTGCCTGCGCCTGCCGCGTTGGTCCGGCCCTGTCGCTTGGTGTTGCCTGTTGGCTTGGCTTCGCGACGACGGTAGATTTCTTGGGCGCATCAGACGGACTTGCCAATCCACTCGGGACGCTCTTTTCGGTCGACGTTCGCGGCACGTCTTGGCCATCATCGTCGTCATCGTCCGAACGATAGGCAAAGCGACCGGCAAACAACCAATAAGTGAAGCCCGCGACCAGACCTGTCGTCAGAAACGCGGCCATGGCGTAGCTGTTGACGATCGTGGGAACACCCTCGGCTTCGCCCGTCGTGATCAAACCGAAACCAGCTATTGCGATCGCGATCCCGACGAAGCCATGGTAGGCAAAACTGCGGATTCCGAACCACTCGCTGACTAATGCTGACACTGCCGCAAAGGGGAGCGCAAAGACGGCAAAGATGGTGGCCGACTCAAGAACCCACACCCCACCTTGGTTCCAATATTCCCAGCCTGCATCGGCTAGTTCTGTTGGCGTGACGGCGAACAGAACCTGTACCGCGCCGGCGGCCAAGCACGAAAGCACGAAACCAAAGATTACGCGTAGTAGGCCGCCAAGAAATCCAACCATGGAGCGCCCCTAGAATGTGAGTCCAAAGCGTTTCATACGCCTGGATGCTTCCTGCATCAACGCGTTTCAGTTGGACTTGCTTAACTTAAAACCGAAAAAATGTTGCAGATCAAACAGTTCTACCTGCAATTAACCAGTAAGTGAAGCCGCCCAGGAAGCCTGACGTGGCGAAAACCTGCCAAACGGCGGCGCTCGGCATCTGCAGTTGACTGCCGAATCCGGCTTGTGCGAGGGCCGGGATGGCGACCAGCGCCAGCCCACCACCAACCACATAGTAAATTATGGAACGGATGCGCGCGACTTCGCCAATAATGATCAGTGCCAGGGCCGGAACGATGGTCATCGCCGAGGTTAGGATTGCAGCCTGCCCGACCAACTCAAAAGCGGCCGTTAGCGGCACATCGTTCTGCCCCTGAATGGCGTGGGTAATGCGCTCTGACCCGAGTGTGACCATGACAAAGATCGAGACGAGTGTCGCCAGGATGAAGCCGAGCGGCACAAGAAAAAGTCGCCCCAGAAAGTACATCATTGCTCGTTCTCCCGCCTTATCGTCCGACGTCTGCGCACTCGCCCGCTGTGGCCGGTAGACAAAGCAGGCATTTATGCCATTACGCGATTGGCCGCGGCAAAGAAACTGCCGAAACTTCTGTGGCTCTACATTGCCGCTACAATGGGTGGGATTGACCACAGCTTCACAATGTTGTGGCGATATTGACTTGCATCATCCAACGCAGCTTAGTTCGCGTTCACTTGTCTAAGACAAGTCAATTGGGACGAATGAGATGATTTTCTGGGTCTTGAGCGCACTCGTAACGGCGGCAGTGCTGGCACTCATTCTGCGCCCCATGCTGCAAGTCGAGACGACGCAGAATACCGATTCTGAAGCTGACATCGCGATTTATCGGGATCAATTGGCCGAAATTGAGCGTGACAAGGCCCGCGGCCTTCTCAGCGACGATGAAGCCGAGTCCGCGAAGCTTGAAATCTCGCGCAGATTGCTTTCGGTAGCCGACAAAGCCGAGGCAGAACCGGACTCAACGCCGGGGCAGATGAGTGAGCAGTCAAGGATCAGGATTGCCGGTATTGCAGCGGGGGCGGTGACCGTAATTGCAATGGCCAGTTATCTCATTCTTGGCTCGCCGGGGCTGCCGGGCCAGCCATATGCAGAGCGGGCCAAAATGGACCCGAGAAATCTGCCCGTTTCCGAATTGATCGCACGGGTCGAAGCCAGGCTGCAAACCAACCCCGATGATGCGCGCGGTTGGGATGTGATTGCCCCGATCTATCTCAGGCAGAAGGCCTATCGTAAGGCCGTCCATGCCTACCAGCGCGCGCTTCAGTTGAACGGTGAAAGTCCGCGCCGCCTTGCCCAATACGCGGAGTCGATCCTGGGTGCCACCAATGGTGTGGTCAATGACGCCGTCAAGACAGCATACGAGAAACTGCTCAAACTCCGGCCTGACTATCATCCGGCCAAGTTCTGGCTGGCGATGGGACACGAACAGCAAGGCCAGAGAGAGCAGGCCATATCGGCCTACGAAAAGATGCTCGAAGACAAGAGCCTGCCCGGTCAAATGCGGGCCATGGTAAGTCAGCGGCTCGCTGAGGTGAGCGGTGCACAGCCGCCCGCAGGTCAGGCCAACAAAACAAACACGGACAAGTCCGGTGACGATAGGCCCGGTTCAAGCGAGGCTGGTCGGGCGCCGGAACTTAGCCAAGCAGCACGGCAATCGATGGCGGCTCTGACACCCGAACAGCGTCAACAGCGCATTCGGCAGATGGTCGCCGGACTGGCTGAGCGGTTGAAGGCTGATGGTGGTGATCTCGATGAGTGGCAGCGCCTGGTTCGCGCCTACATGGTGCTTGGCGACAAAGAAAGCGCTGCCAAGGCGCTCCAGGATGCTCAGGCCGCATTTGTTTCCAAGCCGGGGCAGTTGGAGAAACTGAACGCCTTTGCCCAGTCATTGGGCCTCAAGGCCGATTAACCTCAATCCCGTCGACGGAATTCTTCCCCATTTCCGTTCATCAGATAGTCGCAAATTCGCGGCAGTTTGGGCAATGGACCGGATTTGGGAGGGTCCGATGAAGTTTGATCGCAGGGAACTTGGTAAACTTGCGCTTGGCGCGACCACGTCGCTCGCAAGTGGCGCATTGCTCCCTCAATCGGCTGCAGCTGCGCGCTATCGCGGGCCGAAAGTCATTTTGGTCCGCTTCGGTGGAGGTGTCAGGCGCCGAGAGACGATTGATCAGGCTCACACATATGCCCCCTATTTCAGAAACGTCCTGACAAAGCGCGGTGTTCTCATTCCTAATGTGACCATCGACGAACTAAAGGACGTTGATACCAGCCACGCCGAGGGCACGCTCAACCTTCTAACGGGTCGATATCAGGCCTACAGCAAAGTCGGCTCACGTGGACTGGCGCCTTTGCTCGAGCCGAGCGAACCGTCGCTTTTCGAATACCTTCGCAAATCGTTTGACATTCCTGCCCACCAGGCGCTGCTCGTGAATGGTGAGGACAGGCCGCAGGAAGAGTATCTGACCTACGGCGGACACAAGCACTATGGCGTGGCCTACCGCTCCGAAGTGATCGGCCTGTTCCGTTACAAGCTGCACAAGTTCAAGCGCATGCTTGAATCAGGCGCACTCGATGACGAACAACGTCAGACGATCACGGCCGAATTCGAGAAGCTCAAGTCGTTCGATTATCGCAACGCGACGTCCAGACCTTCACGCGTGATGGATCAGTTCTGGGATAACTGGCGACGCCAATACGGTGACAGCGGTCTCAAGAACCCGCGTGGTGACCGATTGCTCACTGAGCTAGCCGTGCGCGCGATAAGACAACTGCGGCCGCGTCTTATGATGATCAACTACCAAGATCCTGACTACGTGCATTGGGGCAATGCTTCGCACTACACGCGGGCCATCGCTGTTATTGATCAGGGCCTGCAGCGGCTTGTCGAAACAGTCGATTCAGATCCGGAGTATCGTGATGACACGGTATTTGTGATCGTTCCTGACTGCGGGCGCGATGCCAATCCGTTTATGTCGGTGCCCTATCAACACCATTTCAATTCACGTTCGGCGCATGAGATTTTTGCGCTTGTCTTCGGCGCCGGTGTCGTGCGCAACCGCATCCTTGATAAGCCTGTCGACCAGACAAGCCTGGCCTCGACCATCGGTGCGTTAATGGGTTTTCGCGTCCGAGCTGCCGAAGGCCGAGTGCTGTCCGAGATCATCACATGACGACGAACGCCAAGCCCATTGTCGGCGCGCGATCGACATCGTCGCTGTACGGAGCCTTTGCACGTCGCGCCTCGATGGCTGCCAAGCTGATCATCGCCGCGGCCCTGGCGCTAACGCCACTAACGGCTGTTCTTGTGCTCGGGTGGATCGTTCGTCTGATGCGGCGCGAGACAGTGATATCGTGCGTGCGCCATGCTCATACTTGCAGCCGTGACGAAGCCATAGTGCGCTTGGACGCGGTCGACACTCTGAACGCCTACAGCCGTTTTCCAGGTTGGTGGTTGGGTCTTTGGCAGACGGTACTGGGTGGCTTGAAAGCCTTCATTGTCTTGGCGTTGCTGACGCTGCCGTTTGGTGCGCTCCTGCTGCTTTCCTGGTGGGCTGGTTGGGAGAACTCCTTCAACAAGGGCTATGAACAGGCCTGGGCCGGACCGACTGTTGCGCTTGCCGGCATTGTGCTGGCCGTTGCCATTCTCAGTCATCTCCCGATGGCATTTGCCAGGTTTGCGACTGAGGGCACGTTGTGGTCGGCCTTCGAGTTGCGTCAGGTCAGACGATTGATCCGGGCTGTACGCTGGCGTTACCTGGCGCTGACCATCTTAACGGTGCTGGCCACGGCACCGCTGTTCGTCGCGCAGATTGCACCGACCTTCATGGAAAAGATCAACCCTAGGGTTTTGACGGCCGATCCGGATGAGCTGCGCGCTATTGCTGGTCGCTGGCACCTGATGGCAACGATCTATCTGCTTGTTGCTCTTTTCTTTCTCAGACGCTGGGCAGCGCGGCTTTATGCGCGCGCTGTTCTAGCGGAGCCTAATGCTGCCGGACCCTTCGTTCGAGAGACACTCTCCGCCATCGGCCTCGATACATCCAATGCTGAGGAACCACGCCGGCACTGGACCGGCATGGTGTTGGCCACACTTCTTGGATGCGCCGCCTGGGGCGGCTTCATCGTGATGCTTTACGTTGCCCAGTTCGCCAATCATGCCTGGTGGAACTGGGTCAATCATGCGCTTGTCGGGCTGCCGTGGGTCTTTCGCCCGATCTGAGTCGTTGCTGGCCGACTCGCTCGCCCGACGCTCACACCCCAGACGTGGAGTACGTCTACTCCGATTGCTCACTAATCGATCCGCGAGACCAATCAACATCACGCGTTGCGAACATCACGACGGCGAGCAACACGAATGCGGAGATCGAACCGATCAGCATCGCGTAGTCTTCGACACGGAGTAGCAGATAGAGCAGACCGTAGATGACCGCGATCACCCCACCTAGATACAAGCCGCGGCGGTAGGATCGGACGACGGCTGCAAAGTAACTCCCAACAAGGATGCTCGTCGCGAGAGCCGCAAACAGGTAGCCCAGATCAAAGCCAATGTGCTCAGCCGTGCCGATCAACACAAGATAGAATATCACCAGCGCTAGTCCGACGAACAGATACTGTATCCAGTGCACGCGCTTGCGGCTTTGAATCTCCATGATGAAGACGGCAAGAAAAATGATGCCGATGAAGCCGAGCGCGTATTTCAATGCGCGCTCAGCGAGGCTGTAAAAGCGAACCGGCTGATAAAAATCGACGCCGAATGACTTCGTTGTCATCAGATGGCGAAACTGCTTAAGGCGGATCGACTGTCCGATACCTCTGGCCAGGCGTGGCACCTTCCAATCCGCCGAGAAACCGCTGTCGGAGATATTGCGGTTCTCCGGAAGGTAGGCCCCGGCGAAGCTTGGATGTGGCCAGTCAGACTTGATTGCCACGGATGTTTCGCCACCTGCAGGAATGTAGCGAATGTGGCTGGAACCGTTCAGGCTCAGGTCAAAGGCGAAGGAAAATCCGTTCTGGGCTTGATCAACGGTCAACGGCACGTGAATGCCCGGGATGCGCCCGCTCGAAGCGACGCCGGGGCCTGCCCTGAATTTTTCTCGACTGCCGCCGTCGTTAAAAATCAACTCTGCTGTCTTCTTGATTCCTCGGACATCGTTGAGTGTCACGACTAACGCTGCTTCAGCCCATTCGAGAGTCAGATCCGGCTGCTGGAACGATCTTAGAACCGGTTTCTCAAACCGCCCTTCAAAGCGGGTAACGCTGCGGTAAACCGGAACATTGAATATGCCACGGCGACGCACTTCACTTTCGACATCGCTCTTGATGTTCAGTTCTTCCGGCAGGAAGGCCGCGAACTCTCTGATCTTGCGGCGCTCAATGCCATCGCGGTTGCGAAACTCCTTCTCGTACGTCAACGGCACCACGATGTAAGGGCCACGAATGGTCTGGTCACGCCCCCACATTTGCCCAACCTCACTGCGGGCCTGCCGGGCATAGGATTGGCGCTCGGCAACCAAAAGGTATGCAAACAACAGCGGAATGGTGAGTGCGAGGATTAAAATGATAACGAGAATGAATTTGAACGCCGGCGAATTGAGCAGGCGGTTTAGTGTCGTCGTGAAACTCATTCGAGGCCTTTGACCGTTGTTTTGCCGTGGTCAATGGCTCAAAATTATTATGGAATTGAGGCGTGGTGGCCCGTCTTCACGTTTCGGGATTGCGGCAAGGATCATCTATCTGCTTCATAGTGGCCACGAATTGCGGTATCCGACGGCGATTGACTATCATCGCGCGACTATCACCCCGCCGTAACCACCTAACCGCCCACCATATGCTCGCGAACTGATCGCGTAGCCGGGTTCAGAATGCGACAGGACAGAGAATGAACGGTGCTGAAAGCCTTGTGCGGACATTGCTTGCCGGCAATGTCGATGTTTGTTTCACAAATCCAGGCACTTCCGAAATGCACTTTGTGGCTGCACTCGACCAGGTGCCGGGCATGCGCTCGGTTCTGTGCCTGTTTGAAGGTGGCGTGACCGGCGCGGCGGATGGCTTCTACCGGATGGCCGGCCGGCCGGCCTCGACTCTGCTGCATCTTGGGCCCGGTCTAGCGAATGGTCTGGCCAACCTGCACAATGCCAAGAAGGCTGGTTCCGGCATCGTCAACATCGTGGGTGAGCATGCGACCTACCACATCGAGCTGGACGCGCCACTCACCGCTGACATCGAAGGTATCGCGCGACCTGTCTCGCACTGGGTGAAGACATCTAACTCATCCAAGGACATTGCCGTCCATGGCGCTGAGGCAATTGCGGCTGCCATGGCTCCGCCAGGCCAAATCGCGACACTGATCCTTCCCGGAGACACGGCCTGGAATGAGGGAGCCGGCGTTGCCGAGATCCCCGAGTTTGAAAAGCGCGGCACCGTCGACAGCGCAAAAGTTGATCAGGCCGCGGAAGTACTGAAGGGAGGCTCCAACACGCTGCTGCTGCTTGGCGGCGCGGCACTACGCGAGGAAAACCTCGTGCTTGCCGGCAAGGTTGCAGCCAAGACCGGTTGCGGTATCTTGACTGAGTGGTCGAATGCGCGACTGGATCGCGGTGCTGGACGTATCGAGGCCAACCGCATCCCTTACGTCGTCGAGAAGGCGCTCGATGTTCTCAAGCCCTACGACAAGATTGTGCTGATAGGTGCACGGGCACCCGTTGCCTTCTTTGCCTACCCGGACAAGCCGAGCATTCTCACGCAGGACGGCTGCGAGTTCGTCGACGTTGCAAGCGACAGCGATGACATCGCGAGCGCGCTGAGTGATCTGGTCAACGCGCTTGATGCGGAGACGGCAGAACCACGCGGCATTGTCGAGCCTTTCCGGCCTGACGTTCCTGACGGCCCGATTGAACCCGGCAGCATTGCCGCCGTTATCGGTGCGCTGCTGCCGGAGAACGCGGTTGTCGTGGACGAGTCGGTGACAACCGGGCGGGAGTTTTTCCCGTTGACTGCTGGTGCACCGCAGCACTCCTGGCTCAACAATCGCGGCGGCTCGATTGGATATGGTTTGCCGGTTGCGACCGGTGCGGCAATTGCCTGTCCCGGACAGAAGGTGGTCGCACTCGAAGGTGACGGCAGTGCCATGTACACCGTGCAGTCGCTTTGGACGATTGCGCGCGAACAGCTTGATGTGACAGTGATGGTGTTTGCCAACCGCAGCTACAAGATCCTGCGTGGCGAACTGACGAACGTCGGAGTGCAGAACCCCGGCCCTCGCGCGCTCGACATGCTGACACTCAACCGGCCAGACCTTGACTGGGTCAAGATGGCAGGCGGCATGGGTGTCGATGCCTGCAAAGTGAGCGACACGAAACAACTTGCCAAAGCTTTTGAGACCGGGCTTGCGACGGACAAGCCTTACCTGATCGAAGTGGAAATGTAGCGCCTGCCGTTCGGAGACGACTATGGCTATTCAACAAGTCGATGACTTTCGCGAAGAAGCACGCGATCTCGCCAGCGTACTTGGTCCGTTGTCGGATGCTGATTGGGAGCAAGAGACGACGTTCAAAGCCTGGACGATCAATGACGTGATCCAGCATCTCCACTTCAGTGATCGCATGGCGTTTCTCTCAGCCACCGACGAGGACGCCTATTACGAGTTTCGTGGAGCCCTGACGGCGGCGCGTGAAAACGGCGGCACCATGCAAAGTCATACCCGCGAGATGATGGGACACATCCGCGGAAAGCAATTGTTAGAGACCTGGACAGATGGCATGGAGAAGCTATGCGATGCCCTGTCCGCTAAAGGCCCCGACACACGTTTCAAATGGTCCGGTCCGGACATGGGTATCCGCATGTTCGCGACGGCGAGGCAAATGGAGACCTGGGCGCACGGACAGGAGGTCTACGACGTCCTCGGCAAGAAGCGGGTGAACTCAGATCGCCTCAAGAACGTTGCGGTTATCGGCGTCAAAACATTCGGCTGGACCTTTGCCAATCGCAAGGTGGACCCACCCGGCGAGCCACCTTACGTGCGTCTTGAGGCACCATCGGGCGACACGTGGGAATGGAACGAAACCAACACAACCGACTCAGTGATTGGATCGGCGGTCGACTTCTGCCAGGTCGTGACACAGGTCAGAAACATCGCCGATACGAAACTCGAAATGAAAGGCGAGGCAGCCAAGCAGTGGATGGCCATCGCGCAATGCTTCGCCGGGCCGCCGGAAGACCCTCCGGCACCGGGCAGCCGGATGCCTAAATCTGCGTAGATTGGTCAACATTGAGTTGGTTGATCAATTGAAGTCTCACTGGTTGATCGATCAACCACCAGTCTGCGCCGCTGTAGACCAAAATCCGCAAGCGGCGTACCATGTCGACAACAACTGAAAGCGAGGAGTGGATCATGACCATAACGCTTGAGCAGCTAGCCGATGAAATCCGAGGTGCCCTGACTGCTGACCCGGGACGCGGCGGCAAGGAAAATGTTTGCAAAATCATCTCCAAGGCATTGCTCGATCAGAGTTTCATCGCTGAACACCTCAAGGACCGCAGCGAAGGCGAGCATCCACGCGAGGTCTTGTACGAAGATCCGAATATGGGCTTCTGCATCTGCGGCCACGTCTACGGTGGTTCTGCCCACGGGGAACCGCACGACCATGGCTCGAGCTGGGCCATCTATGGTCAGGCCACAGGCGAGACCGAGATGACAGATTGGAAGGTTGTCGATCAGGGCTCAGACAGCGAACCGAAGCTGGTCGAAAAAGATCGCGTCTACACGTTGGTTCCGGGTGATGCCCATTTCTACGACGTGGGCGATGTGCACTCACCGTCACGGGCTGCACCGGTCAAGCTGATCCGCATCGAGGGCGCAAACCTTGATGATGTTCAGCGCTCGAATATCAAGGCGGCCTGAGCGATCAACGGATTGGCTAATTGGACGATGGGTCCACCATCTGGCAGACCTTAGCGGCGACGACGGGCATATCTTCTGCGTCCGCGTCGCTTGCGATACCAACGCCGCTTGCGGGAAAATGTCGGCTTGCTCAACAGGCGACCCGGTTGCGCCAACTTCAGACGGCGCCGCAGCAACGGCATGACCCGCGCAATCATCTTCAGATCGCGTTCCGATATCTCGCCGCTTGGCAAGCACCCCTTCAAGTATCGTGTTTGCGGCAACATGATCGGTGCCGGCATGCCCTTTTCCGGGCAGCGCGTATGCCCCAACCCCAGCAAGTGTCCAACTTCATGGTTGATGAGATAGTAGCGATAACCAGGAATGTTGTTGCCGTCCCAGGTTTCGGCGCCACGAAACCAACGTTCCGCATTGATAACTGCCTTGCCCGAGATCGCGCAAGACAGTGTGCCCTCGGTTGTCAACGGTCGACATAGGCGGTCCACGGATCGTGGCTGGGCTAGAAAGATCGTGAAGTCTTCGCCCGACTCAACCTGCACAAAGTTCAGTCCTGCCTGCGTCCATCCGGTTTCGGCGTTCAGGATCGTATCGGCCGTTTTGGCAAACTCGTTCGTCGTGGCGTCGAGGCCCTTCTCAACCAGGACACGATATCGAAATACGTCTCCATCGATTGGCACAACGGGCGGGTCAATAACGGGCGCCTTACAGAATGCCAGCCTGCGTATGCGAATGTGATAGTCGCCGGAGCTACATTGAACAGAAGCAAAGTCTGGATCGAGCTGGGCGGACCACTGCGCCGCTACCGCTATCGCTTCGGCCCGCTTATCAGGAATTGATGTGGACGATCGTTCGTTGGCGACGGTGACGCCCAACAGCGACATGGACGCAATCAGCAGCGCAGTGCAAACGACTCTGCAAATGCGAACCACTAGCTGCCTCAACGATTGTTCCGTTATCGGTATTATCCTTAGCACAAGCAGGCGGACGACGCTCATGACAATCGTGAGCCAGTTGCCAAAATGCTAAATTTCCAGGTCTGCCTGTGGATCAACAGTCGCAGTTATGCTCAATCGCGCATAACCGCAATTCATTGGTTAATCAGCAACCAGCTGGAAAATGGCGCGTTCCTGATCATCTAGCTGGTCGACCAGATCAACCTCCCACTTGAGGTATTGGCGCGAAGCATCTTTGTTGTATCTGCGCTCGGCGGTGAAGAACAGGTGGTCAATGCGTTCGGCGTCTGTTGGGGAATTCGGCGTTGCCACGACAGTCAGACCTGCTTTTTCCCAATCATCTGGCGTTCCGGCTAGCGAGCTGACATCGTTCGCGCCGGCCTGCCTTAAATCCTGACTGGCCAATGATGTGGAGGTCTCATCGCCGATCAGTACGACGGGACGGCTGGCGTCCAGATTGAGGCCTGCCAAGCGCGGCCGAATACTCCAAGTGGCGCCATCGATGTGTCCGTCGCGAAAAGCAAGACTGGCGCGGAGATCGACCAACTGCACCGCCGATGTGTCAAGCGTTGCCGGATCCTTCAGCGGTAACGTTTCACTACCATTGGACAGGTCGACTGTCGGGACATTCAGAGCCTTGGCGGCTGCAATGCCGCCTTCAAGAACGCTGGCCTTATGGCCCATCTGACGCAACCAATAAGCTGAGAGCGGTGCCCGTACGCCATCGCTGTCAAGCAGCAGGATGTTGGCTTCGCGCACGCCGATCCATTCGTCGGTGGCCTGCACGAGTTGTCCGCCTGGTGCATGGATGGAGCCGGCAATCCCATCGCTTGCAAACTCCTCAGCCGTGCGCACATCGACGACGTAGTGCGTTCTTGTCTGATCCGACAAACTTGCGTTGGCAACGTCGACGCTGACAAACTCGACGCCTGCGCTTTCAGCGCGCTGGCGCGCAACCGAGCGCCGTTCGTCGATTTCTATGTTGCCCGCTTTTTCCGGATACTTTCGTGTCGCGCCGTGATCGACCGGCAGATCGACAAGGAACCAACCCTGCGTACCGTTCTCCAACGCATAGATTGGATTGGTCACGCCGGCGTCGATCAAAGTCTGTGCGCCGAGAATGGATCGCGTTCGACCGGCACAGTTCACAACGATTGTTGTGTCCGGGCTCGGTACGAGATCACGAATGCGCAACGCGAGTTCGCCGTTTGGACAGCAGATGCCACCGGGAATACTGAAGTTGTTGTACTCGGCATAGGGTCTGCCATCGACGATGATATGGTCGGTTTTCTCATCCTGCATGCGGCGAACTTCTTCAGCGCTCAGCCGCGGCGTGTGACGCTCTATTTCCAGAAGCTCGCCGAACGTCTTACTTGGCACATTGACGCCAGCGTAGAGCGTGAAGCCAGCATCGCCCCAGGCCTTTGCGCCGCCCTGTAAGATGTGGACGTTGCTGTAACCCAATGCCTCAGCACGGGCAGCTGCTTTCTCGGCAATGCCGTCGTCACCATCGACGAGAACCATGCGCACCTGTCGGTTCGGTGCGATTTGGACGAGCCGGTTTTCGAAGGCGCTGTACGCCACCGGGATGACGAACAGTGGATGTGCCTCCCCGTATTCGCCATACTCACGAACGTCCAGGAACGCGAGTTCTTCACCATCACTCAGCCAGGTGCGCACGATTTCCGACGATAC
The DNA here is from genome assembly GCA_965247245.1 of Hyphomicrobiaceae bacterium. Taxonomy (GTDB): domain Bacteria; phylum Pseudomonadota; class Alphaproteobacteria; order Rhizobiales; family Hyphomicrobiaceae; genus Tectiglobus. Next base: position 4,040,761 of record CBDFGV010000003.1, on the reverse strand, counting down.
GAAGTTTACCATTACGTCTTTCCGTTTCTGTTGTTATCGATCACAGCCAAACTCAATTGAGCAGCTAGTGCTGGCGCTCAGTTGCTCACTTCCGAGCCGCCGACCCTGCAGGAAGAGAGTAGCTCTGGTTTGAACTGAAGGCCGTGGCCTGGTGCCTCGCCCGGCCGGATCACTCCATCCACCGGGATGACCGGATCAACCCAGATATCATCATTCCAATCCATATATTCGAGATAGTTGGCATTAGGAATCGAAGCCATCAGGTGAACAGTCAACTCGTGGAATAAGTGCGGCGCGATCTGGATTCCCCAGGTCTCAGCCACGCTTGCGATCTTACGCAGCTCGGTCAGCCCGCCGCGCTGATGATCCGGTTGCAGGATAGGCGAGCTCGGCGTCTTGAAGAATGGCCTGAGGTCATACCGCGTAAAGTGACTCTCGCCACCAACAACACGCGTCTTGAGTGCTGCGGCTATGCGCTGATATCCTTCGAAGTCTTCGCAGACCACCGGCTCTTCCAGCCAGTAGAGATCATAGTCATCGAGGTGATGGCCCGCCTGGATGGCCGTGTCAGCCGTCCAGCCCATGTTGGCATCGATCATAATCTCAATGCCATCGCCCAGTGCGTCACGCATCGCAGCGACATTCTTGATGTCCTCGCGCCATGGCCGGATGTGGGCACACTGCATCTTGATGGCTTTCAGACCCATGCCCGTGAATTGTTGCGCGCGTTCAATCATCGCTTCACGGTCTAGGCCCCGCCAGACACCGGAGCCGTAGGCCGGGACCTCGTCGCGGCACTTCCCCCACAACCGAAACAACGGCAGGCCGGCGCGCTTACCGACGATGTCCCACAGTGCCACGTCAACGGCAGACAGCGCCCAGGTCGCGATACCACCTCGTCCCATCCAGTAGGTCGACTTCCACAGGATCTGCCAGATCTCTTCGACCGCGGTCGCGTCTCGGCCGATCACCTTGGGCGCGATCATCTCCTTCAAGCAGGCATCGAGGGTGTGAAGTCCGCCCGCCAGTGGCTGCAGGTAGCCCATGCCTGTGAGCCCGCCTTTCGTCTCGAGCTCCAGGACGAGGAACTCGCGATGGGTTGGCGGCATGATGCCGTTGGCCGGCGGTTCTCCTTCCCAAGGCACCTCAAGCAACGTCGTTCGCATGGCCGTGATTGTTGTATCGGACATCGGTCTCACCAGGATTGGAATTCGGCTTCATGTTCGCCGTGATCAATTTCGTGTGCAACATGGCATGAGCGAGCGAAACCTGACAACCGGACATCAGAAACACGATTGCATGAGTGATCGCTGTGTAGCAGTCTCTGGCTGAAAGCAGATTGCCTTGAGGAGAAGAACATGGGTCCGCTTGCGGGAGTCAAAGTGGTCGAGTTTGCCGGTATCGGACCAGGTCCTTTCTGCTGCATGCTATTGGCTGACATGGGTGCCCAGGTGACACGCATCGACCGCGCTGACCGCGTTGGCAAAGATGCCATGGAGCCCCGCTTCAATACGCTGTTGCGCAACCGCAAGAACATCGCCGTCGATCTCAAGAGCGATGAAGGCAAAGAAGTTGCGATGAAGCTTTCGGAGCAGGCCGATATTTTGATCGAGGGCTTTCGACCTGGCGTGATGGAGCGTCTGGGGCTCGGCCCGGAGGAAATGTGGGCGCGCAACCCGAGGCTTGTTTTCGGCCGCATGACCGGCTGGGGCCAAGACGGCCCCATCGCACATACAGCAGGGCATGACATCAACTATATCGCGCTCTCCGGTGCGCTTTATTCGATTGGAACGAAGGAGGGCGGTCCGGTGCCGCCTCTCAATCTTGTCGGTGACTTCGGGGGCGGTGGCGTGTACCTCGCGATGGGCGCGCTTGCGGCCTACATTGAGGCCAAGCAGAGCGGCAAAGGACAGGTGGTTGATGCCTCCATGGTTGAAGGGGCTGCGTCTTTGATGACGTCAGCCTATGGCGTGCTCGCTCAAGGATCCTGGAAAGAAGAACGAGAAACCAATCGACTTGACGGCGGCGCTCACTTCTACGGGACGTTTGAGACGAGCGATGGCGAGCATATGGGTATCGGTCCGATAGAGCCGCAGTTCTACGGCATGTTCATGGAAAAGATGGGAATTGATATCAACTCGCTGCCTCAGCAGATGGATCGCGAACAATGGCCTGCCGTGCGCGAAAAGGTGGCCACGGTATTCAAGACCAAAACCCGAGATCAATGGGCAGCGATTTTTGATGGCACCGACGCCTGCGTCGCGCCCGTCCTCAGAATGAGCGAGGCGATTTCGCACCCTCATAACGTTGCTCGCGGGACTTTCGTGACGATTGATGGTGTCACACAGCCGGGCCCGGCGCCGAAGTTCTCCAGAACACCGTCCGAGGAACCAACCAACTGCGCCTTTGCCGGTGAACACAGCGAGGCGGTTCTGCGCGAGGCTGGTTTTTCTGATGAGGAGATCGCGAGATTGCAAGAGGCTGAGGCCATAAGACAGCGCTAGTAATGCGCCCTGCGAGGGTACTTTCGGACCTTAAGCACTTTCAATCCCTAGAGAAAAGACTTTCCACCGCGACACGTCGCTGCTCAATTGTGCAAAGCGCCCAAATGCTGTTAAATTAATCAATCGCTATGCTGACGTTCCTTCATTGCGTTTGATTAAATGCCCACCAAGGTGAGAGACAGCCGTTGAGCACCGACACACAGTCTCGAATTGCTTTGCCTCAGGCAACTGTCGATGAGCGGCTTGGTCACCGCCTGAAACTGCGGCGTACTTTGCTCAATCTCACGCAGGAACAAGTGGCCAAGGAATGCGGGATCACCTATCAGCAGGTCCACAAGTACGAGACCGGCCAATCGAAGATGAACACCGCCCGGCTTATCCAATTCAGCCTCGTCTTGGAGACCCCGGTTGCGTGGTTCTTTGACGGCCTTGAGCCCTGCAATAGTGTGGTCGAACCCAGTGAATCCGATGCGCAGTTTGAGCGCACCGCGATCCGCCTTGTCAGCATTGCACAGCAGATCAAGAGCAAACAGAAGCTTCGGCAGTTGATTGATTTCGCCAAGATTCTTGCTGAGGAAGACCAAGCTCGATAGCCCCCTGAGCTGTCGATCTTCACGGTATCGTTCTTCGTGTGATTGCTCATCGGCATCGGCTAGCGCCGACCGCGATGGCATCAGTCTTGGGATACATGGCGCGCGGCCGGGCCAGGGTTGTAGACCTCACTGCCATTGCGCCCGATGCTAAGCGATCGAAGAGTTATTCAACTGAGATCACAACATGCTCGATGAAGCCGACAAAGATCCCGCGCTGCAGCCCTATCGCGGACCTGTCAGTCCATTTGCACTGAGCGAGATTTTCGTACAAGACGCGTTCGCGAACGATGACCCAAGGCTCTGGGCGCAAATGACAGAATACAGTTGGTCACGTCCGCTGTGTCTTTGCGCCAGTCAAGGCTATTGGGTGCATCTGTCAAAATTTCGCGGCTCGGGTGTTGTTTCCTGCCATCGCCATCCTGCACCTGTGCACGGCTTCATTATCAAAGGCGGCTGGCGCTACCTCGAACATGACTGGGTGGGTACGGCTGGATCCTATGTTTTTGAGCCACCGGGTGACATCCACACGCTCGTGACACTCCCGGATGTCGAAGAAAGCATCACGCTGTTCCACAATACTGGTGCGCTTATCTACTGCGATGTCGACGGCAAGACGACCGGCTATGCAGATGTTTTCTCGCGCATCGACACCTATGCGAAGCACTTCGAAAATGTCGGACTTGGCGCTGACTACGTCAAAAACTTTATCCGCTAGCTGCCCCCGGTAGATGAGGAGCATCGAGCGGACACACCAGGAGTTGAGATAGTGATCTATGAATTGCGGACCTACACGACACCACCAGGCATGGCACCTCAGCTTGCCAAGTATTCCAGTGAGATTGGCCGTCCTATTCGCGGCGATGACTACGGCAAGCTCGAAGGCTATTGGCTAACCGAAATTGGTCCACTCAACCAGGTGATGCACCTGTGGAGTTACGAAGACCTCAACGACCGGCAAGCAAAACGCGCCGCTCTCGGGCAGAATAACCGATGGCGCGATGAGTTCCTGCCGAAGGCCGGACCGCTCATTCTGCGTCAAGATATTCGCTTGATGGATCCGGTTCGTCCGTTGGCCCCGCCAAGCAGCAGCGGCAACGTCTACGAGTATCGCTATTATCGCTGCAAGACAGGAAAGGCGGCTGCGTTCGCCAACAATCTCAAGGAAGGGATGGCGGCTCGGGAACGTCACTCGAAGAATGTCGGACTATGGATTTCCATTGCCGGACAGCCAAACGAAGTCTCGCACTTGTGGGTCTATGACAGCCTCAATCAACGCGCGGAAGCACGAGCTGCTGCGACGGCTGACCCAGATTGGCGCGCGGTACTGGCCAAGAATGGCCCTCTGCTAGAGGAAATGACTTCGATCGTCATGATCCCGACAGCCAGTTCTCCGATGCAGTGATTAGGTCGACGTGGGACCGAGATGCCCCACTGCCATCAAGGAAAAACAAGCGCAGCTGCGGCGCTTACAGAAATGGCTGGAAAGACACGCGTTTCTGGTTGATGGTGCGCTGCCGAGGGCGGGGCGGACTGCTTCTGGTATGCGGCCACTTCGTGCTGGACGACGAAAACTGCGGGATTGACGGACATGCTTCCACAAACAGGTTGCAGAGCATTCGATACTGATTTTGCCGAGATACAACAGCTGGCGGCACAAGTTGTCAGCAACGAAGCCGAGTTAACGGCGGCCTTGCAGGCGCTCTACCTAAAAATACTTGGCGTGGATCTTAAAGCTTACGACGTCGATGAGCTGCGCGCCGAAGCTCCATTGGTGCTAAAGTCCATGTACCAGTTGCGCCTTGATTTGCGCGAACGCCTCAAGGACTGGGAAAGTCGCGGCTTTGTCTCAGCCGAGGCAGAGAAATCGCTACGTGCCGTCTTTCGTTCTATCCGCTATGCAACAGACATGCTGGGTGAGCTTGCGATCGGTTACGATCAGATGGAGACCGGTGAAAAGGTACTACCAGCCTTCACCGGAACGGACATCAATACACTCATCCACCCCGGCCTCGCGGTTGGCGAAGGCCGCATACCGTTTCAGTCCGGCGACGTCATCATTGTTCGCGGGCTGAGGCACAATAGTGCTGCGATTGCGCGCATCGGCGATGTCGACTCCCAGTTCTCGCACGCTGCGATCGTTCACATCGACGAAAAGGGGCGCCATCGCGTTTTGGAAGCGTTGATCGAGGAGGGCGCAACGATCTCTAATCTCGATTACACGCTAGAGCACGGACTTGGCCGCGCAGTGTTGTTCCGCCATCGCGACTCAAACGTTGCTGCGCGCGCGGCTGACAAAATGTACGAGAAGATCCGCGCATCGCGGCGCGTGGGCGGCAAGCACATCTTCTATGACTTTACGATGGAGCTTAACGGGTATGATGAGCTGTTCTGCTCTAAGGTTATCCGTGAAGCCTATGACAAAGCGAGTGGCGGGCTGGTGATGCTGCCGACTTATCCGACGGAGTTTCGAAATTCACCGCGGGACTTTTTGGATCGCATCGGGGTCACCGCTGAGGTGAGTTTCGCGCCAGGTGATATGGAGCTCGAAACCCAATTTGATGCCATCGCCGAGTGGCGTGACTATCGTAAGACATCCCGTATGCGTCTGATGGACATGGTGATGGTCAAGATGTTCGATTGGATGGAACATCACGGCTATGAGTTTCGTCCCGGCTTCAGCATCCGTCTGATCAGCTTCTTTGGCAAGCTGAGCGGTTACCTGCCGAACTTCCTGAAAGATTTTCTGTCGTTTGCGATACCCAAAGTGCCGTCCAACATGGCCGGCAAAACGATTGGCGCCATAGCCATGCTGCACTCGACGGCGGAGCCACTCTACCAGGAACTTCAGAAGATGGAGAACCAGTCCATCAAGGCGCACGACAGGCCATTGCATCCGTTCCACATCTACGAGCACCTCGATGAGGTCGAGCGGAAATCAAAGGGCAAGATCGGCTATCTGCAGAAGAAGTAGGGCTCAGTACCGACCGAACGTCGGACTGGAAGATCTACGGCATTGGCAGGGCTTCGTGCTCTTTGAGAAGCTCACCGCTGTCGTAGTCCATTTCCATCATCTTGACCCTGTAGCCCCAGAGGTGGGCGACATGGAGCAGCGTCCGGTCACACTCGTTCTTGTCGAGTAGTACGCCGTTACGGACGCGATGATGCAGCACCAGCCGGCGATCACCTGAGAGGTCAGCACTGACCACCTGGATATCCGGATCGCGGACACCCGTATCATACTGTTCGGACAGCTGCCTGCGGACATTCCGATAACCCGTCTCATCATGAATCGCATTGACCTGGACGAACGGTGAATCGGAACGATCGTGGATGTGAAACAGTCGGAAGTCGCGCATCAGTTTTGGTGACAGGTATTGCAGGATGAAGCTGTCGTCGCGGAATTCGGCCCACGCCTCCTTCAACGTACCCATGGCATCGCCATTACCCGCAAAATCGGGGAACCAGTCGCGATCTTCATCCGTCGGCTCCTCACACATGCGCTTGATGTCCTGCATCATCGCGAAGCCCAACGCATAGGGGTTCATGCCACTATAGTGACCGCTGTCAAAGCTTGGCTGATAAACCACCGACGAATGCGAATGCATAAACTCGAGCATCGCACCTTCAGAGATTTGACCGCGATCGTACATCTTATTCAGAATCTCATAGTGCACGAACGTGGCGCAGCCTTCATTCATCACCTTGGTCTGGCGCTGCGGATAGAAGTATTGCGCCAGCATCCGCACGATGCGCAGAAGCTCACGTTTCCAATCGTCGAGTTTGGGTGCATGCTTCTCCAGAAAGTAGAGCACGTTTTCTTGCGGCAGATTGAGTTCGAACTCTTCCCTGCCCTGCTGGCCGGCAAACTCTCCGGAAGACTTCTGTAGCTCCGAACGGGGGATGGTGCGCCAAATCTCGTTGTATGTTTCTTCCTCGTGCTGACGCCGCTTGCGTGCCTTCTCGGCCATGCCAGCAGCGGTTCTGCGCGGCATCGGGTGACGGCTGATGCCTTGATTCATCAAAGCATGGGCCGAATCGAGAACCGACTCGACGGCCTCAACACCGAACTTGTCCTCGCACTCCGCGACGTACTCTTTGGCGAATGTCAGATAGTCCAGAATGGACGTGGCATCAGTCCACTGCTGAAACAGGTAGTTGTTCTTGAAGAAGTGATTGTGCCCCATCGCTGCGTGCGCCAACACCAGCGTCTGCATCGTCATGGTGTTTTCTTCCATGATGTAGTTGATGCAGGGGTCGGAATTGATCACCAGTTCGTAGGCGAGCGCACGGGCACCCTTGCGGTAGAGCCCTTCCTCGCGGGCGAAGTGCTTACCGAACGACCAGTGGCGGTACATGTTCGGCATGCCGATCGAGGCATAGGCGTCCAGCATCTGTTCAGCCCGAATAACCTCGAGCTGATTGGGGTATATGTTCAGCCCCATTTCCTCGACGCCGATCTCGTGAATGGCATCATAGGTCCGGTCGATCTTTTCGAAGTCCCACTCGGGCCCGTCGAACAAGAGCTTTCCGTTATTAACTGCTGGCGCATCCATTGGCTTCACTCCGACGCGCTGAAGAGTTCGCGGAAGACCGGGTAAATGTCGCTGGGACTGGATACGCGACGCATGGCGAAGTTCTCATGCTCGTTGGTGATCTCGTCGTAACCGCTCCAGACGACACTCAGAAACGGTGCGATCTGGTCTTCCGAATAGGCCTCGATATAGGCGTAGTACTGGCAGATCGGCAAGATCTCTTCACGCAACATCGACATGCATCGCCCCATGTCATCGTCAAAGTTGTGACCATCAGATGCTTGCGCCGCATAGATGTTCCAGTCGTCGACCGGATAGCGATCTTTCACGACACGCAACATCTCATGCAATGCCGACGAGATCACCGTGCCGCCGGTTTCCGTCGCGCGGAAGAAGGTATCCTCGTCGACCTCCTGCGCCTCGGTGGTGTGGCGAATGAAGACAATGTCGACTTCGTTGTAGTGCCGGGTCAGGAACAGGTGAAGAAGCATGAAGAACCGCTTCGATAGGTCCTTCAGGTCTTGCGTCATCGAGGCCGAGACATCCATAAGGCAGAACATGACTGCCTGGGTTTTGGGCCGCGGTCGATGCTCGGTCCTGTTGTACCTTAGATCAATTGGATCAATGTAGGCGACGACCTTGCGCAGGTAATTCAGGTGATGCAGGCGAGCCAGCAGCTTCTCAATCTCCTGCTCGTCGCGCGGATCCTGCTTCTCGGCTTCTGCGAGCTCGGCCTGCAGGCGTTCAATTTCATCGGTCTTTGGGCGTCGCAACGCGATGCGCCGCGCCAGCGAATTGCGCATCGTGCGCACGTGGTTCATTTTCGCCGGTGGTCCGTCGGTCATAAAGCCGGCGCGGAATGGTTCCGGCGATTTCAGGTTCTTAAGTTTGGCCTTTACAAGATTGGGTAGTGCAAGGTCCTCGAAGAAGATATCGAGAAACTCTTCGCGGCTGAGGCTGAAGACGAAATCGTCCTCACCGCCGCCCTGATTGGAGCCTTTGCTTCCTCGCCCGCCGCCGCCAGACTCTGGCTTCCTTATCACATCACCAGGTGTGAATTCCTTGTTGCCCGGAAGCACCTGGTCGCGTTCACCGCTATCGCGGCCAAGACCAAATGTCGGCTCACGCAGGCTCTTTGTGCGGATGCGAACATCTTCGCCGCCATCGACATCCGCCACCTTGCGCTTGGAAAGGGAGTCGCGCACCGCTTCACGGATCTCCGCCTTGGCCCGTCGCAGAAAGCGCTGGCGGTTGCCGAGGCTTTTTGCTTTCGGATTGAGACGGCGATCGACGATGTGCATGTACTCATGCCTTTCGTTAGTGGTGCCCCGCCTTCGGCAGTCTTTCGGTGAATGTGTCGGAGGCAGAGTGATATGCTGAAGTTCAAGTCAACCTATCAGGAGAAGAATCAGTCTGGCTTGTTCGAATTGCGGATGAGCAGTCGACGAAGGCAACGGTTGGCAAGAAGCCAACCGCGCCATTGTCCGGGCTGATCATCAGCCTGACTTCTTGACCCGCATGTACCATTCAACCAGACGGCGGACCTGGCGTGGTGTGTAACCACGACTGACCATACGCTGCACGAATTCCTCGTGCTTCTTCTCCGTATCGCTGTCCTGCTTGGCGCCGAACGAGATGACCGGCAGCAGATCTTCAACCTGGCTGAACATCCGCTTTTCTATAACGTCACGAATCTTCTCATAACTTGTCCAGCTCGGGTTCTTACCGCCATTCTTGGCACGTGCCCGGAGAGAGAACTTCACCACCTCGTAGCGGAAGTCCTTCGGGTTGGCGATCCCAGCCGGCTTTTCGATCTTGGACAGTTCCTGATCCAAAAGCTGTCTGCTCATCAACTGTCCGGTATCAGGATCTTTGTAGTCCTGATCTTCGATCCAGGCATCGGCATAAGCAACATAACGATCAAACAGGTTCTGGCCGAAATCGTGATAGCTTTCGAGATAGGCCTTTTGGACTTCATTGCCGATGAACTCGGCATAGCGCGGTGCCAGGTCTTCCTTGATGAACTCGACGTACTGGTCTTCGGTTTCGACCGGCAGTTGCTCACGGCGGATCGATTGCTCTAAAACGTACATCAGGTGCACCGGGTCAGCCGCGACCTCACTGGTGTCGTAGTTGAATGTCTCCGACAATACCTTATAGGCGAAGCGCGTAGATGTTCCGTCCATGCCTTCGTTGATCCCGGCCGCGTCACGGTACTCCTGGATCGTCTTGGCGTGCGGGTCTGTATCCTTCAGGCTTTCACCATCATAGATCCGCATCTTGGAGAACGTGCTTGAATTCTCATGTTCCTTAAGGCGCGTCAGGACAGAGAACTGGGAGAGCATCTCCAAGGTTCCCGGTGCGCAAGGCGCCTGGAAGACCTCACTGGTTGCCAGCAGCTTCTCGTAGATCTTCATCTCGTCTGAGACGCGCAGACAGTAAGGCACCTGGATCACGCAGATACGGTCAAGGAACGCTTCATTGTTTTTGTTGGCGCGGAAGCTCTGCCACTCGCTCTCGTTAGAGTGGGCAATGATAATACCCTGATAAGGCAACGCGCCCACGTTCTCCGTACCGACATAAGTGCCGTCCTGGGTCGCTGTCAGCAACGGGTGCAGCATCTTGATCGGCGCCTTGAACATCTCGACGAACTCGAGCAGACCCTGCGTCGTGCGGTTGAGGCCACCCGAGTAAGAGTAAGCGTCGGCGTCGTTCTGGCCGTGGAACTCCAGCTTGCGAATGTCGACCTTGCCAACGAGCGAGGAGATGTCCTGATTGTTCTCGTCGCCTGGTTCTGTCTTGGCGACACAGATCTGGCGCAAACGGGATGGCAGTAGCTTGACGACAGTGAACTTGGAGATGTCGCCGCCGAACTCATCGAGCCGTTTAATGGCCCACGGGCTCATGCGGCCGGTCAGCTTACGCTGCGGAATGTTGTACTTGTCTTCAAGCACCGAACCCATGGTCGCCGGATCAAACAACCCGAGCGGGCTTTCGAAAATCGGGCTGATCTCGTCGCCTGCCTTGAGGACGTAGATCGGGCACTTCTCCATCAGCTCTTTGAGGCGCTCGGCGAGCGAGGATTTACCGCCACCAACGGGGCCGAGGAGATAGAGGATTTGCTTGCGCTCTTCCAAGCCCTGCGCGGCATGGCGGAAGAAACCGACAATTCGCTCAATGGTTTCTTCGAGACCGTAAAAGTCTTTGAATGCCGGGTAGACCTTGATTGTTCGGTTGAGGAATATCCGGCCAAGCCGTGCGTCCTTCGACGTGTCGACCATTTCCGGTTCGCCGATCGCCGTGATCATTCGTTCGGCGGCACTTGCGTATAAGGACGGATCGTCCCGACAGTCTTCGAGGTATTGTTTCAGCGAGAGCTCCGACTGCTTTTGCTGATCGTAGCCCTGCGCATAGATCTCAAAAAGTTCGTTGGCGGTCGTCATCAATCTTTCTCGCTTGCCTTCTGAAGTTCCGGGGAACGGCTGCCGCAGCAGCGCATTGTTCACTCTTTAGAACTTGGTTGTCGGTTCGCTATCTCGCAATACGTCTCCAAAGTCTCGATCTGCACATAACGGAACTACTCTAACACGAGTTATCCGCAGCAGTTTGCCTTTTGATCGGTCGCCGAGTGTCTGTTCTTTACTCACCTCCACTCATCGTGACTCGGAGATCAGGCGGAACTGCGCCGCTAAAGCGGCAGAATATGAACTTTTTGAAAATTACTCAGGCGTTGAAATAGACGCTTGAAATCACTCGTAAAAAACAAAACAGATTTCTCTGATCTGATTGGGCTCAAATTTTAGTCGACATTACCAAGATTGAATAGAACAAGTTTTAGTGATCGGCGTTCATTCAAGACTTGGCTTGCCATGTACCATACGAAGGCGACTCATGAGTTGGATTGTTGCGCGACATTCGGATGGTCGAAATCGATCATGCATTCAGCATCGGCGCGGTGCCGATGCCAGTTCGAGATGCCAGTTGAATTCGACAACGAACAGCTTCTGGTCTCTTGGAGATCGACAGAACTTGCGGCCCCAACGACGTGCAGAGCAGCGAACCGCAAGGAGCCCGCGCAACCGCGCAGGAGGTTTGGCCAGCGCTAATTTTTTATCGCGGTTTCAATGTCTTCATGAGGTCGACCAACTCTCCCCACCTTGTCATGGTGCTAGCGGCGCGCAAGTGCTGATTGCACTGCTCGACTAAGCTGATGTGCTTGAATGGCAATGCGCTCGGCAACCTCTATATCAAGGTTGCGCCAGTTCATTTTTTCGATGATGCAGGCAGAGACAGCTGCGCCCGGATAGTCTTGCGCCGAACCTATTGAGGCCGTCCGACAACACCACTTTGGCGAAGTGATTGACATCAGCAATCCTGTGCACAAATCGTACTGAAGCTGACTGCACAGGCGCTATGCGCGATCATTCTTGCAGACCAAAGTGCGAATCAGTCTCGCTCACGCACCGCCAATTCCGTTAAGACGCGCAGAGTGCCTGAGGAACCCTTCGAGATAGCGACCGAACGAACGCCAGCACTCGATCCGGTACACCGCTTCGCCGGGCAGCCGCGCGATAATCACTTCTGCCTTAGCAAATACCGTACGTGTCGCCATACCAACGGGAAAAGTCGACGAATGAAAGTCCAGCGCGCAGCCGGTGTTCAACACATCGACTGTACCTGGGCCAGTGAGGACGAGCGCGATGTTGCGGTGGGAAATGTCTACCAAAGAATGGTGCACATCCCCCAGTGCTTGTTGAATTTCCCGGAAGAGTTCCGCGGGGTCCTGCTCGTCGGCAATCAGAAACCACTCATCTGGACCAAGCCGCATGGTCATCCGATCGACGCCGGCAAGCCGATTGATTGGCTGCTGGAGATCAAACCCAGCTACCGGCGATTTACCGCTCGCCAGATCCGGATTGATCCGCAACGAGAACCTCGCTGCCGCCTTCGCACTGGTGATATCGAACTCGGCCGCTGCGCCAGCAGCGCTGTCCACCGAAGTGTCCAAGACATTGGTGCGTTGCAGTTGTGTAGCACTCATTTCCGGCATCCCAGCGCTCAATCCAAGAACTTCGGTTCTGCGACCCGGACCTCGGCGAAGCCTTCCGGTGTCGTTGCATAAATTGTCCTGCCTAACAGGTTGCGTCCGTCCTTCAGCAAGGCCATCGCGATCGAGCGACCGCAGTTGGAGCTGTAATAGCTGGACGTCACATGGCCACGCATGTCCATTGGAATGCTCTGCTCTTTGTCCAAAACCAGTTGGGCGCCGTCGTGCAAAACGATTTCCGGGTCCAGCGTCATTAGACCGACGAGCTGTTTGCGATCTGAGGCAACGATATCCGGGCGCTGCAGAGATCGCTTGCCAACGAAATCAGGCTTCGTCTTCGAGACCAGTCCGCTCATACCGAGGTCATCGGGTGTCACCGTACCATCGGTTTCCTGTCCGACGATAATGAACCCTTTCTCAGCGCGCAGGACGTGCATCGCTTCGGTGCCGTAAGGTGTTACGCCATGTCCCTTGCCGCTTTCCATCAGCTTGGCCCAGAGATCCGCACCATAGTCCGTTGGAACGTTGATCTCGTAGCCGGGCTCCCCTGTAAACGACACGCGGAACAGGCGGCTTGGCACGCCACCGACACGCCCTTCGCGCACAGACATATGCGGGAAGGCCTCGTCCGATAGATCAATGTCGTCGACCAGCGGCGCGACGATGTCTTTGGCTTTCGGGCCCTGAACAGCAATCACCGCCCACTGCTCTGTGATTGACGTCAGGTAGACATCCAGGTCCGGGAATTCCGTTTGGAGATAGTCTTCCATGTGCGCCATGACCCGCGGTGCCCCGCCTGTCGTTGTCGTCACATGGAAGCGGTCATCGGCGAGACGTGCCACGACACCGTCATCAAAGATGAAACCGTCTTCTTTCAACATCAGGCCATAGCGGCAACGTCCGGGCGCCAGTTTCAGCCATGCGTTGGTGTAAATGCGGTTGAGAAACTCTGCTGCATCCGGCCCAACGACTTCGATCTTACCGAGCGTCGAAGCATCAAGCAGTCCGACACTTTGACGAACTGCCAGGCACTCGCGTCGGACTGCGGCTTCCATATCCTCGCCGGCTTGCGGGAAGTAGTAGGCGCGTTTCCAAAGCCCGACGTCTTCGAACTCTGCGCCGTGTGAAACGGCCCAGTCGTGTGTCGGTGTCACTCGGATGGGATCGAATAGCTCACCGCGGTTCTGGCCGGCGAAAACACCGAAAGTGACGGGCGTGTACGGCGGGCGGAACGTTGTGGTTCCAACATCGCCGATTGGCTTACCCATTTCATTGGAGACAATCTTCAGCGCATTGAGGTTTGACGTTTTGCCCTGGTCCGTGGCCATGCCGGTCGTCGTGTAGCGCTTGACATGCTCAATCGATTCAAACCCTTCGCGCAGTGCCTGCTTGATGTCTTTCTCAGTGACATCGTTCTGGAAGTCGACAAATGCCTTGCCCTTTTGGTTGGCGGCCTTGCCCACTTCACCGGTTTTGAAACCGACGTATGTTGCGGTGGCTGAATGCGCAGTAGCTTCACCGCCAGAGGCACCGGCGCGTGCACCCTCATTCAGGCAGTCAGCAAGATCAAACGTGCCACGGCAAGCACCTACGCTTTGCTCATTCTGGTTGCTTTTGTCCGGCACGAATGCGTCGAGGTCTGCTTCGTAGCGCAACTTTGCTCGAGACTGCGAGGCCATGTGGACGGCCGGTGTCCAGCCACCAGACATCGCGATGCAATCACATGGCAAAACCTCCGGCGTGGCGTCCGGTAAGTCAGTTGGTGTAACGGCGACCCCGGTCACGCGCCGCTGGCCCTGCGCATTGACGGCGAAATAGCCATTACGAACATTGATGCCGACCTCTTTGGCCGCTGCCAGTTCAGGCCCGCAATCAGCGATTTGCCGGCTGTCGACGATCTGCACGTTGATGTTGGCGTCGTGTAGATCCATCGCGGCTCGATAGGCGGAGGCACCAGACGTCAGGACGACAATATTGCGGCCGGGTGCAACGGCATACCGATTAACGTACTGGCGGACGGAGTCCGCGAGCATAGTGCCGGGCCGGTCATTGTTGGCGAAGACTAACGGCCGCTCGTGCGATCCGGCAGCAATGACGACACGCTTGGCACGAACCTGCCATAGCCGCTCGCGCGCCAGTCCCGAAATTGGTCTTGCAACGTGATCCGTAAGGCGTTCATTGAGCGCGATGAAATTGTGATTGAAATAGGCGAACGCCGTTGTCCGCGGCAGTATGTGTACGTTCTCGCGTTGCTCCAAATCTCTTAGCGAATCTGCAAGCCATTGCTGCGCCGGCTGTTCGTTGATGGTCGACGTCACATCATGCAACAGCGAGCCGCCAAGTTCATTCTGCTCGTCACACAGCATAACCCGCTGGCCGGCAGCGCTCGCGCTTAGGGCAGCCGCCAAACCTGCCGGTCCTGCGCCAATCACAAGGACGTCGCAGTGGCCATATTGCTGGACATAGCGGTCCGGGTCGGCGACGTCCGGTGATTTGCCGAGGCCGGCTGCACGCCGGATGATGGGCTCGTAAAGCTTGGCCCAGGCCTTGGTCGGC
The DNA here is from genome assembly GCA_965247245.1 of Hyphomicrobiaceae bacterium. Taxonomy (GTDB): domain Bacteria; phylum Pseudomonadota; class Alphaproteobacteria; order Rhizobiales; family Hyphomicrobiaceae; genus Tectiglobus. The sequence goes on along the minus strand of CBDFGV010000003.1, from coordinate 4,025,529 downwards.
CACATAAACGTCTTGTAGTAGAATCCGGCCGAGAAGAAGGGTGACATGACGTTATTGATGGCACCAATGTCCGCGCCCAACGTCGGCCAGTGGTTTTGTGAGCGCACTGCCAAGCCGTCGAACGCCTCGACGACGGTTGCCCGGTTGTTTGGCTCACGCCGATTGCCGCCGCGGTCAACATCGAGTAACGCGTTCGGCTCTTCGGCACCAGCCGCAACAATCCCTCGAGGGCGGTGATACTTGAATGAGCGACCGACAAAGTGCACGCCGTTGGCCAGCAAGGCTGACGCTGCGGTGTCGCCCTGAAAGCCGGGCACTTCCGTACCGTTAAAGCGCATGACGATAGGCTTGTTGCGGTCGATCCGGCCGCCCTTGGCAAGGCGATAGGGCTGGCTCATGTCGTGGCCTCGTCGGTGGCATCAGTCGATGGACGAGGCGTGCCCATCTTGTAGGTCACAATGAACTTGTCGGTAACCGTGTCGCGCAGTGCGTTGAACCAACGCTGGCAGCCACCTTGATGGTTCCATCGTTCAGCGACGACGCCCTTCTCATTTCCGCGATAGAACAGAAACTCCGCCCATTCCTCGTCACTCATTACGGACGGGTCGTGTGGTCGGGCAATATGGGCTTCGCCACCACAATGAAATTCAATCTCGGGGCGTTCGCCGCAGTAGGGACAGTTGATTAACAGCATCGTCGTGTTGAACCCGCGTTAGTGTGCAACGGCGGCGGCAGCCGCTTCGTCAATGAGGCGCCCGGTGCGGAAGCGCTCGATCGTAAACGGCGCTGCAATGGGGTGTGGATCATCCTTGGCCATGGTCCAGGCAAAGACGTGCGCCGAACCCGGTGTCGCCTTGAAACCGCCCGTGCCCCAACCGCAATTCACATAGAGGCCTGGGACAGAGGTCTTGGAGATGATCGGCGACCGATCATAGGTCGTGTCGACGATACCGCCCCAGTTGCGCAGCATTCGCATTCGGCGAAACTGCGGGAACAGCTCGCAGATCGCCTCGAGCGTATGATTGGTGACGGCCAGCCCACCTTGCTGGCTGTAGGACACGTATTGGTCCGTTCCAGCGCCGATGACTAACTCGCCCTTGTCAGACTGGCTGATGTAGGCGTGGATAGTGTTCGACATCACAACGCACGGGAAGATCGGCTTGACCGGCTCTGACACCAATGCCTGCAGTGGGAAGCTTTCCAGCGGCATACGCAGCCCGGCACGTTCCATTACAACGCTGGTATGGCCCGCGGCGACTACGCCGACCTTGGGTGTCTTGATGTAACCGCGTGTCGTGTCGACACCGCAAACGCGACCGTTTTCATCGCGGTCGATGCGCATCACCTCGCAATTCTGGATGACATCGACGCCGAGTTTGTCGGCGGCACGCGCATAGCCCCAGGCGACAGCGTCGTGACGAGCCACACCGCCGCGCCGCTGCAGTGCGCCGCCCATCACCGGATAGCGGATCGACTTCGAGATATTGAGGGGCGGGCAGAACTCCTTGGCCTGTTCCGGTGTCAGCCACTCATTGTCGACGCCATTCAACCGATTGGCGTAGACGTGCCGCATCGAGCTCTGCACGTCGTGGACCGTGTGGGCCAACATCAGAACACCGCGCGGGGAGTACATGACGTTGTAGTTCAGTTCCTGTGAGAGACCGGCCCACATCTTGACGGCGTGGTCATAGATTCCAGCGCTCTCGTCATAGAGATAGTTGGAGCGAATAATCGTCGTATTGCGGCCGGTATTGCCGCCGCCGAGCCAGCCCTTCTCGATCACGGCAATGTTGCGCAGGCCGTGTTCTTTCGCGAGATAGTATGCGGTACCCAAGCCATGCCCGCCTGCACCGACGATAATGGCATCGTAAGACGATTTTGGCCCAGGCGAGCGCCATTGGCGCGGCCACTTGCCGTGACCCGAGAGGGCGTTGCGGGCGATTGATAGAGCTGAGAACTTCATGTTTTGCGCGCTAAGTTGCCGTGACAATCCGAAAAACGGAACCAATAGTTCGACTTGCAGCCGATCGTACACGCCGGCTTGCTGCTGTGCGACGTGCGGTTTTGCAGCAGCGACGGGAATCTGCGCGCGAGACGTTATTCATCTGAAGCGAATGTGAGCCGGATTAACACTTGCCCCGTAATCCGGCTATGCAGGCGCCATATTGTTCAGGCAAAAACGCTTGGCGAACCACGTAAAGTGGCGACTTTATTGATGATTGAGAGCAGATCTGGAGATTGATGGTGGAGCCGCGCGATAAGAACGAGCTGGCGCGAATTGAGACGACCCAACCAGTGGTTCAGGGTGAGGGCGGGGTTGGCCTTGGCGTTACAGAACCGCCACGTCAGTCAATGGCCGCCAGAGCAGGCCGATTGTTTCTCCAATTCCTGATTCCTGTGCTGATCCTGGCAGGTGCGATTGGCGGGTACAATTACCTCAAGGCGACGAAGCCCGAGCCACCGAAGCGGACGGCGAATCCGATCGTCTATTCCGTTCAGACGCTGCCGATTAAATTTGCCGACTACGAGCCGTCTCTGGTGCTTTACGGCACGACGGTTGCCGGCCGTGAGGTGGAGCTGAGGTCACTGGTTTCCGGCAAGGTCGAGAAAACCGGCGCGCAGCTACAGGCAGGCGGCGTGGTCAAGGCGGGCGAGACGCTGATCGAAATCGACCCGTTTGATTATCGCGTTGCTATCGCTGAGGCTGAGGCACAACTTGCTGAAGCCAAAGCAAAAGTTGTCGAAACCAAAGCATCGATTGCGGTTGAGCAAGGCAACCTGAAGTCAGCGCAGGTCCAGCTCGATCTCGCGGAAACCGACCTGCAACGCGCCATCCCGCTGGCCAAGCAGGGCACTGTTTCAAAGCGCACACTGGATGATCGCCGTCTGCTGTCCGTGCAGCGGGCACAATCGGTGACACAGATCGAGAACAATCTCAGGGTCTGGGAAGCCCGCAAGGTTCAGCAGGAAGCATCGATCAAGCGGATTGAAACCACAGTCGAGCAGGCGAAGCGCCGGCTGAAGGAGACCCGCCTCCAGGCACCGTTTGATGCCTACGTGACGGAGGTCGGCGCACAGATCGGGCGCATGCTCAATGTCAACGATCGCGTCGCAACGCTGATCGATCGCAACTGGATCGACGCGAGGTTCAACCTGACGGACCAGCAATTCGGTCGTCTAACGCGCGCTGGTGACGGGCTCATCGGCCGAAAAGTCGAGGTCAAATGGAACATCGGACGCAAACCGCTGGTCTATGATGCGGTTATTGAACGGATAGATGGCCGGGTTTCATCCGAGACCGGCGGCGTGCAGGTGTTTGCCAAGATTTCGAACCCACACGATGAAGTTGCAATCAGGCCTGGTATTTTTGTTGAAGTGCGCCTCAACGATGCACAGTTCCAGAAGGTCGCCAAAGTTCCGGCAGAGGCCGTCTATGACGCCAGAACCGTTTATGTCGTGAGCGACGGCAAGCTGACCGGCCGGGAGATCGCCATTGTCGGTCATGTCGAAGGCGGACTGTTGATCGAAGGTGACATCAAAGACAACGAAAAGATCCTTCTGACCCGCCTATCGCGTCCTGGTGATGGCGTGCGCGTCAAGGAGCGCCAAGACGATGGTGCTTAGGATCTCAGACAGCAACCCCGAGCGGCGCCCTGAGCCTGCCAATGCGGCAGGCCCAACACCGGGCAATGGCCTGATATCGTTGTTTGCACGGCACGGCACGGCTGCCAATCTTCTGATGCTGACGTTAATCCTGATCGGACTGTTCAGCCTGACACGGCTCAACCGACAGTTCTTCCCAGACTTTGACGTCCCGGTCATCAATGTCACCGTCTCCTGGCCAGGGGCCAGTGCCGAGGATACAGAAAAGAGCATCCTCGACGTTCTGGAACCGGAACTGAGGTTCATCGATAGTGCCGAAAAGGTGCTTTCCTACGCCCGTGAAGGCTCAGCAACGATCTCGCTGGAGTTTGCGCCGAACGCCGATATGCAAAAGGCGCAGAGCGACGTCGAGCAGGCCGTCGGGAACGTCACAACGCTGCCCGAGGACTCCGAGACGCCCAAGGTCACACGGGTAACGGTGTTCGACCGAATTGCGCGTGTCACCGTCACAGGTCCGTTCACCGAAACTGTTCTTAAGTCGTACGCCAAAAAGTTACGTGATGGGCTACTTGCCAGCGGCATCGACAAGGTCGACCTCAGCGGCACACGAGATGAAGAGATCTGGATCGAGCTGCGAGAGGCTGACCTGCGCCGGCTGAATATCAGTATCGACGAGGTCGCGCAGAGAATTCGCGATAACACACAAGACCAGCCCGCCGGCACACTTGATGGTGGCAGCGAACTACAGTTGCGCGCGAAGAGTGAGCGCAAAACACCGGAGCAGATCGGAACGATTGAGATCAAGTCGCTTGCTTCGGGCGAGAAGATTTATCTGCGCGACATCGCCAAGGTGAATACGCAGTTTGAGCGGGAAGGCAAGATCGGTCTCGCCCGCGGTGCCCGTGCCATCGACCTGGTGGTCAAGCGGTCGTTGTCGGCCGATACCATCAAAACGATGGAGGCACTTGAGAGTTACCTCGTTCAGGCGCGCAAGGAGCTGCCGCCGACACTCAACGTGACCGTCTACGATGTCACCGGCAAGTTCGTTGAGCAACGCCTGGGCATCCTGGTCGAAAATGGCCTGATGGGCCTCGCAATCGTCCTGCTGTTTTTGTTCATCTTTCTGAACGCCCGCGTTGCGTTCTGGACCGCTGCCGGCATCCCGATCGCGATGTTTGCAACGCTTGGTGTCATGTATGCGACAGGCCAGAGCATCAACATGGTCTCCATGTTCGGCTTGATCATGATGCTCGGCATCATCGTCGACGACGCGATTGTTGTCGGCGAGCACACAGCGGCACTGGAAGAACGCGGCATGTCCCGCGCTGATGCCTCGGAAGCGGGCGCCCTGCGCATGTTCGCGCCTGTTACGGCGGCGACCTTGACCACGGCGGCTGCCTTTCTACCGATTTTCTTCATCGGCGACCGCATGGGCGATATCATGCGCGGCATTCCACTCGTGGTGCTTGCAGCCCTGGTGGCCAGTCTGATCGAATGCTTCCTGATCCTCCCCGGTCACCTGCGGCATGGACATACCAAGAGCAAGGGCCATAACCCGGGACGCATTCGACTTGCGATCGATAGCGGCTTCAACTGGTTCCGGGAGCGGCCGTTCCGTAAACTTGTCACGATCGCCTTCCGCTGGCGCTATTCCTTGATCGCCGTCATGGTTGCCTCGCTGATCATTTCAGTTGGTGCGTTGGCCGGTGGTCGAGTCAAGTTTGTGTTCTTCCCAAATCTCGAGTCGGAGAATGCACTCGCGTCCATTTACTTTGCCCCCGGCGTACCGCGCCCGGAGCAGGTGAAGGCCGTGAATGAGATTGAAGCGGCGCTTTACCGGGTGGAGAAGGAGCTCGTTGCTCAGGCCAAGTCAAAGACTGACCAGGGTAAGACCGACGACAAGATTGTCGAGGCATCATTCGCCTTGCTCGGGTCGGCTGGTCGCGCGAGCGGCAACAACCTGGCCGAAATCAATGCCCAATTGACGCCGAGTGAATCTCGGTCCATCCGCACCAAGACAATTTTGAATGCCTGGCGCAAGGCAGTGCCCAGCATTCCAGGCGTCGAGCGGATTACGATTTTCGGCCGCCGCGGCGGACCACCAGGCCGCGACGTCGATGTGCGCCTGCAGAATGGTCCCGTCGAGGTTCTGAAGCGTGCTGCTGAAGAGCTTAAAGATCGCCTGACGGCCATTGCCGGTGCAAGTGCCATCGGTGATGACCTGCCTTACGGCAAGCAGGAGTTGGTGTTCTCACTCACACCTCGCGGTACGGCGCTTGGCTTCACCGGGAGTTCGGTTGGCCGCCAGGTGCGCAACGCATTTGAGGGTGCGATAGCGACCCGCTTTGCGCGCGGCGATGAAGAGATCACCGTGCGTGTCCTGCGAGAACAGGAAAACACCGGTCTCACAGCGCTGCAGGCTATGTACCTTCGCACCCCGACGGGCGCGCGGGTTCCTCTGCTGGATGTCGTCGAGATTTCGGAACGCCAGACTTTTTCCGTGGTTCAGCGTCGCGAAGGCATACGTACGGTCGCCGTGACCGCTGATCTGGACGATACAGTGACGACACCGACCGACGTGGTGGCGCAGCTGGAGCGTGATGTGATGCCCCAGCTCGCGGAGAAGTACGGCATCACTTATCGCTACAGTGGCAAGGACGAGGAACGCGGCAAGGCGTTTGCCGACCTTGGCTCTGGTTCTTTGCTGGCCTTTGCACTCATCTACATCATCCTAGCCTGGGTATTCTCAAGCTACGGTACGCCGCTTGCCGTGATGGCGATTATCCCATTCGGCTTCGTTGGCGCAGTCGCCGGCCACTACATCATGGGATACAATCTCACGCTGCCGTCCTTGATCGGACTGCTTGGCCTGAGTGGCATCCTGGTCAACGACTCGATTGTGCTCGTCAGCAGATTGCAGGAGCGAATCCGGCTCGGCGAATCACTCGAATCAGCCTCGATTAACGCTGCCTGCGATCGATTGCGGGCCGTTTTGTTGACATCGTTAACAACCGTTGGTGGTCTCACCCCTCTCATCTTCGAGACCAGCCGCCAGGCGCAATTCCTGATCCCACTGGCGATTACGATTGTCTTCGGATTGGCGACGGCAACCCTGATCGTTCTTGTGCTTGTGCCCTGTTTAATTGGGTTGGGTCACGATTTTGGGCGGATGGGGCGCTTCGTTATGGGCCTTTACATCCGTCCGAAAACGGCGCCGCAACCAGCCGGTGCGAACCTTCCAACTGTGCCTTCAAGATGACTTTTCACAATTCAGCGTTAAAGTTTTGATGCCAGCATGAAACTTCTGAATTGCAATTGATAATGTCTTGCGTATCAATTCGATGACAAGCTTCCGGTTGAAGGGCTGGCGCATTGGACATCAGGACAACATCGCTGGATTCGGCTGGCTTCTTCAGGCGATTTGACGAGGTTTGCACCTTCGGCCTGATGATGGTGCCGGACTTTTCTATGATGGCGTTCACGGCGCTTGTTGAACCGATGCGGATCGCCAATCGCTGCGCCGGGCGGACACTTTACGACTGGCGCTTACTTTCGATTGATGGTGAACCGGTGCGGGCCTCCAACGGCCTGACGATTAACGCCGAGGGTACCTTTCGGTCGGCTGAGAAGTTTTCAGCAACCATCGTGTGCGCTGGCGAACGTGTCCCAAAATACGACCACAAGGAGCTTATCGCCGTTTTGCGCCGGATGAGCTCGTTTGGCTCTGCCGTCGGCGCCGTATGCACCGGCACCTACGTTTTGGCCAAGGCCGGGCTGCTAAATGGCTACCAGGCAACGATCCACTGGGAAGACTACCCGAGCTTAGTTTCAGATTTCCCGGATCTTGATGTCTCGCAGGAGCTGTTCGAGATCGACCGCAACCGGTTCACGTGCGCCGGTGGAACCGCGGCCATCGATATGATGTTGGCTCTGATCTCCAGGGAGTACGGCCCGGAGTTAGCGGCACAGATTACCGACATGCTTGTTCACCACCGCATGCGGGAGTCGGATGAGCGCCAGCGCATGGATCTTCGTAGTCGTCTCGGTGTCGCGCATCCGAAACTGCTTTCTGTTGTGAAGCGCATGGAAGAAACCGTCGACAGCCCTGTCAGTTGTGCCGAACTGGCCCGCCAGGAAGGGATTTCGACACGGCAGTTGGAACGGTTGTTCTCGAAGTATCTCGGGCATTCGCCGACGCGGCATTACCTGACCGTACGGCTCGAGCGCGCGCGCTTCCTGTTGCTACAGACGAGCATGCCGATCCTGTCTGTCGCGATGGCGTGCGGGTTCGTATCTGCCTCACACTTTTCGAAGAGCTACCACGAGCACTTCCGTCGGACGCCCAGCGCCGAGCGGCGGGGCGCCAAGGCGGACTGATCGCCCGGGCGCCTATCCCATCAGTTGAAAATCCGCCAGCCCGTGGATTGGCCGTAACTGGTCAAATCGCGATTGGTCAGGTAGCGGCCCCATTTAGCGCTGTATGGGTGTACGAGGCGCGTCGGCGTCTTGTCCGCTTTGACCAATGGCTTCTTGTCGTTGTGCCAGGCGAAAATTCCGCCTTGAAGATTGTAGACGCCGCGAGCGCCGGCCTGCTTGAGACTTTGCTGGATGCTGGCAGCAAGTTTCGAGCTGCGATAACCAACAGAGCAATAAAGGACAAACGTTTTGCCTTGGGCTTTGCCGGCAAAGCGCTTCAGGAACTCCGACTTCGAGATACCGGGATCAACCCGCTCTGAATGCGTAAGGCGGCTGACGTCGAATTCTCCTGCCTCACGAACATCTAGAACGATGACATCCTGCTTGCCCTGGTGCCCTGCTTGGAACTGCTGCAGGCTCAGGGAGTCGACAGTTGGAAAGCGCTTGGCAATCGTTTGCTCTAGCTTCGGAAGAGAATATCCGTCGTTGGCAACGACGTTGTGCAGCCCGCCGAGCACCAACGCGGTTAGCACGATCGCGACAATGCAGAATTTTTTGACAACGTTCATGAGCTCTCGACGGGGCATTTGTCCAAGGTTGCAAGAACCATATCGGCCAGCACCCGCAATGGAAACTCAACTCGCCTCACAAATCCATCAGGCCTCAGCAGCCAGGTCCTCAGGGCTAGTTATCTGGCCGCTTAAAGTCACCCGTTTCGCTATCCATGACCCAGAGTTCGCCGGTCGAAATGTCAAACCAGGCGCCGTGCAACTTGAGCCGGTCTTTGCTTTCAAGAATTTGAACGCAGGGAAATGTTCGTAGGTTTTCAACCGAATGCCGAATTGAGATGCGCTCCAGCGCCGTCTGGCGCTCCGTGCTTGTCATCCAATCGTTGGCATTGACCGCCTCGGCGGCAGGCGTCAGCAGATCCATCCACCGACCAATAAAATCACCGGGAGACAAGGGTTCCGTTGCCGGGTCCAGTGCCGCCGAGATGCCGCCGCAGCGGCCGTGGCCCATGACTACGACGTTGCTGACCTTGAGCGCCTGGACTGCGAATTCCAAAGCTGCAGACGTGGAATGATATTCTCCATCCGGTTTGTAGGGTGGGACGAGATTGGCCACGTTGCGGACGACAAAGATCTCGCCCGGTGCCGTATTAAATATGGTCTCAGGCGCGGCGCGTGAATCGCAACAGGCGATGATCATCGTCTCGGGCTTTTGGCCCTGTTCGCTGAGGACACGGTAGCGCTCGCGCTCATTGGTGAGCCTGCCATCCTTGAACTCAGAATAGCCCTGCAGGAGCTTGTCGGGAAATCCAGTCATAATTTTCGACATACGAGCCTCTGCCAAGTAGCGCAACGCAAAATCAGAGCCTTACGGTCGCAGATCCGGGCGTATCGTCGTCCGAAGTCGGTTAATTGCAGAGTCCGGTTGCCGATCACGCCAAGTTCCGCTAGTTCCGTCGGTCTGCCCAACATAATCCGCCAGAACGGGGAAAAGTCGTGCCAGATACATCGGTTAAGAAAGTTGTACTTGCCTACTCAGGTGGTCTGGATACCTCGATCATCCTGAAGTGGTTGCAGGAAGAGTATGGCGCTGAGGTCATTACATTTACCGCCGACCTCGGTCAGGGCGAGGAACTTGGTCCTGCGCGCAAGAAGGCCGAGATGCTTGGCATCAAGCCCGAGAACATCTTCATTGAGGACCTGCGCGAAGAGTTCGTTCGGGACTATGTGTTCCCGATGTTTCGCGCCAATGCCCTATATGAGGGGATCTACCTTCTAGGAACGTCAATTGCGCGACCTTTGATCTCGAAGAAGCAGATCGAGATTGCCCGCCAGACCGGTGCCGATGCCGTCTGTCATGGCGCAACCGGCAAGGGCAATGATCAGGTCCGTTTTGAGCTCGGCTACTACGCCTTGGAACCCGGTATCAAGATCATCGCCCCTTGGCGGGAGTGGTCGTTCTCAGGCCGCGAAGCACTGCTCGACTTTGCCAGAACCCATCAGATCCCGATCGCAAAGGATAAAGAGGGCGAGGCACCGTTCTCGGTCGATGCGAACCTTCTGCATTCGTCCTCGGAAGGCAAAGTGCTGGAAGACCCGGCTGTCGAGCCGCCGCCCATTGTCTATCAGCGGACCATCAGCCCTGAAGAAGCCCCCGACAAGCCAACCACAATTTCAATCGGTTTCGAAAAAGGTGATGCCGTCAGCATTGACGGGCAGACATTAAGCCCTGCAACCATCCTGGCCAAGCTCAACGATCTCGGCCGGGACAACGGCATCGGTCGCATTGATCTGGTCGAAAACCGTTTTGTCGGAATGAAGTCCCGCGGTGTTTATGAAACACCGGGCGGCACCATTCTCTTGCAAGCACACCGGGCGATTGAATCGATCACGCTCGACCGTGGCGCAACCCATCTCAAAGACGAGCTGATGCCGCGCTATGCGGAACTGATTTACAATGGTTTCTGGTTCAGCCCTGAGCGGGATATGCTGCAGGCGTTGATTGATAAGAGCCAGGAGAAGGTGTCGGGAACGGTGCACCTCAAACTCTACAAGGGCAATGTCATCGTCATCGGACGCGAGAGCGGCCAGTCACTCTACTCGGGAGACCTGGTGACATTCGAAGATGACCAGGGCGCCTACGACCAGCAGGATGCGGAAGGCTTTATCAAGCTCAACGCGTTGCGGCTGCGCACCCTCGAGATGCGCAACCGCCGATAAATCCGTTTCTCGACCTAGCCGGGCATTGCCGTGAGTGCCCGGCAGAATGTGGCTTAAGCTGCAGTGCCAGCTGTCGGCACGCCGCCTGTCGCGTAGACCAATGCTGCGAAAAGCACAGCGAACACGAGCGCTGTCATGAACGCATTCCAGAAGCGGCTGGAGAACGTCAGCATGTTGGCGACAAAGTCGATGACAAAGACCAGTACGGCCGACATTCCGATAACCAGGATCCACTGTTCCTGGCTGATCTGCTGTAAGTCGGGTGGCAGCGTCGCGCTATCGATGAAGTAGATGAGCGCACCATAGATCACAGCAAAGACGATTGCGGTGACCAGGGCATTGACGAAGCGATTTGAGAACGACAGCAAGTTGCCGATATAGCCGATAACAAACAGAATTCCGGCTCCGACCAGCACTTTGATAAGTAGTGCGGTTTCTGCAGGTGACATAATTGAACTCCCCGTTGCTGCACAATTTGTGTGCATTTTCGTCTGCGCGGTCGATATCGCAGGTCTGTGACAACCACACAAGCACTGCAATTCGCGATAGAATTTTTCCTTGTACGAGGGCGGTTTGCCGATGCTACCAGTGAGCTGAAATGAAGTCGTCGGACGATCGAGGCGTTTATGATCCTGAATGGCCCCAAAGTCGAACCTCAAGGCAAAGTCGCAAGCGCCGTCATCCTACTGCACGGCTATGGTGCCAACGGGGATGATCTGATTGATCTTGCTGGATATTGGCGGGATCGCTTCCCCCAGACCGTGTTCCTCTCCCCCAATGCGCCTGAAGAGATCCCGTTTTTCGGCTTTGGCGGCCTGCAATGGTTTGGTCTGAGCACAAGATCGGCGGATGAGTTCTGGCAGGGCGTCAATCACGCTGCGCCCGTGCTGAATACCTATATCGATGAAGTTCTGGAGCGTTATGAACTAAGTGCAGATAAGTTGGCCCTCGTCGGCTTTAGCCAAGGCACAATGATGGCTCTGCATACGGGATTGCGGCGCAGCGATTCGCTCGCGGCCATCGTTGGGCTGTCGGGACGGCTTGCCGGTCCAGAGCATTTATCCACAGAGCTAACATCTCGTCCGCCTGTTCAGCTGATTCACGGTGCGGATGATGACGTGATCGATGTTGATGCGATCCACACCGCTAGAGATGCGCTAAGCGATGCCGGGATCCGTGTTGAATGGCATATTCGACCGGGGCTCGGGCATGGCATCGATGAACAGGGATTATTGCTGGCCGGCGACTTTCTCGCCGAGCATCTGCCAGAAGTGTAATTTTGCAAGGTGTTGAGTAAAAAACACGATTCTCGTTAAGAATGGAGTGAGGCTTCACAGATCTGACACGGAAGTCTAGTATCCGCCTCATGCATGAGTGCGACGTGCGTATCTCTTCTCCAGAGGAACTGGATTACGGGAAGCACGAACATTGACTGGAATGACAATGACACGGCCGGAAAGCAGCCCGGCATTGGTCCTTAACGCGGATTTCCGCCCGCTTAGCTATTACCCGCTCTCGTTGTGGAGCTGGCAGGAAGCGGTGAAGGCGGTGTTCATGGACCGGGTCAACATTGTTTCTGAGTATGACCATTGCGTTCGCAGCCCATCCTTCGAGATGCGCCTGCCATCCGTGGTATCGCTCAAGACCTACGTGAAACCGGCGCTTTATCCGGCGTTTACACGATTTAACGTGTTTTTGCGCGATCGCTTCACGTGCCAGTACTGCGGTTCGACGGAAGATCTCACGTTCGACCACGTGATACCGCGGTCGCGCGGTGGACAGACGCGATGGGACAACGTGGTAGCCGCGTGCTCGCCCTGTAATCTGCGCAAGGCGAATGCGTTGCCTAAGGCCTGTGGCATGTTCCCGAAGCAAAAGCCTTATCGCCCGACGGTGCATGAATTGCACCGCAACGGCCGCTCGTTCCCGCCCAACTATCTTCACGACAGTTGGTTGGACTATCTCTATTGGGATACCGAGCTGGAGCCGTAGACGAGCGCAGCGGGAACCAGCTTATCAGGCGGTCGATAGTGACGCGCGCAGTTTTGCGCGCGTTTTACTTTGTCGGCGTTGCTCTTAAAGTATGATCACACCAACAGATAATTGTCCGAGGGAACCAGCCGTGAAGCTTTCAGAACCGACATCGCATGCCAAATCCTCCGGCTGGAGGGAACATCCACGCTATCCTGATCCGCTCGTTGAATCACTGGACCCGCGCTTCGATGCGTTGAGGATCGGCCCGGCTGCGGTTGAGCGTCTGTATACCGGATGTCGTTGGGCCGAGGGCCCGGTCTGGTTCGGCGACGGACGCTACCTGTTGTGGAGCGACATCCCCAACAATCGCATCCTCAAATGGGAAGAAGAAACAGGTGAGGTCAGCGTCTTTCGCAAGCCGACTGATTTCTCGAACGGCAATACCAGAGATCGGCAAGGTCGCCTGGTGAGCTGTCAGCACGGCGAACGGCGCGTGGTTCGCACTGAGTATGACGGTAACATCACGGTTCTCATGGACAGTTACCAAGGCAATCGCCTGAATTCGCCAAACGATGTCGTCGTCAAATCCGATGGCACGGTGTGGTTCACCGATCCATTGTTTGGAATTCTGGGTAACTACGAAGGCTACAAGTCAGAGTCCGAAGTTAACCCCAACGTTTATCGGCTTGATCCGGAGACGGGTGAAGCGACAGTCGTAGCTGACGATGTTCTAGGACCGAACGGGCTCGCGTTCTCTCCTGATGAGAGTATCCTGTACATTATCGAATCCCGCGGTGTGCCGAACCGTAAGATCCTGGCCTACGACGTCAGCTCCGATGGTAAATCAGTCACCAACAAGCGCGTGTTTGTCGATGCCGGCAAGGGGACACCCGACGGTTTCCGCGTTGATATCGAAGGCAATCTTTGGTGCGGCTGGGGCATGGGTGATCCCGAGCTAGATGGCGTGGCGATCTTCGCGCCAGACGGCGACCAGATCGGGCGTATCAGGCTGCCGGAGCGGTGCGCCAACGTGTGCTTTGGTGGCCTGCAACGCAACCGCTTGTTCATGGCAGCCAGCCAGTCGCTCTATGCGCTCTATACGAATACGCAAGGTGTTGCCGGCGGCTAAGCGTTCGTCAACCGCCGCTGCAGCCGAAGGATAATGCGATGGAAACGATACGAGTCCTCACTTGCTGCTTCGGGATAATGTTGGCTGCCGTCGCAGGCTTCTCTGCGACGGTGAGCGCCAGCGACCTCATCCAACGCGAAGTTCTCAAGCGCGTCGACCTTGCCGGCAGTGACAAAACGGAAGTGATTGTCACTCGCGTGACTATTGCTCCGGGAGGCAAGGTTCTGCGCCATTCCCATCACGGCGATGAGTTCGTCTACGTCACCGAAGGTGGAACAGCCAGTGTTCCCGGTCTTCCGCCAATCAAGTTCGAAGCCGGCCAAACCATCCACTTCCCGCGTGGCAAGGTGCATGGTGGCTTCACGGTGACGGGCTCGAACGCGATCCAGGCCGTGACGACGCATATCGTTGATAAAGGCAAGCCGTTCTCGATTCCGGCGCAGTAGGTGCCAATCCAGAAGTTGGCGGAACCTTTGGGAACCTGGTGTGTGGGCGACGGCGCCGTGGGAAATAGCCGGTTGCCCGAGGCTTAAATCGCGATCATCATTGGGTGTCTTCCCAATGGATCAGCGGATTCCGACATGACCGACCGGCCAAACTTTCTGTTCTTTATCACTGACCAGCAGCGGGCCGACTGGCTCGGTTGCTATGGTCACCCGGTCGTCAAGACACCGCACATCGACGCCATCGCTGCGCAGGGAACACGCTTCGAGAACTTCCATGTCGCATCTCCGGTTTGCATGCCGAACCGCGCGTCACTTCTGACGGGGCGCTACCCCACCGTGCACGGCCTGCGGTACAACGGGTGCTATCTGCAGCAGTCAGCCAACACCTTTGTCGATGTCCTGGCGGCCGGCGGTTACGCCACGGCTGCCATCGGCAAGAGCCATCTGCAGCCGTTTACGGAGCTGCCCCCGAAGCGCTCTGACATGCCCGAAACCGGACCGATCAGCGAGGCATGGAAGGACGATGCCCGCGATTATCGTCATGAGGAACCTGAACGCTACCAATCCGATGGTCGCTACGAGATCGCGACGCCCTACTATGGATTTCAGCATGTCGACATGGTGACCAGCCATGGCGACAAGTGCGGTGGTCACTATCAACAGTGGTTTCGAGAGGCGGCGCCTGACTGGGAGTCCCTGCATGATCCAGCGAACGAACTCGCGCACAACTATTCGTGCCCGCAGGCCTACCGGACGCCGATACCCGAAGATCTCTATCCGACAGCATTCGTTCGTGACCGCGCCATCGACTATCTAAAGTCTCGCGCTAACAACGATCAACCGTTCTTCGCTTTTGTTTCGTTTCCTGACCCACACCATCCGTTCAATCCACCCGGCAAGTACTGGGACATGTACGCGCCCGATGCGTTTGAGGTCGATCTCCCTTACTCTGCGCACAAGAACCCAGTCCCGCCGATGGCATGGCTGCACGAGAACTGGAAGGCCGGTGCCGGCCAGTTGTCACCGCAAACGGCGATGATGATTGATGACCGCCAAGTCCGGGAAGCCAAGGCACTCACCGCCGGGATGATCACATGTGTTGATGATGCCATCGGGCAGATCATGAATTGTCTCAATTCCAGCGGTCAGCACGAGAACACGGTGGTTTGTTTCAACTCCGATCACGGTGACTACCTCGGTGACTTTAATCTGCTGTTGAAAGGCTCAATGCCATTTAAGAGCATTACGCGTGTGCCATTCATTTGGTCCGATCCAGCCGGACGCACCGAACATGTCTCACATTCACTGGCCTGCACTGTCGATCTCGGCTCAACAATATTAGAGCGTGCGGGTCTCGCTCCCTACCACGGCAACCAAGGCCGGAGTTTCCTGTCGGCGGTAACGGACCATGGGGACGTTAGGCAGGAGGTTCTGATCGAGTACAACGACAGCATGGCGCGTTTAGGATTCGAAAAACCGCCTCGCGTTCGCGCCCTGGTCACGCACCGCTGGCGATTCACAATCTACAAGGATCAGGATTGGGGTGAGCTATACGACTTGCAAAATGATCCCAACGAGACGCACAATCTATGGGACAGTGATGCGCATCGCGATATCCGCAATGAATTTGCGGAGCGAATGAACCATCACCTCATCGCCCTGATGGACGAAAGCCCATTGTCACAGCGGCTAGCCTGACGCCCGAGCAACTGGAGAGCAGACGACATGGATCGCGCAGAACTGATCGAGAAGGCCAATAAGCTGGCAGCAGAGCGCGTCACGCCAGACATGGATATGGACGAGAAAATGGACGTCCTTGAAATGGCGATGATGGAACTGCTTGATGTGCAGATCATGAAGCCGCCGATCGGGCGTGTCGGCACGTTCGCGTCAGGCGGCCCGACGCCAGCGTCCGGACAATGGTTGATGCACTTTGATCCGCGCCTGCCAGAGATGCCGGACAAGCCGACGCTGATGGATTTCTTTCGCTATCGCCTGATGCTCGACAAGCGCGGCTCAAACCATCTGCTACAAAGTGCAAAGCTTGCCAAGGACAATGGCATTCCAGAGAAGCTCATCCTAGCCTGCCTGCTCCATGACTTTTCGACGGTTGGATTTATTCGCACCGACCATGGCCATTGGGGCGCGCAAATCGTGGCGCCTTACGTTGATGAAGAAGTTGCATGGGCGATCAAGCATCACCAGTCGCTGCGCTTCTTGCCGGCGCCGGAACTGGGTTATGAGTATCCCAAGCTTTACACCATGGCATTCGGTGAAAAGTACGAGCCACCGGAGTACATTAAGGCCGAATGGGAGTACTGCCGAAACCACAAGTGGTACATGTCAGCCATGCAGGTCGTATTGAATGACCTTTACGCCTTTGATCCCAACGTGAAAGTTGAGCTGGAAGAATTCGGAGACATCATCGGCCGCAACTTCAAGCAACCGGCCGAAGGTCTCGGATTTGATGGCAGCCCCGTCGCACACATGTGGCGGACAATGATCTGGCCGAACAACTTCCTCTAACCACCCAGCTCTACGCGCGCCGATCCTCCAGGATCATGTCACTGGCCTTCTCACCGATCATGATGGCAGGCGCGTTGGTGTTGCCGGAGACAATTGCCGGCATGATGGACGCATCAGCAATGCGCAGCCCCTTGAGGCCGTGCACCTTCAGGCGCTCGTCAACAACGGCATGCTCATCCCGCCCCATCTTGCAGGTGCTGGTCGGATGGTAGATCGTCTGCGAGATGTTGCGCGCAGCATCAAGCAACTGCTCATCCGTATCAGCGACGTCACCCGGCGTCTTCTCCGAGACAATGTAAGGCGAGAGCGCTTTGGTCTTGGTCATGCTGCGCGTATAGCGCATAGCGGCGACTGCGGTATCCTGATCGAGCGGCGCCGACAAATAGTTCGGAATGATCTTCGGATAGACCTGTGGGTCCGGTGATTGGATCTCAATTGATCCCTTGCTTTCCGGACGCAGCTGGCAAACAGAAGCCGTGATGCCAGAGAAGCGATGCATTTCGATACCTGGCTTATCAGCGCTCAGAGGCTGCAGGTGATACTGAATGTCCGGCCGCTCCAACTCTGGTCGCGTTCTCGCGAAAACGCCAACCTGGCTGGCACCCATGGCCATCGGTCCCTTGCGGCGGAAGACATAGTTCATCCCGATCAGCGAACGCCTGGCAAGGTTGTTAATCTCGTCGTTCAATGTCGGCACGTTGACTTCGTAGATCATCCTGATCTGGAGATGGTCCTGAAGGTTCTGGCCAACGCCCGACTTCTCGTGACGAACTTCGATGCCATTGTCTCGTAGCAGTTCGCCCGGTCCAATTCCTGAGAGCTGCAAGATCTGCGGTGAGCCGATGGCGCCGGCCGCCAGGACAACTTCGCCGCCGGCATTTAGTCTCGCATCGCGCTTATCTCCGTTGACCGAGAACTTGATGCCTTCGACCACACTTTTGTCGTCTCCCGCAAACGCGAGTTGCTCGACGTGGGCATGCGTGACGATATCGAGGTTCTTGCGATTTGCTGCAGGCCGCAGAAATGCGACAGCAGAAGAGCACCTGCGGCCGTTCGCTGATGTCAACTGAAAGTAACCCGCGCCTTCCTGCCTCTCACCATTGAAGTCATCGGACCGCGGCACACCCATTTCAACTGCAGCATCAATGAATGCATCGCAGATGGTCCGCTCCGCCCGCATGTTGGAGACGGAAAGCCCACCGCCTTCTCCGTGATGGTCATCACCGCCGCGCTCATTGTTTTCAGAGCGTTTGAAATACGGCAGCACGTCATCATAAGACCAACCAGTATTGCCAAGCTGACGCCAGTAGTCATAGTCCTCGCTCTGGCCGCGAATATAGAGCAAGCCGTTGATCGAGCTGGAACCGCCAAGCGTCTTGCCGCGCGGCCATTCCAAAGACCGACCATTCAGTCCAGGGTCCGGCTCAGTCTCGTAGCACCAGTCTGTCTCTGGATTGTGCAGCGTCTTAAAGTAACCGACAGGAATATGGATCCAGGGATTATTGTCTTGGCCGCCAGCCTCAAGCAGTAGCACGCGAATGTTCGGATCCGCCGACAGACGGTTTGCCAGGACGCAACCGGCCGAACCTGCACCTGCGATAATGTAATCGTATTTTTCAGAATTCATGATGTTGCATCACCTTGTAATGCTGGCGACCCTTTGCGGCGTTGATAGGTTAGGAACACCACAGTCAATGCGGTGAGGACCCAAAAGAACAGGCAGATGCCGCTGCGGAAAAAGATCGACCAATCTCCCTTTCCAAGCAAAAGCGACTGCCGGAAGTTATCTTCTAGCAGAGGGCCGAGAATAAAAGCTATGAGGAACGGCGCCGCGGGAATGCCGAGTCTCAGCATTGAGAATCCGACGACCCCCATCATGAACATGACCAGCACATCGAAGATGGTGTTGTTGATGGCATAGGCGCCAAAGACGCAGAGGATCAGGACGACCGGGAAGAGTATGCGTTGTGGAATGTCGGCGATTTTCGCGATCATGCGAATGGAGAGTTTGCCGACGATGAAGAGATACAATGAACTGAGCATAATGCCCATGAACAGAGCGTAGATCAGGGTAATGTTCTCTTGGAACAGCAGCGGGCCGGGACGCAGGCCGTGGATCATGAAGGCACCAAGAATGATGGCGGTGATGATGTCGCCCGGCACGCCCAGAGCGAGTAGTGGGATCATGGTTGCGCCCGCCACGCCATTGTTGCCAGCCTCGGCCGCGGCAACACCCTCGATTTCTCCCTTGCCATAGTTCTTCGAATTCTTGGATGTGCGGCGAGCCTCGCTGTAGGAGAGGAACGCTGCAGGTGCTCCGCCGATGCCGGGAATGACACCCAGTATGACGCCTATAAATGAGCCTCGAATGATCGTCTTGAAGGACGATACATACTCGCGGAACGTGGCACCCTGTCCGGCCAGCGCCGAAAGCGTGCGGACGGCTTCTGTCCGCGAATAGTAGTTTAGGACTTCTGGTAACGCGAAGAGACCAATGAGGACCGGGATGAAGTTTAACCCGCTCATCAGTTCGACCTGGCCGAAGATGAACCGGTTAGTCCCATAAATGAGATCCAGTCCCACGATTGAAAGCAACAGGCCTAGGCAGGCCGAGCCGAGACCTTTCAGTAGAACGTCTCCCGAAACGCTGGCGATGATGGTCAGCGAGAACACAATCAACGTGAAGAACTCCGGCGAGCCAAAGCTCAAGGCAAATTGAGCGAGGACTCCGGCGAAGAAAATTAGCGAGAGGTTCGAGATGAAGTCGGCCGTACACGAGGCATAGAGCGCCATATCGAGTGCCCGTCTTGCCTCGCCACGCTGCGCCAGCGGATAACCGTCCAACCCGGTACATGAGGCAGCCGGCGTGCCAGGCGCATTGATCAGGATCGCCGTTATCGAACCACCATAGAGCCCACCTTTGTAGACACCCAGCAACAGCAAGATGCCGGTCACTGGCTGCATCGTGAAGGTAAATGGCAAGGCAAGCGCTACGCCCATCGGTGTTGTCATGCCGGGTATGGCCCCGATGACCGTACCGATCAGAACCCCAACGAGGAGTGCGAGTGCGTTGTCCACCTGGGCGAACAACGCGAAGGAGTTGGCAAGTGTTTCCCACATGATAGTCAGATCCTGAGCAGCAATGGCTCAAGGATGCCCATCGGTATGGGCACGCTTGCCGCCTTGGTGAAGAACAGATGCAATGCGAATGGAACAATGAGTGCGACCGGGATTACGATGTGCGGTCGATACTCGCCCGCCAAAGCCATCAGCGCGACGAGCGCAATCGTGGTCGTTAGGACAAAGCCCAGTGGCTCCAGACCAAAGTAGAGTGCGAAGCAAATGGCCAGCGCCACAAACGGGCGAGCAGCCAGCCAAGCAGATCCAGCAGACTCCAACTGGTCGGTGACGTCATCTGCATGTTCTTTTGACCTTGCTGCCAGCACCGAGACGATCAACAAGGCGAGGCCGAGTGCCGTGATGGCTCCGGCGACAATGTTTGGCCAATAGGACGGGGATAGCGCCCGGTACTGCACGGAAGGTGGTTGTTGGATGCCGAACGGAATAAGTACGGCGAGCGTGATGATGCCGAAGATCAAAAATGCGAGGCCGGCAAGCACGTCCTTGTTTGAGAACATCTATTGTTTCCTACCCGTTGCCTGGCCGGTTCTCTTTTGCCGTGAACCAGGTCTCTGTTATTAAGCCGCCCTGAACCGCTCAATCTCCAATCGTTGATTGAAGATGTGATGTTCCAGCGCGAGATGTATTGCCGATTGTGCCGTGGTGAACTGACTAGTTCTGATGGCAAGGCCGCAGTCGCCCAGACGCGCCTTAACGCCGTCGACGTATTGGGATTGCCGGATAACGAAACCAGCGAGAATGACAACTTGAGGCGAGAGGATTGGCGCGAGATGTGCGATGGCGCGCCCCAACGCCTCGCCGCTCTTGCGGAATGCTCGCTGTATAGTGCGTTCCTGAGATTGCGGCGGGGCTTCCGCGAGGTCGCGCAAATGTAGGCCTGGATCTATCCCCTCCGCCATCGGCAGACCTGCTTCCTCCAGACGCCGAAGGATGGCGAAGCCTGAAGCCTCGTCATCCAAGGTCATTCCGTTGCCTGAACTCAACCTTCCAAGAACAAACGCATCATTGGAGGCGCCACGCAGCAGACGACCATCGACCATGTAGGCGGTTCCGAGCTTCAAACCGATGTTGATCAAGAGCACGTCGGTCAGGTCGACAGCTTGACCGCGCAGTTGCTCAATCTGGAGAAGCGCCGCGGCACGGCCCTCCGACACAAACGGAAGCTCAAGCAGCGATTCAAACTTTCTGGCAACGCGTTGACCATCCCAGTCGAGCGGGTCGGCGCCTATAATGCAGCCGTCTTCGGGATCTACCCGGCCGGCAACCGACGCGGCGCCACCGACCACACGGCACGGCTCGATACTTGATTGTGCTAAGAGAACTTTGGCACGACTGGCAAATTCGTTGAGCGCCTTGGTAGGTTTGTCCAGTGAGATATCGGAGCAGTCCCGGTGGGCGATGATCTCGCCGTGGCCGTTGGCAATAACCACTTCGCGCGCGTTCAAAGTCACTGCGATGCCTATGACGAAGGCACCATCCTTGGAAATACGCAGACAGACCTGGCGACGCCCTGCCTGGCCCTTCAGTGCAATTCGGTCGCCCTCCTCAACCAGGCCCGCCGCAATCAGCTCCTTGGTAATTCGCGATACCGACGCATTGGTCAGGCCGATTGTTTCCGCAATTTCCGTTCGCGAGACATCTCCACGCTCCCGTATCGCGCGCAGTACAGCATCGCGGTTATGGCGGCGCAGGTCAGTTGTTGATCCGGTCAGTTGCACGAAAACAGGTTCCAGGTGCTCAGATGGCAATTTTGTACAGTCGGTAAATAATTATTGAAATGCATTGCGTCTTGAGTCAAGCTGGCAATTGTCAAGATTGCGGTGACGCCTAGACGCGCTACCGCGAGGCCAACGAATGGCTGGGATGCCTCAGCCTCGGGAGGAAAGTTTAGTTATGAAACTCGCAAGAATGTTTGCGGTTGGTGTCAGTGCTGCTGGTGCGCTGGCCTTTGCTGCACCAGCGCTCGCCGCTGATTATCCGACACGACCAATCACGCTGGTCGCGCCCTACGGCCCTGGTGGTGCGTCTGACCTGCATGCCCGCGTTGTTGCCGGCACGGCGACGAAGTATCTGCTGCAGGCTGTGTTGGCCGTGAACAAGACCGGCGCGGCCGGTGTCGTCGGCTCAAACTTTGTCGTGCGCTCGAAAAAGGATGGCTACACGCTGCTGTCTGCGCGGGTCGGAAGCCAGGCTGGCGTTCCAGCATTCAACCCCAGCATTCCTTACAAGTGGGACGAGTTCACGTTTCTTGGTCTGACCGAACGCAACCCGTTTGTTCTG
Organism: Hyphomicrobiaceae bacterium; assembly: GCA_965247245.1. Classification (GTDB taxonomy): domain Bacteria; phylum Pseudomonadota; class Alphaproteobacteria; order Rhizobiales; family Hyphomicrobiaceae; genus Tectiglobus. The sequence goes on along the minus strand of CBDFGV010000003.1, from coordinate 4,003,285 downwards.
GTTGTGAATGGCAAGTCCGATATCAAGACATTCAAGGATTTTGCAGCGGCGGTGAAGAGCGGCAAGATCGGGAAATACTCATCGGCTGGTATAGGCACGCTGCTGCATCTCGCAACCCTCGTCATGGCTGACGACATGGGTATCGACCCCAATAAGCTAACACACATTCCTTACAAGGGTGGTGGTAAGGCACGCGCCGCCGTCGTCGGTGGTCAGGTTGACTGGTCTTGGCAGAACCTTTCGGCCACGATTGGTGCTATTCGTGCCGGACAGGCACGTGCGCTCGCTGTGACAACAAAGAAGCGTTTCGATGCCATTCCGGATGTACCGACTGTGAGTGAACTCGGCCATCCCAACATGGAAACCATTATTGGTTGGAGTGGTATCTTTGGTCCTCCAGGTCTGCCGCAGCCGGTTGTCGACAAGTGGGTCAGCGTTCTGGCCAGCCTCAAGAAGGACAAGGCCTTCAATAAGCTGATCAAGAACCTTGGATCGATCCCGGACATCCGCAGCCCGGCTGACACCAAAGCGTTCGTACAGAACCAATACGAAACGTTCAAAAAGGTCGTCGCCAAAATTAAGAAGTGACCTGAGGCGGGACTAAAAGGCGGGCGGGCAGCGATGTCCGCCCGTACTGCATTACGACTTTGCGCGCTTGGCTCAGAGGCAAGATGACCGACAAGAAACCCAACATTCTGCTGGTGATGGCAGATCAGATGGCTGCACCGGCTCTTCCCATCTACGGCAACAGCAAGGTGGTCGCGCCCAATATGGAGCGACTTGCAGCTGACGGGGTCGTCTTCGAGAATGCCTATTGCAACTTGCCGATGTGCGCGCCATCGCGGGCATCGATGCACGTTGGCCGGCTGCCGTTCTCATTTGGCATGTATGACAATGCGAGCGCGTTTGGCGCCGAAGTCCCAACATTCGCGCACTATCTGCGAGGACTCGGCTATCGGGTCGAAATGTCGGGCAAGATGCATTTTGTCGGCCCAGACCAACTACACGGCTACGAAAAGCGGCACACCACAGAAATCTATCCAGCGAACTTCGGTTGGACCGTTGATTGGTCGAAAGGGCGTGAATATCGCCCGACCAATCTGACAATGGCACCGATTATCGAATCGGGTGTCGCAATCCGCACCATGCAAATGGACTACGATGATGAGGTCGCCTACCACGGTGTGCAGGCGCTTTATGATTTGGCTCGGGCGCCGGATGACCGTCCGTTTATGCTGACCGTCTCATTCACGCAGCCCCATTCTCCTTTTGTGATCAGCCAGGAGTTTTGGGATCTTTACGATCACGATGACATTGAACTACCGGCAGTACCGGAGATTCCCCTCGACGAAAAAGACCACCTCAGTCGCAACCTGCATTATTGCCAGGCGCGCCACTTGTTCACCGTCACAGACGATCACCGCCGCAATGCACGGCATGCGTACTATGGCATGATTTCCTACATCGACTCCAAGCTTGGCGCCCTCTTGGACACGCTCAAGAAAACCGGCTTGGATGAGAATACGATCGTCATCTTTACCGCTGACCACGGTGAAATGATGGGCGAGCGCGGCATGTGGTACAAGCAGCACTTCTTTGAGTGGGCCGCGCGGATACCGTTTGTCGTGCACTTCCCAGAGCGATGGAAACCCAGCCGCGTACGGCAGAATACATCGCTCATCGACATGATGCCGACGTTGCTTGAAGCCGCTCAAGGTGGCCCCTTTGAAGACTATCTTTCCGAGGTTGATGGTCAGTCACTCATCCCTGCCCTTGATGGGGATCCCGAGAAGCTCCCAGATTCGATCATTTCCGAGTTTGCAGCGGATGGATCGACCGGGCCAAGCCGGATGGTCAAGAAAGGCCCTTGGAAATACATGTGGCTCGAAGGCCAGGACAAGCTGCTCTTCAATGTTGAAGAGGATCCGCGAGAACTCCAGAACCAGTCGGGAAACGCAGAGTTCGCCGAGATCGAAAACGACCTCCACGCGATCGCCATGCGGGACTGGGATCCGGAGTACTATTATCAGGAGATTGCCGCCTGCCAGCAGCGCCGCCTGATGATCCACCGGGTCACTGAGGGCGACCCGACCTACGTCAATATCGTGCGCACCGATGATGACCGTCGCTATATTCGCAACGCCGGGGCAGCTGACACCAAGGCGCGTGCTCGGTTGCCCTACGTCGCGCCTGCGAAACCAGACAAGTCGACTTAGCGTTCTTAGCGTTGAGTGGTTTTGCGAGACGTGTGCGCCGTCTAGCCGTAGACGGCTAGGGCTTCCATGCGGTTGCTCGTGAATATCAGGCCGGCCGAAGTGCCGCTCCGATGACGAACTTCGCATTCCGCTTCAAATAGGTCGTCTGGAATAAGAAGTTTAAACTGGTCCGGGATCTCAACTCCACTGGCAACCTCGATACCGCACCCGCCAGCCGACACATCTACAATATGGCAGGGCACACGCTCGCCAGAGGCCAGTCGCATCAAGGCTGTCTTGTTGGTCGGGGTTCTTCGAAACTCCCGCCGATTGCTTTCAACAACCTGGCCGAACCGCGGATCAACGCCCACGCGACGCACGGTGGCCGGCGGTACGTTCGGACTTGTTGATGACGACAGGCAGGTGTGTGGCATTGGAACCCGCAGCACGTTTTAAGAAACCCTCAATGCTGAGTGTCTCACGCATTCATTGCCAAAGGATTGAATATGCAAAGCGCTTTGCGCAGGCTGGTTGCGGGTTTTGGTAATCATCCCAAACAAAGAAAAGCCGGCATGTGGGGAGCACGCCGGCTTCTACGGATCATTTGATCCAGGTGGGGCACTGGGCTGCCGAGCTGGGTGACTGCGGCGGCCGATGAGACTTTATCTGCTCAGTAAAGCCTTCTTTATGCTGGTTAATTCGTTACTGTTTGGTTCATTTCCGAACAGTTTCAGAGGTCTTAAGCGGCCCGCTTGAGCGGCACTGCGCACAGTGATTGCGCAATGGCATCTACGGCCTGCTGCCAGTCGGAGGCGCCGTCATTTGTCACGATGCCGAATGCCTCGAGGGCATCGACTGGTGCGCCACCGTCTCGAAAGATTCGCGCGCAGGTTTGTCGTGCGATGCCAATCGCATGTTGCCACTGTTGAGGATTGATGTGCTTCGGTGTCATCGGAATTATCTCCGGTTAAAACTGTTACGCTGACGGCTCTTGATCTACTTTGTCACTCGCAACGCTGTGACCACTTACGCAGCAACTAACGCTTTCACTAACTCAAACGACTAAGACTAACTGTGCCCAAGGTAACAGGGCTTGATACTTGGGTGGCAGGTACGCACGGGGCTCTTGTCTCGCGACGCGAAACTGTATCAGCCGAGACGCCGAGCAGGACTTTGGTTCCATTCACCACGCGCACCTGCCGAAATGTCGGAACGATGTGTGGACGGCGATCGCTCCTGTAACTGGCTGCATCCGGATCATCCTCTCCGGTTCGAAATCTGACTCCGAACCTTCACGGTCTCACTCGATACGGACGACTGGGCCTGGACTGTTGCCATTACGCTGGACATTACTGAACCAACAGGTTGCCAGGTTTCTGGTAGGCTTCGTGGCGAACTCACTTGGACTTTGTTCGAAACTCTCACTCTCACGCCTCACGATTTCACTTGAACTCCAGCAAGCAAACCTACGCACTTGCACACAACGCACACTCAAACACTGACAAATTCAGACGCGATACTGACGCTGAACTCGATGACGCAAACTAACTACTGATGATCGGCAAACCGCATACGCATACGCTTGAACCGAGTACTCACTGCGGTTTGCCGCATTCTTTGAAACACGCGGGGTAGCGTGTCTTTCGGGGACGACCGCCCCAACGCAAACGCAACTGATGACAACGCAACGCTACTGGAACAACGCAGTACTAGATTCTGGAACTCATGACCGGTCGCAACGCTTAGGGATGATGCCGCTTCCGGTGTACCTTGGTCAGCAGGTGGAACTCGATACTTGGCCCTACCGACTTTACTGTTACGGCCAACAACACTTCCCAACCGGGGATCAAGTTTCGGAGTAGTGATACGCAACGCTTACTCCCTCGCCTGTGATTGTTGGTTCGCTTTGTGTTCCGCGATTGAGGGAGAATAAATCGTGGTTCGGTGGCCACATCTGGGCACGTTCTAGGCATGAAAACGGTAATTGTGTTTACGTATGTTCAGAAAGACACACTTAAATTCGCTAAGCCAACATAGTCGACGGTGCTATTTTGCAATTAAAATCAATTGATTGGCTGGCGTTGATTTTTGCATGAATTATGGAAAAGCCGTGCTCAGACCTGCGACGGTTTTATCAACAGTTAAGTTGATTTTTACATCCACAGCAGTCGTTTGATTCGAATCAGACGGTCATTGTTTCTTCTGAACTGGCAAAGGCAGCCTTCAAACACCCGATTGTCAGCGCGATGCAGACAACCACATTCCAACCAGCGAATGATAAGCCCAAGAAGCGCCACGTCGCGTCACCACAGCTCGCGAACGACTTTCCGGACAAGCTCTGAGTGAGACTACCGCCTCCACCAAGCGGCTGGAGTGCGGTGTTATCGCAGGTTGATGGGCCTTCCCAGAACTTCCACTCCACACCGGAGTGATAAACGCCCAAGCCTGCGTTCGCCAGAAACGCGATGGCAACCAGGAAAAACAAAATCACCGCTGCACGGTGCTGCTCGAGGCTGATCAGCAGAAGCGCAACAAAGAGAACCGGGATGCCGAGATAGTAAGCGTAGCGCTGCTGAAGACACAAAGCGCAGGGCTCGTAACCGCCGATGTGCTCAAAGCCCAGCGCTGCCAGAATAACGGCTGTGGCAGCGAACAACGATGCGGCGCCCCACTTATAAGCATCCTGGCCGGAAATTCTTGAGGTCGACTGAACCATATCTGTGCGCTCTTGCTGCCGTTGTCCCAGTCCTATTTCATAACTGACGCATGCGAATCAAGCTCTGCTCGCGAATTGGCCGCCGTTAGAACCCGCCATTCCAGTAGGAACGGTTAGAACAGACCGACGATGAGACCCTTGACGTAGAGATAACCCTGATAGCCAAAGAATATGATGGTCAGAGAAATCGCCAACGCAACCAGGCTGGCAAGAACTCCGACGATCAGCATGAGTCCATCTTCTTCGAGCAACGCAAAACCAATGAGAAAAATCCCAAAGGCAGGTGCCGTGTTAGTGCCTGGGATTGGCAGCGCCATTGATGCGGCAAGCGCAATAATGAGAATGCCGAGGACAGCGCGCGTCAACGTTGCGCCGGTTAACCAGGAGAGGCGGGGCTTGGTGAAGTTCTCAGCGAACTTGATCAGCTTCAGCATGCCGCCGACGAGCTTGCGGCTGAACGATTTTGGGGCGAATGGGCGTTGACGCATTTTGGCCGGTAGCCAGATCGTGTCGTAACCGGCGAGCAGCCGGTAGCCGATCAGAAACAGCGGTATGGACAGAATTGTTGAATAACCTGCCGCTGGAATGGGCAGCGCGGATGGCAGTGCAAACAGAATGAGGATGACCGCAATACCGTGCTGACCGATCTCGTCGATCATGTCGCCATAGGTTGTCGGCTGGCGTTGTTCGTCAAAAACATTGGTGACGATTTCGGACAGCGGCTGCTTCATGCCGTCAAGCTCCCCCAAATTACTTGGACACCAGCCGCCCAAGCCATCTGCTCCGGTTAGGCGGACCCGGTGAACTTGTCCAGCACTTGCACGAGAAGAATGAGGATTTCGTTGCAGTGATGTGGCTTGCAACGAAAAGTGGCAACAAAAAAGGCTGGCCCTTTGCGGACCAGCCCTTGCTCATGATGCCCAACTCTGAGGGCAACGATTGCCGTTTTCGGCTTAAGTCATGATCATCTTACGTTGCTACCGGCACGACAGATCAACAGTATGCCGACAGTTGATTTTGTTGTTGCCGCGAGCGCTATAAATCAGCGAGCTGCGGAAGATTTGCCGGCTACCTGCTTTGCTACGTAAGCAGCTGCACCGTTGACGGCCTTGGCTCTTTCAGCTCTGACACGTGCTTCCAGGGCGCGCATTTCTTCTTCTGTCGGAGCCCAAACAGGCATACCATAACGTTCCTGCATTTTTTATTTCTCCTCATGTCATCTTGTTGTTGACTGGAATATGCCTGCCTATTTACTCAGTTACAAACGATGAAGTCTCACAAGACGGATTAGGAAAATTCATCCATGTCTGGTGCCCTCCCCCCCTTGAACGCCCTTCGCGCTTTCGAAGCGGCGGCCCGCCATCTGAGCTTTTCCCGTGCCGCGGAAGAGTTGCATGTCACGCCTGCAGCACTCAGCCATCAGATCAAAGGCCTGGAAGATTTTCTGCAGGTGAAGCTCTTCCTGCGCAAAACCCGGTCGATCGAGCTCACCGATGCCGGACGCATGATGTATCCAGGGCTGCACTCTGGGTTTGGGCAGCTGCGTCAGGCAGTTAACAGTCTTGACCGCCTGCGGGACGACCATGTGCTGGTGATCAGCGCGCCACCGGGATTTACAGCGAAATGGCTAACTCCACGGCTCTATCGCTTTCTCGAAGCAAATCCGGACATCGACGCGAGAATTTCAGCCACGCAGACGATGGTGGATTTCGCCGCTGATGGCGTCGATGTTGCCATTCGGAATATGACAGCGACTGAGCAGCTGCCCGAGATGATCTGCGAGCAACTCGTCGACATCTGTGTTTTGCCGGTGGTCAGCCCGCGCTACCTGGAAAGCCATGGCCCGATAGAAACGCCGGAAGACCTGCGTGGGATGACGCTGATCTTCGATCGATCGATGCCGAACATTTATGATTTGCCGACTTGGGGTGATTGGCTCTCGGCGGCGGGGATCGACGACATCGACCTGAGCCGTGGTCTCTCATTCAACAGCGCCGACCACGCGTTGGAAGCAGCAATCGAAGGCGCCGGCGTTTTGCTGGCCCACTATACCCTCGCCCACGACGATTTGCGCACGGGTCGCCTGATTGCACCGTTCGCGCAGAAACTCAAAACCAGCCGTGGGTTTCACTTCGTTTGTCCGGAGGGGACGGAGACACGGCCAAAGATTGCCGCCATGCGGGACTGGCTACGCGCCGAGATGGCCATGATGGAAAAGAAGAGCGTGCTGTCCGGTTGCGTTGTCAAACCGGCTCCAAAGAAGAAGAAAGCTCCAGCACCAGCCTATTCAAAATGAACCGTCCTTGCGGTGTTGCGTGAAGCCGGTTGCTCGCTTCGTCATGTGCCAAAAGCTGCATATCTCGGAGTTCGGCGATCTTGGACTGGGCGACCTGGACGCCAGCGAGTGCAGCCAACCGCGAAAGATCAGCGCCTTCGGAAATCCTTAGGCCCATGAGGAGCAGTTCGTCGGCCTGGGCGTTAACGTTGACGCTTTCGAACTCTACAAAAGCACTTCCAGCTTCGGAGACGGCGGACAGCCAACGCTCCGGCAATCGCTCGGTCGACGTGGCGTAGCGATCATCATCGAGAATGATGCGGCCATGCGCACCGGGCCCAATCCCAACATACTCACCGTAGCGCCAATAAAGCAGATTGTGCCGACTCTCTTGACCCGGGGCGGCATGGTTTGAGACCTCGTAGGCCGGGAGGCCGGCTGCATCCGTCATTTGCTGGGTCAGCGCGTAGAGTTCATCTGCCAATTCTGGTTCGGGCACTTTCAGACGGCCGGCCTTGTGCAATGCTGCAAACGGTGTCCCCTCTTCAATTGTCAGCTGATAGAGAGACAAATGCCGGGTGCCCATAGCGATGGCCTGGCCGAGTTCGGCCTCCCAGTCTTTCCGCGATTGTCCAGGCCGCGCGTAGATCAAATCGAAGGAATAGCGATCGAAGGTCGAGGCGGCGACTTCCAGTGCCGTCATCGCCTCGGCGACGTTGTGCAGCCGGCCAAGGCTCTTCAGATCTGCATCATTAAGGGCCTGCACACCCAATGAAACGCGATTGATACCGGCATCACGATATCCTTTGAAACGTTCTGCTTCGACACTCGAAGGATTGGCTTCGAGCGTGATCTCCGCGTCAGGGGCTATCGGCCAGGCCTTATCGATAGCCCCAAGGATCGTCTCGACCGTCGATGCATCCATCAGCGATGGCGTACCGCCACCGAAGAAAACCGTTTCAATCTCACGCGCACCGATCCTGTCACGCATGTGTTCGATTTCGCGCAGATAGCCGGCAAGAAACTCGGATTGATCGACACCGCCGTGGCGGACGTGACTATTGAAATCACAGTAAGGGCACTTGGCAGCGCAGAACGGCCAATGAACGTAGACGCCAAACCCGGCAGGATCCGGATTCTTATGCATTGCTCCCAGCACCTTTGATACACGCAGCCACGAAAAGACACAGCGCACGGGCACGGTGTGACAGTGGTTCGCCGTCGCCTGCCTGACCGCTCTTTTCTTCGCGCGTCATCTCGCCGAATGTTTTCGCTTTGCCGTCGGGCTGAAACATTGGGTCGTAACCAAACCCATCGCTGCCGCGCGGCGGCCAAACCAACGTTCCGAAGACCTTACCCTCGTAGAACTCCAGGTCACCGCCCGGCCAGGCCATGGCGAGTGTCGCATTAAAGTTGGCAACAGGCGCGGCCCCTTCGGACAAAGCTCCCTTTGCCTCGAGTTCATCGTGCACGCGCTGCATTGCCCCGGCAAAGTCTTTGTTGGGGCCGCCCCAGTCAGCCGAATAAACGCCGGGGGCGCCACCCAGATCCGCGACCTCTATGCCTGAGTCATCAGCCAGCGAGGGCAGTCCAGTTGCCCCGCATGCAGCACGCGCCTTAATCTCGGCATTGGCGCGAAACGTCGTGCCAGTCTCCTCCGGCTCGGGCAGCCCTAACTCGCCGGCCGACGTGACTTCGACGCCGTGCGGCTCAAGCAATTGGCGCAGCTCGTTTAGCTTTCCGGGATTGTGCGTGGCGAGCACAAGCTTGTCGCCAGCCTTGAGCTGTCCTGTCATTCCAGCCCCCAAATGCGTGGTTCTGCAAACTCCAGGCTATTGCCGGAGGGATCGCGAAAATAGATCGACCGACCACCTTGCGGCCACTCGAAATCAGCCTCGATTGTCACGCCCTTATCAACCAAGTGTTTCCGCCATGCCTCAATCTCTTCGGAGTTGGCCCGGAAACAAATGTGGCCCTCGCCGACAGCACCGTGCGTCGGCACAACGATTGGCGCGCCTTTCGCGGGCACCCGGGTTGCTTCCGGATTGAACAGCAGCAGAACCTGATTACCGCAGCGATAGAAGATGTGCCGGCCTTCGATGGTCGTGAACGGCTCAAGTCCGAGCACGTCGGCGTAAAACGCGCGCGCCGCCTCGAGATCATCCACGTAGAGTACCGTTTCCAATACGCCGGAAGGGGTCATAGCCGGCCTTTAGTTTGTGTTTGAGCGGCCCGCATCAAGGGGCCTTTGCCTAGGAGACAGTGAGCTTTTGCAAAGAGACAAGCTCGCCGATACCTTTGCGGGCCAGCCCCATCAACTCGTCAAACTTTTCCTGGCTGAAAGGCTCGCCTTCAGCGGTGCCCTGGACTTCGACAATGCCGCCTGAGCCCGTCATCACAAAATTCGCGTCCGCCTGCGCGTCTGAATCTTCGGCATAGTCGAGATCTAGGACGCAGGTATCATTGTGGATGCCGGCTGATACCGCAGCAATATGATCCTTCAGGACGTCGTCGCGGACCATGTCACGCTCTTTCATCCAGTTCACGCAATCATACAGCGCCACCCAGGCGCCGGTAATCGCTGCGGTGCGCGTGCCACCATCGGCTTGAATAACGTCGCAGTCTACGGAGATCTGGCGCTCGCCGAGCTTTTCCAGATCCACCACAGCACGGAGCGACCTTCCAATAAGTCTTTGAATTTCCTGCGTTCTTCCGGATTGCTTGCCCTGTGTTACTTCACGGCGCATGCGATCGTGGGTGGCACGCGGGAGCATGCCGTACTCGGCTGTCACCCAGCCGCGACCGTTGCCCTTCATCCAACCGGGCACGCGCTCTTCGAGGCTCGCCATACACAGGACGTGGGTATTACCGAACTTAATGAGGCAGGAGCCTTCCGCGTGAAGAGAGACGGCACGCTCGAATGAAACACGCCGAAGCTCGTCGGGCTGGCGATTGGATGGTCGCATAAAACTAGGCCATTTACGTTGGGGTTTGAGGCTTTGGTGACCAGACGATTGGCTACCGCGCGTAATTTTGTTCGGCGGAACCTAAGCGAGACACCTGCAAGCTTCAACAACTAATCCACCGGAAGTTGACGAACAGATTACGGACCACCAACATAACGCTGTGACCAAGCGGCAAGAATGGCGATCGAGTGGATGCGCAATACAGGCGGATTAGAGAGTTTGGATGGTCTGAGTGATCGCTCTCTGGCGATTCTGAGACGCATCGTGGAGTCCTATCTCGAAACAGGCGAACCCGTGGGCTCGCGCAACCTCTCGCGCGACCTCCCGATGACACTGTCTCCAGCCTCTGTGCGCAATGTAATGTCCGACCTCGAGCAACTCGGATTGATTGCTGCACCGCACACGTCAGCGGGACGCCAGCCAACGGAGCTCGGCTTGCGGCTGTTCGTCGACGGACTATTAGAAGTCGGCAATCTGAGCACTGAGGAACGGCAACAAATTCAACGTCAGATGGGCGCGAGCCCGGATAGTTCGGTTGAACAGGTGTTGGATGAAGCCACCGAGATGATCTCTGGCCTGTCGCACTGTGCGGGGCTCGTCCTAGCGGACAAACAGAACCTCAGGCTGAAGCATATCGAGTTCGTGTCTCTGGAGCCTGGCAAGGCACTGGTCATTTTGGTCAGCGAAGACCAGAGCGTTGAGAACCGGATCGTCGAAGTTCCGGCCGGGCTGCCGCCGTCCGCATTGGCTGAAGCCGCCAATTTTCTGAACAATTTCATCCGTGGTGCCACGCTATCCGACGCCAAGGTCCGGGTCGAACAGGAGTTAACGGCCAGAAAGGCCGAATTGGACGAGCTCACGCAGAAAGTAATCCAGGCCGGCCTCGCAGAATGGTCGGGAACACAGGGTGATGATCGGCGCAACTTGATTGTCAGAGGGCAGGCTAACCTGTTGAACGATGTCAAAGGCCTGGAGGATATCGAACGTATCCGGCAGCTGTTTGATGATCTCGAGTCGAAGCAGGACGTCGTCAACATTCTCGGCCTTGCGGAAAACGCCGAGGGCGTGAAGATCTTTATCGGGTCGGAAAACAACCTGTTTTCACTTTCCGGATCATCGCTGGTGGTTGCGCCGTTCCAGGACGGCGACCAGAAGATCGTCGGGATGTTGGGTGTGATCGGGCCAACCCGGCTGAATTATGCGCGGATTATCCCAATGGTCGACTACACGGCAAAACTGGTAAGCCGCATCATCTCTTGATTTCTATCCGAAACGACTGATATCCAGCACACAATCGTGGTGGCTGCGAGCCCGAGAGCTTGCAGGGTGCCGAAACAATAGACCATTGATCAAAAAGTGAAAAATGAGCGCGGAAACGAACGGCAAAGACCAAGCAACCTCGGCCAACGCAAACACTGGCGCCGAACAGGCCGCACCGGGTGAAACACAGCCAAACGCCGAGACCACCCAGGCAAGTGCTGCGCATCCAGCGGGGGATGCTGGCGTAGACGGCCAGAAGCCGGAGGCGGCCAAGGCTTATGTCGATCCCTCGATTGCTGCTGAGGCCAGGATCGCAGAGCTCGAAGCCCAAGTTGCCGAAATGCGCGATCGCTATGTGCGGGCCTACGCTGAGACGGAAAACATCAGAAAACGCTCTGAGCGGGAAAAAGCTGATGCTTCCAAGTATGCCGTCACCAACTTTGCCAAGGACATGGTCGCTATCGCAGATAACCTGGGCCGCGCCGTTGAGGCAGCGGGCGGCTCCGGCGAAGAGCAATCTCCGCAAATGAAGGCGCTGCTCGATGGTGTCCTTTTAACCGCGCAAGAACTCAAGAAGGCTCTGGAGAACCACGGTGTGCGCGGCATTGATGCGAAGGGCGCGCAGTTTGATCCGCACAAGCATCAGGCTGTGATGGAACAGGAAGATGCGTCTGTGGCGAGCGGAACGGTCCTACAAGTGTTCCAGGAAGGCTATGAAATCGGCGAGCGTGTTCTGCGCCCGTCTATGGTCGTTGTTTCCAAGGGCGGTGCCAAGCCGGTCAAATCAGGTGAGTCCGAGCCGAAAGCGGCGCCCGCGGCGGCAAACGATGCCGGGCAGGCAGCTGACTCTGACGAGAAGCCTGCCGACCCGGATCAATCGACCGATGAGAGCCAAAACAGCTAGCTCGCTTGCTCGCAAACGATTGGAGGTCAGGGTAGTGTGACCCGTCGCATCGTTAGGTTGTAACGCCCCGGCTGCCCCAGTAAATCCGAAGTGCCAGCCACAATTCGATCGATGCCGTGGTAGGCCAAGCGAGCCTCGCCACCGAGAACAACAACATCTCCTGAGCGCAGCAGGATCCGCTCCGTTGGTGCCTTGCGTGTCAGGCCTCCGACGCGGAACCAGGCATCATCCCCAAGCGAAATGGATAGAACAGGCGCGCGATTGTCCTGTTCGTCACCGTCAACATGCTGACCAAGCTTTGTCCCCGGCTCATACCAATTGATGAGGCAGGCCTCAGGTTCAGCTGGATACTCGGCAACTTCGGACCAGAGCTTAAGCAGGCTCTCGGGAATTGGCGCCCATGGACGGTCGGTTTCCGGGTGATGGGCCTGATAGCGATATCCACCATCCTTGCTCGAGACCCAGCCAAGCGGGCCACAATTGGTCATGCGAACGGAGAAAGGTTTTCCCGATTTGGGCATGGTCGGGACATAAAGCGGTGAGGTATTGAGAATTGAACGAATTTCACCAAGCAGTTTGGCCTGGGCTGAGCCTCCCAAATACGACGATATGTGTTGAAAACCGCTCAGCATGAGGCACCGATTTCTGATAACTGGAATATGGCAGACACAATTTTATCGAAGTTGGTCGATTTCTGCGGCATTGATGCGTCACGTCATGACCGTTCAAACCGTTGCAGGTCGGATTTTGTGCCCCTATATACCGTTCGATGCACCACTAGAACTCCAGGGGATCGCGTCTCCAGGTTTCATTTCAATCGGAGGCTCACTGGGTGCCGCTAGCGGACCCGGGCGATCAGCCAATAGAAGAGAGGATTGGCAATATGTCAAAAGTAATCGGGATTGATCTCGGTACCACGAACTCCTGTGTAGCCGTGATGGACGGCGATCAACCCAAAGTTATTGAGAATTCCGAGGGTATGCGAACCACACCCTCCATCGTTGCACTGACTGATGACGGCAACGAGAAGCTTGTTGGCATCGCAGCGAAGCGCCAGGCAGTTACTAATCCAGAAAGTACGTTTTTTGCGATTAAGCGCCTCATCGGACGCCGCTACGACGACCCAACCGTCGAAAAAGATAAGGGCCTTGTTCCCTACAACATCGTAAAAGCTGGCAACGGCGATGCCTGGGTCGAGTCCTTTGGCAAGCAGTATTCACCGTCTCAGGTTTCTGCTGACATCCTCATTAAGATGAAGGAAACGGCTGAAGCACACCTCGGTGAAACCGTGACCGAAGCCGTTATTACGGTCCCTGCTTACTTCAACGATGCCCAGCGCCAGGCAACGAAAGATGCCGGCAAGATCGCAGGCCTTGAAGTCCTCCGCATTATCAACGAGCCAACCGCAGCCGCGTTGGCTTACGGTCTCGACAAGAAAGACGCTGCAAAGACCATCGCGGTCTATGATCTCGGCGGCGGAACATTCGATGTCTCGATCCTCGAGATCGGCGACGGCGTCTTCGAAGTGAAATCCACGAACGGCGATACGTTCCTTGGTGGTGAAGACTTCGACATGCGCCTGGTCGAGTATCTGGCTGCTGAGTTCAAGAAAGAGAACGGCATCGATCTGACAAGCGACAAGCTTGCCCTGCAGCGCCTGAAGGAAGCCGCTGAGAAGGCGAAGATTGAGCTGTCATCGTCAGCACAGACTGAAGTCAACCTCCCGTTTATCACAGCTGACCAGTCTGGTCCAAAACACCTGACCATGAAGTTGACCCGCGCCAAGCTGGAAAGCCTGGTCGATGACCTGATCAAGCGCACTGTCGGCCCTTGTGATGCGGCTCTGAAGGATGCCGGCCTCAAGGCTGCTGAAATCGACGAAGTTGTGCTGGTTGGCGGCATGACGCGCATGCCGAAGGTTCAGGAAACAGTCAAAAACTTCTTTGGCAAGGAGCCACACAAGGGCGTTAACCCGGACGAGGTTGTAGCCGTTGGTGCTGCCATCCAGGCAGGCGTTCTGCGCGGTGACGTCAAAGACGTGCTGTTGCTGGATGTTACACCGCTTTCGCTCGGTATCGAAACACTGGGTGGCGTGTTCACACGTCTGATCGATCGCAACACGACGATCCCGACCAAGAAAAGCCAAGTGTTCTCAACCGCCGAAGACGGCCAGAGCGCTGTGACCATTAAGGTCTACCAGGGCGAACGCGAGATGGCGGTCGACAACAAGCATCTTGGCACGTTCGACCTCGTCGGTATCGCACCAGCTCCACGCGGCGTGCCGCAGATCGAGGTCACATTCGACATCGATGCCAACGGCATCGTCAATGTCAGTGCGAAGGACAAGGCGACCAACAAGGAGCAGTCGATCCGGATCCAGGCATCTGGTGGTCTCTCTGATGATGACATCGACCGGATGGTCCAGGAAGCCGAGCAACATGCTGGCGAAGACAAGAAGCGTCGTGAGCTTGTCGAGAACCGCAACCAGCTGGAAGCACTCATTCATTCGACCGAGAATTCGATTACCGAGGCTGGCGACAAGCTTGAGGACTCCGCAAAGACTGAAGTCCAGACTGCGATTGCTGAGGCCAAGGAGAAGCTTGAGTCTGAGAATCCGGAAGAGCTGCAGGCAGCCACTCAGACACTCGCCCAGGCTGCCATGAAGATCGGCGAAGCGATCTATGGCGGCCAGGCACCTGAGGGCGCAGCGGAAGCCGGTGCCGAAGCCGGCGACGGACCAGCTGAAGACGATAACGTCGTCGACGCCGACTTCGAAGAAGTTAAGGACGACGACAAGAAGTCGGCCTGAGCCTCTTGAGAGATGTTCCCCGGTTGCTACTAGCCGGGGAATTTTTTTGGCAGGCCAAATGCTCTTCGTGAAGTTTAGACTGGCGTCTGATACAAGAATGTACAGTTCGAAACGGTTCGTGTGGTAATCGAGGGCAATCGCCGCCGACTAACGGAAGCACATCTGCTTCCATTCTTTGCCGATAGGAACACATTCGACGATGTCCAAGCGAGACTACTATGAAGTTCTTGGGGTCGATCGTAACGCGAACGAACAACAGCTCAAATCCGCTTACCGCAAACTCGCCAAAGAGTTTCACCCTGACCGCAATCCTGGTGATGCGAAGGCTGAGCAGAACTTCAAAGATGCCAATGAGGCTTACGAAGTTCTGAAAGACCAGCAAAAGCGTGCTGCTTACGACCAATTTGGACATGGCGCGTTCGAAGGCGGTGGTGGGCCGGGCGGCTTCGGTCCGGAATTCGCGCACTCGATGGAAGATATCTTCGAGAATTTCTTCGGAGATATCATGGGTGGTCGGCGTGGTCAGCGCGATCGCTCGGGTCGAGAACGCGGCTCGGATCTGCGCTACAACATGGATATTACGCTCGAAGAGGCCTTCACAGGTAAGACAGCAGAAATTCGCGTGCCGACGAGCGTGGTATGTGATGAGTGCTCGGGAAGCGGCGCCAAACCAGGCTCATCACCACGCACATGCGGCACCTGCGGTGGCTACGGGAAAGTCCGCGCCAGCCAGGGTTTCTTCACAATCGAGCGGACCTGTCATGCCTGTCAGGGGCGTGGGGTCGTGATTGATGATCCCTGCCCCAAGTGCTCAGGCTCGGGCCGCGTGAACAAGGAGCGGACTTTGTCCGTCAATATCCCTGCTGGGGTTGAGGATGGGACACGCATTCGGCTGGCGGGAGAAGGCGAGGCCGGACTGCGCGCAGGTCCTGCAGGCGACCTCTACATATTCCTGTCGATCCAACCTGACCCATTCTTCCAGCGCGACGGGCCGGATGTGTTCTGTCGCGTGCCGATCTCCATGGTGAATGCGGCGCTGGGTGGCGAAGTGGAAGTGCCAACGGTGGGTGGCGGTGTTTACAGCGTGAAGATCCCGCCGGGCAGCCAGAGTGGCACGCAGCTACGCCTCAACGGCAAAGGCATGCCGGTCCTGCATAAGAAGCTCACCGGCAACATGTTCATCCAGATCGAGGTCGAGACACCAAAGAAACTCAACAAGCGCCAGCGAGAGCTTCTCAAGGAATTTGAAGCTGAGAGCCGCGCTGAGAACTCGCCTGACAGCCAGGGCTTCCTCGATCGCGTGAAGAAATTCTTCGCTGACGACTAGCGCTTTTTCGGGTCGGCATTGAATTCAAAGCCGATTCATAAGAGAACCTGCACTAACCGATGGTGGATGCAGGAGCCAAACTTGAAACCAGAAAACGACCGAGATCGACTTATCGTTGCCTTGGATACAGCCAACGTCAGCGATGCCAAGGCAATTGTGGACGAGCTTACAGGTGAAGTAACCTTCTACAAGATTGGTCTGGAGCTCATTACCAATGGCGGTATGGATCTGGCCC
This sequence comes from Hyphomicrobiaceae bacterium, assembly GCA_965247245.1. Taxonomy (GTDB): domain Bacteria; phylum Pseudomonadota; class Alphaproteobacteria; order Rhizobiales; family Hyphomicrobiaceae; genus Tectiglobus. The sequence goes on along the minus strand of CBDFGV010000003.1, from coordinate 3,986,598 downwards.
GAGAGCTTTGCGCAGATGGTTGTCGCGTTTTCCTGGACATGAAGTTCCTCGACATTGGCAATACCGTCGAGCGCGCGGTTGCCAACGTCGCCCGTAGCGGCGTCTCATTTCTGACAGTACACGGGACTGATACCAAGACCTTGTCCGCCGCCGTTACAGGCGCAGCTGGTTCTGATCTGGGTCTTCTTGCGGTGACAGTTCTCACCAACCTATCCGAGGCTGATCTCGAAGAGCAGGGATTGAGTGGTATCAGCCCGTCGCAACTTGTCATCAAACGAGCTCTGATAGCGCTGGCAGCAGGCTGCAGCGGTGTCATCGCCTCCGGCCGGGAAGCCTCAGCAGTCCGAGCAGCCGCAGGTGATGACCTCCTGATTGTGACACCAGGCATCCGCCTACCAGATGATGATGCTGGCGATCAAAGCAGAATCACGACGCCTGGTCAGGCGATCAAAGATGGCGCGGACTATCTCGTAGTCGGCCGACCAATCACCCAGGCGGACGATCGACGGGCGGCGGCGGCCCGTGTTTTTGAAAGCATCAGCCAAGCGTAAGCCAGAAGAACACCGGCACAGCAAACAGGCTGATTATTGCTGCGATCAACGCTGAGCGAACGAGCCAGCCTGAAAAACGCAGCCAAAGGGCAATTAGCCCTGCCAGACAGAGTATAAACTCGCCAGCCATCACGTAGCCGCTGTGATGATTGCTATCCCAGTATGATAGCGGCGAGTGAAATCGCCAATCGGTGAGCGGCCAGAAGTGCTTATGCGCATCGTCGGCGTGCACTGGAAAATCCAATGCCAGATGGATCAACACTGCGCCGCCTAGAACGGCCAGCACCCTTGAGCGGATGAGCAGGCCGAGAGCCAGAACGGCCCCCCAGATCGGAAATGAGTTCGAGATGGCACTAAGTGTTTGCCAGGGCTCTTGCCAGTAGAGCTGCCGCCAAATCACTGATTGCGAAATGCCATTCCACTTTGCCCAGGCGAACAAGACGAAGATCGACAGGTCCGGAAGGAAAGCGCCGAACACAATTGCGGCGTTACGATAAGGTTTATCTCGGCGCGCAAGAACTGCAGAGGCCGTCAGGATATGCGTTGCCGTATTCATAATTTGCCGAGCCCATGTACCCGCTGCGAGCTCCGGCCGGTATACGATCGGTCGAAAGACAGCTAAATCCGTATGTAAGACGTCATGTTAGGAGAATTTCATGGCAAAAGGTTACTTGATTGCGCGGGCTATTGTCACCAATCCGACGGCCTGGGCGGCTTACGCCGAAAGGGCAACCGATGCGGCCAATCACTACGGCGGCCAGTACCTCGCGCGTGGCGGGCGATCGGAAGTGGTCGAAGGTGAGGGCCGGGCCCGCAACATTGTTATCGAGTTTGAGAGTTTCGATGCTGCGCGTGCGTACGCCCATTCCGAGCAATATGCGCAGGCCCGCAAGCTCCGCGAGAACGCAGGTATTATCGACATTGTCGTTGTGGAGGGGGCAGAGACTGCCTAGACGCCCGTGAGCGAAGACATCTGGCATGCTCAGGTCCTGACCCTTTATCCGTCACTCTTCCCCGGCCCGTTGGCGGAGGCGGTCGTTGGCAATGGGCTCGCGAACAACAAGTGGAAGTTGTCGACCATCAACATCCGGGAATTTGGAATCGGCCGGCACAATTCCGTGGATGACACGCCTGCCGGTGGCGGGCCTGGCATGGTCATGCGCTGTGACGTTGTTGCCGCAGCCGTTGATCATGCGCGCAGTCGCGAGCCGGAGCTGCCGCTCATCTATCTGTCGCCGCGCGGTGAACCTCTGAGCCAGCGCCTGGTCCGTGAGCTTGCAGACGGCCCCGGCGTGGCGCTGCTTGCCGGCCGCTTCGAAGGCGTCGATGAGCGGGTTCTCAAGAGCCGCAACGTCCGAGAAGTATCCATTGGCGATTACGTGCTTTCAGGCGGCGAACTTGCTGCGATGGTGCTGATTGATGCATGCGCAAGGCTGCGACCAGGTGTGCTCGGGGCGGAGGAATCGCTTCGTCAGGAAAGCTTCGATAACGGGCTCCTTGAGCATCCACACTACACCCGACCCAGGACCTGGGAGGGCCAGGATATTCCAGATGTTCTGCTGAGCGGAGACCACAAACGGATAGAAGCCTGGCGGCAGGAGCAGTCAATTTTGCAAACCAAGCAAAAACGACCGGATTTGTTGGCTCCACGTAAGGATTCCGACGAGATTTAGTGTCGACACCGGCGCTGAGTTCGGTTATACAGCCGGCTTGAATTTCCCAACAAGGGTTGCCCAGAAGGGCCGCACGAACGGCGACTGCGACGTTTATGTCGCTCGCAGAGTTCCTCTGCATTGAAGAATGACAAAGGAAAAACCAAGAATGGATATCATTCGCGAGCTCGAAGAAGAGCAAATGAAGTCTATTGCCGCAGTCCGCGCGGTGCCAGAGTTCGAACCGGGTGACACAGTCCGTGTTGTCGTCAAAGTCGTCGAAGGCAAGAACGTCCGGAACCAGGCTTATGAAGGTGTCTGCATTGCCCGAGCCGGCGGCGGCATTAACGAAAACTTCACAGTCCGCAAGATCTCCTACGGCGAAGGCGTCGAGCGCGTTTTTCCAATTTACTCCCCTTACATCACCGACATTGAAGTCGTGCGTCGCGGCAAGGTTCGCCGCGCCAAGCTTTACTATCTCCGCGGCCGCCGTGGTCGCTCGGCACGTATTACCGAGCGTACCGATGCCCGCGCAAAGCGCCTCAATGCGGCGTTCAAAGGATTCCGTAAGCCGAAGGGCGAGAAGGACGATCTCAAGCTGATCGAGACGATCGCACCTGATTTGGAGACGATGCTCAACAAGCTCAACATCATGAAGTTTGAGCAGATTGCAGCTCTTTCTGATGATGATATTGCTAACATCGACGAAGCTCTCAAGCTGGACGGTCGCATCGAAAAGGAAGACTGGATCGGCCAAGCCCAGCGACTGATGGCGGAAGCCACGGTTGAAGAGGTGCCAGCCGAGGAAGAACCAGAAGCTGAGGCAACCGAAGGTGGTGAAGCCGAAGCTGAAGGCGAAAGCAAAGAGAGCTAATCCTGACCATCATCTCGTGATGCCAAGGGTTACTCAACTGCGTTAGACCGATTGACGGCCCGGCAATTGCTGGGCCGAACTTTTTTGTGACTGTTTTTACAGCGAGAGAATTGCGCCAAGCGGCGTTTGCATTAAGTTTAGAGAAGAGAGATCTGGGTTTAGGCGAGACAATGTCCAACCTTGAAATTGCATCAAAGCTTCCGACGCGGACTCGGGATTCCGATATTCCGATCCACGGCGAGGAGGCATTCGCGGGCATGCGAAAAGCCGGGCAGCTTGCTGCTGCGGCCCTCGACATGCTGGTTCCGCACGTCCAGCCAGGCACCCGCACCGACTTTCTGGACGACCTGGTGTTTCAGTTCGCCATGGCGAATGACGCGGTTCCTGCGACGTTGAACTACAGGGGATTTCCGAAATCCTGCTGCACATCGATCAACCATGTCGTGTGCCATGGCATTCCGGGCGCCAAGCAGCTGCGCAAAGGCGACATCGTTAACATCGATGTCACATTGATTGTTGATGGATGGCATGGCGACTCGAGCCGAATGTACCCTGTTGGCGAAATCAACCGCAAAGCCGACCGTTTGATCGATGTCACGTTTGAATCTTTGCAACGCGGCGTGGCAGCGGTGAAGCCGGGTCACACGACCGGACATATCGGGGCCGCTATTCAGGCGTATGCTGAAGGTGAGCGATGCAGCGTTGTCCGTGACTTCTGCGGTCACGGCCTTGGTCAGGTGTTTCATGATAAGCCAAACATCCTGCACTACGGCCGCGCCGGAGAGGGACCCGTTCTCAAACCAGGAATGTTGTTTACGATCGAGCCGATGATCAACTTGGGGCGGTCGAAAGTGAAAACACTTGCCGACGGCTGGACCGCAGTGACGAGTGATCGTGAGCTGTCGGCCCAATTTGAACATACGGTCGGTGTCACGGAAGACGGCTGCGAGGTTTTTACTTACTCACCTGCTGGTCTCGATCGACCGAGGTACCAGCCGGCCTGATCAACGGCGGATCCGATGTCGGACGATGCTGCGGACGGAAAGAAAACTAACCCAGCACACGGCGAGCTGTTCGAAGCGAAGCAGCCTTTCTCTCATACTGGTCATCGGCAGCGCCTGCGCGACCGCTTCATAAAGGGCGGCGCAGATGCGATGCCCGATTACGAGTTGTTGGAAATGGTGCTGTTTCGTGCCCAACCCAGGCGCGATACGAAGGGTCTGGCGAAAGCTCTCATCGACAAGTTTGGTACGTTTGCCGAGGTCATCAATGCACCTGACGCGCGGCTTCTCGAAGTAAAAGGCATCGGGCAGGCGGCCATTGTTGAGCTCAAGCTCATTAAAGCCGCATCACTTCGGCTCCTGCAGACAACTGTCCTCGACAAACCCATTCTTTCTTCTTGGTCGGACGTTCTCGCCTACTGCCAAGCGGCCATGGCGAAAGAGGAGAAGGAGCAGTTCAGGATCCTGTTCCTCGACAAGAAGAACCGCTTGATTGAAGACGAAGTGCAAAGCCGCGGCACAGTCGATCATACGCCGGTGTACATTCGAGAGGTCGTGAAACGTGCCCTGGAGTTGTCCGCCAGCGCTCTTTTGCTGGTCCACAACCACCCATCTGGTGACCCTCACCCTTCTCGCACTGACATCGAAATGACCAGGCGCATTGCCAACGCGGCAGAGCCTTTCGGTATAGTTATCCATGACCACATTATTGTCGGACGCGAAGGACACGCCAGCTTCAAAGGACTGGGACTGTTCTGAACGTGGCCGACACCGCAACTGCTGATGCGCAGCAATGCTTTACATGTGTCAGCCGCATGCGAAACTGGGTTATAGTGATGACTCGACTCTGGGTGGCAATGGGATCTGCACTGCCTACTTGAGATCCCTTCTCGATCTGAAACTGCAGGCTGCCATCGGTTCTCGTGCCTTCATCACTGCGCATATTTGCCAATCCGGATTACACACGAATCTGGTGTTTCGGGCTTCTGACGGGGACGGTCCGCTGGTTGGAGTTCCTGGCCGTCGGCATCTACGCATTTGAGATTACGCAGTCTCCGCAACTGGTTGCATTGTTGGCGCTGTTGCGCATGTCGCCGTTTGTGCTGCTGGGCTTCTTTATCGGAGCGCTGACAGACATCGTGAACCGCAAGCGCTGGCTGATTGCACTTACAGTCATCGTTTTGCTGGTTTGCACCGCGACAGCTGTTGCGGCCTACTACGGCAGGGCTGACTTCACTGTAATCGCCATCGCAACTCTGGTGACCGGTGTCTACTGGGTGACCGACATGCCGCTTCGACGGCGCCTTCTGGTTGACGCTGTAGACAATCGCATTCTGGCTTCCGCGTCGGCGTTCGATAACATCACCAACTATGTGACGCGCGCTGTCGGGCCGATTTGCGGCGGCCTTGTCTATCAGTGGCTCGGCATCGCCGGGATCTTCACGCTCAGTGCCGTTCTCTATGCCCTTTGCTTGCTATTGGCGCTGGGCATCGCGCAACGTCAAAATTCCGCGAGCAGAGCTGGTGGCCAACCGGCATTTGCCATCGGCATGCTGCTGCCGCCGATGGCGCTGTTGCGCGACCGCTCGTTCGTCATCGTGCTGGGTATCACGATTGTCTACAATGTCTGGTGCTTCCCGCTCGTCGCCATGATCCCCGTTATGGGCGAACGTGACCTTGCGCTGTCGGCTGCTGCCATCGGTGTGCTGACCGCAACTGAGGGATTGGGCGGCGCTATTGCTGCAATGATTATCGGCCTGATGGCAACCAACCGCTCGCTGTTTCGGCTCTACTTTTGGGGGCCGTTTTCTTATTTGATCTTGGTGGCAGCGCTTGCTCTCCAACTGAATATCAGCACGGCGACGCTTGCGTTTGTCGTTGCTGGCGCAGCTGCCGCTTGCTTTTCTGCCGCCCAATTCGTCCTGGTTTACTTGATTGCGCCACCGGAAATGCGCGGTCGCGCAACCGGCATACTATCGATATTCATCGGCACCAGCGCGCTGGGAATGTACAATGCCGGGTACCTCTTCGAGCAGTTCTCTTCCCAACAGGCCCTGTGGATCATGGCCGGCCAGGGCCTCACTGTAATGACATTTCTGGGTATTGTTTTGTGGTTTGCAACTGACCGCTCCAGGGTTGCATGACGTTGCAAAATGGCCCATTGACCAGCGTTGGCTCACACCCCACGTTGTGAGGCTGCCAGTTTTGAACGGAGACACAGCAATGAGCGCGCCGAAACATGCCAAAGTTATCATCCTTGGCTCGGGCCCAGCTGGCTACACGGCCGCGATTTACGCCGCGCGCGCCATGCTGAATCCGCTCTTGATCCAGGGCATTCAACCGGGCGGACAGCTGACCATCACGACCGACGTCGAGAACTATCCCGGCTTCGCAGATGTTATCCAAGGCCCATGGCTGATGGAGCAAATGCAAGGACAGGCTGAACATGTCGGGACGGAAATGGTGATGGACCACATTACCTCCGTCAATCTCGACAGCCGCCCCTTTCAACTAACGGGTGATGGTGGCAACACCTACACGTGTGACAGCTTGATTGTATGCACCGGCGCGCAGGCCAAGTGGCTGGGGCTGCCAACCGAGAGCGAGTTCCAGGGCTTTGGTGTTTCAGCCTGTGCGACCTGTGACGGCTTCTTCTATCGTGGCAAGGAAGTCATCGTTGTTGGCGGTGGCAATACTGCCGTCGAGGAAGCGCTGTTTCTGACTAATTTTGCTTCGCGCGTTACGGTTGTGCACCGCCGTGATGAGTTCCGCTCAGAGAAGATTCTGCAGGAGCGTTTGTTCAAGAACCCTAAGATCGAGGTCTTGTGGGACACGACACTGGAGGAAGTGCTGGGAAGCACTGATCCCAAGTCCGTGACGGCTGCCAAGCTCAAGAACGTCAACACAGGTGAGATCACAGAGCGACCGGTTGATGGGATCTTCATCGCAATCGGCCATGCACCAGCAACGGAGCTTTTCACCGACAAGCTCGAGACGAAGCAGGGTGGATACGTGGTGACCGCGCCGGATTCGACGGCAACCTCGGTTCCCGGTGTTTTTGCAGCGGGCGACGTCACCGATGACATCTATCGTCAGGCTGTGACGGCGGCAGGCATGGGTTGTATGGCCGCTCTTGAGGCGGAAAAGTACCTCGCCCACCTCGACGTGGCCCAAGAAGCCGCTGAATAACCTGCATTTGGTGTCAAGGCGTCGCAGTTTTTGCCATTTGTTGGCTCAATCTAGCCTTTATCTACACCACTGCACTTAGTCGAAGTTTCCGTGCGCGACTTCCGCCGCTTGTTTACTGCGGCAAGACGCAGTCGCGCGACCAAACCAAGTTGCGCGAAATTGAACAGCGAGCGGTGTAACAGCCATGGACTGGGACAAGCTGAGAATCTTCCACGCTGCGGCGGAAGCTGGCAGCTTTACGCATGCCGGCGAGCATCTGCACATGAGCCAGTCGGCCGTCAGCCGGCAGGTGTCCTCGCTTGAGAAGGATCTAGGGGTCGCCCTGTTTCATAGGCACGCGCGCGGCCTGGTGCTGACTGAGCAGGGCGAGACACTGTTTGGTACCGCTTCGGAGGTGATGAACAAGCTTCACACTGCTGAAACGTTACTCAGCGACGCGACTACGAAGCCAACTGGCGAACTACGCCTGACTTGCCCGGTCGGGATCGGCACTGTCTGGGTGACGCAGCGCATGCCAGAGTTCATGGAACTCTATCCGGATATCCGTGTCGAACTGGTACTCAACGACGACCAGATCGATATCGCCATGCGTGAGGCCGATGCCGCGCTTTGGGTTCATGAGCCTGAGCAGAGCGACCTAATTCGCCGGGTCTTGTTCCACGCCAGGGTCCGAGCGTTCGCCTCCGCGCAATACGTTAGACGCAATGGTGCACCGCAATCGCTTGAGGAACTGGAGAACCACCGCATCGTTTCGCATGGCGGCGCGCCAGCCCAGCATTTATCAGCCATTAGATGGTTGGAAACGGCGGGTCGAAATGGGTCGTCGCCGCGCATTCCTTCGTTTCGCGCAAACAGCGTGATCGCCATGAAATATGCCATCCGATCCGGCGTTGGCATCGGCCTGATCCCCGAGTACCTGGCCGAAGAAGAGACCGATCTCGTGCCGGTTTTGAATGACGTTAACCTCCCGACAATGCCGGTGATTTTCGTCTATCCGGAAGAGCTAAAAACGTCGAAGAAGATCCAGGTTTTGCGGGATTTTCTGGTCACTCAGGCCAAGAAATTCCGCTACTAATACCTGCCATTTTCCTTAGCTATGCGCTTTTTGCATAGCTTTCATGCGATGAACGAGGTTGCCGTGGGACAGCCTCATCCGATCTAATAAGCATGCTGTGACGGACAGCTACTGAAGGCTGTACCCTCCCTTCAACGCCTTCGACCCATCCTTTGTGATGTGGCTAAACTTCATGGCCGGGCTGCTAGCCCGGCTATCTTTTAGGCGGACCCACCTCCAAAACCTGAACATTCAGCCGATGATTGCAGGGTTGCCGATCAAGCGGTATCACTGCCGTGAGAACACGCACATAAGCATCGGGAGTCCTCCTTCACATGGCCAAAACCCTCTACGATAAAATCTTCGATGACCACATTGTCGATCGTCAGGAGGATGGCACCTGTCTGCTCTATATCGATCGCCATCTTGTCCACGAAGTCACCAGCCCGCAGGCGTTTGAAGGGCTTCGTCTTGCCGGGCGTGGCGTACGCTCTGTAGAGCGGACATTGGCCGTGGTTGATCACTGCGTTCCGACGTCCAATCGGGCCAAGGGCATCGACGACCCGGAAGCAAAGATTCAGGTCGACATGCTGGCGAAGAACGTCGCTGACTTCGGCGTGGAATACTACGATGAGACGGACAAGCGCCAAGGCATTGTTCACGTCATCGGACCGGAGCAAGGCTTCACGTTGCCCGGCACGACCATCGTCTGCGGTGACTCCCATACGTCCACGCATGGTGCATTCGGCGCCCTCGCCCATGGCATCGGTACCAGTGAGGTCGAGCATGTGCTCGCAACACAGACGCTGATCCAGAAGAAGGCCAAAAACATGCGGGTGACGGTCGACGGCAAGTTGCCGGACGGCGTCACCGCCAAGGACATCATCCTCACGATTATCGGCAAGATCGGCACAGCCGGCGGCACCGGTCACGTCATCGAGTATGACGGTGAGGCTATTCGGGATTTGAGCATGGAAGGCCGCATGACGGTCTGCAACATGTCGATCGAAGGCGGCGCCCGGGCCGGCATGGTGGCAGCGGACGAGAAGACCTACGACTACCTGAAGGGCCGTCCCAAGGCACCCAAAGGTGCAGCCTGGGAGCAGGCTATGAAGTACTGGGAGACGCTACACACCGACGACGGCGCTTACTTCGACCAAGTCGTCAAGTTGGACGCTACCAACCTTCCGCCGACGGTAACCTGGGGCACCAGCCCCGAACAGGTCGCCACGATCGATGGCCTGGTCCCTGACCCGTCCAAGATCGAGGATGAGGCACGGCGTGCAGCTGTGAATAGGGCGCTCGACTACATGGATCTGCAGGCCAACAGCAAAATCAGTGATATCGGCCTCGATGTCATTTGGATCGGTTCGTGTACCAATGGCCGGATCGAAGATTTGCGGGCCGCAGCCGCGATCGTGGAAGGCAAGAAGATCTCGGAGCGTTTGGATTACGCGCATATCGTGCCGGGATCAGGTTTGGTGAAGGAACAGGCCGAGGCCGAGGGCCTCGACAAGATCTTCAAGGATGCCGGTTTTGACTGGCGCGAACCGGGTTGCTCCATGTGTCTGGGCATGAATCCTGACCAGCTTAAGCCGGGCCAGCGTTGTGCGGCGACATCAAACCGGAACTTCGAAGGCCGTCAGGGCTACCGCGGGCGCACGCATCTGGTGTCTCCGGCGATGGCTGCTGCTGCCGCGATCGCGGGCCACTTCGTTGACGTGCGCACACTAAGTTGAGGTAATTTCAACGGCAAAACCGCTTGGTTTGGGCGGCTTTGCCGCCTTTGCGCTGACTTGAGCCGAAGCAGTGACGCGGCCTCAAGATAACGTGATTATTTGTTCATTGTGTCGCACAGTTCGATCCGCAATTTCTGGGTTCAGCAGGCCAGCTGCGTCTGCAAGGTTTAAGTGAAGGAGCCGAACTAATGAGCAAGAAGATTTCGACTGCCGCATTCGTTGCTGGCGCAGTTGCAATGGCTGCAACGGGCCTACAGTCCACCACTGCCAGTGCTGCTGACATGGAGAAGTGCTATGGTATTTCGCTAGCAGGCAAGAATGACTGCGCAGCCGGTCCAGGCACAACTTGTGCAGGCACATCCAAGATCGACTTCCAGGGCAACGCCTGGACGCTCGTTCCTAAGGGCAGCTGCGAAGGCCTGGCTTGGGACAAGGTTCTTCCAGACGGCCGCAAGGGCAGCCTTGCCTCTCTGAAGCGCGACATTCCTAAGTAAGACCGATAAAACGCTACGGCGTTTGTCGCACAAGAGGCCGAAATGCCCGCACACCAAGCACAAAATATCGCGGCACTTCCTAACCGCGCCGGTGTCGGGCTAAAGGCCGAGCACTATGCCGATGTCCTGGGTTCGCGTCCGGATATCGGCTGGTTCGAAGTCCACCCTGAAAACTACATGGGCCTGGGTGGACCACCACACCACTATCTCACGCGTATTCGTGAGCACTACCCGATCTCCCTGCACGGCGTCGGACTATCGATTGGCGGTAGTGATGCGCTTAACCGGGAGCATCTTGATCGCCTCAAGCTGCTGGTCGACCGTTACCAGCCTGAGAGCTTCTCTGAACATCTCGCCTGGTCAACGCACGAGAGCGCCTTCTATAACGACCTGCTGCCACTGCCCTACACGCCAGAGACGCTTTCCATCGTCTGCGATCACGTCGATGAACTGCAGGATCACATTGGCCGGCGGATGCTTTTGGAAAACCCAGCAACTTACGTTGTGTTCCAAGAAAGCAGCTACGACGAAATTGACTTCCTGACGGAGATCGCGACACGGACCGGATGCGGCCTGCTGCTCGACGTCAACAACGTCTTTGTTTCCTGTACCAATCATGAGCGCGACGCTGTCGAGTACATCAACTGGTTTCCCGTTGAACACGTCGGCGAGATACATCTCGCTGGACATGCTGAAGATCAGGACGATCGAGGCAACCAACTGTTGATCGATGCCCACGACCGGCAGGTCATCGATCCGGTTTGGGACCTTTTGGAACGGACATTGGAACGCGCAGGTCCGCGACCGACACTTGTTGAGTGGGACAATGACGTTCCGGAGTGGTCAGTCCTGTTTGCCGAAGCCGAGAAGGCGGAATCCTATCTGAAATGCGCACGGCACGACGTGAAAGAAGCCACACATGCAGTGGCATGATCTTCAATCTCAGTTCATCGGTAGCTTAAGGGATCCAGATCGCGCACTGCCGGACGGCCTTGGCGCCGTGAGCGGCTCGCTGCAGACCAAGCGCTTCAATGTCTACCGCAACAATGTAGTGGTCAGCCTGGCTGATAATCTGGCCGCCAGCTATCCTGTTACCCAGCAACTGGTTGGAGAAGAGTTCTTTGCCGGCATGGCACGGGTTTTCGTTGATGGTCATGCCCCGACATCGCCGGTCATGCTCGGCTACGGTGCAGGCTTTCCGGATTTCATTGCGGACTTCGAACCGGCGCAGGGATTGCCATTCCTGGCAGACGTGGCTCGGATCGAGAGAGACTGGAATGATGCCTACAATGCGGCCGACGCTGATCCGATCGGCATTGAGGCGCTGCAATCGATTGCGCCTGAGGCACTTGAAGCGACCATCATCCACCTCCATCCATCACTGCGGATTATTCGCTCCGACTGGCCGGCGCTGAGCATTTGGCATGTGCATCAGGCCTCGGATGATCCGGCAGCAGCGATGCAGGATCTAACGCCAGAACCTCAATCCGGGTTGATCGTGCGCCCTGGCCTGGATGTCGACGTTCGACTAATTCCGGATCAAGCAGCTGTTTTCTACACTGCACTCGCCAACGGCCAATCAATGGGCGAGGCGGCTGAGTTACTTGCGGATGCACAGTCCAATGATATGGGAGCGATGCTTCAGCTCCTCTTTACATGTGGAGCGGTTTGCGCGGTTGAGCCACCGGTCGGTGATCAGCCATGAGGGATCGCGGAATTGAGATGGCCAGCGTTGGCGAAACGGGATCGGGAGGACCCTAAATGATCACTGCACTCAAAGGCTTGTACACCGGAATTTTCGGGGGCATCGAGCGGCTTACTGACGGATGGTTCATGGGCCTTTTTGCGCGCCTGGCGTTTTCCAGCGCGCTCATGATGTTCTTCCTGAACTCTGCTGCAACCAAGGTTGGATCAGGCTTCCCGGCCAATCTCGTTCCGACGGTCAATGCCTATGCACAAATGCTGCCGCCGGTTGCCGAGCAATATGGTTATAACGCAGATAAGATCCCGTTCTTCCCTTATGCACTCATCGTCTACGGCGGAACTTACGCTGAATTTATTCTCCCGGTCTTGATATTGGTTGGTTTGTTCACGCGTGCAGCCAGCGCAGCAATGATTGGCTTTATAGCGGTCATGACCTACGTGGATATCAATTTCCATGGTGCCGATGCAAAAACCATAGGTGTTCTTTTTGATCGCGTACAGGACTCGGTTATCAGCGATCAAAGACTGCTTTGGTGCATTCCACTGATCTATCTCATTCTCAAAGGCCCCGGGTTATTATCACTCGATGCCATTTTCGGAAATTTCTTCAAAAAAGAAGAGATCTAAAAAGCAAAGGAGCGGCCAGTTAACTGACCGCTCCTTTAATTCTTCTTGGGCTATTTGTGTTGGATTTATCAGCTTGTCATTAGTGAGCTGTTGCAGCGCCATTGGCAGAAGCAGACTCTGATGACGAAGTTGCTTCTGACGGAATTGCGCCATTTGATTTCTTGGCCGCCTTCGTCCCGGCATCGGTGCCGGCTTCGGCGATATTTGCTTCCGTCATCGGATTATCTTGGTAGTGCAATGCGCCCTTGATTTGCGCGCCTTCTGCAACCGAGAACGAGCGGTGGAAGATCTCGCTATCGACGATAGCGCTTTCATCCAAGCGGACGCGATTTGCGCGAACTTCGCCGGATATCGAGCCGCGAACGACGACCTCTTCAGCAATCATTCCGCCTTCTACCATTGCGTTTGTGTCAATGATCAAAAGCTTGCAGCGAATATTGCCGTGGATTTTTCCTTTAACGAGGATATCACCCTCGCTTTCAAGATCGCCGCGCATCGTTAGCCACTCATCGATAATCGAATTTGAGGTGGAAGCTGCGGATACTTCAGTTTTAGGCGTCTGAATTGTCGTTTCGGGCTTTTTGAATTCGGTTGAGGAAGCTTCTTTGGTTTCTTCCTCGTTCGAGAAATATGACATTGCGTCATTTTTCTTATTGAACATGTTAAGTCGCCTTCCTGGTTACCGGTTTTTTGATGGCCGATCACTAACAGTCGCGCCTTGTATATGAGCGATGACTCTCAATAGTTAACAAAAGGTTAACGCAAGTGGCTATGCAATTGATTTACATAAACTTAAGCGCAGATTCATGCAGATCTGCATCATAGCCAGCACGAAAGATCTCCAACGTACTCCTTGGAGTAAGCACATCCACCGTCATGTCCTTCTCGGCATCAATGACGGCGGTATAGCCTTCCGGAGCCCACCTTAGTAGGCGCCCAGCCAGGATGAGATAGGCACCATCGCGCCATCGCACCATGGCCCCGGTCGGCAGTTCCCCGACGGTCGTCTTAAAGGTTGCCTTGCGCCCCTCAGCATTGAGCCGCTCAGCATGCAGGGTTGCATCGATGTCCCCGGCCTTTGCCCGCGGACCACCGCCCAGAAATTCTCCCCATAGTTCTGAGAAGAAGACAGCCTCTCGTCTGCGGCACTCGTAACAAGGTCGATGACCGGCAGCAAAGGATGTCGCTTCGTCGAGGAAGAAAAGCTCGGTGTAGCTGTTCGGCGCCATAACTTCACGCCAGCGCCCCTTGTAGGACAACCGACACGCAATCCACTGCTTTGAAACCCAACGCTTAGGGCCCAGTGTCTTGTCGACACGATGGAGCATGCCGCCGCGGTTACCCATCAACGTGCCGCGTGCCGCTGTCGCGACAATCTGGCCGTCTGGAGTGACGCGGTTTTCCAGTGGCATAACTTCCCTACTTCCTCGCGCTGTTCGTTATGCGAATCAGTTGTTCGCTGCATGCAAGCTTATTCGCCCACGAATAGCTAGGCTTGCAACTCGAAATTGGCAGAATAGTCTATGGCGGCCCCACAGAGTGGCGCATCCTCTCAACACTGAGGCCGTAGCTGTTGAAAAACAAAGGCATGATATGACGACACCGACTGTGCGGACACACCTTGGAGAGCATGGCGACGGCCATATCATCGCAACGATCGAGGTCGACAACAGCGCACGGCTGAACTGTCTTTCGACAGACCAGGTTGTTCGCCTCAAGCAGGCTTTTGATGAGCTATCGCAGCACGAGAAGCTGCGCGCTGTCATTCTGACCGGGGCCGGTGACAAATCGTTCATCGGGGGCGCCGACCTCAATGAGCTTGGCAGCCTTTGCGCGGATAGCGGCCGGCTCTACATCACGCGGCTGCATCAGGCCTGCCTCGCTATCCGTGAGTTTCCACTCCCCGTTATCGCCAGGGTCAACGGCTTCTGCCTTGGAGCGGGATTAGAGGTTGCAGCCAGCTGCGACATGCGCGCGGCGGCAGAGACAGCCGTGTTTGGAATGCCAGAAGTCCATATGGGGTTGCCATCGGTGATCGAGGCGGCACTCCTACCGGGACAAATCGGATGGGGGCGAACGCGTGAGATCCTGCTGACGGGGCAGACATTTTCAGCCAATGAGGCCTTCGCGATGGGATTTGCGCAGCGCGTTGCCCCACTCGATAAGCTGGATCAAGCGATTGCACAGTGGCTAGACGGCATTTGCGCAGCCGCGCCAGAGTCCGTTCGCAACCAAAAACGCCTTATGAACCGGTGGGAGAAGGTTTCCGTTGAGGAGGGCGTTCTCGCCGGTATCGATGCCTTGTCCGAGGCCTATCAAACAGGTGAACCACAAGCCCGCATCGCAGAGTTTTTCGCTGCAAAAGCAAAGCACAAAGCCGCGGATGGTAAGAAGGCTTGACCTTCCAGTGACTGGAAGCCCGATATAGGGCATATGGCAAGCATAGATGATTCACAGCGCGAGGCTCTGATTGACCGCGACTCATGTTGTGGCGGAAGCTCTCGAAACGCGCCAAAGCCTGAAATGCCAACGGCCGCCGAGGTGCGGGACTGTTGCGGTGCGCCGGCAGCGGAGGTCCAGAAGCGCCGCCGCGTTGATTGGATGCTTTGGGGCAGCGCCGCTTTCGTTATCGCGGGCTACCTGGGCTATCTCCTCGGCGGATCGTCAGGCTCGCATTCTGCACTACAGCACTTCAGCCATGGTGTGTTCGAGATGATGAACACCATGTGGTGGGGCATCCTGCTGGGGATCTTATTCGTCGGATTGCTCGACCGGGTCCCCCGCGAAGTTGTCTTCACAGCCCTGGGCGGCGCAGGCCGTCTCGGCGGGATCATGCGCGCAACAGCAGCCGGACTGCTCTTCGACTTGTGCAATCACGGCATCCTGATGATCGGGATGAAGCTCTACGAGCGCGGCGCGAGCATTGGTCAAACTGCCGCCTTTCTGCTGGCCAGCCCTTGGAACTCGCTCAGCATGACGGTGATCCTGATAGCTCTGGTTGGCTGGAAGCTGGCACTCCTTTTCATTCTGCTCTCCGGCGTCATTGCCATCATCACCGGGTATATCTTTGACACCCTGGTGGAGCGCGGTCGACTACCGGACAATCCGGCACGGCTGGCAGTCTCGGACAGCAACCTCAATTTGAAAACGGAACTCAGAACCTGGCTACGTGGCGTGCAGCCCAGCTGGCAGGGTGCTGCCGATATGCTTTGGGACGGTCTCAAGGGTTCGCGCATGGTGCTGCGCTGGTTGTTGTTTGGTGTTGTCCTGGCGGCTGCTATTCGCGCCGTGATGCCGGCAGATGTCTTTGCGGACTGGTTTGGCCCGACACTACTTGGCGTACTCCTCACGGTCATCGCGGCGACAATCATCGAGGTTTGCTCGGAAGGCTCGGCACCCATTGCTGCCGATCTCGTATCGCGGGCCGGCGCACCGGGCAATGGCTTCACGTTTTTGATGGCTGGCGCTGCGACCGACTACACCGAGATCATGAGCCTCAAAGACACAACCGGGTCGTGGAAGCTGGCGCTGATGCTGCCTGTACTTGCGGTACCGCAGACACTGTTCATTGCCGTGCTGCTGAATGCGTTTGCGACGTAGTGCCAGCGCGGCTTAGAGCTGACCTGAGGCATCCCAGCTTTCGATGAACTTGCAGTACTCGGGATCATCATAGCGTGCCGGTGCGAAGGCTGGTGCGTAGTGCGGCAGCTCGTTGCCGCAAACATGTTTGGCGACCAGCTCAGCCGATGCACACGACGCCATAATTCCAAACCCGGAGAATGCCGAGTTAACATACGCACCTGGAACAGGGAGCGGGCCGATCACGGGTCGGTTCTCGGGCATCTTGGTGTAATAGCCACCATCGACATAGGGCCTCGGCATATTGTCGAGGTAGCGCTTGAGGCCCGGCAGCAGCTCGGACATCCCGCGGAATGTAATCTCGGGAAGATTGTCATCCCACGTCAAAGGGAAGACGGGCTGGTCGCTCAATTCACAGTCATAGGTCCAATACATCAACACCTGATCACCGGCCCCGACCGGGCGACCATGCACACCAGCTGGGAATTCCTCCAGCAGGTAGCGAAGTTCATCAACCTCTTGCAGGGCTTCGCGCTCTTCGGCCGTCCAATCCAACTTGATGGGATCAGTCCAGATGACAAGAGGGATCTCTCGGGGAACCACACCGAGCGGATCAGGCACGCTAATCTTGATATGTTTCTCAACCGAGACCGGCAATGAGCATCCCAGTTGCGCTAACGATTGTGCCAGATAGGGGCCGGTCGCCAGCACGACGGCATCAGTTTTCAAATGGGACGTCTCGCCGTCACGCAAGATCGTAACGCCACTGACCCGTCCACCTGTTGTTTCTATTCCCGTACACTCAGCGGCGATGAATTTCGTGCCGTGTTCGCGCGCTTGCTCGAGTAGGTACATGCCGAGCGTTTGCGCACTCAGCGAGCCGCACCGCCGCGCGTGGAGCACGGCAACTGTTTCGGCGTTGAGATAGGGGAACTGCTGCCTGATCAGGTCGCGGTCGAGGATTAGGTCGGCACCATCCAGCTTGCTCGCGTACCCTTCCGGTGCTGCCGGTTCGTAGTAGTTCGCGTTGGAATGCCGGCGCAAAGGTCCTGCGCCCAGCTCTTGTGCTTCAAGCGCCTGGGTCTCGAAGGTTTCGACCATCCCTTCGCGCGCTGTCGCAAAAACGTAACCGCGCCGGCCGAGATGGAAACAGTTGTTGGAGCGGTCGGCATGCCGCTCCATCAGGTCGATGCTTCGGCTCATCAGCGCAACCATGGCATCGCCCGGACCAGGCCACCAGTTGCGGTAGCACTCGGTTGACTTGTCGCTGGTGAGACCCAGGGGAGGCCCGTGATCGAGCAGTGCGACGCGCTTAAGGCCAGATTCGGTCAAAGCATGTGCTGTCGCGACGCCTGCAATGCCTGCGCCGCACACAACTGCGTCGTAGCGATCCTCGATCTCCGCCATCACTTGGGCCCCTGATGATTGAGCCGCCAACCTAGCGAAGAATCGGTCCGGTTCAAACCTGCTGATATGTCCGGACCGAAGAGACAGACCAACGCGCGATGATCTAGTATTCAGAAATGTCGGTGTGCTTCCTGAAGAACTTGTGCTTCAGAAGCTCCATTTCCTGCTGCTTGTAAGCGCGCGCGATGAGAGTCTCGTAATTGCGCTTCCATTGCATGTCGAGCTTGGCGCTCATCGAAACGCTACGCATCGCGGCGATATCAGGATCGATTGTGCGTGAGCGCTTGGCATCATCCCACAGGTCATCCTTCTTCCACTCCGGCATGCCCATTTCTTTGATGACATCCCAGAGCGTCTTGGAGGGTGTGTCGTCCTCGTTGAAATCAACGTAGCTCGTACCCGTATAGAGGCTGTCGGAATGCAAGCTCATTCCTGAGACTTCCATTTGCGCGGCTTCGATTGCCTTAGTCGCTGCTTCGCGCGCAGCAAAAGGCGAAGCGGCTGCGACGCCGAAAAAACTTCTTCGATTGACCTTCATGGCAGCACTCCATAGCTCGTTCATGACACGCACGGACGCCGTGGTGGCGACAACGCGCATTGCAGACACAGGACATTGTGGGAGTTGCCAGCCGGGGCGTGTTTAAGTTCCCTCTTCCCCACTGGATAACAGGCGTTGACGCTAGTACCTGGGGAGATCAAGTGACCGGGAACTGACTGGCAGATATCGCCCAATCTGGCAGGCTGCGGCCAAACAGCTATGCCAGCACTCATGGAGATGGGGTTTCATTGTGGCGATTTTGAGCCGGCATGAGTTGAGAGAATCATTGCAGTTTTGCCGGCAAACTCAAAGCGGTGCACCTGAGGTCTTCTGCTTGGTCAGCCGATAGTGGGACCACAGCAAGCGAGCTGCGACGGCGCGCCAGGGCCGCCAAGCCTCCGCCAACTCCAACAGTTCTTCTTGTGACGGGCGCTCTGCCAGACCGTACGCATCCTGGGCTGCGATTTGCAGAGCGAGGTCGCCTGCTGCGAAGGCATCGCGGCGCCCCAGGCACATGATGAGGAAGATATCCGCCGTCCAGGGGCCGATGCCGGATATCGATGTCAGCGCGGTAAAGACGTCTTCATCACCGGTCAGGTGCATGTTGGCGAAGTCCAACCGCCCCTCTACGGCCGCGATTGTGATGGCGCGGAAGGTTCGAACCTTGGGACGCGAGAGCCCGGCCGCGCGCAGTGCTTCGTCGTCCAAGCCGGTGATGGTTTCGGCGGTAAAAGGTTGTATAGAGCTCTCGCACCGTTGCCATATCGCGTCGGCACTAGCGACAGAAACCTGCTGGCCAACAATAATACGAGCCAGGCCTTCTAATCCCGGAGCACGCCGGCGCAGCGGTGGCAGCCCGGTCGCATCGTGGACCCGGCGCATGACCTTGCACCTCCGCCTTAGCGAGCGAATACCTTTCTCTAGATCAGCCTCGGTCTCGATTATCAGACCAGTCAATTTGCCAGATCCACTTCGCGATGTTCCGCAATCCAGATGATCAACTTGAAAATACCCCGCAAATGCCGTCAATTCAGACAGTCAAACTTGCCTACGGGGCCAACGATTGCCAACCCAGTTCCTGCAACCGATCCTTCGTTTTGCACCGAGTCCCACCGGTGAGCTGCACCTTGGCCACGCTCTTTCGGCATTAATCAATCAATCGCTGGCGGACAAGCTCGGCGGGCGACTGCTGCTGCGGATCGAAGACATCGACATCAGCCGGCGGCGGCAGGAATTCATGGATGGGATATACCGAGATCTCAAATGGATTGGCATCACCTGGGAAGAGCCGGTCCTGCTGCAGTCTGAGCGCTTCGACATTTATGCGGGCTATCTCGACCGATTAAGAAGCGCAGATTTGCTCTATCCGTGCTTTGCTACGCGAAAGGAAATCTCTGAGGCTGCCCCAGCGTCCGGCAACGGTACGGATCCGGACGGCGCACCAATCTATCCGCAACTCCATAAGGGGATGAGCGAATGGGAGATCTCCCAGCGCCTCTCATCGGGTGAGCAATTTGCGCTTCGCCTCGACATGGAGAAAGCGATGCGGATGGCGCTGGATCGCTTGGACGGAGACGAGATGTCGTACATCTCCTTCGACACCTGCGGCCGCGAAGAAAGATATACGGTCGACCCCATGAGATGGGGTGACGTGGTTCTGGCCCGAAAAGACAATGGTACGAGCTATCACATGGCTTGTGTCATTGATGACGCCCTGCAAGGTGTTACCCATGTCGTTCGCGGTCAGGACTTGCAACCCGCGACGGACATCCATCGCCTGCTGCAAACCCTGCTCGATCTACCAGAGCCACGCTATCATCATCACGCCCTCATCCTGGATCAGGACGGGCGGAAGCTATCGAAGAGCCTTGCCGACACATCCTTGCGTCAACTGCGCAATGCGGGGGCCAGCCTGGCGGATATAACGGGTGAGCTTGCCAGCATTACACAACAATATGATGCATTTGCACCTTCTCGATAAGAACTCAATTCAGAATACAGCGGAAATAAGCTCGTGCTCTCGTACAATGGAGGCTTTTCGCTTACTCGGATACAATTAAATGCTGCGCACGGAACATCATAACCTCTTCCTAAGCGATAACTCCTTGTCAATAATTTATTAATGAACACAAACTATTTCCTAATTACTGATTCTGCTGTACTGTAACCTACGCCCATAACTTACTGAGAAGACTATCTTATCGCCTAAACGCCCAACAGATGGGCGGGTGATACGGATTGCTGGCTTCATGAGACGCGAAACTTTTTCGGCCATTGGCCGATAAAGAAATAAGTTCGCACGCCAGTAGCCGAGATAAGGGTTATGATATGGAAGTGCGCAATATGATTTCACTTTTGACTTTCGGCCTGCTTGGCTCACGCAAAAGGAAGATCAATATAAATAGCGAATATCAGACGCCGGCGCGTATCACGCTTGCGTTTCAGTTTGAGCGCGCTTCACAAGTCGTCGAGTCTGCGCTTGTCAGGTCCGAGTCGATCCAAACTCTGCATCGCGACACTGTCCAGCAGTTGGATGCTACGGAGTACGCGCTACATCGCCTGTTCGATGAAATCCATAGTGTGTTGCCCGGCTTTGCAAAGCCTGTTTATGACAATGCTATTGTCCGAACCGGCGAAGCTGAAGTTGCCCAACCCGTCGCTCTTGCTGCCTGATTAGGCGCTATTCTCAACGCATGTTCAGGAAATAGATCGTAGCGGCGGCCGTCGCGATTGAAAGAAGCGTTCCCAGCGCGACCGCGCCGGAAGCTGAGTTGGTCGCTCTGCCATGCTTCGACGCGAACAGATAGGCATTCGCACCCGTCGGCATGGCCGCAAAGATCGTTATGACTCCAACTTCCAATGGCGGTAGTTGGAAGACCTCGCTGGCCAGATACCATGCGCAGAGTGGCATCAGCACAAGTTTCAGTATGACAATCAGACTGAGAGTCGGTAACTGCCCGGCAATGCGAAAACCGACGAGACTGAGTCCCAGCGAAACCAGTGCTGAGGGGATGGCCGCTCTGGCCAGCATTTCAACGATCTGATCGATCTGCGGATGCAGGCCAAGTCCGGTCTGCCGCCAGAGCAGACCAGCAACAATCGCCAGAATGATCGTGTTGCCTGCAATATCACGAAACAGCTGGCTTGCCGCACTGACAAGCGAGGTGCTGCGGTCGCTTCCGGCCAGAACCAGGTGCAGCGAGGCGATTAGCCAAAGCAACGGCGAGTGCAGTGCTACAATGATGGCACTTGTTCCTGCTGCCTGCGGACCGAACGCGACAAGACACAGCGGAATTCCGATCATCACCACGTTTGCGAAGCCGGCACTCATACCGATAGAGACACCGTCGGCGGCGGGCCGGCGCAGATAGATCGCGGTCAGTATCGCAGCGACGAGCCACGTTCCCAGTGCTGCCCCGAAGTACGAGCCCCAGATCTTGTAAGGCTCAGCGGACGGCAAGTCCGCGACGACCATGGACCGGAACAGCATGGCCGGTATTGCCAGATTGAAAGAGAAGGCAGCAAGCCCTGATGCCGCCTCCGCCGGCAGCCAACCGACGCGACCACCGAGATAACCCAAAGCGATGAGCACAAATATCGGCGATATAACCGCCAGCACATCAAGCATGCGACGTCTCTTGGCCGTTGAGCAAAAATACTGCCGCTCTATCTGCGCTGGTCAAACCGAGCCGGGGACAATGGAGACGTTGATCAAGACAAGAGCTGTCAGCATTCACTTCGGAACCTCGATCTTGACCCAGTCGACGCTGACCAAGCCTTCCGAATTTGCAGGCAGGCGCGTGTCTGTACGGGTTGTGCGAAATAGAAGTGTAAACCGATCGCCCGGAACCCGCAGTGATGTCAACTTGGGTAATTCGACCCAGTCCTTCGCAACCGCCTTTGCTTGATCCAGGGACTTCGGTGCATCAATGCGGGCTGACGAGATGTAACGTCGACCACGTTTCTCAAGACGAAGATAGATTGCCTTTACATACTCTTTGAATGCTGTTGTGCGGCCCTTTATGTTGCGCGAGTCCTTGACGTAGAACTTCAGCAACTCCTGCGTAAACTCGCTGCTCTTTCTTGTCCGCTTGTCTCCGCGCAGGTAGGCGCGCGTATCACGGCCGTAGCTTGACGTGTACATTTGCAGAGATGACATGAGGCCCTTGCCGTCACGCTTGGTCACCCCGACACGCAGCCACTCGGACATGGTTTGAGGTAAAAAGTCGAGCTTGACCGTCATCGTCCAATCGCCCTTCGGAATCGGTTTGAGAAGACGGAACACGTTTGCAACGTTCTCCATCGATGGCTTCTGGATATCACTGAGCAGAACCGTGAGCTTACCGTCCTCGACGATGTAGGCTTCTGGATCCGGGTTCATAACATCCCAATGCTTGCCGATTTCGTCACCCTTGAAGTCATCGAAGAAATAGGTCCCTGGCGCAGCACTGGCGTTTGCCGCCGGTTCTGGCTTGGCAGCTGCAAGCTGCCGCAGGTTTTCCAGCCGCTCGTTAGCGAGAAGTGTGAATGTTCCCTTGGGATGCTTCTTCAAGTAGCTGCGAAACGCGCCGGGGTCGCGGCTGCTTCGGATGTCCTTCCAAAAACTGGCCTCCTGCTCGAATGCCTGACCATTCCAGGCCGCGGGTGCGAGCGACGCCTTTTGCCCCTTCTCGAAGAAATAGAAGTCCGTAAAGAGAGACGACTCTTCCCAGGGTATCTGCTTGCCGCCAGTGACTTCGTTGACCTCGGCGCGCGCCTGCTTAAATGCCTGTTCGATCGTTTGCCCGGGCAGCCGGATGGCACGGTGCAAAGCAATCGCATAAGGGCTGTAACCATTGGTGCCATCATAGGCGACATTGCCGGGCTGGGTTGAATAACCAATCAGCGTACTTGGCGGGGCATGCATCGGCGCAAGCCCGTTCACTTGCGCACGGTAGCCGCGTTTGAATGGATTATTGCGGCATGAATCGAGGATCACCAGGTTCATGTTGTTGCCGGCACCTTCCAACTGCGCAAGCAACCCACTGGCAGAGACGGCTTCGGATTCGACCTGGGATTCGTCCTCGATGTTGGCATCGACTGGCAACAGGTAATTGACACCCTTCACCTGCGTGCCATGGCCGGCATAGTAGAAGAAGCCGACGCTGTCCTTACCCGCAGCCTTTAGCTTTGCGGTATGCTCACGGAACGCCTGCTTGATTGTCTTGAGATTGGCGTCAATGCGAATCGTGACCTCAAATCCGGCCTGGCGAAGCGCTGAAGCAATCAGCTGCGCATCGTTTTCGGGGTTTTCCAACTCACCGGAATGCTGATAGGCGCTATTGCCGATCAGTAGTGCAATTCGCTTGGCCGACTGGGCTGGCAAGCTCGCGAGCAATAGCGATAGACCAAATGCAAAAGTTGCGATTGTGAAGCTGCGTAGGTTCAACATCGAGCCACTCCGTCGCTAGTGGAATGGCTGCACGCTAGCAAATTTGTCGAAGCCGATCAGCTGGGCACAGCAGCATTGTGGGAAACTACCGGTAGACGCAGCGCAAATGACACGGTTCGAACGACGGTCAAATTCGCGCTAGCGTGTGGGTGAAAATGCGTACTGATAGGTCGATTGTGGTGCGGTCTGCCCCACTATGGTTCCGGCGAAGGTTTGTGGTGCTGCGTCAATCACCTGATTGCCGAACTTCTGAATTTCCAGCACCGCAAGGCCCCTTTGAGGCAGCCCGCCGGCCGTAAACCGAACCGCGCCGTCCACACCGCCAAAGCCTGTTGGTCGTGTCAGGTTGGCGGCCGTGTAGCGCTGCCCCTTCGGATTGGCCATGGCAAGTTTGATGGCAATCGTCACAGCGTTGTGTGCAAGACTCGCAATTCGCGGCGGCGCGCCCCCATTGGCCTTTGAGAATTTCTCAGAAAAACTACGCCAATTGCGTGGATCGGGTGATGGAAACCAGCCGCCGACAAATGCGCGTTCGCGGCCGATGTTTGGATAGTCCCAGCCGCCCGTGCCGAGGAGCTTAATCGTATTGGTGTCGAGTTTTGCGTGCTTGATCGACGGCGCAATGATGGACAGGAGTTCAGGTCCACCAGGGATGAACAACGAGTCGACGATGACACCGTTCTCTCGGGCGACCTCGATGTCTTCGAACAGTTTGCGCGCTGGCTCCAGTATGCCGCCTGTGCCTGGCGGATAACGCTCAAGGCCAACGACTATGCCACCATGTCGCTGAACCGTCTGGCGAAAGACGTGCTCGACGATTTTGCCGTACTCGTCGTCAGAGATCAGGGCTGCAAACTGTGATCGCCCGCGAGATGCCGCATAGCTGATCACACGCTCGACCTCTTCCGAGACGAGGAAGCTCATCAGATAGGTGCCGTTTCCAGCGACCTGCGGATTGTTTGAGAAAGCAACAATCGGGATGCCTGCCGGGCGCAGTACATCTGATACGGCTTTGACCGAGGACGAGAACAATGGCCCGATAACAAGTTCAGTTCCATCTGCTGCCGCGGTTGTGGCAGCGGCACGAGCGCCTTCAACCGTACCCTTGGTATCTTTGACCAGAAGCCGGAAGCCGGGCTGATTATTCTCAAAGAGTGCCAACTCGGCGGCCTGCTTCATGCCGTTGGCGACCACGGCGTGCTGACCTTTGGCCGACAGCGGCAGTAGCAGTGCAACTTTGGCTTGGACCTTACCACCTATAGGAGCAACCGCGCCCGTCGTGCTTTGTGCGGTTGCGTTTGCGTTTGGCACGCTGGTTAGCTGCGAGGCTGGCGATGAGCCGCCACCCGCACAGCCGGTGACCTTTGCTGCCAGAAAGACCAGCATCGCGACAATTGCGGTAGCCTTAAGAGGCCAGTATTTGCCAAAGTCTGTTCTCAAAGTTCGCAACCCTCGATGCGGAAACAGCCAAACTTAGCGGCAGCTCAGATAGTGGTACAATTCACGTGATTGCGTGTGCTTAACCCGCACAACCAACGATGAACACGCATATTCGCGTTGATCGCACCAGCGCTCCTGGTGGATAAAGGCACAAAACATCAAGAGTGGGGCATAAATGCTGCTTTTTGCCTCGCTCGCACCGGAGTTTGATTTTGGCAAACGTTGAAAACGACCTCGGCGAGGGCGCAAACCAAGTCACTATTGGTCAGGCCGTCGCCAACGAACTTGAGCGGCTGTTGGCGACAACGGTTGCTCCAGGTCTCTATTTTGTCGCAACTCCGATTGGTAATCTTGGCGATGTTTCACTTAGAGCGCTTGCCACTATGGCCGGCGTTGACCGTCTTTTTTGCGAGGACACCAGGATCAGCCGTCGCCTCCTGGAGCGCTTTGGAATTCGCCGACGCCTGTCCGTTTACCAAGAACACAATGCAGGTGAGGTTCGCCCGGAAATCCTCAAAGAGCTATCGGCTGGCCGGTCTGTCGCCCTGATTTCAGATGCGGGCACGCCGGCCATATCCGACCCGGGATTCAAATTGGCGACGGCTGCGCTTGACGCGGGCCATCAAGTTGTTCCGGTGCCGGGGCCATCAGCCGTGATCTCGGCTCTGACCGTTTCAGGCCTGGCAACTGACCGTTTTCTGTTCGCGGGTTTTCTCGCGCAGAAAACGACGCAACGGCGCCAGCAGATTGAAGAGCTTGCGACTGTTCCCGCAACGCTCGTTCTTTATGAATCGCCGCATCGGCTGAATGGCTGCCTCAAAGATCTTGCAGATGTTCTCGGCCCGCGCCCTGCAGCCGTCGCTCGCGAAATCACCAAGCGTTACGAGGAGATCAAGCGGGGCACACTTTCGGAGTTGGTAGGCTGGTCTGATGATGTCGCGGCGCGTGGTGAGATCACGATTGTTGTCGGACAGAGCAAGGCTGCTGCAGTGGAAGAGATTTCGGATGACCTGATCCAAGCCAAACTGGCCTTGATCCTCAAGGACTACCCACCGGCACGTGCTGCGAAGCTGGTTGCCGCCGAGCTTGGCGTTCCAAAGTCGCGGGTATACGATATCGGTCTGAAGTTGAAACAAGAGAACTGATGGTTTGCGAGGAAGCACCTGGTTTGGCTTTGGTAAGCGGCAAGAAAACCACTAGCAAATCCGACGACTCACGTCGGCGGCAACTGAGCGAAAAGCACGGCCGGTGGGCTGAATGGCTTGCAGCCGGGCTGTTGATTTGCAAGGGCTACCGAATCCTCAGCCGTAGGGTGAAGACCCCCTTCGGTGAGATTGATCTCATCGCACATAGAGGCCACAGGGTTGCATTCGTGGAGGTTAAGTATCGCAAGGCCTTTGCCAGCGACGCACCACCGATTTCGCGGAGACAATCGGAGCGAATTGCCAGGGCCGCCGAGTACTGGTTGTGGCGGCAAGAAGACTTTCGCGGCCATAGGATAGGTTTGGATTGCGTACTCGTCTCACCAGCAGGGTTACCCAGGCACATGCCCGACGCGCTCCAACCCACGAGCTAACTTCTCATACCCCCGACAACGTGACTGAACAGACCAAGCAGGACCCAACCCATGCCATTAAAAGTTGCTTGCCAGATGGATCCAATCGAACTGATTGACGTTCCCGGCGACTCGACATTTGCGATCCTGTTGGAGGCACAAGCTCGTGGACACGACCTATTCTATTACACGCCACCCGATCTGACATTGGACGGACAGCGATTGATTGCCCATGGCGCAACGCTCAAGGTCGAGGATCTACCAGGCAAACATTTCGAATTGACCGACAAGCGGACTATCGATCTGAGAGAAGTTGATGTTGTGCTTCTGCGCCAAGATCCACCGTTTGACATGGGCTATATCACCACGACCCACCTGCTTGAACGGATCCATCCGGACACCTTGGTCGTCAACGATCCGGCGGAAGTGCGCAATGCGCCCGAGAAGGTCTTCGTCCTCGATTACCAGGACCTGATGCCGCCGACCATGGTGACGCGCAACCTGGAAGACGTCCGAGCATTCCGTGACAAGCACGAGGACATTATTGTGAAGCCGCTGTACGGCAACGGCGGCGCTGGCGTTTTCCGACTGAAACCGGGCGACACGAATCTCAACTCACTCGTCGAGCTTTTTCAGCTGTCGTTCCGCGAACCGTTCATGGTGCAACAGTATCGTGATGAGGTTCGCCAGGGCGATAAGCGCATCATCCTGGTGGATGGTGAAGTCGCCGGCATCATCAATCGCGTACCGGCCGAAGACGAAGCTCGTTCCAATATGCATGTTGGCGGGCGCGCTGAGCCTGTCGATCTGAACGACCGGGACCTCGAAATCTGCGATCGACTTGGTCCGGCGCTGCGCGAACGCGGGCTGCTGTTCACAGGGATCGACGTGATCGGGCCCTACCTCACCGAGATCAACGTGACGTCGCCGACCGGCATTCGACAAGTCAAAGCTTTCGGCGGAAACGATATAGCCGCGTTGATCTGGGATGCCATCGAACGAAAGGTCGGATGATACTAAGCCTTACCGCTTTGTTCTCTTTTTGTTCTTGACATTGATCTGCTGGCAGATATTCTCCTTCGCTGTGTGGAGGAGAGAGTTAGATGTACGGACAGATTGCAACAGTTGCGTTCGTTGGGATCGAGGCTCGGCCGGTCCAGGTCGAGGTCCAGATTACATCTGGGCAGCACAACTTTGCTATCGTCGGCTTGCCGGACAAGGCTGTCGCGGAAAGTCGTGAGCGCGTTCGCAATGCGCTTTATGCCGTCGGACTCGGACTGCCGTGGACCCGCATCACGGTCAATCTGGCTCCCGCTGACTTGCCGAAAGAAGGCAGTCACTTTGATCTTCCGATTGCGTTGGCATTGCTGGTTGCGATGGAGGCGATTTCTCCGGATGCCATCAATGGGTTTGCTGCTATCGGTGAGCTTGCGCTCGATGGGCAAATTCGTGATGTGCCGGGCGCTCTGCCTGCAGCCGTCGGTGCATCGGCGTTGAACAAGGGTCTGATTTGTCCGGCGGGCTGTGGCGGTGAAGCTGTTTGGGCTGGCGAAGAGATCGATGTTGTCGCTGCCCCTCACCTCTTGTCACTGGTCAATCACTTCAAGGGCTCACAGGTCTTAGGACGTCCGAAGCCTGATTTGTCCACTTCAACCGAGCAGCTGCCTGACCTGCGCGATATCCGCGGGCAAGAAACGGCCAAACGCGTGCTCGAGATTGCAGCTGCCGGCGGCCACAATCTGTTGATGATCGGTCCGCCCGGCTCAGGCAAATCAATGCTCGCTCAAAGACTACCGTCGATCCTGCCGCCGCTCGACACCAGAGAGATGCTCGAGGTCAGTATGGTTCACTCGCTTGCTGGTGAGCTGATGGGTGGCAAGATCAGGCGCGAACGACCATTCCGGTCACCGCATCATTCAGCCAGCATGGCGGCCCTCGTCGGAGGCGGCTCGCGGCCCAAGCCAGGCGAGGTATCGTTGGCGCATCTCGGCGTCTTGTTTCTCGACGAGTTGCCGGAGTTCATGCCGCCTGTTCTTGACTCCCTGCGTCAGCCATTGGAGAGCGGTGAAACCGTCATTGCGCGGGCCAGCCATCGCATATGCTATCCGTCTCGCATTCAATTGGTCGCCGCGATGAATCCATGCCGATGTGGCAGCGGCCCGGGTCAGACCTGCCGACGCGGCGCGAGATGTGCTGCTGACTATCAGGCGCGGGTGTCAGGTCCCTTGCTGGACCGCATTGATTTGACAATCGAAGTCCCGGCGGTTTCCGCGGCGGATCTTTGCCTGCCACCGGCGCTGGAGGGAAGTGCTGAAGTCCGCGATCGCGTGACACGCGCCAGGGAGAAGCAGACCCAGCGCTGGCAAGATCACGATGAAAAGATTGGCAGGACGAATGCCGACCTTTCGGGTCAGGCGCTCGACGAGATTGCAAGCCCGGATCCGGCCGGACTGGCACTGCTTCGCCAGGCGGCAGATAAATTCATGCTGTCGGCACGCGGCTTCCATCGCACACTCAAGGTGGCGCGGACGCTTGCCGATCTAGAAGGTGGGGATCAGGTTGACCGTTATCATATCGCAGAGGCCTTGAGCTATCGCCGCGAAATCCTGAACGCAACGGCGCCCAATGCTGCTTGATTTCAAGCGCTACCGTCGACCGAGTCAGTCTGAAACAGCGGGTGTTGTGGCGGTGTCGATTAGTGGCAGCGCAGCGCGACCTTGAAACTAATCACTAGCGCGTCGGAACAGGCACTTCACCGCGGTAATCGTAGAATCCGCGCTGCGCCTTGCGGCCCAGCCAACCAGCTTCAACATACTTCACGAGCAGTGGGCACGGACGATATTTGGTATCGGCCAGACCTTCGTAGAGAACCTGCATGACGGATAGACACGTGTCCAAACCGATGAAGTCTGCTAGCTCAAGCGGTCCCATCGGGTGATTGGCGCCAAGGCGCATTGCCTTATCGATGGCTTCGACCGTGCCGACGCCTTCATACAGCGTGTAAACCGCCTCATTGATCATCGGCAGCAGAATGCGATTGACAATAAAAGCTGGAAAGTCTTCCGAGACGGCAATTGTTTTGCCCAGGCTCTCGGTGAAGCCGCGCGATATTCGGAACGTCTTTTCGTCGGTGGCGATGCCGCGGATCAACTCCACGAGCTGCATCACCGGCACCGGGTTCATGAAATGCATGCCGATGAATTGCTCAGGCCGATCAGTCTGAGCAGCCAGGCGGGTGATCGAAATCGAGGACGTGTTCGAAGCAACCAGCGCTGACTCTTTGACGTGTGGTTGAATCGTATTGAAGATCTGACGCTTGACGTCTTCATCCTCGGTTGCGGCTTCGATCCACAGGTCGCAGTCTTCAAGGCCAGCGTATTCAGCAACGAAGCGAATGCGCCCGAGCGCCGTTTCCATATCACCCTGGGAGATTGACCCGCGCGTGACCTGGCGCGTCATATTCTTCCGGATCGTCTCGATGGCCGCCTGGAAGCGAGTTTCCTCGATGTCATTGATTGCGACGTCATAACCGGCCAGCGACACGACATGGGCAATGCCATTGCCCATCTGGCCGGCGCCAATCACACCAACAGTCTTAATTTGGGAACGGGCGTCAGCCGCTTCGGTACTGCCTGCCACCTGATCTGCGCCCATTATCCCTGTCCTTGCTCGTTCTTACTCAGCTGCTTTTGCAAGTTCTGCCTCGAGCTCCGGCATGGCTTGGAACAAGTCAGCAACCAGGCCGTAATCTGCCACCTGGAAGATCGGAGCCTCACCATCTTTGTTGATCGCCACAATCACCTTGGAGTCTTTCATTCCTGCAAGGTGCTGGATGGCGCCTGAGATGCCGACGGCGACATACAGTTCAGGAGCAACAACCTTCCCGGTCTGGCCGACCTGGTAGTCGTTCGGCACGTAGCCGGCGTCCACCGCTGCACGGCTGGCGCCAACGGCGGCACCCAACCGATCAGCAACCGGCTCGATGTACTTTTCAAAGTTCTCGCCGGACTGCATTCCGCGGCCACCGGATACAACGATCTTCGCCGATGCGAGTTCGGGACGATCCGACTGCGCGAGTTCAGCCTTTTCGAATGTCGTGATGCCGGATGACTCGCCAGCAGCAACATCCTCGATTGCCGCCGAGCCGTCTTCGGCCGGTGACTGGAAGGATGCCGTCCGCACCGTGATCACCTTCTTGGAGTCGGTTGACTGCACGGTCTGGATTGCGTTGCCAGCGTAAATCGGCCGTTCGAATGTATCCGGCGACTTCACTGCAGTGATGTCCGATATCTGCATGACATCCAGCAAGGCAGCGATGCGTGGCAGCGTATTCTTGCCGCGTGCGGTGGCCGGAGCAATGAGGGCATCGTAATTCGCCATCATTGGCACGATCAGCGCTGCTACATCTTCGGCGACCTGATGTTCCAGGTGCGCCGCATCAGCGACAAGCACTTTCGCAACACCCGAAAGCTTCGCCGCTTCTTCAGCTGCCGGACGGCAATCCTTGCCAGCCACGAGAACGTGAACGTCCGAGCCGAGATCGAGCGCTGCCGACAAAGCCTTGCCGGTCGCTCCATTGAGCGCATCATTGGTGTGCTCGGCGAGTAAAAGAACAGCCATTATATTACACCCGCCTCATCTTTGAGTTTGCTAACCAGCTCGGCAACATCGGACACGATGACACCGGCTTTGCGTGAAGGTGGTTCAACCGTTTCCAGCACCTTCAGGCGCGGTGCGATATCGACGCCATAGTCACCCGGTGCCTTCGTATCGAGAGGCTTCTTTTTGGCCTTCATGATGTTCGGCAGCGAAGCGTAACGTGGTTCGTTGAGGCGGAGGTCCGTGGTGACAATCGCCGGCATCTTCAGGCGCAGCGTCTCCAAGCCACCGTCAACCTCGCGGGTCACGCTGGCGGCGTCACCATCGATCGCAATCTTCGAAGCGAATGTTGCCTGCGACCAATTCAGGAGTGCGGCCAACATCTGGCCGGTCTGGTTGCAGTCATCGTCGATGGCCTGCTTGCCGAGAATGACTAGGCCAGGGCTTTCTTCTTCGACGACAGCTTTCAGAATTTTTGCGACCGCGAGTGGCTCAACGTAGGCATCATCATCGACCTGCACCAAGATGCCGCGATCGGCGCCCATAGCGAGGGCGGTGCGGATGGTCTCTTGCGCCTTGGCCGGACCAATCGAGACCGCGACGACTTCTGTTGCCGTTCCCGCCTCTTTGAGACGCAGCGCCTCTTCGACGGCGATTTCATCAAACGGGTTCATTGACATTTTGACGTTTGCCAATTCGACGCCTGATCCGTCGGCTTTGACCCGGATCTTGACGTTGTAATCGACCACGCGCTTGACCGGCACGAGGATCTTCATGAATTCAGTGCTCCCGAGCAGTTCTTATAGGTTTTCAGCAGATTTCCGATCGCTCAAACTGTCAATGGTGCGAGCCAAAGGCAAGCTGGTCACGCCGAGACCAATTGCCTCAAACTTTGACCACCAGCACAAACCGACCATGCAATTGTGCAAGTGCGAAAAGGCAAGTTATTCACTGCGCATAGGACTGTCAAACTTAACCTTTGCGCGCTGCAGCATGGCCGGCCATCGACCGGAAGCTGCGAGGCTGCCAGATACCATCGATCTCGGGCGGTGGTTAACTACGTCTCAGCCTGACTGCTTTCATTGTCGAACAACGGCACGCCGGGGCGGCGCATTATCAGGATGAGAAGCGCGCCTGCGATTAACCCGCCGATATGAGCCCACCATGCAACCGGGCCTTTATGAATTCCGATCTGCGCCAGGTAGACCATGACGAACTGCATCGCAATCCAGGCGCCGAGCGCCCACACCGCATAGATCTTGAGCGGTAGAAAGATCCTCATCACCAACACCCAGACCATGACCTTAGGGTGCAACATCAGATAGGCGGCGATGACCCCGGCTACCGCCCCACTGGCTCCAATCAACGGCCGGGGTGAATCCGGCACCATGTAGGCATGCAGCAAACCGGCAAAGATCCCGCATGCGACGTAGAAAACCAGAAACTTAAAGTGCCCGACAGCATCTTCGACGTTATCGCCGAAGACCCAAAGAAACAGCATGTTGAACAGGAGGTGAAAGAAGTCACCGTGGACAAACGTGTACGTAATCAGGGTGTACGGCTCTGGCACCGGCAGCTGGTCGTACTGCCCGTAAGCCGGCCCGCCGAAGTAACCAACCTGAAAAAACTCTGCCGGCACCAGCGCGAAGCTCGCAAAAGCGGCAAGCGGTTTGCCGCTGGCCTGCTGAACCAGGAAGACAGCTACGTTCAGCGCAATCAGCGTCAGGGTCACATATTGGAAGGGGATGGATTTGAGTTTGTTGTTGTCGTGAATGGGCACAAACATGTGCGGGCTTTCCTACAGTTTCAGCAAGGTCTTGCGAGACCTAGCACAACAACCCGCAACAATCATCGCTGTTTACTGGTTTGAACCTGGCACCCACAAGACGTCCGACTTCCCTTTATCATTGGCGTAACGCGCGGCAACAAAAAGGAAATCGGATAGTCGGTTGACGAATTTCATGGCCGGATCGCTGACAGGCTCATCGGCCTCGGCCGCCAATTCGACAATCATGCGCTCGGCACGTCGCACGATTGTTCGCGCCTGATGTAGAGCGGCGGCGGCCGCCGAACCACCGGGCAGGACAAATGACTTCAACGGCTCCAGTTCCTGGTTGAGCTCGTCGATCTCGGCTTCGAGCCGATCGACCTGACCGGAACTGATGCGCAGTGGTTCATAGGGCAGCTCCTCACCGCGATCGGGGACACATAGATCAGCGCCGAGGTCAAAGAGATCGTTCTGAATCCTGAGCAGCATGTCCCGAAGTGTGCCGTTATCTTCGGTCAGCGCGAGAACGGCTAGGCCGATCGCGGCATTGGCTTCGTCAACGGTGCCGTATGCCGAGACCCGTAAGCCGTCCTTCCTGACGCGCTCACCGGTGCCGAGCGCAGTGGTTCCGTCGTCGCCGGTCCGCGTATAGATTTTATTAAGTACAACCATATGCTTAGGCCCTCATGATCGAAGTCGGTTGCCGCGTAACTCTCGTCGCGACTTTTATGATTTAAAGTAAAGAGCCGCCATGATCACAATGACTGCCACAAACTGAAGGCCTACGCGCCAGCGCATGAAGGTCTGGGAAAGATTGGCACTCTTGCCTCGCATCATTGTCATCAGGCCCAAAATCAAGACAATCAAAACGGCAAGAACAGCGACGACGGTGGCTGTGGACAAAGCAGTTTGCAAAGCTACGTTCCTTATTGCATCGGCGAAGACATGTTAGAGTACGCTGAGAGTTCACGTTCGGTTGCGTTCACATCGGCCATTTTGGTTTTCTCGGGGCCAGTTCTCTTGCGGGTTGCCAGTTTTCTTGGGGGTTGTATGTCCAGTCGAACTGTCGCATCCACGGTGCATGCAGCATTTTTTGTGGCGGCGGCATCTTTCTGACACCAAGAAAAGCCTTAAATGTTCGCTGTTACAATAGTTTCACGCGCTGGTCGCGTCGTCGCAGACAAAGGAACCATCCCTAAAGTGGGCCAGGTGAAGCAAAAACGCAGTCTTGGGGTTGATCGCAGCATGGCTTCTAAGGGATGGTGCTTGGCCTTGGTCGGAGCCGGATTGGCAGCCGTCGTTTTGTCTCTTCCAGCGCATGCGCAGTCGACAACAACGACAGACCCGGCTGCGCGAGGCGCCAAACTGCTGGAAGAGCTCAACACCAATAAACAGTTGCTTGAGCAAAGTAAGGCCCGCGGCAAAGCCCTCAAATCCAGGATTGGCTCACTCGAAGGCGAGCTTGAAAAGATTAACGGACGGCTGATCAATGCCGCCGACGAGGCGAAGCGCAGGGAAGCCAAGCTTGATCAACTCGAGGCAGAGCTGGAGAAGCTCGCCGTTCAGGAAAAGGCGCAGCGCGCCAAGCTTTCCGTTCAGAACAAGTCGATTAGCCGCCTACTCGGTGCCATGCAGCGCATTGGCCGTAATCCACCGCCCGTAATTGTGACTGAACGCAGTGACGCTCTGAAAATGGTGCGCAGCGCGATGTTGCTGGCGCGCGCGTTTCCTCGGTTTCGCGAGCAGGCCCGGGCGCTCCGCGATGATCTCAATGATATGGTCAAACTGTTAACGGCGACTAAGGCCCGGCAAGAGCACCTGAAACGGGAAGTTGCAGCCTATCGCGACACCGAGATTGAGCTCGCCAGCCTGAAGAAGCAGAAGCGCGAAATTCTTAAAGTCAGAAACCAGGAACTGGTTGACGTTCGGAAGATCGCGAGTTTTGCGACCCGCAAGGTGGCCAGTCTCAGCGACTTGATTGCCAGCAACGACCGTTTAGTGAGACGCAAGACCCGGCTGGGCCGCTACGACAAGAAGCTTAAGCAGTCCCAGCAAGCCAAGTTGCCGCCAAAGGCCACTGAGCAAACCCAAACCGGTCAATCGGAAGAACAGAAGCGGCGCAAGGTTGCCTCTTTGAGCCCCAATGCGATCGGTCCAGCGCCAATCGAGCTGGCGCCCCGCGGCGGTAAACTATCAATTAACCCAGGCCGCCTCGAACCGGCGATCCCGTTTCACCGCGCATTGGCCAAGTTACCTTTGCCTGCATCGGGAAAGCAGGTTATTCAATTCGGGCAGCAAACGTCGCAAGGTAATCGCTCTAAGGGTTTGGTCATCAAAACACGGCACGGTGCGCAGATCACTTCTCCGTGTGATGGCTGGGTTGTGTATGCAGGAAGCTTCCGTAGCTACGGCCAGCTATTGATCATCAATGCCGGTGGTGGCTACCATGTTTTACTTGCAAATCTATCCCAACTTGATGTGCAGTTGGGTCAGTTCGTACTCGCCGCCGAGCCTGTTGGTTCCATGGCACCCCGGGTTGGCCGGCGTAAACAAGGTAGCTCACCGGTACTATATGTAGAGTTCCGGAAGAACGGTAGACCGATAGATCCCCGTCCGTGGTGGTCGAAGGGACAAAGAAGGATGGAAGGTTGATGCGCAAGTCAGACTTCGCGTTTTGGAGCTTCATGGTCATGGCAGGGATTGCCGGGATCACGACGATCTTCAATGTCACCAAGACCTATTCTGCAACTACGCCTAACTCTGAGATCTACAAGCAGCTCGATCTGTTTGGAGATGTACTTGAGCGCGTTCGCACCGACTACGTCGAGAAGCCGAATGATGGAAAGCTGATTGAATCAGCCATCAACGGCATGCTGGCGGCGTTGGATCCGCACTCGGCCTATCTCAGTCCCAAGCACTTCCGCGACATGCAAGTTCAGACACGCGGAGAGTTCGGCGGACTTGGTATCGAAGTGACGATGGAGAATGGCGTCGTCAAAGTTGTCTCTCCAATTGACGATACCCCAGCACATAAGGCCGGCGTTCTGGCCAATGACCTCATCACACATCTTGATGGTGAGCAGATCGTTGGTCTCACGCTGGAACAGGCCGTCGAGAAGATGCGCGGGCGGGTCAAAACACCAATCACGTTGACCATTGTCCGCAAGGGCCGGGAAGAGCCGTTTGATATCAAGATTGTCCGCGATGTGATCCGGATTAATGCGGTCAAGACCAGCCTCGAAGGCGAAGGTGAAATCGGCTACCTCAAGATCACGACCTTCAACGAGCAGACCCATACCAACCTGGTTAAAGGCATCGAGAAGATCAAGCGGGAGGCCGGCAGCAAGATTAAAGGCTACGTCGTTGACCTGCGCAACAATCCGGGTGGATTGCTCGATCAGGCGATCTCAGTCAGCGATGATTTCCTCGACAAGGGTGCCATCGTTCTGACCAAGGGCCGGAACCTGCAAGAGACCCAGCGGTCTCAGGCACGCGAGGGTGATATCACGAACGGCAAGCCGATCTACGTTCTCATCAACGGCGGCTCGGCCTCAGCGTCCGAGATTGTTGCCGGCGCATTGCAGGACCACGAACGCGCTACGGTTATTGGAACGCGCTCGTTCGGCAAGGGTTCCGTGCAGACCATCATTCCGCTCGGAAGCAATGGTGCGATCCGCCTGACGACAGCACGCTACTACACGCCATCGGGTCGTTCGATCCAGGCCAAGGGTATTGTGCCGGATCTGATCGTCGAGCAGCAGCTTCCTGAGGAACTTGCGAAGCGCCTGGCGAAGCGCAAGCCCCGCGGTGAAGCGAGCCTGCGTGGTCACCTGAAGACAGAAAGCAAAGACGGTAAGGAAGATTCGGGCTCCGTCGCATACGTTCCACGCGACAAGTCAAAGGATCTCCAGCTGCAGTACGCAATCGCCAAGCTGCGCGGACTGCCGACGGATATCGTCGCCCGCAAGCCCGGTGAGAAGAAAGCCGAGAAGAAGGCAGCTGCAGCAGAAAAGCCGAAGCAGCCGGCAACGACGAAGTAAGTCGTTCAGACCAGACCTCGAACTTGGATCGGGCGCCGTTACGGCGCCCGATTTTGTTTTTTGGCACAAACGGACTACATCTGACCTAGCCTATTACCGGTTTAGGATGAGACCGAAGAGACGAGATCGAAGAGATGGACAACCAGCGAGACATCGCTGTCGAAACACTTCCAGTTGGTGACGCGGATGCATCCCAGCCGAGCTGCGTGTCGCTAACGGGCCTGGATCGACCTGGCATCGAGGCAGAGCTGGCCCGCCTTGGCATATCACCCAAGCAACTTCGGATGCGGCGCAATCAGCTCTGGAATTGGCTGTATGTCAAAGGTGCGCGCGACTTCGAAGAAATGACCGATATCTCGAAGGCGGTCCGGAGTTTGCTGGCCGACCACTGCACGGTCGAGCGTCCTGAAATTGCGACTGAGCAAATCTCTCAGGACGGCACACGGAAATGGCTGCTCCGTCTCCGCAAGCAGCACACGGACCGACGCGCGCCGGAAGTCGAGTGTGTTTATATCCCGGAGCTTGACCGTGGGACCTTGTGCATCTCCAGCCAGGTCGGCTGCACGCTCAATTGTTCCTTCTGCCACACAGGAACGCAGCGTTTGGTTCGCAACCTCACTGCAGAGGAGATCGTTGCGCAGGTGCTGGTGGCGCGCGATCAACTGCACGACTGGCCGGGCCAGGAACCCCTCAATGATGGACGACTTGTGCCTGGGGGGCCGCGCAAGATAACCAATATTGTGCTGATGGGCATGGGCGAGCCGCTCTACAATTTCGACAACGTACGCCAGGCGATTGACATTATCTCGGACAACGAAGGCATATCGCTCTCCAAGCGCCGCATCACGCTCTCGACCTCAGGCATTGTTCCGCAAATTGGTCGTTGGGGTGAGGAAGCCGGGACGATGCTCGCGATCTCCTTGCACGCGACCCGCGATGACCTGCGTAACGAACTTGTGCCGATCAATTCGAAATGGCCGATCAAAGAGCTGCTCGATGCCTGCCGCAATTACCCCGGGCTCTCGAACGCCAGGCGGATTACGTTTGAGTACGTGATGCTGAAGGATGTGAATGACTCGCTGGCGGATGCACGTGCCCTGGTACGATTGCTGGCCGGCATACCGGCGAAGATCAATCTGATTCCATTTAACCCCTGGCCCGGGACCAAGTACGAATGCTCGGACTGGGACCAGATCGAAAAGTTTGCGGCGATTGTTAATCGCGCCGGCTACGCCAGCCCGGTTCGTACACCAAGGGGCCGCGATATCCTGGCCGCTTGTGGTCAGCTTAAGTCTGACAGTGAACGACTAGCTGCAAGAGCTCGTGCCGTTGTCGAGACACCTAGCGCCTAAGTCTGATCATCTACCGTGATTGCCAAACCGGTTCTGAACGAACTGGCTGAACTGCGGGCTGGTTGTTTTGAAGGGTCTCGTAGGCGGTGTTAACGCGGCGCGCCATGACTTGCAGATAGTCGCGAATTTCGTCTGGTAGATCCGCATTGGCATAGCGATCGGGATGATACTTCTTGGATTGCTCGAGGTAGGCTGCGCGCAAAGCTTCGGCATCTACACCGCGCTCGACCCGCAAGACCGCATGGGGATCGAAGTTGTCCTTATTGGCGTTGGGCAGCCTGGGAGCCGGTGGCGCCTGAACCAAACGCACGGTCCGCAACGTGGACTTGGCAACGAACTCACGCTGGCCTTCAAATGGTTCGAAGTCGAGGAAGGACTCACTGCCGTTTAGAGCATCGAAAAGCGAGCCGTTCGAATGGTAAAGCAGTTTGCCACTGAGCGCACGACCATCATTCAGAGTGATATCAACGACCGTCGATTTGAACTGCCGCGCGTTGTCGGTTCTGTTGCGATCAAACATTGCTGGTTCTCATTCAAACTTAAAGGCAAATTCGCCAGATCTGGCGTTCTTGAGAACCGCTATGCAAGCGGCATGCTAGTTTTGATGCCGCACCGCACAATTCTGGCCGTGAATTTCTGGCTATGGCAACGCGGGTGTGTTACCCCGCGTGCAATTTTCCGACTCCTTACAAATGAAAAGAACGCTCATGAAATTGCGAAACATCGCGATTATCGCGCACGTCGATCATGGTAAAACCACGCTTATAGACGCGCTGCTTCGGCAGTCTGGCGTGTTTCGAGACAATCAAGCCGTAGCAGAGCGCGCTATGGACTCGAATGATCTTGAGCGCGAACGCGGCATTACTATTCTGGCAAAATGTACCTCGTTGGTCTGGAAAGATGTCCGCATTAACATTGTTGACACGCCAGGCCACGCGGACTTCGGCGGCGAAGTCGAGCGCATCCTCAACATGGTTGATGGCGCAATTGTACTCGTCGATGCCTCAGAAGGTCCGCTGCCGCAGACCAAGTTTGTCGTCTCAAAAGCACTCAAGCGCGGGATCCGGCCGATTGTTGCGATCAACAAGATCGACCGGCCGGACGAACGTCACTTGGACGTTCTAAACGAAGTCTTCGACTTGTTCGCCAATCTCGACGCGACAGATGAACAGTTGGACTTCCCGGTGCTTTACGGCTCAGGGCGCGATGGATGGATGGCGCTGGAGCCAACCGGACCGCAAGACGGGCTCACACCCTTGTTCGATCTGGTCCTGGACCACGTTCCCGAGCCCGTTGTTGAAGACGGCGCTTTCCGGATGCTGGCCACGACGCTGGAGGCAGATCCTTTTCTTGGCCGCATCCTGACTGGCCGGATCACGGCTGGAACCGTTAAGGCAAACCAGCCGATCAAGGCGGTTCGCCATGATGGCTCAGTCGTGGAGACTGCCAGGGTCAGCAAAGTTCTGGCCTTTCGTGGACTGGAGCGGCAACCAATCGACGTTGGCGAAGCTGGTGACATCATCGCGATATCCGGCATTACTGACTCGACGGTCGCAGACACGCTCTGTGATCCATCGATCGAACAGCCGATCGAAGCTCAACCAATCGATCCGCCGACACTTTCCATGACCTTTCGCATCAACGACGGACCGTTGGCCGGTCGCGATGGTGACAAGGTGCAAAGTCGCGTCATCCGCGAGCGACTGCTCAAAGAAGCGGAGCGCAACATTGCCATCCGGATCACCGAGACCGGCGACAAGGACGCGTTCGACGTTGCAGGCCGCGGCGAGCTGCAGCTCGGCATCCTGATCGAGACGATGCGACGCGAGGGCTTCGAGCTCACCGTGTCGCGACCGCAAGTCGTGATGCAGAAAGACGAGAGTACGTCGCAACGCCTCGAACCGATTGAAGAAGTCATCATTGATGTCGACGAAGAGCACTCCGGTGCGGTGGTGCAGAAGCTCACGGAACGCAAGGGTGACTTACTGGAAATGCGCCCGTCAGGCGGTGGCCGGCAACGCCTTGTCTTTCATGTTCCGACCCGCGGTCTGATCGGTTACCAGGGCGAGCTGCTGACCGACACGCGCGGAACGGCTGTGATGAACCGCCTGTTCAACAGCTATGCGGTGCACAAGGGCGACATTCCCGGGCGCCGCAATGGCGTGCTGATCTCAAACTCGGATGGCGATGCGGTTGCCTACGCACTGTTCAACCTGGAGGACCGCGGACCGCTTATGGTCGAGCCCCAGGACAAAGTTTATCAGGGCATGATCGTCGGCCAACACACACGCGAGAACGATCTCGAAGTTAATGTTTTGAAAGCCAAGAAACTTACAAATGTTCGCGCTTCCGGAAAGGATGAGAACATCAACCTATCGCCGCCGATGAAGATGCCATTGGAGCGGGCCCTGTCCTACATCCAGGATGACGAGCTCGTTGAGATCACACCGAAGTCTGTTCGCTTGAGGAAGCGTTGGCTCGATCCCAATGAGAGAAAGAAGCGGGAACGCGCCAAAGAGAATGCAGCTTGAAGTAGAAAAAGCCAGGTGGAATCGGGGTTTTATTCGAGCAACCAGATAGTGTCGCGCGATTGATCAGTCGCGTGACTACCAGACTCGATTAGATCTTGATAAGGTGATTGTGCGGTTGACCAAAAAAAAAAGATGCGGGCTCAAATGAGCCCGCAGTTT
Source organism: Hyphomicrobiaceae bacterium (assembly GCA_965247245.1). Taxonomy (GTDB): domain Bacteria; phylum Pseudomonadota; class Alphaproteobacteria; order Rhizobiales; family Hyphomicrobiaceae; genus Tectiglobus. The sequence goes on along the minus strand of CBDFGV010000003.1, from coordinate 3,945,314 downwards.
GGATCGACGAGAGCCGCAATAGACATCGACCTCGCATGACCACATTGGCTGCTATTCCTTAATGCGGACTTTAAAATTGATGGAATTCACGCGCTCGAGACCGCATTATTTGTGTGGAATCAATATGATTGCATGAGTTTCAATCTAAGGTTTTAGTTGCCTACTCGAAACACACGCATAAGGTGAAATGAGCCCACATGATCGACTGGCCAGCCGATGTCTCGCCGACCCCCGAGTACGAAGCGGCTGTTCAGTATCTGCTCGACAGCGACGGCCACCTCTTCGTTACCGGTCGCGCCGGAACTGGTAAATCGACACTGTTGCGCGTGTTGCGCGAAGTCATGGGGGATAGCTGTGTTGTTGTAGCGCCGACGGGCCTCGCGGCGATCAACGTCGGCGGACAGACAATCCATTCGTTCTTCGGGTTCCCGCCGCGGCTTATTAATCCTGAAGACATCAGGCGCAGCCGCAATGGTCGGGTCATGCGGCAGCTGGATTTCCTGGTCATCGACGAAGTTTCGATGGTTCGCTCGGATCTCATGTGGGCGATTGACCAGTCGCTGCGCGTTAACCGTGGCCGTGCCAAGGAACCGTTTGGCGGAGTACGACTGGTGCTCTTCGGCGATCTGCAGCAGCTGCCGCCTGTTGTACGCGGAGAAGAAGCTGCCATTCTCGAGGACACCCATGGCGGTCCTTACTTCTTCAATATCTCCGCGCTTTCGGAGAGTACCGGAACGCAATATCTCGAACTGCAGCAGGTATTCCGGCAGACAGACGAGCTACTGATAGATGTGCTCAATGCCATCCGCTCCGGCGAAGTTGAAGAGAGCGAGCTTGAGACCCTGAATGACCAAGTCAGCCCCATTCGGACACTGTCGGAAGGACAGGATTTCGTCATTCTCACCCCGACAAACGCTGCTGCCAACCGCATCAACAAGGCCTACCTCGATGCACTGCCGGCACAAGAGTTCGTCTTCGAGGCTGGCATTATTGGAGAGTTCAACGACAAGGCGCATCCCACTGACGCGACGCTGACCCTGAAAGAAGGAGCCAAGGTCATACTGCTGCGCAACGATCCTGACCGGCGGTGGGTCAACGGGACGGTCGCCAAGATAGCCCGGCTCAGTGAGGACCAGGTTTGGATTGATGTCGCTGGCAAGGAGTATGAACTGGAGGCGGTTTCCTGGGAGAACCGACGCTATGCCTTCGATCAGAGCGAAGAAAAGATTGTCGAGTCAGTTGCAGGCACATTCAAACAGTTCCCGCTCAGACTTGCTTGGGCGCTGACGATCCATAAGAGCCAGGGTCTGACGCTTGAGAAAGTCTATGTCGATCTTGGTCGCGGAACGTTTGCGCACGGGCAGGCCTACGTGGCGCTGTCTCGTTGCCGGTCACTTGAAGGATTGGCGCTGGCCAGGCCGTTGCGGCAGAGCGATATCCTGTTTGATCCGCAAGCCTCTGCATACGAACGATTATTTCCGTCCCTGATATAACTCACAGGCCTATGTTGCAGCGCACAAAATCACACAAACGCTCCAATGGAAGCTCAGAAACCGGTTGATTTGGATCAAATCGATCAACTTTTTTTGCAACGCAACGCGATTTTTATGTTGCAATGCAAAATTCATCGTCTATATTGCAGTGCACAAGAGATTTCGCGGCCCATCGGTCGCTCAGAATTACGCAGTTCGCGAATGAACTGTCGTAGGCAGTGTTTTTCAATTCGGAGCAATGATCATGAACGAGCAGTTTACACGCCAAGCCCAGGAAATGTTCAACGTCGCAAAAGATGCACGCATTCCTGAGAACTTCCAGAACATGGCCGAAGACGGCGTCGCTAAGAGCCGCGAAATGTACAACAAATTCAACACTGTTGCTCGTGAGAACGTCAACACCGTTGAAGAAGCCATGCTTGCTGCACACGCCGGCACAAAAGCAATCAGCGAGAAGGTCATGACCAACGCTTCTGCCAACACGGAAGCCATGTTCGATGTTGCTCAGGCTGTTGCTAAGGCCAAGACTGTTCCTGAAGCAGCCCGCCTCCAGGCTGACTTCGTTCAGCAGCAAGCTGCAGCTATGAGCGCGCAGACGAAAGAGCTTTTCGAACTGTCTTCCAAGGTTGCAAAGCAGACATTCGAATCTTTCAATGCAGCTGCTGCAAAATCATTCGAGCAGATGAAGAAAGACGCCTAACAGGCTTCACTCTTCAGGATCCTGCGATCCAGTGAATTAAGCCCGTGGCTAGACCAGCCACGGGCTTTTGTTTTGGATGCTGTCCAATTTGTAATTGCACTGAAAAACATTTATCTCTTAGGCTGGAGCGCCTTAGAGAGATTAGCGTCAATGTTAAGTGCGACTTCGAAATTTCAAGTTCGACCCGGTCGGCTGGGCGACGCCCAAAGGCTGACGCGCGTTTTTCAGTCGGTCTGGCGCCACACCTACACAGGTATGATACCTAAGCTCTATCTGGATGGCCTCGTGCAGTCCCGTGGCCCAACGTGGTGGCGACGCGCGGTGCAATCCAAGGACACTGTCCTGGCGGCAGAGTTTGACGACGAGATCATCGGTTACGCGACCTGCGGTGCTGCACGATACCGAGGCCCACTGCATGGCGAGATCTACGAGCTTTATCTTCTACCGGACTTTCAGGGCCTAGGGTTTGGCGAGTTTCTGTTTGAAGCATGCCGCCATCAACTCGACCAGCAAAGCCGACGCGGGCTCATCGTTTGGGCGTTAGCCGCCAACGCTACAGCTCGCGACTTTTACTGGCGCCGCGGTGGTCGTCCTGTCGCCAACGCCTACGTCAACATGGCGGGCGAGCGCATTGAGAAAGTCGGCTTTGGTTGGCGTGACTAATACGACTGATGCATTTCTCGCCCAAGGCTGCTGCGATACAGTCCGGCAAACGCCAGATCCATTGCCCCTTGCAGTTCAGGACAAAAGATACGCATGCGCATTGACGCCATTAGTCCAGGTGAGAACCCACCCGATGATTTGAATGTGATTGTCGAGGTGCCCGTCGGCGGTGAGCCGATCAAATACGAACTCGACAAAGCCTCGGGCACGCTGTTCGTCGACCGCTTTCTCTATACGCCGATGAGATATCCCGGGAACTACGGATTTGTCCCGCATACATTGTCGGAAGACGGTGACCCGATAGACGTCTTGGTTTGCAACACGCGGGCGATCGTCCCTGGCGCCGTGATTCCCTGTCGCCCGGTCGGCGTGCTTATCATGGAAGATGACGGCGGAGGTGATGAGAAGATCATTGCCGTACCAAGCTCGCGCACGACCATGCGATACGACAAGGTTCTGACCTATACCGATCTCCCGACGATCACCATCGAGCAGATCCAGCACTTCTTCGAGCACTACAAAGACCTTGAGCCTGGCAAATGGGTAAAGATCAAGGAGTGGGGTCACGCTGACACGGCCAAGCGGATGATTCTTGAGGCGCTTGAGCGTGGCCAACGTGAGGGTTAGAGCAACCCGCGTCTCGTTCGAATTCACTGCATGGTTCCAGCTTGGCGTACAATGATCGAATGCATCCGCTTTGACAGGGCCTGCCGATTGATTCACAAGTGACTGTAAAGGTTGCGTTGGGGAGGACAGGCCATGAGCGACATGAAAATTGGCATTATGGGCGTTGCCGGCCGCATGGGCCGTGAGCTGGTTCAAGCCGTTGGGAGCGTCGATGGTTGCGTTGTTGCGGGCGGTACCGAACCAGAAGGCTCGTCTGAAATCGGAAAAGATATCGGAGCATTGGCGGGTGTCGGCCCTCTTGGCGCTGTCGTGACCTCTGATCCAGTTGAGTTGATTGGCAAGGTCGACGGCATTCTCGACTTCACGATACCGGCCGCATCTATTGGTTTCGCGCGGCATGCGGCCAAGGCCGGCATCGTTCACGTCCTGGGAACAACAGGCTTTGCCGAAGCCGACGAGGCAGCCGTTGCCGAAGCGGCCAAGAAAGCCACGATCGTCAAAGCCGGGAACATGAGCCTCGGTGTCAATCTGCTACTGGAACTTACCAAGAAGGTATCAGCCGCGCTCGACGAAGACTACGATATTGAAGTCGTCGAAATGCATCACCGTCATAAAGTCGATGCACCTTCGGGAACCGCTCTGATGCTAGGGCAGGCTGCGGCTGAGGGACGAGGCATCCCGCTGAAAGATCGCAGTGTCCGCGTGCGTGATGGCCATACCGGAGAGCGCAACCGCGGCGATATTGGTTTTGCCACGCTACGCGGTGGTAATGTCGTGGGCGAGCATTCAGTTATCTTCGCAGCCGATGGCGAACGCATTGAAATTGCACATCGCGCAACCGATCGCGGAATCTTCGCACGCGGCGCGGTCAAGGCCGCGTTGTGGGCGCGCGACAAAGATCCCGGCCTCTATTCAATGGTCGATGTGCTCGGTCTATAAAGCGCCGTCGTCAGGCCAGTATTATTGAGCCTGCAGGGCGCGTTACGTCCAGCTTGCTGACTTTAGGAACGGCACATTTATGACTGATCCGAGTTCTCCATCAGAGGCCGTGAGGCCGGTTGTGTTGTGTATTCTCGATGGCTGGGGACTGCGCGATGAATCCCAGGACAATGCCATCGCGCTCGGTGGCACGCCGAATTGGGATCGATTGGTCTCAACCTGTCCGATGGCCCAGCTGGCATGCTCCGGTGAAGATGTTGGCCTGCCCGATGGACAGATGGGCAACTCGGAAGTCGGACACCTCAATCTCGGAGCGGGTCGTGTTGTGTGGCAGGACCTTCCAAGAATCAATCGCGCGATTGACGACGGCAGCCTCGCTCAGTCGCCGGCACTGAATGACTTTATTGCCAAGCTTAAGGCTTCGGGCGGCACCTGCCACCTTGTAGGGTTGGTTTCACCGGGCGGTGTGCATGCGCATCAGGATCATATCGCTGCGCTGGCCAAGATCGTTTCTGCCGCGGGCGTCAGCGTCCACATTCATGCGCTCACCGATGGTCGGGATACGCCGCCGGAAAGTGCTGCCGACTATGTCGCCCAACTTGAGCATGCCATCGCAGGCGTAGCGAATATCCAGATCTCAACAGTGTGCGGCCGCTATTTCGCGATGGACCGTGACAACAGATGGGAGCGCGTTTCGCGGGCGTACAATCTGATTGTCTCAGGCGAAGCCAACGCCTCATATGAGAGCCCTTGCGATGCGATCAAGGCATCCTACGCCGCTGGCACATCCGACGAGTTTATCGAGCCGGTTCGGCGAGCCGACTATGATGGCATGCGCGACGGTGATGGCATACTCTACGCGAACTTCCGCGCCGACCGCGTCCGTGAGCTTCTCAGCGCTATTCTCGAACCGGCCTTTGATGGGTTTGAGCGGTCACACACTATCAAGCTGGCTGCCGCATTAGGGATGGTAACCTACTCGGACCGACTGGGTGAGATCTGCGAGACGATCTTTCCGCCGGAACCAATCACCAACACGCTTGGCGAAGTGGTTGCGCGTGCCGGGCGGCGACAGTTGCGGGCGGCGGAGACCGAGAAGTATCCGCATGTGACCTACTTCTTCAATGGCGGCGAAGAGACGCCCAACGACGGTGAAGAACGCCTACTAGTGCCGTCGCCAAAGGTTGCGACTTATGATTTGCAGCCGGAAATGTCGGCTCCGGAACTGACCGAAAAACTCGCCGAACAGATTCGTTCCGACACGTATGACGTTTTCATCATCAACTATGCAAACGGCGACATGGTTGGTCACACCGGTGATCTCAATGCTGCCAGGAAAGCCGTCGAGACGGTCGACGCCAGCATCGGCACACTTGAGAAGGCGTTGCTTGAGGTTGGCGGGACCATGCTGATTATTGCGGACCACGGCAATTGTGAGACGATGTTTGATCGCGAAGCGGGCGTTCCCCATACGGCCCACACACTCAATCCGGTGCCCGCGGTTCTGGTCAATTGTCAATGCGCAGGCACGACCGTCAGAAACGGACGCCTCGCGGATGTAGCACCGACCATTCTCGACCTGATGGGACTTGAACAACCGGAAGACATGACTGGAGCATCATTGCTCAATAAGACACGCGCATAAGGCGTGAACAACAGAGCGCAGCAACACGCGCCGGATTGAGGGAGATTTCGATATGGTCATGGAAGAATTGACCGATCCCAACAAAGATGATGGCGAACGTCGTCGCGCAAAATGGATCGGAATTTATATTGCGATCCTCGCTGTGCTGCTGGCGATCTGCAATATGGGCGGCAACAACGCCATGAAGGACGCAGCTAAGGCCAACCTCGATGCGACCAATCTCTGGGCCTTCTTCCAGGCCAAAAACCTGAGGCGGACTAACTATATTCTCTGGCGCGATGACCTTGAGCGGCAACTCACCGAAAAGCCTGAGATGACGGCCGAGTTGCGTCAAGCCATCGATAAGCACCTGGCCGAGTACAAAGGCCGGATCGCCAAATTCACCTCTGACAAGGAACGTAACGAGGGCTTGGACGAGTTGTTTGTCCGCGCCAAGGAACTGGAAAAGGTTCGTGACGTTGCGTTGGCTCGTGATCCCTACTTTGACTATGGCATGGCGTTTCTTCAGATCGCGATTGTCATGGCGTCCGTTGCGATCGTCACCGGCGGCGGTCTCGCAATTTTCTTAAGCATTGCGCTTGGAGCGATCGGCAGCGTGTTCATGATCAATGGCTTCTATCTCAACACCTTGCTGACGACGATTCTCGCCCCACTGATGGCTATCGGCTGAAGCAAGACGCATGACCAGCACCCTAAACTACTTTCACGTGGACCAACTGCAATTTCCGCATCTATCGGCTGGATAGGGTTACGTATTTGCGACTTATCGCTAAGTTGAACCGAGACAAGAAGCTCATGCCGAGCAGTCCGTCTATTCTGCGTCCATAGGAACCGCGATTGTCCGTCTGTACGACAATCGGCACATTTTTCGCCTTCAGACTGCGTAGTTTGATCGTCTTCGCTCGACCGCGTTTAGCCTTCACTAGGCCATTGGCGGTGCTTAACCGAATGGAGCTTGCCTCATCTATCTTCACCTTTGCTTTCTCAGCAAAGGAACGCTTCATCGCAACAAAGGTTGCTCCTGTATCGAGGATAAATCTGCCGCGCACGCCATTGATCGACACTTTCAAGCTGATTGTTCGCCCCCTCCTGCGCAGGCGAGAACGCTCAAGTTTCTTTGCCTCGGATTTGCAAGACCCTCTGTCTCTCAAGGCCTCGATCATCGCTCTCGTGCGACTCGTTTCATGGCGGTCAGGATCGATTGCAATCCAGGATTTGATTGGCGCAATCGCATCGCAGTACTGACCCAATCGGGCATAGCTCTTGGATAAATAAACATAGCCAGAGCTGGCAATCTTCGTCTTATTCTCAAACAGCTCTATGGCTGTCACAAAATCATCGATGGCTTTTTCTGATTGATGGGAACGAAAGTGAGCCAGACCTCGAAGAAAGTAGCCATTGTCATGGAAAGGTTCCATTGCAATCAGTCTGTCTGCTATCTTGATCGCCTTGGGGTAGTCCGAAATCGTTAGAAGATGATTGGTTGCTGCCCGCAACGACGGCGCGTGGTCACCACATCGTTCCGAGAAACGAACGAACAAGTCCGCAGCTTGGCGGCGATAGCCTGCCTTGCCGACCGCATATCCCAACTGTCGTACAGCCTTTGTATCACAAGGCTCCCGGATTAACGTGTCAAAGTATCGCCGACCAGCATGATCCAGTGCAAAGCGTGGAACAATCACGCCTAGTACCTCTCTGGAACCATGCTCGTTATTGGACTGGCTCTGAGCACTAACTGTTCCGGCGGCCACGCAACTTGCAACTACCAAGGAAACCAAAAATCTAATCGACATTACGCCCCCACGAACGCTGCAGGATACTCTTAGGTCGTGAATTACAATCTGTCTACGGATTAATTGAGACCTGCTGGCTGGTGGTTTATCAGGATCAATCCCATTCCTGCTTGCGTGCTGCGGTTCGGCGCGATAGCACGGGCGCTTGATATTCCAACACACCACGCCAACACTTCACGAAGGTAAGACTGATGACCACACATAATCTTCTTTTGATGCCCGGTGACGGCATTGGCCCTGAAGCGATGGCCGAGGTTGAGCGCGTGCTGGGCTTCCTCAACGCGAAATCCAACAAGGCGTCCTTCGAAACGCAATCCGAGCTCGTTGGTGGCTCGGCGCTGGACGCGCATGGCGTGCCACTGACGGATGAAGCTCTGGACAAAGCCATGGCAGCAGATGCCGTCATCTTTGGTTCGATCGGTGGTCCCAAGTGGGATGATGTTCCGTTCGACCGCCGGCCCGAGGCAGGCTTGCTGCGATTGCGCAAGGAGATGGACCTGTTTGCCAACCTGCGTCCTGCGATTTGCTATCCGGCACTGGCAGAGGCCTCGTCCTTGCGGCGAGAAATTGTCGAAGGCCTCGATATTCTGATTCTGCGTGAGCTGACTGGCGGCACCTACTTCGGCGAACCGAAGGAAGTTGTCACACTTCAGAATGGCGAGAAGCGTGCGGTTGACACGACCCTCTACACAACCTCTGAGATCGCACGGCTTGCCAAAGTTGGTTTTGACCTGGCACGCAAGCGCAGCAACAAAGTCCACTCGGCCGAGAAGCGCAATGTCATGATGACCGGCGTGTTGTGGAACGAGGTCGTGACTGAAACGCATAAGTCATACGCGCCTGATGTTCAGCTGGAACATATTCTTGCTGACAATTGCGCCATGCAGCTCGTACGCAATCCGAAGCAGTTCGATGTTCTGATCTGCGATAACTTGTTCGGTGATATGTTATCTGACGCAGCTGCGATGTTGACGGGCTCACTCGGCATGTTGCCATCGGCATCAATCGGCGCCGAAAATCCTGCGACCGGGAAACCGTCAGCTCTGTACGAACCGGTCCATGGTTCCGCGCCTGATATCGCTGGTCAGGGCAAAGCCAACCCGATCGCGACCATCTCTTCCTTCGGCATGTCACTTCGCTATTCGTTCGGGCTGACCGAAGAGGCAGATCTGATCGACAAGGCCATTGCCAATGTGCTCGCGCAGGGATACCGCACCGGTGACATCATGCAGCCAAACATGCGTGAAGTTGGGACGACGGAAATGGGCGCTGCCATCGTCAAAGAGCTTGAGACACTGACGGCTTAAGCCCTCAGTCCAAGGCATGCAGGCGTGGATCACCGCCTTCGCTGCCATGGCTCGTACCGTTGTGACCGAACTGTTTCGCCACTTCGTGAGGCAGACACCTAGTGATCGCCTCACGTGCAGACGATCAATGCAGGCCGTGAATCGGATGTCCGGCTACCTTGGTCGGACGGCGCATCACGAGCATCCGTTCGGCTTCCTCTGAGCGATCAAGCTTTAAGAGTGCATTGAGATACGTGTATTCGATGAGGTCGCGTTGCGCACGGCTGCCGCCAATGCGCTCGTGCTCGGACATAATCGGCGAGAGACGCGCGACCACCTCGTTCCAATCCTGCCTGGCGAATGCGCGATAGGCTTCGCCCGTCTTCGAAACGACATCGCCTGCAGGGCCCTTGGCATCTTTGATGACGCGCTCAAGTTCTTCACTATTGCCGGCCATGGCGTGCGCCAGAGCGGCGTGCACATCGGCGAAGGCGATGCCGGTATTCGGGAATGATTGCGCGGCGTAATCGCTGATCTTTTTCCAGAGATCCGGGCGGGGTTTGCCACCTGCTATTTCAGCGCGGAGCAGGAAGGAGGCCGTGTCCGTTAGAACATTGATCGGTGGTCCCCATGCGCCGTCCGGCATGACCTCGTCTTCCATGACTTGCCACGCGCGATCTTCGTCGCCCTGCTCCAACGCCCACAAGGCAATGTGCCAGCTGATATGGCAGTGGAGCGGCGCCCGCTTGTCAAAGTCCTTGTGCCATTCGCTAATATACTTATAGCCGGCGTCAGTCTCACCGCGCTCGTAGTGAATGTGGGATTTGATGTGAGCGCCATTGGCGTTGCGCGGATTGACAGCGAGTGAGCGTTCAATGGTCTCGACGGCTATAGCGGTTTGCCCCGCCTCGACCTGGGCAAAAGCGTAAAGCGAATCGAACCACCAGTCGCTGCCATAGTGTGGTGCCAGACGGTGCATAAAGGCGAGCATTTCAGCCTCGCGACCGGCAACACCGCTGAAGCCGATCAATCCAAACACGCTTGTACACGGCTGCGCGACGAAGGCATCGCGCGGATGATCTTCAAGATGTGCGATGATCGATTTGTAAGCTGCCGGACCGTTGCCGCCGACGAGATGATCTAACGCAGCAATGTGACTTTGTTCGCGCTCGCTGGTGCTGGAAGCATGCTGGCGTGCAACTGCCATCGTTTCGACGGCATCCTTGCCCCGCGCCACGAGTTGATACGCCCTCGCCAGCCCCGCTCGCGCCAAAACAAAGGATGGATCTGCTGCAATGGCCCGTTTGAAAGCATCCTCCGCACCATGGTTGGCTGACAGGACGCAATCGACGCCCTCGATGTAGGCGTCACGCGCTGCCTGGGAGGACGTGGTAAGTTCATTGCCATAGCGATCCTGAAGCATTCGGGTGTCCCTCTGTTATTCTGCAGCTGTTGGTTTCGGGCTGGTGCGGCCGATAAAACCTGACGGACTGCCGAACCTCTCTGTCATGACATCACTTAATGATGTGTTGTTGATGATGATAGCCCCGGAACGTACGGCGTACTTGTCGGGAGCGTTCACTGCAGCCGGCTCCTCACCATTCTGCAGTCCCTTCGCAGCGTCCATAATGCACTTTCGGAAGCGCATAATGCCAAGATCGGTTGGACCAAGGTGCTCCTTGGTTCGGTCGACGATTTCGCCCTGGCTGTCCTGGACGGCGGCATCCTGCTCTGAGATGCCACGAATACCAGTGTAATTCGACGTCTTCTGCAGCTGGCGATCAATCATGTAGTTGTTGGCCCTCGTGCGCAACGGTACATAATTCTCGTCGACCTCGGCGATGACACCGTTGCCTTTGCGAAATCCTTCACGCTCGGCCTCGGTCAACGGACGATCCGGATTCCAAACATAGGTAAAGATCCAGCAATTTGTGTCGGCGAATGGCACGAAACTCTGTCCGGAGATGTTCTCACCCGGCATCGCGTTGGGCGCAAAGGTGTGGACCGGCATAAGATACTGGGCGATACGCCAGTAGACATCATCGTTGTCCGTTCGTCGTCCGCCGCCGACCACGAGACCAGCATCATGCTCTTCGACCTTGATGACAGGCCGTGGATCCTCAGCGATCCAACGGACATGATTCATATCGAGCCGAGCAACCGGCTTAACGAGATGGCGGGCGATATCCAGCGCCTCGCTTTCCTGCTTCTCAAACGTGAGATGGGCGAACGTGAAGTGGGCTGTATCGATGCTGCCTTCCAAGGCCTGCACCCAATTGCAGTCCTGCCACTTCTTGCTGACATAGCGATGCGATGGCGGCACCAGCGCGAATTCGAGATCGGGCAGCTCGGGTAGCTCTTCCGTTTTGGGTCCCATGTAGGCCCAGACAATGTCACCCCATTCGCGTGCGGGGTAAGACTTGATCTTGATCTGATCCTTGGCGTTGAGATCGGGATATGATGTCGGCATGTCGACGCAGTTGCCGTCAACGTCGAATTTCCAGCCGTGGTAGACACAGCGGATGCCGCATTCCTCGTTGCGCCCAAGCCAGAGGTTGGCGCCGCGATGCGGACAGTGCTGGTCGATGATGCCGATGCGCCCGTCCGTATCGCGGAAAGCCAGAAGCGGCTCGCCCATCATCGTGATTTTCACCGGTGCGCTGTCCGGCTCCGGCAGCTCTTCGCTCAGCAGTGCCGGCATCCAGAAGCGACGCAGCAGCTCGCCCATAGGCGTTCCAGCTCCTGCTTCCGTGAGCAGCTTGTTGTCTTCGGCGCTCAGCATATTGGCCTCCACCTCAATCCAATCGAGGCTAACCGAATGCAGGCAGCAGCTGAAGCCATAAAGCTGTCTGAACAATCACGATGAGGAAGAATTGCGAATGCTAGCCGCGTCGTCATTCGCCCAATATGAAGGGAGATGACTTCTCGCGCAGGAGGTCGACGAGTTCCGGGTCCATGTATTTGTAGTCATCGGGGATATCGAGCACATGAAGGGTCTTGTATCGAACTTCGTCGCGAAAATCCGCGATGATTCGCGATTTGTGCTTTTGCTCCATCACCAGGATGACATCTGCCCAACGGATGTCCCCGATAGTGAGGCGCCTGCGCGCCGACCGACTGGTACCGGCGGACTGAACGTGGATGCCAGGCGTTCGGCGCCAGATCTGTTCGCCGGTCGGGCTGCGCCACTGATTCTTGCTGCAGACGAAGAGAACGTTCATGCCTTCACCATTGCTTCCCAGGTAACGCCCAGGTGTTGCCGACGGGTACCCCGACAATCGCAACCCGGAACCTGACGCCATCTTGGTTTGTGGTCTTGTAGCGAAATAGGCTCTAATTTCGAAGCACGTTGATTCTCTTCCAATGAGACGATCCTGAGCAAGCGGGCTGACTGCTGATGAGAAACGTCTTCCGACCGACTTTTTCGTCGGCACGAACAGGCTTCGCGACCCTATTCTTGGTGGCCGCAGCACTTCAGTGCGCTGCCGCTGAAAGTACCACGGACCAATTTGTCAGGCGTGGACAGCCAAATGTTTCGCTCAAGCTTAGCGGTTGGATCTCGATGGGGATGATGTCATGGCGCGACGGCGTTGAACATGGCGCGGCCGTCGTCGACAGTGGCGAACAAAACTCCCGACTGAAATTCTCCGCGGCCACGCGGTTTGGGCGAGACATGCGTGCCGGAGCCAATATCGAGCTTGGACTATCTGGCAACTTCCCGGGCGCCGGCGGCATTCCGTCAAGCAACTGTATTGATCAAAACAGCAGGGATTGCGGGCCGCGCACTCCCATCATCCGTACGCAGGAGATCTGGCTTCAACACAAACGCCTCGGCAAGTTGCAATTGGGCACAGGAAGTCCGCCCTCGCGCCTGGTCAAGAATTTCGCTGGCCGGATCGCGAGCAACCAGTTCTGGGGTATGGATAGCTCACCGCAAGTCGGGATGAACCTCCTGTTGCGCGGAGCCAGTCAAAACATCGGACGGCTGCGATGGCGGCATCTGATTGATGGTCGAGTTGGACCGTTCCGAGAGCAGCTTGCATGGACATCGCCAAAGATTGCCAACTTTACGCTGTCGGTCGGTGCCGGCACCGATGACCATTGGGATGCCGCGCTCTACTATGCCAACCGAAACTTGTGGGGCTTCAAGGTTTTCGGGGCTATCGCTTTCATTGAAGACCGTACGCCTTCTGCCGGCCTCGAGTTTTCAGAGATTAAAGGTTCGATCGGTGCATTGCACAACAAGACCGGTCTCTACTCATGGTTTGCATCCGCCAGCCGTGACTATCCCGAAATCAGCGGTTTCGATGATCCCGGCGGCCGTGACTGGTACGTGCAGGCCGGATGGAAAGGTAAGCCGTTGTCGCTCGGAGCAACCGCTATTGCGATTGACTTTGGCGACCACGCTAATATCAGAGCGGGTCTCTCGCTGCCGGGCGGTTCAACAACCATTACAGGAAGCCAGACGCAGTTTTTTGGCGTTGGTCTGACGCAATGGATTAATGCGGCCGCCATGGAGTTGTATGTCGGCTGGAGACACTACGATGTTCAGTCGGTGACGGTCGCGAGCGGTGAACGTCTGGCGTTTGAAGATGCCGATGTTGCGATCGCCGGCGCTCGCATCAAGTTCTGAGCAGAACCTACAAAGTCAAAACGGTCTTGTTTCCTTTAGTTTGGCTCTGACACCTGGACTCGAACCAGGACTGACCGATTAACAGTCGGGCGTGCTGCCATTAACACCATGCCAGAAAATGTTGGTGACCGCCGGTGATCTGCGAGTGCGACGTCACATATCTCAACCCCAGAAGGGTTGGCGGCCACCAATCTAACTCAGCTGACGGTTGCCAGCCGATCTCGACCTTCGCTGCGCTTGCGGCGAATGAAGATCTCATTTACGAGCTGCTCAGACGCATGCTCGATCAACCAAGGACGGCTGTCAGGATCTTCAGGCAGAGAAACCACGCGACCAGCAATCACCTCGACACCATTGGTGCCATGCATCGGCAGATAAGTGACCATCTGTTCGAAGCCAGTACCGGTGATGTGTTCACGCCTCAGTCTGCATTGACGATAGAGTCTCATGACAGTCTCCTTTGGTTGGTAGGTGCGGTGAGATTCGAACTCACGATCACGGGTTAAGAGCCCGCTGCATTAGGCCTGGCTTTGCTACACACCTGTTTCCGTCTCATTCCGTCGTTTGTCTTCGCCCCTCAGTCCATACTAGGAGCCGAAGGTCGCTGACCTCAGTTTGGAGCGCCTGGAAGGATTCGAACCTCCAACCATCCCGTTCGAAGCGGGGAGCTCTAGTCCATTGAGCTACAGGCGCATTGTTGGTGCGCTCGGTGAGACTCGAACTCACGATGGAGGATTAAAAGTCCCCTGCCTTAACCAGCTTGGCCACGAGCGCTACTGAGCTTTGGCCTTTGCTGGAACCGTCCCACTCCCCCTCCCGGCCACCCATTCGATAATGGCAAGGGCGGTCGGGAGGGAGAGCGGGCTGGTGGTGCAGTTCCGGCGCAGCCGAGATCCCATATGGAGCGCCCGGCAGGACTTGAACCTGCACGCTACCGCTTAGAAGACGGTTGCTCTTGTCCATTGAGCTACGGGCGCAAAATTCTGGCGCCCCTGAGACGGTTCGAACGTCTGACCTCCGCCATCGCAAGACGGTGCTCTGATCCAGCTGAGCTACAGGGGCGTGATTGATCATGCGCCCCACACGGAGGCGCTTAGATTCTATTGCGCTTTCGTTTCAGCTGGCGTGACATCGGTCTCGTTCCTTGTTGCTGCCGACGCTCTGTCGGATTTCGGTATGGTAGCGGGTGAGGGATTTGCACCCCCGACCTTCTGGTTATGAACCAGATGAGATGACTACTTCTCCAACCCGCATAACTGGTTCTGTATGAACCTGAGATGAGTATGTTGTTGGTCCGCCCGACGAGATTCGAACTCGCATCTCCTCGATTGAAAGTCGGGGGCTCTATTCCGATTAAGCTACGGGCGGTGGTTACACCCGTTCCTCTCGATTTCCTTTTCGCTTCATCATCATCGTCACTCACGTTTGGGAAACAGTTCCCGTTGAATAATTCTTCGAAGCTTCGCGACGTTTGCTCTCGGCGCTCTTCCTGCGGAAAGACGCCTGCCGCTTCGGCATCAAAGATAACTGGTTCGCCGTACTCGCTTTGCTGTGCAAAGCTCCGATAATTGGTGCCCCAGGCAGGACTCGAACCTGCAACATCCTGTTTCTAAGACAGGCGCGTCTACCAATTGCGCCACTGGGGCATTCGTTGGTGGTGCGCGCTGTCGGACTCGAACCGACACTTGCCGAGTCTTAAGCTCGGTGCCTCTACCAATTGGGCTAAGCGCGCTCTATGTGAGCAGGCTGAGCCATAAGAGTTCTCGGTTCATCATCGTCTCATTCCTTCTTTCACCCGCAGCTTGCGGGTGGTTGGCCTTCTTTCACCCGCAGTTTGCGGGTGGCTGGCCTTCTTTCACCCGCAGTTTGCGGGTGGCTGGCCTTCTTTCACCCGCAGTTTGCCGGTGGTTGGCCTTCTTTCACCCGCAGTTTGCGGGTGGCTGGCAGCTCCTGATGGAATCGAACCACCATCTTCGGAGTCAAATTCCGACGTCGTAGCCGTTGGACCAAGGAGCTAACTCATTCCGACCTGTTGCCCCAGTGGGAAGCGGGCCAGCGGTGTGTACCCGTCAATGACGGACACGCGTGAGTTGGTCCTGGCTTGTGGAATCGAACCACATCCTCCGCGCTCACAACACGGCGTGCAAACCATTACACCTAAGCCAGGCGTTTGGTCTGCGTGGCAGGATTCGAACCTGCGATCTCTTCATTCCAAGTGAAGTGGGATGACCAGACTTCCCTACACACAGCCATTTGGCGCGACACGCTCAACTTGGGTCAGCAATCGCCCGAAGATTGGGCGTTTGCTGACGCCTCTCGGGTTCTTGCTTCGCGGCGCGCCTTGCTCAGCCCCGTTGGGGCTGGCTCGGATGCGGTTGTGTATGTCTCTCTAGCTTGATCATCGGACTAAACTCTAAATCTCGCTCACTTCTCGTTTTTGCGTTTGTTCTTCGGTTTGACCTGACGGTCGTGTTTCTCTTCAAGCAGTTCCAGTGCGACGATCGCTGGTCCGGGAACGGGCACCTTGCCGGCGACCCATCTCCGCACCGTCCGATCGTCTATCAGCAACCGTTCGGCGAGCCTGGTTTGCCAACCCCACTCGCCGAACAGCTTTACGCCGATCTCACGCAACCGCTCTGGCGTCATAACTGAGCCCTTCGGTCTCGTGAATGAAGCGGAAGATCGACTCGCTGAAGCCGTCGATGTGCGTCCACTTCCCGTAACCCACACCGTGTTGGTATGAGGCTACGTTGATCATGTAGGCTCTCTCGGCAACCGGATCTGGAACCCGGTCGTGAGACTGCTCGTCCGTGATCACAATGATCCGATCGAGCTTGAGCTCATTCAGTCGCTCGACCGCCTTCCCCAGGTACGTACCCTGATGGATCTGCGAATCGATGATCGCATCAACACCTGCCATGCCTGTCCGTGCCGGAACCTCCACGACCTTGTTCGAGAATGAGAACATCCGAACATTACCGTGGATGAGCGCGGCCAGGGCAGCGGCTGCATCCATGCGCTTCATGTCTGAGCGCTTTGAGAGACGGTCGTACATTGAGTACGAGACGTCGACCAAAACACCCGTCTTACCCGGCAGGATCGGCATGGCAGAGATCGCCTCTGACAGTGCCTGGTCCAAAGCCGGCTCGAATTGCGGCGCCGCACGGGCTGCTGCCACGTAACGAAACGGCAGGACGCGATCCGCACCACGACGAGCTAGAATCGCATCACGCACGAGTTCATCGTCGACACCAACTTCCGCCATCTTGCGCAAGTTGCGTAGCAAGGCCATGTAGCCAAGCTTGCCTTGACGCAGCAGACGCTCGAACGTCTTGCGCTTATCAGCACCGCGCAACAGAGCCACCTCCCAGGTATCTGGAACAGCCATGTTGTCGGCGATCACACGGCCCCACAGCGCGCGCTGCTTGCCATCCTGCGGACGTGGGTGCGTCGCATTCAGGATCGTACGCGGGCGAATAGCGCCGTTGTTGTACTTCGCGAGTTGGTACTCGTCGAAGTTTGCGATCGCCTCAGCAAGGCCGCGCTTCAACTGGTTTTGAAGCGGCCGCTTGCCATTGCGGTGGTAGAGCGCCAGAAGCTCCGTTGCATCGTCTGCGCGCTTGACGCAGCGAACGACAGCGTCACGGATGACGCGCGGTTGACCTGTCGCCGTCTTGCAGAGCGCAACGATCAACAGCAGCGGCACGTGCCGCAGGTTCATCTGATTGCGCGCTTCTGCAGCCAGGCTGGCTACACGCTGCGGCTCAACCCTTTCTGCCAGAGCCAGAACGCGATCGGCGATGTCAACGCCGCTCTCATAGAATTGCTTCTCCCAGAGCAAGCACGACAAAACGGTCCGACGCAGTTCAAGGTACGGCGTCAGGTTGGCAACAGCTGGCGCGCCTTCATGCGTGCGCGCAACGCTCTTTCTGTTCAATCGTGCCATCACACTCTCACTTTCTACCCTATAGCGGGCAGTACGAAACCCCGAGGAACAGCGGCAACGGTCTGGGCTCGCTTTCTGGAACGAAGTAACCGCGGCCATGACTACGGGGCCAAATATTCTCATCCCCTTTCAAAAGGGGCAGTTCAGCCGACCAGAGGAAAGGCGGAAATGGTACGTAGGTGCTCTATCCACTGAGCTACGTCCCCACAGTGTTGGAGACGACGGGATTCGAACCCGCGACCACCCGGTTAACAGCCGAAGTAACCACGTCCTTGACTACTGGTCGTATTCTCTAGTGTTCCGGTTCAGGCATTTGCCTCCAATTGCCGCGCAGCTGGTAGCAAATGCCTGAACCGTAAGGAACACTAAGGTCTCTATGTAGCTAGTGTAGCTTTTGAATTTGACGTTTGCTCACAACAGCCGCAGCCGACTCTTGCAAACGTCAAATTCGCTACACTAGTCGCCCGAGAAACAGCGGTAACGGTGCTCAGTCGAGGGAAAGTCGAAGTAACCGCGACCATGACTACGGGCATGGTGATCTTTAGGTCATTATGCCCTAATTGTCAATCACTATCTCGAACTATTTTCATTCTTTTTCTCTCTGTTTCTGTTTTTCTTTATTGGTTTTTAAGGTTGAATAAAGCGCAGTCGATTAATCACGCGCAGGTATTACTTGCGCGCGTTTCGCCCAGAGGCACAAACATTATATTGGCGGACGATGAAGGGATCGAACCTCCGCAGCCTCTCGGCCTCGACGGCTTAGCAAGCCGCTGCATTACCACTCTGCCAATCGTCCAGTCTCAGTGTTCTCCTTGTTCGTCGCCGTCACGCTCCATCAAGTTCAAATTCATAGTTCTGGTGCCGGCGGTAGGCATCGAACCCACAACCTTCGCTTTACAAGAGCGCTGCTCTGCCAGTTGAGCTACGCCGGCCAATTCTTTTGTCTCGCGGTGCCGTTCGCGCATCGCGCGGCACATCCGACTGGGCGGCCTTGCGGCCAGGTCGCGCTGCTCCCTGACTGAAATGTCTGGCCGGCAACAACCACTTTGCATTCTCAACTTCCAACGCCGACGGCGTGGACTTTATGGGGCGGACTGTCGGGATCGAACCGACGACACCCTGGGTGGAAACCAAGTGCTCTTCCTCTGAGCTAAGCCCGCAAATTCTTGGAGCGGAAGGCGGGAATCGAACCCGTCGTCTCAAGCATGGCGTACTTGCATTCTACCATTGAACTACATCCGCAATTCATTCGATCACTTCGGATCTCAAACTTGGAAGTGCGCCCCGGAATCGAACCGGGTCATGGCCGAGTTGCAATCGGCTGCGGTCCCATCTCGCCCGCGCACTCAAATTCTTCTTCTCATTGAGCCGTTGAACGGCTGCCGTGTGTTGTTGGCAGGAGCGGTAGGAATCGAACCCACATCTTTGGACTTGGAAACCAATGTCTTGCCATTGGACGACGCTCCTCAATTGGTGGAACCGGCCGGATCTGCCCCGGCATCTCCCGCGTGCAAGGCGGGCATTCTCCTGGTTGAACTACGATCCCATATCTGCTGTGCTTCTCCTGCGTTCTGGTAGGGACTGACGGGATCGAACCGCCGCTGTCGGAGGGTGTAAGCCTCCCGCTCTTCCGCTGAGCTAAGCCCCTTTATCTCCTGTTTTGCTGCCGTTGCAGCAGGTTGAACTATGGTGCCAAGGGTTGGTTTCGAGCCAACATCTACCGGGCTTCAACCGGCCGCATGAACCATCATTGCTACCTTGGCAGCGTCTCCTTGTGTCTGGCGCCGAGGGGTGTTTTCGAGACACCGCCGCACGGGATTTCGGTCCCGCCGCTCTCCATCTGAGCTACCTCGGCCTTAACTGTGCGATTGTATGACGTGATAGCCTTGTCATACGTTCGCGCTCTAACTGGTCCCGGCGGTTGGATTTGAACCAACGACCTCAACCCTTATGAGGGGCGCGCTCTGCCTGGCTGAGCTACACCGGATCAACTGGTCCCCACGGGTGGGCTCGAACCACCGCACATCGATTATCGATCGACTGCTCTACCACTGAGCTACGCGGGACAATCTCTTCGATCACGGCGCAATCCTTCGCTCCGCTCGGGCGGCTCCGCGAGGGCGGCCTTTCGGCCGGGTCGCGTTGCCCCCTTGCAGAGAGACTGATCACTGGTTCCGTGATCGTTCAGTAATGGAAGCGGAGAGTTCCCCGAATTCGGGTGGTTCGCCTGCGTTATAGACAGGCAAAGTCACCATCCATCGGATGCGCTTCCTAGTTTGGTTGTTGGCGCGGATGGATGCTGCTTAGCAGCGTCGCAATGTCGGGGATTTCAGTCTGGTTAAGTCAGCAACCCTCCGCGCATCAACACTCAATGCCACACCAGCTCATCTGGCTGGCGGTGCTACCGAGTCTTTTGAATGCTGCGGATATGAAGAACATTGGTCTTCTCTTAGGTTTCTGACACGCAGCTCATGGCTGCGGCTGGTCTTATATGTCGAAGAGTGTTTCCAAGTCAATAATGTTTTTGAAAAATTTTCTCTTACTTTGAATAAGGCGATTATTTGTCAGAAAAGAGCGTGCAAAAACTAGGATGCTCTGGCAATCGAAAATCCGGGATAGCAAGCAGAAGATAAGCATTGTGGAAACTCAATGTTGAAGTGCGCCTCCCCCTCTCCTCCGGCTGCATGCGATTGGAGCATGGCAGATGATGCAGTGAGAGGGCTTCGGCGCAGTCGATGCCTTGGAGCCGTTGCGGGTCTCCACTAAAGTCGACTGCAGCGCATGAGTTGCCACGGAGAAATCGTATGATCAGCGATGCTGAAAATCACAGCGGCTACTTCACTGAAGAAAACTCGGTGGCAGCCGTCACCAGTCGAATGGCTGAATGCGATGACCCTCGCTTACAACAGGTCATGGAGGTCATTGTCCGAAAACTACATGAGGCGGTGAAAGAGATCGAACCCACCGAACAGGAATGGTTTGAGGCGATCAAGTTTCTGACGACGACGGGTCAGACCTGCAACGACTGGCGGCAAGAGTACATCTTGCTGTCCGATGTGCTGGGTGTGTCGATGCTGGTGGATGCCATCAATCACCGCAAGCCGGCCGGTGCCTCGGAGTCGACTGTTCTCGGGCCATTTCATGTCGCCGACGCGCCGCGGCTGGAGATGGGTTCCAACATCTCGCTCGATGGCAAGGGCGATCCGATGTTCGTGCATGGCCGCGTTACCGACATTGACGGCAACCCCATCGCAGGCGTCACAATTGACGTCTGGCAAGCCAACGACGATGGCTTTTACGATGTGCAACAGAAGGGTATTCAGCCCGAATTCAATCTGCGCGGCATTTTCGAAACCGGCGCCGATGGACGCTACTGGTTTCGTGGTGCAAAACCGCGATACTATCCGGTGCCCGATGATGGACCGGTTGGTCAACTGCTCACAAGGCTTGGGCGTCACCCCTATCGTCCGGCCCATCTCCACTACATCCTATCGGCGGACGGTTTTGAGAAGCTCACCACGCACATCTTTGATCCTGATGACCCCTACATCCGTTCAGACGCTGTGTTTGGCGTGAAGGAGAGTTTGCTGGCCGAGTTCAAGCGCGTGGAGGATCCCAGACGGATCGCCGAGCTTGGATTTGACGGCCCGTTCTACGACGTCGAGCATCACTTCGTGCTGGCCGCTGCCAACTAGCGCCGGCGGGTTGCGCTCGTACGAGACTAGGCAGCTAAATTGGGCAACCGCCTAGGCGGCTTGGCTTGTCAGCGCGGCACGGTCGTGAGGCGCCGAGAAGTCCACGCCGGCCGGCATAACCGGTACGATGCCATGCGGATTGATGCTGCGGTGACTTTCGAAATAGTGGCGCCTCGCGTGCTCCATGTTCACCGTGTCAGCGATACCGGGGTGTTGATAGAGATCACGGGTGTAGGCCCAGAGATTTGGATAGTCGATGAGGCGGCGGCGTGAGCATTTGAAGTGCGAATTGTAGATTGCATCAAACCGATAAAGTGTCGGGAATGCGCGCCAGTCTGCTGCTGTAGGTTGATCACCCACCAGGTAACGCTGCTTTGAGAGACGTTGTTCCAACCAGTCCATGGTTTCAAACAATGGTTCCACTGCCGCAAGGTAGGCGTCTTCGGTTGTTGCAAAACCTGCTTTGTAGACGCCGTTGTTGAGGGTGTCGTAAATCCGTTGATTGACGGCTGCCATCTCGTCACCGAGATGGGCCGGAAAATAGTTTCCGGGTTTGGCACCAACACCATCGAAGGCCGAGTTGAACATCTCGATGATTTCGGATGACTCATTGGAAACGATGGTTGCCGTTCGCTTGTCCCACAAGACTGGCACCGTTACGCGGCCCGAATAAGTTGGCTCGGCCGCCGTGTAGATCTGGTGCATGAAGCGGGCGTTGAGGATGGGATCAGGAATAACCCCGTCACCGGCTTCGAACGTCCACCCATTCTCGGCCATGATCCAATGCACAGCCGAAACATCGATCATGTCCTCGAGACCTTTTAAGGTGCGAAAGATCAACGTTCGGTGCGCCCACGGGCAGGCATAAGAGATATAGAGATGATAGCGACCAGCCTCGGCTTTGAAGCCACCACGCCCGGTTGGGCCGGCTTCACCATCAGCCGTCACCCAATTGCGAAACACACTATCCCAGCGCTTGAAGTGGCCTTTGGTCGACTTAGTGTCATACCATTCGTCTCGCCACTCGCCGTCGACTAGCAATCCCATAATGCACTCCTATTCCTATCCAATCACGGCACTGTTCCGGTCCCGTGATCTAGGCAGCGTTGGCGGACTTTGATGCAAAATGCGCCTCGATTTCCTGCTCCACAGTCGTGATCTTTTGCTCGCCGTGCTTCATCAGCTGGTCGGCTGCAAACACCGTCACATCGTGAATTCCGATGAAGCCCAAGATGTGCTTGAGGTAGCCGGTTGCGAAGTCGATGTCACTGCCGACGGCCGTGCCGCCCGATGTCACTACGATGTATGCTTTCTTGCCCTCAAGCAATCCAACTGGCCCGTTCTCGGTGTAACGAAATGTCTTGCGCGCCCGCGCGACCTGATCAACCCAGGCTTTGAGGGCTGCCGGCACGCCGAAGTTATAGATCGGACTGCCAATCACAATCACGTCCGATCGGACAAGCTCATCGACCAGAGCATCGGAGCCGGCCAGTCGCTGCACCTGCGCTTCGGTCCGCTCCTCTTCAGGCGTGAAGTTCGCACTGATCCATTCGGCGTCTACGAATTCTACACCGGTTGCAACGTCACGGGTCACGACATGGCTGTCGTCTCCAGACGATAGTTGAGCGACTAGCTTGTCGGTGAGGTGTCGTGTTTGCGAATCTTCATATCGGCCGCTGGCGTCAACTCGGAGTATTGTTGGTTTCGGTGTCATGGTCATCTCATTGGCTCCTGGTGATCCCGCTCCAAGCGGATCACCTGATTGTTTTTCCGCGCTGTCTGCCAGCGACTGATGAGCACTATCTATATTCACTTGAACAGAATTAAATACTATATTGGAGAACTTATAATTCTTATTTGGAGAATAGTTTGGATCGTCTGGAGGAGATGCGGACTTTCGTGGCGGTCGCGGAAGCCGGGGTGACGGGCGCTGCGGCGCGCTTGCGTGTGGCACCATCTGCCGTGAGCCGGCGCCTGAAGGATCTGGAGACCCGCCTTGGCGCAGATCTGCTCGCGCGCACAACGCGGCGGATGGAACTCACAGATGCCGGCCGGCAGTTTCTCGCCGACTGTCAGCGCATACTCGAAGAGGTGCAGACGGCGGAGGCACGGGTCGGCGATGTTCACGCGGCTCCCTCCGGAAGCATCCGGATTGCGGCACCACTCTCGTTTGGCATTACGGAACTGCAGCCGGTCCTCAACACCTACATGGCGCAGTTTCCCGAGGTGCATATTGACCTGGATCTCGATGACCGTCGCGTTGATATTCAAAGAGAAGGCTACGATCTTGCGATCCGGATCGGGAACCTTGAAGACTCGAGCCTAACCGCCAGAAAGCTAACCAGCTTCAAAGTGATTGCCGTCGCAAGTCCGGCGTTTCTCAGCGAACATGGCCGACCGAAATCACTCTCCGGGGTCAGCGATTTGCCGGCGCTCTGCTATGGCGCCGTGGCGAGACCGGGCGTGTGGTCATGCCTTGATGGCAGTGGGCGGCGGCGCTCGACGAACATGCAAATTCGCATGCTCTCCAATAACGGCGATGTGCTGCGCGATGCTGCGATCGCTGGTTTGGGCGTTGCGCTGCAGCCAGAATTCATTGTCAATCGCGCGCTTGCGGATGGTCAGCTAGAGCAAATCCTGACAGACCATGAATGGTCGGAGGTCGAGGCATTCGCGCTTTGGCCATCGCGCCAGTATCTGCCGCGGCGCCTCCGCAATCTCATTGATCATCTGGTCACCGGTTTGTCCTGATGCCGAGATTGCCGCTGGCAATGCCTAATGAATGTGCAGGTGCAGTGCTTGTCTCGCGGTTGTGCAAGGCACATACTCACAGGCATGGTCATGACCACGAGGTATTTGAACGTTAATGACGGATACCCCACCGGAACAGCAGGAATGCCAGTCACGCCTCTCAGCGCTTGAGGCTCAGGTCCGCCAGGATCTCGCAGTGATCAGCCATCCACGGATGGAGTGGCTCACACCACGTATCGCGCCTGACGGATCACAAGCGTTGGACGTTCTCATTGTCGGTGGTGGACAGTCCGGCGTTGCTACGGCGTTCGGGCTGAAGCGCTGGCGGGTCGACAATGTTCTGGTCGTCGACAAGGCAGCGCGTGGTCGCGAGGGACCATGGAGAACTTATGCACGCATGCACACTCTGCGCAGCCCCAAAGACTACACGGGACCTGATCTCGACATACCAAGCCTGACCTATCCGCGATGGCATGTTGCCCGGTTCGGCGAGAGCAACTGGGACCAACTTGAACTTATCCCGAGTGAGCTGTGGGCCGACTATCTCCTGTGGGTGCGCGACATCACAGAGATTCCCGTCCGCAATGACACGGCAGTCACCGGGATCATATCCCAGGATGACGGTCTCCTTGCAGCAGAGCTCAGTCAAAGCGATGGGACTGTCGAAACGGTTTACGCGCGCAAGATTGTGCTCGCCACCGGGCAGGATAGTACCGGCGTCTGGTGGATGCCGGCAGATGTGGCGGCCCTCCCAACGCATCGACGTGCACACGCGGCCGACGAGATCGACTTTGAGCGGCTTGCCGGCAAAGATGTCGCCGTTCTTGGCGCGGGCGCTTCGGCGTTCGACAATGCAGCCACCGCGCTTGAGGCTGGTGCTCGGTCGGTCAACCTCTTCTGTCGCCGCGCGATGCCGCAAGTCATCCAGCCCTATCGCTGGCTCACGTTTCGAGGATTCTTGGCGCACCTTGGCGATCTCGATGATGCCTGGCGATGGCGGTTCATGCGCCACATTCTCGGTTTACGCGAAGGGTTTCCGCAGCAAACGCTCGACCGGTGTACCGCACATAGCAACTTTCGGATCGTGACCGGTGCTCCCTGGCACGCCGTCCAGGATACCGGACAGACGCTCAGGATCGAGACGGCGAAGGGTGTGTTTACGGCCGACTTCATCATCTCCGGCACGGGTATGGACAACGACTTTACAGCCAAGCCGGAGCTATCGGCTTTTGCACATAACATTGCGACATGGGCGGATTGCTATACGCCACCGGACAGCGAGCGCGATGACCGGCTGGCTCGGTTCCCCTATCTCAGCCCCGACTACGCCTTTGTCGAAAAGGTGCCTGGTGAGACACCTTGGATCTCAGACATCCACCTGTTTTCAATCTCGACAACGATGAGCTTTGGACCTTCGGGGTCGTCGATCAATGCGATGACCACAGTAGTGCCGAAGCTTGTCTCTGCGATCACCAAGGGATTGTTTCGTGGCGACGTCGACGCACACTGGGCCTCTTTGGAAGCCTACGATGTTCCACAGGCTATCCTCGACGACGACCTGTTGGAGCAGAACCAAGTCAAGACTGCCGTGAGCGGTGATTGACGGCAATGCTGAGAAGAATTGGCGGAAAAGAGTGGGAGTCGAACCCACCGGACCCGTCTAACGCGTCCCACCGGTTTTGAAGACCGGGCGCCCCACCAGGGTGCGATTCCTTTCCCTCTTTTGCGCTCACGGCCAGACCTGAAGGCCCGCCTTCGCGAGAGTGCATTAGCCTGGATGAAGCTGCCGAACTATGCACGTGGTGTCAGTCTAACGACTTGCAAAGACCTTGTCAGCTGGTTGGATGATGCGGCGGCCTTCACCTTCTCGTTGGGTGAATTTCTGTTTGTCAAAGTATTCGAGGATCTCGATCGTCATGTTGCGCCCGACACCGCTCTCATCCCGGAACGGCGCGACCATCAACAGATGATCGTCTGACTTTGCGACCAGTCGCTCTGCAATGCTGCCTAGCTCTTTGAGGCTGGCTGGGGTCACAAAACGAGTTTTGGATATACGCTGAACGAGGCCGACACGGCTGGCGCGTGTCATAAACGAGTCCATCCGTTTGAGGCCACCGCCAACAATCTGTTCGATCTCCCGCGCCGTGATTGGCCGAAGACCGGACTCCGTGAAAACCTTCTCGACTGACTGCCACAAACTGGCATCAGCGCCTTCGAGACGGGCTGTGTGCGTTGGCAGGCGTACGCCAAAACCTTCGCGTGCCAGGGCACCGTCCTTGACGAGCTCTGCAGCCACCGCGGCAGCCAGGTCGCGCGACATGCGAATGCCCGTGCCATCCATGATGCGATTGTCGCCGAGGCCCGTGTTATCTGGTTGTGACTCGTGCCATTCCTTGAGGCGTGCAAGTACGGCTTTGCGAAGCTGCAGCCACCGCGCGCCGGCGAACGCCACGCGTTGGCTGTCGCTGCTGACAACTTTGCCTGCGCAAGCAGTGACCAGGGCATCACACTCTTCGGCGGTCAGGTTACGATTGATCGCGAACTGCACGAGATCAACGCCGGATGGTGCAAGATCAAGCAGGTTGGTCAGAGCGGCTTTGTCATCCGGCTCGCGCACGGCTTCAAGCCAGGCCAGACGATCCGGTTTCGAACGGCCACGCTTGGGTGGAAACAGGTCAATGACGCGGCCACCGCCAATCGTGCGCCGGGCAGATTGATCACGGATGATGAACCGGTCACCGTGGACCGCACCGATTGGCTCGTCCAACACGAGCTGGGCCAACCCCGTCTCACCGACCGCGATCGACCGCGTGCCGAGTATCGCGACACGACCGGTGGTTTCCGCGGCACCGAGATGGACATGAACTGGTGTCCAGTTCGAAAGCGAGCGCGGTTCGCTCGGCAGCACGGTCAACTCGGCATCGAACTTCGGGACGGGCTCAGCACCCTCCGCAGTTGTCAGCCACTGGCCGCGTTCAATCGCTTCCTTGCGCAACTCCGGCCCAGCCAGATTAATCGCGCAGCGTTGACCTGCACGGCCTTCCTTGGCTTCGGCATTTTGCGCATGGATACCACGCACACGTAGCTGCATATCAAGGCCCAGGACACCAACGCTGTCACCCACGCTGGTGCGACCTGAGAAGACCGTACCGGTTACGACCAGCCCAGCGCCTGACACGTCAAAGCGGCGATCTATGGCGAGACGAAAGTTGTTGTGCACTTCGCGTGGCGGCAGCACGCGCGACTGCTGCAGCAAGTGATCACGAAGCTCCTGCACACCTTCACCGGAGTGCGCCGATACATTGAAAATGAGCGGATCAGCTAAACCGGTTGGCGCGAAGACTTCTTTGATCTCTTCGGTAGCAAGCTCGATCTCGTCTTCTGAGACACGATCAATCTTGGTCAAGGCGACCGCGCACTGTGTGATGCCGAGAAGATTGATAATAGCAAGATGCTCGCGGGTTTGAGGCATCACGCCATCATCCGCCGCGACGATAAAGAGAACGAAATCTGTTCCAGCAAGGCCGCAAAGCGCATTGCGGATAAAGCGTTCATGCCCGGGCACATCGATGAAACCGATGGTCTGGCTGTCGGCGACGGGCATGTAGGCGAAGCCGAGATCGATCGTGAGATTGCGCTTCTTTTCCTCGGGCAGGCGATCAGTATCGACACCCGTCAGCGCTTTGACGAGCGAGGTCTTGCCATGGTCGACATGTCCAGCGGTCGCGATGATCATGGTTTGATGTCGAGCTTACTCAGTTGGTCAGTGAAGGCTGCCGCATCATTCAGGCAACGGAGATCGAGAATAAAAGTATCATCTTGAATGCGGCCAATGACCGGCAAGGGCAGTCCGCGAAAAGCATCGGCAATCTTGTTCAGCCTGCTACCGTGACCAGACTTTTCCTTGCTCCTGGGCTTAACGGCGATACCGTAACTCGCGATCGTGCGCGTCGGCAATGCGCCTGAACCAATTTCGCTATCACACGGTATCGTGCTGACGTCTGCCCTGTCGCCGATTGCTTGCTGGATGTCGTCGAGAATGCTCTCCGCCATGGATCGAATATCGTCTGCAGGTCGTGCAAGCGCTTTCAACACCGGCAATCGTTCGGCGAGACGCGCGGGATCTCGGTACAGCCGCAGTACAGCCGACAACGCGGCGATCGTCATCTTATCGCAGCGCAAGGCGCGCTTCATCGGGTTGGACTTAATGCGGGCGATGAGATCCTTACGACCGACAATCAAGCCCGCCTGTGGGCCGCCAAGAAGCTTATCGCCGGAGAAGGTCACGACATCGGCACCGTCCTTAAGAGCGTCCATTGGTGTTGGTTCGTGGGGCAGGCCGTAGTCTTCCAGGTTTGCCAGCGTGCCACTACCGAGATCATTGACGAATGGCAGATCGTGCGCGTGGCACAGTTCGGCGATCTCCGACTCCGGCACCTCTTTGGTGAAGCCCTGGATGATGTAATTGGACGTGTGCACCTTCATGATCATGGCCGTCTCAGGACCAATAGCTGCCGCAAAGTCTTTCAGGTGCGTTCGATTCGTTGTGCCAACCTCGACTAATCGGCAGCCCGAACGGGCCATAATATCCGGAATGCGAAACGACCCACCAATCTCGACAAGCTCGCCACGTGACACCGGCACTTCCTTGCCGATGGCCAGAGTGTTCAAGACAAGCATGACGGCTGCCGCATTGTTATTGACGACAGTTGCTGCTTCCGCCCCGGTGATCTCGCAGACCAAATCATCGAGATGAGAATCGCGATCGCCACGTTGTCCGGCGGACAGGTCATATTCGAGATTGCTGGCACCACGCGCAACATCAACAACCTCGGCGACAGCATCCTCCGGCAAGAAAGCACGACCGAGATTGGTGTGCAGGACCGTCCCCGTGAGATTGAAGACCGGTCTGAGTGATGGCGCTGCCGATGCTGCCAAGCGTTCCGCAATGTCGGCCAGCATTTCAGGCGTCGAGATTTGCACCGATGCGCCATCGCGAATGGCGGCACGCAGCTCAGATAGCTGCTCGCGGGCTGCGTTGACAACGGGGGCATGGCCGTGCTGCTCAACCAAAACCCGCGCGCCGTCGCTTGTGAGCAAACGGTCAACGGATGGCAGTTTGGCAAACTCAGTCTTGGGCTTTTTCTGCATTACGGGCGGAGATTATCGCGACCCGAGGGCAACCGCCAGTCCATTCAGGTCTGACGGTCAATGTCACAGAAAGTTGTATCTGCTCAGGCCGCCCTAGGCCGATGCCTCGTCCCAGACTTTGTCAGTGAGTGGCAGGCCGGCAATATGAGCCGGCGTAATCGACTGAGCCGGCGTGATCCCGCTCTGCTCCAGCAAAGATGCAACCTGGCGCACGTGTTGAGTTGAGTGCCAAACCGTACGTTCCAGCATCTCGTGCCGCGTCGTCCCACCGAAATAGGTTGGCACCTGGCCTGAGAAATCTTCACCGGCCGTGCGCTCGGCCCAAGCTGAAAAGCGATCGCTGACGGCCTCACCGAACTCTGCAATAGCCCGCGACGTTGTCATGTCTTCCGGCGGTGGTGCGACCATGTTCTCGTAGCTCAGCGTCTCGCCGGTTTCTTCCATGTCCAGAAAGGCGAACGGGATTTGGAAGACATGGTGCATGAGTACGCGCCATGAACGTGGCCTGTTTGGCAACTCGTTCTCGAGCCGGTCATCCGGCATCTGGCGCACGAGGTTCACTGCGATTGCAACGACGTCTTTGTAACGCTGCTTGAGGGCATCAGGTGAGAGTTGTGGCGCGGTATCGTCCGTCAACCCAAGGAACTCGACAACATCCTTGATCACCTGGGCAAAAACGAACTTGTCGCCTTTCGACACAACCGGCACTGTCCGCGCGCCTAAGCGCTGCAGCTCTTCCATACCGGCAGCATCTGCCATGACGTTTACGGATTCGAACTCGATCTCACGGACCGACAGGTATTCTTTGACCCTGAGGCAGCTTGTTCAATGGGGCTGCCAGAAGACCTTGATAGGAGCGGACATTGGCTATTGCCTTTCTCTATTTCCTAACGGCACAGGTTAGAGGTCCAATCTGTTGGTGACAAGTGAGCCTACCCAGTGCCTCCCTATGACTAGGGCGCTCCTCCGGCGAGATGCCAGTGCGTATGCGGCACCAGGGTCAACTGACCGATGTGCTTCACGGCCTGATCCTCGCTCGCCATGCAGATCGGGCGCAAAGTACGTAAAGTGCGACCGAGTTCTGTCTGCTCCCAAATCCATTCCTTGATCTGTTCTGCATCCTTGTTACCAGGCATGGCGAGTGCAGCTTCCGAATAGAAGGCCTTGATGTCTTCGCTCCCGAGTTTGAGTGTCTGCGCGGCGGTCAACCCGTTGTTGGACGACTGGACATGTCCTGCCGCCGCGGATGCCGCGAGAAACTGCGCAATGTCCTCAAGTGCAATATTGCTGACGCCGACACTGGTGCGTCCCCGTTTTTCCCGGAACATGTCGTACCACTGACGCAGCGATGACATCTCCGCAAGCAGGGTACTTGCAGGATTGGTTTCTGCATCAGCTGATGGCCGGACCGGCATTGGGCAAACCCAACCATCCATGTCTTCCGCTGCGGCGGTCGGTGCGTCTTCCGGATAATCAACCAGCAACGGGCCCGAGTCGGCATCGAGCAAGTCGAGCGATGCCTTCAGCACGCGATGCTGAAATTCCGGATCGTCAGGAACGCCAAGCGGACGGCCGAGCTCAAACGAAACCCATAGCGCCCGCGGCGGGTTCGTTTTCTCGGTATGGACGCGAATGAGACTGATCTGGGTGGTCGCGATACCAGCGGCTTCGATGTAGTGTGCGAGCGCGCCCACGGCGCGCGTACAGAATGGTCATATCGGGACGAGAAGGACGGTATCAACACCGTCGTCCTTCATCAGCGCGGCCATTCGCTCCGCGTGCGGGCGCATCAGCTCCGGATCGGTCGCCCCCATGAAGGAGTAGTGATAGTCTGCAACAGAGCCGATGGTTCCTTTGTCAGCCAGTTCGCGCAAGCGATCGATCGGCAGCGCAATATTGATGTCCTGCTGAAAGCCTGACCGGTCAAAGTTGGTTGAGACATGGCTCATCACAATATCTGACGAGGCTGTATCACTCGGAATTACCCGGAAGTCCTGACCACCCATGTCGAACGGGTGATCACCACGGCGCTGCAGGCCGGCTGTTGAGACCACCGCAACGCGCCGCTGCGACATCGGCTTGGACTCGACCCATGGCGTTTCCTCGAATTCCGGACACACCAAGTTTGCCAAGCGGCTGCGCGCCGGCTCATGAAAATCTTCTAATCGCGCCAAGTTGTTCCCCTATCCGAACGGCTGTTGCATGCGACCACAGGATTAGTTCTACGTCTTGGGTTTTGCCTTCTCGGCGATATCCGCCATGAGCTTCCCGAGTTCCTGAGCCTGTTCGCTATAGCTTTTCATTGACGCTTCTGTGTGACGGGCCTGGATTTCCATGTACTGTTTCATGTCCTTGGCCTTGGCCAACTCCGACACGAAATCAAAACCGGCTTCCATGTTCTTTTCGGCATAACCAAGAGCTTTTGACTGGGCCTCGCGCGCGCTCTCTGCAACCGCACCAGACGATTGGTTCATGAGATCCTGCGCCTTGCGGGCCATTTCCATAAATTGGTCATAAGCGCCACGGGCCTGTTCGACGTTCTTTTCCGCCAGTTGGCGGACTGCTTCCGGAACTTCGAGATCTTCAGGTTTGGTCATTTGGGGTCCTGCCTCAGTTCATGTGCTGCATCGGCTCGGTAATTGTGCCAAATCGTATTTCGAAAGTATATTGCGCAACGCGATAAGTGAACAACTGCGATGCACAGACGAACTCTGCCGGGAATTGGATCGGGCTGCCAACATGTCGAAAGATGACCAGAGATCCGCTTCTGGCGAGCCTATTCCCGCAGCAGAGGAGCCTCTCTCGCAGACGGTGGAGACGACGCTGCGCAGAATTGCGCACGAACTGCGCACACCGATCGGGGCGATCGTCTCAAGTGCAGACCTCATGAAGTCGGAAGCCTTTGGACCGCTCGGCGACGCGCGTTACAGCGAATACGCCACGTCGATTGCCAATAGCGCAGAGTTTGCCTTGAATGTTGTTGCGCAAGCCATCGAGGATCTGGAAAACAACGCGGAGGCATGCCCAATTCGGCTGGCCGATATCGATGCCAATCAAGTCGTGGCGAAATCGATAGAGCAGCTGCAGCCCTGGGCAGATGATGCCGGCGTCCGGCTGGATACCCAATTGGATAGCGATCACCTGCTTGTGCGCTCTGATGCGGTCCGGCTGCAGCAGATCATTATCAACGCCACTATGAACGCCATTAAATTCAGCCCGGCCGGCGCTGAGGTTATAATCTCAAGCCAAACGTCAGGTCGGTCGCGCGCGGTTATCGAGATCAAAGATCGCGGGCTTGGTATGGGCGCCGCCCTGCTCGCAAGCGTTCGCGCCAACCAATCGGACCATGGCCAAGGTTACCAACTCATGCACAGATTGAGCGCGCTTGCAGGAGCCAAGCTGGCTGTCGACAGCGAACGAGGAGACGGCACGCTCGTCAAGATCGAGCTTGCCTTGGCGTCTGACCGCTGACGTGTGTGCAATTCGACGTGGCTTCAGTTCTGTTCGGTGACCGGTGGCGCAGGCCTGCGCGTTGGTGGCGGGGTGCGGACACCGAGCGGGAAACCTTCCTTCAGAGCAGCTAATCGATCATTCAACCGTGCACCATGTTCTTCCCAGAAAGCCGGGTCGCGACGGACACCTTGCGGGAGTCGTAGTGTCGACGTAGGCATGAAAGGTGCCAAGTCTATATCGAGCGTTGCGTGACGTCCGACACGCGCGGCAGCCGACTTCCGCATTGGTCCATACGGCCACTGCTTGGCCTGATCTGCTAGGCGGGAGGGAGACGTCGCTATCTCGACAAACTTCTTGGCAACCTCTTTGTCACCGGCCTTGCTTGAGATCGCCCAGGACAAGTAATCGTAGACATGGCCATCCCAGATCGCGGCATAGTTCCCAGCGATCGTCTTGCGAAATGCGCGGCCACTGAAGCCAGCTGCAAAGCGCGCTTCTCCACTTTCAAGCTTCGCCAATGCCTGCGATGGGGTGTCGACCCAGATGATATGCGGCAGCAATGCTTGAAGCCGCGCAAACGCCTTGTCACGGCTCTCACGCTTTGCGAGTTCGTCGTAAACCGTCTCCGGACCGACATCCTTCAGCGTGGCCAGGGCCAGCATCTCGATAAGGTTCTCAGCCTTGCGCAGGAACGCCCGCTTGCCTTTAAAGCGTTTGATATTGAAGACGTCGGCAAGCTTGTTGGGCTTAGCCTTCTTAAACTTTGAGCGATCAAACAAAACCAGCGACGACCACGCGAAACTGGCCACACCGCAGTCTGTCAGGCCGCCGGCCAGGTAGTCCGCCTCAGGTGAGCTGCCGTCTTCCGATGGTGCCAGTTGGATTTCTGCGCGCCGGAGATAGTCACCGTTCTTGCAGCCGCGCAGCAGAGCTCCCTGGCGCAGCTCTAGGACATCTGCCGCTTGCGACGATGGCTCGCTATCTTTGAGTTCAAGCCGCTGGATAGCGACTGACAGCTGTTTCTCTGCAGGGCGAATAATCGCTTTGATCTGAGCCTGCCCGTAGGCACCACCCCAGCTGGCTACGCGAAGCTCTCGCTTCTTCTCGACGACTTCCTTCTCGGCTGGCTTCTCGGCTGGCTGCTCCGCTGGCTTCTTTTCGACTGCCTGTTCAGCCGCCGTTTCTGTAGACGTATTTGCAGAAGCTTCTGATGCTGACTCGTTGGCTACTGGCTCGGTCTTTGAAGTTTCAGCTTTCGTTTCGGCCGTACTTTCAGTTGTCTCAGGTGTTGTTGTCTGTGCATACGCGGGGGCAAAAACAGCGGCAGCAATGCTCAGCAGCGCCACTCCAGTAATTCTATTCACGCAGTCAACCTCATGCCGGTTAGAACGCCTTACAGATGGACTCTTGCGCGAGCAGTAAGGCGGAATTCTGTGCTGTAGCAGAATACCAACCGCCATGGGAAGAAATCATGCTCGAAAGGAGGATTTTGTTGGCTTTCCGCTGCTGCTGGAACCACCAGTTGGCCCAAATCCATTGAGGAGCGGGAGCAGAGCTTTACTCAGAGGCCGTCCGGGGACCCAGGCTCTCATGCACTTCCAGATTAGGATCAGTAAACGAACCCGTTAGCCTGATGCTACGACCGCCTTCCCTGACTTCCTCTTTGGCGGGGCCGGCTTGGCTATCGGTGGCCGTAGTGGCCGGCGCGCGTTCCTGCAGTGCGCCATAGAAGTCGATCGACTGCTTGACCAAATCGGCATGGCCGGAGAGGCGTAATCGATGGTTGCTAGACAAAAACTCGAACTTCTTGCTGATCAATTGTCCCGACTTCAGGCCAAAGTCGACGGTCAATCCTGCCAGTCGAGTTGTGCCTCTGAGCAATTCGCCGATTAGTGTATTGGAAGTGGACTCGGCCTGACCATCGGCCTTGCTGAGTGATTTGTTGGCAAGTGCCTTGAGATCGAAACCAACGATGCCATCGTTTCCGAGATCTAATCGCAAATCACCATCCAACCCACGAATGAAGGCCTGATGGTCAAGGCCCT
The DNA here is from genome assembly GCA_965247245.1 of Hyphomicrobiaceae bacterium. Taxonomy (GTDB): domain Bacteria; phylum Pseudomonadota; class Alphaproteobacteria; order Rhizobiales; family Hyphomicrobiaceae; genus Tectiglobus. The sequence continues at coordinate 3,910,494 of CBDFGV010000003.1, read as the reverse complement.
GAGAGCGCAAGTCAGCCGTGATTGTTGCTCGCCCCTCAATGCCACGATGCCCGAACAGCGAACTCGTTAGATCGCCCAAGGGCACGTTCACAAACTTACCGTGGAAGCTGGTCTTTGGAATCAGCCCGCTCTGGTCAATCGTTACCTGTCCACTGCCGCTACCGCCGGCGAAGGACAGCTTGGCCAGCTGAGCAGACAACTTGCCGTCCTTGAGGGCCACGGTCGCGGCCGCATTTCCAACGGCCTGATCGCCAAACACAACCTCTTTAGCCGACATCCGAAGGTCCGCATCAAAATGACGGATCAGTGGTTCGGACCAAGCAGCTGCGATGCGGTTCCACCAGCTTTGACTGTCGCTCGTTGTGGCATCTGTAGGCGAGCTAACCACATACTTCGTCAGATCGAGCGTCTCAAATGCAAGTGTGCCAGTAATCTGGGCCCGATCACGCGTTCCTTTGACCGCGACGATGCCTGTCGCTTCGTTCTCATCGAACTTCGCCCGCACCTTTTCAAACGTGAGGGCGGTAGATGTCCAGGTCATGGGACTGGACATTTGGAAGTCAGAGATTCCGGCCCACTCCGGCCAAATAATTCTCAGAGACCTCGCGAACTGACGCGTGTCTTTTCCGCTTATGACGGTGTTACCGATAAACTCAAGTCCGTTGGCGAAACCGACCTGACCATCAAAGGTCATAGAAAACAACGGACTGCTCACTGCTATCTTGGCCGGCAGTTGATTTACGTCGGACGACGACAAACCAGCATCAACATCGATCTGGATCTTGTGGCCGCGCCAAACCGCTGTCCCCTGTGCCACAACTCCTTTTGACCGCCGCGGCTTGATCACCATGTTCACATTGAACAACCACTCATTGCGGCCCGACGGCAGCATCACGGACATGCGGCCCTGCGAAATCTGCAGCGTGGCAAACTTGAGTTCGCGCAAGGCAGAAATAAGTGGCGGGAACGGAGAAAACTGCTGCTCTAGCGCATCCAACGGGCTACCGACAATCATCGCTCCCTTGCGCAGCTCAAGCATCGCCTGGCCGGCCTCGAGAATTGCCCGGGCCTGCTTGCCGGTCAGTCGCTTACCATCAGTCGCTTTTTGCGTGATCTTGCCGCTATAGAGAGAGATGCCATAGCGACTGTTGAGCAACGTGGACTCGGCGACGTGGTGTTCGTCGCGCGGCGCGGCCACAACGCCGGTCGTGTCGATGTTGAAGTCTATACGCTCGTTATCGATCAGGAGGGTTGCTGACAGGCCGACGACTAGAATGGCGAACGCAACTGCCGCAGCAGTCAGGTAGCGTATATTGTTGGATGTTCGCCTCATCGAGTTCCGCGTCGCTAAAAATTCTGTGGCCGAGTGGCCGAGATCGCCACCCGAAGCAGTCGTTAGAGCAGAAAACTCAACACTGTCCTTACCTGTATTAATACCGCCGCCGTATGCGCGCAATAAGCACAACGCCTGAGAAGCATTGAAACTTGACAAGGCAAGTAGCGAATCAGTTGTACCCGGTCTTAGGACAAATGGCGAGTTAGTTGTCGGTAAACGCACAATTACTCAGCAGAATGTTCGTCCTCGAACAAAAATCTAAGCTGATTTTTTGCCAACTGAGCTGTGGATGACCGCTGGAAGCGTCAGATCAACTAGAAAGAAAGACGCTCACCAACCAGCATTTTCGGCATCTCACCAACGCGTCCAGCTGCGTGGCGAACGAAAAACGCTTTCAATCCATCGACTTGCTGAACTGCACCCAAGCCAACCTCTCTCACCGATCTGTGAAGCGACCAATCGTTCGCAAACAGCTTATTGATGCCGGCAAATACGCCCGCTGACAGTACAGAGTCAAAGCGGCGCCAACTCTCGTAATTCTCCAAAATAACGGGATCGGCCACATCCAATCCGACAGATACGCCGTTCACGAGGCACTCGGTCAAGGCTGCAACGTCGCGAAATGCGAGGTTCAGGCCCTGCCCGGCAATCGGGTGCACTGCGTGCGCTGAGTCACCCACCAAAACGATGCGTTCGGCAGCGAACCTTCGGGCAATCTGGGTTTTTAGGGGGAAGCTGCGCCGCTCACCATCCAGCCTAACCGCCCCATATCGACCAGCAAATCGCTGATCCAGCTCGGCCAGGAAGTCTGCCTCTGGAAGCTCCATAATGCGCTGTGCCGCGGCGAGTTCCTCCGACCAGGTTACACATGACCGATTACCCGGAAGTGGCAGAATGGCGAATGGTCCGGCCGGCAGAAAATGCTGAACCGCCGTCCCGTTGTGCGGCTTTTCGTGCTGAACCGTTGTGACGATACCAAGCTGATCGTGACTGAACTGTACGGTGTCGAGGCCGGCAGCGGTACGCAACGCGCTTTCGCGCCCTTCCGAGGAAACCACGAGCTTTGCTTCAACCTTCTGACCGGACCCAAGGACGACATTGGCGTGGCCTGCGTTGGTGGAGAATTCCGACACGCGCTGATTCGTCAGACGGATTGTGCCGTCCGCCTGCAAAGCGATGCAGCGAGTGAGCAATGCTTCGGCCAGCACATGCGACGGGACGATGAAGGATGCAGCAGTGCCGTCGTCGAGAACATTGCTATATGTCAGATGAACCGGTCGAATTCCCGCTGTCAGCGGACTATCGGTGAGCTCGATCGCATGAACGGGCTGTGCTTCAGAGGAAATCTCGTCCCAAAGACCCAACACCTGCAATAGGCTCTTAGACGAAGCCGACAACGCGAACGCTCGCGGGCTCTTGTCGTCGCGCAGAGCCACCTCGTCCACACCGGTTATAGTCACAGCCAACTCTCGGCCGAACGTCTGGGCAAAAGCCAGCCCGAGCGTGAGACCGGTGAAGCTCCCACCAGCGATAAGGATGTCAGTGCGTTCCGTGTCAGATGTGGTCATGTTGCGCGATTTATGATGCCGGCGTTGATCGGATCAGTTATCTGGAGTGGGTAAAGAGAACAACAGAATCATGGCAGCTGATTTGAATAATTCAATAAGCGCACTCGATGATCTCATCTCACTACTTGATCTAGAACAGCTTGAGATCAATCTGTTCCGCGGACAAAGCCCGCAAATTGGCTGGCAGCGGGTCTACGGCGGGCAGGTTCTGGGACAAGCCTTGGTCGCTGCCGCGCGCACGGTGGAGCCGGAGCGGTCAGCGCATTCGTTGCACGCCTACTTTCTGATCGGGGGTGATCCTAGTCACCCTTTGATTTACGAAGTTGAACGCATTCGCGATGGCGGCAGCTTTACGACCCGGCGGGTCCGCGCCATCCAGCATGGCCGTCCCATCTTTGCGATGAGCGTTTCCTTCCAGAAGTTCGAGGAAGGCTTTGACCACCACAGCCAGATGCCGGTTGTGCCACAGCCCGAAGACCTGCCGAAAGAGCAGGAGCTACGCGACAAGATCATCGAGCGATTGCCGAAGACGATGCGCAACTACTGGGATCATGAACGGCCCATTGAGATGCGGCCGGTTGATTCCAGCCGCTACGACGAGCAGCCGAAGGCCGAGCCACGCCAAAGTATCTGGATGCGCGCAAACGGAAAACTGCCGGATGATCCGAGGCTACATCAGTGTATCCTGGCCTACGCTTCTGACTTTACACTGCTGGACACCGCACTCATTGCGCACGGTAAGCCAATGTTCGCCTCAGATGTCCAAATGGCGAGCCTGGACCACGCCATGTGGCTCCATCGCCCGTTCCGGGCTGATGACTGGCTGCTCTACGTCCAAGACAGCCCATCAACATCCGGTGCGCGCGGTTTCTGCCGCGGTTGCATGTATACGCGCGATGGAACGCTGGTCGCCTCGACGACCCAAGAGGGATTAATGAGGCAGCGCCAAAACTAGACTGCCTATATTTTGGACATTCGAATATAAATGCACAATAATTGTGCTATTTGCGCCTTCCCGGCTGGCTGCTTTTTGGGCGGTGCATTTTTTTAAGTCATTATTATCAAATAGTTACACTTCTTGATCCAAACTGGCACAGTGCTTGATTACCCCGAAACCTAGGGTGTGCCGAGTTGCGTCCAACTCTGCACTTTTGAGATGCGACTGGTGGTAACCCTGATCCGCAGTCGAACAATCGGGGGTTCGTCATGAAACTCGTGACAGCAATCATAAAGCCCTTCAAGCTCGATGAGGTGCGCCAAGCGCTGACCTCCCTGGGCCTAGAGGGTATGACTGTGACCGAAGTTAAAGGCTACGGTCGCCAAAAAGGTCATACCGAGATCTACCGCGGTGCGGAATACGCGGTGAATTTCCTACCAAAAATAAAAATCGAGGTTGCCGTCTCTTCCGACGACGCCGGCAAGGCAGTCGAAGCGATCGGTGCGGCTGCCAAAACCGGCCAGATCGGTGATGGCAAGATCTTCGTTTCCAGCATTGAACACACGGTTCGCATCCGAACCGGTGAAACCGACTCAAGCGCTATCTAACCGGCGGAGGAGAACCCATGAAAGTAACGACGAAACTTCTTTGGCTAGGGGCGCTTGGCGCCGCAGCCACAGCAGCGCTGGTCCAGCCCAGCCTTGCTCAGGATGCCAAGGTTGAACCAGAAGCGCTTCAGAAAGAAGTGCAGTATGTCTTCAACACAATGCTGTTCCTGATCGGTGGCTTCCTCGTCATGTGGATGGCCGCAGGCTTCGCAATGCTTGAAGCCGGCATGGTGCGGACGAAAAACGTCGCCATGCAGTGTACCAAGAACATTGCCCTTTACTCCCTCGCAGGTTTGGCCTTCTGGCTGATCGGCTACAACCTCATGTATCCAGGCGACGGCGGTTGGATCGTGGCCGACGTGATTGGCAAGATCTCACCGGTCTCAATGCCAGATCCGGCCAAGGACACCGCGAACGCCTACTCAACGGGCTCTGACTGGTTCTTCCAGATGGTGTTCTGCGCAACGGCAGCATCCATCGTCTCCGGCACAGTGGCCGAGCGCGTCAAGCTGTGGCCGTTCCTGATTTTCGTCATCGTGCTTTGCGGCGTGATCTACCCGATCCAGGGTTCATGGGAATGGGGCACAGGCTGGCTCGACGACATGGGCTTCTCTGACTTTGCAGGCTCGACACTGGTGCATTCAACCGGTGGCTGGGCAGCTCTCGTCGGCGCGATCATCATCGGTGCACGTAAAGGCAAGTACGGCCCGAACGGCGAAGTCAATCCGATGCCTGGCTCAAACATGGCCTTGGCAACGCTCGGTACATTCATCCTGTGGCTCGGCTGGTTCGGCTTCAATGGTGCTTCGCAGCTCGCAATGGGCACAATTGCCGACGCGTCATCAGTCTCAAAGATCTTCGTCAACACCAACCTGGCTGCTGCCGGTGGCGTCGTTGCCGCGATCGTATTGAACCAGATCTTCTACGGTAAGGTCGATCTGACAATGGCTCTCAACGGTGCGCTGGCCGGCCTCGTGTCGATCACTGCAGAACCGCTGACACCCGCCATCTGGCAGGCCGTTATCATCGGTGCAATCGGCGGTGCGATCGTTGTCTTCACCGTACCAATGCTCGACAAGCTGAAGATCGACGATGTCGTCGGGGCGATACCGGTTCACCTGTTCGCAGGTATCTGGGGCACGCTCGTGGTTGCCTGGACGAACTCCGATGTATCGATTGTACCGCAGCTCACTGGTGTGGTCGCGATCGGCATCTTCGTCACGGTGGCCAGCGCGGTGGTGTGGCTGTTCCTAGCCGCAACAGTTGGTCTTCGTCCAACCGAAGAAGAAGAGTTCGAAGGTCTCGACAAAGCAGAAATCGGCCTCGAGGCTTACCCGGAATTCGGATCCGGCAGCCAGAGAATCTAACTACGTCCTCCCAGGAAGCGGGGAGCTCCCTCCCCGCGCCTCTTGACTGGGCCTGTGTTCGCGCAGGCCCTCTTTTTTTGTCTGCTCGGCATTGCGCCCCTGCCCCTTCGCAGCGACCACCAAGGCACGGTCCAGAACTGGGAGCACTCCGACTGAGCTTGCGGAAGACCATTCGCAATCTCGAAGGCAGCGAGTGACGTCACACAGATTTGCCTTGCCAACGCCAAACTGCCTGACCCAATCTGAAATTATTGATGACAAGCGCGAAGGCATGTTTTGGCCATGGGGTATAGAGCGGCTCAGCTTTGTTTTGTGACAGTGTCACTGGCTCTCACCGCGCTCGCATCTTTAAGCCCGACACCCGCGCACGCGCATCTCTGGTATCCAAAGGAATGCTGTAACGAGCAAGACTGCTTCCGCGCGACTTCCGTCGAGCGCTTGCCGGATGGGAGTCTGCGCATGAGAGCCGGGAATATTAAGGTCACGGTGCCGCCGGATTTTGAAAAATTTCCATCGCAGGATAACGATGCTCACGTTTGCGTGTTCAGCGACCTGCAAGGCCGCTATCATGCCAGATGCGTATTTTTGCCGGGAATTGGTTGAATCTCGCGCAGTCGGATTTGAATTTACCATGACGAGTTACAAACGGCGCCGGCCACGTTGACGTGCAGTCACCGCGTCGTGTGGCAAATTTATTGGTGCTGAACCGGCAATTCGCAGAACACGTACCTATATCACAGCTAGTCCACTGACAGCGTTAGGCCTTGGGATTAGGCGGTCTTGGTGGTACCATTTGTGACTGAATTCGGACGGATTTTTACGGAGATTGGCAATGAGCACTGCGCGCAAGCTTCTCATCGTTGACGACGACGAGGACCTTCGTGAACCTTTGCGTGAACAGTTGGCTCTGCATGACGAGTTTGACGTGACGACGGCTGACAATGCAGCGCTTGCTATTGATCAAACCAAGGTCGATCGGTTTGATCTTATGATCTTAGACGTCGGGTTACCGGACATGGATGGTCGGGAAGCTTGCAAGGTCTTGCGCAAGAATGGCTTCAAGGCCCCGATTATTATGCTTACCGGCAACGACTCAGATGCAGATATGATCCTGGGTCTTGACGCTGGCGCGAACGACTACGTGACGAAGCCTTTCAAATTTGCAGTGCTATTAGCCCGGATCCGGGCGCAATTGCGTCAGCATGAGCAAAGCGAAGACGCGGTCTTCTCACTGGGCCACTACACTTTTAAGCCCGCCTCCAAGCTGCTTGTCGATGAAGCAGGATCGAAGGTTCGGCTTACCGAGAAAGAGACTTCGATTCTGAAGTACCTCTACCGGGCAGGCGAAAAGGTTGTAACCCGCGATGTGCTCCTGCACGAGGTTTGGGGGTACAACGCCGGCGTCACCACTCACACACTTGAGACGCACATCTACCGACTCAGGCAGAAAATAGAGCGCGACCCGTCAAACGCGGAGATCCTGGTCACTGAGACCGGCGGTTACAAGCTGGTCCCGTAAGCCGGCTCAGAGCCGCTGCCAAGCGCTAGTTTACGAGCATCAGCCGTCACAAGGCGCCCGGGAGACCGGGCGCTTTGTTTTTAGCATTGCATTCTCTGATGAACTCTTCTGCTCAGACACTACGAGAGTACACCGTCGCTAGGCGTTGAACACGCTTGTAAAATGGACTGGTGGATCACCGCTGGATGTGGCGCCGATGAGAAAGCTATCCAGTACGCATACACAAGCTTTCCTGGGGCCTGGACTAGTCGTCTCGAATCATTGGATTCTCTTCAAATAGTAGATCCATCACTGCACTTCTGTGCCCACTTGTTCCTCGTACCTGGGCAGCGTCAAACTAGATCGAGGTAACCAGTTATATGACCCAAGCACCCCTTTCTGCGCACATTGCGCGAGCAGACATTTTTCAAGGACTGAGCGCCGACCAACTCGAGCGCATTTCGCGCCGGACCGAGCGGGTTCTGTTCCAACCCGGTGACGACATCGCGGTTCAGGGCGAGACGAGCGACCAGGCTATTCTGATCGTTGAGGGGGAGATTGACTGCATCGCAGGCGTTGGTGCGGACGCAGATTTTGAAGGCGATCAAGGCGGCAAGATGCTGGGCGAGATGGCCATGTTTATTGATGATTTTGAGCACCCAGCAACGTTCAAGGCTCGAATCCAGACAAAGGCTCTGCTCATCAATCGGAGCGAAATGCTGGAAGAGCTCGCCCAAGATCCGGAAATGACAGATCATCTCGTGCGACGGGTCAGCTCTCGACTGAACAACATGATTGCTGAAATGCGCCGGATCGAATCAGACTTCTCAGGTGGTGGCGAACAGGATGCACCAGCCCAACTGAGGTAGGGTCAGAGAACCAGGAGTGCTCGCTTAGCGCAGACAAGTCGCAAGCTCTCGAACGGTGCTCATGCTGAGCCCAAGGGCACTTCGCAACATCGATTTGGCGATACCCAAAGTTGTTCGAGGGACCACAACCTCTAGCCCAAATAGAAAGCGCCCAACGCTCGGGGGGAGAGAGTTGGGCGCGATGCGCTAATTGCGCTAGCACCGGGAGGGATACCGGTGCACCAGATGGACATCGTCGGCTAGACGGGGGGCACTACCGATATGGGGTGATGCCATCTGCCTGCCTACATATAAGCGCAAAATGGGATGTTTCAACAATATCCAATGGAGATGATCACTAAATTGTTACCAATTGTAACAGAGTTATCCACCACCAATCAGTTGGATGTTGTGATCAGGCCACTTGATTCGCTTTGAGCGCAACAGTACCGACGACGCCCTCTCGCAAGGGCAACTTATGGAGCCGTTATCAATACTGTAGCGGCTCGAGCTCCGACATGGCAACAGGATTCTGGCACCTATCGCTACTGCCGAACAGCATCTCTGAAGAAGTCCTGGCGCTTGAATATTGCCGGATCGAGCTTTTCTGGCTTGGTTAACTCTGAGACATCCACCTTTGTTTGCAGACCTTGTGCATCATAGGTAATCCAGCCGGCCAGCGTCGTCTCTGGTTGCCGGGTGAGGATTACGGTTAAGTGGCCAGCAGCATCTGGGTCTTTGTCAGAGAGAGTCACAGAGATCGCTTCCGGACTATGCTCAACCTGAATAATTCTCGCATCGCGCAAGAGATCGACGTCCGCACGAAGCAAGATTCGAAACGGCGTGTTATCAAGCTCATAGACGTCTTCGTTACGCAGATCTAGGTCCTGGATCGCCAGGAATCTTCCATCAGAAACAACAACTTTGCGGCTTGGACGCGCGTAGTCGAAGCGAAACTTACCCGGCTTGTTCACGAAGAACTTGCCCTTCGTCTTCTTCTTGTCCGGATCAAGCTGCTCGAAGCGGCCCTTGAGGTTTTGCAGTGCATTGAAGTAGTCGTTGACGGCTTTGATGGCAGCGGTTTGTTCATCCGTGAAGGACTGTCCGGCCGCGCCATCGGCAGCTTTGACCTTACTGTCCCAACCCGCGCCGACCGGATTGGTTGCTGGCTTCTTCTGGGCATGAACCGGTGCCGCCAGAAATAACATCATTGCGGCGAGATATAGCGCAACCGGTAGTCGCTCGATGCCACCCAAAAAGCCATAGCGCGTATAAGCCATTCATCCCTCGTTGCATTGCATTGAGCCGGTCGCCCTCACCAGCTTCAATTCCCCATCTTTGCGACCACACGAGGGCAACTGTGCTGTGGCCAGCGACTACGCAAACTGGAATTACTTGAAAGCCTTATCGTGCCCTCGGCGCACGCTCTACGTCATACGCGTTGCAAGGACAAGTAAAAGCGACCTCGCCAGGTGTGGCGCCTGTGGGTTATTTGTTGTATGCGCCACACTGCGAGATGCTGTGATGGATTTCGGATTGCCGAGCTATGCAGCCTGCGCAACCCGACCGAATTTCGAGCCGCCCTCTGAGCGCAGCGATCGTGTGACCGCTTCGATCTCTTCTTCCGTGACCATCGGGCCGTGAATGCGGAGCAGTGACTGGCCAGCCAACGATAACAGCATGTCGCCTTGACCAAGCAATTGCTCAGCACCCTGTTCCTGAAGGATGGTCCGGCTGTCGATCTTAGAAGCAACGCGGTAAGCCAGGCGAGCTGGGAAATTCGCTTTCAGTGTGCCCGTAATCACATCGACCGACGGTCGTTGCGTGGCCATGATCAGGTGCATACCCGCCGCCCGCGCCATTTGTGCGAGGCGCTGCATAGCGGCTTCGACTTCCTTGCCGGCGACGCTCATGAGGTCGGCGAACTCATCGACCACGATGACGATGTTGGGCATCGGCTCGAGGTTGACAAAGCGTGTTTCGAAAGTTGCTGATCGGCTGACCGGATCGAAACCAGTCTGTACATCAAACGCTTCGCCATTTCGCGCGGCGGCCACGCGCTTGTTGTAGCTGTCAATGTTGCGAACGCCGAGATCCGCCATCCGCTTGTAACGCTCTTCCATCTCGCCAACGGCCCAGCGCAACGCGTCAACGGCCTCTGCAGGATCTGTAACGACCGGTGCCAGCATGTGCGGGATGCCGTTGTAGGCCGAGAGCTCCAGCATTTTTGGATCGATCATCAGGAATTTGCAGTCCTGCGGGGTCTTGCGATAGAGCAGCGATAGGATCATCGCGTTGATGCCAACCGACTTCCCGGAGCCGGTCGTCCCCGCGACGAGCAGGTGAGGCATCCGCGAGAGATCGGTCACAATCGGCTCGCCAACAATGTCAACGCCGAGCATCAGCGGCAATCGTGCGTCCGTCGCCTGGAATGCCTCGCTGTTGAACAACGTCTTGAGAGCGATTGTATCGCGCTGCTCATTGGGCAATTCGATGGCCAGTGCATTGCGTCCCGGCATTGCCGAGATGCGTGCTGACGCAGCGCTCATCGAGCGGGCGATGTCATCGGCTAGAGCGACAACGCGGGACGCTTTGATGCCGGCTGATGGAACAAACTCGAACAGCGTGATCATCGGGCCCTTTTTGACATCCGCGATGTCACCCGTGATCCGGAAATCCGCTAGAACGCGCTTCAACTTTGCCGCTGTTGCGCGGTGCTCGAGAACAGCATTTTGCTGCTCAATGGCAACTGGTTCTGGCTCATTGAGTTCTTCGAGGCTTGGCTGCTTGTAGTCCTCGGCGATGGCCACGACTTCTTCAACAACAAAGTCCGCGTCATCGTCCTGTTCACTGAGCAGGAAGCTTGGCAAATCGCGGTCACGGGGCGGACGCGGCTGGTGCGCCTGCTGAAACGGCAATTCGGGCTGCACTGGCTGCTTGTCCTGACTGCCGCCTTCGGGAGCAAAGATTTGGGCAATTCGCTTGGCGTCGTGATCAACGGAAGCTTCTTCAACGGATGCTTCAAGCCTGCTCTTCAGCCCCATTATTGTATCGTCGGCTTCCCGGACTGGATCAGGCTTGCGCTTTGCGGTTGCCTCTTGCTTCGGCTTTGCGATCGGGGAGAGGGATGGCGGCTCGATTTCTTCTGCCGCCGTCTCATGCGAAGTGTCCGTCTCTGATGCTTTTGAGCCGTAAGATCCCCACATGGCAGAGGTCGCCGCACCAAACGCTGACTTAGTCAATGAGTGAGCGTCAGTACGGGCAGGCTCGTCCTGCTTCACGTTCTGAGGGCGGCTCTGGTTACGGTCTTGGGCCCGGCTCTGGGGGCGAATAATTAAGAAGATGTGCTTGCGATCAAGTCCGATGGCGCGAGAGAACGCCCAAAAGCCAAACGCGAAGAGCGCCAGCCCTGCAATGGTATTTGCGAAGGAGACTTGGAACTGCGCCAGCAGTCCAACAAACAAGTTCAGGATGACATCGCCAATGATGCCGCCGTAGCCGTGGTGGAACAACCAACCTTCGGCGGTCGGCAACGCTGAACTGCCACCGGCTATGCCAACCAAAGCAACCGCGGCGAAGAACACGCGCACCTGAAAGCCTTCGACACGCTCCGACAAGAGCAGCTGCAGCCCCCAAACAAAGCAACAGACCAGAACGAACACCGCGCTCAGACCAATTGTGTTGAGCAAGAGATCCGCGAGCGCAGCGCCAAGTGGACCCAAGGCATTGTTGGGCGGCTGGCTGCTGATAACACTCAGGCTCGGGTCCGTAGCCGACCATGTCAGCAATGACAGCCATAGAGCAGCGCTGACGAGCAAGATCGCCGCGCCGCCAATCCGACGCAACCATCCCAGCAAGAGATCCTCCAGGGGCGTCGGCAGAAACTTCTTGTGCGGATGATAGTACTTCTTAGATGCCATTACGCATGAACCATTGGCAAAGGACTGGCCAAGCCGCTGCACGACTCACGGGCAATACGGGCACCTTGCCCGACTGCCCCACCAGCCAAACTTCCGAACTACTTCGATTTTTAGATAAACAGCGTTGCCAACGCGTTATTAGTCAGTTGACAGTTCGTAACGCAGTGACCCATTTTGGATCAGTCGAAAAGTTGCAGCGACTAGTCGACGATGGCCTGATAGACCAAAGCCCTTGCCAGCTGGCGATATCGCAGGCGCATAAGGCCCGGGCAGGCCGCCATAAAGACGACTGCCATTTCTTCGATCGGGTCGACCCAAAAATAAGTGCCGTAGACACCGGACCAATAAAAATCACCGGCGGTGCCAGCACTTGCCGCCAAGCCGTCGCCGCGGCGTACGGCGACACCAAGCCCGAAGCCATAGCCTTCGCAAGCCGGATCCATTGTATCGGCAATGCGATTGTCGATCTCTGGTCCCAAGTGGTCCGAGGTCATGAGCTCGATTGTTTTTCGACCGAGGACATGTGATGTGCCGCCTCCGCCGCCTTGCAGCAGCATCTGGGCAAAGGCCATGTAGTCGGACGATGTTGAGACCAGCCCAGCACCGCCGGCCTGCCAGTGTTTGGTCTGGCCGTCGGTATGGAGGACAACCGGCTTCGTTCCCGTCAGTGGGTCCTTTTCGAAGGTCTTCGCATAGCGCTGAAGCCCCTCTTCGGATAGCTCGAAGCTTGTATCGGCCATCCCCAGCGGCGCAAAAATGTTGTCTTGCAAGTAAGCGCCAAGCTGCTGTTCGGACAGTCTCTCGACAATGAAGCCGAGCACGTCGGTTGAGAAACCGTATTCCCACTTTGTGCCCGGATCGAAAAGTAATGGACACTCAGACAGCGTCGCCAGCATCTCATCAGTCGTCAGCAGATTGGGAGCCGAAGCAGACGAGCCAGGATAGCGCTGGTAGACCGCAGACGTTCCGCGGTTTTGGTAAGTCAGGCCGGATGTATGGCGAAGCAAGTCCTGGACTGTCGGCTGGCGCGTCGCAGGGCGCGTGACGAGTGTGCCGTGCCGTGCGACTTCACCAACCCTGAGGTCACCAAGCTCTGCCAAATGTTCCGAGATTCCGTCGCCAAGCAGCAGACGGCCCTGCTCGAAAAGCTGCAGCGTAGCGACAGATACAACAGGCTTGGTCATCGAGGCGATCGAGAACAGCGTGTCGGTCGTCATTTTGGTCTTGGCGGCCGGATCGCTATAGCCAAAAGCCTCGTGGAACAGCATTTGGCCCTGCCGCGCGATGGCGAGAACACACCCAGGGATACGCGCCTCGTCAACCTCCCGCTGCATGGCTGCGCGCAGAACATCAAGCCGCGCGGAAGATACCCCGACGTGTTCGGGCTCAACACTCACTTCAGCAGCGGCTCGTGGCGCTTTCTTTGCTGTGCCCATCTTCCGTCCCTCTGCAATCCTGTCATTCGCCTACATTGATAGGCGAGAACGGACCAAACTACAAAAGACTACGGCTCCGCAGCGCTGGAACGTCTGCGGAGCCGCCTGTGCTCTAGATGCGAATGGCTTACCGATCAATTAACGGCCTGCCATATCATCCTCCGGGTTCGCGCTGATGTTATGGATTGCGAGGTCGGCGCCGCGGGCTTCGTCTTCTTCACTCATGCGGAAGCCGAATAGCTTGTCGACAATCGTGAACACGATGAAGCCCGCGATAAATCCAGCTGCTGCGCCTATGACACTGCCGGCAATCTGGCTCATCAGACTGACACCGCCGAGGCCGCCCAGTGCTTCAAGGCCGAAGATTCCGCACGCGATACCGCCCCAGACACCACAGAGACCGTGCAGTGGCCAGACACCCAGGACATCGTCAATTTTCCAGGTGTTGGATGCGATCTGGAAGAAATAGACGAATATGACGCCAGCAACGGCACCGGTGATGAATGAGCCGATCGGGTGCATCAAGTCTGAACCTGCGCAGACAGCAACAAGGCCGGCCAAGGCGCCATTGTGGACAAAGCCCGGGTCGTTACGGCCCGCGATAACGGCTGCCAGAATTCCGCCCGCCATGGCAAGCAGGGAGTTCATGGCGACCAGACCCGATACGCCTTCGAGCGACTGTGCACTCATAACATTGAAGCCGAACCAGCCGATGCAAAGCAGCCATGAGCCGAGAGCGAGCCAGGGAATGGATGATGGTGGAATGCCCTGGGCCGAACCATCTGCGCGATAGCGACCCGATCGCGCGCCCAGCACAATCACGGCTGCCAAGGCTGCCCAGCCACCGAAGCCATGCACCACGACAGAACCGGCAAAGTCGTGGAAGTCGGCTCCGAACACCCCGCCGAATACACCGCTCTGCATGCCGAAGTTGCCGTTCCAGACAATGCCTTCAAAGAACGGATAACAGAGACCGACAAGGAGAGCCGTCGCGACACACTGCGGTAGGAATTTGGCCCTCTCAGCAATGCCGCCCGAGATGATCGCGGGAATGGCCGCTGCAAACGTACACAGGAAGAAGAACTTGACCAGGCTCAGTCCGTTGCCGTCGAAGCCTTCGGCCGCGCCCGAGATGTCCTTGGCGCTCATCAGGAAATTCACGCCATAGGCAACGCCGTAGCCGATGAAGAAGTAAACGACGGTGGAGATCGCAAAGTCGACGAGGATCTTACAGAGCGCGTTGACCTGATTCTTGCGGCGCACCGTGCCGACTTCAAGGAAGGCAAACCCTCCATGCATTGCAAATACGAGGATTGCCCCCATCAGGAGGAAGAATACGTCCGCCCCCGGTTGAATCTTTTCCATGCCCCAGCCTCTATTGTTGGTGCGCAGCTAAGCTGCTTCTTTTCTATGCAGACGCCCTTTTTGAAGGCGATCTGATTACGACAGAGGCTTAATGATCAAGAACTGTGCCAGTTGTTAATCTTTGATTAACCACTGTGAATTGGGCTTCGGATCGGAATTTGCGCGCCCGAAATGGAATTTTCCGCCTATATATTGTGCGACTTGCCTTCTGATTCTGATGAATAATTATGCATTATTGGTTTCGCCGTGACCTTGTGCATGCCGGGAAGTGTTGTTCGCCACTGACGGCCCCCATATATCCCTCATTCCTTTGGCTTTCGCGGCGGGCAGCGGGTATAAGACGGCATGAGCGGGACCCACACGATACCAATTCACAAGATGAACGGCCTGGGCAATCAGATCGTCGTCGCCGATCTGCGCAACAGTCAGGTGCGCCTGACCGGGACGCAGGCAGCGACGATTGCCCAGCATCCGCGCACGCCTTTCGACCAGTTGATGGCGCTCGAGCCGGCGACATCTGCCGGAACTGAGGCCTACATCCGTATTTTCAATCAGGACGGGTCGACTGCTGGTGCCTGTGGCAATGGCATGCGCTGCGTCGGTCTGGTCATGCAGCAGCCAAGCAGCGAGGTGGTTTACGAGACCGACGCGGGTCTCCTGCCCGTCCAGTACAGGGATGGCAACCTGCTAACCGTCGACATGGGCGCACCGCGCTTTGGTTGGGACGAGATCCCGTTGCGCGATGAGTTCCACGACACAACGCGGATTGAACTGCAGATCGGTCCGATTGATGACCCGGTTCTGCACTCACCTTCGGCCTGCAGTATGGGCAATCCGCATGCCGTTTTCTGGGTTTCGGATGTTACGACCCCGGCTCTGGATCGTTTTGGTCCGATGCTTGAGAACCACCCGATCTTCCCGGACCGGGCCAACATTACCGTTGCGCAGGTTATCAATGATAGCCATGTGAAGACCCGCACGTGGGAACGCGGCGCCGGCCTGACCCAAGCGTGCGGCTCTGCTGCTTGTGCCACACTGGTCTGTGGCGCGAGACTGGGATATCTCAAGCGCTCCGCTACGGTGAGCGTGCCAGGCGGTGACCTGCAAATTGAGTGGACAGAGGCCGGGCGCGTGCTCATGAGCGGACCCGCCGAGCATGAGTACCAGGGCGAGGTGACGATCGCCGATGACGGATCGGTCGAAATCAATATCTGAAGCGAAGACGAACGGTGTTGATCGAGAGATTGACGACGCGCGTGTCGTCACGCTTGGATGCCGCCTCAATACCTTCGAGTCTGAGATCATTCGCCAAAACATGGCGGTCGCCGGACTTGACGACGCCATCGTCGTGAACACCTGTGCGGTCACCTCCGAGGCCGTCCGCCAGGCCGCGCAATCTATCCGCAAGCTCAGGCGGTCGAACCCATCAGCGAAGATCGTTGTGACCGGATGCGCCGCGCAAATCGAGCCCGAGCGGTTTGCTGACATGACCGAGGTCGACCATGTCATCGGTAACGCTGAGAAACTGAAGCCAGAGACATTTTCGTTGTTGGCGCGGCCTGAGGCAGAACGCATCCAGGTCACCGACATCATGGATGTGCGCGAAACCGCTGAGCATCTGGTCGACGGCTTTGCTTCGCGTGTGCGTGCCTACGTGCAGGTTCAGAACGGATGCGATCACCGCTGCACGTTCTGCATCATTCCCTATGGTCGCGGACCATCGCGTTCTGTGCCAGCCGGAACGGTCGTCGACCAGATCGCCCGGCTTGTAGACAACGGACACAAGGAAGTCGTTCTGACCGGTGTCGATATCACTTCCTACGGTCCCGACCTTCCCGGCGCACCCTCATTGGGCCGCCTGGTGAAGCAAATCCTGAAACATGTGCCAGAGCTTGAGAGGCTGCGGCTCTCCTCTCTCGATCAGGTGGAAATTGACCCTGACCTGCTGGATGCGATCGGCAACGAGGCACGCCTGATGCCACATCTACATCTCTCGATGCAGTCGGGTGACGACCTGACCCTTAAGCGCATGAAGCGTCGGCATTTGAGACGAGACGCGATCGCGTTTTGCCGACAAGCGAAGGAGCTCCGGCCTGATGTCGTGTTCGGCGCAGACCTGATTGCCGGGTTCCCAACAGAGACCGAGGAGATGTTCCAGCAAACCCTGGACATCGTCGATGAGTGTGAGCTGACCTATTTGCACGTATTTCCGTTCTCGCCGCGCGTTGGCACGCCAGCGGCGAAGATGCCCCAAGTGGAGAAGCGCGCTATCAAGGAGCGCGCTGCGAGGCTGCGGGACAAGGCGACGGCGAGACTGACCAGCTATTATAGCAGCCAGACAGACAGCATCACGGACATCTTAATGGAACGGGACTGTGTGGGCCGCACGCCGCAATATGCGCAGGTGGTTTGCAGCGCGACTACAGCCCAGCCGGGTGACGTTGTGCGCGCCCAGGTCACCGGACACAATGGACAGCAACTGCTTGCGGAGCCTCTTTCATGAGCGAAGGTGAAAAGAAACAAGGCTTCTTCGGCCGCCTGTTTGCGCGATCTGAAGAGCCTGGCGATCAGGCAGACACCAAACAAGACGTAGCAAGCGCCGCTGCTCAGACGGACGGCGCGGCAGAGACCGCTCCATCGGAAAACAGTGCGGTTGAGCAAGCCGAGCCTTCACCTGAGGCGGCAACCCTCGAAGCGGACGCGCCTGAACCAGTAGCGGATGAGGAAGCACCACCCGAACCGCCCAAGCAGTCTTGGTTCCAGCGGCTGAAATCAGGACTTTCCAAGACCTCATCGAAACTGACCGACGGCATCACCAGTGTCTTCACCAAGCGCAAGCTCGACGCATCCAGCATCGATGAGCTGGAGGATCTGCTGATCCAGGCCGACCTCGGCGTCGACACCGCGATGCGGATTACCGATACGATCTCAGCCGGCAAGTATGACAAGGGCATCTCCGCTGACGAAGTTCGGGAAATCCTCGCCAACGAAGTGGAAAGCGTGCTGGCCCCTGTGGCACAGCCACTAACAATCCAATCTGAAAACCGCCCACACGTGGTCCTCATGGTCGGCGTCAATGGCACCGGCAAAACCACGACCATCGGCAAGCTTGCCGCGCAGTACCGCGGAGAAGGCAAGAAGGTTCTTCTAGTCGCCGGCGACACATTTCGGGCCGCAGCGATCGAGCAGTTGCAGGTCTGGGGGGAGCGGACCGGTTGTGAGGTGATGTCCCGGGAAGTCGGGGCGGATGCTGCCGGGCTTGCTTTCGATGCGCTGACGCGGGCCAAGTCAGAGGGCTTCGATGTCCTGATGATGGACACTGCCGGTCGCCTGCAGAATAAGGCGGGTCTGATGGACGAGCTTGAGAAAGTTGTGCGGGTTTTGAAGAAAGTTGATCCGGATGCGCCGCATAACGTTTTGTTAGTGCTTGACGCGACAACCGGCCAGAATGCCCTCAGTCAGGTGGAGGTTTTCGGCGAGAGAGCCGGTGTTACTGGGCTTGTCATGACAAAACTTGATGGCACAGCACGGGGCGGAATTCTTGTCGCAATTGCAAATAAGCACCAAATCCCGGTACACGCGATCGGTGTCGGTGAGGGCGTCGAAGATTTGGCGCCTTTCGAAGCTAAAGAATTTGCTCATGCTATTGCGTTAGACTAGCAAGCTACCAATTTACCCAAGAGTTCGATGGGCAACCGCCCGGTACTCTCCATGCATTCTGGGAATATCGACTGATCATGAAGTGGCTACTGAAGAAATACCCTTTCAACGCCGAGCAGACTGTTAATATCCTCGGAGAGTTTGGCCCGCTCGTTGCGATGTTCATCATCAATGCCACGCACGGCATTATCGCCGGAACATGGGCGCTGATCCTCGCCACCCTCGTGTCGGTGGTTGCCATGCTCATGGTGCTTGGCCGCCTGCCGATGTTCCCGCTTATTGCCAGTGGCGTTACGATTGCGTTTGGCATCATGACGTTGATCACCGGCGACGCGATGTGGATCCAGATCAAGGTCACGATCTTCAACATCATGTTCGCTGTCTTCCTGTTCGTCGGACTTTGGATGGGTAAGAACTTCTTCAAGTACATCTTTGAGAAGACGTTCCATTACACCAAGGAAGGCTGGGACAAGTTCACATGGAGCTTCGCCTGGTTCTTTGTATTGACCGCGGTGCTCAATGAAGCGGTCCGCATCGGCTTTGCAAAGGACGAGATGTACAACATCCTTGGCTTCACTATGGATGGTGTGAATGTCTGGATCCTGTTCAAGATCTGTCTCATCATGCCGATGAGCGGGCTTTACGCTTGGTGGCTCACACAGCAGATGCAGCGATATCGCATTGACACAGAGACCAGTTCTGCGCCAGCAGAATAGGGGTGAGCCGGTCTACCGCCGGACACATCAAATGCGAGTTGAGATGGTGGCGCCCGGCTTACATGGGCGCGCAACCGTATTGTCCCTCGATTGACCACTGATCCGGTGAGCGCATGAGCAACGAACCAGCCAAGACAGAAGCGACTACGGCCGGCGACGAACCCGAGATCGATCCTAACCAGTTACCAAAACTGTTGCTCGAGACCGGGCCTCTGGTGGTGTTCTTCGTCTGCAACTCTTATGCGGTTGAGATCTTCGGCGCGACTGAGAAAACCAAAATCTTCTGGGCAACTGGTGCATTCATGGTCGCCACCACAATCGCGCTGATTGCATCGCGCGTGCTCTTCAAGCGCCTACCTGTGATGCCACTTGTGGGTGGCATTTTTGTACTTGGCTTCGGCGCAATCACGCTGTTTCTGCAGGACGAGTTCTTCATCAAGATCAAGCCGACCGTGGTCAATCTGATGTTTGCTTCGATCCTGTTCGGCGGCTTGCTGATGGGTCATGCACTGCTCAAGTTTCTCTTTGGAGAGGTGTTCCAACTGCAGGAACGCGGTTGGAAACTCCTGACGTTCCGTTGGGCGTGCTTCTTCGTCTTCCTGGCCATACTGAATGAGTTCATCTGGCGCTCATTCTCGACTGACTTCTGGGCTGGCTTCAAATTGTTCGGCGTCATGCCAATCACAATGATCTTTGCTATCTCGCAGGTCGGCTTGCTCAACAAGTATCAGCTGCGGTCACAAAAGGCGGCAACGGATGAGGACGCCGCAGCTTGACGCCTCTGTCGGCCGGCTTGTGACAGCGATCCTGTAAATCAAGCAGCTTAGTTCGACTCGAGAGGCGGCCTGACCGCCTCGGCTGGCACCGCCGCGACATCGGCATAACTGCGGCCCGGTCGAGCTACAAGGCCTTGCGCGGCTGATCGAACGATAAACTTCACTTGAGCCTGCGTCGCCGCATAGTCGAAGTCACCGAGCTTCTGATCGAGCGCGATCGACACGATGCCGTGCACTGCTGCAAACAGCGCGCGGGCGGCAAGCCGGCGTTCCTTATCGTCTGAGACAACGCTTGCGAGTTGTTTCTCAACAATCGAGAACAGAGCTGCCTGATGCTCGCGGTACCAGTCCGGCACCACCTTGTCCTTCGCAAGTTGATGCTCGAAGACGGCGCGCCAAGATGTTTGCTTGTCCAGCGCGAATGACAAATACGCCAGAGCCATCGCCGTAAGACTATCTGCGAGATTGTCGCCACTGCCCGTTTCCAAGGCCGACAGCTTGGCGCCGAGATCTTCAAGGGTGCCTGCGTTCACACGAATGATGAGATCGTCGAGGCCATCGTACAGGTTATATATGGTGCCGACCGAGCAGCCCGCTTCCTGGGCTATGCGCCGGGCTTGTAGCGCGCCCAGTCCTTCGTTCTCAACAATACGTTTGGCGACAATTAAAGTGTTAGCTTTGAGCTTATTGCGATAATTCCGATCGGGCATCAGCGCCTCCCGGTTTTCATGCGTCCGAGCAATAGGAAAGGACGCTGCATGATTATTGCCCGAACCAGCGGTGTCTGGAAGGGGAAAATTGCTGATTGCCGGATTTCTTGAACACGCCACGCGCGGCCATAACGCGTTATTGACCGCTCAAGCTTTCGTCAGTCGGTTTCATTGCGGTTACGAAGCGGGCAACGAAAGCGAATACGGCGCTGACAATGACCAGATAAATCGCCATCGCGACGCATTGCGTTTCAAAGCCAACACCAAGGTCGATCAGCCAGCCGGTAATGCCCGGTCCGATGGCTGAGGCGGCCACTGTGAATGCAACGATGAGAGCCCTGATGGCGCCCAAATGACGGGTCCCGTAATACTCGGGCCAAATCGAACCTAGGAGGCTGTGGGCTGCGCCCTGACCAGCGGCCAGGAATGATAGACCGACGATAGCCACCCAGAAGCCTGAGAACGTGCCAAACAAAGCAAGACCAACTGCAAGTGGTAGCAAATAGACCGGCAGAAGCCGCGCTGAGCCAAAGCGATCGATGACAATGCCGGAGAACAAGTTGCAGGCGACGATGATGAGGGAATAAAGCGGATAAACGGCGACGTAACTCGACAGCTCCCAGCCTTTGATCCCAGTCAGGTGAACCTGATGGAAGAAAAGAGAGGTTATCATGAATGACGGTGCCATGATTCCGGGCAGCAAGACCCAGATCAGCCAGTGACGGATTGCTTCCCGGCGCTCCCAATGGCGGCCGCCGATACCTGGTGAGTGCTCGCTCACGGCCATTGATTGCGGTGTCCGCTCACGGTGCAGCAGATACATCAGCAAAGGCGTCGTGAAGAACACCAGACTCGCGGCTGCCAGAAGCCAACTGCCACGCCAGCCAACGGTGGCAGCAATCGCCACAAAGAGCATCGGAAGCAATGCTTCGCCAAGTGCGAAGCCAAGCGAACCAATCGCAACCGCACGGCCCCGTTGTGCGCGAAACCAACGCCCCATTGCCGTCAACGCGAGATGACTCATCATGCCCTGACCGCAGAAGCGCAGGCCGGCGACGACGGCGATCAGCATGATCCAGTGATTCACGACGGACATCGCCAGGCACATACTGACAAATCCGACGAGAACAAACAGAGCCAGCGTCCTGACACGGAGGCGGTCAGCCACCCAACCGACCTGCACCAACAAGATGGCCGACGCGGTCGTGCCAATCGTGTAGATGCCGCCCCACTCGCCATGGCTGAGGTTGAAGGCTTCGCGAATGTGACCGGCAGACAAGGAAATAAAATAGGTCTGCCCGAAGCTCGATGACCAGGTCAGAAGGATGCCGGCCGCCAGCCAGCGTGCGTTCTCGCGCGCAAACCTAAACGTCGTCATTTGGACCACGATCCGGCCGGATGAAGATTGCGATGTTCGATTGATGGCCGTGCAAAAACTGAGGCTTTCGGGTCCGCGAGAAGATGATTTGATTTTGGTATAGACACCAACAGCCGAAACGACCAGCGCGCAATCAACTCGCCCAATGTTTGCAAACACAAAAAGGCCGGCAGCAAACGCTACCGGCCTGGTTCTCATGATCATTTTTTATAGTTGACTAGATCAGCCCGATACGATCAGCATCAATGCGCTGCCTTCGTAGTCGTGCGAGATACCGAGCGGGATCCTCGCCGGCAACTTCCAAGGCTCTGGCGACATCCTCGCGGGTCACACCGATGTCGCGGAGCATCCGGTCGTCCTGATCGAGAAGGCTCGCGACGGCTGCCCGGCCTTCCGCTCGTTGGCGCGCCTGCATCAAGCCATCCCAAATCCGCCCGACGAATGAGCGTTGCGAACCTGCTTTGGCCGTGGTGCTTGGCATTTGTGTTAGTGACAGCATGTTCATCTCCATCGCTATTTTCTTGTTGTCTTGGTCGCCCGTTTTTCGTTGGTTGTTGGCGATGAAAAGACAATGCCATAGCCCTCCTGACAGCCTAGTGTCATGAGGAAATCGTGCTCCTGACAAGGTCTGTCAGGAGGGGTATCGTAGAATGCCAAACATTGAGATGATGGCTGCGTGTGGAGGGCGAAAAAGTGCGCCGCGCCGACAGATTATTTGAGATTATTCAGCATTTGCGCCGCCGCAAGTTGGTGCGTGCTGCTGACCTGGCCGAATCGCTTGAGGTGTCGGAACGCACAATCTATCGCGATATTCGAGACCTCATGGCGAGTGGGGTGCCGATCGAGGGAGAAGCCGGCGTCGGATACATCCTGCATGATGGCTTCGACCTCCCGCCCCTGATGTTCAAGGAGGAGGAGATCGAGGCCCTAGTGCTTGGCGCCAGGATTGTTCAGACCTGGGCGGACTGCGAACTGGCCGAGGCCGCCAGCAATGTGATCGCCAAAGTCGAGGCGGTCATTCCAGAACGGCTGCGTACATATATGGCAGAAACCGCGCTGCTGGCGCCGTCCGACCATTTTGTCGAGCCTATCGGGTTCGATATTGCCGAATTGCGCCATTCGATCCGAAATCGCAACAAAGTGTCCTTCGGCTACCGTGATGCAATCGGCGATATCTCAGAGCGGACCGTGCGCCCTCTATCACTGGCGTTCTTCGGGCCGTCCTGGTGCCTGGCTGCCTGGTGCGAGTTGCGCGATGACTTTCGAACCTTTCGGCTCGACCGGATGTCCGACTTTGCAATCCTTGAAGAACACTTCAAACTGGAGCGCGGCAAGACCCTCAACGATTTTCTGAAACGGCCTGATACATGGACAGCCGGAATAATTGCGCAACGCAACAGAAGATCTCAAGCCGCTGAATAACCACAAATATCAACTATTGAATGTGATGCGTATTTGGGTGTTGCCTATCTACCATTCGGCACATATGGAATTCCCAAAGGGCGAAGAAATTTCCGACGTCTGCCGCAAAGTTGGCGTACAGAAATAATTTGAGCACCAATGGAGATAGATTGTGAGCCAGCAGACCGGCGTGATGACGATCATGGAACACACTTCCATCACCGGCCGAATCGGCAAGTGCAAGGTTTTGGAGCTTCACGGCTACATCGATGGCGAGGTCGAAGCTGATCGCATCGTTGTCCACGAGACCGGCCGGCTATATGGCAAAATCAACGCCGGTGAGGCTGAGATTAACGGTGATGTCCAAGGTGAAGTTACCGTACACAATCTCATCAAAATTGGGCGTGTCGGCTCGGTTAGCGGTAACGTGCAGTACGGCCAGATGGCGATGGAGGCGGGTGCCAATCTGAGCGCTGATGTCCGCAATGTGCCGCCGCAGATTGCCGGTGATCTCGACCTGACGGTCAATCGTGGCCAGACAGTGCGCATTACTCCGCTTGACCTGACTGCAGTAGATCCCGATGACACGGCGCAGAACCTGACGTTCTCCGTGTCGAATGCAGCCTCTGGCTTCGTGGCCAAGACGGGTGCAGCAACGGTTGCGCTTTCCAAATTTACACAGGCAGAATTGCAGGCCGGGTCGATCATGTTCGTCCATGACGGAAGTATGGGAGCGAAAGCCAGCTTCAACGTCATCGTTGCTGACAAAGAGGGTGCAACATCCGGCGAGCCGCAGACCGTAACGGTCAACGTGCGTTAGGCGACTAGTCGTCAGTGTGCGTTATACTCGATACAATTTTTCTTGAGATTCCCGTGCTCTAGCCCGACGCGCTTGTGAACAGCTGTGTAATGTCGGTCTCTGCCGCAGCTCTATAATTCTCGAAGGTTCACGCCTTTCATCAGAGAACTTAGAGTTGTCAGGAGATCCCATGAAGCGATCGTTCTTGCTTTCAGCCGCGGCGGCTGTGGCCGGTCTTGCGCTAGCCAGCACCAGTGCTCTTGCCGGTCCTACGACTGCACCAAGCGGACTCGCAGCACTTGAGCTGCTGGGTAGTGGGCAAAGCAACCTCCAGCATGTTCACTTTCGCAATTCAAGGCATTGCCATAAGCGGCGCCGGGTTTGCCGTCGGGTGACACTTGCTAGCGGCAAAACAGTCCGACGTTGCACAACGCGGCGTGCGTTCTGCCATGGCGCGGCCCGAACTTACTCAGCCCCGCGCGGCAGCCACTAGGATAGCGACCGCACAATGAAAAAGCGGGGATCGAATGACCCCCGCTTCTCAAATTCCAATGTCACAAACTGCTGCTTAGGCAGCCTTCTGCATCAGGCCCTGCTTGACAATCGTCTCTGCGATCTGAACCGAGTTGAGGGCAGCGCCCTTGAGCAGGTTGTCAGACACAACCCATAGCCACAGACCGTTCTCGATGGTTGCGTCCTCACGCACCCGGCTGACGTAAGTCATGTACTCGCCGGCTGCTTCGACTGGCGTGACATAGCCACCGTCTTCACGCTTATCGACCACATCGATGTTTTCGGCTTCGCGCAGAATGCTACGCGCTTCCGCTACCGTCATTGTGCGCTCAAACTCAATGTTGACGGCTTCCGAATGACCCACGAATACGGGCACGCGGACACAGGTGGCCGAGAGCTTGATCTTGGGGTCCAAGATCTTCTTGGTCTCCGCCATCATCTTCCATTCTTCCTTCGTGTAGCCGTCTTCCATGAAGACGTCGATATGAGGAATGACGTTGAAGGCGATTTCCTTGGTGAACTTCTGCGCGCCGACTTCCTGACCAGGCACATACTTGCCTTTGGTCTGATGCCACAGCTCGTCCATACCTTCCTGGCCGGCACCGGATGCCGACTGGTAAGTCGAGACGACAACGCGCTTGATCGGGTTCTCGTCATGCAATGGCTTCAATGCCAAGACCAGCTGGGCGGTCGAGCAGTTCGGATTGGCGATGATGTTCTTGCGATTGTTCTTCGCCATGTAGTCGATCAGGACCGAACCGTTGACTTCAGGAACAATCAACGGGCACGCGGCGTCATAGCGCCAGGCTGACGAGTTATCGATGACGATGCAGCCGGTTGCGCCAATCTTGGGCGACCACTCTTTGGAAACGCTGCCGCCAGCGCTCATCAATGCGATGTCACATTTGCTGAAATCGAATGCTTCGAGGTCGTGGCATTTGAGTGTTTTTTCGCCGAATGCAACTTCACGGCCGATGGAACGGCGTGATGCAACTGCGTAGACCTCATCGACCGGAAACTTACGGTCGGCGAGGACTTTTAGCATTTCCCGGCCCACGGCTCCCGTGGCACCGACAACGGCGATATTGTAGCCCATTGTAATGTCCTCAATTTCAGGCTGTTGCGCGCACTATTGCAGCGCAGCACGGAGAGATACGCGTAAGCGCACAATCATGCAAGCATCAGACGACATATTGATTAGAGAACCACTACGCTTGGCCTGAAAAACACACTGCCCCTTTGCGTGCCTTTGTCTGAGCGCCCTACTGCGTCGACGCCGTGGTCAGCGTCTGGCTTTGGGCACGCTCCTTTGCCAACTGCCGCTCCGGGGTGAGGTCTGCCAGATTCCGATTAATCTCCTCGGTACCCTTTAGAGGTATGACCTGTGCGACTTGATCATTGGCATCGTAGCGCACTTCGACGCTAAGTTCCGTGCCGTTGGCATAACCTTCAATGGGGGTGCCGATCACTTCCCAGAGCCCCAATGTTGCGACCGAAGCAGCGCCGTGGGCGACGGCGCGCCCGGCCCTCACGGCTCCGTGATAGCCATGGGTGAACTTATAGATGTCTTTCTTTCCCGTTGTTCCAGTCTCGGAGTGGACCGGGGTTCCAAGTTCAGCGATCACCAGACTGCGCTGTGTTCCCTGCTTCAGGACGGCAAAATTCTTCGGTGGGGGTTGATTGGCTGCCATGTAAGCCGAACAACCTGAAACAAAGATTGCGACGACCAACAGCAATGCCGCACCACTGATCGTGCGCGTCGATGATCTCGTATTAGCCATCATGCTCCCCCTAGAGCTCCGGTCCGCGAATCAGCCAGACGTAATACTCACTTCACGGATATTTGTGGCGCCACGCAAGAGCCTGATGGCATTTGTCCCGCTTCTATTTGGTCCGGACATGCTCTATGACGATCTGAGAATAACGACCGCCAAGGGAAGGAATGATCATGTACGAAGATCTCAAACTTTATATCGACGGAGAATTTACCTCCGGAAACAGCGGTGCCGGCGAGGACGTCCTGAACCCGTCAAATGACGAGGTTCTGGCTCATGTTCCCCATGCCAAGCAGGCTGAGCTGGATGCAGCTGTAGTTGCCGCAGAAAAAGGCTTTGCCGAGTGGCGCAAGATGTCAGCCTTCGAGCGCTACAAGATCATGCGCAAGGCAGCAGACCTGATGCGCACGCGGGCAGACGATATCGGTCGCGCCATGACCATGGAACAGGGCAAAGTTAACGTCGAAGCCAAGCTCGAAGTGATGATGAGCGCCGACGTGATCGACTTCTTCGCCGAGGAAGGCAAGCGCGCATACGGCCGTATCATTCCAGCGCGCGTCGACGGTGTTCGCCAGATGGTGATCCCCGAGCCGGTCGGTATTGTAGCCGGCTTCTCGCCATGGAACTTCCCGGTCAGCCAAGCCGCACGGAAGATTGGTGGCGCGCTGGCGGCCGGTTGCTCGATCATCGTCAAGTGCCCGGAAGAGACACCAGGTTCGCCGATCGGCATGGTCCGCTGCTTCCACGACGCCGGTGTTCCTGCTGGTGTTCTCAACCTGGTCTACGGTGTTCCTGCTGAACTCTCTGAGTATCTGATCCCGCACCCGTCGATCCGGAAGATCTCGTTCACTGGCTCCGTGCCGGTTGGCAAGCATCTCGCGGCGCTGGCCGGTGCGCATATGAAGCGCGCGACGATGGAGCTGGGCGGTCACTCGCCGATGTTGATCTTTGATGACATCGATACGGATCACGTTGCAACCCTGACCTCCGGCCTGAAGTGGCGTAACGCCGGTCAGGTCTGCATTTCTCCGACACGCTTCTTCGTGCATGAGAAAGTCTACGACAACTTCGTTGCCAAGTTCACCGACATCGCCAAGAACATGAAGGTCGGTGACGGGCTTGATCCAGACACCCAGATGGGCCCGCTGGCCAACCCACGTCGGATCAACGCGATGGAGTCGATCATTGCCGACGCTCAGGAAAAGGGCGCCAAGGTTGCGACAGGCGGCAGCCGCATCGGCAACCAGGGTAACTACTTCGAGCCGACGGTTCTGACAGACGTGCCGGAAGATGCCCGCATCATGAGCGAGGAGCCGTTCGGCCCCGTCGCTGTTATGCTGCCGTTCAAGGACACCGACGAAGTGTTGGAGCGCGCCAACAAGCTGCCATACGGACTGGCCAGCTATGCGTTCACACATGATGCCGGACTGGCAACAAAGGTTGCAGATGCCCTCGATCACGGCATGGTATCGATCAACCACCACGGCCTGGCTGTTCCGGAAACACCGTTCGGCGGTATCAAGGATTCCGGCTACGGACACGAGCAGAGCATCGAAGGCCTGCAGGCCTATATGAGCAACAAGTTCGTCACCCAGATGGGCTAACGCTCACGACCTAGCGAGTGGTCACACAGAATGGAGAGACCCGGCATTGAGCCGGGTCTTTTTTTATGCTGAGTTTTCCGTGAGCCCACGTCGTTCCGAGATTATTACCGGGCTGCAAAAAAGGTGAGCCATCAATAAGACCGATGCCGAATCCCTTCTCCCCATAGACGCTGGCGTACGGGAGAAGGTTAGGATGAGGGGTGGATTATTGGCACATAGACATTTGCTGCCCCTCACCCTAGCCCTCTCCCCGCAAACGGGGAGAGGGAACTTTATCGCGCATCGAACCGAGCATTCCTCTCGCAAGCAACGTGGCTACCGTAACTCAGCAGCTCAAAGACGCGCGTTTGCCTCTTCGAACAGCTTCATGTTCTTTTCGACATCGTAGTCGGCCTCGGTCAGGTCGTCCGGGTTCCATTCGCTGCGATGCTCTTCGTAGAAATCGCCTGAATAAACATGCAGCGCGCAAGTCAGCTTAGTTGTCGGATTGGTCACTGAGTGAATAATATTCTTGCCGAGCTGGCAGGCATCCTTCGGCCCAAGAGAGTCGGCTCCGGCGGCCTCGATCCGACCCTCGGCGTCATCCTTAAGCCGACGCCAAAAGATGTTGTCTTCGCGGCCCGTGTAGACGCCAATGACAGCTGCCATGTTGTGGTTGTGCGGCATGATCGTCATGCGCGGCGCCCAGATAACATTCAGGACCGTCAGGTCGTTGGACTTGTGCAGACACTGCACTGTGCCCCGCTCAGGTTCACCAAGCACTTTGAGCAATCCGGTCGGATCTGACACTGCTTCGGCCACAATCTCACGCACACCCTGCATCGAATCCGTGCCCTGCATGGCAGCGCGGCAATCAGCAGTGAATTTCTCGATTTCGAACATGTGGCTCCTCCCGTTCAGCATCAATTCCGGTGCGCATTTGTGATGGACGATACCGTAGCAGCATATCGGCTGTTATCGAAACCCGTTTGTCTGGCTTCGGAAGCGGGCTCACCTGGCTAGCTGCGAGCGCGCGACCAGGACCCCGCTCAGAATCACGATCGCAATCCCGACCCATGACAGCAGGCTCGGCAGGCTGCCAAACACGGCAAAGCCGATGGCGATCCCCGCGACGATCTCGCTATAGGTAAACGGCGCGAGTTCAGCTGCCGGAGAGCGGGCAAAAGCGATCGCGAACATCGTCTGGCTGATGGCGGCCAGAGCGCCCAGTACCAGAAGAAGAAGCAGTTGCTCGGTCTCCATCGGCGCCCAATTCGGCAGCATGATCGGCGTCAGTAGGACTGTAGCGGTTCCGGCACCCCAAATGGATGTCAGCCACGGGCTCACGTTCCGGCCTAGTTTTCGATTGAGGATCAACTGGCCGGCCACCAGCATTCCGGTGCCAAGGACCCAAATCGTGCCCGGGTTGGCAAAGCCCTCAGGTGAAGGTCGGATGATCAATAGAATACCAGCAAAGCCGCCGATGATGCCAAGCCAGGATGACAGGCGCGTCTGCTCTCCCAACAGCCATGGGCCAACCATTGCGATAATGAACGGGTAGACATAGAGCACAGCGACGGCTTCTGCATAGTCCATGGTTCTGACGCCGATCACAAAGAACCCGGTAGACAGTGGCAGCAAACAACCGCGCACGATCTGCAGCCAGGCCGACGTTGGTCTGAGAACGGCACCGCGAAACCGAAACACGACAATGGGTAAGAGCAGTGCAAAGAAGCCGGCAAACCGGAACCACAGTATCTGCGTGATCGGCAGCTTGTCGGACAGTAGTTTCATGATTGCGCCAGCGAGAGCAGCAAACGTCAGGCCTGCGACCAGCAACAGCACGCCGCTGACATTCAATCTTGATGTTTCATTGACCGTCTCACTCTGCATCGCCACATGATGGAGTGAAAAGTCTGCCTCGCCAATAGTGCCTTAACCCACGGACCGCTGTTATGAGCTTAGAGACATCGCCAACCTTCAGAGTCTTAGAGTCGACCGACGTGCCGAAGCTACGGGACCTGCTCAGCGTCTTCAGTGAGGCATTTGAGGACCCGCAGAACTATGCGAGCCGACCACCAAGTGATGCGTATCTGAATCAGCTTCTGGAGCGCGATACGTTCTTCGTCGTTGTCGCTGAGAAAGCTGGTGAGGTCATAGGCGGATTGACGGCCTACGAACTTATCAAGTTCGAGCAAGAGCGGAGCGAGATTTATATTTACGATCTCGCCGTCTTGGACGGGCACCGGAGGCAAGGCGTGGCGACACAGTTAATCGAGAAACTCAAGCATGTGGCGGCTGACCGTGGAGCGCATGTGGTGTTCGTCCAGGCTGACAATGACGACCCACCCGCCATCGCGCTTTATTCCAAGCTTGGCAAGCGCGAAGATGTGCTGCACTTCGATATTGAGGTGCCTTAGGACTGTGCCGAGAACTCGCTAGTGCCCGTCCAAGATGGCGTCGGCGATTTTCTCGGCTGTCATGATGGTCGGGATGTTCGTGTTCGCGGATGGAACGACCGGGAAGATCGATGCATCGACCACGCGTAGGCCATCCACACCATGGACACGTCCGGCATTGTTGGTCACCGACATCGGATCATCGGCCGCGCCCATGCGGCATGTGCACGAGGCATGCCATACACCGACGGCTGCCTTTCTAATGAAGGCTTCAGCTTCGTCTTCATCGTTGCAGACACCATCCAACGTGAAGCCTTCCATGATGAGATTCTTAATCAAGAAGCTACGCAGCAAGGCTGGTCCGTCGAGAAGGCCGGCCATGATGGAAGTGAGCATACGGTTCTTGGTATTGATCTCTCCAACCTGGCGCACTTTGTCGGAGTAACTGGCCGGGAATGGATCGGCTGTCACCGCTTTGAGATCCGGATCATCGTACAGCGGCACAATTCGACGGATGCCGTCTGCAAGACGCTCAAGGTCGCGTCGGTCGGACAGCAGGTTGAACTCGACCTCAGGCTCATCGCGCCAGTTTGTAGACGCCAGTTTGACTTGGCCCGTTTCCGAGTACGTCTTGTTGACGAAAAGTAAGAAGCTGCCGATCTGTTCCCCGACGGCATGCCACGATGTTTTCGTGGTGCAGACGACAAACATGTCGCCAGGTGGCGCATCGCCGATGTCGGAAGAGTAGCGAATGCCGAGATGCATGTGGCGGCGGGACTTGGAGTTGTCGATCCGCGCGCCGCGCTTGACGAACGAAGCAAGCGCGATGGACGGGTGATCCATCAGGCGTTGGCCAACGCCGAAAGCAGCATGGCGAACCGGAATACCGAGATCGTAGAGATCACCGCTTGGGCCGATACCAGCGCGCAGCAAATGCGCCGGTGAATGAATGGCGCCACAGGACAGTATAATCTCCTTGCCGCGAAACTCTTGCTCTCGTCCCTGCACCAGTGCCTTTACCCCGACACAGCTTTGCCCCTCGAAGATCAACTCGGTTATCTGCGTCTCGGTCGAGATTGTCAGGTTCTCGCGCTTTCGCACGTCGGCATTGAGATAGCCCATGGCCGCCGAGACACGCTTTTCCTCGGCGTTTGAGATGGTGATTGGGAAATAGCCGTCCTCGAAATGTCCGTTCTGGTCTTCAAGGTACTTGTATCCGGCCCGTCCCAGTGTTTTGTCGAGGGCATGCGCATGAGCGGACCAGTGCGCTCGGGGCACGCGGCGGATCGGAATAGGGCCGTCCTTACCGTGCCATTCATCGTCGATGTCGAGATCGGTTTCGAGCTTCTTGAAATAGGGAAGCACGTTGTCCCAGTTCCAACCTTGGGCGCCGCGCGCCTGCCATTCATCATAGTCGGTTGGTGAACCGCGATTGGCCATCTGCCCGTTGACCGAAGAGCCGCCGCCGAGCACACGCGCTTGCTCGTACTTTCTCAAGCGGGGCTTCGGTGCATCCGGGTTGTTGTGTGGAACAACCTCGGTGCTAACCTTCAGTTCCGACCACAGGAAACGATTATTGAGATACGCGGTACCAGGATAGGAATCCAAGATCTCTTCAGGCACCTCACCGGGCGGGGTATCTTCTCCGGCTTCGCAAACCAGAACCTTGCTTGAGCTGCGCGCGGAGAGCCGGTTGGCCAATACCGATCCCGCAGATCCGCCACCAACAATGATGTAGTCATACTGCATGGCAGGCTCCGCATTCTGGTTGGGTTCTGTGATGATTATTCGGCCGCAACAATTGCCGCGTCAGGCATGACCTGCATCGGCTTCCAATTGGTCGAGCGCACATAGTCGGGCCGCGGGTTCTCGACATCCGCCGGCCGGTTGGCCACGCGGTTGAAGCAGAAGTAAGCCTGCCAGCGATCCTGCGCCGATAGGTTATGCCCCGAGGCATGCAGGAGATTGCAATGGAAGATCGCGGTCGTGCCAGGTGGGCCGACCAGCGGCACCGGCGGAGGTGAGTCCTGCATGTAGGCTTTCACCTCCTTTGGCCCTACGGCCCATACTTTGTAGGCCGTGGATTGATCGAAGTAAGGGTTTACGCGGCCATCGCGATGGCTGCCCGGTAACATGTAAAGGCAGCCATTCATCTCCGTCGCCTCATCCAGCATCACCATGACCGTCGTCATGTCCGGTTTGGCAATGCCGTCGAGATGCCAGCTACCAAAGTCCTGGTGCCAGGGCCATGCCGTGCCCTCCACCGCTGCTTTCATATTGACCTTGCAATGATGAATGTAGACTTCGTCATCACTTAGCGCCTGCTGGGCCATGCGGAGAATACGCGGACTGAACGCGGCGGCGCGGTAAGCCGCGGAGGCCGTCGGGCCATCCGGCTCATGCATGCGGAACATGGCCTTGGGCTGCTGCGACTCGCCTTCACGAAAGACGCAGTCGGAATCGATCTCTGAGACGCGCGCTGCCTCGCGTTTCAGCTCCAATGCTTCCTGCGGGCTGAATAGGCCGGGGAAGATCAAAAAGCCATCGCGGTTGTAGGCGGCGACTTGTTCGGCTGATAATTCCATCGGGCAGGCCTCCCATAGCCTTCTTGATCGGTCGACTGACCGATACGCGACTTTATGGCTCGAAGCACGGCCAGGGCCAGTAGCGGCCTAGTTTCATGAGCCAACTATCAGGACATGGATGGAGCACCGATCTAGCTGGCGCCCGAATTCGAGTGCGCGGCAACAAGCGCGGCAAGCGGTTCAATGTTCGCCTCAACGGATCGTGCGGTGCTGACTAGATCATTGATTGTCTCATCGTTCAGCGGAATTCCTTCGTTGAGGAATTGCGCTTCAAGGGACGCCTCAATCTCACCGGGTACGAAAAGCCGCTCCGTACCTGCGGCGCAGCCACCCTGCTTGATTTGCCTCAGAATCTTGTCGGAACGTTCGCGGACTTCGTTTATGTCCTGCAGCGCAGACGCATTGATCGCCATGAAGAATTGGCTATCGCGACCGGGGAACGGCCCGTCCACCATGTTGCCGGTTTCAGTGCCATAACCAGAGCCGGACATCAGCGCTGAGAGCATACCGATAGCCATACCCATTCCGACGCCCTTGTGACCACCTATCGGGCGTATCAATCCCTCAAGTGCTGCGGCAGCGTCCGTAGTGGTGTTGCCGTCGACATCATAAGCCCACGTCTCCGGGATCGGCTCACCTTTCTGGGCGAACACGCGAATCTTGCCGTGTGCCGTTTCGCCGAATGCGATGTCGAGTACGAAGTCCCCCTCGCTGCCTCCTGGGATTGCAATTCCGAGCGGGTTTATGCCGACGAGCTTTTCCTTCCCACCCCATGGTGCCATGGTGGGCAACGCATTGGTTCCGCACATACCAATCATGCCTTCGGCCAGAGCCTGGCGGGCGAAGTACTCCATCGTACCGGCATGGTTCGAGTTGGCAACAGCCGCAAGTGCAATCCCAGCATCCTTGGCTTTTGCAATGCCCCACCGCGCAGCGAACATCATACCGATCTGGCCAAGGTTGTTGCCGCAATCAACAACCGCGAGATTGCCGAACTCTTTGGAGATGCGCGGTTGCCCGGTCGGATCAACACCTTCATGGCGCAGCTTTCCGACATAGTCGGGCACGCGCAAAACACCATGAGAGTGGATACCGCGCAGATCGGCTTCCACGAGTGAACCGGCAACAGTGTTCGCATCACCAGGCGCCATCCCGCACCGGGAGAAAATTTCTATGACTGTATCGTGCAAGAGTTGGCGGGGAACTCGCACTTCATTTTCGGTGCCCGGATAAAGTGCCATCGCGAACCTCCTTGAAAATGATCGATCAGTTGAGCTGGAAGATCGCCGTGTTGAGTGCCGTCGCAAAAGCCACCCAGGCCGCATACGGCACGAGGAGCAGTGCCGTGGTGCGATCTTGTCGCCACGTCAGTGCTATCAATGAGACGATGGTGATCAGGAGCACGACGATGATCGCTAGAGCCGCACCGATCTGATTGGCTGCGAAGAAGGCCGGTGACCAACTAAAATTGAGTACAAGTTGCAGCCACCACAGTGCGCGCGCCAGGCCCGCATCTGCCGCATACCAAAGACGCCAGCCGGCAACTGCGATCATGACATAGAGTACGGTCCAAACCGGGCCGAATACCCATCCCGGCGGATTGAAGGATGGCTTGGCGAGCTGAAGGTACCACTCGCCGGGTCGCGTGAGATAGCCGATGGTCAAACCGCCGCCCATGACCAGCGCCAGAAACAAGAGAAGGATCAAAACTCTGGAGCCGGTCATTGGGGTGCCCTTTCAGCCGCCACGCTGCGCGGTCAGACGATGAGTCCTCTGCGTTGAGGACAGCTACTCAGCTGCATCCCGCTTCGGCTGATGGCCGACCGAGTCCGCGTATTTGGCAAGCTCTTCTTCGCCCATGAACTCCTTCTCCCAGGCCATCACCTGGTCAAACCCGGCAAAGGTATGCAGATCGCCCATCGGGTGGTTCTGGTACTGCTCGTTGAACTCTTTCTCGGCAAGCGGGCCTTCGTCGCGCAGCTTCACGGCGAGATCATAGACCGCCATCATGGTTTGCCGGAACGTGGCACCCGGCGTGATGGTCATTGCGATGCCAAGCTCGCGCAGATCCTCCATGCTGAAGCGCGGTGATACACCGGTCTGATTGTAGAAGATCGGTCCTTTGACTTCAGCGCAGATGCGCTTGACCTCATCGACGTTGGTCGGGCCTTCGACAAATGCCATGTCGGCGCCGGCTTCGAGGTAGGCGTTGGCGCGCGCAATCGCATCATCCAGCGTACCACCGTGGGCGCCGCGCGCGTCGGTGCGGGCGATAATGATGAAGTCCGGGTCAACTTCTTTGCGGGCGTAGTCCGCGGCTCTGTACTTGCCAACAGCTTCATCGATGGGGATGACGCGCCGGCCGGCGACGTGTCCGCAACGCTTTGGAATGACCTGGTCTTCAATGTGAACGGCGGCAACGCCGGTCTGAATGTACTCTTTGACTGTGCGGATCGTATTGATGGCATTGCCATATCCGTTGTCGGAATCCGCGATCACCGGAACATCGACAGCATTGGCTATGTAGCGGGCATTCATCTGCATTTCGGTCATGGTCGCGAGACCTGCATCCGGCATCCCGAGCAGCGACAGCGACGTACCATAGCCAGTCATGTAAATGGCGGGAAAGCCGACCTTATCGAGCACGCGCGCGCTCATGGCGTTGTAGCAACCAGGGATGAATACGCTTTCACCTGAGTTCAAGATTTCGCGTAGCTTCGTCGTCTTCTTCATGGCAATGGCCTCCCAGTTTGCTATTTGCCAGCGAGCCTAGGCGAGATGCCCAAACAAAGACAGCCGGAACGCCAGGTTCCAGCTGCCAAATCTCGTCAATGATCGTGTCTGCGCCCGAAACGCCGGGCGTATCGTCGGTTAGGCGATCAACCAACCGCCATCGACGTCGACCGTCGTGCCGGTCACAAAGTCGTTCTTGATGACGAACATCAGGCCTTCAGCTACTTCTTCCGCCGTTCCGGCCCGCGGCACGAGGTTGTTCTTGGTCATGTTGGCGTAGGCGGTCGTGCGCTGTTCTCCTTGCAAAGCCACCATCGGCGTATCGATTGTGCCTGGTGACACAACGTTGATCCGGATGCGCGGGGCGACCTCTTTAGCAACGGCGCGGGCCATGGCCTCAACCGCTCCACCAACGGATGAAATCGCGATCTGACCCGGCCGACAGTTGCGGGCCGGCGCGCCTGAGACGAGCGTGATCGAGCCACCGTCTGACACATGTTTCGCACCAAAGCGAACGACATGCGCATAACCCCAGAGCTTAGCGAATGATCCCTTGTAGCCTTCCATATCCATCTCAAGGAACGGACCAACGGCGCGGGCGCCACCAGTGGCAGCACTGACCAGTATGTCGTAAGGTGCGAGCTTGTTGAGGAGCGCCTCGACAGCAGCTGCATCGGTGACATCGCAGGCCTCAACCGTCACGCCGGATGGCAGATCACTTGCCTTGGAGGGATCGCGGCTGATGGCGACCACCGATGCGCCCTCGGCAGCCAGCATGCGTGTTGTTGCCAGTCCGATGCCCGATGTTCCGCCGAACACGACGGCCTTCTTGCCCGAAACGTTCATGATATCTCTCTCCCGAATTGATTGTTGTCAGAACAGCTCTCAACCCGCCGGCAATCCATGTCAAGTGCGGCTGGCTGCGAACTTATTCCGCCGCGTCGACTTTATCTGTCGGTTTGATGGCCGCGAGCTTCTTGCCGAAGCGGTCGCGGTATGGTGCCGTGTCGATCTCCTCAAGCTCGATCTCACCGGCCATCACTTTGCGTTTCCAGTCCTGATGAGCCGGCTCCATGGCATGGAACTCCGGCATCACTTCATTGGCAAACAGCTCAAGGCTTTCGCAGATGTGTTCATGCGTATTGTTGCCGGCCTGGTTGAGCAGGATGATCTGATCGACGTTGCTGGTGGCAAACTTTCTCAGCTTCCGGCGGATGGTATCGGGTGAGCCTACGAGACCTCCAGTGAGTGCCGCTGCCACGGCGTCTTTGTTCTCAGCCTTCCACTTTTGATACTCTTCCCAGATGTTGAGATGACCTGCTTTCGGCGTCATGTGTTTGTCGGGCCCGTGCGCGTAATGGCGCAACGCGAACTGGAAGAATGTCAGGCCGTCGGCACGCTCGCGCGCTTCCTCGTCGGTCTTAGCGCACATGAAATAGCTGACCAGCGCAATGTTCGGATTGATCTGATAGTCGGCCAGTTTATCAAGCCGTTTGGTGATGGCGTTGTAATAGGCGTGGACCCAGGCCTGGGCCGCATCCGCGCTAACGAACTGAAAGCCCAAGGCGCCGATGCCGCGCTCGCCGGCCATTTGGATCGTTGGCAACTGTGAGCAGGCAACCCACATCGGCGGGTGCGGTTTCTGCAACGGTTTGGGGACGACGTTGCGCCATGGGAACTTGTAGAAGGGCCCGTTGTAGGCGCAGGGATCATCATTGAACATCGGCGTGATACAGCGGACCGCATCCTCCCAACGCTCGCGTTTGTCTTCGAAGTCGACATCAAACGGTTCGAGTTCGGTCCAGGTGTTGCCTTCGCCCATCCCGAATTCAACACGCCCCTTGCTTAAGAGGTCGAGGGTCGCAACGCGCTCGGCGACGCGGGCTGGATGGTTCGTCGTGAGTTGGATGATGCCGTGCGCCAGGCGAATATTCTTCGTGCGCTGCGTGGCGGCGCCAAGGAAAACTTCGGGCGCTGGTGAGTGAGAGTACTCTTCCAGAAAATGATGCTCGACCTCCCAGGCATAGTCGTAACCCAGCTGGTCGGCCAATTCGATCTGGTCGAGGGCATTCTGGTGGAGTTGATACTCGGTGTGGGCCTGCCACGGACGCGGGATCTGGAACTCGTAGAATATGCCGAACTTCATCGTCAAACTCTCCCGTAGCCTCGTTTCGCTCAGGGCAAAGTCTGCTAGTTCAGCGACGAACAATCAATCCCTCAATGATGATCGTTCTGATAGTTGGGTGTCGATGACGTTCAATGGTCTGCCTCTGTCGAAAGTCTCTTAAAGCAGACATAGCTAGTGATTATCGTTGGACCGCGATGATGCCTCCAATCACGATCAACAACATCCCACCAATAGAGACCAGGTCCGGGACTTCTCGGAAGAATACGAAGCCCCAGATGACTGCAAAACCAACGTAGGCAAAGTCGAACGTGGCGATAACTGAGGCAGGTCCATTCTGGTACGCCACTGCCGTGCCAATGCTGGCGACTAGAATTGCAATGCCCAGGATGCCGATGGCCATTGTCTCTTCCGGCCCGATGGTGGCCCACTCGGTGGAGGTGAACGCGGAATCGGGCAGCGGATCACCAAAGAGACTGCCATAGATTGTGAAAAGCAATCCAACCAGGATGAAAGTCACATTCAGGGCACCCGACAGTATCAGCGGATGTTCGTTTCGGCATTTTGTGCGCGTCAGGATCATTGCAATCGCGAAGAGCATCGCCGCGACTAGAGGCAGCAAAATGTAAAAGTTCACACCATCTGTCGTTGGCTTGACGATCAGCAGCATTCCGGCAAATCCGAGCGCGACCGCGAGCCACCCTGCCAATCGGATCGGCTCGCCGATGAACATGGCCGAAAACAGTGTGATAAAGAGTGGCAGCGTGTAGTACGCCGCCGCGGCAACAGATAGCGGCATGTGCGGCAGCGCGGCGTAGTAGGCAACCCACATGAGCGCCAGCATGAGACTGCGGGTGGCGGTCCAGCCCAAAGATGCAGGCATTAGTGGTACGCCCGGAAACTTGATCCGTAAGACGAGGAGCAATAGCGGCATCGCGACGAGAGAGCGGAGAACAAAGATTTGCCACAGAACAAGCTTCGCGCTGAGGGTTTTGATGATCGCGTCCCCGAGTGACAATGTCAGGACTGTGAAGACGATGACTATGACGGCCTGTCGGAGGTTGTCGCTTGCAGTCTGCATAGAGTGATGCTGCCGATTTTGCTTAACTTTGAGCAATCACTAGACCATTTTTATTGCTTGAAAAATTGAGTATTGATGCAGCTTACATTACTTTGAGTTATGCAAAATCTGAGACGCAAACTTCCACCTTTGTCTAGTCTTCTACCTTTTGAAGCCACCGCCCGGCTCGGGAGCGTCACCAAGGCCGCTCTCGAGCTCGGGCTCACCCAGGCCGCCGTCAGCAAGCAGATCCGCCTTCTGGAGGAGAATCTGGAGGCGACGCTTTTCGAACGCCGAAATCGAGCGGTTCACCTCACCGATGACGGCCGGGCGTTCGGCGTCCTCGTCTCCGAGGCGCTTGGAACAATAGGAGCTGCCGCGAACGATTTACGAGACAGGCACGAGACAGG
This sequence comes from Hyphomicrobiaceae bacterium, assembly GCA_965247245.1. Taxonomy (GTDB): domain Bacteria; phylum Pseudomonadota; class Alphaproteobacteria; order Rhizobiales; family Hyphomicrobiaceae; genus Tectiglobus. The sequence continues at coordinate 3,870,988 of CBDFGV010000003.1, read as the reverse complement.
CGACATTGTTTTCCGCTCTCAGCTCTGTGAGGGATTGTACTGGCTGATGCCGCGGCTCTCGGGCTTCTACCAACGCCATCCCGACGTGTCGGTGAGAGTATCGGTCTCGACCGATCCCATCACCGAGGCGACCGAACCATTCGACCTTGCGTTGCAGACTGCCGGTCGCGATAGCGGGTCAGCAGAGATCGTCTTCAAGACCAGTGACGCGGTCTTTCCAGTGTGTAGTCCAAAGTATCTCGGCCGCAGGAAGCTGCCATTGCCGCTGTCCCGGTTGCCGAAGCTGCATCTGCTGCACCACAGGGTCCAGCCTCAGGACTGGCAGGATTGGAACAACTGGGCTGCCAACTTTGATGTGACCGGCGAGATCGGTGAGCGCGGAACAGTATACGACAGCTATCCGATGATGATGCAGGCCGTCCTGGAAGGACATGGCATCGCGCTGGGTTGGCGTCGAACCGTGGAAGACTTCCTGGCCTCGGGAAAACTTGTTCGCCCCTTTGACGATCAGTTTTCCCTTCCGGACGCGCTGATAGTTTATCGACCAGCGAACCGACGCGTGCGTACGGGTGCTAAGTTACTTCTGGATTGGCTAAAATCCGAACTAGCCTAAGACCGAAAGGCGTCCCTCCTGCCCATCCCAAAACCGGCGTGATCGAGGCTTGCTCCTTGGCCCCGAAAGCGGACGCATGAGTGCGCGGTCCATCAGACTTCCGCTCGTCATGCCGATCTAGTCATGGTATGCGGTCACGCAATCGATGTTCATGACCCCATTGTGAGAGGAAGCGATGCAGAAAACAGTCGCGTCTCCCAGTTCCGAGTCTGCCGCTGCCGGATCAACGACGGCCATGCCCGTGCTGCTGGCGTTGAGCGCAGCGCACCTGCTCAACGATATGATGCAGAGCCTGGTGCCGGCGATCTATCCGATCATCAAGGATGTGCATGGACTGAGTTTCAGCCAGATTGGCTTGATTACGCTTGTCTTCCAGCTCACGGCCTCGCTATTCCAGCCGGCCGTTGGTTTCGTTACTGACAAGAAGCCACAACCCTACTCGCTGGCGACCGGCATGATTTTCACGCTGATTGGTCTCGTGGTGCTCGGCACGGCCGGCAGCTTTGCGACACTGCTCATCGGTGCTGCGTTGGTCGGGACCGGCTCGGCGATTTTTCACCCTGAAGCGACGCGCGTGGCGCGGATGGCATCCGGTGGCAAGCAGGGCTTTGCCCAGGCCGTTTTCCAGCTTGGCGGACAGGGTGGCGGTGCACTCGGGCCTGTGCTCGCGGCGTTCATTGTCGTACCGAACGGTCAGGCGAGCCTCGCCTGGTTTGCAGTGACCGCACTGCTCGCCATGCTCGTGCTGAGCTACGTCGGGCGCTGGTACTCCCAGCAACTGGTTCACCTCAGCCGACCGAAGAAGGGTGGTACTGCTGATGTGACCAGTCCGTACTCGACGAGTTACGTCTGGTTTGCGGTTTTCATTTTGATCGTTCTGATGTTCTCGAAGAGCGCCTACACGGCAAGCTTCACATCCTATTACACGTTCTTCGTGATCGATCGCTTTAACGTTTCGATCGAAACGGCACAGCTGATGTTGTTCGCCTATCTCGCATCCGGCGCGCTGGGCGTGCTGGTTGGCGGGCCGCTTGGCGATAAGATTGGCCGGCGACGCATTATCTGGTTCTCAATCCTCGGCGCACTGCCGTTCTCGCTCATCCTTCCTCATGCGGACTTCTACGGCACGCTGGCGTTGACGATCCTTGTCGCATTCATCATGGCGAGTGCGTTCGCCGCCATCCTGGTTTTCGCCATGGAGCTTTTGCCAGGTCGCATCGGGTTGATTGGTGGTTTGTTCTACGGCCTCGTCTTCGGGCTTGGTGGTGTGAGTGCAGCGTTGCTTGGTGAAGTGGCCGACATGACGAGCATTGCGACCGTGTTCCAGATCTGCGCATTCCTGCCGGCAATTGGTTTGCTGACCTGGTTCCTGCCGGACATCCGCTCCTAAAGCGCGTCGCTCAGTCTGTGACTCGTTTTTGCTTTGTTGGCCTTACGCCGGCTTCTGGCCGAGTGCTTGTTCGATGTCGGCGATAAGATCCTGCTCGCCTTCGATACCGACTGACAATCGCAGCAGATTATCGGGCACGGCACTGTCCGGGCCTTCGACTGTCTTGCGGTGCTCGATCAGGCTCTCAACGCCACCCAGTGATGTTGCCGGCATGAAGACCTGGCAAGCTGCGGCTGTGGCGCGGGCTTCCGCTGCATCGCCCTTGATCAACAACGACATCATCCCGCCGAAGCCATTCGTCATTTGCCGTGCTGCAATCTCGTGGCCGGGATGGTTCTCAAGGCCGGGATAGAGCGCACGCTCGACCTTGGGATGATTCTCAAAATGACGGGCCAATGCGAGCGCGTTCTGCGATGCCCGCTCAAACCGCACGAACAGCGTGCGGATACCGCGGATCAGCAGCCAGGCTTCGAATGGCTGCAGGATACCGCCGAGGTGCTTGCGCACATACTGGATCTCCTGCCATCGATCATCGTTCTTGGCTGTTGTGAGGACACCGCCAGTGAGGTCACTGTGCCCACCCAGATATTTTGTGGCTGACTGGAAAACGATATCAGCGCCCAGCGCGAAGGCGTCCGTCGTGCAGGGGGGAGCCACAGTCGTATCCAGGCCGAGGGTAGCGCCGGCATCGTGCGCAAGATCAGCTGCCTCAGCGATATCGATCACGTCCCACGTTGGATTGACGGGGGATTCGATCCAAACGAGTTCAGTCTTACCGGGCTGGATCGCTTGCTTCAGCGCGCCAGGCTTGGTCTGATCAAAGAGAGTCAGCTCGATGCCGCGGGTCTTTTCGAGATGCTGCAGCCAGTGCTGGGCGCCGTGATACATGATGATGGGAGCAACGACATGCTGGCCCGGCCGCAGCGTTTCGTACACGGTGGAAATGGCCGACATGCCGGAGTTGAAAACAAGCGCATCTTCGGCGCCAGACAGAGCTTTGATGATCTCTTCCGCGTTTCGCGTCGTCGGGTTGGAGTCACGGGAGTACCCGAACTCCGAGCGAAATTCGTAGCTGTCATCGCGGGCAAAGGTGGTGGCCGGCTCAATGCCAGGCACCACGCCGCCGGTCTCCTCATTGATGATGTGTAGTGCCTGTGCCGCGATCGTTGCTGCTGATCGATTGTGCTGTTCGCTCATGTCCGGCCGAGCTCCTGTGCTTCAATGCATTGCACAGGAGCTTAGCAGGAACGGTCAATTAAGACCTGCCTCAATGCGTCGCCAGACAATACTATGCCTCGGCCAGACCGAGGGCGACGCGGAAACGACGTGCGATCGCAGCACCATCTTTCTCGGGCAGCATCCAGGGGTCCTCACTGAGCGCAATCTTGGCCACGGCAAACGTCGGCCCTGGTGTCTTGAAGACCAGCTCGGCGAGATCGTCGACCGCACTATGCTCGGTCACAAGCATGGTCTTGGTGATGCCGAAACCCTCGGCAACTTTGCAGAGATCGGCCTGGTTGGATGTGAGGCCGGTTTGTTTGCCCGTTTCGCCAAAGTGTTCATTGTCGAGCACCAGGATGCCGAGGTTGCTCGGTGCATGGTTCGCAACGACACCCAGCGAGCCGATCCCCATCATCATTTCGCCGTCACCGGTCAGCGCCAGGATACGTCGGTCCGGTTGTGCGAGCGCGAGGCCAAGGGCCGTTGGCACCGCCATGCCCATGCCGCCCCAGGAGTAGAGATACTCCGGGCTGTCACCCGCCGCGAAGGTGTCCCAAGTCGGTGATCCCAACCCCGGTACAACGAGTGCGCCGTCGCGCTTGGCCAGGAGATCGGATACGAACTGCCGGCGTTGAATCTTGTTTGATCCTGTCTTTGCCATGTTGCCTATTCCTGATCCTTGTCTAATCCTGGCCGAAGCCCTTGGCGCCCATCACACGCTGGCTGATCAAAACCGCGCAGGACATGCCACCGTGAAATGCGATGTCAGCGGCAGCCGCGAAAGTATCGCCGACCTCTTTCGGGTTCTCGACGGGGAAGCATCTGACGCCGACGGCTTCCAGAGCCGGCTTGGTGCCCATCCCCATCTGGACCTGCCAGGGATTAAACTCGCCCCACATTCCGCGCATGGTCACCAACATTAGGCAGGGCGCTTTGAGAATACTGGGATAGCCCAGCGCGTTGATGCAGTTGCCGACACCGGAAGACTGCATCGCAATCATCGCCTTTTTGCCGCCTAGCCACTGGCCAGTGACGATGCCCATACCCTCTTCCTCAGTGGTCATGGTGATCAACTTCATCGCCTGATCATCGTTGATCATGTTGAGAAGTTTGGTCAGACCGCCATCCGGTACGGTGCAGACGGTTTCGATGTCGCGCTTCTTGATCTCAGCATAGACATCGTCTGACCAATGCTGGCCGTTGCTCATGTGATACCTCTCCTGGGCGTGCCGTCGACCGGCGTTAGGATGCGACTTTTTTGGTTTTGCATGATTGATTTAGCGGCCTTTGTGGACCGAGGCAAAGCAGCCGGCTACAACCGGTAAATGAGAATCCGGGATGTGATTACCCAGTACGATCTTGACTAAGGAACTCGCCTCGCAATGTCCGACCAGCCGCTCGTGACAATCGGCATGCCGGTTTACAATGGTGCCAAATATCTCGCCAAGGCGATCGAAGGTCTGAGCGCTCAAACCGCGACCAATATCGAGATCATTGTATCAGACGACGCGTCGAAAGATGCGAGCCCCGCTATTCTTGCCGAGTGGGCGCAGGCCGATCCAAGGGTTCGGGTCGAACGTCACGAACATAACCTCGGCACGATCGGCAACTTCGAATGGCTGGTGCGGGAGGCCAAGGGCGAATACTTCATGTGGGCGGCACAGGATGACAGCTGGTCGCCAGACTACGTCGACGTGTTGCGGCAAACTCTCAATGACACGCCCGACGCTAACCTCGCTGCCGGCGGCAACATTCTGTTAAGCGAAGACTGGCAGGAGTTTCGCAGGATTGCAGCGCCTGAAGCACGCCGACCGAGCAGCCTGTTCTACAAGCAGTACCTCCTACGGCACGCGCGCAACGGCTGGTTTTACGGCTTGTATCGCCGCGATGTGTTGTTCTACGCGCTGCCGCTCGTGCGTGAGTTTGGTCATGCCTGGGGCCATGATTTCATCACGCTACTACCATTTCTGCTTTCCGGCCGCGTAACCGGCAACGATGCGGTGATCTATTATCAGAGAATCACAACCAACTCCGCCGATACGTTGAAGCCGCGGGCGCTTGCCAAGGAACGCCAACTCTATAGCGACTTCACCAACACGGCTCTTAAGGGCCTTAGGGAGTCACATCTTTCAACTGCCGAACGCACTTACCTCACCCCGTTCGTGATCAAGTATTGCAATCGCCATTCGGTGACATGGAAGCAGCTGATCAAGCGTCACCTTAAGCTGTCGGCTTAGGCGGCGAGATACTCATCAAGACAGTAAGTGCTGGCTGATCTCACGAACAAGCTTCTTGCGAATAGCCTCGGCGTAGTCCTCGTAGCGGTTCGCCTTCATCACGAATGCATTGGGACCGCCGATGACGCGGTGATGGTAGTATTCGAGTAGCCGCGGTGTCTCGTTGAGAATGGCTAGTCCGTTGATGGTGACACCAGACTTGATGGCACGGTTGCGGGCAAAGTCCGGCGCGTAGCCAACATTGTCCATACCATCACCTGAGATATCGATAACGTATCGGGCAGCCATTGCCGGTGCCTGCAGGGCAGTTTTGGTTGCGAACTCGATGATCCCTGATATGTGCGTTTCGCCGTTGATGAAATTGCGCGGCATGGCCTTGAGTTCATCGCTGAATGCGAGAGCCGACTCCTGATCGCCGATGATCTTCCAGGGAACCGAAATCAGTTGTTTTCCGACACCGGCCCACTGCACCGCCACAACTGCGATGCGCTTGCGCTGGCCAAGTTGTATCGCAGCCAAGACTTCCGGATCGCGAAAGGCTGCAGCCAACCCATCTCGTTGCAGTCCATACTCGTATGCATTCACACTGCCGGAAACATCCAAGGCGAGGACCAGGGCGAGATCAACGGTTGCTGTGGATCGACCCGGCGTCGCAGCCGGCGCCAAAATCAGAACAAAAGCAAGAAGGCTGGAAAGCAACAAACCAGCTCGATTGGCAATTGACTGAGCAACAATAAGTCTTGGCATGAATGACCACCGCCCTTTGGTTTGGAGGCGAGACTGTCATCATGACCAAAAATACGCTGATGGCAATTCACGTGCAGAACTGTTGACAATGATCTTCGTGGCAGCCGGCGCCGTTCTTAACGCCATAGATCCAGTAGCAAGCCGCCTTCGGTCTTGAACAAAGTCTTAAATCAATCCGGCGAATTGCATGAATAGACAAAAGAAAATCTTCTGCGCGAGCGAGTAATCTCTTCCCCGTTCATGCAGGCAGAAATGTCAGCGCCGGGGAGAGAACATGTACCGTTTATTACCAGTTGTATTTTTAATGACGTTTTTTGCCATGGATGCCTACAGCCCGTTGGGCTCGAAGCCGATGTGGCAGCAAGGCCGTGACTATATTGGAGAATCCTACGCCTCCTTTATGGAGGACAATAGCCAGCGTCCGCGAAAGCGGCGGCGTCGCATGACCCAGCGCGAGCGTTGCAACTATCGGTCTGGGTTCTCGTTTTACGATGGCATCAGCAAAGAAATCTGCCGCCGGAAATAGCGCGGCAGTGCTCGTAGCAATTCATCCTGAGCGGGCCGGACGTCAGCTCGGTCAGCCGCGTTAGGCCGAACCTACCAGAGCTTCAGTCCAGGCGGGATCGGTAGCCCACCGGCCATTGCCTTCATCTTTTCCTGACTGGCCACGTCGACCTTGACCTTTGCGTCAGATGTCGCTGCCACGATGAGGTCTTCGACAATTTCAGCTTCGCCGGGCTTCATGAGTGACGGGTCGATCTTGACACCGCGCATCTCACCCTTGCCGTTCAGTGTTACGGTGACCATGCCGGCACCGGACTGGCCGACGATCTCCAAGTCCTCAAGCTCCTGCTGCATTTCCTGCATTTTGGCCTGCATCTGCTGGACCTGTTTCATCATGCCCATGAGGTCTTTCATGTCTCAATCTCCAGTGCTTGGTCGCTGCCTAGCTTCAAACTCAATCGTTAGTTTCTGAATCATCCAACGGACGGATGTCAGTAATCTCTGCGTCAGGGAAGGCCTGCAGAACTGCTGCAACAGCCGGTTCCTGTTTAATCTCGGCAATCTCGGCTTCACGTCTGGCGCGTTTGACATCCCCGATCGGGGGCTCACCGCGCTCACGGCCGACAACCACAACCCAGCGCGTTCCGGTCCACTTACTGAGCTTCTCACCGAGTTCCCCGGCAAGGCCTTTCGGAGCGCCATCCAGCGGATAGAACTCGATCCGGCCTGGCTCGAATGCGATCAGGCTCATGTGCTCTTCAATATGCACCCGAAGCATGGCATCGCGCTGTTGACCGACGAATGCTGCAACCTCCTCAAGCGATTGCGGCAAGACGGCGGTGGTTGGCTTAGGTTCGTTTCTTGGGACGGCGTCGGCGGCTGGCGCCAGATTACCAGCAGCATGCGCCACCGGCCCGTTACCATGCTGGACAGCTCCACCGTTGGCTCCGGACGTTGCGCGGGACTGCGTTGCGCCGCCATCTCCCAAGGCCTTGATAAGCTCGTCCGGTGTCGGCAGATCGGCTGTGTGGGTGATACGAATGAGAACCATTTCGGCAGCCGTCACCGGGCTTGGCGCACCGTTGACCTCGTCGATGCCCTTGAGCAGCATCTGCCAGATCCGCGACAGAAGTGGGATCGAGAGCTTCGCCGAAAGATCCAGTGTTCTGGCCGCCTCCTCGGCAGACACGGTCTCGCCGGAGGCATCAGCCCCTGCAATCTTCGCCTTGGTAGTGAGATGCACGACCTCGGCAAGATCGTTCAAAACCTGCAGCGGGTCCGCGCCGTCTGCATGCAAAGCTTCGAACGCAGCTAGCGCCTCGGCGGTGTCGCCACGCAGCATCGTCTCGAACAAGTCGAATACGCGACCGCGGTCGGCCAGGCCAAGCATCGCGCGCACATTCTCGACGCCGACGTGACCAGAACCCATGGCAATGGCCTGATCCAGAATAGAAAGACCGTCCCGCACCGAGCCTTCGGCGGCGCGTGCAATGAGGCGCAAGCCATCTTCGTCGGCTGATGCACCTTCATTCTCGACGATACCGGCGAAATGCTTTGTCAGGTCCGGCACGCCAACGCGGCGCAAGTCGAAGCGCTGGCAGCGCGACAGCACTGTGACCGGCACCTTGCGCACTTCTGTCGTGGCAAAGATGAACTTCACGTGTTCCGGCGGTTCTTCCAATGTCTTCAAGAGCGCATTGAAAGCGCCCTTCGACAGCATGTGGACTTCGTCGATGATGAAGACCTTGTAGCGTGCTGTCAGCGGCCGGTATTTGGCGCTTTCGATAATTTCGCGGATGTTGTCGATGCCTGTGTTGGACGCGGCGTCCATTTCGAGCACATCGGGGTGGCGTGACTGAATGATTTCCTGGCAATGCTCGCCATAGCCAACGAGATCAACGGTCGGCTTGTCTTCGATATCCGGTCCGGAGTAGTTCAACGCGCGTGCCAGGATGCGAGCCGTTGTTGTCTTACCGACACCGCGGACGCCGGTCAGCATATAGCCCTGTGCGATACGCTCTGACGCGAACGCGTTGCGCAGCGTGGTGACCATGGCCTCCTGGCCGATCAAATCCTCAAAGCTTTCCGGACGATACTTGCGCGCCAGCACAACATAAGGCTTCGACTGATCATCGTCGCCTAACAAAGAAGATTGGTTGTCGCCGGTGGAATCTGCCATGGCCGATCGCGGTCCTGCTCCGTATTCAAAATGTGCAGACCAATACGGCCAACTCAAGAAACTGGCGGAACGCACTTTGTCCGCCATGTGCAAGGATGCGAAGTGGGAGGCTGATCAACGACCCATGTCGGGCTCGTTAGGGCTGCTTCCTTCCGGATCTGACCCGGTTGGCGAGGGACACGTCCGCGCCAACCTCCCGGCCTGAATATGGCGGTTTCGCTACAGGAGGGCAAGGGGGTTGTCAGCCTCGACCCGGAGTTGGCTATGCGACCATGTAATAAGCCTACAGAGGACCATCTGCACATACCTGATTTTGCGCTGAAAAACGGCGCTTTGACATCGACCACGTTGCGCCCGGGGAGCACGTGTGCTGTTGTCGCGGCGCTGGAGGGACCTAATGTTTATACCGACAATTCGTGAGTCATCGCTGCTCGACCGCCAGAGCGTCAATCGCTCGGATCATGCCTATATCGAGGCTCAGTTGGACGATCCGCAGACGCGGATTCTCGTGTTGCTCGGCGACAAGCCGGTGATCATGTCTGACGAGGAGCGAAGCGAAGCGAGCGCGAAGTGGTTTACGAAGCAGGATCTCGCGCAATATGGGCTGCCCGTTGAGAACAGCTATTTTCTCGGCACACATCCAGAGGGTGGTGCGCGGTTTGCCCTCGCGCTCGGTGAGGTCGAGGTGCAGCATGCGCCGGACGCCATGCAGATCCTATTCCCAATGGTCGATCTGAGGTCGCTGGCGATGCAAGGCATCATGGGCCACGAGGACCTGTCGATGTTCGGTATGGCCAAGTCGCTGGATCATTGGCACCAGAAGACCCGTTTCTGCGGTGCCTGCGGGAGCGAGACGCGGATTGCCGATGGTGGCTGGCGACGCAAGTGCACGGGTTGCGGCATGGATCATTTCCCGCGCACCGACCCGGTCGTGATCATGTTGATTGTTGACCCGACCAACGATCGTTGCCTGCTCGGCCACGAAGCACGGTTCGTGCAGAACATGTGGTCAACGCTGGCAGGTTTCCTTGAGCCGGGCGAAGATATCGCCCACGCCGTCAAGCGGGAGACCTTTGAAGAAGCTGGCATCGTGGTCGAAGACGTTCGGTTTCACTTGACGCAGCCTTGGCCGTTCCCGCATTCGCTGATGATCGGCTGCCATGCCATTGCCAAGACCACTGAGATCAACATCGATCCCAACGAAATCCAGGAAGCACGGTGGTTCTCACGCAATGAGATCCTGCTGATGCTTGATGACTCGCATCCCGAAGGCTTGTGGGTCCCGGGCAGGCAGGCGATTGCCCGCTCGCTGATCCAGGCATTCGCCGATGGCGAGGTGCAGTAACCCCTCGCAATCCGATATGCTACTTCCCACCGGTGTAAATCGGCGGCTTTGCGATCGTGCGGCCCACTTCGGGTGGCACTTCGATATCGCCCTGCATTTCCTGCAACTCGGCCAGCCGTGAGATCAGAGGTTCGCGGATCGGGCAGACGCGACGCTCCGTCAGGTCAACGTGCAGTGACAGGGCCTCCTGAACCGCGACCTCCGAGCCGTCGTCAGTGCGGAACATCTGGCTCATGTAGCGGATGCGCTTATCGTCAAAGCCGAGCAGCGTGCTCTTCACCGTGAATGCGTCACCCTCGCGGATTTCGCGCTTGTAGTAGATGTGGAGGTCACCGGTGAAGGTCGAGCAACCTGTCGTATCGCGGTAATTCTGGTTGAGGCCGAAGTGGCCGAAGAAGTCATAGAGGCTCTCATCAATCGCCAGGACGTAATAGGCGACGTTCATGTGGCCGTTGTGGTCGATCCATTCTGGCAGGACCCGGCCTTCGTAGGGCTTGGGTAGTGGCATGATGCGTGTTCTCGCAGGTCAGCTTCAGGAAATGCAATCGCCGTAACATAAATGTTGGGCCTGAGCTGCAGATTTTTGCCCGTTATCTGCTGGCCTTAACCCCAAGTTAACCGTGATCGGTTGCCATGATTGTTCTTGCCTCGTGGTCCTGCTTGAGAGGTTGACGATGATTTTGGAAGTTGTATTGGCGACGATTGTCGCACTGGCTATTGCCCGCTGGATCGCACCGCGCGTCCGGCAGATGCTGAACGTCTGATCGCAACGCCGTAGTCCGCCACGGCGTCATTCGACGAAATCATTGACATTTGCCGCCGTCTGAACGATTGTGCGTCGCTAATCCGGCCCGCCTAAGACGAGCCGCTCCGACGTTCCGCCTGTTTCATCGCGAACTGGCCGTTCGACGGGGTCAACACCCGCCAGCGAGTTTCGCCCGCGGGTGCGTTTGTGTTTGGGCGGTTTCGTATTCATATTTGATCTAGGGCCCGGGGCCTTTCCCCGGTCATTTGGATCAGTTCGAGGACACATGTTCGAGTCGTTATCAGACCGCCTTTCCGGGATTTTCGATGCGCTTACGCGGCGCGGCGCCCTGACGGATAGTGATGTTTCAACAGCGATGCGCGAAGTTCGCCGCGCGTTGTTGGAAGCCGACGTCGCGCTGGATGTCGTCCGGGAATTTACAGAGAAGGTGCGAGAAAAGGCGGTCGGCCAGGAAGTCGTCAAATCGGTGACGCCGGGCCAGATGGTCGTCAAGATCGTCCACGACGAGCTGGTCAATGTTCTGGGCTCTGATGCCGATCCGATTGATCTAACCGCTGCGCCGCCGGTGCCGATCCTGATGGTCGGCCTGCAGGGCTCCGGTAAGACGACAACAACCGCCAAGATCGCCAAGCGCCTAACTGACCGTGAGCACAAGAAAGTGCTAATGGCGTCGCTCGACACCCGGCGACCGGCAGCGCAGGAGCAGCTTCGCGTTCTGGGTGAGCAGACCGAAGTTGCCACCCTGCCGATCGTAGCAGGCCAGTCGCCGATCCAGATCGCCAACCGGGCGATGGATGCCGCGCGGCTCGGCAGTTACGATGTTGTCCTGCTCGACACAGCCGGTCGTATCACACTCGACCAGGAACTGATGAGCGAAGTAGCTCAGGTCAAGGCATCGACCGGGCCGCACGAGACGCTGCTTGTTGCAGACAGCCTTACCGGCCAGGACGCGGTCAATACGGCCAAGGCCTTCGAGGAACAGGTCGGGATAACCGGCATCGTGCTCACCCGTGTTGACGGTGATGGCCGCGGCGGTGCCGCACTTTCCATGCGCGCCGTCACCGGCAAGCCGATCAAGTTGCTCGGTACCGGTGAAAAGTGGGACGCGCTGGAAGACTTCCATCCAGAGCGCATTGCCGGCCGCATTCTCGGCATGGGCGACGTCGTCAGCCTCGTTGAACGCGCCGCTGAGACGATCGACGCCGAAAAAGCGCAGAAGATCGCCGACAAGATGAAGAAGGGGTCGTTCGACCTCGACGATCTCGGCGAGCAAATCAAACAGATGCAGCGGCTCGGCGGCATGGGCGGTGTGCTCAACATGCTGCCCGGCATGGGTAAAATGAAAAACCAGCTGGCGGAAGCCAACCTGGATGACAAGGTCCTGAAGCGTCAGCACGCGATCATCACGTCGATGACGAAGAAGGAGCGTTCCAGCCCGAAGATCATCAACGGCAAGCGGCGCAAGCGCATTGCAGCCGGCTCGGGAACCTCAGTGCAGGACGTCAACCAGCTTCTCAAGATGCACCGCCAGATGGCGGACATGATGAAGAAGATGGGCAAGAACAAAGGCCTGATGGGCAAGATGATGGGCGGCCTCGGCATGGGTGGCATGCCTGAGCCGACGCCGGAAATGATCGAACAGGCCAAGGCACTGCAGCAATCTGGGCAGATGCCGAAGGGAATGCCCGGCATGGGCGGCGGTGGCGCTTTGCCGAAAGGATTACCGGGCCTCGGTGGTGGTGCGGGTCTGCCTGGTCTCGGTGGCGGAGCGTTGCCCGGTCTTGGTGGCCCGACGGCCGGTATCGGCAAAAAGAAGAAGAAGCGCTGACTGTGGCAACCATCCCGACCATAGAAACCGAACGGCTTCGCCTGCGCCCGTTCCGCGACGAGGACCACGGCACATATGCCGCCTTCCTCGCTGATGAAGACGCGACGAGCTACATCGGTGGAGTGCGGGATGCTGCTGCTGCCTGGCGTATCATGGCCAGCTTCTGCGGCCATTGGCAGTTGCGCGGGTACGGGCCTTTTGCAGTCGCTGAGAAACAGTCCGACCAACTGGTCGGCTATTGCGGCCCGTGGTTTCCATACGACAAGCCCGAGCAAGAAATCATGTGGGGCATCGTACCAGCGGCACAGCGCCAAGGCTATGCCAGCGAAGCGGCATTGGCAGCGCGAACGTGGGCCTACGAGGAGGCCGGTTGGCCCGCTGCGGTCAGCTATATCTCGCCGGAGAACATTGCATCGCAGGGTGTCGCCAAACGATTGGGTGCTGTGGCCCATGAAACCATACCTTACGACGAGCAATACATGGTGCAGGTCTGGCGCCATCCCAGCGCCGTGTCCTTACGCAACGCGAGGGGCGCGGCATGATCGAGCTTAACACAGACCGCCTGCTGCTTCGGCAGTGGCGCCGTGACGACTTCGAGCCGCTCTCGGAGTTCCTGCAGGATCCCGTTCAGACACGCCATCTCGGCGGCGGTCCGCAAACATTGGTGCAAACCTGGAGCTGGTTCTGTGGCGCCGTCGGCGAGTGGCAGCTCCTCGGCCGTGGCATGTTTGCCGTCGAGGCCAAAGACAATCAGGCGCTGGCCGGCTGGTGCGGCCTGTGGCAACCGGTCGACCTCGACGAACCAGAGCTGGCCTGGAGCCTGTTTGCTTCGGCGCAGGGCAAAGGCTACGCCACCGAGGCCGCACAACGCGTGCAGCACTGGGCGGCCTTTGATCTCAAGCTGCCGCCGCTCTTCAGTTTCGTCCATCCGGACAACACCGCTTCGCGTGCCCTGGCCGAGCGCCTGGGTGCCGAAATCGAAAGCGAGACGACGTTCCGCGGACGCCCGCGCCTCGTCTATCGCCATCGTCAACTTTCGTAATTGCAACTTCAGACAAGACTAACCGGAGAACTCAACACTATGTCAGTCGTTAAACTTCGTCTTACCCGCGCCGGTGCCAAAAAGCGCCCGTACTACCACATCGTTGCTGCGTCCAACACAGCGCCGCGTGATGGCCGTTACATCGAGCGCATCGGCTCTTACAATCCGATGCTGCCAAAGGACAGCGAAGAGCGTGTGAAGCTGAAGGAAGATCGCTGCAAGCACTGGCTGTCTGTTGGTGCCCAACCGACCGACCGTGTCGCCCGCTTCTTTGATGCTGCCGGTATTCTCACACGCGAAGCCCGCAACAACCCGAAGAAGGGTCTGCCAGGCAAGAAGCGCCGCGAGCGTGAAGAAGCCGAAGCCGCTGCTGCTGCAGAAGCTGCCGAAGCCGCCAATGCCGAAGCAGAGGCACCAGCTGAAGAAGCCGCCAGCGAGTAAGCGCGGCTTAGAACATGGCTGCTTTCGCTGCATTCACCTGTCGTCATCCCCGCGAAGGCGGGGAACTACGCGACCTTAATGTCGTTCCGGTGCTTGTCACCGGGATACATCAAGCCACAGACTTTGGCGCGTGTAGCACCATAGATCCCGGCAACACGTGCCGGGATGACACCGGGGGTTAGCCCCGCATGCGCATTCTCCTCGGCCATATCTCAACCGCTCACGGCATTCGCGGTGAGGTGGTGATCAAATCGCATACCGATGATCCGATGGATATTGGTGCCTATGGTCCGCTGTCGAGCGAGGACGGCTCCAAGACCTACACCATCAAACCGCTACGGGTCGCCAAGAAGGGCGTCGTCGCACGGATTGAAGGCGTGACCGACCGCAACGCTGCCGAGGCGTTACGCGGCACTGAACTTTACATCGAACGCGACAAGCTCCCCGAGCCCGACGACGACGAGATCTACCATGCCGACATCATCGGCATGGCCGCGCAACGTAGCGACGGATCAGACGTCGGCGAGGTGATTGCCATGCAGAATTTTGGCGCCGGCGATCTCCTGGAAATTCGTCTCGCGGGCAAGAAACGCACCGAGTTCGTGCCGTTCGACGATCAATTCGTTCCTGAGATTGATTTTGAAGGGCGCCGCGTGACAGTCGTGATGCCCGATGATACGGCCGAGGCCGAAGGCGACTAGATCCTCTGCTTTTCCAACTACACTTGATTGCGAGCCTGCCCGGCATCACATGCTGGGCACGGATACGAATGTTTGCGCGCCATCGATTGCCGTTTGCCGGAGCGACCCGATGCTACGATCCCTGCTTCTCCTATTTGTCACCATTGCTGTCTCGTCATCTGCCTTTGCCGATACAAAGGACTATGGCCATCTGCGCCTCAAGGATCGTCTCGACCGACCGGTCGATGGCTACTGCCTTGATATCCTGGGTGTCGGGCAGGCCTTGAGGCTGGAAGTGCCGATCTTCGCGCACAACTGCAAGGGCGGCCTGACCAATGATAGCGCCGTGGAACTCCGCAAGGATGGCAAGATCGCGTTCCCGGCCGTCGATCTCTGCATCACGGCAGCCGGCGTCAACGGACGGGCATTGCCGGGAGCTTCAATTCTGCTCCGGCCATGCGGACATCGCGCACCGTTTTTCGAAAGTGGCGCACTGCAGACGTTCGACTTCAAGGACGATGGTCGGGTTGTGCTGAAGGGCTCCAACCTCTGCCTTGCCGTTGGCGATGTTTCCGCCACGACGTATTCCACCGCCGATGTCTGGCGCGTGCTATCGGTCGAGGACTGTTCCAAGACGGCAACGCGGCTCGCACGGTGGGAATTCAATAAAGGTCCGTTCCCGACGAACTAACTCCATTGCGGCGCTACCGTCCGGCCGCCTTGTCTTTGCTCAGCGCATCGTTCAGCTGCGTAATGGACTGCTGCAGCTCGTCCAACCGCCGATGCAAAGATTCCACCTCGTCGTGGGTGAACTCCTTGATCTCTTCGCGGTCTTCTTCGCGTGGGCCTTCATGAGATGTCTGCATGGCGTCAACGATGATGCCAATGAAGAGGTTCAACACCGCAAAGCTGGTGATGATGATAAACGGTACAAAGAAAATCCAAGAGTAGGGGAACAGCTGCATCGTCGGCCGGACAATGCCCATGGACCAGCTTTCCAGCGTCATGATCTGGAACAGCGTGTAAGCGGAGGCTGCGATCGAGCCAAACCACTCCTGCATGTTTGGATCAGGATGCTGGCCGAAGATCTTCGTCGAGAGCACGGCGGAGACGTAGAAAATGATGCTGAGAACACCGATGACCGAAATCATGCCCGGGATCGAATGGCCGATGGCACTGATCACACGACGCAACTGCGGAACGACGGACAGCAATCGGAGGATACGCAGGATGCGAAGTGCACGCAGGATGGCGAAGGGGCCACTACTCGGCATCCAGGAAATGACTACGATCACGAAATCGAAGATGTTCCAACCAGATTTGAAGAAGTCCAGACGATAGGCATAAAACTTGGCGGCGAGCTCGATGGTAAAGGCGATAAGGATCGCGTAATCCAGCGCGATCAGAATACTGCCGAACGAGGCCATGACGGACTTGTCTGTCTCAAGACCCAGGGTGACGGCATTGAGCAGGATAAGTGCTGTGATTATGCCAACACAAATCGGTCCCTCGACGAGATCAGCCACCCACTTCCGATTGCCGGTCAGTTTGGTCATGTATTCCGGTTTGGCCACATCATTCCCCTATTGGCGCGGATGACACCACCACGATACGGTCCCGGTGCCATTCTCATAACGTGATGATCTGCGGCGCAGATATAGTCTCGCTGCCCGAGAATTCCAGCAGATTGCTGCCGGAACCGCGCAGCTGCGACGAATTTCAGCGGGATCACATGTTGCGGCCGGCCTCTTGACCTCCTGACTGCCACGCAGCAGGCTGATGTCTTGTTGCGATGGCGCCGCACAATCCGTCACTTCAGCCATAGGGACCATGCGGTTGGGCCGGTCACCCAGGGCATGCTCACTGCAGCAGGCGTTCGCATCAGGCTGGAAGGGCCGACTTCATGTCTAGACTTGCCTGGTTGGTTTGCGGCGGCCTGATCGCTCTCTATGCGGTGAATGCTGCGGCCAATGCGGTCTACAAAGCAGCAACGAATGAACGCATAGAATTGCTGCAAGAGCGGATTGTCTCCCTGTCACGGATCAGCCCCGACCATAAGGACATTGGCGAGATCCGGCAGTTGATCGCGCAATCCGGGTTCTCGAATTTTGCAACGCTGATTTCAACCGCCATTGCGCGGCGGGCAGCACTTGCCGACTACCTCAATCGCCATCCGCATGTCGTCATTGGGTTGGCAATTGACGGGCAATCCCCGAGCGACGGGGAAGTTGCACGCGTTCTCAATCGGGTTAATCAGGAGTTCGAACCGCACCGCATATCGATTGGCCTCGGGCAGCCCATTGCCAGATTGACTTTGCCAGCACAAGCGACGCGAGAAGATCTGTTGCGCGGCACGACGTCCGTTTTCAATCATCGACCTGACAGCTACATCGCGCTCACATCGCGGCCTTGCCGCTATGCGGAGGCTCGCGTGCAATCCGAACAACCCAAGACAAATCGAGTCTATTCATTCGGCCTCAGAAAGTTTGCTTTCATTGATGGCGCGGTTCCCGATGAGCAGTTGGGCAAGCGCCTCCTGACCGCGCTGTCGAACTTGCTTGCCGAAAACTTTGAAGAACGGCGTTGGCGCAAGGCTGACTATGATCAACGGTTTGAAGATGTTCTGCGGCAGCAGAAGATCCTCGGCCGCGTCGTGCGCGAACCGCCAAAGAGGTCGGCGCAGGACCAGGATGTACGCGCGGTCCCCGTCATTATCGGCCTCGACAATGTGAGCCCACAGGATGCGCGATCCTACATCGACGACATCAATGCCAAGTTTGCCGAGTTCCGCATTCGTTTCGAGATAAAGCGGGTTTATCAGCATCGCTTGCAGGACAGTTGGAAGTGGCCGCTGGAAATCCAGCGCATGCAGCAATTCAGCGAGGGCGAGCTGTTCATCCTGCTCACCTCAGATGAGTGGATCTCACCGACAAGTGGCCATGTGCGCGGGCTGGGCAGCGGTTTCTTCGGCTCGATCATGGTGCAGGCGGGGACTCGCCAGCAAACGATTCTTCGGCTCATGCACGAAATTGGTCATCAGTTTCAGCTGCCGCATTCGCTGCAGGCAGGGTCGGTGATGTATCCGAACGAAACACGCATCGGTTTCAATTGGTCGCCGGGCAATCGTCGCCGCCTCAAGGAAAACAGGCAGAGTGCTACCTGGCACTCTTCGAAGACCTACCGAGACCGTTTTGATATCGCGATACGCCTGGCACCTGAGATGGTGCGCTCGGGCCGGGGGCAAGACCGCGCCCAACCGGATGGATTTGCCGCCAGCCAGGACGCCTGGGTGACGTGTAAGTGATACCTTGCGCGGGGTCAGGGGCAGGCGCTGGTTTAGAACTTCAATGGCAACTGACGAGGTCCACGAATCGAGCCGAGCGACCATGTCGTTTCGCCATCCGGTTCGAAGTTCGGGATGCGCTTGAGAAGTTCTTCCAGTGCAACGCGGATCTCCATCCGCGCGAGATGCATGCCGACGCAGCGGTGAATACCCATGCCGAACGCCACGTGCTTGTTGTTCTCACGATCCAGTATCACTTCGTCAGGGCGCTCGAACTGGGCAGGGTCACGGTTTGCGGCGGGGAACGGCAACAGCAGCATTTCACCGGCCTTCATGGGACAGCCATTGACCTCCGTGTCCTTGGCCACCAGCCGCGCCATCGTCACCGGAGCGTAAGCTCGCAAGAATTCCTCCACCGCGGACTTCATCAGCTCCGGTTCGGCAACAAGACGCTCGCGATCCTGCGGGTTGTTTGCCAGATGCCAGATCGAGGCACCAATAGCGCTCCATGTCGTGTCGATACCGGCAACCAGGATCAAGCGCAGCGATCCGAGGACATGGTTCTCCTTGAGCGGCTCGCCATCGTCATAGGTTTGCTGCAGGAGAAAACTGATGATGTCGTCGCCAGGATTGGCGCGCCGTTCGGGCAGGCGTTCATGGAAGTAATTGGTCAGTTCATGAAGGCCGGTGTTCATGGCCTGATCGTCAATGACGCCATCTATGACGATGAGCCGGATCCACTTGCGGAACTGATCCGCGTCGGCCTCGGGAATGGCGAGCATGTGCGCAATGACGTGCACCGGAATGTTCTGCGCATAGTCCTCAGCGCCATCAAACCGTCCCTTGTCGGCAAACTTGTCGATCAGCTGATTGCAGATTTCCTGGGTGCGTGGGATCAGTTTCTTGATCTCATGCCCGGAGAATGGAGGCATGATTTTCATGCGGGCCAGGCGATGCCGCGGCGGATCAGACGTGATTGGCGGTGCACCGCCCTGTGCCTCAGGCTGGGTCTCGCGCACCACGACCTGACGCGATGAAAACGTCTCAGTGTCGGCGGTGATGTCCTGCATGTCCTTGAAGCTTGTGGGCATGTAGACGCCGCCGTAGCGCTCGGTACGTGCGATCGGGCACTGAGAGGTGCGCACTTCATCCCAGATTGGGAACGGATCTTTGCTCCATTCCGGATCCATATGATCCCAGTCAGTCAGCCAATCCTTGACGGGCTCGCGCTCAGTCATTTCCACCCTCCGGTTTTGGCCGCCATTCTAAGCCAGAGCCTCAGCTGTGCAATGGCCACCACCTGGATATTTGCAGCTTACTGCGCATTAGCGGCAGCCGGATCAGCCGTGGCTTGCACCGGCCGGCTGGCGGGGAGCATGAAGGCCGCAACTGTGGCAAGGATTGCCGCGATTCCAAACAATGTGAACAGCGTGGCAAAGCTGCCGTCATTGTCAAACAGTTGACCGGCGAGATGCACGGTCAGGCCGCCAACACCAAGCGACAGCACAAACTTGGCTCCATAGGCAACGGCACGCCAACGAAACGGCGTGTAGCGCGCCACCAGCATGTTCTCGGCTGCCGCAAACGCCAGCATGAAGCACATCACAAGCAGAACAGCGAGGAGCAGCGGCGTGTTCGCCAGTGACACGACGACGAACAACAGCGGCACCTGAAGCAGCCAGAACACGATGTAAATCGAGCGCGCCGAATAACGATCCGCCATCCAACCGCCGATAACACTGCTGAATGATGCCAGACCTGAGATCAGGCCGACGTAGACGCCAATCTCCGTGTAGCTCGTCGCAATGCTCTTATCCAAGCCCATCTCAAATAGCTTCGGCATGGTGTTTGTCAGGCCTGTGTAGACGAAGCCGGTGCAGGCCATGGTGATGGTCAAGATGATGAAGACCCGCATGAAATCGCGGGCTTCTGGTGCACCTGTCGACACGCGGTCGCGGGTGACGTCATGGATCCAACCCATGCGCCAAACAAAAAGTAGGGCGAAGCCGGTCAGAATGGACAGTACGCCAGGGGCTATGAACGCTGCGCGCCAGCTCACAAAATCAATCATGAGGCCAACGAAGACCGGTGACAGCGCGCTGCCGACGTTGCCGAACAGCCCATTGATACCCAATGTCATGCCCTGCTTCTTGGCCCAAGAGACCAACCAGGCGATGCCGACCGGGTGGTAGATCGATGCGAACAAGCCGATGAGCGTCAGGCCGATGAAAAGGTCCTGGCGGTTCTCAGCCATACCGACGACCAATGCGCCGACACCGATGCCGATAAAGAACACGATCATCATACCGATCTGGCTCCAGCGATCACCGAGCCAACCGGCCGGCAACGCCGCGACACCGAACAGGACGAGGCCAAGGCTGGATAGCCCGAGCAGCTCGCCATAGGGCATGTTGAAGACCTGAGGCAGATAGAGGACTGCGGTCGCATAGAGGATCGTGAACATATGCGAGTAGCTGTGCCCGATGTTCGAAAAGACCATCGCCGTCATGGCCTGGCTTTGTTCTGATGGTTGGGACATGCGACGTGGGGCCTTTGAGATTTGGAACGGCAAAACTTAGCGAGAGTTGAGCGGTGGAGCCGCGATGCCAGTTCGGGTGTTTGAAGGCCTCAACATAGCACCTTCGCGGCCGGCGAGAAGCTCACCTCACTCAAACGGCCTGCGTATTGATCGTATTGCGACAAAAGTGGGCAAGTCAGTCAGTGGCTAGTCAGCATTCCATAACCGACCGCTTTTGCTCCACTGATGAATTACTCAGCACGAGTCGCAATTTTATCACTGAGCGAAAGAAACACTATCAATAGCAAATCGTTAGTTCGGATTCAGATTGCTTGGTCGGCAGCCGTTTGCTTGCCTTCAACTTGCTATCGATAACTACCGTCAAATTCTGCGTCTTCGAGTGTTTGTTTGCGTTGAGTGCGTTTGAGATGTGCGTTCGAGAGCTTGCTTCGCGTTTCCTTTGTTTCATGGCTTGGCGGTTCCGCTGCGCCTTTCTATTGGTTCCTGTGCCAGCAATCCTTCTCACTTCATCCTTGCTGCTCACCCAACCTGCCGCGGCTCAAACAACCGTCAACTTTGGTCCTGTTGACGACAGCCTGATTGACCCAGTGGTCAATGTCGCTGTCAATACGGTACTGCGCAGCGATGCCGTGATGCGGTTCACGGTGCAAGCAGATATCCCGGCCGGAGAATTCATTCGTGTCGAGATTGACAATGTGGAGGTCGGCAGACTGAGCGGCGGCGGCACCTGCAACGATCTGCAAAACTTCTCCCTCACGATTCCCCAGGCGACACTGGCACCACTTGTTGCCGACGGCAGTTTGGCGATCCGCTTTTCGGCCAGCACCCCGGGGTTTGGTGGCGGCGGCGGGTGTGTCAACGGCATAGGTCCGTTTTCCAACGTGACGACTAGCTTCAATTTTGCGCTTCTCGGCTCTCTCAGCTTCACAACCTCGATCGACCGGACGATCCGAAACTTTGTCAGCCGCCGCGCTGACCAAATCACCGCGAACGAGCCAAATCTCGCAAGCCGTCTCAGCGCGATTAGCAAACCGGTTCGCCAAGGCTCCATCAAAGACACCGGCATGAAGCTTGGCGCCACCAACGGCAACATGACTTTCTCGGCGAGCCTTCGTAACGTCGCGGCAGCCAACGCCGCGAAGCGCGGCGGCGCGGTGAGGACCGGTCGTGAATCCAATGGCCGCATGTCACTCGGCCACGGCTTGCCCGGAACGATGGTCTCCAGCCGGTTCGATGTCTGGATCGAGGGCAAGCTGGCGAAAACCGACAACGACACAGCCGATAGCACCCTAGGTCTTCTCTACATTGGCGCTGACTATCGTCTCAGCCACTCATTGGTCGTCGGTCTCCTCGGTCAGTTTGATTGGTCGGATGAAGAGGACGATGCCGTCAACGCCGATATCGATGGTCGCGGTTGGATGCTCGGGCCCTACATGGCAGCCCGACTGCACAAGAACATCCTTTTCGACAGCCGCATCGCCTGGGGCCGCTCTGACAATGATTTCACGATTGGCAGCTCCACGGGAAGCTTTGATACTGACCGCTGGTTGGTCAAAGGCCAGCTGACGGGCGACTTCCAGAACAACGGTTGGCACCTGGCGCCACACGTCGCGGTTCTTTATTTCGAGGAAGACCAGGACGCCACGACGGACAGTCTCGGAAATGCGATTGGCGCACAAACCGTCAAACTTGGCCGCGTCACGTTCGGTCCTAAAATTTCAACGACCCTTCACAGCGGCAACCGTGTGATTTCGCCCTTCGTCGCGGTCAAGGGCATCTGGGATTTCGAGAAGGACGATACCGTCAACGCTGCAAGCGGATTTGCGATAAGCGACAGTGACTTCCGCGGACGCCTCGAGGCCGGCGCATCGGTGCGCGGCATCGGTGGTATCACCATCAGCGGCGAAGGCTTCTATGATGGCATCGGTGCCAAAGATTTCGATGCCTACGGTGGTAGTCTCCGGCTGACTGTACCGCTAAGGTAGGGTGGCACGGCCGATGAACGCTCATCGGCTCGCGCGTGTCGAGATCCGAACCGCTTTCATTCGACGAGTGCTGCCCGATGGAATTCCGTCACCGCGTGGGAAACACCAACTATGTTTTCCCTTCTCTCGGCGATTTGCTGTCCAAGGCAACGCCGCCAAGATCCGGTGACCGGCTGGCCGGCATCGCGGCGGAGTCATCCGAGCAGAACATCGCAGCCAAGTACGCTCTGGCCGACGTCACACTGGCACAGATCGTTGCCGAACCACTGGTTGCCTACGAGGATGATGAGGTCACGCGGCTCATTCTCGATAGCCACGACGCGGCAGCGTTCGAACAGATCGCCGACTTGTCGGTCGGCGAATTCCGCGAGCATCTTCTTTCTGACACGACGCAGAGCGAGGAACTCAGTGAGCTCGCACCGGCTATTACGCCTGAGATCGCTGCCGCGGTCTCAAAGCTCATGCGCAACCAGGATCTCATCCTCGCAGCAAAAAAGTGCCGTGTGACGACCGCCTTCCGCAATACCATCGGGCTACCCGGCACAATGGCGGTGAGGTTGCAGCCTAATCATCCGACCGATGATGCCGAAGGTATTCTGGCGTCGATTATCGATGGCCTGCTCTATGGTGCAGGTGACGCCGTGATTGGCATTAACCCGGCAGCGGACTCGCCGGCGCGCGTCGAGCAACTGACGCGGCTGATCGACGAGCTGATTGAAAAGTTCGAGATCCCAACGCAAGGCTGCGTCCTTACCCATGTGACCATGACACTGGAACTGATCGAGAAAGGCGTGCCGACCGATCTTGTCTTCCAGTCGATCGGCGGCACAGAAGCGACCAATGAGAGTTTTGGTATCTCGCTCGCAATGCTGAAGGAGGCAACCGAAGCCGCGCGTGCCCTTGGCCGCGGCACAGTCGGCAACAACGTGATGTATTTCGAGACCGGACAGGGTTCGGCTCTTTCCGCGGAGGCACATCACGGTCTTGACCAACAGACCTGCGAGGCACGCGCCTATGCTGTGGCACGTGCATTTGAACCCTTGCTCGTCAATTCGGTGGTTGGCTTCATCGGCCCGGAATATCTCTACGACGGCAAGGAGATCCTGCGAGCCGGGCTGGAGGATCATTTCTGTGGCAAGCTGATGGGCCTGCCGATGGGTGTGGATGTCTGCTACACCAATCACGCCGAGGCAGACCAGGACGATATGGATTCGACGCTGACCGCGCTCGCGGCGGCCGGCGTGACCTATATCATGGGTGTGCCGGGAGCAGATGATGTCATGCTCGGCTACCAGTCGACCTCATTCCATGATGCACTCTATGTCCGCGACGTCTTCGGTCTCAAACGGGCACCTGAATTCGAAGAATGGCTTGCCCAGATGCGCATCACCGATGAGGTCGGCCAACTCTTGCCGAGCCAGGCTGACCACAAGCTTTTGGCTCAGGCCGTCTAGCAGGACACCAGATGACGTCACCACCTCGAGATCCCTGGCATAGCCTGAGCAGTCGCACCCCGGCACGCATCGCTATCGGACGGGCTGGTGGATCATTGCCGACACGTGAAGTGCTTGAGTTCTCCATGGCGCATGCACGGGCGCGGGACGCCGTGCATGCCGCTTTTGATCGGGACAACCTCGCAGAGCGTTTGGCCGGCCTGAACCTTGAGACCATCGCGGTCGATAGCCAGGCAACCGATCGCGCAATCTATCTCAGGCGTCCGGATCTTGGCCGTCGGTTATCGCAAGCATCACGCTCTCAACTGTCCGGCGACAGTGCACAGGCGAAACCAGATCTCACGATCGTTGTTGGTGATGGACTGTCCGCGGCGGCGGTCAATTCAGGCGCGTTCGAGCTGATCGCAGCCTTTCTGCCTCACGTTGCAAAGCTCAACATAAAGGTCGGCCCGATCGTCCTGGCCACCGGCGCGCGGGTGGCACTGGGTGATGAGATCGGTGCCCTGACCGGGGCCGAGTTGGTTGCCGTCATTATCGGCGAGCGCCCCGGTCTGTCGGCCGCAGACAATCTCAGCGTCTACCTGACCTATGAGCCCACAGTCGGACGCAACGATGCGGAACGGAACTGCATTTCGAACATCGGTGATGACCGACTCACTCCGGCAGCTGCCGCTGCCAACCTCGCATGGTTGATCAACGCTGCGCGAGAGAGAAAGCTCACCGGCGTCGCGCTGAAAGACGAGAGCGATGCCCTGCTCGCCGTTGATGACAGCGACGGCGGCCAACTGACCTGAATCAATCGCTTCTCGCGAGGACTAAGTCGCCGCCCGTGCTATAGCCTCGCGCGTGATCGGCATCTCCGTGATCCGGACCCCAAGCGCCCGCCTGACCGCATTGCCGATCGCGGCGGCTGTCGGTGAAACCGATGTTTCGCCGGCGCCGAGCGGTTGCTGGTCCGGCCGATCGATGAGATCAACTTCGATCTCCGGCACCTCGGAGAATTTCAGGATCGGATAACTCTGCCAGCTATCACTGACTACCCGATCACCCTCGAACTGGACGGCCTCTTTCAGTGTCCAGCTGGCACCCTGAACTATGCCGCCTTCGATTTGATTCATCAGACCATCGGGATTGACGATTTCTCCGGCATCCGCCGCAGCCCAGATTTGCGCGAGACGAACTTCGTCTTCCAGAAGCACCTTGGCGACGACGGCACAGTAGGCGCTCTTGTTCTTGTATTGTGCGAAGCCAATGCCAAAGCCTTCGTTGTCCGAGGGCGCGCCTGGCCAGCCGGCCATTTCAGCTGCCCGTGCGATCACGGCCTTGGCACGCTCGTCCGCAAGATGATCAAGACGAAACTGGACCGCATCGACGCCGGCCAGCTCAGCCGCGTCATCCATGAGCGCTTCGACAGCGAAGACATTAACGATGGCTCCGAGCCCACGTAGCGCCGACGTTCGGACCGGAATGTCTTTGACGATCTTCTTGGCCACGTGAAGATTGGGGATCTTGTAGAGCGGTGTTGCGTTGCGATCGGCACCGCCGCCGCGCACCGGGGGCACGTCGTCATTCGGCACCCAGGGGAACGGCGGATCGATCAGCTCGGCCGAGGTGAGACGCGCAATACCACCGCCACCGGGTCGCTGTGCATGGGGCTGACTGTGGGACGTGATCGCGAAGCTTGCCAGACGTCCGTCATCACCGAGGGTGGCTTCTCCATCGACGACCATACCCGGGCCCAATGGCGAGGCAACGAAGTCGTCCGACCGGGACCAGATCACCCGCACCGGTGTACCTGACACTTCTTTCGCCAAAAGGGCTGCGTCGCACGCGACATCGTCCTGGCCGCTATGGCCGTAGGTTCCCGCACCGGGCTTATGGATCACCGTCACATTGGCCAGCGGCTCGATACCGAAGACGATGCCGAGGGCATCGCGCAAACCGTGTGGTCCCTGCGTGTGAGAATAGACTTCGAGATGCCCGTCGCGCCAAGTTGCAAGTGCGCAGGACGGGGCAATCGAGGCATGCGCGAAAAAGGCTTTGCGTGCCGAGATCGTCACCTTGCGATCAGTGCTGGCAGACGCGTCTCCCGCGTTCGCGATCTCAATCAGTTCACCCTCAGCGCTGTGGACCTGCTCGACGATATCGGCAGTCACGCTTGCGCCGTCATCCCACTGGGTCAGTTGCCCTGCTGCCTCAATCGCCTTGATGGCGACTTCCTCGCGATCTGCAATGACGCCGATGAATGAGCCACTGCGGACAATCTTCACGTCAGGAAACTTTGCTGCCAACGCATCCGCGTCGAAGCTTGCAACGCGGCTCATCTGTGAGGGCGACTGCAGAACGCGGCCATGCTTCATGCCATCGAGCGCGAGATCCTGAATGAAAGGAGCGCCGGTTGCCTTGGCGGTCAGATCACGGCGCGGCAGTGAGGTGCCGATAACCCGGCGCGCGGCAGCTGGCTTGGGTGCTGCATGATCCATCACCGGCACGTCGAGCGCGACCGTCTGCGCCAACGTCCATGACGTCAACGGCGTCTCGCGATCACCAACCTTGACGGCGCCGTCTTCAAACGCGATCTCCTCGGGCTTGGCCTGCAGCAACGTTGCAGCTTCTTCCGCCAGCCGTTTACGGGTTGCTGATGCTGCCAGCCGGATGGCGCGGCCGGAGACTTCCAGAGATAACGAGCTGGATGTTTGACCTTCCAACGGACCGAGCCGGGTATGGCCGGAGAGCACTTCGAAACGATCCGGGCTGATGTCGAGCTCATCAGCCGCGATCTGGACCAGGGCCGTCAGTATCCCCTGTCCGATCTCCACCTTGCCGGTTCTGAGAAGGACCTTGCCGTCTTGTGACAGGTCGAGCCAGTCCGCGCAGTTCGGGTTATCGTCGATACTTGGCGATGCCTTGATGTCGATCATGACCGTGCCTCCCCGGCCATGGCTGCGCCTGCCTTTTCGATCGCACGCATGATGCGGTTGTGGGCGCCGCAGCGGCATAGATTGTCGTCCAGCGCCGCGGCGATCGTGGCGCGGTCCGGCTGCGCGGTTTCGGCGAGAAGCGCCTTGGCGCGCATCAGGATGCCCGGCAGGCAATAGCCGCACTGGCCGGCCTGCTCTTCAAGCACCGCCGTAACGAGCGGATGGTTCGCTGCCTCAGCTGTCAGCTGCTCGACGGTTTCCACATTTTGCCCTTGCACGGCTTCAACCGGCGTATTGCAGGACGTCACCGGCCGGCCGTCGATCAGTACAGTACACGCGCCGCAGTCGCCCTCACCGCAGCCATGGCGTGTGCCTTTGAGGGCCAGATCGTTGCGCAGGGCCAGGAGCAGCGGAGTACTGGGCGCGGCATTCACCGTCACCTCTTTGCCGTTCACCCGAAATGATATGTCTTCGGCCATGCTCGCTCGCCTCCCCTAAACCGAATTCGCAGTTTGAAAACAACGCTACTCTGAATGCTAGAGTTTCGCCAAGCTGAGATACTCGCCTCGACATTGTAACGTGGAGTGACATCTGAGAGCAGCAGGATCACTCTTCGCCGGAGTGCAGGTCGCTTGTCTCAACATACTGGCTCCCAGCCAAATGCGTCGACGCCAGAAGAGATCGAAATATGAGCAGTTTCAACGGATGTCATCCCGGTGCTTGTCACCGGGACCCATTGTTCGGTATATTCAGTGTTGTGAATTCTTCTCAGCGAAGCTACTTCGCCTATATCTTGGCAAGCCGCCCTTACGGCACACTTTACGTGGGTGTTACCAACGGCTTGATCCGTCGCATCCAACAACACCGCCATGGCCACGGTTCTTCGTTTACGCGCAAGTACCGTGTGTATCGTCTGGTTTGGTATCAGCAGTTTTCAACAGCCGCCAAGGCCATTCAGAGAGAGAAAGCAATCAAGGAATGGCCACGGCAATGGAAGATCAACATCATTGAACGTGAAAATCCACACTGGCTAGATCTGTATCCGGGACTTCCTGGTGTGCATCTGATGAATGACAAGTTGCAGCGTAATTGATGATGCTACCAAGCGCGGGAACTCGCGGAAACGCCAGTTGTTGGTACCCCTGTATTACTTTGTGACAACAACCTTCTTTGATAGAGCTGCAACATGGCTCCCGGTGACAAGCACCGGGATGACGCTTCTGGAAACCGATGAGCCAAGGATGAACACGCTGTTCCAGCAAGCTGGTTGGGGTCCCTTAACTCGATTGGATTGCGGCACGCGGATCAATCATTTGATTGTCAGATTCGCAATCTATGAAGGCTCCTCCTGTCACACATTTCCCTTATCGCCCGAACTCATGTAAAAGGCGGCCAAATCTCACTAACAGCTGGACATTGATCGATGCCGGTTCCTTACGACCGCCGCCGTACGTTTGCGATTATTTCCCACCCGGACGCCGGTAAAACGACGTTGACCGAGAAGCTGCTGTTTACCGGCGGCGCCATTCACCTGGCCGGCACCGTGAAAGCGCGCGGCGAGGCCCGACGTGCGCGCTCTGACTGGATGAAGATCGAGCAGGAGCGCGGCATCTCGGTGACATCATCGGTGATGACGTTCGAGCACCGCGGGCTACTCTACAACCTGCTTGATACGCCGGGCCACGAGGATTTTTCCGAAGACACCTACCGGACGCTGACGGCAGTCGATTCCGCCGTCATGGTGATTGACGCCGCACGCGGTATCGAGAGCCAGACGCGCAAGCTGTTCGAGGTCTGCCGGCTGCGTGACATTCCGATCATTACCTTCGTCAACAAGGTCGACCGCGAAGGCCGCGATCCGTTTGAGACGCTGGACCAGATCCAGGATGAGTTGCAGCTCGACATCTGCCCACGGGTCTGGCCGATTGGAATGGGCGGACGTTTCCATGGCTGCTTTGACCTTCAAACCAATCAGTTCGCGACGTCGACCAAAAGCGCAGCCGGCGCCTTCGACACGGTGGTTGATTGCACCGGGCTGGATGATGAGAAACTCGATGCCATTGTAGATGCCGAGGTTCTGGAACAAGCGAGAGAGAGTGCCGAGCTTGCTGTCGGCGGCTATTCCGAGTTTGACCGGGATGCCTACCGCGAGGGCCATCTGACACCGGTCGTCTTTGGCAGTGCGCTGCGCGATTACGGTATCCTGAGCCTGCTCGACATCATCGCGGACCATGCGCCGGAGCCGCGGCCAAGCCCGACCAACGTGCGCACCGTCGAGCCACAAGAAAAACCTGTCAGCGGCTTTGTGTTCAAGGTCCAGGCCAACATGGACAAGAACCACCGCGACCGCATCGCGTTCCTGCGGCTTTGCTCCGGCGACTTCAAACGCGGCATGAAACTGCGTCAGGTGCGGACCGGCAAAGATGTCCTGGTGCACAGCCCGATCATCTTCATGGCGCAGGACCGCGAGATTGCCGAAGAGGCCGGCGCCGGCGATGTGATCGGCATTCCCAACCACGGCAGCATCCGCGTCGGTGACACATTCACCGAAGGCGAGGACATGCGCTTCACCGGCATCCCGGTATTTGCACCGGAAATCCTGCGCCGTGTCCACCTGGTGGATACGACGCGCATCAAGCAGCTGCGCCAGGCGCTGCAGGATCTCTCCGAGGAGGGCTTGATCCAGGTGTTCAAACCGGACATCGGCACGCAGTGGATTGTCGGTGCGATTGGTCCACTACAGCTCGATGTGGTCTCCGACCGCGCCAAGAATGAATACAAGGTGGACCTCTCGTTCGAGGCGACGCCCTACGCGACGGCGCGTTGGCTCAAGTCCGACGATGAGAAGGCGCTGGCGACGTTCATCAAGCTTAATAAGAGTGCAGTGATGGCCGACCGCGACGGCGATCCGGTCTTCATGTGCCAGGGCCCATGGGAACTGAAGTACAAAGAAGACGCCAATGAAGAGATCAAGTTCCTGAAGACCAAGGAACTGGATTAGGAGTTGAGTGGAAAGGCCCGTCTGGTGTCAGGCGTGTCAGACATCAGGAAAAATCTAACCCGCCTGCAAGGACTGCGCACCGCTCGACTAGTCACTTGACACATCATATTTCCCAGTTAAAACTAAATTAATCAGTGAAGTGACTATCACTTACCCCTGGCAGCTGTTGACGACACATCATTATGAGAAAATTTCAAATTGGCGACGCGGTTTGTCATCTCACAGGCAATAAAAAAATGATAGTCATAGAGATCAAACACCCTGCTGGTGATCTGGTCTGTGAACGGGAGGATGAACACGGTCGCCCGATAAAGGCAACGTACTCTCCCGGTGCCTTGGAGCTTTGGTCGGAAAGAGAGGCGCGCGAAGCAAATCGACGAGCGGAAATTCAGCAAAACTATAGAGATCGATCGAAAGATGGGAGCTCGTGGGTGCGCGCTCGACGCGGCAGATAGTTTCAAGCGATGCCAATCGATGCCAGATGGTTGGAACTTCTCAAGGCGAGTGGTTGGCAGACCTCGTTCCTATTCGCTGGGTGTGCCGTTTTTCTAGCTCTGGTTTACTTTACGGTTATCCCGACGGATAAATTTCCCGCGATAATCCCAATAGTATGGCTGGCAATGATTGTCGCCGGCTGTTTATCACTAGCCAGCATCGGCGAAACTCTAACCTCGGTTTTTGCTCCGAAAGAACGGTTGCGAAACTGGCTAGAGAAACGTAGAGAAAAACATTCTGCAGCGAGATACATTCCATACATGACAGACAAGGATCGTCAGATCATCGGTCATTTATTGCACCATCAGAACAAGATATTTCACTGCGACTCAAACGGGGGACACGCGAAGTCGCTTATCGCGAAGGGTATTGTGAAACTGGGTGTGCGGCCAGGGCAGGTTTTCGACGCAGACGATGTACCGTTCGTAGTGCCAGATCATATTTGGGAGGTTTTTGAGCAGAACGTCGATGCCTTCCCGCATAGTCCTGACATGGACAAGGGTGTGGAAGTGGAGCCATGGCTGGATGAATGGACGGAGAGATAGACCTGTTGCTAGCTCCTAGCCCGCACTGTGTCTCTAGGAATGATCAGATCAACCAACCACAATGTTACGGCATAGATTATCATCCGCCGTCGCGCTGCACCAATTGGCCGACGGTTGAGACGAGTGCTTTGACGTCAGCGCCAATGCTGTCGAGCTTGTCGTCGGTTCCATCAAGGCGACTTTCCATGGCTACGAAGCGTCTCTCCATCGCGTCGAAACGATTGTCAATTTTACTCAGCCGATTGTCGATGGAATTGAACCGATCGTTGATGGTATCGAACTGATCATCAATCGCGCCGAATCGGTTGTGCATATAGAGCTGCATGTCTCTAAGCTGGCCGGAGACGAATTCAAACTGGCCCTCGGCGCGCGCGAGTCTCGTGTCTGTCATATCTGCACGGCGCTTCAATTCGGTGATTTCTTTCTCGATGTCCATCGTCGTTAGCATATCTCCTTTCAACTCGTCTCGATAGGGGCTGCACATGCTTAGCCCGTAGCCCGAAGATGCAGTCGCCCCATCCTCTCCCTTCGGTGTTCTACATTGGTCAGCTGCGCTTGCAGATCGTGTGCATCTAGATGACTATCGCAAGATCAACCGCGAGTGTTCGAGGACTACGCCAACCATTCCCTCAGCCATATGATTATATTAGACGGATTATGCTCGGTTGACCAGCAATTCCCGCACATCGTGTCCGCTGTCATTGAAAGCCATCACCGAACAAGACACCGCCCAACCCAATCAATAGATCCGCCTCAACAGTGACAGTCGAAGGCTACGGCGATGTGCGACGGGAAGCTGGTGCGGATCCTTTTCCATTCCGCTTTCCATGCTCGCGCACTTCCGCGAAAGCCGTCGTGCCATTGGCCGTCGGCGGTCACCACCGCACCAGGCGAGACGTCGTGTGGGATATCTGAAACGATGCAGATGTTGTCCGAGTGTTGGATCACATCCAGACCATAGCGCTTCTGATACTCTGCCGGTGAAAGATTGTAGTGCTGCTCTTTACCGATGATGTAGCCGTCGAATCGGCTACCGATAGCAAATCCATCGCACTTGGCATCTGGATTTTCAGCCATATCTGACGCGAAGAATACATGCATGCGACTGCGCGCAGTTTGCAGCAAGTCTGTTTGGTCGGGTTCCACCAAGACGAATGTCAGAAAATGCGCCATTGGATGATTGATCCATTCTCTCTGTAGAAGTTAGCCCAGCCTCAAAGCTCACGGTCAAGAGACGCAGGGCCGATGCCGACCGGATCCCGGCAGACGTTGATCCAAGTGCCGGTCGCTATTGCTTGTTGAGGTGCTTCTCCTCAGCCTTCGCCAACACCGAGTCAATTGTCCGGCATAGGAACTTCACCATATTGGCCTGGAAACTGCCCTCCTGATAGGTCGATAGTTTGCCGAGGGATTTCGTCATGTCGCGATAAGTTTTCTTGCTCATCTCATCGGCAACGCGCGCTTGGTCCTCCGGCAGTGACTTCCGGCGCTCGTGCGCCCACGCAACGACCTTGTAATCCGACTTCTGTTTGCAGGCGAAGGACTGCGCCTTGTCGAACCCAATAATCGAGCCGATGCGCTTGGCTTCCTCAGCAAGCGCTGAGTGGCCGAACATCGTCGTGAGTAGTACTGCAGCCCAAACAGTTCTCATGCGATTGCTCCTGCCTTGGTTCCTATTCAGATAATGCAGGCCTCGCCCCTATCAAGGGCAGTGCCATCCGAACGCCCTGCGCCCGGTTGGACAGGTCTTAGGAGATGCAAGAGGCAGCAGAATGCACTTACGTTCGCCGATACCGTCCATGATCTGAGACAGATGGCGGGGCTCGGAGGGCGGTTGGCTGGTGCAAGTGCTTGTAAGGCGAGAGCTGTGGCTTGGGGCCGAAGTTCACCAAAGCTTGGCAGTGGCTTGCAGGTTTTGGCGCTATCTGTAACGTCGCCGCTGGCGCAGGTATCTGGCGATTAGGCGATTGCGTGCTGATTGCAGCCGGCGAAACTCGCGCAGGTTTCGCGGCCGGCGGAAGCGCACGATTTTGACGACACGGTTGCCGATCCGAACCCGGCGCACCGAGACCATGCGTCGACCACGGTAACGCCTTTTGGCTTTTCGTCTTGCTTTGCGCTTGGACTTGCGGCCAGCAGTTGATTTCGCAGACTTCCGCTTCTTCAGTTTTGCGGGGGCATTGAGCGTACGTGCATAGGTGTCCGGCAACGATCTTGCGGCAAGGCCGGAGCCGGCGGCCGCAACAACGGCCGCGCCGCTGACCGTCTCGCCAACCTCTGATTTGATGGGCTGATCGTTGGTCTGGTCGCTGGTCGCGTTCGGCTTGTCGTATTGCTGCAATTGATCGACTGATCTGGTGTAGCGACGATCTACTGAACCGGCATCACGGTTGTGGTTTGCAGCGCCCTGCCTTGCGGTATCCGGATTGCCGCCTGGCCCATTGGTTACAGATCGTACTGTTGAAACAGCTGTCGGCTGGTAGCTGGAAACCGCAACAGATTTGACTCGCGTTGTCACGGACGCGGTCTTGATCGATGCCGTATCAAGCGTATTTCGCTTGGGGAGAGGCGGGGCTATCGCGACTGTTCCCCTGGGTTCTGTCGCGTCTGCCTCCGCAACCGCAAAACTGCTCAGAAAGTCGGTTGCAACATTGCGGTTCACAAAGGCCGTGGCTGCGATGGCACCACCGGCGACAATAACGGTTAGCCAGGCCATGGTACGCCGGCCACCACCGTGGGCCGTTGCCTCAGTCGCTCCTGCTGTTGCAATGGGAGCAATGGCCGGTTCGGGCTGGTCTTCTCTGTAGAGCTTGGTGAGATATGTTTCGGCGAATTCGACCGCAGCCTCCTTGGAGCTGCAGTTTTCGCTGATACGGGTTGTATCAACATAACACCACCATTTGTTAGCGCACTGCATGACCGTGATGGAATGATCTTCGCCAGACTTGGGGTCGATCCACACCGATGTTTCGATGTCGTCTTCGAGCGAACCATTTCCCGCCATGTCATTCTCCCCGTGAGCCTGGCTCCACTATCAAGAAAAACAACGTTTGCAGTAGTAGCTGCAAGGGAAGAACACATGTGCTCCACAGCTGGTTGACGGTCCGACACCGAGGATCGCGGAATCTTAAAGAAAAATGCCGTGCATGAGTTGTCTCGTGCAGGGCTTTGCTCGCCTTTTCGATCACAACGTTCGGCACCGGTACGAGCGTTTAGGTAGCGTTAGCTAACCTGGGTAACAGTGAGTTAGCGCCTGCGCTGATATTCTGCGCCAAACAAACGATGGGACTAACGTTGCGCGACCAAGAATTCATTTTTGTGATTGATGATAACTCGGTCGATGCCTCAATCGCCGAACGAGCCGTTCGCCGTGCTTATCCCGAGGTTGAGATCCGACAGTTCGGCCGCATTGAGGATTGCTATTCATCGGTCATGGATCTGAACCCGCTATGCGTTGTTCTAGACGACTATCTCGGTGATCTGAGCGCCAAGCAAACCCTCAAACTCTTGCGGCGGCTCAACATGTCCGGCCGTTTGATCGTTGTTAGCGGACTATTCGTTAGGTCGCGCGGACGTGAACTCGAGGAAGCCGGTGCATCTTCTTACTTGAGCAAAGATGATATCCTGGATGATCCAGGCATTCTTGAGCAGGCCCTCGATCCGGTCGTTGCCAAGGAGCGGAGCTATCGCGAAAAACTGCGCTCATTGTGGTTGAGAAACTCGGCCTGAGCTTCAACTTTCCGAGCACGGAACCCGATGATCAGCGACGGCTATGACGTCAGTTGACCAAGCGTCGTGCCTGCCAAACAAGAAAGCGTTGGAAGAGATCTTCCTTCTGCTGTTCGAGGACGTGATCGCGACCGTGCTTGACCACTTCCTGATCGAGAAACTCGATGAAGAGACTGCGTAGGCGTTGCTTTCCGTCCACGTGTTGTGGCGTGGCACCGCTAGTGGCCAATGCACTTGCTGACAATGGCGGCACGATAAGGCAGGCAATCGCTGACACCCTGACCAACTTGCCAAAAAGCATTGTGCTGTCCTCCCCGTCGATGGCCAAATAGTGCAGCCGGCAGGGGGGTTTAGACTATAGATCAGGACTGCAATTCAGTTTGTCTCAAAACTGTTAAAACGAAGACTGATAAGCGCCGTCCGTCAGGTGATGACTGTGCCACTTGGCTGATTGGAAGCCGTGTTGTGCAGACTATGATGTAGAAATCGATTGAGGCAACAACGACGCGAGCAAAACTCGTTTACAGGCAATAGGAGTGCGAAATGAGCGTTCTGGTTCTCTACATGGTCAAATACGAAAACGATCAGAAGGCGGCCATGGTTTCAGACGACAGCGTGCGCGACCGCGCCGCCATTCATCGTAAGGCCATTGCCGATTTTGGTGGCGAGCCGATCGCCCAGTTCGGCTCCTATGGCGAGTACGACATGGTCTACATCTATCGGATGCCGGACGACAAAGCGCTGGCTGCCAACCTGCATCTGACAGACTCCTTCGGGCTGGCGAAATACAGTAAGACGATCCCGTTGATGCCTGGTGATGATTTTGTCGAGTCGCTCAGGTTGGCCAATGACACTCCGACAAACTACACCCCCGCGAAGCTTGAAAAGAGCTGATGTTGCAAGCTGCACAACTGTGAGACCTGCGATCAACGACATGGCAGATACTTGCTATCACGCCGCCAGTGCAGGGTGGTTGAGACCCGTGTCTGCTGTTCGCGAGAACGGCTTGTTAGCTGGCCAGCGCCCAGTTCATGCGCGCCTCATGTGACCTTGAGAGCAACGATTCGAAGTCATCCGACGGAATGGGTTTACCGTACAGAAAGCCTTGAAACTCGTCGCATCGTGCCTCTTTCAGCAACGACGCTTGCCGCTCGGTCTCAACACCTTCGGCCACGACTTTCATGCCGAGGTTGTGGCCAAGATCAACGATCGAGCGGACGACATGTTCGGCCCTTGCCGTTTCACCCAAGGCAGAGATGAATGACCTGTCGATTTTGACGGTGCTGACCGGCAGCTTGTGGAGATAGGAAATCGACGAATAGCCCGTTCCGAAATCGTCGATCGAGATCTGGTAATTCATAGAGTCTACAAACTTCAGGATGTCGATGGCTTCGTCCATGTTGCCGATCATGACTTCTTCTGTGATTTCCAGCTCAATGAATCGCGTCAGTTCGGGCTGACGATCGGCCAATTCCTTCAGGAGTTCACGGAAACCAACGTCGAAAAACTGACGTGGCGAGACATTGACGGCTAATGAGAAATCACTGTCCGAGCTCTGGTCCACCCATTTCGATGCCCAGTCCCAGGCCTCGCGCATCACCCAATTGCCGATCGGAAAAACCAGATCAGTGCGTTCAACAACAGAGATGAACTCACCCGGTGGCATTAGTCCTCTTGTGGGGTGCTGCCAGCGAATGAGAGCTTCGGCGCCGACAATTGATGTATCGCGCGCGCAAACCTTGGGCTGGAAGTGCAGTCGGAATTCTTCGCTTTTCACTGCTCGGTTCAGCTCATCCTCGATCCATCTCAACCGTCTTACTTTCCGATCGACAGCCTTGTCGTAGATGCGGAAACCACCTCGGCCTTTTTCCTTCGCTTCGTAGAGCGCGGTATCGGCTTTTCTGATCAGCTCGACCGGATTGGATTCATGATCTGGATAGACAGCAATGCCAAACGTTGCGCTGACATTCAATTCGCGACCCTCGTATTCAATCGGCTCGCGAATGCTCTCCGTTAATACACTGATCAGGTGATGGATCTCTTGAGGATCGTCGAAGAATGCGGTCAAGGCGAACTCATCGCCGCCTAGGCGAAACGCTTTGTTCTTGCTGCCAATGGCTGTCCGCAGGCGCTCTGCAACAATCTGCAAGACGAGGTCGCCGGCGGCATGGCCATAGGTGTCATTAATGGGCTTGAAGCGGTCGAGATCGACAATAACGAAAGCCAGCTTCGTCGATTTGTGTTCTGCCTCGTTAATCGACCGCGAAAGCTGGGCATTGAGAGCATTGCGGTTAAGTAGCGCTGTCAGCGTATCAGTCCAGGCGAGCCTTTCGATCTTCTGTTTGGCCTCTTCCTGTTGCGTGATGTCGGTGAACGTGGTGACCATACCGCCGCCAGGCATCGGGTTGCCAATGATCTCGATGTAACGGCCCCTGGCTGTCTTGCGAACATAGCGATGCGGCTTGATCGATTTGCGGTCGACCTGAAGGCGATCCATGCGCTGCTTGACTAACTCTTCAAGGTCGCCGTCGGCAATCTCTCCGTAGTCGCCGCGCTCGGCATTGAGCATAAAGTACTCTTCGATGCTCCGCCCTTTTTGCGCCCAGCCCGGAGGTAATTCGAGAATCTTCTCGAACGAACGGCTCCAGCTCACCAGCCGCAGGTCGGCGTCATAGACCACCAAACCCTGGTCGATTTGTTGGAATGTGGCTTCGAGCATCGCCCGGTTGGATTCCGACTCTGCCAAACTGGCCTTCAAAGTGGTCAGGGTTTGCTGGATGGCTTCCCGCGTCGGCAGGATAACGAGGATACCGATCGCTGCCAGAACAAGCAGCGTCAGAGCAAACACGCTGTTGGCGACATTGGCGATGAACTCTGCATGATCCTTCGCCCTGCGTTCATGTTCTTGTGCAACGGCATCCAACCTATCCAAGAGCTTGAAAGGAGCGACAGCGTTGATGTTGTGGACGCTTTTTTCTGCCTCTGCCTCTGAGCCATTGAGGATAATGTTGACCTCGTGGATGAACTGCTTCGACAGAATGTCCAGTCCGTCCTGACCTGAGAAATAGATGTCGCGTACTGCTTGCGGCATGTCACGCGCCAACGATCCAGGCGCGGTCTCTTCTGTCAGCCTGGCGTGCGAGTCGGTAAAGTGTTCGAGGGCCTCGCCCAACTGGATGCGGGAGATAATTCTCTCTTTGTCGAGATTACTGAACACCATCTCATTGGCGAACAGGGTAATTCTCTGACTCAGCATGCGCTGTTGCCCGCTGACGTTCAAACGCTCTGCTGCAACTTTTGAATTGGTGAAGCTGTTGGATGCCGTCAATAAATGGACGAATGCCAGGACGATAATTGCACCAAATGCAATCAGATATCTCGTCCATAAACCCGGCAACTCTAACTTCACTTGCATTATCACAGCCATAAGTTGTTGTGAGAACGCCAGTCGATCAAAAACATTTGCTCAATTCAGACTGACATACCCAATAAAGGCTTCGTATAACCACTCGCTATGGTTTGCCGATAATGCTGCTCCGAATTTGAAAGTTGTAAAACCAAGTGCGACACAACGGATAACGAGATCATGCCAAACTAGCTGAACATGATTAATCTTTGATTGCCTACTGTTTATTCACGCAAGGGTTGTGCGCTCGGAGACTGACCCATTCATGAGTTATCAATCTTTGTGACCGAGGCATTTACTTCGTTGGAAAGCCGCTGATCGATCTTGTCGGACAAGAAATGGCGCGCGCCAGCCAGTTTACGTCGCTGCGAAGTCCAGGCGCGCCAAAGCAATGCCATGCTCCCCGGCGACGCTATAGAGAAGATATGCTGCACCATTATCCTCGAAGACAGCCGGGTCACGCAGTTGGCGCACGGGTTCTCTCGCAATGCCACTCACCGACGGCCGAAGCGGACGGTTGCCTCCCTCGAAATCGCGCTCAGGTGACAGAATGGTAGTAGGCGGGCTTGGCTGCCAGTCGTGCCAGTCTTCACGGAGCTCGATCTCAGTTTGTACGATCCGCTCAGGACAATCACCAATGCGCGAATAGAACACGAGCAACCTGTCTCCGCGCACGAGGACTGCGCAA
Source organism: Hyphomicrobiaceae bacterium (assembly GCA_965247245.1). Classification (GTDB taxonomy): domain Bacteria; phylum Pseudomonadota; class Alphaproteobacteria; order Rhizobiales; family Hyphomicrobiaceae; genus Tectiglobus. Next base: position 3,831,949 of record CBDFGV010000003.1, on the reverse strand, counting down.
TGGCGCATGCCTGTTTCAAACGGATTTGGACCTTCCTCGAAGTCACCCAGTCCATCCGATGAGCGGTAGAAGATGCCGGGCATGGCAATCGCGTAGTGCCATTCGCCGTAGTGAAACGATCGCATATAGGGCCGGCCCAAGATTTCCGGGCGGGCCGTAAAGCTGAGGCCGTCATCAGAAAGCGCGACACGGGTAAACTGCGGTGCGTTGTTGGCGGTGGGTAGATCGGCACCGTGGAAGTAGAGGCGCACTTGCTGTGCGTCGTGGTCGACAATCACATCCGGTGACGCAATGTGACCTTCGAAAAGACTGTCGGCAAGGGGCAGCACACCTGGTTCGTGCATGCGCCATGGGCCAGCGAGATCATCGGCAAAAGCCAGGCGGATGTAATGGCCGTCATGGTGACCGAAGTAGAGATAGTAGCGGCCAAGCGGAAACGGCAGCCAGTCCGGCACCTTGATCAAAGACGGGCCGTTGATGTTGTCGCCCATACGACCATCCATGTGGGGGCGGATGATAGGGCCATCACCGATGCGGTGTGCGGAAACCTGCACTGCGCTGTCCTTTGAAGTAAAATCTTCAGGTCACGCTGATCATAGTTGGGCAATGACGGAAGCGCACGTCGTGATTGCTAGCCTGCAGCGAAACTAACTGCCCTTCGACATCTTCATGCGCTTGGCTTGCGTTAAGATCGTCTTGCGGAATTCTCGCGAGGCGGCGGATGCCGTCGCCTTGGCCAAGTGCAGCATTGCAATGTTGCGGGAAGGTGGACGGTCCAGCTTTTGAAAGCTGACGTTGTCGTACTGCATAGTTGAGTACGATTCAGGAACCAGACCGACCATTTCGGTTTGAGAGATCACTTGAAGCAAGGCACTAATCGATGGTGCTTTCATACAGTACTGAGGTGTAACTGAATTCCTCTCGAAGAACTTGTTGATCGAATTGTGAGTCAGACGCTCATACCCGAACTCGACAAAGGGTAGCCTATTAAGATCCCTTCCCGAGACCACAGTCTGCTTTGACAACGGGTTTGCAGCGCTGAAGGCCAGCACGAGGTTCTCCTTGAACAAATCCCGCGCGGTTATTCCATTCGGAATTGCAGAGTTGACACCAAAACCGAGCTCCACTTCACCATTCTGGATGGCTTTATAGAGGTCGAAGGTCGTGAGTTCCTGATGGTTGATGTGGATCTTCGGGTATCGATTGAAGAACGCGACCATAGCCGGCAGCATGAAAGGGCTGAGACTCGGAAACGAGGCTAGACTCATTTGCCCGCTCAACAGATCGGTGCTTTCGTTGAAACTTTGAACGGCAGCGTCGGCGGCCCTGAGCGTATCCTGTGCGTGTGGGACAAGGGCCTCTCCAGTGCTTGTCAACGCGACGCGTCTGCCAAGCCGATCGAACAAAGGCGCACCTGCGATCTCTTCCAATTGTCGAATTTGCTGAGACAGTGTTGGTTGCGCGATACCGAGTTGATCAGCGGCCCGCGTGAAGCTCTTCGCACTGACAATTGCCAAGAAGTATCGGAGATGGCGTAGCTCCATTCCTTCCATAGGTGCTGCCTATTCATTTCATAGTAAATATAGATGACAGCACATTTATCGCCAAGTTTCTAGTGGTTAGTATTTCGGGGAGTAGAACCGAGCCAACTCCTTACTGCGGGGTAGGTGCTGGCTCGGTCTGCACTGAGACGGCAAGACGTACCCTCCCCCCGAGACCGTCACGCCACCCAGGACATAACCGGGACACGAATGGTAATATTGAAATTCGTGGCCGGCTATAGCCGGTAGTGATTGCGCATATTGGCGATTACTACCGGCATATCACCCTAAAGATTGCAAATCGCGCGGTAAAGCAGTTCAACACCGTCTGCCAAGTGATAAAGGCTTGCAGTCAGGAGCCCTTGCGCAACATATCCGTTGGCAAGAGCGCAAGGATGATCAGAAGGATCAACCCCAGTCCGCTCGTTGTTGCCTCGCCTGTCGCTTGCGTTACACCACCTGAGAGAGCTGCGATCGCGATTGCAGTTATCCATCCCGGCAAGCCAACATCGCGAGCGCGCTTCGCAATGATGTTCAAGTGGGCAAACGCGAAAGCGAGGAACGCAACAAGCACCATGATGGCGAACGGGCCGCCGAGGTTTGACAGCAACGCCTGCTGCAGCGCCTGCAGGTCGCCACCAACCAGCCGTTCGGTCAATCCGATCGCCGCGGCAGCACCGATAACAAGGCCGAACATGAGAACGATAAGGACGAGCCAACGGGTGATAAATGGCATTGGCCCAAGGCGCCCATCGAAGATTTCAAGGAAATAATCTCTAAACATGTCTACACCGGTGTTGATGAAGTGTTGAACGGCACGGTCAACTGACACAATCGCTCACGCCGATGCAATAATTTGTCCATCGCATTGCGAAGCGAACCATTAGCCGTGGTCATACCGCTCCATTCGGCTCACAGCGTCCGCCTTTCGTTGGCCGATTAACGATCTAGCAAGGCTGATCTCGAAAAAGGCTTTTTGATTACAATTTTACATTCTGCTGAAACGAGTTCGCATAAAAGTTGATATTTGATCTGCTGCAAACATGGGCGTTGAGCGTCTGAAGATGCTCGCCTGATAAGCACAGTGCAGCGGAGTTTGTTGTGGCAGAATTCATCGGCACCGATAACGACGATAAAATAATCGGCTCGGCAGAAGGCGATATCGTCAATAGCGGCAAAGGAAACGATGTCGTGCAGGGAGATGTCGACGCCACACCAAATCCTGATGTGGAGTTGCTCGTCGACGGGGGCTTCGAGGCGCGCAATCTGCGCGACGGCACCTGGAAGCATTATGAGAGTGTTGGAGGCTGGCAGACTGATACCCGTGTCGAAATCTGGGGCAATCGTTTTCTCGGCCACAATGCCTCAGAAGGCAGCAATTTTGCCGAGCTCGACTACAATCGGCAGGCCAGCAATCTCTACCAGGATGTCGAGACAGCTGAAGGTGAAGAGTATGTCTTCTCGTTTGATGCAGCGATGCGGGCGGGAACGACCGCGGCCACGAATACAATCGAAATCTACTGGAACGGTGAGTTCGTCGGCTCGGTCACACCTGACACCACCGATTGGACCCATTATGAATTTACGGTGTTCGGGACCGGTGGTGAAGATCGCATAGAGTTTCGTGAAGAAGCCGGCGACAACGATAGCTACGGCGGGATGCTCGACAGTGTATCTCTCATGGGACCTGCCCCAACGCCGCAGCCACATAGCAACGACATTATCGATACCGGTGCGGGCGACGATTACGCGACTGGCAACCGAGGCGACGATTTCATTGTCGGCGGCAGTGGCAATGATACGCTTCACGGCAACGACGGCAATGACATGCTGTTCGGTGGCTCAAGCGATCGAAGCGGCATTGCATCTGACAAGGCGCCAACCAAGGCTGACAACGATTTTATTGATGGCGGGGCCGGCGACGACATCATCTACGGGCAGAATGGTCACGACGAACTGATTGGCGGCGCTGGTAACGATCAGATCTGGGGCAATTCGGGCAACGACCGGATCGACGGTGGTGCAGACGACGACATCATCTATGGCGGCAAAGATGACGACACCATCAGCGATGGCATCGGCGACGATACGGTGTTTGGCGATAGCGGAGACGACACGGTGATCGCTGGCGCCAACGGCGATGATTCCTATACCGGTGGTTCCGGCAACGATACGTTGGACTATAGCCAGTCGGGCAGTGGAAACCTGACGATTGATCTGTCGAAGGGGACGGTCAAGGGCGATGGGCAAAACGATAAGATCAACGGATTTGAGACATTCGTATCCGGACAAGGCGATGACACCATCAAGGGCTCGAAGCACGACGAGAGCATTGACGCCGGCGCGGGGGACGATGTCATCCGCGGATACAAGGGCGCCGACGCGCTGACTGGTGGGGAAGGCGCAGATCGTTACTACTGGGAGCGCAAAGACCTCGACGGTGTCGACACGATCACGGACTTCGACAGTCAGGAGGACGTGCTCGACTTTTCCGGTCTCGTCAAAGCAACCAAGTATGATGACGTCTCGGAAATTGTCCGGATTGAACAATCTGCAAGGGGCGCAGAAGTATCGGTCTACAGCGGGACCGCACTTGGCTGGCAAACAGTTGTCGTGCTCCAGGATGTCGAGACAGACGTCGCCCAGCTCGCCGATGACGGTGCATTCGTTCTCTAAGTGACGCGTGATCTCTAACGCAAAGCCCGGCGTGTCTTGAGGGGTTCCTTCGAGACAGCCTCGCGCTGTATCGGGACCAGATGGCCAATAACCTGGCGCAGGGATTGGTGACCAGCATTGGCCTCAAGGTAATCAAACACGCGCAACAGATTGACGGGATGTTTGACCACAAGCGCCTCGAGAAGCCCAACGGCCTTATCAAGCGGCTGGCAAGTCATAATCTGACAAGCCGCTTGCGTTGGTGTCAGAATAAAGTAGTCCTGCGCGCGCCGCTCGACATCTCTTGTTGCATCGAAAGGTGATGCTCCGAGTGCCCTGAACTTGGGTAAGATACATCGCACATCCGCAGTTTTGTTCTCGAAGACCGATCCTGTTACTTGATCGAAGCCCAGTGGTTTGAGCTTCTCGAGTGCCCGGCGCCTCATCGGACCGGACACAATATCAAGATCAGCTCGATCGTACTTCAGATCATCAAAAACTGAGATCAGCTTCAACTCTTCGTCGGCGATACACAGATAGGGATCGGAGTTGATCACACGCATACGATCAACGACGTTGTCCAAATGCTGTGGCAGTACTTCTGACTTTACCGATTGAGATGGTTGATCGACAGCCCATCTTCCCAGTAGCTTTGCAGCTCTTCGAAGCATTCTCTCACCCCTGCTGCCTTCTGATTAATCCGTTCGAGTCGCAGCCACGTTACGTTCTCTGACGCCAGTGATTAGGTTTGGACCAAAGACAATGCTTCATGACGAGCGAAAAGACCTGGAGTCGGAACGGCAAAAGAAGTTGCTTCGGCGCGTCTTAGAAGATCTCACCAAATCGAGGCCCGATCTATACTACCAATCAACGAGTGAAATTGCTCGGCAGATTGCTGAACTGATAAGGACCGGTGGTCACCTCTCCGCAGATGATCGCGCGCTACTGCAAAAGCTCTCACAGCGCGATATCGCGATCATGCTTAGCTTGAACTAAGCATCGCACTGGATGCTCCTCGTCGAGGTACGGGATCCGCGCGCCCAAGGATGACACCCATATCTCCGTATGGTGCCAACACTAGTCCCTGTTTTAACCTGCAAAGTATCCCGCACCCGGACGCCACGGGATATCGGTGGCGCCATAGTTGATCCCCATTGTGTGGAGCGCACTCGTGACCTGGCTGCGGTGGTGGGTCTGGTGGTTGAAGATCTGCACGACCATCACCCAGCGGGGAAAGGCTGGCGGGTCGTCGACGCGCGGGCTTCGCATGACGATCTGCTCAGCCAACCATTCTTCGGTCCAGTCACGAGCTCCCGCCGACAGAGCATCGTCCTGCGCCAGCCGGGTCTTCTTCAGCTCCTCCCAGTCAGACCATACGATCTGGTCGAGTGGATTGCGGGCCGGCATGGAGCCATCGAGGAAGGTCAGGATCGATTGGTTGATCAGGCACATGTGGTCCAATGTGTGATGTATCGACTTGAAGAACATCCCGCGATCGCGCTGCCGTTGTTCCTCGCCAATCTCATCGCAGTGCCGATAGACGTTGTCATTCTGCCAGCGCGAGTAGGCTGCCATCTCGGCGACGTAACCGGGTGTGATCATGCTCGGTGTCCCATCTTCTGCAGGTGGATATCGCCGAACTCTAACCAGCCACTTTCAGCATCGCAATCATCGCGCTCAGCGACGCATGCGCGTGGCGTTCTTGACGAACATTCGCAACAGGTAGGAGGCGGCTTCGCGGCTGCAGATCAATGACGGTGCAAAGACTTGGTCAAGAAGGATGCCAGCTGCCAGTTATCGGTTTGCTTCAGCCTGGTAGCGCTGGAATACATCGGTCGCTTCAGGTATCGGGCAGTTGTATTCGCACGCTTCCGCCACGCACGAATCGTAGCCGACCAACTTCTTGGCGTCACATCCCACGCCCAGGACCGGGTCTTTGCAGGCTTCGATAGCAATCGTGAAGCAGCACACCTTGGCATGTGCCGGACCTTTGGTGCAGCGCTTGCTGAACTCACCGAGCAGTTTCTTGCGATCCACCTCTGGCAACGATTGCGGCAGTTTGAGATCGTGGCCGCTGATACTTCTGGCCAACTGGGCCTGCGCCGGAGAGAGCGGGGCGATGACGAGCGCCAAAGCGGCGACCACCGACAATACAAAACTGCTTAGTAGCTTGAACACACCGTTTCCTAACCCTGCCGTGCCGCACCTCTCATTGGGCGGTCACGAAGGTGACAAGAAGCTCGGTTGCGGTCCGAGATGTCAATTCACCATCTCGTGCAAATCCGTGTTTGGCGACGAAGGATCGTCTACTGGCATCGATGCGATCGCGCTTATCCCCGCTTACAAAACATGTCGTAGACTTTTTCTCACCCGTCCTACTCAGGATCGCCTTCCGGGGGCGCTTGGTCTGCGAATGACGGGGTTCGGTTCTGTGCGGGCCAGGCAACGCAGCCCCTCGCATGGCGATGTTCTTCCTGGGGTCGTGGATAGGCGCTTGAGCGCGCTGAAGCAAGGCGGCGAACCGGGGACAATGGAGAGGACAGAGGCCCAAGTGACTTGCCACAGGCCTCAAGTCGGGCAGCATGCCAAAGATGGACCCTCTGCTGCCGGCCGAGACGCGGGGCGTGGTATGCGCCTCAAATATATAAGTTAGCGGTGCAGATCACGTCCCGCGCTCCTGAATGCCAAACACGCTCCGCGGCATCTGCCGGCGGAGGCATTGGTGTTGTCAGATTAGAGCAACGGTTATGCTGGGCTGCCGCCTAGGATCGACCGAAGCTCGCTTCCTTGGCCTTGAGCAAGGCTGACACCATCGAGTTGACCGGCGTTGCAACACTGACCCTGGCACCTTCGCGCGGGATCGCGCCGTTAATGTTGTCAACCTCGGCCGGGCGCTTAGCGAGATGATCGAGCAGCATTGACGGCCGCGCATTAGGTATCTTCTCACCAAAGGCTCTGACGTAGGCAACAGGATCATCGAACTCTAGCTTGATACCCTTGGCGCGAGCCACGTTGGCGGCCTCAAGGGCACACTGACTGGCAATCGACCAGGCATGGGGATCGGCCTGGATCTCGCCAACGCACAACTCGGTCAACGCACTGGTGCCGGAGTAGGTGCAGTTGCAGATCAGCTTCTCCCAAACCATCTTGTGGATGTCGTCGAACGTCAGAACCTTAAAGCCGCCGGAACGCCAAGCCTCAGCCACGGTTTCCAGGCGATCTGTCATGCCGCCATCCATTTCACCGAGCCGCAGGAACTCCATTCCGTTATGGTGCGCGTGACCTGGACCTTTCATCGAGGCGCCAAAGCCGCCGACGACCCCCATCATGATACGGTCCGATCCGACGACATCTGCCACGATGTCGGCACTGCCGAGGCCGTTTTGAATTGTGAGGATTGGCGCTTCGGGCTTCGAGATTTGCAACGAGGCTTTTGCGGCATCACCGACACCGTCATACTTGGTCGCAATGATGACCAGATCAGCGTCTTGAACGTCACTCGGATTGGAGGTCGCGCTGAGCTTGACGGTGCGGTCACCACTGGCACCTTCAACACGCAGGCCGTTACTGTTCATTGCATTGACGTGATCCTGCCAACTATCGATCGCCCACACATCGTGGCCACCGTTGTCGGCAAGCAGTGCAGCGTAAACGGAACCCATTGCGCCGGTTCCAATAATGGCAATCTTCATTGCATCCTCCCTTAATTGGGAGACTGATGCCCGCTGACAGTTACCGCGTCAATCGTCCGATTGGCAGAAGGGCAGCAACGCAAACGGGCATCACGCACGCGATGCCCGTTGTGGCTTCTTAAGTTATAATCGATGCAGTGAGGAGGATATCAGTCCTTTGGCTGCGGCACGATCCGGATGTACGGCTTGGGTGCATTCCAGCCGCCCGGAAACTTCTCTTTGGCCTCTTCGTCGGAAACAGCCGGTACGATGATCACGTCATCGCCCTGCTTCCAGTTCACCGGTGTTGCGACCTTGTGCTTGGCTGTTAACTGCAACGAGTCAACCAGGCGGAGGATTTCATCAAAGTTGCGGCCGGTGCTCATGGGATAAGTCAGGACAGCTTTGATGAGCTTGTCAGGCCCGACAATGATGACATTGCGAACCGTCTGATTGTCCACTGCAGTGCGGCCTTCGGAGGTATCACCAGCCCCCTCCGGAAGCATCTCGTAGAGCTTGGCAACGTTCAGGTCGCTATCGCCGATCATGGGATAGTTTGGCGCTGTGCCGGTGGCATCGGCGATGTCCTGTGACCACTTCTCGTGGCTGTCGACCGGATCAACGCTCAAACCGATTACCTTGACGCCGCGCTTATCGAACTCGGATTTGAGCGCCGCCATCTGGCCCAGTTCCGTGGTGCACACGGGGGTGAAGTTTTTAGGGTGAGAGAAGATAATGCCCCAGGAGTCACCGAGCCATGAATGGAAACTCAACTCCCCCTCGGTTGTCGCTGCGGTAAAATCTGGTGCTGAAGAGCCAATACGCAAAGGCATGACAAACCCTTTCCTGGATCAGTTTGGGTTGAACAATAGGAATACCAATGTGTGGTTTCTGTCCGCCAAGCTAAATGTCCGTCTGCTCAACGGCAAGCCGCGAACCGAGATTGCCGCGTAAAAAGTACGTCATTCTGAGTGCTCATCCGTAACAGGAAAAATGGCATCGCACGATTGCTCAAACTGGGTCGTAGATGCCAAGGTTCAGGCTGGTGACAGGAAATCGATCTGGCAGGACTCCGTCAATGAACCTCTCAATGACATTGAAGACAGTTGCGCAAAGCTTTGGAGATCGTCCGGCGGTGACCTGGGCAGAAGGAGCAATTAGCTACGCGGAACTGGAGCAGCAGGTCGCGTCCATCGCTGGAGCACTGCGTCAACGCCATGACCTCGAAGCAGGTGATCGCGTTGGTCTGGCGATGACCAACTGTGCCGAGTTTTTCCCGGTTCTCTATGGGATTTGGCGTGCCGGGCTGACGGCAGTGCCGATGAATTCAAAACTGCACGCCAGAGAGCTGGCTTGGATACTCGGCAACTGCAGGGCCAAACTGGTGATCGCTACGCCCGATCTCATGGACAAGATGTCGGAGTATCCGGACGAGAACTGGCCGACGACAATATCGACGGCCAGCTCTGACTATCAGAAGCTGCTTCAGGGCACAGCTGTTACGGACATTCTTTGCCATCCACAGGACGTCGCCTGGCTGTTTTATACTAGTGGCACGACCGGGCGTCCGAAGGGCGCGCAGCTAACACATCGCAATCTGCAATACATGGCGTTCACCTATTACGCCGATATCGATTTTATCGGTCCAACCGACACGATGGTGCACGCCGCGCCACTGTCACATGGTGCGGGGCTCTACGGACTGGCGCATCTGGCGCGCGCTTCAAACAATGTCATCTACTCTGGCTTCGATACCGGTGAGATCATAAAGAGCTTCAGCACGTACAAGAATGTTTCGATGTTTGCAGCGCCGACCATGGTGACGCGGTTGCTGTCCGACCCGCGACTAGGCGCATCGGATACGAGTGGTCTCAAGACGATCGCATATGGTGGAGCACCGATGTATCTGGCCGACATCAAGCGTGGCATCGAAATGCTTGGCCCACGCTTCTATCAATTGTTCGGCCAGGGCGAGTCACCGATGACAATCTCCGGCCTTTCACAGGCTCTTCACGCCGACGTCGAAAACCCGCGCTATGAACAACGACTAAGCAGCACCGGTACGGCGCGAACCGGATGCGTTTTCCGCGTGGTTGATCCATCCGGAAAGGAGGTGGCGCCAGGTGAGATCGGAGAGATAATAACGACCGGTGATATCGTCATGAAGGGCTATTGGGAGAACCCCGAAGCCAATGCTGCTGCATTGCGGGACGGCTGGCTGTGGACCGGCGACATGGGCAGCGTTGACGATGAAGGTTTTCTTACGATCAAAGACCGATCGAAAGACATGATCATCTCTGGTGGCACAAACATCTATCCGCGCGAGATCGAGGAAGTCCTACTGACAAGTGATGCGGTTGCCGAATGTGCCGTCGTCGGCAAGCCGCATGACGACTGGGGCGAGGAGGTTGTCGCCTATGTCGTTCGCAATCCTGGTTTCGACATTGATGAGACGCAACTGGATCAAATCTGTCTCGACAACATTGCTCGCTTCAAACGGCCGAAAGGCTATCGCTTTGTTGATGCGCTGCCCAAGAACAACTACGGCAAGATACTGAAGACAGAGTTGCGCGCAAAGCTAACCGCAGACCAGTCCTGATCTGGGATCAAATGTCGGCCGCTTGCTAGGACGACCAAACAGAATGGCGAGGCAAATCATATGTCCCTGACGATCACGCCAGTGTATGCGGGCGTTCTTGCTTTAATGTTCGTCGTGTTGAGCTTTCGGGTGATTGGTCGGCGGCGCTCGGCCAAGGTCCGTGTCGGTGATGGTAGTGACATTCTACTTCAGCGTCGACTAAGGGTGCACGGGAACTTCGCTGAATACGTCCCGCTGGCTTTGGTGTTGATGTTGCTGCTGGAGCTGCAAGGTAAATCCGCCATTGTTATACACGTCGTCGGGGCGTTGCTTATTATTGGACGGGTCATTCACGCCATCGGTCTTGGGCGTGAGCCGGATCTGATGCTTTGTCGTGTGCTTGGGATGGTTCTCACGTTCGTTGCGCTGATCGTCGGTGCGATTGCCAACCTTGGACTAGCGACGCTCATATCTGGATCCTTGTAGCTTATTCGACGCGGACGCTGCTCAAGTGTCCAGCCACTTGGAAAGTGCCCGTCGCGCTTCACCTCGGCGCAAGATGTTTTCCAGCCAATACTTCTGAGCATAGGCTTGGGAATGAATCTGCAGTGGAGTTGGCCGACCATTGCTGATCGCCTCCGACAAACCGAGCAGCTCGGCGGTATTGTCGTAGCGGTCAAGCAAGTCCACCGGAACGCGATGGGCACGATCGCCCCAGGGTTTATTGCCATCATAGAAGTGCAGGATGGTAATGCCGGCGCGTTCTGCAGGACTAAGGAAGCGCCACAGTCCGGGTGGGAAGTTGTGGCAAGGATTAAGGACTTTGATTTGCGTACGGTCAGCCAGATTGAGTGCGTCCTGATCCGGATAGATGAGTTGGCCTGCTCGCTCGGTGAGCGTCGATGAGATTTGGTTTCGCAGAGTGCTCCGTTGGTATTGTGCGAGATCAATCAGTAGAACACCTGAACCGAGGTAGACGTCGTTGGTTGATAAGCCGATCCGCTGCTGCTGCTTCAACAGCTTGCCTTTCGCGATTGCATGAATGTCTGGGGCCGCTCCGAGACAGCAATCTCCAAGGTCATAGTCGAGGAGTGAATCGATACTGCCGATCACCATCACGTCGCTGTCGATGTAGAGCGCGCGCGAAGCCTCACCTACTGGCAAGTCGTCTGCGAAGAAGCGGGCGAACGCTTCTGCCGGGAACCGCTGTGTGGCACCTAGCATGCTGTGCAAAGGTAGAGATGAACTCTCAACGACAAGGAGCCGAGCGCCGCGCTCCTCAAACAGGTCGTAGATTCTGGGAGATAGCCACTCCGAATCCGGAGCCGATGTGACGACGATAAATGTTCTAGCTCGGGTGTTCTGAAGTGCCGTATAGAGTGAAACCAGAGCTCCCGGCATATATCGCGCGTCAGCAGAGGTGAATACGATTTGCTGCTCAGCGGCCATGCTCGTGTTTATCCTCCCGACCCACTCGTTGTGCCATTATTGGCCCAAGTAACATGCGGGAAACAGGCGACCAAGTGTGGACTGTCGATCACTGATTGATCTTGGACCAAAGTGACTTCCCATGAGGTTCTTGGATCGACCATATGACGTATTGGTTGAAACAGTTTCCTTTTTCTGGACTTGCTGATCCTGAGGGAGGCAGCGAAACTGACATCTTCGTTGTCTAAGTGCTTCACCGCATTCAGACGTCATCTAATATGCCTGCTGTCAGTCAGTTAGAATCTGCCAACAAATCAACAACGGACGCAAAGTTCGAAATCCGGGAGAAAAACAGTGTTTCTGATCAAACGGTTCGCCATTTTCGCGGTACCCATAGTGGTATCGACTGGCGTTGCTATGGCCCACTCAGGCCTTCGTGGCCCTGAGGGCAGTGTTTCGCACTCAAATGAGCTGCAGCTTGCACAGTTCAAGCTCATCCTGGGGACCTCAGACAAGCGTATTCGTCGGACAATGCGCGACAATGGCTATACTGAGGTTGAGATCAAGCACCGTGGGCTGACAAAAGCTTTGGCTGACGGCTGCAAAAATGGTGCGCGGTTTCGAGTTGAGATTAGACCGAGTGGCCGCATACGAAGTGCAGACAAAATCGGTGACTGCCGCCCGCCAATTTCAATCGGTGATGCGCGTGAGCGAATTCGTGATCGGGGATATCGCAGGATTGAGATCGAGGAAAGAGGCGATGTACCGTTCGTGGCTACGGGGTGCCGGCGCGGGAGTCGTTACGCCATCAATGTTAATCGCTATGGCGACGTCGATGTCGGCAAAAAGCTCGGTTCTTGTGGACGTCGCCTGAGTCAGGATGACATGCGCGTCCGCCTCCGGAAGGAAGGCTATGATCGGATCGAGTTTCTCGTTGACCGTAGTGGACGCCGCACGCTTGCCGAAGCCTGCAGAAAGGGCGGTCGGTTTGAACTGGTCCTGAACCGTCGTGGCCGCATCGTTGATGAGAAGCGCATCGGCCGATGCGCCAGCCCGATCCGGCCTCGTGATCTCGTCGCTCACCTCGAGGGACTGGGATACGACCGAGTGGATGTAACTGATCGCCAGTTGCCGCGCTATCAGGCTGATGCCTGCCGCGGGACAACGCGGTTTGAACTGGTTGTCGGTCGATACGGCAAAGTGCGCCGCGAGACGCGCGTCGGTCGTTGCCCACCACCAATCGACGAGCGTGGCTTGCGACGCCTCATGACGCGCAATGGTTTCTCAAAGATCCAGCTGGTCTCAACCAACACCAACGAGTATTCGACCATTGCCTGCCAAAAGAACAATCGCATGAGCGTTCGGTTCTCGCGCTATGGCGAAGTCATTGACCAGAAGCGGCTCGGCTCATGCGTGTCCCCGCGTATCGAGCAGATCATCGATAAGCTCAGTGCCAACGGCGTGACCAAATCAACGATTCACATTGAAGGCTGCAGAGGTCGAAATCGTGTTCGCTTTACCTATAACGAATACGGCGAACAGCTCGATCGGGAGCGCATCGGTCGGTGCCTGGTATCCCGCTAGGGTGAGTTCAGGCTCAATGATTAATCAAACGGGGAGGGGCTTTGCTCCTCCCTTTTTGCTTTGCCACCCGCTGAAACCCAATTGTGCAGTCGCGAGACATAGTTTAGTTCGAAGGCATGCCGCGCTACGCAATCACCATAGAATATGACGGTACGCCCTTTGTCGGCTGGCAAATGCAGGCCAATGGCGCTTCTGTTCAAGGTTGCCTTGTAGAAGCCATTGCTAAGTTCACCAGTGAGACCGTCCGCATTCAGGGAGCCGGCAGAACCGATGCTGGCGTCCACGCGCTCGGTCAGGTTGCGCATTTTGACCTCGAGAAGGATTGGTTGCCCGACAAAATTCGAGATGCGGCTAACTATCATCTGCGGCCCGATCCAATCGCAGTGACCCATTGCCGGTTGGTCGACGAAGATTTCGATGCGAGGTTTTCAGCCACGGCCCGGCATTATCTGTATCGCATTCTGCATCGTCGTGCTCCGCCAATCCTCGATAGGGAGCGCGTCTGGCAGGTTCCTGTACCGCTTGACCTAAGACAAATGCAGGAGGCGGCTACCCATCTTGTTGGTCACCACGACTTCACGACTTTCCGGGCGGCACATTGTCAGGCCAAATCTCCAGTCCGGACGCTCGACCGTCTTGGTGTTGAAGTTCATGACGATGAAATACAGGTCCGCGCCTCTGCACGAGCGTTCCTCCATAATCAGGTGCGGTCGATGGTAGGCTGCCTCAAGGCCGTGGGTGAAGGTCGTTGGACGGTGAATGAGTTTATCGCGGCGCGAGATGCCTGCGATCGCAAACGCTGTGCTGCTGTTGCACCGGCAGCAGGCCTCTACCTCGTCCAGGTCGATTACCCTCATGCCAACAAAGAGTAAAAGGGGACCCACTGCGGTGACGCGGCGGGTCCCAGTCTAGGGAGGAAACGGGAATGATCCCGAGTACCGCCAGCAACAGACCCCATCGCTGGCAACACGCAATTCATAACCAGTTTTTGCTGCCTTGTGCTGTGACTTGGATCACATTTGTGCATGAGAGGAGGCTATATCCCCGCATTATACTGACATTTGCGGTCCGGTCTCAGAGGTCATACGCCCAGGAACGAGAGCCTGAATTCGAACTAGCTAACCGGCGCTCCGATTGCCGAAAGAGCGGCCCGCGCGACCTCCATGTCATCGCTATAGTGTCCGCCCGATACGCCAATGGCACCGATAATCTTGCCATCTTCCAGCAACGGATATCCCCCACCGAACACGACGATGTTGGGATACGATGGAAACCCATACTGCAGCGGCGGATCATTCTTAATGAAGTCCCAAAGTGCATGCGTTGCCATGCCGTGGCTCGCGGATGTGAAAGCCTTGTCGCGCGCAATCTTCAACGTGGATGAAGATGCGCCATCCATCCTGTAGGCTAACTTCTCGGCACCATCCTCATCGCAAACGACAATACTCATACGGTGCCCGAGCTGCTTGGCTTTTGCGACGGCGCCCTGGATGGCGACAAGCGCGGACTCCGCGGTTATGCTTTTCTTATCGAAGCTCGGCATGGCTTATCCTCTGGTAACTCGGTTGATATGACTCATCAATGGCGGGCGGGGCTTCCAATCTGTCTTGCAACAGTGTGGGCCTCTGTGAGTGCGTGCGCCAAGCGCCGCGGCGCAAACGCGTCACCGATCAAGTGGATGCGGTGTTTTTGAACCCCCGCAGCGCGCAGTTCCACCGCAAGGCTTGAATTGGGGGTCGCGGCACCAACCCAGACGATTGCCGCAACGTCGTCGACAACCGTTTCGCGTTCCGTCAGGTAATGCCGGAGGATAACGTTTCCAGCCTCGACACGAGCGATGTATGAGTTGGCAATTGCTTCGCCGCCGTTGCGGTCAAGCTGGCGCAGGTATTCGATTCGTGAAACCATCGGCAATTCGCGACAAACTTCGAAAACGCGAGAGACAACGATGGGATTCGCACCCCTAGATATGACGCTTTCAGTTACTGCAGAAGTCCAGTAGTAGCCGTCTTCGTCCATAACAATGATCTTGCGTCCGGTCGCGCTGTCGAGATGAACATGATCATCAGTGGTGACGACCGGAACGCTGCCATCTCCGTCAATATCGGGGACACGCGGCGTGGCGCCCGTTGCAACAATGATTTCGTCGGGATTGGCTAGCAGGATATCTTCGGCGCTCACTGTCACACCCATTTCGATCGTCGCCCCGCTCGCAGTGGCCTGCGGTACGAGAAAGTCCAGCAGGTTCCTCATCTCTTCGAAGTATCGGATTTCGTGGATGCGCTTAAGTCGACCGCCAAGCTGTTCTGCCGCTTCAAACAGTGTCACGTCGTGGCCGCGGCTCGCGGCAACCCGTGCGGCCTCAAGTCCGCCAGGTCCGCCTCCGATAACAGCGACAGACTTCGATGATTCAGCCCGATCCTGCTCAAGCTTTTTCCAACGATACTCCCGACCAGTCACCGGATTTGTAGCGCAAGCGATCGGTTCTCCTCCTGCAATCCATGCCCAACACTGATTGCAGGCTATACATCTGCGGATCGTGTCGGATCGGCCGTTCTTGGCTTTGTTGGGCCATTCGGGATCGGCCAACAGTGCGCGGCACAGCCCAATCATATCGGCCTCGCCATCGGCAATCATATCGGCAACCTGATCCGGATGCTGGATCCGCGTGGACGCTACCACTGGGGCGCCATTGGCAACGGCTTTGAAGCGGGCATGTAAGTCGCGGTAGGCGAGGATTGGCGAGTGTCGATCCGGCAGGTGTGTCTCAATCGAGTTGAAATTCCCCTGCGCAAGCGACAGGTAGTCGACCAGTCCATCCGCACATAGAGCTTGGGCAACTTGGACCGTGTCATCGATGGACAAACCGCCATCCGTAAACTCCTCCACGCCCATGCGGTAACCGACGATAGCTCTCTTGCCGACCCTCGTGCGCACACGCCGAATAATCTCCTGCGGAAAGCGCAGGCGCTTTTCGAACGTGCCACCCCACTCGTCATTGCGGCGGTTCGAGAACGGCGAAACAAACTGCTGTATCAAATGTCCTTGCGCACCATGAATCTCGACGCCATCCATACCGGCTTCAATGCAATGCACCGCGCACATGACATACGTTTCAATAATGTCTTCAACTTCGAGGGCTGACAGTTCATGTGGAACGCCACCGCTGCGCGGACATGCAATCGCTGACGGAGCAATCGAAAACGGAATCACGCGAGAAGCCAGATGTTGCCGACCGCCCATGTTGAGCTGACCAATAAGAAGCGCGCCTTCGGCATGACACACATCAGACAGCTGACGCAGGCTGGCAAGTGCGAAGCGATCAAAGATCACGAGCGCACCGGGTCCAAATGGATCGTCTGCTTGTGTCCGAAGTGCTTCCGTGACGATGGTTCCAACACCGCCTTTAGCGAGTGTCCGATAGAACGCCAAAACACGAGGGCCTGCGCGGTTCCCATCAGCCAAGTTGGCGGTTGTCGCAACGCGCATGATACGGTTCTTGGCACGCTTGTGCCCGAGTTGCACAGGGTCGAAAAGGCCAGGCACCGCTGACATTGATCGTAGGCTCCGCTGTCGTTTGGTTGATGGTGTGGCCATGCGATCGTTCCGGCAAGTCTGTCCATTGACATTCAAGGCTTCATCCTGATGCTGATCGCGGATGACAGGAACGTCCAAGGGGAGTTGGTGAAACATGACTGGCGGCAATCATTACAAGGACGGCATTGCGTTCTGCGAAGGTCGCTTTGTGCCGATTAGCGAAGCACGCATTCCGATGCTTGATTGGGGATTTCTGCGCTCCGACGCGGTCCAAGATACGGTCTCCGTCTTTCACGGTGCGTTCTTCAGGCTGGAAGATCATCTCGACCGCTTCGAGCGCAACTGGAGCCGCCTGCGGATGCAAAACCCGTACGATCGCGATACGGTCCGCACAATCCTTTTGGAGGCGGCGCGGCGCACTGGCTTCCGCGAAGCTTATGTCCAAATGCTGATGACTCGTGGCCGTGCTCCTATTGGAAGTCGTGATGTCCGTTTGGCCGATAATCAGTTTTGGATGTTCTGCATTCCTTATGTCTGGATCGCCAATCCCGAACAAAAGGAACAGGGCCTTTCAATGCACGTGTCTGACATTCAACGCGTGCCACGCGAATCCGTAGACCCAACGATCAAGCACTACCACTGGCTCGATCTTCAGATGGCGCTGATGGAGGGCTACGACCGTGGCGCAGACACCTGCGCAGTAGTTGATCGTAATGGTAACATCTCCGAGGGACCCGGATTTAACATCTTTGCGGTCAAAGACGGCCGCATTGTTACACCGCCTGATGATGTCTGCCTCGATGGCATGACCCGCTATACCGTCTTTAAACTTGCCGAGGAGACAAATCTCCAGATCAGTGCTGAAGCATTGCCAGCTGATGACCTCCGCGCAGCTGATGAGGTTTTTATCTCGACCACCGGCGGTGGGGTTATCGCGATTTCAAAGGTCGATGGGCGAGAGATTGGCGGTGGCTCGGCCGGCCCTGTCACACGCCGCCTGGATGATCTCTATTGGTCGCGGCGGCGTGATGGCTGGCTGGCAACGCCAGTCGACTATGAAGCCGAGCTTGCGTTTGAGCCCATGTAAGCGTTAGGCCACCTGCTTAACGAATAGGTGGGTTCACTGGGATCGTAATCGGACGATTGCGCCGAACGATACTCGTGTTCACCTTCACATTGTTGGTCACGTGTTGCGCGGCGCGTTCCTGACCGCCCACGCTAATGTGGAGCGGTGTCTTCTGACCAGGGTTGATCACCATGGTCTTCGTCTTTGGCAGTGGGCGGAACACGCGTACGCCCTCTTCTATCGTAATCGTTGCACCGTAATACGGACGCGGTTCCACGCGGATCAGCGATGCATCTTGAGCGAATGCATTCGTCGCCAATAACGAAATTGCCGAAACACCAACCAGGACAAAGCGAAACATCGAAATCTCCAACCTACTAGGAACACTCAAGTTATCCCTATTTTACGCTTGGCCTACGGCACGCGCTTAACCTTTCAGAAACCATGATTAATGGAGCTCGGCTGCTCTTCCCTGGAGCCGCAAAACACGCCGTGTCTGATTTGTCACGACTGCTGCACGCCATACAAATGCACCAAACTTGCCTTGGTGGAGACTGAAAAGTCCCATGTTTTGGAGAAATAAGAGTCCACTAACCTGTTCTCCAGAAAGGCAAAATTATGTTGCGAACTACGATTGCCCTGCTTGCGTCCGTAGCAGTTGGCGTGCCGTTTGGCAGCCTGGCAACAGCCGCGCAATCAAAAAATGGCTCCCTCGAAATCGATACGAGGCTTGGTCATAAAGTCCTGCGTCAGTCGACAAAACAAAGAGTTTTTCTGCGAATTGGCCTGAAGGGTATCCACAATCCCTCCGGCGAAATTGAGCGTGCGCCGGTCAACGTCGCGTTGGTTGTCGACAAGTCTGGCTCCATGCGTGGCGCAAAGATGGCAAAAGCACGCGAAGCTGCAATGATGGCCATCGAACGATTGAGCCGCAGGGACGTAGCCTCCGTCGTCGCATTTAGCAATGCCGTCGAGGTTATTGCCCCCGCAGGCCGCGTGAACAATCACCGCCGTTACTCGCGGTTGATCGAGAGGATCCGCTCGGGTGGCAGCACTGCCATCTATGCCGCAGTCAAAACCGGTGCCGATGAACTTTCCGAGTTCAGCAACGGCCGGCGCCTCGATCGGATTATTTTGTTGTCCGATGGCCTCGCCAACGTCGGACCCAGAGACCCCTATGACTTCGAGGAGCTTGGTGCAGATCTTGGTGGCCAAGGTATATCCGTCACAACGATCGGCCTTGGCCGCGGGTACAATGAGGATCTTATGGCACGCCTCGCCGGTGCGAGTGATGGCAACCATGACTTTGCCCAGACGGCTGGTGATCTGCGCCGCATTTTCAATCGTGAGTTCGACGATGTCCTGTCCGTCATAGCCCAGGATATCGAGATCATCATTGAAACCCGTAGTGGGGTTCGTCCGCTTCGCTCGCTCGGACGCCGTGCAAAGATTGACGGTCGTAAGGCCAGCTTCAAGGTCGCCCAGGCATACTCCAAATCCACGCATAGCCTTCAGCTGGAACTTGAGGTTGACCCTGATATCGCATCCGGTGAGCAAGAGCTGGCGAATGTCATCGTACGCTACCGGCCGCATGGGGGGACAACTAAAGAAACGCGTAGTTCTACGGTGCGAGCCTCCTTCAGTGCTGACGAGGACAGCGTCAAGCGCAGCATGGACCCGATCGTTATGGATCCAGTTGTTGAACTCCAGGCACGCAAAAAGAGTCGTCAGGCGATCAAGCTGCGCGACCAAGGCAAAGTTCAGGCCGCACAGGCAGCGCTTCGCGAAGGTCGCGCTTTGATATCAGGGCAGCGGGCGACGCGTGCCAAACTGAAGTACAAATCGTCATCGCGCCTGAACCGGCTGGAAGAACAATACAGCAAGGATGAGTCGGAGATCTCAAAGCGCAATTGGAATGTCCAGCGCAAGTCGATGCGCAGAAGCTTGAGCAACTCATCCGGCTCCAGCGTCAAGTACTAAGCAGCCATTTGGTTGAAGGTCCGAGCCGTAGGCTATCGCGGGTGGCTCGGATCAACTCTTTGACGCCGTTATAGCGCGCACCCAGCCAAGTCTAACGACCGGGAACGACGCGCACCAGTTGTCCGTTGCGGCTGTCAGTCAGTACGTAAAGTGCACCATCCGGGCCCTGGCGGACATCGCGTATCCTGGCACGCAGGTTCTCAAGCAACGTCTCCTCGGCCACGACCTTCTCACCGTCAAGAACCAGGCGAGCTAAGTGGCGATCCTTCAATGCACCGACAAACAGATTGCCCTTCCATTGCGGGTACTTGTCTGACCACGAGAAGGCCATTCCGGACGGCGCTATCGATGGATCCCAGTAGTAGAGCGGCTGTTCCATGCCGGACTGCTGGGTTCCTACACCGATCTTGGCCCCCGAGTAGTCGCGGCCATAAGTGATCACCGGCCAACCGTAATTCTTGCCAGCCTGCGGGATGTTGACTTCGTCGCCGCCCTGGGCGCCATGTTCAACCGTCCATAGCTTACCGCTCTCAGGGTGGATCGCGGCGGACTGCGGATTGCGGTGACCGATCGACCAGATGTGTGGCAAGGCCTTGTACTGATCGCCGACAAATGGATTGTCCTTTGGCACAGAGCCATCAGCGTTGATGCGGACAATCTTTCCGTAGTGTGTCTTGGGATCCTGCGCGTAGAACTTCTGATAGCGCTCGCCCAGAGTCACAAACAGCTTGCCGTCCGGCGCGAACGCCAGGCGGGAGCCAAAGTGCAGTCCGCCACCGTTGGCCGGCAACTGCTTGAAGATCACGCTGAGATTTTCAAGTCGATCGCCCTGGGCATCCGATACCAGTTTCAACCGCGCAACGCTGGTGCCGTTCTGGCCGCGTCCCCGGGGTTGAGAATAGGACACATACAGGTTCCGCGAGGTTGCAAAGTCCGGTGCCAACGCAATGTCCAGCATACCGCCTTGGCCGCGCGCGCTCACCTTGGGAGCACCACGCAATGGTTCTGAAACGCTTCCGGATTGATCGATAATACGGATCGCGCCGGGTCGCTCGGTCACTATGACCCGACCATCGGGCAGAAACTGCATGCCCCACGGGTGGACCAAACCTTTGGCTATAACCTTTGTCTTGGCGCCTGTTGGCTGCTGTGGTTTTGGTGCTTGGGTCTGAAGGGCTGCGGCCGGCAGGGCCAGGAGGGCCGTAAAGGCGAAAAAGACGCTCATAAAATGCATGATGCCGAAACTCCAATTTACGGTGTTCCGGCATCATATCGTGATTATTTGTGACCGGGGAAAGTAAGTTTCCCGCTGATCAACTAATTCTGATCGTTCATCTGCATCGATCGGCTACCTGACTCGGCGTGGGTTCATGTAAAGGTCGACTTCCTGTTTCTCGAGCTTTGGTGTCACCTTGCCCAGCATCACCTGCTTGGCCAGCCGCTTGATGTGGCTGCGGCAGCGATCGTTGAAGATCAGCATGCCAGTGAACAGCTTGAGCGTGTTGAGCAGCTGCTTGCTGGCGTACTTTTCCTTGATCCGGCAGCGCCACTTACCCGAAATCGAGAAGAACGCGCCATCCAAGCGGCCAATACGCTCGTTGTGGCTGTTGTAGATCGAGTAGTCGTCACCGAACCGGAAGAAGTCCTGGCGGATACGATAGAACTCCAGCTTACCGTCTTCCAGCAGGAAGAATGAGAAGTTTTCCGGCATCAACGGCCACTTGTTCGCGGACCGTTCGATGTTGACCACCTGGTCTTCATCGGCGGAGTTGAGCGAGTACGTCATAACCGGCAGCAGCCTGGCGCCCATGGTCTGCTGTACCGAACGTGCGAGCATCAGATCCATGGTCGCACGCCAGTTGAGCTTGTCGGAGAACATCTTGAAGACCAATCGTCGGGTCTTGTTCTCTTCCTTCTTCCAGAGGTCTTTGCGGTAACCGATCAGACCGGTGCGCTTACCTTCCTCGATGACCTCGGCATAAATGTCCATGTCCTGCGTAAACTGGCGTGACTTGGCGCGGTTGCGTGACCGCTTGAAAATGCCGAACTCGGTCGGGTTGAGATCAACCAGCCAGACGTCGACGATGAAATGCTTGTAGCCATCTTTCGAGGTCGATTGCTTGGCAAGGCGCCGTTGTCGCCGTTTCGATTGCTTCGGGGCAACGATATCGTCGCCGGTTTGTGCCTCACGCTCAAGAACCTCGGCGCGGGCCTCGTAGGCGGCATCATCGGCGGCGCGATCGGCCTCGCGCAACAGTTCAGCGGTGGCAACGTTGGCCATGGAATTCTCCTGTTCTCAGGACGCAGGGCACAACGCTGTGAAACGGGTGTTGCAGATACAGAGGGGTCTGCGCGAATCAGTTAGCTCAAAGATTAACATTTTGTGTGTCTGTACAAGGGGCTAACGCGTGGCAAAACCGAGAAAGTGATATTCTCTGGTAGTTTTGGCGATGGCCGCTGTTGCGCAGTCACATTCAGGCAGCGGATGTTCGTGCCGGGGCTATTGGTCTTGCAGCAACGGCTCTTCCCGGGCGTGGGTGAGCGGTCCGGGATCGGCCTGGCCCATCAGGATGTCCTGCGACTTCCACCAGCCGTTCATCTTGAGGGCCGCCTCAATATCCTGATGGCCATTGATGTTTGTCGGCGCCGGGTGCGCTTCCACGCACGGGACAATGACATCGCGCATGAATCCCGCATTCACGAGCAGGCAATTGTTCGACCAGTTATGGATCCGCGACGAGATCAGAAAGTTACCGTTGGTGCTGCGCTGGATGCAGCTTGGGTGCCGCAGATGCGGCGCCTCCTCCGCAAAAAGGGCGCTTCCGCGCAGACTTGGACGGCGCATGTCCTCAGCGAAGCGCTGCAACATATTGGTCGGTGACCGTCGCCCAGTTCCGGTCTCGTCGATCCCGCTCAAAGGATGCTCGAGGCGGTAGTACTTCTCATATCGCTCGCGACGATTAAACTTCTCACCTGGCTGACGCCGCGACCGCATCGAGAACACCGTAACACTGTGGTCTCGCATATCCGCCGTCGCCCGTGCCATACCATCCAGGAAGGCGTTGGCTTCGACAATCGGCGGACAGTCGTTCTCGACGAACAACATGAACTCTGTGGTGCAGGCCTCCGCCAGACCTTTGGCACCTCCGAAGATCCCGACGTTGGTCGTACTCCCAACTGCTTCGATACCAAACTCTGCCGCAATGTCACGATCGGCTTGGTCGAACTCATTGAAGAAAATCCGCCGGTTAGCAAAGAGGTCCAGAACACCACGACCGGCGAACGCGCGGAGCGTGCGGCGCAAAACATCGTGCTGCTTCCAGCTCAGGATAGACAGCGTAGTGTCGACGATCTCCATAGTGAGTCCTATCAGCCTCTAACGCTTGGCCTTGTCGAGCTTGGTAATGATCGCTGCATTGTCCTCAGCGCCCAGGCCTTCGGCAACGAACATGCGATAGAGCTCGGTTGCCAGCCCAGTAATCGGCATAGGTGTACCGTTGTCCTTTGCAGCCGCTGCGACGATCTCAAGATCCTTGAGGATTGAATCGACCCGGCCCAATGGCTGGAAATCGGCCCGAGCCATGCGCGGCATGTACTCTTGCAGCAGATTGGAGTCCGCCCGACCACCGGCAATCGCTTCGGGGATCTTTTCAACATCAATTCCGGCATCCTGGCCAAGACGCGTGGCTTCGGCGAGCCCGATGAAGGCGACACCGCATAGGGCCTGATTGATCATCTTGGTCGTCTGCCCGGCCCCAACCGGACCCATGTGTGTCATGCGGCCGGAATACTCCATGATGATCTCACGCGCTCGCGCGACCGCCCCTGTGTCACCGCCAGCCATTACAGCAAGTGTTTTCGCGGCGACGCCCGGTGGTCCACCGGAGACCGGCGCATCGACCCATGGCACCCGGGCTTGATCGGCAAGCTGCTGGGCAAAACGGCGGGTGGCGCTGGCGCTGATTGTCGAATGATCGATGAGAAGTTTCTCGGCAGGACCAGCAGCTGCGATACCGTCGTCACCGAAAACGACCGCGCCCACAGCTGCATCATCGGCCACGCACAGCATGATGACGTCGCTTGCTTCCGTGAGGGCCTTTGGCGAACTGGCCGTTGTGGCACCGGCAGCGATAAACGGCTCGAGACGTGCCGGCGTACGACCCCAGACAGTCGTGGTGTAACCCGCAGCCAGGAGCTTGTGCGCGATCGGCGCGCCCATCTGGCCGAGACCGATAAAGCCAATTCGTGGTTTGTTGCTGCCTGATTCCATGCCTAGCCTCCGTCACCCTTCGTGCAATTCTCCTTCGTCATAGCACGACACAGGGGGAACATGGACCGGCAGTCAACAGCACGTTCGCCCCCGCACGCCAATACTGTCGAGGGCGCCGGGGCTATGAAGTCATTCAGGAGCGCGGGACGTGAAGTGATCCGCTAATTTAGTAATTGTGGAGCACATCACGCCCCGCGTCTCGGCCGGCAGCGGAGGGTCCATCCTTGGCACGCTGCCCGACTTGAGACCTGTGGCAAGTCACAAGGCCTCCGTCCTCTCCTTAAACCCCGGTTCGCCGCCTTGCTTCAGCGCGCTCAAGCGCTGACCCGCGACTCCGGGAAGAACATCGCCATGCGGGTGGCTGCGTTGCCTGGCCCGCACAGAACCGAACCCCGCCCCTCGCCAACAAGTCGCCACCGGTACGAACTCGGATGTTTCCGAGTTCGTCACTTAAATTGGCGAAGTCCGAAACATCGGACTTCGCTGCGATCCTGAGTGAGACGGGTGAGTCGGAGTGTAAGGCAGCCCCTGTGAGAGGGGATAAGTGGAGTGGGCATGACTGCTTTCGCTGGCGGCGATCATGTCACGAAAATAGCTCGGGTCTGTTTCTGATCCAAGGCGAACCTCGGCTGATCTCGGGTTCGCTTCTATTCTCGGTGGTCAAGCAAAATTGCCGTTACCACCTGTTTCGTTTGGCGACAGATAGGAATTAGACTTCAATCACGATTGCTTAAAAATAATACCAAAGCTCCAGCAAAACGGTGAATATTTCGGCAGTATTCTCGACGACGTACGAAATCTCGAATGGCCCGCAAACAAACTCTTGAGTTTGCCAAGGCTGTTTGTTTATCTCCCCTCACCCAGCTTCAGCCCAGTTGCTGGATAGCTCTACAGCATGGCGCAACTGGCTTCGCTTTGTCCCCGCTTGGCGCTGCTGGTTGCGCTCTCCGCCGAGCTGCTGGAAGCAAACAGGAATAACTGTAACGCGCTAGGCTTGCGGTTAAAACATCCAGCTCACGCCAACGCGGAGCTTATGTGCCGTTGCAGCTAGGTTGCCGGTTGACGTTGAAAATGCCAACGGCACAGACTTGGAACCAAAGTCTTCATACAGATATTCAAAACGAGCAATTGCATTCGTATCAACAAAATTTTCGATACCTGCTCCAATAACCCATCCGGTTAGTAGTTCGTTTGCTTCGACAGTTTGTCTTGCGCCACCCAAGACATTCAATGTCTCGTTCCATTGCGCGCGCAAGAAAGCAACACCTGCCGATCCATAAAATAACCAGTCGTCTTGGATATACCCGAACCTTGCACGCACCGTACCTTGCCAGCCAACCTCAATGGAGGAAACACGGTTCTGTTCAGATGTCAGAGTCTGCGGGACTTCGTCTGTACTATCAATTCGCGTAGTTGCGAATGATGCAAGCCTGCTCTGGCTCCGGTTACCAAAGTCAATGTCAGCTTCGACACCGAAAAGCCAAGTCTCGGATTGCACGACGTTATAACCGGCGTGTGCACCACCGATGAAACCATCGAGTGAATAGCTCTCTGATCGCGCCGGAACTTGCACTGTCCCACCGAAGCCGTCTGGGAATTGATAAGCAGGTGTATCGAGGTCCAAATCAGCCCAACGGAAGCCGACGTGCACGCCGGCATATCCCCCTTCAAAGGATGTAGCGGAGGTGTGCGTTGGAGCCAAAAGTAGGGGAACCATCACGAAAATGGCACGCAGAAGCTGACGCATTACGGGACTCGCGCGAACAGTTGGCAAGCTAAGCAGCATGCTTGCCAATGACCTTTCCCCGCAAGTCGTACTTAGCATGAATGCGCGGCTTGGCTGTGCCAATATGGCGACAGTGTTTCGTAAATATCGCAAAGGCTTAACTGACTACCTGCCTTGGCAGTCTTAACCAGCCATTGGGCTTCTTCGTTGCCCAGGATGGCCTAGTTCCGTCACCCTTAGCGCTGCTCGAGCGGACCAACTGCTCCGCTCTCTCCAATTCATTGGAACGGGATAGGGGGCTAGACAAAACGAGAAACGTGGCCCACTTGGCCTAACGGTCGCTCGCTTAGGTCAATGCAGTTCCGAGCTGCTTGGCACGCTGCCAACCAAACGCGAAATCAGTATCACCATTCGTTTGGAGATGTTGAAACCGCTCGACAGCTTCCTCGATGTTCGGCCGATGACCTTCGGGGACGTGCCACAGAACCATCCGAATGCCCTGCCCCGGCGCAAACCATTCCTCACGGCGGTCGTAGAAGCGGCGATGCAAAGTCTGCCAGACAAACTTCTCCAGGCTTGCAACGTCGCGCCAGACTGAAAGGGTCGATGCTGTTTTCAAGTTGCCGCCCAACACGCCATGGGGGTCGCGCTGCGCAGTATCCATATCCTCATCGGGCATGCGCCAGACAAAGCCGGGACTTCGTGCGGCAACGGCATTGACCTGATCCAGAGCCTCGGCGAAGTCTGCAACACGCGGGTCATCCCAATCGTAGCGCAGAACGCCAGTGTTAAACTCTGCCAAGTGAAGTTGCGCGTGAGCTGACATGACATGCTCTGTTGATTGTGTGAGACAACGGCCGCCGAAGATCAGCGGGCGCGGGGCAATTCATATCGCCAGTCTCGCGCTCTGTCACCGGCGACCGGCACAAGCACTATCGCCTGGGGATTGTTTGGGGCGAGGGACGGGTCGACTACGCCTTGACGCAGTTGCGGCCATCATCCTTCGCCTTGTACATCGCTGCGTCGGCTGCGGAGATCATAGACTGCGGGTCGCTACACGCATCGGACAGTGATGCCACGCCAATCGATATCGAAACACTCGGCAAAGTATGCTCGCCGTAGCGCAGTTTCAGACCTTCAACGGATGCCCTCAGCTCTTCGGCACGCTTTATCGCGGTTTCGCGATCTGTCTCGGGAAGCATGACGACAAACTCTTCGCCGCCGAACCGGCAGTTGACCTCGTCTGCGCTGAAGTGCTTTCTCAGCAATTCGCCGAGAGAACGAAGGACTGCATCACCGGCGTCGTGGCCGTGATTGTCGTTGAACCGCTTAAAGTGATCGGCATCGAATGAGATGATGCTGAGCGGCTTATCCTTCTTGATCGATCTGCCGATTTCACTGCGTAGAGATTCGAGCAGATAGCGGCGATTGAACAGGCCGGTTAAGGGATCGCGGATCGACTGGTCGCGCAACTGGTCGCGTAGCTTGACGTTGGCGACGGCGAGACTGACCTGCTCGGCGCACTGGATGGCAAAGGCGCGCATGTCCTGAATCGAGCTGAACTCACCAAAACCCAGTTCGCGCTCGTGGGCCTTCATCTTGACGTGGAGCAAGCCGACTGTATCGCCGTGAGCGACAATCGGAATGCAGAAATAGCCCTTCCAACTGTCCGAGCAATCCTGCTCATCAACATGGCCGCAAACGAACTCAACGTCATTGGTGCCGTAGACGTATGATCGACCGCGGCGCAAGCTCCAGCAGTCATCGGCATGGATATGGTCGAGTGCCGGAACGTCGCCCCAATAACAGGCCCCATCCAAGACGTCGCGTGAATTGCTGTAAATGTAGAGCTCACCGGTGGTGCCTGGCAGCATGCGGACCATGTGCGCGGTGACAACGTCATAGAGCTCATCCAGCGACTTGCACGACTGCAGCCATTCTCCCAAGCGGGACAACATGTGTATCTGCTGCTGCCGACGCTTCTCGGTGGTAAGCGCGCTCTGTGATTGGGTCTTGGCAATTTCGGCTGCTTGCTTTGCCTCTTCGAGCTCAAGCACAAGCTTGCGGGTTTCGGTTACGTCGGTGAACGTGACGACGTGCCCGCCCCGGGGCAGTGGGCGTGCCGTAATGGCAACCGTACGACCAGAGCGCAGGTAGCGCTCAAAGCTGAATGACTCTCCGCGCTCGGTTGCTGCGGTAATTTCTTCGGCGGATTTGGATGTCTGTTCGCCACGCCCTTCGCAGCGCCGGACAAATTCCTTGCGGTCCATGCCAACCGTGAGATCTGAGTCACGCAGCTCAAGTACGTGATGCAGACGCTCGTTGATAAAGGCGCACCTGTCATCCGGACCCCAGACCAGGATCCCCTGCTCCATCGAATTGATGATGGCGTCGCGAATGACGTCCTGGCGAACGATTGCTCGCGGTGTCTTCTGCTTCGCGACGCGCGCGCGTTTCGCCGTGCTTACCGCTTGATAGCCGCACTTCGAAGACCGGCTGTCTGAAGGCTGCGCCTTTGTCATTTCGAGTTCACCAACGTGCTACTTCGACGTGTGTATTGAAAAATACAACCATAGCGTGTTGATGTTTCGATCGAGTTAGCAACAGATTAACCATAGCCAAATGGATGGTTTCCTGGCCGTTTAAGGTCGTCTCGAATTTGAACAGTCATTCGTCATATAGCCGAAATACCCAGTTCGGCTATTTCCGCGTGGAATCGACGCAATTGGTCGGATGACCAGTGTCGGATTAGCAAGCCGGTTCTTCTTCAACCAGAACCGTGAAGACTTGCAACAACAATACTCGCGTGCGCTGCTCCATTGGTCTTGCCCAACCGGCAAGATAATCATTGCGATACACTTCAATACTTCGGCGCTATTTGCTGTTGCTGAATGTTATGCTTTGCCGAACACTGATAATTGGAAGAATTTCTGATGCGCGATGAAGAATAGCGCAGACTCCGTCCTAACTTCTCTCTCGAACTCATTGTTAACGAATTGCTTTTTGTCACATCGAGTCTGAACGGACGTTATGTCAATCGCGCTCGTTGGGCTGGGGATAAGTAGCAAGAACCTGACAATAGCGACCCCGGCGAGTCGACCGCCCAACGTGGCGGAGACGATAGAACGGTAATGGGCAAGGGGTTTATCATGAGTCCGAGTTCTGTAGTGCCGGCTCCTGCACGGAGCGGATTTATTGTACAGTTGTCGCGATTGATTATGGTGCTGGTGGCGCTGTCTTTCGCCTTTGCTTCTTCGGCTTCTGCCGAAGGCGATGGTGCACTGGAGTGGCGGAAAGGTGGACTCTATGACCGCCTGACCCGACCTTCCGTTAACCGGACGGTCGCGAAAAAACTGCGCAAGAAGATTAAGCAGACCAATCTTGGTGGTCTTCGCGCAGCGCGGAAAAATAGAAGATCGGCTGTTTCGAAAAGAAGAAAGAATTCCCGAAAGGCGCGGCGAAACTCGCGCCGCAGTCAGCGCCGCGTCCGCGTCGCAAGCCTGGGTAATTCATTCAAGTTGGCGGTATCAGCACGAAAGGGCCAAAAGTCCAAGAAGCCGAAGAGCATCACGGGTGGTGCCCGCGGAGTGACCTGGGTGGCCAACAAGGGCTGTCTCAACGGTCGCCTCAAGGCAGCGATCTATCATGTCGCCCGAACCTATGGTCGGGTCCGCGTCAATTCCACGTGCCGCAGCCGTCGCCATAACCGCCGCGTTGGTGGAGCACGACGATCATTGCATCTGACCGGGAATGCCGCTGATATCCGGATCTGGGGCAATGTTCGTGCAGCCGCCCGCTATCTGCGTGGTGTTGCGGGTGGATACAAGCACTACGGTGGTGGGCTGTTCCACATCGATACCGGACCACGTCGATCCTGGTAAGCGGGCTGCTCGATCAGCTGAGAGAAGCTTGAACAGGGCCTGTCTTGCCCTGTTCGTTACCCTGCACGCGGCGTCCGTTGGCAGCAAGAAACGCGCGACCGGCAGGGGTGACTTCCACAATCGCTTCCTGACCGCCTTTGAATGTCCTGCTGACGAAACCGCGGTCAATTGCGTCCTCCCAAACGGTCAGCCGCGGGCAGGATGTGCGCCAAACGTCGAGCACCTCCTTGTAGGGCCGGCTTTCGCGAGCAATCCACTCGACCAGGTCCAATACCAATGGATCAAGTTCTTCGCGCATTGTCGTCTCCCAACTGAGTGGTCGCAATCTTTGTGAGCGACCCGACTTATCAATCCGCCTGTCGACCTTACGCGGTTGATCCGGCAAGCATCAAGTAGCTGCCGTAGACCAGATAATAGCTTCCGATCGCGATGATCAGCCCGTTGGCCCATGCACGAAACTGCGCATCAGACATCGCCTCGAGCAGGCGTTTCGCAAGCATCGTCCCAAGCATTGCAGCGAGAACCGCCAGCGTCGACAATGTAACATCGATTTGCGCTGCTTGATCGATGATGGCTCCGAAATAGACCAGCTTTACGCCGTGGCCGAAGAGCTGACACATGCCCTTCGATGCAATGATCCGTCGCCGGTCCATGTCTCCGCCGAGAAAGAATGAATCGAGCAGCGGACCCGCCACACCTGTCAAAAGCATCAACGACATACAGCCAATGCCATAGAGAACACCCTGTTTGGCACTTTGAGGATTGGGCTTGAGGCCGGCCGGCATTGCTTTGACAAGGAACGGTGTCAGGCCAAGAAAAATCAATGCTGTGGCGACATCCGGCACATAGCGGAAGTAGGACCATACCGCCACCGCAATCGAACAACCGGTGATGTAGGCCAAAACCGTCGCCCAGCGCACATAACGCCACCACAAAATCGCCCGCCAGCCATTCGACGCCATTTGCGTGATGGCATGCAGGACCATAGCAGCTGGAACCGGCATAAACATGAGCAATCCACCCACCAGCACGATGCCGCCGGCCATGCCGAACAGTCCCGACACGAAGGAAGTTCCGACGATAAGCACGAGAAGTGCGCTCATGGTTACAATTGTCATCAGCAGTCTCCTTGACCGACAACTGACTGATCTGGACGCTTCTCGCAAACTGAGTTATTTCAGCGTGAGCATTACTTTTTGTTATGCTAAGACAGGACAGTCTATGCGCAGCCTTCCTTTTCTGAACGGCATACGAGCATTTGAGGCCGCGGCCCGACTTGGCAGTTTCAAGGCCGCCGCCGAGGAGCTGAACGTTACGCCGGCTGCCATCAGCCGTATGGTTCGGCTGCTGGAAGAGAGGCTCGGCGTTGAGTTGTTCGAACGCCAACCCAACAAGCTCATCGCGACATCAGCTGGAGCGGCTTATCAGAGCGGTCTCACACCGCTGCTCGACTCGATCGCCAATCTGACAGTGCAGGTGCAGTCGATGGCCAGTGCCGGTGTCTTGACCATTGGTGTCGGCCCGACGTTTGCGACACGCTGGCTGATACCGCGCTTGCCGAGTTTCCAGAAGATTGCGCCGGACGTGGAATTGCGGTTCGCAACAGGTGGTGCGGCCGGGCCGTTTCGTGAGGACTGGTCTTGCGGCATTGAGCAAGGATCGGGAGATTTTCCCGGGTTTCTGTCCCACGCCATGGTGTCGGCTGATCTCACCCCCGTTTGCACGCCGCGCCTCGCCAAGCGGTTGCGCCGGCTGGGGGACTTGCAGGGCCAATCTCTTCTGCGGGTGCATCACGCACCGCGCGACTGGGCCGACTGGCTCAACGCTGTTGGACTCGATGGGCTGGAAGCAAGAGGGCCGGAGTTTGAGTACTACGGCCAGGCCCTACAGGCTGCTGCTGACGGTGTTGGTGTTGCGCTCGGCATTCGACCCTACATCGATGATGATGTCGCCGCCGGCCGGCTCGTTGCGCCGTTCAAGCAGGCAGTTTCAAACGGCAAGCAATGGCACCTCGTCTATCGCCCGGAGCGAGCTGATAATCCGACGTTTTGCGCGTTTCGTGATTGGATCTTGTCGGAGGCACAAAGGGCCGGGACATCAAACTAGGGACTGCCCGGCGCGTAACTCAAATCCGCGCTGGAACTCTTCCGTCTGCATAGCGCGCTTGCCGGCGCGCTGGAGTTCGAGAAGCCGGATGCTGCCGCCACCGCAGGCGATTGCAAGCTGATCGTCCAATACTTCCCCGGGAGCGGCATCAGATGGGCCGGCACTGTCGATCACTTCGGAGCGCAGAACCTTTACGCGCTCCTCTTTGCCATCCTTTGATACGGCAAACCATGCGCCTGGAAATGGCGACAAGCCGCGAATGTGATTGTGGACCTTCTCGGCGGGCCAAGAGAAGTCGATGCGAGCCTCAGCCTTGGCGATTTTGTCCGCGTAAGTCACGCCTTGGTCGGGTTGTGGCGTATGCCCCAATGAGTCCCGTTCGAGGGCGGCGAGAGCGCGGACCATCAGGCTTGCGCCGTTGTGCGCCAGTACGTCGTGCAGTTCTCCAGCGGTGACGTTGGGCCCAATCGGAACGACTTCACCCAGACAGATCGGACCGGTGTCTAATCCTTCCTCCATCTGCATGACCATAACCGCGGTCTCGGCATCGCCGGCCATAATCGCACGCTGGATGGGAGCGGCGCCGCGCCAGCGTGGCAGCTTCGAAGCGTGCAGATTGAGGCAACCATTGCGGGGCGCGTTCAAGACTTCGGTCGGCAGGATCAAACCGTAGGCGATCACCACCGCGACGTCAGCTTCGTGGGATTGGAAGTCGGCCTGCACCTGCGGATCACGCAGGGACGTTGGTGTCAGAACAGGGATACCGGTTGCCTCGGCGTACTGGTGGACCGGCGACTTCTTGAGCTCCATACCGCGACCCGCGCGGCGCGGCGGTTGGGAATAGACCGCCACAACATCATGGCCGGCTCCCATGATCTCTGACAGTGTTGGGACGGAGAAATCCGGCGTCCCCATGAAGACAACACGAAGCATCTCTCAGGGTTCCCTACCTTGATTGCTGGGCCTGCCTCTGCTGTGCGCCGATCAAAGGCGACAGAGCCGCTTAAGCGCGCGCCAGTTTTTTGAACTTTCGGATAACCATCTCGCGGCGCAACCTCGACATGAAGTCAACAATCAATCGGCCGTCCAAATGATCGATCTCGTGTTGCACAGCTGTTGCGAGAAGGCCCTCGGCTTGCAGCTCCTGTTGCTGTCCATCACGATCAATGTAGCGCACAGTGACTTCTGATGGGCGCTCAATCTCGACCCTGACATCCGGAATCGAGAGGCAACCTTCTTCATAGACACGCGTAGCGTCACCCTTCGTTACGATCTCAGGGTTGGCCATGCATATCGGATTCTTTTCCTCAGTCTCTTCGTCACCGACATCAAGCACCAGTACACGCTTCGGCACCGCAACTTGGATTCCGGCCAGGCCGATACCGGGCGCGTCATACATTGTCTCCAGCATGTCATCAAACAGCTGGCGGAGTTCATCGTCCACGCGCTCCACCGGCTCAGACTCTTGCCTGAGCATCGGGTCGGGGAGTGTTATGATATCGAGTTTAGCCATGCCGCTGACATAGGCGAGGCGGGGGAGAGGGTCAATGTCATCAATTGCCGTAGGAGTCGCAGCAACATGCTTTCGATTGCTTCAAAAGGGCCGACGATATTCTACGTGGTTGAGCTTGATCGATGCTTTTCCCCAGTCGGTCCGCGGGAGAACCAGTGGCGGATCGCGTGACGACCAATCAGGCTCAATATTTTATAGCCGGCCATAACTGTTCCACGCACCGTGCCCGAAACCTTCGATTCCCCAATGCGCCGACGATAGCGCGCAGGCACTTCGATATACGTGAGGCCCTCCTCGATTGCGCGGATCTGCATTTCAACCGTCCATCCGTAGTCACGGTCGCGCATGCCGATTTGCTTTAGGGCCAAATTGCGAATAGCTCGAAATGGGCCGAGGTCCGTGAACTTCGCACCCCATATGAGGCGCATCAATCGAGTGGCGAGCCAGTTGCCAAACAGTTGCTGCGGTGTCAGGGCACCTGCTTCGCGCTCGCCAATGGCGCGCGACGCAATCACCATGTCGCAACGTCCAGCGGCAATCGGATCTACGAGCTGGTCCATGTCTTCCGGGTAGTCGCTCAGGTCGCCGTCGACGAACACGACGATGTCCGTCGCGCCCAGCTCAGCGATGGCAGCGAGGCAGGCAGCACCGTAGCCGCGCTCCGGCTGATAGACGACCGTTGCGCCGGCTTGCTTTGCGGCAGCGGACGTCCCATCCGTCGAGCCGTTGTCGGCGACGATAATGCGATCTGCCCATGAAGGGATTTCTTTGATCACCTGTGCGATCGCACGCTCTTCATTGAGAGCCGGGATCACCACAGCGATACTGCACCCGTTACGCATCAGCCTGCCAAGTTAATGGTTGGCGCCAGATGCGCCAGGCATCAACGGCCAAACCAAGCCAAATCGGTATCCAAATCCACCACAACACCCGGGCGTTAAAGAGTTCATAGTTGCCGAGCGCCGAGAAGTGGAAGGATAGATAGTACAGCGGCAAGGTCACGGTCATAATCAAAAGACCGTAAAGTGGAAAGAAGGGCAGCAGGATGATCACCCAGGTGCCATACCAGGGAAACTGCGCCGGGCTCAGCAAAAACATGGCAACAATCACGATAGCAAAACGCTGCATAACATCATGTTGATCGACATAACTAGGGCGTGACAGCGCGACGGCCAGTAGTCCGACGACGGCTGCAAAGGACAAGCGCACAAACGAGCCGATGGTTTCCTTGTCCAAACCAAAGCCTGAAAGGAACCACGCTGCGAGACCGTTGGCGTTTTGAAACAACGCGCTGTTCGTCTGCCAATGCTTTGCGAACGCGACGAAGCCGGAGGTCTCGTCTATTCCACCGAGCAGCGGCCAGGCGATCCAGGCCAATGACAAGGCGCCAAACAGCATAAGGGCTGTTAGCAGCCGGGCAGGTTTTTGAATGAGCGGGCGGAGCATCAGTGGTGCCAGCATGACCGGCCAAAGCTTGGTCCCTACAGCAAACGCGAGGGTCACTGACCCCAAGACGTAGCGATGTTGAACCGCCAGATAGATGGCCAACAACACCAGCGGCAGCAGCAGAAGCTCCATATGCGCCGAGTTGATGAGTTCCTTTATGACGAGCGGGTTCCACCAATAAAGCGCACTCCAAAGCGGCGACCGGCCACACGCCTGTAGTAGCAGCAGGATCAGCGCCACTGTTGCGACCTCCGCAATAACACCAAGCAACCGCCACGCCATCAGGCTCCACGGCTGGAATTGATGTGCGACCGCAAACCAGAACTGCGCGACGGGTGGATAGATGGTCTTGAGATGCGGATGATTGACCCGCTCGATGACTGCGCCCGACTCGGCTGCCAACTGCTGCAATGGCTCTGGTGCATTGACATTAAACACGGCGTTCGGCGACCGGGCGTACGGATTGTAACCGGCTGACACAACACCGCCATCCCAGAGATAGCGATAGAAGTCATCTTCCAGTGCCGGCGTCGAAATAAGCATTGCAAGACGCAAGAACAGACCGAACGCCAAAATGAAATAGAGAAGCCTGGTCCTCTCGCCGCTGCGCGTGCTTATCGACCATGGAATGATCCAAACCAGGCTTGCGAAGACGATACCAACTATCAGGCTTGCTATTGCGAGGGGTACCGCTGGGATTTCGGCCAGTGGGAGCTTCCAGGAGAAACGGTCGGCATAATAAACGAGGGTCCCTGCTGCCAAGGCGAGTGCAATCGCAACTGCGCCCCAGCCGACAAGCGACCAATCCCGCCGTTCGTGCTCAGACATTGCGGCCACGATCGAAGTGGCGCATCAGAGCTGCAGTGAGAATCGCGCCAGCACACACGGCTGCGATGTCGACGGTGGGGCTCGCCATCTCAGCGCTGAGCAAAGCCAGCAAACCAAGCGTGATGTTCAAGCCGAGGATCCGATTGGTGACTTCCGGCACCCGAAAGCCGCGCTGAACGGCAAGCTGGTAAAAGTGTGAACGATGGGCTTCATGGAGTTTCTCACCGCGTTTCCAACGGCGGTAAAGCGTGATGGTTGCGTCGGCCAGGTAATACAATGGCAACAAGAGCGCTGCCGCAATGAACCCTTCGGCCGCAACGACAATCAACATCCAACCGGTCAAAGCGCCGATGGGCAAGCTGCCCACATCTCCCATGAAGGCTGATGCGACGTGCTTATTGAACGGAATGAAGCCGATCAAAGCGCCGACAAGAGCGAGCGCAACAGGGCTCACGTAGCTACCGATGGGTGTTGCCAAGTTGGCAAACAAAAGCACGACACCGACAGAGACACAGATCTTCTGAACGACGGTGATGCCATCAATGCCATCCATGAAATTGGTCAGGTTGATAAACCAAACCAGACCAATCACCAGACCGACCGTCTCGAGCCACTGCGGTAACACGGAGAATATCTGATCTTGTTCGGGCCTTGCGATTACGACCAGGTAAGCTGCGACCACTTGAATGAACAGACGTAGAATGACAGGCAACGGGTAGATATCATCGATGGCGCCGGTGATAGCCAGCAGCACCAGCGCAACAGCCAACAACAGCTGCCACTGTTCCTGCTGACCGAGCAAGTAGCCGAGCAACAAGACCGCAACGGGTATTGCAATGATGGCTATGCCAGCCCCCTGCGGGGTTGGTTGCGTGTGGCTCGAGCGGGCATTGGGGCGCGCCAATGCGTAGCGCCGCAGCACCGGCATCAGTGCTGCGATAATCAGTGCCGAAATTATTGCGGAGGCCAGCAACAGCCCAAACCCGCTTAGGACGTTCAATCCGCTGGCTAGCACGGCAGCCCACTCATCGAAGAAGACATCTCAAATAGCGCGCTAAACTTGCATAGCGGGCGGCCCGACGTCTTCCGGAACTATGGTCGCAGGATCAGCCCGGCTCCGGAACCGAGGGCAGCATTAGCGGACCTGGCACTTCACACTTAGGGAACCAGATGCCGGCTCATAGTCGGAACGTTCTTTCGCCAACGATCCACGGCAGCAATTGGGCAATGTTTTTTGCATCATCGAGCGCGCGGTGATGTTGCCCGGCAAGCTCGATGCCACATAGCTCAAGGGCTTTCGCCATGCCGAAGCGCTTCTTGGAAGCCTGCCTGACTGAAAACAACTCCTTGAGGTTCGCATGCGGCGGCATCGTGTAGGGCTGGCCGTGCATCGCGCAATCCTGCTCCAGCTGCCGCCGGTCATACGCGCCCCAAGAGCAGAAAGCGGATTCGGCGGCGTTCTGGCTGATCCAATCCTCAAACGCGCCGAATACGTCGAAGAAGGAGGCTGCGTCGCCGACCATGTCCTGGGAGATACCCGTTAATCCGGTGCAAAACTCCGTCAAAACCGGGTTTCTGACAGGTCGAATAAAGGACTGATACTCAGTGATGACGTGGAACCGCTTGGCGTCCACGACGACGGCGCCGATTTCGATTGTCTCCATTTTCGCCGGTGGGATGGCGTTATCGCTGGAACATGTGGCTTCCAGATCGACTATCAGCAAAGATGAGAAAGACGCCAAGTCATTAAGGTCGAGCATTGTCATGCCGGCAAATCCAAAAGTTCATGCGGTCGCTGGAATCCGAACAGAGTCATCGCCTTGAATGAGCGAAAGTCAGGCGTTGCCAGGTTAAACTGCCGAGCTCAATGGATCGTGTGAGGACCATCCAACCAATCGACATCAGCGGCGGCGTCCTTGAACGTCTCTTCGCGCGGCTGATAGCCTTCGACAAGATCGCAAAGAATGCGGCGCACCTCTTGGGTGTCGTACGCATCCATCGCTGTCTTCAGCGCCAACAGTTCTTTGGCCAGCTCATCCCGCTCAATGAACGGTTCATCCTGGCGCATAATACGAGGGTGCTGAGTAGCGGTGGTGTCCTCACCTAGCTGGAGCTCCTCGAACAGCTTTTCACCCGGCCGCAAGCCCACAAATTCAATCTCGACGTCGCCTTCTGGGTTGTTCGCGTCACGTACATCGCGGCCCATTAGACGAACCATTGAGCGCGCCAAATCGGCGATGCGCACTGGCTCACCCATTTCCAAAACAAAGACTTCTCCACCTTGCGCCATCGCACCGGCCTGGAGGACCAGCTCTGCGGCTTCAGGGATGGACATGAAGTAGCGGATGATTTTTGGATGGGTAACAGTGACAGGACCACCGGCCTCAATCTGACGGCGAAATTTCCGTACGACGGAGCCGGAACTGTCGAGCACGTTACCGAACCGCACCATGGTGAACACGGTCGGCGAGCTTGAATCAGAGGCCTCGGCCTGAAGCACCAACTCGGCCAAACGCTTCGATGCTCCCATAATATTGGTTGGGCGAACGGCTTTGTCTGTCGAAATCAGAACCATGCGCTCAACGCCAGCGCGCCTCGCCATGGCAGCCATCGATCTGGTACCGAAGGAGTTGTTGGTCAGCCCCATCATAGGATTGTCTTCAACAATCGGAACATGCTTGTAGGCTGCCGCATGATAGATCGTCTCGACCTGGTGGCGCCTTAAAATCTCGAGGACCCGACGCTCATCAAGGACCGAGCCCAAGACAGCATGGACCTTGGAGTGTTCGTCGTCGCTGAGGTTCTCGCGTATCTCGCTTTCGATCTCGTAGAGTGCCGCTTCAGATTGCTCGAATAACACAAGCTGATCGGGCTTCTGACGTAGGACCTGCCGAACGAGCTCGGATCCGATAGAACCGCCTGCCCCGGTTACCATGACCGACTTGCCGGTGATGTTGACCGTCAGAAGGCTCGTATCGGGCGGCACCGGATCACGCCCCAACAGGTCATCAACGTCCACTGCCCGCAGATCGCTCACAGTGACCCGGCCCGCTGCGAAGTCCTCGATCGCCGGCAGCAGTTTGACGCGGACCGGAAAGGACTGCAGCCAGTTCAGAATAGCCTTACGCTCTCTGCGCTGGGCCTCCGGCATTGCCAGAATGACTTCTTGAACACGTTCGCGCTCGATCAACTTTGCAAGCTTTTCCGGGCGGTAGATTTTTTGGCCGCTAACGTATTGGCCCCAGAGGTTGCTTGAATCTTCGAGGAAGCCAACGGGTCTCGCTTCACCAGTCTGCTTGAGAGCCTCGAGCAACTGCACCCCGGTTCGCCCAGCGCCGTAAATCACAACAGCCGGCCGCTCCTGCTTCGGAACGGGTATTGGTATCCCGGCACCGCGTAGCAACAGAGCCGCCATCTGGCGGGTTGCGTAGATCATGCCCGCGCCGAAAATGCCATAGAGAACGAGAACCGAGCGCGGTACGCCCGTCACGCCCGAAAGTACAATCGCCAACGCCCAAATGAGGACAGACAGGGTCACACAGACCGCAATTGCCGTCGTGCCCTTGTGGCCGATGTAGCGTGTTACCAGACGGTAGAGGCCAAACCAGGCGAAGGTTGCCACCCCAATGCATGGTGCTGCGATCAGCATCAGCAGAATTGTCAGGTCAGGAGGAACATATAGCTCGGCCAGACGAAATGACATCGCCAGCCACATAGCAAACGCGAGTATCAGGAAGTCCATCGCGACGAGGACGGCGCGCTTGTGGAAGCGCGGCAAGCCAACCAGCCAAGTGCCGAACCTGACGACAAACGCGCGCAAACGGTCACGCAGATTATTTTTCTTGTCAGGGTCCAAAATACGAACCAGCCCCAAAACTCAACCGTGTGCGATGTAGCACGATCTGCGTGAACTGTCGTTGTTCAATAGACTTTCCCACAAACCGATATAACAAATCACTGAGTTGCCTGCCCAATCTCCTCTTCCGAGAAGCCAATTTCGCCCAGTACCGTGGCCGTGTCGTGGCCGACAGGTCTGGCGCCATGGCGGACAGCTCCGGGCGTACGACTGAATCTCGGGGCTGGTGAGGGTTGTACTACCCCCTCGACATCGACATAGGCCTCGCGAGCTACGTTTTGCGGGTGTTCGGGAGCCTCGGCAAAGGTCAGCGCTGGTGCGAAGCAGACGTCCGTTCCTTCCAGAATTTCGACCCACTCGTCCCGAGTCTTACTGCGGAACACCTCTTCGAGCCGCGTTCTCATGCCGGGCCAAGTGGTTTGATCAAGCCGCGTTTCGGCTAATTCGGGTGGCAATTCCAGTTTTTCTAGGAGTTCAGCATAAAACTGGGGTTCCAACGACCCGATCGTGACGAATTTACCATCTTTGGTTGTATAGGCGCCGTATAGATGTGCGCCGCCATCAACAAAATTGGACGACCTTTCGTCGTTCCAAAACTTGTTCGCTCGGTATGTTGAGAAGATTCCGGCCAGAATTGAGGTCCCCTCCGTCATTGCGGTGTCAATCACCTGACCTCGCCCTGAATTCTTCGCCTCTAGGAGGGCCGCCAACACGCCCGTTATGAGAAACATCGCGCCGCCGCCATAGTCTCCGATCAGATTGAGGGGTGGGGTTGGTGGGCGATCGCGGTCACCCATGGCATGGAGAGCCCCGGTCAGCGCGATGTAATTGATGTCGTGACCTGCCACCGAAGCCAAGGGTCCCGTCTGTCCCCACCCGGTCATCCGGCCATAGACCAGTTTTTGGTTGTTTACTGAGCAAACCTCCGGGCCGAGACCCAGCCGCTCCATAACGCCCGGGCGAAAGCCCTCTATCAGGACATCCGCGGTCTCGATCAGCTTGAGGGCAGCGGCCTTGCCGTGCTCCGACTTCAAGTTAAGTGCAACAGACCTCTTGTTGCGACGGGTGACATCATTGTCCATCGCCCAGTTGGGATCGCCACCGGGACGGTCAATGATGATGACGTCGGCGCCGAGGTCGCCGAGAATCTGCCCGGCCAGCGGGCAGGGGCCGATTCCTGCCATTTCGACGACTCGAATTCCGCTCAACGGTCCAACTGATTGTTGCTCCATCGTCGCCAACCTCCTCGACTTTTTTCGATTTGTAAGGCCGCTGTAGCCTGATTTTCAGCCGCCGATGTCGATTTCTGTCCGCGTGACCCGCGCCTTAACTATTCGTCAACCAATTCATTAACGAGGGATTATCCTATTCGACTTAATATCCGTGGCAAATAGGCTACAAAGATCACACTCAGTCCATGATGAACGGCTCGTTCGGCAACAATAGAACAAATACTCTATTGAACGAATACTCTACCCTGCTCGGCGACGCAGTGCTGCGCCGTCGCGCGCGCTCTGCTGAACAGTCTGCTCGGCTCGAAGCAGAGATGGCGAGCCGGGTAAAGTCCGAGTTCATCGCCAACATGAGTCACGAGCTCAGGACACCGTTGAACACGGTCATCGGGTTCTCAAAAATCCTTTCGCGGCACAAAGATGCGCCGATCACGGACGAAGACGTCGTTCAGTATGCAGAGCTCATTCATGACTCAGCCGGCCAGCTGCTCGCGATTATCAACGATATTCTCGACATCTCGAAAATGCAGAGCGGGCGATACACGCTCGACCACAATGAATTCACTCTCGCTGACGTTGCAGATGCAGCCGTTGAGGGTCTCCGGGCAACTGCCAAGGAAGCCGGCGTCGAGTTGAGTTGCAGCACCGACAAGCAACTTCCTCCGATCCGCGGAGATGCCGCAAAGCTCAGGCAGGTTCTGACCAACATCATTTCGAATGCGATCAAGTTCACTCCTGGGGGCGGCGAGGTTGCCGTGCGGATGTCGCGGCTTGCCGATGTCGGCGTCTGCATTCACATCTCGGATACCGGTGTCGGCATGACGGATGAGGAAATCAACATCGCGTTGACTCCGTTCGGACAAGTCGATGGCTCCCATACGCGCTGGCGTGAGGGAACCGGACTCGGTCTGCCGATCGCACGCGCACTCGTTGAGCTGCATGGTGGGGAAATCCTTATTCAAAGCGAAAAGGACAAGGGAACGGAGGTCACGATTACGTTGCCGTCACGCAACCTTGTCGCGACGCTCGATCCTGAAATTGCTGCGGAAATAAAGGCTTCAACTCCGCCCAAACATAACAACCGCTTGGAAGGTAAAGATGTCTGAGATGGCGACCGCTAAGTCCATTGTATCAAGCCCGGTACATGATGGCTCGATCGGGCGCATTGTGTCTGTGACGGGATCGAAGGCCATTGTGCTTCTCGACAACCAGAACAATGGTGCAGCTTTGAAGCTTTCGGAACGCCCCGAAATGGGTACTCTGATGGCGATCCCTCAGGCCAACACGACCGTTCTCGCGATTGTATCGGCTTTGAGCGTACCGGTTCCGGCCCAGGGTGACAACGACGTCGAGATCTGGATTGCAGAGCTTGGGCTGGTTGGCGAACTGCGCAATAGCGATGATGGCAATAGTGCCTCGTTCAATCGCGGTGTAACCGTCTATCCATCGCTTGGCGACCGCGTCCGTGTTGCCTCCACTGAGCAGCTTCAGTGCGCATTTTGCGGTGACATGTCCGGATCTGTCCGCGTCGGCGGCATTCGCCAGGACTCAACGATTCCGGCCATGGTCCGGGTTGATGATCTACTCGGCAAGCACTTCGCCATTCTCGGCACAACGGGCACCGGTAAGTCCTGTACCACCGCGCTCATCCTGCGGGCCATCCTGGAGCAGAACCCGAACGCGCACATCGTGCTGCTTGACCCGCACAACGAATACGCAACCGCTTTCAAAGAGTGGGGCGAGGTTATCTCGCCACGCAATATGCAGCTGCCTTATTGGCTGCTGAACTTCGAGGAGTTGGTTGAGGTTCTGTTGGGCGGCGCTGACCACTACAAGTCAGAGATCGAAATCCTCCAGGAACTGGTTCCGATTGCCAAGGCCAACTACCAGTCCGGCCGTTCGAACAAGGACGGACAGTCGCTGCGCCGCGGCGGCGAGGCGAGCCGCTTCACGGTTGACACCCCGGTTCCCTACCGGATGTCTGACATCCTCGCGATGATCGACGACCGGATGGGCCGTCTCGAAAACAAGAAAGACCTGCACCCCTATCGTCAGCTGCGCCAGCGGATCGAGATGATCAGCCAGGACGGCCGCTACGCCTTCATGTTCGGCCAGCTCACCGTCTATGATGGCATGGCGCAAATCCTCGGCCGCATCTTCCGAGTTCCGGTCAATGAGAAGCCGATTACGATTCTCGAACTAACCGGTTTGCCGAGTGAAATCGTCAACGTCGTTGTCTCGGTCCTGTGCCGCATGACGTTCGACTTTGCACTCTGGGGTGAAGGGCACATTCCGGTGACGCTGGTGTGCGAAGAAGCTCACCGCTATGTGCCTGCCAAACAGGACTCCGGTTTCGAACCATGCCGCAGGTCGATTGCGAAGATCGCAAAGGAAGGCCGCAAGTATGGTGCTTCGCTTTGTATCGTGACGCAGCGGCCGGCTGAGATCGATCCGACAATCCTGTCTCAGTGCAACACCGTGTTCGCGCTTCGAATGTCGAACGATCGAGACCAGCAGATTGTACAGTCGGCCGTGTCCGATACAGGTTCCGGCCTGTTGGAATTCTTGCCCGCGCTGGGCCAACGTGAGGCTATTGCGTTCGGCGACGGTGTCACGCTGCCTGTGCGTCTACGCTTCGACATGTTGGCGCCGTCGGCGTTACCGCGCTCATCTACGGCCCGCTTTAGCGAGAAGTGGCAAAGTTCTCTTGGCGATGAAGACTTCCTTGATCGTCTGGTCGAGCGGTGGCGCGCATCAGGCGGTGGCGCAACCGGTGATGATCTAGACCAGAACGGAATGCTGGCCGATTCTATGGGTATTTCTAACTCTGCAGAGCAAGCGGCACCGGCTCCAGCTGTTGAAGCCCCGGTTGCACAGCGCGCGGCGGCGGCAGGAAGTCAGATGGCGCCACGCGGAGAAGCACCGGCGGCCATGCAGCGCCGCGCGGCAGCAGCGCTTCGTCGCGAACCGGCGGCTGGTGGTCAGGCAGCTCCTGCAGCCCGCCCATCAATCCGGGCCGCGCAACCAGAAGCCGGTGCTCAGCGTCAGCCAGCAGCCGGCGGAGAGGCGGCTGGAAATGGTTCCGATGCGCTGCGCTCGATCCGTGAACGTCTTCAGCAGCGCAAGCGCTAGAGACCCTGCCTTTGGGCTCTAAACTTGCCGCCGTGACTTGATTGCGGCGGCGAGCGTACCTTCGTCGAGATAGTCAAGTTCACCACCGACCGGCACACCCTGGGCAAGGCGTGTCACCGTCACGTCAGCATCTTCAAGCGCATCCAATAGGTAATGCGCGGTCGACTGCCCTTCGACAGTGACGTTGAGGGCCAGAATGATCTCTGTCACGGCTGGTTCGTGGGCGCGTTCGATCAGCTTTGCGATATTGAGCTGCTCCGGACCCACACCATCCAACGGTGACAAGTGTCCGCCGAGGACATG
The DNA here is from genome assembly GCA_965247245.1 of Hyphomicrobiaceae bacterium. Taxonomy (GTDB): domain Bacteria; phylum Pseudomonadota; class Alphaproteobacteria; order Rhizobiales; family Hyphomicrobiaceae; genus Tectiglobus. The sequence goes on along the minus strand of CBDFGV010000003.1, from coordinate 3,787,616 downwards.
GAACAGTCCTTTCACGACACCTGCGCGTTCCAGGGCCCAGAGATCTGCAATCTCCTCAACAACAACGATTGTCGACTGATCACGGCGGGGATCAGAGCAGATTGTACAGGGAGCGACCGTATCGATGTTGCCACATTGCGGGCATTCGATGAGCTTTTCCGATGCAACGCGCATCGCTTCTGCCAGCGGATTGAGCAGGTCTTCGCGCCGCTTCAGCAACGCGAGAGCGGCTTTGCGGGCCGAGCGATGACCAAGGCCCGGCAGTCGTCCCAACAGCTGGACGAGCCTTTCGATTTCAGGTCCACCAATCTTATTCGTGCTCATGCTGTCCCGAGCCTCTGGCGCAGCGAATCAGTCTGCCATACCCGATAGCCCGTTTCTGGTGTTTTTCAAAACGATGCTTAGCCGGCGCTCTTCACAGCACCACCACTGATCAACATTGCAATGTCATCCTTTGAGAACCCCGCTTCAGCCAGGATCTCCTCGGTCTGCTCTCCGAGTTGCGGCGGGTGACTCCTTATCGTTTGGGCAGGCGTTTTTGAAAACTGCAGCGGTGCCGAAGGTGTTTTCAGGCGACCCTCGGTCGGGTGCTCATAAGTCTGAAAGAAACCCAGCGCCTTGAGATGCTCGTCGTTCTCTAGATCTTCGATCCGATTGACGCGCTCTGATGGGACATCCGCTTGCGCCAGCAGGTCCTCCCATTCGGCAGTTGTTTTGTGCGGCATGATCTCGGAGATCATCGCGTACATCTCCGCATTTTGGCTGGCACGCAATTTCGCATCGTGGCAGCGCGGATCGTCGAGCATGTCTGTTCTGCCAGCCGCCTTGAAGAAATTCTGCCACTGCTTGTTGTTGTAGGGCAGGACGACCATGAAGCCATCGGCCGTGCGATGCGGCTTGCGATGCTCAACCAGCACGCGGTTGTAACCCATCGGGCCTAGTGGCGGGTCAAACACGGCGCCGGCCATATGCTCGGCGAGATTGAACGAAGCGATGCTCTCGAACATCGGCACCTCGACGGCCTGACCTTCACCGGTTCTTTCGCGATGAAACAACGCGCTTGTGATGGCGGCGACAGCATGCAAGCCCGACACCTTATCGGCCATCACCATCGGCGCGAATTCCGGTGCGTCTCCGCCGCGCTTGGTTGGCAGGTCAGCAATTCCTGACATACCCTGGATGACATCGTCATAGGCCGGGCGTTCGGCATAAGGCCCGTCCGACCGAAACCCCCAGGCTGAGCAATAAACGATGCTCGGATTGGCAGCGCTGACATCTTCGTAAGACAACCCGAGCTTTTGAATTGCCTGTGGCCGTACCGAATGCACGAACACATCCACGGTTTCGCACAGCCGCAAAAGAGCAGCTTTCGCATCGGCATTCTTGAGGTCGAACACAGCGCTGCGCTTATTGCGATTGACGGTCAGGTAAACCGCCCCCATGCCCGGTGAGCGGCTGAAAGAGGCCGCACGCATGATGTCGCCTTCCGGCGGTTCGATCTTGATGATGTCGGCGCCGAGATCGCCCAGCATCTGCGTGGCATAGGGGCCGAAAACGACAGATGTCAGATCCAGGATTCGAACGCCAGCCAATGGGCCTGTTGCTTGTTTTGTCACGCTATTCCCGTGCGATGTGCTGTTTTCCGGCACTATCACCCGGCCACATACGTCTCGCAAGGACCGGTTGCGTGCGATCTGATATCTGTTGGGCTACGTTGCCGCAACAGATCCATTTTGCCGGAGTTCGAAATGTCGACGTCAGAGTTGGACGCGTTCCACGCTGAGATCCCCCTGATCGACGAGTTCGCGGATGTCGCAGATGCATCCGGATACCGGCCAATCCCGGAGGGATGGCTGGTGGGGACGTCGGACGTGGTCAACTCCACAGGCGCGATCGCGGCGGGCCGCTACAAGTCCGTCAATATGGTTGGTGCCAGTGTCATTGCGGCGGTTCGCAATGCTGTTTCATCCAATCATATTCCCTTTGTGTTCGGCGGTGATGGGGCCGCATTTATCATTCCGGCGAGTGCCGAGGACAAGGCCGCACAAGCTCTTTCGGCGGTCAGCACGTGGTCGCAGGAGGAAATCGATCTGCAACTGCGCACCGCCTTGGTACCGATTGAGAAAGTACGCGAAGCGGGGTTGGACGTACGAGTCGCACAGTTCGCAGCTTCGCCAGATGTTCGCTACGCCATGTTCTCGGGCGGCGGCGTTGCCTGGGCAGAAGACGCGATGAAGTCCGGACAATTTACAATTTCGCCAGCTCCGGCCGGTGCGCGGCCCGATCTCACCAGCCTGTCGTGCCGCTGGCAGCCGATCGAAGCTCTGCGCGGCATGATTGCATCGTTGCTGGTGCTGCGCCGGGACGACGCCGATGTCGCAACCTACCGCAAGCTCGTCCGCGATATCGTCAATTACATTCATGAGCGCGAAATTGAAGAGGGCCGGCCGGTCACCGAGCAGACGGCGAAGTTTGCGCTGAGCAGTCAGGCCATGTCCCTGGAAGCACGCGCGATGGGCGGCCGGCGGTCCTACGTCGCGAAGCGGGTCGGTTTGTGGTTTTACTATTTGTTTGTTTGGTATCTGTTCGCGAGACGCCGCAAGATTGGTGACTTTGACCCGGTCAAGTACAAGCGGGAGACCGTCAGGAACACGGATTTCCGGAAGTTTGACGATGGCCTCAAACTGACGATCGATTGCTCGCAGACTACCTACAACGGGCTGCAGGAACTTCTGGATGAAGCTCGCGCCAGCGGAACTGCCGACTATGGGTTGCACGCACAGGACAATGCCCTGATGACCTGCATCGTGCCTAGTGAAACCGACAGCAACCATATGCATTTCGTTGATGGTGCCGGCGGGGGCTATGCCAAGGCAGCCGAGATGCTGAAAGCCCAGCGGGCGGGATAACCGCAAATTGCTGCTTGACAAAATACTATAATTCTAGAATTATCGAAATATGAGCAACGCACACGACATCAAACCATCGAACGACAATATTGGCCTCGAGGAAGCGGCGCAGGGTTTTGCGGCGATTGGCTCGGAGCCGCGATTGGATGTCCTGTTGGCATTGGTCAGAGCCGGACATTCGGGCCTAACTGTTGGGGAGATCCAGCAGAAGACCGGCATTCCGGCATCAACACTCAGCCATCATCTGCGCTTTCTTTCAGCCGCCCGGCTGATTGAGCAGACGAAGGATGGCCGTACGATCCACAACCAAGCAGCATTCACGCATATCGAGGCTCTCGCAAACTTCCTTCTGCGTGAGTGCTGTGCCGACGAAGAGGAGAGATGATCATGACAGCCCTCGTCGAGAAACTCAGACAGTTTAATCTACCCAAGATCGATGGCGCCTGGCTGGCCGTTGTGCTGCTGCTGGCCGGCATCGCTGCATTGGACCCACAACAGCTGCCAAAATCGATCCAGTTTGCAGCCGGAGCGTTGGCCAATACGGCGCCTTACATTCTTTTTGCCATTCTGGCTGTTGCCTACCTGAAGGCTACCGGCGCCGAGGCGATCGTCGCCAAAGCGTTCGAGGGCCGTCAGATAAAGATGATTGTCCTCGCATCTATGATGGGCGGTCTGTCGCCATTCTGTTCGTGTGAGGTTATCCCATTCATTGCCGGCCTTTTGGCACTTGGTACGCCACTAGCTCCGGTGATGGCGTTCTGGTTGTCTTCGCCGTTGATGGACCCGCCGGCATTCCTGATTACCGCGGGAGCGCTTGGTTTTGAGTTTGCGATCGCCAAGACGATGGTTGCAGTTGGTATGGGTCTGCTTGGTGGCTTCGTGATGCTGTCGATGACACGAGCCGGCCTGTTTGCCGATACGCTGCGCGAGCGCAGTGGCGGCGGTTGTTCCAGCTGCGGTTCACCGTTCAAAGGCAAGCCTAACTGGACGTTCTGGACCGAAGAGAAGCGCGTCGGCGTGTTCCGCAAGGAAGCGATTGCCAATGGCTACTTCCTCCTCAAGTGGTTGACACTGGCCTATGTCCTTGAATCGATGATGATCGCCTACATCCCGGCTGAGTCGATCGCCCACCTGCTTGGCGGAGAAGGTCTGTTCCCGATTGTCCTGAGCGCTCTGATCGGCGCGCCAGCCTATCTCAACTCGTACGCGGCACCGCCGCTGGTCGCCGGTCTGATGGAACAAGGCATGAGCGCCGGTGCAGCTATGGCCTTCGTCGTTGCCGGCGGTGTGAGCTCAATCCCGGCGATGACCGCCGTGTTTGCCCTGGTCAAGCGGCAGGTATTTGCGGCTTACATCGCGCTTGGCTTCACTGGTGCAGTTCTGTCTGGCCTGGCCTACGGCACCTTCGCCGCCATGGCATAGTACCCGAAACGTCATGAATGCTCGAAGGCCGTGCCCGATGGGTGCGGCCTTTGCTTTTGGGCGTCTGTCCTTTTGGTTCGAAATGTGAGCGGACAAAGTTTCTACGCATTGCCCACGTAACGGCCACGGCATGGAAAAAAGACTTATCCAGGCAAGCAAGTTTCTGAGCCTCGTCCTGCGGCATCAACCGCAATCGATCGACCTGCGCTTGGACCAGGCTGGCTGGGCCTCAGCTGAAGAACTGGTTGCTAAGTCTCGTGGCCAACTGAGCCACGATATCGTTCGCGACGTCGTTGAACAGAATGACAAGCAAAGGTTTGCGCTTTCGGACGACGGTCAATTCATTCGCGCCAACCAGGGTCACTCCGTCGATGTTGATCTTGGGCTAGAACCTATTGTCCCGCCGGAGACGCTCTATCATGGCACTGCCCAGCGCTTCCTGGAGGCGATACGGGCTCAAGGTCTCACCGCTCAATCGCGCCAGCATGTCCATCTTTCGTTCGATCACGAAACGGCGATCAAGGTTGGCCAGCGGCATGGACGTCCGGTCGTTCTCGAAGTCGCTGCTCAAAAAATGCATGCGGCGGGGCACATCTTCTATCGATCAGAAAACGGTGTAGGGTTAACCGATGTTGTGCCAGTGGACTTTCTCAGTGGTCTTTGAGCCGCTCAGAGTCGCTTGTCCGCATGCTGCTCACTCATTGCTGAAATGATGTGACTGGCCTTGCAGATATAGTCAGCCACAATGCAACCTCACGCTTCGTGCGCGGTTTCGTTGACGTTCGTCGTCTTCGAGCCTGCGATCCGACACGGCAGCCGGATTGCGTTCTGGTCCGCGCCCATGGAACTCGAAGCCTCGAAATTGAAACGAATGTTCAAGAGGTGTGCCATGGCAACGGCAAGGACTTCGCAATATCGCCATTTACTGTTTGCGTTGCTGGTCGCAGCCACCTCAGTATTCACCGGTGTCGGGCAGGTTGCAGCGGATAACCCGCTGCCGGACTACGTGATCAAGAAGTTCGGCAAGCCGCCAGCTGTACCTAAAGGTGCCCTATCCAAAGAGCTGCAAGCGGCCGTCAAGGCAGCTTTCATCGATAGCACGACACAATCGACCTGGGGACGGGAACAGACGGCCGCTCTGAGTCAAATCTCTCAGTCGAAGGACCCGCGCATTGTCTGGTTGATTAGCGACATGATGCGCTTCGTCGGCCAGCCGACCGTGCAGGCCGGATTGGCCAACATTGCCTCCTCGCTGTTGGGCATCAAGCCGCCTTCGAGAAATCACTGGGGTGTTGTCACCGACCATCTCATCGCATGGAATATCCCGGCACCGCCCGACTATCTCACAGCGAAGCGCGCCATCTTTACCAACTTCGTACCCGGCTGGGAAAAAATCTTCGTGGAAGGTGACATCGACTGGCGCCATGTGTCCTGGGGCGGAGTGCTGATTGATGACCGCCCCTATGACAAGACTGATGTTGCGTGCAACTGCATTCCAGCTGCCGATAATCCGAAGGTTAGTAGCGCGAAAGACGCCACCTGGCTCAAGGATGACGACATTGTTTTCGGCGTAACCGTCAACGGTGAGTCGAGGGCATATCCGAGACGCATCATGGAAGTGCGCGAGATGGTCAACGACACCCTTGGCGGGCGACATCTCGGCATTCCCTACTGCACGCTATGCGGCGCGGCGCAGGCCTATTTCACGGATCGGCTGCCCGACGGAGTCAAACGTCCCGTGCTGCGCACATCCGGACTTCTGATACGCTCCAACAAAGTCATGTACGACATCACCAGCCACTCGGTGTTCGACACCTTCCTCGGTAAGGCCGTGACCGGTCCTCTCGCGAAGAAGAAACTGCAACTGCAGCAGGCCGGTGTCGTAACGACCGATTGGGGGACGTGGAAAAAGGCCCATCCCAACACCACCGTACTGATCGAAGAGCTAGCACTCGGACGAGACTTCGACTTCCGCAACACACGTGATGCCAAAGGACCGATATTTCCGGTTGGCGATATTGACCCGCGCCTGCCGGTTCACGAGGACATCATCGGTGTCGTCACAGCATCAGGAAAGCCTGTTGCGTTCCAAAGGAGCAAGGCTTTTGTCGCTCTTAAGAACGGCAAACAGATCGCATTTGAAAACGTACGGCTGAAGCTGGATGCTGGTGGGATCAGAGCTGTTGATGCGGATGGTTCGGACCTCGGTAGCCATCAGGCGTTCTGGTTTGCCTGGTCGCAGTTTCACCCCAAGACGGTGTTGTGGAACGGATAATCCACTAGTCCTTGGTCTCGAAGGTAACCGGCTTGGGTGGCCAGACAATCAACGCGATGAGTGGATAGACAATCATCGTGGTCCAGAAGAACAAATGGAAGGAATTGATGTAACCGATGTTGGTCGCCTGGCGTGAGACCTCGCCGGCAATGCCGGCCAGTCCGCGCGCCGTTTCCGCATCCAGGTTGCCGCCACCAATCGTGCCAGTACTGGTGATCACCCTGAATGGATTGATCCATTGCACAAGGTCGGCGTAGTTCATCTTCTGGGTATGAAACACGACGACAAGGCTCGCGGAGATGAAGTAGCTCGACGCGACACTGCGCACGAAATGAAACATCGCGGCGCCCTCCGCCGATCGGCGCGGATCAAGATTTGAAAATATCACCATTGACATCGGCACCCATAACCACCCGACGCCGAACCCCTGAATCGCCATCGTCCACACCACATCATCCATTGTGATGTTCATGTCGAAGTTCGCCATCTCGAACCCTGAGTAGGAGTGGAGACCGAACCCGATCAGGAACAACAGGCGCGGGTCCCAGCTATTCGCAAACGCGATCATGATGAACATCGCGACAATGGTCCCGGCACCCCGCGCGGCAAGCAACGTTCCGGTCGTGAATTCGGGCAGGTCACGCAACTGCTGCAGCATTGCCGGCACGAGCACCATCGGCGTCACAAACAACATGCCGAAGATGGTTGCGATACCAATGCCGAGAGCAAAGTTGCGATTGAGCAGCAGACGCGGATCGAGAAACGGCCGATTGTACGTCAGACTGTGGGCGATGAAGATGTAGCCGAACAAGATGACGAGCGCGAACTGCACCACGATTTCCGTCGAGGCAAACCACTCCGCGCGCTCGCCACGATCCAGCATCAGCTGGATGCAGGCCACCGTGATAGAGAGGCTGATGAAGCCGGTCCAATCCAGCTTTGGCTTGTCTTCATCCGGTGGATCCGGCTTGACCGATGTCAGCAACCCGACGAGCGCTATCATCGCGATAGGGATGAGGACGAAGAAGACCCAGCGCCAGGAAATCTCCTCGCTGACATAGCCGCCTAAGACCGGCGCAAGCGTCGGCGGAATACTGACGCCCAAGGTATAGATCGCGAGGGCACGGCTGCGCTTGTCGCCGGTGAAATTGTCAATTACCACGGACTGGGCGATCGGCGTCAACGGCGAGCCGAAAGCTGACTGCACGACGCGCCAGAAGATCAACTCACTGAGCGAGGTTGAAAGACCACACATCAGAGTTGCGCCGGCAAAGCCTGCAACACCCCAGATCATGGCGCGGCGGCGCCCAAAGCGGCCAGCAATCCAGCCCGCCAGTGGAATTGTGACGGCGGTTGCGATGAGATTTGACGTCACCACCCAGGCGACCTGATCAGGGCTCGCCGACAACGCTCCCTGGATTTGCGGCAGCGAGACATTGGCGATGGTTATGGTCGTCGCATAAAGCGTCGTCACCATCGTACATGTAATGAGAAGCCACAAACTGCATCTACCTTGCGTGCTGGCGATCGCCGGCATAGCCTCGCCCTACCATGGCCCGCCGCGCGCCACGAAGTCTACCGTGAAGGTCGTGATATGGTTGAGCGATCAGCCTCGGGATACCTTGAGTGACATCAAGTTGCAGTCATTGGCTGCCGGGTCTGTTCTGGTGCGATGATCCGGCTTGGGCTAGGTTGCCGAGCAGTTCTTCATGCCAACTGAAACGCGAGACAAGCTGTGACGCAGACGTTTGCTTTGGCTATCACTCTCGGGCGGCTTCTTTTGTTGATCAGTGCCGCATTGGCATGCGCCACCGCGGCATCGGCGCAAACGGCGACCTATCAGGTCACAGGCGTTGCAGCCGATGACGTTCTGAATGTGCGATCAAAGCCAACGACGCGCAGTGCTGTTGTCGGCACGCTCCAGCCGGGAGCAAGCGGCATCCGCCTCATCGGCCAACCGCAGCAGAATGGGCGCACGCAGTGGCAACGGATCCAGCATCGGAAAGTCATTGGATGGGTCAATCAGCGCTTCCTCCAAAAGTCAGAGCAAGCAGCGACCGTACCCTCCGACAATGCAGCGCAGCCGACACTTGCGACCTCAAGCAAGGTTGCCGCCAAGCTCAAGAAGCGTGTCGCGTTGGTGATCGGGAATGGCAAGTACCGCCACGGTGTCACGCCACTTGCCAATGCCGGGAATGATGGCCGCGATATCGCGCAATCTCTGAAGCGGCTGGGGTTCGATGTTATCCAGATCATCGACGCAGATCTGAAAGCATCCAAGGCTGCGCTCCGAACCTTTTCCCGGCGCGCGGAAGGAGCTGAGATCGCGCTATTCTTTTTTGCAGGTCACGGTATTCAAGTGAACGGTGAGAACTATCTTCTGCCCACCTCGGTCAATCTGCAGCAACCCGAAGATGTGCTGCTACAGGCTATCTCGCTGTCCGATGTCATGGCTGCGTTTGCCGAGGCCAAGCCGGCGCTAGCGATCGTGGTGCTGGATGCCTGTCGCAATAATCCAGCAACGGGGACTCTTGAAGACAATGCACGGTCGCGTGGCATCACCAGAATCAAGATCGGCAAGGGTTTGGCCAAACGTTCTGGCCTGCCAGGCATGATGATCGTCTATTCGACCGATCCCGATAACGTCGCTGGTGACGGTATCGGCCGCAACAGTCCCTTCACGAAAGCCATGTTGGCCAAGATGACGGAGCCGGAAGTAGAGGTTCGGTTGATGTTTGGTGCTGTTCGCGAGGCCGTCGTCAAGGCAACAAATGGACAGCAAACACCATGGATGGAGGAGGCCGTCCTCGGTCGCTTTTACTTCGCACCGCCGCCCGAGATCCGGACAGCGCTGTTTCACGGCCGATGGTTTGCCGAGCATTGGACGTTGGAGGTTGATGCCAAGCGTGTGAAGCTGCAGAAAGCTTTCGCCCCTGAGACTGAAATCTTCACAGCAGCCAAATGCGGACGCGTTTTCAAGCGTACGTATGCAACGCTCAAGGTTGATCGTATTCGCCAGGAACTCGGCAATCCCAGAATTGCTGAATGGGCCAAGCGCCTCAAGAACACCAAGACAGTGCGCGTGATGAAGATCGTCTGCCACTATGGTGCAAACCTTTATTATTTTTTGCTGGGGAATGACACGCAAATGCTCGTCGCCCGCTTTTCTGAGCAGGACTGGGTGATGTTTGAGGGTTTCGACAAAGACTTGCGGTGAAGCCGGTCAGCTGCATTATGCCGGCAGCCTAACAACGCGCCAGCGGCACTTTGGGAGAATCTCATGAAACTTTTTGGAAGCTTTGTATCGCCGTTTGTGCGCAGGGTTGCTGTCAGTCTCAATCAGCTTGGCATCGCGTACGAGTCTGTTCCGCTTGCAACATCGAAGGAACCCGATGAAGTCCGCAAATACAATCCGCTGACACGGGTTCCGGCATTGATGTTGGATAGCGGTGAAACGCTGATCGAGAGCTGGGCCATTCTCGACGAGATCGACCAAATGGTTGGTTCGGAACGCGCCCTGATCCCAACGTCCAATCCGGCACGGCGGCAAGTCCTGCAGCTGGTATCCGTTGGCACCGGCGCTGCCGAAAAAACCGTCTGGGCTTACTACGAGCTTGGCAAGCGGCCGGAAGAGAAGGTGCACCAGCCGTGGCTGGAGCAAAACGAAGGTCAGGTGCTTGCCGGCTACGCCCATCTTGAAGAGAAGCTCAAAGCTTCTGGGGCCGATGCGCTGTTCAGAGACGGAGCCGGGCTCAACCAAGCCGGAATTACCTGTGCCGTCGCTTACCGCTTCACTGAGTTTGTGCGCCCGAACCTTGACCTCAAGGGTACGGCGCCAACGCTCGCCGCCTTCTCGGAAATCTGTGAGGCGACCGATGACTTCAAGAAGGTTGCGATCGGATAGATACCAGGGATCGGCGGAGGCCTCTAGCTCGCGGTGGTTTTTGCCCCCTCTTCCAGCATCGCCGGTGCTGAGACACCCATCGTCACATAGATCGACGTCAGGCTCTCAATGCCAACATTCGCCGGCTTGACCCATTCCTTGCGCACGAACAGGAGGCCGCCTCCGACGGGAACCGGCGCGGATGGGACGAGGATTGCAAGATACTCGTGGCCGTCAATCACCACCGGCTCGGAGTTCGGCAGCAGCGCCAATACCGCCGTGCCGCCATCGCCGCCGAAGAAGCACCACGCCGGTGTCATGTTCTTCATGTCGGGGTCATCGCTAACACCAAACACGCCGACCAGACGCTCAGCGAGATCATAGATCTTGCCGACAACTGGAATGCGGCGGAACAGATCGCCGAAGAAGGAAAGAAGATTCCTCGCCAGTCTACGCTGTAACAGCACGCCCAGCGTAAAGATGATCAACAGGATCAGTACGATCCCGCTCAGGTAGGCGAGCAACTTTGAATCGGCGAATGACAGGCCGAGGTCGGTCAGCAGGCTGCCAACCAAACTGTCCGGTCCGACGAATTGCTGAAAAAGGTTGGCGGTCCAGATCACCGCAACGACCGTGATGGTGATGGGCAGCAGCGCGATCACGCCAATCAAGAAAGTTTGTAGGATGGACGAGGATGATTTCTCGCTCATGTTGCGCGCTCCCAGCTGTTCCTTCAGGCAACGAATCTTTGTCGTTCCGGTGTGAAAGTACCATGTCGGCCCCTGTCATGCAGCTGGGCTTGTGAATTGTGCTCGACCGGGCAGCTCGGAGACGACGTGCACTTAGCAAAGGCGGGCGATTCAAGGTAGGTTGCCATTTCCCGCTCCGCCTGCAGAACAACTGACCGAGGCTTCCATGCGCTCCACCCGTATTATTCAAACCGTGTCCTGCCATGCCGAGGGTGAGGTTGGCGATGTCATTGTTGGTGGCGTTGCGCCGCCGCCAGGCGACACGCTTTGGGAGCAGTCGCGCTGGATCGCCGAAGACGACACGCTGCGCAACATCATGCTGAATGAACCGCGCGGCGGCGTGTTCCGACACGTCAACTTCCTGGTGCCGCCAAAGAACCCGCAAGCGGCCATGGGCTTCATCATTATGGAACCGATCCACACGCCGCCGATGTCAGGCTCGAATTCGATGTGTGTCGCAACGGTCCTGCTCGATAGCGGGATCGTGGCAATGACCGAGCCTGAGACGTCATTCTATTTGGAGGCGCCGTCCGGACTGGTGCATGTCAGAGCCGAATGCCGTGACGGCAAAGCCCAGCGCGTATCAATCCGCAACGTCCCATCGTTTGCAGACAAACTTGATGTGTCCCTGGAGGTTGAAGGGGTCGGCACATTGACCGTTGACACAGCCTATGGTGGCGACAGCTTTGTGCTGGTTGACGCGTCCGCGGCTGGGTTCGAGCTCAAACCCGAGGAAGCGAAAGATCTCGCGACAACCGGACAACGCATTACCCGGGCCGCCAATGAGCAGCTCGGCTTCACCCATCCGGAAAATCCTGACTGGAACCACATCTCGTTTTGCCAATTCACGAAGCCGGTTGAGAAGACAGAGGAAGGTTTGATGGGTTGGAACACGGTTGCCATCGAACCGGGTAAGCTTGATCGCTCGCCCTGCGGTACGGGTTGTTCGGCAAGGATGTCGGTAATGCACGCCAAAGGACAACTCGGTGTCGGCGAACCCTTCATCGGCCGCTCGATCATCGACTCACGATTCGACTGCCGGATTGTCGAGACGACGGATGTGGCTGGCAAACCAGCGATTGTGCCTGAACTGACCGGCCGCGCGTGGATCACTGGCACACATCAGCATATGATCGATCCAGCTGATCCATGGCCCGAAGGCTACCGGCTGTCTGATACATGGCCGATGCCGAGGTAGCTTGGGCCTCGCCAATCAAGAGTTACCCGCGTGCGCCAAAAATTGCGCTGCCGACGCGGACATGGGTGGCGCCGAACTTGATGGCGGTCTCGAAGTCAGCCGACATGCCCATTGAAAGCCCTGGCAAACCCGTCTCTTTTGCCAGCTTTGACAGGAAGGCAAAATGCAGCGCCGGCTCCTCGTCGATGGGCGGAATACACATCAGACCGGCGATGTCGAGTTTCAACTGTTCTTGGCACATCTCGACAAAGGCCTTGGCATCAGCCGGCATAACGCCTGCCTTTTGCTCTTCTTCACCTGTATTGACCTGGACATAGAGTTGTAGCTGCCGATCTTGCGCACGCATCTCATCGGCAATGGCTTTGGCAATTTTTGGCCGGTCAACTGTATGAATGGCATCGAACAGCGCGACCGCATCCTTGGTCTTGTTGGATTGCAGGGGACCAATGAGATGCAGGTCAACATCTGGATAGTCAGCGCGCAGCTCCGGCCACTTGCCCTGGGCTTCCTGCACCCTGTTCTCACCAAATATGCGCTGGCCCGCCTCCAGAACCGGTCGGATAGCTTCCGCAGGGAAGGTTTTTGAGACAGCAATCAGTTTGACATCGTCCGGTGCGCGGCCAACGTCGCGTGACACCGCCGCAATGTTCTCCCGGACGGCCGATAGTCTTTCCTGAGCGCTCATGCTGCTCTCCGCCATTTCCAATTGGTCCAAAGGCCCTGTTCTACACCTGGATCTGCCTGCGCGATTTCCACAGCTTGACCACCGGACACGATCCGGCGCATTACCTGCTGCGAAAATTCCAGATTTCGTCGGGCGTTTCTACTAACCTGAAGCGCGATGACAATAGTGCCGGACAGGATAAATGGCGAGCGAACGTTACAACGCACCGGAGCGCGAACAGCATTGGCAAAAGATTTGGGCTGATGCCGACATCTTTGCCGCGAGCAACGACTACTCCAAGCCGAAGTGTTATGTGCTCGAAATGTTCCCCTATCCGTCGGGCCGCATCCATATGGGCCACGTGCGCAACTATACGATGGGAGACGTCCTCGCCCGCTACAAACGCGCCAGGGGCTTTAATGTTCTTCATCCGATGGGATGGGACGCGTTCGGCATGCCGGCCGAGAATGCTGCCATGGAGAACAAGACCCATCCTGGCACCTGGACCTATGCCAACATCGACGCGATGAAGGCGCAGTTGAAGTCTATGGGACTTGCGCTCGACTGGTCACGCGAGTTCGCAACATGTCATGTCGACTACTACAAACACCAGCAGAAGCTGTTCCTGGATTTCCAGAAGAAGGGGCTGGCTTACCGCAAGTCCTCCAAGGTCAATTGGGATCCAGTCGACCATACCGTGCTTGCGAATGAGCAGGTCATCGACGGCCGTGGCTGGCGCTCAGGCGCGCTGGTCGAGCAACGCGAGCTGACCCAGTGGTTCTTCAAGATCACTGAATATGCAGACGACTTGTTGACCGCACTTGATGGCCTGGAGAATTGGCCTGAGAAAGTGCGGACCATGCAGGCCAACTGGATCGGCAAGTCGCGCGGTATCGAGATAGACTTCCAAATGACCAAGCCGGTCGACGAGCAGTCGACGATTGTTTGCTATTCGACCCGTCCGGACACTATGCACGGTGCGAGCTTCATTGCGATTTCGCCTGATCACCCACTGGCCAGGGCGCTTGAAGCTGGTAACAAGCAAATCGCTGACTTCTGTGCCGAGTGCCGGCGGGCCGGGACGTCGGAGGAAGATCTCGAGAAAACGGAAAAGCTCGGTGTCGACACCGGCCTCACCGTCCATCACCCGTCCGAAGACCGCGAATTGCCCGTGTGGATTGGCAACTTCGTTCTGATGGACTACGGCACGGGCGCCGTATTCGGTTGTCCGGCCCACGACCAGCGCGACCTCGACTTTGCGCGCAAGTATGGTCTCGCAGTGCAGAACGCCTTCTATATGCCGGGCGACCGCGTCGAGGTGGGTGACGAAGCTCTTGTTCCCGATAAGTCCGAGACTGTCGAGTACGTCGATCACTTTGCCGGCGTCGGTAAAGCGACCAGCCAGGAAGGCATCGACAAGACGATCGATTGGTTCGAGGCCGAGGGCAAAGGCCGTGGCGTTATCCGTTATCGTCTGCGGGACTGGGGCATCTCGCGGCAACGCTATTGGGGTTGCCCGATCCCGATGATCCATTGCGACGACTGCGGCGTGGTTCCCGTGCCCGACGATCAGCTGCCCGTGATGCTTCCGGATGATGTCAGTTTCGACAAGCCAGGCAACCCATTGGACCGGCATCCGACTTGGACCAAGGTTGACTGCCCGCAATGCGGCAAGGCGGCCAGGCGTGAAACCGATACGATGGACACTTTCGTCGACTCCTCCTGGTACTTCGCGCGGTTCTCGGACTCAAATGCTGAGACACCAACCGATATCGAAGCTGCCAACTACTGGCTGCCTGTCGATCAGTACATTGGCGGCATCGAACACGCGATCTTGCACCTGCTGTACTCGCGCTTCTACACACGCGCCATGAGTGTGACCGGTCATCTGCCACAGGGTATGAGCGAACCGTTTGGTGCACTGTTCACACAAGGCATGGTGATCCACGAAACCTATCGCGCGAAAGACGGTCGATGGCTGTTGCCGACAGAGATCAGGTTTGAGGGTGACGGCGACGGCCGGAAAGCTTTTGAACTCTCGAGCGGTGACGAGATCACCATCGGCTCGATTGAGAAAATGTCCAAGTCGAAGAAGAATCTCGTGGATCCGGACGACATCATAGCGAGTTACGGCGCGGACTGCGCACGCTGGTTCATGCTCTCTGACAGCCCACCCGAGCGTGACGTCATCTGGACCGAAGCTGGTGTTTCAGGTGCCAACCGCTTTATGCAGCGGATTTGGCGACTGATCGACCTGGTAGAAGAGAAGGGTTGTGAGCAAGGTTCACCGATGCCAGACAAGCTCGGTGATGAGGCCCTGGCTGTACGCAAGGTTGTGCATAAGACATTGCATCAGGTCGGCCAGAACATCGAAGGACTGCGGTTCAACGTCTCCGTAGCTCAGATCTACGAGCTTGTGAATGCTGTTCAAGGAACCGCGAACAAGTCTGACAAAGGCTTGGATTGGGCGATTCGTGAGGCCGGAGAGATGCTTGTCCAGATGATCGGCCCGATGATGCCTCACTTGGCTGAGGAATGCTGGACGCGGCTTGGATACAACACCTTACTCGCGGAACAGCCGTGGCCAGCCGCCGAAGAGGCGCTTCTCGTTGACGATACGATTACCATTGCCGTACAGGTAAACGGTAAGAGACGGGCAGAACTGACAATTGACCGATCGGCGGACAAAGACGACGTCGAAGCTGCAGCATTGGCACTTGAGCCAATTGCGAAGCTGTTGGACGGAAATCCGCCAAAAAAGGTGATTGTAGTGCCGCAGAGGATTGTCAATGTCGTTGCTTAGGGCACGTCCAGTGTTTGCGTCAGCCAGCCGTTCCGGCAGGTCTTTGCGTGTTGTGGCAGCAGCAGCGGTAGTTGCGGTTGGTGCTGTGTTGACGGGCTGCGGGTCATCAGGCTTCCAGCCAATGTATGCGTCGTCGACCAATGGCCCACTGAGCCAGAAACTGGCGAGCGTTAGCATCACAACCATTCCAGGTCGGGTTGGGCAGCGGATCCGCAATGAACTGGTGTTCCAAACAACCGGTGGATCAGCTCAGGCAGCGCCGAAGTACCAATTGGACATTGCGTTAACTGAGAAGATAGTGTCGACCCTGGTCAACCAGGAAGGTGACTCGGCAAGCCAGATTTACAGCCTTGATGCGAAATTTGTCCTGCTCGATAAGGCCACGTCGCAACCGGTTCTGGACAGCACGAGCTTTGGTCGCGCGGGCTTCGAACGTTACACGTCGATCTTCTCAAACGTGCGGGCACGTGAAGACGCTGAAAACCGTGCAGCGACGACGGTTGCCCGGGATATCAGAAGCCAGCTTGAGGCATTCCTTGCGCGCAATTAGTCGGCTTTTGACCGCTTGACGTGAGCTCAATTTCAAGATTGGTCATTCTGCTGGTATCAAGAGCGGGCCTGTTCTCCACGATCGACGAATTACCATGGTGGCTATCAAAGCGGCTCGTGCCGCAGAATTCGCGAAAGCTCCGCCGGTATCGTGCTCGGCGGTTTTGGTTTATGGCACCGATGTCGGCCTCTGTTCCGAGCGCGCCGTGCAGATATCCAAAGTATTGTCGCAGCGAAGTAATCCTCCGGGCGACATTATCAGGATTGAGGATTCTGACATTGAGCAGGATCCGGATCGCCTTGCAGTTGAGCTTGGCACCGTGTCGATGTTTGGCGGAACACAAGTGGTCCGGGTTGGCCTCGGCAGACGTATCAATGCCAATCTCCTAAAGGCGTTACTTGAAGGCGGTCCACCTGCCGCACAGCTTGTTGTCGAGGCCGGCAACCTCAAAGCAAGCGATGCTACCCGTAAACTGTTCGAAGCAACATCCTGGGCAGCAGCCCTGCCTTGCTACTCCGATGACGAGCGCGATCTCAGTGGGATTGTTCAGGACATGGCGCGAGAAGCCGGCAAAACCTTAGACGGCCAAGCACGCGATCTCCTTCTGTCTCGACTGGGTGCGGACAGGGCCTTGTCCCGGGGCGAGATCGAAAAGCTGATCCTGTTTACCGGCGACAAGTCGCAAATTGACATCGAAGACGTGGAAGCCGTCGTGGGAGATGCTTCAGAGCTGGCGATCGACTCTATCGTTAACGCGGCAGCGGGTGGCGATGCGTTATCGTCCATTCGCGAGTTCAACCGTTCCGTGTCCGCCGGCGAGAGCCCGCAAGTCATTATAGGTGCCCTGCAGCGGCATTTCCGGCGGATCCAACGCCTTCGTGCCGGGATGGATGAGGGAAAGTCGTTTGACGATGCAGCCAGAGCACTCAGGCCGCCAATTTTCTTCAAGCAGAAGGCAGGCTTTTCTGAGCAGTGTCGAAGATGGCCACAGGAACGTCTCCTCACCGCATCACAACGCATCTCTGAAATTGCCCGACTGGCTCGTTTGAACTCCAGCATGGAAGCTGTTTTGGCGGAGCGCCTGTTGCTTGAGCTTTCAACGATGGCAAGACAGTCGCGCAACTAACCCTCACTGGTCATTCGGGTTCTCTTCGACCTCCGACATCTGGGCCAGATTCGCGCGTGCGACGTCTTTGCGTCCGGCAGACCACCGCACACCTTTATAGTCCCGCTCAACACAGATTGAGAGGCACCAGATGACAGACACCGCTTTTGATGTTGTTGGAATAGGCAACGCTATTGTCGACATTATTGCGCGTTGTGACGATGCCTTCCTCGATCAGCAGGGCTTGGCCAAGGGTCATATGCAGCTGGTCGATCGCGATGCCGCAACAAGCCTCTACAATGCCATTGGACCAGCCGTTGAGATATCCGGTGGCTCGGCCGCAAACACAATCGCTGGCGTTGCCTCGTTTGGTGGTAGCGCTGCCTACATTGGCAAGGTTGCCGATGATGATTTTGGACGCGTCTTTGCACATGACATCAAAGCCAGCGGCGTCAGCTTCGACACCCAGCCGGCGCAGTCTGAAACACCTACTGCACGTTCCATTGTCCTGGTTACACCAGATGCCGAACGTACGATGTCGACTTACCTGGGTATCAGTCCTGAATTGAACTCATCTGAAGTCGACAAAGAGGTCATCACGAAGAGCCGCATTCTTTATCTCGAGGGCTACCTCTTCGATGCGCCACAAGCGATGGAAGCTTTCCGCTTGGCAGCTCAAATTGCAAAGTCATCAGACTGCGAGGTTTCCCTGACATTATCAGATGGCTTTTGTGTTGATCGGCACCGCAGCGAGTTTTTGGCCTTTATAAAAGACGACATTGATATTCTCTTCGCCAACGAGGCTGAAATTCTATCGCTTTATGAAACGCAGTCCCTGGAAACAGCGCTTGATAATGTTGCGCGTGATGCAAAAATTGCAGCTGTCACACGTAGCGAAAAAGGTTCGGTGATTGTTTCCGGTTCTGAGCGCCACGAAGCCAAAGCGGAAGCCATCAGCGAAGTCGCTGATACGACCGGTGCCGGTGATCTTTATGCAGCTGGATTCTTGTTTGGTCGCGCACGAAACATGACGCTGGCTCAGTCAGCCCAACTTGGGCATGTCGCGGCGGCGGAAATCATCTCGCATATTGGCGCGCGTCCAGAGACGTCACTGCGCGATCTTGCCAAGCAGCGCGGTATCGAATTCTAAGACTGCACACGACCACGCACACACTCCTCCACACACCATACCTACCCTGCCGTAGGTAGGTCGTTGCGAGTTTACGGTGATCATTGTTCACATAAGTTGTATAGACTTTTATATGGCCAAAGTTTATCTAATACAACTCATCAATTTATGGGAATGAGCTATACAACCGACTTAACTCGATGCCTTAATGAATTAAAATCCTTGGCAAAAATATTTTATCTCGCATAATTAGCTCAGTTGATTCTCATTAATGGAAGAAACGCCATGTCAGGGAATGTTCGACAGCGTGGACGACCGGTAGGTTCCGGAATTGACGATTGGGAACGATTACTCACAATTGCTTCCGTAATGTCAGCTGATCCGCGCCTAAAAGTTACAACCGCTATCAAGGAATTGGGTTTCACGGACCCGTCTGTTATTCGCCGCTTGCGCGATAAATTCAAAGCGAACAGGAAGACCTTGTTGTCGCCTAGTCGTTACAGCCAGTCTTTCCGTGCTCATACGGCGCGCTTTTCGAGAGAAGAGCACATCCCCGCGCTTTAGAGCCGAAGACTTTTACCCAGAGCAGAACTCGAACCGCGCAACGGCGCGGTTTTTTTTTTAGAGTTTTCTAAGTGAAACACTTTCAATTCGATGATCGGCGGCCTTCTTTAGAATTAAATCCGCACGCCGGCGAGTCGGCAAAATATTTTCTGTCAGGTTTTTAAGATTGATTGTGCGCCAAATCTCTCGCGCACGGGCCCGGGCATCGTGATCATTTAAGTCCGTATATCTATGGAAGTACGCATCGGGATCACGGAACGCCGTTTCACGCAGGCGGAGAAAACGCGTGATGTACCAATTCTCGCAGATTGCGGTATCTGCATCGATGTAAATTGAGAAGTCAAAGAAATCAGAAACATATGGCACCGCATCACCGTTCTTCGGCAGGCGAGCGGGTTGGAGAACGTTCAGCCCTTCAACGATGAGAATATCTGGTCGTTCGATCTTCAGCTGCTCATCGGGGATGATGTCGTAGTGAAAGTGGGAGTAGACGGGTGCCTCAGTGAGCTCCTTCCCGGATTTCACCTCGGCCAGAAACCGCAGCAGTCGGCTGGTGTTGAAGCTTTCCGGGAAACCCTTGCGATGCATTATACCGCGACGCTCAAGCTCGGCATTGGGATGCAGGAAGCCATCGGTCGTGACCAGGTCAACGCGTGGATGATCCGGCCAACGGGCTAGAAGCGCACGCAGAACACGGGCCGTCGTGCTCTTACCAACGGCAACAGAGCCCGCGATGCCAAGTACAAAAGGTATCTTGCCATCACGATTGCCAAGGAACTTTTGCGATACGCCGTGCAGTTCCTGCGCGGCCTGGACGTAGAGGTTGAGCAGGCGGGACAGCGGCAAATAGATCTGCTCGACCTCCTCCATCGAAAGCTCTTCGATGAGGCCCGATAGATGCTCAAGATCGCGCGGTGTGATCGTCATGGGAGTATCGGCACGCAACCTGGCCCACTCATCCCGCGAGAAGAGCCTATAGGGTGAAAACCCGAACGGTGGCTGGTGCTGCATTGTGAGAACTCTGAACTGACGCTTAGCGCTAACTTGGCGGTCTTAACTTTGCGGTCTGGCGGCCTTTTCCTCAAGTCCCGATTGACCTGTGCGTTTATTCAGGATGGCCAGGACCTCATCCAGACTGACGTCGCGGACTTCTAACAGGACAAGCAAATGGTAAAGAACGTCGGCAGCCTCAGCCCTCAGCTCGTCCTGACTGCCCGAGATTCCGGCAATCACCGTCTCGACTGCCTCTTCACCAAGCTTGCGCGCGCAGTACTCCGGACCGCCGTCGAGAAGCTTTCTTGTATAGGACTTATCAGACGCGGCGACGCGACGACTACGGATCGTGCTCGCCAAATCTGCCAGGATCTGATCGCTCATGTTCGCCTGGTGCTCCGAAGAGGCTGTTTGCTGGGAATTGAATGCGCTATCCAGCAGACCGGGTCATCAGCCGTCAAGAAATAATCGGAGAAATGTCAGGCGATCACAAGACTGGTTACTGCTCAAGGCCTGCAAGACGCTCGCGAACAAGCTCAAGCTGATCGAAGTTTGTATACTTGATCGCCAATGTACCGCTTTCGCCATTGCCCTTCTTGAGCTCGACCTTGAGGCCCAAAGCCTCGGTTAGCTCCTTCTCGAAGGCCCGCGTATCCGGATCCTTTTCGCGGACACGGCGCATGGGTGGCTGTTCTTTGGCGAGATCCATGGCCTGGACCAACGCTTCTACTTCGCGCACGTTGAGGTCCTGATCGATGATCTTTTGTGCCAGTTCCTCGGCGTCATCGCGACCGATTAGAGCCCTTGCATGGCCTGCCGTCAGTTGCCCTTCGCGGACCATCGCCTGGACGATGGCTGGTAGCTTGAGCAGACGCAACGTGTTTGCGAGATGACTGCGGCTCTTGCCGATCACATCCGAGAGTTTGTCCTGGGTGTAGGCAAAACGCTCGATCAGCTCGCGGTAGCCACTGGCTTCCTCAATGGCATTGAGATCGGCGCGCTGGACGTTTTCGATGATCGCGAGCTCAAGGACTTCCTGGTCGCTCAAGCTGCGGACAATAACCGGCACCATATGGAGCCCGGCACGCTGGGCTGCCCGCCAGCGGCGCTCACCGGCAACAATCTCATAGCCACCGGTGTCGTTTTCCCGAACAATAAGCGGCTGAACCAAACCCTTCTGGCGAATAGAGTCCGCCAGTTCCGTCAACTCATCCTCGCGGAACTCCTGGCGTGGGTTAAGCTCGCCGGCAGCAAGTTGGTCCACTGGCACGACGCGCTGGACACCTTCATCGGGCAATCTCGGCTCAGGCGCGTTCTGCTCGCCAATCATTGCTGCCAATCCCCGACCGAGCCGTCCCTTTTGTATGGGTGTGACCGCCATATTCTATTCTTCCCCGCGAAGTCCCCTGAATTCTGGATTTGGTGTCAGGCAGCTTTTACCGCCTGCTCACGATTGATTATCTCACTGGCCAAGTCGACATAGGCCTGGCTGCCCGGACAATCATAGTCGTAGATGAGTATCGGCTGGCCATAGGACGGAGCCTCAGCGACCCTGACGTTGCGAGGGATCACCGTGTCGTAGACCTTTGCGCCAAAGTAGTTGCGGACTTCTTGCGCGACTTCGCGAGAAAGCGCAGTGCGGGCATCGTGCATTGTCAGTACGACACCCTGGATCTCCAAGCGCGGATTCAGGGAACCACGAATTTGTTCAATAGTTTCATTAAGTTGCGCGATTCCCTCGAGTGCAAAGAACTCGCACTGAACCGGTACCAAAACGGCGTCAGCAGCGACCATCGCGTTGAGCGTCAGCAGGCTCAATGACGGCGGGCAGTCAATCAGGACGTAGGTGTATGGCTTTTCGCTGACCATCGCCTGCTGCGTGCCGATAAGACCGTTGATTGCGTCTCTCAGGCGGAATGCGCGGTTGCGATCAACCAAGTGCTCGGCTTCGAACCCAACAAGATCGGTTGTTGCCGGCACGATCATCAGGTTTGGGACCTGGGTGCGGAGCGCCGCCTGATAGAGTCCGGCCTGGCTCGCCATAACATCATAGGTGGTGAGAGCTCGAGAGTCCGGCGTGACGCCCACGCCGGTGCTGGCATTGCCCTGCGCATCGATATCGACGATCAGTACTTTCTCGCCAATTGCAGCGAGCGCGGTTCCCAGATTGATTGTCGTTGTTGTCTTGCCAACGCCGCCCTTTTGGTTTGCGACGGCAATTACGCGGAGTCCTGCAGAATCAGTCGCACGGTCACTCATGACTGTTACCCTCCGTCTTCGGCACCAAATTCCTTACGATCGCTATCCGCCCGCCACTGTCCGTCAGGCTTTCGTGCAGCTCGATATCAAACGACCAATTGGATGCTGCATCCTCAATTTCGCGGTCAACATCCCGCCCTTTAAGGAACAAACCAACTGTATCACTGCCGAAAACTGGAGAAACAAGACCGAAAAGTCGGTCAAACGGGGCAAACGCACGCGCCGTAATCGTATCCACATCATTTAGTTGATTGACACTTGCATCGCTTTCGATTCGTGTCGACAGAATCTCCACAGGGATTTCCATGCGGCGCGCCGTTTCGCGCAAAAACGCAGCCTTCCTCGTATCGGATTCCACCAGTGTGACTCGAAAGTCACGTCGCGACTGGCAGAGGACAGCGAGCACCAACCCTGGAAAGCCACCACCGGAACCAATATCGACTGAATGGCGTGCCGAACCGGGTAACAGCGATGCCAGCTGGGCACTATCGGCGAAGTGCCGGTGCCAGATCTGGTCCAAGGTGGTTGGGGATACCAAATTGACGGCCTTCTGCCATCGCTTCAGCTCCAACTCATAAGTCTTTAATTTATCAAGCGTTTCACGTGAAACACTAAAGGCATCCGCAAATCTCTCAGCGCCAGTGATAGTGGAAGGTGATCGACCCTCTGCCATTAAGCGATCCGCCGGTTACCCGCCTTCTTGATGTGGGCGCGAATCAAGAGCAGCGCGGCAGGCGTCATGCCGTCGATCTTCCCCGCCTGAGCCAGTGTGGTGGGGGGCTGCTGCGTCAGTTTCTGGCATAGTTCTGCTGAAAGGCCCGAAATTCCGGCAAAGTTGAAGCCGGCGGGGATCTCGATGCTCTCATCCTTCTTCAAGGCATCCACATCCGCCTGCTGACGCTCGACATAAGAAGCGTAGCGCGCGTCGATTTCCAACTGCGAACGATACTGGGCCGGCACGCTCTGCAAGTCCGGCCAGATGGCTGCAAGCTGGTCAAAACCCACATCGGGGAATGCAAGAAACTCGAATGCTGAGCGTCGGCGGCCGTCCTGATTGATGGTAATGCCGGCCTTTGCGGCCGCGTTCGGGGTCATGTTGAGTGTCGTGAGTAGGTCACGCCCGGCATCAAGCGCCGAAGCTTTTTCTTTGAAGGCCGTAGTACGCGCAACACCGACGCAGCCGAGCTCTATACCAAGTGGCGTCAAGCGTTGATCGGCATTATCCGCGCGCAGTTTGAGCCGGAATTCAGCGCGGGACGTGAACATGCGATAGGGCTCAGCCACGCCGCGCGTGATGAGGTCGTCGATCATGACACCGATGTAGGCGTCCGCTCGTGACAGGACTGCTTTGCGCGAGCTGCCTTTCTGCGACAGCGCAGCGTTGAGGCCGGCCATCAAGCCTTGGGCGCCGGCCTCTTCATAGCCGGTCGTGCCGTTGATTTGTCCGGCCAGGTAAAGTCCTGGCAGCTTTCGAACCTGTAGAGTTGGATCGAGTTCGCGGGGATCGACGTAATCGTACTCGATCGCATAGCCG
This sequence comes from Hyphomicrobiaceae bacterium, assembly GCA_965247245.1. Lineage (GTDB taxonomy): Bacteria > Pseudomonadota > Alphaproteobacteria > Rhizobiales > Hyphomicrobiaceae > Tectiglobus. Next base: position 3,763,579 of record CBDFGV010000003.1, on the reverse strand, counting down.
GGCCGCACGATCTCAACGTTGGCCAGGCCCGGAATCGTGCGGATGAACTGATCCTGGACGTCTTCGGGCAAGGACGTCGAAATGCCGTTGGGATAAACCAAGTCATCGTCCAGTCCTTCCGGCTCCAGGAAAATCTGATGGCTATCGCGATCGGCAAACCTGACGACTTTGTCTTCAATCGACGGACAGTATCTTGGTCCAACACCATCTATTCGGCCCGAATACATGGCCGACTTAAGAATATTGTCTTTGATTATTCTGTGGGTCTCAGCGTTCGTGTAAGTAATATGGCACGAAATCTGTGGGACTTTGATCTCAGACGTCAGAAACGAGAATGGGATCGGCGGATCATCGGCCGGCTGGGCTTCAAGGCCATCCCAGTCAATCGTTTTTGCCGACAGACGCGCAGGAGTTCCCGTTTTCAGACGGCCGAGCTGGAGATCGCAGGCCATGAGCCGGTCCGACAATTTCAGTGCCGGCGCCTCACCGACGCGACCCGCCGGAATCTGCTGTTCTCCGATATGAATGACGCCACGCAGGAACGTGCCGGTGGTCAAGACAACGGCGCCAGCTAGGATCTCCTCGCCGGAGGCTGTGACCACACCGACGACGCGGTCGCCGTCCATGACGAAATCCTCGACGCCATCCTCAACGACTGAGAGGTTATCGATTGCTTGGATCTCGGCCTGCATCGCCTCGCGATAAAGCTTCCGATCAGCCTGGGTCCTCGGGCCCTGCACGGCCGGGCCCTTCGACCGGTTCAACAGTCGGAACTGAATGCCGGCAGCATCGGCGACACGGCCCATGAGACCATCCAGAGCGTCGATCTCACGAACCAGGTGGCCTTTGCCGAGCCCTCCGATTGCCGGATTGCACGACATCTCGCCTATGGTCGAGAACTTGTGGGTGACCAGAGCCGTTTCGGCGCCCATACGCGCGGCTGCAGCCGCGGCCTCGGTGCCGGCGTGACCGCCTCCTACAACTATGACGTCGAAGCTTCTGCGCATCGTGCGAATCTTGATCTCTTTTTCTGCGGAGCAGGCTGTTTCTAACCGAAGACTCCAGAATCCGTCAAAATGACTCTTATGGAAGCCAACCGGAAGACTTCACTTGAGTATAGATTCACTCGAATACTAGACTCCGATCCACTTTGACTCAGATGTTTCACGTGAAACATTTGCGTTTGACTCACTTTCCAATACAGAATCGAGAAAAGATCTGGTCAAGAACATCTTCCACATCGATTTTACCTGTGAGACGACCGAGAGCAGTTGCGGCGAGGCGAAGATCCTCAGCACGAAGCTCGAGCTGGCTGGAGTCCCCGTTTTTGAACGTCTCCAGGTTCTGGATTGCCTCACTTAAGTAATGGCGGTGCCGGCTGTTCGTCGGAACGGAGTCATCGCCCTGGAATAGGTCCTGCGCGAGACGCTCGGCGATCTGCTCAATAAGTTCAGGTATACCGACACCGGTCTTGACCGAAATACTTAGTGCATCTGTCGGTCCGTTATTGTCCGCATTGTCCAGAAGATCCGACTTGTTCAGGACGTTGATTAGCCTGTTAGCGCTTGCCGGCGGACTATCGTTGTGGGTCAGCGCCGTCACATCACGCATCCAGATCACGAGATCGGCCTGCGATGCCCGATCCAGTGTCCGCCGGATCCCTTCCTGCTCGACCAGGTCCTGGGTCTCGCGTACGCCTGCTGTGTCGCTTACAACCACGGGATAGCCAGCGAGATCGAGATGGACCTCGATCACATCGCGCGTTGTCCCCGCTTGATCGGATACAATTGCGACATCACGCTCGGCCAGCGCATTCAAAAGGCTGGATTTGCCAGCATTGGCAGGTCCGGCAATGACGACCCGATAACCGGATCGAATGATTTCTCCGCGCGACGCAGATTGGAGATGCCGTTCAATTTCATGCGCCAGCGCTTCGACACGCTCACGCGACGCGCGATAGACCTGATCGTCCACGTCACCTTCATCGGAAAAGTCGATATCGGCCTCAATCAGCGCCTGGGCCTCGATGATTTGCTCGCGCCAGTGGTCGTAGCGCCGTGCGAGATGCCCGCTCGCCTGACGTTGCGCTTGTTTCCTCTGGGCTTCCGTATCTGCGTCGACAAGATCGGCTATGCCTTCAGCGGCCGTCAGATCGATCTTGCCGTTTTCAAAGCCTCTCAGGCTGAACTCACCAGATTCGGCCGGGCGGCAGTCGGGAAAGGTTGCAAACGCGTCATAGAGGGCCTGAAGGACCGCTCGGCCGCCGTGCACGTGGAATTCCGCAACATCCTCGCCCGTGGCACTCGCTGGGCCCGGGAAGTAGAGAACAAGACCATCATCTATGATTTCGTCCTGATCCGGCTTTTTGATCTTGCAGCGGCTCGCCTGACGTGGCTGAGGGAGCTTTCCTACCAAGGCACGGAGCAGTTTCTGCACCATAGGGCCGGAAACGCGAACCAGTGATACCGCGGCCTTTCCCGGCGCGCTGGAGAGCGCATAGATGGTATCACTCGACATAGGGTACTCAGCAGTTCAGGACTGGGACGACGATACTCTGATCAGCGGCATGAGTTTGGCTTGGGCTAGTCTGAAAGGGCGAAATCGAGTGCCGCCTTCGCATGCAGCTCCGTCGTATCAAATGTTGGAATATCCAAGTCGTCTTGTGTAATCAGCAGGCCGACTTCAGTGCAGCCGAAGATGATGCTGTCGATGCCGTCAGTTTCGCGCGCACGCTGGACGACATCCAAATACTTCGCCTTCGATTCCGGTTTGATGACGCCCTGGCAGAGTTCTTCGTAGATTACGTCGTGGACGACAGTTCGACCTGCATCATCCGGAATAACAGCTTCGATACCATGGGCGGAGCTCAAGTGACCTTTGTAGAAATCCTGCTCCATCGTGTAGCGCGTGGCGAGCAGTAAAGGCTTCTTGGATCCCTTCTGCTTGATTTCGACGGCCGTTGCGTCGGCGATGTGGATCAGTGGAATACTTGTTGCGTCCATCACATCGCCGGCCAGCTTGTGCATTGTATTCGTGCATATGACGATGCAATCAGCTCCGCCTCTTTCGATGCTTTGGCCGGCCTGAACCATTGCGTCCGCCGCAGCTTTCCAATCGCCTGCGGCCTGGAATTTCTCAATCTCGGCGAAGTCAAACGACCAAAGCAAGAGCTTGGCTGAATGCAAGCCGCCGAGCCGCTCGCGTGCCATGCGATTGAGAAGCTGGTAGTAGATGACGGTGCTTTCCCAGCTCATCCCGCCAATGAGACCGATGGTTTTCATATTCAACGCACCTCTTGCGAGAGCTCTCAAATGCTATGGCTAGCGCAAGTCAAGCTTGGCCTTCTCCGCCGCAATAAGATCGGCCAGGCGCTGTTTCTGTAGGCCATCGGCTGCGAAATTGTCGGCAGACAGCCAGGTCTCATAAGCTGCCTTGAGAGCCGGCCACTCGCGGTCGATCATGGCAAACCAGGACGTATCGCGATTGCGCCCTTTGTAGATGACCGCCTGGCGAAACTCGCCTTCGTAGACAAAGCCCAGCCGCTGTGCCGCTGACTTGGATGGCGCGTTGAGTGAATCGCACTTCCACTCGTACCGGCGGTAGCCGAGCTCATCGAAGACGCGCTTCATGAAAAGATACATGGCCTCGGTGGCGGCAGGCTTACGCTGCAGGCGTGGGGAATAGCGGATGTTCCCAACCTCGATGGCGCCATTTGCTGGATCAATACGCATCAAAGCGGCCATACCGACAGCTTCCCCACTCTCGGCGTCTACGATCGTGTGAAACAACGGATCGGTGCTTGCAGCAATCGTCTCCAAGTATTTCTGATACTTGGCGCGATCTGTCGGCAGGTCCTGAAAGAGATAGGTCCAGTTAGCCCCGTCAGCATCCAGCATGTCGGAGGCATAGAGCTGATCGCCGTGTTTTTCCGGGTCTAGAAGCTCAATCCGGCAATACTGCCCGACCATTTCGGTGCGCGGTGGCTGTGAGCGGGGTGACCAATCCGGTAATGGAAACCCAATCGGGTGGCCCAAAGTATTACTGTAACTTTTACTCATAACTTGTTTCACGTGAAACAATTAGATCAGTCTAGACTCTGTTTGACTCTACTGGACTCTAACGATTTCATGTCTTCGTTTGCTTTGACTTGTATAGACTCTGGTTTTGACTCGCAAAACCAGAGCCCAATATTGGCGACATTAGGTATTCATTGAATCGAAGAACTCGCCGTTGGTCTTCGTCGAACGCAGCTTATCGATCAGGAACTCAATGCCATCCTGTGCGCCCATCGGATTTAGAATACGGCGCAGGACGAACATCTTCTTGAGATTATCTGCTGTGACCAGCAGATCTTCTTTGCGTGTTCCAGATTTCGCAATGTCAATTGCAGGGAATACTCGCTTATCCGAGACTTTCCGGTCGAGTACAATTTCAGAGTTACCGGTGCCCTTGAATTCTTCGAAGATGACTTCGTCCATGCGCGAACCGGTATCGATCAGCGCCGTTGCGATGATCGTCAACGAGCCGCCCTCCTCGATGTTCCGCGCAGCACCGAAAAAGCGCTTCGGACGCTGCAGGGCATTCGAGTCGACACCACCGGTAAGAACCTTACCGGAGGACGGGACAACCGTGTTAAACGCGCGGCCAAGACGTGTGATCGAGTCGAGAAGGATGACCACATCGCGCTTGTGTTCGACCAGGCGTTTTGCTTTTTCTATAACCATTTCAGATACTTGTACGTGCCGCGATGGTGGTTCGTCAAAAGTGGAAGAGACCACTTCGCCGTTAACCGAACGCTGCATGTCGGTGACTTCTTCCGGTCGTTCGTCGATCAGCAGCACAATCAGATAGCACTCCGGATGATTGGCCGTGATGGAGTGCGCGATGTTCTGCAACAGGACCGTTTTACCAGTCCGTGGCGGTGCCACGATCAGCGCGCGCTGGCCTTTGCCGAGCGGTGATACGATATCGATGACGCGGGCGGAGAGGTCCTTGATGGTTGGATCCTCGATCTCCATCTGGAGCCACTCGGTCGGATATAGCGGCGTCAGGTTATCAAAGTGAACCTTGTGCCGGGCCGCTTCAGGCTCTTCGAAATTGATCCGGTTTACCTTCAAAAGGGCGAAGTAACGCTCACCATCCTTCGGGCTGCGGATCGGTCCTTCGACGGTATCGCCTGTCCGCAGCGCGAAACGGCGGATCTGCGACGGCGAGATATAGATGTCGTCAGGGCCAGGCAGATAATTGGCATCGGGTGAACGCAAGAAGCCGAAGCCGTCCTGCAGGACTTCAACAACGCCAAGTCCAGTAATTTCTATGTCTTGTTCTGCAAGTTGCTTGAGAACAGCGAACATCAACTCTTGCTTGCGCATGGTGCTGGCGTTTTCGACGCCGTGTTCTTCCGCAAACTCAAGGAGTTCAGTGGGTGATTTTGTCTTTAATTCTTCGAGTTTCATTTCGCTCATGGAGAGACTCCGAACAGGTCAGGGCTTCTTAGGGCGGGCGAGAGGTCGAGCCGTGCCTGGATTGCAAAGGGGGGATTGCGCTTGTCGCGCCAGGAAGCTGTTTCGATCACAACATCAATCTGATCGAATTGCCAGCGAACCTCTCCGTCGCTAGCAACGCTTGCATCTATATAGCAAATGACTGTGTCGGTTTAAAGAAGTGTTAAGCCGAATTGTTGATGAGCAAGAAAACTCTGGCAGTTACCGAGGCTTCTCAGAACGGCTTCACAACAACCATGATGACGATGATGACCATCAGTACCGCCGGTGCCTCGTTCATGAAGCGCCAGTAACGCGCTGACTTGGTGTTTTGATCGGCTGCGAAAAGGCGAACTGCCTTGCTGTAGTGTCCGTGGACGCCGGATAAAACGAAGACCGCTGCGAACTTGACGAGAAACCAGTAACTCGTGAACCAATCGGCCTGCCACGCCATCCACAGTCCAAGGACCCAGGCCAGGATCATGGCCGGATTCATGATGATGCGCAGCAGGCGTCCTTCCATCACTTTGAGGGTTTCTGAAAGCTCGGATCCGGGCGTGGCCTCGCAGTGATAAACAAAGAGCCGCGGTAGATAGAGCATGCCGGCCATCCACGCTATCACCGCGATGACATGGATCGCCTTGATCCAGTCGTAGGCCGCATCGCCAAGGAATAGGATCAGCACGACTGCGGCAACGGCCGTAACGGCGAGCGCGATGGCGGCGCGAAAGCCAGGTGATTGCGTAGAGGATGACATCAATGACTTTCTATTCCGGCGGATCAGTCGATAGCCGCATATAGTCGTCTGCAGCGAGGATCGGCAATGCGGTTTCTCGGCCCTATCGATCGTCGTAGTGCGCCGTGCGCAGATGATCTCAATCTGGAGCCGCTACACCCAAACGAGCAAGTTAGTTGTAGACACACTTCAGCATAACTAATTGAACATAGTTCATGTGGATGAAGCGTTGGGTGTAAATAGCTTCGGTCATTCATCAATCAAAGATGATTTCAGATTTGCACCAGTGAACCGACCTGCAAATTATTCTGCCTATGCAACTCTAAACGGCTCATACGGCTGTGGTCGTCAATGCCTTCTTAGGTCTTTTCGAGTTCTAGTTGGCTGATGGTTGGTGGTGCTTTGCAGTTGGTACGTGGGTATCTTGAAAACCCCTTTTTACGGATCAATGCAGAGTAGTGGTGGGTAGTAGTAGGTGTAGTGCGTGCAGGTGTGTGACGAACCTCTTTTCCAACCGAAGAGCGCCGGTTCTTTCCCTCTCTTCTTAGAGTCTTCAAAGTTATTTTTATGACTCTTTAGGCAGTGGGTTACGGCAATAACTGCATTGCTCAGGTCTTTGTTCAGGTTATCCCATGTGGAGTAACCCAATGTCTAAATCTGGTGTGGATCCGAAGTGGTCAGCCACAAGCGGTCTCTGTCGCCTTTAATATGGTGGTCTGTCGTCACAGTGCGTTTGCACAAGGGATTGAGTAAGTTGTTTAACGTGGTTGGTAAGCTGTGAAGAATGAGCGTGATCAACAAGTCTGGTAAACCCGCTGTTGCTGTTTTCCAAGCGGTCTGATTTGTGGATGACTTTGTTGATGAGCCCACAGTTTTGCTTTGAGTGAACCGGTGTGACGTGCCCGCGTTGAACAAGTGCTGGAAATTCCACAGATGCCCAATACGACGGCAAGCTTCTTTCACCTTCATCTTGTTTCTGACTCGACCGGTGAAACTCTGACGACGATCGCGAAGGCTGCGTCTGTGCAGTACCCGCAGATCAGAGCAATCGAGCACGTCTATCCCTTGGTGCGCACGGAGAGACAGTTGGACCGTGTGCTGCAAGAGGTGCAGTCCGCTCCTGGTGTTGTGCTCTACACAATCGTGGACCGAGACCTCGGTAGTGTGCTTGAGCGGCGATGCCGTGAGCTTCAGGTTCCCACGTTGCACGTGCTGGACCCCATCATGAAGGTCTTTGAGAGTTATCTTGGGGCACCACAAACGCCTGTGGTTGCCGGTCAGCACACGCTGGATGCCGATTACTTTCAGCGTATCGACGCCTTGAACTTTACGATGGCACACGATGATGGCCGGTTGCCGGACGATATTCGTCAGGCTGACATTATCATCCTCGGTATTTCGAGAACGTCCAAAACACCGACCAGCATCTATCTCGCCCAGCGCGGTTACAAGACGAGCAATGTACCGCTGGTGCCTTCAGTGCCGTTGCCGGAGCAGTTGCAGCAGGCGGGCGACGTATTCGTTGTTGGCTTGGTGGCCTCGCCCGATCGAATCTCTGAGATTAGGCGTAACAGGGTGCGGTTCCTGGCGGACCGGGACATGGGAAGCTATGTCGATCGTGAAGAAATCGCCCGCGAAGTGCGCGACTCACGGCGGTTGTTCGCCAAACATGGTTGGCCGGTCATTGATGTAACACGCAGATCGATCGAGGAAACGGCCGCAACAATCATCAAGCTGTACACCGATCGTCAGGACAAGAGCGCGGTCAGCGAGGAGAATACGAGTGAGTAGTGCGGCTGGAGAAGTTGCACCGGACATTGTCCTGGCCTCTGGAAGTGAGGTCCGTCGGCGCTTGCTGAGCGCGGCAGGGGTCTCGTTTGAGGTCGTGCGGTCTCAGGTGGACGAAGATGCTGTGCGGATTGCGCTCGGGTCTGCAAAAGATGAGATGCTACCGGAAGATCTGGCGGAACTACTTGCGCGCGCAAAGCTGGAAGATGTGCTTGGTCGCGTGCAACAGCGCTGGGTGATAGCAGCCGACCAGGTGCTGTATTTTGATGGCCGTTTCTACGACAAGCCCAAAGATGATGACGAGGCGCGTGCACATCTGCTTGCGTTTCGTGGACGAACGCACTCGCTGCATTGCGCGGTCGTGCTAGCTGAGGATGGCGACGTAGTGTGGTCGTATACGGCTTCGGTCGACGTAACGATGCGCGATTATTCGCCGGCCTTCGTTGGGCGCTACTTGGCTGCGGTTGGCAGCCAAGCCCGACAAAGTGTGGGCTGCTATCAGCTTGAAGGCTTAGGGATCCAGCTGATCGAGAAGGTGGCCGGAGATTACCACACCGTCCTGGGCCTGCCGATGCTGCCGGTGCTTGCACAACTGAGAGAACGCGGTGCTCTCGAAACTTGATGTTGCGTGCTAAATCAAGGCACAGCATTTGAACGCGGTCGCGGAGAGACATGTCATGTTGATTGTTGGACTAACCGGCTCGATCGGCATGGGAAAATCGACTATCGCTGGAAGGTTCCGTTCGCAGGGCGTGCCCGTGATCGATGCCGATGCCATTGTGCACGAGCTCTACGAAGGAGAAGCCGTCGCCCCTGTGGAAGCGGCGTTTGCCGGTAGTGTGGTCGACGGCAAGGTCAATCGCGCAAAGCTCAGCCAGGCACTGATGGCGCAGCCGGATGGCTTTAAAGTGCTTGAGAAGATCGTTCATCCGCTGGTGCGTGCGCGTCAGAAGGCACTACTCAAGCAGGCGGCTGACGAAGGTGCGCCATTTGTTGTGATCGAGATCCCGTTGCTATTTGAGACCAATGGTGATGCCCGGGTTGATATTTGTCTTGTGGTGTCCGCGCCTTACGAAATGCAGAAGCAGCGTGTGCTTGAGCGGCCCAACATGACTGAGGAAAAGTTCGAGCAAATCCTCGCCAAGCAGGTTCCTGACGAAGAAAAGCGGCGACGTGCTGATTTCGTTGTGGATACTGGTCAGTCGGTTGAAGCCAGCTTTGCCGAAGTCGATGCTATTATAGACGCACTGAAAATTCGTAAGGGCACTGCCTACCGGAACTATTGGTCTGACTAGCACTTGTTATGCGTAGCTGCTCACCTGCCCCGAGCGACGGAGACGTGAAATGCAGCGCGAAATCGTTATGGATACGGAAACGACCGGCCTGGACGCCAAGAATGGCGACCGCTTGATCGAGCTTGGCTGCGTCGAGATCGTCAATCGCATTCCGACTGGAAATGAATACCACGCGTTCATTTTTCCGGAGGACCGGGAAGTCCATCCCGAGGCTGAGGCCATTCACGGCATCTCGAATGACTTCCTGCAGGGCAAGCCCTTGTTCCGTGAAGTGGTTGATTCATTCCTCGAATTCATAGGTGATTCGACGCTGGTCATTCACAATGCGAACTTTGATATCGGTTTCATCAATATGGAGCTAGGCCGGCTCAAGATGCCAGCCATCGAGATGGACCGTGTCGTCGATACGCTTGCAATTGCACGGCGAAAACATCCGGCGGGTCCGAACAATCTCGATGCACTATGTAAGCGCTACGGTATCGACAATAGTAAGCGCGATAAGCACGGCGCCATTATCGACTCTCTTTTGCTCGCGGATGTCTACGTTGAATTGTTGGGTGAGCGCCAGGCAGCTCTTGGCCTGGGTGCACAGTCTGATATCGCTGGGACTGGCGGCAGTGAGGGTCGCGAAGGCAAGACGATGCAGGCTCAACAGCGGCCGACGGCGTTGCCGGCCCGTTTGTCGGAAGATGCACGGCGACTGCATTCCGAGTTTGTCGACAGCCTGGGTGAGGCTGCGATCTGGAAGAAGCGAACCGCGAGCTAGTCCCGTCTTCAGTTAATCAACGTCGAGGAATCTGCGCCGTTCTCCATCTGCTCTTTGCGCTGGACGTAGAGAGAGGCAAAGTCGATGGGATCGAGGAATAGCGGCGGGAAACCACCTTCTCGTGTGAGGTCCGCAGCCAATCTTCGCAGGAACGGGAAGAGGATCGCGGGGCAATTCACGAGGAGGAACGGCTCTAGCGCGTCAGCTGGCATATTTTCGACGTGGAACATGCCGCCATAGACGATCTCAAGGTCATAAATCACGCCGGAGTCGCTTGCCGCACTGGCTTTGAACTCGATCGTGCATTCGTAGAGATTTTGCTTAACGCCGCGGGCGTTCACGTTGACTTCGATGTTGAGATTGGGATTTTCGCCTGGGCCGTTGATCAGGTTTTCGACATTCGGGCTTTCAAACGACAAGTCGCGCACGAACTGCGCAACAACGCGAATTGATGGTTCCGTGTTTGCCTCGCTGAAGGCTGCGGTATCGTCTTCGGCCATTTGACTTTCCTGTGCTTGGGCTGAGGCAGCGGGCTAACACGCGACGCGAGGCGCGGCAATTGCCGGGTTGGCAATAAGTCAGTTTCCGTCCCGAGTATTTTCGCCACGGGGAGACTGACCGCCTTGGGGCTGCCTGGTCGTCTTCTCCTCGACTCTGACGAACTCGCCGTCGATAACCGGTCCACTTCCTGGTCCTGGTGGGGGACGACGTGGCTCCTGGCTGGCCTGGCCTTGGTCCGGATTGCCCGTACCCATGCCACTCATATGCACATGGACGCTGGCCGATGACACGAACTGCTTGAGACACCACTTGGCGATCACGTGCCGCAGTGGTGGAATCAGGAGTAGGAACCCGAAACTGTCGGTCAAAATCCCTGGTGTGAGTAGAAAGGTCCCTGCCACCAGCAAGAACATCCCCTCCACGACCGGCATGATCGGAGGTTTGCCGCTGTTTAACTCTTGGTTAATCCTGGCAAACGTCTGCAGTCCTTGCCTTTGCAGCACGGCCGTACCGATGATCGCGGTCAGGATCACAATAGTGATGGTCCACCAAAACCCTATATTCCGGCCGAGCTCAATGAGTAGCGCGAGCTCGATAATCGGCACGCCGATGAACAACAATAGCATTAAGAGGCGCATAGGGGCTCCGGGTCACCAACGGGACCAAGCTGAACACTAGAGATGGATCAGGATAACGTGAGAAACAAGGTTCGCCGGTAACGAATTGGTTGGCTTGCTAACTTCTATAATCTAAGTTCTCTAGACGTACCGTATAATAATGTGCTGGAAGGACCTTTGGCGGGCTGGATTACTGTTCCTTCCGGGCCTACATAGACGTTGAATACGTAAATCTCCTCCGAGAAAGCCAATAGCATGCAAGGCAACATAGATATCGTCACACTATTATCTCTGGTGGTGGCGATCATAGTGATCCTGAAGCTACGGAGTGTGCTGGGGCGCCGCACCAACGAAGATGAGGCGCGGATTGACCGCCAGATGCGGGCACGACAGGCCCGGGAGCAGGCAGCTGCCGCCGGCGACAAAGTCGTAACGCTGCCACGGCGCGAGCATGATGATATGCAACCCGTGCAGCATAACCACGACAGCCGCGAAGACTTCCAAGAACGCATGCGCGACCTCGGCATTCGCAATTCAGAAGTCGAGAATGCTCTCCTAGCAATTGTCCAGCGAGATGGCGCTTTTGATCTTGATCACTTCATGTCAGGTGCCAAGCAGGCCTATGAGATGATCGTGACTGCATTTGCAGAGGGCAATCGCAATCTGCTGCAGGATCTGCTGGACGATGAAGTCTTCGAAGGCTTCGAAGGTGCTATTTCCGACCGCGAAGAGCGCCAGGAGCAGGTCGATCAAAGCTTCGTCGGGATCAACAAGGCAGACATCATTGAAGCCGACCTCAAAGGCAGTGAGGCGAGCGTCACGATGAAGTTTGTGAGCCAGTTGATCTCAGCGACTCGTGACAAAGATGGTGAGGTGATCAGCGGTGATCCTCAGCGCGTGATGGAAGTCACCGACATCTGGACATTTGCGCGTGATCTCAGCTCGCAGAACCCGAATTGGCGGTTGATTGCAACGCAGGCGCCTCACTGAGGTTCGGATCTTTGCGCACAGGAATGGATTAGCTGATCGAGGAGGCCTCATAAGTGCCTGTTGCAACTTATGAGGCCTTAGATTTTGCCGATGTTGCCGACTGGCACTGTTCAGGTGGTCAAACTGAGGCGCTTTCAGCGTTAGCAGACTGCCAGCACTTTTTTCTCGATCTTTCAGTAGATCCAAAGATTGAGCCTTCGGAGTGGGCCGATTGCCTGGCTTGCCTCAGTCGTGAGGCTAGTATGCTCGCAGCGGCTCAGCCCTCCGAGCAGACAGCCAGAAACTTCTTCGAGCGGCATTTCCAGCCCCATCGTGTCGTCCATAATGACGGATGCGGGCTGCTCACCGGTTACTATGAGCCGGTATTGCAGGCCTCGCGAACGAAATCTGGGAAGTTCAAGTATCCATTGTTTCGGCGGCCGGACGATCTTGTCGACCTGACGCCGCAGTTGCTCACGGACATTGGCAATCAGGACCTGACGCATGCCCGATCGAAGGGCGGATTCCTCGAACCGTTTCCGGCGCGTTCAGCGATTGAGACAGGCATTCTTGACGACCAGGACCTGCAGCTTGCCTATCTGAATGATCCGGTGGACGCCTTCTTTCTTCATGTCCAAGGGTCGGGGATCCTGGAATTTGCCCCGGATGATAGGGTTCGTATCGGCTATGACGGAAAGAATGGTCACCCCTACACATCGATTGGTAAGCTGGCAATCGAACGCGGGTGGATCCCAGCCGACGAAATGGATCTGGCGCGGCTAGGTGGCTGGCTTCGGTCCGAGCCGGAGCGTGGCCGCGAGCTGATGTGGGCCAACAAGTCGTTTGTCTTCTTCAAGGACTTGGGTCCTGAAAATGAGGTCAGGCCGACGGGGATCTATAATATTCCATTGACGGCTGGCAGCAGTCTTGCCGTCGACAGATCATTCCATCAGATCGGCCTGCCAGTTTTTGTGACGTCAAGCGATCTGAGACATAGCCCGTGGTGTAGGGAGCATTTCCATCGCCTGATGATCGCACAAGATGTTGGATCTGCGATTGTTGGACCGGAAAGGGGAGATATCTTTTTCGGTAGTGGAGACAGCGCAGGCTTGGCTGCCGGTCAGACGAAGAGTTCTGGCAATTTCTTCGTGCTGCTACCACGAGAATGTCGCGCCCAATGACATCTGGTTCAAAGAAACGCGGGAAAGGGCCGGGCGGGCTCAACAAGGAAGATCAGGAGCTTTGGCAGGCTTTCAGCAAGAGTGTGAAGCCTCTCGATCGGCAAAAACATATCGGTAAAACCGCGGATAAGTCTGAGGCTTCTGGTGATTCACGTGAAACAAAACGCTCAAACGAGCATAACAGATCGCGATCGAAGTCGCGGGCGATCGCGGGTGGCGAGACGCCCAAACGGACACCGGCGCCGGCTAAAACTGCACCGAATCTCAATCAGTTCGATGATCGAAAGGTACGCCGTCTGAATTCCGGTCGGTTGCAAGTTGAGGCACGTCTCGATCTGCATGGAATGCGCCAGAACGAGGCCCATGCAGCTCTGCGCCGGTTTCTTCACTCGGCATCGAGTAAGGATTACCGCACTGTCTTGATTATCACGGGAAAAGGCTATGCACGCGCGGGCGAGGCCGATAGCGAAGACTATGTGTCAGATCGTGAGCGTGGTGTCTTGCGTCGCATGTTGCCGAGCTGGCTCGAACAGCCGGAATTTCGGTCAATCGTTGTCGGTTATACAAGCGCTGGGCCGCGGCACGGTGGCGACGGCGCGTTTTACGTCCAATTGCGTAGTGCTCGCCGCCGCGGTTGAGTGGCTAGCGAATCAAAGTCCGCGCCACTCTGTTGCAGGTTTTAGTGTTAGCCGCAGCCGTTCTGGCTGAGCGTGTTGACGGCTGCCGTGACGCCAGACAGCGAATACACATCTTCAATAGCTGTGCCATCGGCCGTCGTACCGCGGACGAACATGAAACTGCCGCGCTTCATGGAGTCGATAAGCTTGAGTTCTTGATTGGGGTCCTCGACGAAAGCCTTGTCGCCCTTTGTAAAGAGCGAGTAACGCGAGGAGCCGATCTGAATGTTCACCTTGCTGCCGTTCTGCAGGTTCTTGCCGATTTTGACACTGATTTCGGCTTTGACGCCGTCGTTCGGCCACGACGAGACGTAGAAGTAGCTGCGCTCCTTGGCATAGCCGGCCGGTTTGGTTTCGCGTGGCTGAGCTGTCAGAAAGCAGATGTTTGCCGGATTGCCGGCGTGTGAGTACAGGACCCAGTCATTGAACTTCTGAATGACCTTCGTGTCCTGTGCGTGTGCCACTGAAGTGGCGAGCACTGCAATGAAATAAAGCGCTGCGCCCAGGGTAATCTTCTTTGACATGAGTTCCTCGCGGTTCCGTGACTTTTGCTCCGCCCCGACAATTTCCAAGAGCGTATAAAATGGGTTGGCCCCGTCTGTCACCCCGTTGAGCGAATAAATCGTTGGCCGTGATGATGTTTCGCGGGTTTCGAGGGAAGTGCTCCCTCGCGCATCGGTCGATCGGCAAAGCGCGCCATTGATTTCACGCGGTCGTACATCACGATCGCACCTGCCATCGCGACATTGATGCAGAATCTCGTTGGAATTTTGATGGTGTGGTCACAACGACCCAGCATATCGTCGGAAAGAGAACCCTTCTCCGGCCCCAGTACATAGGCCGCCTGCATCGGATGCCGGAAGCTCGGCAGGTCGATCGCGTCATCAAGAAGCTCTATGCCGACAAGTTTGCAACCCTGGGGCAGTGCCATTGTGTCGACATCTGACCAATTGTAGTGCGGCAGGTGCTGACCGCCCTTTGACGTATCGGCCTGCGCTTCTAGTGCCTTGTAAGTCGCCCCGACTGTAAACGTGAAACTGGCGCCGAATCCGTGCGCCGAACGCATCAGATTTCCGAGATTAAGCGATTTGGAAATCCGCTCCGCCCCGATTGCGAAGTACCCCCGAGGTTGTGGCGGCCATGCCTCCGATACCATTTTGTCCAACCTTGTGCTTAGTGTGGCTGACGAGTTGCTATTGATTGTCCCTGGTCCGCTGCCTCGGATCTACGTGACGAATTGAACTGACGGGAGTCCCATATGAAGGCGCTGTTGTGCAAGTCTCTTGATGGTCCGGATGCGCTCGAAGTGGCGGAAATTGACCCACCTAAGCCAGAGGCCAATCAGGTAATTGTGCGGGTCCGCGCGGTCGGGCTGAACTTTCTCGATACGCTCATGACCCGTGGAAAATACCAGTTCAAGCCACCGCTTCCTTTCTCGCCAGGCGGGGAAATCGCGGGTGAGGTTCTGGCGATTGGCAGCGACGTTCAGGATCATGATGTTGGCGACAAGGTTTGTGCATTTGTGAGCTGGGGCGGTGCGCGCGAGCAGATGGCGGTTGATGCAGGCACAGTCATCAAGATGCCAGAGGGCGTCGACTACGTGACCGCTGCCGGGATCAGCGTGACCTATGGCACGGCGATGCACGGGTTGCGTGATCGCGGTCGGCTCCAATCAGGCGAGACGGTTGCGGTCCTTGGTGCGTCCGGCGGTGCGGGTCTCGCGGCAGTGGAGATTGCCAAGTTGATGGGCGCGCGCGTTATTGCGGCAGCTTCTAGTGCTGAAAAGCTTGACGTCTGTCGGGAGCACGGTGCAGACGACGTGCTCAACTATTCCGACACCGACGTGAAAGAGGGTCTCCGGGCACTAACAGATGGTCGTGGGGCGGATGTTATCTACGACTGCGTTGGTGGTCCCTATGCTGAGCCTGCGCTGCGAGCCATTGCGTGGATGGGGCGTTATCTGGTGATCGGATTTGCTGCCGGTGACATTCCGAAGTTCCCGATCAATCTGATGCTGCTCAAGAGCTGCGATGTTGTCGGTGTCTTCTGGGGCCAAGAAGTTGTGCGCAATCCCGGACAGCACCGTCAAAACATGGAGCAGGTCTTGCGCTGGGTATCGGAGGGCAAGCTGAAGCCGCATGTCCACGCGATCTATCCTCTTGAGGAGACGGGTACGGCAATCCGACTTCTAGACCAGCGGATCGTGAAGGGTAAGGTGATTGTCACCGTATAAGGACGGCCTGGCTGCGGTTTCGATCCGGCATTCAGGCTGAAGGCTAAAAGGACAGGAAGATGGAACTGGGATCAGGGATTGCGGCCGTTGTGACGGGTGGCGCATCGGGACTGGGGGCGGCAACAGCTCGCAAACTCGCCAGTTATGGCGTCAAGGTCGGCGTATTCGATCTGAATGAAGAGCAGGGTCAGGCTGTCGCTGCCGAAATCGGCGGTGTGTTCGCGAAATGCGATGTGACCGACGAAGCGAACGTGGCTTCGGCCCTGCAGGCGGTACGCGACGCGCATGGACAAGAGCGGATCCTGGTGAACTGCGCCGGCATCGCGATCGGCAAACGCTTGCTCAGGAAGGACCGTGAGACCGGTGCCATCACACCGCACGATGTCGCTTCATTTTCGAAGGTCGTTCAGATTAACCTCATCGGTACGTTCATCATGATGTCCAACAGCGCGGCCGGCATGGTCACGCTGGACCCGCTGAACGATGATGGGGAGCGTGGTGTTATCGTCTCCACCGCGTCAGTTGCCGCTGAGGAAGGCCAAATCGGGCAGGTCGCCTATTCGGCATCCAAGGGCGGCGTACAGTCGATGACTTTGCCACTTGCGCGTGACCTCTCGAAGGACGGCGTTCGGGTGAATGCCATTTTGCCAGGTCTGTTCCACACGCCGATGTTCGATGGGCTGCCGGATGAAGCGCGCGATGCACTTGCGGCGAGTGTGCCATTCCCTTCGCGCCTCGGTTCTCCGGCCGAATATGCCCAGCTCGTAGCGGACATCTGCCAGAACGTGATGCTTAACGGCGTGAATATTAGGCTGGATGGTGCTGTCCGTTTGGCACCCAGGTAGAAATTGACCGTTCAATGAGTTCTCTCCGGTGGAAAATATATTATTCCACCGGGGACTAAAAACATTCTTGTTATCAGGGCTGTAGGCGGTTGGAATGAGATCGCTTCTCGGTTAGAAAGTAATACTCTCTTAAGTTTTTTGCGTATGTGGGACCATGATGGGGTACCAGAGTTGGCAGAGCCGTGCGTGCCGGGGCGCGGTTTTCATTTCATGCTCAGTTGCCGGTTTAGGAATTGCGTCGTGTATGGCGGTTCTGGTTGGGGTTGGTCTGGCGACCATGACCTCGGATCGGGATGCCAAGGTCAATGCAGCAGCTACGATGGCTGCTCCGGCTAATACCGATGAACGCTACTCGAAAGTCCTTTACGAGACGGACTTTTTGAGAGATCTCGGGACGGGCAAGCTGTTCCGCGACTACAAGCGATCCCGTAATCCATACGAGCGTAAGGTCGAGGATGCTGCGCCGTCCATTGCTGCGTTTGGCGGAACGTATCGGACAGTCTGTGTCCGGCTGTGCGATGGATACTATTTCCCAATCAGTGCATCGACGACCAGATCTCGCTTCGGCGAGGATGCAAACGCATGCAGCAATCGATGTTCAGCAGAAACGCGGCTCTTCAAGTACCCAAACTTTGGTGGCAGCGTGGAAACGATGACAGATCTTTCCGGCCAATCTTACTCGTCGCTTGATACAGCGTTCCTGTACCGCACCAAGTACGATCAGTCCTGTAAGTGTCGTGCCCACCCGTGGGAGCCGGATGCAGTTAAGGCGCATCAGGTCTATGCGACAATCGGTTGGCAGAAGAAGGCCAGGCGGTTGGCACGGATCGATGCCAGAAAGTTCCGAAGAAGCAGCAAGCGGCGGCGCTCGATTGCTATAGCACCTGCAGCACGTGACCAGCAGTCGCTGGCTGCCATCGAACGTGTTCCGGGGGCAGGAGAGTTGGGCGGCAAGTACAGTGTTCCAGTTCCTGGACTGCGTACCGGGCCGCTCCGACGGGGCGTGCGCGGTAGTAGCTATATGGGTCTTGGCGTGAAGCCTAAGCGCGTCAACCGACCTCGCGTTCGAGCGAGATCGCGGAGCAGCAACTGGAAGCGCTCAGTGTTTGGCGGATCCGACAGCTAGAACAACCCGATCAGTCTCCACAGAGCGATCGTGTGGGAACGCGTGTTCCGGATAAGGTAGCCGGCAGCCCAAACAGGGCTAGGCTGTGTTGCCTTTTCCTTAACGAGATACTCCGGCGAGTCCCAATTCTGCTGCCTCGTTTAGGAAATATTCGTACTAAGTCATTACCTTATCGGCAGTTTTCCTGCCTTCGGTAACCACGCAACGGCTGCCTGAGGTCGTTGAGTGCCGAGTAGGTTTCTGGTGTATGCGTAAGATTTGTAGTTTTCGGACGGCGGCACTTGCCCTCGTGGCATTTCATGTCGGGTGGTTTGCGGCTATTCCAGCCGGTTCTGCGCAAGGCGTCTTCAACAATCTATTCGGCTGGTTCACGGCGCCCAGCGCCCCAAAGGTTCAACCGGCACGCCCAGGCAACGATCCCTACTTTCTCAACCAGAACTCGCCGCAACCGCAGCTAAGCTATCCGTCGTCGAAGTACCGGACCGTGTGCGTCAGGCTATGTGACGGCTACTACTTTCCGATCAGCAATTCTTCAACACGAAGCAATTTCCACAGCGACGCCGATCAATGCCAGGCGCGTTGTCAGGGCAATACCAAGCTCTATTACATGTCGAACCGGACAGCTGATATAAATCAGGCGCGCGACATCTCGGGCAAGCCATACAAGCTGTTGGAGAATGCGTTCCTCTACCGCAAGAAATACATCCCGCAGTGTACCTGTAGGCCGGCACCTTGGTCGCCTGAAGAGCGCGCCCGGCACGCCATGTATGCCTCACCCGCGCCACAGGTAGCGCTCAATGAGCAGGCGCTAGACAAGGTTGCTAGCGACGTCAAACAGGCTGAAATCGCTGCAACTGCTGTCGATGGTGAAAATCCGTATCTGATAGGCGCTGCCGGAGTGCGGGCACCAGACCCTTATGCGACAGCCAATCGCTTAGCCGTCTCACGCGCCAAGAAGGACGCGAGGGACCGGAAGTTGGCTTCCGCGAAACAGCGCCGACGGCGGCGCACCAATGCTAGCGGTGGCGTGCAGGGTGGGGGGCCAAGTTTCCTCTGGCCTGGCGATGGCGGCTAGTGCGGGATCGCTAGACAAGCTCGTCCATTTTCTGGGCCAGTCTTATGTCCTTGTCCGTGAGGCCACCCGCATCGTGCGTCGACAAGGTAACATCCACCCGATTGTAGACGTTGAACCATTCGGGATGATGGTCAGCTTTCTCAGCCTCGATAGCGGCCATTGTCATGAAACCAAATGCTGCTGTGAAAGACTTGAATTTGTAGCTCTTGGAAATCGCGTCGCGTCCTTCGACTTCGCTCCAGTCGGTTAATGATGCAAGTGCTGATGCTCGCGCGTCGCCTGTGAGTTTGCTGGTCATCGAAATCTCCCTAATTCGTGCGTCGGCTTAGCGTTTTACTGCGAATAGTCGTCCTCATCCTGCAAGAACAACCCAGGAAGTAGTGGAAAGCGCTCTTCGATAACATAGGGACCTCCGCCAGTGCGAGGCTTCGCCGAATAGAGCGCGAAATGGTCGACCGTGAATTCCGAGCTTCGTAGAGCCACGTTTTGGCGCAAAAACCTCTCGATGGCTCCGGCCGGTGGACTGCGCAAACGCGCCAGGGTGATGTGAGGCTTGAATGGCTTGCTGTCCGGCTTGAGGCCGGCGGAGCGCGCTGCGCCTTTAACCAATCTGTGGAGATCATCTAACTCTGTGCTTGGTGCCAGGCCTGCCCATAACACGTGAGGGTCATTTCCGCCGAAGACATCGAGCGATGAGACCTTCAAGGGAAACGGATTGATCTCGATGCGACTTAACTCGTCGGCAAATTCACTCGCCTGACGATTGTCAATATCGCCTACAAAACAGAGGGTTAAGTGATAATCACTCTGCTCTGTCCAGCGGGCGCCAGGCATCGGTCGGCGGAGACGATAGAGGCCGTCGGAGATCTCATCTGGGACCGGAATTGCAGCAAACAGCCTGATCATTAAACAATTCCTAAAGTTACACTGATCGCCTTTGCGCCTCGTTTCTGATAGAAAAATCTAATCGAGTACATTCTTGAAATTCGGCCCCGATAACGACATATTGAGGGCACGTCTATCAGGCGACAACAGTTTGAAGGAATCGGGAACAAATGTCTCAGTACGACAAGCAGTATACACATGCTTCGTCCCCGGCACAGGGTGCGGTCGTCGACGAAGGTCTTCGCTCGTACATGCTCACCGTCTACAATTACATGGCTGCCGGTGTGGCTCTGACGGGTATCGTTGCTTACTTTCTATTTACACAGACGATCACGACAGATCCAGCACTTGCTGCGAAGTCAGCTTCTGGCGCTGCCTACGGTCTAAAGCGTGGCATGTACTTCACTGAGCTTGGTGCTGCTCTCTACATGAGCCCGATCAAGTGGGTACTCATGCTGGCGCCATTGGCGTTCGTGTTCGGCCTGTCTGCCATGGTCTACCGCATGAGTGCGGGAATGGCGCAGATGATGTTCTGGATCTTCGCAGCAGTGATGGGTGCATCGCTGTCGTCGATCTTCATCGTCTACACGCATCAGTCAATCGTGCAGGTGTTCTTCATTAGTGCGGCTGCTTTCGCTGGCCTCAGCCTCTATGGCTACACCACGAAGAAGGACCTCTCGGGTTGGGGTTCGTTCCTGATCATGGGTGTCATCGGCATCGTGATCGCGGCACTGGTCAACTTGTTCCTGCAGTCATCCGCACTCCAGTTTGCAATCTCCGTGATTGGTGTCCTGGTGTTTGCTGGTTTGACGGCTTACGACACCCAGCGCATTAAAGACGGCTACTACGAAGTCGCCGGCAATGCCGAGATGGCCGCTAAGACAGCCATTATGGGCGCGCTGAGCCTCTACCTCGACTTCATCAACATGTTCGTCATGTTACTGTCGCTGTTCGGTAACCGCGAATAGTAAGTCGGTAGTCAATCAGATCTAAAAGTTTAGGGCCCTTTCGAGGGCCCTTTTCTTTTGCGGTATTGATGATGGCGTGAGGCCCGCGTAGGGCTATGACGCGGTTAGTCACCGACCAATGTCAGACGCTTTTTGTCGATGGCACTGAGTACCCGGCGTAGGTCGCCGCCGCGCTTCAGTATCAAGCCAGTTGCAGTGATAACGCTGAATGCACCCTGCTTTCTTGCAAGCTTTGGGTTTTTCTCGATTCGATACAGGGGCATTTCGCTGGTTCGCCGGAAGATTGAGAAGGTCGCTTTTTCTTTACCCATATCAATCGCGTAATCGCGCCATTCACCGGCGGCGACGTTGCGACCGTAAACGTTCAGAATGTCTTGGAGTTCTTGTCTGGTAAAGCAGACCGGTCTGGAGCTTTGCCGGCTCTGACCGTTTCCTGATATTTGGCTGAGTGTTGCGCCCGGCTGAACCGGGCGAAGGGCTATTGGGTCGGTTTCGCTCACCAGCGCCTCCTTCATGGTACGTTCATACACCATGTTCTATGCGGAATGGATGGATTGCAAGCGCTGTGTTTCGCAACTTCGCAACCAGCAGAAACTGAACATGTACAAATTGTAATAAACGGCAACAAAATTCACGGAACGGCCACAGTCTCAACCTTCGTTTGCCCTAAAGGCTCGCTAGATAGATATCATTACAGGTTTGGCCCAGTTCGGTTAGTCTCGGATCTCAGCCCCCCTAGTCCCCCGAGCCTTCTCTCCCCGGATTGGGCCTCTCCTTACTACCCCCGAACCTAGCGCGTGATCCTTCCCCCGGGATCACGCGTTTTTCGTTTTTGGGTGTGTCCCTTGGGATGAGCGGCAATTCCTCGAAGAAGATCCAGCCGTGCTTGTCGTTGTCGGGCACTGCTGTTTGGTCCGACGCAGGGTGCATCGGCTTTCGCTTCGCGCGATGCTGTGTCCAAGAAAAGAAAAACCCACCAGTGGTCGCTGGTGGGCAAACAACCTAAGCTTTGCTTTTGTGACTAGCTCGATGATGACATCCAACGCGCGGCCACAATAGGTCCGCCCTTGCCGAGTTGGACGAGGACAGCGCAGTTGTCTGCCTTGCCCTGCAAAACGTCCTCATCCTTGAGCTCGATTACGGTTCGTTTACCGGACCACATGCCGATCGGAGTGAGCCGGTCAACGACGTTGTAGTAAGTCAGTTTGCGGCCATGGTTTTCACCGCGCTTGACCGGAACGGTGACCTGGCTACGCACAGTTGCGAGCCACACAGTCGCGGAGCGCGGAATGGCGACAGGTTGTTCGCCGCCAACACTCACGGTCAGTTTTCCATTCTTGTGGGTCACAGTTAGCGGAACGTTTGGCTTTCTGCGTCCGTCATTAGCGATCGATATTGCGCGATCAACACGGCGGCGCATGCTGCCGACGGCATGGGTGACACCATTCACAACAATCTGAGGTGTGTAGACCTCTCCGTCGCCCCGCTTCATCGCGTAGGTGCGTTGCCGATTGGAATACTCGCGCTTGGCGAGCGTGTCTTTCCAGCCGAGGTAATCCCAGTAGTCAACGTTAAAGGACAGGGCAACGATGTCCCGTCGCTTGGCATAGCTCTTGATCAGCTTGTCAGCGGGTGGACACGACGAGCAGCCTTGGCTGGTATAGAGTTCCAGCAGTGTTGGTGCCGGGTGCTCGGACTGTTGTGCACTTGCGAGGCTACCCGCGATTACGAGACCGCCAAAGAACGGCGCGAGCCAGCTTATTGCCATGCGTCGCATGAGCATCATTCTCCAGATGTTTGAAATCTACTAGGTCACAATATCCGGTTTCCGCGATTCAATTGAAAGTCACGAATGGGTGACGCCGATCACGAAATAGAAAGGGCCGATGAACTAATCACCGGCCCTTGTTCGTCAGTCTCGGAAATGATGGATCCCTATAGAAGCCCGGTCTGACTAAGCGGCTTCTGCGAGATTGCGCAGGACGTAGTGCAGAATCCCGCCGTTCTTGACGTAGTCGAGCTCATCCAGCGTATCGATTCGGCAAAGGATCGGTACATCCTTTTTGGTGCCGTCGCTGTAGGTGATCTCAGCAACCATCTCTTTACGTGGTTCGATGCTGTCGAAGCCGAGAATTGTCACCTGCTCATCGCCCTTGATGCCGAGGCCTTCCCAGGACTGGCCATCCATGAAGGTAAACGGCACAACGCCCATACCGACGAGGTTAGACCGGTGAATACGCTCGAATGAGCCGGCGATGACTGCCCGAACGCCGAGCAGGTTGGTGCCTTTCGCTGCCCAGTCACGGGACGAGCCGTTGCCGTATTCAACACCGGCCATGACAACGAGGGGCACACCCTCGTCACGGTAACGCATGGCTGCATCGTAGATGTACATGCGGTCGCCGGATGGATAGTGCACGGCGTATCCGCCTTCCTTGACCGAGCCATCGGATTCTTTCGCCGCGTGATTCTTGATGCGGATGTTGGCAAACGTGCCACGCATCATGACGTCATGGTTGCCGCGACGCGTGCCGTACTGGTTGAAGTCCTGCGGTCGGACCTGGCGCTCCAGCAGATAGTCGCCGGCCGGACTTTCCTTTTTGATCGATCCCGCCGGTGAGATGTGGTCGGTCGTGATCTTGTCGCCAAACAACCCAAGGATCCGTGCACCCACGATATCATTGAGCTCGGGTAGATCCTTGGTCATGCCTTCGAAGTACGGTGGGTTCTGAACATAAGTTGAGCTTGAGTCCCAGGTATAAGTCAGGCCGGTCGACGTCTTAATGTCTTTCCAGTTCTCATCGCCTTCGAAGACGTCGCTGTACTTCGACTTGAACATTTCATTGGTTATGTTCTCGGCGATAAGCTGCTGGACTTCATGATTCGAAGGCCAGATGTCCTTCAGGTGAACCGGTTGACCGTCGCTGCCATGGCCAATTGGTTCGCTCGACAGGTCCGTATTGACGGTTCCCGCCAACGCATAGGCGACAACAAGTGGTGGCGAGGCGAGGTAATTCGCCTGCACATCCGGGCTGACGCGACCCTCAAAGTTGCGGTTACCCGACAGGACTGCCGATGCAACCAACCCGTTCTCGTTAATGGTGCGCGAGATGTCTTCCTGCAGTGGACCGGAGTTTCCGATACAGGTTGTGCAGCCGAAGCCAACCAGGTTGAAACCGACCTGGTCGAGGTAGGGCTGCAGGCCTGCCTTTTCGAGGTAGGCGGCAACGACCTGTGACCCCGGTGCGAGTGAGGTCTTGACCCAGGGCTTAACTGTGAGGCCCTTCTCAACAGCGTTGCGTGCCAACAGGCCGGCAGCAATGAGAACGCTTGGGTTGGAGGTGTTGGTGCAGCTCGTGATGGCTGCGATGACGACATCACCGTGGCCCAGGTCAAAGTCCTGGTTGGCAACGTCATATCGCTTACCAAGTTCGGAGATCGGGCGCCTGTACTCGTTTTCGAGGGCGGTGGCGTAGCCAGACTTAACGTCGCCCAGTGAAATGCGGCCTTCCGGACGCTTTGGGCCTGCAATCGAAGGCACGACGTCGGCGAGATCAAGCTCCAGGGTGTCGGTGAACTCAGGCTCTGCCGCAGCTGAATCTCGGAACAGTCCCTGTGCCTTGGTATAGGCCTCGACCAGTGCGAGGCGGTCATCTGCGCGGCCCGACATGCGAAGGTAGCGCATCGTCTCTGTGTCGACCGGGAAGAAGCCGCACGTGGCGCCATATTCCGGAGCCATGTTTGAGATCGTTGCACGGTCTGCAAGGGTCAGCGCATCAAGGCCCGGACCGTAGAATTCCACGAACTTGGAGACGACACCCTTCTTGCGCAGCATCTGGGTGACAGTCAGTACGAGGTCAGTGGCTGTGATGCCTTCCTTCATCTTGCCCGTCAGTCGGAAGCCAATCACTTCAGGCACCAGCATCGACTGAGCCTGGCCGAGCATTGCGGCTTCGGCTTCGATACCACCGACACCCCAACCGAGAACTGACAGGCCATTGACCATGGTTGTGTGGCTGTCCGTGCCAACAACTGTGTCTGGGTAAGCAATTGTTTCCGAGCCGTTTTCACTAGTCCATACGACCTGTGAGAGGTATTCCAGGTTGACTTGGTGGCAGATGCCGGTGCCCGGAGGGACGACGCGGAAGTTATTGAATGCGTTCTGGCCCCACTTGAGGAAGTTGTAGCGTTCGCCGTTACGCTCGTATTCCAATTCCACATTGCGGGCGAAGGCGCTTTCGTTGCCGAAGGCGTCGACGATAACCGAGTGGTCAATGACGAGGTCGACAGGCACAAGCGGGTTGATCTTACGTGGGTCACCACCAAGGCTGTTCATTCCGTCGCGCATAGCGGCGAGATCCACAACAGCCGGAACGCCGGTGAAGTCCTGCATCAGCACACGCGCTGGGCGAAAGCCTATTTCTGTGCTGGCTTTGCCTTTTGTCTCTGTCCACTTGGCGGCTGCTATGATGTCGTCCTTGGTGACTGTGCGGCCGTCTTCGTTGCGTAACAGGTTTTCAAGAAGAACCTTGAGGGAGTAGGGAAGAGACGCAATATCGCCCAGTCCGTTGGCGGCAGCATCAGGCAATGAGTAGTACGTATACGTTTTGCCGCCAGCGGTGAGCGTCTTCTTACAATTGAAGCTGTCGAGCGAGGTTTGGCCTTGCGCGGTCATAGTGAGTCCTCCTCACGAGATGTTATCAATTCCGCGCCGCCGGAGCGCCGGCGTAATAAAATATCTCGTGCACGGTCGGACCAAAACCTTGCGTCCGCCATGCGAACGGCGCCCTAGGCGCCCCAGCGCGGTGCTGCGGTGACGTTATAGCTGCTTGGCTTCGCGTGCACTACTACGCTTTATGGCAAAATCACATAGCAATCGCGTGATTTCGACGCGTAATACGCATATTGAGCATTTCAGGGAGACCGACCAGCAAATGGTATCCGCACTTCACGCACAGGACGTCTCTCTCGAGCGCGGAGGGCGGCTTATTCTTAGCCAGCTGTCGTTCTCGGTTCGCAGTGGCGCGGCGCTTGTGCTGAAAGGAGCCAATGGAGCCGGTAAGACAACATTGTTGCGCGCGATTGCCGGCTTTCTGCCCTTGGTTGGCGGCGCGATACAGGTTGAAGGCGGTGATAGCGAGCGCGAGATCGGAGATCAGTCGCATTATGTCGGTCACCTCAGCGCTAACAAACCCTCGATGTCGGTATTCGAGAATTTGAAGTTTTGGTGCGATCTCAACGGAGGTGTGGCGACGCGGATTGAGCAGGCACTCGAAGCCTTTGATCTCCGCGCCCTCGAACATATTCCAGCGGGCTACCTCTCAGCCGGGCAGCGGCGGCGGCTTGGCTTAGCTCGGCTCTTGGTTGCCGAGCGTCCGATCTGGCTGCTCGACGAACCGACGACGGCTCTGGATTCGTCCAGCCAGGCGGCCTTTACGCGTGTTTGCAATGAGCATCTGGCAACTGGCGGGCTGTTGATCGCTGCAACGCATATGCCTTTAGCCTTCGAGACGTCGCAAGAACTGCTGCTAGACGCTGGCGGGTCCGCAACATGAAGGCATTTGGGACTCTTATCGCGCGCGATATTCGCCTCGCTGTGTGCGAGGGCAGCTCTATCGGCACGGCGCTGGGGTTCTATCTTATTGTGGTCGCCCTTATTCCGCTGGCCATCGGACCAGACCTCAAATTGCTCGGTAAAATTGCGCCAGGTGCGCTTTGGATCGGACTTTTACTGTCATCGCTATTGTCGCTTGGGCGGATATTCGAGTCCGACTTTGAGGATGGCTCGCTGGAGGTTATGGTGCTCAGCGAATTGCCGCTCGAGCTCATCGTGGTGGCGAAGGCACTGGCCCACTGGCTAGTGACCGGCATTCCCATGGTTCTGATGACGCCGTTCGTCGGCCTGCTGCTGAACCTCGATATTGCTGCGATCCCAATTATCACGGCGACAATGCTGGTTGGTACTGTCGCAATCAGCTTTCTGGGCAGCATTGCCGCCGCTTTGACCTTGCGTTCGCGGCGCAGCGGCGTTCTGGTCGCGGTGATGGTGTTGCCACTCTATGTGCCGACCCTTATTTACGGAGTGACCACAATCGCAATCGCGTTAACGCCACCGGGCAGCCCGTTGCCATCATTTCTCCTGCTGAGTGCGATTTCGTTGGCCAGTCTTGTTCTGGGGCCTTGGGCGGCGGCAATGGCGCTGAGACACCAGTTGCAATGATCGGGAGGCCGGGATCATGCGAACGCGATTTGATTGAGGCCAATGCAGGGTTGTGAGACAGCGGTAGACCACGGATAGACATGCAGAGCATTACCCAGAGATTTGCCAATCCGACGCGTTTCATGGCGCTGTCCAGCTGGTTGTTGCCGGCTCTGTCAGGTTTGGCTGCTCTGACGATACTTGTTGGTTTGTATCTGGCATTCTTCATCGCGCCGGTCGACTATCAGCAGGGTCATACCGTCAAGATCATGTTCGTCCATGTCCCCAGCGCCTGGCTTGGCATGATGGGGTACGCGATGATCGCCCTGTCGAGCTTCGGATATCTTGTCTTCCGACACCCGCTTGCGGACGTGTCAGCCAAGGCGGCGGCACCGATTGGAGCCGCGTTTACCTTTCTGGCGCTTGTGACCGGATCGCTCTGGGGAAAGCCGATGTGGGGGACCTACTGGGTCTGGGATGCGCGGCTGACGTCTGTCCTTATTCTCTTTTTCCTCTATCTGGGACTGATCGCGCTCAGAACATCTATTGACGACGAAGCACTGGCGGCGAAGCAGACAGCCGTGTTGGCAATCGTCGGCGTGGTTATCCTGCCGTTTATTCGGATCTCTGTTGAGGGCCTCAGCATTCCTTGGCTTGGGATCGAGTTGCCAAGCTGGAACACATTGCATCAGCCATCGAGCGTCCTGAGAACCGATGGGCCGACGATCCACTCGTCAATCCTGGTACCGCTATTGGTCAATGCTGGGGGATTTACGCTGCTGTTCTTTGCGATGCACATGAAGGCAATGCGCAATGAAATATTGCGGCGGCGGTTGAAGGCGAAGACGTTGTCCGAGGTTGCTCGGATTCAGTCACGGCAGGCGTCACCAGCAGAATGAGGTCCTGAGTGTTCGACTTTGGCAAGCATGCGTTTTTCATCTGGGGGTCCTACGGCACAGTGATTGTCGTGATCGCGGCGCTCATATGGTGGTTGTTGAGCGATGGCAGCCGTTACGCGACGGCACTCAAGAGACTTGAGGGCGAGCGTGGTGGCCCAGAGCATGAGCAAGACTGACCCGGAAATGACAGAAACACCCGCACAAGATGTTCGGCCTGAAGCGCGCGAGAAAAAGACGTCCTGGCTACTGGTGCCTGTCATCATTTTCGCAGCGATGGCAGTCATGTTCATGTTCGCCTTGCAGTCAGGCGACCCGTCGAAGCTGCCGTCCGCATTGCTTGGCAAACCTGTTCCCGAATTCAATCTTGCGCCGCTTAGCGGTCTCAAGGATGTGCCGGGGTTCGGTTCGAAGGAGCTGAGCTCCGGTGGTGCCAAGGTTGTGAATTTCTGGGCGTCGTGGTGTGGCCCGTGCCGCGATGAACACCCCATGCTTGAAGCATTGAGGCGTGAGGGCAAAGCACAAATGTTTGGCATCAACTACAAGGATCCACCGCCTGGCGGTCAGCGGTTTCTTTCGCAGTATGGAAACCCATTCGAGTCGATTGGGGTTGATGCGACAGGTCGTGTCGCGATCGACTGGGGAGTCTATGGCATGCCGGAAACGTTTGTTGTCGATGGTCAGGGTCGCATCGTCTACAAGCATGTTGGTCCAATCAGTGCGAAGGATCTGGAAGAGAAGATCAGACCGGCCATTGCGGCTGCGATTTCGGGTGCGACACGTCGTCAGTAAAGACCGGCGCTAAGGCTCCAAATCGCCTTAACAAACCGTTTATTTGGTTCAGTTGCGACGCGTTCTATTCTGCGTTGGTCAATGCTCGCCGACGCTGGCCGACCAATGCAATTTCTGCATTCCTGAGCTGCGATTTTTTCTCTGGCGTGAGCGATCGCGAAGCACTACATGGCTGATCAATGCCGCAGCAAACCAGTTCCTTACTAACGGTGCGGGCAGACTTGGAACTGCACCAACTTCTTGAAAATCTAGGAGCTACCCAATGGCCACTTATCTGGACATGTACGCCGCCACTCGCGAATCAAAAGGCACAGTTGCTGCCGATGCACGCGATGCAGCTCGCAAGCTGAACACCGAAACTGGTGTTGTTGCACTGGTCAAGAGCGTGCTGGCTAACACACGCTAGGACTATTCGCTGGCGAAGCTCAATTCCGTCAGCGATACGGTTGTCTTACATGCGGGGAAAGACGACTGACAAGGCGCTGCCTCATTCTGTGGGGCGGCGCTTTTTTGTTTTGCTAGCTCTCGTTTCCTTCCCACTGCGGTGAGCGCTTTTCGAGGAAGGCACCGATCCCTTCGGCGAAGTCCGGTGTGTCTGCCAAGGCCGCTGAAATACGGTGTTCCAGCTGCATGCCGTCGTCAAACGTGAGGCCGCCGCCGGTTGTGACTGTTTTGCGGATTGCTGCCAGCGCGGTGGCAGACTTGGCTGCTAGGTTTTCCGCGTAGCTTTGGACATGGTCGTGTAAGGCGTCCGGCTCGACAATCTCATCGATCAGGCCCCAAGTGAGTGCCACTTCTACAGGGACCAGAGCGCCTTCGTAGAGATAGCGCAACGTCCGCGGTCTGCCGATGAGCCGGACCAGGGCCTGTGTCGTTGCGATGGGCGGAATGAACGCGATCTGGATTTCCGGCTGGCCGAACTTGGCGCCACTTGCTGCAAAACGTACGTCTGAATGGAGGGTCATTTCCAGGCCGCCGCCAACGGCCGTCCCGTGAATAGCTGCGAGAATTGGCTTTTCCGAACCGCGCAGGAGATTGGCGATGTCGTGGCACATGCTGACCCATGCCGACATGCCGTCTGATTTCATGCCACGAAACTCATTGAGATCAGCGCCGGCACTAAAGTACTTCTCAATCGCACTAGCCAAGACAATGACGCGGATAGCAGGACTTGTCGTAGCCGCGGCCAGTGCCTCGCGCATTTCTTCAACCATCTGCCGGTTGAAGGCATTGACCGGGCCGCGATTGAACTCAAGCCATCGGATGCGGTTGACGTCAGTTACGCGAATGAATTGATGGGGCTCAGCCACGATATACCTCGCTTCGCAGGTTCAATGGACCATACGAAAATTCGGTGCGATCTGTCTCGCACGGCTTTGGCTTGAGCTGGTGTCTGGAACTCAATTTGGCTGGTTCGAGGAGCGATCCACAACCGCTACAACCCGAGAAGTATGACTCCACAATTCCCGCGACTCGGTCATTGTGGGCACACCAACGTCGGCATGGGCTGAACTCGGGGCATCGAGTTGGATCAGCTCACACCGTTCGCTGGCAGGTCCATCCAATCGCAGGTTTTACGGTATCGCATCCCCTGCGGATGGGCCGTCCGCGATGTTCCGGCCAGGGTACCTTCCCATCACAATTCAGTTTCGATCGCCACAGCTCGTGAGACCGCTGGGTCCTTGAGTTGTCTTGATCAACTGACAGCTTCTGCGCCTCCGCTGGGAGACTCAAAGGCTGCCCCTGCAACCCGTTGAATATGAGTCGACTTGTTTGAACAAGCATTTTAATGTCGTTTTTCCTCAAAAAAATGTTGAGTAATCGATGCCAGGTGCGCCAAAAAAGCAGCAAACTGTCCTTGTTCGAATGAGTGTTTCGGAGAAATTGCACCGGTATCTCGGGCATTTGGCGCGAACAACGACGATGGGCGCTTCCGAGAATGATGTCGCGCTGTTCCTGTTGACGAGAGAGCTGGAAGCGCTGCGCCAAAGCGAGGCCTATGCCTTTGATCTTACGCGTGAGGAGGACTAGGAGCCGGTAGGCTAACCCCAGATCTCCATTCTCAACCCATTCTCGTCGTACTCTGGTTCAGCGGGGAAACACGTCGCTGTGCCGGCCAGAATGCGCCCAGCGCTCCATGCCGCAACGCAGGCATCCAATATGTCGTCGGGGCCGACTTTGCTCTTGGGAAAAGGGCTGTCGGTCAGGAGTTCTTCTTGGTAGCCGGCGCCACTGAGTAACCTCACACGGTACTCTAGTCCGGGCGGGTTTGGCCGCGACTTGACCTTTTTCGCCAGCTCGAGCGGGGTTTCGCCGTTTAGGGCCCAGAAGGCAACTTCTGGATGGCATTCAAATACCTGGTCTTGCAACTCGGGCGACATTAAATTGTCGACCTCACGGATTTTGGGAAACAGATTAAAGGTCTGTTTCGATACTTTGCGTGGTGGATCAGAGGTCCTGAGCGCGGCATCGCAGGCGTCACGGTAATCCGCGCAAGCAACGGCAGCACGTGAGGGAACCGAGAACACGGCTGATTGGCGATCGCCTAAGTTGGCTCTGGCCAGGCGATCAGCGTTGCGGCCGCCGGTTGTCGCGATCTTTGACAGACCAATGGGAATGTCGACTGCTATGATCCGTATCTGTGGCTCGTGATCGAGAATGTCGACAAAGCGCGGGAAGAATTTGAGTTCGGCAGCATGAGCTGCTCCCGCTGGGTGAATGACCGAGATCCATCCCGCAGGGCAACCGTCGACACCGGCAACAAAGTCGGCCATCCGCTACACCGTAACCGTTTCGGCAGGTTCTGCTTTTAACCAGTGCTGGGAGGCGGCCGCGATGCTCAGGTGGTCCTGGCCAAGGCTGTGTTCGATGAGGGTGCGGGTTCGCGCCGTGGCGAGACCGACATCGCGATCCTGGGCAAAGACACCTGAAAAGAAATCGCCAGTGCCCTTCGGGACGCGCGCCAGCAGTTTGCAGACGGCTGCCGTTGCCGTCTCTTTGGTGACCTCAAGATTTGCGATGTGATTGTCAGCCCAAGGGACGGAGGTCACGACGGTTGTGCTGACCGGTAAGTCTCGGGCAGCTGCCACAGTGTCCGCTGTTGACGACAAGGATTTGCCGCTGAGCCAGCCAAGTTCGAACGCGTTCGGCAATAAAATGTCGGCAACAGGCACCAATTCCTTTCGAATGGCCACGGCTGCAGCCCGATCGATATAAATGCCCTCTGCTTCGTCACCGATGATCGGGTCGCAAATGATCGTGGCTTTGGGTGCACGGAGCTTGGTCAGAGTGATGGCTTCCCTAGCGAACTGCACGTGATCCGCTGTCGGGCAATAGCCTGTAAGGACGGTATCGACATCTTCAAGCCAGCCGTTCTTGTCCAAGGCTGCGAGCATATTGTTGAGAAGCGACGGCTCGATGCGGCTGCCTGCGACATGCGCGTGGCCCGGATGGTTCGACAATAGTATTGTTGGCAGCGCAATAATTTGCTGCTGCAAAGCCTGTAGGGCCGGGACGATCGCGGATAGTCCGACGTGACCACAGGAAACCTGCGACGAGATGGCTAGTACCTTTGGCATTGCGGTTGCCTATCAAGCGAGCAGTTTGCGCGAACAGTGACGTTGCAACAGCGTTTTAGAATGTGCTCGATCGGCAGTCGATAGTGATCCGGTAATTCATGACAATCTATGGTCGAGCTGGTTTGCGACTGGTTCAACGAGGGCTCGGGAGACCGCTAAGATATGACATACCATCCGCGGCGCAGTGCGCTTTACATGCCGGGCTCCAACGCGCGGGCACTTGAGAAAGCCAAGTCTTTGGACGCGGACGTTATCATCTTCGACTTGGAAGACTCGGTTGCGCCGGATGCCAAACTAACAGCGCGCGAGCAGGTTGCTGCCGCCCTCGAAAGCGGCGCCTATGGTCGGCGCGAACTGGTGGCACGCATCAACGGGCTGGACAGCGAGTGGGGTGCTGGTGATGTGCGCGAGATTGCTGCCAAAGCACCCGCAGCGCTTCTCATTCCCAAAGTTGAAACACCTGAGCAGTTGCATGCCGTGGCCGACCTGGTGCCATTAGACCAGCCGAATGTCGCGCTGTGGGCGATGATTGAGACGCCGCTGGCGATCGTCAATCTGAAGGAGATTGCCGAGGCGTCGCGGGATCTTCGACTAAAACTCGGTTGCTTCATTGTAGGGCCGAATGATCTCGTCAAGGACACCCGCGTGACGCTTGATGCCAATCGGACAGCAGCCTTGTACTGGTTGAGCGCGATTGTCACGGCGGCTCGTGCCTACGGCATTGAAGTGCTGGACGGCGTCTACAACAATTTTAAGGATCTGGACGGCTATACGGCTGAATGCCGGCACGGGCAGATGCTGGGTATGGATGGCAAAACGTTGATTCATCCCTCGCAGATCGAAGTTGCCAATGAGGTTTTCTCCCCGGCTGCAGACGATGTGGCGTGGGCGCGTCAGGTCATTGCGGCTTTCAACCAACCGGAGAACCAAGGCAAGGGCGTCATCAATGTTGATGGCCAAATGGTCGAACTCTTGCATGTCGAAATGGCAAGACGGACGGTCGCTATTGCCGACGCGATTGGTGTTTAGCCCATCGGACAGCAACTGCACTTCTTAACAGGGAACGCGCGAGATCAGCCTATGACAGCCAGCAAGAACAATCCTGGAAACTTTTTTGAGGACTTTTCTGTCGGGCAGGTCATTCAGCATGCTACGCCTCGCACAATTACCGCGGGTGATGTCGCGCTTTATTGTGGGCTGTACGGATCACGATTTGCCGTGCAGTCGTCTACAGAATTTGCCAAGGCCATCGGTTATCCCGATGCTCCGATCGATGATCTGCTCGTCTTTCACGTTGTGTTCGGCAAAACAGTTCCAGACATTTCGATCAATGCTGTTGCCAACCTTGGTTATGCCGAATGTTGTTTTCTGAAGCCGGTCTATATTGGAGACACGCTGTCAGCTGCTTCGGAGGTTATCGGCCTCAAAGAGAACTCCAACGGCAAGACCGGTGTTGTTTACGTCCGATCGACGGGGTTCAACCAAAGCGGTGAAGCCGTTCTGACTTACGTGCGCTGGGTCATGGTTCGCAAGAAAGACCCTGCATCTCCGGCGCCGGACGCGATTGTACCTGAACTTAGTGACCGTGTTGATCCAAGCCAATTGGCTGCTGGGCTGCCTCAAATCGATGAGGAGCAGTACAGCTTTGCCTTGGCAGGGGCAGCCCATCGCTTTGGCGACTACGGCGTTGGGGAGAAGATTGACCACGTTGATGCCATGACGCTGGAAGATGCAGAGCATCAAATCGCAACGCGCCTCTACCAGAACACCGCCAAGGTTCATTTCAATAACTTTGAGCAGGCGAAGGGCCGTTTTGGTGGCAGACTTGTCTATGGTGGCGTCGTTATCTCGCTAGCTCGCGCACTGTCGTTTAACGGTCTAGCGAATGCTTTTCACGTGGCAGCCATCAACGGTGGCCAGCATGTTGCGCCGATGTTTGCTGGCGGAACCGTATTTGCCTGGTCTGAATTGCTGGAAGCAGCAGCCTTACCTGATACCGGCCTTGGCGCGCTTCGGCTGCGGACGGTCGCAACGCGGGATCTGCCCTGTGCTGATTTTCCGCTTAAGGACGAGAATGGTGCTTATCTGGATGGCGTTATTCTCGACCTCGATTATTGGGTGATTTTGCCAAAATGAGCCGGTGATTAAAGAATCACCAACGATAATGCCGGCGGGAACATGGTTATCCACCTAGGTTAACCAGTTCTCCAATGTTGTCGTCTTTTATAGGGGTAAAGGGTGTCTGAGCCGCTGGCTTTGTCACTTCTTACAACCCAAAAGGCGGATCGACGTGACGCATCGGACGGCAGTAATCGGAGCGGGCTTGGCAGGGCTCGCGTGCGCGCGTGTTATGCGCCGCGCAGGTTGCTACGTTGAAGTCTTCGAACAGTCGAAAGCAATCGCCGGGCGCATGGCGACAACGCGCATTGGGATCGTTCCTTTTGATCACGGTGCGCAGTATCTGAGTGCGCGATCAGACAAATTCCGCACATACATTAAGGAACTAGAGGGTTCTGGGTATGCCAGTCTCTGGGAGCCGAACATTGCATTCGGTGACGAGGGCGGAACCAAGCTGCAGAATTGGTACGTTGGGCTGCCGGGTATGTCGGCCGTTGTCCGACCGCTTGCCGAGAGTGTGAGAATTCACTTTGAGCGCCGGGTGCATACGATCAAGCGTGAAGATCGCTCCTGGTACATTTGGTTTGATGATCAGACCAAGGAGGGGCCGTTCTCGGCAGTGGTCGTGGCCGTTCCGGCGCCAGAGGCCAAGCTTATTCTCGGTCACATCGAAGATCTCGCCGCACCTCTGGAACGCGTGAGAATGGCGCCATGCTGGTCGTTGATGATGAGATTTGACCAACAGGTGCTACCGGAATTCGATGTTTACTCCGATATGTCCCAGGCGATCCGATGGATTGGCCGAAACAACGGCAAGCCGGGCCGTAAGGGCAAAGGCGAAAACCTTGTGATCCATGCCAGTCAGGCTTGGAGCCGCGAGACAGCGGATGTCGACGCCGAGGTCATCGCCGAGGAGATGTGGTCAGAAGTGTGCCATCTTCTTGGCCTGTCGCCGGTCCAGCCGGTCCAGACACAGGCCCATCTCTGGCAGCACGGCCTGGTCGACTCATCATTGGGCGAGACCTATCTCTTTTCATCGGCCGAGATGGTCGGTGTCGCCGGTGATTGGTGCCTTGGGCGTCTTGCAGAGCACGCTTTTGAGAGCGGCACGCAACTTGGCAAAGCCGTGGTTGAAGCTCTGAAATGATCGTTGCCGGTGCACTGCACCGATAGCTGCGACAACTATTTCCCCATTTTGGACTGACTTTTCGTCGCGATCTGCTTCAAGTGCATGTGATAGTTGGCGACACCTCTGTTCGGTGCATTGCCCGATATGCTGCAGCGCGCTAAAACGACCCGCGCTAATTGCTACCCGTAAGAACCGGAGACCGCGAAACGATGGCAAATGCCGGAGCAAGCGGTGGAGGCAGCGGACGTCCGCTCTCCCCGCACCTGCAAGTTTACTCCCCCCAGATCAATATGGTGATGTCGATCGTGCATCGTATTACCGGGGCGGCCCTTTATTTTGGAACATTGTTGCTGGCTTGGTGGCTGATTGCAGCGGCAACGGGACCAGAGCACTTCGAACTGGCTAGCGGCTTCTTCGGCTCGATCATCGGAAGACTGATCCTGCTCGGATACACCTGGGCGCTGCTGCATCACATGTTTGGCGGAATACGCCACTTCATTTGGGATACAGGACGCGGTTTCGAGCTTGGCACCGTCGATTTTCTTTGCTGGCTATCACTGATCGCTTCGCTCGGTCTCACCGTAGTTATTTGGGTGATGGCTGGCGGCTTTGCAGGAGTGTTCTAGACAATGAATATGCGAACACCTCTCAAGAACGTCAGACGTCTCGGGTCAGCTAAAGAAGGCACAGATCACTTCTGGATGCAGCGTGTCACTGCTGTGGCGAATGTGGTGCTGGCTATCGGGCTGGTTTGGATGATTGCCGCATTGGCCGGTCAGGGCCATGCCGACGTTAAGGCGTCGCTTGCTAATCCGATCGTTGCAATCGGCCTGTTGCTGCTGATCTTATCTGGTGTCATTCACATGCGCCTTGGCATGCAGGTCATCATTGAGGATTACATCACTGGTGAAGGCAGTAAGATTGTCCTTGTGATGCTAAACACGTTCTTTGCGATTGCAGTGGGCCTGGCCTGCGTTTTTGCAATCTTGAAAATCAACTTTGGGGCTTGATCAGATCATGGCAGGAAGCAGCAATGGTGCCGGAGCACCCGGTGTGAACGGCAAGGCTTACTCGACTGTTGACCATACCTATGACGTGGTTGTCGTCGGTGCCGGCGGTGCCGGTTTGCGGGCAACGCTTGGTGCAGCGGAAGCTGGTCTCTCGACGGCTTGCATTACAAAGGTGTTTCCGACCCGTTCGCACACGGTAGCGGCGCAGGGTGGTATTGCAGCCTCGCTCGGCAATATGGGGCAGGATGATTGGCGCTGGCACATGTTCGACACCGTGAAGGGTGCCGACTGGCTGGGCGATCAGGACTCCATTGAGTATCTCTGCCGCAATGCACCGGAAGCTGTTTACGAGCTCGAGCACTATGGTGTTCCGTTTTCGCGTACCGAGGACGGCAAGATCTACCAACGTCCATTCGGCGGAATGACAACGGACTACGGTGAAGGGCCACCGGCGCAACGCACCTGTGCTGCTGCCGACCGAACCGGCCACGCGATGCTACACACGCTCTATGGTCAGTCACTGCGCCATTCCGCGGAGTTCTTCGTCGAGTATTTCGCGATCGATCTGATCATGGATCAGGATGGTGCGTGCCGCGGTGTTGTTGCGCTCTGTCTTGAAGACGGTAGGATCCATCGCTTCCGCGCCAAGAAGACCGTTCTTGCGACAGGTGGATACGGACGCGCCTATTTCTCGGCGACGTCAGCACACACCTGCACAGGTGATGGCAATGCCATGGTTCTGCGGGCCGGACTGCCATTGCAAGACATGGAGTTTGTCCAATTCCACCCGACCGGCATCTATGGTGCCGGCGTTTTGATTACCGAAGGCTCGCGTGGCGAAGGTGGCTATCTGACCAACAGCGAAGGCGAGCGCTTTATGGAGCGTTATGCTCCAAGCGTGAAAGACCTTGCCTCTCGCGATGTGGTCTCTCGTTCAATGACCATGGAAATTCGGGAAGGCCGTGGCGTTGGCAAAGAAAATGATCACATCTACCTGCACCTCGACCATCTTGATCCAAAGATCCTGGCCGAGCGTCTGCCAGGTATCACGGAAAGCGCCAAGATTTTCGCGGGTGTTGACCTGCGACGTCAGCCAATTCCAGTCATTCCGACGGTTCACTACAACATGGGCGGCATCCCGACGAACTTCCATGGTGAAGTCGTCACCCTGAAAAACGGCGACCCAGATCACGTTGTGCCTGGCCTTATGGCGATTGGCGAAGCGGCCTGTGTGTCGGTACATGGTGCTAACCGTCTGGGCTCAAACTCGCTGATCGACCTCGTCGTCTTCGGACGTGCAGCCGGCTTGCGGTGTGCAGAAACAGTTGAAGCCGGGTCGGCACAGCCGGACCTGCCGGCAGATGCTGACGAGTTGGCGTTGTCTCGTCTTGATCGCGTTCGTCATGCCGCTGGCGGCAGCCCAACATCGAAACTGCGGCTTGATATGCAGCGTGTCATGCAGAGCAACTGCGCTGTGTTCCGCGATGGCCCGGTCCTCGAGGAAGGCGTTGAGAAGATCAAGGAGATCTGGACGCAGTCGAGCGACATCGGCATTGCTGACCGTTCGCTTATCTGGAACTCGGATCTTGTCGAGGCGCTGGAGTACGAGAACCTGATCTCGCAGGCCGCCGTAACAGTGAACAGCGCGGACAACCGCAAAGAGAGCCGGGGTGCACACGCACGGGAAGACTTCGAAGATCGTGATGATGCTAATTGGATGAAGCACACGCTGGCCTGGGCCGATGATGCGACCCAAACTGTGAACATCGACTATCGACCGGTCCACGAATACACAATGACAAACGAAATCGGGTACATCGAACCCAAGGCGCGGGTCTACTAGTGCGATAAGGCGTGCTTGGTAGTCACCAACATAGAGTGGCTCTATGGAGCCGGGAACTGTGGGGGGCAACGGCCCCCTGCATAGGTGTTGAGCCACTCAGTTCTGAACGTCTAATTGCGCAATTCGGAGATCGCTACGTGCCCGACAACAAGGCTCAGGTCGATGAGACGGACGATGTCGATACCCGTATTGCACCGGACCCATTTTCGGCTGTGCTGCCGGCTATGGCTGCGCTTGGGGCCATAGCGTCGATTGCAACGGTGAACTGGGTTGCACAGGAACGGACTCCTGATCGTTCCCGGTCTAAGCGAAAAGTCGTTGTGGCGCTGCGTGATCTGGAAAAGTGCTGTCTTGGTCTTCAGGAGATTTTCAAACGCTTTCACAAGGCTAAAAAGCTCTTTGCAGGTGACGGCCCGGCCGGCAGCTCGCCGCTCAAGTTTGGCGTTCATGGGACGCGCGTTGGGCCCAATGCGATTCGGATCTACCATCAATCGATGAATGACATCGCCTCGATGTTGGTTCTGGCATCGCAGAATGCCTACGAGGTCATGGCTGCGATTGAGGATGGCGAGATCGATCCGCCGGATGAGATCTTTTACGGCTTTGGCGAAGCGCAGGACGAACTCAACAAGCTGGTGCAGGAACGCGCAACATTGCGCCAAACGGTTGAGTCTGGACTACGAATTGCGGTGAAGCTGACCGGTCTTGTTGGTCAGCTGAAGGACTTTCGAGACGCCTAGCAAACGGCAGGCGCAATGAAATGAGCAGCTGGCGAACGCGTCAGCGAATGAACGTTGGACTTTGAGACGCGAAGGAAATCGAGACGATGGTACAGCTGACCCTGCCCAAGAACTCGCAAATCAAGCGAGGAAAGGCTTGGAATAAGAAAGGTACTGGCGGAAAATGGAAGGAATTCCGTGTCTACCGCTGGAACCCGGATGATGGTGGTAACCCGCGCGTCGATAGTTATTGGCTGGATCTTGAAGACTGCGGACCGATGATTCTGGATGCTCTGATCAAGATTAAGGGCGAAATCGATTCGACTCTGACGTTCCGGCGGTCGTGCCGGGAAGGCATCTGTGGCTCTTGTGCCATGAACATAAATGGAACGAACGGCTTGGCCTGCCTCCAGGCAATTGAGGACGTTAAGGGCGCGGTTAAGATTTATCCGCTGCCACACATGGAGGTGGTCAAGGATCTCGTACCCGATATGACCAACTTCTATGCGCAACACAGGTCGATCGAGCCGTGGCTGAAGACGACAAGTCCCAAACCTCCAACCGAGTGGAAGCAAAGCCGCGATGATAGGGAGGGGCTTGATGGGCTCTATGAGTGCATTATGTGTGCTTGCTGCTCGACTTCGTGCCCGAGTTACTGGTGGAATTCAGACCGTTATCTTGGTCCTGCCATACTTCTCCAAGCCTATCGCTGGGTTAATGATTCTCGCGATGAGGCAACCGGCGAAAGGCTTGATAACCTCGAAGACCCATTCCGCTTGTATCGCTGCCACACCATTATGAATTGCGCGAAAGCCTGCCCAAAAGGCTTAAATCCAGCAAAAGCAATTGCGGAACTCAAGAAATTGATGGTGGAGCGCCGCGTTTAACAACGTTCAGGCAAAAAAATAACCGGCAATACGTGATGTATCTGCCAGTTATTAGAAATAATCAAAACAGAATTACGAAATTCGCCCCTGCCCCGGTCGCCCATTACCAGGGCGGGGCGATCTCGTACGTTTTTAGTTAAGCTGCTCGCTTGCGAGATGCAGGCTTCTTCCGCGTAGCAGTCTTCTTGGCAGTCGACTTGACAGTTGCCTTACGAGTCGTTGCCTTGCGAGCGGTTGTTTTCCGAGCAGCGGTCTTGCGAGGTGCAGCCTTCTTGACAGTTGCCTTACGAGCAACCTTCTTAGGTGCGGCCTTCTTAGCAACCTTCTTAGGTGCAGCCTTCTTGACGACCTTCTTAGCGGCTGGCTTCTTAGCAGCTACTTTCTTGACGGCCTTCTTAGGAGCTGCCTTCTTGACTGCCTTCTTAGGCGCAGCCTTCTTTGCAGCAGACTTGATGGTTGCCTTACGCGCAGGTGCCTTCTTTACAGACTTCTTAGCTGCAGCCTTTTTAGGTGCAGCCTTCTTTGCAGTTCTAGCCATAGTTCTTCTCCCAAAATCGTTCGATTGATTCGAACAAAAAAATCATGGGCAAATTCTTTTGATTTGTTGACATGTAAAATGAAATCTGCCTGCAAAAAATTCTGATTTCGACCAAAACTGTTGCGCAAAGTCCTCAAAATTGAATGTTTTCATTGAGTTCTGACTTTGTCTGAATTTCAAACTCGCACTTCTGCGAGTAAGCGACTGATTGTTTTGTATTCAAAGTTGGATGCATTTGAAGTGCAATCGGTGTCCAAATTTTTGCTGAGATTTTTCAAAACTGAGACTCGCCAACGTCGTAATATTTCGATTTGCGATCTGGAAAATTAGATGCTGCGAATAGCTACCACGACTTTTCATTGTGCAATTGGTTTTTAAAAGATGCAGCACTGGGTGTTGGTGACTTTATTCATTGCGGAGCGTGAAACGAGAAGTCTGCAGCGCTAAAATTCTTCAAAA
Organism: Hyphomicrobiaceae bacterium; assembly: GCA_965247245.1. Lineage (GTDB taxonomy): Bacteria > Pseudomonadota > Alphaproteobacteria > Rhizobiales > Hyphomicrobiaceae > Tectiglobus. The sequence continues at coordinate 3,722,266 of CBDFGV010000003.1, read as the reverse complement.
CTTCATCTGAATTGTTTCATTTGATCCCTGAATTTGAAGGTGTTGCGCCAGTCGCAGCTTCATCGGCCTTTGTGAGAGGCGTGGTATTAAGAGAACGCTTGGCCCGGTGTGGGAATACAATGACGGAGGACGACGCTTTGCACACTTAGAAAGATGATTGCGTCCAAATTCTATGAAGAGGACGTCGCTGGTCAGCAGCAAATGCTTATTTGGACAGGTGGTTTCGAAGGTTTGAGGATGCAACGGCCAGTGTGGAGTGCGTGAGAGCAACTCGCCAGCGCGTTAGTCTGTTAGTCCCTTATATAATAGTGATATCTGCTGCGAACTCTGTCGCACCGGATAGAGTTGACCTGCAGGCAGGTGGCCGCTAGCCGTTTCTCATGTCACGGGATTTATTGGAATTTTATGATCAGCGGGTTGCGTCGGGAGAGTTGGAAGCCAACGACCGGCAGAGGGCAGCTGCAGTTCGGTTTCGCGAGTTGCAGAATGAACTGGGCAGCTGGCAGAAGTCGCGCGGTGGATTAAACTGGCTTCTGGGCCGGTCAGGCGAACCGCCGCGGGGAATTTACCTGCATGGCAGCGTCGGCCGGGGCAAGACCATGTTGATGGACATGTTCTTCGAGGCCACACGTTACAAACAGAAGCGCCGCGTGCACTTTCACGAATTTATGGCTGAGGTGCACGACAAGATTGGTGCCGCGCGCAAGCATGTCGATGGCGACCCTATTCCGTATGTTGCCAAGCAATTGGCTAATGAAGCCAAGCTCCTGTGTTTCGATGAGCTGCACATCACCGATATTGCTGATGCAATGATTGTTGGTCGACTCTTTACCGGCTTGTTCGAGGATGATGTCGTTATAGTTGCAACATCCAATGCCCGACCTGATGAACTCTACAAGAATGGACTAAACCGCCAGCTGTTTCTGCCTTTTATCAATTTGCTTGGCGCACATATGGATGTGGTGGAGCTTGACGCAGACAAGGACTTCCGGCTTGAGAAGTTAAGCGGCAAGCAACTTTACTTTTCACCATTGGATGATGCAGCGCGCAGCGGCGTTGATCAGCTGTGGCATGAGTTGACCGGCGGCGCGGTGAATGAAGAAAGTACTCTAGAGGTCAAGGGACGAACGGTTCGCGTGCCGCAATCTGCGATGGGCGTTGCGCGGTTCACGTTCGCAGACTTGTGTGAGAAGCCACTGGGTGCCTCTGACTACCTGGCAATTGCGCGCGCCTTTCATACTGTGGTGATCGAGGGCATTCCAGTGCTCACGCCTGCTCGTCGAAACGAGGCCCGCCGTTTCATAAATCTGATCGATACGCTCTATGACTCCAAGATTTGCCTGATTGCGTCCGCTGAGGCTGAGCCGAGGCAGATCTATCCGGAAGGTGACGGTGCTGATCTTTTTCAGCGCACAGAGTCACGTTTGATTGAAATGCGAAGCGAGGAATACCTTGCAGCGCGCTCTGAACGCCTGTTGAACGCTGAAGCTGAGGGTCACGCGTCGGTGGATGCTGCGCAGTCCGCTTGATGGCCGGCAGGTAAGTCGTGGTCTTGCATTACAATGGCTAGTGCGACGCCAGCATTAGAAAGTCTCGTCATCACCGAGTTCGCGGGCGGCGTCCGGTGCCATCAGTGGTATGCCATCGACGATTGGATAGGCGAGGCGAGCGCCACGGCTGATCAATTCATTGCGGTCGCGCGCGTATGTCAGAGATTCCTTGGTGATCGGGCAGACCAGGAACTCCAGTAAGCTCGTGTCAGTACTTCGCTTTGCTTCTGGATCGCCGGTATCTGTTAACCGGGCTGGGTCCTGATCATCCTCCGGTGTCATTTACTGTACACTGCCGCCGCTGCGATCGTCTGACGCCAACTCCATGACAACCAGTTTGGCGAGCACATCTGCGCGGCTGTTGAGATCCGGTGCTTCCAGAAGTGCTTGCTTTTCTTCCGGGCCAAAGGGACAGATTGTCGAAAGTGAGTTGATCAGCAACTCGGCCGGAGCATTGTTGAACGCCTGCCAATCTGCTTTCAGCCGCCGTGCCTCAAAATACGGCTGCAGAGTCTTCAGCAGCCCTGCACGGTCGGCTAGTTCCTCACCACTATCGGGCTGCAGATCCGCTTCGAATTCGGAGTGATCGACTTCAAACGTCCGGAACGGCTGATCCAACTTGACTTCATTACCGATGCGAAAGCGTGCGACGCCGGTCAGATTGATGGCGAGGCGGCCGTCTTCCAGCTCCTGAAAACCGGTGACCCGGCCTGTACACCCGACGGGCTTCATGGGCGCTGCCCGATCTTGCGGACTTTCTTCTGCGTCCTCGCCTTCGAACGACTTGGGCTGAATAATACCGAGGAGACGGTTGCTCTCGATAACGGCATCCAGCATCGTGAGATAGCGCGGCTCGAAGACATTTAGCGGTAGGCCGGTTCTCGGAAGAAGGATTGCGCCCCGCAAAGGGAACAAAGGCAGCTCAACCGGAAGGTCACTCAGATTTCTGTAACGTGAGGTCGGTGACATATCCAATCCCTGTCGACATTGGACTTTAATTGATCCTCTAGGCGAACATCAGCGATGACAAGCGCCGTCTACCTTCAAGTGTGAGCGGGTCTTTCGGTCCCCACGCCTCGAAGAACTTTACAAGCTGCTTGCGCGCAGCCTCGTCATTCCAATTGCGATCGCGTCGGAAAATCTCGATCAGCTCATCGACCGCGCGTTGCTTGTCGCCGGCAGCTGCTGCGGCAATAGACAACTCCAGGCGAGCATCCAGATCGGCCGGGTTGGCCGTTACACGACCTTCAAGTGCCGCCAGCTCGCCAGAGGCCGGGGCGCTTTCCGCCAATTCCAGATTGGCGAGGACGCTGGCGACCGAAGCTGCGCCGCGCTTGTCCGGTGGCACCAGTTCAATGGTCTGCTTCGCCCGTTCTGTATCTCCGCTCTCGAGATAGCATTTAGCCAGCCCTGCGAGTGCTTCGGGGTGCTGGCCGTCTTCTTGTAGGATCGACGCGAAGACCTGTGCTGCTGATTGCAGATCACCTGCTTCGAGAGCTTCATTTGCGACGGCGAGGGTTTCTTCGACGGCGGCTTGTTCGTCAGGGCCCAGCATCCGATCAATGAATTCACGAATGCCGCTTTCGGGCTGGGCGCCCATGAAGCCGTCAAGTGGCTGGCCGTTGCGGAACGCATAAACCGTTGGCAGAGACTGAATTCGTAGCTGGCCCGCAATGGCAGGGTGGGCGTCAACATCCAACTTCACCAGACGAACCTTGCCATTGTAGCTGGTGACAACGCTCTCCAAAACAGGTGTGAGCTGTTTGCAGGGGCCGCACCAGGCTGCCCAGAAATCGACCAGGACGAGACAATCGCGCGAGGCCTCAATAACGTCGGCGCCGAAATCCGCTGTACTGGTGTCTTTAATAATGTCACCGCCCGCACCGGCTAATCCGCCTGGATTAGAGCCATCAAACTCGAGTGTCATTTCTATATCTCCGCATAACGCGATCAGATGCGCGACTGCCTACTCGGCAATTTGGGTATCCTGGTCGTTAATTGACATAATACGCGGTTCATGGCCGCAGTCTCGCACAAAACGCAGCAGGTCGTCGCGCTGAATTGTGGTGGTGGCCGCGTTCGTCAATGGATGGCAGTTGAGTTGATCGAAGCTCATCAGCGTATCATCGATGATAACCTGCTCGATTTTCTTCTGATCGTCACAGATGATACAAAACGCCGAAACAGATCCAGGTTCGACGCCGAGCACGTCTTTGAGCAAATCCGGCTTGCCGAAGCTTAGTCTCGCGCACCCAATCGTCTTGTGAAGGGTTTTCAGGTTTATCTTGGTGTGGCTTTGGGCAACGACCAGGAAAAGCTTTCCCTTGGCATCCTTCAAAAACAGGTTCTTGGTATGCCCGCCTGCAAGCTTTTGGTGAATAACCGTGCTCTCCTCAACCGTGAAGACGGGGTCATGCTCCAAGGTGGTCGTCTCAATTCCGAGCGTGGCGAGCCGCCCGAACAAAGTTTCTCTATTGGACATCTGGAATAGGCCCTTACTGCATCAGCACGGTTGCTTTGTCGGTGAGCAGAATTCGGTGTTGCGGGTCCGATTACCATCCGGCAATTGAACGCTTGCATTCATCTTCGGTTTGGTACATAAACCGGAGCCTTGCCGGTAGCAAGCTTCAAGCGGGCTCATCTGGCAGTTGGACGCGGGCGTAGCTCAGGGGTAGAGCATCACGTTGCCAACGTGAGGGTCGTGAGTTCGAATCTCATCGCCCGCTCCAAATCTTCACTGTATTTGACGAACAGCCTGAAAACACTCGGGGACCGTGTGTAAGGACCCCAGGTTTCCTCAGCTGCGTCCGGTGTGGACTGACTCTATACCAATGATAGGCCGATCGGACCGGAATCGACTCTAAGAGTCCATTCTCTGCAGGATCTCTTTGGCAAGTCCGCGGAAGGCTTGGCTTGCAGCGCCTGGATACTTGGCCGGGAAGGATCGGGTTTGGTTCTGGAAGCGGGCGGCATCCTGCAGCGCAGTCATGCGTGGTATGACGCTGGCAAAGCAGCGATTGTCCGCGTCACCCAGCAGCCACTGATGATACTCTTCATCAACTGCGGACATCATGTCCTTCATATTGATGATGACGCCGAGGTTCTGGGCAAAGCCCATTTCGGGATGCAATGCCTTGAAACGCCGAAAGACCTCAAGGCCGCAGGTTGAAATATAGTCGGCCTTCGTCGGACTGACGTGATAGTCGGCCTCGCGCAACCAGCTCTCTGTCAAGACTGAGAGACCTGGTGGACAGTCGACGAGAATGATGTCGAATGATGAGCGCAGCTGATCAAGCAATCTGCCGATCGCTGTGCGCAGGCGAGTATGCTGGCTCTCGCGTGATACTTCCCGCTCGAACAGTGTCAGTTGCACGTCGCTGGGGAAGGCAAAGATAGAGCCTGCATCATCTACATCCGACAAGTCCGAGACGATGTACTTTTGCCAATCTTCGGTTCCGTTGTTGAGAACGGTGGCAACAAGATATTCGACAATCGTGTTGCCAGATGATTGCAAGCGATAGAGATTGGACGTGCTCATAAGCATCGAACTGATGCTTGCCTGGGAATCGGAGTCGATCACCAAAACGGACTTGCCTTCAAAGACTGAGAAAGTCTCAGCCAGACCGAGGACCACCGTCGATTTGCCGACGCCGCCCTTGGTGTTCATGACTGCAATGGTGTTTTTCACGTTGTCGATTCCAGGCCTGAAATCATCCCTGCTTGGCATCCTGTAGAGGCTTATCCTGCCTTAGTCTCCGACAGCGAGCCGGACGCCCATCCCAAGTGTCTGCTGACACAAACGAATCGAAGTGATTCATACCGCAAATTTCCAGCGAGCGTTACCGTCTCCAGGATTCTGTTTTGGATGATGATTCGTCAGCTCTGGCTGTCAATTATGGTGAGACCAAGTTTTGACAGGCCGAGAGGGAAGCTGCTGTTGAAAATCGTGGCAGCGTTGCATGCAGGTTACTTGTTGGTCCTGCATCCGATGACTTGATCGTTCAAAAACAGACCAATAACATCGTGCCAGTACAACTTTCAATCTGTGGAGTTCCCGGCAACGCGCCACCCAGCCAGTGGCGCGTGATCGGCAGAAGATCAAGCAGAGAGTTTGCCCGGTGGCGCTGTTTTGTTGCCACGAGAGGCCTGTTTGAAGTGCGCCTCTCTTAGCGTTTCACGCAGCTTGGTCAGGTAGTGGTTCTCAATGCGAGACTTCACCGGAACGTCTGTTGTCCCGTGATAGTCAGGTGCCTCGTCGAGAAGGTCGGTCTCGCTCGCAGCGACGTCTCTGCCAGCGATGTCGTGATCGGCGTGCATAGAATCGAGAGAGGCCGTGATATTCTGTAGTCCTGGATAGTGCGGATCCAGGTGCCTCAGAGAGTCTGCTGTCCGATAGGCTGCGATCGCCTCCTGCTTCTCGCCAACGTTACCTGATTTCCCGGCCTGGGCGGCCAGAGTTGAGCCCAACGTCGCGAAAGCGCGGGGTAAGTAATGAGTGGATGGCGCATCTTCTGAAGCTGACAACGCTTTCTTCAGAGTCTCAACGGCGAGTGCTTGGAGTTCGGCTTTTCCGGTTTGGTGTGCAAGGCGTGCGAGAGCAACTCCAAGCCCCATGCTCAAATGCGCATTCTGAGCGACCGGCAGGCGTGCTCCAGAGCCAAGCAGAGATTGGTATCGTCGCACTGCGTCTTCAAAGTGTTCTGTTTCGCCAAGTGCTAAACCCATCTCGTTCAGCACGTCAGCGAGGACGGTCACGGCATTTGCTTTTTCTGCGTCGCGCTTTGAATGGTCGAAGATGGCGATGGCTTCGTTCAAGTGGCGAGTGGCAAGCTCGAGCTGATCAGCTTGGCCGTTGCGTTCGCCGGCCGTCAGCAAGACTTTAGCCAGTGTCACCTTAGCGCCGGCCTGGCACTCCGGCTGGTTGCCATCGTGGAGGACGACAATGAAGCCTGTGCAGAGCTTGATGGCTTCATCAAGAGCGGCCGGGTCATTGTGGTATTTGTCCTGCGCGGCCAATGCCTGGGCCTGGCGCTCAATGTAAGTCCATCGATCGGCGTAGCTTTTGTTTGGCAGATACTTCGTTGCAACTTCATAGTGCCTTGCAGCACGCCGGAAGTCGAATTGGAGTTCGCTGAGTTTGCCGCGCCACGAACGCGAGCGAGCGAGCCATTTCCCGATGCCGTCAATGACATCACCGTCTTCGACCAAAGCGTCGTCCAAACTCTGCTCGAGTGAGGCGAGGGCGAGGTCCGCCTGCGCGAATTCACCATCAGCCACGAGTTGCGTGGCGTTTCTCGCGAACGCATCCCACTCGTCCTTGGGCAGTGCGTTGTCACTTAGGATCCGTAGCAGGTCGTGGTAAGTTGCGGTGAAGAATTCGATCTGCAGTTGGTTGAGTTCGAAGGATGAGCCGCGCTTCGCCAGAGCTGCCTGAACACTAGCCTTTGCGCGATCGATCGACGGCCCATCGGTTTCGTCGGTGGTGGGGCTGTCATCCAAGGCTTCAGTCGATATGTCTTCAGCGCCGGCTTCCCAGTTGTCGCCGTTGACCTTCACATCCAATGCAGTCGCAAGCTGTGTTGCTTCACCGGTCATTGGCGCCGGCTCAACCGGGGTGGCAGGATTTGGGTTCGCTACGAGCTCCCACTGCTTCGACTCGCAGTAGTCTCGCAGGTGCAGATTGGCAGACTCGACAATTGGCCAGGCGCGGAGCAGGCGACCGTACATCGACTCGAGGAAGTAAAACATCACACCGTCGCTGGTGCCTGAGTGCTGGAAGAAACCGGTCTCTCTGGCGCGCTCGATGATATCTGAACTGAGGCGGCGTGCCTGGCCGTTGATGGCGGCAGGGCCCAGCTTGTTGGTGGCAGTGGTTATTGCGACGGCTGCGATTATCGTGTCGGTTGTGGGCTGATTGTCTTCAATCAGCTTCGGGATGATCTCGAGGTGGGAGACAGCCACGGAAGCGGGCATTCCTGAATCGAGCCAATCGGCCCAGATCGTCTGGATAGCGTCTTCAAGGAAATTCTGCGTTGCAGCCGGCTCGTGTCGATACATGAGCTGGAGCAACGTTTTGCCGTTGGTCGACGCTCCTGGGGGAACTTCCAACCCGTATGCAGGTGCCAGTGAGCACCAACCGGCTCCAATGTAGTTGACGAGAGCGACGTCCAGCACGGTTGTGCTCCTCCCAGACGTTGGTCTCATACAAGGCCGGTCACTATACTAATTGCCCTGATGAGTTTGGCTGTTTCAGATTGATTCGCGTATTAATCAGTTGGAAATTTAGCCTGTGAAGGTTCCAAAATGGTTACCTGGAGGTCGTGAGAGATTGAAATGACTATCCATACTTGGGGCTAACTCTCGGAGTTTAGCTGCTCGGCTTTGCTGCATAGGCAAGTCTCGCAGCGTTTTTGCCCCGCCCCGATGACAGGTTTTGGGGCTGGTTATTGATTTCGGCATTTAGTGCCATTGTTCCAGTCGAGCTGCCAAACTGGAACTGGTTGGTGTTATTCCGGCAGGACACGCAGGGAAATTGCCATGACAAGATCTACGAAGAATACTCCAGAAACGCAGGAATCTAACAGCACTGGAGATAGTTCGGGCCCTGATCTGTCGTCCTCGACCGTGGGCCATGGCGCTGCCGAGCTGACAGAACGACTGTCCAGTCAACTGAGTGATCCATCGGATCAGGCATTTGCTGATGTGCTGTTCGCGAATAGTGATCTACATGCCGTGTCTCAACTCTCCGATGCCGAGTTGGCCGATCTGGTGACTTCGGCACACGACTTCGTCGGCTCACGATCCACTGATACGCACAAGATCAGATTGCGTTCTCTCCCGAATACTGACGCTCAGTCCGGCGGCCTCGTTATTGAGATCCTCAACGACGATATGCCATTTCTCGTCGATAGCATCGTTGGCGAACTTCGCGCGCATCAGGTCGATGTCGATCTTCTGCTGCATCCCATTGTTGCGGTGCGTCAAGGCGCAGATGGCAAGCGCGTGGCGTCGCAGCCAAACGGTACAGAGGCTGTAGCCGGGACCACCAACGAAAGCCTGATGATCATTGTTGCGCGGCATCTGTCACTCGCGCAGGCCACTGAGGTTGAGGTTGGGCTTGATGAGGTTTTGAAACTGGTGCGCCACGCCGTCATCGACTGGCAGGCGATGTTGAAGCTATTTGGTGCTGCCGTTGCGGAGTTTGCAGACAACAAAGCGATTGATCACAATTTGGCGAATACCGAAGTGGTGGAGTTTTGCCACTGGTTGCTGGTTGGAAACTTCACGTTCCTGGGACTGCGCCAGTACAATCTTGAGGGTGACACCGAAACCGGTCGCTTGGTTCCGGATATGAATTCGGCGTTGGGTGTGCTGCGCGACCCGGACCTTCAAGTGTTGTCACAGTCCGGCGAAGAGCTGGAACTAACGCCGGAAAGCCGGCGCTATGTTTTCGCCGACGAACCGATGATCATGACGAAGTCCGATATTCTCTCGCGGATTCATCGGCGCTCCTACATGGACTATATCGGCCTCAAGACCTACGACGAGAACGGTCGCCAGGTTGGCGAGCTGCGTCTTGTCGGTCTTTTGACATCCAATGCCTATACCGAACGACCAAGCGCGATACCTCTGCTGCGACGTAAGGTGGAAGACGTGGTTCAGCGGATGGGTATCTCGTCTGGAAGTCACGACGGCAAAGCGCTTTTGAACGTACTTGAGAACTTCCCCCGCGATGAACTGTTCCGGATCGACAATACCATCTTGATGAAGTGGGCGCGTGCGATTCTGGATCTCGATCTTCGACCGCGGGTTCGCGTGTTCGCGCGGCGCGATCGCTTCGACCGGTTCGTTTCGGCGCTTGTTTACGTCCCGCGGGAACGATTCTCGACAGGCGCACGGGAGAAAATTGGCGAAGTTCTAAGTGAGGCGTACGCTGGTCATGTTTCAGCGTTCACGCCGTTCTTTCCAGAAAGCCCGCTCATTCGGGTACATTATATAATAGGCCGAGATCGCGATAAGACATATCCGGGCGCCGACGTACTTGATTTGGAAGCGCAGATTACCGAGCTGACGACGAACTGGAATCATCGTCTTGCTGACGCGATGGATACCAAGTCAGATGCTCTTGGTAGCCTCAAGAAGAAATACGAAGGGGCTTTTTCTGCAGGCTATACTGAACGGTTTTCTGTCGATGATGCGCTTCAAGACATCAGCCGTATTGAGCGATTGAGTGACGACCTACCTGTTGCCATCGATTTTCGGGCGAGCCGCGGAGGAACGTCGCGGGTCAATGCTACGGTCTATCGCTTCGATGAACCGATCCCACTGTCCGAACGCGTACCTGTGCTGGAGAACTTTGGGTTCCGCGCCATAGACGAACGCAGCTATGACATTACGCCCAAATACGAAGGTGGCGTCCGATCAATCGTTCTTCACGACATGGATTTGGATGTCGAGGATGGCAACGCGGTTGATCTAGCCGACGAGGGTTGGCGATTAGAGGCCGGTTTCCTGGCTGTACGCAACGGCCATGCGGCGGATGATTCATTCAATCAACTGATCCATGCGGCTAAGCTTGATTGGCGGGAAGCCAACTTGTTCCGCGCCTACGCTGCATACCTGCGCCAGACGGGCGTGCCGTTCGGGTTCAGGTACCTTTCAGAGACGATCGTTTCCTATCCGGAAATCGCGCGCGATCTGATTGGGCTTTATCGGGCGCGATTTGATCCGGAAACAGGATTGCCGATTGAGCATCGGTTGGAAATGAGCGGTGAAATTGAGCGCCGCATCGAAGAAGCATTAGCTGCTGTGCCGAACCTCGATGAAGACCGGATCATTCGTCACTTCCTTGGGTTGATCCAGGCAACATTGCGCAGCAATTTCTTTCACGTCGACGAACAAGGCCGACCGCTGTCTGTGCTTTCATTCAAGTTCGATCCGCAGAAGATCAGTTGGTTGCCTGCGCCGCGACCTTACCGCGAAATCTGGGTCTACAGCCCACGTGTAGAAGGCGTCCACCTTAGGTTTGGCCCGATTGCGCGCGGTGGTTTGCGGTGGTCGGATCGCGCACAAGATTTCAGAACTGAAGTACTGGGATTGTGCAAGGCGCAGCAGGTTAAGAATACGGTGATTGTTCCGGAGGGATCGAAAGGCGGCTTTTATCCCAAGCAGTTGCCGCGCACAGGTGATCGCGGACAGGTCGTGGCGGAAGCTGTAGAGAGTTATCGGCTGTTCGTTTCAACGATGCTGCAGCTGACCGACAATGTCATTGATGGCAAGATCGTACCTCCTGGGCGCACCGTGCGCTATGACGGCGACGATCCCTACCTCGTGGTGGCCGCCGACAAGGGTACGGCAACGTTCTCAGACTATGCCAACGAGATTTCGGAAGGTCATGACTACTGGCTCGGAGATGCGTTTGCGTCGGGTGGCTCGGCTGGTTACGACCACAAGAAGATGGGTATTACCGCACGCGGCGGCTGGGAGTCTGTCAAGCGGCTCTTCCGGGAGATGGATCATAATATCCAGACAACACCTTTCACGGTTGCCGGTGTCGGTGATATGTCAGGGGACGTGTTCGGCAACGGAATGTTGCTCTCGCCCGCGATCAAACTGGTTGCCGCGTTTGATCACCGCGATATTTTCATTGACCCGGATCCTGATCCGTCTAGCTCGTTTGCTGAGAGGCAGCGCTTGTTCAATCAAGGGCAATCCAGCTGGCAGGATTACGATCAGAGCAAGATCTCAGCAGGTGGCGGTGTGTTCTCGCGCCAAGCGAAGGAGATCAAGCTGTCACCTGAGATCCAAGCTGTGCTTGGCGTTGAGATCGCATCGGTCACGCCGCTAGAGCTACTCCGCATCATTCTAAAGGCGAAGGTCGACCTTTTATGGTTTGGCGGGATTGGTACTTACATCCGTGGCGAGGGTGAAACCGACGATACAGTGGGTGATCGAGCCAACGATCCTATCCGCATCACGGGCAGTGAGGTTGGAGCCAGAGTGATTGGCGAAGGCGCCAACCTTGGCGTCACGCAGAAAGGGCGGATTGAGTTCGCGCGGCGTGGCGGGCGCATCAATACTGACTTCATCGATAACTCTGCCGGTGTGAATTCTTCCGACAAGGAGGTCAACATCAAGATTGCGCTCGGCGGGCCCTGGCGGGATGGTCGATTGACACTTGAGCAACGCAATGAACTTTTGGCGAGCTTCACTGAAGATGTTGCCGAGGCCTGCCTGAGAAACAACTATCAGCAGTCGTTGGCCATCAGCCTGGCAGAGTTGCGCAGCGCAGAACGACTCGGTTACGCGGGCCGATTGATGCGAGACCTTGAGCAGCGCGGTCTGTTGGATCGTGAGCTGGAAGAACTACCCAGCGAAGACGGTCTGGCAGTGCTCCAATCGAATGGACAGGGTCTCACACGTCCCGAGATTGCAGTCCTCTTGAGCTGGTCGAAGATTGCGCTGGCGCAGGATCTTCTGGCGAGTGATGTGCCTGATCAGCCTGCCAATGAGACGTTTGTTGAGCAGTATTTCCCCGATACGCTTAGGCGCGATTTTGTCGATGACTTAAGAAGCCACCGCCTGCGCCGAGACATCATTGTAACGCGCATCTCGAATGACATGATCAATCGCGGCGGTCCAACGATGCTCATTCGGTTGCAGGATGCGACGGGACGAAGTTCTGCCGACATCGCAGCGGGCTTTATTGCCGTGCTGGATATTTACGGACTTCCGAACCTGTGGTCGCAAATTGATGCGCTGGATAATCTCGTGGCTGGCGAAGATCAGTTGCGGCTTTACTTGCGCACGCAATCCTTCCTGATCGAGCAGATCATTCGCCTATTGAGACGCGAATCAGGCCGGGATTTCTCGCAAGTCGTCAAGGAGGAAGCAAGCAAGGCGGAAGAGCTTTCCAAGTTGATGAGCACGTGTCTCTCCGAAGGACAGCAGGCTCGTCTCGAAGAGGCAACCAATGCGCTGGCTGGTAACGGCGTGCCGAGGGACTTGGCGGGTAAGGTTGCGCAGTTGGAGTTCATGGGGCTGGTTCCAGCGGTGAGTCGGATTGCGATGGCAACCAAGCAAGACACAGCGCGTGTCGCAACCGCTGTCCTCAGTGCTCATGACTACGTCGGCATTGCGGAGCTTAAGGCCCGTGTGCAGGCGCAGAAGATTGCAGACTACTATGACCAACTGGCGATATACGCCGCTATGGACCAATTGGAAGCGACGAGTTTCCAGTTGGCTCAGAAATACGTTGGTCGGGCACAGAACGGTGCTGATCACACTCTGGCACAGTGGATAGAGCAGAACGAGGAACGTCTCAGCCAATTCAAATCGCAACTGGATGAGACGGTGCGCGGCGATGAGTTTACGGTCTCTCGTTTGACCGTCGCATCGCATTCATTGCGCGATTCCGTGAGCAGTTGACGACCCGTCTGGTTGTCTTTGCTCGGCTGGCACGTTTGAAATTCGCTGCGATGTGCTAAAGACTTCCTGAAATGCGGTTGGCAGTGCCAACCGCAAGCGATCGCCCATGCATAATTTTGGGCAGCACATTTAGGGAGGCGATAACTTTGGCTCGAAAGAAACCAGAAGAACTGCGCTCGCATCGTTGGCTTGGTGTGAATGATCTTCGCGCTTTTGGGCATCGTTCCAGGTTGCGCCAGATCGGATATGATCTCGCTGATTGGGACAAGCGACCCGTCATCGGCATCATCAATACCTGGAGTGATATCAACCAGTGTCACGCGCATCTCAGAGATCGCGTGGAGGATGTTAAGCGCGGCGTGCTGCAGGCAGGCGGGTTTCCGCTAGAGCTGCCGGCGATTTCACTGTCGGAGCCGTTCGTCAAGCCGACGACAATGCTGTACCGCAATTTCCTCGCCATGGAGACGGAGGAGCTCCTGCGGTCGCATCCAATCGATGGTGCTGTCCTGCTCGGCGGTTGTGACAAGACTACGCCGGGCCTCGTGATGGGTGCTGTGTCGATGGGTATTCCCATGATCTTCTGTCCTGCCGGGCCGATGTTGCGTGGGCACTGGGCGGGCAAGAGCCTCGGTTCGGGATCTGATGTTTGGAAATACTGGGACGAGAAGCGCGCCGGCAAAATAACAGAAGCGCAGTGGGCCGAAATGGAAAACGGTATCGCGCGTTCCTTCGGCACATGCATGACGATGGGGACAGCGGCGACAATGATGGGGATTGCCGAGGCAATGGGGCTGACACTGCCCGGTGCGTCGTCCATTCCTGCCGCGGACTCCCAGCATGTTCGGATGTGCTCTGCCGCTGGTCGGCGGATCGTCGATATGGTTTGGGATGATGTCACGCCGGAAAAGATCCTTACTGCCAATGCGATCGAGAACTGCATCACGGTGCACATGGCGATGGGCGGTTCGACGAATGCCATTATTCATGTGATTGCGATGGCGCGGCGCGCAGGCATTGCATTGTCTCTGGAGCGCTTCGACCAGATTGGCCGTGACGTGCCGGTTCTGGCCAACATCCGGCCTTCCGGCGAGTTTCTGATGGAAGACTTCTTCTATGCCGGTGGTCTGCCTGCGATGATGAAGGTTCTCGAGGGCAAGCTGCATCTGGATGCTATGACGGTGAATGGTCAGACGCTCGGAGCGAACATTGCTGACGCCGTGGTGCACAATGATGATGTCATCCGTCCGTTGGACAGAGCAATCTATGAGGGTGGTGCCACGGCGGTGCTCAAAGGCAACCTCGCACCACGAGGCTGCGTTATCAAACCGTCTGCCGCTGAGCCGCGTCTGCATGAACATCGCGGGCGTGCGCTTGTTTTCCGTGACTACAATCACATGGCCGAAGAAATTGAGCGGGAAGACCTGGAGGTGACGGCGGACGACATTCTGGTGTTGCAGAATGCCGGTCCGAAAGGAGGGCCGGGTATGCCTGAATGGGGCATGCTGCCAATACCAAGAAAGCTGGTGAAGGAGGGCGTCAGAGACATGTTGCGCCTTTCTGATGCACGCATGAGCGGAACAAGTTATGGCGGATGCATCCTGCATGTTGCGCCGGAGAGCTTTGTTGGCGGCCCGCTCGCACTTGTTAAAACCGGCGACGAAATCGAGGTCAGCGTCAAGAACCGAACGATCCATCTGCATATCTCTGATGAGGAAATGGCGAGCCGAAAGGCAGCTTGGACACCGGAAGAGCCGAGGTATCAGCGAGGTTATGGTCGGATGTTCCAGGAACACATTGGCCAAGCCGATGATGGCTGCGACTTTGACTTCCTCGAATCTGGGCCTGCTGTTCCGGAACCGGAGATACACTAGCCCCTACAACCTCGCGGGCGGCCGCGCTATAAAACTCTGATCGACCCAAAAACAGATCCAGTAAGGATGACCATGGCCTATATCTTTGATCCGCTTCCAACGCCTGCGCTTCCCGTGCAAGGGGATGATCGCCTGTTTCCAGTCCACCGCATTTATTGCGTGGGTCGGAACTACGCGGAGCACACGCGCGAAATGGGGCATGACCCGGATCGCGAGCCGCCATTCTTCTTTCAGAAGAACCCGGACAACCTGCTGACCTCGGGCGAGTTCCCTTATCCAATGGCATCGGAAGATGTGCATTGGGAAATTGAGATGATGGTCGCGCTGAAGTCCGGTGGCACGCATATCGCGGTTGACAACGCAATGGAGCATGTCTTCGGCTATGGCGTTGCGCTCGATATGACTCGCCGGGATCTGCAGGGTGTTGCCAAGAAAATGGGTCGCCCTTGGGAAGTCGGAAAGGCGTTTGAAAAGTCGGCCCCTTGTACCTCGCTGGTGCCGGCTTCGGAGATCGGTCATCCGGAGAAGGGCGCGATCTGGCTGGAAGTAAACGGCAGCCGCCGTCAGGAAGGCGACCTGGCACAAATGATCTGGTCCGTACCGGAGCAGATTTCCTACCTGTCAAGTCTATTTGAACTGCAGCCGGGTGATATCATCCTGACCGGCACTCCCGCCGGAGTCAGCGCCGTTCAGCGTGGCGATGTTCTCAAAGGGCATGTTGACGGTTTGCCGGCTCTCGATGTGAAGGTCGTGTAGCGCGACCAATGCGATCTACATAGCGAAGACGACTTTGCCGATTACCTCACGATTTGTGAGCATGTCGAAGCCTGCGCGAAAGTCTTCGAGCGGTAATTCGGCATGGACGTGTGGGCGCGCCCTGCCGGCCGCCGCGAGTTGCCAGATCGCTTCAAGATTCTCCTGACCGCGCTCGGGGTATTGCCGGCCGTATTCGCCGGCGCGAACTCCGACAACGGAGAAGCCTTTGATGAGCGGGATGTTGGTTGAGATAGTTGCGATCCTTCCGGACGTAAACCCAATGACGAGCAGGCGACCATCAAAGGCGATGCATCGAGTCGACTCATCGAATACGTCACCCCCAACGGGGTCGAAGATGACGTCCGCGCCGCGGCCGTTTGTGAAGTCCTTGACCTGTTGGCGGAAGCCTTGGTCGACCGGAAGCACCATGTCGGCTCCGTAATCTTTGAGGAACGTGAGCTTTTGCTTGGTTGATGCTGTTGCGATGACCTTGGCGCCGAGGATTTTCGCCAGATCGATCGTCGCCAATCCGACACCGCCGGCGGCGCCGTGCACAAGGACCGTTTCACCCGGCTGCAAGTTGGCGCGCCGTACGAGTGAGACATAGGCTGTGAGATAGGCAGATGGATAGGCTGCGGCCGGTGCATAGCCCAAATTGTCTGGAATTCGGTGCAACGAATTTGCCTTAGCAACGACATAGCCGGCGAATGCGCCGGGGCGTAGTGAGCCCGCTACTGCTTTGTCCTGCAGGTTCTTAGGAACGTCAGAACCGATCTCGGCGACGTCACCGGAGAAGTTCATGCCGACTATGAAGGGTAGCTCGGGTTTGTGCTGGTACTTGCCCTGGCACATCAAGATATCCGGGAAGTTGATACTTGCTGCGCGGACCTTGATCAGCGCTTCATCCGCTTGTGGTGATGGGATATCAAGTTCTTGGACGCTCACTCCGGAGAGGTCTTCGGAGATGCTCTCGCAAACCAGCGCCTTCATTTTATCCCGGCTCATGGCGTCCCCTAACGCTCCCGTTCTCAATTTTGCAAGATGTCCAAAAGGGCATTGTTAAACGCATCGGCCTGTTCGTACATCACCCAATGGCCTGCGTTATCAATGATGCGTTGCTGTAGTTCGGGGTGGTGCGTTCGCAGGATCTCAATGCAGTTCTCGACGCTCGGGTAGGCGACCACATCGGATCTCCCCCAGATTGTGCCAATCAACCTATTCACCTTGGCAAGGCCTTCCTTGACGTCCGCGGATCCGGCGAACTCGCGGGAGCGGAACCGCGCTTTCTCAATATTGAGTGCCTGGAGGTCGATTGCTTCATCATCGATGTGCTCGGCTTGCGAGATCATTAGAATTTCGAGAACGCCGCGATGCACGTCACGTTTTTCCGAATCGCTCATCGTATTGCGTTCCTTCGGGAAGGGCCGCATATGAGGAGAACGTGGAAGACCCAGCGCCGCCGTACCGATAATAACTATTCCATCGATGCGATCGTTCAGTTCCCGCGCAGCTAACGTGCCAACGTGGCAACCAAAAGAGAAACAGACCATTCTTGTTCCGCTGCCGGCGGGAAACAGCTCGCGGTAACCGCGGACAACGGCATTAGCGCAGGATCGCGGAACAAATGGCTGGTGCGGCATGGCGCTGTCGCCAAGACCGGGAATATCGATTGTCCAGACTTCATGTTCGGCCTGGAGTACTCTTATGTTCTTGATCCAGTGTGTCCACGAGCCGGAGCCGCCGTGTAGCAGGACAATGGGTTTTGCCCCCTCATTCAACGATGCCCAGCGCCGCCAAACCATGTCGCCGTCACCACATGGGGTCAGGTGGCGTTCAGCTTCCGCTTCGAGCTCGTGCATTCTTGATAGCGACATTGATATGATCCCGAAATTCAAAGCATGGATTGCGGATTGAGATCAGGCGATACAAACTGGCGGTGAAAAACACAATGAGGAACAGTGATGCGCCCGGATAGTAATTTGAAGATCAATGGCGACCGTCTTTGGTCGAGCCTGATGGATATGGCAAAGATTGGTGCCACACCAAAGGGTGGGGTCAAGCGGCTGACGCTGACGGATCTTGATCTCGAGGGGCGCAATCTCTTTAAGTCGTGGTGCGAAGACATCGGTTGTTCGGTCTCGGTTGATAAGATGGGCAACATGTTCGCACGCCGCGAAGGGACTGATCCAGACCTGCCGCCGGTGATGATTGGAAGCCATCTTGATTCTCAGCCGACAGGCGGGAAGTTCGATGGGCCGCTCGGTGTGCTATCTGCGTTGGAAGTGCTGCGCACGTTGGAAGATCTCGACATCAAAACGAAACATCCCATTGAAGTTGTGAATTTCACAAACGAAGAGGGCTCGCGGTTTGCGCCGGCTATGGTGGCGTCAGGTGTATTTGCAGGGGCGTTTGACCTTGAGTTTGCCTATTCGCGTGAAGATGCTGAAGGGCTGAAGCTCGGAGATGAGCTGAAGCGTATCGGGTACAATGGCCCGGCCGAGGTCGGGGGACGCCCGGTGCATGCGTTCTTCGAAGTGCATATCGAGCAGGGACCGATCCTCGAAGAGGCGGGTACGGATATTGGTGTCGTGACACACGCTAACGGTCAGCGGTGGTACGAGATCACGATGACGGGCGTAGAAAGTCACGCCGGTCCGACGCCAATGGCACGACGGAAAGATGCGCTCGTCTGTGCCGCAGCTGTTATCGAGAAGATCAATCAGATTGGCTGGGACTTCCAGCCCCATGCCTGTTCGACGTGCGGCATGATCCAAGCCTATCCAAACTCTCGAAATGTCATTCCCGGTGAAGTGTGGTTGACCGTTGATATTCGCCATCCGTTCAGCGAGCGGCTTGAGCAAATGGATAAGGCTGTTCGCGAAGGCGTTGCAGAGATCTGCGAAAAACAGGGCATCGATGTGAAGCTTGAGCAGATCTTCGAGTTTCCGGCGTTGGCATTTGATGAAGACTGCGTGGCGGCGGTGCGAAATGCAGCCGAGAGATTAGGGTTTAGTCATCAGGATATTACATCGGCTGCAGGGCATGATGCGGTTTACATGGCGCGTGTCGCGCCGACCTCGATGATCTTTACGCCGTGCATTGGTGGGATCAGCCATAATGAAGCTGAGGATATGACCAAGGATTGGGCATCGGCAGGTGGCAGCGTGCTGTTACACGCGGCGCTCGATCGCGCCGAGATCGTCGGATAGAGGTGCGGCTGGCTCATGGGACTCTAGTTGGGTGGCTTACACATGCTGATCCGGAACGCTGACAAGATTGCATCGTCTGAGATCACGCCTGAGGACGTTTACCTGGATCGGCGGCAACTGCTGACCACGGGCGCCGGAGCTGTCGCAGCAGGGGCCGGCTTGATATTGCCGGCCGCAAGTGACGGGGCCGTGGCTGCAGCGCTCGCATCTCGGAAGAGTAAATACTCAACCGAAGAGCCTCCGAGCCGTTATCGCGATATCACAACCTACAACAACTTCATCGAGTTTGGAGCGCGGAAGACTGACCCGTCATACTTCGCGAGTGCGCTCAAGACACGGCCTTGGAGTGTCGATATCGATGGACTCGTCGAACGATCTCAGACCATCGCGATTGATGATCTCATCAAGCGATTTGACCTTGAAGAGCGCATCTATCGGCTGCGCTGCGTTGAGGCTTGGTCAATGGTCGTGCCGTGGGTTGGGTTTCCGCTGAGCAGTTTGCTGAAACAGGTTGTCCCACTGGGCAGTGCCAAGTACGTGCGCTTTAAAACGGTCTATCGACCCAGCGAGATGCGCGGCCAGCGTAAGGCGCGGCCGATCATTCCCTGGCCCTATGTGGAAGGGTTGCGGCTCGATGAGGCACTGCATCCGCTTACGATATTGGCTGTAGGACTGTACGGCAAAACACTGCCCAACCAGAATGGTGCGCCTGTCAGGCTCGTCGTGCCCTGGAAGTATGGCTTTAAGAGCATCAAGTCGATTGTTCGGATAACCTTGACCGAGAAGCTGCCTGTAACGTCGTGGAATAGACAAAGCCCGAAGGAATATGGGTTCTATGCCAATGTGAACCCGGGCGTTGATCACCCGTCATGGAGCCAAGCAACAGAGCGGAGGATAGGGTTTGGCACCAGTCGCTTCAGTCAGCGTCAGCCAACCGAAATGTTCAACGGCTACAGTGATGAGGTTGCCCATCTCTACAACGGCATGGATCTCAGAACGAACTTCTAGCGGCTCCTCAATTTTCAGTCTGTACTAGACTCGGTTCTGGGCCACATCGCGTGTGAAGAGAAACAGCTCTTCGCCTAGGCGATCAAAGTCCTGGTACCGCGGATCAGCCTTGGCGCCGGTGCCGTAGACGGCGTGCAACTGAAGGAACACGACAGCCAGTTTGTACATGGCGAGAACCCGGAACACTTTGAAGTCCGAGACATCAATAGCGGCCTGCGCTGCATAGAGTTCCACGACCTCGTCGCGGCTTGGAAAGCCTGGCAACGTTGTGGGCATCTGGGCCAGCCGATGCATGCATTCCGGATCATCGGGCTCTGTCCAATAGCTCAGCATCGTAGCAAGATCGAACAACGGGTCACCCCTGGTGCTCATGTCCCAGTCGACAATGGCCGTCGGCTCCAAGGTGGTTGGATCAAGAATGAGGTTGTCGAGCTTCATGTCGCTGTGCAGCAGTGTCGGAGGACGCGTGTTTATTGTTTGTACGTCCAGCCACTCACCCAGTTCTGTTGCCAAACTAGCTGTTGACGAAACCGGATTGAGCCGTTCGGCACGTGAGCGCCAACCTTTGATGGCCCGAGCAACAAAGCCGTCCGGCTTGCCAAAGTCTGCGAGACCTATCTGCGCGACGTCGACGTGGTGAACTGAAACGAGCGTTTCAACCAGCATATGACCTAATCTGCGGCAGCGTTCCGGCCGATCTTTCAGTAGCGTAGCGTCGTCGCCCTTGATCACCATTCCGGGGCGATACTCGATAATCTGGAACGGGACTCCTAGAACCTCCGTATCCTCGCATAAATGAAGTGACTGTGGTGCAAGCGGATGGACTTCGTGAAGCCGTGAGAGAACTCGGTGCTCGCGTTTCATGTCGTGCGCGCCAGGTGGCAAATCACCGGGTGGCGGCCTGCGCAGAACCATCAACCGCCCGCCAATCGAGAGGCGATAGTTGATGTTGGCCAGTCCAGTTGCAAACTGTTGGACGGGGTGATCGCGATCAAGTTTTAGTCCGGCAGTCTCTAAATACTTTGCGAGCCTGTCCTCGTCGATAGGATGCGCATCGGCCTCTCGCTTGAACTGATGAGCATCGGAGGTATTGGTGTCTGGAGAATTGTCGATCGACGTCATGGTGCGCATTCTTCCTGCTGCGGTCATACCTCTAGATTTGGGACCGGATTTGAGCTGTCAAGCATCTGCAACTTTGCCAAGCTCTATTGTTCTCAAGGGCGAGCTGTGATTGTTTGCGGGCAACTGACTGACTTCGAACAACAAAGCGTGCCCAGTGCCGAGCGGAACTTCGGGAGTTGAACCATGGCAGATGTCCAAAGCGGCGATACTTTTGATTATGTCATTATCGGAGCTGGCTCGGCTGGTTGTGTGCTGGCCAATCGCTTATCCGAAAACCCTGGTTTGAGTGTTGCGATCATCGAAGCGGGCGGTCGCGATAGCAATCCATGGATTCATGTGCCTGCTGGCTACTACCGCACCATGCTGGATCCTTCTGTTACTTGGCAGTTCGGGTCGGGGCCCGAGCCGCATCTCAATGATCGGGTCGTCAATTGGCCGCGTGGCCGTGTGATAGGCGGGACGAGCGCGATCAATGGACTGCTCTATGTTCGCGGTCAGGCGCAGGACTTTGATACCTGGCGGCAACTTGGAAACTCCGGGTGGTCCTACGAAGACGTGCTTCCCTACTTCAAGCGCGCCGAAGATCAGGAACGCGGCGCCGATGACTTTCACGGTTCCGGTGGGCCGCTGGGTGTATCGGACGTCCGCATGGATAACCCGTTGTGTGAAGCCTATATCAAGGCGTCGGTCGCGGCCGGTATCCCGCATACAACGGACTTCAATGGCGCCAGTCAGGAGGGCGCTGGGTACTATCAGCTGACGACCAAGGATGGGCGGCGATGTTCAACTGCGGTTGGTTATCTCAAGCCGGTACTGTCGCGTGAAAACCTCGAACTGATCTCCGATGCTGCCGTCGAACGTCTGGTTCTGGATGGGAAGCGGGTTACGGCCGTTACGTTCCAGCAAGGCGGAGAGTCGAAAACCGTAAGGGCACGGCGAGAGATTATACTCTCAGCCGGTGCAATCGGCAGTCCGCAGATACTGCAGTTGTCTGGCATCGGCCCTGGTGCGGTCTTGAACGAAGCTGGTATTGAGGTGCAGCACGAATTGCCAGGTGTCGGCGAGAACCTGCAAGACCATCTGCAAGTCCGCTTTGTTTATGAGACGACTTTGCGCGATAGCCTGAATACTGTCTGGCATAGCCGTATGAAGCAGATGCGCGTCGGTATCGACTATATGCTCGCGCGCCAGGGCATCCTGACCATTGGCGCCGGCGTTGCCGGTGTCTTCGCGAAATCGCGGCCGGAGCTTGAAGCACCGGATATGCAGATCCACTTTATGCCGCTGTCATCTGTCGGGCCGGGACAAGGACTTCATAAGTATCCAGGCGTGACAGCGTCCGTCTGCCAACTTCGCCCCGATAGCCGTGGTACTTTGAAGATCACGTCTGCTAGTCCGTCGGCACAGCCGAGCATCGTTTCGAACTATCTCGCGCAGGAAACTGACAAGGATGTCCTGCTCAATGGTCTGCATCTTTTGCGCAAGATCGCGCGCCAGCCGGAATTTGCGCAATTCGTCGCCAGAGAAGTGTATCCGGGCGATGACGTTGTGACGGATGATGAGCTGATGGCCTATGCCCGCGAGGTTGCCACAACGATTTTCCATCCGTGCGGCACCTGCAAGATGGGTTCGGATCCGCTGGCCGTTGTTGATGAACGCCTGAAGGTACGCGGGGTGGATGGTCTCCGGGTAGCGGATGCCTCGATTATGCCGACAATGACGTCCGGCAATACCAATGCGCCAACCATTATGATTGGCGAGAAGGCATCCGATATGGTGCTGGAGGATTCCCGACTGGTCTCAAGCGCGGCTTGATTGCGGCACCAGTTCAACGCTCAATTCGGTAGGCGGTTTTTAGCGCGCTCCGCCTGGACCGGATCGGCAATGGTATCCATGTTGCGCCGCTGAGCGTGCTCAAGCTCTTCAACAGCTGTGCTTAGGGCATCGGCGACCTTTCGAAGGTGCGGAATTCGGCGGATGGTTCGGCATATTCCGTTCAGCGCAGCTGCGAGCCTGGCTAGGTCCAGCTCTGGCGGAAACTTGACGGAAGGATTTTGATACATCTTCTCGCTCTTGAGGTGATATCGTTTCGGTTTGGCCGCAAATGCGGGAAATTCGGTACCATATACCTGCAATAACCAGACCACGGATTTTCGGCCAGTCGAGGGGGCAGTGTGTGCAAACGCGACAGCCTCGTGCCGATGTGGAACAGATCACCAGACATCAACACTGAGGCCGGTTGAAGCTTTGAGTGAGTAATTCGTCCAACTTTACTGGGGAGCGACGCTGTTGATCTTGATGGCGGCAACGTTTCCCGCTAACCAACCCGTATGGATTGATAAACCGCCGATCCGCGGTGGTGCGCAGTGACTTTCGTCTCTGGCACTTTGCAGAACCCGGCCCCACGATCTTGCGTCTGCTGAAGAAGCAATTTCAAACCTGAGGAGATAATGGAATGGCGCGAACGAAAATCGCCCTGATCGGATCTGGCATGATCGGTGGCACGCTGGCTCACCTGGTCGGACTCAAGGAGCTAGGCGATGTTGTGCTGTTTGACATCGCCGAGGGTATGCCAGCTGGAAAAGCGCTTGATATTGCGCAGTCTGGAGCCGTCGAGGATTTTGATGCCAATCTGAAGGGCACGAGCAGCTATGCCGATATCGAAGGTGCAGACGTCTGCATCATTACAGCCGGTGTGCCACGTAAGCCTGGTATGAGCCGTGATGATCTGCTGAGCATCAACTTGAAAGTTATGGAGCAGGTTGGTGCAGGGATCCGAAAGTACGCGCCGGGCGCTTTCGTAATCTGCATAACCAATCCACTGGATGCCATGGTCTGGGCACTGCAGAAGGCGTGCGGTCTGCCATATAATCGCGTGGTTGGCATGGCCGGCGTGCTCGATACCAGCCGCTTCCGCAGGTTTATTGCAGATGAACTGAACGTCTCCATCAAGGATGTGAGCGCCTTTGTTCTTGGTGGCCACGGCGATGATATGACCCCGCTGGTGCGCTACTCGACCGTTGCCGGCATCCCGCTGACAGATATCGTAAAAATGGGATGGCTGAGCCAGCAGCGACTCGATGAGATCGTTGAGCGGACCCGCAAAGGCGGTGGTGAGATTGTTGCGCTACTTGGGAACGGCTCGGCTTACTACGCTCCAGCGTCTTCAGCCATCGCGATGGCGGAGAGCTATCTCAAGGACAAGAAGCGCGTGCTGCCTTGCGCTGCATTCCTCAACGGCGAGTTTGGTATCAAAGGCCTCTACGTCGGGGTGCCGGTGATAATCGGTGAAGGTGGTGTTGAGCGGATCATAGAGATCGACCTGAACAGTGCGGAACGTCAGATGTTCATGAAGTCGGTTGAATCCGTCAAAGGTCTAGTTGAAGCCTGCACGCAAATTGCGCCAAACCTCAACTCCTGACCACGGAACTGATGTCAAGGCGGCTCCGGCCGCCTTTCTACTTTCTCAAGTGACCCAGAAACGGAAACCGAAAGATGACGAAACGTGCCATTACAGCGGCGCCTCTTGAAGCGCTTGGTCCTTACTCCCTGGCGATCGAAGATGACGGCACACTCTACATTTCCGGCCAGATCCACATTGATCCCGCCAAGGGTGCACTGCTCGAAGGGACAATCGGTGAACAGACCAAGCAATGTCTCGAGAACCTGAAGTCTGTTCTTTCGTCGGCTGGGTACGATTTCGGCAATATCGTGAAAACAACGGTTTTCCTGGTCGATATGGCTGATTTTCCGGCCATGAATGAGGTCTACGCGACCTACATGGTCGAGCCTTTCCCGGCGCGATCGACGATTCAGGTCGCAGGCCTACCGCTTGGCGCCAGCGTTGAGATCGAGGCGATTGCTAAGAAGTAAGCAGTTTAACACCAGTTTCATGTGCTGGAGTCAGTCGAGACCGTCGGTATCAGCACTACCAAACTGGCAAAAAGCTTTGTACTGGACAACCATCTGGGTTAGAGCGCCGAAACAATGTGTCGATTGGCCGGCATAGGGGAGCTTCTGAATGAACATCCACGAATATCAGGCGAAAGAGCTGTATCGCGCCTACGGCGTTCCAACCGCCACTGGCTTTCCGGCGTTCAGTGTTGACGAAGCTGTTGCCGCGGCTGGCAAGCTGCCGGGTCCGGTTTGGGTCGTGAAATCGCAGATCCACGCGGGTGGTCGCGGTAAGGGCAAATTCAAAGAGTCTGAGGCTGGTGAGGCTGGCGGTGTTCGATTAGCCAAGTCAATCGAAGAGGTTCGCACATTTGCTGAGCAGATGTTGGGCAATACGCTGGTGACGATCCAGACTGGCGAAGCCGGCCGGCCTGTGAACCGTTTGTACATTGAAGACGGTTCTTCAATTGAACGTGAGCTTTACCTTTCTGCGCTGGTTGATCGGGAGACATCGCGAGTGTCCTTCATCGCTTCAACCGAGGGTGGGATGGACATCGAACAGGTCGCCCACGACACGCCGGAAAAGATCATGACGATGTCGATCGATCCTGCGTCCGGTTATCAGCCGTTCCATGGGCGCAAGATTGCTGCCGCGCTGGGGCTGAGCGGAGGACAGGTCAAGCAATGCGTGGCGATGGTCGGTAATCTTTACCGAATGTTCGTTGAGAAGGACATGAGCCTGCTTGAGATCAACCCTTTGGTTGTGACCAAGGATGGTGACCTGACTTGTCTTGATGGCAAAATGGACTTTGATTCCAATGCCCTGTACCGCCATCCGGAGATTATGGAGCTGCGTGATCTCGACGAAGAAGATCCAATGGAGATCGAGGCGTCGAAGCATGATCTGGCGTTTATCAAGCTGGACGGCAACATTGGCTGCCTGGTCAACGGTGCCGGCCTTGCGATGGCTACACTGGACATCATCAAGCTCTATGGCTGTGAACCGGCGAACTTCCTTGATGTTGGTGGTTCAGCGCCGAAGGAGCGGGTCAAGGCGGCTTTTGAGATCATTCTCAATGACCCAGCCGTCAAAGGCATTCTGGTCAATATCTTCGGCGGTATCATGCGCTGCGATATTATTGCCGAGGGCGTCGTCGCTGCATCCAAGGAACTCGGTGTGACAGTGCCTCTGGTTGTGCGCCTTGAAGGCACGAACGTCGAACGCGGCAAAGAAATCCTAGAGCAGTCTGGCCTGGCGATCCTGCCGGCGGACAATCTCGCTGATGCCGCGAAGAAGATCACTGATGAAGTCAAGAAGGTTGGCTGAGGCCGGCTGGCAGCGCAATTTGGGACAGGGAAGTTAGAAACATGGCGATCCTCGTCGATGCAAATACCAAGGTTATCTGCCAGGGCTTCACGGGCAGTCAGGGGACCTTTCACACACAGCAGGCGATTGCCTACGGCACCAAGGTTGTCGGAGGCGTCACACCTGGAAAGGGTGGCACCCAACACGAAGCCAGCGATCTCGCAAATCTGCCGATCTTCGATACGGTTGCGGAGGCGAAGGAGAAAACAGGCGCTGATGCGACATCGATCTATGTGCCGCCACCTTTTGCCGGTGACGCCATACTTGAGGCCATTGACGCTGAGATTCCATTGATTGTCTGCATCACGGAAGGCATTCCGGTGATGGATATGATCAAGGTCAAGCGGGCTTTGACGGGATCTTCTTCGATCCTTCTGGGACCTAACTGTCCAGGTGTTTTGACGCCGAACGCCTGCAAGATCGGCATTATGCCAGGAAACATCTTCCGCAAAGGCAATGTCGGTATTGTCTCGCGCTCTGGCACGCTGACCTACGAGGCGGTCAAGCAAACAACCGACGCTGATCTCGGTCAGTCGACAGCTGTGGGAATTGGTGGCGATCCGGTCAAAGGGTTGGATTTCATCAATGTGCTTGAAATGTTCCTCGCAGATGACGAAACGCAATCCATCATCATGATCGGCGAGATCGGCGGTTCTGCTGAAGAGGATGCAGCAGAGTTCATCAAGCGCGAAGCAGAGCGTGGGCGCAAAAAGCCCATGGCAGGCTTTATTGCTGGAACAACAGCGCCTCCGGGTCGCCGCATGGGCCACGCGGGTGCGATCATCTCTGGCGGTAAGGGCGGCGCAGATGACAAGATCGAAGCCATGCGCTCCGCCGGGATTGCGGTGGCCGATAGCCCGGCCTCGCTTGGAACCACTCTAGCCAGTGTTTTGCAGGGCTGAATTGACCAATAATCTGGCAAACTTCGTATGACATAGACCAAAGCGCCTTCACGGGCGCTTTTTTCGTTGTAACAGTCAATTGTGCGGGTTGAACATATTGGTCAGATGGACCATTGGTCCTAACTGAGGAATATGGTTTTCGTAACTGCTAGCTCAAATTGAATCCGACCGGAGGCAACAAGCCTATGTCCCGTCAAGCGCTCAACGAGTCCTTTTCACTCACATCCTTCCTGAACGGTGTCAATGCCGGCTACATCGAAGAGATGCAGGCCATTTATCAACGCAATCCCGGGTCGGTGAGCGATGAATGGCGATTGTTTTTCGAGAGCCTGCATGAGGAGCAGGGTCAGGCAGCAGTGGAGGTGGATGGACCGTCCTGGGGGGTGCCGCTCGACCGGCTGCAGAACGGAAACGGATCGAGCGATACGCTCGCGGCGCTGACCGGTGATTACAGCCAGGCAGAGCAGTATATTCATGGCCAGCTCCACGCACGCGCAGCCCAGGGCGGCGTTGACCTGTCGATGGCGGCTTCGCTGCGTGCGACACAGGACTCTATTCGCGCGCTTATGCTGATCCGCTCACACCGGGTCATGGGTCACCTGGCGGCTCGCCTGGACCCACTAGGGCTAACCGAGCCGGGCGCTCATCACGAATTACTGCCGGAAACGTACGGTTTTACAGAGGCCGACTACGACCGACCGATCTTTATCGATTATGTGCTTGGATTGGAGACTGCCACAATCCGGCAGATTTTGCGTATTCTGCGGCGTACGTACTGCGAGCACATTGGCGTTGAGTTTATGCACATCACGACGCCGGCGCAAAAGGCGTGGATCCAGGAACGGATTGAGGGCGAGGAAAAGGAGGTCAGCTTTACCGTAGAAGGTAAGAAGGCCATCCTGAACAAGCTGATCGAAGCTGAGACCTACGAGAAGTTCTGCGACGTGAAATACACCGGGACCAAGCGGTTCGGTCTCGACGGTGGCGAGTCTATGGTTCCCGCGCTGGAGCAGATCATCAAGCGCGGCGGTCAGCTTGGTGTGAAAGAGATCGTGATGGGCATGGCCCACCGCGGTCGATTGAACGTGCTGGCAAACGTCATGGGCAAGCCGCACCGCGCCATTTTCAACGAATTCAAGGGTGGTTCGTTCAAGCCAGACGACGTCGAAGGCTCTGGAGACGTTAAGTACCACCTTGGTGCTTCCTCGGACCGGTCATTCGATGGCAACAACGTGCACCTTTCGCTGACGGCCAACCCGAGCCACTTGGAGATTGTTGATCCAGTGGTTCTTGGTAAGGTGCGAGCCAAGCAAGACCAGCACGGTGACGTCGAGCGCACCGAAGTTCTGCCATTGCTCATCCACGGTGATGCGGCTTTTGCCGGCCAAGGCGTGGTTGCCGAATGCTTCGGACTTTCAGGTCTCAGAGGTCATAGAACAGGTGGCTCGATCCACTTCGTGATCAACAACCAGATCGGCTTTACGACCAACCCGCGGTTCTCGCGATCATCGCCGTATTGCTCGGATGTGGCGCGGATGATCGAGGCGCCGATTTTCCACGTCAACGGCGATGATCCTGAAGCTGTTGTGCATGTTGCTAAGATTGCGACTGAGTTCCGGCAGAAGTTCGGAAAGCCGGTTGTCATCGATATGTTCTGCTATCGGCGGTTCGGTCACAACGAGAGCGACGAGCCGATGTTCACGCAGCCGATTATGTATCGCAAGATCAAGTCACACCCGACGACGGCAACGATCTATTCCAAACAGCTTGTCGATGAAGGCGTCATGACAAGCGGTGAATCGGATGAAATGCGCGCCAACTTCCGCGCGATGCTGGATAGCGAGTTCACCGCTTCCGATAGCTACAAGCCCAACAAAGCTGATTGGCTTGATGGGAAATGGTCAGGTATCGGTTTTGCAGAAGACGAAGCGCGCCGCGGCAAGACCGGCGTCGAGCTTGAAACCTTGCGTGATGTCGGGCGCCAGATCACGACGCTGCCGAACGACTTCAAGCCCCACCGCACCGTCAAGCGTTTGATCGACCGTCGCCGCCAGATGGTTGAGGATGGTGAGGGGATCGATTGGGGTATGGCCGAGCATTTGGCATTCGGCACCTTGATGAACGACAAGTTCCCGGTCCGCCTCTCAGGACAAGATGTCGAGCGCGGAACGTTTTCGCAGCGCCACGCCGTGCTAACCGACCAGGAGTCGGAGAGACAGTACACACCATTGAAATCCGTTGCACCTGATCAGGCATCCTTCGAAGTGATCAACTCGATGCTGTCTGAAGAGGCTGTGCTCGGTTTTGAGTACGGCTACACTCTGGCGGAGCCGAATGCGATTACGCTTTGGGAGGCCCAGTTTGGCGACTTTGCCAATGGCGCACAGGTCGTGGTTGACCAGTTTATTTCATCCGGTGAGCGCAAGTGGTTGCGGATGAGTGGTCTAGTCTTACTTTTGCCGCATGGCTACGAAGGCCAAGGCCCGGAGCACTCGTCGGCGAGGATTGAGCGTTACCTACAGTCAAGCGCGGAAGACAACTGGCAGGTTGCAAATTGCACAACACCGGCCAACTACTTCCACATCCTTCGGCGCCAGTTGCACCGTAACTTCCGTAAGCCGCTAGTGCTGTTTACGCCGAAGTCGCTGTTGCGTCACAAGCGCGTCGTCTCAAGCTTGTCAGAGATGACGGTTGATACAACATTCCACCGCCTTCTGTGGGATGATGCCGATGTCAAGCATCACCCAAGCAGCCGGACGCCGATTGATCTCAAGCCTGACAACGAGATCCGCCGGGTGGTGCTGTGCTCTGGCAAGGTCTACTACGATCTCTTGGAAGCGCGCGAGGAAGCCGGTCAGAACGATGTCTACCTGATGCGGGTTGAACAGCTCTATCCGTTCCCGGCTCGTGCCTTGATTGACGAGCTCAGTCGCTTCCCGCAGGCCGAGATCGTCTGGTGCCAGGAAGAACCACGCAACATGGGATGCTGGACGTTTGTTGATCCCAACATCGAATGGGTGCTTGAGCACGTTGATGCGAAGTTCAAGCGGCCACGTTACGTCGGGCGGGCCGCCGCCGCGTCGACGGCGACAGGCCAGCTCTCCCGGCACATTCACGAACAAAAGACCCTCGTCGAAGAGGCTCTCGCAGAATAGTAAGCGCTTTCCAAAATAGACTGGCTCGTGAGCGGGCCGAGCGAAAGGAATTTTACAGATGGCGATTGAAATTCGGGTTCCGACACTCGGCGAAAGCGTGACGGAGGCCACGGTCGGTCAATGGTATAAGAAACCAGGTGACGCCGTGGCCGTCGACGAGCCGCTCTGTGAACTCGAGACCGATAAGGTGACAGTTGAAGTGCCGTCGCCATCCGCCGGCGTTCTCGGTGCGATTGCCGCTGAAGAAGGTGCCACAGTTGAAGTTGGCGCTCTGCTCGGATCGGTAAATGAAGGCGAAGCTGCCGCTGCTGCTCCAGCCGCGCCGGCCGCTGCCGCTCCTGCCCCGGCTGCTCAAGCTGCTGCGGCGCCATCTGGTGACATGCCGCCGTCTCCGGCGGCACGAAAGATCTTGGATGAGAAAGGTGTCGATCCAGCAAGCGTGGCCGGCTCTGGCAAGCGCGGTCAGGTGCTTAAGGAAGATGCAATGGCAGCATCATCCGGTGGTGCTGCCTTGATGCCTGCTTCATTGGCACCTGCACCGGTTCCGACCCAGCAAATGCGTGCACCGGCCGTTCCAAATGATGCTGCGCGTGAAGAGCGGGTGCGCATGACCCGTCTGCGCCAGACGATTGCGCGTCGCCTGAAGGATGCACAAAACACGGCTGCGATGTTGACCACATTCAACGATGTTGACATGTCGGCCGTGATGGAGCTGCGCTCTGAGTACAAGGAACTCTTTGAGCGACGGCACGGCGTGAAGCTTGGCTTCATGAGCTTTTTTGTGAAGGCCTGTATCCAGGCGTTGCGCGAAATCCCAGCCGTCAACGCAGAGATTGATGGCCAAGATCTGATCTACAAGAACTACTACCATGTCGGTGTCGCTGTCGGCACAGACAAAGGCCTCGTCGTTCCAGTCATCCGTGAGGCCGATCGCATGAGCCTTGCCGAAATCGAAATGGCAATCACAGACTTCGGTAAGCGCGCAAGGGATGGCAAGCTCGGCATTGAAGAAATGCAGGGCGGTACGTTCACGATCTCGAATGGCGGTGTTTACGGTTCAATGCTGTCGACGCCAATCTTGAATGCGCCCCAGTCTGGTATTCTGGGGATGCACAGGATTGAGCAGAGACCGGTCGTTCTGAAAGATGGATCGATTGCAGCACGGCCGATGATGTATCTGGCGCTGAGCTATGACCACCGGGTTGTCGACGGCAAAGAGGCCGTGACGTTCCTGGTTCGCGTCAAGGAATGCTTGGAAGATCCGCAGCGCTTCCTTCTCGAATTGTAAGCTTCTTACGTGTCAGTCCCATCTTGTCTGATGGAGAGATGGGCGAACCTCAACGAGGAATTCACAGAACATGTCCTATGATCTTGTTGTGATCGGCACAGGGCCGGGTGGTTACGTTTGCGCAATTCGTGCTGCTCAGCTCGGTATGAAAGTGGCCGTGGTTGAGAAACGAGCAACGCATGGCGGGACCTGCCTCAATGTTGGTTGCATTCCATCAAAGGCATTGCTGCACGCCTCCGAGATGTATGAAGAGGCGGGGCACGGCTTTGCCGATATGGGGATCAATGTGGCGCCGTCACTAGATCTCGGCAAGATGCTTTCATTCAAGAATGAGGGCATCAAGGGCAACGTGGATGGCGTCGCCTTCCTACTCAAGAAGAACAAGATTGACCCATTCCACGGCACTGGAAAGGTTCTCGCTGCCGGCCAGGTCCAGGTTACATCCGATGCCGGTGAGTCTCAGGTTCTCGAAACCAAGAACATTGTGATCGCGACAGGTTCTGACATCGCGCGGCTACCAGGAATTGATATCGACGAGAAGACCGTCGTTTCATCTACCGGGGCGCTGGAGTTGGAGACCGTTCCGAAGAAACTGCTGGTTATCGGGGCCGGTGTCATCGGACTTGAGCTTGGTTCCGTCTGGCGGCGCCTGGGATCAGAAGTTCTTGTTGTCGAATTCCTGGATCGCATTCTGCCCGGTATGGATGGCGAGGTCGCGAAGCAATTCCAGCGCGTTCTGCAGAAACAAGGCATGTCCTTTAAGCTGGGTTCGAAAGTGACAGGCGTCGCGGCTGCCGGCAGCGGTCATGCGGTTACGATTGAACCGGCCGCGGGCGGAGCTGCTGAAACCGTCGAGGCTGACGTTGTGTTGGTCTGCATTGGTCGGGTGCCATTTACCAAAGGACTTGGTCTTGAGGATGCGGGTGTTCAGATGGATGGCCGTCGGATTGCGGTTGACGAGCATCTTCAAACGTCCGTTCCCGGCATCTACGCGATAGGTGATGTCATTGTCGGGCCGATGCTTGCGCATAAAGCTGAGGACGAAGGCATCGCTGTTGCTGAGCGTCTGGCTGGACAATCAGGCCATGTGAATTACGGCGTCATCCCGAATGTTATCTATACAAGCCCAGAGGTTGCTTCGGTTGGCAAGACCGAGGAAGAGCTGAAGGAAGCGGGTATTGCCTACACCGTGGGCAAGTTTCCGTTCATGGCTAATGGCCGGGCCAAGGTCAACCGCACGACGGATGGCTTTGTGAAGGTCTTGGCGGATGCTGCAACGGACCGTGTTCTTGGCGTTCACATGCTTGGCCCGCACGTTGGCGAACTCATCGCGGAAGCTGCCGTGATCATGGAGTTTGGTGGGTCCGCCGAAGACCTTGCGCGGACATGCCATGCGCATCCAACGTTGACGGAGGCGGTAAAAGAGGCAGCGCTGGCAGTCGATCAACGTGCCATACACATGTAAGGCTGCGTGACACGATGTTTGTACCTGCTGGCAGATGGCCATGAGTGGAACCGAGGTCACGCCGGCAGGCCCCCAACCGACACCGAGCGAGAACAACCGCTTGTTGCTTGGCATTGGGATGATCATCCTGGCAATGACAATCGTCCCGATTATGGACGGCATCGCCAAGCATCTGACGTCGTCGATGGATACGATGCAGATCGTATGGGGTCGCTATTTCTTCCACTTTGCCTTGTTTCTTCCGCTGGTCCTCTACCGGCATGGTGGAGCGACTTTCAGATTGCAGCGGCCGGCGCTACAAATCTTGCGCGGCGCGTTTCTGCTTTGCTCCACCTTCTGTTTCTTTTCGGCTATTCGGACTTTGCCGTTGGCAGATGCGCTCGCAGTCGTCTTCGTTTTCCCGTTCATTGTGACAGCGCTCGCGCCGGTTTTGCTCGGCGATAGCGTGGGGTTCTACCGCTGGACGGCGGTGCTGGTTGGATTTGCTGGTGCACTTGTCGTTATACAGCCTGGATTTTCGACGATCTCAGTCGGTACCCTTTGGGCATTGGCGGCAGGGACGATTTATGCGTTCTACATTCTGGCGACGCGCAAGTTAGCCGGCTCGGATCCTACGCTCGTAACCCTGCTGATGACGGGCCTTGTCGGTACGGTAGCGAGCACCATAGCATTGCCGTGGTTCTGGTCGCAGCCGACGGCATTCGAGCTGATCCTGATGGCTCTGACTGGACTGCTCGCTGCGATCGGACACTACCTGATAATTCTCGCGCATGAATACGCAACTGCACCGCAGCTCGCACCATTTGCCTATTTTGAGATTCTGGCAACCACGGTGGTGGGTTTCATCGCGTTCGGCGACTTCCCTGGCTTTGTGACTTGGATTGGTATTGCTCTGATCGTTTTGAGCGGACTGGTTATTGGTTGGCGTGAAGCCGTGCGTGGCCAGCAGAGCTAATTCATTCCAGCGTTTGTGAACTGCATCGATTAGGACTTCGTTTTAGGATAGTCTGAAGCACTCACCCGGAGCTTCGCTATGCGCGTTATCGTTGTTTTCTTTTGCTGCCTGGCCCTGTCGACAGCCGTTGCTGGAACAGTTTTCGCGCAAACTTCCGTTCAGGAAGGCAGCTCCAATTGGCGCAAGCAACATGATCAAAAGCTGAGCGATCTGTTTGCCAAGTTAAAGGCGTCCAATTCGGAAGCGGACGCAAAGCAATTGGCGGCGCAGATCTGGGCGCTCTGGTATCAGTCCGGTGATGGTGACGTTGATCACCTGATGCGCCAGGCGCGCCGCACGTTTCGGCTGGGTCAAAATCAGGCAGCGATAGGGCTGATCGATCAGGCGCTGAAGTTGGCGCCGAAGTACTCGGAAGCCTGGAACCTGCGGGCGACGATCCTGTTCTACATGGGACGCGATACGGAGTCGGTGGTTGATATTGAACGCACGTTGGCTCTGGAGCCGCGCCACTTTGGAGCGTTGGCTGGCATGACTCTGATAAACATGCGCGCCAAGAACTGGTCCGGCGCGCTTAAGTCACTGCGGATTGCTCTCAAGATCCATCCGTTCCTCAACGAACGAAACCTGATGCCGAGGCTTGAGCAACTGGCAAAGGAGCAGGATCTCTGATCCAGTCCCTGCCGTGCGCGTGCAGTCGTTAGAATTTCTCGACCCAGGGACGGAGTTCAACTTCCCATGTCCAAGCCGATCGCGGTTGGTTGACGATCGAGAGATATGTCTCAGCAATCGCGTCCGGATCAAGGTACTTATCAACTGGGTCATCCGCGCTTTCCTGCCGTCCCTTTTCCGGATTGCGGACGCCGCCGTCGATAACGAAGTGGGCGACATGGATGTTCTGTGGTGCGAGCTCACGTGCCAGAGATTGCGCAAGGCCGCGGAGCGCGAACTTGCCCATCGCGAATGCGGTCGAACGGGCGTAACCCTTGACGCTCGCTGATGCGCCTGTGAACAGGATGTTGCCATGACCTTGTTTGATCATGCGCTTGGCTGCTTCCTGGGCGACGAGAAAGCCACCGAAGGCTGATATGTTGATTGCCTGGGCAACATCTGCTGGGGGAAGATCTACAATTGTGCCGGGGACGCGCTGGCTTGGATTGTACAGCACGACATCAAGGTTGCCGAAGCTTCGGTCGAGTTCTGTGAAAACGGCAGCGACTTCATCCATTTTGGTTGCATCGCACGATAGCGTTGTTGCGCCAGTTTCAGATGCAAGTGCTGATAGTTTTTCCGTGTTGCGAGCTGTGAGAGCGAGCTTGTAGCCCTCACGTGCCAGGAGCCGGGCGAATGAGGCGCTGATACCGCTGCCTGTTCCAACGATCAATGCAGTTTTGGACATGTCTACTGAAGCCTCGTCATTGCAATGCCAATTATATCAATCTTGGCACGAGGCAGCGATTACGCAAGTCATGCCTCAGATATATCTGATTGGAAGAGCTTAGGCGCGCGGGTGAGCGGCGTCGTAGACAGCCAGGAGGCGTTCGCGCTCAACCTCTGTGTAGGACTGTGTCGTTGAGAGCGATGCGTGGCCGAGCAGTTCCTGAATCTGCCGAAGGTCGGCACCGGCTGAGAGCAGGTGTGTTGCGAAGGAGTGGCGCAGCGTGTGCGGTGTTGCGTTGTGAGGGAGACCGAGCTTCTCGCGTAGCTTGGCTACGGCGAGCTGAATGATCCTAGGCGACAATGGCCCACCCTTGACCCCGACAAACATAAGATCATCGGCCTCCAGTGGATACGGGCAGAGCTCCAAATAGGCTTCAATGGCGTCGATCGTGATTGGTAATACCGGAACCAATCTCTCCTTATTGCCCTTACCGACAATCCGGATCGTGTTGCGACGACCGGTTGGCCGGTCCTGAACGCGGATTGAGAGCGCTTCGGAAATGCGCAGTCCTGCACCATAGAGAAGTAGGAGGACGGCGTTGTCGCGTGCTGCCACCCAGTCCAGATCTGTCTCCGTGCGGGCTGCCACGATGTCCTTCGCTTTGAGTTCTGTGAGTGGTCGCGGCAGCGAGCGTGGTACCTTTGGCATGGTAACTTGGAGGATGGCGCGATTGCGCAATAAGTCCTCGGCTTCCAGCCAGCGAAAGAATGATCGCAACGCCGAAAGAGATCGTGCCAGCGAACGGCTCGATGCACCTTGGTTGCGTCGCTCGGCCATGAATGAGCGAAATGTGCGCGTGGTGATCTGTTCGAGATCCCGCAATACCGGTGCCTGCCCGATAACGCGCGCAATATGCAGCTGGAACTGCTCAGCGTCACGAGCGTACGAACGGAAAGTGTTGTCGCTATGTCCACGCTCGCTGGTCAAATGATCCAGCCAGGCTGAGACGACCTGATCAAGCGGACTGTTGTCTGTCAGACCATGGCTCGACATTTGCGGAAATGTGCTCGCTCTGTTTTAGCTTTGAACACCCGAATCAATACCATACGATCTGGCCGATTTGGTTAATAAAGGCTTACTATGGGCTGTATGTCAGCCGTGTTGAACCATGAATGATCTCTGTGATGCCGCAATCAATGGGGTAGGTTCCGGGGATTGATTCGTTAGATGTCGAGTAGCTTTTGTCAAAACTTCTGGAACTTGCCGGGGATCCCAATGCCACGCTTCACCGCGTGCCCGTTGTGCTGCCGGTCGCGCTCGATCAGAGCTACGACTACCTCCTTGGTGAGGAAGGACCGGTTGAACCGGGTACATTTGTGTTGGTGCCTTTTGGCCCGCAAGTCCGCATAGGCGTGGTTTGGGACGAGCCGGTTGGGCCGCAGAAACCTGTTGCGCCATCCAAACTGAAACCGCTTGCAGGGCGGGTCGACGTGCCGAACCTGCCGATTGCGTCGATGCGGTTTGCTGAATGGATTTGCAAGTACACACTCTCGCCGCTCGGTATGGTCTTGCGCATGATGATGGGCGCACGGTCGGCGTTTGAGCCTGAGAAGATCAAGTATGGCGTACAGATCGTTTCGGAAGCGCAACTGCCGGCGCGCATGACGGCTGCGAGAGAAAAAGCCATTGAGATTGCAGGCGATGGGTTGATACGTGCGAAGTCCGAACTTGCAAGGGCTGCCGGATGTACGACGGGGGTGATTGACGGTCTCGTCCAGGCCGGCGTCCTCGTTGATGTCGCCATTCCCGAACGCACTTATCCAAGACCCGATCCCGGCCATAGGACAGTTGAGTTCAGCGATGATCAGGATGTGGCTGTTCATGCACTGAAGTCAGCCGTCGATGCCAAAGACTTCTCGGTGACGCTGTTGGATGGTGTGACCGGCTCAGGCAAAACCGAGGTCTACTACGAAGCGGTTGCCGCCGCGCTGGCGCAGGGTCGACAGGTCCTGATCATGCTGCCGGAGATTGCGCTGACCAGTCAGTTCATGAGCCGCTTTGAGGCGCGCTTTGGTTGTGCGCCGGTCGAGTGGCATTCAGCGCTGGGGTCGGCCGAGCGGGGCCGTATCTGGAAAGCGGTTGGCTCTGGTAAAGCGCGCTGCGTCGTCGGCGCTCGCTCAGGATTGTTCTTGCCTTACACGGATCTCGGGCTGGTTGTGATCGACGAAGAGCATGACGGCGGCTTCAAGCAGGACGATCGCGTCAACTATCAGGCGCGCGATATGGCTGTCGTACGCGCAAGCCTCGGCAAGTTCCCGATTGTGCTGGCGTCAGCGACGCCATCTATCGAGAGCCACGTCAACGCGCGAACGGGACGCTACCGTCACGTTGTCCTACCTGGGAGATTCTCAGGCGTAGAGCTGCCGGAAGTTTCAGCCATCGACATGCGCAGTGATCCGCCTGAGCAGGGACGTTGGCT
Organism: Hyphomicrobiaceae bacterium; assembly: GCA_965247245.1. Classification (GTDB taxonomy): domain Bacteria; phylum Pseudomonadota; class Alphaproteobacteria; order Rhizobiales; family Hyphomicrobiaceae; genus Tectiglobus. Next base: position 3,684,441 of record CBDFGV010000003.1, on the reverse strand, counting down.
CTCACCAAAGCTGGTGAACGCGATCAAGGAAACGCTTAAGCAGGAGCGGCAAAGCTTGCTGTTTCTGAACCGCCGGGGGTATGCGCCACTCACATTGTGCCGGGCTTGTGGTCATCGCATCGAGTGTCCGCAGTGCTCGGCGTGGCTGGTCGAGCATCGGTTCCGCCGCCGCCTCAACTGTCATCACTGCGGTTTTTCGCTTCCGATACCGGAGAAATGCCCGAAATGCGGGGAAGAAGACAGTCTGGTCGCGTGTGGACCTGGTGTCGAGCGGATCTCCGAGGAAGTGACTGAGCGCTTCCCGGAAGCCCGCACGGTCATTCTGTCGAGTGATCTCATTCCGGGGCTAACGGAAATGCGCGAGATTATCGCCAAGATTGAAGCCGGTGAGGCGGATATCATTATCGGGACCCAAATCGTCGCCAAGGGGCACCATTTTCCGGATCTCGCCACCGTCGGCATCGTGGATGGTGACCTCGGGTTGGTCGGCAACGCCGACCCCCGCGCCGGTGAGCGATCGTTTCAACTTATGCATCAGGTGACCGGACGTGCCGGGCGGGCGATGGTTCGTGGCCGTGGGTTCGTCCAGACCCACCAGGCAGAGCATCCGGTCATGCAGGCGATCGTCAATGGAGACCGCGATGCGTTCGTTGAGTATGAGATCCGCCAGCGACAAATGGGGCTTCTGCCGCCCTATGGTCGGCTTGCAGGATTGGTGATTTCCGCGCGTGACAAGGAACTCGCGGAATTGTTTGCGCGCGACGTTGTCCGTCATGCGCCGCAATCGGAAAAAATCTCGGTCCTCGGTCCTGCTGAGGCACCGCTGGCCGTTGTCAGAGGACGTCATCGTTGGCGTTTGCTCGTCAAGGCGCCTCGCGAGATTGATATGCAAAGTTACTTGCGGGAGTGGCTCAGTCAAATTCCCGCGATTAAGGGCGATATTCGCCTGAACGTCGACATAGACCCCTATAACTTCCTCTGAGCCGTCGCCATTTGGGCATCATCGAAACTTGGTTCAGGGAGATTGGGCAATGGCCGTCACCACAGTTCGCAGCACGTTTGCAGGTCACGATGGTGGGGAATTGGCCGCTCGCCTTGATATGCCGGCTGGCCCCGTGCGTGGTTACGCTCTGTTTGCGCATTGCTTTACGTGCTCAAAGGATCTGTTTGCTGCCCGCCACATTGCCCAGAGCCTAGCTCAACATGGCTTCGCGGTTCTGCGATTTGACTTTACCGGCCTCGGCTCATCCCAGGGCGAGTTTGCCAATACGAACTTCAGTTCGAACGTTCAGGATTTACTCAAGGCAGCTGATTACCTGCGCGAAAATTTTGAAGCACCATCTGTTCTGGTTGGTCATTCTTTGGGGGGTGCAGCTGTTCTGGCAGCGGCGGGCGATATTCCCGAGGTGAAAGGGGTAGCCACCATCGGCGCACCGGCCGATGTCGGGCACGTTCTGCATCAGTTCGGCGGATCGCTCGACGAGATCCGCGAAACCGGCAAGGCCGAGGTCAGTCTCGCCGGTCGACCGTTCACGATTACCAAGAATTTTGTCGACGATGCCGAAGGTAGTCGTCTCGAGGACCGTATCGCGACGATGAAAAAGGCACTTCTCGTGCTCCACTCGCCGATTGATCAGACTGTCGGCATAGAGAATGCGAGCATGATCTTTGTTGCCGCAAAACACCCAAAGAGCTTCATTTCGCTGGATAATGCAGATCATCTGGTCTCCAAGCCAGCGGACGCTGCCTATGCTGCTGGCCTGATCGCAGCGTGGGCTGCCCGCTTCGTGCCGGAACCAGAAGTCTCGGAAGAGGCGAGCGAGGCGGTCATAGTGACCGAGACCGGCCTTGGGAAGTTTACAAACGCTGTGATGGTCGGCCGGCACAGAATGAGCGCTGATGAGCCAAAATCGGTTGGCGGGCTGGATACAGGGCCGTCACCCTACGACTATCTTTCCGTTGCACTTGGAACCTGCACCGCCATGACACTTCGGATGTACGCTGGCTATAAGAAGCTGACGCTTGGGAAAGTCAGTGTCGAGGTCTCGCACGGAAAGGTGGCGGCAGATCACTGCCATGATTGTGGAGAAGCTGCCGAAGGCCGGGGCGGAAAGATTGATCGTTTCGAACGCATCATTTCCGTTGAGGGCGAGGTTGATCCAGAACTCCAGGACAAGCTCATCGAGATTGCCGGTAAATGCCCGGTTCACCGTACATTGGAGAGTTCTGCCGCGGTGGTTACCAAGCTGCGTTAACGCAACTCGTGGTCGGCAATAGCCACCTGATGTCACCGGTCGACTACGACCTTAGAATAGGTTCGGCCAAATGCGGCATTGCGGCTCGATTCCCGCGGTTGATAGCGACTTAGGTGCGTGGTAGGAACGCTGCGGCTTACAGGGGTCTATGGGCCGGGTCGGCTTGGTTTTTCATCCCTGATAGTGTCCCTCCTCAGCGCGGGTGATCGGCAACTAAGAGCAGAGAATTCGTTATGGAATTCAAAGCTTTAGCCCACCCCACAACGCATGAAAGCGCGCGACGTGGCGACGGAAGACCAAATGATGGCCAGCGTACCGGGTCGGTATGCGTCAGCATTGTTTGAACTGGCACAAGAGCAATCTCAGCTCCAGCCGGTCGAAAATGACCTCAATCGCGTTCAGGCGATGTTGGATGAAAGTCCGGATTTGATGCGCATGGTGCGCAGCCCGGTCTTCTCCGCCGAGGACCAAACCAAGGCACTAGATGCGCTGCTCAGTAAGGCAGGCATCAGCGGTTTGACGTTGAATTTTGTGAAGCTGATCGTTCGAAATCGCCGTTTGTTTGCGATGCCGGACATGATCAAGGCTTTTCGCACCCTGGCAGCCGGGGCAAGAGGCGAGGTTGAAGCGGACGTTGCAAGTGCAACTGCTCTCAACGATAGCCAGCTACAGGCGCTCAAAGAAACTCTCAAAGCATCAATCGGCAAAGACGTTCAGATCAACGCTTCTGTTGATCCGTCATTGCTGGGCGGTCTCGTCGTCAAAGTCGGCAGCCGCATGATCGACTCGTCGCTTCGCACGAAGCTCTCCACGCTCAAATTGCGCATGAAAGAGGTTGGCTAATGGACATCCGGGCCGCTGAGATCTCCTCAATTCTGAAGGAGCAAATCCAAAACTTTGGCCAGGAGGCTGAAGTCTCCGAAATCGGTCAGGTGCTGTCGGTTGGTGACGGTATTGCCCGTGTTTACGGCTTGGATAACGTCCAGGCCGGTGAAATGGTGGAATTCCCCGGCGGCATCCGCGGAATGGCGCTGAACCTCGAAGCCGACAACGTTGGTGTCGTGCTTTTCGGCGATGACCGCGCGATCAAAGAAGGCGATACGGTCAAGCGGACCGGTGCGATCGTGGAAGTCCCGGTTGGTCGCGGCCTACTCGGTCGCGTCGTTGACGGTCTTGGCAACCCAATTGACGGCAAAGGCCCGATCGAAGGTGCCGAGATGAGCCGCGTGGATGTGAAGGCACCCGGCATTCTTCCTCGCAAGTCGGTGCATGAGCCGATGTCTACTGGCCTGAAGGCTATCGATGCTTTGATCCCGGTCGGCCGAGGACAGCGCGAGCTGATTATTGGTGACCGCCAGACCGGCAAGACTGCGATCATCCTCGATACCTTCCTGAACCAGAAGCCTATGCACGCTGGCGATGATGAAAGCCAGAAGCTCTACTGCATCTACGTTGCGGTTGGTCAGAAGCGTTCGACCGTCGCTCAGTTCGTCAAGGTGCTGGAAGAGAGTGGCGCGATGGAATACTCCGTCGTTGTTGCTGCGACGGCATCTGACGCAGCTCCAATGCAGTTCCTTGCACCGTTCACCGGTTGCGCCATTGGTGAGTATTTCCGTGATAACGGCATGCACGCCGTGATTGGCTACGACGATCTCTCCAAGCAAGCTGTTGCCTACCGACAGATGTCACTGCTGCTGCGCCGCCCGCCGGGCCGTGAAGCTTATCCTGGTGACGTGTTCTATCTCCACTCTCGTCTGCTAGAGCGGGCTGCGAAGCTCAACGATGACAACGGCAACGGTTCACTGACAGCTCTGCCTGTCATTGAGACACAGGCGAACGACGTGTCGGCCTACATCCCGACCAACGTGATTTCGATTACCGATGGCCAGATCTTCCTTGAAACGGATCTGTTCTACCAGGGCGTTCGTCCGGCAGTGAACGTTGGTCTATCGGTTTCCCGCGTGGGATCCTCTGCACAGATCAAGGCGATGAAGCAGGTTGCAGGTTCGATTAAGGGTGAGCTCGCGCAGTACCGTGAGATGGCGGCGTTTGCTCAGTTTGGCTCCGATCTCGACGTGGCCACTCAGCGAATGCTTGCACGTGGTGAGCGCCTAACGGAGCTTCTGAAGCAGCCACAGTTCTCGCCGCTCAAGACCGAAGAGCAGGTGTGTGTGATCTTCGCTGGAACCAAGGGTTACCTCGATGGCATCCCAACGGCGTCCGTTGGTAAATTCGAAGAGCAGTTCCTGGTCTACATGCGCGATACTGGTAAAGGCTTGCTCGATACGATCCGCACCGAAGCCCAGTTGAGCTCTGACAGCGAAGCCAAGCTGACGGGTATACTGGAAGACTTCTCGAAGGGCTTTGCAGCCTAAATCTGAAACCAGCTGAACATAGGAAACGGCGGAGTTTCGGATGCCAAGCCTTAAGGATCTTAGAAATCGCATCTCTTCGGTGACGGCCACGCGCAAGATCACCAAGGCGATGCAGATGGTGGCAGCTGCCAAGCTGCGTCGCGCGCAGGAAGCAGCGACAGCTGCTCGTCCCTATGCACAGCGTATGGATGCGGTGCTGGCCAACCTCAACAAGGGGCTGACCAGCAAAGAAGGCGCATCGCCGTTGCTGGTTGGTACTGGCAAAGAAGACGTTCATCTGCTGGTTGTTATGACAGCTGAGCGTGGACTGTGCGGCGGTTTCAATTCCAACATCGCCCGTCTCGCGCGGCAGGACATTGTTCGATTGCAGGCCGCAGGGAAAACCGTGAAGCTGCTGTTCGTTGGCCGTAAGGGCTACGACGTGCTGAAGCGCGAGTATGACGGCATAACGGTCGAGCGTATTGAGCTCAAAGACGTGAAGAACGTAGCTTTCGCGAACGCTGAGGATGTTGGCAAAAAGATATTGTCGATGTTTGAAGCTGAAGAGTTCGACGTCTGCACCATGTACTTCTCCGAGTTTAAGTCGGTGATACTCCAGGTTCCGACTCCGTTGCAGCTGATTCCAGCCAAGCTTCCAGAATCTGAGGAAGGCGAGGAGCAGGGAGCTGGCGCGGGTGCTGCCTATGACTACGAGCCAAGCGAGGAAGAAATCCTCGGCTTTCTGCTGACCCGGAATATTTCGACTCAGATCTTCCGCGGACTGCTTGAGAACGCTGCATCTGAACAAGGTGCGCGGATGTCTGCGATGGATAACGCCACAAGAAACGCCGGCGAGATGATCGACAAGCTGACGATCTCCTACAATCGCCAACGCCAGGCGCAGATTACGAAAGAACTTATCGAGATCATTTCGGGTGCGGAAGCGCTCTAATTCGAACACACGTGTACGAGGACGAAATTAATGGCTGAAAACATCGGACGAATTCGCCAGGTCATGGGTGCTGTTGTCGACGTGCAGTTCGACGGCGAGTTGCCGGCAATTCTGAACTCGCTGGAGACACAGAACGAAACAACTAAGTCTCGGGACAACCCTGACGGCCTATTGGTTCTCGAAGTTGCTCAGCACCTCGGGGAGAATACCGTTCGCACAATCGCCATGGACGCGACGGAGGGTTTGGTCCGCGGTCAGGAAGTGCGCGATACAGGCAACGCGATTGCGATTCCCGTGGGAGACGAGACACTCGGCCGGATTATGAATGTTATCGGCCAGCCAGTGGACGAAGCCGGCCCGATCGGTTCGACTGCCTCAAGGCCGATCCACGCTGCCGCGCCTGAACTGGCTGATCAGTCAACCGAGTCTGAGATCCTGGTGACAGGTATTAAGGTGGTCGATCTGCTGGGTCCGTATGCCAAAGGCGGTAAGATCGGTCTGTTTGGCGGTGCCGGCGTTGGCAAGACCGTTCTGATCATGGAATTGATCAACAACATCGCGAAGACTCACGGTGGCTACTCTGTGTTTGCTGGTGTTGGAGAGCGCACCCGTGAGGGTAACGACCTCTACCACGAGATGATCGAATCCAACGTGAATAAGGACCCAAAGGAGAACGGTGGTTCGGCTGCCGGGTCTAAGTGCGCGCTAGTTTACGGCCAGATGAACGAGCCCCCAGGCGCGCGTGCCCGTGTTGCTCTTAGCGGTCTGACAGTGGCCGAGCATTTCCGCGATCAGGGCCAGGACGTGTTGTTCTTCGTCGACAACATCTTCCGCTTCACGCAGGCCGGCTCGGAAGTGTCCGCGCTGCTCGGCCGTATTCCTTCCGCTGTGGGTTACCAGCCAACGCTTGGTACCGACATGGGCGGGATGCAGGAGCGGATCACGTCGACAACCAAGGGCTCGATTACGTCTGTGCAGGCCGTGTACGTACCTGCGGACGACCTGACTGACCCTGCACCAGCATCGACGTTCGCACACTTGGACGCGACAACGGTTCTTTCGCGTTCAATTGCTGAAAAGGGTATTTACCCGGCGGTTGACCCGCTCGACTCGACATCTCGTATGATGGACCCGCGCATCGTTGGTGATGAGCACTATGAAGTCGCACGTAGCGTACAGTCGACGCTGCAGCGCTACAAAGCCTTGCAGGACATCATCGCGATTCTGGGCATGGACGAACTGTCGGAAGAAGACAAGCTGACGGTTGCTCGTGCACGCAAGATCGAGCGCTTCCTGTCACAGCCGTTCGACGTTGCCGAGGTGTTCACCGGCTCGCCTGGTGTACAGGTTAAGCTCGAAGACACCATCAAGGGCTTCAAAGGTCTGGTTGCTGGTGACTACGACCATCTGCCGGAACAGGCTTTCTACATGGTCGGTACGATTGAGGAAGCCATTGAAAAGGCAGAGAAACTCGCTGAAGCAGCTTAAGCCTGCCTGAAATTCAGGCAGGATATCTGGGTGGTCCGGAGCCGGTTTGGGAATCTTTGTTGCGCAATAGCCTTGACGCGTTTGCCAATCCACCATCTGACTATGGTTTGAGTCTGAGCATAATCAATGTGTTCAGCCGAGAGGTTGGGGAAGAGGTCATAGCATGACAGACGATAACGGTGGCAGACCCGCAGGTAAGTTTGGCGAGTGCTGTGAGGAGCTCAAGGAGGCAATCGCCGGAGAAGATTTCGAGCCGATGATCAACATAGGGGAAGATGGGATCCTCTATATGGCTGTGGGCTTAATTGAGCTTGAGGATGATGAGCCAGGCATGGTGGATCATCCTGTTTTCTTCTGCCCGTTTTGCGGGTCCAAGGTTCAAGACCCTGAAGTGGTGAGGGCTCAAATCACCAGTGAAGGAGAACTACCGCAGTAGGCGGTAGTCACGAAGTGCTAAACGGAGTTTCTGCGGTGCCATCGGAAGAGTGGTGCCGCTGAGTTTGAAACAAGGACGACGACATGGCTGAGTTTAATTTTGAACTTGTGAGCCCCGAACGTGTCTTGATGTCGGAATCGGTCGAGCATGTCGTCCTGCCGGGCAGTGAAGGATTGCTGGGTGTCCTGTCTGGGCATTCGCCGGCTGTCGTCACGCTGAAGCCAGGCGTGATTTCGGTGCTGTCAGGAAGCACTGTGACACGCAAAATCTATGTCCGCGGGGGTTTTGCAGAAATCAATCCTGAAACGCTGACGGTACTTGCTGAGCACGCGATTGATACCGAAGCTGCTGATCAGGACGCCATCGCGTCAGAAATCGAAGTGGCAGAGAAAGATCTGGCGGACGCGACAACAGATGATGCCCGTTTCATTGCGCAGTCGGCTGTTGATGCGCTGCGCTCGCTCTAAGGCGTTTATTCTAAACTCTCTCTTCAATTGGTTCTTAAAAGTATCCCTGTCGGTTAGGCCGGTTGCGCGTGCTTACGCAGCTGTTCCATGACCCGCTCGTACACGTCTCTCTTAAACGCGACAACGCGTTGGGTGACCTGATCCGGCTCCATCCACTTCCAGTCTTCGAATTCCTTCTCGTGGTCTAGTCCGGGTGGCGGGTCAATGTTGATTTCGCTGTCATTGCCGGTAAAGCGAAACGCGTACCAGATCTGTTTTTGACCCTTGTATCTGCCGCCCCAGGCATTGGCCTGTATCTCCAGCGGAAGGTCGTAGGTTAACCAGCCTTCCGTTCGCCCTAAGATCTCGGCATTCCTAATGCCGGTTTCTTCGAACAACTCACGATATGCGGCTGCCTCGGGATCTTCACCCTTATCGATACCGCCCTGGGGCATCTGCCACCAATCGCCCGGGCCTTCGGCGTCACCCGGTGCATCGGCACGCAAGCCCATCCAGACCTTGCCTTCCTGGTTGATGACCATGACACCGACACACGGTCGGTAGGCATCGAGATTGGGATCGTCGGACATGCGGGCACTCGCGACTATTTCGGTAGGGCCAAAAGGTCTGTCTTGTCTGGAGAGCGGCGTTCCCTAGGAACAGCCAACTGTATTGTTCAACCGCCGGCAATCTGCGGAAGAATCTGGACGGAACTGTTAGGTTCGATCGGCTGGATCAAGGTTTCCTGGTAGATCTGGCCATCGATGGCGACGGCCAGACCATCTTCTAGATGTGGTGCTAGTTCCGGGAACTTCTCGCCAAGGCGCACAAACAGCTGGCGGATCGAGTTGGCCTCGACTTCCAGTTCGGTCACTCCGCCAGTGAACTGGCGGAGATTTCCGATGAGCGTCACATGCGCCATTGGTCGTGTGTCCTCAATCAGACCTTGAGGTTTGGATCGCCGGCTTCGCTTGCCGCATCAATCGCCTTGCGTACGCGAGGCGGAGACATTGGCAGGCTTTCGAAACGCAGACCTGTCGCGTTCTCGACGGCGTTGGCAATTGCCGCCATTGGCGGGACAATCGGTGTTTCGCCAACACCGCGTACGCCATACGGGTGACGTGGGTTTGGCACCTCGACGATGATCGTATCAATCATCGGCAGGTCGGACGCGACCGGAACGCGATAGTCCAGGAAGCCTGCGTTTTCGAGCTGACCATTCTCATCGTAGATGTACTCTTCGTTGAGAGCCCAACCGATGCCCTGCACGGCACCGCCCTGATACTGGCCTTCCACATATGACGGATGGATCGCACGACCGGCATCCTGGATGGCTGTGTAGCGGACAATCGAGACCTTGCCGGTTTCGGCGTCAACTTCAACGTCGGCCAAGTGAACACCGAAGCTTGGTGCAGCGCCTTGGGCGTTGATCTTGGCCGTTCCGACAATGGCGCCGCCTGTCTTGCCGGCCATCTTGCCAATGTCACCGAGTGTCATCGGGTCGTGCTTGCCAGCATTGTCACCTGCAGGGCGAACCGTTCCGTTCTCGAACGTCACCGCATCCTCGGGCAGCTCCCAGATTTTCGCTGCCCGAGCGCAGGCTTCCTTCATCACCTCGCGCGCAGCTTCAACCGTTGCCATTCCACTTGAGAATGTCGAACGACTACCGCCGGTTAGGAAGTTGTAGCCAAGCTGGCCTGTGTCGCCGATCATCGGGCGGATCTTGCTGAGATCAACACCGAGTTCCTCGGCAGCCATCATGGCGAGTGACGCACGCAGACCACCGACGTCTGGTGTGCCAGCAGTAAGGTTAAACGTGCCGTCCTCGTTTAGCGACAGGGTGACTGTCGTGTCGCCGCCTATGTTGAACCAGAAACCGGCAGCAATGCCACGCCCTTGGTTCGGGCCAAGAGGCGCTTTCCAATGGTCGCTCTCTTGTGCAGCCTTGAGGCCTTCGATCAGTCCGATCGGACCGAACTGAGGACCGTAAGCTGCCTTGGTTCCTTCCTTAGCAGCATTCTTCAAACGGAAGTCAATTGGGTCGATGCCGAGCTTCTTGGCCATCTCGTCGATGACGCTCTCGACAGCGAACTCAGAAATTGGAGCACCAGGCGCGCGATATGCTGCAACCTTCGGACGGTTGGAGACAACGTCGTATCCGAGCACTTGTACGTTCTCGAGGTCGTATGGTGCAAAGGCGGACATAGCGCCTGGACCTACGGGTGAGCCCTGAAATGCACCGGCCTGATAACGCAGGATAGCTTTACCAGCCGTTATATTTCCGTCCTTCGTGGCGCCGACCTTGATCGTCATGTTGGAGCCGGAAGTTGGGCCGGAAGCCCGGAAAACTTCCTCGCGGGTCATGGTCATCTTGACCGGGTGACCGGCTTTCTTGGACAGCGCCAGTGCAACTGGCTCAAGATAGACAACCGTCTTGCCGCCGAAGCCGCCGCCAATCTCGGAAGACGTTACGCGGATCTTGGAGACATCCCAGCCCAGCAGGCGTGCGCAGTGAGCACGAACGACCCAGTGACCCTGCGTGGTGACCCAGAGCTCCGCTGTGCCATCGCGAGAGACGTTGGCGAGGCAGGAATGAGGTTCGATATAGCCTTGGTGAACCGGCGCCGTTTCAAACTCACGCTCGATAATGACATCAGCTTCGCCAAAGCCCTTTTCAACATCGCCGAGCGCGAACTCAACCTGCTTTGCAATGTTGGACGGTTTGTCTGGCTTTGGTGACACGCCATCGGTGTACATGTCGTCGAACAGAAGCGGAGCATCAGGCTTCATCGCTTCGACAACATCGATCACGTGCGGTAGTACTTCGTACTCGACCTCGATGAGTTTCAGAGCTTTCTTGGCAATCGAGTTGGTTGTCGCTGCCACGGCCGCAACCGGATGGCCTGCAAACAACACCTTCTCACGCGCCATAATATTTTGGCAGACGTCGCGGTAGTTGATCAGCATCTCACCAGCCGGGGAGAACTCAGAAGCCTGCTCGTCGAAGTCATCTCTGGTCACCACGGCTTTGACACCCGGCAACGCCAATGCCTTCGAGGCATCGACCTTGATCAGCTTGGCGTGCGCGTGAGGTGAACGCAGAACGCGTCCAGTCAGCTGACCGGAGACATTAAAGTCGGCACCGAACTTGGCGCGGCCAGTGACTTTGTCAGCGCCGTCCGGACGGATCGGTCTTGTGCCGATGACGCGGAAATTCTCGTCAATTGGAGTCGTACCTACTTTTTCTTGCATAGTTAGGCTCCTCGCATTTCAGCTGCGGTGTCCATGACAGCGCGGACGATCTTGTCGTAACCGGTGCAGCGGCAAAGGTTGCCGGCAAGCCAGTAACGAACTTCCGTTTCAGTTGGGTTCGGATTGCGGTCGAGAAGGCTTTTTGCGGCGACGAGGAAGCCCGGTGTGCACACGCCGCACTGCAGTGCGGCGTGCTCCAGGAACTTCTGCTGCAGTGGATGCAGACTGTCACCGTCAGCCATACCTTCAATGGTTTCGACGTCCTGTCCCTTCATCTCGGTGCCGAGCATGAGGCAGGCGCAAACCAGACGGCCGTCAACTAGAACACTGCAAGCTCCACAGTCGCCAGTGGCGCAACCTTCCTTGGTGCCGGTCATGTTGAGTTCGTCGCGCAAGACGTCGAGCAGAGTCTGCTCGGTTTCGCAAAGCGCTTCGACCGGATCACCGTTTACGTTGAATGAGATATGATGCTTCATTATTTGCCACCTGCGCGGTTGTAGGCGATTTCAGCTGTGCGACGTGCAATAACGCCGGCGACTTTGGTGCGGTACTCAATGGTTCCGCGCTTGTCATTGATCGGGTTGCAGGCAGCCTGTGCTGCTGCATCGAGAGCGTCCAGCGCCGCCTTGTCGAGCGATGTGCCGATGACGGCATCGGCAGCTGGGCCAACCAGCAGAGGCGTTGGTGCGACTGCGCCAAGCGAGACGCGTGCGGAAGTAATCTTGCCAGCGCCATCGGTTTCCAGGTTCACACCGGCACCGACGACTGCGATGTCCATTTCAGTGCGGGGAATGAAGCGCAGGTAGGCATCGGAAGAGTTTGCCTTGCGTGGCGGCAACAGGAAGGAGACCACGAACTCGTCCTTTGCAATCGATAGTTTGCGGGGGCCGATCATAACGTCTTCGACTGGGATGTCCCGCTTGCCGTTCGGACCAACTACAGTGGCTATCGCACCGGCTGCAATGAGACCTGGAACGCTGTCTGCGGCAGGTGATCCGTTGCACAGATTGCCACCCATTGTTGCCCGGCCTTGGATCTGTGTGGAACCAATCAAATTGGTACCTTCGACAACACCTGGCCATGCGCTCTTGAGTGCTGCGTGTTCTTCCATCTCGGCGCCGGTGACTGCCGCACCAACGCGGAAGCCGCCGGCTTCTTCGGTGATCGCACGAAGCTCACTGATGCCTTTGATATCAACAACTAGATCAGGTTCGATCAGATCTGTTCTTAACTGGACCAAAAGGTCGGTTCCGCCAGCCAGTACCTTCGCCAGGCCGGCCTCGGATGAGAGCAGCTGCACGGCTGCGTCAAGCGTCTCAGGCGCCTCGTATCTCATGATATTCCTCGGGATTTCAGACGGTTTGTCTCTAATGGGCCAACAAAATCACAGTGTTGCGACAGAGCCAAGCCTCTGACGCGACAAATCGGGATTAGATGCCGCTATTTCAACCAGAAAGTAAGGATGTGATACGGTACCCGAGACTGTCAATAGTTGGCAACTGCTTGACGCTAAAAACAGGGAGAAATCGAATGGCCAAGGGGTATTGGATTGCGCATGTCAAGGTGACCAATCCAGAGCGATATAAGGATTATGTGGCAGCGAATGCCCTGGCATTTGAGAAGTATAAGGGCCGCTTTTTAGTTCGCGGTGGCGACAACGTCGTGAAGAATGGTGAGCACGCTTATGACCGCCACGTTATATTGGAATTCGACGACTACGAAACGGCGCTGGAGTGCTATGAGAGCCCCGAATATCGGGCCGCGACAGTAATCCGAAATGAGGCTTCTGAAGGCTATGTCGTGGTCGTGAAGGGCTATGACGGTTAGGATCTGTACGAGGAGCGGGAGATCCGTGGCTTTGGGGCGCTATGCAGCGACTACGGCTGAGAAAGTATTCGATCGAGGTCAGCTGCAAGTGCGCCCGGGTCTCCTTTAATTTCGAGTACTTTGATCCGCGATTTTTCTCCCGACACAAGCCGGATGTTAGATTTCGCAATGCGTAGTGATTTGCCGACGAGCGCCACCAGGGCAGCATTTGCTGCACCGTCCCTTGGCAAGGCTCGCACCGCCACCCGAAGCACGCTCGTTCCTTCCAGATCGAGAGTATCTCCGACTTCGTCACGAGATGATTTGGGCGTTAAGCGAACCCGAAGTTCGATGCCATTCTGGGTAATTCGGTAAGGTTGCGGCGGCCTCACTAACCAACCACGGCTTTTGCGATATTCGGCAAGATAACGCTGCGCACGAAAAGGCATCCGAGGAGCAGGACAATTGGTGAGAGATCGAGCCCGCCCAGATTAGGCATCACGCGACGAATTGGCCGTAAAAGCGGCTCAGTCAAAGCACTAAGCGCCTGGCCCAGCGTACGAACAAAGTCATTGCTCCAGTTAATGACATTGAACTGAACGAGCCATGAAAAGATGACTGTCGCGATGATGACCCACTCGTACAATCGGACGATGTAGCTGATGAAACCCAGCAATTCGATCATGGCATTCTCTTCCGTCAGGCCAGATTTGGGCCAAATGATGCGCCCGTCGGTGTACTTGCTGAAATCCGGCGGAGCAAGGGCTAACGGCAAAAAGCCCACTTATTTCGGCTGTTTGAGAGGCCTAAAGTCGCGATGACTTGAGGGAGGTCAAGATGCGAGAGAACGAGGATGAAACGAGCGATGTTACGGTGCTCGGAGCGGGCATCATCGGCGTTTGTTGTGCCCTACATCTCCAGGATCGCGGGCTTAGTGTGACAGTGGTTGACCGGCTGGAGCCAGGTGAGGCGACCAGCTATGGCAATGCTGGAGTGATTTCGCCCTGGTCCTGCATTCCGCAAAGTATGCCGGGTATGTGGAAAAGTGTGCCAAAGTGGCTCTTGGATCCGTTCGGTCCCGTTCGGGCTCATGTCAATATTCTGCCGCGGCTTCTTCCGTGGTCACTGGCGTTCTTCAGAAATGCGCAAATTGACCGATTGAGAGCGATTTCGGACACCATGGCTTACTTGGTCAGCGACAATGCCATGGCCTACAAGGAGTTGTTGAAAGGGACTGGCCAGGAACACTTGGTTCGCGACAGCTGGAACGTCAGTGTCTTCCGCGGGAGCGCTCAGCCCAACCTTGAGGATTTAGCTTGGAAGCTCCGCATTGAACGTGGTGCGCCAGTTGAAGTTGTGCGGCGTGGAGAGCTCAAGGAGATCGAGCCGGATCTTTCTGATGAGTACCACAGCGCTGTCATCTTCAAGGATCAGGCGCGCGCATATAATCCGAGTCAGATCTGCAAAGCGTTGGCGGACAAGGCGACCAAGAATGGCGCAAGGTTCGTTCGCGGCGAAGTGCGGGAAATCCGCCCGATTGAGACTGGTGGCTTCGAACTGCAACTGGATGGTCATGCGCTACCAGCCAAGAAGGTCGTCCTATGTGGTGGCATCTGGTCAGACCAGTTGCTGCGCAGTCTTGGTATCAAGCTGCCGCTGATCGCAGAGAGAGGTTATCATCTGGAATTCCAGAATCCAGGCGTGTCGCTCAACAACTCGCTGCTCGATGTTTCTCAGAAGTTCATTGTGAGTTCGATGGAAGGCGGCATTCGCAGTGCCGGAACCGCCGAGTTTGCCCATGTCGATGCGCCACCGAATTATCGCCGCGCCGATATTCTCGAGCCGCTTACTAAACGGATGCTGCCGGGGCTCAACACAAGCGAAGCCAAACGTTGGATGGGCACGCGACCGTCGTTTCCCGACAATCTGCCAGTGATTGATCGCATGCCGGGGTTTGAGAACCTGTTCGGAGCCTTCGGGCATAGCCACTATGGCCTCGGGATGGCTCCGGGTACGGGGCGCCTGCTTGCACAAATCGTTACCGAGACACATCCGAATGTCGGCGTTGATGGTGTTCGCGCCTCTCGCTTCTGACGGCGCTATGTGCTCGACAGTTCTTTAGATTGGCGTATTGCCGCGTCAACGCACGACAGACTTTGCTTGACGCGCAGAGCGGTTTATCGCTCCACCTCGATTGAGGCACCAGAGGAAGGCGGATTGTTGTCGATGGGTAGCAACGAGCAACAGCAGATCAATCTACAGGACAGATCGGTCTATCGTGCATGGACATCGCATACGATCCGCTACAACGATCTCGACCCGTTAGGTCATGTCAACAACGCTGTGTACTCCACGTTTGTTGAGGCCGGCCGAACTGCCTTGTTGCAGCCGCTGTTCAAAGAGCATGCCCATCTGAACTTAGACACGGTGCTTGTCCGGACAGTTCTCGATTTCCATAAGGAATTGCGTTACCCGGGTGAAGTTGACATCGGAACTGGTGTTCAGCGCATAGGTAGTACATCTGTCGTGTTCATCAACGGGATCTTCCAAAAGGGCACTGATGTCTGCCACGCAAGTGGCGAGGCCTATCTCGTGTTTTTCGATCTGATCGAACGGAAGTCAACGCGGCCGCCTCAGGTCTTCCGGGATGTGCTCGAAGGGATCATGGTCTAACGCTCTAGATCCCGTCGTAGGTGCGTTTGCCTGAGTTGCGGTGCCATGTTCGGTAGAGATGGCGTTTCTTCGTCGGATCATCATGGTCCTTGAAGGTCGAGCGATAGTGGCCGATCTCGTGGTTGTTTAGATACTGCATCTGGCCGCGCTCGATTGGAGCCTCGTACCACATGTCCTCATCAAGTGAGATCTCTTCGATCGCGCTGAGTGCGGCCTCCAGCTTGCTATCCATTTCAACGCCGGAGACCTGATAGCCCTTTCGAACAAGCGCGACATTGGCGCGTGAGGAGATTGTGTTGCCGTGGACGCTGAAGAACGGAGCTGACGTGACTTTGGCGTCACCATCTGCATGCTCTGCCTGTCGATCGTAAAGCACGGGTTCATAGAGACGTGCGAGCAGCTCCGGATCTCGTGTAAGCAATCGGTCATGCATCGTGTACATCGAGCAGAACCGGCTGATGCCGCCTTCCAGTGCTGGGTATTTGCAGAGCAGGCCGACATAGTCAGGAACGCTTCGTCCAAACGCATTGTCGACATGGAAGACGAGTTCGACATTGGTGGTCGAGCCGCGGACGCCGTAGCCGAACTTCTTGCCGGTGTCGGTGACATCATATATCAGGGTACCGTCCCACTTCTGGGCAACCGGCAGGCCGAGCAGTTGTCCGATCAGCCAGAAGCAGGCGATCATTTCGTCGATGGGATGTTCGTCCATGGGTAAGCGATCGAGAACGACAAAGCCGCAGCCGTCATCAAGGATCGATTTGGCTGTTTGGGCGACCGCGCGTAGCTGTGGAACGTCAAACTCGTCGATCGATCGGACGATTGTCGGAAGCGGTTGAGCCCGCATGCGGCTGACAAGTGTCTCAATCTCCTCCAGGCATTGCTGGTCGAAGCGAATAAGCCAATCGGCTTCAGAGATGTCACTCCCGACCCAGGCTTTCTGACCTGCCAGTGGTTGACTGGGCGGGCTTGCAATCTCGTGCTTCAGATCGAGTGCGGCAACGGCCATGGTAAATCCCTGAACTGTAACAATTCACTGCGAGATTGCCGCTACAGGCAGGCGAATGCAATGCATGATGAGCGTTGGATGAACCCCTTGCCGTTCGGAAAACCGATACGTGATGGAAGGTAGGAGCTGACCGTGGCAGGTTGACGACAGGGCTCTTCGTCCGGCGCTAGCAGCGCGACGCTAATGATTCATCTGGTCTGCGAGGCTGATTGAAATGAGTAAGCCAAAGGTCGTTTTGTGGCGGCCGATGTATAACAAGATTGGGCACACCCTGCTTGAAGAGGGTGGTGCCGATGTTGTTGTTGTCGATAGTTCGGAAACCGATGAGCTGAAGCAGGTCTTGCATGGAGCGAAGGCTCTGTGGGTGCGTACGCCAGAGCGGGTCACGGCTGACGTGCTGGATGCTGGTAAAGACCTGGTAGTGGTCTCGACGTCGGGCTTTGGCACGGACAATATTGATATCCCGGCAGCAACCGAACGCGGCGTCCTAGTCGTCAATCATCGTGGTATCGGACGGGTCCCCGTATCTGAACACAGCGTAATGCTGATCCTGGCTGTCGCCAAACGCTTGGTGTGGGGAGATGGTGCAACACGGGACAGCAGCGCTTGGACACAAAGGTCGAATTTTTCTTTTGTTGAGTTGGATGGCAAGACGGTTGGAATCGTGGGGTTGGGTTTCATCGGTTCGGAACTGGCGCGCAAGCTTAAATACGGCTTTCGTTGCCGGGTGCTAGGGTACGACCCCTACGCTGACCCGCGACTGACACGGTTGGTCGATGCCGAGATGTGCTCGGACCTCAAGGATATGCTGGCGCAGTGTCAGGTGCTGGTTCTTGTGCCCGAGTTGACTGATGAGACGCGCATGATGATCGGTCAGGAAGAGCTTGCAGCACTGCCCAAGGGTGCGATTGTCATCAATACAGGCCGCGGAAATGTGCTTGACCTGGATGCGCTGTCGCAAGCCTTGGACAGCGGTCATCTCTTCGGAGCCGGCCTGGATGTGGTGTTTCCTGAGCCGCTTGTCGAGGATCATCCACTCTTGAAGAACCCGAACGTAACATTCTCACCGCACATCGCCGGCGGCACGGTCGAGTCGTCAATCGTCTCTTCCGAGTCGGCTGCAGATCAGATCCTGGCTGCGCTCAAGGGCGAGATGCCGAAGTTTCCCGTTAACGCGGTTGCCTGGGAAGGTTCGAAGTCACGACGGCCAGGTCAATAATGCCCATAGCGGTTGGAATTCTGTGATTTTGGAGAATTGGAATGCATGAACTCGCGGGCGGATGCCATTGCGGAAACATTACGGTCACCTACAAGACATCGATTGCTCCCGAGGATGCACAACCGCGCGCGTGCCAATGCTCATTTTGCCGAAAGCACCAGTCGCGTGCGATCTCTGATCCCGGCGGGTCGCTGACGTTCACCATCAACGATGAGGTTGGTGTCAATCGTTACACGTTCGGGCTTGGCTCGTGTCAGTTTCTGGTTTGCAACAACTGTGGGGTCTATGTCGGCGCCTATATGCCGGACCCCGATGACGCGCATGGTTTTGGTACCTTGATGGCGAACGCGCTTGATGCACAGGGCCGCTACCCGCAGGCATCGCCGACGGTTTACGACGGTGAGGATGGTGAAGGAAAGCGAGAGCGTCGCCGTCGCGTGTGGACACCCGCCGTGCTGGAGACGAGAACCTCTACTTAGCTACGCCAGAGGCTGGCTAGTTGGACTGTCCTGAGTTTGAGCCACTGTGGCTACCGCTGGTCTCTTCCTCGCTCGGGTAGGGTGATTTTCCACCAATGCCGGACGTCAGAAACAGAACATCAATTTCGCCGGTTTTCTCGAACTTGAGCGTGACGTTGAAGGATTGATCTTTCTTGAGGGGGGCTTTGAGACCAACAAACATGAGGTGGTAGCCACCTGGTTTGAAGTCGATGAGGTTCTTCGACTTGATCGCTAGGCCATCGGTGATTTTGCGCATTTTCATGATGCCATTGGCGATCGAAGATTCGTGGATCTCAACGCGCTCACTAATCTCGGACGTTGCCGAGACGAGTCGGTCATCAATTTTGCCAATGTTGAAAATACTGAGATAACCAGCGCCGACTTTTGCGCCCTTCGGGGTAGCCCGCGACCAAGGATTCTCAACGATCAGGCTGCCGACAGTAATGTCGCCTGCCATAATTGGGCGGACGGCGGCAAGGGATACCAGAGCTGTGAAGCCTAAGATCGCTAGGAGGCGGTACATTTGACCCTCAATTGTCGAGTTGCGCTTGCGGACAGATTGGTCGTGAAATGGCTGTAATCAAGACGACGGTGCGTCGCTATTTCGTGATCATTGGGAATGGCTCTCTGGCGACATTGAGGTCGACTGGCCCGGACACGCCTGCTCTGCGGCCGCGATTGTGATATTGCCAGATGACCCAGCTCTGCTGGCGAAACCGAGGCGGTGTAATCAGGCTGCGTATCCAGTAGCGTTCTTGTTTCAGCCTATCCTTCAAATAGGCGTGGTGGAACTCCAGAGTCGTATAGATTAGTGGCCGTTTTCCATAGTGCGCGGCGACCAGATCGATGAACGTCTGCAGTTCATTAACAACGTCTTTGATTTGTGGGAGCGATTTGCATGGCCCCATGTGCTCTGCGTCCACGGCGTGGGGCAGTGCATCAGGATCTTTCGGTACAACGCGGATGAAGTTGGCTGCCTGTTCTCGTCCCGAACGGCACTGGGTGAAGAAGTGGTAGGCGCCGCGGGCAATTCCTGCCTTGTGGGCTTGCCGCCAATTCGACTGAAAACGTTTGTCGACGAAATCGCCGCCCTCGGTTGCTTTGATGTAAGCGAAGCTCACGTTGGCATCTGAGATACGACTCCAATTGATTGTGCCTTGATGATGCGAAACATCGATACCGTGGTGTGCATACAGTATTCGGGCCGGCTCAAGCCACGGATAAGCGAGTATCGCTGCCGCAGCCATGCCGATACAAGTCATACAGACGAGCAAGAATGCTCTCATAAAATGTCCTTAGGGCGACTTTTCGCGCGATAGACCGCGAACCGTGACAAGACCTCCGAACGCCTTTGCCCGTTGGCCATTGACGCTGGGAGCAACGAGTTCCTTCGTGGCTTCAACCAGGATGATTCCTCCGATACCTGGCCAGACACGGGCACCCAAACGCTCAATATTGACAATCGAGTTCAAGATCAATTTGTGCTCCATCGGTGGAACATGCAGTGCCCAGCTCCAATGCTCTGGCGTAAACATTGCCTCCGATAGAATGCGCTCAAGCTGGCCCCTACTATACGGGCGTCCATGGCCGAAAGGTGTCTTGTCGGCTCGCGCCCAGACGCTGCTTCGATTGGGTACAATGAGCAGCAGTCGCCCTTCCGGGGATAGAATCCGCCACATCTCACGCAGCAGATGGCGGGTTGATTCCGCACCTTCGAGACAATGCACACCAAGCAGTCTATCAACTGAATTGTCTGGCAAAGGCAGATTGATTTCGTCGACAAGCGCGCAGCGCACATCGCCATCGCGGGGCCATACCAGAGCTCCTTGGGATGCCGGCATCAACGCGCCCAGTCGCGCTGCCTCGTCACGATAGGTGCCGAGGTATGGCGTTGCGAAGCCCAGACCAACCAACGTCTGGCCCTGGACGTTGCGCCATCGCGCGCGGATGCGGTGCCCAAGTAGTCTGCGCACGGCGTGGCCCAGAGGGCGCGAGTAAAAGGCTCGCAACTCAGCAACATCCTGATACATCTATCGTTCGTTTCACACTCAGGTGAGACTGGTTTTGCAAACGCCTGGGCGGGTGCTAGTCTGAGCTACAATCGCGCAGTTTCGACCTTTCAATCAACAGGATGTGGCAATGGCCGACCTTGAAATCCATCAGTTTTCCTGTCTGTCCGACAATTATGGCGTTCTCATTCGGGATGCAAGTTCGGGACATGTTGCTTCGATTGATGCACCGTCAGCAGATGAAGTACGCACGGCATTGGCCGAAAAAGGCTGGAACCTGACTCATATTCTGACCACGCACCATCACTGGGATCATACTGACGGGAACCTCGCGCTTAAGGCCGAGACGGGTTGCACGATCGTCGGTCCGCGACCAGAAGCCGATAAGGTGCCGGGCATCGACGTCAAAGTGGGCGAAGGTGATTCCTACCAGTTTGGCGGGTTCGAGGTGAAGGTCTACGAGACGCCAGGCCATACGTCTGGTCACATTATCTACTGGGTTCCGGAAGCCAGCGTGGCCTTTGTCGGAGACGTATTGTTTGCAATGGGCTGCGGCCGCGTCATTGAAGGCTCAATGGATGCGATGTGGGGCAGTATCGAGAAGGTAGCGAAGCTGCCACCTGAGACGATGCTCTACTGCGGCCACGAATACACCATTGCCAATGCGAAATTTGCGCTGACTGTTGAGCCTGGTAATGCAGCACTTCAAGCGCGTGCGAAGGAAGTTGAAGAGCTAAGGGCTCAAGGCAAGCCAACCTTACCGACTAAGCTGGCTGACGAGTTGGCGACAAACCCGTTCATCCGCGCTGATAGTGCCGAGATACGAAGCGTCATCGGTATGGAGAATGCGTCCAACGCTGATGTCTTTGCGGAAGTCCGCGAACGCAAGAATCGCGGCTAGCGCACGTCTATATCGAGGCTGGTGCAGCCCAACGGGCTTGATTGAGACCGTGCTGGGTGTCCGTTAATTCCCCTGGAAGATCTCGTATCCTCTCGTTTTGAGGAAGTGTGACTCCTCAGGCAAGTAGAAGTCCATTTTTCCGGGACCGTTGTACTTGCTGGTTGGGTCGGTTAGCCAAAGCCGCATGAGGTGCCGCCGCCGATCCTGACTATGGTCGACATACGCTTTTCGGGAATGAAGCAGGGTGAAATTGTTGACCAGCTGAATATCCCCCTGGCGAAACTCCATGTTCAGAACCAGCTCCGGACGCGCGAGGACTTCGTCTACCGCATCCAACGCGTCGCGCTCTGCGGGTGACTGCTCAAGCCCCTGATCGAGCGATGAATCAATTGAAATCCGCGAATAGCAGTTATGAAACACGCCTTCGATGAACGAGAAGACTGGCGTGGCATTTTCCATGACCGGAGCCTGACCTGGCAGTGCCTGATTGCGGCGGCTATGACGATAGCCGCGCATCAAAGTTGGTAGGACGTCGGGCCGGGTCTTGGACAGTTCGTTGTAGAGGGTCGTGGCGCTGACAAGCAGGCTTTCACCCCCCTCTTTGGCCGTCTCCATGCACATGAGGGCAACGACATTGGTGCCGTCGTTGTGGAATTCCAAGAAGGCGTTGGAATGGTAGCCGCGAAACTGGCTGTCGTAGGGTGCGCTCTTATCAATGACATCGAGAATGTACTCGCCCTCACGGTTCTGGCGCGTGATCTCGCCGAAGTAGCTTCCGACGATTGCGAGTGCAGCGCGCGAGACGTCCGGTCCCCATTCGGCAACCGGGAGACCGCCAAGAACAGCAAAGCCGACGCCATTCTCAACATCGTCATAGGCATCAACAAGGAATTCTGACGTGTTTGGTAGTTCAGTTTTGCGGAACCCAACGCTTTGTAGATCAGCGCCGCTTTCCAGCAGACTGTTGGACGCTTGGGCGATCTCATCGAGCATTGCGCTGGAGAACTCACGCCTGTAGGAGGCCGGTGACGGGAGGTCGGATGCCCTCCAAGCACTGCGATCGTCAAGTAGGGTTGGTCGTTCGCCGGGGCTTGCAACACGCATGGCACACTCCGTTTTTCTTTGCCGGCAGCTTTGAACAGCCGTTCAACGACGTCAATCCGGTGCGAGATATCCTGGTGGCTCTTTGGACGGATCAGTTGTCCATCCTGTCATGTGCCTGCACGATGCGTCGTGCGTTACCGGGGAGGGTCAAAAATGAAGATCGAGCGCGTCGAAGCGATTGCCATTGATATCCCGCTGTCGAAGAACTTTGGTGGCAGTACGTATGATGTCTTGAAGCGATCCACGGTGATCACGAAGCTGCGAACAAGCGATGGTACGGAGAGCCTTGTCTACAACGGCGACAACCGTGACCATGGAGTTGAAATCGCCGCGATCATTGAGAACGAACTCGCACCTTTGATAATCGGTAGTGATCCCTTTGCCTATGAGCGACACTGGGAAGCCATGTTCGCTTTGTCGAAGCCAAATCGAGACCGAAAGCTTCTGCTTGAAGCCATTGCCTGCGTCGACTGTGCGCTTTGGGATGTGATGGGACGCGCAACCGGTCGTTCCGTCAATGAGTTACTTGGTGGGTACCGTAAGGATATGCCGCTGATCTCGATTGGTGGCTATTACATGGAGGGCAAGACCGAAGCTGACATTACTGCCGAAATGAAAATGTACGAGGCTGCCGGCATGGCCGGCTGCAAGTTCAAGGTCGGCGGGTTGACACCGGAGGAGGATGCCGAGCGCGTGCATGTTGCGCGTGCGGCAGTCGGCGAGAAATTTGTTCTGGCTGTTGACGCTAATCGCGGGTGGACAGCGCCGGACGCCATTCGTTTCGCGAAGCTGATAAGTGATTTAGATATCGCGTGGTTTGAAGAACCCTGTATCTGGTATGATGACGTCGCTGAGTGCGCCCGTGTGCGGCAGCAGGTTTCCATCCCGATTACATCAGGTCAGTCAGAGTTCACGGTGCAAGGCGTTCGAAGGTTTATCGACGCCGGGGCCGTCGACATCATCAACTATGATGTTTCGGAGGGTGGTGGCGTTACGGATTGGCGTCGGGCTGCAGCACTTTGCTCTGCAGCTGGACTTCACATGACGCATCATGAGGAATCGCAGATTGCGCAACACCTTTTGTCTGCTGTGCCGCACGGCCTCTACATCGAATGCTTTGGCGATCCCGAGAGAGATCCGGTTTGGCACCAGATGTGGACCAATCGACCGGCTCTGTCGGATGGAAAAATGCCAATTACGTCAGGGCCGGGATTTGGGCTCGAACTTGATGCCGATATGATTGAGACGTATCGCGTAAACTAGTCTGACGCCCAGTCCGGAGGTGTGATGCCATTGGCCATTGCTGCCGAACGTACGGTGTTGGCCAATAGGCAAGCTATGGTCATGGGACCAACGCCGCCGGGTACGGGCGTGATGGCACCTGCAACCTCTTTGGCTTCGTCGAAGGCAACGTCGCCGACCAAGCGGGACTTTCCATCATCTTTAGGGATACGATTGATGCCCACATCGATGACTGTCGCGCCGGGCTTGATCCAATTGCCCTTGACCATCTCCGGTCGCCCCACTGCTGCAACCAAAATATCGGCCTCGCGGCAGACAGCTTCGATGTCCTGAGTACGTGAGTGGGCGACGGTGACGGTGCAGTTCTCGCCAAGCAGCAGCATCGCCATCGGCTTGCCCACGATATTGGAACGGCCAACCACGACGGCGTTCTTGCCGCTTAGATTTCCGAGATGGTGCTTGAGCATCAATAGACAACCAAGCGGCGTGCATGGGACGAATGCGCGATCCATTTGTCCGGAGCCAAGCAACCCGACGTTGACCGGATGAAAACCATCGACGTCTTTTTCCGGAGATATCGCGCGCAGGACCTTGTCGGAGTCAATCTGGTCGGGCAGAGGCAGCTGCACCAGGATGCCGTGCACAGCTGGATCGTTGTTGAGTTCATTGACGATGCCGAGTAACTCGTCCTCGCTTGCAGTCGCCGGCAGTTTCTTGTCGATGGCTGTGATACCGGCTTCCTGAGCCTGCTTGGATTTGCTCTTGACGTAGACCTGGCTCGCAGGATCTTCGCCCACCAGCACAACGGCAAGGCCGGGTGTCACACCATGATCCTGCTTGAGCTTACCCGTCTCAGCACCAATGCGGGCACGCAGGTTGAGCGCAAATTCCTTACCATCAATGATCTGTGCGGATGACATCTGTTTCCTCAAAGCTTACCGGTCAGTGTGGTCGTGCGGTGAATGACTGTGATTTGCCAATAATTCAAGCTATGGCTTAGCCGATTGCGACATTGGTTGGAAGCGTCGCGACAGAGGCGCCAAGAGCCTTGCCAGGGCCGGCCGGTGAGCCCGGTGCCTACTGATGAGCAAATCCTGGCTTAATGGCCTCCGAAATAGCGGCGGCAGCGCTTTAGTGCGGCGGTAATGTCATCGGGTCGGCCGGCAAACGGCTCAAGATTAACACGAACGGTGTTGTCGCGAGTCATGCTCCAGGGAAGCTTCATCAGGAGGCGATGATAGGGCAGAGATCGCCAGTCGGCGATCAGCGCATTTGGTAATGACTTTGCTAGCCTGAGGGTAAGCTCGTTCACTTCGATGGTGCGCACGGCGTAAGTGCTCAGCTCGATGTTTTCGATGGAGCGCCAGGGGATGACACCGAACCCCTCGATAAAAATACCGTGCTCTCCCGCGCCGAGACGAGCCTTATCGGTTTCAATGAGTGGATAAAAATAGTATCCGGTGCCGCCAAAGAAGACTGCAAGGGCTAGCAGGATCTCACTGCCGCGTAAGAACCAGCCAACCAAGCAGATGACGGCGACGACCAGGCAAACATAGACGCGAAAGCTGCCTTTGTCCTTGGCATAGCCGACGGCAAAGCCACTTGAGCCTGGAGCTTCTGATGTCTCAGACATTGAATTGGATGCGACCTGCGGTTTCCGAATTGATTGCGCGTGATGGCAATTTCCACGCGGACCCTCGCACCACCTGCGGTTCAAATCAACAGGTCGCGACGTCTCGTTTGTTCTGGCGCCTAGGAATCGTGACAAAAATTGTTGATGCGCTAACGCTTATTCGGCTGCCTGTCGCAGTGCACCGATCTCCGGACGCTTGAGACCCAGATGATCGCGCAATGTTGGACCTGTATAATCCTTACGATAGATGCCGCGTTTCTGAAGCTCAGGCACGACAAACTTCACGAAGTCTTCAAAGCAACCGGGCTGGTGTGTCGGGCCGACGACGAAGCCATCGCAGGCTGGGGCTGACCACCACTCTTCGATGCGATCGGCAATGTCCTTCGGACTGCCAACCCAGGCTTCGTGCAGCAGTCCACGTCCGGTTACCCGCATGAAATCGCGAACCGTCGGGTTCTTGTAACCGGCCTGGACGACGCGGTCGCGCATTGACTGCATACCATTGATCGAGTTGATTTCGTCGTCCGTGAAGGCCTCGTCCAAACCCTTTGAGGCAAAGTCGAAGTTCAGAGCCTCGGAAAGCAGTGATAGCTGATCCATCTCATTGGGGAGCTTGTCGTAGGCTGCTTTCTTGTCTTCCGCCTCAGCTCGTGTTTCGGCCACAACCGGGTAGAATAGCGACGCAATCTTCATGCTGTCGGGGTCACGGCCGTTGGCAGCAGCGGCTTCTTTCTGACGCTTGTAGGCCTGCTTTCCGACTTCGAGATCGCGATAGGCAACGAATAGCAACTCACCCCATCGCGCAGCGAAGCGTTGGCCACGGCCGCTCATACCGGCCTGCATGACCACCGGGTGGCCTTGGGGGGAACGTGGAACGGTGAAGGGGCCGCGGGATGCCAGAAACTCACCCTGATAATCGATGCGGCGTACCTTGTCTGGGTGGGCATAGAGATTATTGACTTTGTCGACGACTATGGCGTCATCATCCCAACTGTCCCAATGTCCGAGCACGATTTCCATGAACTCGTCGGCGCGGTCGTAGCGCATGTCATGTTCCATGGCTTCATCGCCTCGACCCATGTTGCGTGCTTCGTTGTCGTTGACTGACGTGACACAGTTCCACGCTGCGCGGCCCTCAGTCATCAGGTCGATCGTCTGAAACACACGCGCGACGTGGAAGGGATCATAATAGGTTGTCGAGTAGGTCGCGCCGAGACCGAGATGCTTCGTGGCAGCGGCCATGGTCATCAAACATGTTGTTGCATCGAGCTTAACACAGCGAATGCCATTTTCGACGGTATGGGCGTGGTCACCGCCGTACATATCGGGCATGGCCAGGCGATCATCAAAGAAACCGACATCGAATTTGCCTTCCTCCAGCACCCGCGCAATATGCTGATAGTAGGCTGGCGAATATGTATCCGTGCGTGCGTCGGGGTGGCGCCAAGCCGCCGGTAGGGTGGTGCAGTTCTGGGCCTGGAGAAAGGCTACAAAATGAACTTGGCGCATCGGGTTCTCCGGTTTTCTGTCGCAAATCCTTCCGGCGTTTAGCGCCTGCCTTAGGCTGCCGGATCTCTCGCAACACAACAGCAGCGCGGGTTATGATTAATCAACTGATGAATAGCGCCATCGCCATGTAGATGGAAACCATCATATTGATGATGGAGAGCGAGCGGCTAGTGATTGGTGTCGGCGCGCTGCACTTGCGCAACTTCAAGGTTGCTATGAGGTCTTTATTCGGTTCTCTCGATACAGCACGTAAAGACCTGCAGCCGCGATTATCGTGCTGCCGATGAGCGTGTCGATGCCGGGGAGATCGCCGAATACGATGTAGCCCAGAATCGTTACCCAGATCAGTTTGCTATAATTGAATGGCGCCAGCAGTGAGGCTTCAGCTCGCGCGAATGCTTGCAGCATGAAGAAATGCGCGCCGGCCCCCATCGCACCAATGATGAGAAACATCACCATGTGTGTCTGCGTTGGTGAGGTCCAGAAAAATGAGACGAGCAAGCTGGTCCAGGCGATGCCACCCAGGCTTGTGTAGATCAGAGTTGTTTCATGACGATCCTGATCTGCAAGGCGCCTTGTGACGAGTTGGAAGAAGGCAAACGATAGGGCACCTAGCAGTGCCATGGCTGCTGACCAGTGCCAGACAGAGCCGCCTGGTCGAACAATGATGAGCACACCCATCAAGCCAAGGGCAACGGCTAGCCAGCGGTGCCAGCCGACTCTTTCGCCGAGCAATGGCACTGATAGAGCTATGATGAAGAGCGGGGCAGTGAAACCAATCGCGGTCGCTTCCGCAATCGGCAGGTAGGTCAGGCTGACAAACAGGCAGGCAATTGAACCGGCCAAGAAGCCGGGGCGTGCGATCTGCAGCATTGGTCGATTGCACTTAATGAGATCGAACCTGCCGCGCATCACAAAGTAGCCATTGACGAACAACGCCATGGCAATGAAGTAGCCCCAGACCAGCATCACGGCATGGAGTTCTTTGGTGTAGAATTTGCTGACGGTATCGACCAGCGATATGAGGCCGATGGAGATCAGCAGGTAAAGGATGCCTAAGTTTGGTTGATGTGATGGCACAGAGCACCCTTGTTGACGACGACGAGCCGAAGGCGCGCGCGTAAGAATTGGTTTTGTTGTTTCGAACTTTGTTCGACCGCCCTTTGACTAGGCAGCCTGACCAACCAACGGGTCCGGACCCCATGAGAACATGGGTTTACCACCGTCCGCACGGATCTCAACAACTTCCTCGCACCACGAGCGATCATGTTCGCTCCCCGGGTAAAGCAGGTGGATGGGCGCAACCATTCCTTCTTCGAGCGTCCAGTTGCCGCCTGGTCTTTCTCCCGTTGCCGTCAGGAGTTCCAGTTCCATGTGAGAGAGGCCGAGACCATGGAAGAAGATGACGGCCCGATCGGGATCGGGCACGCCGGCTTTGCGATAGGTGTCGCGCGCGGCGGCCTGGAGGTCCTTGATCTTAGCTCCGGGCTTCATCGCGTTGAGTAACGTTTCCCAGACGGCCGACGTAGCGGCAGCCCATTTCTTGGCATCGCCGTTGGCGGGTTCACCATCCACGACCCAGCTCTTGCCGCCATCCCAGCAGTAGAGATCGATTGTGCCGTGACAATCGAACATGACATGTGTGCCAGCCTCTACTTCGGTATCCTCAAAACCGGTAGAGAGCATGATGGTCTGTTCTGTGCCACGCGGGTGTCCCCAGACCATGCCGCCAGGATCGCGGACGAAGCCTCCGAGTTCGGCAACGGCGGTGGCATAGGCAATGTTGAGGTCGCGCCATGTCGCCCCTTTGTCCCAGGATCGAATGGTCTTGTGAATGGCGGCTTCGTTCAACCTAGAGGAGCGGCGCAACAATTCGAGCTCTGTCGGTGTCTTGATTGATCGAGCGAACATCAGTGGGTCGTAGGCATCCGACACGCTTACGTCGCTCAGACCGGCGCGCATGGCGAAGGCTGGTTCATCAAAACCGACGTTCTTTCCAATCAGTTTGAGATCCTTGAGTGCACCATTCAGTGCTGAGCCCATATCGAAAGTGTACTGCTTGCGCGCGTTCTCGATCCAGGGTGTGCCAAGTGCGCTTGGTGGGATGAAACGGTCGATGTCTGATCGGTCCGCTTCGATATCGAGTGGCATCATCACAGCGCGAAACGGCCGGATGTCCTCAACCCACGTTTCCTGGCGCAGAAACGATGCGAGGTAATAATCGCCAACAACAAGGATTGGATGATCGGGTGCATGACGTGAAAGCAAGACAGCGAACACGCGTGGTTCGTCAGCTTTGTGGGCAATCGTATTGAACCCGGTCAGATAGAAGACGTTCTGCGGTGAGGTCACCACGATGCCGTCCAGGTTGCGGGCTTCAAGGGCGTGGAGCAAGCGATCGAGGTTGCAGAAACGCTTTGGCAATGGCTTGCGCTCGAAAGCCTTCGCGGATGGACGCTGGCTGTTGTCAGACATTGTGGGCGTTCCTCATCGCTCTTTGTTGCCGCACATTACTTCATGCTGACTGGCCGGAAGCAAGCGCCTTGTCGTGCGAGCTGCGCCGATCGGGCGGTGGGCAGGCTCAATCATTTCAAATGCGATGGCCGGTTGCTTGTTTGATGCCGGCTCGCTTGCCATTGTCGCGCACCTGCGTGTGGGCGATGGAAGAGCAAGTCGGAGGAAGCGATAATGAAGGCGATTGTGGTTGTTGATGGGGGTGTGGCGTACCAGGATGTCGATAAACCATCTCCGAATGCTGATCAGGTCCTGGTTGAAGTGCGTGCGATGGGTCTCAATCGCGCGGATCTAGCCGTTGCTGGCGGTGCTGCGCACGGCAGCGTTGGCGGTGCAGGTACGATCGTCGGCATGGAATGGTCGGGGGATGTTGTCGAAGTTGGCGCCAACGTTCAGAACGTCAAGCCGGGCGACCGGGTGATGTGCTCTGGCGGTAGCGGTTATGCCGAGTATGCCGTTGCCGACTACGGTCGTGTGCAAAAGATACCAGACGGCAACGTGAGTTACGAGACAGCGGCGACCCTGCCGATTGCGCTCTACACAATGCATAACGCGGTGGTCACGCGGGGGCGCCTTGCCAAGGGCGAGTCGATCTTGATTCAAGGAGCCAGCTCGGGCGTCGGTCTAATGGGCATGCAGATTGCCAAGTATATGGGTGCCGGCAAGGTCATCGGCAGTTCAACGAACGCGGAACGGCGTGCAAAGCTCACGGAGTTTGGAGCGGATCTTGCTATCGATTCGTCCGATCCTAACTGGCCGGAGCAAGTGCAGGAAGCTACCGATGGCAAGGGTGTAGACGTTATTGTTGATCAAATTAGTGGTGGCGTCGCGAACGAGAATATGAAAGCGGCGGCGATCATGGGCCGGATCGTCAATGTCGGTCGCCTTGGCGGGGGTAAAGGCGAGTTCGACTACGATCTACACGCACTGAAGCGCATCGAGTACATCGGCGTTACGTTCCGAACGCGTTCGCTTGATGAGGTTCGCGAGATAGGTCGTCTCATGCGGCAGGATCTTAACTCCGCTGTTGAGTCCGGCGAACTTAGCCTGCCAATCTCGAAGACCTTTCGTTTGTCGCAGGCGGCGGATGCGCTGGACCATATGAAGAACAATCAGCACTTCGGCAAAATTGTCATGACGACTGGTTAAGGCGCGAGAATCTGAGATTGAAGTAAGCTCTGTACCGGCGCTCACTTCAGTCGATCGCGAACGAACTTATAGATCTCTGCCTTGTCCTGTTTTGGGTTCTCTTCCGAAAAGGCAACAGTTGTCTCGTAGGCTGTCGTGATGGCGGCGCCGGGTGTTCCTTCCTGCTTCGCGCCGTCAACGAACAAGCTCAGGTCCTTGCGAAGGATGTGAGCATCAGCACCGCTGAAGCCGGGTGGATCAGTCAGCATGTAGGTTGGGAAGACCTGGCCAGTCGTAAGACTTTGGCCCGAACTTGCATTGATTACCTCGAGCATCTTTTCGAGATCAAGACCGCCGTTCTCGCCGAACGAAAGGGCTTCTGAGACTGTAATTAAGGATGACAGATAAATCGCATTGTTGACGACCTTCATACGCTGACCCTGGCCAGCTTCTGTGCCAACAACAAACATGGTGCGGGAATAACCTTCGATCAGAGGCTTCGCACGTTCGATTTCATCGCTTCCACCGGCAACCATACTGGCAAGCGACCCTTCTTCGGCGCGCGATTTCAATCCGGATACTGGTGCATCGACATACGCAATGCCGGCAGCGGCAAGCCTTTCTGCGTTGGCGGCAGCGGCGGTCGGCCCGATGGTGCACGTGTCGACGACAATACTGCCTTGTTTGCCTGCCTCAGCCATTTCAGCGACTACGGCTTGATTTGCTTCGAGAGAGGGCAGGGAAAGTGCGATAACAGTGCTTCGACGTGCAACTTCAGAATTGGATTGCGCGGTCATCGTGCCCTGAGGTGCACGGTCGGCAGTTCCTGCGATGTCGTGCACCAGGAGCTCGTGACCTGACTGATGAATGTTGCGCGCCATCGGCTGACCCATGTTGCCCAAACCGATAAAACCGAACTTCTCGTCTGACATGTCTCTCCCTCACCTTTTTTCAGCTGCTGCTCGATGCGCGGCCAGGCATTGTTATTGATTGGTCACTCGTCGATGCCAGTCTGCAAGACTTTCATCCGGGTATTCTTTGAAGCACCGGTCGCCCTCTTCAATGTGAGACTCGACCCAGTTGGCAGCGGAGCCAAGCATGATGTGCGTACGTTCCGGCGGGATCGGCAGCTCAGTGTCGATTGCGCCGGCATGAGGATGGATCAGGTCAGGCCAGCGGGTGTCGTAATTCCAAAGAGGCGATCCACACCGACCGCAGAAACGCCGTCCGGAATGCTCACTGGCATCTGCTCCTGTTTCACCCGACTCCGGGTGATACCTACGAATGTTTTCACTACCTTCAATGGAGAGGGTTTCGGTTCTTGCGCCGAGATTAATACCAAATCCGCCGGAGCCAGCCGTTTTACGGCAAATTGAACAATAGCAAAGCAGGTAGGGCGTCGGCTCTGGTGCTTCGACCGAAAACTTAACTGCACCGCAGTGGCACGAACCTTCTAGCTTCATTGTATTTCCCGATATGGTGCGGCCGGAGTGAACGCATTTGATGCGTTCATCCAGCATTCTTGCACGCACGGGATCGTCGAGCCAGCATCAGCAAAGATTTCGCTTGGTGCTGCGCTAGATCTTTCACCGACGAGTTGGCTCAACCGTTGGCGGATGGGCAAGCTTACTGGGTGCCCGTTCCAATCGTTGCAGCAGTAATGGCGACCCATTGTGCGTTGGGGCCGGCCAATGGCCTGAAGGTTAGCGACAGCATGTCAAGCAACGCCAGGATCTTATCAATCTGGGCATCGTACTCCGTGCTGCCTTTCTCGAGCTTCGCGAGATCATTGCGAGCATGGAACAGAGCTGCGCTGATGACCGTGTTCCATTCAGTGCGCCGCTTTTCCAGAGTCTTGACCGCATCGTTTGCGCGCTTCCACTTTCCGCGCAGTCGATGGCAGGCCAATGCAATGAACTCGAAGTAGGTGAAAGGCTCGATGTTCTTGATGAGAAGATCCGGATCAGGCTTCGTCTTGCTCACGGCCTGCATATCGGCCTTCAGTTTGTCGAGCTCTGAAAAGACGTTGCCGACAAGGTTATCGACATGCTGCTGCGAAATGTTCTGAAGTTCTCTGATCATTCCAGGTGTCATGGCGCATCGTCCCCGTCAGTAAGATTCTCGCGAATTGGCTCTAGTAGTGGTGATTAGCGTCTCTTACGTCAATGATTCGCAGTCGTCAGTGGCCGAAACATTTCCGCGCGGTCGGTTTTTAATTGTGGGCTGTCGGAATTGCAGTTCCTTGCAATCGGCGTATGATCCATCGAGACCAATGGCCTGGAGGATCGCTGTGCTGCCAGAAGACATCAGCTTCATTGAAGACGAAGAGAGCCTGCGCGCGGTTCACCATGCGCCGTTGAGTCGGGCGACAGACAAGGTACTCACTCATTTAGATCAGCACTGCCGTGAGATTCTCAGGCTCTCGCCTTTCTGCGTAATCGCTACCCAAGGGCCCGGCGGCGCTGATGTGACCCCGCGCGGTGACCCACCAGGGTTTGTTCGGGTTCTGGATGATCAGCATCTCCTGCTACCGGATCGGGTCGGGAACAACAGGCTCGACACGATGACGAACCTGTTTCGAAATCCGGCCATTGGCGTGCTCTTTTTGATCCCAGGCATGAATGAAACGCTGCGCATTAACGGCACGGCCAAAGTCACTAGCGATGCAAGGCTACTCGAAGAGAGCAGTATCCAGGGTCGGGCGCCAAAAGTCGGGCTGCTCATCAAGATTCAGGAGGCCTTCATGCATTGCCCGAAGGCGTTTGTGAGATCGAAGTTGTGGGATGCGTCGCAGCAGATTGATCGGGCCCAGCTGCCAAGCTTTGCCGAAATCCTTCTCGATCACTGCCGAGACCTGACCCAGGAAGAGAATGATCGACAGACGAAGATCATGGCCGAGCGTGGCCTCTACTAAATCGGAGTAGGACAGCTCGATGACAGTTTTTGCGATCCTGGCCTACGATGGTATTGAGCCGATAGACATCGGTGCCACATACGGTGTGCTGTCTATGGCCAAGCGGATCGCACCACAGCTGGAATTCTACGTTGTGTCAGAGCGGGGCGGCGAAGTTGTTATGGCCAATGGTCTGCGCTTGATGGCGGATCGCAGCTTTCGTGACCATCAGGCTTCGGACGTCCTGATGGTCCTTGGCGGCCCAGGTTGGTCAGTAGAATGTGATAACCAGGCGATGCTCTCGTATTTACGGGAAGTGAAGTCTGAAGGGACGACCATTGCCTCCGTTTGTACAGGCGCCATGATCCTCGAGGCGGCAGGCCTCTTGTCCGGCCTCAAGGCGACCACCAAAGTGGAAGTCTTCGACGGTGAAACGCCACCACTGGAGATCCTTGGCGCAAAAAATGGAGACGCTAACGCGCCGGTCGCTCGCGTTGTCGATGCTGGCCAGGTTCTAACGGGCGGCGGGGTTTCGCTCGGCATCGATATGACACTGCACCTGCTGCAGCGGTTTTGCAGTGCGAGCGTGGCGGAAGAGACGGCGCGCGTATTGGAATACTCGGCCGCATGGCAGGCGAACGCGGATAGGCTGCCCGATATCGCCTTGCCGTAGCATTTGCTACTTACTCTCTAACTCAATTTGGACGCCTTTTTTGCCGTTACTTGCGCGGGTCAAATGAAGGCCGATAAGGCTATCCGTCGGGAATTGCTTTTGGATTTCGCTGAGGATCTCATGGGCCGCTGCTGGCCTATCAGAGAGCAGCTCAAATGCCTGGCTGTATCGTTCCAAAGACTTCGCCTGCGGACTGTTGCGCTCGACCGGCTCGAAGCAGCGCACCGGCTCATCCTTACCCTTTAAGATGATATCGCCGATCGGTCGAAAGAGATGTTCAGTTGCGCCTGCCGAAACACTCTCGCTCACGCATATCCTGGTGCCCAGGTATTTGTTGGCACCTTCCAGCCTTGCAGCTGTGTTCACCGTGTCGCCGATTGCGGTGTAGTCGAAAAACCTTTGGCCACCGAAGTTGCCGACGACAGCCGGGCCGTTATGCAACCCTATGCGCGTGACACCGAGAGAAATACCCTGGGCATCAGGTGACCTGCGGAAGTCTTCGGCAAACCTGTCGATAGCCAATGCGAGGGCAACGGCCTGATTAGCGTGGTCTGGTTGGTTTTCTGGTGCACCATAGAGGCCGACGACGGCGTCACCGATAATCTTGTCAATCGTTGCACCATGGTCGACGAACAGGTCGCACATTCCATCGAGATAGGCGTTGAGGATGTTTGAGACCTTCTCCGGCGGCAGGTTCTCGCTGAGGGATGTGAAGCCCTCAAGATCGGTAAAGATGTACGTCACGGCGCGCTGCTCGCCGCCAAGCTTGAGCAAGTCATGATTGGCAGCGATCCGATCGACCAGTGCCGGACTCACGTACTGGCCGAACGCCTTTTGAATAAACCTGCGTTCGGACCAGTTGGTGTGCCAGTCCCGAATGATGAATGCAGCACTGGATAAGGCGGCCGTCGCCAATAGGGTCGCCAAAGGCAATTCCAGATCGAATGCGCGGTAGAGACCAAGGCTAGTAATAATCAGACCGGAGAGAAGGAGACCGATAAAAGCCACGCGCATAGGGAGTGACGTCAAGGTTGTGAAACCTGCCGCCGTTAGTCCGGCCAGGCCGAGGCAGAGAACGAGTTTCGCAAATGTACCGATTAGCGTGATCGAGCGACCATTCAGGAGTTGCGCGATCATATGCGCATGGATTTTGACGCCGTATATGGAACCTGAGCTCACGCCTGACGAGGTGGTAAACGGTGTTTGATGCTGGTCAATGTTCGGCAGCGTTGCGCCGATCAGAACGATCTTATCTTTGAACCATTGTGGCGGCAGCAGCTTTGCGGCGCTTGCCGGATAGGTTGGGAAAGCAAACGGGGCGCCGTCGCTATCTGCGAAAAACGCGACACGACCTTCAAGTTGCTGGCTGTTCTTGTTGGCAGCCATTGCGATCGCTGTCGCGAATAGTGGGACGCTCGCAGATTCCTTGTTCATTTCAGGCCAGTGTCTGACGGTGCCATCAAACGCATCTCGCGAAATGATAACATGGCCGACGTTCAAACCGTTGAGAGCCTGTTTGAGGAACGCAGCTTGTTTGGGTGTCAGGCCGTCGGCCTCATCGGCGTATGCAACAATGGTCGTCGACTTTGGGTTTTGCAGCATCTTCAGAAGCTGCTGGTCTTTAGCTGGCTCGCTTGCCTGGTCAAACAGAATGTCAATACCGATGGCGCGCGGGGCACCTTTGTCGATGTGTTGGATCAGCTCAGCCAAAAAGCGACGATCGATTGGGGATCGGTAAGGCAGGGTTGCCAGCGTCGGTTCGTCGATCGCCACGATGACGATGTCTTTCGGAGTGGTTGCCGTGCTGCCCCAGTTTGTCAGCAACCAATCGCCAATTTTGATGTCAGCCCTGGCACATACAAGTATCGCCAAAAGAGATGATAGGATGACGGAGGCCATAGTGAAGCGATGAGGCCCAGTGAAAAAGTTGTGGCGGGCGTCATGCCACCAACTGATGAGCTGCTGCTGCACAAACAATGCTCCGCCTGCAAGGCCGATAGGTCAAATGAGCTGATCAGGGCACAGGACGTGATACAAGAGGCCCCAGGGTGGGAATCAATTGATCGAGATTAGTCGGTTTCACGCCTGATGACCCAGCTCTCCTAGATTGCTAACAGCTCTTGGGAGTAGCGTTAAGTGCGGAGATAAGAGTGCTGACGTCTGCGAGCGAATTGGTTAATCGGCAGGAGTGCGCATGAGGGTGCACTACATGTCCGATATTCATCTCGAATTCGATGCCATGGATCAGCTACCAAGTGGGGAAGTCTTGATCCTTGCTGGAGATATAACCACTGCCATTTGTCTATCGCCCGAAGCTCAAGATTCGCGAAAGCAACGCGTACGATCCGCGACGCTGCGGTTCTTTGAACTGGCACGGAAGAACTTCGATACTATACTTTACGTTGGCGGTAATCATGAGCCCTACGGCATCGATATTGATGAAGGCCAAGCCCTGATCGAGCGTCATCTGGGAGGAGATGGAGTCTACTACCTTGAGAACAAGGCCGCCACGATCGACGGCGTGACATTTCTTGGCGCTACTTTGTGGACAGATGTGAATAGTGGCGACCGTAGTACTGAGCGTTACGTTGGTCTGGGTCTAACGGACTTTCACGTGATCTCAGCGGGCGGTCGACGTTTTACACCTCGGCATGCGATCTCTCGACACCAGGCTTCTCTCGAATTTCTGAAGCAGGAACTGGCAGCCCGTATCGATCAAAAAGTGGTGGTAATTACCCATCATGCGCCGAGTTATCAGGGCATGACCGAAAGGTTCCGGAGGACGCCTGTGGCACCTGGATTTGCGTCGGACCTGGACGACTTCATTGTTGCACATCCGCAGATCAGCGATTGGGTCTTCGGCCATACGCATATTGTCAAAACTTTTCGGATCGGCGAAACAACTTTGCGGACGAACTGCCGTGGTTACATCGGCCGTGAGCAAACGGGCTTTGTGCTGGATGCTCATTTCGATGCCAGATGACGACGAAAAGCCGATTGACTAGTGCGGCAGCATCATGTCGGCTGGTTCCCAAAATGAAATCAAGCATTGGGGATTAGCGCGCATGAGATGGATGCGATTTACCGTTGCGGGTGAGACGAGCTACGGGCTGGTCGAAGGTGATGAAGTGGAAGCTGTCAGCGGCACGCCATTCAGCGACTATCAGCGCATAGGCAGACGACACGCACTGGATGATGTCAAGTTCGAGATCCCGCTTGAGCCAAAGACCTTCTATGCCGTTGGTTTCAATTATCCCGAGCACGTCATTAAGATTTCCAAGCAGCAAGGCATCGAGCCCAATCTGCCGACCCAGCCTGATGTGGGATACCGTGCCAATAATGCTCTGATCCCACATGGTGAAGCTATCGTCATTCCGAAAGATGCGTCCGAGCAGGTTCAGTACGAAGGAGAGATTGCCGTCGTTATCGGGAAGACTGCCAAATACCTCAGCGAAGATGAGGCTTTGTCCTGTGTTCTCGGTTATACGATTGGCAATGATGTTAGCGAACGGAGTTGGCAGAAATCAGACCGAACACTATGGCGTGCCAAGAATACGGATACCTTCGCGCCCATGGGACCGTGGATTGAAACGGATGTTCCCGATCTTAATGCGCTTGAGACGACGGTCCGGGTCAACGGCGATGTGCATTCACAGTTTCGCACTAACGCAATGCTGTTTGGCATCGAGCGGTACATCAGCACGATCAGCCAATACATTACGCTTCATCCGGGAGATATGATCTGGATGGGAACTGATGGTACATCGCCCAACCTCAAGGCCGGTGATTCCGTTGAGATCGAAATCACTGGCATCGGTGTGTTGCGCAATCCTGTCGTGAATGAAACTTAGGCGAGGGAGCTTACTCCATGAAACTTGCAACCTTACCTTCGAAGGAGCGCCCGCGAGACGGTCGCTTGGTTGTTGTCTCTCGCGATCTAACGCGATGCACTTCGGCGGAATTGATTGCGCCAACTTTACAGTCGGCGCTGGATAACTGGGAGGCGTGCCGACGCGATCTGGAAGCACTTGTGTCCGGATTGGAAATTGGTTCGGTTCCGGCTGAACGCTTCCACGAGCGCGACTGTATGAGCCCATTGCCACGTGCCTTCCAATGGTTGGATGGGTCGGCTTACGTCAATCATGTCCAACTCTTACGGCAGTCACGCGGAGCCGAGTTGCCAGAACGGTTTTGGACCGACCCATTGATGTACCAGGGCTGCTCAGATCCGCTGCTTGCACCGCGTGATGACATTGTCATGCCAGATGAAGATTGGGGTATAGACTTTGAAGGTGAAGTTGCGGTCGTGACCGACTCCGTGCCGCTCGGGGCCGATGTGGAAACAGCAGCTCAAGCAATTCGCCTAATCATGATTTGCAACGATGTGTCCTTGCGCAACATCATTCCCGACGAACTCACTAAGGGTTTTGGATTTGTGCATGGCAAGCCGCCGTCAGCGTTCTCACCCGTTGCGGTTACGCCGGATGAGCTGGGCGAGGCGTGGCGAGAAGCAAAGGTTCATCTACCGATGCTGGCTTATCTCAATGGCGAGGCATTCGGCAGCCCAAATGCGGGTATTGATATGACGTTTGATTTTGCCACCCTGATTGCACATGCAGCGAAGACGCGGCCATTGTCTGCTGGAACAATTGTCGGCTCCGGTACGGTTTCGAACCGCGATGTCGGTGGTGGGCCGGGTCTACCAGTTGCTGAGGGCGGCATCGGATATACCTGTATTGCCGAGCAGCGAACGGTTGAGACAATCCGCCATGGCGAGGCGACAACGCCGTTCCTCAAGTTCGAGGATATTGTCAGGCTGGAAATGAAGGATGAAGGCGGGCAGTCGGTGTTCGGAGCGATTGAGCAGCGTCTTCAAAAACTGACGTGAGGTGCTGATGTGAGCGCTTTAACTGGTGATAGCATGAAGCCTGGGTTGAATGATGAAGGCCTGCGCCTATTGCCGGAATCCGACGCCCGACAGCGTGCTTCTGAGTTTGATCTCACGCAACTGCCGGCCTCGTTCTACGAAGATCCCTACCCAACCTACCATGCCCTTCGCATTTATGATCCGGTTCGTTTGATGCCTGACGGGTCTTACTTCTTGTCACGGCATGCTGACCTTGAAGCCGTTTACAAGGACACGACGACATTCTCTTCCGACAAGAAGGTGGAGTTCAAACCGAAGTATGGTGATGGCTATCTGTTTCAGCATCATACGACCAGTTTGGTTTTCAATGACCCACCTCTGCACACACGTGTCCGCAAGATCATGGCTGGCGCTCTGACGCCGCGAGCGATTACCAGTATGGAAGGGCCTGTTGTTGCGTTGGTGGACGAACTTCTTGATGCGATGGAGCATAAGACGCAACCGGACTTGATCGAGGATTTTGCAGCTGCCATCCCGGTCGAAGTCATTGGCAACATGCTCGATGTACCGCGTGCGGAACGCGAGCCTTTGCGGGCTTGGTCGTTGGCAATTCTGGGCGCGTTGGAGCCCGTAATCGACGATGAGCAATTCAAGGCCGGGGAGGACGCTGTCCGAGATTTCAAAGCTTACCTCGAAACACTCGTCGAACGCCGTCGTCGGAATCCCGGCGACCCGGACAAGGATGTTCTGACCAGGCTGATTGAAGGGGAGGCTGAAGGCGGCCGGCTTTCCGAGCACGAGCTATTGCAGAATGTGATCTTCATATTGAACGCAGGGCATGAGACGACAACGAATTTGATCGGCAATGGTCTCCACGCGCTTTTAGATTGGGCCGGTGAAAAGGAAAGGCTGATTGCTCAACCTGAGCTAATCAGAACGGCGGTCGAAGAGTTTCTAAGGTTCGAAAGTTCCAACCAACTTGGCAACCGGATTACGACGTCGCCGACCGAGATTGGTGAAGTTGCGATGCCCGCAGGGACCCGCATTACCCTCTGTATCGGTGGTGCGAACAGAGATCCGCAACGGTTTCCAGAACCAGATGTCCTCGATGTCGGTCGACAGCCCAATCGACATCTCGCCTTCGCGTCCGGTGCGCATCAGTGTGTCGGAATGAATGTTGCGCGGCTTGAGGGACGCGTCGCGATTTCGCGGTTTCTAGCGCGTTATCCCAATTATCGCATAAGTGGGAAGGTCGTTCGAGGAGGACGGGCCCGGTTTCGTGGGTTCCTATCACTGCCTCTCTCGCTGTAGCTGGCAGGTGGAGAGGGAGTGATGGTACGCTCTTACTAGATCCATCACCCCGACCCGGTCAAAGGACGCTATCACTACTCTCTGACCAGGGCTGATTGAATCGCGAAAGCGTTGCCAAAACTCTAACGTCCGGCCAGAATCACAATTTAATTTTGCAGATGGGTTGGTGCTCTTGGCTAAGCCGTAACACCCATGGCGACCCAGCTCTTGAGATAAGCATCGAGCCAGCGTCGTACCGCAGGACCATACGTCAGATGATCCGACAACTGCTGCGACCGAGGTCTCGCATTGGGCAACATCAATCGCTTGCTATTGTTGCTCCAGCGATTGACCTGGGCGTAGGTAATTTCCGGATGGAACTGGAGGGCGACAGCCGTGTCATACTGAAAGGCCTGGTTCGGATATGGACCGTCAGGCAGAGCGCTCACCAGCAGTTTTGCGTCACGAGGTAGATCGAAGCCATCGCGGTGCCATTGGTAGAAATGACTAGGCCAAGGTACGCCTTCTATGTCAGGCGCATCGGTTTGCACGCCATAATACCCGATTTCAGCACGGGCATAGGGATCACGGAACACGCGGGCGCCGAGATGATTGGCCAGCATTTGTGCACCAAGGCAGATGCCAAGGAATGGCTTCTTCTCTTTCAGCGGAATGCTGATCCAATCTGTTTCTCGCAACAGAAACCCGAGTTGGTCGTTCGCGCACTGTGGTCCGCCGAAGATCACGGCTCCATCGTGATGCTCAAGAGTTTCCGGGAGATCGTCGCCGAAGCGCGGCTTTCGGATATCAAGCGGATGGCCTTGCCGCCTTAGCGTATGGCCAACCTGGGCGGGAGTAGAATGTTCCTGATGGAGGATGATAAGAATTGGTTTTTTGGCGCGTCGTGATCTCGCTGCGGCCTCAGACGGCCCGTCAATATCGGATCCCTCTTGATGCTCCGCTGATTTCACTTCCAATGTCACTTTCAGCGTCCCTTTTCGTCTTCTCTTGGGTTGAGCAGAAAGGCCACAACAGGATTCGTCAGTGCCGACGGTAGAATCCATAAACAGATTGCGAGTATGGAATTGAACACGCCGGGCGCGACAACAGTACGTCCCATCTTGTACCAAAACATTGCCGATCGAGCGACGGCGCGGGCTGTCATTGCGGGTAATAAGCGACGATAGAACGCGCGTTCCGCATCCATTTGGGCATGAAACTGCGTTTCCACAGGTCCAGGCGCGATAACTGTAAACCGAACTCCTTGGCCGCGATTCTCATAACTGAGGGCCTGGGTCAAGGAAATGACATATGCCTTGCTGGCGTAGTAGGCGGCTTGATAGGGGCCAGGGGTGAGGCCGCCGAGGGAAGCCACATTGATCATGCCACCTTTTCCGCGCACCAACATGTCAGGCAGGAATGTCCGGGTTAGCCGTGTCAGTGAAGAAATGTTGAGCTCAATCAGATGATCAACTTCTGCAGGTGGCTCGTAAGCGAAGCGGCCCGACAGGCCTGTCCCTGCATTGTTGATCAGAGTATCAACGTAGAGGTTGAGCGCACCAAGCTGGTCGCGAATCGACGACGCAGCGGACGAGTTGGTGAGATCGATGGCAATTGTCATGATTGAAGGCGTTGCGTGACCATCAGTGCTTTTGACTTCGGCCAATAGGCGGTCGCGCACCGTCTGCAAATCGCTTTCGGATCGTGCGATGAGGACAACGGCACTGCCGCTTCTTACGGCAAGGTGGGCGAACTCATAACCAATGCCGCGTGTGGCACCAGTTATGAGCGTTGCTGGTTGCTGTCCACGAAAATGAGCAAGTCCTGCTTCGTCTCGTTTCCAGTAACGTCGTCGCCACCAAGTCAGCATTACTTCAGGCAGCCTTTATCCGTGTGGGCTGATCACGGTCCAGGATCTGGGCCGGCCCGAACCGGGCTGCAAACTCAGCTCTGATGTGGTGCGCTAGTTCGAGACCGAGTTCGCTGGTTCCTGACTTGGGCAGATACAAGTTGATGTCGAATTCAGGAAGCGCAGGCAGACCGCAGTCTGGGCTGAGGATGGAGAGGTGACTTGGTACGTTGTCACGTAACATGGCAGTGACCGCCAGTCCCGCTGCAACGGTGGCGTTGACTGCTTCTTGATTGGTCACTTCGAGAACGACCCGCCAGTCGATGCCGGCATCTGACAGCGCGCGGACAACGGCTGGCCTGAAGCGGCAACTGCGGCCACCAAGTGAAATCGGCAGCGGCCGTTGTTGGTGCGCGAACGAGTCTTCGACGCCAACCCAGACGAGTTTGTCACGCCGAAGCGTTTCGCATTTGCGCTTCGGTTTGAGGTCCGTGGTGAGGGTCAAATCGATGTCGCCATTATCGAGCTCTTCCAAGAGTTCCTGCGAATTACCCGCTTGCAGGCTGACCAGGACATGCGGCCAGGCATTGTTGAAACGGCGCAGAATGGGTGGCGTGTAGTGCGCGACGATGTCCATTGGCACGCCGAGTCTCACCTCGCCGCGGAAGCTGGGTGTCGTCATCAGACCCCAGGTTTCATCGTTGAGGGCCACGATTTTCTGGGCTTGGGCAAGCAGTCTTTCGCCATCCAGAGCAAGCGTGATGCGCTTGTGCTCGCGGGCGAAAAGTTCCGTCCCAAAAAGTTCTTCTAGGCGCTTTATTTGTTGTGAAACAGCGGCTTGTGTCCGGTTAAGCAGACGCGCTGCGCCGGTGACGCTACCGGTGTCGACAACGGCGATGAAGGCGCGCAGCAAAGAGATATCGATGTCGCGAGGCATGATCATTCTCGAATAATGAACTGTTATGCTAGCCATTAGATATATTCGATTTCGTTATGCAAGGGAACCGACTATCTCATGATTATCGATGTCATGAGCGACACGAAGAAGGAGGTTCCAATGCGAACGAGTGTTCCAAGCATCGCCCACATTCCTGCACGAACAGGGTCCGGCCGTGTGCGCTGGACGAATCTCGTCGCGCGTCTGGGCCTGATGTGGCAGGTCTACAAAGAGCGCGATCAACTGAAGTCTATGGATGACCGTACTCTTGCGGATCTTGGAATCGATCGTGATCAGGTTGCGCGAGAAGCCAGCCGGTCACCGTTTGATCTCCCGACTAGCCGCCTCTAAGGCTTGCCTGAGAGGTTGGTTGCAACAGGTCTTCGGCTATGATGATGGCCGGAGACCACCCCAATGCACCAGATTTATCGTTTAAAAACAAATGTCTCGGGTCATCTGCACCTGATGCCCGCACCACCATCTGCGCAGCTGCAGTCTGTCTGCCAAGCGCTGGCTGGGCGCCACGTACACAAGCTTGTATCTCTTCTCACCGATGAAGATATCGCGGCCCTGGATCTGACCGGGGAGCTGGCCGCCGCAGAAGCGCAAGGCCTTGAATTCATTCACTTTCCGATTGTCGATTTTGGCCTGCCGGATCCATATGAGTTCCGCCCCGAAGTTGCCCGCCTATGCGATGCGCTGCGAGCCGGCGAGAACATTGCTATCCACTGTCGGGCAGGCATCGGGCGAACCGGAACGCTTGCCAGCTGCATCCTGAAAGGCCTTGGGCTACCAAGCGACGAGGCCATGGCGCGGGTTGCGGCAGCACGCGGCACCAGCATCCCTGACACTGACGCTCAACGACAATTTATCACTGAATTTCAGCTAGATAGGTAGTCCACCTTACTTGCCGCGATTGTGCGTGCGCTCGTAGAGCTCGGCAATAATTGTGCTCGCAGTTTTCTCAAAACAGCAAGGCAGGATGGCATGCACGAGGGCGGCACCGGCGGCTGTGGCCAACCGTGAGAAGAACCATAGCGCGAAGCCCATGTGCTCAATATAGCTCTCATCGACGGATTTTGGATGGTCCAGGAAGAGGCGGTTGATCATGGCAAATGCTCCCGTCAAGTGTGCCGTTGCCGTCAATTATCCGACATTACTTTGGGAACGCTTCCCTTAATTCATCTGTTATAGTATTTATCTGGGATGATATCCCAGGATAATCTCATATGTTCGACGAAATAGATCGCCGTCTTCTTGCAGAGCTGCAACTGGATGCCAGCGAGAGCCTTGAGGCGCTGGGCAAGCGGGTCGGGCTATCGCGTAACGCCTGTTGGAACCGGATCAAGCGTCTCGAAGAGGCCGGCATCATCACTGACCGCGTTGTTCAACTAAATGCAAAAAAGCTCAATCTCGCACTGACAGTATTCATTGCTGTTCGCACCAATCAGCATGATCCGGAGTGGCTGGAGATTTTCGCCCGCGAGACGCGCACCATTCCTGAGATCCAGGGTGTCTATCGCATGACCGGCGACCTCGATTATCTGATCAAGGCACGGGTGCCGGATGTGGAAGCCTATGACGAACTTTACCAACGCCTCATCCGCAAGGTGCCGTTGTCGGATGTGTCTGCGAGCTTCGTGATGCAGGAGATCAAGGAGACGACGGCACTGCC
Source organism: Hyphomicrobiaceae bacterium (assembly GCA_965247245.1). Taxonomy (GTDB): domain Bacteria; phylum Pseudomonadota; class Alphaproteobacteria; order Rhizobiales; family Hyphomicrobiaceae; genus Tectiglobus. Next base: position 3,639,827 of record CBDFGV010000003.1, on the reverse strand, counting down.
GCTGACCTATTGTTGAGGGCTGGTGCTCGTCGAGATCAACCAGGCTGAGACACTGCTCGATACGCCAACACTCTCCTCGAACTCAGAAGCGTTCGCTGAAGCTACGTGCCATCCAAAAACCTGGAGAAAAATGAATCCCTCGGGTTTGAGGCCCGGATGACTGCTGCAAGCCACGGCCCCGTTGCGGGTCGGACGTAATTGTAGTTGTCCTGTTGAGGCTGATGGAATGTCAAAACAAATGTTTCCGAAGTGCCACCACCCCCGATACTTGCCACGCCTATCACGCGCCACGGTATCGCTGCGTTTGGGCGCCAAAGCAATGGCCCGCCAGAGTCTCCCTCCATGCTTATGCCGCCGGAGCCTCTTAGTATCGTCACTTGGTGCCATGTTACATAACCATCTCCAGCAAATCTTGCCGGCCAGATATGTGCGCCGTTGGCTATCGTTGCCTGTCTTGTATCTGGATTGATTCTGGGCGGCGGGACTTGTGTCAGCCCCCATCCCGACAAACGAAAACTGACACCTTGCCAATCCGAATTTGAAGGGAACGGGTTGGTTGTGATGACGGCTGCTGGCAATGCCAAACTTGGGCTGACAGCAGTCGGCAGCCGCATCAGAACGATGTCGGAGTCGCCGATGATCATGAAGTCTCGTGCTCTTATCGTTGTTCGCCGAGATCTCGTTTGGCCAAACCTGATCTGCGGCCCCTGTGCTCCAGTTCGTGCGGCGTAGCTTTGCCAAATGCCTGGCGGCGCCAAGAACTCCGGAAATCTAATCCAGTAGTCCGCTGTGGAACGTCTCGGTCGCCGCCAAAGCTTGCCGCCAATCAGTCCATAGTACTGCGTGCGCGAAAGCGCGATACCGCTGAACGACCCTCGTGGCATGATTGATTGGTAACTTGCGTCTGAGCGGAAACCTGGCTGCCGCACCAACAATTGGTCTTGAACCGGATCCATTATAAAGATCTGGCCATTCGGCAGGGCGTCCATAGCACCAATGTTCCGAGGCTGATTTCTGTCGCTCGCCGCGACTATCCAGGAGCTGTCCTTTTTGACCCAAGAGCGTTTGACGAGTCGGCCAGGGTTCACAGAGCCAACTCCGATTAACAGGCCGAGTGGAAGTGCGGCGATTTTTTTCGTACCGCCTCCGCTTCCCCACTCCTGCCATGGTACCCGGTCGAATGACGCGGGCCGGCGGAACACTTTGTTGTCGTCCGTTAAGCCAAGTAGATGTCCGCTGTGGGCCGTCAAAGATATCAGGTTTGGCGCATTGCCGATCGTACGGAAACGCGTGCGAATTCTACTCCTGATATGGCGCCCTTTATCATCAGAGGCGAAGAAGCGATCGCCAAGTATTGTCATGGCCGTGAACTGTTGACCCGTCGTTCCTGGCAGCCCGCCGCCCCAATGCTCCCAACCTTGTGGCCATGGTACGGCGCTTCTGATCCAGATCTTGCCGTCTGATGTCTGCATGAACAGGTTGTGACCAATAGACGTCAGCGATGTTGCCTGTGGTGCGTCGCCTGCTAATTCCCAGATATCCAACATCGGATCGTAGGCGAATAAACGCCCGCTGTTCGTAATGGCGAAAATTCTGCCATGAATGCTCGTCATCGCGCGGTACGAATTGGTACGGCGGAGTTCCCGCCAGCTGGTCATGCGCTGATCGGAAACATAAAAGCGGCCATTGCGAGCGGATGCGTAGTAACTGGAGCCGACAGTTGCGAGAGCTGAGATCTGAAAAGGAAGACTGGTCGTCCTGGAACGGCGCTGCGTTGTGATGTTCACCCGGATGAGTTGGCGGTCATCTATTGCCGCAATAAAAATATCTGGATGGTCGACCGAGGGTGCGAGAGCAATGAACTTTGGCTGGCCTGGCGAACTCATGTCACTCCGCCGCCAGAAAGGTGCCTCCACAGTCCTGGCAAGTATTTGCGCGGGACGTTGAACATCGCCGTTCGCGTCCAGGGTTGGTCCTGCATAGATGAAAATGTTGCCGGCCTCGAACGTAATTGGCCCGCTGCCGGCATTGCGAAGTTCCGCTGTACTACTCTCTGGCACATTGCCAATACAGTGCTGCGCCGATAAAACAACGCGTGGCAGTATAAGTGTGCCTGTGCAGCTTCCCACACTTACGACGGCATTGGCAGCAGGTGAGTCGATATCATCGCTACCGCCGATGATTGCAAAGGCCTGTACGGTCAGCATCATCAGGATTGGAATCGAAATCAGGCATGGCTTGCCAAGCTTGGGAATACGCGACATTAAATCTTCCCCTCCATCCGATAGTTAAATCTCGTGCGTCTCGTGTTTCTCATCGAGCAAATCTTGAGCTGCATCGTAGTGATTGCTCATCAACGATTTTCCATAAGCTCAACTCAACCACTAATCAGCTAGCTGAAATTCATAGGCTAGATCTCGATTGAACTAACCGCAAGCGCATTTGTCAGCACGGGGCAGCAGTGGTGATAGAGCAGGATGCGTCCTGGTCTGAAGAACGCCTAATCCTTCGGAGTGGGGTTCTACGTCATTAGAAACACTACCTCGAATGGCATCGATATCTACTTTCATCTACCTGTCACCCCGCCCCCCTCCCCGCAACCAACCATCTCTCCCTGAATTGTCTTATATTTTCCCGGGCGATAGAGTGGTGCGTTCAATTCCATAGCCAGTTTTCCGGAGGCGGTTGAGTATGGCCAGTAAGTCAATTCGTGCGCGCGCCATGGCCGGCGACAGCGTGCTCGGTGCGATGGTGTTCGAGTTCTTCTCGCCCGGCGTCGCGCAATGCCTGCAGCTCGCCGGTGCCGAGTACATCATCTACGACATGGAGCACACCGGGCTCGGCTACGAGACGCTCAAGACCCAGGTCGCGCACTGCCGCGGTCTCGACGTTGTGCCGATGGCGCGGGTACCGCGCTCCGACTATGCCTTCATCGCCCGCGCGCTGGATGTCGGCGCCCAGGGCATCATGGTGCCGATGGTCAACAGCGTCGAGGAAGCCAAGGCGATTGCCGAGGCCACGCGCTATCCGCCGGATGGCCGGCGTGGCGCTGCGTTCGGGTTCGCGCACGATGACTATCAAGCCGGTTCGCCGATCGACAAGATCAAGGCGGCCAACGAGAACAACCTGCTGATCGCCCAGATCGAAACCGAGCTTGGCCTCGACTCGGTGGAAGGCATTGCCGCTGTCGAGGGCATCGACGTGCTCTGGGTCGGCCACTTTGATCTCACCAACTTCCTCGGCATTCCCGGTCAGTTCGATCATCCGAAATATCTCGATGCCCTGAAGCGCGTCGTCAATGCCGGCCGCAAGCACGGCAAGGGCCTCGGCTTCATGGCCAGCGATATCAGCTGGGCGCAGGAGTATCAGGATCACGGTTTCAATATGCTGGCGTGCGGCACGGACCATGGCTTGCTGATGGCCGGCGCCGCCAATATTCTGGACAGCGTGCGCGGCCGCCAAGCGAAAGCGGGCGATGCCAAAAAGGCGAAAGACGGGAAGAAGGCCAAGGGCAAGAAATGACATTCAAAGTCGCGAGCACGCGAGACCTGATGACGGCCAGCGGCGAGCCGTGTTTTCCACCGCGTGCTTTCGACGTGCTCAAACAGGAGCCCTCCATTGAGTGGGAGTGGCTGCCGGACAACGTCACCGAAATCACGCCCGATATCATGGCCAGCTACGACGGCCTGCACGTCAACCTGCCATTGGTCACGGCGGCGTCTGCTGCGCGGGATGACTGCCGCTGCAAGATCATCGCGCGCAACGGTGTCGGCTATGACACGGTTGATGTCAACGCCCTGGCGGCCAAGGGCATCATTGTCACCAACACGCCGATTGCGGTGCGCCGGCCGGTGGCGGTGGCGACCTTGACGTTGTTGCTCGCGTTGGCGGGGCGGCTGTTTGATAAGGACAAGCTGGTGCGGTCCGGCCGCTGGAATGAGCGGGTAGATTTCATGGGCACGGGCCTGACGACCCGGACGCTGGGCCTGGTTGGTGCCGGCAGCATCGGGAAGGAAATTATGAAACTGGCGGCGCCGTTTTATCAGCGCATCATTGCATCAGACCCGTTTGCTGAAGCGAGCGACGTGGCGGCAGCCGGTGGTGAGCTGGTGTCGTTCGATGATGTGTTGGGTCAGTCCGACTTTGTTGTGGTGTGCTGCCTGCTCACCGATGAAACACGGCACTTGATGAATGATGCCGCCTTCGCCAAGATGAAGCCCGAAGCGTATTATTTGAACGTCGGGCGTGGGCCGATCCACGACGAGGCGGCGTTGGTGCGGGCGTTACAGGCGGGGCGCATTGCCGGCGCCGGGCTCGATGTTACTGAGCAGGAGCCGATCGAAGCCGACAGTCCGCTCATCGGCATGGAGAATACGATCATCACCCCGCACGCGCTGTGCTGGACGGATGAGTGTTTCGAAGACATTGCGTCGACGGCACTGCAGAGCATTGTCGATGTCGCGCAGGGTAAGACACCGGTGCATGTGGTGCGTGGGTGAGGGACATTTAATTATTGTATGCCTGCTGATTATATTGATATGATAGGTCAGAATATGGATCTATCGTGATGCCCGAGTCTGACACTTTCTTCACCAAGCACGCTATTCACCAGACGTTAGAGCGAGCCAAGGCTGCTGTATTGAAGCCTGAGCTGAAGCATCACAGCTCAGAGAAACAGCATTTGATCGATCGGATCGTAGCATTTCCCCAGTATTTGGAGGTGGTTCTCAAGGCAACATTGCCGAGTCTGATTAAGGCAAGCCAACTCGACACATTGAACAAGCAGCTTTCGATTATGCAGCGCCAATTCGTGGCGTACTCAGATGGAAAGAATGATCAGAGTCTTTCTCAAGCAAACACTGCGATTGACCAAGCCTTCCAGACGATTTCAGGCTTTCCTCGGGTGCAACCAGAATTTGTTGGCCAGAGTTTCTCGGAAACTGCCGTCGAGTTTCAAACCCCAACCAAGCATCTCTTTGATGAACTCGCTGAGACGGCTTCTGCACTTGACCGACGGATTTCGGAGCTGCAAGAGGCGACCGATGCTGTAGTTCCTTCGATTACGGAAAACAACGAGAACTTTAAGAGAATAAAGGCAGATGCGAGCCAGCTTGTCGAACAGTATCGCAAGGAGTGTGAAGACCATCTGGTCCTAACCAAACAACGGCTTGATGGTCTTATCAAAAAGAATACTGCTCAATTCGACAAGATTGCCGAGGATCAGGGGGAGGAATTTAAAGACCGCCTCTTAGATGTTGAAAATAAAACAAAGGACACATTGAAGTTCCTGGACACGAAGCGCGATCAGATCTCCAAACTGGTGGGTGTTATCGCAGACACAAGTACAACCGGGCACTTCCAGAAGTGGGCGAACCGCTATTCCATGGTGGCAGCCTTTTTCATCTTCGGGGCGATTGCGTCCATTCTTTCAATTGTCGCCATTCTCTCTCACATTGAACCGGTAGATATTACAACGGCTACTGGAGCCTCAATTTTAGTCAAGAAACTCACCATTACAATTGTCATGGGTACCTTGGCTCGATATCTCGCTAAGCAAGGGGGATTTTACCGAACAGAGGCGAAGCGTTACCGCGACATGGAAAACGAACTCGCTTCTGTCGGGCCATTGTTGGAAGGCCTGCCAGAAGAATTGCAGCAGTCGCAGCGAGTGATTTTAGTCTCGAAACTGTTAGGCAATGTTCAACCCCTACAAGATGACGGTGAGCCGTTCTCTGAGCTCTCAAAAATTTCTGAACTGCCAAGCAAGGTAACCGGGAGCTAGGGATCGTCGGCGGTGCGGCTGGATCAATCTTCGCGCAAAAAGATCACCGGCTCTTTGGTGTGATGCGCATAGATGATCGGGTCACGGTGGGACTGCTGCGTGTAGGGCGCACAATGCGAACGTCAGCCAATCAACAAATGAGGCGTGGTCCCTTCTCCCCATAGCGGAGCGTGTGGGGAGAAGGTTAGGATGAGGGGCGGCGACAAGTGCTGAGCAAGCTTCTGCCCCTCTCCCTAACCCTCTCCCCGTAGAGAACGGGGAGAGGGGACGAAGATGCGATTCGTCCACTGGAAGGATCGCCTATCCGACCTCAGCCCCGTTCATGGTGAGAGGAGACGAAGCCGTGTGGATCTCCAACGTCCAGACAGGCACGAACCTGCCCGATCGGGCTCGGTAGCTGGCAAGTTCAGTCATGGTGAGGCGTCCTGCAGAAACTTTGTAGGACCCACACCTACACTGACGCGGCTGACAGCGTGGTGTCAGCAGCGTTGGCGGCGATGGTGATGACTGCGGTGGCGCCTAACGGCTCAGGCGCGGCGTCTCTCGTGGAGGTGGATCTCGCAGGGCGGGGCTTCTTCCTGCGCTACGCTTTCCTCATCTGCGATATGGCGGACCATTTTGAGGATGCCGGCCTTGACCGTCGGGTTCTTCAATTTGCTGAACAGCAGAAGCAGTTCGCCGTTGTCGGGATCGCTCGTCAGATCAAGCAGATCATCCGGCATATCGACCTCGGGCTGGAGGCCTTCAAAGAACCAACTCACAGGAACATTCAGCACAGACGAGATCTTCAGTAGCACTGTGGCGCGGATGCCGTTGACCCCTGATTCGTACTTATGGAGTTGCTGTGTGGATACGCCGACCTCTTCACTGAGGGTCGCAAGGGTGTAGCCCAGGTGCCGGCGGCGGAACCTAAGCCGTTGGCCCATAACTTCATTCACCGAACTTGCCGGGATGGTGGGGTTAACTTCGCCAGTGGAAACGCGACTGTCAGCAACTAAACTACGCATAAAGTTATGTCTTTCCTCAATGGGTGATTAACCAATAATCTCAACCATCGTGCGCAGTCCGGTAACCAATTGCAACAACACCAGGTTGCAAAATACATAAAATAGAACACGGTCGATCTATCCACTCCAGATAGAGAGGCTGTTATGTTCCTGAACTCAAAGGACTTTCTGGACCGAATCACTATCGAACATGGTCCAAGAGACCTGCTTACACGGTACTTTCTGGCCACAGCGGAGGCCGCTGCCAGCCGAGATATCCACTTCGACTTTGGTACATTTGATGAACTGATGGATGTCAATCGAGCCAACAGCGATAGTTGGTCCCCGATTACAACCACGTTCCGGCCGTGCCTTGGCGGTGCCAACGAAGACAATGGGATTGTGATCTTCGGTCGCCGGCCGAGCGGTCAGGTCGTTTCCTGTCAGGCGGCGCGACTTTACGATTGGCAGAATTCCAACTTTAAGACTGAAGCCGAAGCCCTGCGCCTCTTCTATGCCGAGCCTGAAGCAGCCAGAGAGCTTGGTGAGAGCTGTGATGTGCCGTCGACAGAGCCCGAGAAGCTGTCCGGGCGGATCTCATATTGTGGTGGGTTATGGATCCATCCGAGTGCACGCGGCAATGGCGCATTGCAACTGGTGTCGACTCTGGCGCGGGTAACCTCTTACACCTTCTGGGGTTCCGACTACATCACGACACTTTCGACTCCTCCGAACATGAAGAAGGACTTCGATAAGCGGACTGGTTTCCACTTCAATCCGAAGTCACCGGTGATTATGCGCAATTCACCTTCGCTGCCGGGCGCAGATCTCAACATGACGCTGCTCTACAAGACACCCGATCAGATGATGCAGTACGTGTTCAAGATGACGCAAAATCTAGCTGCGCAGGTCGATCGTGCTGTCGAGGAACGACGCGCATAAGAGTTGAGAGCCGTCGCCGATAGGTAACGTGATGCGCGAGTACGTCCTACGATAGCGGCTGCGCGTCTTCGGCTCGCACTGGACGGCGTCGATATCAGTCAATGTTGGTTCGCTGGCGAGTATTGCAGCGCGCCAGCAGTTGGCGACTGAGCGGGCGTAACGCAGATCATGATGCAGTTCAATGTCAGCGCCGATCAGTTTCTCGCGCCACTCGGCCGGGAACATCGGAGCGTAACCGCCTCCGATATCCGACAGCCGGAGGCTGCCATCTGACCGATCAGACTGGACGATAACGTACCTTGCCGAAAGGCGCTCTTGGAACAGTCGCGGCGCTTCGGTTGGGTTCAACTTGCCGGAATTCATCCGCCAGGCGTCGAGCAAGTCGAACAAGGGATTGTTGCGCTCAAGCGAACTCAGGGCTTTCGGTTGCGAGAGATAATCAGGTGAGATGGCAGAGCGCAGCTTATGGCGTAGTCCTGCAATGCGATTGCGCGCTGCTGGCGCGCCAATAATAAGCTCATGGTTCCACTTTCCGTCGAACCACTTAAGGGCAATTCGGCGCGGCGCCTGTTCGGTAATCCAGCGTGCGAACGCGACAAAGCAGGCCTGCGTGACGTGAACTGGCGCGACCTTGATGATCAGATTGTCATCGTTCGGGGTCAGCCCGATGCAGCCTTGATTGCGGACCAGGAAATCGGTGAAAGCAGCGTTGGAGAGGCGCACGCCATAGCGTGAGCGCAACTGCCACGCGTTCGCATCCCAGAACTCGCCACTGTCATCTATGAGAAACGTTGTCAAAACCCAGAACCAGACGCCGCCGCAATATCCCGAGAACAATCGCAGTGCGGAGTAGGCGTCGTCAAGTTGGTTAATTGTACATCGGGCGGGTTGTGCAACGACTTGATACTATTTGCTGCAGCGTTGCCGTCTCTTTGCGAGCAATGGGCGTCACTTCCTGAGGAGATCGTCCAGCCCAGGTGCGGTTTTCCGTTCGGTAGCCAGGCGAACGTCTCGCCTAAGTTCGAATTGACATCAAGTCTCTACTCTTGGTTGAATTTCTGTGCGAGTAAGGCCTTGTCCCATTGACATCGCAGCGCGATGCCTGTGTGTCGTTCGGTTGTCTGTGAAGCTTGGGGAATGGAAGACATATCATGAGAGCACATTCTCTCGGTGGCGCCATGGTGCTGGCCTACGAGTTCAAGCTTTATCGTATGCACAACGGGATGTCGCCAGAGGACCTAGCCAATGAACTTGGGCTGGACATCACGACGATCAAGCAGATTGAAAGCTGTTCCATCAAGGCGTCAAACCTGACGCAGGAAAGGTTCCGTACCTTAGTGCTTGATGATGATATCGGTCACCCTGGTCCTGACGCATTTATCAAGCTGATCGAAACCAGCCCGGCAGACATGTTTTTGTTCGATCCCGACGACAGTCTCATTGCGACCAGTCGACTGCATAAGGAAGCTCGCAAGTATGCGTGGAAAGATATTCGGTATCGCACCCGCTTCGATCTAGAGCCCGAATCGACATTGCGTCTTTGCGAGGAAGCCGGTGCGTTTGGCGACTCTTCCACACGTTTCGCGACGTTTGATCAGACCTATCGTCGTGGCCCTGACAAGGTGAACAATTCCGGCGAAGATATCTGGGGCAGGCTCGTCAGCCGGCCGCTCGTCCTCGGAAGTGAGCAGGTGTGGCGTATCGTTAGTGGCGTGATCTTGCCGTACTCGCCGGGGCTTGAACCAACTGTCAGGAAGATCGACTAGAATTGCGGCTCCCAACCGCTAGTCACCGTACTTTCGGCGATCATTTTTCCAGGGGGTCGTTCTCCATGGCCAAGACGTTTGTGATGTGCTCACGGTCGGGCGACGTTACGGAGAAGGAAATACCGATGGCTGCGATATCGTCGCGTGGGTTGTGGCCGCGATGGATTTTGCCAATTGGCTCGGAATAGACGTCTCCAGCCTTAGCTTTAAAGACGGTACCGTCATCAAAGTGTGCTTCGAACTCTCCCTGGAGCAGTAGGAAGAATGTTGCACCGTTGTGGAGATGCGGAACGGTATAGGCCTTGGGAAGGAACTCGAACGAGTAGATCCATACACGCGATTCCGGATCGCGTGGGAATGATGAATACAGGCCTTCAAACAGTTCGTTGCGGAACATTTGCTGACCCTCCGGTACGGTGCCAGAGAGTGCCAAGCGCAGATCGTTCAAACCGTCGCCCGTTGCGCCAATCAGCTTTTCCAAACCAAGTCCTCCTGTCGGTCGCTGCCGTCGGTATGCTTTATCACTCTCCCACGACGTTCGTTGCGAGGGATGCATGAAAATGATACCGAGCGTTACGTCCGGCTGGAGAGACCGGCAATTGCTGACTGGACGTTGGTGGCTGGTGGTCTCACGTCAGTCGAAGGAGACGAAGACACCTTTGCCGGTCTTGGCTTGATCGAAAAGCGTATAGGCTTCGGCCGCTTGCTCGATGTCCCACTGGTGCGTGAAGATTTTGTCGAGTTCGATTTTGCGATCGGCGATGAAACGTGCGCAATCGGCCTGAACCGTTTTCGAGAACGTCCAGTGTCCGACAATGTTCAACTGACGGAAGATCAAGTCCGGCATTACTTCGATCTGCAGTTCACCACCGACACCGACCATGCATGATGTGCCCCAGATGCGGGTTGAGCGAACCGCGGCGCGGCGGGCATCGATGGAAGACGTGCAGTCCACCGTTTTGTCGGCGCCCTCGCCATGGGTCAGATCCTTGATGGCCTCAACCGGGTCTTGCGTGCTTGGATCAATGGCGACTTCTGCACCCCAATCGAGTGCCAGTTGCCGGCGTTCCGGTGACATCTCGACAGCAATGACGCGAGCACCCATCTCGACTGCCAAAAGCGTTGCCGAGAGGCCGACCGGGCCCTGGCCAAACACAGCGATGGTCTCATCACCATTGAGACCGATACGTTTCAAGGCGCCATAGGCTGTGCCTGTGCCACAAGCAACAGCGGCACCTGCAGGGAACGAAATCTCATCGGGCAAGGGAACGAGGGAGTGCGCGGCAACGTTCATGTATTTGGCGTGAGCGCCGTGGCCGCCGTAGCCATAAGCAACAGCACCATCCAGGCACATCTGCGTCCAACCGGTGTTGCAGTGGCGGCAGGTGCCGCATCCATCGTAGTGATGGTCCATAACCCGGTCGCCAACTTTGGCTTCGTTTTCAGAGATGGCGGAACCGACAGCAACGACAACGCCACAGGGCTCGTGACCGGCAATCACCGGCCCTTCGACCCGTTGTTGGCCAACCGCAACGCGCCCTGTCGGACTGCGGTATGCGCCAAGATCTGTACCACACATGCCGGAGGCCTTGATCTCCAAGACGACATCGCGCGGCCCGGGTGTCGGGTCCTCGAAATTCATAACGTCCAACGCGCGATTGCCGGTGAATGTAATGCCTTTCATGGTGACCTCCCGAGTTTCATTCGGACGCTAGTCTGATGCGGAATGATGGCGCCTTGCAAGATGAGAGAGCCGAGCCACGCATTGATGCCGTCCACTTGTCACGTACATGATCTCCTGCGGTGGTTCAGACGCGCCAACTCCGCATTCTTCCGGTTTGTTTCGTCCTTTGCCCTCGCCGCCATCTCTTTGAGCTTTTCGCATAACACTTGGCCGGGCCAGCGGACTAGTTTGCTGACCAGCCGCTCCGATGGTTTGGCGAGACTGCCGAATTCGTTGTCCGTTGCGGCCCATTGGGGGGCGATGATGAACGAGCTTTTGGTGTTCGCGGTTGTTGTGTTGATGGCGGTAGCGATTTTGAGCGCGACGTATTTCGGCAAACCGTTCTTGTTTGCGATTTCCTGTTTTATCATTGTCGCATCGAACGCAACTGTCGGCATCCAGATCGATGTATTTGGATTTGCAGTGTCGTGGGGCGTGATTGTTTATTCGTTCATATATCTCGTCACGGACATCCTGAGCGAACTGTTTGACGAAGACTCAGCTTATCAACTCGCATTCATGAATGTTTTCGTTCAGGTGATTTTCTGGGCCTACCTGACGCTAACGTTCTTTGTTGAGACGACGGTCAGTCAAGAGACACTGAGTACTTTGGAACAGCTCTACGCAACGACGCCACGGATCACGCTCGCGGCGCTCATTGCCGTCCTTGGCGCGTTTGTCGATATCTGGGTCTACGAGAGAATTAAGAGGAGGTACTCTGACAGTCAGAGCGTCTGGGCCGGACTGTGGTTCCGAAACAATGTCAGCACGATTGTGGGGCAGAGTGTGAATACTGTTCTGTTCTTCATAATAGCGTTGTGGGGTGTTGTTCCAGACTTGGTGAGTATCATTGTGACGGCCATCGCGATCAAGGCTGTCATTGCCTTGGTTGACACACCTCTCCTGTACGCGGCGAGGAGCGTGTTTGGGATGAGAAGCACCGGACCGTTGGCAGTGAAGTCGCCAGGCGTTTGATGCTCTGGCGCGGCTGGGACGGCTGGGTCAATCAGTGCTGTCACCCGGTAGTTCCTTAAAGGCCCAGTCGCCGTAGTCGCCGGAGCTGCGCAGCCAACGGCCGGCTTCATCGGTGCCCATAGCGGTATCCCACGAGGGGCGCACGCCCCGGCCATGGGCCTGCTGTATTAAGGCGCGCCGCTTTTGGCTCAGGGCCAAATCAGCTTTGAGAGCATCGAAGTCCCACTTGGCATGCATGCGCTTGGTGAAGTCTTCCAAGGTGGCGGCATGGTCCGAATGCTCGGCGAGATCGGTGAGTTCCTGAGGGTCGCTTTCAAGGTCGAACAGCTGACTGGGATGGGTTGGGCCGCCGATAAACTTGAACGCACCGCGGCGAATCATGATGACCGGATCTGCGAGACCTTCACTCATCAGTTCTGAAACAACGTCAGACTGGCGGCACGCTTCGTTGTTCCGGATCATGGGCAGGAGGCTTTCTCCTTCGAGCGGCTCCACGGTTTCAGTCCGCTCTCCGCCATTGGCGAGAGCGATCAAGGTTGGTGCGAGATCAACCAGAGAGACTGGCGATTGTACACGTTGCGCCGTAGGGCTGTCCGGCATGCAGATGACCAGCGGAACCCGGACGGATGGTTCGTAGAAGACCTTCTTGAACCAGAGACCACGCTCGCCGAGCATTTCGCCATGATCAGAGGTAAACACGATCGCGGTGTTGTCAGCTAAACCGCAATCTTTCAAAGCGGTGAGGACCTGACCGATCAAGCGGTCGACGAAACTGACGCTGCCATAGTAGGCACGGCGCGCGGTGGCGACCGCGGTGGTATCGAAATCCTGGAGCAGGCTCCACATTTCACCGACACGACGGCTTAACGGATCGAGTTGGTTGTCCGGTATGCGGCCAACGGATGGCGGTGGGATATCGATACCCTCGTAGAGGTCCCAGTCCTCGCGGCGGCAGAGGAAAGGCTCGTGCGGATGAGTGAAGGAAACACAGAGAAGGAATGGGCGTTGATCGTTGCTTTGCGCGAGGTCGTAGATCTTGCGGCGCGCCCGAAAGGCGACCAGTTCGTCGTGGGCAATCTGCACGGTGTCGCGCGTGATCCCGGCATGCGTGACTCCGCGCGCATCGCTCACTTGTTCCGGCGCGAAGTCGGTGCCGACCTTGTTCCAGGTAAAATCTGTTGGGTAGAGCTCGGCCGTGAGACGCTCTTCGAAGCCGTGCAGCTGATCCGGGCCGACGAAATGCATCTTGCCTGAAAGGCAGGTCTGATAACCTGCGGCACGTAGGTAGTGAGCGAATGTCGGGATGCTGGCTGCCATCTCGGCGGCGTTGTCGTACGCACCAACTTTTGAGGCTAACTGGCCGGTCATTGTTGAGAACCGGGATGGCGCGCAGATGGGATAACTGCAGTAGGTGTTTTCGAATGTTGTTCCGCGCGCAAACAGCTCATCGAGATGCGGCGTTATGCTGAACGGGTTCCCGTAAGCATTGAGAGCCGCAGCGAACAACTGGTCGACCTGCAGAAATAGGATGTTTGGTTGCGTCATGACTTGCCGCCATTGTGTTGTGGCCGTTCCGTTCTAGCACTTTGTGTTATGTACCAGCCGCATCGATCGCGTCGACACGCCATGACCCATCGATCCGGCGGAACTGATAGGGCACGGCATTGCGTCCTTCCAGCCGCTGACCGGTCAACATCTCCGAAAGGGCAGCGAACAAGCCGTGATGAGAGACGAACAACAGCTGTTGCCCCGGAAGCCTTTCGAACCAACTTGCAAATGCTTGTTTGGTTCGAGTGAGCGTTTCGGGCCATTGTTCGGCATCGGGTGGCAGATGACCGGCAATACGCTCGCCGGGAGGTAATCCTAGCCGTTGCTTGACGACCTTGACCACTTGCCCTTCGAGGGTGCCGAACGTTCGCTCGGTCAATTGCGGATCGACCTCGGCTGCAAGGGAACGCGGTTCTGCAACGATGGTGGCTGTTCGCAAGGCGCGTGTCAGAGGGCTGCTGATGATGCGATCAATACGATGACCAGCGAGGATGGTCGCCGCATTGCGCGCCTGGGCGATACCGGTCTCATTCAACGGGACATCTGTCTGACCTTGGAACTTTCCTTCAACATTCCAATCGGTCTGGCCGTGGCGCAGAAACAAGAAGTCGGGCCAGTCATGCATGACGGTCTGCTTTGCTGATGTCATTCTATTCTTCGACTTTGGCGACGTAGAAGACCTTGGCTGCAATCTTCCAGTCGTCGGCAACCTTGATCAGGGTGAGATAGTCGATGAAGTAGCGAGGTTGCACGGCACAATCGACCTTCGCGAAGGCAGTCCGCGGGCTTGATTGATCGATAGAGATAATGACGCCATGCCGTGGATAGCCGTTAGCCTTGGGGCTGGTACGCGCGGCGACGAGGTCATGGTACTGCTCATAGGTGTAGTGCGTAACGCCGCCATCGTCCTGTGGAGCAGAGAGATCGCAGGTCGGCAGGAAGATCTTCTTCGAGCCCTCGATGTCCCCTTCATGGAGAACGCGGAAGTATTCATGCAAGAGAGCTTCGATCTGGGTTAGGTCGGACATGAGGCATCTCTCCAAAGCTAGCGTGATTGGTTGTGCGTGAATGCAAAATATAGACCGGCACTGCGTGAGCCAAATTGAACTGCACGTTGTCGCGGGTCATTCTTTCGATTTCGCTGCGCAACGAGCCAATTGCGCTTCCCGACGTGTAATGTATGCCGTCGACAGAAAGATGACGGCGCCGCCGATCCACACCGCCAATCCTGGCACTTCGGCAAAAAGTAGAAAACCAGCGGCGGCTGTCAGTGGTAGCTTGATGAACTCGAGCGGTTGAATCTGTGTCATCTCGGCGAGGCTGCAGGCGGATGTCCAGCAGTAGTGGCCGATCGAGCCGGCGGCTGCGAGGCTGAACAACCAGAACAATGTCTCGGCATCGGGCCATGTCCACACGAATAGTGCCGGGACCAATGCCATCGGTGTTGATAGCAGGACCATCCACAAAATGATGGTCTCGACACGATCGGTCCCGGTCAGCCGCTTAACGATCAATGCTGTGGCGGCAAGCAGAACAGCGTTGGTCAGCGCCAGTCCCGCACCAAGCGACAAACCGCCAAGATTCGGGCCGATGACAATCAATACACCGCAGAAGCCGGCGGCAATTGCAGCCATACGGCGAAGCCTAACAACCTCACCGAGCACAAGGATAGCGCCCAGCGTTGTAAAGAGTGGAGCCGTAAAGCCGAGCGCCGTGGCTTCTGTAAGTGGGATGAGCGTTAGTGCTGTAAAGCCAGCGGCCATGCCAGCGATATTCAGAAGCGAGCGCCACCAATAGAGATGCATGTTCTTGGTGTTGAGCAGTTCCATGCCGCTGCGCAGGAGCAAAGGTGACAGCAGGACGAGGGCGAAGAAGTTGCGAAAGAAGACGACCTGCAGGATGTGCATGTTTGCAGCCGACAGCCGGATAAACACACCCATCGAAACGAAGAAGCACATCGCCATCACCATGAAGAGTGCGGCTTGCAGAGGCTTTGGTAATGTTCTGGTCCGTTGCAGAAGAGTGCCGACGGCGCCGAACGGGCTTGGCATGAGTGCTCAGTCTGTGAGGGTGGATAATCTCACCATACTTTCACATTTCGTGGCGTCGTGCACGCGCGGCTGCGCCCTGGCTGTTATTCAGTTGTTTGCAGCACTGTCTTTCCACAGGTGATCTCAGTAGTTCGTAACGGTCCATGGAACGTGGTACCGATGCCGCGTTTGGCGCATGCTTCGCTAGTTTGCGAGATCAGTGCAACGCCGAATGGATGCCGACGATCTGCAAGAATGGATGACTTGATTCAATGCGATACTTAGCAAGTCCGGCTGTGCTGGGTGTGCTGTTGTTGTTTGCGACAGTGGCATCTCGTGATGCTGATGGTCAGGAGGTTCTTGGTTCTTCGCTTGCCAAGAAACCGTTTCAGTCCGTGGTCGGGCAGACGTCCACTTTGCGAGGCTTGATCGAACGGGCTCGACCTATACCGAAACGGGCAGAGTTGGTTCGGCATTTTGAAGCGCTGGAACTTGCAAACCGTGTCTATCGCGAACGGCTCGGGCACGGATCATTCATCTTTGGGTCTGATGTCCTAAGGCGCGAGTACGAACGGCTCAACGCGCTACGCACCAAGGGCGCCATTCTGACATTGAGTGCGCAAATCAGGCGCGCATTGTTTGAAACGCTCGCCTGGCAGCCGGTCTATCACTGGCAGGTTCTGGAACATGCTGCGGAGGGCAAGGTGCAGGGCGAATGCCCGCAAACGCGTCGGGAGTTAACGGCTAACGATTGGAAAGGCTTTCAAGCTGTCACCTACATCAATCATCAGTCCAAGCGCATTGTTGTTGCGATTGCTGGTACAGATCCAGCAAGCAAGGCAGACGTCTTCAATGATTGGGTGGCGCTTTGGGGTAGAACGGCACCTCACTTCGACGTTGCCTGTGCCTACTTCCAGCACGTGATGCGCCACTACAGTGCTCGCTTCAGCGGGTACAGTTTTGCGTGTTCCGGCCATAGTCTGGGTGGAGGTGCCTGCAGTGTCGCTGCCAGTCGACTTGGTCGAGTGGGCATTGCGTTGAACCCAATCGGAACGCATCAGCAGATCAAGGGGCAGGTCCTTTCCCAACGATCAACGATGGTGAATTATATCGATCCCAAGGACTTCGCACTGGATCTATACAGGCGATTCAATCGACATCCGGACAGCCGGATCTATTGGATTGCAGACAAGCCCATTAGCCGCGACCTGCTTCAGTCCTTTCTTCAGTTGGTACGCAGGCAACCCAAGATCGTGCGCTTGTGGGACTCTTATCTGGCACATTCGGCCACGCTGTCACTCGACCGTCTTGCAAAGATCCAGAAGCTGCGGCGTCTAAGATAGTTTATCTCGGGAATGTCGTTGGCTTTTGGCGTAGATCGATTATGGCTTGCGGCAACCTCTGAAAGGAGAATCCTGCATGCCCCTACCCTTCAACTGCTTTGATCCGGTAAGCGCACATCGCTCCGAGCGTTTGCGCAATGTCTATGCCGTTTACGAACTGCTCTACACAATTGCAGACTTCGGCGCAGCTGTGCTTTTCCTCGTGGGCTCCATCCTGTTCTTCGATGAAGCAACCACCTACGTCGCAACATGGTTGTTCGTGTTCGGCTCAATGCTGTTTTGCATCAAGCCGACACTACGGCTTATTCGTGAGGTTCATCTTTGGCGCGTCGGCAGCAAAGAGGAGCTTGCCAAGCGCGCGCGATCTGAACTCTGACCTAAGCTGCCACCAATGGTGTGACCGCTTACGCGGCCGATGGTGTCAGCTTGTAGACGCCGTCGTCGCCCAAATCGTATTCGTCAGACAGTTCGTCTTCGGCAGTTGGTCGGCCGAGGTAGAACCCTTGTGCCTGATCCAGGTGGCATGCTGCTACCATAGCCAGTTGCTCTTCCGTCTCAACGCCCTCAACAAGGACACTGGCACCGAGCTGATCGGCTATGATCACGATGGCCCGGAACATGGCACGAGTCTTCTCACTATCGCTTTCCGGGCGATCCAGAAGGCTGCGATCAATCTTGATTTTCTGGAACCCAAAGTTCCACAGATAGCCTAGGTTTGAGTAGCCAGACCCGAAGTCATCGAGAACCAACGAGACGCCAAGCTGCTTGAACAGCCCGAAGCGGCTCTGCACTTCTTCCTTATCTTCGATGAAAAGCGATTCGGTGACCTCGAGCTCCAGGCGATGGGGATCGAAAGCGTAACGGTTGAGCGATTTTGCGACTTCGAGTGCAAAGACATCGCTCTTGAACTGGGCCACTGAAAGGTTGATGGCGACAAACAAGTGCCGAGGCCAGGTGCTCGCTGCTTCGATGCTACGGTTCAAGACCCAGACACCTATACATTCGATCTGTCCGGTCTCTTCAGCAATCGGTATGAACTCGTTCGGAGGAATGATTTCGCCGTCACGACCACGCAGCCTTAGAAGCGCTTCGAAGCCGAGAAGCTCTTCACCTTTGGCATTGAAGATCGGCTGGAAATCAAGGCGTAGCAGGTCGTCTTCGATTGCCTTGCTCAGGCAATCACTGATGTAGAGCCGGCGCTTGAAGGTGACGTCCAGATCCTCGTAGTGCAGAACAAACTGGTCCCGACCACGGCGCT
This sequence comes from Hyphomicrobiaceae bacterium, assembly GCA_965247245.1. Lineage (GTDB taxonomy): Bacteria > Pseudomonadota > Alphaproteobacteria > Rhizobiales > Hyphomicrobiaceae > Tectiglobus. The sequence continues at coordinate 3,621,474 of CBDFGV010000003.1, read as the reverse complement.
TGGCCTCGTAGACGGCGAGATCGGCTGCGTGCAGTGCACTTTGCTGATCGTCGGATTCGTTTGTCAGATAGGCACCGATGCTGACGCTGACATTGATGCTTGAACCACCGTTGCGGAATGGTACGCGCATGGCCTGCACAATGCGCTCGCCTATGGCCGTCAGCTCTGCTTCGTTTGTATCGCGGCACACTACAACAAATTCGTCGCCGCCGAAGCGTCCAACAACGTCATTCTCAGAGCGAACGCTGTCGGTGATCGTTCGCGCAACGTGCTTTAGAAGCAAGTCACCGGAGTGGTGACCGTGATTGTCGTTGATCTGCTTGAAGTAATCGACATCAACAAACAGGATGCCATTGTCGGGCGCTGTCTTTTTCGAGCTGAACAGCATCGACAATTGTGCGCTGACGGTCTTGCGATTGAAGATTCCGGTTAGGTAATCAATCTTGTCGACTTCGATGAGTTTGCGGTCCTTCGCGCGGAGCTGCCAACTGCGGATGGCAACGAGCGATGCGGGTACTAGGAAGATGATGGCTGAGCCGACAATCAAGAGCCAGCTGAGTTGGGCGAACGATGTGGCGAGCGCCTCATAGGTTTCTGAAACGTCGATGTAGACTTCGATCACTCCGAACACGCTGCCATTGCTTGCGTAGGCAGGAACGAAGGCTTCGACATAGTGATTAGGTCGCGTGGGGTTCGACTGGCCGGTTTTGATAAAGACCAGTGGGGATTTTGTCTTTAGCGCTGTCTTTGCATTTTCTTTGTCGTTGGCACTTGCCGTATCTGTTCGCCCAGACTTGTCGCGGTCGGAAACAAAAGCCAGCCTTCCGTCCTGAGTGAACAGCTGAAACCGGAACACACCGGCGACGGCGATAGCATCAATGATTCTGGAACGCTCTTCAGGTGTCGCCTGGCCGGTCCTTACAATGTTCTTGATCGAAGGGATCTTGACCACCAAGTTGCGCGCCCAAGACAGAGCCTTGGCTTCCGCGTCTTTCATGATGGAGTCTTTGACCCTGTGGTCGAGTAAGGCGGTGATCCCGATGTTGATGCAGTAAATCGGGATGGTGAGTGCCAATAGGCCTGCTGCAAGAAAACCCAGGGTTCTATTCGGAATTTGCCAAGTCACGGAACTCACCACGATTACGCATTTTGTTTGTTGAGCGTGATGATATAGATTCTATCTTAAGTTGTAGTTTACGTTAATGATGCAACCTGATTATCTATTTGTCTATAACTTTCAGTATCTTAGGCCTGGTTTCGTTCGCATATGGAACGATGTTCAATGGTTCGTTGTGATTGCCCAGAAGGCGGAACAGCGCTGAGCAGCAGTCGTCATATTAACCAAGGCGAACTCCCCCAAGGTCATCTGGCTTGTCGGATCGGGGGCAACGATGAGCTAGGTGTTTGCCCGCTGGAGTGGTTTTATCACCGCGTCGGCGAAGGCCTGCAGGGCACCCTTTTCCAGGTCGTCGCCGAAGTAACCGACGTGGTGCCAGATGAAGATTTCGTCGATGTCGAAGCGCTCCAGCATCGTCATGACATCGTCTTCCATTTTGTCTCGCGAGCCCGTCCACATGCGGCCTTTCGGGACATGGTAGGGCGGTGCGTCGTAGGCAAACTCCCAGAGCTCGTCGAACATCTGCTGGTAGCGCGCCGCATCGCTTTGCGTATCGCCGGTCACGAGCTGGCCACCTAGGGCGATCAGATCCTTCGTCTCAGCGGAGCGACCCGCAGCGGTCGCAGCCTCGCGGCATTGATCAATGGTGGTAGAGGTGAAGCCGTCTTTTTCCTGAGAAACGAACGATACCATTTTCGTGCCTTCAGCCGCCCAGAACCGTGCGGTTTCCATCGAGTAACTGAACGGCGCATACACCGGCGGGTGCGGGCTCTGCAATGGTCGCGGTGTGATACCGACTTTCTTGAGAACACCATTACTGTCAACGGCATCGCCACCCCAATGCTTGGTCGGATTGAACGTCCATTCGACAGGAAGCGGCACCTTCCAAAACTCGCCATCATGCTCGGTCAGGTCGTCCATCCAAAGGGATTTGACCAAACGCCAGTTCTCGATGAATGCACGGCGATTGCGCTGGTCCGCTTCTGACTTGTCGGACTCGGTCGATGTAATGCCGAGGTGCTGCCCCATGGTGGCTGTCCAGCGTGGAGTATTGCCGCGTGAGAACCCGGCGAATGCGCGGCCACCTGTCATATGATCCAGCATGGCGATGTCTTCGGCGACCTTGATGGGGTTCATCGCCGTCAGGTTCATGCCGAGCTGGCCGACGCGCATTGTCTTGGTGTGCTGTGCGATGAACATGTCCCACATGATCGGGTTGGTCGTCGCTTCTATGCCTTCTGACTGGAGGTGATGTTCCGTCAGGCAAAAGCCATTAAATCCAAGCTCCTCGGCGAACACCATTTGATCACGCACTTTTTCGAGGCAGGTCTGGAAACGACCAGCGTCGCGGCCGGCCAGCGCGACGTCTTCGCCGTATGAACGCATGAATGGAATGACGAGCAGTGTGAATTTCATGGTTCCGGCGGATCTCTCTCGGCAATGTAAGGGCGTAGAGAGTGGCACTCTTGCCTGGAAACGCAAGCGCCGAGCCCTCCCAAGCTGTTGCTACAACTTCGTTTCGCTGAAAGTGGCCGGAAATTTTTTGTTAACCAATACTTTTAGTGCTTTGAATCGGCGCACTATTTTTTGTTTTCCCACTGAACCTTCTGCGCAGATGCCGCGACATACCAACGACACGGAAATTCGAAGTATCACGGTAAAGGAACTGTCGTTATGGAAATTCAAATGATCATGCCGCTGGCGCTCTCTTCACTCGTCTGGGCGCTTGCCTTCAAGCAGGTTATTCGCGGTGTCGTCTTCGGTGAGATGATTGAGTATGTGCGTTCAACCAACGAGACGCATCGCTGCGCGCAAGGCAGCGAACCGATCCCATTTGCATTGCTCTTCGTCTTCTACTCGGCGGTCACATTCGCTGTGCCGATCGCGCTTTGGGCACTGCTGCGGGCTGCTTGATCAACACGAGCAGTTGATGGAACTGGAACAGGTGCCGGTCACGCCGGAGTGGCTGTCGCCTCGCCAACTGGCTTCACCCTGACCGCGGTCAGGCGGTTGCGGCTCTTGCGCAGGATCTCAAAACGGTAGCCGTAGAACGTGAAGGCCTGGCCTGGTTCAGGAATGGATTGGGCTTCATGAATCACCAGACCGGCGATGGTGACCGCCTCTTCGTCTGGCAAATCCCAGTCCATCTCGCGATTGAGATCGCGAACGGCAACACCGCCGTCAACGTTGACGGAGCCGTCCGATTGCGGGCGGATCGAGTTGTCACCGGCATCGTGTTCATCGGCGATCTGACCGACGATCTCTTCAAGAATATCCTCGAGCGTGATCAGGCCCTGCACTTCGCCATATTCATCGACGACGAGAGCGAGCTGAACCTTGCGCTGTTGAAAGGCACCGAGCTGGTCACTGACACTGGTCGTGTCTGGGACGAACCAGGGATCCTTAGCAATCTTGCGGATGTCGAGGCTGTCGATATCCCAGTTTGATCTGCCGAGGGCGGCCAAGAGATCCTTCGAGTGCAGAATGCCGACAATGTTGTCGGGTTGGCCTTCCCAGATCGGCACCCGGGTGTACTGGCTTTTCAGAACATCGTCGACGATCGTCTTTGGCGGTTCCGATGCATCGATGGTTTCCATCTCGGTGCGGTGGACCATGATGTCGTCGAGCTGCAGCTCTTTGAGGTCAAGAACGCCGCCAAGCTGCTGCGCCTCGCCTTTGTCGACAGTTCCTTCGCGGGTCGATAATTCGATAGTTCCGCGTAGTTCGTGGGCGGCGAGGATATTGGCGTCGTCATCGGAGTGCGATGGTGTGAGCCACAAGATATTGCGGACTATGAGGTCTATCGCTGCCGTGAAGGGACGCAGCAGGTGGATGAGGAATGACATGACCGGCGCGACGAACATCGCGAAGCGGTCTGGTGAGATAATCGCGTAGGTTTTCGGGAGAACTTCGCAGAAGATCACCACGATGAGTGTCAGAATGACCGTTGCGTAGAAAACCCCGGCCTCTCCGGCGAGCTTGATTAAGAGGCTCGTCATCAGGGCGGAGGCAAGGATGTTGACGAGGTTATTGCCGAGCAGAACTGTGCCGATAATGCGCTCTGGCTTGTCGAGTAGGCGGCTGACCCGGCGGGCGCGCGCATTGCCGTCCTGTTCGAGCGCGTGCATGCGTGCTCGGGAAACTGCTGTCAGTGCGGTCTCTGATCCCGAAAAGAACGCGGAGATCAGCAGCAGAATGAAAACCGCCAGTAGGATCACAATAAGGGAAGTCTCAATCAACATGTCACTCGTCGATTTTTTGCCTGTAGTCGTTGCATTGCGAGGCCGGGCATTTGACCTGATTAGCTGGTTTCGGAAGCCTCAACTCCTGTTCAGATGGGGGCTCTTGACCCGATCAGTAGAGAGGCATTCAGACACGAGCTGCTTTTCGGTCGATGTCCGTCAGTTTAGCGGAAACGCGAGACCGTTTGGTTAATGAGATGTTATTTATTCGGTCGAACTGATTTGTCTTTCCAGGAAATCGTGCGCCAGCTGGTGTTCCACATCCCGCGTTATGAAGGCTTCGCCGATCTTTCGGAGCAAAATGAAGGTCAGCTGTCCGTCTTTCACCTTCTTGTCCTGTGCCATCAGGTTCATGAAGAGATCTGCGTTTGGTGGCGTCTCGGCCGCGATGTCATGGATTGAGGTCGGCAGGCCGCTGCGCTTGAGGTGTGCTGTGATTTGGGCAGCGGTTTGTGGTGGGCAGTGGCCGAGTTCCTCGGAGAATCTCGCCGCCAGTGCCATGCCAACGGCAACACCTTCGCCGTGTAAGAGGCGCGATGAATATCCGGTCCAGGCTTCCAGGGCGTGGCCGAACGTGTGCCCGAGATTGAGCAGCGCGCGGTCGCCCTGTTCGGTCTCATCGCGGGCGACAATCTCTGCCTTCATTTCAACGCTACGCCGAACCGCCGTCTTCAGCGCGGCCTTATCGCCGGCCACGACATCGCTCACGTTGTCATCCAGCCAGGTATAGAAGCTTTGATCGCCAAGTAGGCCGTACTTGACGATCTCGGCATAGCCGGCTCGCATTTCCCGATCAGGTAACGTTGAGAGCGCGCCAATGTCCGCCAAGACAAGGTGAGGCTGATGAAAGGATCCGATCAGGTTCTTGCCATGCTTCGTATTGATCCCGGTCTTGCCGCCGACAGATGAATCAACCTGGGCCAGCAGGCTGGTTGGAATTTGAACGTATCGCACACCGCGGCGGACCACGGCTGCAGTGAAGCCGGCAAGATCTCCGATCACGCCGCCACCGAGGGCAACGACACAGTCCCCGCGCTCGAGACCTGATGCCAGGACGTCCGCGCATGCCTGCTCCAGGCAGGAGAAGCATTTTGTGGCTTCGCCCGGCGGGAGGATGGTCTTGCCGCGCAGACCAACTTTGTCTCCAAAGGACTGCTCAAGCGTATCGAGATGGGCGGCGGCCACATTTTCATCGCTGATGATGTAGGCTTTGGTCCGGCCAAGCTTTTCGGACACGAGTGTGCCGGCCTCGGAAATGAGACCATCGCCAACGACAACCTCGTACGAGCGATCGCCGAGGTCGATCGGAACGTGATCGGAACTGATGGTAGGCAAGGTGTAAGCTTTCCGCGGTTTGGTCAGGCAGGTCGGAATAAGGCCGCCTGACGATGTCAGAGTTTCATGCCTGACGATTGAGCTTTTCACTTAGACGGCTGACGATATCGCGGACCACCACTTCGTGCGATGTGTCACGGCTTTCGACGGTGATATCGGCCTCTGCGTAGACCGGGTAACGCTCGTCCATCAGCGCTCTCATTTTCGCTTCTGGGTCACCCTGCTTCAGCAACGGGCGGTTGTCGCGGCGCAAAACGCGGTGCATGAGCACCGGCAATTCCGCTTTCAACCAAACTGATATCCCAGCATCGGCAATGAACTGTCGCGTGTCACCGCGCATGTATGCACCGCCGCCGGTGGCGAGCACCTGCGGACCGTCTTTCAGGAGGCGGCCGATTATCATGCTTTCGCGGTCGCGAAAGTGCGCTTCTCCATAGTCGGCAAAGATCTCGCTGATGGTCTTTCCAGCTGCTTTCTCGATCTCATCGTCGGCATCGACAAAGGGCACATCGATGGCATTCGCCAAACGGCGGCCAACCGACGATTTCCCGCAACCCATCAGTCCAACCATGACGATTGACCGGTTGCCGAGTGCCTGTCGCAGCTCGTCAGTCTCTGTCGTTGTTTTTGAACCAGCGTCCTTCATAATTCCTACCGAACACAATAATTCGTGACTGATCAAGCGGACAGAATGGGCGAATAATGATACCAGTCAGTGGTTCCTGTATGTTGCGCTGCAGAATTAAGGTTTGCAGAAGACGGAGCAGCGGCGCCGTTGTGTAGCCGCATTCGCGCCATGCTCGCATCTGAAATTGCACTTATGAGGACTTTCATTACATGCCGAGCCTGTTTCGATTTCTGTTCGTTGTTGGATCGTTGGTCGCTGCCACATACGGCGGCCTCTACGTATTGGCGGTCTACTTCGAACCGGAACCGAAGGAAGTCCGCAAGCCGGTTCCGGGTGTGAAGATCCAGAGGCAATGACACGAAAGCATAGAATTTTCAAATGCTTAAGCAGGTTGACCGGCGCCGGACTGTTAACGGTGCCTCTTCTTGTGTCGCCAGTTGGCATTACAACAACGCTAGCCGATGATGGATGGAACCCCTTCAAGGAACAAGATTCTGTCCGTACACCGCCGAAGCGGCGCGAGGCTCGACCAGTCCCGGCACAACCGGTCGAGACCGATAATCGGCCTTATCTTCCGCCGATGGATGGTCGTGTTCCCAACGTCGGCACAAATGCCAGTGCGGATCAGAGATTTGTCCCGGGGCAACGTTATCCCAACCAGCGTAGTCCTGGTCAGGCCTATCCGGGAACTGCCTATCAGGGCCAGACTAAACCGCAGTATCAAAACGGGCCCCAGCCTTATAGGCCGCCGGCCTATACTCCCCCAGCTTCATCAAGCAATGGACAGTTCGGCTCGGCGATCCCGCAGGTTGAACGCGGCGAACTCGCGCCTGTCCTGTCCGAGAACTCCGGTCTGCCTGTTGCCATGTGGCAGGGGATGGATGCTGCGACTGTCGAGCAGTTGATCGGACCATTGCAGCTGCCGTCAAAGTCGATGGAACTTGAATCGATATGGAGCCGCCTCATGCAGCCGGATGGCGATGCCCGTCAGCCGGTCAATCTCACTGCGATCCAGGCCGAGGCACTGTTCCGTTCCGGTAAGCTGCGTGCTGCTTCCAAGGTTCTGGAGCTACGACCAGGCCAGAAGGCTGATCCTGTCCTGGCGGCGCTGAGGGCAAGGGTGGAGATTGTTCTTGGCAACACCGAGGCCGGTTGCTCGGCTGTGGCGCAAGCCGGGAAGCGCAAATCGAAGTTGCCGCGGAGATTGCGTGGTGAAATCGCCGTTCTGGTCGGGTACTGCGCCGCTGCGAACGGTAATCGGTCGGCGGCGGGTCTTGCAGCAGAACTGGCGCGAGAGGAACGCTACCGCTCCAGGTTCACGCTCGCTGTTCTTGAGTCTATTGCGACGGGCCGGCGGGCAAAACGCGTCCTCCCGAAGAAAGTTACTGCGCTTGATTTTCTGCTGCTCAAGAAGGCGGGCTTCAAGCAGGCAGGGCGACTCGTGAAGCAGGCAACACCGGCGCTTCTCGCTGTTATGGCCAGTGATAAAGGGCTCAAATCGGACGTCCGCATTGCGGCTGCTGAAGCAGCGGCCAAGCGCAACGTCATTTCGGCAAAGGATCTGGCGGCAGCCTATCGCAGCTATGAAGCGGGCAATTCGTCGAAGGCTCCGAGCGATGGTTTGCGGCGGGCCGAACAGTTCCAGATTATCGAAAGTGTACCAACGCCGTTGCGGCGCACCCGAGCCATTCGGGCGCTCATTGATAGTGCGCGGCGCGCCGACATGGCGATGCCCGTTATGGTTGCGGTCAAGCCCTACGTCGATGAAATCCGCCCGGCACAGGAGATTAGTTGGTTTGCATTCACGGCAATCGAAGTGTCTATGGCGGCGAGCGACTACAATAGTATTCTGCCTTGGTTGGCGCTGACACAGGCTTCTGATCGCGTCTATCCGGAGCCATTGACCCATTGGCAGGTGTTGGCTGACATCAGCAATCCCAAGCGGTCGACCGGCGATACAAACCTATTTCCGCTTGAGCGGCTAATGGCCCGGAACCAGTTGTCAGGGCCGGCTCTCCATCGTCTGGCGACCGTGCTCGATGCATTGGACTACAATGTCCCGCTGCCGGTTTGGGATGCCGCCAATCGCGCTCCGAAACCGAAAACCGGTCAGTTGCCGCCAACCGGGGTCCTGACCCAGTTGCAGCGGGCGTCAAAGAAGAAGGAAGCCGTTCGCACAGTCCTGCTGGTAATGCGAAGCATGGGCCAGGATCATCCCCGCGATGTCCACCTGATAGCTCTCGGCGACTCCATCCGTGCCCTCAAGCGTGCGGGCCTACTCAGCGAGGCAAAGCGTTTGGCGTTTGAGTCGCTGTTCGATTTCTGGCCCCGGCCAAGCGGGTACTAGTCTGTACGCGCCAGTGTGTTGTTCGACTTGTCAGTTGCGTTTCGTTTCAGGATCAGTGCGAGTCCGAAAGGTGCAACACGGTCGACCATGATGCTTGTCTGCGGCGGCCATCCAGACCAATACGACAATGACGCAAACGACGCATAAATTCTCAATCCTGCTGACAGACTATCTAACCGCGATCGCCGCGGAACGCGGTGCAGCGCGCAATACCGTGGAAGCCTACCGGCGAGATCTTGATCACTTCGCGCATTTTGTATCTGCGCGAAACTTGGATATGGCCGATCTGTCGACAGCACACGTCAAAGCCTATTTGAGTGATCTGGCGAAGGGCGAGTACTCAGCCTCATCGCGATCGCGCCGCTTGTCGGCTATTCGCCAGTTTCTGAAATTTCTCGTCGGTGAAGGGATGCTGCCCGACAATCCAGCCGACGGCGTCCCCAGCCCGAAGAAGCAGAAATCCCTGCCCAAGCTGTTGTCGATTGATGAGGTCGACCAACTCATCGAGACGGCGCAGAAGCGCATCAGCGGCGCTGTTGGCAAGGAACGCTATCGCGCCTTGCGACTCTACTGTCTGATGGAATTGCTTTATGCCACCGGTATGCGTGTGTCCGAGCTGGTGTCACTGCCAACAACCGTCCTCAAAGGTGATCGGCGGATACTGACGATTACCGGCAAAGGTGGTCGCGAGCGACAGGTGCCCCTCAATCAGGCGGCCCAAACCGCCCTTGATCAGTTTCTGCAGGCCACAGAGACCGAGGAGCAGATCTCTGGTCTCAAAGGCCGAAAGAAATGGTTGTTCCCTGCCAATAGTCAGGAGGGCTTTCTTCCACGGCAGCACTTTGCCCGGGAACTGAAGGAGCTGGCAGAGGATAGCGGCCTCGATCCTGACCGGGTCAGTCCGCACGTTTTGCGACATGCATTTGCAAGTCATCTGCTCGATCGTGGCGCGGATCTTCGAGCCGTTCAGAAGCTTCTCGGCCATGCGGACATATCAACCACAGAGATTTATACGCATGTGCTGGAAGAACGTCTGAAGGCGGTTGTCTTCGAACATCATCCGCTGGCGAAGTCAGGTGGGACGGGTTAGGCGCGACGGGTTAGGCGCAACGGGCGTTGACGAAATCCATTGATAATACTTGACAATCAAGTGCTGGCGTCCTCATTCAACGGCCAACCCGGTGTGCTTGCACCGGGGCGATGAAATGGCATAGGCAGTGGACCCGTGGAACCAGCCAATATTCGTACATATCTGGATTTCGAAAAACCGATCGCGGAGCTCGAAAGCAAGGTTGCAGAGCTGGAGGCCCTGAGTTCCGACGAGTCTTCGGTGTCAATTGCCGAAGAAATTCAAACACTTCAGCAGAAGGCGCAGCAGGCGCTTGTTGATACCTACTCCAAGCTGACGCCCTGGCAGAAGACCCAGGTTGCGCGCCACCCCGACCGGCCCCACTGCAAGAATTTCCTCGATGAACTGGTGACAGATTTCACTCCGCTCGCCGGAGATCGTTACTTTTCGGAAGACTACGCGATTGTTGGCGGTATCGGCCGCATGGGTGAGCGCTCAGTGGTGATCGTCGGCCACGAGAAAGGGGCAGACACCGAGAGCCGCATTAAGCACAACTTCGGCATGGCGCGGCCTGAGGGCTACCGCAAGGCGGTTCGCCTGATGGAGATGGCGGACCGGTTCGAACTGCCGGTGGTTACATTCGTCGACACAGCTGGTGCCTATCCCGGTATCGGAGCCGAGGAACGTGGTCAGGCGGAGGCGATTGCCCGCTCGACCGACTGCTGCCTGGCGCTGGGTGTACCCATCGTTTCGCTCGTTGTCGGTGAAGGCGGATCAGGTGGTGCGGTTGCGATTGCGACAGCCAACAAGGTGCTGATGCTGGAACATGCCATCTATACCGTCGCGTCGCCGGAAGCTGCGGCCTCCATTCTGTGGCGCGATTCTGATCGGGCCATCGATGCAGCAACCAACATGAAGATCACGGCGCAGGATCTCCTGGCGATGAACGTCATTGATGGGATCATTGAAGAGCCGGTTGGTGGTGCGCATCGGGATATGTCGACGACAATCCAAGCGGCAGGTGATGCGATCGAGACGGCGCTGGCCGAGTTTGACGGACTGACGCCTGATCAGATCCGCAAGCAGCGTCACGATCGTTTCCTGGATATCGGCCGCAGTCTGTAGGGCGCGTCTGGCCCTAGCCCAGTGCCCTGTAGATGATGTAAATGCCCATCAGCAGCAACGCCCAGAACAGGGCTTTGCGGAACGTCTCTTCCGACATGCGCTTACGCAGTTCCTGGCCGGCGACCATGCCGATCAGTGCCGGGATCACACCCAGACAAGACAGGATGAGCAGGTCCTGGGAGACGAGTTTCTTCTGGCCGAGCGCAACCGCGAGGATGGCGGTAGAGACCGTAAACAGGATCCCCATCGCCTGAACCAGCTGGTCCTTGTTGAGTTTCAGCGATTGCAGGTAAAGAACGCCGGGGACGACGAATGAGCCTGTCATGCCGGTCAGTACGCCGTTAATCGCGCCGATTACTGGCGACAGCCAGGTTTCATGGGCGGTGAGATCTGGAACAACCGGCCGGATGAGACCGCTGCCGGCGTAGGCAATCAGAAGCGCCCCGAAGAGTGCCGACAACCATGAGGTGTCGGCCGTGGCCAGGACACGGACGCCGAACCAGGTCCCGATGCAGACTAGGATCAACAGGACGGCCATACGGCGCAAAAGGGCCCAGAACGACCCTCCGACGACGGCCTGCCAGCAATTCGTGACAAAAGACGGCACCAGGAGCAGCGCCATCGCCGGTTTGAGGCCGATTGTTGCGGTGAATACAGCCAGGGTTACGGTGGGCAGGCCCAATCCGACGACCCCCTTGACGACCCCCGCCAGGAAAAAGGTCACCGCCGCTAACGTGAGAATTTCGACTGACCACACGAAACTGCCCCTGATTTCATGGTTAATGGATCAGAATGAGTATAATTCTGTCCATTCTGCACTTCCTCGATTTGCTCGCAACGAATTGATTTATATGCCCTTGTTGGGCCCGATTTGGTGGCTAGACAAGCTTGACAACAGACGGGTGTCATAGCCTAAACTGAAGTCCGAATCAGATCCTTAACGGATCGTTAAGATTCCACCGTTAGGGGTGCTACGGGTGGATATGGGGGCCAGGGAATGAGCCTAGCTCGCCCAGAGCGTTTAGCGAAGTTTGCCAGGGGGCCAGCAATGGTTATTGCGGCCGCTTGCCTGGTGTCGGCTTGCGCGAAAATCGAATTACCGAAACACCTTAAGCCGATTTCCAAAGACTCGATGATGCTGCTGGGCAAAAAGCGGATGAACCAGCATGCGCCGATCTTTGTGCGGGTGTTCAAGGAAGAATCGGAACTTGAAGTCTGGAAGCAGCGGGCCGATGGCCGCTTCTATCACTTCAAGACCTATCCCATCTGCACCTGGTCGGGTGGATTGGGACCTAAGATCAAACAGGGCGACAAACAGGCGCCGGAAGGGTTCTATACGGTCAACCGTCACCAGATGAACCCGAATTCCAAGTTCCATCTGGCGTTCAATCTTGGCTATCCGAACGCTTACGACCGTGCGCACGGCAGGACGGGCAACTTCCTGATGGTCCATGGCAAGTGCAGCTCAGCTGGCTGCTATGCGATGACCGACGGCCTGATGGAAGAAATCTACGCGATCGCGCGCGAGGCTTTCATCGGTGGCCAGCAGAAGTTCCACGTGCATGCCTTTCCGTTCCGGATGACGGAAGCCAACATGGCGCGGCATCGCAAGAACAAGAACTATCGGTTCTGGACGACGCTGAAGCAGGGCTACGATTACTTCGAGTTCACGCGCACGCCGCCGAAGGTTGCCATCTGCAACAGCCGCTATCACGTGAATGTGGATTGGCGCGGTGGACGCCCGAGCCCAACAGGTGCTTGTCCGCGGTTTGAGAGACCGGCTGTCGTGCCATTCTGGCCAACGCCTGGCGAAGAAGAAATCGCTAACCAGCGGGTGGTTGTTGAAGGCCCGAAGAAGCGCGTGTTCGCGCATCAGCGGCCATTGGATCGATCAACGATGTTTGGCTTGACCAAAGTGCCATCAAAGCAGCAGTCGTCCCGGGTTCAACCTGCGAAAGAAAAGCAGGACCCGATCGCGATGCTGATCCGCCTGACGAAAGCTCCGGCGCAGCAGTAAGCGAGAAGCTTTCCGCACTCACGACATTGGAAGTCAGCGCGCAGCCCTGAGTTGGCTGCGCGTTTTCGTTTGCTCAGCAGCACTTGCTCTGTTGCGCCGGGTTTGCACAGCAGTCGCTGGCGGCCATTGCATTCTGCCAGTCGACGAAGGGTTTGCAGGCTGCGCGATCCTCTTCCAGTACAATCACCGCACGGTCATCGTGTTGTGCGAGCCCGGTGATCTTCAAGCGGCGCAGTCCTTGATTGTCTGGCGCGTACTCGACGAACATCGGAGCCGTTGCCAGTCCTGGCAGGGTTTCATCGCTCTTACGGGCTATGGCGACGAATTTTGCGACCGGCATATGCGTTCCACCTGACCCGTCGAGAAGTTGCAGCACGGTCTCGTCCCACGCGTCAGTGCGTCCGCCGCAGTCAATGCTTTTGATGCTTGCCTGTTTCAGCTCGGTAACGTGATAGCCGCTGCCAATGTCATCGTCGCCCAAGCGGAATGAGAGAGCGTGATTGGTGAAAGGTTCCAGCTGTTGGATCAATCCAGCGAGGGTCATCGTTTTGATCTCGGCCGTTCCGCAGGCAGCGGGGGCGCAGGATTTCGTATCAACCAGTTCAGTTTGCATAGTCCAGTTTCCTTCTTAATTCTATATTTCAATAAATATTGAAATAATAGCCCCTGTCAAGTGGGCGACTGGAGCCAACATGGTTGGAAGCGGAGCAGTGCGCGCGTTGATGTCAGAAGAGATAGGCCGCGTTTGGGGCTGCTTTAGTCGACGGTCGGACGACTGGAGCGCATTTTTTTGATTTCGCCGCGCCGTTCTTTCTGCTTGAGGCGGCGCTCCTTGGAGGCTTTGGTCGGGCGCGTTTTGATGCGCGGCTTTGGGGCGACTGCCGCGCGTTCGATCAGGCGGATGAGGCGCAGGCGGGCGTCTTCGCGATTACGCTCCTGGCTGCGAAACCGATCCGCCTTCAAGACGAGGATGCCGTCGTTGGTCATGCGTTGACCGCCGAGGCGTTTCAGCCGGGCGCGCACCGGGTCGGGCAGGCCGGGTGAAGCATCGACGTTGAAACGCAACTCGACCGCCGTCGAAACCTTGTTGACGTTTTGCCCGCCGGGGCCTGATGCACGCACGAAGGCTTCGACGAGTTCGGCCTCGTCGATCGATATGTCCTGAGTGATCTGGATCATGTCGCAAGCTTAGCTGATTTGAATTACACTTTGGTCAATTCTTTACATCGCATCCACTTCGCCCGAGGAACATGGTCATGGCACGCGACACCATCCTTTTTGATATCAACGAAACTGTGCTCAACCTGGAGACCCTGCGGCCGAGGTTTGAAGCGGTGTTTGGTGACACTGGCGTTACAGCGACCTGGTTCGCGATGCTGCTTCATTCATCAACCGTGTGTGCGCTGACAGGCGTCAAGACTGGATTCGCCGAGCTTGCGGGCACAATGCTGGACACAGTCGCAGCCCGTCGGTCAGTTGCCATTTCGGAAACGCAGAGGACCGATATTCTAAGCGGTTTCGCCAGCCTGAAGCCGCATGACGATGTCGTACCGGCACTGCAGATGCTGAAAGGCGCTGGGTATCGCACTGTCGCGTTCTCCAACTCCTCGTTGAAGCTCGTAACCAGTCAGATTACGAACGCGGGCCTCGCAGAGCACTACGATGAAATCATATCGGTCGAGGAGACGGGTAGTTTCAAGCCGGATCCCAAAGTCTATCAATTTGTCGCTGACAAAGTGGGGCGGCAACTCGGCGATCTCAGGTTGGTTGCAACCCATGACTGGGATACGCACGGCGCCATGACAGCGGGTATGACAGCTGCCTACATTGATCGGACAGGCGCGCCGTACCATCCACTCTATCGACGTCCAGCTGTTTTCGCGACAACAATGGGCGACGTCGTGGCCGGCATCCTGGCGGAAGATGGACGAAGTTAATGCGGCATGGCTCAGTCTTCGTTGCTCGAACGAGATGAGTTCGCGGCTAGGCCCGAGACCTTTCGAGAACGCGTTCCAGATCAATCGTGACGATCGGCTTCGGTGCCGTGTCTGACTTGGTTGGGTTCAGAATTTCAATGTGCTGCCCGCGCGTCACCCAGAGACGGTTCAGGCGATCAAAATCCGCCCACTGGACGTCGTCGAGTGTTCCATGCTGGTGGAGCGGCTTGTTCTTTTGATCAACCAGAAAGTAGTGATAGCTATCGAAGCTGCCACGTTTTTGCCAGTCGTCACGATATCGGGCCAGGAGTCTTGCCTTGCCGCATGTTTTCCACCATCGGCCGGCTAGCATTTCCCATCCCGCGGTTCCCTGCCATCCGTCGTCGACGATCTTGATGTTTCGCGCAGCATCAGGGATTTCACCGAACGTATCTGAGACATGGACCTTGGTACCTGAGATGATTTGATTATTGATTGGCTTCAGTTCTTTGCTGCCGTGGTACATGCCGCTGAAGATGACGAGATTTTTGTCGTCGAGAAAGACGCCGCCGCCACCCCAGGTATCATCGTGGGGAAGTAAAAACTCGGCTGCAATTTGTGGCGGTTTGCACATCGCCGTCCAACAGTAAAACTGCCTGGCAAACGTGGATTGATGGCCACCCATGACAAAGTAGACGAAGCGCTCGCCATTGGGAGACAGGCTGCAACGGCCAGGATAGAACCGTCCGGTAAAACGCGACCCAACTTCGAAAGTTGGTCGTTTGGTTTTCCCTTTGCCATCGCCATAGTCGCAGCTGATCAGCCAGGTCTCATTGCGCCGTCGTCGATAGAGAAATACAGCCGTGTTGGCGCGCCTGGCGAAGTATCCGCGGATTTTTGGATCCCCCATTTTGGCTAGAGCTTGAGCTTTCGGCATCGAGGACGTTCCTTGAAGACGCGAGTGATAGACAATCAGGGTTGAACTCGCTTTGTACTCCACCGTGCAGGCTTCGCATGCTTGACTTGGCAGGAGCCGTGCATGAGTTCGTAACGGGTTTTTGCAATCTGTAGCATCGCAATAAGGCCCTCCGTGTGATGTACAGGGTCAGCTATTCATATCCTTCAACAAGACCTTGAGTTATGAACCAACCTTACTCCCCGTCGCAGTTGCCTGCAGCGCCATTTCAAACCGAGCGTCTCGTGCTGCGGCCTTACACGATTGAGGATGCGGACGCTGTCCATCGCGCATTGGACCTGGATCCTGAGATCTGGAGGTTCGATCCTGGTTTTGAGCGTTCGCTCGCACAACGACAGGACGTATTCGAGCGTTATCGGATGCTGCATCGTCAATTCGGCTTTGGTCCGTGCGGTGCCTGGCTCAAGGATGGTACCTTTGTTGGGCAGGGTGGCCTGAACCCTTATATCTTCGATCAGCGTGACGGTACGCGGACAGTAGAATTTGAAGTGATGTACACGGTGGCGCGCGCTTTCTGGCGGCAAGGCTATGCAACCGAGATTGCGCGCTTCTGGGTCGAGTTCGCATTCACGGAAGTGCGTTTGCCGTGTTTGAAAATCTGTCCCGCGCGAGACAATCTGGCTTCGATTGGTGTCCTGCGTGCGGTCGGTGCAACCTTCGAAGATGATTGGCTCGATGAGGATACGGTGATCGCGACGATCACACCGAGCAGGTCTGTTTCTCCAACCAGCGGATAGCTTTATCACCGGTCCTCTACAAGCGCGGACGGGTACGAAAGCGCGCGGTCGTTGAATTGGTGCGATTGCGGTTTGGGCGGGTTGTCCGCCGTACGCTGCTGCTTCTTGGCCGGCTCTGGTTACGGGAACCTGTATTGAGATTCGTTTTCACAGCTGGGGATCTCACAGGAGCGGGCGGTATTGGCAGGCGCTTTTTTGGTGCAATGATTGGCCTCGAGATCGGCCAAGTTTCCGTTGCTTCATCCCCTGCTGATGTCGACGTCATTTTGGTCGTTGGAGCTCGTTCATGCTTATCCTCGATAGGCTCAGATTGCAGGTCTCTCTCACGCGCCAAGCTGATCCGTACCTCGTCTAATGCGCGCTCGGCCTTCCATCTGTTTTCTTTTTCGCGGGCCAGGTCTCGAACCAACACGGAGATCTTTGCGGCCGCTAAACTCTGTAACTTCTGATGCCGCAAGAGATCTTCACGCAGTGATTGGACCTTTGCTTCGGACGCTTCGCGCTGGGCACGTGCCTGGATGGCACGTGACTTTGCGCGAGCCGCCTTGTGCTCGGCAGCCATTCTCAAAGTTTTGTTGCGGCCCAGTTGGATTTCCGTCTCTTGGTTCGCCAGGGAGGTCACACTTTCGGTCGTTTGACGCTGTTGCAGTTCCTTCACCATGGCTTTGATCCGGCGTTCTGCCCGCTGGCGTTCGACTTTTTCGCGATCGATTTGGCGACGAGCTGCAGTGATCGCCTTCTGGGAACTTTGCTGGATTTCTCGTTGTCGCACGAGTTCTTGGCGCGCACGATCTGCAGCCGCCTTTGATTCCGCGACCATGGCTTGAGCGGCGCGGAGTTGTCGCTCAACGCGCTGGAGCCGCTCCTGATCAAGCTTGGCTTGTCGAGCCGCTTCCTGTCGCTGCTCCGATATGCGGGTGTAGCCGACGTATAGGCCGGTTGCGCCCAACCCGACTGCGAGGAGTACCAATGTCGCCAGAAAAGCACCGGATCGCTTCGGTTGCGATGGTTTGCTGGGTAGCGACTGAGGTGGCAGATTTGCGCTGCTGCCAAAGAACCAGATGACACCTTCAGGGTCACGCACGCCGAAAGATCTCTCGTGTTTGTCATCCGGAGGATTGTCGAAGACGAGAGGGGCATCTGTGCTTGAGAGGAAGGCCCACGCCTTTTCGATGTCTGCGACCAGCACGTAACAGGATTGGTTGTCAAACTTGCTATCGCTTGATGATGGTGATCGATCGTTCTCTTTGGATGGCATCCGGCGGACGTCCACCGCAGTTGCACCCAACTGCAACGTGATGACGTCGCCATCTGCAATGCTGTGCCCGGATGGCACGTCGTCCAGCCCAAAGTTTTCACCTAGCCAGTCAATGGCGTCCTGGAGATTGTGATAGTAGACCGTCTGACGGTCCGCGTGCTGTTCGGCGTGTGAGGTTTTCATGACGGCCTATCCCGCCTCGCGCATGGGTAATACTTAACTGATCTGTCCGCCGCCATCTGCGGCGTTTGCGAATGCCGTTAGTTCAGGGGAACAATCAGAGATAATGACCCCTGCAGTACGTCAAAATCAGAAACTCCCAAGCCCTCGTAGGCGGCTACGCCACGGAGGGCCAGTCCACTGGCTGCATTGTAAGTCGTCCCAACTTCGACCCGACCCTGCCAAGGGTCCTCGCTGAATACGTTGGCGACTGCGATCTGTTCCCCGGCAGATTCATAGATCCAAATGCCGTGTAATCCGACATACGTTTCCAAGCTGCTGCCCGCGCCCATTTGGAGTTCATAAACAACGTTCGAGCCGACGGTTACTCTGCCGAACGTCATGGACTGTTCGGCGACGAAGATGCCGTTGCTATCCGAATAACTCTTTTGGCGCTGCCAGACATGATTGAGTTGAGCACTGGGGCGCAGCGAAAACTGGCCTGACTTGAACTCGGTCGAGGCGCGCAACGTTGCATGTGTGCGATCGGTTACGAAGTCTGCCGTGCTGTTGCCGGGCAGATCAGCATCATGGTTGGCCTGGCCCCAGGTTACCCGGCCGTCCAGGAAGACATTGGATGGCAGACGCAAACTTGCATAGGGGCCAACCATCCAACCGTTACTGTCGGCAGCCAAGCCGCTCACGCGCGAGTCGGTTGACATCTTGTCGAAACGCGCCGTTACGCCGACTAGGAAGATCTCGTTGGGTAGGAGATCAATCCCGATAGCAGCCGCTTGCGCATTGCCGTCGCTCTGGCCGTCGCGGCGGTCTTCGTAACGTAGGCCTGCAACTCTGCCCCATGCATTGAAGTATATATTGGTTGGGCTGTCGGAGGACGCAAAGCCGAGCTGCATTGGAGCGGTGAAGTTCTCGCTCTCTTGGGACGACGACTTCTTGTTGCCTGCAGCGTTCTCACCGTTTGCCAATGATGTGTCGATGAGTGCACTGCGGTTGAGGAAGCGGCTCATCGCCCGCTCAATGTTGCGCTGATGCCAGGCTGGTGGTGGGGTCGTGGCAACGGGCGCTTCGCTTTCGCGCATCTCCTGAGCGAAGGCCGGGCCAAACATGGCAAGGCAGCCGGCAATCATCCCGGCATACAAAAATCTAACGCAAACTAGCATTACCGATACTCGTCGCCCCGAGGCAAAAAATGTGAGCGGGGTCTACTTCACAAATCTATCAACAAGTTATCCACAGTGTATCCAAGGCGGATGCTGCACGTCCAGATTGCAACGATCATCAAGACAACGTATTGGCGAAAGCATGTGATGCTTTTTCAACCAGCCATCTGAAGGAACTGATTGCCCGTGGTTTCTTTTTGTCTATTAGATTCAATGTTCTACGGATTTTACTTTGAGTCTCTTGCGTGGTTTGAGCGAGGAGATGCTTGAGGAGGATTGACGGCATGGGCCCGCACCGACAACGCGGAACGCGTGTCTCTCATTGCTTAGTCTCAAGTCGTTGAGATCAATCCTGCACGGATCTTTAGGCGGCCATCGGAGCTGGCTTGTCCTGGCCGGTCTTCTCAAACAAGCGGCGAAAGACTTTGCTCGCTGAATTGGCTTCGCAGTAAGTGATGAACGAGCCTGCGTCGAGGGCCTTGGAAAAGTAGTAACCCTGGCCTTCAGTTGCACCGAGTTCGCGCAGCGTGTGGACCTGTTCCTCGGACTCGATGCCCTCGGCGACGGTTGTCATTTCGAATTCCCGTGCAGCGTTGACGAGTAGCTCAACAAGTGTGCGCGAGCGCGTCTCACCCGTGATCCCATCAATGAACAGCTTGTCGATCTTGATGCAGGAGGCGCCGAGGCTGGTGATGCAGGACAGGCCATTGTGTCCGGTGCCAGTATCGTCCAATGCGAGTTTAACACCCAGCTTACTCAGTTGCTCACACACGGCCTGCGCTTGCTCCAGACTGGACATTTCCTGGCGCTCGGTCAGTTCTACAACCAGCTGCCCCGGATGCATGCCTGCTTTTTTGGATATTTTCTCAATCCAGGAGACGAAACCTTCTTTCAGGAACTGCTCGGGCGTGACGTTGAACGTGAGTTTGAACTTTGGGTTTTCGCGCAGATACGATCCGAGTGACTGTCCTGCTGCGAGCAGCAGCGTCTCTGACAAGGCTTCGGATCTGCCGCTCATTTCGGCAATTGGGATAAACCGCCCTGGAGACACCATGGAACCATCAGGCTTGATCCAACGGGCCAGCATTTCGCAACCGACAACCTCACCGTCCTTAAGCGAGACGATTGGTTGAAAATGAGGGACGAGCTCTCCGGACTTTATTGCACGGTCGAGTTCTTCGATGGGTCCGGGCTCGCGAATGACGGCGC
This sequence comes from Hyphomicrobiaceae bacterium, assembly GCA_965247245.1. GTDB lineage: Bacteria > Pseudomonadota > Alphaproteobacteria > Rhizobiales > Hyphomicrobiaceae > Tectiglobus. The sequence continues at coordinate 3,601,158 of CBDFGV010000003.1, read as the reverse complement.
ACGAGATCAGGAAAGCAATGACGGCCGCAACGATCAACACGGCGAGCTTGAGGGGCCAGCTGACGTCTTGGTTCCAATTCGCGAGCGCCTCTTGGGATACGACGATTTTTACCACGACAGGATAGCGTGCGGAACTGGCGATAAAATCGGATTCCGCCACGGCCACCTCGACTGCACTCGTCGGCTTTCCGTACCGCGAGACGACAGTGTGATCATCCAGGAGCAGTGATATTGAAGCACTTTCGCGTAGCGTTGCCGGCAGCATATCAAACAGCATGGACTCGGTGCTCATGACGGCCAAAAAAGACTGCATGGCCGGTGAGGTCCAGGCGACGCCCAATCCGGATAACTGCGGATCGTCGATCTTTGAGAAGCCGAGGCCCGGATTAAGAGCCATGCGGTACTCCAGCTTCTGCTTGGTATCCAGTTTCATCGCATGAATGTCACTGAACCCACTGCAGCTGCCATCCGGCGAAGAGAAATGGATGTCCTTGATGCTGCCAATCTCGAAGGCGGCTTCGCGCATCTTGGCGATCGATGATGAATTGCAGGCATTGGCATCACCAGCAATCAATTCGGCGACCTTCATAACAACCAAATCAATGGCGACTTCTGTACGAGTCAGTGTTTGGGTCGCAATACCTTGTAACTGTCGTGAGTTTTGCGCGTGAATAATTTCGCGATAACCGAAATACGACGCAAAAACAAAAACAACAGTAATGGCAATTGTCAGAGCGAGAATAAATGAACGACGCCTTATCATGCTAGAACTCCATCGCTAGATGAGTTTTAACACAACCAGAAGTAGAAATTGGTTGCTTTATCGTTACCAAAGTCTTGATGGCTGAATGACCATGGGGCGGCGTGCCACCAGGAGGGCCACCAGGAGGCTGCGCTTGGTGAATGCCAGGGCGAACGCCTGCATCAAGCGACTTAACTTGCAGCCGTCCTGACATGGCTTAGGCCAGGCGCGATGCCTGGCCTTACAGTTTGTTTGGGATGGGGAGCATTTGGGCAGCTGCTGCCCGAGCTCAGAATGAGTGCTCGGTCGTGTTCGCTTCGTCTAGAACTATGAGCACTAGTGGCAAGGCCACTGGCTGCCCGGCTTCAAGCCGGCTGGCAGAATTGTCTTGCTGTCGCCGCAGGCGAGATCGAGCTGAACCTGGCTCAGGCCTTTGGTGGCCGAGAGATCCAGGCCTTCAAGACGGGTGCGGAAGAAGTATGCTGATGTGAAATCGGCACCTTTGACAGAGGCAGATCGCAGGTCGGTGCGGGCCAGGTTGGCGTACTTGATGCTCGCGCCAACGAGCTTTGCGCCGCTCAGGTTAGAGCGTCCGAGTTGGGCTCCGACAAGGTTCGCGTTGCTGAGATCAGCCGATTGCAACTGAGCACGGTAGAGTTCGATTTTCTCCAAGTTCGCAGACTGAAGCTTGGCGCCGTCCAGATAGGCGCGCATGCCTACGGCTTTCTCCAGATTTGCGCCACTGAGATCCGCCTGCCGGAGAATGGCTTTTGAAATGTCGGCCCGTCGCAGACGCGCCTTGTTCAACTTGGCTTTCATCAGGTTGGTACGGCTGAAATTGGTACGCTCGAAGTTCGCGCCGCGGAGGTCCTTTTCCTGAAGATACTTGGCCGTCTTTTGGCAGCCGGACCAGTTAACGCCAGCGCTGGCGCTGCTCTTGCAACCGCTGTAGTTGGGCGACGCCAGCAGAGACGACGATAGGGCAAGTACACCAGTTGACGTGAGCGCAAGCGCGCCGGCAATGATCCGCAATTTCATCTCGAATTCCCCCGAGCACTCTTTGATTGGTCTTTGACCGCTATTTTCCCCGAAATCTATTATGCAGCGTACAGCCAAATGTTTGTGTTAGTTTTACGTTGACCGTTACAAATGAATATTAATTCCAATTAATATGTCTGTTTGGGTTTCTGACAGTTGGAAAAGCCAAATGGACTGCTGGCCGGGGTATTGCTTTTGAGGTCGGCGCGTAGCTTCACCAACATCGTAGTATTGTCGTTCTGATGCATTGTCACTGGGAGATGCGCGGCCATGCGCCTTGGGCGCTCCAAAGGCTGTCGATGATCGTACGGCCCATGTTCACCGATTGCTGATCGAACGTGACTGGCCTTGCAGGAGCTTGCGTTCAAGATGTCCACTAGATCAGTGCGCCTTACATGGCCCGGGGCTGTCGGGTTGTTTGGTGTGCGCAGGTGGCATGCTCTTTAATGTACGCGGAAGGCCTTTCTATGGGTTCAGCAAATTTCCCCTACGTTCGTTTCGTGATGCTCGCAACCTTTGCATTGCTCCTTATGTTGGGGTCGCATGTTCTAAGGGCGCAGAGCGGGGCTGACTTACCAGACTACGTCATTAAGAAATATGGTTCCCCGCCTGGTGTGCCGACGGGTCCGCTTAGTCAGGAGCTCAAGGCTGCCGTGAAGGTTGCCTTTATCGATAGTTCGTCTCAGTCGGCTTGGGGCAAAGCGCAAGAAGCGGCGATCGGAAGAATCGCCAAGTCCAAGGACCCGCGGCTCGTCTGGCTGATCGCTGACATGCTGCGGTTTGTTCCAGACGGCGAACTGAACTCGACTCTGGCCTATTACGGTGCCCAACTCCTCGGAATTGTGGCGCCAACAAACAACCATTGGGGGATTATCACCAATCACCTCATTGCCTGGGATATTCCGGCGCCGCCCGGTTATCTCGAGGCAAAGCGCGCAATCTTTACGGGCTTTGTGCCGGGGTGGGAAAAGATTTTCGTCGAGGGTGACGTCGATTGGCGTCACGTGTCGTGGGGCGGAGTCCTTATTGATGATCGCGCCTATGACAAGACGGATACATCATGCAACTGCATTCCTGCTGCCGACAATCCCAAGGTCAGCAGTGCGAAGGACGCGACCTGGTTGAAAGACGACGACATTGTCTTCGGCATCACCGTCAACGGTGAGTCCAGAGCTTACCCGCGGCGCATCATGGAAGTGCGTGAGATGGTCAACGACACCCTGGGCGGGCGACACCTCGGCATTCCCTATTGCACATTGTGTGCTGCCGCCCAGGCTTACTTCACGGACCGCTTGCCGGATGGCATTGAACGACCGGTTTTGCGGACATCCGGTCTGCTCATCCGTTCCAACAAAGTGATGTATGACGTCAATTCTCACTCGGTTTTCGATACGTTTCTCGGCAAGGCGGTCACGGGGCCTCTTGCCAAGAAGAATGTGCAACTCAAGCAGGCGAGTGTTGTGACCACGGATTGGGGAACATGGAAGAAGGTGCATCCCAAGACCACGGTACTGGTGGAAGAGCTGTCACTTGGGCGCGACTTTGATTTCCGTAACGGACGCGACGCCAAAGGCCCGATCTTTCCGGTTGGTGATGTTGACCCGCGCCTGCCGGTGCATGAAGACGTCATTGGTATTGTGACGGCTTCGGGAAAGCCAGTGGCATTCCAGCGAAGCAAAGCATTTGTCGCCCTGAAGAGGGGCGATGCAATCACCTTTGAGAACGTCCGATTGGTGCTTGATGCAGGTGGCATCAAAGCTGTTGATGCACAGGGCGCTGACCTGGGCAGCCATCAGGCGTTCTGGTTTGCCTGGTCGCAGTTCCATCCCAAAACCGCGTTATGGCCGATGTAAGTGGATCAGTTGCTTTGGCTCTTTTTACCAGACCGGAGACGCTGCTGAGCTAAGGCATACTCGACCGTCCTCGGGTCACCGTCACGAATCGCGGCTTCGTAAGCTTGTGTGGCTTTTGCAGCATCGGCCAGTCGCAGGAGTTCAGCCTGAAGGAAGTGGATCTGGCCGGCGCGTGCCTTGCGCAATTGCAGTGACCCGCGGCTTGCCGCATCCAGTGCGATGGCCAGAGTCGATGGGCCAGGTGCCTGATACATCGCGATGACTGGTGCGGGCCAGTCTTGATTATCAAGCAAGGATGCGCGTGCGCGCTGTAGAATTTCCTTGCCGCTCTTGCCAATCCGTTCGCGCGTCAGGGCAATCCATAGCGGCAGATAAGCGTAGCCGAAATCGCGCGCTGCGGCTTCGTTGAAATCCTTGAGTGACTGAGCCGGGTTGTCCAAGAAATAATGCGCAATACCGCGGAGGGCATGGCTTTCACCGGATCCGGGCTTGCTGGCAATGACCATGGAAAGGTCTTTGATCGCCTCGGCATGATCCCCGAGCGTCAATGCAAGGACGCCGCGTGTGGTGCGTGCTGTCGTGTTGTTGGGTGAAATTCTGAGTGCTTCATTGAGAGCTGTGAACGCTTCCTCTGGGCGGCCTAGATACTGGAGGGCTCGCGCTTTCTCGGTCAATGCTTCTGAAGATAGCGGGTTGATGGCGAGAGCTTCGGTGAGATCCTTCAGCGCGCGCGCATCATCTTTGAGCTGGATGCGGGCCCGGGCTCGGCGCATCAAGAGGGTGGCTCGCGTGAGCGCCTTGGCTGGCATCAAGGCCCGCGTGCACATGACAATATCGATCTTGGGCTTGCCGGAACCGGCAAAACAAATTGTCCGTGGATCGGTCGCCGCCGATGGCGTTGGCGGCAGTAAGGCCAGCAACACAAGAAGCAATGCAAGCGGAAACGCTCGTAGACCGCACCGCAGATCCGTGTTCGCCATCGACATTGAGTTCTTCTCCACGTGTCGTTTCCTTAGCGGCTCGCGCCGATGGAGCGCAGAGCTATCAAGTGCGCGCTGCCTCACCCGCTCATTCTAGGCGAACTTCCGGTCGCGCGCTGATAGAGAAATCGTGAGTACTGCTTGAGTTGGTTAAGGGCTTAGTCCGTGTTGTCGAGGGCATTTCCGACAGGATCGTTGTCGATGATCGTCTGGTCCAGCTGCAGCAAGCGGACCTGGAAGGCTGCGCGGATATGGTCGCGGGCCGCCATGCTCGCCGCTTCGCCATCGCGCTGCTTGATCGCCGCCACGATCGCTTCATGCTCCTCGATAGACTGTCGGCCGCGACCTTCGGCTGCCAAGGTCGTCGGCCCGAGCAAAGCCAGAGCTTCCGTTAGGGTATCGGACGCCTTGACCAGGAAGCGGTTATGGGCGGCACGATAGATCGCGATGTGGAACGCCCGATTGGATGCTGCAAGCTTAAGCGGATCATCCAGCATTTTCTTATCGCGCGCGATCTGGGCTTCCATCGTCGCGATCTCGGTTTCGGTTGCATGCTGCGCTGCAAGCCGAGCCGCTGAACTATCTAGAATTTCGCGCATCACGTAGAGTTCGCCGATGGCGCTTGCCTCAAGGCGTGCGACGACCATTCCACGGTAGGGCTCGTGCACGAGTAGTCCCCGGGTCTCGAGCCGGCGCAAGGCCTCCCGGATTGGCGTGCGACTGAGTCCGAAACGATCGGCAAGCTCAGCTTCCTTGACACGGTCGCCGGGCTGCAGCTGGCCTTCCAGAATTTCGCTTTGCAGCGTTTCGAAAATGTCTTTCTTCATGCTGGTACTCGCGACATCGTCGAAAGCCCTCTCGATATCTGGGAAGTTCCCATTGGTGCGCAGCTGCGACGTTATCAAATTTGACAAATCGCCGTCGCTGGCACAAATTGTATCCAATCGCATACAATTTTCCAAGTGTGGATTTCCACACCCTGACTGAAGTGAGGACCAGATGGCTGAGATCAAGACCAATGAATCGTATGACGTAGTTGTTGTCGGTGGCGGTAACGCCGCGTTCTCAGCTGCCGTCTCAGCGCGACAGAAGGGGGCTCGCGTCCTGGTCTTGGAGTGTGCACCGGAAGATGAAGCCGGCGGCAACTCTCGGTTTACGGCCGGTGCGATCCGCTTTGTTTACAACGGCGCCGACGATATATCCGCGCTGGTGCCGGACCTCACACAAGATGATCTCGATAACACGGACTTCGGGACCTACACCGAGGATCAGTTCTTCGACGATATCTTTCGCGTGACACAGTATCGGGCTGATCCGGATCTGGTGGAAGTTCTCGTGAAGAACTCCAACAATACGATGCATTGGATGAAGGATGCCGGTGTACGCTTCGTGCCGATTTATGGACGTCAGGCATTCAAGATCGATGGCAAGTTCAAGTTCTGGGGCGGGTTGACCCTGGAGGCATGGGGCGGAGGTCCCGGCCTGGTTGAGGCGTGGACGACGATTGCGAAGGGGCTTGGTATCGATGTCTGGTATCAGGCACGCGCTAAGGAGCTGCTGACCGATGGATTCAAGATCGAAGGTGTTCGCGTCAAGCGCCCGGAAGAGATCGTCGACCTCAAGGCCCGAGCCGTCGTGTTGGCTGCCGGTGGATTCCAGGCCAACCCGGAGTGGCGGACACGCTATCTTGGTCCGGGCTGGGATATCGCCAAAGTTCGCGGCACACGCTTCAACACGGGCGACGGCATCCAAATGGCGCTTGATGTCGGTGCAGCGACGGCGGGTAACTGGTCAGGCTGTCATGCCGTCGGCTGGGAAATGAATGCGCCGGAGTTTGGTGATCTGGCGGTTGGCGACAACTTCCAAAAGCACTCCTACCCGTTTGGTATCATGGTCAATGCGAACGGCGAACGCTTCCTTGATGAAGGTGCCGATTTCCGCAACTACACCTATGCCAAATATGGCCGCGTGATCCTGGAGCAGCCCGGCAGCTTTGCATGGCAAATCTTCGACCAGAAAGTCGTCCACTTGCTGCGCGATGAGTATCGCATCCGACAGGTGACCAAGGTGACGTCAGATACGATTGAAGGGCTGGCCGAGCAGCTCGAAGGCGTCAATGCCGCCAAGGTCAAGCAGGAGATTGAGGCTTACAACAAGGCCGTTCGTCAGGACGTGGCCTTTAATCCGAACGTCAAGGATGGCCGCTCCACCGAAGGTCTAGCCGTGCCGAAGAGCAATTGGGCCAACACGATCGATGAAGGGCCGTTTGAGGCTTATGCCGTGACCTGCGGTGTCACGTTCACGTTTGGTGGCGTGCGCATCGACACGGATGGCCGGGTGCTGAGTACGGATTACCAGCCGATACCGGGCCTGACCGCTGCCGGTGAAATGGTCGGTGGAGTTTTCTACCACAACTATCCAGGTGGTAGCGGGCTGATCAACGGCGCTGTGTTCGGTAAGATTGCCGGCGCTTCAGCTGCCGAATATGCGGTCGGCAACTAGCACGCTGGTGCTTGATCCGCAGTCATCACACTCAGTTCAATATCTGTGCCCCGAGCACTGGTTGTTCGTGATTAGCACCCTCGCCACCTCCGGTTCCAGTTGAAGATAATGATTGGACGGAGGCGGCGATGCTGCGATTGGCGATCTTGGTCGTACTGGCATTTCAAATGGCAGGCCCGGCTGCGGCTTGTGATCATCTTCCCCACGGCAGCCAGCAATGGTGGGACTGCAAGCGGCAGAATGGAAAGTAGTCGGGCGTGCTATGATCGCCCCTTCGCAACTCTTGCCGCTTAAGGGGTGGTCTATTGCCGGACTGGGACGCAGCCTACCAGAACGCCTCGGAGCCGCTCTTTGGCGATGCGCCGACGGACTTTGTGCAGGAGGTGGTGAGGCGGCCTGAGTTTCAGGCCAAGTCTGCACTATGCCTCGCTGATGGTGATGGTCGCAACGGACGCTGGCTGGCGCAGCAGGGCATGGACGTGACGGCGATCGATTTGTCCAACGTTGCAACCGAGCAGGCATTATCGAAGGACCAGGCGGCAGATGTTCACGTCAACCGGTTCGTCGGTGACTTTGCGAACTGGCAATTCCCAGAAGATGCCCGTTGGGATGCGGTATTCCTGATTTTCCTGCAGTGTGAGTCAGACGTTCGCAAGCGCATTGTGTCCGCCGCTTGTGATTGCCTCTCGCCTGCTGGCTGGTTCGTTGCAGAGGGTTTCTCCGCTGATCGCGAGGAGTCTGAATTGCTGGGTCCGAGAAATCCTGACTTGCTGTATGATGTTGCTCAATTGGAAGCGGCTTGCGCCGGGCTTCATGTTCTTGAGGCTGGCACTGTCGTAACAGAGCTCAATGAAGGTGTTCGCCATCAGGGCAAGGCCGCGCTCACCAGGTTTGTTGCGAGGCGGCTTTGATTGCCGAATGAGATGCGACCGGTCGCTGTTTGCACTAACCTGTCAGCAATGGCGCCGGTGCTCAGGAGCGGTTTGATGACAAGACAAGCGTACGCGGGACGATGCTTTTGTGGCGAAATCACATTTCATGCGGCGGGCGACGCGAACTGGATTGCCCATTGTCACTGTGAGAGCTGCCGTCGAGCAACGTCGTCGCCGATGACAACCTGGATTTCCGTGCCGAAGGACACCTTTCGCTATACGAAGGGCCAACCAAAATACTTTGCTTCCTCGCCCGGTGTGCGGCGCGCATTTTGCGGCAATTGCGGTGCCCAACTCACCTATGAACCAGACGCCTTGCCAGATGAAGTTCACATCTACGCCGCATCGCTCGATGAGCCGATAGATGTTCAGCCATCGCGGCACGTCTTTGCGGAAGAACAGCTGCCCTGGTTTGAAGTGCATGACCAGCTGCCGCGCTACGCTGTCGGTAGCAAGGATGCGGAGCCGCTACGTATCGGTCCGAAATCAGATAGCGGTCAGTGACTGTCGGTTGTCGAGCCTTTAGAGTAGGTGCCTGACTTTGGACTTCTGTCGTCGGACTGCAGTCCAGTACAGGCTGCGAGATTTTTGGAGGGCTCAATGGCTGAGGCACGCAAGAAGCTGACAATTCCTGACCTGGCGGCAAAGAAGGCGGCAGGTGAGCGGCTGGTTATGGTGGCTGTGGGTGAAGTGTTGAGTGCGGCTTGGGCCGAGCGCGCGGGTGTCGATATTGTTGGTGTCGGCGACAGTCTTGGCATGACGCTCTACGGCCATGAAAACACTCTCGCCATGACAGTCGATCAGATGATCGAGCATACCCGCGCGGTGCGGCGAGGCGCGCCGAATACCTTTTCACTCGTTTCGATGCCTTATGGTTCATATGCCACGAAGGACATTGCCGTGCGCAATGCCGTGCGGATGATGAAGGAGAGTGGCGCGGAAGCCGTCAAGCTTCAAGGCGGGCGGGAGATGTTCGACATCATTAAGGCTGTGGCTGATGCCGGCGTGCCGGTGATGAGCCATGTTGGATTGTTGCCGCACTATGTGCATCGCTATGGCGGCTTCAAGATGCAGGGTCGCACAGCAGAAGACGCGCTCAAGATTATCGATAACGCCAAGGCCATCGAAGAGGCTGGGGCGATCGGCTTGGAGATCGAGGCCGTGCCTTACGAGGTGGGCAAGGCTGTCGAAGACGCGGTTTCGATCTTCACGTTCTCGATTGGTGCAGGAGCGGCCGGCACATGCCAGTTGCTCAACGGTTATGATTTGATTGGCGCATTCGATACTTTCAAACCGAAGTTTGCCAAGCGCTATGGGAATGTTGTCGAGGTCGCCGTTGATGCGTTCAAGGCCTATGCCGAAGACGTGCGCTCAGGTTCGTTCCCCGACGATGATCATTCCTACAAGATGAAACCAGAAGAAGTTGAGAAACTGCATCAGGCTCTCAGCAAGAGCAGCTGAGTGGGTTGGCAACTCTCGCCTATTGACTTTATCAGCGTGACGGCAGGTCACCAAGGTTGAAGATATCGTACTTCTCGTTGAGCGCGGTCATCTGCGCCTCATCGGCAAAGTCTGCATCGGTGAGCTTGGCCAGCTCCTCAAGGTAGAGGTCAAAGCCAGAGGGCTGGAAGATCATCAACATTCGCGCATCGGTTGACCCTTCGCTGAGTGTGCAAGCATGGGGCGTGCCGGGTGGAATCTGCAGACATGCGCCCGGTTCTGCCGTCATCCATTCTCCGTCGACATAGAAATCGATTTTGCCATCGAGGATGTAAAACGTCTCGGCGTGCGTCTTGTGCATGTGCAGGCCAAGTCTGAAGTTTTGCTTCAGATTGTCTTCCATCAAGGTGTAAGCGCCGCCCGTATCTGCCGCGCCCACCTTGACGAATGTGTGGTCATTGGCCCAGTCGTAGTTCGGTCCCTGGCCGGGTGGCAGAAACGAAAAGTTCTTGGACATCGCGGTTTCCTTGCAGCATGGGTGGGCCTAACTGGGCCTAACTGGGCCTGACCAATGCAATTTCAGTTGCACGGTCAGACCCATGATGTGTCTTCTATTTCTTTCCCTTGAGTTGAGCCAGCGCGCCAGCCCAATCTTCGACGTGGTACGTCTTCACGATCTTGCCGTCTTTCAAGGTGTGGATGTCGATCGACATGATTGTGAAGCTTTTACCCTTACCGTCAACGCCGAACAGCGGGCCCTTGGGCGTGCCACTAGCGCGGCCGCGGACAATCACACGGTCACCGGACTGGATCATTTCTTCAACTTTCCACTTCAAGTCCGGGATGAGCTTGGCGAAGAAACCCAGCTGACCGATGAACTTGCCGGCGGTTTTGTTCTTCCCTGAATAGTTGCCTACGCTCTGCCAGTCTGCGGATACGTTCGACTGGAACACTTTAGCGTGCGAGGCGGAGCCGGGGTTGCTCAGGAAGTCGTAGAATGTCTGGACTGTGGCTTTGTCGTTGGCCAGGGCGGATGATGTCATGGCTGCCACTGACATCAGGACGGCAGCTAGCATCAATGTCATTCGCTTCATAAAGGGTCTCCTTCGCTGAACTGAGCGTATGTCGGTGCTCGACATGTCAGGCGAATGTAGACGCAGATCTCCAAACTTATTAGATTGTACTATTCACACTCTTTATTCGAAATAGTAGAACAATGATCAATCATCTTCGCGGCCTGGCCGTGTTTGCCAAAACTGTGGAGCACGGTTCCTTCCGATTGGCGGCTCGGGATCTCAAGTTGTCACCGTCTGTCGTCAGCCATCACATCTCCCAGCTTGAGGAGCAACTCGGTGTCGCGTTGCTCTATCGATCGACGCGGTCGCTGTCCCTGACTCGCGATGGCGAGCAGTTGATTGGTCCGGCCCGGGACATGCTGTCAGCCGCTGAACGTGGGATCGGTGTTGTACGCGACAGTGCTGCTGGGCTCAGCGGTGAGATTCACGTGACGGCGCCAGCCATTCTTGTGCAGTCCGAGCTGACCGACAAAATTGCGCGGTTCCTGCGCGCTCATCCCAATGTGAAGATCAATATCGATTATTCTGACAGTCCGCGCGATATCGTTGCTGACGGGATCGATGTTGCCATTCGTCTGGGTTGGCTGCGTGACAGTTCCCTCAAGGCGCGGAAGCTTTACGAGGTTGAACGGGTCGTCGTTGCGTCCCGGTCGTATCTCAGTGGCCGTACGTTACCAAAATCTCCCCGCGATATTGAAAGCTGGGATTGGATGAGCCTTGCCCCGGTGCATGGCGCGCATGTGTTTCGCCGGGAAAAGGAGAAGTCGGTGACAGTCAGGCCAGCTTCTCGTGTAACGGTCAACAGTGCACTGGCGCTTCGAGAGATGGCCGAGCGCGGCGCGGGTCTGGCCGTTCTGCCTCGGCTTCTGGTTGATGCTGATGTTCGCGCTGGCCGGATGGTGATCCTATTGCCAGAGTGGAACCTGCCTTCCGTTTCGGCTTACGCAGTGCGGCCGAGCAATGCTCCGCGACAAGGACTGACCGCTGAGTTTGTCAAGGCCATCGCGGCGGACATTTGATGGGGAGGTGGGTCGAGGCGTCAGCTTTGCTATTCGCCGCGAAGAGCCGCGAGCGCTTCCGGCGTGTCAACATCGGCAAAGATTGCATCCGTATCGACGTCGACCTCGACAAGATCCTCGGCATACTTGGCGATGAGATGACGGGCGCCTTTGTCGCCGGTCAATGAGCCGAGTTCCGCAAAGAAGGCGGATGACCAAAGAATTGGATTTCCGCGGCGGCCATTGTTGAATGGTACGCAAATGCTGCGTCCGTCATGTGGTGCGAAAGCGGCGATGAGCTGGTTGATCAGTTCCGGCGATACGAGGGGCATGTCGCCAAGTAGTATGATGGCGCCATCGCAATTTGCGGGGAGCGCGCGGATGCCAGCCGCGAGCGATGTCGCGAGACCATCGGCGAATTGCGGATTGCTTGTGAAGTTGACTGAGAGGTCGGACAACGCTTCGCGAACGTTGGCTTCCTCGTGACCGGTGACAACTGTCACACTGCCGGCGAGACTGCGCTTTGCCGCCAGGACGGCGTGGCGAACGAGAGGCTGTCCCTTATACTCTTCGAGCAGTTTGTTGCGTTCACCCATGCGGGTGGAACGGCCGCTGGCAAGCACGATGGCGGAAATGTTCGCTGCATAGCGGCCTGCATTGTCCGATGGTTCTGCCGTTGTCGCCTTTGCCCTTGGCTGCGGCCGTGTGGGGATCTCCATCAAAAGTCCACCGGGGGCCATCGCAGTGATGTCATCCGACGTCACAGGGATATCTGCTAACAACCGCTCAAGCACCCAGTCGAGGCCGTTGATTTTCGGGGAGCTCGCACAACTCGGCACACCGATCACGTTGCGATCTTCAAGCTTGGCGATGAGCAGGAGGTTGCCTGGATCAACCGGCATGCCGAGGTGGACGACGCGGCCGCCAGCGTCGACGACGCCGCCGGGAATGACATCTTCGCGATCGACGATGGCTGATGCGCCGAAGATGAGAATGGGGTCGGCGCCCTGGGCGTGCATGTCTCTTGCCGCCGTTTCCACAGCCTGCCGCTCATGCGGAATGATTCTCTTATCAAGCACGGCGCTGCCGCAGGCCTCAATACGATCACGAATTGCCTTGATGCGCTTATCGAGCAGAGATGCCTTCGCGCCCGGCAGATCCGTCAGCACCAGGCCAACCTTGTGACTTGTGAAGTGTGCGATGGAGACGAGCGGTGCGCTGGCCTGGCACTGTTTCAATGCCGTGCTGAGCGTCGCCTCAGAGATCGCAAATGGTATGATCTTGATGGTTGCCACCATCTGCCCGGCTGTCACACGCTCGAATGGTGGCAGTGTCGCGACGGTGAGACCTTCGTCAATTCTGTTGAGCGCGATAAGGGCGTCACGATCGACCTGAAGAATACCATCTGCCGTCGCGAACACGTTGGCGCGGCCGGTGAAGGCTTCCGCAATTCTGACACCTGCGCCGATAACAGCTTCTGCTATTGCGGCTGCCGCCTCATCTTCACGGACATCGTCGCTGTCCAGGCATGCTGCGATGACCGTTGAGACGTTGGCACGCTTGAGTTTAGCGATATCTTCGCGAGAAAGCTGCCGGCCCTTTTTGATTTTGCCGTCGGGTGTATTGGCCGAATGGGCCAGGATCGCACCCTCGGCCTGGTCGATGTCTAGAGGACCGAACTTCATGTCGCCGCCGTAAGTTTTCCTCTGAGTGCCGCCGTTATCTCGGCCATGATCGAGATGGCAATCTCATTCGGCCCAACGGCACCAATATCGAGGCCGATGGGGGCATTGATGCGGCTGAGTTGCGCGTCGTTCAGCCCAGCTTCTGTGAGGCGGTCCACGCGCTTGACATGCGTCCGCTTGCTGCCAAGTGCGCCGATGTAAAAGACTTCGGAGTTGAGTGCGATTTGTAGGGCCGGATCATCGATCTTGGGATCATGCGTGAGTGCGACGAAGGCCGTCCGTGTATCCAGACCGACCTCGGGAAGTGCCTCATCCGGCCAGCGGGCATCGCGCGGTACGTCTGCGAAACGCTCTTCACTGGCGAAGGCAGTGCGTGGGTCGATCACGACCGGATCGTAGCCTGCCTGCACGGCTAGCGGAATCAATGCCTGCGCGATGTGGACGGCCCCAATCAGGACCAGCCGTAGCGGCGGATTATGGATGTTGATAAATACTTCTTCGCAGCTGATTTCCATCGTGCGGCTGCGGTCGGTTCGAAAACCGTCCGCAATAGCAGCGGAGAGTTCCTCATCAGCAACGGACTGGCCGCGCTCGATGAGCTGCTGCTTGCCGCTTGCCAGCCATGTGACCATGGCAACCGGTGTCCGTTCTGATTTTGCTTGGAGCAACTGATCAAGCAGCGAGCGTTCCATGAGATGATCACCTCTCAAAAGTCGCGCAGTTTTTGGCTGGCAGTCATAGTGATGCCAGGGCCCAACGCCAGTCGGAATGTTCTAGTTGGCAGAAATCGGTTCGACGTAAACGCGAATGCGACCACCGCAGGCCAAACCAACCTGCCAAGCGGTCTCATCTTCGACGCCAAATTCCATGACTGTGGGCTTGCCACTCTCAATGATGTCGGCTGCCTCGACGATGACCGCGCCTTCGACGCAACCGCCTGAGACGGAGCCCTCGAAGTTGCCGTCAGCATCGATCAGCAACTGGCTTCCCACCGGTTGTGGTGCCGAGCCCCAGGTCTCGATAACGGTTGCGATCGCAACCTTGCGGCCGCCGTTGATCCACTCGCTGGCCATGCCAAGAATTGGTTGTTGTCCATCCATCAGGCAATTGGTCCTTCGCCATGCCAACGCCATAGGTGCCGGGCCGAACCCTATCTGGTGAAATACCAGACTGCACCGATGACGATGATGCCTCCTATAATCCACCATATATAGGACGAACCGCCGGAATTTGCACTAGCCGGTGTCGATTGTTGTGCTGGCGCAGGTGATGCGGTGGGGGAAGATGCGGCCGGCGTGCTTGCTTCCGCTGGTGAGGCGGCGGCAGCCGCAGGTGCTGGCGCGGCTGCTTCGGTTGCTCCGAATTCGGCGGCCAGGTTGTCGAAGAACTTGTTGGCGAGGCTCGCGGCGGTGGCATCGATGAGGCGCGCGCCGAGCTGTGCGATTTTGCCAGCGACTTTCGCGTCGACATCGTAACTAAGTTCCGTGCCGCCATCCTTGGCTTCGAGTTTGACATCGGCGCCGCCGCTAGCGGAACCGGCTGCACCGCCCTTCCCTGAACCGCTGATCCGATAAGAGTTGGGCGGGTTCATATCGCTCAGCGTGACCTCACCGTTGAACTTGGCATTGATCGGTCCAATCTTCAGTCCGACGGTGGCCTTGAGTTGGTCATCGGCGACTTTCTCAAGCGACTGGCAGCCGGGGATACAGCGCTTCAAGACTTCGACATCATTCAGTGCCGCCCAGACATCAGCTTGTGCTGCCGGTAGTTGACGTGTGCCAGACATTTTCATTGATCAATCCTCCCAGGATGATTTCTCGCGGTTGTTTTGATTGAGTCAGAGCAGCGCCATCGGCGCTGTCGGGAATGTCCCGCGATCCTTTTCGTAGGCGGCGGCAACGCGTGTTGCCATGGCTTCATCACCGCCGCGCGCTATGACGTGGAGTGACGTCGGGCCCTCGCCCTCTGCGATGCCCATCGGCACGGCAAAGGCGCAGAAGCCAAGATAGTTTACGACCCGCGTAAAGCGTGCCGGTGTACGAGATTGGTCAACCTCGCTGACAGGCTTCGGCGGGCTCGATAGTGTCGGTGTCAGATAGGCAGAGAAACCGCGCATACCCTTGGCAACGCTCGACTGGTTTTGTTTGCGCCGCTCAAGCATGGCGATGTACTCGCGACTTGAGACGTCACGGCCAGCGAGGATGCGTGGCTTCACATCTTCATCCACCTGGTTCGATGGCCGCTCGTACATGTCCTTGTGGTGATAGTAGCCTTCGCAGGAAATTATGAGGCCGGTGCCGTCGCGCATATCATCAGAGGTTGCATCCAGTTCAAGTGGCACAATTTCCGCGCCAAGCGCCCGGAGGCGATCGAGCGCGGCATCATAATGCTCCAGCACAATATCTTCGATGCCGTTGCGTTCCGGCTCGGTCAGGCAGCCGAGCGTCAGACCGGCAACGCCCTTGCTCAACTCACCGAACATGCCCTGTCCGTTATCGAGGTCGTCGCCGATGGCTGTCGGGTGGCGTCCGTCCATGGTCTCGAACATGATGATCGCATCACGTACGGAACGCGCCATCGGACCGGGTGTGTCGAGTGTATGTGACAGCGGCTGGATGCCCTCAAGCGGCAGGCGCCCCTCAGTGACTTTGAGACCGGAGAGGCCACAGAAGCCAGATGGAATGCGTACCGATCCGCCAGTGTCGGTGCCGACCGCGCATCCTGCCATTCCTGCTGCAACGGCTGCCCCGGAACCGCTGGATGACCCACCTGGCGTGCGCGCAACTTCCGGGTCCCAAGGGTTCCAGGGTGTGCCACGGACGGTATTGGTGCCCCAGGCGCCATAAGCCACTTCGACCGTCTTTGTTTTGCCGACGAGAATGCCGCCGCCAGCGAGAAGGCGTTTGGCAATTGTCGCGGTCTCAGTCGCCGGCTCCTGTCCGTAGACCATCGTGCCACCGGTGGTGATCAGGCCCTTAACGTCCACCAGATCTTTCAGGGCGAACGGTATGCCGTGGAACGGGCCGATGGTGTGGCCGCTCTTGATTGCCTTGGTCGCGGCATCAGCGGCTTCACGAGCCTGGTCTGCCAAAACGATCTCGAAGGCGCCGACTTTTGGTTCGAGCTTTTCGATCTGGGCAAGTGTGTCTTCGATAACGTCGCTGGGGGTCAGACTGCCGTTCTGATAA
This sequence comes from Hyphomicrobiaceae bacterium, assembly GCA_965247245.1. GTDB lineage: Bacteria > Pseudomonadota > Alphaproteobacteria > Rhizobiales > Hyphomicrobiaceae > Tectiglobus. The sequence continues at coordinate 3,584,724 of CBDFGV010000003.1, read as the reverse complement.
CCTGCCGCCATCTCGGCAATGGGCAGGAGTGCTTTGTCTGTCATTCTCTATTCCGAATTGCTGGTTCATGCCCTCTAGAACAGCGGTCGGGCAATGGTCATGGATCAGGAGGGATGCTAGAAGCTGAACGTGGTTGGTGCAAGCTGGACGAAGGATTGACAATGCAACTTATGCGGGTCAACAGCGAAATCGCTGTGTGCGGGGCCATCGAAGTTGCAGACGTGGCCGCGATCAAGGCGGCTGGCTATCGCTCCATCATTTGCAATCGCTACGATGGCGAGGATCCCGGGCAAACCAGCTTTGCCGAGATTGAAGCTGCTGCTGCAGAGCATGGGCTGAAGATCGTCTGGCAGCCAGTAAGCGGCATGGTGGGGGACGATCAGGGTCAGGAATTCGGCCGCATCATGGATGACCTGCCAAAGCCTGTCTTCGCCTATTGCCGGGCTGGGACGCGTTGCATCTTGCTTTGGTCACTGTCTCAGGCCGGCAAGCTCAGTCTGGATGAGATCATGTCGGGTGGAGCAGCGGCTGGTTATGATCTCAGAGGCTTGGCTCCAAGAATAGAAGCACTCGCTGTTCAAGCGAAGAAAGTGTGACGCGCATCACAGTGCGGGTACCCTAGAAAGTTTTTTCAAAAAAAATTCGGCTTGTGTACCAGTTCACAGCCGTTGGTCCAATTACGGGGCATGGTGTGTTCATCGGCGGCCAACAACAACGTTGGTCGCAACCAAAAATGAAACACAAAAGAGCAAACGCTCACAGACCCAAAGGACTAACGAAAATGTTGAAGAAAATGATCCTCGCAGTTGCAGCCGCCATCACCCTGGCAATCGGCGTCAACGCACCAGCAAACGCTACAATGTCGTCTCTCGCAACCCCAGCCGTTGCTCAGTCTGAAGCAACCGCAGACATCGTCAAGGTCGGTCGGCGCTTTGGTGGCTTCCGACGCGGCGGTTTCCGTCGCGGTGGTTTCCGCCGGTTCCGCGGCGGCTTCCGTCGGCATCGTTGGGGTCACCGTCGCTTCAAGTTTCACCGCCGGTATCACTGGCGCAAGTACTACGGCCACTACGGTTACCACTGCTTCTGGAAGTATGGCCGTAAGTTCTGCTACTAAGCAAAACCCGATCTCCCTAGCGACCCCGCTGGCAGCCGCCGGCGGGGTTTCGTTTTGCTCTGGTCACATTCACAGGCAGGGAAGCTCAGCCTGGACGAGATCATGTCGGGTGGAGCAGCGGCTGGTTATGATCTCAGAGGCTTGGCTCCAAGAATAGAAGCACTCGCTGTTCAAGCGAAGAAAGTGTGACGCGCATCACAGTGCGGGTACCCTAGAAAGTTTTTTCAAAAAAAATTCTGCCTGTGTACCAGTTCACAGCCGTTGGTCCAATCACGGGGCATGGTGTGTTCATCGGCGGAAAACAACAACGTTGGTCGCAACCAAAAATGAAACACAAAAGAGCAAAAGCTCACAGACCCAAAGGACTAACGAAAATGTTCAAGAAAATGATCCTCGCAGTTGCAGCCGCCATCACCCTGGCAATCGGCGTCAACGCACCAGCAAACGCTACAATGTCTTCTCTCGCAACCCCAGCCGTTGCTCAGTCTGAAGCAACCGCAGACATCGTCAAGGTCGGTCGGCGCTTTGGTGGCTTCCGACGCGGCGGTTTCCGTCGCGGTGGTTTCCGCCGGTTCCGCGGCGGCTTCCGTCGGCACCGTTGGGGTCACCGTCGCTTCAAGTTTCACCGCCGGTACCACTGGCGCAAGTACTACGGCCACTACGGTTACCACTGCTTCTGGAAGTATGGCCGCAAGTTCTGCTACTAAGTGAAACCCAATCCCCCTAGCGACCCCGCTGGCAGCCGCCGGCGGGGTTTCGTTTTGCGCAGAGAAGTTGGCTCAAGGTGATGCTCGAAGGAGCACGTTGATCCGGCGAGATCAGATCGCACTCATGCCCGGTGGCCGCAGAGCAATGACACTTCCCTGCAATGTTCAAGCAATGGCTGCCAATAAGTTTCTGAATTCGGGAGCTTGCGAAACACCGGCACTGAGATGCTGACTGTCGCAATTGGTCGTCCCGTTGCATCGAGTATTGGTGCACCAAAGCAAACAATGCCCGGCTCGTTTTCTTCTTCTTCGTAGCTATAACCATCGGCACGTGCCTGTGCGATGACCTTGTTAAGACGGGACTTCGTGGTTGAGGTCTGTTTTGTAACGGCCTTGAGAGAGAGCGCTTCGATGAGCTCGCGACTTTCGTCATCCGGGAGAGCTGCGAGGTAAGCGCGCCCAACCGAGGTCGAGTGAAGGGCAACACGGGTTCCGATCTCAGAGGCCATTCGAACGGTTTGCCGGCTCTCTATCTTATCGATGTAGATCATTTCCTGCTGACTATAAATGGCAAGATGGACGGTCTCGCCGGTTTCATCGCGCAATGCCGTCAGGGCTTCGTGCGCGGTCTTGCGGATATCGTTCTGTGCGAGCGTCCGATGAGCCAGTGCGATCAGCTGCGGACCCAATACGTAACGCTGATCCACTGTTTGTCGAACGAGATCCTCGGCCTGTAGCGAGGCGACTATTCGATAAACCGTTGGGCGTGTCAGGTCGCTTTGCGCGAGGATGTCCGCCATGGTTGGCGGTGTAGCCGCCTCCGAGATCAGCCTCAGCACCGCGATACTGCGCGAGAAACTTTGTGCGCCCTGGACTTTCGTGGCCGACATCGCCGCTCTCCCAGAATCAAAAACTGGCTGCGACGACTTTGATGTTTGACCAATCTGCGTCGCATCTCTAATCTATCCATAATATAGATATTTGTCCATAATATGGATTACTATGAAGCACATGAATGTTGATAAGTCCTCGCGTAGGTGCGCCGTCGTTATGGGCGGAACTAGTGGTATTGGTCTCGCGCTAGCCGAAGGATTTCTGGAAAACGGATACGTTGTTAAGGCCTGTGGCGTCGGCGAGCTTCCGTCGGATCGCTCCGATCTCACGTTTCATGAGGTCGACGTCACGGACCGAGCCTCAGTGGAGCAGTTCATTGGCAAGATCGAACGTATCGATGTTCTTCTTAACGCCGCCGGCATAATCCGCCGCGATGCCGAACTCGATCCGGAAACATTTGCCAGCGTCCTCGATGTGAACCTCAATGGCACGATGCGGGCATGCTCGGCAGCTCGCGATCAACTTTCAAGAAGCAATGGATCGATTATCAATATCGCATCGATGTTGTCGTACTTCGGTGGCGGGACAGTGCCAGGTTATGCCGCATCGAAAGGTGGCATCGCCCAACTGACCAAGTCGTTGGCAATCGCCTATGCGCCGGATGGTATCCGTGTGAACGCTTTAGCGCCGGGGTGGATTGCGACACCGCTGACATCGTCTCTGCGTTCTGACGACGCCAGGAGTAGCGCCATTTTGGGGCGCACACCGCTTGGTCGCTGGGGCGAGCCTGCCGACCTGATTGGCCCGGCCTTGTTCCTTGCCAGTGATGCCGCCGGTTTCGTTACCGGTAGCCTGCTCAATGTCGATGGTGGCTATGCTGCCGCCTAATGTATTCTACACATGGGAGTTCAATGATGCCACTCGTTGCAACCGATGAAACGCCACGCGTTCCCTACAAGCATCCAATGCCGAAGGATGCATTGCCGGAGATCGTCGTTCCGCATGCCGTACCAAATGATGACCGGCTCTGGGTGCAGCAATCCGAGAATGTCTACTTTCGACCACTCTGTCTCAACGTCTCGCAAGGCTATTGGATGAACCTGCTGCGCGTGACGAAGTCCGGCGTACTGTCTCGCCATCGTCATCCCAACGCGGTTCACGGACTCGTGCTGAAAGGTCGATGGCATTATCTCGAGCATGACTGGGAGGCGACGGAAGGGTCGTACGTGTTCGAGCCTCCCGGAGAGACGCATACGCTCGTTGTGCCGGATGACGTTGATGAGATGATCACATTCTTTCAGGTCAACGGGGTGATGTATTACGTCGATCCGGACGGCAATCACCTCGGCTACGAGGATGTTTTCACGAAGATAGATTTGTGCCGCCAGCACTTTGCCAATGTTGGTCTTGGAGAAGACTACGTTGATCAGTTTATCCGATGATCACGGTCACTCCAGCCTTATGTCTCGTTCAGATTGACGGACTTGGCGTGAGGCCAGTTCGATTGCACAGAGGATAGTATGAGCATTGTGAAGTTGACTTACTTCCGCGGGCGTGGCCGAGCTGAGACGACCAGGTGGATGCTTGCTGCCAACGAGATCGCTTTTGAGAACATTGCGATTGATACACCTGAGCAACTGGCTGCGCTTCGTGCATCCGGAAAGCTGCCATTTGATCAGATGCCGCTGCTCGAGATTGATGGTCTCAACCTTAGCCAATCCTCCGCGATGATCCGGTATCTTGCCCGGCGCGGCGGATTTTACGGTCAGAACGATCGCGATGCGACGTGGTGCGATATGATTGCAGGTGTGGCAGCCGACTTTGCCGAGACGGCGATTCAGGCACCTTTCAAACCCAGCTTGGAGATGGCCGTCGCTGACATGGAGGCGCGGTTTGCCAAGTTTGCTCCAAGGTTTGAAGCGCGGCTGGCCGAGTCGGGAACCGGGTATTGCACTGGTGAAGGGTTGACGTTCGCGGATATCGTTTTGGCTGAGGCAGTCAGTTCATATCTGGAATGGTGTCCGGACATTCTCAAGGCGACACCGTTGCTCAATGCACTCTATGTCAAGGTCACGCAGCACTCCGGTATTGCGGCTTACCTCGCTTCCGAGCTGCGGTACCCCAAGCCGGACGCTGACTACGTCATCGCGGCAGCGCGCGCGCTTGAACGAGCCTTGCCGGCACACATGCCGGATGCAGATCGTTTTGTTGTCACGGCGGTTTAGACGGCGGCTTGGAGCCGGAAGCCTGGTGCGATGCGAACCGTGCACGCATCGCCTTTAACCGAACCGGCTTGATCAGCGAAACAGATAGATCGGACTGGACCAAGCCTGATAGCCATCTTCGGTAGTGACGCAAACCCAGAGCGGGTTGTCGCCCTGGTCCTTCAATGTGACTTGGTGCTTGATTTCGATGTTGCGGCCAACCCGCTCGTTCGGCATGCGGAAAACTCTCAGTTTTCTTGCAAGGCCGCCAGCGTCCAGGACCTGGTCTTCGAGGCCGGCCTCGGCAAGCTCAACCGTGAGGTCACCGAGGCTGGTTGTAATGTTGAGATGGCCATCACGGGCACCTTCCAGCCAAACATCGAAGCCCATGAAGTTGCCTGTGGTGACGGTATCCCAAATGACCGTGTTTGAACCGCGCTGCTCGAATAACCGCTCGTGGTTCCATTGGTTGTTCATCTCGAAGCGTTGGATCTTCGCGTCTGAGAATTGAGCACGCCCACGCCAGGTCGTGTTGCGTCCGCGTCCGCGGTATTCCGCGCCACTCCAGAGCACGCGAATGCGATCGCCGAGATCACTTTCGGAATAGGGCCGAACTGTTTCCAATACGTCAGTGCCGTTGCGGATCTCAATGCGTTCGATGCCAGCATGCGCTGCAACTTCGAGTGACAACTCCACGGTATCGGCTGAGGTCTTGACAATGTCGCCCATGATGGCGCGATCAACACTGTGTGTTGGTGTGTCAGGTGCAGCGTCCGGGTTGCGTTCGAAAAGTGTGCCGCCACCGGGAATCGATACAGATACATCCATGTGCATACGGCAGCCGGTGGTGCCGTAATGATGCCTTCGGCGCATCGCCTCAAAGATCGCGTCGCGGCTGAGCTCGTCGGTTAGGAAGCAGGTCAGTCCGCCGTATGCGCCGAAGGTTGAGGAACCCGGATAGCTCGCACCTGGTCGGCCCTTGTGGCCGTCGCTATTGCACACTACGCCGACGCGGCGCCCGAGCGGGAAGCCATCGGTTAAAATCCATTCAAACGAACCCCAGGCGGAGTGCATTTCCACGGCGGTTTCGATCAGTGGGTTATGGTCATAAAAGATGTTGGCGTAGCGGCCGCCGGCATGGGCGTACATGACGGCATCCTCATCTTTCAAGCTTGCATAGAGGTCGGTCAGCGTGTGGCAATCGGTTTCCATGTCCGAGCGGTCTTCGAGGAGTGCATGAGAGCAGCGCCTGATTTGGCGACCTTCGTGCCGGAAGAAGACGTTGTGGTCACCGCCAACCGCGGTGTTGCCAGACCACTCATAGCCCGGGAAAACGACGAATCGTCCGGGCTCATCGAGGGCGCCGGTCAGATCGTTGAGTTTCTTCCAGAAGGCAATGTTCATCTGGAAGTCGTTGCCTTGATGGCTCGTGACATCGAGGAACGCTTTGTTGCGGGCAAAGTCGAAATAACTCTCGATACGATTGATGCCGACTGTCTCGCCGGTCTGGCCGTGGAGATCACCCCAGAAGCCCGCCACACCGCCACTGCGGGCAACTAGGGGACCAGCTTCGGCAACTTCGACATCGTCGACAAAGACCTTGATGCGAAGCTCTCCCTCATCGGCAACCGATAGATCTTCGAGCGTCAAGGCGCGGTCGTCCGGTGCATAGTCGAACTCTTTTGGCAGCCCAGCGACGTCCATGGTCGGTTCAAGGCGCACCTTGCCGCGCGCTTGAACGGTGGGGTTGCCCCAAACATCTTCTGCCTTAAGGCCAAGTTGGAACTTTTCTCCGGGGCGCCGCAGCGATGGTAGCACGGCCTTCCAGGAATGGACCGGACCCGCAACGATCGGGACCCAGAGCTGCTGCGGAAGCGGTAGGAAGTTCCCGGTGGCCTGCACGTCCGTCATGACGCGGAACTCGCAGCCGCTTTCGACGAAGGTCTGCATGAGCAAACCCGGCGAGCCCTTCGCGGTATCACCGAAGATGATTTCGATCTGCTCACCTTCCTTGAGATAACCACCGCTTTGATGGGCTGTGACAAGCAGGTTCCACGGACGCATGCCGGTGAAACTCACTTCAAGATCGATGCGGCCTTCGCCGTTGCTGGTCGCGGTCGTGTAGTTGGCGGCTGTTGGCTGAGATGTCTGTGGCCGGCCCATGTCGCCGATGCGGCGGAAGGCAACCTGGATCCCGCCTGTATCGTCGATGCCGAGCTTGCCGACGGTGTAGACCATCTTGAAAGTCTGGAAGCTGCGTGCCTCGACAGGCGTCACTGGTTCTAGCGTCACCGATCCATAGAGGGCCGGGTCATCACCGGGCCAAACTGAAGGTGAGTTATCGCCGACGAGTTCGGATGGGACGGGGCCATCGATTTCCAGCTTCACTTTTCTGGTTCCCATTTTGTTGAGTATGCCAAGTGGTACAGATGAGAGCAGCACATCAGGCCCGAACAAAACTGCTCGGGCTTCAAAGTCGAACGGTTGAGCTGATCACTGCAGACGGAAAGCGTCAAGCCGCAGCGCGTGCTTCGTGCAACTCGACACCTTCGATTGTGATGCGATGCATCAGCCGGCGGTGGCCGGCGTAATCGTTGACAGCCTTATGCCACGTCGCGCGATTGTCCCAGATCGTGATGTCGCCGGGATGCCAGCGCACGCGACAGGTAAACTCCGGCTTGGTGCAATGTTGCTCCAGGAAATTGAGCAGTGCATCGCTTTCGTCCTTGTTCCAACCATCGAATTGCACGGTGAACTCGGGATTGACGTAGAGTGCTTCGCGGCCGCTGAGCGGATGGCGAATGACAACTGGATGGAGCGAGTCCTGGGTCGCGGCGTCCGCGTTGCCGATCCGACCTGTCTGCGTGGTTTCCTTGTTCTCGCGAGCGGCACCGAAGATATGGCGTGAGGAATGCCACGCCTTCATGCTCCTTAGCGTATCCTTCAGGCCATCGGACAGGGCTTCGAACGATGTGTACATCGAGGCGAAAACCGTATCGCCGCCGACCGATGGTGTCTCAATGGCGTGCAACATCGAGCACATTGCAGGTGCCTGATCGTAGGAATGGTCCGTATGCCAGCGCTCGCCGATGGCTGTTTGCTGGTCGGGCTCCTTGAGTACCATTGCCACTTCCGGGAAGCCGTCGACGTGCGCGAAGAAGCGGTTGACGTTGATCTCGCCGATGCGCCTTGCGAACGCGATCTGCTGATCCGGCGTGATCTTTTGGTCGCGAATGACGATCACGGCATGATCGGCAAAGGCACCAAGCAGCTGATCCGTCTGGCCGGCGTCGCTGACGTCTGCTCCGAAGATCTCCGCGCCGATGCCACCGGTGAGTGGCCTAATCTCCAACCCCATAACGTGTTCCCCAAATTTGCTTCGTCACTCGGCAGCAACAGCGGACACTTGGCGCCGACCCAGCCAGGCGAAAACGACACCAATTGCGATGATGACAGCCGCGGTAGCATTAATCTGCCAGTGGCTGTAGCCAATCACCTCGTTGCCTGGAAGTGCGAGCACGATACCACCTATCGCTAATCCGGCTCTGCCGACCCATGCCAAAGGATTACCGTCTAGCTTGCCTATGCCATAGAAGTAACCTTGCAGGCCGCCGGCTATCAGCGTGATCCCGGCGAACGTTGTTACCAGAACGATGGCAATTTCGCTGAGCTCACCTCGGCCGATCAGGGCCGGATTGAGTACAAAGAAGAATGGCACGAAGTAGATGATGCTGCCAAGCCGCATCGCTTCGAATCCTGTCTTCATTGGATCGGCTTTGGCAACTGTCGCTGCCGCAAACGCACCGATCGCCACCGGAGGCGTGATGAACGAAATCATACCCCAGTACATCAGGAAGAGGTGAACCGCGAGATTGTCGAGTCCGCCCTGAGTCAGTGCCGGAGCAACGGTGACGGCAAGGAACAGGTACGCTGCGGTAATGGTCATACCAATGCCGAGCACGAAGCTGGTCAGGGCTGCCATGACCAGTAGCAGGAGGGTGTTGCCCGCCGCGAACTGAGTCAGTTCGTAGGTGATGGTTCCGACCTTACCGGTCAGTGTCAACGCACCGATGATCAGGCCGACGCCGGCCAAGATCGCCATGAGCTCGGCAAATAGCAGACCGACACCACGAATGAAGTTGACCAAGCCCTGCCAGTTCCAGCGATGCTCTTTGGAGAATTGGTTGATGATCAGCAGAACTGCCGTGGCGTAGTAAGGAGCCTGTGCTTCGCGCTGCATATAGAGCAGCATGACGATTAACGCGATGAAGACGGCAACGAAGTACCAACCTTCTTTAAGGACCTTGCTGACCGGGGGAAGTTCTTCTGCCGGAAGTCCTTTAAGATCGTTCCGCGCTGCATAGGCGTCGATCTGCAGGAACAGGCCGAGATAGTAGAACACCGAGGGGAACGCTGCCGCGACCACGATTTCCGCGTATGGAATTTCGAGGAACGTCGCCATGACAAACGCTGTCGCGCCCATCACCGGCGGCATAAGAACGCCACCCGTTGAGGCACAGGCCTCAACACCGCCAGCATAGGGCGCACGGAAGCCCACCCGTTTCATGGCGGGAATTGTCATCACGCCGGTTGTCAAAACGTTTGTAATGACGCTGCCGGACATCGAGCCCATAAGGCCTGATGAGAAAATCGCCACCTTGGCCGGGCCGCCGCGATGCTTGCCGAGCAATGCAAAGGCGAGGTTAAGGAAGAAGGCGCCGCCACCGGTGTATTGCAGCGCGACACCGAAGATCAGGAAGCCGACAACCAGGTTGGCAAACGCGTTCATCGGAATGCCGAGCACACTTTCCGTGCCGAACATGTGGAAGCCGACGGTGACCTCAGGTGCGACCGGCTCGCCGTATAGGAAACCTGGCGCGAAATGCGAAATCATCGGATAGATCGACAGGAACAAGCAGATGTAGAAGATCGCGGTGCCGCCTGCGCGTCGCGTTGCTTCGAGGATCATTGCCCACAGAACGAATGCCAAAAACTTTGCGTATTGGGGCGCGTCATACTCCCAGCCAACATCAAGGATTTCGTTGCCCTTGATTGTGAAGAAACCTCCAATACCGAGAGATACCAGTGCCAGCAACCAGTCAAACGCTGGAATGGCTAGGTGGTCGTTTCGGCGGTAGTAGTACGGCAGTGCGCAAATTATCAGTAAGGCGGCGAAAATCAGGACGTCGCCAACAATGCCGAGAGCATTGATCGCTGGAATGTTGGCCAACTTGACCATGAGGAACGCTGGTGCGGCCAGTGCGAGCGATGCGGGCAGGAGATCAAGCGGAGATGGTGTTTTGCTTGTCGGATTGGTGGGATAGATCATGAATGGCAACGGCAAGAGCGCTGCGATCATGAAATAGAAGTATTCCGTTTCAAGGGGGACATAAGAGCTGAATTCGTTGCCGAGTCCGAAGATCACATAGATCGATGTAAACATGGAGCCGAGTGCTGCCAGCAACAGCCAGCCATCAGCGATCCAGGGCAGATTTCGATATCGCGCCATTTCCGCCTTGTCGGCTGCGTCGACCGCTTCCTCGGCGGTAGGTGTATTGTTCGGCGTATTGGCAGCGTTGTCGGTCATCGGGTAACCGGCCCCTATCCTAATTCTATGCGTTATTGAATGCTGAAAAAACAAGGGCCAGCCGAGCACACAAATGGCTCGGCTGGCCCCATGTTATGTGGCATCAGCCAATGGGATTATTCCCAAGAGCGGAACGGTACACCCATGCCAGCTTTCTCAAGAGCGCTTGAGCGTGCTGTCTGCCAGCCTTTTGCGAAGTCCTCATCAGACTTGCCTTCGCTGGCCTTCATGTATGCTGTCCATGCGTTGGCCAAGACGTCCTGACGCTTCAGAAGGCTCTGGTTGTGAGCTTCTTCTTTGTCACCCCAAACACCAGCTTCCTTGAAGTACTTGATCGCACCAGGATGGTAAGGGAACACCCAGGTCAGGTTCTGGCGCTCAATCTTGTAGCCATTCATCGCCGGGTGGGCATCCTTGTACTCTTCGTACTTGGTCATGACCGCCTTGGTCAGGCCGTAAGCGAGATCATCAGATGATTTCTCGGTTGCGACGAAGATCGGATATGGCTGGACGTTGCCCGGATAAGGCATCTTGCCGGTCGTGTTCTTTTCACCAGCGATTGCCTTCTTGACTGTCACAGGCGACCACCAAGGAGCAACTTTCTGCGCGCGGGCCCAGGCTTCTTTGTTGTCAGACGGGAATGCTGTCCAGAACAAGCCGCGTGGTGATGCAGCCAGCTTGTTGTAAGCGCCGGAAACGGTTGAACCGTAGGTCGCGTCGGCCTGACCGTTGATCACGGCTTCAGCAGACTGCTTCCAACCAGGAACAACAACCTTCTTCACGTCATCCCAAGTCAAACCGGCCCAGGCGAGGTGCGCTGCAGCGTTGAGGTTCAGAGCGGGTGCGCCCTTGACCCAAGTTACGCGCTTGCCCTTGAGGTCGGAAGGCTTCTTGATGCCGGCATCGCCTGCTGCAACCAGCTGGTAGCCAACGTCACCGATGTTGTTGAACAGGTTCTTGATCTTCATTGGACCCCACTTCCGGGTTCCGAAAAAGAAAGCACCTTCCTGCGCGAAGTAAGCGGCAATACCGCAAGCGCAGATATCAGACTGGCCGCTGCGCAGCGGAACCATGCGAGAAACGTCGTTTTTGCCTGGAATAATACGCAGACCGACGCCGTAGTTCTTCTTCAGCATCTGACCGATGCCTACAGATTGGGCATAACCAGATGATGTCGTGCCGTATGCAGTCCAAGAAATCTGCTTTGGTAGATTGACGTCAGCGCCAAATGCGGCGCCGGCACTGAGCGCGAGGCCAGCACCTGTAGCTACGGCAAGTTTACCCATTTTCATGGTTAAGTATCCTCCGTGGTTCCATCCTTTGAGAGACCGGTTCAACCCGGTTTATGCGACAGAGTGTACTTCATGCTACAACGACGTCAAACGTAATGACGCATCAGAGATGAAATAAGTCGTTCGGATAACCTGAACGGATACCTTACAGATTTGCCTTGAAGATTTCTGGTGCGGACACAAATGCGCTCGTACAGCATCCGGGCAATGGAGAGAAAGATATCAATGGCGAGCTTTGCAGCAGCCCACGCAAAAGATTTACCTGCCGAAGAACTGGTCGACGCCTGCGTTGAGCAGCTGCGCGGCAAAGGGGCAGCGGACCACCGACTGGGATTTGTTTATCTGACAGATGAGGTTTCCGGGCAGGCCGATGCAATTGTCGCTGATCTGAAAGCGAAGACCGGTGTTGAAACCTGGTTGGGTACGATTGGGCTTGGCATTTGTGCCGGCGGTGTCGAGCATTTCTCGCGACCGGCGATTTCCGTTCTGACTTGTGATTTCGACCCTGCCTCGATGAAACTGCTACCCCCGCTCAATTCTACAGATGACCTTAATGCGTTCTCAGCAGAGAACTTCTTTGCCGCCATCGGGATTGTCCATGCAGATCCGCGCAATACTGAGATCCTGGATCTGGTGAGAAATCTTGCTAACGATCATCAAACGTTTCTGGTCGGTGGCCTGACATCTGCGAACCGCAACTTTACGCAGATCACGGGCAGTGCATCAGACTGTGGTCTGAGCGGCATTCTGTTGGGTGGCAAAGTGCGGGTGGCGGTTGGCCTGACCCAAGGCTGTTCACCAATCGGTCCGGCACACATCGTCAGTCATGGTGAGCAGAACATTATTGCTTCGCTCGATGGCCGGCCGGCCTATGAGTTGCTTTGTGAAGATCTGGGTGTTGCTGACGGTGTCGACCCGCGACCTTGGCTTAGCAACATCCACGCTGCCGTTCTGGTTAGTGGTTCGGACACCGGCGACTATCTGGTGCGCAATCTCGTGGGCATTGATGCTTCTCAGGGTCTGGTCGCTATCGCGGATGTGGTCGAGCCTGGATCGCGCATCATGTTTGTGCGGCGAGATGCGGAAGCGGCGGCCAAAGATCTCCACCGCATGCTGGACGACCTCAAGGCGAGATCCGACAGTGAGCCCAAGGCTGCACTTTACTATTCGTGCCTGGCACGCGGACCTAATTTGTTCGACGAAGAGTCCTACGAACTGAAGACGATTCGCGACGCACTCGGTGACATTCCATTGGCCGGTTTCTTTGGCAATGGCGAGATTTCCAATGATCGTGTTTATGGCTACACCGGTGTGCTGACGTTGTTCTACTAGAGCGGCATCCCCATTGTCCTTAAGGTGTCCTTAAGGTCGGCTCGCTCCACATGAGGGATCAATCCCGGCAGGACCTTGACGTAGCAGGAGCAAGGCCGTTCCATCGTTGTCACATGATTAGTTGGTATTCGGGGGAAAGCCTTTGCAGAGTTTCGGCCTGGGAATTGATATCGGTGGTACATTTACCGATGTCGTTCTGTTCGACACGGTATCCGGCACCCAATTCAGCCACAAACAACTGACTACACCGACAGACCCGACCGTCGGGGTCATTGACGGTGTATCTCATCTGCTCAAGCAGACCGGTATTGATGCGAAACAGATCAGCAGGGTCGTCCACGCGACGACGCTGTTTACCAACGCTTTGATTGAACGGAAGGGCGCTCCAACAGGTCTCATCACGACCAAGGGCTTCCGTGACGTTCTGGAGATCGGCCGCGAGCGCAAGTACGAACTCTATGACCTCAACATCCAAAAGCCCGAGCCACTTGTTGCCAGGAACTTTCGCGTTGGCGTGGAGGAGCGGGTCGAAGTTGATGGTCGAGTTTCTACTCCATTGAATGAAGATGACCTGCTTTCACAAGCCGGCGAGTTGATCGAGGCAGGTGCGGAGACGCTGGCCGTTGTGTTCCTCCATTCCTACGCCAACCAGGTGCATGAGAAGCGGGCGCTGGAGTTACTCAGTAATGCATTCCCGCATGTTCCGTTGAGCGGCTCGATAGATGTGGCGCCGGAAATTCGAGAATACGAGCGCACGTCGACAACGGCCTGCAATGCCTATATCAAGCCTTTGGCCGAGCGCTATCTCGATTCTCTGGAAAAGCGTCTAAGAGACGTCGGCGTCACGGCACAGCTCTTGATGATGCTCTCCAGTGGCGGTCTTACCAACATCGATGAGGCCAAGCGCAATCCTGTGCAGCTCTTGGAGTCAGGCCCGGCGGCTGGTGCGCTGGCTGCCGCGCATTTGGCCGGAGCCGATGGTGGCGATCATGTCCTGGCCTTTGACATGGGCGGCACTACCGCGAAGTTGAGCGTCATCGACAATGGTGCGCCTGCGATTGCGTATTCGTTTGAGGCAGCGCGGGCGAAACGCTTCATCGAAGGCAGTGGTTTGCCACTGCGCATCTCGACATTGGAACTCATCGAGATTGGTGCCGGCGGGGGCTCGATCGCACACATCGATAACATTGGACTGTTGAAAGTGGGTCCGCTCAGTGCGGGTTCTGAGCCGGGGCCGGCATGTTACGATCGCGGTGGTCAAGATCCGGCTGTGACTGATGCGAATTTGCTGTTGGGCTACCTCAATCCGGACTTTTTCGCCGGCGGAAGCATGACCGTCGATCCCAAGCTGGCAATGAATGCACTCGCACCACTTTCAGAGAAAACGAGCCTGACGACCGAGCAATTGGCTTGGGGTGTGCACGAGCTCGTCAACGAGAACATGGCGAATGCGGCGCGTGTCCATATCGCGGAGCATGGCAAGGACCCGCGATCATACAATCTTTTCGCGACCGGCGGCGGTGGTCCGCTGCACGGCTACCATGTGGCCAAGAAGCTCGGACTGAAGCGTTTGATCGTACCGCCGTCCGCCGGCGTGGCGTCGGCGCTTGGACTACTCATCGCGCCTGCCCGCGTCGACCGCGTTGCAACTCTGGTCAAAGAGATCTCCACGCTCGACTGGGCTGATTTTGAGCAGCGCTTTCAGGATCTGACAGACCGGGCGAAGGCCGTCATTGCGGAGACGGGCCTTGATAGCAATGGTGCGGTCATTCAACGGGCGGCGGATATCCGTTACCGAGGTCAGGCGTTCGAGCTGGTCGTCGATCTTCCACCTGGCCCCTATACTGCCGACAGTAAGGCTTCATTGCTGGAAGCCTTTGAGACGAATTACGTCGAGGCGTTTACGCGAACGCCTCCGGCGACCGAGGTTGAGATCATCAATATTCGGGTTTCCGCGACGCTTGATGTTTCCGGTGCTTCGGAATGGCTCTCAGATACGCAGGGTGCGGCTGAGCAGAGTGTCGCGACGCGACCAGCTTACTTCCCTGAAAGTGGAGGCAAGGTCGACACACCGGTCTACCAGCGCGCGGCGATAGCTGGCGGAAAAACGTATCAGGGTCCGGCCATCATCGAGGAACCGGAATCAACGCTCATCGTCGGTCCGGGTGGGACGTTCATCAAGCAAGCCAGCGGCAATATTGTCGTTGAGATCAACTGAGGGAGGCCGACGAACAATGCAGGATGTCCCGACCAAGTTCGACGCCGTTACGCTGGAAGTGCTTTGGACGCGTTTGATTTCGACAGTCGATGAAGCAGCCAAGGCACTGCGTCGGACTTCATTTTCCACACTGGTCAATGAGTCGAATGACTTTGCCTGTGTGGTGACTGATGCCGACGGTTGTTCACTGGCGCAGAACACGGAGAGTATTCCGTCGTTCATCGGCACGTTGCCGGTGTCGGTCAAGGCATTCATATCCGAGATCGGCAATGAGAATATGGTGCCGGGTGATATTCTCGTGACGAATACGCCGTGGATCGCCACCGGACATCTTAACGACATCACGGTCGCCAAGCCCATTTTCTACAATGGCAAGATCGTCGCGTTTGCAGCGTCAACCGCGCATGCGCCTGATATTGGCGGCAAGGTCCGGTCGGTTGAATCACGTGAAGTGTTCGAGGAAGGCTTCCATATTCCGCCGATGAAGATGGTCAATGCCGGGGAGCCGGACAAGACCTTTTTCAAGCTCTTGCGGGCTGCCGTTCGCACACCCGATCAGACCGAAGGCGATGTCTGGGCCCAGGTCACGGGGCTCGATTTGATTGAACAGCGCGTGCAGGAGCTGCTGCAGGAGTATGGTCTGCCGGATCTAATCGACTTTGGCGGTGAAATTATGGGGCGCTGCGAAACAGCGATGCGCAGCGCGATTAGTGATTTGCCGGACGGCACGTATCACTATGACATGCAGACTGATGGGATCGAAGTGCCGGTCCAGTACAAGATCGCGCTCCATGTCCGCGGCGACACAATCTATGTCGATTACACCGGAACGTCGGACCAGATCGACTATGCCATCAACTGCACGATGACCTATACGTTTGCGATGACGTGCTACGCGCTCAAGTGCGCACTGCTACCGGATCTGCCCAACAACGAGGGCATATTCCGATGCGTCACGGTCGAGGCGCCGGACGGTTCGATCGTCAACCCGAAGTTCCCGGTCGCGGTGGGCGGGCGTATGGCAACTGGTCATTACCTTCCGGTCATTGTCTTTGGTGCGCTGGCCCCGGTTATCCCTGAAAAGCTGATGGCAGCATCCGGTTCACCATTGTGGTCGGTCATTCAGACCGGGGTGCGCGATGACGGGCGGACTTATGCGTCGGTCTTGTTCTTCAATGGCGGTATGGGCGCGACCTACAACAATGACGGTCAGAGCACTTATGCCTGGCCGAGCAATGTTTCCAATGTTCCGCTTGAGCTTATCGAGCGCGAAAGTGGGCTCAGAATTTGCTCGAAGGAGTTGCGATCCGGCAGCGGTGGACTAGGTCGGCATCGAGGTGGTCTTGGACAAGAGATCGTGCTGGAGGTCGTCTCCAAGACACCCGTTGGCATGATCTTTATGGCTGAGCGCTGCAAGTTTCCGGCGCGTGGCATCGATGGTGGTGGAGATGGTGCACGCGGCCAAGTGCTGATTGACGGTGAGGCCATCGATCACCGCAAGAATGTCGTCTTGAAACATGGGCAGGTCGTTACGCTGCGCACGCCGGGCGGTGCCGGCGTCGGCAATGTAGAGGAACGGGATCCGGTCGCGGTGGAGACAGACAAGATACAGGGTTATGCTTCGAGCTGACCTAACGCAATGCTGCAGCCGCTTCCTGAATGCGTTCGCAGGAGCGCGTCAAGTCATCCATTGAGGCCGCAAACGAAATGCGGAAATGGGGTGATAGGCCGTAGGCCGCGCCGTGCACGGTTGCGACGCCAAACTCGTCCATCAAATACATGACGAAGTCTTTGTCGTTCTCGATCTGCTTGCCGCTTGGCGTCGTCTTACCGATGAGGTCACTGCAACTCGGATAGACATAGAAGGCGCCTTCCGGCGATCGGCACTGAATGCCGGTTGCCTGATTGAGCATTGAAACGACTAGGTCTCGTCGCTCTTGAAAGGCCAGGGCGCGTTCGCGGATCACCTCCTGGGGGCCGCTCAGGGCGGCGACGGCAGCAGCCTGTCCGACGGAAGACGGACCCGAGGTGGCCTGTGACTGCATCTTCAACATCTCTGACATCAGCGGAGCTGGGCCGCCGCAAAAACCAATGCGGAAGCCGGTCATCGCGTAGGTTTTGGAGACACCATTGATGACAATGGTGCGATCCTTCAGGGCCGGTTCGACCGCAGCGATAGTTGCGCAGGTCTTTCCGTCAAAGACGATGTGCTCATAGATATCATCGGTCATGACCCAGACATGCGGATGCCGGAGTAGAACATCAGCGAGTGCGCGCAGATCTTCGCGCGTGTAGACCGCCCCAGATGGATTGGACGGTGAATTGAGGACCAGCCACTTGGTTGCTGGCGTGATGTGTTTCTCAAGTGTTACAGCGTCCAGCTTGAAGCCGCTTTCCGCTGAACACTGAATCAGCTTGGCCGAACCATTGGCGAGTTGGACGACCTGTTCATAGGCAATCCAGAACGGTGTCGGGATGACGACCTCATCGCCCGGTTCAACAGTTGCCATAATGGCGTTGAAAATGACCTGCTTGGCACCGGTTGAGACCATGACCTCCGCCGCAGAATAGTCGAGGCCGTTCTCACGCTTGAACTTCTCAATTACTGCGTCCTTCAGCTCAGCGGTGCCGGACATGGTCGTGTATTTGGTCTGACCGTCAAGCATCGCACGATGAGCTGCCTCGATCACGTGTGGTGGCGGCTGGAAATCCGGCTCACCGGAGCTGAGTGCGATGACGTCCTCTCCAGCGGCCTTCAATTCACGTGCGCGTTGCGAGGCAAGGGCGCTGGGTGATGCCGAGATACGTGAGACGCGGGCGGCGGGCTTCAGTACAGACAATGGTCGACCTTCGCGAGCTGGTTTAGTTGTGGAGTTAGGTCAACACATGCCACAAGCTCACGAAATGCGCTATGCCGGTGGTTCCACCGGTCGCAATCATCCGAGCTGGAATGAATACTGGTGATCTTGGTCGCGGTTGTCGCATTACCGTAGCCAGATCCGGTTCATCGAAGGTAGTCTCCCGGTTAAGGAACACCGGGAGGCAAACATGGCAGCTAATCTCAAGCGCATTCTGACGACGTCTTCACTTTCACCAGCGGGGCGGGCGGTGCTCGGTTCGCGTGACAACATCGAATTGGTCGAGTTTCCGCATCATTTGACAGGCGAAGACTTTCAGAACCTTCTGCGCGAGCATGCGCCGGTGCATGCCGTTATTCTTGGCGCGACGCGCATGACGCAGGCGGAACTGGATGCCGCTGGCGATATGAATGTCGTGGCGCGCGTCGGCGTCGGCTACGATGCGATCGATATTCCGACGATGACCAAGAACAAAGTACCGGTCATGATTGCGGGCACTGCGAATTCACCGTCAGTTGCCGAACAGGCGCTGTTTATGATGCTCAATCTGGCAAAGCGGGCCAATGAGCTCGACAGTATGGTGCGTGAGAACCGATGGAACGATCGCTTTACAGCGGTTCCGTTTGATCTGTTTGAAAAGGAAGTGCTTGTCATCGGCTTTGGCCGGATCGGATCGCGGACAGCCAAGCGCTGCAACGCCATGGAAATGAAAGTCCATGTCTACGACCCATACAAGTCGGCTGAAGAGATCGGTTCCGCCGGCTGCATCGTGGTCAAGGATCTGGATGCGGCGGTCGCCCAGGCCGACTTCATTTCGATCCACTGCCCGAAGACGCCTGACACACTCAACATGTTTGATGCGGATCGCATCGGTCGCATGAAGCCGACGGCCTATCTCGTCAACACAGCCCGTGGCGGGATTGTCAACGAAACGGCACTGCATGCTGCCTTGGTTGAGAAGAAGATTGCTGGTGCAGGTCTCGACGTCTTGGAGCTGGAACCACCGTCTGAAGACAACCCACTGATGAAGCTTGATAGCGTTCTTCTGGCACCGCACATGGCCGGTGTGACCAAGGAAGCGATGAGCCGGATGGGCGAAGCGGCTGCCAAGAACATTCTTAGTGTGTTTGACGGCGTGCCAACCCGCGAGAACATGATCAATCCCGAAGTGTTGGATTGACGTTTCCAGGCTAAGCGGGCTTTCGTCCGAGCCCCGCAGCAATCTGGTGAGATGAACATGTACGCATGACTGATCGCTGCTCGCGGCGATCAACCGTCTGCCAAGCCCGTGGAGTATGAGATGATCGCCTATTCAATGGTTGGCTCGAAAGACTTGGAAAAGTCACGCGCATTTTATGGTCAGCTTCTCGCGGAGCTTGGGGCCAAGGAGATTATGGTGCGGCCCGACGGAAACGCAATCTTCTTTGGCGTCGAGCGTGGTAAGCCGATGTTTGGTATTTGTAAGCCGTGGGACGAGGCGATGTCGCAACCTGGCAATGGGACTATGACTGCTTTCGCAGCATCGGATCCGACGCAGGTGAAAGCGTTGTACGATAAAGCGATCTTGCTCGGTGCAACCGACGAAGGTGGCCCCGGCCCTCGTCTCGATGGGATGGTGTCATGCGGTTATGTTCGCGATCCCGATGGCAACAAACTGAATTTCTTCTGTTTAGGGTCGTAGCGTCGTTCGGTCGACTGTTCCGGCTCGGCGAGTTGAGCAGGTTTGCTCATGGTCAACGAGCCTCAGAGCGAAGTCCTGGCTAGTTGCCTTTTTTGATGCGCAAATCGCGCGCGCCATCGCAAGAGCTAAACTGCTGCTGGCCGATTCTATACCTCCAACTCACAACGTTGCGGACATCGACGTCGTAGCGGTCGCCGGGGTTCAAACCGGTCTCTGGTGGTGCGCTATCAATTTCGCAGACAATAGCGGCGCTTGCCTGGCTCCGACATCTGACGAGTCGCGCCTCGAGCGGCTGTGTTCCGCCAAAGAGATCGTTGTCGTTCAATCTGACATCAAGGGTGTGTTTGAAGGCAGCAGGGTCGTGCCTGATGGCATTGCGGACGAATTCTGAGAAGAAATTGGTCCGAGCCGCGCTTTCGCAAGGTCTCATGGCATAGGATCTCAGAAGGTTGCAGCCGCGATGATATTTGTGATGCCGAGCATAGGTCCAGTTTGTGATCTCTGAAGTTTTGATCTCAATATTTGAGCCTCGAGTTAGTCCGATCTCTGACACTGCGCGTTCTGTTTTGCAAATCAAGCGATCCTCGGTGCTGGCCTTACAAGAATGGAGGCTGAGGTTGATCAGCTGATTGTCATGTCGCTGCTGAGCGTTGATGAAGTAGGATTCGCCATTGAGCAGTTGTCGGTTACCGATATTCCGCCAGAACGTCGGGAACGCTTTTTGAACGCGTCCTCTGCAGAGAACTGGTTTGCCACTACTCCAGGGTGCAATGATGTAACCGGACTGAAAGGCTCTGCACGTCCACGCGGCCAACACGATGCCGGCCAGGGCAATCGCAACTGAGATGAGCCTTTTCGGGTTAAGAGGCATGAAAGTACGCGCTCAAATGTCTGTCCGAAGGATACTCGGTTAACGTGGACAGGGTTAACCAATGTCAAAGAGTGTGTGTTCACCAATACCACTTGGCTAAGCAAGCTCTGTTCCAAGCCGACCCAGTTTACCTCGCTGGCCAATAACGATCTCGCAACACGCGCTTATAGAGCTTGCCGGTTGCTGAGCGCGGAAGTTCAGCCTCGAAGTCGATCGATCGTGGGCATTTGATGCTGGCAAGATGTTCTTTGCAGAAAGCGATGAGATCGTCGGCGATCTTTGCGTCTCCAACTTCACCCGGCATCAATTGGACGACTGCTTTGACTTCTTCTCCGAGGTCGGCGTTAGGCACGCCAAACACGGCTGCATCAGCAACCTTGTGATGGGTGATGAGGAGGTTCTCGGCTTCCTGCGGGTAAACGTTGACGCCGCCGGAAATGATCATGAACGAGGCGCGGTCGGTCAGGTATAAGTAGCCATCGTCGTCGAGGTAGCCGATATCGCCAACCGTCGTCATTGCGCCGTTCGGGGTGCGCGACTCGGCGGTTTTCTCCGGATCATTGAAGTATTCAAATGGCTCGGCCGTTTTGAACCATAGTTTGCCGGGTGTCCCGGTTGGGCACGGCTGGAAATTATCATCGAGAATGGTGAGTTCGCCAAATCGGACACGGCCGACCGTGCCCTTGTGGGTCAGCCATTCTTCCGTCGTGCAGTCGGCAAAGCCGAGGCCTTCCGTGGCGCCGTAATACTCATAGACCACTGGCCCCCACCATTCGATCATTCGCTCCTTCACCGGTATGGGGCAGGGCGCGGCCGCGTGGATAGCGATTTCCAATGTTGAGACGTCATACTTGTTGCGGACGCTCTCGGGCAGTTTGAGTAAGCGCGAGAACATCGTCGGCACCAGCTGCGTGTGCGTGACACGATATTGTTCGATCAGCTCTAGAAAGCGTTCCGGATCAAATCGTTCCATGATGACTGCGGTGCCGCCTTGTCTGATGGTCAGGCTGACACCACCGTGGGGGGCTGCGTGATAGAGCGGGGCGGGTGACAGGTAGACCATGTCATCGCGCATCCGCCAGGCGCCTGCGATGAAGGATGTGTAGGGCGTTGATCCATCCGGAGGCAGGTCCGGCAGCGGTCGCAGAATTCCTTTCGGGCGTCCCGTCGTGCCGGATGAGTAGAGCATGGCTGTTCCAAGGGACTCATCTGGAATAGGTGTGTTCGGGTAAGGTGCCGTCGCTTCGTCGAGATTGACAAGCTGTTTGCCATCGCCTGGAGCGTCGGCAATCAGGCAGAGGCTGATGTCCGGACATTGCTCCAGCGCCTTCAGCGCGACGTCGCGCTTTTGTTTGGAGGTGATCAGGATTTTGGATTGTGAGTTGTTGATGATGTAGGCGACTTCATCGGGTGTCAGGAAGGAGTTTATGCATGTGTAATAGAGGCCTGAGCGCACACCGGCCCCACAGCATTCGATAAAACGGGCGTTGTTCTCCATGAAAACGGCATAGTGGTCACCGCGTTCGAGGCCTTCGGCACGCAAAAGATGGGCTAGTCGATTGGAACGCGCCTCGAGTTCCGCATAAGTCACCGCTTCGCCCGTGCTCGCCATGATGAATGCGGGTCTGTCAGCGAGGCTTGCCGCGTGCGATCCTGAATACATCAACGTCTCCGTCTGTCCTGTTCGGTGTGAACATACCACCGGAGAGCGCGTAGTGGTCTGATATCGTACTGGCTTCGATCTGCCCACTTGGCATTGGACTGAATTCTGGCAAAGTGCGCTGAACGGAAATCGATGCAACATGCACATGGAGCTGAGCCTTGGACATTCCACGCACAGTTTTTGAACCGGAACATGAACTGTTTCGCCGGTCAGTGGCAGCCTTTCTCGATCGTGAGGTGGCGCCCCACTATGCGCAGTGGGAAAAGGACGGTCGGGTCAGCCGCGAAGTGTGGCGCAAGGCTGGCGAAGAGGGCTTGCTGTTAACGACCATGCCGGAAGAGTACGGCGGCGTTGGCGGTGATTTTCGGACGGCTGCAATCATTATTGAAGAACTAGCAGCACGGGCGTTCGCAGCACCAGGCTATACACTGCATTCCGAGATTGTCGCACCGTACATCCTGCACTATGGCACCGAAGAGCAGAAGCGGCAGTGGCTGCCGAAGATGGCGAGCGGTGAATACGTCGCTTCCATTGCGATGACGGAACCTGGCACCGGCAGTGATGTGCAATCGATCCGAACGACGGCCATCCGCGATGGCAACGAGCTCGTCGTCAATGGAGCGAAGACGTTCATTACCAATGGTGAGTTGGCCGACCTCGTCATGGTTGCCTGCAAGACCGATCCGAACGAGGGCGCAAAAGGTGTCAGTCTGGTGATGGTCGAGACCGAGCGGGCCGGGTTCTCGCGTGGCAAGAAGCTTGAGAAGATGGGCGAGAAAGCACAGGACGTGGCTGAGCTTTTCTTCGACGATGTGCGGGTACCACCGTCCAATCTGCTCGGCGAAGAAGGCCGTGGCTTTGCGGCGATGATGGATGAGTTGCCGCAAGAGCGACTGATCGTTGTGATGGGTGCCATTGCGACGATGGAGGCGGCACTCAAGTGGACTGTCGATTACACAACGGACCGCAAGGCTTTCGGTAAGCCGATTATCTCATTCCAGAATACACGCTTCAAACTTGCGGAGCTGAAGACCGAGATTGCGATCGCGCGTACGTTTGCCGATAAGTGCTTGGAGCTGCATCTGGAAGGCAAGCTCGATGTGCCAACGGCGGCCGGAGCGAAGTTCTGGATGACCGAACTGGAGCAGAAGGTTCTCGATACTTGTCTGCAGTTTTTCGGTGGTTACGGTTACATGATGGAGTTTCCGATCGCGCGGGCTTATACCAACGCGCGTGTGCACAGGATCTATGCTGGCACCAACGAGATCATGCGCGAGATTGTGGCGCGAAGCTTGTAAGGCTGCGCCGTCTACCGTGATCCGGTAGTTGTTGCTGCCAACTCGCGTCTCAATGCCGACATGAGGGTTTCGTATTCGGAGGCAGGAATGTTTGTCATGGCCGCCGCCTTGTCACTGACTTCATCGTCGTAGAGTTCTGGCGCGTCGAACAACGCACCTGGTGCGGAGAACTGACTGTCCGTCAGATCAATTCGCACGCCATCAATCCGATTATAGTAGTGCCAGACACCTGGTAGTTTGGTGCGTAGAATCTCGCCACCAAACATGTCGAAGATGACTGCGGCTGTCACATTGCACTGGCCCGATGCAGGGTTCTCAGCAGTCCATTGGACTGCAGTTTGAGACGACCAGGATTTCCTCAGCGCTGCTCGCACGCGCGCTTCGTCGAATGCTAGGGACATGTCGCTTGCCTGTTGTGATTGCGATCTGACCTCGCGATCATTAGGACGGCGAAGTCAGATTAGTTGAAAGTATTGTCTCGTCAGATTGGGCGGTTCTTCATGAACCAAGTCTTTCCGCAAGTTCCTTATCAAGCTCGGGGAGCAGGACTATGCCGTCCTGATCGCTTCCGGAAGAATGTACGACGAGCCAGATGCAGGGCTCGCCGCTTTCGTTGCGCGGCGCATGGGGAACATCGGCATCGACAAAGCACTGCTCGCCCTTGCTGACGGCCACATGCTTGGCGAGGCCGTCGCCGTAATACACGGTACAGTCTCCCTCCAGCAGATAGGCTATCGTCTCGATCCGCTCATGGTAATGGGCCTTGGCAACCGCACCTGGTGGCATGGGCAGAACATTCATACAGACCTGCCGGGCGCCAACTGTTTCCTGCGAGGCGCCAGCACCGTACGTGAACCCCTGCTTGCCAACATAGGTTTCACCGGGCTTAACAACCATGACGCCGTCGTGCTCGCTTTGTGCCATGCTAATTTGTTCCTTGCTAGTTGAAGCAGTTGTATCCCGGTTGGCGCTGAATTCCTTGTAGGCGCCTGAAAGACGTTGATAGAGACGCTGATCCGTTAAGGTCAAGCTTGTGGGTTGCTTGCTGCATTGCCCAAGTTGGAATAGTCTAAAAACTTCTAACCTAAACCGTATCGGTTTGATCGTCCTTGGACTGCCGAATGGATTTTCTGTCGAGAGCAATGCCCGGAAGATTTCGCGGACAACTGTTACTTATTGTTTTGAGAATCTTGGCCGGTCATGAGCGACACAGGTAATCAAAGCCCGGATCTGAACAAGCTCCCGTCTGGTGTTTCCCACGGACGAGAAGTGAGCTTTGTTTTGCCGTACGGCTTTCTCGCACTTTTTGCATCATTTGGTTCGCTTGCTGTTTGTTACTCAACTGTCCTGTTGTCAGTGGTCACGGGGCAAGGAAGCGATGCGATAGGGCAGGGTATGTATGCCCATGTGCAGGCGGTCGTCATGTGGTCATTAGCTTTGCTTGCGGTCTTCGCCTTATGGAATGACCGCCAAGTTCATAATGGGCAGGTAGCGCTTGTGCTTGGAGGTATCGCCGCCCTCGTGCTCATTGCTGTGCTCTATGTGAAGTATGACCAGCGTATCGAGATGCTTGCCTACATTCTTTTAACGATTTCGGCTCTTCTCAATCAGCACCATTTCTTGAATCATCTCAACCGCACTGTTCACAGTCAGGCGGCGAGCATCAAGTCGCTTAATCAGGAGCTTATGCATCAAGTTCGTGACCAGGGAGATGAAATCAACAAGCTTGGGCGCCTGCGAGACTTTCTTGCACCCCAGATTGCTGAGAAGGTGGTGCAAGGCACACAAGACGAACTCCTCGAGTCGCGCCGCAAGTATGTTGCCTGCCTATTTTGCGATATTCGCAACTTTACTTCGTTCTCTGAAGCCGTTGAGCCGGAGGAAGTCATAACTGTCTTACAACGCTACCATGATAAGGTTGGCTGCCTAGTTGAGAACCGCAATGGTACAATCGGTTGCCGGGCCGGTGACGGCGTGATGGTATTCTTCAACGATCCCATTACATGTGAGAAGCCAGTCCTCGAGGCCGTGAAACTGAGCAACGAAATCATTAGTGTTTTTTCCGAAGTCAGCCGTCCGCTGGCTCGGTTGGGACATGAGATCGGAATCGGGGTTGGAATAGCGGCAGGTTACGCGACCGTTGGCGTTATTGGCGTTCAGGGGCGCGGCGACTACACAGCCATCGGCAATGTCGTTAACATTGCTGCGCGACTTTGTGATCAGGCGGCGGATGGGACGGTGCTACTGACCAAGCGAGCCTACCTCGAAGTCGAAGGAGATGTCAGCGCTGAAGATGCAGGCTCATTTCATTTGAAGGGTATCTCGCGAGCTATTGAAGCGCACCGTCTGACCGGGATGCTTTAGTCGCTCTCGACATCATTCGGCCAGAGCTTGGCGATCAGCCGCACTAGAAATGCTGTGCTGAGACCGAAATTCAAAACGCCGGTTACGGCGGCCATGGCGCCGAAGATCCTCGTTTCCGGACCGACTGTGACGTCGCCGTAACCCACAGTCGTATAAGTGACAAGCGAGAAGTAGATTGCGTCAGCTAGCGTCGAGAAAGCGCCATTGATCATGAAGGCGGCAGCCCACAACCAGACCTGCACCGTGTGTCCAAAGACGACCGCGGCCAGCGCCGTCGCCAAGAGTAGCGCTGATCTGAGAAACTGGTTCTCTCCGACGTGGTAGTGGATCAAGCGCAGGGTTGAAATGGCTGCCAGCAGGACTGCGATGTGGATGATCGAACTCAGGCCAAGGCAAAGACTACCAAAGAAAATTTGTGTAAATACGTCCACGTGTTGTTCCGTTCTCCTCGCTTTTTCAGTCTGCCTAAGAATTTATTGCATTGCCAAGGCATTCCGTAGATATTCGGCCCAAGATCAGTAGATCATCTAGGGGATACCTTGCCGATGCGTAGTGTATGGAAAACTCCATCCAGACTGATACTCGCTCTTCTCACTTTCATCACACTGTCATCGATCTCCGCAATGGCGCAAAAGCCCGGCGATGCACTGCCAAGCGTGATTGTGCAGACCATCGAAGAGAAAGATGTCACGCCTGAGTTCAGATACGTTGGCCGCGTGGTGGCCGTCGATACCGTGTCTATCAGGGCCCGTGTATCGGGCATTCTTGAGAAAAGAAACTTCGTCGAAGGACGCACTGTAAAAAAGGGGCAAGTCCTCTTCGAAATTGAAAAGGCGCCCTATCAGGTTGTTGTCGACCAGCGCAAGGCTGAACTAATCAGTGCCAAGGCGAAGCTCGTCAATGCTGAAGCGGACTTCAAGCGCAAGAGCTCGTTGGAAGGTCGAAATGTCGTTTCAGAAGCATCACTGGATGAATCGCGCGCGGGCAAGCTTTCGGCTGAAGCAGATGTCTTGAAGGCGGAGGCGGCGCTGCGCGCGGCTGAGCTTGATTATGGCTACACGACGATAGTCAGCCCGATTGATGGAAAGATCAGTACATCCAACTTCAGTGTCGGGAACCTTGTCACGACAACCAGTGACCCGATGGCAACGATCACTAGTATCGACCCGGTCTACGTTACGATCGGTGTTAGCGAAAAGCAGATGATTGATGCTCGTAAGCGCGGCATTGATCTAAAGAACCCGCCGGTCGCTCCGTTTCTTCGCCTGTCCGACGGTACGAACTACGACCTTCCGGGCGCCTTTAACTATCTATCGCCTGACGTCAATCAGAGCACCGATACTATCACCGCCCGAGCCCAGTTTCCCAACCCGAAAGGCGTTCTGCTTCCCGGGCAGTTTGTAACGGTTGTTATCCGGCCCAAGAAAACTGAGCGTTCGATCGTCGTTCCACAGGTCGCGGTGCAACGCGATAGCGAAGGCTACTTTGTGCTGGTGGTTGATCGTGAGGACAAAGTGGAAGTTCGACGCATCACGGCGAAGCGACAGGTGGAGACGGATTGGGTCGTGTCCAACGGTCTTGCCACCGGTGAGCGCGTGATCGTAGACGGCATTCAGAAGGTTCGACCGACCATGGTGGTCAAGCCGGTCCAAGCGTCCTAACGCGTACCAGAGAGGCAACCATGTTCTCGGCCTTTTTCATTAGTCGCCCGAAGTTCGCGCTGGTCATCTCAGTGGTCATCTCGCTGGCGGGATTCATTGCGCTCAACGTTTTGCCGGTTGAAGAGTTCCCGGACGTCGCGCCGCCACAGGTGCAGGTGACCGCGAGTTACACAGGTGCAAACGCAACCGCTGTTGAGCAATCCGTAGCATCGCCCATTGAGAACAAAGTCAATGGCGTGGACGACATGCTCTACATGTCGTCGAACAGTAATAACGATGGCACGTATACGCTGACCGTCACGTTCGAGGTTGGAACGAACCCCGATATCGCGGCGGTCAACGTGCAGAACCGTGTTGCCACGGCGACTGCGCAGCTGCCGTCTGAAGTGACCAGAAGTGGCGTCACGACGAAGAAGCAGTCATCCAGTTTGTTGATGGTGATTACGCTGCTCTCACCAAAGCAGTCGCGTGATGCCTTGTTTCTCAGCAACTACGCATCGATCAACATCCAGGATAGCCTGGCGCGGATCAAGGGCGTCGGCAGCGTGTCCCAGTTCGGCCCACTTGATTATGGGATGCGGGTTTGGCTGGATCCGGACCGCTTGACGTCGCTGAATTTAACAACGGCTGACGTTTCCAATGCGATTTCCAGCCAGAACGTCCAGGCGACAGCCGGTCAACTTGGTGCGCCGCCCTATGATACGACGTCACAGTTTCAGCTGACGATCCAGGCGAAAGGCCGGCTTAAGACAGTTGAAGAGTTCGGCAATATCGTATTGCGGGCGAATGCCGATGGCTCATTCATTCGCTTGAAGGCTGTCGCCCGGATAGAGCTTGGTTCCCAGAACTACGGTTCGACGACGACGTTGAACAATGCACCGGCGGCCGGGATCGGGATTTATCAGTCACCAGGTGCCAACGCCCTGGATGTCGCTAACAAGATCTACGCGGAGCTTGAGCGTCTTGAGAAGCGGTTTCCGCCGGACATGGAATACAACATCGTCTACGACACGACCTTGTCTGTCCGGGCGTCAGTGCAAGAAGTTGTCACGACGTTGTTCATGACCTTTGCGCTGGTTGTGGCGGTGACTTTCCTGTTCCTGGCCGACTGGCGCTCGACGCTCATTCCGACACTGGCGATACCGGTGTCTCTGATCGGTACATTTGCCTTCCTCTATCTGTTCGGCTTTTCGATCAACACGATTACGCTGTTCGCCATCATTCTTGCTATTGGTGTCGTTGTCGATGACAGCATCGTGGTGGTCGAGAACGTGCAGCGTGTCATCGACGAAGAAGGACTCGACGTCCGGGAAGCGACCCGCAAGTCGATGGAGCAGGTGACGGGGCCGGTCGTTGCGACGACTCTCGTATTGCTCGCCGTGTTTGTCCCAGTGTCGTTCATGCCGGGTATTACCGGTGTGCTCTATCAGCAGTTTGCTATCACCATCAGTGTGGCGGTTTGTATTTCATCGCTTAACGCGCTGACGCTTGCGCCAGCACTGTGTGCATTGATCCTGAAGCCTGGAAGTTCGAACCCGACCGGCCCGCTCAGATACTTCGCAGCAGCAGTAAACTGGTGTCGTGATCGCTTCGGGCTGGCGGCCAGCGCTATGGTGCGGCGCATCTTCGTGTCGCTGGTTGTCTTCGCGTTATTCGTTGCGGCCACCGGCTGGCTGTTCGCGCGCGTGCCGACCGGCTTCCTGCCGTTTGAGGACAAAGGTGCTTTGATGGCCAACATCCAGCTGCCGGATGGTGCGTCGTTGTCGCGAACCAAGGAAGTGGCAGAGCGCGCCTCGACAATGTTGCGGGAGATCGACGGTGTACGCGATATCCTGGCAGTTCCAGGATACAGCCTTCTGTCAGGTGCCGCACCGAACTCGGCGTTGATCATTTTGATCATGGACCCTTGGGATCAGCGCACGAGCTTTGACAAGAAGTGGTTCAGCATATTGCGTCAGGCAAACGAAAAGTTCGCGACGATACCATCGGCGAATGCATTCGCGTTTCCCTTGCCGCCGATCATCGGGCTGGGCACCGGTGGTGGTGTTGAGGCGGAGCTGCAAGACCTGTCAGGCGGCTCTCCGCAGGAGCTGGCGTCGGCAACTCGGAGCCTGGTGTTTGCCGCCAATCAACGCCCGGAGCTGGCGCAGGTCTTCAGCACGTTTTCTGCCAACGTTCCGCAGCTGTTTCTCGACGTTGACCGGGACAAGGCCCAGGTGCTTGGCGTTCCAATTTCGGATATCTTCAGCACGCTTCAGGCGCAGTTTGGTTCGTCCTACATCAACGACTTTAATCTCTACGGCAAAGTCTACAGGGTGATCATTCAGGCCGAAGGGCGTTTCCGAAACCAGATTGAGGACATCAACCGGCTCTATGTGCGCAGCTCATCCAATGAGATGGTTCCACTGAATACTCTGGTGCAAGTGAGGCCCATCCTTGGGCCACTCTCAATCAAGCGCTACAACATCTTCAAGAGTGCTTCGATCACAGCGAACCCGGCACAAGGCTTCAGTAGCAGTCAGGCTATCACGGCTCTTGAACAAGCCGCGGAAAAAGCACTGCCACCGGGATACGTCATCACCTGGACGGGGACAGCACAACAGCAGTTGGCGGCGGGTAATCTTGTTGTCGCGATTTTCGCGTTGGCGTTGATCTTTGCTTACTTGTTCCTGGTAGCGCAGTACGAGAGCTGGACGACGCCTGTGTCGGTGATCCTTTCAGTTGTCTTGGCAGCTTTTGGGGCATTGATCCCGCTGTGGCTATTGCCCTTCCTCAACAACAATCTCTACGCGCAAATCGGCTTGGTGATGTTGATTGGTCTGGCCTCGAAGAGCGCCATCTTGATCGTCGAGTTTGCCAAGGCCAGGCGCGAGGCAGGGGACAGCATCACCGATGCCGCAATTGACGCTGCCCGGACGCGCTTCCGCGCAGTTATGATGACGGCATTGTCGTTCATACTCGGTGTGATGCCGCTGTTGTTTGCATCGGGCGCGGGTGCTGCCAGCCGTGTATCGGTCGGTTATGTCGTGTTCTTCGGCATGTTGGCGGCAACGGTTATCGGCATGCTCTTCGTGCCGGTTCTGTATGTTGCCATTCAGAACATGAGAGAGTGGGCAACCGGTGCGCGGCAAGAGCAGCCTGCTCCTGATCCTGCAGAGTAACCAAACATATCCCTTCATTCGCGGACGCTGGCCTTGATCAAGTTCAATCCACTTCTCATCGTAGCGCTGACTTTGACGGCCGCGATCGCGATTTGGGGGATCGTTGATACGGCCAACCTGGCCAAGTTCGCGAACGATACGATCAAGACGCAGTTCGATAGCCGAGCATGGTTCATTATGTTGACGGTGAGCGGATTGCTGTTCACGAGTATCGTTCTCGCCTTGTCGAGATTTGGGAATATCAAACTTGGTCACGATGATGATCAACCAGAATTCTCGACGGTGTCCTGGCTGTCGATGTTGTTCGCAGCCGGCATGGGGGTGGGGCTGCTCTACTGGGGAACCGCTGAGCCGCTGACGCACTTCACGGCAATCTCAAAAGTGCAGGAGCCTCGCATCGCGGCAGGTTCCGCGCTGTTCGTGACGAACTTCCATTGGGGATTGCATGCCTGGGCGATCTACGCACTGACCGGTCTCGTCATTGCCTACTTCGGATTTCGACTGGATTGTCCCAACCTGATCAGCGCGCCCTTGATCCGGGTCTACGGTGAGAACACGGTGACAAAGGTTGCCGGGTGGCTGTTTGACCTGCTGGCTATCGTCGCGATTGCGATTGGCGTCGGTGGTTCAATTGCCATGGGCGTCTTCCAGATCAAGGGTGGCATCGACACGCTGTTTGATCTCAAGAATTCCGGCCTTTATCTGTCGCTGACGATTTTCCTCTGCCTCTGCCTGTCGTACCTGCCGGCACTGGTTGTCGACTTGAGCAAGGGCATGGCGGTGCTGTCGAATGCGGCTATGGCCGTGGCTGCGAGCCTGCTGGTCTTCGTCCTGATTGCAGGTCCGACACAATACATTATGGGCGGAACAGTCCAGGGATTGGGCGAGTACTTTAGCGGCGTCCTGGTGCACGGCTTTCGCACCTTTACGTTCATGGACGAGCGGGCGGCAAACTGGTTCCAATCCTGGACATTGACTTACATGGTCTGGTGGCTTGCCTGGGCGCCATTTGTGGGCGTCTTCATCGCGCGTATATCGCGCGGGCGAACAATCCGCGAGTCCCTGGTCGGTGTGATCGTTGTTCCGACGCTGTTCTCGATTTTTTGGTTTGGCGTATTTGGTAGCATCGGGTTCTACGCGGTACTGAATACCGATCTACCGATTTTGGATATTGTCCGTAACGATGCAAGCCGCGTTACGTTCTTTGTTCTCGAGCAGTTTCCGGCATCTTGGTTAACAATTTTGGCGGTAGTTGTTGCGGCTTTCCTGTTCTTGGTTACCAGCGTTGTTAGCGCCGCATTCGTGCTCGGCATGTTCTCGTCGAATGGTACGCTGAACCCGTCTCGTATGGTCAAACTTGGGTGGGGTTTGATCCTCGGCGGACTGGGTTTGGTCATGATCCTGTCCGATAATATCGCGACGGTGAAATCGATTATCGCACTCGGTGCATTGCCGTTTGTGTTCATCGTGACGATACTGGTGATCTGCCTGATCAGGGCGCTGGTATTGGATCCCGCGATGAGGCGTGATGAGGAAAAGCGATGAGCGACGTGACTGACACGATGTTGAACCTCACCGTTTTTGTTTTCATCGGCATTGCGATCTGGTTGGCATTGAAGCCGGCCAGCGGATTGGAGCAGCGCCGGGAGAGCGCGGAAGACGATTGAGTTACGAACTTGAGTTTTGAGTAGAGCCAACATGCTGACATTTGCCCGTCGCGCTTTCCGTGGTGCCATGGCTGCACTGCTGTGCATGGTCTGGTTCTCATCGCCAAGCCTGGCACAGGACGGCTTGCCGTCAGCAATCCAACAGCGGCTGGTTGATCTCGCAAAGCCCGGTGGAAACACAATTGCCCGCGATGCTGTTGTCGCCGTTGAGTTCTTGAATGCCTTTTATGCGGAGCGTGGCTATCAGCCGGCCTGGCGCAATGCGGACAATTTCGCCGATCTGCGACGGGAAATCTTGGAGGCGCGCAATGACGGTCTTCGCCTGCATGATTTTCATGCTCACGCCTTAGGCTTTGGTGGGCTCGATTTCTGGCCACCGGCCATGACGCCGGCCGAGCGGGATATCCTGAAGACATCAGCTTTAGTGAACCTGCTCTACCAGCTTTACTTCGGGAAGGTGAGTCCCGAGCGCCTCGATCCGCATTGGAATCTTCAGCGGCAGGCACCTCTGCCATTGGAGAATGCAGTGCGCACGATTTCGATTGCTTTGGAGACCGGTGCCCTTCCCGCATTGGTCAAACAGGCTCGTGGTAACGATCCGGGCTATCTGAAACTGCGCAAGGCTCTCAAATCCTATCGTGATATTGCCGAAGGCGGAGGCTGGTCCAACGTTGCGGCAGGTCCTGCGCTGAAGCCCGGCATGACGGATCCGCGTGTGCCGGCTATTCGTCAGCGTCTGGCAGCAACCGGTGACTTGCGAGGGGGCACATCAGCGAACCCGGAAGCCTATGACGCGGTGTTGGTCGAAGCTGTGAAGGTGTTTCAGAAGCGCCATGGCATCGATATAGATGGCATTGTCGGCCCGGCTATGACGCAGGCGATGAATGTACCGGCCACACAACGTGTGGATCAGATCCGCGTCAACCTCGAGCGGGCACGTTGGGGCGCACGAACGTTGCGTCAAAAGAAGGATCTGGTCGTTGTCAATATTGCGGGCTTTTACCTGATCACCGTCCTGAACGGGAAGTTTGCCTGGTCAACTGAAGTTATCACTGGTCTGCCCTACCACAAGACGCCGGTATTCACGGATCGCATCCGCTACATTGAGTTCAATCCGACTTGGACTATCCCGCCGGGCATTTTGCGCCGCGAGATCTTACCAAAGCTGAAAGCTGATCCGGGTTATCTCGGAGCCAAGGGCTACGATCTGATTGGCACCAACGGCGCGAAAGTCGATCCGTTTTCGGTCAACTGGCAGTCGATACGCGGCTTTCCCTATCGGGTCGTGCAGCCACCAGGGCCGAAGAATGCCCTGGGTCTTGTCAAGTTCATGTTCCCGAACAAGTACAATGTCTATCTACATGACACGCCGGGCCGGCAGCTGTTCAGCAAAACCGGGCGCGCGTTCAGCCATGGCTGCGTCAGGGTCAAGGACCCGATGAAGTTCGCGGAAGTCCTGCTCGGATATCGCAATGGTACGACGCGGCAGACGATCGACCAGACCGTCGCCGGCGGCAAGCGCACGCGCGTTAATCTGAAAGAGCCAATCCCGGTTGCCATCATGTATTGGACGGTTGACCCGCTGTGGAGTGATGGCATCCGGTTCTATAACGATGTTTACAAGCGTGACGGCAAAGTGCTTCAGGCACTGAATGCGAAGTTCCGTCCGGTTGTGCGGTAATGTGAGCTCATATCCCTCACTGCTTGGGGAAGTAGTCCTCCAACGTTCCTTCGCGATAGACGTCGGCCGTGGCGCAATGCAGGGCGCCGCCAAAGGCATAGGCATCGCGGAACGGAACTGGCACCACTTCAAAGCCGAGCTTGTCAAACTGCTCCATCTGGTTGACCTCACTGGCTTCTACGCAGATGGTCTTCGGGTCGAGGACCAGCACGTTCATCGACAGCCAAACAGATGAGTAACAGAGTGGCGGCGGCTGATTATGGGCAGGCCGTGCGGCGTCTATTATCTCCCAGTCGTTCTTCTTGAACAGTTCGCGCTGTTCATCCGGCAGCCGGCGCTCCGGATTGTTGATGATCAGACCGGGGCGCAATGGTGTGAACGTGGCGTCAATATGGATCGGGTATGGGTCGCCGGGGAAGTTCACAGCGTGGACGCGGTGGTCGGGAAAATGCCGTTGCAACCAATCAATGCCCTTGAGATTGGTCGTAAAGCCGTGCTGGACGACCAAGTCTTTGCCAAAGCGCAACACATCAGCAGCATCGAACAGCGGCTCTTCCTCGGTCGTCACGAAGAACTTCTGTTCGGTCCATTCCAGGCGCTTCTCCACCCCGATTTTATCGGAGAGGTAGTCTGGGTGATAATCAGCATCAGTCAAACGCGGCTTTGGCGCTGACTCGTGCCGCATATTGGGGTCGTCAATATAATACTGCTGCAGCAATGGCCGGTAGCAAAGGTACTCGAACCATCGGCAACGGTACGACATCGTTGCTTCAAGAATTTCGTTGCCCACGGTTAACAGGACATCGCGGGGCGGCATGGTCCCGAACATCGACTCGGTCTGCCAGTCGGGGGTTGCGATTGGCTGGTTGAAGTCGAGTGGCGTTGGCCGATCAACCCGCACCCCTCGCGATTCTAGGATCTTCGCGAAGCCGTCGAGCTGCTCATTGGCCTTCTCGACTGTCTCTTGAGGTCGCGGGCCCCATTGTCCGCGCATGTCTGAATCTTCAGGAACTTTTGCGTCCAAAGCCGGTTCCGGCGGAGGAATGCAACAACCATCGGCCACGCCGACGATCACATGGCGCAGCGGATCCCACTCATTCCAGGAGTTTACGACGGTTTTTGCTTCAGATGACATGGCTCGGGCTCCGGCAGAGAAACTTCCTGCGCCCGTTTAGAGTTGACAACAGCCAGTCGTCAATTGGCGAAATTTGCACAAACTGAGACGGTTTGCTCACTCACTGAGCATCAGTTTCCCGATTTTTAGGCTTGCACAATGCTGCGGCATCATTAGTTTCGGGCGTCGGGTTGAAGGGTAAAGCGGTCGCTTCGGCAAAAAATGCGCACGACAAGATGCGCTAGGACCGGAATGATCAGCGAAAACAGTACGGTCTCGGTGAGAGGTACCTTGAATTCTAACGATATTCACGTTGCGTTTCAGAACGTTCAGAAGAGTTACGATGGGCACACGCTGGTCGTTAAAGATCTGAATGTTGACATCTCTCGCGGCGAGTTCCTGACCTTGCTTGGCCCTTCCGGGTCCGGCAAGACGACCACGTTGATGATGCTGGCCGGTTTTGAAACGGCTACGCATGGCGAGATTCTGTTAAGCGGTCGGCCGATTAACAATGTTCCGCCGAATAAACGCGGCATCGGCATGGTTTTTCAGAACTATGCGCTGTTTCCTCATATGACTGTATTCGAGAACCTGGCGTTTCCGCTGCAGGTTCGCGGTATGAGCAAGTCGGATATCGAAGCCAAGGTCAAGCGGGCACTCGACATGGTGTCGATGCCTGATTTCGCGAGCCGTAAGCCGTTGCAGTTGTCCGGTGGACAGCAGCAGCGCGTGGCGGTGGCGCGAGCTCTTGTTTTTGAGCCTGAACTTATTCTGATGGATGAACCGCTGGGCGCGCTCGACAAACAGCTGCGTGAGCAGATGCAGTACGAGATCAAGCACATCCATGAGAACCTAGGTGTCACCGTGGTTTACGTGACGCACGATCAGTCCGAAGCCCTGACGATGTCGGATCGGATTGCGGTGTTCAATGACGGCGTTATTCAGCAGCTGTCGACTCCAGAAGAGCTTTACGAACGGCCATTGAACTCGTTCGTTGCCCAGTTTATTGGCGAAAACAATAAACTGGATGCAACGGTTCGCGAGGTTAGCGGCGAACGCGCAACCGTCGCGTTCGACAACGGTGAGAGCTGTGAGGCCCTGGCGATCAACTGTGGTTCACCTGGATCAAAGGCGTTGCTTTCGATCCGTCCGGAACGCGTGGTTGTCGGTTCATCGTCGAGCGCAAACTCGACCGAAGGCAAAGTGCTAGAGCTGATTTATCTTGGTGACCACATCCGGTGCCGTCTGAATGTTCTCGGAAATGACGAATTTATCGTGAAGGTACCGAACGCTTCTGAGCATGCCACGCTCAGTGTTGGTGAAACCACCCACGTGAGCTGGCTGGCTGAGGATTGCCGGGCACTCGACCCTCTATAGGGTAAAGACCACCGTCTGGCAGAACGGGCTTAAGCCCACTATCGAAGGAAGAAGGACGACAACATGCATTATGCAAAACTACTCACGGCTGCAGCCGTCGGGACAGTGTTTGCGGCAGGCACAGCCATCTCGCAAGACAAGTCTCTGACGATTGTTTCTTGGGGCGGCGCTTACACTGCCAGCCAGGTTGAAGCTTACCATAAGCCATTCGCGAAAAAGACCGGCGTTAAGATCAAGTCTGAAGACTACAACGGCGGCATCGCGCAGATTAAAGCTCAGGTGAAGTCCGGTAAGGTCACCTGGGACATCGTTGACGTCGAACTTGCTGACGCCATTCGTGCTTGCGACGAAGGCCTGCTCGAGACCATCGACGCATCAACTCTGCCTAAGGGTGCTGATGGCACACCGGCCAAGGAAGACTTCATTGCAGGCACCCTGCATGACTGCGCCGTTGCCAACATCATCTGGTCAACCATCTATGCTTACGATGACACCAAGATCAAAGGCGACAAGCCGAAGACCATGGCTGACTTCTTCGATACCAAGAAGTTCCCAGGCAAGCGCGGCATGCGTAAGAGCCCGAAGATCAACCTAGAGTTCGCTCTGATTGCCGACGGCGTTGCTGCTAAGGACGTCTATAAGGTTCTTGAAACCAAAGAAGGCATCGATCGCGCATTCAAGAAGCTCGACACGATCAAGAAGGACATCGTTTGGTGGGAAGCTGGTGCACAGCCTCCGCAGCTTCTGGCTGACGGTCAGGTTGTCATGACAACAGCTTACAACGGCCGTATCTTCAACGCCGTTGCTAAAGAAAAGAAGCCTTTCGTCATCGTTTGGGACGGTCAGGGTTGGGACATCGACCTTTGGGTTATTCCTAAGGGCGCTCCTAACAAAGACACAGCAATGGACTTCCTGAAGTTCTCAACTGCAACCGAGCAGCTTGCGAACCAGGCTAAGTACATCGCTTACGCTCCTGCTCGTAAGTCCTCTGTTGCTCTGGTTGGTAAGTACCAGGACGGCAAGATCGACATGGGTCCGCAGATGCCAACCGCTCCTGCGAACTTCAAGAACTCATTCCAGAACAACTTCGAGTTCTGGGCTGACCGTTCTGACGAGCTGACCAAGCGTTTCAACACTTGGCTCGCTAAGTAAGTCTTATTCAGACACTGCGGAGAGCGCGCCTGCGCTCTCCGTTCTCTCCAAGTCAACCTCAAGATCAAACTCGAACCTTGGGAAGTCCGCCAAGCGATGGCCGTTTCAGCTGCACCGTCCGAGATGAATTCTGCAACCACGGACAATGGTCAGCTCCTCGCTGCTGATGGTGTGCCGCTTTCGACGAAGCTGGCGCGTGCAACACGTCGGTCCCGCATCCAGGCATTCCTGCTTGTTCTGCCACTTCTGGCGTTCGTTACGATTTTCTTTGTGACGCCTATCGTTAAGATGGCGTTGCTGAGCTTCAGCGACGACGTGTTTGTTACCGAGATGCCGCGCACGACCAAGGCGTTGGCGTCCTGGAATGGGCAAGGTATTCCCGACGAGCCTGTTTTTAAGGCACTGGTCGAAGACCTGATCGAAGGGCGAAAGAACAGAACCACCGCGAAAGTTGGTGGCCAGCTAAACTTCATTTATTCGGGTGCACGCTCGCTTGTGGTTTCGACCGGCCGCCGGGCCAAGCGCTTCGAAGCACCATTCAAGGAAGCCGTCATCAACAAGGATAAGCGCTGGGAAGATCCGGTGCTTTGGCAGTTGATCCGCACGGTTTCGACGCCGACGACCTCGATCTACTACCTCAACGCAGTTGACCGGACTGTTGATGCCCAAGGCAACGTGGTTCAGGTCGACGAGAACATTCGAATTCACCTGCAGATTTTCTGGCGCACGCTTTGGCTGAGCGCCCTGGTGACGTTTCTTTGCTTCCTCCTCGGTTATCCGGTCGCCTACCTGCTCGCGCACTTGCCGACCAAAACGTCGAACCTTTTGCTGATCTGTGTCTTGCTACCGTTCTGGACGTCGCTTCTGGTGCGGATTACCGCCTGGATCGCGTTGCTGCAGAACGACGGCGTTATTCTATCCTCACTTGTGAGCTTGGGCCTGATCGCGGATCAGGGACGACCGCAGTTAGTCTACAATATGTTCGGCACCATCGTGGCGATGGTCCACGTCTTGATGCCGTTGATGATCCTGCCGATCTTCTCGGTGATGAAGACGATATCGCCGTCCTATATGCGGGCCGCTCGTTCGCTTGGCGCAACGAAGGTGACGGCGTTCCGGCGGGTCTACTTCCCACAGACATTGCCCGGCATCGCGGCCGGCAGCATGCTGGTCTTCATTCTCTCGGTTGGGTACTACATCACGCCGGCACTGCTTGGCGGTCAAAGCGGTGTGTTGATCTCCAACTTTATCGCCCTGCATATGGAAAGCACGTTGAACTGGGGGCTGGCAGCGGCTCTCGGAACGTTGCTGCTGATGGCGACGCTCATTCTCTACTGGTTGTTCAATACGCTTATCGGCATCGATAAGTTGAAAGTCGGATAAAGGAGGCAGGTGCAATGAAACTCCCCGCATATGC
The DNA here is from genome assembly GCA_965247245.1 of Hyphomicrobiaceae bacterium. GTDB lineage: Bacteria > Pseudomonadota > Alphaproteobacteria > Rhizobiales > Hyphomicrobiaceae > Tectiglobus. The sequence goes on along the minus strand of CBDFGV010000003.1, from coordinate 3,545,471 downwards.
CTCTTTCGGCGATCGCCTTTGGCACTACTTTTTTCTAACGCTCTGCGGTTGTGTGCTGGCGTTTCTGATCATACCGGTTCTGATCGTCATTCCGCTCTCGTTCAACGCGGAGCCTTACTTCAGCTTTACGACCGGAATGCTGACCCTGCAGTCTGATGCGTTTTCGCTGCGTTGGTATGAAGACATTCTGAACAACGGAACGGTTGGCGGCACCGAGTGGGGTTCCTGGGCCTGGTTCCAAGATGTCTGGAACAACGCACAATGGGTTCGTGCGATGAAGAATAGTTTCTTCATCGGGATCATTGCGACATTGATTGCAACGACGCTCGGAACTATTGCGGCGCTGGGTCTGACGTCACCCTATATGCCGGCGCGAACTTTGATTACGAGCGTTCTGATCTCGCCGATGATTGTGCCACTGGTGATCACGGCAGCGGGTGCGTTCTTCTTCCTTGCCGAGATCGGCCTCGTGAAAACCTATACTGGCATCATCATCACGCATGCCATCATGGGTATTCCGTTCGTTATCATCACGGTGACGGCGACGCTCTCCGGCTTTGACAAGAACCTCATTCGGGCTTCGCAGAGCCTGGGTGCCAGTTGGCCGACAACGTTCTTCCGCGTGATCATGCCGCTCATTTTGCCTGGCATGATTTCTGGAGCCCTGTTTGCTTTCATCACATCCTTTGATGAAGTCGTTGCGGTGCTATTTATCGCTGACATCGAACAGCGGACGATCCCGCGTCAGATGTGGTCTGGTATTCGTGAGCAGATCAGTCCAACCATTCTGGCTGTCGCGACGATCCTGGTCGCTATCTCAGTTATGCTACTCACAACCCTGGAGCTGCTGAGGCGGCGTTCAGAACGCTTGCGCGGTGTGACCTCGACCTAGTACTAGGGCGGGCTGTCAGAAACAGGCTGACGTTCAGCTACGCGAAGGTTGATGCAATCAGTTTAACGGGGCGCTGCTCCCTCTCCCCGATCCTGGGGGGAGGGTTGGGGTGAGGCGGCAAGCACAGTGCCACCACAAAACGCGATGAGGCAAAACATGTCCCAGCATGGATATGAGAGCGGGCGGCTCAATCTCCCGTTTGTTGGTATCTGCACATTCGGCAAATGGCCCTATCAGCAAGATTGGTCGACACTCGATGCCGACGTCGCCGTATTGGGTGCACCTTTTGACTTCGGCACGCAATGGCGAGCCGGCGCGCGGCAAGGCCCGCGTGGCGTACGTGAAGCCTCCACGCTTTTCTCGTTCGGGCATGCTGGTGCCTATGACCATGAGGACGACATCACCTATTTGCCTGAAGGCAAGTTTAAGCTCGTCGATATGGGTGATGCCGATATCATTCACACGGATACCATTCAGAGCCACGCAAACATTGAGGCAGGTGTTCGCGCAATTCTGAAAGCCGGTGCGTTGCCTGTCGTTATTGGTGGCGATCATTCGATCAATATCCCCTGCATCAATGCGTTTGATGATCAAGGCGATATTCACGTCATCCAGATCGACGCCCATCTCGACTTTGTCGATGAGCGCCATGGCGTGCGTTACGGCCATGGTAATCCGATGCGCCGCGCGGCCGAGCAGCCTTACGTTACAGGACTATCGCAGATTGGTATTCGGAATGTCTCTTCAACAGCCAAAGAGGGATACGAAGATGCCCGCAGTATGGGGTCCGATATCCTGTCGGTGAGGCAACTACGCAAGCTGGGTGTCGAAGGTGTGTTGGCTCGGATTCCGGAAGGAAAGAGATACTACCTGACCATCGACATTGATGCGTTTGATCCTTCGATTGCGCCGGGAACAGGAACGCCCAGCCACGGTGGTTTCTACTACTACGAGATCTTGGAACTTCTGGACGGGATTGCGAAGCGCGGTTCTGTCGTCGGCGTTGATCTCGTCGAAGTCGCACCGGACTATGATCCAACGGGGTCAACGTCGACGCTCGCAGCCCAGATTTTGATGAACCTGATTGGCCGGGTCTTGCATTGGCGCGCTGGCGCTGCGTAACGGCTGATCTTCTGGCGGATCTAGAGGTTCTTAGGACAATCCCTTCTCGATCACGCCGCGAAACAGCTGTTCGGTTGCTTGGGCTGCGTTGACGTGGATTGCTCTGCGTTCGACGCCGTCGGGATCAATACAAATCGATGGCTCCAGTTTCTTGCCGGCCTCCGTTGCTTCCGGCAGGAAGACGTAGTGGCCGACGTCAGAGCCTAACAGCTTTACGTCGAAGTTCGGATTGTGCTGCTGGAGCCAGAGCGAACATTCGTCATGAGGCGCTTCCTGATCATCCCTCCCGACTGTGATCTGAACAGGTATGGCGATTCCTTCGACGCTATCCGGTTCGAATGCTCTCACAGTTGGCGCTGGAGCGAAGGTCGCAATCGCCTGGATGCGCCGATCGAGATATGAGTTCGCATGCCGCGCAAATGAATCCTGGAACTGCGTGCTCTCGGCTAACAGGCGTGGAATGTAATCGGCGAGGTCGGGAAACTCACGTGGTCCGCGATAAGATCCAGCCTTTGTCGCCAACCAATCCTGAAACTGATCCATATTGGAGATTGCACCGGCCAACGCAAAGGCTGTGTAACCACCAAGCGAAAAGCCAGCAGCAAAGACATGTGAGAGATCAACACGGTTTGCCAACGGGCCTTGGCTTGCAAACCAGTCCAAGATGACGGTCAGGTCGTGGGCGCGCTCCCACCAGCAGAGAAAGCCTTCGGGCAAGTATGGTTCGATCGCCGTATTGCCGTGGTGAGATACACCGAGGCAGATGAAGCCTTTTGCTGCAAGGTGGCCGCCCAGCCAGCCTAAATCTCGTGCTGAGCCGCCCGTTCCATGTGACAGCAGCACAACGGGCCACTGTTCCGCGTCCGAGCTCAGTTCCGCATTTTCGGCGACGACGCCTATTCTGAAAATCTCGGAGCCTGTTGGACCCAAGAGCTTTTCTTTTGTCTGTGTTCCTGGTGGCGTTGGATACCATGCTGTCCATGCCAGTGGTCTGGGAGCATCTGAGGTCCAGCTTTGTCGCTCAGGATCGGAAGTGAGACCTTCCATGTAACCGACTGCGTACATTCACTATGCCTCCAATGGAATGGCATGAATAGACAGCAAGCAGACGTAAAATTCAATGCCAAACTCGGTGACGATAATGATCAGCCGATGCGGTGCACGATCCGCGCGCGAATGGTGCCATCAAGCGCCCTGATCTGCTTCAGGATGCTTTCGGCATTTTCCATTTCGCTGTCTGTATCCAGTACGACATAGCCGACGTCTCCCTTGGTTTGGTAGTACTGGCCGGCAATGTTGATCTCGTTTTCTGAGAAGACCTCGTTGAGCCGCCGCAGCTCGCCAGGCAGGTTGCGTTGGACTTGCAGGAAGCGGGTTCCAATTGGGCGCGGTGGCAGAAGGACGTCAGGGAAGTTGACTGCGCCAACCGTGTTGCCAATGTCGGAATAGTCGGTAAGTTTGCGGGCGACCTCCTCGCCAATGCGCGACTGGGCTTCGATCGTTGAACCGCCGACGTGAGGTGTGAGAATGACATTCTCGATGCCCTGAAGCGGTGAGTGGAAGGGATCTTTATTGGATGAAGGTTCGGCCGGGAACACATCGACAGCCGCGCCCGCCAATCTGCCTGACGTGAGGGCATTGGCCAGTGCTTCGAGATCAACTAGATCACCGCGGGCGTTGTTGATGAGGATGGCACCGTCCTTCATGTGGTCAAGCTGCTCGCGGGCAATCATTCCTTTGGTTTCCGGCGTCTGCGGAACGTGCAAACTGACAACGTCCGCCGTGCCGAGGAGCTCGCTCAGGCTGTTTGCTGGTTCAACATTGCCGTGACGCAACTTGTCTGTGTGATCGTAGTAGATCACACGCATGCCCATGGCCTCGGCCAGGTTCGAGAGTTGGGTACCAATGTTTCCATAACCAACAATGCCGAGAGTCTTGCCCCTGATCTCATGGCTTTGCGTAGCTGACTTGTCCCACCGCCCAATATGCGCAGCTTGGGATCGCTGAAACGTTCGGCGGTAAAGCATGATGATCTCAGCGATCGTTAGCTCAGCGACCGAACGTGTGTTTGAGAACGGCGCATTGAAAACTGGCACGCCGCGGCGTTGCGCTGCGTCGAGGTCGATTTGGTTTGTGCCGACAGAGAAACATCCAACAGCGACCAAACTGTCTGTCGCCTCAAGCACGGTAGCAGTCACCTGCGTGCGCGATCGAATACCCAGGATCCGGACATCTTTCAGTTTCTCGCACAATGCTTCTTCATCGAGGGCGCCGGTCAGTCGCTCGACGTTCTCGTATCCTCGCTTCGCGAGCGTCGCGACGGCAGTATCGCTGATACCTTCCAGCAGCAGTATCTTGATCTTGTCTTTGGGCAGCGATGGATTGGCAATCTTCGTCATGCGCAAAACGGCCTGCTTGTGGTTGGATGTGAAGTGCGGGGAATGTCGCCGTTCTTCTAACGCGTGCGCTATCTGACTGGAACGCGGCCAATGGTCGAGGGCCAAAATGTTCGTTGTTATTGCAACTCGCGCGCATTTGCGATTTGCCTGGCGATCAGATGTGCTGATTGTCTGATCACGTCAATTCACGCAAACCACTATTATCTACTGCTGCTGCGATTGACCACCTTCGCTGATGCTGTCTTCGGCCGGGGCGATTTCCACGTGGGCTTCAAGCTCGACCTTGCTTTCGCTTGAAATGGCTCCACGAATTGGCGCAGCGAAATTCGCATCAAGCCCGCACGACAGGCGAACGTATCGATCGGTCGGGCACATGCCATTGGCTGGATCAAATCCGACCCAGCCGAGACCCTTTACGAACGCTTCAGCCCATGCGTGTGTTTCGAAGAGTTCATCTTCGTCATCTGCAGTTAAAAGGTATCCGCTGACATAGCGCGCGGGCGTCCCCATTTGTCGTGCTGCCGCGACGAAGACATGAGCGAAATCCTGGCAGACGCCTGCTTTCTCCTTCACTACATCGGCAGCAGGGGTCTCTGATGTTGTGGCACCCTTGCGATACTCTATAGCGTTCTCGATCGCCTCCGACAGCGCATGCATACGATCAAGCTCGTTTTCAGATGTAATCGGCGCTGTTAGATCCTTGAGAGCATCACTCGGTCCTGTCAGCGAAGTCGAGCGCAGGAACACACCCGTCGGTGGACGCCGAGGCAAACCGGCTACAACGCCTGACTTGTCAACGGTATCTATGACCCCCGTCGCAGTAATCTCAACTCTCTCGCACAGTGTCCGAACCTGCCAAAGCCCGATCTGATCACCGAAGCCGTCGGTGAAGAGTGGCTCTATCGCTTCGTCGTTGATGTTAACCGCCCAGGATACCGGGGTCTGGCCATCAAAGTTTGAAGGGAATAATCGCAGGCGCAGTGCGACGCGGGCGGCGGGCGGCTCATAGTTGTAGCAAGTGCGATGTGTAATCTGGATGCGCATCGCGGGCCTCAGAAGTAATAAGCGCGGCCGATTTCATTCGACAGCCTGACATTCTGTGCAAGGCAGTCCTGAGTGAATTCGTGCAAGCCGAGTTGGAAGATTTCGCCGATGCCGAGATCATCCAGCCGGCCGATGATTTCGTTGGCAATGGAATGGCATTCGTGGCGCTTGCCGTAGCGCCGTGCGAGGCGGTCGAGGTGTTCTCCGATGCGGCCATAGCTGAACGCCAGTGAACGTGGGAAATCCTTGTTGAGAATTAGAAAGTCGGAGATTTTCCACGGGCTGTAGTCGCCGCCGTAGAGATGGTGATAGGCTCGTGCGGCGGAGTTGGCATACAGCACCGAGGTCCACTGGTGATGGTCGCGTCCACCACCGACGACTTCGGTCTCAGGTAGTAGGACGTAATATTTGACGTCGAGTAAGCGCAACATCATGTCGGCGCGCTCGGCATAGCCACCCAGCCGAAAGAAATCGAAGCCATCATTGCGCAGCATGCCGGTTTCAGCTGCGCCACGCAGTGCCGATGTCCGCCGTTTTACCCAGTCGAGTATCTGCGGTAGGTCGCGACAGGCGGTAGCTTCATTTGTGTCCTCTAGACGTCGCCATCCATCATTGAGGGCTTCCCACATATCCTGGGTCAGTGCTGTGCGGATTGCGCGGCCGTTGGCCCGGGCATTGGTCAGGCATGCGCGGATCGAGGACGGGTTGTCATTGCAGAGCAGGAGAATGCGAACGGCATCGCGTTCAGTCAATTTGTCCTCTGCATTTTCTGTGTCGAGCTTACCGGATGCCTCAATAACCGAACGCCATTCGTCATTGTCGATGGCGCTTGGCAGCATGACCATGCGGCGGCCCATCTCTATCAGCCGCGCGGTACTTTCTGCGCGCTCGACATAGCGGCCCAGCCAATAGAGGTTTTCTGCAGTCCGGCTCAGCAAGGGCTTACTCCATTAGAACCCAGGTATCTTTGACGCCGCCACCCTGACTCGAATTCACAACCAGGGAGCCTTCTTTCAGTGCGACCCTGGTCAGCCCGCCAGCTGATAGACGAACACGCCGGCCGACCAGGCAGAACGGCCGGAAGTCCACGTGTCGTGCACCGACGCCGCTGCTGGCGAGCGTGGGAGAGGCCGAGAGTTCCAGTGTCGGCTGAGCAATGTAGGCCGCTGGATCGGCTTCGATCTTCTTTGCAAAGGTCGCGCATTCATCTTTGGTCGCCTTTGGACCGATCAGCATGCCGTAGCCGCCAGAGCCGTGAACTTCCTTGATGACAAGGTCTTCGATGTTGTCCAGCACATACTGGCATTCCTGCGGATTGCCGCACTGCCAGGTTGGTACGTTTTGCAGGATTGGACGTTCGCCCAGATAGAAGCGGATCATCTGGGGTACATACATATAGATGGCCTTGTCGTCGGCGACGCCGGCACCCGGGGCCGAGCACAAAGTGACGCCGCCCGCGCGATAAACATCGAAGATGCCGGGTACACCTAGGAGACTTTCAGGTCTGAAGGCCAACGGGTCGATAAAGTCGTCATCAATCCGCCGATAGATAACGTCAACCGTTTTGGGACCGCGTGTTGTTCGCATCCAGACACGGCCTTCATCGACGAACAGATCCTGTGCCTCGACGAGCTCGATGCCCATCAGGTCGGCGAGATAGGAGTGCTCATAATAGGCGCTGTTGAGCGATCCGGGTGTGAGCAAGACAATGGTCGGCGTTCCCTTGCAAGCCGGCGGCGCGACTTCTTCGAGTGTAGCGCGCAGTTGTTCGGGGTAGTCGTCAACTTGTTGGACGGCGCCGGTTGAGAACAACTCCGGGAACATGCGCATCATGATTTCCCGGTTCTCGAGCATGTAGCTGACGCCAGATGGTGTGCGGCAATTGTCTTCAAGAACCAGGAAGGCATCCGGTCCTGTGCGAACGATGTCGATGCCGACAATGTGGCTGTAGACGCGACCTGGTGGCTCGATGCCGATCATCTCAGGCAGGAAGGCTTCGTTCTGGTAGACCAACGCTTCCGGTACGATGCCTGCACGAATGATCTCTCCGCGATGATAGACATCATAAAGAAAGGCATTGAGGGCGCGGGCGCGCTGCTCGATGCCGCGTGACATGCGGCGCCATTCGGCGGCGCTGAATACGCGCGGTACCAAGTCGAACGGGATTAATCTTTCCGGGTCACCGCCTTCGCCATAGACGGCAAACGTAATGCCGATGCGCCGAAATAGGGCTTCGGCATCTTCGCTGCGCTGGGCGAGCAGATCCACGCCAGTTTCTTCAAGCCATTGTGCAATGTCGGAGTAGGCCGGTCGGACGTTGCCGTCGTCGTCGTACATCTCGTTAAACATGTGCACCTGTCATTTCGGCTGCCTTGTGATGTCGCAAACCTGTAACGCCACTCACAGAATGGACTGCAAAACACCGATAAATCAAGCGTGTAGATGAGAACTTCCTGGTGGAAATTTGAGCAAACGTCCGGATTGATTCGACCGATCCTCAGTTAACATTCAAATAATGAGAATTGAGTGTGTAGGCGATGCTGATCCCATTCGAGTCTCGAGCGTTCCGCGCCCGGTCGACAGAACCCAAGTGTATGTGGCATATTCAATCGAGATGAGGGGAGAGAATTAAGCTGAAATAATTGATGTCTCTGAAATATTTTAGCCGATTTGGAAGGAAGTTTATTGGGCGTTCGTGAATTTGTTCGGGTCATTACACCTCGTGTGGTAACCAAGGCTTATAAAGCTCTCATGAGCGAGCCTGCCAATCCACTTAGACTAAACAAGATCGACCTTGGCGGCCCGACAATCAAGTGTCACCCGGACGCTTATGAATCGCTGAGCATTTTTTGCGGGAGCGAGCCCGGCAGTACCGCGGAGATGACAAACTTCTTACAGCGATCCAATGGGCGCAAGCGTCTGTTGGATATAGGATCATTCTACGGTGCGTTCGCCCTTGCCTTTACAAACAGTGCCCCGGATCGCAAGGCGCTGGCTGTTGATGCATCGGCATTGGCGTTTGCATTGCTTCTCTACAATGCTCACGCCAACGAGCATCTGGATATCGTACCTATCGAGACAGCGATGTCTGACACCAGTGGTGAGATCGCAATGCACTACGAGTGGCGTTACGCTGTTGCTGCACCACGTGGTGAGGTTGACATTAGTGTGCAAAAGCAATCAGGGGATGAGCTGTGCGACAAGTATTCCTTCGAGCCGGATGTTGTTAAGATTGATGTCGAGGGTCACGAATTGAAGGTTATCCGTGGGTTGCAGTCGGTCTTCAAACTGCATCAACCCCTGTTGTTCCTCGAGATCCACCCCGCATGGATTGAACGTGAGGGACAAAGTGTGGGTGAGCTGGAAGCCTTGTTGCACGATGTGGGCTATACTTGCGAAAGCCATTCTGAGCTCGACACCGAGAATGTTACACGAACGATATGGTCGTGTAGTTAACCGATAAATCTGTACTTTCTCGTCTATTGAGTGAACGCCGAAGGACTGCAGCGCAGGCGAACCTGGCATGCGCCTTTTCGATAGACCGGTGTTCATGAGCAGGATATGGCTGGTTGCTTGCCCGAGTTCGCCGACGAGGCAATTCGGCTCCTCCCTCAGAATAGGCGGTCTCAATGAACGACGCATCCGTTTCGGCACAGGAGATCGAGTATAAGACCGGGCTGGGCATCATCTTCATTCTGGTCGCGATGTTCTTCATCTCGGTCAACGACATGCTGATCAAGCAGCTGTCCGGTGCCTATCCATTGCATGAAATGGTGTTTGTTCGCTCGGCGATCGGTATCTTTTTCAGCATTGTCATTCTTCAGTTTGAGGGAGGCTTTCGAACCCTGCGCACGAGCAAACCACTGCTGCACGGTTTGCGCGGATTGTTTATCGTCGTCGCCAACATGTCGTTCTTCGCTGCGCTGGCGGTTATGCCGTTGGCTGATGCCACTGCGTTGTTTTTTATCGCGCCACTGCTGATAACCGTGCTGTCTGTCCCATTCCTCGGAGAGAAGGTAGGGCCGCGCCGGCTTCTAGCTGTTGTTGTTGGATTTGCCGGTGTGCTGGTGATGTTGCGTCCGGGCAATTTCGGTTCACAGTCGCTGACTGATCAGATGATCCAGATGCTACCGATCATCGGTGCTTTCGCCTATGCCTGCATGCAGATATTGACCCGACGGCTGGGGATGTCGTCAACGGCATCTGCCATGGCGATCTACATCCAGGCAACCTTTATCGTTGTCAGTCTCGGTTTCTGGTTGGTTGCTGGTGACGGGCGCTTTGCGGAGGGCCTTGAGAACAAGAGCGCGATCTTCCTGTTGCGCGCCTGGACCTGGCCAGCCGAAAGCGATTGGCCCTGGTTTCTGTTGCTCGGCATGAGTTCGGCCGTCATCGGCTATTCGCTATCGCAAGCCTACCGATCCGCTGATGCTGCAACAATCGCTCCATTTGAGTACGTGGCTTTGCCAATGTCGATCATGTGGGGCTGGGTGATCTTTGGTGATCTCCCGGATGTTTGGGTCGCTGTTGGGATCGCGCTGATTGGTGGATCGGGCCTCTATGTCTTTCTGCGCGAGAAGCAGCGGGCGCGGACTGTCGCCAGCCGGCGCGCTGTGCGGCGGTATTAGCGAGGCTATGTTTTTTAAGCTTCGAGTAGGCGACGAACTGTTTCCAGCACGTCTTTGTTGGCGTACGGCTTGGCGATGTAGGCATCGGCGCCGAGCTCTAGTGCAAGTTGGCGATCTTTTTCCTGACCTTTTGCCGTCAGCATGAGGACTTTGGGTTGGGGGCCGTCAACATCGGCGCGGAGGGCTTTGAGTACGTCGAAGCCATTGATGTGCCGCATCATGGCATCAAGGACCAATACATCCGGTTTGACAGTTTGCAGTTTTTCAAGCGCCTGACGGCCGTCAACGGCGACTTCGACCTGGTAGCCTTCGCGCTCGAACAAGAACCTGAGCGACTCGACAATGACCGGCTCATCCTCGGCTATGAGAAGCTTCTGCGACAAGCCTTGATCCTCCGGTGTAGGAAAACTGTTTTTGGATTCGATGTCAGAATGAAGTCTTCGTCAATTGAAACTGTAAGAGTTCCTGTGGCGGGCGACCAGTCATTCATTGGGCTAGGTCGGAGGGTGGCAACACTTGAGCGAACGCGCGCTGCTGGCAATTGCTGCGCGGACATAAACGGCAACTTACTCCTACGTCGGTGACGCCCGAGCTATCGAGTGCTGTTACGCCATCACCGTAAACCAAGCGATTGGCATAGCTGGCATTGCACGCAAGCATGACGCTGTAGATTTGCGGCGGCACGCCGAAAGCGCTGGCTTCCTTGGAAATGGCGCGTGCGATGAACAGAAACTGGCGGTCATCCGGCAGCTTGGCAAGCTGGGTTACAACCCGGTCCGGGGTTAAGAAGGCCCGATATATTGCCCATAGCGGGCAGGCGCCGCCAAACCGTGGTAAGCGCAACTCAGGCAGGCTGAACCTTTTCGAGGAATTGCCAGCGAGGTCAGTTCGCAGAAATGCGAATGGGACGGCACTTGCGCCAGGGCGGCGCAAAGTCACCAGGCGGTGGCAGATTTGCTCAAAGCTCGCGCTGAACCTTGTCATCAGCATTTGGATGTCGTAGCGGAGCGCTTCCGCTGCCTCGAGAAACGGGTCGTAAGGGAGAAGTAGCGCGCCGGCGCCATAGCGTGCGAGCGCATGAAAGGCACGTTCTCGAGCCTCATCCGAAATCAAAGGCGCTTCATCGAGATGCTCGGTTATGACGTCTGCGTTTAGTCGTGCAAATAGGACGCGTGCCAACTGGAACCGTAGCGTCGTATGCGGGACGGCAGCATTGAGCGTCAGGCGTTGATCATTCTCGTTGAGGACGAAGTAGGATTTTTCTGGTCGATGGACTGAGGGTGGTGTCGCAAACCGTTCGAACGACACTATTAGACCGCACTTCGAAGCGAGCTCATCGATCAGGGCGCGTTCATCAACGAGACCGGAATGCTGGAGGCGGTCGAACATGCTCGATGCGGCGGCTTCGAGTTTGGGAAAGTAGTTGTTGTTGTCGATTATGAAATCATCGACCTCATCAGCTGGCGTTGTTGGCCTGCTGTCCTGTTCCTTTTCGCTCATAAAGCTGAACAGCGCGCGCGCACTTACACCTAGCTTTTCACTTTCTTCTGCCAGCATGGAAGTGAACCTCGTGCGCTGTGATGTGGGCAGATCCTTATGGTCGTCCAGGATTTCCGCGAAGGAGCGCACCGAGGTAATATGAGTGAGGATATCGTGGCTGGTTTCCAGCAGATACGGGTCGTGGTTGAGTTGATCTGAAAGCGCCTCGACCAATTCACTATTGTTTCGCCAGGCGGTGTGAAGCCGGATTGTTGCGCGGGCCCAATCCGCATCCCGGCTGACAACAGACTGTGCACCTTTCTCTGTCAGCGGGAGGTCCTGCATCAGTGGTTCTGAGGAAAGTTCCCTCAGTTGCTGAATGAGACGTGCATCTTCCTGACCGGACAGCTTAGAGACATCGAGGTCAAGCTGGCTGGCCAGCCGGTTCAGCAGAGCACCCCCAATGGCGCGCTTGTTATGCTCGATTAAATTGAGATAACTGACAGAAATACCGACATCTTTTGCCAGTTTTGACTGTGTGAGACGCTGTTTTTTGCGTGCTTCACGCAGTCGAATTCCGATCGAGGCCGTTGCCATTGGTTTCTCAGGGTCACTGCTGGTGTTGGTAAAAACTACTTTACAGTTTTACAAATCAACTAAGCAAGTGCGTATAAATTTTACAAAATTTCCTAATAAATACAAAAGGATAATACCCGATTGACAGATTGGCCTATACGACTCCCTCAGGTGGTTCAGGAGTGCCAGCAATTCAATTGCGGCGTGAAGCTGCCGATTAAACCAATCTGGGAGGAATGCCCGAATGAGTGTTTTTGACAAGAATGTCAGTCGTCGCAATGTGTTGAAGACCGGTCTGGCCGGCGCAGCTGCTGCGACAGCACCTTTCCACTTCGTGAGCGGCGCGCTTGCCGGTTACCTCAATGAGCCAAAAGGCAAGAGCGTAACGCTTGGCTTCAACGTACCGCAGACAGGCCCCTACGCCGATGAAGGTGCTGACGAACTGCGCGCTTACAAGCTTGCCGTTCAGCACATCAACGGTGAAGGCGACGGCGGTATGCTGAACACCTTCTCCTCGAAAGAGCTGAAGGGCAACGGCATCAACGGCAAGAAAGTCGAATTCGTGACAGGCGACACGCAGACCAAGTCTGACGCCGCCCGCGCATCTGCCAAGCGCATGGTCGAGAAGGACGGCGCGGTGATGATCACCGGTGGTTCTTCTTCAGGTGTTGCTGTTGCTGTCCAGGGTTACTGCCAAGAAGCTGGCGTGATTTTCATGGCTGGTCTGACCCACTCCAACGACACCACGGGTAAAGACAAGAAGGCGAACGGTTTCCGTCACTTCTTCAACACCGAGATGTCCGGCGCTGCTCTGGCTCCGGTGCTTAAGAACCAGTTCGGTACCGACCGCGTCGCTTACCACCTGACAGCCGACTACAACTGGGGCTGGTCACAGGAAGGTTCGATCAAGAAGTACTCCGAGCAGCTCGGCTGGAAGACTGCAAAAGCTGTCCGAACTCCGCTTGGTGCTGGTGACTTCTCACAGTACATCACGCCGGTTCTGAACTCAGGCGCTGACGTGCTGGTCCTCAACCACTACGGTAAGGACATGGTCAACTCGCTGACACAGGCTGTTCAGTTCGGTTTGCGTGACAAGCAGGTCAACGGCAAGGACTTCGGTATCGTTGTTCCACTTTATAGTCGCTTGATGGCTCAGGGTGCCGGCAAGAACGTTGCTGGTATCTACGGTTCCACCAACTGGCACTGGTCACTGCAGGACGAAGGCTCCAAGGCATTCGTTAAGTCGTTCGGTAAAGCCTATGGCTTCCCGCCATCTCAGGCTGCACACACGTGCTATGTGCAGGCTCTGCTCTATGCCGATGCATGTCAGCGTGCTGGTACATTTGAACCATGCCAGGTTGTGAAGGCTCTGGAAGGCTTCAAGTTCGACGGTATGGGCAATGGCCCAACCGAGTACCGCGCTGACGACCACCAGTGCTTCAAGGACGTTCTGGTTGTGAAGGGTAAAGAAAACCCATCTACCAAGTTCGACGTTCTTGAGGTTGTGGAAGTTACGCCACGTGCACAGGTCGAATATCCAGCCAAGATGCTGGGTGGCCAGCTCGGCTCCTGCAACAACGGTGCATAAGCCCCAGGCTTATTGACCATGGTTCGGCCCTATCTAGAATGGGGCCGGGCCTCGCTTCACATACAATTTCTCCAGCTGAACGCGATTCCTCCTGAGGCCTTGGCCTTGCGGGAAGCTGGAGATTTGACTGTCGCACAGCGGCATTAGTCAGTTTTACGGATTGGAGATCGCAGGATGGACGCCATTTTGCTTCAGATCCTCAACGGCCTGGATAAGGGCGGAGCCTATGCGCTGATCGCACTGGGCCTGACGCTGATCTTTGGCACACTGGGCGTGGTGAACTTCGCACACGGTGCCTTGTTTATGCTCGGTGCCTTCTGCGCGGTGACACTCAACAAGTTGTTGACCCTTGAACAAGTCGTGCTGGATCCGACCAAGAAAACGGCTTGGGGCACACCGCTTGAGATACGTACGCCCTACGTTGAGACTTGGTTTGGCGATTTTGGTGCGTTCCTGGTCGACTATTCGGTGCCGTCCGCGATCTTGTTGGCAATCCCGGTGATGTTGATCCTCGGCGTTGCCATGGAGCGCGGCTTGATCCGCTTCTTCTATAAGCGCCCGCACGCCGACCAGATCCTAGTGACATTCGGACTGGCAATTATTGTCCAGGAGATCATCAAGGCGCAATTCGGTGCAAACCCAATTCCGCAGGCCGCACCCGCAGCGGTTGCCGGCTCGGCCGATCTTGGTGCCGCGCTTGGCTTTGACCCAGGAACCGTCGTCTATCCGTACTGGCGGATTGTCTATCTATTCTTCTCGATGACAATCATCGGTCTGGTGTTCGCATTTCTGCAATTCACGACATACGGCATGGTTGTCCGCGCTGGTATGGCTGATAGGGAAACCGTCGGTCTCCTCGGCATCAACATCCAACAGCGGTTCACGGTGGTGTTTGGATTAGCGGCCGTCGTCGCAGGTCTGGCAGGCGTGATGTACACGCCCATCCTCCCGCCTGACTATCATATGGGCATGGACTTCCTGGTGCTCTCCTTCGTTGTTGTCGTTGTTGGCGGAATGGGCTCGCTTCCAGGTGCCGTCGCAGCAGGTTTCTTGCTCGGTGTTCTGCAGTCCTTTGCTTCGATGAATGAAGTCAAGCAACTGCTGCCCGGTATCGATCAGATCATCATTTATCTCGTCGCTGTTGTCGTGCTGCTCGTTCGTCCGCGCGGACTGATGGGTCGCAAAGGCGTGATGGAGAGCTAAGCAAATGTCGCAGAAACTCGAGAACATCAAGTCGCCGCTCGATATGGAGCCTGTGGCTATTGAAATCCACGATGTGGAAGCATCCGCGCGCGAGAAAACTGCCAAGAACGATCTTATCCTGATCGCCGCATTTTCCGCAGTTGTGCTTGCCGCGCCTTGGTTGCTGGCTCCTTTGGGAGCGGCCTATCCGGATCTGCTGCAACGGTTCTGCATATTCGGCATTTTCGCCATTGGTTTCAACATCATGTTTGGCCTGACCGGCTACCTCTCCTTCGGTCACGCTGCCTTTCTTGGAGTTGGTTCCTACGCTGCGGTCTGGTCGTTCAAGCTGTTTACGATGAACGCTATTCCCGCGCTTTTCTTTGGCGTTCTATTCGCTGGTCTGTTCGCTGCTGTGATCGGTTATATCTCACTGCGGCGCGCCGGGATTTACTTCTCGATCCTGACGTTGGCCTTCGCGCAGATGTCGTACAATCTTGCGTATTCGGTGTTGACGCCGATTACTAATGGCGAGACCGGGCTTCAGCTGGCTTTGGATGACTCGCGGGTGATCGATGGCATCTTCGGGGTTGTTGCTACGAACAGTCTTCCGATCACCAACCTCTTCGGAATGAAGATGAGCGGCTATCCCGGCTTCTACTTCTGCGCCGTGATCCTGATTATCGCGTTCTACATCTCGATGCGGATCTTCCGGTCGCCATTCGGAATGATGTTGCGCGGGATCAAGACGAACCAGAACCGGATGTCGTACACTGGCGTCAATACGCGTCCCTACTTGCTAACCGCGTTCGTAATCTCAGGGATGTACGCTGGCCTCGCCGGCTCGTTGATGGCCATCACAGACCCGCTTGCTGGCGCTGAGCGAATGCAATGGACGGCATCGGGCGAGGTCGTCTTGATGACGATCCTGGGTGGTACTGGGACTTTGCTCGGACCGGTTCTAGGCGCAGGTGTGATCAAGTACTTTGAGAACATCTTCTCGGCCTTCAACACAAAGATCCTGGAAGGTTTCTTCTCGTTCCTTCCAGAGACCTTGCAAAGTCTGATGGTTGCAATCACGCATCCATTCGTTGGCGAAGGTTGGCATCTGACACTGGGCGTCTTGTTCATGTTTATCGTGATCTTCCTGCCCGGAGGATTGATGGAAGGCGCACAGCGGATTGGCGCTCTGTTCACTGGCAGCAAGTCGAAGTCTGAGAGTGCTGCCGGCCAAACGCAAGCGGCAGAGTGAGGAGAGGCAAGTAATGGCTATTCTTGAAATCTCCGGTGTCAATAAAAGCTTTGCCGGATTGAAGGCACTCACCGATGTGAACCTCAGCGTCGAAGCTGGCGCTGTCCATGCGATCATCGGGCCGAACGGCGCTGGCAAGTCGACGCTTCTCAACTGCATGATCGGTAAGCTTGAGCCGGATAGTGGCGCGGTCAACTTCGACGGAACGTCACTGCTCGGCGGCATCACTCCGCATGAGATCAATCAGCTCGGCGTTTGCCGCGTGTTTCAGACGCCTGAAGTGTTCGGTGATATGACGTTGCTAGAGAATGTCATGATCCCGTCCTTCGCAAGGCGAGATGGCACGTTTCGGTTCAATGGCTGGCAGTCGGTTACAAACCGCGGCGAGGTTAGTGACGAAGCAATGGCGATGCTCGAAGAAGTTGGGCTCGCTGACCAGCGCAACGTCACGACAGACTCACTATCTCGGGGCGATAAGCGGCGCCTGGAAATGGCAATGTGCCTTATCCAGCATCCGAAGTTATTGCTGTTGGATGAGCCGACAGCCGGCATGTCACGTGCGGACACCAACAATACAATCGATCTTCTGAAGAAGATCGGCGAGCGCGGCATCACCAAGATCATTATCGAACACGATATGCATGTCGTGTTCTCGCTGGCACAGAAGATCTCGGTCCTGGCGCAGGGGACGGTTATCGCGGAAGGCGAACCTGAAGCGATCAAGGGTGATCCACGTGTCATTGAGGCATATCTCGGAGGAGAACTGGGATGACGATGGCAGCTGCTGCACCTGCGGCATCGACTGAGACCGGTGCCTATTTTTCGTGCCGTGATATCCACGCGTACTACGGCGAAAGCTATATCGTTCAAGGCGTTTCGTTTGATGTTGATGAGAGCGAAATCGTTGCTCTGCTGGGACGTAACGGTGCGGGGAAAACGTCGACGCTCCGCACGATTGCGCGGATGGACGAGCCAAACCTGAAGAGCGGTGAGATCTGGCTGGGGGGCGTTGCCGTGCACGAGATGCCTGACTATCAGGCATCTCGTGCGGGCATCCAACTGGTACCGGAAGACCGACGCGTCATTCCGGGCCTAACAGTGGAAGAAAACCTCGTTCTGGCGCAGATCGCTAAGCCCATTGGATGGGAACTGGATCGCATCTATGACCACTTCCCGCGATTGGCCGAACGCCGCAAGCAGGAGGGGATCACGCTGTCCGGTGGCGAGCAGCAGATGCTTGCTGTGGCCCGGGCCCTGGCGCGTGACATCAAACTGTTGCTGCTGGATGAGCCTTATGAAGGGCTTGCTCCAACGATCGTTCAGGAGATCGAGAAGATCCTGCAGGAAGTGAAACAAGCCGGCATCACAACGATTATCGTTGAGCAGAATGCCGTGGCCGCGCTCAAGCTGGCGGACAGGGCGATTATTCTGGATACCGGTGAAGTGGCCTTTAAGGGCACCGCCCAGGAAGTTTTGGATAACGAGGAACTCCGTCACGAGTATCTCGCGATCTGATTTTTCAACGCAGCGCGATTGAACCAACGCTGCGCTGACCATGAATGGCAAATTTGCAGCTCGTTAAGCACTCAGACCCGTAGCGGTTTCTGAGAACGAGAGCTTGTGTCTAGAAAGGACTAGAATATGAGCCAGTCAGTTCTGATCGTAGATGATGAAAGCTACATCGTTACGTCTCTTAGCTACGTGATGAAGAATGCAGGTTTTGAGGTGGATTCAGCGGGCGATGGAGAGGAAGCGCTGGAGAAGGTGAAAGCAAAGGCACCCGATCTTGTGATTCTCGATATCATGATGCCAAAGTTGGATGGCTTTGAAGTATGTAAGCAGATCCGTGCAAATCCTGATTGGAATTCTGTGCGGATCATTATGCTGACGGCCAAGGGCCGCGATAGCGAGCGTGAAAAAGGCCTGGAGTTGGGCGCTGATGATTACCTGACGAAACCCTTTTCAACTCGTGATATTCTGCAGCGCGCGAAGGATATGCTGGCTGCGGCCCGCGTCGCGAGTTAACCGAACTGCACTGGTCTTGATGTTGTCCGGCTGGTGCCAAGGAAAAGGGGCCGGGAATGAACGGCAGGTATGTTCAAAGCGAAAGGCTCGTCGCGCTTTTCCTATTCGCTGTTCTGCTGTTTACGCCCCCGCTTATTTTGATATTTGACTCAAACTCAACCGTAGCCGGTTTTCCTGCGCTCTACCTCTACCTGTTTATTGCCTGGGGCATTTTGATCGCGCTGCTGGCATTGATCATTGAGTTTTCATCACATCAACCTGACGAAGCCGAGCAAGAGCATGTGGCTGAAGACGAGGTCGGGGGGTGGCAACGAACCGAAGGTAGCGAGTTGTAATGCTTCAGCCTTGGGTCATCATTGCCGTTGCCTGCGTGTACCTGTGCGTGCTGTTTGCCATCGCGTACTGGGGAGATAAAAGGGCCGATGCCGGTCGCAGCATTATCTCCAATCCATACATCTATACCTTGTCCATTGCCGTCTACTGCACATCTTGGACGTTTTACGGTAGTGTTGGACGGGCTGCCTCAAGCGGCGTTGGCTTCCTACCGATCTATATTGGCCCAACCCTGACCTTCATTCTTGGTTGGTTCGTGCTGCGCAAGATCATCCGGATTTCCAAGGCCAACCGGATTACCTCAATCGCTGACCTTATCGCCTCGCGCTACGGCAAGAGCGCCGTGCTTGGTGGCCTGGTGACGATTATCGCGGTCGTCGGCATCATGCCGTACATCTCGCTGCAGCTGAAGGCGGTGTCGACCAGCTTTACGATGCTGTTGCAGTACCCGGATGTCGCGCAGGCAGCGTCGCCAAGTGGACCGGTTTCATTGCTTGCGGATACGTCGTTCTACGTCTCATTGTTGTTGGCAATCTTCGCGATCTTTTTCGGCACGCGCCACATTGATGCCAGTGAGCACCACGAGGGTATGGTGGCTGCCATTGCCTTTGAGTCGGTCGTCAAGTTACTGGCTTTCCTGGCCGTCGGGCTATTCGTGACATTCGGAATGTACGATGGTTTCGGTGATATTTTTTCACGTGCCCAGGCGAGTGAAGAACTCGCGAAGCTGTTCACCATGGAGGGGGCTGGCGGTTACAGCAGCTGGGTTTCGCTGACTCTTTTGTCAATGGCAGCGATCGTTTTCCTGCCGCGGCAGTTCCAGGTGACCGTCGTTGAGTGCGTAAACGAATCGCATTTGCGCAAGGCGCTGTGGCTGTTCCCGCTTTATCTCTTCCTGATCAATATTTTCGTCCTCCCCATCGCGTTTGGTGGCCTGCTTCGCTTCCCGGATGGCAGCGTCAATGCCGACACCTTCGTGCTGACATTGCCGATGGTCGAACAGCAGGAGGCACTGGCTCTCTTCGCCTTCATTGGCGGTTTGTCTGCTGCGACGGCAATGATCATCGTTGCCAGTGTCGCGCTTAGCATCATGGTGTCGAACGACCTTGTCATGCCGGTGCTGTTGCGCATTGAGAGACTGGGTCTCTCGCAACGGCGTGACCTGAGCGGCCTGATCTTGATGATCCGGCGCTGCTCGATCGCTTTCGTTCTGCTGCTCGGTTACATGTATGTCCGGTTGATTGGTGACTCATATGCGTTGGTCACGATCGGTCTGGTATCTTTCACAGCTGCAGCCCAGTTCGCACCGGCTATCCTTGCGGGCATCTACTGGAAGGGAGGAAGTCGCGCTGGTGCGATCGCCGGCCTCTCTGCCGGCTTTGCACTGTGGGCCTATACGCTTTTGATCCCGTCGTTCGCGCGCTCTGGCTGGCTGCCGGATTCGTTTTTGAGCGAAGGCCCGTTTGGCATCACGCTGCTGCGTCCTTACGCTTTGTTCTGGCTTGAAGGATTGGATCCCATCAGTCATGCACTGTTCTGGACGCTGGTGTTCAACGCCGGCCTCTTTGTTGTGGTCTCTATGCTGACCTCGCAGAGTGTCGTTGAGCGCAGTCAGGCTGTGCAGTTTGTTGATGCCTTTCGCCAGAGCGCCAACGGCCACCGTGTTTGGCGGGGCAGCGCCACGGTTGGTGAGATCAAGCGGCTGGTCGCGCGCTTTATCGGCGAAGAGCGTATGACGAGTGCCTTCGCCCAGCTTGAGAGAAACCTGCAGCGACAACTCGATGATGATGCTCCAGCCGATGCACCTGTGGTGACCTTTGGCGAGCGCCAGTTGGCTGGCGCCATCGGAGCGGCCAGCGCCCGCATTATGATCGCATCGGTCGTGCGAGAGGAACTGCATGACATTGACGAGATGATGGAGATTCTCGATGAGGCCTCGCAGGTGATCGAGTACAGCCGTCAGCTCGAGCAGAAGTCCAAAGAGCTGCAAATTGCAACGGACGACCTCAAGGCAGCCAATATACGGCTGAAAGAGGTCGACAAACTGAAGGATGGTTTCGTTTCAACCGTCAGTCATGAGCTGCGAACCCCTTTGACGTCGATCCGCTCTTTTTCCGAGATTGTCTACGACAATCCGGATATGCCACCCGAACAGAAGTCTGAGTTTGTCGGCATTATCGTAAAGGAAAGCGAACGCCTGACTCGCCTGATCGATGATGTGCTTGACATCGCGAAGATGGAAGCAGGTGAAATTGACTGGCGGCTTGATAGCCATGACCCTCGGCCGATCATCGAGGAAGCCCTCAACGCTTCGGCAGGGCCGTTTCGTCAGGACGGCGCCCGCCTTGTTCTCGAAACGGATATCGACGCCAATCTCCCACTGGTGAACGTCGAACGAGACCGCCTGACACAAGTCGTTGTCAATCTGATTTCAAACGCAGTGAAGTTCAGCGACAAAGACGAACGAATTGTAAAGGTTCGCGCCAAGGGGGTTGATGGCGCGCTGCATGTCTCGATTGAGGACAATGGCATCGGGATCGCGCCGGAAGATCACGACAAGGTCTTTCAGCGCTTCCAACAGGTCGGCAATACCCTGACTGAAAAACCGAAAGGAACCGGGTTAGGCCTGCCGATCAGCATGGAAATCATCAAATACTTCGGTGGTGAGATTGGTGTTGAGAGTGAGCTTGGTAAGGGCTCACGGTTCTGGTTCCGCCTGCCTGTCGTCGAACGCGCCGGGGCAACTGCGACCGCGCCCGCAAAAGCTCAACCCTAACGGAGATGCCTTAGATGCCTCGTCTCATTATCGTCGACGATCATCCATTGTTTAGAAATGCCGCAGCGGGTGTGCTCGAAAGCCAGTTTGGAGCGTGCAAGATCGTTCAGGCCGGATCGTTTGCAGAACTGGAGGAGTGGCTCAGCAGTGACAAGAATTTCGACCTGATCCTCCTCGATATCAATCTCCCAGATACGACAGGCTTGTTCGGCCTTTTACTGCTGCGGGCAATTTATCCGGAGATCCCGGTTGCTATCGTCTCTGCAATCGATGATCCGCGCTTGATCCGACGGGCAATCGATTGTGGTGCTTCAGGCTTCATTCCGAAGACCCAATCAGTGACATCCCTCCGCGAAGCTGTTCAGCATATTATCGAAGGCGCCATTTGGGTGCCCGACACGTCTGACCATCTGTTTGACCAACAGGCAAAGGAAACGGACCTGGCGAAGCGCTTTACCTTGTTGACCGCTCAGCAGCTCCGCGTTCTAGGACTGCTTTGCCAAGGTCAGCTCAACCGGCAAATGG
Organism: Hyphomicrobiaceae bacterium; assembly: GCA_965247245.1. Taxonomy (GTDB): domain Bacteria; phylum Pseudomonadota; class Alphaproteobacteria; order Rhizobiales; family Hyphomicrobiaceae; genus Tectiglobus. The sequence goes on along the minus strand of CBDFGV010000003.1, from coordinate 3,523,650 downwards.
GTGATGCGCTGGGCATCACGGAAGCGACAACCAAGGCGCATGTTTCGGAAATTCTGAACAAGCTTGGTGCGCACAGCCGGACGCAGGCTGTCGTCTTTGCCAACAAACTCAATCGCGGCCAGGCCGAACGCCTCGCGGTGTGAGTGGTTAGCGCACCGAGTCCTACTAGCGCTCCTGCAGGGCTAAGCGAACGCCGAGCCCGCAATAGATGGTTCCGACAATTTTTCCTTGCCACCGCAAGACCGTCGGGTTCTGGCGCAGAAAATGACCGACACTACCGGCGCTGACGGCGAAAAAGACTGTGCTCACCAGGCCAAGCGCGACCAAGATCAACCCAAGCGTTGTTAATTGAAGCATAACTGAGCCGTTCTCTGGCTTCACAAACTGAGGCAGGAACGCGAGGAAGAACAAGGCTGTCTTGGGATTGAGCACTTCGGCAAGTATAGCCTGATGAAAAGCCTCGCGTGGCGTTATTGGGACCGCCCGTTCATCCGAGGTATTGGGGGCTTTTGCCATGATGGCCTGAATGCCGAGATAGATGAGGTATGCTGCGCCGAGATATTTGACGAGGCTAAACATGAAGGCTGACGCGTAGATGATGGCCGATATGCCAACCACCGCCATCGCTGTATGAATGATATCGCCGACAGCGATGCCGAGGCCCGTCGCAATCCCCGCTTTTGTCCCCGAAGTTGAGGAGCGCGCGACAGTGAGCAAAGTCGCCGGCCCTGGAATGAAGACGAAGCCGAAGACGACAGCGACATAGGTTGCCAGTGTAACGTTGTCGATCATCGGTGTTCTCCATGACGGCATGACTGTTTTCGCTGGAGAAAGCAGTCGCATGATTGGTTGTCAACGATGTTTCATGTCCAGCGCTATGGCTGACGTATTTGGTGCTTCAGCCAATGACTGCCGTCTGCAACGATGGGTTGGGTCTACGTGCTTTGCGCGGCCATCCGTCGATGACGGCTTATTCGCTTGTTCTGGTGATCCTGACAGGATTCGAACCTGTGACCTACGGATTAGGAATCCGTCGCTCTATCCGACTGAGCTACAGGACCATTGGAACCGAGGTTATTCTTACAACGATTTGTGTCAGGCTGTCGACGGCTGCGAGGAGCATAGAGCAACAGCGGCTCGAACGGACAGCCACACTGCTATAGGGTCCGTGTCTCTGACTGATTAACGGCTCCTTAACGCGTGGCCAAATTGACGGATTCTTAGCCAAGTTTTTCTACCCTGGGCGCAAACGACCGGGGAATTGCATGTTTTGGGCTTGGGCACAGGCGCTGTCGCAGGAGCATCTGTCGACTGAATTGCGCGTTGCGCCCGGTACGCGTGCGCGCATCGTGGCGCGGCCAGGTCTATGGATGGATCAGTCGCAAGCCGACCTTTTGTTGGCTGATATCCGTAGCGTGGCAGGGCGGGCGTTGCCGGATCAGCCGCTTGACTATGGCATTCTGACTGGCGCGCGTGATCGTCTCGACAATTCGATCCTGACAGTGCTCTACGATGAGGAGACAGGCAAGCCGGTTGCGTTCAATGCCCTCGCTATGATGGATGTGCAACTTCACGGCCGCTCAATTGAAGTCGTGCATCTGGGCCTTGTGATGATTGCGCCAGGAGTTCGCAATCGCGGCTTCTCCTGGGCACTCTATGGGCTGACATGCATTCTCTTGCTTGTGCGCCGCCAGTTGCGCCCAATGTGGTTGTCCAACGTTACGCAGGTGCCGGCAATCATCGGTTTGGTCTGCGATGGTTTTACCAACGTCTATCCAAACCCCGAAACAAACAATCGATGCAGTTTTGAGCATCTGCTGATTGCCAGAGAGATTATGGCAAAGCACCGCTCCGTCTTTGGTGTTGGTGATGATGCTCAATTCGACGAAGAGAGCTTTGTGATAGCCAATGCCTACACAGGTGGGTCTGATAATCTCAAAAAGACCTTTGACGAGAGCCCTAAGCATCGTGATGCGGTGTTCAACGACTTCTGTCACGAAAAGCTGGACTATGGACGCGGCGATGACTTCCTTCAGCTTTGTCAGCTTGATCTTGATGTAATGAAGCGGTTCGTATTGAAGGATGTGCCGCGGCGATCGTTACCTGCACTCCTGGCGACACTTGCCATCGTGTCGTTGAACCGCTTGGTTTTGCCGTTGGTCTATTGGTTCAGCGTCAATCGTTCGTGGGGAATTCTGCGTCCTGCACACGAGCGTGCTGGAGGTGGACGATGAAAATCGGTGCGTTCACCTACGACGAATTTACGACGCGGAACATTGGTTTTGTCACGGAGGCAGAACAGCAGGTTCTCAAGAGATCAAGCGTCTTTGTATGTGGAACGGGCGGTATGGGAGGTGCCGCTGTGCTGGCGCTCGCGCGTGCTGGCATTGGTCGCATCGTCCTTGCGGATATCGACGCTTTCGAGATCTCGAATCTGAACCGCCAGGTATTCGCCTTCATGAACACCGTCGGTCGCCACAAGGCGGAGGCGACGGCAGAACAGGTCGTGGCGATCAATCCTGATATTGACGTCGAGGTCCATAAGAGCGACTGGAGCAATCAGGCGCATGACCTTATTCGTTCATCGGCTGTGACGGTAAATGGCACCGATGATCTCGGTGCAAGTTTGCTGCTCTACCGCGCTGCCCGTGAAGTTGGTCGGCCGGTTATCGATGCTTACGCGTCACCGCTGCCATCCGTTTACGTGACGCGTGCAGGGGAGCAGACGCCTGAAGATCGACTCGTATATCCGACAATCGGTAAGGCTTGGGATGTGGTCAGTGAAGCTGATCGTGCAGCTTCGTTTCAGTGCGAAGCTCTGCATGTTCTGATCCACTCGTCCTCCCGCGATCACATCGATTTGGACGCGGCTGGCGAGGTCGCTGCAGGGCGCCGCAGTCGCATGTCATTTGCACCGATGGTTATTACGACAGGCATGCTGATGGCCTATGAAACCATCAGCCTTTTGCTGGACCGTAAGACAGGGACGGATAACCGTGGCTGGTTCTTCAATCCCTATAAGCCAGCCATCGAAAAACCGAGGCCGAAGATTGTTGAGATGGCATTGCGACCGGTTGTGCGGCGCATGCTTGCTCGCATGATGAGTGAGGCGGCCTGATGGATCCGTCGAGCAACAAGCTGATTGCCGATGTGGTGATAAACCTTTTTGCCGCCGGCAGTCTGCTTATCATTTCGCGTAGCCTCTATCGTTCCGCACCTTCGTCTCCGGTTTATCTGCGGGTGCGTGTTGCATTGTGGCTTGGAGCATTGTTGTTCGGCATTCGTGCGGTCGCCTGGTGGACAAGCAGCTCGTTTCTGGGCGCATTAGAAATTGTTCTGGCGGCGTCGTCGCCGATTGCAGCGCTTGTGTTGGCTGAGGGCCTTCTGCGTCGGCATGCGCCGTTGATGATCAAGTTGACCGTGGTCTCCGCGACGCTTGTCGCGCTGTTGGTCCATCTGGTGCCCGGACTACCAGCCGGCATTAAGATGGCAACGTTACTCTCGGCTGTGGCCGGTAGCTTGATTGCTATCGCCGTCTTTATGCTTCGGCGTATCAGTCACGATCTGGAGCGCGAGGAGCGAAGGATCGCGGGACGGGTGTTGGGATCTCTCCTGTTGGTAACACCGTGTATCGCGACGGATTTTGAGAACCTTTTCCCTGACTTTCCCGTTCGTATTGGCGCGCTCAGCATTGTCTTCCTTCTCTACATTTCGTTTGGCGCCGGTAGCAACAGCAATCGGCTCTACGAGCGTGGGATTTCCATTGTCGTGTTTCTAGCCATCTCGTCGGTGTTTTCTGCTGCGCACGTGATGGCTGGCGATGCCGCAGACACTGATGCGGTGATCAGGGCGATGGCTGTTGGATTCGCTGGCTTGATCTTTGCGGCCTTGTTCTCAGAGACGATGGGTTCAAGGTCTGAGCGCCGCCGCGCATCCGGCGAGTTTCTGCATGCGGGAAATCTCACTGAGTTTACGGATCTGCTCGGTAATCATGATCGCTTGAACAATTTTCGTGATCTGGACCGGGAAGCTGTCGAGCCTCTTACTCATCCTGCTTTCGACGAATTGCTAGGGCATCATCCATTGTTGAGAGCGGAGCAAGCACCGTGGGCGCGGTCGCAGCACGACCCTGGTGTTGAACGCGCGATGTCGCTACTCAAGACCTACGACGCAACCCATGTCATGCGGATTTCTGCTGAGCCAACGCGGCTTTTCGTTTTCTCTGTTCCAGCTGCAGCAACGGATCCACGACTCGAGAGTGAGCTGCAGGCAGCCCAGCGTATCGGTGAACTTCTATGTGCGAGGGAAGCCGGTTGATGCTTGAGATCAGGCGGGGTGATCGCAGGGCGGCTTTCCAAGTGCCGTTCAATGCCTATGGCTCTGCACATCCCTATGTTTCGCCGATGTGGATGGACATTGACCGGATTCTCAATCCGGAGCGCAATCCGCTCTGTCAGGATGGCCGCGGACGACTGCAACTGTTTACGGCGCACCGCAATGGCGCCGCGATTGGCCGGATTGTTGCATCGGTGCACGCAGCATCGAATGCACGGCATGGAACAAACGTCGGGCAGTTTGGTTTTTTCGACTATGTGAACAATGCTGATGTCGCAGCGGAGTTGCTGCGTACAGCTGAGAACTGGCTTATCGAACAGGGTGTCGACGAAGCGGTCGGAAACTTCAATCTGACGGCGATGCAGATGATTGGTGTCGTGACAGAAGGATTCGAGAACTCAGTTTACACAGATATGATGTGGTCGCCGCCCTGGTTGCCGGATCATCTGCGCATGCTTGGATATGCGCAGGAGTTTCCGATGACAACATTTGAGACAGACATAACGGAGATCGATCCAGATATCTTTCTGGGGCCCGAACAGAGAGCTATTCTATCTGATCCGGACTTCACGTGGCATCCTATCAACATGCGGACTTTCAAACACCGCATGGAGGATGCTCGCCAAGTTCTCAATGATGGATTTTCTGATAACCCGATGTTCGTGCCACTCAGTAAGGAAGAATATCAGTTCCAGGCGGGTGAGATGATGTGGGTGATGGATCCGCGATTATCCACTGTGACCTATCACAAGGGCCGGCCGGCGGGTGTGATTGTTTGCATTCCTGATCTGAACCCGTTTGTGAAATCGACCGGTTCGAAGTTGTCCTGGCTTTCGCCCTATCATTATCTTCGCTTTCGTCTCAAGCGGGATCGTGCCGTGATTGTCTATTACTCAGTTGCCAGGGACTTGCACGGTCGCGGTGTAAACGGGGCTATGCTTCATCGTGTGGTGAGCGCGGCCAAGAATGCCGGCTACCGGATGTTGGGTGGCACCTGGATATCCGATGAGAACATCGCAAGCCTCAAGCAGATGCGTGGTGTTGGATCAAAGCCGCTTCACCGGCTGCATCTTTTTCGAAAGCGATTAGGGCCGGCGACATGATGGAGGCGCTGAAGGAGCTTCTTCCGTCACTTGTTGGCGATGCCAATCTGGCGCCGAGTGTGCACAACATCCAACCCTCGCGATGGCGTTTGACGGGTGACCAGCTGCAGTTGCTTGGCGACACAACACGGAGCATTCCGGTTGCTGACCCTGCGCACCGCGACTGGCGTCTCTCCCACGGCGCGCAATTTCAGGGTATGGAGATTGCGCTCAACGCTGCTGGTTTTGGATTCACAGAACTTGAGGTCCTTGATCCTCAGGACATTCCAAGCAACGACGACTTTGCAAAAGTTGCAACTGCTCAAGTGGTGCGGCTGGATACGACCAAGACGGCGGCAGAAACCGAGTTGAAGCTTGCCCGCCAGCGGCAGAGCTGGCGGGGTAGCTTCCGCCCTGCTGATGAGACCATAACTGAAGCGCTTAGCCAGTTAAGCACAGCAAGACCTGAGTGTGCTTTCCTAACCGGGCAACATGCGCTCGGGGAGATGGCATCGCTCTATGATGTAGCTTCGATGCACTTTCTTCGCGACCAGCCACATCGCAAGGAACTGCTGCACTGGATGCGGCTTGGCCCGTCGCATGGGTCCTTTGAGCGGGATGGGTTGAACTCAGTTGCACTCGGGCTTAATGCCGTAGAGGCCTGGGCTGCTGGCCTGGTGCTTGGGCCAATGTTTGGTGCGCTGGATCGTCTGGGACTTGCTTCGTCGTTGCTCTCAGAAGCCGGTAAAAACAACTCTGCAGCAGCGATCGTTCTGATGCCGAGGCCTGGCGACGAAGATCCATTTGATACGGGGCGTCACTTTTACCGGTTATGGCTGGACTTTGAACGCTACGGCTTTCAAGCCTGCCCGATGTCGGTTCTGATTGATTGGGACAATAGCCGAAGCCAGCTTGAAGCAAAGCTTGGCATCACAGGTGATCAGAAGCTCCGCGCAGCATTCCGAATTGGGTTTGCCAACGGCAAAGCCGCCTATCGGCGTGCGCGGCTACCGGTCAGAGAGTTGATTGTCTAAGCGAATGCCCGAAAGTTTGTCTACTCAGGGCTGAGACCGGCAGCGAGCGCACGAACCACGGTCGTTAGTTCCGCTTCTACGGCCTCCACGTTGACGCCGACAAAGCGCCCCTCAAGACTGAGAGCTACGATCCCGTGCACTGCTGAGAATATGCTGCGCGCGCGCAGCGCCAGTGCATCCTCTCCAAGTGATGGGTCGAGCTTTGCAAGCGGCATCATGACATGCCCGAAAAGGGCCATATGCTCACGCAGGTGCCAGTCCGGAATAGCCACGCCTTCCGGCATGCGGTGATCGAACAGGGCTGACCAAGCGTTGAGGTTCTCGCGGGCAAAAGCGAAGTACGCCGAGGCGAGTGCCGTAAGCTGGTCGACCGGTTCGTCCGCTGAACTGCGCGCAGTCGCCAGGGCTTTCTCGAGGTCAGTTATGGTCAGCGAGTTTACGTGCAGTATGAGATCGTCAAGGTCGGCATAACACTTGTAGATCGTGCCCAGGCCGCAGTTGGCGTCAGCGGTTATGTCTCTGGCTCGCAAGCCTTGCAGACCGTGCCGCTTAATGCGGGCTGTTGCCGCTACCAGCAGCCGCTCAGTCAAGTCCCGACGTGTTGCCTCGCGCTTGCCTACCATTAACCCTTCCAGATTTTTTTGAGAACGATGTTCGCATTTTACTTGATTCGATCTGAAATCCAACTATGTTGTCAAATGTGAACAATGTCCACATTTGGAGATCAGGAGATGTACAAGCAGGTTTGGACCCTTATTCGCGGTACGGCGTACAGCGCTACGGAGAGTTTTACCGATCGACATGCATTGCTCATTTTGCAGCAGCAGATGCGTGATTCAGCCCAGGCGGTGGCCGCGGCGCGAAAGGCTGTCGCCCTGGCAATAGCGCAAAATAAGCAGGAGAAGGAACAGTACGACCGCCTGCTTGAGAGCATTGAGGATCTGGAAGAGCGTGCGGTTTCGGCCCTCGAGCAAGGCAAGGCGGACTTAGCGCGCGAAGCTGCCGAGACCATTGCGCAGCTGGAGGCTGAGCGTGATGCATCGAAACAGGCCCAGGATCAGTTTTCAGCTGAAATCCATCGGCTGAAGACCAATGTCCGTGAGGCAGAGAACCGGCTCAAAGACTTGCAGCGCGGACAGCGCTTGGCCAACGCGACAGACAAGGCCCATCGTCTGCGTCAGCAGGTTCCGGCAACCGGTCTAGCGAGTTTGTCGGAAGCTGAAGCAACTCTCGAACGATTGCGGCAGCGTCAACGCGAGATCGATCTCACTGCCGAGGCTATGCGTGAGCTGGACATCAACGATTCTCCGTCGCGGATCACCGAGAAACTCGCTGAAGCCGGATGTGGGAAGCCGATCAAGTCAAGCGCTGACGATGTGCTGGATCGCTTGTCTAAGCGTGTCGCCGAGGCGAAGTCCGACTCGGACAGCGGAAGTGACAATTCTTCATCGCAGTAATTTAATGCCATTAACTTTGGAGAGAGAACATGCAGGACCCGACCATTAAACACTCAAGCGCGTGGGTGAACTTCACATTCTTCAACTTTGCAGTTTCAGTTGGGATGATGTCTGCCGGGATATTCTTCCTGCCGCTTGAGCTTGCAACGAAGGGCTTCCTCGCAATGGCCACGCTCATGATCATTTCGTCGTCGATTACAGTCACCAAGACGATGCGTGATAATCAGGAAGCCGCCAAGCTTGTCAGCAAGATCGAGGATGCAAAGACCGAACGCCTGCTTATGGATATCAACAGGGGGGAAGCCGCTTAGTTGGGTTTCACCGAACCTTATAGCAGGGACGACAGGTGTTAGCCCTTAAACAGCTGGGTTGATGTTAAACTATGAGACTGCCATGCCTGCTCATCGCAAGCATGGCAGTCGTTTCTTTTTGATAATTGCAGCTAAGCCGTCTGTGTGATGGGTTCAGGCGTTGCTATCCCAAGGCGCGCAACCAGGAACTGTTCGACCATGTTGACAAAAACCTGCTCGTTGGTCGGTTTGCCCAATGACGCAATGGCGTCATCGGCAAGTTGGTCGCCCAGCAATTCGCGTCTTATACCGTAGAGCTCTCGCGAGAATGCCTTGCGCATCTCCGGATGCGATTGGACTGTGAGTACATTGCTGCCCACTGTCGTCGCGGCGATTGGGCAGAACTCTGAACGTGCAATGATGTTTGACTCAGGGGCCGCTTCGACGACCTGATCATTGTGGCTGGCGCAAAACGAAAACTGACTGGGTGGACCGGCCATCCATGTTGGTGCATTGATGACTTCGTAATCGTGCACGCCTACGCCCCAACCTTGCTTCGCTCTCTCAACTCGACCACCGAGTGCTTTGTGGACGACCTGGTGACCGAAGCAGACACCAATAATGGGTACGGATTTGGAGCTGATGCGGATGAACTCTTCCAGCCGTCGTATCCAAGCATCGCTGTCGTTGGAGCTCGCGGCGCTGCCGGTAATGATATAGGCGTGGCAGGCTTCGGGATGTGATGGAAACTCATCCTTACACACGACAAAGGTTGCGAACGAGAGATCAAGGCTGCTGCCGGCAAAGAGGTCTTCAAACCAGCCCGCAAACGTTCCGAACTCTTCAACCAACTCAGGCCGGTTCTGTCCGGTCTCAAGTATGCCGATTTGAAGCATGACCCTTCTCCGTTCGGCGCGATTTCACCGTCACACCTTCTGTTGCATCAGGTAGTCGACATATTGATCTCTCAATTCCCGCTTGAGCAGTTTGCCGGTTGCTGTGTGGGGGAGTTCGCCGACGAACACGACGGCATCCGGTACCATCCATGATGACAGATGCTTCGCCATGTAGGTCTTGACTGCCGCTTCATCAAGATTGCTACCGTCTTCCTTGACGATGACTAAGACAGGTCTTTCATCCCACTTTTCGTGCTTGGCGGGCACGGCTGCGGCTTCCTTTACTCCATCGAGGCCGACCGCGAGATTCTCCAGTTCGATCGAGCTGATCCATTCGCCACCCGACTTGATGAGGTCTTTGACCCGGTCAACCAGTTGCAGGTAGCCGCTTTCATCGATCGTCGCGACATCACCGGTTCTGAACCAGCCATCTTCATCAAATTGAGCGGCACCTTCATCGCTGTTGTAATAGCCGGACGTGATCCATGGCCCGCGGACGCAGAGTTCTCCGGCTGATTGGCCGTCATGGGGCAACTCCTTGTTTTCTGAATCGACGATCTTCATGTCAACGCCAAATGGCGGTCGGCCCTGCTTGGTCGAATGCGTGTAGTAGTCCTGCCGGCTCATATTTCTGTTTTCAGGCTTGGGCGCATTGTAAGCGCCGACAGGGCTCATCTCTGTCATGCCCCAACCGTGCTCAAGTCGAATGTCGAATTCCTTATCGAACGCCTCGACCATCGCTTGTGGTAGAGCGGAGCCACCGACCAGACCGCGCATTCCGTCCGGCAAAGAGCCCCCGGTTTCTCGCAAGTGTTGCAGCAAGGCTAACCAGACGGTCGGCACGCCTGCAGCGTAGGTCACGCCTGCTTCCATGATTAACTTGTGAATCGATGGTCCATCCAATCGTGGCCCGGGCATGGCGAGTCCCGCGCCCGTCATGGCCGCGGCATAAGGCATGCCCCAGGCGTTGACGTGAAACATCGGTACGATCGGTAGCAAGACATCGACAGCGCGCATGTTGACCATATCTGGCATCACAACAGACCAGGCGTGCAACACAGTTGAGCGATGAGAATAGAGGACTCCTTTGGGATTGCCTGTCGTACCCGATGTATAGCACAGGCTTGACGCTGTGGTTTCATCGAAGCTTGGCCAGTCATACTCGATTGGTTCCGATGCAATCAGCTCATCGTAGCTTAGAACCTTGGTATGCGCGGCGAGTGTCGTGTCGCTTGGAATCGGTCCGAGAACGATTACGCCTTCGATTGTGTCTGCTATTTCGGCAATGACACCTTCGACGACCTTGAGAAGGCCTGCATCAACGCAGAGCCAGCGGTCTTGTGCATGGCGAATGATGTATGAAATCTGCTCTGAGAACAGTCGCGGATTGATCGTGTGGCAGATGGCACCGATGCCGGAAACGCCGAAGTAGATCTCGAAGTGGCGGTGATCGTTCCAGGCTATCGTTCCAATTCGGTCTCCGAACTTGACGCCGAGCCGGTCGAGGGCATGGGCGAGCTGGGCTGAGCGATGATGCAGATCAGTATAGGACCATCGTTGCAACTGCCCGGCCTCATCCATGCTGCAGATGCCGCTCTGGCGGTGATATTGTGATGCGTATCGGATCAATGATGAGATCAGTAGCGGCTGGTCCTGCATGAGCCCGCGCATGTTCGTTCCCTCTTCATCTCTTCTTTTGCGGCCAGGATAGGCATTGAACCGGCGCGTGCAAGTGTCAATCCATTCGCAGGCATGGCTTGCGATTGCAATTGGCGCTGATCAGTGGATAGGAGTGTCAGACGGACCGCAGTTAAGCTTTGTCCAGCTTCCAGAACTGGCAAGCCTCATGGCGCTCGCGGGCAGCGGCCCAGACAAGTTTCTCATGTGTTGGTGTCATACCCAACTTGGCCAGCAAGGCATGTGATGCCGCGTTCTCAACCTGTGCACCGGCAATGACGCGGTCTGCGGCGAGATCATTGAAGGCAAATTTGATGGCTTCTGAGGCAATTTCAAAGGCGTATCCCTGCCGCTGAGAAGCATCCCCGATCCAATAGCTCAGCTCGTATTCCATGCTGTCGGACTCAGTAGCCGTCAGCTTTAGCCAGCCAATTGGCTGGTCGTTCGTCTTCTCGACCAGAGTCGCCGGGAAGCTATTATCCCGCTCGGCTGACGATAGGCTTTCTCTAATAATCTCGGTCGCCATGGCAGTCGTAAGCGGAAATGGCCAACCCGCTAACCAGCGGCTGATGTTTTCTGTCATGAGATTTGCCAAAGGCACTGCATCGCCCACCTGGCACCTGAGTGCAATCAGTCGTTGAGATGAAAAGCTATGCGCGATTTTGCGTGCTGTCATTGGAGTCATACGGGGTTGGCTCAAATCAAACCGAACAGTATTGCTTCTCAAGTGGCAGGCTCAACCCATAGAGTTTGTTGTCATGCATTGAGCGCTACGATCAGGATGGCCAACGTGGGCGGCGGTCGTTGAAAACGAGGGAGATACCGTTATCTTGGTTGACGCTTGGACCTGGGAATGCAGAATTCCTGTTGTTGGATCGCTGTTTTGGCCATTGCATTTTTGACTGCTCATTGATTGGTTCGTGCACCTAGAGGCAATGATACCGACGTCATTTTATCATAACGTTGTTTCGGGGGTAGTAATGAGAGATTTTTTGCTAATATCAGGTGCTGTCGTTGCGGCAGCGACATTGCTGCTAGTGGCTTCTGGTATCCCGCTCGTTTCGTCGACCGCTATGGCGAAGGGCAGCAAGTCCTGCTGCAAATCCGAACGACGCAAGTGCGATGCATTCTGCGCCACGCTCGACAAGAGCGGTGCACGTTATCCACGGTGTAAGCGTGCTTGTAAGGTGCGCACGTTTAATTGCTATCGAACTGGCTTCTACTACTGGCGAAACCGACCAACGGCAACCTGCAAAGGCGTGTAGCCGAGCCAACTTTCAGACCGGGGCAAATAGCTTGTGCGGTACCACCAGCAAGGTCAGGGAGTGCTGTCTCGCCGTGCCGTCATAGGAGGGATGGCGGCGAGTGCATGTATGTCTTTGCCTTGGTCTGCCTATGCGAACCGTTTGAGCGTTGAGCGCTATCGACTAGCGAATGGCTTGCGGGTTTTTCTTGTACCCAACGACAGCGGTGTGATAGCTGCTCGAATTGCCGTCAACTACGGGGCTATCAATGACGATGTAGCCGGGACGGCTCATTTGCTTGAACATGTCATGTTCGGCAAGACGAGGCGGTACAGCCCAGAGGATATCAGAGACCTCTCCTCGAGGCTCGGCAAGGTCAATGCAACCGTTGAATTGGAATGGCTATCCTCGATCGCCGAAATGATGGCAGGTCGATTGGATGATTACCTCGCATTTGTAGCGGATGCGTACTTTGCTCCTTCCTTCGATCGTCAGCATGTTGAAAGCGAGAAGCAGTCGGTTCTTGAAGAAATTGCATACAGTTCTGCAGTTGCAGGCCGCATGCGTACTGAACTGATGGGTGCAGCTCACCCTCTTGTTCGCAACCAGCAGGGCACAAGAGATTCAATATTGTCATTGGGCAGTAACGAGCTCCAGCGCTTCCATGCTAACGGGATTCATCCAAATACTATGACAATCATTCTGGTTGGCAGCTTGCCGGCCAATGTCGAGAGAGTGATTGAGAAGCACTTTGGCTCTGTTCCAAGTCGACCAGTCAAACGCCGCCAGGTTGGCGCCATCCCAGTTTTGGATCGCCGACGCATTATAGACGAGGCACCTACACGCGTATCAAACTCTATGGCAGATGTTGAGATCGGATGGACTCTACCGGTTTCCTGGAAGAGTCCTGATATCTACAGCGCAAAGGCATTGCTGCATCTGTTAGGCGGTGATGTGTATTACGCCCGACTTAACCAGGCACTCGGCGTGCAACGTCCAATGACATACAATGTAAAGGGTCTGCTTGAAATACATGCTCAGGGCAGTGCGTACGTCGTCCGATTTTCGACGACCAAGAACCCACAAATGGCGATCCATAAAGTATTTGCGGCAATGGAGGCACTTCGAGCTAAGCCTGTAGCAAAAGACTCGTTGAGGGCCTGGGTGGATTATGAGCGCTATAAGTACCTTACACGCGTTCAGACCAACGTCGGGCTACGAGATCTTCTGTTCGAAGAATGCAAGACGGGAATCCTCTACTCCGAGCATCCGGACGGCATGGCAGGGGTAACAACGAGGTCCATACAAGATGCAGCTCGCCGCTATCTTCCAACCAGTGATGGCAACTACGTGCTTCTCGTCAATCGGTATGAGTGAAGTCTGGATGCAGGCATTGGGCAATGCGAGGTCGTGGTTGATCTGGGCGGAGCTGAAGAGTATGCGGGCATAGTCTCGTGACCATGCCCGCTTAATTCACCTTTTCAATCAAAGTGCTTTCTCGAGAAGCGACTTGATGCGGTCTTTTCCTGTAGCGGCAACCAGTCGGTCGACTTCCTTGCCGTCTTTGATCAGGACCAAGGTTGAGCGGCGCGGTATTCGCCGGCTCTTAGTAACAGCATGTCGTTTGTAGGTATCCCAATCGACACGAATGAATGTAATGCCTTCATTAAACTTGGTGTCGCTCGCACGGAGCGATTTCAGCACGCGATCCTGGCGTGCACAGACTGGTCACCAAGTCGACTTGTAGTGTAGGAGAACGCTTTCACCGCGTTCGATAGCGGCTTTCAGAACACCCGGCTTGAATGCAACCGTTCCCTCGCCAGCCTGTGCGGCGAACGGAACCGTCATTGCAATCAACGCCAGCGCCATCAGCCCTGACAATAGTTTCTTCAACTTCAATCTCCTCTGCTGTGCTTTCACTACAGTGAAACGGATAAATCCTGGAACCACTCAGGCAGGTATTGGATTGCTAACCCTTCCGCGACGTGGTGCAGGCCCATGAGGATTGCAACGCCGACCGCAATTAAAGCTACGGCCATCACCCACTTTGAGTTTGCTGCAATCTTTTTGAAGGTCTCTTGCCGACGAGAGATGGCTTCACGTGTGCCGTAGGCTAGTGCCAGGATGATCGTTGATGTCCCGAGTGCGAAGCTTGCCATAATGGCTGTTGCCCAAGCCAGTGACTCGCCCTGTGAGGCTAGCGATATTGCCCCACCTAGCGTCGGGCCAATGCAAGGCGACCATGCCGCACCGAGCAGCATTCCGCCTAGGAAGTGGCCCATCAAGCCCTGACCTTGCAGGGTGCCACGCTGTTGTTCTGCCTGCCCTGAAATGCCGGCCGTCGCAGCAGCGAATCTGATGTTGAAAGCCGGGACCATCAGTATCAGGCCGAATGTGATCATGCAGACGGCTGCGATTTGCGCCATCAAATCGTTGTCGAGGCCAATAGCCGGGCCCGCTGCGGCTATGCCGACGCCAAGGACGACAAAAGCAACGCTTAGGCCACCAGCGAGCGCAACTGGTCCAAGACGCTCTTCGCGCATCGCGGAGCCCAGAATGATTGGCAAAACCGGTAAAACACAGGGATTTATAAGCGTCAAAAGCCCTGCGCCGTAACCAAGCAAAAGCTCCACAGTGGTTCCTGTCTCATGCGTGTGGAAGGGAGAGGTTTTCACATGATCGTGTGCGTGAAATCATGGCGATTGTCTAACAACAAGCCCCTCGCAAGCGATCAAGTTCTCTTGAAGTATTGTTTGCAGGCAGACAATTTGTTTCTGATACAACCTATTGTGTAGTCGCCAGGGATCTTCCGGCCGGTCGGAAATTATAGTGGCGATCCAGCAGGCCGTGTCGCGGGTTGTAGCCACGGTCGACATCCACAAAGGTATCTATCTGCACTGCTGTGGCCGAGAGTGTTCGCGCTAATCGAGCGGCTTCCTGCACCCGGTTGGCAATCAGGTTGTCATCATAGTTTGCAACGGCAGGGTTCGCGTTGGCGAGACGCACATTGACGTCAATCTCAAGATTGTTGCTGACAGCAAAGGTTTCAATTTCTGCCAAGCGGCCTGGCAAATCGTCGACTAGATTGAGCTGAACAACAAAGCCGGAGATCACGCCGGAGTTTTCAGTAGCTTTGAGAGCAGACAATACCGTGTCGCGTGTCTCCCACTTGAATCCCGAGCTGACAGAGTGGGCAAAGCGGCTTCCCTGCTTTGGCTCATGCTTGGATGAATGTGATTTTCCAATCAGGAGTTTCAGCCCCTCGATGGCGCGCAGGCGGGGAAGGTCGGATGACAGGTCGCTGAGGTCATCCGTTGCGCCGATAATCTCCAACTGCGAAACGAGCGACCGATTAGCTTCGATTAGATCCAGCTCTGCCGCAGTTGGCACACCGAGCGCGAATAGGGCGAAGCGGATGCCGCTGCTATTGAACTCTACCATCCGTGCACGAATTTGTTCGTCGAGAAGATCCGAGAGTGGCACGCGGACATGATCGATACCCATCTGCTGTAAACGCATCAAGACGTAGTCGTTGCGGGTACGCTTGCGAGCGAACTCCTCCATCGGGCCATTGTAGGGGAGGTCGATTGGCGTCGCCCAGGCGTGCCTCAATGGAACGATCAGGCTGGTCGACGGATTGGCACTCCATTGGAGTTGTTCTGGGTTCAGCGACGTGCCGGCCGCAAGGCCCTGGCCATCCGTTGGAATGACCCGGACGCGATGACCTTCGGGCAAGACATCGATAAGCGTCACACCAAACTTGCCCTCATCGTTTCGTCCGTACTCCTTCGGCGGGTCGATCGCGTACATCTCGGAGTAGTCCTGCCGGATGAAGCTGGTGGCCGGCAGGCAATAGAGGCGGCTCCGACCAACGCGATTGTAGAAAAACTGATGCACGTGGCCTGAGAAGACGGCCTCAATGTTGTAAGCGCGAACGAGGTCGAGGAACCATGAGCGGCCAGGCTCAGCGAAGTTGTCGTAATGGCTCTGTTCGGTTGGTTCGTAGATAAATGGAGGATAGTGGGAGCACAGGAAAATCCGCCGACCACGATTGGTCTCAAGTGTTTGTTGCAGCCATTCCTTTTGTTCGTTTTCCTGGTTAGTGCCAGAGTTGACAAGCGACGAGTTAATCATGACGAACACGCAGCCACCGTGTTCAAAGCTGTGGTAGCTCTTGCCAAACTGGCCTTCATACTGCGTAATTGTCTCATTGTCTGCTGGCCCTGCCGGGGCATCGGGATTTGGCTTGTCGCCAATGTCGTGGTTGCCGGGCATGAACTGCATCCTGTCGCGCAGAGGCGCGAAGATTTCGTGTGCTTGCTCGCAGGCATCGAGGAAGGTTGGTAGATGCGGCAGAGGGTGCACCATGTCACCAAGATGAAGCACTAGTGGAGGCTGGTGGTGCTCAATGGCGGCGATTGCAAACCGAGCGCGGTCGTTGGCCAAGTCATTGACTGGAAACGGCGAGGACTCATCGAGCTGTTTGGGGCGAATGTGCGTGTCTGAGATGATTGCAAAGGTAAACAACGGCTCTTGTTTCGGCTGACCTGTCGACATCTGACACCCTTCCCGGTTGACGGTATTTCATTGCAAGGGACTAAAGCATTCTCACGTTGACAACAACGACGGCACCTCATGAAGCAGGCATGAGATACAATTCCGATTCAACGGGAATTATGCTAACCTGATCGCCGTGAAAGCTTGAAGCTGGAGAATGCTATGAAGATTGAAATCGAATACTGCGGTGCTTGAAACTATGAGCCAAGCGCCCGTGCGGCGCAGGACCATATTTTGAAGCAAAAGCCCGAAGCCCAGATTGAACTCGTTCGTTCCGGTGGTGGCGTGTTTGAAATCACTGTCGACGGACAGTTGAAGTACTCGAAAAAGGCGACTGGCCAATTCCCAACGGACGCAGAGATCAGCGCCTGCCTGAGTTAGTGCAGTCTTGAGCCGACGCCAGAGTGCGTCGGCTGGCTTGTCGATCAGAATAGATCAAACCAGCGAACAGCCAGACTTGCACCCAATATCATCAAGAACACCAGGATAATCACCCTGAAGATCTCAGGGGAGAGCAGATTGCGTACGCGTGTTCCTAGTTTGATTCCAAGCCACACCAGCACGAGGCCGCACGCCGATATTGCAGCGGTTTCGACGGTCATGAGTCCCAGCTTGGCGAGGCCTGCTGCCATAACCAGGCTCGACAGCGTGAACGAGCAGTTGATGGCCTGGACGAAACGGTTGGGATCAAGATTTAATGACAAGAGGTAGGGCAGTACGGGCATGACCTGCGAGCCTGTCAGGCCATTGAGCGTACCGGTTGTAAAGCCGACGATGGGCGCTAAGGGCTTTTCGAGTTGTGCTGGTAGCCGGAGGTGCGGATTAGCGAGCGCGAACAGGCAATACACGACAAGAACGACGCCGAGTACCGCTGCAGCGAGCTTGCCGTCAACACTGTCGAGTAACCATAGACCGAGAACGACGCCTGGTAGAGCCAAGAGAAACAGTGGCCAGAAGCGTGACACAGTTTCTTTGAAGTGCCCGGCATCTCGCATGACGATCAGATTGCTAGCAAGCGATGGAATGATCAGTAACGGCAATGCTGCCTTGAGCCCGATCGCGTAAACTAGAAAGGGCAGGCATGTTGTTGAGAAGCCAAGACCGGTCGTACCTTTGGCAAATGCGGCGAAGAAGAAGGCAGCAGCAATGATCGCGAGTTCGTTTGGAGAAGCAGAAATCACGGTTCTCAGTTAACCTTCGACAAGGTTCATAAAGCGCTTCTCGCCGCCGCGCCGAAACTTTACTGTTCGGCTGCCCTGCACTCTTTCAGCGATCTTCGCGTCGAAGAGGTGCGTGAGAATGGCGGCACCAAGGGAACCAGCGAGATGCGTCCGGCGTTCGCTCCAATCGAGACAAGACCGGCAGATCGGACGCCGCGAACCGCGAAGCTGGTCAATGTCGATTGCCATGGCCTCTTGGAAGAACTCTTCACCGCGCTTGGACACGACAAGCTCGCCGTTCTTTGCCAGTACAATCTTGCGCTTTTGCAGCGTATCGAGCATCCAAACGGCGCGGTCACCCGCCAGATGATCATAGCAAACTCTGGCGGTTCGCATTTCAGGGTCGCGCGGTCCTGTTCTGGCGCGGACATGCCCGGTGCGCACGGCTAAGCCCATCAAGCGCTCCAGAACATCAGCCACGTCCGGTCCGGATAGACGATAGTAACGATGGCGACCTTGCTTAACCGGTAGCAATAGGCCGCCGCTTTCGAGCTTGGATAGATGACTGCTTGCAGTCTGAGGCGTAACGCCGGCTTCGCGCGCAAGCTCTGTTGCTGTCAACGCGCGGCCATCCATGAGTGCGCCTAAAATGTTGGCGCGGGCTGGATCGCCGACAAGTGCCGCGACCCCAGCAATGTTGGGACCTTCTTTCATAGTTCGATGCTAGCCGAAGCATTGATGCGCTGCAACGGCCTATTCTCCTGACAAGTCGCTAGTCAAAAAGGAGTGCTACTCATGACCGTAACGTGTCTTATTGAATACAAGATTGATCCCTTCCGACGATCGGAGTTTGAGCACTATGCCGTCAATTGGCTGCGCATCATTCCAGCCTGTGGCGGGGATCTCATCGGATATTTCATGCCGTATGAAGGCACAAACAACGTGGCTGTTGCGCTGATTTCATTTGACAGCCTCGGCGAGTACGAAGCTTATCGACACAGGTTGAAAGAGGATCCTGCTGGTATTGAGAATTTCCGCTTTGCCGAAGAGAACAAGTTGATTCTTGAAGAGCGAAGGACATTTCTAAAGCAGGTCAAACAATAGCAGGCATGCCTGCAGTTCTGGGAGCGCACCAATGATTGCAATAATTTTCGAGGTCTGGCCGGACGATCAGCATCGTGACGCCTATCTTGATATCGCTGCCGAGTTACGGCCAATCCTGGAAAACATAGAGGGCTTTATCTCGGTTGAACGGTTCCAGTCGATCACCGATCCTGGAAAGCTGCTCTCGATCTCGTTTTTCGAGAACGAGGATGCCGTACAACGATGGCGCAACATCGCCGAGCACCGTGTGGCACAGTCAAAGGGGCGCGCCGGTATCTTCAAGAACTACCGCCTCCGCGTTGCTAGCGTCATGCGCGACTACGGAATGAACGAACGCGATCAGGCACCAGCAGATAGCACCGCCCAGCATGGTGGCTGAACCTGCCAGATGAATTATAACTGCAGGTCGACTACTCGGCCGTCTCCGCTTTTGTTTCGCTATCGAGCAACTTGAAGACGACTGCCGCGGTATCCTTGGATGGCACGACCGGAACGATCTCGAACTCGGCGAGATCGGACCAGTTTGTGATCCATTCTTGCAGGAGGCGCACGTCATCGCATTCCATCAGTTGGAAACAGCGATCGAAGTTGGCTTCAATCCAGCTGCCGACGTAGGTCAAGCCTTCCGGAGCCATGCGGCCGTTCTCCTGAAAGCGTTTGTAGACCGCTTTGGCGTCCTGATTGCGAAATCGCTCGATTACCATGAATAGCATGTCTGAGGTGCTTTCCCGCTTCGACATCCCGCCTGCGCTGGTTAGAAGCCGACCTGGTCGCCGCCTTTAAGCTGCAGGATCTCGCGTGCTTCATCAGGTGTTGCGATTTCACGTCCGAGACCTTCGATGATTTGGCGGACGAGCGTGACCTGCTCGGCATTGCTTTCCGCCATTTTGCCGGGGCCTGCCCAAAGTGAGTCTTCCATACCGACGCGGACATTGCCTCCCATGGCGGCGGCGAGTGCCGCGATGCGCATTTGATGGCGACCGGCCGCCAGCACGCTCCACTGATAGTCGTCACCGAACAGGCGGTCAGCTGTGCGGCGCATATGCGCGACATCTTCTTCGTGCGTGCCAATGCCGCCGAGAATTCCGAACACGGACTGCACGAAAAATGGTGGCTTGATGATTTCGCGGTCGGCCATGTGGGCCAGTGTGTAGAGGTGACCGATGTCGTAGCACTCGACTTCGAAGCGGGTGCCGTTTTCCGCGCACTGGGTCAGAATGTATTCAATATCTGCAAAGGTGTTCTTGAAGAAGCCTGACTTTGAGCCCTCGAGGTAGGTTCGCTCCCAATCGAACTTAAACTCCTTGAACCGGTTCAACATCGGGTAAAGACCGAAGTTCATCGTGCCCATGTTGAGACTGGCCACTTCCGGTTTGAAGTCGATGGCCGGTTGAGCTCGTTCCTCGACTGTCATGGTCATCGCGCCGCCCGTGGTGATGTTGATCACGGCGGGTGAGCGTTGTTTGATGACTTTCAAGAATGGTGAGAACGCATCCATGGATTGGTCCGGTTTGCCGGTCTCAGGGTCACGTGCGTGAAGGTGCACGATCGCAGCACCGGCCTCCGCTGCACCAATCGCTGCATCCGCAATCTGCTCGGCTGTGATCGGCAGATGCTCCGACATGGTCGGTGTGTGTATGGAACCGGTGACGGCACAGGTAATGATGACTTTGTTTGATTTGGCCATTTGACTGACTCCCTGGAAAATTCGCTTCTGCTGATTATTCGTATGACTTCTGTGCACGCTTGTGTGCAACGAGAGCCGCGAGGCGATCATCGCGCCAGCGGCTCTTTGCGAGAACCTCGTCAGTGGATGGTTTGCGTCCCCAGTCTTCGAGGACACGCGCCCGGTTCTCCTCGCTCCAGATCTCCGGCGTTACCGGCGGTGCGGACAATCCATGCATCGTCTCTGCAAACCGGTCGAAATAGTCGGCCATCCCTGCGGGGGCGTTGAGCTCGATGGTTTCGAACGGTCCCATAAATGACCATCGTAAGCCGAGTCCGTGGGCAATTGTTTTGTCGAGATCGTCGGCTGTGCAGTAGCCCTCGCCAACTAGGCGAAGGGCTTCGGCAACGAGCACTGCCTGCATACGATTGAGAATGAAGCCATCGACTTCCTTCTTCACTTCTACTGCGACCTGGCCAACAGAATCGTAGATCTCGCGCGCTCTTTTCACGACATCCGGCGATGTCCAGGGGGCGCCACAAAGCTCGACGATAGGCACGACATGGGGCGGGTTGACAGGGTGCGCAATCAGGCAGCGCTCGCGGCCTTCGAGGGCCTCGGTGAATCGGGACGCGACAATCGCTGAGGAGGATGATGCGAGAATGGCTGAGCGCGGAGCCGCTGCATCAAGTTGCTTGAAGAGTTCAATCTTGGCTTCGACGCGTTCCGGGCCGGATTCCTGGACAAGTTCGACGCCGTCAAGAGCCTCAGCCAGCGAGTTTGCAGCCGTGATGCGCTTGGCGGCACCATCCGGATCGTCGACCAAGCCGTGGCTAGCCAGGTCCTGCAACGATGCCTCGATTAACCCTGGGGCTGCTTGAAGCGTGGCTGCGTGCGCATCATAGATCGAGACATCCCAACCGGCACGGGCAAACACGTTGGACCACGCACGGCCAATCAGGCCGACACCGACGATACCGACTCGCGGCATAGTTTCCTCCCCAAATGCATTGAACGCGTGACTATAAGTTAGCACGGCAATGTATTGTCGTAAGTCATACAATTGCGCGCGTCATCGTTTTATCGCCCTTCTGGCGAGAGCGTTGATCTATGAGCTTGCAAATGAGCTGTTTCTCTGTCTTTGCTCGGCTTTCATCGAGAGGAGAAACCTATGTCCTGGGAATTATGGTTCGCGTTCGTCGTGGCAAGCACAGCAATGCTCGCTATTCCTGGACCGACCGTAATGTTGGTTGTCAGCTATGCGCTTGGGCGCGGCAAACACACCGGATGGGCGACAGTGCCTGGGGTGACGCTTGGCGACTTTACGGCGATGACCATCTCGCTATTGGGAGCTGGCGCCGTGCTTGCAACATCTGCAACCCTTTTCACTGCGCTGAAGTTGATTGGCGCGGCCTACCTTATCTGGCTGGGTATCGGCCTTTGGCGGGCGAAGCCGAAACTAGCCACTCCGGAAGAGCAAGATTCGGGCAGCAGCAGCTGGTCGATGTTTCTGAACGCCTACATCGTGACCGCGCTCAATCCGAAAGGAATTGTCTTCTTCGTGGCTTTCGTTCCGCAATTCATTGACCCGACGAAGCCTGCCTTGCTGCAATTTGCAATCCTTGAGGCGACGTTTCTGACACTTGCTGCAGTCAATGTCGCTATCTGGGCCGTGCTCGCCGGGCAATTACGCGAGACGTTCAGGCGGCCTTCAACTTTGGCTGTTGTCAACAAAGTTGGCGGTAGCTTCCTAATTGGCGCTGGGTTGCTGACAGCAACCGTACGGCAGGGTGATTAGCAACCATCTCGCAATCATGAATACGAGGAGACACTAAAGTGGACTTGGGTATCAAGGGTTTGCGCGTTCTCATTACAGCTGGAGCATCCGGAATCGGCCTGCAGATGACAAAAGCGTTTGTGGCAGAAGGCGCGAAGGTTCATACCTGCGATATTGACCGTGGTGCGCTTGAGAGTTTGTCTGCCGATCTGCCGGATGTGACGTGGTCCGTCTGCGATGTGGCGGATCGTGAGCAAGTTGCAGCCATGATGGACGATGCACTACGTGAGCTTGGCGGTCTCGACTGCCTGGTGAACAACGCCGGTATTGCTGGTCCGACGGGGCGTGTCGATGAGATCGATCCGGAAGAGTGGGATCAGTGCTTGGCTGTTTGTATCACGGGCCAGTTCAACTGTACTAGGCTTGCGGTGCAGCATCTCAAGGCCAGTTCGAATCCATCCATCATCAACCTATCCTCGGCAGCAGGGCGGTTCGGCTTTCCGTTGCGCTCGCCTTATGCTGCAGCCAAGTGGGGTGTGGTTGGCTTTACCAAGACGTTGGCGGTTGAGCTTGGCGAAAACGGTATTCGCTGCAACGCGATCCAGCCTGGCCCGGTTGATGGAGAGCGGATAAGGCAGGTGATTGACGCTAAGGCGCGGGCCGCCAACATTGGCTTTGATGAGATGCAGGAGCGTGTTCTCGCCAATGCTTCGATCAAAAGCCTTATACCGCCGCAGCAATTGGCCGACCTTGCAGTCTATTTGTCATCACCGCGTGCGAACACAATCTCAGGTCAGGCGTTTGCAGTTGATGGTGATATGCAGAGCCTAGCCTGAGAGCTCTTCTAGCTGACCTATTCGAGGCGCGCTTCCAGTGCCTCGACGTCTGTGATCCAGGCGTCGAACTCGTCGGTGTCCTGCCAGAGATCACGCAGCTCGGACTTCGACTTGACGCGCCCCACGGCGTCTTTGGCCAGCACTAGGTTTTCCGGTGTTGCCACCTCGCTTGCATGCTTGGCGAGGGCCGTTGCCGCGTGTTCTGCAAGATTTGATTGATCACCGGTCTTGGCGGCAGCGACAATCTCGGCGGCGGCAAGGGCTTCACACGCTTCTGGTGCCTCTAACTTTTCGTTGTCATTGAGAGCAGCATCAAGCGTTGTCTTGATAACCTCTGCACCAGCTTCGTCAAACTCAGCGACCCAATCCATCGCGTCATCATTGTCGAAGCTTTTCAATCCCCAAGCACCCATGGCTCGTCCTCCAGGTTCTGCTTCACTGGTATTGACAGGACCATAGTGCTGATTCGTGCTTGGTTGTTAACAGTGGAAGTTACATCACGGCTCCGACCTGCCAGGGGACAAACTCGTTGTCACCGTAGCCAAGTTCTTCTGATTTGCTGGGTTTGCCTGACGCAACCTCAAGAATGTAATCGAAAATTTCTGTCGCTTTGTCGTCAAGCGATACGCCGTCGAGGACATCTCCGGCGTTGATATCCATGTCTTCGCTCATGCGGTGATACATATCGGAATTGGTTGCGAGCTTGATTGATGGCGACGGTTTGCAACCGTAAGCGGAGCCACGTCCTGTCGTGAAGGTGACAACGTTACAGCCGCCGGCGACCTGCCCCGTTACAGAGACGGGGTCGTAGCCTGGCGTATCCATAAAGCAGAAGCCCTTGGCGTCGACCTGCTCGGCATAGCGATAGACGCCCTGCAACGTTGTTGATCCACCTTTGGCCGTGGCTCCGAGTGATTTCTCGAGGATCGTCGTCAGTCCGCCTGCCTTGTTGCCTGGCGATGGATTGTTGTCCATGGAGCCATTGTTCTTTGCGGTGTAGTCCTGCCACCACTCAATGATCTCGACCAGCTTGTGGCCGATCTCCGGTGTGGCCGCGCGGCGGGTCAGGAGGTGTTCTGCTCCGTAAATCTCAGGTGTCTCTCCGAGCACCGCTGTGCCGCCGTGATGGACCAGGCGATCGGCAGCAAGGCCCAGAGCCGGGTTTGCTGTGATGCCCGAATAGCTGTCAGAACCGCCGCACTGGAGGGCGAGCATCAATTCAGAGACCGGCACCGTTTCGCGGCTGGCCTTGTTGGCGAGTGGAAGCATCTCTTTGATACGATCAACACCGGTTTGGATCGTCTTGCGCGTGCCGCCGGTGTCCTGGATCGTCATCGTGAAGAGATTCTCGCCTTCTTTGAGGTCGTACTTTTCCTTCATCCTGGCGATCTGGAAAACTTCACAGCCGAGGCCGACAATCAGAGCTGCGGCGATATTGGGATGCCCAGCCATGCCCCACTGCGTGCGTTCTAGGAATTCGAAGCCGGCGCTGTTTGTCGCCATACCGCAACCGGTGCCATGGACCATAGCGACGACGCCATCGACATTCTCGTAGTCGTCGAGGACGCCGGAGCGGTTGACCTCATCGGCCATGAAACGTGCCACCGAGGCTGAGCAGTTCACGCTTGTCAGGATGGCGATGTAATTGCGGGTGCCAACCTTGCCGTTGTCCCGCTTGTAGCCCTGAAAGGTCGCGCGCTGTTCAACAGGGAGAATGACTTCTTTCTTAGCGCCCTGGGCAAAGGCGTAGTCACGGTCAAACTCGGCATAGGCGCAGTTGTGCGTATGAACATGCTGACCTGGTTCGATGTCTTCACTGGCGAACCCGATAATCTGACCGAACTTCAGGATCGGTTGGTCCTTCTCAATCTTAGTCACAGCCATTTTGTGGCCCTTGAGAACGCGACCCGAAGCCTCGATGCCATAGGCCGAAGCGCCTGGCATCAATCCATCAACAGCGACAATGATGTTGTCGTCGGTGTGGAGGCGCATAGTGCGGGGATCTTTGACTGGAGTGTCTTGCATTGGGTTGCCTCGTTCGGAACGTGCAGAGGGGGCAGGTTAGATTGTCTGCCTGAACTGGAATAGCGGCTGACATCATCGGCACTTGGCGCAAAAGTTCAAGTGATCGGCTGGTTGGGACTCACGGTAGCTGAATTTTGATTTACCACTTTTCGAGTTGAGGGATCTCGTCGCCGAGTAATTCCGGATCGGAATATGCATCAAGATCAGCGCGATGACCGCCGCTATCCTCGACAAAGAAGCTGCTCGCGATAGCATTGGCCAATCGTTCGGCACCTTCGCTGACAGCTGGAATATCATTGGCCAGATTTCCGAGCGACATCATGGCGGCGTGGTTGAAGCAATGGATATGCTGGATGGTTGACGCGTTGCCACTTCCATCACCTGTAGAGCGGAACTCGAAGCCCGGTCCCAGGTAGGGGAAGTTGAGCAGCTCCCTCGCTTTGCCATCTGCCGAGACCTGATCTTGCCAGGTTGCAATCTCGTTGCTCACTGAGGCGAGAAACGGAGTGCTGCCGACATCGATTTTAAAACCGGTTCCGAGAACCACGATATGCGCTGCGAATTTACCTGCGGGTGTCTGAAGGTCCAGGCCAAGATCGGTCGGCTCGATCTTCTGTGTCTCCGCACCAAGAACCAATTCGAAGTTCTTGTGTCTGCTCACTCGAAGAACGGTATCTCGCGGCGGTGGAACGCCGTGCGATGATATATAACGGAACATCTCAAACCGTTTTTCATCTGAAAGCGCTGCAAAGCCTTGCGAGAAGCCGGGATAGACAATCTGTTTGGCCTTGTTGATGCGCGGAATGCGACTAGCCCGGCCGAGCATCGTCACACGTTCGGCACCGGCTTCCAATGCTTCCGCTGCGTAGTCGAAGGCTGATGCGGCGAGGCCAATGACGACGACCTGCTTGCCAGTAAATTGCTCAGGCAATGGTGCGTCAGACGTGTGAAAAACCGACTGACCCATGTAAGGCGCGAACTGCTCCGGTATGCGGGGTGTTGCGAGCGCATCGCGCCCCGTGGCCAAGACAACCCGGCGCGCTGGAATTGTCTCGTGCTCTTTGGTTTGTTGGTCGGTAATCGTTGCGCGAACGAAGCCGTCTTCAAGGTGCAATTCGGTCAGAGACTTGGCATTGTCTACCTCCACACCGGAGACATCCTTGTACCACTCGAGGTAATCGGCCCATTGGGTTCTCGGAATGCGTCCGAGTTCATCCCAGTCCTGTCGTCCAAACTGCGCCTCGAACCAGGCGCGGAATGTCAGGTTCGGCAAGCCCAGAGCTGGGCCAGTGAGGTGTTTTGGTGACCGCAACGTCTCCATACGCGCATAGGTTAGCCAAGGACCTTCTTGTCCGCGTGCGCTTGCATCGATTGTCCGGAGGTTTGTTACTCCAAGGCGACGGAGTGCCAGATTGGCCGCCATGCCGCACATTCCACTGCCGACAACCAGCACATCAAGCATGGGTTGTTGGTATTGATCCAGACGTGGTTGGACCCAGTTAGCAAGTGGAAAGTTCAGATAGTCAAAGTCTCTGGCAATTGTCGCTTCGAGAGTGCTCAGTCCATGAGTTGATTTCTGCATGATAACGAACCCAACAAAGACCTGACGTGTGCGTGGCCTACTCTACGCAATGCGTAGACGACTGGGCGACAAAATTTGTGCCGTCCAACAATAGAATAGAGCGTTCGCGGTGGTTTGCGTTGGTGTTGGCGTTTATGGCGCACCCTGGTGTTGATCCCAGTGATGCGCGGTCTAGTTGTTCTCTAGAACCTGCCGTTTCCAACTGCGATCAACACGCTTGCGCCGTAGGCGCGTTCTTGTTCGACGGCGTCGAACACGAGTCACTCGCTCAGCCTTTTCGGAAGCCTGGCGTTCATCGACTTGCGGAATGTTTGCGCGAAATGAGCGTGTCGGCTCCGTGGTGTCGCGAAGGACAATTACTGTCAGCGGCGCCGGATCAGTCACCGGAGGTGCAGCAAAGGGGGTTTTGAACTGACTAGCAGAAGCGGAGAGGACAGACAGTAGTAGAGCAGCCGAAATCGTTACCGCGATAGCAAACAGCATAAGTGTGTTGTGCAGCCGACTGGCCATGAAGCCCTCAGGTTGTCCGAATCAGTTCACCCTCATTTATATCCGGTGTGATGCCAGGACGTTAATTTTCTGTTAACACTCAGCTGTGGATAGGCGTCAGGTTTGCTTCTTCATGCAGCATTCCGTGACGGAGCACGACAAGAGTGGTTGAAGCGTATGAGCAAGTGGCGCATCGGTGACGTGACAATCACCAAGATTGTTGAATTGGAAACGACCGGCGGCAGCCGCTTTATTCTGCCTCAGGCCACCCGTGAGGCGATCCAGCCTATCGAATGGCTCTATCCGCATTTTGCCGATGAGAACGGGCGACTGAAGATGAGTATCCACGCGCTCGTCATCGAAGTCGGTGATCAGCGTATCGTTGTCGATACATGCCTCGGCAACGACAAACAGAACCGCCTCATTCCGACTTGGAATGATCGTCAGGGGCGTTTTCTGGAAGACTTGGCCGAGGCCGGTTTCCCACGCGAGTCCATCGATGTCGTGCTTTGTACGCATTTGCATGTCGACCACGTCGGTTGGAATACGATGCTGCAAGGCGGTCGGTGGGTTCCGACATTTCCAAATGCCAAGTATCTATTTGGGCGTGTGGAGTTTGAGCATTGGAGTACGCAGACGGGCCGCGCGGACATGGCTTACATTCTCGGCGATAGCGTCATGCCGATCCTGGATGGTGGCCTTGCAGAACTTGTAGAACTAGATCATCAGCTGTGTCGGGAAGTGAAGTTGATGCCGAGCGTCGGCCACTCCCCCGGTCATGCAAGTGTCTTGATTGAGTCCCAGGGAGAACGGGGCATAATTACCGGAGATTTTGCCCACCATCCTTGTCAGATGGCGCATCCGGAGTGGTCGTCGACCGCGGACTTTGACCCCGCGCAGGCTGAAGCAACACGACGCCAGATTCTCAACGATCTTGCCGGCGAACCGGTGCTGATGATCGGGACACACTTTTCTGGACCGACGGCCGGACATGTTGTTCGCGATGGCGACGCATTCCGACTTGATGTCTAGATGTGCGAGGCCGTGGCCGCTGGTTCGCCGCGGTTAGACATCGAAAAAGACGGTTTCCTCGTTCCCTTGCAGGTGAATATCAAAACGATAGATGTTTGCATCGGCGTTTTCATCGGCGGTTGCAAGCAACGTTGGCCGACGGTCCTCTGGAACGCTTGTCAAAACGCCGTCTTTGTCGTTGGCGTTGGGCTCGTCGGCGAAATAGATGCGGGTATAGGCATGTGAGAGCATACCGCGCGCAAAGACGACAACGTTGATGTGCGGTGCCTGTTCACCGTCAACCGATCCCGGTTTGATTGTCTTGAATTTGAACGAGCCGCCGGGTTCAGTACCGGTTCCGAAGCGTCCGAATCCTCTGAAGCCAGTGTTTGACTGGCGCGCGTCGTTAGGGTGTGCGTAACGGCCCTGACTGTCGGCTTGCCAGATTTCGATCATGGCATCGGATACGACCTGGCCTTCGCCATCAAAAACCTTGCCGATGATCTCAATGCGCATGCCGCTTTCGTCCGGGCAGTGGGCAAGAAGATCACCGTTCGCCAAGTCTGCAAACTCATAACCATATTGGCGAGGTGTCAGCCCATAGGCGAAGAACGGCCCAATCGTTTGCGATGGAGTCTGCTTCGAGGTCACGTGTCACGCCTCCATGGGTGTCGCGTTCTGGCCGCGAAGGACAATGTCGAAATTGTAACCAAGCGCGAAACCCTCTTGGGTTGCATCAAGAGAGAAATCGGCGATCAAGCGATCACGCGCTTCTGCCGGCGTCGACAGGAAGATTGGATCCAACTCGAGGAGTGGATCACCCGGAAAGTAAAACTGCGTGATCAGGCGGGTCGCGAACGTCGGACCAAACAAAGACAAGTGGATATGAGCCGGGCGCCATGCATTGGTATGATTGCCCCATGGATAGGCTCCCGGCTTGATCGTGTAGAAGCGGTACTTGCCCTGTTCATCGGTGACGCAGCGGCCGCCACCGAAGAAATTTGGATCGATCGGTGCGTCATGCTGATCGGCAGCGTGGATATAGCGACCGGCAGAAT
This sequence comes from Hyphomicrobiaceae bacterium, assembly GCA_965247245.1. Taxonomy (GTDB): domain Bacteria; phylum Pseudomonadota; class Alphaproteobacteria; order Rhizobiales; family Hyphomicrobiaceae; genus Tectiglobus. Next base: position 3,494,370 of record CBDFGV010000003.1, on the reverse strand, counting down.
TGGCCTGCCAAATCTCGATCAACGTATTAGAGAGTGGTCTTCCGCTTTCATCGCGCACGGTGCCTTCAACCACGATACGCTCGCCCAGTGGTGTACCATCTTTCATACCATTGCGAGTCAGGTCCGTGTCGATCTCGGCGACGTCGTCCTGCCCGTAGACCGGTCCTGTGAGTTCAGACAGTGTCTCTGGAATTGGGATCAGGGGCTTCGTCGGTCCACGCAACCGAGTCGATTTGTAGTCCTCAGCAATGTAGGCCGGATGCGAGGCCCAGTCCCGCGCGCCATTCCTGTTTGTCACGATACCGTCTTTCTTGTTGTCATGCCGTTGCTCCAGGGGAGGTTCGGTCTTTCAACCCGGACTAACTAGCAACATGCCAAGGCGTAGATGTCTTTGACAGGTGCTGGCAATGGATAGCTGGACCACGTCGCACCACCGTCGCTTGTGCCGTGGATCTCACCGTCATAGCGAGCCGCCAGATAAACCTGCCCGGGGTCGGTATTGTGCAAGGCAAGCGACATGATTGTGCCGTTAACCTGTACTTTGTCGAACCGTTCCCACGTTTCGCCGGCATCCGTGCTCTTGTAGACGCCGCCATCGTGACTGGCTGCAGCAACACTGAGTGCGGAATAGAGCGTGCCAGGCTCACTCGGCGCCGCCTTGACGTCGCGTCCATACGTCGTGGGCGAAAATCGCCCCATCTCCATATCCTGCCAGGATTGGCCTTTGTCGCGCGACCGAAAGAGGCCCATCCGACAGGCAAGAACCAGATCGTCAGGTTGTGATGGGCTAAGCGTGATGGCGTGGCCATCCAACATGCCTTCGGAATAGGTGTCGGAAACGATCTGGCTTTTGAGGTGCTCTTGTTCGGACAGCTCGATAAGATGACCACTGCGGTCGGCCCATGTCTGGCCGCTATCACTTGAATGCATGACGCCGTTGACCTCAAGCGCGGCCGCAATCTCATCACCGCGCTCTGGGTGCTGCACCATACGCATGACGCGCGCCTCGAAGACCACTTTACAATGCTCGGGTATGGCAGGTGTTGGCAGTTGCACCCAGGAGGCTCCGCAATCGTCGCTACGGTAAATGTCAATTGGAGATGCGCCGGCGAAAATCCGGTTTGTATCGCGGTGATCTACCAGGAAACTCCAGATCTGATGGTCCTTGTCAGGGAACTCGGTGCGCGAGAAGGTGGCACCGTGATCGCTGCTCCTCCAGACGCCGTTCTCGGTTCCAGCCAGGACAACGCCCTCGGCCTGTGGATGGACAAGGATGGTGAAGGTTTCCAGATCAGGCAGTACATTCTGCCATTCCCCTTGCGGCAGCGGACGGCGGAAAACTCCAACGGCGCCAGTTTCATCCGGGCGACCGACGTAGCCAGCGACGCCGGCGAACAAGTAAGGTTGGTTTGACATTCACTGTCACCTCGCCATTCGTATTTTTCGCTTAACTTCCGAGCCATCTTGGCAGGTCCCGCGACAACAGCCAAGTCTTCCGGGCGGGAAGGACATGTGAGTTTCACCTGCGGATGAATGCATGCGGTTCGGCAATTCTTTCCTTAAAGAATCTTTTCACTGGTGGTAGTGATCTCCATCAAACCTCGTTATGGACAGGGCATGGCGACAATCGTCTGCATTAATGGTGATCTCGGCAGCGGCAAGAGTTCCGCAATCGGAAAGCTTTCCGAGCGTTTGCATTGGAAGGTCTTCTCGACCGGTGCTGCGCAGCGTCAGCTCGCGCGCGAGATGGGCATAACAACACTTGAACTCAATCGGATCTCCGAAAGTGATCGGTCGATTGATGACAAAATCGACTCCGTATTTGCAGATCTCGCGCAAAGCGAGGAAGACCTGATAGTCGACTCCCGAATGGCTTGGCATTTTTTGCCAATGGGCAAGAAAGTTCGGCTGGTTTGCCATCCTTCTACATCGGGGCGCCGGGTTTACTACGATACCGACAGGTCAGCGGAAACATACGAAACCATCGAGGCTGCAACAGCTGACATTCAGGTTCGCAGGGCGAGTGAGAAATCACGCTTCAAGGCATTCTACAACGTTGATGTCGAACATTTGCAGAACTATGACGCGATCATTCAAACCGATCTTCATTCACTGTCCGATGTCGTTGACAAGATCCAGGCTGTTATTGACGGTGAAGCACGCGACACTGTGTTGAATCTTTCACCACGGTTGATCTTCCCAACCGCGTCTGAAGCTGCTGCGGATCCTCTGTCTAGCGACGGTGGGGCGATCGAAGTCGCCTATGTCAGAGACTGCTTCTTCGTTGTACGCGGCCATAAACAGCTGGCTGCAGCGATCAGGAATGAACAGCCCTGGATTGAAGCGCGACTATTCTCTGACGATTCAGAGGCCGCAAAGGTTGCCGGCGGGATCGACAGTGACGTCATCTCAGACTGGCAAACAGCGCTCGGATTTGAGTTCCCGTTTTTGCCGGAAGTGGACTAGGCGGCAGGAACTTTCAAGAGTGAGCCACTATCGGTTGCTCGATGGATCTGGATCCGACCACAATTCTTGAGCGGCTGTTACGTCCTTTGCTGTGTCCCAGGCTTGGGAGGCAATACGCCATTGTCCGTCTTCTTTGACCAATAGGAGCGCTTCGATATTACAGCTGACTTTCTCCTTGTTCTCGGTCAACTCGCAAACAGCCATTGCGACTGCGACATTGCCATAAACTTCGATGCGTCTGCCAAGGAACCGTTCCTGCAAGTCGGGTAGCGAACTCTTCGATAAGCCCCGCATTCTCTCCACGAATTGGTCCACGGATTGGGACTTCACAGGACGCGCTGATGCGAATAGCTGTGCTCCGTCGACGAAGTCGTTCGCGAAACCTGACCAGTCCGCTTCCCGGCTCTCGTCCCAGGACAGGGCATTGAACTGGCGCTCGATCAATGCCTCAATGGCTTTGTGATCATCCACTGTAATTCATCCTGCGTAAGCGGGAAAAATGAGATTTAGACGATTGCCTGTTGGTCAGCCGCGGAGCTCGCATCAGATGACCTCTTCTCCGCGATCGTCGGTTTCACCAAACCGCTTGAGAACGGCCGGTCTTGTTCCCTCGTAAACCTTATCGAGGCCTGCCGAGATTTTTTCATTTTCGCGCTCGAACAGGCTGTTGCCTTGCATGTCGCTATCGACAATGAAAGGCCCGAAGTTCTCGACCTTGATGACCCACATGGCCTGTGCGAGGCCAAGCTCATCGCGCCAATGGACATTCTCGACCTTGGTCACGCCGCGTCCGAGCAGGGCACCGGTGCCGTAGCCAACCGTTGTTAGATAAACTGCACCATGAGGAACGAAGTGCTTTCTGTAGTCATCTGAGCTCATACCGCCTTTGCCCAGGATCAGTTTGGACCCGGACTTCTCCAGCCACTCTCCGATCCATTTCGAGAAGCGGAATGACGCGGTCGCGGTGACGGCTCCCATATTGTATTCGCCATCGTCCGTAATTGTGGCGGCTGGTGAACAGTGGAAGTTGGCAGCACTTGCTGTTGCAAGGTCAGGCGGCAGTGGTTTGCCTTCCTCGATGACGCGCTTGTAAACACCTTCACGAGCTGTGTAGACGGTGCCATCGAGATAGACGACATCGCCGAGCTGGAGTTGCTCGAGAGATTGCCGATCCGGCTCAGTTGAAAGCCGGACTTGTTTGAACTTCTCCGATGGTGCCACGTGGCGATCTCCCAAAAAACTTCAATTTGCTATCGCCAGATTAGCTGATCTTGATCGATTTATCCAAGCATCAGGCAAACGGGTTTGTCAGTCTTCCTATGCGGTTGCCGAGATTGTGATTTCTGCTCAGTCACCATGGTCGTGCTGCCCTGAGCCTACTAAGTTCAAGTCAACTTAGTAAACTTGCGCCAGGTTAGCCGGGAGGGAAAGCCATGTCAGAAGCCGTGACCTATAGCTGTGAGAACCACGTTGCGACAATAACGATGAACAAGGCCGAGCGCATGAACCGGCTCGATCCGGAAATCGTCGAAGGCCTTAACCAGAGCTGGAAACGTTTCATGGCCGACGATGATGCGCGGGTGGCCGTGCTCACCGGTGCGGGTGAAAAGGCGTTTTCGGCTGGGGCAGATCTGAAGAACGTACCGCACGATCTCTATCGTGCCATTCCATCCATCGGTGTGCCGGTGGACAAACCGGTTGTCGGTGCTGTTGCAGGCTGGTGCATTGGTGGCGGCATGGTGCTGACGACAATGTGCGATATCCTCATCTGTGCGGATAATACGACTTTCTCGTACCCGGAAGTGAAGATCGCATTCTCCGGCGGTCTGATCTCAAATCTTGCCAGCCGGATTCCGCATAAGATCGCGATGGAACTGTTGTTGGTTGGGGACAATATGAGCGTGCAGCGGGCCTACGAAGTTGGCTACGTCAACAAGATTGTGCCAGTTGCCGAACTGATGCCGACCGCGATGGACTGGGCAACGCGGATTGCTGACACTGCGCCGATGCCGTCGCGGATGCTCAAGCGCTTTGTTCTTGAAACCATGCCGCAAGGACCGACGGAGCAGGCCGCTGTGGCCCGCGTCCAGGTTGAAGCGATTAATGACAGTAGCGACTGGGTCGAAGGCCAGGCAGCCTTCGCTGACAAGCGCAAGCCGATCTACCACGGTCGATAACCGAGGGGCACAGCTACCACCCCATGGCCCGGCTCATGCGGCGTGGGTCGGCGCCACCCTCCATGATTCCACTGCTTTCATCCTTTGTGATCGCGCAGACACCGGCGGTCTTGTAGGACATGTCGTCAAGGCGCTCGACCTTATGGCCGAGTTCCGACAACGCATCGCTGGTTTTTGTGTCGATACGCCCTTCGACAGTCAACCGGCCCGGATATGCCGTGTGTGGTTCGAACGAATCCGGCTGGCTGTGGGTCATGAAGCGCGGCGCCTCGATCGCATCCTGGATTGGCATATCGAATTGTGCGGTGTTGATCAGGACCTGCAGCATTGCCTGGCACTGGGTGTCCCCGCCGGGTGTACCGAACGGCATGGCCCATTCGCCGTCCTTCATTGCCAACGCCGGATTGGGCGTGAGGCGTGGCCGTTTGCCAGGGGCAACCTCAGATGCGTGTCCACGGACTGCCCAGCTCTGCATGCCGCGAGAAGACGGACAGAAGCCCGTTCCCGGGATAACCGGTGTATCCCAGGATACGTCGCTTGGGGTTGCGGAGAATATGTTGCCTTGCTTGTCGATGACGCAGCAGTAAGACGTATCACCTGGCGGCGGCGGACTGTCCGTTGATGTTGTAAACCCGGATGAAGATGCGGCGGTGTTGGCGGTCGTGACCATGCCAGCCGGCGGCAGTTCTGCATAGGCCTGCTCAGAGTCGATCAATGCCCGTCGCTTTTCGACATACGCCGGGCTTAGCAATTGCTCGAGAGGTACATCGACGAATCGTGGATCACCGTAATAGCGTTCGCGGTCTGCAAACGACAGCTTGATCGCCTCGGCGATTGTATGGATGTAGGCAGTACTGTTGTGGCCCATGGCCGGTAGATCATAGCCTTCGACCAAGCTTAGCATCTGGTGCAACACCGGACCCTGACACCAGGCTCCGCAGGTATACACATCGATCCCGTGGTAGCGTCGTTTGACGGGCTCCTCGATGGCTGATGAGAATTCTGCCAGGTCCTCGCGGGTCAGCCAGCCGTCGTTCTCGGCATGAAACTCAGCCATCATGCGTGCCAAGTCGCCTTTGTAGAAAGCATCGCGTGCGGCTTGGAGGCCCTCGCTCCGTCCCTTGGCTGCTGCGGCTTTCTCTTCGTCTGCCATGAACTGTATCGAGCGCGCTAGGTCGCTCTGGACGAAGTTCTCACCCACTTCCGGCACTCGGTCATTGGGCAGGTAGATGGGCGCGCTCGATGGGAACGAACGATAGGTATCCTGGTGCGCCACCAGGTAATCGTGCATGACATGGTGCATTGAGAAGCCATCCCGCGCATAACGGATGGCTGCAGAGGCAACATCGGCAAACGACATTGTTCCATACTGGTCGAGCGCTTTGATCCAGGCATCGGGAGCTGCTGGCATAACCGTCCGCCGAAGGCCTTTCGGAATTGTGCCATCACACTCATCGACGAAGTAGTCGAGCGAGGTTGCCTTTGGCCACCAGCCCAGTCCGCTGATCGTGATGACCTTTTGCGTTTCCGCTGAGTAGATCATGATTGGGGCGACGCCAGCGAACTGCACCATTTCACTGTGTACGACACCGAGTGCCATGCCAGCGGCGACGCCCGCATCAACTGCATTGCCGCCAGCTTCGAGAATGTTGAAGCCAGCTTGTGTTGCCAGGATGTGGCCAGCGGACACCATGTAACGCGTGCCATGAACTGGGGGCTGCAGTGGCATGAGCTTAGTTCCTTTAGCGTCTTTGGACGAATTTCATGAACATTAGCCGATCAGGTCTGCCGGGTCATCTGGTAGGAGCGCCAATCGCTGACGAGATTGGTTGAGGAACTAGTTAGGCCATCGACGGCAGTAACTTGCTGACGGCCGAGCCAGCTTCTCAAGAAAGAAAAGGGCGACCCTCGGGCCGCCCATTCCAATTCGTTTCATGACAATCCTGTTGAAGCTTCGTCAGAAGCCTCGGAACAGGATGGTCGGTAGCCACAACGCCAAGTTCGGGAAGAATATGACGGCAGCCAACACTATGAAGTGCAAGAAGATGAACGGGATCACACCTTTGTACATGTGGAGTAGTGTGATTTCCGGCGGTGCAATACCTCTTAGATAGAAGATCGCAGGAGCCATCGGTGGCGTCAGATAGCTTGTCTGGATCATGATCAAGAACATAATCGAGAACCAGATCTTCACCTGTCCCGGGTCAAGCGCATAGAACGGGAACTTGACGATGATCGGCATCGCAATCGGCACAACGATCAACATCAGTGAGATCAGGTCAAGAACGAAGCCCGCAGCAAAAGCGATCAACAATAGGATACCGAGGGTTTCCCAGTTGGTGAGCTGAGCCGCAGTGACCAGGTTCTGCATACCGATCAGGCCACCTGCCGCGGTGAACACACCAGCAAACATGGTGCCGCCGATCAGGATGAGCAGAATCATCGCCGTAATGATCACGGTTTTATAGAGCGCTTCCTTGAAGACCTGAACCGACAACCCGCCATAGGCTAAGGCCATGATGGTTGAGGCCACCGCACCACAAGCAGCTGCTTCCGTTGGTGTTGCAACACCCATAAGGATTGTACCGAGCACGATAGCAATCAACAGGAACGGAGGAATCAGCGCTGTTGCCGTGATCCAAAGCCTCTGGCCTAGACTTGGCTCGTTTTCATCGGGTGGCAAGCGAGGTCCATCGGTCGGGACAAGTGTACACCGAATGATGATATAGATGATGTAGCTGCCTGCCAGCATGAGACCCGGAATGATCATTCCTGCGAACAAGTCACCGATCGAGGCATCAGCAACGGGACCAAGGATAACAACCACCACGGATGGGGGAATGATTGTACCCAATGAACCACCGGCGCAGATTGTGCCGGAGATCAGGGACTTGTTGTAGGCGTATCGCAGCATGACCGGGATGGCCAACAGACCAACCACGGTTTCTGTCGCTCCAACGATGCCGGTGGAAGCCGCGAAGACGACGCACAAAAGAATCGTACCAATGGCCAAACCGCCGGGAAGGCGTCTTGTCCACATATGGATGGCTTCGAACAGGCGGTCGGGGACGCCGGAGCGTTCAAGTAGGGACCCCATGAAGATGAAGAGTGGTACCGCACCCAAGACGTAGTTGGACGCGACGTCGTCCACCTTCGAAAGGAACAAGGCGACGGCAGCATCACCAAAGCGGATAACGCCGAAAATCAGCGCCACACCCATCAGGGAGAAAGCAACGGGAAAGCCCCAGAACAGCAAGAACAGCAGTGCTGGGAACATCATAAGTGCAAATTCGACGCTCATTAGTGCAGCCCCCTCGGAACATCTGGGTCGGGCACATCCTTACCCATCAAGTTCATTGCGCACTTGATCGCCTCGACAATGGTTTGCATCGTGAACAGGAAAAAGCCGAACGCGAAAGAGAATTTGAATGGCCAGATGATAGGGTTCCACGCTGACTCACCAGAGTTTTCGTTCACCTTGTAGGCCTCCATGAAGTAGACGAATAACGCCCAGGATAGCCAAACCAAGATGGGTATGAGCAGCAGCACATAGCCTAGTAGGTCGACCGTTGATTGCCCTTTGCGTGGCAGGTTGTCGTACAAAAAGTCCACACGGATGTGTTTCCTCACCTGGCTACACCAGGCGATGCCAAGCATCAGACTGATGCCCATCAACATGTAGGAAACTTCGAAGGCCCAGAACGTCGGCGCACGGAATACATAGCGCGCGATCACTTCGTACGTGATCAAGATGGCCAGGATTGGAATCAATATCGCGGCAACACGACCGAATATCTTGACGACCGTCTCTACTGCTCCGGTAAACAGCCATATGTCCGTTGCGAAGACGGCCCGTATCAGCCCGATGAGCATGTAGGCGGCGGATAAGTAGAATAGTCCGACTAAGATACCGAGGAGCACCCCATACCCCTTCGGTTCGCCGGACAAGATAAACGCGTGCGTCTCTGACAGCACGCGAAACACTTCTTCCATAATCAAGTCCCTATGTTGCCGATGTTTGCGCCCGATTTCTGAATATCGGGGGGCGGCTGCCCCCCGGGTCGTTGTGTTCCCCCAAGCTACCCACTACTTGAGGATGTCGCCGATAGCTGTTCGCGCTCCCGGAGCTGTCCGCATCTTCGAATAAACGGACATATCCTTCTGGAACTGGCGTTGGTGGTTTAAGTACTTTTTGAACGTCGCATTGCTCGCTGCAACTTTGTCCGCCCATTCGTTTCCGGCTTTTTGCGCGGCATCAATGAAGCTTTGCTCGAGGCGCAGCATCGTGTTGCCAGACTTTTCGAAGCGGCGATAAGCGTACAGGTCGTTGTATGCATGGTTTGCCCAGGTCTCGAACGTGCGAAGACGACCAGCCATCTTGATCAACTTCTTATCGCGATCTGAGACCTTGTCCCAAGCTGCCTTGTTGAACTCACATTCCTGCGTGGCACCTGGCTGGTGAACACCCGGGAAGATGATGAACTTGGCAATCTTGTGGAAGCCGACGGGCTCGTTGACAGATGGCGAGCTCCATTCGGTTGCGTCGATCACGCCACGCTCAAGTGCAGCGTAAACCTCTGCGCCTGGCAGGATGACGGTTGTCGCACCAAGCGAACCACCAACCTCTGCCCATGCACCAGCAGTGCGTTGCTTGATGCCTTTGTATTCTGCAAGATTGGTCACCTTGCGCTTGGAATGCAGGAAGATCTCTGCCGGGAAGATTCCGCAAGGAACAGATACCACACCGAATTTTTCCAGCCGGTACTTTTCCCACTCTTCAGCGCCACCGGCCTTGAAGAGCCAGAGGAAGAACTCTTCCTCGGTCAGACCGCCGACGTATCCGCCGAAGATCACTGTTGTCTTATCGATTCCCCAATCGTAGCCCATCCAGTTGTGACCGGCCTGAGCGACCCCGGATTTCACACTGTCGGTGACCTTCAATGCCTTGCCCAGCGTGCCAGCCGGGAACACGGTGATGTTGACCCTGCCTTCGGTCAACTCTTTCACCAACGCAGCGAAGGATTTCGCATCTTCAAGAGGTTTGCCGCCGCCCCAAGGCGTCGCCATGCTCCAGTTTGCTTGCGCGTGGGCTGCTGTGGTGGCAACGGCCAAGCCGATGGCAGCCACAGTGCCTACTAGCATCTTTCTGAGGATCGACTTCACTTTGAATTTCCTCCCTAGATAGAAAGGGTGGCAGCTAAACTTAGCTGTCACCCATGGTAACGTTGCTCATGACATCCGGATATTTTCTGGTTCTTGTCTTCGAGCTCCGTACCTTCCTTCTAAGGAAGTTACTTCAGGATTTTCCCGATGGCCGTCCGTGAACCCGGTGCAGATCGCATCTTCGAGTAAACAGACATATCCATCTGGAATTGGCGCTGGTGATTTAGGATTTCCTTGAACTTCGGGTTCTCAGCAGCAACCTTGTCGGCCCAATCGTTGCCAGCCTTCTGAGCTGTATCGATGAAGCTTTGCTCAAGACGCAGCATTGTGTTGCCGGACTTTTCGAAGCGCTTGTAGGCAAACAGGTCCTTGTAGGCATGGCCTGTCCAAGAGTCGAACGTGTGCAAGCGGCTCACGTTGCGAATAGCCTTCTGGTCTTCCTTGGAGATCTTGTCCCAAGCGGCTTTGTTGAACTCACATTCCTGAGTCGCACCTGGCTGGTGAATACCTGGGAAGATGATGTACTTGGCAATCTTGTGGAAGCCAACAGGCTCGTTTGCTGAAGGGCCACTCCACTCGGTTGCATCGATCACGCCTCGCTCTAGAGCAGCGTAAACTTCCGCACCTGGAAGAATGACTGTCGTTGCACCTAGTGAGCCGCCAACTTCTGCCCAAGCACCAGCTGTACGCTGCTTGATGCCTTTGTATTCAGCAAGGTTGGTGACCTTCTTCTTCGAGTGCAGGAAAACCTCAGCTGGGAAGATGCCGCAAGGCATGGAAACAACACCGAACTTTTCCATCCGGTACTTTTCCCATAGCTCTGCACCGCCTGCACGATAGAGCCAGAGGAAGAATTCTTCTTCGTTGAGACCACCAACATAGCCGCCGAAAATCACAGTTGTCTTGTCGATACCCCAGTCGTAGCCCATCCAGTTGTGGCCGGCTTGTGCGACGCCTGACTTAACACTGTCTGTGACCTTAAGTGCTTTGCCGAGTGTTCCCGCAGGGAAGACATTGATGGTCACGCGACCGCCGGTGGCATCCTTGACCATCGCGGCGTAACGCTTAGCTTCTTCTAGGAACACACCGCCGCCCCAAGGCGTGGCCATGCTCCATTCCACTTTTTGTGCATGCGCAGCAGTGGTTGCGACTGCCATACCGGCAGCAGCCACGGCTCCGATCATCAACTTTGAAAACTTGAATTTCACTTGTACTTCCCTTCTGCGGTTCTTCGACCAGTCAGACACATTTTGTTTGCGAGGGCGCGGACACGGCCATGCAAACAATTGAAGGGATTGATGGTTCAAGCAAATCGCGCTGGCGAGTGTTGTAATTCGCCAAAGCTAAGCCATTTTTTGCCGACCCCGACGTGCCGACCTGTCACCGATCCCTTAAATACTAGTCTTCGTGATAAGGTGTCGCAGGTCAACTAAAGTTTTGAAATTGATCCTATTTGCGATGGATGTGGTGGAACCAGTTTTCGTGGGCCAGTAGTTGGGCGTTTCTTACAATAAAAATGATGCAACGTGCTCAATAACTGGTCTTCGACTGGGTTTATACTCAGCTGACGTGGTTTGTTGCTGTGCACCAAGATGATGGTGACGCGAGAACTCTCTACAGGAGTTTGGGTAGAGCGGTCCTTTCAGAAACAATGGCACCCGGCTAAGGTTTTCCGAATGACACCGCAAAGCATTCGGAGGGAGTGATATGGCAAGCCATGCAACTGGGGATGGCGGAATTCCACCTAGAGACGCGTCCAACCGCGGCCTCACACGGGTCATGACGTTGGGTGGTGCTTACGGTACGCGGAATTACACAGTAAAAGGGCTGCGAGACCAGAAAGGAAAGCGGGTGCTCTGTGAGACGCTGCCGTTCTCACCGGAGGAAGCCGCCGCCGCAGAGGAAGCCGGCATTGATACCATGAAGGTTCGCTTTGATCCGAAGCAACCGGGGCCGGCGATGGAAATTCGTAAGGCCGCGCCGAATACGTTCATGGCGTTTTCAGTTCCCCTCGTTGCTGCTGCCAGCCCGGATGAGGCCGTCCGTCTTGGTTATGATGCGATGACGATCGGTGCAGATGCCATCATGTGCCAGTGGAGTCCGCGGTTCATAGAGGCTGCGGCCGATGCCGGAATTCCCATTCAAGGTCACGCCGGATTGGTGCCTCGTAAGAGCACCTGGACTGGAGGACTGCGCGCGGTTGGTAAGACACTGGACGAAGCGGTTTGGGTTTATCGAGAGATCAAGTCGTTCGAAAATGCCGGTGCTTATGCCGTGGAAGTGGAGGTCATTCCTGAAGAGTTGCTGACCGAGATTTCTAAGCGCACGACGTTGCTTACGTCTTCGATCGGCGGCGGAAAGGGTGGCGATATCCAGTTTCTTTTCGCCGAAGACATCCTTGGTAACAATGCGCCGCCCTATCCGCGGCACTCCAAGCAGTATCGCAACATCTACCAGATGAAGCAGGAGATGCAGCGCGAACGCGTTGGTGGTTTCAAGGACTTTATCGCGGACGTTCGCGACGGTCAGTTCCCAGCCAGCGAGCACATTATCAAGGCGTCTGATGGCCTGATTGACGATTTTCTCGGTGCGATAGACAAGGACTGAGGTTTGCGGATACTCCAGGCACAAATCTAAGACCGGATTGCAATGACGCTCCTAACCATCGCATGATCTTCAAGGCAACGGACGCAATCACCTCAACGACGGAGGCATGCGATGGACATTGAAGCCCGCCCCATAAGTCAGAATATCGGTGTTGAAATCCGAGGGGTGGACCTTTCCCAACCCTTGCCGGAAAGCACTCTTGAGCAAGTTCGAACGGCCTGGCTCGACAACGTTATCGCAGTGTTTCCTGAGCAGGATATCGGCGATGATGAGCACATCGCGTTCAGCCGCCAACTTGGCGAACTCGAAGTTCTGAATATGTCGGCGCTTGAGTTGGATGGTCGGCCCGAGATTTACGAAGCCACGAACCTCGACAAAAACAATAACCTGATGGTCGACGATAATCCGGTGCTAGCGATCAATCGAGGTAACCAGAAGTGGCACTCGGATAGCTCATTCAAAAAGGTGCCGGCAAACGCTTCAATGCTGCATGCTTACATTGTGCCGGGTGAGAATGAAGGCGGCGAAACCGAGTTTGCCAATATGGCTGCCGCCTACGACGCGCTCGACGACGCGACGAAGGAGCAGTGTGAGAGCAAGATTTGTCTGCACGACTTTTACTGGTCACGTCGTGATATCCAGGAGCGCGCGTTTACCCAGGAAGAACGTGATGCAATTCCTCCGGTGCGCCATCCCCTCATTCGGGTTCATCCTGAGACAGGGCGTAAAGCCATTTATGTCGGCTCTCATGCACGTGAAATCGAAGGCATGGAATTTGATGAGGGCCGCGAACTCATTGAGCGTCTGATTGCGCATGGTACGCGGCCGGAGTTCACCTACCAGCACAAGTGGCGGGTTGGTGACCTCGTACTGTGGGATAACCGAACGGCACTGCACCGTGGTATGGCGTTCGATGATCGCAAGGTTAAGCGCCGCCTGCATCGAACGACAATCGCCGGCGATGGCCCGACGCTGTAGCTCGTTGTCGGCTATTTGCTAGCAAAGCGCTGCTGTCTCGCTCGAACGGCTTCGCGATAGGCAATGTAGATGCCGCTGAATGCTATCACGGTCGCGCCAACCCAGGTCCACATGTCTGGAAAATCCCCGAAGACGGCATAACCGACCATCGCTGCAACGATCAGTTCTGCATAGAGGTAAGGAGACACGACGGACGCCGGCGCCTGCTCCAGGGCCTTTGCAACAAAGTATTGCATCAGTCCGCCGAGGACACCGACGAGACCAAATAGGGCCCAGTCAAGCTCTGTCTTCGGCCATTCGATGAAGAACGGAACGATACAGGACAGAACCAATGCAGCGACCAGGCCGGTGTAGACGATATTGGTTTCTGCCGTATCGCGATCCGACATCATGCGGGTCAGGATCTGATAAATTGCAAAACAGCATGACGAGACGAACAGCAGAAATAACCCGAGACCCGTAGCATCAAACGTCGGCGTGTTCATGCCCGGTCGGATGATGATCAACGCACCGACAAACCCGACAAAGACGGCCATCCAACGACGCATGCCGACCTGTTCTTTGAGTAACCATGGCGACAAGGCGGTGACAATGAGTGGTGCGGTGAACATGATCGCGGAAGCCGTGGCGAGCGCCACTGTTGACAGCGCTGCGATGTAAACACTGTTCGAGAGAAACATAATCCCGGACCGGGCTAACTGAACAGACAGCTTGGCACTGCGAAACAATCGCCATCCACGCACCGGCCAGAAGATCAAAGTCATAAAGACGAGATGTCCTGTGAAACGGGCCCAGACGACCTGCATCAGAGGGTAGTCGACTGTGAGTGCTTTGGCCGTGGCGTTCATGACCGGCATCATGAGGACGGCGATGCACATGTAAAAGATGCCGGCAGCAGCGTTCTGACGGAGACCGGGCATCGGTTGGGTTTGGTTCATGCGGCTTGGCACACCCTACTGACAGATGGAGCTATTGCTCCTAATCGGGCGGCGAACCGCACGCATAGAACTCTATTACGTGTTCAGGAAAAGAACTCCAACATCAATTTCGCCAACGCTTCAGGCTGCTCTTCCGGAACGAAATGACCGCACTCAGGTATAACGTGGCCGGTGACGTTGTTGGCGACGCGACGCATGCTTGCCTCGACATCGCCCCCACGGCCGCGACCATGCGGATAGCTCACGCCACCGCCAACCGCCAGAACCGGCATCGGCAGACGGAACCCGGTTGCCAGCAGTCCGGCGTTTACTTTCGCATCTTCAGCAATGGCCCGGTAGAAATTGAATCCGGCTCTCAGTGCGCCAGGCTGCGCGTAAGTACGGACGAATTCGTCCAATGCCTTTTCGTCGATTGCGCCGGTCTTGTAGGCAAACGTCTGGTAGAACCACTGCAAATATATTCGCTCCCGGCCCTGTACGAGAGCTTCTGGTAGATCAGGCGTTATGTGAAACTGATGATGCCAGCGCCGGCCGCCTTCCGAAAACTCTCCGCCGTCACCTGGAATGACAACATCCACGATAGCCAGCTTGGTCACTGCGTCCGGATGCATCGATGCTAGGGCAAATGCTGTGGGGCCGCCCCAGTCGTGACCCGCCAGATAGAATGTGTCGTATCCGAGCTGATCATGAACGAGTTGCCAGACATCGTTCGCGACAGTTCGCTTATCATATCCGGACAATGGGCGTGATGAGTCGCCAAGTCCGCGCAGATCCGGTGCAATAACAGTGAACTTCTCAGCCAGGGCAGGCATCACGAGGCGCCACTCATACCAAGTTTGTGGCCAGCCGTGGAGGAGCACAAGAGGAGGTCCTGATCCGACAGTCACATAGTGCAGCATGACTTCGCCAACCTCGGCATAGTGGTGCTGAAAGTCCGTCTGATCAGCCATGTCGTCACCTATGATGCGCGGAATTCGGCTGCAGTTTGTCGGTTGATTGAACTGATCGCAAGCAGGCCGGTTTGGGGATCAGGCAGGGGATGCTTGATGTGTGACTCAGCGTATTGCACTCGCCTGTCCGAAAATCATCGTGCTAGGTTTTCGATTGGCCATCCATTTGTGAACAAACTCCGGACGAAGGAATGGATCCCATGGCGATGCAAGATATTGGAAGTAGTACGAGCACCAATGCCACTTACGGCTACCGTCCCGACCACGCTGAGCTTGAGGCTTACATGCGGGCCGGGGAGGAGCGCGCGTACGCGCTGGGCAATCGCGGTCCCATTCGGTTCGACGCTAATGGCAAACTGCATCAGGATATCGTCGATTCCTATTGGCACCATGGATTCTATATCTTTGAGGACGTCATCGGGTCGGAAGAGCTTGCTGATCTTGAGCGCGATGTGAAAAACATTATTGAGCGATTGCCAACCGAGGAGGGTGGGCTAGTCGACTCGCAAGGACGACCAGCGCTGGCTATTGGTTGCACTGCGCCGACATTGTTCTGGTCGAAGCCGCTCGGTGATCCAATGGGTGGCACCAAGCAGGCAGCGGGGCGTCACCAGATCAAGATGTTCGAGCCGACGGCAACATCTGATGCTCCAGATCAAATTGTCTATCTCATCCTTGGCTCGCTGCAGTTTTCCGATGCCTGCGTTGTGACCTACGGGCATCCGGAACTCTTGGCTGTTGCCGAGGCCATCAACGGTGAAGATTTCGTTCCGTATGCCGATGCACTGTTCATCAAAGAACCGGGGCGTGGCGCTGCCGTTTCTTGGCATCAGGATGGCACCACTCACTGGGATAGTGAGATCTGGGACCAGGGCTGCCATGGCTTTAACTTCATGGCCCAGGTTTACGGAAGCACGCCTGAGAACGGTGTCTGGGTTGTCCCCGGCACGCACAAGCTCGGCAAAGTCGACATCAAGACGATGGTCGCGGAGGCTGGCACAGAGCGGTTGCCAAATGCGGTTCCGATCGTTTGTAAGCCGGGTGACGTTGCTATGAGCAATCGCCAGACGCTGCACGGTTCATTTCCGAATACCAGCCCGCACTGGCGCGTGACGGTCAATATGGGTTTCCATCGTCGCTCCAGCGTGTTCGGCGTTCAGACCAAAACCGGCATTGCCGCTGCCGGCGCCTACTATGATGAGCAGCGCATCAAGACACGATCCCGTGTGATCGGCTATGGCATTGACGCCAGGCGGCAACGGTTCCCAGATGAAAAGCCGTTTGTCTATAAGCCGCACGAGAAATCAGGCGAAAAGTACGTCTGGGACGATGCGTCGAAAGTAACCCTCCACGACTACAATCTACTCGACCTTGGGCTTTAGATGCATGGAATTTTGGGACAGCTGTGATCAGCTGTCTCCGAAGTGTTCCATCTTGGCTTTATCAGCGTTCTCAATCTGCTGTGCGGCATTGGCCAGTAGCTCGGCGACCTCGCTCAGATTTTTGGCGAATGCTTGGCGATTGTCACTGAAATCAAAGCCCTCCAGTTGTCTTGCCAGAGCTTCCTTGCCCATCCAGGCAACGTGACGGGCGTATTCGCTTGCCGCTATGTTCGCCGGGTCTGCGAGATAGAGCTGATCAAACTTCGTATAGTCGGGATGACGGAGGTCCTGGGGAACATAGCCATTCACCAGCGTGATGCGCTCGCCTTCAGTGTCGAGAGCCTTGGCGCGATGTACGACCATGTTGCCCTGTTGGAGCACGACGTATCCCGGGCCTGGGAAGGTTGGTGAGACTATGCGGTCTGCCGGCAGGGGTTGTCCGGATGCATTGAGCTTTTCAACTTCGTACTTGGTGCCATGGAAGTACTGGAACTCACCGCCGTCGACAGCATTCGGATCGGTAACAAACATGACGTAGTCGATGCGCAGAGTATCGGCATGCCATTTGTCGACGTTCTCGCCGACCTTGCGTGGATTGTAGTTCAGATGCCCGAGTTGATGCGGCATGGTGTGCGGCAGCATTGGAGCGTTGCATATCTCTGAGATGGCTTCGGCAACATCCTGCGAGAGGCAGAAGTCGCGCAGAAACTTCGACTGATAGACACCTCCACGGACCATCCGTGAGATCCGCTCGATACCGCGTGCATAGGGCTCCAGCAGACGTGTGACTTCCTGCAAGCAGGCAATACCTTCGTCGCTCAGCAACCGAAAAGCCGATGTGACGCCCATGGGAGTCGGGCATTCGGCGATAGCTTGATCGCTGTAGCCGAGCTCTTCCAGCGAGATCACCTGATCCGGCTTTTCAATAGCGAGATGGCGTGATGGATCAAACTCTGGCTCGCTTGCAAGAGTTGGAAATCCATCAGGGTGGGGAACAGGGAAATCGAGAGGCGCAGCCAATCCTTGTGTCACAATCAAGCTCCTCCGCTTCGTACCGATTTTGTCTCGGGCGAAAGTGTAGGAGGCAAACTGGATGGGCTGTCAATCGCTGAACCGACCGTCGACTTCCCTGAAGCGACGCGCTAGATTGTCGACGGTGCTAGTTCTGATCTTCCGGTAAGACCGGCAGGGGATGGATCTCAACGCCCTCTTCGATAAGATCCTTCACATCACTAGGGGAAGCTTCCCCGTAAATGCCCTTCTCTTCAGATTCCTTGTAATGGATCTTACGGGCTTCTTCTGCGAAGCGTGGGCCAACGTACTCCGCGTTCTCTTCAACCGTCTTACGCAGTTTGCGCATTGCCGCCATGATTTCCTGCTGCGCGGCAGCGACTTTTGGATCGGCCGGCTGTGATTGGGCTGGCTGACTGACTGGAACTGGAAGTTCGGATTTCTTATTACCCTTGACGCCGACATTGGGTGCCATGATCGATTTGGACACTTTAGTCGAGCCGCACTCAGGGCACGTCACCAGCTTGCGCTTGACCTGCTTGTCGTAGGCGGCGCTGTTAGTGAACCAGGCTTCAAAGCCATGATCTTTGTCACACTGAAGCTGATAGCGAATCATAATCGATGAGTGTCTCTCGTGCTTCTTACCAAATGGTTGTCAGGTAGCGTCAGGCGTGCGTTACGTCAAACGGGCGATCGTTGTTCAGCGATGGGACCCGGCTCCTGGCTTTGGCGACCTGCTCCGTATCTATATCGGCATAGATGACACATTTTTGAAGACCGTCGGCCTCAACCAGAATCTCACCCCATGGCGCAATTGCCACACTGTGGCCGTAGGATTTCCGCCCTGACTCATGTTCACCGGCCTGCGCGGCCGCAAGCACGTAGCACTGTGCCTCGATCGCGCGGGCACGGAGCAGGGTCAGCCAGTGGCCGGCTTCACCGGTCGGGACCGTGAAGGCTGATGGCACGGCAATGATCTCGGCGCCGGCCTTCGCAAGGCTGCGATAGAGTGCAGGAAAGCGCATGTCATAACAGATGGTGATACCAAGTTTGCCCCAGGGCAGATTGGTGATCACAGCGCGGTCTCCGGCATCATAGCGCCGGCTCTCGTTAAAACGGTTCTCGCTGTCGACATCGACATCGAACATATGGATCTTGTCGTAGCGCGCTCTAACCTGCCCATCCGGGCCGAACAGGAACGCACGATTGGCGAGTTTGTCTTCTCCCTTACGGACGGCCATCGATCCGATATGTAACCAAATTCCCAATTGATCAGCCAATGAGGAAAACGCCGCGATGGCGCGATTGCTATCGTCATCAGGCTCAGACTTGGCCAGCTGATCAGCACCGCGAACTTCGATTACGTTCGTAACTTCAGGTGTTTGGATATACTCGGCGCCGTTTGAGGCAGCCTCTCGGATCTGCTCCGAAACATCCTTGATGTTCTGCTCAACATCGCAGCCCGTGCAGGTCTGAATGAGAGCGGCACGAAACCTATCCGTCATTGTTATGCCGCCAGCAATGGATCGAGGCGACCGTCTTTGTCGAGAGCGTACAGCTCGTCGCATCCACCAACATGGGTTTCGTTAATGAATATCTGCGGCACCGTGTGGCAGCCGCCCGCACGCTCCTGCATTTCAGCGCGCTTCGACGAACTCATGCCGATATTGATTTCTTCGAATTCGGCACCCTTCTGCTTCAGCAGGCGCTTTGCCATCACACAGTATGGGCAAAGCATCGTCGTGTAGATCGTAATCTTCGGCATATTGCGGTGTCGTCCAGATAGTTGCAATGCGTTCAATCGATTTACGCTGAGATATAGGTGCACAACCTGATTATTCCAGCACAGGTTTCAAGCATTGGCTAGCACGAATTGGCCCCGTCAGGGTTAATGAATGGCGAACCTGAAGGTCCACGATTCCCTACGATGGCGGGCAGTCACAATTCAGAGAACGATCTGAGATTCGTTGGTAACGAGTGCCAGGGCCAACACATCGACGTGTCTCGCGCCTGCTTGCTTTAAGGTGCGCGCGCAGGCCTCGACCGTTGTGCCGGTTGTGATGACATCATCGATCAGCAAGATAGCCCTGTCTTTGACCTTTACTGTCCCGGCTCTTGATAACGCAAATGCACCTTGCATGTTTCGTCTGCGTTGGTCCCTGGTCAGGCCAACCTGCGAGGTTGTGTTCTTGCGTCTTTGCAGCAATTGCGGCTCGTAGGACAAGCCGGTCGATTTCGCGAGGTCGTGCGCCAGAAGCGCTGCTTGATTGAACCTCCTGGCCCGCAGTTTCTGGCGACTGAGCGGTACAGGTACGACAAATTCACAATCGTGGAATAACTCGCGACCAGCCCGCTCCAATAGACGCGCAAATAAGTGCCGTGGCGCATGCTGGTCAGCGTATTTGAACATGTGGATGAGGTCACGCATTGTGCCGGTGTAGTGGGCGACGGCGCGGGCACGGTCATACGGTGGTGGGTTTGCAGCGGCCGCTGCTGAAACGATGGGGCTGCCGCCGGTATCGAACGGCAGCGGAATGCCGAGGCGATCGCAAAGAGGTGGAACGATGAAATGAATGTCGCGCCAACAATCGGCGCAGACTGTGTTGTGTTGTGCGAGCGGTTGTTTGCAGCTCAGGCAGAGCGGCGGGACGAAGAAATCGGCGAGTTGCCTGAGCGCGCGCTCTGCCAATCGCCAGCTTGAGCGCTTTACAGAATGGTTGCCTACAGCATCTACCAAACCTGACTACCTGCCTTCCAATTGTTCAATCAACTGATCCAACCCGCCACGTAGTAACGGATTGAACTGCTCCGGTACTTCGACGTTTGAGAAGTGGTGCTGATCCGGAACGACACTCAGCTTGGAGCCGGATATCCTTTCGTGAATATCTTTGGAGCGCTCAACCGGGGTCACAGGATCAGCACCGGCGGCAATGATGTGTGTTGGGCATGTGATCTGATGAAGCTGATCACGGTAAGCCAGATCAGCCACAGCCGACGTGCCGCCAAGATACCCAGAAATCTTGGTGCGAATGAAAACATCTCGAACCGCATGGTATCCGGCAGGTTTGGAGGCAACATACGCGTCGGTGAACCAGAGTTTCTCCGTCATGTCCCATACCGGCTCCATACCGCCGCTGCGTACGACAGCCTGGCGCTCCGCGACCCAGCCGCGATACCAGGCATCTGATTGGGATGTGGTGTTGCAAAGCGTCAAAGTCTTCACGCGGGACGGGTAATTGATTGCGAGGCCCTGTCCGATCATACCGCCTGTGGATATGCCGACCCAGTGCACGCGCTCTATTCCCAACGCGTCCATCAGGCCAATGGCATCGGCCTCGAATTGCACCAGCGTGTAGGGGCCATCGGGTGCTTCGGTATCACCGTGGCCACGCCAATCGTAGCGTAGCAATCGATAGCGGTCCGCAAGTGCATCGACCTGGAGGTCCCAGATGCGGTGACTGGTTCCCATGGCGTGAGCCATCATGACAACCGGGCCGTCAGAAGGGCCATCCCAACGGTATGCGAAGTCGATGTCTCCGACGCGGATTGTCTTTAGTTCGCCGGTCATATTTAGAGATTGCCCTGGTTGGTTGTGGGGTCGGCATAACGTACCAGCACCTTGCCGGTGTACTTTCCTGCCAACATGTCATGTAAAGCAAGCGGGCTTTGCTCGAAGCCATCCACGACGTTGTCAATTGACCTGATTAATCCCTGCTTGCACAGCGTCATCATGCGTTCGCGAGATGCTGCCCATTCCCGCGGATAGGAGTACCGAGAGAAGCATTGAATGGAGGCTTCCCTGGCCCACAGCTGTCGCATGTTGACGTAGTCGAGATCCGGGCGGTCGCTGTTGTTTGAAATCGTACGTCCAACGATCAGGACACGCGCATACTTGGCAAGATTGTCGAACACAGCATCGGCAACCTGGCCGCCGACCGTATCAAAGAACAAGTCGCAACCGTTGGGCAAGGCAAAGCCAAGTTCGCGCTCGAATGCCTTGTCTTGGTAGTCGATGCAATGATCAGCACCGAGTTGCTTGACGACATGCGCGCACTTTTCAACTCCACCGGCGATGCCGACAACGCGCATACCGGCCAATTTGCCAAGTTGCACGGCATAGGCGCCAACGGATCCTGCCGCTGACGTCACGACCATGGTCTGTCCCGGCATCGGTTGAGCAAACATGTCGAGCGCGCAGTAAGCCGTTAGTCCCGGTGAACTGAGCGCCGTGAGCCATAGCCGGCCGCCGAAGTCACCAGTGGCTGGCAATAATTCAGATGGTGATGCCGCGGCAAACTTCTGCCACCCCAGTCGGCCCGTCACGCGTGTTCCCGGGCCGTACGTCCCATCGATGTCACCATCTGTTTCGACAACTTCGCCGAGGACGTCACAATCGATCAATTCGCCGATTTCAAAGGGCTTGGTGTAGTTCTTGAAGTCTTTCAGTCTCTGCCCCTGCCAGGGTGATAGTGCGGCCATCAAAACACGTATGCGGACTTGTCCGGGGCCAAGCTGCGGATGCGGCTGATCTTCGATTTCGAAGTGTTCAGGCCCCGGCAGACCCTTTGGACGTGACTTCAATACGAAGCGTTGATTGAACTCGGGCAGTGTTTGCATGTAACTCTCGACTGATTGACCGGAAAAGTATGAAAGAGAATGGTTTTGGGCACAATCCGATATGCTGATCTCGGCGAAGTCTCGTTGGCATATGAGCTTACCGGACCCGAAGGCGCGCCGGTGGTGTGCCTCAATCACTGCTTTTGCGCTGATCATCATTTCTGGGACCCGCATATGCCAGCTTTCGAGGGCTTCCAGGTCTTGCGCTACGACACGCGGGGGCATGGCCAGTCAAGTGCACCGGCGGGCCCGTACAACCTTTCGATGCTGGCAGGCGATACAGCACGGCTATTGGATCACCTTGAAATCCGCGATGTCCATTTCTTCGGCGTGTCGATGGGTGGGATGATCGGTCAGACGCTTGCGCTCGAACATCCTGAGCGCGTCGTCTCGCTGGCCCTGATCAATACGACACCGGAGTACAGTGCCGAGCAAAGAGTCCTGTGGCGTGAGAGGGCCGGTATCGTTTTGAAGAGCGGTATCGGCGCGGTGCAAGAGGCTTTGATGGAACGCTGGTTTACGGATGAGGCGATTGAGAACCAGCAACCTGGCTACGTTTATATGAATGACATTGTTGCCCGGTTCCGGCCGGCAAGTTTTGATGCCGTCACCGCCGCGATGTGTGAGCTGGACACGACTTCTCGGTTGGGCGCGATTGCGGCTCCGACACTTGTTGTTGCAGCTCCGGATGATCCGGGTGTGCCACCACATCTTTCAGAGACGCTTGCGCGGGAAATTCCCACTTCAGAATTGCATTGGCTGACGCCGGCCCGACACCTCGCGACGCTCGAACATGTTGAGACATTCAATGATCTAGCAAGAAACTTCCTAAAGGCGCCGGCCAACTGACGCCAGGGATTTCAAGACGACCGTGAAACGACCAACGACCAGCGAGGAGTTTACAACGTGAAGCCATTGGAGAATGTCCGCATCCTGGACCTGACAAATGTTCTTGCTGGTCCATTCTGCTGTCATCAGCTGGCACATATGGGTGCTGATGTCATCAAAGTAGAAGTTCCGGGGTCGGGCGATCTGGCACGTCAGCTTGGTGCCGACCCGGGGCTCAATGAAAAGCTGATGGGCGTTTCGTTTCTTGCACAGAACACCGGCAAGCGCTCGATCACGATCAACATGAAGTCGGACAAAGGTAAGGCGGTCTTCAAGCGCCTTGTACGGTCATCCGATGTTGTTGTCGAAAATTTCAGACCGGGTGTGATGGATCGTCTAGGTGTCGGTTATGAGACGCTGAAAGCGGAGAAGCCTGGGCTGATCTATTGCGCGATTTCCGGGTTCGGTCAGGATGGGCCTTTGCGCGATTTACCGGCCTACGACCAGATCATCCAAGGCATGTCCGGCGTCATGAGTATAACCGGCGACGCGGAGTCTGCTCCACTGCGTGTCGGTTATCCGATTGCGGATACGATCGGTGGAATGACGGCAGCGTTCGCGATCTCGTCCGCGCTTGCTGGGCGCCAGGATGGCAAGGGTTGCTTCATTGACGTGGCCATGCTGGAAGCCGTGCTGGCTACGATGGGATGGGTGGTGTCCAACTACTTGATTACGGGTAAGACTCCGGCGCCGATGGGCAACAACAACGTAACGGCAAGCCCGTCCGGTACATTCAACACAGGCGACGGCCCGATCAATATCGCGGCCAACAAGCAGGAGCAGTTTGAAGCCGTCTGCAGGGTGGTGGGCCGCCCGGATCTCATCGAAGATCCGCGTTTCGCCGAGCGACAATCGCGACTAGACAATCGTCAAGCGCTGACGGAACTCCTGGAATCTGCCATGCAATCGAGATCGGCATCGGAGTGGCGACAGGCGTTTAATGATGCCGGCGTACCGGCTGGTGAGGTGTTCAGCGTACCGGAGGTGATCGCCCATCCGCAAATCGCAGATCGGGGCATGATCGGCACGTTCAAAGACGCGCCCGGTGTTGGTCACGATATTCAGATTACCCATCCGGGGATCAAGTTGAATGGGGCTGCGATCAAGACTGAAGCAGCGCCACCGCTCCTGGGTGAACATACTTCGGATCTGCTCGAAGAGCTTGGTTTCTCGGCAGACGAGATTGCGGATCTGCAAGAGCAAAAGGCGGTTTAAGAAGAGGCTGGTGACGTCAATCAAATTTTGAGTTTGCCGCGACCTTGATTGGCACCTCAAGGAGGTCGCGACCAATGATGATGGTTCCATCGTAGACGCTGCGCATCTCATGAACCAACCTCTCGAGCAGGCCGGGCGCATCCATGGGTGGCGGGAAGTGAGTCAGTACAAGCGTTTTTGCACCCGCGCGTTTTGCAATCTCAGCGACATCCATATGAGAGCCATTGGTTGCACGGAAGAACGCGCTGGGTTCAGTTCCGGATTCGAAGTGGCACATATGGATGAGGACATCGCAGTCCTGGGCGAGCTCGATCATGCTTTCCAGTACACCGCCGCTGTCGCCTGAGTACACCACACTGCCTTCATCACATTCAAAGCGGTATCCGAGGCATTCCAGGTAGGGCTGGAAATGCACGGATTGCCCGACGGTCACCTGCCACGCCCCGCCGTCAATAGTATCGCCCGGAGCGACCTCTCTGACCTGAGGGTTTGGCCTGCGTCGCGGCAACTCACCCCCGCGCGCGCCGTAGACGGCGAGGCTGGCCTCGTGTTGGGTGCGTGCCGATATATCGGGACCGTAGACCCCGTCTTCTCCGAATAGCTGGTTGACCAGTCGCGCAGTTGGCGAAGGCCCAAACACCTTGAGGTCTGGTACGTGGGCTGCACCATGGTCCCAGTGCTGTAGGACGAGGCGCGGAAAATCAGCCATGTGGTCGTAGTGCAGGTGGGTGAGAAAGACGTGGGTGATATCCATGGGCTTATGCCCGGCTTCCAATAGACGATGGGCTGCGCCCGGACCATGATCGAGTACGATCCTGCTGTCGCCAATTTCCAGCAGGTAACCAGAGCTCTGGCGGGTTAAGGATGGCGCCGGTGTGCCGGTCCCAAGAAGGGTGAGTTTCATGGCATTTAGCCTCGGACTCTTTGGTTCGATGGAACGTATCTCGCTGTTGAGAACTTTAGAGTCTTGAGCATACAGGCGCCTGCGACGGGTGTCCCCACTGAAAAGCGCTGCCACGGATGCTAAGTTCCGTTTATGACATCGCCGCCTAAGATATTTGACCGAGAGCTTCTGTTGCGTCACCGCGAGCGCGCGGCGCGCTTGGAGCCTATCCCAGACTTTCTGCTTGAGCGCGCCGCTGAAGACTTGTCAGATCGGCTGGCGGTCACCAATCGGACTTTTAAGCGTGCCATCAATCTCGGTGCGGCGACTGGTCAATTGGAACGAGCTTTTGGCCAATTGCCCAATGTCAGATCGATCGCTTCCGCTGAGAGTTCCAAGCTTCTTGCCGATTTCGCGAGATCCAGAGGGCTGGATGACGTCTTCGTCGTTGATGAGGAATATCTCGACTTCGAGCCAGAGTCGTATGACCTCGTTACGTCGGTTCTGACGCTTCAGTTTGTCAATGATCTGCCAGGTACGCTGAGTCAGATCCGGCGCGCACTTAAACCAGATGGTCTCTTTATGGGAGTACTGGCAGGTGGCGCGACGCTGACGGAATTAAGACAAGTGACTTTGGCGGCCGAGGAAGAATTGACGGGTGGTGCGTCGCCCCGCGTGGCTCCTATGGCGGATGTTCGTGATCTTGGCGCCTTGCTCCAGCGCGCTGGTTTTGCTCTGCCGGTTGCTGACAGTGATGTCGTTACCGTTACCTATGCGACCGCTTTTGATCTGATGCGTGAACTCAAGGCGATGGGTGCCAGCAATGTTTTGATGGAGCGGCGGCGCGTGCCCATGACGCGACGGCTTCTGACTCGCATCGCAGAGATCTATCAGGAGCGTTTCGCAACCGAAGATGGTCGCATCGCGGCAACTTTCGAGATTCTGACAATGACAGGCTGGGCACCACACGAGAGTCAGCAGCAGCCGCTGCGTCCGGGAAGTGCGCGCTCACGGTTGGCCGATGCTCTGGGCACTACGGAACGCGCAACAGGCGACGTGACTGGAGTGCCAAGAGATGGAGACCTGCCTGATGACAAGTGATCGAACAATCAAGGGCAGCTGCATGTGTGGTGCGGTTCACTACGAGGCTACGGGGCCGTTCCGTCCGGTCGTTGCTTGTCATTGTACCGAATGCCGCAAATCGACCGGCAACTATTTCACTGCCTCTTCAGCCTATCTAGCGAACTTTCGGCTGACAGCGGATGATAAACTGAAGTGGTATCAGTCAGGTGCAGAGACAGAACGCGGTTTCTGCGGTGCGTGCGGTTCCAGCCTGTTTTTCCGCCGGATCGGAGGTGACCGGATCTCATTCTCTGGTGGATCGATCGATGGGGCTTCCGGTCTTGAGCTGGCCGGGCACATCTTCGCGGGAGAGAAGGGCGACTACTACAGTCTGGATCACGAGGCGGTGGTTCATCAGCAGGACGCACCCGAGCTGATCAGGATTCCGGGCTAGTCAGATCCGAATGGTTGTCAGGCGTTAGCCGAGCAGGTCGCGCAACCATGGTATGAGCGGAAGGTCTGCCGGCGGCATGGGATAGTCGGTTAAGCGCATGGCGCGAACCCAGGCGATCTCCTGCCCTTCCTTCGGAGTGATTTCGCCGTCCCACGTGCGGCACAAGTAGAGCGGCATCAAGAGGTGGAAGTCGTCGTAGGAGTGTGAGGCGAAGTTGAACGGCGCCAGGCACGTATCGCAGACCTCGATACCGAGTTCCTCTTCCAATTCGCGCTGCAGTGCTTCTTCCGGTGTTTCGCCAGGATCCACTTTGCCACCTGGGAACTCCCACAGACCGGCCATGCTCTTGCCCTCGGGGCGCTGGGCGATGAGAACACGATTGTCAGCATCAACTAGCGCGACGGCTGCAACGAGTAGAATCGGCTTGTTCACGATTTCGGTCCGAGGATATAGCCCGAGTCACGCATCCAGGTCAGGCCGCGCTCACGAAAGCGATCGGGTAGTTCGGTGACTTCCTCGTTGAATACCTGTTCGATGGTGAACCTGTCGCTGTATTGATCAACGAGATACTGGTGAGGCACTGAGAACGGCGGGCCGCTCATTTCATTCTGGTCGTATTCAACCAGCGCTAGGAACTGCTTTGCGGTTGGTGAGAGGTCGGCCTTGAGTTTGGCGCAGTAGCGAGGCCGCATTTCTTCCGGCAAGGCGACCAGACTGCCGCGGTCGTAGACTGCGTCGGCGGCGCC
This sequence comes from Hyphomicrobiaceae bacterium, assembly GCA_965247245.1. GTDB lineage: Bacteria > Pseudomonadota > Alphaproteobacteria > Rhizobiales > Hyphomicrobiaceae > Tectiglobus. Next base: position 3,466,833 of record CBDFGV010000003.1, on the reverse strand, counting down.
AATCAGGGCCGGATCAAACTTGAAGAAGTCACCGCACCAGATCTCAATCTGGCCTGCTCGTGAGACGTTGAAATCGCCAACCGTCTCGGAGCTGACATCCAGATTGTTTTCCGCAAAGAATGCATCAACAGCGATTTGACTGAGCTCAATGCCAACGATCTTGTGGCCTTGGGCTTCCAACCAAAGCATGTCGAGGCTTTTGCCACACAAGGGCACCAGAACGGTTGATCCAGCTGACAGGTTGAGGCGTGGCCAGAACGCCATGAGGCGTGCGTTGGTCGCTTCCTGATGGAAACCGAGCTGGTTCGATTGCCAGCGCTCGTGCCAGAAGTCATGTTCCATTTTAGCTTCGATAATCCGCGTTGATCGAAATGTAGCCGTGGGTCAGATCGCACGTCCAAATAGTAGCTTTTCCGTCGCCGATACCGACATCAACTGTGACTTCGATTTCTGCGTTCTTCATGTAGGCCGCAGCGACGTCTTCGGAGTAATCCGGTGCACGCTCACCCTCATTGGCCAGTACATGTGGGCCGAATTGGATCTTGAGGCGATCGCGGTCGGCTTCTTCACCGGATTTGCCAACCGCCATGACGACGCGGCCCCAGTTGGCATCTTCGCCTGCGATTGCTGTTTTGAGTAGTGGTGAGTTGCCCATCGCGAGAGCAATTCGCTTGGCTGCAGCATCGCTTGCGGCGCCGTTGACGTTGATCGTGACGAACTTCGTTAGGCCCTCGCCGTCCTTTACGACCTGTTGGGCGAGATCAAGCATGACACTGTGGAGCGCGTCGTGGAAGGCTTTGGCCTCGTTGCTGTTCTTGTCGTGGATCTCGGAATTGTCCGCACCACCTGTCGCAAAAACGAGAACCGTATCGCTTGTCGACGTATCACTATCAACGGTGATGCAATTAAAGGTCTTGTCGGCAATTTCGAAAGTCAGGTCCTGCAGTAATGGCTGCGCGATCTTGGCATCCGTAAACATGAACGACAGCATCGTTGCCATATCAGGCGCAATCATGCCCGAGCCCTTGGCAAAACCGCCTATGGTCACTGTCTTGCAGCCGATTGTGCAGGTTGTGGTCGCGAGCTTAGGGAATGTATCGGTCGTCATGATCGCGCTTGCGGCATCAAACCAGGCAGTCTCTGTAGCAGTACCGGCCATTTCCTTGATGCGATGGGCGAAAGCACCGGCATCCATCGGTTCTCCGATGACACCGGTAGATGCGAGATAGACTTCGTCGGTTTGACAGCCAACGGCCTCGGCCGCTGCTTCTGCTGTCAATCGAACGGCTTCATCGCCTTTTTTACCCGTAAAGGCATTGGCGTTGCCAGCATTGACAACAACCGCGCGTGCCTGGCCCGACTGCAAACGGTCCCGGCACCAGCTTACAGCCGCTGAGCATGTTCGCGACTTCGTCAGGACACCGCCGGCGACCGTAGCTTCGTCGAGCACTGCCAGCATGAGATCCTTGCGGCCCCTGTATTTGATCCCTGCTTCGACGGCATCGAAGCGCACGCCCTTGATCGCCGGAATGTCGGGCTGTGTGGCAGGGGCGAACGGGGAAAGTGTCGTATCGTGGGCCATTGACTTTGCATTCTCGGGCTTGAGTTTCGAACCGCCGGCCGGTCATTGGCGCAGCGTAGGGTCCAAATACTCAATCTGCGCCTTTTCGCGCAAGAGGTCAGCCATAGTTCGTGCGCGATCGTGCATGATCCGATCTCGGATGCGATCCTTCACCGCCTCGAACGTCGGAGGTTGGCGCTTACGCTTGTCGATAACCTTGATGACGTGCCATCCGAGCTGAGAGCGCACAGGCAAAGCGACCTCTCCGACTGGTGTTTCGAAGGCGGCTTTCTCCATCGCAGGTGCGAGATGACCGCGGCCAAAGTATCCTAGATCGCCGCCTTTAGTGCTGGAGTTGCTGTCTTGTGAATTCTGGCGTGCGAGTTCTGAAAAATCACCATCGTGTGCGATCTGCTCAAAAATGGCCTTGGCCTTATCCTCGGTACGCACCAGAATATGGCTTGCGCGCACCTCTTCTCTACCGCTGAAATTCTTGATCTGAGCATCGTAGTAAGCGCGCGTTTCCACATCACTCACCTGGTTGCGGATCTTTTCGTTGAAGAACGCGTCGCGCAAATTGCGGCGATCCCAATAGTGTGTGGGAGTCTTGAAAATGGCGGACGAATTGACTTTCTGCTGCACTGCCGCTTCGGCGAACAGCTCATTTTGAATGAGAAATTCGATGATGAGGCGACGGCGCATGGCGGCTGGATGCTGCGCCAGATCACTTGCAATTTCCGCTTCAGCCAGGCGCATGTCGGCTTCGGTGATGGCGCGACCGTTAACTTTTGCAACGACTGCTCCGTCAGCGGCCAGAGCAATGCCTGGAAGAGCCAAAACGAGGACTACAACCGATACGCGTACAGCCAGAGCAGCACGACAGATAACTGATATCACCGAATTTTACCCTCTGATTGTGATTGTAGTGCAGCCCCGTAGCCGACCCGAATCCCTAGCATTCGACGTGCTCCACGCCGATCTCCAGCTTCTTCGGGCATAGTTCGGGCTGCTCACTCTCATACCGTTCTAGCGGGTCGAATTCCGGCGAAATCATGGCTAAAACGCCAATGTGCACGTCGATCAATTGACAAGCGGCTATGTGGATTCCTATTTCATGGTCACGACACTGCCCCCTGCTGCCATTCGTCCCGGTGAGTGATGTCTCGGTAACGCGGCAAAGGGGGCGGTAATCCGCTATACGTTGTGCCCTGGGTGACTGACCGCCATCATCCGGTCGCTTAGCCATTACAACCAAGCCATCTACGGTAAGGATTACAAAAATTATGCTTTCTTTCGGGCAATTTGCATCGAAGATCTTCGGTTCGTCCAATGACCGTCGCGTTCGCGCTTACAGCAGCCGCGTCGAGGCGATCAACGCGCTCGAGTCCGAGCTAGAAGCGCTTTCGGACGAGCAGCTTCGTGCCCGCACTGAGGAATTTCGCCAGCAGTTGGCTGATGGTACCAATTTGAACGATTTGGTGGTGCCGGCCTTTGCGACCGTTCGAGAGGCAGCGAAGCGGACACTTGGGCAACGCCATTTCGATGTCCAGTTGATCGGCGGGATGGTCCTTCACGAGGGCAAGATTGCAGAGATGAAGACCGGGGAAGGTAAAACCCTGGTTGCAACGCTGGCCGTATACCTCAATGCCCTGACCGGCAGGGGCGTTCATGTTGTCACCGTCAACGACTACCTCGCCAAGCGTGACGCCGAGTGGATGGGGCAGGTCTACAAGTTCCTGGGTCTGACGGTCGGCTGCATTGTCAATGAGCTTGAAGATCAAGAGCGGTCGGACGCCTATGCTGCCGATGTCACTTACGGCACCAACAACGAGTTTGGGTTCGACTATCTTCGCGACAATATGAAGATGTCAAAAGAGGAGATGGTCCAGCGCGGCCACTACTTCTCAATTGTCGACGAAGTGGACTCGATCCTGATCGATGAGGCGCGGACTCCGCTGATTATCTCTGGCCCGGTCGATGACAAGGCGGACCTCTATACAGCCGTTGACTCACATATGCCGGAGCTTGTCAAAGATCCAGCGCGATACGAGTTGGATGAGAAGCAGCGGACGGTTGCGCTGACCGAGGAAGGCAACCAGTGGATTGAAGAGAACCTTGGCGCTGCAGGCTTGCTGACTGGCACGCTGTACGACATCGAGAACGTCTCGATTGTGCATCACGTCAATCAGGCACTGAAGGCGCATACGCTGTTCACGCGCGACAAGGACTACATCGTCAAGAACAACGAAGTTGTGATCATTGACGAGTTCACCGGCCGAATGATGGCTGGGCGCCGCTACTCCGAGGGTTTGCACCAGGCGCTTGAAGCCAAGGAAAACGTCGAGATCCAACCTGAGAACCAGACTCTGGCCTCGATTACGTTCCAGAACTACTTCCGCCTCTATGACAAGCTGAGCGGCATGACGGGTACGGCCGCAACGGAAGCTTCAGAATTTCTCGACATCTATGGCCTCGACTTACTTGAAATTCCAACCAACAGGGAAGTCGGCCGCCTTGATGAGGATGATGAGATCTACCGCACCGAGGACGAGAAGTGGCGCGCTATCATTAAGGAGATTGTCGCTGCGAAAGAGAGGGGCCAGCCCTGCCTGGTCGGTACCGCCTCAATTGAGAAAAGTGAGCATCTTTCCGAGCTTTTGAAGGCTGAAAAGATTGAGCACCAGGTGCTCAACGCGCGCTATCACGAGCAGGAAGCGATGATTATTGCCCAGGCCGGGGTGCCTGGTGCGATTACGATTGCGACTAACATGGCCGGTCGCGGCACGGACATTCAGCTCGGTGGCAACGCCGACATTCGCGTTACCGACGAAGCCGGTGATCCTGAAGCGGCAGATTTTTCCGCGAAAGAAAAGGTTATCCGCGAAGAAGTCGACAAGAATCGCGAAAATGTTCTCGTGGCAAGCGAGCATGTGGAATTAGAGCCACCAAAGGGCAATCGTCCGGCGAAGACGGTCGACAAGCCGGGTGGCTTGTACGTGATCGGTACTGAACGACATGAGAGCCGACGGATCGACAACCAGTTGCGTGGTCGTTCCGGCCGTCAGGGTGATCCGGGTCGATCGAAATTTTATTTATCGCTGCAGGATGACCTGATGCGGATCTTCGGATCCGATAAAATGGATGGCATTCTCAAGACGCTTGGCCTCAAGGACGGCGAGGCGATCATCCACCCTTGGATGAACAAGTCGTTGGAGATGGCGCAGAAGAAAGTCGAGGCGCGCAACTTCGACATTCGTAAGCAGATCCTCAAGTACGACGATGTTATGAACGACCAGCGTAAGGTCGTGTTTGAGCAGCGTCTCGAATTCATGTCGAGCGACGACGTCAACGAGATCGTCACGGACATGCGTCACGACGTTGTTGAAGCCTACGTCACGCAGCACATTCCGCCGAATGCCTATGCAGAACAGTGGGATGTTGATGGTCTCAAAACCGCAATCGATCAACTCTTCCAGGTAGACCTGCCGATCCCGGAATGGGCAGCAGAAGAAGGTATCGCAGACGAAGAGATCCGCGAGCGCATCGTTGAAGCTGTTGACGCTAAGGCCGAGGAGAAGGTCGTCGAAGTTGGCGAGGCGATGTTAGCCAATTACGAGAGCGCGAAAGAGCTTGTCGGCTTTGTGCGCGGGAACGAGAACCTGACGAAGCTGTTAGGCAATCCCGGCGAGAATCTCGAGGACATTGGTCGCTTCCTACTGAATTCAGGCGAGGGCGAAGTGCGCCTCAACGGCATGTCCCGCCAGCAGGCCAACGAGCAGGCCGGTATGATTGGCTACCAGTTTCTGGCTGACTATACGGATGCAAGCCAACTCGTAGACGAAGTTGATGCGGCTGATGACAAGTCGGCCAAGGCGATGGGGCAGCTACGCATTCGTTACATTGAGAAGTCTGTCCTGCTGCAGACATTGGATCACCTCTGGCGCGAGCACCTCGTTATGTTGGAGCATCTCCGCGAGGTGATTGGTTTCCGCGCATATGGTCAGCGGGATCCGCTCAACGAGTATAAGACCGAAGCATTTGTCCTGTTCGAAGGGTTGTTGACGAAGCTGCGCGAGGCGGTCACTGGGCAATTGATGCAGATTAACGTTGCCCAGGACGACATCGATGATCTCTACGGCACTGATCCGGAGCTTCCTGAGATGGAAGCCTACCAGGAGGAGGCCGAGCCCGTTTTCGGTGAGTACGCGATGGCGCAGGCTGCCTTGGCCAATGAAGAGCGTGCGCTGGAATATGCTGATGCTGGCGAAGTTCGACTTGCGCCGGTGCGTACACGGCAGTCAGCTGATGAGATCGATCCGAATGATCCGTCGACGTGGGGCAAGGTCGCGCGGAACGCGCCCTGTCCGTGTGGTTCTGGCAAGAAATACAAGCACTGCCACGGTCGCTACTAGAGCGGGATTATAAGGTCGGTGGGTGGATGCACGCGACTATCGCGTGCAATTCTGCTTCTGCTCGTATTGGCAGAGGTTAGCTCCGCATGAGCAGCTCTTGGATCTTTCGGTGAACTTTATCCGGACTGACGAGGGCCGCGCGCACGAGACGATCGAAACGCTGTGTGAAGTCGCGGACCTGTTCATGTCCCGTTATGACGAGATACGCTTCGCCGATGTAGAGGGCGACGCGTTGCTTTCCGAAGACCGTGAACGGCGCGGAAAAGTTCTTAGTTCCATCGTACAGGTGAAGTCGCAAAGCCGGATAACGTTCCTCGCATATTCGCGCCATGTGTTCTAGCTGGCGCCGGCACCGTGCAGTTGAGATACCGCGCCACAGCCCGGATTGCGAAGCGACGTCCTGCAACGTCTGAATTGGCATCGCGATTTCGACATCCATATCATCGAGCGAGATTTGTCCCAGGATGTTCTCGACACCACTGCCGCGGGCATCTGCTGTCTGGCGACTGCGCTCCTGTTGCTCCGTCTGTTCGTCGTTGAGGCTCAACATATCAGGCAGTGTTGATGGCACGTATCTTAGCTTGGTGCCGGCGGCTTCGGCGCGCCAACGCGCGAGCGGCGATGACTGATCAGTAGCTTCTGCTTGCTCAATCTGCCAACTGCTGGAAACCTCCTGTCGGCCCTCTGGCGCATTCTCAATCGCTAACAGCCAATCGGTGGAAACTCCGCTGGCCACTGCTAAGCGTCGGAGCGCTTCGACCCTCGGCAGCCGCACCTTGTCGACTGACAGAAACTGACTGAGTGCCGATCGGTCGATCTCAGCTTTGCGCAACAAGGCGGACAGGCTGTCATCCTGACTGTCGATGATCTCTTTGAGCCTAGCCCTGAAGCACTCGGCAAGTTCGCGCTTGTCCATTGTGAATTCACCTATTTGTTGTGAATCTACAATAATCTAGTGATTATATTTCAGAAATAGCACTTAATCGATATATTCACCAGGCTGTCAAATTATGGATTGTTGCGCAGTATGTGCTCATGTCCAATCCACCCTCCCTCTCCTCACGATCAGACAATCAATCTTCAAAGCACCGGCGCCATTCGCGACAATTCGAATGGCCAACGGTGTTGATTGCCATGGTCTGTTATGTCGGCTGGACCATCACGGTGGCGTGCTACGAACTCGTTGGTCCGTGGATTTCCAGTATGCTGCTGGTTCTCGTGCTGACGCTGCATTCATCGTTGCAGCATGAGATCATACACGGCCATCCCTTCAGGAGCCGTCAGGCAAACACGATACTAGGCAGCTTGCCGATCGGTATCTGGATTCCATTCGAGCGGTATCGAGATCTTCATCTCAAGCATCACCATGACCATAGTCTCACGGATCCTTACGATGATCCGGAAAGCAACTATCTACCCAGGAATGCGTGGCGAGAGCTGCCGAGATACATTCAATCGATGTTGTGGTTCAACAATACGTTGCTGGGGCGTATGAGCTTTGGTCCCGCTATCAGTCTCGCCCACCTCTATCACCAGGATCTCGGCCTTATCCGACATCATGATCCGGCAATTCTGCGCGCCTATCTTTGGCATGGTTTGGGGCTCGTAGCAGTCGGGACCGTGTTGATGTTTGTTTCTACCATGCCATGGTGGCTGTATGGAGTGTGCGCCTACCTTGCGATGTCGGTGCTGAAGATTCGCACCTATCTTGAGCACTGCGCGTTCGAGACGGTTACGCACCGAACGGCTATTGTCGAAGATCGGGGACTACTTTCCCTGCTCTTTCTCAACAACAACCTTCATGCCGTTCATCATCGACGTCCTGGGATGCCATGGTACGAACTACCCAGGCACTATCGCCAACACCGAGCGACGTATGTGAAAAGCAACAACGGCTACGTCTTGCCATCGTATCGGTTCGTTATTCGCCAATATCTATTGCGTTGCAAGGATCCGGTTGCTCATCCCTGGGTCCTGGCAACTCAGGATTGCTCGGAATCTTCTAAGCTGCCATTGCTGAAAGTCAGGCTGAACCAGAACACGCGATAGCTCGCGCATCGCTCTTGCGCCGGACACATCGTCAGTTAGACTGGGCATCAAGCGAAGCAATTTTGCTTCACCAATCCATCAATCCGAGGAGCAATAATATGGCGAGCCAAGCCGAGAAAGGCGCTGCGTTCCGCGCGCTGCACGAACGCGAAGGTGCGTTCATCATCCCCAATCCCTGGGACGTCGGGACGGCCATCATGATGCAAGGCATGGGTTTCGAGGCGCTGGCCACGACCAGCTCTGGATACGCAACGACGCTGGGTCGTTTCGATGGTCAGGTAACGCGTGACGAAAAGTTGGAGCACTGCCGGCAGATTTCGAATGCCGTCAACATTCCGGTCAGCGCCGATATGGAGAATTGCTTTGCGGACTCTCCCGAGGGTGTCGCCGAGACGATTCGGCTGGCCGGTGAAACCGGGTTGGTTGGTTGTTCGATTGAAGACTACGACAACAAGCCTGAGCCCGGCATCTACGACTTCGATCTGTCGGTCGCGCGCGTTAAGGCCGGCGTCGAAGCAGCGAACGCGATGAATTTTCCTTTCACGATTACGGCCCGTGCCGAAGGGGTCTTGCGTAAGAAGCACGATCTCGATGAAGCAATCCGCCGGTTGAAGGCATTCGAGGAAGTTGGTGCGCACGTACTTTATGCACCTGGGCTCACCACGAACGAAGATGTCCGCAAGGTCATTAAGGCAGTGTCCAAGCCTGTCAATGTTCTGACGTTGCCGCACTTCAAGATGAATGAGCTTGCCGCGGCCGGCGCGAAACGCGTCAGTCTCGGTGGTTGGCTTGCCCGCGCCGCGACCGGTGGGTGGCTGCGTGCGGCTCAGGAAATGAAAGACGCTGGGACGTTCGCGGAGCTGAACAATGCCGCTAGCGGCAGAGATGTTGCAAACGTCCTGAAGGCCAAGTAGCCAGCCGGTTGCCGGCGACCTACCGAGCTCATTGGGTTGCGAGAGCTCGTCTACGTCCGGCGCTTCTCAACGAGAACGCCGGATGCCGCCAGCTTTTCAATTGCGTCGTTGTCAAAACCATGTTCGGCCAGCACCTCGCGTGCATGCGCTGAGAACTTCGGCGGCGTGGACTTGTAACCGCCTGGCGTCCGAGATAGACGCACCGGCGTGCCCATGCCTTTGTACCAGTCCTCTTCGTAGACCATGCCGCGCGCACGGGTATGTTCGCTTTCGGCAACCTGTCCGGTGTCGAGCACCGGTCCACACGGCAATCCTGACTTGAGGAGCTCCAGGGCAAACGCGACGCCGTCAACCTCGGCCAGTTTGGCCATGATGATCTCGTTCAAGGCATCTCGGTTTTTAAGGCGGTCACCATTGGTTGCGAACCGCTCGTCCTCCGCCAATTCCGGCCGGCCGAGGACTTCGCAGACCTTCTTAAATGCGCGATTGTTCCCCGCGCCTAGCATGACGGGTACCGTTTTCGTCGGGTACATACCGTAAGGGACAAGGTTGGAATGCTGGTTGCCGGTTAGCTGTGGGACCTTTCGGGACAGGAAGTAGTTGGGAAAGTGCGGATGCATGAGCGACAAGGCCGAGTCGTAGAGCGTCACCTCAATTGCCTGACCTTGGCCGGATGAGTTCCGATCATGGATGGCCAGCAGGATGCCGATGACGCAGTAGAGGCCCATCGAGAGATCGACGACTGGCAGGCCGAGACGCATTGGACCGGTGTCCAGCGAGCCATTCACACTGTAGTGGCCGGCCATGGCGCCGACGATACCGTCATACCCCGGGAAACCACCGAGGGGGCCATCGTTACCAAAGCCTGAGATCTTGCAATAGATCAGGTGGGGAAACCGTTCTTTCAGTTGCTCGTATCCGATGCCCCAGGATTCCATCGAACCTGGTTTGAAATTCTCAATCAGGACGTCTGCGTCTTCTAGAAGTTTGAGGAGGACTTCACGACCTTCTTCCTTCGACAGATCCAGGCCGACCGAGCGCTTGTTTCTGTTGATGCCAATGAAGTAGGCAGCATCGTCTTCGTGGAATGGAGGTCCCCAATCACGAACTTCGTCGCCTTGCGGCGGTTCTAGCTTGATGACATCTGCACCATGGTCCGCCAATAACTGGGTGGCGAACGGGCCGCCGAGGACGCGGCTCAGGTCAACAACTTTGACGCCGCTCAGTGCACCACCTGTTTTGGGGGTATCTGACTCGGGTGCATCTTTTGCCATCGCGTTTCCTCATACGTATTTTTCTGTTTGTCTGATCGGCTTGGCGAAGCGTTCCTATTCGGCCGCTTCGTTCGCTTCATTCAGGATTGTTTCGCCCGGTTTAACCATTGAAAACACGACAGGCTCATCGCTGATCTCGACTCTACCATCCTGCTGTCGGGCAATCGTGAAGCGTGAGTTTTCGAGATCTCCCTCGCCGGGGAAATCTTCCCGGAAGTGCGCACCGCGACTGTTTTCCCGCTGCAATGCGGCAAGCGTGATGACGCGTGAAATCTCAACAAGTGAACGCAGGTTTAGCCAATCATGCCAAGTCAAGTTAAAGGCGCGGTTCGAATCGACAACGCCGGTCTTCATGAGGGTCGTTTCGATATCATCCAGTTGACCGAGCGCGCTCTCAAGGCCTGACTTATCACGCAGGATGCCAACTTGATCCCACATCAGATCCTGGAGCTGGTCACGCAGCACATGCAAATTGCCGGTTGAGCGCTCCAACGGGTAGCTTGCCCGCGCGATCTCAGCTTGAATAGCGTCTTCATCCGGCTGCCGCCAGTGCGGGTTCTGGGCGATGAATCCGGGCATGACATCTCCCGCGATGCCGCCGAAGACTGTTGAGTTTGCGATACCGTTACCGCCGAGACGGTTTGCGCCGTGCACGCCACCGGCATCTTCACCGGCAACGAACAGGCCAGGAATCGCCGTCGATGTGTCGGTTTCGCAGACGACTCCACCCATATGGTAGTGAGCTGTTGGAACAACTTCGACGAGGCCGCCAGCCAGATCGAAGCCGCAATCCGCGCAGCGTTCAACCATACCTTTGAACTTCTGTGCGACGATGTCCGGGCCAAGATGCTCCATCTGTATATAGAGCCCGCCGAGTGGTGTTGTTCGACCGGCGCGCATCTCCGCGTACATGGCACGTGAGACGACATCGCGGGTGGCACGCTCGAGCTTGTCATCATAGTTGCCCATGAAGCGCTCTTTGTCGCCGTTGAGCAGATAACCGCCGGCACCGCGCAATCCTTCTTCGAGGACGGTGCCGGTCATGCGGGTGTCCGGGCCAGCAAGCAGACCGGTCGGGTGGAATTGCACCATCTCCATGTCGCGCAGTCCAAGTCCGGAGCGCAGCGCCATGGCCAGGCCGTCCATGGATTTGTCGCCAGACGGCGTATGGTAGCGGTACATGGTCGGGCCGCCGCCGGTGCCAAGCAGAATGGCCTTTGCTTCGACAAGCTTGAAATTGCCGGTGCGCATGTCGATCATCAGGACACCGGCCATGCTCTCGCCTGCCTTGTCCGGAATGAAGGCTACGGCGCGGTGTTCTTCCAGGCGGTCAACGTTGCGGGCCCAGACCTGCTCCATCAGGCGGTTGACGATTTCAATGCCTGTCAAGTCACCCTTGTGAACGGTGCGATCGAAGGTCTGGCCGGCAAAGGCCTTGCCGTGAAGTGTGCCGTCCGGGTTGCGATCAAAGAAACATCCAACCTCGTTTTCAAGTTCGCGAATGCGTTCGATCGCCTTGGTGACCAGGGTCCAGGCAAGTTCCTGGTGCGGTAGCCACTTGCCGCCATGGATGGTGTCCATGAAGTGGCGCTCGATTGAGTCCGCCGGGTGGACGGCAACATTGTATCCGCCCTGGACCATCCGGCTGCACCCGGACTTGCCAAGCAACCCCTTGCACGCGACCGTAATCGACAAGTGCGGTGCAGTTTGATGGGCGTGAAGGGCTGCAAACAGACCGGCGCCACCTGCGCCAAGGATCAGGATGTCTGTCTTATGACGCTCAAGCATGGCAGGCCTCACAGAAATCGAAGAAGGAACAGGGCACCGACAACAACAGCGATCAGAATAGCAACGGTTGCCATGCGCTTTTGATCCGGGTCCCAGGGCAGGTTCTCAATCAACATCAGGCGAATGCCGCCTAGCAGATGTACGGCGAGCAGTACGATCAAGCCGGTTTCAGCAAATTTCACCAGCGGGCTGTCTGTCCACCTGAGGAATGATTCCAGTTTCGCTTCGCCCTCAATGGCGAGACCAAGCGCCAGAAAGTGTAGCGGTAAAAAACAAGCGAGCAGGATACCGGAGATCCGGTGGATCATCGCGGCATACCACAGGATGTCTTTGCGGTAACTCGTGTCGCGGCGATTTTCGATACGAACGCTCATGAGAACACCACTGCTACGACGGCACGCATGCCAAGGATAATAAGGACGACGCACATAGCAATCGCGAAGATGTCGGCAATGGCATTATCCAGCGGCGTCCATTCGCGAATTACGGTGCGAATGCCGATGGCTCCATGAACTGATGCCAGCAACACGAAGGCAGCGTAGAACAAGCCCCAGGTGATACTGCCACCAGTGCGTGCCAAGATCTGATCGGCCGTCAACTTTTCAGATATGGCGTGAAAGATCACCGCGACGTGCAGCAGAATGAACGGGATCATGAGCAGCGCAGTGACGCGCTGAACGATGTAGAGGCGGATCTCGGTCATTTGAGCTCCCCGCGAATGTAAGCCTTCATGGTCAACCGCTTGAGACCTGCGATAGATGCCGTCGGGTTAAGACCTTGCGGGCAATGCGCTTCACAGCTTTGGTGTGTGTGGCAAGCGTGGCATCCGCCGTCAGATGCGACCGCCATCAAGCGCTCGGCCTGGCCACCATCACGGACATCGTTGACCAGCGACCAGGCCCGGTTAAGCGCCGCCGGCCCCAAGTAATCAGGGTTCCACCGAACCGTGTCACAGGCGGCGAGACAGATGCCGCAATTGATGCACTCGATCGCCTCATCGGCCTCGATCCGGGCTTCGTCGCTGGGCGATATCAATTCAGGTGGATCATGCCGTGTCTTGGTCGGCGTGAACGTTGCCTTGGCGTCCTGCCACTTCTCGAAGAAGCGGGACATGTCGGTGGCGAGATCCTTAATCACCGGCAGGTTTGCCAGTGGACCAATCTCAATCTGGCCGCTTTCGACAACGTTCGCGACGTGCGTGCGGCACGTCCAACGCGGGCGCCCGTTGACAGTCATCGCGCAAGAGCCGCAGACGCCGACGCGGCAGGCAAACCTATAAGATAGCGTGGGATCTGCGTAGCGCTGGATCCATGTCACCACATCCAGCACGGTCTGGTTCTCGCGCTGCGGGACGTCAAAGGTTTGGTACCCACCGTCGTCATCGCCGCGCCATACCTTGACCTGCATAGTGGACTTTGTGCCTTGTTCGCCTGATTGATCGATTGACGCCTGCGCCGTCATATTTGCCTGGCTCTTAGTTGCTTCGAGGTTTCTGGTGGATAGACATAGCGAATTGGCGGAATTTTGCCAGTTATAGCGCCATTTAGACTTACTTGGCGCTTGCTTAAGAGATGCTGAATGGGCCTTGCAGCGATCATCCAGGAGCTGATGGTAAATATGCACGCCGCCTTTGCCTGATGGTTGCGCCCCTCTTCCCCGCTGGCAATAATCACGACCAAACCAACAGACAAGAATAACGTCGGCAAAGACCGACCAGATCTCCATTGGATCGAAAGGAAGCGCCCGGTGCCAGGAAAGACACTGTTCGATAAAATCTGGGACCGTCACGTGGTGACGGAGAAGTTTGGCAAGACGTTGCTCTATATCGACAGACACCTATGTCACGATGGGTCGATGTTCGGATTTGAGAGGCTGCGCCGGAACAATTGGAAGCTGAGGCGCCCGGACCAGACGTTTGCGACGCCTGATCACTACACTCCAACACACACCGCCTCGCTTGATGAACTGAATGATCCGCGTGCGAAGGAAATTGCACTTGCCATCAATAAGAACGGCGAAGAGTTCGGGATCACCTACTTTCCATGGGGGGATGAGCGACAGGGGATTGCTCACGTGGTCGGGCCTGAACAGGGCATCACCTTGCCCGGCATTACGCTTGTTTGTGGTGACAGCCATACGTCGACTCATGGCGCGCTTGGCTGCATTTCATTCGGAATTGGGTCATCTGAAGTGACCCACGTCATGGCGACGCAATCGCTATGGCAGACGAAGCCGAGAACGATGCGGGTCAATGTCAATGGCAAGCTTGGTTTCGGTGTGACTGGTAAAGATGTCATACTGGCCATTATACGCCAGATCAGTGCTGCGGGGGGAACTGGATACGCCATCGAGTACGCCGGTTCGGCTATTCGTGACATGTCGATGGAAGGTCGTTTAACGATCTGCAACATGACGATTGAGGGTGGCAGCCGGATCGGCATGGTTGCACCAGATGAGACAACGTTTGAGTACATCAAAGGGCGGCCATTTGCTCCCAAGGACGAGAAATGGGATCAGGCCATGGTGTTCTGGAAATCATTGCCATCCGATGCTGATGCTGCTTTCGACCGTGAAGTGGACGTCGACGGAGACTCTATCGCGCCAATGGTAACATGGGGCAATAGCCCTGAAGAGGCCGTGCAAGTCACTGAGCATCTCCCGGACCCGGATAAAGAAGATAACCCGGACAAGCGGACCGCTATGATTTCAGCCTATGAGTACATGGGCCTGAAGCCAGGCACACCGGTTACCGACATTGCCGTCGACAAGGTGTTCATCGGCGCCTGTACCAATGCCCGCATCGAAGATCTGCGAGCCGCCGCTGCCGTTGCAAAGGGGCGGAAGGCCAAGATCCAGACACTGGTTGTTCCAGGTTCTGGTCTGGTCAAGAAGCAGGCGGAAGCCGAAGGGCTCGACAAGATCTTTACGGATGCCGGATTTGAATGGCGCCTGCCTGGTTGCTCGATGTGCGTTGGCATGAACGGTGATACCTTGAAGCCGGGCGAGCGATCAGCATCAACCAGCAACCGCAACTTCCGTGGGCGGCAAGGACCGCAAAGCCGGACTCATCTGGTCAGCCCGGCCATGGCGGCGGCCGCCGCTGTCAACGGTCACTTTGCCGACGTGCGTAAGATGATGGAGGACGCGTAACATGGAAGCCTTCACAAGTTTTCGGGCGATGGGCATCCCTGTCGACATTCCCAACTGCGATACCGACCAGATCATTCCGGCTCGGCTCCTGCGTATTGCGACGGACGATCCCAACTATCACAAGTTCCTGTTTCATGATCTGCGCTTCAATGATGATGGCAGCGAGAAGCCAGACTTTATCTATAACCAAGAGCCGTTTCGCGACGGCAAGATCATCGTGGCAGATATCAACTGGGGCTGCGGTTCCTCGCGAGAGCATGCGGTGGACGCCTTGGTCGCCAATGGCATTCGGGCAGTGATCGCTCCGAGTTTCGGCGATATTCATTACAACAACTGCATGAAGCACGGCGTGCTGCCAGTGCGCCTGTCTCGTGAAGATTGCGATACGTTGCGTCGGCACATGCACGAAGCACCCGGCGCGGAGATCGAGATTGATCTCGACAAGCAAACGGTGACTGCATTGAATGGCACGACCTTCAATTTTGATATCGCGGACTTTGACAAGCATCGCATGCTCAAGGGACTGGATGACATCGGCTTGACGTTGGAGTTCGATGATGACATCGCTGCATTCGAGAACAAGCGTGAGGGCTACGGTTGGTTGTCGTAAGACACCGATCTCTTCGGGCTGCATTGTAATAGGAACATGAGGATCATCTCTTGATCGACAAGCGTGTCGACAGCATTGCAGAGGCTGTCCAGGGTATCAAAGACGGCTCGACCATTCTCGTCTCAGGTTTCGGTGGTGCCGGCAGTCCTATCGATTTGCTGCATGGCGTACTCGATCAAGGCGCAAGTGACCTGACCATCGTCTCGAACAATGCGGGCAACGGTCAGATCGGTATTGCGGCCCTGATTGCCGCCGGACGCGTGGCCAAGATTGTCTGCTCGTTTCCGCGGTCGTCGCGCAGCGAAGTGTTCACCAATGCCTACCGTGCCGGGAAGTTAGCGCTGGAGGTGGTGCCGCAAGGTACACTGGCCGAGCGCATTCGTGCGGGCGGTGCCGGCATCCCGGCATTCTTTACGCCGACCTCGGCAGGGACGCCGCTGCAGGAGGGCAAGGAAGTCCGCGAGATCGATGGCCGGCCGCATGTCTTGGAACACGCCATTCGTGGCGACGTTGCACTCGTCAAAGCGCGCGACGGTGACCGGTGGGGCAATCTCACCTACAACCTGACGGCGCGTAACTTCGGGCCGATTATGTGTACCGCTGCCGAGACCACCATTGCGCAGGTTCGCAATACGGTAGAGCTTGGTGAATTGGAGCCCGAGACCATCGTGACACCGGGCATATACGTAGATCGCATGGTCGAAATCAGTAATCCGGAGGAGGAAGAGAAACTCCTCGCCGCGGAAGTGAAAAGGGAACCACAATGAGCTGGACAGCCTGGAACAACGACCAGATTGCAGCCCGCATTGCGGCAGACATTCCGGATGGTAGTTACGTCAACCTGGGCATCGGTCGCCCGGAAGCGATTGCCAACCATATTCCGGCGGACAAGGAGATTGTCTTTCAGTCGGAGAATGGGTTGCTCGGTATGGGGCCGGCTGCGAGCGGTAACGAAGTGAATTATGAACTGGTCAATGCAGGTAAGAAGCCAGTGACGGCTCTGCCGGGCGCTGCGATCTTCCATCATGCAGATTCCTTCTCGATGATCCGTGGCGGGCATCTCGATTATTGCGTTCTTGGCGGTTTTCAGGTTGCGCGCAACGGTGATCTTGCCAATTGGTCGACTGGTGAACCGGATGCCATTCCAGCTGTTGGTGGCGCGATGGATCTTGGTGTCGGCGCCAAGAACCTGTTTGTGTTGATGACGCACACGACCAAGAGCGGCGAGCCGAAGATTGTTGATGCGATCACCTATCCGGCGACGGCGATAGGTGCTGTGACAAGTGTCTACACAGATCTTGCTGTCATCGATATTCGACCAGATGCAGTGTTGGTCCGTGACATGGTCGACGGTCTCACATTCGACGAACTGCAAGCCAAGACCGGCACCAAGCTTGTGATCCATTGAGACAAGTATTCAAATAGAGGAGGTCGCCATGAGCGCCGAAGCAAAGATAAAAGAACTCGGGATCGAACTTCCTCCAGCGCCCACGCCGGCCGGCAACTATGTACCGGGCGTCCAGACGGGCAACCTGCTGTTCATGTCGGGCTGCGGGCCGCGCAATGCGGATGGCTCTTCGATCACAGGCAAGGTTGGTGGTGACCTTACCGCTGAGCAAGGATACGATGCGGCACGTCTCGTCGGCCTCAACATGTTGGCCAACATCAAGGCTGTTGTTGGCGATCTCGACAAGGTCAAGCGGGTCGTCAAAGTACTTGGCATGGTCAATGCCGCGTCCGACTTCAAAGAGCACCCCAAGGTCATCAATGGCTACTCAGACTTGATGGTTGAAGTCTTTGGCGCTGATGCCGGCAAGGCGGCGCGCTCGGCGGTCGGTATGGGTTCACTTCCGTTCCAGATTGCCGTCGAAGTCGAGATGATTGTGGAGCTGAAGTAGCCCCCTCATCGGCGCAGGCTGAGGCAGTAGGCGTGGGCCTTTGATGCGGCCTGGTTGTATCTTGCTGCCGCTTCGGCAGCCCAGGCACAGCCTTCGGTCGCGGCAATGTTGCTGCCAATGCCTCGGAAAACATGCCCACGCAGCTTGAGTGCTGCCGTGTCATCGCCAAGGCTGGCTGATCTGCTATAGAGCTGAACAGCTCGCGATTTGTTTTTGTATTCGCCGATCGCGTCCGCATGGCAGTCACCCAATAACCGGATGGCATTGCTGTTATTCTGCTTGGCGGCGCGAGCAAACCATTCGCAAGCAGACTGCGGTTCGGAACTATCGCGACGCAGAACCAGGCCAAGCTCGACCATCGCCTCTGCAAGCCCAACCTCCGCGGCGGTTCGGTAATGATTGAGCGCTTGTGCGATGTTGCGTTCAACAATCCGCCCATCGCGCAGGAACTGGCCAAGTGCGAGATGTGCTTCAGCACTGCCCATATCGGCCGCCACCTGAAACAGGCGTTGGGCACGCAGCAGGCTCTTCGGGCGTCCACGCCCGTACTTAAAACAATTGGCCAAGCCAATCACACTCTTTAGATCGTCTTGTTCCACGCCGTGTTGATGCGTGTCGCACTGCGATCGAGCCTGGCGCAATTGACGACGTGATTGCGCTAGCGCTAGGCGCATGGCTGCGCTTATCACCTGTTTTGTATCTGAGGCTTGGTTGGTGCCACCTTTTGATTGATCCTTGGCACGAACATGAGCCGTTGCGAAAGTGATGAGTAAGGCCACCAAGGCGACCACAAGAAGTCCGTGACCGACAATGGAGCGCCGATGATTCCCGTGACTTCCAACCTGGGATCGCAAATGCATCTTTGTTTCGACCAACTGAGCAGGATCTTAGGCGAGCCTCTGTTGTAATCAGAAACGTTGCCACGATCGCGGTCAGCCTATTGTAAGTCAGAAGGCCGGGCCGAGGTCAAATTTGTATTTCGGTTGGGCTGTGCCGCTTTGCTGCGCACTATCTCTCGCCACCTTGGAAAATGACGCGATCCAACGCGAGTGAATCCTGCGACCGGAACGCAATCAATAGGAGTGACGCGGCGACGACAATGGCCGATGGATAGAACAATGCGTTGACGACGCCAGGCTTGTCGCCACCCATCCAGAACCAAAACGGGTCAATGAGACTTTGCCATACGGATGCTGCGACGAATGTATTGATTACGAGTTGCACCCAGAGAAGTGGCAATCGGAAAATCCCGACAATCAGCAAAATGGCACATACGACCTGAGCCCATCCAAATCCCACCAGAAGCGACTCGGCATTGAACATGCCTCCGTAGAATTTATTGGAAACGTTCTCGCCAATGGCCGGCCGCAACGCCTTAGCAAGCCCCCACCAGAACAGAAGGCCAGCCGTCGTGACACGGAGGAAGAGCAGGCTGAATGATTGCATCATCGATCAAATCCTTGGCAAAGCATCCGTGAGAACCGGATGTCATCATTTTCGGTTGATTGACGACACGCCTATCGCCCAGCCTGCGCGCTGTCACTTCACTGACGATCAAATCGGCGCGATAGACCACGCGGTCCCGTTGACGCCTCTGTCTGCCCCGAAGCATCCACCAATCGCTTCGCTTGACGACATGGCAATTCGCTAAGCTGCGATCTCCAGGATCTCGCGAACCTGCGCCGGCGTTGGGATGGGTCGCGGGTTGCGAGGGATCCACGGCGTGCCCATGGATTGCTCGGCTATGCGGTCGAAGTTTTCGGCTCCGACATTCACGGCTGACAGGCTGCGCGGCATGTCGAGGCCGGCGATGAACTCATCCAGGACAACCGCTGCGTCCTCTCCAGGCCGACCCATGGCGATGGATATCAATTTCTGGCGGTCTTCGTTGGCCGACTTGTTCCAGCGCATGACGGCCGGCAGCATGATGCACGATGTATGACCGTGCGGAATATCGAACACAGCACCAAGGACGTATCCGATGCCGTGACTGGCGCCCATCGGAACGCCGCTGGCAAGTGGGCCCATCGATAGCCAAGTGCCCATCTGGCAGTCGAGACGGGCTTGGATGTCCGAGGGATCAGCTTTGACGCGCGGTAGTCCGCTGGCCAGAAGCGATAGCCCCTGCAAAGCCTGAGCATCGCCGTAGGAGTGCGCTTCCAGCGAGCAGATGCCTTCGACGCAATGGTCAACGGCGCGAATGCCGGTTGAGAGCCACAACCATTCCGGGGTGTGGACCGTGACAGCCGGGTCCAGCACAACAGCTTGCGGGATGATGTCCGTGTGGCGGATTAATTCCTTGACCTTGGTGCGCTCGTCGGTGACGCCTGAAATACCGCTGAACTCACCGCCTGAGAGGGTTGTCGGGATCGAGATCTGACGCACAGTCGGTGGGTTGATGCTTGGCGGAACCGGCACGCCATCCGGGCCGATTACCGTACGCAGCCCATCGATGGCATCGGCATCGCGGATGTCGTTTGCCAGGCACAGCTGAACCGCTTTCGCACCGTCGGTGATAGAGCCTCCGCCCAAGGTCACAATGAGATCTGCAGACGCGTTGCGTGCCATATCCGTTGCCGTAATGACGGCGGAACGTGGTGTGTGCGGCGGCATCGAATCAAAGACGCCGACGCATTTGTTGCCAAGTGCCGACTTGACCTTTTCGATCTCATCGGTCGTCCGATTCATGGTTCCGCTGACCATCAGGAAGACACGCTCGGCGCCCAGCCGTGTGACGATGTCACCGATCGCTTCAGCTGCAGGTTGGCCGAAGGCGACCTCATCCATTTTGCTGAAGGCAACGCGTCCCGATTTGGTCATTGCAGTTCTCCCGGCTTTGGTCGCTTCGACTATCTGTTATCAGTCGAAGCCGACGAACTTTGCGACATTGGCGAGTTCCTCGCGGTCACTGACCAGTGTGTTCTCGATGGCACTATCATCGGCATAGCCGAGGCTCATACCTGAGACGAGAACCTGGTCGTCAGGAATGCCGAGGTGTCGGAAAACAGGTTCCTGGAATTGGATCCATGCTGCTTGCGGGCAGGTGTGCAGACCGAAGCCGCGTGCCGCCAGCATGATGGTTTGAATATAGAGGCCGACATCGGCCCAACTGCCGCGCCCTAGGTAGGCGTCCGTTGTGATGAACATGCCGACGGGTGCATCGAAGAACTTGAAATTGCGCGCTCCCTGCGCGGCACTCGCCTCGCGATCACCTTTCTGAATGCCGAGCAGGCCGTAGAGACCCCAGCCAACGCCACGTCGACGGTCGCGGTGAATGTCCTTCCACTGGGCCGGGTAGTAGTCGTAGTCCTCGTACTTGGAACCTTTGCCTTGTTTAGCGAGTTCCAGCACGTCGTTCTCAATCGCGTCGCGTGCGGCTCCAGTGCACACGTAGATGTGCCACGGCTGTGTATTTGTCCCACTGGGTGCTCGTTGGCAGATCTCAAGCAGCTCTACGAGTGTCTCTTTCGGAATTGGGTCGCGTTTGAAGGCCCGTATTGATTTCCGTGACTTGATAGCTTCGAGAACATCCATGTTTTAGTCCCTCGGGTTTGGTCCGGATCAGCTGTGGATCTCGTGTGCCGGGAAATCTAGGCGGCTCTAGGCGGTGGGACAACGCGACACCGCACCCCGCTACCGGTTATCGTCAATCGGATGGTGTCCGGCTGCGAGGCAACCAACGCGAAATACACCGCAGACATGGGCCTCGGTGATTTGCTCGGGATACAGGATGGCGGGGCGTGATCGGCACCGCTCTGATATAATAGTTGGCGCTTTACACGCCCCGCACTTCGGGCCGACAGTGGACGGGCTCTCTCTGGCACACTGCCCGATTTCGCAACGCCGCTCATGCGCGCTGCGGTCCTCTCCGATTTGACCCTGTCCGTCACCGCTGCGTTGCCGACGGCTTACTCCGTCACTAGGCAAAACAGTGGCCGACAGGAAGGACATCGCCGCAAGCAGGCCTGCGTTGCCACATCTTGCGGGGACCGAACCCCACCCCTCGCAGTACGGGCGCCCCCGGAAGGCGATCCTGAGTGAGATGAGTGCGAAGGATGATATCGTGCCAGGGCGGAGCGGGGATAAATGGCATTGGGCCGATGAGGCGACGGCATGTTGCAAAACCGGCTATTCTCATCGGGACGAAGCACTGATGGTGTCGTCGGGCGTTAACGGGAGATGTTTATGGTGGGTCTACTCATCAAAGGTGGTCAGGTGTTCTCAGGTGCGGAGCGCTGTTTTCACCAGCGGGATGTGCTGATTGACGCTGGTAAGGTCGCACGCATTGATCACAGCATCGAGCCGGATCAGACCGTCGAGGTGATTGACGCTGCTGGCAAGCTGGTCTCTGCCGGACTGATCGATTTCCATATGCATGCGTTCCGCTATGGCCATTTCCTGAGCGTCGATGCTGATGACGTTGCGCCATCTTCGGGAACGACGACGTTTGTTGATGCGGGTAGTGCAGGCTCACTTCACTTTCTTGCCTTTCGCGAATACGTCATCAAACCCGCCCGATCGCGCATCCTGGCGTTTCTGAACATCTCCGCCATTGGGCAGACGACGGATGGTGTGAAGGGGCTCGGTTTTCACGATTGCGATGATGAGCGTCTCCTGCACGTGGAGTCCGCCCGAGAGACGATCGAAAAGAACCGCGATTACATCGTTGGCGTGAAGGTGCGCGCTTACACCAACATTCCGTCAATGCGGGCGATGGAGCGCGCGCGTGAGCTGGCTGACCTGGTGGGATTGCCGATCATGGTCCACACCGCGCCGGCACCGCCGGCTTTTGAAGAAGTCGTGTCCTTCCTCAAACCCGGAGATATCATCACGCATCCCTATCATGGTGGCGCGACGACCACGTTGGATGAGGACGGCCAAGTGCGGCCCGAGTATTGGGCGGCGCGGGAACGTGGCATCGAGGTGGATCTTGGCCTTGATCGCTTCCATGGGCTTTTGCCGATCATGCAGGCGTGCGTTGGGCAGGGGTATTATCCGGACTACATCAGTACGGATCTGACGACGACCAACCGGCACACGGTTGTCTTCGATATGCCGACGACAATGTCGAAGCTGATGGCTTGCGGTCTATCATTGGAAGAAGTCTTTGCGCGTTCGACCATCGACCCGGCGCGTAAGCTTGGCCTTGCCGGTGAGATCGGTGATTTGCGTGAGGGCGCGCCGGCAGACGTCGCGATCTTCGCGTTGGACCACGGTGAGCATGTCTTTCACGACTACGAAGGCAACACCATCGCGGCGTCACAACGGATTGTGGCTGAGAAGACGTATAAGGATGGCGCGTTGATAGTGGCACCGGATCGCGAGACCGAGGTGCCGGAGTTCCTCAACATGGGCAACCCCTGGAAGAACTATTGATTGGTTAGCGGCTTCCCTCGGCAACTAGGTTACTTCGGTTCGCCGACTTGTTGCACCTGCGCAGCAGTCGAAGCCAGAATCTGCAGTTCTCGCTCGAAAAGCAGCCTGCATTGCGCGAACGGCATAACGGTTGCGATCGTTCTTCCGGCAGTAACTTGGGGTCACTCTGTTCGCCAATGGAGTAGGTGACTCTGTGCTAGGAGAACCGATGACTGTTGTACGCCAGATCATAATGCTTGCTGCGCTCGCGATATTGATGGCAGGTCAGCCATTTAGCACTGCGTCGGCGCAGACAAGCTGCAGTAACACACCCCTTACCTCAGACAGCGTGGCTCAAGTGGAGCTGCTTCCCGATTTGGCTTCTGGTCTGTGCGAAGTGGTTGATGGTGCTGTTGGCAACCTTGATGACCAATTGCGCATCCGTGTCGTTGAACCGAGCCACCCCGTAACATCGATTGCGGGTCGTGCGCTATTCGATGCGGCCATCGGTGGAGTGTCGGTGTTGCCCAGTAGTTTGTTGGTTGATGGCGTGCCTGCCACTGCTAACGGCAATCGACTTCGCTCTGATGTTCTCGATGTTGGCACCCATATCGCTATCGGTGAGGTCACGCTGGGCGGAACGCTCTATACGGTTGAGATGCAGTTCACTCTAACTGCGACGCAGGTGACGGTTGCATCAGTAGTGATAACAGGTGGGGCGTTTGGTGGGGATCCCGCGGCCGATCCGGTTGACATAGCGACGCGCCAATCATCGGCTAGCAAGTCTGCTGGCGCTGCCTTCGGTCGTGCATCGAACAACACACAGAAGTTTGTTACACAGACCCAGACCCAGAACCGATTACTCGATGAGGGTGCCGGATCAGACAATGGTGCTGAGACTTCCTTGGCGCTGACTGAAGCCTATGGCACAACAATTCGCCGTCCAAAGCCGAGCGCGGGGCAGACGGCGTGGCAGACAGCGTGGCACTCCAAGGATCTGCTCAATCACTACCGCAAGCAGCAGGCCTTGCAACGGCGTGAAAAGGAGCAGCGTGCGATGGCGGGGCTGCAGCAGCTCGGTGTCAATCCGACTGCTGAGATCGTCCAGCCGACAACCGGACAGTCGAAATGGGACTTTTGGGCTGCCGGTGGACTGACGCGGGTGGATAGTTCGCGAACTGGCAACAGCTTCGACGGCGATCTGACGTTTGCGCGTTCTGGTTTTGATTATCTTGTCACGAACTCCTTTCTGGTCGGTGCATTCGGCGGCTACGACAAGGCCGACGCGGAGTTTGCGAGTTTGCTGATCGACGTCGACAGCACGGCGAAGATTGCCGGCGGCTACTTTGGCTACAAGATGACCCGCGCGATGACTGGGCTGCCAGTCGATCTAATCCTTGATGGTCAAGGCTCCTACGCCTGGATTGACTATGACATCCACGATAATAGCGCGCTGACGGATGGCGATTTCGATGCCAATCGATTTGCCGGCAGCCTCAGTCTGACAGCAGTGCTCTTGAGGTCAGTGGGGCGACGCGGTGATCTCAAGGTGCTGCCCAAAATCGGGGTGACCTACGTCAGAGAAAAACAGGATGCCTACACCGATAGCGGCGGCAATGAGGTCGATAGTCAGACGATTTCGCTTGGTCAGCTGACGTTTGGCGGCAGCACCTTTGTTCCGATCAGGCGCGGTGTTGAAGTCTTCGGCCGCGTGGAAGGACAATGGGATTTCAACGATATCGGTGTCATCACCACGAGCACCGGCGGCACGTACAAGCCTGACAACTTTGGCGTTGTTGTCGGCGGCGGCGTGCGCGCGGAACTCGACGAGAAGACGGTTGTGCGGGTTGAAGGAGCGGCTGAGGGTCTCGCGCGTAAGGACTACGACCAGTATAGCGTCTCAGGCCGCGTTGATTTCAAGTTCTAGAGATCAGGCTAGGCCCGATAAGCTATCCTATCGTCTCAAGTAATTCTGCCTGTCCGACTGATGCACGGCAACGCATTAGTCGTTAGTGGAGCGCCACTGCGAAGAATTGATTTCGCATCCGAATTGAAGCGTGCATTGCGTGACTGGCGGCAGAGTTCGCACTTCACTTTCTACGGCGGTGTCGCTACCCGACTAACCTGATCCGTGCCCAGTCACCAGTCCCCAAATTCCTGAACAACCTTCACCGAACCGACATGGTCGCCGACTAGGGTGGGATCAGAGGTTCGTTCTTGTTTGCGAGATATTCTGCCAGTGAAGGAGGTGCGCGCATGAGTGAAGGTGTTTTGGGTGTCGGTATATCCATCAAATCCGAAGATGCCGAGTTCAAGGATCTGGGTCCTGATCTTGACCGTGCCGAGCAACTCGGTGTCGACTACGTCGAAATCCCGACGCTGACCATGCCGTTGGTTGCCGACGGCAAGATTATGCGTGAGCAACTTCGCAAGGCAAAAGCGCAGATTGGTGAGCGTCCATTCGGGATCACGATCCATGGCCCGATAGGTATCAATCTTATGGACGACCCCTGGCGATTGCCGCTGCACAAGCAGGTGCTCGCAGCTTCCATTGAAGTCGCGGCGGAACTCGGCGGATTGCACTACGTCATGCACAGCGGCACGATTCCCGATACGCAAGGACCTGGCCTTGATGCAGCCTATGGCCTGCAAAGAGAAGCGCTCGCGGAAGCCGGAGACTTGGCAGCGCAAAACAATATTATCATCACCGTCGAGAACGTCTTTACTTACAACCGCGATCGCCTGACGGCGCTGCCGTCAAAGCTCGCGTCCGAGATTGCGGCGATCAACCATCCAAACGTCAAGGCGTGCTTTGATTTCTCGCATGGTTTCATCAACTGCACGCTGCATGGCGCCGAATTTCTCGATGAGGCGGAAGCGTTGGCGCCGTTTGCGAAGCACCTCCACGTGCATGACTCGTTTGGCCGGCCGCATGACATCAAAACTCATTCCAGGGCCGAGCGCCTGGCTTTTGGGCAAGGCGACATTCACCTGCCGATCGGCTGGGGTTCTATCCCCTGGGGGCAACTTATTGAACGTATCCGCTTCCATCCCGGCGTAATCTTCAATATTGAGCTAGAGCGTACCTATTGGTGCGAAGCAGAGAACACGATAGCGGCTGTGCGCGAACTGGCGGCGCGGGCAAAAACGACGAGCTGATACTGATACTATGATCACCCTCTATCATCACAGCGGCGGTAAACTTTCACCAAGTGATGTCGATGACTTAAGTCGTGTCGAGCTGTTGGACGGCATTGTCTGGATTGATCTCGACCATCCGAGTGTGGACGAGATCAAAGCTGTCGAGGCCGCACACGGTATCGGCATTCCGTCTGCCGATGATATGCGCGAGATCGAGGTGTCGAGCCGGCTCTACCAGGAGGGCGCGGCTCATGTGATGACCGCCAGCATCGTCTATCGCATTGAGACGCAGGACCCGCTGAACGCGGAGATGACGTTCATCCTCCTGCCGGGCGTTTTGATCACTGTGCGCTTTGCCACGCCGCGTGCCTTTCCGATATTTGCGCAGCAGGCCAGCTACCGGAGACATCGCCTGTCACAATCCGGCAGCCATTGCGATTGGCTTGATTGAGGCTATTGTCGAGCGGCAGGCCGATCTGATCGAGCGCCTGCAGCATCAGTCAGAGGCGATTAGCAAGCAGATTTTTGGCGCGGATGGGCATGAAAAGACCCGTTCGCGACGCCATGCCGTTTCGCTTAAGGAAATCGGTAAGGCGAGTGTCGTTACATCAAGAACGCGGGAGAGTTTGGTGTCTCTCGGCCGTTTGCTCACCTACTTTCGCAATCTGGCGCAATCGTCCAACATCCAGTCTGGCATTCGCCAGCGGATCAAGACAACGCATCAGGATGTGCAGTCGCTGGCCGCCCATGTTGACCATGTGGCATCCCGACTGACTTTTCTGATGGACGCCACGATCGGTCTTGTTGGTATCGAACAGAACCAGATCATCAAACTGTTCTCGGTGGTGGCTGTGATGTTGATGCCTCCGACGTTGATTGCCAGCGTCTATGGTATGAACTTTCAGCACATGCCGGAGCTTGGCTATGCGTGGGCTTATCCGATTACCTTGGCGGCAATGGTCGTATCCGCCTTGTTGCCGTTCGTCTATTTTAAGCGCAAGGGCTGGCTGTAAAGGCGTGGAAGTGCCAGCACAGGCGGTCTCAGGCGTTTTCTGTTTTCAGTTCTAGATGGCTGGTCGTTCTAAGCCGCACTTGAAGATCGTCGGGCTTCGCTGGATCGAGCAATCTGATCAGTGGCAAAGAGATTGACCAGTTGCGACTTCTCGACAGGTTTCGAGAAATAGAAGCCTTGATAGTTGCGGCAGCCAAGTCGGGCCAAGGCATCCAATTGCTCGGCGTGTTCTACGCCCTCGGCAATGACATCAAGGTCAAGTGAACGACCAAGCGAAATGATGGTGTTGACGATCGCTTCCTCCGCGAGCTCGTCACCAAGGTCCTGGACAAAGGCACGATCGATCTTGAGCCTGTCGACCGGAAGAGCCCTGAGATAATTGAGTGATGAGAATCCGGTTCCGAAGTCGTCCAGCGCAATTGTCACGCCAAGCGCACGCAGATCTTCCAGCTTGTGAATGATGTGCTCAGGCTTGGAGACCAGAACGCTCTCGGTCAGTTCCAACTGCAGCCTGTTCGCAGGCAGGCCGCTGTTGGCCAATGCCTGCTTGACCTGATCGACAAAGTTTTCCGTGTTTAATTGGTTGACGGAGACGTTGACGGACACCGGCACGGACAGTTGCTGCGGATAGCGCATGCCCCACTCTGCTGCGTCCTTGCAGGCGTTTTCGAGAACAAAGCTGCCGAGACGATGTATCAGCATCGACTTTTCAGCGACAGGTATGAATTGATTTGGCGGTACGAGGTTGCCGTCTGAGCGGCGCCAGCGCAGTAAGGCTTCGCAGCCGATCAACTGTTCCTGGGCGCCGAATCGCGGCTGGTACTCGATGTAAAACTCGTTGTGCTCTATTCCGTCGGCTATCGCCCGTTCGAGTTGGCGCTGCTCTTCCTCGCTTTGATCCAGACTTGGGTCATACCGCATCACGGTCTGTCCGCCTTGGCGCTTGACGTAATAGAGCGCGCGATCCGCATTTTGGAGGACGACGTCGGTTGCAAGCTCGCCTGGCGTGCTGACGCAGACGCCGGCACTGACCCCAACACAGACCGTTGCCTCGGCGAGGGCGATCGGTTGTTGAACTTGCTTGACCGCGGTGCGGGCCCACTCCATGGCACGCTTCTCGTAATCGTGCGCGGGGAACCCGTTCAAAACGGCAACGAATTCATCGCCGCC
The DNA here is from genome assembly GCA_965247245.1 of Hyphomicrobiaceae bacterium. GTDB lineage: Bacteria > Pseudomonadota > Alphaproteobacteria > Rhizobiales > Hyphomicrobiaceae > Tectiglobus. The sequence continues at coordinate 3,438,499 of CBDFGV010000003.1, read as the reverse complement.
GGTTCGTGCTGCGTGTTGATTGGTATCGCAGATTGCCGAAAGTCGCTTTGATACCTCGATCAGGAGTTCGTCGCCGGCATGATGTCCGAATGTGTCGTTGACGGCCTTGAACCCGTCAAGGTCGAACATCACCACCGCGAATGGGCCGCGATCGGATTGTGCTGCAGATAGCTCGTCCAGGAGTTCACGCAGAGAGCGTCTGTTGAGCAGACCCGTCAAGTCGTCTTTGTAGGCGAAGCGGCGCAACTGATCCTGATAGCTGCGTGTCTCCGTAATGTCGTTGGCTGTTCCACGCATACCGGCTACGTCCCCGTTCGCGTCATGGTGCAGGCACCCGCGCAGTTGAACGGAGTAAGACCGTTCGTCGTTGCCGTGCAGATTTCCAACGACGTTTTCAAACGACGCATCGTGCCGCACTTGGTGGATGAGCAGCGCCCAACTCTGCTCCTCGATGCCGAATGCCTCGTGCAGTTGCAGGCCGTTCACCGAGGATGGTTCGTGTCCGTAGAGATCAGCAAAGCGTTGCGAAACGAAAGTGACTCGAAGTTCGGAGTCGGTCTCCCAGAGAAAATCGGATGCTGTGTTTGCAAAGTCATCGAGACGCTGGCAATTGTGCTCGGCGATCGCGCGTGCATTGTCGTATTGGTCGACCAGCAAATCGATCGTTTCGGCGAGACCCGATGTTTCTTCGCCGTGCGCTGCGTAAGCGAATTTCTCGCGCATCAGGAAACCTGGACCTGTTTCGATTTGCTCCGTGAGTGCGCGCTGCAAACGATCTGTTCCAAGACCTGCCCCATGCTCGCTGACGTTCAGTCCGACCCGTTCACCGTGCGTGTCGATACGGAGCGGTGTCACCTTCGATAGGCTGAAAAGAACGATCCAGGTTGTTCCGAATGCGAAGACGAATGCAAATGCTGATCCAGCGATTTGAGCGATCAGCTGATCGGTAACGGAGCCGTTTTTCAACATCGCGACAGGCGCAACAAATGCGACGGCTATGGTGCCAAACAGTCCGGCAAAGCCGTGCGTTGCAATGGCGTCCAGTGGATCATCGACACCTTGTTCTCTGAGAAAGTCAGATACAACGACGGAAATTGCGCCACCAAACATGCCTATCAGCATCGCAAGCTCGCGTTCGGCGAATGTCGCGCTTGCCGTGATCGCCACCAGACCGCCCAGAACGCCGTTGATGCTCCGGGTTGGACGTGAGATGCCATCATCGAGCCACGCACCTAAGGCGAGACCGGCAACACCGCCGGTTGCTGTCGCGAGCACTGTGTTGACAAGAGCCTGCGTAAACTCGGGTGAACCGGCCTGAGCAGAACCGGCATTGAAACCGATCCATCCGATCATCAAAAGAAGCGCACCCATCAGGGCCAAGACATCACTGTAGCCCTGGACTTCTCCACCCTTTGGAACGTCGACGCGGCGTCCGATCAGAAGGCAAGCGGCGAGTGCAGCCCAACCGCCGAGCGCGTGCACAACTGTGGAGCCGGCGGCATCAATGAAACCAAAGTTCGCCAACCAGGCGTCATTGTTGAGGTCGAGCAAGTTGCCCCAGGCTGCGCGTGCCACCATCGGGTAGACCAAGACAACCAGTACGACGGTCAGCAAACCATACACCCAGAAGCGCATACGTTCGGCAACGGCCCCGGAGACAATCGTCGCCGCGGCAGCGCAGAAACCAACCTGGTAGACAAAGTAGACACCGAATTTCTGGGTGTCCCAGTGCCAGCCAGGGTTCCCCATCGCATAGCCGAGTGGTGATCCCTCGATGAGCGATGGACCGAAGGCGATTGCGAAGCCGATGACCGCGAAAGTGACCCAGGCGATTAAGAGGTCAGTGATGTTCTTTTGGGCGACGCTGATCGAGTTACGTGATCGCGTTCGACCCGCTTCAAGCAATAGAAAGCCGCCTTGCATCAGAAGTACAAAGAGGGCTGCAACCAACATCCAGACGGCATCGATGAGCCCTAGATTTTGCATGCGAAGTTCCTAGACGTTTCCAACCTTGAGCTAACAGTGAATTGCCATGGTGGCAGCCTCTAAGGCGCGACCGAGCGGCAGCCAGTAGCTCAGGATCACTCCTGGCGTTTCAGTTGACCAAGATTTTTGATTGTTCGTTCATCCGCGCGGTGGCGGGCGGCTTAGGCAACGTCATGTTTCTACGCGAGGGCCAGACGTGGCTCACGGTAGCTAAGTCAGGCTGTTAGAATATGGTTCACAGCTTACCAGTTTGTTAATGATCTCTGTTTTCCTGGATCGCAAAACCTCAGTAGGCTTTTGATGTGGTTGTGTTTTCTCATTGCTCGAACCGGCCATAGGGCGATGGTTCGGGGGCAGCCAATGAGGCGGCTGCTTGCCTCGCGGCAGGTCTGTTGCACAGCCATTTTGCTCACGCTCCAAGCGTGACCTGAGAGGCCTGGAAGTCTTTGATACCCGATAGATCAGGCGCAATTCCAATACCAGGCTCCGCGGGCAGAGACACATGTCCGTCCTCAATTGCGAGTTGGTCTCCGAGCACATGATCGCGCAACGGGTTGGCGTTCACGTCCATTTCCAGGAGGCCGTCGCCGCCAGCTGCTGCCAACAGGTGTGCTGAATGCATCAAACCGATGCCGCCGCCCAGCCAATGCGGGCAGTAAGTTTTGCCGGCGGCAATGGCGCTGGTGGCAATCTGATAGCAGTCGGTCACGCCGCCCCATTTTCCGACATCAGGTTGGACGTAATCGAGCCAGGCAAACGCTTCTTCGACATTGGCCAGGCCGCGAATGTTTTCCGCGCCGGCAAGCGGCAAACGGGCGGCGGACTTGAGCGCCATCCAATCCTGCGCAGGGGCGTCAGCCACCATGGGTTCTTCAAGCCAGCCGACGCGTGTTTCGGATAACCAGTCAGCCGCATATTTGGCCTGCTCGAGATCCCAACGTTGATTGGCATCAACAAAAAAGCGCTCAATTGAGCTCATGCCATCGACGATGGTTTGCACATTGCGCCGGTCAATATCGTCACCAAACCCGATCTTGAGCTTGAAGGCGCGATGACCGCGTCCGCGCTGGGCGATAACTGTTTCAGGTCCGTCGCCGGGATTGAGGCCACTGGCATAGGCGGGAATGCGATCTGCGGCGTTTGGGTTCAAAAGGCGGCGGAGAGGTTGGCCTGCCCGGCGTGCTGCGAGATCCCACAGAGCCTGGTCGACGGCTGCGAGCACTGATGCAACGGGACCGGGTTCGTCGGCCTGTACGCTCAGGACATGGAGGCTTCTTACCAAACTTCGGTAGAAACTCGGAATGTCGTCGATCGTCTTGCCGAGCAGCAGGTCCGGCAACAGGAACGCCGCGAGGTTGGCACGATACTCCGTTGTGATGGTCGGGAAATTCCCCCAGATGTCGCCCCAGCCAACCATCCCGTCACTATCTTCCAGCCGAAGCATCGCGATGCCGCGGCTCGGGATCGAACCGAACGAGGTGACGACTGGGTTGTCGACGGCTGCTCGGAAGACATCGATGTGGATACGTTTGATGATCACTGTGTTGTCCCGAAGGTTTTGCATTCGCGCATCATAATGCACGCCGACGAGGCTGGCGAGCAGTCGACACAACGGTTCATTTCATGCGTGTCTATTGCCCTTGCATTCCAATAGCACTCAGACATGATCTGATGACATGCATGGTGGAGTTAGTGCTTTGGATCTGCATCACACTCATATATTCGCAAGCGACATCGACCAAACGCTGGCCTGGTGGCAGCGCCACCTTGGCGCGCGCATCTTGTTCGATGGTGTCAATGCGGGATCACGTAACGTGATGCTTGGCATTGGACATGGCCGGCTCAATCTTTATGACCAGCCACCGCGTGATGAAGGCCGGGGCGCCGTTCACCATGTCGGCGTTCGGGTCGAGGATCTTCACGCGGTCTGGGCACGTCTTCAGGATGAAGGCATCACCTCGCCAAACGGGCTGCGCGAGCAAGATGGCTGGCGCTACGTGATGATCGCGGCGCCAGACAACCTGCTGGTGGAGTTGTTCGAATTCGATGATCCGCAGGCGCCATTCAACATTGACGGCTAACGCATTCCTTCTTCGACGCCTTGCTAGTCAGCAACTGACATCAATACGGACCCGGCACGATCTTTGAACCGTCGGCAAAGCGGTTGGTGCGGAAGCGTTCGAGATTGTGGCCGGAAGAGCGGCCAGCAACCAGATCGGCCATGACCCGGGCAGCACCTGGTCCCATGCCGAAGCCATGACCGCTGAGCCCGGTGAGAATGAACAAGCCTGGCTGGGTATGGCTTTCGCCAATGTAGGGCACGGCGTCGGGTGTGACATCGATCAGACCGGCCCAGGCCTCGGCAATCCCGACGCCCTGTAGTGCGGGAACGCGGCGCGGCAAACTCTTTTCTAGGCGCTTGATGACGCTCTGGGCCGGCGGAGGGTTGAGGACCCGCATCTCTTCAAAGGGCGAACTCTCCTCGCCCGACCAACGCTGCCGCATGCTCCAGCTGCCGGGGTATCCTTTGGGTGCCGCCATATGCAGTTTGATCTTGTTGCTTGAACCAATCATGAGATGGCGGAAGGTCATGGCGAAGCGGAACGAGTTGGGCGACAGGTAATGTTCTGCAAGGTCGCCGGTTGTCACCGTGTATCCGCCGTCGGCTCGGCGTCTTAGTGCGAGTTCGGGTGCCCAGAACATCGGGCCGAGGACCTCTGGTGCGACGTTGGTTCGTGCCGCGGTAGAACGCACGGCGAGTTGCGGTAGTGAGACATCGGAGTTGGCTGCGAAGTGCGTTGACCACGCGCCGCCGGCCAATACAACCTGGCTGCATGCAATCCGACCGGCTTCGGTATAGACGCCGGTGATCCTGCCGGCCTCGACGTCGAGCGTGCGGACGGCGCAGTTTTCGCGGATACGCACGCCGGCGCGTGTTGCAGCACGCGCGAGGGCGGGGACGGCGACGAACGGCTCACCGCGGCCGTCTGATGGCGTGTAGATGGCACCGAGCCAGTTTCCTGAAACTTCGGGAAAGCGTTCAGCGATTTGCTTGGGAGAGAGGACTTCCGAGGCCAACTGATGCTGCTTTGAGATCTCAACCCAGGCCTCACACTTCGCCATGACGGCTTCGTCTTCGATGAACTGCAGGCATCCACACTCGGTGAAGCTCAAGTCAGCCTCTCCGGTCTCGGCAGCAAAGTTGCGCCAGATCCGAGCCGACTCCATGACGATCGGTAGTTCGGCGGCGTCGCGGCGTTGTTGGCGGATCCAACCCCAGTTGCGACTTGATTGTTCGCCGGCAATCCGTCCTTTCTCGCAAACCATCACCGATATGCCTTGCTGGGCCAGAAAGTAGGCTGTCGAGACACCGGCGATGCCACCGCCGATGACGACAACGTCGACAGCACCATCAATCGGGTCCTGGAACGCAATCGGAGATTGGTCGGTAATCATAGAGCTCATGAATGGTCTCGCTTGGTTCAAATGAACCGACGGCGTAGCGGTTCACTCTCTTCTCTAGGTGAGATTGAGCTCTTCTGGCAATACGGGCGCGCCGCTCACGTCCCGCAAAATGTCTGTTGGACGACTTCATCCGGCATTGGCGGTGAGGCGTAGTCGGCGTTGTCAGGTTGCTCGTCGTAGGGCTTGGCGAGGACCGCAATAAGCTTCTCAAACGGTTGGAATTCGCCAGCCTGCGCAGCGGACAAAGCTTCTTCGACGCGATGATTGCGCGGGATGAAACGCGGGTTGACCGCTTGCATCGCCTTTTGACGGTCGGCATCACTTGACGGTTCTTGCTGTAGCCGTGACATCCAGTTCTGGGCCCAGGTGTCGAAAGCTTCAGATTGAGCAAACTGGTTGCGCACCGGCCATTGCGCGACAGGTGTTTCGGTGGACGCAAATGATAAATCTCGGAACGTCAACGTGAAGTCGGCTTTTTGCTCCGACATAACGCCGAGAAGCCCCTGGATCAATTCGAGGTCGCCGTTTTGCGCTGTGGTCAGACCAATCTTGGCACGCATGACGTCCAACCATTTCGGCTGATAAATTTCCGCGTACGAGTCAATCGCGGTTTGCGCTGCTTCGATGGCCTTGTCCTGGTTGTTATCCATTAACGGCAACAGACATTGGGCAAAGCGGGCCAGGTTCCATTGCGCGATGCGCGGTTGATTGCGGTAGGAATAGCGGCCCATCTGGTCGATCGAACTGAACACCGTGTCGGGGTGGAGCTCATCCATGAACGCGCAGGGACCATAGTCGATGGTCTCGCCAGCGATCGACATGTTGTCAGTATTCATGACGCCATGGATGAAGCCGACGCCCATCCATTTTGCAACGAGCGCCGCCTGCTGTTCCATCACGGCCTGCAGCAGATCATGGTAAGGCGTCGTACTGTCTTTGAGATCAGGATAGTGCCGCGCGATGACGTGGTCGGCCAGCAAGCGTAAGGCATCGTTATCCTGCCGGGAAGCGAAGTACTGAAACGTGCCGACACGGATATGGCTTTGGGCGACCCGGGTCAGGACGGCGCCGGGCAGGGCTGCTTCACGGAATATCCACTCGCCGGTTGTGACTGCGGTCAGTGAGCGGGTTGTCGGAATGCCAAGGGCTGCCATGGCTTCGCTGATGATGTATTCGCGCAGAACCGGCCCGACGGCAGCACGGCCGTCGCCCATACGTGAGAACGGTGTCGGTCCGGAGCCCTTGAGTTGGATATCGCGGCGGGTGCCATTGCGATCCGTCAACTCGCCGAGCAGGATCGCGCGACCGTCGCCGAGTTGCGGGACCCAATTGCCGAACTGATGGCCGGCATAGACCATCGCGATTGGATCTGATCCGCGCGGCAGCCGATTGCCGGCGAAGATTTCAATGGCGGCTTTTTCGGTTAGCGCGTCCGGGTCGAGGCCGAGCTCTACAGCAAGATTGGAATTGAGCTTGATCAGACCGGGCTCTTTCACTGGTGTGGGTGAAAGTCGGGCGTAGAAGTGGTCCGGCAGCTTCGCGTACGTGTTGTCGAAGTTGAAGAACTGGTCAGCGGGAGACGGCGCGTTCATGATTGGCCTCGACGACCGGAGTGGTGCGTGATCCCTAGCTCAGCTTGGAAACGGCGCACGGCCCGGCTTTGAATGGCTTGCGTTAGACTGCTGCTTATATAGGCGTGCAAGGCCTCTGCGTCACCTGCCCGTCAGATAGAAAAGAAAACGGCAGCGAATTGATCGCTGCCGCAAATTCTTTGAATTGTCAGTCTGATCAGGACGATGCAACCGATTTGCCGGCCGAGCGCAGTTCGTCAAAGGCCTGGGTCAGGCGATCGACCATGCTCTTTTCACCCTCACGCAGCCACTTCCGTGGGTCGTAGTACTTCTTGAGCGGTTCGTCGGTATCAGGGTCGATCTGATACTTGAAGGCATTGCCGTGGTCGTCGGCATAGCCGCCAACACCATGGGCGAAGGCGAACTGCGTGTCCGTGTCGATGTTCATTTTGAACACACCGTAGTCGATCGCTTCAGAGATCTTCTCTGGCTCTGAGCCTGAACCACCATGGAAGACGAGGTGCAACGGATTGTCTTCGGACAAGTTGTGCGTTGAGCGGACCTTGGCCTGCGAGTCCTTCAAGATCTCAGGGCGTAGCTTGACGTTGCCCGGCTTATAGACACCGTGGACGTTGCCAAATGCGGCGGCGACCGAGAAATGTCCAATCGGTTGCAAGCGATCATAAGCAGCGAGGACTTCGTCTGGCTGCGTGTAGAGCTTGGCGTTGTCGACTTCGTCGATATCTGCGCCGACGCCGTCTTCTTCGCCGCCCGTTACACCGAGTTCGATCTCAAGGCTCATGTCGAGCTCTGCTGTGCGCTTCAGGAAGGCCTCGCACTCAACCAGGTTGTCCTCAAGTGGTTCCTCGGACAAGTCGAGCATATGCGAGCTGAACAGCGGTTTGCCGGTCTGTTGCTTGTACTTGGCGCCGTGATCGAGAAGGCCTGAGACCCATGGCAACAGCTTGCGGTTGGCGTGATCGGTGTGGAGGATGACGCAGACGCCATAGGCCTCGGCGAGCAGGTGGACGTGCTGTGCTGCGGAAACGGCGCCAAGCACCATGCCGGCATTCTTGTCGGCGAGCCCGGAACCTGCGAAGAAGCTGGCGCCGCCATTCGATAGCTGGATGATAACGTCTGATTTATTCTTAGCGGCAGATTCGAGAACGGAATTCACTGAGTTAGTCCCGACGACATTGACCGCCGGCAATGCAAATTTGTTGGCTTTGCAATGTTCAATAAGATCCTGGTATTGCTTGCCAAATACCACACCTGGCTTTAACTGCAGACCCATTGTGAGAGCGTTCCTTCTTGAAAGACTTGTGCGCTTGACTGCGTCCCGAACCCTGAAATTCTGGTCGTTTCGCGGGTGCTCAATTTTTATGGATTCTATGCAACCCGGCTGATGCTTCCGGTTTAAAGTAGTTCATTCAGGCAAGTCAACGTCACGACGCTTTGACCGGAGTTACTTCTTAACAGGCAAGGTTAGCGCCCGGTGAATGAGTTGATGGGGCTACGGTGCCGGAACGAACACTGATCATTATCCAGCAGAACTGACCACATCGATCTGCTTGCTGTTCTTTGTTAAGCCCCATGCGTCTCGGATTACCGAGGTAAAACTCGTCAACGATGTGCTTCTGAGGACGGCACCTTGAAACCCGCCGCTATTGATTTGCGCAGCAGGTCAAGCACGCTAATGACGGAGTAATTCCGCATACGCTCGCGGCCCGGTTGCAAAACGGTGAGCTTAGTAAACGAGACTTCTTCGCAGCAAATCCCCATGATGATGGTACCGGGAGTCGCCCCTTCGGATGCGCTCGGCGTGACAACGGAAAGGCCGATGTCTGCTGTGTGCAGGTCGCGGGCCTCCTGTGCCAGGCGTATGGCCAAGGCTTCGGATTGTTCGCCGGCTAACCGGTCCGCGTCTGACATGGACTTGATGGTAGCGCCCTTGAAAATATCCATCTCCGGATTGGCCAAGGTCAGCCGTGACGACAGTATTCCGCCGGTTAGCGTTTCAACGGCGGCGAGGGATCGGCCATGCTCGCGTAGGGTCTTGAGGACGGCGGTCTCCATTGTCTCGTCGTCGATACCGAAAATCGCGTTGGTGAGGATGGGCCGCAAGTGCGCCTCCTCGGCATCTAATACTTCGACGGCACTGGCATCATCAGAGGCCTTGGCCGTGATGCGGACTTTGATGCCCTCGATGCCCGAGGCCTGAAAGGCCAAGGTCGCATGACCGGTCTCATCCAGTTCGTTGATCCGGTCATCGAGCAGCTCAGCTAACCCGGACTCGCTCAAGCCCCAGGTTCGAAGGACACGCGAGCGGATGACGCCCTGGTAGCCGGCGCGGCGTTGCAGATCGGGCAGAACGGTGCCCTGCATCATCTCCTTCATTTCGTGCGGCACACCCGGCATGGCGTAGATGACCTTGTCGCCGATAGGGCAGACAAGTCCCGGTGCCGTGCCGGGCATCTCAGGAATGGTCGTTGCACCGTTTGGGACATCAGCCTGACGGAGGTTGTTTGGTGCCATGCGCCGGCCACGGGCTTCGAAACGGCGTTGGATTTCGGCTGCGATTGCTTCATCGCGGGTCATGCCGTTGCCCATGATATGCGCGATCACGTCCCGCGTAATATCATCCTGGGTCGGACCGAGGCCGCCGCAGCAAATCACCGCGTCGCTGCGCTCAAGAGCGGTACGGATGGAGCCTTCAATGCGGTCGAAGTTGTCGCCGACCTTGACCTGAAAATATGAGTCGATTCCGCGTTGTGCGAGTTGTTCGCCGATCCAGGACGAGTTTGTATCATTGATGATGCCAAGCAAAAGTTCCGTGCCGATAGCGACGACTTCACAGCGCATTTCTACATACTTTCCAGTTGGCGTTGCCAAGCCTCGCGCAACGCTAGCATTGTCGATTGTGATTCATTGCTGACCGCTCGTAGCGCGCATCTCTGGCGCTCTACTTGTCATGATGCGGCTGGAACTGCAACGTGTTGCCCGGCACGTTAGGTCGATTGGCCGACAAACCGTTCCGGTGCGTAGAGCTCATCGCCATTGGCACGGCGAATCTTTACTGCAGACGGAGGAAGTGTGTTGTCCTCCAGTTTTTCCACGGCTTCGCCCTGTTGCAGCTTTCGGCACTCACCGGACGACAGTTTGTCGAGTAGCGCCACATCGAAGGCAGAGGGAACGGCTGACATAATCCGCAACTGCTTAAGGGCCTCCGTGCTCTTGCAGGCATAGCCCTTGGAGGCTGTGACGGTCCAACTCGCAAATGCCGGAGCTGCAGAGAGCACAAGAAGGAGGATGAATGGTCTTATCAATTGCATGCCGGTTACTCCCGTTTGGCCGAACTCTATCGCTGTTTCGTCCCGGCGTCAGTTCACAATGCTGGAGTGCCGATCTCCATTGCGTATCAAGCCTGCCGAATGATGCTGCGTTATGAACGCTTCCGGTGGTGACGCGATGCTGTTAGAACCGCAGCAAAACTCGGAGGTTGAAAACCAATGACAGTCAAGATCACGTTCGTCGGCTCAGGAGATGCGTTTGGCTCCGGCGGCCGTATGAATACCTGCATTCTGGTTGATGCTCCGGGCCTTCGCTTTGCAATAGACTGTGGTGCTACGGGACTGGTGGCCTTCAACAAGCTCGGCATCCACCATAACTCGATTGACATGGTTCTGCTGACGCATCTTCATGGCGACCATTGTGCTGGGGTGCCGACGATGCTGATGGATGCGATGCTGGGCGCGAAGCGGCAGACACCATTGACCGTTGCCGGACCGGTTGAGACAGAGAGCCGCTTGAAGCTCGTGCAGGAAGCGTTGTTTCCGGGTTCGGGCGGTATGGCGCCGAAGTTCGATTACACCACGATCGAAATGCCGACGCTGGAACCGCAGGCCATCGGTGACCTGCGGGTGACAACCTATCCGGCCATTCATACTGCCGCGACCAACCCCACTTCGATGCGGGTCGAAGTGGCTGGCAAAGTCATCGCCTACACCGGTGACAGTGCCTGGAACGAGCACATTCCCCAATTGGCACACGAGGCCGATATCTTCATCAGCGAGTGCTATTTCCATTCGAAGCCGGTGCCATTCCATATGAATTATGTCGACATCGAAGCACATCGGTCGGAGATCACCGCCAAGCGCATTGTCCTGACCCATATGGGGCCGGAGATGTTGGCGCGACAGGATGATGTGGAAGAAGACTGCGCCTTCGATGGGATGGAGATAGAGCTGTAATAAAACTGTGATATCCGCGCGTATCTATGGTCTTCGAACGGGTTTTCCAGCGAGGCAGGGGCAGGGCAACAATGCGCGTATTGATCAATGGTTTTGGACGCATGGGGCGGCTTGGCTTGCGCGCCGCATGGGGCTTTGAGCCGAGCAACCCACAATCACTGACCGCGCCTGCGCGCGATTGGGGCAAAGGCACGTTCGACATCCAGCATATCAATGAGCCGAATGCCGATGCGGCGTTGTCAGCACATCTGCTTGCGTTCGATAGTATCCACGGCCGTTGGCCGATTGCGACGTCAGGTGCTGGTGATGCGCTGCAGGTGGGCGAGCGAACCATCAGTTACAGTCAGGAGAAAACTCCTCCGGCTGCAATCTGCGCCAAGCTCGGTATCGACATCGTTCTGGAATGCTCGGGCAAATTCAAGTCGAAGGAGGCGCTGCAACCCTATTTTGATGCCGGCGTAAAGCGTGTCGTGGTGTCTGCGCCTGTAAAGCAGGAGGGCGTCCTTGATGCTGTTGTCGGAGTCAATGACCATCTCTACGACCCGGCACAGCATCAGATTGTGACAGCTGCATCGTGCACGACGAACTGCCTGGCGCCTGTCGTCAAGGTCATTCATGGCAGTCTTGGCATCAAGCATGGCGTCATCACGACGATCCATGACGTCACCAACACTCAGACGATTATCGATGCGCCGCACAAGGACTATCGTCGGGCACGTTCCGCGCTGCTCAATCTGGTGCCCACTTCAACGGGGTCTGCGACAGCCATCACGGTGATCTTTCCCGAGCTCAAAGGCAAACTCAATGGCCTTGCCGTGCGCGTGCCGATGCTCAATGCCTCGATCACGGACTGTGTGTTCGAAGTAGGCCGTGAGACGACAGTGGAGGAAGTCAACGGCCTATTGAAGCAGGCAGCAGAAGGTGACTTGAAAGGCGTTCTGGATTTTGAAGACCGGCCGCTGGTCTCGTCAGACTTCAAGACGGATGCGCATTCGTCGATCGTGGATGGTCAATCAACCATGGTCGTCGACGGGACCCAGGTGAAGATCATTGCCTGGTATGACAATGAGTGGGGCTACGTTAATCGCATGGTCGAATTGCTTGCACGTGTCGCGGCCGCTGAGCCGGCGTATCGCGCGGCGGCCGAATAGATTAATTTTTTGCGACGGGAGGCTGCGATGGCTGCCGGTATCCGCAACTACGCCATTGTGACTTCGGCCTACTGGGGGTTCACTCTGACCGACGGTGCCCTGCGTATGCTGGTGTTGCTGCACTTTCATACGCTCGGTTACACACCGTTTGAGTTGGCGCTGCTGTTTCTCCTCTATGAGCTGATGGGCGTTGTGACCAACCTGCTCGGCGGCTGGATTGCGTCGCGCTTTGGATTGAAGCTGACGCTTTATTCCGGACTGGTCATTCAGATCGCAGCATTGCTTGCGTTGTCGTTGCTCAATCCGCAGTGGCCAAAGCTCTGGTCGGTCGTCTATGTGCTGTTTGCGCAGGGCCTGTCGGGGATTGCCAAAGACCTCACGAAAATGAGCTCGAAGAGTGCCATCAAACTGATTGTCGGTGGCGATCAACACTCGCTGCTGTTCCGTTGGGTGGCACTGTTGACGGGCTCCAAGAATGCCCTCAAGGGTGTCGGTTTCTTCCTCGGTGGGTTTCTGCTCGCAACACTTGGCTTCGGAGCTGCATTGTGGCTGATGGCTGCTTGCCTCGGTGTCATACTGGTGGCGTCGATCCTGTCGCTGCCGGGTGACATGGGCGTTGCTAAGTCAAAGACCAAGTTCTCGCAAATTCTCTCCAAGTCGAAAGCTATCAATCTGCTGTCGGCAGCTCGCGTCTTTCTGTTCGGTGCGCGCGACGTCTGGTTCGTCGTGGGCCTGCCGGTGTTTCTCTACGACGTGCTCGGTTGGAGTTTCACGCAGGTCGGTGCTTTCCTTGCGCTTTGGGTGATTGCGTATGGTTTCGTGCAAGGGGCGTCACCGCTGATGATCAAGCGCTCCGATGATGGACGCACAACCGAAGTCAGGGCGGCACAGCTCTGGGTCTTCGCCCTTGCTGGCGTGACAACCTTGATTGCCGTCGCGATTGAAATGGGTCTCGATCCCACGGTGACGTTGATTGTCGGGCTCGGTGTGTTTGGCTTCTTGTTTGCGGTTAACTCAGCGGTTCACTCGTATTTGATCCTGGCGCTCACAACCTCGGATCAGGTCGCTTTGAACGTTGGGTTTTACTATATGGCGAACGCGGCCGGTCGCCTGTTCGGGACTCTGTTTTCAGGTATCGCCTATCAGATTGGTGGCTTGACCGCGTGCCTGCTGACGGCCGCCGTCTTGCTGGTGCTGTCCGGACTATTCGCCGTGGCGCTGGGACCAGCCGCAAGGGAAGACTTGCAAGATGCGCAAGGCGTTCCGCAGCGCGGTTGACGCCGACGTCGTTCGCTGAGACTCTGTTCGAGGAATGGTTGTGCTGGGATTGCCGCCATTCCCGTAGTCTGGAGGATCAGCCACATGCCCTTAATCTCGCACCAGGACGTAGACCGCGAAGCGTTTCGTGGCGGCGCGGAGTATCAGACACTGGTCGGCGATGACAAAGGGTCGACACCCATTCGACTTGGCGTGCAAACCTCGCCGCCGGGATATCGGACTCCGGTGCACTCGCACCCTTACATGGAAACAATCACGATCCTCGAAGGTCAAGGTGAAGCCTGGTTGGAAGGCAGCGACGATATCGTTGAACTCAAGCCCGGTGTCACGCTGGTTCTACCACCTGATGTCCGGCACTGGTTTGGTGCAACCGGCAGTGAACCATTGGTGACCCTGGGTGTTCATGCTTCCGGACATCGCATAGTGGATGTTCACGACGATGCGTGATTGTTGATGGCGTGTGTCTTGCGAAGACCGAGGAATGGGCGCACAAATCTACCGATCCAGGCAACACGCTAACGGAACGTAATGGCAGATGAGACACATGATGCGCCGCTGAGCCTGTTCAGGCGGATTGTCATTCTCGTCTTTTGCATGCTGACGCTGACACTCTATTTCACGACCATTCTCGTCGTCTCAGCGATCCTACCGCAAATTCAGGGTGCACTCTCGGCAACTGCCGATGAGATCTCCTGGATCATGACATTCAACATCCTCGCCATCGCGATCGGGACGCCAATGACCGGCTGGCTGGTCTCGCGCTTCGGGCGCAAGCGGGTGATGTGTACCTGCGTGGCAGGCTTCTCATTCGCAACATTGATGTGCGGCTTGGCGGACTCCCTTGAGGCGCTGGTGTTTTGGCGCATCCTGCAGGGTGGCATTGGGGCACCCACTGTGCCGTTGGTGCAGACCTTGTTGCTCGACAACTGGCCCAAGGAACGCCATCAGATGGTGATGGGCATAAATGGTATGGGGGTCATCCTCGGGCCGATTATCGGGCCGACCTTTGCCGGACTGATTGCCGAGAGTTATGGCTGGCGCTGGGCCTTTCTGATGTTGCTGCCGATTGCTGTCAGCGGTTTCATTGGTCTGCTCTATTCACTGCCGCGCGATGAACCGGGGGAGAAGATCCGTTTTGACTGGATCGGATTTCTGTCACTTGCGATTGCTGTTTCAGGACTGCAGTACGTTCTTTCCCGCGGGCATCGCCTCGATTGGTTTGAGTCGAATGAGATTGTTATTGCAGCGTCTGTGGCGGTACTTTCGTTCTATGTTTTTCTGTCTCACAGCCTCACGGCGGAGCGACCATTTCTCGACTTCAATCTTCTCAGGAACCGAAACCTGACACTCGGCTACGTCCTGGTTGCGATATTCGGAATGCTCAGCTTTACGCCGATGGTGATCCTGCCGACATTGCTGCGCCAGTATTTCAACTATCCGGACGCATTGATCGGCTTGTTGGTTGGCAGTCGCGGCATTGGTGGTTTGATTGGCTTCTTCCTGGCGATGTTCACGGATCGGATTGATCCGCGTGTCAGCATTGCGACCGGCTTCTCCCTGCTAACCGTGGCCGGCTATTGGATGATGCATTTCGATCTCAACGTGACGCCGCTGGAGATGGCGCTCAACGGTATCCTGCAAGGCTTGTGCATCGGCATGATCTTTGTGCCGGTGAGTGTTCTGGCGTTCTCGGATCTACCGGCCAAGAGCAGACCGGAAGCGCTCGGTGTCTTCCATCTCATTCGCAATGTGGCTTCGAGCGCATTTATTTCGATCTGCGTAGCCGAGGTCATTCGGTCTTCGGGAGAAAACTATTCGCGCATGATTGAGTTCATAACGCCGTTTAATCCGGGGCTGACGTCGCCGTGGGTGACAGGGGCGTGGGACGCCACGACTTTAACGGGGCTCGCAGTTATCTCGAATGAAGTCAGCCGGCAGTCAGCGATGATCGGATATCTCAATACATTCGGCTTGTTCACCGTGTTTGCCGCCGTGGCCATCCCATTTGCCTTTCTTGTCAAACCAAAGCGTGGCAAGGTCTGAGACCGATACCGGCTGCACCGCTTACCCGATGCCATAACCAATACGACGATCACCAAGATCGGCGATCAACGCCGACGTGGAGGAAAGTGCCTTGACGGAGACTGCGGCCAAGCCGTCGTTATCCTCAATTACACCGCGGCAGTGGCTGATCCTGTTCATGGTTCAGCTAACGACATTGCTATTTGGCATGTCGATTACGCTGGCGAGCGTGGTCCTGCCACAAATCCAGGGTGCGATGGCTGCTACCCAGGACCAGATTGCCTGGGTCGTGACGTTTAACCTGATTGCGTCTGCGGTGGCGACGCCACTGGCCGGATGGATGGCCAATCGGTTTGGCTGGCGCAACGTGATGTTCGCCGCGATGATCGGTTTCACGATCAGTTCGTTTCTTTGCGGCATTGCAACAAACTTGGAGTTCCTTGTCGCGGCGCGCGTTGGGCAGGGCTTTTTTGGTGCTGCCGTTATGCCGCTGGGTCAAGGTATTCTGATCTACACGTTTCCGCGCGCGCTGCACGCCATGGTGATGATGATCTGGGGGATTGGCGGTGTCTTCGGGCCGATTGGCGGACCGGTGCTCGGCAGTATGATGAGCGAGATTTGGGGATGGCGCAGTGCGTTCTTCATGATTGTCCCGGGCGCCATACTGGCCTGCGCAGTGACTTGGTTCGCCTTGGCGCACCACAACGAACGACGTCCGGTGAAATTCGACTGGACCGGGTTTCTTGCGCTGGCGGCGGCAGTTTCTGCTGCACAGCTGATTATGGATCGCGGTCAGCGCCTGGACTGGTTTGAGTCCTATGAGATTTGGATTGAGGCGTTCGTGGCTGTCACGGCAACATGGATCTTCCTTGTTCATAGTGTCACTGCACGAAACCCGCTGATCAGCCCGAAACTGTTGCTGGACAGAAATTTTTCGGTTGGCCTCGTCGTGGTGTTCGTTATCGGAATGCTGAGTTACACGCCGATGGTGCTGTTTCCCGGATTGCTGAGCGATCTGCGTGACTATCCCGAGGGCGCTATTGGTCTGTTGATCGCCGGTCGCGGGCTCGGCAACTTGCTGTCGTTTGCGGTGGTCGTGCAAGCTACGCGCTGGAATGCCCGCTATGCGATGGCCATCGGGTTGGCGATCCAGGCAGTGGCGGGCTTCTGGATGGCGCAACTTGATATCAATCTCAGTGCCGGAGATGTGTTCTGGTCGAACCTGATGCAAGGTTTCGGCTTTGGTCTCGCGTTTACGCCGATGTCCGTGCTGGCATTCGCGACGTTGCCAAAACATCAAGTGCCGGAGGCGATGTCGCTCTTCCATCTCATTCGTAACTTCGGATCGAGTTTGTTCATCTCGATATCCGTCGTTCTGCTGATCCGCTCTGCGGCAGCGAACTATTCGCACTTCACAGAGCACATTTCTCCGTTCAATCGCGCCCTGCAATATCCAGAGGTCATTGGCAATTGGAACCTCGTGACGCCGAGTGGCCTGATGGCACTTGCAGGAGAAGTGCAACGGCAAGCAGCGATGATCGGCTACATCAATGCCTTCTATCTGTTTGCCATGGCTGCTGCCGTGGCAGTGCCGTTTGCCTGGTTGATGAGGCCGGTGCCAAAGGAGAATTGATCCTTGGTTGCCTGGGCTGCCTGGGCTGCCTTTTGCACACTGGCGATATCTTCGTGCTGCAAATTGACTTGGCGGCGATCTATGAGAGGGTGACGTGATGCCTGCGTTTGAAAGGGAGTGCTATGGCGGTTGAGCGTCTGGAGATCACGAACCGGGAGCCGTACGAGGGTGGTCAGAGCTTCGGTAGCGGCGGCTCGTATGAGCGTGTTGATGCCATTGTCCATTACGTGATTGATCCTGCGCATCCCGCCAATCAACCGATTGCTGACATCGAATTGGCTTCGCGCATCGATGGTGCTGTTCGGTTTACGGGTGATTTGACCTTGCTGATCCCTGAAGGCGGCGGCAACCGTTCGATGCTATTCGAAGCACCCAACCGCGGTAATCGGGTTCTCAACCGGATGCTCAATCAGGGACCGGTGGATCTGATGCCGAGCGCCGAGATCGTGCCCGGTGACGCGTTTCTGATGCGCCACGGCTGGACACTGGCTTGGTGTGGCTGGCAATGGGATGTGCCGAAACCGGGACCGCGGATGGGCATCGAGCCGCCGCTTGTTCCAAACGAGGTATTGACGCCCAATGCTCCGATGAACCTACGTGTGCAGCCCAACGCGCCAACACCATCGTTTCCTCTGACAGATCATCATGTCGGTTCGATTGGCAATCATCGCTTGATCGCAACACGAGACGTCAACGATCCCGAAGCACGATTGCTGGTGCGTGATCACATGTATGGTGAGGCGCATGAGATTGCGCGCGAGAAATGGCGATTTGCTCAGGACAAGTCCGGCGAGCCGGTCACCGATGCAGAGCATGTTTGGTTGGAGGGCGGCTTTGAGGCAGGCAAGGTTTATGACCTGATTTACACACCTGCCAGGTGTCCGGTTGCAGGTGCGGGTCTGATCGCGCTCCGGGATCTTGGAACGTTCCTTAAACATAGTCCCGACTCTCCGTTGGCAGGCACGATTGATCATTCGATCGCCGAAGGCATCTCGCAGTGTGGTCGCTTGCTGCGCACATTTCTGCATCTCGGGATGAACACAGATGAAGAGGACCGGAAGGTTTTCGATGGTCTGTTGGTACATATCGCCGGCGGACGGCGCGGCGAGTTCAATCATCGTTACGGCCAACCATCCGTGCAGCCGACACCGACTTTTGGTCACCTGTTCCCGTTTGCTGATGATCCTCAGGCCGATCCACATTCAGGGTCACAGGCCGGATTGCTCGAACGTCAGAGCAAAAGCGGCAACATGCCGAAGATCTTCTATACCGATACGTCCTCGGAGTACTGGCGTGGTGATGCCTCGTTGCAGCACACGTCGGCCGCCGACGGCTCCGATATTGAATTACCAGACCATGTTCGCCGTTATCTGTTCGCAGGGACGCAGCATGTTTCCGGTCTTCTGCCCTTCGCGAACATCAGTGCATTCGGCAGCCGCGGCAGCAATTACTTTAATGTTGTCGACTATCGCCCGCTCTATCGGGCTGCGGTTATGAATCTTCTCGCCTGGGTTCGGGATGGCACTGAGCCGCCCACTAGCTGTTATCCGATGGCTTCACAACAAACCGCCGCGACGCGCGAGACCGTTGCGGAGAAACTGGATGCCATCCCGGGATTGACGGTTCCTGTTAGCTCTGTCTTGCCGTCAATCTATCCGCTCGATCTCGGTGAACATGCTAACCAGCTTATCGGGACGTTTCCTGCGAAACGCGCTGGTCCCGCTTATCCGTGTCGGGTCTCGGAGGTTGATGGTGACGGCAACGAGACGGGCGGCGTGCGTATGCCGGATGTCATGGTTCCTGTTGCAACACACACCGGCTTCAATGTGCGTCATCCAAAGAGTGGTGGTGACGGACAAATCCTAGAGTACGTTGGCCTGACGCATCCGTTCGCAAAGACGGAGGCTGAGCGTGAGAGCAAAGGTGATCCGAGACCGTCACTTGAGGCACGCTATCCGACGCGGGGGGATTACATCGCCAAGGTGACAGCCGCGGCGCAGGATCTGGCGCGTGATCGGTATATTATGGATGAGGATATCGAGCTGTGTGTGGCTATCGCAGCCGAGCGCTATGATGGCGTGATGTCTAGCTAAGTTGGCCACGACCTAGTCTTGGGCGTACTTGTTGATGCGGTCCCAAGTGTAAGTCCAATAGAGAGCAAGCCCATGAAAAAGATTGTCATTGTCGGCGGCAGTATCATGGGCTCGTCGACGGCCTATCACATGGCAATGGCCGGTGCGGCTGAGAACATCGTCGTGATCGAGCCGGATCCGACGTATGGCCAGGCGGCAGCACCGCGTTCGGCAGGCGGTGTACGCCTGATGCATGGTCTTCGCGAAAACATCGAGATGTCGCGATATGGCCAGGAGGTCTATCGGAACTTCGCGTCCCTGATAGATGTTGATGGTGAACCCGGCGAGTTCCTGTTTCGAGAGTATGGCTATCTCTATCTGGTGTCCGGCCGTGAGGATGTCGCGACGGTGGAACAAAGCTGGCAACTGCAAACACAAGCCGGCGTGGCCAACGAAATGTTGAGTCGATCTGAAGTGGCCGAACGCTTCCCGCTGTTGCGAACCGACGACATCGATGCTGGTCTCTATGGTTCGCAGGACGGTTTCGTCGACCCTTATGCCGCGGTGATGGGGTTTCGCCGTAAAGCGATTTCGCTTGGCGTTCAGTACGTTCAGGATCGCGTTACCGCTATTCACACCAACAACGGCGTTGTTGACCGGGTGACACTGGCCTCAGGCGAGACGATTGACGCCGAGGCTGTCGTCAATGTTGCCGGTGCGTGGGCGCCGGAAATCTGCGCTATGGTCGGCATGTCCATTCCGGTGGAGCCGCTCTATCGTCCAACGTTCTACTTTGAGACCGATGCAGAGGTTGATCATTTGCCGCTGACGAAGGATCCGAGTGGGGTGTCGTTCCGCAAGGAAGGGCGCGGCTTTGCCACCGGCCTAACACAGACATCAGCTGCTGGTGGTTTTCGTTGGGATGTCGGAGCGCAAGAGCATGAGCAATTCGAAAACGAACTATGGCCGGCCTTAGCGCATCGGCTCGCGGCGTTCGAATCATTGAAGGTGAAGCGCAGCTGGTCCGGGCACTACGCAATCAATCGGTTGGACGGCAACACCATCATCGGAAACTGGCGCGGACAGCTGGACAACTTCTACATCGCGACAGGTTTCTCTGGTGCCGGATTGCAGAAGGGACCGGCCATTGGACGAGCGCTGAGCGAGCTTCTGCTACACGGTGATTATCAAACGGTTGATCTTAAGCGACTTTCATATCAGCGCGTTGTCGACAACGCGCCGTTGTTGGAGGTCGGGTTCAAGGCCTGATGAGGTTTTGCGGACGATGGCAGAGTCAGTTACGTATCATCAGGCTTCATAATCGTGTTCGCAACAGAATGCGCCCGGGGATTCACAGCAACCAAGATGGATGATGCATGACTACGGCATCGGATGGCCGCGTGCCGTTGAAAGCTATTGCCTTGATGATCATGGCGATGGTGCTTGTTGCCAGCAGTGATGCGATCGGCAAGCAACTCACGCAGACCTACTCGATCTGGCAGGTGCTGTGGCTCAGATCGTGGATATGGGTGGCGGTCGTTCTCATCTGGGTGATGCAACGTGGTGGCATCAGTCATGCGCTGAAAACCCAGACACCGTTTCTGCAAATAGCGCGGTCCTTAATCCTGGTGACCGAGATCGCGATTTTCATTCTGGCTTTTCGCTATCTCCCCTTGGGAGACGTGACGGCTATCGCATCGGCTGCGCCGCTGGTGGTTTTGGCATTTGCCGTGATTTTCCTCGGCGAGAAGGTTGGCATTCATCGATGGTCGGCCGTCGCCATAGGTCTGATCGGGATGATCATGATCGCGCGACCTGGTTTTGGTAGCTTTGGCTGGCTGACGTTGCTGCCGATCGTTGGTGCCTTGTTGTGGGGCAGCTATCAGGTCCTGGTTCGTTACCTCAGCTCACAGGATAGCGAAGAAACCGGTCTGCTGTGGACCGGTCTCACGCTCTATATCGTGACTGGGCTGGTCTCGCCGTTCTTCTGGCAAACACCGCTCAGTCTCCTGGACTGGGGAATGTTTTTTCTGGCCGGGCTATTCAACGCGCTGGGCCATTTGGGTTTGATATCAGCAATGCATATGGCGCAGGCTTCGGCGTTGCAGCCGTTTTCCTATGCGCAGGTCGTGAGTGCCTTTGCGATCGGATGGCTGGCGTTCGGTGAGGTGCCTGATTTTTGGACGGTTTGCGGTTTGAGCGCGATTGTTGCCGGTGGACTTTATGCGATGTATCGCGAACGGCGCCTGGCCGAGCGAAAGACGTCTGGCTCTTGAACTTTGAGGCTGAGTTGATGCGCTAACTCGTTTCCGAGAGCCGTTCGGCAGGCGGCGCAATTTCGGTGACGAGATCACGCACAAGCTCCTTGTTTGGAAGAGGCTCGAGACGCATGTCGCGCGCTTCCAAACGGACCAGGCAGGCGTACTCGGTCTTGCCGTCAATGCGCATCATGCATTCCTTGCATGCATTGGCGCTAATGCAGGAAAACCGAAAAGCGAGTGATGGGTCCTTGTTCGAACGGATCCAACGCAAGCCATCGAGTACCGACTGTCCGGCGGCGAATGGCACATCGAAAGTATTGTCGCTGCGCGTGCCGTCTGGCGTTCCGCGAGCGACAATGAGGCGTGCTGTGTCGGTCATGGTCAAGCACTCTCCCGCATTGCATTTGGCCGATTGCTCACGGTCATGCTGTTGCCATCCAAGGTGATCAGCTGATTGTGCGTCCAAGTATCCAACATGCCAGGATGATCTTCACGTTGATGGGCACCGCGGCTCTCAGTGCGGAGAAGTGCGGCCTCGGCGACGCTGCGCGCAACAAGCAGCATGTTGCGCAAGTCGAACCAATCGACGCGCGCCGGATCAAAAGCGCCCGGTGCCCCGGGTGGTGCCGATCCGAGTTGGCCTTCAAGCCGGGCAATCTCAGTGATCGCGCGGCGCAATCCGTCATCGGTGCGGAACGGCCCGACGTCATCGGACATCGTGTCCTGCAACTCGGCTAACAGAGCGGCCGTGTTGATATCTGATCGGCTGTTGGCATTGATCAGCGACAAAGCGGCTTCGAAATCAGCCGGCGACAAGTTTGGTGCCGAAGCTGCCCTCGAGACTTCTGCGGCTGTGCGACCGGCACGTTGACCGAAGACAAGCGCCTCGGTAATGGCATTGCCAGAAAGCCGGTTGGCACCATTAGCGCCGGCGACAGCTTCACCTGCTGCGAGCAGGCCGGGTACATCGGTCTGCATGTCACTGCCAACGGAAATGCCGCCCATATGGTAATGTGCGATCGGCGAAACTTCGATCGGCATCTGTGTCAGATCAATGCCGTTTGACTTGAGCTTTTCGATCACCGGGCCAAAGGCTTCTTTGAGGGTTTCCTCGCTCAAATGCTCGAAGCTCAAGTAGGCGCCGCCGTTCGGCGTGCCGCGTCCGGCTGCGACTTCCTTGGTAATCGCGTAGGTGGCGGCATCGCGCGTGATCACGTAACGGCCGTCTTCGGCCGTGCCATAACGATCAGTAAACTCCTGTCGTTCCCCATTGAGGAGACGGCCGCCGAGCTTGTAACGGAACGGGTCCCACATGATGGGATCGAGACCAATCAGGCGTGGTGCTAGATGGCCGATTGGGAAGAACTGTACGAACTCCATATCCATGAGCCGCGCACCAGCTCTGAGCGCCAATGCATAGCCGTCGCCACCCATGTTGAAGGACGCGCTGCTGCGTCGATAGAGCCGCGTGAGGCCGCCTGTTGCAATGATTGTGGCCTTTGCCGAAATGATGACGGCGCGGCCCGAGCTGACATCGAGGGCGACGGCACCCTTGATGACACCATCGGTCTTGATGAGATCGACGATCAGCAGATCTCCGACACGGCGTACGCCATCGTAGTCACGGAGAACTTTGCGGAGTGTTTTCGAAACTGCAGGCCCGGTATTGAGAAAGTCAACGTAGACGCAGCGCGGACGATCGTGTCCGGGTGCGAACGCCGATTTGATGTTGCCGTCCTCGCGGGCCCAGCCGACTCCCCAATCGTCCATCTCGGTTATGCAACCCGGACCGTTTTCGCATAGCAGCCTGGCAATGCTCTCATCGCAAAGACCACGACCGGATTTAAGGGTGTCGGCAAAATGATACTCTGGATCGTCCGGGCCCTGCGACCCGAGTGCCACGGCGACGGTCATCATGGCCATGACGGTGGCACCGCCACGGCCGATCAAGCCGCGATCGGCGAGTAGTACTTGCTGGCCTTTGCGGGCCGCTTCGATTGCGGCGTACATGCCGGCACCGCCCGCACCGATTACCAGAACGTCGGTTTCGAGATGAAGAGGATCGCGCGTCACGGCATGACCTTGATGAGAGTTTTCAGGGCGAGCGCAGAGGGGGGCCTGCTCGCATTGGTTTCCAGCATGATCTATCGACGGACTGTTGTCATTGCGCGACCGGCAATCATCTAGGCGGCAATGGCATCAGGGACCAGCGGAGACGTGATGTCATAGCGAACACCGCCTCGCAGGCAGAACGCCGGAAGAATGAGTTTGTCGGCTATCTCCTCTGCATCGCTATTGTCATAGAGGAAGAACTTGCCACTCTCGATCTTCAAGACACTGACGTCGGCAGCGTGGCCCACTTGAAGCGAGCCAATTTCATCGGCCTGGCCGAGCATTTCAGCAGGGTTGGACGTGACCATCGGAACGATGTCCTCGAGTGCCACGCCGAGATGCATGAGCTCCGTCATGGCAATCGTCAGGTTGAATGGCGCGACGCCGAAGAATGGATTAGCTTCTCTGTCGCCGTCGGCGCGCTGGTCCGGTATCTTGACGTTATAGCCATGCATGTCCGCGCCCAGCGTGTATGGCATGATGCCGGCATCGAGAACAGTCTTGGCAACTTCGAAACTGAAATGCGAACCATGGCCGACATCAACGCGTACGCCGCGTTGATGTACCGCTTCCAAAAGGATTGGGTGAACTTCACCGTTAGCAGACACGAAGCCGCCGGGGTGGCGTGTGAAGGGATGGGCCATGATATCGCCGGGCTCCATCAGCGG
The DNA here is from genome assembly GCA_965247245.1 of Hyphomicrobiaceae bacterium. Lineage (GTDB taxonomy): Bacteria > Pseudomonadota > Alphaproteobacteria > Rhizobiales > Hyphomicrobiaceae > Tectiglobus. The sequence goes on along the minus strand of CBDFGV010000003.1, from coordinate 3,414,030 downwards.
CGTCAGCTCACGAATGAGTTCGTCGGCATCGGGGATCGGGGCTGAGTCCGCCGTTGGCCAAAGTTGGCCGAGATGGATGTAGAGCGGCAGTTCTGTGGCGCGGGAAATCTCCTTGCCGATTTTGATGACGTCCATGCCCCAGCGGGATTGTCCGCCGATTTCAGCATGAGCTTTAATACCGCGTACGATGTCACGGTTTTCGAGGGCCGCTTTGATCGTGTGCTCTTTGTTGACACCATTAGGACCGTAAAGGTCGGGGTAAAGATGGCCCTCTAGGCCGCCGACCAGGTAGCAGGAGATGAAGCAAAGCGCGCGCGTTTTGGACTGGTCCGTTACGTAGTGTCGATAGCCACCGATCGTCATGCAGCTCGGGCCGCCCTGATCAATCAGAGTGGTAACACCGGAGTGGACGCCGACGAGGTCAGCATTCAGACCAAACTTTCCGGTGACGTGCTGATAGACATGGGCGTGGGTGTCGATCATACCCGGGATTACGACCTGATCCTTGGCATCAATCCGCTCCGTCGCCGTTGCGGTGGACAAGTCAGATTCTACGGCAGCGACCTTGCCGTCCTTGATAGCTATATCAAAGCGGCCGTCGCGTTTGGCTGCAGGATCAATCAGACGGCCGTTTTCGATAATCGTGTCGTAGGTCCCAGCAGCTGCCATTGCGCTCTCCATCAACTCACGTCGCTGCAATTGTCCTGCCGGCCGCACGAAGATCAGTCAATTTGATCGTTTTTTGTACAGCCAATCATCCAGCGGGTTTTCAATTGCCGATCGTTGCCAAAACGGAGCGTGTTTGCTTTCCTTGCAGGTGTCAAGCGCGGCGGCCAATGGCGATAGCGCAATATTAGACAGTTGATGACCTTGGTCGTCTCGGGGAGCGCGCATGGCAGATATCAGTACTCAGGATCGTCAACGAGGCGTGGGCGCGCGACTGGCGCGGAAGGAAGACGATCGGTATCTGCGCGGCCGTGGACGATATGTTGGTGATATTCGTCGTCCCGGCATGCTTGAGATGGCGTTTGTGCGCAGTCCGTTGGCGCATGCCAACATTAAATCCATCACCAAGCCCGACGATAGTGACGATAGCGTTTTTGTTGGTACCGATCTCGTCGGTGTATCCGGCATCGAAGCGAACAGTTCGCTACCTGGCTTTCGCAACTCGGTGCAACCGGTGTTGGCGCGAGACAAAGTTCTTCATGTCGGTGAGCCGATCGTTGCCTGTCTGGCAGAGACCCGAGCCCAGGCCGAGGATCTTTGTGAACTCGTAGATATCGACTTCGAAGAACTCACCGCCGTAGTTGACATGACAACGGCGCGCGATCCGTCGATGCCGATCCTGCATGATGGTTGGGATGAGAATGCCTTCCTGCAATCGAAGGTCGACACCAACTTTGAGGAAGCAATCGCAGGCGCGGCCTCTGTCATAACGCGGACCTATCGGACCGCGCGACAGTGCATGGCGCCGATCGAGGGGCGTGGCTGTCTGGCGGAGTGGGATCGGCATCTCGAGTTGCTCACGCTCTATACGGCAGCGCAGATGCCGCACATTGTGCGTAGCGGATTGGCTGAGTGTTTAGGTCTGGAGCATGCGCAGGTTCGCATCATTCCGCCAGATGTTGGCGGCGGGTTCGGCTACAAAGGCATATTGCTTGTCGAAGAAGTGGTTGCCGGTTTCCTGGCGATGAAGCTGGAGCGGCCGATCCGCTGGCTGGAAGACCGGCGCGAACATTTAACAAGTGGGGCCAACTGCAGAGAGCACCACTACGAAGTGACAGGCTATGCAGCCGCTGATGGCGAGTTGCTCGCGGTGGATTGTGAAGCCCTCGTCGATTCAGGTGCCTATTCCTGTTATCCGTTCTCTGCATGCCTCGAGGCAGCCCAGGTCACCAGCATCCTTCCCGGGCCCTACAGGATGCGGGGATTTCGCTGCACGGCGACGTCGGCCGCGACGAACAAGCCTGGCATTCTGCCCTACCGGGGTGTCGCGCGGACCGGCGTTTGCTTCGCCATGGAACTCATGATGGACGCGCTGGCGGACGATCTCGGCCTGACGCCGGAAGCCATTCGAGCGCGCAACCTCGTGCAGCCTGAAGAGATGCCGTTCACGAACATTACCAACAAGTTTTTCGATAGCGGAGATTATCCGGAAGCACTCCGTCGCGCGGTTGAAGCGATTGATGTCGACAGTGTGCGTCGGCGCCAGCAGGAGACGACCGGGCGAACGCGTATCGGTGTTGGGTTTTCCATTTTCTGTGAGCAAGGTGCGCACGGCACGTCGGTCTATCAGGGCTGGGGTGTGCCGATGGTTCCGGGATACGAGCAGGCCACGGCGCGCCTGACACCGGACGGTGGTCTGGAGTTGCGCGTCGGCGTGCACAGTCACGGTCAGGGCCTTGAGACGACACTGGCACAAATCGCAAATACGGAGATCGGCGTCGACCCGGCCAAGGTCAAGGTCGTCCACGGTGACACAGCCTATACGCCCTACTCGACAGGGACATGGGGGTCCCGAGCGATTGTTATGGCGGGCGGAGCCGTTGGCACGGCGGCAGCTGAACTCGGCAATCGAATTCGCGGAATTGCGGCTCACTTGCTGCAGGCGAGGGCGGAAGACGTCGTCCTATCGGATGGTTCTGCCAGGGTTGGGGATGCCGAGGTAACGCTCGAAGAAGTCGCCCATACCTGGTATCGCAAGCCGCAATTCCTGCCGCCTGATGTCGATCCGCGAGGCCTTGAAGCAACCGAAGGCTATAAGACGAAACCAGATACCGGCACATTCTCCTACGCCTGCCACGCTGTTGTCGCGAGCGTTGACCTGGATCTCGGCCATATCGAGTTGTTGGATTACGTCGTGGTTGAGGATGCCGGCACGATGATCAATCCGCTAGTAGTCGACGGCCAGGTTTTTGGTGGCACTGCTCAGGGGATTGGCACGGCGCTGTTTGAAGAGATGCCGTTTGATGCCACTGGTCAGCCACTCGCGTCGACGCTTGCCGACTATCACTTGCCCGTTGCAGGTGACATCCCGGAGATACGGATCATTCATATGGAAACACCGTCGCCGCTAAGCCGGTTTGGCCAGAAGGGTATCGGTGAAAGTGGTGCCATCGGCCCGCCAGCGGCGATTGCCAATGCGGTCAACGATGCTTTGCGCCCGCTGGGCGCCCGCGTCAGTGATGTGCCGATGACTCCGGAGCGGGTTCTGCAGGCGATCGCCATGGCGAATGGTGGCAAGGAGGCGGTGACATGAAACCGGCTCCGTTCACATACGAAGCGCCATCATCGTCCGGTCAGGTCGTGGAAAGGCTGCGTGACAGTGATGGTCAGGCGAAGTTGCTGGCCGGTTCCCAGTCGATCGGGCCGATGTTGAATCTCCGGCTGGCCAGGCCTGCAACTTTGATCGATGTCGCCATGTTGCCGGAGTTGCGCGCCTGCCAGGAACTCAGCGATGCAGTTGAGATAGGTGCCGCCGTTACGCATGCGGAGATCGAAGATGGTGACGTGCCCGATCCAACCGGCGGATGGTTGCAGGCTGCGGCGGCCAACATCGCGCATCGTGCGGTGCGCAATCGAGGCACGCTCGGCGGCAGCCTCGTTCATGCAGACCCTGCCGCTGACTGGGTGATTGTCATGACCGGTCTTGGCGCTGCGATTTTGCTCGACGGACCGCAGGGCGGGCGCGAGGTTGATGTCGACGCGTTTATCACCGGGCCTTACGAGACAGCCCTGGCGGAGAATGAGATTTTGCGCGCCGTCCGCGTGAAGAAGCCTGGACCCGAAGCGCGCTGGTCGTATCGCAAATTTGTCCGGCAAGTTGGTGAGTTCGCGAAAGCCAGTGCAACAGTCCTGCTTGATTCACCAACGTCTGCGCCGCGCATCGCAGTCGGTGCTCTTGGCCGGCAGCCACTGCTGCTTGAGCCGGCGTCCAGTCAGTCTTTGCTGAAGGGGGATGCGACTGAGGCCGAGGTTTTGGCACAGGCTTTGCCGGATCGATCGCAACAAGATCTGGCACTTCATGCAGCGATGCTCTCGCGCGCGATCGCAGACGTCAACAATACGGACAATGGATCGGCTGCCCCATGAGCAAAATGAGTATAGCACTTTCCGTGAATGGCCGACCTGTCGAGGGTGAGCTTGAACCGCGCACGCACCTCGCAGATTTTTTGCGTGAAGATCTCCATCTCACCGGGACGCATCTTGGTTGTGAGCAAGGTGTTTGTGGTGCCTGTACGGTCATGATTGATGGTCGACCGAGTCGTTCGTGTATCACGCTCGCTGCCGCCTGTGATGGCGCAGACGTGCGGACGATTGAGAGTTTTGATGACGATGCGCTGATGGCTCGGTTGCGCGAAGCGTTTACACGACATCATGGTTTGCAATGCGGTTTCTGTACGCCGGGGTTGCTGGCAACTGCCTACGATGTCGTGCGTCGCGTTCCCGATGCTGATCGCACCCGGATCCAAAAGGAGATTTCTGGTAATCTCTGCCGCTGCACAGGTTACCAGGGTGCTGTGGCCGCGATTGAGGATGTGCTGGCAAACGCACCGCCAGCAGCAGCCCTGCAGGCGCTGCCAAGATCGCGAAGTACCCCACTGGCAATTGCAGCGGGAAATGTTCCTCTCAACGGTTCTGCGCCAACAATCTCGAAAGCTGATCAAGATATTCCTGATGCTATCTCGGATGGCGTTCGACTCAACCGCTCGATTACAGTCGACGGGTCTGTAGATGAAGTGTGGAGCGTCCTGCGAGACATTCCTTCGGTCGTGAGCTGCGTGCCAGGTGCGCAACTCGATGGTGCGATAGCCGATGATGTTGTGCGTGGCCACATGTCTGTTTCACTTGGACCTATGCAGCCGAAGTTCGGCGGCGTTGGCAGAGTTGCGTTCGATGATAGCAAGCGGTCTGGGCGCATCATCGGACGCGGAAACGATCGATTGAGCCGGTCGCAGCTCGATGGCGAGTTAAACTTCACTTTGGCCGAGAGCACTCCACAAAGCTCGCTCGTCAACCTGGACATTGTCTATCAATTGAAGGGACCGTTGGCGCAGTTTGGCCGACCGGCCGTGGTCGAGGAGGTTGCGGACCGTCTACTGGCGCAGATTGCAGAAAACATCGGCGTCAAAGCGAGAGGTGGCGAACCTGACGCCCAAGCTGCCAAGGCCGTCGGTGGGTTTGGTTTACTTTGGGCCGCTGTTGTTGGTCTCTGGAAGGGATTGTTCGGCCGGTCATGACAGATGAAGCCACACGCCAATCCCACGAGCGTATTATCGTTGTTGAACCCGCGTGGACCCGTATCGCGCCGTTGCGGGACATGCGTCAACTGCCAGCCAACACGTTGCTCCATGCAGGACCTCCATTGCGCGATGGTGGTTCGTTGCCGGCGGCGCTGCGTCATGCGGTTTGTGCCGCGACAATCCTAGAAGGTTGGGCATCGTCGTATGAGTTTGCAGCAATGCAGTTTGATGACGGCAATATTTCGCTGGCCGCGGCGCAGGACTACGGTGTCGTGACGCCGCTAGCCTTCGTCGTTGGGCCAAGCACCTTTTGTTTGGAAGTCGCCGATCTCAATCAGCCGGACCGGACGATCATCTCACCTCTGAATGATGGCCCGGCGCCAGGTGCAATTCGGTTTGGTGTTTGTAGCGAAGAAAGCCTCGCCGTGGTGCAAAGCTTGCGTGATGGCGTTGGCGAGAATCTCGCGCAAGCGCTCGGGGGGCCTTTACCGTTGCTTCCGCTGATGGCGGATGCATTGGTAAACGGTGACGATCTGCATGGTCATGTAGCAGCATTCCAGGAACGGATCCTGCCGGCATTTCGCGGCTCGCTGACCGCGGATAGTGAAGCCTATCTCAAGTCCGTTGGTCAGTTCGCTTTGAACATTTCTATGGCTGCGTCGGCGCTGATGATTGGCGCAGGCGCAGGTGTTGCCGATAGTCGGATGGTGGTTGCCAGTGGCGGCAACGGCGTTGAGATCGGCTACAAGTTGGCGTGCGAGCCAGACCAATGGCAGACGGTGCCAGCGACGCAACCTATCGGTCCTCGACTGCCAGGAAGAGAAGACCGCTCGCCGCTACCGGCCATCGGTGACAGTGCTGTGATCGATGCGCTTGGTCTTGGAGCCGCCTGCCTGCGCTGCAGCCCGACATTGAGTGATTCCTTGTCAAGTCACATCGAACGTGGCGAGGTTCCGGGGGATCATCTGACATTGCGCGCGCATGAGGCATTTATCGGTTTACATCCTGGCCTGCCGATTGGTGGCTTGCGTGTTGGGCTTGATCTTGACCGGCCGCGTAGTTGTCTTGGGATTATGCTGGGTATGGTCGACGCGGCCGGTGAAATTGGCCTCATTGGGCGTGGAATTGCACCTTGGCCGGAATCCGACGGCGCCAGCTAGCCCACTTCCCGGAGCGGGTCACGCAAGAGAATATCGTCGCCATCCACTTCCACGATGTAGCGCTTAAGCGGTGGCAGCTGCCAACCGCCGGTGCAGCTCCCATCGCTGAGATTGAATGCCGCCAGGTGGTGTGGGCACTGGAGTGTGCCATGCTGCACTTCGCCCTCCGCAAGCCGTGCCTGTTGATGTGGACACAGGCCCTGCAGTGCGAGGACAGTAGATTCTGTTTTGACCAGAAGGATGACCTTGCGTCCAACAAGAACATCCATGAGGCCGGATGATGGGAAGTCGCTGCATTTTGCGACGGTACGCCAGTTAGAAGTTTCGCTCATGATAAATTTGTTCAATTTAGTTTTGGCTGATCCGTTCAGGTCAAGATACGCTTTACGCAGGCTGCTACTCCGTCCTGCCAGTGCGGCACATCGATTGTGAAATCTCGTCGGATCTTTGTGCTGTCCAGGCAACCATAAAGCGGTCGCTGAGATCGGGACGGAAAATTGGCATGGGAGACAGGTTGCACCTCGGCTGTTGGTCCGCCACTGGCCTTTGAAGATTGCAGCACGCCGAGCGCAACATCGTACCAGCTAGCCTCGCCGGAGCCGGCAAAGTGGTAGACGCCGTAGAGGTGAGGATCCGGTTGATGGACAATCTTTGACGCCACTTCGAGGAGCGCATCGGCGAGGTGTATCGCGTATGTCGGTGAGCCGTACTGATCCGACACGAAGTCCATGGTTTCCTCTGAGCGCGCGCGCTGCAACAGCGACGTGACAAAGTTTTGTCCGAAGGGACTGAAGATCCAACCGGTTCGGATGATGACATGTGCCGGGTTGGCTGTTGCTACCGCTTCTTCTCCCTCAAGCTTGCTTTGACCATATGAGTTGATCGGTTTGGCGATGTGGTCTTCGGAGTAAGGCGTGGACTGTTGACCATCAAAGACATGGGCCGTCGAGAGGTGAATGATGGGGATGCCGCGACGTGCAGCATTTGAAGCGAGATTTGCTGCACCGAGCGCGTTCTCCCGGTGGGCTCTTTCTGGATCATCTTCTGCCCTATCAACGTGGGTGAATGCTGCTGTGTTGATGATGACATCAGGTTCAATGCCAAACAGCGATCGTCCGATACTGGGCTGATTGGACAGGTCGAGTGCAGGCCGTCCGACTGCAACCGCCGCTACATCATCACGGAGAACTGAGCGCTCCGACAACGCGCGCGCCACTTGCCCATGCCAGCCTGCAACAAGGATCCGCATTGTCTAATCCCGACTATGAATTCACCGCTTCAGGTTATCATTTCGCGCTGCCTTTGGCCACGGCGGCGGGTTCGGGAAATACTTCGCCGGAGCATTGGCCTAGGTCTCCTGAAAGGATGACCGATAAGCTGTCGGAGGCACGCCGACCGCACGGCGAAAGTGATGGCGGAAGGTTTCGGGCGTCACGAATCCGGTTTTTTCAGCGATGACGTTCGTCGATAGCTTTGTTGTTTCGAGATAATCTCGGGCGCGGCGAACGCGCTCCGCCGTCAGCCAGGCGTGAGGTGACGTTCCCGTGGCGTTGCGGAATCGGCGAACGAACGTGCGCTCGCTGAGACCGGCCTCGGCGGCCATGCTGGCAACCGTGTGATCGTGTTCGAGATGCGCACGCAGCCAGTCCAGCAGCTCGGCGAGCCCGGTGCCATCCTCACCGACAGGCGCTGGAATGAATTGGGTCTGGCCACCTTCTCGATGGGTTGGCAAGACCAAACGGCGTGCAACGCTGTTGGCGATTTTGCTACCGTGATCCTGTCGCACGATGTGGAGGCAGAGATCGAGCCCGGCGGCACTGCCGGCCGAGGTTAGGATATCGCCCTCGTCAACATAAAGCGCATCGCCTTCGACCTTGATTGTAGGATGGGCCGCCTGGAGTTGCTCGACATAACGCCAGTGTGTTGTGGCTCGGCGATTGTCGAGGATGCCGGCGGCCGCCAGCACAAAAACACCCGAGCAAATCGAAACCAGTCTCGTTCCGCTGGCGTACGCCCGCGCAATCTTGTTGCGCAGTTGCATCGGTACTTCATCAGCGACGCCTGACCAACCTGGAACGATGATCGTGTCGGCCCAGTCAATGGTGCCGCGGCCGTGAGGCGCCGTCACCGTCAGCCCGCCCATGGATCTCAGTGGTGACTTGTTCCAGGCAAAAACGCGACAGTCGTACCACGGTACCGATAACTCCGGTCGCGGGAGTGCAAAGACTTCGAGGGCTATTCCGAACTCGAAGGTGCAGAGGCGGTCATAGGCCATGATCGCAACGCGGTGTCGGCGTGCAGTTGGTTTTGTCGGCATTCCTGGCATCATGGCGTGAACTTAACGTATATTGTCATTCTTGCCACTGGTTCAGCTCGTCCGTTTCACTATTTTTCGCGCAGGAGAACTGAGCGGAGGCACAATGGACATCTATGGTGATACCCAGTCGGGCAACTGTATGAAGGTCAAGTATACGGCGGATCATCTCGGTCTGAGCTATACTTGGCACTCCGTTGATATCGTGAACGGCGGTTCGCGGACGCCCGAGTTTCTGCAGATCAATCCGCAGGGTCAGGTCCCAGCTGTCGTGTTGAAGGATGGCCGCGTGTTGTCTCAGTCCAATGCGATCATCGCCTATCTGGCCGAAAACACGCGACTGTTGCCAGCGGACCGGTTTGCGCGGGCGCAGGTGCTGCAGTGGCTGTTCTGGGAGCAGTATAGTCATGAGCCCTACGTCGCCGTCTGCCGCTTCCACATGCACTATCTGGGAAAGGGCAAGGAAACGCGTGAGGCCTGGCGCGTTGAACGCGGTGAGGCGGCGCTTGATGCATTGGAGGATCAGCTGTCCCAACGGCAATGGTTGGTTGCAGACCAGTTCACAATCGCGGACATCGCACTGTTTGCCTATACACACGTCGCCCAGGAGGGCGGCTTTGACCTTGCACCTCGCGCTGGTGTTAGGAGATGGATTGCGGCGTGCGGGACGGCGTTGGGTGTCCCGTTGGCAACGGAGGCTGAAGGCTGACTTCGGCCACTGACATCTTCAGCGAATGGCGACCTGAAAATGTGGACATTGGCTTAGCGTCCATGTTTAATCTGCAGGCAGATAAATAGGTGTTGCTTTGCGATCAGGAATTGCCGTTCGGAGAAGTATGCTGCTTGCCGTGGTCCTATTCGTGTGCCACGGCCATACACTGGTCTTTGCCCAAGTCGATCTCCGCAATGCTCCGAAGGAAATCAGGGAATTGATCGACAATGAGGATCGCGCATATCCGGCCATGCGCTACGAGACTCTTTGGGCATATTTTGCGCGCGACAGCTATATCGCAAAACTCAAACCAGACGAGATGATACGATACAAGGCGGCCTTCGATGCAGCCAAATGTAACGCGGTGAAGCGCCTCCAAACACAAGGGTTCTTCCGCACTTATCCGTTTCTGAATCGACTACATCGCGGCCGTGTGGCGCGCCGGTCATTCGACCGGATCGTGGCATGGCGCGTACTGGATTACGTGCACTGCGTCCACCGGAACCAAGTCGGCAAGCTGTTGCGCTTTGCAAAGCAGTACCAAATTGACTTGATACCTGTTGATTTATCTCCACGTCACTCTGGACGAAAGCGTGAGCGCTCTGACGAATATCACAAGTTCGGTTCGTCGACTCTTCAGTCGCGGGTCTACAACTCGCTATGCGCGGCAACCAGCTGGTATTTGGTGCAAACGATTGACACCGGTTACCCGGAAGGATTGCGCCAAACACTCGCCTATTATCTTGACTCGAAACTGATCAAACTCAGTCATCAACAGGTGTACTACCTCTATGCTCTGGCAAGATCTGGATCGTTTGTCTCAAGGAAGAGATTGCTTCAATTGGAGCCAAGTCACCATAGCGTCTCTGCGTCAGACCGAATCCGCATTGATCGCTACGTAGCAGGAAATGGTAGCGCGGCACGACTTCCGGCAGTTCATCCCAGACATTGTGGCCGCGAACGTTTGACAGCGGAGTTTTGGTTTCAGCCGCCTTAGTAACGATTGCCGTCAAATGGCCTTGGGCTCATACTACTCAGGCGATGCATTTGTACTTAAGGAGATACTTTATGACTGATGGTTCGAACCTCGAGCGGCTTAAGGCTGCGTACCAGGCCTGGGATGAAACAAAAGGCCAAAGCCAGGAACAATGGCTGGGGATCTTAGACGACAACATGCGCATTCGCAGTGTCGGCGCAGAGAATGCAGGCCTTGAGTTTGCCGCGCCGTGCAACTCAAAACAGGACGCGTTGCGTTACTTCACAGGACTGCTCGATGCTTGGGAGATGGTCCATTGGACACCGGAAGTATTCGTCGACGGCGGCAAGCAGATTGCCATGTTCGGCAAGTGCGCCTGGAAGAATAAGGCGAATGGCAAGCAAGCCGAGGTTGCCGTTTCGCACCTTTGGACGTTTGACGATGGCGGAGCGGTAGAATTGATGGAAATCTTCGATACGGCCAGGGCGGCGGCGGCAGCGCAAGGTTGATCGATGTTGGCTCGCGACGCGATGCGCGGTTGTCGTAGGGATGAAGCGTGACTAGTTAGAAACGAACAGGTGTGATCGGGTCGCGGGTTGGACCCAATTGTTGTTGTACCTGGCAAAGTAACGGCGCCCCAGGGGCGCGTATGACAGGTAGATCGAATTGAACGTTACAACCGACCCATCCGCCATTTCGCGCGTTCGAGTTCCCGAAAGTGCGGCTTACGCCATCGCCCCGACATTGCCGGCGCCGCAGGGGCCGCTCACGACCTATCAGGTGATACGTGGATTGTTGCGCAATCCCGTTGAGACCTGGGCGCGTGAACTGTTTGAGCAACCGGTTGCAACCTACAACTTTGGCCGCCAGTGGATCTTCGCGATGGCGCCGGAGTACGTCAACGAAGTGCTGGTGAACCAGCAAGCCAACTTCCCGAAGAGTGAACTCGACAAGCGCATTCTTAATCGGCTGGTTGACGATAGCGTGTTGATTACGCGCGGGCCGCGATGGCGCTGGCAGCGACAGGCCGTTGCCGGGGTGTTCCAGCCTTCCGCGCTGAAGCCGATTGTGCCGATGTTTTCGGAGGCGGCGCGAACGCTGTCTGCGCGCTGGCTGGAGGGAACCGGTACATCGCGAGTCGATGTTGATCTGACGCGCCTGGCTTTTGACATTATTCAAAATTCGATGCTCGGTGGTCAGGCCGCGACCTCTTCGGCCGAAGCCGAACGCCAGATCGAAGCGTTCACCCGCTGGATACCCTGGGAGATCTCATACTTCGGAATGGGCCTGCCGAGTTGGTTTCCGCATCCCGGTTCGCGAACGATGTCAAACGCCAGCGGTTATCTGCGGCGTGAGCTCACGAATGTCATTCAGCAGCGGCGCAACGGATCGAACGGAACGCAAGATTTGCTCGATCGCCTCTTGGCGGCAACTGACCCGGAGACCGGTGAGAGCATGTCTGATGACTATGTTCTCGACAATCTTTTGACCTTCTTGATTGCAGGGCACGAAACAACGGCTTCGTCGCTGACATGGACCTTGTACCTGTTGGCCAAGTATCCGGAATGGCAGGAGCGGATCGCGCGGGAAGTTCATGACGTCGTCGGTTCAGACGCCTTGAGTGCCGATCACATTGCCAAGCTCGACATCACGCGGCAGGTGCTGAGCGAAGCCATGCGTGTTTATGCTCCAGCCCCGATGATTGCGCGCGTTGCTGAGCGGCCGACGCGGATCCGCGATGTTGATGTCGCCGCCGATGCGCTGATCTTTCTGCCGCTCTATGTGATTCATCGTCACGAGATGTTGTGGGACAAGCCAGAGGTGTTCTGGCCGGAGCGCTTCGCGCGCGAGAACATGAGGGCTATCCCGAAGTTCGCCTACATGCCATTTGGTTCAGGGCCGCGGACGTGCGTCGGCAATAGTTTTGCAATGATGGAGTCGATCGCACTGCTGGCGGAGTTCATGCGTCGCGTTCGGTTTAGTCTCGCAGACGAGGCCGATCCGGTGCCGGTCGCACGCATTACGTTGCGTCCACGCGATGGGCTGACACTCAAGATTGAACCCGCGCAGGCCTAAGCCGGCGCAGGGCGTCGTTGTTATTACTCGGCTGGTTGGACCGTAGGTGTTGGCTGGGCTTCGGGCAGTCGTCCCGGCAACATAAGGACAGCGCCCAGGATCGCCAGGGCTGACACAGCCAGAATGTAGAACAGCACATCGAAGCCCCAGTTATGGTGAACCCAGGCGATGAGCGGGACAACGATAGCCCAGACGCCGAAACTGACGATGTAGCGTGCGCCATAGATAGAGGCGCGTAGCTCGGACTTCGCCATCTTACCAATCATGTAGTCGTTGATCGGGATCTGGCCGAAGGCGCCAAGCATGAAGCCCAGTGCGACAGCGAGAGCCGTGATGTCGGTCAAGCCCGGCATCAGCGCGAAGAAGACGACCTGGATCAACGCGACGACGGAAAAGACGTTGCGTGGACCATAAACGTCGAGCAGCTTGCCAACGACAATCTGGGCGAATGAGGCGACGCCGAAGACGATAAACGCCAACCAACCAACAAGAGTCGCACTGGATGCGATGCCGCCAAGGCGCTCGTCGAACACCTTCGGCAGAGCAAACGTCGTGCTCTGGAAAATGATACTGGAGATCGCGGTTGTGAAGAAGATAATGACGCTGATGCGAATGAGCATGGCGCGCCATTCAGCGGTTGTGGTGCCGTCAACTGGGACCTGCGACGGACTTGCAACAGAGGCTGTTGCTGCATTCTTCAACGGCACGCGGTCGCGGTAGTTATAGAGATACGACAGGCCGAACAAGACCGAGAAAATTCCGGGCAGCCAGAAAGCAGTGCGCCAGCCTGTCTGGTCAATGAGGAAGCCTGTCAGCAGAGCCGCACAGCCGACGCCCATGTTGCCCCACACGCCGTTGACAGCGATATCGAGGCCCATGTTCTTGCCGCCGCGCGCAATCATTGCGAGGCCGACAGGATGGTAGATGGCGGCAAACATACCGATTAGGAACAAGCCGCCAGCCATCTGTACCGGCGTTTGTACGAACGATGTGGCGATCGAGGCGCAACCTATGCCGATGAAGAAGACCACCATCATACCCTCGCGACTCCACCTGTCGGCGAGCCAACCGGCCGGTAGTGAGAACAGGCCGAATGCGATCAGGCCCGGTGTTGCGTAAGGGATCAGCTCGGCGTACTTCATGCCCCACTCGTTCGTCAGTACGAGCGCTGCCACGGTAGCAAAGATCAGCAGAAACAAGTGATCCAGAAAATGGCCGACGTTGAGAAAGAAAAAGTGCTTGCGGTCTTCCATGGGTGCAGTCTTTCGCTATGCGCGTTCTAAGGTCGATGTTCGATTACGCATGATAGCCTTGGCTGGCAATCGATGTTATGCCAATTTCTATTGAATATCTGCCATCTGCTGGAAGTGATGGTTTGGCATGTCGCAACGCTCGATCAATCCGGATGACTACCAAGAACTGCCCGTCGCGGTGGCGGTGATGCAGAAGCACTTTCCGACGGAGTTTGTTATCCCGCCGCACAGTCATCGTCGCGACCAGCTTATTTATGCGGCTTCCGGGACAATGCGGGTGCGCACTGATACGCACAGTTGGATCGTGCCGACAGAACGTGCGCTTTATATGCCCGGTGGTGTCAGTCACTCAGTCTCAATGCGCAATCCAGTGGAGATGCGGACGCTTTACATCGAGCCCGGATCGCATCCGAAGCTGCCGGATGCTTGTTCGGTGATGACACCCAGTGCGCTGTTGCGGGAATTGATAGCTGCCTTGCTGGATGAACCGGAAAGTTATCAGCGCAGTGAGCGAGGGAATTGGCTTGGTCAGCTGATACTGGATGAAGTGTGCCGCGGTGTGACGCTGGATCTCAGCATCCCGATGCCGTCCGACCCGCGTTTGCTACGCGTTTGTGAAAAGCTGATCGATAATCCCGGCGATACTGCGGGATTGGCAGACCATGCAGAGTTCGCTGGCGCATCGGAACGGACACTGGCGAGGCTGTGTGACAGCGAACTTGGAATGGGGTTTGCTGCCTGGCGACAGCAAGTCCGGTTCCATTTTGCGCTGGAAGATCTGGCGCGGGGCAACACGGTGAGCAAGGTCGCGCACGCGTGTGGCTATTCCAGTGTGAGCGCGTTTACGGCTGCCTTTCGGAAGCACTTCGGTCAACCACCAAGCCGCATGCTCGCGAATTTGTCGGAGCCGGCTTGAGACGTGGGCGACGATGGAACAGGTTCACAATTCGGTTAGGTTTGCTCTGAGCGCGGCAACTTCCTGGTATGGCCCCTAGTATCAGGCACCAAGCTGGCTTAGCCTTCACAGTTGCCGGTCAGATAAAAATGGAGGAGCACAAGCCATGAAGTTATATCAGTCGATTGGTCCGAACCCTTTCGTCGTGAAAATGTTCATTGCTGAAAAGGGCATAGATGTACCGCGCGAGGAGGTTGATATCCGCGGCGGCAAAAACCGTGAAAGCGATTTCCTTGCGATCAATCCTCGCGGTCAGAGCCCGGCCCTGGTGACTGATGGCGGTCAGCTGATTACGGAGATCACTGCGATTTGCGAGTATCTCGAAGAACTTCACCCGACGCCGGCGCTGATTGGTACGACGGCGGAAGAGCGCGGCGAGACCAGGATGTGGACGCGGCGCGTCGACCTCGGCATCTGCGAACCGCTGGCGAATGGTTTCCGCTATGGCGAAGGGATCGAGATGTTCAAGCCGCGCATGCGTGTACTGCCGGAGGCGTCAGATGGCTTGAAGGCTTGTGCGCAGGATATTCTCGGCTGGCTTGACGGTCAGATGGACGGCAAGACCTGGATCTGCGGTGACCGGTTCACGCTGGCTGATATTCTGCTGTTCGGCTTCCTCGATTTCGGTGGCAATGTCGGCCAGAAAATTAATCCGGAGCACAAGAACATCGCGGCGCACTATGCGCGCTGTAAAGAGAGACCGAGTGCGACTGCTGCTTGAGTCGGTCTATTGCACGCGTCTTAGGTGTTGCAACTGAAAGCACCTGTGGTGTTGGTGGGAAAGAGTCGGCCAATAGGACATGCCAGCGGTGCAGAGCACCGCCGGCACGGAGAGGAGACGCTCCTACCCGTCACCTCTCTGCAACCTCGCTGTCACTCCGTGCGGGCCGGAATACTCGGAGGTTGAGCTCTCAAGCACGCCTTCTGGAGAGTGTATCGGCGTGTCTGGTCAAGACCTTCTGTAGAGCTGTCTTGCGGGCGCGAAGTTGCCTCGGACATTGCTATCGCGCCTTGGTTTGAAAGTTCCCTTTTTAAAGTTCACGCCTATGAGGGGCGGGCTCGCTGACCGGGCCAAGGAAGAGATGCGTCAGTCAATCGAGCCCGCAGTGCCTGATGTCGGGGAGATACAGACTATCTGCTTGCAGGCTAGGGGAACTATACGCCAGGCTGGAGGGCGCGCGTTATACCAGTTTCGCACTCTCGAAGCTTTTGTTTCCATCTGAAAATGGCTTTATCTCAATGGCTTGTTTGTTTGCCTACCCCGTCAACGAAACTCGGATCTCAAGCTCGTCAGATGGACCGGATAGTCGCTCTTAGTTTCACTGCATCGACGACGTGCTTGTGGTGGTACCGGCCGAGCCAGGCCGACTCAAAGGTCAAAGAGCTTCAACCACTTACTGCTCAGGCGTTTCCGATCTGACGGTCTCTGTCAGGCGCTCAAGCCGCGAGAATCAGTTATTGAATTCTGAATTCAGTATGCTATGAAGAGGGCCGTATTGCGGAGAGAATGGCTTGCTGCATCAATTGAAAACACAGCCGGCGCTGATTGATCAGGTTCACGAACAGCTCGTTGCCGCCATCGCGGAGGGGCAGCTGCAACCGGGACAACGCCTGACGCAGGAGACGGTGGCGGAGATGCTCGGCGTATCGCGCCAACCGGTCAGTCATGCATTGCAGATGTTGAAGCGCCGCGGCCTGGTGATCGAACATGGCCGTCGCGGGGTTGCCGTGGCCCCGATGGATGGCACGAAGATTCAAAACCTCTACCAGGTGCGTGAGGCGCTTGATGGTTTGGCAGCGCGGCTTGCCGCTGCGCGCGTTAAGGCCGGTTCGGTCGTGAATGACGAGATTGAGAAATTGCAGATTGCCTATGAGGCAGGTGCCAGCCTTGGTCACGATGCTCCTGTGATTGAGCTGATCCGGGCAGATGTTGCCTTCCATCGTGCGTTGCACGACCTCTCCGGCAATCCCGAAATCTCGCTCACTGTGGAAGAGCAGTGGCCGCAATTCATGCGCTCGATGGCGATCGTGCTTGATACGACGGCGCATCGTCAGCAGATTTGGAATGAGCATCACGAGATCCTGCAGGCGGTGCTCGATGGTCATGTCGAGGCGGCGGAAGCGTCAGCACGGCAACACACGAGACGGGCAGGTGAAGACACTGCGGCCCGCGTAGAAGCGACCGAATAGGGACTGGTTTGGTTCGAAATTGCATCGCCGTGACCACTCGTATGCGGTGACCAATTAGAACCGGGTAATGGGAGAAGACAGATGAAACTCACCGAAGAGCAGATCAAGCAGTTTGATGAAGAAGGCTGGATCTTCATCCCTGACTGCTTCACGCCTGAAGAAGTTGCCGTGCTCAACGCGGAAGGTGAAAAGATCTACGCCGAAGAGCGCGAAGAGGTCTGGCGCGAGACGAGCGGCGCACCACGAACGGCGTTTGCAGCGCATCTCTATAACGAGGCGTTTGGCATCCTCGGTAAGCACCCGCGTCTGATTGAGCCGTTGGAACAGGTTTTCGGCGAAAAGGTCTACATGCATCAATACAAGGTCAACGCGAAGGCCAAGTTTGATGGCGATGTCTGGCAGTGGCATCAGGACTTTGGCACCTGGCATCGCGATGACGGTATGCCGGAGCCGCGCGCCATGAACATCTCGGTCTTCCTCGATGAAGTCTATCCTTTCAATGGTCCACTGATGCTGATCCCGAAGAGCCACAAGCATGGCGTGTTCGAGGCAGGCCATGATCTAACGACAACGAGTTATCCGCTGTGGACGCTGGATCACGAAACGGTCGAGCGCCTCGTGGAAGAGGGTGGTCTTGTGGCGCCGACGGGCAAGCCGGGCGGTGTTTTAATGTTTCACGGCAATCTGGTGCATGGATCAGCCGGAAACATCACACCGTTTCCACGCAAGATCGTCTATCTGACACTGAATGCAGTCTCAAATTACATTCGGACGCCGACCCGGAAAGAATGGATTGCGCATCAGGACTTCACGCCGATCGAAGCTTGCGCTGATGATGCCTTGTTGCAGTTTGCCAAGTCCTACGCGCAGGCTGCCGAGTAAGAGACGGGTTGCGGGTCAGCTTGGGTGTGGAGGGCTAGGATTGCTTGGCAGGCCATCGGTTGTGCGGCCATGGTCTCTAGCAGTTTGAATCCAATTCGGAGAAAATTACCGGGTTGGCTCTTAAACCGTGGTTCACGCAGAATGCATGACAGCGTTGCTGCAAGCCCGTGAAGTCTGTTTTACTGTCTTTGGTTCGATAGTCTACCAGCGGACGGTGCCTGCCCGAACTCGTCAGCGTCTCTGGTTTCTTATTGCAGTCCCGGCTCCATGCCCACCGGGACTGCTTTTTTTTGTGCTGCTCTATCGGCAGCATCGAGCGTCTAGCCTGTTGTTCTTTTTGCTTGCGCGACATTTGTCTCGGATTTGATCCAAGGTCAAAGCAATTGCCGAGGACTGGTGAACCAGATGTTTACGCGACCGCATAGGGTCGCCGCTGGCTTTATTGATGACGACCGCTTAGGAGGTCGCAACCTTGCACTCTTCATCCGGCGGCAGGGGATCGCAGCTCTTTGATTTCACGCACTGCTTGAGAGCTGATTCCAGCTGATCGGTGATGATGCCGGTTTGTGGCCCAAGATAATGGCCTGAACCCTGCAGCCCACATTGATACAGCTTGACCATGCGAGAGCCGCCGAGGCGCATGGCGCGGCGGTAGTCCTCGAAGGCGGCCTCTGGCCGGCCTTGGTGTTGGCGCACATGGGCCCGGGTGTCATAGGCGTGCGGGCTTGTCGGGTCCAGTTGAAGCGACTTCTCGACGTCAGGCGCCGCTTCGTCGATCCGGCCAAGCTTGAACAGGGCCCATGCCCGATTGTTCAGGGCAACGGGATAGTTCGGCAGGATGCGCAGAGCGCGATCGTAGTCCGCGATGGCTTCGATGTAGCGGCCAATAATTGAGAGACCCAGGGCCCGGGTCGCGTAGGCCGTTGAGCGGGTTGCCGGATCAAGATTGTCTTGTTGCAGGAGCTTCGTGCAGCCACGAATGCGCATCATTGCTTCGTTAGCGAAACAGTCATGCTTGGCGAGTGCGTCAGCGCGCAGGCTCGCGCTGCCACTGAGGATCAAAGCCCACGTGACGGCGATCAAGACCAAATGACGTCGTGCCTGCATGATATGCTCCTGTCATTCGCTCAGAGGCTTAGACGACTTTGCAAGCAGATACAAATCGAACGGACGCGATCGGCCGACCTGAATGATCAATTATCCGTTTAGTTATCCGGGACTTCTACCGTTAGCCCCAGTATCAGGAAACTCCAGGACTTACCGTGACTATCGAGCCCGAGGGACGTATTTACACCGCCTTCGAGCGCGTCATACATGACGAAATTCAAGCCATGCAGATCGTCCAGTTCATAGCGCACGACATCGCCTTGAATAAGGCGGGGAAAGGCCTGCTTCACCTTTTCAGCCGTGAGCTGTTCTTTGATCAGCAGATAATCACCTGGATCATAAGCCCAGACAGACACACAAGAAATGTTGCCTTTATCGCCTGCGCGGGCATGCGCGAGTTGATGTAGCGGGACTTGCTGGCTCATGCCGTGTAGACCTTTACGCTTGGCGCAACAGCGTCGCGATCCAGCATTGTTGAATGTGTGACGACGCACGGTGTGATCTGGCCCCGGTAACCGCCACCGCCGGCTGGGCCGCAGCACAGCATTGCCTCCGCCTCCCAAAGCATCATCGCGACGAGATCGCGGTCCATTGCCCGCATCGCGATGTGCACGCGGACGTCCTGACTTTCCGAGTCTTGGTTGTGGGCCGTCGCGTGCAGCGAATTCAATCCGATCAGATCGATGCGATAAGTGCCCTTGGCACCGGGGATGCGATCCAGAAGCTCGACCATGACCTCGCGGGCCAACCGTGCCCTGGCAGCCGCATTCGGCCCGGCGTAGCTGAAGCCTGCTTCGCCTAGGAAGCCACCATCGAAACCGACGGTCACCTTGAGCTGATCCGGACGGGCGCGACCGGTGGCCTTGGAGACAGTGACGCGACTGTTGCCAGCGTCCTCGATTCTCGTAGTCGAAAAATCAGCCGTCACATCCGGGGTCAGGTACTTGGTCGGATCATGGACCTCGTAAAGCATCTGTTCTTTGACCGTGCGCGCGGTCACCGCTCCGCCAGCGGCGGGCAATTTGGTAATTGTTGCGTTACCGTTCTCGTCGACCTCTGCGATCGGGTAGCCGCAGTCTGCCAAGCGCGGCACGTCCTTGATGCCGGGATCGGCGTAGTAGCCGCCAGTAATCTGCATCCCACATTCCATGAGGTGGCCGACAAGCGTGCCTTTGCCAAGCTCGTCCCAATCGTCCAGCTTCCAGCCATACTTATGCGCGAGCGGGGCAACGAACATTGAGGGGTCCGCCACGCGGCCTGTGATGACAACATCGGCGCCGGTTTCGACAGCTGGCAAAATGGCCTCTGTGCCGAGATAAGCGTTGGCGCCGACAAGTGGTCGTCCGACATCTCCAATTGTGCGATTGCCATAGTCGAACAGAACCGTATCGTCAGACAATTGCTCGGTGACTTCGTCGCCTTCAACAGTGGCAACCGTGAGCCCCTTCAGGCCGAGCTCGCGGGCAACATTGATGATAACTTCGGCGGCTGCGGGAACGTTCGCAACGCCCATGTTGGACATAATCCGCGTGCCGTTATCGCGGCAGTGTTGCAGGACTTTGCGCATTCGAATGGCAAGCTGTGGATTGTAACCACGGGATTGGTCCTGTTGCTTGTCACGATGACCGAATGCCAGCGTGCGCTCGCCGATGGTTTCGAAAACCAGCCAGTCCAGCTCACCGTCTCTGGCCATATCGATTGCTGGCTGCAGCCGGTCGGAAGAGAAGCCGGCGCCGGAACCCATACGCAACATGGCGTTCTCCTGGCGTTTGGTCCGCGTCATCGCGAGACAGGTTGGTGATGGGTGGAACTTGCACAAGGTCGGAATGGGTTGCAAGCAGTCGCCCTATGCGCGCCCAGAGAAATCCGTCACCGGGTTGGCCTGGAGCAATCTAGGAGACCGTTTGAGCCATCGCCGGGGCTTCCGCAAATGGCGCGTCGGCGCCAAGTTCGATCAGGCCGGGATCGTTCTTCTCAAGGCTGACAGTCGGGACGACGGACTTGAGAACCGCGTTGATAGACTTGTAGCGGTGACGAACATAGAGATAGCGGCGGTGGAAATGACTGCCAAGCCGCGCCTTGATGAGATACGTCGTTATTCCGGAGTGCATGACGGGTACACCGAGCTCCATGCACAGGCGGAGCTGCGTCATCCAGTCGAGATAGAAGAGACCGTTGTCCGGTCCCTCGGGGTAGCGCATACCGTTGTAGTTCTGGACCATCGCATGTTCGTTGAACACGACGAGAGAGAACCCGAGTAGCTGGTCCTCAAGCCAGTAGGTCAACAGGCGGGCATTGTCGCCCATTTCAGACAACACGCTTGGGAAGTAGTCGGGCGTCACTTCGGCGAAATGAGCAAAGTCAACGGCAGCGCGTTGCAGGGTGCTTTCGCGCAGTTTGTAGATCTCGTCCTCGAGGCCTTCACAGCTTTGTCTGATGTCGACGCGCAGGTTCTTGGCACGTTTCAGGCGCCGCCGAAGATTGCTACGCATGTTGCCCGATAGTGATGCGAAGTAGGCTTCCTCTGAGTCCGGAACATTCAATGTGGCAACCGGCAGCGCCGTCAGATTGGCATAGCCAGCGGCCTCCAAACCGGCATGGGCCCAGTCCTGGAATTGGTCACCGACATCTTTGAGAAGTGTCAGGCGCGCGCCGACGCTGGCCGCGACTGAATCCAATCCCGCAATCAGACATTCGAGTGCTTGTTGGCGTTCGGCGGCGCTTAGAGCCGGATCGAAGGCAATGGTTGGTTCTTGCGAGTGGGGTGAACCTAGCCCGACGATGGGGACGTTGCCGATCGCAGGGATAACTGTGGCAATGCCGTTGTAGATCTTTTTGACCGGACCATCGAGCACCACACCGGGGTCGAATCGCGTTTCAAAGATTGGGGCGCCGGCTATCAGCTTGTCATCGCGAAAGATCCCGATAGCAGAGTATTGAAAGGCGACCGGCGGGACCTCTTCGCAGGCGCTGAAGTAATCAAAGCTTTCTGTGGCACCATCAAAGACGCGCATCCATTCCTCACGAGGAATGTCTGCCATGCGGGTGAGATGGCGGAATGTAAACTGGCTCAATTGTGTGATCTCGCCTGTTCGGTGGCACGACTATAGGAGACCCGGTTGAACGGCAAAGGTGGTGTCTAGCATTCAGCGGCGGTATTGCCGTCATCGGCGCGGTTTTATGGTTATAGACCGCTGACCGACAACAAGATGTATGGTTGATACGGCGTCAGGTAGTGCTTCTTGGTTAATTATGCAATCCACTCACTGACAGGAGCGTTGGCTTCATTCAATGGCTGGCTGATCACATCAACGAGAGCCGGGCCGTCATGCTTAGCCGCTTCTGCTAGAACTGAGCGTAACTCCGCTGGGTTCTCGACACGCCAGGATTTGATGCCGTAAGCAGCTGCAACTTTGGCATGGTCCGTTTGGCTGAAATCGACCGAGAAGTATCGCTCATCGAAGCCGGCGCGCTGACCAGCCTTGATCCAGCCGAAGACCGAGTTTGAAAAAACGACAAACAGGATCGGCAGCTGGTAGCGGACAATGGTTTCAAACTCGCCGACGGCAAATGCGAAGCTGCCATCGCCCATCACACTGACGACCTTCGAGTTTGGCCGGCCAACCTGGGCACCCATGGCAGCCGGGATGGAGAAGCCGAGGGCGCCGTGCGCGCGATTTGAAATAAAGTGCCGGCCCGGTTTGTTGAACTTGTAGTAGGCAGAGAAATACGGGCATGGTGTGCCGGGATCGCAAACCACAACGGCATCGTCGTCGAGCACGGCGTTGAGATCAGCGACCGTGCGCTCCGGCTTGATCGGTTGGTCATCTGACGCGGCGAGTTTGTCGAAAACGGTAAACTTTTCAGCCTTGGCGGCGGTAATGGCTTTGTCGCCGCCGAAGTTCGGAACGTTGGTCTCGTCAGCAACGGCCTGATTGATCGCGGCAAGCGCGAGCTTCGCATCACCCAGGACAGGGTAAGCCGTTTCGTAGCTGGCCGATATTGCCATCGGGTTGGAATCAATGTGAACGATGGGCGTTCCAGGAGCGGGATAGCGCCAGCGCTCGGTGGTCACTGATCCTGCGCGACAGCCAATGAAAACGACGAGGTCTGCATTGGTGATTGCCGCACGCGTGGCGGGAACGCCGCCGTTCGAGCCAACCACACCGAGGCAGTTTGGGTGGGTTTCGGCGAGGCTACCCTGTCCGCTGACGGTCGTTGCCACGATGATGTTGAGGGTTTCTGCCAGTTTCTGGAGTTCGGATTCCGCGCCGGCGATGACCGCACCGCCGCCGCAGATAATCACTGGGTTCTTTGCGGTCAGAATCGCCTTGGTAGCTGCTTCGATCGATTGCGAGGTCGGAGCCGTTGGCCAGGCTGGGAAGTTACCGAATTCGCCTTGGGCCCAGATGTCGTCGCCGTTAACCGGTGCCTTTTGGACGTCGAATGGAAAGCCCAGGTGTGCGGCCCCGGGCGTGCCCGTGGTCATGGCTCGAAAGGCCGAACGCACCATATTTCCGATTCGATCCTGATGTTCGATCAATCCATTCCATTTGGTTAACGGCTGAAACAATTGGTCTTGCCGCAGTTCCGTCAACGGGAAACGACCAGCCGATGGAACCGAAACATCGCTGGTAATCGCTAAAACTGGGATTGAAGACTCACTCGCTTCTACAACCCCAGGCAGTATGTATGTTGCGCCACCGCCGCTTGGTCCTTCGCAGACACCGACCTTACCCGTTACCCGAGCATAAGCGTCGGCCATGTAGGCAGCATGGCGTTCATCCCGGGTTAGGAAGTGGTTCATGCCGTGATCGAGGCGGTAGAGGGCGTCGTAAAACGGCAACGAGGTGTCACCACAAAGCCCAAAGATATGCTCAGTTCCATGAGCTGCGAGGAGGCGAACCATCGCCTCGGCACCGTTTGGTTGATTGGTGATTGTATTGTCCATGGACTGTCGTACTTTTGACTCAGTTTGGGCTGTTTCTGACGGTATCAAAATTGTGATGCGGTGAGTCGTCAAGATGTCAATAACTTGACTCTTGGGAGCCATTCGGACATCGTCTGCCGGCTGTTCGCGTCGGGGACCCTGACGAAGAAAAAAATCGGTCCCAAGTCTAGGGAGACGGAAGGGATGTCACAATGTGGCATCCCTTTTCCTATGGCCCCTTTGATGTCCTCATTGCGGCAACTCTCAGTATCGAAACTTTCCTTCGACAATGCGACGGCCAAGCGCCCAGCGATGCACCTCGGATGGTCCGTCGTAGATGCGGAACGCGCGGACATCGCGGAAGATGCGCTCGACCATCGTATCGCGGGTTAGTCCAAGGCCGCCGAGGATCTGCATGGAACGGTCGACGACGCGCCAGATGGCCTCAGAGCAGATCACCTTGGCCATGGAGCTCTCAGAGGAGGCCCGCTCGCCTTGATCCAGCGACCAGGCCGTGCGCCAGATGGCGAGGCGGGCGGTGTAGATGTCCATCTCGTTGTCAGCCAGCATGAAACTGACGCCCTGGTGTTCGCCTAGTGGCTTCCCGAAGGCCTTGCGCTCACGTGCATACTCGGTCGCAATATCGTGGGCGCGGCGGGCAGCGCCTAGCCATCGCATACAGTGCGTCAGGCGGGCAGGTGCGAGGCGGATCTGAGCGTAGCGAAACCCCTTGCCGACTTCGCCGAGAACGTCGTCTCCCGAGACCTTCAAGTTCTCAATGTCGATGACGCCGTGACCACCCATGAAGGATGAGTCGAGAGTATCGAGGCTGCGTTCGTATTTGAATGTCGGGTCGGGTAGCTCTTTGAGGAACATGGTGGCATCACCCGGTCCCTCTCCGGTGCGTGCCATAATGATCGTAAACGCGGCGCCCTGGGCTCCCGTAATCAACCACTTGCGCCCATTGATAACCCAGCCGTTGCCATCGGGTTCGGCGGTCGTCGAGAGTGCGCTCGGATCAGAGCCGGCACCGGGTGATGGTTCCGTCATGGCGAAGCAGGATCGTGTCTCCGCCGTCGCGAGTGGGCGTAGAAACTTTTCTTTCTGTGCGGGCGTTGCGATTTCGTGCAGCAGGTGAATGTTGCCTTCATCGGGTGCCTGGCAGTGGATGGCAACGGGACCCAGCATCGAGTAGCCGGCTGCCTCGAAGACGATGGCTTTCTCAAAGTGATTGAGATCGCGACCGCCAAACTCCTCGGCGACATGGACGGCCAACAGATTGGCGGTCTTTGCCTTGCCGTTCAGCTCTTTGCGCAGCTCATCGGTTGGGCCGTGTTCCGTCCAACGCTCATCGTACTCGTAGGGTATGACTTCCTCACGGACGAATGCGTCGACCTCGTCCTTGAGTGTGGCCAACTCCGGGCTCAGTGAAAAATCCATGCGGTCTGTCCTCGCTTGAGCGACGCGCTTTTGGTCGGAAGGCTTCCGTCCAAAAGCGCAAAGTTGCTCAATTCTTTAGTGGCGATCATCTTTGTGTGTTGAGTTTGAGCCGCGCAGTCGGCTCTAACTCAACGCACGATGATCTTGGCTGCGATTACTTCATTGTTGTGATGGATGGGGCGTTTCGTACCGTCACTCTAGGAAATGAGCGAGCATTGCGCCAGCATGCCGCCCAAATCAGCCGCAGGCGGATAACATTGCCGGTCACAATATCGGCAAGGCAAAACAATTTTGGGGAGCGAACGATGGTCAAGGTCAAGGCGGACAAACTGCAGGACTTCGTGCGGGATATTTTTCACAAGGCTGGATGCTCAGAAACCGAAGGGGTGCGCCTCGGTGAGTCATTGGTAGGGGCCAACTTAGCTGGTCATGATAGCCACGGTGTTATCCGCGTGCCGCGATATCTCCAATGGAAGGCCGATGGCGACTTCGTTGCCGACCGCACCGTTAAGGTCGTAACGGACCTGCCGTCTCTGGCCGTGCTTGATGGTCAATACGGTTTTGGCCAGACAACCGGCAAGCAGGCAGTTGAGGTTGGCATCAAGAAAGCCAAGGAGACGGGCGTAGCCGTCGTGGCGCTACGCAACACCGGCCACGTCGGTCGTGTCGGCGAGTGGGCTGAACAGGCTGCTGCCGCCAACATCGTTTCGACGCATTACGTCAACGCGCCGGCCAGTTTGTTGGTCGCGCCATTTGGTTCGAAGGACCGCCGCTACTCGACTGCGCCCTATGCCGTTGGCATTCCGCGGCCCGGCAAGGAACCGCTGATCCTGGATTTCGCGACTTCGGTGGTTGCGGAAGGTAAGGTCTTGGTGGCGAGCCAAGGCGGCAAGAAACTGCCGGATGACGCGCTGGTCAGCGACGCCGGTGATATCGCGGGCGATCCGCACTATCTCTACGGCGATTACGAGCCAAGCGGTCCGCGCAACTATCGCAATGGCACGGGTGCCATTCGTGCGATGGGTGACCACAAGGGTTCCGGCCTGGCTTTCATGGTTGAAATACTTGGAGGCTCGCTGACCGGTACCGGTGCGCCACTCGAAGGGCGGCGTTGGTCAAATGGCATGCTGTCAATGTACGTCGATCCGGAGAAGATCGACCCTGAAGGCTTCTTCCCCGAGGATGTCGAACGTTACCTTGGCTTCTTCAAGGAGGCCCGACCGATCGAAAAGGGTGGCGAGGTGTTACATCCGGGTGAGCCTGAGATCCGCGCCAAGAAGGACCGCCTGGCCAACGGCATCGAAATTTCTGACGAGACGTGGGCTGCGATCTGTGAGGCGGCGCGCGGCGTCGGCATCAATGATACCCGTATCGCGGAAGCGGAAGGTTGATAACGCCAAGCTCCCTGTCACTTTATACGAACCGGAGATGACCATGATTGATGCCGATCTTCTCGCCAAGCTCGCGACCTACGATACGCCGACTATTTGCAATGCACTTGAGATCATCGATTCATCGAGCCGAACGAGTGGCTTCACCAAGCGCCCACTGGTGTGCCCGTTTCCTGATCTGCCACCGTTCGTTGGTTATGCGCGCACGGCAACCATCCGGGCCACCCACGCGCATGAACTCGTTGGCGATGCGGCCCGCGAACAGCGGCTTGGCTACTACGAGTACATCGCGACCGGCGGTCCAAACCCGGGCGTGGTCGTCATCCAGGATCTCGATAGTGTCGACATTGGGTTCGGTTGTTTCTGGGGTGAAGTTCAGAGTGCCATTCACAAGGGTCTTGGATGTTCAGGCGTGGTCACGGATGGCGGTATTCGCGACATCCCACAGTGGGCGCCCGGCCTACCAGTGCTGGCTGGCTCGATTGTTCCGAGCCATGGCCACGTGCATCTCGATGGATATGGTAAGGAAGTTCGGGTTGCCGGCATGGTGGTGCGATCGGGCGACTTGATCCACGCCGACAATCACGGTGCGGTCGTCATACCCGAGTCCTACGCCGAGAAGATCCCTGATGCCTGCGGATTGCTGGAGCGCAAAGAAGCGGTGATCCTGGATATGGCGCGCGCGCCGGGCTTCAAATTTGAGGACTTGAAGGAAGCGCTGAAGAAGCAAGAAGAAATCCACTAGCTGGTCACGCGCACGGCTATGCCCTGCTGCGCAGGCGCATCGCTGTTCCGTGTTCGCGGTCTTGTTGACGCCGTTAGAGATGAACTGGCCGCTTCAGCATGGCGATCTGATAATTGTCGATGCGCTCGAAACCGATCGCTTCGTATGAACGAATGGCAGCTGCATTGTTGGCAAACAACACAGCGCGTTCGACGCCTTCGGCTTTTGCGCGTTGGAGTGTTGCGGCTACGATCGTGCGCGCATAGTGCCGGCCGCGAAATTCCGGCGGTGTCCATACTGCGCCGACCTGGACCATGTCGGTCAGCCGCGCACTGAAGCCGCTCATAGCCACCGGTGTTCCTGACAATTCCATAACCCAAAGATCGGGCCATTTTTCGAGGTTAGCGGTCCGGCTGGCAATCGCGTTGTCCAAGGCCTCATCGTCGTCTTTGCCCAATGCCTCGACCTCGAAGCCTTTGAGCCAGCGACCAATCAAAGCGGGCTCGCAATCTGCAGCGCGCACGATCTTCAGTTCCGGATCTGCCAAACCGGCCGGGTGGACCATCTTGTTCAGATCTACTGCGAACAAGCCATCATTGACGTTGATGTTGTAGGCGGCATCGTCGAGGCCGAGCATGGTGATGGCCGGCGTGGCCTGGGAGCCAGGTCCGAGAACTCCGGCGACGGTGCGGGTTGCCTCGCTGCGAAGTACATCGACGATGTCTTTCAGGGCGCTGGGTTCTGGTGCCTGTAGGATGATGTTGCCGTTCCAGCAATGGGCGAGGACGCCGTTGACTGCGCCGCGCTGTGCAATGGCAGCGTAGTAATCGGCGTGAAAAGGCTTATCGTCATAAGCAAAGCCCGAGCGGCGCGAGTTACTCAGCAAGAACATGCTGCTCTCGGCATGCTTCGCCAGGAAAGCCTCCATTTCGGCGCGATCATCGTTATTTAGTTTGCGTATTGTCATTGGCCCATTGTCTCATGGGTTGTTCTCGATTGTCTGTCTCACAGGGAACGTTGCCACTGCAGCGTCATTCAAGCGGAGCCCCAAAATGGTTGGTCGACCAAACATCGAGTGTATCGCGCATTATCCGACACTTCCTGTGGCAAGCGTCTCAGATACTGTCCAGTACTATGTTGAGAAACTGGGCTTTGACGAGCGGTTTCTCTGGGGCGACCCTCCGACTCATGCCGGTGTGTCGCTTGGGGATTCGACGGTGCACTTTTCGTTAGGTGAGCCGAACCCGGAACGTCATGGCCTCTATTTTCATATTGCAGACGCTGACGAACTGCACGCCTGGTACCGGGAGACCGGTATCGAAAGCATCAGTGAGCCGACAACGATGCCGTGGGGCATGCGTGAATTCAGTGTCCGAGACAGCAATGGCTACAAGCTATGGTTCGGGCACTCTGATCTCAGGGCCGGAGAACCCGTAGAGATCGAGCGCGTAGATGCCAATGTGCGGCTGGAAAAACGTTTGCTGGCGTTGCTCGGCGATCTTGCAGAGCATAAGCGCCTCACGCTCAACGAGACACTCGAAGAGATCGTCCTACATAGCTTTGAAAAGATTCCCCAAGGCAACAGTTATGGCGTTGCCAGCCCGCACACCGAGTATACCTTGGACGTGATAGCCGAACTCCAAAAGAAGCACGGCATCGACTATGAGGTGCACGACAGCTATCGGTTCGTGGAGAAGGACGGGAAAAGCGGTTCGCAATAGTTATGCTGATTTCGGGCCTGTAACTATCACATCCCTGCCTTGCATGCCGGCGCGAAACCGGCGATTCTGCAGCCATGATTGAAGGCCATGCAGCGATAGACTGTGATATTCACCCGAGCGTGCCCGGGTTGAAGGCACTCTTGCCGTACATGGAGCCGCATTGGGCGGAAACGCTGGTGCAGCGCGGCATGCATGAACTTGATTCGATCTCATATCCCAATCGCGGACCATTGACGGCGCGGGAAGACTGGCAGGCGGAATCCGGCAAGCCGGCCACGACACTTGAGCACGTCCAGTCGCAACTGCTTGATCCGTTTGGCATCGACACAGCGATTTGCAATTGTCTCTACGGCGTGCAGTTGCCGTTCAGTGAAGACATGGCGGCGGCTTACGCCCGTGCTGTCAATGATTGGATCGTCAAGGAGTGGCTCGACAAGGATGATCGCCTGCGGGCGTCAATCGTCGTGCCGATCCAGGGTGCCGAAGTTGCGGTCGAAGAAATTGAACGCTGCGCCAGTGATAAGCGCTTCGTCCAGATCCTGCTGCTGGTGGCCGGTGAGACAATGCTGGGACGGCGTCACCACTGGTCGATCTATGAGACGGCGCAGAAACATGGCCTGCCGGTAGGAATTCATGCCGGCAGCAGTTACCGACACCCCGCAACGCCCGTGGGTTGGTCGTCCTATGTTTCCGAGGACTACGTCAACCAAGCCATCACGTTCCAATCTCAGCTCGCGAGCTTGATCTCGGAAGGGGTTTTCAAGAAGTTCCCCGAGCTCAAATTCGTGATGCTGGAAAGCGGCGTGACCTGGCTGCCGTCGTTCATCTGGCGGTTTAAGAAGTACTGGCGCGGGCTGACCATGGAAATTCCCTGGGTGGATCGGCCGCCGGAAGAGATCATTCACGAGCAGGTCCGATTCTCGCTGCAGCCGTTCGATGCGCCGGATGATGAGGCGACCACGGCCAAGGTGCTCGATCATCTCGGCTCTGACGATCTTATCTTGTTTTCAACGGATTATCCGCACTGGCAATTCGATGGTCAGGATGTTCTGCCGAAAGGTTTGCCGAAAGAGCTGATCCGTAAGATACTTGTCGACAATCCGCGTGCTACCTATCCACGCCTATCTGCTGCCTAGTCTGGCCGCTGCCTGAAAGGAGCCGTGCCGTGAACATCCATGTTTCGACACCGCCACAAGTTGATCGCAAGTCCCGGGTCGGCCTCGCCATCGCCGATGGTGACATTCATCCGCGTGCCAAGACAGCTAAATCGCTGCATCCCTATTTAGCGCAGCGATGGCGCGATCACATGGATACCTACGGTATGACGCTGAAGCACGGCTATCAGGCCGGGCCGCTCTATCCGAAAGGTAATCCGGACGCGAGCCGTCGTGACTCCTATGCACCGGATGGCAGCCCTCCGGGTGCAAGTCTCGAGTTCATGTGCGAGCAGCTGCTCGACCGTTACAATGTTGAGCTTGGCATTCTCAATGCCATTACACCCGCGCCGGGCAATGCACAGAATCCGGACCTCGCGGTTGCGCTGGCGTCTGCTATGAACGATTGGCAAGAGGCGGAGTGGACGTCGCAGGAACCTCGTCTCAAGGCCTCCATCGTCGTTCCTTACGAGGACGCTTATGCGTCTGCCAAGGAAATCGACAAGTGGGCCAGTCATAACGACTTCGCACAGATCCTGATGATGAGCCGGACGGCGGAGCCAATGGGCCAGCGCAGGTACTGGCCGATCTTCGAGGCTGCCTGCCGCAACAACATTCCGTTGGGCGTGCATGCGTTCGGTTATGGCGGTCATCCGATTACGAGCGGTGGTTGGCCGTCGTACTATATCGAAGAGATGAGCGGCCACTCACAGTGTTGCCAGGCACTGCTGGCGAGCATGGTGCTGGAAGGCGTGTTTGAGCATTTTCCGACGCTGAAGCTGGTCTTGATCGAAGCTGGGTTTGCCTGGATGCCACCGTTGGCGTGGCGGCTCGATAAGCATGCGCAGAAATTCAAGAGCGAGCTGCCGCATCTTACGATGCGTCCGTCTGAGTACATCAAGCGCAATGTGTGGATCACAACGCAGCCGATGGAAGAGCCGATCAAGCGCAAGCAGTTGCAGGATACCATGGAGTGGATCGGTTGGGATCGCCTGATCTTCGCAACCGACTACCCACACTGGGATTTCGATGATCCTGAGTATGCATTGCCGATCCGGCTGGACGATGAAAAGAAGGCGATGTTCTTCCGCGAGAATGCGCGCGCAGTTTACGGAGTGTAATCGTGGCGCGCCACGTGGTTGCAGCAGTCGATGAAATCCCGCCAGGTCAGCGAAAACTGGTGACGGTCGGCGATCGTAAAGTGGTTGTCTTCAACGTCGATGGCGAGTTTCTCGCGTTGCTTGACCGCTGTCCGCATCAGGGCGGAAGCCTGTGCGCAGGTGTCATGACCGGCTTTGTCTCGTCCGACGAGCCCGGCGAATACAACTATTCCCGACCTGGTGAGTTCATTCGTTGCCCATGGCATGGCTGGCACTTCGACGTGCGTACCGGGCAGTCCTGGGGCGACCCTGAACGGGTCTACACGAAGCAGTACAACGTTGAAGTGGCGCCGGGTCAGCAATTGGTTGAAGGACCCTACAAGGCGGAAACGTTCGATGTCAGCGTCGAAGAAAACTATCTAGTGATCGAGGATTGACGCTCTCGATATTGGCCACTGCACGTGATGTTATCTCTGAGAGTGGGTCGACGCGTGCGTGATGAATGTAACGGAGCATAAGATGAAGCCAGTTGCCTCCTATGCTGATCGGCTGCCAGCGGGCATTCGCTCTCGAATGGTTGCAAATAACAATGGTCTCGACATGCATGTGCTTGAGGCCGGATTTGAGGAGCGTGGCAAGCCTGCCCTACTGCTCCTGCACGGTTTCCCGGAGTTGGCATTTAGTTGGCGCAAGGTTATCCCGCGGTTGGCGGCAGAGGGTTATCACGTCATTGCACCGGACCAACGTGGATACGGTCTGACAACCGGTTGGGATCCTGAGTATGACGGTGACTTGGACCAGTACCGTATGGCGAACCTCGTGCAGGATGCCTTGGGGCTGGTCAATGCGCTTGGCTACGACTCAGTTGAAGCCGTCATCGGGCACGATTTCGGATCGCCGGTTGCAGCGCTGTCCGGTCTGATCCGTCCGGATGTCTTTAAGGCTGTCGTGATGATGAGTTCGCCGTTTGGCGGCCCGCCGGCCTTTCCAAAGAATACGGCGGGAGTGATTTCTGAGGTGCCAGCGGCATCAGCGTTGTCATCGACGACGATTCACGAAGATCTGGCGAACCTGGTGCGGCCGCGCAAGCACTATCAGTGGTACTACTCGACCCGGCCGGCCAACGACGATATGTGGAAGTGCCCCCAAGGTGTGCATGACTTCCTGCGGGCCTACTATCACCACAAGAGCGCTGATTGGGCAGATAACAATCCGTTCCCGCTGGAGGGTTGGATTGCCAGCGAACTGGCGCGCATGCCGACCTACTACATTATGGACGACGGCCAGAACATGGCTGAGACCGTCGCGAAAGAGATGCCCACGGCCGAGCAGATTGCAGCCTGCCGTTGGCTGCCCGATGACGACATGCAGGTCTACAGTGGTGAGTATCAACGCAACGGTTTTCA
Source organism: Hyphomicrobiaceae bacterium (assembly GCA_965247245.1). Taxonomy (GTDB): domain Bacteria; phylum Pseudomonadota; class Alphaproteobacteria; order Rhizobiales; family Hyphomicrobiaceae; genus Tectiglobus. The sequence continues at coordinate 3,381,296 of CBDFGV010000003.1, read as the reverse complement.
AGGTGGTCTGCAATGGTACCGTTGCATGACCAGCCCGAACTACGCCAGTCAGCTTCGGCTCTACTCGGGCCGAACAATTGATGTGCCGGCGATGTTCATTGGCGGGCGGCAGGACTGGGGCATCTATCAAAAGCCTGGTGATATCGACAAGATGCAGTCGGTAGCCTGTACGGATTTTCGTGGTCGTCATCTGATCGAAGGGGCGGGGCATTGGGTGCAGCAGGAGAAGCCGGATGAAGTCAACGGTCATCTGATCGAATTCCTGCGTAGCTTGAAGAGTTGAGACTGATGGATCTGATCAACCTCCGTACCGCACTCATGGTCAGTTTCGTGGCAACAAGCTCTTCTTGGGCTTTCGCGCAAACGCCGGACGAGATCCGTGCACTGCAGCACCGGCTGGCGAATTACGGTGTGAAGGCTGCAACCGGACGTCTGGATGCCGCAACGCGCGCGGCTATCGAAGCCTATCAACGTGACTGGCATCTGGAGGTTTCGGGTGAGATCGACCAAGACCTGATCGATCGCATAGCGCGCACGCATCCGGCGACCAAACCGCAGTGGCGGTCAGTTGCCAATCAGGCTTGCAAGGTTTGGAATTCACGGCCGGTTGCTCAGGAGATCATCACATGGGATGGCAAGTGCGTTGATGGTGTTGCCAGCGGGCGCGGCAAGTTGCAACTGACGTGGCAGTACAGGGGCCGACGGCTCGGTATTTCGTTCGACGGTGAGTACAGGAACGGGCGGGCGAACGGTCTTGGTACAATCACCTATTCCAATGGTGATCGCTTTGCCGGCCGCTTCGAGAACGGCAAGCGCCATGGAGATGGTGTTTTCGCCTGGGTTGGCGGCACTTACTACAAAGGGCAATTCGAAAACGGTCTCCGGCACGGTCGCGGTCTGGTGGCGTTCCCAAAGGGCGATCGGTATGAGGGTCAATGGCGTAACGGAAAACCGCACGGTGCCGGCACGTTCACAACGGCAGACGGTGTTGAGGAGAAACGTGAGTGGCGCAATGGCTGTTCAATGCTGAACGGCAGTTTGCGTTGGTTGTTCGTCAGGCAACAGGATTGTCGATCCTGAGAGGTGGCACGCACCTGTTCGAACGTACGGTCTGACCGTTGGGAATGAGAAGGACGTCGCGTGAAGTCTGCATTGTCGGAAGTGCTCAGTCTAAGAGGGCTCGGGTCACCAGACGCCGAAGAGATCGAGGTTGTGGGTGCGGACCCGGTACTGTCCACGCCGTTCAAGATCGGTGAATGTTGTGCGTCGGTGCTGGTTGGTGTGGGCGTCGCTGTTTCCGATATCTGGGAAATGAAGACCGGGCGACGGCAACGCGTATCGATTGATGTCAGCCGGGCGGCCGCTGCGCTGAAGAGTGCCAAGTATCTTGAACAGGCAGATGGCGCTGGCGGATTTGAGCCGGTCGTGAACGCCGGGCGTGAAGCGACCGGCAAGATGACCAATCCCTGGCCGACCAAGGATGGTCGGCACTTCATGCCACATTTTGGGTTGCCGCATCTGGCCGATCGCGTGCTCGGTGTTCTTGGGTGTGAGGCGTCGGCGGATGGCGTGCGGCATGCGGTTGCTAAATGGGATGCGCTGGAGTTGGAAGCGGCGATCGATGAAGTCCGCGGCTGTGGTGCGATGGTCCGCTCCAACGCCGACTGGCTCGCGGAACCGCACGGACAGGTTCTGCAAGCCAAGCCGTTGGTCGAAATAGAAAAGATTGGAGACAGCGAGCCCGAGCCGTTTGCGACTGAGGGGCGACCACTCGATGGTACTCGCGTGCTTGATCTGACGCGCATACTTGCCGGGCCGATTGCTGCGCGAACACTGGCTGAGCATGGCGCCGATGTGCTTATGGTTGGTGCTGATGGGCTGCCACAAGTACCGGAGTATGTCGTCGACACAAGCCATGGCAAGCGGAGTTGCTTTCTGGATTTGAAATCAGCTGCAGGCCACGACACACTCAAGACACTTGTGTCCGAAGCTGACGTTTTCTCGCAAGGGTATCGACCGGGCATTCTGGCCGGCCATGGATTTGGACCGGAAGAACTCGCGGAGCTTCGGCCTGGGTTGATCTATCTGTCGATCAGTTGTTTCGGGAGTGATGGGCCGTTTAGCCATCGCGCCGGCTGGGAACAGATTGGTCAAGCGGTTACCGGAATTTGTCACGAAGGCAGTGCCGAGGGGCCGAAGCGTCTCCCGGCTGCTGCATGTGATTACACAACTGGCTATCTCGGTGCCTACGGCGTTCTGCTAGCACTGGCGCGTCGCGCCAGGGAAGGTGGCAGCTATCATGTTCGAGTGTCGCTTTGCCAGTCTGGCATGTTCATCTACCGACAAGGCAAACTCGATGGTGTGCCATCGGGCGCGGATGTCGATCCTGAAGTTATTCAAAAAATCCGGATCGACACTACAGGTGACGCCGGGAAGTTCCGACATCTGGGTCCTATCCTCGAGTTGTCAGAAACGCGGCCAAGCTGGGTGCGACCGACACCGGCGCTGGGTGCAGATAAGCCCGTCTGGTTATAGCGTGCCTGCATACTCTCAACGAGTTACGTGGTGGCAAAAAAATTGGCCGGCTCTGCGCCGGCCAAACTCTCACTCGGTACTAGCTTCAAAAAATCGTCAGGCGCGCTTCAGCAGGCCGACGATAAAGAGCAGGATCAACGCGCCTATGGTTGCGCTTATGATCGATCCGACAAGGCCGCCAATGGGCATGAAACCTGGCAGCAAGAAACCTGCAATGATGGCACCCAGAATACCTACAATGATGTTGCCGATTAATCCGAAACCGGCGCCTTTCATGATCTGACCGGCCAACCAGCCGGCGACTGCACCGACAAGAAGCATAATAATGATTGCAACTGGATCCATGACGTTCCTCCTAGCTCATGCGGTTAATTTGTGCATGATTCGGCAGGCTTAGTGTGGCGGCTTATATCCGAATTTGAAACAACTGTTTTCCGGATGGGGATAGTCGTTGTGCGCGATGCGGCTGCGCAGTCTGCTGAATGGGCTGTAGATGCCCCAGAAAATCGCAGGATGAGTTTGCTGACGATCAGCAGATGAAAGAACGATATTCCAACACGTTAGGCCGATTTGAGCATGGCGTTTTTATTTGGTGATGGCCGGCTCAACCGCGAGCGGAATGGCCTATGTCTAGTGGCACGTAATCCATGAAACCTGATGAGCAGGAACAGTGCCATGCCCCTCGACGCGACGTCTGCAGAAGAACCGAAAGTCTTCGTGATCCACGAGAATGACGAGTGGGTGGAGCCGCTGCGGACAGCGTTCGAGGCGCTTTGTACCCCGTTTGAAGAGTGGCACCTGCGCGATGGGCTCGTAGACCTGACACAATCACCTCCGGAAGGTGTGTTCTACAATCGTATGAGTGCGTCTTCACACACGCGGGGACATCGCTATGCACCGGAACTGGCCGGCGCGACATTGGCCTGGCTCAAAGCTCATGGACGGACCGTTGCGAATGGTGAGCGGGCATTGCAATTGGAAGTTTCAAAGGTGGCTCAGTATCAGGCGCTCCGGGCATTTGATATTCGCACGCCGGAGACGATTGCCGCCGTTGGTCCGGATCTCATCAGGGAAGCTGCGGGCCGTCTCGGGTTCCCATTGATTCTGAAACACAACCGCGCCGGCAAAGGCTTGGGCGTACAGCTACTCCGATCTCAGGATGCGCTTCAGGAGCACCTCGCCAGTCCAGCGTTTACGCAATCCATCGATGGGATAACGCTGGTTCAACGCTACATCGAAGCGCCTGAGCCTTTCATTACACGGGTCGAGTTTGTCGGTGGGAAATTCCTTTATGCTGTGAGGGTCGATACGTCGGACGGCTTCGAGCTATGCCCCGCTGACGTCTGTCAGCTTGGCGATGACACGGCGGTGTGCGCTGCGCCGCAAAGCCAGAACAAATTCGAGATTGTCGAAGGGTTCAATGATCCTCTTATCCCGCTGTGGGAGAAGTTTCTTGCGGCCAATGACATCCAGATCGCCGGTATCGAGTTCATCGTCGATGGGCAAGGCAATGCCTTCACTTATGACGTGAACACCAATACGAACTACAATCCGGCAGCGGAAGCCAAAGTTGGCATGAGCGGTATGGGTGCCATTGCCGGTTACCTGACCGGGCTGCTCGATGAGCAGTATGCCTTGAGCGGGCGAGTAGCCGCCTAGGTATCGAAGGCTTTCGGCGCGGAGGATATCGCTTCGCCCGGAAGCTCGGCGTAACCTTCACGGGCATGCTCGATGAAGCGCCGAGTTTTGCTGCGGTCCTTGCGCCCGTCCGGCCCTTCAATTCCGGTATGAACGTCGACGCCCGCTGGCCTCACCTGTGCGATGGCGGCTTTCACATTGCCGGGGTTGAGGCCGCCTGCCAGGATGACCGGGCGCGGTGAGATCTGCACGATGTGGCGGCTGATCTTCCAATCATGAGTCTTTCCTGTTGCTCCGGTGGCGCCGGTGGCTGGATCATGAGTATCCGTAATGAAGGCGTCGACGTGGGGACTGTATCCGTCAATGTCTGCGACGTGCTGCATCTGTGCATCAGGACTGATGATGATGCTCTTGATGATGTGCAGTCCGGGTGACAGTTGACGTAGTCTGGCGACTTCGTTCGGCGCAATCTCGTTGTGAAGTTGCACACCACGCACCTGCAATGTCTGGCAGAGGTCAATGATATCCTCCGCACGCGTCAGGTAGGTTATCAAAAAGAATTCGGCCTGATCACCAAACTCTGCGACGATGGCGGCAGCCGCATCGTGTGTCAGGTCTTCCTTGTGGTGGCCGAGCACCAATGGGAAACCGAGGTGCTTTGCGCCGCAGGAGATCAGCAGTTCCGCTTCTTCGCGATCAATGACGCCTGCGATGTGGATGAGACCTGTCTGCGTGGCATTGACCATCGATGCGCTCCTTACACCGCTGCAAAACGGTGCTATGTAATGCGACAAGTGAAGGTTTGAGATCATCAAAGCATGACCAGCGATAATGTACCAATCGCAATTACGATGGGCGATCCTGCCGGTATCGGACCCGAGATATCCCTGAAGGTAGCCGGCGACCCGTCGCTGCCGGTGCGGCCATTCATAATCGGTGATCCTGATTATCTCAGATCGCTGGCAGAGCAAATGGGACTCGGCATTGGAATTGAGACCATCGCTGAGCCGAAGGTTGCGCTCGAGGTTCCTGACCAAGTTGCAGTCCTTCCGGCCGGTCAGGCACTCGGCGATGTTGCGATTGGCCAGGTCGATGGGCAATGCGGGCAGGCGGCTTATGACTATATTCGCACTGCAATCGAATTTGCCAAAGCCGGAGACATTGGCGCGATCGTAACAGCGCCGATCAACAAGGAAGCGCTGTTTGCTGCCGGCATCAAGTACCCCGGCCATACTGAGATGCTGGCCGACTTCGGTGGAGCGGCGAAGTCCGCCATGATGTTGGCCAACGATGAACTGCGAGTTGTGTTGGTGACCATCCATTGCTCGCTGCGGGAAGCCATCGATCGGATTGATAAGGCGGCTGTTATGAGTGCCATCCAGCTTGCGCACGACGGTACGCGGGAGTTCGGCATCGAGAAACCACGTGTCGCGGTAGCCGGGCTTAACCCTCATGCCGGTGAGAGCGGCTTGTTCGGGCAAGAGGAAATCGAGATCATCTCGCCGGCCATCGAGGAGGCGCGTAGCGCAGGCATCGACGTCAGCGGTCCGTGGCCGGGCGATACGGTCTTCATGCAGGCACGTGCGGGCAGATTCGATGTCGTGGTTGCGCAATACCATGATCAGGGTTTGATACCCGTGAAGTATTTGGGCATCGAGAACGGTGTAAACATCACGCTTGGATTGCCCTTCGTTCGAACCAGTCCGGATCATGGCACGGCCTTCGACATCGCTGGTCAAGGGATCGCGGATGCCGCCAGCCTGCGGATGGCGGTCGTTCAGGCCGACAAACTTGTGCGGGCACGCAGCGGGGTGAGCTCATGAGCTTCAATTTCATTTTCATGCTGACGGCCAATGACAGCACCGTGCCGGATGCTCGCAAGAGGTTGGATGAGGTTTTGGCTGGCGGCGCCCGCCATATCGGCTTCAAAGACATTGGTCTACCGCTACCCGAACTGAAAGTCCTCGCCGATGAGATTCGGGCCGCCGGTGGTCGATCCTACCTCGAAGTGGTGAGCCTGGATGCCGATAGTGAGCTGACGTCGGCGAAGGCGGCGGTGGAGCTTGATGTCGATTGTTTGCTCGGCGGTACGCGGGCGGAAGATGTCGTGCCGATCATTAAGTCCCATCCAATCCGCTATTTCCCCTTCCCCGGCAAGATCGTCGGTCACCCGAGCGTGCTCGAAGGGACGATTGCAGAGATTGCCGAGAGTGCGCGCGCGCTGACGGACCTGGAAGGTGTGCATGGGTTGGACCTTCTAGCCTACAGGTTTGCCGGCGATGTCCCCGCGCTAATGCGGGCGGTCTGTGATGCCACTGAGAAGCCGGTGGTTGTTGCCGGAAGCATCGACAGCGCAGAGCGCGTTAATACCGTTGCGGAAGCAGGCGCGACCGGGTTCACCGTCGGAACCGCGGCTTTAAGCGGTGAGTTTCCCGCCGAAGGCGAGGGCCTGACGGCACAAGTCCAGTCGATCCTGTCGATCACGCTCAACGCATCGCGGTTGTCGACGGCGCCGAAACGCATCGGTGTCGTTGCGCACAACGGCAGGAAATCGCAATTGGCTGCCTGGGTTGCGCGTCATGCAAAGGCCCTGCAGAGCCATCGACTTATCTGCACAGGTGGAACAGGTGTGATGCTGCAAAAGACGCATCCGGAACTCGCTATCCACCGCCTTCATCGGGGCACGCGCGGTGGTGATCAGCAGCTCAGTGCGATGATTGCGACTGGCGAGCTGGATGCTGTTGTGTTCTTTGCTGATCCCCAAGCGCAGCCCAACGATGTCGACCTGCAGGCCCTGACACGCCTTGCAACCATGCATGACATGCCGTTGGCGCTGAGCGCGACGGCGGCTGATCTGATTGTCGCTGCGAACCTGACACGTATAAACTAGTGCAGTCGTGAACCCCGCTTTACCAGGAGATTGTCGTTGCAACCGCTCAAAGGTATTCGCGTTCTTGATGCGAGCCATGTCGTCGCCGGGCCCTTCGCATCGTACCAGCTGTGCCTGCTGGGCGCAGAAGTCATCCGCATTGACCGGATCAAGGGCGAGGACTTTGTTCGCTATCACGGCGGCAACGATGAGATGAAAGCGGCCGGACTGGGCGCATCATTTGTCAGTCAGAATGCAGGCAAGTCCTGCATTCAGTTGAACTTCAAGGACCCACGCGGCATTGAGATTGCCAAGAGGCTGGCTGCTACTTCGGATGTCATGCTTGAGAACTTCCGACCCGGAGTGATGGAGCAGTTGGGCCTTGGTTACGACGCGATCCGTGCGGTCAAGGACGACATCATTTACTGCAGTCTAACGGGCTATGGTCATGATGGTCCAATGCGTGATGCGCCCGCCTACGATCATATCGTGCAAGGCGTGAGCGGGCTTATGAGCGTGACAGGCACCGAGGACAGCGGGCCGTTGCGGATGGGGATTCCCATTACAGATTACCTCACCGGTTTGAATGGTGCGTTCGCAGTCATGAGTGCACTCTACAATCGAAGTGTAACGGGCCAAGGTCAGCACGTTCACGTCACGATGCTGGCGTCGACATTGCCAGTGTTGGGTGCTGCTGCCGTGGAATACCAGACCACGGGTGAACAACGGGCGTTGATGGGTAATCAGCCATTTAGCGACAGTCCGTTCGCCGGTCGGTTTGATACCAAGGATGGCCAGCTGGTCGTGACTGCCAATACTACCGCACAGGCGGCAAGCCTGATCGGCACGCTCGGTATCACGACGCTTGAAGAAGAACTGTCGATTGTCCGGGCTCGCGGCGAACTCTCGCTTGCCCAGAAGAAGAACTCACGCGATGCGTTGACCGAGGCTTTTCTCAAGGACTCGGCTCTCGCTTGGGAGGAGAAACTCTCAGCTGCTTCCGTACCGGCTGGGAAAGTGCGGAGCGTGAGTGATATTGTATCGCATCCGCAGGTCGCAGCGATCGGCTTGATGGACAAAGTCGTTGCCCAAGGCATGGATGAGAAAATCGATGTGCCGGGTCTGGCCTTTAAGTCCGTTGGGCAGGAGGCGCGGGACTTGGATGCGCCGCAGCGACTTGGCGAAAGTACAATAGAGGTGCTTTCTAGTGCCGGCTTGCGCCAAGATGAGCTAGAGCAGCTGGCAAAGGACGGCGTGATTGCCGGCGTCGGTTTGCCGTCCCAGGACGGCTAGTTAGTTTCTGACATTTGGTAGCAATTTGCAAACCTACCATTTGGGAACACCGCAGAGTGGTGTGCTCAGAACAAGCCTCTGCCCCTCACCCTAACCCTCTCCCCACGAAGAATGGGGAGAGGGGATTAGCGTTTGATATTGCCGCTTTGCCGGATGCCTAAGTCTCAAACGTGATTATCGTGGCGACAAGCCCAAGAATAACCTCTCCGACTGTCGGCAGAATCACCCTTTTATTTGTCATCCCTGCGTAGGCAGGGAACCAGACGACTGTCTGCTCGGATGACTGAGGTCTTGTGAATCGAACGAGTGGCATCGCTGTTTTGCGTCGCATCCAGCAACAAACGGAGGCAACCATGGACCCCGGACCAAACCCAGGTTGACGAACGAGTTCGATTTCGTGTCTGGGGCGACGGGATCTCCGTCTACCGCGACCTAAGCCGCTTCGGTCCAATAGGAGCCGATCTGCGTGCGATGCATCCGTCGTCTGGCGCTGGCGTCGAACGGGTCGCGTCGGTGCAGGACTTCAAGGTTGCTCCACATCAACACGTCACCAACCTTCCAGTTGTGACGATAGACGAACTGCTCCTGGGTGGCATGGGCCCAGAGCTGGTCAAGCAGCGCGTCGCTGTCTTCCACGCTGAGACCAGGCACGTAACTGCGCGGGCGGCGGCCGAGGAAAAGAGCGCGCTTGCCGTTGGCGGGATTAGTGCGGGCTAGTGGGTGACGGGCGCCGGGCGTTTCACGAACATCTGTGATTTCATCGTAGCCTTTGCGCAGAATGCCGGCGCTGTTGTGTGACGCGTCGTGAATGGCGGTCTTGCCATCGATTGCCTCTTTCAGGCCGTCCGGCAGAGCTTCATAGGCGGCATACATGTTGGCGAAATAGGTGCTGCCGCCTGCCGGTGGGATCTCCAGTGCATAGAGAACGGCCGCGCGTGGTGGATCATCCTTGTACGTCATGTCGGCATGCCAGACGGCTTCACCGGCCCCGAGGTTTCCGGCAGGTTGGCCATCGACCATGATGTTTGAAATGACGTTGATCTCTGGATGCTCGGCGTGAAACGGTTTGCCCGTCGGGTTGACGCCCGGGGTATCAAGCTTGCCGAACTTCGCGCTGGTGGCGACCAGTTCGTCGTCGGTCATGGTCTGGTTGTGAAGGACCAGGACGAGGTTGTCATCGAGTGCCTGTTTGAGGGTTTCGATTTCGGCATCTTGTGCCTGGCCGAGCTGAATGCCGGACACGGTGGCACCCAATGCTGAGGCAAACTTGGTGACTTCGATCTTGGACATGCGGACCCCTTAGGGTTGGAGAACATTTTTCAACTTGTGAACGGCGGCGTCCGGGCTGGTCAGGACCGGACAATCGACAGCACTCGCAACTGCCTCACGGGCGACCGATGTTGAGAACTGCGCCAGCATGATCGCATCGCAACTACCAAGCTCGCTTGCGGCATCCGCCAGGAGCGAATTGTGTCTTGGGGCGTCGCCGGCTTGTAGAGCTGCCATCGCATCTGGAATACAAACCGACCTGATGGTGGCGCTGGCGCCTTGCTTTTGGACAAGCTCACGAAATTCAGCCTCCATCGATGGTATGGAGCGCTCGAACGTAGCAAGCATGCCAATGTTGCTGCCGCGCTCAAGAGCGGCTTCGAACATCGCTTCGTTGGGTTTCAACACCGGATAGGATTTCTGCTCGGCAACGGCCTCAATCGCTTCACCAAAGGCAGAGCATGTGTAGAGGATGGCATCGGAACCGGTACCCTCGGCATACTGCGCCAGCGTCGCGATACGTCCGAACATCTCCTCTGTCAGTTCGTCGTCTTTGGCACGATCAACGGAGAGGCGGTCATCGAGGAGGTTGGCTGTCTCAGCTTCGGGCCACAACCGTGCGAAAGCCTCGGCAATCGGTTGCATAGCGACGGTGACGGCATGAACGAGAGCAATACGCATGGTGTGTTGGGCGAACTTCTTGTCTGTGGTCAATTATGGCCCGTTTAGTGAGCAACCCACGATGCGCGTGTCAAGATTGATCGCCATGATGAAATGATCGCTATCGGCAGTATCAAGGATATGCGCAGTGGAGGAATTGGCCTAGATATTGCGCAAGCGCGATCGCAAGAGGACGGAAAGCCATGCCAACACTGACCCTCTCTCCCGGGAATACACTTGCTTATGAACACGTGGCGCCAAGTGATGGCGGGAAGACATTTGTTTGCTTCAATGCACTCAGTGGTGACATGACAATGTGGACCGCGAGCATTGGCGAAGCGTTGAAGGCGAATGGGCATGGCTGGTTGATCTACAACCTTCGTGGCCAGGCTGGGAGCGATTACACGATCAGTGCATTCACAGAAGAGCAGATTGTCGAAGATGCGATGGCGCTGCTTGAGGAAGTTAAGCCGGTTCGTCCGGTTCATGTTGGCTTGTCGATCGGTGGTGCCTTTGGTCTGAAGGCGCACATGGCTGGAGGGGCTGGCAAGGCCGATGGTCTGGTCCTGATCAACACGTTGCGCAAAGACAGCCCGCGGCTCAATTGGATCAACGACGCCGTTGTTCGCGTCTTTGCAACAGGCGGCGGAGATTTGCTCAAGGATCTCTATAGTCCACTGCTGATGAATGAGGACTGGCAGGCGGAGAACCGATCAGGTTTTCTCGGTAATGCTGGTTATGCTCCATGCGCGCCGAACGATCCCGCATTAATGCTGCTCAAGTCCGGCCCGACGGCGGATTGGAATATGACCTATGAGGCGGTTGATGTGCCGGTTCTGATCATATCGGGCCTGCAGGATCGCGTGTTCTTTAACGCCGAGCATGTCACTGAATTGGCCGGACGATTGAGCAAAGGGCAGCGTGTTGATTTTGCGAATGCGGGCCACATGATTCCAGTTGAACGCCCAGCGGAGCTCAGTGAAGCGATCTTGAAATTCGCGTCCGAGTTCTGAATTCGTTAATCAATCTTTACTTTGAGCCAAACGTTCTCAACCTTGTTACCGGTTCCGCCATGAAATCGTCGGTTCTGGTGCTATGCCTATGGCTGCTTCGTGATTTGCGGAGCAGGCATGCACCAACGTTGGATACACATGGCGAACCCCGCGATCAGTATTCTCATTCCGGTCTATAACGAGGCCGAAGCTCTGCCGGACCTTCTGCGTCGGCTGGGGCAGGTATTGGGTGGCCTTGATGAGAGCTGGGAAGTGCTGTTCGTCAACGACGGATCGCATGATGCAACGTGGCTGCAGCTGCGTGACAAGCATAAGCAAGATGACCGGTTCCGTGCTATTTCACTCAGCCGCAACTTCGGCAAAGAGATCGCGATTGCCGCCGGGCTTCGGTATGCCAAAGGTGATGCTGTTATCCTGATGGATGCCGACCTGCAGCATCCGCCAGAGGTCGTTGCGAAATTCGTTGAACACTGGCGCGAGGGCTACAAGATCGTCTACGGCCAACGGATCGACCGCCGGACGGATGGCCCAATGCGGCGATTTCTGGCGAAGGTCTTCTACCAGATCTACAACGCATTGGTTGACACCGACATTCCGGAAGGTGCCGGAGATTTTCGCCTTCTGGACCGGCAGGCCGTTGATGCCCTGAATGACATTGGTGAGCGTACGCGATTCAATAAGGGCCTCTATTCCTGGATTGGCTTCAAGTCGATCGGCGTGCCGTACACAGTGGTTGAACGCAAACACGGCAATTCCAAATGGAGCTTCATCAATCTTGCGACGTTCGCTGTTGATGGACTGACGTCCTTTACTACTATTCCGCTCAGGGTGTGGTCCCTGTTGGGTGTAATTATTTCGTTGTTCGCACTGGTCTACGCCGGTGGCTACTTCGTTCGGACATTGGTGTTTGGCATCGACGTTCCTGGTTTTCCGTCGTTGATAATCTCGGTGATGTTCTTCTCGGGCGTGCAGTTGATCTCGCTTGGCGTGCTTGGGCAGTACATCGGCCGGATTTACGAAGAGGTGAAAGCCCGACCGCTGTTCATTGTGGCCGAGGAGCTTGGCGTTGAGCAGAAGGCGCGGGTCGGCTTTATCGAGCAAGAGGTGGCTGGCTCAGGCGACAAGAAAGTCAAGGCAGACGCTTGAGATTAGAGCGCCTGCCTCTGCGCATTCCGATACGCTGCTGATTGCCACAGCCTTGGTGCCCGTCATCAGAGTTTGATCTATGGGTGGGAGCACTATCGCGACGAATCTCATCCAACCAACAGGATCGCCTCAGCCGTGTCACAGCTTTCACTGCCACCGATGATCACAAACGCGGGTGATTTGCTCTCCCAATATGATGTGCTGTTCTGTGATGTCTGGGGCGTCGTCCACAATGGCCGCACAGCCTACGAGGAAGGATGCGAGGCACTGCATCGCTTTCGCCAAGGTGGCGGGACAGTTGTCCTTGTCTCGAATGCGCCGCGGCGGGCGCCGGTGGTCGCGAAAGTCCTGGCTGAGAAGAACGTCAACGAGAATTGCTGGGACGCAATAGTCCCGTCCGGCGATCAGGCTGTGGCGTTTGCACGTCAGCATGGCATGTCGAAGGTTCATCACATCGGCCCTGATCGTGATCTTGATGTGTTTGATGACAGTGGGCTGGAGCGTGTCACGCTTGACGAGGGCGAGGCCGTTTTCTGCACAGGGCTCATTCGTGATCGCGAGGAGACCGGCGAAGACTATCGAGACCGGTTGCAACCAGCCTTGGAGCGCAAACAAACTCTGATCTGCGCGAATCCAGATCTAGTCGTCGATGTTGGCGGAACCCTTCTGCCGTGCGCCGGCGCCATCGCGAAGGTTTATGAGGACATGGGCGGTGATGTTTTCTGGGCTGGCAAGCCCTTCGCTACAGCCTACGAAGCGGCTGCAGCGAAGGCGGCGGAGCTGCGGGGGATGAAAGTCGAGAAGTCCCGCATCCTTGCCATCGGCGATTCCGTGCGCACCGATATCGCCGGAGCCGTTGGCTATGGCATCGATGCGCTGTTTATCGGGCAGGGCATTCACCGCGAGGCGATCATGCCGGATGGAGAATTTCTGCCCGAGGAGTTGGCCGATCTGTTCGACGGACAGCCGCAGGCGAAAGCTGCCATGGAGACTCTGCGCTGGTGAGCTGCGGGTTGTAGGTTACCTCGTCAGCGGAAATCCTTGAACACCATATCGGGTGAGCTGGTGTTGTGTTGAGACGGCGCTGTCCGGCCAGCCCAAAGGCTTGTGATCTGTCCGCCCTTGAACGCCATGATCGTGTCTTCCTGCCAACCCTTCTTACCACTGACGCGGGCTGCCACGCGGGCAACATCATTATTGAAGTCCGTCACGTACATCGAGCGGAGTGCGGTAAACGGTGTGCCCGAAATCGGTTTGTCAAACTCCACATCCAGCGCGGTGCGGTTGGCCGAGACTTCTGCTAAAGACACGGTCGCGCTGCCGCCCTTGGCAAACTCTAACGTGAAGCGGCGCTTCTTCGGGTCGAACACGATGTTCTTGAGCTTGACCAGTGGTCGCTGGTCCACTTCGACGGGGCCGATCAAAAACGAGCTGCCGAATGCGGTGAGGTCGCGGCCTTTCGGGCCGAGCGGACGGGCGCGCCAATAGCCATCCTGCGGATACATCACAAGCACTTCCTCGCCGCCGTTGGGTCGGATTTGCCAGAGCTGAATCAGATGCAGGCCCTTCTCGATGCGATCGCCGACCTGGAAGGTTGCTGTCGCCGGGCGCCAGAAATGATCAAAGCGCCAACCAACAACCCATTGCAAGGGTTCCTCGTAGATCGTGACCCGCTGCGGTGGCTTTGGCGGTGGCGCATTGGCTGGTTTCGGTGGTTGCGGGCCGAAGTCGCAGTTGGTCCAATCGGCCTTCCAATTGTCGCGCTGGACGGTTGCGAGATAAACCGGATGTGCGGCTTCAATCCGGAACTTGCGCACGGTTGGCTCTTTGAAGGAGAGCGTGATGTTGTCCTTTTCGGCGCAGAGCACCGGCTCGCTGCTGTTCGTGACCGCAACGGGCTTTGACTTGTCGGCAGCGAAGGACGGCAGAGACAACGCGATGCATAGGGCTGCAGCTGTGGCTACAGCGGCCACTGATGTTCGCTTGTGTTTCAGCTCAAGTGCGGATCGCATAAACATCTCCTGAATTGGCGTCCGGTGCCAGCTCAACAATGTAGGACTGGATTGTGGTTCGGTCGACCGGATCCGTGAATTCAAACGCCTGAGATTCACCAAGCGCTACATTGAAGCGATAGTCAGCCAGACGATCGATGATCTCCAAGCACCTATAGGCGACAGGCTTTTGGATCGTCGTAAACTCGAATGAGAGCGCCGGTACCGGCGTGGAAAGACCGCTCAGCACGTCAGCTTCGAAGCCTTCAACATCGATCTTTGTAAAGGCAGGCTCGCCGTGGGCTTCAATCAGTTCATTGAGCGTTGTGCACTTGACGGTGAGCTCTTGATCCCAGTGCTGCCCTTCCCAGCCAGCTGCGCCATCGGCGGCCATTGTAAAATCAGATGACGCCGTCGAAACGGTTGGGTTCGCCGAATTGATCTTGAGCGCAAGATCGCCCGGGGCTGAGCTGCAGGCCTGGTTCAGCAGCGTGATGTCTTGATCGCGACCATGAATGATTTGCAGCGCCCGGAATGCGAGCGGCTGCGGTTCCAGCGCGACGACACGCGCGCCCAGGCGGCGGAACGACGAGACACGATCTCCGACATGGCTGCCAATGTCGAAAGCCAGGTCGCCCGGTTTGATGAAGTGTCTGTAGAGCGTATCCATGGCCGCCGCGCGATCGGCGTGGCCATGGTAAATGCGCAGGGACCTTAAGATACCGGCAAGTTCAGTGGAAACCATCAGCCCACCGTGACCAGCGACCCATCTTTGTCTGTGCGCGGGCGCACCGCTGTTTGCGCGACCTCTTTCGGTGGGTCGAAGTCTTCCGGAATTCCGGCCAGTCCCGTGCGGGCCATCCAGCGTCCGAGAGTTGGACTAGCCGTGAGAACAGCAAATGGAACAGCAAGTATGTAGCCGGCGGTCAGCGGCAAGCTCCACCAGAACAAGCTCGGCTGGATGGCGTACAAGGTGGAGCAAACGATCACGCCGAACAATGTCTGTGGCCAGAGCTGTGCCGCAGCGTGCGAGAAGCTCAGGCCGTAGCTGTCACGTTGCTGGCCGCCCCAATTGACTTTGGTACCGAACAGTAAGCCGAACATGAACACGGCGGTGCGGATTGTTGAAATCGCGCCCTGCAGAAACGAGAACACGAATTCGATGGCTGCGCTGGCAATGAAACGCAGCGGCCCGCCGTATCGTTTCACACCACCGGGAGTCAGCGCCGCATCAATCAGGCCGGCAAACTTGGGCATCAGATACATTGCAAAGAAGCTGATGTAGAGACCGATCGCCAATTCTGTCGGGAAGCCGCTTGTGTCCTGATAAACCCACGCGAGGCCTGGCAGCAGAGCGATCATCAACGTCCAGGCGGGAATGCCGGCGAACATCAGGATTGCCCAGATGAGCTGAAACCGGCTGATGCCGTAGAGCCCAGGCGTCTTCAGAAGATGGATGTACTGCAGGTTTCCCTGGCACCAGCGCGTATCGCGCTGCAGGAATTCCAAAATGGTTGGTGGGTTTTCTTCCCAGCTCCCTTCTTCGACCGGCAGGACACGAACTTCGTAGCCGGCACGGCGCATGAAGGTCGCTTCCACCTGATCGTGTGACAACACTGGGCCACCAAGCGGTGGTGGGCCCGGCAGGTGTGGTAACCGGCAATCTTCGTAAAACGGCTGGATCCGAACGACAGCATTGTGGCCCCAGAACGGACCGCATTCGCCAGTCCACCAAGCTTGCCCTGCCGTGTAGGCGCGCATGCCGTGGCGCATGCCAAATTGGAATATACGGGCAAATGCACTTGTCGAAGGCATGCCGACAACAAGGCTCTGCAGGATACCAAGGCGTGGGTGCGCTTCCATCATCCGTACCATGCGGACGATGGTGTCGCCTGACATCAGACTGTCGGCATCAAGCGGCAGCATGAATTCAAAAGCGCCGCCGTGATGCTCGCAGAAGTCACGGACGTTGCCGGCTTTAAAGTCTGTGTTCTCTTCCCGGCGGCGGTAATGGATGCGGGCCGCCCACTGGTTCGGGACGCTGGCCCGCCAATGTGCGATTGCTTCTTCTTCGGCAAGAGCTACCGCGTCGTCATTCGTATCGCTGAGAACGAAATAGCTGAATTTGCTGCCCTGGCCGGTTGCCTCAAGGCTCTGCTGAACAATCCGCAGGCGAGAGATGGCACGTGATGCATCCTCATTGCGAAGTGTCATTAGGACGGCGGTGTTAGTGGTGAGCGGCAGCGCAGTGTCACCAGCTGCTGCAAATGGCGCGATCTGCTTCATCGGCGATCGCGATCCATGTAGCACTGTCAAGCCGATCACTGCGTTCCAGAATCCGAGCACTGTCCATGGAAGGCCAATCGCGAACGCGGTAATCGTGACGACGTCTAGCCAGTGCCAGCCACCGTGCGAGAGAATGTAGGCGGCTACACCCATCATCACGGCATATGTCACGATATTGAGAACCGCGACCAGCAGACGGCGGTTGCGCAACTCGCCCATCGGCTGTATGCCCGCCGGCGACATCACCGGGGCTGATTTCGGCGGGATAGCGCCTGTGATATGATCAGCGTTGGTCTGCATTCTGATCCAACTTGCCTCTTAAGTGTGCCCGAAGACGTTAAATGATGGTCGAGCAACAGAATTTCAAAGGTCGGTCCCGCGGCCAAAAGCACGTAGCGAAAGCGCTTTGGCACATGGCACCAGGGACTATTCACACGCAAATCGATACTTTGTTACCGGTTCGCGAGGGTGAGGTTCGCGTCCAAACGCATTACTCCGCTATCAGTCGTGGCACCGAACGGCTGGTCTCGCTGGGTGCTGTTCCAGAGTCGGAATGGCAAACGATGCGTGCGCCGTTCCAATCTGGTGAGTTCCCGTTCCCAGTTAAATACGGCTATTCGACGGCGGGTCAGGTGGAAGAAGGACCCGACGGACTTATAGGCAAATCCGTGTTTTGTCTGTTTCCGCACCAGGACCATTTTATTGTTCCAGCAGAAGCTGTTGTGCCCATTCCTGAGCATATCCCGCTGCGCCGCGCGACCATGGCGGGCAATATGGAAACTGCGCTCAACGCGGTTTGGGACTCCGGGTTGAGCGCCGGAGATCGTGTTGCTGTAATCGGCGCGGGAATCGTCGGATTGCTGACCGGATTCCTGTGCGCGCAAATGCCCGGGGCGGAGGTCGCGATTGTCGACGTTAACCCTGATCGTGTCGCGCTCGGCCGCGAGATGGGATTGAACATCTGCCTGCCTGATGATGCGCCTGATAACTGCGATGTCGTCTTTCACACCAGTGTCAGCGAAGCCGGTCTTGCGACGGCGATTGGTTGCGCCGGCCTTGAAGCGACGATCGTCGAAATGAGCTGGTATGGAGATAAGTCCGTCAATGTCGGACTTGGCGGGGCGGTGCACAGCAAGAGACTCCGATTCATTTCGTCGCAAGTCGGTATGGTCTCTACGCAGCACCGGGCGAGATGGACCTATCGCCGACGACTCGAAAAGGCCGTCAGTCTGCTCGATAGTGAGGCTTTGGACTTACTGGTTGGTAAAGATGTGAACTTTGAAGATGCGCCAAGTCTGCTTCCTGCCATTCTTGATGCGTCCAATGCCGATCTGCCGCCGTTGATCAAGTACCCAGCCGCGACTACCTAAAGCGCCAGACAGACCGTATGAGGACCTGAAAATGTTCGCAGTTGAAGTTCGCGAAGCCATTATGATTGCGCACAGCCTGCCTGATCCGTTTTTTGGACCGGCGCAGAACAAGCATGGCGCGACCTTTGTTGTGGACGTGGCGTTCTTTCGCAAAGAACTGAGCGAGCATAATGTCGTTGTCGATATCGGACGGGCTGGCACGGCACTGAAGAAAGTGCTGGCGCCGCTCAATTACAGCGATCTGGATACCGCGCCGCACTTTGAAGGAACGCTGACAACGACGGAGTTTCTGTGCAAGCACATCTTCGATGAAATGCGGGCGTGCATTGCCAGCGGAGAGCTCGGCCCGGGATCGGAAGATCTCGTGAAGATGCGCGTGACCCTCGGTGAGACGCATCTGGCGCGTGCCTGGTATGAAGGGGATCTGGGTGACTGATCTCGCCTTTGCCGTGCCTGGTGATCTGCAGAAGATTACCGGCGGCTATGCCTACGCCCGCAAACTGTTTCAGCACCTTCCGCAATTTGGCGTCACGCCTCATCACCTGCAGCTGCCGGGCTCATTTCCTTTTCCGAGCGCCGATGATCTGGACGCTTCGGCGCAGATCTTCGCTCAAGTTCATCCGACAACGACGCTTATGGTTGACGGGCTGGCTTATGGTGCCCTTTCGGGTGCTGTCGCAGATGCCATTGAGCAGCGCGTCATTGCCTTGGTTCATCACCCTCTGGCTCTGGAAAGCGGGCTGAACGAGGAGCAACGACAGGCGTTGCGTGTGAGCGAAATTCATGCGCTTGCCAAGGCAGATCACGTGATTACGACAAGTGCCGCGACTGCCCGTTTGCTGCAGGACAGTTATGATGTTCCAGCCGAACGTACGACGGTTGCCGAGCCAGGGACAAAGAAGGGGACCCGGGCTGTTGGCGGCGATGGTACCGCGAAGCTTTTGGCTGTCGGAGCCGTTATTCCCCGCAAAGACTATGTTGGATTGATCGAGGCGCTCGGACAGCTTGAGTACGCCGATTGGCAGCTCACCATCGTTGGCGCAACGGATCATGATGGGGGCTATGCTCAGAAAGTGCGTGAAGCGATTTTGAGCTCCGGTCTACGCCGCCAAATTGAACTGGCCGGCGAAGTCTCAGCCGATGATCTTGATCATCACTATTCAAGCGCGGACATTTTCGTGATGCCGTCACGGTACGAAGGATACGGCATGGTATTGACCGAGGCCCTGGCGTACGGCCTGCCAATTGTTTGCACCAACGCCGGCGCAATGGCGGAGACGGTGAGTGACGCGGCGGCGCTCAAAGTGCCGGCCGAGGACCCGTCAGCCTTTGCGCGGGCCTTGGACCAACTGCTTCGTGATCCGGCCGAGCGTAGCAGACGAGCAGATGCGGCGTGGGCGGCGGCGCAGGCGCTGCCGACCTGGGAGGGTTGCGCGGAGAAAGTTGCCAACGTGGTCAAGTCCTTGGATGGTGTGAAATGAGCGGGTTTTCTGCGGATTGGCTGACATTGCGCGAGCCGATGGATCACGCTTCGATCAACCATCAGGTGCGTCAGGCATGCGTTGACTGGATCGGTCAGCGCGAAATGATCAGGATCGTCGATCTCGGTTGCGGCACCGGTTCCAATTTTCGCAGCTTGTCGCCCGATCTTGGAGTGGCGCAAAGCTGGACGCTCGTCGATCACGATGCAGGCCTGTTGGAACTCGCAGAGCTTCGATCGGCACAACTAATCCAGGCGTCATCGGGCGCTTCGGTCCAGGTTAAACTAGGCGATTTCGCGTCGGGCGACATTGCCGGTTTGATTGAGGATTGCGATCTCGTCACGGCATCCGCCTTGTTCGATTTGGTATCCCCTGTGGTGATCAAGGGGATGGTTCAGCAAATCGCGGCGACAGGGGCGGCTTTCTATACAACCCTGACCTACGATGGCATCGCGAGCTGGCAGCCGGAACATCATGCAGATCGATCGATGCGCGAGGCATTCAACAAGCATCAAAGTACGGACAAGGGCTTTGGTCCGGCGGCTGGCGCTGATGCAACCGATGTTCTTGCAACTGCATTCGAGACGGCTGGCTACAGAGTCGTCAGAGGAAAAAGTGCCTGGATCCTCGACGCTGGTTGGCACGAGCTGCGCAAGGAGACGGATCGCGGCTGGGCAGCGGCCGTGCGCGAAATCGGTGACGTTGCGGGCGAGGACGTTGATGATTGGGCCGAGCACCGCAATGGCAGTTCGAATGCCGTCTCAATCGTTGGTCATGAGGATCTGTTTGCAGCTCCGGCCAATTAGTCGGTAGTCCGCTTTGGCCACATGCGCCGGATGATACCGTCTCGCAAGACGAACTGGTGGAACAGCGCACCCGCAATGTGAGCCGCTATCACAGCGAGGAGCGCGTAAGCCAGATAGGCGTGATAGTCGAAGATCAACCGTGACAGTTTCTGATCCGGAGAAGCGATCGCTGGTAGGCTGAACAGGCCGAAAATGTTGAGCGCCGGAAACATCGACGTCGCGACCCAGCCGGTTATCGGTACGAGCAAGAGCAGCACGTAGAGAAGGTGATGTGTGCCGTGCGCGGCGACCTTGAAGATTTTCTTCATGCCGGGTTCGTCAGGCGGAGTGCTGCTGATGCGATTGTTGATCAAACGCGCGACAACAATCAGTAAGATCAGAAAGCCAAGCAGTTTGTGCGAGCTGTAGAGCGCGTTTGTTGTGGCATCCCAGATTTTGAGATCGCCACCACGGTAGGTCATGGCGAAACCAATCGGCACGGTCAACAAGAGCATGAGGACTGTCAGCCAATGGAGTACCCGGGCTGTCAGACCGTACTGGTATTTTGGCTGCTGCAATGTCTTATCCGTTAGCGACGATCCTGACGTAAGTCGCAGTCGAATAGCACTTCTCCGCCGTCCAGTACATGGGCCGTTGTCTTGGGCCGTAAGGCGCTGGATAGCTGCTGGATGGGCTCCAGCTCGAGACCGGGCTGACCAGACCCGATGATCACAGGAGCAACCATCAGATGCAGTCGGTCAACGGCGCCGGCATCGATGAAGCTGGAAATCGTTCGTGCGCCGCCCTCAATCAGAATCTTCTTAAGGCCTGCAGCAAACAATTTGCTTGCAATCTCGTTTGGGCAAATCAGATCGTCTGTGCCGCCGTCCAACTCGATCGTCTCGAGGGACGAACAATGGTCCGTGGCGCCACGCCGAATGATGATGCGGCGCGCACCGTCGGCGCGCAGGCACTTGGCCTGGCTCGTCAAGCGGCAGTTCGGATCGATGATCACGCGTGCTGGGTCTTGGCCGATTGCACGACGCACAGTCAGCTGTGGGTCATCCGCCAACGCAGTGCCGACGCCAACGACGACTGCGTCAACAGCCGCACGAATGCGATGCAGGTGGTCCAATGCCGGGCTGCCACTAATCCATCGACTTTCGCCAGTGACGGTCGCAATGCGCCCATCGAGCGACTGCCCCAACTGGGCGACAACGAATGGACGGCTTGTCGGGGCATTGCGAATAACTGCAATGGGATCGGAGACTGTGGCTTCGCCAGCGTCCCGCCCTCTTGGCCTGGTCCGTCGATCGAGATATGGACGAATTGGTTCTAGCAAGCCGCCCTCCACAATTTCATCCGCTGAATCACTCTATAGTTGATGACTTTCGCCGCTTTACGGCGCGACCTTGGCAATAGCAAGATGTTATAGGGCAACGGCCATCTGAAACGGATTGAACACACTGCAACATTTTGTGAAGTTCCGAATGCTTAACGACAACCTGCGGTTTCAAGCGGCCGATGAGAATGGGTCAGATTTTGGCCGGTTGCTCCATTATTGGGCGGCAGCCGGGCTCCTGACGCTGATTTGGATTGCCTTCGCGTGGCCGTGGCTCAGCGGTACTGTGACTATTCCGTGGGATGCGAAGGCCCATTTTGCTCCGCAAGTGCAATTCATGGCGGCGAGTTTTGGGCGTGGAGAGTTGCCGTTTTGGAACCCTTATGCATTCAGTGGGCATCCCCAAATCGCAGATCCGCAGGCGATGATCTTCTCACCGCCGATGCTGGTGCTTGCACTCGTTAACCATTCTCCGAGCCTCTGGGCGATTGATGCTGCCGTGTTGGCCATGCTTCTTGTCGCAGGATTTGGCGTGCTCTGGCTGGCCTACGATTTGGAATGGCATTGGGCCGGCGCAGTGGTGGCGGCGCTCGGGTTTGCTTTTGGTGCCGCTATGGCTTGGCGGCTGCAGCACTTCGGCCAGGTGTTTAGTCTCGCGTATCTTCCGTTCGTTTTGGTGCTGCTGCGCCGGGCAATGCAGAAGCCGTCGATGATGTACGGCGCGCTTGCCGGGGTGGTTGCAGCCTTCCTTGTCCTCGGGCGCGATCAGGTTGCCCTGCTTTGTGTGTATGTGCTGGCCGGCTATGTCGTTTGGCAATGGTGCCAGGCTGAACGCGTTGGATCAGAGATCGTGCGCACGCTTCCGGCGCTCGTGAGCGGTGCACTCGTCGGTGGCGCCATTATCGCGCTGCCGGTCTTGATGACACTACAGTTGGCGGAAATCTCGAACCGTCCTTCGATCGACTATGCAGGAGCTGCTGCCGGCTCCTTGCATCCAGCGCTGCTTGTGACGGGCGCGGTTCCGCATCTCTTTGGTGCCGCTGGCGAGATGGCCGACTATTGGGGACCGCCGAGCTTCACCTGGGAGAACACAGGTCTCTTCATCGCCCAGAATATGGGTCTCGTTTACATCGGCGCGATTTCGTTTTTGCTGATCGCGGTTGGTCTCGCTCGCGGTTATCTCTTCGAACGTGCCGTGAGTTTCTTCGCCATCGCCTGGGTCCTGGTACTGCTCTATGCGCTGGGCTGGTACACGCCGTTCTTTCGCGCAGCTTACGACGTTCTTCCTGGTGTTGATCTCTATCGCCGGCCTGCTGATGCCGTGTTTGTTATTGGCGGGCTTGGCGCGCTGCTGGCCGGTTACTGTGCGCACCGGTTTCTGACAGAGCTCGACCTTTCGATGACATTGAGGCAGTGGCTGATGCTCGCTGGCCTCGTCGCTTTGCCGTTTGTTATGGCAATTGGATTTGCCGATCACTTTGATCGCTTGGGGCAAGCCAGTGTGCCGCTGGCAATTGCGGTGGTTTGGTTCGTTATTGCCAGTGCATGTATCTACCTCGCATTCTGGCTGAAACCGATCAGGCCGGTGTGGTCGGGGCTCCTGCTTGTGCTGCCTCTCGGCGCGGATCTTATCGCCAATAACGGTCCCAATGGTGCGTCGGCGTTGCCAGCTTCCGCGCTTGAGATGCTGGAAACGAACAGCCCGAACACGTTGGTGCAGGAGCTAAAATCGCGCGTGTCTGCTGCCACCTCGGCGACCGAGCGGCCGCGTGTGGAATTGGCTGGCCTGGGGTTTCATTGGCCGAATGCCAGCCTCAGTCATCGTCTTGAACATACGTTGGGATATAATCCCGTCAGGCTGAACATTTATGCGAATGCGACCGGTGCCGGTGATACCATTGGTGCCCCCGGACAACGCAAGTTCCCACCGTTGATGGCGCACTACGATTCGCAGCTGGCACGGATGTTGGGATTGAAGTACGTGGTGACGCCGAAGCCGATCGAGTCGATCAAGGAATTTCCGCCTGCACCAAGCCTGAAGCGCGTGGCCGAGACACCGCAAGGCGTGATCTATGAGAATGAAAAGACACTGCCGCGCGTGATGTTTGTCAGTGGCGCTAAGCGGGCAAACTTCGAACAGATCATGGCGAGCGGTGTGTGGCCCGGTGTTGACTTTTCCAAAACCGTGTTGCTCGAAGCGGACGTCCCGGTGGGACGCGCAGGGCGTGGCGGCGCCGCGCGGCTGAAGACCTACACCAATACTGTTGTTGAGGTTGAGGTGGAAAGCCCGGATGGTGGCTGGCTGGTCCTCAACGATACCTGGCATCCTTGGTGGTATGGCGATATCGACGGTCGTCCTGTTGAAGTCCATCGTGCGAATGTGATCTTCCGTGCCGTGCAAGTGGAAGCTGGACGGCATACGGTCCGGTTTGAATTTCGCCCTGTTTCCGGTGTTCTGAAAGGCTTGTTGCAATAGCGAATGATGATGGTGCCGCTGAAATGAACATCGTGACGGTTTACAAGCGTGCGCTGTCGCTTCTGTCCGGAGAACGCTGGCTGTGCGTCTGCCTTGTGCTTGCGAATGCCGCCGTCGGGCTGTTGCAGCTGGCAGAGCCTGTGTTTTTCGGCTGGATCGTCGATGCGCTCGCGAGCGGTAACCCGACATTCGGGTTGATCGGGATGTGGGCGCTACTCGGGTTCTTCTCGATATTGGCAAGTGTGCTGGTAGCGATTTCGGCTGATCGCCTAGCGCATAGGCAGCGCCTGGCAGCAATGGCGAATGCTTTTGAGCATGCCATCACATTGCCGCTCAGTTATCACGCTGACCGTGGTACGGGTACCGTCGTGCGTACCATACTGGCGGGTGCAACTTCGCTGTTTGGGACCTGGCTGACGGTGATGCGCGAGCAGATCGCTGCGATTACGGCGATCTTGTTCCTGGCACCGGTTGCGTTCTGGATGGAGTGGCGCCTGGCCTTGCTCCTACTGTTGCTCTCCGTGTTCTATGCCTGTCTCAACGTGATCGTCATCCGGCGGACCTCGCAAGGCCAAGCTGCGGTCGAGCAGTACCATGTGGACGTCTCGGGGCGCGTTGGAGACGTCGTCGGCAACATCACGGTGGTGCAGGGTTATTCGCGGCTCGCGGCTGAAGCAGATATGATGCGCCAGACCATGCGCCGGTTGCTATCCGAGCAGTACCCGGTTCTGACCTGGTGGGGCGTGTTGACGGTTCTTAACCGCGCGGCAGCGACAGTGACCATGGTCGCTGTGTTTGGCTTTGGATCCTATCTGGCAAGTGCAGGCGAAATCACCGTCGGCGAGATCGTCAGCTTTGCAGCGTTTGCGTCGCTGTTGATTGCCAAGCTTGACCAGCTGACCAGCTTCGTCTCGCGCCTGTTCATGGAAACGCCGACGTTGGCCACCTACTTCGCCTTGCTTGACGAGCAAGCCGTGCTCAAGGATGCGCCGAATGCCACTGATCTCTCAGGCGTGCAAGGCACGATCAAGTTTGACGACGTGACGTTCCGTTATGGTGACGGCGATCAGGGCGTTTTCGACGTCAGCGTTGACGTTCCGGCTGGCCGGACGATTGCCGTGGTTGGACCGACCGGTGCGGGCAAGACGACCTTGATGGCATTGCTACAGCGGCTGCGTGATCCCGGCGAAGGACGGATATTGATTGACGGAAAGGATATCAAGTCGGTCACGTTGCAGAGTCTCAGGCACAACTTTGCTGTCGTGTTTCAGGATGCCGGGTTGTTCAACCGCAGTATTGCCGAGAACATTGCTGTGGGTCGTCCGGATGCCACAGAGGATGAGATTCGCGAGGCAGCACGATTGGCGCGGGCTGAGAGCTTCATCGCGGCGAAACCCGGTGGCATGTCATTCGTGGCTGGAGAGCGCGGTGCATCCCTGTCCGGTGGTGAACGTCAACGCATCGCGATTGCTCGGGCCATCCTGAGGAATGCACCGATCCTTATTCTCGACGAAGCAACGAGCGCACTCGATACCAAGACCGAAGCCGAGATCAAGGCCGCTCTCGATACGTTGCGCGAAGGCCGGACGACACTGATCATCGCGCATCGGCTTTCGACCGTGGCCAATGCGGATCGGATCGTCGTGATGGACAAAGGGCGAGTCGTTGAGACGGGTCGTTACGATGAGTTGGTTGCGCGCGATGGTCTGTTTGCGTCGCTGGTCAAGGCAGGAGACTTTTCCGTACCGCAAGCCGAGGACGAATAGTTCTTGGTGGGCAAAAGAAAAAGGTGCACGAGGCCTGGCCCAGTGCACCTTTCGGAATGCTGTAAACCCTAAACGCGGGCCTAGAGCTTGTGATCCATCCGGTCACGCTTCGTGTTGAGGTAGCGCTCGTTGTGCTCGGACGGCGCGGTGACCGTACGGCACTGTTCAACAACCTCGATGCCATGCTGCTCAAGCAACTCGATCTTCAGCGGGTTGTTGGTGAGCAGGCGGATTTTCTCGTAGCCGAGATCGCGCAGCATCTTTGCCGGCAGCTCATAGTCACGGGCGTCAATCGGCGCGCCAATTGACAGGTTGGCATCGACGGTGTCGAGGCCGCGATCCTGCTCGGCGTAGGCCTTGATCTTATTGACAAGACCGATGCCGCGGCCTTCGTGGTGCGGCAGGTAGACAATAATGCCAAGTTTGGACTGCGTGATTTTTTCCAACGAAAGCTGTAGCTGCGCGTAGCAGTCACAACGAAGCGAATGGAAGATATCACCCGTCACACAGCCACTATGGACGCGGACCAGCGGCGCTTCGTCGTCCTCTGGGTTGTCTCGGTGCACCAAGGCCATCGCCTGATAGGACGCGGTGTCATCCTCGTAAGCATGCGCTTCGAGTTTCAACTCCTGGCCTTGGAATTCGATTGGAAGAGTGGTGCGGGCAATATCCCGGAACATGGGTTCGTCTTCGTTTTGCTCGGTCGGCTGATTTCTATTGCTAACCGATGGAAACGAGAATACCGCCGCCGCACGTTGACGCGCTGGTGCACTGGTCAATACTGCTTCGTTGTCGTTATCGTCTGCCCCCACGAGTGGTGCTGATAAATTATTCATACTTTCCTCATCCAGCTCATGACTGTCGTTAGCCCGTAGCTGTTGGTCGATCATCTCATGTCTTGTGTGAAGCACAAGTCTTTAGTTCGTTCAGTTGCAGATTGAACTGACTCCCCCAGTCCAAAAGTTAAAACGACGGGACATCCGATTTGGTTCAGAGGTTAAGTCCCGTTTCTATCCCGTCGATCCGATTCAGATTGAGCCGCAATACTGTGGCGCTATTGGGATCGCCGCCATGTGCTGATTTCATAGCTGTAATTCAAGTCTGACGAGTATGGATAGATCTTCTCCAATCAATATAGAATATGCGTGATATCTGATATTTTATCGATGTTTATCAATTAGTTGCTCGAAATGTGCCGGTGTGGTGGCGTATTGGTCGAATGATGTACATTCGAACCGCCTTCACAGACACGTTGCGTCACATGTCTGTGAAGGGGATATGCAACCTGCTTATTGCACGATTTTGCCGTCCAATTCGTCCTCGATATGGGCCTGAATGATTTCTTCGAATGACGACTCAGCCTTGAAACCGAGTTCGACGGAGCGGGTCGTGTCGAAGTTGCGTGCCCAGCCGCCGACCATGTCGATGATCATTTGATCCGGCTCGCGCGTGATGCGATCGGCAACCGCATCGCCAGCGACATTGCGCAAGGCCTGGATTTGCTCGCCCACGGTTACAGAGACGCCCGGCATCGAGAGGTAGCGGCGCGGTCCGATCGCACTGCCGTCGATGGTTGCTGCGTGGATCAGGAAATTGACAGCTGACCGGGGTGACGCATGCCAATGGCGGACATCCTCGGACACCGGCAACACGGCGGATTCGCCGACGAGCGGCTCGCGAATGATGTTGGAGAAGAAACCCGACGCTGCCTTGTTGGGTTTGCCAGGCCGCACGCAGATTGTTGGCAGGCGAATGGCGACGCCGTCAAAAATGCCCTTGCGCGTATAATCCGCCAGCAAGAGCTCGCCGATCGCTTTCTGCGTTCCGTAGGACGTCAGCGGCGTGAGGTGGAATTCGTCCGGAATAGCCTCGGGGAATGGCGCACCGAAGACGGCGATAGAACTCGTGAAAACAATTCGCGGACCATGACCGGCGGCGCGGATCGCATCGTAGAGGTTGCGCGTGCCGTCCAGGTTAATGCGATAGCCCTTGTCGAAGTCCATTTCAGCTTCGCCAGAGACGATCGCAGCCAGGTGAAAGATCACGTCCGGCTTGTCGGCCAGCAGCTTCTCCGCCTCGCCCTCGGCGGGAAGGTCTCCCGTCAGTGTCGCGACAGGAAAGCCAGCGCCTTCCGGAACCGCCGGTGGAACAACGTCGTAGAGCGTCATGCCGGTGATGGCCTTGCCATCCAGGGTGCCTTCACTTGCGAGGCGCTCGGCGAGCTTGCGGCCGACCATACCTGCGCCGCCGATGATCAATACTTTCATGTTTGTTTCCGTCCCTTAGGCGTCCTAGTTCTCTTGTTTTTCCGTTTGATCAGCCAAGCCTTACGCCACAGCGCTCCGCCCAGGCCAGGCCTTCGACCGTATTGCCGCGCGGTTTGTATTCGCAACCGACCCAACCATCGAAACCGGTCTTGTCGAGTTCCTGGAAAAGATAACGATAGTTCATCTCGCCATCGTCAGGCTCACCTCGGTCTGGTGGGCTCGCAATCTGGTAGTGGCGGGCGAGCGGGCCGAATTCCTGGATAGAGCGGGCAACGTCACCTTCCTGGATCTGGCGATGATAAAGATCGAACTGCAGGCCGATGTTCGGTTCGCCGACCTCATGGATCGCCGCTCTGGCGGAAGCGGTCGTGTTGAGGAAGAAGCCTGGTATGTCGACTTGATTGATGGGCTCGATAATGATGGTGACGCCGCTGCCGGCAGCCATGCGGCAGGCGTTGCGCAGGTTCGCAATATAAGTCTTCCACTGCGCGCCGTGATGGCGCAGACCGGCCATGGCATGGAGCAGCTTGCATTCTGTGGCTTCCGCGTATTCGAGTGCCTTCGCGACGGCCGCCTCGAACTCGGCTTCGCGGCCCGGCAGGCTGGCGAGACCGCGCTCTCCCTTCTCCCAGCTGCCGGGGGGCAAGTTAAACAGCGCTTGCGTGAGGCCGTTGTTCTTCAGGCGTGACGCTATCTCAGCCGGCTCATGGTCATAAGGGAAGAGAAACTCGACACCCTTGAAGCCGGCTTCGGCCGCGGCTTCGAAGCGATCGAGAAAGTCGACCTCGTTGAACATCATGGAGAGATTGGCGGCAAACTTCGGCATTGGTTCTTGGTCCCGGTTGCGGAAGGCTTAATTAAGGTGCTTGACCATGTGGGTGATGGCGCGGTCGTCGAGTTGCTCGATCCGTTCGACGGCGAAGCCGTGGCGGCCATACCAGTCAACCAGATGTTGCAGCGTAGATCCGGTATAAAGCCGAACCGTCGTGTGGCCAAGCTGTCTGGCCCGGATATCGCTCGCAGCGAGCAATTTTTGTCCGATACCTGACGCTTGCCGACCCGGGTCGGTGGCGACGCTGAAGATCAACAAATCATCGTCGCGTACTTCCAGGATGAGGGATGCGATCGCGTCACCATCGTCGTCGTCGAACAACCAGAATTCATGCGTTGCGAAGATCTCTTCGTAGTCCACCAGCAGTGGCAATGGCTCCAGCCCAAGCAGTTCGCGGTTCCTGGCGTAGGCCGCGAACTGGATTTCGACAACGCGGTTGCGGTCGTTATCTGTCGCCCGCCGCAAGCGCGGTACGCTAGCGGTGTCTCCGCAGGGCAGAAAGCTGGCACTCGGCGATGCCGGCATTACAATGCGAAACCACCGTCGATTAGCGCGATGTGGCCGGTAGTGAACGAGCTTTCATCAGATGCCAGGTAAACGGCGCTGGCGGCCACTTCTTCTGCCGTGCCAAGTCTGCCCATCGGCTGGCGATCAATAAAGGCCTGGCGTACTTCGTCTTCAGATTGGTCCAGGGCTTTGGCCTGATCAGCGATGCGAACGTCGAGCGAAGGCGACTGGATTGTGCCGGGGCAAATTGCGTTGCAGCGGACGCCTTTGCGCATGTAGTCGGCTGCTACTGCCTTGGTCAGTCCGATGACGGCTGCCTTTGTCGCACCGTAGATGTAGCGATTGGGCACACCCAGGACCGAGCCCGACACCGATGCGATGTTGACGATTGAACCGCTGCCGGCTTCCAACATGCCCGGAAGGAACGCGGTAATCGTGCGGTGCATCGACTTGACGTTGATATCGAACGAGAAGTCCCAATCCTGTTCCGAGGTTTCGAGGACCGTGCCGTGATGCACAAAGCCAGCAGCATTGAATAGGATGTCGACCTTGCCGATCTCCTTGGCTGTGCGTTCGACTGATTGGGTGGACGTGACATCAAGGATGTGGGTCTCGGCAATGCCTTCTTCGGCCAGGCCCTTGAGGCTCTCCATGCGAATGTCGCTGGCGATTACCTTGGCGCCTTCCCGCGCGAACGCAATGGCAGTTGCCCGTCCGATGCCTGCGCCAGACGCTGTACAGAAGGCTACCTTCCCCTCAAGTCGTCCTGCCATGTTTTTCCACCCCGGAGTTTTGTTGTTGAATTCTCAGCCGTTGTAACGGTTTCAGCCACTGAACCCAAGGCTCTATCGCGTGCGGCGGATCGGCCATCAGCTCGATTTCAATTGTCGTAAATCATAGCCCAACCTTGGGAAGTGAACGATGACATCGCCGACGCGTGGATCCGAGCGCTGGATCGCTATCTCCTCGGCGTCCAGGTATACCAACTTTCCTTCGATCGCGTCGCGACCATAGTCATCGGCACGGATCCGGACGATGGCACCAAGGTCCGGATCTTCGGGAAATGCCGCGGAGCTTGCCGGGGATGCCGGTTCGCTTGCTGCCGCTATATCCAGTGCATCAGTCGGGGACATGGGTTCAACGCGGCCGTGCCCGAAGGCCCGCATGCGCGTCATCCAGGCATTGATGGTTTCGAACGGCTCGAGTTCATGTGCCAGGCGGGTGGTGCGTCCGGTGATGAACCAGAGCGCATGATAGACCGAAAAGTCTGCAACCGTGACGGTATCGCCAAGTATCCAGTCCCGGCCATCAGCAAGCATGTCCGCGACCCGTGTCAGGCCGACACGTACGAGTGGAGCGTTGCGCTTTGCGGCCCGTTCCATGGTTGCAGCGTCCGGCGGCGGAAGTCCGCGCATGGCTGAGCGGTCGGCCTGCAAGTTTGGCGGAAGGACGTCTGCATTGGTTCCGGAGACATAGAGTGAAATCGGACGAAACAGTTGGTTCTCCGCCCAGAATGAGATGGCATTGGCGAGGCCGATGGTGTTGGCCGGGTAAAGCGTTGGTTCCGGCGCAAGTTGGTCAAGTACGCGTAGGATAAGGCGCGTGTCGCAATAGATGTCAGCACCGATTTGCAGAACCGGGGTACGCCGATAACCGCCGGTCAGCGGCACCAGGTCGGGCTTCGGTGCGACGGGTGGGATTTCGACCGCGCGCCAAGATAGCCCCTTGTAGCCGAGAGCGAGGCGAACCTTTTCGGCATAGTTCGAGAAGTCATACTGGTGCAGGATCAGTTCCATCTTACAATCACAACCGTTACTTGAACTCGCGTTCCTGCCACCATGGATAAACCGCGGGCATGTCGCTACTTGGCTTCATTGAAAAATTCGGTGGGCGCTTTTCCAGGAAGGACTGAATGCCTTCGCGCGCATCCGGTGCAGCACCCATCTGTTGCATGCCGCGTGAATCGAGCTTGTGCGCCTCCATGGGATGGTCGGCCCCGAGCATGCGCCACATCATCTGCCGGATCATCGCAACGGAGACGGCCGACGTATTGTCAGTTATCTCCCGCGCCAGCTCATGAGCGCGGTCGAGCAGCTGGCCTGGTTCCAGGACCTCGCTGACCAGGCCGCGTTCCTTGGCCTCGGCTGCATCGAAAAGCCGGCCTGACATTGTCCATTCAAGCGCCTGGGATATCCCGACGACGCGCGGCAGGAACCAGCTTGAGCAGGCTTCCGGTACAACGCCACGGCGGGCAAAAACGAATCCGATGCGGGCCTGTGTGGATGCCAGTCGAATGTCCATAGGCAAGGTCATTGTGGCACCGAACCCGACGGCCGGGCCGTTGATCGCAGCAATGACCGGCTTCTTGCATTCGAAGAGCCGCAACACGACCAGGCCGCCACCGTCACGATTGAGGCCGTCGTCGCGTAGTTCTCCGCGCTTTTCGTAGTTGAAGGTGTCATCACCGCGACTGAGGTCGGCACCGGCGCAAAATGCCCGGCCTTCGCCGGTTATGATGACGGCACGGACCGTATCATCGTCGTCTGCCTGATCGATAGCGGCCATGAGTGAGTGGCGCATGTCGCGCGACAAGGCATTGAGCTTGTCCGGTCGGTTGAGCGTCACGGTCATGACGTTGTCGACGACCTCGCACTTTAGATCTGTGAAAGTCACTGCTGTACTCCTCCCGCAGCTCAACTGAGTTGTTGGATTCCATCATCGACATTCTAGCGGTCGCTATGCAATGACTATTCGCCAATAATCGCCCTTGCGTTAAAGGGCATGGTTTGAGTAATGGCGGCGTGACGATGTTCGGTGACGAAGTTGTTTTGGATCAACCAGTGCTTGTGGACCCCTCGGCCGCGATCTATGGCAAGGCTTATGTCGGGCCGGGCGTATCCATCTGGTCCAATGTGTTCATCCGTGCCGCAAAGCGCGATGTTCGGATCGGCGCGCGTTCCAACATTCAGGAGTGTGCAACGATCCACACCGTTTCTGACAAGCCGACCCGGATCGGCAAGGATACGTCAGTTACCAGGAACGTCATCTTGCAGGGTTGCACGATTGGTGATCGATGCCTGATTGGCAACAATGCGACCATTCTGGACGGTGCCAAGATTGGCAACAACTCGATTGTGGCCGGTCATTCGATTGTTGTTGAGGGCAGCGAGTTTCCGGCCAACTCCGTGATCGCTGGTGCGCCAGCGCGTTGCGTCAAGACCCGCAACAATGCAGTGGCCAACCTCATCTTTTCGCGGTTTTATCATGCCACTGGTCGGAACAAGGCCAAGGGCATCAAGAGATTGAGTAAAGAGGAACTCAAGCATATTATGTCGGGTCGCTAAGCCCGGTTTCATTCTGCAGCCGGCAAGACATCCTGAAACAAGCAACGGTAAAGCGACACCCAAGATGCCGCCCGATAATCCCTTCACCTTTGGCGACTATGAGATTGATATCATTGTCCATGGCTTTCCTGGCAAATCCGTTTGCCACGGTTCGCTGGGGTTCAGCACGATCGTGCTCATTCGTCACCAAGACCGGATAGCGCTTGTCGATGTCGGCTCATTCGGTCAGCGCAAGTTGCTGATCGAGCATCTTGAAAGGCGCGGTTTGAAGCCGGCGGACATTACTGACGTTTTGCTCACGCACTCCCACTATGATCATGCGATCAACTGGGTATTGTTTCCGAATGCCCGCCTTGTCATAGGTCGCACCGAGCTGGATTGGTCGTTGACCGTGCCGTGGGGTGAAACGGTTGTGCCGGAACTCTACGTCCGCGAGCTTGATCAGACGGATCGCACCGTGCGGGTTGACGATGGCGAAGAGATCTTTCCAGGTATCATCGCCCATCTTGCGCCTGGTCATACGCCTGGCTGCATGTTCTTTGTCCTCGATGGTGGCGCGCGCGACATTGTTTTCACCGGTGATGCCTGCAAGAACAGAGCGGAACTCGTCTCGCGTGACACGGATATGACCTATGATCCTGATGTGAGTCGCCGCTCCATTGAGCTGATTTGGGAGCACTGGCGACGCAAGTCGGGTTCTTTGTTGATCCCAGGTCACGATCTGCCGATGGTGATCGATGATGATCAGCCGCGTTTCCTCGGGCAGCGTGAAGCTGCCATTACCGCCTGGTACGGCGACGACATGAACCAGACAACGTTGATTTCGTTAGTGGCCGACGAGTAGCGTCGCGCTTTTCAGAATGGAGCTGCCATCATGGCTGATAATGTCAAGCTGACCCTCGATGAGGTTTTTGCGCTGTCCAAGGCCGCGTTGATGAACTGCGGTGCCGACGAAGCTAACGCAACAGAGATCGCGGCCCAACTTCGCATGGCGGAGCACGCGGGTGCCCACGCCCACGGCCTCTTCCGGCTGCCGTGGTACACCGGGATGCTACAGTCGGGGAAAGCGAATGGTTCTGCTGAACCAACCATTGAGCCGCTGACGTCTTCGGCCATTCGCCTGCACGGTCACAATGGTTTCGCGCCGCTTGCGCTTAAGGTTGGCCGCGCACCGCTGATCGAAGCGGCCCGCGAGCAAGGGATTGCTGTTTTGGCCATGACGCGCATCATGCACATCGGGGCGCTCTGGCCTGAGACATCGGCGCTGGCCGAGGCCGGTCTCGCCGCCATTGCGATGACGTCAGCCAAGCCGATGGTGGCACCGGCCGGCGGTAAGAAACCGTTCTTCGGCACCAACCCTCTGGCATTTGCCTGGCCACGCGGTGACAAGCCACCGATGATCATCGATATGGCGACGGCGGCGATGGCGCGAGGTGAGATCCAGATCGCGGCACGTGACGGGCACACTGTTCCAGACGGTGCCGGAATCGACCCTGATGGCAATCCGACGAATGACCCGAATGAGATACTGAAAGGTGCACAGCTCGCCTTCGGTGGTGCCAAGGGCGCATTGATGGCGTTGTGGGTTGATATGATGGTCGGGCCGCTTCTCGGCGAGCCCTACAGCAAAGAGCAGTCACGCACGGGCGCTACCGATGATGGTGTTGCAGCGGGTGGTGAAATCATCATCGCCATGGACCCAGCTCGGTTGTCGACGCGTGACGATGCGATTGCCCACGGTGAGGAACTGATTAAAGAGCTATTGGCCGAAGAGGGCACACGGCTGCCTGGCGCGCGGCGCATCGAGGCGCGGCCGCGAACGGAGAAAGATGGCATCGAAATCCCGGCCAGCCTGCACCAGACGATTGTAGAGCTGTGTGGGTGAGGTCGCCGAAGTGACCGTGTTCCAATGCGAGATCATCACAGCGGCCAGTCGCCCAAGCAGTGGAGCCAGAACAATCTGGTCCCAGAGTTGGCCGGTTGAAGATGCAAGACGCGCAAATCTGGAATGGTTCTGCGGGGCCGATTAGAGTGGTGAGCCTTCGAAGGCAGATCCAGTGATCTCCCCTAGTTTCCGATCAGTCCGGGCAAGGTCAGCGAGATTGCGGGCACGAAGGTAATCAGCATCAGCGCAACGAAGATTGCCAGATAGAACGGCCAGATCGTGCGAACCGCCTGTTCTATGGGAAGCTTGCCGACCGCACAGCCGACAAACAAGCAGGTGCCGACCGGCGGTGTGCAGAGTCCGATGCCGAGATTGACCAGCAGCATGATTCCGAATTGCAGAGGGTCCATGCCAAGTGTGTTGGCGACGGGAAGAAAGATCGGCGTGCAAATCAGGATCAGCGCCGCCATGTCCATGATCATGCCGAGCAGCAAGAGCACGGCGTTGATCATCAAGAGGATCAGGATCGGATTGTCTGTGATGCCGGTCAAAAGTTCGACAGTGTGTGTCGGGACACGATAAAACGTCAGCATGTAGGCGAACGCACCGGCGCAGGCGATCAAGATCATGACCATGGACGTCGTACGTACCGATTGGACGACGGCGGTGCGGAAGCCGTCCCAGGTGAGGCTGCGATAGACAAGCAAGGTCACTAGGAAGGCGTACATGGCACCGAAAGCACCAGACTCTGTCACAGTGAAAACGCCGGAGAGAACGCCACCAACGATAATGACGGCTGTCAGCAAGCCAGGTATCGCGCCGGCGAAGCTCAACACGAGAGCGGTCCAACCAGGAAACTTCTCTGCGCTGTAACCTCTTTTGACGGCGACGATGTAGGCTGTAATCGCCAAGCAGAGGCACATCAGAACGCCAGGCACAACACCGGCGAGAAATAGCTGAGAGATTGAAACCGCGCCGCCCGTCGCCAACGCAAAAATGATCATGTTGTGGCTGGGCGGAATAATGATGCCGGCAATGGAAGAGGTGACTGTGACGTTGACGGCGTAGTCGGCGTCATAGCCCTTGTCCTTCATTACCGGAACAAGAATTGATCCGAGCGCCGAGATGTCGGCAATTGCCGAGCCTGAGATCCCACCAAACAGCATCGATGAAAAGACGTTCACGACGCCAAGCCCACCGCGCACGGCCCCAACTGCTGACTGGGCAAATCGGACAAGCCGCATGGCGATGCCGCCATGGAACATCAATTCCCCGGCGAAGATGAAGAACGGGATTGCCATCAGCGAGAAGACATTGATGCCGGAGACAATTCTCTGAAACCCGACAAACAGTGGCAGGCCTTCGTAAAAGAACGCTGATAGGGCTGCTATGCCGAGCGCGTACGCCACCGGGGTTCCGATGATGACGCAGGCTGCAAAGATGCCAAGAAGGAGCAGAAGTCCCATCGATGATCCCTATTCGATGCTGTCTGGCCGGGTGTCCCGTCCGAGCAGCAGGCGAATTAAATGGCCGACCGAAAACAGGAACAGCAACGCGCCACTAATCGTCAGCGGAAGTGAACGCAAACCTTCCGACCATTGGATCAGCGGGATGAGTGTGTTCCATTTGAACTTGGTCAGTTCGATGCCGTACCAGAACATCATGCCGCCGAAGACAGCCATGAGAACGTCAGACACAAAGACAAACACTGTTCGCACCCAGGAGGGAACGAGGTTGCGGAACAGGACTACAGAAAGATGTGTGTGCTGGTGTACGCCAACTGCTGAGCCAAGAAACGTAATGACCATCACGAGCAGCAGAGAAACCTGTTCGACCCAGGTTGGTGTGTCGTTGAGTACGTAACGACCGAACACTAACCAGGCGAAAATCGCGGTCATGACAACGAGAGCGGTGCCGGCGAGAAAGAGGCAGATCCGAGAAACCAGCTCAAACGTTCTGTCCATTATCCGCACAAACGCTGGTGGCGGACTTGGTTCAGCCATTGGGTTCAGCCATTGGAGTGTCTCCGTCAAAAGAACGCCCGACATCCGTTCTAGGAGCCGGGCGCCTTAGTTTTCGAACGACTGGGAGGTTACTTGGTCGAACGAGCCAGATCCACTAGCTTCTGCATGTCCGGATTGGCTTTCAGATACGTTGCGTAGACCGGATCCATGGCCTTCTGGAATGGTGTCTTGTCAGCGATCACGTTGACTTTGATGCCGGCTTTCTCGACATCCTTGCGCGCTTGGGCTGACTGAACTTTCCAGAGTTCGCGCTGGTAGAGCGCTGCCTTCTGCGCTGCGTCTGTCACAGCTGCCTGCAGTTCTGGAGACAGTGCTTCGAACTTCTTCGTGTTCACGCAGATGCACTCAGGAATGATCAAGTGCTCGCTCAGCGAGTAGTTCTTGGTCACTTCGTAGTGTCCGACGTTCTTGAAGGACGGGAAGTTGTTCTCGGCGCCATCCACGACACCGGTCTTCAATGCCTGCTGAACCTCGGAAAAGGCCATCGGAGATGGGTTGCCGCCCATTGCCGAAATCATGGCGGTATAGAGGTTGTTGTTCATGACCCGGATTTTCAGGCCCTTCACATCCGCAGGCGTATTGATCGGCTTTTGGGCGTAGAAAGACCGCGCACCGGCATCGATCCATCCAAGTGGCTTGATACCTGCCTTGGCCATTGCTGCTGCGATGACCTTACCGGCGTCGCCCTCAAGCACACGGAACATGTGCGGGACGCTCTTAAAGATGAATGGTAGCGAGACCAGGTTCGCTTCCTTCACCATCGGACCGATTGGGCCGAGGTTGAAGTTGCCAATCTCGATGGCACCAATGCGGACTTGCTCAATTGCGTCTGGCTGCGATCCGAGGACGCCGCCATGGAAGACCTGAACATTGATCTTGCCATTGGTGTTTTTCTTCACAAGCTCGGCGAAGCGGTCCATCGCCGCCGTGTTCGGATGGCCTTTGTGGTGGATGTTCCACGCGCGCCACTCAGCAGCAATCGCGACGCTGCACATGAGCGACAGCGCCGTTGCTGTTCCCAGTAGTTTTGCTGATATGTTCTTATACATGGTTTCCTCCTTTGGATGATGTTTATTGGTTTGATTGCGGCAACGGCATTGCTGATCAGGAGAACAGCAGTCCGCCGTTGATATCGACGTTGGCACCGGTGATGAATGCCGCTTCATCTGATGCCAAGTACGCAACCAGGTTGCCGACGTCCTGTGATGTACCCTCACGCTTGAGCGGCGTGATGCTGGCGACGTGACTGCGGACCTCAGGTTTTGTGAACGTGTTGTGGAAGTCGGTATCGATCATGCCCGGGCAGACCGAGTTGACCCTGATGTCGGGACCCAACTCTTTCGCCAGGCCACGGGTCGCCGTCATCATTGCACCCTTCGATGAGGCATAGGCAACCGCGCCTGCACCACCGCCATCGCGACCCGCCTGACTGGCAATGCCAACGATGGAGCCACCCTCTGTAGACATTGTTGGAAGGACGGCTTTGATGAATCGGATGTATGATGTCATGTTGAGATCCATCACCCGGTTCCAGTGATCGATCTCCATTTCCTGGATCGTCTTTCGCGCCAAGAGACCGCCGGTTACGTGGACGGCGACGTGAACCTTGTCGCCAAAAGTCTCGCGTGTTCGGTCGACAAGCGCGGCAACATCCGCGTCAGATGTCATGTCTCCCTTCATTGCAAAGGCGCGACCACCGGACGCCTCGATGTTCTCGACCGCGCTCGCAGCGCCTGAACCTGAATTGAAATAGTTGATGGCAACCTGAGCACCATCCTTGGCAAGCCGCTCTGCAACGGCACGGCCGATATCCCGGCCTCCGCCTGTGACAATGGCCACGCGCCCTGCCAATGGCTTTGTTGGATCACTCATACGCCGACTTCGCCCTCCTATTTGGTGCAGCCGCGTCCTGTGACTGCCAGCCGTTTCATTCGGCCTTGTCTGTCATTCTAGACTTAATTGGAAGACTAGTATACTAGTATTGTCAAGTTGAAACTTATTATGCGTCGAAAGGCTTGTCCGCATTGTTGCGAACCAATGTATGGTTTGAGAGCACAACTCTGAGTGGATTTGCACGGCGACATGCAGGACATACTGGCAATCATTGAGCGACGTACAGCAACGGATCAGGTGTTTGATCAGCTTTACGAAGAGATCGTTTCCCTGAAACTTCTTCCGGGAACAAAGCTTTCGGAAGTTGACGTTGCACGCAGGTTTGGTGTGTCGCGACAGCCGGTGCGCGATGCATTCAATCGACTAAGTGGCATGGATCTTCTGTTGGTTCGCCCGCAAAAGGCCACAGAGGTTCGCGGGTTCTCGCTGACACGCATCGAACACGCACGCTTCATTCGCCTGGCCGTGGAGCTTGAGGTTCTGCGGCGTGCCTGTGATATCTGGGACAAGGCGCGCGCCGTAAGGCTGCAGAAGAATCTGGACGCACAAGCTGAGTGCGTGGAGGCCGTTGATGCCGATGCAATGCGGGAGCTGGACTACGAGTTTCATGGTCTCATCTGCGAGCTCGCAGGTTGTCCGAGTGCGTTTGAGACAATCAAACAACAGAAGCAGAAAGTTGATCGCCTTTGCGTGCTCGAATACGACCGGAAAGTCAGCGAGCTCAAATCCGTACTCGAAGACCACCGCAGGATTGCAGCGGCATTGAAGTCAAAGTCGTTCGACAAAGTGTCAGCCGCCGCGCGCAAGCACTTTGCTCATCTCGATGACACGATCGATTACATCCACTCGACACATTCGGAGTATTTTGAATCCGAGTGACCGACGCTAGAGTGGCTGGGTGAGTTCTCAAGTACGGGTGACGACGGATGAAGACGCATCAGCTCAGCGACTACGAGATGGTATACCTGGACATTGGTGCCGGCCCGCCAACTGTTTGCATCCATGGGTCACTCAATGACTTCCGTGCCTGGATGGCGGTATTGAAGCCGTTGTCAGCTGGGCGCCGTCTGATTGTTCCGAGCCTTCGTCATTATTTTCCGGATCACTGGGACGGCAAAGGTGGCAAGTTCACCATTGCGCAACATGTCGATGATGTCATCGCCTTCATCGAGGGACTGGACGCAGGGCCAGTTGATTTGATCGGCCATTCCCGTGGCGGACATATCGCGTTTCGGCTTGCCCTAAGACGGTCTGACCTCATTAGAAGGCTGGTGCTTGCAGAGCCGGGCGGAGCAGCCGACGAGACCCTGTTGCCGGCTGGCGACGAACAGGACGCTGCGCCCGCTGGCTCCCGTGCGCACGTGAAAGAGGCCTCGGATAAGATAGCGATGGGTGATCTGGAGGGCGGGTTGCGTGCATTCATAGACGGTATCAACGGACCAGGTTCCTGGGATGCTTTGCCGGCGTCCGATCGACAGATGCGCCATGACAATGCCTTCACCTTGTTGGCGCAGATCAACGAAGGCCGTCAGCCATTCACGAAAGCGGAGGCAGAGGCTCTCAAATTGCCCACACTGTTTGTGATCGGAGGCAGTACGCCCGGAATGTTGCCGAAGATATCGAGAGCATTGGCAACGCACGTGCCCGGGGCGGAGACTGCCATCATCCCGGAAGCTGGGCATAGTATGTTCCGACAACAACCGGCTGCGTTTTGTGATGCGGTTTTGAGTTTTCTTAATCGATGAGGCTGTGGCGGCTCGGCTCCTATATTGGATAGATGTTGGGCCTCGCTCCCAGCGGCTGGCACTGTAGATTAGGCGCTGGGTTTTCTGGGTTCGGGCAGAGGGCTGTTGGACAGAACTGCACCGAGCTGCTGGTAAATTTCCACCGTACGTGCTGCAATCCTGCCCATTAGGTCTAATCGTATTGATGGGAACGAATAAGGTGGGGCCAGTTTCTAAGATTTTTTGCGCTATAGTATTTGTGAACTTAGTTTTTATCGCTCTGTTTGGTTCTGCGTCGGCTCAAACTGGTGGCGCTGCGCTCGTGATCGGCAACAAGGGGCGAGGGGTTCTCAGTAACCCGTCAGCTCACCTCAATGCTCGGACAATCGAGAACAAACTCAAATTTCTCAACTTCGATGTCACAAAGGCGACGGATCTGAAGCATCGCAAGATGCGGCGGACTATCGAAGGATTCCTGCGTTCGACGCAATATTGGAACGAAGTCGTTATTTATTTCTCGGGTCGATATGTGAAGCTTGATGGCCAAGGCTACCTGCTGCCGCACGATTTCAAGCCCGGCCGCAATATCAAACGTAGTCTTCGGCGTCGCGCGTATCCTCTCAGTCAACTACTGAAACAGTTAGCAAAGATAGACCGCCAGACAATTCTGTTTATCGACGGCTGCTATGAGCTGAAGCTGCGGCGTACACCGCTCGAAGAGTGTGGCGATCAGTTGAAGTCGCACGAACATGTTCTCGTGTCATTCAATTCGCGGCGGCCAGCCCCTCTTGCAAATAGTGATGCGCGTAGAGCTTTCGCTGATGCACTCAGCAGCAGGTTGATGATGCCGGACGTTGAAATTCGTTCAGTTCTGCGCAGTGTTCATTCCGACGTGATGGAAAGAACAGGTGGACGCGTGCAACCTTGGATGCTGTCCGGGTTGTCAGGACCGTTTTATTTTCGTTTGACCCGTCGTGGATCTGAACAGTTGCGGCGCATGGCTCGTCGTCATGCCACACGGGAATACCGCATTCGAAGAAAACGTCGGACCGGCTATATGAGGGATCCCAGAACACGCACATATCGGTTCCGGCGCTCGGTCAATAGAATTAAAAACCTCATGTCGCGGTTGCCGGCGATCTACAGGCGGCGCTCGCCTCATGGTGGGATGATCAGTTATGGCGCTTGTCGGGGTGCATCTGAGAACGGAAGCCTGTGTGCGAACCTGCGTACGCAACACGGGTTGTCCCAGTTTAAGTTGAAGGTGTCGTCAGCCGAACTGCGTGGATTGGCGAGCGTCGCGCGGCACGTTATGTCTGCGGCAGCGGACGGTCATGGTACAACGTCAGGACTGAAGAGCTACCTCAAGGGATTTGTACCTGTACAGCTATCGCTTGCAGAGCGATCAGCGAAGGCCGCTCAACTCCAAGCCAAGCTGAATTGCGATGTCAGCAGTCTTAAATGCCTCGGGAAGGCATTGATGCCAGATGAGTTGCAACGCGCCATTACCCCGCTTCGGCATGTTTCTTTTCTGCCAATCGAGAGCCTGGCTGCCTATCCACTTGCGATGCTGCCTCACGGTGATGGCTGGTTGATCGACAAAGTGTCGATGACTGTTCTCCCGAATGTGGAAAGCGGTGTCCTTTGGACTGGTCGAAGATGGACAGAACGACGTGGCGAGGCGCTGGTCATTGCCGATCCTGACTTGACGGGCCGTCCACACAATATACCAACGCGCATGAGCGATGCCTTGGAGGAAGGCCGTTATGCAGCAGCGACGTTGGGTGGAAAACTGCTGGCGGGAAAGTCTGCGACTTTGGCGGCTGTAAGGCGCGAACTGAACCAACCGGATCGCGAGCATTCGGTCATCTACTTCTCGACGCATGGCGTGGCCAATGCGGTTGACCCGATGGACAAGAGCCTTCTGCTCCTGTCAGGCGGCGATCTAACCGGGCAGATCATCAAGTCCTTCAAACTCAAGGGGAGACCACTTGTTGTCATGAGTGCTTGTCAGACCGGTCTCGGGAAAACGTTTCGGTCCGGAGTGTTCGGTTTGGCTGAGGCTTGGTTTGCCGCTGGTGCCGGTAGTGTTTTGATCAGCTTGTGGGATGTTGAGGAAACAGCAACAATGC
This sequence comes from Hyphomicrobiaceae bacterium, assembly GCA_965247245.1. GTDB lineage: Bacteria > Pseudomonadota > Alphaproteobacteria > Rhizobiales > Hyphomicrobiaceae > Tectiglobus. Next base: position 3,338,768 of record CBDFGV010000003.1, on the reverse strand, counting down.
ATCTGATGAAAAGATTCATCGGCCACTACAAGGATGGGTTGTCCGCTGAAGTTGCCTTGGCGAGGGCCACACGGGAGTTGAAGTCCGAAACATCGTTTCGCCACCCACGTCAATGGGCCAGTTTCTTGCTGTATGGGTCACCGACCAGGATGCCCGTACAGAGATCGAACCCAACTGCTGTCAGACGCCCGACACGTGAGACGCCACGGCAGTGAAGTAGGCTCTTAATTGGTTGCCGGTTGTGCCGTTGATCAACTTGCTCATGTGGGCTCGCTCAACTCTTTTCTGCAAGTCTTGTGATCGCTGACTTGGCGAAAGACGGCGCGCCTTTCGTGTTCTTGGACCTCGTCGATGGTGGCCAATGCTGAACACTGCTAGTTTCACTTCAGGATAAGCCATATATCTTCGGGGTCGAATGACTGCAGACCAGTTTCTGATTGGGTGGAACAAGGCATGACATTCTTTGAAAGACTAAAGCGGAACTCTGCTGAAGAGTGGACCGCATACACCGAGCATCCGTTTACCGAGGGCTTGGCTGATGGATCGCTGCCTGAAGCTGCCTTTAGAGACTATTTGGTTCAGGACTATCTGTTCCTTATCGAGTTCGCTCGGGCGTACGCTATTGCCGTGTACAAATCGCCAACACTTGCTGATATGCGGGAAGCCTCCGGCGGGATAGCCGCCATACTCGATGTCGAGATGGAGCTTCACGTCAAGTTGTGTGCCGACTGGGGCTTGTCTCCAAAACAACTGGAAGAGTCACCGGCAGCAGCGGAGACACTTGCTTATACGCGGTACGTGCTGGATGCTGGCATGCGGGGGGACCTGCTTACGCTCAAGGTGGCATTGTCGCCTTGCGTTATTGGATACGCTGAGATTGCTAACCGACTTGCGACCTACCCTGGAGCACTCGCTGACAGAAACCCGTATGCAGTCTGGATCTCGGAGTATGCCGGTCAAGCTTACCAGGACGTAGCAACAAAAGCCGAAGCGCACCTCAATTCGTTGGCCGACCGCTACCTTACCCCGGAGCGTGAGACAGAACTTGCTGCCGTGTTTCGAGAAGCTACCCGCCTGGAGTCGGAGTTTTGGGAAATGGGCTGGAGAGCCGGGAGCAGCGACGAAAGTTAGACGACGGTCGCATTCGGCAGGCAGGCAAAACCGCATCTGCGCAGTGGATCCTTCAGCTGTTGGGCCATTGCAAATTGCCCGCACCGCTCCCACCGTTTCGTCGACGAAATTCAATGCCGATTTGTCATGGATCAATGCGGTCATAAATCTGTCGCACATCCTTCAAGGTTCGACTTGATGTTTGCGCCGGGAGGAACCATGCCGAGCAAGGTGAACGGGATTGATACAACAAGCCACGCCATGGAAGACTCCGGGTCTGAATCTCAAGAGCCTCTCCTGAATGGCCTCGAAACAAGTGATGCGCCGCGGGCTGATATCGGACAAGACAGTCCGATTCATCGCCTCGCAGAGATGCGGCACGACAAAGATGCAATACGGCGCATTTTTGAAACAGGCGAATACCCCTACCGCAGGAAGATATCACGACGGACATACGAGCGGCAAAAAGCCGAGCTGCAGGTTGAATTGCTCAAGGTTCAAGAGTGGGTGAAGCTCACCGGACAAAAGATCGTCCTGCTATTTGAAGGACGGGACGCGGCCGGCAAGGGCGGCACAATCAAACGCTTCACCGAACATATGAACCCTCGCGGTGCGCGCGTTGTGGCGCTTGAAAAGCCGACCGAACGCGAGAAATCTCAATGGTATTTTCAGCGATACATCGAGCAGTTGCCTGCCGGGGGAGAGATCGTTCTGTTTGATCGATCTTGGTACAATCGTGCAGGCGTCGAGCGGGTGATGGGATTTTGTAAGCCCAACGAATATCTCGAGTTCATGCGTGAGGCACCAGAACTTGAACGTATGATGGTTCGAAACGGGATTATTCTTTTTAAGTACTGGTTCTCAGTAACAAGAGAGGAACAACTTCGCCGCTTCAAAGCCCGTGAGACAGAGCCGCTGAAGAAATGGAAGCTGTCGCCTATCGACGTCCAGTCTCTTGATAAGTGGGACGATTACACCGAGGCTAAAGAGGCTATGTTCTTTTATACGGACACAGCCGACGCCCCATGGACGATCGTCAAATCCGATGACAAAAAGCGAGCGCGTCTTGCATGCATGAAGCACTTTCTCTCGTCATTGGATTATCCGGAAAAAGATCGACACACCATCAATCAACCCGATCCACTCATTGTCGGCAGCTCAGATCATGTCATAGGCCGTTCGGACCACATACTTGGCAAGAGCTTGCACCCGGAGCATCGAAAGGGACCTTGATTAGCTCGCCAGTTCGGTGAGCAGGCCACTGTCTCGTTGTTGACCTTCGACGACAAGCCGGAGTTTTTGAGACTCGATGATGCGTTGGCGTTGTCAGCTCAGCCATTCCGCCCCACGCTTGAGAGCGCTGACATCGCACCCATTAAGACTAAAGCCGGCACGCCTCTCTCTACGGCACTGCGCTTGCGTGATAGAGGGCATGGACCCTGTCTAACCTGCATATTCACTGCCCTTGTACGTAAGCCCAACGACCGATATGGGTCAGGATGTTCAGTCTCATCCGCGAGCACATCACGGCAGAACTTGTCCCAGATAGTGGACACGATGTACTGATTTTGCCGATGAAATCGATGGGCCAGGAGATGACCCAGGTTGCTGCGACGGCGGTGGTGCAATACACGGTTCGCACCGACCATAAGCGAATGATCGGTGCTCACTAGTGCCGCGATACTATTCGGCAGCGCTTTGCAGACCCGGCGTCAGGTGCGAGACCTTTGGCAAGACCTCTTTGGATAGCAGCTCCAACGAATGGCGCCACGCTTCAGGCTTGTCTACGTAATCGAAGCCGAATACGAGCAGCTGGCCAAATCCACCGACGTCATCATAGATTTTGGCAATCTTCTCAGCCACGGTGTCCGGCGATCCGATGATCCAATTGTGCTTGGCGCAGTAGGCCGCTGTGACATCAGAGTCGGGCACGCCCTGGTCATGCTTGAGATATTCGAAGAATCCAAAATTTTCTAAAAGCGGCAAGAAGTACTCATTCATCATGCGGCCCATGTTGGCCTCAACCGAGAGCTTCCAGGCTTCCTCGTCAGTATCGGCAACGAACACTTCGCGCACCAGCCGCCAGTCGTTCCGGTCCGGTGTTCGCTCTGAGATCCTTGCACCAATCTCGACCGACTCCCAGTGACTGGCAACATAGGCCGGATTGAGATTCAAGCTCATCGGCAGATAGCCTTTCTCGCCGGCAAGCTTCAAAGTGTCGGAACCTTTGGAGAGACCCGCAACACCGATAGGCGGGTTGGGCTTCTGTTTTGGTTTCAAGTGGGGGCGCAGAAAGCCGAACATTTCTTCCGGATTCCGCACCGTCCAGTAGTAACCCGCGTATTCGAATGGCTCATCGCTCTCCCAGAGCTTCAAGATAATGTCGAGGGCTTCGCGGGTCATGGCCCGGTTCATCCCGCCCATTCCATCAACGTTGAACATAGCCCAGTCGCTCGGCAGTCCGCTGGCAGCAACGCCGAAATTCAGACGGCCGTCGGAAATGTGGTCCATGAGAGCAATGCGATTGGCGAGTTCAGCGGGGTGATGATAGGGGAGAAGAAAGCCGCCGGGGCCAATGCGGAGGTTTTTGGTTTCACGGAACCCGGTCGTAACCAGAAGGTCGGGGGCCGGATGAGGCTCCCAGGGTGCTGTGTGATGCTCGCCGATCCAGGCTTCCGTATAGTCGAATTCGTCCAGCCAACGCAGAACCTGTAAATCAAACTCCCACCCCTGTTTAAGGTCGCGCTCCGGTGGATGCGAAGGCATCGAGAAATAACCCAGTTCCATAGCAATGCTCCCTAAAAAATGCTTGATCGCTTTCCTTTGCGCATCAGCCCATGCTAGCTGCTGGGCGCGTCAAGCTTCATTAATTCTGAATGCGCGACAACGATGTTAGCATTGTCGAAGGCTGAGTAAACATCTCTGTCAGAGTGCATGAGTGGCAGTAGCGATCCACCTTCGAATGCGGGTTCGATATGCTCAAGGTCGAGTCATTCGCACCGGGCCAAGAGCGGAAATTTGAGAAGCGCCAATGTACTGGCCACGATCATAGCAGCACAGTCAGATTGACCGAGCTGCCATGGTTTGCTCCCGATCTACAAGGCTTTCCAGAACACGACCTTGTCGTCGCCGGCGGCCCAGAATTCGGGTATGCGCCCTACTTCTGTATAGCCTTGCTTGCGGTAGAACGCGCGGGTGCGCGTAAACGCATCTGTGCCCGACGTGTCCGCAATCAACACGCGTGCGCCGTTATGCTTTAGAGTTTGCTCAAGCTCTTGGATAAGCGAGGCACCCACGCCACGACCTTGTTCGGAAGGAGCCACGGCAATCGCGAGCATGTTCCACGTTCCGTCTGCTAGTTCTTCGGGCACTGCGTAGCAAAACCCAACCGGGCCTGTGACGAGTTCGCAGGTTAGACAGACGGAGTTCACATCGCTCAGCAACTGAGGCAGCATGTCAGATGGAAATAGTTCTGTTTGCTCCACGATTGACGTGAGTGCAGGAACATCGTTGTCGGTTGTTGGTCTAGTCTTCACTGTTCGAAATCTTTCAATAGACGCCCGCTGAAGCGATTAACCTGAATTGGGCGTGCGGGAGGGGCTGGCCGACTGACTAGTTCAGAGCCATTGTATATGCGGAATTCCCCAGAGGGGATTAGCGGCGACCCACAATCTCGAACATAAAATCTCCATCACATGGCAGGTTGCCATGTGCGGATAGGGCTTAGATGCTTCGCCGTCTTTCATCAACCGTGAAGCATCAGGTCGAAAGTCGCCTTCGGGTCAATTGTGAGCCTGAGCTGCTGCAGTATCGCAGGTCCGCTCTTATCCCTCAGGGCAGACGTCATACGCTCAGGCTGAGGTCTTCTGCGTCGGGCCATCTACGGGCTTGGCCGGTTTATGCCGGTTGGCATTCAAGTAGCTACGGCCACACAGACAAAACTGGTCTTGTCAGGAAGTTTATCGATATGAGGCCGCTCCTCTCTCTCAATCATTCTGAGTTGTTGAGTTGCCTCTAACTGCTCAAGCGTCTCAGGAAATCTGCTCTTGTCCCAAAACTCGGAATGCACCGTGAAAGCGAAAGGCGCGCCTGGTCTGAGAATGCGAGAAATTTCACACAGGGCAGATGCGTTGACATGACCATGCGTGAACGTTCCCGATGAAATCGCGCCTGCGTAAGTATCATCGGCAATAGCAAGAGAGCCATTGAGGTCCGCCAAGATCAATTCATCGTAGATCGTCTTCTCATCAGCCTGATCCAGCATCGCCTGACTGGCATCCAAACCATGCAGGGTCCAGTCACCACATTCCAGCAAAGCCTGACCGGTTAAGCCGGTACCGCAACCGACATCGAGAATGGGGATGTCTGTTCCGCTCACGTGGCGAGCAGCAGCGGAGGCCACAAGCTCTGGAGCGCGATAACCAAGATCGTCGACCAGGTCCTTATCATAGTTGTCTGCCCATTGGCCGTAGCTTTGGCAGAGTGCCTCGGTCGAGTGGCTGGAGAACACCTCCTGCAAACGCTCACTTGCCGAAGGAGTTTCATGCGTATCTTCTTGATATTCCTTGGATTTCATGCGCCAGCCCTCCACTCAATGTCGTAAAAATACAATTTAGCGTCGAATATAGGACATTTGATGATGGAAGCGAAGAGGGATCAGGTTGTCGTGTGAAATCCTGAAGCGGTCAACGGCGCGCCAAGCTTCGCGCCGGATTGGAATCCGCTCAAGCGATCAAGCTCTATCTGAGGGATGATCCGCGGCCACGCTGTTCGATCTAAGCGATGAACAGAACAAGGCAGAATAGGCTCATTAAAGCCGACATGTTGTGTTCAATCTCACTATGAAGCAAACAGGCCAGAAGCGGACGTCAGCGGCTAAGCGCACGAACGCTCAGCCGCCTAATCCATCATCCATAGTTGGAAGTTTGTCGCGCTCCAATTGTGCCGAGTCTCTGCTCGGGCAACTCAGTCAACGTCAGGTGCGCGCGGGCACCGCGATTACCATTAATCATGAGCAGCCGAATGACGTCCCCTAAAGCTTCCGCGGCGCGCATTGCTGCCACGCCGTCGCCAAGTTCAACCGCTTTGAACCCAAGAGTGCTCGAGATTTCTGATACCTTGGCCCTGGCTTCGGCGTCGCCGCCGGCAATGAATGTCTGCGCACCGCTACCCAAAAGTAGCGTTGGATCCGTGTCGAATGCCTCCATGGCAATAGTGTTCCAAGCCTTGACGATCTTTGCCTTCGGTAGATTTGCCTGCAGTTCCTCTGCAATTGCTGTTTCGAACCAAGCGCCACTACGAACGTCGTTTGCATAGTCTCGGTTGTTCAGATCGATCACGATCTTTCCGTTGAGGACATCTGGATCTGCAAGGACCTTGCGCGGGTTGGCCTCACGCATTGTCCAAATCAAGATGTCTGCCGAAGCTGCCGTTTCGTCGTTCGATGCTGATTGGGCACCATGTCCCGCCTGCTCCGCGGCTTCCTGAGATTGATCAAGTCGTCTTGCACCAAAGGTCACTTTGTATCCAAGATGAGCCAATCGAACACCAATTGCGCGTCCCATGTTCCCTGAGCCGATAATTCCAATCCGTTCCATGTCTTGCTCCATATGTTTGAATTGTTGGCTCTAGACTTGACGATTAGTTATGATTTCTCCAGATTGAATTTTATGAATGGAACATTCAGTGAAATTGAATTAAAGCAACTTGATCTTAACGCCCTCCTTACGTTCACAGCGTTAATGCGCGAACGCTCTGTGACGCGGGCATCGCACCGACTGATGGTTGGGCCGCCCGCGGTTAGCATGACTTTGGCGAGATTGCGCGAGACGTTCGATGATCCACTTTTCGTACGCGCCGGGCGCGACATGGTCCCCACTGTCCGGGCTGAGGCCCTATTTGCCCGTATCGAGCCAGCGCTCAGCGTGCTCGGTGACACCTTACGAAACCCCGGATCCTTCAACCCGGCCACCGCGACACGTACATTGCGGTTTGCGTCGCCAGACGATTTGGAGATCACGCTGGTTCCTGCGCTTCTCAAGGAACTGTCGCAGCGGGCACCTGGCATCCAGCTGATTATCCGAGCCGCCGACTTCAGAAACGTGCCGTCGTTACTTGATAAAGACGAGGTGGACGTTGCACTCACTGCAACACCGCCGTTTCTGGAAAAACGCCATCGGTTCGAAGAGATCTACGAAGAAGACTTCAGTGCCGTGTTTTCACCACGCCAAACGAAGCTTTCCGAACCATTGACATTGGATGATTACCTGGCGACACCGCAGGTGCTCCTGTCGACGCGTGGCGACATACGCGGTCCCATCGACACGTACTTGGCTACCATCAACAGGACAAGAAACATTCTTGCGAGTGTGCCTCGCTTCTCAACCGTCCCCTTCATCCTGAAGTCGCGGCGCTCGCTTGTGAACATGCCTACAGTGGCGGCCAGACACTATGCCAAACAATTCAAACTACGCGCCGTCCCACTTCCATTCGCGAGCCCAACATTTCGAGTTTCACTTCTTTGGCAACTTCGCGCTGAGCATGATCCAGCCGTCGCGTGGTTTCGAGAACTGGTGCGTGAGTGCGTGATCACATTGCGAAGTTAGGGTTGCTCCGGGTCAGCCGTAGAAGTTCCTGGTGAGAGAGAATCCGGTCCGTTGTTACTCCTCAAAGCAGACACGGATTGAGCTAGAGCCTCGGTCGGGGCTCTGAGATCGTTCATTACCGTTCTGACTGTATTGATTAGCCGACCCACAGCGTCGGTGATTGAGATGGCTTGGCCGGCATGCATAATTCATCTCGGTACTGGTTGGAATGCCGGTGACCCGTCTCAACCTATCTAATCAGAGCGAACATTCTGCAATGCTGACAGTTTACGGTCGTAAGAATTCATACAACCTACAGAAAGTCATGTGGCTCGTTGCGGAGCTTGATTTACCGCACGAGCATATTGAAAGGGGCGGCAGCTTCGGTGGTCTCGATACACCAGAGTTCTTGGCGATGAACCCTCACGGTCGCGTGCCCGTCATTAAGGATGGGGATGCAGTCATATGGGAATCTCACGCCATTCTTCGCTATCTGGCAGCTACGTACGGACGACCACAATTCTGGGTAGAAGACGCAGAGGCTCGTTCGCACACCGACCGATGGCTTGATTGGAACGCAACGACACTGCAGCCCGATTTTCTAAACGGTATTTTCTGGGGCTGGTATAGAACCCCGGCCGACAAGCGCAACATGAAGGCAGTCGAGAGGAAGATTGCAGCCTGCAGCCAACATATGAAGCTCCTTGACCGAACAATTGGCGACAAGCCTTTTCTGCTTGGCAATGAACTGACGCTCGCGGATGTTGCAATCGGTACAAGTTTTCACCGGTACTTCAACATTGAGATTTTGCGTCCGAACTTACCGCGCGTCGAAGCCTGGCACCAGCGTCTGCAAGAGCGGCCTGGCTATAAGCAGCATGTCATGGTTCCCTTTGCAGATCTGTTTGGCCGGTTGGCGTTTTGATCGATCAAGTAATCGCGATGGCTCGCTCAACTCTTTCCTGCAAGTCGTGTGATCGCGCGCTTGTCAAATGTTTCGATCTTGCGATCAAGGATGTATGGCAGTAATGCGCCTTTCGGCCTGAGCGTCATAAACGGCGTGTTGAGCTCAAATTTTTTGCGTAGCGGATCGCTGACTTGGCGAAAGACCGCGCGGCCCTCGTGTTCGTTCACTTCGGCAAAGTCGGCCAACTCAAAGCGATCCGTGTGATTGTAGAAAATTCTTGAAGTCGTAATTTCGACGCCTTGGTCCTTGCGCACAATACGCAGCGCATACAACTGAATGTAGAGCCATATGCCGACGCTCATGAGCAGACCCGTAACCGTCATCAGTGCACCGAGTGCAATGCGCGCTTCCAGGGGCTCCAATGTCCCGTCTAGTCGGCGCATGTCAGGGATCAACCAAAATGCCAGGCCAAACATAGCGACGCCAGATACAATCGAGAGTACGGTCATGCCTCTTGCCAAGTAAGATGGCGGGCCGCTGTCCAACAGTATTTCTTCTGCCATCTGGCTCAAAGCATCATCATCCTAGTCAGCTACATTTGAATTGCATCCTATCAGGGACGCGCCACGTTGTGGGCCGAGATTGTAGTTTTGCTAAACGCATTCGATCCGGACCAGATTCAGTCATGCTGTCGTGCTATAACTTGCTGATGATCCAATTGCAGTTTTTCAATCGGGGAGGAAACAAACACATGCTGAGGATCGGCCTGGCGTTATCCCTGCTGTTGCTCCTATTGGCTCATCGGCTGGCGGCGCAAGAACGGCCGTTACAAGAGGCCATTGCTGCTGGCTTCAAAGCAGGCGAGTTGGCGGGGCTCCACAGTGTCTTAGTGATGCATAAAGGAAAGATCCTGGCCGAGAACCATTTCGAGGGCAGCGACTGGAGTTGGGCGCGGTCACTCGGTGTGCGCAAGCATGGGCCCACGACGCTGCACGATATCAGATCGGTGACCAAGTCTGTTGTCGGGTTGCTCTACGGGATTGCGCTCTCTGAAGGCAAGGTCCCGGGCTTGAAGCAGAGTCTCATTGCACAGTTTCCGGAGTATGCCGATCTCGCGGACGATCCTAAACGTCAAGCCATACGTGTCGAGCATGCGCTGTCCATGAAGATGGGCATCGAGTGGAATGAGGAACTACCCTACTCCGACCCGAGAAACAGCGAAATTGCGATGGAGCGTGCGAAGGACCGGTACCGGTTTGCGCTCGACCGAAAGATCGTTTCGCAGCCGGGTACGCAATGGGTCTACAACGGAGGAGCTGTCGCGCTGATCGCCGCCCTGATTGAGCGTGGTACGGGCCTGCCAATCGATCAATACGCTGAGGCGAAGCTGTTCAAACCGCTTGGCATCAACAAGTACGAATGGATACGTGGACGCGACGGCGTGCCGTCGGCAGCCTCCGGGCTTCGATTGAATATTCATGATCTCGCAAAGATCGGCACGCTGGTTCTGCAGGAAGGCAAGTTTGACGGCAAACAGATTGTCCCTGCGTCCTGGCTTTCCGCCTCGTTCACGCCACGCTCAGATCTTCGGAGTGGACTGCGTTACGGTTATCTGTGGTGGCTGGCTGCCAAGTCCTGGGGAGACCCTCCGTCTTGGGTCGCTGGTTTCGGTAACGGTGGGCAACGTCTCACCGTGCAACCCAAGCACGGACTTGTCGTTGTCGTGTTCGCTGGCAATTACAATAAGCGGGATGCGTGGAAGCTGCCTGTCAAAATCATCAACAAGTACATGGTGCCGGAGCTTAAGCGCAGACTTGCGAAGTGATTGAAACGGAGCGTGCGTAAGGAGACCTCCTCTAGACGAGAATGGTCCGCCGTTGCCTGTAAAGCAGAACGATCGTTTGGGCCGTCGCTTTCATTCGAGACCAAGCGCTGCGAAACTGTCATGAGCTTCCCTCACCGACCACAATGAACGGTGCCCAGTAGGATGGATGCCAGTAGCGGTTCTTGTCGCTTATCAGCGATAGTGTGGCTTGCCTGACAGCTTCGGCGCGCGTGATCTTGGCATTACGTCTCAAGGCACTGAACGCGCGTGTCATCAGCGCGACCGTCGCCTGACTGTCAACATACCAGTGCGAGACCAACAGTGAGCGCGCACCAGCATAGAAAAACGCTTTGGCCAGGCCTGATAGGGCTTCAGCATTCTTAGCGTCGCCTCCGGCGGTGTTGCAGGCCGAGAGTATGACCCAGTCGGCGTCGAGTTTAAGAGCGGCAATCTCCGATGCGGAGAGATAGCCATCGTCGATCTTTGTGCCTTTGTCACTGGGCGGTGTCATCAACAGGCCGGGTTCATTCGAACCGATTAATTCGCCTGATAGTGCGCCGTGGGTCGCAAAGTGCAGAACCTTGTAGCTCGCTAGTGCTCCCTGACTGCTCAAATCCTTCACTTTGGCTTCTGTCGCCTGCGCGCCAAGAAAGATGTCATCCGGAGTAGCACCGGCATCTTTTGCGACATCGCAGAGTTCTCCAGCTGTCTCAGGTAGCGGTGTCTGACGTCGAACGAGTTCGGGGCTCACCCTGCCACTTTTGACTTCCATGCTGCCGATCGTTGCGCGGAGCCCCAGAAATGAAGCGAGCTTGCGCCAAGAACTTTCCTTGCAGCGTTGAAGAAGCCGGGCTTGTTTTGCGAGTTCGGCGTAGCGTGAATCTGGCCCTTCGAGGAGTGGGTTGCCAAATCCGACCAGAGGTTTTTTAGCACTGGATGGTTTGGCGTCTCTGCGAAGAGAGACGAGTGAGCTTACGGATGGCAGGACCGTCGTTGCATGCTTCTGTGCGAGCCAAACGGCATCGCTGAATGTCGTGCCATCTAACCCCAGCTTCTTCGGCTTTTCGGTAACCAGGGCTTGGAAAGGGAGTTGGGTCAATGCCCCCGACGGGACAATCAAGAGATCCTTGCCGGCGATCAGGTCTTCGGCCTGAGCGAATAAGGCGTGATAGACTGCGTGCGCGCGGTCGAGTTTAAAGGGCAGTGGCTTGCCATTTCTGTGGTCGTCGTCGGTGTAAACCTCTCCGAGCAAATCAAAACAACGCGTTCCCTTCCAAGCGCCCTCGTAGTCGAGACCGCAACGGAGCGCATCGACCTGGTCGCGCAGGGCGCGCGTCCCAAGTTTACTTCTCACCAATCGGTTTTTTGCCTTGGTCACGAACCAAATGAAGGTTTCTTGCGGGGTCGAATCCGACGCATCCGTATCCAGAAAAACCACCAAGGTTTCATTTGCCTTGAGCTGCTGTTGCGCTTCCGAGATGGTCAAGGGTTGAGGATTGGCCAAGTCAGCGTACCTCGGAAACTCTCGCGCTAGCCGCTCGTCGATCTGTTCAATGCGGCTGTCGATCGTGGAAAGTTGCGCGAGGTTTTTTGCTTCTTCCTGCTTGTTTCGATTGGAAGGCGCTTGAGAAACACTGGCGATCCGCGCGGCATCACGCTTCAGCCACTCAGTAATAAGGTCTTGGCGTTCGCGAACGAGCAGCGCTAGCTCTGTATTGCCGGTCGCCTGCCGCACACCCATTTTTGCGAGTGCGGCAGCAGCTCTTGAACTTGCCGCCCATTGCGCGGCCTGGAACATCTCGTCTTGCAGACTTGGAGATGCCCCATCGGAGCTCGCCATCGATCGATAGGCTGCTTTCACAAAGAACCGAAAGTCGTAGTTGGCTACTTTTGCTTCGCTCTTTCCCCGTCCGGTGAGACGGCGGCCAAAGTCTTGTGCGCTATGATGGGTGCGTGAGGCGATCAGCTTCGTGCCACGCCGAAAATATGAGGTGGCTTGCTTCCAATCCTCCCGGGCGAAGTAAAAGCCTGCAAGCATGTTGAGCGATCTGATAACTTGAGGGTGCCGGGAGCCATATGCTTTCTCAGCTATGGCCAATGATCGCTTGTAGAGTTTTTCTGCCTCTGCGGATTGCGGTCCCTTTTCATCAAATTGGGCGGCGAGATTGTGGAGGTATGTCGCGACATCAGGATGCTCCGCGCCTAATGTCTTCTCAGCGATGTTCAGCGCTCTTGTGAAGAGTGCTTTGGCCTGAGCGCGATTGTCCAAACTCCAGTTTAGCATTGCGAGGTTGTTCACCAGCGTCGCAACATTCGGGTGATAAGGCCCAAGTTGTTTTTCAACGATGGTCAATGCACGCTTATAGGTTTTCTCGGCCTTGGGATACTGCCTCAAATCCTCATATAAGTGGGCTAGGTTGCTGAGAACATTGCCGACTAGTGCGTGCTCCGGGCCGAGCGTCTTTTCGCGGATTTGAAGGGCGCGCTTGAGAAGAGGTTCTGCTTCGCGATTGCGGCCAGTTTCCCGATACACGACGGCCAGACCATTGAGGACATTTGCTGCCTCGAAAGTGTCAGAGCCCAGTTCTCGTTCGATTACGGTCAGTGCTCTCTTGTAGAGATACTCTGCCGCTTCGTGTTTCCCCTGGGCTTGATAAACAAGGGCGAGCTTCGAGCCGGCAGCATCGCGATGGTCACTCCCGAAAACCTTGCCCAAGATGTCCATGCTTCGCTTGAAGCTGGATTCCGCCTCGGCGTAGCGACCTTGCGCTTGATTCAGCGTTCCTAGTGTTGAGAGAGAATACGCGACTTCTGGATGTTCGCTCCCATATTTCTTCTGAGCCAACGCCAAGGCACGTTTTGCCACCTCTATTGCCTCTGGGTATCTTGCCTGCTGACCAAGTTGGAATGCCTGTTGAGTCAACTGCTTGATGTTGTCCGTCTCAGACCGGCTTGTGGAAGGAAATGCGGTGAGCGCGACGACGAACAAACAAAGCAAAGTCCTGACAGATCGCAACATGAACTGATCTCCGAGCACCAGGTGCGGACGAGCAAAAAAAATCTGTGATGAAAGACGCACGAAGTCGCGTCGATAATAGGTCGTGTCAGGACGGAATAACGTCCGGCCGCGATCAGAGACGTGTCGCGCGACTAACTGCTAGCTTCGGACCACGTAAACGGAACACTTTGCGTGCGCCACAACGTGGCTTGCCGTGGTGCCCAATATATAGTCCTTAATCTTGGGGTTGGCCGATCCCATGACGATGACATCGACGTTGCGAGCCTCAGCAAGTTTGACAATTTCACGATGTACCGCTCCCAAAGGAACGACCGTTTCCAGTTCGACACCCTCGGCAGGGTAAGCTTCAATGAACTTTTGTAAGGCGTCGCCCCAAAACGCTTTTGAATCCGTGATCATCAAGTTGCGTTCCATTTCCGGAGCGACGGTTGCCACGAGAAGTTTGGCACCACGCCGCCGCGCCATCGCAACGGCTTCCCAGTAGGGCCCCGTATTCCATTTCACATGGCGGAGATTTAACGGACAAAGGATGAGGTTTGTGTCTCGGTGCATTGGGGCCACTCTAATGGTCTGTCAATTCAGCTTCCCAGTTTGTCATTCGCTGTGCCTTGTTATGTAACACGGGTCTGATCGCCATGTCTGCTGTTAAGGCGGCTGTGAACCAGTTGTGCACCCAGGGCAATTTTCTGTGTCGGATCAGTTGGCTGTCATCGACACAGCTCGTGTGGACCGCTAGATAAAGTGCGATTGATAAGGTCGCAGACGTGAAAACCATCGACGTAGAACCTGAACCACCCAGCATTCGGTATGTGCGCGCGACCCAACCGTGGTGGGTGAACGTCATATTTTGGACTGGCCGATTGGCGCTCATAGGAGCCATCATTGTCGCGCTCCTTCCAATCCTTTGGACAGTCTTTCATCTATTCAATGGTACGCACGTCGCGGAGAGGCCGACTTGGGCAGCCGGCTACAACTCGGTTTGGATCGCTCTGTGGTTCCTTCAAGTCATGATGTGGAGCTTTCTGACCGTTACATTGTATCGAGGCCTGCATGGTCTGCCGGTATTCTTCAAAGGACGATACGTCGAGGCCTTCAGTTTCGATGCGGCCGCCATCTGGTCTTTACTGCCACTTGCGTTGTTTCTCCTTCCGCTACAGCTGGCAAAAGCTGACTTGCTGTTTCTGCCAAACTGGGCCGAGAGCATTTACAATGGTGGGGCCTGGATCGTTAGTCTATTCGGCTGGATGCTTTGATCGAAACGCCTTGTCGCTCGCATGAATGGTGAAGCTATCGACGAGGCAGTGGACAAGATGGTTGGTCATCGGTCCCCCCATCGTTAGTCAATCAACGGCCATGTTTCGGGCGTTTATGCTGCTTGTTGCGAACGCTTTATATTCCGCAGGCGCACTCGCGGTGGTCGAAGTCTTTGCGTGGAAGAGAATGTAGTCTGTCGCGCAGGTCTGCGGAGCTGGAATTTGAACTTGATGATTAGACCGTTTTGGGATCGACGGGAATTCTTGCCAACGTGGGTGTTGGCCGTTTTCACGATGGTTGCTGTTTGTCTTGTGGGTGACCGCCCGAGTCACAGCGCCGACCTAACCAAACTCGCCGGTCCCTTCCAACAGGACAAGTTCGCCGCTGTTGTGCAATCGATCCGTCAACGAAAACTCAAACCTGACGAAGTGCATCGATTTCGTCTCGATGCGGAGTTATCCGCAGGCTCGCTGAAGCAATTGGAGGGTCGTCTGCGGCGCGGCACCGGACGTGGTGTTGTCTGGGCCGAGGTGTCAAGAGTTGGTGCACTTCGGGTCGCCATTGAGACGCGCGACTTGGGTCACGGTGGCGAGGTCGGATACATGTATTCAGAGACGCAATTGACTGTGTCTGACACGGTTGAGCTTGGACGGGAATGGACGATAGCGCGCCAGGTCTCCAAGAACTGGTGGATGATTGTCTACAGGTTGGGATGATTGGTTGATCAGGCTATCGCCTCTTACTCTTGTGAAGCAGGTCGCTGTGGCGAGTCTGATCGTGATGCCAGGGAAGGTCATTGAGAAGTGAGAGTCATGAGTCTTCGAAACTTGTGCATCTTGGCTTTGAGCCTGTGTGTCATGTCGTCAGTTGCCGTTGCGAAAAAAGCTAAACCGCTCAGCAAGATCATTGTCGTTACGATGCAAGAAGACACGACGAGTGTGCATCACTACATCTACTTCTTTGATAAACCTAAACGCATAACGCGTGTGATTGAGATCTGGAACGGTGGCATTGGCTACCCGCCACGGGCTGATGAATTCCTGGTCGCAAATGGATCCGGCACATATAGGTTCAGTTATGATCTGACTTCTAACAAACAAATCGTGCAGCAGGTTCTGTGCAAGGAGTTGAGCAAAACCAAACTGAATGATCCTCCGCAAATGTTCGCTATTGATTGGGAGACCATTCGCGTTGAGGGCGCGCCGTTTACTGGCTGCAAATGATCCAATTTATTGTGCTAGATATTGAGAACAGGATGC
The DNA here is from genome assembly GCA_965247245.1 of Hyphomicrobiaceae bacterium. Classification (GTDB taxonomy): domain Bacteria; phylum Pseudomonadota; class Alphaproteobacteria; order Rhizobiales; family Hyphomicrobiaceae; genus Tectiglobus. The sequence goes on along the minus strand of CBDFGV010000003.1, from coordinate 3,322,810 downwards.
GAGAAGTTGATCGGGCGACTTAGGAGCGATGTCGGATTGGCACTGCGCCGGGTTGCGGTTTTGACCGTCACACTCATTGTTTCGTGTGGCGTCTTGATTGCCGCTTCGCTGCCAATTTGTGCTTGCGGGCCAAAGTCTCCGAGTGAGTGGCTTGCACATAACCCGGATGAGATGCGGGCCCGTTACAGCATTACTTCTGTCAATGCAGCGAAGTATGACGCCGCGAGTTTTCTCGCGAGCCTGATCGGCCAGCGTGAGTGGGCAACCACGTTCTCCAGAGATGCGGATGCCATTCGCACGGTCATGCGAGCTCAGGCCGAGGGTGCCAAAACTTTGTCCCGGAAGACGCATTAGCTATTCCAAGGTTGGTCCAGTTGGACCGGATGTTGCGAGCCTCGATGGTACCGAGGTCTGCTTCGCTGCGGGACGAGAACCAAACTACTCAGGAATGACGATTTGAGTGTCGTCACGATTGCCCCACTCAGCCCACGATCCGACATAGTTGCGGACACGCGGATAACCAAGCGCGGAGAGGACGATAAACGTATTGGCTGAGCGATATCCTCCCTGACACACGGCGATAACCGTCTTGTCCGGCGTCACGCCTTTTGCTTCGTACATGTCCCTAACCATCCCGGCGGGGCGCAACGCACCTTGCTCATCCAGATGATCGCGCCAGAACAGGTGCACGGCGCCTGGTATTGTACCTGCGCGGCGGGCGCGTTTCTCGGTGCCCTGGTGTTCCGATTGCCGCCTCACGTCGACGATGACTGATGCCTCATTATTGATTGCCTGGGCGACGTCAAAGCGTGTGGCCAGAAACTCCAGCCGCCTGCCCCCACGGAATGGTGGTGGCGTGGGCGGCGCCTTGTCAGGCGGCACGGGGGCAGCGACATTGTCTATTCTGGTGAGCGGGCGACCAGAGGCCACCCATGCATCAGACCCACCATCAAGCATTTTGACATCTGGGTGGTCGAGCACGCTCAGCAGCCAAACGGCGCGCGCGGCTCGTTCGCCGCTTTCATGATCGTAGATGACGACTGGTCGATCGCGCGACACGCTTCGCGCCCCGAACGGGCCTTGGAACATTGCCAGGAATGCTTCGAGTGGGGCGGGCGATGTATCGTTCAGACTGAATGCATAAATGTCGAGATGCCTGGCACCCTCAATGTGACCAAGGGCGAAGTCCTCTGCCGGCCGCAAATCAATCAACGTCACATCGTCCAACATCGTGGCCAGGCGATTGCAGTCGGTTAAGTAGCGATGGTCGACATAGGTTTCTATTGGCATACGTTTCCCCGTGGATGCCGTGTCACTGCAACTATCTTCTCGATTAATGCCCGTCGGGTTGAAGGCTCCCGAGTTGGGCGATCGTGTTCTAGCGGAATGCCGCGCAAGCGTACAAGTCGGCATTTGGTCCGCTGCGGAAATCCCTAAGTTGAGCAAATCAAACCTGCCTTCTTGGTCGAATGCTGTCGGTTTGGTTTTTGAGACAATCACTTCGACCTTGGACCAGATTCAGCCATGCTCATGATCTAGACCCACCGTTGATCAAATTGAGATCTCGGCGGTGAAGATTTCTCCGGCCTAATACTGTGCTGCAAGGAGCCCGTATGACTGGGCAACACTTTACGTTCAGCAGATCTTCGTTTCACAGCCAAGAAACATGGACGCTGCAAGCTGATGAGCTGTACGGACCGAGCGATGTTGTGATCGATCTCGCGAGCGTTACAGGTGGCGATTTCTTGGACATTGCTGGACAGCACGGCGTGCGAAACAATGCCCTGCGCCTCGACCATGAGCACGGGAAATTTGAAATTTCTTGTTCCGACATCGAGGCCGGGGTGCAGCGCAAGGCTCACCTAGACTTATGCGCTGCGGTGGTTGGAAGACTTACGCAACTTGCGCCGCAAGCCCGGTTTACGATTAACGGTGACCGGCAGCTCATTTGGATTTTCTTTGTAATCGGATTGGGCATGGTTATGGGCGCGCCCTTGGCGGCTTACGGTGCCTGGAGCTACCGGGAAGGCGCACCCGGAGATGAGTTCGAAGTGTTGCTCCTAGCAGCGGCCCTGCTGCTTGTGATTGGCGGATACGTCACTTACAAGTACTTTCCATGGCGGGCGCCTGAGTGGAAAACACCAACTGAGGTCTTGGCATTCATCCGCGATCTTGGCTCTTAGCTGTAAGAAGCGATGTCGACGCGGCATGTGCGCCGCCAGCGCCGAACGCACCATGAAACGTAATCGCGAATTGCGATGGCGAAGCATTCCTGTCAGCGCATCGTGCGCATGTCCTTGGCGGGCTGGCTTGTGCCAGTGGGAGTTTGTCCCGTCAGGCCTGCGACCTGCCAAATGAGAACCATACCGATCACGGCAAGGGCTGCGCCAATCGTGAATTTCATGCCTCGCTCCTGCTCATGCTGTAAGCAGCCATTTCGACCTACTGGAAATCTTCTACCACCTTAAAGCGTTCACAGACGAGCAACATTTCGTTGTCGAACCCGCCATTGCGTTCAAAATAGAGCTTGTGGTCAGCACGCCAGCCGGCAAGGCTATCGTTCTCGCCCTCGGCTAAAGCAAAGCCTTCATCCACGTCGCAAAATGGTTGGATGTTCACTTCGGTTGTCTCGATGACGAGTGCTGGCTCGCCGTTCCAGTTCAACGCAATGTCCCGTCGACCAACCGTCGGGAGTTTCAGCTCACCGCCCTGATAATTCCTGAGGGCATCACAGGTTGCCGTCTTTTTGCCTTGTCGAACGAGAGCAAGTAGCTCGGCAGACAGAGCGCTGTTGTCGGCAAAGCGAAATGTCTCCGCCGTTGGATATCGAACTCTGAGTTCTTCTAACGTCATGGTGATCAGTAACTCGTTTGAGAAAACTCCCAGAACCAGATTGACTCGACAACGCGAGGCGTCGCGCACTCTACCCTGTCGACAGATTCCAAGAAACCGATGTTCGGCTTGAGCCTCCGGCAGACAGTGCTACGGTAGCCTGATGTGTGCAATTTGTTTTGGACGGTGTCATCGATGGGCCGGGTTATCGAATACTACTATGCGTTGGCGTCTCCCTGGTCTTATCTCGGTAACGACAAGCTGCGTGAAATTGCAGAAAAGTATGCGCTGCAGATCGACCCCATCATCATCGACTATGATGTGATGTTCGACCAAGCACAGACCGTACCGCTTCCCAAAAGGCCACCACTGCGCAAGGCATACCGTCTGGTCGAACTTCGGCGCTGGGGGCAATTCCGCCAGGTACCAATCAATCCCCAACCGCAATTTTATCGTGGTGAAGTCGAAGAGCCGGACGAACGTCAGGGAGCGCTCATGGTGACAGCTGCCAAGCTGGCCGGTTTGGACTCACTCAGGCTCGCCCATGCTATTCAACGCGCACTATGGGCGGAAGAACGTTATCCGTTTACACCCGACGAACTTCAAGCGATCGCTGATGCAGAGGGCTTTGACGGCAGCGCATTACTGCAAGCAGCGGCAGATCCGCCTACTGCAGAAGCTTATAACGATCAAACACGGCTCTCGGTCTCGAAAGACGTGTTTGGTATGCCGTTTTACATCATCGATGATCAGCCGTTCTGGGGGCAAGACCGACTCGAGCTTCTGGACTGGACATTAAGCCGGAGCGCAGATCCAAGTTGATGTTGCTTGCGAAGTTTTTCAGGTAGCCGAGAGAGAGGCGCTCAGATCCCTGTTCGGCAGTTGGGAGGTCCACCATGATCGATAGTGAGGCGCTGCGTAACGAGTGGCATGTTGTTTATCGATCGCATGATTTAAGCGATGGGGATGTCCGTCCGGTTCGATTGCTTGGCCAGGATCTCGTGATTTGGCGCAGCAACGGCCAGGCAGTTGCATGGCTTGATCTTTGTATTCATCGTGGTGCCCGCCTCTCACTCGGACAGGTCGTCAACAGCGAACTCGTATGCCCCTATCATGGCTGGCGTTACAATGTTGAGGGGAACTGCACACTCATCCCGGCGCAACCCAAGTCACCCATTCCGACGCGTGCCTGCGCGCAGACCTACCACTGCCAGGAAAAGAGCGGTTTCATCTGGGTCTGTCTCGGGGAGCCGATCGCGGATGTGCCCGATCATCCGGAGTGGGACGATGATGAGTTCCTAAAGGTCTTCACAGGTCCCTACGAGTTCAGAGCCAGCGCACCGCGCGCCGTTGAAAACGTGATCGATGTCTCGCACTTTCCGTTTGTCCATGACTCAATGCTGGGGCAGGCGGGTGAGCCAGATGAAATTGATGACTATGATGTTGATCGCACGAACGATGGATTGCGCGCAGGCCCGATTGTTGTGTCGCAGCCGGCTGGCGATCATCGCCGGTTGCCCGTTCAAAGTACCTACAATTTTTGGATACCGCGTCCCTTCACGCCCTATCTCATGAAGTCTTTGGACGAGGAGCGTTGTTTCTCGCACTTCATGCCGGTCACGCCGGTTGAAAATGACGTCAGTCTGATGTGGGTGCTGACCAGCGCGAACTTCGACAAGGAAGACGGGCAAGAACGTATTGCAGCCCGCAACGATGATGTGTTTGGGGAAGATGTGCCGATCGTCAACAGCCAACGACCGGCAATGATACCAGAGGCTCTGCGCGAGGAGCTGCACGTTCGCGCAGACAAGCTATCGGTTGTTTACAGACGTTGGCTTGCTGAGATGAGCATTCCGGGAGCACAGTGAACCGATTGATCAGGCTCGCGGCAAGGCTGCTGCGGCCAACCGTGGCGATGTTCCCGCGCGGAACAAAGGCAGCTGTCTTGAAGATTTACGGCTGACTGTGAACCTCAGGCCGTGGTCCAGCGACTAATGGGAACTGGAAAGCACTGTCGTTTCAACAACAGAGGCGATTTGCAACGCGCGACCGGGCCATGCGCATTCCGTGCGCGCCGGTCGCTCCTAACGTTTGTCGCCTCGGTCAGATCTATGGCCGTTGTCGGGAGTTTCCGCAGCGGCATGAAAGGAGGTCAAATGTCAGGGCGAAATGCGTTTCTGACAATTCTGTTGGCGTTGATCGCTGGTATCATCACCGGTTGGTTTCGCTTCGGCAGCACTGGTATTGATGCACGCTACGCCGTTGTCTGCCTGCCGCTCCACCAGGCGAAAGAAGCGGGCATCATCGATGATGCCAAACGCAAAGCGATCATCGATCGCGTCATAGCGAACAATGCACTGTCGACCAACGATATCCTAGCGCTTCAACGCGTGCGGTTCGGTTGTCTTGATTTCACCGCCACCAGGAGATCGTCATGAGAATGATTTGGGTTATCCTTCTGTCGCTCATCGTCTTTGCCTTCGGATTTGGTGGTAGCCTTGCCTATTCGGGTTACAAAGCGTCAGCGGACGCATTCAGTCTTCTCTGTCACGTTCTCGATGAAGGCGAGCAGAATCAAGATTTCACGCGTGCGCAGCGCGGTCTGATCATTGACCGCACGGTCGCCAAGATGCAGCGTGCTGACACGGATCGAAACAGGAGACGCGCTGGGTTCCTGAATGACCTCAAGACGGGCTGTCTCAAAGCCGCTCCTGGCAGCCAGACGACATCCTAGCGTTGCTCAAGTGAGCGGAACCCAAGTCACCGGAACCCAAGTCACCGGCGTGTCGGTCATTATTCGTACTGCTCAGATACATCCGATCCGCCGATGACTGCGTTCGAACAATCGAGCACGATCAAGCCCAGAACGCATTGTCGTGTTGAATGTTCTCAGGCAAAAAATGCGCAAAGGTGATCTTGCCATCTGCAACGCTGTAGGTTGCCAGTTCCCGACCACGAATTGTTTGTCCGGCCTTCTCGGCCGACCAGTTGACGATAACGCTACAGTGGCCTTCTAGTTCTATGCCTTGTGCCACGGCAAGAGAGAAGGTCCCACCGGTGGTTGCGAGAGCTCGCTTCATCATATCGATCACGGCGTCTGCGCCGCGCAGCTCGCCCATGTGGTTTCCAACGGTTGGCTCAATCCAGCAGACGTCGTCTGCGATGAACTGTCGGATCTGAGCCAGATTTCCGGCGGCACGTGCCGCATAGAATTTTTCGATTGTCTGGAGTTCTGAACCCATTCTTGCCTCGGTGCTAAAACAACTTCGTACAGAAGAGAACTGTTGGCGCGTCGATCTGAAAGAACACTGTGCAGCCCACACCGTACCAACTCACGGGCGAGCGTAGAACGGTAAAACTGACAACTAATCGGACCTGAGGTGCTTGCTCCTCCTATCGACAAATTGGCCAGCTCCCAACGCCATCCCAGTCATGGGTATCAGCCATCTCGGCCCGGTCCTTCAGGAGCATTGCAGAAGAGGGCAAGCTTGTTGCCGACGTCGTCTCGAAGATATGCGACGTAGAAGTGCTCGCTGTAGTCGGCCCGATATCCTGGCGCACCCTCGTCAATGCCGCCGGCGGCACAGCCTGCAGCATGAAGGTCACGGACGAGCTGTTGTGTGGCAGCCTGGAACGCAAGCATCGAGCCGTTGGCGTGCGTTGCAGTTCGTTCGTCGAAGGGTTGGCGAACATAGATCGTGCCCTCATCGTTGGGCGCCGTGTAGATGGCCACATCCGGTGCCACGGTGCGCACATAACCGAGCGGGCAAAGGATGGCGGTGTAGAAGCGTTCAGAGCGACTGACGTCATTTGCTCCGATAATGACATAGCTGAGCATTGGACACTCCACGGTGTCAGAAACTGACCAAGGATGGCGTGCGCCACCCGTCCCATAGGCCACTCATTTCGTCAACTCGGCCGAGGCCGATCCGATCCGCATCACTGCGGTGTTCGCGCAACTCCCTTAAGAAGCATTGTGTGCTAGTGGTGGCGCACGATATCAGAACAAACAGGTTGCCTGGTTCATGCTCATTGCCCAATTGTCCGATCCGCATGTCTGTGGTGAGAAGGAACTCTACAAGGGGCTGGTCGACTCAAATGCCATGCTGGCGGCTGCGGTCCGACATCTCAATACGCTGTCGCCAGAGCCGGACGTGGTGATTTTGACCGGTGATGTCACCGAGCATGGCACTTCTGAAGAGTATGCGCACAGCCGCAAGCTGCTTTTGGAGATCAGGCAGCCACTGATTGTTATCCCCGGTAATCATGATCAACGCGAAGAGTTCCGCGCGGGCTTCGCTGATATGGATTATTTGCCCAAGGCCGGCCCGATGCACTTTGCCGTTTCGGATCTCGGGGCCGTACGTATCGTTGCGCTCGACGTCACTGTACCGGGTGCTCACCACGGAGACATTGAAGACAAGGAGATCGCGTGGCTTGAATCATGTCTCGCCGAGGAGCCTGACCGTCCGACGATATTCATGCTTCATCAGCCGCCGTTTCTGAGTGGTATCCCCTACCTCGATCAGTATCGTTGTTTCGGCGCAGAGCGACTTGAAGGGCTCCTGCAAAACCATCAGAACGTCGAACTCATCGTTTGCGGCCATGTACACCGTTTCATGATGCGCCGATTCGCGGGAACATTGATCTGCACGGCGCCGAGCACGACGACGTCTATCGCGCTCAGATTGGAGGCCGATGCGGAGCCTGCTTCGTATGTTGAGCCGCCAGCATTGTTACTTCACAACTGGAGTTCCGATGCCGGTTTGATGACGCACATGGTTCCCATCGGCAAGTTTCCGGGACCGTATGATTTTTTCTGATGAAGACTGAGACGTTCTTCATGAGCTGATAGTGGCGGCTCCAACGGTCTAATCGCGCCGTCTGTCATCAAGGCAGATCAACGTTCCAGCCACCAGCCATGTCGAAGTGACGGATTGAGTGTTGTTCGATCAGATCCTCATAGCCGGCTGGCAGGTAGGACACCTGCCAATCATCACCAAACCGTTGCTTCACCGCATCCAAGTCCTTCCAAACCGAAACGAAGAGAACGACATTGTCACCGCCCTGGACGCATCGGCCGAAGAAGTATCCCTGGTTGCCCGGATGGCCTTGAACGACACCGGCCGATGTTGATGAGAAATTCTGCAGCAGTTGGTCTGCGGTTCCGGGTTTGGTTCGAACTTCAAACACGCGGAGTATTGGTCCTTGCTCTGTCATCTCGTTGCTCCGGGCTGGCTTGGCATTATGGATCCTATTTAGGTCTTCGCGTGCTGCAATTGTACGGCAGGTCTGTCTTGCATCACGACGGTGATCCTGCTCTGATTGCTGACATTGCATAAAAAGGAATTGGGACAATGACTATTGCAGATCAAAACACCGAGATCGTTCGGGCAGCATTTGAATCCTGGAACAGCTGCAAAGGCAACAGTGTCGACTGCTGGATGGACATTATGGCCGATGAGGTCAACTTCCGGTCATTGGCAGACGGCCGCGAAGAACTTGCATTCACACAGGAACGCAAATCGCGCGACGAGGTGCTGAGTTACCTGAAGGGCCTCAACGAGATGTTCGAGATGATCAACTACAAGGTCGACTTCTACGTCGCGCAAGGTGACCGCGTCGTGGCCGTTGGCTCAACGAGCTGGAAGAAGCGCGGCACCGAGAACAAGTTTGATACACCAAAGGTCGATGTCATTCGGCTGAAGGACGGCAAGATCGTCGAGTTCTTCGAATACTATGATACGGCAATGGTGCAGGCCACTGCTGCCAGTTGATGGCAGACAGCGTATTGCCGCTGCAACATTTGTCGGCATCCGTCTTACCTGACTGTCCCGATGCGGTGTGGTGTTGGGTCACGCGGTCTGCATATTGCGTCGGGTCGTGGCGCTTCACATCTACAAAGTGTCGAGACGTCGTCGATGATGGATGGAGAGGTGCAGGGTGATGCGATCAGCCGATGTGAGAGAAGTTGAACTGCCGCCAGAAAGCCAGCTGCATCCCCGTATTGCCTCAGGTGACTTTGTCGATTGCTACCGCGTGGCCTCTGGTCTTTCGCCACGCCAGGCCGCGCAGGTCATCACTGACTTCCCGGGATGGGCGCGCTTTTTGTTGCGCATCCGTCGTTTCGTGACGACGCCGTTTGGATTGTCCAACGACGGTCCTGCGGCGGATGATAAAGTCGGCATCTTCCCGGTCGAATCTGAATCCGACCAGGAACTCATCGCCGGGTTCAATGACCGGCACTTGGACTTTCGCGTGTCCGTCATGTCTCTGAACAGCGAAGTGTTTCTGGGAACGTGGGTGCACCCGCATAACCTGGGTGGCCGCATTTATCTCAACACCATCCTGCCGTTTCACATCCTGATCGCACGCGATGCGCTGCGACGCGTGCATCGCTCTGCATATTGATTTTTGAACGTTGCCTAGCCTTTAAATGCAGTTCGGCGCCTCTCAACTCCAAGGTTGAAAGGCGCCGAACTATTGAACTGTCGTTTCGCCGTAGCGAAGCTCTCGGCTAGTTGAACTTGAGCTTGCCGAAAACTTTCACACTTGCACCTGGAAGTAGAACGTCCTCCCGACGCTTGAATGAGCTGTGGTTCAACACTTCCTCATCCGCGAGGTTTTCACCCTTGATACCGATCGTCAGCTCGGTGCTTGGACCGGACACGGGGGTCGAAAGTTTGGTCGTGTAAGACAACTCCGCGTTGACAAGTGTGTAACCCGGCGTGGTCGCCTCATTCGACTCGGCGTTGACGTCATCCTGCTCGAAGGCGTGCAGGACGCCGACGCGTACAAACAGATTTGCATCGCGGTAGTAGAGGCCGCCGCCAAGGCGATGTGGTGGAATGCGTGGAACGTTGTCACCTTCGAACTTGGCGCGAACGAAGTCATATTGGCCATCGACACCCCACACGCCCTTCCAGATTGGCGCAACGTCGTACTGGGCCGCGATTTCGAACCCATAGAATGTTGCCTTGCGTTGCTGGAACGCGATCTGGTCGAGCTCATCTTCGACACCACAGTCTGCGAGCGTTTCCCCGCAGCCAACTCCGGTCAGCTGCTTGAAGATGAAGCTGTCATATCGCGTGTAGTAGAACGAGCTGTCAAAGCGCAACGGGCCATCGGCTTTCTTGAAGCCCAACTCTGCTGAGTTTGCCTTCTCCTTGGTCAGGAATGGGTTGCCGATTTCGAACGTCTCGGTCGCTTCGTGGACGCCTTTGGAGTAAAGCTCCTGCGCCTCGGGTGCGCGTTCGACGTGTTGCAGCGTGACACGTGAGACGATGCCGAGCGGCAATTTATAGAGAACACCGATGCTGCCGCTTACCGGTGTGAAAGAGCGCTCGCCATCAAAGGTTGTTGGAGCAGCCGGTACGCTGAAATCGACAATACCATTACCTTCGACCTTGGTGCGTTCAATACGACCGGCGGCCTGAAAGCGGAGATTGCGATTGACCTGCAGCTCTTCGAAGATGAAGCCGGCAATGGAGCGGGTCCGGGCAGGGTCGAGCAATCCGTCGACGGGCTCTTCGACGCCGAAACCGCGCGTTTTGCGTTGTCCACCTTGGAAACCGATGGCGCCTTGTAACTTGCCGAGTGACGTACCGATCGGCAAATGCTGGACCTCAAGCCGGCCCTCGGACTCCTTGTTGGTGAAGCGCGTTCCGGTAATGTCACGATTGTCAGCTTCCTCGAAGATGACCTCGTCGTGCGTGTAGTCGGTGGCGCCGAACCAGAAGCGGATGGCATCGATGCCGTAGTTGCCGACGCGGAATTCACCCTTGGCCTGCACCTTGTCCTGCAGCATATCGATCCGCGGTCGCGCCTCGGCGGCTTCCTCACCCGGAATACCGTAAAGAGTTTCGAAGCGCGTGAAGGACAGGCCGATAAAACCTTTGTTCCAGACTTTCGAGATGCCGAAAGACACACCCTGGCTTTCAACAAACGTATTGAACTGGCGACCACGCGGCGTGTCATAGTCATCCGTTTCGCGCTTGAAGCCATCGGCGTGAACGACGATTCCAGACGCACCAGCGGTGATGCTGAATGCGCCGTCCTTGCCCTCATCGACAGAGCTTAAGCCACCTTGAATGGCCGCAGTAAATCCGTTGCGCGGCATGAAGCTTGGAATGCGATCGTTCTCTACTGAGACGACGCCACCAATTGCCTGACTTCCGTAGCGCAAGGTCGCCGGGCCACGGATGACTTCGATGCGCTTTGCAGCGTTGGGGTCGATGGGAACAGCATGGTCTTCGGAAAGCGTTGCGACGTCGTGAGTTCCAATACCGTTTTCCTGTGTGCGGATGCGGGCGTTATCGAGACCGCGGATGATTGGGCGATTGGATCCTGCGCCGAATGTCGAACCAATGATGCCTGGCTTTTGCTCCAGTGTATCAGTGATCGTGACGCCCTGATTGGACAATACCTCGCGTTCTGTCGCGACGGTCACCGGTACGAAGGCGTCATCGGCAATAACGAGAACACCAGCTGGTGGGGTGAGCCCGGTCGTACTGACAGCAGCGTCTGCCGCTTCGGGGGACGAGGAAGGGGCTGGTGATTGCCGCACGACCGGGCTGGGGCTCGTTACAACGATGCCGGGGAGTGTTGTCTGCGCGAAAGCTGATGATGTGGCAGCCAGACCGATCGCACTAACCGCCAGAAGTCCTATAGACCAGTCCCGAGGGCGAAGACCTCTCGCCTCCTTGACGCTCATGATAACTCTACGCATACCCTATTCCCCAACGTACTGTTACAACATAACGTTTATGCTGCGGGCTGTATGAGCGAATCAAGTCAGGCCCTGTCATTTGGGTTCCGTCGCGAGCGGATTCACGGATCGAGTTGCAATGTTACAACATGACATTTTTGACCCCTTGGCCGAGTGATCTGAGTGGCAGACGTGTCAGAGGACAATCCGAATGGGCTCCTGGGTCCCGAGCAAGCGGCAAGCGAAGACCATAGTGTCATCGTCGCGCCATTGTCCCGCGATGCGCTTGACCTGCCGGCTGCCAGGCGGCCAAGCCGATTTGGTATGGCCGTCATGGCGTCGCTTATTCTCCACGGAGCGATTGCCTGGGCCGGTATCAACTACGCGAGTGATGACGTGCTCGGTGGTGCCGAAATTGAGATTGAAACAATTAGCGTCGAGATTGTTGGTGCCATACCCAAAGCCGCGGTTTCGAACCCGACAGCGGATGACGAGGTCCGCTCTGCCTCAACTGCGCAACCTGAGCCGCGATCCAAAGCCAAGGACGATCCCGATCGAAAACGTGAGCCCGAACCGCCAAGACCGCTCAAGACGTTCGAGGAACCCACGCAAGATCAGTCACCGAAGACGACAGCGGTAGAGAAGCCCGAACCGCCGACAGCGAAGGCCATTCCCGAGGACTTTCCGCGCGAATTTCCGCGACCAGAGGATTCAGTCCCGGAACCGAAGGATGTGGCGCGTTTGCCGGCTCCGCCTGAGAAGGAGACGGTTCCGCCGGACCCTGCGGCCATTGTCGAAGACTTCCCTGTCGGCCTGCCACGTACCGAAGCACAGCCCTCAAACGCACCAGCGGAGCCGATCCAGCCGGAGACCCGACCGCCTGATACAGAAGCTGACAAGGTGGAGGAGGCGAAACCGCAGCGCACCGTCAAGAAACATGAGACTAAGGAACCTGAGATTGCCCGGAAGATTGTAAAGCCGCCGCGCAAAGCTGAGAAAAAAACGGAGAAGACGGCCAAGCCAGCATCCCGCTCGAGCTCTTCAGCATCAAACAAAAGGGCCGCGGTCCAGCAGAGGGTGACGTCCGCCAGCAAAGGTGCGCTGCGCATCTTCGCACGCAAGATTGCGCGTGCATTGGCGCGATCCCGTCCGAGGCGTATCGCAGCAACGGGCACTGTTGTTGTTGCGTTTACGCTGTCTGAGAGCGGCACGCTCGGTTCGGTTCGTGTCCGCAAGTCGAGCGGCAACTCACGCATTGATCGCGCCGCAATGCGGGCTGTTCGCAGAGCAAAGTTTCCGCGTCCGCCAAGAGGTGCAACGCGCAAGCAACGGAGCTTTGTCGTGCCCTATCACTTTCGTCGACGGTAAAGTTTTAACTTAAGCAATGCGATCTAACGATATCTGCATTGATGAGTTTGGGAAACTTGAGGCACAACCCTGCATGTCTTTGCTTCCCGATAATGTCGTCACGATATTGGCTTCGCTGCAGGCTCTTCGAAATTATGTTTTGTCAACTATCCATTCGACTATGAATTGAAGGAACCTTTGGCAGGGCTTGCAGGCTGTAGCTCCACTAGATACTATGAAATTGGTCAATGTGTTTTGCATGATCGTTTTATTTATATTTCTGGAGTTGATAATGAATAAGTTTCTTGTTTCGCTCACTATGGGCGTCATAACTCTCGTTGCAGCCAGTTCAGCTTCCGCGCAACAATTGAAGGGAAGTGAAATTAAATCCCTTTTGTCTGGGAAAACTTTCAATTATAGCGGCAAGACAAGAGGTTTCAGTTTCTATTCTTCGGGTGGTAGCGTGAAGGTTCGCGACAGCAAGGGTGGAAAACTTTCAGGCCGTTGGTGGGTTAGTGGAAATTCGTACTGTCGGAAATTTGGAAAAGGCAAAACAAAGTGTCTGACGATGCGAAAGGCTGGCGCTGGTAAGTACCGTACATCTAATGGATACACTTTTTGGCGGCAGTGATAGCTTTACGCAATACTACCTTGCATGTGAGTTGATGAGGGCGAGTCGCTTGCAAAGATAGAAGCTTTCTACTTTCAGATCCGGTTGCGTCCGGATCTGAATCGCCTCGATGCAACGGAGCGTATTTATCGCTCGCGTCGTTCCTACAGCCGCTCGGCGATTTCCCAGGCCATTTTTGACATGTCCTTGTAAGGCCTACCGCGTTCAATGGCGCGAGGGTCAGCGGCGTTGCCATCAAGGCCTCGGCGGTAGACGCCTGCCTGGATGGCAGCCAGACGCCACATTGAGAAGACAACATAATAATCGATGTTGGGAACGCTACTGCGGCCAGCGGCTTTGGCATAGGTTTCGAGGATGGCCTCTTCTTCGGGAATGCCGAGGCCTTTGAGATCCATGCCTTGTATGCCGTAGGTCGATTTCTCGGCATCCAACCGATAGGGCATTATGAAGTAGCCCAGGTCTGCCAGCGGGTGGCCGATGGTGGCGAGTTCCCAGTCGAGCACCGCAACGACGTCCGGGCTGTCGTTGGCGAAGATGAGATTGCCGGCGCGGTAGTCGCCGTGGACGATTGAGGCCTGATCGTCGGCTGGATCATTTTCGGGGAGCCAGGCGATGAGTTTGTCCATCGGCTCCCAGTCTTCGACCTTGGAGGCTTCGTACTGTTTGGTCCAGCGAGAAACTTGTCGGGCAACATAACCGGATGGCCGACCGAATGTTTCGAGGCCAACGGCTTTATAGTCAACGGCATGGAAGGCACCGAAGATGTCTGCCATAGAGTGAAACATCGCGGTTCGGTCGTCAGGTGTGAGCCCCGGAAAGCCGCGCTCCGTCAGGACACGGCCGGAGACGTAGTCCATGACGTAAAACATCTGACCAATGACGCTGTCGTCCTCGCACAAGACGTGCGTTTTGGCGACTGGAACGCGGGTGTCGGCCAACGCCGAGATCACCTTGAACTCACGATCAACGGCATGTGCTGACGGAAGTAGCTCTCCGGGCGGCTTCTTGCGCATGACGTAGCTGCCGGATGATGACTCAATAAGGAACGTCGGATTGGACTGCCCGCCGAGGAATTGCTGCACGGTGCAGTTGCCGTCGAAGCCCGGGATGTGATCCTTGAGGTAGGCGGCGAGTGCGGCCTCGTCAAACTTGTGCGCTTCGAGTGGCGGCCCAAGCTCGCGGCCGTCGCGGGGTCCGGTCATGGTTCTCGTGCTGATCCCTGTTGTCAGGTGTTGTTCGTTGGCGCCGGACCGGAGCCCGACGCCGTCTTGAAGCAACTGGCGTTGAATGCGCGGCTGCGCGTTACCTGTACTTGCGCAGCTCGAGCCTTGCAATCTGGTCGCGGTGGACTTCATCCGGACCGTCGGCCAGGCGGATGACACGTGCGCGGGCGTAAGAGTAGGCCAGACCAAAGTCGCTGGTCAGGCCGCCGCCGCCGTGCATTTGCATCGCCCAGTCAATCACCTGGCAGGCCATGTTTGGGGCTGCCACCTTGATCATTCCGATCTCTTTGCGGGCCTCGCGGTTGCCGACCTTGTCCATCTTGTCGGCAGCGTTGAGCACCAGCAGGCGGGCCTGATCGATCAGGATGCGCGATTCCGCGATGCGTTCGCGGGTGACGCCCTGCTCTGACAGCGGCTTGCCGAATGGGAAGCGTTCTGTCGAGCGCTGGCACATTTTTTCCAGCGCTACTTCGGCCTGACCGATCAAGCGCATGCAGTGGTGGATGCGGCCCGGGCCGAGGCGGCCTTGCGCAATCTCAAAGCCGCGGCCTTCGCCGAGCAGCATGTTGGATGCCGGCACGCGGACGTTGTCAAAGATCACCTCGCCATGGCCGTGCGGTGCATCTGAAAACCCGAACACCGGCAGCATGCGTTTGATGGTGATGCCTTTGGTGTCGGCCGGCACGAGGATCATCGACTGCTGGCGGTAGACGTCTTCGCCATCGGGATCGGTCTTGCCCATGAAGATGAAGAGCTTGCAGCGTGGATCGCCAGTGCCTGATGACCACCACTTGCGGCCATTGATGACGTACTCGTCGCCTTCTCGGATGATGGTGGAGCCGATGTTGCGGGCGTCAGACGAAGCAACGTCAGGTTCCGTCATGGCAAAGCACGAGCGGATCTCGCCGGCGAGCAGTGGCTCGAGCCATTCCTTCTTCTGCTCATCGGTGCCATAGCGCTCGATGGTTTCCATGTTGCCGGTGTCCGGTGCAGAGCAATTGAACACCTCTGGTGCCCAGGCGACGCGGCCCATGACTTCGCACAGCGGTGCGTACTCCAGGTTGGTCAGGCCGAAACCGCGCTCCGAGTCCGGCAGGAACAGGTTCCACAGGCCTTCCTCGCGCGCCTTGATCTTGAGGTCTTCGACGATCTGCACCGGCCCCCAGTTCTTCCAGTTCTCGGCGCCGTAGCCCATAGCGTACAGCTGCTCCTGGAACGTCGCCTGGTTCGGATAGACGTGCTCGTCCATGAAGGCCGTTAGGCGATCGCGCAGTTCGACAACCTTGGGGCTCATGTCAAAATCCATGGGGCGTCTCCTTGTAAGTGTTCATTCGGGGTTAGTGGCGTTGCGGGTTAGCCGTGTTTCCGGCTGCGTTGTGATTTTGGTTCGGTTCAACTGTGGCCCATGTTACGACAATGCGAGAGCAAGGCCAAAGGTGTCGATCAGCATCACCGTGATTTTGTTGGTCATTGCCAGAATTACCAGAATGGCCAGATCGGTTGGGGCGCGCATGAAGATCAAGCGGATCGATGTTTATCATTTCGAACTGACCTATATCCACGGCACCTACAAGATGTCCGGCGGGCGGGATGTTGAGGCGCTGCCATCGACGTTGGTGCGAGTGATAAGCGATAGCGGCCACGACGGCTGGGGCGAAGTCTGCCCGCTCGGCACAACCTATCTGCCATCCCATGCCGGCGGTGCGCGTGCGGCCCTTGAGCTGATTGCCCCGGCGCTGATCGGCGTCGATCCGACCAACCTGGCGGCGGTCAACGACGCCATGGATGGCGCGTTGATGGGATATGCCTATGCCAAGAGCCCGGTCGATGTCGCCTGTTGGGACCTGACCGGCAAGGCCTGGGGCGCCAGCGTGGCTGATATGCTCGGTGGTGTGCGGCAGGAGACGTTCCCGCTTTATTTTGCGGTGCCGCTTGGCTCACCGGAGGAGATGACCGACTACGTGCTGGCGCGCCGTGCCGAGGGCATCCATCGGTTTCAACTCAAGATTGGTGGCGACCCGGTCGAGGATGCAGCCCGTGCGCGCCACGTCGTTGAGAAGACCGGACCGGAAGACATTATCGTCGGCGATGCCAACTGTGGTTGGCGGGTCAATGAGGCGATTGTTGCGGCACGCGGCATGGAGGGGCTGCCGCGGTTCTATTTCGAGCAGCCGTGCCCGACCATCGAGGAGTGCATCGAGGTGCGCAAGCACACGACGATGCCGATGGTCTATGACGAAGTGGTCAGTGACACGCGTTCACTGCTACGCGCAGCTGGCGAAGGAGGTGCCGGTGCCTTCAATCTCAAAGTGTCGAAGGTCGGCGGTTTGACCAAGGCGAAACTGATGCGCGACCTCGGCCAGGAGCTCGGCCTGCAGGTGACGATTGAGGACACGTGGGGCGGCGATGTTGTCTCGGCGACGTCGGCGCATCTCGCAGCCTCGACCCGACCGAAGTCGTTGTTGAGCGTGTCATTCATGAATGACTGGACCAACGAGCACGTCGCCGGCTATCGCCCGAAAAGCGAGAACGGCTTCGGCAGCGCACCGGCAGGTGCCGGCCTCGGGATTGAAGTGGATGTCGGCCTGCTCGGCGAACCGCTGATCTCGGTGGGTGCTTAAGATTGGCCTAGCCAGCCTTGCCCAACCCACACCATCACCCGCGCGCGCTAAACCCTGTCGGCGTGCTCGCCGTTTTGAAAGTACGCCTGCGTGCCACGATGGATGACGTCATCGCTTGCGAGCACGGCGCCGGGTGTGTGGCGGATGTTGTCAGCCAGGCGCTCGTAGATCGGCGTGAAGCTTCTTGAGGTGTCTTCTGTCAATGCAGCTCGACTGCAATCGTCGGTACAATTCAAAGTTTCAGAATCCTGAGTGCAAGAAGATGGAAGTGGAACTCTGGCTAGTTTTCTGCAAATTCGCGAGATGCAAGAACGCTCGCCAACTCTTTGGACATGACGCGAGTATTGTACTTTTGTTCGACGAGCTTGCGGCCTCGGTGCCCCATTTCATGCCGTAACTCTTGATCGCGAAGTAGCGTCTCTAACCTATCCAACCATTCAGTTGCGTCGGTCGCAAGTAAGCCCACGCCAGCCTCTTCAATGATGGTAGCGGATGTCCCCACCGGAGAGGCGACAATAGGCAATGACATTGCCATATACTGATACATCTTGTAGCCGGACTTTCCTTTGGCCCATTCGTCATCAGGCAGTGGCATTATTCCAATATCCAATTGATCAAGTTGGGCGATTTCGTTTTCTTCCTGCCAGTCGATGACTTCAATGGAGGAGTCAACAGGGATTTCACCAGCGCCAATGAGGACGACACGCGCGCTTCCTGATTTTGCCAGACTGGAAAGTACGGGTAGGACGGCAGAAAGATAGTTGGATGTCGCAGGTGAACCAATCCAACCGACAGCGGGAGGGCGCGATCCAGAAGAGCTTGGCGTGAAGCGATATCTCTGCAAGTCCACGACTGTCGGAATTGTGCGGACATCCTCTGCTCCGATCTCTCGGGCATGGTCTGCCAGGTTGGAGTTTGCCGCCACTACTGTAGTTGCGGAGCGCATGATCTTCTCGATTTTTTGTGAGTATAAGAAGGACGTCACCGAACTTCTATTTTTGTATCTCAGATAGATCGGGTCATCGTAATCGACGACGAGATGTCTGGCGCGTCGTAGAAGCCACCTCTCCATCGAGACTGGTAGCCAAGGCAATAGCTCGCCTTCCAGCCAAATGGAATCGAACTTCGATAATTGAGACAGGTCACGCATGCGCTTCATGACGCCAACTAGAATTTCGAACTGAGAGCGACGTCCTTGGTTGTACAAGATTTCGAGATAGCGATCGCGCAGCAGCGGCATCACATCGACCGAGATGCCCATCTGTTGGAACAATTCTATGTACTGCAGAAATCGAAGGCGACTGCTTGCGCCAAGCCTGTTGTATTTGGTCAGTGCTAGTATACGTTGCATGGCTAGTGCCGCCGCGCAGTTGAACTAAGGGGGCGGGTGTAGATTCCCCAGTATGCCTGGAGGACATGCATTGCAGTCGAAAATCGGCCGGTCAGCAGAGACCAGGACATGCGCGTGAGAGGCTCAATGAACAAGGTCACACCACTTGCCAGGATGTACCCAGGCAAGCGAAAGTGCTTTCTGTAATACCGCAGTCGGCTTTCAAGGTTCCACTCCAGTCGACGCGCAGGTATCTTGCGACTGGAAGCGCCACCGATATGTGTGGCAGCGACGTCAGCATAGAAAATCGCCTGGTGCCCACGAGATGCTGATCTCTGGCAGAAGTCGACCTCCTCGTAGTACAGAAAGAAGTCTTCACAAAATCCGTTCAGGTCTTGGTAGAGCTCTCGTGGAACGAGAAAAAACGCCCCCATGACCTGATCAACGGATCGCGTCTGTGAATGGTTGAATTCGAGCATTGGCTGGGACATTTCGAAACTCGACGAGAGTTTCTCCAGACCAAAGGCTTTTGCAATCACGCTTTGGACCGTTGGAAACCGAGAGCACGTAACTGACGTCTGTCCGGCTGCGTCAACCAGGCGGATACCAACTATTGCGCGAGCGCGCTGGCCGTCTTCTGCGATCCAACCGAAAAGGTTATCTAGACAGTTTTCATCAACAACGATATCCGGGTTGAGAAACAAAATGTGGCTACCTGTTCCGGCGGCCGCGCCAAGGTTTGAAGCGCGGGCAAAGCCCTCATTTTTGAGATTGCAAAGCAACTCTACAGGCAGCTTCAGATCCGCGTTCAACTTTTGGGAACCGTCGCTAGAAGCATTGTCGACGACGACAATTTTGCCGAAGCGATAATGGTATGCACGGTTCCGCTCAAGTGATGACAAACAGCTACTGAGATCATCACCTGAGTTCCAGTTCACTATGACAATATCGCAAACAGGTGTCATGACCTTGTTTGAATCCTTGTTGCGATGGAAAATACGAGAACCGCCAACAACAGCTGCACCCACTGCGATGCGAGGCTCATGTATTGATCTTGAAAGGGCTGCAAGAGAAGCGCGTAAAGCATTATTCCGTAGAGCATCATCGACATTGGATGTTGATCCAAGCGCGCTTGTCGATATGTCATTGCGGTCACTGTGCCGAATGCCAGAAACGCGGCTATGACTCCGACGATTCCAAAATCTGAAAAATAGGGGCTCATCGCTGTATACACGTTTGTGCTGAACGGCACTTCGACGTACGGCCTGACCAGGGGCACGACGGTAACGTCGGCTCCGGCACGTTCTAAGGCGGCAAAGAACGAACGGAATGTGCGCAGGCCCCATGTTAGCGGCTCATCTTTTTGCACTTCTACGTTGAACGCGGCTAGCCCTGCAGGCACATAGTGCAAGACTTCAGATCGAAGCGCTGATGTCCAGTCGTTCGCAGCTATGGCCGACCGTCCCTGGAACACTGTAACCGAGACAAAGACCGCAGCGGTTGCGCCGACAACGACACACACAGCGATTAGACGCGCCCGTGTCGATCCAAAACGGACTATGAATGCACTAAACAGTAGAGTAGCGAGAAGCAGCAAGAATGTGCGCCCAGTGAGCAATAACCCACAACAAATTGCGAGTAATATTGTAAGAGTTGCACTCAATGACTGGTATGCACCACGTGCCGTCAGGAGAGCGAAGGCCGCCGCCGCAAAAGCCAAATTGGCGAGGTATGCAGAAACTCCGAAGCTCTGCCCGCCTGCCGTCACTGCTGTCCTCAACGTCCCTAACCATTGACTGTCGAGCGGTCCGGGAACGAGCGTCAACGCACGATCCAACATCGCGGCGAAGGCGCATGCCGACAATCCGAGAAGACAAGCATGAAGCCAGAGCGGGTTGCGCTCGACTCTGGGCAACGCGAATGCCGGTGCGCGGTCTCCGAGCCAGATACCAAAGCTGAAAGAGACTATGCCGCATGATACAACCAGAAGAGCGTAGTCATCTGGTATCATTAAGCTTTCTGCGAACGCCAGGTAGGTACCACTTGCGCTGAGCCAAACGCCAGCATGTAGTAGTGCGGGGTCATCCAACCTCAGTCTTCGGCTGAAGAGGTGCCAAGCAGCACACACCAGGCAAACAATGATGATTATGATGATCATGCCGGTGCGCGCTTCGTCGTGACAATGAGTGCAAGTGAAAGTACTGCAATGGCGTATAGACCGACGGCGCTGAACAACGACCAAGCAGCACCGACAATTCCGAACTGGTCAACCGTGATCCAAACTCCACTTAGAGCGACAAGCACCGAAATCGTTGCAAAGCCAGTGATAGTTTTTAGGAAGCCTCGATATTCCAGCGGCTTCTGCACAATCTGGACGAGCTGCCATACAACAACGGTCAAAACCATAGGAAAAAACACTGCGACTGCCTGACTGCGCTCATGGCCCACCAATACTTGAAAGAAAATATCAGTCAACAGAAAGAGCAACAAGACTACAATTGCCCCGACGACGAATTGCAACGCAAGTCCTGTCATGACGACCTTGTTGGCATCCTCATTGTTGTTCGAGCTGATGAACCTCGCAATGGCTGGCTGAGTTGCCAACGTGATTGGCCCAAACAGCAGCTGCGCAGCGCGCTGTAGCGTATCGGAGATGAGCACATAGTCTGCCAGGTCACGACTGTCGACCAGACCGTTCATGACATAGCGATCGACAAGAAAAAGGCATAACGAGGCGGCGAACCAAAAGCAGATCATGGAGTTTGCACGAAACAGTCGTACAACTTCGACGATTGCTCCACGTAGAACGTGCGAAATGCGAAGGCGCGGCCACATCCATAGGGCGCCTGCAAAGAACGAACCCGCAGTTGCTGATAACAACCACTGCGCAGAATTTGCTGGCATCAGCAGAAAGACCATCGCCGAAGCAACGAGCAGGCATAGCGAACGGGTCAGCTCCGCAATCAAGATTCGCAATGGGCGGCGCTGACCCAACTGCCAATGGAAGCCGACAACATAGGCAACGCAGGACGCATAGAGTGCAAGCAGATGGACCGGCGAAAAGGGGAGTGGATGAAGAAGGTAGCCGGAGACAACCAAAAGCGGCAGCGCGGGTAGCAGGACGATCGTGGCACACCCGACAAGGAGAATCTCCGGAAGGTCGTCGCGACGGCCAAGGTCGACATTGTTGCGAACGAGCGCCTGGTTCAACCATGCAGAGGTTGCCGAACAGGCCGTAAGCGCCAAGCCGAGCGACAAGCTGAATGTGAGATAGCTTGCGCTTGGCAGCCACCTGAAAGCGAGCACCATGACCAGCAATTGGACGGCTGCAGGCGCCGCTCGCGCCATGAAATACAGCACCGAATCTCGGGCTGTCATCGCCGTCGTGTGCGGCTGAGCTTCAGTCGTCACCTGCGACGAGTTCATGATTGTGGCCTTGCACAACCATCGTTCTCGCCAACAAAAGGAACGACGACCACAGCTCGCTCCGATGCCACGTCGTCACCGTTCCATCGGCATGCGCTTGCCACTTCGGACGATCGATGTGGACTGGACTTCGTGTGTTCTAGAAGAGCCGACATGCTCTTGTTTCGAACGCCGCGTCCCGGCGAACAAGCCGTCATGATCCTAAACATCCCGCTATCTCTGGCCGGTTCCATTGGGCCAATTTGGAACGTACCACAACGGATCGCGCATTGAGCGGTGCGAATCCACGCACCGATGGCGGGTGTGAATCTTATTTGGCCGCAGTCATCGTTCGCTGCGGAGGGGATTATTGCTTTCTGAATGTCTGGTCGTCGCTACACCATCACCCGGGCATCCTAGACCCTATCCGCGTGTTTGCCGTTTTGAAAGTACGCTTGCGTGCCACGATGGATGACGTCATCGCTTGCGAGCACGGCGCCGGGTTCATAGCGGACGTTGTCGGCCAGGCGCTCGTAGATCGATGTGAAGTCCTGCTCACAGATGTCGAGCAGGTCATTGAAACTGTCGATCACGAAGTAGGTCTGCTGGTAGTCGTCGATGAAGGCGTTGGTCCGCATCGCGCGTTCGAGGTCAAAGCCAAGCCGGTTCGGCGATGGATCGTCGAGCGCAAACTTCGCTTCCGCCGCTGACGACATCAGGCCGGCACCAAACAGCTTCAGGCCATCGTCGCTTTTGACCAACCCGAACTCGATCGTAAACCAGTAGAGGTTGAGCAGCTCGGTGATGCAGTTGTGCTCGGCCGCCTTGGTGCGGGCCTTGCCGTAGGCATGCGAGAACGCGGCGTATGCCGGATTGGTCAACAGCGGCACGTGGCCGAAGACGTCATGGAAGATGTCCGGCTCTTCGAGATAGTCGAACTCGTGCTCGGGCCGGATGAAGACGCCGATCGGGAAGCGCTTGTTGGCGAGATGCTCGAAGAAAATCTTGTCCGGAACGTAGCCGGCGACCGGCACCACGCGCCAGCCGGTGCGCTGCTCCAGCTCATCGCTGAGCTTTTCGGCATCGGGGATGCCGGCGCCGGAGAGATCGAGCGCGTCCATCGCCGCCAGATACTCATCGCAGGCGCGATGCCGGAGCACGTCCTTGCAGCGCGCGGCCAGCCGGTTCCAGCGGTCATGCTCTTCGGCCGTGTAGAGGCTGTGATCAAATGCGACGGTGCGATCGTCGGCCACCGGCAGGTGCGCGAAGCGGGTCTTGCTGTCTGTGGGGCTATCTGGTGGGCTGCCGTTGGGGGCGCTGTCGGCAGGGCCATCGTGAAGTCTGGCGACGCTTTGCGGTGCGGTGTCTGCAACGTGGTCCAAGGTGTGGTCGAGGGCCATGGCGAATCTCCAAACCGTGCGGTGTGTTTCGATGCGAATAGTGTAATTCGCCAGCGCGAATGGCGCGTGCCAGATATTTACGGTTTCGGATGAATTTGGTATGATTGTTTCAGATTTGTTCGAATTATGGATTAAACATGCCAGAACTTGAACTCTCAGAGGGTGACCGGCGCCTGCTACGGGCGCTGCAGGACGACGCGACGCTGTCTCATAAAGCGCTGGCGGAGAAGGTCGGGATGTCGGCGTCGTCAGTCTGGCGGCGGCTCAAGGACTTTGAGGCGGCCGGCGTCATCCGTGAGCGCGTGACACTGCTCGACCCGACGCGCCTCGGGTTGGATATCTGCGTGATCATCCACGTCAACGTCGTGCATCAGCAGAGTGACGCGCGGCGCGACTTCCAAAGCTGGGTCGATCGCACCGACGAGATTGTCCAGTGCTACTCGGTGACAGGGCAGTTTGATTATACGCTGGTCGTCCGCGCCCGCAGTGTCGCCGAGCTGGAGTTGTTTTTGAAGGACCGCCTGCTCGAACACCCCAGCGTCGGCCAGACGTCAACGCATCTCGTGCTGCAACAGCATAAGGGCGTGGATCGGTTGCCGGTTTGAGGAAGGTGATGGTTGCTATATCCCAGAAGCGGACGTCCGCGCAGCTGAAATCGAAGACGCTAAGAGCGCCGCCGACATTGTCTGCTCCTGAAGACATCGCGCGCTTTGGCCAATTGTCAGTCAACACTCCTCAGCTAATAACTCACCCAGTTTCGCTGCAATTTCCTCGACACTGAGTAGTGCGGTGTTGAGAGCCACCTTATCTGCAAGGATGGGACTGAAACTGGCAACTTCGTCCTTTGACACCTTATGCCATACGGGAAGGATGCGCGAACGACCCTTAATCTCAAGCGCCATCAGGCCGTTTAACTCCTTGGTCGGCCAGGATTTGCGGAAGAAATGCTCTGAAAGAACAACGATGCCGAAGCGGGAATTTGCCAAACCGAGATCGATGTTTTCCCGTAGGCTGTGCCCTACCTTGAGGGTTAGCTCATCATACCAAACTTCCGCTCCACGGCGTTCGAGCGCCTCAACAAGCGCGCGAACAAACGTCAGTTTATCTTCCGACGCATGCGAAATAAAGAAATCATACGTAACCGATGCAACCGGCTGTGCCTGATGGACAGCAGAGATGGTCGAGGATTGCAACGCTGTCTGATCGCGCATCAGGCGCGATTGCTCAGCGGCGAGTTTGACTTGCGCTGCTTGATCTGACTTGAGCTGCTTTTGTTGGGAGTCGCCGAGCTTCTTTGAACGATCGGCCAATTTTGTGGATATTTCACCGCGCTTCTTCCGAACCGATGCCAGATCACGGCTGGCCCGTTCGACCTCACGCATCTTGCTTTGTAACGTGGACAAAGACTTAGTTTTCGATGCAGCTATTTCTGCTCTATTGATCTTTGCAATCAATCTGGCTTCCTTCTTGGACTCATCTGCGTCCTTCTTTTGCAAATCAGCAATTTCTTTGGCAAAGCGATTGATAGTGGAGTGATGGGAGATGTTCATGGATGTCTATACCGACCAGGCGCTCCCAGAATTGCACGCGCCAACGGCGAATAATTGTTGCGTCGCATTTTGCGTGACAGGTCATAGTGACAGTCATGCCTTGCAGCAGCCGCGGAGCGGATCAGAAATTCAAGCTTACCAGGATCGTTCATCACCGTGTTCCAATTGGTCACTGAGATCGGTGCATTTGGGGCAACAAGATTGTCTATGATGCGCACAGGCAAATGGGGGAAGCGCTGTTCGTAGTCAGCGCGAGTGTATCTTGATGTAGGAATCCAACCGTCAAAATGGGGGTAGATGAATTCCTTTTCTCGGGGGTGCGCCGTGATCACCTCGGTGCAGTTTACGGTTGGCAGATTGATCACCAATATCCCGGAACGCTTGTTTTTGCGTCCGTTTATCATGCTGGATTTTAGCTCCCAGTCGACATGTTTGCGATGCCGGGTCTCCGTTCCGGCCAGCAAGACGGTGACAGTGGAACTTCGCAAGTAATCATCTCGTATGATCTGTCTGATGGAGTCGCTGTCCAAGCTCTCAGATATGTCTCCGGTATCAACAGACCAATCGGTGAAAATGCCGTGATGTTCGCCAAACCAGACAAAGTAGTCTTTGTATTCTTGGTCATTGTTGTGATGGTAAGACGTAAATGTATGGTGGAGTGGTAGATTTCTCATATCTTCAGATTCCGAATAACCCATAGCCGATTGACCCAATTCCTGTTGCTGCCACCACATAGGCAACCCAAGCGGAATAGCTCGATCGGCTCGTTGACGGTGAGGGTATGGAGTCGTCACCAATGGCGATACCAGCTTTCTTGAGGGCTATGCTGTTCTTGTTGATGCCGTATCGAATTCGCTCCATCACCAAGCCGAGTGTGAGAAGCATCAAACCAACAATGACAAACATCCAACCTTGTGGTTTGGCTTCCGTGCCGCGCCCGATGGCTAGGCTTAATGACCCAGCAGCGATTGCAATCTGGAGCATTTGCCAACGCAGCCGGTCCAAATGCCGAAAGGTTTCATAACGCTGTCGGTAGATTTCAGTTCGGTCTTGCGTACTCATTTTGTTTCGAGACCCGAGGTTGTTCGACTAAACGCAATGGACAGGGTCGAGACTGGTTGCATTATCAAATTGTGCAGCGGGACACTCGCTATACAGTCGCTCGAACTACACAGACGAGCTGACCGTCAGCCTTGGCGGCGTTGTTCTGCCAGTGCAGTGGTCGCAGATTGCCAATGTTGTCGTTTCCACCCCGGCTTTTAGGAACAATATGATCTATTTCCCAACCATACATGCTCGATCGATTGCCGTAGTCTTCCGCCCTGATCCAAGCGCCGCAAGCATCCTTGCGAAGCCCTTGTCCTTCGCAAGATTTGTCAACAATGCGAGCCTTGGACCAGACCCGTTGGACTAAGATCGAATTCATGAGGATTTCCTCTCAAGCCAAAGCAAAATATTGAGTCGACGGCCTTAGCCTCCAATTTGACCTCTTGACGAGCTAGGGCAAATAACGCTTCCATAATGGACATATTCACCAAGGGTCTAATTGCCTTGTATGAGGCAGTGCGCCTAATGTCAACAACAAAGTTTCCATTATGTAATCATTCATTATGCAAATTAAATTTGGAGGCGAACAATGAGGGTGCTGGGTAAGTCGCAAATCCAGCGGCTGTTGCAGAGCACCACAAGCCGTAATGTTGCTGACGCTGCGAAATCTTGGCTAGCGGAGTTGGAAGAGCCGATGTCGATCGATCTTCATACTCTTCTCAGTCGTTACGGCAATGTAACGGTCAATTGCCACGGTGATGCTAAATTCAGACTGGCCAACAATCAGTTGTTCATCTCCGCCCAAATAGATTTTGAGTCGCAGGTAGCCTTGATTACTGAAGTTAAAGAAAAACGCACGTCTAGCAG
Organism: Hyphomicrobiaceae bacterium; assembly: GCA_965247245.1. GTDB lineage: Bacteria > Pseudomonadota > Alphaproteobacteria > Rhizobiales > Hyphomicrobiaceae > Tectiglobus. The sequence goes on along the minus strand of CBDFGV010000003.1, from coordinate 3,295,850 downwards.
CAATCTCAGGAAGGAAGCTCAATGAGAATTGCGCCAATAAGAAGTGATCGCGACCACAAAGCTGCCCTGCAACACATCAGTGAGCTAATGCGGAGCAATTTTGATGGATCCCACTCAGATGACATCGAGGTATTGTCGATCCTAATACAAGACTATGAGTCGAAACATATACCAATCGATCTACCAGATCCTATTGCCGCGATTAAATTTCGAATGGAAGAGGAAGGGCTCAGTCCTCGAGACTTAGAGCCATTCGTAGGTTCGCGATCCCGAGTTTCACAGATATTGACCGGCAAGCGCAGGCTCTCTCTTGAAATGATAAAGTCTCTTCATGACGGCCTTGGCATTCCTTATGCCTCTTTGATGGAAGGAAACACATCAGAGGATACCGACCAACTAGAGGTTTCAAAACCCGTAATCAATAAACTCAACAAACATGGCTTCAGCGAATCAAAAGAAAGTATTTATGACTTTATAAATAACGCTTTGGGTAGTAGTGGCGCGCCAGCGCTACTGAGAAGAACAAGAACCAAGCGAACAAGCAGCAAGACCGATGATGTAGCGTTAATTGTTTGGCAGTCCGCAGTCTTGCACAAAGCACAAGAAGTTCGCGAGTTCGGTCAATTCAAAAAACGATACTTAAGAGATACCTTACTAAGACAAGTTGCAAAACTGAGCAGGCTCGATGATGGACCACAACGCGCACGAGCTATGCTTGCAGAACTTGGAATTTTGCTAATACACTTTCCCACGCTACCAGGCACCTACCTGGATGGGGCCGTAATGCTCCGAGCTAATGGTGGGCCTGTAGTCGGGCTAACGCTTCGTCACGACCGCGTCGATAATTTTTGGTTTACACTTCTCCACGAGCTAGCTCATCTTGTGAGACACCTGGATTTTCTTAGTGACGCTGATGGCGTTTTCTTTGATGACCTAGAGTTCGACAGCGAAGACGAGCGAGAAAAAGAAGCCGATAAGCTGGCTCAAGATTCACTTATCCCATTCAGACCGGAAGATCAGGTTCGCTGGGACAAGTACTCATCAAACGATGACATAATCACTTTAGCAGATCTAGCCGAAGTGCACGTATCTATCGTGGCTGGTCGATGGCAGCGAGACCACGGCGATTATCGAAAGTTCTCCAGAATGATCTCGAGGACTGCAATATCAACCCAGCTCACTAGCGCCAAAAAGGGTGGCCTGTAACAGGTGTTCAATGTCGGCGGTTTGCCTGGCTTCGCAGTGCCGTTGTCGAGGCAATACGGCTGATAGTCAGATTTCAACGTCCCGATTGTCAGTTGTTGGGCTACATGCGGACATCTGGTTAGATGTATCTGTCCGGTGCAGAATGCCAACTCTCGGCGTCCGCTATCTCTGCATTGCATCCAATCACCCCAACCTATCCCCCCTCACTCAACTGCAATTACACTCCCTCTCACCCGTCTCACTCAGGATCGCTTTCCGGTGGCGACTTGTTGGCGAGGGGCGGGGTTCGGTTCTGTGCGGGCCAGGCGACGCAGCCACCCGCATGGCGATGTTCTTCCCGGGGTCGCACAAGTCGTGCTGCACAAGTCGGCACGCAACAGCAAGGCGGCGAACCGGGGCGTAAGGAGAGGACAGAGGTTTCGTGACTTGCCACGGGCCTCACGTCGGGCAGCGTGCCACAACGGACCCTCCGCTGCCGGCCGAGACGCGGGGCGTGGTGTGCGCCTCTCTCTAATTACCAGCGGTGCAGGTCACGTCCCGCGCTCCTGAACTGCCTGTCACTCCGGCGCTTACGGCGCGCGGGGCCGCAGCCGTTGGAGCTTGCGTTTTGGTTTCCAGCGTTCCGAAGTTTCAACCTGCCAGGGCTTTGCAATTTGCGTTGCGGCCTGCAAGACTGTGCAACGTCAGCGCGTGGGCCTGACGTTCACGGTCGTAAGGAAGGTTCGGTTGGGGCAGGCTGTTACCGGGAGAGATACCCGGCAAGGTTTTGGGGAATGCGTTCGGACAGCCAACGGGATGCCGCATGCGTCGCTGATCGCGGCTATCGGGTTTGTCATCGCGGTCGTCTGGGGCGGCGCCGCGGTTGCGCAATCCTCGTCGGGCGGCGACCCGAAACGCTTGGCGCTGCTGATCGGCAATCAGGCCTACGCCGCGACGGTCGGGGCGCTCAAGAACCCGAAGAACGACATCGCCCTGATTGCCGCCACGCTGACGTCGATCGGGTTCACGAAAGACAACGTGACGATCGTGCACGATGCCAACCGCGTGACGATCCTCAACGCGCTCGATGTGTTTGCCGACCGGGTCAACCAGGCGGGGCCGGATGCTATCGCGTTCTTCTATTATTCGGGCCATGGCGCGGCCTCGAAGCGCAACCGCCGCAACTATCTCATTCCCGTCGGCGTCAAGGCGCTCAACCGCAACATCTGGAACGAGGCCGTGGCGCTCGACAGCATCGTCTCGAAGCTGGCCGACCTGGTGCCTTCAGCGGCGCACTTCGTGATCTTCGATGCGTGCCGCAACCTGCTGCAGATGCCGACCAAAGGCGGCAAGGGGTTCATGCCGGTGGCCGAACGCCGGGGCATGCTGATCGCGTTTTCGACCGACCCCGGCGAGACGGCGTCCGATGAAGGCGACGGGGCCGGGCCCTATGCAGCGGCGCTGGCGCGCGAACTGAGGCGGCCGGGGCAACACCATCTCGACCTGTTCCAGAACGTCAAGGAGCAGGTGTTCCGGCAGACGGGTTCGCAGGTGCCGTGGGAGCGTAATGGTCTGCTCAACCGGATTTACCTGTCGGGGCGGCAGGCCAAGCCGGCGGCGGGTGCGGCCAGTGCGGAGAGTGCGGCGAGTGCGGTCACTGTCGCCAGTGAAGCGGCGATTGCCTGGTCGGCGATTGCGAACACCGGGAGCCGCAAGGCGCTGTAGGCGTTCAAGCGGCGCTATCCGGGCAGCTTTTTCGCCGAGCTGGCCGAGCAGCGTCTTGCCAGCTTGCAATCTGGTCAGCGTCCTGGTCAACGTCCCGGGCAGCGACCTCAAACAAAACCGGCGGAAAAGCTGCCGACGCTCAATCCGGCGCCGATCAGTACAGCACCAGCGGCGGCGGCGACTGATACAGCCGTCGGCCGTAAACTCGATGGTGGCCGGATCGTTCTGACCGGGCCGCAGTGGCAAGGCAAAAAGGGTTATCGCCGGGTCTCGAAAGCGGAGGCGGAGTTTCGTCTCGGTGGCTATACGGTCGTTTACGGCAACGGCTCGCGCGAGTACCACGGCACGGATGGTAAGACGAAGATCTGGCGCAAGCGGCGTAACTCGTTTTCCTACGGCAGATGGACGGTCAGTGATTCCGGCCGCCTGTCCTACCGCTATGGCAAGCGGCAGGGGTGTTGGGGCTACGTCCTCTACAATGCCCAAGCCAAGAAGTTCCGCGTTGATTGGCGCAAGGCGATTTGCAAGTTCGGGTTCGCCAGATTTATCGAGGGCGAGCATCTGAGGTAGGACGCGGCCAACAGTGGTTGGCGATGGTCATGGCGCGCAGGGCATTTGCCCGGGCCCTACGCGACGCACAACTGGGATGCGGCAGAGCGGCCGCCGCTGTCACTGCTCAAGCGCATCGAGAACGTTGGTCAGGCGCTCGACGGTGCGGTTGACGTCTTGCAGTTTGTCGAGACCGAACAGGCCAAGGCGGAATGTTGAGTAGTCCTCGGGCTCATCACACTGGAGGGGGACGCCGGCGGCGACCTGCATGCCGTGTGCCGCAAAGGCGCTGCCGTTCTGGATGGCTGGGTTGTCGGTGTAGCTGACCACAACGCCGGGCGCTTCAAAGCCACGGGCGGCAACACTCGCGTAGCCACGCTGGGCCAGGACTTCGCGAGCCCGGCGGCCGAGCGACTCCTGCTCGGTGCGTAGCTTGTCGAAGCCGTAGTCGCGCGTCTCCTGCAGCGTGTCGCGGAACGCGGTCAGCGAGTCGGTTGGCATCGTCGAATGGTAGGCGTGACCGCCATTCAGGTAGGCCTGCATGATCTGATGCCACTTGGCCAAGTCGATGGCGAAGCTGGTGCTGGTTGTTTCCGACAGGGCGGCAACGGCGGCATCGCTCAGCATGATCAGTCCGCTTGAGGGCGACGAGCTCCAGCCTTTTTGCGGCGCACTGATCAGAACATCGACGCCGCGGGCACGCATGTCGACCCAGATCGCGCCGGAGGCGATGCAGTCGAGAACAAACAGGCCGCCGTTTTCATGGACTGCATTGGCAATGGCTTCAATGTAGTCATCGGGCAGGAGGATACCGGACGCAGTCTCGACGTGAGGTGCGAAAACGATGTCGGGCTTGCGGTCTTTGATTTCGCGGACGACGTCTTCGATTGCAGGTGGTGCAAACGGGGCCTGGTGATAGTCGCCGACGCGCTTGGCCTTCATGACGTGTGCCTGATCGGTGATCCGGCCCGCGTCCAGGATTTGCGACCAGCGGAAGGAAAACCAGCCGTTGCGCACGATCATGACATTCTTGTCGGTCGCGAACTGGCGCGCGACGGCCTCCATACCGACGGTGCCGCCACCCGGTACGACGACAACTGAGTCGGCGCTGTAGACGTCCTGTAGGGTCGTATGGATGTCGCGCATCACGTCCTGGAAGCGCTTGGACATATGATTGAGCGAGCGATCGGTAAAGACGACGGAGTACTCAAGCAAGCCATCAGGATCTACGGTCGATGAAGGATTGGTCATGAGATCGTCCTTTCAGTTCCGCCGTCAGTCTGCAGCGGTGTGCGTACAGGGCAAGCGGCTGGGTTATTGCAACACGGTCTGCCAACGCCTGCGGTTCATCTGATTGCTCCGTCAGTCAGCGATCATAGTCCTAGAAGCGGTGTTGTGGTAACCGCCCGAGATTGCACCAGTAAACTTGCAATCGTCACCTGTGGAGATAACAGCTTGGTAAACCTAGCATTTGCCGAATAGAGGTCCTGCAGTGCCATGCCAACTGAGCTGAGCAATATCATGCGGTGCAGAAAATCCCATCGCCGTGAAATTTTCAAGAAAAATTTCACGGCGATGGCTTGGCAGTGTGTTTGGAGGCGTGTTGTCGTACGCTGACTAACATGGCAAATCGTTGTGGTCTCGTCCTGCCGCATACATGTCTATTGCGACTTACCACGCTTTATCGCATTGGCCAGACCAGCACTGCGGGCGGTCTTGAATGCTTCGGTTACGTGGCTGAGTTGGTGGGTGTCAAAGTGGGCTAGCAGCGAGTTCCGCATGCCCTGCATATCAAGGGTGCGGTTCAACGAGCGCTTGACCAGCTTGAGGGCAAACGGTTGAGCGTTGGCGATTTGATTGGCCATCGCGAGTGTTTCAGCTTCGAGCTCCGCGCGTGGAACGACCTTGTTGACCATGCCGACGTCGAAGGCCTCCTGGGCCGGCATGCGTCGTCCGGTAAAGAGCAGTTCCTTCGCCTTGCGGGTGCTCATGACCCAGGGATGGACGAGTACTTCCACGGCACAAGCACCGAGGGTTTGGCAGACAGGATCGGAGAAGAACGCATCGTCTGAAGCAATCAGGAGGTCGCACATGTTGGCGACCATAAAGCCTCCTGCGATGCAGGCACCATGGACCTGGGCGATCGTTGGTTTCGGGCAATCCCAAATCCGCATGGCGCATTCAAAGTAATAGAGTTCCTCGTAGGCCCAGCGTTGTTCAACCGTGAAGTCGGCACGTGTCTCGGCGGCTTCCTTGAGGTCGTGTCCAGCAGAGAAGTGATCACCTTTGCCATCGAATATCAGAACGCGCACTTGTTCGTCGGCGACGGCACGCGCGAGTGCATCATCAAGCTCGGAAAGCAAAAGTTGGCTTTCGGCATTACGGGCCTCAGGGCGATTGTGGGACAGTCTAGCGACCGGGCCCTCAACGGCATACGCAATCTGCTTGTAACTCGACGTGTCAGACATTGGGTAGTCTTTCCTAGATGATATGATGTTAGCCGGTGGCTTGGTCGAGCAAGCGTCGCTCTACGCTTCTTTCTCGAACGCGTCCCAATTGAATAAAAGTGGTTCCTTATCGACGAAGCGCTTGGCGGCATCCTTGTGGTAGTCGCTTGCCGCACAGATGGCTTGGGCGGCGGCTTCCATTTCGACCAGCGCGTTGGCATCGAGGTCGAACGCTTGATTGGTGATCCGCTTGGTTATGCCGAGTGCTGCCTTGCTACCCAGTTGCATTCGTTTCGCAAGCTTAAGAGCGGCGGATTTGATATCCTCGGGCTCGTGAACCTCCATTACAATTCCGAGGTTCTTGGCTTCAGTTGCGTCGACGACCCGGCAGGTGAACATCAACTCCTTGGCACGTTGCATGCCGACGATGCGTGGCAAAGTGAAGAACACGCTGCAATCGGGAACCAGGCCGATACGGCCAAAGACGGAGCAAAAGCGTGTTCGCGGTGTCGCCAAGACAAAGTCGCAACATAGCGCGAGAGCAAATCCACCGCCGAATGCAGGGCCATCAACGGCAGCAATGACAGGGAGCTCGAGTGTTCTGAACGCCTGCAACCAATGGTGTAGGGTGTACATGCGGCTGCGGTTGAAATCAGGAGGTGGTGCGTCGCCCTGGGCTCGAGCGACCATACTCTTTATGTCGCCACCGGCGCTGAATACGCCATCGCTGCCCGAGAGGATGAGTACGTCAATGTCATTACGCGACTGGATTTCGAGCATCAGAGCGGCGATGCGCTCCTTGAAATCCGGTGTGAATGGATTGCGCTGTTTCGGCCGTGCCATGGTCATTGTGGCGATGCCATCCTTGACATCGAGCGTGATGACTTGATCTGCTTCAACGTGAGCCGCTGCATCGTTCATGGCGGTGTCCTCTTTATCCTCTTCGGTGGAACAAGCTGGTTGTCATGCATCGCCGCTAGCTTTGACCGGCCAATCGGCGATTTCAACAAGGACTTTTGCTTTGGCTAAGCACGTCGATGATATGAACGCTCAGCAAGAGGCACTGGCGGACAACTCGGCCAGCCGCCATAGTGGCATTAACATTGCGTCGCTCAGAAATAGTGAGGATCGATGACAAAGAGCAATCAGCAGACCGCGGGTGACATGATCGTCGCAAATCTTCTCGCCAATGGTGTGGACACAGTCTTCGGTTTGCCGGGCGCGCAAACATACCCGGTCTTTGATGCTCTGGTGCGCAATGCTGACCAAATCCGAACTGTCTCGGCCCGGCATGAGCAGGCAACGGCTTATATGGCACTGGGATATGCCAAGTCGACTGGGCGGCCATCAGTGTTCTCCGTCGTCCCTGGACCGGGAGTGCTCAACACGGGCGCGGCGCTCTGTACGGCGTTTGGTGTCAACGCACCGGTCATGTGTGTGACGGGCCAATCGCCGTCCATGTTCATGGGACAACTACGCGGGCATTTGCATGAACTGCCGGATCAGCGAGCCACTTTAGCGTCGTTTATCAAGGCGGCTTACCGGATCGAGCATCCGCAAGAAGTCAACACTGTCATGTCGGATGCCTGGCGAACCATGATCTCAGGACGGCAGGGACCTGTATCGGTGGAGATGGGCTGGGATACCATGGCCATGACAGGGAGTTCCGCGACGCCGGAGGCTGTCGTTGCTGATCCTAGCCCAGTGGTTGATGAGGCGATGGTTGAGGCGGCCGCGCGCTTTATCAAGCGTGCCAAGAGGCCGATGATTATGGTCGGCGGCGGGGCGCAACACGCCGCTGCGCAGGTTGTCGAGCTGGCAGAGAAACTTGGTGCGCCAGTCACCACGCATCGCAGCGGCAAGGGTGTCATTCCGGGCGATCATCCATTGTTCGTGGACATGGTGGCTGCCTATGAGCTCTGGCCAGAGGTCGATGTTCTGATCGGGATTGGGAGCCGCCTTGAGCTGCAGTACATGCGTTGGACGGGCATGCGGACAATGATCCAAAGTCCGACAGCACCACCGCACGTCATTCGAATTGACGTTGATGGTGCAGAGATGCGTCGCCTCAAGCCGCATGTACCGATTGTTGCAGACGCTGTCGATGGTACGCAGGCGCTAATTGATGCGCTCGGTGACAGCAAATCCAAAACGGGCGCCAAGAAGCGGATCAAGTCTGCGTCTGAGGAAACGCGAGAGGCAGTCAACGCGATCCAACCGCAGATGAGTTATCTGAATGTCATTCGGGACGTGCTGCCGCGCGACGGGTTCTTTGTCGATGATCTATGCCAGGTCGTTTACACCAGTTACTTCGGCTGGCGGGCATACGAACCCCGGACTTATGTGACGTGCGGCTACCAGGGGACGCTGGGTTACGGCTACCCGACGGCGCTCGGTGTGAAGATTGCCAACCCGGACAAGGCTGTGGTGTCCGTGCTCGGCGACGGTGGTTTCATGTTTGCTGTTCAGGAGTTGGCAACTGCTGTGCAGGAGAAGATCGGCGTTGTCGCTTTGGTGTTCAACAATTCGGCTTACGGCAACGTGCGGCGTGATCAAAAGAATCTGTTCAACAACCGCACCAATGCGGTCGAGCTGCAGAACCCGGATTTCATGATGCTTGCCAAGAGTTTTGGAGCAAAGGGTTATCGCGTGAGTAGCCCGGAGGAACTTCGTCCAGCTCTCAAGCAGGCGATCGCAGAGGATGTGCCTGCTCTGATCGAAGTCACTATCGAACCAGACACCGAGGCCAGTCCCTGGCCACTGCTGGTGCGGATACCTGGCGCTTAGCCGGCAGCAAGCAAGTTGCAGCGTTAGGCGCCGTCATGAAAAATGATGCCCATCGTGTAGCGTGTTCCACTGCGGAGGCGACTGACGCCGTGGCGCATCTTCACTCGATAGGTACCCTTTGTGCCTTGGACCGGCCGTGCATTGACAGCAAAGATGACGGCATCGCCCTGACCAAGCGGTATCACTTCTGCACGGGATTGCATACGCGGACGTTGTTCTGTCAGGACAAACTCACCGCCAGTGAAGTCTTGGTTGGGTTCCGACAAGAGAATGGCGACTTGCAGTGGGAAGACGTTTTCGCCGTAAAGATCCTGATGCAGGCAGTTGTAGTCTCCCTCTCCGTACTTGAGTAAAAGTGGTGTTGGCCTGGACTGGTCGGCAGCATGGCAGCGATCGAGATACTCGTCGAGCGATGCGGGGAAGGGTTTCTCGTACCCGAGAGCATTCCGCCAGTCGTTGGCGACACTGGCAAGTGGAGCATACAACGCTGTTCTCAGGTCCTGAACGATGTCGGGTAGCGGATAGGACCAGTACTTGTACTCGCCCCGTCCAAAGCCGTGGCGTGCCATATGAATGTGGCTGCGAAACTCGTCATCATGGTCATAACGGCTTGCGATAGAGGCGCAATCCTTTGCAGTCAGCAAGGAACTCAGTCGCGCTGCACCATATTGATTGAGCTCAGATTGGATGCTGGGCCAGTCGAGTTTCAAGATGCGGTCCGCGGTTGTTGATGTCTTGGTCTTCATGCATTTGCGCCGTTCGAGTTTCTTGCAGCGTCAGCATGCCGATCGTCGGCCTCATTTGCGACCCGATTCTTGATGCGTGCGGCGGTTGGTTCACAATTGAAGTGTAACGCGCGTTATCATGTAGATCCCTGTGAGCAGGATGACGATCAGGACGATGCGCGTGAATTGTTCTTCTGTGAGGTACGTCCTCATCCTCTGCCCGGCCAACATGCCAAGAACACAGGGCGCAACAGCTCCAATTGTCATGGCGATTAGTTCAGGCGTGAGTATGGCCCGCTGGAGCATGGCACCGGAGAGCATCAGAGAGACGATGACGAAAGCAATGCCGAGAGCCTGAACGAACATATCGCGCGGCATACCGAGCGACTGGATGTAGAGCGTGCCGGGCACCATGTAACTGCCAGTCATCCCATAGACGATGCCGGCGGGGACACCGAGCACCGGTGTCAGCCAGCCTTCGTGTCGACCCGGTGATGGCAGTCGCGCCCGAATGAGTGCAATAACGGAATAGACGATCAGGAGAGCGCCAAGGAAAAGTAAGAGATACTGGCCGTCTGCTGCGGCGAGAATGCCGCTGCCGAACCAGATCCCGATGCATGACGTCAAAAGCAGGGGCCATATTCGACGAATGATCACGAGCATATTGCCGCCGACCACGGCCTGCCACACGTTGGTGAGCACACTTGGTCCCAGCACCAGGGCGACGGCTGCCTGCATGCCTATGACAGGTGCCGTGAAGGCAACACCGATGATCGGTACGCCAAGGCCGGTCACTCCTTTGACGATGCCGGCGAAGAAGTAGGTCGCTGCAACGAGGGCTATCGATTCGGCGGTGATCGGCATAGTTGAGGTGCGGCGATGTTGGAGAGGCAAGTTGATTTGAGAAAGGGCTTACAGTCAATCAGATCGCGACCAATCCGTCACTTGCGCTATCGCGCCGCGAGCGCCATGTTCGGCTGCAGAAACGAACGCATAACGGGGCGGGAATCATGACAATTCAGCTTTACGATCTGACTGACGCGACCAGGCAGGTCTTCTTCAGTCCCTATTGCTGGCGTATTCGCATGGCGTTGCGCCATAAGGGGCTCGATGTTGAGAGTGTGCCTTGGCATTTCACGGACAAAGAGCTGATCGAAAAAACAGGGCAACCGCGAGTTCCTGTGATCGTTGATGGAGAAAAGTGGGTCAACGAAAGCTCGGCCATCGCTGCCTATCTTGATGAGACATATCCCGACAGACCGCCGTTAATGAAGGATGCTGCCGCCAAGGCCAACGCTCAGTTCGTCGAGGCCTGGTGCAATTTCAGCGTTTTCGCACCAATGCGCGCGATTGCTGTTATGAATGTCTTCAAGATCATTCACGAGAAGGATAAGACCTACTTCCGCGAAAGCCGCGAGAAGATGCTGAAGTCCAAGCTCGAAGAACTGTCCAAAGACCCGGTCGCTGAGAAGGCAGCTCTGACAGCAGCCCTGCGGCCAGCCGAAGATCTGTTCGGTAAACAGAAATTCTTTGGTGGGGACGGACCAAGCTATGCGGACTATGTGCTGTTTGGCACCTTGATGTGGCCTTACATGGTGTGTCCGGATTCGCCGTTGGATTCCGGGTCGAATGTGGCGTCTTGGTTCGATCGACTGCTTGACCTCAATGATGGGTATGCGCGTTCGGCAAAGCGTGCCGCAGACCTTTGACTGACTTGATCGGATGAACGCTGCGGTAACCACGTCGCGAACTGATGCCAGTTGCCTCCTGGCCGTTTGGCCGTGGGGTGATTATGTTGCAGCGGTTCAATCAAGCGGCATCACTGTATAATAGGTTCGACTGACACGTGACCCGGCTCGCAAAATCACTCGATCACATCAAGCCCCACTATGACGTGGTCATTGTCGGCTCCGGCTATGGCGGTGGCGTATCAGCGTCGCGTCTGTCGCGCGCCGGCAAGACTGTCGCCGTGTTGGAGCGCGGTCGGGAAGTTGTGACCGGTGAATTTCCATCCCGCTTTCCAGATATGCGCAATGAGATGCGGGTCACCGGCAAACGCATGAGCCTCGGCTCTGAGACCGGCCTTTACGATGTGCGTCTCGGTGATGACATGCATGTGCTGGTCGGGCGCGGTCTGGGCGGCGGATCGCTGGTCAACGCCGGCGTAGCACTGCGTCCCGATCAACGCGTGTTCACGGACCCAGTGTGGCCGGGCCAGATCGTCCAGGACGGCTTGCTCGACGAAGGTTATCGCCGGGCCCGTCAATGGCTTTCACCAGCATCAGATCCTAAGGCAGAAGAGCAGACCAAGTTCCGATCGCTGACAACCGCGACGGAAACCATGCCTGGGCGAGTAGTCGCCCCAGAGACGGTTGTCAGCTATGAAGACACCGTTAGCTCCGGCGGAATTGCTCAGCCTGCCTGTACGCGGTGCGGTGATTGCTGTGGTGGTTGCAATGTCGGCGCCAAGAACACGGTGGCGTTGACCTATCTGCCCGATGCCGTACGTCACGGCGCAGAGTTGTTCACATACGCACGCGTCTCCCACGTTGAGAAAGCGGCTGACGGGTGGGTTGTCACGCTCACGAACATGGATGGCTCTGGAGCGCAAGGCGACAGCCAGATTGTCGTCAATGCCGGAACCGTCATCCTGTCTGCGGGCACGCTTGGATCCACAGAAATTCTGTTGCGGTCGCGAGAGAATGGGCTGGCGCTGTCAGATCGCCTGGGCGAGCGTTTCTCAGCAAATGGCGACATCATTGCTTTTGGGTACGGCGCAAAAGTTCCGGTCAATGCAATCGGTGTCGGGCATCCGCTGAAGGACGGTCTGGAGCCGGTTGGCGCTTCGGTGACCGGGCAGTACGAGTACGACGACGCGGAAGACGTCAATCAAGAATTGCGTGTGCAGGAAGGTGCTTTGCCATCGGCTCTGGCGCCAATACTGCCGGTTATGTTTGTTCCCAACGGACGATTGCTTGGCGCATTGAAGAGCCTGATCAGCGGTGTTTACAAGGGACCGTTGGCTAGTCTGCAAACCTTCTTCGCGGTGTCGCATGACTCGGCCTCAGGCCGCATTGTCCTCAACGGTGATGCGACGACGATATCCTGGCCAGAAGCAGAGAAAGAGCCGGTCTATGAGCGTCTCGACTCTGTCCTCAGCGAGATGGTGGGCAATGTCGGCGGGTCGTACGTGAAGAACCCACTGGCCGGTTCAGTGATGGGGCATCAACCGGCGACTGCGCATCCACTCGGTGGTTGTGCGATGGGCAGCGATGCAGATTCTGGCGTCGTTGATCATCGCGGTCGCGTGTTCGCGGGCGGAAGCGGTGCGCATTCGACGGCCGTTCATCCCGGCCTTTACGTTATCGATGGCGCGGTTGTGCCCAGATCGCTTGGGGTTAATCCGCTATTGACGATCACGGCCTTGGCGGAGCGGGCCATGCTCCTGATGGCAGCGGATCAAGGATTGCAGTTTGATGCTGAGCCTCTGCAGATTGGTGATCCGGTCAGCCCTGCTGCGCCTGGTGATGTTGCGATGGCAACCTGATCAGCCTTTGCTAACTTTCTGCTTTGGCAGGCGCGCCAGTAGGCAGATCGGAATCGCAGCGAAGCCAATCAATGCGAACATCCAGAAGGCGTTGACATAACCGATCAAGATCGCCTGTCGCGTGATTTCCCTGGCGAAACGGGCCATGCCTTCAACAGACTCGATTGACCAGGAACCCGATGATGATGGCAGGGTCCAGAGCTTGTTGAATGGGGAGACTGCCTCGGTCATGCGGGCATAATTGCTGCCGGTTGTTCTGACGATTTCCGCGACGGCGATAGATATGAAGAGGCTGGAACCGAAGTTGCGCAACAGATGGTACATCGACATCGCTTCGTCGCGGAGTTCGGGGCGCAATGTGTAGAAGGTCACGATCGTCATTGGCACCCAGGTCACACCGATCCCTGCGCCCTGGACCATTGACCAAAGGGCCAATTGAGTTTCTCCGATGTTCAGGTCGAACTGCATCATCTGATAGCCACCGTAGGCTTGCAGAAAGAAGCCAACCATCATCATGGCGCGCGGGTCCACCCTAGCCGTCAATAGGGCGACGAAGAAGCCGATCAAAGTGCCGAAGCCGCGCCAGCCGATGAATATGCCAATGGCAGTGTCAGGATATCCGGCATGGTTCTGCAGCAGTGGTGGGAGCAGGACGACAGGTGCAAAGTTGAGCATCCCGAACATAAAGACGAGCAGCATGCCGAGCGAGTAGTTGCGATCCTTAAACAAGGACAATCTGATGAACGGGTTCTTTGCCGTCAGACTGTGAGCAAGGAACATGTAGAAAGCGACGCCCGCCAGGAAGGCTGCTGCTACGATCTCGGTACTTTCAAACCAGTCCAGACGCTGGCCGCGGGAGAACATAAGCTGGATGCAGGCTATGGCGATCGAGAGAGTTAGGAACCCGCTCCAATCGAGTTTGGCCTGACCGCGTTCACCGCGGCGAGGGATGACGAGACGGCAACCAATAAATGCAATGACTGCAATCGGCACCATCATCCAGAAGCCCCACCGCCACCCAAAGGCTTCAGAGACTTCACCAGCCAACGTCGGGCCGACGGACGGTCCGATCATGTTTGCCATGCCGAAGATCGCGATGACAAAGTTGTGCTGACGCCTGGGATAGGAATCCAGAAGAATGGCCTGGCTGAGCGGTACGAGCGGGGCACCGGCGGCACCCTGCACGATGCGCCAGAAGATCAGCTCGTTAAGGGATGTTGAGGCACCGCAGAAGAATGTTGATGCCGCGAAGATAAACGCACACCAGACCATGGTGGAGCGTCGCCCGAAGCGTTCGGCGAGCCAGCCGCTCATCGGCGTAACGACAGCGGTCGCCACGATGTTGAACGTCATGGTCCAGGAGACTTCATCCTGTGTAGCGCCGAAGGCGCCCTGTAATTTGGGAAGCAATGCTGAGGAGACGAGGACTGATGAAGAATACGCCGTGGTCGCGCTCATGACGACCAGCAGCACCAGCAAGCGCCTCGTCGGTGACAAATCATAGACAGCATCGTCGTCGGACGTCGCACTCGGAGAGGCGTTTTGCTGGGCCACTGGCTGCTCGCATTTCAATTGCCGAGCGTTCTTAAACCAGAATCAAAGGCTCCAGGAATGAGTGCGGCACTTTGCGTCCGGAAATCTACAAAGCTCACAAAAATTTTAACCTTGACGACCTTAACGTAGGATATAGTAATATAGGTTACTATCTCACGCTGTAGTGTAGATTGGTGTACAGATAGCCGTTCGTGACCGGCTTAAAGGTCACCAAGGAATACCTTCAATCACGCAGGTCTCGATGTCACCTGATGACGAACATTATATCGGTTACACGATGACCGATGTCGCAAGACTGCTTCGGACCGTCTTTGAAAGACGGGTCCGAACTCTTGGTCTGACGCGTGCGCAGTGGGTTGTTATTGCACGGGTCCATCGCCATCCGGGACTGAGCCAGACGGAGATCTCGGACCTTCTTGAGATCGAAAAGGCGACCGCCGGTCGATTGATAGACCGGATGGAAGCGAAAGGCTGGTTGGAGCGACGAGCAGACCCCAATGATCGCCGAATCAATCGCATGCATCTGACCAAGGAAGCCGAGCGACTACATGCGCTGATCTGGCCTATCGCTGAGGGGACAGTAGATGCGGCACTCCAGGATTTGAGCACGACGGAGCGCCGAACGCTTTCAAAACTAATGAGACGCGTGAAGCAGCAGCTGCTGCAACTCGCAGAAGATGATCCAGCTCTGGACGATGTCCAAGAGAGCTTACCGGAAAAGGCGCCTGCTCTTGAGCTGGCGAACTCGAGGTAGAGTCTGATGAATAGTTTCGTACGACCTGTGCTGCTAATCGTTGTGCCGTGTCTGGCGGTTGTTGGCGCAATCATGTTCTGGCTTTGGGGTGGGCGCTATATCACGACCGAGAATGCCTATGTGAAAGCCGACATTGCACGTGTTTCTGCCGAGGTGACCGGACGTGTTAAGCGGGTCGTGATTGATGATCATACGCGCGTTCAAAAGGGCGAGGTTCTGGTCATCCTCGATGATGAGCCATTTCAGATCGCCCTGGCCAAAGCAAAAGCAGATGTTGATATTACACGGCACAGAGTCGCGACACTGATCGCTAGCTGGCGCGAGGCACAGAGCGAGTTAAAGGAAGCTGAAGGCCGCATTCAGTATCAGGAAGCCCAGCTTGAAAGAAACAAAAAGCTTGCTGCGCGAAAGATCGTCTCATCGTCCCGGCTAGAGGAAACAGAAGACAGTGTGCTTCAGGCACGCAACCGCGTTTCGGTGATGAAGAGCAAGGTCGGTCGCATGCTCGCGCAGCTGGGCGGTGATACAAATGCCGAAATTGATGAACATCCTGAGGTGCGTGAGAAGATAGCCGCCGTTAAACAGGCAGAGCTTGATCTCCGTCGAACGACGATCGTGGCGCCAGTTGGCGGAACCGCCGTGAACCTGAAACTGCAGCCTGGTGAGTTTGTCGAGCCAGACAAGCCATTGTTTGCACTGGTGGTCGACTCGCGGCCTTGGGTCGAAGCGAACTTCAAGGAGACGGAACTGACACACGTTCGCCGTCTGATGAAGGCCAAAGTCGTGCTCGACATCTACCCTGGTGTGGAATGGGAAGGTGAAGTTGCCAGCATCAGTCCGGCGACAGGTGCAGAGTTTGCATTGCTTCCACCGCAGAATGCATCGGGTAATTGGGTCAAAGTCGTTCAGCGTTTGCCAGTCAAGATCTACCTTAAGCCACGCTCTGGGGAGCTGCCACTGCGAGCTGGAATGACAGCTACCGTGAGTGTTGATACGCAGCGCGAGCGTAAGCTTAGTCATCTGCTCGGAATATTCAGCGCCTTCTCAACTGCTAAAGCTGACGCGACGACGGCACAGTAGCCGGTCCTCGCACAACTAAGCTTGTCGCCCCCATGAGGGCGACAAGGCTTCAGTGAATTGATTTTTTCCAATTTTAGAAAACTTGCAGAAGACGCGTGAACTCGCGCGCTCGTGCTTCCTATCGTCGTGTTCTGTTTCCCGCTTATGAGATTCGGATACTTCGCACTGCTTTCCGCTTGAGTAGGCCCGCTGGTTAAACTAGCGCGGACAAATGCTAAGTGTCAGTGCAGAATTGTTTCTGTGCGGATTAATTTGATATGTATGCTGTTTAATGCTAAGATTGATCGCAATGAGCACCACAACTCTTGCAGTGCTGTGAGCAGTGCGCGGTGCAAATATTATCAGCTCATTCGGCAGAGGAAGAGTGGCGCAAACCCGTTCTCATTCGTTGCGTCTGATTGACTTGTTTAAGTCTCTCGAACCAGAGGCGCTTGCGGTCGTTGAAAGGGATTGTAGCTGGTCATCTTATTCTGCTGGGACGGCAATCGTGAACTTTCTGGATGAAGAGGACAGCGCTTGTTTTCTGACCGAAGGGCGGGCGCATGTTGTTGTCTACTCAGCCGGTGGGCGGGCGGTTGAATTGCGAGAACTGAGACCAGGAGATTGCTTCGGCGAACATGAAGCGTTGGGCCGGCTTGGTCGCACGGCGAGGGTGGAGGCAGCTCAAGACAGTGTCGTTGCCAAATTGCCAAGTGCCAAGTTCCTGGAGCTTGTTGAGAGTAATCTGGTTCTCAACAGAGAGTTCATTCAACACCTTGAGGGGCAGTTGAGTCGCTTGACAGCCAGGGTGTTCGAATTCAGCACGCCCACGGTTAAACAAAGAGTGCATGCGGAGCTGCTGCGTCTTGTCCGTAGTCAAGGTGGGGTTGAGAACACGGTGGTTGTCGTTAATCCTCCGACCCACGTACAGATTGCGCGTCGCATTAGCACGCATCGTGAAGCGGTCGCGCGCGAGCTCAATCAACTCGCGAGGAATGGGGTGATTGAACGGACCGGTGGCTCGCTCGTTGTGCGAGATGTCAGCCACCTGGAGCGATTGGTTGAGGTGGCAATGGTGGAATAGGCAGGCAACGGTCGGCTCGCGTAGACCAGACGCAGCGGAAAAGCCTTCATCGATACTAACGATAGAGCAGATACTTCGCACGGCGCTGCTTGAAGGCAGCCACTTCATCTTGCCATGAAGCAATGATCTGCTGTCCGCTCTTGCCTTGCCGCAATTGCTGATAAAGGCGCTGTGTTCCGGCCATTCTTCCAAGCCATCTTGGCTTCGAAAACAATCTCTTGCCGCCGCGGCGACGCGCTTCTCGGCGCAGCTCGCTCAATAGCGTTACGCCCAGTTCCACCGGCTCGACACGGTCATGATCGGTGATCAGAATCTTCACACCGTTGAGTGTGCGTCCCATAAGGCGAGGACGTGCCGCCATGCTCTTGATGGACTTTGGGACATACCGGGTCACTTGGAATTCGACACCAGGTAGTTCGAGTTTGTTTAGTCGGGATACCACTGTTCGGCTGGAAATCCATTCTGCGCCAACAACGGTGAAAGGTATCTGGGTGCCGCGCCCTTCATTGATAGCCGTTGCTTCGAACAATCCGGTTCCAGGGTAGAGGAGTGCGGCGTCAAATGAGTTAATGTTCGGGCTGGTTGGAAGCCAGGGCTCGTCCGGTTGCCATCGCATGGATCGACGCCAGCCCTGCATTTGTCCAACGCTGAGTTGGAGGTTTGCCAGCCTTGGCAACAGTTGCTCGCCCTTTATCATGAGGGCGAGTTCCCCGATTGTCATGCCGTGGGCAATTGGGATTTCGAACTGTCCAACAAATGAACGCTCGCTTGGGTCCAGCATGAAACCCGAAACATAATCTCCACCAAGTGGGTTCGGCCGATCGAGCACGTGGAACGGGATGCCGGCTTCCGCCGCGGCCTGCATCGCCAGCCCCATGGTTGAAATGTAGGTGTAAAACCGGACACCGATGTCTTGAATGTCAAAGACGAGCAGGTCGATATCCGCGAGCATTTTCCGTGACGGCTTGCGGGTCTTTCCGTAAAGGCTGCGAATTGGCAGTCCTGTCCTGTCATCGATCTGGTTGCGGACTGACTTTCCAGCTTCGACCGTACCTCGGAAGCCATGTTCAGGGACGAAGATGGCTGTCAGCCGAACACCTTGTGCTGCATGAAGGACATCAACCAAATGTCTGCTGTTGCCACCCGGGCCCTCACGCAACAAGCCGGTATGGTTGGTGATCAACCCAACCCGTCCGCCTCTAAGCTCCTTGAAATCATTCTGCCTAAGACGTTCGGCGCCGGTGATCCACTTTCGTCCATCATCTGCCTTGGTCATGGTGGCGGGTCTTTCAGCGAGTGATGGTGCGGGTGGTTCAATCCTGGGGGTATCGGGCTCAGGAGCGTTAGGTTCCAGCCGTTGCAACAGTGCCTTGGCAAGCGCTGCAAATGTGCCGCTTGGATATCGCTGGAGGTATGCACGGAGCAGCGCTGGATCACGACTGCGCTTAACGGCATTCCAATCCTCAAGCTCAACCTGCCACGGATATCTTTGTTTGTCATTTGCGTGTAGCGGTGATGGACCTGCATAGGCGTGCCCTGCAACCACGAACACCAAGATCAATATTTTTTGGATTGAGCGAATGCTCATCAATTTTTGCGCTTCTGATGTCTACGTGTGGGCCGTCGGATTGGCATAGGGTGATCGATAAGTCTTGTTGCCTTTGAAGCGGGGCGGAATTTTGATGTTACTGGCCAGCTACGCTTGAACGCTTATTTTTCGACAGGCGAATGTCAGATGTTGCTGGCAATTGGGGATCTGCGGGATCGGCAACCCAGGCAGCAACGGCATCAAAGGTGCTTTCCCGGATAGGGGGTGGTTCCTGAGATGGCTCATGCTTTGCGCGAGGCAAGTGCAAGATGTCGGCGCCAATGTATTTTGCGAAACGCTGAACGTAATGAGCAATCACGATGGTGTCGTTGTGAGATGAGATCACGAGTGTCGGGACCCGGGTCTCGTTCTTGCGGGGGATGTCTTTGTCCCGCGCCTTGCTCCAGAACGCGAAGAATGGGTTCTTGGCCTCGCCGTCGATGATGATGTCCCACATCTTGGTCAGTGAACGATTGGCCTCGTGGAACCAACCATAGGTCATGCCCCACATCGCGAGATGCTCGTTCTCGTGATAGAACCTGCAAATCCACTCATGGCGTTCGCGGTCACTGCCGATGCTACTTTTCTCAAGCGGCCTGTCACCCGGATGAAAGCGGCCATGGCCTGGAACAAAGTCTTCGGACTTGCCGGGCTTGCTAACCGACAGCCAAGCTGACATTTGCTGGACAAGGCGCATCATCATGCTGCCAGCAGAGTTCATAGCAACGACCGGATTGACGTAGACGATGCGTGTGAACCGGCGGCTGAACGCCGGCGCTTCCTGCATGAGCCGTGCGAACATGTGGCCGCCGAGGGAGTAAGGCAAGGCGACGACGCCAGCGTTGTGGTCGTAGCCGCGTTGACGGACAGCACGGAAGAGATCGCTGCGTAGGAACTCTCTGAGGCTGTTGGTCCACATGTCGAATCCATCCGGCATCGCGTGCACCTTGCGAGGATCCGGCAAAAACCGACCGCTTGCCCCCTGGCCGGCGAACTCGAAGACCAGGATGTCATTACCTCGAGCGCGGACATCGGCAATGGCTGGCTTGTGTTTTTCGATGGCCTCGGCGGTTCCAACGAAGAGGACGTAGATGTTCTTAGGCGCTGCAGCTACTGTTGTCGGAAACCATCCAGCGCGGGAATAGAGCCCGGCGGAGGTATCGCTTTCACTTGAATACCGTATGTCTGGAAAGGCAGCCGAGGTGCCTGGGAGCTCAACCCGGGCAATGAATTCCTGACTAAGATCAAAGTCGGTCATGGGGACCCATGGGGAGATAGAATCGCTTCGCGCAGGTTTTCAATGCCCTGCTTATCGTTGCAATCGGCCGATTTCAAGAATGTCTCGAGAAACCGGCCGCTCGCTTTTTACTCATTCATCGGACGCATTATCCGTCCATTCTGCCATTTTGCACAGTGCCTTCTGAGCTCTTGTCACCCCCTTTGGCTAAGGAACCGTTTGCAAGCGCTTCGGTGGCGGCACCAGTGAGCCCCGCAAGGCTGTTGCCGTCGAGGCCGACTTCGTTCAGCAGGCTATCCAGCAAAGGCGCTTGTGTCCGATAGCGAAGTGCTGCGGCGACTGCCTGGTCAGGGAGGCTGTTGCCTGAGCCACCTGCGCCTGCCGCTGTGCTCGAGCCATCACCGTTATGAGCGTTGGCAGTTCCCGAACCATTGAGGCCGTCAACCTGCACGATCTTGATGCCATCGATCGATTGCATCGGCTTGACTGACTGAGCAATGATCTCAGGCAGCGCCTTGATCAGCTCAAGCTTGATCTGCATAGCGATCTGCTCTGGAGACAGAATGTTCGACGCCTCGTTGACGGCGCGCTTGCCTTCCGCCTCAACCTCATAGACGGCACGCTGACCGTCGGCATGAGCCTTGGCTGCATCAGCATCTGCAGCCGCTGCAATACGTTCCTTCTCAGCTTCTGCATCGGCAGCAATGCGCACTGCCTCAGCTTTGTCGATTGCAGCCAGCTTATCGGTTTCGGCTGAAACCTTGATTGCAATGGCTTGTTGTTCAGCAACCTTTTGCGCTTCGATCAGTTCGATCTGCTTTTCACGTTCCGCAACCTCAGTGTGTCGTGACGTAACAACGGCCTCTTCTGCCTTTACAGCAATCGCGCGTGCAGCGTCGGCTGCAGCATCCGCCTCAGACTTCTCGCGGGACTTCTCAGCAACCGCGATATCACGGCCTTGTTCGGCGAGCGAAATTTGCTTGGCCTTCTCGACCGCTGCCGCTTCAACAGACTGCTCTTTTGCAATCTCTTGCTCGCGTACCAATCGATCTTTCTCGATCTGGCGCTCGGCGACAACCTTGTCAGCTTCAATGCTCGCTTCTTTGGTTTGTCGGCCAGCCTCAATTTTGGCCTGCTCTGCTTCGTACTCGCGCTGGGCCTGTTCACGTGCAATCTGGGCAACCTGGTCGGCTTTGCGCACTTCAACTTCGCGCTGCTGCTCAAGGCGCGCATATTCCTGGTCACGCGAAATCAGCAGTCGTTGTTGCTCGGCATCAAGGTTCTTGCGTTGAATGAGAACCTCGGTTTCCTGCTCGATATCGTTGCGCTTCTTACGACGCTCCTCGATCTCCTGAGTGAGTTTGGTCAGACCTTCAGCGTCAAAGGCGTTGTCCGGATTGAAATACTCCTTGTTCGTTTGGTCTAGCCCGGTAAGTGAGACGGATTCGAGCTCTAGACCATTCTTGAGGATGTCTTCTGAGACAGCGGCCTGCACCTTCTGGACAAAGGAGACGCGCTGCTCGTGAAGTTCTTCCATTGCCATCTCGGCAGCTACTGCGCGGAGTGAATCAACGAACTTGCCTTCGATCAGCTCTTTCAAGGCATCCGGAGTCATAGTCCGACGACCAAGGGTCTGCGCTGCATTGGCAATCGACTCAATAGTTGGCTGGACCCGGACATAAAACTCGGCTTGCACGTCAACACGCATCCGATCCTTGGTGATCAAGGCCTGCTCATGGGCGCGACGTACTTCGAGGCGCAACGTGTTCATGTTGACCGGGATCATTTCGTGTAGAACCGGCAGGACGAGCGCGCCACCATTCATAATGACTTGCTGGCCACCAAAGCCTGTTCGAACGAAGGACACTTCTTTTGAAGAGCGACGATAGAGTCGCGCGAAAATCATGCCGATCGTCATCAATGCGACGAATATCAAGGCCGCTATAATAAGAATGCCGGTGAGACCTAGTCCGCCGGCCTCCGTTGCATTGGTAATCATTTCAAACTCCTAAACTCTAAGTCTTCGACATCAGCGCATTTATGTTCAGAATCGCTCTGAACCGGATCGCGCTGGATTGGCTGGTCAAAAGGACTTCTGATCCTTGCGGAAATTCGTCATCAGCCACATCCGGTTCGACGAGCACGTAATGCATTTGGCCGTGCACATCTCTTAGCTTGGCCTCTGCAGGGACACCTTCCTTGGCGATGCCACGTGTGATTGTGGCGACCTTTCCAACAAAGGTTTTTGTCGAGACAGCTTCAGACTCTTCCTTGGGCATGACATTGGCCAAGCCTATTGCGAGCCATCTTGTCGGCGGCAACGCTAGGAAAAGTGCAATAATGGCAGCGATAACCGACGGAAAATGAAATCCAATCGTAGATTTCGCAATGCTCTGCAACATGATGCCTGAGAGACCGAACGCTGTCAGGAATGCGACAAGCAAAACCAGAACGGGAACTTTTCCGATGCATAGCCAGCCGAGAACGGACGACAACAAGCCTGACGGCTCGACCGACGCTTCGGCGTCAGCTGCCATCTCTAAGTCGGCATCAACATCCACATCCGGGAAAAATTGATCGAATAACCCGGAAGGAGAGATGCCGAACACGGTGCCCATCGCTTCCGTCAAGGCAATGAGCAACATGATGCCCAATGCGATCGAGAATGGAGCGAGGGCCGGGGTCAGCATACCCTCAAACATGAACTTATTCCCTTATTGCTTTCAAAGCTGCCAGACGTTCTTCCACGCGGTGATCGCGCGTTACGCTCTCTAGTTCTGCTAGTTTGGCAGCGGTTTCGGTGTCTGCCGGTGACGTGGCGGCAAGACCGCTCGCGCTTTTTAAGACGCGGTTGAATGCGTTTTCTGCCTTGGTCGCTTTTTTCTCGGCGCTTAACTTTTGTGTTTTGACCAGACCTGGCTCTTCACCACCGTTTCTTGAAGCAGTCGCGCGTGACTCCAGATAGGTTTCCAAATCTGATTCCATTTCGCGTCGACGTGCCAGCAAGGCGGATACGTAACCTTCAAGCTCGCCTTGCTCGGCCGCGACCTCTTTCAGCGATGCCTCGAGAATGGGAATCTGCGCTTCCATGTCGAGCTGGCGGGCAATGGCGGCTTTCGCCAGATCATCGCGGCCTTGCTCAAGTGCAAACCTGGCCTTCTCGGCTAGGTCTTCATGTTTCGACGTAGCCTCCATCAGGCGCTTGTTGGCGTTGTGCCTGTCGGCGATGGCCCGTCCGAGTTCTTGTCGGACATCATCAGCTGCACGGTCAATCTCGCGAATGGATTCGCGCATGACTGTCTCCGGTGCTGCGTTTTCGATCGTGTCGACAAAGTCGCTTACGCTTCCTGTCACAAGCCGCTGAACGCGTGACACTAGTCCTTCACTCATTACTTTCTCCTCTCTGTACTCGTTGGTGATGGCGCAGTAGTTCAACCAGCTCGATCACTGGTTTCATCTCGCTGCGAAAATTGTCTTCCGTGTAAACGCGGACCGGGGATGTCAGTCCAAGTGCAATGAAGTCCTTCAGAAGAACCGCGATCTGATCGGTCAGTTCCTTCTCGAATTGGAGCAGGCTATCGGGATCGT
The DNA here is from genome assembly GCA_965247245.1 of Hyphomicrobiaceae bacterium. Classification (GTDB taxonomy): domain Bacteria; phylum Pseudomonadota; class Alphaproteobacteria; order Rhizobiales; family Hyphomicrobiaceae; genus Tectiglobus. Next base: position 3,272,021 of record CBDFGV010000003.1, on the reverse strand, counting down.
CGCTGACTTCAGGGCCTGCGATCAGGCGAGCCATGATATCGGGTACCCTTTCGTACAGTTTCAAAACGAGGTCCGACTTTTGCCGAAGCTGCCCTTCGAGCCGCCTGACGTTACGGCGTGCCGGCGTCGCCATTTCACGCATCAGCAGGCCACCCTCAGACGCGTCCTTAAGGCCGGTATTGCGGCGGCGCGCGTCTTGGAGAATGGCGCGGAGCTTCTCCGACGGCGTCACCGCATCGTCGATCTCCAGACCTGCCAAGAACACTGCATCATCATCGCTAACGCGCACTGACAGCGGGACTGTCTTTCCGGACATGCGCTATCACCCCCCGTGTCTTGTTTTAACATCATATGTATTCATATGTATTCAAATGGATATATTTCAATACCTAGATACGGCAATTCGCCTCTAGTTTGTTGAAATTAATGATGAAAATATTATCAGCCTGCGCAATTATGGGGCGTGGCTGTACCACGGGCGCGGGTCTGAGGATGAAAGACGGCTGCCGGGCGTCGCCATAACGTGAGCTGTTTCGTATAAGTGTTAATTGATCGACACGCTCTTTCGTCAACTCCCTACACATGCGATTTGGAAAATGACTGCAAAGCATACGGCAAGGCTCGCTGCTGACATCGGCGGCACGTTCACAGATCTGGCGCTTGAGTTTAATGGCCGGCGCTTCACCACCAAGGTTCTCACCTCGACCGATGCGCCGGAGCGGGCCCTGATTGAAGGTGCCGAGATCGTACTGGATGAGGCAGGAATCGGATTTTCCGATCTTGCACAAATCGTTCACGGCACAACACTTGCGACGAACGCGATCATCGAACGCAAGGGCGCCAAGACGGCCTTGATTGCAACGGAAGGCTTCAGAGATACGTTGGAGATTGCCGACGAAAGTCGTTTCGACCAGTACGACGTTTTCATCGAGAAGCCAAAACCACTTGTGCCGCGCGAGCTTCGTTTGACGGTTAAAGAACGAACTGACGTAACTGGCCAGGTTCAGGTCGCGCTTGACGAGGATGGTGTCAGGCAGGCTGCACGCCAACTCAAGCAGCAGCAGGTCGAGGCCGTGGCGGTCGCCTTCATGCATGCCTACGCCTATCCGAACCATGAGGTTCGGACGAGAGAGATCCTGATTGAGGAGTTGCCCGGCGTCGCTGTTACGATATCCAGTGAGGTCTGTCCTGAAGTGCGTGAGTATGAGCGCACTTCCACTGCCGTCGCCAATGCCTACGTACAACCATTGATGGCCGGTTATCTCGGGCGCCTAAAGACGCGCCTATCTGAACTCGGTGCATCGGCACCCATGCATCTCATGACATCCGGTGGGACATTGACTGGCGTGGACACGGCGGCGCGTTTCCCTATCCGCCTTGTTGAGTCCGGTCCGGCTGGCGGAGCGATCCTTGCCGCCCAATTGGCAGCAGAGCGCGGTGAGGAGCAGGTCCTGTCGTTCGATATGGGCGGAACGACCGCAAAAATCTGTTTGATTGAAAATGGTGATCCACTCAAGGCACGCAGTTTTGAGGTGGACCGTTCCGCGCGATTCATGAAAGGGAGTGGTCTGCCGGTTCGCATTCCTGTCATTGAGATGATTGAAATCGGCGCTGGCGGCGGTTCGCTGGCACATGTTGATGCTCTTAGTCGGGTGCGGGTTGGGCCGGAAAGTGCGGGCTCTAATCCCGGACCAGCCTGTTACGGTCGAGGCGGCACGCAACCCGCGGTGACAGATGCCGATGTTGTACTTGGTCATATCGATCCTGATGCATTTGCTGGTGGCTCAATCATGCTGGATAGGGCCAGATCGGAGAGCGCGCTTAAGGAAGCTGTTGGTCACCCGCTTGGCTGCTCGCTTGAGGCAGCCGCCAGTGCAGTGAATGAGATCGTTGATGAGAACATGGTCAACGCAGCGCGCGTGCACGCTGTTGAACGCGGTATCGATATTGCCGGCCGAACGCTGATTGCCTTCGGTGGAGCAGCGCCCTTGCATGCCTGCCGTCTGGCTGAAAAACTCGGGATCTCCAAGATCGTCATTCCAAAAGATGCTGGTGTCGGTTCGGCTATCGGTTTTCTGCAGGCGCCGGCAGCGTTTGAAATCGTGCGCTCGCACTATGTAAAGTTGGATGCGTTTGATGCCTCGGGCGTCAATGCGATGCTCGATGAGCTGACAAGGGAGGCGACGGAGCTGGCAGGCTCGGCAGCTGGTGCCGACCGCCTTCATGTTCACCGTCAGGTCTTCGCACGTTATGCGGGTCAAGGCCACGAAGTTGCTGTAACGCTGCCGGACGGCCCTCTTGGTGGCAATGCGGGTGCGAAATTGCGTCAGGACTTTGAGGCTGAGTATGACCGCTTGTTCGCACGGCATATCCCGGATGCGCGCATAGAGCTGATGAGTTGGTCCGTGCTGGTCAGTGCCAGACAGCCCGCTCTTGAGCAGCTTCCAAAGCCATTACGAGGTGGTGAGCGAGCGCATGCGTTTGGGACCAGACGCGTGTACTCGGAAGGACGGGGACATGCAGAGATCCCGCTGTATGCGCGACAGTCACTTGCAACGGGACAGGCGCTCGAAGGTCCCTGTATTGTCACCGAGGATGGCACATCAACCGTCATTCCGGTTGGCTTTGATGTGACGATTGATGCAGATGGGGCTTTGGTTCTTGTAGCCGGTGACGGTGCGACCCGAGATGAGCCGACCAGTCATTCGGAGCAGCCGAGCGAAATCGCCCTGCAGATTATGTGGAATCGCTTGATAGCGGTGGTTGAAGAGCAGGCTCAAGTGCTTTTGCGAACCGCCTTTTCGCCGATCGTACGTGAGGCTGGTGATCTCTCAGCTGGCATCTTTGACCGGCAGGGCCGCATGTTAGCGCAGGCCGTCACCGGCACGCCCGGCCACGTCAACTCGATGGCCGAGTCCGTCAAACACTTCATCGCGCATTTCGGCTTGGAGAACATGCGTGACGGTGATGCCTACATCACCAATGATCCCTGGAAGGGAACCGGACATACAAACGACTTCGTTGTCACGACACCGGTTTTTCGTAACGGCGAATTGGTGGGCTTGTTCTCATGTACAAGTCACTTGATGGATATTGGAGGCATTGGTTTCAGTCCTGATGCGACCGATGTTTTCATGGAAGGGCTGCACATACCATTCCTGAAATTGTTTGATCGCGGCGAAGTCAACCACACGCTCATTGAAATGATCCGTGCCAATACTCGTCTGCCGGTTGATACCGTCGGAGATGTGTATTCACTGGCGAACTGCAACGAAGTTGGCTGTCGTTACCTTGTCGAAATGATGGATGAGTTCCGCCTGTCGTCGCTGGATGATCTCGCTAGTTATATTTGTGATCGATCCGAAGCGGCTGTTCGTGCGCGCGTTGCAGAGCTGCCGGACGGCGAGTGGTCTTACGAGATGATGGCGGATGGTTACGAGTCAGAAATCAAGCTGGCTGCAACGCTCAAGAAGCAGGGCGATAGCATCACAATTGACTATGCCGGGACGAGTCCTGTTCAGCCTCGCGGTGTCAACGTCCCGCTTGCCTACACGACGGCTTACACAGTGTTTGGTCTGGGATGCGCCTTGGCGCCGGACGTTCCGAACAATGCTGGGTCGCTTGCGCCATTCACCGTGACTGCACCAGTAGGCTCTTTGCTTAACCCCGAGAAACCAGCTGCGGTTCTCGTGCGTCACGTGACGGGACAGATGTTGCCGGATGTTGTGTTTGGTTGCCTCCGGCAGCTATTGCCGAACGGCGTACCCGCTGAGGGGACATCGTGCATCTGGAACATCACACTGCGCGGCAAGTTGCAGGACGATGACACTGGCAACTACGGCTTTGCGACCACCTTTACGTCGAATGGCGGAACCGGGGCGCGACCGAATGCGGATGGACTGTCAGCGACTGCCTTTCCGTCAGGCGTCAAAGGCACGCCGGTGGAGATTGCCGAGCAGATCTTGCCATTGCTGTTCTGGCGCAAGGAGTACCGACCCGGGTCAGGTGGTGTTGGAAAGACACGCGGTGGTCATGGTCAGGTGATTGAGATTGCGAGCCGCATCGGGCAACCGTTCGATTTGTTGGCGGCTTTTGATCGGATCAAGCATCCGCCACGCGGTGCGCTGGGCGGCAGTGATGGCCAAGCCGGTCGAGCCTATCTAGCATCAGGTGGTGAGCTGAAGGGTAAGGGCACGCAGGTTATTGCGGCTGACGACAAGCTTATTCTTGAGATTTCCGGTGGGGGCGGTCTCGGTGATCCAGCTGATAGGGACGCGGAGCTTGCCGCGGCTGACGAGCGTGCTGGCCTGACGGTCTGATCAGGGTCAACTGGTGCCTGCTACTGCTTCACGAATGGCACGAATGTTGGCCCCGTAGACGTCTGGAGTGTCAACTGAGCCGCCCTTGAAAACGGACGATCCCGCAACCAACACATCTGCACCCGCAGCCGCAACTGCCGGTGCAGTCTCTGGTGTTATGCCACCGTCGATTTCGATGTGAATGGGGCGGTCGCCGATCATTTCACGGAGGCGGCGGACCTTGTCGACTTGCGAAGCAATGAAGCTTTGTCCACCAAATCCAGGGTTTACTGTCATCACGCAGACGAGGTCGATGATGTCCAACACATTTTCGACGGCTGTTGCCGATGTTGCTGGGTTGAGCGCCACTCCGGCTTTTTTGCCGAGCGAACGAATGAACTGCAATGAGCGATGGAGGTGCGGGCCTGCTTCGGCATGAACCGTCAGAACGTCTGCACCAGCGTTCGCAAACGCCTCCAGGTAAGGATCCGTTGGCGCAATCATCAGATGCACGTCCATGACCGTTTTGATGTGTGGGCGCATTGCCGCGCACATCTGCGGGCCAAAGGTAATGTTGGGCACGAAGTGGCCGTCCATGACGTCGACATGGATCCAATCGCCACCTTGTGCTTCCGCCGCCTGACACTCTGCGCCCATGTTGGCAAAGTCGGCAGCGAGAATGGATGGAGCAATCTTGATGTCGCGATTGAAGTCCGCCATGGCAGACATCCCTTCGTGTGATGGATGCGTTGGCCGCTGCAATACGCTGCCCGTTGGGATAGTCAAGTGAAGTTGCTGATTTGTCCCGCATTGCAAGCTGTCTATTGCGATCGGTCGGCGTTAAACACCGGATATCTCCATGCGAGTTGCAATCTCCTAGAATTGGATTGATGCTCCTCATTAGACGTGTTCAGTCCTTCAAACAGGTAAAGCCTCATGACACATGGAATGGTTTCAGCTCCGCAACCGGAAGCCGTGGAGGCTGGGCTGGATATTCTTAAGGATGGCGGCAATGTCGTTGACGCTGCGATTGGCGCGGCATTGGTCCAGACGGCTGTTGATCCCCAGATGTGCGGGATCGCCGGGTTTGGTTCAATGCATCTCTATCTGGGCGACCAGGGTGTCCATACGTTGATTGACTTTCATGGCCGAGCGCCACTCGCCTCCAAGGCTGACATGTGGCAGGACCTGATTGTTCGTGAGTGCGATGATGGCTTTGGCTTTGTGCTCAAGGGTGAGGTCAATGAGGTCGGTTATCAATCGATGACCACGCCAATGTCGCTCAAGGCATTCGATGAGGCCGCGACGCGGTTTGGTACGCGTTCTCTGGCAGAATTGTTTCAGCCCGCTATAGCCTATTGCGAAGATGGGTTTCCAGTTCGTCCAAGTGTGCATGGATTTTGGACCCGCGGGGCTGAAAATGGTCGTATCGCGCGGATCCGCGGCCTGACTGATTGCCCCGCAACTGCGAAGATCTATGTCAAACCGGACGGTAGTCTGTTCGACGTCGGCGAAAGCTTTCGCAATCCTGATATGGCAGCAACCTATCGTCGGCTTGCGGAGTACGGTGCGCAGGACTTCTACGAAGGTGAGATCGCGCAGCAGATCGATGCTGATATGCGTGCCAACGGTGGTCTGATCCGAATGGAGGATCTCGCCGCCTGCGCTACGGTTGAAACCGAACCTCTATGGACCACCTATCGAGGCTATCGCGTTGCCACCAATCAACCGCCGGGCGGCGGCCTTATGATTGTGGTGATGCTCAACATTCTTGAGAACTTTGATCTTGCGGCCATGGGGCACAATTCACCGGATTACATCGCCACGGTTTCTGAGGCGATGAAGATCGCCACCGTCGACAAAGATACCCGCATGGGCGACCCGAACTTTTTTGACATTCCAATGGAGGAACTGACATCGAAGGAGTACGCCGCCGGTATGGCGGATCGTATCAAGCGCGGTGAGAAGACCGACGTTCCGCGATTGAACCAAGGCGGAGCGGAGAGCAAAGAAACCACCCACATCTGCGTGGCGGATCGGGCCGGTAACTGTGTGACCATGACCCACTCACTGGGATCAAGCTCGGGCGTTGTTACCGATGGCCTGGGCTTCATGTACAACAATTGCATGATGGTGTTTGATCCGCGACCAGGCCGAGCCGGCTCACTGGCTCCCGGGAAGGCCCGGTTCACGGCACTTTCTCCGACGATGGTGTTCAAGGACGACAAACCGTTCTTCATTGTCGGATCGCCGGGCGGGACAACCATTACGATGGGTAATTTGCTCGCGATATTGAACGTTGTTGAATTCGGTATGAGCGCACAGGAGGCGGTCTATGCGCCTCGCTTCATCACGACTTCGAATACGATCGAGCTGACCAACCGCATCTTACGTTCAACGGAACGCGCACTGCAGGCCAGAGGGTATCCGACGAAGCGGCATGGTCAGAGCTATATGAGCCCAATTGTTCACGCAATCCGCCTCGTAGATGGCAAGTTAGATGGCGGCGCCGATCCGTCTGGCGATGGCCTAGCTGCTGAGATTTGAGGATGAGGGATCCGAAAAAGAAAGTCCGCGCCTTGGATGTTTCTCGGCGCGGACAAGTAGCCTTATCGTTGAGCTTGGATCGACTGGCTCAGCTCATCAGTTCGACGACATCATCGAGGGCTTTGAGTGCATCGTCCCGCGTGCCGTCAGGTACCTCATAGAGTACGCGATCGACGCCGGCTTCGCGGCAGGCATCGAGTTCCTGCTTGGTGGTTGGTCCACGGAATAGCGTGGTCGAAAGCTCTTTCGGATCGCGACCGTGCTTGTCGGCCATGTCGTGCAGGCGCTTCAGGCTGACCTTGGGGTCGAAGTTCATGTTGCCGCGCGGAATCCAACCGTCGCAGTATTCGACAATTCGCTTCAGTGTGTAGTCCGTCTCACCGCCGAGCAGGATAGGTGGATGTGGCTTCTGCGTCGGTTTCGGGTATGACCAGATCGGGTCGAAGTTCACGAACTCGCCGTGGTAGCTGGCTTCGTCTTGCGTCCAGATGGCCTTCATGGCTTCCGTATGCTCACGCATCTGCTTGAAGCGTGTCTTGTACTCAACGCCATGGTTGTTCATTTCATCGACATTCCAGCCGCCACCAATTCCGAATTCAAAGCGGCCGCCCGACATCATGTCGAGGCTGGCAATCACTTTGGCCAGAACGATTGGATCGTGTTGCGGCACAAGGCAGATACCCGTGCCGAGGCGCAGCTTTTTGGTCAGTGCTGCAGCAAACGACAGGGCGATGAACGGGTCGTGTGTGTGAATATACTTTTTTGGTAGCTCGCCGCCACCAGGAAAGGGCGATTTACGGCTGGTCGGGATGTGTGTGTGCTCGCAAACGAACAGAGACTCGATATTGCGGTTTTCGAGCTCGACCGCCAGTTCAGGTACCTGGATGCCGTAGTCGGTTGGGAAGTAGAAGACACCGAATTTCATGGATTTCCTCCAAACGATTTTTGTGGCTCACGACTGGACTATGAGCCTTTTGGTCGGTCTTGACCAGAGGAGTACTGTCGGGAGTATGCCTACAATTCCAAATGAAATGGCAGATTGTGATTTCAAGTTTGCGGCAGGTGACTATTCCTGCTCTTCGTCAGGTTGTGGCAGCGCAATGCGTTTTTCAGCTTCACCGAATGAACCTTGAAAGGCATCAATCCAGTCGTCGCGTTCTAGCTGCATCGACATTTCACGCAGCTCTCGTAGTAGGCTCAACCGATCACGGTAGTTCTGCATGGCGATGGCATCGGCTTCTACTTTTAGCTTTCTTGTCTCGGCGTAGAGCTTTTCGGCTTCAGCCAGGATTTTGGTGACCTCGGCCGACATCTTCTCGCTTTGCTGTGCCGGTTTGGCAATTACGGCCTTCATGCTGCCCATAGCGTTGGTCGCGATGCTTCCAAGCTCTTCGCGCAGTGTGATGTCCGGATTGGACGGCAGGCTGGTATCAAGCAGGTTTTCCATCTGCTTGAATATTTTCTTTTGTAAGCGACGGCGGAACTTCTTTGCCTCCGGCCCTGGGAGTGTAGGCTCTGGCTGTAGCTCGCCACGTCGGAATCTCACGAATGTATCGATAACGACTTTTGATAGTCTGACGGCATCATCGCTTTTCATTCCCATCGACATCATGGCAACGCCATGTTCGGTATAGGCCCACGGTCGCACGCGGCGGCCACCGTGCGATCGATTTGACATCACGCCTTGTGATTTCAAGTGTTCCCACTCTTCGCGGGTCAATTGGAATGCGTAATCGCTGGTAAAACGATCTTCATTGCGTCGGCGGTACTGGTTCACGGCACTCGTAGTGGTGCCGTAGAGTTGAGCGAGGTCGGGTGCGAGAATAACTGGCTGTCCGCGGACAACAACGATCAGCTCCGAGACTGGGTTGTCAGCCTCACCGCCGCGACGCACCGTTAGTGCTCGTGATTTTGTGGACTTCTTTGGTTTTGCCATCTTTGGAAATTTACCGTTCCGGGCATGACCCAAATCAGTGGGGTGCCGCATCCTCTCATAATGTTCGATTCAAACAGTGGATCAATTTTCGATCGAACAGTTATTCAATCGAGATTTCCCCAGCTTACGACCCGCTTGATACGGATTGCGACGACCGGAAGTGGTTCCAGGTACATTTCTCTGTACTGTGGGTAGCGAACGCGCAAGGCCTCGTGGGCTCGAACCTGTTCGACGCAGTTTTCGAGTATCTCGGCAGGGCCCCGTATCATGACCCAGCCGAGTTGGCTCCAGTCATCATCATAACGATCAACGACAACTGCAGCTTTCGGATTTTCGATGAGGTTGCGGATTCTCTTCAGCGGCTTGCTGCTTGCGCTCTTCGGTTTCTCGTCAATGCCGAAATAAAGCGTGTCTTCAATCACGACATAGCAAATCGGAATAACATGAGGTGCACCGTTCCCGTCGGCTGTCGCCAACCGGGCCACTGGATGTGCATCGAGGAACGAGCTTTGTTCAGCACTCAACATGGATGGTTACTCAAACCCTGGTCTCGGGACGAAACCCATCAAGGTCTGTGAGAGACCTCCGTCGATCAAGATTTCCTGGCCGTTGATGTAGCTCGCCTTGGTGCTTGCGAGGAAAACGGCGGCCTCGGCGATATCCTCGGGCTTGGCAACGCGGCGCATGGGGACAATGGCTTCGCGTTTTTCGAGAACGCCCGGTGCCTGATAGAATGCCTCGCTCAGGGCGGTGCGCACGAGGCCAGGGCTGACACAGTTGCTACGCACGCCGCGCGGTCCCCATTCGTAGGCCAGCTGACGCGAAAGCATGACGACGGCTGCCTTGCCGGGACTATAGGCGCCACTGTTGGCTTGCGGCTCGCTGGCGGCAATGGACGCAACGTGAACGATAGACCCGCTGCCGCGTTCTAACATGCATTGTCCGAAGGTCTGGGCGCAGCGCAGGTAGCCGGTTACGTTGACGTTCATCAACTTTTCCCAGTCGTCGACTGATATAGTGTCGAGTGTGCCAGGGCGGAGGATGCCGGCGTTGTTGATCAGGACATCGATCTGGCCGAAGACGCCCTGTGCTTCTTTTGCGGCGGAGTCGACGCTTGCATCATCGGTGACGTCGCATTGAAACGCAGCCGTTTCCGCACTGTTGCTGCTTCCAGAAATCTCTTTGGCTGCCAACTCACATGCCTCAAGATTAACATCGAGCAGAACGACTTTTGCACCAACACTGGCAAACTCAGCTGCGGTGGCTCGACCAATGCCGCTGCCTGCCCCGGTTACGGCAACCACTTTGCCTTCCAGTCCGAGCCAGCTGTCTCCTAGTCCTGCCATACCACGTGTCCTCCCAGACCAAGTATCTTCTTCTAGCTACAATTCGAGCTAGTTGCCGCTTTCGCCATCTCGTTTGGCTTCCTCGATATCTTCATCGTCCCAGAAGCCAATGAGGATACCGCGTTTGAACTCGCCTCCCGCACGGGCTGCAATTTGAGCATCGGTCGCAGTGACGCGCGCGTTTGGTTTTCTCGACCATTCAAAGATTGCTTCGCGTAAGCGATGTCTATGTTCTTCACAGGCTGGATCGCAGCCGAGATCTTTGAATTCGTCTGGGTCGGTCTCAAGATCGTAGAGCATCGGTGCCATGCCTTCGACATGGACATATTTCCAGCGGCCATCAAACGCCATGATGAGTTTGCAATCCGGTATCGGCTGATCGAGAATGCGACGGGCCCGACGAACTGAGTAATCGTACTCGGAGATTACGATTTCACGATCATGCTTGTAGTCCGTGTTGCGGAGCGATGGCAGCAGTGATTGACCTTCAAGGATGTTGGTCCTGATCTCGCCGCCGGCAAATTCAACAAATGTGGGGACGAGATCGATTGACTCGATGAGTGCGTCGCTTACCTGGCCGCGGGTGGCATCGGCCTCTTTTGATGGGTCATAAACAATGAGCGGAATCTTGACTGATATCTCGTGGAACATTTCCTTTTCGCCAAGCCAGTGATCGCCGAGATAGTCGCCATGATCGGACGTAAATACGATCATTGTATTGTCAAAGAGGCCGCGCTCCTGAAGGAATTTCCATAAGCGTCCGAGTTGATCATCGATTTGCTTGATCAGACCCATGTAGGCAGGAATGACGTGTTCGCGTACGCCATCACGTTCGAACACCTTTGAAAAGCGGTGCTGATAGTATGCTTGGAGGATCGGGTGGGCATTGGCCCGCTCTTCGTCATTGCGGATGACGGGGATGACGTGCTCCGGACCATACATGTTGTGATAGGGCGCCGGGACGATGTAGGGCCAGTGCGGCTTGATGTAAGACAGATGGAGGCACCACGATTGGTCTCCGGCCTCATCGATGAATTCCATCGCGCGTGTGGTTGAATATGGCGTCTCTGAATGTTCGTCCGGAACACGGGCCGGTTTGTCTGCGTGTTCTAACAGCCAGCCAGAAAGAATTTCGCCATCGTCGCTTTCGCCCGAGTTGGCCCACTGCTCCCAGGGATTTGGTCCACCGAACTGCAATCCCCGCAGATAATCGTTGTAGTGCGAGGGTGGGTGACCGTATCCGTCGGGATGCAGGCCGTCGAGGCGATCCCACGGTTCAAATCCGCATTCCGACTGCAGGACGCCAATGGTTGAATCAGGATCGATGCCGAGGCGTTTGAGTCCTTCTTTGTCAGCCTCCATATGGGTCTTGCCGCAGAGTGCGGTGCGCACGCCAAGTTCACGGAGATGATCACCCATGGTCATTTCACCGACCCGCAACGGGATGCCGTTCCAGGTTGAACCATGAGAGCGCACATAACGGCCAGTGTAGAAGCTCATCCGCGATGGACCGCAGATAGGGGACTGGACGTACGCTTTATCGTAGCGCACGCCGCGCGAAGCCAGCCAATCGATGTTCGGCGTTTTGAGATGCGGGTGGCCGGTGCAGCTGAGATAGTCGAACCGCAACTGGTCGCACATAATGAAGAGAATGTTGCGCTGTTCAGCTGCCATCTATCGGATACCTTGAGGTGGATCTGTTGAAGCGGTTGCCAGTTGTCCCGCAGTGTGCAACGGACGGTGAGTTCCTGACAACTGCGTGCGCTATTTTCTTGCAAGGATGATGTGTTGATGACCGATACAACCGAGTCGCCACTCGCTGGTTTTGTCCTCTACGATCCTGATGATCCGTTTGAAATGCATTCCGGCCCATTCTTCTGGCAACAAACGGAGGATGGTGGTCATCATTTCGTTCTCAAGGCCGAGGCACGCCATTGCAATCGGCAGGGTATTCTGCACGGTGGCCTGATGATGACCATGATCGATCTCGCTCTCGCGGCCAGCGCAAAGGAAGTTCTGGAAGACCGCTACGTCACGATCTCGCTTAACTCGGAGTTTGTCGCTGCGGGCAACATTGGCGAAATCATCGAGGCAAAAGGTGAACTGGTACGGCGCACGCGCAGCCTCGCCTTTGTGCGTGGCCAGGTGACCAGCGGCAATCAGGTCTTGCTGAACACCAGCGGAGTCTTCAAGAAGCTAAAGTTGAAATAGGTGTCGTCTCTTGAGATTGTTGGCTCACTGGAAAGCAACGATTGTTGCTACCAGATCGTAGGGTTTGAGCCCCAATTTGTATCGGTGGCCCCATGGCTTGGAACCTTGATCAGAATTTCCTAACCTCAGCAGGCAATGTCACTGCGGGTTATGCAGGGAGTGGTCCCAATCTCGTTCTTGCGCATGGATGGCCGTGGTCGTCGTACTCTTGGCATCGCGTGATCCCCAAACTGGCTCAGAGCTATCGTGTGCATTGGTATGATATGCCCGGCTATGGCCGATCAGGCAAAGATCCAGCGCAGCGTACGGCGCTGGATGTGCAGGGCGAGATATTTGTCGAGATGCTGGAACATTGGCGTCTTGAGAGACCGTCTGTGATTGCGCATGACATGGGTGGAGCGACCACGCTTCGCGCGCACCTTTTGCATAAATGCGAGTTTGAGCACTTCATCCTTATGAATGTCGTCGCGATGCGACCTTGGGGCTCTGATTTTTTTGATCATGTTGGTCGTCACATCGACGCGTTTTCTGGACTGCCGCCACACATCCACAAAGCGATCGTTGAAGCGTACATCAGTGGAGCAATTGTCTCTGATCTTCCTGACGAAGATTTGGCTGCTTTGGTTTCACCATGGTTGAGCGAGGCCGGAAGCAGTAGTTTTTATCGCCAGTTTGCACAGGCCGATGAAAAACTTACGGCAGAGGTGGAACCGTTGTTCAAGGCAATCCGCTGTCCTGTGGACGTAGTCTGGGGCGAGGATGATCCGTGGATACCGCTGGAGCGTGGAAGGTCTTTGCATCAACTCATCCCGCAGTCCACCTTTACCCCATTGCCAAGTATCGGGCATCTACCGCAGCTGGAAGCACCGGAGCGGACATTGGCACTACTGTTGGACCTCCTCGATGACGATGGTTAAGGCCGCATCATATAGGCGCGCGGTCCCGGTGTTCTGAGCGGTTCTGCGTAGTCAGCAAACTCGCACAGTAGGCGCCGGGTGTCGCGTGGATCAATGATCTCTTCGATCCAGAATGATTCGGCAGTTCGAAACGGCGAGCGCAGTTTGTTGAGACGATCCTCGATCTCGGCCATCTTGGCTTTGGGATCGTCTGCTGCGTCGATGTCGGCGCGGTAGGCTGCTTCGATGCCGCCTTCCAACGGCAACGAACCCCACCATGAGGATGGCCAGGCATAGCGTAGTGAAAAGCGTCCCGACGGTGCATGACAGACCCCGGCGACGCCAAATATGTTGCGCATGATGATGGTGCACCAAGGGGTGCTGGACTGGTTGACGGCTGCCATGGCACGGACGCCATTGCGGATGACGGCTGACTGTTCTGCCTCGAGGCCGATTAAGAAGCCTGGGCAGTCCGCGAGATGGACCACGGGGATCTGGAAGGTATCGGCGGTATCGACGAACCGGACGATCTTCTGACAGGCCGCTGCGGTCCAGGCACCGCCATAGTGGAACGGATCCGACGCGATGACACCAACCGGCAGTCCATTTAATCGTGCCCAACCGGTGATGATCGAGCGACCGTACATCGAGCCGAACTCAAAGAACGAGCCTTTGTCGAAGAGTGTCTCGATGATGGGGCGCATGCGATAGACTTGACGACGATTGCGCGGAATTGCTGAGAGCAATTGTTCATCGCGACGATCAACCGGGTCATCGTTTTCTGCGCGATCGGAAACAGAGTAGATCGATGATGGCAGGTACGAGAGATATTTGCGCGCGCACTCGAATGCGTCTTCTTCCGTGTCGACGGCATGATCGACGGCGCCGGCCTTGCATTGAATTTCCCAGCCACCGAGTTCCTGTTTGGATAAATCCTGACCAAGGCGTGCGACGACGGGAGGACCGGCAACAAACATGGCCGAGGTTTCTTTGGTCATGACGGAATAGTGCGTTCCGGCCAGCCGTGCGGCGCCAAGACCAGCGACGGAACCAAGGCCCAATCCAACAACAGGTACAGTCCCCATTGCGTCAACCAGCAGCTGATAGGCGATTGTCGATTTCCCAACGCCACCGGGTATGTTGGCGCGTCCGGTCGTTTCGATTGTCTTGACGGATCCGCCTCCTCCGGAACCTTCGATAACCCGAATGATTGGGACCCGCAGCTGTGCCGCCATCTGTTCGGCGACAATGTTCTTTTCTGGAATGGTTGCGTCAGCTGAGCCACCGCGAACTGTGAAATCATCGCCAGAAATGACGACGGGGCGGCCATCAATTTTGGCGCGGCCGAAAACGCAGTTGGATGGCGTGAGCTTTTCAAGCTCATTGTTGTCATCATATTCGCCAAGGCCCGCCACAGCGCCGACTTCGTGGAACGAGTTCTCATCAACCAGCTTGTCGATGCGCTCACGAACCGTGAAGCGTCCACCATCGCGCTGGCGCTTGACTTTTTCTGCGCCGCCCATCTCGTGGGCAAAGGCTTCGCGACGCTTCAGTTCGTCGAGCTCTGGCTGCCAGCTCATGTCATCGTTCCTGCATAACAATTGGTGTCGCATCAGTTTTAGAGCCGGTACTAGGGCTTGCAACCCGGTCGTCCGAAGTCGGGACAATAATCACAATTGTGGATATGGCGTTGAGCGGGCACTTGTTGGTTGAGAGACCAATGGAAATGAGGAAAGCATGACAGACGAAAACGCCAAACCGAGCCTCGCGGAAATGCTTGCTTGGCGGGGTAGCTCTGGGATTGTTGAATTCGTTGGTCACAAGATCACCGGACTGGGAGCCGAGCATGCGGTAGTTGAACTTGATATCGGCACTCAGTTCATGAACCGAGGAGGCAGTGTGCACGGCGGCATTTATTGTTTGTTGATGGACACGGCCGGTGGCTATGCCGGTGTTTACTCCGAAGATCCGGATAACCTTCATTCTTTCATCACAGTGTCGCTGAGTACAAACTTCATTGGTTCGCCGGATGGTGATCGATTGATTGCGACAGGGCGACTGCGAGGGGGCGGGCGTTCGACGTTCTTCTCTGACATTGAGGTGCAGGACGAAACCGGAAAGCTATTGGCAACGGGAAGCGGTGCCTTCCGGCGCGTTTCAGTTAAGCGGGCTGATTAGGCCGTGCGTTACTGTTGAATTGACTGATCCGTAACCTGATAGGACTTTGTCGGCGCCAGGATGCCATTCCTAACGCGCAGGATTCGCGCTAGCCTTAAAGCTCTTTTAGGAATCGATGCGGAGGCCCGCTTATGCTCATCGCAACTTCCACGGCTGAAGCCCGGCAAAAGCAGCGGTTGGTTCATGTCAACGGACACGACTATACGCTGAGTGAGTATGTTGGTGCGGCACCGCTACGGGGCAAGTATGTCGAAGGTAATGAGAAAAACGACAACGGCCTGCCGCAGGGTTTTCTGGTCGAGCAGCCGCCGGGTTCTGTGACGCTGCCGCACTTTCACGAAACAAATCAGTTCCAGGTTTTTGTCGACGGAACTGGCAGCATGGGCAAGCACGCCGCGCAGCCTCTAACGGTTCAGTACGCCAACGGCCATACGCCTTATGGACCTATCGTGGCTGGTGAGACTGGTGTCACCTATTTTACCTTGCGACAGAGGTGGGATCCGGGCGCCAAGTACATGCCGGGTGCGAGAGACAAGCTCTCCAAGGGAAATCAGCGCACGCGCCTCAAAGGCGGCATTCCGACGACGACGCCCGATGTGCGGGCTACATTGGCTCATCCCGATTGTGAAACAATTTTTGATCGTGAAGACGATGGTATGGCGGCATGGATCTTCCGGTTCGGGCCGGATCAAGCCTGTGAGATGCCGCCCGCCGCTGGAACCGGTGGGCAGTATCTGGTCGTAACGGCGGGTGAGCTTATTCGCGATGGTGCAGTGTACGACAAATGGTCAATGCTGTTTGTCACCGCGGACGAAGAGCAGCCGACAATACACGCGACAGCTGAAGGACTTGATCTTCTCGTGCTGCAATTTCCTGCGCAACCTGGACCAGATTAAGGCTAGCGAACCATGAGTTATGACAGGCCGTATAAAGGGCTTCGCGTTGTTGACATGTCACAAGGCGTGGCTGGCCCATATTGTGGGATGCTGCTAGCGCAGAATGGTGCTGACGTTATCAAGATCGAACCGGGAGATGGTGATTGGGCGCGAGCGCTCGGTGCTGTCTATGGCGATCACACAGCGTTTTCTATCCCGGCCAACATGGGCAAGCGCAGCATCGTCATGGATCTCAAGCACGCCGATAGCCGTGCCATCGTGGATCGTATGATCAAAGACGCACACGTCTTCATCGAGGGATTTCGTCCAGGTGTCGTCGACCGCCTCGGCTATTCCTACGAACGGCTGAAGGAGATCAATCCGCAGCTGATCTATGTTTCGATTTCCGGTTTCGGACAGATGGGACCGATGCGTGAGCGGCCAGCCATGGACCCGGTCTTGCAGGCTTTTACGGGCTTCATGGCGGAGAACAAGGGCGCAGATGGTATTCCCCATCGTTCGCCCGTGATCATCAATGACATGTCGACTGGGCTTTACGCGACGCAAGCAGTCCAAAGCACGCTTTACGCACAACGTGACGGAGCGCCCGGGCGCAGGATCGATATCAGTCTAATGGAGGCCTCGACAAACTTGCAGGCGGTGCGTCTGCTCGATGGCTACCGGGAAGGCCCGTTCAAGATTGCGGGATCGCCGTCCGGCACTTTTAAGACATCCGATGGCTGGTTGCAGGTGATCGTTGCGCGCGATCACGAGTTTCAGTTGCTGTGCAAGGCTATCGGGTGGACTGAATATGCCAAGGATCCGCGCTTCCAAAAGAACCAGGGGCGTCGCGAACATGCTGAACTTTTGGTCAGTGACTTGGGTGACTTGCTGATAACCAACACAACCGAGCATTGGCATGCATTATTGAACGAGAATCGCGTGCAGAACGGACCCGTGCTGTCCTACAGGGAGTTTGCCAAGCACGCGCAACCTGAAGCGGTTGGTCTGTTGTCGTGGGTTAAGCAGGCTGGTTCCGATGATGCGTGGCCGGTGCCGAACATTCCAGGTATGCCAAAGTACGTGCAGGATGACCCTTATGCGGTGTCACCTACGCTCGGCCAGCACACGCGTGAGGTCATGGTTGATCTCGGCTATTCAGAATCCGAGATCGACAAGCTTGTTTCGGACGGCGTGGTTACCTGACCGCGTGCGCGAGTTCTGTCCGTGGACGTGTTGGTCATCTGTTTTCGATGGAGACGCGACGCCCAACTGCTCAGTCGCGGCCCAAAGATAAGGGGCGTGAAAGGCACTTCACGCCCCAACCGAACCTGATCCAGGGTCTAGCTGATTTCACACGCGCATCAAATCGGGTCCCAAGGGAAGATATCCTGCGAGCGATCGAGTGGGTAGAACGTCGCCTTCATCGACGGGAAGGCATGCTCGATGATTGAGCCTGGTGTCCAGCCTTCCGGTCGTGCAACAGAACGTAGCGGACGGTTTTGACTCATCAATAGGATCTCGTTGGATCGGACGCAGAAGATCTGGCCGGTGACGTCCTTGGCCTCATCTGAGGCGAGTGCGCAGATCATCGGGGCGATCTTCGCAGGCGTCATCGTCTTCATGCGTTCTACGCGCACTTTGTCTGCATCGCTGTTGACGGGGATGGTGCCGATCATACGGCTCCAGGCGAAGGGGCCGATGCAGTTCGAAGTTACACCGAAGCGCGCCATATCGAGGGCGATTGACTTTGACAAGCCGACGATGCCGAGTTTGGCGGCGGCATAGTTAGCCTGACCAAAGTTACCGATGAGACCGGATGTTGACGTGAAATGGATGTAGCGTCCGGACTGTTGATTGCGGAAATGCGTTGCAGCCGCCCGGCTAACATTGAAGGTGCCGTTGAGGTGAACGTTGATGACGGAATTCCAGTCGTCTTCGGTCATCTTGTGGAAGATCACATCACGCAGAATACCGGCCACGTTCACAACGATATCAATACGGCCGAACGTGTCGACAGCTTGCTCAACCATGCCCTCGGCGGCCTTGAACTCTGACACGCTGTCGTAGTTCGCAGCTGCTTCACCGCCGTTCGACTTGATCAGGTCAACCACTTCTTGCGCCGGCGTATTGTCGGAGCCCTCACCTTCGGTTGACCCGCCAAGGTCGTTGACAATCACCTTGGCGCCGCAAGCTGCCATCAGCAATGCGATTTCTCTACCAATCCCCCGTCCGGCTCCGGTCACGAGTGCTACTTTGTCGAGAAGAAGCGTGTTGTCCGCCATTCTGTTATCCTTGGTTCTCTGTTTCCTTGAATTGTCCGTGGCATCGATATTGCGCCGCGAACCGCGTTGGATGCAAGGTTTCGAAGTGGCGGAGCGCAGCAAATTGCCATGATGATCGCCGACATGACTGGTGACGCTGAGCATGAGGGAGTTTGAACGGGATGTTCCAACGCACGATCTTTTCGCATGAGCACGAAACTTATCGCGACAATGTCCGCCGCTTTATCGGTGAGCACATCACGCCTTACCACGACCAATGGGAGGAGGACGGCCAAATTAGTCGCGAGGCTTGGAAGGCTGCCGGTGATCATGGTCTGCTTTGCAGTTCGACGCCCGAGGAGTACGGTGGATCGAATGCGGATTTTCTTTACACCACCGTTCTGATCGAAGAGATGGCGAAGGCCTGTGCATCCGGACCTGGCTTTTCACTGCACTCTGATATCGTCGCGCCCTACATCTATCACTATGGAACTGAGGAACAGAAGAAGCGATGGCTGCCGGCAATGGTTGCTGGCGATAAGATCGGTGCCATCGCGATGACGGAGCCGAGTGCGGGCTCTGATCTGCAGAACATCAAAACCCGCGCTATCCGAGAAGGCGACGAGTTCGTCATTAGCGGTCAAAAGGTCTACATCACCAATGGCCAGATGTCTGACCTTGTGATCGTTGCCTGTAAGACAGATCCTAAGGAAGGTGCCAGAGGCATCAGCCTGATTATGGTTGAGGGAGATCGAGCTGGCTTCAAGCGTGGACGCAATCTCAACAAGATCGGTTGGAAGGCACAGGACACCTCAGAGCTGTTCTTCGATGAGGTACGCGTACCAGTTGACAATCTGTTGGGCGGAGAGGGGCGTGGCTTTGTCGGTTTGATGGAGCAACTGCCGCAAGAGCGCTTGATGCAGGCTATTCGCGCAACCGCCGTCATTGAAGCCGCTTTGGAGTGGACGGTTGATTATGTGTCCGAGCGACAGGCATTTGGACGTGCAATATCGAGCTTCCAGAACACGCGCTTCCAGCTTGCAACCGTCAAGTCTCAATCGATTATGCTGCGCGTGTTTATCGATCGTTGCATCGAAATGCACCTCAAGGGAGAGCTAGATGCGGTTGATGCCGCGATGGCCAAGATGATGTCGGCTGAGATGATGTGCGAGCTGCTAGATGATTGCCTGCAGCTGTTCGGTGGTAGTGGTTACATGTGGGAGTATCCGATTGCGCGGGCCTGGGCCGACGCACGAATGAGCCGGATTGCCGGTGGTACTTGTGAGATCATGCGTGAAATCATCGGGCGCAGCATGTTCGGCAACAAGCAGGTGGCCTGACCCGGGATCTGATTGCAACGCCGGCTTATCGAATTTTTGCCGAAAGACTTCGGTGGCCATTGTTCCGCCGCAAACCTGGGGCATTAGCCCAGCCGCCTTGAGAAGCGCCACGTGTGCAGGCTCGCTGAGACCTGTCTGGCGCACGCTGCTTTGCGGTGGATGTGTTCCGCGCACTTGAGGTTTTGCGGTTATAGCTCAGTGGTCGAGCACCCGGTTTGGGCCGGGAGGACAGGGGTTCGATTCCCTTTAACTGCTCCATTAACGACTAGCTCAGTTGGTAAGAGCACCAGACCTGGAATCTGGCTGTCGTGGGTTCGACTCCCACGTCGTTTGTCACGTGCCTTTTAAGCACTCTTTACGGACTGAGGGGAAGCTGGCTGCTTCCCGGGCAGGACCAAAGCTGCCAGAGGCTTCGGCCGAAGGTGGCGGCAGAAATGCCAGGCGGTTGAGCGCTATGCTCTCGCGCAGATACCGCCTGCTGGCAACGCTCGCGTACCGGGCACCGGCACTGCCAAGTTGATGGCTTCGGCCAGATGCGAGGCGGTGGACGCAACCTGACTACAAAGGCTACGCCGGCAGGCTCAAGCGCGAGACCGTGTCTCGATCGTTGGGCGGCGGCCAGTGGACCTTAAATGGATTCGATTGATCGAACCGTTGGGACAGTCATGGCGACCAAGACTTAGGGAAGGCCCTAAGCACAGATTTTGGATGCATGATCCTTATTCCTCTTTCCCCGAGGCCTTGGCCGAACGGTTAGAGGAACCGAACGAGGGGAGACGTAAGCACCGCGCTTGCGATCGACCGTCACCGCGACCCTGTTTCCTCACGTGGGGACAAGGGACTTTGCTTTCGTAGAGGCGATTGACCTTTTCGAGGGCGCAACTGAACTGAGCCAAATTGCAATCTGCCCGTTGTGAGATGGCCAAACCGGAGTACGTGTCATGTGGGCGCTATTGTTTTTTAATGTTGTTGTTCGCGATGACGAGCGTGCGTTTCTAACGCGCGATGGTCAGTTCGTGCGCATGCTCGGTCCGGGCCGCCACCGCGAGTTTGACCCATCGCACAAGCTCAAGGCTGAGGTCGTGAAGGTGACGCAGGCCGAGGTGCCGGTCGAAAAGGCATTGCTGTTTGAGAAGGCGCATCCAGAAGTCGCTGCCGAGCACTTCGTTATCGTGAAGCCGATCGCGCATGAAGTTGCGATCGTTTCGATGGACGGTGCACCGAAGCATCTCGTGCTGCCGCACACGACACGTGCGTTCTGGAAGACGTTGACGTTGGTTGAGGTTGAAACCATCGATACGTCTGCGGACTTGCGGGTCAGCAAGGAACACCTGGCGAAGCTCGATGTGGAGCGCACGCGGGTGGTCATTCATGACGTCGTGGCGTCGCACGAAACAGGTCTGTTGTTTGTCGACGGCGACTTCGTTGAGCAACTGAAACCGGGTATGCATGCGTTCTGGGAGATCGGCCGCAAGGTCAAGATCGTCAAGGTTGATATGCGTCCGACACCGCTTGAGGTGACAGCACAGGAAATCCTGACCAAGGACCGCGTTGGCATCCGCGTGACACTAACCGCGTTCTACAAGGTGATCGATGCACTGAAGGCAACGACAAGATCGGCGGATGTCGCGAACACTCTGTACCGTCTGGTGCAGTTCGCTATCCGTGAAGCCGTGGCAACGCGTACTCTGGATGAGATCCTTGGTGCACGTGACACCATCGACCAGGAAGTCCGTGACTACGTGACGGCGCGTGTCGGTGATCTTGGTGTCGAGATCAATGAGATCGGCGTCAAGGACGTCATCCTGCCAGGCGATGTGCGTGATCTTCTGAACCACGTGGTGGAAGCAGAGCGCATGGCGAAAGCGAACCTGATCAAGCGTCAGGAAGAAACGGCAGCGACACGTTCGTTGCTCAACACCGCGCGCTTGATGGACGACAACCCATTGCTGCTTCGTTTGAAGGAGCTCGAGGCGCTTGAGAAGTTGGTTGAAAAGGTTGGCCGTATCGACCTTCACACAGGTGGTGGTGCGGCTGGTCTTGAGGCCCTGCTTAAGAACCTCTACCGTATGACGGATAAAACTGAAGGCGACACCGCCTGATGATTAGTGCGTCAGCGCAGAACAAAGCGGCTCTCGGGAGGCATCCCGGGAGCCTTCTTTTTATGGTTCATGGCATAGAGACGAAACTGCAGATCGCGTGCTGATGTACTGGGCTTAGATTCCCACCAAGCATTAAAGTAATTGCGGATCACGCAGTAGATTGAGCAGTCGTGGCTGGCGCGGCCCCAGGGCGCAATGATCGCAACGGCCAGTGCACCGCCAACAATGATGGTGAAAAACAACATTACCAGTCCAGTCCAAATAGACTTGAGGACGTCGACCCATACGGGTTCGCCGAACTCTGTCTTCTTGTTCCAACCCGAGCTGGATTCGCCTGGTTCATCGGACTTTTGCTGTGGTTCTGACATGGCCTGACTCTAACGGGCGAGGGTGAAGTCGGCAATACAACAGTACTGCCGCGCAACGCTGAACAAAATATCAACATTTGTATCGTATTAGTACGTAAGAACAGATAGCTAGGCGGCTTTTATCGAGTCGTGACTGAAGTCGTTTTGAATTGCCCGACTGATTTTTTGGTTGTCGGGTACAGGCGATATAGACCCGCAGGAATTGTCCCATGAATGCCCAAACCACTCCCCGCATTCCTATGCCAGGCCCCGGATTTTCATCATTGAAGATTGGCTCGGTTCTAATCGGTGCGCTTGTCTTCCTTGTGCTTCTCGGCATTTGGCTGGGTATTTACCGGATTGATGCCGGCCACGTCGGCATCGTTAAGCGATTTGGCAACGTTATCGATGTTGTCGATCCCGGCCTCCATGTGAAAATCCCCTACGCCGATACCGTCGAAGAGATGGAGGTGCGGGAACGTGCCTTCACGATGAAGATGGAAGCAGCGTCCCAGGACCCATTGGAACTTCCTGTCACGGTGACTGTGAACTGGCTCGTCAAGCGCAACCATGTCGAGGAACTCTACATTCAGTTCGGTTCCCTGGTTCAATTCGAAAAGCGTATCATCCAGCCACGCCTCAACGACGCCGTCAAAGGTGTTACGAGCACGTACACCGTCAATGATCTGCTGCGTAAGCGGGCGGAATACCGGGATCGATCTCAGAATTCATTCGGTGCACGCATGCCGGATGCCATTCAGATTACCGGCTTCTCGATCGTCAATGTTGGGTTCCCGCCGGAATACACGAAGGCTATTCGTGCCAAGCAGGTCGCGAGAGAACAAGCGGAAACCGAGAAGTATGTGCTGGACCGTCAGCGCCTCACCAGTACCCAGGTGACACAGACGGCGATGGCACAACGTGATGCTGACAAGGCACGCGCTGACGGCAAGGCCTACGAAATCAAGGTCCAGGGTGAGGCCCAGGCGGAAGCGATCCGCATCATGGGCGAAGCACTTGCCAAGCACCCGTTGGTCGTCGAGTACAAGAAGGTCGAACGCTGGGGCGGTACTTTCCCGTCGACCTTTATGGGTGGAGACGCGGGTGCAAAGACGCTCTGGTCGCTACCGGGAACCGGCAAGCCAAAGCCGTAGTCTTCCAGATCGCTTCTCGGTGATTAACTGCGCTTGATCTTCTTCAGCTCTGGTAAGAGCTCGTCGGAGATCAAGCGAATACTGGCCAGTGAATTATAGAGCGGCATGCCGGCCCAATTGGTGCGGATCAGCAGATGATTGACGCCGAACTCTTCCCAATAAGGCTTCAGCTGCTCGTAGCATTCTTCGGGTGATCCCAGTATGAAGCGGCCCTTGGATAGCTCGTCGAACGACTGGGTAAAATCCTCCTGACCGGGCATGACTTTGTCCTGTCCCCAAGTGGCATAATCCTTATATTTGCCCTCAAGATATGGGCCTGCCATTTCGAGGGCAGTTGCCCGGTCCTTGGCGCAATAGACCTCTTTCACGATTGGCAACTCGGCGGGGAAGCCCCTACCTGTCGCCTTGAGCTCATCTTGGTAGACACTCATTTGGCGGCGGATTGTATCGATTGCTGCATGGGGATTAATGAACCAAGAGTCGCCGAGACGGGCAGCGCGCTTGATTGCCGGGTCATTGTTGGCTGCGATCCAGATCGGCGGGCGTGGCTTTTGGACCGGTCTGATGTTCATTCGGACATTGTCCAACGTGCATTCGGGGCTGTCATAACTGACGCTGTCTTCAGTCCAGAGTCTTTGTACCAGATCGAGGTACTCTTCAAACTTTCTAACCCGCTCTCCCTTACGCACGCCAAAGGCCTCGAACTCGACATCGCGATAGCCGAGGCCAACACCGAAGATGAAGTTTCCGCGGCAGATGATGTCGAGGCTGGCTATTGTTTCAGCCGTGTAGACAGGGTTGTGGAGGTTGAGCAGAAGGATTCCCAGACCCAGTTGCATATCGCCGGCCTCGGCTGCCATTCGTGCAAGGAATGGTACGATCTGCAGTTGCTGATTGTCGCCCTCATTCAGATAGTGCTGCCCGAACATGACGCTGTCCCAGCCACGATCTCTGGCCGTGTGCAGCATCTTGATCTGGTCGTCGAGACGACTGACCATATCGGCGTTGAGCCTTTGCTGATTAGTTATGAAGATCCCTACTTTCATGGCGCGAAAACTCCCCGTTCTGGTCGTCTTATTTTTCATCACCCTATGCGCCAAATCGGCATCGTCAAAGTGATGGTTCGGGAGTTGGGAGCTTTGCGCCAGAATCAAGTTGGTGGCGATAATTGGCTTTTGAAGAAACTTTGAGACTCACTGAATCAATTCTTAACGCCCAAAACATCCCGTAGAATATGGGATTCTTCTGGCACCCGCTAACCCCGCACAAACAGCATAAAATTTTACGCAAAGTTGCTTCGAGCATTTAGGTAGCCTGCAAGGTCTAATTCTTAGGTTGCAGGCTGGTCCACCGGTGCGTGGAATGTACAGAACTTAGGGCATGTCTGGAAATGGCGAATATTACTGGTACCGATAATAACGATAAACTCACCGGAACCCGTGGCACGGATCAAATCCAGGGCGAGGGCGGCAGCGATAACATAAGCGGTGGCAACGGTAGCGATACCATCCGCGGTGGCGGTGGCGACGACCAGTTGTTCGGCAACAATGGCCACGATATTATTTCCGGCGGCGATGCTATCATCGGCAAGGTTGCGCTTGATACGCTGAAGGTCAGTGAAGCCTACGAAGGCAAAGTGACATTCCTGAGCGAGTCCGCTGGCTACAAAAACATTCTCGGTGTCTACAAGATTGCTGACGACGGCACGATCTACGATGTCGAAATCCTGTTTGAGAACGCCTCTCTTCGCGGTTCCGGCGGTGATCTGATTGGCGGGGAAAGCTCGGTTGGTTTCGATTTCGAGGCCGGCGACGAACTAGGCTTTTTTATCGTTGCCAACGGATATTCGCAAAACGGTGTTCCGGCGTTGCTTGATCAGGATGGCGCAAACTTCAAGATGATCGACGCTGACGGTAACATCGCCAATGCAAACGGCGAAGGTCCGGTGCGTTTGGTTCATGTGACAAGCGATGGTGAAGAAACTGCAATTAGTGCAGACAATGGTCGCAACTTGTTTCATAGCCGCCAGAACCTCAACCAGGATGGCCTCAACCACGTCGTTGCCGAGGTCAACACTGCCGATGGCACGCTCAGAGTTGGTTTTGAGGATCTATGGAACGGAGGCGACAACGATTTTGATGACTCCGTTTTCCTGGTGCAAGTCGGTCAGACGAACTCACGCCTAATTGACCGGGGTGACTCAGGCAGCGGCAACGATGACGGTGCGGACTTTATCAGCGGCGGCAACGGCAATGACCAGCTAATGGGTATGGCCAACAACGATGTTGTCGAAGGCGGCAACGGCCACGATAAGCTCTGGGGCAACTCCGGCAATGATGCGCTGGATGGTGGAACCGGTAATGACGAGTTGCGCGGTGGTAAGGGTGATGACCTGATCCTTGGCAAGGATGGCAATGACATCATCCTTGGTAATAGTGGCGATGATCGGATCTCCGGCGGTAACGGCGACGACAACATCAAAGGCGAATCCGGTAACGATCTCATTAGCGATGACGCGGGCAATGATGTTGTCGATGGCGGCTCCGGCAACGATGAAGTGATCGCCGGTCAGGGCGGCCGGGATACATACGTTGGTGGTTCTGGCCAGGACACCCTTGATTACAGCCAGTCCGGTGCGAATGGCCTGACGATTGATCTTTCGAAGGGCACTGTTCAGGGCAGCGGTCAGAACGACAGTATCAACAGCTTTGAAACCGTGATCGCGTCCAACGGCAATGATAGCATCAAGGGCTCAAAGAACGACGACACGATAGAAGGTCGCGACGGTAACGACGTTATTCGCGGCTATAAAGGTGCTGATGAGCTGACGGGTGGCGAAGGCGAAGACACCTACAAGTGGGAACGCAAAGACCTCGACGGTGTTGACACTATTACCGACTTCAACAGCGAAGACGATGTTCTGGATTTCTCCGGTCTCGTCAAAGCCACGAATTTCGAAGATGTGTCAGAGGTTGTACGCCTTGAGCAGACTGCAGCAGGTGCCCGCGTTTCGGTCTACAGCGGCTCACAGTTGGGCTGGCAAGATGTCGTTGTCCTGGCCGATCGTGACCTGGATCTGCAGACGTTGCAGGACGATGGTGCTCTGATCGTCTAGCATTATTGTGGGCGCTGGAGTCACGCCAAGCTAAACATTTGCGATTTGAAGTGCGCCGCGGTCTGCGAACACCGCGGCGTTTTCTGTCTCGTCTCCGGGCACTGTAGGTGATATGATTTCGGGCTTCTTGCTCGTTGCCGATGCATGTTGCTCGACAACGCGCCACGCATGCCTTAGGTGAAGAGAGAATCCACCTGTTCTTCATGCTGCTGTGCTGCAGCCAGTTCTGAAAGCTCGCTTTCATGCCAACTGACAACAAGATCGATCCGCGTTATGCGGTCGTTGCCGGCGCTTGCTTGACGCAGTTCATGATCGTCGGCCTGATGTTCTCTTATTCGATTTTCTTCAAGACCTTCGAGAATGAGTTTGGTTGGTCGCGCACGGTGCTTTCTGCTGCCATGTCGTTTGCATTTCTTGTCATGGGCATCCTGGCAGGTGTGATGGGGCATCTCGGTGATCGGCTAGGACCGCGGGTCGTGTTGGCCGTCACCGGTGTCGCTTACGGTCTTGGCTTTGCTTTGATTTCGCAGATTAACGAGCCATGGCAGCTGTTCTTGATCTTTGGCGTCTTCATCGGTCTTGGGCTCAGCACACATGATGTCGTGACCCTTTCTACGGTTGCGCGCTGCTTTGACAAGCGACGCGGGATGATGACCGGGGTTGTCAAAACAGGTACCGCCGCTGGTCAGATGGTGCTCCCGGTGCTGGCGGCGTTTCTGATTGCGTCGTTTGACTGGCGCACCGCGGCTTGGACGCTGGGCGTTGGCGCGGCATGTAGTCTATTGATCGCGGCATTCCTCGTCGGACTGCCTGTCAAGCCGACTGAGGCGGGCGTCGATGCCTCAGGTCCCAGTTCAGGGCTCGCAACGGCATTGAAGTCTCGTGTCTTCTGGACGCTCTGCGCGATCCAGTTTCTGTTCTTTCCATCTCTCACGACAGTTCCGTTACACTTGCCGGTCTTTGGTATGGACCTCGGAATGAGTACGGCACAGGCGGCGACGCTGTTATCTGTCATAGCCGGTGCCAGCGTGCTCGGACGCCTGGTTATTGGGACCTTCTCGGATCGCATTGGCGGGCGCAGAGGGTTCTTGCTCTGCTTGTTGCCGTTGACCGGCGGGCTTCTTGCCTTCTCCATGATTGACACGCGGGCTGCGTTGTTTTTAGCAGCGCTTGTTTATGGTTTTGGGCATGGCGGTCTGTTCACGATTGTTGCTCCAACGGTGGCCGAATACTTCGGAACCCGGTCCGTCGGCGCCATTTTTGGCGCGATTGTATTCTTTGGGACCGTTGGTGGTGCTATTGGACCCATTCTGGCCGGCCGGATATTTGATGTCACCGGTAGTTACGTTATCGCCTTCCTGACACTCGCTTCCATGGCGACACTAGCGTTGCTTCTCGTGCTTTCGCTGCCGCGTATGGCGAAGGATGCTGCCACCACAAGAACTGCTCCAACTTAGGAGCAGCCGTGCCTTCGTCTTCCCCGCGAAGCGGGCAACGTTCAAGACGGGATCGTCTGGGAGATTGCGCCGAACGCTTGCAGGCCGTGATCCGGTTGTTGCGGGGAGCCGTCGCCCGTTTCATAGAGCATCTCAGTAAATGCTGCGAATAGTCTGTGCATTTGATCGCGCTTGTACGGGAATAGGTCTGGTGGATCCATGTCATGGACAATCAGTGCATTGTCGGCTTCGAACACCACAAGCTTCCCGTCGCGGCTTTCCGCACAATCTATACCGAAGTACTCCAAGCCGACTCGCTTCGGGAGGTCCATTAGTGCCTGCTCGTGTCGCGCGCGGAAACCATTGTCGAAGTTCACCATGAAGTCTCGTTCTTCCATGCGTTTTTCATGGGAAAGGTGCATGTCGGCATTCAAGTACCAGATCTTCCACTGCTCAGAGATGGCCATATGGCAGGGGAATGGCTCGCCATTGACGAAGATCACGCGATACTTCCGGAACTGCTTGTCATCGCTGCGGTAGTCAATGAATGAAGAGATGAAAAAGGCATCATCGGAGCAGCGTTGCAGATATGATGAGATCTCATCGAATGAGGACAATAGCTCCAGGTTACGACCGGCGTGTGAGCCGACAGGGCGGATGATGAATGGCGTGCCCAGGTTTGCAAAGGCCGCCAGTGACCAGGTGCCTGTTTCTCCGTGTCTGATTAGATCAGTTCTCGGCACGCGGTAGGTTTCGGGCAGGCAAAGACCAGGAACTCCTGCTGTCGTTTTGACCAACTCATCTCGCTCAAGCTGCTTGATTCTTTCAGGAGCATTCAGGATCGGGCGATCAAGGTCGGCGAGGCAGTCGTTGATGTACTCAAGATGTTGGCGATTTTCATCGCAGTCACCAGGGGCTGCAACAAAACAGACATCGTGCTCGGGAAGCTGATCCGGCAGTTCGAATTCCTCACTCAAGAACACGGTCCGCTGACGTACCGACGAATTCGCAACGAGAAAATCGATTGGCGTGTTGCCGCCCATGTGGATGGGAGCTGCCAGGACAAGGAGATCCAGGGTGGGATCAACGTCGCTGTAGGTTTCGTAGATCTGGCATTGCTGTAGTGCCAGTGACTGGTACTGAAGCCCGCGCTCAAGATTGCCCTTCAACTGCTCAATCGTTGAAAGGTCCATTAGCGCAGCGCCTCTGGCAGGGCCGTTGTTGGCTGCTGTTTCGAGTTCCGCGAATACAGGCGAAAGATCAAGATTTTGCATGACGGCTCGGGTTAAAGCCGCCACTCCAATCCGATTCTCGATTCGAGATGATGAGTGTGGTCTGGCTGAAGCACTCATGTTGCTCCCCTTCCGTGGCCGGTTTGGGAGCAGATGATAGTGCTTTGAGCTGTTGTGTACCTTGCAGCCGATCGCCTGATCCGCTCGTCGGACGCAGCTGCTTGGTGCGTTATGATGCTAGAAACTGCCGAAAGTCCGCCGGTTTGCTGATACACCTAATGCGATGACAGGCGGCTGTTCGTTCTAAGCCTAGCTTTCACGGAACACGCGCTGGAACTGATCGGTTAGTGGCTTCATCAGGTATGACAACACACTACGATCATGCGTCTTGAGGAATGCTTCGACCGGCATCCCGGGAATCAGACGAACGTCGCCAAGCCGTTCCCGCTCATCCTTGGGTATTTCGACCCGTGCAATGTAATGCGGCTCGCCGGTTTGCGTGTCTTGCACAGCATCTGGCGATACCAGTACAACGCGGCCGTTCAGTTCCGGCGTCGTTCTCTGGTTGAGTGCCGACAAGCGCAAGAGGGCGGACTGATCCATGCGCACCTGATCGATGTCGTGGGGCGCAATCTTGACCTCGATGACGAACTGCTTATTCTGCGGGACGATCTCCATGATCGTCTCGCCTGATCCGATGACACCTCCCACGGTGTGAACACGTGATTGGGTTACGATCCCGCTTTCTGGCGAGCGGATCTCGAAACGCTGAAGTTTGACCTTTGCAGCGAGCTGGCGTTCGCGTAGTTCCCCGATCTTGAGGTCAACCTCTCGCAACTCCTGGCCTACCGTGCTTGCGAGGTCTTGATCGACTTGCAAGATTTGTAATTCGGTCTCGGCTAGTTTGGCCTTGGCCCGTGCGACCATCGTTATGAAGTTGCCACTCTCGCCCTCAAGCTGAGTATGCTGGCGCTCAAGCACGGTCAGGCGGTTGATCGCCATCAAGCCCTTCTTGTGGAGCTGTCGGACGCCCTTTAGTTCTCTCTTTAGCAGCTGCAGTTCATTAGCCTTTGCTTCGGCCTGAATCTTGAGCCCGTCGATTGAATTCAAGATTTGCTGCTTGCGGTGTTCAAGCTGCTCCTTGCGACCGACGCGTGAACGACGTCGCAACTCAAACAGCTTTCTCTCGCTTTTGACTGCTTTGACGATGTCTGGATTGAGGCGCCAGCCTGTGAAAAGCGTTGGTAGGTTGACAGAGTCGCGGCCGTCGCGCTCCGCAATCAGGCGCGCACGCTGGGCTATCAGCTCGTTCAACTGCTTTGATACGATGTCGAGATTGGCTTTTGGAAACGTTGCGTCCAGACGAACAATGATCTGACCGGCCGAGACTGTATCGCCATTCCTTGCCAGTATTTCTCCAACGATGCCGCCGCCGGGGTGCTGGACCTTCTTGCGGCTGGTCTCGACCACAACCTGTCCCTGCGCGATGACCGCGCCAGAAATCTCAGCGTTGTAAGCCCATCCGCCAACAGCAAGTGCAAGCAAGATCGCTGTCATGTTTCCAGTGCGCTGCAGGCGTCGAATCGAGCGCCTGGCGTCGTCGATATCGATTGATTGCGTCATGCCTGCAGCGCGGTTGGTGCCGCCTCCCCACTATCTCGAGATTGCCCTGTCTGACTATTTTTTGGTTTTTGGAACTTTGCGATGACCGAGTTCTTGTCACCACTGGCAACGATCTGTCCTTGATGGACGGTGATGAGCGTGTCGACGCCTGCGAGTGCAGAACGGCGATGAGCGACAACGACCACGACACTGCCGCGCTCTCTGATTTTAAGGATTGCTTCTCCGAGAGCCTTGTCGCCTTCCGAGTCGAGGTTCGAGTTTGGTTCGTCCAACACGATTAGGAACGGATTGCCGTAGAATGCGCGAGCAAGCGCGATCCGCTGGCGTTGGCCAACGGACAACAAGGAGCCTTGCTCGCCAACCTCGGTTTCATAGCCCTTTGGGAACGATGTGATCAGACCGTGCACGCCGGCCATGCTGGCGGCTTCGAGGATGTCTTCCGGCCGCGCGGATGGGTCGAACCGTGAGATGTTGTCAGCGATTGTTCCTTCGATCAGCTCAACATTCTGCGGCAAGTAGCCGATGTGGCGGCCTAGCTCTTCGGGAGCCCATTGATCTATTGATGCGCCGTCCAGGGTCACTTGACCGCGCACTGGTTTCCAAGCGCCGATGAGCAGGCGGACGATGCTGGACTTGCCGGCGCCACTCGGGCCGACGAGGCCCAATCCCTGTCCGGCTTGGAGCCGGAATGAAATGTTTTTGACCAGCAGCTCCGTTCCACCAGGTGCAACAGCGCTGACATCTTTCATCTCTAGATATTTCTGAGGTTTTGGCAGAGCCATGTAGTTTTGTTCTTGATCGACCTCGTTCAGAACCAGGTTCAGTCGGCGCCAGCTTTGTCGTGCGGCCACAAAGTTTCGCCATTGTCCGATTGCCTGATCGAGTGGTGCCAATGCTCTATTCGCAAGAATCGCGCTGGCAATGATGACACCTGCAGATGCCTCTTGGATAATGACCAGGAAAGCGCCAACGCCGAGCACAGCGGACTGCAGAAGTAGTCGCAGGCCCTTGGCTGTCGAACCAAAACCTCCCGACACGTCACTGATCTGGCTTTGCTGTGCGAGGTAGTTGCTGTCGGCCTTGTCCCACTTTTGCAGGATGCGCGGCAGCATGCCCATCACAGACAGACTTTCGACGTTGCGCTTGGCTTCATTGAGCAGTTCGTTGCGCTGCATGGCAGCTGAAGACGCGTGCAGGGTCGGCCGACGGCTTGCGATGTCCGTTGCAATTGTCAGAGCGACAAGCGCAAGTGCGCCGGCAACTGCTGTCCAACCCAGCCAGGGATGGAGTGCAAATACGATCGCAAGATAGATCGGTAGCCAGGGCAAGTCGAACAAGACGACTGGTCCAGGGCTTGCCAGGAAGCTACGGATTGTGTCGAGTTCCTGCACCGGTTCCGGTTGCTGTTCTTTGAGGCGTCCGGATTGTTGAAGTTTAACCTGGGCCGTGAAGACCTTTGTGGCGATCGATCTCTGGAACAGATTGCCAATCCGCACCAGCAGCCGATTGCGGACGATGTCGAGAAGGATTTGGACTGCGAACAAGACGACAACGATAACGCCGAGTGCGACCAAAGTTGGAACGCTGCGGCTTGGCAGAACCCGGTCATAGACCTCAAGCATGAAGAGCGCGCCAGTCAGCATGAGAATGTTGACGAGTGCGCTGAGTAGACCAGCGCTTAGAAACGCGCTGCTGCATCCTGCAAGAAGTCCACGGGAGCTGAGCTCCGTCGCGTCTTCTAGCGTATCTTGCGTTTCGCGCGTTGGTGCTGACGCTTGCGTTACTTCTCTTTTTGTTTTTGTACCTGACTGAGCCAGATGCTGAACCAGCCAGGCAGCACAGAAAAACACAGCCCAAAGTGGCATTCGCAGAGACGGCTCTGCGGTCCATTGCCAGAGGAGGCTACCGGTCCAATATCGGATTGCACCGGAAACAGCCGCCAGGCTGGCATAGTCTGATTGTGCCCAAACATCCCCAATCGTGGTGGTTGAGGGCTGTTGACCGAGTGGTACGACCTGGGTCGCATCAACGAGTACGATCAGGCCACCCAGTCCCACTAAAAATGCGAAGGTCAGACGGCCGAAGTGGTTGAAGTTGGAGCTGCGCTCGCCGTTGGTGGATTTCGACGGAGACCAGGCGAAAAGGGCGCCCGCGACACACAGAGCAAACCAGAGTGGTATCAGAGATGATACAGAAAACAGGCGTTGCCAAATCGGTTGATCCTGAGCATCGATCCAGCTCGCAGGCTGGGATGACAAAGTGGTGGCTCCAGCGCCACTAAAGACGTCGCCGAGGGTCGTTGCCGAAACTCCGGTGTTCCCGCTGCCATTGAAGGCGGCGTCGTAACCAACCCCAATTGCTGCGACGGCAAACAGCAGATATGCCGACAAACGCAAAAACATAAAGACGGATTCCCACATAGCCCGCGATGAAGTGCCGGTGATTCGAGGCTCGCAAGCTCGTCCAGCAGCAACTGCCAAGTGTAAACCTTAGTGTCGAAGTTCTAACAAACCACCGTTGCCATGCTTGCCAAATGGTTAAGTGGCGCGCCCGACTGACACCATGATGCCGAAACTCCCAAGGGCTTGTGGCAGCAACTTTGGCCGTGCTGAAGCAACGCGATCTACAGGGCCCGGGGGCCAGACTTATTGTGCGACCAAATTCCCATACGCAATTCTGCCTGATCGCGCCGCAACCTGTTGCGCTGACCGGCTTGCAGGTGCCATAACCCGCCGATGTCAAACCAAGCGTCATCAGATTTCGTTGCCAGCGTCACCGCAGCTCACGCTGCGGTGCGCACCGTGCTGCAGCCAACACCGTTGCAGTTCAATGCATTCCTGAGTGATCGTCATGACGCGAACATTTATCTGAAGCGGGAAGATCTGACCCCGGTGCGCAGTTACAAGCTGCGCGGTGCGTTCAATTTCTTCCGCAAAACTGTCTCGCAGGCCGGCGCCGAAGCGACATTTGCGTGTGCATCTGCTGGTAATCATGCGCAGGGCTTTGCCTATGCTTGTCGGCACTTCGGCGTTGCAGGCACGGTGTTCATGCCGGTAACGACGCCGCAGCAGAAGATACAAAAGACCAGGGTCTTCGGCGGTGACAATGTCGAAATCAGGCTGGAAGGCGATATATTCGACCAATGCTACGCAGCCGCAATGGAATACGCGGAGAAGACTGGCGCACGGTTTGTTCCACCGTTTGACCACGCTGACATCATTGAGGGTCAGGCAACGGTTGCGCTCGAGTTACTGGAGCAGGCAGGACGGCCGGTCGATGTTCTGATCATTCCAGTTGGCGGCGGTGGTCTGGCGGCCGGTGTTACCCAAGTCATGCGGGCTTTGTCGCCGAAAACGCGGATTGTCTATGTCGAGCCGGCTGGCGCGCCGAGCTTTAAGTCCAGTCTGGAAAGCCAGGAACGGGTCCGCCTTGAGCGGGTCGACAACTTTGTTGACGGTGCCGCTGTTGCTCAGATTGGTGAGTTGAATTTCGGTCTGCTTAAGAATACCGATCCGAATTCGGTGCTTCTCGTCAAAGAAGACAGTCTTTGCGAAACGATCATCGAGATGCTCAACATCGAAGGCATCGTGCTGGAGCCGGCCGGAGCATTGGAAATTGATGCTCTGCGCCATCTCGATCCCGCGGACCTGAAGGGCAAGACCGTTGTCTGCCTGACGTCTGGCGGCAACTTTGATTTCGAACGACTGCCGGAGGTGAAGGAGCGAGCACTACGCGCTTCGGGCCGCAAGAAGTACTACATCCTGCGCCTGCCGCAACGCCCAGGCGCGCTGAAAGAGTTCCTTGATCTGCTTGGGCCCGATGACGACATAGCGCGCTTCGAATACCTGAAGAAATCGGCGCGCAACTTTGGTTCGATCCTTCTCGGCGTTGAAACGCCGGATCCAGCGAACTTTGTTCTGCTGAACGAGAAGATGGATCAGGCCGGTTTCCAGTTCCAGGACATCACAGAAGATGACCTGGTGGCGAGCTTCATCGTCTAACCTGACACTGATCCGCGCGCCATAAGTGAGAACGACGGAACGTCAGTCCTGACCGGGAAGCTTGATGTTGCCGCGCTTGGCGTAAATCTTGGCGACTGCCGCATCATCTTCGCGCCCGAGACCTGCGTCCTGGGCGGCCTTGAACTGCTGCAAAGCTGTCTCGGCCAGCGGTAAAGGAAACGCTTGGCGCTCACCCTCACTGGTGACGATCCCAAGGTCCTTGACGAAGATATCGACCGCAGACTTCGGGTCGTAATCACCTTCGACAATGTGCGGACCGCGGTTCTCAAACATCCAGGACTGACCAGCACTGGCGCAGATCACATCATAGAGTGTCTTGGGGTCGACGCCGGCCTTGATCCCGAGCGTCATGGCTTCTGCCGTGGCTGCGATGTGAACTCCGGCAAGCAGCTGGTTGATCATCTTGACGCGCGAGCCGGCTCCGGCGGCATTGCCCAACCGATAAACCTTGTTTGCGATTGCGTCTGTTGCCGGTTTGGCTTTCTCAAACGCTTCATCTGATCCGGAGGCCATAATGGTCATGTCGCCGTCCAGAGCCTTGGCGGCGCCGCCGGAGACCGGCGCATCCACGACCAGCATGCCATTGTCGCTCAAGCGGCCTGCGATCTGTTCTGCAAACTCCGGTGGTGTTGTTGCACACGTTAGGAAAACACATCCCTTGGGCGCGGCGGGAACTGCGCCTCCTGGACCGAAGAGAACTGTTTCAGTTTGCTCAGCATTGACGACAAAGACCAGAACAGCATCGCAGCCTTGCGCAGCCTCGGTCGGTGATTTGGTGATTTTGCCGCCCTTGGCAGCAAACTGTTCGAGGACATCATCCCGAATATCGACGCCAACAGTCTCGATCCCCGCCTGCAGCAGCGAAACAGCAGCACCCCAGCCCATTGAACCGAGCCCGATTACTGCTGCTTTGTATTCCGGTTTCCCCATGTGATCCCCGCGAGTTATCGGGCTCCCTGAAATTCCTGAATTCTTGGCCCTAGTAGGTGCCCCGATCAGGAACTTCGATCCTGAATGCAGCGCCCGTCTCAGAATCCACCAACTCTATCCTGCCACCATGAGCCTGGACAAGTTCGGCGGATATCGCGAGACCGAGGCCGGTGCCCCCCTTGCGCACAGCGCCCTGGAAAGCGCGAAACAGGTGCTCGCGTGCTTTCTGAGGTACACCCGGTCCATTGTCACTGATCTCGATGATTGTGCGCAGCGCATCGCGGGATGCGCTAACCGTTATGCATCCATCCGAGCCTTCGCCTTGGGTATCCAAGGCTTGAGCGCTGTTACGACAGATGTTGTTGAGGACGCGATAGAGGTGGTCGCGGTCAGCGTCGATCTGGATCGCTGGATCGATATCAACTTTCCAGTCAACGCCGTCACGCGGCAGGTCCAGTCCATCAGCTACTTCTTCGAACAGAGTCCTGATTGAAAAGACTTCGCGACGGGGCGCCGCTTCCTGGGCCTTGCCGAATTTCAGAGTGTCATTGCAGAAATTGATGGCGCGATCCAGCGACGCGATCAGTTTTGGTGCGAACCGCTGCACAGATGGATCTTGCAGGGTCGCCAGCCTGTCAGAGATCAGCTGTGCACTCGCCAGCATGTTGCGCAAATCATGATTGATCTTCGAGACCGCGAGGCCGAGTTGCGCAAGCCGGTTCTTTTGTTGCAGCAGGCCGATCATCTCGTTCTGCATGTTCGCCAGTTCGCGTTCGGCAGTGCCGAGCTCATCGCCCCGGCCGGATGGTACAATGACGCGACCCGGGTCTTCCGGGTTCTCGCTGAACTGCAGCATGTTCTTACTGATGTCCATCATCGGCTGCACAAGCACTCGGATCAGCGCGAAGTAAACGAGGCTCGCTGCGATAATGGAAATGATGATCGAAAGAATCAGGATGTTGCGCGCGAACTTGAGCATTGCCTCCCTGAGCGGTTTCTCAGGCAGAACAATCTCGACGAACTCGTCCATGGCTGGCGGCTTGCCAAGACCGGTTGAGGCCTGGCCATAGACCCGGATGACCCTGTTTTCTGGCGCGGTGAACACTTCGAGTGCGTCGCCAATCAGGCCGATACGACGGGAGATCCAGCTCCATGTACTGTCGTTGCGCATTTCGCGGAAGTCGAAGTTGGCATCCACAACGACGGGGCTGTTGGGCGGCAGGACAAGCTTCCGAATTCGGTTCTTCTTGATGGCGACAGCGCGAACCTGGGCGGTATCCAAGAGTTCTTGCTTGACCATCTCGGGGACGATGTTCGGCTTCGCGGCCTCTGCTGCCAGAGCTGCCAAACGAGCCGATGTCAATCGCTCGGTTAGCCAGTTTACTCGGAAGTTCGCGATCGACGGCAGAAAGATAAGGACTTCCGCCAACATCACGAATACGAGTGTCAGAACCAGTAGCTTTGAGGGCAGCCCGAGACCTGACCACCCTTGATTTGCGCCGCCGGATGCCATGCCAAACCACCGTCGGAGCTTGCCGGGTGCAGACTGCAATCTCGCAAGCAAAGGCTTCGCCGACTTACTTTTGTAGTCGCGCGGTTTCGACGGTAGGTTGCCAGTGTCATTCATACCGATGCTGTTATCAGATCCTGATCGTACATTAACCTAGTGTTTATCTCGGTACCTAACCGAGCTTGGTCAACCAGTTAATTGCTGTTCGCACCATCGCACTGCCAGCTGCCGCACCGAAATACCTATAGGCAGCACGCTTGTTTATCTCTGACAGAGTTGGGTATGGCGAGACCCATTCGGTCATGGCTTTGATTTTCATTTTCTGTGAAATCGCCAACGACCACATCTGAATAAGTTCACCAGCGTTATCGCCGACGATCGACGCGCCCAGGATGCGGCCGCGCTTATCGGTTAGGACCTTTACCAAGCCCTCGGTAGCGCGCGTCGCCTGTGCGCGATCGTTCTCGTGGTAAGGCCATCGCAAGACATTCACAACGGGATGTTCTTCACGCGCCTGTTCTTCGCTCATACCACAATGGGCCAGTTCGGGTTCAGTATAGGTGACCCAGGGAATGACGTTGTCATTGGCCTTGGCTGGCATTTGGAAAAGAGCCCTGCGAATGACAATTCCGGCATGATAGTTTGCGACGTGGGTGAACTGTAGACCGCCGGCGCAGTCGCCAATCGCAAACACTTTGCGATTGGATGTAATCATGCCGGCATCGACATTGATGCCTCTGCGCTCGTATTTGATGCCAGCGGCCTCTAGTCCGAGGTCGTCGATGTTTGGTTTGCGGCCGACAGCCATCAAGAGATGGCTACCTTCGACGGTTGCTTCGCCCGCGTCTGACTTGTACTTGACCTGAACCGTTGCAGCACGCCCCGGCAGCACTTCCTGGACCAGTGAGCCCTCGAGAATCTCGATCCCCTCGTCTCGCAGTTGCTGCAACACGACTTTCGTCAATTCAGGGTCATCTTTGGCAAGCGCCTTGGCGCCCTCAACGACTGTCACTTTGCTGCCGAGGCGACGATGGGCCTGAGCCATTTCAAGGCCAATCGGGCCTGCTCCGACAATGATCAGATGATCGGGGCGTGTCGTGTTGTCGAAGAGTGTCTCGTTGGTGAAATAGGGGACGGAGTCGAGACCAGGGATCGGTGGTACAAATGGTGATGAACCTGTCGCGATTACAAAGCGGCGGGCCTTGATCAGATATTCGCCAGCTTGGACAGTGGACTTGTCGATGAACTTGCCTGCAGCCTGAATGACCCTGACACCCAGTCCGGTGAAGCGCTCAACCGAGTCATTTGGCTCGATAGCTGCGATAACGTCTTTGACGTGCTTGTTCACTGCTGCGAAATCGACCGACGGTTCGGTTGGAGCAATGCCAAAGTCGCTGCTTGATCGCATGATGTGAGCGCGCTTGCCGGCTGCCAGTAGCGCTTTGGACGGGACGCAACCGTAGTTCAAGCAGTCGCCACCCATTTTGTGTTTCTCAAGCAGAACAACTTTTCGGCCGAAGGCAGCGGCTGCTGCCGCTACCGAAAGCCCGCCTGAACCCGCTCCGATCACACAGATGTCGGTGTCGATCTTTTCCGAGCCGGCGGTCAATCCATCCGCCGGGTCAACTGCCGCGCTGTCGTTACGCAGCTGCATGGCCATTATTCCTTTTCTTGTACCAGTTGTAGGCAACCGGTATCAGGGCCACAAAGCCCAATGCCGCAAATGCAATGATGAGTTCCTTAGTCACCAGTGCGGAAACATCTATAGTGTATTCGCAGGCATTTTCACCCTTTTGCGCAACGCAGGCGTTGTAAATTTTGTTTTGCGCCTCAACGACACTTCCAAGCCCTGCGCCAGCGAACGAATAGGCCGCGGTTCCAGGGATGATGCCGAGGAAGGTGCCGACGATGTAGGTTCGCAATGGTACGCCAAGCAGGGCTGGTGCCAAGTTTACCACTGCGAATGGGAATGCTGGCACGAGGCGAAGGAACAGAAGGTAGCTCAGAGCATTCTCCTGAAATCCTTCCCGCAGTTTGCCAATCCACGGGCCGGCTTGTGCTGCCAATGTTTCGCCAATCGATGATTTCGCGATGAGGAAGATCAGCGTGGCACCGATTGTGGCGGCGATGATTGTAGCCGGAGCGCCAATCTGCCAGCCGAACAACAGACCGCCGGATAGTGTCATGATCAGTCCGCCGGGCAGAGACAATGCCACCACCGCAATGTAGATCCCCATGTATATGAGGAGCGCAACGAGCAGATTTTCGCCGATGAAGCCTTGCAGAGCCTCATAGTTGAGACCAATCGTTTTGAACGACAGGTACTTGTGCCAGCCCATGGCAAAAACCAGTACCATAAGACCTGCAATTGCGATCAGCGGCAGCCAGCGGCCAATTCCACCTTTGGATTGCGATGTGTCAGACATTGCTCTGTCCTATTCCTGCAGTTGAAACGCCGGCTACTTCTGGACGTCGTTAAGGGCCCAGTCATACTCGAACCCACTAATTGATCGGGCCTTCTTGAGCTTTGCCTTCAAACCCGGTTCTGCAAACTGTGCGACATGCTTTAGCACGCCTGCCTCGCTGCCACCGAAATCTGATTGGAACCAACGATAGATCGATGACGCGGTGATCTCTCCGCCGCTTACAGATACACCGCGTGGGTTGTTGATGTAATCGCGAGCGCCGGCGTCGAGTTCGGCTTCCAGGTTTTCCCCGGTAAATGCCGAGGTCCGCAGGTTGGGGCAACCAATCGAAGCGCAATTGACGGCGTAGTGGACGCGCGGATCACGGAAGATCGGCCGCATGATACCGTGTTCGACGTCATCGAGGCTTAGTTTTTCGCCACCGACACTCATGATCTTGGCCTTCCAGGGACCGCCGGCTCCGACGCTCTTCTTCAAGAAGCCGAGTAGGCTGGACTTGATCGTAATCTTGCGGATGGATGCAATTGGATAGTGGTCCAGCACAACATCAATGGTTTTGGCATTATAGAGGTTGGCCCAGAATGCAAACTGCTCATTCTTACCGAGCTTCGAGACATCTGTTGCCTCGAGCGACTTGACGTAAGCTTTGAGCGCCTTGTGGTCATTCTTCTTGAAGGCCGCATAGTCAAGTCGATTAAGGCCCGTGCCGTCCGGCTTAACATAAGCCTTCAGCATTCTGTCCCATGCCGAGTGGTCGACTGTGGACTTTGACTCGGCGGAAAACTTTGAGAACTTCTGCGCCAGGTTTGCTGACGCGGTATGTACACCCGTGAAAGCTGCTAGCGCCACGAAGGCTGCCGCAAATCCAAAATTCTGGCCAATCGTTCGGCCGATCATCTGAAGCATCGATTTTCCTCTTTTGCCAAATGTGGCGGCAAACACCCTTTTGAGCCCTCCAGGCACGCTCGGATTGCCGCGTTAACCGACTAGGTGCGCGAGCTGCGGCGAAAAGGAAAGCGCCTCTCAACCGTTCGTGATACGATGTCGGGAGAGTTGAAGGCCTGTTATCTGAAAGCAGTGTTTGACTTGGTTGTGAGCTGTCAGTATAAACCCGCTTTCCGAGATTTTACCTTTAGTTCCAGGCTCCAGGAACCGGCGCAGAGCGCCCGGAACCCTCACAAAGTCAGGAACACCCGACGTTGGAGCTGACCCGTGAAGAGAACCTATCAACCAAGTAAGCTCGTCAGAAAGCGCCGCCACGGCTTTAGAAAGCGAATGTCCTCAGTCGGGGGACTGCGTATTCTGGCGCGCCGACGTGCCAAAGGCCGCAAAAAGCTGTCTGCCTAAGCGCTTGAGTTTTTATACGTTTAATCAATCAGAGTTCTGACAAGCCGTTGTCAGGAAACGCTTTTTTGCGTCTAGAGCAGGGGCTGACGGCGGGATATGGCACTTGTCACCCTTAAAAAGCGACCGGAGTTCCTTCGTATCCGCGGCGGTCGCCGCTGGTCTGGGCGGCCGTTTCTGATCGAATGTAAACCCCGCTCGACGAATCCTGATGGCGTCGGCGTTGCGCGCATCGGTTTTACCGTTACCAAGAAGCTTGGCAACGCCGTTACCCGAAACCGCATCCGCCGGCGTTTGAAATCTGCGGCCGCGGCGCTTGCGCCAGAATTTGCCGATCCCACATGTGACTATGTCGTACTGGCTCGCGGGGCAGCGCTCGATTACGCCTTTCAAGATATCTGTAACGACATGAGAGCTGCGTTTAAGAAACTGAAAAGTAATCAGAAAAGTAGTCGTAAAACTGCTGATCGAGGCTCACAGCGCCAATCAAATCGGTAAATGGCCGTGACCCGGTGACACTTTCCTTACCGAAATAAATTAGGCAAACAGAGACAACCACGCGTTAACCCTGCGGCTTCCTAGGAACAAACGATGTTCTCGCAAGATCCCGGTGATCAGAAAAATCTCCTTATGGCCATTTTGCTGTCAGTTGCTGTTATGCTGGCTTGGCAGTATTTTTACGCCTCACCGAAGATCAAGGAGGAGCTGGAACGCCGCCGCGCAGTTGCTGCCGAACAGGAAAAACAGAAGCAAGCTGGCGGAAGTATTGCGAACCCGGTTGGCGGTTCGGCACCTGTCGCTCCTTCAACGACACCGGGCGGTGCAGCACCAACTGTAGGATCGGCCGGTGGAAGTGCTCCTGTGCTCGCCAACGTCTCAAGGGATGCGGCGCTGAAGCGGACGTCCCGACTGCCGATTTCGACCTCATCCATAACTGGATCGATCAACCTTACTGGCGGCCGTATCGATGACATCAAGCTCAATCGTTACCGCGAGGAGTTGGCCGAGACGAGCCCGAACGTCATTTTGTTTTCTCCTGCCTTTGCGCCACAGCCGTACTTCGCCGAACACGGCTGGGTGGTCGGACCAGGTACTTCGACCAAGGTGCCAACGCGTAATACGGTCTGGAAAGTGGCCAATGGTGAGACCAAGCTCGGTGACAAGGAGCCTGTCACATTGGTCTGGGACAACGGCGAAGGCGTTGTTTTTAAGCGGACGATAACTGTCGATGAAAACTACTTGTTCTCGATTAGTCAGACCGTGGAGAACAACAGTGGCAAACCAATCACGTTACGTCCCTATGGCCGCATTTATCGCCTCGGAACGCCGCAGATTGAAGGCTTCTTTATTCAGCACGAAGGCATGATTGGCTTCATCGGCGAAAAGAAGCTGCAAGAGATCGACTACTCGGAGGCCGTCGAAGACGGTGGTGGTAAGAACTACGAGGAGACTGGCGGTTGGCTCGGGTTCACGGATAAGTACTGGGCCGCTGCGCTAGTGCCGGATCAAACCAAGCCGTTTCTCGGCAGTATGCGGGCTACACAGAAGAAAACTGAAAAGCAGCGCGAAGCCTTCCAAACCGACTATCTTATGCCCGAAGTCACTGTTGCGACCTCGGCGAGCCAGTCGGTCAAATCGCATCTCTTTGTCGGTGCGAAAAAGGTCGACCTGATTAACAAATACGAGGCTGAGCAAAAGATCCTCGAGTTCAACTATCTGATCGACTGGGGCTGGTTCTATTTCATTACCAAGCCGCTCTATCAGTTGATCATCTGGTTCAACGGCATTCTCGGCAACTTTGGTCTTGCGATCCTAGCTGTGACCGTTGTCGTCAAGGCTGCGTTCTTCTGGTTTGCCAACAAGTCCTACGAGTCGATGGCGAAGATGAAGAAGCTGCAGCCTGACCTGGAGCGCATTCGTGATCGTTACAAAGACGACAAGATGGCCCAGCAGAAGGAGATGATGGAGCTTTACAAGAAGGAGAAGATCAATCCGCTTGTCGGCTGTCTGCCGATGCTTGTGCAGATACCTGTCTTCTTTGCGCTTTACAAAGTTCTGTTCGTCGCCATCGAAATGCGGCATGCGCCGTTCTACGGCTGGATCCAGGATCTTTCGGCAAAAGATCCAACGTCGCTGTTCAATTTGTTTGGCCTGCTGCCCTATACGCCGCCCGATTTTCTCATCGTCGGAATCTGGCCGCTTATCATGGGCGTGACCATGTGGCTGCAAATGCAGTTGAACCCGCAGCAACCGGATCCGATTCAGCAGCAGATCTTCAACTGGATGCCGATCATGTTCACGTTCCTGCTGGCAGCATTCCCTGCGGGCTTGGTGATCTACTGGGCGTGGAACAACATTCTTTCTTTGGCGCAGCAGTACTTAATTATGAAGCGCCAAGGTGTGGAGATCGTGCTGTTTGATAACCTGAAACGTAACTTCGGTGCGCTCGGGAAAATGGTGACCGATCTTACGAACAAGACAAAATCGAAGAGCTGAGTGACGCGGTGCGCCGCGCCGCCTGAGTCTTATGGGGACAGTTGAAGACAGATTTTCCGCGCAGGAGCTTGCCGAAGCTGACCGATACTTCGCGCAGCCGTGGGAGTTCATTCGTGGGATTCCAAGTCTCGACTTTCTAACCGCCGCGGATCGCCCCGAAATTGCATTCGCAGGGCGCTCCAATGTCGGCAAATCAAGTCTCATCAACGCGATTGCCAATCGCCGGAGCTTGGCTCGCACATCAAACACCCCGGGCCGCACCCAGGAATTGAATTTCTTTACGGTCGGTTCCGGTGATTTCTATTTTGTCGACATGCCCGGGTACGGCTTTGCAAAGGCGCCGAAATCCAAAGTCGACGCCTGGACAAGCCTCATCAAGGATTATCTGCGTGGGCGTACAACGCTGCGGCGTGTCTTTGTTCTGGTTGATGCAAGGCATGGACTGAAGCCCATAGACCGAGAGATCTTTACGCTTCTCGATGAGGCTGCCGTTACA
This sequence comes from Hyphomicrobiaceae bacterium, assembly GCA_965247245.1. Classification (GTDB taxonomy): domain Bacteria; phylum Pseudomonadota; class Alphaproteobacteria; order Rhizobiales; family Hyphomicrobiaceae; genus Tectiglobus. The sequence goes on along the minus strand of CBDFGV010000003.1, from coordinate 3,227,897 downwards.
TATCAGATCGTCTTGACCAAGATCGATAAGCTCAAGCTTGGGCAGGCTGAAAAGGTCACGCGGGAGACGACGGATACGATTTCCGCCCACGCTGCTGCGTTTCCATTGGTGCTTGCGACCTCCTCCGAAAAGCGTGTTGGGCTTTCGGAGTTGCGCGCCAGCATCCTCGAAGTCGTCTCGCAGTAAAAGGCCGCTCGTGAGGAGCTGCAGGGCCGAGTGACCTAGGTCCTAGGTATTCAGGAAAGCTCGTCCAAGAGTCAGGATTTGTTCGCCGAACTTTGCGAACAGGCCGCCAATCACTGCTGCAGCAGCCCAGCCGGTCCACCTCAGAGCCAAACTCTTGTAGTTGGTCGAAATACGCACCTCGAACACCTGGTCCGGCAAAGCCGTCTCGGCCATGAGACCGTCGCCACCAACTGTTCTTGCAGCAACAATCAGCTGGAGGCTTTCACGGCCTGTACGTTGCGGCGTGACAGTCCAACGCCAACTGGCGAAGTCGTCGCTGAGCAGTCCTAGCTTGTTCTCAATCCATTGGGTTTCAGGTGAGGACGTTTCAATAAAGAAACCTCCGTTGGGCGCCCGCAATCGCAGTGACATCGCCTGCGTAATGACCAGCTCATGGCGCTGTGCGAGGCCCTGACCCTGCATGCCGTCAGCAAGATTGGATAGTTCTGCACGTGCAACACGCACTTCGACAATTTGGGCGACGCCCTTTGTCATGCGTCGCGGAATATTCTCGACCAGTTGACCGGGATGGATCGGCGCGCCTGACTGTTGCGTCGCTGGCGGTTCGACCGGGACCGGCAAATTGCTAGGTGGTGGTTGTGTTGCTCTTTCGGAGGCGCGTCTGTCGGCAGGTGGTGGTGGCCCACCAGGCGGCGTAGTGGGGTACGGCCGTGGCGGCACTTGCGGATTGTACTGCGGCGGCGGGCGATATGCGGGTGGTTGTTCGGAAGGCGGCGGCGGTCTTCGAATGCCTTCTGCGCTTGTCGGACCAGGCTGAGGAGGAGCACCGGGCACTGGCTGGTGTTGAGGCGGCTGCGCATGTGGCGGACGCTGCTGCTCGAACTGCTGCGGGTCGGGACGCCGTAGCCGACTAGGAAGTGGGTTCTCAGGATTGCCAGGGCGGGCTGCCGGCGGTGCGGATGCTGGTACCGGCGGTGGAGCCGGAGCAGGCGGCTCGGTAATCTCCTCCAGGGCGTCTAAAACAGGTTCTGGCGGTGGCCGATTGGTTTCCGGCACCTGCGGCGGCAAAGCTGGGCTGCTACCCGTGCGGTCCGCAGCCTCTGATTGGCTGGCAGGAGGTCTTGGTGGTGATGTCTCGTCACCTGCAGTCTGGCTTTGCGGAGGAGCCCTACGCTCGAAGCGGGCAAGAGAATCCTCGGTTTGCAAAGGCTGAGGTGAATTCGGTTCGGGTTGAGGGGCCGGTGCGGGCTCCGGCGCGGTGCCTCCAGTTGCATCACTACCGTTGGCGATCGGGCGCATTTTGCTTGGCTTCAGCGGCAGGTTGCTTCGAACCGCTTCCTGTGTCGCCCTAATCCGCTCTCTGGCTTGGGCAAGAGCGTCTTCTGCCGTTGAGGCGGGAGGATGCCTTGTGTCATCATTGGCAGCCGTAATGGGTGCGCGGGCAGGGCTGTCTTCCTGGGCAGCGACATCGGTCTGTGTGTGCGGTAGTGGTGGCGATGCAGGTGGCGTGGACTTCGCGGTTTGGAGTGCCTCGATCGCTGCCTTGAAGTTGAGGCCTTGTGCGAGCAGCATCTGAGCGGCAGGAGTTTGGCCATCGCCAATAATGGCTGCCAAAACAATCGCGCCATTGACTTCAGACCTACGGCTCTTTTGAGCGGCAATCACGGCCGAGTTCACAATTCGTGCAGCTTCTGTGTCGAGAACAGGCTGGGCGGCTTCACCGGGTGACAGGCGGTCTTCGAGCCGGCCTAGATAATTGGAGACATCGGAATGCAGCCTGCCCTGATCGATTTCGCAAGCCTGCAGCATAAGCTCAGCTTCCGGATCTTCGTTCAGAGCGAGCAAGACATGCTCGATTGTCACGAAACGATGCGATTGCTCAGTCGCATAGGTGCCGGCTCGCTGAAGCGTCACACGCAGATTCTGCGACATCTCCACACGATTGTCCGATCCCTGAGCAGCTTGCGACATTCACGATCCCTCTAAACAGCACCACTCTACCTGGGTTCAAGGCAAATAGCATCTGCTAACCCGCAACTCTGCGACTGCACGTCCGTGCTGCTAGCGATTTGGTCTCAAACCTTTAGAATTAGCACACTGCAGTTCGCCTTGCATGGCGGCCTAACAGCCAAATGTGAGCGAAATCCGTTGCCCTTTCTTCGTTCCTGGCATAACTCCCCTAGTCGCCTCGCGGTTACCGTGATCAGAGCCAAAACACTTTTGAAGCGCCAGCTCTGGTGACATGGAACCATTTCTGAAACACCCTTTAGCAGTTCGCATTGAGGCAATACTTGGCCAAACTGGCCACAAGCCTCGAATTGCTATCGCAGAAGGTCTGGCAATCATGGCAAAAAACGACTCAAACACCATGCCATCGGAGGGTGAACGAGACGTCACCGCGCATTTGAAAGCCCGCATTTTGGCGGAAGCTCTCCCAAACATGCTGCAGCACGACGAACAAACGGTCGTCGTGAAGTTTGGCGGTCATGCGATGGGGGATCAAAAGCTGGCGCAGGCATTTGCCCAGGATATCGTCTATCTGAAACAATCCGGCGTTAATCCGATCGTTGTTCACGGCGGTGGTCCGCAAATCGCTTCGATGCTCAAGAAGCTTCAGATTGAATCCGACTTTGTGCAGGGCTTGAGGGTAACGGACAAGCCCACTGTCGAAGTTGTCGAGATGGTGCTTGCGGGGGCGATCAACAAAGAGATTGTATCGGCGATCAACGGCCAAGGCGGCAAGGCGATCGGAATTTGTGGCAAGGATGCGAACTTAGTTTTTGCAAAGAAGATAACCGAGATCCCGGATCCTGAATCGAACATCATGAAGCAGGTCGACATCGGTTATGTCGGTGAACCTGATAAGGTCAACACGCAAATTCTGGATGTTATCTCAAACTCTGAGCTTATACCTGTTATTGCACCAGTGGGTGTGACGGAGGCAGGGGAAACGCTCAACATCAACGCGGATACCTTCGCATCGGCGATTGCGACTGCAACCAAAGCCAAGCGCTTACTCCTTCTCACGGATGTTGAGGGCGTTCTGGATAAGCAGGGAAAGCTGATCCAAGAATTGACGCTCGAGCAGGCTCAAAGCCTGATGCGGGATGGTACGATTACCGGCGGAATGATCCCGAAAATTGAAAGCTGTATTGATGTCGTCAACGGAGGAGTGGAAGCGGTCGTCATAATCAACGGAACCGTGCCGCATTGTGTGCTATTGGAATTGCTAACGGAACATGGTGCTGGAACATTGCTTAGAGGCGCTTCACGTGGATGATCCGATTCTGATTGGCTTGGAAAACTCGACAAACAATAGAACAAGCAAATTCGAAGATACCAAGACCTGGATATTCGACTTAGACAATACGCTGTATCCCGCTGAGTCGAACTTGTTCGCTCAGATGGACGTCAAGATGCAGGAGTTTATTGCGAAGTATCTTGGTGTGCCGCACGCTTATGCGCGCCATCTGCAGAAGAATTACTACCGTCAGTTTGGCACCACGCTGGCGGGCATGATGCAGGTCCATAAGATGGAGCCATCTGCGTTTCTCGATTACGTGCATGATTTGGATCTTGCCAACGTCCCGGAGAACCCGCGGCTCGGTGAAGCCATAAATGCACTGCCAGGCCGAAAGCTGATCTTTACGGCAGGATCACGCAAACATGCGGAAAATGTCGCTGGGAAATTGGGTATTCTGCATTTATTCGAAGATATTATGGATATCGTCGATGCAAACTTTCATCCCAAAGAAAAAGACGACGCCTATGATCTGTTTCTCAATAAGCACGGCGTGAAAGCGACTGAGGCAGCTATGTTTGAAGACATGCCGCACAACCTTTTGGTTCCGCATGCCTTGGGGATGAAGACGGTTCTGGTTTACTCCGAAACGGTCAAGCACCCAGTTGCTGAGAAGGTCAGATCGTGGTCTGCACCGCCAGAGCACGTTCATCATATGACATCTGATCTCGCTGTATTTCTTGAAGACAATGCGCCTGGGCAACGTTTTGAGCCCCCAGCAGATTAATTATGCACATTTAGAGACAATCAGCCTGGGCAAATTCAGGAACATCAGAAGCGGCAACGTCGCTAGTCACGAAAGCTCTTGTGACAACAGACAATCGCATTTGTAGGAAGCGGATAGGAGCGGCGGGATTCAATAACGTCGCATGCTTCTGAAGAGTTCAACTCGTGATTTAAAAAAAATAGCAATCTACTATATGAGGAAATGAGAATCTGACCAGCCTGTGTAAAGGCCCTGCAAGGCAGGGCACTTAACACATGCGGATGGTCTAGATGGCAAAGCTGTCGAGTTTTTTGCCCTTCTTCAACTCTGCGACGAGCCACAATGGCTGACGTCCGCGGCCGGTCCAAGTCATCGCTGGGTTTTGTGGATGCCGGTACTTCGGCGCGACCTTGCCGCCTTTGCGTCCGCCTTTGCTCGCGCCCATGAGCTCATCAAGGTTGAAACCAGAGTCAGCGGCCATCTCTGCCATCTTCAGCTTGAGGTTTGCTTTTTCCGCTTGTCGCTTGGTTTCGATTGCAATTGCAATCTTGCTCTCCAAGTCAAGCAACTCGCGGTACGAAAGCTTATCGATGTTAGGTGCTGCCATTTTATTCCACTCCTTTACGAAACTTGTGCCTTCCAGATGAATTTACTTTATGCACAACTGAGACCCCAAATGACAATGCCATTTTGAATAAAAATGCGCACTAGTTAATTGTGCTGCAAGTCGTGGATTCTAATTTTCCCGAAACGACAAAGATGAACCGGATTCTCGATGGGTCAGGGCAAACTAGCCTGAAATGTAGGTTTCGATAACCCGCTGGTCGACTGGTTATGGGATGATGGAATAGATGCGATGCAGGCAATGATGATCGTCTGTGATTGTAGATAAATCAGTGACGTTCCAAACTACCAGTAGGAAGCAGCGACTTGCTAAAGTGATTTTGGAGAAAACTTGCGCTAAACGCATAATTGAAAAATGGAACTGGCAATATTCCAGGGTGAATTTTCAAATCGATACCAGACAGTCATTGCGCAATCAGCCAATTACTATTTTTGAATTGGCGTTGTTAAGTGCGTTAGATGCTGCGACAAATGATTCCCAATTTGTGAGTTTCTCGATCACCGCAGCCCGCAAAATTGGTTCTGATGCATGTCGGCGGCTCCTATCGTTCAGATAATCATGAGCAGTTGGGCTGAGGGTCTGGAGGCGCATTTTTCGTCACGTTCCGTCCGGATCAAAATCTGCGCAGACTTGACGTTGGGCGCGAAGCCGCAAATATCCTACCTGGATTGTGTGTCGTTGAAGGGCGGAAAATGAATCAGGAAACCCAGCCAGATGGGGCAAGCCAACCGTTTCAGGCGGAAGTTGCCGAGCTACTCCAGCTTATGGTGCACTCGGTGTACTCCGAAAGGGAGATCTTTCTAAGGGAACTCATTTCGAACGCCTCTGATGCTTGCGATAAATTGCGTTATAGCGCGATTGAAACCCCTGAATTGCTGGATTCCGAAGGATCTCTTCTGATCCGTATTTCTGCTGACAGCGACAGTGATACTCTGACGATTTCCGATTCTGGGGTCGGAATGAGTAAGGAAGAGCTGTCGGAAAACCTAGGGACGATAGCGCGGTCCGGTACAAAGCAGTTCTTTAGCCAAATCAAGAGTGCTCAGGAAGGCTCGGCTCTGATCGGACAATTTGGCGTCGGCTTTTATTCGGCGTTTATGGTGGCTGAAGAGATCGAGGTCATCAGTCGAAGAGCGGGCACTGACGAGACCTGGGTTTGGAAATCTAGCGGCACCACAGGTTATGAGATCAATGAGGCAAACGCTGAACAAAAGGAACGCGTTCGGCGTGGCACCGAGATTCGGCTTCGACTGAAAGATGATGCCAAGGAGTATCTACAATCGCACGTCATCGAGCGAATAGTCAGAATATACTCTGACCACATACTGTTTCCGATTGAGCTGGCGGACGATAGTGGAGAGTTCAAGCAGATCAATTCGGCGAGTGCATTGTGGCAGCGGTCAAAAAGCGAAGTCAGCGAAGATGACTACAAACAAGCTTATATGACGCTTGCCAACGCATTCGATGAGCCGGCTGTTACTCTCCACTACAAGGCTGAAGGTCGCCAATCCTACGCGGTCATGCTTTTCGTGCCCTCGCAACCGCCTTTTGATCTGTTTGATCAAGCGAGGAAGGGCCGCGTAAAACTTTATGTCAGGCGTGTCTATATCAGCGATGAGGCTGATCTCCTGCCGCCTTATTTGCGCTTTGTACGTGGCGTCATCGACAGTGAAGATCTGCCGTTGAACATCTCGCGGGAGATGCTGCAGAACAATCCCCATGTCGGCCTGATCCGAAATGCCGTGACCGGACGCGTCTTAAGCGAAATCGAAAAGCTCGCTGAAAATGACAAGGAGAGCTTTGAGAAAGTATGGAACTCCTTTGGTGCCGTTATCAAAGAAGGCATCTACGAGGACATGGAGCGTCGTGAGCGGCTCCTACAGGTTTCGCGCTTCCAATCCACGGCAGGTGAGGATCTGCGTTCACTCAAGCAATACGTCGAGGATCTGAGACCCAATCAAACTGAGATCTACTATCTGGTCGGCGACAGTGTCAGTCAGCTCAAGGCCAGTCCGAAGCTCGAAGCGATGCAGGCTCGAGGCATAGAGGTGCTCCTGCTGACGGATCATGTCGATGCGTTCTGGACGTCCATGCCGCTTGAGTTTGAGGGCAAACCGCTGAAGTCGCTTAGTCAGGGTGACATCAATTTCGATTTGGTGCCCAAACTCGACGACGCTGACGAGGCGGACAGCCCGAGTGAAGAGACATCGATTGATGATGCTGTCGTGATCGCGGCGGTTCGCAGCGAACTGGAAGACATTGTCTCAGATGTCCAGGCTTCGCAGCGCTTGACTGATAGCCCGTCATGTCTCGTGGCAGAGGCGGCGGGGCCCGATCGCAAGCTGGAGAGGATCCTAGCCCAGACAGGGAACAATGCGGGCGCAAAGCCAATCCTGGAGCTTAACCTCAAGCATCCCCTCGTTCGCGCGATAGCTAACTCCAAGGCCAATGCTGCCGACGAGGATGTCAAGGATCTCGCGCATCTGCTTTTCGAGCAGGCGCAGATCCTGGATGGCGAGGTACCAACAGACCCAGCGGCGTTCGCAAAGCGTGTGAACCGTCTTGTTGCTCGCGGGTTGGCTTAACCGCGCGCGCTCGCGTTCGGACAAAGAAAAAGCCCGGGAAAATCCCGGGCAGGTCAGTGAAGGAAGTGCTGATGAAGGGTGGCCGTTCGGTCGTTGCTATTCGACGATGACCATCGTGCGGATTTCGATACTTTCGCGAGGCGGAGCATCCGGCGCAGTGTTGGGATCATCGAATGCGCCATGCGGCGTGTACTTCGCCTGACTGTCGTCCGTATCCCAGCCCTTGATCAGGAAGACTTCGTCGGTGGTCATTTCGGGCGCAAAGTACCACTTGTGGTCCTCGGAATGGGCGAGGTGGTAGATTTCACCGACACGGTCTGGGAATACCTGGTCAGTTGCAATCAAATCAGCAGCTGGGACTGATGAGGCGTCTGCCAGGGCGAGTGGAGCGCGCTGAACCGGCCCTTTGATTGGGCGCCATACGTTGACTTGGAGCACGCGTGCATCGGACTTGAGGAGGCGTTCAGCTTCTTCGTCGCCCAGTACGTCCCGCAGGCGTTGCGGACCGCTAGCTTCCGTATAGTCAACGTGGACACGGCGCGCCGGGCCGCGCAACCCATCCGGGTTTGCTGCACCCTGGCTGGAATCAGACCGGCGCGTCGCGTCAAATATCTCGACACGGCTGGCGCCGAAGCGCTCCTTCAGCAACTCCACTATTTCCGGGTAGTACTGCTCTTTCACCGCCTTGTCGTCGTGAAGATCCTCAACTGACGTCTTGATCGTCATCAATTCGAAGCCTTCGCGATCGATGTTCGCGGCCTCCTGCCTGAGGCGCAGGTTGGCGATCTTCACCGGCAGCTCGACCGTCTCAAACATCACCTTTGGTACGTCGCCGGTCATGGCTGAGCTTAGAAACTGGGGCTTTTCTTCCTGTGGGATAATGAATTCCACGGAGGCGGTGACTTCGGTCGGCATCGCTACGTCTTGCATGATCAAACTCCTCAAGGATGCGAGAGTGTTTCGTTGTTGATGCCAAGATGGTGGAGGTGATGGCAAAAGACGAACGACTTTGCTTCATGTTGACTTGAATTTTATTCAAGTAACGGGCTGCGAGAGACAGCGGATGTCCTGTCCCAGTCCTCGGCCATTTCAATCAACCATCGCTCGACCCGTCTGGCCGCAACTGTCAGGGACTGATTGGAAGGTTTGCAAAGGTAATAAGCGGCTCCGGTGGGGTTGGCGCCGCCGAATGGAGCGATGACGCGTTGCTTGGCGAGCCAGTCGTCAACAACCGGGCGACGACCCATGGCGAGCCCATAGCCGTTTTCGGCCAGTTGCAAGGCTTGTTCCTGGACATCAAGAATAATTGAGTCGCTCAAAGACGGCGGTTCGAGGCCGTGTGCTCGCGCCCATTCCTCCCACTCGTCCGGGAAGTTTGCATTCACAATCAATCGGACGCCGTCGAGGTTCTGGGGCGTCGCGATGTTCTCGGATTGGCTGAAGTAACCCGGTGCGCAAACGGGCGATGCCGTTTCCTCGAGCAGGAACGTGGCTTCGAGGCCCCGCCATTTCCCGCGACCATGCCTGATTGCGAGATCAATTTGATCCCGTCGCAGGTCGGCAACCCTGGTCGATGTGACCAGCTGAAGATCAATGTTTGTGTGGGCCTGCTCAAAGCCACCAATCTTGGGGATTAGCCAGTTCGCGGCCAGCGATGGTGGTAGCGTGAGGCGAACCGCGTTGCGCCCTGAGGTTGGTAACAGAGACTCGGTTGCGGCCTGGATCTGAAGCAGCGCCGGCTCGATTTGCTGCAAATAGCGTTGGCCGGTCTCAGTTAATCTTGCCTGAGAGCCTGAGCGATCGATCAACGAGACGTGCAGGTATTCCTCGAGGCGCTTGACCTGATGACTGATGGCGGATTCCGTCACACCCAGTGTTTCTGCGGCGTCGCGGAAGCGATCGTGAGTTGCCGCAGCGTGAAACGCGCGCAAGGCGGAAAACGGCGGCAGATTGAGCTTGCGGTCGGCCATCGGCCAAGGTTGGTCGAAATGTGAGAAAGATTCAAGATCGATTGGGTCTAGCCTATATCGCGGGTGGCATCAGTCTGCGTCACCGGGAACGAGCAAGGGGCTGCCAAGATGACAGTGTCAAAGCGAGGCCGATCAGGCCGCAGGCGGGAAGGTGGCGCTGCCAGACCAAGAATAAAGGCTGCTGCCTATATCAAACGGGCTGTGCCTATTGTTGAGTTTCTCGACGAGGAAGGCTTGGTCAAGCTGGAGGATCAGGCTGACTGGCTGATCAAGGAGATCGGTCTGGAGTTCCGTGATGACCCGTCCGCCTTGCAGACCTGGCAAGACGCAGGCGCCGACGTCATCGAAACGCGTGTTCGCGCAGACCCGAAGCAAGTCCGTGAGCTTTGTAAGCTGGCACCCAGTGAATTTACCCAGCTGGCGCGTAACCCCGACCGCAACGTGGTTATTGGTGGGAGCAATCAGGTCTTTGCCCCGGTTTATGGCGCGCCATTTGTGCGAGACCTTGAAGGTGGCCGCCGCTACGGCACCCTGGAAGATCTCGAAAAACTGGTGAAGTTGACTTATGCGTTGCCTGGTCTTCATCACAGCGGCCATGTGACGTGCGAGCCCTGCGATGTGCCGGTCTCGAAGCGCCATTTGGACATGCTCTATATTCACATGCGGTATTCGGACAAGCCGCATCTTGGTGCCATCACCGCGAAGGAGCGGGCGGAGGACTCTGTCGCGATGGCCCGCATACTCCACGGCTCGGAGGTGGTCGATGCGAACTGCGTGATCATGGGCAACGTCAACACCAACTCTCCGTTGTTGGTGGACAGGGTCGTGACGGAAGCGATCCAGGCTTATTGCGGTGCCGGCCAGGGTATCGTGGTTGTCCCCTTTATTTTGTCAGGGGCGATGGGGCCGGTCTCTACGTTCGCATCAGTGGCGCAGGCACTCGCAGAGGCGATGATGTGCTGTGCCTATGCGCAGTTGATCCGCCCCGGGGCGCCTTTTGTGCTGGGCAATTTCCTATCGTCGATGAGCCTCAAGTCCGGTGCGCCGACTTTTGGAATGCCTGAACCGGTGGTCTCGAACTATGTGATCGGTCAGTTGGCACGTCGGCTTGGTCTACCGCTTCGCTGCGGTGGTTCGCTGACCGCATCCAAGATCCCGGACGCCCAGGCCGCCTATGAGAGTGCCGACTCGATGCATTCCACGGCAATGGCCGGTGCCAATTTCGTGCTGCACTCTGCTGGCTGGCTCGAAGGTGGGCTGTGCGCAGGCTACGAGAAGCTGGTGATGGATGCCGATCGTCTCGGAGCCTATCAGGTGATGCTGGGCGGCTTGTCGACGGATGCCAATGCTCAGGCACGAGATGCCTACAGTGAAGTCGAGCCTGCCGGGCACTTTCTTGGCTCGTCGCATACGATGGCGAACTATCAGACCGCCTTCTATGAGGCAGCACTCTCAGACAGCGAGAATGTCGAGAGTTGGGAAGAGGCTGGATCCAAGGACATGCTGCGCCGTGCTTATGAGCGTTGGAACGGACTGCTTCGTGACTATGAGGCGCCGGCGATCGATCCAGCGATTGACGAAGCGTTGCAGGCTTATGTTGCAATGCGAAAAGAGCAGCTGCCGGACGCCTGGTACTAGTCGGATGCTCAGCCGAGGGCTTGAGTAAACGACTGGTTAACACGCGAATTTTTGCTGCTGTTTTTCAGGCACGATTTGTTGCTCACGACTCCAATTGTCGTTGTGGAGAAATTCGCTGTCGCAAAGGCGTTAGCTGGCGAAGCTTGCGAACCACGATACTCCACTTAATGGCTGTTCGGGCTTGCCCGGTATTGCGTTGCACTATGGGCGGGCCTTCGGCGGTGGCCCGATTGCAGGGTTGATGATATGAGCGACGAAGATATTGATCTCAATGCGCTGAGCGACGACGAGCTTGTCGAGCAGATGTTTGACGACCTTTACGACGGTCTCCAAGAGGAGATCGAGGAGGGCGTCAATATCCTATTAAGCCGAGGCTGGGCTCCTTATGAGGTGCTGACCAAAGCTCTCGTAGAAGGCATGCGAATAGTCGGTGTTGATTTCCGCGACGGTATCCTGTTCGTGCCGGAAGTGTTGAGATCAGCTAACGCGATGAAGGCCGGCATGGCCATCCTGCGTCCGTTGCTGGCTGAGACCGGTGCTCCGAAAACCGGAAAGATGGTCATCGGCACGGTCAAAGGTGACATTCACGACATCGGTAAGAACCTCGTCACGATGATGATGGAAGGTGCCGGGTTCGAGGTTATCGACATTGGTATCAACAACCCGGTTGAGAATTATCTCGAAGCGATCGAAGAACACAAGCCGGACATCCTTGGGATGTCAGCGCTTCTGACCACGACGATGCCTTACATGAAGGTTGTCATCGACACGATGGTCGAGAAGGGCATCCGGGATGACTATGTCGTCTTGGTCGGTGGTGCGCCTTTGAATGAGGAATTTGGCAAGGCAATCGGCGCTGACGCCTACTGCCGTGACGCAGCGGTTGCGGTGGAAACTGCGCAAGAGTTCCTCAAGCGCAAGCACAATCAGCGGGCGGGAGCCTGAGCTGGTGGGGCCGGTCGCTGGACATAGCGCAGAACACAGCCAAGAGCGCATACTTCTCATTGCCTGTGGTGCGCTGGCGCGTGAAGTTCTAGCCGTAACGAAGGCGAATGGTCTTGGCCATGTCGATTTGAGATGCCTTCCTGCTGAGCTACACATGCGGCCTGATGCAATCACGGATGCTGTGCGTGATGCGATCCATCGCTATCGGCCCCAGTACGATAAGATGTACGTGCTGTATGCCGACTGTGGTACTGGTGGCCTGCTCGACGTGATGCTCGAAGAGGAAGGCGTTGAGCGTATCGCCGGTCCGCATTGCTACAGCTTCTTCGCGGGCAATGAAACGTTCGCCGAGCAAGCCGAGGACGAGATTACGACGTTCTATCTGACGGATTTCCTGGTTCGGCAGTTCGAGGCATTCGTCATCAAGCCAATGGGGCTCGATCGCTGGCCGGAGTTGGCCGATACCTACTTCGCTCACTACGAAAAGCTGGTCTATCTTGCGCAGACCGATGACCTATCGCTGGACGAGAAGGCGCGGGCGGCTGCAGAGCGCCTCGGCCTGAAGTTTGAGCGCCGCTACACGGGCTATGGCGATATGGGAAGTTTCATTTCCCAGGTTGCCCAGTTTGCGAAGACTGATGAAGTACCGGAACGGCAGGACGCGGCGGGTCTGGTTGCAGATGACTTTCTGATCGACGACGGTGCTATGACCGAGGCACTCGTCGGGACAAAGATCTAATTTGCTTTTGCCACCGCGCTGCCGGTGGTTAAGGCTGGCTCAACCGGTCAAACATCAGAACTTAGAAGTACCGTATTTGCGGTGACGACACTTAGATGGCTTTACGCTAGTGGTGAGGGCCGAGATGGCGAAGTTGCAAGTTACCTACTGGAGAGACATCCCTGCAATGGTGGCTGCCAAGCAAGGCCGGAAGTCTGCCAAGCGCGAGCTACCTCTGCGCTTTACCGAGGCCATTGACCATGCAGCCATGCGCAGCGGTGCCCATGGCACGGATGACTATCTGGCAGACTGGCGGCAGGGAGATGCTGAGCCCTGCGATGATGATTTGGAAGCCGTCGCCGAGAGTGCGCTCAACCGGCTGATCGAAGAATATGATGATGCGCGTTTGAAGAAACTTGTTGAGGGTCATGGCCGCGAGACGGCGTCGTGACCGGGGAACAAACAAACCGACAGGGTGAGAAATCATGACACGAACCGTCGTTGCCTCAGCGACAAAGGAAGCCGTGATTGGCTTCGACCAGCCGTTCTGCGTGATCGGTGAGCGTATCAACCCAACCGGGCGTAAGAAGCTTGCCGCGGAGATGGTCGAGGGTAACTTCTCGACGGTCGAGGCCGATGCCTTGGCGCAGGTTGCGGCCGGTGCAACGATGCTCGACGTCAACGCTGGCGTCACCGCGGTCGATCCGAATGAAACTGAGCCGCCGCTTCTGAAGAAGACGATTGAGCTCGTTCAGAGCCTTGTGGATGTGCCTCTGTGTATCGACTCTTCTGTACCGTCGGCACTCGAGGCAGGCCTTGAAGTTTGTAAAGGGCGTCCGCTGCTGAACTCTGTGACGGGTGAGGAGGATCGGCTCGAAGTCGTCCTACCCTTGGTCAAAAAGTATGATGTGCCGGTTGTTGCGATCTCCAACGATGAGACCGGCATCTCGGAAGACCCAGACGTTCGCTTCGAAGTTGCCAAGAAGATCGTCGAGCGCGCCGCAGACTACGGGATCAAACCGAACGATATTGTCGTTGATCCACTGGTTATGCCAATTGGCGCGATGGCGACGGCCGGGCTGCAAGTATTCGAACTGGTGCGCCGCTTACGGAACGAGCTCAAGGTCAACACGACCTGCGGAGCCTCCAACGTCTCGTTTGGTATTCCCAACCGGCATGGCATCAATGCTGCGTTCCTGCCTATGGCAATCGCATCCGGCATGACGTCGGCCATCATGAACCCGTTGCGTCCACAGGAAATGGAAGCAGTTCGCGCTGCTAACGTCCTGATGTCTACTGATCCCGATTGCATGACCTGGATTACGACGTATCGTGAACCAGCAGCAGAGGGCGAAGCTGGTGGTGAGCGTCGGGGTCGTCGTGGTGGACGGCGGCGCGCCGGCTAGCGGATTGATCGAGAGTACCAACGGAAGAGACTGATGGCTGAAAGCGATACCGTCGAAGTTGAAGAGTTCAACGTCGCTTTTATGCCAAGCGGCCGACGCGGTCGTTTCGCCAAGGGAACGACTGTTCTTGATGCCGCCCGGGCCCTGGGGGTGTACGTCGAGTCTGCCTGTGGCGGTCGCGCGATTTGCGGACGCTGCCAGGTTGAGCTGGCGGAAGGTGCTTTCGCGAAATTGCAGATCTCCAGTGTGGCTGAGAACGTGACGCCACCGAATGAGATCGAAGAGCGCTACAAGCGAAAGTTCGGCCTCAAGGAAGACCGGCGGCTGGGATGCCAGACCCAGATCCATGGTGACATCGTCATCGATGTTCCGACCGACTCGCAGATGCACCGTCAGATCGTTCGCAAGCGGGCTGAGAGCAAACGGTTGCCGCTCGATCCTGTCGTGCGGATCTACGAGATTTCGGTGGCGGAGCCGGACATGCACGAGCCGTCGGGTGACCTTGAGCGCGTCTTTGAAGCGCTGCAAGTGCAACACGGTGTCGATGCACAATACATTGCGCAGTCGGCGCTCAGGGATCTGCAAAAGGCCCTGCGCTGGGGCAGTTGGAAAATTTCAGCTGCTGTATTCGACAATGGTCAGTTGCCCGGTGAGATCATGGCGGTATGGCCGGGCAAGCATAACCGGCGTCTGGGACTTGCCGTTGATCTCGGCTCGACAACGATCGCCTGTCATCTCGTCGATCTCAATCGTGGACGCGTTCTCAATTCCGCCGGTCTTATGAACCCGCAAATCAGGTTTGGTGAAGACCTTATGAGCCGCGTGTCATACGTGATGATGAATCCGGGTTCTGACCAGGACATCACCGCTGCGGTGCGCGAAGCCTTGAATACTCTAGCGCAGAAGACGGCGCGCGAAGTTGAAGCCGAAATCTCTGACATTCTGGAAATTGTCATCGTTGGCAATCCGGTGATGCATCATTTCCTGCTTGGGATTGATCCGACGGAGCTCGGCGGTGCTCCGTTTGCGTTGGCCAGTGGTTCCGCCCAGACGATGAAGGCATCTGAGATCGGACTGGAACTCAATCCTGAAGCGCGCCTCTATACCCTTCCTCTGATTGCCGGACACGTTGGTGCCGATACTGCCGGCGTCGTGCTTTCTGAAAAGCCTTATCTCGAAGATGAGATGACACTGATTGTCGACATCGGAACCAATGCGGAAATCGTGCTCGGCAATAAAGAGCGCCTGCTGGCGTGCTCGTCGCCAACCGGACCTGCGTTCGAAGGAGCCGAGTTATCGTCGGGGCAGCGTGCAGCACCTGGTGCGATTGAGCGGGTGCGGATCGATCCCGAGACACTGGAGCCGAGCTACAAGATTATTGGTAGCGATCTCTGGTCGAACGAGGATGGCTTTGAAGAAGAAGCCGCGGTGACCGGTGTTATCGGGATATGCGGCTCCGGCGTCGTCGAAGCCATTGCCGAACTCTTCATGGCAGGCATCATCAATCAGGATGGAGCCTTTGATCCTGCGGTTGCTGAAAAGACCGACCGCATTCAGACGATGGGGCGGGTGCACTGCTACGTCCTGCGTGAAGGTACACCGCAGATCACAATTACGCAGAACGATGTCCGGGCGATCCAGCTCGCCAAAGCGGCATTGCAGGCTGGCGCGCGTCTCCTTATGAATAAGCTGGGCATCGATAGTGTGCCGCGGGTTAAACTGGCCGGTGCTTTTGGCAGTCACATTGACACCAAGTACGCGCTGATCCTGGGGCTCGTTCCCGACTGTCTTCCAGAGAATGTCGAGACAATTGGCAATGCCGCGGGAACAGGTGCCCGCATGGCGTTGCAGGACAAGCGCGCACGGATTGAGATCGAAGGTGTGGTTCGTCGCATTGAGAAGATTGAGACGGCGGTTGAGGCCGAGTTCCAGAATGAGTTTGTAGCGGCCATGGCCATTCCGCACCGCGATGATCCTTACACGGCATTGAAAACTGAGGTGACGCTGCCGCAGCCAACCCAAGTGGAGCAAGCCGGTGGCCGTCGTGGCCGTCGCCGTCGTGAACGTTCGACCGATTGAGGCGTGAGGGAATGCATCTCCCCCAACATGGAGCCCGTAGCGATATGACAACCATTGAAGAGCCCAAGATGGAATCCGGTGGTGGAGGACGTTCGCGTCGTGATCGCGGTGGTGGTCGTGAGGGCAGGCGCGCAAAACGGCAAGGTGCAAGCGGTAATCTGCCGGCATTCATCACGCGGAAAATCCCATACTTCGACATTCTTGACGAAGAAGCCATGGTCAAGGTCGAAGAGCATGCCGACCAGATCCTGGAAGAAATCGGCGTGGAGTTTCGCGGCGATGAGGAAGTGCTCCGGCTTTGGAAAGAGGCCGGTGCGGACATTGATGGCGAGCGGGTTCGGTTTCCGCGCGGCTTGCCGAGGTCTATCATCAAGGAATCTGTCAAGCCGCAGTTCACCCAGCATGCGCGTAATCCGGCACGGTCGGTTGAGATCGGCGGCAAGAACATTGTGTTCGTACCGGCCTACGGTCCACCGTTCGTGCGCGACCTTGAAGGTGGCCGGCGCTATGCCTCGCTGGAGGATTTCGAGAATTTCGTGAAACTTGCGTACATGTCACCGTCGATCCATCACTCGGGTGGTACGGTGTGCGAACCGGTCGATATTCCGGTCAACAAGCGCCATCTCGACATGGTCTACGCCCACATGCGCTACTCCGATAAGCCCTTCATGGGATCGGTCACCGCACCGGAACGCGCGCAAGACACGGTTGACATGTGCCGGATCCTGTTCGGCGAGCAATACGTCGAAGAGAACTGTGTGGTCGTTAATCTCATCAATATGAATTCACCGTTAGTGCTTGATGCGACTATGAGCGGAGCGCTGCGCGCTTACGCTGCGGCCAACCAGTGTGCGATTGTTACGCCGTTTCTAATTAGTGGTGCGATGGGGCCGGTTACCATTGCCGGCGCTCTGGCACAGTCACATGCTGAAGCGCAGGCTGGGATCGCGTTGACGCAATTGGTGCGCAAGGGCGCGCCTGTGATCTACGGCAACTTCCTGTCTTCGATGTCGTTGCTTTCAGGTGCGCCAACTATGGGCATGCCTGAGCCGGCACTTGGCTATCTTGCCATTGGTCAGCTGGCTCGCCGTTTGGGCGTGCCGCTGCGCTGCGGTGGTTCGTTGACGGCGTCCAAGATTGCTGATGCTCAGGCGGCTCAAGAAAGCGCTGACAGCTTGATGCCGGCCATCCAAGGTGGTGCGAACTTCCTGTTGCATTCTGCCGGCTGGCTCGAAGGTGGTCTGGTGATGGGTTATGAGAAATTCATGATGGATGCCGATCATCTGATGATGATGCACCGCTTCATGGATGGAATTGCGTTTGACGATAATGGTTTCGCGATGGACGCCTTCCACGAAGTCGGACCGGGTAATCACTTCCTCGGTTGTGCCCATACCATGCGCAACTACGAGACAGCCTTCGTTAATCCCAAACTGACGGACAGCGAGTCCTTCGAGCAATGGGTAGAGAACGGCGAGAAAGATATTCAACGGCGTGCGTTTGAACAGTGGAAGAGCATGCTGGCCGAGTATCAGGCGCCGGATATCGATCCCGGAGTTGATGAAGCGCTGAAGGAATTTGTTGCCAAGAAGAAGGCGAGCATGGACGATGCCTGGCACTGATGGCATGCCAAAGTGTTAGGAGTGGCAGATGGCGGCGGCAAAGAAGGGTGCGAAAAAGTCGAAGGTAGCGAAATCTGCTCAGTCCAGCGATCCACTATTGCAACCTTACAAACTCAAGCACCTGACGCTTCGCAACCGCATCATGTCGACGGCTCATGAACCGGCTTACTCTGAGGATGGCTTTCCCAAGGAACGCTACCGCCTTTATCATGCAGAGAAGGCCAAAGGCGGTATCGCGCTGACGATGACTGCAGGTTCTGCCGTTGTGTCCGCGGATAGCCCTGCAGCTTTTGGTAATCTGCACGCTTACGACGATGGCATCGTGCCGTGGCTTAAGGAGCTGTCGGACTCCGTGCATGAGCATGGTGGTGCCATCATGATGCAGATTACGCATCTTGGCCGGCGCACCAACTGGAACAAGGCGGACTGGTTTCCTGTCCTGGCGCCGTCGCCGTTTCGCGAACCCGCGCACCGTGCCTTTCCCAAAACCGCTGAAGACTGGGATCTTGATCGAATCATTGGCGACTATGCTGATGCTGCCGAGCGCATGAAAGAAGGTGGTCTCGATGGCATAGAGTTGGAGTGCTACGGCCACTTCATGGATCAATTCTGGTCGCCAGGAACCAACACGCGGGACGATGAATACGGTGGGTCGCTGGACAATCGGTTGCGCTTCTCGATGCGCGTGATTGATGCCATTCGCAAGCGTGTCGGAAAGAAATTTATCGTCGGGCTGCGCATGGTCGCCGACGAGGATTGGGACAAAGGCTTATCGCGAGAAGAGGGTGTCGAGATCGCAAGGCGTCTTGTTGCGACTGAGCAGGTGGATTTTCTCAATCTCATTCGCGGTCGTATCGAGAGCGATTCTCTGCTGAAGACAGTGATCCCGATCCAGGGGATGCCTGCTGGTCCGCATCTGGACTTCTGCCAGGAGGTGCGCGAGGCCACCAAATTTCCAATCCTGCATGCGGCGCGCATCAATGATGTTGCCACGGCGCGACATGCGGTGGCCGAGGGCAAACTCGATATCGTTGGCATGACGCGTGCCCACATTGCGGACCCGCATATCGTCAATAAGATTGCGGCTGGTCAGGAAGAAGAAATTCGCCCGTGTGTCGGAGCAACCTATTGCCTTGACCGCATCTATGAGGGCCACGAGGCGCTGTGTATTCATAACCCTGCAACGGGGCGTGAAGGGACAATGCCGCATACGCTGACCAAAGCGAAAGGCAAAAGCAAGCACGTCGTCATTGTTGGTGCCGGGCCGGCTGGGCTTGAAGCAGCGCGAGTTGCCGGTGCGCGTGGCCACAAGGTGACATTGTTCGAAGCTGCTGACGAGGCCGGTGGTCAGGTCCGTCTTCTATCGCGACTTCAGCGCCGTCGGGAAATGATCGGCATCGTCGATTGGCGGGTGGCCCAGTGCGAGAAGCTGGGTGTTACACTGAACTTCAACGCGTATGCCGAAGACAGTGATGTTCTGGGTTTGGAACCGGATGTTGTCATTGTGGCAACCGGTGGATTGCCGAATACAGAAGTTCTGTTGGAGGGCAATGACCTCGTTCACTCCGGCTGGGATATCCTTTCCGGTGATGTGAAACCAGGCCAGCGGGTGTTGATCTACGATGATAACGCTTCACATGCGGGTCTGGTCGCGGCCGAGATGCTTGCCGAAAACGGATCGGAAGTGGAGATCGTCACGCCGGAGCGGTTCTTTGCAGCGGATATCGGCGGCTTGAACCACGCTGGGTATGCCGAGAAGTTCGCTGAGTTCGGCGTTCGGATAACGATCAACTCGCGTCTGGTTGGTGTGACACGGAAGGGCAATCATCTGAGCGCGTGCGTTGGGTCTGACTACGCTGAACGGACCGAAGATCGCGAAGTGGACCAGGTAGTTGTCGAGCACGGCACGTTGCCGTTGGATGACCTGTATTTCATGTTGAAGCCGGGCTCGACTAACCTTGGCGCGGTCGACTATGTTGCGCTCAAACATGGCAAGCCGCAAAAGATCAAGACCAACAAGGACGGGGCGTTTCAGCTGTTCCGCATTGGTGATGCGGTGTCATCGCGCAACGTCCATGCCGCGATCTATGATGCGCTTCGTTTGATGAAGGACATATAGAGCTGGGGACGGGGATTTCCGTGCCAGTAGGCGGAAACTGAAACACGCAACTCGTCATCTCCGCGAAGGCGGAGATCCAGTCGATTTGCAACATTCGTTGAGTCTATTTTCAGCAGCAAGCTGGGTCAGGTCTGTATGCAACATTAAATCCGAGCAACTAGGTGCTTGCATGGTTTCCCGCCTGCGCGGGAATGACGACTGTGGTGGAGGACATGTCTCCCGAGCTGACAGCCTTTAGATAGCAATCTTCCAGCGCTCACGAATGGCCTGGTCCGTCACCAAGTCGATAAGTGGCGTTTGTGCGTTCTCGAGAATCTCATTCTTGCGCGCAATCGCTTTTTGCAACAAGTCAGGCTTCTCGTTTTCTTCCCATTCCTTAGGGCTCGTCCGGTCAGCGATTTCCGGATAGATGTACTCGCTCTGCATGAGCTCCAGGGTTTGTTCGGAGCCGAGATAGTGACCTGGGCCTTCAAGGCAGACCTTCTTCATGACCTCGATGCCGACTTTGTCCTCGCTGACATCGATGCCGCGAACACAACGCAGGACCTG
Organism: Hyphomicrobiaceae bacterium; assembly: GCA_965247245.1. Classification (GTDB taxonomy): domain Bacteria; phylum Pseudomonadota; class Alphaproteobacteria; order Rhizobiales; family Hyphomicrobiaceae; genus Tectiglobus. Next base: position 3,207,448 of record CBDFGV010000003.1, on the reverse strand, counting down.
TCCAAGCATATCATTGCCCAGCACTAGTGACTCGAGTGAGAAACCGAGTAGAGATGCGTGCATGCCAACGGCTTCGTAGACCATGTTGAGGCCGCTGAGGCCGGCCATGACGTTCGAAATGCCTTGTTCCCAGCCGGCCTGCATGTCGGGTAGTTTTGAATCTGCGATGCCAGCTGCAGCGCCGCCTGGCAGACCGTAGAACTGGTGCATTTGTGCGCACCCTGCGCTCAGTAATGCCTGCTCGCCAGATCCACCGGACATCGCACCGGTGCGCAGATCCGAAACGAATGGCCATGTCCCGAACACAGCAGTGTGGCCGGGCGAGACAGCGTTGACGTAGACGACACCGGCCAAGCATTCAGCGACTGCCTGGACGATGGCTGTTGCCAGCGGTGCCGGTGCGGTGGCACCAGCCTGCCCTGCGGAGAGCAGCAGAACTGGCATGCCGGCTCGGATGCAGGCCTCCATAGATTCGCAGCTCTCGGTGGCAAACTTCATCGGAGGCACGACGAAGCAGTTTGTATTGAGGACAAACGGGCGTTCGCGCCAGGCGTCTTCACCGCCGGCAATCATGTGCAGGAGCTCGACACATTCCGGCACGTTGTCGGGTTCAGCAAAGCTGGTGCCAATGTGCTTTGTCGTACCGGCGCAGCTGGCGTAGATGGTGTTGATGTCGAGTTCGAGGTTATCCGTTATATCGCGACATACCATTGGCCGCTGAAAGAAATGTACGTTGTCGAGCGCCTGGGTGAGACGGGCAGCGTCGTAGAGATCCTTCGTTGTGCTCTCGCGATACTCGCGGTTCTCGCAATCGACAATATGGACTGCAGCGCCGGCCGTGCCAAAGTGCACGCGGCTGCCGCTGAGTGTGAGATCAAACTTAGGGTCCCGGCCATGTAGCGTGACGTTGCGCGCGGCGATTGCCAACATGTCTTCGACAAGCGATTGCGGGAAGCGAATGCGGCCGTCATCACCCAGGATCGCACCAGCGTTCACGAGTACTTCGATACCGGAGGGGGGTGCATCCGCAAGGCCGATAACTTCAAGTGAATCCAAGGCCGCCCGATGAATGCGCTCAACCTGAGCGCCGCTGAGTGGACGATATTGACCGCCTTCGAGGCCGGGCCTGACCGGACGGTTGGCTTCATCCAAACCTGCTTTTCGGGCAGCCAAAACAGCAGCACGGCCTTTACCGCGTCGGCGTGGGGTCGTCTGCTTGTCGATCACGTCTGTCATGTCGAATTCGCCCTTTTCGCAGTTGCGAACAGTACTGCCTGTTATTGCTGCAGTGCCCGCATCAAGGCAACTGGCAATTATCCAACGAATCTAACGACTTTTACCTGACTTGGCGCTGTCTGGAGCGACGACAAATTGAGCTATTCCGACTGCATTTTAGGCCGTGTTGCTGGTTGGCCGCAGAGTTGGGTGGCATAACCGGGAAGTTGGCTCTGTTGCTTGGCCAGAATCGCCACGGATCGTCGTCCTTTGAATAGCGCGATTGCTCCGGGCTTTGCAGTATTGAGTCACAGAGAGGTGACCTATGTCTGATTTCCCCACGACTGCACGTGTTGTCATAATTGGAGGTGGTGCTGTTGGCGCATCCTGCCTTTATCATCTGGCGAAGTCCGGATGGGCAGACTGTGTTCTGCTCGAAAAGAACGAGCTGACGGCTGGATCGACATGGCATGCAGCTGGCAACGTACCGACGTTCTCTGCATCTTGGTCGATCATGAACATGCAGCGATACTCGACGGAGCTTTACCGCGGTCTCGCTGACGCTGTCGACTATCCGATGAACTACCATGTCACGGGTTCCATTCGTCTCGCACACTCGAAAGAGCGTCTACAGGAATTTCACCGCGTTGCGGGGATGGGACGTTATCAGGGCATGGACATAGGCATTCTGTCTCCGAACGAAATCAAAGACTGGCACCCATTCGTTGAGACGCACGACCTTACAGGCGCGCTCTATGATCCGCATGATGGCGACATTGACCCTGCTCAGCTGACACAAGCGTTGGCCAAAGGCGCTCGTGATCTTGGAGCCAAGATCATTCGGTTCTGTCCGGCGACCGGTGCGCGGCGTGAAAACGGTGAGTGGGTTGTTGAAACGCCGAAGGGCGAGATCCGTTGCGAATACGTTGTGAATGCGGCCGGTTATTACGCCAAGCAGGTAGGCGCTTGGTTCGGCCGTGATGTGCCGATGGTCTCGATGAGTCACCAGTACATTTTGTTCGAAGAGATCGAAGAGATTGCGCAATGGAGTGCTGAGAAAGGTCACAAGCTGCCGCTGCTTCGGGATGTCGATTCCTCCTATTATCTGCGGCAGGAAAAGAACGGCATGAACCTGGGGCCTTACGAGCGCAATTGTAAGGCGCATTGGACGACACCCGATGACCCCATGCCGGAAGATTTCTCGTTCCAGCTTTACCCGGACGACCTCGAGCGTTTGGAATGGTATCTCAACGACGCCATGGAGCGCGTGCCTGTGCTTGGCAAGACCGGACTGAGCAAGGTCATCAACGGGCCAATTCCCTACGCTCCTGATGGCAACCCATTGATTGGTCCGATGCCCGGCGTTGAGAACGCATTTGAAGCTTGTGTGTTCACGTTTGGCATTGCCCAGGCTGGTGGTGCCGGCAAGGTTCTTGCCGAGTGGGTCACCGAAGGCATGACCGAGTGGGATATGTGGTCATGTGATCCACGCCGTTTCACCGGCTTCTGCGATGATGACTATGCCAAAGCCAAGGGCATGGAGATCTATGGGCACGAGTATGCGATGCATTTCCCCTATCATGCGTGGCCGGCCGGACGGGATAAGAAGTTCTCTCCGTTGCACGAGAAGGTTCTAGACCTTGGCGGCCAGATGGGTGCCTACAACGGTTGGGAGCGCGCCAATTGGTTTGCGCAGTCGGGCGATGATACGTCCGAGGATGCAACCCAAACCTGGGAACGTTCGGGCCCTTGGGAGCCGCGCATTCGAGAAGAGTGCGAGGCAGTTCGCGATAACGTCGGCGTTCTCGATCTACCAGGCTTTTCGCGCTTCAATCTCTCGGGAGTAGGTGCAGCAAAGTGGCTGATGGGTTTAATTGCTGGACGACTGCCGGCAATTGGCCGAATTGCGCTGGCCTATTTCCCGGATGCGCGCGGTCGCATACTGACGGAAATGTCCGTGCTTCGGCACGACGAAGATCATTTCACATTGATTACGGCTGCGGCGGCGCAATGGCATGACTTTGAGCTGCTCAGAAAGGCACTCCCGAGCGATGCCGCGATCTCGTTGAGCGATCACACCGATGACTATTCGACTTTGATCGTGACGGGACCTCAATCGCGGGCCCTGTTCGCCAAGATATCAAACGGTGATCTTGAGCGGCCATGGCTGACGCATCAACCTGCCGAGGTGGCTGGTCAGAAGGCGTTTCTGGCGCGTGTCAGTTTTGCCGGTGAGCTCGGCTGGGAAGTGCATGCTGCCAATGCCCAGATGCCGGAGATCTATGCCGCTGTTCTGGACGCCGGTGCAAAGCCGTTCGGAATGTTTGCTCTCAACAGCCTCAGGATTGAGAAAGGCTACCGCGCCTGGAAGGGAGATCTCTCGACAGATTACTCGTTGCTTGAAGGCGATCTCGGACGTTTCCTGAAATTGGATAAGGAAGAGAATTTTCCAGGTAAGACCGCACTGCTGAATGAGAAGCAGCAGGGCTCCAGCAAGCGGTTCGTATCGCTGAAGGTTGATGCTGACTCGTGCGACGCACCCTACATGTCGACGCTGTGGAATGGCAGTGAAGTGGTCGGTGAGACAACCTCGGGTGCTTGGGGCTATCGAGTTAACTCGTCATTGGCGTTGGGTATGCTCAGGGTCGATCTGGCAAGTGCCGGCAGCCAGGTGGAAGTCGAGATTTTTGGCGAGCGCTTCCCGGCCACCGTACAGTCCGGTAATGCTGTCTGGGATCCGGAGAATGCGCGGCTGCGGGCTTGACGCGCTCATTGGTGCCCTCGTTGAAGCAATGGCGCAAGATGCCCTCTCGCCTTCCCGTGTGAAGGTGCGTTAGCATGGTAGGAGATGATCTATAAACCAGCACCGGAGCACCACACATGTCTCTTCCCGAAAGCATGGCCTTTGTTGAACTCGATGGTTTTGGTGGACCGGAAGTTCTGAAGCCCGCGCAGATGGACGTTCCGAGCCCGGGCGATGGTGAAATCCTTATCAAAGTTGCGGCTGCGGGCATCAACCGTCCCGACGTGCAGCAGCGCCTCGGCCAATACAATCCCCCGCCAGGTGTGACCACGGTGCCGGGTTTGGAAGTTTCCGGTGAAGTCGTGGCGCTTGGGCCTGGTGCGAAGCGCTACAGTGTGGGCGATAAAGTTTGTGCCCTGGTTGCTGGCGGTGGTTACGCGGAGTATTGCGTGGCTCCGGAACCGCAGACACTGCCAATACCGGAAGGTGTGTCCATGTTGGAGGCCGGTGGTCTGCCGGAAACTTTTTTCACGGTCTGGGCCAACGTCTACGATACGGCAAACTTGCAGCCGGACGAGGCGTTACTCATCCATGGTGGTTCCAGCGGTATCGGTACGACGGCCATCCAGATTGCGCATGCATTCGGTTCACGGGTTTTCGTAACGGCGGGAAGCGAAGCTAAGTGTCAGGCCTGTCTCGATCTCGGAGCTGAGCGTGCCATCAATTATCGCGATGAGGACTACGTCGCGATCTGCAAGGAGCTGACCGGCGGCAAGGGTGTTGATGTCATCCTCGATATGGTCGGTGGCTCGTATGTTCAGCGAAATATCGATGTGATGAACTGGGATGGGCGGATCGTACAAATTGCCTGGTTGGAGTCGCCCAAAGTCGAGGCGAACTTTATGAAGTTGATGCTCAAGCGGCTGACCTGGACCGGGTCGACATTGCGTCCCCGAACGGTGGCACAAAAGGGAGCTATTGCTCGGTCTCTGGAAGAAAAAGTCTGGCCGCTCATCTCTGCTGGAAAGATCAAGCCGATTGTGCACAAAACATTTCCACTTGCCGAGGCAGCAGATGCGCATCGGTTGATGGAGTCGAGTGCTCACATCGGGAAGATTATCCTGGATATGCAGAGCTAGGATATAGCTCTTTAGGCTTCTGATTTGTTTGGAAAAATCCCGGATTAGTGTCGCCGCAGAAGGGCGAAAAACGCGATTTCTTTCAGTTTTACGGTGAAGCCGGAGGTTGGTTAGAAATTGCAGTCTTGTCAATAAATTAGTTTTCGCAATAGTGGCGCCCCGGTCGGAGGGGCGCTTTCAACAAGCAGACTCGAGCCAACGTGTACTACGCCGCTCCGTCGAACTCGGACGACAGCAGAACACCGCTGCTGTGACTTCAGGACCTCGATGATTGGAGCAAAGCTGATGACATCTGCGTATGGCATAGACTTCGGCACGTCGAACTCATCGATCGGCGTTTGTGATCGCAAGGGCCCGCGTCTCATAGAGATCCAGAAGGAGGCGACCTCGGTTCCCACTGCGCTGTTCTTTAATTTTGATGATGACACGACCGCTTATGGCCAGGAAGCGCTGGATCAATACTCTGCGCGTGAGCCGGGCCGTTATCTACGAGCGATCAAGAGCGTACTGGGTACAAAGCTGTTTGAAGAGAAGACCCAGATTAAGACTAAGCGATATGACTTCAGTGAAATCATCGCATCGTTTCTTCGCTTCCTGCGCACGGCGGCTGCTGAAGACAGAGAAGAACTTCCATCATCAGTTGTGCTTGGCCGGCCAGCGTTCTTTGTTGATGATGACGCTGAAGCCGATGCGATGGCTGAAGCGCAGTTGGAATCCGCTGCCAAGGCGGCAGGTTTTGAGACCATCTCATTTCAGTTTGAGCCGATTGCAGCTGCGCTTGACTATGAGCAAAGCGTCAACACAGAGGAAATCGCGTTTGTTGCTGACATAGGCGGTGGTACATCTGACTTTTCGGTCGTGCGGGTTTCGCCGGAACGTGCGCGATCGAATGATCGCCGCCAGGACATTCTCGGCTACGGCGGGGTGCACATCGGCGGTACCGACTTCGACCGGCAGTTAGCGCTCAGAAGTGTTATGCCCGAACTGGGGCTCAACAGTCGTTTGCGTCAGAAAGGCATGGATGCGCCGTCTTGGTATTTCTACGATCTGGCGACATGGCAACGTATCGGTTTTCTTTACGAGCCGCGGGTGTTGTCAGAAGTGCGTAGCGTCCTGCGGGACTCGGCAGAGCCGGATAAGATCAAACTGCTACTTGGGATATTGGAACAGCGCCGAGGACATGATCTCCTGGCGAGCGTTGAGCGTGCAAAGATTAGTCTTTCACATGCCGATACTGCCGCGCTGGAGTTAAGTGACATCTTGGGAGATCTGGTTCTCGAAGTGACTCGCGAAGATCTACTCGCTGCTATTGCCGATAGCCTTCAGCGTATTCAAAATCGCATCGCCGACGTACTCGCTGAGGCCGGATTGCAGCCTGCGCAAGTTTCGGCGGTCTTTCTTACCGGTGGTACCACCAGGATGCCTGCCGTCCGTAATGCGATTTCAGACGCTCTACCCGGTGCGCGCATCATCGAGGGCAATGCGTTTGGCAGCGTTGCGACGGGCTTGGCGCTCGACGCGGCGCGTCAGTTCTGCTGAGCGCGATCGACTTTTGCCGCAATGGCCTCAATCTCAACTTCGACACCAGGGCGAGGAAAACTGTCGACCAGCAGCAGAACGGCCGGCGGATTGTGATCGCCCATGAGGCGTTCTCGCACCCTCTGGTACTCATCAATGATTGCTTTGTCGGTGACATAGACAGTGAGCTTGACGACATCTATCCACGTCATGTTGGCAGCAGACAAGATAGCTTTGATCCTCTCGAACGTAATCTCGATCTGTTCGCTTGGTTCGGTCGGTACTGTGCCATCGATACGTGCACCAACCTGTCCGTTGCAGAACAACAGTCTCGCGTTAGCAGGCACTTCTATGCCGTGGGCCGCATTGTTGAAATGCGCGCAAATCTGGTCGTTGAGAACATGGGCTTTCAACATTGCTCATCCCCTTAAGCTGGAAACTCTGGGCACGTGATCCTGCACGTGCTCTATTGCCTATTCGTTTTGTCTTCTCGTAAGCCTGGAGCCGTTATGAGCCTTGAGCAATTGAAAATCGATATCTCGCGGGACTTCGGAACGCCCGCCATCGTCATCGATCTCGATATCGTCGAGCGGAATATCGCGCGTTTGCAGAAGATGTGTGATGACGCCGGTGTTTCGAACCGCCCGCACATCAAGACGCATAAGATTCCGGCTCTTGCGCACAAGCAGCTGCAGGCCGGCGCACAGGGCATTACATGTCAGAAACTTGGTGAAGCCGAGATCATGGTCGATGCCGGTATCGACGATATTGTGGTGAGCTACAACCTGATTGGAGCGGCGCGATCCGGGCGCCTGGCGAAGCTGCTGGCGCGCAAGCCGGTCAAGGTTTGCGCCGACAACCCGGTGACCCTGGAAGCCTATGCGCAAGCAGGCCGTGCTGCAGACCGTGTTGTGGGTGTCCTCATTGAGTGTGATACCGGGCGCAAGCGTGCTGGCGTTGAGTCCGTTTCCGAAGTTCTGCAGCTAGCCGAGATCATCAAGGCTGATGCCAATCTTGGCTTTGAAGGCTTGCTGTTTTATCCCACCGAGCAATCCTGGCCGGAGACCCAGGTGTTCTTCGATGAAGCAAGGACCGGATTGGAAGCGCTCGGCCTTGAAGCGAAGATTGTGTCGACTGGCGGTACACCGAACCTCGTCAATCTTGGTTCCCTCGCAGGTGCAACCGAGCATCGGGCCGGAACATTTATCTTCAATGACCGCATGATGATGGCCTGTGGTGCAGCCCAGCAGGACGATTGTGCGCTTAACGTCTTCTCAACCGTGGTTAGCCGGGCAGGACCTGAGCGTGGCATTCTGGATGCCGGATCGAAGACGCTGACATCTGATATTGGCGGGCTTGATGGTCATGGTCTTATCCTGGAGCATCCTGAGGCACGGATTCAGGGCTTTGCCGAGGAGCACGGCTTTCTCGACCTCGCCGCCTGCAATGATCGGCCAAATGTTGGCGATGTCGTCCGCGTGATACCGAACCATGTGTGTGTGGTCGTCAACATGGTCGATCGGTTGATAGGCGTACGCAATAACGAGGTGGTTGAGGTGTTTGATGTCGCAGCGCGCGGGCAGCTGGTTTAAATGGCCGTGAGAGTGACTGACACCACTGAAACCTAAGGTTCAGCTGGTTGTGTGGCATTCGCGCAAACCGGTCTGGACAGGGTGATGAAATACTCACTAGGTAGCGCCAGTTCGAAATTCAAACGGAGGACCGGCGATGTCGATCGCAAGTTCCAGTTCATTGGTTAGTGGGCTCTTGCCTGAGCAACGTGTGAATGCGCTGACGCGGGATGTTGGTTTGATCCTGGTCGGGTCGTGCTTGCTGGCGTTGTCAGCCCAGTTCAAGGTGCCGGTCGGACCGGTGCCGATCAGTCTGCAAAGCCTGGTCGTTCTATTGATCGGTGCCGTCTATGGCTGGCGCTTAGGTGCAGCCACGATTTTCGCTTACTGGGTCGAAGGGATCGCGCTTGGCGGATTGATGCCGTGGTTCGCGAACGGCAGCGGTCTGGCCTACTTCGTTGGTGCACCAAGTGCTGGTTTTCTCTGGGGCTTCATGGCCATGGTCGTCGTTGTGGGATTCCTGGCAGACACCCTGCGGTGGCGGGAAAACGCTCTGGCCCTATTTGCTGCAATGATGATCGGGCAGGTGGCACTCTATGCCATTGGATTGGCGCACGCCTATCTGCTGGTTTTACCCGTCGTGACATGGATGAATACAACGCCAGAGATGCTGCAAATCTATCTGACGCCGTTTATTGTCGGTGATCTCTTAAAGACTGCACTTGCAACACTGGTTGTGATCCAGGGATGGCAGTGGGTTGAGCGACGTCTGCGCTAATGCCTTGGCCTTCGAAGCGCTGGCTGGCAGCTGGCGCTTTGAACGGCAGATGAGCAATGGATACAAGGCGGCCGGTAGCGCGTCGTTTTCGCGTGATGGCAGCGCCATTCTCAACTATTCGGAATCTGGTGTTCTGGAAGGCGTCGGGGCATTTCAGAAGAGGTATCAGTATACGCTGACGCCCGAAGGCATTGCCGTTACTCATGACGACGCGCACAATCGTGACGCCACATTTCACGTCCTGAGTTTTGAGCTGGCGGAGCGCAAAGACGGATGGGCTGCTGCAGCGCATGCCGAGCATCTTTGCAACCAGGATTTTTATGCGAGCACCTATCGCCTAAGTGAGGGCGTGCTCTACGTCAGTCATACAGTGGAAGGCCCGAACAAGGATTATACGATCCGAACCTACTACGCCCGGGCTTAGAGCAGGGCCTCTCTCAGCGGTTCACTGTTTTACTCTGCGTTTACCCACCATGTTGATAGGACTGTGGGGCTGATGGCGGACGCCTTAAGATAAACGCTCCGTAGACAGTCGTCTTGAGCGTGAGCCATTTAATCTATGTCCCCATCAAGCGTGAGTTTCGACACAAATTCATTGCGGATCACTCTTGCACTTATCTGCGGTGCAATGCTGGGTGGAGTCTTCCTGTCTGGCCACTACTCTGTTTCTCTCTATCAAGCCATGGGTGCCGGACATTTCGCAGAGTATGGACTTTCAAAGACGTTGGGAGTGTTCGTGCTAGCGTCGAGCACTTGGCTTGTCTGCCTGTTAGTATTCGGCGGTCCTTGTTGGTATGTCTTGCACCGGGAAGGTTGCCGCTCGTGGTCGTCCGCGCTTAAGGCAGGTGTAGTTGTGCCCTTCGTCGCCCTACTAGCGATCAACACCAACCTTTTCACTGGCGTTTCTTGGGTTCGACTATCGTCTTCTGTTAGAGGTGTTTGGCACTGGCATGAAGGCTCCATGACTACTGCTGGTTGGCTTAATGCGCTTGAGCTATCTACGATCTTTGCAATTCAAGGAGGCGTGATTGCCCTCCTCATTTGGCGGGTCGCTTACAGTCGTGTGGATTAGTACTTGTGAAATCTGCATCAGGTCATGAGATCTCAGCTATGCCAGCTTTTCAATCCGCCATTGGCCGCCGTCTGGCGCAAAGTAATAGGGTTCCGCGTTCTGGCTGACCAAGTGTTCGCCAGCTAAGGACAGGGTCAGAGCGCGAAACACCAGGCCGTGAGCTGCAACGAGCAACGTTTCATCGTGATGCTTGTCCGTCCAGCGCTTTACTGAGGCACAAACGCGGGGCACGAATTCATGCCACTTGTCGGCGTCATCCGGCAGGATCGACATAAACGAGTCGTCCTCGCTGAGGCCATGTGCCTGCTTGGTCGTTGTGATGCACTGGCCTTCAAAGCTGCCGACGTTGAACTCCATCAAGTCAGTGTCGATGTGCATGGGCGCACCTGTGGCTTCTGCTGTGAAGCACACCGTCTTGAGTACGCGATTGGCAGGGCTTGAGACGATCCGCGTGAACGGCTTGCCGTCCAGGATCTCTGCAGCGCGCTGGGCTTGCGCAACACCGTTGTCATTGAGTGGTACGTCAATGCTGCCCTGGAACTTGCGCTCAAGATTGTACTGGGTCTCGCCATGGCGAAGGAAATAGAACGCTCGCGTCGGAAGCAGGTCTGCCGCTACATCAATTCTTTCAGCCATGTTTTTCGTTCTCTCGGGGTTGGAATTGGAGCAAGAATTCGGATCCGGCAATCGTCACTGTCGTGTGGGACGCCCATCAGCCGGAATGACCTTCACGCTTAAAACGGTTTCGGCAGACGGTGTGCCACGCGCCTGCCGAACATTTCATGACAGTTTTCCAATTGTCGCAATCGGATCTGCCGTTGGCTCTTACTCTATGCCGGTGTGAACATCGGTACCGGCGGGCCACCGTCGGTTGGCTTGAAGACAACCTTCACCTTTTGACCGATCTTCAGAGCGTCGTAGTCGGTGTCGACAATGTTGGTCATCATCGTAACGCCTTCGTCCAACGTGACATAGGCGATGGTGAACTCGACCTTGGCGCGTTTCATCACCGAGAACGAATAGATCTCGCCAGTGCCTTTGGCTTCGACCCACTCGACATTGTCTGACAGCGTGAACGGAGATCGAGCGCGCGGATAACAGAAGAACTTGCCTGTATCCTTGCACTTCTGGATCATGAGCTTGCCGTTCTCGGCTGCATCCCAATAGACCTGGGTCTCGGTGTTCGGCTGGGGCGCCGCAATGGTGCGTTCTTCGCTCATCAGGCTTACTCCCTCTCGAGAATGACGGTGGAACTGCAGTGACGGGTGCCGATTGAGCCACCTGTACCGTGGGCGACTGCCAGGTCGCAGTTTGGAACCTGCACTTTCGGGTGGGCTTCACCGCGCAGTTGGCGCACGGCTTCGATCACCTTCGTCATGCCACCACGGTTGGCCGGGTGGTTGTTGCAGAGACCGCCGCCGTCGGTGTTAAACGGTAGCTTGCCGACACCGGAAATTAGATTGCCATCGGAAACGAACTTGCCGCCCTCGCCCTTCTCGCAGAAACCCAGGTCTTCCAGCTGCAAGAGGACCGTGATCGTGAAGCTGTCGTAGATCGAGGCGTACTTCATGTCCGCCGGCTTGACGCCGGCTTCCTCGAATGCCTTGGGTCCGCTCTGGCGACCGGCGGTATAGGTGAGATCAACATAACCGTTGAGCTGACCCTTAACCGCAGTTCCGCAACCGCGCACCTTGATCTTTGGCCGATTGAGATCCTTGGCAATGTCGGGGTGAACGACGACGAGCGCGCCGCCACCGTCGGAAATCACACAGCAATCGAGGCGATGCAGTGGCGTGGTGATCATCGGAGAGTTGACGACGTCCTCCACGGTGACAACCTCGCGGCGCAGCGCATGTTCGTTGTGTTGGGCATGGGTTGATGCGGCGACCCGGATCCATGCTAGCTGCTCGGACGTTGTGCCGAACTCATGCATGTGGCGCATCGCAGCCATGGCGTACATGTTGGTGACAACCGGCGCGTAGGGGAACTCGAACTGCACATCAGGCGCCAACTGGTTGTACACTCGTGGTGCGGTTCCAGTTGCCATGCCTTCCGCAGCAGGCCGACCTGCCAGAGTGATCAATGCGATTTTGCATCGTCCGGCGGCGATCGCTTGCGCGGCGTGCTCAACGTGGACAACGTAGGAGGAGCCGCCTGTATCGGTCGAGTCAACGTGCTTGAGGTTGTTCAGTCCCAAATAGTCGACCATGTTGATCGGACCGAGTCCCGGAGCGTCGCCGGCGCAGAAGTAGCCATCGACGTCGGATGCGCTAATGCCTGCGTCGGCCAAAGCACCAGCCGCGACATCGGCATGCAACTCTGGCAGTGATTTATCGATCGCCTTTCGCGTGGGGTGTTCATAGACACCGGCGATATAGGCCTTACCATTCAGACTCATGCTGTGTGTTTCCCCCAGGGCTGGATGATGTTGGTGATCAGATTACACACCGCCAGAGAGGGCTGCGATCAGAGCCGTGATGAAAGGTGCTCGAGCTATGATGGCTGACGTCTGCGCAGTTACTTACAGATGTATCGCATGTCTTGAAACTCCTGACGGAACTCGCGAACTTCGTCCGCAAGCGTCTCTGGTCCATTTGATCTAAGCGCTGTTGCAATCAGTTGGGCGAGCCTTGGTGCGTGCTTTTCTTCAACGCCCCAGCGAGCCAATTCCGGTGTACCGATCCGCAGACCGTTCATGTCGCCGTCAACCGCCTTGATTGGCAGGCCAATACCGCAGGCGAGAAAACCGGCTTTGCGCAGTGTTTTTGATGCTGCCTGTCCGCCTCCGAACTTAGCAGCTTCGACTGCAAACTGATGCGATTGCGTGAATCCTTGCTCGGCACCAAAGACAGGTAAGCCTGCCTTCGCACACTCTTTCGCCAAGCGTTTCGATAGCTTGACCATAGCCTTGGCGTATTGCTTACCGTGCTTCCGCCAGTCGATCATAGTAAGTGCGAGTGCGGCTGACTTGGCCGCATCGAAGTTCGCGGTCATACCGGGGAAGGCGATGGTGTCGAGCCTCTCGGCGATTTCCGCTTCGTTGGTGACGATCAGTCCGCCGGCTGGTCCCGCCAGACTCTTATATGTGCTCATCGTCATCAGGTGAGCGCCCTCGGCTAGAGGATTGGGCCAAGCGTCGCCAGCAATGATCCCGCATTGGTGTGCCGCGTCGAACAGAACCCAGGCGCCGACCTTGTCGGCAATGGCGCGGATCTCTGCAACGGGGTGCGGAAATAGATTGAGGCTGCCGCCAATGGTGATCAGGCGCGGCTTGACCTTTCTTGCGAGTTTCGCGAGACCATCGAGATCGACAGTGTAGCCGTCGGCGCTGATCGGGGCCGGATGGATCTCAAGACCAAACAGACCGGCGCAACCTGGATTGTGATGTGTGACGTGTCCACCGATGGTTGCTGGTGGTGCAATGATCGTGTCACCGGGTTTGCAAGTCGCCATAAAGCCGTAGAGGTTGGCGATTGCGCCGGATGGAACGCGGATTTCTGCGTAAGTCGCGTCGAATACCTCGGCAGATAGCTCGGCTGCGATGACCTCGATCTCCTCTATGGCCTCAAGGCCCATCTCGTACTTGTCGCCCGGATATCCGAGTGACGGCCGCGAACCAAGGCCGTCCGCAAGCACGGCTTCGGCGCGTGGATTCATGACATTGGTTGCGGGATTGAGATTGAAGCAGTCGCGCTCGTGGATCGTGCGATTGAGTTCGACAAGCTCAAATATGCGATCTGCGTTCTTTGTGGTGCTGCGTTTGGCGGTTTGTGCTGCCAATCGCTGAACATGGTCTTCACATTGCTCCGGAACCCAGGTGCGGTGGGCAAGATGCGTCATAGCTATTTTCCGAGTTGTGGTGTGGTCTCAATCGCCTTGTCGGTGCGCTTATAACAAGAGTTCAGGCTTCGCCCAATGCGACAGCGCTTGCCTCTGTTATGAACAGGAGGGCGACTGCTCTACGTTAGATCGCGACACAGGAAGCGTACTTTAGCCAGCTTTGAAGGATCGCCGCCAACCTGACCGCGCTCGGCGTTCGGCTGGCCATTGGTTTTGCGCAGTTCCACATAGTAGGGCTGCTCCACTCTCGTCTTGCCGTCGCTGTCGAGATAGTCAACGTGACCGCAGACATCGATTCCCGGTCCTTCTTTGGCCTTGCGAGCGGTGTCTCCGAGAAATTTTGCCGAGTCGGGATTAGGGATCATACGCCGAACACCGTCCTGTACGGCTCCGACCTGCTCCTTGGATAGTCGGACGGTGTCCGGCTTTGTACTGGCGCCAAGCAGTGGCAGTTTGGTGTTGGTGCATGCCGCGAGAGATCCACCGAGTAGGAGGATAGTCACAAGCTTTGACGATTGGGCTGGAAGAACTAACGCCGGCAAGGTTGAGATCGCTAAATTTCGAATTGTTCAATCGTCGGAGCATAAGGCCAAAGTTGCGGCGATTATTAGGTGATGCCGCCGTTTCCAGCTCTAGGCTTCCGACTCGGCCAAGCTGCCCTTGCGGGCGTGCTTCTTGTCCTCTTCTGATATCTTGGAAAAGTCAGCATCAAAGATCAGGCGCTCGGTGCCGGCCAATGCGATAAACCGTTTGCCCTTGGCGCGGCCGACCAGGGTGAGATTGGCCTGACGCGCCAGATCAACACCCCAGGCGGTAAAGCCTGAGCGGGAAATCAATACCGGTATGCCCATTTTGACAGTCTTGATGACCATCTCGGAGGTCAGTCGGCCGGTGGTGTAGAACAGTTTGTCGTCTGGCTTGATCTTGTTGAGGAACATATAGCCGGCGATCTTGTCGACGGCGTTGTGGCGACCGACGTCTTCCATATAGACAAGCGGGCGATCTTCCTCGCACAAGACGCAACCATGAATGGCGCCTGCCTTGAGATAAAGGCTTGGTGACTGGTTGATCTTCTTCGACAGGGCATAGATCCAGCTCGTACGAAGCTTGGCTTCAGGTGCCAGTTGGACCTTATCGAAGTCCTCCATGATGTCGCCGAAGATAGTCCCCTGAGCGCAGCCTGACGTGCGGATCTTCTTCTTGAGCTTTTCCTCATAATCCGTTTCGCGCGCGGTGCGAACGACAACCGTCTCGATGTCTTCCACGTATTCGATCGCCGTGATCTCATCGTCCGGCTGCAGCATATTCTGGTTGAGGAGGTAGCCGACCGCCAAAAGGTCCGGATGATCGCCGATGGTCATCATCGTTACGATCTCGCGGGAGTTGAGGAACAGCGTGAGTGGACGCTCGTTAACGACGGCCGTCTCAATAGCATTGCCTTCGTGATCGATGCCGTTCACGGCCGTCGAAAGGCTTGCATCTTCCGGATCGGGACGAACTTCGAATTCGCGCATTCTAGGTGGCCTGTGTCATCTAAATTACTGGCAAATTACTGGCAATCTACTGGCAATCGCTGGCTGAACCGCACCATTCTGGCGCTTGCCTCTGCAACTCACCATGGGTTTGCCGCCGACATTGTTGGGACAGCCGCGATCATTTGGCAAGCTTGCGTCAGAATGACTACGCTTGGCTAGACGCAGTTCAATTGCACAGGCTCTAGCCTGAAAGGCGTGGCCGCCATATATCTGGGCAGAGACACTATAAGGTTTTCCGGGAGATGACGACGATGGCCGTGACACAGGAGCAGGTTCAGGACGCCTTGAAGCGCGTCAAAGGACCAGATCTCGAAGGCAATATCGTCGAGTTGGGATTAATCTCTGAAATTCTTATCCGAGACGGGAAAGTCTACTTTTCGATTACCGTGGAGCCGGAGCGCGCTGAGGAACTTGAGCCATTGCGGCAGGCGGCGGCCAAGGTTGTCAGCGATATAGACGGTGTTGAGGGCGTAACTGCTGTCCTGACGGCTGAGAATGCACCGGGTACGACAAAGGCACCCAGCGGTTCGCCGATGGCGAATGGTGGCAGTGGCGGTAGTGCACCGGAGCATCCCCGAGTCCAGCAGGCCAGGGCGGCAGCGGCCGGGCAGCAAGGTGGTGGCGCAGCGCCGTCACTCAATCCAGGACAAAGCCAAGGCGCCGGAGCACAAGGTATCCCGGGCGTGAAGCACCTGATCGCGGTTGCCAGCGGCAAGGGCGGCGTTGGGAAGTCTACCACAACCGTTAACCTGGCGCTCGGTATGCAAGCCAACGGCCTCAAGGTGGGCGTCCTCGACGCTGACATTTTCGGGCCATCGCAACCACGTCTGCTGGGCATTGCCGGGCGACCGACGGCCGGACCCAATGGCAAACTGCAGCCGATGAACGGTTATGGTCTCAAAGCCATGTCGATGGGTTTCCTGGTTGAAGAAGGAACACCGATCATCTGGCGCGGGCCGATGGTGACGAGCGCACTCAATCAAATGCTGCGCGAGGTCAACTGGGGCGATCTCGACGTTATTCTTATCGATATGCCGCCGGGAACTGGTGATGTGCAGCTGAGCATTGCGCAACAGGTGCCATTGTCCGGGGCCATCATTGTGTCGACGCCGCAGGACTTGGCTTTGATCGATGCGCGTAAGGGCCTGGCAATGTTCCAGCGTGTCGATGTTCCCGTGCTCGGTATCATCGAAAACATGAGCTATTTTATCTGTCCGCACTGCGGTGAGCGCTCGGACATCTTTGGTCATGGTGGCGCCGAGGCTGAAGCCGACAAGCTCGGCTTGCCGTTTCTGGGCGGCATTCCATTGCACATGGACATTCGCGCAACATCGGATCGTGGCCAGCCGATTGTTGCGACTGATCCGGAAAGTATGCACGCCAAGATCTATTCGGAACTTGCCAGCAAAAGCTGGTCGGAGATCCAGGCAGCCGAGGGGACACTGGTCAAGCCGACGCTCACCGTCGGTGGTGACAACGCCTCGCTTGCGGTCGCAATCAGTGAGGGCCCGACGTACGACCTCAGTGCTGAGATGCTTCGTGTCATGAGCCCGTCTGCTGAGGTGCAAGGCCACTCTCCAAGCCAGCGTGTCACTGTCGCGGGCAAGCAGAACGTCAAGATCAAAGAACTACGGCCGGTCGGCAGCTACGCGGTCCGCATTGTCTTTGATGATGGTCACGACACCGGATTGTTCTCATGGGGCTATCTCGAAGAGCTCGGCCGTGACAAGGACCAGAAGTGGGCCGGGTATCTGGCCGAACTCAAAGAAAAAGGCCTCAGCAGAAGCTGAAGCCTCGTCCTTCTGTCTCACATCAGCGATGCGTCAGATGTTGCAGGCGCCAACGCCTGCTTCAGCGCACCACCGAATTCGATGTGTATGTGCCGAGCGGGCAGCTCGCCAGTTTCATTTCTTTATCGACCTTGAATTCGGTCACCTTTGCCATCTCGTTGGCGAGGTGCTGGTACCTTGCTTCCGATACGCCAGCCATCAAGATGGTGGCTGTCAGCACGCCAGCAACCAAGAACAATCCGTTCACGTCGCTTAGCGAAAATGGTCTTCTCGATAGTCTCTTTGTTTCTTTTGACATACTCGAGCTCCTGATCTTCTAGTCTTTTTATTGTTAACGCCCCAACCCCAGGAAGGTGCGATCGAGTTCGTTGTAACCTGATTTGGTGTCCGAATTGCAGTTCTGCTAACGCGCAGTCGGTCAATACAGATCACATGCGGGTGAGAGACTGGTGAGAACCGTCTCAGATCCCCCTTGAATGCAGCGTTTTGGCTATTTTCTACGTCTTGTCGCAGGCTTAGCTTTCGCCTTATCAACGATCTTCTGGACGTAAGCCGGCAGCGCAAATGCGCCGGTATGGTAGGCAGGCGTCCAGTAATTCGTGGCAATCTCGCGACGGGCCGCGCGGCGTGCCAAGGTCGAGGTTGGTACCTCAAGATGCGCTGCATTGTCCGACGCCCAACTGATGCAGAACTCTCCGCCGAAGTAGCAAGGCTGAGTGCAAACGAAGGGTGCCACGGTTTCATAGAGCGACGATAGAGACTTGGTTGTTGCCGCCAAATGCTCTGGTGTGTGGAAAGGCAGACTGTTTTGAGTGATGAAGATGCCGCCGTCCTTCAGCGCCTTCTTGCAGTCGGCAAAGAACGGCTTTGAGTGCAAAACTGCGCTCGGCCCCATCGGTTCTGATGAGTCCACGATGATGGCATCGTACTTCTCAGTGGTTTCTGCGACGAACTTCAGGCCATCGGCAATGACGATGTTGGCGCGCTTGTCTTTGAATGCCTTCTTACCGATCTCGGGATAGAACTTGACCGATGTGTCGATCACTTCCTGGTCGATCTCGACCAGCGTCGCTTCCTGAACGCTCGGATGCTTCAGTACTTCGCGCAGAACGCCACCATCACCGCCACCGACGATGAGGACTTTGCGCGGTCGCTCCAGTGCCATCAGCGGAATGTGGGCCATCATTTCGTGATAGATGAATTCGTCCCGAGTCGTGAGCTGGAAGACTCCATCGAGAATAAGGACTTTGCCCCAGAAATTGTTTTCGAAGATGACGAGGTGCTGATGCTTCGTCTTGACCTCATGCAGGATCTTGTCGGCGCGAATGCGCGGGCGCCAGTCGGGATGAAACGTTTCTTCAATCCAACGGGTAGCCATGCCTGCTGGTCCTTTCGGTCATTTTATTGGGAAATGCAAAAGGCACTGCGTGGTCGCTTTGCAGCGGCGACGCAGTGCCAAATGATCTAGTCAAGACAGGCGCCTAAGCGGCCTTAACTTCTCGAACCGGCGCGGTTTTGGAGGAGGCTTGCTGCCACTCCATCAAATCGAGATCCTCGCCGCGTTGATGCGACTTGACCACGACTTCGCGCGCTTCAAATGCGTCCTTGAGGACATCGACGCACAACTCTGGTTTTGCATCGCCGCACATAAATACGTCGAATGCTGCATAGTCGGCTTCTGGCCAACTGTGAACCGAGATGTGACTTTCTGAGAGAACTGCAACCCCTGATACACCGCCATTCGGTGTAAAGTGATGCAGGTGCACGTGCAGTAACGTCGCTCCGGCGATCTCCACACAACGCTTCATAGTTCGTTCGATATACTTGAGGTCATCAAGTCTCTGGGCACCAAACAAATCGATGATTAGATGGTTTCCAGCATAACGAACGCCGTTGCGTTCTATGAAGAAGTCTTTTCGTTCGTCCGAGTCTTCCGGCAAATGCGGATTATCGATCGAACTTTGAGACGGATGCGCTACTCGCGCGTTTTCACCATGATCTTCCTTTTGGGCGGTGCTTGAACGAGTCAAGTCCATCCCCAATTGGAAGAGGGTGTCATCATAGGCCATGTGACCCTCCCCAACCAGCAGATAGATGTGACCCGTCCGCTCTTACCTTTGGGGTCTAGGACATCTACCTTACCTTTAGGGCAGGGGGTCGAACGGAGAAGCAGTGCATATGAAGGCAATCACCTGTGATTGCAAGGAAAAATCATGTTCACAACCCAAAAAACTTTGTCGCGGTCATAATGAAGTCTTAACACTTTCCAGTCGCAATCGCGCATAGACGCCAACGTGTGACAGTATAAGTGCTCAGCATTCTTGATGAATCTAGCGTTGGTCTCTGTAGGGCGGCTCCCGAATCATATCCGCTGGCAGACCGCCCTGGTGCTGTACTTCGCGACGGAGGGTGGTTGCCTGAACGCCTAGTTCTTGAAGAGATTGTTCAGAAGGCCGCCGGCGCCACCGCCCTGCTGACCGTTCTTTTTGCCGAATAGCTCATTGACAATCTGGCCGGCATTCTTGCCTTTCAGTTTCTCGCCGATTGACTTCACTGTATCGACCACCTGGTTCGGGTTCTTGAGGACGCCGCTCAGGTCTGGCTTGATTTGTGGATCGGCCCAAGGGCCCGTTACGCGCACAGGAACTTCGATACCAGCCAGATTTTGCTGTCCGCCCTGACCCGAAAGACTGGCCACCAGTTTCGGACGCAAGATCATGTCGAGTTGGCGTTGGCCGATATCGGTATTGCCGCTGCCGGAGAGCCTCATCAACGGGCTTGTCATGCGCAAGTTCTGCGTATTGGCGACGCCTCGGCTGACTGTAAAATCTGCTGCCAGCTCAGAGAAATCGGTTTTTTGCGTTTCGCTCTTAGTGAGATTGGAGATCTGGCCGGTTTGCAAGCCGCGTAGCATTCCCGGAATATTCCAACCAACAATCGCGCCGTCGTTGAATGTGAATTTGGCGCGGCCAGCCAGGCTCGACATGATTGCCTGCTGCGAGACGCCATTGCCGCCGAGCGCGATGAACAGGTTCCCGCGGCCAGCAATGAGATCGATCTCAGCTGCATCCTTCAGGAGCGGTTGGGCCGAGACGCCATTGATGGTGACATTCATTCCCACCTTGAGACCGCTTGAACCTGCAGCCGCGTTGACACGACCGCGGCCGCGGCCGCCGTAGAGCTTGATGTCTTGGATGTCGGTTTGTGCGTTGCCGTTATTCAGGCTGGTGCGCAAGGTGGTCTGCCCGATCGAAAGACCGGAAACGCGGAGGCCTTCGATCAACAGGCTAGCGTTGGCGTCGACCAGTTTAAGAGCGGCCACGCTAATTGGTTTGCGGTCCCAGCCTTGGTTCTTACGAAAGCCCCGGACCTGAGGACTGAAACGGCCGGCACCACGGCTGTCGCTCGACGTTCCACGCAGGATTTCCTCAATGGAACGCGGTGAGGCGTTTGAATTGCCGGCGGTGGTTGAAGGTAGCTTGGTTGGCTTCGCGCGCGGAACAGCCCGCGCATCGCTGAAGTGGGCCGACAGCTTATCGAGATCGAGCTGTGAGATCCGAAGATTTGCCTTGATCAATGGGCGCGCGCGATTGAGCTGGGCCGATACGGCGCCGGATGCTTTGGTCTTGCCGAGCTTGATTGTTGCGCCTCTCAGCGCGACGTCAGCCGGGCTTGCGCGCAGTTCTCCCACGAGCGAGAGGTCACCGAGTGGTTTGCCATTCGGTAGCTCGGTACCAATCCAGCGTGTGAAAGCCGCTAACGAAGGAGCTGCGAGCTCGGTCTTGCCAACCACCAGGACTGAATTCTTCAACGTGACGTTGCCGTTGAACGTCGTGTTCACAGGCTTGCTCTTGATATCCAGCGAGACGCGCGCCGGTTTCTCCGTCAACAGGTTGCGCAGGGTTTCCAAGCGCGCGTTAACATTGAGCTTTTGGCCGTTCCAGACGAGATCACCAACTGCGGACATCGGGTCTGATGTTCGCCGGCCATCGATCCGGATGTTGAGTGCCGATACACCTTCCGCTGTCCCATCGCGCTCATCGAAGTAACGGAGGGCTCCATCATTGATGCGCAGTGAGCGCAATTGCAATGCATCGAGCAGCTCAGGGCTGAGCGCCATCGGTGTTGCCAAAGCGACTGCTGCAGGATGAACGTCTGATGATGTGGTGGCATCAGATTGGATTGGTCGGATGGACGACGGCAGTGCGGCATACCGCTTGGGTTTGCGCCAACTTGCAAAATCCCAACTTGGCAGGCCGTTACGATCGATGCGCAAATCGATAATGGGACGATCGAGATTAACCTGCTCGATAACCACTTGTTGGCTGAGCAGCGCCATCAGTCCAACGCTGACATTGATTCGGTCGGCTGTGAGAAGCGGACCGCCCTGCATCTGCGGAGGTGCCGTCAAAGTCACCTTGGGTAGAGATACGCCGATGCTCGGGTAGAACGTCAGACTTGGTTTACCGGCGATGAGCAGATCCCGGCCGGTATTTGCCTTAACCTGTCGGACCAGTTCGCCTCGCACCAGCTCTGCCGGTGAGTACACGGTAACTGCTGCTGCCAAGCCGCCGCCAAGAACGACGAAAATCCCGATAATCCAAAGAAATACGCTCAGAACGCCTGACGATCTCTTTGGCTGCTGACGGCGAGGCTGCTTTCGCTTCCGGCGCACGCGACGGGTCCCCGGCGGTGGCGGAGCCTGGCGTGCTTGTGGATGCTGCATGTTTGCCGGCCGATAGCCCTGCAAATCCAAGGTTGGACGTGTGTTCATGGTTCTCGCGAGCCGTTGTGGCAAGACTAGAGGCGTCGATGCCGGACAAGGCGAAAGTTGCACCTAAGGACCGGGAGGAGACTCAACACAGTTTCATAGTCATCAATTATGCCATGGTGCGGCGGAAATCTGTCCATACTTAGTGGTTTTCCACGATAAGTCTTTGCAATGTGGCGGTTTGAGCGGCTACGACCGGTTGGACTTGGTACTTTGGGGGAATTCTGTGTCTGGACAACTGCTTGCGCTGCAAAGCCTCCTGGGCGTCGTGCTCATTCCACTTTTTGTTTGGGTGATTTCGGAGAATAGGCGCGAGTTGGGAGCCGGTGGTGCGGCGCGCGTCATAGCGGTCGGGCTAGCCCTACAGTTTGCGCTCGTCGCGATTCTGCTGCTGATGCCCTGGACAAAGACGATCTTTGACGCTTTGGGCCAAGCCGTTTTGGCACTGCAGAAGGCAACGGATGCCGGTGCACAGCTGATGTTCGGGTATCTGGCTGGTGGGCCTGCCCCCTTCGATGCCTCGCAACCTCAGAATGCGTTTATCGTGGCGTTTCGCGTGCTTCCCATGATCCTGGTTCTGAGCGCGCTTGTCCGGCTGCTCTATCACTGGGGTGTGCTGCAGCGGGTGGTGCAGGGCTTTGCGTTTCTCTTGCAACGGTCATTTGGGACCGGCGGTCCGTTAAGCACCGTTTCTGCGGCATCTCTGTTTCTCGGCCTGGTCGAGGCGCCGTTGCTCATACGTCCGTATCTCAAGGAGATGGGCCGTGGCGCGTTGTTTGCCGCCATGACCGTGTGCATGGCAACCGTAGCCGGAACAGTGATGGCGCTTTATGCCAGTATTCTGAGCTCGGTTGTTCCCGGTGCCGCGGGCCACCTGGTGGCGGCGTCGCTGATCAATATTCCAGGCGCGCTGATGTTGGCACGGCTCGCCGTTCCGAGTGAGTTCACGGGCGGCCCAAAGTCGGCGGATATCAAACTGGAAGACCCATCGGAAAGCAGTGTCGATGCCATTTCGAAGGGCACGACAGAAGGCATCATGCTGGTGGCCGGCGTGGCCGCCATGTTGATCGTCGTCGTCTCGCTGGTGGCACTGGTCAACTCGATCCTCGGTTTCAGTGAGGATCTCATCGGCTTCAAGATCACGCTGCAGCAGATCCTCGGCTATCTCTGTATGCCGCTTGCCTTCCTGATCGGTGTGCCATGGAGTGAAGCCGCAACGGCGGGTGGGCTGATCGGACAAAAGGTCATTTTGAATGAGTTCCTTGCCTATCTCGACCTTGTCAAAACTCCTGCAGAAGACTTGTCGGACCGTTCGCGGTTGTTGCTGACCTATGCCTTGTGCGGGTTTGCCAACCTCGGTTCTCTGGGCATTCTCCTGGGTGGCATGGCAGCGATGGCGCCTGAGCGCAGGTCCGATATCGTCGCGCTAGCGCCCAAATCGGTGCTGATAGGTTTCCTGACGACATTGCTGACGGCGTCGATCGTCGGGACAACCATGTGGTCAGGCTAAGTTGAAGGCCAGGGAATGACTGATGAAGAGCTTGCAAACCGCGGGATTAACCTGAGCGGGTATGTACCCGGTGCGCTTGCCCAGACTGTTCGTTTGCACATGGAGTACTATGCGCCGCAGTGGAACTTCGGCGTTGCCTTCGAAACCAAGGTCGCCGCCGAGATGGCTGAGTTTCTCGGCCGGTATAACGCGGACCGGGATCTCTTCCTGACGGCTCACAATGACCAAGGTGACATGCTTGGGGCGATCACCATTGATGCGGAAGATGTGGGTTCAGAAGGCGCGCATCTGAGATGGTTCATTACCAGCGATGCTGCCCGCGGCACCGGACTTGGCCGCGCATTGATGACCCGCGCTGTTCAGTTCTGCGATCAACGTGGATATGAGCGGATTTACCTGACGACCTTTGCAGGACTTGAGGCAGCCCGGCATCTCTACGAAAGCTTCGGATTCGTGCTGGTATCTGAAACGGCCGTTGATCAATGGCAGGGCGGTGTCCGTGAGCAGCGTTTCGAGCGGGAACTGTGAAGTTTCTTGCAAAGCTCTGATCTCTGCTCGCTGGTTCCGAAGCGCGAGCATTTTTCGTTTTCTACATTTGTATTGCTGACCGAATGATTTTGGTTAGTCTTTTGGCATGCCTCATTTTTTCAATGTCATGATTTCCAGACGAGCCTGCCTGTCGGCCTTTGCAGGCATCCTGGCTTGTCTCCTTGCGTCTCAAGCAAACGCTTCGCGCCAGCCTTGTGCGCTGGCACTCGCCCTTGCCATTGATGTTTCGGGGAGCGTTGACCAGAGTGAATATGGACTGCAGATGTCCGGTCTTGCTGCCGCGCTTCGTTCGGAAGAAGTAGCCAATGCACTGGCAGCCGTCGGTGATGGCAAAGTCTATGTGTCGGCGATGCACTGGAGTGGAACTGGCCAGCAGGCGGAGATCGCACCTTGGACAATGTTTGACAGTCGCGAAAGCGTTCTGCAGTTCGCCGACCAGCTTGAGGCTCGGCCCCGCAGCTTTGACAAGTTCTCGACCGCGATTGGCGAAGCATTGGTGTTTGCTGACGCGCAGTTTGCGAAGCTCAACGTACGCTGCCGGCGTCAGGTGATAGATGTTTCCGGTGATGGGCGAAGTAACGAGGGTTGGTCGCCGAACCTAATACGTGATCACGTCGTGAGCCGCGGGGTGACGATCAACGCGCTGGCCATTCTCGCAAACGATAAACAACTCAAAGGCTATTTTCAGCGCTATATCATTGGCGGTGCCGGTTCGTTTGTCATGAGCGCTGATCACTTCGCCGACTATCCGGAAGCGATCAAGCGCAAGCTGGTGCGTGAAATCCTACCGCCTTTGGCAGCCGGACACCCGCAGGGTCCAGCGCCACAGACAGTCCTCAGGTAAAACACAACGCTGGGAAGAAGTACGATGAATCATGTGAACCGTAGTCCAGAGAACGCAAGCCTGAAGGCGGGGCATGTCGCGCCCGATACCACCGGCTGGAACTTTTATGCAGCCGATCAAGGGCTGCAGGATCTATTAGCGCTTTATCTGCCTCAACAACTGCGCGCCCACCTGGAGCCTTATCTTTCGCAACTCGGTGAACTTTGTGCCGGCCGACTTGACCAGGCAGCTCATCTCGCTGATCGCCATCCACCGGTTCTGCATCATCGTGATCGGTTCGGTAACGATGAGCAGTGGATCGAGTACCATCCGGCATACCGCGAGTTGGAACAGGCAGCGTTCGGCGACTTTGGCATTCACGCACTTAGTCATCGCGGCGATGTTGTTGGTTGGCCGGAACCTTTGCCTGTGGTTGCCAAACACGCGTTCACCTACTTGTTCAATCAAACGGAGTTTGGTCTCGGGTGCCCGATCAATGTGACGGACTCTGGCGCGCATTGCGTGCGGCTGTTCGGTGATGATGCGCTCAAGGAACGCTTCCTCGAAAAGATGCTCAGTCAGGATCTCGGTGAGCTGTGGCAGGCGGCTCAATTCATGACCGAGAAGGAAGGAGGCTCCGACGTTGGCAGCGCGACAACGCGGGCTGAATTCGATGGCGAACACTGGCGCATCTACGGCGACAAATGGTTCTGTTCGAACGCCGACGGCAAGGCTGTTTTGCTCCTGGCGCGACCCGAGGGGGCACCGGGCGGCACGCGCGGGCTTGGCATGTTCGTGATGCCACGCGTCCTGGATGACGGTTCTCCGAACCACTATCGGATTATCCGGCTCAAGGACAAACTCGGCACGCGTTCAATGGCGTCTGGCGAGGTCAAGCTGGAAGGTGCGATCGCCTATCCGCTCGGCGAACTAGAGAACGGCATGAAGCAAATGCTGGAGATGGTGAACTGGTCGCGCCTTTCAAATGGCGTGAAGTCATCGGCGTTGATGCGGCGTGCCGTGCATGATGCCACGGCGGCGATGCATGGGCGCAAGGTGTTTGGCTCAGCGCTGTCGGAAAAGCCACTGGCCAAGCGTCAGATGTTGAAGATCGCCCTTCCCGCGGAACAATCCCTGTCGCTGTGGTTCTATACTGCTGACGCTCTCGACAAGTCTGAAGGCTACGGAGATCAGGCACCAAGCCAGACGGCGAAAGCAATCCTTCGTTTGACGACGCCGGTGCTGAAATTCCGGGCGACACGGGATGGCCGGAAGGTCACCGGTGATGCCCTCGAAATGCGCGGTGGCATCGGTTACGTTGAGGAATGGGTTAATCCGCGGCTGCTGCGCGATGCGCACTTGGGGTCGATCTGGGAGGGCGCCTCGAACGTTGTTGCGATTGACATCGTTGCGCGTGCCGTTGGCAAACATGCCTGTCAGGAGCCGCTGGTTGCAGATCTCGATACCAAGCTCGCCGAAGCACCTGGCCTGCCGGATGACTATCGCAACGAATTACGCAACCTGCTTCAGCGGGCAGCTGAGAACCTCGTCAAGGTTGCCAGCGATGCTTCAAGCGAGGTTGCGATGCGGCAGGTTTCGACAACATTCTATCATGCAGTGACGGCAGCGTTGTTGGCCTGGGAAGGCGCTATGATCCACGATTTGCGGGGCGATGCGCGCCGAGTGCTGTGGTCGAAGCTGGTTGTGGATCATCATCTGAGTTCGCAAGATCCATTTGCCGTTGGTGATGGGGGCCGTGATGGCGACATTGCTGACCTGTTGCTAGGCGATGAGGTTCTGACCATGGAGCGGGTTTCAGACTTTCTCTAGTTCGAGCATTGCACGGTTCAACCCCTAGCTCGGGAGCACGATGTCGTATGACGGTTTCAGAGTATGAGCCCATTCCGCTGCCGGACTATGAGGAACTACCCGTTGAGGACATGTGTCGGCAGGCCAATACTTTTCTGGAGCTTGTTCGCCGCCGCCATACGGTGCGAGACTTTTCACCCCGGGCTGTGCCACGTGAAATCATTGAAACGTGCCTGCAGGCGGCCGCGACTGCTCCCAACGGTGCGAACCATCAACCCTGGCATTTCGCAGTTGTGAGCGATGCGGATATCAAGCACCGCATTCGCCTTGGCGCTGAGGAAGAAGAACGAGCCTTCTATGCCGGGCGCGCGGGTGAGGAGTGGCTAGGCGCTCTGCGTCCACTGGGTACAAGCCCGGAAAAGCCGTTCCTTGACGTCGCTCCATGGCTGATCGTCGTGTTCGGTGAGCGACGGAGCCGCAGCGCTGACGGCGTTGTCCGCAAGAACTACTATGTGCCGGAATTGGTATCGATCGCAGTTGGGTTTCTGTTGCTTGGCCTGCATAGTGCCGGATTGGCGACGTTGACACATACACCAAGCCCGATGGGTTTCTTGAACGAGATTTGCAACCGGCCAATATCAGACAAACCCTACTTTCTGATCGCGACCGGTTATCCGGCCGACGACGCGACGATCCCACGGCACGCCACTGAGAAACGGCCGATGAGTGAGATCGTGTCGTGGATCTGAGCACGGCATTGTACGAGTTTGGGGCTCGTATCGCTCTGGGGATTGACCCAAATTGCGTCCTACTTCGTCGTTCTGTCGAGCCGCTCACATTCAATCTTCGGTAGATTTTTCAGACCCAATCTGGTGGGGTCTGTCATCGGAAACCTCAATCTCACTGTCGGCCAAGTCAGAGGGCTCCCGTAAACCGCCGGGCGAATATGGTGCAAATGCAACATATTAACGCCTGTCACGAGGTTATCCCGAGTTCGACTCTCCGGCTCCCCATTGCTGCCTTGGAATGGTCTTGCGACTCACCTATCTGCAACCTATGCGTGAGTTGTTTGGTCGTAGAGTTGTCAAGGCTTTCGGGAGCTGTGCGCTGGCCGGAAGTTTGGCGTTGGGTCTCTATCTTGTTGCAACACCTGGTCAGTCCGTCGAAGTCCCATCAAAGGTCGTTTCGGGGCCTGCCCGCGTGGTCGATGGTGACACGATTGATGTTGGTGGCATACGCGTGCGCCTCGAAGGCATAGATGCCCCCGAGCGTGGCCAGAGGTGTTCACATCAGTGGTGGGGAACATGGCCAGCAGGCAAGCGAGCCAGCAAAGCCCTGAAGAGAATGATCGATGGTCGCAGCGTGACCTGCCGCTCGCGTGGGCGTGGCAGTTACGGTCGTATGCTTGGTGTCTGCTCGGCAGGCGGGCTTGAGCTCAATGCAGAAATGGTGAAGCGCGGCCACGCCTGGGCCTTTGTCAAATACTCGCAAAGCTATGTTTCCCAGGAGCGTGTCGCGAAAACAGCGCGCAAGGGTATCTGGCAGAGTTCGTGTCGCCCTGCCTGGCTTTACCGCGAAGCGCGCTGGAGCAACGGCGCAGAGGCAGCGCCAGCCGGTTGTGCCATCAAAGGCAACATCTCGCGCTCGGGCCGCCGCACCTACCACATGCCTTGGAGCCCCTGGTACGAGCGGACGAAGATCGAATCGAGAAAAGGCGAACGCTGGTTCTGCAACGAGCGTGAAGCTATGCAGGCCGGTTGGAAGCCGTATGTACCGCGCGGCTAACTATCGTTGGAAACGAGGGTGCCGCTCTAGTTGCGGTTTTGTGTCTGCCGGAAATCCAATAGACTGTTGTTCAGGTTGAATGCTGACAGTGCGGTCTTGGTTGGAGAGCAGTACTCGAATGTTTGGTCGGAAGCTCACTCTTCTCTCACCAGTTGTTGCCAGCGCTATTTGGTTAGGGCTTGTCGGACCTATCCACGCATCCGAAAAGCCGGCGAAACCTGGTGAGCAGAGCAGTGCTGCTGGATCGGTCGAACAGGCGCGCTATGAAGCTGACTTGCGATTCATAGCCAAACCGCGCCCGCCCGGATCGCGACATTGGAAAGCGGTGCAGGATTTGTGCGTCGCTCGGCTGCGCGGCTATGGGTATGACGTTTCGATCCCGACCTATGCGCACAATGATACCAGTAAGAATGTTGTCGGCATCAAACGTGGAACCAAGAGCCCGAACACCCTGGTCGTGCTGTCTGCCCACTACGATTCCACGGATCGCAGCTGTCCCGGTGCTGATGACAATGCAACGGGTACAGCTGCTTTGTTGGAGTCGGCCCGCGTGTTGTCGTCACGCCGCCATGACCGAACGTTGGTGCTGGCCTGCTGGGATGAGGAAGAGCGTGGTCTGATCGGGTCGCAAGCGTTTGCGCGCGCTGCTGCCGACAACAAGCAGTCCAAGATCGCGATGATGTTTGGCTACGAGATGATCGGGTTTACAGCCAGGAAGCCAGGCGCGCAGAAGATCCCGTTTGGTTTTGGGCTGGTCTTTCCAGATCAGGTTGCTGCACTCAAGAAGCGCGGTAACCCCGGTGATTTTATTACTCTCGTCTACGATCGTAATCCGCTACCGGAGCAAGCTGCCCAGGCGTTTGTCGCAGCCGCCGGCAAGATTGACCTGCCGGTCATTGCATTGCCTGTCTTGAATACTTTGAAAAACACCTGGGCCATGAAGCAATTGCGCCGCTCCGATCATGCAGCGTTCTGGAGTTACAACCTGCCAGGCATGATGATTACGGATTCATCGAATTTTCGGAATCCAAACTATCACTGTCTGAACGGTACAAATGACAGCGTGGAAACGCTCGATCATGGGTTCTCCACGAAGGTCATCCGAGCGACGGTGGCTTCAGTCGAGGCAATGTTGCGGGACTAAGCCACGACTCGGCGCGGCTTCGTTCCGAGGCGGCGCGGTGATTGGGCCGCTAAGCGGTGGCGGCTTTTCTGGTGGGTGCGAAGACGATACCTGCGCGCATCAAGTAGACAACAATGAAAGTTGGCCCGACGGCCAGGCACTTGCCGAGGGCTGGATGGAACCCAAGTCCGTCGACGGTCGCCCAAATGATGGCTGCCGTGAGTGCGATGCCGACTCCGCCAGTTGTTGCGTACTCGGCAAAGAGCTGACGGTTTGATTTGCTGGTTTGGCCGGGATCGAAGACGAAGTTCACCGCCAAAATGTAGTTGGCGACCAGGCCTGCTGCGAACCCAATTGCACCGGCTAATGCTGCGCCTATTATAGCTGCCCAGACCAAGAGGCCGTATGTCAGTACATCGACGACAAGCGCACTGGCGCTCACGGCTATGTACTTGAGGAATTGCGCGATCCGACCTGGTGTGGCGGTGAAATTGATCAACCAGGTTTTTGCAGTTTCGATGTACTGCATGTCGACGCGCCCACTATCTCTTGGCTTCAGCCATAGGTTTCTTATTTTGATGTCGCTCGGGCCGGAGATCCGGCCCGAACCAATTCTGTCGTTTCTGATAGTCCGCTAAATGAGAGGCGGAGCTTCAGATTAGCTCGCTTTCTTGACCCGCTCTGGAACCATGCGCACGCTGCTCAGCGCCTGCTGTTCACCGGCGTTGCCAGATTCGTGGTATTCGGCGTCTTCATTGACATTCCAGATGTCGTAGACGAGCTCACCAGCCTGGATGTTCTTCACCGTCAGCATGGCGGTCATCATGGCGTGGTCCTGGTTATTGTACTTGTGCATGCCGTTGCGGCCGACGAGATGGAGCGTCGGGTACTTTTCGGCAAGTTCGGAACGGATGGTCTCAACGTTGTCTTTGTAGCCTTCGTCGTAGACCGGATAAGCTTTCTTCTGGCGGACGACGCAGCCGTCGATGATCTCTTCTTCCGATGCGAGACCGATCTGTGCCAGTTCCTTCTTGGCCAGCTCAATCAGCTTGTCATCTGTTGAGTTCCATAGGCCATCGCCTTCGAAGCAGAAGTACTCAAGGCCTAGGCATGACTTGTTCGGATCTGGAACCATTTCTGGTGACCAGGACCGGAAGTTCTGAATACGGCCGACCGTGACACTGGGCTCGTGGATGTAAATCCAGTTGTCAGGGAAGAGGTCAGGCTTTTCGACAACCAGCGCA
The DNA here is from genome assembly GCA_965247245.1 of Hyphomicrobiaceae bacterium. Taxonomy (GTDB): domain Bacteria; phylum Pseudomonadota; class Alphaproteobacteria; order Rhizobiales; family Hyphomicrobiaceae; genus Tectiglobus. The sequence continues at coordinate 3,176,633 of CBDFGV010000003.1, read as the reverse complement.
ACGGTCAGGAAGTCTCTGTAGCGAAGCTTCTTGGTTGCTGCAGCCGCTTCATCGGAAACCCAAAGTGAAGACACCAGTTCCGTGATCGGTGCAGATGAGATCGCGTGCTTTGCCTGATAGCGATGGGTGTTGCCTTCGCCATCCTTGGCGGTGATCGTCCATAGTTTTTCATTGCCATCCCAAGACATGGTGTCGAGGGTCTGACCCATGTGGATCTCACCGCCCTGGGCACGTGTCTTTGCAGCCGCTGCATCCCACATCATGCCAGGGCCCTGACGCGGATAACGAAAGCTATCGATCAATGTCTTGATGACTTCGCCGTTCTTCGTTGCGCCACCTTTGGCCGGTGCAATGGAGTTGCGCAGTGCGTTGGCCATGGCCGAGTAGAGATCCAGGCCTTTGATGCGCTGGGCAGCCCAGTCGGCCGAAATCTCATCGCAAGACATGCCCCAAACTTTTTCAGTGTAGGTTTTGAAAAAGATTGAGAAAAGGCGCTCACCGAACTGGTTGGATACCCATTCGTGAAAGTTTTCCGGTTTTTCGTGCGGGAATGCGCGCTTGTACATGTACGACAGTACACACATGGCGCTTTCAACCGGACCGAGGTTGTTGAAGGCTTCGAAAGCCTTGAGCGGGTATGAGAAATACCGCCCATTATAGTAGATCCGGCTCAGGCGTGGCCGATCGATGAAGTCCTGCGGCAGAATTTCGTCCCATAGATCGACGACTTCCTTGGACTTTGAGAAGAAACGGTGGCCGCCAATATCGAACTTGAAATCCTTGTAATTGGCCGTGCGAGAGATGCCACCAACGTACTCAGGATCCGCTTCGATGACTGTGGTTGAGACACCCTGCTTGGTCAGGAGATAGGAGGCGGTGAGACCGGCAGGGCCGGCACCGATGATAAAGACGTCCGACGCACTCATGAATATTCTACCCTTATTACATCAGGAGCAATTCGCGGCCGTGATGACCGAATTCTCTGGTCTAATGGAATAAATGGGAATGGTTTAGAAAGTGCTTTCAAGATTGAATAAATTGCAAATATTCTAGTGTATCCAGTTATATCGGCTCGTAGAATATTTACGTCTTTGCAAGTCCGATTTGATAGCACAATTGGAAAATTATGAATCAAATTGGTGCTGACGCGGATGCCGAACCAGTTAGTGTTGTCTGAGTTGTGGGGCCGGATCCTTGTGATTATGCGCGGGCTGACCGGCAGCCGGTTCGACCTTAACAAGTTATTGATGTCTCGTTGGTTGTGGTGCGCCGTCGTGGTTCTGGTGGTCAGCGGACGCGCTCTATCTTCCAATACAGAGCAGCTGTTCTCTGGCGCCGGCGATAGCGATGATGCCATGCGCCTCATTCAGGTGCGTGAATTTCTCAATCACGGCAATTGGTTCGATCCAACACTCCTGCAGGTTGGTGCGCCTGAAGCTCTGGTTTCGCATTGGTCGAGACTACTGGATTTGCCGATCGCATCGCTGATGCTTTTGTTCGGCCTGTTTCTCTCGAGCGAAAACGCCGAGCTGGCTGCTCGCATTGTATGGCCCGTTCTGCTGCTGTTCGTGCTGACGCTCATCGTGTTTCGTGAAGCTGAGCGCAGAGGCGGTGTATTTGCCGGCGGCGCATCATTATTGTTTGTCTTCGGTGGACTAGCCGCGACTATGCAGTTCACACCTGGAAGAATTGACCACCATAACGTGCAAATCCTATGTGCGGTTGGTGGTACACTGTTGTTGTTGCGCAGCTTTCGGGAGCCCCAGCTTGGTTGGGTTGTCGGCGCATTGTTCGGCATCGGGCTTGCCGTCGGGTTGGAGGCACTGCCGTTTGTTGTTGTTATACTTGGGATTGGCAGCTTATGCGCGGCCTTCGACCCGGCCATCCGAGATGGCATGGTGCGGGCGTTGGTTGCGACCGCCGCAGTGCTGCTGCTCGCTTTCCTCGCAACCACACCGCCAGCGTTATGGTACCACGTCGCCTGTGATGCCAACGGTCTGAACCTGATTGCGCTGGCCAGTGCCGGGGCGATGTCGATGGTATTCATGATGGCGCGCTTTCCGCAAGCAACGCCCTTGCAATGGATTGGTGGCTTGGCCATTGGCGGCGCGCTTGGTGTCGCTGCTTACCTGGCTCTGGAGCCCGATTGTTTGGCTGGCCCGTTCGGGCAGGTTGACCCGGCCGTGGGGCCCATCTGGCTGAACCATGTCTTTGAGGCCAAGAGTCTGTATCATCTCGCGCAGACCTCTCCCTCAGCCGCCATCAGTTTCTTCGTGTTTGCCGCGCTGGGCGTTCTGGCATGCTGGATCAACTGGCGTGATCAGAGAAACATCGATACTCTGGCAGCATTGTTGGTGATGGCCGCGGCATTGGTCTACAGCTGTCTTTATCTCAAACTGATGTCCTATGCGATGTGGCTCGCAATTGTTCCGGTGTCGGTGATGGTGTCTCGATTGCCCGCCTATGGTGAGCTGCCTGAGCGCTCCGTTCGCATTGGGGCGGCTGTCTTCTGCAGCCAGACGATGATGCTGACCGTGTTATCGGTTGTCGTTGGCCTGTTCTCTGACGTTGAAAGTAAGGCGGAGGCGGCCTGGACGGCATCAACCGCTGAGTGCCAGCCGAGAGCCGTGCATCAGGCGCTTGCTAGTCTGCCGACCGGGCTCGTGGCGTCCGAAGTTGACCTCGGTCCGTTCATCGCACTCAACACACCGCATCGTGTGCTTGCCGGCCCTTATCATCGTATCGACAAGTCGATACTTGCGGCGCATCACATTTTGGCGTCTCCGCCAACTCAGTCGGAGGCAACGATCCGCCGTCTGGGTGTGAATTATGTTGTGATCTGCCAACGCGACCAGAAAACCATTGATAACATGATCGATGGATCGCTGATGCGCCGCCTGCAGAATGGCGAACGCATCTCTTTTCTGGAGCCGATCGTGATAAGCAAAGCGAAGTCGCCGCTTCGGATCTGGTTTGTTATTCCGAGTGGGACTTAACGGCGATCGTTGTCTCAAGCGTATGCGTGGCACCTGGTTCTAACGTGATTGAGTCTTCGGCGACTGAGCCCGTCTCAATGCATACCATGCTGCGGTAGCTGGCCGGTGGCCCCATATCGTCGAGGCGGCCTGCCTTCTCAATCCATGGGTTCCAGACAACAATGCTCTTGCCACCGGTCTGATTGATCAGGACTGAGCGCTTGAGGCCGGGGTCATTCAGTTCGATCTCCCCTTCGCTATGACGATAGATCCGGTCGAGCTCACCGTCGAATGACACATCGCCGGATTGGAGATGATCATGCGTATTGGTGACCTTGTCGTAATATGTTTTACCGTCCAGACCAGAGATGCGGACCGCTCCGATGTCGCTAATGGTGAAATAGGTATGCAATGCCTGCGAGATCGTAAGTGGGGCAGCATCCGAATTCGTCATGGTCAATCGGAAGCTTAAGGTGTCTGCCAATGCAATGTTCAGCGTTGGGCGTGAGCCATAGGGCCATAGATCCTGGTCGTGCTGGTGTGCCGGTAGCCGCAAGCTGACTATGGTTGCATCGCTGGTATTTTGGACGCCCTCCAGTCGCCAATCTCGCAATCGCGCGAAACCATGCGATGGTTTCAGGGGATCGGTTGGATGATCGCCGAACCATGGCCAGCAAATCGGGACACCGCCACGAATACTCTTGCCGGGTGAGAAGATTGCACCGGGCGATAGCCAGAGGATGGATGAGTGGCCGTTGGGCTGCCAACCTAGTACCTGGCCACCTCGAATTGATACGCGACCGAGGCAGCGTGCATTTTGAACGGCAACCGAAGCGCCTGCTTCATTGCTGACGTCCATGCTGACGCCAGGTGGCAAGTTGAATCCCCGCATACTTACGCTCCACGTTGAACTGCCCAGGCAGGGCCTCAGCAGTTTGGGCATTGTTGTTTGTTGGACAGAGCAAGGTCGAAGCTGTCTCTTAAGGCCTCGTTTTTGTTGCTCGCCCTCCAAATGTCGACGTGATCTGAAAAACACTTCGATTTTCAGCTGCGTCGATTGTTTGCATACGGATCGCTCGTTCCCCCTGAAGTTCGTTTCTTCTCTGCGCTATAGAGCAGCGCATCTGACCCGTAATGCTTGCGCAGATTTGACGAGGCGGTCCATAAAATCAAGCACCATCGCGGTGCGAGTTGATCGACATATAGGCAGGGAAGATGTCCGACGAACCGTTAGTTCTTGATAGCGTTACACATTTGACCGAAGAGCACCGTGGGGTTGCGGCTCATTGCGCATCTCATGGTGGCGTCTATGCGGGGTACTTTGCTGCAAAATTGGGAATTGGCGCGGTCATTCTGAACGATGCGGGTATCGGACGGGAAGCGGCTGGTCTTGCCGGCGTCAAGCTTCTCGATGGGCTCGGCGTGCCGGCTGCCACTGTCTCGCACCGTAGTGCCCGGATTGGTGATGGTGCTGACGGTTTGGCGCGTGGGGTGCTGTCGTATGCAAATGACACTGCCAGAGATAAGGGGCTTGCCGCGGGTATGCCATGTCGGGATGCGTTGCTGCATCTCCATGGTTCGCAACTTGAACCTTCGCCAACTCCAGAACCTCTTGCTGAGGCGCGATTTGATGTGAGCGATGCGCCGGCCGATGGCGCGGAGATCATCGTCATGGACTCAATATCGTTGGTCAAGCCCGACGATGCCGGCGGCGTTATCGTTGCCGCCTCGCATGGTGCTTTGCTAGGCGGCAGGCCGGAAACGGCAGTCAAATATGACGTCTTCGCTGTCATTACGAGCGATGCAGACCGCGGTATCGATGACGCCGGTGTATCGCGGCTGCCTGCTCTCGATGCGCGTGGCATTGCCGGCGCCTGTGTCTCTGCGTTCTCGGCGCGGATCGGTGATGGGCGGTCGCTCTACGAAGACGGTTATATCTCTGCCATCAACGAGACCACAGCCCGGCTTGGCGGCTCTATCGGGATGAGCTGCAGCGAACTCGCGCACCTGCTGGCACGGGCCGCCAAGGCAGGATAAGACAGTAGAGAAGCGATACTGATTGCAGAGATTGAGTAAGGGAAACGCCGTGCAGGATAATTCATCGACGAACACCGTGCGCCGCATCACGGGCGGACAGGCTCTGGCGGAAATGTTAAAGCTGCATGAAGCCGGGCCGATGTTTGGTATGGGCGGGTTTCAGCTGTTGCCGTTTTACGAAGCCTGCCGCGCGCTTGGGTTGCAGCATTACCTGATCAATGATGAGCGTTGTGGTGCTTTTGCTGCCGATGCCTATGCCAAGGTGACAAACCGGCCAGCCGTGGCCGACGCGACCCTAGGCCCAGGGGCAACCAACCTGGTGACGGGCGTTGTAGAAAGTCTCAATGCCGGAATTCCGATGGTCGTGATTACGGGCGATGCCAATCGTGAGCATGCCTGGAAGAACATGACCCAGGAATCGAAACAGCTCGACATCCTGCGGCCGATTGTAAAAGAGGTTATTCGCGTCGAAGTCATTCAGCGCATCCCTGAGCATGTGCGTCGGGCCTTTTCTGTAGCAACCAGCGGGCGACCGGGGCCTGTGCTCATCGACGTGCCGGAAGACATCGCACATGGCGAGTTCGATTTCAGTGTTGATGACTTCTGGGTCGATCCGTCGACGTTGCGTGCGCAGTCGCGCCGTTTCCGTCCCGATGGCGCTGAGCTGGAACGTGCGGCTGCGATGCTGTCGAAAGCGAAGCGACCAATTATTATGGCCGGCGGTGGCGTTCATATCTCCGAGGCTAACGAAGCGCTCTTTGAATTCGCCAACGTTCAAGGCATTCCAGTTGCGCACACGATGAGTGGCAAGGGTGCTATATCATGTGCCAGCGAATTGTCGGCCGGCCTGTTCGGGCGCTACGACCGGATTGCAAATTCTCTGATCGATCAGTCTGACTGCCTGCTTGTTGTTGGCTGCAAGCTCGGAGAGATTGCGACCAAGCGCTTTCAGCTCATCGCACCCGGAAAGCCACTGATACATCTGGAGATCGACCCTCATGAGGTCGGACGGACGACTCGCACCGAGGTTGCGTTGGTGGGCGATGCCCGCCTTGGATTGCAGGACCTTTCGGATGCGCTGTCGGAAGGCTCGGCAGCGCGCAAGGCATCGCGGTCTGATTACCTGGCAGAGATCCCCGTGCGCATGGCAGAATGGCGCGCGGCGGCGGCGGACCGATTGGAGAGTGCGGAAACGCCGATTAACGTCGGTCGCTTGATGGGTGAGCTCAATAAAGCAATGCCGGCGGACAGTGTCCTCGTCGCAGACGGCGGCTTTGCTGGGCACTGGGGCGGTTTGATGTATGATACCAAACAGGCTGGTCGACACTTCCTTCCCGACCGCGGCTTCGCCTCCATCGGTTACGGCGTTCCAGGCGGCATTGGTGCGCAGATGGGCGTCGGTTCGACACGTCGCGTTGTCAGTATGACCGGAGACGGCGGTTTCAACATGAGCCTGGGTGAGCTTGAAACGGCGCGGCGGGTTGGAGCCAACTTCGTTGCACTCGTATTCAACAATGCTGCATCCGGATATGTGAAGGCCCTGCAGCATGCCGTCTATGGAGAGGGCAACTACCAGTCCTCGGACCTAGTTGAAATGGACTACGCAGCCATTGCGAAGGGCTTCGGTTGCCACGGCATTCGTCTGACCGATCCCGAGAAGATTGCGGCAGCTATTCAGGAAGGCCTAGAGAACACTTCGACACCCACAGTGATTGACGCTGTCGTGACGCGAGACCCTGCCCGTATGCTACCTGCTGCCGATAGCAGGACCTTGAAGGTAGAGAAGGGGGATCGCCCGGTTTAGCGGGCGGGCTTAGGAAAGATGACGATGGATGGACCTGTCATCCGGCCAGCTGAAGCCGGAGACCTTGATGCCTTGCATGCGATCAACGAAGCGTCGACGCCGGGCGTTGGTAGCGTCACACGCGAACGACTGGAGAAGCTCGTTACGAGTGTTGCTGATCTGGTATTGGTGGCTCTCAAGGGCGACGCGCCCGTCGGCTTCGCCTTGCTGATGGTTGAAGGCAATGGCTACGATAGCAAGAACTACGGATGGGTGTCGGACAAGTACCCTTCCTTTGCCTATGTGGATCGCGTTGCGGTGTCAGAAGACGCGCGTGGGCTGGGTATCGGTGCGTTGCTCTATGAGCAGGTGATCCAGCACTATGGCGGACAACGGCCGGTTCTGATGGCCGAAGTTAACCTGGAACCGCCGAACCCGGGCTCGCTGAAATTTCATAAGCGCCATGGCTTTGTTGAAGTTGGCGAGCGCTGGGAGGATGGCAATAGCAAAGGTGTTGTCTATCTTGAGCGTTCGTTGTCGGCCTGAACTTATCGAGTGGTGTGATTGCCGAGCGTTATCTTCACTGGTGTTGTCGCCGAGCAAGGTCTCTGTGTTGTCCACTGGTAGGTGCGCAGTGCCGAGTTGTGTTTGATGATCACTGGGCAATTGACACCTTGGTTCCTGCTGCCCTCCAGATAGATGATCCCATTTTGGCCGATGCGCCATTTGCCTGAAGTGGCACCACCTGAGCTGTTCTTGCCGGAGTAAGTTCCGTTTGCTGCGAAGTACCACTGCCACCTGTCCTGCGACAGGGATGTTACGGTGGTGCCGCTGAGGAGTTGCTGCGTTTCTGCCCGAGAAACGCGGTCAAAGCCGGCGGTGCGCTTCCACTTCGGTGCAGTCAGCGCGATGTTTTTCAGATTATTGGCAGGGCGTGCGTTGCCAACGCTGAGCTGTTTGAGCCGACGGCTTGCAAGGTCTGCAAAGAAGGTTCCGCCAAACCTCTGGGCAAAGGCCTTGAGAACGTCTGGGTCTTTGGAGTCCTTGACGGCCTGCCATGCGGCGGCGGCATCGGAGTTTGGAGAGTTGCCGGCATCGGGCGCTGCATCGTTGAGATAGACGCGCTTGAGAAGACCGTTGCGTTCCCATGGGCGCTGGCCGCTTGTTGTTTGATGAACGCGTTCTTTCACGTTCTGGAAGAGATCGAGGTGGTCCTGCCCTGGTTTCACCAGTTCTGCGGCCAACGCGCTTGCATAGGGTCCGGCTCCGGCACCTTCGTCTGATGCTGTTTCACCCGGATCGGTCGAGAATGCGATGAGCATGCCGCTCTTCTCGGCCATCGGAACGAAGCCCTTTTTTCCCTTGGTCGGCATTTTGAGAAGGTTGCGGCAGGCATCGAAAATGACGAAGTGAGCGGCGCTCGGGGCACGCGTTGCAAGCTGGGTGACAACATCATCAAGCGCGATGGCCTGATACCAAACCGAGCGGTCGAGAGCCTTGACTTCGGTCGGGATAATGTAGTTGCGGCGATCCTGCTGGCTGGCGGCGCCGTGGCCTGAGTAGTAGAAGAATGCAACCGCATCCGGACCCGCAGCAGCGACCTTGTTGGCATACTCGTCAATGGCCTGCAGCGTCGCGACCCGGTTGGCGTTGGTTACGGTGCGGATGTTACGTCTGTCGAAACCAATTTCTTCAAGTGCGGACGCAACCAGGTTCACATCGTTACCTGGATTGGCGAGAGGGCCGACAGTTGCGGCGTAATTCTCATTGCCGATCAACAGGGCAATGCGCTTTGGATCTGACTTCTTAGCGGCTGGTGGCCCCATGGCGGCCGCGCTGAAGGCCGTTGCAACCTGTATGCAGCAGGCCAGGACAATAATGGATTTGAATACGCTTTTGATCGACCGCATCTCGGCACATCCGTTGTTGTTCGCGATTCGGGTCAGCAATGCGGTAAGCTGTAGCCAAATCGAGAGGATGGTCAAATGGGTTATGCACTCAATCCAACGGGAGTTTGGCAACCGCGCGGGCGCGGGTTCAGTATGGCGCTCGTGCAACACGCTGGCGTGACGGTGCAATTCACCGGGCAGGTTGCTTGGGATGCAGAAGAAAAGATTGTCGGGAAAGGGGATATCACCCGGCAGACGCAGCAGTGTTTTGAGAACATAAAGCTGGTACTCGCGGCGGCTGGTGGTGAGTTGCGTGATATCGTGGCGATAACGACTTACTTCACGGATCGCAGTCAGCTGCCCGCCATTCAAGAAGTGCGGGCGGCGTACCTCGACTTTGAACATCCACCTGTGAGTACCTCAGTCATGGTCGCAGGTCTTGGCCACGAGGATTTTCTTGTCGAGTTGACGCCAGTGGCAGTCATTCCGGAAGCGCGTTTTCGGCAGCCGTGATTGATCTTCTTAAGGCGACCGCGTTACGACGATACTGCTCGGTCGATGCGTACGACAATGGGGCTGAGTGCGACTGCGATGGCGGTGGCAAGAACGTAAGCGTGTAGTGGATCCAAATATTGCAGAGCATAGGCCACGACGACGAAGAATGTGGCGAACGAGAACATCGACAGCATCATCGAACGCATGAAGACCGTAGCCGGTCGATGTCCAAAACGCCCATGCGTGAACGTCACCATGATGGTCGCCATCACCGGGATCGTGGCGATGATGCCTGTCCAGGTTGGGCCCAACATGCTTGCTATTGAAGTTACCAGCGCAATCATCGCTGCTGTCGAAAACATGCGTAACCAGATCTCCCAAATGGGAACCTGCAGCGGTGCGCCGCCAGATCGGTTTCGCGGCATGAGCACAATCGAGATGATAATGGCAAGGTATGCCGCGAGGGCGGCCGTGAAGTGCGTGGTGATGTAGGGCGCAACGAGCCAGCTTGCCGCGAAGAAGGCAGCGTAGGCATAGGTAATGGCAAAGGGCCAGGCAACGAAGCGCGCGGCGACAACATAGGCCAGAGCGTAAACCGCGATGCCGACCAATGCGATGAGGATGCCGATAGACGCCGATACCGTGAACTCCGCGCCCTGCTCAATGGTCAGGAAAATCGAAATGGGTGCGGTCATCAAAGGAAAGCCGGTGATGAGACCGGCAACCGTATTGCCCCAACGGCGCGCTGCCAAACTTGCCAAGCCGACCAGGATCGGAGTTACGGTGAATTTGAAGATCAGGAGCAGATCGGGCGATGCCAAATTCGAGAACATCAGGCAGTCCCAGTTAGCGCTGCTTCAATAGGAACACAGCCTTTTCGCCGAACACGTTTTGCAGGCGAATGGAACGATTGATCGGCAAGCGCCGGCCCCAGCTGTTGAAGGCAACGGCCTGTTCGACCTCGGCATTAACTGCTTCACACAGATCAGCGAAGTCGGCGATTGAGCACAAGTGAGCATCGGGGCTGAGATACCAGGTTTCCGGCAGGTTGCGCGTCACCGGCATGCGGCCGGTCAGCAGCAGTTTGGCGCGGATTTCCCAGTGACCGAAGTTGGGAAATGACACAATGGCGTGACGCCCGATGCGGAGCAGGTTTTCGAGGACGGTTTTGGGATAACGCGTGGCCTGGATCGTGAGACTGAGAATAGCGTAGTCGAAAGCCTGGTCGGGGTAATCATCCAGATCATTGTCAGCATCGCCCTGGATCACGGACAGACCCCGTGCAACGCACGCGTTGACTTTTTTGCGGCTGATCTCGATCCCGCGGCCATCAACAGAGCGGGTGTCCTGCAGCAGCTGCAACAGCGCACCGTCGCCGCAACCCACGTCCAGCACGCGGGCACCGACTGAAACCATCTCCGCAATCAGTTGATGGTCGGAGCGATAGGGTTCGCCCGTAATCGGGTCGTGGGTGACCGGTAGTCGGCTGAGCATCTAAACTTCCTTCGCCGCCGCAATTCCGCGGCGTTTAGCGCCAGCATTGAGAAATCCACCAACGGTCGCGAACATCTCGGGCTCATCGAGCAGAAAGGCGTCGTGACCTTTGTCGCTTTCAACTTCGACAAATGAGACGTTGGCCGCAACCGCATTCAAGGCCTGGACAATCTCCTTGCTTTCCCGCGTTGGATAGAGCCAGTCGCTGGTAAATGATACGACGCAGTAGCGGACCTGGGTGCCGCGAAACGCATTGGCCAAGACGTCGTCATGCTGGGCTGCCATGTCGAAGTAGTCCATGGCGCGCGTGATATAGAGGTAGCTGTTGGCGTCAAACCGGTCGACGAAGGTTGAGCCCTGGTGGCGCAGGTAGCTTTCGACCTGGAAATCGGCGTTGAATGTGAACGATCGATCATCGCGGTTTTGCAGACTACGCCCGAACTTGTCCTGCAGGGCTTCTTCCGACAGATAGGTGATGTGGGCGGCCATGCGGGCAACAGAAAGACCGCGACGTGGAACACGGCCCTCGGTCAGGTAGTTTCCTTCGCACCAATCCGGATCGGCCATCACGGCCTGCCGGCCGACCTCGTGAAAGGCAATGTTCTGTGACGTATGCCACGCTGCCGTTGCGATCGGTACGGCTGCATAAACTCGCTCGCCGTGGCGTGAGGCCCAATCGAGAACCTGCATACCGCCCATTGAACCACCAACAACGGCGAACAATTCATCAATCCCGAAATGATCGATCAGGCGGACTTGGGCGTCGACCATGTCGGCGATGGTGACGATCGGGAAATCAAGTCCATAAGGAGTTCCGGTCGCCGGATTGATCGAGGCCGGTCCGGTTGAGCCCATACAACCACCAATGATGTTGGGGCAGATCACGAAGTATCGCTGGGTATCGATTGGGCGGCCCGGGCCAACCATAAGTTCCCACCAACCAGGCTTGCCGGTTATCGGGTGCTGGTTGGCGACATGTTGGTCGCCGGTCAGGGCATGGCAGATCAGGATCGCGTTGGACTTGTTGGCGTTCAGTTCGCCATAGGTTTGATACGCGATTGTAAACGGACCGATATCGCGGCCACATTCCAGGTGCAGCGGTGCGTCAGCCGGAAACTCAACCACGGGACTGGTCGGGTTCTGGGCGGCAGCCGTACCCGGGCTAACCGTGCCGTTCCCGGTATTGAAATTGATGACGTTGCTCATTCTGGTTCAAATTCGCTGATGATGGCGCTCTGCATAGCACAGTTTATTGGCAATGACCCTCAGTCCATTTGCCCAATGTCATTGCGTGTTGAATTCCGCTAACAGGGCTGCTGACGGGTTAAGTCAATCAATTGTTTGATTTTTCTGACCCAGACGCCTATTTACGGCGGTTTGGAGCCCAGGAGGCCCATCGCCCGAGGTGCCATTCAAATCTTGGGCATGCAAGTACAGTCGGAGGAGCGACCGGGTTCGTCCGCAGAGATAACCGAAAGGTGTGTAGAACGATGGTGAGCGAAGGACCTAAGCCACGCAACGGGGTGATGGACATCCAGGCCTATGTTCCGGGAGCGCACGCTGTCGAGGGCCATGCCGACCCGATCATTCTATCCGCTAATGAAACGCCCCTTGGGCCGAGTCCCAAAGCCGTCACGGCGTTCGAGACGCTCGCGGGAAAATTGGAGCGATATCCGGACGGCGCGATGACGAAGTTGCGCGATGCGATTGCGCAGGTCTATGGACTGAACCCGGACAACATCGTCTGCGGCAGCGGATCTGATGAACTTCTCAGTCTGCTAGCGCAGAGTTATCTGAGTGCCGGTGATGAAGCGATATTCACGGAGCATGGGTTTCTCGTTTACCGCATTGCGATCCTCGCTGCCGGTGCCACACCTGTGGTTGCGCCAGAGCGCAATATGACGGCCAGTGTTGATACCATCCTTGAGTGCGTCACAGACAAGACCAAGGTTGTGTTTCTGGCCAACCCGAACAACCCGACGGGCACGTATGTGCCGTTCGATGAAGTGCGCCGTTTGCGTCAGGCCTTGCCACAGAGTGTATTGTTGGTCCTCGATGCGGCTTACGCCGAATACGTGCGGCGCAATGATTACGAGTCGGGGTTGGAGCTTGTGGCGACAACCAACAACACCGTCATGACCCGCACGTTCTCCAAAATCTATGGCCTCGCTGCCCTGCGACTTGGTTGGGCTTACTGTCCGCAGGAGATTGCGGGTGTACTCAACCGTGTCCGCGGCCCTTTCAATGTCAATGCAGCAGCAATGGCGGCGGGCGCAGCGGCGATCGCGGATGCCGAGCATGTCGAGCGTGCGCGTGTTCACAACGACCAATGGCTGCCATGGCTGACTGCCGCAGTTCGGGATCTTGGACTGGACGTGACTGACAGCGTTGGCAACTTTGTGCTCATCCATTTCGATAAAGCGGAAGGCAAGAGCGCAGCGGATGCGGATGCTTATCTGAAATCGAAGGGCATCATTGCCCGCGGCACCGGGGGATACGGCCTGGGCAACTCTTTACGGGTGACGGTTGGTGCCGAAGCCGAGAACCAGGCCGTTGTTGCAGCGCTCAAAGACTTTCTATCAAAGTAAGAACCGAGAGATCCGATGTTCGAAAAAATCGCGCTGATTGGGCTTGGCCTGATCGGCTCATCCATCAGTCACGGGACGCGACGGCGCAGTCTCGCGAAAACGATTTCCGGTTCAGCACGTACCGCTGAGACGCGCGAAACAGCGCTACGCATTGGTATCGTCGACAGTGTGCACGAGGACCCGTGCGAAGCGGTTGCCGACGCTGATTTGATTGTGCTCTGCGTGCCGGTTGGTGCCTGTGGTGCCGTGGCCAAGACTATCTCCGGACACTTAAAGCCAGGCGCTATCGTAACCGACGTAGGTTCAGTGAAGGAATCTGTGGTTGCCGACGTTGCTCCGCACATACCTGCGGGAGTGCACTTCGTGCCAGGCCATCCAATTGCAGGTACGGAGCAGTCGGGCCCTGAGTCTGGTTTTGCTGAGCTGTTTGATGATCGATGGTGCATCCTGACCCCACCGGAGGGCTGCGATCCGGAGGCCGTTCAACGGCTCAAGAGCTTTTGGGAGCAGCTCGGTTCGCAGGTGGAAGTTATGGCGCCGGGGCACCACGACATGGTGCTGGCGATTACCAGTCACCTGCCACACTTGATTGCCTACAACATCGTCAACACTGCTGACCAACTGGAGCGTGTTGCGGATGCCGAGGTGATCAAGTTCTCAGCCGGTGGTTTCCGTGATTTCACGCGGATCGCAGCATCCGATCCGACAATGTGGCGTGACGTGTTTTTGAATAACAAGGACGCCGTTCTTGAAATGCTTGGTCGCTTCAGCGAAGACCTCAGCAATCTGCAGCGGGCGATCCGTTATGGTGATGGTGACACGCTGTTTGAGTTGTTCACCGATGCCCGGCGCATCCGTCACGGCATCATCGAGGCCGGCCAGGATATCGCGGCTCCGGACTTTGGCCGTTTTGGCGGCGATCCGGCAAGTCCGAGCGACAAGACCTGATTGTTTGAGAGATGAGCCAGCAAGACCACGACCACTGGGTGTTCGGATATGGCTCGCTGATGTGGCGGCCAGGCTTCGAGTTCGCGGAGCGAGTTCCTGCATACCTGGTTGGATTTGAACGCTCGTTCTGTATTTTCTCCAATCACCATCGCGGCAATGATGCGCGACCTGGGCTTGTGCTGGGGCTCGATCGCGGAGGTGCCTGCGCCGGTATTGCGTACCGCATTGTCCCCGAGGTTTGGCAACAGACGGTTGCCTATCTGCGCGCCCGCGAGCAGGTGAGCGGTGTCTATCAGGAAACCTCGGTACCGTTGACGCTTGGCGATGGAAGTCACCGGGAGGTTTCCGCGCTGACCTATATTGTTGAGCGTGCGCACCCAAGTTATGCCCACCGCCTGCCGTTTGCCAAACAAGTCGATATCATTCGCGGCGCGCGTGGTTTGTCAGGGCCGAATGTTGAGTATCTTGTCAACACTGCTCGCTTGCTGCGCGAGCTTGGTATTCCTGATCGCGGGCTGGAGCGGCTTGTTGTTGGCACCGGCGGTTTGTTCGCGTCGGCCAATGCCGATGGTGGAGGCTTGCGTCGACGTGCAATGCTTGCTGCTCGATTCCACGGCCGACAGGTGAAGGGTGTTCGCCGGATGAGCCGCAGCGAACACCAGCGCTTTATGTATCGTCAGGCCTTAGGCTGACCGCCGCAGCATTGTGTGGATCAGCGCGCAATAGCAGATGGCGCTATCCGCAGTGGGAATAGCCGCACTCCATACAAACCCAACAGCCTTCCTGCCGCGTGAGCGCCAACTGGCCACACTGGGGGCATGCTTTGCCTAATGGCCGTTGCGATGCCGTCGACGCCTTGCTGGTGGAGCTTTTGCCTGTCGCTCCAGATGCCTCAAGCGGTACGAAGTTTGGTTGCTCAGAGAGAGCTTTCGGCGAATGCAAGAATCCGGTTGCGATCATGTGGTTCTCGATAATGCTGCCGATCGCTGCCAGCAGGCTTGGGACGTATTCGCCATCCATCCAGCGTCCGCCTTGGGGATCGAAAATCGCTTTCAGTTCCTCGACCACAAATGAGACATCACCGCCGCGTCGGAACACGGCACTGATCATCCGGGTGAGGGCAACCGTCCAGGCGTAGTGCTCGAGGTTCTTTGTATTGATAAAAATCTCAAAGGGACGTCGGCGGCCATCCTGGACGATGTCGTTGATCGTGACGTAGAGCGCATCGGCGCTGCCCGGCCACTTTAGTTTGTAGGTGAAGCCAGGTAGCGAGGGATCGCGCTCGAGCGGCTCGGTGAGCTGGATAACGCCGTGACCACCGGGAGGAGTTTGTACGGAGGCGGGAACTGGCGCGGGCGCCTTGACCTGGGATTGCGATGACGCTGCGGCGACGCTTGGTTCAGCGGTCGTGACTTCAGGCCCGATTTGCTCGGGCGACGGCTTGTTTGAGCTGTCGTTTTCTGCCGTCAGGACAGCGCCCGTGACAGCGTTCGGACGGAATGTGGTGCATCCCTTGAGGCCTTGCTGGTAGGCTTCGAGGTAGACCGACTTGAATGCCTCGAACGGTATGTCTTCCGGGCAGTTGATGGTTTTTGAAATAGAGCTGTCGACATACGGTTGCAAAGCCGCCTGCATGCGCAAATGCTCAGCGGGTGTGAGTTCGTCAGCCGTCACAAAAGTATCAGGCAACGGCGCGTCATCGCCGTGCAGCCTTCTGTAAAGGGCGACTGCATAGTCCTCGACAACTTCACTGCGGTGGCTGCCGTCACGTTCCAGGATGCGGCGGTTGTATCGGATCGAGAAGATCGGCTCGATGCCACTTGAGACGTTACCCGCCAGCAGCGAGATGGTGCCGGTCGGTGCAATTGATGTCAGGCAGCCATTGCGTATGCCGTGTTTGGCGATGGCATCGCGCACATTCCTGTCGAGGCGTACTACGTTGGGTCGACTGAGAAACTCATCTGCTTTGAAGAGTGGGAACGCACCCTTCTCGGCTGCCAGTTCGGCACTTGCCAGGTAGGCGGCATTTTGAATGGAACTCAACCATTCGCTTGCCAGCGCAGCTGAGGCTGCTGTGCCATAGCGCTCGCCGCACATGACAAGCGCGTCTGCAAGCCCAGTCACACCGAGACCAATTCGGCGCTTGGCTTTGGCTTCTGCCTTTTGCGCTGGCAACGGATAGTTCGAGATGTCGATGATGTTGTCGAGCAGGCGGATCGCCGTCTTCACGCGCTGTTGCAAATGATCGAGATTGATGTTCGCGCCAGCCTCGAAAGGCTTCGTCACCAACCTTGCCAGGTTGATCGAGCCCAGCAGGCAGGCGCCATAGGGCGGCAGAGGCTGCTCACCGCAGGGGTTGGTGCAACGGATATCTTCGCAATAGGCGAGGTTGTTGGCTGCGTTGATGCGGTCGATGAAGATGACGCCGGGTTCGGCATAATCATAGGTCGCGCGCATGATCTTATCCCAGAGATCGCGCGCGCTGACCGTGCGCCAGACCTCGCCGCCGAAAACCAAAGGCCAATCCTGATCTTGATCGACGGCGGCCATGAAGGCGTCTGTGACCAGAACCGATAGGTTGAAATTGCGTAGCCGGTCGGGATCGGATTTGGCGGTGATGAAATCCTCAATATCGGGATGGTCGCAACGCATAGTGCCCATCATGGCGCCGCGACGTGCACCTGCCGACATAATCGTGCGGCACATGGCATCCCAAACATCCATGAAACTAATCGGGCCGGATGCATCAGCACCGATGCTCTTGACCGGTGCGCCCTTGGGACGAAGGGTCGAGAAGTCATGACCAATGCCACCACCCAACTGCATGGTGCCGGCTGCTTCCTTCACGCTGTCGAAAATCGAACCGAGATCGTCAGCGATTTCGCCCATGACAAAGCAATTGAACAGCGTGACGTCGCGGTCGGCTCCGGCGCCGGCTATGATCCTGCCGGCTGGAAGGAAGGCGAAGTCAGACATCGCCTTTTCGAACTCAGACGACCATTTAGCCTGTCCTTTGGTACCGCCTTCTTCATTGCTTGCGGCAGCCTTGGCGACACGTGACCAGGTCTGCGCAACCGTCTTGTCCTCAAGTCCGGCTGCTGGATTTTGAAGGCGGTATTTTGCCTTCCAGACATGCCGGGCAATGGGTGCAATATCAAACGGATTTGGCTGCATAATCGACTGACCAGGAACAACGCTTGTAGCTTTTCAGGCTTAGCTTTCACCATCCCACGCCCCCTCCCGGCCGTCCTGAACCACGATTGTTTGGGCGGCCGGGAGGGGGCGTGGGCAGGCGATCTACTTCCCCCTCAATATAGGCAAGCGGTGGTTATCAGTCAATGAATGTTCTTAATTCGTTCGCATTATGTTTTAATTTCTGCGCCGCTATCGCGCTGGCCTGAAGCCGTGTGCCGCGATAGCTCTGGATTTGCTGCTATTGCTTCATCAACCAGTGTTGCCGTGGCCGTCTCGACGGTCGCTTCAAGACGGGCGGCAAATTCCTTGCGCTTCAGGCCGGCAGGAATGGGCGGTAGGATCTCTACGACGATGGTCCCGGCGTTGCGGAGCTGCGAGTTACGCGGCCAGAATAGGCCGGAGTTGAGCGCGAGCGGCACGCATGGGACCGACAGCTTGTCGTACATCATGAGGATGCCAGGCTTGTAGTCCGGCTCGGCACCGGCGAGGCGTCGTGTGCCTTCCGGGAAAACCAAAATCTCACGCCTGTCATCGAGCCGCATTTGTGCTTCGCGCAGCATCTCGCGCAGAGCCGACGGACCGGTTTCGCGTTTGATCGGGATCATGCCGAACTTGGTCGAGAACCAGCCGTAGAGCGGCAGCTTCATCAGCTCAGCCTTCATCACGAGGGCGGGGTCGTCGAAGACGGGAATGAGGGCGAAGGTATCCCAGGCGGATTGATGTTTGGCGGCGATCAGAAAAGGGCGATCGGGGAGACGGTCCAGTCCCCTGACTTCAAGCTTGGTGCCGCAGATGAGGCGCATCCAAAACAGGCTGGCGCGGGCATGGGCCTTAAGCCCGGCCATTGCCCAGGACCGGGGTGCAAACAGCAGCCACGACCCCAACAACAGGAAGACAGCCGTGTTGATATAGAAGACAGCCGTGAACAGCAGGGAGCGAGCAAGGAGCATGGGAATGGTGACCGCGCCTCAGGAGTTCGTACCGGCATGCATGGTTTGACCATCCACCGTCGATTGGAAGTGGCCTTGCCGTAGAATGCGATCAACCGTCAAGTGCGCGGCGATGGGCAGGAATTTGATATACTCCTGCGCCAGGATGCGGGCGTTGGTGCTATGCAGCCACCAGGGTTGTGCGCGGAACCGCGACGGCACGACAGCATAGGGGATCAGCTTGACATCGGGCATTGCGAGGGAAAGCTCTGCCATGCTGCGTGGCATGTGATAGGCGGCGGTCACAACGATCAAAGTCTTGAACTTGTGCTTGCGCAACCAATCTCGTGCCTCGATGGCATTGCCGCGGGTATTTTGTGCGAAGTAACCGACTTTCACGCAGCAATCGAATTTGCGGCCGCTAATCCCGATCAGTTCCTGGACCTTGGTCTTGGCCAGCTTCTTGTTGACGCCGGATACGAGCAGGTAATCGGCTTTGCCCTGCCGGAACAGCTCGCCGGCGCGTTTGAGGCGATCAGACCCACCGGTCAGGACGACGATTGCGTCAGCCTTTGCAATATCTCCCGGTTGTTCTCTCAGCGTCACTGTCGCGAAGTAAAAGAAGCCCAGAATCAGCACGGCCAGGCCTGCGGCCGACAGACCGAGCAGGACCTTCCAGATAGAGGCGCGTCTTTGACCATGTGAACTAATGGGTGTTTTCTCCGCAAGAACCTGATTTCTCACGATCAGTGTGCCTTACTCGGCGTCTGCAGCCGCGTTGCTTCTTATGCAACTCCTGTTGAGCGAACAAGTATGGCGTTGATTTGCCCTGACCTCAATTTGATTTTGTCTGGGCTGTTGGGAACGTGGTTTGGCGCTGCGGTGCTGCAGTAATGTCTCCATTTGATGCCGATTTAAGGTTGGATGGTGGTCAAGACTGCGGCCAACGGCCGGCAGCGGCCCGCACTCCATAGTCCAATCAGGGCTAACGAGCCCTAGCTCTGGCTGTTGAGGATCCGGAACACACCAAATCGCGATGTCAGCATGCACAAGGCGGCAATGACGACGACGACCAGGGCAAGCAGGAGATAGCCAGGGGCATCGAGAACGCCCGTCCCGACAAGGCGTTTGAACTCGGCCAAGGTGACGGTGCCGCCGGCCAATAGCTCCATCAGCGACGGCATCAAAAAGAACACCGCCATCGCGAAGAATGCTCCGACGACGCCTGCTCGGATGCCAAGTGTCAGAAAATGCTTCTCAAATTCCCTGGCGATAAAGCGATCCGTGGCACCTACAAAGTGTAGGACTTCAACAATCTCACGGTTGGACGCCATGGCACTTCTTGTGGCTGATACGATAATCGCAGTTGTTGCCGCACCAACCAGCAGCAGGATGGCGATACCGCCGATCGCAAATGACCGGGTAACGGTGCGGATCTGATTCTGCCAGTGGCGATGATCGTCGAGCGTTGCGGTCGGGAACTGCTCCTGGAGAACTTTGTTCAAGCTGGTGAAGTTTGGCTCAACGTTGCGATCAAGCTCGATCGCGATCAGCCTTGGAATCGGGAGATTGGCCAGTTCCTTACTGGTGCCTAGCCATGGTTCCAGCAGCCTGGCGGATTCCGTCGAGTCCAGAATTCGGACGTCCAGCACACCGGGTTGCACAACGAGCAGATCGACGACCTTCTTGACGGTTTGCTCTGTTTGGTTGGCATCATCGCTGGGCTCAACCTGGACGGTCACCTCGGTGCTAATGTCGCGCAGCCACGCGTTGGCGGATTGATTGATCAGATAGACCGCTCCTGCCGTCAGGCAGGCGAGGAAGCACATGATCGAAATCACGAGTGTCAGCGATTTGCCGGTGACCGAACCGGCCTGAACAATCGGCGCGTTTGCTTGTTCTTTGCCGGGCTCGACCGACGGGGCCGGCAAGTACAGTTCATCGGCGGGTCGGGGGCGTCCGGTGCTTTGCGGTTCCATCGTTTCGCGCGTGCTGGACCGCGTCGCAGGCTCGTCCAACGTCGGGTTGCCGTAAGCACCTGACGGGGCGTGGGAAAGCGTCGGCGGCGTGCGTCCGCCGCGATCGTCGTCATACGGTCCGGACATTACCTTCGTGAAGCTCCAAGCGCGGCGCCTTGTATTGGCGCATCAATTGATGATCGTGGGTGGCGATGACGACCGAGGTGCCCAGCCGATTGAGTTCGATAAACAGGCGAAGCAGGCGACGCGCCATTTGCGGGTCGACGTTTCCGGTTGGCTCGTCAGCAAGCAAGAGTTCCGGCTTGCCGATGACAGCCCGGGCGATGGCTGCGCGTTGCTTTTCCCCGCCTGACAGAACGGACGGGAAGTGATGCATGCGGTCACCCAGACCGACCCATTGCAACAGGTCTGTCACGTCTTCCTTGTAATCAGCTTCGCGTTTGCCACTCACGCGGAGCGGCAGCGCCACGTTCTGCCACGTGGTCAAATGATCAAGCAGGCGGAAATCCTGAAAAACAATGCCGATGCGCCGGCGCAGCCGTGCCCGGCGCGCAGCATTGATATCGCGGATTTCCTGGTTGAACAGCTCGATGCGACCTCCAGTTGGCTGCAACGACATGAACATCATCCGCAGCAGAGAGGTTTTCCCCGCACCCGACGGTCCGGTCAGGAAGTGAAATGAGCCCGGCCGCAGATGGAAGCTGACGTCATGCAGGACATCAATGCCATAACCATAGCTTAGGGCCACATTATCCAGCCGGATCACGTTTACCTCGATTCACATTCAGCTCGTCGTTGAACTCGATTATATCAACCTCACACTATCATTCGTTGTTGTGGCGAAACAGTAGCTGCGTCAAGGCGTGGACGAATTCGTCAGCACTAATTGTGACGCATCGGACCGCAATACATGACAGGCTGATGGGGACGAAAATTGGCTAAAGGTTGATCCAAAAGCGATTGGATGCTTGTAGATCCGACAAAATGAATTGGCAAAGGTGGAAATTAGGATGACCTCTGACGAGGGCGAGCAAGAGGCCATTGAGGTCATTTATTCGCAGGCAGCGATCAGGGAACGGATCAGCCTGCTGGCCGGAGACATAGCAGCCGTCGAAATGAACAATCTCCTTGTGGTTGCAATCCTAAAAGGGAGTTTTGTTTTTGCTGCCGACCTTATTCGTGCGCTGCACGATAAGGGACTGTCGCCGCAGGTCGATTTTCTTTCACTTTCGAGTTATCGAGATGGAACCACCTCGGCTGGCCGGGTTGATATCCTGCGCGACGTTGATCTGCCGGTCGAAGGCCGCGATGTCCTGATTGTAGATGACATCTTGGAGTCGGGTCGCACGCTGCACTTTGCCTGTGAACTTCTTAAGGGCCGGGGCGCGGGCCAGATCAAAACCTGCGTGCTGCTTGATAAACCGGGGCGCCGGGCTGCAGAAATCAATGCGGATTTCTGCGCTTTCGAGTGTCCCGATGTCTTTGTCATCGGTTATGGCATGGATAAAGCCTATAAATACCGTGAACTGCCCTATGTCGGGCGACTTGTTCAGTGATATGATCCAACCGATTGGATAACCTGCGGCCTAGCCGGAATCGCATCGCCTGCCGGGTGGAGTTGTGGGATAGTTGCCAGATCTGAACGGCACAGTTGACCAGGACAGTTAACTGGCAAGGAGAACATGAGATGGCCAGTATTCTGCTCGTAGACGACGACGCTGCGGCCCGGGATATGCTGAAACATGGGTTGTCGAATGATGGTCATGTCGTGACGGTCGCCGGCGATGGGCAGGAAGTATTGGACGGTGGTTTCGCTGCCAATGTCGACATCGTTGTCAGCGACATTTCAATGCCAGGTGTCGATGGCATCACACTCGCGGAAACTCTACTGGCGAAGCAGCCGAACCTGCCGTTCGTTCTAATGTCGGCTATTGCTGACGAATTGAAGCGTGCGCAAAACGTAGGCGGCGGCAACGTCAGAGTGATTGGCAAGCCGGTGACGCTGGAACAGCTCAAGAGCGAGATTGGTGCACTTCTTTCCAGTTAGATTTTCGCACTATCCGACCTTCGCGTACCATCCCAGTTTCTGCAGGCGCCAGCCGCTGATCGTCATTTCGACCGCGTACGACAGGATCCAGGCGCTTACACCGAGCAGGGCACCATTCAGCTCCGGATAGATGACGCTGAGAGATCCAGCGGCAGCGGCTACACCGATGCGAAGGATGCCGCTGGCCGCAAGCGACTTTGTCGTGCGGGCCTTGGCGAGCAGGCCGCGGAACAAAGCGGTCGAACTCCAAAACGCTGCCATCACGAAAGAGACCGCCAAGGCCGGTTCGCAATAGGCAGCGAGTTCCGGCGTGAGCCCCATGACACCACGGAGGACCTCGTTGCGAAGCGGGGTCTGGAAAAGGGCGATTGCGAGCAATGCAAAAATTGCAATCAACTGACCCGTAAAGTGCAAAAGCACGCGGACGTCTTCGCGTTGCGCGACCAGGGTCTGGGCCGTTTGTGTCAGGTTGCGCATCGGCCCCATCAATAGCGAGACCAGTCCGTGCGTGACACCGAAGGCTGCGATGGCGAGCTCAGCATTGCTTAGTCGACCTAGAAACAGATTGATGGTGAAGATCACGCCCATCTCTGCCGACGAGTTGATGATGAGAGGCCAGGAGAAACCCCAGTAACCGAGGAAGCTTGTTTGATCACTACGTTCAGCTGGTAAGCGCAGCAGATACTTGAGTGCAAAGAACCAGGAGAAAACCGTCTCTGACGCCATACAGATGACAAGCGCGCCGGCGCCGATAGCAGCACCTTCCAGCCAGTGTGGAAGCACGACCAATGAAACGGCTAAAGACGACAGGCGAATGAATGTGCTGCAGGTGATGATGATTGTGCGGCGGTTCAGCATCAAAAGTGCGAATGCGGTTCCGCGCAACAACAGGACCGGAATGCTGAGTGTCAGCAGGCCGACACAGATTCGGGCCTGCAGTTGGCCTCGTTCGCTCAGACCGAACCAATTGCCAAAGACCTCGTTGCCGACATCGGTGAAGGCGATCGTCAATGCGAGGCTCAGCGGCACAACGAGTATGACGGCCATGAAGCCCAGTAAGCGAAAGATGTCCCGGCGCGATTTCAGGTAGGACAAGCACAGCATGACAATAATCTCGGTTGCGCTTGTCAGTGCGAAGTACAGTGTGAATGCCGAGTTGAAGGCGGCCAGCGATATGCTCGGGCTATCGGTGCGGGCTAGGAAGGCATGAATGACTGACTTCGAGATCATGTTGAGCTCGACCATCAGTATGAGCGGACCGAAAAAGGCGTAGCAGTCACGAATGCGCAACCGTGGGCGGCTTGGCGCTGTCTTCTCTGTGGCGGCCCGATTCATTTGCGTAGGTATCCCATATAAAGGCCGCTCAGCATAACCAGGATAGCGCCGGCCAGAACGGCCGGCGATGGAACCTCTCCCCAGAAAACAAAACCGATCGCAACAGCCCAAAGCAAAGTCGAGTACTTGAAGGGAGCCAAGAGTGATGCTTCGGCGTTACGAAATGCCTGGACGACGAGAAACTGGCCGCAACCACTGACACATCCGCTGGCTGCGAGGATTGCAAAGTGAAACGGCTCTATCGGTCTCCACTCACCTTTAACCGGTCCGGCTTCGATCGGGATAGCAATAAGACCAACCAACATCTGCCCAAGTACACCCATGAACAGTATGGATGTCGCTGTCTCGGTCCGCGCAAGGCTGCGGCTGAGGAGATCGCGGATTGACAACGCGAGTGCTCCGAGAAGCGGCACAATCATGAGGGCTTGGAAGCTGTCGGTGCCCGGCTGCACCATGATCAGTACGCCGGCAAAGCCGAGCAGGATTGCGCTCCAGCGCTGCCAGGACACGTGCTCTGCGAGCATCGGACCTGAGAGTGCCGCCATCATGATCGGACTAGCAAAGAGAAGCGCAGTGACAGTTGCAAGTGGTAGGAACCCCAGTGTTGAGACGAGGAGGAGCGTGCCGATTGCCTGCGCTCCACTACGCGCGATCTGACCTCTCACATTGACCAATCGCAGCTGCGTTAGTCCGCCACTGAAGGCGACGAAGATCAAGACCGTCAGAACGGCGAAACTGCCGCGTACGAAAATGAACTCGCTGACAGGGTAGATGACCGTCAGCCATTTCGAGATGGCATCGTTGATGGTGAAGAGGCCCATGCCGAGGACGAGCAGTCCAATGCCTGTGAGTGGTCGGTTGCCCATCGCGACTGCAGCTGTCATCGCGATAGACTCACCAGGATGACACCCGGAACCACCAATGCAATGGTGAGATAGGTGCGCCACGTCAACGTCTCGCGGCCGAACACAAACAAGCTGAGCAGCATCGCGAAGACGGGTGTAACGGCAATGATCGGAATCACGGTGATGACTTTGCCGAGTTCCAAGGCCACGTTGAGGAAGTAAATCGCAGCGCTGGTAATGGCGCCGGTCATGACAAAGTACTTGAGACCTGGTGTCTTGAGATCCGGCATCTGACCCTGGACCACGAAGCGCGCGGTGAGTGCGAAAGCGCCCATCGTTGTCGCCATCAGTGCCGCGAAGAAGGGATCAGGAATTGCACTGAAGCCGACTTTGGTTAGGGAGTGGGCGATTGCGCGGCATAGCTCGGAGGTGAGCGGGAACAGTATCGCCCAAAGCGGCCAGTCCGCCTTGCTGTTCTTGCCGCGCAATGACGTGACGAGAATGCCGGCGATGACAGCGCCAGTGCCAATTGCGATCGGCAGTGTCATTTGCTCACCGACGATGAGGTAAGCGAAGATCGCAGTAAACACAGGCCCGGTTGCGCCAAGGGCGGAGTTGCGTGTCGGCCCAAGGTATCGAATGCCCTGGGTCCAAAGCGAGATCGAGATCGTCGGACGCAGCAGGCCTGACACAGCAAACAGCGCTGTCGCCCATGACCACCATATCCAATGCTGCACCAGGAATGGCGACGCCAGCCACAAGAAGCCGGCGGTTGTGATGATGATGACAAATGACGCGGTCTGGCCGTTCTTGCCATCAAGCCCCAAGCTTTGGATGTGAGCAGATACGGCAAACATGAAGGCAGAAAGAAGCGCCAGGAGACTTGGAATGTAGGCGCTCATCTATTGGCCTTTGCCTGTCGTTTTGTCGGAGGTCGCGTGTTGGTTTGAGACTTTGGTCGGTTGCAGGTTTAAGATCGTTCGAGGATCTCGCGAAGCCGGGGGAGGTGTTCGCGGCCCCAATAAAGCTCACCGTCTTCGAATAGAAAGCTCGGGACGCCGAACACGCCGTTGTCCTCTGCGTGGCGTTGCACGTCCAGCAACTCATCGCGGCCATCAGAGCTGGCGAGTGCAGCAAATGAATCTCCAGGTGCGCCGTATGTGCTTAGTACGTTAGCCATGGCTTCTATGTTTTCGATATCGAGCTCACGTTTCCAGAACTGCTCGAAGACATAATCGTGATAGGCGCGGAATACTCCGTGCCGTTTGGCGAAGAGCAGGCCGATGTTGGCCAGAGAAGAATCGAAGATTTTTTTCGGTCCGCGCACGGTGAGGCCGCGTCGGTTGGCTTCGCGACGGCAGTCCATGTAGCTGTACTTGACCCGGCGCCACTGATGCGCGTTGCGGCTCTCGGCAATGACATTGCCGTCCGCATCGACTTTGGCGTCACCGAGATAGGATGGGATATCGAGTGTGTAGGGGAGCCAGTCAAAGGTTGCGCCGGTTTCGCGCTCAAGGTCGTACACCAGATCCTTCACAAGGTAGGCGTAGGGGCTTTTGTAATCGCTGTAGACCTTGATGGTTGGCTTGCTCATAAGTGTCCTCTGCAAGAAACGACCATGCCACTATGTCCCCGAGCGCTGATGGAAGCTTCGATGTAGAGGGACATCATCAGCTGTTCGTGCGCCAGGCTCAAGCTTTGGCCGTGGATGTTTCGGCTCTCGCCAATTGATCCGCTATTTGATGTGTGTGTGGCCGGCAGATGTGGAATTCTGGAAGCTAATAGAACTGACGGAGACTTGAGGGACAGCCGATGCCGGAAATGGGTTTGCAGGATAAGGTCGCGATCGTGACGGGAGCAGGTTCGCGTGCAGATGGGATTGGCAATGGGCGTGCCGCCGCCATCCTGCTGGCGCGGGAAGGCGTCAAGGTCGCCTTGCTGGACGCTGTCACCGAGTGGGCCCAAACCACCAAAGACATGATCGATAAGGACGGCGGGACGTCGATGGTGATCAGTGGTGATGTCGCCGATGCTCAATCGACGGCTGATGCCGTTGCGACCACGGTCGGGGCTTGGGGCAGGCTCGATATCCTGGTCAATAACGTTGGTATCGGCGGGCCGGCCGGAACGGCGGTCGACATGGACAGTGATGCCTGGGACCAAGGCATGGCGGTCAACGTTAAATCGATGATGCTGATGGCCAAGTCGGCAATCCCGGAGATGCGCAAGCAGGGTGGCGGGGCTATCGTCAACCTGTCGTCGATCGATGGCCTGCGCGGTGGCAATCCCAGCCTGTTTTATTCGACATCAAAGGGCGCGATCATCAACATGACGCGGTCTATGGCGGTGCATCATGGCGTCGATGGTGTACGCGTCAATGCGATTGCACCTGGTTTTGTCTACACACCGATGGTCTACTCGCGTGGCATGAGCGATGAGCTGCGTACTCACCGCGCCAAGAACAATCTGCTTCAACAGGAGGGCACCGGATGGGATGTCGGCCAGGGTGTCGTTTATCTCGCCTCCGACATGGCCAAATGGGTGACTGGCACCGTGCTCTCGATCGACGGTGGTGTCAGTGCCGGGGCGGTCAGTACCGTAACACCTACGGGCTTGTTCGAAGAAGACGGCTAGACCGTTCGGTGTGAACGGCTATTCCGTCAATGTCGGGCCGTCGCCGCGAACGCGGGTCTGTCGCATGTAGCGGCGGAAACGGTCAGCGTCATAACCTTCGCCACGGTGCAAAAGGCAGCGGTTGTCCCAAATGACGAGTTCACCGGGCTGCCAGCGGTGCGCGTAGACATGCTGTTCCTTTGTGGCGCGGTCGGTCATATCGTCGAGGAGTTCGCGTGCCTCGACTTCGTCCCAACCTTCAATGGTCTTGGCGTGAGAGCCAATGAAGAGGTTCTTTGCGTCAGCCTTCGTGTTGTGGCGGACAAGCTTTTGGCGAACCGGCGGCAGTGAGGCTGCCAATTCCGGAGAGACCGCGTCAGGGGCGACCTTTGATCGTGAATAAACGTAGTCATGCACGACGACGAGCGGATTGGCGCGCTCCTTCTCCTCATCGGTCAGGCGCTGATAGGCACCGCGCGTGCTAACAAACATCGTTGCGCCACCTTCTGCCGGTGTTTCGTAGGCACACATGATCGACACAAACGCCGGCACCTCTTTGAACGATGCATCCGAGTGCCACATGTTGTTGCCGGTTAGGAAGACTGTCTTCTTGTGGTCGTTACCGATTGCGCTGCCATCTGCCTGGACATTGCCAATCGTGCCGAAGTACTCGATCCGGTCGACGGCGGTATGGCTTGGTTCCGGTTCTCCGATCTGCCTGGTCAAAGCCAGCTGCTTGTCGTCATCAAAGTCCTGATCGGGGAACAGTAGAAATGAGTGCTGGTCGATGGCATCGCGTACACCTGCAAGCGTTGCATCGTCGAGTGGTGCGCTCATGTCGATGCCTGTAATCCGTGCGCCGAAGTCCTCGTGAAGTAGTTCGATGCTCAAATTTGCCATAGGTGTTGCTCGCTGATTGGCTCCAACAGACTGAGAATATTGCGTTCAGCCTCTTTCTATCACAACGCCAAGCTGACAGGTTGGCAATGGACAACAATCAGATATCCAGCGGCTGTTAGAGCATAGCGGAGGGAGCCAGTTATGGCGCAGGCATTCTCGGGGATTCGGATCCTTGATTTCAGTCAGGTTATCGCGGGCCCCTATGCGGCGCAGCTATGCAATATGCTGGGTGCCGAAGTCATCAAGATTGAGCAACCCGGTGTCGGCGATCAGATGCGCGCGCTGTTGCAGATTGATGATCCTGAGTTCCCCGATATGTCGCCGGGGTTTATCTCTTACAACAGCGGCAAGCGCAGTCTGGCCATCGATCTCAAAGCACCCGATGCGCATGACGTTATCATGCGGTTGGTCAAGACCTCGGACGTCGTCGTGCAGAATTTCCGCTCTGGTGTCATTGATAAGCTTGGCTTCGGTTACGAAGCGATCAAGGCGGTCAAGCCGGATATCATTTACTGTTCGATCAGCGGTTATGGTCAGAAAGGGCCGAAAGCCGGGATCCCTGCCTACGATGGTGCCGTGCAGGCGGCGTCCGGCATGATGTCCTGCACCGGCCATCCAGAGACGGGGCCGACACGGGTCAGCTATCTGCCAATAGACATTACGACCGGCATTACAGCTGCGTTCTCCATCGCGAGTGCCCTGTTCCGGCGCAGTCAAACCGGCGAAGGACAATACCTGGACGTTGCGATGCTTGATGCAGCTGTGACTTTACAGTCTGCCCACTACGCCAACTTTCTGATGGGCGCGCCGGAGCCGGGTCTGCTCGGAAATACGTCACCTGCCGGTCTGCCAACGGCCGACTCGTTCGAGACAGCGGATGGTCACGTTCTAACCTCTGTCATAACCGAGGCCCAGGTGGCATCGATGTTCAATGTCATGGGACTTGGCGCGATGCTGGATGATCCGAAGTTCAAGGACAATGCGGGACGCATTGCCAATCGCGATGAGGTTCTTGTGGCATTGCGGGCGGCCTTCAAGACGCGCAGTTCTGATGCATGGGTGGATGAGCTACAGGCAGCGCGGGTGCCGATTGCCAAGGTGCGCAGCGTCTCAGAAGTCTGTGCTGACCCGCAGATGGAGACGCGCGGCGTAATCGCCAATGTGCCAAAGCCCGGTGCTCCAGATGGCACAATGCAGGCTGTCGGGGCGTCGTTTGTTACGAACGTCGATGGCCCGAAAGTTCGTGCTGCGGCGCCAAGTCTTGGTGAGCACAACGACGATGTGTTGAGCGAGCTCGGATATAGTGCTGCTGAGATCTCAGATCTTCGATTAGGTCTCGCGCAATGACCGGGATTTAGCGGTTGGCAACGATCTTTTGCAGTTGGTCTGGTGTGAGATAGCCGGTCTCGGCGTCGCCGAGCCGACGCTGAAAAGCTTTGATGGCATCGCGTGTACGATTACCGAATACGGCATCTAGCTTGCCTGTATAGAGTCCCATGGTTTGCAAGCGGCGTTGGATGTTCCGTCTCTGGGCGCGCCCGAGTAGTGCTTCGACAACCTGTAGCGATTGCAGATTGGCTGGCGGCTGGGCAGGGGGCGTCTTTGGCTTGTCTTTCTCTTCGATGAGCTTGATGGCGTTCTCGCGGCGCGTGGTCTGTTCCTGTTTTGCTTTTTCTTCTGCTAGTCGTGCCCGGCGCTCGGCCTGACGCGCACGCTCTTCTGCGAGTCGCAGACGGCGTTCGGCCAATTCGCGGGCCCGCCGTTCTGATTCAGTTTTAGCCTGAGCTTTGCGTTCCGCCTCTTTGCGCGCCTCTGCTAATTTTTCGGCCTCCCGCTTGGCGGATGCCGCGGCTGCGGCGGCCGCTGCAGCTGCTGTCTCGGCTTCCTTGTTCTTTTCCTCGGTCGTCTTGGCAGGTGCCTTGTCTTCCTGTTTGTCCTTCGTCAAGTCCAACTCAGGTGTTGCGCCAATGATCTGGCCGGCGCCTCCAGCAGATGCGCTATCGACGAGTGTGGCGAGCGTGAGCGAACTGTCCTTGGCAGCATCGATCAAGTCGGTGGCAGCCTGCGCGGACACGCGATCGACGCTGGTGACTGGGACTTTTGAAGATGTTGAAAACACTGTCACCAGGTTAGGCGGCGACTGATCTCCGACATCAGGCCTTGTGCCCACTCCAGCGACGGTTGAGGGAATGTCCGGGGCCGTCACCAGCATAACGAGTGCGCCGAGCTTTGCTCGCCTTGCAATGTCTGCAATCGAAGTCACCGAAAGTCCGCGCGAGAACAAGTCGGTTGCGCGCCGGACGCGGCTATTCACGGGCAGATAGAAGGACTTCCGGCGGTATGTCGCCAGGTGGCCGCTGGCAACGATCAATGCGAAGTCAGCCGCCGAAGCTTTGCCGGCGAACTCTCGAAGTGCTGCGCGCGCTCCAGCATTGTTTGGATTAGCCAGCACGGTGACATCAAAGCCTTTGGCTTTTAGTGATTGCCCCAACTGTTCGATTTTCTCGGCAGCAATCGCTGATGATTTTAGATGAGCGTACTTTTCCGCGGCCAAAAGCAAAGCTACGCGTTTGGCAGCTTCAGCTCCACCTGAACTGCCAAATGTGAAGCAGATCACAGCTAAGGCTGCCGTCACCGCGTAACCGGTTAAGTTACGGACACGCCAGGGCTTGCCTCGTGCAAACAGAAAAGCTTTGCTTGCCATGTGCAAAATGTTGGCCTTCCAGGAACAGTCGTAATAACGATTGATTGTAGGGTTCATTTTCGGAACCGTCCTTGGTTGGCTGATAGTCAGATACGGGCAACCGGCATTGCAGGTCGGTGAATGGAGCGGGAGTATCTCGAATGGGTTTGCGGCTCAAGTTTAACGCCATATTGGCATTAACCCTAGTGCTTGGGTTGATCGCGTCTTCAATTATTTTCTGGCAGGTAGCAGAAAGCAACGCTCGCGAGCAGCTGCATTCCCAGATTTCCGTGCTTCGCGCACAGGCATTGGCTGTCAGGCAGTACACATCGGAAGAGATCACGCCGCTCCTCACCGATCAGTCAGATGTGCAGTTCCTGCCGCAGACCGTTCCATCTTTTGGTGCGCAGACGACGTTTGCTAACTTCCGCGATCGGTTTCCCGACTTCTTCTACAAGGAGGCGGCTCTCAACCCGACGAATCCCTCAGACAAGGCGGTACCCTGGGAAGAGGAGATGATCAAGAAGCTGCGTGCTGATCCGAATATCAAGGAGCTTGTTGAGGTGCGCTCGACGCCGCAGGGTGATCAGTACACCGTCGCGTTTCCCCTGCAGATCAAGTCCGAAGGCTGTTTGCGGTGTCACTCCACACCGGACCGGGCGCCAAAGTCTATGATTGCGCTCTACGGAGACAAGAACGGGTTTGGCTGGAAGTTGAACGAAATAATCGGCGCGCAGATTTTTTCTGTGCCGCTCAAAGTGGCTCATCAGCAGATCTGGGACAAACTCGTCGTCCTGATCGGTGCGATGAGCGCGATATTTGCCGTGGTTCTCTTACTGCTCAACATTCTGCTCAGTAGGCTGGTTATCACGCCAGTTACTCAAATGTCGAAGATTGCAGAAGCCGTCAGTATGGGTGATAATTCTCAGCCTGAATATACTTCACAGAGCACTGATGAAATTGGCTCTCTGTCCCGCTCATTTAACAGAATGCGCCGAAGCCTCGACAACGCGATGAAAATGCTGGAAACCTAAGCTCATGTTCTGGTTCAGACTTTCGCTTATTGGGCGCAGAAAGCGATGAAAGCGCAACGATTGAGGAGCGAACCAGAGAGTTGGTGAGTACGTAAATGTTTTGCGGTGCAAATATTGCATCGCAAGCGAGACTAAGATGAAATAGAGCCGTGCAGGATCTGATCGATCTTGGACGGCTTACGGCGTTTTAGTTACAGAATATTAGGCGCCGGGCTGGAGACAGCTTGGATTTGAGCAGTAGCCCACTTGGACAGAACCCTGGGACGGTAAGGAAAGGCGCAGATGAGCCCTGAACAGACCGAAGACGCCCCTGGCGGTCTGTCAAGTCAGCCGCAGGCCAATTCGATACCGACACGCGTTGGCAAATACCGCGTGGACGGGGTCATTGGCCGTGGTGCGGTCGGCGTTGTCTATCGGGGCCACGACGAGCAGATTGATCGGCCATTGGCGATTAAGACGCTGCGGCTCGACACGATGGCGAACGTGTCGGACCGCGACACGCTGCTTAAGCGGTTTGCTGCTGAAGCCCGCTCTGCCGGTCGCTGTCTGCATCCGAATATCGTGACCGTGTTTGATTATGTCGAGCAGGATGGCGCGCCTTACATCATCATGGAATTCGTCGACGCGGGTACGCTCGAGAACGTGATTGACTCCGGCAGTATGCTGCCGTTGCGACAGGTTGGCGAGATCATGGCGCAGCTTCTGTTTGCACTGGACCACGCGCACGCCAAGGGTGTTGTTCACCGCGACGTCAAGCCGGCGAATATCCTGTGCCCTTCAGCTACGTCCATCAAAGTCACCGACTTCGGCGTGGCGCGTTTCGATGCTCTCGGATTGACCAATCCAAGCGGTCTCGGAGCCATTGGCACACCCAATTACATGTCGCCGGAGCAGTTTCTCGGGCGTCCCGTGGATGGTCGCTCCGATCTTTTCTCGTGTGGCGTGATCCTGTTCCAGCTGCTGGCTGGCGCAAAACCTTTTGTCGCGAACGATGTCGCAGAACTGATGCGCAAACTTCTCAACGAAACAGCGCCCTCGCTCTCGACGCTGCGTCCCGGGAGTTGGCAAAATCTCGACATGGTTGTGCAGCGGGCACTGGCGCGTAATCCCGATGATAGATTTCAAGGCGCGGAAGAGTTCATTGACACACTGAACGCTGCAATCGAAGGAACAGCGACGGACAATAGTCCACCGCTTGATCTGACCAAGATTTCGACGGCGCCGGCTGTCTCAACTGAGCCAAGCGTGGCCGGATCAACCTCGCAGCGCGGTGTTGATCTTTCGCAAACGATGGCGGCCAAGCTGATGCCTGATACGTTAGGCGCGGTCGAATCCGCGCTGGCAAAATCCATTGGGCCGATTGCCAAGGTCGTCGTTAAACGCGCGGCCGAGCAGGCAACCGATCCCGATATGCTGCTGACGTCACTCTCGGACCAGATACCCGTCGACACGGAAGCCAAGAAGTTCCGCAAGGAAGCGGAGTCGACCATCCGTGCCGATCAAGGTGTTGCCGCTGTCCAGCTCGATGCGTTGATCACGGCGGAAGACGTGCAGGCGGCAAGTGATGCCCTGGTGCCATTGGTCGGGCCGGTTGCAAGCGTGCTGGCGAAGCGCCACGCGACGACGGCGATCGGGCACGAAGACTATTTCCGGCGCCTCTCCGAAACGATCCCCGATGAGGGCCAGCGGATCCATTTTCTGGCAAAGATGAAGAAGCATATGCCAGGGGCTAGCTGATGACCGAGTCCGATCAAGCATCGGGCGGAGATGGTGGAACTCAGGCCCCACAGACGCGCACCCACAAACGTATTCTTCGTGCTGTCTTTGCCGCTGACATCGCCGGTTTCAGCAGCAAGATGTCGCTCAACGAGACAAGTGCGGTGTCATCGCTCAGTGAGATCAGGGCAATTGGGCTGAAAGAGCTTGAGACCTATAACGGCTGGCTGTTCGGCATGCCGGGCGACGGCTTCTTTGCGCTGTTTGAAAGTGCGGTTGGCGCTGTCCAGTGCGGTCTGGAGATTCAACGGGTGCTCTCC
Organism: Hyphomicrobiaceae bacterium; assembly: GCA_965247245.1. GTDB lineage: Bacteria > Pseudomonadota > Alphaproteobacteria > Rhizobiales > Hyphomicrobiaceae > Tectiglobus. The sequence continues at coordinate 3,142,828 of CBDFGV010000003.1, read as the reverse complement.
GGACGTCCACATCTCGGTGATATGCCGCTGCGGATCGGTATTCATCTCGGCGAAGTGTTGATCGATGAGGGGCTTCCTTACGGTGAAACCCTGAACATCGCAGCCCGACTGGAATCGCTCTGCAAGCCGGGTGAGATGCTGGTGTCCGGTCCCGTGATGGATGCCGTGTCAGCCCGCGTTTCGGCGACGTTCGAAGAACGCGGTGTGCCGCGGCTGAAGAACATTCCGCGACGTGTCTCGACATTCGCCGTCAAACAACCGCCAGCACGCACGCCAACTGATACCAGAGAGGTTCCGGGTTCAAGTCTGGATCGGACGACCAGGCTCGATAGAGAAGCCTTGCGCCGGATCCTTGATGAGCAGGCTGTCGTCCAAATCGTCAAGCGGGATGCACCGTCAGAGGAAGAAAGCACGAACGAGGCTGGTGCCACTATCTCTGGGCCGGTCACTGGAGATGCACCGGAAGTCTCCGCTCCTGAAGCGGCTGCTGCAACTGACGATAGCATAGTTGTTCCAGCTGCCTTGCAGCCTGACGCCGCCCAGGGACCTGATGCTCAAATGGGTTTTCCCGTACCAATCGCGCCGGAGCAGACTGCTGAGGACGCTTCGCAGCCAGAAGCGGTTCCAGACTTAGGGATGCCGTTTGAGCCACCAGAGCCAGCCGGTGATGAAATTGCGAGCGGGCCTGCAGACGCCGACGAGCCAGCGCAGGTAACCGTAAATGTTCCGATGGATGTCGAACCAGAGGACAAGCATGTTCCGTTGCAGGTGCCGGAGTTTGATCCGGAGCTGCAGGGGGAATTTGATCCGCAACCGGAGCAGCCATCGGAAAAGTGCATCGAGATGATCACCAAGGCGCTGGCCGTTCACGTCGGCCCGTTTTCGAAGCTGATTGTCGAGCGCTACATGAAGGGCAAGCCGCACGTCTATGATTTGATCGGGTTGCTGGAGACGCACATTCCGGCAGATGATGAGAAGACAATCTTCCGCGTTCGTGCATCCCACATCTGCAAGACGTTCGGGCATTCCCCTGGCGACTAAGCAACCGGGGCTCACATGCGCAGACGCGAGGTCGCTATTCCTCCTCGCCAAACTCCGCAATATCCTCCAGTCGATCCCTGTCCTTGACAGTTATCTTGCCGCGTGACTGGGCGAGCAACCCCTCGTCGGCCCAGCGATTGAGGGTCTTGTTTAGGCTCTCTCGCGACATCTGCGTCCAGCGCGCTAACTCACCCTGGGTCAGATTGATGGACAATTGAATGCCTTCGGCGCTGTCGACGCCGTAGTCGTTGCAAAGGTGAACCAGCATTCTTGCTAGACGTTCTGGTGCGCTGCGCAGGGCGGAGTCTTCCAAGCGCGCGCTGATCCATCTCAGGCGTTCGCAGAGAAATGCGATGACGTTGCGGGCGAGCTGCGGATCACGGTCAAGCGCGTTGTCGAAGGCTGCCCGCGAAATGGACATCAGCTCGACGGCATCCAGGGCCGAAGCACCGGCCGTCCGTTCGCTGCCATCGAGCAGGCCGATCTCGCCGAAGACGGTGCCAGGTGTCAGCACGTTCAAGGTGATTTCCGCGCCTGCCGCCGAAACCGTCCAGATCCGAATACGTCCCGATTGGACAAGATACATCGAGTCCGAGTCGTCGCCCGGACTGAAGAGATGCTCGGACTTGGCCAATTTACGTTGCCGGATCTGTTGCTGAAGCGTCGATATAGTTTCTTCCGACAAGCCTTCGAAAAGTGGAATTTGATCAATCATTTCAATTTCTTCCGTCTTACTGGCCTGCCGCCTGACAGCACTCTTGCAAGGGCGGCAAACTGCAATTCGCGTGACGCCCGAATCCATTGTGAAGCAGTTCACTGCGCCAATCCAGGCCGAGCCGTAAAAAGCCTGCAAGTGCAATCAGGTTAGCTGAATAACCTGGACCTGGACTTTGTGAAATCGGATCAACGTAAACCATCTGCGCCAGGCGTGAACCGGCGGCGCAAAATGGAAGGAGAGACAGAGATGAAAGACCGCCGCGGAACCGCTATGCAGGGTTACGTCGACCAGTCGGACGACAGTGATTTCCTGAAGCCAAATGAAGGATATAGCTCACCTCAGCCTGAGGCCGAGGAGCTTGGATCTGCGCCAAAACCGGCCAAAACGGCATTGACTGAAGAGGCAGCCCCTGAAGAAGCAGCGGCAGGGCCGCTCAAGGGCCCGTCAACCGAAGCTGAATCGCTGGCCAAGGGCAGCGCTGCAGAAGATGCAACTGGTGCCGGAGAAGATGGTGCTGGCAACGACATCGGCAGTGCTGTTGGTCAGGGTACTGCAGCCGCAATCCCCACCAGCGCGCAGCCTGACGCCGTTGATGCCGGTGTCAGTGTGACGCCAGCCGCTTACGGCGGTGGAGCTGTCGGTGGCGGTGGCACTGGTGAAGGATCTGGCTTTCTTGGCGATGCCATGGGCTGGGACATGGCAGCATTTGCTGAGGCGGGCGGTTATGAAGCCATTCTGACCGGCCAACTGCCACCAGGTGCCTATGGTGACGGCGATGGCCAGGATATCTTCGTCTTTATCGAAGAGCTTGACCTCGACATCGTCAACAACACGCTGATCCAGAATACGGAGATCAACCTGATTGCCGACGATGGCAGCGTGATCGACATCGGTGGCGACTTCAATGCCATCCAAACCCAGGAGAGCCTGGTCATCGATGGATCGAGCGGACCTGCCTTACCACCACCTGATGCAGGCGGATTGCCAGGCGAAGGCCCGATCATCGAAGCAGATGCTGGCATGGCCTACTAACCGATTGCCTGACATTACACACGGACTTGAGAAGCCTCTCCCTCGCGGAGGGGCTTCTTTCATTTCAGGCCTATCGCTTTGGGCAAGGCGGATGAAAATTTGCTGCCCGTATGCCGATTATGTTTTTTGCAGAGATAGCGTTGCGAAAGCGCCGACCTTTATGTCTGTCGATTTTATTTCTCCTGCAAGTCATTATAAACCTTCGCTTTTTTATTTATGGTGAACAAAAAACTAAAAAAGTGAATCTCTTGTGAACCGGTTCACAGCAACTCAAGCCCGTTTTTCTTAAGTTGTGTTCATCGCCGGGGGGCAAACGGAACAGCCCAGCGGCAACAACCTGAAACAACTCAAACCAAAGTGACCACTTCAAAAGATACACACAGGAGAATTCACAATGACTACACCATACACAAGCTGGCTCGCATCTTGGGGTCCTCTCGTTGATCTGGGCGTTGACATCAACACCGGTGAACAAACTCAAACCGTAACCGCATTCAATGGTACAGCTAACCAGAACTACGGCGATGCTGTCATTGCGACTTCGCAGAACGTCGGTGATGTTGAAGCTCCGTCTGTGGGTGCGCTGCTTGATGCTTCTCTCGACATCAACACGGGCATCCAGGAGCAGACTGTTACCGCATTCAACGGCGAAGGTAACTTCAACGGCGGCAACTTCACAGCAGTTGCAGAGCAGAATGTTGGTGATGTTGAAGCACCTGGCGCTTCAATCCCATCGCTGGCTGACCTGTCACTCGATGATAACCTCGGTGTTCAGACCCAGAACGTAACGGCTTTCAACGGCACAGGTAACGCAAACGTTGGTGACTTCACTGTTGCTGCCAGCCAGAATGTTGGTGACGTGGAAGCTCCATCTGTAGGCTCTCTGATCGATGGTTCAACCGAGATCAACACGGGCATTCAGGAGCAGAACGTGACAGCGTTCAACGGCGAAGGCAACTTCAACGGTGGCAACTTCACGGTTGTTGCAGAGCAGAACGTTGGTGATATCGAAGCACCAGGCGCATCCATCCCATCCTTCGGTGGCGGATCGTTCGAGGACAACTTCGGTTCGCAGACGCAGAACGTGACAGCGTTCAACGGTGCAGGAAACGTCAACGTTGGTGACTTCACAGTTGCTGCAAGCCAGAATGTTGGTGACATTGAAGCACCTTCCGCCGGCTCGCTCTTCGATGGCGGAACCGACATCAACACCGGCATCCAGACACAGGACGTCACAGCGTTCAACGGTGTTGGCAACGTAAACGGTGGCAACTTCACGGTTGTTGCAGAGCAGAACGTTGGTGATGCGCCGCTGATCGACGACATGGGTATGTAATCCAAGTCGGAATAAAGACTGATACTTTTATAGCCCCCATGTTCTTTTGAACATGGGGGCGCTGGAGTTTCTAGATATGTTTTATTAGTGACATGTCCTGAGCAAATATTTGAATATTAAAGGGATCTCAATGAATAACGTCTGATTGTGATGGGTTTCACAGGCAATTAGGCATTGTTCTTCTATGTTTCGCTCAACTGCCATGCTCACAGGGGCACATCATCAGCAGCTAATCATGTTTTACGGAATGAACAAATCGGAGAACACAAATGTCAATCTATGATGCCTGGGCCGCGTCCTGGGGCCGAAGCAGCGACTTCAATGTTGCTGAGCAAATCCAAGATATCAGCGCCTTTAATGGTGCTGGAAACATCAACGCCGGTGACTTCACCATTGCAGCGCGCCAGAACGTTGGCGATCAAGGTGAAGTTGGTGGACCCGTTGCCGATAGCGGCGATGCGAATGTTGGGACGCAAGTTCAGAACGTTTCAGCCTTCAATGGTTCTGGCAACGTCAACGGTGGAGACTTCACTATTGGCGCGTTCCAGGATGTCGGTGATGAGGGCGGCGGTTCCGGAGGAACTAATGTTGCAACGCAAGTCCAGAACGTTTCGGCATTCAATGGTGTCGGGAACGTCAATCAAGGTGACTTCACCATCATCGGTGAGCAGTCTGCCGGAAACTACGCCGTCGGTCCGGATGGTTCGGTGAATGGTGCCGGTGTGGACGTGAATGTCGATGTCAGCAATGGCGTCAATGTCGGCGTTCAGGTTCAGACAGTGTCGGCCTTCAACGGCTATGGCAACGTCAACGGTGGAGACCTGATTGGCGTGGGAGATCAAGGTGTTGGTGGTGATGCGCCGGCGCCGGTCGAGGATATGGGCGGCTTCTAAGTTCGAATGTCGCTAAACAACAGGGGCGGTCCTCGGTACGGGGTCGCCCCTTTTTGCGTTGGGAACGCGCATCTGTATTAACTGCATGAAATTGCATGGCTTTCTTTGTCCCGAAGTCTGCGCGGAAGAGATTTTTCCGGAGTGTGAAGCAGGCCACTGATCGCGCGGCACACTGTTCCTAGTCTGAGGTCACTGAATACGGGCGGCCGTCGCGCGCAAAGCGAGGCTCGCGGAACGGACTAGAAGGGACAGAGACCATGAAAAACCCGATGCAGAACAACGGCGAAGGACTTCTGAGAGATGCCGTTTCGATCATTCGCGGCCCACTGATAGGCGTTGCCGGATTGAGCTTTGTCTCTAATCTGCTGATGCTGACCGGCCCAATGTTCATGATGCTGGTCTACGACAAAGTTCTCGCCAGCAAATCACTGCCGACGTTGATTGCGTTGAGTGCCTTGGCGCTTCTGCTCTATGCCTGCTACGGCCTTTTTGAAGCTATGCGAACCAAGCTGCTGGCGCGGATCGGCACAAGTTTCGATCACCGGCTTGCTCCGCGCCTGTTTGATGCGACGCTGCGACTGCCGCTCTATTTCGGACCACACGCACGAAAGCACGACCCGCTGCAGGACCTGGCCACTATTCGCAACTTTCTGATGGGATCAGCGCCTTCCGCGTTGTTTGATTTGCCATGGATGCCGATCTATTTCGGATTTCTCTACTTCGTGCACCCGACGCTGGCGCTGACGGCTGCTCTGGGGGCAGTGGTCCTGGTTATCATTACGGCTGTGAAGCAATACGTAATGCGCCTGCCGACACAGGCGGCGAACCAAATGCACGGTGCATCGCACTCATTATTGTTCGATGCCAAGCGCAATGCCGAGGCAGCTGCCGCCATGAGCATGGGCGATGACCTCTGCCGCCGCTGGGGTGCCGGATATGTGAATTCTATCGCACTGTCGCGGGAACTCTCAGATCATGCAGGTATCTTCGGCGCGATGACCAAGACGATACGCTTCGTTCTGCAGTCCGCCATGCTGGCTGTTGGTGCCTACCTGGTCATCCTTGGCGAGATGTCTGCCGGTGCAATGATTGCCGGATCCATCATCCTCTCGCGGGCCCTGGCGCCGGTTGACCAGTCGATTGCCCAGTGGCGCTCGTACAGCTCTGCGTGGCAGTCCTACAAGCGTCTGCGCAGCCTGATCGTGATGCTGCCTGGTGCCAGCGAGCGTCAGCATGGCATGGGAACACCTCAGCAGAAGCTGTCGGTTCGCGACCTGGCCATTGTGCCTCCGGGCTGCAGCGCTGCAACCTTGGCCGGCGTTAGCTTCGAAATCGAAGCCGGCGATGCGCTTGGCGTCATCGGCCCATCGGGTTGCGGAAAGTCGACCTTAATCCGAGCTTTGGTTGGTGCATGGAAAGCATCGCGCGGTGAAGTTCGCTACGATGACGTACCCATCGCCAACTACTCGGCTGAAACACTGGGTGACGCGATCGGGCACCTGCCGCAGAGCATCGAGCTTTTCGACGGAACAATTGCTGAGAACATTGCTCGCTTCCAGCAAGATGCAACTACGGAAGAGATCCATGCCGCGGCCAAGCTTGCCGGCGTCCATGAGATGATCCTCAGCTTCCCGAACGGCTACGACACGCCGGTTGGTGAAGGCGGCATGACGCTGTCTGGTGGTCAGCGCCAGCGGATTGGTCTGGCACGGGCGGTCTTCGGAAATCCATTCCTGATCGTTCTGGATGAACCGAACTCCAACCTCGACCCACTGGGCGAGCAGTCGCTGAATGAAGCGATCCAGCGGATGCGGGCTGCGGGCAAGATTGTCGTCATCGTGGCTCACCGACCGAGTGCCATCCTGGCAGCCAATAAGATCCTGTCGCTGCGGAATGGCCGTGCCGAAATGTTCGGACCGAAGAAGCAGGTTCTTGCAGCGCTGTTCCCGCGGGTGGGCCAGCCGCACAAGCCACAGGCGATGCCTAACTCAGGTGCCCAGCAGGCGCCGCAGATCACGGCAGAGGCGCGCCCAGTTCAGCCTCAGGTCCAGCCACAGGCTCAGCCACAGCCGCAGATGCCGCCGCAGAGGCCAGTGCAGGCGCCGCAAACAGCGCAGCCAATCCAGGCCACTGCAGCTGCCGACCAGTTGGCCCCAGCTCCGGCACCGGTGCAACAACCTGCCCAGGTCAGTGCGCCGGCACCTAAGACACTCGAGCTGACTGCGACTGGGTAGGGTACTGCAAACCCAAGAAGGTTTGGCCGGCGCTGAAAATCTCGGTGCCGGCCATTCTTGTTTGTGGTCCGCTTCACAGCGCAATGCGGTCAACCCCGTCACACTGTCAGTCATGGATCAGCTGCGCAGGACCACCTGATAGGCGCAGCCACAAACAGATGCACTGCCGAAGTACCGGCGACCCAAAAACTGGACGGGAGACAGACCGATGTATGAATTTGATACCGACCTTGAGCAGACTGCGAAGTCGATGCGCAATCTTATGCGCGGCTTTGCAATTATTTCCGGACTACTTGTTGTCGGCGTTGGTGGCTGGGCGTTTTCTGCGCAAGTCGAGAGCGCTGTGATCGCTAACGGTAAGTTCGTCGTCAAGTCGAACGCACAGGAAGTGCAGCATCTGGAAGGCGGTACCGTCGGCGCGATCCTGGTGACAGAAGGCCAGGAGGTCAAAAAGGGCCAGGTGTTGGTGCGGCTCGACAGCAAGCAGGTTCAATCGGAACTGGAGATCCTCAAAGGCCGGTTGATTGATCTGACGGTCGAACAGGCCCGGCTGCTATCTGAGCGCGACGGAAACTCGGTGATCAAGCGACCGCAGCCGCCATTCGCATTGTCCAAGGAACGCTCTGCTTTCAATGCCGCGCTGTCGTTGCAGCAGACTTTGTTGACGGCCCGTCTGTCGGCGACCCGCTCGCAGCTTTCGCAGCTGGTTGAGCGCAAGCGTCAGACCGAAGAGCAGATCCGCGGCTTCAAACGTGTCCGGCGTGCCCGCGTCATCGAACTGGAGCAGTCGACGGCTGACCTGGCTGCGCAGCAGAGGCTCGACAAGAAGCGGCTCATTCGCAAGTCGGTGCTACGCCAGACGCTGCGTCAGGTGGCGCGGGCGCGTGGTGATATTGGTGATATCGATGCCAAGGTCGCCGGCGCAAAGTCGCGGCTCGCCGAAGCGCAATTCCGGATCTCAGAACTCAAGCGCACCGAGCGGTCCAAGGTTCTCGATCAGCTAAAGGTCAACAAATCACAGTTGAAGGAAGCGCGTGAGAAATACACAGCTGCGTCTTCGCGCTCGACCAACCTGGAAATCCGCGCACCGCGTGCCGGCCTTGTCCACGAGGTGAAGATCCATACGGTTGGTGGTGTCATCCGTCCGGGACAGACCGTGATGTCGGTTATCCCGCAGGATGAGTTGCTGCTAGTATCGGCGAAGATCCAGACACATGAAATCGACCAGGTCTTCATTGGCCAGCCGGCACTTGTTCGCATCGGCGCATTCAAGCAGCGGATCACACCGGAACTGGAAGCGACCGTTACGGGGATTTCTCCGGATGAGTCCAAGGACGAAGCCTCAGGCCAGAGTTTCTTCAGCGCGAAGATCGCGATCAAGGCGAGCGAATTGAAAAAGCTTGGTGGTAAGAAGCTGACCCCGGGTCTGCCGGCCGAAGTCTTCATCCAAGGCAAGAAGCGTCGTGTGATTACGTATCTGACGCAGCCACTGGCCGATCAAATGGCCCTGACCTTCCGCGAAGAGTAAGCGTCCAGTCAGATCGGAAACTTCGAAGCGCGGTGGCCCTGGCTGCCGCGCTTTTCCTTTGGATGCGCGGAACAGCTTAAATGCTGGTGCTAATGGGATGAGACCTAGAAGATCAAACCGCGGATCGTCAAAGCCGGTTGGACCTGCTAAGACATGGCAACCTTCCATGCCATAGCGAGAACTCCATTCATGCCCGGTCCACGCGTCGCCATCCTCGGTGTTATTCTCGAAAGCAATCGTCAGTCTGCCGTCGCCACCAAAGAAGAGTTCGAGAGTTACTATGTTCTTGAGGGTGATGCCATTGTCGAGGCCGCAAGGGCTGAGACATCGGTGATTGCGCCGGAAGCCTCAACATTCGTCAAAACGATGGATGTAACCGGCGACTGGGAACCGGTGCCTGTTCTGTTGGCGGCTTGTCATCCGCTGGGACCGATCGATCAGGCGTTGCACGAGGAATACCTGACGAAGATCCGTACCGGTCTCCAGGCTGCCGGAAAACTCGATGCCGTCTATATTGCCAATCACGGCGCGATGGTGGCAACGGGCAGTCAGGACCCGGATGGCGACATCATCATGGCGGCAAGAGATGTCGTCGGTCCTGATGTTCCGATTGTCGTGACGTTAGACCTTCACGCCAACATTTCTGATGAGATGGTTGACGGCAGCGACCTGATTGTTGGCTATCGCACCAACCCGCACGTCGACATGATTGAGCGTGGTGAGGAAGCAGCGCTCTCGATGCGGCTCATTCTGTCCGGGCGTGCCAATCCGCAAATGTGTGTCGTCCGCCTGCCATTGACACCGGCGTCCGTGGCCTTGCTGTCTGCGCAGGCGCCGTACGGTTCAATGATTGATCTTGGCCAGCGGCGCAAGGCAGAGGAAGCGAGCCGCATCTTGAACGTGTCTGTGTTTGGCGGGTTTGTCTATTCGGACACGAGCTACAATGGTGTGGCCGTCGTGGTAACGGCCCGCAATTACATGGCGGAGGCGAAGAAACTGGCCAACGAGGTTGCGCAGTTCGGCTGGGACAACCGCGAAAAGTTCACGCGCCAACTGACCTCCATTGAGGACGGTGTCGCGATGGCAAAGGATCATGACCGGCTGCCGGTGATCTATGCCGATGCCGGAGACAATCCCGGGGGCGGCGGCACCGGGCGTTCGACGGATCTCTTAAAGGCACTCGTCGAAGCCGATGCGCAGAATGTGCTCTACGGCAGCTACTTTGATCGCCCCCTTGCGCAAGCCGCGCATGCAGCTGGAATGGGTGCCACATTTACCGCGGAATTCAACACGCTGCCCGGAACACCGTCGGACTTTCCATTGACGTATGAGGCGGAAGTGGTTGGCCTCCACGACGGCAACATCGTTGGACGGCTGGGGTTGTTTGCGGGGCGACAGCTCCATCTCGGTCCGTGTGCCGCGATCCGCATCGGTGGCATCACGGTGGTTGTGATCTCGGACCGCAATCAGACGGCCGATCCGGTGTTCTTTGAGATGTTCGGCATCGATATCGGTAAGGCGCAAACCGTGGTCGTGAAATCACGCGGGCATTTTAGGGCGGGCTTCATACCCTGGTTCCCGCCGGAGCGAGTTTATGAAATCGACACAGATGGTCTTGTCTCACCGATTCTGCATCGGCGTCAGTGGCAAAACCTGCCAAGGCCCGTTTTCCCGCTGGATGACGATGTGAGTTGGGCGCCCGAGACGGCTTAGGTCTCTTCGAGTTTTGCTTGAGCTATTCCGGCTAAGCCGGAGATGATTTGAAACTCTACGGCATCACCAGGACTGCACGAAAATCGTTGACGTTGGTCAGCGTTGGACCGGTTTTGATGAGGCCGTCCACAGCCTCGAAGAAGCTGTAGCCATCGTTGTTGTCGAGCAGAGCGTTGGCATCGAAGCCGGCCTTCCTTGCAGTTTCAAGGCTGTCTGGCCCGAGATATGCGCCGGCATTGTCTTCGCTGCCATCGATGCCGTCCGTATCACAGGCAATGGCGTGCACGGCGTCAGCACCATTGAGGGCGATGGCCATCGCAAGCAGAAACTCAGCATTGCGACCGCCTCGGCCGTTGCCGCGCACTGTGACTGTGGTTTCGCCGCCGGAGATCAGGGCAACAGGCTTGCCGGACTTGACGTGTTCAAGCGCAAGGGCCGCTTGTTCTGCCGCAACTTCACGCGCTTCACCTTCAATGGCATCCCCCAGAATGATTGGCTCGATGCCCTGAGCGCGGCAGATTTCGGCAGCTGCTTCCAATGAAGCTTGCGGCCGCGCGATCATGTGAAACTCGGTATTGGCCAGTCTGGGGTCGTCGGCCTTGGCGGATTCCGCTTCAGGCGTCTCAAGAAAGGCGCGGATCGGATCAGGCACCGCGATCGTATATCTTTCGAAAACCTGCCAGGCGTCAGCCACTGTTGTGTCATCGGCAACCGTTGGGCCGGATGCAATCACTGTCGGGTCATCTCCGGGAACGTCTGAAATTGCGAGTGTGACGATCTTGGCCGGATGGGCAGCCAGGGCAAGCCGGCCGCCCTTGATGGCCGAGAGGTGCTTGCGCACAATGTTCATTTCATCGATCGGTGCGCCGCAACGCAGCAGTTCTTTGTTAAGGGCCTGCTTGTCGTCGAGTGTCAGTGTGACCTGTCCGTCCGGTCCATTGCCGACCCCCGGCATCGTGAGTAACGCCGAACCGCCGCCGGAAATCAGACACAGAACAAGATCATTCTCGGTGAGCCCTTCGACCATGGCGCGAATGCGGCGAGCAGCTTCGAGGCCCTTGTGGTCCGGAACCGGGTGAGCTGCTTCCACGACTTCGATGTTTCGGCAGGTAACGCCGTGGTCATAGCGTGTCACGACGAGGCCTTCGATTTCGCCCTGCCAGTTGTCGTCGACTGCCTTGGCCATAGCACCACCGGCCTTGCCGGCTCCGATGACAATAGTTCGCCCGGCCGGTGGCGCGGGGAGGTGTGGCGGCAGGCAGTGAATGGGGTCGGCGGCCTTGACCGCAGCATTAAAGAGATCGGTCAGGAAGGCACGAGGATTGTCGGGCAAAGTCATGACATTCGTCCGGATCAGTGTGATGTTCCCCGCCAACTAGCATGTAATTCGAAGGCGCGCACGTTAGGCCTAGCCCAAAAAGCAAAACCCCCTCGGTGGGGGTCGGACCGAGGGGGGTGGCGCATCAGCGATCATCTGTTGTTTTTGTTCTTGCGTGATCGGCTTGATGAGATAGCGCCGCTTCTGTGAAACCTGTTGACTTGTCTTTCGTTGGTGTATTGTCGTCTGCGTTGAGAGGACAATGCCAAAAACAGAGGGGCGTCGCTGTTCCGAGGGGAACAGGGCTACATTTTTTTGAGTTGTTTTCTGAAATCCCCGCCAATTGGGACTTTTTTAGGCGCGGTAACGCTCCAAAAGCTCAAGATTCGGTTCGAATCCTATGCCTGGTTTGTCCGGCACCTGCACTGAGCCATCCATGGGAAGTGGAATGTCAGCATCGAGATAATTTTCCGGCTGAATGTAGAAATGCTCAAACTGCTCGCAAACACCCCGCGCCGCCATGAGCTGAACACTTGCCCAATATCCCGGTCCAAAATACGGGGCATGTGGCATCACAACAGAGCCATGCTGCTCGGCGACGTCACAGACCTTTAGAAACTCGGTCACGCCGCCAACCTTGATGACGCTCGGCTGAATGTATTTGATCTTGGGCGCAGTGCGCTCGAACTCGACCGACGTGCAGGCGTTCTCGCCGCTCGCGATGGCAATCCCGTACTGCTGCTGTAGGCTGCCAAGCGTTGCCGCATCATCGGGCGGGAAGACAGGTTCCTCAACCCAGTACAGGTTCAATCGCTGCATGTGCGGCATGATTTCGTGGGTCTCTTCAAGCGACCAGTTACAGTTGACGTCCGTGACAAGATTGATCGCTTCACCGGCGCCCTCGCGACCCGCCTCAATTGCATCGAGCGCAATCTCGTGCAGTTTGACGGTCTTGTATCCCTCGGAGACCGACTTGGCCGTGAACGATTTGACCAGCGCCGGATCCGTGTAACGAACGAGGCTGGCGTAGGCCGGCAACGCGGTGCGCTGTGTCCCGCCGATGAGTTCGGCGAGCGGCACGCCCGCTTGTTTTGCAGCGATGTCCCACAACGCGATATCAATGGCGGATATCGCGAACATCGTGATGCCGTAGCGGCCGTGAAGATGGAGCCGTTGTTGAAGTTGGCGGTTGAAAGCTGGGATGTCTTCGATGTCCTGCCCGACGACAAGGGGCGCGACCATGTCTTCGAGGACAGCCACCGTCGCGCGACGGCAGACGTAGGCGAAGCCATCACCCCAGCCAACCACACCGTCCGTCGTTTCGACGCGCACGATGGCGAAGTCGAGCTTGGTCCACTTGGTCGGCATCAAGCCGGTACCGGCACTACCATCCTCGAAAGGGATCTGAAGCGGAATAACGTCGACGGAACGGATTTTCATAGTCGTGTTTCCTCAGTTGATCAGGCTGGCCTGCGGGCAAAGACCAAGGCGATGCCCAGGCTGCAAAGCACAAGCCCGGATGTGCGTTGCAGATTTTTGAGGAGACCGGTTCGCTCCGCCAAAGTTGTTCGCAATCCTCCGGCAAAGTAAGCGATGACAATGTCGGCCAGCGTGTTGAGCACGACCGATATCGTTCCAAAGATGAGGAACTGCAGGGCAACAGAGCCGGCGGTTGGATCGATGAACTGTGGGAGAAAGGCGAGGAAGAAGGCTGCGGTCTTGGGGTTGAGAAGCTCCACAATGATGCCATCACGGAACGCACGACGGGAGCCGGTCGCGGCGACGTGTTCCAACTGCAGCGGCTTGTTGGCAGCAAGAAAAGCGGAGATTCCGAGCCAGACTAGATAAGCGGCGCCGATCAGCTTGATCACGGTGAAGGCCTGGGCACTTGCCAGCAACATCGCTGAGAAGCCAGCTGTGCCCGCGAGCACCTGACCGAAGCCGCCGACGGCTGTGCCGAGGCTGGAGGCAATGCCTTCGCCGCGTCCACCTGACAAGGTGCGGGCGCCAACATAGAGAATGCCCGGTCCGGGGCATGACGGCGAGAACCAGTGCTGCGGTGATGAACAGGCCGATGGTTTGAATATCCGGCATTTCTTAGGCTTTCGATTGGCTTGGTGTCTGGTGATTGGTTTCTGCTGACGAGACTCCGGCGATCAGTCTCTATCAATGAGTCCGGCGCCGCGATAGCCGCCATCGACTGCAATGATTTCGGCTGTCACATAGCCGGACTGCGTGTCGTCAAGCAGGAAGGCGATAACGCTGGCAATCTCATCCGGCCGGCCGTAGCGCGCCATCGGGACGAAGCGATCGTACAGCTTTCGGTCAAGGTCCGTGTGGACGGCCTTGACCAAAGGTGTCTCCACCGGACCAGGGGCAACGGCATTGACGCGGATGCCGTGGTCAGCAAGGTCATTGGCCATAACCTGGGTTAGCGTCACGATCGCGCCCTTGGATGCACCGTATGCCGCGCGCATCAGCGATCCTCTGAGGCCGGATATTGATGCGATGTTGACGATTGCGCCGCGCTTGCGATCCTTCATAACGTTCGCGCAGGCTTTGCCGACGAGGAATGTGCCGGTCGTGTTGACATCCAGTACTTTGCGGAACTCCGCCGGTGAGGTGTCGAGGACGTGCTTGTTGAGTCCGATGCCGGCGCTGTTGACTGCACCTGAGATCGGGCCAAGGTCGTTTTCGACTTCGGCAACGCAGGCATTGACGGCTGCCTCGTCCGTGACGTCCAGGGCGACGTGCTTGACATTGCTGTTGCCCTGGTTAGCTGCGCGTGACTCTTCCAATGCCGGGCTTTCGAGATCAAGAATGGCGACCCGCCAGCCACGATCAAGTAGGCAGGTGACAGTGGCCTGTCCGATGCCAGAGGCGCCGCCGGTGACGACGGCAACGTTCGTTTCAGTATCGGTCATCGGATGTTCTCCGTTGTGTTACCGCTTCAGGCTTCGTTGGGCCGAGCAAACATGGCTTCCATTTCGCGGCGGATTTTGACGGCGTTGTCGGACTGGTCGATTTCGACATCGTCCCAAGTCAGCCGGTCGCCTTCAGCGATGTCGCGCTTGAGTTTGATGTCATGGGCGAGACCGAGCGGCAGATAGCCGGCCTTTAGCGACATCTCCGCGGGCGTCTGTTTCCCCCAGACGCAAGCGCCGCCTTCGCCGTCGAGAATTTCACCGGCCTTCAGGTTGCGCTTGGCGGTGGCGGCGACGTCGGAGTTGAAACAGATCGGGGAACCCGTTGGCTCGTTGCGGATGGCAGCGGATGCCACCGACTGGCCGAGTTCGAGACCGATCATGTGGGTCGGCCGGTAAAGCGCACCGTACTTGCCGGTCGAGTCGGGCAGGCAGTTGTATTCCTGCATGCAGGTTTGGGCGTAGTCCGATTCACTAGTGATCACGACGTAGGTGCCCATGGCGAGGTGGTGCGGGACATCGGTACCATCGCGGTAGGCGCTTGACGTGACCTCGGTGACACCGGCTTTTTCGATAACGCCGCCGTCGGCCTTGGGCTTGCAGATTTCGGAAAGTTCAAAGCGTGTCGCTGGCGGGAAGCTCAGGCCGTTGGTCTGCGGAACCAAGCCGGTGGCATTGCAGACGGCGGTCATCTCGATACCGGACTTGGTGCCATCAACGAAGGAATTGAACATCTTCGGATTGATGTGCGAGCGATCCTTGATGTTGAGGTATGTGCCGAGGATGTCCCAGACCGTGTCCGGTGTCGATGCGTGATAGGTCGGCAGGTAGCGGGTGCCTTTGCCAGCGGCGACGACTTCGAAGCCGCAGGTTCTAGCCCAGTCCACGTGCTCGCAGATGAGCGCGGGCTGGTCGCCCCATGCAAGCGAGTAGACAACGCCCTTTTCCTCGGCCCGCCGCGCAAGGAGCGGACCTGCCAATGCGTCGGCTTCGACGTTGACCATGACGACGTGCTTGCCGTGTTCGATGGCAGCCAGGCAGAGCCGAATGCCGGTTGCGGGATCGCCGGTTGCCTCGATGATGACGTCGATGTCCGGGTTTTCGATCAGCGACATCGAGTTGTCGGTGATGTGGGTCTTGCCGGTTTTGATGGCGTCACCGAGGGACGAAGCGTCGATCTGCGCCTCAGGCCATTGCACGCCGGTCAGCCTTTCCTTGGCGCGTTCCGGCAGCAGATCGGCGAGGCCAACGAGGTGCATGCCCTTGGTCAGACGCACCTGCGACAGGAACATGGTGCCGAACTTTCCGGCTCCGATCTGGCCGATGCGGATCGGCTTTCCATCGGCAGCGCGCTGCGCCAGGACGCGTGAAAGGCTCATGGGGCGTTTCCTTTGATTGTTTGATTTGTATCGGGTTGGTCCGAATGCAGCATATGCGGGCGGGTGGTGCAAGCGCCAGAAGGCAGCATCAGCAGTTGGATGCCAGGCGTATCCGTTTGGGATTCCTTCCGCGCCAAGAATGCGATAGCTTGACTGAGGGATAACAAGCCGCGCTCACAAGATGGCGGCGATAAGAGCAATGTCGGGGAGATGCAACCTTGAGCAACACAAGTTTCGATTTTTCCTCAGTGACCCGCGCAGATCTGCCAGCACCAGCGGCGAAGTGGGGCGGGTTTCCGCAGTTCAACTTTGTCGGCGGACACAATGCACCTGAGACAATCCCGGTCGATGATCTGATTGCTGCGGCCACCAAGGTGTTGGCGCGGGAAGGCACGACCCTGGCAACCTACAGCTTAGAGAGCGGGCCGCAGGGATATCGCCCGTTGCGTGAATTTCTGGTTGCCAAGCTCAAGCGGCAAGCCGGGATCGATTGCACAGCTGACGAAATTCTTCTCACATCCGGTTCGCTGCAAGGGATCGATCTGATCAATCAGGTTCTGTTGACGAAAGGCGATACCGTTGTCGTCGAAGAAGCGTGCTACGGCGGCTGTTTCTCGCGCTTCAATAGGCTTGGTGTGGAAGCGATCGGCATTCCCGGTGATCGTGACGGCATGGACATGGATGCCCTGGCGCAGACACTTGATGAGCTGAAAGCGCAAGGCCGGCTGCCGAAGTACATCTACACCATCCCGACGGTGCAGAACCCAACCGCGACCATCATGAACCTGGAGCGGCGCAAGAAACTGATCGAACTCGCGACGGCACATGACATCCCGATCTTCGAGGATGAGTGCTACTCGGACCTGATCTGGAGTGGTGAGCGGCCGCCGGCGATTTATGCCTTAGATGATTCCAACCGGACGGTGTTTGTCGGGTCGTTCTCAAAGTCGATCTCGCCAGCCTTGCGCGTTGGCTATGTTGTTGCGCCGTGGCAGCTGATCAGTCAGTTGTTGGCCTGCAAGACCGATGCGGGGTCTGGTGCGCTGGAGCAAATGGTGCTTGCCGAGTACTGCCCGGACAAGTTCGATGCCCACGTCACGTCGCTGAACAAAGTGTTGAAAGCGAAGCTGGATGCGCTGACGGAAGCACTCAGCGAGAATTTCGGAACTGCGGCTGAGTTCGAGCAGCCACCCGGCGGCATCTTCCTGTGGGTCAAGCTGCCGGAGCAGGTGGATACCAGCAAGCTCATGCAGATTGCCGGTGCCGAAGGTGTTTCAATCAATCCGGGTGTGGAATGGTCCATCGAGGGCGATGGTGCCAAGCGGTCGCTCAGGATCTGCTATGCCAATCCTCCAATCGAGACGATCCAGTCCGGCGTGGCCAAGCTGGCTGAGATTTGCAATCGCGAATTTGGTGTGCCAACCCATATCGCCAACGTGGAACGCGGCGCGTAACGCACCGCTCAGAGGTTTTTGACGATGATCCGTTTGTCGGTTTTGGATCAATCCATCGCTGTCGAAGGTCGCAACCACGCTGCTGCGATCCGCGAGTCCTTGGAGCTGGCACAGTTTTGCGAGCAACTCGGCTATTCACGGTTCTGGGTTTCTGAGCATCATAATCATGAGACGATTGCTGGATCTTCACCGGAAATCCTGATGGCGGCCATTGCCGCGACGACGACGCGCATTAGGATCGGCAGTGCAGGCGTGATGCTGCCGCACTATTCTTCGCTCAAGGTGGCTGAGCAGTTCAAAACGCTGGAAGCGCTTGCGCCGGGCCGGATCGATCTCGGTGTCGGACGGGCCCCCGGCTCTGATGGGCGCACCGCCTTTGCCCTCAATCCCAATGCGGCGCGGGCATCGGAGCAGTTTCCGCAGCAGATCCGTGACCTCCTGGCCTGGACCACGGGTGGTGCACTGCCTGATGATCACCCGTTTAAGAATGTTCGGGCCCATCCTGAAATAGAAACCTCGCCAGACATCTGGCTACTTGGAACATCCGAGTACGGTGCCCAGGTGGCAGCGCACTTTGGACTGCCATACTGTTTTGCGCACTTTATCACCGACGGGGCCGGGGCGGAGCAGGCGATTGATCTCTATCGTTCGGTCTATCGTCCGAGTGAGCGGTTTCCAGAACCGATCGCCTCTGTGTGTGTGTGGGCACTGGCTGCGGATACCGAGGAGGAGGCGCAGTACCAATTTACGCCACGCGCCTATTCGCGTCTGCTGCGCGATCGTGGGATTCGTCAGCCGATCGCAAAGCCGGATTCAGCGCCGCCTTATGAACTCTCGCTGCTCGATGAGCGCGCCATCGAGGAGATGCGCAAGACCCACATTGTCGGCAGCGTTGACAAGGTGGCGAGCCACCTGAAGTCGCTGGCAGAGAGCGCTAAACTCGATGAGGTGGTTGTGTTGACATGGGCGCATGATGTCGACGTGCGCCATCGCAGCTACGAGTTACTGGCTCAGGCGTTCGACATAGTGCCGATGGTGTCGCAAAGCGCGGCTGAGTGAGCTCGGAAAGATGACAGCAGTGCATTCGAACATTGTCGGTGTTTTGCTTGCGGGCGGGTTGTCGCGACGAATGGGCGGCGGCGACAAGAGCCTGCTCGACGTTGCTGGGCAATCGATGATGCAGCACGTCATTGATCGCTTGTCGCCTCAGGTTAGCGCGCTCGCGATCAATGCGAATGGTGATCCAGCCAGGTTCGAGGCGTTTGGCTTGCCGGTTGTGCCGGATACGATTGATGGTTTTGTTGGGCCACTTGCCGGTGTGCTGGCTGGTATGCGCTGGGCCGAAACACTCGCGGAACCTGCGCGCTGGGTTGTGACAGCCTCGACAGATGCGCCTTTCATACCTGAACAGCTGGTGGAGCGACTTCAAGGCGAAATGGCCCGCGAAAAGACCGCCATTGCGCTTGCCAAATCAGGCGGGCATTTGCACCCCGTTATCGGGCTTTGGCCAGTTGAGCTTGCCGATGATCTGGAGGCGGCGTTGCGAGACGGTGTCCGCAAGGTCCTGCACTGGACAGACCGGCACGGAATTGTCGCCGTAGATTTCCCATTCGTTTCTGTTGGCAGCGAAGAGATTGACCCATTCTTCAATGCGAATACGCCGGAAGAATTGGACAGAGCGCGGGAATTGGTGCAACGAGGCGGCCTGGGAAGCGAATGAGCCAACTCGGACGAAAGGCTGAACTGTTTGACACGCCATCCATTTGATGCGCCGGCGCCGATCATTGGCATTGTTGGTTGGAAGAACTCCGGTAAGACGACACTCGCCGTGCGGCTTGTAGAGGAGTTTTCCGGTCGTGGCTACCGGGTGGCGACGGTCAAGCATGCGCATCACAATCTCAGACTCGACGATGATGATACCGATAGCGCGCGGCACCGGCGCGCCGGTGCCCGGCAGGTCGCCGTTGTGTCCAGTCAGAGATGGGCGCTGATGACCGAGGATCCCGGTGGGCCGGAAATTGACTTTTCGGATGTTATCGCGCGCCTGGATCCTTGCGATCTCATCATTGTCGAAGGTTACAAATCACAACCCATTCCCAAGATCGAAGCACGGCGACAAGAATCCGCTCCAGGCGCTCGCCTGTCCGAGCAGGATGAGCGGGTGATCGCTGTCGCTGCTGATTACGATATCGGCGATACTTCTCTACCGGTGTTTGAACTCGATGATGTGGCCAAGATTGCTGACTTCATTGTTGAAAGTCAGAAGGTGCGGAAGGCTCGCGAATGAGTTCACCATCTCTAACAGCCACCCGTCAGTGGTTTATTCTATCTCTGGCAATGCTGTTGTTGGCATCGCCACTGGGCGTGCAGGCCTCAGAGCCAAAAGTACCACCGGGCCTTGATCCCGGAGGCGTCGTCATTGCCTTGCTTGGAGATGGCGTCGACTACACCAAGCCAGAGCTTGCCAAGCGACTAGCTCGCGATGGCGAAGGTGATCTGATCGCCTGGGATTTCGTCGATAACGATATCCGCCCCTATGCCAAGGTTGGGCAAAGCACTGCAGACGCGGAGTACCTGATCACTGCGTCGGCCGGGGTGAGCCTGGTGATCGTGAAGGAGCCTGCTGGCGGCAACCCTGCTGCTATCGGACATATGTCGACTTTTGTTGTGCGTACGCCGGCGCGTATCGTCGCCTGGCCTGATGGGCGCCCCGAGCGCGTGGATTGGCCGGTACTGTTTCAAGCCGCGCAGCGCTTCAAGGATCGCTTGTTTGTAGTCCCTGGTCCGGCCCGGCCTGAAGACGCTGGCAAAGCCGGCGACAATATTGTCTTTGCCGCACCTACTCAGGGTTTGAATGACCGAACGGCTGTCCTGAACATGGCAGTTGCGGCCGCCGAGGTTTTGGCCAAACAACCACAGTCGCGGCCGGCGGATATCAAACGCTTCCTGACGGGCCAACAATGACCAGAAATGGCTGTCAGTTATGATCGGGCTAAGTGCTTCTCCATAAAGATGCTGAGCGGGTCTTCGTCGTAGTCGCCAAATGGCGGACAGACGCTGAAGCCTGACGACTTATAGAGTGAGATCGCTTCCGGTTGTGAGACACCCGTTTCGAGCCGCAGTACGGTGCAGCGATTGCTTTGAGCGATGTCTTCGAGTTCGTTCAGAAGTCGTCGACCGAGCCCAGTGCCGCGTGCTTTGGCGTCGACCCACATCCGCTTGAGCTCTGCCGCGCCATCTCCGCCCAGAACCACTGCACCGCAGCCAACGGCTTCACCGCCGATACGTGCGACAATGAAGCGGGTGTTGTCCGTAGCAAGTGAGGACGGATCCAGCAGGTAATTGCTCTCATCGGGATAAAGGGCCTGATGATAGGTGTCAGAAGCCTGGAAAAGTGCCAGAACATCGGGCTGCTGGGGGCTTTCCAGCGCGATTGCTATAGGCCCTTGGTCTTCACTCAATGTTGGCTCCCATCTTGCGGCGGCGCAGCAAATAGCTAAGTTAAGGGAAAGCCGCCGGTGAATGCGGCAAAACCTCCAAAATGCCGAGTCGAGGAAACATGTCTGAGCTCCTGCCGCCCGCCAATCCCGCTGCACAGATGATCGACCCATTTGGCCGGCACGTGACGTATCTGCGTGTCTCAGTGACGGATCGTTGTGATTTCCGCTGCGTTTACTGCATGGCGGAGAACATGACATTTCTGCCGAAGCGAGACCTGTTAACGCTTGAAGAGCTGGATAGGGTTTGCACGGCATTCGTCGATAAGGGTGTTCGCAAGCTACGCATCACAGGTGGTGAGCCGCTGGTTCGGCGCAACATCATGCAGTTGTTCCGTGGTCTGTCCCGGCATTTGGACAGCGGCGCTCTTGAGGAGCTGACGTTGACGACCAACGGAAGCCAGCTGACCAAGTACGCTGCCGAGCTGGCTGACTGTGGCGTGCGTCGGATCAACGTTTCGATCGACACATTGAAGCCGGACAAGTTCAAAGAGATCACGCGCTGGGGTGACCTCGGCAAGGTTCTGGACGGTTTGCAGGCAGCGAAGAACGCAGGCCTTCAGATCAAGATCAATGCCGTGGCGCTGAAAGGCGTGAATGATGACGAACTGGATGAGCTGATCCGGTTCTCGCATGGCCAGGGTTTCGATCTGACGTTAATCGAAACGATGCCGATGGGTGATATCGACGGTGATCGCACCGATCAATATCTGCCGTTGTCGATGGTCCGCGCCGATCTTCAGGAGCGTTGGACGCTTGAGGACATTCCTTACAAAACCGGTGGACCGGCTCGCTACGTCGAGATCAAGGAAACGGGTGGTCGTCTAGGCTTCATTACGCCGATGACGCATAACTTCTGCGAAAGCTGCAACCGGGTTCGGCTGACCTGCACTGGAACGCTCTACATGTGCCTTGGCCAGAACGATGCGGCGGACATGAAGACACCGTTGCGGACCAGCCCGGAGCCGGAGGCACTTTATGCGGCGATCGATGAAGCGATCGGGCGCAAGCCGAAAGGCCATGACTTCATTATTGACCGTCGCACAAAGCGCCCGGCTGTGCCACGTCATATGAGTGTCACCGGTGGCTGATAGCCACCCGCAGACCGACGATACAGTTGACAAAGAGGCCCGACAACGCGCGATCAATCTGCGTGGCATCCTGTTTCTGCTCGTTGGAATGGGAGCATTCGCGCTCAATGATGCTCTGACAAAGTCGACATCCGGAGAGCTGCCGACCGGGCAGATCATCGCCATCCGCGGATTGTTTGCGTGTGTGCTGTTGCTGCCGGTGGTTGTTGCAACCGTGGGCGTTGCTTCGACATGGCGGGTTTATTCGTGGCCGGTCATCATTCGCAACGTAGCTGAGGTGCTGACGGTCTTCTTCTTCCTGAACGCGCTGTTCCGGCTGCCACTTGCGAACGTGACGGCTATTCTCCAGGCCTTGCCGCTGATCATGACAGCGGCTGCAGCGATACTATTCAAAGAGCCTGTAGGCTGGCGGCGCTGGCTTGCTGCGGGTGTCGGTCTGTTCGGTGTTCTTATCATTATCCAGCCTGGATCCGGCACGTTCTCTTGGTGGTATCTATCAGCATTCGTGGCGATGCTTTTGATCGTGGTGCGCGATATCTCAACCCGATACATCCACGCTTCGACTCCTACCTTGACCCTGACGTTCCTGACCGCCGTCTTTGTGACACTCTCCGGCTTTGCATTCGGTTTGATGGAAGACTGGGTGATGCCGTCGAACCTGACCTGGCTCAAGCTAGGTGGGGCAGCGGTCGCAGTACTTGTTGCGTATTACGCCACCACCGAGTGTTGGCGGCAGACTGATATAGCGGTCATTTCACCGTTCCGGTATTCGATCGTCTTGTGGGCATTGTTGCTCGGCTATCTTCTGTTGGGCGAAGTGCCGAGTATGACGACGCTAACCGGAGCTGCGATTGTTGTGGGCGCGGGCCTCTACACGCTGCGCCGCGAGCAGGTTGCTAACAAGCCGTAAACATCCGCCGTTCATCGCGCACCTGCTTCATCTGGCGTTAAGCAAGTTTGCTTAAAATGCGAGCATTGTATTGCGTATGGAGGCGTCCATGACCTCTGGATTGAAACTACATCATGCGGTGATCGCCGTTCTTATCATGTTCGCAGCTTCGCTGACGTCCAAGGCCGAGCACGTGAACGAGAAGACGTTCGCTCACTCGATTGAAATCGCATCCAGGCCGGAGGCGGTTTGGGAAGCGCTGACCAAAAAGCGCCACGTCGATAGCTACTACCTCGCGCCAATCGGACAGGACATTACGGCAGCCGAAAGCGAGATCTACTACGGCACATCAGACAACAAGATGATTGTCGGAGAGGTCGCGATCTTCGATCCGCCGATGCGCCTGACCCATACGTTCCGGTTTGCCGGCAGAGAGGGTGCCAAGACCTCGTACGTCACCTACTGGATCAAGCCGACCAGCTCAGGTTCCAAGCTGACCGTCTCGCATGTTGGTTACAAAGCCAACAGTCAGGAATTCCAGGACGTCAGCATGGGCTGGCCGATCATAATGGGCCGCCTCAAGGCGCGACTTGAGAAGTAACTCTGCTTGAACGGCAGGTGCCGCCTGTTTGTCGCTCGACAGTGTGCTTGTCGAGCGACCACCACTTCGCATAGTATTTCATTGCTTAAGAATTCAGTTAGGTGGCAAATTTTGCCACCCTCACAGCAATTGGTGGAATGCTATGTCTGCAACAGAATACAACGTCGAACAGTATGTGTCCGACATTCGCGCGATTGTCGCTGAAGAAACCGAGACACAGGCGATTACAGATCGCATCAAACCGCTGGCGAAACAGCTGGCTGCAGCGCCGGGCTGGATGAAGGAAGAGTATCGCGGCGTTGATGAAGCACAGGGTTTCGGCGTTCATCTGCTGCACGAGGAAGACAATCACGATCTTGCAGTTTTCGTCCTGACCTGGATGCCGGGTCGCGGGACGCAGCCACACAATCACCTGACCTGGGCCGTCGTGGCCGGGATCGAAGGCGAAGAGTACGAGGAAGAGTTCGAGCGCGTCGACGATGGTTCGAAGCCTGGCTATGCCAAGCTGAAGAAGACCGGCGATGTGACCCTGCGCCCGGGCGATGTCTCAGCCTGTACGCCGGCCGCGATCCACAAGGTCTGGAACACCGGTGACAAGCTTTCGATCTCGCTGCATACCTATGGCCGGCACATCAACTTTACTGGCCGTTCCGAGTTCGATCTTGAGAACGATGCCGAGAAGCCGTTCGTGGTATCGGTTGAAGACTAATCAACTCGCCGACGATTCCCCGTGCCGCCTAGCCATAGGCGGCATTGAGGATCTCCATCACCTGATCCGGGCTCTCGATCTTACGCGGGTTCGAGAACGTCCAGTCATCCAGCATGCAGTTTTCGGCTAAGCGCGGCAGGTCATCGTGAGCGACGTTGACCTCACGTAGCGTTCTCGGCATGCCGAGATTGCGGATCAATTCATCAAGCACTTCGCTGGCCGGGCGATCCGGTTGGCCGAGAGCCGCTGAAACCTCCCGTTGACGATCGGCGTTGACCGACAGGTTGTAGTCGAGCACGTAGGGCAACATCACACATGATGTGTGGCCGTGCGGAACGTTGGCAGAGCCACCAAGGATGTGGCCGATGGCATGGCTAGCGCCAAGTTTTGTGCCGCTGATAATCCCGACCATGGAAAGCCACGCGCCCATCAGGCATCGCAACCGGCCTTCGAGATCATTCTTGTCGGCCTTAGAACGCGCGAGGCCATCGCTGAGTGCGCGTAGCGCCTGCAGAGATGTACCATCGGTATATTCATTAGCATTGATGGCGCAGAGGGTTTCGACGGCATGATCGACTGCCCGGACGCCGCTCGACAGCCACAGCCATTCCGGGGTGTGCACGGTCATGGCCGGATCAAGAATGACCGAAACGGGCACGATGCCAGGGTTCATATAGCTTTGCTTGAGCTGTAATCGGGTATCGGTGACGCCAGCACGGGCATTGAATTCGCCGGCTGACAGGGTCGTCGGGACAGTAATCTGGCGAACCTTGGGCGGCCGAAACTCAGGAATTCTTCGCACGCCATCTTCAACGACTGTTCGGAATGGTTCGAGGCCGTCAACGTCCGTGATGCCATGCTCCAGACAAATGGTGACCGCCTTGCCGCCGTCCGTGGCCGATCCACCTCCGATGGTCACGAGCAGGTCCGTGCCGGCATCCCGCGCTTTGTTCGCGCAAGCAACGACAGCTGAGCGCGGCGAATGAGATGGCATATCATCATGCAGTCCGGCAAAACGCTCACCGAGAGCTTGCTTGACCTTTTCGATCTCATCCGTTGTTTCATTCAACGTCCGGCTGACCAGCAGGAAGACACGTTTTGCACCCAGTCGATCGGCTTCTGAAACAATCGAGGCGGCCGCCGGCTCGCCAAAGATCACGCGGTTCATCTGCGTGAAAACCATTGTACCTGACTGCATCTTGAGACCTCGTCATTCGCTACAGCTAGATCGTCGTGCGTTAGGTTGAGACCGCGCAGTGAGTTCCAACTACAGGCACAAAGATGATCGCAACTAAAGAGTCGAGCAACTTTGTGCCTTTAGTCGGTATCGTCGCGATTCCGACCAAAGACACGTTGCTCTCGAGGCTAACATGGCTCAGCCCGATCGTGCGATCGCAAGCTGGATGGAAGTGGCGGAATGACCGTCGGGTCATGGTGGTACAGCAGTGGTAATCTGTGCTGCACGAAAACTCCGGCATCTGTGTCTGTTCAATGTTGCGGCGCGCGCTTAGCTTCTGGTCTTTGCACAATTGATGGGTTCGTTTGAGGGTCAATGACATGAAGAGCCGGCGATTTATCCAGTGTGACGTTTTCTCGTCGGTGCCAACCAGGGGCAACGGATTGGCGGTTGTTGTCGATGGTGACGGGTTGAGCGACGAAGCCATGCAGACGTTCGCGGCCTGGACTAATCTGGCCGAGACGACGTTCCTGATGAAACCAACTGATCCTGCAGCGGATTACAAGGTGAGGATCTTCACGCCGGGACGTGAGATGTTGTTTGCCGGCCACCCGACACTTGGAAGTTGCGCGTCTTGGCTCCATTGCGGTGGCCAGCCGCAGAACTCGGGTGTTGTTCGTCAGGAGTGTGGTGTCGGCATTGTGGACATCGATATCTCGGGGAACGTGCCGTCTTTTCTCGCGCCAGATACACTCGTCGAACCGATTACGCGTGAATCGCTTGCTGCGATTACGAGTGCAGCCGGTATCCCTGACAGCCAGATTGTTAGAACTGCGCAGTTGACCAATGGGCCGGTATGGCAGGCGCTGGAGTTAGCTAGCGCTGCCGATGTGTTGGCGATTGATGCCGCACAGATCAGATATCCGGATTTCCGAGGCATTGGGTTTATTGGTGCGCATCCACCGGGATCTGAATGCGATTATGAGGTCCGCATGCTCGGGTCATCCAGCGGCATGCTTGAGGATCCCATAACCGGTTCGCTCAATGCAGCGCTTGGCTGCTGGATGCGGGACCTCGGGCTTTGGCGTGGTGAAAAGAAAATCGCTCAAGGAACATCGATCGGCCGCTATGGGCGTGTGTCAACGAGATGTAGCGATGACGAGGTTTGGATCGGTGGTGAAAGCCACGTTCTGATCGAGGGGACAGTGAAGCTCTAAGGTCGGTGACAAGAAATTACCGCTTACTCTTTGTAGACCTCGGCTGTACCACCGTCGATGTGGTATCCGATCGATATGTCGGCTGAGCCATCCACGAAGGTCAGTTTTTTGCTGGACGACTGCGTTTGCAATTTGCCCTCAAGCCAAACCGCAGTGAAGAGATCCGCTATTCGAAACTTCTTTGCCAGCCTGACAAAGACAATTTGATTGGGCGGTGGCGGCGGCACATGAATGCAGGCTCCGACATAGGGGACCAGCAAGAAGTCGGTCACGCCCTGATCTGAAAACTCCAGAGGCAGCAGATAACCGGCCATGCGTATCTTCGTGCCGTTGAGTTTTTGATTGACGCGTTCCTGACGCTTGGCGACAGCCTTGATCCAGTCGCGGTATTTCTTCAGCAGCTCATCAACATTGTATCCGGCCTTTGCAAATTGGCGTTCGTAGACCTTGGCGTCTTCTATGCCCTGCTGGTTCTCAACTAGGCCTTTGTCGGCCGGTTTCAGTTTCCGCGCCCAGTCAATGGTCTCGACGTCGAACCGTTGGTCCTGCGTGAAGTTGGCCAATGGATCTTTGAGTGGGGGCAATTTGGGAATGAGGTGCTTCCACTCGATCTCGCGTGCGGCAAATGCATTGGTCGCGATACCCAATGTGGCTGTCATTAGGGCGAGCGCTATCACCGTTCCAGTCATCAGAAGTCTCATGCGAGGATCTCTAGGCCAGTCATCCCGTGAAAGTGAAGCGGCAGACAGTTGCTTACTGCAAACGGCCTGAGCGTTGCTTCTGCTTCAAGAGTAGTAACAAATTCTCCAGGTTACGAATGACCTGTTGTTGATTGGTTGAGCTTGCTGTTTGATCTAGAAACTCCCGCAAGAGTGCCTCTGTAATCGCATTGCGGGGTATCCACTCGGCACTGGTCTGTTCACAGGCGGCACGGATGTTTTGCCGTGCGGTGGTGACGTCCAACTCATGGACTTCTCGTATCTCTGCTGTGTCCATCATCGCGTCGCGAGTCCTTGACATGAATAAGATGTTATATCATTACAAATAGCGAACCGATTGGAATGTGACAAGCAAACCTGATGGACGGCTTGACGCTTCAAGCCTCCGAATGAGTACCAAAGGTTTGTGCTAATCGAAGCGTGGTGGCGTGTAGCCATGACCTGAGATGAAATAGAACGACAGGTTTGCAATGTAGAGAATGAGTGCAATCGTGAAGATCCAACCAATGCGAAACCTTTTCGGTTCGGAAGTCGCGTGGCTGTGATCAGACGAGCGGCACGCCATCCAGTGACTGAAGACATGCAAGCCAAAGCCGAAGGCCAAAAGCGCGCCGGAGCCAATTAGGATATGCAACTCATAGTCATGGATGAAGCTATGAAACATCACAAAGGCGCCGCCGAAACCGATCTGGCTGCCAGCGCTCATGACGGCTATGAAGATTGGAAGGCCGCAACAGAAAATGTGCGAAAGTTCAGCTAACAGGCTGACCGTCGTGGCTGTGCTCTTCAATCTGGTCATAGATCTGTTAGTGTAAATCAACCTTGTGCTTGAGCACGCGTTCGGAACGTTTAATTTACCTGTTATAGCATTACGGCTGATGGATCTGTCAACGATGAGTGGCATGCCAATGACAACCCAGAAACTGACCAAGAACCAGGGCGTCGTCTTGGACGCGCTTCGCGAAAGTGCGGGTCCGATGAGCGCCTACCAGATCCTCGATGTCGAGACGGTGCGTGCCAAGGGTTTGAAGGCACCCCTGACGATCTATCGGGCGCTCGACAAGCTTATTGAGGCAGGACTTGTTCACCGGATCGAGAGTCTCAATGCATTCGTGCCGTGCTGTCACGAGCATCATACCGAACCACCGGCCTTCATGATCTGCCAGGAGTGCAAACACATCATTGAAGTTGGGACGCGTGCTATTCAGCGAACCGTATTGAAGCAAGCTGAAGAGCAAGGCTTTGAAGTCAGGCAGATGCATGTCGAAGTGACAGGCCGTTGCAGCGCCTGTGCGAATTGACCGCCATATTTCGTAACGCTATAACATTCTCAATCTGAACGTCTTGGTTTTGGGTAACCCAAAGGGATCCGTTATGGTTCGATGTATTGTTGCTGGCTTGATGTGCCTTGCACTTGCGACCCCCGCATTTGCGAAGGACAAACACAATCATGGTCATAAGCACAGGCAACTCAGCGCCCACGAGCACGGTAGTGGCAGCTTTAACGTGGCCATTGAAGGCAACAAGGTTGCCATGGAGCTTGAGGCACCTGGTGCAGACATTGTTGGATTTGAGCACAAGGCTCGAACTAAGAAACAGAAAGCCGCGATTACGAAGGCCAAGGCTAAGCTGAAGAAGCTCAGCAACGTCGTTGTTCTGTCAGAAGACGCGGGTTGCAAGCTCGAGAAGGCCAGTATTGAGCTGCACATTGAAGGCGGCGATGACGGCCACAATCACGGTAAGAAGAAGGCCAAGCACAGCCATGGTCACAAGCACAAGCATGGCCACAACCATGGAAAGAAGAAGGCCAAGAAGGAAGAGACACACTCTGAGTTCCACGCAGAGTACCAGCTGACATGCGCATCACCGGAGAAGCTGGTGGAGATTGCCTTCCCCTACTTCAAGAACTTCAAGGGTGCCGAGGAGCTTGAGGTCAGCGTTGCTGGACCAAAGTCGCAAAAGAAGTTTGAGGTGGAGCGGAAAACTGGCAAGATTAATCTTGGCGGTGTCATCTAAATCTTGAGCGTTCGTCATTGAGCGAAACAGATACCAAAACTTCGATTATTGCAGCGCCCGACATTGTTAAAATGTCGGGCGTTCGCTTTGCATGGCCAGGAGGCCGGGCTTTCGAGATCCATGTCAACGAATTGTCGCTGCCTGCTTCTTCACGGACCTTGCTTGTTGGGCCATCAGGCGGGGGTAAGTCGACGCTGCTTAGTCTGCTCTGCGGTATTGTTTCACCGCAGGAGGGAGAGATCTCGGTCCTCGGTACGGATATTGTTGGCTTGTCGAGTAGTGCGCGTGACAAGTTTCGAGCCGAGCACATCGGGGTAATCTTCCAGATGTTCAATCTGCTTCCCTACGGTTCGGTGACCGACAATGTTGTCTTGCCATTGAGCTTTGCCCCGGGGCGTCGGCAACGCGTTACGCAGGTTGGAAGTGCTGCCGCAGAGGCTGAACGCTTACTTACTGAATTGGGTCTTGACCGTTCTGTTCTTGACGGCTCAGCATCTGCCTTGAGCGTCGGTCAGCAGCAACGCGTTGCTGTGGCGCGAGCTCTTATAGGATCGCCGGAATTGCTGGTTGCGGACGAACCGACTTCAGCTCTCGATGAAGAACACCAAGAGCGATTTCTCGACTTGCTGTTTCGGCAGATTGAGGGGGCGGGTTCCAGTCTGTTGATGGTCAGCCACGACCGCAGGATCAGTTCAATGTTCGACAACGTGATCGAGTTGGGCGATGTGGTGACCGTGCGAGGTGCAGCATGACGGTGATCCGCCTGGCATTGCAGTCGCTGCGAAACCGTTGGCTAACGGCCTTGCTCACTGTTCTTGCGATTGCTGTCAGCGTGGTTCTCCTGCTTGGTGTTGAGAAAGTCCGCAACGGTGCGAAGGCGAGTTTTGCGAACACGATTTCTGAGACGGATCTCGTTATCGGCGCACGCAGTGGTGGTATTCAGCTGCTGCTTTACTCGGTCTTTCGGATTGGCAATGCGACCAACAATATGACGTGGCGGAGCTACGAAGACATCGCAGGTCGACCGGAAGTGAAATGGATCATTCCTCTATCACTGGGTGATAGCCACCGTGGCTTCCGGGTGTTGGGTACGACCCAGGAGTACTTCGACCGCTACAAGTATCGGCAGGGTCAGTCACTCAAGTTTCAATCGGGCAAGCGGTTTGACGATCTGTTTGATGCTGCGGTTGGTGCTGATGTTGCGGCGGAGCTCGGTTACAAGGTTGGCGACAAGATCGTTGTTGCGCACGGACTTGGGCGGATCGGACTGAACAAGCATGACGACAAGCCCTTCCGGGTCTCCGGTGTCTTGGAGAAAACCGGTACGCCTGTCGATCGCACCGTGCATGTCAGCCTCGAGGCGATTGAGGCGATCCATGTTGATTGGCAAGGTGGCGCACGGCGGACTGATCGCACGGTGACTGCTGACGAAGTTCGCACAATGCGGTTGCGGCCCAAGGCCGTGACGGCAGCTATGGTTGGGCTCAAGTCGAAGCTGGCGATCTTCAAATTGCAGCGCTATGTCAACAACTACCGCTCAGAACCATTGTCCGCCATTCTTCCAGGTGCCACGCTCTACGAACTTTGGGGGCTGGTTGGAACCGCTGAGACGGCGCTTCAGGTCGTGTCCTTCATGGTTGTTGTGACGGCGATCCTCGGCATGATGACGATGATCCTGGCGACGCTCAATGAGCGGCGGCGCGAGATTGCGATCCTGAGATCGGTCGGGGCCGGGCCGCGCACCGTGATCGGTCTGCTTGTGTCGGAGGCAGGGATCCTGACGTTTGCAGGTGTCGTTGTCGGGCTGCTCGCGACCTATGCGTTGCTGTTTGCGTTGCGGCCGGCGATCGATGCCGCTTACGGGCTGTACCTTGACATCTCGGCACCGGGATCGACTGAGCTGATGGCGCTGGGTGCAATCGTCGTTGGTGGTGTGTTGGCCGGTCTGTTGCCAGCGCTTCGCGCATACCAGCATTCACTGGCCGACGGGATGACGGTGCGTAGCTAGGTTGCGCGCTGCGCGTGGTGAAACTGGTTCGGCGGTCTTTGGAATTTGAGGGCAGTTAGCTATCGATTTGGGTTGATAGACGGCTGTTGCCAGGGCGCCGGGCTGCGGGGGCCTTGCTCCATCACTGTCTTGGCCGGCCCGGGTCGGTTTAGTGGAAGCGGCAAACTGACCGTGAAGTATTTCTTGCAGCCGGCGCGGTGAGATATTAAACAGGCGGCTCGGCTGTTCGATTGGCTCTTCGCGCTGGCGTTTTCTCTGGCTGGTGCTCGTTGGACGGCTGAAAACGAACTTAGCTACGAAGTTTGCACTTGATTGGCTTTTATTGAGCTAAATGGTGCTCCCGAGACGCATCTTTCAGAACGATTTTGTGTTGTTCTAGATGCAAGTTCAGACGGGCGAGACTCTCGTGACTTGGTTTGTTTGGCGGTTCGTATCGGATCTACAACTTTGATCCACAGACCGTTTCTGACAGGTGATCGAACTGTAATGTTACGGTTGTTTGCCTTGGGCACCGGTAGCTCAGCTGGATAGAGCACCAGACTACGAATCTGGGGGTCGGGAGTTCGAATCTTCCCCGGTGCGCCAATGATTTCAATTAGTTAAGCGGAAGTTCTACTTAGGTCACGCCGATCGGGTAAGCACCATGTAAGCAACGCGGATCGCGCTCCAGCGTGTCTGAGCGAATGCTACGTGCGGCGTTGAACGCACACACGGGCACAGCACCAATAACCACCCAATATTTTATTCCTTTTCCAGAAGAGGGACTGTCGAAGTCGACGGAGCCGTCGTTTGTGTCGGCAAATCAATCGCTTGCTTGCGCCTCGGTGCCGACGGCGGTTGACGTTGCTTGTCGGGTCTCCGCATTTGCCGTCGCTCCACACAATTGAGCGGCTTTGCGTGCTATATGTCTGGCCATGGCACAGCTCGGGCACGCGTGCAAAAAGCCTTTCGGTCGAGAGTTCCGATTTGGCAGTAAACAGTCGCGCGGCTTTGGAATTGGCAATCAGTTAT
This sequence comes from Hyphomicrobiaceae bacterium, assembly GCA_965247245.1. Classification (GTDB taxonomy): domain Bacteria; phylum Pseudomonadota; class Alphaproteobacteria; order Rhizobiales; family Hyphomicrobiaceae; genus Tectiglobus. The sequence goes on along the minus strand of CBDFGV010000003.1, from coordinate 3,110,323 downwards.
TTGGCGGCTAGCCGCCGCTTCCCGTTCGCGACGGTTGATGTGGGTCCGGACTATTGGGGAGAAAGGGAAGGTTGCGTCGTAGTGACTGATTGGTCAACGCGAATTGCTGCAACCGACGCAACTGATGTCTCCGCCACAGCGCTCGCTTATGACGAGTCGGCAAATCGGAAGCAGGGTTCCTAATGGATGCGCTTGATCGTGATGGATCGCTCTTTGCCGCGCTTCTTCTCAACCGCTATTCCGACCTGTAACAACACGGGCTGAATGCGCATCAGAGCCGCGCCAAAGCCATTCACGGTTTTTGGGATGCCGGGCACGCTATCCGAGAGCTTCTTGTGGAGCTGGGTTGGCGTGCCGGTCCACGGCAAATCAAGCTCCACAATGGCCATGGCGACGGGTTCGCATTCGAGCGACGCCTCGTTCGCGTCGCGGCGATTGGACTGTAGATCCGAGATGTGCGTTTCTGCCTCCCAACCCAAAGATTCCTCAGCGGCTGTGACCCACTCTGTGGCATTTGCCATCCGTGGTTTACTTGGCAACCTGACATTGGGCAGGTTCCCTAAAGCTGATGAGACGGCATCCAGAAGTGCCCCGAGCATGAATGCATGGTTGTTCTCGAACTCCGCCCAGAAATCAGAAGCTGTACGCCGGTCTTGTTCCGTGATCGCCGGCAGGTGGATGGTGTATGAGCGGTCTGTCAGATCAGGTCGACCGGCGATCTCTGGAGTGCCGTTGAGAATGATCGGGTTCTCCAAGTGCTCGACGACTTCATCCATGTTGGTATGAAGAGCACGGGTCGAGAAACCATCGCCAGTGGAGATCCGGTAGAGGGCGTCTGATAGCCAGAGAGATAGGCCGCTAAGACTCTCCAATGAAATGACGCGTGCATTGTGCGCAGCGACAACAAGATCGTGTTTGATCTGAGGTGCGGCATGACTTGTTGCCTTATCCGGGTCGATCAACCTTCGGATCATGCGTGCGGTAGTCGACTTCGCCGACCCTTGCTCACCACTGATGGAGAGGATTGGGTTTTCGCCAGTATCGCTGAACGCGCAGAGCAGCCACGCAACAATTTGCCTATAGTCGCGTTCTGAGCGGACATTCAAAAGTGGTCGCAAGATTATGTCGAGCGGTGGGCCACATTCTGGAACGGGTAAAGGTTGCATATTGGATCTTCGGACCGCCTTGATGGGTGCTTCGTCGGTTATATCCCAACCGTCCGGTCCGATCGCGATTAGGCTCCAATCTTGGCGCCCGAGATCAAGATAGAGGTAGCGGTCAGAACCGCCAACTCGAAGAAATGTATTATAACGTATGTCGTCGTAAGTGGCTTTGGCGACCAGAACCCGAATAGCATCGCGGAGCAACTGTTCACCGATTGGCTCCTGCCAATGTCGGTATCATTCGCCTGACAGTCATGTCCCAAATTCTGCAGAATCGACCCGCACATTCTCGCAGTGTCCTGAGATAGGAACCGTGGCATGTGCTCTTGTCTCTTAATCGATCGAAAGCTCGCATACGTCTAACAGCTCGATCACTTGACGGCGCAAGTCTAACCGTCGTCTGCCGCAATTCTCGTATTCGGTTCCGTGTTGACCAGTAGATTCTTGTGACGCTTTTGAGTTGCATGGCTCGCCAGTCAGGTCGATCTGCGTGGCGGCATTCACCAGATCGGTTGTTCGCCGTTCATTCCAACCTTCGGTCAAAGCGTCGGCAGCATCGCAGCCAGCGGAATAGTCTGGATCCGGCGCGACAACGGCAAGGCTTGCCGGTGGAGCTGCGCTGGCGCGCAATATCGAGATGATATCGCTGGTGTTTTGCTGACCTGCTGAGGCATTGTCCGGCCATATCGTGACGTCTCGACCAAAGAGCACGCGCCAATCTGTTTTGGCTACAGCCTTGGAACCATTGGAGACGTCACGATGACTCAACTTGGAAGCTGGAAGCGGGCGGCCTCCGCCGCCTTCTCACCCTCCGTTACTACTACCTTCGCGTCGGATCGGATTGCTAAGTCTGTCAGTCCGCAAAGAGGGCGTGGTGCTGTCCACGCTTTCCATCGCCAGCCACTCCTACCGGATTGGCTTGATCGGCAAAACGTCAATGGTGAGAAATGTTTGGCGCCGTTAGAGTCTTCGAAACGGTAGACATATCCGGCGAGATCAGACTTGGCACGGTGATACGCGTAAACATGACTGGGTATACCATGTCGCGGGTGTCGTTCGGGTTTTGGGGGTGCCGTCATTGGGACGACATCGAATGGTATCCATGTATTTGCACTTCGCTCTGGTTGTGTTTTGTTCATGTAGATTTCGCGAAGTAGCCGAAAGGTGTTCTCATCGTGCGTCATCGTAAGATGAAACTCCGAGCAAAGTCGCAAGCCGGATGGCCGCTTCAGCTTGACTGACTTGAAAGAGGTAAGCTGCCAGGCTGATCAGGTCGCCGCCGCGGTTGCCGGTGGCAAAGTCAGCCCAGCAACTGCGGTGCGCGTTGATAGAGAAACTGCCTAGTCGTCTATCGGCGCGGGTTGGATTGCGCACGATGTACTCTTCGGACTGCAACTGGCCGCCTGGCAACCAACGCGCGAGGATCGCATCGATATGGTCAAGCACATCGCTTGCAATGCGCTTGAATGCTATGTGCTTGGTGTGGCGTCTCATAGCGAAAACACGCCCTATTGGCTGGTGTGTTCCAGCGTTGACGCGTCCATCCACTCGATCAGATCAAAATGCCTGTAGCGAACGCTACGCGAGAATTTTACAAACTTCGGTCCGCCGCCTCGGTAACGCCACGCCTGCAATGTGCGGACGGGATGCGCGAGTAGTTTTGCAGTCTCACGTTCGTCAAGGAACTGGTTGGGATCTTGGGTACGGATTGTTGCTGTGTTGGTCATAGAGCATCTTGCCATGACCCCGTTGTGCTCAAGACCCCACTGCAGCCGAGCTTCAACATGTCTGTTTGGTGCAACATTCGAAGCCGGGGGACCGTCGAACGCACAGGGGCGTCAAACACCCAGCTTCCACCGATATGCTTGCGGCGCAACATACGAGTGAGGCGGTGAAGTTGAGAGGTTCGCCGGACGTCGACCAAGGTCGATCATGTTGTTCAACAGTTAGTCTTGGCGAGCACGGTCGAGACCCGGCGAACCCTCAAAGCTTAACAGCCAAGATACAGCTGAGTTCCCTGCTTTCCGCAATCCGACTCGACCTACAGCTGCTTGTAGCCATGGGACTTGCAAGCGTTGTTGTTTCTTGTGGTTCCTTCCATGCGGAAATTGCGTCTTAGTCCTTCGCCTTCGGGCTCTGGCTCATCGAAGTTCGTGCCATCGCACGACTTGGTGTCACCGGCATCAATGAAGCCCCTTAGTCTAGCGGAATCACCCTTCACAAATTGCGGCCATTGGCTGGCGTCAAAACATATTGCGTATCCATATTTGACGTTCGTCTGCTTGTTTGTGACCTCTTCCCATTGGTTGCTGCCAGCAGCCTTGCGCTGTAGCACGACCTTCCACAACTGATAGGCCCCGCAGTTCTTGAGCTGGAGCTGAGCGGCATAGTTTTTGTCATCACTCATAACGGGAGCCGAACCAATTATGGTCGCCAGGGCTACGACCCATGCAGCGGCGCTTGCTTTTGATAGCATGTCGAGAGTCTCCTTCAGATAACGCCTCGCTCCGGCGCATGTTTCCGCTGACACAACTTATTATCAGTAGACTGTATACTATGCAACTATGGAGAGAGTTGAAGCAGTTTTTCGCAAGTGAATGACAGCGCAGGGCCGCGTCAGCCATTGCGGAGTATGCATCGGTGACTTATACCGAATATAATCAGCAGGCGTTCTACTCTAGGCAAATGCTAGGTTTCCTATAATTTGGCTAGCGTACGTATCGAACGCTCATCCTTGCCGGTTGCTGGCAAGAAAGCACTTTGACAATGCAGGCCAGGGGCGTGGCCTTGCAAACTAAGCCTTGGTTGCAACACGCATGTCGCATTTTCTGATAGATTGTGATGGTCAACGGCTCACACTGAGTGCTGCCGCCGCTGCACAACAGCTTGGCCGCAGTGCTTACCAGCATTGCTTTGCCGACTTTGTCGTTCGCAATCTCGGATATGTCCGCGTTCGGATTTCACCCGGCCATGTCATCGTAGAGGCCGCGCCTGGCCGATTATCGATGAGGACATATAGCTCGCTTGCTACCTACCTCGATGAAGCGAACCCGGATCGCGTCAGTCTTTCGTGGTTTGATCACGACTGGCAACATGAGATCTTTCCTCGCGTAAGCGCCTTATGCCGGCGCTTGCTTCTGCTGATGCATCGCCGCGAGTACCGTCTGAACAGCAACTATGTCTCGCAGCAGCGTCCGGTTGCGGAACTGCCAAGAGAGAGCGCTTTGCATGCCGTTTATGAGCATTGGAAGAGAGGGGCGGGGCATCTCGATATCAATGACTGCCCGGAGCTCTTCGAGCAGCAGTTACAGTCGAAGTTTTCGAGTGGATGGTATGACCACGCGTCAGGCCGGCTTCGCCTGTCAGAACTGGGCCAGGGTTTCCGCTGTTGGTCACCGAAGACACAAGCGCAGCTCATCAACACGCCGGTGATCGTTTCAGGCACCGGCGCACGCATGCCGAGAGCGTGGTGCGGACGGATGTGAACAAGGGACAGCATTCAGCTTGCCGATGGAATTCATAGAAATCCGATAACTGGTTGATCGTAGATAAAGACTGTACCGATGGTCCCCATGAGAAGGAAAGGCGCATAAGGCAGTTCTTTGTGCTGCAAACGAATTATGTAGGACAGTAGGAACGATCCAGTTAAGGCAAAGACTGCGGTAAGCAGAATGAACACTGCTCCCTGTTCAAAACCAAACCAAATCACAAGAGCAGCACCGAGCTTGGCTACACCAGCACCAATCGCCCGTTGGGCAAAGAGCACAACTCCGATGAATAGAGCGCAGATGCCGGCGAGTGTGTGGTTGAGAACCTCTGAAATCGGTGCTCCTGTCACAATCGCATAGACATAGTAGGAGAAGCCAACCAGCAAGACGAACTTGTTAGGAATAGTGCTGTTCATGGGAAGCCACTAAGTTCTCACTACTCATCGATGGATATACTGTATTCTGCGGATCTGAACGAAGCGTTATTCTAGTGAACTAGGTCCAGTCGTCATCCGAACCACTTTCCTTCAGGACCTCCGCAACCATCTCGGCATTTCGTATCTGTCCACCGGAGTAGACTCGTGCCGTCTCGAACATGTCATTTGTCGGCCAGGCATCTTCTAGTTCGACGCATAACTCGCCGCTCCTCAATAGAGATCATCGAGGTTAATCCGAGGCTCTGGGATGTCGATGGCAAGCTCACCCTATTATTTGAGAAAGTGAGCCCTGCGGGGATCAAATAGGCAAGACGCGGTAGGCACTAGTCCACATCAGGCAAAGATCGCGAGCGATAAGTGATTTAGTTTTGGCGCACAGCAATTCCCGCGCTGAACCAAACGGGCACCATGAGTCCAACTGTAATAACAATCACGACAATCGAAGCCTCACCAACAACGCCCATCCTTGCCCCGACCATAAAGGCTGTCCACACGGATACAAAGCCAACTATGATCGCACCAATGCACTTGCGCTCCTGAGATAACTGTTCGGCATACTGGCTTCGTTTAGCGTATAGCCAGCCTACAAGAACATTACAGTGAAGGCCAATGAGCATGCCAACGAGGATCGTTGAAACATCTCTTGCCATATCACCGGTTGTCATCTGCAGAGCCGTAATCAAGCCGGCTATTGGCAATAGAAAGCCTAGGAATACCATCAACCTAGACTCGCCAAAGGCAGCGCCGATGAGCAACACAATTTTCATTTACAAGCTGGCCTCTTAGATCGACTGATCGAAAGGAACTCCAGAGTACATCTGAGACACTAACGACTTCTTTCGCGTAGCCTGCGCTGTCTTGTTTGCCATCATCTCCGCCTAACGTCGACGCCGGCTGCAAACGCCCTGTTCTCATGATAAGCCTGTTGGCCGACGATGGCGCTACCGCAGCAAGTTCGCGCGAAGATCGATCACGGACGCGCATATCAATCTCAACACTTGCCTTGAGTTCCGTTTGTGGAGGCTTGAGGCGTGAATACCATGTAGTCCGCGACAGCTGAATTCTGTGAACCGACATTGATATATTGATGAGGTGCGTTGATACCCTTCCGGACTTGTTTCAACGAGACAACGACCAGTTTTGAGCGGCCAACCATTTTTTCAAGATACCAAGGAACCCCGTAGTCGAGCCGCACACGGTCGTTCTCGCCGACATAGAAAACGGAGTAGTCTACATCTTTGATGATGCTTATTTTCCCAGTACGCTTCTCGCTTGGTATCCAAGGGTCAGTCATGTTGAAAGCAGCTGTTGCATCATGATAGCGCCGGAGGCGGTAATGACGATCACGGTCGCTCGATGCGCCGCGCAAGCAACGAGCCCGCTCAATCTTTGCCATCAACTTTTCTCGTAACCGCTTTGGCAACGGTTGATCGAGCTTCTTGTGCTTCCACCGTCGATACCGAAACGGAGGCTGGTCAATACGGTTCCAATTCGCGGCAAATTCTTCTGCATATTTCTCATAGCCCAGCCCAGGCATGATATTATTCACCGTTGCCAGATAGGCGGCTTCGAGAGTTGGTTTGTATATCTCCCAAGATATCTCCTCAACCAAATGTGGTTTCAGCTTAGTGGCAAGCTTACCCAGCCCTTGAACGGCTTCAAGGCGCATCGATCGGACAAACAACGTGGAGTACTGTGCACGGCTGGGGAAGTTCTCAATAGGATCGGTGATCATGGAATTGGCTCTATCGCTTACGGCCGCCATATGAGTTTTATTGAACTCGCGCAAGGCACCCCTGGCACCTGGCCGCAACCAACCTAGAACCATCCACTCAAAGAACCCACGATCCCTGACAGGCCGCCTCTGAATCTTTGGTTGAATCATCCACGCTGCCAGTCGGTGGTGATCGGCATTATGTAAATCAGTACCAATGATTACGAAGGGCGTCAGCAGCAACCGTCTGGTAAGCTCACCAAATGAGATGAACGACTTATCGCGCGCGGACCAAACCCTTCCGACGAGCTGATGCTGAGATTGGTACAGCGTTTGCCATGTCTTCCAGGGTTGCTCTTCCCAGTCAAAGCGAGGCTCGTTCGCAGCCATCGTGATGCCAGGTGCGAGCACAAAGCTCAGCAAGACAGCCGAGAGCACAAGGCTGGAATATCTTTGGGTCAATGACACAGCAGTCCGAATAGCAATTTCCAATGAAGTTCGAGTAAAATTCTCGGATGCAATGCTGCTGATAAAAGTTACCTACAAGCTCAACCAGATGCATACTTCAGAGCAAGAAACGTCACTCAGCTGTCGCGGATAACGTTGTCCCATAACAGATATGCAGCGGCAACCGCGCCTCCCAATATGTACACTCTCATCAGGCCTGTTGAATTAGTTGCATTCACAATGCAAATCCCAACAAACGCGCCGGCTACGATTGCTAGTAGATCGAACATCATAGCGGTTCCTTTGCATTTGATATGCGTCGCGCTAATTCGTGCATACCGTGATATTCCTGAGATGTTGGTTCCAGAATCTGCACCTTTTGACCTGATTCAGACTTACTGCACTTCAAACCAGACATCCGCTTCTCACGCTTAACCCCGTAGCCCGTTCAGTATTTCTCAACTACGTTTTTGCACAGCTGTCGCTGGCTCGCTTTGTGTCGAAAAACTCTGTTCACAGCAAGTCTTCATCAACACCTACTGGTTATGGTGCCGCCCATATTTGAGGAGATTTGTCGTGCGCAAGAATATCAACGGTCGACTAGATCGTACCCACTTCTGGATGCTTGTTGTCCTTGTCATTGTGACCAAGCTAGCACTCAATGCTTACGCACCAACAAGCACAGCAAATACCGTCGGGCAGGGTATAGACATCATCATGCTCGGCTTCTTGATTGCACGGTTTCACGATTTCGGGGCGCCTGCATGGGTGTCGATCAGTGCGTGGCTTGCTCTGAGTATAATTTGGCCAATCGTCTTTTCTATCCAGCACGGAAATCTTGCCAATCTGGCAAAAGGCACTGGTGATCCTACTCTACTGTTGATGGCTACGGGACCGGGTATGCTTCTGCTCCTGTTTGCGGGAACTGTGTCAGGCGAACCAGGCACAAACAAATTTGGCCCGCCCGATCAAGGGTTCAGCGGTGGAATAAGAGCGAGCGAGTCACATGATAGTGGCGCAAACTCCGCGGCAGCGCGACGGTTAAAGTCTGTTCGCGGTCGCTAGTATGAAACCGGTCGTCGAGCGAGAAAGCAGTCTGTTCCAAAAGTTGCGACGAGGGCTCAACGAGTATGGGCCGGGAGCGATCGGACTGATCGGAGGAATTATTTTTGTCTACGAAATCGGGCTAGCCTACCTCACTTGCGAGAAATGTGATGAGATCTATCGCAATCCGTTTATAGCTACATTTATGATTGGCCCGTTCGTACTTGTTCTGGTGATATCGCTGACATTCTACTTTTCGCATCCTGCGCATGAACGAGGACAACCAATCAGAAGCCTGTTGCTCATCGTTTTCGCATCGATTGCTCTTGGCTTCATGATTGTCCTAGGTCTCCCATTTGCTTTTTTGGGCATTCTTGGTCTGCCGGGGGGGGCATTGGAAAGCTGTCGTGTTCCTAGCGTTCGGTCTCGCTATGCTCTTTGTGCCTGTTTACACGTTGACGCTGATGCTCAAGCACACATGGAAGAATTTTCGAGGCGGCAATGACCAAGGTCCAAGCAGCATCCCTTCACGAACGTCAGGCGCATCGGAGCAGTGCAAACATTTTGCATGACAAATGGATCGCAAACTAACGGTGGTTTGATCTGAGATGCTAAGGAAAAACTGCCCCAAGAATTCTCGGCCAGACATCTATGATCCCGAGTTCGTCAAGGGCGTGTTCGACAGATGTAGTACCGCTTATCGATATTGGAGCCAGATCGCCTCGTTTGGCTTTGTTCACATCTGGCGTTGGCAATGCATCCGTCATCTCCCGGAGACAGACTTTTCTGGTGCCGTTGGCTTCGACTTGATGGCTGGCACAGGGGAGGCTTGGCCCCACCTATTGCGACGCAAGCCAGAAATTGCAGCAATCACAGCCATCGACATCTCATCAGAAATGAACCGGCGCGCGGTGGATAGACTGCACCAAACACGAGTGGACAAAATAAGACTTATCGAGGCGGACGTTCTCAGATGCGATTTGCCGAGCGAGTCAGCCGATTTCATAATTTCGACATTTGGCCTCAAGACCTTCAACGGGGACCAGCAGAAGAAGTTGGCAGCGACGCTTGCTCGAACTCTGAAGCGTGGTGGAACCTTCTCATTGATTGAGGCGTCTGACCCCAGAGGCTGGATATTGCATAGCTTGTATCGGTTTTATTTGGGAAAGGTATTGCCGCTGATTGAAAGGACGGTGCTGAAAGGGGCGCAGGACTTCAGTATGATTGGCGCCTACACGCGCAACTTTGGTGATTGCAAATTCATTGCGGACTGCCTTGAAGAAGAAGGCTTGGATGTTGAGTTCAATTCATTCTTCTTTGGCTGTGCCACTGGTGTGGTCGGTCGGAAGCCGTAGTTTGGCGTTTGTTTATTGCGCATGCCCTGACGTCAACAGTGAACCAAAGTTGAGACTGCGTCGACCTAAGCTTCAACGAGTTCCATACGCCATTGAAAGCCTTGAGATGCTATTTGCGCGAAAATCACTAAGCACGTTCTGGACGCGACTTTCCAATATCCAATGACATCAGTACCAAGCCAACGACGCGACTGGTCTCCCCATTCATTGCCAGAGTGATCCGCCATACAGCCTTGCCACCTTCGTAACTGCATTCCAAAACCGTGCGGGATAGTATCACCTTGCCCGCGAGACGGTGGTTTGCACGCAGCAGCTTTGGGCATTGTCTCAAACGTCCTAGCTTTGAACTCCTTTGAAACAGAACCGTCCCCGCCGAGCTGCTCATGTATTGTGACAACTTAGAACTGAGGCGATCACCAACGTCTTGATGTCGCCAATCCTTTGATAGGTCTGCGAGGAATTCGTTTGCAAACTTCTGGCTTTGTTGTTGGGAAGCCGCCAGCTGTTTCGTGCCGTTGTAAACCGATAATCCGACATATCCGGCCAGAAGAACGAACAACACACCGAGCGCCATACAGGCTCGCTTGACAAATTTCCACACAACAGACCTCTATCTAGCAATGCACAGCTGAAACATCTCCGACCATTCATTGCACGGCCAAGTGACTGGAGTTCTAATGTTCACTGAAAAATTTGAAGTAGAGTGAATATCTGGCAAATTCAAACTCAAATTTCGAACGCTTTCGCTTGTTTCTCAAGGTTGAGCGTTCTCGTTAGCGGTCAACAACAAAGCCCTTCAGCATGTCGCTACTCAGTCAACTGGCGCTGCCGCTGATCACTGGCAGGATATGGAGGATGTCCTCGTCGGTCAGTCCTGTCAGTATTGAACCACAACCAATCAAGCAGAAGAAGCAGTTCACCTACATCGGTACTAACGATCCGCCAGCGTCTTTGAGGAATCGGCAGTCGTTAGAACTGCAAGGCTGGACCTACGTCCGGCAGCGGTCGTGGATGCGAGTTTTATCATCGGTGTATTCCGCGACCGACAGGTGTCCGCAAGGTGGGCGAAGCTCTATTGGCGTTGCGCTGACGGTCAGCGCGCTATTGCATCAACCGTCATGCGAGCCACTGCTAGGCATCAAGACCGCTTTCGTTATGAAGCGTGAGCTCCATTGTGCAGCGGCGCGCTCTTGAGGTCTCAGTGTGTTGGGCGGCTTAGTTGGCAGCAATGAACATGGAGGCCTGCCCTACCGTTCCTTTCGACCCAGCCGATTGATAGTGTTTGGACTTAGGTTTGTGACAATTTGAGAGCGATCAGTGAATGGCGATGCAAGAAGATCGGGTACATATCCAGAGTACCGAAACAGGGGCAGATTGGGTTACGCGCTTCGTTGATGAGTATATTCCCTAAGCGGGCACGAGCGGTCCACTTTGCGTGACGGAGCCGGCACCCGCGACCGCCACAATCAAGAAAATGCGCAGGGTTACTCGTTCTTTGAGAAGAAACACATGCCCTATGTCTACGGCGGTGCAGAAGGAATGAAACGAAAGAGATTGAACTTAAGGCGTTTCAGTTCGTCTTTGCCGCATCGACTTTCGACTACGACTGGCATCAGGCACCGCAACAACAAGTCGTGCTGGTGCTGATCGGTGGCCTCGCTGTCGAGCACGGCGACGGCAGCCAAAGCACTGTGCCGCCCGGTCACTTCCTGGTTGGAGAAGATACCGATGGCAAAGGCCACATCACGCGCGCGCTCAACGGCCAACCGAGGTTCTCGGTCTTTGGGCATCTGCGCTAAATCGACAGTTGTTAGGCAAAGCAGCCGTAAGTAGGCAGGCGTACGGCTCCAAGATCCGTGAAGCCGCACATCCTGGCCGCGAGGCGGCCACCTAGCTACTCTGTGTATCGGGTTTGTCGTAGTTTGTTTCCATGGGAACCGCGACGCCTCTGGCGGCAGCCGGACGGGCTGCTATCTGGTCGATCCATCGCCGCAGATGCTGGAAGTCATCGATGTCGACACCGGCCCAACTGTGGATGCGCGCCCAACTCCAGTGCGCGATGTCGGCAAGCGAATAGTCGCCGACAAGGAATTCGCGATCGGCAAGCCGTGTGTCGAGTACACCGTAGAGCCGCCGGGTCTCATTCTGGTAGCGTTCGATGGCGGCCGGTATCTTCTCCGGGAAATAGCGGTAGAAGACGTTTGCCTGGCCCTGCATCGGGCCGAGCCCGCCCATCTGGAACATCAGCCAATGCAGCACCTCGGACCGGCCCTTGGCATCGGTCGGCATGAGGCGGCCGGTCTTCTCCGCAAGATACATCATGATCGCGCCGGATTCGAAAACGGCAAAATCTCCATTGTCACGATCAACGATTGCCGGGATGCGGCCATTGGGGTTGATCGCCGTGTAAGCGGGTTCTTTTTGTGCGCCACTGGAGATATCGATTGGATGCGCGGTGTAGGGCAGCTCGAGTTCCTCCAACGTGACAGCGGCTTTACAACCGTTGGGCGTCGCCCAGGTGTAAAGGTCGATCATCTTATCAACTCCATTTGATCGAGCAGCCCATGCTCGGGTTCTGTTGTCGAGGGCCATGGCCGGTCTCGGCGATCTGGCGCATGGCGTTCACCAGTTCCGGAACGCGATCGGCTGGATCGCCCATGCCGGCACTGTCGAGTCGGCCGCGATACTGCAGTTCGCCGTCCTTGTTGAAACCGAAGAAGTCCGGCGTGCACACCGCGCCATAGGTCTTTCCGACGACCTGGCCTTCGTCGACGAGATACGGAAAGGAGAACCCAAAGTGCGCGGCAAACTGCTTCATGTAGGGAGGGCTGTCTTCGCGCACGTAGCGGTAGTCATTCGACATCGCGGCCAGAACGTTGATGCCTTCGCCCTGGAGCGTCCTGGCATCGCCTGCAAGCCGATGGCCGATCGCCTGCACGTATGGACAGTGGTTGCAGATGAAGGCGATCAGCAATCCCTTATCGCCAAGTTGTTTGGACATCGTGAAGCTTGCGCCGTCAGGGGCCTTCAGCGTGAAGTCAGGCGCTTGCCAGCCGATGTCGGCAACGGGGGTATCAAGTAACATGGGATTTCCATTCATGAGAGGAGATTGCATAAGGGGCACGGGTGGCCCGATGATGCGCACCGGGCCGTCGCGTTTCGCTACTTGCTGCTGATCCGGCGATACCAATCGGAGATTGCCCGACCGATCGCAAACGGATGATCTTCCTGCACGTAGTGAAGGCCGTGACCGATGTAGACCGTCTCGATGTTCTTTGCCCTCGCTACCCAGTAGTCAGCTGCTTCCGGCGGGTTGAGAACACCTGGGGTCGTGTAGAAGAACAGCCACGGCACATCGGTTTCCTCGAGCCACTTGTTGTAGGCCGTTACGATGTCATGCACCGCTTTTGGCTTTCCGCCGATCGGCATTTCGTTCGGCCATTGGAGAACCTGTTGCCGTGATTTCTTGGTCAGGTGTGGTGCCTGGTAGACTTTGAGTGCTTCAGGCGCGAGTGGCCGGACAATGAACTGGTCGAGAAAGCCACCATCCTTGAGCCAAGCATTGTCATCGACGATGACTTTTCGCCCCTTCACCGGGTCCTGCGCCATGCGGAAGAAGCCAGCCAGATCCTTACGCATCGCCGCGTAGCTTTTCGCAGGGATAACCGGTGCAATGATCGACTCCATCGTGACAATGGCCTTGACGTTGCCGGAATTGAGACGCGCGTAGTTGAGCCCGAGACCCGAGCCCCAGTCATGAACAACAAGCGTGATGTTGCTCAGGCCGAGTTTTTTTACGAAAGCGTCGAAGTACCGGTAGTGATCGGCGAATGTGTACTTCAGATCAGGCTGATCGGACTTCCCGAACCCGATGTTGTCTGGCGCAATCACGCGACCCTGCTTCTCCAGGTGAGGCATGATGTTGCGCCAGAGATACGACGAAGTCGGCTGCCCGCTGAGGAACAGGATCGGATCACCCTTGCCTTCATCGACATAGGCCATTTTGGAACCCAGGATTTCGACGAACTTGTGGGCGTACTTGGTCTTGGCTGAGATCTCGAGAGGCGGAATTGAGAAACCTTCATAGGCATTAGGTTTCGCGGTCGCGGCAGGTGAGGCAACAAAGGCCGCCACGGTCGCCGTCAATGCGAGCGCATTGACCAGGATCGGTCTCTTGTGAAAAGGGGTCATGTCATCATTTCCTTGGTGTTGGGGTGCCCGCTCGGAGTGCCCGTTTGCGGGCGAGTTGCTCTTAGGCCGCGCGTGCAGGAGTCCAGGCGTTGGCGGCGAACGCCGCATCGATCTCAGTGGAAGCAACGTGGTTCGTGTAGTTCGAAAGAACCTTGAGGCTGGTGCCCAGAATGACTTCCAGCACTGTCTGCCGCGTATATCCGGCTGCAAGGAATGCTTCGATCTGGGCGTCCGAAGGCCAGCCACGTGTCTCATTGATGACGGCGGCAAACGTGCGCAGCGCTTCCAGCTTGGCATCGGCGATTGGCGTGTTACCGCGCAGCGCATCAATGACGTCGGCAGGAACTCCTGCCATCTGCGAAAGCGTCGTGTGAGCGGCCATGCAGTATGTGCATCCGTTCAACCGATTGTTTGTCATCAAGATGATCTGGCGCTCGGTTTCACTCAGGCTCGTCTTGTCGAAGATCTTGGCCAGCGTGGTATAGCCTTCCAGGAGCGCGGGCGCCTCGGCCATCGTGGCCAGCAGGTTCGGCACGAAACCAAATGCTGAATTGACGCCCTCGAGGGTCGGCTTGGCGGCCTCTGGGGCAGAGTTGATTGTGTGTGTCGTGAAGTCGGTCATGGGACTGTTCCTTTTGTGTGTTTCAATCGTTTTTGAACGATCGGTATGTAATGCCATTTACGCAATCAATACCGATCGGTCAATAATGGAATCTTCGAGATCACGGCCATGTGATTACAGCATATGCAGCAATATTGACCGATTGGTATAAATCGACTAAGGATAGGGTTCAGAACTCTGAGAAAAGGTCAGACCGATATGCCACGCGGCAAGGAATTCAACATCGACGACGCTGTCGAGCGTGCTCAAAAAGTGTTTTGGATGAAGGGTTATGAAGCCACGTCGATGAATGACCTCACGGATGCAATGGGCATAAACAAGGGCAGCCTCTACAATGCGTTCGGCAGCAAGAAACAGCTCTTTACTCGAGCGCTTCTTCAGTATGACCGACAGAACCGTCAGCAGGTTCTTGTTCAGCTCGACGCGATCGAGGATCCGCACGTCGCCGTGACGACGCTGTTCGATGCTCTGATTGCGGAAAGCTTGTCCGACACCGAGCGTAAAGGATGCTTTCTCGTGAACACCGCTCTTGAGCTTCCCAACCACGACGATGGTATCCACGAGATGGTTCGCGCGGCGCTCGGCGACTTCGAGGCCTTCTTCAAACGCTTGATTGTGCGCGGCCACAAACTGGGAACGATCCCTAAGCGCGCGAAAGCTGGTGATACGTCCAAATCGCTGTTGTCGATGGTGGTTGGCCTGCGCGTTCTCGCGCGCGGCGTGTTCGATGCGGCAGATCTGCGGGCCATCAAACGCGATGCGTTGAGGCTCATCTCTGCCTGACACATTGCAGAATTAGTCTGCGCCCACAGGCAATTGCACATGAAGCTCAAGCAGCTCGGCGGAGACTTGCATTACTTCTTCATTGAGTTGGAGTTGACTAACCTCCAGGACTGCAAGTTCATCGCTCTTGTGAATCGGATCAAATTAATATATTAATACATTTTATAGTGAGTTGGGAGTAAAAAGCACAATGACAAGCGCATTGACACCTGAGCAAAAGGCCTCCTTTGAGCGAGATGGATACATTCTCATTCGTGGCTTCTTCGATGCGGAAGAGGCCCATCTTCTTCAATCAGCCGTAGACCAGGACCCAGCGATCAGAGGGCACTTCTACAATCGCGGCGATGCTGAGGGCCTGACGACCAAAATGGCGACCTGGAACCATCCCGGCGACAGCGTCTATGGCTATGCTGCGCGCTCACACAAGATGGTTGATACCATGGAAGACCTGCTTGGCGGTGAAGTCTATCATTACCATTCCAAGATTACCGCGAAAGAACCGCGCGAGGGCGGGGCGTGGGAGTGGCACCAGGATTATGGCTACTGGTACAACAATGGCTGCCTGTTCCCTTACATGGCTTCAGCCATGATCGCGCTTGATAAGTGCACCAGAGCCAACGGCTGCCTCCAGGTCCTAAAGGGGTCCCATCATCTTGGCCGGATTGATCATGGTCTTTTGGATGGTGACCAGGTTGGTGCCGATCTCCGCCGGGTCGAAGAAGCCCAGAAGAAGCTCGAGCTTGTTTATTGCGAAATGGAGCCGGGCGACGTGTTATTCTTCCACTGTAATACGCTCCATCGATCTGATCAGAACCGCTCAGATGATCGTCGCTGGACATTAATCTGCTGCTACAATGCTGCACGAAACAATCCGTACCGGGAACACCACCACCCTTGCTACACACCTTTGGTCAAAGTGGCAGACGCCGAAATCAAAGCAGCCGGACTGAAGTTTTCTGGCAAAGAACACGCTGATGCGTTCCTGACCCAATCTGTTGCCCCCGCAGAGCTGCAAAAGAAGGTGGGTGCAGTATTTGTGGCCGATGAAGTCACAACGGAGTCCTAAGGCAACCGCCGGAGACATTTTGGCATGGCTCGCAATTCCGAAATTGCCTGGCTCTCAGGCGCAGAGATTGCGTCAGGTGCAGCATTATCCGTCCAAGTTTATGAAAGCCTGCGTGAGGCCATTGTCGCTGGCGACGTTGCACAGGGCGCGTCAATTCAGGAACCCTTAGTTGCGGCGCACTTTGGTATCTCACGTACGCCCGTTCGTGAAGCGCTATTGCGACTTCGTGACGACGGGCTGGTTGTCATCAGGAAGCAAGCGGGAACGTTTGTTGCGCCGATCGATCCGGCACGCGTTGAAGAGGGTATGCTAGTCCGCGAAGCCCTTGAGCCTCGTGTTGTGGAGATCGCTGCTGATAAACTCTCCAATCGTGAATTCGCCGATCTTGAAAGCGAGACACGACTGATGGCGATGGCGGCTGATGACAACGATGGGCGCAGCTTTATCGCAGCAGATGACCGCTTCCATCAGATCCTGATTGAAGCCGGTGGCTTTCCGCACATCGCGGACATCATCGGCCGCGTCAACGCACAGCTGGACCGAGTCCGCCATCTCAGTACGACGAACCGTGGTCGCGCTCGGGCCGCTGTCAAGGAACATCGTGCCCTCATAAGGGCTCTGCGCGCGGGCAATGGTGAGCAAGGCGCCAAATTGCTAATCGAACATCTGCAAGGTTCTTGGTCCGTTATCCGCGAGATCGTATCTGAGAGAATAGAATTGCCCACCGGAGCAGGCCGGGAAACCGCTGAGGCCTGAAGCGACACCGAGACGTCAAGCCACCAAGAATAGCGCCCATCGCGAGCTGAGTACAGGCAGTTGTGCATTGGCCACGATCGTTGGTCTCAGACTTGAGGAGTTCTTATCGAGACATGGCGATCAAGTCCCCGACTGCTTCACAGTACGACACCACTATTGTCGTCATTCCAGCGGCGTTCGTTATGTTATGGAGCAGCGGTTTTATTGCTGCAAAAGTGGGGCTTGCGAATGCAGAAACACTAACGTTTCTGAGCTTGCGATATGCCGTTGTAACGCTTCTCACTGCAGTCGTTGCCGTCGTCATGGGTGCGCCTTGGCCTACGAGCTGGCGGGAGGTCGCCCACATCGCTGTGGCGGGCGCGCTCCTGCAGGCGCTCTATTTTGGCGGAGTGTGGCTCGCCATGGGAATGGGCGTTGGCGCGGGCGTGGCCGCCTTAATCGTTTGCATGCAACCAATTTTGACGGCTGCCGTCGTTGGCCCGCTTCTTGGTGAAAGCGTAACACTGCGACAGTGGCTTGGTCTGCTTCTGGGCTTCGCTGGTGTGGGCCTCGTCGTCGCTCACAAGTTGGCACTGGGACTTGGCAGCGTCGAAGGAATGGTCTGGGCGTTTGTCGGTCTGCTCGGTATTACGTTTGGCACGCTCTATCAGAAGAAGTTTTGTGCCGACATGGACCCACGTACCGGCTCGGCCATCCAGTTCCTAGTGGCTACAATTCTGATCAGCCCACTCGCGCTCCTCTTCGAAGACCTCCGGATCAACTGGACACCAGCGTTCATCGGCGCACTTTTCTACATGGCTGTGTTCATATCTTTGATATCGATGGTGCTGCTGACAATTATGATCCGACGCGGTGCAGTTTCACGCATGACCAGTATGTTTTTCCTGGTGCCGCCGGTGGCGACGGTGCTGGGCTATTTCATTCTAGGCGAGGAGGTTGGATCGATCGCCATGATAGGAATGGCCGTGGCTGTTGTCGGTGTTGCATTAGTCGTTTTACCACCAAGAAAACAGGCATTGGACTAACTGCAATCGTGCATGCACAAAAGGTTTTAGGTTTCACCAGCCCATACGCGTTCAAGAGCTAATGGCTATCCGAACGCTGAATTCTTCCCAGGTGAAAGTCGGTCGATGACGTCTGCTTGATTGACTTTTCGCCATTGCCGCAGGGCTGCTAGTCGGCGAGCCGGCGCTCAGATTACAACGCATGTGGCGGGCGGCACCACGGTCACTTTGATCAAACAGGTGACTTAGTAATCGCTGTTGCAATACCTACCCCGACTGCCGGTAGGGACGCTCCTGTAGCAGGCACTTCAATCTCAAAGATGGTGGATCGCACTAGAGTGAAAGCGCAAGCCTATTACCGGGACCTAAGCAGCGAACTCGTGAACAACGATCTCCTGATCCGACGCTTCCTACCATAGCAGGAAGTCCTGATACACCTGAGAGGCGTTCCAAGCGTCCGGCTCGTCCATGCTTGGGAACTTTCCTATCACGGCTAATTTGTGTGAGACTGACGGACCGGACAGTGCGCGAGACACTCTACTGCTTGCAAGTATCCTCCCGTCATGTTGCGAAGCCAGTTCCTTGGAAGATCACAAGTATTCTGGAAACTACGCCTGGTCCTTAATCCGAGCTGTCGATTAAACTCATTACTCAATCGCAACTTCGGTGGTTTTTCCGAGCTTATCTGGGTTGCGCATGATGTAGATGCCTGTTGCTTTGCCAGTGGCGTCATAGGCGAATGATACGGCAGCTACGATTGTTTCCTGATGCTTGACAGTGAACCCGTGCGTGCCATTGAGATATGCTGGAGCGAGTTCGTAATCGCGCCAGTACTTTCGCAGCCCTTTGGCAACAAATGCCAAGACGTCTTTGGTGCCTCTAATAATGTTCAGAGCAGCGGGCACCTTACCGCCTCCGTCTGCTCGCAATTGAATATCGCTCGCAAGAAGACTCTCTAACGGGGCGATTGCGCCCGTCGTAACAGCCTTTCGAAACGCTTCGAGAAGACGTTCTTGATGTTCGGGAAGCGCAGAATATTTTGCTTCACCGTGACTAATGTTCGACTTCGCTCGAGATACCAATTTGCGGCATGCTGCTTCTCGCATGCCCAAGGTTGCAGCAATCTCTGTGTAAGACTGATCAAGAACCTCATGCAGTAGAAAGGCTGCTCGCTCTTTCGGGGATAAGCGCTCAAGCAGCAATAGAAATGCCGTACTCAAAGAGTCGGCCAGATCGAGTTCACCATCAATATCCCTGTCGACTTGAGTGTGGATTGGCTCAGGCAGCCACGCTCCGACATAATTGACTCGTGTGCGGTGAGCAGCCCGCAGGATGTCCAGGCAGCGGTGCGTGCACGTGGTTGTCAGCCAAGCGCGCTGATTGTCAATTTTTGCTTGATCGGCGCTTGACCATTTGATGAAAGTGTCTTGCACGGCATCCTCAGCGTCTGCCAACGATCCGAGCATGCGATAGGCGAGACCCAGCAGAGCCGGCCTTGCCTTTTCAAAGGTTGCTGTTGGGTCGCATTCAGTCATATCAGTGCTTCGAGACATTGATGCGGTTCCAAAAGTTGATCACCCCGATCGCTGCCGTCAACAAGCTAATTTCTGTTTCAGAGAAGTACAGTCGAAGCTGCGCTCTGAGGAGACCCCGGTCAATCTTGGGGTTTAATGTCGTCAGCGCGTCTGTCCACGCCAGCGCGGCCTTCTCCCGCTCGCTGAAGTCATTGACTTGGTCCCAGACGATTACCCGGTCCAGTCGTTGGTTTGTCTCGCCATCCTTTCGCGCTTCCTTGATGTGCATCATCACGCAATAACCGCAGCGATTGATCTGCGAGGCGCGAAGCTGCACCAAATGATGGAGTGCACGGTCCAAGCCTTGTTCCTCAAGAGCTTGATGCACCTCCACCACCGAAGTGAAAACTTCGGGGATTTGCTGTTCGTGAATGACCGGTTTCGGATTGCCCATGATTGTTGTCCTCTCTCGTCAATAGAAACCATTTGCTTTGTGACGATTGAGAGGGGCAACTTGTGACATGGGCTTAGAGATCGATCGTGAAGCGGCTTACCGGCTTGAGGTAGGACACAGCGATAAGGTGCAACTCGGCTAGTCGCGGGAGTCGTGGACCACTTAATCCCTAACTTGCTTCGCAGCTTCACTCAGCCCTCGAACAAGCTGATCGAAGACAATCCTGATCCTCCGGCTGGTTTGAAGCTCTCTATGAGCAACCAACCAAATCGGAAACTCAAATGATGCAAGACTTGGCAGTACTTTTTCTAGGCCTGGCTCAGGATCACAAAGCGCTTCTGGCAACATTGAGATGCCATTGCCTTGTTTCAAGAGCTCCCACACGACGACGCCACTGTCGCTTGTCATCACGAAGTTCTCAGCCCGCAATGGTATCCCTTGGTTGTGTAGTGGCGCTAACAGGCGATCTGGATCCGGGTTACCAACAAAATCATGATCGGCGATCTCACGGGCATTGCGCGGCCGCCCGGCGCGGTCAAGATATGCGGTGGCCGCATAAAGGCTGGCGCGAAAGTCGCCGACATGGCGTGCGATCAGCTCGGGTTGACTTGGGCGAACATGCCGGATGGCAATATCCGCATCACGTTGGAGCAAGTTCTGTATATCGTTCGAGGAAATGATACGCGTGCGAATGCCTGGTGATGACTGACGCAGCGGTGCGAGGATTGCGGGCAGGATCTGGGCAGATAACAAGTCTGTCGCTGTGATAGACACCTCGCCGCTCACCTCATGCGAGTGACCCTCTGCAGCCATCGAGATCGACGTCGCAGCATCGCCCATGGCACGGACATAGTGCAGGAGATCACGACCTGCCTCGGTAAGCGATGGTCCCCTCACACTACGTTCAAAGAGAGTGACACCGAGGTTAGCTTCCAGTTCGGAAATCTGCCGGCCGATTGTTGGCTGAGTGGATTTGAGTGCCCGCGCGGCGCCGCTGAACGATCCTTCCTCGACCGTCGCAAGGAACGCTCGCGCTTGGTTCCAGTCAAAAGAAATGGCATCCCAGTTCATGCATGCACGTATATCAAGTATAGGAATTTGGGCAATATGCTATTCTCTTGCGTATGGATATACCGCCCTCCGAAAAGGAGAAGCGAACCATGCGATCAACAAGTCTAGACAATCCCACCGCCAAGTTTTGGGACAAAGTTGCTCCAAGGTATGCGCGACAGCGGATTGCTGATCCGGTCGCCTACAAAGCCAAACTGTCACGCGTTCAAGTACTTTTGAGCACAACCGATCGAGTCCTCGAGATTGGCTGCGGGACGGGAAGCACCGCGTTGCAACTTGCCCCTCATATTGCGCACTTGACAGCGACGGACGTCTCGCGCGGGATGATTGATATCGCGCGCTCAAAGCTTGGACCAAATGGGCCTTCCAACCTTAGTTTTCGACAGGCTGATGCTGCGGACCTGATCGAAGGTCATCCTTTCGATGTGATTTGCGCCTTCAGTCTTCTGCATCTGATCGAAGATGTACCGAAAGTTCTGGAACGTATCCGTGCTCAGCTGAAACCAGGCGGACTGTTCATCACTAAAACGGAGTGTTTGAAGAACCGGTCTGCCGTTACACGTGCCTTTGTTGCTGCGCTCACCGCGGTCGGTATGGCTCCCCGCGTAACGCTTCTGAGCGACAGCGATCTTCATCAGCATCTGCGCACTGCAGGATTTATGGTCGAGCAATCCGCCTACCTCGGTGCAAGCCGGTCGAACCCGTTCGTTGTTGCGCGCCGTGCCGATCCTTGACGCCAGGCGCAAGGCAATAACACCGAGAGTTGCAAAATGAGATCTATCAGTTTCAGAGAATGGATGATCCTCACGATTATCCTGATTTACTCATTCGTGCCAACCTTTGGCGGATTGTTCCGCGTTGCCGAGTTGTTAGGCGGAGTTGCGATCATGCCAGCGAACGCCCGCGCGCTCACGCACCCTTTGCCGATTGTTCTGCACATCCTAAGCAGCTTTTTGTTCTGTCTGCTGGGTGGATTGCAGTTCCTGCCGAGCATAAGGCGCTACCATCCAAACCTGCATCGCAAGTGCGGCCGGGTAGTAGCAGCTGTAGGCTGCATAAGCGCACTGACCGGGCTCTGGATGACGCATTTCTTTGCGTTCCCAGCAGAACTTCAGGGTCATCTACTTTATAGCGTGAGGATCATTCTGGGCATTGCGATGTGTAGCCTGATTGCCTGGGCTATCATGGCCATTCGGGCGCAGGATTTGCACGCGCACGGCGCCTCAATGATCCGGGCTTACGCGATCGGCCAAGGTGCTTCCACGCAGGCGCTTCTCGGTCTTGGCTGGATGGCTGTCATTGGCACCGAGCCCCTAGGCTTGTCGCGAGACGGCCTGATGATCACGGCATGGGGCCTCAATCTCACTGTTGCAGAACTCACAATATCCAGGCTGTTCGCGCCGCGCAGGCTTATCGCTTGATGACAGCTTTCGCCTGAGTGCATCGCCAAGGCCAAGAACAATTGCCAAGTGAACCAGATGATATCTGCATCTCTCAATCATGATCTCGCCCGGACCTACGACCGGATCGCTGCAGATTAAGACAAACTCCACCGTCGCTGGCTCCGATTTGCCGGCGGCGAGGCGCAAGCTGCGCTTGAGGGGATGGTCAGAGTTCTTGTGACCGCCGATACGAACTTGCTCGATGTCGGCTGTGGCACTGGCACGTTTGCTCGTTCCTTGATTGCGGAGGGTATGTCGCCAGCGCAAGTTACACTTCTCGATCCCTCCCAGGCGATGCTGGAGTTCTGCATTGATACGAATGATCGCCAGGTTAACGGGCGGCTCGAAGGGCTGCCTTTCGAATCTAGAACGTTTGACATTGTGACCTGCGCTTGGGCTCTCGAAACTGTCCAGGATGTAGAATTGGCGTTGCGAGAGCTTAGTCGTGTGGTCCGACACAGGGGCGTGCTCTGCCTCGCCTTCTGCGCTCAAAAGCCCTCGCGAAACCTAGCAGATCGACTGATGCGGCTAGCAGTGACTTGGCGCGGAACCGGTCGGTTTCTATCCTGCAAATAGGTAACCGATAACCTCCAAAGGTCCGGCGAGTTTGATGTGCGCAAAGTTCCAACTCAAGGACCCGCCGCGACTTTGTTGGCCAGACGATTGTACTAGATTAGGTATCTGGTTGGATCGACGAACTAATCTGACTGGCCCAGTGTTTGACTGACAATTCGCTACAAGCGATATGGGGATACAATGTCTGACATCACACCCACACTTCATTTGCTGTGCGGAAAAGTTGCCGCCGGAAAATCGACGTTGGCGGCTCAACTAGCGGCCAACCCGGTGACAATCAAGATCAGTGAAGACGCTTGGCTATCGCATTTGTTCCCTGGAGAGATACACACCGTAGATGACTATATCCGATGCTCTGGACGTCTACGTGAGCCTATGGGCGAACATATTAGAGAACTCCTTGCCAAGGGTGTCTCTGTGGTGTTGGACTTTCCTGCAAACACTGTCCGGCTGCGCCAATGGATGCGTAGCCTTGCAGACGATGTGGGCGTCAGGCACGAGCTTCATTACGTGGATGTCCCCGATGAAATTTGTAAGGCGCGCTTGAGACAGCGCAACAAGGATGGGACACACGAGTTTGCTGTGACGGAATCTGAGTTCGATGCGATAACCGCATACTTCATGGCCCCGACCGAAGACGAGAAACTCAATGTGATAGTTCACCGTTTGCATGAATGACCATCATTGGTCCGTCACATGTTGCTGGTCCTTCATACTCCGACTTGGTCCGCTTAGTAGACCAAGCTCGATTGGCCAACTGCTGACACTCGGTCAGCTGTTGTTCGCGGTACTGCGATGGTTACAAGCCGGCACCAATTCGGCTTTAGTTAAACTGCGGGCATTCTCGGTGATCTCCACACCGCGATACGGTGTTCGCCAAGCCGTTTCCGACTGCTATGCGCGAAGGAGTTCACCCTTCGGATCGTACCGGCACTCCGACACGACGCGGGCCTTGAGCCGCTCACCACACACCAGGATGTCCAGGTCTGTATTCAGATCGGCACATTCCGGCGCAACAAAGCCCATTGCCAAGTTCTCTTGGACGCGGTGGCCGTAAGCCGCCGAGGTTACGGTCCCAACCACATGGTTCCCTGATAGAATCGAGTCTCCCGGATGCGCAGGTGCAACGTCGCTGTCGATCACCAACGAAACGAATTGTTTGCGCAGCGCCTGGTTGCTTCGGGCAGCCAGGGCGGCCTTGCCAACGAAGGCTGCCTTGTCGCATTTTACAAAGCGGCCCAGGTTTGACTCGTAAGGATTGAACTCAGTGATCAAATCCGACTTCCAGTGACGGTAACCCTTCTCAATCCGCATGGACTCAGTCGCATAGAGACCAAACTTACCCATGCCGTAAGGCTGACCAGCATTCATCAGGTTCTCGTACGTAGCCACTAAACTCTCATTAGGAATGTGCAGCTCCCATGCGAGTTCGCCGGAAAAACTGACGGACATAGCAATCACCTGAGCGGTGTTGATCTGGACGGAACGACAGCAAAGCCAAGGAAAGGCAGCGTCGGACCAGTCAATGTCAGGCACAGCAGAAGACAGTATGTCTCGCGATTTCGGGCCCGCGATGACCAGAATCGTATGCGTGTTCGTCAAGCTTTTGACAGTGACGCCGGACGGTGGGTTGTGCGCCACTAGCCAGTCCATGTCATGGTACTCAGCCGCCGCAGCTGATCCGTACCAGATGCGTCCGTTCGGGAGATTAGCCAGCGTTGCTTCGCCCTTCACATCACCGTGGTCATTGAGAAAATAGGTCAGTCCGACTTTACTCTCAGCTCGCGGCACACGACTACATACAATGGTGTCAAGCCAATCGTGCGCGCCTTCTCCTGTGATTTCGAACCGGTTGAAACCGGAGACTTCCATCAGCGCGGCCCGTTCCTGCAGGGTCTTGATTTCTCGTCCCACAACGTCGTGCCAGTTGGCGAAACGAAACGTGTGTTCCTCCTCGAAGTCCGGCGAGGGCTTGAAGAACGTTACGCGTTCCCAGCCGTTGACAACGCCGAAGGCAGCTCCGGAGGCTCTGAGTTGATCGGTCAGTGGTGTCGTCTTTGCTGGCCGCCCGGCCGGGCGATGTTCGTGCGGCCGGTGAAACCGGAACTCATTTTGGTAGTCCTCGACCGCCTTGAGAGCAGTGTACGCCACTGTGGCATATGCCGTGAACCGACGCGGGTCGAGGCACCACGTGTCGTAGCACGCCTCGCCGTGCACCATCTGCTGGGCCAATAACCAACCGTGGCCGCCGCCCTCACCGAGCCCGGCGCGCAAACCTGTAATGCACCAAGCGTTTCGCTTGCCCGGCATTTGTCCGACCAACGGCAGCCCGTCCGGCGTATAGGTAATTGGACCGTTGACAGTCGTATGGATACCGGCCTCCGTCAGGCACGGTAGGCGTGCGAACGCTCCCTCCATGACATCTGAGACCCGGTCGAGATCGTTCGGGCAGAGGTCCATTGTAAAGTTTGGATCGATACCGTTGAGCCCCCACGTTCGGCAATCCTGCTCATAGAAGCCGATCAGAAGTCCGTTCTTCTCTTGCCGCTGATAGAAGTCATCGGTTGGGCAGCGGATCAGTGGGACGCGATGTCCAAGGTCCCTTAGCTCGGAAATCTCCTCCGTTACGAAGTACTGGTGCTCCATTGATGCCACAGGCAGTTCGACATTCATCATCGCTGCAACCTCATTGCAACGATAACCGCCGGCGTTCACCACATGCTCGCAGCGAATATCGCCACTGTTGGTGTGAACAATCCAACCGTCGCTCGTTTCGGTGAGCCCGGTCACGGGTGTCTTGCGGTAGACTTCTGCACCGGCCTTGCGTGCACGTCGTGCAAGTGCCTGGCACAGCTGTGCCGGATCAATATCCCCGTCTTCGGCATCCCATAGTGCCCCGACAATCCCATGTGTGGCGATCAACGGGTGGCGACGTTTGCACTCCTCAGGATCAAGCAGCTCGAAGTCGACTCCCATTCCCTTGGCCATCGATATGAAGTGCTTGTAGCCTTCGATATGCCAGTCTTCGGACGCGAGCCGCAAACCACCATCACCGTGGTGGTAGCCCACGGGATAGTCCGGATCTGCGGCAAGCTCCTTGTAGAGCTTGATTGAATGCGACTTGAGGCCGACCATGGTCTGCACGGCGCCGAAGTTGGTCACCTGTGCCGCTGAGTGCCAGGTTGTTCCGGACGTTAGTTCATCACGCTCGACTAGGACGACATCGCTCCAGCCTTCCTGGGTCAGATGATAGAGTGCACTGCACCCGCCAATGCCACCACCGATGACAACTGCCCTTGCTTGAGATTTCATCCGGTCACTCCGTCCAGCCGCGCGATTACTTGTAGAGTGAGGCCCGCGCCTTGGTTTGCGGTCAAGTTGAAGTCGGCAGATGCGAAAAAGGCGAACGCTAAATTCGGAAAAACTTCATCGCGAAGTTGGAATCCGAAAAGTACCCTCCAACCAAGGCATCAGCTCTTGTGCCGCCGGCAGCACAAGCTCCGCCAGAGCGTTCCGCATGGCGTCCGCGATGTCTTCGGGTAGTACCCCCAATACATCGCGTCGTGAGCATAGAGTCAGTACCCGCGCCTGCGTTGCAGACATCAAGCGGCAAACAGAGATCTCGCCATGAAACCGCCGCGCGCTCAAAACACCGAGAGCCGTTGTCACTGCCCAACCGCGTTCGCGGACAACGGTTGCTAACATGGAACGGTTTGTTTCGACTTCGAAGCGGCGCGGCGGAGCCAAGCGGGCGCGTCTCAGATGCGCTTCAATCTGGCGTGCAAGCAATTGTTCACGTGTGAAGCGAACCATTGGTGCAGATAGCAGCTGCTCGTGACTTGGTGTTTCGCTAAAGCCAAGTGAACGGGCAACTACCAGAACTAGTGGATCGTGCAACACTTCCCAGCGCTCTACCCAGTCTGGCAGATTGTCGGCATCAACCGTTACGATCAGATCCACGGCGCGTGCTTCGAGCGCCTCAACGTTGCTGTGACTGTGACCGGCACGCATGACGAAGTTGCAGTTCGGATAGATATCGGCGAGTTGGTCGACGATCGCCGGAAGGATGTCGGCCTCCATTTCCTCGATCACGGCAATTGCAAGCTCTCTGACTGCACCGGTATCGAGACGCGCGAGCTCAGATCGCGCCCGGCCGATTTCGTCGAGAATAGAGAGTGCCCGGCGATAGAACAGCTTTCCTGCTTGCGTCAGTACGAACGATCTTGCCGTACGAACGATCAACCGCGCACCAAGTGCCTCCTCCAGATTTGTGATGTGCTGGCTGACCGATGAAGGGCTGGCGCCCAGCCGTCGCGCACCACCACCGAGAGAGCCTTCCTCAACGACAGCAACCAGAACTTCGATTGCTCGCAGAGACAACCGTCCAGCATCACGTTCACTCATTTTCGCAGCTCGCCATATGGTTCGAGTTACACGAATATACAATTCGGTTTTCTTGAACAACTTGCTTCGACCTTGCAGCGACCCAGGCAACCGCCGACCATTGTCGGCCAGAGATCAGGAAGGTGCATGCATGACGTCTTTCGGTGAGCCAAGAACACAGTCAAGTCGCCGCAAAAGAAGTGGCCGCAAGCAACGGATCGAAAGTCGTACGGCGCCGGAGCAGGCGATCAATCCTGCTCCGCCCGGGCAACGGGGTGGCGCCTACAAACCACTCACTGACAGTGATCTCGAAACGATTGTCGCCAGCGCTTTCCGATTGCTCGATGATCTCGGCATGGCTGAGGTCCCAGAGATCCTAGAGAAGCAGTGCCTTGCTAAGGGTGCGCGCATCAACACACGCGGTCGCCTCGCATTTCCCGAAGCGATGCTGCAGGAGATCATCGACGGAGCCGCAAAGACCTACGTGTTTCATGGGCGAGAGCCGTCCCGTAGTTTTCAACTCGGCGACGACCGCGTTCACTATGGAACCGGCGGAGCCGCTGTGCAGACCTTGGATCTCGACACCGGTGTTTACCGCCCGTCGACTTTGAACGACCTCTATGATTTCACGCGGCTGATCGATACGCTTACTAACGTGAGCTGGTTTACACGCTGCTGCGTTGCCACAGACATCGAAGATGTCCTCGACCTCGACGTCAATACAGCCTTTGCCCTTCTGAAAGGAACGACCAAGCCTGTTGGAACTTCGTTTACCGTCGCATCAAGCGTTGACCCGATCATTGATATGTTCGATATCGCGCTCGGTGGAAAAGACAAGTATCGAGAGACTCCGTTTTGTAAGGCTCACATCTCACCAGTCATTTCGCCGATGCGATATGGCGAGGATGCCGTCGACGTGACACTCGCCTGCCTGCGCCGGGGTGTCCCTCTCTCCTGCATTACTGCCGCACAATCAGGCGCAACTGCGCCGGCAACCGCTGCGGGTTTTCTTGTCCAGTCACTCGCCGAGACACTGGCCTCCCTCGTGATGGTGAATGTTTTTGAACCTGGGCATCCCATGGTGTTTTCGAACTGGCCGCTTGTTATCGACCTCCGAACGGGCGCGTTTTGCGGTGGGGGAGGAGAAATCAGCGTCATGAATGCGGCCTCGGCACAGATCTCAAATGCACTGGGTTTGCCATCCGGCGTCGCATGTTCCATGTCAGACGCCAAGGCGGTCGACGCTCAGATGGGATCCGAGAAAGCAATGGCCGCACTCGCAGCTGGTTTGGCTGGCGGCAACATGATCTATGAATCTTCCGGTATGATGGCCAGCCTACTCGGCGCCAGCTTCGAAGCGTTTGTTTTAGACGACGAAATGCTCAGTCACATTTACCAGGCCATTCGCGGCATCGAGGTGACCGAGGAGACGTTGGGGTATGATGCAATCTGCGAAGCGGTCTTGGGCGAAGGGCATTTCCTTGGAGGCGCGCACACCATGGCGGCCATGCAGCGCGACTATTACTACCCGAAAGTCGCTGACCGAAACGATCCCAAGACCTGGTACGAGAGCGGAGCCGAAGACGCCTGGTCCCGAGCGCGGCAAAGAGTTCGGGAAATTTTAGAGACACACAGTCCCGACTATCTACCCGTTGAAGCCGAAGCAGAGATTCGTAAGCGATATCGAATCTTGTTGGACGCTTGACCGACTAAACGATCTTACAATCCGAGCCCGCAGCCGAGACTGATTGCTGGCTGCGCCAGCATCGCTGCGAAGTCTGTCCACTACCCACATTTATTTGAGCGACTACTCCCGAGCCTTTTCGCATGATGGTCACTCAACTAAAGGATGCCGCGCTTTTTGAGGACTAGTTTGCAGCACTTTTTCTGCGATGCAGTTTTCTGACGGAGGATCGCTTGATGATTTGTCCATCAAGTAGCTGGGGAGCGAGTAAGTGAGTGCCCTCGAGATGATCCATGAGCTGCTGTGCAACGCACTTTCCCATTTCGCCGGCCGGTAAATCTATTGTTGTCAATGCCGGTGTCACATCGGCAGACCAATCCATGTTGTCGAAGCCCATGACTGATATGTCATCAGGAATCTTTAGGTTCCTCTCTTGGATTGCAAAGTAACTGCCCAAAGCCAGGACGTCTGAGAAGCACAAGACCGCCGTTGAGTCATTTTGCGAATCAAGGACGGACTTCATGGCCTGCTTTCCACCGCCGACACTCAATTCAGATTCGAGAAAGTCTAGTTGCAAGTCTCTGCGTCTTGCGGCAAGTGCACCGTCCTTTCGCGCGCGCGTGCGATCATTATTGTGCAATGGACCGTGGATCACGGAGATCCTTCGATGCCCATTGCGGTAAAGGAAACTGATAGCTGCCTTGGCTAACGCAGCATTATCGTAGCCGATTGTCGGCACTGCGCAGGCTGAATCCCATACCGATGTGTAGGCATATGGGACAGAACGCCGGTCGAGGAGATCGACAAGCACTTCGCTATGTTCGGTACCGCTTAAGATGAAGGCCTCCGCTCCCATCCCTAGAAGCTTGCGGGCTGCAACCAGTTCTTCGGTTTCATCAAAGCTTGAGAGCGCAATGACCAATGAATAATCACGATCCGCGAGTACCTGCTCGATGCTGGTTAGATACTTCGCAAAGATTGAGTATTCGATCGTTGGGACAATCGCCGCTATCGTTTTTGAGCGACTGGTCGACAATGCGCGCGCGGCGGGATTCGGCAAATAGTTCAGCCTGAGCGAGGCATTGAGAACTCGTTCCCGCGTTGCCTGGCTGACATTTGTCGCGCCGTTCATTACGCGCGAAACGGTGGCGGTTG
This sequence comes from Hyphomicrobiaceae bacterium, assembly GCA_965247245.1. Classification (GTDB taxonomy): domain Bacteria; phylum Pseudomonadota; class Alphaproteobacteria; order Rhizobiales; family Hyphomicrobiaceae; genus Tectiglobus. The sequence continues at coordinate 3,079,974 of CBDFGV010000003.1, read as the reverse complement.
AGAGCCCTGTCTCCCGCGCCACATCGCGTATTCTTCCGAGTTTCTTAGTCATTGTTTTCAAGTGAATAATCGATTTGTCCATTCCCGGCGATAGAATTTCAGTCAATTTTCCGATTGACCTGACAGGTTTGCAAGGCTTTTATGTAACCGGTTACATTTACCGTCAGGTTGGTAGATGTGACCCATGCCGCAGGTCCAGGAGTAGTTTGCATGCCGGACACAGGCCATCTGATTGCCTCTCAAGCGCCACTCAATGAGCGTGTGCGCTATCGAGGTGTTCGAGGGCCTTATCGGTTTAGGGTCGATATCTCCTGCGGACAGACAGCGAAGTTCTCCGTCGAACCGGGCGATATCATATCCGTCACAAACATTGATGGTGCTGCCTCGCTGTTGCTGACAGCGATGGCGGCAGACACATTGAATCTTACGCCGACAGGGCTGGGACTAGATGAAGCTCAAACGACCACTGTTGACACAACGACTTTTGATGCTCGGGAGATGTCGGCAAAGCTAACTTCACGCGGTGTCAGCTGGGATGAGGCATCAGCTGTCTCGATTTTCGACTCCGCGACACTGGCGGGTGAGGTTTTTCTATTCAAGCCGCAGGTGCGAACGACGGTCTACGCAATGGCTCCGATGGAACCTGGTTTTCTATCGAGGGGCGGTGGTGGCCGTTTCATGATCGAAACTCAGCGCACCAGCCAGACAACCAATGGGGACCTGCTACCCGAACCATTGGGCAAGGTCATTGACGAGTGGCGCGTTGATCGCGGCACAGCCTTTGCCTACGAGGTCAAGAAAGGGCAGTTCGTCCAAGTTATCGACATTGAAGGCCAACAGTGCTCCGACTTTATGGCTATGCGGACCGATGCTCTGAACGACGGTGTCGAGCGCTATATCGATTCAACCGTATCGCGCACGATGGTGCGAGGGGCCTATCCGCAGCCAGGCCTGCGTGACAAGTTTTTTGACCAGGACATGCAGCCCTTGATTGCGGTCCGGCAGGATACGGTTGGGCGACACGATACATTTGCATTAGCTTGCACAGCGCGTGGATATGAGGAACGCGGCTTTCCCGGTCATCTCAACTGTTCCGACAACATCAGTGCCGTTTACGCACGTTACGGAATCAAGTCACGCAAAGCCTGGCCAGCGATCAATTTCTTTTTCAATTCCTGGATGGACACAGGGTCGAATGTCTTGGCCTCCGATGAGGCTTGGTCACGCCCGGGCGACTATGTGGCTATGCAAGCCCTGACTGACCTTGTGTGCGTGACAACAGCTTGTCCCGACGATGTTGATCCTATCAATGGTTGGAATCCGACCGACATCCAAGTGCGCATCTACGAGGAGGACACGTCAATTACACACGCAATCTCACGTCACGCGCAACCGGACGACGTCGCTCAATTGACACAACATACGCCTTTTCATCCTCGAACATCTAAGCTCACCAGCAATTATAGCGTGGGACGAAATTCATGGCTGCCAGTTCAATACGATGCGACTGGCGCGACAGAAGAGTATTGGGCCTGCCGTAATGCTGCAACGCTACAAGATACGACGTCGCTCCTAAAGTACGACGTTATGGGACCGGATGCAGAGCAATTGCTGCAGCACTGCATGACGCGCAACGTCTCGAAGCTGGCACAGCATCGTGCGTTATATGCCTTGATGTGCGATGCCCGCGGTAGCGTCATTGATGATGGTACTCTGTTCCGGTTGGAACCGGCGGTGTTCCGTTGGTGCTGCGGATCGGAAAACTCAGCTCTTCATCTGCGCGAGCAGGCAGAAGAACTAGGGCTCCAAGTCTGGATAAGATCGCTGACAGCCAAGATGCCAAGCCTGGCACTACAGGGCCCAAAGTCACGCGACATCCTCAGCGATATCGTATTCACACAGCCTCATCGTCCGTCTCTCGATAATCTCGCATGGTTTGGGTTCACGATAGCCCGCCTGCGTGATCGAGACGGTCCAGTCTTCATGCTCAGCCGGACCGGTTTCACCGGCGAGCTAGGATATGAAGTCTTTTGCGATGCTGCTGACGCCCTTTCAATCTGGGATGGCTCGATGGAGGCCGGGGCGGATAAGGGACTTGTCCCGATGGGAGGGGAAGCTCTCAACATGTTACGCACCGAGGCCGGAATGATGATCGCGGGTGCAGAATTCGGTCCTGATAGCGATGCATTTGAATCTGGTCTGGGCTTCGCTGTCGATTTCAAGAAGGACGCTTTTATCGGCCGTGAAGCACTGGAACGAAATGCAGCTGCTGTTCGCCGCAAACTCGTCGGTCTTCACTTCAACGGCAATGAGCATGTAGCGCATGGCGATCCGGTATTTGACGGACGGGAGCAGATTGGTGTGATCACCAGTGCCGTCCAGTCACCGGCGATGGGCCACGTCATCGCGATGGCTCGGATCGCGATCGAAAATTCGGACGAAGGTACCGCGCTGGAAGTCGGTCGACTTGATGGACACATGAAACGATTGCCGTGCGTCGTCTCATCGCTTCCATTCCTGGACCCCAAAAGAGAGAAGGCAAGAGCATGACGGAAGCGGCCTCACAGGATGTCGTCGTCACCAAGAATGTTTGGAAGATCTTTGGTGAAAAGGCCACGGAAGCGCGGGCTGCCGTTGAGCGCGATAACCTTTCCAAGGCTGAAGTGTTGGAGCAGTTCGGCGCGGTGGTTGGCGTTCGCGACGTTTCCATCAGCGTTGGTGAAGGCGAAGTCTTCTGCATCATGGGACTGTCAGGCTCGGGTAAGTCGACGCTTGTTCGCCACATCAATCGGCTTATCGAACCAACCAGCGGTGAGATTATCATCAATGGTATCAATGTCGGGCAACTTGCACCGGAAGAGCTTCGTGCCATGCGCGCCGATAAAATCGGCATGGTCTTTCAAAACATGGCACTGCTGCCGCATCGCTCGGTTCGTGACAACATTGCCTTTGCACTAGAGCTCCGCAACGTTGATGCTTTCACTCGTGCCCAGGTGGCTGACAAAGTCATCGAGACGGTGAGTCTGCAAGGCTACGCGGACCGCATGCCATCCGAGCTTTCCGGTGGCATGCAGCAACGCGTCGGACTTGCGCGTGCACTGGCAGCAGATCCCGACATTCTACTGATGGATGAGCCTTTCTCTGCGCTGGATCCGTTGATCCGGCGCGGACTGCAGGATGAGTTCCTGGCGCTCTCCAAAACGATGAAGAAAACCACGCTTTTCATTACGCATGATCTCGATGAGGCCATCCGCATGGGTAGCCGTATCGCCATTATGAAGGACGGTGAAATTGTCCAGACCGGCACACCGGAAGTCATCGTGACACAGCCGGCCGATGACTACGTCGCTGACTTCGTCGCTGGCATCTCAAAACTGAAATTGGTGTTTGCACACACCGTCATGGAGAGTGTTGACAAATACGAAAGCAACGGACGGAAGCTGCCGCCAATTGCGGACTGTCCTCAGGCGGGTCCAGAAGATGACCTCGATACGCTTGTCGGTCTGTCAGTGGATCAGGATCAGCCGATTGTCATCATCAGCGATACCAAGCCGGTCGGAGTGGTGACCAAAGATTCGCTCTTGCGCGGAATCCAAGGCGAGGCGTGACAACAATGAGAGATGAAGCCGACGTTCGTAAGCCATTCAAAGAATTCGCTGGCTCAAGCGGCGACTACTACGCCGATACATTTCTGAGTATCCAACAGGATAAGCTTAGTTTTTGGCACTTCAATTGGGCAGTAACACTCGGCTCATTTGTTTGGGCTGCGATGCGTGCCAACTGGCTGCTTTTCTGGATCGCGTTTATCATTGACCTTGTCGCCTTGGTGAATGCTGCTCTCGTCTACAAATATGCAACGGCCGCTGGTGCAGCTGCGGTTGCCAAGAAGACCTACCTCATTACGCGCTATGAAGGTTGGACCAATCATCACCTTATCGCGGCGATCGCCGTGTTTGTGATTGGCCGTCTCATTTTTGGCTGGCTCGCGGATCGGATCTATTTTCTCCAGTACAATTCCTGGCGCGTCGACAGATCGAAGTCTTCGGGCTTACAGTTGGGCCGGCTTGTCATTGCATTACTGATCATCGCGATGATTGCTCCGGTTACGCTTTATCGGGCGTCGCAATTCGCACCCGACAAACGCACATGCATCAAACAGGATCGTGCCATACAGAAGGGTGATAACGTTTCATTCAAGAAGCGTTTTGATTGCTTCGTCATCGCAGAGTTTCCAACGCTTGTTTGGTTGGAGCGTCCTGACGAGATTACCTACCCACGCAATGAAGATGGTACCCGGCGGGTCGAGCGAAAACCAGCGCGAGATGGCCTGCCACCGGTCAATCTCAACACGTACGCAGCGCAGTCCATTGATGACAGTATTGGCTATCTCACCGCGTTCTACGGTTGGTTTTTCGATGGCATTACAGCGTTCCTGCGAACGATGTTGAATGCCATTACCTCCGTTTTTGTCGGGACACCTTGGATCGTAACAATGGGGATGATACTTGCCATTTCCTACTACATGGCTGGCTCTCGCATTACGATCTTTGTTGGCGCCTCGCTAGCGTATCTCGCCTTGTTCGGCTTTTGGCACACAGCCATGGACACGCTATCTCTGGTGACGGCTGCTTCTATAATATGCGTTGTGTTTGGGCTGCCGCTTGGCGTCTGGGTTGGCAAATCTCGCCGAGGTCAGGCGATCATTACACCAATCCTCGATATTATGCAGACGATACCTTCGTTCGTTTATTTGCTGCCGGCGGTGGCGTTCTTCTCGATTGGTAAGCCGCCGGGGATATTGGCAACCGTCATCTTCGCAATGCCTCCGATGGTTCGATTGACGGCACTTGGCATTCGCGGCGTTCCTGAAAACACCAAGGAAGCAGCCATCGCTTTCGGTGCAAACCCCAGCCAGCTGTTGCGCAAAGTTGAACTGCCACTGGCGCTTCCATCAATCATGGCAGGCGTCAACCAAGTTGTCATGATGAGCCTTTCTATGGTCGTCGTGGCCGCACTGATTGGTGCAGGCGGGATGGGCTTCATCGTGACCGAAGCCTTGGCCAACACCCAGACCGGTCGTGGCATCCTTGCGGGAATTGGCATCGCGCTTCTTGCAATGATGATTGACCGGGTGGTCCAGAAGGCCAACTCATCAAGCAGCTAAATGATCAGTTTTTCGAGGTCGGTTGAATTCGTTCAACGGCGTTTCATGCACTCAACTGCAAAATCTGAAGGGAGAAACTTTGCATGAGAACCATTAGATCAATAGCCGCTGCGGTGGCGATGTGTCTTTCCGTGGGCAGCTACGCCCACGCGCAGGATGCTACCGTAGCGCTTTCAGACCTTAACTGGACGGGCGCGAAAGCCATTGCTCATGTGCTGAAAGCCGTGATTGAGGGGCCGCTTGGCTCCGAGGCAAAGATTGTCAAGGGCCTATCGGACCAGGCGATTGTCTCGGCGGGCATGGACAAAGGTGATGGCTCAGCAGATGTCTGGACGGACATGTGGATGCCCAACCAGTCTGGCCCATGGAATAAATATATTCGTGATGCCAAGACGGTCGATCACAACCAGCCCTATACGGCCACGCAGGGCATGTATGTACCGTCCTACCTCGCTGACAAGATCAAGTCGTTCGACGATCTCAAGAAGCCTGAGATTGCAGCAATGTTCGACAAGGACGGTAATGGCAAAGGTGAATACTGGGCCGGTGACGCCGCTTGGAAGTCTACCAAGATGTGGCAAGTCAAGTTTAAGGATTATGGCCTCAGCGAGCTTTGGGAACCAGAAATTGTCTCTGACGCGACATTCAAGGCTCAACTCAAAACTGCGATCAATCAGCAGAAGCCGATCCTGTTCTATTACTGGACTCCGGAATGGATTCACTCGGCCTATAAGTTGTCTGCAATTTCTGAGCCGGCACACACCGAAGGATGCATGGATCTCAAGCTCGACCAGGAAGATTGGCTCGAGGCCTCCAAGTTCAAGTGCGCCCACAAAGATGCACAGGTCTTCGTTTCGTTTTCGAAGTCGCTCTACAAGCGTAACCCGAAGGCGGCAAAATTCCTGAAGCAGGTGAGTTTCGACCCTGCTGTCGTCAACAGCTGGATCCTGGCAATCGGACGTGACAAGAAGGACCCGCAAGATGTTGCCGAAGCTTGGGTGAAGGCGAACATGGACACAGTGAACAAGTGGATCAAATAATCCCACTTATTGGCTGATGTTACATGAAGAGTTTAAGGGGCTTCGGCCCCTTAATTTGTTTTTTTGTGATTGATTCCATTGGCGCATTTCATTCTTGCCGCCGGAGCAGCTGCAACTCATAGCAGTTCAACGGTCACCGTTGCATGGCAGTTTCGTGAACAAAGCTTCACTGGTACACTTCTGACAGGCGGTGAACTGGTGCTCTTGGTGCAACGATGGGCGCTAGCACACACATCAGGTCGGCTTCTACAAGATAGCCGAAGTTTCGCTAGTACGTTACCGCCCCCTAGGGCACTACTCCGAGGCGATCTGGTCTTATCTCAAGATCTGACAATCTGGTTGTCGAAGACTGCCTCAATACGGCAACTCGAACTATCGTTTTTTGCGCATTCGCGTTGATGCAGCCGTTGCGCGCTCAATGTCATCGAAACACTCACGGATAAGCTGGCGTAACCAGGCGAGAGCCGGGTCTGACGTCCGCGCTCTATTCCATACAAAGTAGTAGTCTCGTGTGGGTGACTCTGTCGGCAGTTCGGATACCTTGAAATCGTAGTGTTTCGCCGCCGACGGAAGGAGAATGCGAGGCATCGTGTGCACGAAATCTGTCTGCGCTGCGATGCTTTGCGCGGCTGTGTAGAGCGGTACACGGACTTTGATACGCCGCCGCAATCCCCTCGCTTCGAGGTCGGCGTCCAGCCGGCTGAATTCAACGTCCCCAAACGAAATCATTATGTGATCGAGTGTGTTGTAGGTGTCGATGTCGATGGGCGGTCGAAACATTGCGTTCTGCTTGCGCGCGACACAGACATAATCAACAGAGAACAGTTTCTCTCGGACAAACCGCGTTGAGGTTTTGAGATCCTGAATAATCGCAATGTCTGAGCGGCCGGCATCGATGTCGCGAAAGGGATCTGTCGGAACGATCGCGTAATCACCAACACTCAATGTGTGGAGCACGCGAACATCTATGCCAGGCGCAAGTTGGGCGATCTTTTTCATTAGCGACGGCAACAACAATGTCGACAGCAAATCATTCATTCCGATGCGCAAAGTTATGACCGCCTCTGATGGCGTAAACTTCTGTTCTCCACCTAAGATGTTATCAAGCTCGGCCAGTGCCTGTCGAACATGCGGAACCAAAGACAAGCAATAGGAAGTGGGTGCCATGCCCTGGCGGGTGCGCACGAAGAGCTCATCATCAAACAGATCGCGCAATCTGCGCAACGCATGACTCATCCCTGGCTGCGTAATCCCTAGCTCTTGAGCAGCTTTCGTCAGGTGTTGTTCGTCCGCCAAGGCCAACAGAGCCTTTAGTAGATTCAGGTCAGTTGATGTTATATTCTTCAGATGCATGTACTACATGATAATTATGAATTTCAAATATGCAGCCTAATGCATCAATCTCTCCAGTGGCAATAGAAGATTTTGCAGCCTCCGGCTCAGTGGGAGAGTAAAGATGAAGCGAATTTGCGCAGTGTTGGCCACCACCTGTGTCGCAGCAGGGATGGCAAGCTCGGCAATAGCAGGAAAGTCAGACGACACTCTCGTGGTGGCGCTCAACAAAGAAATCCAAACGCTCGATAGCCTGTATTCGACAAAGCGAGAGACAATCATTCTGGGCCATATGGTCTCTGATGGTTTGGTTGTTCTCAACCCAGAGACCAATGAGTATGAGCCGGCGCTTGCAGAGAGCTTTAGGTTCAGCGACGGCGCTACGGTCGTATTCAAGTTGCGCGCCGGTGTGAAATTCCACGACGGCTCACCAGTCACGGCCGATGACATTGTCTATTCGTTCAACTGGATTGCGAACAAAGACAGTAAGACCCGTCGCGGCAAGTTCATTCGTTCCTGGTTCAAATCTATCGAAAAAATCGATGATCGGACGGTACGGATATCCGCCAAGGCGCCGTACCCACTCATGTTGCGCGACATTGCTATGTTCGTCCAAACACGCAAGAAGGACATCTATGGCGCGGATGGAAATTTTGACCTAAAGGCCCAAACACAGAGTTTGATCGGTACCGGCCCCTACAAGGTCACCAGCTTTGGAATGGGCAAAGGCGTCACGCTGGAGCGATTCGATGGCTACTATGCCGGTAGCCCGAAGGCGAAAGGTGCCATCAAGCGGATCGTTCTACGTCCGATCCCAGAGTGGGGAACAGTCGCTGCCGAAATGATGTCGAAGGGCGTCCAGTGGTCGTTCAACGTTCCTGACGACATTGCGCAAAATCTGGGCTCGACACCTCTGGTTGATCATGTGGCCGGACCGTCAACACGGATCGCGTTTCTGTTGCTTGACGCGAAAGGGGCAACCGGTGCCGACAAGCCGTTGACGAAGCTGAAGGTTCGTCAGGCTCTAAATCACGCTGTCAATCGCGAAGCGCTCGTCAAGCACCTCGTCAAAGGTTCATCTCGGGTCATTCATACAGCATGCTATCCCGGAATGTTCGGGTGCACCAACGACGTCACCAAGTACACCTATGATCCCGACAAGGCAAAGAAATTGCTCGCTGAAGCGGGCTATCCGGGCGGCTTCAAGTTCGACATGTGGGCCTATCGTGAAAAGCCAATCTCAGAGGCCGTTGCCGCGGATCTCGCGAAAGTCGGAGCGAAAGCCAATCTGCGCTACGTCAAGCTCTCAGCACTATCGAAGGCTCGAAGCAAATACGAGATTGAGTCGTACCACGGGACCTGGGGCTATTACGGAACTCCGGATGTCGGTGCCATCTCGAACCACTTCGTGGCCGGATCAAACCGCAACCTAACTGGCGACGCCGAAGTCGAAGGCCTGTTCAAGTCCGCGCTGGAAACAACTGATGGTGAGGCCCGCAAGGCAGCCTACGCGACAGCGCTGAAAAAGATCTCGGCTAATGCGTACTGGGTGCCACTCTATCAGTACACCCAAAACTATGTCGTCTCGAAGGATGTCAAATTCACCGCACCACAGGATGGCATTCCGCGGCTCAACAGATTGTCCTGGAAGTAACGACGAAACAGTCAACCGGGAGCGGCCGTTCGGTCGTTCTCGGTCGGCCTGCATGAACGCTGTCGGTTTGACCCAATTCAACACTGACGCCCAAGAGGTCATTGACAAATCTTCCCGCCGGCTCTGCCGCCATAACCCCGCAAGAGCAATGTCATGCTCCAGTTCATTTTGAAGCGCCTCGCACTCGGTATCGCGGTCGCGCTAACAGTATCAATCGCTACTTTTATGCTGTTGAACATGTCTGGCGATCCGGCCGAAATGCTTGCCGGTGAAGACGCAGATCAAGAGACTGTCGAGGAGATCAGGGTCCAGTATGGCTTTGATCGTCCCCTCTATGAGCAATACGGGTCTTGGGTTGCCCGATTAGCTCAAGGTGATTTTGGCGACAGTCTCTATTGGAAGAAGCCGGTGCTCGAATTGTTTATTGAGCGCGCGCCGATTACGCTCCAACTTGCCTTCGCCGCCCTTACGATCACAACGGTCGTTGGACTGCTGCTCGGAGTACTAGCGGCCCTCAGGCCCAATGGCTGGTTGGATCGCTTTGCCCTGAGTTTCGGCACTGCCGCGCAGGCAATCCCCAACTTTTGGCTCGGCTTGATGATGATCATACTGCTCGGTGTGATGATCCCCATCTTTCCAGTTTCCGGCGACAGCACCTGGGTACACTTTGTGTTGCCAGCCTTTGTACTTGGTATGAGTGCCGTGCCGCAGGTCCTACGCCTCACGCGAGCGGGGATGATCGAGGTCTTGGGTTCAGACTATATCCGCACGGCGCGAGCCAAGGGCTTTCGACCGACCCAGATCTTGTTCCGCCACGCTTTACGCAACGCGTTGCTGCCTGTTGTCAGCGTTCTTGCGATTCAGCTCGGTTACAAACTTGGTGGCTCGGTCGTCACGGAGTCGGTCTTCGCCATAAATGGTCTGGGCAGGCTCGCTTACGAGTCAATTCTCGGCGGCGACGTGCCAACGGTGCAAATGCTTGTCTTCATGTTCGCCCTCATCTTCATCGTGCTCACTATGCTCGGAGACATCCTAAATGCGTGGCTCGACCCGCGCGTGAGAGTGGGATAATCACCATGTCTGATACCGCGTCACAACCGACAGTCGCTGCACCAATTGCCGAAGAGCCGGTTGATCTGACCCCTCGCCAGCGAATGGTGGCGCGGATGAAGACACACAGGGGCCTGCAATTCGGAGCACTGGTCGTTGGTATCATGATCCTGGTCGCAATTTTTGCGCCACTGATCACACCTTATGATCCCTACCTCCAGAATTTAAGCAAACGACTGGTTCCGCCGGTCTGGCAGGACGCTGGATCATGGGCACACATTTTTGGCACTGATCACCTTGGTCGCGATTACCTGAGCCGATTAATGTATGGCGCGCAGGTGTCCCTCGCGATCGGCTTTGGTGCTGCCGGGCTCGGTTGTGTTATCGGGGTAACGATCGGTTTGGCCGCCGGCTACCTCGGCGGCCGGGTTGACCAAGTGGCATCATTCCTTTTGACCTGTCAGCTGGCGCTGCCGTCCCTGCTGTTGGCAATGGCGGTTGTCTTTTTTGTCGGCGCTTCTGTGATAACGGTTGTGGTAGTGCTCGGCTGCCTGCACTGGACCTATTACATGGTCGTGACCCGTGCGATGACGCGTCAGATCCGAGAGCTCGAATACGTCCAGGCCGCGCACTCAATCGGAAGCAGCAATCGACAGATCCTGTTCGATGAGATCCTGCCAAACTTGCTCAATCAGATCATTGTCGTGTTCTCACTCGAAGTGGCCGTTGTCATCATCGCAGAAGCCTCCCTCTCATTTCTAGGAGTCGGTGTGCAACCTCCAACTGCATCCTGGGGTCTGATGATTGCCGAGGGCAAAGACTTCATGTTCTTCAAGCCCTACCTAGTGGCCATACCTGGCGCTGCACTTTTTATCCTGGTTCTGGCCATCAACCTACTCGGAGACGGAATTCGTGACGTCACCGCGCCCGAACACCGTAACTGATGGAGACCATTCGATGTCTGCTTTGCTTGAGGTCAAAGGTTTATCAGTTACGCTACCGCTACCTGGTGGACCTCTTACTGCCGTTACCGACATTTCATTTGAGGTCGAGAAGGGGCAAACCCTCGGAGTTGTCGGTGAGTCCGGTTCCGGCAAATCGATCTCATCCATGGCGATTATGGGGCTGTTGCCCGGGGCCGCTATTCGCAAGGCCGAAATACTGCGTTTCGGTGATACCGACCTGACCACAGCCGACGAAAAAACGATGACTGGTCTGCGCGGTGATCGCATGGGCATGATCTTCCAAGAGCCGATGACATCGCTCAATCCGGTCTACACGATCGGTCGCCAAATGACAGAAGTTCTCACGCTTCACCGCAATGTTTCGAAGCGTGAAGCGCAAGATCGCGCCATCTATCTCTTGGAGAAGGTGGGCATTACCGCTGCAAAAAATCGATTGAGCCAATACCCGCACGAGTTGTCCGGTGGCTTGCGCCAGCGTGTCATGATTGCCATGACGTTGATGTGCGAGCCAGAGCTTATCATCGCTGATGAGCCAACCACTGCGCTTGACGTAACGATCCAAGCGCAGATCCTGCATTTGCTTCGCGAGTTGCAGCAGGAATTAGGAATGGCGATGATCTTGATCACCCACGACCTCGGCGTGGTTGCGCGAGTCTCGGACAATGTGGCTGTGATGTACGCCGGACAGATTGTTGAGACGGGCAAAGCCATTGATGTCTTCCGCTCCCCGATCCATCCGTACACCCAAGGGCTGTTGGAGAGCATTCCCATTCCAGGGCAGATCGAGCCTGGTGGCGAACTTGGCTCGATACCAGGGATCGTACCGTCGCCGAAGCAGAAGATCATTGGCTGTCGCTTTGCCGGACGTTGCGCCCGTGCGCACGACAAGTGTCGTGCCGGATCAGTTGCGCTGACAAAGTACGACGATCGGGCGAGCCGCTGTGTCTTGACACCCGAGGTCAGTGTTGCCGGTCAAGGCGGCAGCGAGACGGCGAATGGCTCAGACCATGTCTATGGATCGCGTATTGACCACACTGCTAGGCCTTTGCTTTCAGCCGCAAACATAGAGTGCGTGTTTCAGATCAAGCCCACAATGTTTGCAGCAAAAAAACCGCTCCGAGCAGTCAACGATGTATCCCTTGACCTGCGCCGCGGCGAGGTTGTGGCCATTGTCGGAGAATCGGGTTGCGGAAAGAGCACTCTGGCAAAGATGTTGCTCGGGCTTCAACATCCAACCGCAGGGCAAGTTACGCTTGATGGCAAGGACATAGCAGCTTTGTCTCCTATTGAGAGATCACGCCGTATCCAGCCGATTTTTCAAGACCCATACTCATCGCTCAATCCGCGCTGGACGATTGGTGAAATCATTCGTCGACCCATGGTCCTGCACAAAATGGGTTCAGCATCCGAGCAAAGGGCAATTGTTGAAGATTTAATGGAACGCGTTGGTCTGCCCAAACGCCTCTACTACAATTACCCGAACCAGTTGTCCGGCGGTCAGCGCCAGCGTGTCGCGATCGCACGCGCTCTAACTTTGAAACCGGAAATCGTCGTCTGTGATGAGCCGACATCAGCGTTGGACGTTTCGGTGCAGGCGCAGATCCTGAACCTGCTGTTGGAACTGCGTAGAGAATTGCGGCTGACCTACTTGTTGATTACGCATGATATGTCCGTGGTGGAACACATAGCCACGCGTGTTGTCGTCATGTACCTCGGCAGAGCCGTCGAGATTGCCGATACCAAAACGCTGTTCTCCGCTCCAAAGCACCCCTACACGCGCGCGCTTCTCGGCTCCGTCTTGACACCTGATCCGGACGAAGCTGTACCGGAAGTTCATCTCGGGACAGCATACCCGAACCCAATCTACCCACCATCTGGCTGCGCCTTCCATCCACGCTGTGAGTTTGCTAGGGACAAGTGCCAGGCGGTTTCACCGACCTTGACCAAACTTGCTGAGCGCCATGCATCGGCCTGCCATCTGAATGAATCGGAGGAGGCACGTGCTGAGGGGTAGAAGTGTCTATGAATGATAATGGTTCGCGCCAATCGGCGATTGGACAAGTAAAAGCATATTTTGAAAGCGGTGGCTTTGTTCAAGATCTCGCCGGTCTCGTTGCAGTCAGGACCGAAAGTCAACGACCGGAAGCACGTGATGCACTCTATGACTATCTCAACTCTCACATTGCGCAGAAGCTTCACACAATGGGCTTTCAGAGTGAGATTTTTGATAACCCGGTAGCTACTGCCGGTCCTTTCTTAATTGGGGAGCGGATCGAAGATGAACGGCTGCCAACCGTGCTTATCTACGGACACGGAGATGTCGTCGTTGGTCAAGAACCCGATTGGAACGACGGCCTATCTCCTTGGCAGGTGACCGTTAAAGATGGCCGGGTCTATGGACGTGGAACGGCCGACAACAAAGGGCAGCACCTGATTGCGATTGAGGCGCTCAGGACAGTGATTGCGCAGCGCGGTCGCCTCGGCTTCAATTGTCGAGTTTTGATTGAGATGAGCGAGGAAATCGGCTCGCCGGGTCTGCAGGACTTCTGCAAGTCTCACATGGACCGTCTTAAAGGTGATGTCCTCATTGCATCCGACGGGCCGCGCCTGATTCAGGATCAAGCTGCGGTTGTTCTCGGATCACGGGGCAGTATTCGGTTCAATCTGACCGTTGAGGTACGTAATGGAGCGCGCCATTCGGGCAACTGGGGTGGGCTTCTTGTCGATCCTGCGCAGATCTTGGTGCATGCCCTCGCAACAATCACGGACCGACGTGGCCAGATCAAGGTACCCGAGTGGCGGCCGACGCCACCATCCGCGAGCATCCGAGAACTCATTCAGGCTTGTACCGGGCCAGAAGTTCTCGACCCAGAGGTCATCGACGCGAACTGGGGTGAGGCAGCGCTATCGCCTGGCGAACGGTTGCTTGGCTGGAACAGCTTCGCCGTCCTAGCATTGGAGCTCGGCGATCCGGCACGACCGGTCAACGCCATTCAACCGAAGGCACGTGCATGCTGCCAGCTGCGTTTTATCAAAGGAACGGACAGCGAGGACATTCTCCCAGCACTGCGGCGACACTTGGCGGCAGAAGGCTACGACATGGTCAAGGTCGAGCTTGACCGCCCGACCTATACAAATGCGACACGCTTGGACGCGAGTAATGACTGGGCCAGATGGGCCGTTGCCTCGATTGAGGAGACGACCGGTGCGCGGCCGCACATTGTCCCCAATCTCGGTGGAACCATTCCCAACCACATTTTTGCAGACGACCTTGGCCTGGCAACAATCTGGCTGCCGCACTCCTATGCCGGCTGTCGCCAGCATGCACCAAACGAACATCTGCTAGAGGCGGTTGCACTTGAAGGGCTCACGATCATGACGGGCATGTTTTGGGATTTAGGTGAGAAGGGGCAACGTGTTGCGGGCCCAGATGATAGCAAGCGCTGATGCGTCATAATCTGACGACTGTTTGCAATAAGGTGGTGCGCACGCGACGCGTAGGTTGGCGCTGCTGCTAAGCCGGAGGCTATGATGACCGTACTTGAATCGTTCGCTGACTGGACAAGCGCGCAATCAAACACCTGGTCCGATATTGCAATCGAGCGCGCCTGCCATGCCATTGCCGACACTGTCGGGAGCATGATTGCCGGTGGACGAGAGACAGTCGTGCAGGAGATTGTAGCCGGTCTTTATCGCGCTTCGGAGGGCCGGGCGAAGAACGTGGGGAACGACCAGACGTCAGAACCATCAATCGCGGCCTGCATCAATGCTTCCGCAGCCCATCTTCTGGAACTCGACGACAACTATTATCCGGCACTGACGCACGCGTCGGCTGTGTCCGTTCCGGCTCTTCTGGCTCTGGCGCAGGAGTACGAGGCTAATGGTTCAGCCGTAATTGACGGCTATATTATTGGCCTGGAGTTGCAGGCTGCCATCGCGCGCGGTGTCAATCGTTCCCACTATCTCGCGGGCTGGCACGGCACGGGCACGATTGCCTGCATCGGAACGGCCGGGGCCTGTGCACGCATCTTGGGATTAAATCGCGCCGGTATCGTCAACGCAATGAGTATCGCGACCAGCATGGCTGCGGGCAACAAGGCGCAGTTTGGAACGACGACCAAGACGCTGCAGTGCGGGCTCGCGTCACGTAATGCAATTGCAGCGGCGGAACTCGCACGAGCAGGCATCGAAGGCGATCCGGCTGCACTTGAGAGCAAGCATGGCTTCCTGGGGCTCTATGGTGGTCCCAGCCCTGCCGGTTACGAAGGTGTTGCAGAAACACTGGGCGACCCTCTGTCGATCGAAGCATATGGTCTGGCACCCAAGCGCCATGCGTGTTGTGGTTCTGCACACAAGTCTTTGGACTGTATCGAGGACCTCAGGACAAAGCATAACTTCGCGATTGAAGATATCGAGAAAATCGAAGCCTGGATTGGCCGAACCAACCGGGACAACTTGCGCTACGACAATCCACTAGACGGCTATCAAGCCAAGTTTTCGTTGCCCTACTGCGTTGCAGCCTTGTTGAAGACAGGTCGCGTGTGGCTGACAGAGTTCGAGGAAGCTACGGTCCACGATCCTGCTATCCGACAGTATCTCCCTTTGACCCGCGCCAACGTTTTAGAGCTGGAGGAGCACAAGATCAGCTCGGACGCTCCAATTGCTCACCGCGTAGAGATCACACTGCGCAATGGTGAGATCCTGGATCAGCAAAGAGAGCAGGCCAAAGGCACGATTTTTGATCCATTCAGCGAGCAGGAGCGTGCCGCAAAGTTCCGCTATTGCTGCGAAGCCTTCCTTCCGCCCGAACAGATCAATTCTCTTTGGGGCAGTCTGATGAGCTTGCCAAACTTAGGCAGTGTTGCTGGTCTCATTCCTGACCTCCACGGCGCGTCGCAATAGCTTGCCAAGAGTTTGACGAACTCTTGCGATGTGTAAGTGGCCGTAAGCATTGCACTTAGATACTGAACGTCCAGCGATGCCGCATCTATTGGTTTGAGACCCGATTTTGAGCAGTTGAATTTGCGGAGAGTAGTAGTTTGTTCAATCAAACTGCTTTGCAGAGTACGCCGACATCGAGCTCCCCGGTGCAAGGACTACGGAGCTGTCGTGCAAAGATGTCTGCCGTTGAGTGAGGCGCGGGAGCGGTTTGCTCTCACCGGCGACCTCAGCAGCTGACCCGAATTGGACCAGAACGTCTGCGCATGAGCCAAAAACTGCAGTTCGGCTTTGACCAACCTGAAGACAAATCTCAGAAGACTCGGCAATTAACCAATTGCAAGCATCTGACAAACTTTGCCGAGTGTGGCGCCAATTGTCTGAGACGTAAGGACGATGTCACTTTGCAGACCGCAGCCATGCGCGCAGTGGGTCGGGCGATTGCCGTGATCTCGGAAGAGCCTCCGCCACTTGATCGTCAGTCGGTCCGGTACCATCAAGGCTGCGGAAACACGCGATGGTGGGCTTGATAGGATTACCGTGTCGTTTAGCTGCCAACGATAAAGGCTCGTGATCCCTCGCACTACAATGGGCACATGCCCAGCCGAGCCTTGCCATCAATGACACTGCTTCACCTTCCGGATACATCCGCATCAACTCGACAATCAGTGTCGATCCTCGGATGCCATCGGGAGAGTTCATCGCATCTCTACTCTGCCGCCATCGACGATGAATAACTCGACCGCTGCCCGGTTGGCATCCGGATGGCATCTTTCGGCATTTGATAACGTGCAAACGGTAGCACCACGACTTTGGCATCAGGTCCATGACGCGCGAGGGCCTCATCAAACGCGCCCTGAAGTGACGTCGTCGATGTGATACCGATATCGCTACCCATTTCGAGATTCTCTTCCAGCGTGACAACGGTTAGACGCTTGCGCGACATCACTTCGTAGATTGGAACCCAGATACAGCCTGCCCACATTTCGACCTGACGGTGATGGATGTCGCGGTGCAGGCGTTGCAGGTTATCCGCACTCGGCGGCATATATGGCTTCATCAAATCAAACAATGCGAAACCCGGGAACGTTCCAAGATGGGTCTGCACACCAGGGCTCGGTGAACAGTAGATCATGTCGCCGCCATCCTTCAGAACGAGATCGGCCGACATGCAGCCCCAGCCCGTGTGGAAGAAAAGGTGATCGGTCGGCGCAAACACACCACAGATCGCGATGTCAGCTGGACCACCAGACGGTCGTCGATACGCGTAAATGTCATTGAAGATGCGCACGGCTTCCCGGTGCGCGTTGGGATGTGCACCAAAGTTCAAGTAGCAAACCGACCCCTTGGTATCGAGCACGGAGTTCAAAGTGCAGGTCAGCTCACACATGGTTGCGACATCGTCGATATCGGAACGCATAGGACCGGCCATCGAACCATAATGTGTATCGGGCGACATGACAAAGGCGCAATGATTGGACTCGATCGTTTCGTCCGAGACCACACCCGGTAAGATCAACTTACCACCGCCGCCGTATCCCCAGTGATTAGATTGCGCCTGACCAAGAGAGATTTTGACATCGCTCTTGACGACTTCATTGTGCAACCACACCGGTGTGCCACGCGATGACACGCCCATGAATGTATAGAGATTGGGATTACGTGGTTCGTTCTGCATGAACGGTATGCCGAGCCGTTGCATGCGGTCGAGGTTCTCTCTGCCGATCTTGAGCTCGGTGTCTTTTTCCGACATCGGAAAGACCTTGCCGTTTGCGCAAATAACACGCGCATCTTTGACACCGTGCTTCTCAATGGCATCGAAAATCGGCGGCAGAAGTTTGGAAGCAGGCGTCGGGCGGAATTGGTTATCGATGATAATGCAAAGTGATTTGTCCGGGCCAATCAGGCGGGAAAAAGCAGGACCTGAGTGCGGTTGCTCCAATGCCCTCGCGGCAGCGGCCGACACATCGCGAATAGGCGAAGGTTCGTTTGGCTTGATCCATGCCCAGAGATTGCGACGTGGCACCTCAACTGAAATCTCATCACGATAGACCATACTCGGATCATCGCAGGAACCAATGGTCAGTGGGTCGAGGGATTCATAGGGAATTGTAACGGTCGTTGTCTGGCTCATCGTCTTCTTCTCAGCTCCGTCTGTTCACCTACTGATCTGCCAGCCTGATGACCCGCCCGTTTTGAGGCATGCTGAGTGAGAACGACAAGAGGCGCTCTGACTAGCACGCAGCAACCTGCGCCACACGACGATAGTCGCTCGGCGGCATTCCAACGTTGAGGCTGAAGAACCTCGTAAAACTACTCTGCGAGGAAAACCCAAGATCAAGCCCGATATCAGTCACCGACTTGCTGGTATCTGTTACAAGGTCGATGGCCGTCTCAACGCGCAAGGTGTTCATGTAGAGATGCGGCGTCAGACCAGTTTGGCGTCTAAAGAGTTTGAAGAAGTGAGGCCGGGACAGACCGGACTCGCGCGCTATCTGATCCATATCCATGCTAAAGTTCATATTGCTCTGCATAATACGAATGGACTTTCTGATGCGAAAGTCATTGAAACGCGACGTTTCACAGGGTTGCAGACAGCCCTGCCCGGCTTGTTCGTGCGATGCGCGGTAGCAGGCATCTGTAAGAGCAAACAAGCACTGGTCAAACTCTTCATCTTCAGCCGCTCGCCTGAGACGATCCGCAATCAGTCTCACAAGACATTCGATCTGCTCGTCCATCTGGATTTCTGGCTTGGCAAAGCGCAGTGCTTGGTTTTGGACTAAACCATGCTTCGTGAACCAATCGGGTCGAATGTAAAGGACTAGGCAGATCGTTCCACTCTTACTGTCGCGAGAGCCAAAGTTGTGGAGCTCCCACGGATTGACCGCAACGGCATTGAGTGGATTACAGCTGTAGGGAATGCCGGCCACGTTGAGCTCGGCTGGTGCAGCATCGAGATAGAATACCAAATGCCCTTCACGATGGGCATGCAGCGTTAGCGGACGATCCAGATGATAGAGTGCGGCTCGCCCAAACTCACCATGATACACACTGATAGCAGTGCTCATTTTGGTGCGCTCCTCCGAAGTCGTTTTGAGTTTTTCTCATTCATAGAGCATTGCATAGCAATTTTGGAGGCCGCGCAATTCAAATTCAGTCGGATATCACGTGTAAGGGTTTGCAACGCACGAATTGCATTGCAAACCCAGTTTTTCTCAAGTTCGGTTTTCTGCAGTCTAAGTGAGCAGATTCCAGTGCCTAAACCTTAGTATTTCTTACACTCAGGGTTTGTACGGCTTGGCAACCCGATCTTTGCAAACTTTGCAGCGTCGATACCGAGGGTCTGGTTAACGTTTGGAATGATCTTGACCAACTTGTTGACGAGATTGCCGTCCACCTCGACAACTTCGGTTACGAAGTTTGTACCGATAGCCTGGCGGTTCTGATCGAGTTTGATTTCACCGTTCGGCGCATCAAGCACTAGTTTCGTAAGACCTGCGCGGAAAGCCTTATGGCCGTCACTGAGGTCACCCTTGATGTCATTCAAGACACTGAATGCTGCAGTTGCTGCATTGTAGTAACCTGTCGCCAACAGCGAGGGGCCGGGGAAGCGCTTTTCAGGTGGGAATGCATCCTGGTAAGCCTTCACGTAAGCTTTCCATTTCGGGTTGTCCCAAGTGTCGGCCTGTGGGCCAGCAGCTGGTGTTCCCTTGAGTGCGTTCTTGGCTCGGCCCTTTGATGACAGGACCGTCTGGTCGACCATGATCGAACCACCGATGAGCTTCGCATCACCGCCGGCCTGCTGATACTGGTTGAGGAAATTGACAGCATCGCCGCCGCCTAGGCCCAGATAGATGGCATCAACGTCATCCGGCAAAGAGGCGATGATCGATGCAAAGTCCTTCGTGCCAAGCGGCACCCAGAGACGCTTTGCGATCTTTCCGCCGGCACCGCAGTAGCCGAGCGCAAAACCAAATACCTGCGTGTAGATGAAGGAATAGTCTTCACCGATTGTGACGACGGATTTGTAGCCCTTTTCCTTGAAGACGTACTCGCCGAGACCGGCCTGCCACTGCGCGCCGTCCATGTTGAAGCGGAAGAAGTTCGGTGCCGGGTCAACGTAGGTTGTTTCCTGGGCTCCCGAAATACCATTCAGGATAGTGACCTGAGGTTGTGTTTTGGCGTAGTTCTTGACGGCAATACCTTCGGAACCCGAAAGCGGCCCGATGACAATATCAACCTTGTCCTGCTCAACCAGCTTACGAACCGCGCGAACCGCAGAGTCAGGGCTGGCATCTGTGGCGCCGATAATGACTTCGATGTCACGACCACCGGCTTTACCGCCAAATTTTTTCAATGCAACGTTGAAACCACGCACACCGTCTTCGCCAAGAACGGTGTAGGTTCCCTCGAGTGTGGCAAGCACACCTACTTTCAGCTTGTCTGCTGCCAAACTGGATGTTGCAAGCACGGCCGTGCCAACAACTCCGACAGCAATACGTAGAAAGTTCTTCATGTTGTTGTCTCCTCCCGTGGTACAAGCTGAACCGATTGCAGCCTTGCTTGCACTTTGGATATCTTGTGTGCGTCTCATCGGCGAATTGAGCATCCGATTGCGCACAGCTAGAATATGAGACTTCCAAGAAAACGACGAGGCGGTGCGAGACAGTAGCGTAACCTACGGTATCCTTTTTGAATGGTCTGTTTTGCAGTGCAGCAATTGGAACCAGCGGACAAACACTGATCTTTTTGCTCAATAACAGCGATCTATTGCTGTTACTCATGAATTAGCGCACTGGCGCGAAAACAAGGTATTCAAATTATCTTTGCAGTGCAGCAATGATTGAATTGCAATCCGTTACATGCGCCACGTTTTGAACGGCATAGTTCACTGATGCATTATGCCAGTCCGCATTCATTGTTGAGCAACAATCTTCAGGTTGAACAACAATATAGCCCTTGTCCGCGGCAGTCCGGGCCGTGTGCTCAACGGACATGTTGGTCCACGCCCCTGTATTGATAATTACGTTGCGGCCGTGTGCCTTAAGGATGGTTTCCAACTGCGTGCCTTCCCACCCGCTCATCCGCATCTTTTCTACAACAAAATCTCCGGATTGCCGCTCCAGGCCGGGCGCCGGAGCACTGCCCCAAGTTCCCCGAACAAGCGCGTTGGCTTCTGCCAGACCGTCAAACAATGGTGCGTTGCGAGTCAGTCCAGGCGCACCTTGATCAACCAGAAACCAGATGTGGATGACAATCACGCCTGACCGCCGACAGGCCTCAGCAAGGCGCTGAACGTTAGCCACAACATTCTGCTGTTTCGCATGTTGTGGTGCCCCGGAATCCGCAAAGGCGCCGCCATCCATAATGACGTCATTCTGCAAGTCCTGCATGATCAACGCACAGCGGTGCGGATCAAGAACAAGTTGATCGCCACTTGCGCTCGGCGCAGCAGTTGATTGCGAAGCGCCAGTAGCAGCGGGCGAGGTGCTGTGAGTTCGGGCGGCAGACATAAACGGCTCCCGTCTTGGTCCAACCTTTGTTTTTACGGCATAAACTGACGTCGTAGATGTCATATAGAGCGTTCGCCAATCAGCGCCGCCCCAGTGCAGGTTCGCCACCATCTCGGGAACGCGTACGGTACCGATATTGCGACCACCGGGCGAATACACGCGCACGCCACCAGGCGCGGTGACCCAGACATTGCCAAGCTCATCGCACTTCATGCCGTCTGGAACACCGGCTTCACGTTCAGATTTTATGCCCGTAGCAAAAATGCGGCCACGTCCCAGCGAGCCATCGCCATTCACTTCGAACACGCGGATGAGCGCTTGTGTTGTGTCATTGATGTAAAGCAGCTTCTCGTCGGGTGAAAAGCAGAGACCGTTCGGCATATCGAATAGAGAGCGATCAACAACGAGTTGTGGCTGACCGCCGCTCGGCGGAATGCGGAAGACGCCTTGCCAGCCCAATGCCCGTGGACGCTCGACACCAAAAACCGGCATCCGACCATACCATGGATCAGTGAAATAGATCGACCCGTCCGAACGCACAACAACATCATTCGGACTATTGAGCTCTTTACCTTCGAAGTGAGAAGCAAGCACATCTCGACGTCCGTCGGTCGTTTCACGGATCAGAGATGATGTGGCGTGCTCACAGACAATCAGATTGAGCGCCGCATCGTACGTCATGCCATTGCATTTGTTCGCAGGCCTCATGACTTCGCGAACACCATCTGCCTCGGACCACCGCCGGCGCACGTCACCTGGCATGTCGGAGAAAAGGAGATATTGATCGTGCGGGTGCCAGATCGGTCCTTCCGTAAACTCGCAACCTCCAACGACCGATTGAACAGGTGCATTTGGATCTATAACGTCGCGAAATTCGCTGCTGAGCACATCATGTGCCATCAGGTCTCTCCAAGGCGGTAGGTTCGAACGGCTGTATCGCGGAAAACGGCAGACTTTGCTTCATTGCCGTGACGTGCGACGGCAGTGCGATGCGCCGCAATCAGTTCGGCATAGCTGGTCCAAAGCTTCTCGATCGGGAAATTTGACCCGAACAAGCAACGCTCGGCTCCAAACATCGTGATGGTCTGGTCGACAATGTCGTCGATGTGACCGGTGTCATTGCGATGAATGAACGTCCCGAAGCCAGAGAGCTTGCTGACCACATTCGGTTGTGCAGCGAGACGTTCCATGCCAGCCACCCATGCAGCCCGACCGCTCTCACTGTTGTCTTCCAGCATACCCGCGTGCTGAAGAACAAACGTGACCTTTGGACAGGCCGCAGCGAGGTTGGCTGCGTCGGTCATCTGATTGGCGAAGACCTGGAGATCAAAGACCCAGTCATAGTCCGCTAGGTATGCCACGTTACGCTGTAACAACGGGTCCACCGGCAAATCGGGACGTGCAGCAAATCGATACATCTCGTTCTCGTGCCAATGCAATTGCATGCGTACACCACGCATGAGCGGGTACTCGGCAAGACGGTCGAGTTGTGGGCGAACATCTTCGGAAAGGAAGTCGGCATAACCCACGATCGCGTGTGGCCAGCCACATTCATTGGCGGTTTGTTGTACCCATGCAACTTCCGCTTCGAAGTCCTGTGGTGACCAGTTCGCCTGCACATAAACTGACTTTTCGACGCCGCAGCCCTGGAGATCCTCAAGATACTCATCCATCGAATAGTCACGACGAATAGCGTCATAGGGACCAAAAATGCGGGGCTGCATCGGTCCCATTAGCCAAGGCAAATCGGCCTGCCGCCAAATGTGATGGTGCGCATCAATTGTCGACTGGATCACCGCGCCGCCCTCCGTTCAAATAGGCTCGCAGAGGCATGTGACAGGACATTCTGATAGAGCTGAGCTGGTACAGCCGCAGCATCGAATACGTCGACCAACGGCAGAATTTTTGCCAACGCTGTCGTCTCAGGGGCATAGTCCGTTTCACTGGCCAGAGGCGACAGCCAAAGTATTCGCCAGGCTCGACGAGATAACTTGCCAACTGCATCCACAAGCGCTGAAGGATCGCCGCGCTCAAGCCCGTCTGAGAGGATGATCACGAGCGCACCGCGCGCGTAGCCGGCAAACCGAGGCACAGCCAGAAATGCCTGCAAAGACTCACCTATGCGCGTACCGCCATCCCAGTCAGCAACGGTCTCCGCAGCGCGTGCTAGTGCGAGCTCTTGGTTCTTGAGACGCAGCGACCGCGTCACGCGCGTCAGCCTCGTTCCAAACGTGAAGCATTCAACGCGATCAGCAGCATGCGTAACGGAGTGTGCAAACCGCATATAGCCATCGGTTTGCTCTTTCATAGAACCTGATACGTCGATCAGGATCAGCACGTTGCGCTGCCGTGTTGTTCGTCGTCGCCACCGCATCTGACTGACATCACCGTCGTTGCGGATCGCTGTCTTCAAGATGCGCCGCACATCCAACTGCTCGCCTCTACGCTGACTGCGACGGCGGTGCCCTAGTCGCCTGGGCAACCGTTCAGCTGCTTGTCGCCGGAACCGCCGCAACGCCAGCGTGTTATCATCAACGTCGAAGGTCCGTTGAGACAGCACTTCGGATGCGCTGGTCTCCTGACCCGACGGGTTTAACTCGCCAAGGTCTGGTGCTTCGAAGGGCTGATCGTTGCCATCAAAGGCACGAGGCGTTTCTTCATCCAAAGCGGTTGCAGGAGAAACTGCAATTTCGCCGTAGAAATACGCGCGAAACAGAGCTTCGAATTCATCGAAGCGTTCAGGAGGTGGACCGAATGCAGCACGTGCTGCTAAGCGCACATCATTGATCTTCGAAGGACCCAACAGCGTGGTGGCTTCCAGAAACGTGATGTTCTGCTCAGGCGCAACCGCGAAGTCATTACGCCGAAGCACTGCTGCAAATCCGCTCAGCTGAGCTGCGCCGTTTGGAAGTCGCCTAGCCAACATCAACGCACCGCTCGTTGCAACAATGGCTCAATCTGATCCTCAGCGAATGTGAGATCCTCTTCGTCCTTGAGGGCTAGCCCTAATGACCGCCGCAAGGCTTCTGGCCACGGTGCGCCTTGTTCGGCCAGCAATGACGCGCCTTCTGACCAGTCGATCGCCTCCGCGATGCCGGGCGGCTTTGCGAGCGGCAAGTCGCGCAACTCGCCGACCGCACTCACAACAGCACGGGCTGCGCGATCTGCGACATGGCCTGCCCGCATCATGATAATCTCGGCTTCGCGCTGTGGCGCTGGATAGTTGATCCAATGGTAGACGCAGCGCTGCCGCAAAGCCTCGTGCAATTCTCGCGTGCGGTTCGATGTCAGAACAACGACCGGCCGTTCTGCGGCTCGCTGCACGCCGGTTTCGGGAATAGAAATCTGAAAGTCCGATAAAAACTCCAACAGAAACGCTTCGAACTCATGGTCGGAGCGGTCAATCTCGTCAATCAATAGAACCGTTCGCGGCGCATTGCGAAGGGCCTGAAGAAGCGGCCTTTCAATCAAGTACGCATCACCATAAAGGTCAATGTTCTCGCCATCGCTGCGGCGCATTGCCAGTAGTTGCTGCGGATAGTTCCATTCGTAGAGAGCAGCCGCGGAGTCGATACCCTCGTAACACTGCAGACGAACAAGGTCGCGGCCGAGCATACTGGCCAACGCTTTGGCTGCTTCTGTCTTGCCTACACCCGGAGCCCCTTCAAGTAGCAATGGCTTGCCGAGTTTGAGCGCCAGGAAGATCACTGTCGCGAAATCATTATCGGCAATGTAGCTCGCATCACGACGAAGCTTGGCCTCAGTATCCTCCGGTGTTGCTGGCATCGGCTTCGTTGCCTGGAGAGATGTTTGCGGCTTACTCTGCGGTGATGGTGTAGAAGCAGGCATCGTTGGAACATCAGTCCGCTCAGCTTGCGCTGACTGCTGCCGTTCAGTATCTGCCTCGACAGCACGCGCTGCGCGCGCCCAACGCGTCGGCACGCGGGCGCGGTCAGAGTTATCTGTCGGTGACGATGCCAAAGTTAGAGGACTCCATTCTTCGCCTTGAGGCCGCGTAAAACCTTCTCCGGTGTGATGGGCAGTTCATCGACCCGCACGCCGACGGCATCAAATACCGCATTGGCTACGGCCGGCAGAACTGGATTGGCGCACATCTCACCCGGCCCCTTGCCACCATAGGGTCCATCAGGTGCCGGGCGTTCGAGTACGGCGATGTTGTGCTCGCAGATGTCGCCCGCTCCTGGCATCAGATATTCATTGAAGTCAGTCGGCCCGTGGCTGCGGTCCGGGTAATACGGTTCTGGGGTCTCGTAGAGCGCGTGACTGACGCCCATCCAGGCCCCACCCACTAACTGCTGCTCGACAAGTTTCGGATTCAAGGCACGGCCCAATTCATAGGCACTATTCATAGAGATCATCTCGACCTCGCCCGTCTCGTCATCGACTTCGACTTCAGCGACCAAACAAGCATGCGCATAGCAGGTGACTGGACTCATTTCTCCCGTCTCCGGATCAACATCGGAAAGCGGCACAAGAAAGATCCCACGTCCTGAAATCGTTCGTCCCTGTTTGAACTGAGCAGCAATCGCGACATCGCGCGTCGAAATGGATCGTGATGGCGCACCGCGCACATGGATGTTGCCCTGTCCATCTGTCACGAGATCACTAGCGTCTACTTCAAGCTCTTCGGCGGCAGCTTCCATCATCACACCGCGCGCTTCCTTGGCAGCCGCGATAACGGCATTGCCGACGCGGTGAGTGCCGCGTGATGCGAAACTTCCCATGCAGTGAGGTCCGGTGTCGGAATCCGCCGTATCGACGTAAACGTCACTAACCGGCACACCGAGTGTCTCCGCACAAATCTGGCGCGTCACCGACTTCATACCCTGTCCAAGATCAATTGATGACAGCGCCACTGTAAACTTGCCCGTTGGGTTCGAGTGAACCAAGGCCTGGCTTGGATCTCCGCCCAAGTTCATACCAATCGGGTAGTTGATTGCGGCGACGCCTTTTCCACGATGCTTGGTCATATCAGCGCCTCCGAGTTCCAAATATCGATGAGAAAGGCGCGGAACCAAATCCTTGATTGGTGTTGGCATTGGCTGCCACAGCCGGCTGAGGCTCTGACCGTGCAGAGGCTGTGGCCGGTGGCGGAGACGACGTTGTGATTGACTGAGCCGATGTCACTGGAATCTGCGCACGCGAGCCACCACCATCAGTGCGTGACGACATGCGCTTGTACTCATCGCGGATTGGCCAATTGGCTTTCTCAGCCGCGACCTGACAGCATTCGATTAACGCGCAGTTCTTCGCTTCGCGGCGGTGTGCCTTCATATCACCGTCTCGGTAAGCATTGAGAATGCGGAACTCAATCGGGTCCATTCCAATGCGCTTTGCCAGCTTGTCCATTTGAACTTCTATGGCAAAATCTACACCCGTTACGCCAAAGCCGCGCATGGCGGTTGACGGAGTGCGGTTGGTGAAGACGCAATAGACATCGGTATTCACGTTTGGAATTGTGTAAGGGCCCGGCAGATGCGCCGTACATTTGTGGCCGGCATAGCTGCTCAACCGTGTGTATGCGCCGGCATCAATATAGACCCGCATGTGACGCGCAATGATCCGCCCGTCATTCATAACTCCGTCTTTCATGTAGATGCGTTCCGCACCGCGGGGAGACCCAACCTGCATCTCCTCCTGACGATTGAAAACATAGCGCACTGGCCTGCCTGTCTTCATCGCTCCGAGAACAGCCAGCGGCTCTGTTAGCGTATCGACCTTGCCGCCAAAACCACCGCCAACGGTGCCCCCGATGAAGTGCAGCTTGTTGGACGGCACATCGAGGATCTTCGACGTCGTATCGAGCGAAAAGAATAGAGCCTGGGTGCAGGTATAGCAGACATACCGGCCGTCGTTCTCGGGCGCTGCGATGCAACCGTTGGTTTCGGTTGGCGCATGTTCGATGGGAGACATCTGATAGCGCTCTTCGAGAACATGATCGGCCTGGGCGAACCCCTGCTCCACGTCGCCAAAGCGCAGCTTCTGGTGATCGTACTTCTCGTGATAAATGAACGCATTGTTTGGATATGCTGGATTAACTTCAGGCGCACCCGGACGCAATGCTTCTTCGACATCAAATACGGGCGTTAGTGGCTCGTATTCAACGCGAACCTTGTCTACTGCCGCCAAAGCCTCTGCCTCAGTATCTGCTATAATGGCGACGACCGGCTCACCGACGTAACGTACCATATCAACGGCGAGGGTTGGCTCGTCATCTCGACCAAACTGCAACAAGCTCAACAGCGTATTGAGGTTCACCGGCACATCCGCGCCACGCAGTATAGTCTGAACCCCGGGCATACGCTCAGCGGCGCTGGTGTCGATGTTTCTGATACGCGCGCAGTGATGTGGGCTTCGCACTGCCTTCAAATGCAGAGCGTTCGCAATCAGATGATCATCGAAGTACTTCGTACGACCAGTAACATGACCGATCATATCTTGGCGCTGTGTCGGCTTGCCGATCTCGTTCAGATTGTCATCACGCTCGTCGGCAAAAATATCTTTGCGAAATTCCATCATTGCGCACCTCCAGCCAACGGCGCACCGCGCCGTGAGGCGACACTCAAAATGGCATTGACGATTGGCTCGTAACCCGTACAGCGGCAGATATTGCCGGATATTGCATCAATGACCTCTTCGCGCGTCGGCGAGGGATTCTTGTCAAGCAGTGCTTTAGCTGCCATCAGCATGCCAGGTGTACAGAACCCGCACTGTGCCGCAAAATGCTCCATGAATGCGTTCTGCAGAGGATGCAAGGTCTCTCCATCATGAAGACCAGCAAGTGTTTCAATATGCCGACCTTGCCCATGCTCAGCGAGGGTTAAACACGACAGCATCGGCTCACCATCGATGAGGACGGTGCAGGCACCACATGTTCCCTGACCGCAGCCATACTTCGGCGTCGTGTCTCCAAGATGCGTCCGCAGGACTTCCAATAACGTGACACCGCCGTCCAGCATGACAGCCTTGTCCGCACCGTTCAGTCGAAACTCGATTGGTTTCTTTGTCATTGCTAAACGTTTGCCCCCCTCGCGCTTTCCAGCAAACGCCGCAGGTGGACCGGTAGTACTTCAAGCCTGTACCAATCGGTTGCGATCGCATCGGTCGCTGGATTACAGTTCTCGTTGGCTACCGCCAGCGCAGCATCAATGGCTTGCTGGTCCAGACTGCGACCCTCCAAAGTGCGCTCGACCGACTTTGCTCGCACAGCGGTCGGAGTCATCGCACCATAGGCAACGCGAACATTCGAAAGACGGCCACCACTCATTGGCAAATGCGCCGCAATCGCCAGCACAGATATGCCTTTCGGCCTAACGCGCGAAACCTTCTTGAAATGGAATGCATCTGGTGTTGTCGGACGTCGCAACTGAACAGAGGCGACGAGGGCACCATTTGCACGTTCAGTGCTTTTCAAGAACTGCTCAAGGGGCATCTCGCGTGGGCTATATCCGCTTTGTACAGACACTGTCGCATCTAGTGCGAGCAGTGCGACTGCAAAGTCACCATAGGGTGCAGCAGCAAATAAGTTTCCTCCGACCGTTGCCATATTACGAACTGCCGGCCCCCCGACCGCGCGAGCTACCGGATGCAAAAATTCAAGATCACGATTGCGCAGGATATCCGCCATCGTCACGCCGGCACCAAGCTGAATGCGCGAACCGCTTGGCCGTATGTCCGTCAGACTGCGATCGTTGGTCGTAACTAGAGCCTGGATAGACTGATCACCCTCGTTCAAGGCGCGCATCAGCAACGTTCCACCGGCAAGCAGCTTTGCCCCCTTTTCACGGGTCAGGACCTGGGCGGCCTCGCGCAGGTTTTCACATGTCCGAACAGGTACAACCATAACGTCCTTTCTGCAGTCGGTCGGCAACTCGCATGGCCACAATCATCGTGGTGTCCCCGCAAGATGTTCTTTGATGGCGGTAAAGCCGGCACCATAGATGTTATCCGCAACCATTTTTGTCAGACGATGTTCCTGTCCTTTGGGAACGGTAAAGCTAGACGACCATCGCCAGTAGGTCCGGTCACCATCGGTTACCGGCAGTAGCTCGACGTGCGCGACGTAATTCAACAACGGGATCGGCGTTTCGAGCAGGCAATACGTAAAGCTGTGCTCTAGATCAGATAGCGCTAGAAGTTGCTCAGTAAGTTCCGAACCGTCACTGAGCCGGAAGCGTCTCACACAACCGACTTTGTCGCTCGCAGATCTTCCATCGATTCTGCTTTCCCGTACGGCAGGATGCCAGCGATCATGACCGTTAAAGTCACGCAGCACCTGCCACACGCTCTTAAGCGGTGCATCAACGACAGTGCTCTTGGTGACCTTGATCATCGACAACTACCTGGAGAAATGATCCTTGAGCGCGTCGAAACCACCCTGGAAAACGTTCTGACCAATACCACTAATCAGGTCAGCCTCATTTTCGGAAGCGCAATTGAACTCCGCTGACCACTCAATAAAAGTTCGGTCACCGTCGGTGACAGGCGTGAGCCGCAGTGTCGCCACGTAGTCGGTCAGCGGCATCGGTCCGTCGAGAATCGCATAAGTGCAAAACAGGTCGTAGTCGGAGAGCCCCAACAACTGTTCGCGCAGTTGCTCGCCATCTGCGAGTTTGAAATTCCTGACGCAGCCGATCTTGTCGGATGGCTCGCCGTTTTCTATGCGACTCTCAGCGATGCGAGGATGCCAATTAGGGAGGGCATTGAAATCGCGAACCCGCTCCCACACATCGCTAGCCGGCGCGTTGATGATGCTCGAGACGTAAACCTTTGCCATGCTCGCACTTACGCCTTTCCGCCATCGTCTGACTTCTTCTTGGCGGCTTCGGCAGACTTCGCAATACTATCAAGATCCCGCGCTTCGCGGATCAAGCCACCACTCTTGGCCAGACTACCACCTTCGATACCGACATCGCGCAAGAGGCTATCAATCATTGGTGCCTGCACACGATAGCGGAGGGCTGAGTCGATCACCTCGTCCGTCATATTGCGACCGTCACCGCTGCCACCGCCGCTTGTCAAACCATCGACGTGGAGGATGTTGATCCCCTCGATCTTCTCCATCGGCTTGACGCTCTCACGCACGATGCCTTCGACTTTGTCGAGCAGCTTCCGGCGGTAGATTGCGAAGCGCGACTCATCCGTAAGGATGTTCTCCGCCTCGTTGAGGAGACGCTGAGCCTCGGCCTCGACCTCGGCGCGAATACGATCTGCTTCGGCTAGGATCTTGCGCTCATCACGTTCCTTTTCCGCCAACATAACCTCTACAGCGCGCCGCCGTTTTGCGACTTCGGAATCGCGAACAGTGGCGACTTGTTCTTCAGCCTGAGCCGCCCGTGCATGTTCGGCTTCAGCCTCAATCTGCGCCGCAAACCGCTCTTTAGATTTATTGTAGACGGAGATGGCTCGGTCGATGTTGGCCAATTCCACTGTACGCTCGCGCTCGATTTCCTGTTGGCGGATCTCGCGGTCACTCACAATCCGGGCTTCATCGAGGCCCCGTTCAGATGCGATGCGAGCCCGCTCAATCTCTTCGTTCGACGAGATACCGGCTTCATCCAGTGCCTGACGCCTCGCTACCTCTAGCAGCTCCAGAGCACGCTCACGCTGAATACGGGCCTCATCCAGCACACGATCCCGGGCCACGCGTAGTTTCTCGACTTCCTGATCGCTCTGGATTTCAGCTTCGCGAACCTTACGATCTGCGTCTGTTCGCTCGACCGCCTTTTCCGCCACCTCAATGGCGCGCTGCTGCTCGGCAATCTCAATGACCTTGCGTTGGTCAACTTCGAGAACTTCGCGTGTCTGGGCTGTTGTTATGCGCTCGCGCTCAATCTGAAGTTCACTCGCCAGCCGAGCGCGCTCAATCTCATCCTGAGACGCAATTTCGGCGACGGTAACAGCCTGCGCGCTTGCAATTTCCTTATTGCGCGTCTCTTCGTCCTTCAGAATGCGTTCGGCAGACACCTTGGCTTCCTGCGCAATCCGGGCTGCTTCAATCTGCTCGCGAGCTGCAATCTCGGCCGCTTCAATCGCTCGTTGTCGCTCAATTTCTCGACGTTGCGTCTCTTCTTCTGTTGAGATGCGGGACTCGGCAACCGCAAGCTCCTGCTGCAAACGCGCTCGTTCAGTCTCTTCACGTGCTGCAATTTCCGCCGCCTCAACATCCTTGACCCGTCGAATCTCTTGCTGCCGGATAACTAACTCCGACGCAATGCGTCGCTGGTTCAGCGTCTCTTCGTGCGCAATCCGAATTTTCTCGATCTCTTCACGAGCCTTGATTTCAGCCTGTTCTGCCTCGGTATCGCGTTGCGATCGCTCCCGGACGACCTCTGCACGTTGCTCGGCCTTACGCACCTCAATCTCGCGTTCCTGTTCCAGGCGTGCGACTTCGCTGTCGCGCTCGATATCAAGCGTCTGCTTTTCCGCTTCGAGGTTGCGGGTACGGATTTTAATCAGAGCATCTTGTTCAACGTCATTGCGCAATTTGCGGCGCGATTCGATCTCTTCGATCAGGCGCGTCAGACCCTCGGCATCAAATCTGTTAGACGGGTTGAAGAACTCGAGATCGGTTTGATCGAGTTCGGTAATGGCGACCGTCTCCAGTTCCAAGCCATTCTGCGCCAATGCCTCTGAAGCCGTCTCCTCGACTTGACGAACGACTTCTGCACGCTGTTCGTGCATCTCCATCATGTCCATCTTGGCAGCAACGGAGCGCAGCGCGCCAATGAACTTACCCGATAACAAGGCGTGCAGCCGTTCCTGCTCCATGGTTCGGCGACCAAGCGTTGCGGCTGCGGCAGAGACCGCTTCTCTGTTCGGAGCGACGCGCACATAGAATTCCGCGACCATGTCAACGCGCATCCGGTCCTTGGTAATCAGCGCGTTCTCACGGTCCCGGACAACTTCCATCTGAAGCGCATTCATGTTGACCGGCGTGACCTCGTGAACAAATGGCAGAACAAATGCACCGCCATTGATCACAACCTTCTCGCCCATAAAGCCTGTACGAACGAACGAGACTTCCTTGGAGGAGCGCCGATAGAGCCAGTTCACCAGATAGACGAAGATCGCAATTGCAATCACCGCTACGATCAACCAGAGAATGATGGTGCCAACGAGTTCGCCGGACATAACGTTACCTCCTGAAGTCACTCATCGATGCGATCACCGATGCAGTCTCATTGTTGCGCGGTCACGACTTGCCGCGGATTTGTTTGAACTTTCGGGTCTGCTCAGTCAGTGCCACTTCGGTAGGTAGCCTTTCCATCGAGGAAGCACCGTAGAACCCGTGGCAATTTTCAGTGTTTGCGAGAACATATTCAGCGTCTTCCGGCTGGCTAACGGGGCCGCCGTGGACCAGGACAATGATATCTTTATTCACTTTCAACGCAGCTTCTGCCCAGGTGTCCACCAATGCCGGACAGTCATCGAGCTTCAGAGACGTCTCTGCCCCGATTGAGCCGCCAGTTGTCAGCCCCAAATGACAGACCGCGATATCGGCACCAGCCTTCGCCATAGCCTCGGCATCATCTGTGCTGAAAACATAAGGTGTTGTCAGCATGTCTTTGGCATGCGCCTTGGCGATGACATCAATTTCCATCGCGAATGACATTCCAGTTTCTTCCAGGTTCGCGCGGAATGTTCCATCGATCAGACCGACAGTTGGGAAGTTCTGGATTCCAGAAAAACCCACGGCTTTCAGGTCATCAAGAAACTTGTCAAAGTTGCAAAATGGATCTGTGCCATTGACGCCGGCGAGGACCGGTGTGCTGTTCACTACAGGCAAAACTTCGTTCGCCATTTCCATGACAATCTCATTGGCGTTGCCGTAGGCCATTAAACCGGCGAGCGAACCGCGACCAGCCATTCGGTAACGTCCCGAGTTATAAATGACGATCAAGTCGATGCCGCCGGCTTCCTCGCACTTGGCAGAAAGCCCAGTTCCTGCACCACCACCGACAATCGGCTCACCAGCCGCCTTCATGGCGTGAAACTTCTCAAGAAGAACTCTTCGTTCGATCAATGGCATCTGTTACCTCGTTAGACGGCGGCGCGTTGTCTGACCGCCATGGAGTGATCGGAAAGCTGCAACCAAGGCATCGCTGAACGCAGCATCGTTGACATTGTGTGGAAGCCGTACGAGCTGGCGCCGGGCGTTCTGTTTGACCGTCTCTTCAAGCGCGCGGAACAGAGCAGCGTCTGCTTCTGGATCATGAAACGGCTGACCAGGTGCATCAATCATCGAAACGCCGCCTTCCGGCAGGAAAAAGCGAACATCACCGTTCATCTGGTTCAGCCGTTCGCCAATCCAGCGGCCCATTCTGTCGTTTTCTTCGACTGTTGTCCGCATGAGCGTCACTTGCGGATTGTGCTCGTAGAGATTGCGATGGCGATACTTCTCCGGGACCGTGTCGCGAGCGCCAAAGTTGACCATGTCAAGGGCACCACAGGCTCCGACATAGGGCATCTCGCTCCGTATGATGGCGCCAAAACGGTCTTCAGTCGCAGCGAACACACCTCCCATGAAGTAGTCACAGATTTCCGTCGTGGTGACATCGATGACGCCGGTCAGCATGTTTGAATCGACGAGCTTCTCCATCGACTGACCGCCAACGCCAGTCGCATGGAAGACCAGGCAGTCGAAGCTGCCCTCAAGTTGTTGAACGACCTGCTGCACACAAGGGGTTGTCACCCCAAACATCGTCAAACCTATTGCTGGAAGGTCCGGCGTTACTCGTGCGCGTCGCCGCTGCCGAGTGTCATTGTCACGATCCACTTTGACCATACCGGCAAGCGCGTTCGCACCATTCGCCAAGACTTGGCGCGATATCGAGTTTATCCCTTGAACATCGGTGACGGAATACATCATCATGATGTCAGACGGGCCGACGTATTGGCGAACGTCGCCCGATGCCACAGTCGAGATCATCAGCTTTGGCAGTCCGACAGGTAACTGCCGCATGGCGGGCGTCACAAGCGCCGTGCCGCCACTTCCACCTGCCGAAATTATGCCCGCAATTCCGCGTTGGCGCTCAATCCAAGTCTGCAATGCCACTGTCATTTCGCGAACCGCCGCGCCACGATCATTGACGAAGACAGCATTGGGCCCTTTGCGGTGGTAAGCAGCGACCTGATGCGGAGGAACATCCGCTCCAGATGGCTTCCCAGACGTCGAAACATCAACCGTCCGCACCTTGACCTTGGCACTCAAGAGCTCGTCCCGAATGAACTTCAGCTCAGCAGACTTGGTATCGAATGTTCCGACAACCAGGACGACATTCTCACCATCCAACGTCAGAGGTCGCAATTCCGCGTGCGCACTCGTATACGACGTCGCCGGCATTGCCGTATCCTGGCGCGTGAGCTCTTCGTCGACTGGTTGTGACCAGCGCGTTGGCTGTACCGGATTGGAGATGTACGCGGCTCGCGATGAACGCAGAGCCGCACGCGAACGACCATTCCGCCGGGCAGGCGCTTCGGTGGCGTCAGGAAGATCAACGTCAATCGGGACGTCGCCGTGACCATGGCGCCCGACACCAAGCAGACGCTGCTGTAAGTCTCGATCCGCAGCGAGGCGGCCCGCATCCATAATGCGATTAACGCGACCATTGACCATGATCGCGACTTGTTCGGAAACAGCTGTCGCAACGCCTATGTTTTGCTCAATGACGAGAACCGACATGTCGCCGTCGTCGGCAAGCTCGA
This sequence comes from Hyphomicrobiaceae bacterium, assembly GCA_965247245.1. Classification (GTDB taxonomy): domain Bacteria; phylum Pseudomonadota; class Alphaproteobacteria; order Rhizobiales; family Hyphomicrobiaceae; genus Tectiglobus. The sequence continues at coordinate 3,044,590 of CBDFGV010000003.1, read as the reverse complement.
TCAACATCTCCTCAACCTGTGCAACGATGACAGGTGCCAAGCCTTCTGTTGGCTCGTCCATGACGAGAAGTTTTGGATTGGCGAGCAAGGCGCGGGAAATTGCCAGCATCTGTTGTTCGCCGCCAGATAGTTGACCGCCCCCATTCTTGCGACGCTCGGCTAACCTTGGGAAAGTGTCATAGATGCGTTCACGGTTCCAGGCGCTACGACCATTGGTTTCGCCCAACCGCAAATGTTCATCGACCGTAAGAGATGGCCAGAGCCTTCGCCCTTGTGGAACATAGCCAATGCCGAGGCGGGCGATGTCGCTTGGCGAACGCCCAACCAATTGTTCTCCTTCAAATGTGATCGATCCGCTACTGGCCGGGACCAGCCCCATGATGGCCTGGCAGGTGGTGGTCTTGCCCATTCCGTTTCGACCAACAACCGCGAGGACGCCGCTGTCGAGTGTCAGGTCAACACCTTGCAGGGCATGGCTTTGTCCATAGAAGACATTGAGCCCACGGATCTGCAGAGTGGGGTCCGATGAAATGCGCGCACCACGCGAGCGATCAACCATGGCCATCCCCCAGATAAAGCTCCTGCACTTCGGGGTCGGATTCGATTTCCTCGGGCTTGCCTTCCTTAAAGACGCGGCCGTTATGCATCATGGTCACACTGGAGACAACGCGGAGCGCAACATCCATGTCATGCTCGATAATGATATAGCCGACATGGTCAGGCAGGGACTGCAGAATTTCGACTAGTTCCGAACGCTCTGTCGGTGAAAGCCCGGCCGCAGGCTCATCGAAAAGTATGAAACGCGGCGCGCCGGCAAACGCTAATGCGATTTCCAACTGACGTTGCTGCCCATGACTCAGCTCTGCCACTAACTGATCCTTCGCATCGCTCAAGTGAACTGCGGCAACAAGATCTTCAGCGGATTGCATAAGGGCATCGTTGCGTGTGGGGCGGATCAAGGAGAAACGTCCACGCGAGACACCGCGGCACGCGAGGTAGACATTGTCGACCACCGACAGTCCCGCAAACAAGAGCGATATCTGATACGTTCGACGCAAACCACGGCGGATGCGTTCCTGCGGCGGGAAGGTGGTAATGTCTTCACCGAAAAAGCGGATAGTTCCGGACGTCGGCGGAAAGTCTCCCGTAATCGCATTAAATAGCGTTGTTTTACCAGCACCGTTTGAACCGAGAATGGCGCGTCGTTCGCCTGGCTTGACGCTGATCGTGACATCGTCGATTGCCACAAGCTCACCAAAGTGTCGGCTGACACCGCGAAGCTCAAGTGCATTGGCTGTACTCGCAACCGCAAGGCGGCCTGCAACTGTTGCCATCAGGGTCTCTCCTCTTGGCGTGGACCAAACAAGCGGTCCTTCCAACGTCGCCAAAGTCCGATGACGCCGTCCGGTGAGAAGAAAACGATAAGTAGGAAGCCAATCCCAATCAGCAGCTGGAAGCGCTGTCCATCCAGGCCAAGGCCAACCAATATATCCAACGCAAAAGTTCGCAGCAGAACGTAGATGAACGCCCCGATGAACGCGCCAATCGGATGCCCGATGCCGCCGACAACAGCGATGATCAGGATATCAATAACACGTGCTATACCAGCTGTGCCTGGTGAGATCTGGCTGTTTTGCCAAGTCAACAGAATACCAGCGACAGCAGCAATCAAGGAAGCAAAAGAGTACGCAGCAATGCGGTGCGCCGTAACGTTGTAGCCAAGTGCCGACATGCGCCGCGCATTATCACGAATGCCTTGCAAGGCCAGCCCGAACGGTGACTTCGAGACATACAAAACGATCAAATAACTGAGCGCTGCGAAAAACAAGCTAACGTAATAGAATGGTGTTGCCGCGCGCCAATCAATGCCAAAGAGCGGCGGTGGTAGGACAGAATTGAAGCCGCTGAATCCGTTGAATATCGTGTAATTCTGACGTGTGAAATAGAAGAACGCTGATGCGATAGCCAGCGTGATCATGATCGTGTAAATGCCCTCGGTGCGCACCGACAGCGCACCGGAGATCGTCCCGAATACGACCGCAATGAGTAGTGCAACCGGCACCGCCGCCCACCAAGGCCATCCAAGGCTGATCTCCTTGACGGCGCTATCACCGAATATCGCAACCATATAGCCGGCACACGCTGCGACTGACATCTGAACCAGACTGACCATTCCACCATATCCGGCAAGGAACATCAGGCTGAGAGAAATCATGCCGAGAATGAACGCCCATCCGAAGATCTGGAACTGGACAAAGTCATTTGTAAAAGCCGGCACAAACAACAAAAATACGACGACCAACCAGGTAATCGGGTGCACGCGGTCGAGTTGACTGAATAGTCCGGTGCTGCGACCGGGCTGTTGCCCGGTCTGCTGAATCGCTGGCTTGTCATCAATCGCTGCCACGGCCTAGCCTCTCCCCAACAAGCCTTGCGGTCGGAAGGCGAGCACCACGACCATGATGAGAAACGTGAGGACGACGGCATAGGTTGGCATGTAGACCGACCCGAATTGCTCGGCCAAGCCAATGAGCAACGCACCAAGGGCAGCTCCTGGGATCGATCCCATGCCGCCGACGATGACGACCACTAAGGACGCGAGCAGGAAGCGAATATCTTCTCCCGGTGCGAGGGATTGAAATGTTCCTCCGACAACGCCAGCTAGCCCAGCAAGACCGGCACCAAACGCAAACACCAGAAGAAAGATGCGCTGTACGCGAACGCCGCTTGCAGCCAGCATCTCACGATCATCCACACCGGCACGGATCATCATGCCAATGCGGGTGCGCGTCAGTGCGAGCCACATCAGTATGCCAATGACGATTGAGGCTAGAAGAATGACTAGGCGCACTAATGGATACTTAAGGTAGACCGCTTCCCCTGAACTACGCACCGCCGTCACAAAGGGCGTCTTGACTGCACCAAACAACCAATCCGGGGTTTGGATCTGGTAAAAGTCGCCACCCCAAATCCACAGCATGAGATCAGCGACAACAATCGATATTCCGATTGTCACCAGTGTTTGGCGCAGATCTTCTCCCTCCATACGGCGAAAGACAAAAAACTGCAGTGCTATTCCGATAATGGCGGTTGCGAGGAAAGCGACGGCGAAGCTCAAAAGCCAGAGGCCGGTCCAGTTTGCAATCTCATAGCCGACGTAGCCACCCAACAGATAGAGCGATCCGTGGGCCAGATTGACGTTGCGCATCAATCCGAAAATCAATGTGAAACCGGAGGCCACCAGGAAGTAGAGCCCACCGAGCGTAATGCCGTTGAGCAGCGCACTCAGAAACACCTTCTTGCGTCCGAGGACGGCCTTAAGCCCATCCGGCCAAGGCGCAACGATCAGCCATACAAAAAGTATGACTGCTACCAAGATGATCAGCGACCAAATCGGCCGTCGCTCAATGAACTGCCTCATCTAGATATGCCACTTGTTATCCGAATTGCCGGAATAGCGTGATCCCACCTACCGCCAGCCTCGGTCACAAGTCATGCCCTTAGTAAGTCGCCTTCGGCCCGATCGGCTTTGGCTAGTTTCCTCGACCTGTTCTTATTGCCATTGCTGCCGTCCTCTACGGCAATCGCTCGTGCGATTGGTCCAATCTTCGCCGCCCAAGCATCATGGCAGTTTCCTAAGTTTGTTCCAGCTTAGCCGTCGACGAAGATTAAGAGCATAACCAGCAGTCTCTTTTTGCCGGCGAAATCTGCCTACCAGGAGCCAATCCGCAGTAGCATCCACGAAGGATGGAGCTGATTTTTCGGCTCTCAAGAGAAGCGGTATCCGATCCCGGCATCACCCTATTCGCCACTTTTGCTTGAGCGGCGAAGCAGTGCGCGCCGGATCGTAGTATGGTTAATGCGGTGAATGACCATGTCGCGTCACGCGTTTGCGCAGAGTTTGATTGCTGGATTGCTTTCCCATAAGAGCACGATCATCCTTTTGATCTGCGGCATCACCTTGTCGATATACTCTGGATACACAACCCTCACGGGCATGTCGCATTTCACCGCCGCCGGAGACGCCTTCCCGACCATGGCGCTGCTCGCGACCATCGGCATTCAGGGTATCATGCTCGTTTCAGCATGGATTATCGGTGACCGCCTCAAATACTGGGGGGCGCCGGGAGCCTGGATCACCAACGCCGCCTTTATGGTGATGTTCCTCGCTACCATGGCCTGTTCCGTTTTCTTCTCCTACGACAGCATTTTCTCGAATGCCGCAGACCAGAATTATCGCCGCGCATTTGCCGACATCGAGGCGCAAACAGCGGTTACGCGCATCATCAATGAGGTTCCGGCCCAACTCGACAACGAGCTACTCAGAGCGAAAGCAAATATTCGCACCAGCCTTCCCTGGCAGGAATATCGCAACAGTATTCAGAAACTGAGCGCTCTTGAGGCTCGGTTCGCAACTCAGTTGCGCGCTATGCAGCAGGCCAAGGTTGATCAGGTCGAGCTCGAAAACGCCAAACGCCGGAAGCGAAATGAGAAGGTCGAAGGCCGTCTTGATGTGATCAGAACGGAGCGAGCAACGCTTGCCGCGCGCATCGCGAACCTGCAGCGCACCCATGCGGAGTTAGCCAAAGACATTACCGTACACTCAGATGACTATCGGAAGCGCGATTCAGCTTACCGCAAAGCAGAGGCAGATGTTATTAAGGAGGCGCTCGGCGTTACGGGAGAAGGGCTGACAGGCAAAGAGGGCTGCGGCGCAGCATGTCGCAAGAAACGTGAGATTGCCCGGGAACTGCAAGCTTCGAGTCTTACCGCCTTACGCCGCAGAGACGCGCTGCAAGCCAGGTTTCAATCGACCGGATTGGATATTGCCAGATTGCAATCAAGATTGGCCGGTCTTGACCGTCAACTTGGGAACGCAGCCGACCAAGACGCGGGGAAATCCAACTTCATTCAAGGCCAGTCAGTTTCAAAGACAGGCCCAACACAAGATCAAACAAGTCTGTCTTTCCGATTGAGCGCGTTCGATCTCAATCCCTCATCTCAAACACTGTCCGAGTTGGTAACAGTATGCGTCGCCGTGCAGTCCGAACTGCGCCGCATATCTCCGGACACGACTGCCGGCACGAACTGTGAGCCAGGACTACTCAAGGACGAAATCGCACCAGTCGATCGCCTGTTGGTAGGCCAGCTTGCCTTTGCCGCATCATGCAAGAACCAGAAACATCTCATTGCATCGCAGTCATTCGCACAAGCTATCGATTTTGGCGGTCAGTGCTTGCGGCAGTCGGCTCTCCCATTTGATACGATCTCCGCGTATCAAGGCCGGCTCAACACGTTGGCACGCGAGAGTACGGCCGCCGCCCACAGTTTCTATCAAAGCTGGAAAGCCTTGGCGGTGATGGATACATTGGCCCTCTTTGCCATCGCCATTGCTATTGGCATTGACATGCTGACATTCTTCACGGGCATCTTCGGCGCCCAGACGACATTCTCACCGATGGACCGTGTGCGTCTCCCTGACGTGCGGGAAATGCTCACGAATGTGCCGACCGTTGACAAGCTCTCTATGCTGGCGGCAGTCAAGCCGCAACGCCCTCGCGAGAGCGGTGGCTTCAATTCGATGCGCGCAGACGCTTATGTCGGCGGGGTCGCTGAAGCGGATCTGGATGTCCCCGGCGTACGTCGCATCATTCAGATCGCCATGGGCCGCAACGTGAAGCTGGACGAACCGCTCATTCGCCACGCGCAAGCAACTTACTATATCCATGGCGTCCTTAGGGATGAGTTGGAGATTCAGATTGGCAATGCTCGCAGACCCGAGCAATCGCACCCTAAGACGATCGATCCCGGCTCACCACCATCAACAACACCAGAAATGCTTTCCTCTAGAAGGGAGGCACAACCACTGCAATTGGTTCACAAGTCAACCAAAATTGATCGCGCGTCGTAATGAATCAAGTAGCAAGCGTTCTCGGTATTGGACGCCAAAAAAGCGGCGATGGGTTCGCGAATAGATTCAACCCGTATCACCCCTTCTAACCGCTTTCATTTCCTTGGCATTCTATCTGATCAGTTGTCATATCTGGTCAATGAAGAGTATTGATTACCTCAACTCGACTTTGCTGAGCCGAGCAGCACACAACTCTTGCCGTACCGGAGACTTGAATGAGCCCTTTGCCGTTTACGTATCAATCACAAGCCAATGTGCTCATCATGGGTGTCGGCCTCATGGGACAACATATGGCGTCCAACGTTCTCAACTGGTTGGACGTCAAGAAGCTCGTCATCGCGGATCATACAGAAACAATCATGGTCGGTACCGAGCAAACGGCGCTCACCGATTTCGCGGCATCCATCGCGTCGCAGCATGACGGCCCGGCGGAGGTTGTCGCGGAGACGGTCGATGTGACCAGCGAAGAGCAGGTCAAAAGCTTGTTGGAACGGCATGGCAAAATTGATTACCTCATGCATACCGCTGGCATTGCACCCAGCCCCCTCACGCCTCCCGAGCAACTGACCAAGGAAGCCATTATGAAGGCCTACGAGGTTAACTTGTGGGGGGCTCACAATGTTATCAAGCAAGGCGTCAACAGTGGCAACTTACGAAACGCGCGCGGCGTCATTCTCTTGTCCACCTCGGCAACTGTCGGAGCGGAAGGCCGGTCAAGCAGCGCCTATGAAGAATCCAAAGGTGGCCTGTTGAATCTCGTGACGCTGCAGTCACGCCACTATGTCGACTCGTATGGTCTCGTATTGAACGGGATCGCACCCTCTCCACTCCGCGGACCGATGGCAGAGCAGCACCCTGTTAGCGCCGGACGCTTGAAGGCCGTCGAAGATTCAACACCCATGGGCAGCCTAACCGAACCGAAACACATCTCGGCGGCGACCATGTTTTTTTGGGCCAACGAGTGTTGGTGCACTGGTGAAGTCTTAACTACGGACGGTGGCTATACAAAGCATAAGCCGATCTTTGGCCCGCTGTCCTGAGCACTATAGCCGGCGCTTTCACTTAGTCTGCACAGCAGCTTGCTGATGTTTGCCTTTGCTCGGTTGATCGCCTAGCGTCTGAAAGGGCACAGTTGCATTGCTTCATTTCACAAGCGCGGTAATCATTTATGAAACTCAGCAAAAAGATATCTTTGGTGACGGGCGGCGCCCAAGGCATTGGCTACGCGATTGCGGAGACGTTCGGTCGCGAGGGCTCTGTCGTCTACATCGCTGACATCAATGAAGCGACTGGCGCCGCAGCCGAGGCGAAGCTGCGCGAGGCAGGTGTCACCGTGACCTTTCTGCCCTTGAATGTTGCTGCAGAAGCCGATTGGCAGCGCACCGTGAAGAAGATTGAAGACGACACCGGCGGCCTCGACATCCTGGTCAACAATGCCGGCATCAATGTTCGCAAAGTGATCGAGGAGATGAACGCGGAAGAGCTCGATCAGATGTACAATGTCAACGTTAAAGGGCCGTTCCTCGGCATCAAGTATGCGCTGCCTGTCATGAAGAGGATTGGCGGTGGGTCCATCATTAATATGTCGTCGGTCTGCGGTTTGGTCGGTCATATGTATACGCCTGAGGCATACACGACCACCAAAGGTGCCGTGGCGCTCCTGACCAAGGCAATTGCCTCCCGCTATGGCAAGTTCAATATCCGGTGTAACTCAATCAATCCAAGCACTGCGGACACGCCCCTGGTCCGTGAGATGCTGAAAGATCCTGAACGCATGAAAGAACGACTCGGAGAAGTGCCACTGGGTCGAATGGCCAGCCTGCAGGACATCGCTGAAGCAGCGCTCTATCTCGCCTCGCAGGAAGGCTCTTTCATAAACGGTGTTGCCCTACCGGTCGACGGTGGTGTGACAGCATACTAACCCAGCTGTCTCATTAACTCGCACAAACAACAATCGATAAGGTCCATGAGCATGAGTGAATCAACAAAGATAAGTGAATTGATGGAAGCCAGCAGGGAGCTCTATGACCGCAAGCTCATCCATGCGTCCGGAGGCAACACAAGTGTTCGGGACGGCGACGTTGTCAGGATTACTCAGACCGGCGCGGAACTCGGGAAGCTGACGCCCGAAAAGATCGTCACAGTCGACCTCCAAGGCAAGGTTTTGGAAGGTGAGGGGCCATCGAAGGAAATGGACATGCACCTCGCCATGTACAATGCGCGCAGCAACGCACAAGCCGTTATCCATGTCCATCCGACTTACGCCATTGCGCTTTCGACATTGTTGAGTGGCGAGTTGGACAGTGCGGTGCCGCCCTACACGGCCGCGTTCTACGTTCGCGCCGGGCGCGTGCCGATGATCAAGTATCACCCGTCCGGCGCACATTCTCTGCATGAGGCAGTGGCGGCCCTGGCACCGGATTATCATGCCATCCTCCTCCGGCAGCATGGTGTGATCGTTTCCGGTGCCAACATGTCCGTTGCGATGGGCGTCGTCGAAGAGATCGAGCAATGCTGCCAAATTGCTGTCGCGACTGGATTAAAGGGCGCCACTCTAACGGATGAGCAGCTGCAGGCGATGGACGATACGCTAGGGCGAAGCTGGAAATAACTGAAGTTGATTGAGGCGAATATGAACCCCCTTTTGATGGCATTCTACGGTGATGACTTTACTGGCTCCGCCGATGCTATGGAGGCGCTAACAATCAATGGCGTCAAAACAGCCTTGTTCCTCGGACATCCAACCGAAGAGCGGCTGCAAGAGAAGCTGAAGAGCCTCCATGCGGTAGGAATATCCGGTACCAGCCGTACTATGACACCAGCACAGATGGATGGCGAACTACCCGATCAGCTCAAACTCTTGAACGGCCTCGATCCAAGGCTGGTTCATTATAAAGTCTGCGCCACGTTCGATTCCTCGCCAGAGATCGGCAGCATTGGCCGTGCCGCAGACATTGCGTGTGACATCATCAAACCGGTTAGCAGCGCGATCGTTCAAGGTATTCCTCTGCTTGGTCGCTACATCGCTTTCGGCAACCACTTTACCGGCTATGGTGATGAACGGTTTCGCCTCGATCGGCATCCGGTCATGAGCAGGCACCCCATTACGCCGATGGATGAAGGAGATATCCGAGTTCACTTCTCGAAAATGTCGAACAAGTCCGTCGCATTGATTGATCTGGTCCACCTCGAAGCTTCACATGAAGAAATTTCAGCGCGCTACGATCAATGCCTGGCGAACGGCGCGGATATCGTCCTGTTTGACACCCTGAACGACAAGCACTTGTTCGACATAGGCAGGTTGCTGCATGAGAAGTCTGAGCGTGGAACAGTCTTTGCCATCGGTTCGTCGGGCTTCGAGTATGCCATGGGACGCTACTGGCAAGATGCAGGTCTGGTTGATCCGCCACCACAGTATGGATCGATTGGCCCTGCTGAGCGGATGATTGTAATCTCCGGAAGCGCCGCGGCCAACACGGCCGAACAAATCAACTACGCGACCGCGCACGGATTTGGTGGTGTCGCACTACAAACAGATCAACTTGTCGATCCAGCCACTGCTGAAGATGAGCGCAAGCGGGCTATCAATGAGGCGCTGGCACACATCAATGCTGGCCGACATCCCTTGTTATACGCGACCCTCGGTCCGGACGATCCAATCATAGAAAAGACTGTGGCTCGTGTGCGAAAGGTTGGCATCGATCAAAGCGAAACCGGCAGGATCATTGCGACACAGCAAGGGCTGATATTGCGCGCTCTGTTGGAAGAGACAGGGATCGGCCGGGTCTGTGTTGCTGGTGGTGACACCTGTAGTTACGCATTGCGCCAGTTGGATATTCACTCGCTAGAGCTCTTGATGCCGATTGCTCCGGCCGCTCCGATGTGCCTTGCCTCGTCGGACAATCCAAAATTCGACGGATTGCAGGCCGCGTCCAAAGGCGGACAGATCGGTTCGCCAGATTACTTCAATCAAGTTCTGGAAGGCCGCCGCTAGTCATGCATGCAATATAGAGCGTGCAAGCGGATTCAATACTGCGCTGTGGGACGTGGCTGACAACGTACCCTGCACATCTGACTATACTGGGAACCTGCACTGTTGGCTCGACGTAGAGGGCAGTTTGTCGTCAGCCCAAGTGGTGCTGCCACCTAAGTTATTCTGATTACGGTGGCGCAGGGGGTAACCGGTGTGCAGTCGATGCTGACGCTGCATTACAACAGTCGTGCGGCAATGGCTGCGTTGGTATGGGCTGCTCGATCGGTGGCCTTGCAACGATTTCGCGTTACCCGACAGACAACCATTATGATGTCCCGATTGCGAGCGGCCTTGGTGTCGATGGCATCGACTACTTGCGGACCAGCTCTGGATCGGGTGCATCAGTGACGAGGCTTTGCAATGCAGGTACTGGGTCTTGAAGATTAGCCATATCAGGACGTGGCCGTTCCAAATCTGGAGAGCCAGTGAAAGCTGCTTCCATAGCTTCGGCGACATTCAGAAGTTCAGCATCTCCACGGAAACGTCCTGTGATCTGAAGGCCAAATGGTAAGCTATTGTCATCGAGCCCGCATGGTAGGGAGATTGCTGGGTTCGTTGTTATTGTTATGTACCAAGCCATGGCGAGCCAGTGGTAGTACGTGTTGAGCTTTCTGCCATTGATTTGGTCGATGTAAAGTGTCTCCCAAGGAAACGGCGAGACCGCAACGGTTGGCGAGAGAACGACGTCGTAAGAATTGTACGTCTCTTGAAAGCGCCGGAAGATCCGCGTTTGCTCGGAGTGGGCCCAGGCAAAATCGGCCAATGTCATCTTGGCACCCATCTCAAAGTTTGCGCGTACGTTGGGTCCAAGGCGCATCGGATCTTGATCGTAGTCGTCCTTGTAGCGGGCTACAAAACTGGTCGCGCGGATTACGTCAAAGCATCTTTCAACGTCACCAAAGTCAATGCGAATCTCATCGCAAGTGCCGAAGAGTTTGCTCATAGCAGCAATCTTGCGTTTGAACGCGTTGGCGACCTGAGGATCAACAATGCCCGTACCAAAATCAGCGCTCCAGGCAACGCGCAGTTTGGAAAGGTCAATTGGATCAGCCTGAGTTAAACTCGAGACATCCTGAGGGAACGACAGCGGATCGCCGTCTTGCGCACCAATTTGACTAGCCAGCAATAGTCGTGTGTCGGCAACATTGCGTGCCATTGGGCCAAGTACCGATATCGGCGTCCATCCGAGCTGGCGATGTTCGGCCGGAACCATTCCAGGAGAAGGGCGAAAGCCAACGATGCCGCAGAACGCGGCCGGGATGCGCAACGAACCACCGGTATCGGACCCCGTACAAATCGGGAGAAGATCTGCTGCGAGAGCCGCAGCGGAGCCTCCGGAAGAGCCACCGCATGTCAACATAGGATTGAAGGGGTTGCCCGTCGCTCCCCAGACCGGGTTGCGTGTATTGGCGCCAGCGCCGAACTCCGGCGTGTTGGTCTTACCGACCATTATGGCTCCCGCACTACGCACGCGCGAGACCATCACGCTATCGTGCTCGGGGACATTGTCTTTGTAGAGTGGAGAACCAAATGTTGTGAGCACTCCGCCAGTTCGTTCCAGATCCTTGACGGCAAAAGGTAGGCCGTGGAGAGGCCCAAGTTCATCTCCAGTCATGACGGCGCGTTGCGCAACTTGTGCCTCCTCGCGAGCACGAGAAATGCATGTCGCTGTCACGGCATTGAGGGCTGGATTGAGGGATTCAATGCGGTCCAAAAAAGCTTCAAGCACCTCCATGACGGAGAGGTCTTTGGCAGCGATACGATCGCGGATTTCGATCGCCATTAGCTCTGTAATCTCGCTTGAACTCGTCATGACATCCTCTTTGAGAAACGGTCGTGCCCCAATTTCTAGAATGCCGAGGATCGAGCAGCGTCTCAAGAAATACAGTCAAAACGAAGGTGAAATCTCCCTCAAAAGCCATGAAATCAAGCAGTTCGCCTAACGGTTTATCGGACTACGGTGTTGATCTATTCCCTGGAAAGTACGAACCTATGCGGTACGCGTCCCTCCTGGCGCGCCATTAAATGAGTTTGGAGGATTACCTATGAGACGTCTCGGGCTCTCCGCCCTTGCACTGTCCTTCGGTGCCTTAGCACTGACGGCGACTGCAGGCTTGGCTGGCAAATCAGACGATACTTTAAACTGGGCAACCGACCGCGAGATCGCGGTTGTTGATCCTTATTACAATAATACACGTGAGCTTGTTGTTCAGGGCCACATGGGCTGGGATGGTCTACTGTTCCGTGACGCAGAGACGGGTGAATTCAAGCCGCTTCTCGCAACGAAATGGGAGTGGATAGACAACGTCACGATGGAGCTTGAACTGCGCAAAGGCGTCAAGTTCCACGATGGTACTGACTTTGACGCTGACGACGTCGTCTACACAATGAACTTTACGTCAAACAAGGACAACGGGGTCCTCACCTACCGCGGCGTTAACTGGATCAAGAAGGCAGAGAAGATCGACTCGCACAAAGTTCGCGTCAATCTCCATAAGCCATTTCCGGCCGCACTCGCCTACCTTGCGAATGCTGTCTTCATGATGCCATCAGGCCATTATGATAAGGCTCCGACTAAAGCCGATGGCAAGAAAGACTTTGCGGCAGTGAAGCCTGTCGGAACAGGTCCATACAAGATGGTCGAGGTCAAAGCAGGCGAGTATGTTCTTTGGGAAAAGAACACCAGCTATTTCAAAGGCGGTCCAAAAGGGCAACCGCAGATTGGCAAAATCCGCTTCCGGACCATTAAGGAATCCAACACACAACTCGCAGAGATCCTGACGGGTGGTCTTGATTGGATTTGGGACGTGCCGAAGGAACAGGCCGAGCGCCTGAAGGCACAGGGTAAGGTCACGGTTGAGAATGCGAAAACCTTCCGCGTCTCCTATCTTGCGTTCGATGTTGATGGTGACTCAGGTCAGAAGTTCTTCGCGGACAAGAAGGTCCGGATGGCCGTCGCGCATGCGATCAATCGTGAAGCGATAACAAAGAACCTGGTTGGCCCAGCTTCTGAAGTGATTCATTCCGCTTGCCATCCAGACCAGTTCGGCTGCACACAAGACGTCAAGAAGTGGGAGTACAATCCTGACAAGGCGAAGGCCTTATTGAAAGAAGCCGGTTATCCCGACGGGTTCGAATTCGATATCTACGCCTATCGTCAGCGTGAGTTTACAGAGGCGGTAATTGGTGACTTGGCGAAAGTTGGCATCAAAGCCAAACTGACATACATCCAGTATCGCAAACTGCGCGATCTCGTATGGAAAGGGCAGACGCCCATCAACCATATGACTTGGGGTTCTTATTCGATCCCTGATGTCTCGGCGATCACCAGCCACTTCTTCTCTAATGGCCGCGATGATCCCGCCAAGGATCCAAAGACCAAGGAGTTGTTGGCAATTGCTGACACGTCGACAGATCCGGCCAAGCGCAAAGAGAACTATGCTAAGGCGCTAGGCATCATATCCGGCGAACTCTATTGGCTGCCGATGTTCACCTACGCGAAGTACTATGTCTTCTCGAAAGACCTCGACTTCAAAACGACATCGGATGAAATTCCACGCTTCTACACCGCGAAGTGGAAGTAATTGGAATTCGAAACAAGACCCGGCGGTTTACTCGCCGGGTCTTTGCATTGATGAGTTAACGTCCAGCAGAGGCAAAGATGCTGCCGTATTTGCTAAGACGCTTGGGAGTGGCCGTCCTGGTTGCGCTCACGGTGTCCCTGATTACTTTCTCAATGGTTTATTTATCCGGCGATCCTGCAATGGCGCTGGCAGGTGAAACCGCAACAGAAGCCGAGATCAACAATATTCGACGGGTCTACGGCTACGACCAACCAATCGCTGTGCAGTATGTGAATTGGCTTTGGAATGCATTGCAGGGCGATTTTGGCCAGTCGCACTACCTAAAAAAACCCGTTGCAGAAGTTGTCTTCGAACGGCTCCCAACTACGATGCTACTAGGGATCTGCGCGCTTTCCTTTGCACTTGCACTCTCGATTCCACTCGGTGTACTCGCTGCCATCCGACCCAATAGTTTCCTGGATCGCTTTGCTTTGACCTTGGCTGTGATCGGACAGGCCATGCCGAGTTTCTGGTTCGCTCTGACCATGATCCTATGGTTTGGAATCTATTGGAGTTTGCTGCCAATTACCGGCACAGCTAGTTGGGCCAATTTTGTTATGCCTTCGATTGCACTGGGTTATTACATTACGCCGGGTGTAATGCGTCTGACGCGGGCGGGAATGCTGGAAGTCCTGCAGGCCGACTATATTCGAACGGCACGCGCGAAAGGTTTGTCGCCCAACCTCGTGTTATTCAAGCATGCACTCAGAAATGCGATTATCCCGGTTGTCTCGCTGGCTGCTGTCCAGTTTGGCTTCATGTTGGGCGGTTCGATTGTCATTGAGACGATCTTTGCCATCAACGGTCTCGGCTTTTTAGCCTGGGAATCCATTCAGCGAGCCGACCTGCCGATGATGCAGGCAATCGTACTTGTCCTAAGCGTGATCTACATCATTTTGACGTTCCTGGCAGACGTCCTCAATGCTTGGTTAGACCCCAGAATAAGGGTTGGATAAAGATGGCTGTTATCCCGAATGAGACAGAGCGTGAAACGGCTCAACCAGCTTCGACAGGTAAGGAATACTCGCCCGCCGCCCAATTGCGCAAACGCATGTTCGGACATGCCGGCTTCCTATTTGGGGCAACTGTTCTCGGTGTCATGTGCATCATGGCACTACTTGCACCGTACGTGTCACCGCACGATCCCTACGACCAGGTTCTGTCGCGCAAACTGATACCACCAGTTTGGTTCGATAGCCCCAAAGCAACTTGGGACCACATACTCGGGACGGATCAACTTGGCCGCGACTACCTCTCACGTCTCCTTTGGGGAGCACGCATATCGTTGCTGATTGGCTTCTCTGCGATGCTCATCTCAGGAGTCATCGGCACTGCACTTGGTGTTGCCGCCGGTTATTTCGGCGGTAGGGTCGACATGGTGATCAACTTCATCATTACGACACGCCTATCAATGCCGGTCGTCTTGGTGGCGCTCGCCGTCGTCAGCCTAGTAGGGTCGTCGCTCACAGTTGTCATTTGGGTTCTTGGTCTGCTGATATGGGATCGCTTTGCTGTTGTTATGCGTAGCGCCACCCAACAAGTACGTGGGCTTGATTTTGTAGCCTCAGCCGAGGCTCTGGGCAGTTCCACCTGGCATATTCTCACGGTCGAGATCATGCCCAACATTCTCAATCACCTGATTGTCGTAGCTACGCTGGAGGTAGCACACGCAATCTTGCTTGAAGCAGCGCTCTCGTTCCTCGGTCTCGGCGTACAGCCTCCGGAGCCAAGTTGGGGACTTATGATCTCCGAAGCGAAAGGGCTGATGTTCTTTGACGGTTGGTTGATCGCTATTCCAGGCACCGCCCTCTTCCTTTTGGTCCTTGCGATTAATCTGCTTGGCGATGGCTTGCGGGATGTCACGGCGCCAGAAAACCGTGGCTAGGAACAAAAGCAATCGGCTGAGCGCTCACTTTCGTTCAGCCGGATCACACAGTTGCAAAAAGTAAGATCGACAAGAATATGAACCAACCCAAAGAACCAGTGCTGTCGATTAACGACCTTACGGTCTCGCTTCCTTCGAGTGCCGAACGCCCATACGCCGTAAGCAATTTGAGCTTCAACGTATATCCTAGGGAAATCCTCTGTGTCGTTGGCGAGTCTGGCTCTGGCAAGTCAGTGATGTCTTTGGCGACCATGGGCCTATTGGCTCCAGGGCTAAGGGCAACCAGTGGGTCAATCGACTTTGACGGACATAACCTGCTGGCACTGACGAAGACTGAACACAACGCCCTGCGTGGCGATCGCATGACAATGATCTTTCAAGAGCCGATGACTGCGCTCAACCCAGCCTACACGGTCGGTGAGCAAATCGAGGAGGTGTTTCGCGCGCACCGCCCGTATAGCGCATCGGAGAGGCGCGAACGAACGCTGAAGCTGTTGCGTGAGGTCCGTCTTCCGGAGCCGGAGCGGTTGTACGGTTCCTTTCCGCATCAACTCTCAGGTGGTCAGCGCCAGCGCATTATGATTGCAATGGCATTGGCACTCGACCCTAAGCTACTCATAGCCGATGAACCGACGACGGCCTTGGATGTCACGACACAAGCCCAGATCCTTCACCTCCTGAAGCAACTCAATGCTGAGCATGATGCCGGTATCATGTTCATCACACACGACTTTGGTGTCGTTGCTGAAATTGCTGATCGGGTCATTGTCATGCGTCACGGCCTGATCGTCGAGCAGGGGCCAGCCGACGAAGTTTTGAACCGGCCGCAACATCCATATACGCGCGCACTAATCGATGCTGTCCCGCGTCGGGCTGAGCACGAAGAAGAGGCAGAAAACCCTAATCCTGTTGTGATCAGCGTTAAGGGATTGAACAAGACGTTCCATACTGCTGGCAACCTCTTCAAAAAGAGCCGGACCGTTGCAGCAGTCCGTGATGTCAGTTTCGATGTCCGCCGCGGTGAGACGCTTGGTATTGTTGGAGAGTCAGGGTCAGGCAAAACGACCTTGGTGCGCTGCCTTATGCGATTGATTGATCCGGACAACGGTTCGATTGACATTACAGGTGTCGACTTCGCAAGTCAGACGCGCGCTGAGTTGAGAGAGCACCGCAAAGATATTCAGATTGTTTTCCAGGACCCATACGGCTCGCTCAATCCGCGTCGCAATGTGGGTAGCCAGCTCGTTCAAGGACCAATGAATTTTGGAGTGTCGCGGAAGGAGGCCCAGGAACGCGTGCGAAGGCTTTTGGAAATTGTCCGCATGCCACCTGATTGTGTGCACCGTTTTCCCAACCAGTTTTCCGGTGGTCAACGTCAACGCTTATGTATTGCGCGGGCGCTTGCGGTCGAACCCAAAGTCCTGATCGCTGATGAAGCTGTCTCAGCGTTAGACGTTTCCATCCAGCGTGAAGTGTTGAATCTGATCAACGACATCCGCGACCAGTTCGGCTTAACAGTTGTCTTCATTACACACGATCTGCGTGTTGCAGCACAGGTTTGCGATAACGTTATCGTCATGAAGGAAGGCGAAGTCGTCGAGCGAGGTAACGTCGACCAGATTTTCAACACGCCAAGGCATGAATACACACGTTCATTGCTTGCTGCTCAGCCTGGCCAAGCGTGGGATATTCCAACATTCGAAGACGACCCGCGTGTCGCCGCTGGCATGTAGGGGCAGATCCAGCGGCCTTGATTATCGGCGGAGCTTGAGCCCTGTAGTTTCACACACTTTGACGGAGGTTTTCGCCATGGCCAGCCGAACCGGAGCCATATCCAGGGCCACGACCTATCTCGATAGCGGACAGTTTGAGGCGGACCTGGCGCGGCGTGTCGCAATACCCACGCAAAGCCAGACGCCGGAAGGCCTGCCGCATCTGACGCGATATCTCGATGAAGAGATGATCCCGTCTTTCGAAGCGATCGGCTTCACCTGCCAGAAATTCGAGAATCCGGTTGCAGGGGCTGGACCGGTCCTTCTGGCGACACGCGTCGAAGATCCATCACTACCAACCGTACTCGGTTATGGCCACGGCGATGTCATACGTGGGCTCGATGACCAGTGGACCAAGGGTGCTGGGCCTTGGAAGACGCAACGTGATGGTGACCGGCTCTATGGTCGCGGAACCGCTGACAACAAGGGCCAGCACACCATCAATATGGCGGCTATGAATGCCGTCATCGAAGAGCGCGGCAAGCTTGGCTTCAATTCCAAGGTCATGATCGAGATGGGCGAGGAGAACGGCTCTGCTGGTGTCCACCAAATCATGTCCGCGAATAAGGAGGCATTTGCAGCCGACGTCTTTATTGGTTCGGACGGACCTCGGGTGCGCATGGATCGCCCGACAATGTCTCTCGGTGCCCGCGGAGCTCAGAATTTCGATCTAATTTGCGACTTGCGCGAAGGTGGCCATCACTCGGGCAACTGGGGCGGCGCACTCGCTGACCCGGCAGCAATTCTGGCGCACGCAATCTCAACCATCGTGACGCGAACCGGAGAAATCCGCATCAAGGAGTGGCGCCCACCGCCGATGTCTGACGTCGTCAAATCGGTTCTCGCCGATGTCGAATTGGACGGCGGAGCTGACGGCCCCGAAATTGATCCGGATTGGGGAGAGCCAGGTCTGACCACCGCAGAAAACGTTTACGCGTGGAACTCCTTTGCTGTTCTCGCCATGAAATCAGGCAATCCAGAGAGCCCGGTCAATGCGATCGCACCATGGGCTCGGGCACATTGCCAGCTACGTTACATCGCAGGTACCGATCGCGACGACATTATCCCCGCCTTGCGCCGACACTTCGAAGCTGAAGGTATTGAACGCGTCACCGTCGAGCCGCCACCACCGGGCAATGCAGCCGGATTTGATGCCAGCCGCACAGAGCCCGATGATCCATGGGCCGAATGGGTCAAGGGTTCCATCACCCGGTCGACGAATGCACCGCTGGCCATCATCCCGCAGACCGGTGGTTCAATCTGTAATGACCTGTTCACCGAATTGCTCGGCATCCCCGCCATCTGGGTACCGCACTCTTACGCTGGCTGTTCACAACACGCGCCGGACGAACACATTCTGATGCCCGTCTCACGCAATGCCCTAGAGATCATGGCCGGTCTCTATTGGGACCTAGGTGAAGGCGGCGTGCCGGGTTACTAGTCCCGGTGCGATGCCCAGGAGAACTTAACAGCCCTGCACTGCTTTATCCGCAACAGTTGCCAGGCAATGTGTGGGCATGGACACCGCTGTGATCGCAGCAGCCACCCTTCCACCATTCCGCTCCATGGCCATGACAATATTTGTCATCGGCACCAACCATCTTCATGAACATCGGATGATAGTTGCGGCACACCTCAAGCTCGGTTTTGACCCAATGGAGCGGATCTTTGGCATAGTGATCCCAGTAGTCACCTGCCATATTGATGCCGGGCACCGCTGGGTTCCACGACTCATCCAGCCACAGGTCCGGATCGCCATACTTGGCACACAACTGGCGGATCTTAGGATCATCGAGCGCTAAAAGACGACCGTTTTCTATGATCGTTTCATTGTCACCTTCCCGCTCCAAATTGTAGGTTGGAAAGTAGAGGTGAATATGCCAATGCCCGACCAAGTTGCCGGCGCGTGCGGCCAGTCGCTCAGCCATCGATGAGATGATGGTGCCAAAGCCGATATGGATCACGCCCGAGCGCACACGCTCATAAAGGCAGTTGACAAAGCCAGACGGAAAGTCCTTGCGCGGTCGGTGAATGTGCGGATTGGTGCCAATTGATGCTTCCCACCAGTACATCAGGCCCTTGTCGGGGAACGTTGGATACTGGATGTCCTTGGTTCGATCCATGACATCGCGGAGCTTGTCTCCGAACTCTCCCCCCGCATTGATCTGGGTGACCTTCGAATTCTCGATCACCAACTGCGTCCAATCCATGGCTGCGATGTGGTTGGTTGTGCCCGCGACAACGCCATTGCCATCCTCCTTGGTCGGATGGAACATCCATGGTCGTCCAGTGATGTGGCCTGGCAAATACTGCTTGCCAAAGTGTTCATTGGTAGTCCAGGTGGCCGCGGTCAAATCGGGGCAGTAAAATTCTCGGTTAGCATCCCAGTATTCAGGATGGTTCGTGAAGGAAAGGTCTGTGCCTTCGGGGTCCGTAATGCGTGCGCGCTTCGATGTCCGAATCCGGTCCCAAGTCCAACGGTCGATAGCATTGAGTACTTCGATCGGCATCGCGTGGGCCGGCGATGCGAGGATCTCCGGTGTTATGAACGGCATACGTTGGATCTTGATAAATCGCTCGGCGAGAACCGGTCCGCCGTAACCCATCAGTATCTTGTCGTATTGCTGCTTCTTTTCTTCTTCTTCCCACCAGTCCATCCACTCTGCGAGTTCTTTGGTCCGAAAGAGATAGTAATCTACCTCATCGGCGCCGACCCACTGTGGTATCGGTCCGCGGTCGATCTTCTTAATCTCATATTTGACCTTGTACTTTTCCAGGATCTTCTGGCAGGCCTGGATCACCATATCACTGTGCCAGTTATCGACGCGCAGCAAAACGCGTTCGCCCTCCTTGAGGTCCCAGCAGGCATTGAGCCCGTGGTTGTACGGCCGTTGCGCGACGTGTTCGAGATAAGGCAGCAACTGATCTGGATGAGTGATATCAACGTAAGGCGGACAACGGGGTGGCCGTAGACTAGAAAGTGGAGGTTGCTCGAAAGTGGGCACGCCTTCGGCGCGGGGATTAGCAAACACTGTGTCCTGCATAGCTAGCCTCCAGGTGTTCGGTTTCACGCTCGGTACCACCACCTCGACGATCGCACGCGCAACTCCAAGCTGCAAGTCGGTGCTTTGCAGCCGTAGCTAGGCAGCTTGAAGATCTGGTAGTCAGATTAGCAGAAATCAAATGGGCAATCGGTCTGGAGGACACTTACCGTTTGACGGTTGGGTTTCTTACGCTGTCGCGAAGCTTGAATAGATCCCGCCCAATTTGGATACACTCCTCAAAGTCAGCGTTGTTGTTACCGGCCTTTCACGTGGCTTCTGTCCAGGTTCCAGTTCTCTTTAGCGATGGCGAAGCCTGTATCAACGCGCCGCCGAATGGCATCGACTGTCGAGCGAATGCGGTTCGATCTACTTGAACCCTGACAAATCGCTCTGCGCCCTCAAACTTCTCGACTTCGTTGATGTCCCAGATAATCTCGGCGTGGCCAGCGATATAGACCGCATCGCCTTTGTCAAAATCCGGAAACCACAAACCAACACGCCCGTCGGCCACAATGTTACCCAGTGTGTTGAAGAACCGGTTCCCTGAAAAGTCAGGAAACACCAGAGCGCCATCCTTATCGATCTTGACAAAACCTGGCCGGCCTCCGCGGTGTGACGCGTCTACTCCATCGCGGACGTCATCACTTAGTGTCGATGACCGTGACGCAATAAAGAAAGTATCGGATTGCTCGATGATGCGATGTGCGTCATCCGAGACGCATTGTTCGGACCATATGACATGCGCATCAATCTCGTCAGTTTTTTGGAACGGCGCGATTTCGCGGGTTTGAATGTATTGCGGGCAGTTGCCGAAACTCTGGTCGACATGCAGCGTGAAGCCGGCTTCACCGAGGTGTGAGATCCTGCCGTTCATGCGGTTCCGCCGACGGGTCGAAAGTTGGATTCCTAGCAGTCCAACCTTCTGACCGATCGCAAGCTGGACACCTAGATCGCAAGCCATGTTTGGTTGTCTTGCGATGGTAAGCGTTTGCGGGTCCGGCGATGTTATGAAACCGGGATCGCCGAAGATTGGAACAATCCAGGGATGCCCATCACTGTCAGTAAAACCGGTCACGACAAACGGCAGCATCTCAAAGAAGTCGCGATGCTGCTTGGGCATAGCGGAGCGGATGAACCCTGCCGTCCTCTGGGCGACCACCTCGGCGATACCCAAACGCTCTTGTACGGCAATTTCACCCTCGTGAAAGTGACCGGGTTCCATTCAGCTGCTCCGTTCAACTAGCAAGTACTCTGGGGCCCAGTCCTCTAGGCTACATTCGGCAGTGGAGATTTGACCATGCCGATAAACTTAGGTTGCGCTTCAACCCGGTCCAGCCACCTGCGAATGTTTGGATAATCATCTAGCCCCACGCCACCTTCTGGTGCATGTGCTGTGTAGCTGTAACCTGCGACATCCGCGATGGTGATTGTGTCTCCTGCCAACCATTCGCAACCTGCCAGATGCTTCTCCATGATTGCAAAGAGACTGTGTGCCGTTGCAACAGCCTTTGCGTGATCGAAGTCGGCGCCAAAGACCTTGACCAAGCGTGCAACGCATGGGCCGGAGAAGATTGGGCCCGCTGCAATCGAAAGCCATCGCTGTACTTCGGCTGCTGCTTTGGGCTCCTTTGGAAGCCAATGTGAATTCGGCGCGTAGGTCTCAACGAGATAGATCAGTATCGCGTTTGAGTCGGACAACGTATATCCGTTGTCGTCGATAGCAGGTACAAGCCCGAACGGGCTGATCGCAAGATGATCTGGCGCTTTGTGAGCACGGTTGGCCATGTCGAGATCAATCGTCTCGTAGGGAATATCGAGGAACGCCATCATAAGTTCGACTCGATGGCAATGACCGGACTTTGGGCTGCGGATTAGTTTGATTGGTGCGCTGGATGAGGAGAAGTTCGGGTTCATTGGTTTGCTCCAGTTCTTTGCCGTTTGGTAGCAATTAACGGATTGACGGCACGTACTTCGACATGGAGAAGGGCGTGGCCGCGCTCATTTGAATGATGGCTCCACCAGAATGCACAACGTGTCCCAACAGAAGAATAGCTGTTGGCCGAAACAGACAATTCCGAATACTGGAATAATAGTGTCAGTCGTAGCGTGGGCGTCAGATCCGCAATTAGTGCCTTGCTCGATGTTTGCTTAGCTTGAACCAATCCTGCGCGTTAGTGCGATACCACTGCCACGCACAAAGGCTCCAGACTGGAACCCAAAGACACCAAACAATGTAGAGCTCGAAGATTTCATAAGCGCCGCGTGAGCCATAGTAGAAGCGCGTGTAGTAGAGCGGCGCAGTTACGGTTAGTAGGAGCAACGCGGGCTGAGGTTTCAGAGCCAGCAGAGGCAACAGCCACGTCAAATACCAAGGATAGACAGCTGGTGAGAGAAAAATAATTGCTGTCACGATCAGTACTACACCTGGTAAAAGGTCATGCTGATCAAAGCGAGGCTGACAAGCCAGATAAAGTAGCAAGACCACCACCAGAATCCCGACAAGTAACCGAGCCAACGGCGGAGCTGACCAGGTGTCAGGCGTGACAAACGCGATTGTCATCTCAATCATCCCGTAGAGCGGCGCGCTGATCCGCCAACTGCCTGAGTAGGCTACGATGCCGGCGTCACGATCCAATCCGGCAAACAAGTAAGGAAGTGTGAGCAGACCAATGCTGATGCTGGCAATACCGACTGCTATTGCCAGTCTGCGAGGCTCTGCAAGAAACAGCCGCCATACCAATGGAAGCAACAGTACCGGCCATACCTTGACGCCTGTAGCTGCGCAGATCGAGATGGTCGCGACGAGAAGTCTGTTTCTGAACGCAGCCAGCAAGGCTAGCAGGATAAATGGTGCAATCAGTACATCCATGTGTGCTGAATTGAATAGCTCTTTAAGGACCAACGGGTTCCACCAATAAATCGCAGACCAGGTCAGCGGCGCACTGAGGATGTGGAGCAGTCTCAACAGAAAGATGAACGCAGCGACGTCGAAAATCAGAATTACCAAGCGCCATGCATCCAAGCTCCATGGTTGGATCCAGTGTGCGAGTGCGAAGGCGGCCTGAGCGATTGGTGGATAGATGGTCGTCAGTTGGGAGTGACCGATATTTGTTAGGACTGAGCCCGCATCGTTGGCTAGCTGTTGCAACGGATGATTGACCGGCAAGCCCCGAATGTTCGCTGGAGAAATCTGAAAAGGGTTATAGCCCGCCGCCGTGACTCCTCCATCCCAAAGATAGCGGAGATAGTCGATTTCGATAGTCGGTTCGCTGGTGAAGAGTATCAGTCGCGCAACCAAGCCGACAACCGCGATGAGTGCTACAACCGATCTTTCCGTGATAGGTCGGGGTGCCCGCAACAGTACTACGCATAGGACTAGATATATTGCTCCGGCAACACAAAGGAAGATGGTAAGCGGCCAGACCGGCATGTTGATGACAGCCGTAACGGGACCGAAAAGGTGCGATCCGACAGACAGGATGCTAGAGAAGACGATTACGAGCAGGGCCGTAACTAGCCAGACCCTGCTCGGCACCGACCAGTCAAGATCAGTCGATGTGGATTTGTGTAACGCCCTCAAGCTATTTGAGCTAGCTACCGCGATGTATCGGTGGTGGCGCGCCTCCACCACCACCACTACCGGCAGTGCACCCGGCTACGAGTGTTGCGGCAAGACAAGACATCACAATTACTATTGTAGATACTCGTTTCGTTAGGACCCTCTCAACTTTCATCCAACGTTTTCCCTCTTGAGTTGATGACTCACTCAATTACTTTCCGCAAATCAGCAGTGCATCAGGTTGTTGAGGATTGAAACTCAACTGAGTTCACTTCCGATTGAGTGGGAGTTGTTGCATCGTGAGAATGTCCGAGATTTGCATACAGAATCTATTGAACGGAACAGCGTTCAACTATGCCATTCGTTCGATAGGCGCTCGTTCTTGAGCCCCTCTCGCAGCATTATCGGACACGCGTCGTTGCTTGACTGATTTCTAGCTGCCGAATGATCCAGGGTCTCAGAGACTGTAACTCATGCAAGATCAAAGGACCTCTGATCAGAGCTCTGTCTGTATGGTCGGATAGTTCACAGGGTAGTTCGACGTGACGTTGCTTCCTGATGAATGAGCGGTCGCTGGCCCTGCTGGTCAGCGATCACTTCACCGTTCTCTACTGCGCCACCCTAGATGGATCATCAAGGCTGTCGGATCCCTCGAACTGAATCGGCTTCAGCTTGAGGACGGCTATCACCCGCTCAATGTCTTTGGTTTGAGACAGCAGCGCATCAATGCCGGCTTGCACCGCCTTGTTGCCTTCCGAGTTGCCTTCACCGATCATCTGGTCGTAGGCTTCGACGGTTTCAGCACGCCTCACGATCGCGGCAAAGGCCTTGACAGTTGTTGCAAGCGCCTTGCGCATCCGGCCGTCAATGCTGGCGTCCGCTGCTTTGACAAGATCGGACAGACTTGGACCTTGTATGACGCTGCCATCGATCTGCTTGTAGCGGCCGAGATAGACGTTCTGAATGCCAACCACGTCGTAGTAATGAGAGTTGTGCGTGTTGTCAGAGAAGCAGTCGTGTTCTTCCTCCGGGTCATGCAACAACAGACCGAGTTTCATGCGCTCGCCTGCAAGTTCACCATAGGACAGCGAGCCCATGCCGGTGAGCATAGCGATCAGTCCCTGTGAGCCGTCTCCAGCCAGCAAAGTCTTGCGGGCTTTGCCGTCACTGGTCCACTGTGCCGTGATCCAGGTCAAGTCATCGATCAGCAAATCAGTGGCAGCCTTGAGATACTGAGCACGCCGATCGCAGTTGCCACCTGTACAAGCCTTAGTGTCAAAGTCACTGGCGGGACGGTTACCAGCGCCGGCCTTTGTACCATTGAGATCTTGCCCCCAAAGCAAAAATTCGATGGCGTGGTAACCGGTTGCGACATTGGCTTCGACGCCGTCAGCCTCTTGTAGGACGTCGGACAGTAATGACTTAGTGATTGTGCCTGCATCGACGGATCGGCCACTGATCTTGAGCGTTTTGTTCGCGATGACGTTGGCCGCATAGAGCTGGTTCTCGTCAGACTCGGTGCCGTAGCCTTTGGCGACGTAGTCAATCAGTCCTTCATCAAGGGGCCAAGCGTTGACCTTGCCTTCCCAGTCATCAACGATTGTGTTGCCGAAGCGATAGACCTCAGTCTGTTGATAGGGTACGCGGGCGGCCAGCCAGGCTTTACGCGCCGCGTCCAGGTTGGCGGTGGTCGGCTTGGCAATCAGCTTGTCGACAGCTGTCTGAAGTGCCTTTGCCGTTGTCAGGGAGTCCTGATACTTGGCAAGCGCAAGATCAGCGTAGTTGGCGACCACGTCTTTGGCGGGTGGCTTGGCCTCGACGGTGGTGACGGCGAACAGCGAACATGTGAGAGCCGTTGCCAGAGCTATCACTGGATTCCGCATCATTGATCCTCCTTAAAGGAACTTTGAGAAGCAGCGACACCCATTGCATCGCTTTGACTCTACGAGCGCGATTAGAGAAGCCGCTGAATGTTACTCCGCGTCGTCGGCCGATACGGCGTTCAAGTGGCTGTAGTTCTCGACACCGATGTTACTCAGGAGTTCCAGTTGGGTTTCGAGGAAGTCGATATGCCCTTCTTCATCCTCGAGAAGCTTTTCGAACAATGCCATCGTGACAAAGTCTTCTTTCTCACGGCACGTTTTGCGCGCGCGCATATAAAGATCTCGGGCGCTATGCTCCGCCTTCAGATCGCATTCCAATACTTCCTTGACGTTCTCGCCGATCAGCAGCGGTGCCACATGCTGTAGATTGGGATGGCCTTCCAAAAAGATGATGCGCTCGACGATGCTATCAGCGTGTTGCATCTCTTCGATCGATTCTTCACGCTCTTTCTTAGCCAGTTTCTTCAGGCCCCAGTCGTCGAGTAGTCGGTAGTGCAACCAGTACTGGTTGACCGCGCCGAGCTCATGCTTCAGTGCCTCGTTCAAAACCTCGATAACGTCTTTGTCGCCCTTCATCACCGTGCGTCCTTTGCTGCTCGATCACTGATACAGCTACGTCACATAGCGCAGAAGCGATCGGGAAGCGTGTGCTTTCGGAGTACTCTGAACTAGAAAATCTCGTGATGTGGATATTTTGTCTCTACATTGTTGGACCCAGACTGTTCAAAACGTCAGTTCGACAACTTCCCCTGAGCCTTCCGCGGCATCGTCTTGAGTCGGCGAGGTATTCATCACCTCTTTGCAATCGTGGCCGACATAACTATGCAGGTGCGCTGCTCGTTTGCGAATGAGTTCAGACGCGTTGTTGAGGCAGGAACCGCAGTTGGGGCGCGATCCGATGGCCTTATAGACTTTGCATGGTGTAAGATTTTGCACGGGACCGGCCAACATCAAACCATCCACGGCATCGCGGATATCTCTGTCGGTGATGAAATTGCAGGAACATACAATCATGTGTTCGTTTCTCGCTGAAAAGTTTGACGCGGACCTGGGGCCTAGTTTGGAAGTCCAACCGGCATCCTCTCGCTGGTAAATTCAGTCACATTGCAGATCACGGATGTGGAAAGGATTTGTTTGGTTTCCTTTAGTTTGCTTGCAAACTCTGAGGCCTGATCCAGCATCGGATCAATGTCTGACGTGCCGATGAGCGCAAACGCGCAAGCCCTCAGTGCCGGGCAGTGATCATGCTGCAATGCTGCGATGACAGAGATTGCAATGCACTCATCACGGCAAAAGCCGGAGCATCCCGGTGGGTAGGTGCTAATCGGGCGACAAGACGCCTGTCGCACTTCGCGAACCCAGGATCCAAGTTCCGTTACGGTTGCCTTTGCTGCCTTCGGACCCAAGGCTGTCGCATACTGGTTCCACACCTGTTCCCAGCAAGAGATATCCGAATACTCATAACCTGCCATCCAACCGCGGAAGCCGATCCCGACCAACTGTTCTGGTGTTAGGTATTGCCCCATTGTTCTATCCCACGTGGCATCGTGCAGAAGCTGACTGACGTGTTCGCCGGCTGATGCTTGGCGTGACATGCTCTTGCTCGACGCCAATCCAATTGTCCTGACACACTGCATCTCTGTCTTTATTTGAACTGCTGTTGCCCCAATCTGCTGCTGCATCCACCGACTGCGGTACTCAAGATTGCGCAGCCAACTTGCACACAGCATCGTCTGAAAATCAGTTGACGAAAGTCGATATCGGAAGTCAAGAAAGAAATGTAAATTATATAATTATTTCAATACTTTAGAATTGGAATAATTCTAATTCTAAAGAAGTCTGATAGCACTGGAATTGAGCCTCTTAGCTGTGCCTCCCAAAGTCTATAGATTGGTCCCATTTGCAATAGCCGGTGCTTTGCCGAGCAAGAATTCTAGTCCAACCCAAAGTCGTAGGCAGCAGTCCTATCGGAGCTGTTCCAAGAACTCTGCTGAACAAAACAGTCCCCAATCGAGTTCAGTTCAACAGACGATCCAGTGCACTGCTATCCTTAGCCATCAGTCTATGATCGGAGATGATACAGAGACCCACTGGGAGGTGAGACTATGACACCTTACAATTGCTTGCTTGGTGTCCACTCAGAAACACCTTGCAAGCCAAACTTGGCTGATTTACTCATGCGCTCAAACAGCTTTTTGCCGGCATGCTGAAGGCTTTGGCAATCCGGCTCCAAGTTCACTCTGACAATCAGACGCCGGGATCGCTATGAGCTTATATACGAACTACTTAGATGAAATTGAAACACGTAAAGCCCAAGGCTTGAGCCCGAAGCCGATTGAGGATGGTGAGCTTCTCAAAGAAGTGATTGCGCACATCAAAGACGCTGAAAGTGCGCATAAAGCTGATTGCCTCAATCACTTCATCTATAACACGCTGCCGGGAACAACGAGCGCAGCAGGTGAAAAAGCCAAGTTTCTGAAGGAAATCATTCTCGGGCAAGAGACTGTTGATGGGCTGTCTCCGACTTTCGCGTTTGAGCTGCTATCACACATGAAGGGAGGCCCTTCTGTCGAAGTGCTTCTGGACCTGGCGCTAGGGGAAGATGTCTCGACGGCTCAAAGTGCAGCTGAAGTTCTGAAGACACAGGTATTCCTGTATGAAGCCGACACGAGCCGTATTGAGGCTGCGTTTGCGGCTGGCAACCCGATAGCGCGGGACGTTCTTGAAAGCTACGCGAAGGCCGAGTTTTTCACTAAACTCCCCGAGGTCGAGGAAGAAATGAAGGTCGTGAGCTATCTTGCTGCTGAGGGAGATATCTCGACAGACCTTCTATCGCCAGGGCATCAGGCGCACTCACGGGCTGACCGCGAGCTGCACGGAAAATCCATGATGTCTGAGCGGGCGCAAAAGGAGATTGAAGCCCTAAAGCTCCAGCATCCAGACAAGCACGTGATGCTTGTTGCAGAAAAAGGTACGATGGGTGTTGGCTCGTCGCGGATGTCGGGGATTAACAACGTAGCGCTTTGGACCGGTAGGCAGGCGAGCCCTTACGTACCTTTTGTCAACATTGCTCCCGTGGTTGGTGGCACCAATGGGATATCACCAATCTTTCTGACCACTGTCGGCGTAACCGGTGGGGTCGGGGTAGACCTCAAGAACTGGGCCAAGGTGCTCGATGAGGACGGAAACCCCATCTTGAACAATGACGGTAACCCGATCCTCGAGCAACGATACTCGGTGGAAACCGGAACCGTTCTGACGATCAACACCAAGAAGAAGAAGCTCTTCAATGAGGCAGGTGACGAAGAGCTCGTCGACATGTCGTCATCCTTCACGCCGCAGAAGCTCGAGTTCATGAGGGCTGGGGGTTCCTATGCCATTGTCTTCGGGAAGAAGCTTCAGACGTTTGCCGCTGAAACTTTGGGTATAGAAGCTCCGTTGGTCTTCGCCCCATCCAAAGAAGTGAGCCATGAGGGACAAGGCCTTACGGCGGTTGAAAAGATTTTCAATGCCAATGCTGTTGGCGTTAGCCCGGGTAAGACACTCCATGCAGGGTCTGACGTTCGCGTTAAAGTCAACATCGTCGGCTCGCAGGACACTACAGGCCCTATGACAGCTCAAGAGCTGGAAGCGATGGCGGCGACTGTACTGTCACCCAGCGTAGATGGTGCGTATCAATCGGGTTGCCACACCGCATCCGTCTGGGATGTCAAGGCGCAGGCCAACACGCCGAAGCTGATGGCGTTCATGCACAAGTTTGGCTTGATCACAGGGCGTGATCCCAAAGGCGTTTATCACGCGATGACCGACGTGATTCATAAGGTCCTGAATGACATTACGGTTGATGACTGGGCGATTATCATAGGTGGAGACAGCCATACCAGGATGTCGAAAGGTGTTGCATTTGGTGCTGACTCCGGAACCGTTGCGCTCGCACTCGCTACCGGTGAAGCGACAATGCCGATACCGGAATCCGTCAAAGTAACGTTCAAAGGCAAGATGGCGGACCACATGGATTTCCGTGACGTCGTCCATGCGACGCAGTCGCAAATGTTGCAGCAGTTCGGCGACAACGTCTTTCAGGGACGGATTATCGAGGTACACATAGGTACGCTGTTGGCCGACCAAGCATTCACGTTCACCGACTGGACTGCAGAAATGAAGGCCAAGGCGTCAATCTGCATCTCAGAGGATGAAACGCTGATTCAATCTTTGGAGATTGCTCGGGATCGCATTCAAATCATGATCGAAAAGGGCATGGATAACGATGCTCAGATGCTCAAGGGTCTCGTAGACATTGCCGACAATCGGATAGCTCAGATCAAATCCGGCGAGAAACCGGCCCTGAAGCCTGATAGTAACGCGAAGTACTTCGCTGAAGTTGTCGTTGACCTTGACGAGATCAACGAACCGATGATTGCGGACCCGGATGTCAACAACGCAGACGTGTCCAAGCGATACACTCACGACACCATTCGGCCGATTTCTTTCTACCGCGCTGAGAAGAAAGTTGACCTTGGTTTTGTTGGATCCTGCATGGTCCACAAAGGCGATATCAAAATCGTGGCGCAGATGCTTCGCAATTTAGAAGCTGAGTACGGTAAGGTAGAATTTAAGGCACCGCTTGTTGTGGCAGCGCCGACTTACAATATCATCGACGAACTGAAAGAAGAGGGTGACTGGGAGATCCTGCAGAAGTACTGCGGGTTTGAGTTTGATGATGCTGCACCGAAGCAGACCGCACGAACCGAGTATGAGAACATCCTCTATCTCGAGCGTCCCGGTTGTAACTTGTGCATGGGCAATCAGGAAAAAGCGGCCAAAGGTGATACAGTCTTGGCAACTTCTACGCGGTTGTTCCAGGGGCGTGTCGTAGCGGACTCAGAGAGTAAGAAGGGTGAGTCACTTCTGGGTTCGACGCCAGTGGTCGTGCTATCGGCCATACTTGGGCGTACTCCAACCTTGGATGAATACAAGACTGCGGTGAACGGGATCGACTTGACCAAGTTTTCTCCACCAGTTCAGAAAACGCCGGGCACCATGTCGGCTCACTACTAGGCAGCCCCTAAAGATCGGCGTTCGATCTGCTTGGCTTAACAAGCAGCTTCAGCTCTGACAGATATCTGTCGTGCTGAAGCTCTTGTTTCCGCGACGTCTAGTTTAAGTACTACTGGCTAGACCTTAAGGGCAACTGCGTTTGGCCTGTAGCAGTCGGCCACGTTGCAAGTGTAGATGGGAGCCGGTTCGACTTAACTAGAGCGCTGCTTTCATATGGTTCCACTACATTGTTGCAGCTTCGTGCTGTTGGGCAGTTGCCGAGCCTGTAGAAGTTGATGCGGCGGCGCGTGGTCAGCTCAGCCACTTGAGATCAGGTCTTGTCTTGGTCCAATCGGTTGCCTGTTCAAACGCGTAACTTGCGCGCAGCACAGTGTCCTCTGCAAAAGGTTTGCCGTTGATAAGTAGACCAATTGGCAGGCCCTTCGAGGTGAATCCGCAAGGCAGCGACAGGCCGCAGAGCCCGAGGCGGTTTCCGATGTTTGTGTTGGCCATGTATTGCCCGGCATAGCTGAGATAAGTCTCAAGGGATTGGTCGACTGTTGCAATGGGCAATGCCGGAATGGGTGTCGTCGGAGATATGACGATGTCGATATCTCGCAGCGTTTCCATCTGCGAGGCCCGTAGGGATTTTAGCTCGTTGAGCATCTTGATGTAGTCGGTCGCAAGAAAGTCGCGCTCATTTAACATTCGCGGGCCGACGACAGGATCCATAAGCTCGGCCTTTGTCTTCAGCCCTTCCTCGTGGATGATAGCTGCCTCCACGCCGTTGACCACCATCCCTACTTTCGAGCTGGCAGCTGCTTCAGGATAGGCGAACTCTTCCACAACAGCGCCAAGATCCCGGAAGACATCTATTGCTCGCTCGACAGCCTTCTCGATCTCCGGATCGACGTTGTCAAAGAATGCATCCTGCGGAATACCAATGCGCAAGCCCTTAACGCCTGCTTTGAGCGAACCCAGTACATCATCTGGTCGATGGCCGAGCGTGCTTTCATCCCGCGCGTCCTCGCCCTGGAGAATTTGATAGACCAGGGCCGCGTCTTCAACAGTACGGGTCAGTGGGCCGATGCTGTCGAATGTCCAACTCAACGGAAAGACGCCAAAGCGGCTAACGCGTCCCACTGTGGACTTGAGACCTACGGTTCCGGATAGTCCGGCTGGCGCGCGCACCGAACCAGCAGTGTCAGTGCCGAGCCCCATTGGTGCCATACCACTTGCAACCGCGACGGCAGACCCCGCACTGGAGCCGCCTGGCACGCAATGCTCTTCGCACCAGGGATTGTGCGGCGTGCCTTGGATATGATTGATGCCGACGATACCCTTAGCGAATTCCACCGTGATGGTCTTGCCAAGCACGACCATGCCAGCCGCCGCTAATCGTCGGGTGACCTCACTCTCCTCGGTTTTCGGCGAGTCATCGAGGGTGCGCGAACCTGCTGTCGTTGCCAGTCCGACGATATCGTAGAGATCCTTCACCGCATAAGGGATACCGTGCAAAGGTCCGAGGTCGCGGCCTGAACTGAGAAGTGCTTCTGCGGATTGCGCCTCCGCCATCGCACGGTCAGCTGTCACCAAGTTGAATGCATTGAGTGATCCATTTAGTGCTTCGATGCGCTCAAGGAGGTTCGCGGTCAGTTTCGTTGGTGTCGTCTCACCGGAGCGCAACATCGCGGATAGCTCAGTGATGGACTTATAGTGTAGCGGCGAGTCGCTCATGGAAACACTCCAATGATGAGAACGGTCGACATGTGTTGAAGATCAGGCTCACGCCATCGTTCTATTTCGCGAAGCGTGTTGTGAGTTTGGCAATGGTTCGAGCCTGTGAACTTCATGAATCCAAACACACACTGACACTCATCGTGCTTGAGCGCGAGCGAAAATCGTGCAGCTGCATCTAGGCGGTTCACGCACTTACCGAAAGGGGCGGCGTCGAATGCAATGACCAGCCTTCCCGCTGTGTTACCCAACTTCCTTGCTTTGACAGATTTGTGAATTTCGGATCAATTGTCCGCACTAACATCCCGAGGGCTGTTGTAGGCCAAGAACTCTATCTTCATTGCGGGAGGTGGGTCGAGCATAGGAGATGAGGTTTGGACGCGACCGAGGCAGACCGCGCAACTCTGAACTCATCGCTGACACTATCACTGGCATTGCCAGGTGACACCGTACTCTATTTGCTCCTCCCAATACATGCAGCAACGTTTGGCGTTTCACTACCAGAGGTCGGTCTTTTGCTTGCAGCCAACCGGCTTGTTCGGATCGTTGGCTACAGCTGGGTTGCTCAGTTTTACGCGACGCGAGGGGCTCGCACGGCATGCACGGCTGCAGCGATTGGAGCCTTTCTGGCAGCCGTCGGGTACGCCACTTTCAGTGGCGTTTGGTACTTGCTGATTGCCCGACTGATTTGGGGGCTTTCATTTGCGGCAATGAATATAGCGGTTCATGCGCTACCAACTGCCGAAGCGAGCGGTGCAGCAAAGCGAAGCGGCTGGTCCCGCTCTATCATTGCCTGTGGTCCGATGATTGGGCTGATTGCTGGTGCGATCATTGCCGAGTTCTATGGTCCGCGGATTGTGTTTGCTGCGTTGGCATTCGTCGCACTGTTTGCATTGCCTTTCGCGCTAAGACTGCCGCGTGCTCCAGAGGAACTGACTGCAACTGGGCCGAGGTTCGCGAAGCCCGGACCGATCAGTGTGTGGTCTTTCTGTATGGGCTTTGCACTTGATGGTTTGTTTATCTTCGGTCTTGCACTGCTTGCCAAGGCAAGCATGCCGGAGGGCGCTGCCATTGCTGCGGGATTTGCGATGGCAACGCGTTACGTTTTCGAGATCGTACTATCGCCGATTGGCGGGCGCTGGGCATCACAGATCGGTGCGAGACGCTTGCTTGTTGCACTATCGCTATTGGCTACGCTGGGCTTGATTCTGCAGGGCTTGGGAAGTCCTTTGTTGTGGGTCGGCGCTGTCTCGGTGATTGTGTTGCGGGCTCTTCTTCAGCCGCTTCCTGGACCTGTTGTTGCGGAGGCATTCCCGGGTCCAGCCCGTGTGTCAGCGCTTGCGCGACAGGCAACGTGGCGTGATATTGGTGCCGGGACAGGACCGCTGGCTGCAGGAATTTTGTTTCCTCTGCTCCCTGCCTTTGGTGTTTATGCCGGAGCAGCGATCATTCTTGGTGCTTCCAGTTTATGGGTGCTCAAGCGTTCCGGATAGAAATCAGGCTCATGGAAAATGCTCGAACGGGCGCACTCACTTCAACAGTGAGTGCTTTACCGTCCCAGCCAAGGCAGCAGCTGCAATGGATTGGCTTAGTCTAGCCGATTGAGCGCGACATCGAACACATCGAAGTTTCTCAACTGTCCTTGCGGAGCGTCACCGATCTTTCGATTGGCAATCATCGGTACAACTTGTTCGGTGGTGCCGCCGTGGGAACGCAATGGTTCGGTCAGCCCTGAAAGGTCATGGCGATCAGGAGAGGTGCCGAGCACTTTGTTGCGCGTAGAGACGACAACTAGGTCGCCAATGCGGTCTGTTGGCAACTCAAATCGCTCGCATGCAGCGGCCTTTGTCACCGCGAGCTCAATTCCATCAATGGATTGCAGGCGATCAGCGATGGCAGGTAGGTCGGTATTGTCTGGCATATAGATTGTCGCGAAGGAGCCCAAAGCGCCATGGTGCACGACATAGGGATCAGTAATCGGTAGGATCACCCGCGCTCCACCGTCTTCCACGCCGCGGCCAAGCCATTTGTCCAACAGTTCCTGCAAATAGATGACGTCCGGCTCTTGAGCCGCATCATGCTTGTCATTCATACCATGATCAGCTGTGAGCACTAGCGCGGCGCCAGCTGCATCGAGGGCGCCGACGTAGCGGTCCATCATTGCATAGAATGAATTTGCAATTTCTGAGCCTGGTGCCGCCTTGTGCTGAACGTAGTCCGTTGTCGATAGATACATGAGATCCGGCGAAAACCGTTCAAGTAGCTTCACGCCGGCGGCCATAACAAACTCCGAAAGGTCAGCTGAATAGACATCTGGCAATGGCATCTGAACCATCGCTAACGCATCCTCGATGCCGTTGTCTTTTTTTGTGACCTCGTCGGCGCGCTCTGATGAAAAACCAACGGCTCGACCGCTGGAAAAGTCTATTCCTTTGCAAAGCAGACCGCGCAACTTGTCTTTAGCGGTTACGACGGCGACACGGGCACCGGCGTCATGAAAGGCATGCATAATAGTCGGTGCGCGCAGAAACTCCGGACTGTTCATCATGACTTCCTTGCCCGTGTCGGGATCGAAGAAGTAGTTTCCTGCAATGCCGTGCACCTGCGGTGGTCGCCCGGTGATGATCGACATGTTGTTTGGGTTGGTGAAACTCGGGACGACGGAATGGGCCAGCATGTGGGCCCCGCCATCCGGTCCATCAGACATCAGGCGCGCAAAGTTTGGCGCCAGTCCGCCGTCAATTGCCGCCTCAATGTAACCAGGCTCAGATCCATCGATACACACGACAACGGTGGGGCTTTGGGGATACTGATACTGACGCCCGTTGCAGGTTACGGACTTTGGTTTTTCTGTCATTCGAGTGCTCTCTAGTAGATCGAGGATCGCTGTGAAAATGTCGTGGAGTGCGAGTCTGACTAGCCATTCGACAGACAATCGTTGAGCCCGACTGACTCTTCACCCGAGCGCTCTATCCTAGCATCTTCCCAAGTTTGGGTAGCAGATTTCGAGATCAATGCCACAAAAACGTCCAACCGCGATATCATTGCATTCGGCAGATTCAAAAGGGCACCGTGCACCGCCACCAAGAAGCTGGACAAACTATCACACTGGTGCTTCCGGAAGCGACAGCGCTGATTGCTGGAGTTGGTGAACTTCAATAGCATCAAGATGATAAACGATCAGTCGATCGACCCTTACACCTGCCAGACATTGCCTGATGACTTCCCCTACGGACCACAACGAGCTGCAGCCAGGTTACAAATACCGGGATATCGAGCTTTGCATTTCATCGGAGCTGCAGGCACGGCGATTAAAGAGCTGCCTCATTGACCCCTCAATCTATAATGGCTTCGTTGACCTTACTCACTTCTGCAATGAGGCTATTCTTGCAGCTACCAAGTCGGGCTTGTCCATTAATGGCAATGTTCACACCACCGATCGGATTATGTGTTCACAGCGTGTGCCTTTGAATCAGCCCTTGCTTATGTCGGGTGAAGTCACCCGAACTGAACAGGTTGCAAGAGGTAAACTGATAACGTCAGTGTTCACGTTCACTCTACCGGATGGTACCGTCGCATTGAAGACCGAACGGTCCTCAACGCGATTGAACCGTGACGGTTCAGTCGACAATTCGATCGAGCGGCAAAGACAGGTCGAACCGGATCTATCTCACTACGAGTCCGTTGCGCAGTGCTCCTTCGCACCTGAGCGTGTTTCCGATTATTCGAGCGAAGGGCGGAATGCAATCCACTACGATCCAGCGGTCGCGGCACAATTTGGCTATCGTGCGCCAATCGCCGGAGGACTTATGGGTGTGCGTTCGCTGATGGCAACTTTGTGCCTTAGTGATGGACCGCCCAACGGAATCGATATCGGCATTCGCTTTCGCCGTCCCATGTTCTGGGATGAGACACTGGATGTGATGCAACGGAGAGCAGCTGATGGTGCGGTTGGTCACATGGCTCTGGTCAACGCTTCGGGTAAGGCCGCGATAGAGGCGGCGGTCGCGCATCTTAATTGAGGGTTGCCGGCTTGCCGAATGTAGTCAGCTGTACGAGGAGCATGAAAATACCATGAACAATCGTTCTGCAGTCTCCGCCGCAGAATCCGGGCTGGAGGCGATTGAAAAGTGGAATCCGTCGACAAAGGCAATGCTTACTGTGACGGCAAATGCCGCTCTAGACACTGCTGCAGGCATTGATAAGCGTTCAGCACAAGGCGAGTGGTGTGGACTGCTTGCCGGCATGACGATGTCTCTAGAAGACAACATTGATGTGGCCGGTACCATAACGACAGCTGGATCGAAAACCCTCGCCAATAACATGGCGAACCGGGATGCGTTTATAGTTGACCGCCTGAAGCGGGCTGGAGCAGTCTTTGTTGGAAAGGCCAATTTGCACGAGTGGGTGTTCGGCCCGACCAGTCAAAGTACGCACTACGGGCCGGTTCGCAATCCCTGGGACATCTCGCGCATTCCAGGTGGATCCAGTGGTGGGTCTGGTGCATCACTAGCTGCTGGGATGTGCGTCGGATCAATTGGATCTGATACTGGAGGATCAATACGACTGCCCTCTGCATTTTGCGGTGTCGCGGGGCTTCGTCCCTCGATTGGCCGGGTCTCGTGTCGTGGTTCGATACCGGTCTCAGCATGGTTTGATACGCTTGGGCCGATGGCGCGCAGAGTTTCGGATGTCGCGCGTATCTTTGCTGTGATCGCGGGGCATGATCCAGAAGATCCCATTTCCGAAGATGTTCCCGTACCGAATGTTATGGCCGAGTTGGACCGTGATGTGGCCCGTCTCAGGGTCGGTGTTCAACGTCGTTGGTTTTTTGAAGGATTGGAACCGGCCGTCGCGCGCGGAATGGAAGAAGCTATCTCTGTCCTTTCAGAACTCGGCGTCGAAATCGTTGAGATCGACTTAGGTGACGTCGAAAGGAGCCACGAGCTTTTAGCGTTCAAGGTGTTGTTGGCCGATGCTTATCACGTCCATAAGGATCGACTTGAGTCTCGGCCTGACGACTATGGGCGAGATGTCTTCACGCGAGCTATGCTTGGTAAGGACGTCAAGGGGAGTGAGTATGCCGAAGCGTTGCGCTGGAACGAAGGATTCAAACAGCGCCTCCGCTCTACATTTGCAGGCGTCGACGCGATACTTACACCAACCATTCCATTTGGAGCACCGAAAGCTGAAACTGGCCAGGAAGGGCCAGAATGGTTTGAGGCAATTCGCCAGATCACTCAATTTACATATTGTTGGTCGTTTGCAGGTGTGCCGGCGCTTGCCGTGCCCTGCGGCTTTGACGGCAATGGTATGCCAATCTCATTGCAAATCGCAGCGCCATGGTTTCGCGAAGACATTGCACTTAGGCTAGGCCATGCTTATCAGGGGCAAACCGACTACCATCTCCGGGCTCCAGAGTGGGTGGCTTGATAAGCATGCCGCGTATCATAGGGCTCTCTTGTTCGACGACAAGTATAGGGTTTGGGACAACAATAATGCCCGTGGATCTCAGCTTGTGGGACTGGGCAATTCAGATGCGAAAACTAAGAGGTGAGTTGTGCTGAGAAATAGTTCACTTGATGATGCGCTTCTAGAAGCACGCGAGAAATTTGCCTCTCTGAGACCCAAGACCAAAGCTGTTCATGATCAAGCCAGCCAGCATTTGCCAGGCGGGAACACACGAACTGTGCTGTATCACGGACCGTTCCCGATTCGTGTCGCATCGGGAGAGGGCGCCTATATCCAGGATGTCGATGGGTTTCGTTATTTGAACCTTCTTGGTGAATACACGGCAGGTGTGTTTGGTCATTCGCATCCTTCTATTCGCAAGGCTATTGCGGAGGCCGTCGAAGGCGGAATCAATTTCGGAGCACACAACCCAAATGAAGCGCGCTTGGGTGAGTTGATCACTGAGAGATTTCCAGCCATCGATCGCGTTCGCTTCACTAATTCCGGAACTGAAGCGAACCTGATGGCTGTCTCGCTGGCACGGCACCGTACTGGCCGCGAGAGCGTGATGGTCATGGACGGCGGATACCATGGGGCGCTGCTGTACTTTGCAGGTCATGGCAGCCCAATCAATGCGCCGTTCCCTTATCTCAAGGGAAGCTACAACGACATCGATGCGACGCGGGCGCTTATCCGGGAGCAAGGCCACGACATCGCCTGTTTGCTTGTCGAACCGATGATGGGGTCTAGCGGCTGCATTCCGGGCGATCCTGAATTTCTCGAAATGCTGAGAACCGAGACGGACGCTGCCGGAGCGCTTCTGATTTTCGATGAGGTAATGACATCGCGGTTCGGTCACAGTGGTGCACACGGCATGCTCGATTTGAAACCAGACCTGGTCACCCTCGGTAAATGGGTCGGCGGGGGTATGAGCTTCGGGGCCTTCGGCGGCTGTAAGGAGCTGATGTCGATGTTCGATCCATCTGCCCCGGAGGCGCTGCCGCATGCTGGTACGTTCAACAATAACGTACTGTCCATGAATGCCGGGATAGCGGCTCTGACTGAAGCATTCACTCCGGAAATCTCTAGCGAATTACATCAAAAGGGTGAAGCTCTTCGGGAGCGACTGAACTCTCTGTTTGTCGAGACCGGAGTTGGCCTGTGCGCCTCAGGCACTGGTTCGCTATTAAACCTGCATCCTGTCGAGGGACCGGTCAGGTCGCCCACGTCGCTTGATGCCGCCGATGATCGCGTGAGAGAGTTGCTATTTCTGGAGTTACTGGATCGCGGTTTCTATGTTGCGCGGCGCGGATTCATTGCACTGACTGTTGCCGTCACCGATAGTGATCTTGATGCATTTGTTGCAGCCCTCAAAGATACTGTCAGCGTTTGTGAAGCGGTCCTACCTCCACGGAGCAATGCGTAGCGCCGACCGGGCAGTACTATTGCTCCTTATACAACTGAAACTTTCTCCGGCTTCTGCACGCCTCGGAAAACCGCCCGCTTGGCACGGCAAGAGTCATAAAACAATCTTAGATGCCATAGATTGATCGAGCGACCCATCTATGGTTTGGCAGATTTTGATACCAGGCCAAAATTTCGCCGCGGGTTATCGTTCCATGTCGCGGGTTCTGCCCAGGTCACTCGGTGAGTTGTTCTTGATGACGTTCTTCCTTGCACCTCAAGTTTCCCGAAACGTTTTTCTGATCGGGTTGTTGTACTCCATGTTGAGCATGGCAGCTGCGCAGATAGCAAGTGCCCAAACCCAGCCTGCAGAGTCAGTTAGGGCTCAGGGCATGGCATTTGAGTGGTACAAAGAGGCCAGTTCGGAAGTTCGTCGCCTGCAGCAGCAAAGGAAATACGGGGCGGCTCAGCAGAAAAATAATGTCTTGCTTGAACGCGTCATAAGCGAGTTCGGGCCACGATCGTTTGATACTGCGATTGTTCTGAATCGGAAAGGCCACATTCTGAAGTCGCAGAGAAAGCTTGCAAAGGCCGTGGAGGCGTATGCAGAGAGCTTGGCCATCATGCGGGAAGTGTTCGGGCCAGTTCATGGTCAAGTCGCGGTCGTTCTCACCAGCATTGCTTCAACCAATGGTGCGCTCAAGAAACTCGAGGAGGCGCGTCGACAGTACGCTGAAGCATTGCAGATAGCCGAGCAGGCTTCGGGGCGGGCAAGCGACGCCTACCTCCAGGTCCTGAATTCTCTTGTCGTTCATCACGCCAATTACGATGATCAAAGCGTGGCCGGGCGTTTGCTTGATGATGTCATTGGCCTGACGCGCAAGATAAAAGGTGAAACAAGTACCGCGCTCCTGAAGGCCTATAAGAACAAAGCCAACTTTCTCGCGAAGCAAAAGAAGATGCGCGATCTGCATTCACTTTTCACTGCTTTGCTGAGGGATGCCGAGACCAAGAATGGGGCCGACCATACATTCACAATTCAACTACTGGCGAACTTTGCCAAGCTTTACCGTGATACGCGCAACTATGAACTAAGCGAACGTCTTTACCGTCAGGTCATCGAACGCAGCACAAAGACACTTGGTGCAAATCATCGGTTCACAGTAGCGAACACAACATTGTTGGCTGATGTTTTACACGTCCGAGGCAAGAACGAAGAGGCTGTTGTCCATTATGCGAATGGGTTGCAACGCTGGGATCAAGCCTTTGGCCGGGAGGATACGCGCAACGTTCAACTCTATCTGCGCTATGGACTATCCTTGCGCCGTATCGGTCGGTTTGCCGACGCTGAAAAGGCTTATTGGCAGTCTCTCGAGATTGGTGAGCGCGCGCTTGGCAAGCACAGTAAGCTTAACCACCATCCCTATCTCTATCTCGCGGGACTTAAGCGAGAGCTTGGCCAATACGACGATGCTGAGAAGTTCTACAAAGAAGCGCTTCAGCGGGCGCGCAAAGCCTATGGGGAGAAGCATAGTCAGGTCG
Source organism: Hyphomicrobiaceae bacterium (assembly GCA_965247245.1). GTDB lineage: Bacteria > Pseudomonadota > Alphaproteobacteria > Rhizobiales > Hyphomicrobiaceae > Tectiglobus. The sequence goes on along the minus strand of CBDFGV010000003.1, from coordinate 3,003,709 downwards.
CTCTTACCATGGAGAACCTGGCCGTGCTGTACGGCGATATGGCGCGGCACGAGGACTCCGGAAAGTTTGCGGCGCGAGCACTTGAGTTGTTCGAAGAAAACTATGGTGTCAACAGTCCCAGCCTCGTCAATGTGTTGAACAACTTGGCCATGGTTTTTCATGCTACCAACCGTTCAGACAACGCTCTGCAATATCTGACGCGCGCATTGAATATCGTCAACGCCAACGAAACGATGCGCAAAGATCCCATAGTGCCCGTTCTTTTGGACAACCTGGCTAGTGTGTTCTCGCGGCGAGGCAAACCGGAGACAGCGCTCAAGCATACCCGCAATGCCTATGATCGGTTTGTAGAACTGTATGGCCTGGACAACGCTCGCACGGCGACCGCCGCTCTCAATCTTGGCGCCCTGCATGCGGAGTTAAAGCAATTCGACAAAGCCCTGCCACGATATCAACAGGCGCTTAAATCCTTCGATACAATCTACGGGCGGAAGCACCGCAGCTTTGGCAATGGTCTCGCTGGCGTTGGACGTGCGTTGACCGGCTTGGGGCGGTTGCAGGAAGCGATGCAGTATCAGCGACGTGCGCTGTCGGTTTACGAAGACGTTCTACCCGAGGGACATCCGCAGGTTATCTACCAACTGCGTGTCATTGCCGACTTGCTCGTGAAGAAAGAGAAATTTCTAGGTGCGTTTCGTACTTACCAAAGAGCCGCAAAGTATATTGAGGCACGGTTATCGGAAGGTCGCTCGTCAGCCGACACGATCCAAGTTTACAGTGGGATCATCACGAATGCTGATCGGTTGCGCCAGGGTGATGTACAACGTGACGAGTTACTTGCCATCACGTTTCGTGCAGCCCAGCGACTTGGCGGGGCGACGGTAGCCGGCGCTCTAGCAAAGATGTCGGCGCGGTTTGCTGCTGGTGAAGACGCTCTTGGTGTGGCCGTCCGCAAACAACAGGACTTAGTCGGCCGCTTAGAAGTAGTTGATGCGGGTCTCACGACAGCTCTTGGCAATTCTGATGGCGAACGCAACCAGGCCCGCGTTGTTCAGTTGCGAGAAGAGCGCAGTAAGTTGCGCGAGGGCCTCGTCAGTTTGGAAGAACGTTTGCGCAAACAGTTTCCACGCTACGCAGAGCTATCGCAGCCGCACCCATTGACGATCGAGCGTCTTCGCAAACAACTGCGACCGGACGAAACTTATATCCAGTATGTCGTCAATGAGTCTGGCGTTTTTGTATGGCTGATCGACGGGAAGGATGCGCTTTGGCAGCGCCTTGCGGTATCGCGAGGGCAACTTCGACAGCTTGTCGGAACGTTGAGATGCGGTCTCGATGCATCGCTTTGGGATGACATCAAATGCTTTGATCTCACTGGGCAAGCGCCGAGCGGGCCCGACGGCAGCGTACTCCCATTCGACCTTCATGCTGCCCATGCGCTTTACTCAAAGCTTCTTGGGCGGTTCAAGAACCGCATTCGCAAGCGACACCTTTTGATTGTTGCGCCAGACGTGTTGGCGGCATTACCGTTTCAAGTGCTTGTTCGACGTCGACCCAGAGAGAGGTTTGTTAAAGACACTCTTGATCTACGTGAGGTCACGTGGCTCGTGAAGTCCCATCCGATAACGATCCTCCCGGCTGCGTCGAGTCTTGGGGCGTTGCGGACATATGCCGGCAAGAGCGCTGCTGATCAACCTTACTTCGGGGTTGGTGATCCTGTTCTGACTGGCAATGGCTCTTGCCCGCAAGTGGTTGTTCCGCAGTCATGCGAACTGGCACCTCCGTTAAGCAAGGACGTGCAGATCGCGCTCGCAGGCAGCATCAAATCCTTTTATCGATCTGGCACGACCGGAGACGCAAACGTTTCCCAACTGTGCCCCTTGCCAGACACAGCACATGAACTGCGCTGCGTGGCGAAGAGCCTAGGCGCGGAAGCTGATACGCTGAGATTGCAGGATGCAGCCAACGAAGCTGTTATCAAGTCACTGAGCGAGAGCGGGAAACTGTCCAAGTATCGCGTAGTCCACTTTGCGACCCATGGCTTACTCGCTGCAGAAACCAAATCGATCAGTCGCAGCCTCAATGAGCCGTCGTTGGTATTGACACCTCCGGCCGCGGCTTCACCACAGGACGATGGATTGCTCACGGCATCAGAGGTGGCGCAGCTGAAACTGGATGCCGATTGGGTTATTCTATCCGCCTGCAACACTGCAAGCGGAGGGGCTCCCGGGCAGGAGGCATTGTCAGGGCTGGCGCGTGCATTCTTTTATGCAGGCTCTCGAGCTGTTCTGGTGTCACACTGGCCCGTATATTCAAGTGCGGCAGTTAAATTGACGACCACTGCAATGGCTGAAATGCGCCGTAAGCCTGATATGGGGCGTGCGGCGGCAATGCGGTTCTCAATGTCCCGCCTTATCGATACTGGCAAAGCTCATGAGGTTCACCCAGCTTACTGGGCACCATTCGTTGTGGTTGGTGAAGGTGCCTGACGTGTGAGAACAGTTGCAGCTCCGGACGAAGGTTGGCAGAACATCTGCGAATGAGTTTGCGGCTCAGCCACTTTCACCATCTGCTTGTTGGTAAGGCAGATGGATTGCTCGTTGATTCACAATTCAAAAAACAGAAATGTATCATTGGTCAATGACGAAGAAGATTAGATTGCGAGAGGTCGACGCTGAGAACTGGGAAGAGGTAGTCGATCTCGAACTGGAAGATGAGCAGGAAGACTTTGTTGCCAGCAACGCGTATTCGCTCGCCGAGTCCAAGTTCAACCGTTACGCCGTACCTCTTGCCATCTATGCAGGCAAAAAGGTCGTTGGATTTCTTATGTATGAAACGTTGCATGAGGAAGATGAACCTGAGACTTATTCCATTTACCGGTTCATGATTGATCGCCGTTGGCAGGGCAAAGGCTACGGCCGTCGTGCTCTCGAGCAGATACTTAAAGACATTGGCCAAAAGTCAGACTGCCGACGCATTACAATTTGCTACGTACCCAACAATAAGACTGCGAAGGAATTCTATGCGAGCCTCGGTTTTGAAGAGGTTGGCATTGATGATGATGGCGAGATGATTGCCGAAATTCGGAATCGCGAAAGTGTCAGCCAATGACCCTGCTTCGTCAGCTTGCTGGGTTGTTTACAGTCTGCCTGAACTCCTAACAAACCAAAGCTTCTCAGACGCCCAATTACTCTGGTCGTTAGGCGTTTCAAAGCCCTAGCGCGAGGCTTGCGGTCAATCATTTGTGAGAATTTATGAATGTTCGCTCTAGGGGTATTCGTGAAATCTATTGACTGACTATGAGTTGCGCGTCGCATCGCATCTATCGACCTGTCACCAACTATAAAATGTTTCGGCTGGCAATCTGAAATAATTCGCCCGACGTACCGCCATAGCCACAATTACTTTCAACGATACAATAGGCTCGGGGATGAACGCTGAATTATTCGAAACAATGGAAGCTGAAGTTCGGAGTTATTGCCGAAATTTCCCCGCGATATTCTCAAGTGGCCGAAACGCGACGCTGACTGATGTTAACGGTGACACGTACATAGATTTTCTGGCAGGCGCCGGCACTCTCAACTATGGCCACAATCACCCGCGTATTCGTGAAGCGGTCATCAATTACATGCTTGGTGACGGCGTTGCCCACGCGCTGGATATGCACACAGTTGCTAAACACGAGTTTCTTGCCGCGCTGCAGGAGATCGTTCTCCGTCCTCGCGGTCTCGACTATAAGGTGACGTTTCCCGGACCAACTGGAACGAATGCAGTAGAGACAGCGTTCAAGTACGCGCGGAGAGCGACCGGTCGTCAGAACATAATCGCATTCACAAACGGCTTTCACGGCATGACACTTGGCGCATTGGCCGCTTCTGCCACTCGAGGAAAGCGCATGGGCGCGAGTGTACCTTTGGCCAACGTCATGCGCGTGCCGTTTGAGGGTTATTTGGGTGATATGGATACCGCCGAATATCTCGATAAGCTCCTATCGGATAGCGGCAGCGGTGTGGACTTGCCTGCAGCTATCATTGTTGAGACCATTCAGGCAGAAGGCGGACTGAATACAGCATCTGCAGATTGGCTTCGGCGCATTGCCCACATCGCTCGCAAGCACGGTTCTTTGCTGATTGTCGATGATATTCAAGCTGGGTGTGGGCGCTCAGGCAGCTTCTTCAGCTTTGATGATATGGGCTTCACCCCTGACATGGTCTGCCTATCGAAAGCCATAGGCGGTATGGGACTACCTATGGCTTTAGTGCTGTTGCGACCAGACCTCGATGTCCTAAGGCCTGGTGAACACAACGGCACGTTCCGCGGGAACAACCTTGCGTTTGTTGCTGCCAGGGCCGCTCTTGAATTGTGGCGTGATCCAGAGTTTGGTTCAGGACTTAAGTTGAAGAGCAAGACTATCCATGACCGCCTGTCCGAGATCGCAAGCCGCTACAAAGATGAAGGCGCACACGTTAGAGGACGCGGGCTGATGCTCGGTTTGGGCTGGGACGATCCGGAGATTGCGGCTCGTGTATCACAGGCAGCCTTCAGGCGTGGTGTTATTGCTGAAACGACAGGCTCGGATGATCAAGTCCTGAAGTTACTACCGCCCCTCACCATTAGTGAAGAAGAGTTACACTGCGGACTTGAGGGCATTGAATCTGCCGTAGACGAGGTGATGTTGAGGGAGAGTAGCAGCGGCGCGCTACAAGCTGCTGAGTAGATCGCCACGAAATGGATTCACTGCTGCGCGACCCGGTCGATGTGGACCGTCATCCCTCGATTCTTAGACAAGCTAGTTACGATAACAACATTCGATGGCGATCTGGTCAGACGCTCTATGACCTTTTCATAGAGCGTTGCCAGATGGCAGACGCGAAAGGTCACATTCACCATCCGGCCATTGAGGCTGATGGTTGCGTGCTGAGTTACGGCGAGCTGCAGAGCGCGGTTGCAGCCCATGCCGAAGCGCTGTCCAATCTCGCCGTTGGTTCTAATGATCGCATAGGATTACTGCTCGATCGATCAATCAGCTCCTACTGTGTGATGCTCGCTGTGGCGAAGATTGGGGCGGTGTTTGTTCCGCTCGATATCAAATTTCCTGCAGAGCGAATCCGGTACATAGCAGAAGATGCCGGCCTATCGGTCTTCGTTGTGATTGATGAAGCCCGAGAGTTGCTGGCTGACATTGGTTTGCCAACCCTATCGGTTAGTGCCGTGGCCAAGTCCGCGCAACAAGCAAGCGAATTCAAATCCGAGAACTGGTCATTAGGTTCTTCAAAAGAGCCATCTGTAGATGATCGGGAAGATCGGTTAGCCTATATCATTTATACATCCGGTTCGACCGGACGTCCGAAAGGTGTGGCCGTCAATCAGTCATCAATTTGCAATTTCGTTGCGGTTGCGGCAGAGGTTTACGGTTACTCTCCTGATGATCGCGTCTACCAAGGTTTGACCTTTGCCTTTGACTTTTCCGTTGAGGAGTTTTGGGTTCCGCTCGTGGCCGGTGCAACTTTGGTGGCCTCGCCAGCCAATGTGCAGTTGGTTGGGAGAGCTCTAGAGGATTTCCTCAACGACCATCGTATTACGGCAATGTGCTGCGTTCCGACGCTGTTGGCGACCATCGAAAATGATGTACCTTCGCTGCGGTTCCTGCTGGTGTCAGGTGAAGCCTGTCCGCAAGATCTTGTGGCACGATGGCAGGGCAATCATCGGCGAATTCTAAACGCATATGGGCCGACAGAAGCGACGGTCACCGCGACTTGGACTGAACTAAAGCCAGGCCGCAAAGTCACGATCGGAGTTCCGCTGCCAACCTACAGCATCGCCATTGTTGAACCGGACCTACCTGAACTCGTAGAACAAGGTCAGACCGGGGAAATAGCGATTGGCGGAATCGGCTTGGCGGTTGGCTATGTCAATCGCCAAGATCTGACAGATGAGAAGTTCGTTCCGGACTTCATTGGTCTACCAGGCAATCCCTCCGGTCGACTTTATCGCACCGGCGATTTGGGCCGTGTTAACGCCGATGGGGAGATCGAGTACTTCGGACGGATAGATACTCAGGTCAAGCTAAAGGGCTACCGGATCGAGCTTTCTGAAATTGAAGAAGTCTTGTTGCAAGCCGATGGCATTGCGCAAGCTGTCGTCGCCGTCTGTCAAACAGATGGTAAGACGAAGGATCTCGTTGCTTACTATACCCGGTTCGAGGGAGACGCTGGTCCGTCACGCGAAGAAGTTGCTGAACTCCTGCGCCGGCAGTTGCCGTCGTATATGGTGCCGGCATTTCTGGAACCCCTGGAAAACATCCCATTGCTACCCAGCCAGAAGGCCGATCGCAAGGCGTTGCCGGCACCGCAACTGCCGCGGGTTGTTAGCTCTGGATCATCATTTGCCGCTCCCAGGTCGGTGGAAGAGAAACGTGTGGCGCATTGCCTTGCGGACGTTCTCAAGATTGAGCATGTGTCACTGGATGATCATTTCTTCGATCATCTCGGACTGGATTCTCTCAAGGCAGCCGAGTTTGTTTCTGAACTCACTCGCGCGTGGCCTGAATGCAAACTCTCTATTGCAGATGTCTATCTCGCACCAACCATTAGGAATCTTACAGAAAAGCTCGAGGCTGCTTCCAGCGAGGAAAAGCTGGACCTGCAAGCAAGTCCGACGCGGGTTGCCAGTAATGCATCACATGCTTTCTGTGGCCTATTGCAAGCGACAACCTACATCTTGCTCACTGCAAGCTATCTCTGGTTAGGCTTGGTAGGCTTTATGTGGATTGCCGATACCTCGGCTTGGTTCGAGGTCGCGGCGCGCACAGCGCTTTTTGTAGTCGGTCTCTTCGCACTCTTTGTCGTTGTCCCTGTTGTTGCTAAGTGGTCGTTGATTGGCCGCTGGCGAGCCGGGAAAGTTCCGCTATGGAGTTTGTCATACTTCAGGTTTTGGCTGGTGCGGTTGTTAGTCGAAACTAGCCCACTGGCGGCGATGCGCGGCTCGCCCGTTTTCAATGCTTATCTGCGACTGCTGGGTGTCCGAATTGGTGACAATGCCTTGCTACTCTGCAAGGCCTTTCCGCTATGCACCGACCTGATTGCTATCGGACCAAACACCGTGGTGCGCAAGTATACCCACCTTACGGGTTATCGCGCACAAGGCGGTTACATGCGCTTCGGTAGCATTGACGTGGGAGCAGATGCTACGATCGGCGCCGGGGCAGTGGTCGATCTCAACACAAGGATCGGTGACAACGCTCAACTGGGCCACGCATCGGCCCTGCTGGAAGGTCAGTCTATTGCAGACAATTGCCGCGCTCATGGCTCGCCAGCTGTCTCAACTGAAACAGACTTCAGCCATGCCCATACACACGCGCCGTCGCGGCTGCAACGCCAGCTGTTTGGGCTATTCCAGATTGTTTCTAGTCTCATATTGACTACCGTCGTCGTTGCGACTGCGGTTTTGATACTCAAAGAATTGTTCGGTATTGAACCGCGAACGATCTATGGTGAGACCGTGTCGGTATCGTTGGATGGTGTCGCGGCGCTTGGCTTACTTTCACTCGTGGGATTTTTGTTCCTATTGATGGCAGCGCTTGGCATTCATCTCGCGGTGCCACGTCTCGTGAGCATCATGCTGAAACCCGCCAATTACTACGGGCTTTATGGTGTGCACTACTATCTCGCACAGATGATGGCTTCGTTTAGCAATGTTCGTGCGTTTCACATTCTTTTCGGTGACAGCTCGTTTGTTATCTACTATTTACGCCTGCTCGGTGTTCGCCAACCCGAAGTTCAGCAAACCGGTTCCAATTTCGGAACATCTTTGATGCAGGATTGTCCCTCAGTGTGTGAGGTTGGATCTGGCACGATGGTTTCAGATGACCTCGCTTTTTTGAATTTTGAGTACTCCAAAGGCTCCTTCCGTGTGGCTGAGACAAAGCTTGGTCAACAACTCTTTCTCGGCAACAACATCTACTTTCCTTCCAGTGCAAGCATCGGCGATAATTGCCTGCTGGCTTCAAAGGTGATGCTGCCGATCGATGATCAGGAACGCGCAGATGTCGGTTTGTTGGGGTCACCAGCGTTTGAAATTCCCCGCCGCAACAGGAATGAAGTTACGTTCAATCCTGTACCCCAAGATGCGCAGGGATACGCGCGCCTCCATAGCAAGAACTCTTACAACCTGCGCACTATAGGCATCTACTTGCTCTGCAATTGGATAGCGGTGTTCGTTGGCATCCTGGCTGGATACATCGCTCTGTCTGCCTTTGAACAGATCAACGCACTTAGCTTGGTTGCATCTGGCCTGGCTTTCTTATTCGGAGCTGCTCCGGTGTACTTTTTTTCAGAGCGTTTTAGTCTCTTTGGCAGCCGTCTGACACCCTATGAGTGCACCATTCACGACCCCTACTTCTGGTGGATCGAGCGGCATTGGAAACTCGCTGAGACACCTTTTAAGTACATTTTTCGAGGCACGCCGTTCCGCCCTTTGATGCATCGACTCCTTGGTGTCGAGATGGGCAGGCGCGTGTTTGATGATGGCGCTTTCGCTACCGAAAAGACCCTGACCGCTATTGGAGACGATGTATGCCTCAATGCAGAAGTTTCCATTCAGGCACACTCACTTGAAGATGGTCTATTCAAGTCAGATCGAATCGTTATTGGTGCAGGATCAAGTGTCGGGCCGCTAGCCTACATTCATTATGGTGTGACGCTGGGCAAAAACTCCGAGATAGCGCCAGACGCGTTCGTAATGAAGGGCACCAGTACCGAGCCGTCAGCCGTTTGGTGCGGAAACCCAGCCAGGGCTTTGAACGGTTGAAGGAACGGCTGCCATCGTTTACGTGAGGTGTTGATCAACGCTGTGTGGACTTTTGCAGTCTCAAACGTTGATCGTACTTGCGGATAGCTGTCCGCCGCCACGTGAGATGGATAAATGCACACTGACAAGCCGAGTTCCGCTGACTGGATGCCCACGTTTCGCGCCGCTATGGCCTGGCCGGTTGCGAAGAGATCTTTGATTATCGCGTTTCTTGTCGGCAGCATTCTCAATCTCATCAACCAAGGTGATGCCTTGATGGCTGGGGTAGATGTTATCTGGTGGAAGGTTGCGCTAACCTACTGCGTTCCATTCTGCGTTTCGACTTATGGTGCGTACTGTGCGCTGCGATCGATGGACAGTGAATAAACCGTGTTCGACTGGATGGCACATGTATGGCGGCGCGCTTGAGCCGACGAGAGCCAGAATTTGCTAAGGCCGAAATATCATCGGGGGGCTTTGACGTATTCTGCCTCGTCGGGTCGGCAATGCAAACGACACTCAATTGATGCCGGTTACATGGTTACGATGCAAGTGATGAGAACGCTCATGCAATGTGAGCCTAAATCGCACATCATTGCGAATAGCGGTACTGGTAACCGTTTCTAAAGATGGGCTGAGCTGATTGCTTCAGATCGGTATACACTCGTCGCTGGGATGATCGTTGCAATCCGAAGACCGGGTGCAATTGTCATGGTTTGAAGTCGCGGCGGACCGATCTTTAATGTGGACGTTAGTTCATCGTTGCAACATTCGCGAGCTCCTAACCGCACATAGTGCGGTCGGTTTGTTTTTCGCAATGTCAATCATCATCGGTACGGCTCCGGTTTGCGCCGAGATTGAGCAAACGAAGGGGTTCTCTCGATCCCCTGATAGTCTTGCAATTCGAGTTCTACCTTTTGGCGATAGCATCACCCAGGGAGGCAGGCGGGATCGTCCCGAGTACACCTACCGCTATCCGCTCTACTACCTGGCGCGAGAAGCTGGTTTTGCAATCGACTATATCGGATCGCATAGGCGCGGATTGCATGCCGATGCAAAATGGCCCGATAAAGATGGGGTGCCATTCGATCTCGATCATGAGGGACACTATGGCTGGAGGGCCTTGCAGTTATCGAGAAAGTTGCCGGAATGGTTGCCTAGGTATCCCGGACCACCGGACATTGCATTGGTGCATGTTGGCAGTAATGACTATGAGGCGAGTAGCTATGATCAAGCGGTGCTCAAGCCACTGAGATCCATTGTCTCGCAGCTGCGTCAAGCGAATCCTAACGTGATTGTTTTGGTTGGCCATGTCTTTGAAGGTGGCTGGCGGGCATGGTGGATGCGGCTGCGCGTTGAAGCGACCGTGCGGTTGATTACGACAAAGTCCTCACCCGTCGAAACCGTCGGGCATCACAATGGCTGGATTGCGCGACCAGATGAGAAAGGCTCACATACCTTTGATCATGCGCACCCCAATGAGAAGGGCCAGCTAAAGATGGCTCGCAAATGGCTGAACGCAATGCTTCCTCACTTGCGTCGACTTTCGGCAAGAAGATCCAACTAAAGCAAGCTAAGTCGGCTCGCAATTATCAGGGGTCTTGGTGAGTAGATTGTAGTTCGCCCAATGCGCTCCGGCCTTCCTCGAAGCTTTGGCCCGCGGCAAGGAGTGCAAGTTTGTTCCATTCACGACAAGTGTGAGATGTCGCCAAGTTGGCGCGTAACATCAACCAAACCCTGATCACTCGCAATGATCTCACTTGGCGGCTGATGGCTGATAAAGTGAATGGGACTTGCCGTCAGACCATAAGCGCCGCTGTTGTGGATAGCGACGAGGTCTCCCTCCGAGATAGATGGAAGCATGACGCCAGTTGCTAGCTTGTCGATCGAAGTGCAAAGGGGGCCGACGAGGTCCACTTTTTCGTCCGGCCGGATCTGGTTTCCAATCTTGTGCATCTTGTAGTTGCGTCGAATGACCATGCCGAAGTTGCCAGAGGCTGGTAGATGATTGTTTAGGCCACCGTCACAGATTCCGATTTTGGCGCCTCGTGACTCTTTCACGGAGATGACGCGCGTAACAAAGAAGCCGGCGTGACCAACAAGGTAACGTCCAAGTTCGAGGATCAACTGGGATTCTGAAAATCGTGGATTCTGTTTCAGCGTGTCCAGGTCTGCATTTATCTCGCTCGCAACCGAACCCAAATCAAGTGGCACATCGTTTTCATGGTAGGCCACACCAAGACCGGATCCAAAAACCAGCTTCTGCGGGGTGATGTCAAACGCTGAGCAGCACTCCTGGAACAACCCAATAAAGTTCCGATAGTTCTCGCAAATGGCGGCTGGATTTAGAGACTGCGTTCCCGAGTAGATGTGCAGGCCGCAGATGTTGATATTGTTCAATGACTGGATCTTGGGGATGTCCGAGATCATTGCTTCCGCATCGATACCAAATGCACACGGTTGACCGGCCATTCTATCGCCGAAGCCTTTGGGGACACTTGTGGGCGACAGGCGTAGCAGCACATTCTGGCAAATACCGAGTGAAGCTGAGATCCTGTCAGCAATGAGGGCCTCGCGAACGGATTCGATAACGAGTTCCCCTATTCCATGTTCGATAGCCTCTTGGATCTCAAATTCACGCTTGCCAGGACCTGTAAAGCTCGCCTGTGAAGGATGCCAACCCGCTTTGCGGGCAAGGCGCAATTCGCCGATGGACGAGACATCAAGAAAATCGATGCGGCCTTTCAGGAACTCGAGAACGCCCGGATTGGGATTGCACTTGGCAGCAAAGCTCTGTGAGAAGCGCCCGCCGAATGCTGCACTCAAATCATTGATACGGGTCTCAATCCGATCGCAAAAGTAGACGTAGCATGGCGTGCCAATAGTCTCAGCCGCTTCGGTCAGAACTGCATCTTCAGCGGAGCCTATTTCATAGTCCTTCATTTTTTTGCTGCCACGAACTTCTGAATTCGCGCAACGGTATCAAAGTTCTCCAGTGTTACGTCTTCCATTCCGATATCGATGCCGGTCTTTTCGTCCAAGAATGCTATGAGACGCATCATTTCAGCCGAGTCGAGTAGGCCGGTTGAAAACAACTCACTATTGGCGTCCAGCTCCGTAGTGTCACCCAAGGAATCGTGAAGGTGTTCGAACAACTGTGCTTCGTTGATGGACATCTGCTAACCAATCTTTGGACTGTTGTTGCGCGTCAAGTCTCATTGACCTGCGTGAGGTTTGACTTGGTCAATTATCATCTTCGGCTCAGCTGGTGAGAACTTTCGTTTCGCTTGATGAACGACCGCAGTTCGGTCGATTTTCCCACTCGATGCGCGCGGCATGGGTGATCTCCAGACATGAATGCTGCTTGGCACCATGTAAGCTGGCATTGACCTCCGGCAATGAACCTTAAGTGCAGCGAGGTCGACATCGTCATGGCCCGTCACCGCAACATGAACCACTCCGCCAAGAACGTCATCGTCGATGCCGAATGCTACAACTTCGCTGACCATTTTGCTGGCATAAACCAGCTCTTCGATTTCTTCAGGACTAATGCGGAAGCCACTGCCGGTTTTGATCATCGCATTGTTGCGACCAACGAACCAAAGATCTCCCTCGGCATCCATTCTAACGATGTCACCGCTGTAGACGACAGGTTCATCGCCAATGATGCCCGCCAAGGCTGGGCAAGGTCGGATCTTCTCCTGGGTTGCTTCAGGCTTGTTCCAGTAACCGAGGCTTATGAGCGGCCCCCGATGTACCAGCTCACCTTCTTCACCGGCTTCGGCTAGGCTGCCGTCAGATTTAATGACGTAGACCTCTACGCCAGGTATAGCCTGACCAATTGAGCCCATTTTCGTTTCGAACTTCTTTGGTTCCAAATAGGTCGATCGGAATGCCTCGGTAAGACCGTACATGAGGTAGATCTCAACGCCTGGAAACACCTTTGGAAGAAGTCTGAGGACGTTATCCGGGATTTTGCCGCCCGTGTTTGTCAAGCGTCGTAGGCTCGGAAGTTCGATTGGTCGTGCCTCTAGTGACCTGACGATTTGGCCCCATAGCGGAGGTACAGCCGCAAGACCGGTTACGTTGTGGCGGCGAACTGTATTGATAACTTCTGCCGGCATAGGAACCGGTTGATGAACAATCGTGCCACCCAGCAGCATCACTGTTGTCAGTTGATTCAGTCCGTAGTCAAAGCTGTACGGCAGCACACTCAAAAGTCGATCGTCTTCACTGAGCCCCAGGTAGCGCGCCACGCAACGCGCACCCATGATGATGTTGCGGTGGCTCAACATGACGCCTTTTGGCCTCCCTGTTGAGCCGGACGTGTAGATGATCATCGCAAGCTCGGTATCGAGCCGCGTGACTTCACGCGCTGTTTGTCCATTTGAGCGCGAGCGCCATTCTGCGAATTCCTTGCCGTTCTCTGTATCGCTTATGTCGAGAAGGTGTGCATCGCCAATATCGCAATTGGAAATTTTCTTTGCGCCTGCTTTGTCGACGACTAACATTGTTGCCGCGCTATCAGTCACGACATACGATAGTTGTTCTCCGGTCAATTGGGCATTGGCGTTGACAATGACAGCCCCGACTTTGGATGCAGCAAACATTGCTGCAACTTCGGCTGCGCTCTTGCGAAGACTTATGACGATACGGTCACCGGCTGAGACTGAATGATTTTCAAAGTAAGTTGCGAAATGCTCAACTTCGATTGCAAGTTCAGAGTACGTGTACTGCTGTAAGGGATCTATTACGGCAATCTTGTTTGGATGGGCGGAAATATTGTCGCCCAACAGGTGATAGAAACTCGTGGATAGAACACTCACGGAACCCTCTTCAAGGCACTTGTATAGTTTGCTTCCACGCTAACCTGTCTGTCAGGTCTAGCACTACGAATTCGCGTCTTTCTTCTGCAGTGGATTGAGCCGCGGATAGATCTTTGCCGGCGAACCAATGGCAATACAATCCGACGGAACATTGGTTGAGACCGCGGTATTCGCACCGATGCGTACGCGGTCACCGATCTTTATTGGCCCGAGAATTGTAGAGTTTACGCCAATGAAAACATCGTTGCCGATGGTAGGGCAGCCTTCGCCCATATTCGTCCCAATCGTAACATTGTGCATTACACCGCAACGGTCGCCGATGACGGTATCTGGATGGATCGAGAGTGATCCCTCGGCGTGAATGATATGAAAGTCGTCGCCTATAGTTGTTTCCGGAGGAATCCAAATTTTTGTCAATCCGGCTACGAACATATTGATCACGCCGTAGAACTTACTGGCGACAAATCGGACAACTGGATTCTTCTTTCCAATTGCCCATCTGCCGAATCGATACGTGAGCAATGAGATGAAGGCCTGATTCAGAACAGTCCCTCCATGCCGCTGCAGATCGTCACCGATTGTCCTAAACATCGTTTATGATCACACTCTTTGGGTCTGAACGATTTCGAGAGTTTGTTCGAAGTCGCTAACGATCTTGTTCGTGCAAGCCTGGCTGCGAGGAAAAACCCGTCGCATATCCAGCTGCGCTCAACTAGTCGCATCACAACCGTCGAGTTAGACTTTAGTGGTCGTACCAAAGAGTAGGAAGAATGCATTGCAGCCGAGCGTTAGCTTATTTGGTTCATAGTTAATCATTGCCCAAAGCTTTGCTGCAGGATTGTATTGCTAGAATAAACCAAACTATCTGGACAGGTTTCACGATAACGCAGCCACGTGGTAGACGATCGGTCCCTAAGTGAGATGGCTGCTCGTCGTGATTACATTCCGTCCCTTGTTATTAGCTGGCTTGAGTAAGCTTGGGCGGTCAGTGCCGGTCTTGGAAGATGTGGCCATGGAGAAGATTGAATTGGCGCCGGCTTCTCCTCGCTACATTCGGCCTGCCGTGTTTCTGCCTGGCCAGCTTGAGCGTATTTCTGGCACTGAGTTTGGCACAAGAGATGAGGTCGTGCGGGACTTTGAGGGTGACTTTGAGTCAGCAGAGGCACCAACGGTGGCCTATCGCTTGAAGTCAGTCGATCTGATCGATGGTGCCTTGTACGCCAACGGTGCCGTGAAACATCTCAGCGCTCGTAATCAGCGTGTTCCGGTTTATCGGCAGCCGGTCGACGTAGGCCGTGGCGTCATATATGAGAGCTGGCTTGGGAATCGCTGGTTTGGAAACTGGTTGCAGGATGACTGTCTTACCTATCCACTCGCAAGTCAGTTCGGAACACCGTTTACGACCAGGGTTCGTCCAGCAGGTCATGTGCCAGAGTACGAGACTGCCCTTGGAATGGAGCCGATACGAACTGAGCACGCACACTTCGAAGAGCTGACAATTTTTAGCGACTTTTCTCACAATGAGTCGAGGAAGTCACGAGCAGAGCAATTTCGAAATAGACTGATCGCGACAAGCCGAAGTGAAGAACACCCTGGTGTTTTTCTGCTGCGTGGGATGACAGGCGAAAAACGCATTCTACACAATGAGCGCGCTGCTGCCGAGCATCTTGCAGCTCGTCGCGGCCTACAGGTGCTCGATCCATCCACGGCATCTCTGCAGCAAATCGTCGAAGTATGTGCCGGTGCCCGTGTAATCGTCGGTGTTGAGGGTAGCCATCTGGTGCATGGACTGATGCTTATGCCCGCTTACGCCTCCCTATTGGTCATTCAGCCACCCACAAGAACTGTGTCCGTTCTCAAGTTTGTAACCGACCGTCAGCGTCAGACATATGCATTTGTGGTTGGTGAAAGCAGCAAGCAGGGCTTCAACGTTAATATTGAGGAACTCGAGCGTACTTTAGATCTGGTGCTTGAGCGGTCGGAGGCCACCGTGACCGGCAGAGCAGTCAGTCTTGCGGTGGAGCCTCGTTGATATTCCTTTGCGGTAGTGACGCGGTTTGGTTTCAAGCTATGAGCCGCGCTCTTTAGTTCTCTTCAGTTCGAACATGATCTCATTGCGGCGCATAAAGCCAGGGGTAAATGGGGAGTTGTAGTATGCGTATGTCGGCTCGCCAATTATCGTTAGGCCTTGCGATTTAATCCACTGGCGCAGCTTACTCTCGTTTTCATTGATGAGACGATCGTCGGCCACCCCGCTAAACTGCACGACGGCGCGTCTGCTTTCTGTCAGTTGTCGTAGGATAATCTGACTGTTTACGGGCTTGGGCAAAGAGGCGAGATCATATTGGGCAGGCATGACGAAGCTCACCGTCCATTCGTCTGATGCAGGCTTGGACGCTTGGGTAACGGGTGCCGTCATTGCAATCTTCTTACCAGTACGTTCTTTGGCGAAAATGTAGTCTGCCAATGGTGAAAAGGCCTTGTTCACAGCTTCTCGTCGGCTGCCCACGACAGCGAACTCTGCAACTGTCATCGGTGGGTACGCACGCACTTCAAACTTTCCATCGCTGACAAGCGTCTTGTAACGAGGGTGCTCGACGTCATCGATGTAGATAGCAAATGCGATATAGGCACCTGCGAGTAATACAAGTGCGCCCGCTATCGTCAGTGTTCGGTTCGGCAATGCCATGGATCGTTCCGTCGTTGAACTCGTCGATTTAGTACGACAGGAATTGGTAGTTGGATTGACCTTGAAAACTCAATCAATTTGGACGGTGGTTCTGCAACTCTGAGACGACCTATCCTGCTCTTCCTTGCGCAAAGTGAAGTGTGGATGCTCGAATCGCCATCATCGGACAAAGCAACGTCGGTACAGATTTCACCCATTTCGACATTGATAGAGCCGCGAAGCTTACCGTCTATTACCGCTACAGACTCTTCCAAACCTGGTTCGCAGTGAATGCCGCTTGATAGAATCGCGACATGAGTGGAGCAGACGAAACTTCTTTCAGATCGGTGATTTCAAGAAGTAGATCTTCTTCGTTACCTCCCGCCGCAAGTTCTGCCATCGCACGGCCAAACATCGTGCCAGTGGTTATGCCCCGACCGTTGTAACCGATAGGCGTGAAGAGACCATCGGCGAGACGGTGGATCCGTGGAAGATGGTCTGGTGTCATAGCTATTTGACCATGCCACGCCTCTTCAAATTCAACATTGCCCAATTCTGGGAACAGGCGATTCAGATTGCGGCTTGCCCAGCGGTGCGACAGCCCAGTGTCTTTGCTGCCTATGACCTTACCCATAGAGCCAATCAAGATCCGCCCAAAACGATCTCGACGCAGCGAGAACATGATTGTGCCGGTGTCCCAAAGACCTTGTCGCTCTGGCAGAATATGCGCCGCCCGATCACCTAAAGGTTCCGTTGCAAGCTGGAAGTAGTGGATCATAGTGAATGTGTTCTTGAGGCCAGGCCAAAGCTTGTCCGAGTAAGCGTTGGTGCCAAGAACAACCATGCGTGCTCTCACTGGAGCACGATCGGTTTCCAACAACCAGTTCTCTCCATCGCGGCGGAGGTTCGTTACGGTGACACCTGTAGAAATACTAGCGCCGGCGTTGCGCGCCGCTCGCGCGAGCCCTCGCGCATATCCCATCGGGTTGATCGTGCCTGCTCGTCGGTCGAGCAGTCCACCGTAGAACTTGTCTGTTCCGATTTTCTCTGATGCAGCCTTCGCGTCAAGCAAATCGACAGGGGCGCCAAGTCGTTGCCATTCCTGAGCACGACGTGCAACGTCTTCAAATCCTTTTGGGGAATGCGCAGCGTGGATCGTTCCCGACTTGGTCGCCTCGCAACGGATCTGATGACGTTCGATCAACGAGAACACATAGGCTGGCATCTCTCCGAGAATGCGGACAAAATTTTTGCCGCGCTCCTCCCCGATTTCCGCTTGGATGTCCTGCGGTGGTAGCCAAAGGCCTGCATTGACCAAGCCGACATTGCGACCGGAACCGCCATATCCGATATGCTTGGCTTCCAGGACATGGCAGTCGACGCCCTTCTCTGCAGCATGCAGGGCCGTTGACAAACCTGTAAAGCCACCACCGACAATTGCTAGATCGGTTGTTACTTCGCTATCCAGTTTGTTCTCGACCTTGGGCTCCTCTGCTGAGCTGTCCCACAATGAAATGGCCGCTCGGTCTGCCATGGATGGCTACTCCCGCTTTTGATGCTTGATTGAAAGTTCTCCGAACATTCTCATGTCAATGGAGTAACGTGTCAATATAAGGAATTTGTGTTCTATATAATGGAACACAGAGCACTCAGGAGTTTGAGCTCTTGTGACTGAACAAGAACTGCATCAAGGCTGTGGCTATGATGACGGATAGATCTGATCAATCACTGTCCGAACCTCGATGGGCTACGACCTGGCGATTGCTTCGGATACGAGATCTGCCGCATCAACGATTAAGGTGCAGATTTCGTCGGCTCGACCCTCTGGGAGATGAACATCCGGCACTGATACGCCGAGTGCTGCAACTGCGTCGCCGCTAGGTAAATGTATAGCGGCACCGAAGCTCCAGATCCGTTCTCTGAACTCACCAGAATCCACTGCGAAGCCACGAGCGCGGGTTATTGCGATGTCTTGGTCCAAGTTGGAGATTTTTGTGATTGTTCGATCAGTGTATCGAATGAGCTTGTCCTTAATCTGAGCTCTTAGTGTGTCGTAATTGGAGGCGAGTAGTGCCTTGCCTGTTCCAACACAATGCATTGGTGCGCTACCGCCTATGGGGTTCCATGACCGGATTGGCTTCACGCTTTCAATCTTGTCGATATAGATTACCGAAAGCCCATCAGGCACTGCCAAGTAGATTGTTTCTCCAGTTTGTTCGCTGAGGTGGCGCAGCTGTGGTGCCGCTAGTTCCGGAAGCGCGAGATTGTCGATGACCTTCTGTCCGACCTGCCATGTCTTCATTGTTGCGTGATACTGGCGGTCCTCACTGGACCGCACATAACCCATCACGACCAACGTCTGCAAAAGGCGATATGTATTGGACTTCGTGAGAGACAGTTCTTTCGAAAGCTCGGTCACGCCCTTGCCTTGCGGCGCACGAGAGAGCGCCTCCAGGACCAGCAGCCCTTTAGCCAGAGTTGAATCAACTCGATTCTGACCTCGTACTTCGTCTAGTGCTGAACTTGGACGCACCTTGGTAGGTGGTTTTGTCTTCATGAGGTGACCGACGTAGTAGACGCTACTACCCTTTGCGAAAACTGACTGATCATACATTCACGTTGGTGAGCTGTTTCACTGCTCTAGTGGCGGTTCGAACGCCAGGACTGGTGGTAGATCGTCTTCAAACTTGGCAACTTGAACCAAGGCGGATTGTGCCGCGGGACCTTGCGATAAACGGGATGTTCGCATGTCGTGCGTTAGAACATTCGGATTTCCATGCCGATCCAGTTGAGCTGGATGATCTAAGTCAGGGTCGTAGGTTGCCCCGGTCCAAAGAAACACAACGCCTGCTCGGAGGTTGTCGGTCACCACGGCGCCGGCCAGACAATGGCCGCGTTCGTTTGACACCAGGACAACGTCTCCGTTTGCGATTCCCCGGTCGGCGGCATCAGTAGCATTTATGAGAATGGGCTCGCGACCACTGACCTTGCGCTCACGACTGAAGTCGCCGGCATCATACTGGCTATGTAGCCTCGTCTCGGGCTGTCCGGATATAAGATGGAGTGGATAGCTGCTTGAAGCGTTCCCAAGCCATTCGCGTGGCGGAATCCATGTCGCATGACCAGGGCAATCATCATAACCAAAGCTTGCGATCCTGTCTGACGCGACTTCTATGAGACCGCTGTCAGTTGGAAGTGCATGCGCCACCGGATCTTTACGAAAAGCCTGGAGAAAAACCGCTTCGGGTGTTGGGTCATCAAAGTGGATGACATCTCCTTCCAGAAATTTCTCGAGGGCTGGCAAGGTGTGACCGTGCTGCGATGCTGTTTCTTGCATCTGTGTCCACATCGTCCGGAGCCAACCGTTTTCATCGCGACCGAAGCTGAATTCCTGGTCGAGGCCAAGTCTAGTCTCCAATTCGCAATAGATCTCGAACTCTGTGCGAACATCATCTGGCACCGTTGTCGCGCGTGGCATTGGGATCAACGTATTGTCTTGCGTGCCACCTCCAAAATCGTTTCTTTCGAGCGGGCTTGCAACAGGCAGAACGATGTCGGCATGCCGCGCAGTGGCCGACCAAAACATGTCGTTGACGATGACGGTCTCGGGTTTCTGCCATGCTCGACGCAGGCGATTGAGATCCTGATGGTGGTGGAATGGATTGCCACCAGCCCACCAGACGAAACGAATGTCCGGAAAGATTCGGGTCTCACCGTTGAATTCGTAGGTGCCGCCTGGCTGTTCCAGCATTTCGCTCAGCATGGCAACCGGGATGTAGTTGTCGACGGCGTTATTGCCTTGTGGCAACGAGGGCCATGGCATTGGTCGGCTCATTGTCCCAATGCTCGCGTCTGCACCATAAGCGATGCCGAAGCCAGCGCCGGGCAAGCCGATCTGTCCGAGCATTGCTGCAAGTGCAACTGTCATCCACAACGGCTGCTCACCAAAATCTGCACGCTGCAAGCTTGCCGCCGTCGTGATGAGCGTGCGTTTCTCTGACATTTCCAAGGCGAGTTTTCGGATCGTCTCTGCAGGTATCTCCGATAGCTCGCTGGCCCATTCGGCAGACTTTGCTATGCCATCTTCATGTCCGAGCAGATAGGCTTCAAGTTTCTCGAATCCAACGGTGTAACGATCGAGAAACTTTCGATCGCATTTTCCGCTTTCAAGGAGTGTGTGAGCGAGGCCCATCATGATAGCCGTGTCTGAGCCGGGGCGAGGCGCAAGCCATTGGGCTCCGAGATGGTCAAGCGCATCGCTTTTAAGCGGGCTGAAATTGACGAATTGAACACCCGCTCTCGCGCAATCCTTCAGCTGATCGCGTAATTTGTGTTTGGCGACCCCGCCACCTGAAACCTGGACGTTGCGCAGGGGCATGCCGCCAAACATGACTACCAATTGTCCATCGTTGGCCACTGTCGACCAACGTGTTGCTTCGGTGATGTGTTCTCGGAAGTTTCCGAGGATATGCGGCATCAAGATGAGAGCGGCATGATAACTGTAGTTACCTTCCGAACGCACGAAGCCACCAACTGCATTTAGAAACCGCTTGAGTTGGCTCTGGGCATGGTGGAACCGTCCAGCGCTGGCCCAGCCATATGAGCCGGCGTAGATGGCTTCGTTGCCAAAATTTCGGCGCACTCGGTTCAGTTCATTGGCAACGAGTTCTAGTGCAGTATCCCAACTCACCTCAACAAACGATTCCGCACCGCGCGCGTTATTGCCGTTTCCTGGACCATGCTTTAGATAGCTGGCTCGGATGGCGGGTCTGCGAATGCGCGCGTCGCTACGTAACGCGCTACCGATGTTTTCGTTTATCCGCGACGGATCCGGATCATCGGGGTGAGGCAGAACATCAAAAGAACCATCGTGCCGCTCGGCAACAACTCCAGCACCCCAGTGACTAGACGTGATTGTGTTAGCCATTAACTTCCGGCAACCTGTTCTGATATTTGAAACGTATCTTTTCTATATTGACACAATTTTTCTTTCCCTGCCATCCTTTGCATAGTCCATCGGAGTGAGTGTAATGGCAGCGGATGGCAAGGCTTTAGGCAGGACGGACTTGTCTACCCGCCAATAGAGTCCGTTAAAGAGAGAAGACCGCAATGAAGAATGTCATTGATCATTTTGCTATTGGTGCAGCCAATTTGGAACAGGGCATCTCGGCGCTACAGAAGCAATTCGGTGTAGAAGTGCCGAGGGGTGGTAAGCATGAGGCTATGAGTACTCATAATTGCGTTACCAAAGTGGGTGAAGGTCACTTTCTAGAAATAATCGCGATTGATCCAGACGCTCCTGATCCTGGTCGTACGCGATGGTTCACGCTGGATGATCCTGGAACACAGAAGCGCATTTCTGAGCGACCGTGTCCGTTGTGCTGGGTGGTCGGCACAGACGATCTTGACGCAGTCGTTGCGAACAGTCCGGTGGATTTGGGCGAGATTGTCAGTCTTTCTCGCGGTGGCCGCTCATGGCGTCTTACCGTACCAGCCGACGGCAGTTTGCCGGAAGTGGGTCTCTTGCCCGCGTTTATCGAGTGGTCGCCAGGGCCGCATCCTAGTGAAGGGATGCAGGACCTTGGACTGCGTCTACAGGCGATCAATCTTCGGCACCCTGATCCGGAGGCACTGTCGCATAAACTGGGGGCACTGGGTGTCGCTCATCTGGCGAAGGTGATGCAGGGCTCAGAACCGGCAATCTCTTTCGTCATTCAGTCAGCTGCCGGGGAAACTGTCGAATTGGTGTAAGGTAACGGTGACTGGTGCCGGGCAGCTTTCCCGCCTCCAAGTCGTCGTCGTGACAGCCCAATCTTGACAGTTCTGCATCAACAAAAGTAGCGATAGTGGGGAGTGTGACGATTACTCTTGAGCTTAGCTGAAAGGTTTGTGCGCCATGCAAGATACAATGCCGGTTCAATACATGGATGCAATTCGGCAGCGCTATCAGAAGCTTGGATACGAGACTTATCGGTGGTTCGAGGCTGATACGGCGCCAGAGTTGGTGTCTCTCAAGAAGGATCTCTCGCAAAGTCGTCTTGGCGTACTGACGACGAGCGGAGCATACGTCGCCGGCCAGGTTGCCTATTACTATAAGGATGATACCTCGGTTCGGGCCATCCCGAAGGCAACACCAGCAGAGGCCCTGCGCTTCGCGCACATTACCGAGAATTATCTCGTAAGTTCACGAAGGGATCCCAATTGCACTATCCCCATCGATGCTCTGCGGGAGCTGGAAGCTGACGGTGCGATTGGTGAAGTTGTCGACGATATCTTCTCCTGCATGGGAGGGATTTACTCGCAGAGGCGTGTTCGGGAAGAACTCATTCCTGCTGTTGAAGAGCGATTTCGACGACAGGAGGTTGATGCCGTTCTCTTGGTCCCGATGTGACCAGTTTGCCATCAGACCGTGTGTCTGATTGCTCGCCACTTGGAAGCAGCCGGCATTCCTACGGTTTGTCTGGCCAGTGCGCTTGATATTGTCAAGGCCGGACGCGCGCCACGGACTGTTTTCGTCGACTATCCGCTTGGGCATACGGCAGGCAGACCATTCGACCCTGACGATCAGAAGAGGATCGTTGGTTCTGCGTTGGAGGCACTCACGACTACAAGCACACCAGGGGAGATCATTTCTCTGCCGTGTGAGTGGAACGAAGGTCATGCCTGGCGCGCAGAAGCCGTGGACCCCTCGCAGGGAGATGTCCGCCAACCCCGTGACACAACCCCCCGATATCAGTATGACTCTGACCGTGTTCTAGCCGAGAAAAACTCCGGCACGTAGTTTAGGGAAACGGGAATAGAATTCATGCCGAAGGTAATCAGCTCGCCAGAGTTTGTTGAGCTTATGAAACCTGGCATGAAGGTTTTCATTCAGGGCTGTACGGCAGAACCACCAACACTCCTTGAGGCTCTGGCTGCATCTCCGGAATCTAGTCGTGGCGTTGAGTATGTCGGCGTGCCGCTACCCGGCTATAACCAGTTCGATCCCGCTGCGCTGCACGAAGAAGCACGGATGACGACCTTCTTCATGACGCCCGAGCTACGCCGCTCACCGGCAGCTGATCGCATACGATTCATCCCATTGCACTACTCTGGAATCTATCGATATTTGCGGAGCATGCCGGACCTTGACATGATGCTGGTTCAGGCGGCGGCGGGCGATCGAGATGGCCTGTGCTCCTTCGGCCTTACCTCCGAACATGCACCCGGGGCATTGGAGAGTGCGCGAACGGTGGTAGTGGAAATGAATAGCGCTGTCCCATACACGCATTGCGAGCCGGGACTGCCATTGGAGCGCATTGACTACATTGTCGAGTCCAATCGTGCACCGCCCACGTTTCCATCACCGCAGCTCGGCGAGCAGGCTGAAGCGGTCGGCAGGAACGCAGCAACACTAATCCGCGATGGTGATGTTCTGCAGATTGGCATTGGTCGTCTGCAGTCTGCCGTGATGCGCGAACTGCACTCGCACAAGGACCTCGGGTTTCATTCCGGTCTGATTTCTGATGAGACGCTTGAACTTGTTGAATGCGGTGCCTTGACCGGTGCCAGGAAATCGATTGACCCGGGGATCATCGTGACAGGAGCTGTGTTTGGTTCTGAGCGGCTGCACGAATTCTCTGCTGACCCGAGCGTACGGATGCACGGTGTCAGCTATACGCATGAGGTGCCTGTGATTGCGACCATTGATAATTTCGTCTCGATTAATGGTGGTATGATGGTGGATCTCTACGGACAAGTTGTGGCTGACAACCTGAGTGGTCGCCAAATCAGCGGCCCTGGCGGCTATAGCGACTTCCAGCGGGGGGCGCGTCTGGCAAATGGCGGACGTTCCATTGTTCTGATGACGAGTGCTACACCTGATGCGAGCCGCAGCAACATCATTTCGCATATTCCTGAAGGTGGCGTGATTACCGGAACGCGATCGGACACGGACTACATTGTTACCGACCATGGCGTTGCCGACCTTCGTCATAAGGATGTTGATGAAAAGGCGAGGGCGATTATTGATATTGCACACCCTGCTTTTCGCGAGGAACTTGAGCGTGACTGGCGAGACCGAGTTCGCTGATGCAGCGGACTATGAGCGACCTGTTCAATTGTGCGGCCTGCTCATCTTAGTATTTTGTGCAATTACAGTTTAGGGTGTCATCTCTCATTGAGTGTCGGAACTGCAGGTAGTGATAACCAATGACCTGCCTTCGACACGATCACATCAGTCCTTGCGCAAATGAAACACTTCAATTTCTTCATCGCGGCCGCGCAAATGCTGTTTACCGAGCTTCGACCAGTTGTTTCGATCAGCTAGCCGGTCAATAGTTGCTTGGCTAGCAACAACGGTCACAGTAGATGTTGCCTGACCAGCTTTGACTACTTCTTTGGCGAGCTGCTCCAGTCTCTGACCGACATTTACGGTGTCGCCTATGACAGTGTAATTGATGCGTTCAGGCGCACCGATGTTGCCGACAGTAACAAGACCTGAATGAAGGCCTATCCGTACATGGATTGGTGTTTGGCCTTGGGTTGCACGCTTTTCATTGTCATCGTTGATGGTTTTGAGAATTGCTTTTGCCGCGCGAGCAGCCCTTTCCGCGTGGTCGGGTTGCGTATCAGGAGCTCCCCAGAATGCCATCACACTGTCGCCGATGAACTTGTCGACCGTGCCGTCCTCGGCCTCGATACAGTTAGCAAGTTGCGCGAAGTGCTCGTTGAGAAGCGCTGCTAGTTCGGGTGCTGGCATTCCTTCGGAAAGTGATGTGAACCCCGCAATATCTGTGAACATCACAGTTACCTCACGTTCCTCCGATCGTGCTGCGCCCTGACTGTCTTGCTGTATAAGTTTTCGGACCAGCTTTTTGGGAACATAGGCTTCGAACCATCGCAGGCCGTGCAACATGGCGTTAAACGCTTGCGCTTGTTGGTTGAGCTCTCGAAACATGCTGCCTGGAAGTTCAGACGTCTTCGAGATCTCAAGTTGGCCAATGCTGGAAGCGGCACCTGCGAGTTTGACAATGGGTCGAGCGATTTGTCTCGCAAGCAGGATCGCGACGATGACAGACATGACCAAGAAGCCCAGGCCTGCAATGAGCGCGCGCCTGAGCCTCACAATTTCTGAATTGACGTCGGCCGTGCGAAAGTAGGTGCCGATCATCCATGGCTTTGCACCAAAGTCGGTAATGTCGCGATAGAGATAGATGTATTCTTCATCGCTAATACTAACCACATGACCCTTCAGGTCGTTGCTGCCTCTAAGAATCTCAAGCGGATAACGGTCCTCCGTTTGCCAGATGGCAGCAAGAACCGGGTCTCCCACCTTACTCAAGTTGGGGAGTGGTTCTTCCTTTGATCTGGGGAAGCCAGCTCCTGCTAAGTTAGCATGTGCCAAGACTCTCTTCCGGTCGTACAGAACAAAGGCATGGGATCCAGCAATCGGAGCGAGCTCATTCAGATGATCTGACAAGCGGCGCACGCTTACCGCCGCGATCAGCACACCCAGAAACTCATCGTCACGGCGGACGCCGACCCTTAGGTTCAGCATTGTTTCCTGCGGTAGGTCGCGCCAGAGAGGTTCTCCCCACGCCGCACCTTTGACGCTCTTCGCCGTCTCAATCGCGTGCCTCATGACTGCGTCGCTGCTATCATCTCTTCTGAAAAAACGGACTTTGCTCGCCGGCTCACCGGGAACACGGCCTATGATGCGAGTCTGAAAGTTGTTGTCCATGAACAGGATCGCACTGATTTGCGGAGCGGCGGCGAGTGATCCAGTCATCATTGTCACGAGCCGATCCTCGTCGGTCGGGTCCAACTTGCCTTCGGCAATCAGCCCGGAGATAAACTCCAGTTGGCGCTGAGCTGGATGAAGGTGGGACCGGACATTGTTGACAATCGTGGACACGACAATTTCCGACTTGTCGCGTAGCAAAGTCATGGTATTGCGCATGCCGCTTAACAGCCCGTGCCCGAGGACTGTTGCCACAGCGACGAGTACTAGCAGGCTAATACTGACCGCAAGTGTTACGGTGAGAGAAACGCCGCCACTTCCAGATCGCATCCACAAACTCCCCAATAGTCCGCTTATCCCAAGGTGTAACGTGCCATCCTCAGGATTTCCGCCGCAAGGTACTGCAACTAAATGAGTTTGTCCCCAATCTCTCGTGGGTCGGCTCCGGGTATGGAAGTGCAGAACGAAGCTGCTTCTCACGCGGTGCCCCAACTAAGGTTTGCTCCCTCTTTGGGACTTTGAGGCAACTATCGAGACAAATCCAATCGAGAATGCGGTTGTTGCTTGGCCAATGGAGTTTTCCGAGTGGGTGCACTAGGATCTTCACTTTAACTGTCACCTTGAGAAGTGGATGACGATGGTTGATGTCAGCATCAATGCGGAGCGTGTTCTCTCGAATCTCTACACCTTGAGAGAGATTGGAAAATACAAGACGGGTGTTCATCGGCCAACCCTGTCGCCGCAGGATATGGAAGCGCGCCATTGGCTGGTTCAGCAGCTGAGAACTATCGGACATGAGGCTGATATCGATGGTATTGCCAATGTTTTCGGTAAGTCTGCCGCGAGTGGCCGCGTCTTGCTGGCGGGTTCACACATCGAGTCTCAGAACCATGCCGGATGGCTCGATGGCGCCCTCGGAATTGTGTACGCGCTCGAAGCCGCGACAGTCATCTCAGAGAGATCCGATTTTGCTAATTGCGGAGTTGATGTCATCGCATTTGCGGACGAAGAAGGGCACTTCCTGAACTTCCTGGGGAGCTACTCGTATGTTGGCGAACTTGATGAGTCGATCATTGATACGACACCGGACCGAACGAATGGAACGCTATTGTGCGATGCATTGGCTTCGGCAGGTCTCAATGGCAAGCCTCGCCTGCAAATGGAGAAAGGTCGATATGCCGGTTTTCTCGAAGCCCATATCGAGCAAGGCGATTGGCTTGAAAGCCAGAAGCTTGATGTAGGCGTTGTCGAGAGCATTGTCTCCATCTGCCAGTATCGGCTGGTTTTCGAAGGTGTTCAGAACCACGCGGGTACAACCCGTATGGCGATCCGAAAGGACGCAGGGCATGCGGCGCGGAGCCTGTGCCAGAGGATCGACGAGGCCTTTCAACGCCACGCGGCACCTCGCACCGTGTGGACGGTAGGGCAGATGACGCTTGATCCCGGAGCACCGAGCATTATTCCTGGTCGAGCGGAAGTAATCTTCCAGTTCCGCGATGCCAATCCCGACAAATTGGAGGAGCTTCACGGCGTCTTGCAGACGCTGGTCGGAGAAGCCGACGCAGCAGGACCGTGTCGCGTTTCGATTGAGACCATTGCTCGAAGTGTTCCAGCCGTTATGGACAGTACGATTCAAGACGCGCTGGAGGCAGCGGCGGAGCACCATACGCCAGGGAAGCATATCAGAATGCCAAGTGGTGCTGGTCATGATGCACAGGTCATGGCTCGTCACATTCCATCAGGTATGCTGTTTGTGCCGAGCGTCGGGGGGATTAGTCACCACTATACCGAAGACACATCTGACGAGCACATCGTTAAGGGCGCCCGCGTGTTTGCAAGCGCGGCTGCCCGATTACTGTCTGCATCTTGAGTGGCAACATAGTGGATTTGGAGATTGCAGCTTGACGGCAATTCGATTGAAAGCTGGTCAGCATGTGTTTAGCGGCAGGCTGGAGGAATCTCTGGCGCCAAAAACCTGCGCGGCCTTTAGGGCGCACATGCCATTCTCTAGCCAAGCCATTCACGTTCGCTGGAGTGGTGAAGGTGTGTGGATGCCGCTGGGGGACCTGGACTTTGGTGTCGGTTATGAAAACAACACCTGCTACCCGACACCAGGGCAGGTCATTCTCTATCCTGGTGGCGTAAGCGAGACCGAGATCCTGCTGTCCTATGGATATGTCAACTTTGCTTCAAAGGCAGGCCAGCTATCGGGCAATCATTTTATGACCTTAACTAGCGGCTTAGATCAGCTTTCGTCTTTCGGTAAGGCGACGCTGTGGGAGGGTGCTCAAAACATTCTAATCGAAGTTGCCTAGTGGATGTGGAAGGTATCGGCTGCAGATGCAGAAAGAAACATAGTGGATACACTTGTATTGTGTTCCGGCGGATTGGACTCGACTTCGTTGGCCTATCAGGTCGCAAACACGCGACGACTCGCCGGCCTCATCTCATTTAACTATGGCCAACGTCATGTGAAGGAGTTGGAGTTCGCTAGGCGCTGCGCTGAACATCTCGGCGTTCGTCATGATGTCATCGACATTTCCGGGATCGGTCGGCAGCTCTCCGGGTCAGCTTTGACCGATGATGTTTCGGTTCCCGACGGGCATTATGCCGAAGAGACGATGAAGATCACTGTCGTGCCGAACCGCAACGCAATTATGTTGACGATTGCATACGGGATTGCAGCCTCGCGCGGGATTGGCGCAGTTGGTGCCGCGATGCATGGAGGCGATCACTTCATCTACCCTGACTGTCGACCAGCATTCCTGAACGCGTTTTCTGATATGCAACGCTATGCTCTTGATGGCGACAACCCGACTGAGCTCTACACGCCATTCGTTGAGATGACCAAGGCAGACATTGTTACTATCGGTGCGAGTTACGACACGCCGTTCGGCGACACTTGGTCGTGCTACAAAGGAGGTCCGGTCCATTGCGGCCGGTGTGGTACGTGCGTTGAGCGACGCGAGGCGTTTCATGTGGCCGGCATCGAAGACCCGACTGTCTATGATGATCCAGACTATTGGCGAGAAGTGACTTAGTCCTTGAGTAACCGATCAGTTGTGATTGCGCGTTCGAGTTGCCGAAGTCAAAATCCTACCCGTTGGCAAGTTGTGCCATGAGTTCAACCTCGTCAGCTTGAAGGTTTGGGCGAAACCCTAAACCTGCGTGCGATATTGCTGTTGCGTTCGGGCGATGTCTACGTGAGACTGTGATCTAGATTGGTAGTCTGTTCGAGATTAGTTGGATTGATGGGACCGCATTATGACGCCCGAAGACATTGAACGCAAAGCAAGAGAACTTGGGCTTGAGTTGCTCGCGAAGCAATTTCCTGATGACTTCAAAAAAGTGATTGAAAATTCTGCTGCACTTGCGCGGCGCATTCCGAGAGATATCCACTGGGGTGAAGAGCCAGCACATACGTTCGATCCAACTGACCGACGTGTAGGCCGCTCATGACGGAACTGGCATATATCGGCATTGTTGAAGCTGCGGATCTCATGGCGCGGCGAAAGCTGTCGCCGGTGGAGTTGGCCGAGGCTCTTTTTGCGCGTATCGGAAAGCTTGATCCCACTTACCACGCATTTATCGAGCAGACGCAGGAGCTAGCATTCAAAGCGGCCCGCGCGGCAGAGGTTGAATTCGCGGCCGGTCGTATCAAAGGACCACTGCAGGGTATTCCTTTCGGTTTAAAGGATATCATCGATCTTGCGGGTGTCAGGACGAGCTGTCATTCGAAGATCTTTGCTGATCATGTTGCCGAGACAGATGCTGTCGTCACGGCACGACTGAAGTCCGCTGGTGCGGTGCCGATGGGTAAGTTGTCGACGCACGAGTTTGCGATTGGTGGCCCTTCCTTCGATTTGCCTTGGCCACCAGCTGTCAATCCTTGGGGTGGGGCACACTTTCCAGGCGGATCATCGTCAGGATCAGGTGTTGCGCTGGCATCGGGTATGCTGCCGGCGGCCCTTGGTACCGATACCGGTGGCTCTGTTCGTAACCCGGCCTCCATGTGCGCGATTGTGGGCATGAAGGCGACCTATGGACGGGTATCGCGGCGTGGTGTTTTTCCGCTCTCCTACTCGCTTGATCATATTGGGCCGATGACGCGGACCGTCGCTGACAATGCAGCACTGCTGCAGGTTCTTTCCGGTTATGATCAAGAGGATCCTGGGAGCATTGACACCGCGGTACCGGATTTCTCTGCCGAAATCGGCAAGGATATCAAGGGTCTCAAGATTGGTCATGTTCGCCACTTCTATGATCGTGACGAAGTGGCTGATCCGGAAATGGCGCAAGCGATCGATGATGCGGCCCAGATACTTCGTGAACTGGGTGCAGAGGTACGTGAGGTCCAGCTGCCGGCGCTGGGTGATTATGCAACCTGCAATCGGACTATTCTCGGTTCGGAAGCGTTTGCAATCCATCGAAGGTTTCTGGAGGAGCGCCCAGGTGATTATGGTGCACTGGGGCGTCAGCGTATTCTGTCTGGAGCCGGAATATCGGTAGCGGACTATATCGATGCGTTGCGATTGCGGACGCGGTTGACCAAGGCAACCGTTGCAGCAATGGACGGGCTTGATTGTCTGATAACGGCATCGAGCTTGGATCCCGCTCCGCCATTGGTTGATGCGGAAGAGATGGCCCGCGTTTATCCGCGCCAGTGCCGGCAACCATTTAATGTAACTGGACAGCCTGCGGTCGCTCTGCCGGCCGGGTTCTCAAGCGGCGGTTTACCATTGGCGATCCAGCTTGTGGGCCATGCCTGGCAGGAAGCGCGCGTCTATCGTGTTGCTCACGCCTATGAGCAGGCGCATGATTGGCATAAGCGGCGGCCCATTGCAGGATGAGAATTGTCTATTGTTCGGTGGATGGGTGACTGGGGGTCCGGGACGCAATCATGAGTGACATTCGCCCTTTCCAAATCAACATATCAGATGAGACGCTGCAAGACGTGCGCGATCGGGTTGCCAACTATCCGTGGCATGAAATGCCCGATGATGGTGGTTGGGCATACGGTGCGAATTTAGACTACATGAAAGAGCTTTGCGACTACTGGGTTACCACATACGACTGGCGCAAGCACGAATCTGAGTTGAACAAGTTCTCGCATTTCGTGGCACCCGTTGACGGAATTGATATCCATTTCATCCATGAAAAAGGCAGTGGACCAGCTCCAATGCCACTGATCATCAGTCACGGTTGGCCTGGTTCTATTGCTGAGTTTCGAGAAGTCATAGAACCGTTAGCCCATCCAGAGCGATTTGGTGGCCGCGAAGAAGATGCCTTTGATGTTGTTGCGCCCTCGCTGCCAGGCTTCGGGTTTTCCGGACGTCCATCGCGCCCGATCGGCCCACGTAAGGTGGCCGGGTTGTTTGCCCATCTGATGTCAGATGTGCTCGGTTACGATGGCTATCTGGCCCAAGGCGGCGATTGGGGCGGAGGCGTATCGGGTTGGATGGGGTTTGACGCAGCGCCTGCTTGCAAGGCTGTGCATCTCAACATCATGATGGTGCGCCATCCTGACGGTCCGCAAACTCAAGAGGAGCAAGATTGGGAGGAGCGTTTTCTGCGTGAGCAGGAAACGGAAGAGGGGTACCGCACACAGCAAGGGACGAAGCCACAAACGCTGAGCTACGCGATGATGGATAGCCCTGTTGGGATAGCTGCCTGGTTGATCGAAAAGTTCAATTCATGGTCGGACACCGATGGCGACGATATTGAAAGCGCGCATAGTAAGGACGCCCTGCTTACCAACATCATGATTTACGTTGTTACGCGGACGTTCAACACAGCGTCTTGGATCTACTACGGACGACGCGAAGAGGGTGGCAGGATCATGAGCACCAATGGTCGCCGCGTAGAAGTTCCAACTGCCTGTGCGCTGTTTCCAAAGGAATTACTGGCTTGGCCACCGCGTAGTTATGTCGAGCGTCTGTTCAACGTTCAGCGCTGGACGGAAATGCCGCGTGGCGGACATTTTGCGGCGATGGAGGAGCCAGAGCTGCTGATTAATGATGTGCGGGATTTTGCTAGGAGCATCCGCTGAGAATAATCGTATTCGACAGAAGTATGCACTGGAAGAAACGCCAGGCCATACGATTCAAAAGGACATTAATGGATGGCTAAGAAGGCGCCCAAGCAACTGATCGATGCTCCAATGAAAGTCGTGAATGTTGGGCTCGAAATGTTCGCGAACGATCTTGAAAAGCAAGGTGTCCAGGTCGTGCAAGTGGATTGGAAACCACCGGCGAATGGCAATCCTGAACTTGCAAGAATTCTCTCTAAGCTTGGAACATAGCATCCATGCAAGAAATCGAAGCAGCAAATCTGGACGCATTCGAGCGCATTCTTGCGGGGGACCCAGTCCTCGTTGACGTCGTTCCAGCGCGCGAAGCAATTCCCGAGCTCCAGGACAGAATGATTCTTCACGCCGGTCCTCCCGTTGAATGGTCAGATATGTGTGGCCCAATGCGCGGTGCGATCATGGGCGTTGCTGTTTTCGAAGGCTGGGCTGCGGACCTTGATACGGCAGCGCAAATGGCGAGTGCAGGAGAATTCGCGTTTCATCCCAACCATCACTTTGATGCTGTCGGGCCGATGACCGGTCTTACAACTGTCTCGCAGCCGGTCATGGTTGTCGAGAACCGTTCATTTGGAAATCGCGCATTTTGCACGATCAACGAAGGACTTGGCAAAGTCATGCGCTTTGGCGGCAATGACGAAGAAGTCCGCGCTCGATTGGCCTGGTTGCGAGATGTCTTAGGCCCAGCTATGGCGGCTGCGCTGCGCCAACTCGACGGGGTCGCCCTGAAACCTATCGTTGCCCGTGGTCTTACGATGGGTGATGAGATGCACCAACGGAATGTTGGTTGTTCCGGCCTTACGCTGCGCGCGCTTGCACCGGCTTTGGCGGCAACATCGAGCAATACGGACGAGCTTGCAAAGGTACTGGGCTTTATTGCGAGCAACGATCAGTTCTTTCTCAATGTTGCGATGGCTCTCGGCAAGGCGATGATGGATCCGGTGCGCGGCATTCAGAACTCGAGCATCGTGACGGCGATGTGCCGAAATGGTACTGACTTTGGAGTCCGCGTTAGCGGGACGGGCGATCGTTGGTTTACAGCCCCTGTCGAGATGCCGGAAGGGCTTTATTTTCCGGGTTATAGCGAGGTTGATGCCAATCCTGACATGGGCGATTCAACCATTGTCGAGACAATCGGTCTTGGCGGCTTTGCCATGGCGGCTGCCCCTGCGGTTGCCGGCTTTGTCGGAGCCGGTGCTGCATCCGAAGCGGCAAACTTCACCCATGCAATGAGAGAGATTACACACGGCGAAAACCCTGAGTGGGGCATACCGGCTTTGGACTACGCCGGTGTGCCCACCGGCATCGATGTCCGTTATGTCGTCGAAACTGGACTGGTGCCAGCCATCAACACGGGTATCGCCCACAAAGAACCAGGCATTGGGCAGGTTGGTGCAGGTGTCGTTCGGGCGCCGATGGCTTGCTTCGAAGCCGCTCTGATGGCTTTGGCTGATGAAGTGGGTGTGTCATGAGTGAAGTTGTTGTCAGCGAAGTTCGCCGTGATCACTACGTCGACTCAGTTGCACTAATGCGATTGTCACAGTCGCTTATGAAGATTGAGGGAGTACAGGAAGCGGCACTGATGATGGGTACGGCCGCTAACCTTGCTCTCATGGAAGATGCTCGATTGCTCGATGAGACGGGGCGCCATGCCAATGGCGGTGATCTGGTTGTTGGGGTTCGCGCGGAAAACCAAGAGGCAGCCAATGCCGCTCTCTTGGAGGCTAAGAACCTACTGGGGAGTTCGAAACGGAATGACGATGCAGAAGCGAAGTGGCGACCAAAGAGTGTGCGCGCCGCCGTCAACGGAATGCCCGATGCAAACTTAGCACTCATTTCCGTGTCAGGAGAGTTCGCGGCAGCCGAGGCCCGTAAGGCAATTCGCCGGGGCCTTCATGCAATGATCTTCAGTGACAACGTCAGCCTTGCAGACGAAGTTGCAATTAAGCGTGAAGCATTGGATGCCGGTGTGCTCGCCATGGGGCCGGACTGTGGAACCGCGATCCTGAACGGTGTGCCACTGGCTTTTGCGAACGTTGTCAGGAGAGGAAGTGTCGGTATTGTTGGCGCGTCTGGAACAGGTATCCAGGAGGTCACATGTCTCATTGATCATCTTGGGGGCGGAGTCTCGCACGCGATCGGGGTTGGCGGGCGCGACCTCAGCCATGATGTCGGCGGGATATCGACTTTAATGGCCTTGGATCTTCTGGATGAGGATGCTGCGACCGAGCATGTTGTGATCATCTCAAAGCCACCTCCTGATGATGTTGCATCTCGCATCCTGGATCGAGTTTCCCGCTCGAACAAGCCTTTCACGGTCTGCTTCATAGGATCGCCATCCTTGAACATGCCTTCTAGTGCGACGCAGGCATTCACGTTGGAAAGCGCCGCGGAAATTGCGGTAGGCAGGGAGCTTGCAGGCATCAGCGCTGATGGTGCACCGCATACTCTCAATTCTGCGACTGGCAACATCGTTCAAGGGCTGTTTTCTGGGGGAACACTTTGCTCTGAGGCGCAGGTAATTTTTGCCGAAGCCGGCCAACCGATACAATCCAACGTCCTTCTACCGTCGCTTGCTGATGGACGGTCTGCAGCCGGTGCCCATGTCATGCTTGATCTCGGCGCCGATGAATACACTAGAGGGCGACCTCACCCAATGATCGACCCAACGGTTAGAAGTCCGGTGCTGCGTGAAGCACTTCATTCGCCGCAGACGGCTGTCGTCCTGCTGGACATTGTCATCGGGCTCGGCTCAGCCGTGGATCCGGCCGGCGAGGTGATATCAGTCTTAAGAGAAGTTGGTGAACGCGAGCGTCCTGTTGTGATCGCTTCCGTAACAGGAACGGATTCTGATCCACAGTCACGCACGTCTCAGGCATCGAAGCTGCAAGTAGAAGGCGTCCATGTTGCTCAATCCAATGCCCAAGCAGCTCGATTGGCGTTAGAGGTGCTAACAGCTAAATGACGTGTCTAGAAGCCGAAGCTAGTTTCGATGTTACCTGCTACTATTGACCATCTTTATGCGTTTCCAATCCGAAGCTGCGGCGTCGCTGCTTTCGACTTGATTGCGAGAGGAGGTCGTGGCGAGGTCATTGCAGTTTTTGACACTAGCTTCTACTTCGATGTTGGTGGTGAGTTAGCATGCGTAGTCCGAGCCGATGTGCCTGACGGGGCGATGCATATTGTTGTAGACTTCCCAAAGTCCTTGAGTTGGAAATCGGCGCGCTTGGAAGTTGGCGTGCCAGTTGAGATCAAAGGGCATCGCCTGAGGATCGGGCAAGCTTGGAGCTTCGATGCTGCATCCTTGAAAGTGTGGCGACCGTCGGTGCATCAGGGCCTGTGGACTGGTGTATCGCTAAGCTGCGGAATCAGAGGACTGAAACAGATCTCAAGGTCGCGCTTGTTGGTAGCCGGCTCCGCTGCGCTATCGATGCAAGAGTTTGCTACCCCTGAGGTCATTCGATCTTTGGCAGCGCTGTGCGGCGACGATTTTGAACGGGAAGGTGGCGATGTTGAACCTAAGGGGCTTTCTGCTGCCATCGGGCTCGGTGAAGGATTGACGCCTTCTGGAGATGACTTCCTTGGTGGCATTATGATTGCCTTACACGCGGCGGGTTTTGCTAAAGCATGTGCCGGTGTTTGGTCGATCATCGGCCCAGTGGCCAAACAAGCTACTAACACAATATCGTTTGGGCACCTCGGCCACGCCGCTCAAGGACAGACAATCGAGCCGCTACATAATCTTGCTCAGGCCACTTTAAGGGGGCGAACAGAGGAAATATTTGCGCTGGCTGATGATGTCAATCGGATCGGCCATACGTCCGGTTGGGACAGTGTTGCCGGTATGATCTGCGGCTTCGAGGCGGTCGAAAAGGCGATGTCAGCTGGCTAGCAGAATTGCTCGTCAATGATTCATTTGGTTCTGTCAGCTTTGCAGCGCAAGTTCCCGGCAAGGGGCAGGTGGTAACTCTGCAATATGGCTTTTGATCCCAAGCTTAAAGAGCTTGCTCGCGCGCACGATGCGGTTGATCGTCTAAAAGACGTCGAAGCCCGTATTCAACAGGACGAGGAAGACCGTGCGAAGTTGCACGATGCCATTGTCAGAGGAGCTATCCTCGGTCTCTTGGCTGTTGTTATCATAATCGCCGTCTACAAACTCTGATGTCTAACAACCTGGCGACTTGCTTCCGCGAATTCTAAGCGCTGCTTTGTCGAATTGGGCTGACTGATCTGTGATTTTGGGCGAAGTCGTGGGTTCTAGTGGTGCCAGAATGAAGCCTGGCGCTAGCAGCGGCAGTAAAGTGTCATGGATGGCACCAAATGTTGCTGCCAAGACGCACGATCGAACACAGGTCCTGAAAACATGGCTAAGTGCTGTCGCAAAACCGCTTTTCTCTGTCTTGTGGATAAATGCTTGGTTTTCTATCTCAACGGAAGAGTTAAGGGATCGAGTCAGATATGCAGTGTGCATAGTCATTGTTCGATGCATTCTCCTACAAGCCAAAAATAGCGGGATAAAATGACTTCAAACGCACTGGAAAATTCGTCGGTTGAAGGTACTTCCGGCGTTGTTACGCTCGATGCGGTAGCCGAGAAGTATTCCAAACTTGCTGAGGTCAGGGATGGCTTCATAGAGGATTACAATGGTGCAGTTCGGGGTGGCTCAAGTGTTTGGGCAACTCCTGAGCCACTGGAAGCACTGGTAGATCCTATCAATGACGAGCTCTATAATCTCGGTTGGATGATGGCTGAGACACCGGCCAAAACGGAAGAGATGCTCTTAAAGAAGGCTGCAGTTCTGGCTGATCTGGTGGAAGATGACAGTGCGGATCTGATAGCTTCTCTCACGAAGTCACTTATCAAAGATCTAAAGAACCGTTGATGATCTTTGGTTTCGAGTTCATTGCCTCTAAATGCGAACGGCCAGATCATTGCTGATCTGGCCGTCTGTTTTTTCGTGAAGCTTTATCTCAGAGCTACATTGTGACGAGTCTGTAGCCGAGATGACGTTTTGAATCGATTGGATCGTATCCGATCTTAGATCTAATTCTCTTGCGTAGTTTGCTGATGTGGCTTTCGATGACGTTGTCATCAACGTCCTGATTGAAGAGCCCGTACACGTTATTGAAAATCTGGGCCTTTGTTACTCTTCGTTCGCGGTTGGCGAATAGGTAATCAAGGATTCTGCGTTCGCGTCGCGGCAGACACATAGGCTCTCCACCAATAAGTGGGTCGCGACCGTCAGTGAAGATGACGATGTCCTTCTGCTGCTCAGCCTCTGCTTCTCCGCCACGACGACGACCTATGGCGGCAATGCGGGCCAGGAGCTCTCGAACATGAATAGGCTTTCCGACAACATCGTCGACGCCGGCGCCAAACAAGCGAAGAGTTTCTTCAAGAGCTTTGCCGTCATTCATTGCAATCACGGCAGCTTCTGATCTTTTCCGAATTTTCTCGGTAATGCTGGTTCTGTCTTCACATTTGCCAATCAAAAAAGCTTCGATTGAGTCAATGTCGTTTTTCTCGACAGCGCCAACCCACTCGCCGAAATCCATCGGACAAAAGCCTGCAGCCGAAACGCCCTCGCGGCTGAAGCCGGACTCAAAACCATCTTTGACGATCTCCCGTTCGTCGATAATTACAATCATGTTAGCCTTCCCCCGAAAAGGCAGCGAAGTGTAGTCGCCCCAAGTAACTACCCGTCGATCCGTCTTTTAGTTTCTGCCCCGTAGCATCCCTCAACACTACAAAGCGCGCCTGGCCGCAAATTCACACTTCTTCTGTACATATGCGGCATTCACTCGCCTCGCCCTTGAAAATCCGGGCCCGTGTGCGCCGCTGAATAGCGGCACAGTGAAGCCGTTAACAGCCGAAAAAGCGGCTGCCGGGAATTTCCTTGGGAAAGGTTATGAACTGATATTTACAATCTGAAGTTGTGTTAATGATCTATTTTTTTAGCGATTCGTCAATCAGTTCGGAACTGTTTGGCCACTGATTAAGCCAAGTTGTTGCAAGTTTGAGTTTATGCGATTTGCGCAAATTTGATTTGACGGCAATGCTTGGGGGTGGAGGCTTTGCAATTAGGCCGTGTTTACTCGAATTGGCGCTAGCGCCGGCTGGGGCTTCTACGACTCGGATGCCAGTAGCGATGTGATGGTTTCGATTCTCGAGTTATTAACTATCTGATTTTGAACAATTAAATTCTAATCTCTGCACCGTTTCACACACATACTGTGGCTAGAGAAAGCCATTCCACGATCAGTTTGTCATCTTGGGTGATGATACAACTAATTACCCTCGCTGAGCACTGATGTGTTTCGCCTAGACAGTTGGCGCAGTGGACTCTTTGATCGCCGGATGTGTGTCATCTGGGCGGACTGATCACAGGGATGTTGCAAAAATGAATCTGGTCATCAGCTAACTTATGAAGCAATCCAGGATTGCGTTGGATGCCTCAACCACCGCGAAGCTTGCAGCAACGAAGATCAATAATGATCAGTCTTGAGCAGAATAAAGCAAACCAAACTTTGCGCATTTTTGCAGAATGGGCGCCGCCTAGCACGGAACTGTTTTGGCCATTTACACCGCATTCAACGTGCATGATGCGTGCCGGAAAAATCCAAAATCTCTTCTCCAGATGATTCGGTTTTACTTCGCGATAATCAAAAGCATCGCGGAAGTTTCGTTACGTTCCAGCCTCAGACAAGCTCTTGCGACTATCGTCCATATATCGAATTCAAGAGAGATAGGACGATGACATGAGCTTGTTCGGTGCAATGAAAACAAGTGTTTCCGGTATGAACGCTCAGTCAGCACGGCTGAGTACAGTCGGTGAAAACATCGCTAACTCGGATACAACAGGCTACAAGCACTCATCTGTCGAATTCTCGTCTCTGGTCGTGACAACAGTTGCCGGGGCTTACTCCTCAGGCGCGGTCGGACAACACATTCGCCAGTCGATTACGGAGCAGGGTGTTCTCCAATTCACCTCCTCATCGACCGACCTGGCGATCAACGGCGATGGCTTCTTCATCGTTGGTGATGGCGAAGACAACGCATTCCTGACACGGGCCGGTTCGTTTGTGGCGGATGGTACCGGAGAACTTGTCAACGCAGCCGGCTTCAAGCTGCTTGCCTATCCTGACGGCTTGCTCGGCAGCGGTGCTGTCGTCAACGGCACCGCTGGTCTGGAAGTTGTGAATGTCGCCGAGTTCGCGCTCGAGACTGTGCCGTCAACTGCCGGTACTCTGACTTTGAACCTGCCGGCCGATGCAGCCATCGTTGCAGCAGGCGACCTGCCATCGGCGAACGCGGCAACTGCTGCTCCGTCGGGCAAGTCATCCCTCATTGCCTACGATAACCTCGGTCGAGAAGTCACCTTTGACGTTTATATGACGAAGACAGCGGCAGAGACATGGGAAGTCACGGCCTTCGACCGGGCGAACGCCGCGAGCGCCACCGTATCTTTTCCTTACACAGCTGGCCCGCTCGTCTCTACGACTGTCAACTTTGATGCTACGACGGGTGGCCTGACGGGGGCGAGTGCCACAAGTATCACAATTCCTGTTCCCAATGGTTCCAACCTAGACATTGACCTATCGGAGTTCACGCAGTTCGCCACTGATTTCCAGGTGAGCGCTATTGAAGTGAACGGCAACCCAGCCTCGAACGTCGATCGAGTTGACTTCGCGGAAGATGGCACGGTCTACGCCGTCTACGGCAACGGTCAACGGATCGCCCAATACCGAATTCCGGTCGCAACGGTTGCAAGCCCTGATCAGCTGTTGAGTGAAACCGGCAACATTTTCAAGCTGACACCTGATGCTGGCGAATTTCGGGTCGGTGTTGCGGGCTCAAGTGGACTCGGCACTATCGAGTCTGGTGCGCTTGAAAGCTCAACAGTGGATCTTGCCGAAGAGCTTACGACAATGATCCAGGCTCAGCGCAGTTACTCCGCAAACTCAAAAGTCTTCCAGACGGGATCTGAAATGCTCGATGTTCTCGTCAACCTGAAGAGGTAATCAGGCGCGTTTGCAGTTGTCCTGATGTTTGTTGGTTCTGAACATATTGGGAAGTGACATGAGCCTCTCTTTAGCCTTTGACATAGCGCGTTCGAGTCTCTCGACGAATGCCGATCGTGCTTCAATCGCTTCTCGCAACATTGAGGCCGCCAATGATCCGTCAGCTACGCGCAAAAGTGCGGAGCTGATCCGGAGCTATGGTGGTGGAGTGAGGCTCGGTACGATCGAGCGGACGGTTGATGCTCGTCTTGCGCACAGTGCGCGTGAATCCAATACGCAAGTGGCGCAGCATCAGGCCGTATTGTCTGGCTTGAACGAACTTAATCAGATCGTCGGTCAGCCGGGTGACGGTGTTTCACCAACTGAGCAGCTGTCTCGATTACAGAATAACCTGGCCGCATTCGCTGCCGCACCGCAGGATCACGCGGCGGCCCAGGCGACGCTTGCAACAGCGAACAACCTGGTGCGGTCGCTAAACGATTCAACACGGCTGGTCGAACAGGTTCGTACAGCCGCGGATGCTGATATCGGCCGTGCTGTCAGCAATCTCAATCAACTACTCAGCGAGTTCGAAACGGTCAATGATGAGATCGTTGACGGGACGCTGAGCAACCGCGATGTAACCGACCAGCAGGATCGGCGTGATAGCATCCTTGCAGATATCTCCAACATCGTCGGTGTTCGTACGATCGCTCGAGAGAATGAAGATCTCGTCATCATGACGGAAGGCGGGCTGACGCTCTTTGAAACCAACCCACGGTCAATCGGTTTCCAACCAACCGGTGTTCTGACCGCCGGTGTTGCTGGGGGTTCTGTTTCAATCGATGGCGTCGAATTCAGCCAAACGGGTTCGTTCGGCGGCACTGAATCAGGATCGCTTGTTGGTCTATTGGCACTTCGCGAT
The DNA here is from genome assembly GCA_965247245.1 of Hyphomicrobiaceae bacterium. Lineage (GTDB taxonomy): Bacteria > Pseudomonadota > Alphaproteobacteria > Rhizobiales > Hyphomicrobiaceae > Tectiglobus. Next base: position 2,962,697 of record CBDFGV010000003.1, on the reverse strand, counting down.
GAGATTGCCCCAGCGGTTCAGAACCAGCTGGATGAGATCGCACGGGGATTGGTCACGTCGTTTGCGGAGAGCGATCAAACCGGCGGTGGTGCACCTGATCAACCTGGCCTATTCACTTATACCGGCGCAGCGGGTATCCCAGCTGGTGGAACGATTGTGCCTGGTATTGCCGGCACGATTGCCGTCAATGACAATGTCAACCCAGACGTCGGCGGCAACATCTGGCTGCTGCGTGATGGCAATATATCCGACCCGCTGGGTACGACTTATCTCTACAATACGACAGGTTCTGTTGGCTTCAGTGATCGTCTGGATCAGCTGAGCCAAGCGCTGCAGGCAGATCAGTCCTTCGATGCAAATGCCAATCTCGAAACGTCAACGGATTTGATGTCTTTCGCAGATCAATCGCTTGCATGGATCTCGCAACAACGCAGCGAAAGAGACGCTCAGCTCAACAGCGCCTCAGCGCTCGCGACAACCGCGCAGGAGGCGTTGTCCCGCGCCACCGGAGTTAATCTCGATGAAGAGATGCTTCTCATGCTTGAAGTCGAGCGAAGCTACCAGGCAACGGCCCGCCTGATGACCACGATCGATCAAATGTTCAACGAACTGTTCGCTGCGGTGAGGTAGGCTGATGAAAACCACATTTGTTTCGACACTCAGTCTCACGCAAGTTCATCGCCAAACGATTGGTGATGCACAGCAGGACCTTATTCGTGCGCAAAGGGAACTGGCGAGTGGACGCTATCATGATCTGGGCCTTGAGCTTGGATATGATATCCAACGATCCGTTAGCATGCGCGGTGAAATCGAGCGGCTTGAAACGTTCGCGACGACATCGCAGTCCGTTTCAACCCGTCTTGAAGTCAGTGAGCTTGCCTTGTCCGGCCTTGTCGAGGGAGCCGAGGAGTTTTTGGCGACTTTACTGGCAACGAACCAAGGGGGCGAACGTGACACCGCTGTCGAGGCTGCCAAATCTGCGATCAGTGCAGCTGAAGACCTCCTGAGGTCGTCAACCGGCGGCGCCTATGTGTTTTCCGGGATCGATGCCAACACACCGCCGTTGGGCAGCTACTATGACACGCCCACGTCTGTGCCGAAGCAGCAGATTGATAGTGAATTCCTGACAGCCTTTGGCGTGTCGCAAACTGATCCGGGCGTGTCCGGGATTACGGCGGCACAAATGCAGACCTTTCTCGACAATGATTTTACGGCCGAGTTTGATCTCGCAAACTGGCAAGCGAACTGGTCCCAGGCTTCCAATGAGAACATGACGAGCCGCATATCCAGCTCGACGACAATTCAAACATCGGCCAATGCCAATGACGCGGCCATTCGCTCGCTCTTCGAGGCTTACACTATGGTTGCTGACCTCGGTGCTGAAGGGCTTGGTGCTGATACTTACGCTGTCGTTTTTGATCGCGCGGTCAGCAAACTGGGCGATGCGATTTTCGGTATCAATGATATGCGCACCAGCATCGGAATTTCGCAGGAACGCGTGAAGGATGCGAACGAAAGAGCGGAATTGCAGAAGAGTGTTTTTGAGCAGAATCTTTCTGAGTTGGAAGGTGTCGACCCTTATGAGGTCTCAACGCGGATCAACGAGTTAACTTCGCAACTCGAGACATCATACGCACTGACTGCACGTCTCCAGCGTCTGTCGCTTTTGGACTTCTTGTAGGCCGTCACAGGTTGCGACAGGCAATGGCTATCGTATTCGGATTGAATGAGAGGGGAGAGTAGAATGCACCAGGTATCGTATGCAGAAGTTGTCGCGGAATCGCCAAATACCGAGCGCGAGCGAGAGCGGCGGGCGCTCGATCGATCAATCGAGTTACTTGAACAAGCCGAAGCCGTTGGTTCGCAGTCCAAGGAAGCGATTGAGGCTCTCGTCTTCACCGGGCAGTTGTGGCTGGTGTTGCTAGAAGATCTTGGCAGCGAGGAAAACTCGCTACCGAAAGAACTGCGCGCAGATCTGATCTCCATCGGTATCTGGATCCTGCGCGAGAGTGACGAAATCCGAAGCGGCAAATCGGATAGCCTGCAACCGATCATTGATATCTCAAAGACCATTCGGGATGGGCTTAAATGACGAAGTCGCTCCAATTTCATCTTAAAGCTGGAAGCCGTCTGTTCGTTAATGGGGCAGTCTTGAAGGTCGACCGGAAGGTTGCCGTCGAGTTTCTGAATGATGTGAACTTTCTGCTCGAACATCATGTGATGCAACCGGACCAGGCCACGACGCCGCTCAAACAGATCTATTATGTCATCCAGTTAATGATGATGGAGCGTGAAGGTACCGAGGGCCATCGGGCAACTCTCGATAAGAACTTGTTTGAAATGGCGGAAACGTCTGAGAACGAGATCATTCGTGAGGGCCTTAGCGTCGTTCGTCAGCACGTTGCCAAGGAAGGCTACTTCCATGCGTTGAAGGTTTTACGGGGTTTGTTTGATCACGAGAGGATCAGCAAGCCGGAAAGCCATGCACATCAAAGGTCAGAGCATGAGCTTCTGGCTGTAGAGGCGGGGGAATAAGGCACATGCAGGTAGATGCAACGACGTCAGCCACGGCGGCATCGACGGTCAACTCGACAAGTCAGGCCGCGACAGTCGACTACGATACGTTTCTAAGACTGCTGGTGGCGCAAATTGAAAACCAGGATCCGACAAATCCCATGGATTCGACGGAACAAGTGGCGCAGCTCGCAACGTTTTCCCAAGTCGAGCAGACAATCCAGACCAACGCTAAGCTCGATCAGATGTTGACGTTGTCTGCGGTTTCACAGGTCGATGGCTTGATCGGGCGGACACTCACTTCAAGTGATGGCAGTGTCACCGGCGAGGTGAAGTCCGTTCTCCTGACACAAAGCGGCGCACGGGCCATCCTGACGAATGGTGGTGAAGTGCAACTGGATGCCGGTGTCTTGATCACATGAATGAAGCAGACGCATTAGGACTTGGACAAGCTGCGATATGGGCCGTGATCATTGCATCCGGCCCTGCTGTGCTTGCCGCCATGTTCATCGGGACATCGATTGCACTCCTGCAGGCGCTCACGCAAGTGCAGGAAGTGACCTTGACGTTCATCCCGAAGATTCTTGTCATCCTTATCGTTCTCGCGTTGACGGCGCCGTTCATGGGGGCGGTGATTTACGCGTTTACCGAGAACGTTTACGGCCGCATCGAGACTGGGTTCTGAAGGGCGCGGAACGAAGCTAGTGCCCGCTCACACATGAGCGTGTGAGGACAATCAAGGAATGTCGGTATGAGCGAAGCAATCGCTGAGCCAAGAACAACCTCCAAGAGCGGGTTGAAAGATATTGGTTTTGCGATGGGGATCGTAATGATCCTCACGATTCTTTTCATTCCGCTGCCGCCTGTCCTCGTTGATTTTGGACTGGCAATATCCATTGCCTTGTCGGTTCTTATTCTGATGGTCGCTCTGTGGATCAATAAACCACTAGAGTTCTCGTCCTTTCCAACGATCCTGCTGATCGCGACGATGCTGCGACTGTCGATGAACGTCGCAACCACCCGTCTCATCCTCGCGAATGGGGCCGAGGGACCTGACGCTGCCGGGCATGTCATCGGCGGTTTCGCCAATTTCCTCATGGGTGATGACTTCGTCATCGGCGTGATCGTCTTCATCATTCTCCTCACGGTGAACTTTCTCGTCATCACCAAAGGCGCAACACGTATCGCTGAGGTTGGTGCGCGTTTCACACTTGATGCCGTACCTGGTAAGCAAATGGCGATCGATGCCGACTTGTCTGCCGGTTTGATCAGCGAACAACAGGCGCAGGAACGCCGGCGCGTTCTGGAAGAAGAAAGCGCGTTTTTCGGTTCGATGGATGGTGCCTCCAAGTTTGTGCGAGGCGACGCCATTGCCGGCTTGATCATTACGGCCGTCAACATTTTCGGCGGTATCATTATCGGTGTTGCCCGGCAGGGATTGTCGTTGAATGAGGCTGCTGATGCCTTCATTCGCCTTTCCGTCGGTGACGGTCTGGTGTCGCAAATTCCAGCGCTCATCATCTCGCTGGCGGCGGGTCTGCTTGTCTCGAAGGGCGGTGAGCGGGTTCCAACGGAGCAGGTAGTCTCGCAGCAGCTTGGACGGTATCCGCGGGCACTGATCATGGTTGCAGGCCTGATGCTATTGTTCGCAGTTGCGCCTGGTCTACCAGTGCTGCCGTTTGCGCTTCTCGGCATTGTCCTGCTTCTCGCTGCGCGGGCGATACCACGACAGCGTGCCGAGGAGGCAAAGGTCGAGCAGGCTAAGGTCGAAGAGAAAGCGAAGGCGGAAGAAAGCGCTCGCAGTGCGAAGGAGAGTTTCAGGGCGCCGGAGATCGAGGTCAAGCTTGGGCGTCAGCTGTCGAGCGCGATGCTGCCTCAGCACGAGGCCCTGTCGCATCGCATGACGCGGATCCGCCGTCGGTTTGCGAAGCAGTACGGATTTGTCATTCCGGAGATCAAGCTGACCGATGATCTTGAGCTTGCGACCAAGTCTTACGAGATCTCAATTCACGGTACAATCGCGGCGGCGAGCGAACTGCAGCCGGGTTCGGTTTTGGTGGTGGTCGGTGATGGGCCGAACCCCAGCATCTCCGGTGATGAGGTGCGAGAGCCGGCCTTTGGTGCGCGCGCGTTGTGGTTGCCGGAAGTGTTTTCCGAAGACTTGCGCCAGGAAAAATTCACTCCGATTGATCCGGCATCGGTACTGCTGACGCATCTGGCAGAAGTTGTCAGAGGGAACCTGTCACGGCTGCTATCCTACAAGGATGTCCGGCAGCTGCTGTCCGATCTGGATCCGGAATATCAGCGACTGCTCGAAGAAATCTCGCCGGCGCATATCTCGTACTCGGGACTGCAGGCGATCCTCAAGAGCTTGCTGGCGGAACGCGTATCGATCATCAACCTGCATCTCATTCTCGAGGCGATTGCTGAGATTGCACCGCACGTACGCCGTACCGAACAGATCGTCGAGCACGTTCGCATTCGCCTCGCACAACAGATTTGCGGCGACCTGGCAGCGAAAGGCGTGTTGTCAGTGCTCAGGCTCGGCAACCGTTGGGATCTGGCGTTCCATGAAAGCCTGCGCCGAGATGCGGCGGGAGATATCAGCGAGTTTGATATCGATCCGCGATTGCTTGAAGAGTTCTCGAAGGAGGCGTCGGCTTCCATTCAGCAGCATCTCGACTCTGGGGAGCAGCCGGCGCTGGTGGTTGAACCTGACGCCCGCCCCTATGTCCGTATGGTCATCGAACGACTGTTCTCAGGTCTGCCGGTACTCTCGCATGTCGAGATTGCGCGCGGCGTAGAGATCCGTTCGCTCGGGACGATTTCATGATCACGCTGACGGCGGACCTGGTTGCCGCCTGGGTGGTTGTTTTTTGCCGCGTTGGCAGCTGCTTGATGATCATGCCGGGGTTCTCGAACTCACGCATTCCGATGCAGGCGCGCCTGTTTCTTGCGGTTGCCATTTCGGTCGCCATTTCACCACTTGTTGTCCCTGGATTAGCGATTGACCTCGTACGGGCCGGTATTGATGGACTGGCAATCCTCATTCTCTCAGAGATGATCTTCGGTTTTCTGATCGGCCTGCTGGGCCGGGTGTTCTTTGAGGCGCTACAGTTTATGGCAACGGCCATTGCTGCCTTGGCCGGTGTCGGATCGATGCCCGGCGCACCGACGATTGATGATGAACCCCTGCCGGCGCTGTCATCCTTCATCATGGCGCTGGCAACGGTTCTGTTCTTCATGACGGATCAGCACTTGGAAGTGATCAAAGGGCTGCTTGCATCGTACGGCGCGGTTCCCGTCAGCACCAATTTCCAAGCTGAAGCTTCTCTCCAGAACCTGCTCAAGGTCTTTTCCATTGCCTTCCAGCTGGCGCTTCAGGTGAGCGGACCGTTCATTGTGTTCGCCCTGATTGTGAACTTTCTATTCGGCCTGATGAACAAGATGATCCCGCAGGTGGCCGTCTATTTCATCTCGCTGCCTTTCGTCATTGCCGGCGGGCTCTTCCTATTATTTGCCGCGCTTAGTCAGATGCTTCTGACTTTCCTCGGTGAGTTTTCTGCATGGCTGGCGCTTGGATAGGCTTTTTCGATGAAGACCGCGAAGAACACGAAGCAACTGGATCGTCTCCACAAGGCAATGGATAGTCTCCATAAGATGGAGACCTATCGGTTGAATACCTTGAGGCAACAGCTCGAGGCTGAAAAACATCAGATGCAGGAGCTCTCAAACTTCCTGGCCTCCCAGCAGGACCGTGTCTCGCGGTTCGCAGACATAACGCTTCGATCGCTGTCCAACGTCAAACAGCGGGTGCATGTTCTCGAAGAGGAAATGCGCCAGCAGAAGTTGGTTGTGGCCCAGGCGGAACTCGGCTCCGATCGCGCCAAGGGAAAACTGCGCCAGGTTATGCGACAGGAAAACGAGCAAAAGCTTGAGCAACGCAACGAAGAACACTTTGCCAGGCTCCACCGCGCTCGACGTGCAAGTCTCCGATAAGCTCCACGAATTATGATTCGCTCAACGGCCGTCCATGGAGGACGTGCGTGCATGTGAGGGATCATTATGGTCGATAGCATTGGCAGTGCCGGAAGTGCACTTGCGCGCTTGCAACAGGGCCAACTGACAGCCGCCGATACAACCATTCGATCCGCGGCTGCAGCTGTTGTCGCGCAGTCCGGGAATTCAACCGGTGCTGTTCCGCCAGGGATCTCTGAATCAGCCAAGATGGAACTGACGAGTTTTGTCCTGCAGGGGTTTCTCAAGGCCGCCCTGCCGAAGGACCTCGTGGGTTCCGAAGGGGTCGGAACCGCGGGCGCGATGTGGCGCTCTATGTTCGCTCAAGAACTCAGCAAGGTTATCGCAGAAAATGCCGATCTCAATCTGCTGGGCGACAAGACAAACACTGCTCCGGTAACGCCTGATCCGCGTCAATGGAAGACGGAAGTCAAATGATGCAATTGGAAGCCGGCCTGCAATGCATCCGCCGGCCTGAGCCATCAGCTAGTTCGCACGAGAGGAGAGCGATTCAATGAATATTCTGCAGCCTCATGCAAACGACCATAGTGCTAAATCAGAAGACCGTTCGATTGTTATGACTATTGAGCGGGTGAAGAGTGTCATTGATGAAGATACCCAGTTTCTAAGGTCAGGAAACCTCGTCGATGTCGCGAAATTTAGTGAGCGCAAGAACCGCTGTCTGATCGAGTTGAACCGGGTGCTCAGCAAGGTGCCGCGTGATCATGGTGCTCACGAACGGCTAGCGATCTACTTGGAGCCTCTGCGTGCGACACTGGCAGAGAACTCCGATTTGCTATCGGCGCGATTGAATGCCATCCGCGAAGTGGCTGATCTTATCGCACAGGCTATCAAGGATGCCCAATCGGATGGGACCTATGATGCTCCCTCGAAGGCTGCAGCAGTATGATCAAGTCGGTTCTCGCAGGCTTGTGGGTGGTTGCTGTCACCCTGGGCTCCCTCTACTTCATGACCGATCTGCTGGCTAAGCCAGACAAGGCCAAAGAGGAGTCGAGCTATTACGGTGGCATCGACTACGTCAAAATGGAGCTTGTCGGTGTTCCGGTTATTCGTGACGGAGACATGCAGGGTTACGTCCTTGCTCAACTCGTTTACACCGCCGATGGCAAGGTGCTTGAGAAGTTAACGGTCAAGCCGGATGTCTTCATAAAGGACGCAATGATCAAAAAGATCTATGCCGACGATACGACCGATTTTCGAAGGATGAAGAAGTATCAGCTTGATGCGCTACTTGCGGCACTGAAGAAGGATACCAATGGCCGCTATGGCAAGCCCATTCTCAAGGAAATTCTGATTGAGCGGCTCGATTACATGAAAGCCGATGAAGTCCGGGCTGGGGGGCGTAAGCCGGCCAAACCAGAGGCCAAGGCATCAAAGTCCGCAAAGAAGAGTTCAAAGGGTAAGAAGAAATACTAAACGGCCGGTCGTCAGGGCCGGTCGTCAGATCAGTTCATCAGATCGGTTCATGGCTGGTCTGGGTATTGAAGCCTTATCGTCCTTGGCGATCGAACGAAGTTGAAGTCGCGTCCATGAGTCATCCGTGCGGTCATTGTTCGCAAAATAGGAGAGACCAGCAATGGCAACTGCTCAACTCGCTACACCTTCTCAAGCACCAACAACGTCCCAACTCAAGGGGCCCTTCAGACTGAGCGTCGAAGGGATCGACGTTGCCGTCAACAGGAACAGGCCCGGTGTATTTGCACTCGGAAGCATCGACAACTTTGGCCGGTTCAGCATGAGCAGAATTGGTCGTTCTGATCATGACCTGCACGGCGAGCTGCGTCAGTTGATAGGATCAGAGGTGCTGTTCAAGTTTTTGCACAGTCGGGATGCCGAGGCTGCGTTCCTCGAAGAGTGTCGGCTGTTCCACAAGTTTCAGCCGCCTTCAAACGTCATCCATCCGTATCGTCCGGCGAACAGTCGTTTAACTTGTCCTTACTGTCGGGGACATCGCTAGCCGAGGCTAGGAGATCTAGGGCATCCGCCAGAGCGGTTGTGTATCCGAGGTGCCAATAGGTGTGTGCAGGTGTGTGCGCGTCCAGGTGAAGCTGGTCGGCAACGGCATAAGGTGCGTTCTCTTCCAGGTACTCCTCGATCCCGGACTTACGCAATGCCAAACGCTGTATGATCTTATCCATCTGCATACTAGCATTTAGCGCCAACCGGGCTTCAGTTTTATTAAGATAACCCTAAAGTTGGAAACGTGTTTAATGATTTATGAATCCGATTTTGCCCCGGAAACTGGAAACAAAAACATAATCTAGAGCGTTGATTTTTATCTATTTTGCGCGCTGGCCGACAGTGCTGCTGCGATCTCTGCGAAGGCATCAGGGCAGGCGCCGTCTGTCGGCGTTTGGCGCAGTGCATCATATACAACAGGGACAAGCTGCACGGCCTGATCGACGAGTGGATCAATGCCCGGTTTGTGACCGCCGAGCATCCTGAGTTCGCGGCCTTCCTCGTAGCGCGCGATCATGGCGCGGAGAGAGTGAACCAGGTTTTCCTGTTCCTGTGTCCAGACTTTCGGAGCCAAACGCGAGATGGACCTCAGCACATCGATTGATGGATATCGGCCCTGTTCTGCAATCGCGCGATCGAGCACGATGTGGCCGTCTAAGGTTCCTCGAATGCTATCTGCGATGGGTTCCTCGTGATCATCGCCATCGACAAGAACCGAGAAGACCCCGGTAATTGTTCCTTTGCCAATCTCCCCGGGACCGGTTCGCTCGAGCAATGCGGCCATTTCCGAGAAGACGCTGGGCGAGTATCCACGGGCAACGGGCACTTCACCGGAAGCAACGCCGCCGTCACGGCTCGCGTGCGCAAAGCGTGTGATTGAGTCAACGATTAAGATGACGTTATCACCTTGGTCTCGAAAGTATTCGGCAATTGTGATGGCCGTGGCCGGAGCAAGCCGCCGCATCATCGGACTCTCGTCACTAGTTGCGACGACGGCCACGGTGCGGTCAGCAGCATCGCCGAGGCCGTCTTCAAGCATCTCGCGCACTTCACGGCCGCGCTCCCCGACCAGGGCAACCACCGCGGTATCAAACCCAGGAGAGGCAGCTAGCATCTGCAACAAGGTCGACTTTCCAACGCCGGAGCCGGCGAAGATGCCAATTCTTTGTCCTCGGCACAGCGGCGTAAAAAGATCGATGGCTTTGATGCCCGTCGGTAACGGCTCGTCAATACGTTGGCGCTCAAGCGCTGGGGGCGGTTTGGAATTTATTGGCAAGTCAACGGGCGAAGAAAGGATCGGGCCCTTGCCGTCAATCGGTCGACCCATAGCATTGACCGTTCGGCCCTTCCAACTCTGATGGGGTGCAAGTGACATTGCGCCGACCAGCCAGGCACGATCGCCAATGCCGATCTCATTGGCTGATGAGAATGGCCTGACCGTGACGGTACTGGTGTCGACCCGAACCACTTGGCCCATGGGGGCGTCAGGTTGCTTGCCGAATGTCACCAGATCTTCCAAGCGCGCGCGTTGAGAGAGACCGCGTATGTCACATGCACCGGATGCGATATCAACGACAGATCCACCGAATAGTGGCTGCGTGGATTGGGATATGGCGCGCGAGACGCCAACTGCCAGCGTCGAGAGATGATTCAGTTGCGGTTCTGGTATGGGCAGAGCTGGTTCGGTAGCCACTGCAATTTCTGTGAGATCGTTGATCCCTGCGGTTGCGTCGACCTCTGCAACAGGGTTGATGCCTTCGAGAGGGTCGAGCTCAGGAGTAGGGTTGAACTCCGCGAGAGTGTCGAGGTCCGTTGTAGGGCTGATGTCTGCCAGATCGCCGAGGTCCGCAACGGGATTGTTGTCTGCAAGATCGTTGAGGTCTACGGCAGGGTCGTTTTCTGCGAGATCGTTGGGGGCCGCGGTAGGGTTGATGTCTGCGAGATCGTTGAGGTCTACGTCAGAGTTCATCTCTGCGAGGTTGTCGAGTTCCACGACAGGATTGATGTCTGCGAGATCGTTGAGGTCTACGTCAGTGTTGATCTCTGCGAGGTTGTCGAGGTCTACGACAGGGTCGCTCTCTGCGAGATTGTTGAGGTCTACGTCAGTGTTGATCTCTGCGAGGTTGTCGAGGTCTACGACAGGGGCGTTCTCTGCGAGATCGTCGAGATCTACGGCATGATCCATCTCTAACACATCGTCTTCAGGTAACATCGACCGCTTCTCTCCGGGTGGTACACCTTGGAACTAGTCGTATGGCGGAAGCGAACTCGGTCCGAATGTATGGCTCGCTTCAAGGTCAGGCATCAAAGGCAGAACATCTCGCAACACGCTCTAGCTTGCAGATTATCTGAACCGTCAGCCGTTGGAGCCGATCGTGCGAATCGCATTCTTCTGAGCGTCCGCGTTCTGCTTCATGGATGAGTTGATTGATTCGAAGGCGCGGGTGATGGTTATGAGATGCATGATCTCTGACACGGCATTGACGTTTGCGCCTTCAACATGACCTTGAACGATACCGCCGTCAGTAAATGTCACGATAGGCTCAGCCGGCGCGTCTGTTAGGACGCCGGACGCTTCGAACCGTTTGAGGTTTGCGGACTCAGGAATTCTAAACAGACCAACCGCACCAAGTTGCCGGCCTTCCTGTGTGATCATGCCATCAATCGCGATTTTCAATGGGCCGCCATTCGGGTTGATCTGGATTTGCGCACCGCCAACGTCAAGAATAGGATATCCTGAGACCGTCTTGAGGGCGCCGTCGGGTTCCATCTTGAGACGGCCATCCCTGGTGTAGGCGGTGCCTTCCGGCGTTGAGATGGCCAGCCAATAATCACCTTTCACGGCGATATCGAGCGGATTTCCGGTGGCTTTAATCGGGCCTGACGCGCGTGACAGATAGGTTTGACCTGTCGAAGCGTAGGCGGTGCCGGTGTCCGTATCCGGTATCAGAGATTCGAATCTCAGTTCTTCCGATCGGAAACCTGCGGTCGATGCATTCGCCACATTGTGCGCGACTGTTGTCAGGCGCTTTTCCAATGCCAGAAGAGCTGACAGGCCGACGTGATTGCTGACATCCATTGCTTATCGCCTTTGCGATCCAAGTGATTGTAATTGAGTCAAGAGATCGGCGCTGATGCCGATTTCGATTGGCGCCCCGATCAGAATCTGAGGAGCAGCAGCTGCGGCCGGCTGCCCGTTTTGGGCATCCCAAAGTGCTGCAAACCGGCGAATGAAACTCTTCAGCTTTTCGGGATCTTTGAGATCTTCTAGATCAAGCCGGGACGTGATGTTTTCAGCCTGCCGGTCGATGTTTTGTTGCGATGACGAGCTGGGAATTCCGAGTGCGGTTTGTACAACACTGATCAGCGCGCGGTCGGCAAGAATGTCATAGGCCGAGTTGATCTCCGGTGCCTTGCGCTCGAAATATAGCGCAAGCCTGACGGCTTCGTTTTGCGCTCCGGCATCTTCCTCGAGGGTCTGGCGGATGAATTTGTCGACGGTGCCCTGCTTGGTGCGATCGAAGGCAACCGCTGTTTCTCCGTAGCGCTCAAAGTTGAAGACTTCGACGAATTCGCGGTAGCGGCTATCGGCCAGCGAGTTGGCAAAGCTGTCGTTCTTATCAATCCCCTCTTCAAGGGCCTTGCGCATGAACGCCTTGGCATAAGCCATGTCTTCCAATCCGTGGGCCTTCATCGCGAAGCGGTAAAGGCGATCATCTGCCATGAAGTCGTCAACGGACGTGATCTTCGAGATGTTCTCTAAGTAATACTCGGCATCACGAGCAACGACCGGCTGCCTGGCCGTGTTCTCGAGTGAGCGCGTGAGATTATTTGCTGTCAGGTCATAAGCCGCGGCTGTTGTCAGCATAGTGATCGGTTCCCGATTTGCAGACGGTCAATGTCATGCGCGCCTACGTGTTGGATGCAACACGGGCGTTGATCCTAATCATGCTGATCGGAGCTTGTCTGAAACTGGCTAGAAAACCGAAAAAACACTTTTGTTACGACAGGTTGGCGCAAGCCGATGAGGTGAGAATGCGGACATCATTATCCGTGGGGAAGATTTGTCGTGACCATTGTCGTCGGAATTATTGTGACCCTGGCTTGTATGCTCGGCGGCTTCATGGCCATGGGCGGCAAAGTAGGTGTGATTTGGCAGCCCTGGGAATACGTCATCATTTGCGGGTCGGCCTTTGGGACCTTCATCGTCGCGAATCCTTTGAAGACGATTAAGGACACCGGCAAGGGCCTGATGGAGGCGTTTGCCCAGTCCTCGCCGAAGCGCGAAAACTACCTCGAGGTGCTGGGCATCCTGTTTACCTTGATGCAGGAGCTGCGCAACTCGTCGCGCGCCCAGGTCGAACAGCATATTGATGACCCTGAAAACTCCGCGGTTTTCCAGGCCTTTCCAGGCGTGACGAAAAACAAGGATCTGACGACTTTCGTCTGTGACTACTTCCGGTTGATTCTGATCGGGAACGCGCGGTCTCATGAAGTTGAAGCGCTCATGGATGAAGAAATCCAGACGATCACAGCTGACAAACTCAAAGCCTACCAGGCGCTATCAACGGTGGGCGACGCGCTGCCGGCGCTGGGCATTATTGCTGCTGTTCTCGGAGTTATTAAAGCGATGGGCGCGATCGACCAGTCGCCGGAGATCCTGGGTGGTCTGATTGGTGCGGCTCTGGTTGGTACGTTTGCCGGGATTTTCTTTTCCTACGCCATCGTTGCGCCGATCGCGACGCAGATCAAACTGGTGCGCACAAAGCAGCTGCGGCTCTACGTTGTCGTCAAGCAGTCGTTGCTGGCCTTCATGAACGGTGCGATGCCGCAGATCGCCATCGAATATGGACGCAAGACGATCTCGGCTTACGAGCGCCCGTCAATTGACGAGGTGGAAGCGCAGACGATGTCTGGTCCACCAACCGGCCAAGCTGAAGCTGCATAAATAAACCAGCACAATCAGCTGAGAATCTAGTAATAGGGGATGTGACTAGGAATGCATGAGATGAGCGATACACCCGGCGATTTGCTCGAGAGCGACGAGATCAAGTTCGACGATCCACTATCTCCGCCGCTGTCCGCGCCGCAGCCTGAGGCGTCAGGTTCACAACTGGATGTCATCATGGGCATTCCGGTGGTGCTGCAAGTCGTGCTGGGTGAGCTGAAGTTGCCTGTCTCCGAGCTTTATAATCTCGGCCCTGGTTCAGTGCTGGAACTGGACCGCCGAATCGGCGAGCCGGTTGATCTCCTTGTCAACGGACAACACTTTGCCCGCGGTGAGATCGTCGTTATGGACGAAGCCGCCCGCACCTTCGGTGTCACCCTGACCGATATCACACCACGCAAGTGACCTTTGCGGACCACTGGGTTTGCATTGCACTGTCAGTAGAAGCGCAGTCGTTCAGAGCATCCGGTGGGCACTGCGGGGCGACCGTGTTCAAACGCAAAACTGAGTTGCTCGACCGTTGGTAACGAATTGGCTCGAAGCCAGGCGCCGTAGCGTTCGGCTTGGTTGGATGGAATGAGGCAATGGCCGAAAATCAGGACGAAGAAAGCAAAACCGAAGAGCCAACGGACCGAAAAATCCAGCAGGCCCTCGAGGAAGGCAACGTTCCTTATTCTCGGGAGACCGCGACTTTCGGTTCAATGCTGGCCATCCTTGCGATCGTAGCGATTGTCGGTGAAGCTGCGGTCGCCGATGTCACCCAGGCGCTCTACAAGATTTTCGAAGCTTCTTCCAGCCGGCCAATCGAAGATACGCAAGATGCCGAATCGCTGCTGCGTGTGATGATGCAGGAGGTTGGCCTGGCCCTGATGCCGGCGCTTGGCTTGCTCGCCATCTTCGGACTGGGTGCGGCGCTGATGCAGAATAAGCCGCGGATGGTCGCGAAACGCGTGAAGCCGCAATTGTCTCGGATATCGCTGCAAAAGGGTTGGAAGAGAATATTCGGTGTCAATGGTGCCGTGGAGTTCGGCAAGATATTGTTTAAGTTTACCGCAATATCTTTGATCGCTGCAATTGTTATGAATAGCATTATGGGTGAAATTACTAATGCGTCATTATTTCACCCATTTGTCCTTTTAATCACGGTTCAGGAAAACGCATCACTGTTATTAGCGTCACTTTGCGTTGCCGCGGCTATTCTCGCTGTAGCTGATTTTTCTTGGTCTCAGGTGCATTGGCGCATGCAACTCAAAATGACGAGAGATGAAATCAAGAAAGAGCATAAGCAGGCCGAGGGCGACCCGCTCTTAAAGTCTCGCATGCTGTCTCTGGCACGTGGCCGATCCAGACAGAGAATGATGGCCGAAGTGCCATTGGCGACAATGGTGTTGGCGAACCCAACCCACTTTTCAGTCGCTTTGCGTTATGATCCGGAGCGTGATGCTGCCCCGGTCGTTGTTGCCAAAGGACAGGATCTTATTGCTCTCAAGATCCGTGAAATCGCAGAGGCGAATAACGTTCCAGTCGTCGAAGATAAGGTGCTGGCACGCGCGCTCTACAAGAGTGCACATATCGATCAATTGATCCCGACGGAGTTTTACCGGGCCGTTGCGGAGATCATCCTCTTCCTCGGCTCGCCGCGAAATGGCAGTCCAGCACCCAATGCTGGCTTAGCAAGATAGGCATTGGCTTTGCCATGAAGAAAGAATGTCCAGTTTTAATGCTTGAGCGCGAAGCAGCCCTCGCCATCGCCATGGAGGAGGTTGCAACGGAGCTGCGGCTCGTCAATCTGTTGGATCTTGCAGCCTTCGCCCGGCTGGAGCAGTTGGCCAACATTGAGCACATCATAAACGCGTCGACGGAGCTTCACTTTAAGCCAGGTGCCTTGCGGTTTTCACAGACTGCAGACGTTGATCTGGATTGGAATGGTGAGCCAAAACTCAGTTTTGGGATGATATTTGACTACGGTGGGGTGAAAATATTTTTCCGCCTTATATTGCTGCGGGAGAATGCGGCAGTTGAAATCGATTTCATTGACGTTACGAACCCAAGCTCCAACCCAGTTGATAATACATATCGAATCCAGCAAATGACGATGTTGGCAAGGCGCGAATTTACAGCTTTTGCCTATTCGTAATTTCTATCTCGATCAGAAAAAAACTTTATTTTATATCAATATTTTAAATGGCAAGCCTCGGACAAGGGAAAATCCGTACAGTCCTATCCGACTAAAAAGGGCACGCTATGCCTCTGCGGCAGCGGTTCTGATGGGACAAGGTTATGGAATCCATAGGGCTATTCAAACTAGCGGAACTGCATAATTCCTGGCTTGCTGCGCGGCAGGTGACTGTCGCGAGCAACGTGGCCAACGTCGACACCCCTGGCTATCGATCCATCGATGTGAAGCCTTTTGCTTCTGTCATGTCTGAGATCGGAGACGAGGCGGCGGCTCGGGAGCGTCTTACAGGCGCCAACGGCAGTTTGTTGGGAGCGTCTGATATAAGGCAGCTCAATCCTGACTGGGGCACCAAACTTTCAGGCAACACGGTTTCCGTCGAACAGGAATTGCTGAGGGGGCAGGAAATTCGCGCCTCTTACTCGCTGAACTTGTCGGTCACAAGAGCTTTCCATAACATGCTGCTTGCAGCAACGCGGGGTTAAATCATGGCTGGTGAACTCATTGGGGCAATGAAGGTTGCAGCCTCCGGCCTGAACGTCCAGTCGACGAGGCTTCGGATCATTTCGGAAAACCTGGCTAACGCGAACTCAACCGGTAAGACGCCAGGCGCTGACCCTTATTCGCGTAAGACGATAACTTTTGCGCAGGAGTTGGTTCAGGCCAACGGCGCTAATCGGGTTGTCGTCGACTCTATTTCTCAAAGCGCGGATCCGTTCAGGGTCGAGAAGATACCCGGCCACCCAGCTGCCGATGCGGATGGCTTCGTGAAACTACCGAATGTTCAGACGTTGGTTGAGTTGACGGATATGCGTGAGGCCAACCGGTCTTACGAAGCGAACCTGCAAGTCATCAAACAAGCGAAAGACATGATTGCTATGGCTATCGATTTGCTGAGGTCTGGGCGATGATTGATAAACTGGCACCGAACACTGGCGTCAGTCCTGCGACCAACATTTCGCTGGACCGTCTCGGGATCGCAGGCCCTGTGCGGTCAGATGCGACCGCGAACAGTATCAGTTTCGAACAGGCGATGGCAGAGCTCGCCGTTCAGTCTGCCAACAAAGTGCGGTCTGCCGAATTGGCCTCAAAGGCCGGCATCGTCGGTGAAATGCCTGTCCAGCAGGTTGTTTCCTCGGTGATGGAAGCTGAGCGCACCTTCCAAACAGCTATTGCGGTCCGCGACAAGGTTGTTGCGGCCTATCTCGAAATCAGTCGGATGCAAATCTAGGAGAAGTTTATGAGGGCTCTAGCGATCGCGGCGACTGGTATGTCCGCGCAACAGACAAACGTTGATGTCATTGCGAACAACATCGCCAATATCAATACGACAGGTTTCAAGAGGTCGCGGGCAGAGTTTACCGACCTGCTGTACCAGGCAGAGAGAAGTGCCGGTGTGGCGAGTCGTGGCGGGGAGGCCGTCGTGCCGGAAGGTGCCCAGGTCGGTCTCGGTGTTCGGACGGCTGCGGTGCGGAACCTTCACTTGCAGGGCGGCCTGTCGCAAACCGGCAACCGGCTCGATGTTGCTCTTAACGGCCAAGGTTGGCTGCAGGTGACGTCGCCAGATGGTGATACGCTTTACACGCGTGCCGGTGCCTTCAACATGAACCAGAACCGACAGCTTGTAACCGTCGATGGGTACTTGGTGCAGCCGACGATTACGTTCCCTGAGAACACGGTCGAAGTTGTCATCAACGAAGTTGGTCGCGTGTTTGCACGGGAAGGTAACAACGCTGAGCTTACGGAGCTCGGCCAGTTGTCACTGTCGACATTCGCCAATGAGTCTGGTCTGCGCCCACTCGGCAGCAGTCTCTATCAGGTGACCGAGGCTTCCGGAGACGCTGTGACCGGTGTTGCGGGTGATCCTGGATTCGCGACGATCCGCCAGGGCTACCTGGAGAACTCAAATGTCGACGCCGTGAAAGAAATCACTGAACTCATCTCTGCGCAGCGTGCCTACGAGATGAATTCCAAGATCATCAAGGCGGCTGACGACATGCTGTCGATGGTCACGCAAGGGATCCGCTAATCATGTTTCGCCATGACTTCGTACTGGTCCATCTGATGTTGGCGGCTGTGGCGGCACTCATTGTGCCGGCTGCTGCATCCGCCAGCCAGGTCAAACTCTTGGTCGCCCGCACGACGATTTATCCTGGGCAGGCCATTCATGCAGACTCGCTGCGCTGGAGAAACTGGCGCGGCACGAAGCAGAGACTGCGTGGCTATCTGATGGAGCTGGACGGGGTCGTGGGTAAAGTGGCCAGGCGCACCCTGGTTGCCGGACGCCCGATTGCGCATACCGATTTGCGCGTCCCGAATCTGATTACCCAGGGCCAGGTCGTATCAATCATCTTTCGATCGGGTGCGATTCAGATTGTAGGGCGGGCCGTGGCCATGCAGGCGGGCTCCGGTGGCTCGATGATACGCGTTCGGAATGTTGATAGTCGCCGCATCGTTATCGGAGTCGTGCAGAACGACGGATCTGTATTGGTTGGAGCGCCGCGCTAACAATGCACAAATACATCTGGCTATTCCTGACCGGACTGCTGCTGACAGTGCCGGCCCACGCTGAGCGACTGAAGGACATCGTATCGGTCCAAGGTGTGCGCTCGAACCAACTGGTGGGCTATGGTTTGGTGGTCGGCTTGCGGGGAACGGGGGATAGCCTGCGGAACTCACCGTTTACCTCACAATCGATCAAATCAATGCTCGATAAGCTGGGTGTCAATGTGCGGGCAACCGAGAGCAGCACGCGCAACGTGGCAGCTGTTGTGGTGACAGCCGAGATGCCGCCGTTTATCGGCCGTGGTTCTCGTATTGACGTCACGGTCTCATCACTCGGTGATGCCTCGTCTTTGTCCGGTGGCTCCTTGATTATGACCCCGCTTCTTGCGGCTGACCGCCAGGTCTATGCGGTGGCTCAAGGCTCCGTGGTTGTGTCCGGATTTGCAACGGAGGGCCGAGCTGCGAGCTTGACACACGGCGTACCGACCGCTGGTCGCATCAGTGGTGGCGCGATCATCGAGCGCGAAATTCATCTCGACGGGCGCCGGTTGCGAACGCTTAAATTGGAACTTCGCAATCCAGATTTTGCGACTGCCGTCAAGGTTGCCGACGTTATTAACGGCTTCACACAGAACAAGTTTGGCCGTCCTCTCGCACGCGCCGGCAACTCCCGCATGGTGGAGGTCGAACGGCCCAACAACATGAGCGTAACGCGACTGCTGGCGATGATCGGACAGTTGACCGTACGGCCGGATGCACCGGCGCGGATCATTGTCGATGAGAGAACCGGCACCATCGTGATTGGTAAGAATGTCCGGATATCCGAGGTCGCAGTGACACACGGCAACCTAACTGTCCGGGTGACTGAAGAGCCGGCGGTGGTTCAGCCTAATCCGTTCAGCCTGGGAGAAACCGCGGTTGAAGACCGAACCCGGATTGATGCTCAACAGAACACCGGAACGTTCGCTGTTGTGAAGGGGGGCGATCTGCAAACCCTCGTCAATGGGCTCAATAAGATGGGGCTCAGACCAACCGGCATCATCGCAATTCTGCAGGCCATCAAGTCATCCGGTGCCATGCAAGCCAATCTCATAGTGCAATAGGAGAAGCCTGTGAAAGACCGAGCACAAATTGCACTTTGCATTCGCATCGCGGTTCTGCCCGCGGTGCTGGTTTTGGGTTGCCTTTCGATAGCAACGCAGGTTGGCGCTGCGAGCAACGAGCCGAAAGGCGTGACGCGGGCTATCGAACGGTATTGCACCAATGTGCGCGACATTGCTTCTGAGGCTCGCTTCCTCTGGCATCACAAGCAGCTGGAAGAGCTCGGCAAGAAGATCGACAAGAAGATTGCCGAGTTGGAAGAGCGGACCCGCGAGTACAAGAAATGGTACGACCTGAGAAACAAGTTCTCGGAAATGGCGAGCGAGAAGCTCGTGAAGGTCTACTCGCAAATGCGTCCGGACGCTGCCGCTGAGCAACTCGCAACCATGCCGGAAACGGCTGCTGCGGCCATCGTTTTCAAGCTCAAGAGCCGGAAGGCCAGTGTCATCCTCAATGAAATGGATACGACCAAGGCTGCCCGCATTTCGATGATTATCGCAGACTCGGCGCGCAAAGCTGCCAGGGTCGCACGCAAAGCCGCGAGGGGTCGCAGTTAATGTATTGGAAAGCGACGGCCATCTGTTGTGCATCGCTGTTATCAGCGTGCCATGTCTCGCCGAAAGATATCGGTCGCGCGCCGCATATGACGCCGGTTGGTGCCGGCCTGACGAATAAGCTGACGACCCAATCCCTGCGCAGTCCGGTGCTGCAGAAAAAGACCACGACGGCTTCGCTGTGGAGAGAATACGGGTCAGACCTGTTTCGTGACCCGCGAGCGCGCCGAATCGGTGACACTCTCACAGTCAAAATATCGATTAAGGACAAAGCTTCTTTTGACAGCCAGTCGAATCGCTCAAAAACAGCATCGTCAGATCTGAAAGCGAGTGTTGATTTCACCGGTAATGCGAAGTTCTTCAAAGAGACCGGTAGTGCTTCTGGTGGCGTGAACGCAGACTCCACGTCAACGCACGATGGTCGCGGCGCAACTTCGCGAGCTGAGACGATCGAATTGCTGCTTGCAGCGGTGGTCACCAATCGTCTGCCGAATGGCAATATGGTGATCAGTGGCACGCAGGAAGTTCGGGTGAATTTCGAAGTCAGAGTACTCACGGTGGCTGGTATCGTGCGTCCGAAGGACATCGGGCAGGACAACTCGATTTCCTACGACAAGATCGCGGAAGCACGGATCTCCTATGGTGGCCGCGGGCGTATCTCTGAGGTGCAGCAGCCGAACTGGGGTCAGCAGGTGTTTGATTGGATCTCACCGTTCTAGTGCTGTTGATGACCTTGTTGCCGTTTGATTTCGTTACCGTTTGATTTCAGTGTCTTGCAAATGAGATGAGGACGGGCGCATGGCCGAGGAAGCCGGAAAGAAAAAAGGGTCATCGATGGAGATGATCATCGCGCTGGTTATCCTCACGATAATCGGCGGCGGTGGTGGTGCTGTGTTTGCCCATCTCTCCCAGGATACGGGTGAGAAACCGGCGAAGCAGGAGAAGGCCAAGAAGGCCGATAAAAAGAACAAGAAAGAGGCAAAGGCGAAAGCTGCCGAAGACGAGGAAATGGCATCGCAGCCGAAGATCGTCCCGTTGCCGCCGATTGTTGCCAATCTTGAGGCGCCTGAATCGCGCTGGGTCCGGTTCGAGGCATCTTTGCTGGTTGTTGGCGGTGATGACCCGGTCAACCTCGAGATGCGTCATCGCGTTGCGCAGGATATCATGGCGCGCATTCGCCAGTTTAAGATTTCAGAGATCGAAGGAGCGGACGGCCTGCTTAACCTGCGGTCGGACCTGACTGAGCTGGCTCGCATTCGGACGGAAGGGAAGGCGCTCGATTTGATAATCAATGGACTGATTGTCGAATGAAGTGGCTCTGTCGCTTAGTTCTCGTATTTCTGTTTTCTCAGTTATTGTTTGTACAACAGGTACAAGCACAGGATCTTGGACTCGGTCGTTTGCTGGGAACCGAGGACACGCAAGTGTCTGGCCGGATCATCCAGCTTACTATTCTCTTAACAATTCTCTCGGTTGCACCGGGTTTATTAATGATGGTCACGTGTTTTACGCGTTTGATTGTGGCCTTATCGTTTCTGCGTGCCGGGCTCGGGCTTCAAACAACGCCGGCCAACCTCATTTTGCTGTCCCTGGCACTCTTCATGACGTTCTACATCATGGGACCAACCTTCGATCGGGCCTGGGAAGAAGGCATAAAGCCCTACAGTGAAAACCAGATTTCCGAGGAAGAGGCGTACAAGCGAACAACAGCGCCGTTACGCGCCTTTATGCTGACGCATGTTCGCGAGAAGGACTTGAAGCTATTTCAAGATATGGCGGAGGCCAAACTGAACCTGCCGCAGCCGACAAATGGTGAGGTGGAACTTCGTGTCCTGATCCCAGCCTTTATGATATCGGAGCTGCGAAGGGGTTTTGAGATCGGCTTTTTAATACTTTTGCCGTTTCTCGTGATTGATATGATTGTTGCAACTTTAACAATGTCAATGGGCATGATGATGTTGCCGCCAACTGTGATATCTTTGCCGTTTAAGATAATGTTTTTCGTGCTGATCGACGGATGGAACCTTTTGGTCGGCGGGCTGCTACGTTCATTCTAAAAGTAACCGTTTGTTAACCATTTACGTGTAGCACAAAAGGAGCATTTGATTGTGCAGCAATTTTTGCTCCAATGGCATGAAGCCGTCCAAGTGCACCGGTGAGTCCGGTATGTCCCGTGATAGAGTTTCCATGAGGGACAGCAAATGAACAGTATCAATACAAACTTTGCAGCTTTGACGGCCCTACAAAGCCTAAACGACACGAACAAAGACCTTCTGATGACCCAGAACCGGATTTCGACCGGTCTGCGGATCGGTGATGCGGCTGACGGTGCTGCTTACTGGTCGATGTCAACGACGATGAAATCCGACAACAAGGCTTTGAGTGCGGTTTCTGACGCGCTTGGCCTAGGTGCTGCAACAGCTGACGTTGCCTACACGGCAATGAACAGCGCTATTGACGTCACCTCAGAAATCAAGGCCAAGCTCGTTGCAGCTCGTGAGCCGGGCGTGGATCGTACCCAGATTCAGACCGAGATTGATGCGCTTCAGGACCAATTGCGCGGCATTGCTTCAGCTGCTTCATTCAGCGGCGAAAACTGGTTGTCTGTTGACTCGAGCAGCGCCTCGTACAGCGCAACCGAAACCATCGTATCATCTTTCACGCGCTCAGGTTCAACTGTATCTGTCGGCACGATTTCGGTGACAGTCTCATCGATGTTCCTGTTCGACAATAACGGCACACCACCGGCAGCTAACTTGCGCGGTGTCCTGGGTTCTGCACGTGACGCAACGACGGGTGCGATTAGTGCGGCTGGTACCATTTTCATCGCTACTAACAATGGCACTGGTGAAATGGATATCTCAAGCGCAACCGATACTCAGATCGACCAGAATATCCAAGCTGTTGACGTTGCTATCTCGGACATGACCGCAGCAGCGACCCGCCTTGGTGCTGTGCAGTCTCGGATCAGCCTGCAGTCTGACTTCGTTGGAGCGCTTCAGGACTCGATCGATCGTGGTATCTCAACGCTTATCGATGCTGACATGAACGAAGAATCTACACGCCTGCAGGCGTTGCAGGTTCAGCAGCAGCTCGGTATCCAGGCGCTGTCGATTGCGAACTCTTCAAGCCAGAACATCCTCTCACTCTTCCGGTAATCTGATTGATCCGAAAGAGCGTCGGCCATAGCCCGATAGATTGAATTATCGGGACTAGGCTGGCGGGTACTAGAATACTTGTCGACGCACTTAGTCGCTGTCCGCGACCCAGCGATTTGGTGCGTTGACCAGCTTGGTCAGGTTGAAGATCTCTTGTGGTCTTGCAAAGGCATGACGCCGCCCTGACTAACCGGTTCACCGGAATGTCCTTGTTTTTCACTCTCAACAACGGACGAAAAGATGAATAGCATCAATACAAACTTTGCGGCTTTGACGGCGCTTCAGAGCCTCAACGACACCAACAAAGACCTCTTGATGACGCAGAACCGGATTTCGACCGGTCTTCGCATCGGCGATGCTGCCGACGGTGCAGCTTACTGGTCGATGTCGACGACGATGAAGTCCGACAACAAAGCCCTATCTGCTGTTTCAGACGCCCTCGGTCTGGGCTCAGCAACGGCTGATGTTGCTTACACTGCAATGAACAGCGCGATTGACGTCACGTCTGAAATCAAAGCCAAGCTCGTCGCGGCTCGTGAGCCGGGTGTGGATCGTACTCAGATCCAAACTGAAATCGATGCTTTGCAGGATCAGCTGCGCAGCGTTGCCAACTCAGCTTCCTTCTCTGGCGAGAACTGGCTGTCTGTCGACACTGGTTATGCTGCAAGTCCCTATCAGGCGAGTGAGACAATTGTTTCTTCGTTCAGCCGCTCGGGTAGCACGGTGACTGTTGGCACCATCGCCGTCAACGTATCTACGACTTACCTGTTCAACGCCAACACTGACGGTGCAGGCCTCGCCGGTACGGCCACCGATATTCAGTTGGGTATTCTTGGTTCTGAGCGCATGACTGCTGCTGAAGCAACTGCTGCAGGTGGTGGCGCTATTGCAGGTGATGTCGGCCCTGCCGCAACTTCTGGTACGATCGTTATTGCCAGCTACGATGGCACTGGCGAGATGGACATTTCTTCTGCAACAGACCAAAACCTCGACGACTTCATCCAGGCTGTTGACCGGGCTATCGGCGATATGACCGGTGCTGCAACACGATTGGGTGCAGTGAAGTCCCGTATTGACCTGCAGTCTTCGTTCGTTTCCGAACTGATGGACTCCATCGATCGCGGTATCTCCACTCTGGTTGATGCTGACATGAACGAAGAATCCACACGACTGCAGGCTCTGCAGGTTCAGCAGCAGCTGGGTATCCAGGCGCTGTCGATCGCGAACTCTTCCAGCCAGAATATCCTATCGCTCTTCCGATAGTATAACTGAACGCGACCAGGTAGCCCTGTCTCGCCCCCTTGGGGGTGGGGCAGGGCTCTTGCTTTTTGAGGTCCTTCCTATTCGGGATATCTCTGAGCGGTCATTGCTCATCGCACAAATACTCTTGCGCTGACTTCCAGTTGCGAGATCCGGTTCGTCAAGCTGCGCTGTGAGCTGGTTTGTAGTACCGAGAACCTGCTAGGCTGCTAGAGGCAGGATGGATCCGAAGCCTTTGAGGCCATCGAGCTACTACAACTATTCGTCTGATTTGGCTTGTCGTGGTCGCCCAGCTGTGAGGATGGCCGGGCCAACAAGATGCCATTTTGCAGCATCTAAACGGGCCAAAACCCTCATTTCATTCAGTTTATCCAATCAAAGCAACGCTTTGTCGTCAACTTCGCACAAGGTCATAGCGGCAGATTAGGTCCGTGAATCGCAACCCGGATCGCCGTAATGATTGCAATGGATGACTTGAATAAGCTTGGCCAGAACCTGTCGTCGCTCGGACCGCGTCGCCAGCTTGCCCTTGGGCTCGTTGGACTGCTGCTTCTCGGAGTGGTCGGCCTGATGGCTTATGGCATCAGTACGTCGCCCATGAAGATGCTGTATACCGGGCTGCTGAAGACCGAAGTCTCCAGCATCGCATCTGTTCTGACCCAGTCCGGCATCAAATTCGATGTTAACTCGAAAGGTGACTCGGTCCTTGTCAGGCCAGGCGACACGGCCAAGGCGCGCATGATCCTGGCCGAGCGCGGTCTGCCAAGCGGCGCGAGCTCCGGTTACGAGCTGTTCGATAAGCTGGGTTCGCTCGGTTTGACGTCTTTCATGCAGGAAGTCACCCGCAAACGAGCCCTTGAAGGTGAGATCGCCAGAACAATCCAGGCTATGCGCGGCATCATCGCTGCGCGGGTTCACATCGTATTGCCTGACCCGGGATCCTTCCGGCGCAGTGGCAGTTCGCCCTCAGCGTCTGTTGTCATTCGCTCGACGAGCGGGAGTGGAACCAGTCTTGCGGGCTCGATCCGGCATCTTGTAGCGGCAGCGGTGCCGGGGTTGTCGGCGGAACAGGTTACGGTTCTGGGAACTGATGGCGTTTTGCTCGCATCCGGTGGTTCCGTGAAGAACAAGGGCGCCGAGCAAAAGGTGACGCTGGAAGGTTCGATCAGTCGCGAACTGCAGGAAAAGATCAACGCTACCCTGACGCCGTTTCTTGGGTTGCAGAACTTCCGCAGCAGCGTGACGGTGCGGCTCAACACCGACGAACAGGAATCACGCGTGGTCGAATACGATCCTCAATCGAGGGTCGAGCGGTCCGTGCGAGTCATCAAAGAGAATAAGAGTGCGAACAGTGGCGACTCGAAGAAGCCTGTCTCTGTTCAGGAGAACACGCCAGATCAGGGTGGCGAGGAAGCGCCGAAGGCCTCCTCCAGCCGCCGCGATGATCGCCGTGAAGAAACAACCAACTTTGAGGTTGGATCACGGGTTACGCAGACCAAGCGCAATGGCTATCGCCTCGATCGCCTGACTGTTGCGGTTGTCGTGAACAAGTCGCGCATTGATGAACTACTTGAACTCAACAAAGCCAGTGGTGCAGCCGGAACGACAGATCCAGCGGCTCTCATCAAGCAGTTTGAAGCACTTGTCGAAACATCAGTGGGCGTGAAGAAAGATCGTGGCGACAAGGTCACCATTTCTGTCATTGATTTCGTACCGGACAGCGACAAGCTTTCTCCAATCCCGGAGAGCTCCATGCTCGATCGGATGTCCGTGCACGCCGGTACTCTCATCAATGCAGGCGCTCTGGTTCTGTCAGTTGTTTTGCTCATCATGCTTGGCTTGCGACCTCTGATGCGCGAGCTGTTTAGTGCACCAACTGTCCAGGAAAGCCCGATGCTTGAAGTTGGCTCCGTGCCAACGGATGACGTGATGGCGCCGGATCTGTTGTCCGCGCCGGGAGTCGATAGTTTTGACTCGGGCGGGATGCCGGACTTTTCCAGCAATGCGTTCGATGCGTCAGGCAACATACCAGGACTTGAAGAGGAAGAGGTCCAGCTGACCGACGAAGAGCGGATGCGAAAGCGGCTGGAAGAGCTTGTTGCAGACGAGGATAAGGCGGTTGCTGCCTTGCGCTCCTGGCTTCATGAAGGGGCACGGGCATGACAACCGCACTAAGTCGATTGCTCACGGTTTTTGACGGTGATGCCGCTGAGCCTGATGTCATCTCTACCTTGCCGAGCAGTGACGCAGGTGCATCTCCACTTCAGCTGGTCGAAGATGCGAACCCGCTAGCAGATGACAGCTTCGGCAACGCTGGGCCGGCGCATTACTCGATTGTCCAAAGTGCCTACCAGGCCGGCATTGAGAAAGGCCAAAACCACAGTGAAGAGCTGATGGCGCAGGTGAGGGCTGAGGCTCGCGAGGCGGCACAAGAGGAGATTGCGGCGGAACGCCAGAGATTGTTGACAGAGACGCTGGAGCCAATCGCTCACCAACTGTCTCAAGCCCATGCCCAGCTTGGCGATGCTATCGAGAGAGGCGTGACTGAAGCGCTCGCTCCTCTCATCAACGAAGAGGTCAAGCGGCAGGCCCTCGGCAGTTTAAAGACTTGTATGGCAGAGCTGATGGAGGGCAAGGCCGGATGCCTGGTCAGGATCTCCGCTCCCGAGGAAATCGTCGAAGAGTTGGCGCACAACCTCGCGCCTTTGGCTGACGTTGCGAATATCACGCCCTGCGCTGGCACTGATATCGAAGTCAAGATCGATGACACGATCCTCAATGTTCAACTCAGTCAATTGCAGCAGACGATGCAGGAGATGGTCAATTGAGCGTTGGAGAGGAAGACGTTCGCCGCGGAGATGTCATCATCGTCCGGCGGAGTGGCGGCGGCGGTGATGATGGCCATCACGGCGGTGTCTGGAAAATCGCTTACGCCGACTTCATGACTGCGATGATGGCCTTCTTCCTGGTGATGTGGCTGGTCAACGCAGCCAACAAGGATACCAGGGCGCAGGTCGCCAGTTACTTCAATCCGCTTCGCCTTTCGGACTCGATTACCAGCCCGAAGGGCGTCAAAGCATTGCAGCCTGGGCAACAGTCGAGAAAGGGTCTGGAGGACCCCAAGAAGGCCAAGGAAAACGACAACACCGAAAAGTCCAAGAAGGCTGATTCATCGCAAGGAGACCTTGGCGATCAGGGCCAGGACAAGTCAAAGGCTGACATCAGTGCGGAAGAGCTGTTCAGCGATCCGTACGGTGTTCTTGCCAAGCTGGCTAGTCAGGCCAAGTCGTCGAAGAGTGGCTATGCGGAAAAGAAGGGCGCAGCGTTCCGAGATCCGTTTGATCCAAACTTCCGACGTTCGCATGGTGAGCCTTCGAAAGAGCGCAGTGTCGTAAAGAAGAAATCAGACAAGGGCGACAAGCCGGGCAACGTGCTTGCACAAAATCCGAACGTCGAAAAGACCGTACCGTCCTGGACACCGAAGATCACAAAGCCTGGCGAAAAGCCGGTGAATGACAAGGTTGCGCTCAAAGACAAAGATAAAGACAAGGATAAAGATAAGGATAAGGACAAAGACGGGAAACCGCTTGATGCCAAAGCAAAGGCAGAGGCGGAAGCCAAGAAGCAGCAGGAACAAGCCGTTGCTCGTCTGCGCGACGCCGTCAAAACGATTTCAGCCGGTAAGGATGGCAAGACGCCAGAGGTTGAACTACGCACCGTAAGCGAAGGGACACTAATCAGCCTGACCGATAGTGCCAATTTCGCGATGTTCCGGTCTGCATCTGTCGTGCCTGTTCCGCAGGTCGTGAAGTTTTTCGAGGAACTCGGCGAGGTGATTGCCAAGGAAAAGGGCAAGATCGTTATCGCCGGCCACACCGATGCCAGGCCATTCCGATCCTCGCGCTACGATAACTGGCGGCTGTCGACCGATCGCGCCCACATTGCCTACCATATGCTGGTCAGGGGCGGCATTCCGGCCGAGCGCATTGTCCGGGTTGAGGGGCACGCCGCGCGGCTGCCAAGGATTGTGGAAGATCCAAAAGCGGCTGCGAACCGGCGCGTGGAAATTCTGATCAGGCGGCCGGACAAGACATGATGAAGGCACTGCATATCGCGGCCATTGGCGCGTTGATCGGACCACTGCTTGTCAGTCGCGTTGCGGCGGAAGATGCAGCCGCGATCAATCCCGTCGAAGAGATCAGGACGCTGTCGCGCATCCAGAATGGGCTGACGAATGGTCAGACCAGCGGTCTGCGGGTGCAGCACATCGTGATCCGCTCAATCGGTCACAAGTTTCTCAGCGCGCCGCCGGAGATTTGGTCTGAGCGAAAGAACGCCGACGCTGCCATTCGCTTTTTGCTGAGCGGCGGTAATCCATCGTTCGCCAGGATCGGGGCCGTTCAGGACGCGCTGCCAGAAACGCATCGCCGACTGTTTGCAGCCGCTTTGGCATTTGCCGAAGGAGGAAGGACAAAGGCCCGCAGATTGCTGGTTGGCGTCAATCCGCGCTCGCTGCCACCGATGATTGCTGCTCACATCGCGTTGGTGACTGGCATTCTACTCAGCCGGCATAAGCCGGAGCTTGCCCTTAAGTATCTCGAAGATGCCCGACTGCTCGGATCGGGGACCCTGATTGAGGAGGCGGCCTTGCGGCGCCAGATCAGCGTTTCTGTTGCCATTAACAAGTTCGATAGTTTCCGCGGTGTGGCTGATACCTATGCGCGTCACTACCGTGACTCGGTTTACCTCGGTGTGTTCCGTGAGCGGTTCGCGCAGAATGTTCTTGCTGTCCTCGATAAGGGGAACAAGGCCCGCATCAAGTGGCTCATCGATCATATCAAGCGGTACAACAAGGATGAGCAGGTCGCCTACAGCACGTTGATTGCGCGGGAAGCAGTGCTGCGCGGGCGGCCTGAGATCGTCGCGGCGCTGACGGAACTCGGACTTGATGGCAAGCCTGCCTCTGCAGATATGGCGGCGCAACTCGCGCTCTACAAATCTGCGACATCCATATTTGGCAAAGACCCTGACGAAGGCGCAGAGCTCCTTTCCCTGGTTGATGTTGAGCGGCTCGAGAAGGATGACATGGCGATCTATCGTGCTGCGTCGCGTCTCTTGCAGCAAATCCGCGAGTGGCCTGAACCGAAGGCCTCGGCAGAGGCATCTCAGGGCGAGCCACCGAAGGCTGGTCTGGGGCAGTCACGCAAGTTGAGTTCGGTTGTAACTATTCTGGAGAAGGGGCGAGCCAGGCTGGCAGCTGCTGACACCTTACTGGCGCGCTAGGCCCAATTCGTGAAGCCGCCTCGGTCAACCGAGGATCGGCCAACGGGCAGGGATCTCGAAAGAGGCGAAAGATGACACATCCGTTGTTAAGTTCACCTGGGAACACTGCAGCTCAGCTCCAATCGGTGGAGCATGCAGCAGGCAATAAGAACGGGAAAGCCGGCAATAATCCTGCTGCGCAATCTAACGGCAATGACTTCAAGACGATGGTCCGCGAACTGTCGTCAGATGGGCAGTCCAAGATTGATGCAAAGGCTGGAACGACTGCACGCTCCGGTGACGCAGCGGCCGACGCTCAGTCTCAGCCTAAGACGCCAGTTACCGAGAACGCCGTCAACGCTTCCAAGATTGCCGTTCAACGCAACCCGGAGGCCAATAGCGAGCAGATCGAGGAGCTGATCGAAGACGATCCAAAGCTTGAGAAGCAGGGCCTCGCTGCGCAAGGGGACCAAGAGCAGGCAGCCGGAGACATGGCCGACGGTGATGAGCAAAGCGGCCTGCTGGAGGCCAAGCCAATTGCAACTCCTGTTGCGGCCGAAGAAGACGATGAGCTGATCCCGGAGGACGAGGAAGGCTTATCGGAAGAGTATGAGCTGGACGCGACGGCTGAGCTGCCTGGGGACAATGACGACGAGGACAGCCCGTCAGACGTTAAGGCTGCTCAGGAAGATACGGAAGCGAGTGAGCTTCCGACGCAGGACACCGCTTCAACGACCGATGATCGGCTGCGAATTGACGTTGCGGCCAACTCTCAACCGCAGCCAGCAGTGCAGCAGGATGAGGGCGAAGCAGAGATCCGCCCAGTGGAGCGGCAGCCGGTTCAGCAACCTGCGCAGCCGCCGGCGAGAGCCGAAGACGCCCTGCGAGCCAGCCTGCAAAGGATCAACGCGGCAACCACGCCAACCGATGCTGATGGTCAGCCAGCAACAGCAGCTGTTGACCCGAAAGCGTCGGCGCAGGCAGGCGAAGTCAGCAGGCTTGCGCCGACAGTCAATCCCGCGGTGGAGCCTGCCGGCCAGTCTGATGCGGCGACAAAACCCACCGTTGTGCAACCCTCACAAATCAGCCTGACGGATGGACAGCTTCGAGCCATTCAGAATGCAACCAATGTTGCGCAAGCACGGGCTCAATCGACCGAAAGCGCCCAAGCGCAACCAAACGCTCAAGTTCCTGAGCCCTCTGGCGGTGATCGACTTCCGCCGGTCAGTGATGCGCGACTGGGAACTGTTCCCGGCGATTTGCAAACGCTTCTGAGAGAGCCCCGTGCGGTTGAGAATGCAGCGGCGAATGCTTTACCGAGGTTGGGACCGGCAACGACTGGTGCAACTGCGAACGCGGCACTGGCTGCCGAGGATGATGACATCTCCGAGGGCAGACTTTTGAGCGTGATGCAGGATGGCGATTTGCTGCGCCGGGTGGCGGCTGTCACTGGCGCGCAGGCTGACCGATCGAATCTTGAAACGGCACTCAGCGTCAGCCGTCAGTTGTCACAAGGTGTATTCGGCGCCGTATCCGTCTGGGTTGGGGGCCCATCATCGCAACCGCTGGGCGGCAGTTCTGCGGGATCGTCCGGTGACTTCATGGGTGGCAGAGGGCCGGCCAGTGACTTGCTGAATACCCGGGCCGTGGGCCAGCCACCTGGCGAGCTGCGGACCATACGCCTGCAGCTTCAGCCGGCAAGCCTTGGCACGGTGACCGCGCAGCTCTCGATGAAGAATGATGAGCTGCATGTGAAGTTTGTCGTCGAACGAGCCGAGACAAGCGAGCTGATCCAATCGCAACGTAACCTGCTGCTTGCGCAACTCGTCGAAGCTGGCGTTGAAGTCAACTCGGCCAACGTCGAAGTCGAAACAGCTCGAACGAGTGGTGCACGCGGGGCCGCAGTCCAGCCGGGTCTCGCAGGTGGTTCAAATGAATTTGCCGGTGGCGCCTTTGGTAGCGCCGATGGTCAGAGCCGCAGTGCCTCTGGTGAGCGCGATGGTTTGACGGATCAGGTTGCCGTCGACGACGAGGCTCCTGGCAATGAAAGCAATGGTCAAACGACACAACGACCATCTGTGGTCTACCTATAAGGTTATGCCGTTGAGCAAGAGCCTGACGATGGCTATTTCTTCAGGCTCTTGTCGATGTTGACCGCGTAGTGGCCGTTTTTCTGACCCATCTTGCCTGAGAACAGCGATTGTTGCTCGGACTCTATGGTCAATTCGATGTCGCTGGCTTTGCCGATCTCAATGGTATTGCCAGGCTTCAGAGACGAGACTTCTCCCAGCGAAACTTCGCCCAGTCGGATTACGGCCTGAAGCTTGGATATCGTGTTGTTCAGCCTGTCCCTTATCTGGTTCGACCATTCGACATCGTTTTGCGAATTCTGTGCTCCGCCGGTTGACTCCGTCTCTGGTGTCAAAGCTGAAATGCATGATGCAGGAATATTCGTCTTAAACGTCTCAACGCAATCTGCGACGTGCAATTCCCAAGTGATTTCAACGCCTTTGGTCGATTCAAGCCTGACATCCTCCTGATCGGCAGCCACGAGAGTCGCCCTCAAGCTCGTCGAAAGGGCATGCTCGTTTGACGTTGTTTTAAGTGCGGATTTGACGAGGGCGCGTGAAAAATCGCCGACAAAACTATGCTCAAACGGTGTGAAGGGTGCCGCATTGTCGAGATTTGGATCTCTTTCGGCACCACCGTAGCAGGTGTTGATTGCAAGTCGGACGAATCTCGGCGGCACCGTGATAAAAGCAAACTCATTTGCGCTCTCAATATAGAGCTGAACCAGAATGCCGGTTGCAGGAATGATGACCGGCTGGCCTTCAACGTGAGCGTAGTCAACATGGCGAATGTTGAACTCGACTGGCAAGAACGATGCTATCGAACCGCGTAAGGCTTCCTTGGCTTGATCAAGCCACTTTACCAGCGCCTCTTCTTGCGGTTCTGGTGCGCGCTGACCATAGAGGTCGCCGATACGACTGTTGATGTTCAAAAGCTCGTTGGTGCTGACGTTTTCGAACGCAAGGTTACCCGAGCGGTCGGCCAGGTCGCGAGCCGCGTTATCGATCAACTCATCTTTTGAATCGATACCCATCTTATCCTGCGACTTCTCAACCAGCTTTGGTTTCCTCTTCGTCGTTCTCCTCGTCTGAAGGCAGCTGAATCTTTCCGTCTTGCGCCAGGTTTATAGCGAGCTGAGCAATTGCACGGCGTGCATCATTGACTTCATTTTCTGGCTTGGCTTTGCTCGATTGCAATTCGAGCTCAATCATACGACGAGAGCGCGCTGTCAGACATCCAAGCGCGACCTCTACCAGCTCCTCCGGAGCATTGTTAAGGGCAAGAACAAGCTGCTCAGGTGGGATGGCTTCGAACAGCTTCGCTCTATCATCGGTTTGCAGTTTCGGCGTATCTTCAAAGCTGAAGATCATACTGCGCAGGATCTTCGCTTCGTGTGGTCGGTATGATGAAACTTCGCCGAGTAGCGTGTTAACTTCCGACCGTTCCATTTCATTGAGGATGCCGGCGGCCTGCATGTGGATCGCGCCACCCTCGGCATCGGTGACCTCACTGAGTAGCGAATTGGCGAGATGGGCTTCCAGCAGCCGCGCGGGGCGCTCTTTTGTGGTCGCTGCATCCAATAACCGTTGAAACAGGTCCTGACGCGCGTCGGCCTCAAACTCGGCCATGACCAAAGCAGCGAAGCCGGGTTCTATGCGTGACAGAATGAATGCCGTGACTTGCGGATGTTCGCCAGCGATGGCCTCCGCGACCTGCCGCACCTCGAGATTAGGGAGTTCTGCCCACGTTTCACCGCCAACAGGATTATCATTGAGTTCGGCGAGAATGCGTTCCGCGATATCGTCAGACAATGCCTCCTGGACAAGTTGCTCAGCAATAGATTCTGAGCCGCTGACCTGGGGACTGTTGGCAATTGCAGCCTCAAATGCGGTGATCGTCGCTTCGAGCTGATCGGACGAGACATGGCCGAGGACCGCTGCCTGGCGCACAATTGTTCGGATCTCATCTTCATCGAATTTGCTGAGGAGCCGGCTCGCATCTGCTCGGTCCATAGCCAGGATCAGCGTCGCTACGGCAGTAGCGTCGGTTGCAGGGACATCCGGCAGCGAATCCTGACGGGTATTGTCGAACATAGCGTCTACTCCTGACAACCGTAGGTGTCGAGGCGGTGATGGGTTTGCGTTCAACGACTACGGGACAGCGCGTGATCACATGCGCGCGCACAGGGACTCAACCGACATGTAGTCCAGTATACACTCGGTAGAGCGATCAGCTTGCGCCAAGCTGACTTATCCCCCCCGAATTTGGCTTCAGATTGGGCGGTATCGACGAATTCAAGATGATCGGTGCAAAAAGGATTCACTGAGTTCGCTGATCATCGATCCGTTAGGGTTTTTCGATCTGCTAGACCAACGTCTGGTTTGCGCTACAAGTCGAAGCGCTTGTGGGCTAATTTTCACAATGAATTCAGCATGCAAGTTGCGTATTCCGTCAGCGTTTCACGGCCGCAACGAAAGCCTCGCGCAAGACCCGTATGTATCCTGAGCTTGAACAGAGATATGTGGTGGCGAGCCAGACATGGATATCAGTCCAAGTTACCTATCAGAGATCAAGCGTTTCGAAGGCTTCACGCCCAAAGCAAAGTGGGACTACGCCCAGTATTCGAATGGATACGGAACCGTTGCCCGTCATCCCGGTGAAGTCATTACCGTCGAAGAGGCAGAGCGCAGGTTTCGGGGTGAAATCGGAAAATCCTACGAGATCGTGCAGAAGTTTGCGCCACAGGTTGATGATGGGACCAAGGCGGCGTTGACGTCGTTGACATACAACGCAGGCACCGCGTGGATGAAGTCGGGGCTTGGCTCGGCTATTCGTTCAGGCGATATGGCCAAGGCGCGAGAGCTGTTCGTGCAGTACGTGAATGCAGGCGGTGAGAAATTGCCGGGGCTTGTTGCGCGCCGTACCGCGGAAGTGGAGTGGATCGGTAACGCGACCGGCAAGCTGGATGGCCAAACCGTGGCGGCAAACACTGCGCCTGCCAATGCTGCGTCCACATATCTTGAGCCACGGGTTGCAGCGCAGTCGGAGCAGGGTGTGCAGGCTGTGGCGGCCCTTCGCCAGCAGTTGGCGCAGTTGCCGCCTGTAGCGGCACAAGATGGCGCACAGGCATCCGGAGCCAAGAGTGGTCTGACAGGTTCGAGCCACCTGCTCGAAAAGCTTGCGGTGACGTATCTGCGTGACGCGCAGATTGCGATGATGGCGTTCGACGCCTCGGAAAAGCTACGCGAGTCTGAGAAAGCGGATGAGCGCGAGATCGACGATCGATCAAGCGGCGTCGCGTGATTGCCAATTCCTTGAGAACCAAGAACTATTTCTAATTTAGCGCGAAATTATCTATTTATTATCGCTATTCTGCAACCTTAGGTTATCTGCAGTGAACTGCATTGATTGAATTCGGTGACAGTTCCTGCGCGTAGTCTTTTTGTGCCAACGACCCTGACATGAGGGAGCGTAACCGAATGTCAATGCTGTGTTTGTCCCGGGCAACCCCTCGGTCGGGGCGGCGTCGTAAGGCGAGCTTTTTCATCAGAAATTTCACAGTTTCACTGGCAGCATTCCTGACGATTGTGTTTTGGAATAGCTCGGCCCATGCGGCCATCGAATGCAAAGATATCAAGTCCGAACTCCAGCAGATTCACGCGCTGCTCGGCGCGTTGGAATCGTCGGACGGCAATGCACAGGGGCACTTCGCGGTTGCCACGGGCATAATGCGTCGCTTCCAAGCCATCAGTAACCGTGCAGGTGATGCCCGCATTACTGGCCTGGTCGACTCTACAACGCAATCTATTCGTGGCTTTCTGGCTGTTCTGGCGCCTGACCGCCTGTCGTCGCGTGGGGAGCGTGACTACAGCAAAGAGCGCCTGCAACTGGCAGGAACTGTTCGCAGCGCGGTCAACGGTCTGAAGTGTTCCAGTCCGAACGACGCCAACAGCGCGCTCAATCACGAACGGGACCCGATGGCTGAGAAGCTATTGGAGGCCGACGCGGAGGCAGCAGCCAAGGGCCAACGCGGGCCGTGGTCCGGATACAACCCAAAACACATCTCACTCGCACTCACCGAGTGGAGTGGCACATCTGAACTCGAAGTCTATGTCGCCATCATCATTACTTCGTGCCTCCTCGCACTGGCCATCGGTGAATTCATTGAACGCCGCCGGCAGCGGCGTTTCGTGACGCGACTGCCGGCATCAGTTCACTATGGCAGTCAGATTTCTGAGATCACTGTGTTCGACATCAGTTCAGGTGGTGCCCGGTTGTCTGCTCTGCCCAGTGTCAAAATCGGCGATCGCATCGCGCTTGTTCTGGGCGATCACAGGTACCAAGCCGAAATCCGGTGGCGAGGTCAGAAGTGCTTTGGTGTGAAATTTGACCAGCGCCTCGACCGATTTGCATTGATGCGTTTGCGTGGCGTCTAGGCGTTCTCCATCAGCACGACAGGTTGGAGAGGGTTCGCGCCGTAAGCCACACGTAAGCTCCAGCGATTACCAAGAATCTTAACAAAAGTTTAAGGCTTGATCATCAGTAGGCGGCTTGTTGCCACCGGCAGACGCGGTTGGCTCGCAACGTTCGGTGGTCTCGGTTTTCTTGGGAGACTTGTCTATGGCCAAACTAGCAATCCATCTCGAAAACGGGAGTGTTAGTCGAGTAGACACTGATGACGACAGGTTCGGCGGCGTTGAAGTCGTCGTTGTTGTCGACCAGAAGCCTGTCCGTTTGATGCGGCCGACGTTGGATGCTGCGGTTGGTCAGTACATCGAATCCGTCCGTGGGATCGAGCTGTCGCATCGTCTAAAGGAGATCTGCGGCACGATCGCTTGCCTGTTTGATGCTGCCTCACAGAGCAAGTTTGAAGATCCACATCAGGCCCTGAACGACATCAAATCCAGGCTGCAGCAGGCCAACGAACTGGTTGAATCTGTGAAGAAGGAAACAGGCTGGAGAGGCGGAGAGGAGCGCAAGCTCTCTGTGCTGCGCCCGATTCAGCGTGATGACCTGGTGCAGAAGGTCAGCTAACTCCCTCCAGGAACCAGTTAGCCTTGGCGCGAATTCGCGCCAACTGGCTATGTTACGACGACGAGCCGGCCCATCAGGCTGGCTTTTGTGTTCTTTGGATTCTTGAAAACCCGCCTCAACACCCGGCCAGCAGCCGCGCAAACGGAGGTTTGCCATGGCGCATTTTGGAGCGTCTCTAGGCTGCCAGTTTGGTTGGCCGTCGTTCTGTGAGGGCCGGCGTCAGATCATAAATCAGGATATGCGGTTTGCTTTTTGGCTTTACACGTTTGGCCGCGATGTATCGTGGGTCCTTCGGCTTCAGGTTTATGCGGCGTGATCTGATGCCTGCTTTGTCGAATGCACGGAAAAGCGGCTTGGCTTGTGCCCGGCCCCATCCTGACCAGGCTTCAAAGATCCGCGCGAGCGCGATGATCTCGTCGGCGTTTTGCTGAGGTGCTTCGCCGATTGAAACGGTCCAATCGATAAAGCCTTCGACGTAATCGTCGTAGTCCGATAACGACAAGGTTGTGGACGTGCTGCTTTTCGGTGAGCGGGTTAGTTTCTGGCGCACCGTCTGTTTGTGAGCCCGTAACCATTCATTCTCATTGGATACGGCATCAACGTGATCGGTAAACGACAATCCTCGGGCATCGCGCGCTGTGCGTTCGTGCCTTCTGCTTTGATGCCTGCCGCGCAGGTTGGCGATGAGTGCCGATGGTAGGTTCTTGAGTGATGCCAAGATGCGCACAATCAAGCTAGCTCCTATCAAATAGAATCAAACACACAACGGTCAGGTAAAACATCGCTCACATGACTTGCGGTAAGCTTACGAGTCAGCTGCGGGACGACTGGTCCGGCAAGCGCCGTTCGGCTGCAAATGCTTTTCGAGAGGTAAATTAATTGGATAGAAAGCAAGATTGTTTAGGATCGAGCAATGACGCCTCATTTGTCCGGCCATTTCGGCCGCAGTTAGGCGGTATGCCCTCGAGGCCGACCGTGAAGAGCGGATGTTCAAGTCCTGTCTTGGTGATCCTGATTGCACGAGACGACGAGTTCCGGTGCTGCAGATGCCGTCAAACCGGCTAAAGCACATGAGGCGTGAGCTCGTTGCTTGAATGCAAACCGGCTTTCCCAAGGCTCCCGGGCTTACCACTCAGCAAATTACAAGTAAGCGGTCTGCGTAGGCGTTCGGACCGTTCAAGGAAGTCAAGTAGGCGTAGCAATGGCCCACCCGATGGCACAACCCGAGCCACAGTACGACAGCACCGCTGCAGAACCTGATGGGCAGTTGAGTGACTGGGAGCAACGTCGCGATCCCCGAAGACGGGTTTTGAAGGGCGCTACTGTTGCCTACAACAATCGTCATTGCACGATTTCCTGTATGATCCGCGATATCTCGTCTGGTGGTGCACGCTTATCGGCAACCAGCTCGGTTGATATTCCAGACACCTTTGAACTGATTGTAG
Source organism: Hyphomicrobiaceae bacterium (assembly GCA_965247245.1). GTDB lineage: Bacteria > Pseudomonadota > Alphaproteobacteria > Rhizobiales > Hyphomicrobiaceae > Tectiglobus. The sequence continues at coordinate 2,924,673 of CBDFGV010000003.1, read as the reverse complement.
AGCTCGATGGAATTGAAGCCGAGTGCGAAGTGGTTTGGCGGTACGGCAAGGACATCGGCGTTCGGTTCCTTAGCCCGCTCAGGCATTCAGCCCCTAAGAGAGATCAGGTTATTGCAGCGGCTCGTCCGCAAGAGAAGGTCTCACTGCGCCGCAAAGACCGAGAGCAGAGCCCGCGCAATGACAACAAGGCCCTGCGTGGCATGCCGCGCGAGCATACCGAAGGTGGATTGGCGGCGGAGCTGACTAAACCAGGCTCGCATGAGTTGCAGGATACTGGCAGTCCGAACACGTCAAGCCGTGAAGAGTCACACAACTTCCTGGCACTGCTAGTCACGCTGCAGCCGGAAGTGTCGCGATCCTGTGTGCTGATTGCGATTTCGGCTTGCGTTTCCAACGCGCTGGTTTCGAGTTCGCAAAAGGTTCAGCCGCGTGAACTGATCCGCTACTTCCCGCGAGAGTCGGCCAATCTGATTTTGGCTTCGCAGAGAATAGATCGCTGGTACGCTTCGTTGCAGCTTAACGAGCTACTTAAGGAGTTCAACACGACGCTGGCCGGTGCGAAAGAGGCCACCATAGACATTGCGGGCAACGGCTTGGCGTGGGGGCGTCCTGCACAAGAGAGCTTCATCGAGCTCGCACAACATTGGAAGAATGCAGCCCATACGGCACGCAATCTGTTGTTGGAACTTGCAGACCAGTTCGCCGCTTGTGGGCTGACGGGCGCAATCTCAGAACTATCGCTGCTTCTTAAGTTGCTCGCCAATGTTGCCAACGGCGGCTATCCGCTCGTCTCGATGAAGGGTGACGTATCGATACCCGAATGGTTTGAAACGCGGCACCACGAACGCGCACTGTTGCGCTGCCCTGCTGACCTTTACGTCAACAATCAGTGCCACAAAGTTCTCGTGCGAGATTTCTCAGCAGTCGGTCTCGGTATCGAATGCCAGGCAGACATTGCCACGGGGGATCTTGTTGAGATTCAAGTCGGCTCGTCGCTGCGCCTTCACGGCACAGTTATCTGGAGTAGCGCTGGCCGTGCGGGCATTCAATTCTCACAGCCTATACACGGCCTAGATCCATGGATGATGTTTTGCTCGAGAAACGAGGCGAACAATATCGTCCCTGAGATTCAGCGGTCCTAGAACCTCATCGACGAGACTCGACCTATTTGATCTGAACCTCCCAGGACTCTGAGTGCGTGCTCTGAGACGACTGTGACGCGCATGTCGTACCGCTTCGGCACTGGATTCAAGAGCCGCGGTTGTGGATTTGTCTGATTGGAGGTCGCGGCAAAGCAATCTCCACGCGCTGACTCCAAACATCGTGAAGTCGTTTCGTGTTTCGTCGGCGAAGAGTTTGCACCAAATTCGAATCTCACAGTCATGGGCGTTTACCGAAAATTAACCATATACAACCAATGGTTGATTTGCAGGCAGCCAGTGACGGAGGGGTAATCGCAAGATTGTTCACTGGTCAGCGCCCTCCTCTCTCTGCGGGGATATCACCGCATGGAGAGGAGGGCCGCTTGCCCAATCAAGAAAATTGCAATCGCATCTGAGTGCGGCGCATCGCAGGTGCTACTCTAGAATTAGCGATGCAATCGTCTCTATCGAGATGTTTCTCTAACGTTGATCTTCATGAGCGGTTGCTGTTCGATTATCGACATTCATGAAAAGAACGTCCGGACAGAGCGAGCGCAAAAGTGCACGCTTGCGAGGTGAGTCCGGCATCTCTCAAAGACGGGCAATGCGAGGAAGTTTCTCTCTCAACGAGATGCGATAATTGATTTCAAAACCTAGAGAATGGTGATGTGGTAGCGGCAAAAGCGGTAGAATAAAACTTCACTCTGCTGCAGGTCGCGCAACGTTATCGATGACGTACGACCGTGATGTTATCTTATCCACACTTTTGCCTCGTCTTTCACTCAAGCTTGTACCTGAGTGATTCATTTTGGGGGTGTCACTGGGGGTTGGAGGCGAACGAAGGCAGTAAATGCCGTCTTGTGACCGGAACGGCAGGCATCGCGTTTGCATCGCACGATCGTGAGGTTCGAGGTCGCCGGCTCCATTACAAGGAGATTTCGTTTCGGCGACTGAACCCGAGATAGAGAAAACCGTGGCAACGCGGCACATTAGGGTCACTGAGAGTGCCGAGACTATTGCATCTCCAGGTTGTTGTGTTGCAAGTTCACCGGATTAGTTGACTGTCGAAAGTGGGGACGAAACAACACCCATGGATGGTAGCACCGCGTCTAGGTTTTGGGGGAAATAAGCGTGTCGCTTGACGAATTCATTGGTCGGCGCTTGAAGGCACTTCGAACGAAGCAATCTCAGTCGCCTGAGAAGGTTGCGGCCTATCTCAGCGTACCCTTGGATACCTATGCAGCATTCGAACTTGGTCGTCGGTCGATTACGGCCGGCTATCTCTATGACCTATGCATTTTGTTCGACGTGAAGGTCACGTATTTTTTTGATGGTTTCGAGACCGGGGCAGACGGCAGCGACAGCAAGGATAAGGATTCCTGCAAGCGCAAGAGTTCGGACAACTCCAAATAGAGTGGTTTGAGGCTGCTGAGATTTATTGATTGGGATCCAAGCGCACTGACGCTGGGAATGTGAGGCTGAACGAAGACCTCGTCAGTGGTTCAGCATCGCCTCTCAATCATTGACGCCTAGCAAGCAGTTGGCGGGCACGTCTTGCAATCGATTCATTGACCATTTTCCCGTCGACTCGCGCAGTTCCGAGTCTATCCGAAGCCGCAGCCGCTAAAACTCGCTCGGCCCAGGCGATCTGGTCGGTGGTTGGGGCAAAGGCATCGTGAATGAATGGGACCTGTTGGGCATCGTAGGACGCCTTGCCGGTGAAGCCCATGGCTGCAACGCGCTGGGCTTCATCGATAAGCCCGGCCTCATCGTGGTGGTCAAACCATACGCCGTCCATGGCATCGATGTTTGCTTCCCGCGCCGCAATCACGATCCGTGATCTGGCATGGAGCAACGCATCCCAACCAAGGTCCGATTCAATTGAGGCACTGAAGTCGGCTGATCCAAGAAACAGGCAAGTGACTTGAGGACCATCTGTGCCTTGCGTCGCCATGGCTATATCCGTTGCATTGCGAATGCCGCGAGGGCTCTCAATCAGGACGATCAACTCCAATTCATTGTGGCGGGGGGCAACAACGTCTCGAACCCAGCGAACTTCCTCAGGGTGCTCGATCTTGGGCAAGATCAAGCCATCCGGCGGAACATCACAATCGTGCACCGCAAGCAAGTCGCGCAGGCCATCGCTGGAGCGAGGATTGTTGACGCGCAGCAGGCGTGTAGGACCGACTTCAGATCGGTTGGTAGCAAACATGGGTAAGATAGCCTGGCGCGCTTCGTTGCGGCGCTGTGGAATGGTGCCATCCTCAAGATCAAAGACAATCATGTCGGCACCGGACGACAACGCCTCGTCCCATCGCTCGGTGCTCAGTGCCGGGTAGAACAAGAGACTACGTCGAAGCTTCATGTGTCGTTTCCATCCAATTGCAGGATGGCTCCCGTGACAGCTGTGTTGGCTCAAGCGGTGCGTGGACGCGGTATGCGAACAAGAAGGCACAAGGGAATCGCGACCACCGCAACCAGGGTGTACATCGTGAACGCATTCATGTAGCCGATCATAGCCGCTTGTCTGCTGATTTCGCCAGCGAAGCGAGCCATTCCGACACTGGAATCGAGGGTCCACGCACCGGTTGCCCAGGGCATCTGCCAGACATTGTTGAATGGCGATACGACTTCCATCATGCGTGAATAGTTGACCGTTGATGTGCGAACAATCTCGGCGACGGCAACCGATATGAAGATGCTTGAGCCAAAATTTCGAAGGAGGTGGAAGATGCCCATCCCCTCGCCGCGTGCTTCCGGCGCCAGCGTCGCGAAGGTAACAACAGTGATAGGTATCCACGCAACGCCGATACCGAAGCCCTGCAGTACTGTGTTGAAAGCCAGCATGCCGGGGCTGACATTCAGATCATACTGCATCATGCCCCAGCCGCCGTAGACCTGCATGGCAAAGCCGATCATCATCATAATGCGGGCATCGATGCGCCCGGTCAGCATCGCAAAAACGGCGCCCATGCCGGCACCAACACCGCGCCAGCCGATGAACGCGCCAATCGCGGCATCGGTATAGTCGGCGTGGTTTTGCAGGAGGGGTGGCAGCAGGACGACCGGTGCGAAGTTCAGCATGCCATAGAAGAAAACAAGCAACATACCGATCGCGTAGTTGCGGTCTTTGAAAAGCGCTAAACGAACGAAAGGCTTGTCTGCGGTCAGACTGTGCACGATGAACATGTAGAATGCGATGCAGGCAACCAGGGTAGCGACGACAATCTCGTGGGACGCAAACCAGTCTAGTCGCTGACCTCTGGAAAACACGAGCTGGGCCAGGGCGATCGCAATGGAAAGCGTTATGAAGCCACTCCAGTCCAGACCTGGTGGTTCTCTGTTGGGGCGGATGGGTAGGATGAAGCGGAAGCCGACGGCAGTCATGATCGCCAACGGCACGATCATCCAAAAGGCCCACTGCCAGCCATAGAGTTCGGAGATCTCGCCGCCAATCGTCGGCCCGATCACAGGCCCGACGACATTGGCCATGCCATAGATGGCCAGCACCATGCCGTGTTGGCTTCTCGGACTTGAGTCCAGCAACAGCGTGTGGCCGAGCGGTATAAGCGGGGCGCCGGCTATGCCTTGAATGATCCGCCACAAAATCAGTTCTTCAAGTGTTGTTGCGGTTCCGCACAGGAACGTCGATGCGGCAAACACCGAGCAACACCAAACCATCGTATTGCGGCGACCGAAACGCTCGGAGACCCAGCCCGTCATCGGAGTCATCACGGCGGTGGCGACGATGTTGAATGTCATCGCCCAGGAAATCTCATCCTGCGTAGCGCTGAGTGTTCCCTGCATTTTCGGGAGCAATGCCGAGACGATTAGGATCGACGAGGCATAGAGGATCGTAGAGAGCGCCACGAATACAAGAAGCATCGCTCTTTGGAACGTTGTCATCTTGTAGACGGCGTCGTCGCTCATCTCGATCCAATATGCCGATTGTCAGTGAGGGGCGACAACCATTGTCCCTGGGAAAGGTCGGTCTGCGCGGATCCTCTGGCCGCGCAGACGCCCAAGCTATGTCACAACGCGGTCGCGACGCTATCCTGGAAACGGCTGAAAGTTGGAATAATCACTGATGTGAGGCAAGGATCAGGGTTGTCCGGTCAAATCAGTCGTTGTTCGCCAGGAAATCCGCCCGGCCAATGCGATGAAGCGAGGCTTCCATGCGTTCGTTGCTGCGGCGCATTTCCGCGATGGCGCGCGACGTAAAGTCGATGTGCTCAGCGGCAATCTTCTTGGCTTCTTTCGCGTTCTGACTGTGGATCGCTTCGGCAATCGCGATGTGCTGCGAGAGCAGATGTTGGCGCGCACCCTTACGCAGGTAGAGATGTTCACGATTGTAGAAGACATCGCGGTGAAGCAGCTCGGCGACAGCGCGCATGATGTGAAGAAAGAGGACGTTATGACTGGCCTCATAGATGCAGAGATGCAGCTCGAGGTCAGCGTTGGCTTCTTCGGCCGGATCTTCCGCCTTGTGTGCTGTCTTCATGCGCTCGATGCATCGCCTGATGGCTGCCTGGTCAACATCGGTTGCCCGCATGGCTGCAAGGCCCGTTGCTTCCGCTTCGATAGAGCTTCGGAATTCCAGATAGTCATCAACGACGTGCGGTTTTTCGGCCAGCAGTGCCGCGAGCGGGTCCATCAAGGGCCCCAGGAACTGCGCGACGCGGGTGCCTGACCTGGAGGTGGTGAGCAGCCCGCGATCGGCCAGCTGGGCAATCGCCGTGCGCAGTGTCGGGCGGGAGACTTCCAGTTTCTCTGCCAGATCGCGTTCGGCGGCCAGTTTTTCCCCCGGACGCAGAACGCCTTCGAGTATGAGGCGCTCTATGTGCTCTGAGATGGCATCGGCAGCCTTTGGGACTTGTACGGTATTTCGCATCGCACGGCCTGATTCGAGTTCCCTGTTCCTTGCACTTACTCGTGCAAGACTATGCTTCTTGCCATTAGACCATTGACTAAGGTTTGGTGACATAATGATCCAATTGACAAAGTTGGTCAATTTATTTTACCAAATGAATAACAAGGTTGGTGCTGTGAGGTTGCAATGAGCAAGCTGGATGATGTCGCCGAGCGCGCGGAATGGACTGATGCCATAAATTCCGTGATTGCTTTCGAGGGTACCGGTGCCGCGGATGACATTCTTGAGGATGTCGTTGCCGAGGCGAGGCGATCAGGCGCCAAGGTCCCATTTGCCCGGCATTCGGCTTATATCAATACCATTCTGCCTGAGCGCCAGCCAGAGCATCCGGGTGACGCGGACCTCGAAGGCAAGATCCGGGCGATTATCCGCTGGAACGCGGCTGCTATTGTTCTGAGGGCCAACAAGGAGAGCTCAGAGCTTGGTGGTCACATCGCGTCGTTCCAATCGGCATCGATGCTCTACGACACCGGATTTCAGCATTTCTGGCGCGCACCAAGTGAAGATCATGGCGGTGACCTGATTTTTTATCAGGGGCACTCCTCGCCGGGCATTTATGCCCGTGCATTCATCGAAGGACGCCTGACCGAAGAGCAACTTTTGAATTTCCGCCAGGAAGTTGACGGCAATGGCTTGTCGTCCTATCCGCACCCTTGGTTGATGCCAGGCTTCTGGCAGTTCCCGACCGTCTCGATGGGGCTCGGGCCGATTACGGCGATCTACCTCGCGCGCTTCCTCAAGTATCTGCATCACCGTGGGCTGGCCAATACCGATGGCCGCAAGATCTGGGTGTTCTGCGGTGACGGCGAGATGGACGAGCCGGAAAGTCTTGGTGCCATTTCACTCGCGGGGCGTGAGAAGCTCGACAATCTTATCTTCGTGATCAACTGCAATCTGCAGCGCCTCGATGGCCCAGTGCGCGGCAATGGCAAAATCGTGCAGGAACTGGAAGGCAATTTCCGCGGCACTGGCTGGAATGTCATCAAGGTGCTGTGGGGTTCGGGTTGGGACGAGCTATTTGCCCGCGATTACACGGGTCGTCTTCGCCAGTTGATGGAAGAATGCGTTGACGGTGACTATCAGGATTTCAAATCCAAGGATGGCGCCTATGTGCGTGAGAAGTTCTTTGGTCGATACCCTGAGACGGCCGCCATGGTGGCGGACTGGTCCGACGATAAGATCTGGTCTTTGACCCGCGGCGGACATGACGCCCGGAAAGTTTACGCGGCTTACAAGGCAGCAGTTGACCATGTCGGGCAGCCGACGCTGATCCTGCCCAAGACCGTCAAGGGATACGGTATGGGCGATGCCGGTGAAGGGCAGATGGGCGCCCACCAGGCTAAGAAGATGGATGAGGAGGCGCTAAAGCAGTTCCGTGATCGCTTCCGCATCCCAGTCAGCGATGAGCAGCTCTCAGAGCTACCCTTCATCAAGTTGCAGGAAGGTTCGCCGGAAGAGAAGTACCTACATGCGCGCCGCGCGCATCTTGGTGGTTATCTGCCGAGCCGGCGGCAGAAAGCAGAAGAGACGCTCGAAGTTCCGCAGCTGGATGCTTTCAAAGCGCAACTCGAAGACACTGGTGAGCGCCAGATCTCGACGACAATGGCCTTTGTGCGCATTTTGAATACGCTGATGCGGGACAAGTCACTGGGAAAGCGTGTTGTGCCGATCGTTCCGGACGAAAGCCGGACGTTTGGTATGGAAGGTATGTTCCGTCAGTACGGTATCTTCTCGCAGGTCGGTCAGCTTTATCAGCCGCAAGATGCTGATCAGCTGATGTACTACAAGGAAGACAAGACCGGGCAGGTGCTGCAGGAAGGCATCAATGAAGCCGGTGCCATGTCGTCCTGGATTGCGGCGGCGACGAGCTATTCCACGTCCAACGTCATCACCATTCCATTCTACATCTTCTATTCGATGTTTGGTTTCCAGCGGGTTCATGACCTGTGCTGGGCGGCCGGTGATAGCCGTGCCCGTGGCTTCCTGATCGGTGGCACGTCTGGCCGGACGACACTGAACGGCGAAGGTCTGCAGCACGAAGACGGCCATAGCCATCTGCTGTCAGCGACCATCCCGAACTGTGTTTCGTACGATCCGACATTTGCTTATGAGCTGGCGGTGATCGTTCGCGATGGCTTGCGCCGGATGGTGCAGGAGCAAGAGGATGTCTTCTATTACATCACGACGTTGAACGAGAACTATCAACACCCTGCAATGCCTGAAGGTGCCGAAGACGGCATTATCAAAGGTATGTACCGTTACAAGTCGGCTGACACCGCGAAATCCGGACACACGGTCAAGCTGATGGGCAGCGGCGCGATCCTCAACGAAGTGATCGCGGGCGCCGAGCTGTTGGAACAGGACTTCGGTATCAGCGCCGACATCTACTCCGTGACAAGCTTTACGGAACTCGCACGCGAGGCCGATGCCGTGGCGCGCTGGAACCTGTTGCATCCGGAAGAGCCATCTCGTGTGCCCTACGTCACGCAGGTTTTGCGCGAGGGATGTGATGGTCCGGTGATTTCGTCGACCGATTACATGAAGTTGCTGTCCGAGCAGGTCCGGCCTTATGTTGAAGACCGCTATCACGTTCTCGGCACGGATGGCTTTGGTCGTTCTGACTATCGCCGCAAGCTGCGCCATCACTTTGAGGTCGATCGTCATTTTGTGGCGGTCGCCGCTCTCAAGGCGCTGGCAGAAGAAAACAAGATCCCGTCGAAGACCGTCAGTGAGGCCATCGCGAAGTATGGCATCAACCCTGACAAACCCGATCCGGCGCGCGCCTGACATGCGACGCTGAACCCATCATAGAAAATGAACACACCAGACTAGTTGAGACGTCTCTCATGGCAGCAATCGAAATCAAAGTACCCGATATCGGCGACTTCACAGACGTGCCGGTGATCGAAATTCTCGTGAGCCCCGGCGATGTGGTGCAACCAGAAGACCCGCTGGTGACGCTTGAAAGCGACAAGGCGACCCTGGAAGTGCCGGCACCGCAGGCCGGCAAGGTTGTCGAGATCCTGGTTGCCGTGGGGGATACCGTCAGTGAAGGCAGTGCGATCGTGATGCTTGAGGCCGAAGGTGCTGCTGCCGAGGCGCCTGCGCCAGCCGCTGCAGCGCCTGCCGCCGAGGCGCCGAAGCCGACCGCTGAACCTGTTGCGGCGCCAGCGCCGGCGAATGACGATGGTGGATCAGGCAAGCGGCCTAGTCTGCCGCCGCCGGTCGACTTTGGAGATGTGCACGCGAGCCCATCGGTTCGCATGATCGCGCGCGAGCTTGACGTTGATCTCACCAAGATCACTGGCAGCGGGGCGAAAGGCCGAGTTACGAAAGACGATGTCAAACGAGCCTTGACCGGCAGTGGTGGCGGCGCGGCTGCTCCGGCTGGCGGCGGCATGGGCATTCCGCCAATTCCAGCACAGGACTTCTCAAAGTTCGGCCCGATTGAAGAGAAGCCGCTCTCACGTTTGAAAAAGCTCTCGGGTCCGCACCTGCACCGCGCGTGGCTCAACGTTCCCCATGTCACGCATGCCGATGAAGCCGATATTACGGAACTCGACGATTACCGGCGCTCGCTTGACACGAAGGCCAAGGCGGAAGGCTACCGGGTGACGATGCTGTCGTTCCTCCTGAAAGCGTCGGTCGCCTGCTTGAAAGAGTTCCCGGCCTTCAACGCTTCTCTAAGTCCGAACGGCGATAGCCTGATCCTGAAGCAATACTACAATATTGGTGTTGCTGTTGATACGCCGGATGGCCTGGTTGTGCCGGCGATCAAGGATGTTGAGCGTAAGGGCATTATCGAGATTTCAAAGGAGCTCGGCGAAGTTTCGGCACGCATGCGCGATGGCAAGATTACGCCGGCCGACATTCAGGGCAGCACGTTCTCGATCTCGAGCCTCGGCGGGATTGGTGGTACGCACTTTACGCCGATCGTCAATGCGCCGGAAGTTGCCATCCTGGGTGTTGTTCGCTCCCAGATGAAGCCGGTTTGGAACGGCGAGGAGTTTAAGCCGCGCATGATGCTACCGGTGTGTGTCTCCTACGATCATCGCGTCATCGACGGCGCACTGGCGGCCCGCTTCACGCGCCGTATGTGCGAGTTCCTCGAAGACGTCCGTCAGCTTGTTCTGTAATTGACCGATACCTGGAGATCGCACGAAATGGCAGCGATAGAAGTTAAGGTTCCGGACATCGGTGATTTTGAAGATGTTCCCGTTATCGAGATCCACGTTGAAGCCGGTAGTGTCGTCCAACCGGAAGACCCGTTAATTACACTGGAAAGCGACAAGGCAACTTTGGATGTGCCCTCCCCGGCTGCGGGCAAGGTCATCGAAATGAAGGTTGCTCTCGGCGACCGGCTCAGTGAGGGCGGTCTCATTCTCATGCTTGAGGCCGAGGGTGCAGCCGCCGAAGCCGCTCCTGCCGCTGCGCCAGCGCAAGAGTCTTCCGTGCCGGCGCCTGTTGCGGCTTCGCACGGCGGTGGCAGTGATATCGAATGTGAGGTTATGGTTTTAGGAGCGGGCCCCGGCGGTTACTCAGCTGCCTTCCGCTCCGCCGATCTTGGCATGAAGACGGTGCTAGTCGAGCGCTGGTCGACGCTCGGCGGCGTGTGCCTCAACGTTGGCTGTATTCCATCGAAAGCGTTGCTCCATACCGCTGCCGTGATGGACGAAGTCAAGGCGATGGCCGCGCACGGTATTTCCTACGATGCGCCGACAATCGATCTCGATGCACTGCGCGGACACAAGGACAAAGTGGTCGGCAAGCTGACGGGCGGTCTTGCCGGTATGGCAAAGGCGCGTAAAGTCGATGTCGTGACAGGCACGGGTAAGTTCCTCGATCCAAACCATATCGAAGTCGTGCTTAGCGACGGCTCGGGTAGCAAGACAATCAAGTTTCAGAAGGCGATCATTGCGGCCGGTTCGGAAGCGGTCAAACTGCCGTTCATTCCAGAAGACCCGCGGATTGTTGATTCAACCGGGGCGCTTGAGCTGCGCGAAATCCCAAAGCGCATGCTGGTTATTGGCGGCGGTATCATCGGCCTTGAAATGGCGAATGTCTACTCGTCACTCGGTGCGCGTATCGATGTGGTTGAGATGCTCGATGGCTTGATGCCGGGTGCGGACCGCGACCTCGTAAAGGTCTGGGAAAAGGTCAACGCGCATCGTTTCGACAACATCATGCTCAAGACCAAGACGGTGTCCGTCGATGCGAAGGACGACGGTATCCATGTCGGCTTTGAGGGCGAAGCTGCGCCAGATGGACCTCAGGTCTATGATATGGTTCTCGTTGCCGTTGGACGGAGCCCGAATGGCAAGCTGATCGATGCTGACAAGGCCGGCGTTGCCGTGAGCGAGCGTGGTTTTATCGACGTCGACAAGCAGATGCGGACTAACGTCGAGCATATCTTTGCGATTGGTGACATTGTCGGCCAGCCGATGCTGGCGCACAAAGCCGTGCACGAGTCGCATGTTGCAGCGGAGGCGGCAAACGGCGAGAAGAGCTTCTTCGATGCCCGTCAGATTCCGTCGGTTGCCTACACAGATCCGGAAATCGCCTGGGCCGGCGTGACAGAAACGGAAGCCAAGGCGCAGGGCCTCAAGTTCGGCAAGGCGATGTTCCCATGGGCGGCCTCGGGTCGGGCGATTGCCAACGGCCGAGACGAAGGCTTTACCAAGCTGTTGTTCGACGAGGAGACGCATCGCTGCATCGGCGGCGGCATTGTCGGCACTCATGCTGGTGACCTGATTGGCGAGGTTTGCCTGGCGATTGAGATGGGCGCGGATGCAACTGATATCGGCAAGACAATCCATCCGCATCCGACACTCGGTGAATCGGTCGGCATGGCGGCTGAGGTGTTTGAGGGCGTGTGTACTGACCTGCCACCACAGCGCAAGAGAAAGTAATTGTTCTGGGACTTGCCGCTCTCCCGTCGGGAGCGGCTCGGTTCGCACTGCTTTAAGGGCCGTGGCAGTCCGTCGTGATCTGTTAGGACCGTTGCTTCGTTTGATCGTCATGGACTCTGCTCAGCGCCCAACCGACCAAGTTTCCAAGATCCCGACGACGACCCTGGCCTGGGGTTGGGCGGGCGTTCTCCCCTTTGCAGCCCTTAGCCTCGCTCTCCTGTTCGGCGATGCTTCTATCGCGGGTGTCGCGCGGCAAGTTCTCGTACCGTACGCTGCAATCATTCTGACATTTATGGGCGGGGTGCATTGGGGGCTGGAAATGCGCGGCGCCGGTCGCGGTACACTGCTTTACAATTCAGGTATCTTTCCGTCGCTTGTTGCCGTCGCGGCGCTGCTGCTGCCGGTCCACTTGGCACTGTTGGCATTGGGCGTTGGCTTTGCCGGTTTGCTTGCCTTCGACCTGTGGATGGCACAGCAAGGGATTATCCCACGCTGGTATGCCAAGCTGCGAATTCAACTGACGTCGGCCGTTCTAGCGTGTTTGATCGTCGCTGGTCTGGCAATCTAGGATAAGCATAGATCCATGTCGCTGCTCGCTACTTTCGATGAACCAGTCGATGCCTTGGTCGTCGGTGCCAACGGTGGACTGGGGCGCGCATTTGTCGAGGCGCTCCTGGCCGAGGGCAATGTTCGGACAGTTCATGCCTGGTCGCGCAGTCGGTCCGAAAGCGATGATCCGAGGCTGCGGCAGACGGCACTGGATATTGGCGACGAGGCGCAGCTGAAAGAGGCTGCTCATCAGATTGAGCGCCTGTCATTGATCATCGTCGCGACAGGGGTGTTGCATGGGCCGCAAGGGCTCTTCCCGGAGAAGTCCTGGCGTGCGCTGGCGCCTGAGCACTTGGCTGAAAATTTTCGGATCAACGCCATTCTGCCAGCACTTGTTATCAAGCACGTTGTGCCTCGCATTCCCCGAAAAGAGCGAGCCGTCATTGGTGCTCTATCTGCGCGCGTCGGCAGTATCTCGGATAACCGACTGGGAGGTTGGCACAGCTACCGTGCCAGTAAGGCGGCGCTCAACCAGCTTATCAAGTGCCTCAGCATTGAGCTGCGCCGCACGCATCCCGAGGCGATCTGTCTGGCTCTTCATCCAGGCACAGTCGACACGGGTTTGTCAGAGCCGTTTCAGAAGTCGCTGGCAGCCGGGCACCGCTTGTTCACGCCCGATGAGTCAGCTGCGCACTTGTTGCGCGTCATGGCTGGCGCGACGACCGAGCAAAGTGGATGCCTAATGGCCTGGGATGGTGAGATTGTCGAGCCCTAGCGTGGCATAACGCGTTGGATGAGCGGCCGAATGGCAAGAAATCCAACATAGGCAACATCGGCGACGTGCCGTATGCCGGGTAGTGCGGTGAAGCGGCCGAGCCATGAGGTGCTTGGCAGCGCGATCCATAACTGTGCAAAGGCGGACGCGCCGCTGGCCAGCTGCCCATCCTTGTCGCGGACGTGGAAGCGCTGTTGGGCAAGGCCGGATGTCAGATCGGGCCCCAGGGCTTCATCGTCAGCGGTCGCGACATCGACCCAGTCGATATCATTGGAACCCTTGAGCTTACGGTAGAGGTTGATCTCGCGGCGACACAACGGACACGCGCCGTCAAAGTAGACGGTGAGGTTCTTTGGGTCGGTGCCTTCGGTGTGTCCGTCTGAGCTCATGCCTGCCTCTCGGGCCTTTCCGTAGATATAGGCGACGGATCGCCACTTTGAAGGTCCGTCTGCGGCTTGAGGTCCTGCCAGCGCGCGGCAATCCAAGGCTGTCGCAGACCGGGCCGCGTCCCGAGTCTTGCCGGCACCTTGCGTCGTGTCACAACAGTTGACCAGAGGCGCATCATGCGTTTCGCCCTGCCGATTGGTGTGGCGCGCCGGGCGAAGTCTGAGCCGTTTCCGTCCAACCCTAGTCGAACCAGAATGCGCTGCAGACTGCGCCGGTGCAGGCCCAGTATCCTGGCGGTGGTGGCAACGCGCCGGTCGTTCCTCTCGAAGAATTCGACGATATGAGCTTCCTTGGCGTCTTCCGGTGACGACAGGACATCCGGTAGTGGTGTCCTTGGGTTGGCGCAGCGCTTCAGGGCATGGTCGAGTTCATCGGCATCAGCGGGCTTCGTGACATAATCCGACGCGCCGTGACGAGCGGCCCACGCAGCTGATCGCACCGTCCCATAAGATGTCAGGACGACAATCTTGCAATTCTCTTCGATTGCGCGGATCTGGGGGATCAATGAAACGCCGTTCTCGCCGTTGAGGTTCAGATCCAGCAGGACAAAATCCGGGCTGAAACTGGTGAATGTTTCAACGGTTTCAGCGATTGTATGTGAAACCTCGACCTCGTACCCACGCGCCGCCATCGCTCGTGCAAGGACACGGGCAAATGTGACATCATCATCGACGATCAACAGCCTTGGCATCGTCATTTCTCCTCCAACAATTTCAACGTGGAACGGAGTGATGTAGATCTTTGACCGAACGTCGCAGCATGCGCGAACATAAGCTTGGCGACGTTGCCAGTGTTAATGCCTCACTAACATGTTGGGATCCGGCAGTTGCAAGACAAGCGTTAAGCGTGATTTGCTGCAGGTTAAAACGCGATGGGAGGAGACTATGGACAAGATTATTATCGAAGCGCGTGTGAATGAATTGGCACCGCGCGACGAAAACCCCAACGTGCCGTTCCTTCCGGAGGAAATTATTGCCGACGCCAAAGCATGCTACGAAGCGGGCGCGTCCATCGTTCATTTTCATGGCCGCACGGCGGACGGTGCGCCGGAGCACGATGCGGAATTCTATCTCAAGACCAATTCCGGAATCCGTGAGCAATGTCCGATCCTGATCCACCCGACGCTTGGATACGTCGCGAACGATGCAGATGCGATGGGCCGGTTTGCAGCCGTCGAGGCCACGATGAAAGATGCCAAGACGGCACCTGACTTCGCGCCGATGGATGTTGGTAGTGTCAACGTTGATTGGTGGAACCCGGCAGAGAACAAGTTCGATACGACAGATTTGATTTATAAGAACTCGACCGAAACGCTCATGCATTTCGCCAAGCGCATCACGCATTACAATCTGAAACACTACCTGGTGTCATGGAACGTTAGCTTCACGCGCCAAATCGAGGCGTTTATGAAAATGGGTGTCATCCCCGAGCCGGCGCACATTCTGATTGTGTTGACAGATGGCATCATGCTCGCAGGCCATCCCGGTACGCCGGAAGGTCTTGATGCGCAGACAGCGTTCATGCCGAAGGACTTCAGGACCACGTGGACTGTGTCCAACTACAAGGGTGACCTGCTGCTGCTGACGGAAAAGATCATCAAGGATGGCGGCCACATCTCCATCGGTCTCGGTGACTATCCATACATGGAATACGCCGTGGACGGCCGCGCGCCGACAAACGCCGATATCATCGCCAAGGTGGTTGAGCAGGCGCGCGCGCATGGCCGCGAGCCGGCAAGCGTTCAGGAAACCCGCGAGATGCTTGAGATTGGCAAACCACGGATTGGTTCATAGGCCGAGTTGGTTGCGGATGCTTTTGGCGGATAA
Source organism: Hyphomicrobiaceae bacterium (assembly GCA_965247245.1). Classification (GTDB taxonomy): domain Bacteria; phylum Pseudomonadota; class Alphaproteobacteria; order Rhizobiales; family Hyphomicrobiaceae; genus Tectiglobus. The sequence continues at coordinate 2,909,095 of CBDFGV010000003.1, read as the reverse complement.
GTGAAGGGTCGAAGTGCGATGGTATCAACGGACATTCTCAAGACCGTCGAACGGGTCCCGATCTCTAACAACCTGACGCCGGATCTGGTTCGCCACATGCTGCGCACCATGGTTCGCATCCGCACATTTGAGACGCGCACGATCGAACTGTTTCTCGACGGCCAGATCAGGGGCACGGCGCATTCGTCGGTTGGTCAGGAGGCGATCGCTGCCGGTGCCTGTCAGGCCTTGCAGGCCGACGACTTTGTCCTGACTCACCATCGCGGACACGGCCACACCATCGCGAAGGGTGCGGACGTTCGGCGCATGATGGCTGAGTTGATGGGTAAGGCCGAGGGCTATTGCTATGGCCTCGGTGGGTCGATGCACATCGCTGATTTTGAGCGCCAGATACTGGGTGCGAACGGCATTGTCGGTGCCGGAATGGGGCTCGGAACAGGCGCGGCACTGGCTGAGAAGTTGAAAGGCACAGGCAATATTGGCATTGCCTTCTTCGGCGATGGCGCGGCCAGCGAAGGCATCTTTCATGAAGCCATGAACCTGGCAGCCATCTGGCAGCTGCCGCTCATCTTCCTCTGCGAAAACAACCAATACGGACTGACCACGGCAACACGGGATGTCATCGCCGGTGGTGGTATCGCGCGGCGTGCAGATGCCTACGACGTACCGGGTCAGCTTATTGATGGTAACGATGCGATCGCCGTGTTCGAGACGGTGCGGCGTGCAGCCCTGCGTGCGCGGAGCGGTGAAGGACCCACGCTGATCGAGGCGATGACGTATCGCTGGGGTGACCACTCGATGCGCGCGAACCTGCCATCCTATCGGACCGGACAGGAAGAGGAGGACTGGCGTGGCCAGGATCCGATTGTTCGCCTGCGCGATGTTGTTTTGGAGCAGGGTGAACTGACCGGCGAGGGCTTCGCCAACCTTGAGGCTGAGGCCACCGAGGAGATTGAAAGCGCGATCGCGTGGGCGCAAACACTGCCGGAGCCAGAGCTTGAAACGGCGCGCTCATTGGTGACGCTGCCATTCGCTGTTACCACGTCGCCCGAACCTGACGCCGGAGCGCGCAAGCTTAGCTACACCGCCGCCATTACGGAAGCGATGCATCAAGAGATGCAGGCGGATGAAAGCGTCATTATCCTTGGTGAGGACATTGCCAAGACGGGTGGGATTTTCGGTCTGACGCGCGGACTACTGGATGCGTTTGGCCCTGAACGCATTCGCGATACACCAATCGCGGAAAGCGTGACGGCGAGTTGTGGTGTCGGAGCTGCGATGTCCGGTTTGCGGCCGATCATCGAAGTACAGCTGTTTGACTTCGTCACCTTCATGGTGGATGCGATCGTCAATCAGGCGGCGAAAGCACGCTACATGATGGGTGGTAATCTCAAGGTGCCGGTTGTGTTTCGTGGTCCGCAAGGCGGTGGTCTGCGTCTCGCGGCCCAACACTGCCAATCGCTTGAGGCGCTGTTTGCTAACGTGCCTGGGCTGGAGATCTATGCGCCGGCTTCTCCCTACGATGCAAAGGGCTTGATGGCTGCCGCGATACGGTCCGATAACCCGGTGGTCTTCCTAGAACACAAGCTCTTGTATCTAGGTGGTGAAGAGCCGGTGCCGGAGTTCTCATATGTCATCCAGCCGGGTAAAGCCCGCATCGTGCGGGAGGGTGCGGATTGCACCGTGATTGCGACCATGGCCATGGTTGAGCGCGCAATGCAGGCGGCGAAGCGGCTCGACCGGAAAGGTATATCGGTCGAAGTGATTGATCCGCGCACGATCAAGCCGCTTGATACAGCCACCATGATCAAGAGCGTGCAGAAGACCCACCGTGCCGTTGTCGTGCATGAGGCGCCACTCTTTGGTGGTATTGCGGGCGAAATGGCCTCGGTGATCTCAGACGAGGCTTTTGACTGGCTCGACGCACCGGTGAAGCGTATTGGGGCACCAGAGATGCCGGTTCCTTACAACGAACGTCTCGAACGGCAGTACCTGCCTGACGCGGAACGCATCGAGCAAGCCGTGTTATCGGTTTGCTATCGTTAAACCGTGTTCGAGCGCGCGGACCATGGCACTAACGCGCCCCTCAAGCTGCATGGGCATCACGCAGGCATTGAAGAAAGGCCCGGGCGATGCGCGATGGCGTCGGGTGGTGTTTGACGATGGCGGAGAACTCAATTTCGTATCGGTAGCGGTCAGGTCGTACTTTTCTGACAACCTTTTGCTCCTCGTAGGGATGTGCGAAGTGGTCCGGCAGGAAACCGACGTAGCGTCCCGACTGGATGAGGATCGCCAGTGCTTCCTGGTCGTTGACCTGGGCCTGATGATTGAGCCGTTCTTTCTGACTGACCGCCATATTGGGTGAGTGAAACTCGAGACCTGCGAAACGGGCTTCACGAATTTCCTTGGGCGGGATTGCGTCGTCATCGCGGTCGAACCACGGATGGGTTTGCCCGCAATAGAGGTACATCCGTTCGTTGTATAGCGGGTAATAGTCCAGGCTTGTTGATTTGCGGTGCGTCGGAATGATGCCGACGTGGATCTCATCGTTCAGAATGCCACGCTCGGTTGCGTCCGTACCGAGAATGCGGACTTGTAGGTCGACGTCCGGTGCAATGTCATCGAACGCGCGCAGGGCGGACGCGACCTGGGCTTCCGGGTTGGTCAGCGTCATATCAAACAGCGCGATCGACAGACGCCCGACGAGCCGGTCATTGATTTCGTTGACCTTGACGGTGAAGTTATCAACTGACGCCAAAAGATTGTTGGCTGCATCAAAAATGCGCGTGCCTTCTTCTGTCAGCGCAAATCCGCCGGGTCCACGATCGCAAAGCTTGACGCCCAATCTCAGTTCGAGATCGGCGAGTTGGCGACTAATCGTTGATCGTCCGACGTTCAGAACCATCTCGGCCGCGGCGATGCCACCGGACTGTACAATGGTCTGAAAAACCCGCAGCAGACGAAGATCGGCTTGCTGGATATGGCGCGGCTGGTTCACGACGGCATCCAATGTTTCATATATTTGCAATCTAGTTTGCAATTTATCTACTTGCTGCAACTTTGTCATCGTGCAACTTTCAGGGCATGATCGTGCGGATCAGGCCAGTTTTTCGGCTTCGACCACCACGACTAGCGTTCCGTCTCTGACATTTGCTTCCCATTGAGGGCTTGTTCCGAGCAAATGTCAGAGACAGCAGGAACGCGAGTAGGATTATGTTTCTAGTGTTGCTTTGGCATCTGCCGCTTGGTTTCGAGCGCGCTGCGAAGGGAGACCAAGCGTCAGATGCGCAACACTATGGAATTTTCGGAAACAATTGCCGGCTGTTGACCGGCGCCAGGTCAGCCCACGTACCTTGGCAGGGGCGGACCCGATTTCATCAAGGGGAGAGCCGGATCGTGCTGCATCAGGGAATTAATGACATCGAGCATGTGATCGAGGCCGATCGCAAAAACGTCTGGCACCATCTCACCCAGCACAAGAAGTTTGAGACCGTTGACCCGCTGATCATCGTTGAAGGCAAGGGCATGCGGGTCTGGAACGCTGTGGGACGTGAGCACATCGATGCCGTCTCGGGCGGTGTCTGGACGGTGAATGTGGGCTACGGACGTGAGTCCATTGCGAATGCAGTTCGCGATCAGCTGGTCAAGCTCAACTACTTTGCCAATGCAGCAGGCAACGTTCCCGGCGCGCTGTTTGCCGAGCGCTTGACCGAGAAGATGCCGGGCATGTCCCGCGTCTATTATTCAAACTCCGGCTCTGAGGCCAACGAGAAGGCCTACAAGATTGTTCGCCAGATCGCCCACAACAAGTATGGCGGCAAGAAGCACAAGATCCTGTTCCGTAACCGGGACTATCACGGCACAACGATCACGGCTCTGTCGTCCGGTGGTCAGGACCAGCGTAAGGATCAGTACGGTCCGTTTACACCAGGCTTTGTCGAGGTTCCGCACTGCCTCGAATACCGTTCGCAGTGGGGCGACATTGAGGATTATGGCATCAAGGCTGCAGACGCGATCGAAGAGGTGATCCTGCGCGAAGGAGCCGATACGGTCGGTGGTCTCATCCTTGAGCCGATCACAGCAGGCGGTGGTGTCATTGTTCCGCCGAAAGGCTACTGGGAGCGTGTGCAGGAGATCTGCCGCAAGCATGATGTTCTGTTGATCATCGACGAAGTTGTCTGCGGCATGGGCCGGACCGGCACATGGTTCGGTTATCAGCACTACGGTATTGAGCCTGACATCGTAACGATGGCGAAGGGCGTGGCCTCAGGCTATGCCGCGATCTCGTGCACCGTGACAACCGAGGCGGTGTTCGATCAGTTCAAGTCTGCGCCCGACGATCCGATGAGCTACTTCCGCGATATCTCAACCTTCGGCGGTTGCGCCGGTGGACCGGCGGCAGCGCTGGAGAACATGCGGATCCTGGAAGATGAAAACCTGCTCGAGAACTGCACCGAGATGGGGCACTACGTTCTCGAAAAGCTCGAAGAGCTGAAGGCGAAGCACACAGTGATCGGTGAAGTCCGCGGCAAGGGCCTGTTCTGTGGTGCCGAGCTGGTGGCTGACCGTGACACCAAGGAGCCGGTCGACGAGAGCATCACCCAGGCTGTCGTTGCCGATTGCATGACAAACTCTGCCGTCGTGATCGGCGCCACAAACCGCTCGATTGCAGGCCTGAACAACACGCTCTGCCTGAGCCCGGCACTGATCTGCACCAAGTCAGACATCGATGAGATTGTCTCGGCCATTGACGGTGCGCTGACCCGCGTGATGGCTGCTCAATAAGCTGAATTCGCATGTCCGAGTGAGTGATGGCCCGGGACCTTGGTCCCGGGCTTTTTTGTGGGCGGGGCGGTATGGCGTTGTGCCTAGTAAGATCCGCTGAAGGCGGCGGCGCTATGGATCCAGAAAGCCCGCTCATGAGAGCTCGATCAATGGTGCTTTTAAGTGACCGACGCGAATTCAGCATTTAATCCCAAAACTTGCCCTTAGCGCGCCCAACGAGGACCTTGCCTGATATGGCCTCGGTGTACGCGGGCACGATTTGGTGGCGCGGGCGGGTGGTTCTTGGGCGTCTGTAGATGAAAGAGTCACCGTTGCAAACCGGGCAAAAGTAGTCGTCGGGTGTTAAGTCCTCGATCCAGCCGCTCGCATGACACAAACTGCACGTGACCGGCGGAGATTGGAACTTAACGAGCAGCCAGGATAGCCCAACACTAAACGCGCTGACGCCGGCAAAGACTCCATAAATCCATTCGGTGGAGTTCGTTACGGTCGACATTGCGAAAGAAGCAAAAAACGCCGCGAACAAGCTAAGTCCAACTGACACGACAGTCATTGCCTTTTGTGTTTTGGAAAGGCGATCGGGTCGCATTCGGCTCCTAGTTTTGCTTTCTTCGTGTGTCACTGAGTTGCCGCTCGAATGGCTATTGTTCCCGTACTATGCCCTCAAAATAGCACTGCGATGTTAACGCGGAATTATGGAGCGGTTCAGGCAAATTGGATCAATGGAGATCTGGCTTGATGCTTTCATAATCTGGAGAGGGAGGAGCGAGTTGGGTGCCCTCCCAACTGAACGACGAAGAGGGTTCTCATAGTTGATGCAGCATCACTCAGTTGTCGAAATTGCGCGGTGTCCCGTCAGTCAGGAAGTGGATCACGCCACACGGCTCCGGGCACGGGTAATCTCGCAACATCCATACTGGAAGCCCAAAGTTTGCAACAGCGACCAAGAACAATGCCGCGCAGATTGAGACGAATTCTAGCCAAAGCGATAACTGTCTCCGCCTTGCCCACCAAGAAACGAGGATCATGGTGAGTGAAAGGGTAAGGATCGCCAGAGGGCCGTTGACCACTATGAGCGTCAGGCCTCTCGTGGTCATAGTTCCTGCGTCCCGGTAGTCTGTGTAAGCGTAAATGACCACAACCGCTAGGAGCACAAAGACCACCACCGTTGCGCAGAGCATGAAGGTGGTGAAGACCCTCGCGATTATCATCTAAGCACGATCTCGTATTTGCAAAGTCGGCAACGCTGCAAACTCATGCTAGCAACTTTCAAACCGCAAATTCTGAGGGGTGGATCAATGACGAGACTGATCTCAATCGCTCCTTGGACATTTAGATGTTCTCCAAGAAGCCATTCGCGATGTCGATTTTATGGCCCAGGGCTCAACCCCAAAGCTGAGAGTGTTACGTCTGTGCTTGGAGGATCAGCGACAAGGGCACATCGAGAGTAAGAGTTCTGCAATTTCCTGCGGATAGGTAATAGCTCCTAAGGAGCCGTAGTCACCGACGAAGAAGCCGGGCGCCAAGCCGACGTAAACAGGCACAGCGCGAGGCCAACACCGACCGTGATCAGCCCCGCACTCACGGCGGCGAAGACGATCGTGATGTCCCACGACATGGCCACCGCAAGCGTGCCGACCGCGGCAACAATCGCGAATCGTACCACGCCGACAAAGACTGGTAGCATCATGCGCCCGGTTCCTTGGCTAGCAAAGCAAAGTGTCTGGCCACCGCCAAACAAACCATAGAATGGTGCAGCAATTGCGAGGTAGACTGCACCGAACGCATAGGCGTGGGGATCAGCGGTGAACCAGCCGAGCCAGAGCCTTGGAGCCACCGCGACTGCGGCGCCGATCGCGCCTGTGACCAGAGCTGCGCAGGCAGCGCCGGTCCAAGCAATCCTGCGTGCGCGTGCGTGTTGGCCGGCACCAATGTTTGCGCCGACGGCCGCGGTGAGGACACCACCAATGCCGAAGACAATTGGTACAAGCATGAGCTCCAGCCGACTTCCCAGACCATAACCAGCGAGAGCAGCCGTGCCATATTGGCCGACAATGCCGGTGACCGTCAGGACAGTTGCGGGGATTGTCAGGCTGTTGATCAGTCCGATCGCGCCGACTTTCAGGATGTCGGCAAGCGGATGCCAGCTGAGTGATCTGATGCGCAATTGAATACCCGACCTCAAACGTACGAGATGCACGAGCATGTAGAGCGCGGCCAGGCCCTGGCAAATGACGATCGCGATGGCAGGGCCAATGATGCCGAAGCTGGGGATGGGGCCGAGCCCGAGTGTCAGAATCCCGGATACGACAATCTGCAGAATGCTGGTGCAGACGATGGCTGTCGCCGGCGTTGCCGTATCACCTGTCCCGCGCAGGATGGCCGCGAAGACGTAGAGCAACCAGGTCGTTGTCGCGCCACCGAAGGCAATCTGCGCGTAGCGGACGGCTCCGTCCAAAACCTCGCCTCTGCCGCCGAGTAAGGCGAAAATCGGCTCCGGCATGAACCCGAGCCAGGCGATGAAGGCAAACGACATGACGACACCAATGACTACGGCGTGCCAGGCAACGGCATTGGCGTGGTCGCGGCGACCGCTGCCGAGCGCGCGGGCTAGTGCGGATGTTACGCCACCGCCAATGGCGCCGCCCGCCATCATCTGCATCAGCGTTTGGAAGGGGAAGACAATGGCGAGGCTTGCCAGTGGAACCGTGCCGAGCTGACCGACGAACCAAGCATCAGCCACGGTTACGGATGTCAGAATGACGACTGCCGTTACGTTCGGCGCCCCAAGCTTCCACAGCATCTGCAAGATGGGCGCTTCGAGCAGAAGATGCATCTGCCCGGATCTCGAATTGTTCATGCTCTATGATCTCACACTGCATGCCTGGTCGGCGCGCAGCACTTATCGTTGTTGTATGTTGTTTTGAACTGTTTTGAGGTTGCCTAGCATAACCGACCTGCAACGGCTTAGATCAACTTGGCAAATCACGGTGTTGATCGCCGGCGCCATTGTTGCGGGATTGGCATTCGCTAGGATGCTGGACGTGACAACGTCCGAATGTGAGGGACCATGGCTGATCCATCGATGCGCTACAAACTCTATTATCACCCGACAAGCAGCGCCTCGATGCGGGTCACGCTCTATCTGCGGTGCCGTTCGGTTCCGGCTGACCTTGTCACGCTGGTTCAAACCGGTTTGGCCTCAGATCATCGCGGTATCCCCCAGTACTCCATCCCGGAGTCAGATGCTGCCGCGCTGGGTCTGCAGTCGACAGAATTGACCGCGCTCAATCCAGAGGGACGCGTGCCGGTTCTGCTACTGGCGGACGGGCGCAGGATGACGCAAACAGGCCCTATCATTGATTTCATCGAGGCCAACCTTCCGGGGGATGTCGGCGGCTCCCCCTTGATGCCCGAGGATCCTTGGTTGCGTGCTGAGGCTGCGCGTATCATGTGGATTATCGCGGCGGATACGCAACCCTATCAAAACATTCCATTCATTATCCAGGCGATCGGAGAATGGGGGATGGTCAAGTCAGACCCCACCAAACATCCGTTGCGATTGCATTTCATCCGGCGCGAGTTCGGCGCGATTGAGAAACTTCTTGAAAAATGCTCAGGCCGGTTTGCTGTTGGAGACACAGTCACCGTAGCGGATTGTTTCCTGGTGCCGCAAATCCGTAACGCGTTACTGGCCGAGATTGATCTTGAGGCGGAGTTTCCGCTGCTCGCCAAGGTCTGGCGCAACATGCTCGATGTACCGGAAGTCAAACAGGTCCTCGTGGAAGCTGGTGGTGTCGTCCAAAACTTTGTTTTCGACGAAGACAAATTCACGGTTTATGCGGACGATGGAGTTGGTGGGGCCGAGCCATAGGCTTTGCTCTCAGCGGACTGCAATTGTCCTTCTGATTGCAAAGTTGCGTCTTCTGCATAACTGCCCGTTAAGCGAGCAGCTAAGGTGGTTTTGAGCAAGAATTGGCTCGTGGACTGTTGCCTGCCGACAGTGTTGCGCTGGCTGGGAGCAGAGGGTCGATGCGCTCAGAGTGTGAACCGCGAACGTGTTCTGCTTAGCCACGATTGGCGTGGGGCAATGGTGGCGGTGCTGTGGGAGGTTCGCGGGGGAAACTTCCCACAGCACAATTCGCATTTGCGACTAAGCCTACAAGAGTTGACTCAAGCACAATTGGATTGAGTGGAATTCGCCGGGCTGCATTGGCCTGGATTGAGTAAGGCTTGTTTGCGTAGCAGTGCGGCGTTCGCAAAGCGCGTTGTGTTATGCATGAGTGCCAGTCTACCGGATCAGCGGATGCTGACATATCTCTGCGATCAAACTAACTCCGCAACCGCCTGCGCGTATCAGAGGGGCGTTCGCCGAACTGTCTGTAGTAATTTACCGAAAACCTGCTCCAGTCGAGGAAGCCTTCCTCTGAGGCGATATCCCCGATGTTTTGTCCAAGTCTTTCGCGTTCCATAAGCTTGCGCCGCACGCGGTGCAATCGAATGACCCGGTAGTAAGCAAGTGGTCCCATCGCAACATTCTTAGAAAACGCTAGCTCAACTGATCGTCTTGAACCCAGGTCCCCGAGTGACGATAGATTGTCTTCTTCAGCTGCGCGGATCTCGTCCTGTAGCAGCCTGTCCAACAACAGTTTGCGCGCACGCTGGTAGCGTTCGAATGTAGCGGTTCGCTGAAAGTCAGAGAATGCGTCCCGCTTCATCCAAGCCATCGTCAATGAATAGGCGATGGTGAAAACTGTTGACTGCGCGATCACCGCCATCGTCTCTTCTGATTTGGCCTCGGCCGCAACTTCCAGCGCAGATAAGACGTGCGACCTCAGCCGATCAGCAAGGTATGTTGACTTCACGTAAGCGCCGTGGGTCTCAAGACTGGTCAACCATTCAAAGGCCTCGTCTGCGAGATCTTCGTGTTCTGCAATCGCCATCCGGTTCAATGAGAAGAATAGGCGTGTGCCGTTGGCCGGGCTGATGGTTGTTGTCTCGCCGTTCGGGGGGACTACATAAACCCAGTGCTTCTCCTGCACGGTTCCGTCAAAAGAAAACGGCCCGGCCTCTTCCAATACGATGCAGAAGATATAGGCATTGGGCGGTGCCTTGAGTTGCGCCTCGATCGTCTGGTTGCAAAACTCGATATGGACCATGATTGGACCGAGCTCGGCGTAGAGCAGTCGTCCTTTGAAGTTGCCCGGCGAAAGCTGGGTGTACTTCATGAATGGACCTTTAAAGAGGTCTGCCTGTTTGTCGAAGTCCACTTGGATCGAGTCAGACACATGGCTGCTCGCTATGAACGACGAGAGGCTCGGAAACCATTGCGCATTCATTGCGCCGCCCCCTCGATTTCGGCTTCACTGCTCAAGCGCGGATGAACCGCTGCGAAGACCAAAGTTACGACACCTGAGAGTGTGATTGGCTTGATGTCCGACAACCCAGAGGCTTGAGATGAGGTCTGCATACTTTGCGTGGTCCCGTCGTATTTTCGTTGTCGCAACTGCATCGTTCGCCGTACCGCGTCGGCGGCCAAAAAAAGGTGGCTGGCCGCACGACGCTGCTTTCGGATCGCGACCAAGAACGATGCACATGCTAGCTTCAGCTCTCATGAGCAAACGAGCCGGTTTCAGCACGCCAGTTTGCGGTTATGATTGCGTAGCGGACGATGATCTTGATCGCGGCTGTGCCCTCAACCAACCATGCTTTTCTCATAGTGCAGATCGGACCCGGACTGTTATGACGGATGCGCAGGAACTCAACTCAATCTCGCTGCGTCTTCAGCAGTGTTTTCAGCCATTTAATGTTCGCTGTGGTCGCTAAACGTCGACAGAGGACGGGCCCTGCCGAATCGCAGACAGGCGGTCGGTGAGCAAGAGGCTTTGGATCTCAAGAAAGCATTCAGTTTTTCTGTTGTTTCTCAAATCTTCGCTAATGGAGTAGCGGCTCTCATCTTGAGGAGGCGCGCTTGCACTTGCGGACGAGGCGCGTTTCTTCGTCAACATCGCAATGATCAATTGGAGCTTCCGGCAAATCGCGTTCGGTCCAAGTGCGTACCGTGAACTAGAAATTTCGCTTTCGGCATAATTTGGTTCTGACGTCATATCGTGAATTGAGGCGCACGCGGCCATGTAGGCTCTTCGCAATCTGTATAACGATTCTGCTCAATATAGACGTATTATATCATTCAATGATCGTGGCGCGAATTTCTTGAAAACTTCATTCAAATCATTCGAGCCAAATCTGAAACCTGTTGTGCAGCTACCAAGTAAACAATGATTGCGATGAAGAGCGTTGATCACGAAACTAGGTTGAAACTTTGTCGATCGTGATGAAGTGCGTTGGATCAAAGTTTTATTTCGAATATGGAGCGTAAATGAACTGTGATGACAGCTCAGTTTTTTCACAACCTTGCGAGTTTTGTTGTCCTTGTTGTTTTCCCAACATCGTTCTGGTTTGGCGTTGCTGAGCTTTTGGCGTTGAGCTTCCAGTACCCTTACGGAGCCGTGGAGCGCTTAACGTTTGGGGGATGCGTATTTCTTCTGACGTTCTGGGTGTGGGCCATGATGCGTATCGTGGGTGACGACTAATGTGCGGCAATTCAGTGTCCTGTTCCGATTTGGCAGACGTCTGATCTGTGAGGTCAATCTGCTGGCTGAAACGACCTTCGAGTTTGATCAAGCCGCTTCTGAACGATGGACCATTGTTCAGCAGCGGGGCTGACGAAACAGGGCGGGCGAGGGCCCGCTTAAAGATAACCAAGTGCTTTGTCGATACGAGCAACAGGTGCCTTGCTTCTACAGTTTCTAAATGGAGGACTAGCATGAAATTGTCCACGCCTTGTCCTGCTGCTCCCGGTGTTCAACGTGCAAGCCGTTGCTGGAGCGGATCAGTTGCGCGTCGCCCTAGCTCAAGTCGGTGCGCTGGCGCGTTCGGTTCCCTGAGTGTTGCGAGATCCATAATTGAATGGAATGCGCGCATCTTGATCGCAGGAGGGGAGCAATGAATTCGCCTTGGCTACCCAGCCGGGACTTTGAGGGGGTGAAAAGTATCTCCAGCAAAATGGAAGATGCGGATTTTGATCAACGCATGAGTTTTCTGACCGGATTAAATGTCGCCTGTACGCAATTGAGTTCGGGGAGATTTGAAGGTGATTTCTCATGCTTAAACTTTGGCAATATTCTCATTTATAAGAGTTTGCACAATCAGACCATAGAAAAGCAAATTTCGGTGCCTTCTGATAGCTATTGTTTTTATTTCCTCGCGAGTTTGTCCAATTCATTCTTGGCGGGTGGTTTAGACATTAATGCACGTCGGGTCTTCGTTTTGCCGCCCGGTGGAAGTTCGATTGTCGTCTGTCCAGGAGATGTTGCGACAATTCTTGTCAAGATCAGCCGCGATGAACTCTTCCACGAAGACGGCCTGGTTGATGAAGCGGCGCAGTGGTTCAAGCAGCTTGATCGCAGGGGATCCTTGATTGAGTCCGATGCACTGACCGAACGACTGCGATCTGACATTGAAGCCGCTCTGGGAAGTGCTGGGCGGAAAAATTCGCCTCAGTCTATGGAGCTGGTTGGGCGTGCCACGATCTTCAGGGTTGTTTCGAGCTTTACAATGGAAGCGCTCAAGACAAAGTCGTTTGCGACGTTCCAACGACCCGTGTCGTTCGAGCGTTTCTGGCGCGCGCGCAAGCTGCTGTTGGATAACTTACGTACGGCCAAGGAATGTGGACTGCAGTCACTAAGTGGGTTGGGATCTAGACGATCGACCGAACAGGCTTTTTCTGAACACGTCTTTATGGGTCCGCTAGCCTATTACCGTGTCGTCCGGCTGCATAGTGTGCGGCGGAAACTGATGGACAGTTCTCGGTTGCGGCAGAGTATTGGTGATATCGCGTCAGAGGAGGGGTTCTGGGATTGGAGTAGGTTTTCAACCTATTACCGCAGACACTTTGGCGAGCTGCCGTCGGAAACGCGTGGCCGTCTCGAAGCTCCGGCGTGAGCCGGCTGTTGGCAGCTTTTGGAAAATGAAGCTTGGCTGACGGCTAGCGTCCGGTGGGGCCGTGTCGGCTCGGGACGTGGCGGAGGATATGGCGCTAAGGTGGCCTATCACGCATAGCCGACCGTGCGCGGCTTTTAATCATGAGGCGTTCGCGTCGCGTGGAATGATCAGTCGTGGGGCTGGTTCGGATACGATGTTGCGATGGTCGTCGCCAGGATGATCAGAGTCGCGACAGAGATTTCGCGTGATATCGCCCGCGCCAAGCCTGTCCTGGCGGTCTCTGGATCAACTGTCAGGCGCGGTGTCCATCGCAGTTTATTGGTTGCTGCAATGCCAAGGATGATGGCGAACAGGGCGAGCTTCAGCGCGAAGGCCAGTTGGTACGGACTTGATAGATCCGGTTGCCACTGCGTGAGTTCACCAAGCATGAAAGCGCCGGCAATTGCTAGGAGTGCGACCGCGATGAGAGCTTGTCGGCCGAATTGCTCGACCGTCTGTGCGATTTGCATACTGACCTCAGTTTTTAACAGCATGCGTAGCGGATAGAGTGCTGCGATCCACCAATGGGCGATAGCGAGGTGGATGAACAATAGGACGGCAAGCAGCGCCCTGTTGTCGCTGGATACTGTGTGGCCCTCAAGCACGTACGATGAGACCATAAGTATCGCACCAATGACGGCAAGAGTGCCCCTCAGGCGGGCTGCAATAATAAGCGCCGCGCCGAGTAAGCGCATGCCGGCAGCGTGTCCCTGGGGAGTCTCTATGGCCATCCAGCGCAACGTCGGATCAAACGCCATGTCCCAGTCGCCCTGTGCGATGCTGAGCTGGAAGGTCAGGTAGCGCAACGGCTCGCAGACGATGAGGATGATAAGGCCAGCAGCTATCTGCTGCGTGATCGTGCGGCTGATCGGCGAAGCTTGGATAGTCACGCGCACAAGGACGCTACCGGCACAACAAATGGTACCGGCGCAAACCATCGTCCTGAGGAGTACGGATACCCAGTCGAGATCGGCAAGAGGCATAACTTACTTTGCCACGGTGAAGGACAAGGTGCCCTTCATAATGTGCCCGTCTTTGGCGATTGCTGTCCAATTGACCTGGTATGCGCCGGTTGTGAGCGGCGGAACATCAACGGGATAGGCCTTGCCGAAACCGGTTGCAGGTTTGAACCCCGTTGTGACGTCCACTTTGCCTGTCTTGTTGCGAACCTTCACGAGGATCAGTCGTACCGGCTTGGAAAAGCCCAACGAAATCTCTGGAAGGCCGGCTTCGACCGTCGCGCCTTCGCGTGGAACGCTTGTCGTCATTTTGGAGTGGGCATGAGCGCTGGCGGCGACAGCCAGTGTCAGCAGCGCGCAAGCCAGTTGTCTCAACAGCATTCTTGAACCCATTCCTGCCTTGCTTCAGTTCTGACCATTCCTGACCCAGCTGTGTCGGGCACGTTAGACATCGTTCATGCGTGATGGGTGTCCGTGTCAAGGGCGCCGACCTCAGATTCTGTTCCTTGGTGGATTAATCACTTACGTCATGGGCAAGATGGGCGAAAACCGAGAGCCTTTTTTGGCCTGCGATAGCTCGCGTAATGTGACCGTTACCGTTCACGTCTTCGCCAATGTAGATCTCACCTGGTCGAATGGTGTGGCGATGACCAAGACCATTTTCGACCTCCATTCCACCGGTCAGTGGAATAACAAATTGGCGTTGCGGCGCGCGATGCCAGGCATAATTTAGGTCTCCGGGTGCGAAGACGAACTGAATGCCACTGATTGAGAACTTCTCCGTCGATTGCCCGTGCGCCATCTCCTGACGATAGGGAAGTTCTCCAACACTGGTGCGCGATAAGCCGTCTGGGCCGTCAGTCGTTCTTACATAGTTTGCGCCTTGATCGGTGGCTTGGTCATCCGTTGGTAGTGCGCAACCAGCGATGGCATCTGGAACCAGGTCAATCAAAGCGAAAGACGCTGGGGCCTTCGTCTGCATCAGGCCCGAATGGCTCTTGCTTGTCGCATGGCCAAGTTCGAAAAAGTCACCCAATCCGAACGTACGACTGTCTTGAGGAGACGCTGTGACGGCGAGCTCTCCCTTCAGAACGATAATCATCTGGCGTCCCGGCACAGCATGGAGGTCAGCCGCTTGGTCTGCCGGCATGGAGCAGAAACAAATAGATGCCGCAGGAATGATTGCGGACTTCGCAAGCGGTGGATCGTCGGGATCGCCAAAGCGAACGTCAATCACGTCGTCCTCGAACGCGCATACATTGTCGCCGTTAGACACCAGGCGTACAAACGGCACAGACAGGTCTTTGTTGTTCTCCATATCCGAGACTTGCTCAGGTTCCGCGCTTCATCTTTGTCGGTTCCTTAAGATTGCAACGATCTCTTCGGGTTCCTGACGTGTCGTGAAATCGACGTTGACGTGGGCATGGGTAACCCGTCCGTCAGGACCAATAATGTAGGTCGCTGTCACCGGAAGCTCGAACGACTCGTTGCCCTGCGTTGCAGGCAGGTCGAAACGCTCCGTGCGATAGAAATCATGCAATGCGGCAGGGATTTCGAAGATCAAACCGCATTTCCGCGCAAGTGCGTTATCCCTGTCGGTCAGCACTTCGAATTCGAGTGCGTGCTTTTCCACCGTCGTCAAGGTGTTGTCCGGCAACTCTGGCGTAATGGCGACCAGATTGGCGCCGGCATCTTTGATGTTGGGTAGCTGTTTCTGAAGAGCATACAGCTCTAGATTACAGTATGGTCACCAGCCGCCCCGATAGAAGCTCGCGACCAGCGGCCCCTGTTTGAGTAGCTCGACGGAACTCACTTGATGTCCAACAGCGTTCGACAATGTAAACGCTGGAAACTCCTCGCCGACTTGAACGCATTTGTCGGCGAGACCTTCAAGCCGCAACTTTTCCATTTGCCGGTCGTTCTCATCCCAGACTTGCTTGGGTGCGTTTTGACGGCTGAGTGCTTCTTGGGCCTTAAGTTCATCGTGCAAGCTCATATCGATTGATCATCCTTAAGCTTAGACGTTCTGTTCAAGCGCATGCTTAGCATGGCCTAAGCATACTGTCAGCAATCTCTCCAGCGCTGCGACGAGCGACTATCTGAACACCAGTAACGAGTGTCTACAGGGCTGGTGCTTCTGCATTGACCTGTCGGATGTCTGATATGCGTTGCGGCTAGATTTACGGATTGTCCGATTTGGTCTAGGCAACGACTATGACTTCCAAAGTCCAATCCCAAAATGCGATCTCAGCGCTATGAGCGATCGTACCGCTAGTGATGCGGGAGCCGGCAGACCGCTATGGCTCATTCCGCTGGTCGTTGCGGCCGCGCTGTTCATGGAGAACATGGATGCCAGTGTCATCGGCACGGCACTTCCTGTCATCGCGCGGGATCTGGGCGAAGATCCGGTCATCCTCAAGTTGGCTCTGACGAGTTATCTTTTGTCGCTTGCCGTGTTTATTCCGATCAGTGGCTGGTGCGCTGACCGGTTCGGTGCGCGGCCGCTGTTTCAGCTGGCGATTTCGATCTTTATCGTGTCCTCGCTGTGTTGTGCTCTGGCCGGCAGTCTCGTGGAGCTCATTCTTGCACGTGCCCTGCAAGGTGTCGGCGGTGCCATGATGGTTCCCGTTGGCCGTCTCATTCTGCTGCGGTCGGTGCCGAAGTCCCAGATGGTGCAGGCGATGGCGTATCTCACCATCCCGGCCCTATTTGCACCGATGATCGGTCCGCCGATCGGTGGTTACGTTGCCACTTTCTATGATTGGCGCTGGATCTTCTGGATTAATGTGCCGTTCGGGCTTCTCGCTATTACCCTCGCCGGACTTTACATGCCGAATGTCAAAGGCGAGTTGACGACGCGGCTTGATTGGACGGGTTTCGTGCTTTCGGGCGTCGGTCTTTCAACGCTGATTTTTGGCTTTACGATCGCAGGCCGCGAAGCTTTGCCGGCAGCTCTGGCGCCAACGCTGATCGTCGTTGGGATTTGCCTGTTGACCGGCTACGTCTTCCACGCACGTCGTATCGCGCATCCAATTCTCGACCTTGAACTATTGAAGGTCGCCACGTTCCATACGAGCGTGGTGGGCGGCGGCATGTTCCGACTTGGCATCGGTGCCATTCCATTTCTGCTGCCGCTCATGCTGCAGGTTGGCTTTGGTCTCAGCGCGTTGGATTCAGGCTTGATCACGTTTGCCAGTGCTTTTGGCGCCCTGATGATGAAGTTTACAGCGCCGACAATTCTGCGCCGCTACGGTTTTCGCCAGGTGCTGACGGTCAATGCATTGATCTGTGCAGGATTTCTGGCGTCCTACTCGGTCTTCACACCGGAGACATCCCATATTGTGATTGTTCTGGTTCTGCTGGTTGGCGGCTTTTTCCGATCGCTGCAGTTTACGTCTCTGAATGCTGTTGCCTATTCCGACATTTCAACGGAGATGATGAGCCGTGCGACGGCATTGGTCGCGGTTGCGCAACAACTGTTCATTTCAGCCGGCGTAGCTGTTGGCGCGTTCGCCATCGAGATCTCGCGTTGGTGGCGTGGAGATACGGAACTTGCCGCTGCGGACTTTTCGTTTGCCTTCATTGTCATTGCTGTGGTCTCGGCTGTGGCGTCGCTTTTGCATTTGCAATTGACTTCGGATGCCGGCCAGGCCGTCTCGGGGCACCGCGGGTAGAGCTCATCAGGTTCAATTGGATTCTGGTTTGTCTTCGTGCCAGACTCTGGTTTTCATTCACGAAACCGAAGAACGGAAGTCATCATGGACACCTTGGCAGCTGCTGCTCTGGCCATCGCTGAGAAATTGAAGGCACGGAAGGAAACAATCGCGGTTGCAGAATCGTCGGCGGGTGGTCTGATTTCGGCTGCTCTCCTCGCTGTCCCCGGGGCCTCTCGCTACTATCTTTCAGGTGCCGTGGTTTACACGCTGCAGGCACGTAGCAGCCTGATGGGGATCACTGACGAAGATATGAAGAGCCGCGGTCTGAGGTCATCAAGTGAGCCCTATGCTGAGCTCCTTGCCGAGCGCGCGCGTGAAAACCATGGTGCGACCTGGGGCTTGGCTGAGACCGGTGCTGCCGGCCCGACTGGCAACCGCTACGGCGATGCAGCCGGGCACACCTGTATTGCGGTATCCGGCCCGGTGAATTCGGTTCTGACACTGGAGACGGGGTTGGATGACCGGGCGGAGAACATGCGCCTCTTCGCTGCCCGAGCTTTGGCCGCGCTGGATGAGGCGCTGACTGACTGACTTGCAGCCAGTAAGGCGGTTCGACGTTCTTATCTCTGTGGATTGTCTGTGTCGGGGTGTGGCATCGCGAGCGCGCACGTCGCATGAATCGGTCACACTAGATCATCGTGCGTCAAGTTGGAGCTATTCGGCGAATTCCAACTTGACGCACAAAGATGATCGCTACTTAAGAATAGAGCAACGTGCCTTTGGTCGGCATCGTCCCGTCATCGACCAAAGGCACGTTGCTCTAGCGAAGTCGGGGACCTTATCGTATAGAGGCCGCCAGGAATGAGCCGTGACTGCGCCAAACGGCGTGGCTTAACGGCGGAATCCGGCTTTGAGCCGTTGCCAGGACGCGTCATTTTCCATCAATCGCGGGGTCTCTCCTCGGATCGAAAACAAAGACTGAATGAACATGCAGCTAGAGATTACAGAGCAAGACATTCAACGCGTTGAAGAGCAGTTCGGCACCGTACATGCCGCACTGTTGACCAACCTCAAAGCCTGGCTTGACGACGGTGTGAACCCCTATGCGGTCACAAAGTTTGATCGCTCACACACGGCTGCTGAATTGCAGGAGCAGTTCAAGGACCTGCCGGATGGCGAGTTTGCTGGGATCGATGCCCAGGTTGCCGGCCGGCTCATGGCGATCCGCAACAGCGGCATGTTTATGGTGTTGCAGGATGCCAGTGGCCGCATCCAGGTTTTCAACTACCTCAAAGAACTCAGCGACGAACAGAAGACCCGCGTGCAGCGCTTTGACATTGGCGACATCGTTGGGGTCAGCGGTGCGGTCAGGCGGACGCCGCGGGGCGAACTAACGATCAACGCTGAGAGCATCGAGCTGATTTCGAAGTGCCTCGATCCGCTGCCGGAAAAATATCATGGGATTTCAGATCCTGAACTTGAGGCGCGCGAACGCCACAAGTCCATCGTGTCCGATGAGACAGTGCGGTCACGGCTGATCGCGCGAAGTAAAATCATCTCGTCCATGCGCAGAACACTGGACGATCAGGGTTACCTCGAAGTGGAAACGTCGTTTCTGCATCCGATCGCTGGCGGCGCGAATGCAAAGCCGTTCGTGACGCATCACAATAGTCTGGATATGGATCTGTTTTTGCGCATTGCGCCGGAGCTATATCTTAAGCGTGTGATCGCGTCCGGCCTGACGGACAAGGTTTATGAGATCGGCAAGAACTTCCGTAACGAAGGCCTGTCGTTCAAGCACAATCCTGAGTTCACGTCGCTGGAAGTCTACGTTGCCTACGTGGACTACGAGGAGATGATGCGCATCGTCGAGGATGTCATCGTCAATGCAGTTACAAATGTGACGGGTGGTGACACAGAAGTTGAGTACGAAGAAACGCGGATCAACTTCGAGCGGCCGTGGAAGCGCATGTCCATGGACGGTCTTGTGCTCGAAAAGACCGGGGTCGACTTCAAGGAATTCATGAACGCGGATGACGCGCGCGATGCTGCCGCAAAGCTTGGTGTTGAGGTTTCCAAGGATGCGTCCTGGGGCAAGATCCTGGAGAGCGTGTTTGAGGAGAAGGTTGAAAGTTCATTGGATCAGCCGATCCACGTGACAGATCTGCCGACCGATATTTCGCCGCTGTCCAAGCCTCGGGGCGACGATCCCCGCTTTGCCGAGCGTTTCGAGAGCTACATTTTCGGGCGCGAGATTGCCAATGCCTTTAGTGAATTGAACGATCCGTTCCTGCAGAACCAGTTCTTCCAGGATCAGGCGAAGATGCGCCAGAAGGGCGATGAGGAAGCCAGCGAACCGGATGATGATTATGTCCGCGTTTTAGAATTCGGTCTTCCTGCTGCCGGCGGGCTTGGCATCGGGATTGATCGCCTTGCGATGTTCCTGACGGATGCGCACCACATTCGCCAGGTGGTGTTGTTCCCAGTGATGCGGCATCGCCCGGATGCGCCACGATCGATCAGTTCAACACTGAGCGAAGACGGCGAATAAGGGTTCTCTGACCAACCGGATTTGTGGCACACTCGGTCCAATGCAATGAGACCGAGGACAATTCCAATGGCTGAGTATCTCCCAAATCCCGAAGGCTGGGTGCGCGATCAGGTCGAGCTCTATGAAGGCAGCGGCGGTAAGGAAGGCGTCGGTCTGCGCGACACCGGGTTGCCGTGTATCATTGTGACCCACAAAGGCAACAAGACGGGTGGCATTCGTAAGGTGCCGTTGATGCGCGTCAAAGACGGCGACAGCTATGTACTGGTTGCTTCAAAGGGTGGCGCTGAGAAAAACCCGGTTTGGGTTTACAACCTGCGGGCCAATCCTGATGTCGAAATCCGTGATGAGACAATGGTCAAGAAGATGACGGTTCGTGAAGTGTTTGATGACGCCGAACGGGCCCGTCTCTGGGAACTCGCTGTCGCTGCGTTCCCGAACTATGCGGCATATCAGGATCGCACCGATCGCAAGATCCCGCTGTTTATTGCCGAGTAAACCCGAGAATGACAATGACAACCGTTCCAGAATCCTACCGACGCATCGTTCTGAAAAGTCGCCCGCCTGGTGAGCCATCTGAAGCAGACTTTGCCATCGAGGACGTTGCGATGCCTGAGATCGGGCCGGGGCAGATCCTGGTTCGGGTGATCTATCTTTCTCTTGACCCTTACATGCGCGGGCGCATGCGAGATGTTGCTTCGTATGCACCGCCGGTGGGCCTCGGTGAGGTCATGACTGGCGGCACTGTCGGCGCAGTTGTTGCCTCCAAGCATCCCGGGTTCGAAGTCGGCGACATTGTCGAGGATCGCCTCGGCTGGCAGGAGTACGGTGTTGGCAGTGGTGCCACCATGCGCAAGATTGATCCTTCCCTCGCACCCATATCGACGGCGAACGGCATTCTCGGGATGCCGGGCATGACGGCCTATTGCGGTCTGTTCGAAGTGGGCACACCGAAAGTCGGAGAAACCGTTGTCGTTTCTGCGGCGTCAGGTGCGGTGGGTCAGGTAGTCGGTCAGCTTGCGCGCATGGCGGGTTGCCGGGTTGTCGGTATCGCAGGTGGGCCGACAAAGTGTGATTTTGTGCGCGACGAGCTTGGCTTTGATGCTTGCGTTGATTACAAAGCAGCGGGCGATCTTGGGCGTGCTTTGGAAAGTGCGTGTCCCGATGGGATCGATGTTTACTTCGACAATGTCGGCGGCCCGATCAGTGATGCAGTGATGCTGCAACTCAATATGTGGGCTCGCATTGTGCTGTGTGGCGCGATCTCACAATACAATGCTGCCGAACCTGAGATGGCACCCCGGCTGCCGGCGTTCTTCGTCGGTCGCAAGGTAACGATGCGTGGCTTCATTGTTTCGGACTTTGCACCGAAGTACGAACCGGCGCGCCGGATCATGGGCAAGCTGGTCAGAGAGGGGCAGCTCAAGTACCGCGAAGATATTGTTGATGGGCTAGAGAATGCGCCGCGCGCTTTCATTGGTTTGCTCCGCGGTGAGAACTTCGGAAAGCTGCAAATCCGAGTGAGCGCTGAAGCGGGCTGATCTGTCCGCAAGTGTCGATCGGACTGGACCCCCACTCGCGCGGGGATAACGGCATAGTGAGTGCTCAGCGGCAAACGCGGCGCCTGGTGCCGACTTTGATCGGCCTTTCAGAGCCCGACGACTTTGGCATAGGCGCGCAACTCGCGTTCAATGTCGACGCCGCTGGTGCCCAAGATGAAACCGGTCGCGCCGTCCGCTTTGTATTTGTCCAACCGCGCACGCAGTTCGTCGGGCGTACCCGTAAAGGTCATCTGCTTGGCGGCACTTGTGTCGACCAAATGATCATGACCGTTGGAAACATCCAGGTTGTGGCCGGTGTGAACAGACAAGTGACGAACATGCTCGGGAACGCTCTGCAAGCTTTTCATCCACTCCTCGCCGCTCGGTAGGTCGGCGATATTGTCCGGGTCATTTGTGAACTTGGCGTGGTAGGCAAGCGCCATGATCGGCTGAATAGCGGCCTTGACGCGGGGAGAGTGGACGTCTTCGCCGTCATCGAGAACCGTGCCGTTGATGGAGACGAGACAGGTCTCAAAGCCAGGCGCTGGTGCGCCGAGAGAAATCAAACCGTCCGCTAGTTCTTTTGCAAGCTGCCGGCCCTTGGGCCCTTGTGAGGCCAGCAGGAACGGAACATTGATTGGCCGCTGCGGAAGCTGACCTTCCGATGCCAGCAGCTGGGCGAGGCCACCATCGATGTCGACGACTTCGCCCTTTAGTAGGCCTCGGACTTGTTCCAGGTGGCGGCGCATGTAGGCCAGGGTGAGCGGTGGTTTGCCCATGCCGGCACGGCCGGTGAAGCCGGTGCCGAATCCCGCACGAATGCGACCCGGCGCGATCTGCTCCAATGTGGCGATCGCTGATGCCTGGGCCATCGGATGGCGGTAACTCGGTATGAGAACCGAGGCGCCGATGCCGATGCGTGATGTGTTTTCGGCGATCCGGGCGAGGGTGATCCAGATGTCATGGCCGAAGGCGGGGATCTCAGGACACCAGACGCTTTCATATCCAAGCTCTTCGGCGAGCTTGGCATGTTTAACGGTGTCAGGCCCGGGAGGCAGGCGGAATGCATATGTCGTCATGGCTGTTGTCTCCCCCAACTCGCATTCATTAGTGCTTGAGGCTCACCGGTTTATGCGCCTCGATGCGCTGTCAGTTGCAATGTGGTGGGTTCCAACTACTGCCGGATTGGCAGAATGGCCAGATGACCGGATGAAAAATACGATGGAAAACATGTCGGTGATCATCTCAAACTGAGCGATATCCAAGGCCGCGTCGAGCGCCTAAGGTTCAAGCATTCGATTCAAACCAATCCAAGCTCGATGATCTGAATGCCATCTCACGAGAAGACCGAACGGGTGAGTAACGCATGGTAAGTTCGACGCCGGTGGCGCGCACGAGCGTTACGGCCATGTGCTTCCTGATGGCCGTGATGGCCTGGGGCACCGTGTTTTATGGGCACAGTGTCTACATGGACCAACTGATGCGTGATCAGGGCTGGTCCGCGTCGCTGATATCGAGCGCTATCCTCGTGTTCTGGATTGCAAGCCTGCCGGGAACGCTGTTTGTCGGTCTGCTCGTCGACAAGTTGGGACCGGCCCCGGTGGTTGCGATGGGCGGGCTGTGCATCGGTGGCGGCCTTATCGCTCTTTCGCAGATCTCGGCCCTCTGGCATCTCTACGTCATCTACATTGCCATGGGCTTCGGCTATCCGGCGCTTGCTGCGGCGGCCATCAGCCCGACGCTGGTGCCATGGTTCTCCCGCGGTTTCGCCGCTGTTCTCGGTGTCGCTTTGACCGGTGCCAGCGTCGGTGGCGCATTGGTGCCCGTTTGGTTAGTGCAAAGCTCGGCCGTTCGCGGTTTTGGACTGACGGTAACGATAACCGGAGCTGTAGTGCTCGGCGTGGCGTTCATCATCGCATGTCTGTTTTACCTCATCGGTCGTCCTACAAGCGTCGGCGCGACAGTATCCGATCAACCTGCATTCTCCGCCTGGCACGTTCTGCGACAATGGAAGTTCTGGTTGATTGCGATTGCAGCCGCCTTTGGCCTCGGCGGGCAGGTTGGCTTCCTCGCGCACCAAGTTCCGATGATTGCAGCTCAATCTGATCAACTAACCGCATCGTTGACCGTCACAGTTATCGCCATTGCTTCGGCTCTGGGCCGCCTGATCGTTGGTCTCGCAAGCCGTTGGCTGACCGTCGCGACCTTGGCGATGCTGAGCTATCTCCTCTACGGCACGGGCATCGCGTTTCTCGTCATGTCCCATGATGTGACCGGGATATTCATTGGTTGCGCGATTGCGGGCTTGTTTGTTGGTGCCATCGTGATGTTGCCACCGATCCTGGTGCGTGAGGTGTTTGGTGCCAATGGTTATGGCCGCACGTACGCCATGGTAAATGTGGTGATGTACATTTTTGCAGGGCTAACACCCTGGTTTGTCGGTCTGTTGCGTGACCAGTCGACCGACTATACGATTGCCTTGTGGATGCTGGTCGCGATGGAGGCGGTCGCAGCGTTGCTCATTCTGAGAGCGTCGCGCCACTTCAAGCGTGCATGATGTGGTGGCGTGATATGATATGGGATCGACGACGATTTGTTTGCCTGTCTGGATTGCGAGCAGACGAGCACTGAACTCCCTGGAAACAAGAACGGTCAATTAACATGGCAGCTCAACGTCCCCAACATGATGTCTCGCACAATCCTTATTGGTGGGACTTTGCCGAACCCAAATCCCTGCCGGTGAAAGACATTCCGGCTGAGTGTGATGTCGTGGTCGTCGGCTCAGGCTACACAGGACTGGCAGCTGCGCGGGTGCTCGCGAAGGAAGGCCGCAGTGTCTATGTGTTCGACCGTCAGCGCGCCGGTGAAGGCGCATCGAGCCGCAACGGTGGGATCGCGAGCGGTAGTCTTCGGATGGGCTTCCCAAAGGCGATTGACCGGCTGGGAGAGAAGGCGGCGGTGGCTCTTTACCAGGAAGCAGAGGACGCGCGAGCAGACCTATGGCGGTTCATCGAAGAAGAAGAGATTGATTGCGATCAGCGCCTCCACGGTCGTTTTACGGCGGCCATCCAAACTGATGATTACGATGATCTCGGCCGTGATGCTGATCTCATGAACAAGCACTTTGATGTTAGTATCGAGATGGTGCCTCGCAGCGCGCAAGGCAATGAGGTCGGCAGTACGCTCTACCACGGCGGTGCCATTCGACCGGATATCGGCCATCTCAATCCTGCGAAACTGCATGCCGGCTTGCTGGGCGCAGCAGAAAAAGCCGGCGTCGTGGTTCATAGCGAGACCGGTGTCGACGGCTATCAAAGTGTTGAACAGGGCTATGACGTTGCGACTGAACGCGGTGTCGTTCGCTGCAAGAATATCGTGATGGCCACCAATGGCTACACCAATGAAGCTAACCCCTGGCTGCAGCGTCGCCTCATTCCAGTGACCAGTCGGATCATCGTGACAGAGCCGTTGTCAGAAAACCTGATGCGTCACCTTATGCCGCGCGGGCGTGCGATGAGCGAAGTGCGCAAGCTTTATCGCTATTACCGTCCGTCACCCGATGGACGGCGCATCGTCATTGGCGCGCGCGAGACCATGTTCTCGAAGGATCCGCAGGTCAACATCCAACATATCAAGAACGGCCTGGTCGATATTTTCCCGGAGCTTTCGGATACCAAGATTGAGTATTCGTGGAACGGTTTTGTTGCGTTCACCCGCGATGAGCAACCACGGCTGTTTGAGCGTGATGGTGTCGTCTATGCCTGCGGGTATTGTGGCTCTGGTGTCGTTTGGGCGCGCTGGCTTGGTGAGAAAGCCGCCTATAAGATTTTGGGGTCGCCGAAGGCGCAGACGGTTTTTGATGGGCCGGCGCCTAGTTCGGTGCCGCTCTACTGGGGCAAGCCGTGGTTCATGCCGTTCGCAATCGGGCTCTATGGACTGATGGATCGCAAGGCGGGCCGCTTCCGTGGCGCCGACGGGCATTATGATTGATCGTTGGGCGTGATTGTCCTGCGCAGCCAAAGAGCGGGTTAAATCGATGGGTTTAGGATCTTCTGATAGTGCCGCCGCCTAACGTTGTTGCCGACGGTTTTGCTGCTCATGGCGCTTGCGGTCTCGGTCTTGGTCAGTTCATAGCCGGACTTGTCATAGAACTTGACGGCTGCAGCCTGCAGTTCGGCGGTGCTCAGGATCATGCGATGGAAACCTTGCTGCCGCGCATGCTCTTCGGCGTGCATTAGCATTTTACGTGACAACCCCTGTCCGCGGTACTGACTGTCGAGATACATCCGGCGCAGTTCAATATCGGTTTCGCTGACGCGCTGGACGCCGAACGTCCCAATAATGGCCCCGGCCTGCTTGACAACCCAAAGCGCACTACCCTCGCTTTGTGGGTATGCTTCATCTGCCTGAGCAAGTTCATCGTTGATTGAATTTTCAATGTAGCGTTCGAACTGCGCGCGCATGTCAGGCGGTGCGAGATCCCGATTGATGCGCGTCCAAAGCGCGCTGACTTCCGCAAAGTCGCTGTCGTCGTAGATCTCAAAGCTGGTGGTCAATGTCGCGTCCCGTGTTGTGGGGCTGCATGAAATGTCAGTCGAAATTCACGGCATGACTGTTGGCGCCGCAGAGTAAGACACCGACGCGCTCATCTGGTTTGGGTTTGTAAGCACCGCTGGCAAGGGCGGCGAATGCAGCGGCTCCGCCCGGTTCCAGAACAGCGCGGAGTGTGTCCCATAGCTGTCTCTGTGCTGCAATGATGGCATCATCGGTGACGAGGATGGCTTCGGCAACATAAGCTGCGGCGAAGGGGAACATCTTCTGCCCAACCTGCTTGGGTGCCAGGCTGTCGGCGGCAACGCCACCGCCAGGTGCGTCGACTGGCTTGCCGGCGGCGAGTGCATCATGCAGCGTCGGTGCGGCTTCCGGCTCGACGGATACCAGCTTGGTGCGACCCTGAAGATAAGCCGCCATGCCACCAATCAAACCGCCGCCGCCGGTTGCCACGAGCATCGTGTCGACGTTGCACTGTTGCCTGAACTCAAGGGCGACCGTGCCCTGCCCGGCCAGTGTCTCATCCTGGTCATAGGCGTGAATGGATATGGCATCCGAGTTCTCGAGATAGGCTTCGCTGGCAGCCAACGCATCGGCGTAGAGATCTCCAGCGACGTTCAATTTGGCACCAAAACTCTCGATCTTCTTCATCTTTGCCGGTGACGATATCGACGGAACAAAGATGTTGGCGGGCACGCCGGCCTGGCGCGCGGCGTAGGCAACGGCGACACCATGGTTGCCGCCGGAAGCCGCCACGACGCCGTTGCTCGCCCCTTCCCGTGTCAACACGTTGTTCATCGCGCCGCGGGCTTTGAATGATCCGCCGTGCTGCATGAACTCGAGCTTGAAAGTCACCGGTTGGCGCGTTGGCACGTCGAGGCCGAAGTCTTTCGGCGAAGCTTCGATCACCGGCGTCTTGCGAACGTGCGGGCGGATGATCTCATAGGTCTTCTCGATGATCTCGGGCGTGACATTGGATAACATCGCAGCTGTGGTTTTTTCGTCGGCTGTCATGGGTGGCTCCCTGGCCCTGGCGTTCTGTGGTTTGTTGTTTAGCAGCGGTTCAGATGCAGGACATCATGGCGCGCTTCAGTGCTTTGATCTTGGCTTCGTCACGTTTGTAGAACGTCCATTGTTTGATGCGCTTAGGCTTCAGGAAACCGGCCTGCGTCAGGACGCGGAGGTGCTCGCTAACCGTTGGCTGGCTGACCCGCATCTTTTGCGCAATCAATGCGCCACATACGCCATCCTTTAGCAGATCACCGTCCACCTGGGGTGGAAAGTGTTTGTCAGGCTCGCGCAACCAGCCCAGGATCTTCAGGCGCCGATCGCTGGCAAGAGCGCGGAAGCCTGCTTCAATGTCCTGCTGCTCAATTGTCATATAGCTAACTTGCTAATTGCTTATTCAATGTCAATGGGCCTTGGCAGGGAAATGAAACTTCTTGTCAATCACCGGGTCGTCGGTCTTACTATGGGGCTGTTGCAAGTGACAAAGATTTTTGAGTCAGGGTCCTAAAGTGTTGGCGATCCGAATTGCACATTCGGGAATGATTGGAGCTTATGATGTCTGAGACAGATAAGACAATTCCACGTACCGCAGATGGGCATCGCACCTGCGAGGTAGCGCGTCCGGATCAGCATCCTGGCCAAATCGGGCGCTTTGGCAATGAGACCCGTATGGTCATCCACCCGACTGACGCTGATCCGACGGCGCCAAATACCGGGACCATTCACTATCCAGCCGGCACCGGTTTTCCGTGCCATCGTCACGATTTTGCGCAGGTCTGGTACATTCTCGACGGTGAATGCCAATACGGCGACCGCACCTTGCGACAAGGCGATATCGTCTATCACGGCGACCCGCATGAAGAGCACGACATGTTTACGGAAGCGGGTTGTACGATGCTGTTCGTGCAGTATCCCGGGCCGACAACGGGTGCGCGGCCGATATATCAAGGACGTTTCGACAAACGCGCCGATACGGCGGATGCCGATATGAATTTGGAGAAATGACGATGGCCGGCAAGGCTCGTGGTCGGGTGATGCCGGCTCCTGCGGACTTGCTAGAAAAAAATGCGAGGGAGGTGATTGATGGGCCGCGAAGTGACAATTGCTCTACTTGATGAGATCCAGGATGGCTTCAACCAACATGACGTTGACGCGATTCTCTCTCACTTCACCGATGACTGCGTCTGGTTGATGGCACGTGGTCCAAACGCGCCGGAAGGCCGAAAGTGCGTTGGTAAGGAAGAGATCGGCGAAGTCCTGCGGGCTCGCTATGGTGAAATTCCAGACATGCGCTGGGAAGAGATGCGCCACTGGGTTGCAGATCAGAGCAAGGCGATTTCGGAATGGGTGGTGCGCGGTACGCCAGCGGGTGGCGAGCCTTTTGAGTATGTCGGGTGCGATCTCTGGGAGTTTCGCGACGGCTACGTCACAAAGAAAGACACCTATTGGAAGTATATCGGATAGGCGTTGTCGCTGTTTCACAGCCAGAGGATGTGGCGTGATATTAAGCACGGCTTGCCAGAATTCATTGAGGGAGATTTGAGATGTCGACTGTTGATGTGAACCGCACGATCATGACGGGCGAAAACCCGTTCATTCGCTTGTCTGAGAAAGATGGTGATCCCAATTCAACCGACGCCAGCTTTTGGCGTGTGTTGTTCAGCCCTGGTGGACCCGGCCACGTGCTGTACTTGAAGAGCGAGCTGACCGAGAACAAATGGCATATCTATTCTGACAACATCGCGATGACGCGCTGGCTGCAGAATACGGTGCAGGGCATGCTCAATAGCGAGTTGGCCGATACGTCAATGCCGGTGATTGATGCTGAGTTCTCGAAGGAAGGTGATCCGAAGTACTATTGGACCGAGCGGATCATGACCGCTGACGAAGATCTGTCATTAACCTGGTACGACATTGGTGAACCGCTGCTTGTCCACACCCAGCCGAACCAAGCACCGGATCGTCCTTATGGCGTGTGCACCGTGCTGATCCCGGCGATGGGGACGCGGCTGGTCGTAGACGGTGAGCAGGCCAAAGGCCAGGCCTGGCCGCGTGAGCGCGAAGGCCATCCATTCAGCACGTGCGCACTCGCGTTCTCGGAGAGCTGGACCGAGGCGAAGTAAGCTGGCTTATTGATGAGGGTCGAGGGCGCGAAGACTACGCGCCGTCAATCACATCGAGGTCGATTTCTGGATAGAGCACAAACCTGGAAAGTAGCGCGCGGACGTCAGCGCTGACTTTTTCCTGCGTTTCCGGAGCAAGTACAAAGGCGCCGCGCGATGGCTTGCCGGCGTTCGGACCAGATGCGATTTTGCCCTGACTGGTGCCGCGCAGTGCGTCGTTGATCAGGTTCGCAATCTCTTTCATTTCGCCCTGCTTCATGCCGAGCGTTGTCAGAGATGGAGTGCCGAAGCGGAGGCCGCTGGTGAACCACGGACCGTTTTCATCAAATGGTACAACGTTGCGGTTCGCCGTGATGCCGCATTCGCGCAGTGCGCCTTCGCACTGGCGACCGGTCAACCCGAGAGAGGAAATGTTGGCAACGACAAGGTGGTTGTCGGTACCATCAGTCACGACCGGTATGTCGTTCGACTTCAAACCTTCGGCAAGTGCGCTGGCATTGTCGACAACCTGCTTGACGTAATCTTTGTAGCCGTCCGACAGAGCTTCGCGGAAAGCAACCGCCTTGGCGGCGATCACGTGCGGCAGAGGTCCACCCATCACCATCGGACAACCTTTGTCGACGCTCTCTGCAAATTCCTTCTTGGAGAGCACGATACCGCCTCGCGGGCCGCGAAGTGTTTTGTGGGTCGTTGAGGTGAGGACGTCGGCGTAAGGGACGGGGTTCGCGTCACCTTCGAATACGCCACCAGCGACGAGACCGGCAAAGTGGGCCATGTCGACCATCAGGACGGCACCAACATCGTCTGCCATCTGCCGCATCTTTGCGAAGTCAATCTTGCGCGGGTAGGAGCTGTAACCCACCAGAAAAACGAGCGGTCGGATTTCTTTCAGCTGTGCCCAGAGATTGTCGTAGTCCAGGAGGTTGGTCTCTTTGCTCACTGTGTATTGGTGAACATCGAACAACTGCGCCGACATGTTGAAGCGATAGCCGTGCGTCAGGTGGCCACCGGAGAACATGTCCATGGCGAACAGTTTCTGATTGTTAAGCTCGGCGCGGACCTCGGCCCATTGAGCGGCATTCAGATCCAGCGGGTTCTTCGATTGATACTGCGCTAGTGCAGGCAGCTGTACCCGTTCACGAAGAATGGCCCAGAAGGCGACTAGGTTGGCATCTGATCCGGAGTGTGGCTGGACATAAGCATGATCGCAACCGAAGAGCTGACAGGCCAGATCGCTCGCTGTGCTCTCGATTTCATCGACGTTCTCACAGCCGGCGTAGAAGCGCGCGCCGCTGGCGCCCTCGGCGTACTTGTCGGTAAGGAGATTGGCCATAGCAGATTGCACGGACAGCGATGAATAGTTCTCGCTGGCAATTAGCTTGAGGCTAGATCGCTGATCCTTCAATTCACTGATGATGCCATCGCGCACAGACGGCTCGACTTTGGCTATAAGGTCCATGTTGGCCCAGAAGGCGGCTGCCTCTGGCGTGACACCGTCAGCTCCGACTTTGGAGATATAGGACTGCAGGGCGCTGCTGTTTGTCATGTTCGACGACTTCCGGGCTTCGTTCAGTGATGGATCCTTAACTGGCCGCTTCCGGGGCTGCCAGATATCGTAGACGCGACACTTCCTGCATACGAGAACGCAGCGCGTGTCCTGACTTCCTAGTCAAGCCGGGACTCGCGTGTCAATTTGCAACTTCGACCTAAAGGGGCACGACGTCGCGATCCTGCCGGGATGCGTCGTTTCGCGCAGGCAGGATCATAGGCCGGTGCAGCGGTATTCGCCGGATTCTGTTGGGGTGAATGTTGAGCTGGGTTATTCAGCTGAGCCCACGAGTACAACCCCTTCTGAGGGTTTCACCGTGACGAGTTCCCCGGTTTTGATCAGCTTGGTCACGTCGCCGTCGGCAAATCTGTCGACCATGGCCATGTTGGCCAGGGCTGCGCCCTGCGCCAGGATCGTATTGGCCGCGTTGAACAGGATGGCCTTGGGCGCCAGGCCGCGAGATTTCATCTCGTAGAGCATCCAGGCCGAAGCGACGCCGCCCTTAGCCGTATTCAGGACGAGGATCTTGTCAACGTAGGACTGGCCGGCGAGGGCATGTTGCGGACGAGAGAATATGCCTTTGATGCGGTCAAGGTCATAGCGGGCTGAGAAGTTGTCGTCTGCGACCAGTGCCTCGCCCGTGACGGCGTCACCAATCCCGACATGGCACTTGAGTTCGCGGTGTTGGTTGCTACTCATCACACAACCTTTCCTGCTTCAGCTGATGCGATGCAATCTTCCATTGTCGCGAGGGCTGGCTGGTAGCCATAACCACCGAGAATGTTCACGATCTTGGCTGAATTGGATAAAAGCTGCGTCCAACCATTGGCTTCGCCGATTTCGCGGGCGTACTGCTGATAGAAGCATGTGCCTTGCAAGACCTTGCCGCCAAAGTCCTCGATGTCCTGGTTGAAGCCCATGCGCTTTGAGTCCTGGTAAACGGTCGGTGCCGTGCAGACCAGGAAGTCAGTGTCGGAGTGCAGCTTTCGGCCTCGGCAGAGATCGGCGACCATCTGCATTTCAACGATGGAAAGCTGGGGCGCCGCAAAGACAACGACATCGACTTTCTCGCCCTTGGCGCCGAATGATTGACGTAGACCCGCAATGTCATCAGCCGTGATCTCTTCAGCGCTAAGGCCTTCACCGGCAACGTCGCTCAACTTTTGACATTCCGGTGTTATGCCAACGATATGGAAGAGCGGTGTCGAACCGTAGCTCGCCATCGCAGCACCCATATGCTTGATTTCGTCAGATGTGGGCGGACGCTCAATGCCCTCGACAACCGGCACTTCCCAGTAAGAGCCTGCTTTGCGACCGATGACGGCTCCAAGCACACCCCAGTCCATCAGATCTTTGGGTTGTTGGCGGACGACGTAGCGGCGCGTGGCCCGGCGGTGTTCATCAAGATGCAGACCGTAGCGGGGTGTGCGGCCGGTCAGCCCGGCAGCGAGCGCCGACGGGCCACCTTCGAAGTTCGATCGTGCGCCACACACGCTGTTGGAATAGATGACAACACCGGTATCGCCATAGGCAACGTGGTCGCCGAGCAGTGGTGGCATGATCGTCTGATAATTGATGCAGGTGTCCGTCATGATGATGCCGAGCTTCTGGCAGGCGGCGATAAAGCGGCGCTCAAGGTTGGCCATGTCTTCGGTTTGACCGAGTGGATCGTAGTACGACAGGTCAACGCCGCGTGGGTCGGTGATCATTGGTACGGCTACTCGACGTTCGGCCTCTGGCAACTCCGCGAATGATTCAACGAAGTCGGCACCCGCTTCACCGACGGACTCGGGGTCCGCCATCATGTGCACCTGGCTGACTGGGACGAGATCTTCGGCATCGAACATGCGCCCGACCTGCAGCTGATGCTCGATGGCCCACTGGCGCGCCTTCCCCATCTCGCCGCGATGCATCGCCTGTTCTTCTGGACTAAGCCGCATTGACTGGTTTGACCTCTCTGGTTCGCTCGAGTGCTGATCACTGCCTACGTTAATAGAAGCGATGGTCCGACGCTAGAAGCAGAGAACCTTATCCGGTCTCTGACATCCCAGTGATGATGGACGCGCTCGACACTGCATGTAACACTCAATGCGCGAGATCCCTAAGAAGTGCGGGCTGTATCGGAATTGGAGATTGCATGACAAAAGGCATGGTATGCGCGCCGCAACCAGAAGCGGTTGAAGCCGGGGCATTGGCTCTCAAGCGTGGTGGCAATGCTATTGACGCTGCAATGACGTGTGCCCTGGTCCAGACGGTCGTCGATCCGATGATGTGCGGGATCGCCGGGTTTGGTTCGCTGCAGCTTTATCTGCCGAAGCAGAATTTTCACGGTTATATCGACTTCCACACCACGGCGCCGGCCGCTGCAACCGAAGATATGTGGGCAGATCAGATCAAGGCGCAGGCCCGCGACGGGTTCGGGTTCCTGCTGCACAACCAGGCGAATGAGTGCGGCTACCAGTCGATTATGACACCTGGCAGCTTGAAGGCGTACGCGGAAGCGGTGGCTGAGTATGGCACCATGGATTGGAAAGACATTGTGCAGCCAGCTATCGAACATGCTGCGCATGGTTTTGTCGTCCGCCCGCACATCGATGAGTTTTGGAGTTCATCGGCTGTCATGGGTCGGATGCCAATGGCGGACAAGCTCCGCCACACCGAAGCTGCGCGAAAGATTTATTTCGACGCTGACGGTGGCACACATCCGATCGGCTCGCGGATTGAGAACCCGGACATGATGCGCACGCTTGAGCGTATTCGCGATGAAGGTGCGGAGACATTCTACTCAGGTGCGTTGGGCGAAGAAATCGTTGCCGACATGCAGGCCAACGGTGGTCTCATATCAATGAATGATCTCAGTCAATACGAGACGGTCAGAACCGAACCAGTTTGGGGCAGTTATCGTGGGCATAAGATCGCCTCGAACCAGCCGCCGGGCGGCGGTGTCATGATCATCGAGATGCTCAATATCCTGGAGCAGTTTGATCTGGCGGCGATGGGGCACAACAGTCCGGACTACATTGCGACCGTTGCTGAGGCGATGAAGATCGCGACCATCGACAAGGATAACAAGATGGGCGATCCGGCGTTCAATGATGTGCCGACAGAAGAGTTTCTCGACCGCGGTTATGCTGCCGGTCAGGCGGGCCGCATCAGAGCGGGCCAAAAGGCCAACGTGATACGGCCCGGCCATCCGGAAGAGTCGCGCGATACCACGCATGTGGTTGTGATTGACGAGAACGGTAATGCAGCGTCGATGACGCACTCGCTAGGCATGCCTTCAGGGGTCGTTACGCCAGGGCTCGGCTTTATGTACAACGGCTGCATGGGGGCGTTTGATCCCCGTCCCGGTATGCCGCACTCCATTGCGCCAGGAAAGCGGCGTTTCACGGCTATGTGTCCCACCATCGTGTTCAAAGGCGACGAGCCCTACATCGTGGTTGGCGCTCCAGGCGGCACGTTCATCACGATGGGTGTGTTGCAGTCGATCTTGAATGTCATTGACTTCGGTATGACCATGACGGAAGCGGTCGCAGCACCGCGGATCACGGCAAACAGCAATACGATTGACGTTTCTAATCGCATTCCACGATTTGTGACAAGCGAGCTTGAGGATCGCGGTTATCCCATCGAGCGGAACCCGTTCAGTTATGTCTTTGCTGGCGTTCACGGCATTCGGATTGACGGTGGGCGCTGGGATGGCGGTGCCGATCCGGGACGCGATGGCATGGCGTTGGCGGTTTGAGAATTCGCTGCTGGGGACAAACAAACGGCAATAATCGGGACGGGAGCCAGCTGCGCCTTGTGATAACGGCTCGATCGTGTTGCGCTTTCCTGGTAGGTGTCTCGCAACCAGTCCAATGTGGCAAGCGCCTCGCCGTTTGCTGCGGCTTACGGGCTGACAAAGAGAACCTATCGAATCTGAAAGACGGCAAGGGAGAATGACATTGGCGGATCAGAAAGTTGCACTTGTCACCGGCGCGGCCCAAGGGATTGGCTATGCGTGCGCGGAGGCAGTCGCTGAGACCGGTGCCAAGATGGTTCTGTCCGACATCAATCAAGAAGGTGTCGAGGCAGCGGCAGCGAAGCTTGGCGGTGGTGCCGTTGCGATGGCCTGCGATATGGGGGATCCAAAACAGATCAACGCCATGTTTGACAAGATTGAAGCCGATATCGGTCCTGTCTCAATTCTCGTGAATAATGCCGGCATAGCCAATCCTGGTGATTTTCTTGAGACGACGTTGGAGCAGTTCCAAAGCGTGATCGACGTCAATCTGACCGGCACATTTGTTGCCTTGCAGCGCGCCGCCAAGACTATGGTTGCCAAAGGCCTTGCAGGCGCAGTCGTCAATATGTCGTCTATTAATGCCCAGGTTGCCATCCCTTCGATCCCTGCCTATTGCGCCTCGAAGGGCGGCGTGATGCAGTTGACCAAAGCTTCTGCGCTGGCGCTGGCACCACACAATATCCGGGTCAATGCCGTTGGTCCTGGTTCTGTCGACACTGAGATGATGGCAGGCGTGAATGCCAATCCGGAAGCCATGGCGATGGTCATGTCGCGGACGCCGATGAAGCGCATCGCATCGCCGCGTGAGATTGGCGATGTCGTCGCGTTCCTCGCCAGTGACAAAGCGAGCTACGTCACTGGGGAAACGATCTATGTTGATGGTGGACGACTGGGCATGAACTACACCTGCTAGACCGCTAGCTTTGCGACTTGAGGCGGCTGCTGAGGGAGGCACTCTTGATGCATAACGAAGACCGAGATATCCCGTTCCTGCGCGAGGCAGACGTTGCCTCAGTCCTCAAGATGAGTGAACTTATCCCCGCCATGGAGCAGGCCTTGGTCGACTATTCGGCCGGGCGGATTTCTCAACCGGACCGACAAATGTTGCCGGTCACGAAGGCCGGCGGATTCTTTGGGGCCATGCCTGCCGTCGGCGAGTCTGTTGGCGTGAAGCTTGTGAACTTCTTTCCTGGCAACGCCCAGTTGGATTTGCCGACCCATCTTGCGCTCATTCTTCTGTTTAAGCCCGATACGGGAGAGCCTTTGGCGATCATGGATGGCCGCCTGATTACCGAGATGCGAACGTCAGCGGTTTCGGCCGCGTTTCTCAATAAGATCGCTCCCGCCAAGCCGAAAGTGCTGGCCATTCTTGGCGCGGGCTTGCAGGCCAAAACGCATATTGAGGCATTGGCTGAGGTTCGAGAGTTCGAAGAGATCCGCGTTTGGGCGCGTTCGACCGACAAAGCGCAGGCGTTTGCCGAAGAAGTCGGCGCAAAGGCGATGGCTGCGGAAGATGCTGTGCGAGATGCCGATGTCGTGGTGACGGCAACAGCATCCAAGGAGCCAATCCTGCAAGGTACCTGGCTCAAGTCCGGTGCGGTGGTGGCAGCTGTCGGATGGAATTCACGCGACGGGCGTGAATTGGATGATCAGGCTATGCGCAATGTCGTAATTGTCGAGTCGCGTTCGGGTACGAAGAAAGAGTCCGGCAACATTCGGGGTGCGCAAGCTGAGATCTTTGCTGAAGCCGGAGAAATTCTGGCTGGCACCAAGAGCATTGAAGCTGGCGCGACGGTGATATTTGATTCCATCGGGATGGCGGCTGAGGATGTTGCGTCGGCGGAATTGGTTTGGAAGCGATATCAAGAGCAGCGTTAGTTGCTGCGTGCAGCAGGTTGGTCGTTTTGATCAAGAAGGACACCCATGAATCCATTGAGAACGGTACCTGTCGGCCAGACTGACCTCAGGGTTTCACAGCTCGGCTTTGGCGGGGGTACACTGGGTGACCCAACCGAGATCACGTCCGATCATCAAGCGGAGTTGACCGTTGAAGCGGCCTACGCGTCTGGTGTCGTGCACTTCGATACGTCGCCGTGGTACGGCAATGGCAAAAGCGAACATCGCGTCGGGCGCATTCTGCGCAACAAGCCGCGCGAAAGTTTTGTTCTGACGACCAAAGTGGGCCGCGTCTACAAGCGTCCAGCTGATCCGAGCACGTTCCACCAGAGCCGTTGGCTTGGTGGTTTCCAATTTGATCTGGATTTTGACTATACACGCGAAGGGTTTCAGCGCTCCTACGAACAGAGCCTGATGCGGCTCGGGATGACTTCGGTCGATGCGCTCTTGATCCACGATCTTGACCCGCGTCATCAGAAGAGCGAGGAGGGCGTTCAACGCGCGCTGCAGCAACTTGATGCCGGCGGTGGCTACCAGGAGCTGGCCGACATGAAGGCGCGCGGTGAAATCAAAGCGATCGGTGCCGGCGTTAATCATACCGGAATGATCCCGAGGTTCTTAGAACGCTTTGAGATCGACTTCTTTCTTGTTGCGATGCCGCACACGCTGACAGACCAGGAAATGCTGCACGATGAACTGCCGCTTTGCGTGGAGCGCAAGGCCTCTGTCGTTATCGGGGCGCCGTTCGCATCCGGTATTCTGGCAACAGGTGCACGAGAGGGGGCAACCTACCGGTATCAGCTGGCCACGCCGGAAACTCTGGAGCGGGTCGGTCGTATGGAAGCCGTTTGCGCTCGTCATGGCGTTGAGCTGCCGGCTGCCGCTCTGCAGTTTCCATTTGGACATGAGGCGGTCGCTTCGGTGATCCCGGGTTGTAATTCGCCGGAACAGTTCCGTCAGGTTAATGCCTGGATGAGAGCCGATATTCCGGCTGATTTTTGGTCTGAATTGAAAGCTGAGGGGTTGATCGATCCCGCTGCGCCAACGCCATCGGGCTGAATGGAGGATCAAGCATGAAACTCGGACTGGCTATCGGTTACTCGGGCGGTGCGATGGAGCTTCCGGTCGAGCGGGTCAAGCGGGCAGAGGAGCTGGGCTATGACTCGGTTTGGACAGCTGAGGCTTATGGTTCCGATGCGGTGACGCCACTCGCCTATCTCGGAGCTGTGACGTCCCGCATCAAACTCGGCACAGCGATCATGCAGGTCGCAGCCCGTAGCCCTGCCAACGCCGCGATGTGTGCAGGCACCATTGATGCTATGGTCGGTGGTGGGCGCTTCATTGCGGGCCTCGGCGTCTCGGGTCCGCAGATCGTCGAAGGGTGGTACGGCGCACCTTGGGGCAGCCCTTACTATTGGCTGAAGGACTACGTTGAAATCATGCGCAAGGTCTTCCACCGCGAAGAGGGGCTGACGCATGATGGCAAGCAGATCCAATTGCCCTTCGAAGGCGAGGGCGCGCTTGGTATCGGCAAGCCGCTGAAGTCGATTCTGCACATGAACCCAGACATTCCGATCTGGCTCGGTGCGGGCAATGAAATGACGGTACGCCTGTGCGGCGATGTTTGCGATGGGATATTGCCGCTGGGTTTCACGCCGGGCACGATGTCGGAGTACATGCCATGGTTGGAGCAGGGCTTTGAACGGGCGCGCAAGCGCGGCGAGGATAAGGGCCTGCATAACTTCGAGATCCAGGCGTCAGCCCATGTCGAGGTGAACGATGATGTGTCGGCGGCGCTGGCCAAGCTCAAGCCCGAAGTGGCGCTCTATGTCGGCGGGATGGGGCATCGGAACAAGAACTTCCATAAAGACATGATGACCCGACGTGGCTTTGGAGATGCGGCCGAGCGCATCCAGGAGCTCTATCTTGCGGGCCGTAAGAAGGAAGCGATTGATGCCGTTCCCGATGAATGGGTCGATGCGAAGTCGCTGGTCGGCCCGCCAGAGCGGATCAAGCAGCGGTACCGTGCCTGGGAAGACTGTGGCGCGACCGGCCTCAACGTGCGCACGCAACAGGACGAAGCTGTTGAGGTCATGGCGCAGGCTGCACGGCTGAACCAGAGATAGATTGAGCATCAAGATAGAGGTATGAAGCGCGATGCACCAACCGGACAACTGGGGCTGGAAAGCCCGCATCGGCATGTTCATCGTCAGTACCGAAGCTGTTCCAGAGGCTGAATGGTGGGCGATGATGCCGTCAGGCGTTTCAGTTCACGCAGCCCGCATCAAGGCGACGACCCCTTGGGCGAAGTGGGACGGCGAAGGAACTGTGGCGCAGTTGGAGGATGATCTCAAGCGTGGCGCTGAGCATTTCTCAGAAATGCGTCTTTCGGCGGTTGTTATCGGGCATAGCTCGAGCAGCATCCTCGGCGGCAAAGGCTGGGACGAGGCAGTCATCGCGCGGCTGTCGGAAATTGTGCCTCCGGAAACGCGGGTGACGACAAACGGTCTCGATTGTGTAGCGGCGCTAAGCGCGAGTGAGGTGAAGCGTCCGTTTCTGGTTTTTCCGGCCTGGTTTGGTCCGAACGTGCATGACAAGGGCACTCAATATTTCGCCGACCAAGGGCTCTCACCGTGCGGGCATATACAATTCGATCCGGGTCGTGGTTGGCGCGATCTTCCACCGAACCAGCTCTATCCGGAAGGCATGGGTTTTGAACAGGATGCGGAGGCACTCTATCGCCAGGTGCGAGCAGCGTGCCCTGATGACGCCGATGGTGTTTTGATCATCGGAACAGGTTTCCGCTGTGTCGGTGTCCTGCAGAGCCTGGAACAGGACTTGGGCAAGCCTGTTGTCTCAGCCAACCAGGCCAGTCTTTGGAACTGCCTACGGCTGTCGGGCGTACGCGCAGCCGTTAGCGGTTATGGTCGGCTGTTGGAGATGTGAGCCTGCCGGCACCAGATAGGGCCGGCAGGTTTATCTTCTCACTAAAGGCCTTGGGCGATCGCGAGCGTTGCTTCCGGTTCCGGGCGCTTGGTGTAGTCCGGATCAGCATCGACCGCGCGAATAACGCCGTCCTTGTCGATCACGAAGCGCGCGGGCATGGGCAGTTCCCAGACATCGCGTCCAGTGTTCTTCGGCAGATCAATCCCGAAGCCGCTGTAGGTCGCTTTGAGATCATCCGGCAGCATGAACGCCAACCCGAAAGCGCGTGAGATGTTTAAATCAACATCCTTGATGATCGGGAAGGAGAGCTTCTGTTTCCGGGCGAGGTCGGCGGAAATTTCGGCATTCTCAGCGGAGAACACGATAATCTCGCCATCAAGTTTTTTGATATCGTCATAGATTGCCTGCAAAGCATCCAGCTCTGCTCGACAGTATGGTCACCAGTGGCCTCGGAAGAAGGAGAGCACCACAGGGCCGCGGCCCAACACATCTCCGTAGGCAATCGCTTGTCCATCATGGTTGGTGCCGGAAAAATCAGGTGCCTTATCACCGACTTTGGCCATGCTTTCCATGATGCCGGAATTGCGCAGGTCATTGGTTGCGCGGCTCATGATTGCCTGTTTGTCTTCAGGAATCCGTTTCAGCGATCCCGCGTGTATCGCTTCGAGTTTCTCTTTCAGGGACATTGATTGGTCCATTCATTTGCTCAGATGGTCCAAGCGTAGGCGAGCCGATTGTCGTTGGCAAATCACTTTACGTGTGAGAAGGAGCCCCAGCGTGATCGCTTTGGCGTTGGTTCCTGCTCATCAACCAACCAAGGAGCTTGCGCAGACCAAGGCCGGATCTGATCTCAAACTCTTCGTATCGGAAGCGGCTTCTGGAGAAGCCAGTTGTGGTGAGCTGCTCGCGCAAGGTCTCCCGCATCGGTTTCGGGCCGCAGAATGCAACGGTGACGCCACTCTTCTCAGAGTTGACCGCGGAGCTGACCTGATTAGCTGTCAATCGGCCGGAGATGTTGGACTCAATCAGATGCAGATTGAGGTTCGGCTTGGCGGCTGCGATGGCTTCGAGTTCCTGTATGTGTGGCGCTGCTGATCGGGAGGTGGCGCAGAAGAAGAGATGGGCTGGGCCGTCGGTCTCCTTCAGCGCCTGCGACCATGCAACGAACGGAGTGATGCCAACACCGGCTGCGATCCAGATCTGCTCGCGGTTGCCATGTTGCACGTGGAAATGACCGAAGGGGCGTGAGACCCGGGCCGTCGTGCCGGTGGTCAGTTGATCGCGAAGAGCTGCGGTGTAGTCTCCGAGATCTTTGATCGTGAAGCGAATGGTTCCCTGCCCATCAGGTGCTTGGCTGATGGTGAAGGGGTGACCTTCGCCAAGATTTGGGACGTCAAACTCAACAAACGCGAACTGACCGGCGCGATGCCTGTGCCCTCTCGATCGAGGTGCTAACGTGACTGCGAGGGCGCCACCGGTATCTTCGATGTTGGTCACCGTGAAGCCACGCCATCCTTTGAACATCCCTGTCGGCAGCAGCGTGTAGATGTAGGCCAGAACCCCGGCGACACAGAAGGCCAGCGTGTAGACGCCAAGCGGATCGGTGAGCGCGACCGGTTTTTGAATCAGCACAAAGTGGATCGCACCGGCAGCAAACAATGCACCCATGAATTTATGAGTGAATTTCCAGAGATGGTACGGGACGAAGGTTGCGATGCTGAGTGTTGCGAGAATGAGGAAGCCGTAAAGGCTGATTTCGCCGAGCGTTTCGCCCAGTTCCGAGAGCAGCGTCTCGGCACCGAGGCCGTCCATCTCGGCATCAATGATGTCGTGCAAAACCATGAGCAGCATGGCTAGGATCGCCAGCCACTTATGAAGGACATAAATGCGGTCCATGCTGCCGAAGATGTTCTCCAGGCCCGTCACGCGCGTCGCGAACACCTGAACGAAACTCATTGAGATCAAAGCGGCAACACCAAAATACTGGCTGAGGAGTGCACCGTTGTCATGCCGCCCAGCGAGACCGGCGAACCAGTATGCCGGTATCGCCAAGGCAATGACAATCAGGAGCAGACCAAATAAGCGCATTTGAGTTCCTTAGTGGATTGGCCGAGACAGTCGCGGGGCGGCGGATGGTCGGGCGTTGTTTTTTTGTTGATTGAAGAGTTCAAACCGGGATCGAGATGTTCTGCGGCGGGGCGTGCGAATCAATGCTTCTCGGGAGCATATCAAGCCGCACGCCAGAAAATGAGGCAGTCTGTGTTCGGGAACTGGCGGATGCTACCGCTGACGCCATGGTCAGTTGCAGGGGCCTAAAGCCAAAGGCGCGCTATCGATAAAACTCCACGAAGAATGAGACCTGACCGATGGGTTCAACGCGATGGATCTCGGTCGGCATGATGATCCCCCTGGTGGTCGGGGTGAGCACGGTGTCGACATCGCGGCCGGGCACAACGTATCGCAGCTTGCCCTGCACGACATGAATGACGCCCCAGACACCGTCTTTCGTCGCGTGATCGTTAAGCAGGCCCTGTGGAACCGTTACCTCTGTGAACTGGGTGGTTTGCTTGTAGGCTGTGACACCGTCCGGCAAAGCGATTTGGTCTGGCGAAGAGGCGGGTGACTTGCTCATTGGATGTTCGTTTCGAAAGACTCTCGCAGGCTCATTCCGGAAACAAGCTACGGTTTAGATCGCGCACTATAGGGACCGGTTTGTACGCCGGTTCAGACTATCGAAACGGCAGGCGAAAACAAAGACATCATTGTTCTAGAGATTTGAGCGGCCGTGTTGTTGATCGGTTTTGCGCTTGCGCGAAGCAAATATTGTGCGCACGCCCTTGCCAAGGTGAGCAACTGCAGTGATCCTGACCGTGGACACGAAGATGAGTGCCAAAACGATTTCATCAACAATTGATACTCGGGAGGAGAGTGAGATGGCTTATCGCGGATTGACGGCGGAGCTGATCAAGATTGAGGGGCACAACGGTGATGCAATTTCTGCCTACACCGTGAAGCCATCAGGTAAAGGGCCGTTTCCAGGTATCGTCCTAATCCATCACCTGCCGGGTTGGGATGAGTGGTACATGGAGGCGACCCGGCGGTTTGCGCATCATGGCTATATGGCCATCTGCCATAACCTCTATGAGCGCAGCGGTGACGGTGATCCCGACGACGTGGCGGCAAAAGTGCGCGCTGAAGGCGGCGTTCCTGATGCCCAGATGGTTGGCGACACGCAGGGCGCCGTCAATTGGATGCGCGCGCAGCCTGAGCTCAACGGCAAGGTGGGGCTCATCGGATCCTGTTCCGGTGGACGGCACGCGTACATCTATGTCTGTGAAAAGAACGACATCGATGCATGTGTTGATCTTTGGGGTGGCCGGGTCGTGATGGGAGCGGATGAGCTCAACGAGAAAACGCCAGTTGCACCCATCGATATGACCAAGGATCTCAGCTGTCCGCTGCTTGGCATATTCGGCAACGAGGACCGGGCGCCAAGTCCAGAGCAGGTTGACCAGCACGAGGAACAGCTGAAGGCACATGGCAAGGACTACGAATTCCATCGTTACGATGGAGCCGGCCATGGCTTCTTCTATTATTACCGACCGATGTACCGGGTTGAGCAAGCGCAGGATGCCTGGTGCAAAGTCTTTGGTTTCTTTTCAAAGCACCTCGCGGGGTAGGTCAGGATATGTGTACATCAATTGTTGAAATCGCGCGTGCCGAAGGCATGGCCAAACGCAATGATCAGTGGTTCGAGCTGACGAACGCGGTGGTGTCGTATGACCATGCCCGGCATGCCTTGCTGGATGATGCTATCACGCTCGATTTCGTCAATACGGATTTGCCGGTCGGCGCGCGTGCAGCAGTGGAATTGTCATTGGAGACTGCCAAGGAACTTCGTGATGCCCTGGATCGTGCGATCGCGGCGGCAGATGAGGAAGAGGCTGAACGGGCCGAGGCTTTGGGCCTGTCACCTGGTGCCGCGAGTGGCTCAAACGTCGTCACTCTTCGGCGGTAATCGTTGAGGTGTCATCTTTGACATCTTTGAGCGACACTTGATGGTTTGCTGTACCGGCACTTTGGTTCGGTCATCATTGCGGGCTTCAATGCCGGTTCTGTAATGAATTTCCGGAACAATAGTTGTGCCGGTGCAGCAAATTAATATTTGGTTTACCAATATTCGCGAATTTGAGCATGACCCTGTTTTCGGGAATTTGTCATGCGTTCGCCTGCCTTCATTGAACAGAGATTGCATCTCCAAGTTGCTGCGATTTGCGCCAGCTTCTTTCTGTTTGCTTGTCCGAGCTTTGCTCAGCCGCAAACCCACTTGGATGCAATCGGACTTGTCGAGACCTTCACCGACGTAACGGTCAGCTTTGACACACCGCTGGGTGTTGCGCTGCCGGTGCGCTTTCACGGCGATCGCACCTTGTCCGGTAACTCTGGTGCCATTGCACGCCATTTGGGATCAGAGCGGGATCGTGGGCGTTGGTGGATCAAAGGCAGTCGCCTCTGCCAAAGATGGAATGTCTGGTTTGATGGTTCCACCAACTGCGTAGATATTTTTCGCAGTGGCGATCAAATCACCTGGAAGGGCCCCGATGGCAAGTCCGGTCGGGGACAAATTGTGCGCCAGGTTCTCGTGACCAAGAAGCAGAAGCGTCGTCTCCCTGCACCTTCGGCCCTCGGTGCCAAGGTGCCGAAGATCAACAGTCTTGGCGATGCACCAACTGGCTACACGATTGGCCGTTACTCGCAGCCACTGCGAGAAACTGATCAAACCTATCAGATTGCTGGAGCGCGCAGTGGCCAGCGCATTCAAGTGGTTGCTTATCCGTCCCAGTCATCACAGGTGCTTGGTCAGATTGATGCCACGACGCGAGAGCTCCGTGGATGGGGCAGGTGCTCTAACGGTTGGTGCCCAGTGGTCTACCGCGGCCAGCACGGTTGGATTGAACAGCGGTTTTTGCGGAAAACATTGTCTCGCGCAACGACGTCTCGCGCAACACGGGGGCAGCGTGGTGCAGGTTTGCTTTATCGGGTCACCAAGGTGAAGTCCTGGGACGTGCTCAATGTGCGTCGTCAACCGCACATGTCGGCAGCGCTTGTCGGCCAGCTTGCACCACATGCGCAGAACATCCGCCTACTCGGTGTATGCCGTGGCCTTTGGTGCCCGATCATGTTGCGAGGCGAGCGCGGCTGGGTGAACTCCCACTACTTGGCGCTTCAGTAGCCGGTTTCAGCTCTCTAGGCGTCCACGCAGCAATTTGGGGGGGCATGGATTGAAGCAAACAACTCGCGGTTGTGAGCTCTGCTGCCGGATCTATTTTTGGAGATAGTGCTTCTCCCGAAGCGATCACTCTCACTGGGCGGGATGTTAACCAAGCCAGTCTATCCAAGGCGTGTGAGATAAGCGGAGTGGGTAGATGAGTGTTCGCGTATTTGTGTGTTTGACCGTGGCAGCGTGCTTTGTGGGTGGCTGCTCGTTCTCAGCATCGTTCATGCAGAATGGGCTGGGAGGCCCTAAAACCAAGCGGCACACCGTCAATC
Source organism: Hyphomicrobiaceae bacterium (assembly GCA_965247245.1). Taxonomy (GTDB): domain Bacteria; phylum Pseudomonadota; class Alphaproteobacteria; order Rhizobiales; family Hyphomicrobiaceae; genus Tectiglobus. The sequence continues at coordinate 2,864,153 of CBDFGV010000003.1, read as the reverse complement.
GGACCGTTGTGCACAAGCACCGCGGCGGACATTCTCACACGCATAGTCATCCGCATCGTTAACGTAGCTAATCGTCAGATTGTTTTGCGTCGACCTTGGCAACGCCGGCGCGGATGCGTGGGATGAGTTCACGGCCGAATTCGATCGTGTCGTCAAACGGGTCAAACCCCCGGATCAAAATGCTCTCAACACCGATCTTGTAATATTCGACGATGGCATCAGCGACCTGTTCCGGTGTGCCAACCAGGCATGACGTATTGCCGAGCGCGCCGGTCGCCTTGGCAACGCCCATCCAAAGACAACTATCATAGACGTCTTGTTTCAGTGCAAAATCGAAGATCCGCCGACCGGCGTTATCAACCGGGGCTGTTGTAGTCTCCTGCCGCGCCCAGCCGCGCGCACCTTCCATGCCCTTTAAGATTTTGTCTGCCCGGCTCCAGGCCGCAGCTTCGGTCTCGCCTAGGATCGGTCGGAACGATGCGTTGAAGCCCGGTACACGACCGAACGGCTTGGCGCGATCGCGAAACTCTCGGATGCGCTCAGCCGTAGTCGTCAAAGGTTCGCCGTAGATTGCGTAAACATCGCAGTGCTCTGCCCCCATCACCAATGCACCTTCGGAGCCGCCGCCAAAGAACAGCGGTGGATAGGGTTGTTGAACCGGGAACACGTCCGAGGCTGCACCGTTCACCCTGTAAAACTCTCCGTCGAAATCAAACGGTTCCTTGTTGATCCATGTCTGGCGCATCAAGTGCAGATACTCGGACGCACGTTCATAACGTTCTGTTTTAGGTGAATAGTCGCCGTCGCCTTGCTGCTCGGCATCGCTTTTGCCAGTAATGATGTGGACGGCTGATCGACCGCCCGTGATTTGATCGAACGTTGCAATCTTCCGAGCCATCAAGGTTGGCGCAACGAAGCCCGGTCGATGCGCTATGAGATAGCCGAGCTTGTGCGTGTGTGCAGCGGCATGCTGGGCAACTAAGAAACCTTCGGCGGACGATGAGGAGTACCCGACCAGCGCCATGTCGAAGTCCGACGCTTCATGAGCCTTGGCAAACTCGACGACATAGTCGGGTGACAAGGCCCCTTCAATAACGATCAGTTGTGTGTCGCTTGCTGGCGGTGTGACGCCGATCATACCAATTATGCGAATAGGCATTGGCTTGCTTTCTCGTCGTTACGAACAGCGCATCGCTCCTGCGCTATCTCACTATTCTGGCGCATGCGCCCAGGCAAAGTCCTGATGGCCAGGCGCGTAACGACCGTTGGTAATCGATGGATCGCGATTGATCTGTTCGCGGGCATAAAGTGGGTGGGTCATGCTGCGCACTTCGTGCTCGATCTGGAAGAGTAATTGATTGCTGGCCAGGTCTACAATGTCGATGAAGCGATATTGATGCTGGTTGCTTTCCTCACTCACCAGATTGCGCTCAAGGAGCCGTTGATGAGGGCGCGAGAAGTTCGCGAGATAGACCGCGATGTGATGTCCGTCGTAAGCAGGTGCCGGTGCATCAACTTCACGGAAGATCAGAGATTGACCCTCGCCAACGGCGACTTTGGCGGCCGGCTGCGCACCTGATTGCCCGACGGTTGCCTTGGTTTCCAGTATGGTCTGATAGAATTCAGCAATGGCCGGAGCCGAACCGGGTGGCACATCAAGCTCGACGTAAGGCATGCCAAGCCGCATGCGGCCGAACGATTTATCCGGTTCGTGGCAGCGAATTTGATTGCCCCAGGGACATGTCACGTCGACAGCTGTCTCTGTCTCCACAAATGCAAACTTGGTTTCTGCGAGCTGTGATTTGACGGCTGAAAGTCGACTAAGGAGGTCCTGTTTCCCCGGAATGACGAGCCCAGTACGCCCCCGTACAACTTGAGGTTCGCCCGTTGGGAGGTGGAATTGGCTGCGTCCGACGTTGATCCACATATTCGTGGTTCCCGTCACGAGATAAGGATCACGGGTGAGGCCAAGGCCCATGACGTAGAACAGTGTTGCCAGTTGCTGGTTCGGCACACGGATGTTGACGTGTTCCAAAGATACGATGTTGCCGATATCTTCCTGTGTACGGTCAAAGTCTGCCATGTTAGGAGTTCTCCCGTCAGCGTGCCTGTTTCAGGTGGAGCTGGATGCGTAAGATGATGTGAGCTCACATGTGATCCCTTGAATTTGATCCCATGTCGATGAAGTGTTCAAGGCCATAGGCCACAGAATTCTTCCTGAGCGCGCTGATGGTTCACGCATTTGACGCTGATCAGGAAGGCCTTAGAGCAAGGACGAGATGATGAGATTAGCCGGTTTCGTTTGCGCCATGATCTGCCTGGCTGGATTGGCTAGAGCCGAACAGTTGCCGATCTTTGATGCGCACATTCACTACAGTCATGACGCCGTGGAATTCTTGCCGCCAAAGGAAGCCATTAAGGCATTGCGCGCGGCCGGTCTCAAAAAGGCACTGGTCTCAAGTTCCAATGACAATGGTACACAACTGTTGTTGAAGGCCGCTCCTGATCTTATCGTGCCATCGCTGCGGCCCTACCGCCGGCGCGGCGAAATCGGAAGCTGGATGCATGACGAGACGATCCTGGAGTACGTCGAGTCACGTTTGGCGAAAAACACCTATCGCGCGATCGGAGAGTTTCACGCGTTCGGCGATGACATCAACACCAAGGTCTTACAGAGGATTATTGCATTAGCGAAGCAGTATGGCCTGCTGCTGCATGCCCATTCAGATGCTGAAGCCGTTGAGAACATTTTTGCTACTGATCCAGGCGCGATGGTTCTGTGGGCGCATTCTGGGTTCGATCATCCAGAAGCAGTTGCTGCCATGCTGGCCAAGCATAAGAACCTTTGGGCAGATCTTGCTTTTCGCAGCGACCATGCCTCGGACGGCAAGGTGACGGATGGCTGGCGCAAGGTCTTCGAGGCGTTTCCCGATCGGTTGATGGTTGGCACGGATACATTCGCTCCGGAGCGCTGGTACTACGTCAAGTCACATGCTGACTACAGCCGGAAGTGGCTCAGCACGTTGCCGCGTGAACTGGCCGAGCGAATTGCGTATCGCAATGCAGAAGACATGCTGACTCGCGTAGAGAAAGCCGGGAAGCGGTAATGCGGTTCGCCGGGCTTACACTTATCTCGTTTGCTTTGCTTGCTATTCAGACGCTAGAAGCTGTCGCCGGGGATTGCGCAAAAGATCAAGGCGCCCAGATGAAGGCGGAAGGACCGGCAACGGGCCTCTCTGCACGCATCGCGACGACGCCCGCAGCCGTTCCGGTTGGGAGCCCGTTCTCCGCAACTGTCGTGATTTGCGGAGTGAAAGGCGATCCTGTTGAGCGCTTCACGATTGATGCGACCATGCCGCGTCATCGCCACGGCATGAATTACAAACCCAAGATTGTGTCTGGTGCCGGGCACTCTTACGAGGCGACTGGCCTGTTCTTCCATATGCCTGGGCTTTGGCGTTTCGAGGTCACCGTGCAAGCCCAGCAAAAGCGTCAGCGATTTACCTACGACGTCGACGCGAAATGAGGTGGCCTGTCCGAGCACGCCTGGTGGCGAGTATTGCCATGACGATTGCGGTGACAGCGACGTTGCCTGTCTCCGCTACTGAGTTGCTTCTGAATAAAGATGCTATCGACAAGGTGTTGCGGCACGGACCCTGGCCAATGCTTGCCAAGGACGACGCCAGCAATCGCGTCAGTGGCCAGGCCGCAGCCATCGAGTTTGGTCGTGCGCTGTTCTTTGACAAGCGTCTGTCACGTTCCGGTACGGTTGCCTGCAGCAGTTGTCATCAACCCGAGCGCGGTTGGACGGATGGCAAGGCACGCGCCGGAGGTCTGGCACGACTTGATCGTAACACGCAGTCCTTGTTTAACGTTCGCTACAATCGATGGTTCGGCTGGGACGGACGCAACGACAGCCTGTGGGGCCACAGTCTTGGCCCCATTCTCGATAAGCGTGAAATGGGAATGACGGCTGAAACTGTTGCCGCGTTCATTCGTGATAACAAGGCATATGCCCGACAGTACCAAGCGGTGTTCCAACGCGCGGCCGATGAGGTTCCAGCAGTTGATCTGCTCGTTGATCTCGCCAAAGCGATGGCGGCGTTTCAGGAAACGCTGGTCAGCGGTCAAACCGAGTTTGATGCGTTTCGCAACGCCTTGGCGCGTGGTGACAAGAAAGCTGCGGCGCGGTACCCAAAATCAGCTCAACGTGGACTCGACATCTTTGTTGGCAAAGGCAAATGCCATTTCTGCCATACCGGTCCGCTGTTCACCAACGGTGAGTTTGCCAATGCTGGCATGCGCTACTTTATCGGGCCTGGCAAGGTTGATGAGGGCCGCTTTGGCGGCATCAACAAAGTGCGCACGTCGCCGCTCAATCTGCTGGGTCGCTACAACGATGACCTGACGCGCGCCACAGCCTGGGCGACGCGCCAGGTGAAACAGACGCACAATACGTTCGGAGAGTTCAAGGTTCCATCACTGCGGAACCTTCTCAAGACGGCTCCCTATATGCACGACGGATCCCTGGCGACGCTGGAGGATGTTGTGAAGCACTATTCGAACATCGATCTGGAGCGCCTGCACAGTGATGGTGAGCGCATTCTTGAGCCGCTCAACCTATCCAAAGGTCAGATCTCGGATTTGGTTGCGTTCTTAGAGACGTTGTCCCGGCCAGCAAAGAACTAGTCAGCCTCGCCGGTTGTCTCACTTGTGATTGAGCTGCTGTATGACTCGCAGCGCGGCACAGGCGGCGCCGTAGCCATTGTCGATGTTGCACACCGTGACGCCTGGCGCACACGATGTTAGGCAGGCAGCAAGGGCGGTCTCGCCGCCGCGTGCCGCGCCATATCCCGTGGATGTGGGGACGGCGAAGATGGGACCCGCAAACAGTCCGCCAAGTACGCTCGGCAGCGCGGCATCCATACCGGCGACAGCGATCAAGACTTGGTGCTGGCGAATGTTATCGATCCGATCAAGCAACCGCCAAAGGCCGGCAACGCCGACATCAAAGTACATCGCACTTGTGACCTGATTGAACTCTAATGTTCGTTGGGCTTCATAAGCCGGGACTGCGTCGGATGTTCCGGCAGTAACAATGGCGACTGGTGCAGAGAGTTCGGCTTTTTTCTCAGGTGCATTCATATAAGCCGTCTGTGATCTCGCGTCGTAGTCCAACGAAATTCTAGTGTCCTCCGGGAGCGCATCGAACTTGGCTGGTTCAATCCGCGTCAAGAGCATCGATGCGCTTCGTTTGTCTCCGTCGTTGAGGATGGCTACGATCTGGTCCGGCGTTTTCTGCGCGCAGAAGATGGCTTCGCCGAAACCCAGGCGCTGATTGCGGTCATAATCGAGGACGAATTCGCGATCACTCATGTTGGTCCATGATCTACTTGTTGACTGCTGGGCGTGCGCCAACGAATGCGCTTCCCTGCTCATAACCGGCAAATGTCAGTGGCTGTACGTCGAGCTCGGGAAATTCCTGCTTCAGCTGTGAAAGCAGCGTCGTGCGGTGATCCGTCGTTAATCTCGAACGTGTTGCACGATCGAGTTCAATGACGAAGCCGGCTTTGCGAACCCGACAGCGGACGGTGTGTGGAGACAGTTGTGCTTGCAGATATTGCTCGACCTGATTGACCAGTCGTAGTTCATCCGGATTAATTTCCATCCCGGTTTCGATCCGACTGGAAAGACAGGGGGAGGCGGGTAGTTCCGCGATATCTGAGAGGCCAAGTTCCGCCGCCAGACGGCGAACATCGGCCTTTGTCATTTCTGCTTCGACGTAGGGATGGCGGACATGATGATCCCGGGCGGCCTCCAGGCCCGGTCGATAGTCGCCGAGATCATCGTGGTTGGTGCCGGACAGGATTGTGCCGGTCGTTCTCTCCGCGAGCGCGGCATAGAGATTGGATTTGCAGAAAAAGCAGCGATTGACCGGATTGGCACGGTAGCGTGGATCGGAAAACTCACCAGCGTCGATGATCTCGATCTGCCAGCCCTGATCGTTTGCAGTCTTACGAACCCGGTCGGTTGCCTGCGGCGGCACGGCGGGTGAGACAGCGTGGATCATGCTGACTTGACCAGCCGAGCTTGTGCGATGGGCAAAGCTCGACAGTGTCATGGAGTCGACGCCACCGGAAACAGCAACGGTCACCGGTAGCATGTCAAGAATGACTGCCCGCAAGGTTGCCGTGCGGCGGATTATGTCCGGCTGCTCACGTGTCATTCTTTGTTGCTCGATTGAGGGCTGCCGCTTCTGCTTGATGACGAATATGCCTTCTCTCTGCCAGCGATTGACCATCAGCCACATGGTCAGCCTCTGCCTTTGCCGTTGGCCCGGACGGGCGCTGTGAGACTTTGACGCCGATACCGTCAATGTCGTGCTGCTCACGTCTGAGAATATTCCGGGTCACCGGCATGCGGCGCACGCCGAGCGTTGTGGTTTGATCGAGGACGGATGCCGTGACATCATCACCTTGACCGTCAGAGACGATGAGCTGCAAGGCTGTAGCTAACCGTCCCTTTTTGCCGATCACCGGCCATTGGCATACGTCGAGAACACCGTCCTGGGTTCGCAGGTGATCCAACGCAATAGCCAAATCCTCGCCGCTCTGATCATCAATCTCACAGCGCAGGACTTCAACTGTGTCTGAGTTTGGTCTGGGTTGCGGCTTCTCGAAAACCAGACAGCGCAGGACATTGCTGCGGCGTTCCAGCCGCCGATTGCCGTGGCCTGTTCCTGCGCCAGAAAGGCTTTGGTGTTCTGCACGTACCGCTTGGGAAGGCTTTAGAAATGAGAGGATCGCGGCACCAGTCGGTGTAATCCGCTCCCCGCTTTCTCCGTCGTCGAATGTCGTGAACCCCTTGAGCAATTTGACGGTTGCTGGCGCTGGTACGGGAAGCATGCCGTGGGCACTCTTCACCATGCCACGTCCGATCGGCAGCGGCCCCATCGACCAACGACACGATGACAACTGTGAAATAATGGAGGCGGCCGCAACAATATCGACGATCGAGTCCCAGGCGCCGACCTCATGGAACGCCACGTTGTCTACGTCAATGCCGTGAACGGCTGCTTCCGCTTTCGCCAAATGGGAAAAGATACCGATGGCGTTGTCACGTGTTTCAGGCGGCAATCCAGATTGTTCGAGCATGGTGCGAATGTCGCGCCAATGCCGGTGATGGTGGTGATGTGTGTGGTCGTGTCCATTATGGTTGTGGGCATGATGATGGTCGTGATCGCCGGCAGACTCTGAAGACTGCGAGACGATAAACTTCTTACCGATGAGAGTGCCGTCGGTGAATTCCTCAAGCTTTGTCCCGACGCCCGCCGGCCGAACCGCCTCGATGGCCTGGTTCATGGCCGGGATGAGGCATGGCAGGCCATCGCAAAGGCTAGCTGCAAACATGTCACCTGCGATGCCGCCGACGGCATCGAGATGGATCGCAGTGACTGCGTCTGCTTGTAGTTCGCTACTCACTTCGCGATCAATTCCTGGTTTGCCGTGATCCACTGGCGGACCATCATGGCATTGCTACGTAATTTCCACACCTGGGCCTGGCGCCATTTTGCTTTTCAGTTGGCGTATGCCCATCGCAGGCCCATGATATTTCGTCCGATCCGCTTGCGCTCGGCATTGAGAGGCCCGAAGATAACCTCAAGTCTGAATAGTTGCACGACACATCCTATCGGCAAAGGTGCAAAATCATGCCAATTCCCTTAACCGTTCTACAGTCGACGGCCGAAGAACTTATGGCCAAAGCGGCGATCGAAATTCCAGACGACTACCTGACGGGGCTTGAGAAACTGGCGGATACGGAGAGCGGTGAACTTTCCGCATTCGTTATCCGTGCAATGCTCGATAACTATAAAGCTGCCAAGGAAGATCGCCGTGCCATGTGTGGCGATACAGGCGTCCCGCGTTGGTATGTCAAGATTGGCAACGAAGCGCAGATTGAAGGCGGACCGGTGAACCTGGAAACCGCGCTGCGTACGGCAACGGCCAATGCAACTCGAGAGGTTCCGCTTCGACCGAACCGTGTGCATCCGCTGTGGCGGACCGACCACGATAACAACGTCGGGATCAATGCGCCGGAGATTGAATACAGCTTTCATCCCGAAGCGGATTGGGTCGACCTGACGACCGTGCACAAGGGCGGGCTGTTTGGATCCGATTACCGCATGCTGTTCCCCGGTGATGGCATCGAAGGAATCAAGCGGTTCTATCTCGACACAATCGTGGCTTTCGGCAAGCGTGGCTTGGCGTGTCAGCCTGCCATTGTTGGAGTTGGTCTCGGTGGATCCAAGGATGCCTGCATGGTTCTTGGTAAGCAGGCGGCCTGTCTCAGGACTGTTGGTTCCAAAAACCCTGATCCCAAGATTGCAGCGCTTGAAGAAGAGTTGCGCGATCTGGGTAATAGAACTGGCATCGGTGCGATGGGCTTTATGGGGTCATCGACCGTCGTCGATTGCCACATCGAAGTCGGTTACTGTCACACCGGCGGTATGCCGATGTCGGTGCATATGTTCTGCCTGTCTTCGCGCAGAGCTGTTGCGCGGATCTTCTCAGATGGGCGTGTCGAGTATCGAACGGACCCCGAATGGTTCACAGATTACTCGCGGCGGACAACCCCCGACTGGGAGCTGCCGCAGGCAGAAGCGGCGGAGTAAACCGAGACAATGTCATCGCCACTCAACACAGAGTTTCTGGATCCGACGACGCCCGCGTTCGTTGCTAATCCCTATCCAACTTTCGCTTACTTTCGCGACAACAATCCCGTGCACTGGAGTCCCGCGGTGCGTGCCTGGGTGGTGACGCGCTACGAGGATGTTCGGGCGGTTATGCTCGATCAGCAGTTGCTGTCAGACACCGTGACACCTTTTTATCGGGCGCAATCAGAAGAGACCCAATCAAAGATCGAAATCCTATTCCGGTACCTTGGCAATTGGCTGGTGTTCAAAGATCCGCCCGATCATGCCCGTATCCGGCGCCTTGCATCGCGTGTGTTCATCAATGACACGCTGCAGAAGATCCGCCCTAGCGTCGTAGGTATTGTTGCGCACCTGATGGACGGTCTTGAAGACCAAAAGGAAGTGGATCTGGTCAAGCAGTTTTCCGGTCCGCTGCCTGCTTATGTGATCATGGATATGCTTGGCATTCCGCGCGATCAATTGGCTAACGTCAAGTTCTGGTCTGATGAGATCAGCCTGTTCATCGCGGCATCCAAAAACACACCTGACAAGTATGATCGTGCCCGGGCCGGCGTGGAAGCGATGGCGGCGATGTTGCAGGAATTGATCGATGAGCAGCGGCGTAACCCCAAAGATAATGTGCTCGGCATGCTGGTGCGGGCGCATGATGATGAAGATGGTCGCCTGAGCGATGATGAGCTAGTTGCAACGTCGATCTTGTTCCTGTTTGCTGGTCATGAGACGACGACTAATCTGATTTCGATGTCCACGCTGCACATGTTGGAAGATCCGGAGCAACGCGATCAATTTATAGCGCTTGAAGGTGCTGAACCGATTGCGATCGCTATTGAAGAGTTTTTGAGGTTCGACGGGCCGACGCCATCGATGGCCAGGTTGGCTGCCACGGACTACACGTTTGGTGATGTAACATTCGAAGCCGGGCAACGGGTTTATGCCATGCTTGGATCGGCCAATCGTGATCCGACTGTTTTCGATGATCCAGACAGGCTCAACATCGCACGCAGCCCGAACCGCCATGTTACGTTTGGCTATGGCGCGCATTTCTGTCTCGGTGCACCGTTGGCGCGCATGGAGGCGGGTATAGCTTTACCGGCGCTGCACAAACGGTATCCTAAAATGACTCTGGCGGATGCCCCCCAGTGGTCGGATGGCTTTACCTTGCGCGGGCCTTCAAGTCTGCCGCTTGTGCTCACGCCCTAGGGCATCGACTATCGGGGGGAACGTGGACAAGCTGGTAGCCTGGATTGATGCACTGACGGATCGGGTTTCATCGTTTGGTGCCTGGCTAGTTGTACCGCTGTTCTTGATCATGGGCTACGAAGTGTTTGCCCGCTTCGTTCTCGGATGGCCCACGTTTTGGTCGTGGGAGCTGGCCTACATGATCACGGGCTCTCACTTCATCCTCGGCATTGCCTACGTCACGAAAACTCGCCAGCACGTCCGCGTTGACTTCATCTACGCCAGTCTGCCGCCGCGCGGGCAGGCAGCCATTGATGGCGCCATTTATGCTTTCTTCTTGCTTCCCGTGACGATGTGGATGACCTGGAGACTAGGGGGCGTGGCGATCGAGGCCTTCCGGATCGGTGAGACCTCCGGTGAGTCGGCGTGGAACCCTGTGATCTGGCCGGTTCGCGCTATCGTGGCGACCGGCTTTGGCTTGTTTACTTTGCAAATACTCGCGGAAGCTATTCGCAGTCTGCGGTTCGCATTTGGTCGAGAGCGTCAGGCGGCACAATGAACGTTGAACTTGCCGCTTGGATGTTCCCGGTTCTGCTGATGCTGATATTCATCGGCGTACCGGTGGCGTTCTCCCTGATGTCCGTCGCATTCGTTTTCGGCCTCATTCAATTCGGCGACGCTGCCGTCGTTATGTTTGCGCATCGGGTCGAGGAAGTCTCAGGCTCACATATCCTTGCCGCGCTGCCACTCTTCGTCTTCATGGGAGCGATGTTGGAGCGGTCCGGCATTGCGGAGGGTCTGTTCGAGACAATTCACTCTTGGACACATCGCCTGCCGGGTGGCGTTGCCGTTGGTGCCATTGTTCTCTGCATCTTGTTTGCCATGTCGAGTGGTGTGGTCGGCGCAACGGAAACTGTTGTCGGTATGCTGGCAGTGCCGGCGATGCTCAAGCATGGATACGACAAGGGGCTGATATCGGGTACGATTTGTGCCGGCGGATCGCTCGGCTCGATCATACCACCGTCCGTCCTGGTCGTTATTCTCGCGACGATTGCTGATCTCGGCATTGGCGAACTGTTTGCCGCGATGTTGTTCCCCGGTTTGATTCTGGCCGGGCTCTACATTTTTTACATTATGGCTTACTGCGCACTTCGCCCTGGTGCAGTTCAAAGCGATGTTGAGCCCGTCATTGACGATCGCCCATTGTCGGAGCGCCTGCTGCATACCGCGATTGTTCTGTTGCCGCCGGTTGCACTCATCATCGCCGTCCTTGGTAGTATTATTTATGCGATTGCAGTGCCGACAGAAGCAGCTGCCATTGGGGCAATCGGCAGCGTGTTGATGGCCTATGGCTATGGCCGCTTGTCCTATCCGGTCATCAAGGAAGCCGTGATCACCACGCTATCGATTACGGCCATGGTTCTGACAATTGTGGTTGGGGGATTGATGTTCGCCGGCGTGTTCGCAGCCGCCGGTGGTTTAACGGCTCTGCAGTCTCTGCTGGCTCAATCGCAGCTGGGCGCCTGGGGCACTCTCTCAGTCATTTTGCTAGTGACGTTCATTGCCGGCTTCGTCCTGGATCTTATCTCGATCATGTTGATCCTGGTGCCGCTCGCGATGCCGATCATCAAGTCTTATGGTTTTGATCCGTTGTGGTTCTCGATCGCATTGCTGATCATGATGCAGACCAGCATGCTGACGCCGCCGATGGCTGGCGCCATCTTCTATTTTCGCGCCATCGCCCCGCCGGAGATTACGCTGCGTGATATGTACCGCGGCGTGGTCCCGTTCATTGCGCTGCACTTTGTCGTGCTGGCGCTGCTGATCGCCTTTCCCTCGCTGGCCCTCTGGCTTCCGACGGTCATGCTCGGCACGGGTTGATCCAGCCCGACGATAGCGTCAGGTGCTTCCAAAGCTGGGGTTTACTCAGTTAACTAAGTTCTTTTAGCCAATCTTTACGTGTAGAAGCGCACGATAGCCCCTCTAATTAAGCTCTTTTGGTTCACTCGTCTTGCACAATGAAATGGGCAGGGGACGTGCTATGTGTTTGCGGCAGGTTTGTCGAAAATTAATCCTTCTCACTGCGACTGGTCTCATACTCTTGCCAGCCACTGTGCGGGCAGAGGTGCAGCCAAACCTGGCATGCACCAAAGAGAACTTGATGGAACAGCACGACTGGCAGTTGTTCTTCCAAGCCTGCGATAAGGCCCTCAATGACGCCGCGCCGGATTCGGACAGGCGGTCGGAACTCTATTATCTGCGCGGATATGGTCTCTACAGTCTGCGGGATATGGAAAAGGCTTATCGAGACTTTCAGCAGGTTTTGAAGCTGAACCCCAAGCACATGGAGGTTCGCGATGTGCTGCCTTACGTGGTGCTCGCCCTTGGTGGCACATATCTCGACGCTGCGAAGTTTCTCCATGACGCATTGCTGTCGAAGCCGCAGCGTGCACGAACGCATTACGGTCTTGCCTATCTCGCGCAGACACAGGGCGACTTCAAACAAGCGATGAAATACTTTGATAGGGCGGTTGAGCTTAATCCTAACTTTGCCTGGGCGAGACATCGGCGGTCACGTCTTTCGGAAGCATTGAGGCAATGGGACAAGGTGCTTACCGATACCGGTTACATCGCGAGCAACAAAGGGCAGTTTGGGAAAATCGCAAAGCATGAACTATTCCAGCGCAAGGTCGATTTGCATGTCGTTGCGGTGGTTGATCATGGTCACGCGCTTGGGCAGCTCGGTCGCTTCAAGGAAGCGGAGGCTTGGCTGGATAAGCTTGTTGCGGACGAGAAGTCGGCTGTCGCCTATGCGGCGCGCGCACAAACGCTGAAAGGCATGCCGTTTGGTGCGGACGTCAAACCGCGCTTCGATGATGCGATACGCGACGCGCGTGAAGCGATAAAGCTTGATCCAGAGATGTCAGAAGGGTATCGGCAGCTTGGGCATCTGTTGAGTTTTGTCGGCAAGCCGAAAGAGGCCATCAAACAACAGCTCAAAGCGATCTCGCTGCACCGTAAGGACTTCGATTCTCCTAATCTGTATTGGGAGCTAGCTGAGAGCCAACGCCAGCTCGGTCAAACAGAAGATGCCATAGGTTCAGCAACGCAGGCGATCTCGCTTGCTTCGCAATATAACGCCAATTTCCTCAATCATCTCATGTCGCGGTTGACCACCAAGGGGTACTTCCAGCAGCCCAAGGATCAGTCAGAGCTGTATCTCGCGTTCACGGATGCGGTGACGGCCTGCATGCATGACGTTCAATGCTGATGAGGATGACTGTTATGCCGACTACGGCTTGTGCAACCTGTGCTCGTCTTGTTCTGACTATCATATTTGTGTTGACGGGCCTGCAAACGGCACAGTCAACCAAGCTGGAGAACCCTGTGTATCGGGAAGTTCTCGATGCTGTAGGGCGTCACGGCTTCATTACACGTGCTTCTTATCCAGAGTGCGTCCGGCGTGGACCAACCATTAAGGATCGGATTAGAACATGCTATGCAGCCGTCGAGGCCGCACAGGATGAGCCACTTAGCAAAGCTCAATCCGCACTCGTTCGAATTGTAGTTTACGAGCTGCTCAATCGAAAGCAGGAGATACGTGCGCTCCTCCAATCAGAGAGAGAGGCACTACGAGACTCACTCGACTACCACGTCATGGCCGTTCGTTTCGCGATGACCGAGAGATCGGCTTTTGGCAAGCGGGATCAGGCTGAGACCATTCGCTATCATTTTGCTGAGGCGCAAAGAATTACCGGAGGTGACCTAAGATTTACAGTCCTTAAGGCCTCCGAGGCAATGACTGATGGTCGGTACGGTGAAGCTAAAGAGCTATTCACAAAGGTGATTGAGGGCGAACCGGGGCATGCCTATGCTCTTGTCGAACGCGCTCAGATCCAACTGTTTTCTAAGCAATATGCCGCAGCCATGGCAGACCTTGATGATGCGATCAAGGCAGACGGCAATCAACTGCGCGCGCGTTTCTTGCGCGGCAAGGTGCTGAACAGTACAGGTCAGTTCGAGCAGGCGGTGGAGGACTTTGATGTCATCTTGCAGGCCAAACCCCATCATCAAATTGCAATGACTGGGCGGGCGACGGCGCTGTTCTTTGCCGGCCACAAGCATGCAGCATTGGGGGATCTGAACACACTGCTCAACACAGACCGTACTAAGTTGGTTTACTCGTTTTCGGGGCCGGACAGAGCAGCGCTGCTTCTCAAGCGTGCCTTAATATTGCGCGACCTTGGGAAAGACGAGCCAGCAGCAGAAGACATTGTCAGAAGTCTCAGAATTGGCGGGCGTCAAAATATTCTGCGCGTGCAAGTCTTTCTGCGCCGGCGTGGATTTATGGACGTCAAGATCAATGGCCGGGTCTCATTGCCATTGAAGAAGGCAGTCAGAAAGTGCTTCGCGACCGAAGCATGTATCAGCGAATTGCATCAGAAGCTGTAAGGCGTCCTTGTGCCCGATAGCCTCTCTACGCCAGCAGGTTCTTCACAAACTGACCGTCTTTCATGATGGCAGGCAGGTGCGCGCCTTGGTTGGTCAGCACGGAAATGTCGGTCAGTGGATCACCGTCGACGACGATCAGATCGGCCAGCGCGTCTTTGGCAACGATACCGAGCTTGCCTTCCATGCCGACAACCTTGGCGGCGTTGATGGTGGCCGAGCGGATGACCTCCATGACGGGTAGGTAACGCGCGCGCAGTGGGAACTCGTCGGACTGGTACTTGTGCATGTCACCCAAAAGATCCGTGCCGTAGGCCATCATCACATCGGCATCGGCCAGGGTTTCAAGAGCTGTCAGTCCTGCACTACGGACATCTTCAATCTTCGCCACCGACTCAGGTGGCACGCCCATTGCTGCGCCCTCCTTGGCGAGGATGTCGAACGTGATGTTGGTCGGCACGACATAGGCGCCCTGCTCCTTCACGAAACGAGCTGTGTCAGGCTGGATGAGATTGCCGTGTTCGACCGAGATCACGCCGCATTCAACGGCTCGTCGAATGGCGTCGTCGGTGTAAAGGTGGGCTGCGACGTAAGTCTTGGCGCCCTGGGCCTCTTCGACAGCGGCTTTCAATTCATCGCGTGAAAAGCCGAAGAAGTAGATTGGATCGGTTGGCGAGGCGATGCCACCGTTGGCCATGACCTTGATATATTCGGCGCCGGCCTTGATTTCCTCTCGGCAGGCACGGCGAACGGCGTCGACACCGTCGACGACACGGCCCAGCGTGCCGACACGGTCTGCGTAATAGTCCACGTTGCGATTGTGATAGGGACCACGGAAATCGCAATGTCCGCAAGTTTGAGAGAGCGCCTTGCCGCAAATGACGAGGCGGGGGCCGACGATCGTACCCTCTTCAACCGCCATCTTCAGACCAATGTCGGCACCGCCAATGTCACGCACGGTGGTGAAGCCGCGCATCAACATGGCGTGCATGATCTTTGATGCCCTGAGCGAAACCAGCGTGTTCGGTAACTGGGCGTTCATGGCGATGTTGGCAATCGTCGCGATGACGTGAACGTGGCAGTCGATCAGACCAGGCATCAGGGTTTTGCCGGCAAGGTCAATCACGCTCGCGCCCGATGTCGACAATCGGCTACCCGTCACCTCCGTGATGACGCCGTCTTCGACGAGGACGTCCTGATCGGTTATCGCCTCCGGTCCACTGCCATCCAATACGCGGGCGTTGCGGAACAGGATTGTGGGTTTCGACATAGACGACTTCCCTCTTGGACTGGTTTGGCACTGCAGATGTCAGGTGTGACTTTAGGCAGAGATGACGATCTTTCGGTCGTTCAAGTTCGCGATCTCGGTTGCTGACAGACCCGCGTCGGAGAGCACCTCTTCGCTGTGCTCGCCGATCTTTGGTGGCTGATTGCGCAAGGTGGGGCGATCGCGATTGGCGCCGAACTCAAACGGCAGTGCCGGTAGCCCCGCGAAACGTCCTTCTTCGTCGCCGAAACGTGAGACGAAGACATCGAGTAGACCACCTGTTTCGAGCAAATGCTCGTCGGTGAAGAGGTCGACCGGTTTGCTGACAGGAGACCATGAGACGTTGGCACGTTCACAGCGCTGTTCGACCTCTTTCTGCGGGTACTTGATGAGCTCGTCCTGGACGGCGGGGAGCAACCAGGATCGCTCAGCCAGGCGCGTGACATTGCTGGTGAGGCGCGGGTCAGAGGCTAGCTCACGCAGACCAAACTCTTCGGAGAAGCGCTCCCACTGTTGATCACTGGTAACGCCAATAAACAGTTCGCCATCTTCGGCGGTCTTAAAGACATCATATATCGCCCAGGCGCCATGGCGGGCGGGCATTGGTGGTGGTTCCTTGCCGGTCGCCGCGATGCCGGCCATCGGGATCGACATCAAGAAGGCAGCGCTCTCAAAGAGCGCACTACTGACGCGCTGCCCTTTGCCGGTTGCCGCCCGCTCATGCAAGGCGGCCTGGGCGGCATTCACGCCAAACGATGCACCAAGAATATCGATGATCGAAGCGCCGGCCCGCAGTGGTTGTCCCGGCGGACCTGTCATGTAGGCCAGGCCACTTTGAAACTGAACAACTTCGTCTAGGGCGGGTCGGTGTTCATAAGGACCCTTGAGATATCCCTTGAGGGCCAGATAAATGAGTCGCGGATTGATCTCGGAGAGATGGTCGTAACCGCAATTGAGGCGGTCCATTGTGCCCGGAGCGTAATTCTCCAGCACGATGTCAGCGCCAGCCGCGATCTTGTGAAGTGCTGCCTGTCCCTCCGGCTGCTTCAGGTCAATGGCAATACTCTTCTTGTTGCGGTTGAGGGCAGCAAAGAAACCAGCCGCAAAGCCACCAAGCCGCCGTGTCGGGTCACCACCTGGCGCTGGTTCGATCTTGATCACGTCGGCGCCCATCTCAGCCATGATCAGACCGGCCGTCGGACCCATGACGGCGTGGCTGAATTCAAGAACGCGAATTCCAGCGAGAGGAGTTGCCGACATCAGGCTGCCTTCCTACGAAAAGCGTTGAGGCTGCCAGCATGTATGAGTTCGCTTGGCAGAATGTGCCCGACAATGTCCTCAGCCATTCGGCCGACCTCAATAAGCTGGTCGAGGTCGACACCGGTTGAAATGCCCATTTCCTCGCAGAGTAGGACGAGTTCCTCCGTGCAGATGTTACCGGCTGCACCTTTCTGTCCGGCAAAGGGACAGCCACCCAGGCCGCCGACCGTCGAGTCGAAGCGTGTGACGCCGAGCTTCAGTCCGGCGTGGGCGTTGGCAACTGCAAGGCCGCGCGTGTTGTGGAGATGCAGTGAGATTGTCTTGTCGGGCCAGCGGTTGCGGACCTCTCCGACAACGCGATCGATCCGGGCAGGCGTCGCCCAACCCATGGTGTCAGCCAGCGAGAGAAGCGTGATCGACGTCTGATATTCATCGGCGACCTTGAGGCCATCCTCGATGGTTTTGACCACGTCGGCGGGGTCGACATCGCCCTGATAGTTGCAGCCAAAGGCGGCCATAACACCAATTCTTCTAACCGAAAGACCTTTTTCCAAATGCAGTGCGGTCTGCTTGCGCATTGCCTCGACGTTGTCTTCGTGGGTTCGGTTCAAGTTCTTCTGGCTGAATGCATCAGATGCCGAGAGCGATATCGAGCCGGAATTGGTGAGCTTGTCAGCGAATGCCATGGCGCGTTCGAGGCCTTTGGCATTGAACCAAAGCGCGGTGTATTCAACATCTGGCTTCGCTGTGAAGCCGGTTACGACCTGCTCTGCATCAGCCCATCCCGGTACCAGGCGCGGATTAACGAATGAGCATACCTGAATGTGTTTCAGACCGGTGTCCGCCAAGGCTTCGATCAATTTGATCTTGTCTGCGGTTGCGATCGGGCCGGGCTCAATCTGGAAGCCTTCGCGTGGGCCCTCTTCGTGAATTTCCACACTTTGCGGCAGATCGGACATCGGCTTTCCTCCTCGAAGCTTTCGCGCGACAATAGCCGGTGAAACACGTTGCGGGCAATCAGGGATGAGAAGGCTTGGCAAACGCGGCAGCGCTGGACTGGTGTCGTTTCATCTCATTCGTGTTTGGCGATGGGTTGCGAATTCCGGAACTGCGACTAGATACACAGCAAGACCCCGTCCCTCCTGCCTCGGCGTCCGCTTTGCACAAGTCTTGGGGTTGAGTACTTGTGTTACTGTCGGAAGAGCGCCTCAATCAGCAATTGGATAAGAACATGACCGGAATGCCTGAATATACGCCACCAACCGTATGGCAATGGGACAAGGAGAGCGGCGGCAAGTTTGCCAATATCAACCGTCCTATTTCCGGTTCTACCCACGAAAAGGATTTGCCCGTTGGCAAGCATCCTTTGCAACTTTATTCCCTTGCAACGCCAAATGGCGTGAAAGTCACGGTTATGTTGGAAGAGCTTCTGGCTCTCGGGCATAGCGGCGCTGAATACGACGCGTGGCTGATCCGTATCGGCGAAGGTGATCAGTTCAGCAGTGGTTTTGTTGGCGCCAATCCAAATTCCAAGATCCCCGCCCTGATGGATCACAGCGGAGATGAGCCGCGAAGGGTGTTTGAGTCTGCATCAATTCTTCTTTATCTGGCGGAAAAGTTTGGCGAGTTCCTGCCGACGGAAATCAATGCGCGAACTGAGACATTTAACTGGTTGTTCTGGCAGATGGGCAGCGCGCCCTATCTGGGTGGCGGTTTCGGTCATTTCTATGCCTATGCGCCGTTCAAGATCGAATACGCTATTGACCGCTTCGCTATGGAGACAAAGCGGCAGCTGGATGTCTTGGATAAGCACCTTGCCAATAATGAGTACATGGCAGGTAAGGACTACACGATTGCTGATATGGCGATCTGGCCATGGTATGGCGCTTTGGCAAAGGGCCTGTTGTATAATTCGGCGGAGTTCCTCCAGGTTCAGGAGTACGAGCACGTGAACCGTTGGACGAATGACATCGCACAGCGACCAGCCGTAAAGCGTGGCCGGATGGTCAACCGTGTTGCCGGTGATCCTGCGAGCCAGCTGCATGAGCGTCATGACGCCAGTGACTTTGACACCAAGACCCAGGACAAGTTGGAAGCGGCGAGTCAAGGGAGCGCAGCTCAGCGTCTGCGCGACTGAAAGAATGAGAAAGGCCGAGCACGGCAGCGTGCTCGGCCTTCTTTTTATTCTGGTGTCTAGCGTAACTTCTAACGGGGTAGGTCGGTCTTACCCATCAGGGCTTTGTCGATTGCGTGTGCCGCCTGTCGTCCCTCGCGAATAGCCCAGACGACAAGTGACTGGCCACGGCGCATATCACCTGCGGTGAAGATCCGCCGCTTCGACGTCTCATAAGCCTGGTCGTCAGCCTTAACATTGCCACGGCCATCCAGTTCCAGCCCAAGATCTTCAACCATGCCTTCGTGAACCGGATTGGTGAAGCCCATGGCCAGAAGAACAAGATCCGCATCGATCTCGAACTCGGAACCTTCGACTTCCTGCATCTTGGAATCAACGCGGCAGCAGACAAGCTTGGCGACGCGGCCATTGCCGTCACCTTCAAAGCGCTTCGTCATAACCGCGAAATCACGGTTGGCACCCTCGGCCTGAGATGAGGAGGTCCGCATTTTCATCGGCCAATGCGGCCAAGTCATTTCTTTGTCTTCGTGCTCGGGTGGCGCCGGCATAATCTCGATTTGCGTGACTGACTTGGCACCGTGGCGGAATGATGTGCCGATGCAGTCGGAGCCGGTGTCACCACCGCCAATGACGACAACATTGCGATCTTTGGCGACCTCATCTGTGCCTTGCGTGCTGATCGGCTCACCGGAGACGCGGCGGTTCTGTTGCGGGAGAAAATCCATCGCGAAGTGAACGCCGGCCAACTCGCGGCCAGGGACCGGTAGGTCGCGCGGCTTTTCTGATCCGCAGGCCAGCAACACGGCGTCGTGGTCTTTTTCAATATCAGCGATTGGACGATCAACGCCAACATGAATATTGCAGTGGAACGTCACGCCTTCGGCTTCCATCTGGGCCGCACGACGTTCGATGACGTGCTTTTCCATTTTGAAGTCCGGAATGCCATAGCGCATCAGGCCACCGGGACAAGCGTTCTTCTCAAAGACATGAACGTCGTGACCAGCGCGCGCGAGCTGTTGCGCTGCTGCCATGCCAGCAGGACCGGAGCCGATAACTGCAACCTTCTTGCCTGTCTTGGTCTCAGGAGGCTGCGGTGCAATCCAGCCTTCGTCGAACGCGCGGTCTGCGATTGCGCATTCGATCGTTTTGATGGTGACCGGCTCGTCTTCAAGGTTCAGCGTACATGAAGCTTCGCACGGTGCCGGGCAGATGCGGCCAGTGATTTCCGGGAAGTTATTCGTGGAATGAAGGTTCCGTGCGGCGCGTTCCCAGTCGCCGTTGTAGACGAGATCGTTCCAGTCCGGGATCTGGTTGTTCACCGGGCAACCGTTGTGGCAATAGGGAATGCCACAGTCCATGCAGCGCGCGGCCTGCGTTTTCGTGCCTTCATCGCCGAGAGGCACAACGAACTCGCCCCAATGTTTCAGGCGTTCTTCAACCGGCCGATAAATGCGGTCTTCGCGTTCGATTTCCAGGAAGCCTGTTACCTTGCCCATAGTGTCAATCCTGATGCGTGCGTTTCCGTGTCGTTTCGTTTTGAGATCATGGCCGCGCTAGCTGCGGCTGCAGACCTGTTTGAACCGTGTTGGTGTGTCGGCAAGACTGTTCAGATAGAACCATTCAGACTGTCTGCCGATGTTGAGGGTGAACTTGCCGGTTGATTTGACCATGCGGTCGAGGAATTCCTTGGTCGTGCGTTCGCTCAACTGTTTGCTGACCAGGATCTCGCCGTGCTCGCGCCGCGCAATCGCCATGTCCGATAACTTGACCGAGGCGAGTGTGACTTCGTCATCCGAAGCTTCGAACTTCAAAACTGCGGCGGTCGCATCTGCCTTTTGAACCTGTTCTGGATCATTGGTCGTTTTCGACCCCGGCCAGGACTTGTCGACTTCCGCTGGATAGGCACAGGCTCCAGGTTCAGAGTGACAAGGCATGCGCCAGGACACGAGCAAATGGCTCTGTTTGTCCTTGCGACAGACCATATTGATGCTGCCGAAGCCGCCAGCCCAGCCCTCATCGGCTATCTGAACCATGCGATCGCCCCTTGCGAGGAGGCTCTCCAAGTCCTGCATCTCCGCACGGATAAGCCATGCGCGATAAGCCAGCAATAGCCCTAGCGCAAGCCCGAGGACGACGATCGCTTGGTTTATGTATGACAACGAACCCAATGATCTATGCCTGCTTGTCTTTAAGGTGCTGCAAGCCAATCTCGATCACGTCGAGGCCGGTTGCGTCTGCCTCCTGGTGCTTCGTCATTTCTGCGAGTGCACGGCGATACTCGACGGGCATGACCTTGCGGAACTTCGGAAGATAGCCGGCCCAGTCGCTCAAGATCTCCTGCGCGCGTGCAGAGTTGGTGTAGCGCGCGTGCTTCTCGATCAACTGGTGGAGGCGTTCAGCATCGTGGGAGGTCATGTCGCTCATCACATCGACGAGGCCGTGGCTTTCCAAGTCACCGCCCTGGTTTGATAGCTTGCGCATGATCTCTTCTTCCGCCTCGACGGGTTCGAGATCGACCATTGACATGTTGCAGCGTTGCTCGAAGTCACCGGCTTCATCAAGAACGTAGGCAATGCCACCTGACATGCCAGCCGCGAAGTTCCGTCCGGTTGGTCCGAGAACAATGACGATACCGCCGGTCATGTACTCGCAGCCATGGTCGCCGGTGCCTTCGACAACAGCGATGGCTCCGGAGTTGCGCACAGCAAAGCGCTCGCCGGCAACACCGCGGAAGTAGCACTCACCGGTGATGGCGCCGTAAAGCACCGTGTTGCCGACGATAATGCTCTTCTCAGGCG
Source organism: Hyphomicrobiaceae bacterium (assembly GCA_965247245.1). Classification (GTDB taxonomy): domain Bacteria; phylum Pseudomonadota; class Alphaproteobacteria; order Rhizobiales; family Hyphomicrobiaceae; genus Tectiglobus. The sequence goes on along the minus strand of CBDFGV010000003.1, from coordinate 2,842,353 downwards.
TGATGCCTGATTTCTCATCCGGCCTAACGATGATCTTGCCACCCGACAGGCCTTTGCCGACGTAGTCGTTGCCTTCACCGATCAGATCCAGCGTTACACCGTTGGCGACCCAGGCGCCGAAGCTTTGGCCAGCCGTACCGGTCAGGGTTAGCCAGATGGTATCCTCCGGCAGTCCGGTATGGCCGTAGCGCTTCGCGATTTCACCGGACAGCATTGCACCGGTCGTGCGGTTGGTGTTGTTAATCGCCAACTCTTCTTTGACTGGCTTCTTCTCGTCCAGCGCCGGCTTGGCGAGTTCGATCAGTTTGCGATCGAGCACGTCTTCCAGACCATGGTCCTGACGTTGGCTATTGTAGATCGCCACGCCCTTGCCGGCCTTCGGCTTGTAGAAAAGCTTGGTGAAGTCGAGCCCATTCGCTTTCCAATGATCGATAGCACGATCCTTATCGAGTGCATCAGACTGACCAATCATTTCAGCGAAGGTCTTGAAGCCCATTGCCGCCATGAGATGGCGCACTTCCTCAGCAACGAAGAAGAAGAAGTTGATCACGTGCTCAGGTTGGCCGGCGAACTTTGCGCGCAACCGTTCGTCCTGAGTCGCGATGCCGACCGGGCAGGTATTGAGATGGCACTTGCGCATCATCAAACAGCCGGTTGCAATCAACGGTGCTGTTGAGAAGCCGAACTCATCAGCGCCAAGCAACGCGCCGATGACGACATCGCGGCCAGTGCGCAGGCCACCGTCGACCTGTACACAAATCCGGCCACGCAGTTTGTTCAGGACGAGTGTCTGGTGTGTCTCGGCAAGTCCGATCTCCCATGGGGAGCCGGCATGCTTGATCGAGGTCAGTGGTGAAGCACCTGTACCGCCCTCGAAGCCTGAAATCGTGACGTGGTCGGCACGCGCCTTGGAGACACCGGCTGCAACAGTGCCGACGCCGACCTCGGAAACCAGTTTGACCGATACATCGCCGGCCGGATTGGTGTTCTTCAGGTCATAGATAAGCTGCGCGAGGTCCTCGATGGAGTAGATGTCATGGTGGGGTGGTGGCGAGATCAAGCCGACACCCGGTGTCGAGTGACGGACCTTAGCGATCGTCAGATCAACCTTGTGGCCAGGCAGCTGACCGCCTTCTCCAGGCTTGGCGCCCTGAGCCATCTTGATCTGCATCATATCGGAGTTGGCGAGATATTCGGTCGTCACGCCAAACCGGCCAGATGCGACCTGCTTGATGGCCGAGCGCATCGAGTCGCCATTGTCCAAAGGTATGAAGCGATCTGGTTCTTCGCCGCCTTCACCAGTGTTGGACTTGCCGCCGATGCGGTTCATCGCAATCGCAAGTGTGGTGTGCGCTTCGCGAGAGATCGAGCCGAAAGACATCGCGCCGGTAGCGAACCGCTTGACGATTTCCTTAGCCGGTTCAACTTCGTCGATGTTGACAGGCTGGCGACGGATTTCTTCCGCGCTCTTGATCCGGAACAGGCCGCGCATGGTCATCAGGCGTTCGGACTGCTCGTTGACCTGGCGCGAATAGGACTCGTACTTGTCCGGTAGATTGCCGCGCACCGCGTGCTGCAGATCGGCAACGACCGGGGCTGTCCAGCTATGGGCTTCACCGCGGACGCGAACGGCGTACTCGCCGCCAACTTCCAAAGCGTTCTCGAGAACCGGTACATCACCGAAGGCCTGCCGGTGACGCTCTGCCGTTTCCTGCGAAATCTGCTCCAGGCCGACACCATCAATCTGGGTGTGCGTTCCAGTGAAGTATTTTTCGACGAACTTTGTATGTAGGCCGACGGCGTCAAAGATCTGGGCGCCGCAATAGGATTGGTACGTGGAGATGCCCATCTTGGACATCACCTTGAGCATGCCCTTGTCGATCGCCTTGATGTAGCGCTTGATGGCTTCACTCTTGGTGAGATCCTCATCTAGTTCAGGAAGAAGGTTGATGATCGTCTCGAACGCGAGATATGGGTTGATTGCCTCGGCACCATAGCCTGCGAGCGTGCAGAATTGATGCACTTCGTGGGCTTCGCCGGTTTCAACAACGAGACCGACAGAGGTTCTCAGGCCGCGCCTGATAAGGTGATGGTGGACAGCCGAAGTCGCCAGCAGTGACGGTATTGGAATCCTGTCAGCGCCGACCCATCGGTCAGACAGCACGATGATATTGTAGCCCTTCTCAACGGCGGTCTCAGCCTGACTGCAGACCGTGTCGAGTGCACTTTCCATCCAGTCAGCACCAGCTTCTGCCGGATACGTGATGTCGAGCGTCAGCGTGCGGAACTGGTTGTCGGGCACGGCCGCAATTTGACGAATGCGCTCAAGCTCGTCGTTGGTCAGGATTGGCTGGTAGACCTCAAGACGCTTCTGCTTTGATGAACCAGCGAGGTCGAGAATGTTGGGTCGCGGCCCGATAAAGGACACCAGTGACATCACCAGCTCTTCGCGGATCGGGTCGATCGGCGGGTTGGTCACCTGCGCGAAGTTCTGCTTGAAATACGTGTGCAGCAACTTGGCCTTGTCTGACAGGGCCGAGATCGGCGTGTCGGTGCCCATTGAACCAATGGCTTCCTGGCCGGTATGGGCCATAGGTGCCATCAGGAACTTCAGGCTTTCCTGCGTGTAGCCAAATGCCTGCTGGCGATCGAGCAGTGCGACATTGGTCTTCGGTGCCTGCGATGGTGCCTGCGGCAGGTCGCCAACATTGATCTGGGTCGCATCCAACCAAGACTGATAAGGATGCTTGGCGGCCAAGTCAGCCTTCAGTTCATCGTCGGAAATGATACGGCCTTCCGCCAAATCAATCAGCAGCATCTTTCCTGGCTGTAGGCGCCACTTTTCAACGATCTCTTCTTCCGGTGTCGGCAGCACGCCGGCCTCGGACGCCATGATGACCATGCCATCCTTGGTGACGAAGTAGCGGGCCGGGCGCAAACCGTTGCGGTCGAGTGTTGCACCGATCTGGCGACCATCGGTAAATGCCACAGCGGCTGGTCCGTCCCACGGTTCCATCAGTGCTGCGTGGTATTCGTAGAACGAGCGGCGATTGGCATCCATCAGTGGGTTGCCGGCCCAGGCTTCCGGGATCAGCATCATTGCCGCGTGGGACAGCGAATAGCCGCCCATAGTCAGGAATTCCAACGCGTTGTCGAAACAGGCGGTGTCCGACTGGCCTTCGTAGGAGATCGGCCAAAGTTTCTGGAGATCGCTGCCAAACAGTTCGGAGCTGACTGACGCCTGGCGTGCTGCCATCCAGTTGACGTTACCACGCAGTGTGTTGATCTCGCCGTTGTGGGCGACCATGCGGTAGGGGTGCGCCAGTTTCCATGATGGAAAAGTGTTGGTCGAAAAGCGCTGGTGAACGAGCGCCAGCGCGGATGTCAGTCGGTCGTCGACCAAGTCGGTGTAATAAGCGCCGAGTTGATCAGATAGGAACATGCCCTTGTAAATGATCGTGCGACTGGACAACGACACGATATAGAAGTCGTTGTCGCTATCGCTCATTCCGAGATCGGCGAACTTGGCGTGAATGGCGTTGTTGACGACCTTGCGCAGCACATAAAGCTTACGCTCGAAATGATCATCGTCAGAGATCCCATCGCCCTTGCCGATGAAAACCTGGCGGTGGAATGGTTCGACCGCGATTGTTGGCTCGGACAGGCAGCTGTTGTCGGTCGGGACGTCGCGCCAGCCAAGAAGGACAAGACCTTCCTCTTCGCAACTGCGCTCGAACTGAGCTTCGCACTCGCGTCGGAAACGCTTGTCACGTGGCATAAAGATATGGCCGGCTGCGTAGTCGCCAGGCGCCGGCAGATCGATACCAAGCGAGTCACACTCCGATTTGAAAAAATCATGCGGGATCTGGATCAGCATGCCTGCGCCGTCGCCGGCCAGCGGATCTGCACCAACAGCGCCGCGATGGGTCAAGTTGACGAGGATCTGAAGCCCGTCTTCGATGATTTTGTGCGATTTTTTGGCACTCAGGTCCGCAATGAAGCCAACGCCACACGCATCGTGTTCATTAGCTGGATCGTAAAGCCCTTGTTGTGCTGGTGGTGCACCCACCTGGCGCGTGATCTGGTTGTCGCGCACATTGTTCATCGTCGATCGCCTCGTCATCGTCCGTATTTCGCCTTCCCCGCACGAAAAATCCTGCGGAGTTCGTTCTTAAGAGCAAAGAACACACTGACCGTAAAGGGCTTCGTGCTCTTTCCTCGCGCAAACTCGGTGGTTAGATCTAACCGTGCCCAAACAGCGCGTGCGCCTCAGTCCAAAGTGCTATGGTTGTGTCGTAGCCCCATCTTCTGGCGGGAAATCTTTTGCGCCCGCATTGGGCAGAGACGTTTGCGACACACGTTCCATGGCTGAGCGCCTAGACGTCGGACTTGCTCGTTCACCCGATTTCGTACAAGAGATGCAGAATGCTGACTAACTGGTGTGCATTCGGCGCAATCCGACAAAGGACAGCATAGCTGACCTAATTGCTGTAATGCAAGCAGATTTTATGCGCTCTCTTGCCCGACTCTTGGGGCCTACCGTGTCTCCAGGTGTGCTCTGATTGCTATGGCCACATGTTTATTTGCGGATCCACAATCGGCACGAAAACGTTCGTCATAAACTCGTGCGTCTTATGTTCGGCAGAGTAACAAGAGCAGATCCACAACAACTTTGGCCGGCAGAGCATCTATGGCTTTAGAAATTGAGCGAAAATTCCTTGTTCGGTCGGATGCATGGCGGGAAAATGCCAGCAACGCCAGTGGTTTGCGACAGGTCTATCTCGCAACCACGGACAAGGCATCAATTCGTGTCCGGGTCATTGACGACGCAACGGCACGATTGACCATCAAATCCAGCAACACCGATTTGTCTCGCGAGGAGTTTGAATACACAGTACCAGTGGATGATGCACTGGCGCTGATGCCGCTCGGGGTTGGGACGGCTATCGAAAAGGTTCGATACAGTGTGCCGGTTGAAGGACTGCTTTGGGATGTCGACGTCTTTGAAGGTGCGAATGCCGGCCTAGTCCTTGCTGAAATTGAGCTTGAGCACGCGGCACAGGATGTTGCTGTCCCGGACTGGATTGGCACGGAAGTGACCGGGGATCCCAAATACTACAACAGCAATCTCACTTACTTGCCATTCTCGCACTGGAGTTAAGGGCTCTCAGCCGGCAACAGGATCGAATTTCTGATTTTGTATTGGCTTCTTTTGCGTTTGCGCCAACACATGTCAGGCTAACCGGTACCACGAAACCTTAACTGCCGGTGTTCTCCGATGAAAATCGATAGTGTCGAGCTGCAGCTTTTTGCATGGGAAGGCATTCCGCCAACGCGTTATCACGCCGGTTCCCAGAACAAGGGCGGGTCGAGCAATCTTGGCTTGCTGACGATCAAGACGGACGAAGGCATTGAAGGTCATGCCTTTCTTGGTTCTGCGACCAATCCGGCTGAGACCGATGCCGGAGCGCTGATCCGATTTTTGAAACCGGTTCTGATGGGACAGGATCCACTCGCGCGTGAAACGCTCCACAAGGCCATGCGTGGCCGGCAGCGCAACATGGGTCTGAGGACGGTGGGCGCTTGCGATACCGCGCTGTGGGATATCGCGGCGAAGGCTGCCGGTATGCCGCTTTACAAGTACCTGGGAGCAGGGCGCTCCAAGATTGGTGCTTATGCTTCAAGCCAGATTCTGGATAGTGCAGAGGACTACGCGGCAGAGGCTCTGCAATTTAAGGAAGATGGCTGGAAGGCATACAAGATTCATCCGCCGCAAGTTCCGACACAAGATATCAAGGTTTGCAAGGCGGTCCGGTCGTCAGTGGGTGATGATTACAACATCATGCTGGATTCAACATGGAGCTATTCCTACGCGGAAGCGCTGCGGGTTGGTCGTGCAGCGGAGGAGCTTGGATTTCTTTGGTACGAAGACCCACTCAATGAGGAAGACATCTACTCTTACGTCAAGTTACGGGACAAGCTTGATATCCCCATTCTTGCGACGGAGTACCCGCAGGGAGATATCGGGACTTATGCGTCTTGGATCACGGAACGCGCAACAGACGCCCTGCGCGGCGACATTCCTGTCAAAGGTGGTTTGACGACCATGAGCAAGACTGCGCATTTGGCTGAAGCCTTTCACATGAATTACGAGGTTCATCACGGTGGTAATTCACTGAATAATATGGCGCAACTTCATTTCGCGTGCTCACTGATTAACACGACTTTTTTTGAAGTATTGCTGCCGCACGGGGCGCACAAATATGGTGTGCTCAATGAAATCGAGATTGATCAGAATGGAATGGCCCACTGTCCGGAAACGCCGGGTATCGGAGCTGAGATCGATTTCGATTTAATAAGATCGAATGAGATTGCCTTGCTCACATAATAACTGGCAAATCCACTCATTCCGGATGCGATGCTCGGGCGGTTATGCAGCCTTCACCCTAATCGTGCTGTCGATGCAACTCTCGGGCGTAAAAGCACGAGAGTGGATGGTGAGGAGACTTATTCTGTGGCCTTATTCGAGTGGGCAGAGGGGCTGCTCGTAGAGGAGGTACACATAATGAAATCAATTCGCCTATTGGCAGTTTGTACTGCGTTGACCGGGGCAATGGCGATGTCTGCTCCGGCATTTGCTGCTGGCCACAAGTGCTCGAAGGTTAGCTCAACCGTAACGATGCTGACGACACCACTTGCAGCTGTCGCGGCCCAGGCCTCCGTTGCGACCTCGATCCTCGCGAAAGGGATGACGGCGCATGGCAGCGTCAAGACAAAGTGTGACAACAATCCACTTATTGCGAAGTGCACGGCAAGCCAGAAGGCTTGCAAGTAACTCAACGCATTTTACGATGTCTCTGCCGGCCTAGTGCCGGCAGTTAATAACAGTCATCGCAATTCCATTCCCCGAACAATTTGCAACGCACAAAACACCTAATTGAAGGTGTGATACAGACCGCGCGCAATTTCGCCTTCGAGTGGAAACGACAGCATGCCCATGACCGAATAACCGAGCAGCCAGGGCATGACGTAGAACCGGAACATGTAGAAGAACCAAGCTACAAATAGTGGAATGAGTGGCTCGATTAGGAAGCTAGGCGTCACAGGTTTAAAGACCCTGATAATCGGGTTTGTCGAGCGCACGAAAAACTTCATGAAGAAGAAGTCAGAGTCCTCCGGCAAAAACAGGTTCATGGCTGCGCGTCCGATCAAAGTCCACATGATCATGCCAAGTATGTAGTCGATGGCGATGACCCAGATCGGGAACGCGGAAGTCATTTGTGCTGCTCGCTGGTTGGCTGTTGTTCGCGCAGAAATCCGGGGGCGGTGGACCGCCCCCGGACAAGAGTTTGCTATGCGATTAGATCGCGTTTAGTGCGACTGATCAAGGATCGTCTCACCGGACGGAATGCGAACGCGATCGACCATATCCTGGGTTTCCTGATCAGGTGCCTCAGTCATCAAGCTGACGACGACCATGGCAACCAGACTGACCGGCATACCGATGATACCGAAGCGCAGGCCATCAAGACCCCAGACCGGATCGATGATCTTGTTGTAGATCAGGTAGAGGTAGATCGTACCGGCAGCAAAGCCGAAAACCATCCCAGCTATGGCGCCGGCCGCGTTCGCTCGTTTCCACCAGACACCAAGGACCAGCGGGAAGAACAAGCCGGAGCAAGCGAAGCAGAAGGCCCAGGCGACAGCGCCCAGAATACCGGTCAACTTCATACTCGCGACGGCCGCACCAGCCGCACCGATGATGACAAGCAGAATGCGTGCAACCACGAGGCGTGTGCGGGTTTCTGCTTTCGGGTCGATGATCTTGTAGTAGAGATCATGGCTGAGCGCGTTCGCGATCGCCAGCAGGAGGCCGTCAGCGGTCGACATAGCAGCAGCCATACCACCGGCGGCGACGAGGCCGGAGATTACGTAGGGCAGACCGGCGATTTCTGGCGTCGCCAGCACGACGATGCCGGTGCGCATGTAGAACTCGTTGATATCTAGTACGCCGTTGCCATTACTGTCGACAATCTTCAAGAAGCCGACATTCGACCAGTTCTTGACCCAGTCCAGGTTGCTCACTTCCTGGAACGACTTGCCGATAATCGCTGTTGGCAGGTTTGGATCCAGAAGCTGCAATTTGGTCAAAGTCGCAAGCGCTGGTGCTGTGAAGTACAGCAGGAAGATGAAAAACAGCGACCATGCCACGGACTTCCGCGCTGCACGCACCGAAGGTGTCGTGAAGTAGCGCATCAGAATGTGCGGCAGTGATGCCGTACCCGCCATCATGCATAGCGCCAGCGTCACGAACTTCCAGCTCGCCATAGAGCCTGGCTCACCCGGTGCGTTGTGGAGGTTTGTCAGAACCTTAAGACCAGCAAATGATTCAGCGGGCTTTGCGCCGACATTCAGCTGTCCCTCTAGTTCCGCAATTCGAGCAACGGCGTCACCGTATGAGAAGTGCGGAATGATGCCGAAGTTCTGCTTGTTGGACATCCAGATCACTGGAACGAGGTAGGCGATGATAAGCACGATGTACTGTGCCACCTGCGTCCAGGTCACAGCCCGCATACCACCCAGCATCGAGCACAACAGGATGCCAAGGAGGCCGAACCAGACGCCAACCTCGAACGGAATCTGAAGCGCGCGAGCAGCGATTGTGCCAGTCGCGTTGATCTGTGCTGTCACGTAGGTGAACGATGCGATGACGAGAATGATCACCGCGCACAGGCGTGCCGTGTTGCCGCCGTAACGTGTCCCGATGAAGTCAGGAACCGTATAGCAGCCGAACTTGCGCAGATATGGCGCCATCAACGAGTTGACGAGCACATAACCACCGGTCCAGCCCACCACGAAGGCAAGATAGCCGTGTCCACCAAAGTAGATACCTCCGGCTAGGGCGACGAACGAAGCACCGGACATCCAGTCGGCGGCTGTTGCCATTCCGTTGAATACCGGTGGCACCTGGCGGCCGGCGACGTAGTAAGCATCGACCTGCATGGTGCGTGATAGCCAGCCAATGGCGGCATAAATGAAGATTGTGAAAGCGACGAACAGAATACCGATTGTTGCCGCGTCGACTCCGAGTTGTTCCAACACTGCCATTAGGAGGATGAAGACGATAAATCCGCCCGTATACATCCCGTAGATCTTAGGCAGGTTGTCAACAAAAGAGCCGTTCTTTGTTGAACCTGTATCAGACATTTCCAATCCTTACGGAGACTTGTTGCTTGATCTCATGCATGGCCCGAAGGCCCATTGGAATTGAGACGCGCGCACGCGTTAGCTTTCCTCGCCGCCATCAAAGCCGTTGGCACTATCGATGGCGTCCTGAATCCAGTTCTGGACGAAGATGAGGACAACGAAGATTGCCAGGGAGCCCTGCACGGCCAAGTAGTAGCCAAGCGGGAAGCCCATGAAGCTCATCGTGTTGAGCTCTTTTGCGTACCAATGCACAACAAAGGCAAAAATGAACCAGAGCAGCAGGATGAACACCGTCAACCAGAATGTACTGCTCCAGTGCCGCTTGGCGGCTTCTGAAGGTTCAGACATTGATTTCTCTCCCAGGTAGTTTTCATGTTTGCCATGATTATCTCTAGGTATTGCCCTAGCGTTTTGTTGCTACGCGGCCGGGCATTTCTTGGAATTTCCTTGTTGTTGAAATGGCTTGTTCCAAGATGCAGCAAGCGATCGGGCGCGGTCGCGCGTGCCGTCACGCAATACGGGGATTGACGCAATTCGCAATGAGCGAAGACTGCACTACCAGTCCGCGAAAATCGTCGAAAGACGCGCAGTAGGATTTGCAGTTGTTTGGCCGGTGCATTGGAAAGCGCCAGCCAACGATCATGTCGGCCTGCCATCATTTCTTTGCCCCCGAAGTCGCAGAATCCATTTTGCAGTCTTCCAACGCTACGGAAATTGTCTTTAAGTCTAAGACTGCCAAGATTGACAGCGGTGGGTCATGAACGTAGTTTCCCAGCCCTTTTCGAGGAGTGCTTGCGCGTGAAGCTGCCGACGATTGAGGATGTTTCTACTCTGCTTCGGCATATGCGCAGCTACGTTCCTGGTCGTCAGGACACCAGAAAAATCGAGACATTTGAAGCGCTTGTAGAGTTCGTCGAAAGTCGTTCCGCTTACATCGGCCAGACTTCGCTCTACGGTTATCTCAAGACGCGGATGGGGACGCGTTACACGGAGCTGTTCCAGGACGATGCCTTCGTTGACTCGATCAATCAGGCCAAATGGCATGTTTATGGGGCCTGCATCTCGGATCTGACTGTGTTTGCAGTTCATCACATACGCTTAGAGTCCGGCGACACGACTAACGATCAGTGCAGCAGCGTGGCGGCTGAATGCTTTGAGAGGGCCGTTACCCAATCGTTTGTTGAGGAAGATGCTGGTGTCGCGGGCCGCGAAGCGCGTCGTGCCTTTGATGCGCGTCTTGCAACGGTTGATTGGGATAAACTTGATATCCTGACGGATGTGTTTGTCGCGAGCCCTGCAGAGCTTGTTCTACGTGCACCCGTCACCAGAGAATTCATGGCCGAAGACCAGGAGGTGGTCACGAACTCAATCCTGTTTCGTTGGCGCGATGTGCGGCAGCAATTTCGTAAACGGGCCGTTCCAGCAGCGATCATGTCAGATTGGCAGGCGCAGTCGTCTTAGCTCTGTTCGGTTCTGTCGGGCTTGGCACTGGCGCCCCGCGCATTGCATTGCGCTGCCATCATTATAATCAAAATTCGTACTCGAATCAGAGCTATAGGCACGGCTCGACGGTCGCACTTGCCAGTCTGGTCGCCGGCATGAGATAGGTGGTCATGCTCCAAAGATGATCAAAAGCAATGAGAAGGACAGTGAGCTCTCATGGCCAGTAGCTTATCGCCACAACAGGCAATCATTTACGCAATGATCACCACATCAGCCTCAGACAACAGGATGTCAGATGCCGAGTTGGGACGGATCGGTTGGATCGTCAAAGAACTTCCTGTGTTCCAGGACTTTGACGAAAATGACCTGATTACTGAGTCGCGGGAATGCGCAAAGGTTGTGTCAGGATCCGATGGTCTGAATACCGTGCTCAACATGATTGCGGCAGCGCTGCCGGAACATCTGCGAGAGACGGCCTTTGCATTGTCTGCCGATGTTGCAGCATCGGATCAAAGATCTAATCCGGCTGAGCGCCGTTTTCTACAATTGCTCGCCGGTCGGCTGCAGCTGGACCCACTGATCGTTGCTGCGTTGGCACGCTGCGCTGCCGTGCGCCACCGCAGTCTCTAGCTTCGCTCAGTTGATGGCTGAGAATTGCGCCTGCTCCGCCAAACTGGAGCAGGCGTCGTCTTTTTTGAGTGATTACTCTGCAGCCATCGCAACCTGGCGACAGAAGCACGATGCCTTGATAGGAACTTCGGCGCGTGCCACTGCAAGATCCAGGCGCGGCTTTATCAGGGCTGACTCCACCTTTTCACCGCGACGTGTCAGGCATTCATAGAGGCCGTGCAGTGACCAAACGTTTTCCGGATGTTGGCAGGCTCGGCTGAGCTTGCCGTCAATTCCGAGATCTGAGCGATAAACCGCTTCGGCCTCTTCAACGTGACCCTGTTCGAGCAGCAGCGCGCCGAGCGCATGCCGTGCTGGTTGCATCCAACCCCAGGGCTCGTCATAGGGGAGCGCGTCATCCAGCTCGACCGATTTGCGCAAATGCGCGAAAGCGGCATCATAGTTGCCTTTGCGGTATTCCAATTCGCCGTTCAGCATTTCTTCTGCGACGGCGAGCAGGTCTTCCATCTTGTTGTTGTGGACGCGGCGACTATCGGGAACCCGTGTCTTTGCATCCAGGAAGTTGGCTTTTTCGGTTTCAGCTTGCTCGACGTTGCCGACCGCTGAATGAGCCACCGCCTTGGCGTAATGCATCATGGCGACATTAGAGCAGTAGAGCTCTTTGTCTTCCGGCAGGTCCTGATCAATGATTTCCTGCCACTTTCCGAAGCGGACGAGCACGTGCTGCTTCATCGTGAGGTATCCCTCGAGGAAGTCAGCCATGGGCGGTGACTCAACCCGCAGAGCGGCTTCGGGGACGGTTGCGATAAGCTCCTCGGCGGCTGCGATCGCTGGTGCGAATTGGCCGAGGAACATGGCGCCGTAGATCGCAAAGTGGAAGTTGTGAATGATGTAGATCAGGTAGATGCCTGGATCATCGGAGTAGGCGAGAAACCTGCGGTCCGGCCCAAGCGCCTTTTGATTGTACACCATGACATCGTGATAGTGCCCACAGAGCACGTCAATGTGGGTCGGCATATGAATGAGGTGCCCTGAATCCGGCATGATCTGGCGCAGGCGGTCACCCGCGCGCAAGGCCTTCTGCGGGAATGGCGACATCTCCATCAGGTGGACGTAGAGGTGCAGTAGGCCGGGATGGTCCCAGGAGGCTGGGATATTGTTGAAGGCGTCTTCAAGGACCTTCATGGCTTCGACTGTGCCCGCGTCCTCAGCCGGCTGGCCTGTGGTGAGATCCCACATCTGCCAAGGCGTCTCGTCCATAATGGCTTCGACAAATGCGGAGCGGACTTCCAGGTCATCCGGATGCGCTTCGTGGATCTTCCGCATCTCGGTGGTGAATGCTTTGTCCCACGGTGACATGTCTTCCAATGCCTCACGGCCCTGGTAGCGGGCCTCAAGTGCACGGATCATGGCCTGCTCAACAGGGCTGACTTTGTCGACCAGGGCGAGCGCGGCCTGCATGGCGTCGTAGGACGCTTCCAAGGCTTTCTGCTTGCCTTTGGGATCGTAGAGATGCCAGGGCAAATTGTAGTTCGGCCCTGACGCATAACTGATACCCCAATGGGCCATGGCGCAGCCGGCATCGTGTTCGATTGCCTTCTTGAAGCATTTGATGGCTTCGCCGTGATTAAAGCCAAACAGCCAGTTCAGCCCACGGTCGAACCACATTTGTGCATCAGTCGAAGAGGTGGTGACCTTCCGGCTATACGGTCCAAGATCAAAATATTCCATCGGGAACTCCAATATTTGTACCAATACAGTTTTCGGCTGCGTCTCTAAACAGGTGGATTTCTACTTGCGCGGGCGAAATGTCAGGCAAGCGCTCGATCAGACTACAGTCTGAACGCGCGCGATGCCATCTCTGTGTGGTTGAGACATCCGTGTTGCCGGCGTCGCCTTATCGACGAGCTGTCACTTCGGTGAAGCCATGGTGCCCGATCAAACTCAGCAACGGCTACGGGCAAACTTTCTGAGGCCTCGGCAACGGACATCCCCCAGCTCGCCGATAATGCGAAAGTCTCCACTTCCGTCGAGGTCTGCGAGAACGAGAGTTGATGAGCCAATCCCTGCTGAGATTCTGTCTCGTTGCGGACTGTATGCAAGGAACCGGTAATCAAAGGTTACGCGGCAGGCATCGCGTTCATCAGTCTCTTTGAAGTCCGTGACGCGAATGAACTTGTAAATCCGCTCCGGCCAGCGCCGTTCCCAGTTCTGCATCGAGCGCAAGACAGACTGGCGCGACACGTTTCGCTTGTCGTAGTAGCGGACCAGGCGATCAGAATAGAGTTCGATTTTCTGCTGGGCAGAGAGTTCAAAGGCGCGCTTGTCGAGGAAACGTTCAAGGCTCCTGACATTGCATTGCGCTAGGGCAGTTGCGCTGCTCGCCAGGAGTATGCATACGCCAAAGACAATCTTTATTGGGTTCATTGAGGAAACTCCCGGCAGTGGTCAGCGTGGCTGATGTTGTTTCTGGCATCAAATCAGACGTATGTGGCAATTGCACTATTGGATTGATCAATTCTGTTTCAAGCCAGCGGCGAATTGTGCGATCGCTTCAGCTGCGGTCGCGATATTGCCCTCCTGGGTGAAACCGGAGCGTTTGCGCGCCGCGAAGTCATGGTCGCCATCGCCGATCCAATGCAGTTGAATGCGCGGATCGAGATTATAACCCGAGACTTCGTCTGGCGTGCCGAACGGGTCTCGCTCACCTTGAAGAATGAGTGCCGGGCATGGGAAATCTTCCAGATGGCTGGTGCGAAGTTTGTCTGGCTTTTTGGGAGGATGAAACGGATAGCCGAGACAAGCGATGCCGTCGATGTCCCCATTCTCGAAGCTTTCCGTCGCGACCATGGAGGCGACGCGTCCACCGAGTGACTTGCCGCCAATAATGATCTTGGCACCATCAATGTTGTTGGACGCTTGAACTTGCGCGATGGCATTACGGTATTCATCAATCAGCTTCTCGGCTTTGGGTGGCGGGCGCTTCTTGCCCGTTGTACGGCGTGCTGCCATGTAGTCGAACTCGAAGCGATGTACAGCAAGGCCATGGCCAACGAGGGCATGCGCGAGCTGTTCTAGAAACGGGCTGTCCACGGCCGCCATAGAGCCATGCGCCAACACGATGTGAGCTGCGGGTTGTGTCTTTGGCAGGTTGTCGAGCACAAACATTTTTGACATCGGCTCAGGGCCCTATTGATGCTAGCAACGCTATAGTTTCATCTTGGCGACGTCCCGTCACTACACTGCGGGACACAATCATTGAGGTCTATCATGTTCGCATGGCTCATTCTGGCCGGCACAATCCTGCTTGAAGTTGTGGGTTCGACAATGATGAAGCTGTCGCAAGGCTTCACCGTGTTTTGGCCGTCGGTGGCTGTGTTTGTGTGTTACAGCGCCGCGCTTGCGGGATTGACGATTACGCTCAAGTACATCGAGTTGTCGATTGCTTATGCGATCTGGGCAGGAGCAGGTACCGCGCTGATCGCCATAATCGGCATTACCTACTTCCGCGAGCCGGTGTCTGCACTCAAGATCGTGAGCCTGATTTTGGTTGTCGCCGGGGTTGTTGGTCTTCAGCTGTCGTCAAATCACACTTCGACATGATATGCAGGCGCTGGGCGGGGCTCAATCCACTGAAATTCCATCATAGTCCTAATTTCGCCCGATCTTGAGCAAATCTTCCGCTTCGCCGCGCAAGGAGCTTTTTATGAGGCCCACAGCTGTCATTTTCTCATTGGCGATTGCAGGAGTAGCCTCTCCGGCTCTGGCGCAACAACCGTTGCCGGATCCTAAGCCATTGTCGATCGACAAACGGATCCGCAAGTTGCCGGAACCGACCGCCAAGCAACTGTTCAAGGCTGTGAAGCGCGGCGCGGCGCTGAAGGCTGCTACTTACGGCTACTATACACGCGGCTGTCTGGCTGGTGGCGTTAAGCTCGAGGACAACGGGCCTGCGTGGCAGGCCATGCGTTTGTCACGCAACCGGCATTGGGCTCATCCGGTTACCATTCGTTTCGTGAAACAACTCGCAGCTCAGGCGAGAAAGTACGATGGTTGGAATGGCTTGCTGGTCGGGGATCTCTCAATGCCTCGCGGTGGACCGATGCCACCCAGTCATGCCAGCCATCAGGTTGGTCTCGATGCGGACATTTGGTTGACGCCGATGCCTGATCGCAGGTTGACGCGGCGTGAGCGCGAGCGTCTATCGGCAACGTTCACGCTAACCAAGAACCACCTTGCGGTTAATCCGAAAGTCTGGACGGACGCGCATGCCCGTGTGATCAAGCGCGCGACGTCGTTCCGCGAGGTGCAGCGCGTTCTTGTCCATCCTGCGATCAAGAAGAAGCTGTGCGAATGGGCGGGAACGGATCGTGGCTGGCTGTCCAAAGTTCGACCGGTGCGTGGTCACAATTATCATTTTCATGTGCGGTTGCGCTGTCCACCGGGTAGCCCCGGGTGTCGCGGGCAAAGACCACCAGGTGGTGGTGATGGCTGCGGTGCAGAACTCGATCGTTGGTACAAGTGGCTGCATGCTCGCCTGAAGCCACGACCGAAGCCTAAGAAGCCGGTTAAGCGAAAGCCCCGAAAGAAGAAACCGCCGCTGATGCTCGCGCAGTTGCCGCGCGAATGTCGTACTGTGTTGCGTGCCCAGGAGACGATCCTGGCGCCACAACCGGTTAGGGCGCAACGGTAGTCGGCAATCGCACTACCGTGCTGAGATAAAAAGGCTACCGTGAGTCTCCCGTCACGGCCGGACCGGTGCTGGTATCTTCGAAAGTTGAACGCGCCGCTGCCGTAATCGCTTTTCTTTCCTGTTCGTTCAGCTGCTCGGTATTGTTTTCGTCAGCGAGGCGCACCGTGACCTCGCGGTGCGCAAACTTGATGCCCTCGCGCTCGAACAGGTCGCGAATCCTGGCGAATACAATCCGCCTAATGACCCATTGATCGCCAGGCTTGGTCATGAACTTGACGCGCATGATCATCGCAGAGTCTTCCATCTGAATAACGCCCTGCGATTTCAGCGGCTGCAGAAACTGCGGACCTAGAACTGGGTCTTCGAGCATCTCCTGACCGAGCTTTTTGATCATCTTGCGGACCTTCTCAGCATCGGTGTCGTAGGTCAGCCTGAGAGGCAATTTCATCACCACCCAGTCGCGCGAGAAGTTTGTGATGAAGTTAATCTCGCCAAAGGGGACAGTGTTGAGCGGACCATTGTGATGACGGAGCTGCATGGACCGAACCGAGATTTTCTCGACGGTGCCTTTGACATCGCCGATGTCGATGTACTCACCTTTTCGAAACGCATCGTCGATCAGGAAGAACATTCCTGAGATGACATCTTTGACGAGCGTTTGCGCACCGAAACCGATGGCAAGGCCGATGATCCCTGCACCAGCCAGGAGCGGAGTTATGTTGACGCCGAGCTCGCTGATGATCGCAAGGCTGGCGAGTGTTGCGATGGCAATTCGGAGGACCAGCTGAACCAGCGGCAGGATGGTTGCTAGCCGCGACTCGCCTTTGCCACCTTCGCCGTCGGACATCGCCTCTGCTTCTGGATCAATCCCCATCTCTGCCCGCTCGATGGCAATCTGGCGGTTCACGACAATCGTTACCAGTTCCCAGATAGCGTAAGCGACCATGAGGATGATCGCGACATCAATGAGTGCACCGGCGAAACGTGCGCCGACACCCTGCTGGGCCAAAACAAAGACATCAACACTCCAGAGCCACAGCAAGCCGAAGAATATCGCGATGCTCAATAGGATGCGGCCACAGCGGATGGCACCACGTTGCGTTTCACGATGTGCTGCCAACATGGCCGGAGCCGCTTCTTCATCGAACGGCATGGCATTCAAAATGATTGCGCGCATGCCGTGTTCGATCATTGGTAGCCCAATCAGGGTCGCGAGGGTCATCATCATGACCGGCAGAAGTTGTGGGGTTGCGTTGCCGGTCGCCACGATGATCTCGACGGTCAACCAGTGGGCCACGACAAGCCCTATGGCAATCCAAGGCCATGCGGTCGCGAGACTGAGAGACCCGCCTGGTTTTGTCTGCCCAATTGAAAGCATATCCGTGATGCCGCGGCGTGTTTGCCAGATGGTTACGATGATGACGGCATGCATGGCGAGGCTGACCCAGAAGCCGAAACGTGACGCACCAAACTGCATGCCGAATTGCAACATCCATCCCAACAAACCGAAACCAACGGCGGCGATCGCGGCAATCAATCCGGTGCGCCAGGTTAGCAGGTTGGCGGTCGCATCGTCGAAAGGACAAAGCCGTAGTGACGGTCTTGTTGGTGCCAGAACAAACCTTGTCACGGCGATAATCAGCCAGACCCAAGCTATGGATTCGGTAATAAGCTGGATTGTGAAACGATCCGGTGAGGCAGACCGCGTCGCGGCTAGTGTGATGACCGTTGCCACAAGGAAGAACGTGATGACCCTGCTGAACTGGAAAACAAACCGCCAAACCAGAAGTTTGACTTTATGCCAGAGTGAGCGAGGGACAGCCGCAACAACACTCTCTTCAAACTTGGCCGAGGCTCTGCGCAAGATGAATGCTGCGGCAAAGCCCCCAACAATAGCGGCGATCAGCGCGACGAAGAACGATGAGAGTGGTGTGCCTTGACGACGTTGCGAGAATTGCTCCTGAGCGGATGCAATATGGTCAGGTAGTTTGCTTGCCCTAGAGAAGGTCGTGTTGATCGATGACAAGAGTGCCGCGCCGTAGTCACCCATGATTTGTGTGAGCGATCGATTGTCTTGATCAGCAATGGCCTTGGCACGCGCATCCGCCTGTTCGCTGAGACGGTTGAGGAGGAGGGTGCGAACCTGCTTGTCGTCTAGGGTCGACAGCAGGTCGCGAATGGCTTCCTTGGTCAGTGGATCAGGCAGAGATGGCGGTGCACTGGTCTCCGCCTTGCCAGCGATTGGGTTCGGAACCTGGGCTGCGCTTGAATGCGCAAGTATGAAGAACGTGGCGAGTGCAAGAAGTATGCGTGTCAGTGAGTTAGCGAACGTGAAGGCCATTAAGGATACCACCGAAAGGGTTGTGACGGCGGTAACCTAGAGCAAGATTGTTCCGGATGGAAAGCCAATCCTCCAGCCGCGAGTTGAGTGTTCGCACATAAGAAAAGGCCCGCTCGTTGCCGGCGGGCCTCTCAATTGGGCTGTAAATGACTTTGACTGGTTAAGTCTGCAGCTCGGTCTATTCGGCAGCCTCGACCAGTCTTGGTGCCTGGTTGGAAGTCTTCGAGGCATCCTTCATGTAACCATCGCGGGTCTGCGGTGTCTTCATGTCGAGGATGCGGCCGGCCACGAGATTGCGCAGCATTTGCGCCGTTCCGCCACCAATCGTGAACATCCGAGCATCTCGCACCATCCGCTCTAACGGCAACGAACGGCCATAACCATTGGCACCGTGCAGTTGCAGCGCATCGTTCGTGACTTTGATCGCTGTCTCAGACGCGATGATTTTGGCTTCAGCAGCCATCAGTGGATCTGGGAAGCCAGAGCCGGATGTCTCAGCACTTGCAGCCGCGCGCCAAATCATGAGCCGGGCAGCATCAAGCTGGATCTTGGCGTCAGCCAGCATCCACTGGAGACCTTGGAACTCTGCAATGGGTCGTCCGAACTGTTCGCGTTCCTTGACGAAGGCCAATGCTGTTTCGTAAGCACCCTGCGCGACACCGAGGGCAACTGTGCCTGCACCGACACGCTGAGAGTTGTAGGCATTCATCAAGCCGGCGAAACCGCGCTTCACACCTTCGGGCGGAATCACGATCCGGTCTTCACCAAGCTTGAGGTCACGGAAATGCACTTCGGTTTCAGGGATGCCGCGCAGACCCATGGCATGCTCGCGACGGCCAATCACCAGGCCTTCATCCTCGTCGCGGAAGGCGAGGAAGCCAGCGATGCCTTTGTCTTCTCCATCTTCGACAAGCCGCGCGAAGATCAGATGCAGGCGTGAAACACCGCCACCGGTAATCCAGTGCTTGGTTCCATTAAGAATGTAATGGTCGCCGTGCTTGACCGCAGTGGTTGTCATTTCGGTTGCGGCACTACCGGCATTTGGCTCGGTAATGCAGATTGCGGGTTTGTCGCCGCTCAGAACATGTTTTGCAGCGAGCTCGCGCTGCTCTTGGGATCCGTAGGCCAGAACAGCGCCGATCGCTCCCATGTTGCCTTCAACAATGATCCGGCCGCTGATGCCACATACCTTGGCCATTTCCTCGATGACGAGCACCGTGTCGAGGTAGGAGCGACCCTGTCCTCCAAGCTCTGTTGGTACTGTCATGCCCATGAAGCCGGCCTTGGTGAACGCCTCGACGTTGTCCCATGGATACTCTTCTGTGCGATCTACCTCTGCAGCGCGGGGAGCAATCGTGCTCTCGGCCAGTTCACGGGCCTCAAGTTGCAGAGCTTCCTGGCGTTCGTCCAATTCGAACATGTCGATTCTCCCCGAGAGCATTTGGCCACGCAAATTCACAGCGCGATTACATAAATGTTATCGGAAGCACTCTAGTTTGAATATTTTGCTATGTAAAACGACTTTATCTAAGGGTTATTGTTAAGAAAACTCATGAAAGAAGCCTGATGAACCTTCGCCAGCTCAGAAGCTTTGTTGCCATTGCCGAGACAGGGACGCTGTCGGCAGCGGCGGACGCTATAGGTCTTAGTCACTCGGCCGTCAGTCTGCATGTCAAAGCGCTGGAGGAGGAGCTGGGCGTCTCACTCATTGATCGGAGCCGCCGACCGCCGGTCCTGACCGACCGGGGCACGGCGCTTGTCTCTTACAGCCGACGTCTGGCTGATTTGCTTGATGAAATGGCGGCGCTGGGCTCGGAAGACGAGTTGATTGGGTCCATCAACGCCGGCGTTGTGCCATCCGCCATGACAGATCTGATGCCGCCGGCCCTGGCCAAGTTGCGGGCTCAGCATCCGAAGCTCAAGGTGCGCATTCACACGGCGCTGTCCGGTGATCTGGCGTCTCTGGTGCGTGGTGGTGAGCTCGATGTTGCGGTTTCGACGGCGCCGAAACGTTCCTTAGACGGGCTGGATGTCCGTGGGTTCGTCGATGAACCCTTGTTTGTTATTGCGCCGCGCGATGTCGGGGAGGTGCCTGTCGAAGAGATACTGGCGTCACTGCCGTTCATCTGGTTCAGCCGGAAGACGTGGGCAGGCCAGCAGATCGAGGAGGCGCTGCACGATCTTGGGATTGTTGTGCGTGATGATATGGAGGTGGATTCCCTGTTGGCGGTCACCGCATTGGTTTCGCATGGTCTGGGGGTGTCCGTTGTCCCGCACCATCCGCGCGCACCGGATTTTCCCGAGACCGTTGTGTGCCTTCCGTTCGGCGAGCCGCAATTCACACGGCAGCTGGCGTTGCTTGAGAGACCAAAGAATCCGAAACGCCGCTTGACTGACGCTTTGCTTGCAGCACTGCAGTGAAACCTTGGTTGCTACCAGCTCTACGATACGTGGGTCAGCTCAACTTTTCTCGGAAATCTTCCGGGATCTGATCGGAGCGCAGACGGTCGTCAATGTATTTGAACCAACCGCGCACTTCGTAACCCTCGGCACAAACTGCTTCGTTGTGCGAGCAGGTATAGTCGATCCGAAAAGTCTTGGCTGACCAGTTCGAGATGTGCGCCGTTACGTGCATCGCGTCACCGTCTTTCAGGGGCGACTTGAACGTTGCGCGGGTATCAATAATACCGGTTCCAATAATCCCGTATCGTTGCTGCAGGATGGCCTGGGAAAGCTCGTTGTCCTGCAGCCAGCGCTGAAACGTAGTGTCGAACCAATAAAAGAAGCGCGGATAGAATACGATGCCGCCCGGGTCGCAATCGCCCCAGGTGATTCTGAATTCAGTCTCGAATGCCATGGCCATGACCTTGCGCTGCAATTGCTAGTTTTCTGCCATCGTTAGACATCGGCTTGGCTGGTTACAAACGAGAAAAGGCCGCATCGCGAAGGATACGGCCCTTTGGGGTGATGATTGTGAATGAGTAACTTAGCAGCGGGTTTCGTACTTGTAGCATGCGCGATCACTGCCCCAGTCACAGCGGCGAGCCCAGCGACGGCAACGGCGCTCCCAGCGTGACGGGCGGTAGTGATGGTGACGGTAAGCGTGATGCGCGATGGCTGCGCCAGCAATTCCGAGAGCGATACCTGCTGCGATCCGACCACGGCGGCCTGTCTTCTGAACCAAGGTGTCGGCTGTTCCAGCGCCGTCGCCCAGTGCTTTGAGGGCCGTCATTCCGGCTGCTTGTGAAGGAGCTGATGCGATCATCAGAGTGGCGGCAGTTACGATAATTGCGATGGTCTTTTTCATGGTCTTTGCTTTCCTGAGCTTTCGTTCCGTGGGGGTCCGTGTCTGATGAACCCAATATGACCCAGGCGTTGCCGCCAAACTGTTACCTGCGTCACATTCCAAGAATTTTTCTGAAAGAACTGTGATTGGAACCCGTAAACTGCGTTCCAACGCCGGATTCTGGCGGTTTGTAGTGGTCGCTTTGATAAAGCATTAACCATGCTGCTGTGGCTTGGGAGCCTGGTGCTCATCTACGATCCGGCAGCAGGGCCATACCGGTCGCGGACACTGCTGCCGTGCTTGAGTACTTGACGGTAGTGGTTTGGCCTAGCCGTGGGTGGATAGCTGGCGCAAATACCAGTCCGCATCGCCGAACAGAGTCTCGCACATTGTGAGCCGCTTGTAGTAATGGCCGATTGCCAGCTCGTCGGTCATGCCCATTCCGCCATGCAACTGAATCGCCTGTCCGCCAACGTAGCGGGCTGACTTGGCCATCTGAACCTTGGCCTTCCAAACCTTGGCCTGGGCATCAGGTGCGCCATCGTCATAGGCTTTGAGTGCCCCGTGCGTTGCGGCACGCGACTCCTCCGTTGAAATGTTCATGTCGACGAGGCGATGCTGTAGCACCTGGAACTTCGATAGCGGCTGTCCAAACTGCTCACGGGTTTTCAAGTATTCGACCGTCTGCTCGGTAACGGCGGCCATAGCGCCAGCGGCTTCAGCGCAAACGGCCAAGACACCACGATCAATAATGTCGTCGACGACTGCCGTCATGTCATTGTCGCCGGTTCCAAGTCTGGCGGACTTCGGGACCGATGCATTCTTGAGCGAAACGGCCGCGCCGCGACGCATGTCGAGGGCGGGTGCGGCGATCTGTTCAACGCCCTGCGTTTCAGTTGGAACCAGGAAGAGCGAGAGGGGACCGTCGCTGCTGCCGAGCCTTGCTGACACGATGAGGCTATCGGCACTATCGGCATGCAGAGCGAAGCTCTTGCCGCCGTTCAGAACGTAGTTGTCGCCAGCCTCAGTTGCGACGGTGGTCACATAGTTGCGTGCATAACCCGCATCGGGTTCCGAGTGACAGAAAGCAAGAGTGTGTTCCCCGAGGACAATCTTGCTGAGAAGCTGTTGCTGGTCAGCTGTGCCGGCTTTCTCTAGCGCCCCTGCGCCGAGTACCGCTGTTCCAATGAGTGGCTCTAACGCCAACGCGCCACCCGCGGCGGCCATGATGATTCCTAGCTCCGTCATGCCGGCAGCCGAGCCGCCGGCGCTCTCCGGCATCGAAACACCAAGCCAGCCGAGTTCCGCATACTCCTTCCACTCGGATTTGCCATAACCATCGCTATGCTGCGGCTGTGAAAGGGTACGGAAATGCTCGAACGAGTACTTGTTCGAGAAGTAGTCCTGCAGGCTGTCCTGCAGAAGTTGACGTTCGTCACTGCTAAACGATGGCATGGCCGTTCCTTAATCGCGAATCTATCAGAGGCCGAGGGCGCCCTTGGCGATAATGTTCTTCTGTACCTCGGTTGAGCCGCCGTAGATGGTTGCGGCGCGGCGATAGAGATGCTCGTACATCAAGCCTGCCATTTCATCGGGCCCGACGGCTTCACCATTCCAACCTGGATGCAGGGCATCAGTCTGGTAGGCCATGCCGTGGCGACCAAAGACGTCCATGATGGTCTGCAAAACGGCCTGCTGGAATTCCGAGCCGCGCACTTTAAGTGCTGCGGCGCCCATCAGCGATGGCGCGCCTTCCTGCTGTGCCGCGGCGAGTTGGTCGGCAACAAGCGCCTTGACGGTTTCAAAACTGACTTCAAGTTCGGCAAGCTTGCGCTGAAACTCAGGTTGCTTCGATAGCGGTTGCCCGCCCTCTTTGGTTGCCTCGAGTAAATGGCGCAGGTGTGCGAGATAGCGCTCGAACTTGCCAGTTTCGACGACCCCGACGCGCTCGTTGGCGAGCAGGAACTTGGCGTAGGTCCAGCCCTTGCCTTCTTCGCCGATCAGGTTCTCGACGGGTACGCGGACATCTTCGAAGAATACCTCGTTTAAGTGATGCCCCTTGGTAATGCCGATGATGGGACGCACGGTAATGCCCGGTGTCTTCATGTCGATCAGCAGAAATGAGATCCCTTCCTGCTTCTTTACGTCGGGGTTGGTGCGCACGAGGCAGAACATCATGTCGGCCCAGTGCGCATACGACGTCCAGATCTTCTGGCCATTGACGACATAATGATCGCCATCGCGCACGGCACGGGTTTGCAGGTTGGCGAGGTCAGACCCGGCACCGGGCTCTGAGTAGCCCTGGCACCACCAGGCGTTGTGTTCGCGAATGTCCTTAAGATAATTCTGTTTTTGTTCGTCGTTGCCAAAGGTGTAGATCACTGGCCCGACCATGGTGACGCCGAAAGGTACGATCGGAGGTGAATTGGCCTGGCCCAATTCTTCGCTAAAGATGGCGAACTTATCTGGTCCCCAGCCGAGGCCGCCATGTTCAACCGGCCATTTTCCCGTCAGCCAGCCCTTGGTTCCGAGTTTGTGCAGCCATGCGCCGTACTCATCGCGATCGATATGCTGGCCAAGCTCTTGCTTTTTTCGCGTATCAGATGGGAGTTCGCTGGCGAGGAAGTCTTTGACTTCAGTTCGGAATTCTTCGAGCGTGGGATCAGGTTCGGCCGTGCGGATAAACATAGCAGAATCTCCTGGCTGTGAGGTCCGGAATTCATCCCACGCTAGGTGCTTGCCTGCAGGTTGGCAATCGCGTCGCGGATAATCGCTCGACGACAGGTGGCAATCGAGTTGATCAAATACGGCTAGCTGGATCAGGTATAGGCCATGGACTGCGGGCGCCGTGGATGATGACTGCGGTCGCGTCGCTCCTCGGGTTCCTTGGTAGCAATCGTTTGTCGTCCGGGGCCGATGATCGTTGGGATGCGGTCCTGTCTGAAATGAATGTCGTCATCTGCAGACACAGCTTGGTCGGCATCCACGGCCTGTTCATCGAACGCGGAGCTTGGTCCGTTGCTGGCGATCAATCCCCAGAGGACTGCCATGGTTAGGTAATAGTGCCGCCAATGTTCGAGATCCGAGGCCAGACCCTGGACGATCAGTCCGAGAAACGCCGAATATGTAATTATGATTATCGGTTGCAGATGGCCAGGTTTGATGGCGTGCGCAAACCCTGCAGCAACAGTGAGGAGTGTGATGGCCATGAAGATTAGGCCACTGATCAACCCGCTTTGCAGCATCGTGCTCAGATAGACGTTGTTGAGTTGTACGTTGTGGTCGTGCTGGCCGAACTCAAGCGCGCCAATTCCGAGCGGTTTGAGCGGTATCGTCTTTGCCGCCTTGCTGTAACCGCCCCATCTCTCTGCATCGTTTGCCTGGTTGGTTTGCATGGCTTTCGCGCGTTCGGCCAAGACTTCGGAGGTCTGAGGTTGTTGGGCCGAGACTACCAAAACTCCAGCCAATACGACCGAGCCAAGCGCGGCTATGAGGATCAGCTTGAGGCGTTGCAGTTGGGTTGGTGACGTTGTGAAGGCAAGGAACGCATAGGCAATTCCGCCAACAATGAGGTTTGCTTTTGCGTCAGGCCATGAACTGATCAGAACGGCAGATCCCAAGAGTGCAAAGATGCTGGCTGGTACTACCGCGTTGGTTAGCGGCCGACTAATCATCAGGTGCAGGACATAGAGAAGAGGAAGCACAAGAAATGAGCCAAAAGCGCTGGAGTTTGCGAGCCAACCTGTAGCGTGATCGAAGTAAGTAGTTTGATGGTCCGTTCCTGGATTTAGCTCAACGTATCCGAAAAGGACCGCCAGAGATGCAAGTACGGCTGCACAAACGTAGACCTGCATAAGGTTGCGCGCGTGAGCATCTGGTCGCTTTGCAACGAATGCGGCTAGAACAAAGAACGCAAAAGAAAGATAGATTGAAATCGAGCTGTGGATCACGGCCCCGCCCAGATCAGTAGCCTGGGTTGCTGCAATCAGCGCTGATGCGCCGGCTATCAGCCAGACGCAAAGCAGCAGGATAAGAGCTGGCTTCATCGCAACCAATCCTGCAATCGGCAACAGTACGATGAGGCCTAACGTCAGAGCGTCGGCTGTCGCTGGTGCCGAGAGTGCGACTGCTCCCAAAGCAACTGTTAGCCACGTTAGTCCCAGTGCAAGCATTTGTAGGGTTATGGGCAGATCGGTGATCTGTGGGCCTAACCACGCACTGATCCGAGTGCGCCAATCGCTCGAAGCGACGCTTGTCATCCTTTGTCCAAGCTCCCCGTCGTTGTGCGCTCGTTTGTGTGGAGGTCAGCTTTGATATGCATCTTGACCTTCTCTCCCGAACCAGCGCGGCGATGGTTGCAAGTTGCCTCTGCGTGCGGCTCACGCTTTGGACGTCAAAACCGTGTTCGGAGAGATGAGCAGGCGATGTGCCAAGCCGGCCAATTCGCGGGGCAACCCGGCGGCAAGAGTTAACAGGGTGTTAACGCGAGAAGACACACGGGCCTGGAATGCGGGCTGCTGGCGGAATAGCTCGCTAAGATCGATCGAAGAAGTTGTTCTCATTCAGATACTTGCAGCGGCAAGTTTAAGACATTGGTTACAACGGCATGTTCAAATCTGAGACGATGATAAATTGATTCGAAAGAGCGCCCGCGATGCGCACGCCACACCAGACGCAACAGCAGGACATTGATGTCTTTGTCCTTTGGCAAGGCCTGAGGCGGTCATTGCGCGGACTGCTGACGCTTACGATTGTCGTTGCTTTGCTGACTTTTGGCGCACTTTCGATGGTTCCGCCGCAATATACCTCGGAAGCGCAGCTAGCAGTTGATGCAAAGCCGACCGAACTTTCGGCTGCCGCGGAAGGGACAGTCGGTTCCGGGAACCGGCCGGCGCAAAGGATCGATGGCAAGGCGATCAACACGCACGTCAACCAACTGATGACGCCGGATCTGTTATTGCGTGTAGCGGGTAAGCTGAACCTTGCAGACACTACTGATCTTGGCGCTTCTGGAGTTTCAGGAAGCGTTGATCAGATTTTGCAGGCGATTGGTTTAAGCACACCGACAAGCGCCGGATTGAATAGCGGTCAGCTGGTCGCGGACATCCAGCAGCGCCTTCAGGTTTTTGCGATCGGTGATAGTCGATCTATCGGTCTCCGATTTTCTTCCCCAGACGAGAAGCTCTCCGCTGATTTCGCAAACACGTTGGCCGAGACCTATCGCGAAGAGCTTATCGATGCTCAGGTCAAAGAGACTAGCAAGGCCGTTAACGCGCTCGCACCGGTGATTGCAAAGCTGAGCAGCGAAGTTCTCGTGGCCGAAACGAAGGCCGAGAGCCTTCGCGCCCGGATTGAGCGCTTGCGAACCGAACCGCAGCCGGCTCCTGAGGATCGTCAGCGATTGGCTGCCCTCAAGGCTCGAATGAGCAAGGCTGAGGCAGAGCGCTCCGCCGCTGAATCCAAGTGGAAGTCAGCGGTTGATCTTTCTCGCACCGGGAATGTCAGCAAATTGCCGGAAGTGCGTACTTCAACGGCGATGCAAAGGCTTATCAACCGGCGCGCGCGCATTGAGCAACAATTGGCTAAGGCAAGGCAGACCTTGCGGCCGACGCATCCGCGTACAAAGCAATTGATCTCCGACCTAGCCGGCATCAATCGCTCGATCAAAAACCAGGTGCAGAAGATCATCCGCGGTCTTGAGAAGACCTACCGCACTGCTGCCTTTCGTGTGAATGATCTCAGAAAGGAAATCGGTGGAATTGCAGTAACGGCTGTTGATACCTCGCAAGATGAAGCACAGCTGAAGGCTCTGGTGAGCAGCGCTCAAACAAAACGCACTGAACTCGCGCGATTGCAGCGTCAGTTCGAAGACAAAAGAGCTCTTGCTGCGACAAAGACAGTGCCGGTTGAAGCGCGGATCGTCTCGACGGCACGACCAGCTGATGTACCTAGCTTCCCTAAGAAGGTGCCGTATACACTTTTGGCAATGGTTGCCACTTTCATTCTCGGTCTTGCCCTATTGACCGCCCGCGAAATTATTCTGGCGGGCAGCTCTAAGCGAGAGCACAGTTCGGAAGTCACAGACGAAGACGACGAAGAACTGACTTCAGGCATGCCGGGTCTGTCGGCTGGTCTGCGCGACCGGGAGCAGTATGACGCGGAGCAGTCGGACCTCGATGAGGATGAGGAGTATGAAGAAGAGACCGGTGATATGACCATACACGGCGTCGCCGAGCATCTGCTGCAGCGCGGGGAAGAAGTTGCCGGATTTCGGACAGTCATTGTTGGCGAAACGCACGGTATTGATGCATCGCAAGAAGGTATGGATTTGGCGCGTCTCCTCAGCGAGGCCGAACTCCAGGTCGTTGTCATCGACTGCAATACCGACAATGAGAGCTTCTGCGACACCATAGGACTGGCATGCCGACCTGGGATTACTGAGCTGTTGGACGGAACCGCATCATTTGATGATGTGATCACGCATATTCCGAATTCGAAAGTGCATCACATCAGCCTTGGGCATGGGGCAAGTGCCGAGGACTTCTACTTCGACGGCGATGATCTCAACGCTGTTCTGGATGCGTTGGACGACGTTTACGATCAGATCCTGGTTGTCGGGCGCTACCGTACGGCTCAGGCCTTGTTCGAGGCAGTTGAAGGACGCTTTGATGCCGGCATCAGTGTGTCCGATGTGCGCGTTCAACGGTCGATTGTTAAAGACACGGACGAGACCTTCCTCGGTTTCGAGGTGACCGACATCGATATCATTCGCATCGAGCGCTCGGAACTCACAGCGTTCTCAACCCGCAGGCAGCAGATTGCCGGGGGCAAGTTCGAGCTTGTCTGAGGTTAATCGCTATCCGGCTGTTGCATCCACCAGATGATTGCGCCAGCGGGAACCGTCCACGCCAGGCCAGCAACGATATAGTAAATCACTTCAACCCACTTGCTGGCGTTCACTTGCAGCGCAATCGCTACCATCATTGCGGCGAACGAATAGACGGTGATCAGGAGCAACAAAGCGACTGCACCGATCAGCTTACGCGTTCGCATGGTCATGATACCGGTTCCTTCCGCGCTAGGCTGGACGTTCGTGGTTGGGACAAAGAGCGCCTGCGCGATCTATTGCGCATCCGTCCGCGTAAATCTAACTAACACGAGCGACGCAATGCGGGAGCGGGACGTTATGGCGCTACAAGGCGTATCGTCAGGTTTTGACCAATCGATCGATTCTCACGGGCCTGTGCGGGTCTGGCTGACGATTGTTGCTTTGCTCGTTATTGCCATGGTTGCCGTTGGCGGTGTTACGCGACTGACCGATTCTGGTCTGTCGATTACAGAGTGGCAACCCATTCTTGGCGCGATCCCGCCGCTTAGCACTGCCGATTGGCAGGAGGCTTTCGAGAAGTACAAGCAGATCCCGGAATACCGCGATGTGAATGCAGGTATGGATCTTGCCGGATTCAAGGCCATCTTCTGGTGGGAATGGATCCACCGCTTTCTCGGACGGTTTATCGGCCTGGTGTTCGCGGTGCCGCTGTTGATCTTCTGGATACGGGGGCACATCCCACAAGGTTACCACTGGCGTTTCGTTGGTCTCTTATTGCTTGGTGGCCTGCAGGGTTTCATCGGCTGGTACATGGTCCAGTCGGGTCTGACCGAGCGGGTTGATGTCAGCCAATATCGTTTGGCGCTGCATCTCTGCACGGCGTTTCTTATTCTTGCCGGCGTAATCTGGTGTCTGCTCAGTTTGCGACCAGATTCCGGACAAATCTACTTTGCCAATCTGGGACGCTATACGACAACGCTCGCCTGGTTGTTGATGCTATTGGTTTTCAGCCAGGTTGCTCTGGGCGCGTTCGTCGCTGGTACCAAGGCCGGCTTGGTCTATACGACTTGGCCACTCATGGATGGGGCGTTCATTCCGGAAGGCCTCTATCCACTACAGCCCTGGTATCTAAGTGCAGGTGAAGATCACCTCACCATACAGTTTAACCACCGCATGCTGGCCTACGTATTGCTGGCCCTATCATTCATTCAGGTTGTGCGCACGTGGAACGCCGATAACGATGCTGTATCGCGATCGGCAATCTGGCTGGCTGTCCTGATGGTCGGACAGGCCGTTCTTGGCATCTGGACGCTCGTATCGGTTGATGGTGCGATCCCGATTGGGCTCGGGGTTAGCCACCAGACGCTTGCAGCTATCGTCTTTGCGACAAGCGTCTGGCATCTTTACGAGGTGCGACAGTCAACGGTTGGAAGCCGCTGACACTTTACTGCTCAACACCGAGCATGAGTTTGATGTTCTGGGTGGCGGCGGCAGAAGCGCCCTTACCCAGATTGTCGAGGCGGGCGACAAGAACAGCCTGGCCAAACTCAGCATGACCAAACACGCGCAGCTCCATCATGTTGGTATCGTTGAGCGCTTCAGGCGAAAGACGACCACCCTTGGCTTCCTCGTCCTCACTGCGCCGGATGACTTTGACGTACTCGGAGCCGGCGTAGTGATCCGACAGTAGCTCTTCGATCTGATTGGCGGTGGTTGCGCCGTTCAGTGTGTCGAGATGCAGAGGCACTGAAATCAGCATGCCCTGGCGATAGTTGCCAACCGAAGGCACGAAGATGGGTCGCCGGGTCAGGTTAGAATACTTCTGCAGTTCCGGCAGATGCTTGTGCTCCAGACCAAGGCCATACATTTCAAAAGGCGGTGCGGTGCCATTCTCATAAGACTCGATCATGGTCTTGCCGCCGCCGCTGTAGCCGGAAACGCCCGTCACCGTGAGCGGATAGTCAGACGGTATAATACTTGCGTCCACCAATGGCCGGATCAGAGCAATCGCGCCAGTTGGATAGCAGCCCGGGTTTGATACCCGCTTGGCTTCGCGGACCGCGGCAGCCTGGGCAGCGCTCAGTTCAGGGAAGCCATAAGTCCAGCCCTCGGCGACACGATGCGCGGTGGAGGCATCGACAAACTTCGGACCGGCATCGGGCAGCTCATCAGCAATGGCGACGGTTTCCTTTGCTGCCGCGTCTGGCAGGCAGAGGACGACCATATCAACTTCGCCGAGTAGATTCTTCTTGGCTGAGCGGTCCTTGCGGTGTTCTTCTGCGATTGAGCGGAGCTGGACGCCGGATACGGCGCTCAGACGTTCACGAATTCCGAGCCCCGTTGTTCCAGCCTCACCATCGATGAATATCGTCGGTGTGTTGGACATCACAGAATAATCCTTTCTTCTTTCAGTATTGATCGTTGTTTGTGGTTCGCGAGGAATGATGGCAATGGCCGAAATTGTCAATCAAGATCGTGACTTGCCGGTCTGGATCTGCGCGAGTACCAGTGTTGGTATGACAAATCTGTTTCGCAAGTGACAACGGCACGAACAAAATTCATGAGTCAGCTGTGTTTGATCTTTGATCTCGATGATACGCTCTATCCCGAGCACGAGTTTGCCTATTCAGGATTTCGTGCCGTCGGCCGCTGGGCCCACGCCAAGTGGGGTATTGAAGGTATCGCGGACGACATGACCGAGATGCTCGACAACGGAATGCTTGGTGCGCTCTTCAAGAAGTCGTTCGAAAAGCACCGCCCGGAGCACTCCGAGGACGAATTTGCGGAACTCCGGGACATTTACCGTACACACGATCCGGAAATAGCATTGTTTGACGATGCCCAGTGGGCCATCGACCACTTTCGCGCGCAGGTGCCATTGGGGCTGATTACTGATGGTACGACCGAGATGCAGGCGGCCAAGGTGAGAGGCCTCGATATCGCGCATCACTTCGCCAAGATCGTCTTCACGCACGAAGGCGGTGGTCGGGACTTCCACAAGCCGCATCCATGGTCCTACGAGGCCATCGAAGAAGAGCTGGGTGGGCCAGGTGCGCGTTATGTCTACGTCGGTGACAATGCCGCAAAGGACTTCATCACGCCGAACCAGCGTGGTTGGACCAGTGTTCAGGTAAAACGCCCGAAGACCATTCATCGCCAAGATGTCGTCGCAGAAGGTGGGGCACCCAAGCATGTGATTGCTTCGCTTCGGGAGCTGCCGGCCATCCTCAGCGATTAATTGAGTTCAGTAGGAGTATGACAGTGATGACCAAGTCGACGAGGTCTCGTGTTGCGGCAATCGCCGGGCTTGTTTTGGTTCTAGCCGCTTCGCCAGCTGTGGCGCAGACCTGCGGCAACACAGGTGCCGGCTTTCAGAACTGGTTGCAGGGCTTTGCAGTGCGCGCGCGCAAACAGGGAATTTCACAGAGAACGCTCAATCGCGCACTCAAAGGCGTCACCTACAATCGCCGCATCATTCGGCTCGATCGCTCGCAGCGTTCCTTCAAGCAAAGTTTCGCGACGTTCTACAAGCGGCGGGCTTCTCCGTATATGAAGAAGCGCGCGCGGACGCGGCTGAACCGGCATGCACGCCTGCTTGCCGGCATTGAGAAGCGTTACGGTGTGGACCGGGCCGTTATTGTAACCATCTGGGGTTTGGAGACGAACTTCGGCAATGGCGGTGGAAAGATGTCGATCGTCCGGTCACTGGCGACGCTGGCCTATGATTGCCGGCGGGCGAAGTTCTTCCGCAATGAATTGATGAGCGCGCTGCGCATCGTCCAGCGTGGAGATATGACGCCGGCACAGTTGCGCGGCGGTTGGGCTGGCGAGATTGGACAGGCACAGTTTCTCGCATCTTCCTACCTGAAGTATGCCGTTGATTATGATGGCAACGGCCGCCGCGACCTGATACGCAGCATTCCGGATGTTCTGGCGTCAATCGCAAATTTCTTGCGCGCGCATGGTTGGAAGCGAGGTCAGGGCTGGTTGCCGGGATCCGTGAACTATCCCGTGTTGCGAGACTGGAACCGGGCCAAGGTTTATCAGCGCACAATTGCCGTCATGGCAGACAAGCTGGCGCGCTGATGCGTGGCTAGTCCAGGGCTTGGCCCAGGGCTTGGCATTGTGAGGGCTGACCTGCGATCGGCCCCTTAACCACTCGCCCAGTCGAATACGGCTCTATAGAATGGCTCACCGCAGCCGAAAGCGTACATCTTGCAGAATACTTCGGCTGAGCCATTGTAAATCATGTCGAGCGCAACGTAGAGAATGACCAGCAGGCCGACCCAGGTAATCCAAGGGTAGCGGGCGAGCAGGCGGGCGATCATGTGTGAGGCAATCGCCATCAGGACGATCGCGATAGCCAGACCGATGACGAGAACCAGCGGGCTGCCCTTAGCTGCGCCTGCAACCGCCAGAACATTGTCCAGCGACATCGAAACGTCAGCGAGGATGATCTGGAAAACGGCTGTGCCGTAGCCGACATATTGGACGTTGGACGTGCCGTCACTGGAAGTAGCTGCAGCTTCATGTTCTTCGTGGCCTGCTAAAACGACCTCACGGTACATCTTCCAGCAGACCCAAAGCAGCAGAATGCCTCCTGCCAATGTCAGACCCACAATCTGCAACAGCTGGGTCGTTAGTGCTGCAAATATGATCCGCAGGACCACGGCGCCCATAATGCCCCAGAAAATGACCTGTGAGCGTATCTTCGGATCAACACGTGATGCCGCTACGCCGACGACGATGGCGTTGTCGCCTGCGAGTACGATGTCGATCATGATGATGTTGATCAGTGGAAGGTAGTTCTTGTTCCACCATTCCGGCGAGCTCACCAGCTGCAGTTCAGTTTGTATAGCAGCCAGCAATTGCCAGAAATCGCCGGAAAGAGCGTCAGTCATTTAGAAGAGATCCTTAGGAGTTCGACTGTCGCCGGGCAGAGCGACCAAGAGGCGAATATCTGCGGTTTGTGAGAATTTCTGGCAAGCGAGAGGGGCCCAAAAACAGCTTAGGGCCCGTCGATTAGACGGACCCTATGTCATAAGTGATACAATTTCATCCCAAAAATGAGATTGAGACGCGAATTAGCGCTTCGAGAACTGGAAGCTACGACGGGCCTTCTTACGACCGTACTTCTTACGTTCTACCGTGCGGCTATCGCGCGTTAGGAAGCCATTCTTCTTGAGCGCCGGGCGGAGCTCAGGCTCGTAATGGGTCAAGGCTTTGGAAATGCCGTGACGTACCGCGCCGGCCTGACCGGACAAGCCGCCACCTTTCACAGTCGCCATGATGTCGTACTGATCGAGGCGCTCAACCAGCTGCAACGGCTGCTTCAGCAACATCTGCAACACAGGGCGTGCAAAGTACTTGTCAAATTCGCGGTTGTTGATCTGAATGCGGCCATTACCTGGTTTGATCCAAACCCGTGCAATGGCGTCCTTGCGCTTACCGGTGGCGTACGCACGTCCGAACGGATCGAGCTTTTGAACGTGCACCGGTGCGGCTTCTGCAGCCACAACACCTTCTGCTGCTGCTGCGTCACCGAGATCTTCGAGTGATTTAATTTCTTCTGCCATACGGGTCAGACTCTCGCGTTCTTGGGATTTAATGCCTTAACGTCAAGGACTTCGGGCTGCTGCGCTTCGTGGGGATGCTCGGTTCCCTTGTAGACGCGTAGGTTGCGCATCAGCTTCTTGCGCAGCTTGCTCTTGTTGAGCATGCGCTCGACGGCCTTGGTCACGACCCGCTCCGGGAATTTGCCCTCGATGAGCATCTTCGGTGTGCGCTCTTTGATACCGCCCGGATAGCCCGTGTGGTGGTAGTACTTCTTGTCATCGTACTTGCGGCCGGTGAAAACGACCTTCTCAGCATTGATAACAATGACATTGTCGCCGGTGTCGACATGCGGGGTGAAAGTCGGCTTGTGCTTGCCGCGCAAACGTGTGGCGATCAGAGAAGCAAGGCGCCCGACAACGAGACCTTCGCCGTCGATCACGATCCACTTTTTCTCCACCTCGCCCGGTTTGGCCGAGTATGTTCTCATGTTTGTTGTCCTGAAAGCATTGCACGCCCTGACGATGCCAGAGCTGTCTGCGGAATGGTGTACAGGTAAGTTATGTGGATTGCAATGCTATATTTCTTATGAGAATCAGAGTCTTATTTATAGAGGTAATATAATACCGTAATTATTCGTAGTCAGCTCTCGCGCGGCATCGCGTAGTTGCAGGTGGCCTGGGCGACAAGGGTGGAGTTGCCGGCGGATAGCACACGGCAGTCAATCACAGCGAGGCGGCGGCCGAGACGCAGCGCGCTGGCGTGACAGACGAGATCAGTAGGTTCCGGTCGGGCCAGGAAATTGATTGTCATGCTTGAGGTTACGGATTGCACAGCCATTGGCCCGTGCTCGCTCAGGATAACGATCCAGGCGGCTACGTCCGCCAATCCGAACATGGTCGGCCCTGAGATCGTGCCACCTGGGCGGATGTTCTTTTGCTCGATCGGCAGCCGTACTGTCGCAGCGCCAGGGGCAAGCTGTTCAATTGCATAATTGCCCATAGCTTCGCGCAACTGCGGAAAATGCTGATCAATCAAGTTGGTGACGGCCTCGGGCGCGTGTCTGGGCCAGGTGCTATCAGTCATACTGTTCATTTCAACCCACCACTTCGCTGTCGATACCAGAGCAGCCTGCCTTTTATCGGACAGAATTCGAGAGGACAAACGCGCCGTCTTATATACAGCTTGGCGGCCCGTCACTCATGCGGGGCTGAACCTGGGCATTCTTGACCTGTCAATTGGAGAAACGCGGAAATGATCCGTTCCCTACTCGGAAAATTGGGCCTCGTTGCTTTGGCGCTCGGCAGCATGGCGGTTGTGAGCGCGAGCCAGGCGCAAGAGGCTGCCTTTAAGCAGATGAAGCTGACGGAAGCGCAGATTCAGAACTACCTGAAGGCTCAGGGCGAACTTAACCAGCAGTTCGAGAAGATCGAAAAGGCCGGCGAGCAGCCCGATGAAAAGCTGGTGCAAGGCCTTGAAGCGATTGCCAAAAAGTTTGGATTTGGCTCTTACGACGAGCTTGACGCTGTGATGTCGAATATCTCGTTCGTTTTGTCGGGCTTTGATCAGGAAAGTGGCGAATTCTCTGAGCCGGTTGAGGCGATGAAGCAAGAAATCGCGGCTCTCAAGTCAGACAAAACGATGCCTGAGAAGGAGCGGAAGGCGCTGATTCAGGAGCTGGAAGAGGCGGTGAAGAACACACCGACGGTCGAGCACAAGGAAAATGTCGCGTTGGTCAAGAAGCACTTCAAGGCGCTGGACAAGGCTATCAACTAGGAGCCTAAATCCTCACATACCGCCTCAATGGTTCTCAGAGCTGCAAGCCGTTGGCAAGTGATACGCCAGCGGCCTTTTTGTGAGATGACCTAGGTCTGCATGTTTATGGCTGCAATGACGCCGCCAATTGAAACAATCCACCAACCTATCGACAAGATGGCAACGATTGTCCCTGTCCGTTTGCGGCTTGCTGCCTCTTGCGCGTTCTGCTCGCTCAATGCCGTTCCTCCGATTGGGGCGCAATTTCCCTGCGCTCATGTTTACGAAGCTTGTTGGCCAGACCATAGAGAATGACTGGGCCAACTGCAATACACCACTGTGATCACAGGATAAATTCTCGTGAGAGGGTTGATGAAGGCGCACAATGCCAATCCATCTGGCCAATCACGCGATCAGTTGCAGGCCGGTTATAGACCACGAAACAGGCATCCCATCACCAGTAAGACGTATGCCGCCGTCATAACCCAGAAGCTGTAGTTTGAGAGTTCAGGTACGGCGATCCCGAGGTGCGATACCAACGCCAGAATACCGACAGCGACTGCGACCAAGAAAGTTAATAAGGCGGGTGGTTTCGTCAGGCCCATATCGCGGCATCCTTTATTTGGAACGGCTGTTGTCGGCCATTGAATGCTCACGGTTGCAACAAAACTATACGTCCGCGCAATCGTGTGGGCCGAGACTCGATCTCAGCTCTCGTACCAAAACCCCGTACCAACGACAACGACCTCAATCGCACCGTCGGTGATATTCGGGTGTGAGATGCGCACTCCGATCACACCATCGTATCCGGCTTCTGTGGCTTTACCCTTCAGGTTCTCAACCGCGCGCTCAATGGTCTGATCGAGGACTGCCTCATAACGCTTCATCTTGCCGCCGACGACATTGGTGATGACTTCGCGCATGTCGCGTACCACGTTCGCACCTGAAACGGCGCAGGCATGGACCAGTTCGCCGTGCTTGATTGGTTGGTTGCCTAAAGATTCTACGGAGGTGCACTTCATTGCGGGTTCGTATGTCCAGTTCGGCCCTGCCGATCAGGCAGCTTCCGTTACATTCAGTTTTCGTCTGGGCGGAAAGAAGAGGCGCTTCAGTATAAGGAGAGCCAGGACCAAAGCCAGGGCAAGTGCGACGACGACGACC
Organism: Hyphomicrobiaceae bacterium; assembly: GCA_965247245.1. Classification (GTDB taxonomy): domain Bacteria; phylum Pseudomonadota; class Alphaproteobacteria; order Rhizobiales; family Hyphomicrobiaceae; genus Tectiglobus. The sequence continues at coordinate 2,805,455 of CBDFGV010000003.1, read as the reverse complement.
GGATGTTTTTTCCAAAACAGTAAGGGATGGATCTCACCGGCAACGACCAGGTTCAGATCCGAAACCATGGACTTTACATTCAAGCCTTGATCGTCTCGCAGCATCATAGCAACCGCAGCCTGCTGATTGCGGCTGGCCAGAACCGCCCACCGCACTTGATCGGATGAGAGCTCTCTGACCAATGCCGGCTTGGCGACGACAGCATCAAATACGATCTTGCGTGCCGATGAGTCGAGATCGGACAGGTAACCTGCAAAACTTCCCAAGGCGCTGGTATCGAGATCTCTGGCAAGTCGGACGAGATGCTCATTGTCCAGTTCCAGGAGCACGTCGCGGCCCGCTTTCGGCAGACCTGCCAGCCGTCGGACAATCCTGGCCTCGCCAAGCGACAGCAGCTGGTTGAGGGACTTGCTCGTGAAGTCCTTCGGGCTAGCACTGCGATGCACTTCGTAGCTCAGCACGTTCGCCAGGCTGTCCGGGGCAATGTCGAGCCAGGCGAGAGCGTCATCGACAGAATCGAGCTCCCTTGCGATCTGCATTCCCGTGTCATCGAGACGGGTGACGGCGCGATGTAGGGTGCCCTTGCCGAGCATCGTTTTGACATCGCCATCCGTTCCGCGGCGCAGCGTGATTGACACAATCTCGTCGAGCCGCGGCAGCTGTTCGGGGCGCAGACTATCCACAAATTCCTGGAATGGTTTGTGTCCGGCTGAAAGCTCAAGGACCTTGTTGTGAGCTATCTTAAAGTCGCGCCAGATCCGCAGGATGTGATCTGCCGTTGAGTTGGCAATTTCTTCAAGTTGACCATCCATGTGTAGTTTGATCGTGGACGCCAACTCTTTGCGCACTTTGCTTTTGGTCGTATCAGACGTCATTTCCTGGCGAATGATCGGGAGGACGCCGTTGCGAAGTTCCCAGAGCTGCTTCAGGTCATAGGCGATCAGTGCGACGCCGATCCCACCAGCAACCACCGACACGACCCGGCCGATAACTGCGCCGACAACCCGTTGGCCAATTCGGCGTGCCATGCGTCCCAGCTGACGGCGGATCAGGATAATCACCCCGCCGGCAATCGCACCTGATGCCTGTCTGGCGATGTTCGTTGTCTCGAGTTGTGCTGTTTGTCCGGCCGGCTCCAAGACGAATGCCGCTTTGGCATCGGCACTAACAATGTCAGCGATGGTTCGGCCAAACCGATCACCGAGGAACATCTGCAGGCAAATTCGCGCGGGCGTTGCAGCCTCTTCGGTGGTCAGCACGATCTGGCGACCGACTTCGATGCTGACGCCCTTGGCCGCCTGCTCCAGCGCTGCTTTCATTTCATCAGAACGGTAGACATGCTCTGCGACCGCCATCGCCAGTTCATCTGCTTTCTCGGAACTGGCGAGTGAGCGCAACAGCTGCCCCCAACTTGTCTTGCTGCGCACGTCTTCTTCGGCAAGCTTGACGCGCTTGTCGATCAAACTGTCGAGGCTTTGCTTGCGCCACTGATCGCGGACGTGTGCTTCATAGTCGATCGACTGCGTGCCATTGCGCAGTGCAGCCAGAGTTACGTCCCGAATGGCATTGCGGAATTTGGTTTCGTCCTGGGCTCGGCAGGCTTCATAGTCGGTCGCAGGCGTACTGCTTGTCTGCGCACCTGCAGTGAGGGCGGAAACCCAAAGGGTGCAGAATACGACAGCAATCGTTGCAGTAAACTGGCGGGCAAGTGCCATCAACTTAGTCCGAGCCTCCGCAGCCGAAACTTCTCCAGCTTTACATGGTAACGCGCCAGCCTCATTTGAGATCAGCTGCGAAACTCACAAAGGTTTGTACATGCCATGGCGGAGTGGCGGAACAGTGTTGTGATCGTCTCGATTGAGTGGAGATTGTTTCTGGTATCGGAAATCTGAAGTGCCTATTGGCTAACTTTACAGCGCGCAAAGTCGCCTTCGACACGTCTCCAAACGAAGGTCTCGCTGAGAAACTTCATTCCAAGATAGCCTTTGACCTGCAACCCATTCTCCGACAAGCGCTTGACTTCAACATCAAATGCTTTGCCTTGCTTGGGATCGTAGATCCAGCCTTTGTCCCAACTACCATCCTGCTGCGGTTTTAACCGGCCGATGACTTGCAACCCGCAGATGGGCTTATTGCGGCGCTTGGCTTCTGGATTGAGGCGGTCTCTGAGGGGGCGACCATCGCGACCGACCGTGTCTTTCAGCCAGACAATATGGCCGCACATGCTTTTCGCGCAGGGCTTTATTTCGATGGCGCCTTTGCCGGTGTCATTCAACCAAACTCCCTGGATATCGCCATTCGCCATCGCGGCCGAACTGGACAGGATGATGGCCATGAGGGTGCCGGTGGCCATTTTAGTCAGGAAAGCAAGCGTCAGAGCTGGTGTCGCAGATGGCATCGAATCCAATCTCCCAATCGGTATTTAGGGTGCTGGAACAGAGAGTTATGTGCTATATTCGTAGAACTTGGTTGCGCTATAACAAGTATTCGTTGGTAATTTAGTAATCAAAATGACCAGTTAACGACAGTCGACTGTTGTTAACTGCGGCAAGTTCGTCGCAATCTTCGTCTATCATGGAAAGGTCTAGTTCTTGGGACTATATGCTCGGGAACCGAGTTAATGCGATTGTGATTATCGCAGGCACATCTGTGCCAAACACCTTCCCATATATTGACCTGTGCACCCGGTTTTCGGTGCGGTGAGAGTAGGATTAGGATAGTAGATGGTACTGACTCTGGCCATGCGAAACCTGTTTTACGACAAGGTGAGCCTGGCGGTAACGATCGTTGGTATCTTGTTCTCGGTTGTATTGGTGTCAGTACAACTGGGAATATATGCAGGTACAAGCCGGATTATTACGTCCGTTATTGATAATGCGGACGGTGAAATCTGGATCGCAGCCTATGGCACAAAGAGCATCGAAGAATCGGGAACATTGACCGGCAATGAGCGCCACACCGCTTTGGCGACGCCGGGTGTCGCGCGGGTCTATCCAATCGTCTCCACGTTCAGCAACTGGAAGAAGCCCGATGGTGCACGCCAGCTGTGCGTTGTGATCGGCACGGAGGTGTCTGACAGCGGTTTGACGCCGTGGAATATCGTGGGTGGTGGTTTGACCGAGCTGAAATTGCCGGACGCGGTCGCCATTGATGAGACCTATTTCAAGTATCTTGGCGTTAACGGTATTGGCTCGACGGCTGAGATCAACGGCCAGCGCGTGCGCGTGACAACGCTGACCCACGGCATCCGGTCATTTACGACGACGCCCTATGTCTTCACCACGCTCAAACAAGGCCGCAAACTGCAAGGCATGCCGCCGGGTTCGGCGAACTTCTATCTCGTGAAGTTGGCGGAAGGCGCTGATGTCAAAGCTGTGCAGGCGGATTTACAAAGCCGCATGCCGGATCTTGACGTGATTACCAAGGCGGAATTCAAGCAACGCAGTCTCAAGCACTGGCTGTTTGGCACTGGGGCGGGCATTGCGCTTATCGGTGGTGCTCTTCTTGGGACGCTGGTTGGCACTGTGATTGTTGCTCAAACGCTTTACGCGAGCACCAAGGACCACCTGAACGAGTTTGCGACGCTGCGGGCGCTCGGCTCATCTTCAGGGTACATCCATCGTGTGATCCTGACGCAGGCAGCCTTAAGCGCGATTATAGGTTATGCTTTGGGGATATCGATTGCGCTGGGTATAGTGGCGCTCAGTGTGAATACAGAGCTGCCGATTATCATGACTCCGTCACTGGCAATGGGGCTGTTTGCGTTGACGGTTTCGATGTGCGCAATATCTGCGGTATCAGCCATCATCAAGGTCACCCGTATCGACCCAGCCATGGTGTTCAGCCGATGACCAAAAAAGTTGTTGCCCAGGTTTGTGATCTCGTTAAAGAGCTTGGTGAAGGCGCCGGCAAGGTTCAGGCTGTCAAGAAGACCAACCTGTCGATTAACTCCGGCGAGCTAACGCTTCTGATGGGGCCGTCAGGGAGCGGTAAGACGACACTTATCTCGATCCTTGGGTGCATTCTGACGCCGACGTCCGGCGAAGTCATAATCGACGATGAGAACACAACGGGCATGTCTGCTGAGAAACTTGCAGACATTCGGCGCCGGCACATCGGCTTCATTTTCCAGTCCTACAATCTGTTCCCAACGCTTAATGCACTTGAGAATGTTCGTTTGGCGCTCGACGTCAGAGGAACGCGGGGTGCGTTGTCTAAGGACTTGGCGGAAAAGGCGCTGACTGCCGTGGGCCTTAGCCATCGGATGAAAAGTTATCCGAAGCAGATGTCAGGTGGTGAGCAGCAACGTGTAGCGATCGCACGAGCGCTTGCCGGCTCTCCGTCTGTTATCCTTGCGGACGAACCAACCGCGGCCCTCGATAGCGAGAATGGCCATTCAGTGATGGCTCTGCTCGCAGAGGTTGCCCATAACGCCGGACGAGCAGTACTTGCCGTGACACACGATCCGAGAACGCTGTCTTATGCAGACCGCATACTGCGGATCGAGGACGGCCACATCATTGACGATGAGCGGGGCGATGCTGCTTCGCGCTCGACACAACAACTCATACCAAAAAAGAGACGGACGAAACTTGATGCCTAGCTTTTTGAGACTTGATTCAACCGTCACGACACTGGGGCTGGCAGCGGTTCTCGCTCTCGGCGTCAGCGCACTTGCAACCTATCTGCCTCAGAATGGTGGCATAACCGCAAGCAACGCTGCCCAGGAGAAACCGGCGAAGAACGGCCCCCAGGTTGTTGCACTGGCTGCGAAGTCGGAGTGGGAAGCATCGGCTCCTGGCCGGGTTGCACCGCTCGGTGGTGAAGTCGATGTACGACCGGAAAGCGCCGGTGTCGTCACGGAGGTTTATGCCAAAGTCGGTGATGTCGTGAAGAAGGGCGACCTGATCGCTGTCATGAAGGATCGTGAGGCCTTTACACGAATTGTTGCGGCGGCAGCTGAAGTTGAAGTTCGTGTGTCCGAGCGCGATGAGGAGAAAGAGAGCGATAAGCTCCTGCTCGCATGGCGCAAGGCACAGGATGATCTTGGCGCCGCCGAGCGAGCACTCTTTAAGGCGCAGTCGACCTTTGACACCCTCTTTATTGCCCGCCGGCAAGGCAAAGCTTCTGATCGTGACGTTGAGAATGCGCGGCGTTTGATCGACGTTGCCCGCGTATCCATCGAATCTCGACGCAAGGATGTCGAAGAGGCGCGTGCCGCAGAAGGATTTCCGCTACTTAGCCGCCTCGATTCCGGACTGACAATTGCCCGGACCGATCTACGCTTGGCCGAGCTGGCATACGAAAGGACCCGCATTCGTGCGACGTCGAATGGTCGTGTTCTGCAGATGGAGGGTGTTGCAGGCGAACTCGCTACAACGAATTCTCAGCTGCCATTTGCAATCGTTGGCGATGTCTCAAAGCTTGAGGTGACTGCTGAAGTCGAGGAACGCGACATCGGTAAGATCTGGGTTGGTCAGGATGTTGTTGTTCGCGCTAACGCTTTCTCGGGGCAGGACTTCACAGGCAAAGTGACGTCAATTGCAGCAAAGGTGGGCTCGCCAGCCTTGGGGCTGCGTGGTCCAAGCCAGCCACGAGACGTCGAGATCCTTGAAGTGGACATTACACTCGATGGCAAGCCACCGCTTCTGCCAAGCATGCGCGTCGATGTATTCTTCAAGCCTAAGGGCAATGTGAGAGCGGCTGCAGCGGCTGCAAAGAATCAATAGTCTCTGCGAGCAGCTGAATGGCTCGCAGGAATTCCTCTGACTTCAATGTGTGTGAAGTTCCGAGCAGCCTAGATGGCTGCCTGGCGGGCTGAGGCGTTGATGTGTGCCACCAGCTCTGAAGGCAGTCCGAGGTGCTCAGCGAGAGAATTCAGGAATTCGCGTTCAGCTGGTGTGTCGACTTCAACAGCGATGCGGGCGGCAGTGTAGAGCTGGATATCTTCCTGTTGGCTGCGCGAACCGGCGATGATGTCGCCAATAGTAGATGGGTTATTGAGTTCCCTCGCCAGGAATTCTTCAGCGCTGGCGTCAAGGCCTTGGTCCTTGAGACTTCCGACAATTCGCTGTTGTTCACTTGAATCCAATCGGCCATCGGCTGCGGCCGCGGCAATCATGGCGCGAATGCACGCAATGGCCGTGTCGTTGCTGACCGATGCATCATCGAAACCTGATCCGGATGGTGCAGGCTCCAGGGCTTCTGACCGATCTGTAATCAGTGGCCGGCCAGCGCTGTAGTTCTGGTAGGCCTTATAGGCTAGCCCGCCGATCAAAGCGAGGGCACCGACTTTCGCGGCTCCGCTTGCCAACGATCGACCGGTCTGTGTCCCCAAAATGAGTGCGCCCAAACCACCGAGAATGGCGCCTGTCTGCAGTTTATTGTTCTGCATGTAGTTCTGGACTTGCTCGACGAGTTCCTTCGGTGAACGACCGCCGCTCATTTGGCCAATCAGATCTTCAAGTCCGGTTGCCTGTCCGATCTTTCCGGCGCCCTCGCGAACGCCGTCTGTGGCTTGCCCAAACACATCACCGGCGGTCTCGCCGGCACTACCGGCCCTGCGCTGCAGCTCAGATAGTAGGTCGTCCAATCCACCGGATGGCGCAGACCGGCCCGTTTGTTGTGACGCTGCGGGTGAACTCTGCTGAGCACCAGAACCGCCTTCGGTGAACTGCCGGAGAAGATCACTAATGTCGTTGCTCACAGGCCGTCCAGATTGTGCCGAGGATTGCGGTTGCGCGGCACCGTTCACAAGCATGTCGAGAATTTGCTTTGGGTCAAACATCGCTGAATACCAATTTTAATTGCGTTGCCATTACCCTATTCCGGCTTTGTGGCAATGACAAAACTGTGGTCGTGAAAACAGTTATTCTGCTGGTTGAGATCGCACCGATTGGCCGGTTTCAGCGTCATCCGGCTCGTCTTTCTCGCCAACGAAGCGGCCAAAGACCTTCCAGATCCCCTTGCCGATATCGTCCATCAGGACGAAAACGGCGGGCACGAACACAAGCGACAAGATCGTTGATGAAATCAGACCGCCGATGACGGCGATTGCCATGGGGGCTCGGAACTCACCACCGGCATCCAGGGCGAGGGCTGACGGTAACATGCCGCCGCACATTGCGATGGTCGTCATGACAATCGGGCGTGCGCGCTTGCGCCCGGCATCAACAATGGCTTCAGTGCGCGGAACGCCGCGCGCAATTTCCTCGACGGCGAAGTCGACCAGCATGATCGCGTTCTTCGTGACAATGCCCATCAGCATCAAAATGCCAATGACGACCGGGAGACTGATCGGGTTTTGGGTTATTGCCAAGGCAACAATTGCGCCGCCGATTGAAAGCGGTAGCGAGAACAGGATGGTCACCGGTTGCAGGAAGCTCGAAAACAGCAGGACGAGGACTGAAAAGACCATCATCAGTCCGGCGGCCATCGCTTTGCCAAAGCCCTCGAAGACTTCAGCCATGATCTCCGCATCGCCAAATTGCTGAAACTGGATCCCCGCCGGCAATGATTTAGCCGATGGCAGGTTGGTAACCTTCTCAACTGCAACGCCGAGCGCCGTATTGCCTTTGAGGTCAGCACTCACGGTGACCTGTCGCTGGCGATCATACCGCTCGATGGTTGTCGGGCCCTGGCCCATTTCGAACTTTGCGATTGCTGAGAGTGGGACACTGCCGCCGCTGGCCGTCGGGACTTTGAGAGCCTGCAGGAGTTGCAGGTCTGATCTTGCCGCCTCGTCCATCTGAACGCGGATTGGGATCTGGCGATCTTTCGCATTAAAGCGTGCAAGTGAAGGACCGACATCCCCGATCGTTGCGATGCGAACAGCTTCAGCGATGGTTTCCGTTGATATGCCAAGTTCGGACGCGAGATCCTGGTCAGGCCGGACACGGAGCTCTGGTCGATCGAGTTCCGCGGTGGAGATCGGCTGGGCCAGCTCCGACAGGGTTTTCATCTCGCTGGTTATGGCAGCGGCAGTGCGATTGACTGCCTCGCCATCCCGACCAAGGACAACCATCTGGAAGAAGCGCTGACCATTCTCCTCGAAGAACCAATGCCGGATGTCCGGGATGTTGGCTATATCCCGCGACAGAGTTTCTTTGAATTCGTTCTGACCGATCTTTCGCTTAGATTTCGGCTTTAGAGAAATGATTAGCGTCGCCTTGCGAACCTCGTTGCCGGATCCGAGAATCTGACCGCCACTGACGAAGACGCGTTCGACTTCCTCATACTTGCTAAAGCGCTCGGATATCTCGTTCGTTATTTTGCGGGTGTCAGCCAGTTTCGAACCGGGTGGGAGTTCAACCGCCATAAGCAGGCGACCAATGTCTTCTGGCGGCAGGAAGCCACTTGGAAGGAGCTGCATTGAAGCGATTGATCCAAGGAAGACAAAGATGCCGAGAATGACAGTTGCGATGCGGCGGCGTACCGACCAGGCCACGAGATTGGTGTATTGACGGAGGATCCAACCTTCCTTTGGTTCATGATGTTTCTCGCGCATGAAGTAAGCCGCCAGTAAGGGCGTTATCAGACGCGCTACCAGGAGCGAGAAGAACACTGCGGCGGCGACGGTGACACCGAACTGCCTGAAGTATTGCCCGGCAATGCCGCCCATGAAGCTGACTGGGACGAATACCGCGATGATGGTCACTGTGATGGCAATCACAGCAAGGCCGATCTCGTCGGCAGCTTCGAGCGCGGCGCGATAGGGCGATTTACCCATTCGCATATGACGGACAATGTTTTCTATTTCCACGATGGCATCGTCCACCAGGATGCCCGTCACAATCGTAACGGCGAGGAGGCTTACCAGGTTCAGTGAGAAGCCGAGCGCATCCATGGCCCAGAAGGCCGGGATGATCGACAGGGGCAGCGCAACAGCGGCAATGATGGTAGCCCGCAGGTCGCGCAAAAAGATAAAGACAACCAGCACGGCAAGAATGGCACCCTCGATGAGGGTCGTCATCGTCGAGCGATATGAGCCACGTGTGTATTCAACGGTGGTGTCGATCAGATTGATCTGGACATCGGGGTACTTCGTGCGGAACTCGTCAAGCTTCGCAGTCACTGCCTTCTCAACGACTGTTTCACTTGCGCCCTTGCTGCGCGTGATCGAGAATCCGACCACAGGATTGCCGTTGAGATCAGCGAATAGGCGCGGCTCTGCGACTGAATCTTTGACGGTGCCAAGGTCCTGCAACCTGATATAGCGCCCGCCGGGTAAGGCAATTCGGGTTTGCGCGAGTTCCTTGACGGTTTCGCTGCTTGCCAAGGTCCGGATCGCCTGTTCGCGCCCGCCGATCTCTCCGCGACCGCCAGCAAGGTCGATGTTGGTTGCCCGGACTTGACGGTTAACGTCGCCGGCTGTGATGCCAAAGGACAGCAGCTTGTCAGGATCTAAAGAGATCTGGATCTCACGTTCCACACCGCCAATTCTTGTAATCTTGGCAACGCCCTTCACACCCTGCAGTTCGCGCGTGATGGTGTCGTCAATGAACCAAGACAGTTCCTCCGGCGTCTTCGTCGGAGCGGAGGCTGCGTAGGTGATGATCGGCAGGCCGGCAATGTCGACACGCTCGATGATGGGATCATCAATCGTGCGCGGCAGTTCCGAGCGCAGACGGGCGACCGCGTCTTTGACGTCGTTGGTTGCTCTGTCGATGGGAACGCCAAGCTCAAATTGGACGACTGTCGTCGACTGGCCTTCCACAATTGTGGATTGGACGTGCTTGACCCCGATTATACCGGCGACCCTGTCCTCGACCTTCTTGGTAACCTGCGTTTCAAGTTCTGAAGGGGCCGCTCCCGACTGCGAGATAAATACCGAAACAACAGGAACATCGATGTTGGGAAAGCGCTTGACGGGCAACTGTTGAAACGAGAACAGTCCAAGCGCCATCAGCACCATAAACAGCACCAACGGCGGAACCGGATTGCGGATCGCCCAGGCCGAAACATCAACACGCATGTTACTTCACCTCGCTTAGGCGAGTCGGATCGAGGGCAACGGGTGTTACTGGATCACCAGGGCGCAGAAAGGTTCCGGCTTTGGCGACGACGACGTCCTGGTCGGAGAGGCCTGACCGCACAGCTATTCGGTCAGCTGTGAGTAGTCCTGTCTTGATCGTTCGGACAGCGACTTTGCCGTTTTCGACGATGAGGACGTAGGGGCCTTGCTCGCCGTACATGACGCTCGTTGCAGGGATGCCGAGGTTTTGGCTGCGGTTAGCAATAACGCGGCCGCGGGCAAACGCGCCAATGCGTGCCGCTTGTTGTTGACCCAGACTAATCCGAACACGACCGAGCCGGGTGCTCGCTTCGATCTCTGGTGACATCAGCCGGACACTGCCCTCGACTTCCACGTTGCCGGGTAAGACGATGGTTGCCTTTTGCCCGACCTTGATCTTGCCGAGCAGCTCTGACGAGACTTCGGCATTGAGTTCGACGTCGCCATCACGAATGATCTGGAACATCGGTTCGGTCGTGGTCATGGCACCGACCATGCCATTGCGCTTTGAAACAATGCCGGCGGCAGGTGAGCGGACCTCCGTTCTGGACTGCCGCCAGGTCAATTCGCGTAGCTGTGCTTCGGAGCGTGCAATCTCGGCATCAGCTACCCGCAGGCCGACTACTGCAGAAGCAAGGCGTGCGGTCGCGCTCTGTGCTTGAGACAGTCTTTGTTCGTAGACGCTTTGCGAGATGTTGCCAGAGCGTTGCAGCTTTTTCGCACGCGTGAGCGCCGAGGCTGTTTCGCGCTCGGAAGCCTTGGCTTGTTCCACGTTCTTTTCGGCTTGCGCCCGGGCTGCGATCGCACGAGCTCGAGATGCACGAAACTGGGCCAGTTGCGCTTCGATGTTGCTGGTTGTCAGCCGCGCAAGGACTTGGCCACGTTTCACCCGGTCGCCGATATCGACCAGCAGATCTTTGACACGCTGGCCACTGACCTCTGGTGCGACAAGGACCTGCTCTCTGGCGACCAGCGTGCCAGTCACAAAAACGGTCTCGACGAAATCCTGCTGGCTCGGCCGAACGACCGTGATACTGGGAGGCGCCGGCTGCTGTTTCTGTTGCGCTTCGGGCGCCTTTTCGAACCAGTTGTGCGCAACCTCTTTGATGGTGTCACTGTTCGCCTGGTAGACGAAGCCGAGAGCCGCAACAAGAGTTGCTGCGCCGAGCAGGACGATCCACTTCTTCATATTGATTGTTTCCGCTGATTTGCATTGTTCTGTTGAAGTAGTTCGCCGCCGTTCAGATCCATTCCGAGGATCTGGCCGATGGTCGCCATAGCTGCTGAGAGTTCGCCCTGAATGTCTGTATCGGCGGTAACAGCGGTCCGCCAAAACAGCCCATCGCCGATCACAAGAATAAGTTTGGCTGCCATTCTTGGTTCCACTGTGGGTGCTGCGCGACCGGTCTGGGCAAGCTGTTCAATAAACGTGGTGAAGCTGTCCTCGACGAAACGATCGACGGATGTGAACAGGGCTTTGACCTCGGGATTGCGCGTCGCCTCGGCTCCGATTTCGACGAATAGTTGCCTCTTGTGCGGGGCATCTTCGAAGAGATAGGTCTCAGCCAGTTGGCCGAGGGCATCGAGAGGGTTTTCTGCGGCGGCAAAAGCTTCAAATCTCTCGGCGAACTGACGGCGATCGCGCTCGCAGATACCGGCGATCAGCTGCTCCTTCGACTCAAAATGCACGTAGAATGCCCCGGCACTAATGCCGGCCGCCGCACAAATGTTCTGGACGGAGGTTCGATGAAACCCATCGCGGGCGAAGCATATTTCGGCCGCGTTGAGGATGGTGGTTCGTCTCACCTCGAGCGTTTCTGGCTTTAGCTTCGGCACCCTGCCGTCCTCGAATTGGCATCTAATTGCGACGTTTAATGTAGTGCTCGTCTTGGATCAAACAAAACGAATGTTCATTTTATTTGTAAGTGAGATTGAATTATGTCAAACGTCCGAATGGACGCGGGTGTATGTAACCCAGGGATCTTTGGATCTTGTTCTGGACGGATCTGAGATAGCGATCGTGGGTATCGATGTGCGCAAGATGTGCGGAAACCGGAGGTGCGACCAGGTTGGCTGCGCCTGCCGAGGCGAAATCAGATTTGTTTCGTCGTCGCTATCATTCTGAAAGAAGCGATAACGGGATAATTGGAATAACCGACCATCTCGACGATAGCGGAGTGGTATCAGGCTAGCCGCGCCGTGAGGTCTGAAACGGCTGCTGGGGGCTGTCTTTGCCTAATTGATAAACCCAGGCCATATCGGTCGAGATATCGTACTCGCAGTAAATGTGCGCATTATCGTCTGTGATTGTGATGTACAAATATGCGTTGCTATAGCGAGCTCGCCACAACCTATGATTTGTCTGCCACAAATAGACGTTCAGATCGCTTTTGCCTATTGATAGGCGAACGTGACTTGGCTGATTCCAGGATGCATTGCGCAGTTTTTCGGAGCTATTTTGACGGCAAGCTGCAATCGCATGCTCGCGAAAAGCATCGATAATGACGGCATGGGTTGCGCTCTGGCGAATATACTCCTGAAGCGCGAAGTTGCCGGTAAACAACAGGGCGATCGTAACTATGATGCCTTTTACAAAAGCCATTTTCCTACCTGGATCAGAGTACGGCTACTGCGTGCGAAACCGCAAGATGCGGATCGCCGATGGAACTCTATGGAATCATGGTGAAAAATTTGTTGACCTTGTTGGCATAGTTGATGTCGCGATACAGAAACCCAACAAACAAATTGTGCTGAATTAGCATATTTTCTCGTGAGGCTACTGAGTTTCCACACTGAATTGCTTACAGGTTGAGCGGATTTTCCAACTCAACTAGCTGATCCTTTAAAGCGGTAATTGAGATCTCTAGACTGAATATCGGTGGGCGACCGAATTTTCGATGACCGATGTATAGATGGGGATATCATGGCTGTTTTGGATAGATTTGATGTCTCTGTCGGCGCTCAAAATTCAAACCAAATCTCGGCAAATACCGACGTTGATTCACAGGTTGGCGATCGTTTGCGCGTTCGGCGAATGACGGTTGGTATGACTCAGGCGCAGCTTGCCAGGGTTTGTGGAATTTCTGCTCAACAAATTCATAAGTATGAAATTGGTGTCAGCCGCATGACTTCTGGACGCCTGCACCAGTTTGCGCAGGTCTTGGATGTGCCGATCTCGTGGTTTTTCGGTGAGACTACTGAGCCTGGGTCAGAGACAGACGCATGCTTCCACATGCTGAATGACCAATACAACCTTGAGATTCTCAAAGCTGCGCACGCCATTCAGAACAACAAACGAAAAGCAAGATTAGTCAAAATTGCTCAGCTTTTCGCTGAAGAAGAATAGCCCAAGTTCAAATTCGCAGGTTCTACTTACGATGAGCGCGGTTGCAGTGCTGTTCACCGTGCAACCCGAGCCGCATTCATGATTGGGACCAATCTGCTCTAGTTCGTGAGCAATGTGCCGATCCGCTCAATTGCCTTCGCGATATTCTCTTTCGAGTTTGCATAGGAAAAGCGGATGAATCCTTCCCCGTGAATGCCGAAGCTGGTGCCGGCAACGGTCGCAACACCGGCTTCTTCGAGCATCTTATTCTGCAGTTCCTTGGCCGTCATGCCGGTGCCGCTGATGTTTGGGAATGCGTAGAACGCACCACCAGGCTCAACGCATCGGAAGCCAGGCAACTGGTTCAGCATCGGTACAATTGCGCGGCGTCGTTCGTCGAAGGCTGCGAGCATATCATGGACGGCATCTTGCGGTCCGTTGAGTGCAGCGATACCCGCGAACTGGGTCGGTGCATTGACACATGAATGGCAGTTCACGGCGAGACGTACAACCGGCTCGACCAGGGCGCGCGGCCACACGCTAAAGCCTAGACGCCAGCCAGTCATGGCATAGGTCTTCGACCATCCATCCAGCATGATGAGGCGGTCGCGTAACTGCGGGTAGCGTAGCAATGAGACGTGCTCGCGTCCGTCGTACAGCATCTGGCTGTAGATCTCATCGGACAGGATTGCGACGTCGGGGTGTGCCTCCAGGCCTGCAACCAGCTTTTCGATTTCCTCTTTGGGAACCGTGCCGCCGGTCGGGTTACCTGGCGTATTGAGGATAATCAAACGTGTTGCCGGCGTGATGCCGGCGAGGACCTGCTCGGCGCTAAAGGCAAAGCCGTTTTCTTCCAACAACGCGATGGGAACAGGCTTCGCACCGGTATATTCGATCATCGAGCGATAGATTGGGAAACCGGGATCGGGATACATGATCTCAGTGCCTGGCGCACCAAACATCAAAATCGAGAAGAACATCGTTGGCTTGCCGCCAGGCATGATGACGACGTCATCCGGGCTGACATCAACGTCGTGCCGGCGCTTCAGATCCTCAGATACGGCCTCGCGGAGTGGCAGGATACCCTGCGCCGGCGTATAGCCATGTTCGCCATCGCGTAAAGCTTTGACGGCGGCTTCGACAACATGATCCGGTGTTTTGAAGTCTGGCTGGCCAATGCCAAGGTTAATGATATCGCGGCCCTCAGCCTGCAGTGCGCCAGCGCGCGCCAAGACTTCAAACGCAGTTTCCGTTCCGAGCCGGCTCAGGCCCTCGGCGAGTTGAACCATGGAATTATCCTGTTGAGATCAGTCTTCTGGGTCTTCTGCTTTATGGCTTGGCGGCCACTGTCTTTGCAAGCCAGATAGCTGATCAGTGCAGCACACCGTGCCTTTCTTGGCGGGGCGGTCGCAGACCGGGCACCAATCATAGTCGCCGACTTCGAGCCCATGGCGAACCGAAACCCGATCATCAAACACGAAGCAGTCGCCTTGCCAGAGGCTTTCTTCTTCGGGGATGACCTCCAGGTACTTCAGGATGCCACCGCGCAGATGATAAACCTCGGAGAAGCCGCGCTGCTTCAAAAGTGCCGTCGACTTTTCGCAACGGATGCCACCGGTGCAGAACATGGCAATCTTGGTATTCTTTGATGGATCGAGGTTCTCCGTTGCCCAATCGACTATTTCCCGAAAGGCCGAAGTCTTGGGGTCGATGGCTCCGTCGAAGCTGCCAATGGCAATTTCATAGTCATTGCGCGTGTCTATTGTGATGACATCCGGAGACTGAATAAGCGCGTTCCAATCCTCCGGTTCGACATAGGTCCCGACTTGGTCATTGGGATTGATCTCTGGCATTCCGAGACGCACGATCTCTGTTTTGAGGCGCACCTTGAGGCGCTGAAACGGTGTTGTCTCGGCCCAGGACTCTTTGTGCTCGATGTCAGCGCAGCCGGGAAGATCACGGATTGCCTGCAAAGCAATGTCGATCCCAGAGCGTGGGCCAGAAATCGTTCCGTTAATCCCTTCCGGTGCGAGCAGGAGAGTTCCAAACACGTCGTTAGCCTTGAGGAGTGCCTTGAGGTGGGTTCGGCGCTCTTCAAGATTGTCGAGAGGTGTAAACTTGTAGAGGGCTGCCACAACGATCGGCTTGGAGTCGATGACTGCCTTTAAGTCGGTATTCATGGGCTTTCGCTAGCGCATCATTTCCATGACTGCAATCCTCACGATTTGGTCACAGTCTGTTCATGTTCAGAATACGAGTATAAGCAAGCAACAGAGAGATGCGGACATCACAAGGAGAGAGTGTGCGATGTCAAGTAATCCGCGAGCATATTATTCGCAAGGTCTAGCAAAGCGAGCCGTGGTCGCGCTCGTCGCCGCAACTGGAGCCGCCCTGTTTGCGACCGTCGGTTATGCCGGGGACTACTCACATGCCTGTCGGTCTGTTGATGGGCAGTACGTCATGCAGGACGAAGTGCTGCAAACCACTGAGGATGAGCGCAAGGGACGAACACGATCTATTCGTTACAAGGTGCAGGATAAGATCGTGCTGTCCAAAACTGAAGGTTACTGCCTGTCGCGTGGCCAGCGCTTTCGCTACGGCTCAAGTCTCTACGTTCTAAACATCAGTTTTCTCGATCAGGGTTTGAGAACCCGCGTTGCCATGCTCTGCGAGTTGGCTGCATCGGGACTGCCGGCGGCTTACGATTGCAATAAGGACGTGCAAACCCTCAATTGGAAGATTGCCCGGCAAAGCCCACCGGCGTCGCCGGACTCCGCGGGCAACCAGGGTGCCTCGACCTCACCCACCGGCGGTTCCATCTGGGACCACAATGGATCGACGATGCGGCTGACGGCGCAAGGCGCCCGGCGTCAGATCGCGTATGAGCGCCCGCGCAGCGGGATGCGCAAGCGCGGCGTTCGTCGAGGTGATGTGTTGTTTGAAGGTGTTCGGGATGGAGAGATCTATTCTGGCACAGCCTATATCTTCACGCGGCGCTGCGGAAAAGTTGGTTACGATGTGCTTGGCACAGTGCGGAACAACGAGACGCAGATTGTTATGCGAGGAAACGCACCCCGCCTTAACGCGTCGTGCAAGAGAGTTGGATCCAGGCCGGACAAGCTGGTGTTCTCGTTGAACTAGTGCGTGGGCGATCTCTTGCCGAGCGGATGGGGCGACGGCATCGTGTTGACCGTCACCCGATCGTCAAGCCGCGGATCTGTCTATCGGACGCTTACATCGTGTCGGCCGCAAGCAGGCCAGAGAACTGGTCGATTGCATCGGGTTCACTCTGCCAGGCCAGTATGCGGTCCGGCACAACCGGGCCTGGGAAATGGATTTGTCCGGGCAGGACGTGATCGAAGCCGAAGCGCTCATAGTAAGGCTTGTCGCCGACCAGTATGACGACCTGCACGCCCTGGTTTTTGGCTTCTTCCAGGCCCACAGCAATAAGCCTGCGGCCGAGACCTTTGTTAGCCGCTTCGGGTGCAACAGCCAATGGTCCGAGCAACAACGCATTTGGTGTCGAGCCGATCGTCACCCGCGTAAAGCTGACCGCCGCGAGCAGTTGCCCTTCCTTGATAGCCTGGCGGCAAAACGTCGAAAACTTTGGGGCGCCTTCGCGAATGCGATAGGCCGTTCGGCTGAATCGACCGGGACCAAAGACACGCGCGTGCAAGGCGGCAATTCCGGAGATATCTCCAGTGGTAACTGGCCGGACTTCGGCGTTGCTTACTTCGTTAATCGCTGTCATGGGACGCTACCAATCAGGGGAAATTGGAGCTTCTTGGGCAATCTCCCGCAAACGACGGGAAACGCCTGAGACCGTTCCGGCGGGGAGCGCTGATTGATCGAAAAAGCCAAGCTCAGCGATCTCGGCATTGGGTTCCGGGATCGTCGGTTGCCGCCAGTTCTCAACCAGGAACAACGCGATATGGTCAGAGGGGAAAGACTTGAAATTGGCATAAACGCCGAAGAGGCGAGGCGGATTGAGAGCTTCGATACCTGCTTCTTCTTCCAACTCACGCAGAATTGTTGTGTGGATGGTCTCGTTCGCTTCGACCCCTCCGCCGGGAAAATGCCAGCCTGGACGATATCCGTGGCGGACCAGAAGGACACGCTTTTGCTCGTCGAAAACCACGCCTTGCGCGCCGATCGTCAAGGCCCGTGTCATGCGCCAGTATCGCTGCAGCGATTTTTTGATGAGCCATTGGCGCATTGCTTTAGTGAATTCTCTGTTTCAAAACTTGACCGCCCAACCTTCTGGCCGCATGACGCAGCCGTTGCAAGTTCAATCGACATGACCGACCACACAATCGGGATTGTTCAGTGGCTGAATTGCGGATTTGAGGTAGATGCAGAAAACATTTCGACTTGCCCACATTTCGGATGTGCATTTGCCAAATGTTACCGGGTTCTGGCCACGGCATTGGAACCTCAAACGTGGGCTGGGCTTCATCAATTGGCAGCGTAAGCGACGCTTCATACATCGCTGGCAAACGATCGACCTCCTGCTGGAAGATCTGAAGCAGCAGGAGTGTGATCATATTGCCGTTTCTGGTGATCTCGCGAATCTTGGTTTGCCGAGCGAGCTCGCCGCAGCACATGAATGGTTGCAGCGCCTCGGACCTCCTGCGGAAGTTTCTGCCATTCCGGGTAACCATGACATCTACTGCCCGCTATGGTCGGATATCGGAACGGCTCTCTGGCAGCCTTACATGAGCGGCGACGACCGGACCTCGTCTTCGTCTCCTGCAACAGGCAATGTTGAGTTTCCCTACATCAGACGCTTTGGAAGCATCGTACTGATTGGTGTTAACAGCGCTGTTCCTACAGCCCCGGGTGTTGCGAGCGGCGAGGTTGGTGCAGCCCAGTTGCAGCGGCTGAGGCGTACGCTGCAGCAGTTGGCGGAGGAAAGCGTGTGCCGGGTTGTGATGGTTCACCATCCGCCTCTGCCGGGCTTGGCCTCTCGCCGCCGCGCATTGCGCGATGCAGCAGAGTTTGAGAAGGTCTTGCAGGACGGCGGTGCTGAGCTCGTCGTTCACGGGCACAATCACCGCAGTATGTGGTCCGCGTGTGCGCACGAGGGAGGCGCGATCCCGGTTATCGGCGTGCCGTCTTTCTCGACGGCGCCGGGATTGCACGCTGGTGAGCCCGCAGCGTACAACATCTATGAGTTCAACGAGACTTCTGATGGGCATGCAATTACTCTCGTCCAGCGTGGGCTGAAACAAGATGCTGCCGGCATCCATGAATTGCGGAACCAGCCGATCAGCGACCTAATACATAAGCAAAGCTAATCTGTAGCATGCAAAAATTTATTGCGTGATCATCGGCAAACCGTGCCAAGATTGCTCCTCAAACAACGAAAGATTTGATCCGTGAGCACAAAATCTCCGCCGATTGACCGGCTGCCGGTTTGGCTCGTCCTGCTGACCTGTGGTGTGATTGTTGCCATTGGTATGGGCTTGCGCCAAGCCATGGGCCTCTACCTGAAGCCGATGAGCGATGATCTCGGTTTTGGACGTGAAGTGTTTTCATTGTCAATTGCGATTGCCAATATTGTATGGGGCATCGCTGCGCCGTTCTCAGGTGCCGTATCCGACAAGTATGGCACTGGACGCGTTGTGGTTTTTGGCGGTCTAGCCACGACTGCCGGTCTTTGGATGATGTATGCGGCGAAGACTGAGTGGGAGCTCTATCTCTCTGGGATTTTGCTCGGACTTGGTGTTGCGGGTGCCGGTATCAATGCGATGGTTGGCGCAGCGGGTCGGGCGGTTCCGCCTGATATGAGAACGGTTGCCGTTGCGCGGCTTGGAATTGGTAGCGGGTTGGGTCTCCTGCTGGCCTTGCCCTACGCGCACTTCCTGATGGAGTATCTTGGCTGGCAGACGAGCTTAATGGTGCTCGCCTGTACGGCGTTGATTATCATCCCGCTGGCATGGCCGGTGAGCGGCCGGCCGCCGGAGTCAACTGATTCACAGTCGAAGGCGCAGACAGTTGGTGAAGCGCTTTATGAAGCTTTCACGTATCCTAGTTTCTGGCTGCTAAATGCCGGTTTCTTCGTATGTGGCTTCCACGTTGTGTTCTATGCCGTGCACCTGCCGTCATATGTTGCGGACCTTGGTCTCGATCCGAGCTACGGCGTGATGGGACTGACGGTCGTCGGCATTGGTAACCTGATCGGCACATTCTTCGCGGGCTGGTGGGGTAAGCGCTATCTCAAGAAGTATGGCTTGAGCCTGATCTATCTGGGGCGCGCCTTCGTGTTCCTGGCCTTCCTGTTCCTGCCTGTGATTGATGGTCCGACGATCGTGATTTTGAGCGCCACGCTTGGGCTGTTCTGGTTGTCGACGATCCCGCTGACGTCGACGATGGTTGCAACCTTCTTCGGGCCGACCTGGATGACGATGCTCTATGGCGTTGTCTTCTTCTCGCACCAGCTTGGTTCGTTTTTGGGTGCCTGGATGGCAGGTTATCTCTACGATCAGACGCAGTCCTACGACATGATGTGGTGGATCTCTGTTGCGCTGGGTGTATTCGCGGCCCTGATTCACTTGCCGATCCGCGAGAAACCTGTCGAGCGGATCAGCTCTGCTGCGGTTCCCGCGACTTGATTTGGACGCGTGAGGACGCCACATCGGTTTGGATATCGGGCGCGAATACAGTAGGATACCCGATATCTCGATGCTAAAGGCATGTGATTATGGATAAAGGTTCGATGACGGCACCATGGCCCGTACGGGTCGCGCTGATTTCAGTGCTAACGGTGCTTGTCGGCGGTGGGCTGTATTTGTGGAGCGTTCGCGGGCACGCCGTTCTGCTTGATATGGCTGCCAGCGCCATTGCCTTTATCTGCCAGTAGTCATTCCAATCCAGAGCAATTTCTATCGGGCGAAACGCTGATCACGCCCGATCGCTGTTCATTGCTGCGGTGGGTTGCGCCAACGGGCCTTGTGGCGGGTCTTTTCCCAGTGGTAGGGGGCTATCACAAGCTGGTAGGCTGCCCGGTAGGCGGCCAACGATACGAGCAGCCAGTAGATCGGCATGAGCGGAAAGCAGCAGGCAAGGTCCCATCGCTTCTTTCGGACCGCTGCTAGGATAGCAAAAGCCATGGCCGTCAACGTTCCAACGGCGAGGTTGAACAGTGCAAGCCACCAGAAGATCTTATTGACCAAACCCGGACCAGCCTGAAACGGGATCGGCTGCAGCAGTTCCATCGCAACTATCAGGTAGAACAGCGGATGCAGAAACACGGACAACAGAAAGCCGCCAATGAGCCAGTGGAAACCAAGGCAAGATGAGAAGCCTAGGTCTCTAAGCAGCGCTCCGGGATTTCGTGTGTGAACGAGGTAGGTTTGCAGCCATCCCTTGATCCAGCGCGTGCGTTGCGGCAGCCAATTACTCAGTTCTGCGGGCGCCTCTTCCCATGTCGTCGAGTTCAAAACACCGATCTTGCGGCCCTGCCTCGCTAGTCGAACGCCGAGATCGGCATCTTCCGTGACATTGAATGGATCCCAGAGACCTGACGCCAGAAGTGCATGCCGACGAAAATGATTGGAGGTACCGCCAAGCGGTATCGGTACCTGCATTCGTTCCAGAGCTGGCAGAAGTCCGCCAAACAACGCGGTGTATTCCAGAGCGAACTGTGCTGCCAACCAGCTCTCGTCGGCGTTGTGAATGCTGAGCTGCGCTTGCAGGCAGTCAATCTCAGGGTATCGATCAAAGACTTTCAGAGCGGCTGTGAGCTGGTCAGGCGCCGGAACATCTTCGGCATCAAAGACGACAACAAACTCACCCCTCGTGAACTGGATGGCATAGTTGAGTGCCTTCGGCTTCGTCTGAGGATGCAGATCCGGCACGATCAGGAGCTTCACAAAGCCTGGGAGGTTGGCCGTTTCGGCATAGCGCTGCGTTTCAAGATCGCTTTCTTCGAGAACCAGTATGACGTCGAGCTTGGCCGCCGGGTAGTTCAGTTGTGTCAAGGCACTGAGGATGTCTGGTAGGATCTCTCCTTCACGGAATAGAGGTACGAGCAGGCTATAGATTGGAAGTTCGCTGGTTTGTCGATGGCTGGATCCTGACCCGATGTCGTGTGCATGCTTGGGGCGAGGATGCCAGCAGTAGACCACAAGCGCTGTGAACCGCTGAGCGACAACGAAGAAGAACGGTATCGCTGCCAGAAAAGTCAGAATGAAATAGGCCAGCATGCGATCGACGAATGCAGCGCCAATCAGTGAACCAACGCCGACCGTGAGAAACACAGGCTGCCACATCGCCTGCCGTGACGCTGCTGAAAGCACGGGTATCACGGAAAGCAATCGATCGATTGCGCGCTGGCATCGCCGTCTCCGCTGCTTCGGTGTCAGATCCGCTTCTGGTCGATATCCGGATGTCAGGCAGGCACCGTCAGGATGCAAATCTCGCGAGAGGATCAGGCGCGCGACATCACTCGGCATGTACGCTGTTGCGTCGATAGCATCCTGAGAGTTGGAGAGCCGTCCGCCAAAGACGTGGTCAACCTGAAGAGCGGCTGCAAGCTGTACAACATAGTCTTCGGGTGTCACCCAGCCGAGAGCCAGCATGACGTCATGAGGATCGACACCCCATGCTGTGGCTATCAACTGAGCCCGCTCAACAGTTTGGCGATCAACTGAACTGCCAATGACAAAGTTATAGGTATCGAGTTCTTCGCCTAAGGTCTGTTGGGCTTCGGTTTGAGCAGATTCCACTCGCCTCAAGTTTGGCCGGTTGACGCGTGGCACGGGTGACCTTGTTGCTGAAGTTAATATGTTTACTGATTATTTAGATTGTACAATCTTTGTCAATCACCTTGCTCTTGCCACGGGGCTGCATAAAACAAATTGGGAAATGTTGTCGGGAGATTCTGTTCGTGCCTCTCTTGTTTCAAAGCCTCATTGCTTTGCTGTTCGTCTTCGCCACCGGCGCAGCCGTTGCTCAACAGAGCGGTGAGTCCGCAAATGGAGATCTGGAACCAAGCCAGCGGATTATCATTCGCTTTGCAACGACCGATGACTATCCGCCTTTCAATGCCGCCGACGAAGATGGCACGCTGACCGGTTTCAATGTTGATTTGGCGCGCGCCATTTGCCTGGACCAGGACATTACGTGCGATATCAAATCCATGAGTTGGGAAGCTTTGATCCCTGCCTTGAAGCGCGACACCGCTGATGCCGTCATTGCAGCGCATCGTGTCACTGCAAAGCTGGCGAAACAGGTCGGCTTTACTCGGCGCTACTTCTACACGCCTGCGCGGTTTGCCGTGCGCCGGAATTCGCCAGCTTTTGCGATGACGCCAACCGGCTTGGATGGACGAACGGTGGCGGTTGTCAAAGGAAGTGCGCACGAGGCCTATATGCTGGCGTTTTTCCGCAATGTCGGCATCAAGGCTTATCCCTCACGCGCTCTGGCGCGGCAGGCGTTGCAGACGGGCGCAACGGACGCGATCTTTGATGATGGCATCGGTTTGGTTTTTTGGGCGAACGGAACAATCTCGAAAGCCTGCTGTGTGCTGCGCGGTGGCCCGTTCTTCGAGCCGCGTTATTTCGGCGACGGGATCGCGATGCTGGTACGTAGTTCAGACAGCCAGATGCGAAACATGCTCAATCGCTCGATCGAGAAGCTGCAAGCCAATGGACGCTTCCAGGAACTCGTTGACCGCTATTTCCCGATCCGGGTCTATTAGAGAACTTGGATTTGTCAGATTGATCGATCTTCGTTTTATGCATATTTTGATATCAAAGACGTGCGCTTGATGATCCGATTATGCTACTATGCCTAAACCGCGGGCAGGTGCGCCATTTTCGCAGCAGTTTGTGCTACGGTGGCCTCAAATTCGCTGTTGTCACAAGGCTGTTAACTGAATCTCTTCAATGCGGAGGGGCGGTAGAAATTCAGGATCTAGCCGTTGCAGGCCGCGCGGCAAAGGGAGCCCAACATGGCCGTCCATCGCACCCTATTTATTTCTGATATCCACCTCGGTGCCCGTGCGTCACAGGCTGATCAGTTAGTCGATTTCCTGTCTCAGCATAGCGCGGAGACGGTCTACCTTGTCGGCGACATTGTCGACTTCTGGCGGATTAAGCGTGGACCGAGATGGCCTGAGTCAAACAATCAGGTCCTGCAGATGATTTTGCGCATGGTCCGTCAGGGCAGCAAGGTGGTCTACATTCCCGGCAATCACGATGACGAAGTGCGTGCCTATTGTGGGTCGCAGTTCGGTGGGATCGCGATTGAGCGCAATGCCATTCACGAGACGGCAGATGGCAAACGCTATCTCATCATTCACGGTGACGAGTTCGATGTCGTTTCTCAGCGGGCTCGCTGGCTCGCTGTTTTGGGGGACTATGCCTACCAAGTCGCGCTCTGGACCAACCATCCCGTCAATCTTGTTCGCCGGCGCTTCGGCCTCGGTTACTGGTCGCTTTCGGCCTATCTCAAGGGACGTGTTAAGGCGGCTGTGAACTTCATCGGCGATTTTGAGCACATGTTGTCGGATGAGGCTAAGAAGCAGAATGTTGACGGTGTCATATGCGGTCATATTCACCAAGCTGCTTCAAAGATGTTTGGCGATACGCATTACATCAATACAGGTGATTGGGTTGAAAGCTGCACGGCAGTTGTGGAAACTCACTCAGGGAGCTTCGAGTTGATTCGCTGGCCTGAAGTGGCCGGATCACCTGCTGAACAGTCAATGGCAGGACAAGAAATAGGAGTTGCCGTTTAGAATGAGGGTACTGGTTGCCACGGATGCTTGGCGCCCCCAGGTCAACGGGGTGGTGCGCACCTATGAGCGTCTGGCAGACCAATTGGCGGAGTTTGGTGTCGAACTCGTCTTCCTCACACCGGCCGATTTCAACACCATCCCTTGTCCGACCTATCCCGAAATTCGTCTCGCGATTCCGGGTTATCATTTTATCATCGAGCGGCTTGGTGTTATCGAGCCGGATGCTGTGCACATCGCGACTGAAGGACCGATTGGCTGGATGGCGCGGCGCTATTGCATGCAGCGCAATATTCCTTTCACGACCGCATTTCATACCCGATTTCCAGAATACCTGTCGGGGCGTTTTGGTATTCCAGCGAGCTGGATCTATGCCATCCAGCGTCGGTTCCACAATGCCGGAGCCGGCATGATGGTTGCGAGCCAATCGCTCACTACGGAGCTTGAAGGGCGCGGTTTTGAGAGGGTTCTGCCATGGACCCGCGGCGTGGACACAGAACTCTTCCGCCCTCGTGATTGCCGTATCTTTGGTTCGGATAAACCGGTTTTCCTGTACGTCGGGCGGGTTGCTATCGAGAAGAATATTGAGGCGTTTCTCAAGCTTGAACTCGATGGCCGGAAGGTTGTTGTGGGCACTGGCCCGATGCTGTCTGAACTCGAGCAGCGTTACCCAGACGTGATCTTCACAGGTAAGCGGATTGGTGAGGATTTGGCGGAGGCGTATGCGTCTGCGGATGTGTTTGTCTTTCCAAGCCTCACTGATACCTTCGGCATTGTTTTGATCGAGGCCATGGCCAGTGGACTGCCCGTCGCTGCTTTCCCCGTGACCGGCCCGATCGACAACGTCACGAACGGTGTGACGGGTTTCCTGGATGACGACCTTGCCAAGGCTGCTCGGCTGGCCCTGCATCTCGACCGTACTGCAGTTCGCGCCCACGGCCAGTCCTACAGCTGGGAAAATGCTGGCAGGCTGTTTATGTCAAATATCGAGTCTGCGCTCTTCTCGAAGCAAGGCAGGCGGGTTCCAGCGCGTGCGAAGCGCAGGCTGCTTCGGCGTACGGTCAGCGAGCTTTAATCGCCGGGTTGGCCTGCATACCTTCCGATGAGGATTGCCTTTCTTCTGGGTGGTCGCGTTTTCTGTTGGTATTTCAACGGCGAGGCATCACACCACATGCCAAGGTCGTATTTCGCTCGCTTCTCTGCCTCATAGCCATCGACAGTCTGACGATCTAAAATCGCTTGCAAGGACTGCAGTCAAGCTTGGCAGGACCAGGGGTAAGTATTGCGAATTTTTCGTCGAGAGCGACGGCTCAATCTGGCGCTTCAGGGTGGCGGGGTGCACGGCGCCTTTACCTGGGGTGTGCTTGACCGACTATTGGGTGAAGAGGGGCTTCGGATTGGTTGGATCAGCGGAACCAGTGCCGGCGCAGTTAATGCGGTTGCCGTAGCGAATGGCTTGGCAAAGGGAAGTGCCGCGCTTGCGCAAGAGACACTCAGCGCCATTTGGTACGAAGTTGAGAAGGCCGGTGTAACTGATCTGCTGCGCCTTAACCCGTTTCTGTTCGGTCTGGCGAAGGCCGGCCAGATGCCCAATATGACGGCATTCTTTTCGCCTTATTCCTTCAACCCGGGCGGGTTTGACCCGCTGCGGAAAATCCTTGCCGAGCATATCGACTTTGAAGCGATACGGCAGGCGCGTGATCTCGAACTAGTTCTGGCAGCAACAGATGTGGCAACAGGCCGGGCGCGCTTTTTCGGGCGCAGCGAAGTCACCGTCGATGTTGTGCTCGCCTCGGCCTGTCTTCCGACGCTGCATCATGCTGTCGAGATCGACGGCCGCAGCTACTGGGATGGCGGGTTTTCGGCCAATCCGGATCTTCTCAAGATTGCAGCCGAGAGCCCTATTGCTGATACTTTGCTCGTGCTGCTCAATCCACTTCACCATGCCAACGTTCCGAAGTCGGCCAAGGCTATCGAGGACCGTGTCAACACAGTTACGTTCAATCAGCCACTGATCCGCGATATCGAGGCGATCCTGCGCGCGCGCACGGCCTCAGATAGCTGGCTCAAGGGGCGTGATAATCCTGTCGGGCGGATGAAGGCGCATCGCTTTCACCTGATTAGTGCCGGTGAATTCACAGAGGGTCTGGGAGCCTCGTCCAAGATCATGCCGGACAAAGAGCTGCTCGAATACCTGGTGGCGGCTGGTCGGCAGGAGGGGCAGCTTTGGTTGGCGGATAACAAAAGCCACATCGGAAAGCGATCGACAGTCGACCTTCAGGAGACGTTTTTCTCCGACCCTGTTGTTGAGATCCCGGAGCCTGATCTGAAGGACGCGGGCTAACGCGGTCAGTAACCGGCGCAACGGTCGACTTCGTGCAGGAGCGGTTTACCCGCAATGAGGCGCTTATAGTTTTCTGCAACGTCGAGCAGGGCATCGCCCTGGTGCCAGCCGGAAACGTGAGGTGTGACCGTGATGCCGGGATGGCCCCAGAACGGATGTTCGGGTGGGAGCGGTTCCTGCCGAAACACATCGAGCACTGCGTGCGTGATGGCGCCACTGTCGAGTGCGCTCGTTAGATCGTTGTCGACGACGAGATCGCCACGGCCTGCGTTGATGAGAACAGCATTGGGCTTCATCTGAGTGAGGCGCTTGTGATTAATGAAGTCGCGTGTCTCTGGAGTCGAAGGCAGAATGCAGACGAGATAGTCCGCGATCTCCAGGACATTTTCGAGTGATGACTCTCCGTGTCGGCAATCAACTCCGTCGAGCGACTTTGCACTCTTGCTCCAGCCCACCACCCGGTAGCCCAGGTTCGCAAACTTCCTTGCGGTCAGCCCGCCAATGACACCGAGACCGAGAACACAGACCGTAGTCTCTGATGTTAGGCGTGGTGGCAACGGGTTCCAGTGGGACGCCGCCTGGTCTGATCGATGCGTATGCAGGTTGCGCTGGAACTGCAGGACATGCGCGAGGCAGTACTCTGCAATCTCCATGGCCGGCAGATCGGTTACCAGCCGGGTGACGCGAATGTGCTCAGGCAATCCGGTGCCATGCAGGATGCCATCGACGCCGGCACCGAGCTTCTGCACGAGCTGCAGGTTTGGCGCGAGGCCGATGACATCGGGATAGAGATCGACAACAGCTGCCATCACGACATCATCACGCTTCTCCTGAATGCCGCAGAGCAGCTCGACACCGGGCAGGTGCGGGGCAAGCGTGTTGTGCAAGTCCTCTTCCCGCATCCATTCCGGTTGTCGAATGTCCAGAAGTAAAGTCATGTCATTAGCGGCATCGCACTACGATGTTGTCACTTCGCTGCTGTTACGTCAGCTCTTACCTTTGAGAACTGAATCGAGGCTGGCGAGAACGGCCTTGGACGCGTCCTTCGTGCCCTGATCCCCACCGTATTCCATGGGTCGCAGTTCGTTGGCGGCGAAGGCTTTCTCGACAGCTTCATCAAGAAGGTCTGCAGCCTCCAGCATCTTGGGATTGTCGAGGCGGCGACCGAGCCAGTTCAGCATCAAGACGCCTGACAGAATGGTCGCCATGGGATTGGCTTTGTCCTGTCCGGCAATGTCCGGGGCAGAACCATGGGCCGGCTGGAACAATGCATGCTGCTTACCAATCTCGGCGCACGGTGCCATGCCCATGCCGCCAACCAAGCCGCCACCGAGGTCCGAGAGGATATCGGCAAACATGTTTTCCATGACGAGGACGTCATATTCCCAGGGCTTGCGGATAAGGTCCAAAGCCATGGCGTCCACGTAGGCGGCATCAACGGCGATATCCTTGTTATTCTCGGCGCGCTCGTAGAAGATTTTTCGGAAGAAGGCGAAGGCGCGGAAGACGTTGGATTTGTCGACGCAGGTGACGCGTCCCTTGCCGCCTTTTTCCTTGCGTTGGCGGGCGAGATCGAAGGCGACGTCGATCAGCTCTTCGGTCACGTCGCGGGAAATGCGCAACGTTTCATAGGCAACCTTGTCATCTTTCACTTCGCCTTTGTCGCGCGAATAGAACAGTCCTTCTGTCGATTCCCGGAGCACGATAAAATCGATGTTGGCGGCGCGTTCATCGGCCAGGCGTTGTGGCACGTTGGGATAGGCTTTGACTGGGCGCACACCGGCAACAAGGTGGAAGTTCTCCCGCATTGTGAGGTGGGGCGCGATTTCGGTGCCGTCGGCATGGCGGACATCCGGCAGTCCCATCGCGCCGAGTAGAATGGCGTCCGCATCGCCGGCTGCTTTCATCGACTCATCAGAAATGTCCTTGCCGCTCTCTCTGTAGTACGCGGCGCCAGCTGCGTGCTCTTCGAAGGTTAACCGGAAGCCGCCAAGCTTGTTCTCAAGAGTCCTCAGGATTTCCATCGTGGGTGGGAGGATTTCATTGCCGATTCCATCACCGGCGAAAACAGCGATGCGTGCATCGTTGGTCAGCATGTCAGGCTCCAAAGTCGTGATACTCGGCCCTGGACCTAGCATTGAATGCCCACTTCCGCCAGTGACAGGGCGTACCGGGCGGCAAAGGTGGCCTTTCGTTCCTCTTTTCGCTAACCATACGGGTTAACAGAAGTCGTTCGAAAGAAATGGGATAGGGCTGATGCGGGAACAGATGACAGTCGCTGCGACGTTGCCGGAGGACGGCGCTGCCGGTGCGTTGGCCGGACGGGTCTGGCGTCCAGATGTCGAAGGACCATCGGTCGTCACGATCCGCGAAGATGGCGTTTACGATATCTCGAGCCATGCGCCGACAGTTGCCGATCTGGCCGAGAACGAAAACGCGGTTGGTATCTTGCAGGATGCAGCAGGAGAACGCATTGGCGATCTCGTTGACATTCTGACCAATACGCCGGAGGCCGAGCGCGATGAGACCAAGCCATGGTTGCTCGCACCGATCGATTTGCAGGCGGTGAAGGCGGCGGGTGTCACGTTCGCGCGTTCGATGCTGGAGCGGGTGATCGAAGAGCAGGCCAAGGGGGCACCGGAGAAGGCGGATGCCATTCGCGCGCAAATTGGCGAGAAGCTCGGCGGTGATCTCAGAAACCTTGTGCCGGGATCACCAGAGGCATTGGCGCTCAAAGAGACGCTGATCGCGCAAGATGCCTGGTCGCAATACCTTGAGGTTGGCATTGGTGAAGATGCCGAGATTTTCTCCAAGGCTCAGCCGATGGCCGCGATCGGACATGGCATGGAGGCGGGACTGCATCCGCGCTCGACCTGGAACAATCCTGAACCCGAAGTTGTCTTGCTCGTCGATAGCGTCGGCAACATTGTCGGAGCGACGTTGGGCAACGACGTCAACCTACGTGACTTCGAAGGCCGTTCTGCGTTGCTGCTGTCCAAGGCCAAGGATAACAATGCCTCAGCCACTGTTGGGCCCTTCATTCGCTTCTTTGACGAGTTCTTCACCATCGATACCGTGCGGCGCATGGATGTGAACCTGAAAGTCACCGGCGCGGATGGCTTCGAGATGACCGGCTCGTCTTCGATGTCGGAGATTGCGCGCGATCCGGCAGCTTTAGTCGGCGAGATGATCGGGCGGACGCACCAGTATCCCGATGGTGCCGTGCTCTATCTCGGGACGATGTTCGCGCCGACCGAAGATCGCGGCGAAGCCGCGATGGGTTTTACGCACAAGGTTGGAGATGTCGTGACGATCTCGACACCGGCGCTGGGATCGTTGACAAACCTGATGACGACCTCGGATCGGGCCAAGCCATGGACGTTTGGCACAGGTGCCCTGATGCGCAATCTGGCGAAGCGCGGGCTATTAAGCTGAGAACGGAGAACATGAAATGGCTGTCGAAACACCGAACTATAAACCGCACGAAGCTCTAGCCGCGATGTCGTCGCGTTACGTGACTGTTGATGATATCCCGTGGCAGGAAACGCAGTTCGCGGGCGTTGAGATGAAGGTCCTGATGGAGGACAAGTCGACAGGCCTGATGACGACGCTGACGCGTTTGGCTCCGGGCGCCGTTCTGCCGGACCACACGCACGTCGGCATCGAGCAGAGTTGGGTGATCGAAGGTACGTTGCAGGATCATGAGGGCGCCGTGACGGCGGGCAACTTTGTCTGGCGTCCGGCAGGAAGCCGCCATGTCGCGAACTCACCGGATGGTTGCCTAGTACTCGGCTTCTTCCAGCAGCCGAATACGTTTCATGAAGCAGGGTGAGGGTGTCGTTTGCTCGCTGTGGTCGTTCAGTTTATGTTTTTGCTGAGACTAAGGGGGTATAGACCCAACCGTCATTGGATAGACTGGTGCGATGATTGCACGATTGATGCTCGTTTTTGCGTTTTCAGTTGCAACCGCCATGAGTTCTGCATCTGCGGAGAAGCGGATCGCTCTTTTGGTCGGGAATTCGTCTTACGGGGCGGCTGTTGGAGCGCTCACCAATCCGCATAACGATGTCAAGCTGGTGGGTGATGCCTTGAAGCGTGTTGGCTTTGAAGTGTTGTCACCAGTCAAAGACGCCACTCGCCTTGACATTCTGGTTGCTGTCCATGATTACGCAGAGAAGCTGAAGAGAGCAGGCCCCGATGCAGTAGGATTTTTCTACTACACGGGCCATGGCGTGGCGGCCGGGGGAGAAAACTATATCGTTCCCGTCGATATGCCTGCAATATCTCGCCGACGTATGAGTCTTGGCGGTGTTCGCCAGACGGAGATTAGCAAGATACTGCGCTCGGTCGCACCTAAAGCTGTTCACTATCTGGTTTTCGATGCGTGTAGAAATAATCTCGGTGGCGCGCGAGGCGCCAAGGGCTTTGTGCCTGTCCGACAAGAAAGCGGCTTGTTGATCGCTTTCGCGACTGCACCTGGCGATCTCGCTTCAGATTTGGGCAGTGGCGGTGGGCCATACGCAAAAGCGCTTGCTTCTGAGATCATCCGGCCCGGCGTTTCAGACCTACTAATGTTTCACCGGGTTCGCGTCAAAGTCAGCAGAGCCACCAAGGGTGAGCAAGTTCCCTGGACAATGGACGGAATTCAAAGATCTGAACGCTTGATGCTCGGCGGGGTAAAGAAGGAACGGGTGGAACCGAGTAAACCGAGGGTTAGTCCCCTACAAAAGCAGGCCGAGATCGAGTATTGGAGCTCTGTCAAAGGGAGCAATGATCCGGCAGCGATCAGCCTGTACTTGAAGCAGTATCCCAAAGGAACTTTTGCACCGTTGGCCCGCCTGCTGATCACGAGGCTTAAGAAGCAGGCGGACGCCAAGGTCGTTGCTTCCATCAAGAAGGAAGAGTTGCGGCAGACAGAGGAACGCAAGGATCAAGCAGAAGCTGCGCACCAAACGGCGCAGCAAGCATTGCAGGAGGCGCGCCTCGCGAGAAAAGCTCTTGCAGAAGCTCAACTTGCCCGCAATGAAGCACTAAGAGCTGCAGAGGCTGCGCGAAGGTCTAATGAGCAATTCAAGAGGGAAACCGATCGGCTCAGGCAGATCAATGTTGCACGTCTGAAGACGCAAGAGACCTTTTCGAAATCAGAAAGCAAAGGTCTGCAACAGCAGAGCAACTTTGTCTCAGAAGTGCAAAGTCGTCTTAAGCAATTGGGGTGCTATGCCGGCCGTGTTGATGGTAAGTGGGGCCGCGGCAGCAAAGCTGCATTGTCCCGAGCGTTAGGAGAGCGTGCAGGTCAGGGCCCTTCGAAAGAGGTTCTGGATTTGCTCAAGTCGGTCAAAGCTGGCAAGTGCGCTGCCTATGCCCGCCTACGAGCGAAGCAGAAAGCGGCCCCGTCAAAGCAGTCGAACTCGGGATCGGCAGGAAGACAGTCAAAGACTAGAACATCCAGGCGTGATAGGGACGCTGCGTGCCGGGCATGGCTAAAGTGTGTGCGAGGGATTGGCTGCAGATCTTGTAGCGAAGCTATGTCGCTTTGTCCGAAGCCGGCGCTCTGTTTTCATCCATAGAGGTAGAGCAGAGTGCATACAGGCAGAGTACTCGCCTTTCTGTGCTTGCCCCATTAATCGGTCTACGCCTTGCTTCTTGGCGGTTGGCTTAACTCAACCTCACCGTCTTTTGCTGAACAGAGGTGTTGCCGAACTCGGTCATGTAGAACCCGACCATCTTGAACTCGGCCTCAAGCGCCCGGGTGTCCTCATCGGCATCGGTTGCCCAACGCATCATTTCGAATTGTCCGGATTAGCCGGACCACACGCACGTTGGCATCGAGCAGAGTTGGGTGATCGAAGGCCCATTGCAGGATCATGAGGGTGCCGTGACGGCGGGCAACTTTGTCTGGCGTCCGGCAGGAAGCCGCCATGTCGCGAACTCACCGGATGGTTGCCTGGTACTCGGCTTCTTCCAGCAGCCGAATACGTTTCATGAAGCAGAGTGAGGGTGTCGTTTTAGGTGTTCAAGCGGACGTGCTGTGCGCAGGATGAGTTCTTCTGAGATGGGCCATGCAGAGACCTGAGCAGAAGCATCACGCTGCGAGTATTGTAACCATGCTCAATCGTAAAAACGGACATCAGTGATACGACTGCCGATACTCGGTCGGTGTCATGCCGGTCTTCTTCTTGAACAGCCGTGCAAAGTATTGTGGGTATTCAAAGCCCAGATCATAGGCAACCGTTGCGACAGTGGCGTCGGACTCCAAAAGCAGGTCCTTGGCTTTATCGATGAGATGGAGATGCAGGTTCTCCATGGCAGTCTTGCCGGTTTCGACCTTTAGTGCATCGCTCAGATATCGCGGCGTCACGGCCATCGCCGCAGCAATGTCTTCGATCGCCGGAATGGTCTTCTCTTCGTGCTTGTTTGCGTTGATGAATTTCTCCACTTCATCGATGAACCGATCCAGGTAATCTGAGCTGTTTTCTTTCCGATGCAAGAACTGGCGGTGATAGAAGCGGTTGGCGTACTTTAGCAGCGTATCGACCAACGAGAGAATAAGGTCCTTGCTGAATTCGTCCGGATTACTGCGGTACTCGTGCTCGATTTGGTCGATCAGCCCCGACACCATCTCTTCCTCCTTGGGCGAGAGGTGCAGTGCTTCATTCACGGCGTAGCTGAAATAGTGGTACTTCTTGATCTCTTCCTTGATCGGATGACCACGAATGAAGTCTTCGTGGAAAAGGATCGAACGGCCCGTCGATTCCACCTTTACTCCGACCACCCTGACTTCCTGCTTGGGAGCCATGAAGAGCATTGTGCCGTTTCGACAGTCGTATTTTGTCCGTCCGTAGAAGATCTCGCCTGACGTGATGTGCTTGAGCGATATGGAGTAAAAATCACTACTCAGCGCGAAGTTCTCATCGGGGCACGGTAGTGGATCGTCATGTTCCCTGTCTGAAATCGAAGCCACTGAGAACAAGGGGTGCTCCGGGGCTGGCAGTCCGAGGAAGCTGTGATATTCCGCCAAGTCGCCGAAATGAAACTTCTGGGCAGTCATAGTCACATCACCTTCCATCAAACTTGCTCTGCATATCTGCGAGAGGCAGTTCCATTGTGCCTGATAGGGCCTACGCGGCCGACGCCTTTAGGGCTTTGTCCACGCGTCAAAAAACTCGATCATCGACTCTGGATGTTCCCCAAAATAGTTGTAGCCGATGAAACGCCTCGTATCGCCTTCTTCAATCCACTGCAGCTTCTTGTCTTCGCCCTGGATCAAGTCATACGTCGTTTGTACATCGGCCGGAATAGTCCACACATCATCCTTGTTCTGCACGATGTAGGTCGGCATAGTGATGTTCTTGGCATGAAGATGAGGGGTCATCTCATCTAAAGGCACGCCTCTGATCTTCTCAATCTCTTTGGCGAAAACATCATAGAAATCACCAAGGCCCATCCCTTCCAAGGCAACCTTCGACATGACATTGATCGATGCAGGTTGGGCGCAGACAAAGGCCTTCACATCCTCGAAGTATTCGGGACGCTCGGTCATTGCGTGGATGGCAGCACCGCCTCCCGCACATGGATTGAATAGCCCGATTTTCATATTCTTCAGATTGCCTTGAGACTTCACATAATCAAAGGCTGCCAGAACATCCTTGTATTCATCGGAGAAACCCTGTCCCCACGCATTGTCTGGCGCAGAATCGCTTTCGCCGTGATTGCGAAGGTCATAAGCAAGGACGTTGTAGCCAGCGTCGTGCAGGGCTTTATGCACCTTCCCGAATTTCACCTCGATATCCTGGAAATCGCTCCAGGGCTTCATGTGGCCGGGAAACCCATAGCGGTTGAAGGTTGCCGGGTGGTTGCAAATGATGAGTTTGTCTGACCCTTCAGCCGGAATGAACCAAGCGGCCAGTGTAAGGCCGTCTTCCGTTTGGAAAGTGACATCTTCGAATTCGAGCCCGTAGTCTTTCGGTGTTTCCAAAATCGGCGCGCGTTCACCGTCGATAGAGACATAGGAACGGGCAATGGCTTTGAGGGTGGCGAGCTGCTCTTCGGTTGGAAGTGCCGTCATTTCAATTTTCCCTTGATTGCTGGCGTAGGGACCAAGATCGCTATGCGGCCTTTCGCTCTGCGTTTCGAATGCCCGCGGGCAGGCTCCACTCAGCCCCGGTCTGCTCCTCCGATACATTCCAAAGCTTTTGTGCCTGAGCTGCATCAAGAACGTGCGGTTCCAGAACGCATTCGCCGACCGGCCCGGTCATTTCGCCTCGCTTGGTTGGCCCAAAGAGCTTTTCAGGCTCAAGCCCGTCTTCTGTGGCGCACATGACTTCGGGCCATGAACCCCGCTCGGCGGATTGCGCCAGAGGAGAAAGCAGAGCGGCGAGTATCCGCATGACGGGGCTGGCGTTCTCCCGTATCAAACTCGTTCGCGACGCACCGGGATGACAGACGTGGACTTGAACATTCTTGCCAGTCGCTTTGACACGGCGCTGCAATTCATAAGCGAACATCATCTGCGCCAACTTGCTCTGTGCGTAAGCATTCCAGGCGGAATAGTTTTTATCGAAATTCAGGTCCTCGAACTGAATGCGCTTGAGCCCCATTCTGTAGGCGTTGCTGCCGACGACCACGATGCGCGCTTTGCTGTCGACTAGCCGGCTGAAAATCAAACTTGTCAGTAGGAAGTGACCGTAGTGGTTTGTGCCAAGCTGGCATTCAAAGCCGTCCTTGGTGAATTGTTGCGTCGCGACCTGTGCAATGGCTGCGTTCTGGATAAAGGCGTCGATCTGCGGCACTTCAGCGTTCACACGCTCCGCCGCAGCGCGCACGGAGGACAGGTTGGCGAGATCCATCGGGATGAACCTTACTTTGATGTCGGCGCCGAGTTCCGTTTTCAAACCCGCAATCGCTGCTTCGGATTTTGAAACGCTGCGGTTGAGCATGACGACGGCGGCACCTTTTGACAGGAAGATCTTGGCCGCCTCATAACCCGCACCCACGTTGGCACCGGTGATCAGGTAGGTTTTGCCGGTCAGGTCGCCGATGCGATCGGGGATCCAGCCTTTAGGGCCGTATGGATTTGGCTTTGTCATTTCTCTACTCCTTGGCGAGTATGTCGGAGCGCGCCGATCAGAACGTCTCGACGCGTTTCGAATTGATGATGTTGTGGGTGCCTGGGAGAAGGCCGAGATCAGGAACAAACCTCGACCTGCTCAGTTCATGCTTTGAAGAACTCAGCGACGGCATCGCAAGATGCCTTTACGGCTTCGGGCTTGTAGTAGAAGTCGACGTGGCCGAACTCATCAAAAGCCAACTCCTGATGATCATTGGTCAGCTTCTCGACAAAATTGGTAGAGCACGGGGCGGTCCAAGCTGATGAGCTGTAGATGGTCAGCGATGACTGCACGATTTTGTCGGCATAAGCCTCTCCGATGGAAATCAGAGACTGCATGCCCTGATCACCGATATGCATGTTGGTGTAGGTCGGAACCGCGATCGGCCCTTTCGCTCCGTCTCGGCCATAATAGTCATAGGACTCGCCCGCCATCGGGTTCACCCCCGATCCGACAAACTCCTCGCGGGACATTTCGTCGTTCAGGCCGAACGGGGCGACGTAGTCCGGCTCACCGGTTTCATACATTTTCTGCATCGAAGCGTTCGCAGCCGCGATTTGCTGATTGACTATGTTCCGATCGGTCCATTGAAAACCATCTGCGGCCATCATGCCTGAGACCATCGCAATCTTTCTGATCCGGTGATCAGTCACGGCTGCTGAGGCAATGATCGAGCCACCCTGGCAAACGCCGAGGCCGTGGATTTCTTCGACGAATGGAAGTGTCCCCAGATACGAAACCGCATCCCAGGTATTTTCGATCAGCCGGAACATGTAGCGCGATTGCTTGAACTCGCCTGGCAGAGCCGGGGATTCGCCCATGCCCAGATAGTCAAAGCCCAGATAGATGAAGCCGCGAGCGGCCATTTCTGGCCCATAGGTTGCCGGAATTTGGTCTTTGACCTGCGGGAACGGACTGGCGCCCACGATAGCTTTGTATTTCCTGGTCTCATCAAAACCTTCGGGAAGGTAGAGATCTGCAGCCAGATCCACGCCATAGGATTTGAATGTTATTTTGTTTTTGCCTGCTTGAAGTTTTGCCATGGTTTAGTTTCCACTCGCTCTTGATCTCTACAGCGGCCACAACCGCTTATGTGATCAGATGTAGTGGACGACCTGCGTTCTGTAGATGCACAGAACTGCGTAAGTTGGATACATTTCTGCAAGGCGTCAGCGTTTGCCGCAGTCGCTGTGAAACCGCAGGCAACCGACTACCGCGCCACGGAATGTCTCTTGTTTGATTAGCGCTGCCATCGACAAGGCCATAGATGTTGCAGTCGCTCAGGTCCGCTTCGGAGATGCCACGCTGTTGGTGCGGTGCGAAATGCGAGTGCTTCCCGTGACCGAGTTGAGTCAAAAGCAGAGTTGTGCACAAGCGGTAAGACTCGTCTGCAGTCCCCTCCAAATCCCGCATGCAGGATCACAACGAGGCCTTTGCTCTCGGCTCGGGAAGAGACTTCCGCTAAACGTCTCGTTCCCGCAATAACCGATGTTTTGCTGCCAAACGTTCGGCTTGTCTGCGGCCAATGCTGCCGACGACGCCGGAGGGGGGAAAAACCGTGTTATGCAAATGCTGAAAGCGAATCTCGCGGCATGCGTTGCGATACACGGCAGCGCCACTTCTAGTTGTAAGTGAGAAGCAATGGCAGCACTTGATGAACCGAAACCAGACAAACGGTTGGCTGCCGCAAAGCGGATCGTAGAGCATATCGGTCAGCAGTTGGATATCGACGCATCTGTACGTCTGTGGGATGGCAGTCGGCATCCTCTCGGGCGCAATGTCACGAGTGACCTGTCAATCGCGATCAATAGTCCCGGGGCGCTGACCTCGATGGTGCGCTGGCCATCGCTGGACAGGCTGATCCGACATTACGCGCATGGCCGAATCGATGTCGAGGGCGGCTCGATACTGGATCTTGGCGAGCGGCTAAGTGGCAAGGAAACGCGGAAGCAACTGAAGAAGGTCAACAAGCTGGCACTTCTGAAAGAGGCCGCGCCGCTCCTTTTCGGACAATCAGACAATCCCAACGCGAGCCGGGGCTATGAAGGTGATGAGGTCGGCACCCGTAAGAGCAACCGCGATGACACAAGATACATTCAGTTCCACTACGACGTTTCAAACGATTTCTATCGTCTCTTCCTCGACGAGGCGATGATCTACACGTGCGCCTATTTCACGGATTGGTCCAACTCGATCGACCAAGCTCAGCAGGACAAACTGGAGATGATCTGCCGCAAGCTGCGCCTGAAGGCAGGAGATCGCATGCTCGACATCGGCTGCGGCTGGGGCGGCCTGATTTGTTATGCGGCGCAGCACTACAATGTGCAAGCCGTTGGTGTAACGCTTTCGCAAGAGCAGTACGACCTCGCGAAAGAGACGATTGCCAAGCTAGGTCTTGCAGACAAAGTTGAGGTGAGGCTGCAGAATTATCTCGACCTCAATGAGAGCTTCGACAAAATCTCGTCGATTGGCATGTATGAGGCGATTGGAGTCAAAGCCTATCCCACCTACTTCGGTAAAATACGCAGCCTCCTTGCCGAAGATGGGTTGTTTTTGAACCATGGCATCACGCGTCGCGGCAAGCGTAAGAAAACAGGTTTTGCAAAGCGTCCGGAACAGCGTGCGCTTCTGAAATACATCTTCCCGGGCGGAGAGCTGGACGACATCGGCAATACTGTTCAGCACATGGAAATTGCTGGATTTGAGGTTCATGATGTTGAGGGGTGGCGCGAACACTATGAGCTGACGACGAAGCTCTGGTGTGAACGTTTGACTGCGCGTCGAGATGAGGCCATTGCCATTGTCGGCCCGGAAACTTATCGCATTTGGGTCGCCTATCTGGCGGGTTGCTCACTGGCTTTCAAAAGAGGCTCGGCGCGCATCTTCCAAACGGTTGCAAGCAAGAGTGCAAAGGGGGCCTCACCGCTACCACCAACGCGTGCCGATCTGTATCGGGACTAGCGGAGCCGTGTAAGTGATCAAAGTCGTGCGGGAAACGCTTCACCGACAGACGATGATCTGCAGCTAACCGACAGCGTCGCACAAGCGATCGACGTTGGTGGACCCGCCTGGTAAGGCAAGGTTGCAAATCACGTTTTGAGTTCTGTACTTTCACTCAGTTTGTCGAGCTATCATTTCCCATGAAATCGATAATGCGATGGCCAGCAATTCCGGTGCAATCCTGGTCATAGGTGATGCCCATTCTCGTTAAGAATGCCCCGCTGCCAATAGCTCGCTCTTCCATGATGCCTGCTATGACCGCTGCCAACTCTCGACAACGTTCTACTGGTGGGTTTTGGGCGTTGCGGCAGCCTGCAAATGTTCGAACTTCCACTCCCCTCGAAGCGCCCCACTTATCGTGCTTTGCAGCCAGCTCACAGAAAACCGGTCCATCAGTTGGTTGAAGTTTGGTGGCATCGCAGTTCAATTGATTTCTAAAAGCCGTGTAAGGCTTGCCTGCGTTTTGGCCAGCTTGCATGGCGGCAATGATTTCTTTGGCCTTAACTATGCAAACATCATCTTTTGCGCTCGCGGCAGGCGGCATCGATAGTGCAGCAATCAAAGAAAGTGCCATTAGGAGGGCAGTCCGCATCAGGTTTAGTCCGCTTGTTACTTCGAGGACCTGTATCAACTCGACAGAGGCGACTTGGATACGATCTAGTACAGGCCGTCACACAGTTGATTAGACGAAGGCTGGCTTTACCTTGGCGCGCAACACTGTGCTTCGCAACAATAAATGGCCTCGCAGGTATTCGATATATTCCAACGTGCTTAAGCGAGATTGGGCATGTCAGGCTTGTATGTGATGATTGTCTGGCTCGATTCCAGCCAGTTGGATTAGTTGTGGAGGGCGACAACCGTACGTTGGAAGTTGGTCCTGCTGTTTCATCTTCGCACTGAGTAGATTGAGGCAGAAGATTCACTGTTGGCAGACACACTCTCTCGAAGGGGTGCAGCGGACTCACATTATCAAACTACCCAACCGAACGGACGGAAGTCTGCCGCTCAATTGACTTCGAGCCCGCAGTGCACGCCGAAGAATTAGTATTCGAAGTTCGATGCTGGCAACTGCATCAGGCTTGATCTCGCCATTTCGATAAGAATTTCCGATTAAACAAACGGCAACTTCTGATTTGAGCAATCAACGCTGGGCATCTACGTAATGGGATACGTTGATCCTGCAGGCTTGTTTGTACAAGTCGATCACGTCCCGTCCAGCCTAGCGTACGCTTGAGTGGCGCGGCTAGGTTCGACAGATAAGCACTACGGAGGCCGCGATTCGAATGCTCGGAGTTTTGCTAAAAGTCGGTTTCCCAATATTGTTCTGGGCGGGCGTTGGTTATCTCGTAGGGATGTCTGCCAGTTCACTGCTTCTACTGGTGCTTGCGTCGTCCTGCATTCTGATTGTTGCCGCTGTTGCGACGACTAACTCAACGATTGAAAGCGAGCCTAGCTCCGGCATCGCACGCATCGACGACGGCACGATCGCGAGGCCAAGCCCGACCACTGTCGGAGCACGGAAGACAGAAGAGCGAAGTCCAATCGCAGCCTGAGATATTCGTCAGTCGGCTTGTACGCGTATACGACACCGTGTTTTGCGGTCATCGCTACTCGACGGCTTCAGATCATAAACACCTGAAGTCGTCATCATTGCCCTATCCGACCGAACGCCTTGCACCTACCGCACCGTTACCATCTGGCGTTGGACGGAGTTGTTGCCGAACCCTGTCATGTCGAAGCTGGCCTCAAGCGGCTGAGTATTGCCATCAGCGTCGGTTGCCCGGCACATCAGTTCATGTTCACCTGGTGTAGCGTCCCAATCCGAGCGCCAGCCGCGCCATGCATAGGGGCCGATTTCCGGATCGAGTTCGGCATCCTGCCATTGGCCGTCAATCGCGACTTCGACCCTGGTGATTGGCACACCGGCGCCTGACCAGGCCCGGCCAAAGAGTTCGACCTTGCCGCTGTCGACGAGGCGGCTTCGGGTATAGACATCCGGCATGCCGGGCGGGACGAGAAGCGACCGGACCAGCATGGTGGTG
This sequence comes from Hyphomicrobiaceae bacterium, assembly GCA_965247245.1. Taxonomy (GTDB): domain Bacteria; phylum Pseudomonadota; class Alphaproteobacteria; order Rhizobiales; family Hyphomicrobiaceae; genus Tectiglobus. The sequence goes on along the minus strand of CBDFGV010000003.1, from coordinate 2,764,884 downwards.
ACAGGTGTTCCGGGATCTTCGGCACTCGATTTGTAAACGTACGTTCCCTTCTGCTGGTAGCCGTCGAAGGGCTTGTCGATCACCTCAATGCGGTCCAACCACTTGACGCTTGCCATGCCGTACCAACCCGGAACAACCAAGCGCAGCGGAAAACCATGCTGGGGTAGAAGTGGCGCGCCATTCATCGACCAAACCAACAGAACATCGTCGGATAGAGCCTGTTCTGGCGTCAGGCTGCGGCCATAGTCGTGCTCGATGCCGCCGCCAAAGCCGCGATCCTGACCGTAGAAGACGACGTCCACCGCATTAGCTGCGATGCCCGCTTTTTCGAGGATCGGTTTGAGTGGTGTGCCGGTCCACTCGGATGTGCCGACTGCTTCGTGGTGCCAAGGCTGACTTTGCGTGCGCGGTGTGATGCCGGCGCGGCCATTGCCGGCACACTCCATCGTCACCTTGAGGGACTTTTGCGGTAGCGCTTGCAGGTCCTGCATCGACAGCTTGATTGGATTGTCGACCAGGCCGCTGATGCTGAGTGTCCAGTTGTCGGCCGCTTCAACAAACGGGACATCGAAGTGGATGAGGAGATAATGCAATCCGGTTGGCGTCAGATCGTAACGTAGTGTCTCGAGCAATGTTCCAGGGTTGCGATTGGCAAGGCGGACTTCATCGCGTGAGAAGTCCCCGCCGGTGTGTGGTCGCTTCGAGGGATTGAAAAACGGATGAGAGGGTTCTGACACGTGATTTCCCTGGTTCTGTTTATCGGACACTTTGCAGGTCTATCGGCCTGCGCTCGCTGTTTTTAGATCAAAAAGAAACCGGCAATGACCCAGCCATAGGCATAGATAATGACCAGGAGTGAAACAAGAACGATCGGGCCGCTTCGCAGGACTTCCATGGTGGTGCCGGTAATCCATTCCATGAGTTCGATCAAGAACAGGCCACCGTTGAGCGGGGGGATCGGCAGCAGGTTGATAACCGCTTGAAGGGCGAAGGCCAGCGCCACAATTGTCCCGGCACTTTCCGCTCTGATGATTTGCACGATGTCGCCAGCAACTGCGCGGGCCGCTTCGTAGGGAGAATGAAAGACGGCGATGATCGTGCTGACGACATGCTGCGGAAGATCCAGTACGCGATCGGACAAGTACAAGAAAGCAGCTGCGAGAAATATGATCTCTCCGGCGACGCGGAACATCAGCCGTTGGGGCTTAGAAAGCCCATCGAATCCGGCTTCACCTTCGACGAACTGGACAGAGCTGCCGAGCGGCAGTTTGCAGATGCTGATTGTGAGACCCAAGACGTCAAACTGAAAGAGTGGTTTGCCGAAGCCGAGCGTGATCTCGCGAACTTTGATGTTCAGGAGAGCGGCTAGCAGCGTCACGACGAGTGCGTAGGTGTAAGTGCAGAGCGTAAACAGTGCGAAGATGATCAAGCCGATCTGGATGAGTTCTATTGTCGGCATGGCTTTGCAATACGTGCTGCTTGAATGATCAGGATCTCGCGAAGTTGCGCGGCCGCCAAAGCACATGTTTGGCGGCCCTGCTTGTCTCGGGTCAGACGGCCTCAATCATCATAGCGATGCCCTGACCGACACCGATGCACATCGTGCACAGTGCGCGCTTCGCACCACGCTCCTGAAGCTCGATGGCGGCCGTGAGTGCAAGACGCGCGCCGGACATCCCAAGTGGATGGCCAAGAGCAATCGCGCCACCATTCGGGTTCACGTGCTCGGCATCGTCAGGAAGTCCGAGCCGACGCGTGGTTGCGAGCGCCTGTGCGGCGAAGGCCTCGTTGAGTTCGATGACATCGACGTCGCTGATCTTCATGCCCAGGCGCTCGAGAAGCTTTTCAGATGCCGGGGCAGGGCCAATGCCCATGATGCGTGGTGGTACGCCCGCGGTGGCGGTCGCAATCACCTTTGCCTTTGGCTTAAGACCATACTTCTCAACCGCTTCTGCGGACGCCACGATGACAGCGGCGGCGCCATCATTCACGCCGGATGCGTTACCCGGTGTGACGGTGCCGCCATCCTTGCGGAACGGTGTTGGCAAAGAGGCCAGCTTCTCCATAGTCGTCTGACGCGGATGTTCGTCCTTATCGACAACGATCGGGTCGCCCTTGCGCTGTGGGATCGTCACCGGGACAATTTCCTTTGCTAGGCGGCCATTGGCCTGGGCAGCGGCGGCCCGCTCCTGGCTGCGCATGGCAAACGCGTCCTGATCGGCGCGCGTCACCTGGAATTCTTCAGCCACGTTCTCGGCAGTTTCGGGCATCGAGTCGATGCCGTACTGATCCTTCATCATCTTGTTGACGAAGCGCCAGCCGATTGTGGTGTCATAGACTGTGTTATCGCGGGCGAATGCTGTCGTGGCCTTGGGCATGACAAAAGGTGCGCGCGACATGCTCTCAACGCCACCGGCCAACATGACATCGGCCTCACCGGCCTTGATGGTGCGCGCCGACAAGCCGACGGCATCGAGACCGGAACCGCAGAGCCGGTTGATTGTGCCGCCGGGGACTTCGGTCGGTAGCCCCGCAAGGAGCGTCGCCATACGGGCTACATTGCGGTTGTCTTCACCAGCCTGATTGGCACAACCGAACACACTGTCATCGATGGCCTTTGCATCGAGACTGCCTGCTTCCTTCATCACTTCGCGAATGACGTGGGCTGCCATGTCGTCGGGGCGAACGGCTGATAAAGAGCCTCCGTACCGTCCGATCGGGGTGCGTTTGCCTTCACAGATATATGCTTCGCGAGCCATGGCGCTCCTCCTGGATGCAAATTGTAGGGTTAATTTCGTTGTCCTTCACTGAGTGGCCATAGTCGCGCAAGCGGCAACGATTGCAACGGAATTGTCGGTGGCGCAGCGAAGCATCAGATGCATGTTCCCCGGTCGGCAAAGATAAAAATCGTTGTTGTTCCGTAGGTAACGGCGCGCCACGGAATAAGTCTCTAAACCGACGTTCAACAGGTTGCGAAGCGCAACAATCAGGACCATCACCGGAGACAGTAAAATGAAGCGCGTACTTATGCTTTTGGGAACAATCACCCTCCTTTTTGGCGGGATCGTCACGGCCGGGCTCGGCTTTATCGGCGGCAAGGCCTACTTCAGTGCAAGCGACAACAAGCAAGCTGCTATCGCAGCCGTGAAGGAGATATCCAAGGATTGGTCGTTTGAAGGCCGTTATGATGTCGTTGACGCCAGCCTGGTGCGGGTTGCCGACACACCACGCATTGTCCAGTTTGTGCGCAACATTGGACGGCTGGGTCAGCTAGTTGCGACCAGAGATGCCCAGCAGGTGCACTTCGGAATGTCAAACACCAAAGGTACGACAGCGGTGATTGAATTCCATGGTGAATTCACGAACGGTGTCGGCAAGGTTATCGCCACCATGCGGAAGTCGGATGGCAAGATGAAGCTGTTCGGTATCAAGATAAAGGATGGCAAGCTGAAGCAGGTTAAACCGCAAACAGCGGCCTAGCCCAAGCCTCGAAAACCTACGAGCAGTATCAGCGCGCCGGCTTATAAAACCGGCGCATTTCGTTTGTATGGTCTGGCCGGTATTGGCCTTGGCACGGTTTACGTCGCGAACTCGCGCTCGAGAAGATCCGGCAGGTCGTTCGCGATCAAGATCGCATCGTCAGGCTTGAGGTTCTGATTGATCCACGCTTGCGCTTCATTGAAGGTCTCGAATGTCAGAAGCTCAGCTTCGGTGTCGGTAGCTCGAAAACTCTGAACGAATGTCGGAATGCGTTCCGGTTTGACGGCAATCGTGACTTCCGTGTCGCGTGCAGCCTTGGCGCCGAGCATGCTGTGCACCTCGTCATGGCGTGCGCCTAGTTCTGCGACACCTGGGGTCACTAGGATGCGGCGTCCGCCTTCCTTCTGGAGCGTTGCCAAAAGATCAATGCCATTGGAAATTCCGTCTGGGTTGGCGTTGAAGGCGTCATCGACATAGGTCGCACCTGAGGGATGTGACTTGACCTCCAGGCGATGTACGATTTGCGGCGTCGATCGCAACGCGGCAACGATGCGGTCGGAAGCAATGCCAAGGCTGGATGCCAACCCGTAGGCAAGAGCCATGTTGCGGCCATGGTGGATACCGAACAATGGTGCGAATAGTTCGTGGTCATGGCCGTCATGTTTGATCTTGACGACAAGACCATCCCTGGTCTGCTCGCTCGATAGTATCTGGATGTCCGACGCCGAGCTGTCGCCGATAACAATGAATGATTGACGATCGGCTTCGACGAACTTGCGGGCGTAAGCGCGTTCCAGCACGGTTTCATCAATGACCATCAGGCCTTTGCGTTGTGCCACGGCTTCGGCCAATTCAAACTTGGCCTCTGCGACGGTCTCGAGATCCTTGAAGCGCTCGTAGTGGGCTTCGCCGATTGACGTCAGAATGCCGTGGTCAGGCGGCGTGAAATTACACAGGCGTTTGATGGACCCAACGCCGTAGGCGCCCATCTCAACAATGAAATACTTGCAGTTGTCCGCGAGGCGTTCGTTGATGATGCGCGAAATGCCCATCACCGTGTTGACGCTGCCTGGCGTATACAACGCGTTGGTGTTCATCTGAAGCACATGGCCGAGGATGTGCTTCACCGATGTTTTGCCGAATGAGCCGGTGATCCCGATTGTCTTGGGGGCGACTTGGCGCAGGCGATCTTCTGCGGCTGTGCGGAAGCCTTGCTGAATGTTGGCCTCGATGGGTTTGAGTAAGAAATTGCCAACGACCAGCAAGAAGGGAATGAGTTGCACGGCGACAAGCCACTTGAAACTGCCACCCATGATAGCAGCACCAATACCGACTAGTAGACAGAGCCCCAGACTGATGCCGAAGATTCGCTTAGCGCGGTTGGTCAGGACGAGTTTCTTCTTGGCCGCCTTGCGGGGGTCAGCCTCGCGGAAGCCGGCGACGGCAAACAGGGCTGCGATCAATCCAGTTTCTGCCTGGCCGAGGGCCACATCCTTCGTGATGTAGGTCATGATCCCAAACAGGACCAAGGCTGCGGAGACACGTTTATCGAATGAAGCCGTGTTTGCCAACCAAGGCAGGAACCGTGTGGCGTCATATTCGTCTTGTTGAAAGATGTGCAGGTAGCGCAACAGTCGACGAGCGCAGAAGAACGCGAAGGCTGCGAACGCGATGACTGAGAGGAGTTCGGTCATGAGTGTCATCAGCCCTTAAGATTGTAGGAAATCTCGAATGCGTTTGGCGACCTGATGCCGGCCGTCTCCGAGCAAGGAGTAGTGATCCTGCGTATCGAGAACGTTGAGATCGGCATTTGGAATGAGGTCTGCGAGACGCTCACCAATTTCGGGTGGCGTCTCGGTGTCCTTGCCGCCGTAAATGAGGAGCACCGGGCATGAGATGTTCTTTGCGACGTAACTGAGGTCTTCGCGTACGACTTTGGCGAGTATTTCGCGCATGGCGCCGGCGTTCCGGTAGTCGGCACTTCCGAAACGATTGCGTAGTTTGTCAACGTCCAGACCGAGAACCGGTGCGAGATGCTTCAAAGTCTTGAAGGTATAGATCTTACCCTGGACGCGTGTCTGCTCGACCAACGATCGCTGGCGCTGCAGACCGGCGGCGGCGATCAAAACTAATTTGTCGACGAGCTCAGGGTGACGTGCTGCCATCTGAATGCCGACGCGGCCACCGAACGAATGGCCCAGCCAGACTGTCGGACCGGCGGATGGATCGGTCTTGAGCAGACGGGCGGTGAAATCCGCGTAGTCAGCTGTACCCCAGGCGTCGCCCGGCGCTGGTGCATCGCCGAAGCCGGGAAAGTCGATCAGCATGTGCCCGCCGAGGCTGCTCAGTGATTGTGCGAGGTTGGCCATTGCGTGGCGGTTTTGGCCCCAGCCATGCGCCCAGATGAATCGCCACTTTTCCGGCACATCAAAGGTGCCCAATGTGTCGTGGCTCAATTGAGCGATATCGTAGGAATCAGGGCTCATGTCAGGCGTTATCCTGTTTCTCGGCGTGGCAGGCAAGCTTACGCTGTGTGGGGTGTCGTCGCGGCGGTTATATTGTGGAATGCGGCTCGCATTTGACCGTGCTTTGGGCTAACTCAACCGACGGGCCAGCGAAAATCGCTGCAGGGACTATGGGGAGATGATCGTATGGCGAAAAGAACCGTAGCCGTTTTCTTCGGCGGGCGTTCGCCTGAGCATGATGTCAGCATCGTCACGGCCTTGCAGGTGATGTCGGCGTTGGATGCCGATAGCTATGATGTTCTCCCGGTTTATCTTGCAACAAACGGCAGCTGGTGGACTGGCGATATTCTGCGTGATCGCTCGACTTACCTGCCAAGCGCAGCTGAGTTCGATAAGCTGACGCAGGTCACGCTCGACATGACGGCATCTGGGCGTCCTGGTCTGGTTGCACAGCAGTCGGGGCTGTTTCGCAAGGCGCAACGGTTTGAATTCGACGTTGCTCTGCCCTCGTTCCACGGGTTGATCGGCGAGGATGGCCAAATCCAGGGGACCTTCGAGGCGGCTGGTATTCCGTACACGGGAATGCGGACGATGGCGTCGGCCATTTTGATGGATAAGGTGGCAACCAAACGGATGTTGGCTGGATCGGACGTAGACGTCCTGCCTTACCGTGAGATCAAGCGACCAACCGAGGGTCTGATGGTAACTCCTGCCGAATTGGAGGAGATCCTTGGTGAGTTTCCCGGACCGTGGTGCGTGAAGCCCAGTCATCTCGGCAGTAGCATCGGGGTGGCGCGGGCTGAGACGCTTCAGGAATTGTCTGATGTCCTGCCAGCGATCTTCAAATTCGACACGTCCGCCATTCTGGAACCGTTTGTCGACAACATGATCGAGTACAACGTGGCGGTCTCCAAATCGTCTGGAGAGATGCGGACCTCGGCGATTGAGCGCCCCAAGCGAACAAGTGAATTGCTTGATTTTAAAGAAAAATACCTGTCTGGCGGTGGTTCAAAGAAAACCGGCAGTAAGACACCAGGCCAGTCCAGCGAAGGTATGTTGTCGTTAACGCGCGAGCTCAATCCTCAGATGCCTCAGGGCCTTGAGGGCAAGGTCAGAGGCATGGCCGTGACTGCTTTTGAGGCAGTGGGCGGAACCGGCGCCCCGCGGATTGACTTCATCGGCAACGAGGTTACCGGGGAGATCTGGTTCAACGAGGTTAATCCGTGTCCAGGTTCTTTCGGTTACTTTCTGTGGGAGGCACTGGAGGATGAGCCTTTGTTGTTCACGGATTTGTTGGATCGTCTGGTCCGTGAGGCACTTGATGAGGCGGCGCGAGCCCGCTTGCCGGCCGATCCCACACCGACGGACGCGCGATTGTTCTCTCGCCGCGGCTGATCAATCATCCAGTTTGCCGGGAACTGCGACCAATTTTGATAAGTTTCAGTTGCTGATCTCATCGTTCTGAACGCTGATCCAGCAGTCACCCCTTGACAGTGCTAAGACTTGAATTAAGTCAACGGCTGCAACCTGCAGATAAATGCATGTGCGGAGGAGGAAAATGCCTGTCCCGTTGGCAAGCGGACGATCGTCCGTGGGATCGACATTCTGTTGTTTCGGGGGCCTTTGCATTCACGGTCTCTATCTGCTTCCCGGCTTACAATTTAGTAAGGATGGCTTTGAGCGGTTTGCGCCGACGCCGGACCATGCTATGCCGCCTGACACTTCTTCCTCAATTATGCAGGTCGCTGAATATCGCTTGAGCGCGAGCGCGTAAAATCTCACTGAATTAAGGATACGCCGATGGCCGAACTGATCAAGACAGACCGGCTCACAAAGCACTTTGGAGACATCGCCGCGGTGAACGGCATTTCACTGTCGGTTCCGAAAGGCGAGGTACTGGGATTTCTTGGTCCGAACGGGGCCGGAAAATCAACGACCATGAAGATGATTACGGGCTTCCTGGAGCCCGACAGCGGTCTCGTCCGGATCAACGGCATTGATATGGCCGCTGATCCGATCAATGCCAAGAAACAGATCGGTTATCTGCCCGAAGGCGCACCGGCTTATGGTGACATGGCGGTGCAGTCGTTCCTGCAGTTTATTGCTGCGATCCGAGGGTTCGATGGCGGCGAGCGCGATTACCGGGTCGGCCAAGCCGTCGACAAAACCGGATTGAAGGGGGTTCTTGGACAACAGATCGAGACACTCTCAAAGGGCTATAAGCGGCGTGTTGGCCTGGCACAGGCCATCCTGCATGACCCAGTGGTTCTGATCATGGACGAACCGACCGATGGTTTGGATCCGAACCAGAAGCATCACGTGCGATCTTTGATCGCCGATATGGCGGCAGAAAAGGCCATCATTGTTTCGACCCACATTCTCGAAGAAGTAGAAGCCGTTTGTTCGCGGGCTGTCGTTATCGATAAGGGACGCGTCGTGGCTGATGGCACAGCCGAAGACCTGCAAGCGCGGATGCCTTACCACAACGCTGTAGCTGTTCGCGCGCCTTCAGACTCTGCCGATACATTGATGAACGCGATCAAAGAGCTTCCCGGCGTCGCTTCGGTCGAAGAGATTGGCCGTGCCAATGGCCATGTCCGGTTCAGAGCGCTGCCGAATGAGAATGGTGCGATCGCCACAGAGATCGCCTCGCTCGTCCGGGAGAAGTCGATCAACATTGATGAGCTGATTGTCGAGCGTGGACGGCTGGATGATGTGTTTCGGTCAATTACGACATCCGATACAGGAGCATCGAGCGCTCAGTCCAACGCAGGAGGGAACTGATGCGGAACATCAGGATTATATTTGGCCGCGAGTTCAACGCCTATTTCAACACGACGCTGGCTTATGTTTTCGTTGCGATCTTCGTTGCGTTGACCAGCGCCCTGGCTTTCTACGTCGGAAACTTCTTCCAGCGCGGACAGGCCGACTTGGCCGTCTTCTTCCAGTATCATCCCTGGGTCTATCTGATCCTCGTGCCGGCAGTTGCAATGCGACTGTGGGCTGAAGAGCGAAAGTCTGGGACGATCGAACTGCTTATGACGCTGCCGGTTGCACCGATGCACGCGATTGTCGGAAAGTTTCTCGCTGCATGGGCTTTCTTAGGTGTTGCTTTGCTTTTGACTATCCCGATGTGGATCACGGTTAACGTTCTTGGAAATCCCGACAATGGGGTCATTTTCGCGAGTTACGTCGGTAGCTTCCTAATGGCCGGTGCGTTTCTGGCGATCGGGTCGTTCGTGTCTGCGCTCACAAAGAACCAGGTGATTGCATTCATCGTTGCGGCGGTGATCTGTTTCTTGTTCGTCATGAGCAGCCTGCCGTTGGTGCTTGGTTTCTTCAAGGCCTGGGCACCTGCATTCATCATTTCGGGCATCGAGTCGCTCAGCTTCCTGTCGCATTTCCAACAGATTACCAAAGGCGTGATTTCGATGCCTTCGCTGATCTTCTTCCTATCAATGATCGTGTTCTTTCTGTTCGCCAATACGTTGGCTGTTGAACAGAAGAAGGCTGAGTAGGGGTAAGCACTCATGGCTAATCAATCCAACAACCAGCCAGGTTCGGGCGGTGCTTTGAACAAAGTCGGAGCGGCAGCCGATCGATTAACCGGATGGGCCTTGCTCGCACCAGGTGAAATCAGCCGTATGGTCGCCGGCATGAGCAAAGGCACAATGGCGTGGGTCGGCATCGGCCTTGCTGCCGTAATCCTCGTGTCGGTCAACGTCGTGTCGACGAATTTGTTTCGCGCAGCGAATGCCGACCTGACTGCGTCGGGCCTCTATTCCCTGTCGGACAGCACCAGTCGCGTCATGGGTAAGATCGGCGAGCCGATTGATGTGCGGATCTATTTCTCGGAAAAACTCGGAGATGCTGCACCGCTGTACAAGCGTTACTTTGAGCGCGTGCGGGCCTTGTTCGATCAATACGCCAACATGGCGGGCAACAAGCTGCGGGTCTCCTTCATTGACCCACAGCCTTTCTCCGATGCGGAGGACCGTGCCGTCGCTGCTGGTCTGAGGGGTATTCGCCTCAACAATGAAGGTGACCAAGGTTTCTTCGGCCTCGTTGCGACCAACAGTACCGACCAGCAGGAAGTGGTTCAGTTTTTCTCACCACAGCGTGAGCGCTACCTCGAATACGATATGACCAAGCTGGTGCATAAGCTGTCTGTGCCGAAGAAGCTTGTGATTGGCGTCATGAGCGGAATTCCGGTGATGGGTGGCCAGCAACGCCCGCGCTTCCCTGGTCAACAGCCGCAACAGCTGCCGAAGTGGGTCGTAATGGACCAGATCGAAGATTTCTTCGAGGTCCAGGATGTTCCGCTCAATGTTAAGGAGATCCCCAAGAACGTTGATGTGCTGATGCTGATCCAGCCAGGCGGCTTGCAGTCAGATACATCCTTCGCCATTGACCAATTTGCGCTCAAAGGCGGCCGGGTTTTGGCATTCATCGATCCCGTGCCGGATGTCGGCCGGATGATGGCCCCGGCCTCAGCTGGTGCTGCCGCGAGCCCGCCATTGCAGAAGCTGCTGGACGCTTGGGGCGTGAAGATCGACTCAGGCAAGGCTGCAGGTGACCTCGCTATTGCACGCCGTGTTCAGACCGGTGGTGCGAGGCCCGCGATTACCGAGTACGTTGCGTGGCTTGCAGTCAAAGGTGGCTTGATCAACGGCGGTGACGTCGTCACGGATGGCGTCAAACTGGTTCATCTCGCATCCTCCGGCTTTATTGCGGCAGCGGAAAAGCCAACAACGAAGCTGCAGCCGTTACTTCAGACATCAGACAAGGCGATGCAGATCGAGTCCGCTTGGCTGCTCGGTCAACAGCCGGATCCGGTGCAGCTGCTGCGCGATTACAAACCAGGTGATAAGTCACTCATTCTGGCGGCGCGCGTACAAGGCGATATCAAGACGGCGTTCCCCGACGGACCGCCGAAGCCAAAGGAAGATCCGAAGAAAGCTGCTGCCGGCGAGGACAAGGCTGCGAAGCCGGACGACAAGGCCAAAGAGGCGGCCAAGGATAGTGCGGCCAAGTCCTATCTGAAATCTGGCAAGCTTAACGCGATTGTGTTTGCTGACAGTGACATGCTGTACGACGAGTTCTGGGTGCAACGTCGCAATCTCCTCGGCCAGGAAATGACCCTGCCGATCGCGCACAATGCTGTGCTCGTGGTCAATGCCTTGGAGAACCTGACTGGCGGTGAGGCGCTTTCCGGTCTGCGTGGCCGTGGCGTCGATGATCGGCCGTTTGAGTATGTGGACGGTATTCGCCGAGAAGCGGAACAGCAGTTCCGCCAGAAGGAACAGGCACTGGTGCGGAAGCTCAGCGACGTGCGCGATAAGCTGTCGAAGGTGGAGAAGCGCACCAAGGATGGCGGCGTTATCCTGAGCGATAGTGATCGCGCTGAGATTGAAAAGTTCCGTGGCGAGATGATCGAAACGCGCAAGGAATTGCGTGACGTCAAACACGCGATGCGGGCGGATATCGATGCCCTGGAGAGCTTTTTGAAGTTCATCAATATCGCGGGCGTTCCGCTGCTGCTCGGCTTTGGCGGTTTGGCTCTGGCCTACTTCCGCCGCCGCCGTAACGCTCACGCCTAAAGACGAGGTTGGTTCGATGAATACCAAAAGTTTCAATCTTCTGGCGATTGCAGCGGTAGTCTCGCTGGTGACGGCCGGTCTGGTACACAGCGCCTATGATACCTGGAACGTCGAGAACGTTTCCGGTGAGAAGCTGTTCCCTGGGTTTGACAGGGATGCCAACCAGGTCGGGCAACTTGCCATTCAGCAAGGCGAGAAGAAGCTTGAGTTTCACAAGGCGAAGGGGAACTGGACCATCGCCAATCGCGGCGGCTATCCGGCCAAGACCGAGAGCGTGCAACAGCTGCTGGTGCGCATTGCCCGGGCTGAACTGGTCGAGGCAAAGACCAAGGACCCAGAGCGCTACGGCCTGCTTGAGCTGGAAGATCCGTCCGGTAAGGATGCACAATCAAAGCTAATCGGTCTGCGTGATGCGAATGGTAAAACGATTGGCGAACTCGTCGTTGGCAAGCGACGTCAAAGTGCTTTTGGCCAAGGACGATCCGGTGTCTATGTGCGGCGGCCGGGCAATGACCAGACGTGGCTGTCGAATGTCACCATTCAGCCAACCTTCGACGTGTCGGATTGGGTTGAACCCGTGTTCTTCAGGATTGGAGATGCGAAGGTTAAGACGTTGACCTTGCAGACGCCAGACGGTGGCGAAGTTCAGATTGTTGCCGACGAATCGAAGAAGGATGACAAGAAAGAAGACGTCTACAAGTTCGCTACCATCCCTGATGGCAAGCAGCTGAAAAAAGACGTCGACGCATCCGTCATTGTTCGAGGTTTGCAGACGTTCGAGCTGACAGATGTACGAAAGCGTGCTGATGCCAAGCTGCCGAAAGATGCCATTACGATACCAGCGGTGATCGAAATGGAAAAAGGTATGAAGCTTCAGGCGGAGCTGGTGCGCATCGGGGAGGATGATCGTTGGTTGTCCTTGAAAGTCTTGGAAGACGGCAAAGACGCAAAGGCCGCCAAGTCATTCCGCGAAAAGCTGGATGGCTGGCAGTTCAAGATTGCTGATTGGCGCGCACGTCAGGTCTTCAAGACGTCTGGCGAGATGTTCGAAGACAAGCCGAAAGAAGCCGCTGCCACCACCTCTGAGGACGCGACCAAGCAGCCAGCTGTGCCCGGGCCTGTTGTGCCAAAAGCCAACAATTGACGCTTCGCTTTGGCCTAACCTCTTACCGCCCAGCTTGAGCAGTCGTGCTCGGCTCTTGAGTTCCTGTAAGGCGAGAGGTTGGTCAGACGTTGAGAGGCTGTTTGCTATGAACTTATTGTTGAATTGACAGCCACTGGGCAAGTTGCTTGTTTCGATCGCGCAGCCCTTCACGGAAAGGTATGGGCAATGCGTTTACTCAAAATCCTGATCTTCGTTGGCGTTGTCCTAACGGCGAGCCGTGCCAGCGCGAACTGCGGGCCCGTATCGATAGGGGAGATGAACTGGAACTCGGCGCGCCTGATCGCGAACGTCCAGAAGGTCATCCTGGAAGCCGGCTATGGTTGTTCTGTAGAGTTGATGAAAACGACAACCGTTCCCGGAATGACCGCCCACGTCGAAACAGGTAAGCCTGAGATTATATCCGAAGCCTGGGTGAATTCCGTCCGGGAGATCTACCAGCGTGGCGTCAATGAGCGCCGTATCTTGCGAGCGAGCTGGGTTTTGACTGATGGTGGTCTTGAGGGATGGTGGGTGCCGTCTTACCTCGTTGCCAAGCATCCAGGGATCGATACGATTGCCGGCCTTAAAGAGAACTGGCGTTTGTTTGCAGATCCATCCAACCCGGACAAGGGACGGTTCTTTGGCTGTCCGAAGGGGTGGGCTTGCGGGTCAATCAACAAAAACCTGCTCAAAGCCTACGGTCTCGATCAGACGTTTAACAAGTTTGATCCCGGCACTGGCGATAAACTGCGTGAGTCTATTTCAAAGGCGTATGCGGAAAAGAAGCCTTGGTTCGGATACTATTGGGCGCCGACGGCGATCATGGGGCGTTATCCGATGGTGCGCGTTAAGCTGAAAGACTCAGATGCTGAAGGACACGCCTGCAATCAGAAGGCGGACTGTCCAACGCCGCATGCCGGCAGTTATCCCGCCAGCCTGGTTATCTCGACGGTGACAACCAAGTTCAAGGACAGTCACCCTAACGAGTTTGGTGCCTTGTCGAAGATTTCGATCCCGAACAAGGTGATGAATTCCATCCTGGCATGGGCCGAGAAGAATGGCGCAAGTGGGCCTGAGATGGCAGCCCATTTCCTGCGCACGCAGCGGTCTCTGTGGAGCCAGTGGGTTCCGGAGGATGTCGTGAATAAGATTGAGGCTGCGCTCTAAGCATCTACTCGTCGCGGATCCGCCGACAGATTGTCAGCGGTTCTGCGCTCCACTGTGGGCGCTCGTAGAGACTGCGCCCACTTACCATTCACTCCGTTTGATCATGAACGTTCGGCTTGCACGCTTCAGGCGGTGGCAACCGCTGCCGCTGGAGTTGCCTCTGGCTTTGTCCCGACCATACGGCCGCGCCTTGCAAGCAACGCGAACGCTGGCGGTGTGAAATAGAACGATATGACGGTGGAGAGCAGCACGCCGCCCGCAATCGACATTGCGAATGGCGGCCAGAAGCCTCCACCTTCCAGGATCAGAGGCAGGAATCCCCCGAACGTTGTCAGAGTTGTCGAGACGATGTGGCGACTCTGAGCAACCACAAGTTCGCGGATCCGCGTGATGTCTCCTGACAATGCGAGCGGGTCTTCCTGCAGGGCCGTCATGATAATGATCGCCGCGTTGATCGAGACACCAATCGACCCAATCACACCGATCACCGCCTGGATGCCGAATGGATAGTTGAAGACAGCCAGTGCGAGCAAGCTGAGGCCCATGGATAGAACCGCGACGACCCCAGTGATGATAGAGAGGCGATAGGAGCCGAACGTGATCACGATCGTTGCAATGCTCAAGGCCACGATAATGCCCAATGTCGAAATGAGATTGCGCAAGACTTCGTCGCGTGCATCAGAGTCACCGCCGACCTCAAGTCGGTAGCCGGGCGGAAGCTTCAATCCGCTTTCGGCAATGCGCGCCTGCACGTTCTTGAGGGCTTCCTCGGGAAGCACGTCGCGATGAACGAAGCCCTGGATTGTGTTGATACGCTCGCCGTCCTTGCGATAGATCGGAGACTCGTCCGGTTCGAGGCGCAGGGAGCCAATGGCCGTGATGGGGATGCCGGGGTAACCCCGGCCGGCAGCGATTGTTGCACCAGCCGGTGGAATGACATCGACATTCGTGATGGCCGTGAAGTCGGCGCGCGCGGTGGAGCCAACGCGGACCCGAACGGGAAGTTCTTCACTGCCTTCGAGAAGTGAGCCACCGGTCGCACCCTCAAGCGAGGTTTCGAGCTGTCGCGCGACGCTCTCAAGTGGCAGGCCGGCAAGGCGTGCCTTCTCCTCATTGATGTCCACTTTGACCTTGGGCGCGCCGCCGCCGAGCTGGGTCGTTGCCTGCAAGACCTCTGGCACGCTGATCATGGTCTTTCGGACTTGCTCGCCGATGCTGCGCAAGGTTGAGAGTTCGGGTCCGACAACCCGTATCTCAACCGGTGCGTTGACCGGCGGGCCTTGCACAAGGCCGCGTACAGTGACGCGTGCCTCCGGGACTTTGGCATCCAGTGTCCGTTGCAGTTTGCCCAAGATCGCTTCCGTTGCCTTCGGCGACGCTGTGGTCACCAAAGCCTCGGCGAAGCTTGGCTGATTATCCTGGTTGGCGATCATGTTGTAGTAAAAGGCCGGTGCGCTTTCACCGATGACCCAGTGGACTTTCATCACCTCGGGGTAAGATCTGATGAGCTGGCCGGTTTTCAGCGCGATGCGCCGTGTCTCCGATATCGCTGTTCCATCAGCCAGTTTCACTTGAACGTAGAACTGGTTGCGATCGACGCCGGGAAAGAACTGAGCCTTCAGCGTCGGAAACGCCCCGAAGCCGATGACAGGCAGGATCATCGCGAAGATGATCGCCACGCGCGGATGCGCAAGTGAGAGGGCGATTGACTTGCTGAATAGACCTGGTCTGTTGGCTTCGCTCGCTTCAGTTGCCCCTGGCTTGATGAACCATCCCGATAGGGCCGGTGTCACTGTGAGTGCCAGGACAAGCGAGGCGATGAGCATGACAATCACTGAAATCGCGATCGCACCTACGAAGTCACCGGCAGGGCCTGGCAGCAATGCCATCGGCATGAATGCTAAGGCGGTCGTCACTGTCGATGCCAGCAATGGCACTGCCAAGCGGCTCACGGCTGCGCGCACTGCTTCGAGTGGGGCGGCCCCGGCGTTGCGGCGGCGGCGGATGTCATCAGTCATGACAATTCCGGCATCGACTAATAGGCCAAGGGCAACGATCAAACCGGTCACAGACATCTGATGGATTGAGATACCGATGCCACGCAGCACGGCGATGGAAACCAACGTTGCAAGCGGCAGAATGATGGCAACGATCAGCGCGGACCGCCAACCAAGCGTCAGGAACAGGACGCCAACCACCAGGGCCACGCCAATTCCAAGGTTCTGTAGCACGCTGCTCAGGCGTTCTGCGGTGTAGGTGCTTTGATCGAACAACACTTTGAGCTTGAGGCTGGCCGGTAGATCGGCACGGAACTCATCATAGGCCTTGTTGATCTTCTGCATCCAGGCGTCGACCTGAAGGTCATCCTGCATGCGTGCGGCGATCATTACGGCCGGTTGACCGTCGGCGATAGCGATGCTGCTCGATGGCTTGCGCACGACCTTGGTTACGGTCGCGACGTCTGACACCCGGACGATACGACCATCGGATGTTTCAATAACCGGTATGCGTGAGATCCGATCGAGAGATTTAATTTCGCCTGAAACCTCGATGAGGAACTCGGAGGCGTTGCCGCGGACCTGACCGGCGCTGACTTTGCTGTCAGCCCTACGAATGGTTTGTGAGACTTGTTCTGCTGTTAAACCCAAGGAGGTGAGTTTTTGCGGGTCGATAGTGACCAGAACCTCTTCCTGCTGTGCACCGTAGAGGCGCACAAATTTTGTGCCGCCAAGAGCGCGAAGCCTGTCCTGGAGTAGTTCAGCATAGCGCCGCTTTACTGCTGCGCTTACACCGGCAGAATCATTCGCGACGATGGCGCTGATCGCGGTGAATGCACCGGTGCGGTCATCATCGAAGCTTGGTGCTGGAACGCCTTGGGGGAAGTTAGCGGACGCGTCAGAGATCGCATCGCGGATCTTCGACCAGGCCTGATCAATTTCTGTGTCTGAGATGAACTGTGAAAGCTCGACTTGGATGACAGAGATTCCCGTCCGAGACGTCGAGCGCAATTCATCGATCTCTTCGATCTGGCGCAGTTCTTCTTCGATCTTCTCGGTAACCAGGGCCTCAACGCGCTCAGGACCGGCGCCCGGATATGGCGTGACGATGGTAGCGAACAGGTTGGTAATGGTCGGGTCTTCCTGGCGACCGATGGTCAACAAGCCGGAGATGCCAGCCGACAGGATCATCAGGATTGCAAGCGCAAACAGGCGCTTGTCGCGATATAGTAGCGTGCTCATGACTGCGCTTCTCTCGATTTACTGGCGCTTTGCCGTTTTGAGATGATCTGACGTGGCTCGTGCAACGCGCTGTCCAGGCGTCACACGGTTGGCTCCAACCGAGACAATGTGATCCCCGGTGCTCAGTCCACCGCGTGCGAAGGCCTCGTTGCCACGCACGTGCAGCACCTCAACCACTTCACGGCGAATGACATGGCCGTCTCCTTTTTTCTCGACCAGGAGTACAGTCCATAAGCCTTTCAGTCCTTCCGACAGCGCCGTGGTCGGCAACCAGAAGCCGCGTGTATTGACCTGGCGCTCCATGGCGAGGCTAACAACATCGCCAAACTGCACCTCGGCTTTGCCGCTCATCGCAAACACGGCGGTAACTGTTCGCGTTCCTGTTTCGAGATCAGAGCGCACCGCCTTCAACTTGGCGTTCATCGACCGCGATCCGCTCTTCAGGGCGTAACTTCTGCCGACGACGAGCTTGGCTGCTGCTTCCGGTGATACACCGATGCGTGCCAGTTGATTGCCGGCTTCGAGGAGCTCTAGGATGCGAGTGCCGGCAGCTACGACGCTGCCTTCGTCGATGCTGCGGCTTGCGACTTCGCCGTCATAGGGCGCGCGGAGCAGCGACTTTTCAATGTCGATATCGAGTGCGGAAATCTGCGCATCGACCCGGGCAATTCCAGCATCGAGTTCCTGGACAGAAAAGCGGGCTTCATCGAAACGTTGCTTTGGGCTCCATCCCTGCGTTTTGAGCTGTGACTGCCGCTTCATTGTCGCCATGGCGAGGCTCCGGCGTGCCTGGAGCTCGGATTTTCTGGCCAGAAGCTCAGTTCGATTGGCCTTCAGCCGCGCCGTGTCAAGCTCAGCAATAACCGCGCCGCGCTTGACCTTGTCGCCCTCATCGACGGCAACACGTGTGACCAGGCCACCGCGCTCGAAGGCAACGGATGTCTGCCGGGCCGGTTCAAGCCTGCCAATGAAGTTTCGCTCGACGTCATAGTGATCCGTCCAGCTAATCTTTGTCGTTGTCACTGATATCGGAGGATTGGCTGTTGTCGCCGCGACGTTCTCAGCGCGGCTGTGCAGCGTAAAAACTCCGCTCACGGTCAGGCCGATCGCCAGACCGACAGCCAGGGTTACGCCAAATGCGTTGCTGATAAAACCCAACCAGCTTCGCTTCGTCTCAGTCGAATTCTCGTTTGCCGTGGTTGCCATTTCAACCGCCTTCTCTCAAAAGCACTTGGCTAAGTTACGATCGCTAACATATGTTAGATCATCTAACTTCGCAAACAAAAGTTAGTGAAGCTAACTTTTCAAGATGTGGTAGATTGAGTCGCATGGCAGACGAGAACTTGCAGGAAGGCGACGCTTTACGCGCCAAGACCCGTTATCACCATGGCGATCTGCGTGAGGCTCTGATTGCGGCTGCGTTTCAGATTGTCTCTGAGCGGGGCGCCGATCGCTTTTCGTTGGCTGATGCTTGTCGTCTGGCTGGCGTGTCGACGGCTGCTCCCTACAAGCATTTTCGCGACAGAGACGAGATTCTGGCGGAGGTCGTCACCCGGGCATTCGATGTCATGACTGAAAAGTCGATGCAGGCTGTCGCTGCACACGGCGAAGGTACACTCGCTGGCATCGCAGCAATGGGCGAGGCGTATATCAATTTCGCGGTTACACAGCAGTCATTGTTCCGATTGATGTTCGGCCAGCATCCGACGCTGAAAAAGGAAGAGTGCGTGCTGTCCGAGGGGCGTGACTGCTTTAGCAATGTGATCAGGCAAGTTGAGATTTTCTGCCAGAAGAACAATGTGTCGGGAGATCCAACAGCGATTGCAGTGCGTCTATGGACGTTTGTTCACGGTGCGGCTTCGCTGACGATCGATGAAGACTACGATGCCGTTGTTCCAGACTTCGATGTCAAACAGATGGTGCGCGAGGCCACGCCTATGCTGCTCAACATCAATGGCGGTCAAGCGACCGGATAATCGTCGCCGCCCACTCGACCAGAGAGTAGGACTGGTGGATTGGTGAGCGGGCGACTGGCTACGATTTTGCGGCCGAAATCATATAGTTCACATCGGTATCGGAAGAGAGCGACCAGCGGTCCTTGAGCGGGTTAAAGACGACTCCTTCGCGGTTGGTCTCCTGAAGCCCAGCGGCAGCAAAGAAGCGCCGTAACTCATCCGGTCGAACGAACTTGTCCCATTGATGGGTACCGGCGGGCACCCAGCGAAGAATGTACTCGGCCCCGACAATCGCAAGCGCATAGGCTTTCGGCGTGCGGTTAATGGTCGACATGATGAGCAATCCGCCAGGCCGGACCAGTTTGGAGATTGTTGCGACAAATTCGGCTGGATCGGGAACGTGCTCGACGACCTCGAGGCAGGTGACCATGTCAAATTCGGCGCCGGTCTCTACAACTTCTTCCGCGGTAACCGCGTTGTAGCTGACGTCCACGCGGTTGGCCGCGGCGTGGTCTGTTGCCGTCTGGATGTTCTCAGGCGCGGGATCAATCCCCGTAACCTCTGCTCCAAGGCGCGCCAGGGGCTCGCTGATCAGCCCGCCACCGCACCCGATATCCAGCACGGTTAGTCCCCGCAGGGGCTTAAGGCCAGATTCCTGGACCTGGAAATGCTTGCGGGCAGCGTCGCGGATAAACTGGAGCCTGACAGGGCCGATCTTGTGAAGCGGCCGAAACGGGCCGTGCGGATCCCACCAGTTGCCGGCCTGGCGCGCAAACTGGTCAACTTCGGCGGCGTCGACGTTCGCCCGGTCTTGTGCTGTCCGGTCTTCCATGGCCTTCCCCATTTCGCGTCATCACCCCGACAAACTTTGCCTGCTGATGACAGTGAAAGTTGCGAGGAATGTACGATCTCGATATGAGTACCTTCTAAGCGGTAATCAACCACAATCTCAGCTCGGTTGGCGTGTTCGCCGCACCAATGACATCGGTCGGTGCGTGAGCTGATTTTGGATAACCATCCATTCCATGCAAGCGGAAATTCTCCGAGTTGCCTGGCAGATCAATGAGCAGGTCTTATGGCACGCGTTGTCATGAAATTCGGCGGCACGTCGGTCGCCAATATCGAGCGCATTCGCAATGTTGCGCAGCACGTCAAACGTGAGTTTGACGCCGGCAACGAGGTTGCGGTTGTCGTTTCCGCCATGGCCGGTACAACCAACCAGCTGGTTGAGTGGGTTAAGGAAGCATCGCCGCTTCATGATGCGCGCGAGTACGACGCTGTCGTCGCGTCAGGTGAGCAGGTTACCGCCGGCCTACTGGCGATTGTGCTGCAGACACTTGGTATTCCGGCGCGCTCCTGGCAGGGCTGGCAAATCCCGGTGATTACCGATGAGGCGCATGGATCTGCGCGCATTCAAAGTATTGATGCCGGCGAGATGGTGAAGCGGCTGCAGAATGGTGAGGTCGCGGTGGCAACCGGTTTCCAGGGCATCGAGCCGGAGCGCAATCGTATTGCGACACTGGGACGTGGCGGATCTGATACAAGTGCCGTCGCCTTGGCCATCGCACTGTCAGCCGACGTCTGTGATATCTATACCGATGTCGATGGGGTCTACACCAGTGACCCGCGGATCGTGCCGAAGGCGCAGCGCATGTCGCGCGTTTCCTATGAAGAGATGTTGGAGATGGCGTCGCTAGGATCAAAGGTGCTGCAGACGCGGTCGGTCGAGCTGGCCATGGTCCATGGTATGAGGACGCGCGTTCTCTCAAGCTTTGCAGAGGTTGATTCCATTCAGCCGGTGCGAGCCGGGGGGAACTGGGGTGAAGTTGGAACTGTCGTTTGTGACGAGGATGAGATTGTGGAAAGCCAGGTCGTCAGCGGAATCGCGTTTACGAAAGATGAAGCCAAGGTCACCATCCAGAGCGTTGCCGACAAACCAGGTGTGGCCGCCAGGATTTTCGGACCGCTGTCCGAAGCCAACGTCAATGTTGATATGATCGTGCAGAACCTGTCGTCTGACGGCAAACGCACGGATATGACCTTTACCGTTGCAGCCAGCGACGTTGATCGTACGCGCTCGGTTCTCGAAGCGGCCAAAGATGATATCGGCTACGAGGACATTGTGAGTTCAGCCGATGTCGTGAAAGTATCAGCCATCGGTATTGGGATGCGTTCGCATGCTGGTGTGGCGGCAAAGATGTTCCAGGCCTTGGCTGACAAGAATATCAATATTCTCGCGATCACGACGTCCGAAATCAAGGTGAGCGTGCTGATTGATGCAGCCTATGCCGAGTTGGCGATGCGTACGCTGCACTCAGCATATGGCCTTGACGGCGATTAGCGACGCTCATTGATGAGACACCTCCGACCGTTTGATTGTGGTCGGAACGATTTTTCACTCTTGTGCTGCAAGAGATCGTATGACGGAGCCGGTACTTGATCCGGCACGGACCCATGGCAACACGACGAAGTAGCGATAAGCCGCCCATTCAGAGCGAACCCGCACTGCGTATCATCACGCGCAGGTTGCGCGAGATCATGGCTGAGGTGACGGACGGCCAGACGCGTCTGGACCGCATCGTCCGGCAAATCTCGGGTCTCATGGTTGCCGAAGTCTGTTCGATCTACTTCAAGCGTCGCGACGGCACGCTTGAGCTGTTTGCTACCGAGGGGCTCAATCCGGAGGCGGTTCATCAGACACGCCTCAATCGTGGCGAAGGCTTGGTCGGGCGTGCCGCCGAAAGCACGGCGCCGGTCAACGAGCCCGAGGCACAAGACCACCCAGCCTTCTCATTCCGACCTGAGACCGGCGAAGAAGCCTACCACTCGATGTTGGCAGTGCCGATCCTGCGCGGTGGTGTCGTACTTGGGGTCATGGCGATCCAAAATAGAACCAAGCGTGAGTATTCTGAGGAGGACGTTGAGATCCTCCAGACGACCGCGATGGTTGTGGCCGAGCACTTGGTCTCGGGCGACGTTGCGCGCGCGATGGTTGATGATGAAATCGGGCGATCCCTGTCCAGCTCCATCAATGGCGCGTCGATGTCAGACGGCATCGCGATGGGGCACGTCATTCTGCACGAGCCGCGCGTCGTTGTGACCAAGCTGCTGTCCGATGTGCCCGAGCAAGAGCCCGACAGGCTGGACAAGGCGGTTCGAGAACTGCGGGCCAGCATCGACGATATGCTGGCCCACGAGACCGTTTCTCACGCCGGTGCGCACCGCGAAGTTCTGGAAGCCTACCGGCTGTTTGCCAATGACAAAGGTTGGCTTCGCCGCATGCATGCCGCTGTCAGCGAGGGGCTCACCGCTGAGGCCGCTGTTGAGCGCGTGCAGAATGGAACCCGTTCGCGCATGCTCAGACAGAACGATCCGTTTTGGCGCGAGCGATTGCGCGACTTGGATGATCTGTCCGATCGCTTGCTGCGAATACTT
This sequence comes from Hyphomicrobiaceae bacterium, assembly GCA_965247245.1. GTDB lineage: Bacteria > Pseudomonadota > Alphaproteobacteria > Rhizobiales > Hyphomicrobiaceae > Tectiglobus. The sequence goes on along the minus strand of CBDFGV010000003.1, from coordinate 2,742,399 downwards.
GCTGGCCGCAAGACAGCAGTATTGGAGGACTTCGATCTTCCTCACGATACGATCCTTATCGCCCGCAACATGGGCCCGGCTGAGTTGCTCGATTATGATAGCCAGCGCCTGCGCGGTCTGGTTGTCGAAGAAGCTGGGCCGCAAAGCCATGTCGCGATTGTTGCGCGTGCGCTCGGCATTGCTGCGGTCGGAGAAGCGCCAGGCATCATTGAAAACATTACGGGCAACGATGAGATCATCGTCGATGGTGAGCTCGGTCAGGTGCATGTACGGCCGTCTGCCGAGGTCATTTCAGCCTATAACGACAAGGTACGGTTTCGTGCCCGCAGACAGCAGCAGTTCCAGGCCCTGCGGGACAAGCCGGCAATTAGCAAGGATGGCGTCGGGATCTCTTTGCTGATGAATGCCGGCCTGATGGCAGACATGTCTCATCTGGCAGATTCTGGTGCGGAGGGCATTGGTCTCTTCCGGACAGAACTGCAATTCATGATCGCATCGACGTTTCCGCGACTGGGGCAGCAAGTCGAGACCTATAACCAGATTATGGAGGCGGCAGGCGGGAAGCCTGTCGTGTTCCGTGCCCTTGATATAGGCGGCGACAAGGCTCTGCCTTATCTGCGCCAGCCGAAAGAGGATAACCCCGCTTTGGGTTGGCGGGCGGTTCGCCTAGCGCTGGATCGGCCGGCACTTTTCAAGTTGCAGGTCCGGGCTTTACTGCGTGCTGCCGCTGGACGCGAGTTGCGCTTGATGATCCCGATGATCAGTACGACGACGGAGCTGCTACAGGCACGCAAGCTGATCGACAGCGAGCTGTCGCGTGCAGGTGATATGGGGCATGAGGGCCCATCGGCTTTGCGCCTCGGTGCGATGGTCGAGGTACCGAGTATCTTGCTCGAGCTTGATGCGTTGATGGAGCAGGTTGATTTTGTATCTGTGGGAAGCAACGACCTTCTGCAGTTCCTGTACGCCTGCGATCGCTCGAATGCTCTTGTCTCGCATCGCTACGACACCATGTCTGTGGCGGCACTGCGCGCCCTCAAGATGGTGCAGGATGCCGGCAATCGTCACAACGTACCCGTTACGTTGTGCGGCGAGCTTGCAGCTCAGCCGTTGCAAGCCATGGCTTTGATCGGTCTTGGATACCGGTCACTGTCGATCGCACCAGCCTCGATAGGTCCTGTGAAGCGTATGGTGCTTTCCCTCGACCAGTCCCGAATCGCCGAGTTCATTGGCGAGCGGCTGGCTGCTGGGCGCACAGGAGATATTAGGGCCGAGCTGCAGCGATTTGCCGAGAGCGATAGTGTCGAGATTTAGCAGCCAACGAGATGTGAATTGATTGGAGCGCGTGCTCCATTGCCGGTGTTGCGTACTTCCCCAGTGCGCATCGACGATAACGAGATAGAAAATGAGTTCTCTGCCAGAAGAAAAACTGCTCGGACTAGTGGAACGCTGGACTATGGTTCAGCAGGAAATGAACGCGACGTCCGACCCGAAGGATATCGCTCGCCTGTCGAAAGAGTTTGCGGGTCTTGATCCTGTGGTTGCGACCATCAACGCGTTGCGCGAGGCCGAAGAGGAACTCGAAGGTCTCAAGACGATGCTGAGCGATGATAGCGAAGATCAGGAAATGACTTCGCTTGCCCGTGAAGAGATTGCCGAACTGGAGCCCAAGCTTGAGGAGCTTGAGCAAACGCTGAAAGTCCAGCTGCTGCCGAAAGATGAAGCTGACGACAAGGGAGTTATCATCGAGTTGCGTGCGGGGACCGGAGGCGACGAGGCGGCCCTGTTTGCCGCTGACTTGTTCCGCATGTACAGCCGCTATGCCGAGACGCACAATTGGAAGGTAGAAGTGCTGGATTCATCCGAAAATGATCTCGGCGGTTACAAGGAGATTACGGCATCTATCAACGGCGATGGCGTTTTTGCCCGGATGAAGTTTGAGTCCGGGGTGCATCGTGTTCAGCGTGTACCTGCGACGGAGGCGAGCGGGCGCATTCACACCTCCGCGGCTACGGTCGCCGTATTGCCCGAAGTGGAAGAGCTGGACTTTGATATCCGCCAGGAAGACTTACGTGTCGATACGATGCGCGCATCGGGCGCCGGTGGTCAGCACGTTAACACGACAGATTCAGCGGTGCGCATCCTGCACATTCCGACAGGTATCACCGTCATTTCCGCTGAGAAATCGCAGCATCAGAACCGGCGCAATGCCATGCAGGTCCTGCGTTCAAGATTGTATGAGCTTGAACGTGAGAAGATTGCGACCGAGCGCGCCGAACAGCGCCGTGACCAGGTTGGGTCCGGTGACCGGTCGCAGCGGATTCGCACCTATAATTTTCCGCAGGGAAGAGTGACCGACCATCGGATAAATCTGACGCTGCACAAGTTGGATCAGATGATGGAAGGCACAGCGCTCGACGAGGTGATCGATGCCCTCATAACGGATCACCAGGCGACACAGCTTGCCGCTATGAGCAGCGATGACTAACGAGCCACTGACGCTGCATGGTGCTGTGCGCCATGTGGGTGAGCGACTGCAGGCAGCCGGGATCGAGACCGCCACGGCTGAGGCCAGACGGCTGGTTTGCGAAGCGCTGGCTATAGATGCCGTTGCGCTGATCAGGGACCCGGGTGTAGAGCTCGATGAAACCCAGGCCGATAACGTTTCTCACTGGCTGCAACGCCGAGAGCAAGGGGAGCCGCTGGCGCGGATCCGTGGCTGGCAGGAGTTTTACGGCCGTCGTTTCATGCTTTCGGATGCCACACTGGAGCCGAGAGCAGATACTGAAACGGTGATCGACGCCGCCTTGACGATGGCGGATACTTCCCATGGCCGAGACTATCCTTGGCGTATTCTTGATGTCGGAACTGGCACAGGCTGTATTGCCATAACGTTGCTGGCAGAACTGCAACACGCAACGGCGATGGCAACAGATATTTCTGCTCAGGCGATTCATACTGCTGAGCGGAACGCTGAGAAACTTGGCGTGGCGGCGCGTTTCGCCTCGAACGTGACGAATCTCATCGACGGCGTGGCCTTGGACTACGATCTGATCGTTTCCAATCCGCCTTACATCAAATCCGGTGACATTGCCGGACTACAGATGGAAGTCACGGGCTTCGATCCGATTGTTGCTTTGGATGGCGGCCGTAGCGGTTTGGATTGTTATCAACAGCTAGGCAGACAGCTGAGCAAGTCTGGTTGGAAAGGCCATCTGATTGTCGAAATTGCGGTTGATGATCATGAACGAGTGATTGCTTCGTTTCAGCAGGAAGGCCTGAGATTCATTCCCGAAACGGTACAGCTGTGGCGAGATCTCACCGGTCGGGTGCGATGTGTTGCGATTGAGACACTTTGCTAATACTGTCATCAAAAATAGTTGGAATCACTGAAGTATCGGGCTACAGTGTAGGAAATCGATCAGGGCACTGGTTCTAGTTTAGCGCGTTGATACGCTGCTTCTTCAAAGTGCCGGCATTTAGCATCGAAAGCTTGGACATCAAAAACACCGAGATTGAACTGGCCTTCTGACCGACGTGAACTGGATTAGTTGCGGCCATGTCATCTCAATTTTCCGCCCGACATACGGGCGAATGAAGCCATTGTGAGCTAAGCACGAAGCAGAGTGGAACAACTGCGAACCTCTTAACTAGGATTTGCCAGAATTTCTAAGTCCGCCCGACCTCCAAGGATATTGGAGTGTTGGCGTACTGCGAAAATTGCCTTGAACAATGATGTGTGAATAAGAGACCGAGAACGGAGCCTATGAGGCAGGGACAGCAAAATCGCCGTGGCCGCGGACGTAACCGCAAGAGCCAGAATCCATTAACACGAAGCTTCGAGTCGAGCGGACCGGACGTGAAAATCCGGGGAACGCCATCCCACATAGCCGAGAAATATATCTCAATGGCACGGGATGCGCTGTCGTCCGGTGACCCGGTTTTGGCAGAGAACTACCTTCAGCACGCCGAGCATTATAATCGCATTATAATGACGTACCGCGAGCAACAGGCACCGCAGGGTGAGGGGTTGAATGGCGGGGCGAATGGGCGCCATAGACCCGCAGAGAACGGTGAAGGTGAATCGGCGGCAAGTCACGAAGGCGAAGAAGCACCCCGCGGACAGGAATCGCAGCCTTCAGTCGATATGGAAGACGGTGCTGGTGAGCAACCGGCCGCCGAAAGGCCGCAGCGACGTTCAAATGGTACACGTCACGGGTCTCGTCGGAGACGTCCTGAAAATGGCGATGCGCGAGCTGATGCAGGTGATGCCGGCGATGCCCAACCAATGCCGGAAGAAGACGGTGAGAAGCGTCCGGCACGCCGTCGTGCTGCCATGGCTGACGCAGACGAGCAACCTGATTTCCTGAAGCGGCCAGTACGACGTGGACGCCGCCCAGCTGCCCAAGCACAAGAGGGTGAAGCTGACGGTGATAGCGCTGCTGCAGCGACAGACGAAGCTGCAGAATAGCTACTTGGTTGTCCCTAATCTTGGGTGCCTTCGCGGCAGCTGTTTCTGGCGCGCTGTCGGCATTCTATGACTGGGCAACAGGCTCGATCAGATGACGCTCCGTTGCCATCGGACGGCTGCGTACAGCCATCAACCGTCTAACTTCATTTCACCTCCAACGCTGAGTTGGCCGTCGTTTGCCACCTTGGCGTAAATGCCAAAGTCCGAGTGACCCCATGTCCTGAATAGGGTTGTTGGTATGGCCATATCGCGAATGCCTTTGTCAGGATTGACATTGGTTGCCTCGCAGCGCGTGGTCCGATCGATGATCGACAAGGTCAAATCATCGGAAACCAACTTCTTGCCGACCCAGGTCAATTCTTCCCAAGGCTCGCAGCCGTCGAAGTAGACATTGGCACGGAAGCGCAGCGGATCGACCTGGCGACCGATGGTTCGCTCAAGATCACGAACGCTTGCCAGATTGACAAGGTGGAGACATTTCACCGGAACATCGGAGAAGCTATGCCCCGCTGCAGATACAATCTTCGGTGCGCCGCGCAGGCTGAAGTTCATATAGGCGGATAGAAACTGCTCAATGATGCGCCGCCCGGTCGGATCGGTGAGTTGCCCAGAGGCAACCTGCTTGCCGTCACGGAATATGGTGAGCGTTTGCGAGGCTTCGTCAAACTCTGTCCGGAGTGTCGCGAGGCGCTCATCCCGCATCAGCATCAAGAAGCTTATCTTGGGCAGATAGCGCGGGTTCTGCGAATCGAACTTGCTCGGGCCATTCTCGACGGCGAATGCTCTATCAAAGGGCAATGTCTCCCCGGTTTGACAGCTAACCTGCGCAAGCGGTTGTGGAGAGAAACCCTTCAGCGGGTAGCGGTAGATCGATTTGATTTCCATTGTCTTATCGTTGCTCATGATACTGTTTCTCGTGCTTGGGATGGTCGCGTCGCCGCTGGTTGCGAAACTCAATGAAAAGGTCAGTTTAGACAAGTGTTTGCTCGCAAACTATCTCTTTACAGCTTGGATGCTTGGACTGTTCGAGGTTCTTATGAGGGCGCTTCTTCGGCCGTTCTGCCGTGCGACAAACACTTTAAACGAAGAGAAAATCACCTATATCAATGATGTCCGGTTGCCGCTTCAGGGACCGGACTTCGTTAGACATTTGCGGTTGATAGTATTGCTTCGGAATATTGTCAGCTGGTGGAGGACAGAATGAATTTCGATCGGTACACCGACCGGGCGAGAGGCTTCGTGCAGTCGGCACAAGGTTTGGCCACGCGCGAAAGTCATCAGCAATTTGCGCCCGTTCACCTGCTCAAAGTTTTGCTTGAGGACACTGAGGGCCTCGCAGCCGGACTGGTTGCACGTGCCGGTGGACGGCCGGAACAGGTCCTTAGCGACATCGAGCTTGCGCTGCAAAAGCGGCCCAAGGTGAGCGGTGGCAATGGCCAGCTTTATCTTGCACCGGAACTCGCTCAGATCTTTGAATCCGCGGAAAAACTGGCTGAGAAGTCGGGCGACTCGTTCGTCACGACCGAACGATTGTTGTTGGCGCTGGCCCTCGACGCAAATTCCGAGGCCGGCCAGATCTTGGCGCGCAGTGGCGTCAGTCCTCAGAACCTGAATGCAGCTATCGAAGCCATTCGAAAGGGGCGCACGGCAGATACCGCAGGTGCCGAAGAGGGATACGATGCGCTCAAAAAATATGCCCGCGACCTGACTGCCGATGCCTCTGATGGCAAACTTGACCCGGTTATTGGCCGCGACGAAGAAATCCGACGCACGGTTCAGGTCCTGTCACGTCGTACAAAAAATAATCCGGTTCTGATTGGTGAGCCTGGCGTTGGTAAGACGGCGATCGCGGAAGGCTTGGCGCTTCGCATCGTACAAGGCGACGTCCCGGAAAGCCTGAAGGGCAAGAAACTGCTGTCACTCGACATGGGTGCGCTGATTGCCGGTGCGAAGTATCGCGGAGAGTTTGAAGAGCGACTGAAGGCAGTTCTGCAGGAGGTCACTGCCGAGGACGGCCAAATCATTCTGTTTGTCGATGAAATGCACACACTTGTTGGTGCCGGCAAAACCGAAGGTGCGATGGACGCCTCCAACCTTCTTAAGCCAGCCTTGGCGCGCGGAGAGCTGCACTGCGTGGGAGCCACAACACTCGACGAGTACCGCAAGCATGTTGAGAAGGACGCGGCCTTGGCGCGGCGCTTCCAGCCGGTGTTCATTGAAGAGCCGACGGTTGAAGACACAATCTCGATTCTGCGTGGCTTGAAGGAGAAGTACGAGCTCCACCATGGTGTTCGCATCAGTGACAGTGCTCTTGTGTCTTCGGCAACGCTCTCGAACCGTTACATTACAGACCGCTTCCTACCCGACAAGGCGATTGACCTGGTCGATGAGTCTGCTTCGAGACTGAGAATGCAGGTTGATTCCAAGCCCGAAGAACTTGATGAGCTGGATCGTCGTCTCATCCAACTCAAGATCGAGCGCGAGGCTCTACGCAAGGAAGAGGACGCGGCATCGAAGGATCGATTGCAGTCGTTGGAAGGTGATATTGCGAACCTGGAAGAGCAGTCGCAGGCTCTGACGCAGCGCTGGGAAGGCGAGAAGGCAAAGCTCGGTAACGCGCAAAAAATCAAGGAAGAGCTGGACGCCCATAGAACCGAGCTGGAGCAGGCGCAGCGGCGCGGAGATCTGGCGCGCGCGGGTGAGCTTGCGTACGGCGTTATACCTGAACTGGAGGCCAAGGTTGCCAGTTTGGAGGCCAACGAGGCACAAGGCGCAATGGTTGAGGAAGCCGTGACGCCCAATCATATTGCCCAGGTCGTCTCACGCTGGACCGGGATTCCCGTCAGCAAGATGCTCGAAGGTGAGCGTGAGAAGTTGTTGCGGATGGAAGATGAACTCGCGAAGCGGGTTGTCGGCCAACGCGAGGCTGTCGATGCGGTTTCGAAGGCCGTTCGGCGAGCGCGAGCAGGTTTGCAGGATCCTAACAGGCCAATTGGTTCCTTCATGTTCCTAGGGCCCACTGGTGTCGGTAAGACGGAGCTCACAAAAGCGCTTGCAGCCTTCCTGTTCGATGATGACCAGGCGATGGTTCGCATCGACATGAGTGAGTACATGGAAAAGCACTCGGTTGCGCGCTTGATTGGTGCACCTCCGGGATATGTTGGCTACGAGGAAGGTGGTGCTCTGACAGAAGCTGTGCGCCGCCGCCCTTATCAACTCGTGCTGTTCGATGAGATCGAGAAGGCGCATCCGGATGTGTTCAACGTCCTGCTGCAGGTGCTTGATGATGGCCGCCTGACAGACGGACAGGGCCGGACTGTCGATTTCCGCAATACGGTTATTATTCTAACGTCCAATATCGGCGCTGAGTATCTCGTTGGCCAAAAGGAAAATGACAGCGTTAATGAAGTACGGGAGTATGTCTTAGCGGAAGTTAAAACAAAATTCCGTCCGGAGTTTCTCAATCGCCTCGACGATATCATATTGTTTGAGCGATTGAAGCGGGCAGATATGGCAGCGATTGTCGACATCCAACTTGATGGTCTGCGAAAACTGCTGGGCGACCGTAAGCTTGAGCTGGAGCTCGATGAGGCTGCCAAGGCGCTGCTTGCCGACAAGGGTTATGATCCTGCCTACGGTGCTCGACCATTGCGACGTGTGATCCAACGCTTCCTGCAGGATCCACTCGCAGAACAGATCCTCGCCGGCAGAGTTCAGGACGGAACAACTGTTCGCGTTGCGGCAGCGGGTGACAGTCTCGAGATCAACGGAGAGGTCGTCAGCCTGGCGGCTTAAGCGAGATCGCGTCCAAAGCGCCACATGAAGAATAGGCCGAGCGATGACAATCGGCTCGGCCTAATCAATGCTATCCAGATCTTCTTAACTCTTGGGATGCACCCTAACGCCAGGCCGCACTGCTGCTAGGGTTTGGGTTACCTGCCCTGTGTTTCGACCGGCGGGCGCGCCATCAGGTCGTCGATCTGTTCTCGTTTGCGCTTGAACTCGTCGAGCTCGCTGCCTGCCAGTCTCCGCGCCTGCGGAACCTTAATCTTCAGCGGGTTCACAAAGCGTTGGTTGACGAGGACCTCGTAGTGCAGGTGAGGGCCGGACGAGAGACCGGTGTTGCCGAGGTAGCCGATAATCTGGCCCTGCCGGACTTTGACGCCTTTGGTTATGCCTTTGCCGAACCGATGCAGGTGGGCGTAGGCGGTCTTGTATCCGTTGGCATGCTTAATCCGGATATAGTTGCCATAGGTTCCGCGGCGGCGGGCTTCATCGATGACGCCTTTGCCGGCGGCCAGGATGGGTGTGCCTCTCGGGCCGGCGTAGTCAATACCGGTGTGCATGCGGCGTTGTTTAAGAACGGGATGGCGTCGGAAGCCGAAGCCGGACGTTAGGCGGACCGCGCTACCTCGAACTGGCTTTCGCATTAAAAACTTTTTCGAATTCTCACCGTTCTCATCATAATAATCGATTATGCCATCGCGTGTACGAAAGCGCCAAAAGCGCTGCCTCTCACCGCCTGCCGTTATAGAGGTGTATAATAGTGCGCCCAGTTTTGGTGGTCCTGATCTTTGTGGTCGTAAGTCAAAGAACCATTCAACCTGGTCTCCCTGGCGAATGCGGCGACGGAAGTCAGTCTCGTACGCGTGGATGCGCAGGATCTTCATAATCTGGTCCGGCGATAGATTTTGGGTCAGCCCCGTATCGTAGATGCCGGAATAAAGTGTGCTGCTGCCACTTGAGTTGGCGCTTCGGTTCAATGTTCGCAGCAACGTCGCGCGATCAATTTCCTTGCTTGCTCGGAAGGTACCGCCGCTGTCGCGCTTTACGCTCAGCAGGTGTGTATGGCCCGGGCCAAATAGAGAAAACCCTGCTGGCTCCATGTAACCAGGCTTCGTCAGGGCCGGGACCATCTGAACATGCATTTGCTGGCCCGGCGCAATGTCATTCAATGAGAAAACGCCCTTTGCGGACTCGATCATTGCAGAGCCCAGCCAATCCGGTGCACCAAGTCGCTGCAGGATGCGCGCGATGCTGTCGCCTTTGCCGATACTGACAACGCGAACCTCGCTGGGATCATCGCTGCCATCGGTCGACAAGGTGTCTTCATCGGCGACTTTCCTGGTAATGACGGTGATATTGCTGTCGATCTGTTCGACGGGATTGAGACCAAGGCCACCTGGTGAGAGATAATTGGGTGTGAGGCCTGGCGGCAGCTGTCCTGTGTTTTCAAAAGCCGTTGTCGAAGGTGCAGCGCTGTCGGAAGGTAAGTAAGACTGTTGGACAAGGTCTCGCACGGCCTGGCTGTCCAGTTCACGGCCATCGTCTTCCGGTAAGATGCCGCCCAGCAACTCCACAACGCGAACCTTTATTTGGCCGGTTGATGATGTGCTTTCGGTCGAACTGCGGCCAGGCGCATTGCCGG
>CBDFGV010000003.1:0-2725000 GCA_965247245.1 Hyphomicrobiaceae bacterium | reverse complement strand
GATCGGTTCGCCGGCATTGCTGCCTTGAACGAACGCAACCAGTCGCGTGTACGTCTGGCGCATCGAACTCGGCAGCTCGGGCACATGAGACCAGGCTTGTCGGATCAGCTTCTGTGCGCGCGCCGTAATGTATCCGCCTGTTTTACGCTCGAAGTTTGCGATGACGGGCAGGCCGGCGCGGTATTGGCGTCGGTTTGCGAACGCGCGCGGATTGTTGAAGGCCAGGACAACGCGTGCCGTTCTCTCGCGTGAGGCGCGCCATTGCAGGCGGACCGGCGAGCGCTGCGAAGCCTGCCGGAAGAATCCCATCGTACGATCAATATCGACAATCCGCGCAGCTGCAACTTCGCCGGTTGCTGGAATATAGACATCGACGTCCGCGCCCAACTCGATCTGCAAGACTTCATCCTGGGTGAGGAACGCTGTGACCATACGCTTGTCGTTCTTTTCGAACAGAGCGATCGTCTCGCCAGCTTTGATCTGACTGTTGTTGACGCGTGGCAACTGCAGAAGTGTCCCGGTGAACGGGGCGATAACCGCTAGGCGATGACGCTGCATGCGCGCCAGATCGAAGCGCTGACGGTCGAGCTCCATCAAGCCCTCTGCGCGCTTGATTTCATCGGAGATACGCTGCAGATCGCCGATGACATTGTCACCGCTGAAATGGCGCTTCCCAAGATTCTTTTCTGCAACCTTGATGCGGGTCTGGAGTTCCAGCTTCTGACTCTGCAGTTCCTTCTCAAGCGCTATCAACTTCTTCTTGGTTTCTTCAACCTTGGCTGCTGGGGCGTGCCCCTTGCTGAAGAGATGCTCGGCACGAACATGTGTCAGGCGAGCCGCGTGCACTTGTTCCTGCAAGTTTTCCTGCTGCAGCCGAGATTGTGCGATTTCCTTGGCTTCGATCTGCGCGAACGCAGAGGCCTTATCGAGTTCGTCGACCTTGCGGCGCATGAGATAGGCAATTTCGTTCGAGCGTTCCTTGATTGCGAGACCCGCAAGATCAATTTCCCGCTCAAGCTTATTGTCGTAGAGATGCAGGACTACATCGCCCTCGACGACCGGGTCTCCCGGCTGGAACCGCGTCCAGCGCAAGCGTCCTTCCGCCTGAGCCTTTACCTGCTCCAGCGGGGCCGAGATAACGGCCGATGTGACTTCCAGATTAAAGTATGTCGAAAAGACCAGCATCGAAGCGTAGGCGAAAACCGCCAGGCCAGACAAAACGTAGGCCGACGAATAGGCCATAGCGCGTACCGGCCATCGCTTGACCGGAACATCGTTGTCAGACTTGGTTTTGTCAGGTGACAGGGATGCTGGTGTTACCGGCACGTCGATGCGCTGGATCGTATCTTCGATGTCGGACATCGCACCGCGAATGATGTCTTCGACGAAGTGCTGCATCAGCTCTTGTTCGCGCTCGCCAAGATCAACGTACTTGCCGGAAATCATACGCGTTTCGGGATCGACACGCAGGACTTCAAGCGTTGTGTTGAACTTGATGTCGAAGCCTTGGAAGGGGAGTTCGAGATCGACGGCGAGTTCATCGCCGATAGCAGGAATAGGACCGTCTGGATCGCAAACGTTGATACCGCCGAGGCTCCAATCGGATGCACGCAGGCGCCGACCATTGAGGTCGACAAAAAGCGGCGCTGTCACGCGATGGTGACGGCGTTGATCCGGACGCTCTCGTTTAACTTTTACTGACATCGTTTGACGCAAACTCAATACATAACGACGAAGCCACGCTTTCGTTGCTTATAGGCGTGATCGTTAGCCGATACATGTTGAGTAGCGGATCGGGGTAAATCTGAGGTAAACTGAGGAGCGAAAAGCCTCAAAGGCAATAACGTTCGCTTAATTCAAGTTAATGAAAATAAAGAAAATTCTGAGCTGCGGCGTCTGCTGTTCGGTCATCGCACTCGCAGCACGGTTTTGGATTGCCTTTGTTGAGGCCTCTCTCGTTGCGTTGAGAGGCCTCAAGACGTTCAGATCCTAGCCGACCGAGCCGCGCAACATGCGATTCACGGCACACGTCACGGCTATCAGCGATGCGGATACAATGTTCTTGCTGCGGCCGACGCCGTAAAGATGCTGGCCATTGACCTCGGTTTCGACGAAGGCAATTGCCGTGGCATCTGCGCCCAGCCCGACGGAGTGTTCGGAGTAGCTAAACACCTTGATCTCGGCGCCGGCTTCTTTGCCGAGCGCATCGACGTAGGCATCTATCGGCCCCGTACCGGTTCCATCAATCTCTATAGTCTTGCCTGATTTGCGCACCGTTGCCGTAAGCTGCCGTACTTCAGAGGCGTGACTGCCGACCCGCGTGACGTGCTCAACAAATTCATACGGGTCATTCGCGTTGAGATACTCTTTCTCAAAGGCAGCCCAGATGTCCTCAGGCGTTTGTTCTTCGCCTGTGCCATCGGAGATGCGCTGAACGACGCCCGAGAACTCGACCTGCAATGCGCGTGGCATCTGAATACCGTATTCGGTTTCCATGATGTACGAGATGCCGCCCTTGCCCGATTGGGAGTTGATCCGAATAACGGCTTCGTAGCTGGCACCGACATCGGCTGGATCAATCGGCAGGTAAGGCACGTCCCATTGTGAACTGTTGGACGTCTTCATGGCCTTCAGGCCCTTGTTGATCGCGTCCTGGTGGCTGCCCGAGAACGCGGTGAAGACCAAGTCACCAGCGTAAGGGTGGCGCGGATGAACCGGCAACTGGGTGCAGTATTCCGCCGTGGAGCGCAGCTCACGCATGTTGCTCATTTCAAGTCCGGCATCGACGCCTTGACTGACCATGTTCATCGCCAGCGTTATCACATCAACATTACCGGTGCGCTCGCCATTGCCGAACAAGGTGCCTTCGATCCGATCGGCGCCGGCCATGACGCCGAACTCTGCCGCCGCGACGCCTGTACCGCGGTCGTTGTGCGGATGCAGCGAAAGGATGACACAATCGCGCTTCGAAAAGTTGCGGTGCATCCACTCAATCTGATCCGCGTAAATATTGGGTGTCGCAACCTCGACCGTGGCTGGCAGATTAATGATTGTCTTGTTCTCAGGCGTGGGCTGCCAGACATCCATCACGGCTTCACAGATCTCCATTGCATAGGGCAATTCGGTTTGTGTGAAGCTCTCCGGCGAGTACTGGTAAGTGACCTCGGTATCCGGAACAGATAACGTCAGTTCTTTGATCAGTTTGGCACCATCGACAGCAATTTTCGTAATGCCAGCTGTATCGAGGTTGAACACAACACGTCGCTGCGTTGTCGACGTCGAATTGTAGAGGTGGACGATTGCTCGTTTGGCGCCGGCGATCGCCTCGAACGTGCGTGCGATCAGTTCGTCACGCGACTGCGTCAGAACCTGGATCACCACATCATCCGGGATCAGGCCTTCGTCGATGATCTTTCGGCAGAAAGTGAAATCTGTTTCGGATGCGGCCGGAAACCCAATTTCAATTTCTTTGAAGCCCATTTCGCAAAGCGTTTTGAACAAGCGCAGCTTGCGGTCAGGACCCATCGGCTCGATCAGAGCCTGGTTGCCGTCACGCAGATCGACCGAGCACCATGTTGGTGCTTTGGTAATGATCTGGCCAGGCCAGGTCCGGTCGGGCAATTCAATCGGCGTAAAGGGTACGTATTTTTCGATTGGCATAGAAGGCATGGGAGAAACCCGTATTTTTTGACTGTTCAGTCTGGTCGTCTTTTGACAGCTGGATCAATACTCACCGATGTCATGCTGTGCGCTGCGGACATGTTATACCGTGCAATGACACGGAATGCATACCTTGCGGCTCATGCGCGATCGGATGTTTGGGAAACTGAGGAGAGTTCTTGCGATACGGTCTCCAGCTGCTCTTCGAACTATGTGCTTGGTCACGGCCAAGCGCACCCCCGGCGCAATTAGTACGCCGGGCCAGTAAGTCGAAGGCTGGATAGCCGAAGTGTGTTCGCGATTGACATGCGGGCAAGCTACTCGATGAAGTTGGAAAAATGCAAGTGCCAATTTTATGGCGCGTTTCTGAAAGGTCGTTTTTGGGTGCAGAGATTGGATCAGTGGTTCCGGAGCGATTTCGGTTTTGTTCTGCCAAGCACCGATAGCTGGTCGACCGTGCCATGAGTTGAACCGGGTGTTGCGCTCAACGGTTAACTCAGTGCTATCCGTCTCCGCCATCACTGTCCTTTGCCAGGTCATCTTATGCGGTACTCGGGTTGAGAGTTGGCATCAGCCCGCCAGTGCACCCGATGCAATTCCTCCTTGGCTCAATACAGGATGTAGTTGCTCAATTTAAAGTTGTATTAATCAATATTATACAATCTCTACAAGATTAACTTGGGGAGGGGCAGGACTATGTATGGCATGGTCAACGATGCGGTGCGCACATTCATCGTTCAGAATCATGGCGAAGCGGCTTGGGCGACGATCTGCGACGACGCCAACGTCACAACACGTGAGTTCGAACAACTCCTCACGTACGATGATGATGTGACCTATCGGTTGGTTGGGGCCATCAGTAAGCATTTGGGTGCCGATGCATCTCAAGTGCTTGAGGTATTCGGCCAGTACTGGCCTGAGTACGCGAAAGGTACTGCCGTTGGCAACATGATCAAGTTCGGCGGTGACTCCTTTATCGATACGCTTGAGTCGCTGGATGAAATGCATCAGCGGGTCAAGATCGCAATGCCTGACCTAAGGCCGCCATCCTTTGAGTTAGAGCCTGTTGATGATGAGAACTACCGGCTGCACTACTTCTCGGAGCGCGAGGGACTGGCACCAATGGTGGTCGGTCTTCTGCACGGTTTAGCTGCGCAGCACGAAGTTGTTGTCCAGGTCGAGCACGTCGCGAAAAAAGGTGACGCGAGTGATCACGACGTGTTTGGAATCCGCGTTAGTGCAGCCGTTGCTGAATCGAACGTTGCCGCTTAAGAGCAGTTGGTGACATGCTTGACCTAGTTCCGCCAATCGCGGGCGTCGATGTACATAGCGTAACGGTATCGAAAGTGTCTTTGGACGCTGTGATGCCCCTACGTCTGCAGGTCGACGATAGCGGAGTAATCATCGACGCTGGGCGAACTTTTCAAAAGCTTCTTCCTGATCAGCAGTTACTCGGCGAGCTGTTCACAAACTTTATTCGCTTGAGCAAGCCACGGCACCTGGCCGGCTATCAGCATGTCTCCGAACTTGTCGGCCAGAAGCTAGTGTTCAACGCCGTGGCACACAGTGACTTCTCGCTTCAGGCGATGGTCATTGAGCTTCAGGAGCCAACAACTTGGCTGTTTAGTTTTTCTCTTGGATCAAATCTGTCCAGCGTGATCGATACCTTTGGTCTGCATAGCAAAGACTTTTCGCTGATCGATAGCTCGGTGGATCTGATGCAGGTTGCAGCCATGCAGGCGGAATTGTTGTCGACGTCTCGGGATCTCACAACCCGGTTGGAGGCATCGCGGCAAGAAGCAGAGCGCCGCGCGTTGACAGATGAATTAACCGGTTTGCCCAACAGGCGCGCCTTTCGTCAACATTTGAACGAGCTGTCGACAACTGCAAGCGCAGACGAGAAAACTCTCAATGTGCTGCACATCGATCTCGACAACTTCAAGAACATAAACGACCGCTATGGCCATGCCGTTGGCGACGGAGTGTTGATCAAGGCTGCGGAATTGATCCTGTCGACACTACGGCCCAATGACTTTGTTGCACGCATAGGAGGTGATGAGTTTGTGATCGCCTTGTTCGATGATGCGACGATCGAAGATGCCCATACCATTGCTCAAAGGATTGTTACGCGGCTGTCTGAGCCTTTTAGCATTGACGGTTATACCTGCCAGATCGGCGCGAGTGTCGGGCTGAATGCGTGTCTCGTGTCGGATGAGTGCGATCTGGAGCAAATCATCATCGATGCCGATCGTGCTCTTTATGAAGCCAAGAACGCCGGTCGCGGTCAGTTCCGCACCTTTGATCACCGCATGCGGTCGCGCTACGATGAAATCAATGCGCTCGGCAAAGAGATGATCGATGCGATCGAGGCAGATCAGTTTGATGCGTTTTTCCAACCCAAGGTCTCTCTCGGTTCAGGTGAGATTTGGGGTGTTGAAGCACTCGCACGGTGGCATCATCCGAAACTTGGAACATTGTCGGCAGGTCACTTTCTCGGGGCAGCGGAACAAAACAACCTTGTATCGCGGCTGGATGAGATTGTGACTCGCAAGGCGCTTCTTGCTTTAGCTGGATGGGATGCAAAAGGGCTAAAAATTCCGCATGTGTCGATCAATATAACTGCGGCGCGACTGGGTGATCCAAAGTTCGTTGAGATGCTACTCGCGACGACGGCAAAAGCCAGCGTTCTGCCGTCACGCGTGGGACTAGAGGTTCTCGAAACTGTCTTGATTGAGGGTACAAGTGAGCAGCTGATATCGACTATCGAGAGAATGTCGGAGCTTGGATTTACAATCGAACTGGATGACTTCGGCACCGGTCATGCATCGATATCCAACCTGCGGCGGATTCCGGTTGATGTTGTCAAGATCGACCGCACTTTAGTGAGAGACATCGACAAGGATGATGAGTTGCGACGGATCACCGGCAGTGTCGTTGACCTAATTAATAACTTGGGCATCATACCGCTTGCAGAAGGCGTCGAGACAGCCGAGGAATTGACGACACTCAGCGATCTCAACTGTGCCGTTGTCCAGGGCTACTATCTCGCTAAGCCAATGTCATATAGCGAACTGTTGAAATGGGCTACGTCGCGCGAGGTTGTTCGATACCACAGCCGGAACTGCACGGACCGCGCCGGCTAGGCTCTCATCCTCAGAGTGTCCTGATATGCACCGAGACTTGGATGTTCCGGCCGCTTGAACGTTCTTTTCAACCAAGCGCTTCCGCAAACACACTTCGGATCCAATCAATGACATGCCGAGCTGCTTGATCTCGTTTGAGGTGAGGCTGCACCAACAACCACGCATTGCGCCGCTGTGGCAGCAGAGTGGCTTGAAGCTTGGGGTCAGTTAGCAAAGATGTGCAGGCGTACTCAGGAAGTACACCGCTGGCGGTATAGGATTGTATCAATGCGCGGATCGTTGCCGGGCTGTCCGTTATGAGGCGTGCGTCGCCCTTGATCGCTCTGTCAGTCAGAAACTGAGATTCCGGGGTAGCATCGAGCTCGTTTGGAAAGGCGCATACAACTGGTTTCCCCGAAGACAAGGCCTCATCGATGGCTTCGAAGTAGTAGAGACGGAGTTGGGCCAGCCGGCTGATGACGAAGTCACCTTTGGCTGGTCGGCCAAGTCGAATGGCCAGGTCAGCTTCCCACCTTGAGAAATTTACGTTCTGGCCTGATGCCAGGAACTGCAACGTCAGCCCTGGATTATCGTGCAGCAGTGTCGCGACACGAGGGGCCAAAACCTCATCCGCGATTGATGGCGTTGTTGCTATTCTGATGTTGCCGGTGATGCCTGAACCAGCAACTGGCAGAGAGTTAATGGCAGAGACCTGACGGGCAACCTCATCTGCATGCGCGAGGACGCCATTGCAGTATTCGGTGGGATGACGGGTGCCATCAATGGCATCGAACAGCCTCGTGCCCAGCTGCCTCTCAAGCCTGTTCAAGCGGCGCGCAACCGTTGTTTCATCGACGCGCAAAACAGCCGCGGCCCGGGCAAACGTGCCTTCATTCCGCACAGCTATGAGAATTCGCAGGTCATCCCAGTTCATGGGATGGATCTATCACGTCACTCAGCGGCCTGCAATTTTGCAGCCATCGACTGGCAATATCCTGCGTGACTGCCGGTGCACGCAACGGCATTATCGTTTCAATCGGAGCCTTACGGAGTGAATGCCATGACAACGCCTAAGACGCTTCTTGAACTCGCTGGAGCGGACCTAACGCCGGTGAAGATGCGCGATGCCTGTCTGATCCTCATCGACATGCAGAATGAGTACCTGGATGGACCGATTGCGGTGACAGGTGCAGTTGAAGCTGTCGCCGAGGCAGCGAAACTGCTTCAGACAGCGCGCGCGGCCAAAGCTCCGATCTTCCACATTGCCCATAAAGGAAAAGCCGGAAGTTTGTTCGATCGAGATGCGGCGCGAGGGCAGATCATCGACGCAGTCGCGCCGCAACCCGGCGAGGCGATCGTCGAAAAACAATTGCCCAATGCTTTCGCTGCAACCGAGCTTGGAGAACGGGTAGCGGAAACCGGGAGAATGAACATCGTGTTGTGTGGTTTCATGACTCACATGTGCGTCAGTTCCACGGCGCGTGCTGCGCTCGATCTGGGTTATCGCACCACCATTGTTGAAGCGGCTTGTGGCACCAGGGATCTACCCGACCGAGACGGTGGCGTGGTGGCTGCCAGCACCCTTCACTCAGTTGCGCTCACGGAGTTGTCGGATCGGTTTGCCGTTATTGCACGCGATGCTTCGGAGTTGGAGTGATGCCAGCATAAGTGACGGCGCTGGTGGTACTAAGCCGCCGTCGAACCGCCATCGACGACGAGTTCTGACCCGGTCATGAAGGTCGAGTCATCGCTGGCAAGAAAATAGACAGCCCCGGCAATCTCTTCTGGCGAGCCAAAGCGGCCAAGTGGAATACGTTTGAAGCGGTCCTCGCGAATATCCTCTGGCACTGCAGCATGCCCCATGGTTGTGTCGATAGGGCCTGGGTGTACCGAGTTACACCGGATGCCATCCTTTGCGCATTGGACGGCAATCGACTTGGTCATGAGACGAACCGCGCCCTTCGACGCGCCATAGTGGGTTGCAATGGATCCCCGCAGGCCGGCCGTGGAGGAGATGTTGATGATTGATCCGCCGCCGGATTTGCGCATCTCTGGTATGGCTGCCTGAGCACCTAGGAAGACGCCCTTGACGTTGACATCGATTACGCGTTGCCACTCTTGTTCGTCGATGTCATCGATCGGCGTGCGCGCATAAATCCCGGCGTTATTGACGAGGATGTCGAGTCGGCCGTGGTCAGTGACCATTTGCTGAACCGCCTGCTGCCACTGCGATGCGTCGGTTACGTCAAGCGGTAAAAAGCGTGCCGAGCCACCCGCTGCTGTTACGTCTCTTACAACCTGCTCGCCGTCGCCCGTGTTTATGTCTCCGAGGCCGACATGGGCACCCTCTGTGGCGAGACGACTGACAATAGCGGCACCGATACCCGTGCTGCCACCTGAAACCAGCGCCACCCTGCCTTCCAACCTTTTCTCACGCATACTTCTGTTTCCTCACGCTGAATGTTCTGGGAGCGCTGACTGTGCGCGGTGGTACAGCCTATTGGGCAAGGTTTTGTTGCAAGATGCACCATCGCAGTGTTGGAGATCAGAATTGAGATTGCGGTTGTCGTGGCTGTCCTCGACGGCTGCTCAGTGGGTGGTTAGAATCTGGTCATCACCGTCTTTGATGGACAGAGAACAAGTATGTCTTACAACCAGATACTCGTAGACCGTCGCGAGCGCGTCGAGTTGATCACTCTCAATCGACCAGAGAAACTCAACGCCTGGACTAGAACGTTGAATCGCGAGCTTGAGCAGGCCATCAGAGCGGCAAACAACGATCCCGATGTCGGTGCCATCGTGATCACAGGAGCCGGGCGCGGTTTTTGTGCCGGCGCCGACATTCAAGAGAGTTTTCATGAACCGCTGCAAGCCGGTGAGAAACCGGCCCTTAATGGCGGCAAGAACCCTGGTGACTCGCAATGGGTTCAATTGATGCGGGAGTCCAAGCCGATTGTTGCCGCGGTCAACGGTGTCGCTGTCGGAATCGGAATTACAATGATGCTCCCGGCGGATGTCATTATCGCTTCAGAGAAGGCCCGCATTGGACTGTTCTTCGTGCGTATGGGCCTCGTCCCGGAACTTGCTAGCACGCACTTCCTTGTCCAGCGCGTCGGCTTTGCACTCGCCAGTGAAATGTGTCTGACGGGTAAACTCTATGAAAGCGCTGAGTTTGCTGGCACTGGTCTTGTGAACCGCGTCGTACCACATGACGAATTGCTCAATGAGGCACTTTCCGTGGCAGAAGAGATAGCCGAAAACTCCAGTCCCTCACTGCTCATGATCAAGGAATTGCTGACACGAAACGGCACTTGTGAAGATCTTGAACAAGTGGGGTTGCGCCCAACACGAGGCCCTGGCCGCGGCGTATCAAACTGCCGAACATCGCGAGGCCGTTTCGGCGTTCATGGAGAAACGTCGGCCTGATTTCCGAAGAGCAGGAGAAGAGGCCACTTAATCTCGTCGAAGTCGGCGGGGTCGGTCACATCTTGTGCGCTTCGCTGAAGTTTTCATTTGAGCTGAACTTGCAGAACGAAACAGGGCTGGCGAACTGGCCAGCCCTGGTACTACAGTTGCTGCATATAGCGGTTTATCAATCCGGGCCGTACTGGTTCTGGCACTGCCACCAGGCATGGCTGCCGTACTCGTATCGTTCACAGTCTGCGGCGTAGCCTGTGCCGGCAGATACAGACAGCAAAAAGGCTGCTGCAAAAATTGCGCGCATCATTGTCAAACTCCTCATTGCTCTTGCAATAGCCAGAGTTACGACGCATGCAGTGAATTAGGTCACTCTCCGTATACACGAAGCCGTGAAGAGCAAACGCTGTTAGGCTCGGTCTCAAGTGGAAGGATTTATTGCGGGATCGGAATAAGACCGAAACGCCGGCATGAAAACGTATCATCGGCACCGTTTCGAGCGAGCAGGCTGGCGAGTTTGGGAAATGATCGAGAAGATGGCGCGCCCGGCAGGATTCGAACCTGCGACCCCTAGAATCGGAATCTAGTACTCTATCCAGCTGAGCTACGGGCGCCTGCCGGAGCGCCGTCTTACTGCATTTGTGGTTCGGCTGCAAACATTGATGAGCTTGCTGAGCCGGCAGGGCTGCTCCATTGCTCATATTTCTCCTGACACTAGCTGGCAGGAGTGCGAATTCTCCATAGGATTCCGGCGATTGAGCCCTCGCTTCGCGCTCATCGGCGCTTTATAGTCCGGCGTCATGAGCAAAGATGCGAAAACGGCGACGAAAACGCCAAAACGTGAGAATCGGACGTCTGTTCCTGATGGTGAGCCGGTACCGATCGCGAAAGGCAGCCACGTCTATCTTGTGGATGGCTCCGGTTACATCTTTCGGGCCTTTCATGCCCTGCCACCTTTGACAAGGCCCTCGGATGGCCTCCCAGTTGGTGCGGTCCACGGCTTCTGCCAAATGCTTTGGAAGCTGATCGGTGACACCAAGTCCGGAGATCAGCCGACACATCTGGCTGTGATTTTTGACGCCGGTTCGCAAACTTTTCGCAACGAAATTTATGCCGAATACAAGGCTCAACGACCTCCGCCACCGGAAGAGTTGGTCCCGCAATTTCCTCTGTTCCGGGATGCTGTGAAGGCGTTCAATGTCCCATGCATTGAAATGGAGGGTTACGAAGCCGATGATTTGATTGCGACCTATGCCCAGACGATTGCCGATGCCGGCGGGCAGGTCACGATCGTATCATCCGACAAAGACCTGATGCAGTTGGTGCAGCCAGGTGTCGACATGCTCGACACGATGAAGAACAAAAAGATCGGACCGGAGCAGGTCTTCGAAAAGTTCTTTGTCGAGCCGGAACGGGTTGTCGATGTCCAGTCACTGGCCGGCGACTCCGTTGACAATGTCCCGGGTGTTCCGGGCATCGGTGTCAAAACCGCGGCACAGCTTATCCAGGAGTACGGTGATCTCGACAGTCTTTTGGAACGCGCGGGCGAGATCAAGCAACCGAAGCGGCGCGAGAAGCTGATTGAATTTGCTGATCAGGCGCGGATCTCTCGCGATCTCGTGCGTCTCAAGCTTGATGTGCCGGTCACTGTGACACCGGAGCAAATGGGCGTTCAGGAACCTCAGTCGGATACGTTGCTCGGCTTCTTGAGTGAGATGGAGTTCAGCACGCTTACCCGCAAGATTGCTGAGGCGCTGGGTGCGGAACCGCCGGCTGCGCCTGCAAAGTCGGTCGGGTCGACCGTCAAGAAGAAGGGCAAGGCTAAAGCCGCGAGTGGTGACGGTGGTCAATCGATCAACGATGGGGTAGCGACACCGCAGGCGGTTGTAGAGCACAACCTCAGGCTGGCTACAGAGGTGGCGATCGACCGGTCTTCTTATGAGACAGTCACAACGCTTGATGCATTGAACACTTGGGTCGAAGAGGTCCGCCATGTCGGCAAGTTTGCATTTGATACCGAAACGACGGGGCTTGATGCGATGCAAGCCGATCTTGTCGGATTTGCGCTGGCGACGAAGCCCGGGCGCGCCTGCTATGTGCCCGTCGGCCATACCAATGCCGGAGAGGGGCTGGACTTTGGTGATGGCGAAGGTTTGGACCAGCTCTCGCTGCGCGATGCACTCGATGCGCTCAAGCCTGTTCTTGAAGATCCGGCCATTCTGAAGATTGGTCAGAACCTCAAGTATGACATTCTGATCATGAAGCGTTATGGCGTCGACGTTAAGTCGTTCGACGACACGATGCTCATTTCCTACGCGCTGGATGGCGGCCGGGGTGGTCATGGAATGGACGATCTGGCACAGCGCCATCTCGGTCATTCTTGTATCCCTTTCAAGCAAGTGATTGCGCTCGCGCCGGGCAAGAAAATTGCCGACAAGACGTTCGCAGGTGTCCCTATCGACAAGGCAACGGAATACGCCGCCGAGGACGCCGATATCACGCTGCGACTTTGGCTGGCATTGAAGCCGCGCCTTGTGGCCGAGCACATGATGACCGTCTACGAGACGCTGGAGCGGCCGTTGGTGCCGGTCATTGTCGATATGGAACATGCCGGCATCTCGACAGACCGGACTGTACTTTCACGACTGTCAGCGACCTTCGCACAGCGTGCCGCGCAATTGGAGGATGAGGTCTACGACCTTGCCGGCGAGAAGTTCAATCTGGGATCACCGAAGCAGCTCGGCGAGTTGCTGTTTGATAAGCTTCAACTACCAGGCGGCAAGAAAACCAAGACAGGTCAATGGGAAACGCGTGCGACGTTGCTCGATGATCTGGCCGGCAACGAAGAGCTGCCTGAGGATGCGCGCAAGCTGGTCCATACGATGATGGAATGGCGTCAGCTCACGAAGCTCAGATCAACCTACACCGATGCGTTGCCGACTCACGTTCATCCAGATACCGCGCGCATTCACACCAGCTACTCGTTGGCCGCAACGACGACAGGGCGTCTGGCGTCCACTGATCCCAATCTTCAGAACATTCCGATACGCACCAAAGAAGGGCGTGAAATTCGTACTGCTTTTGTTGCCGAGAAAGGCAACAAGCTCGTCTCAGCGGACTACTCGCAAATTGAACTTCGCGTCCTCGCCCACATTGCTGACATTCCGCAGTTGCGCAAAGCGTTTGACGATGGGCTCGATATTCACGCGATGACGGCAAGCGAGATGTTCGGCGTGCCGATTGAGGGGATGCCGAGCGAGGTTCGTCGTCGGGCCAAGGCAATTAATTTCGGTATCATCTATGGCATTTCGGCGTTTGGTCTTGCCAATCAGTTGAGCATTCCGCGCGAAGAGGCAGCCGCTTACATCAGGACGTACTTCGAGCGCTTTCCAGGCATCAAAGACTACATGGAAAGCACGAAAGCCAGTGCCAAGGCCAATGGCTATGTCGAGACAATTTTCGGGCGAAAGGTGCACTATCCGGAAATCAATACGAAGAACCCTTCGGCTCGTGGCTTCTTCGAGCGGGCCGCGATCAATGCTCCCATCCAGGGATCTGCTGCAGATATCATTCGCCGTGCGATGGTCCGCATTCCGCGTGCCATGGAGCAAGCGGGCATTGGATCAGCGCGGATGCTGTTGCAGGTTCATGATGAACTGATTTTCGAAGTGAACGAGAGTGAGGTCGACAAAACCGTCGCGGTTGTTGCGGAAGTCATGGAAAAGTCGCCGGAACCGTCACTCAAGCTCTCGGTGCCATTGAAAGTCGATGCGAATGCAGCGGATGATTGGGAGGCAGCTCACTAGTCGTTTTCCCGGCGCCTATCGGCGAGTGCGATGATCCGCTCGACGACACAAAATAAGACAAATGACATACTCGGAGGAAACGTGGCGGTAACAGGATATGACGATGGCTGGCAAGGCCGGCTCTATGACCAACTGCGTGAGGCTAAGGTTTCGATCTTCGGCTACGTCCCCGATGCCGGCCACCGCGTTCTTATCGACCGATCGATTGCTGATAGTGACGTTCACTCGGTGCCTCTGACGACAGAGGAAGAAGGTGTTGGCTTGATTGCAGGCGCCCATCTTGGTGGTGCACGGGCGGTTCTTCTGATGCAAAGCAGTGGTGTTGGAAACTGCATCAATCAGCTATCGCTGATCCAACACGGTCGGTTCCCGTTTCTGACGTATGTCTCGATGCGTGGTGACTTTGGTGAAGGCAATCCCTGGCAGTTTGCTATGGGCAAGGCTGTCGAGCCGACGATGACGGCGATGGGTGTGCAGTGCGTGACGGTCACGACACCGGAAGAGGTCGAGCGCGGAACAACGGCAGCACTGACCATGGCCTTTCAATCCGAGCAATCTGTTGCAGTTTTGTTGTCACAGCGTTTGCTTGGCGCGAAGGCATTCTGAGGGGGGCGAGCCATGTCAAAAGAACATCAAAACAAAGTACCTCTCGACCGGGCTGAAGCCGTGCCGGCGCTGATTGGAAACTCAGATGATTTCCTAATCATTGCCGGCCTGGCCGGTCCTGCGAAGGATATTGGAGCGCTGACCAAGGACGGCGACAATGCGTTTATTTTCGCTGGTGCCATGGGTGGAGCTGTGACGACGGCACTCGGCCTTGCATTGGCGCAGCCGGATAAGCGCGTTCTCTGCGTTACCGGAGACGGAGATCTCTTGATGTCGTTGGGGGCTTTAGCGACAGTCGGTGTCATGCAGCCGACCAATCTCTCCATTGTCTGCGTTGATAACGCTCTCTATCAGGAGACTGGAGGACAGACGTCACACACAGGCCTGGGTGTCGATCTTGCGACAGTGGCTTCAGGCTGCGGTATTGCGACGACACGCGATGCGACGACTGCGGAGGAGATTGCGGATGCAGCCCAAGTGCTGCGCCAGTCGAACGGGCCATCGTTCGTGCTACTGCGAGTCAGCGATGCTCCACCGCCAAAGTCGGAAGTGCGCCGGATTTTGCAGGCTTCCGTCACGAAGACCAGATTTATGAAAGCGTTGCACGGGTAATCGATTTACAGAGTGTGTATCGTGAGGCGCTGACACGCAGGCAGCGCCTCCATATCGAATTCGTTTTGGCTCAGGAACCCGGTCCATCAGTCCGGGATAATCATGCCCTTGCCCATGTTCTGCTGATCGAACTTTTCGTAGGCAGATGCAGCTTCGGATAGCTGAAACGCCTCTGTAATCTGCTTGTCGATCTCGACGCCGTTGTCGGCGATGAATTTCGTACACTCGTCCTGGATGTGTGTCGAGAAAGTCCACGAGCCCATCAACGTCACCTGACGTCGGATCATGTCCGGGCTGACTTCGAGAGTGAGTTCGCCGCCTTCACCCACGTAGCAAACCGTTCCCCAGGTGCGCGTGCTGCGGACTGCATCCTGGCGGGCCTGAGCGTTGGCGGACGTCTCAAGCGCATAGTGAACACCCTTGCCGCCTGTTAGTTTCTTGAGTTCCTCGATCGCATCCTGCTTGCCAACATTGATCGTATGATCGGCGCCGCAGTCCTTTGCCAAAGCCAGGCGTTCGTCCGACACGTCAATGCCGATCACGTCCATTCCCATAGCCTTGCCGAGCATTGTCCCACTTATGCCGACCGGTCCCTGACCGAACACGGCGAGTGTCTTGCCACCATTCATGTTCATGCGACGGAGCGCGCCATAGGCTGTGCCGGTTCCGCATGAAATTGCAGCACCGGTCTGGAATGACAGCTCTTCGGGTAGAGGCACAAGGGTGTAGTACGGGATGGCCATGTACTTGGTGTGGGCGCCATGACCAGTGACGCCATAGACCTGTTTCTTATCGGTCGTGCACATTTGCGGCCAGCCACTTTTGCAGTCGACGCAGGTCTCGCAGCCGGAATAGTGGTGGACCATGACGCGCGCATCGTCGTCGGCCAGATGCTTTGGGACGCCTTCACCACGAGCTACAACAACGCCGCACGGTTCATGCCCGCCGATCTTGGGTTTGCCATCACCGCCAAGGCCAAGTGCTGCGGCCATTGCAGGCCCACCGCCTGGTGATCTATAGATGTGCAAATCGGAACCGCACATGCCTGACGCCTTGATTTCGATGACGACCTCGCCAGCACCTGGTGTTGGCTCATCAAAGTCATGGAGTTCGAGTTGGCGGTTCCCGGTGAATACCACGCCCTTCATAGTGTTACCTCGCTTGTCAGTGGTGCTCAATTGGCGACCACTTGCTTTGTTATGTTTTTCTGACAATTGCAGGGAAAACAGCCGGAACTGTCAAGCAGCAGGCCAACAAGCTGAGGATGATGAAAAACTGTCAGATCCGCTCGTCGGGGGACGACCATACCATCAAGCAGATCAGGCAGATGGCGATGCCGAACACGATCAGGATCATCTTTAATCCCCATACGGTCATGGAGATCCATAAGGCCAACGGAGTGGCCAGCGCAATGAACCCGCAAACTGATATAATCCAATAGCGAACGCTTCTCGGAATCTTTTCAAGATAGCGATGCAACAGGCTCATGACGGCCTGGACAAACACCATGGCATCAAGTCTCCCAGCGGTGTGGAACCGCTGCAAGATTGTAATCCACAATGTCGCTCAGGCGAAGCCCTGCCGCTACCTGAATATCGATCTTGTGGATGTGCAGCCAGTCGTAGCGAGACTACTTCGACGTCAGTGCCTCGAGATCCTTACCGCCGATCTTTTTGTGACAGCTGATGCAACCATAGTTAGAGAATTTCCCGACACGCCCAGCCACGGCGAGACCATTGGCGGCGCGGTTGACGTTGCCTTCGGTATTGTAATGCACCCAGAACCAGTTGTTGTTTTCAGGGTCGTAGCCAGCCTCGTTCTCGAACATCACCGTATAGCCTGAGAGAAACTTGTTGGGCGTATCGTAAACGCTTTGCAAGGTTGCGCCCTTCTTCCGGTGATTTGCCTTGACGATAGCTCGGCCAACCCGGCCATTGACTTCGATTTCGGCGGCGTAGATTTGCTGCACTGCACCATGTGGTCGTTTGCCTTCTAAGGCCTGCACGTTGAGGCGATTGTGACCCACCATTCGGTTTGTAAGCAAGGACTTCCAAAGAACTTTCGCGAGTATTCGGTCGGCCTTCTTGCCGTAGGCAGGCTTAGTTTTTGCGGTCTGGGAGTGTGCGCCTGCCAACGGCAGAGCGACCACCAGCAAACTGGTTGCGCAAATTGATCCAATCAAATGTTTTGAAGTCATCATATTATCTGCCTGCGGCTGACACGTCTTCAAAAAAATGAGCGAGCCGGTGCTCGATATTGCCTGGGTGAAATTGTACTCAGAGACACCCAGTGTGCAGACTAGCTCGCTCCTTCCACCCTGGAATGTCCAGTCAAAGTGCGTCACCTTGGTGTGAGGCATCTTGAGCTCATGCTCTCCCGAGTCGTTGCAGCAATGAAACGGAAATTCTCATCTGCGGAGTTTTTTGCTGAATCCTGAGGACATCCCTTCAAATTTTCAGTATCTGCAAGAGACGGCTGAGTGATGGGAGTTGGGTATGGCTGATGAACGCGCTGCCTCAGGGGCAAGCTTTGAAGGGGTTCGCGATACCCACAGCAATTATATTGGCCGAACCATCGCTTACATCTTTGGACGCAATACGCTGATTGGTATTGCATCGCTGATGCTGCTCGCGATTTCCGGATTTGCAACCTGGAGCGGCATGAATGATTTTATCGTTGGCGTTTCAACCTCACCAGCTTCGCAAGGGCGTGACATTGGTGGGTTGTCGGTGACCAACGAAATGTTGGTCATCGCCATTGTGGTCGCTCTTACTTTTCTGATGTGGCTTTGCCTGAGGGAGAGTTTCCGCGAAGCGCCACCGAAGACCAGCAAAGAGAGCGAGCGCACAGGCCGCGGATTTCGCGACCGGTTCATTACCTTCGCGCTGTATCTGTTCTTGGCCCTGTGGTCGATCGGCTTCGGTTATGGTTTCTGGTGGAGTTTGATTGCAGGCGAGGAAGCCACGCGAACTAGTCTGGCCAACCTGCAAGAGGATGCGCGGGATGCAGGCAGCGCGGTCGCAGCCCGCCTCGATGCAGTGAAAGCCCAGTTGGATAACGTTGTAACTTGGTCAAACAGCCAGATGGCGCGAGAAGATGCGAGCGGCGGCAGTTGTGGCGTTGCATCCGGCGCCGGGCGTGGACCACTTTACCAGGCGCGCGCGAGTGTCCGCGACTCTGTTGCGTCCTTGCGAGACGGTGTTACTGCCAATTGGATCACACCTGTTCAGGTGGATCTCAAGAAACTTCAGGACAGCGTCGCTGGTCTCGAAGGTGGTACCATTCTGGAGCGACAGCAGAACTTCGAGGCGAAGGCCCGCGATGTGCGGTCTAACGCGCGCAGCATTGCTGCGCGCAGTAACGAGTTCGGCGCATCGACTGCGGCCGAGATGAAGGCGCTTGCGACGACGGTCTCCATCAAGCCGGGCAAGCCAGGGTTTTCTTGTTATGATCCGACGCTTGCGCAGCGATTGAACCAGGCAGCAGCACAGGCAGGCCAGCCGGCTATCTTGAAGCTTCGCGAGGCGGCATTCAATGAAGGGCCGGCCGGTGTTGCGAATGCTGTCAAAAAGCTCTGGACCAACATTGGTGCAGGCTTCGTTGCGATCCCGACGCTATTCGGTGCCGCTGAAGATCCTGCTTTAGCGGCTGAAAGCGCGCCGATCACCGGACGTGATTTGATCGCGCTTCTCGCGACGCTGGGAATTGATATTGGATTGTTCGTTCTGACAGTTCTTAATCCAGCACCGTTTCAGGCGCGGACACTCCGCCTAGATGCCAATATCCGCGATCAGGTGACTCGTGCCATCGATACCGCCATCCGGCGCGCTCCGGGTGCAGATATGGAGTGGGTGAGACGCCATTTTATCCATCATAATCGTTCGTCGTATCTGGTCATACCCAACCTTTTCAGCTGCGAACCGAGCGGGGACGAGGCCGAAAAGGCAATGGCCATGAACCACCTCGCCGGCGTTCTCGATGACCTCGATCTCGTCAAATGGCCCAACAAGGAAGAATTTGAGGCCCTGCGTGAAGAGGAAGGCGGCGACAGTCTGACGGACATGACGAACATTCGAAAAGATCGTCTGACCCAGCTGGAGCAGGATAGCACGATCGAGCTTGATCAAACGAAAGCCGACGAAATCCGAAAGGCCGAGCCGTTGCGCAATCATGGCTTGTTCTCGAAGGCGGAGCGCGTGCTAACGATTACCGGATGGAGCAAGAACGCGACCCGTGACATCGAGATCTTCAAGCTCGTCGATACCGATGGTTTGACGCCGCTGCTGGCGGTCTTGAATGATCTAGAAAGTAAGTCAGACGGCTCATCGACGAAGGCAGCTTAGTCAAGCTCACTGAAATCTCGGTGATTCAGGTTGAGCCTGTACGGGCGAATGACACCAGTGGGCGCTTACTACGGCGGGCCTGTACTGACGATGATAAGTGTCATCGTTGTAGATGCGAATCGAGCAAGGACTTGCTAGGAGTTCGCCTTGGGTTCGCCTTCTGGATCATGATCGCGCGTTGGCGCTTTCGCTGGTGCGGTCGTCGATGAGATGGCGATCCGAATCGGCTGGCAACTGAATCGCAGGGATACTTCGCCCAATGACCAATCTTTCTCACAGCGATCCGGGCGCACGAGATCGTCTGATCGATATCATCAAGGCGCGTTCGTTTCAGAGCGGTGTCAACATAACGCTCTCGTCGGGGCGTCCGTCGACATACTACTTCAATATGAAGCCGACGATGTTAGATCCGGAAGGCAGCTACTTGATTAGCGCGTTGACGCTCGATCTCATCCAGGAGGACAATGCCACAATGATAGGCGGTCTTGAGATGGGAGCCGTGCCTCTAGCCACAAGCATCGCCACGGTTTCGCATACGCAGCAGAGACCAATTTCGGCGTTCTTTGTGCGCAAGCAGGCAAAGGACCACGGTACGCGGTCGCTGATTGAGGGGTTGCCCCAAGGCGAGGAAATCTCTGGCAAGCGTGTCGTCGTTGTCGAGGACGTGACGACAACC
The DNA here is from genome assembly GCA_965247245.1 of Hyphomicrobiaceae bacterium. GTDB lineage: Bacteria > Pseudomonadota > Alphaproteobacteria > Rhizobiales > Hyphomicrobiaceae > Tectiglobus. The sequence continues at coordinate 2,704,758 of CBDFGV010000003.1, read as the reverse complement.
GGCGGTTCAGCGCTCAAAGCCGTGGACGTCATAAAATCATCAGGTGGCGAAGTCGCCTGCGTGGTGACGATAGTCGATCGTCTCGAAGGTGCGAGTGCGTCGTTTGAGGAGGCGCGTGTCCCCTTCAAGGCGCTGCTGACCCTTGATGACTTCAGGTAAGATCGTGGAACGAGATGATCATCTCGCTCTACCTAGATGGTGCCGACAGTGTCGTGAGCTGATAAGACAGCAACAGCTTACTCTGCAGCTTCCTGCATTGTCGGAGCAGCTGCTCTGACATCAGCATCGACGTGGGCCTCGAACTGCTCGAAGTTGGCGTTGAACATTTCGATCAATGCCGTTGCCTGTTCATCATAGGCATTCTTGTCGGCCCAAGTCTCACGCGGATTGAGGATCTTCGAGTCAACGCCATCAAGCTCGGTTGGCACCTCAAAGCCGAAAATTGGATCCGTGCGCATGGCCTGTGCGTTCAGTTCGCCGGATAATGCAGCGCGCACCAGGGCTCGCGTCGCAGCAATCGGCATCCGTTGCCCAGTCCCGAACTTCCCGCCAGTCCAACCCGTGTTGACGAGCCAGCAGGAGACATCGTGCTTGGCAATCAGTTCCCGCAACAGATTGCCGTAGACGCTCGGATGCCTTGGCATAAACGGTGCGCCGAAGCATGTTGAGAACGTTGCTGATGGCTCGTTACCCATACCCTTCTCCGTGCCCGCTACTTTTGCGGTGTAACCGGATAGGAAGTGGTACATGGCCTGACTCGGTGTCAGCTTGGCGATTGGTGGAAGAACACCAAATGCATCAGCGCAAAGCATGACAATGTTGCGTGGGTTGCCGGCGGTACCGGTTTCGCTGGCATTGGAAATGAAATGCAGCGGATAGGCCGACCGCGTATTCTCAGTCAGCTTGCCATCGTCAAAGTCCGGTTGCCGGTTTTGGTCGTCAAGGATGACATTCTCAAGCACCGTACCGAAGCGGTTCGAAGCGGACCAAATCTCCGGCTCGGCCTCAGCTGAGAGCCTGATTGTTTTGGCGTAGCAGCCACCTTCGAAATTGAAGATGCCATTGTCAGACCAGCCGTGTTCGTCGTCGCCGAGCAGCGTACGATCAGAGGTTGCCGAGAGTGTTGTCTTGCCGGTTCCCGACAGACCAAAGAACACTGCCGAGTCGCCGTCTGGACCGACATTGGCTGAGCAATGCATCGGCATGACGCCCTGGTCTGGCATGTAATAGTTGAGGAACGAGAAAACCGACTTCTTGGTTTCGCCGGCATAGAGCGAACCGCCAATCAGAACGAGGCGCTTTGTGAAGTTGCAAGCAATGACGGTTTCGGAGCGGCAGCCGTGACGCTTTGGATCTGCGCGGAAGCCTGGAAAGTTCACGACAGTGAATTCCGGCGAGAAGCTCTCGAGCTCACTTGGCTCAGGTCGGCGGAGCATGTGCCTGATGAATAGAGCGTGCCAGGCTTTCTCACAAAAAACGCGTGTGTTTAGTCGATAGTCAGAGTCAGCGCCGGCAAAAAGGTCTTGAACAAACAGTTCCTTGTCGGCGGCATAAGATAGGAAGTCAGAGTAGAGCGTATCAAAATGATCCTGGGACATCGGCTGATTGTTGTCCCACCAGATTGTATCTTCAGTTTGCGAATCCTTGAGCGTGTACTTGTCCCGAGCTGAGCGACCGGTGTGTTCCCCGGTTTCTGCCACAAACGCTCCCGTTCTTGCCAATCGACCTTCCTTACGGCACACCGCTAACTCAACGAGCTCTGCGATTGAATTATTACGTTTTGTCGATGCCGCTGCGGAAAATGGGAAGGTTTCGCTTGTCATTTTATGGCCGTTTCCCGGTTAACCTATTGTGATTGATGAAGAACTGCCCTGAGGAAGCTACCAAAGCCTGCAAGATTCTTGCCGGTCGATTTCGCAACGTATTTTTCCCTAGACTCTCGTACGTGCCGACTTGGTAAACGATGATGTTAACCCGCGGCAGATGTGGTGTTCAAGAGGGCGCCGCAGGTATCACAAGGCAGGCCGGAATCTATATTCTTGCACTGCCTGCAATGCTATTAATGCGTGGGTGACGCGTTGTCGCTGGCTTGGCGGCTGGAAGGTTAAGAATCACAATCGTCTCTGCTACGGTCGGATAGGCCTTTGCCAGTGGGATGTGGAAGATCCGCGGGATTCCCGACGTGCTGCTTTGTGTTGGTTGGAGCATTCAGCTAGTATTCAGGCGCTAGGTGCCCTACTCGGCGGGATGCCACATTTCGTACAAGTTAACGGCATAACGGCAGCATTGCTGCGGCACGCCAAGGACGGGACGACGATGAAAGAGAAAAGCACAATTGCTCTCGTAGATGACGAACGAAATATTCTGACTTCGCTAAGCATGGCTATGGAAGCCGAAGGCTACAAGGTGAGAACCTATAGTGACGGCGCACAAGCGCTTGAAGCTCTCACCGAGGATCCTGCAGATCTCGGCATATTCGATATTAAGATGCCACGCATGGACGGAATGGAGCTTCTGCGCCGGATTCGACAGCAGTCTGACATGCCGGTGATCTTTCTGACATCCAAGGATGAAGAGATTGACGAGCTCTTCGGCCTCAAGATGGGGGCTGACGATTACATCGCGAAGCCGTTCTCTCAGAGGCTTGTTGTCGAGCGAGTCAAGGCAGTGTTACGCCGCGCTCAGGCGCGGGACGGCACACCAACCGATGAAGAGGCCGCACGGGTTCTTGAACGTGGTATGCTGAAGTTGGATCCCGAGCGTCATACGTGCCATTGGGACGGTAAGTCTGTGACACTCACGGTCACGGAGTTTCTGATCCTTCAAGCACTGGCCACCCGGCCAGGCGTTGTGAAAACGCGCGATGCTCTCATGGATGCGGCATATGATGATCAGGTCTACGTCGACGACCGCACCATCGACAGCCACATCAAGCGTCTGAGGAAGAAATTCAAGCAGGTCGATGACGATTTCGATGTGATTGAAACGCTTTATGGCGTTGGATATCGCTTCAAGGAAACCTAGCCTGATGTTTTAGAATATTCCGGTGCCAGGAAGAGTTCTCCTGGCTCGGTGCACTGTCGGCGAGGGGGCGTTGGCTGGTTGACGGCCAAGTCAATAAGCGTTCGTACAGCGGCAAGTGATAAGTTAGAGTACTGCCCACAAACCTAGTTGGGCAGGCTAAGCGGTGGCAGCGTTCGACTTATGAAGCGTCGCTGTCTTCAGCGCTAAAGGAAACTTGGGCGATGGCCGTTGAGACAAAGCCGGACGTTAAACCTTCTCGCGGCGCAAGTTTTCGTGTTCTTCGCCCGATGAAGATTGGGTTTGCCCGTGCCATGGCCCTTTACGACAGCATCGCGAAGCATGTCGGGCCATACTATCATCCTGTCTCTGAGAAGATTGACGCTGCGCTGACGAGCCTGAGCGATACGGCTGTCGGCCGATTCGTGACAAGCAATTTGCTGCGCAGGATCATTGTATCCAATCTGCTCGGTCTCGTTGTTCTTTTGGTCGGCGTTCTTTATCTTAGCCAATACAACGTTTGGCTGATTGATGCGAAGCGAGAAGCATTGCAAGCCAAGGGACGCATCATTGCCGGCGCAATTGCGTCCAGCCTGTCACCTGGTGGCGCAAGCAGTTCCCCTAACTTGCAAGTTGCGCCGGTCGACGATGATCCATTCGCAGACATCATGTTTTCGCTTGGACCCGAGCGGGTAACGCCGATGTTGCGCCGACTGCTGACCGGCAACGATAGAGCGCGCGTCTATGACAGAAACGGCAATGTCGTGGCAGACTCCATGCGGCTGCTTCCTCCTGGCGGCTTGCTGAGCACGAATAAGAAGGGCGAAATTGTTGACCGCCCCAACACCAAGGATCTTTGGACTAAGCTCAGGCAGTGGTTCTTGAGCTCAGATCTCAAGGTCTACAAGGACTTGCGCGATGCTAACGGGCAGCTCTATCCGGAAGTCAGGACTGCGCTCGACGGTAAGACAGAAGGGCTCTTGTTGCTGACCCGAAGCGGAAAGCAGATTGTCTCCGTGGCAACTCCTATCAAGATTGCGGATAAGGTGCAGGGTGTCCTGCTCTTGTCGACCCGTCCCGGTGAAGTTGACGATGCCCTCGCGGAAGAGCGACTTGGCATTTTTGCGCTGGCTTTAGTCGCGTTGTGCGCAGCTATGCTCGCCTCATATGTCCTGGCAAGAATGGTGGCCGGGCCAATGAGAGAATTGTCTGAAGCCGCCCAAAACGTGACTCGTGACATCAAGGCGGCGGAGGAGCTGCCAAGATTTGGTGATCGCGAAGATGAAGTCGGTCAGCTCGCCCGCTCGTTCCGTTCGATGACAACGGCGCTGTATCGGCGAATAAATGCGAGTGAACGGTTTGCTGCTGACGTCGCTCACGAGCTAAAGAACCCGCTCACAGCTGCTCGCTCAACAGCGGAATCGCTGACGTATGCCAAGACCGATGAGCAGCGCGACATGCTGGTTGCTCAAATCCGAGAAGAACTTCAGCGCCTCAATCGTCTGATTACGGACGTGTCGAATGCATCTCGCATGGATGCCGAGCTTGCGCTCCATTCGCCCGAACCCATTGATTTGGCCGAGGTTGCCAAGGCCATTACCGAGACGTTCCAGGACATCATTTCCGACACTGAGAAGCGACTGGAGTTGCATTTCGATGCCGCTGCAATGGCGTCCGGTGCATATGTTGTAGCAGGGCACGGCGGACGCTTGGCGCAGGTTCTTACGAACCTCATCGACAACGCGCTGTCGTTCTCTCCCGATACGGGTTTGGTCAAAGTACGCATCCGGCGGCAAGGCCCCAATGTCGAGCTCACAGTAACTGATCAAGGTACGGGGATCGAACCCGATAAGTTGGAGCAGATCTTTACCCGCTTCTATACCTACCGGCCGACAGCGTCGAGCAGTCGTGGCAATAACTCTGGCCTTGGTTTGTCGATTTCGAATGAGATCGTACAGGCACATAACGGGGAGATATGGGCTGAGAATGTCTACGCGTCCGGGCAGTCCAGCGGTGAGGACGAAGATATACAAGGTGCACGCTTTACCGTGCGTATCGCGGCCATTGATGCAGTGAAGCCCAAGACAAGGCGATTGCGCAGTGCCGGGTCAACGCAGTGAAGTGATTCATGCCACTGCGCTTGCAATGGGTGGAAATGGGATCTTGATCCGCGGGCCTTCGGGCTCAGGCAAATCAGACCTCGCTTTGCGCTGCCTCTCTTTAGGTGCGAACAGTTTGCTCACCGCACCAATGGAACTTGTCAGTGACGATCGCACGGAGCTAGTTCTGGAGAACGACGCAGTCATGTTGGCCGCTCCGTCTACCATCGCTGGGAAGCTAGAGGTTCGTGGTGTGGGCATTGTCGACGTTCCTTATGCAGAACGAGCACGACTTTGCATGATTGCCCAACTGACGGACTTGGAGGTGGAGCGTTACCCCGCCCTTTCGCCTTCCTTTGAGAACATTCTGGGGAAACCCTTCCATTTGATGCACGTGCGTCCATTCGAGGCCAGTGCCTCAATTAAGCTAGCTATGGCGCTGCAGGAGCAGGCTGCTTCAAACGAGCCGTAAGTTGTTTGGCCTAGCCAAGCTAGATCTGTTGTGATCACGGAAAGGTCGGATCAACAAGGGACACGTAGGCTCGTGGCTCCCATTTTGTCGGGAAAAAGCTCTTCTGAATTCGTTTACAATAGTGGATACTCAGCACCGCGCCTACGAGTTGGTGATTGACAAGTCGCTTGGGCAGCTTAGGTAGAGTCATCGCCGGATAGCAAGTCGGCATGTAAGATGCCGCTCCGATACTAGACGCAGTTGCGGTTACCAGGTGGATTGATTGTCCAAATGATTGGCCTTGTTATCGTTACGCATGGCTCCTTGGCAGTGGAGTTCCGGGCAGCATTGGAGCATGTTGTCGGTCCGCAGGAGCAAATTGCGACCATTCAGATCAAGCCAGACGATGATGGTGACGAGCGTCGTCAGGACATCATCCGCGCGATCCAGACGGTTGATAGTGGAGACGGTGTGGTCGTCGCGACCGATATGTTCGGTGGTACGCCGTCAAATCTCTCCATCTCGGTCATGGACGAGTGCAACGTCGAGGTTATCGCCGGTGTTAACCTGCCGCTGCTCGTCAAGCTCGCTACCATCCGGGCAGATAAGTCAATTTTGGCGGCCGTTGACGAGGCTAAGGAGGCTGGGCGCAAGTACATCAGGGTCGCGAGCCAGTTGCTCGAAGATAAGGCAAAGTAACCTGCAATCATGACTGATGGGACTGTGCATAGCCAGCTTGTGACGATCCGAAATGAAAAAGGCCTGCACGCGCGCGCGTCGGCAAAGTTCGTGAAATGCGCGGAAGAGTTCGACGCAGAGATCTTTGTCACGAGAGATGATCAGCGGGTCGGTGGGACATCAATCATGGGGCTTCTTATGCTCGCTGCGGGTCCGGGTGTAACTTTGCTGATCGAGGCCAGTGGTCAACAAGCAGAAGCCGCCCTGGCTTCTCTTGCAAGCTTAGTCAATGAAGGCTTTGGCGAAGGATGCATTGACGACGCTTGATTGTCTGACTCTCGCGTTTCTTATTTCGGTTCAGTCAACGCTCTGAAATCCAACAACAATCCTCTTATTGTGTTTCTGCAGGCCGGTCTAAGCACCCTTATGGCGAGCCAAGCAGTCGTTCACGTTGTTGCAATTTTGCCCAGCCAAGGCACTAGCTGTGGCGGCTAATCGCGGAATAGTAGACATCCAAACTGTCCGCCCGAGCGTTGCTAGATATAGATATAAGGATGTCTTTATATGTTATTGCCTGTTGGGCAATATCGAGCTATAGGGTCTCCTGCATTCGTGCTGGCTGCTCAGCTGGGAGCCAGAATTCGCAAACACACTAGCGCAAGATTGAGGTCTCGCCCCATGAGCACACCTGATTATGTCGTTGCCGATATCTCCGAAGCGGATTTCGGCCGGAAAGAAATTGAAATTGCCGAGACCGAGATGCCAGGTCTGATGGCTTGCCGCGATGAGTTTGGCGCGAGCCAGCCACTTAAGGGCGCCCGGATTTCTGGTTCCCTCCATATGACAATCCAGACGGCCGTTCTGATCGAAACATTGAAGGCGCTGGGCGCTGATGTGCGCTGGGCGTCGTGCAATATCTTCTCGACGCAAGATCACGCTGCCGCTGCGATTGCGGCCGGCGGAACGCCAGTCTTCGCCGTCAAGGGCGAGTCTCTTGAAGAATACTGGACCTACACCGATAAGATCTTTCAGTGGGCCGATGGCGGCCTGAGCAACCTCATCCTCGATGATGGTGGCGATGCGACCATGTATATATTGCTGGGCGCGCGCGCTGAGGCCGGCGAAGACGTTCTCTCAAATCCAGGCTCCGAGGAAGAGGAATACCTATTTGCGCAGATCAAGAAGCGCTTGGCACAATCACCGGGTTGGTTTGCCAAGCAGAAAGCTGCGATCAAAGGTGTTTCAGAAGAGACAACCACAGGCGTCAACCGCCTCTACCAGTTGATGCAGAAGGGTGACTTGCCGTTTCCTGCAATCAACGTCAATGACTCTGTGACAAAATCAAAGTTCGACAACAAATACGGTTGTAAGGAAAGCCTCGTTGACGGTATTCGCCGCGGCACAGATGTGATGATGGCGGGCAAGGTCGCCGTGGTCTGCGGATATGGTGATGTCGGCAAAGGGTCAGCAGCCAGCCTCCAAGGTGCAGGCGCCCGCGTAAAGGTCACCGAAGTTGACCCAATTTGCGCCCTGCAGGCCTGCATGGACGGCTTTGAAGTGGTGACACTGGAAGAAGCTGCGCCAGATGCGGACATTGTCATCACCACGACAGGCAACAAGGACGTCGTGACTGTCGATCATATGCGTCAGCTGAAGGACATGTGCATCGTTGGCAACATCGGCCACTTCGATAACGAGATCCAGGTGGCTGCTCTTAAGAACTTCAAGTGGACCAATGTTAAGCCACAGGTCGACCTGGTCGAGTTCCCTGATAGCAAGCGGATGATTCTGCTGTCTGAAGGACGTCTGCTCAATCTCGGTAATGCTACCGGTCACCCAAGCTTCGTTATGTCAGCAAGCTTCACTAACCAGGTGCTGGCTCAGATCGAGCTATTCACGAAGGCCGATGACTACAAGAACGAAGTTTACGTTCTTCCCAAGCACCTCGATGAAAAGGTTGCTCGTCTGCATCTGGAAAAGCTGGGCGCCCAGCTCACCAAGTTGTCCGATGACCAGGCATCTTACATCGGTGTGACCACTGAGGGCCCATACAAGCCGGAGCATTACCGCTACTAGGCCATTGTTCCAGCAGTCCTCAAGGACTGCTGACTGAATAATCAGGGGGCGCATTTTCTAATGCGTTGAAATTGTTTCCACAAAGCCCGCTCTCGTAGCGGGCTTTTTCTCATGGGTGAGACCCCTAGGCTCTGGTCATGCAATCGCGACGACTCCATACTCGGACGTGATTCGCAGATATTGTCTCCAACTTCTTGGGCACGCTTGTTTTCGCGTATAGCCGGACAGCCGTTCGGCGCTGTGCCATTCGCGCGGGAACCACGAATGCGCGTTCAGAAACAGAACTCGCTTGCCAAGCATACGCGGCGCGAGCTGATAGCCTTGCTGCTCGGCAGTTTGGCGTGCGCTGTGGTGTTGACCGTCAGCCTGGCGGATCAACCGCGGCCAACGGTGGCTGGTTATCAGACTTCCGCCTTGCTCCTCTTTGCTGGTCTCACCGGGCTTTCATTCGGCGCCTTCGGTCTCGTTCTCTGGATTAGCGTGCGGTCGCGGCGCGCGGTACGGTCTGCACAGGAGGAGACCAATCGGCTGCGGCAGAGCCTGTTGACGGCCGAGGCGATCTTCAAGGCTGAGCCACAGGTCTTGCTATTCTGGGATCAGGTTGATGGCTTGCGGATCGTCACGCACACGCTGGATGCAGTGCGCGGCCTTCCGCAGGATCAGGGTGGGCTTTTGAAGTTCGGTGCCTGGCTCGATGACGTGTCGGCAGCGGACCTCAAAGATGGATTGGACCATCTCTTTGCAGAAGGCCGCCCCTTTACGCTCTATCTCAAACTGCGGAGCGGCGCTCACCTTGAGGCAGATGGCCGGGCAACGGGAACCCGCGCAGTCCTACGGCTGCGTGATGTTGCTGGCACGAAGCGAGATCTCGCGCGCATCCTTGATCAGCATCGCAGACTGTCAGGCGATCTGCGCGCCACAAGAGCTCTGCTGAACGCCCTGCCAATATCCGCATGGCTTGCAGATGAGTCCGGCCGGATCAAGTGGGCGAATACGGCCTACATTGAGGCCGTAGAAGCGGAAGACGGTACCGAGGTATACGACAAACAGATTGAATTGCTGGAGTCGCGGCAAAGACAACGCATTGAGCGCGTGTTGGAGCGCGGGCAGGTATTCTCTGAGCGTCTTCCTGTGATTGCCGGCGGGACGCGCAGTGCTCACGATGTCTTTGTTGTTTCGGCCGACAAGGCTGCAGCTGCCGCGGCGATTGATGCCGGGGCACTTGAGAGCGTTCAGGGAGAATTGGACCGTCAGGTTCTGGCTTTCGATCGTACGCTGGACCGAGTTGCAACGCCGGTTGCTATCTTTGGTCAGGATCAAAATCTCAGCTTCTACAATCAGGCCTATCAGGAATTGTGGAAACTTGATCCAAGCTGGCTCGATAAGAGCCCCAGCGATGCAGAGATCCTGGATCGCTTGAAGGAACTTTCGTTGTTGCCGGCGATGGCAGACTATCGCTCCTGGAAGACAAAGCTTCTAGCCGTCTACAAGTCCACCAATGAATTTGAAGACTGGTGGCAGTTGCCCGATGGGCGCATGTTGCACGTTGTCGCCAACCAACGTCCGGACGGCGGCGTCACCTATGTCTATGAAGATATTTCCGAGCGACTGGCGCTTGAGAGCCGCTACAATGCGTTGATTGATGTGCAGCGGGAAACATTGGACAGCCTGAAGGAGGGTGTCGCGGTTTTCGCTACCGACGGGCGCCTGAAGCTCTTCAACTCGGCATTGATGTCAATTTGGAAGCTGTCACGACAGGCGATGGAGCAAGGGCCGCACATTGACGAGGTGGTGGAACAAGCCCGCGTGCTGTTCGATGACGGCGAGGTCTGGCAGTCACTGAAGGAGCGGGTCACTGCGATAACCTATGACCGTGCCGCGCTGTCCGGTCAGATGTCGCGGGCTGATGCCACGGTCATTGATTTTGCCACGACGCCACTGCCGGACGGTGGGACGCTCGTGACGTTTGTCGACGTGACCGCTTCTCGTGCCTATGAGCGCGCCCTCGTCGAGCGTAACGAAGCGCTTGAGGCGGCAGATGGATTGAAGAGCCAGTTTATTGGACATGTCTCCTATGAGCTGCGGACGCCGCTCACGAATATAATCGGCTTCAGTGAATTGCTTGGCAGCGCCCACGTCGGGCAGTTGAATGACAAGCAGGCCGAGTACTTGGCAGATATCTCCGAGTCATCACGGACGTTACTCTCCATCATTGACGATATACTGGATCTGGCCACGATTGATGCGGGCGGGCTTGAGTTGAAGCTGACGCCGATCAAAATTCAGCCGGTCATTGAGGCCGCTGTCCTTGGTGTGAAAGAGCGGGCCGGTCGACTGCGGTTGACGTTAGAAATTTCACTTGCCGATGATGTCGATGAAATCGTGGCGGACGAGGCCCGTATTCGGCAGCTACTGTTCAATTTGCTGTCGAATGCTGTCGGCTTCTCAAAGCCGGAAGGCACCGTTCGCCTGTCCGCCTGGCGTGAAGATAACTACGTGAATTTCCTCATAGAGGATGATGGCGTCGGTATTCCCTACGATGCGCAGAAGCGCGTTTTCGATCGCTTTGAGTCTGATAGCCATGGGTCACGGCATCGTGGCGCGGGTCTTGGCCTTTCAATTGCCAAGAGCCTGGTTGATCTTCACAACGGTGACATCCAGTTGGAGTCGGAACCGGGCGCAGGGACACGGGTGCTTGTGCGTGTACCGGAGCGCTTGCAGGCTTCAGCGGTAGGCGAGACGGTACCAAAGCTTGCCGATATCAGTTGAGCATTATTCGAGATGACAGAGTTTGTGTGGAGAGTTGGACCGTTAGCTGCCGGAACAGCGCGCCTGTTTGCGCAAGTTCTCGCTTTCAAGCTTCAAACCGGCGACTGTGTTGCGCTGAGCGGCGATGTCGGCGCAGGTAAGACGACCCTGGCTAGGTCGATCATTCGAGCTATTACGGCCGAACCGGAACTTGATGTTTCCAGCCCGACTTATGCGTTGATGCAAAGCTATGAAAGTTCACGCGCCAATATCCAGCATTATGACTTCTATCGCCTGGGCCAGGCGGAGGATGTGCTGGAGATCGGTTTTGAAGATGGTGTTGCAGACTGCATAACGCTGGTCGAATGGCCCGAGCGCGCAGAGGAAATTTTGCCGGAAGTCCGGCTTTCAATCGACATTGAAGAGGTCCAGCTTGAAGGTGACGCGGAAGCCCGTATCTATCAACTAACCGCTGGAGGTGACACGGCTCAACGCTTGCAGCGTGTCAAGGATATCTGGCAGTTCTTAACGGGCTGGATGGGTGATGATGCGGCCATGGGGGATGTCACATTCAGCTACCTTCAAGGTGATGCGTCCGCCCGAGCCTATGCGGTGCTTGAGCGCGCAGGGACATCATGGATCTTGATGGACTCGCCGCGGCAGCCGGATGGCCCGCCGATACGTGATGGAAAATCCTACAGCCAGTTAGCGCATCTTGCGGAAGACATCTGCCCGTTCATTGCGATTGCCAATGAGCTCAGCAAGAACGGCTTTTCCGTGCCCGAGATTGATACCGCAGACTTCGAACGAGGGCTGGCTGTTGTCGAGAACCTTGGACCGAATGTGTTTGGCAGCCTTATCGAGTCCGGACGTGACAAAGCCGAGCTTTATCGTGCCGCCACTGATGTGTTGGTCGAACTTGCCAAGGTTCGTGTTCCAGACGTTCTGACAATTGATGGTCACTCGCACGTTGTGCCGACGTACAGTCAGTCCGTTCTATTGATCGAAACCGAGTTGCTGCTGGATTGGTACATCCCATGGTCTGTTGGCGAAGCCGCAGCGGCGGATGAGCGGCAAGAGTTCCTCGCGTTATGGACGGCACAGTTGCGGCGGCTTGAAAGTTTGCCAAGAGGATGGGCGTTGCGTGATTTTCATTCGCCAAACCTGTTATGGCTGCCTGAGCGTACGGGCAAAGCGCAAGTTGGGCTGATAGACTTTCAAGATGCACAAGTTGGCCACGCAGCATACGACCTCGTATCATTGCTGCAGGACGCACGACTGGACATTGAAGAACCACTAGAGGCAGAACTACTTGCATACTACCGTGCGCAGAGAGCGCGCCTTGAAACTGATTTCAATGAAACCGACTTTCGTTGGGCCTATGCTGTTCTTGGAGCGCAGCGCAACACGAAAATTCTGGGTATTTTCGCGCGCTTGGCACAACGAGACGGGAAACCGCAATACCTGCGTCATATTCCGAGGATAACGCGCTATGTTAGGCGCAATTTCCGGCATCCGGATCTCGCGCCACTGAAGATTTGGTATGAACAACACTTACCCGGGTTTGTCGAAGAGTAGGCATATCATGCAGCCGCGGTGCGAGCGAAGACGATGACAATGGCAGCTGAACTCGATACGGCAATGATCCTGGCTGCGGGCATGGGGACACGCATGCGGCCGCTGACAGATGACAGGCCGAAACCACTGGTGGAGCTCAGTGGCCGCACACTGCTGGATCGCGTATTGGACCGGCTCTCGCGGGCTGAATTCTCACGTGCGGTCGTCAATGTGCACTATCGAGCGGAGTTGATTGAGGAAGCTCTGCAGGAGCGTGCCTCGCCGGCCATTGAGATTTCCGACGAGAGAGATCTCTTGCTGGACACAGGTGGAGGCGTTTCCAGAGCATTGCCGCTGATCGATCGCGATTCGTTTTTGATTCACAATTCAGATTCGGTTTGGGTGGAAGGCGTGTCCGACAACCTAGAGCGGTTGCGCGAGTTCTGGGACCCGGACCGAATGGATTGCCTGATGCTGCTGGCACTGTCAGGATCCAGCATCGGTTTTGAGGGCAGTGGTGATTTCCTGATGTCTCCTTGCGGGCGTCTGCGTCGGCGACCGGAACGAGAGCAGGCACCGTTCGTGTTCACCGGCGTCTCCATTGCCCACAGGCGCATGTTTGCTGATCCGCCAGACGGGGCATTCTCATTGAACGTGCTTTGGGATCAAGCCATTGAGCGGGACAGGCTGTTTGGCATCCGTCTTGATGGTTTCTGGATGCATGTCGGCACGCCTGACGCGTTGTCCGAATCAGAGCATGCTCTGAGGACGAACCTGTGAGCAGAAGGCTGAACACTTGGCTGATGGTCCCGACGACATAAGAGGACGAGTTCTTTCGATCCCCAGCGGTGCCGGGTTTCTCGACACCCTCGCAATAGCCATTCTTAAGGGCGAGCTTGGCGGGGCTGTGGGCGAGCTGATCAGCCAGAGTGAACTTGCGTCCGTCACGATCCTGCTGCCGACACGGCGCGCGGTGCGCGGCCTGCAGGAAGCGTTCCTGACGGCAAGCGAGAGGCTTGGTCGGACCAAGGCAATTGTTCTGCCCAGGTTGCGGCCGATCTCAGAAGGCGATGAAACAGCGAGCTTGTTGTCCGGGCTCGCTCACGATGGTCCGATGGCGGCCGGCATCGACATCCAGCCTGCAGTCAGCGAGCTGGAGCGTCGTGTTGTTCTTATGCGGCTTATCCAGAACTGGTCAGCTGCTGTCCGCGAAAGTGCGGTTGGGACTTCTCGGGATGGCTCATTTCCACTTGCGCTGGGGGCTGCGACACCGGCCCAGGCGGCCAAGCTTGCCTCTGAGTTGGCGCGCTTCATTGATCTGATTGAGACTGAGCGCGTGCCGATTGAGAAAATCGCGGAGCTGGTTCCCGATACGTACTCCGACCACTGGCAGCAGACGCTCAACTTCTTAGAGATTGTCGTCAAGTCCTGGCCGAATTATCTCAATGCTGCGGGTTTGCTCTCTCCGGCTGATCGGCGCAACCAGGTGATGTTGGCGGAAGCAGATCGCGTGCGGCGGCTGTCGACCGATGAAACGATCATTGTCGCGGGGGTCACCGGTTCAGTTCCAGCGACGGAAGAGTTGATGCGGGCCGTCCTGTCGTTGCCCAACGGTGTCGTTGTGCTACCCGGCTTTGAATCGCAGGCCGGTGTTTCGGATATCAATGTTATCCGGAAGGAGGCACCGGAGCATCCACAGTATGGTCTGCTCAAACTGCTCAAGAACCTTGGGTGTGATACTGATAGCATCGCGGACGTCGCGAGTGCCGAACCGCATCCGAACATTGTTCTGCGTAACAGTATTGTCCGAGAGGCCTTGCGGCCAGCGTCTACGACAGATCAGTGGTTTGGCCTATCCAACAAAGTGAGCCACGAAGAGGCTGGCAAGGCCTTTGAAACTGTCAGTTACATTGCTGCCCCGAGCTCCCAGGATGAGGCAGAAGCGATTGCTCTCATTCTGCGCGAAGCCGCGGAGCATCCGGGACGGACGGCGGCGCTTGTTTCACCCGACCGTCTGCTCGCGCGTCGCGTGGCGGTTCGATTGGAGGCCTGGGGGATCCGGGTTGATGACTCTGCCGGCCGGCCGTTTGTGAAGACCGTCGTTGGTGCATTCCTTGACCTGGTTATCAAGGCGGTCGCAGATCGGTTTGGTCCGAGAACGCTAATGCCGTTGTTGAAGCATCCCTTGATGCGGATGGGACGCAAGGCCTTCGACATCCGCAAGGCAGCACGCGCCCTGGAGTTGATCGCGTTTCGGACATCTTATCTCGGAGACGGATTGGACGGCGTAGAGATGGCCGTCGAGGTTGCCGCGCAGGATCTCGCTAGTGGTCAACGCCGCGGACGTGCGGTGTCGCGCCTGTGGGATGAGGACTGGGATGATGTGCGCCGCCTGATCGACGATCTTAAGACGACGTTTGCGCCGCTTGATGATCTATTCCGTGAGCACAGTGCCCGGTCTCTGGCGGAGCTCGCGCAGGCTCACATTACGGTTGCAGAGGCGCTCGCCAAAACATCAGATGATGACGAGCAGGCCAGCGAGTTATGGCGTGAAGCTGCCGGTGAAACGGCGGCTCAGATCTTTGCCGGTTTGATGGATCCCGATTTGCCGGCCCCAGAACTGGATCCCAATGATTATCCGGACTTCTATCGCACGCTTGTTGCTGCGGAGGCTGTGCGCTCGCTGGTGCCGACGCATCCGCGGATCTTCATCTGGGGTCCGTTCGAAGCGCGATTGCTGCAACCTGACGTCGTTATCCTCGGTGCATTGAATGAGGGGACATGGCCGGAAGCGGCGGACCCTGGTCCGTGGCTTAATCGACCGATGCGACGTGAGCTTGGTATGCCCTCTCCCGAAGGGGAGATCGGCAGGTCAGCGCATGACTTCACACAGCTGCTTGGGGCGGAGACGGTCTATCTCACCCGCTCTGAAGTGGTTGATGGCAATCCGACGGTTCCGTCGCGCTGGATATTGCGCATGCAAACCGTCTTGCGTGCCCTTGATGCTTCGGATCAGTTCCAAGGCGATGCGCGCTGGCTCGCATGGGCGCGCTTGCGAAATGCCACACCGGAAACCGAGAAGATCAAGCGGCCTGAGCCGAGACCGGCGTTGCACCTACGGCCGCGGCGACTGAGTGTCAGCGCGGTTGAGACATGGATTGCAAACCCATACGCGCTGTTTGCCCAGCACATCCTCAAGCTTGAGGCACTGCCGGTGCTGGGTGAGGATCCGGGCGCCAGCCTGCGAGGTAACATCGTACATGATGCGTTGGGGCAGTTTGCGCGCAAGTTCCCAAGCGAACTGCCTGGCGACGTTGCAGCAGAGCTATTGAGGCTTTCGCAGGAGTCGTTTGACCGTTACGGCCCGCATCCGCGCGTGCGTGCGTTTTGGCTTTCGCGGTTTGCACGGTTTGCCGATTGGTTTGCCATGACGGAGGCGGAACGCCGCTCGCACGTCACGCAAACATTGGGTGAAGTTAATGGTTCGTATGTGCTTGAGGCGCCGGGTGGCCCGTTCACACTCACGGCGCGGGCCGATCGGATTGATGTTGGAGCGGATGGCATTGTCATAACGGACTACAAGACGGGCGCGAACCTTTCTGAGCTTGTGGCGCGTGCAAAGGAAGGCAAGCGACCTCAGTTGCTGCTTGAGGCGATCATCGCCCACAACGCCGGTTTTACCGGTGTGAAAGACACAGGGATCGATGCACTCAAGTACATCTCAGCCTCAGGTGGGGAGCCGCCGGGCAATGAAGTTGATATCGCGTTCGATGATCTTGATAAGACAATTGCCGACGTAAGCGATGAACTCTCTCGTCTTGTGGCTCGCTATGATGATGAAGCGACACCCTACAGTGCAGTGCGTCGTGCGCAGTTTCGCTATGACTATGATGCCTATGCCCATCTCGCCCGCATTGCCGAGTGGGACAGCGTTGGTGACGATGGGGCTGCATCATGAGTGGGCTTGCAGCAAGAGAGGAGCTGCTCGCTCAAACAGAAACAGCGCAGGCGCGCGCTTCCAGCCCTGACGCATCGGCCTGGGTAAGTGCGAACGCCGGAGCTGGCAAGACCCACGTGCTTAAACTGCGCGTGTTGCGCCTGATGCTGGCTGGCACGCCACCGGAACGTATTCTGTGTCTGACCTACACGAAGGCAGCTGCCGCTGAGATGGCACAGCGTGTATTCGATGAGTTGTCAGAGTGGGCGACGCTTGATGATGCGCGATTGAGCGAACTTATCGCACAGCTGCTACAACGTCGCCCTGAGCCGGCAGACCTGGTTGCTGCTCGGATGCTGTTCGCGCGCGCCATTGAAACGCCTGGCGGGCTGAAAGTTCAAACGATCCATGCGTTTTGTGAGCGGCTGCTGCAGCGCTTTCCGCTGGAAGCTGGCGTGCCACCAGGGTTCTCTATTCTCGACGATGAGACGGCTTTTGCGTTGCGCCGCGAGGCGATCGATCGGGTGTTGTCGCTGGCGAACTCAGATCCCAAAGGCGATTTGGGGCAGTCTTTGCAGCTATGTGTAGCCAAGGCAGCGGAAGAGCGATTTGATCTTTTGCTCGGTATGGCGTTGGGCGAACGATCCTGGTTGCGCGCCGTGGCGCAATGGCAGGACGACACAGGCTCCGAGGGAGCCGATCCGGTTGAAACCTACTACCGGCGTCTCTTTGGTTTGACTGACGAGCAGACGAGCGATGATCTTATTCGTGAAATGTCGGAAGTCCTATCGAGTACAATACTGGCCAGAGCAGCTGAAGTTCTGACAACTGGTGGCAAGCTCGATCAGAAACTGGCCGCACAGTTGGCGATTGCCAATCGCGCGAGCTCAGCTGAAGCGAAAGCCATTGAACTTGGTGAAGCATTGCTGACCAAGTCCGGCACGCCGCGCTCGGACCGTCAATTTGTTTCCAAGGCCATTCGGGAAGCAGAACCGAGCCTTGCCGATGCGTTGTGCGATGCCCGAGACGCCTTCTATAAATTGAAGCAGCAGCAAGTGGCGCTTGAGCTTGTTCTCGCTACCACCGCGCTCATTCGTCTGGCCGATCAAGTGATGCAGTTCTACTTCGAGGCCAAGTCGCGGCGTGCGGCGCTAGACTTTGAAGATCTGATTGAACGGACGTCCGCGTTGCTCGGCGATGCGAACGCGGCTGAATGGGTGCTCTACAAACTCGACGGCGGCCTCGACCACATCCTTGTTGACGAGGCGCAGGACACGTCGCCGGCCCAGTGGCGCGTGATCCAGTCTCTGGCTGATGAGTTTTTCGCTGGCGTCGGTGCGAGCGAGACACTGCGTTCCGTGTTTGCGGTTGGTGATGAGAAGCAATCCATCTACAGCTTCCAGGGTGCCGCGCCGCGTATGTTCGATCAGGCCGGGCAGGCCTTCCAGGCGGCCGCACGACATGCGCAGCAGGAATGGCATCGCGTACCACTGACATTGTCATTTCGGACGGTGGAGCCGTTGCTCAACGCCGTCGATGCCATATTTGCCGATGAGGGGCGGGTGCCGGGTCTGACCTCCGGCAGTTCCCAGATTCGCCATGTAGCATTGAGAACTGGCGAAGCCGGACTGTTTGAAGTTTGGCCGACTGTGAAGCCTGAGGAGGTTGAGCCTAGTGCCGCCTTCGATCCGCTCGGCGAGCAATCCGTAAGGTCGCCGGTGAAACGGTTGGCTGAGAAGATTGCACTGCGGATTGAAAGTTTTCTGGAAACCGGCGAGCAACTCGTTTCGCAGGGACGACCAATTCGCCCGCAGGATATCATCATCCTGGTCCGTAAGCGGCAACCGTTCGCACCCGAGATGGTACGGGCTCTCAAGTCGCGCGGTATTCCCGTGGCGGGGGCCGATCGACTTATCTTGACCGAGCAGATCGTTATCCAGGACCTGTTGGCGCTCGGTGAATTTCTGGTGTTGCCGGAAGATGACCTCTCGCTTGCAGCTGTCTTGAAGTCACCCTTGTTCGACTTGAACGATGATGATCTTCTCTCATTTGCGCCTGAGCGAAAAGGCTCACTCTGGTCTGCCTTATTGGCCGCAGCAGCCGATAGTCCACGGTTGCAAGTAGCTAGTGACACGCTGAAGCGCTGGCGTGCACTTTCCGACTTCCTGCCACCTTACGAATTCTTTGCGACATTGCTTGACCGTGATGGCAGTCGCCAAAAGTTTCTCAGGCGCTTGGGTATCGATGCTGCAGATCCGCTCGACGAGTTCATCAATCTTGCAATGAGTTATGATGATCAGGAGCCAGCATCTTTGCAGGGTTTCCTGAGCTGGATGCGTGACGGTGAACGCACCATCAAAAGGGATATGGAGCAAGGACGCGATGAGGTTCGCGTGATGACGGTGCATGGCGCGAAAGGGCTCGAGGCACCGATTGTGTTTTTGCCTGATACCTGCAGTGCGCCAGGCGCGTCGCCGGCTACTCCATTGGTTGATGTTGCAGGTGAAGAAACACTTGGGGGCGGGCCACCTGTCCATGCCTGGTCAACCAAGGGGGCTGGGCAGCTGCCGCCTGTTGCTGCCGGCCGCGCCGCCAAGACCAAGCGCGAAACTGAAGAAAATAATCGTTTGCTCTATGTAGCACTGACACGCGCGCGCGACAGGATCTATGTGACGGGTTTTGAAGGCAAACGGCCGCCACAGCCCGGCTGTTGGTACGACACGATCTGGCAGGGCGTTGAAGGACTTGTCACAGAACAGCAGGATGCGGATGGCAATGCCTACTGGTCGTTAGAGAGCGGGCAGTCGCAACCGGTGACGCGCAAGCCAGCTGAGCAAAGGAGCTTAGCCGTAGAGCAGGAGCTGCCTGAGTGGGCTGGCCGCCGTGTGGCCGCCGAGCCGCAACTCGTTGTGCCGCTGGCGCCTTCCAAACTGGCGCCGTTGGAGGTTGATTCCGAAGGCGAGTCACAGGGTATCGAGGAGGTCCGCAAGCAACGCGAGGATGTGAGTGAGCCGCCGTCGGCCTCTGCAACGCATATGGCGAGCGACAATCGCTTCCTAAGGGGACTGTTGACGCATGGCCTGCTTGAGCACCTGCCGGCGCATCCTGCGGACCAGTGGGAGATGCTGGCGGAACGGTTTGCTAACTTGCGCGGCGCGGCTCTAAGCGAAAGGGTTCGCCAAGGCATCGTCTCAGAAAGCCTGGCGATCATGCGAGACAATGAGTTCGCAGAACTCTTTGGCCCGGAGTCCTGGGCGGAAGTCTCAATCGCAGCGGAAGTGCCACGCAAGGAAGGCGAAGGGCCACCGCTGAGAGTTGCGGGCCAAATTGATCGTCTTGTTCAAAACGATCACGAAGCTCTGATTGTGGATTACAAGACCAACCGACCGCCGCCGAGGGAGCTGGATGCTGTACCGGAAACGTATCTGTTGCAGATTTCGGCCTATCATCTTGCAATTGAACAGATTTATCCCGGCAAGAGAATAAGGTCAGCGATAATCTGGACCGACGGCCCTAACTTCATGGAGATTCCGGAGCCGTTGATTGTGCAACATCAACAGAGACTTTGGACACTGCGGACGACAGACCTTGACGCGCTGTAGGCCCCTCCCTACGTTCCCTAAGAATTTGGAATTTATCGCGTTAAGCCAGCAAGGAGATACTAACTATGGCCCCAGCGATTGTGACGGATGCTGATTTTGAATCGGAAGTTTTGAAGTCATCCGAGCCTGTACTTGTAGACTTCTTTGCTGAGTGGTGCGGACCGTGCAAGGCCATGGCTCCGGCTCTCGAAGAAGTGGCCAAGGAAATGGAAGGCCAGGTCAAGATTGCAAAGATCGATGTGGATACCAGTCCTGAAGTCACGACGAAGTATCAGATCCAGGCTATGCCGACGCTGATCATGATCAAGGACGGTGAAGTGGTTGCACGCCACACCGGCGCCTTGGTGCAAAAGTCGAAGCTGGAAGCTTGGATTAAAGAGTCTGTTTAATCGGTCTCAGCACTAGCCATTAGGTACACTGCAAAAGAAACTCGGAAGGAGGCTGCAAGCGGCCTCCTTTTTCATTTGGGGCTACTGCCAAAGAGCTTCGAGCCGGCAGCCTCGAGTACGTGGCCAGCCAGATAGAGTGAGCCGCAGATCAATACTCTCTTTGCACCGTCCTCGAGTTCGTTGAGTTCAGTGAGGGCGGTCTTGAGGTTGTCGCTGGTTGATGCAGGGATGCTCAGACTGTTTGCGACAGCTGCAACTTCGGCAGGCTGTGCGGAGTTTTGTTCCTCAGGAATTGCGATCGTCCGTACGGCTCGAACAAGACCGGCAAAAGGTTCTAGAAATCCTCTGATGTCTTTTTGGTTCATCATGCCAACGATGAGATAGGTGTCCTTGGGCGCTCGCTCATTCAGATCAGCCAGCGAGCGCGCGAGAACGATGCCGGCTGCAGGGTTGTGGCCGCCGTCGAGCCAAAGCTCAGTGTCATCGGAAACCCATTTGTCGACTTCAGTTCCCGTAAGCCGGGAGAACCGTGCCGGCCAATCAGCCTGGCCCAAGCCTTTTTCGATGGGGCCTTCTTCAATGGGAGAAGTGGCATGCGGAGTGTTCTCCAGTTCGAGGTAGGCCGCTACGGCCGTTCCCGCATTGATGATTTGGTTTTGGCCAACAAGGTTTGGCAGCGGAAGATCCAAAAGTCGTTCTTCATTCTGAAAGATCAATCGCCCGCGTTCTTCGAATGAAGTGTAATCCACGCCATGCTGTACGAGGCGCGCGCCGACACGCTCGGCTGTTTGGTGGATGGATGCCAGGGCATCTTCCGTTTGAGCCGCAATGACGGCGGTGGTATTGGGTTTCAAAATGCCGGCCTTCTCAAAAGCAATCTGGCCGACTGTATCGCCAAGCTTGTCGGCATGGTCGATGGAGATCGGAGTGATGATACTGAGACGTGGCCGGTCGATGACGTTTGTGGCGTCGAGGCGACCGCCAAGGCCAACCTCCAGCAAGGTGTAGTCGGCTGGCACTTCTGCAAAAGCCAGGAACGCTGCAGCGGTGGTGATTTCGAAGAACGTCATCGGCTCACCATCATTGATGGCATCAACCCTTGCGAGTACGTCTGCCAAACGGTCGTCGTCGATGGGCGCTGTTCGGTTCGTGTCGCCGGCAATTTGGATGCGCTCATTGAAGCGAATGAGATGAGGAGATGTATAGGCGTGGACGCGGTGACCGGCGGCCTGGAGCATCGCCAGGAGCAGAGCCAATGTCGAGCCTTTGCCGTTCGTGCCGGCGATGTGGATGACCGGCGGCAGTTTCAGATGAGGATTGCCGAGCTTGTCGAGGAGATGGCGAATTCTGTCGAGCGATAGGTCGATCAACATCGGGTGGCGGCTCTGGAGCTCGCTGAGCAATGCATCAACAGTAAGTTTGGTGCCCATTGCCATCTGTCCTTAGCAGTCGCATCCTGAGAGTCGGATCGTTCACGATGGAATAGGCGATTCGTTTGCGATTGGATCGCATATCGATTTTGCCAATCGCATGAATGGCTTTTGCAATGAGGCGGCAGACGAACTGCTCAAAGTAGCTCAGCTCTGCTTTTCGGCACCTTGCGACTTAGTGTTCTCGCTTGCCGGCATCGGTTCGCTAACCACTGGCTCCGCCTCGGCTTCTACATCCACGCCATTGGTATAGGGCTTCTGAGCGCTGCCGTTCTTAGCTGCGCCTGCCGTGACGACATTGTCATCGTCCTGTGCCGAGCCGTCCTGCAGGTCAGCGCCGTCTGGTAGTGCGCCGTTCTCATAGACGGTGACCGCTTGGTCATCGCCTGCACTCTCTCCGGCCTCTTGTTCAGCTTCCAGGCGCTTGATCATCAACAGGCGCGTAATGCGGGACAGTGTTTCGCGCATTTGATGGCGATGCACGACCATGTCAATCATGCCATGTTCCAGCAGGTACTCGGCGCGCTGGAAGCCGTCAGGCAATTGCTCGCGGATCGTCTGTTGGATGACGCGCGGCCCGGCAAAGCAGATCAGCGCGCCTGGCTCTGCGATATGGATATCACCGAGCATCGCGTAAGAGGCTGTGACGCCGCCTGTTGTTGGATCTGTCAGGACCACAATATAGGGCAATCCATTATCTCTGAGCCGCTGCACTGCGATGGTCGTGCGCGGCATCTGCATCAGCGAGAGAATGCCTTCCTGCATGCGTGCACCACCGGATGCGGCAAACAGGATGAACGGTGATTTCAGGGCGACGGCGCGCAACATGCCGGCAATGACTGCCTCGCCGGCTGCCATGCCGAGTGAACCGCCCATGAAGCGGAAGTCTTGAGCGGCTGCGACGACGACCTGGCCATCGAGCAGGCCTTCTCCAACCAGGACTGCGTCCGACAGCGAAGTTTCAGACTTGGCGTCACGAATGCGGTCGGTATATCGGCGGCCATCGCGGAATTTCAGTGGATCGGCCGCGACGTCCGGAAGTGGTACGTTCTCGAATATGCCTTCATCGAAGAGATGCTTCAGGCGAACGTCGGCCGCCATTCGCATATGATAGTTGGAGCCCGGAACGACGAACTGATTTGCTTCCAGGTCCTTGTAAAAGACCATCTGTCCTGTTTCAGGGCACTTCACCCACATGTTGTCAGGGACTTCGCGCTTCGTGGTTAGAAAACTGCGGATGCGCGGGCGAACAACGTTACTGATCCAGTTCACGCTCTCAGGGCTCCTTCGGGGCCACCGTAAATCTCTTGCCGGTCCACCAGCCGCTGGCTATGCGGAGTTTCTCAGGCTAACCGACCTGCTTTACCCTGTTTTCAGGGGAGCCGACAATGTCTTTACCAGATTTAGGACAGATGGGACCGTATTGCCAGTGGCTTGTCCATTTGAATCAAGGGTTTGAGCGATCTCGGTTACCAGTGCTGAGCCGACGACGACGCCATCGGCACCCGCTGCAATGTCGCTGACCTGCTCCGGGCTCTTGATACCGAAACCGACTACGACTGGTAAATTGCTCGCGCCTTTAATCCGAGCGACCTGACCGTGGACTTCGCTGACTTCCGGAGCCGCAGAGCCCGTGATGCCGGTGATTGAGACGTAATACACAAAGCCGCTGGTGTTTTGGATGACGCTTGGCAAGCGTCGGTCATCGGTGGTTGGAGTTGCAAGTCGAATGAAGCTAATGCCGTGTTCGATAGCCGGCAGGCAGAGTTCGTCGTCGGCCTCCGGTGGGACATCGACAACGATCATACCGTCGACACCAGCTGACTTGGCGTCACTGAGGAAGCTTTCAACACCATAGATGAAAATGGGATTGTAGTAGCCCATCAGAACAATTGGTGTCGTGTCGTTGGTCTTGCGGAACTCTGCAACAAGCTCGAGTGTCTTCTTGAGAGTTTGTCCGGCACTGAGGGCACGTACAGACGCTGCCTGGATCGCCGGGCCGTCGGCCATCGGGTCCGAGAACGGCATGCCCAGTTCGATGATGTCGGCGCCGGCCTCGGGCATACCGAAAAGGATCTCGCGGCAGGTTTCGTAGTCGGGATCGCCGGCGGTAATAAAGACGACGAAGGCGGCGCGATCTTGTGCTTTGAGATCGGCAAATTTCCGGTCAATGCGTGTTGCGGTTTTCTCTGTCACGGACCAGCTCATACTTCCAGAGTTATTCGGTTGGCGAAACGTAACGTCCGCCTCAGATTTTCAGACCAATGGCTTTTGCGACCGTGAACAGATCTTTGTCGCCCCGGCCGCACAGGTTCATGACCAAGAGATGGTCCTTGGGAAGCGTTGGGGCGAGCTTGCAGACATAAGCCAAAGCGTGTGACGGCTCCAGGGCCGGAATGATGCCCTCCAGCCGCGTACAAAGCTGAAGTGCATCCAAGGCTTCAACATCGGTCGCGGGAACATAGGTCACGCGGCCTGTATCCTTGAGCCAAGAATGTTCTGGCCCGACGCCCGGATAATCCAGACCGGCTGAAATGGAGTGGCCTTCAAGGATCTGTCCGTCGTCGTCCTGCAGCAGATAGGTTCGGTTGCCATGCAGGACGCCCGGTATGCCACCGCTCATAGAAGCGGCGTGGCCGTTCTCCTGATCAAGGCCATGGCCGCCTGCTTCGACGCCATAGATGGCAACGGATTCATCGTCGAGGAATGGGTGGAACAAGCCGATGGCATTGGATCCACCACCGATGCAGGCGACGACGCTATCTGGTAGCCGACCTTCGCGTTCCATCATTTGCTCGCGCACTTCATTGCCAATGATCGATTGGAAGTCGCGGACCATTTCCGGATACGGATGCGGGCCTGCCGCCGTACCGATGATGTAATACGTATCGCGAACGTTGGTCACCCAATCCCGCAGGGCCTCGTTCATCGCATCCTTCAGCGTGCCAGCACCGGACGTCACGGGGTTGATACTGGCTCCCAGAAGCTTCATCCGGGCAACGTTCGGACTTTGGCGTTCGACGTCGGTGGCGCCCATGTAAACTTCACACGGCATACCGTACTTTGCGCAGACAGTGGCAACAGCGACCCCGTGTTGGCCGGCACCGGTCTCGGCGATGATCCGAGTTTTGCCCATGCGCCTGGCGAGCAAAATCTGGCCAAGACAGTTGTTGATCTTGTGGCTGCCTGTGTGGTTCAGCTCATCGCGCTTGAAGTAAATCTTGGCGCCGCCGAGATGCTCGGTCATGCGCTCAGCGAAATAGAGCGGAGATGGTCGACCGCCATAGTGGTCGAGCAGGTTCGTGAGTTCAGCTTGAAACTCGGGATCGGCTTTGGCTTTATTGTATGCTGTCTCGAGGTCGAGAATGAGCGGCATCAGTGTTTCAGCAACAAAGCGCCCGCCGAAATCCCCAAAGAACCCGCCGTCGTCCGGACCCGATCGGTACGTGTTCGGTTTCACCTGTTCCATTCCGGAGTCGGTGGTTGCCATTTGGGTCGTTCTCCTCAAAAGGACAGTCTAATTTCAGGCGCCGATCATAAGCTTTTTGCAGCATCGAGAAAGGCGCGAATTCGCACGGGATCTTTCTCACCGGGCCGCACTTCGACACCTGATGAAACGTCTACTGCGCCTGCCCCGGTTAACTTGATGGCTTCTTGCACATTCTCCGGATTTAGTCCGCCGGACAGCATGTAGTCGAGGATCCCGTTCACGGGCTCAAGTGCATGCCAATCAAACTGCAGACCATTTCCACCGGGGATGGGGCTGTCAGGTGGTGCTTTGGCATCAAATAGAATGCGGTCCGCAACATCTTTGAAAGCGAGGCTTGCGCGCGCGTCGTCAGCGGTTGCGACCTTGATAACCTTCAAGATTTTGGCATTGGTTATTCTACGCACTTCAGCAATGCGCTCTTGGCTTTCACTGCCATGGAGTTGCACGACGTCTGGTTGGATCTTTTGCGCGATACTGGTTAGCAATGCATCATCAGCGTTGACCGTCAGAGCGACAATCTTGCTACGCCCGCGGGCATGTTCTGCCAGCTGCTGCGCCTGTTCTATGGCCACATTCCGCGGACTAGGCTCGAAGAAAACCAAGCCGATATAGTCAGCACCGCCGGCGATGGCAGTGTCGATGTCTGCCACGGATTTCAAGCCGCAAATTTTGACCTCGGTCGTCATGTGCGCGGTAATCTTTGTTGTTGGTCAGCGACGTCCGGATTATCGCGACAGGCGAAACCCGATGTAAGACCTGGCATTCGTTGAGTTGGCGTTAGCTTGCCAGGAGTTGCTTGCTGGAAGATACGCGCTCGTCCCGCTCGCGTGTCAGTCTTTCAGCTTCGGCCTTCCAGCGCATTGCTTCCTGCGTCCGCTGGCGCGCGGTTTTTCGCCACTTGCCCTGCGAGAACCAGCTCGCCATACCGCCCAGTACAACACCGACGATCAGGACAGCGAAAAGCAGTATGAACAGTGGTATCGGTAGAAAGAACTCAGGATCTTTGGGATTAAACGGGTCCAGCACCAAGCGGACCTCGTGCCGGTTGATCACTGCTGTTGTAACCAGCACCACGGCCATAACCATCATGACCAGCATCCCGAAAAGACGCCCAACCACGCCATTGCTCCTAAATCTGTGTGCGGTGTTGGTTGCAATCTACTGTGATTGCAACACCGTTCTCGCTAGGCCGCGCTATCAGCTGCGGCGTCCTTGCCATTGAGACGTTCTCTCAGCTCCTTGCCGGTCTTAAAGAACGGCACGAATTTCTCGTCCACCGAAACCGAGGCACCTGTTCTCGGATTGCGTCCGATCCGGGGCGCCCGATACTTGACCGTAAAGGCGCCGAAGCCCCGAAGTTCCACCCGATCACCTCTCGCAAGCGCTTCGATAATCTCATCAAAGATGACATTGACAATGCGCTCGACGTCCCTTTGGTAAAGATGCGGGTTCGTTGCGGCGATCTTCTGTATAAGCTCTGACTTTATCACGATGAGACTTCTTAGTGAAAGTGTCTGTAATTACTTAGTTTTTATGAGGTTGCCAAACCGCGATCAGGCCGTCAAGGCTTGATAGCCCCAGTTGATGGCGGGCAGCCTCGGCGAAACCGCCACCGATGCCAAAATAACCCAAAAACTGAGCCATTGCGTTGCCACCGAGCCAAATGTTGTCCTGAGGTGGCTTCCAATCGATCACTTCCAGTTTGACATTCAACTTATGCTTGCGGATGAGCCAGTTAACTGCCTGCTCTTCACCCCCAATCTCATCTATGAGTTTATGCTTCAGGGCGGTGCGGCCGAGGTACACGCGGCCTTCTTCCAGGCCGGGGACCTCGCTTGTTATAATTTTTCGTCGGTTTGTCACTAAGCCAAGAAACCACTGGTGACCATTGGCGATCATTTCCTTAGAGATTTCGCGGGCTTCCGGGTTTTCGGGGCGGAACGGAGATGGCTCGGCCTTAAGCTTGCCGCTCTTAATCTCGTTCATTTTGATGCCGACTTTGTCCAGCAGCCCAGTGAATTCCGGCCATTGCATGATGACGCCGACTGAGCCGGTAATCGTATTGCCACGAGCTACGATATGGTCAGTAGCCAGACCAGCAATATAGGCGGCTGATGCGGCGACCGTCCCAAATTGGGCGACCACGGGCTTTTTCTCAGCAATTTGGCGAATACCCTCGAACAGAGCTTCGGCTCCGGTGGTTGTACCACCTGGGCTGTTGATGTAGACGATGACGCCTTTGACGTGGTCCGCGGATCGGAGTTTCTTCAGCAATTTCTGTTGTTTGCGGTCGTCTGTGATAAGGCCGGCAATCTCAATGCGGGCGATTTGGTCCCGACCAAGTAGCTTTTGAGATGCTGATACATAATATCCGGCAACAGCGAGTGCGCCGATAACCGCGACAACGGCAAGGGCGCGCCATGTACCAAGTTTGCGGCGAAGCCGCCGGCGATCCAGAACGCTTTCAGTTTCGAAACTCATGGCAATTCCTGATTTGGCACCAGATTGACGAATGGTTGCAACGCCCCAGTTAGTCGGCGCTTTGTTTCGGTCGTGGCTACGTCTGCCGTCACTTGAAGCGTCAGAGCAGCATGCTTGGCCCTATACATAGTGTTGATCTAGTGAATTCGCACCAAAGTTCCAGGCATTCTGATCGGAGCAGATCTGCGATCTGACGCCAGCTGATTTAGAGAACCCATACCGCATGAGCGAGCTGTCGAGAAGCCCGTTGTTTCCAAGTCCGTGAGCAATGTCTTAAGTCAATAGCACGTCAAGAAAAGGGGGATGCGCAGCCTGCTGCCCATCCCCCATTGTCGTTGTGATCAATTCACCAGAAAAACATTCGAAGGCAATGCCTTAATTGTCTTCTGGGCCGTCTTCGCGCTTCTTCATGGCCGCACCCAGGATGTCTCCCAGTGATGCGCCTGAGTCTGACGAGCCGTACTGCTCGACAGCCTGCTTCTCTTCGGCGATCTCCAGGGCCTTCACTGACACGCCGACCCGACGAGAGGCCTTATCGAGCGTTGTGATTGCCGCATCGACCTTGTCGCCGACGTTAAAGCGCTCGGGGCGCTGTTCGGAGCGATCGCGTGAGAGGTCAGAGCGCTTGATGAAGGTCGTGAATTCGCTATCAGCGATTTTGACTTCAATGCCGTTCTCTTGAACTGCAACAACCTCACAGGTGACTGGGTCGCCCCGCTTGAAGCCGCCAATGGCTTCCATCGGGTCATTGCCAATCTGCTTGATACCGAGCGAGATGCGCTCCTTCGACGGATCAACATCGAGGACAACCGCACGGACGTTTTCACCTTTCGTGAAATCCTTGATGGCTTCGTCACCGGTGCGGTTCCAATCCAGATCCGACAAGTGGACCATGCCGTCAACGCCATTGTCGAGGCCGATGAAGAGACCGAACTCAGTGATGTTGCGAATTGGACCTTCAACCTCTGATCCTTTCGGATGCGCGGTGAGGAAGGCTTCCCAAGGATTGTCTTGAGTCTGCTTCAGGCCGAGTGAAATACGGCGCTTTTGCGAGTCCACTTCAAGAACCTGGACTTCCACGGTCTGGCTTGTTGAGACGATCTTGCCAGGGTGGACGTTCTTCTTGGTCCAGCTCATTTCTGAGACGTGGATGAGGCCTTCGACGCCCGGCTCCAGTTCAACGAACGCACCGTAATCGGCGATGTTGGTCACTGTACCTTCGAACTTGGCACCAAGTGGGTACTTGGCATCGATGCTCTGCCAGGGGTCATCCTGGAGTTGCTTCATGCCGAGGCTGATGCGCTGGGTGTCCGGATTGATGCGGACGATCTGTACTTTGACAGTATCGCCGACATTGACGATCTCGGATGGATGGTTGACGCGGCGCCAGGCCATGTCGGTGACGTGCAGCAGGCCGTCAATACCGCCAAGATCAATGAACGCACCATAATCGGTGATGTTTTTCACAACACCATCAATGACTTGACCTTCGGCGAGGCGAGCAACAATGTCAGCGCGTTGTTCCGCTCGGGTCTCTTCCAGTACGGAGCGTCTAGAGACAACGATGTTGCCGCGGCGACGGTCCATCTTCAGGATCTGGAAAGGCTGCTCCTGGTGCATCAACGGGCCGATATCTCGAACCGGGCGGATATCGACCTGGCTGCCAGGAAGGAAGGCCACAGCACCATCCAGATCGACGGTGAAGCCACCTTTGACCTTGGAGAAGATAATGCCGGTGACTTTCTCGCCAGCTTCGAACTGCTTTTCGAGGCGTACCCAGCTTTCTTCGCGGCGTGCCTTGTCGCGGCTGAGAACAGCTTCACCAGCGGCATTCTCTATTCGCTCCAAGTAGACCTCGACCTCATCACCCACACTGAGGTTAGGATCCTTACCGGCAACAGAAAATTCTTTAAGCGGTACGCGGCCTTCCATCTTCAGGCCGACGTCGATAACAGCGAGGTCCTTTTCGATCGAAACAATGCGACCGCGAACAACGTTGCCTTCGTAGGCCACGTCCGCTGCGAGTGTTTCGTCGAGCATGGCCGTAAAGTCTTCCATGCTGGGTGTCATTTGGTTGGATAGTTCAGGCGTACTCATTCAGGGTCCTTTGCCATTTCAGCATTGTTCAGGGTTCGCCACTAACGCGATTGTCGAATACCTTAAGGCCGCCATAAACTGGCGGGTTCGGCATCGAAAAAGCAGCTGTGAATTGCGTTGGGTCACGATGCAGCTCGCCGGACTTGCGGCTGGCTCCACTAACGATGTCCCATCGCTATGAAATTTGGTTTACGAAGCACCGCGGGCAAAGGGGGCTACCCCACCAACAGAATTAGGGCACACAAACCGATGTTATGTGCCCGGGAGGCCGATCTTCCTCTTGATCAGTTCGACTGCGGCGTCGAATGACTGGCTTATATCCAACTTTGTCGTATCGAGCAACATCGCATCTTCGGCGGGTCGCATCGGCGAGTCGACGCGTTCGGTGTCGCGGGCATCGCGCTGCAGGATCATTTCGAGAACACCCTCTCGGGTAACGCTCTCACCGCGCCGGGAAAGCTCAAGAAAACGGCGTTCAGCGCGCACTTCCGCATCTGCTGTGACATACAACTTGGCATCCGCATTGGGGCAGACGACGGTGCCGATGTCGCGGCCATCTAGAACTGCTCCGGGCAACCTATTGGCGAAGTTCTGCTGAATGCTCAGCAATTCGGCCCTTACTGCTGGATGCCTGGCGGCAATTGAGGCGGCTTCTCCGACACCAGTGAGCCTGAGGTTTTCATCATCGAGAGACGCGAAATCGAGTGATTGGGCCGCTTTGAGCGCTTCGTCTTCGCTTTCCAGTTGGCCGTTGGCCTGGGTGACATCACGGGCAATCGCACGATAGAGCAGTCCTGTATCGAGATAATCGAAGCCATAAAGGTCTGCAATTTTGCGCGAAACCGTGCCCTTGCCGGATGCGGCGGGACCGTCGACTGCAATGATCATTGCGAGTTGCTCTCTATGCGTTCGAGGCTGGCACCGATCTCAGCCATGAGCGGCTCGAATTCAGGGAAGCTGGTTGCGATGATGGCACCGTCATCAACTTCTACCGGACGGTCGGATGCGAGGCCCAGGATTGAGAACGCCATTGCAATCCGGTGGTCCAGATGTGTCGTAACGCGGCCGCCGCCCGGTGGCGT
This sequence comes from Hyphomicrobiaceae bacterium, assembly GCA_965247245.1. Taxonomy (GTDB): domain Bacteria; phylum Pseudomonadota; class Alphaproteobacteria; order Rhizobiales; family Hyphomicrobiaceae; genus Tectiglobus. The sequence continues at coordinate 2,673,620 of CBDFGV010000003.1, read as the reverse complement.
GGCCATGCCATGCACCGTCAGTGTGTCACCTTCAACGGTCGCGTTGATGCCGTTGGCAGCCAAGCCATCGTTGGTGGCCGCGAGGCGATCACTTTCCTTGACCTTGAGCTCGGCAAGCCCGTTCATCACGGTATCGCCGTCTGCGAATGCGGCGACCACCGCAAGTACTGGATATTCATCGATCATTGATGGCGCGCGATCTGCCGGGACCGAAACGCCCTTTAGTTTGGATGTGGCGATGCGAATGTCAGCGACAGTTTCACCGCCAGCGTCACGCTCATTGAGGAACTCGATATCTGCGCCCATTTCGCTGAGCGTTGTGTAGAAGCCGGTGCGCGTGGGATTTATAAGTACGTTCTCGATTGTGATGTCGGAACCGGGGACGATTGCCGCCGCGGCTGCAAGAAACGCGGCCGAACTCGGATCGCCCGGCACGGCGATGTCGCGGCCGCTGAGCTCCGCATCTCCGGCAACATGAATAGCTCTTGTACTGCCGCTATCTTCGACGCTGATATCTGCTCCGAGGTAGCGCAGCATCCGCTCGGTATGGTCGCGGGTGGCTTCCTTTTCGATCACCGTCGTTCGGCCACGGGCATGCAGGCCGGCAATCAATACGGCTGATTTGACCTGTGCCGAAGGCACCGGCAACTCATACTCCATCGGAATGACATCAGGATTGCCATGCACCGTCAGCGGCAGCGTGGTCCGACCGTCATCTACGCGCAGGCCCATTTTCTGAAGCGGATCGAGTACCCGTGCCATCGGTCGGCGGCTGAGAGATGCATCGCCAACAAAGCTGGCAGTCAGGTCGTTGCCGGCAATCACGCCGAACATGAGGCGGGCGCCCGTGCCCGAGTTGCCAAAGTCGAGATCCTCATCCGGCTGCTGCAAGCTGCCGACACCGCGGCCTTGGACCTCCCAGGTCTCACCAGTTTTGGTCGCCTTGGCACCTAGCTGGGATACAATTCTTGCTGTGTTGATAACGTCTTCGCCTTCGAGCAGGCCGGTAATGCGGGTTGTTCCGGTGGCGAGCGCTCCAAACATCAACGAGCGGTGCGAAATCGATTTGTCACCGGGGACTCGCACCTGTCCTTTTAGGTTCCGGCTTGGGTGAGCGCGAAGTGCGTGCGGCTGTAGCACCGTTCCAGATCTTTCGAATTAGGTTGTTCAGGAATCCTGAGACTGGTATGTGCCAAGCTTGAAGCACGAAGGAGATGGCATAGAGCCGCGCCTCCAATAGGATGCGGACGCTTGAAAATGGTGTGAATTACTATAAACACCGGCGTTCGGTCCCTGCCAGAGGGCTACTCCAATCCAGACGACCAAGAGGATCGCAATGGCGACCAAAGAAGCGCGTGGCACAAAGCGCACCTGTCAAAATCCAGATTGCCTAGCAAGGTTTTACGATCTCAATCGGGACCCGATTGTCTGCCCGATCTGCCAGACCGTATTTGAACTGGCGCCGGTAGTTGTTGAGGAAGAGCCGGAAGCGGCACCGGAGCCAGTAGCCGCGGCAGCAGCGCCTATGGCGGCCGCTGCCGATCAAGCTGATGCAGGTGATGGGGATGAAGTCACCGATGATGATGCGCTCGTCAGCCTTGAAGATGCCGATGCGGAGCTCGAAGGTGAAACCGTCGACAATGATGACGACGATAATACATTCCTGGAGACTGATGATGACGAAGGCGGCGACGTAACCGGTATCATTGGTCCGGTTGGCGGTGACGACGACGACACCTGATTTCGGTTTGACGCGGTTGGGACGGGTCAGTGCAGCTTTGACCCATTCCCGAACGGCGAATTTTTCTATTGCAGAATTTCCGCGGTCGGCCTAATCAGGTCGGCCTACCGCACGTGAGACCCAAACACGTGCATAATGGGGCCGTAGCTCAGTTGGGAGAGCGCTACAATGGCATTGTAGAGGTCAGGGGTTCGATTCCCCTCGGCTCCACCAAGCACCATCCTAAACACATCAGCATCTCCATTTAGCAATCCCTGTCGGGTGGATTTCCCAGTGGACTGCCAAAGTCGCGCGGATTTCAAAACGGCTCCCGCAATGTTGAGCAGCTCCGGCAGTGATTGTCCGATCTGTTGGTTCTTGGCAACTTGCTGAAATGCACGTCAGGAGCAATAGTGGTTTTCAGTGATAGCGTCGGCTGAAGGGGCGCCCAATGGTAGTGCAGAGCGAGAGCGATCGTGACGCAAAGGGGGATTGGCGTCCGGCCGAAAACATCAAGCTGCCACCGATCTACGCCTGGCCACCGCGCCCGCTCACAATTGCAAAGTGGTTCGTCGGGTTTCCAGGTTACCTATGGCCGCTAAACGCGCTCGTGTTCGTCATTTCATTCGTCACCTGGACCCTTCTCACACCTCCCCTGGAGCAAATGAAATCGCTCGAGCTGTGGTGGATTGGACTGCTGCTTGTCCGAAATCTTGCGCTGACTGTCGCTTACTTTGGTGGTCTCCATGTCTACCTCTACAATTGCCATCAACAGGGCGATAAGCTTCAGTTCTCAAACAAGCCATTTGCGACGAATAATCGACGCTTCCTCTTCGGCGATCAGGTGCGTGACAACATATTCCGCACGCTGGCCTACGCCGTACCCATCGTGACGGCATACGAGGCTGCAACTTATTGGCTGTTCGCCAACAACGTTCTGGGTTTGCTGCCAATCTCGGACGGTTCGATCGGGTTCTGGGCCTGGTTTGTTGTGCTTTTGCTTATCATGCCGGTGATCCACTCAACGCACTTCTACTTCACGCACCGCATGCTGCACTGGCGCCCGCTCTATAAGTCGATCCACCGGATCCATCACTACAATATTGAGGTTGGTCCTTTCTCCGGACTTGCGATGCACCCGGTGGAGTTGGCGATCTACTTCTCTACGGTGTGTGTGCAATGGGTTCTCGCGTTGCATCCACTCAACGCGCTCTATCAACTACAGTTCGCCGTGTTCAACGCAGCGATGAGCCATACCGGCTATGAGAAAATCCTGCTGACCGATGACGTTGGCGTCGAGAGCAATAGCTACTTTCACTACCTCCACCACAAGTACTTCGAATGCAACTACGGTGGCACGATCGCGCCGATGGATCAGTTGTTCGGCACGTTCCACGATGGCTCCTTAGAGGCACAGGAACGGATGCAGAAGCGCATGCGAGACCGCCTGGGTTGATCAGCAACGAAGGCCAAGTGCTGGAGCACAGAGTGAGTGTTTGTTATTGCGAGGCCAAAGCCTGAATGATCTCACTAGTGAACTCAGCCGTGCATAGTGAACCGCCGAGATCGCGCGTGTGACGGGCGGGATCATCGAGAACAGTTTCTACGGCCTGGTCTATGGCGCGAGCCGCTTTGGCCAACTGAGGCCTGTCGTGCCGCGTGGCCATCCAGCTAAGGAGCATTGTACACGACAGCAGCATTGATGTTGGATTGGCGATCCCTTGTCCGGCGATGTCAGGTGCGGAGCCATGCTGCGCCTGGGCACAGCAGTGCTGATCGCTGGCATTGAAGGAGCCGGCCAGTCCCAAGCCGCCGCTCAACTCGCTGGCCAGATCAGAGAGAATGTCACCGTAGAAATTTGTCGCCACGATCACATCAAACTGCTCAGGGTTGCGGACGAGGTGGGCCGTTGACGCATCAACCAGCATGTCGTTGTAGGCAACGTCAGGGAACTCTTTTGCGACAGCCTCCACGCACTCCAAAAACAGCCCGTCGGTCATGTGGAAGCTGTTCGACTTGTGTATCGCCGTCACTGCTTTCCGCCGCGTTTGGGCCCATTCGAACGCGCGGCGTGCGATCCTTTCACTGCAGTGACGTGTGATTTTCCGTGTCGACAACGCCATGTCAGGGTTCGGCATGACCTCTCCCCAACCACGAGTCATGTTGCGGTCGGGATAAAACCCTTCAGTGGCCTCGCGCATGATGACCAGGTCCATCGTTCGGCCTGCCCGCATGTTTGAAGCAACCGCCCGGCGTGTGAGTGCGGGCCTAATATTGGCATACAAATCGAGACCAACGCGGAAGGAGGCGGAGATGTTGCGGCCACCCTGCTCAGGCGGTGGATAGTCCGCGTGTGACTGAGTACCCAGAATGATGCCGTCGTAGTCCTTGGCTTTCTGGAGCACGTCTTCGCGCAGGGTCGTGCCATGTTTCTCCAGGCTTACAAAACCGGCCTCTTCATGGTCGAATGTCAGATCGAGTGCGAACTGTCGACTGGCCGCCTCGAGGACTTCGACGGAGGAGGAGACGATTTCCGGACCGATGCCGTCGCCAGGCAGCACGATTAGTTTCATGTTTCTCTCCATCACAGGCCAGTTCGTTTAAGCGGCAGAACATAGTTAGGTCTGGTAAGGCCCCGCAATGCTCGCCCGATCATCTCGCACGACGAGTCGCCAATCGGCAACCTAACGGCCCTGACCGTCAAGGCAGGTAGATCGATCTGATCCAAGAGCAGACGGATTGTACTTCAAGGCGGTCCTCGGTGCCCTTGTGGCGAACCAAATAGTGGGAAGGGCGGATGCCAAGGCGATCCTTTAACGGCGCGCAGAGGAGGCCCTGCTGAAGATACTGTTCGGCAAAGCTCTCGAACACGATGGTCGTCCCTTCACCGGCCATCACGGCTTGGAGGGCAAGCAGGGATGAATCGACCCAGGTCATGTGCGCCGGGGCCTGAAGCGGCTGGCCGACCTGATCAGCAAGCCGTGGCCAATCTGTCTCTGACCCGCGGATCGAAACAATGTGCCCACGCGATAGCGCAGCAAAATCCAGACTGGCTCCAAGTGATCCTGCGTAGTCCGGACGGCAAACGGGGATGGCGTACTCGTATCCCAGATGCGTGACTTCCCCGTCGTCCCATTCGCCGGCGCCAAAGCGGACATCAATATCGCTTGGTTCTGTGCTAAATCGATCGGCCCAGACAAATGTTGCCAGTTCCACATCGATGTCGGGATGGCGCTCCCGGAAGTCATTAAGTCGGGGCGCGATGACGAGGGCGGCGCACGAAATTGAAGCCCGCACGCGTACCAGCTGCCGTTTTGTCGCCCGGAACAGACCATCCGTTGCAACAGCCATATCCGAGAACCCGTTGCGGATCGGCAGTGCGTAGGCTTGGCCCATCTCTGTCAACTGCACACCGCGGGGCAACCGTTCGAACAGCACTGTGTTTAGCTCAGCTTCGAGCAGCCGGATCTGTTGGCTCACTGCTGCCGGCGTCAGGCCGAGTTCATCACCGGCCGCCGAGAAGCTGCTGTGCCGGGCGGCTGCCTCGAATGTGCGCAACCAATTGGCATGAGGCAGATGTTTCATACCCTGACCTTCAATGAAATTGATGTCTAAGGCCGCAAAGATATCGTTTGAAGAGAGTCAGGCCAAGTGTCATGCGCTCCTGCACGTGAAGCTGCTGGCGAGAGGCGGGCCGGAATGGAAGCTTACGATTACATCATTGTCGGCGCCGGTTCAGCGGGGTGCGTGCTGGCCGAGAGGTTAACGGCGTCAGGCCGACTCAAGGTCTTGCTGATCGAGGCCGGCGGAAGCGACGAGCGGTTCTGGATCAAGGTGCCACTGGGCTACGCGAAGACGTACTCCGACCCGGTAGTGAACTGGTGCTACACCGCATCGGCAGATTGCGGCCTCAATGGTCGTCGAATTTTCTGGCCTCGCGGGCGCGTTCTAGGCGGTTCCAGCTCCATCAATGCAATGACCTACCTTCGGGGGCTACCGCAAGACTTCAATGATTGGGAACAAGCTGGCGCCAAGGGTTGGAACTGGCAGACAGTGCGCGCTGCGTTTGAAGCGATGGAAACACATGTCGGTCCGGCTAGTGCTGGAACGTCCCGCACGACCGGCCATGGCCCTGTGCAAGTTGCCGATTGTAGTGATCGCATGCATCCATTCTCGGATCACTTTCTGCGAGCGGCGCAAGATATGGGCTGGTACGTGCCTTCGCATCTGAATGGCAGCGTCCATGAGGGTATTGCCAAACTGCGCAGCACGATGAAGTACGGCCGGCGATGGTCTGCGGCAGATGCGTTTCTGGGTCCCGCCTTAAAAAGAGACAATCTGTGCGTGATCACGAACGCACTAGTCAGGCGGATCGTTTTTCAAGGCAACAGAGCGATCGGCGTCGAATACTGTGCGCAGGGGACGACGCACATCGTCAATTGTGGACGTGAAGTACTGTTGAGCGCTGGGGCGGTGAACTCACCACAACTGCTTCAGTTGTCCGGGATTGGGCCGGCCACTTTGTTACAGCAGCTTGGTATTGAGGTCCGCCATGCACTCGAAGAGGTCGGACAAGGACTGCAGGATCACCTTTGTATCGCGCATAACTTTCGTGCGACCGAGCCAACGTTGAATAACCGATTGGGCAATTGGCCAGGAAAGTTTCTTGCAGGTCTTGCATATGTCCTGCTGCGACGCGGGCCGTTAAGTGTCCCGGTCAATCAGGTCGGCGGATTTGTTCGCCATTCCAAAGACTCGACAGATGCGATCCAGGTTTATTGCAATCCGATGTCCTATCGTGTGGGTGCCAATGGCCCCTCGATTGATCCAGTGGCTGGTTTCTCACTCGCAGCCCAACCGTGCCGTCCGACAAGCCGTGGCGAGGTCGCAATCGTCTCAAGTGACCCGGAGTTTGCCCCGGCCATTCGGCCGAACTCGTTGTCAACCGCCTATGATTGTGAGCAGGCCGTTGAGGCCGGCCGGTTGTTGGGGCGACTGGCCGCGACACCTTCCATTCGGGCCGTTACGCGGTCCAGGACATTGCCTGAAACTCTGCCCAAGTCGGACAGCGAGTGGCTCGAGGATTTCAGGGCACGGGCCACGTCGGTCTATCATGCGAGCTGCACCTGCCGTATGGGGGCTGACGCCAAGACGTCTGTTGTTGACTGGCAGCTGCGAGTGCATGGCGTCCATGGATTACGGGTGATCGATGCCTCAGCATTTCCAAATGTAACGTCGGGTAACACCAATGCTGCAGTTATGATGTTGGCGGCACGGGCTGCTGATATGATCCTTGCGCGCAATGCCAGTCTGGATGTTGTGCCAGAGATCAGTTCGACGCCGGTCGAAGGTCACTCCCGGAGCACGTTGGCTGCGGGTGATCACCCGGCAAAAACTCCTGCCGCAGTAGGTGCCAAATGAAGCTTGAGAAGATTGAAACATTTGTAGTTGCCAATCCGCCGCCACGCCATGGCGGTCGCTACTTTATCTTTGTCCGGTTGACCACGGCCTGTGGCCTTACCGGGGTTGGCGAAATCTATAATGCCACGTTCGGTCCGGATCTTTGTGCCGCGATGGCCCGGGAAATGTTCGAGCGTCAATTTATCGATCAAGACCCGCATCACATCGAGCGTCTATGGCGTCAATCCTATGGCGCCGGCTATACCATGCGGCCGGACGTCAGCGTTATGGGAGTGCTCAGCGGACTTGAAATGGCCTGCTGGGACATTATCGGGAAAGCCGCTGATCAGCCCGTTTATCAGCTGCTTGGCGGCATGGTTCACGAGCGGCTTCGCAGTTACACATATCTCTATCCTGCTGAAGGAGATGTCTATCCAGATCCTGAGACACCCAATGTCTACAACGATGCCGATCTGGCCGCCGAGGCGGCCGTGCGTGCCGTTGATCTGGGCTTCACCGCCGTAAAATTCGACCCTGCAGGTCCTTACACAATCTACGATGGGCACCAACCAAGACTCGCCGACTTGAATCTCTCTGAAGCTTTCTGTCAGCGCATTCGCGAGGCCGTTGGTGACCAGGCCGATTTGCTGTTCGGCACGCACGGGCAGTTCACTGTGTCCGGTGCCAAACGTATGGCGCGAAAACTGGAGCCGTATGATCCACTTTGGTTTGAAGAGCCGATCCCGCCAGAAAACCCGGCGGACATGGCGGAAGTGGCGCGCTTCACGTCGATCCCGGTTGCAACTGGGGAACGGCTATGTACCAAGCATGAATTCGCGCGTGTTTTGGAGGCTGGCGCGGCATCAATTCTGCAAATGAACCTGGGCCGCGTTGGCGGCATTCTCGAAGCAAAGAAGATCGCGGCCATGGCTGAGACGCGCCAAGCGCAAATTGCACCGCACCTATACTGTGGTCCTGTTGTTGCCGCGGCAAATATTCAGGTTGCCGTCTGTAGTCCGAACTTCCTGATCCTTGAATCGATTGGGCGATTTGACGGCCCGTTCATGAAATTTTTGAAGTCGGAGATCTGCTGGGAAGACGGTTATGTCATTGCGCCAACCGCGCCCGGCCTCGGCATCGAGCTGGACGATGAAGCGATTGCGGCCCATCCGTACACAGGACAGGAACTGCATCTGGCCCTCGCGGCCGAGCCTATCAAGCCGTAGATGTCGTTTCCTTGATTTTGCCGCCCATTGATGCCACTGACCCCTGGCCGTGCAGGTCTTTAATATCCTCAGCGATATCCTCAGCCATCAGGACCGCTAGGCACTGATTTCAGATGCGCGCTGCGCGCAGATTCCTCTTGGCCCTTAGAGCTACGCTGGTATCGCGGAATGCGTTCTTACCCCGTCGCGAGACTTGGGAGTCGTTCACTAAGGGCCACACTGTTTTGAGCCTTGCGCAAGGTTCGTGATCGTCCCGACGCTATCCGGCCACGCGTATCAGACGGGAGTTCACCGAACTGTTTTTGGTAGTAAGTAGAGAATTTGCTCCAGTCCCAGAAACCCTCTTCAGCTGCGATGTCTCCGATGTTCTTGGTGAGGCGCTGCTTGTCCATCAGCTTCCGCCGCGCGTTATGAAGACGGGCGACGCGCGAGTACTTTAAAGGCCCCATTGACACCAGTTTTGAGAAGGCCAGTTCGATAGATCGTTTTGAACCAAGCGACTCTGCGTGCTCGCCCGTGCTCTTGTCCATGGCTCGTGGACCGCCGCGCAACAGGCTGCGCGTTTGCAGGTAGCGCTCGTACGCTGCTGTGCGTTGAAAGGTCATCAAGTCATCGAGCTTGAGCCATTCGACGGTAAAGGCCGTGGCGAGCGCAAAGATCATCAGCTCTGCCACTTTCGCACGCATCTCAGGTGATTTTGCCTGCGGTGCTGCCTCAAGTGCAGAGAAGGCATCGGATCTCAAACGCTCAGCCAAACGCGGTGATTTGAGGAACTCTCCCTGCTTGTCCAGCTCGGCTAAGCGTTGAGCGACGTCTTTGAGCAGCAAGCCACTTTCCAGCAAGGCGTCACAATCAGCGGTAATAACCATGACGATGCCATTGGGCGGTGAAATGGTAACGGCGCGGCCAGAAGGCGGGAGCACGTACACCAAGTCTGTCGATTCCATCACACCGTAAGTCGAAGATGGCGACTGGCCTTCGAGTGCCAGAGAGAACGAGAATTCGTTCGGGGATGTGCTGATCTCTTTCTCGATCGCCTGATTGCAATACTCGATGTAAATCGCAACCGGCCCAAGGTCAGCTGAGAATAGCCGGCCTTCGAACTTGCCTCCAGTCAGTTGCGTGTAAGTTTGATCGATTCCGGAGAACAGAGCGGCCTGTTCATCAAAGTCATTCTGAACGGAGTCGAACACAAAATCCAAAGATTTGTGAATTTTTGAGTTGGGAAACCAGGAAGGATGCATTACCGGCAGTCCTCGGATGGATTGTAAACTATATGACGGTTGTTGTTGCCTTCAGCCCCTGGAGTTCAGGGCACAAATCGAAGAAAACGGTCGATTGGCTGATCGCTGTTCTGTCAGGTCATTAACTCAGACGCGGCAGCAAAACTGACAGTTGCTTAGACGCAATTGTTGCCCAGTCGCGCGCCAACGCCAGCAATGCTGTCGTGCCGCGTATTGGCTGGATGAGTGAGGCAAGTTTGCAAATCGCATTGGACCCCCCAACTGCTGTTTCCGACACCTACATGGGTAGCTTTGGGGAAGACAGCGTTCCATGGCTCTGCGTCTCAACTTGCTGTCCATCTGTCTCAGTGCGCCGCGTGCGTTTGACGCGCTAAACGGACCGATGCCTGGAGTTTCAAGTCGGCAATCGCCGCGTGTGTGACAGGGTGAAGGGGACAGCCAATAACGCCGGCAGCTTAGTTGCAGCCGATGAGGTCCAAGTTCATGTCTGGTGAAACAGCTGACTCTGATGGCGTGCGAGCATCTACGAACAGACTAGGAGTATCGCGGCGCCTGCCCGGAACTGTTGAGCTAAGTCCGATGAAAGCTGCGTGCGCAATCTAGAGTTTGGGCAAGCATGATTGCGGTGACATCGGACTGGTTATGCAACGCAGACGCGCCAAGCTGGCAAAATGCAATTCATAGTATCTAGCTAGTCTTGTGCACGGGCAGCAAGAACGCGTGCCTGGAATAGTCCTGCTTCAATGTCGACGATGCGAGCCGTTACAATGTCGTCGTTGTTGTCATAGGAACCCAGGCGGGTTGCCAGGTTCTTTGCAGTGGCACCGAAGGCTTCCACATCGCGCAACCATTCCCGCCAATCTTCCGGCGAACCCTTTTTCGGTGGCTGATCGACATGGGCCGCGAAAAGATCAAGTGCTTCGTTGGTTCGAATATTGAGACTGCAATGTTCGGCGGCAATCTCAGCCGCGCGACTTGGTGCCCGCACACTGACATCCGATCCGTATTGTCTTCCAACAACGCTCGAAAACAGCTGTTTGAATGCCATACGCTGCCCCGCTTGCAACTTACTAACGCTCTACGACACGATCGACCTATACAACGAGACGTGTATCCTATCTTCAATTGTCGTGTTCGTCGATCAAAGACACCTCTGCTTCGTTACCGTGTTAACTGAAATTGCTTACCCAGACGTTTAACCTTGTCTGCTTATGGACATCGCGAAACATAGCTGGACGGCGGCATGCCAATGGCTAATTCTGACGCCAGCTGAAGAAGCCGGGTCCTGCCTGTGCCAATAGCTCTTTTGCCAATTGGCGACCCATCTCCGGCGCATCTTCAATGTCCGAGTTCGCTTCTGCGGTGAGAGACTCGGAGCCATCGATGCGCAAGATTTCACCGCGCAGTTTTACCTCGGAGCCTGTCAGGGTGGCGAGACCCGCTATCGGGGTCTCGCACGAGCCATCTAGTGCTGCCAGAAAGGCACGCTCAGCCCGCAATTGCTGCCCCGTTGGTTCGTCGTGTATCGCCTCCAGCAAGGCAGCGGCGCGGATGTCGTCCTGGCGCCTCTCGATGCCGATGGCGCCCTGTGCGATGGCTGGAAGCATCTGTTCCGGTGCGATTGGGGTCGCGGGAACATTTTCCATATTGAGGCGATTGAGGCCGGCCATAGCCAGGAACGTGCAGGTGGCGATGCCCTCCGATAGCTTCCGCATCCGCGTCTGAACATTGCCGCGGAACTCGACAACCTCGAGATCCGACCGTTGATTGAGCACTTGGGATTTGCGGCGGAGGCTAGACGTTCCGACCGTTGTCCCTTGTGGTAAATCAGCGATCGCTTGGGCTGTTGGTGAGATCAAGGCATCACGGACATCCTCGCGCGGCAGGTAGGTATCAAGTACCAATCCGGAGGGCTGTTCAACCGGCATATCTTTCATTGAGTGAACGGCGATATCCAACCGACCGGATAGTAAATCTTCTTCGATCTCACGCGTGAAAAGGCCCTTACCACCGATTTCTTTCAGGGGACGGTCCTGAACGCGGTCGCCAGTCGTCTTGATCACGACGATCTCGAACGCGTCTTCCACGAGACCGTGGGCTGCTGCAAGCCGGTCTCGCGCTTCATAGGCCTGTGCCAGCGCGAGCGGCGAGCCGCGCGTTCCTATGCGGAATGGTTGGGATGGTGTTGGAAGATCGCGGGGCATGTCTAACCTATCATGTCCTACCTATAGCGACGCCGCTTCGCTATGACTATGTGAGTTGCAATGATATTTTGATAGTCCGCTTATTCCAACCGAGGCTTGGAGACACATCTTTGACGATGAAGACGATCATGCGCGCGCTCGCCGGTGAGGCGCTTGCCACACCGCCCATCTGGATGATGCGACAGGCCGGGCGATATTTGCCCGAGTATCGTGCGACCCGTGCGAAAGCGGGAGACTTTCTGACGCTTTGCTACACGCCCGAACTGGCGGCCGAGGTCACGCTTCAGCCGATACGCAGGTATGGTTTTGACGCCGCGATCCTGTTTGCCGATATTCTCCTCATCCCGGATGCGCTCGGGGCTGACCTTTGGTTCGTGACCGGTGAGGGGCCACGGCTGTCGACCATTGCGCAAGAGGCGGACTTTCACGCTTTGAAGCCGGCGGACGAGATCCACGATCATCTGGCACCGGTGTATCAGACAATCCGTATATTGAGGCAAGAATTGCCGTCTGAAACAACTCTGATTGGTTTTGCCGGCGCACCGTGGACTGTTGCGACCTACATGATTGCTGGTCGCGGCACACCGGATCAGGGCCCGGCGCATGCCCTTAAGGCTGAGAACCGGGAGTTGTTTGATCAACTGATGGCGCGGATTACGGCCGCGACGATAGAGTATCTGTCACGGCAGATCGAAGCCGGGGCCGAAGTTGTCAAACTGTTCGATAGCTGGGCGGGCTCATTGCAAGGCGATGATTTCGCTCGGTATGCGCTTCAACCGACAACAGAGATCATAGCGGCGCTGAAGGCGCGGTATCCCGAGACGCCTGTCATCGCGTTTCCGCGTGAAGCGCGCGAGGCTTATGTTGGGTTTGCAGAAGCGACTGGTGCGGACTGCGTGGCCCTGGACAACTCTGTCTCACCGGAGTGGGCTGCCGAACATGTGCAAAAAGCTGGTTGCGTCCAAGGGAACCTCGCCTCGAGCCATATGGTGACTGGAGGCGACGACCTCGTTAGGGAGACACGGCGGATTGTCGAAGCGTTTTCGCACGGACCGCATATCTTTAACTTGGGCCACGGCATTACGCCGGATGCAGATCCAGACAATGTGCAGTTGATGATTGATACAGTCCGCGCAGGGAGCGCCTAGGCCCGAGCGAAAGCAACCGGGCGCTCTCAAACCCATTTGGCCAGTGGCGGCAGACTCATCAGAACGGCGTTGGCATCATGGCCCGTCTCGAGACCGAACTTGGTGCCACGGTCGTAAACCAAATTGTACTCCGCATAGAGGCCGCGGTGGACGAGCTGCGTGTTCTTGTCGTCCTCGCTCCAAGGCGTATTGCGTCGTTTCTCGACAAGAGGAGTGTAGGCTGGCAGAAATGCGCGGCCGATATCCTGGGTTAAAGCGAAGTCAGCTTCCCAGTCGCCCGAGCATTGGTCATCCATGAAAATACCGCCGACACCGCGCGCGCGATGGCGATGCGGAATGTAGAAGTACTCATCCGCCCAGGCTTTAAGGCGCGGATAAAGATCTTCGCCGTGGGGGGCGAGGTGCACCTGCTGTTGGTTGTGGAAGTGTGCGGTGTCTTCTTCGTACTCGATACAGGGGTTCAAGTCGGAGCCGCCGCCAAACCACCAGGCATGGGGTGTCCAGAACATTCTCGTATTCATGTGCACAGCCGGGACATGCGGGTTCTGCATGTGGGCGACGAGGCTGATTCCTGAGGCCCAGAAGCGTGGATCATCCTTCATGCCGGGGATGCCCTTGCGCGAAGCCATGGCCAGTTGTGCCCGTTCGCCGAGAACTCCGAAGACGGTGGAGACGTTGACGCCGACCTTCTCAAATACGCGACCGCCGCGCATCACTGACATCAATCCACCGCCGGCGTCAGAACCGTCGTCGGAGGCGCGCCTGGTTTCTGTGACCTCAAACCGACCACCGGGCAATTCGGCGGCCGGTCCCTGCGTCTGCGCGTCTTCCAGCGATTCAAAGGCGGCAACAATGTCGTCACGCAGCGATCGAAACCAAGCCGCGGCCCGGGCCTTCTGATCTTCTAAATCCTGTGTCATTCGGATGCTTTCGATGGCGTACGGGTGACGGTTACTTGTTTGTTAGCCCAAACAAGCGCCCGGCTTCTACTTAGTGGGAATACTTAGAGATGCAAATGCCCGGTTACGTTGGCCGTAAGAGGTTGTCGGCTGATCAGGTTGTGATCCTGGTTACCAGTCGCCGGCTATCACGTTGCTTTGGCTTGATCTCTTCGCCCAAGTGGTGCGTATTCAGATAGTCGCCCTGACAGAAGGATAGGACGTTTCGTGGCAGACTTTGATGTCATACTCGCAGGAGGCGGTCTGTCGACATGCCTGATGGCGCTAAAGCTACGGAAAGTACAACCCGAGTTGCGCATACTGCTGGTCGAACGCGAGGAGCGTTTGGGTGGCGATCATACATGGTCTTTTCACGGGACCGATGTCGGCAAGGATGATCTGGCGATACTGGAGCCGATGGTTCGAGGTCGTTGGACAGCGCAGGATGTCCGGTTTCCAGCTCTGAAACGGACGCTCGATACGCCCTACTTCACAATCGTTTCGGGGGATTTTGACCGCCATGTCCGACGGGAACTCGGTGAAAAATCTGTGCTTCTCAACGCTCCGATCGCCGAGGTCACGAAGGGTTCCGTTATTCTGGAAGGCGGGCAAACGCTGGCATCGCCTTGTGTTATCGATGGACGCGGATGGCAGCAGGATACCGGGCGAGGCCTAGCACTTGCCTATCAAAAGTTCTTCGGTCTTGAGGTTGAACTGCAGGGTCCCCATGGGTTGTCAAATCCGATCATCATGGATGCAACTGTCGAACAGACCGACGGCTATCGCTTCATCTACTGTCTGCCCTACACGCCGACCAGCTTGCTGATCGAGGACACCTACTATTCGCCATCCATGGATCTTGATGCAGCGCTTTCGGAACGTGAGATCAGAACCTATGCCGACCTACAAGGTTGGAAGATTGATAGGGTTGGGCGCGAAGAGAAGGGCTGCTTGCCGATTGTGCTCGCTGGTGATGCAAGCGCATTCGAGTCAGACCCAGCCGACGCGGTACCATGCGGTCTTCGAGCAGGCTTCTTTCACCCGACAACAGGCTACTCACTGCCGGATGCGGTTCGGGTTGCTGGGCATCTTGCGCGGGATTTTCCTGGGAGCACTGACGCGCTCAAGGAACGCATGACTAAGCTTAGCGAAGCACAATGGCAGAAGAGGAAATTCTATCGCCTGTTGAACAGGCTGCTGTTTCTCGGTGCCGAGGGCAATGACAAGCGCAAAGTGATGCAGCGGTTTTACGGTATGCCGCAAGACCTGATTGAGCGCTTCTATGCAGGACGCTCGACGCCCCTGGATAAACTGCGCGTCCTCAGCGGTAAGCCGCCAATTCCGATCCCGGCGGCGCTGCGTGCTATTCCAGCTCGAGCGGCTCGGAATTTCGTGAACGCCCAATAGCCTTGTTAAGACCGGGCTTGGCCATCACTTTTGTTGCGCAGCCAGTTCGTCGGGCCAATGTGACTGCAAATAATCGATCGCGTCCGAAACATCGTCCGTCATGTGATAGTGAATTTCGTATTCGCCGCGTATGAAGCCGTGTCCACGCATGTGCTGAAACAGCTTTTCGAGCGGATCCCAGTAGCCAAGAGTGTTCAGCATCACAATCGGCTTGTTATGCTGTTTCAACTGCACCCAGGTAATCTGTTCGACGAGCTCTTCCAGCGTGCCAACGCCACCGGGGAGGACGAGAAAGCCGTCAGCACGACCCCACATGCCCATCTTTCGCTCATGCATATCGTCCGTCAGGATCGACTCGGTAATATCGAGTGAAGGGCGCTCCACCTTCTCCAGAAACTTGGGCATGACACCGGTGACATGACCACCGTGTTTCATCGCAGAACTAGCGACCGTACCCATTAACCCGATGCTGCCGCCGCCATAGACGAGGCGCAGCTTGGCCTCAGCCAGTGCGCGACCGACCTCGGTTGCTGCCTTCATGAATGCTGGATCAGCGCCATCACTGGCTCCGCAAAAAACGCAAACTGCCGGTCTCGAGTCCCAGGCCGTCATTTTCACTCCGTCTCTATTCGCCGCGATCCTCAGCGGTCGTTTATGATGGAGATCGACTATACGAAATTCATTGATTTGGCGACCGAATGTTGCCGCTACCGGTGCTGGAGTGGGTGAGATCCGCCAATTGTCCCCAATCGATTTGGTCAAAGCTTGGATTAGATTCCGCCCACGGCAGTGAAGCGCCGGACCGTCCTGGACTCATACGTAGTTCGACGAATACCTCATTTTGTCCAGCCGCACTAAAATGTCACTCCATCCGTCCCGCTAAGAGGATGCTGTGATGTCGTTCGAGACCATCGGTGCCAGTTGCAACAGCTTGCCATTGCTATCTGTCCCGACGGTTGTGTTTGATACGGAAACGACAGGGCTCGATACAACCAAAGACCGGATCGTTCAAATCGGTGCGGTTCGCATTCAGGGCGATCAAGCGATTGCAACCGACATCTTTGACAGGCTGGTAAATCCGGAGCGCTCTATCCCGCCGACTTCGACGGAGATCCACGGCATATCCGATGCTGACGTCGCCAAAGCGCCCATTTTCGCAAACACCATGAATGAACTGAGCGACTGGTTTGGAACTTCGTTGCTTGTTGGCTTCTCAATTGGTTTTGATGTCGCTGTCCTGCAGGCAGAGCATAAGCGCGCAGGGCTCACCTGGCGCGCGCCGCGCTTTCTTGATGTTCAAGACCTATTGATGTTCGCTGCGCCGCAGTTGCCTCAGCATTCGATGGAAGTGGCGGCTGAGTGGCTGAACGTTGAGATTGAAGGCCGTCACACGGCACTGGGCGATGCCAGGGCAACGGCTGAGATCTATCTTGCCCTTGTCCCACGGCTGGCAGAGCGCGGCATCGTTACCCTAGCCCAGGCAGAGCGTATTGTTCAGCGAACATCACGAGCATCTCAACTTGAGAGTGCTGGGTGGGCGACGAGTGAAGCTCCGACACGAGCACCGGCAGAGTATGCCTCCATTGATAGCTATCCTTACCGGCACCGGGTGCGTAATGTCATGCGAACGCCATCGCAATTCATTGATGCCGAAAACACGCTAGGCCAGGCGCTGACGGTCATGATGGAACAACAGATTAGCTCCGTGTTTCTGCCGGCCGACACTGATGCGAGTGACATTGGAATCCTAACGGAACGAGACGTTCTGCGCGGAATTGATCGGGACGGACAGTCGGCACTTATGGCGCCAGCGGGCCAATATGGTGTCCGACCATTGGTTTCTGTCGGACAGGATGAGTTTCTGTACCGGGCGATCGTTGAGATGTCGACGCGCGGTATCCGTCACCTCGGCGTACACGATAGTAACAGCCAAATTGTGGGAGCTTTGAGCGCCCGAGATCTTCTCAAGCAGCGTGCCAGCGAAGCTATTGCGCTGGGGGGTAACATTGCGCATGCGGGGAGTGTCACCGAATTGGGTGAGATCTGGCCGGAGCTGACGCGCGTCGCCGAAGCGCTGGTTGCTGAGGATGTGAATGCCCGTGATATCGCTGCCATCATTTCGCGTGAACTTCGTGAACTGACGCGCAAGGCAGCCGAAATTGCGGAGCAGGAGCTTGTCTCGTCGGGGGCTGGCGGGGCCCCTTGTGCCTATGCACTACTTGTTCTTGGGTCGGGTGGACGCGGTGAAAGCCTATTGGCCATGGATCAGGACAATGCAATCGTCTACGAGGCCGGTGAGCCGGGTGATGCGACCGATCAGTGGTTTGAGCGTTTCGGTTCGCGCATTGCCGATATATTAAACAGCGTTGGCGTGCCGTATTGTTCGGGCGGGGTCATGGCCAAGAATGCTGCTTGGCGCAAAGGCGTGGTGCAGTGGTCCGAAGCAGTCCAGCGGTGGATCGTGCGTGCTGACGGCAAGGATATTCTAAACGCTGATATTTTTTTCGATAGTCGCCCGGTTTGTGGTGAATTTGATTTGGGCGACAAGGTGCACCGTGACGCAATGGACGTTGCCGGTGATGCCAGGAATTTTCAACGTGCGTTAGCAAGCAATGCGGCCCGATTTGAAAGTCCATTTGGTTTGTTTGGTCGCTTTCGGGTGAGCGACGGTCGTCTTGATCTCAAGAAAACAGGTTTGTTCCCGATCGTTGCGACAGCGCGTGTTCTGGCTTTGCGCTACGGCTACAGCGCACGCTCGACGCTCGATCGTCTGGTGGGTGCCAAGCAGCATATCCCGGAGCAAGGTGATACAATCGATGCGCTGGTCTCAGCCCATCGTATTCTGCTTCGGCAGGTGTTGGGTCAGCAGCTACGCGATCTGGATCGCGGCTTGCGGCTCAACAATGCCGTACGTATCGGTGAGCTTTCGAAGCACGAACGCCAGCAACTACGTTGGGCCCTTGAGCAGATCCCAAACGTTACTAATTTGTTGGGCACGCCTATGTTCTCGTCGGCGTGAAACGGTGTTGCGATTTAACTGCAAGTCTTTGTCGGCAAGCCCGGGCCTCCAGTTTTTGGACTGCGATACTCGAACAGAATAACGTCGTGCCAGTCATCGCCGATATGTCCTAGGCGTTCGCGATAGCCAACTTCGCGAAATCCAGCGCCGAGGTGTAGCCTACGGCTTCCCAAGTTTCCTGCCAAAATCTGTGCCTGGATTGTCCAGTAGCCATCTTGCTCGGCCGCCTCGATCAGATGAGACAACAATTGCGAGCCGATGCCTTTGCCTCGATGTTCTGCACTGACGTAGACGCTGACCTCAGCGACGCCAGCGGCACCTCATGTGTCGGGCACAGGAGACAATGCAGCCCATCCAACAATTGGTCCATCTGTGCAGCTTTTGCGCGCCACGAACCGGCCAATTGATAAATGCCCCGCGTTCCAGTCGCGCCAGATCGGTGGCGTCTTCATGAACGCTGCAAAACCAGTTGCGAGGCCTTCCGCATAAATCTTGCGCACGGACCGCCAGTCTGGTGGCTGCATTGGATCAATGACGTATGCCATTGGCGAGTTCTTCAAGTTGCGCGCTGAACGAGCGGGAGGTTGGAAAAAGGTACTGGCCGCCATTCTGGTGTATTGTTTGCTGTTGTAAACAGTGTTTTTTGCGTCTTTGGGTGGACATGCGCATGACGTGTCCCGCAGTTTCAAGAGTGAGATGGGGATGCCAGCAATGATCAAACGATTTCCAGGGACCAGAAAAGGGCGTTGCGGGGCAGTCGTGCACAATGGGCTTGTGTACGCCGTTGCGACCGATACCAGCAGTTCAATTGGGATCACAGAGCAGACGCAACGTGCTCTGAGCGAGCTTGATCAGGCACTAACTGAGGCTGGGAGTGGCAAAACAGGATTGTTGCAGGCAACTGTCTACCTGAGCAACATGGCGGACAAGGCTGCTATGGATGAAGTCTGGTGTGACTGGATTGGTCCGCAGGAAAACTGGCCACAGCGGGCATGTGTCGGCGTCGATCTTGCCGGCAACGATCTCATCGAGATCGTTGTGACGGCCGTGCTGATAGATTGACCGTATTTGTTCTGTTATTGAGCCGATGGCGCCGTTGGCGCGGCGGCAGTCGTATGGCGGGCGACTATGCCACCTTGGTGCTCCAGGCCGTGGTGTGCTGTAGGAATGCTTCCAATTTTCCCTGGGTAGTCAAAAGCAGGTGTGATGGCTCCGCCCCTTCTCAATTTGCAGAATATTCAGCTGACCTTTGGCGGGACACCGCTGATGACCGGCGCTGATCTGCAGGTTGGCGCGGGAGATCGCATCGGCTTGGTCGGGCGGAATGGTTCCGGCAAGTCCACGCTTCTGAAGATTGCTGCTGGACTTGTTGCACCGGATAGTGGTGAGCGGTTCCTGCAGCCGGGAATTGTCGTCGAGTATCTGCCGCAAGAGCCTGATCTAACGGGTTTTGCAACGGTGCTCGACTACGTCGAGAGCGTATTCGATCCGTCAGAAGATCCGTATCGAGCACGATTGCTGGTTGAGCAGTTGGGGCTGACTGGCGAAGAAGATCCGCCACATCTCTCCGGCGGAGAGGCAAGACGCGCGGCGCTTGCAAGGGTGCTTGCTCGTGATCCTGATCTTGTCTTGCTCGATGAGCCAACCAACCACCTGGATCTGCCGGCTATTGAATGGCTCGAGGGTGAACTTGCGGGCCTTTCAGCAGCAATCATTCTGATCAGCCATGACCGGCGCTTCCTCGAAGCTCTGACGCGTTCAACCGTCTGGATTGATCGTGGCAAGACACGTGTCCTCAATAAAGGCTTCAAACACTTCGAAGCTTGGCGCGATGAGGTTTTGGAGCAGGAAGAGCTCGATCGACACAAGCTCGACCGCCAGATTGTCCGTGAAGAACGCTGGATGCATGGCGGCGTGACCGCAAGACGAAAGCGCAACGTACGGCGTGTCGGCGAACTTGCCCGAATGCGGCAGGAGCGCAAAGAAGCCATCCGGCAGACCGGCAAGGTTGCTATGGCGGCTTCCGAGGCGCAGATGTCCGGCAAGCTCGTGCTGGAAGCAACCGGTATTGCTAAAGCTTTCGACGGAAATGTTGTCGTCGATGCTTTCGATCTCCGAGTTGGCCGCGGCGATCGCATCGGGCTGATCGGGCCGAATGGGGCTGGCAAGACGACACTGCTGAAGCTGCTCATGGGGGAGATGCAAGCCGATAGCGGACAAGTGCGTCTCGGGAGCAATCTTGAGATTGTCACGTTGGATCAGAGCCGTGAGCAGCTCGATCCGGAAGAAACACTAACTGATGCGCTGACCGGTGGTCGCGGCGATACGCTGACGATTAACGGTCATCCCCGCCACGTTGCTTCATACATGAAGGATTTTCTGTTTCTGCCGGAGCAGATCAGAAGCCCGCTTAAAGTGCTATCAGGGGGAGAGCGCGCACGCGTATTGCTGGCCCGTGCTCTGGCAAAGCCGTCAAACCTTCTGGTGCTTGACGAACCAACAAACGATCTCGACATCGAGACACTTGACCTGCTGCAGGAATTGATCAGCGAGTATGCCGGTACGGTCCTGCTCGTCAGTCACGATCGCGACTTTCTCGATCGTACGGTCACTAGCGTCATCATGGCAGAAGGGCAGGGCCGGTGGACCGAATATGCCGGTGGCTATTCAGATATGCTTGCGCAAAGGGGGCGGGGGATTACCGCGGCGGAAAGCAAGACATCAGGGCAGGCCGCGGCGGGTGAAACCGACAAGACTTCGTCTACAGCGGCGGCGTCACCTCGCAAACAGAACAAGCTATCCTTCAAGGATAAGCATGCGCTTGAGTCCCTACCGGACCGGATGAGTGAGCTTACTAACGAGGCCGCCAAGCTTGAGGCAGAACTCGCCGATGCGGCTCTCTTCACCAGCAATCCTGATCGCTTCTCGAAGGTGACCGAACGCTTGTCGGCGGTGCAGGCTGAGTTGGAAGCCGCTGAAGAGCAATGGCTTGAGCTTGAGATCAAGCGGGAACAGCTTGAAGGCTAAGTCGCTAGCGCGTCGCATTCAATGGCGTCGCAATATGGTGCATGCCCGAAGCTGGGCGCGTGAGCCGGCCTCGGGTAATAGCACGCAACCAACGACAAACTCACTTCTGCCAGTCGGCTTTGACTTCATCGCAGCGCTTGGAGATGAAATCGTTGATGTCTTCAACGAGCGTTGACTCTAGGACGTTGAAGGTGTTGTCGGTGGCAGTTGCCGTCCACATGGCACCTTTGACCAGCGTTGGTGCTTCGATCTTGCCCCAGTTTAAAGCAGCACTTTTGGCAAGGCCTTTCTCAAACTGAACTTTGGGCGCGATACTGAATTTGATGTTTGCGGGCTCTTTCTCGCGCTTAACAGTGCAACCAATAGTGTGGGACGTGAGGGTGAGTTCAAATTTTTCCTCGGTCGTCGCCTTGATGAGGTCATCTCGGTTCAGCTTGATATTGGCCTTGCACACGACCTGTCCCCACGGCCATGAGGCGCGAGCCTTTTTCATGATTTTGTCGAGCTGTGTTTTGCGCCAGGACTTGGTGATATCGCAGTTGATCTCGTCGCCGGCTTTTTGTGCACGAAAGGCGCCGCAGATCTTCACTTTGCAGGCTTTTCTGCCTTCGCGTTCAGCGACTTCCTCTGGTGTCAGCTTGATCGGCGCGACTTTGGCGTCCTGGGCCGCAGCGATGGATGGTAAAACGGTCAGAAGCGCGAACGCAATGGCGGTGCTGACAGTCGAAAGCCGGACTCGGTACATAGACTTGGTTCCCGTTTTTTTGCGCGAGTGACAGGTGTCACGGCGGTGCTTATCCGCGAGCAAGTTCATCAAATTGTGACGCAATGGGAAGCCGGGGCGCGGTATCTGGGTTTCATATGTCGCAGGCTGATGAAGCTTTGGGATCGGATTTGATCGCATTGCCGGGCAAATGAAAGCGCGCCGTTGTGCCCCCACTCCTTGCTTGAAGAATTACTGCGCTGCACCATATACTGATGGTGTGGTCGGCAGCGCTCGGATGAGGCTGACCGACTGACTATGAAAGACCGGATCATCTGGCCCGTTCGTCGCTTTTTGAAGGACAAATTGGCAATGTCGCGAATGTCTATGTTATCGAGCCCGCTCTTGCTGGGTTTTGAGGAAATTGAGCGCTTGGTGGAGCGTGTCGGCAAAGCCGGCGGTGATGGCTATCCACCTTACAACATTGAGCGCCTGCCCAAGTCAGAAGACGGGCCTGAGGTTCTGCGGATCACACTGGCAGTTGCCGGGTTTACCGAGGATCAGCTTGATATAACCGTCGAGGATCGCCAGCTTGTGGTTAAAGGCCAGCAAGCGGCTGACGACAACCGAGCTTACCTGTATCGTGGTATTGCTACACGTAAGTTCCAACGCACATTCGTCCTTGCCGAAGGTATCGAGGTTAAGTCGGCGGACTTGGAGAACGGCCTGTTATCGATTGATCTCGTGCGACTGGCGCCTGAGCGCTTTATCAAACGTATCGAAATAGGCGCAGGTTAATCAAAATCGTATCCGGCGGATGGTCAAATTCACCGAATCGGCTGAGCATGGTTGCGGCTGGCGATCGGCAAGTGTGCCTGTGCGCTGGTCATTTGGATGACGTGGGCGGCCTCAGACAGGAAGGAATAGCGTCATGAATGGTCCAGGAAACAGCAATAAGACTGAAGGAATTATTGATACGTTTCAAACGCCTATCATGACTGAGCGCGAGTTTGCAGAACTCGGCGAAGGGGAATGGGCATACATCAAATCGCTGACTTCGGAGGAAGCCCAGGAGGCCTATCCGACAATCGAGGAACTTCCCGATGGCGTTCTGATCTATGCTTTACATGCAGCTGACGGGTCGCCGATTGCACTGACGGATGATAAGGGAGTCGCGATTGAGCAAGCCATGGGTGATGAGCTTGAAATTGCGCCTTTGCACTAAGTCTTGCATTTAGACGCAGATTAGTTTGGGGCCGGTTCTCTGAGAGCCGGCCTTTTTCGTACTTGGATGCCTTATCAATCCAACGTCGATGATCTGGGTTTCAGCCGCGATAGTGCGAGTACTGTCCGTGGGGGCGAAAGCGCTCGAGATAACTCGGCACGATGACGCCGGCCGCCTGCGGATTTGGGACACCTAGCTCCGTCAATGTCCGCCGCTCGTCGATCGCGGTTTGGCTCACGACGTTGTCGATCTGAAGCATACGGACCTGATCAACTGTCAACGGACGCAGAGCGTTCGGTAGTGGTTTCGTCAAAACGGCCATGAGTTTGGCGAGCGGTGCCGGCAGACTGATAAAGCCTGGATTTCTGCCGCTCCATTGCCGGACCTGCTCCAGTAGCTGTCGAAACGTCAGCGTCTCCGGCCCGCCGAGTTCGTAGATCGTACCGGGTTCACCGGCGCCATTGGCGACGTTCCGGATCGCCTCGGCCAGGTCACCGACATAAATTGGCTGGAACTTCGTTCGCCCGCCCGAGATTAGTGGCAGGAACGGTGCCGTCTGTGCCATAGCGGCGAAGCGATTGAAGAACTCATCCTCGGGACCGAATACAATTGAGGGACGTAGGATAATGGCTTCCGGAAACTCCTCCAGCACGGCCTGGTCTCCAAGGCCTTTGGTCCGGGCATAATTGGATGCTGATTTTGGGTCGGCTCCGATCGCGGAAACATGGATGAACCGGCCAACACCAGCTTCTTTTGCTGCCTTGGCGACAGCACGGGCACCTTTCACATGCAAGGCATCAAACGTCTGGCGGCCGGTGGAAGCGAGAACGGCGACGAGATTGATCGCAACATCCGCCCCAGCAACGGCAGCCTGAATCGATTCCGGATAGCGGACGTTGGCCTGGATAGGATGGATTTGACCGACGGCGCCCATCGGTTGCAGGTGACCGGCAAGATCGGGTCGACGAACCGCTGCGCGAACGCGGTAGCCGTCGTGTGCCAACTCCCTCACGGCATGGCGTCCAACAAAGCCAGAACCACCAAAAACCGTCGCGAGGGCGCCTTGCCCGAGAGAAGCTGCCATGTCGTCAAGCTCTGCTGTTGTCTGTCGATTGCGAATATGACTAGCCATTAGCCATAGCTGTCGCAACAACGGCTGTGAAGGCGCCGTGGGGTCACGCGGATCGATAATTGATGCAAACGATTGACATTCGGCTGTATCAGCCCTAACTCAAGCGCCTCATGCCCAGATGGCGGAATTGGTAGACGCGCTGGCTTCAGGTGCCAGTGGCCGCAAGGCCGTGAAGGTTCGAGTCCTTTTCTGGGCACCATCAATTGCAGTGTGCTCTTGCTTGATGACATGTTTGTGCGGTGCATCCGTTAGCCCGCCAGTGCAGCTTTGAGACCGCTCAAGCACCATTTCCTCTCAGACATTTAGGATCCCCATGAGCAAACCCGAAATCCACGTCCATAAAGGGGATCTGCCAGCCGGTTTGAGTTTTCCGAATGGGGTTGCTGTCGATAGCGAGACGCTTGGCCTGAAGCCGCATCGCGATCGTCTTTGTGTCGTGCAGTTGTCGGGCGGTGACAACGTGGCCCACCTGGTTCAGTTCGAGGCTGGGCGTTACGATGCGCCGAACTTGGCAGCGCTGATGGCGGACGACGCGATCGTCAAAATCTTCCACTTTGCGCGCTTTGACGTGGCGGTCATCAAGCACTATCTCGGAGTTGTAACAACACCGATCTATTGCACAAAGATCGCGTCGAAACTGGTGCGGACTTACACTGACCGCCATGGTCTCAAGGATCTCACGTCGGAGCTGCTTGGCGTTGAGCTATCCAAGCAGCAACAGAGCTCTGATTGGGCTGCCACTGACCTCAGCGATGCACAGAAGGCCTATGCAGCCTCGGATGTGCTTTATCTTCACGGCCTCAAGGCGCGTCTGGACGCGATGTTGGAGAGGGAAGGCCGAGGGGCGCTCGCTGACGCCGCATTCCGTTTCTTGCCGACGCGGGCCGACTTGGATCTGACAGGCTTTGAGGAAATGGATATTTTCGCTCACAGCTGATGTCAGAAGCTGACGTGAATCCGAAAGGCTTTTGTTCGCTGGTTGTATGTCGCTATGGCGGCCACCAAGGTTTTTGTTGATGATGTCCGCGCTCGCGTCTAAGTGAATGAGGATAATCAGGATTCTGTCCCAATGTCTCCCCAATTTGGAGGCAGCCTATTTTGCATTGCAGCAATTGCGATTTGTTCTTGATGTCCGCGTCTGTCGGCAATCTTGATACAAGTTGGGGATTAGATGTCACTGGTCTCGATAGACACCGGCCGAGACGTGGCCTTGGCAGAGCGCAGTCACGAGCGCGGTCAGGGGCTCGTCTTCATATCCGAGGAAGAGCGCAATAAGGCCATGAGGCAGGCCCGGAGGCACACCTTCGTTGTGCGCTCGCTACGAGTTATCCTGCCAGTTTTTGTCGTTTGCCTCGTTGCCAGCTACGGCCTATTCATGCAGCGGTCAATTAGTATCTCCACCGGAGACGGCGAGCTCAAATTCAAGACCGAGAATGTGTCGTTGCAGTCGCTCAGTCGGCCTACGATGAATGATGCAAGCTATGAAGGCTTCAATCAGAAAGACGGCAGCAGCTACATTATCAAGGCCAAGCAAGCAGTTACCGACTTGATTGGTAATAAACCCATCGATCTGGCTGGGATTACCGGAAACCTGAAACAGAAGGACGGTGTCATCACCGCGCTGAAAGCTGTCAAAGGCAACTTTGATCGCAAGACAGGCAGGCTCGTCCTGACTGATGGTATCGATGTCAAGTCATCCAACGGGATGGCAGCCAAGCTCAGTGATGCGGAAGTGCTCACAAAGGAAGGCACCATCCGTTCGAACAACCCGGTCGCAGTGACCTTCCCTGCTGGTACACTCAACGGCAACAAAATGCTGGTCCGCCAGAAGCAACGCGAAGTTATCTTCTCGAGCGGTGTCGTTGCGCGACTAGTTCCGCAGAAGGCGAAATCGGCAGCAGAGCCAGCCACCAAGCCCAAGTCCACAACTGGTGGTCTGATGTCGTTTGCATCTCAGTCCAGCGATCCGGTGGATGTGCAGTCCGACATTCTGTTCATCAAAGACAACCAGAACAGCGCCCGATTCAGTGGTCAGGTGCGCGCTTCGCAAGGCGATGCAGCTCTTACGGCGCGTGTCCTCGATATTGCTTACGGCCAGGATGGCGAGAAGAATGCTGCTCCGGGATCGGCTAATCTAAAGCGGTTGATTGCACGTGACAACGTTGTGATGACTCGTGGCCAGGATCGCATAGTCAGTGCTGTTGCTGACTTTGACGTCGCTGCCAATCGGGGAGTTCTCAATGGTGGCGTGGTCGTGACATCCGGCGTCGACCGAAAGGTTATGGCCAGTCGTGCTGACATTGATTCCTCAAAGGACACGATTCTGCTGACGGGCCAGAAGGTCGTGGTCGTGCAGGGTCAGAACTCTCTGGAGGGGACTCGGCTGTTCTACGATCAGCGCAACGGGATCATGCATCTCACGTCACCAGCTACCAAGACGACTGCCGCTGGCCGCGTACGGGCGCAATTTGCTAACCAGCGGCAACGGACAGCGAAGCAAGCGGTCCAGGCCGTAAGCCAGTCAACCGGTGCTCTTGGTCAAACGTTTAAGACTGATCCAAATGCACCGGTGGAAGTCGTCGCAAGGAGTTTGAGCGTCAACGACCAGAAGCGCGAGGCGGTTTTCCAGGGCGGCGTTGAGGCTCAGCAGGGTGGCTTCGGTATAAAGACGGAAGTTCTGCGTGCGAAATATACGGGTAGTGCTGGTGGCGCCTTGCAAGGCGCGTCGGCTGAAAACAACGCAGAGGGCCGCCCGGCCAATGCACAGCTGGAGTCGATCCACGCCCCGGGCCGCATCATTGTCACTTCGCGCGATGGCCAGAAGGCAGAAGGCGACTCGGGCACGTTCGACTACAAAAAGAATGAAGTGCTGCTCAACGGCAATGTTCTGTTGAAACAGGGCCGTCAGCTCATTCGTGGCGAACGATTGCGAATTGACCTGAAGTCGGGCCTCAGCCGGGTTGAGACAAAGTCTGGCCCGGCCTGGAGCTCGGTGATGCGTGACCGAAAAGGGACCGCAACCCCGGCAGGGATCCAACCGAAGGGTCTACAGGATGCCGCTAATCGGCGGGCCTGCGGCGGACGCATGTGCGCCATGTTCTATCCGGGCGATTTGCAACGGCAACAGAAAGCAACCCGTAAGGGTGGCAACACAGGATCGCCCAAGAAGCAGGCACCGGCCGCCATCGGGAGCGGATGGTCTGCATCAACACAGTCGAATTGAGCACCGGGTGAAGCCGGTCGGGTCATTGAATCGAAGCAGGTTACTGGTGTATTCATCCGTTAGTGATTTTGAGATCCGCGGTCAGCGGGGCGCTAAATGCGGTGATATCATCCAGCCAGGCAGGCAGATGTGAAGATATTATCTTTCGGCAAGAAGAAGACGCAAAGCGCAGCTGACGAAGCTGAGCAGTTTCAGGCTTGGCCGGAACAGGAGCTTGATCCGGCGACGCATCACCTGCCGGGACAGTTTCGCCATGAAGGCTGGTTGTCGATTGAGCAGGTGAAGAAAAGCTACAAGCGCAGACTTGTGGTGCGCGGTGTCAGCCTCGCTGTTCAACGTGGTGAGTCTGTCGGGCTGCTGGGTCCAAACGGTGCCGGTAAAACGACCGTCTTCTACATGATCACCGGGCTCGTTCCTGCTGATGCTGGAAGTGTCTTCATCGATGGCGTCGATATCACCAGATTGCCGATGTATCGGCGCGCACGGCTCGGCATTGGCTATCTGCCGCAGGAAGCTTCGATCTTTCGAGGCCTCACTGTCGAGCAGAACATTATGGCCGTCCTTGAACTCGTGGAGCCCAACAAGAGGCGCCGAAAAGAGCAATTGGATAGTCTGCTTGAGGAGTTCAATATAACGCGGTTACGCAAATCGCCCTCTATTGCACTGTCTGGTGGTGAGCGGCGGCGTTGCGAGATTGCCCGTGCGCTTGCGAGCCGCCCCGCTTTTATGCTTTTGGATGAACCGTTTGCGGGCATTGATCCGATAGCAGTTGGAGATATCCAGGAATTGGTGCGCCATCTGACGAAGCGGGGAATTGGGGTCTTGATCACCGATCATAACGTTCGTGAAACACTAGACCTTATCGATCGCGCCTATATCATTTATGATGGAACTGTCCTAACGCAGGGCGACCCGAAAGACATTGTTAACAATGAAGATGTTCGAAGGGTCTATCTGGGAGACATGTTCGCTTAAGTAGCCATCCGTAAACTTTAAGCCGGCAGTCTTCCTGCGTGGAGGCAACGGGAATTAGAGATGGCGTTTTCTGCAAAGTTGGAGATGCGGCAAGGCCAGCAGCTGGTGATGACACCACAGCTGCAGCAAGCCATTAAGCTATTGCAGCTTTCCAATCTGGAGCTGACTGCGTTTGTAGATGCAGAGCTCGAGCGCAATCCGTTGCTGGAGCGCGACGATCTTGAATCGCCGAATGGTGCACTGGAGGGGCGTGAGGCCGCCAGTGAGGCACCGTCGAGCGATGACACGTCTGGCCCCGATGATGACGACTGGCTCAACCTCAAAGAGACGTCGGCTTCAGCCACCGACCTCGATACCGACTACACGAATGTCTATGCTGACATGTCGACGTCCGAATTCACGCCCGACATTGGCGGCAGCTGGAGCAGTGTCTCCTCTAAGGCAGCACCAATTGATGGTGATAGCAACCTTGAGGCCTACGTCTCAGATGCCAAGTCGCTCAAGGACCACTTGATCGAGCATCTGCAGATCGTTGTCACAAACCCCATCGATCAGATCATTGGGCGTTACATCATCGATATGGTCGATGAGGCGGGCTACATCGTCGGCAACATTGAAGATCTCGGTGAGAAGCTTTCAATCGAGCAAAGCCGTGTGGAAGAGGTGCTGGCACTTCTGCAAGCCGGCGATCCGCCGGGCATTCCGGCGCGCGATCTGGCCGAGTGTCTGCGTTTGCAACTGCAAGAACAGAACCGATATGACCCGGTGATTGCCGCTTTGATCGACAATCTCCACCTATTGGCCTCTCACAACCTGCCGCAACTCAAGCGCGCTGTCGGGGTCTCTCAGGAAGAGCTTGCGGAGATGATCGTCGAGTTGAAGGGTCTGGATCCTAAGCCGGGACTGCGGTTCGGGTTCACGCCCATTCAACCGGTTGTGCCTGATGTGATTGTTCGCCCGGCGCGTGATGGCAGTTGGATTGTTGAATTGAACAATGAGACGCTGCCAAGGGTGCTGGTCGATCGAACCTACTATGCGACGGTCTCAAAGGGTGCCCGTTCGGGTGGCGATAAGGACTATCTGCAGGATTGCCTTCAAACGGCAAACTGGCTGGTCAAAAGTCTTGATCAGCGCGCGCGCACCATTCTGCGTGTCTCAGAGGAAATTGTCAGGCAGCAGGATGGCTTCTTCAGTCACGGTGTGCAGTACCTGAAACCGCTGAACCTGAAGACTGTGGCTGATGCGATCTCGATGCATGAATCGACAATCAGTCGGGTGACCAGCAACAAGTACATGGCGACGCCGCGGGGCATTCTGGAGCTGAAGTATTTCTTCTCATCTGCCATTGCATCAGCAAGTGATGGTGAAGCTCACTCGTCTGAAGCTGTGCGTCACCGGATTAAGTGCCTTATCGATGCAGAGACCGCGGGTTCCGTCCTGTCTGACGACAAGATCGTCGACCATCTCAAGTCTGACGGCATCGATATAGCTCGTCGCACAGTAGCTAAGTATCGGGAAGCTATGCGCATTCCGTCCTCGGTACAGCGCCGGCGCGAGCTAAAGCTCAGCCAGCAGGTTTGATCTGCAACAGTATTGATTTTGCTGTTCAGACGCGTGGTTTCAGTTCACGTGCTGCTGAAGCGCTGATCGACGAGTTTACCGACATGGTGAGCTAATTTGACACAGTTTCGGCAAACAGCTAACGCTTTTGAAGGCCATACTTTCTGGCGGACACAACAAGGAGAGTTTGAGAGGTGGTAAACGAAGATTGTCTCTAGAAATCGCCCAACTCGGTGCTCATATTTCAACGAACCCAAAAGAAGAACAAAGGTATGAACTATGACGATTCAAGTAACAGGAAAGAATATCGAAGTTGGCGAGTCGTTTCAGGGTTACATCTTAGATAAAGCACGCAGTGTGCTTGAAAAATACATCGGTCCAGAGATTTCGGGCCAGGTCACTGTTGCCAAAGAAAGAAGTCGTTTCCAAACAAGTTGCGTCATTAGGCTACCCACCGGGCTTTTACTTGAGGCCAAGGGGGATGGAGCGGATGCATATCTCAGCGCCGATTCTGCGCTAGAGCGACTTGATAAGCGCGTTCGGCGCTACAAAAGGCGCTTGAAGAATCATCACTCAGACGCGAAGACTGCGGCATTCTCGCAAAGTCCAGCGAACGATATCGTTCTCAGCACTCAAGAAGAAGATGTTGAAAACGAAGGTGAAAATCACGAGCAGCTGATAGTTGCAGAGACCAAACGAATGATCAGTGAGATGCGCGTCAGTGAGGCTGTGATGCAGTTGGACTTGACGGATGAGGTGTTTTTGGTGTTTCGCAATGCCTCGAATGGTCAGACGAATGTTGTCTACCGGCGCGAAGACGGAAATGTCGGTTGGATTGATCCGAAGTTAACCGAATAGGTGGACTGTCCGCGCACGATTATCGGTTGGACGTCAAACAGTAATAAGTGAGTCGTGGATTTTGGACGCTCTTGCGGCGTTTCTATCCCGGCAGGAGAAGGCTGAGCAATGGATCTTGGTGATCTCGTCACGGAGGAAGGTATTGTTCCTTCCCTTAACGCGACCACAAAGAAACAATCCCTCCAGGAACTTGCACGTCATGCATCCGAAATGACTGGCATTCCGCAGAGGGACGTATTTGATGCGCTGCTTCAGCGTGAACGTTTGGGCTCAACAGGGCTTGGGCGTGGCATCGCGGTGCCGCATGTTAAGTTCAAGTCGCTCAAAGATATCGTCTGCATCTTCGCACGTCTGGATACTGCGATCGACTTTGAGGCCGCAGACGATGACCCAGTAGACCTTGTTTTCCTGCTGCTGGCACCAGAGCATGCGAGTGGCGATCATTTGAAGGCGCTTGCCCGCATTTCTCGGTTGTTGAGAGAGCCCGAAGTCTCAGCCCAACTGCGAGCATCGCGCGACAAGGGAACAATCCTTTCGGTGCTACGGCAGCCAGCGACCCCGCACGCAGCTTAAATTCTTAGTCTCGTTTGACCTAGGCGCGTCCGTCCCGTTCACGAGATATCGTCTTGGTGGCTGCGCCTTCTACTCAGCCGAAGGCGTATAGGCCGGCGAAACCAAGCATGCCGACGATAATGCGCCACCAAGCAAACAATCCAAAGCCGTAGCGGCTGACATAGTCGAGCAGGTAGCGCACAACGACGACTGCAACGCAGAAGGCGACGACGAACCCTATGGCGATGCTTGCCACATCATCTGGCTGCAGCACCGACCAGTTCTTGTAAAGGTCGTATGCAAAGGCGCCAGCCATCGTCGGCATAGCCAAAAAGAAACTGAATTCGGCTGCAGAGCGTTTGTCGGTTCCCATCAGGAGCGCACCCACAATCGTTGCTCCAGAGCGGGAGACACCGGGAATCATAGCTAGGCACTGACAAACGCCGATCTTGAATGCCAGTGATGGCGGATAGTCCATCACATCAGTGTACTTTGGTTCAAGTTTCAGCCGATCGACAAACAGCAAAATCATGCCGCCAATAACCAAGGTCGTGCAGATCAGGGCCGGACTTTCGAACAGGACGGTCTTGATGAAGCTGTGCAGTAGGACGCCAATGATGGCCGCCGGCAGGAAGGCTAGCAGGATTGCAAAGACGAATCGGCGCGATCTTGGATCAGTTGGCAGGTCGAACAGAAGCTTGAGCAGCTTGGCAAAGTAGACCGACAGGATGGCTAGGATTGCGCCCAGCTGAATCAGCACTTCGAATGCCTTGCCGGGCGAGTCGAACCCAAGAAAGTGCCCAGCCAATAGGAGGTGCCCGGTTGACGAGACCGGAATGAATTCCGTCAGTCCCTCGAGAAAGCCGAGCAGAACAACCTGCCATGTTTCCATGCCTCTGACCCCTTTTCGGCTCTTTTGCGAAGCGCCGAGCCGGATTTGCCAGTTCGGTCACGGCGCTTGGATGACATCTGGTCCTTTAGCAGCTCTGTCGAGAAGAGGGTGCCGTAATGAAGTCACAGCTGCACGCTTTCATGCAGTCTGCCTGACTTTCTCGTGGGGGCGGAGCCGCTGGGCTCGGCTTGACAGATGCTATATAACGGGCTGCCTGAAATAACTGTTGTATTCCAACTGATTCGATCGGCTCGATGCTACGCCTGACCCAATATCCGCTGTGCCCGCATTCGCGCTCCATTCGTTTGGTGCTTGGCGAGTTGCGCTTGGATTTTGAGCTGAACTACGAAGAGCCCTGGGCCTGGCGTCAGTCGTTCCTGGCACTTAATCCTTCCGGTGCCCTCCCGGTTTTGGAGATCGACGAGGTGCTTGTACTTTGTGGGACTTATGCGGTCTCCGAGTATCTGGCGGAGTGCTACCCCGAGCACCCGGATGATGGCGGGCCAGTTCCTTTGTTTCCTGGCGATCCGGAACAACGGGCCGAGGTGCGGCGCCTGGTTGACTGGTTCCATCTAAAGTTTGATAGGGAAGTGACGCGGGAATTGCTCATCGAGAAACACTATCGCCGAACCGTCGGTGATAAAGGCAAACCGCCTGACTCACAAATCCTGAGGGCAGTGGCCAAGAACTTGCGCTACCACATGGAGTACATTTGCTTCCAGGTCGATCGGAACAACTGGCTTGCCGGGGATGATATGAGCTTTGCCGATCTGGCGGCAGCTGCTCATATCTCCGTCCTGGACTATCTGGGTGAGGTCAACTGGGATGACTATCCGTCAGCAACCGAATGGTACGTGCGGCTGAAGTCCCGGCCATCGTTCCAACCGGTTCTCGATGACTACATGGCAATCCAACCACCGACCCCCCATTATGCCAATCTGGATTTTTGAACGTGGATGGAGGTCAGCATCCATTGATTCAGCTGTTGCGTAGTGAAGCAACAGCGCATGGTTTCTCCGCCTTTGGTGTCTGCGGACCCAGCGATATTGAAGGCGTGCAAGCTCAACTGACAGAGTTTCTCGCCGCAGGACGCCATGGCGATATGTCCTGGCTGGCGGACACGGCTACGCGTCGCGCCAATCCTAATGAGCTTTGGAGGGATTGCCGTTCGGTCATCATGCTGGGTGCGAACTACGGGCCCGAGACCGATCCGATGTTACGCTTGTCGGAGCGTGAGCGGGGCGTCGTATCCGCCTATGCCAAGGGGCGGGACTATCATGACGTATTGAAAGGACGCCTCAAACAGATTGCCGGGAAGTTCGCTGCGCGGTCAGGTTGCGATGTGAAGGTTTTCGTCGACACGGCGCCCGTGATGGAAAAACCATTGGCGGCGGCAGCCGGCCTCGGATGGCAGGGCAAGCACACGAACCTGGTGTCACGCAAGTTTGGTTCATGGTTGTTTCTCGGTGCCATCATGTCCGACTTGGAGTTGCCGAAGACTGATGCTGAAGTTGATCATTGCGGTACATGCCGCGCATGCCTTGATGTTTGTCCAACGGATGCCTTTCCTGCGCCCTACCAGTTGGATGCGCGCCGGTGCATTGCCTATCTTACAATTGAGCATCAAGGTCCCATCGCGCGCGAGTTTCGCGGACCGATGGGGAACCGCGTGTTCGGCTGCGACGACTGCCTCGCGGTTTGTCCTTGGAACAAGTTTGCGCAGGTGGCGCAGGAGACGCGGTTCCACCCCCGCGTTGAGACGGATGATCCACCGCTGGCCCAACTCCTTGAGCTTGACGATGCTGCATTTCGGAAGCGCTTTGCCGGCACGCCTGTGAAGCGAACGGGTCGAGATAGATTTCTGCGGAACGTTCTAATTGCTGCCGGCAATAGTGGTGATCGGTCTCTCCAGTCCAAGGTCGTTGAGCTGATGCATGATGCCTCGCCGTTGGTTCGCGCCATGGCCGTTTGGGCTTCTGCGCGATTATGCGAGTCGGAAGAGTTTGCAGGCCTGGCCGGGCGGTACCAAGCTAACGAGAGTGATCCTAGTGTACGACTGGAATGGCGTGCGGAGACCGGTGAGTAATGACGAATACCAGGCACCTCTTTTGTTTTGGGATGGGCTATTCCGCCCGCGTTTTTGCGCGGCGATGCCGGGAGCAAGGCTGGGAGATCACGGGAACATCACGAACTGCTGACGGCGTTGAGCGGATCCGGACGTCGGGTGCCGAGGGCTTGCTATTTGATGGACAAGCTTCCAGTCCGGAACTTCTGCAATCGCTGCAGCGTGCAACGCATATTCTTGTTTCAGCCGGGCCAGATGACGATGGGGACCCTGTTCTGAGAGCCTGTGCCAGCGCTATAGCCGACCTGCAGGCTGCGAGGTGGATCGGGTATCTTTCAACAGTCGGTGTGTATGGCGATCACAATGGTGCATGGGTCGATGAAGCGACAGAGGTTCGGCCAAAGTCACAGCGCAGTATTCGGCGTGTTGCCGCCGAGAGTGCTTGGCTCACCTTTGCCGAAAACCAAAGCTGGTCGCTGCAGGTGTTTCGGCTTGCCGGCATCTATGGGCCGGGACGCAGTGCGGTAGATAAGTTGAGAAGCGGCACTGCGCGACGTCTCATTAAGCCGGGGCAGGTCTTCAATCGGATTCACGTTGAGGACATCGCGAGTGTGCTTGCGGCCGGGTTGGCGCACGAAGAACGAGCAGGGATATTCAATGTCACCGATGACGAGCCGGCTCCGCCGCAGGACGTCGTTGCATATGCTGCTCAGTTGATGGGATTACCGGAGCCGCCTGACCTATCCTTCGAAACCGCTGACCTCTCCCCGATGGCGCGCAGCTTTTATTCGGAGAATAAGCGGTGCCGAAACGACAAGATCAAGGTGGAGCTTGGCGTGCAGCTAGACTATCCAACGTACCGCGAGGGACTTGCCGCGCTTGTGGCGCAAACATGATTCCTATTCGACCGCGACTTGTTCAGATTGTGTTCACAACGACAATGCTTCACTGCCCGACATGATGAGGTGGAATGTCTGTAAGGGGCCGTTGAGGCGATTGCAGAACCCGCCAGTTTTGTTGGGGCGCGTAGTATGTATGATCGAGTCCGAATTGCAATTCACGCTAGCCTGGCAGGTGTATTGACCTGCGCATTGGCCTTGCCGGCCGTAGCAGCGTCTCCGCAGTCTGACGCCGATGCTCTGGCGCAAAAGTTCATTGATGGTCCGAAGAACGAAGCCAAAGCAGTGAGTACTAGGAAACAGCTTGAGCGCCTCCGGGTGAAAGAGCTGGATGCACTTTCCGAAAAGCTCCGAAAGGCACGCGAGCGGCGATCAGCGCAGGCAACGACAGATCAGCCTAAAGAGCAGGAAGTGACATCCGGGCTGCGTGGATTTTCGCAAATGTCGGCGCCGGCCAAAAGAGATGCATTTGATGGACGTCAACAGCAGCTTGAGCCACGAACGGTGGCGGTCCTTCTATCGTTGCGGCCAGGCGAGCGCAGCTCACGAAGTTTCGAGAAGACGGCAGAACCAATCATATGTTTTGAAGCTCGTTGCTTTATCGGCGCCGGTCCGGGTAAGCGCGCGGTGGAGATGCCAAGACGCCAGGCGCTTGGGCCAACGAACGCCATTGCGGCGCGTGCTGGGGCGTGCCGCCAAATGACAAGCTGTGTGTTTCGCAACATTCCCTTGTTGCCGGCACAAGCATGGTTGCAACCAGTTGATCTTGGATGGGTGCGTCATGACCGGCGCAAGCCCGTGGCGATCGCCGCGGATCCGACATGCCGGATTGTGAAGCAGACGCTGAGCTGTGAACGCACAGTCGAAGGACCGGACTACCGACTGTGGCTGGTGCCTGAGAGTGTTGCACGCCAGGCCGGCTCAAAGCTGCTGCAGCAGGCACTTAAGGGCGGTCTGCGTACAACGCGGCGACAGGCATCACTGGATCGTTCCCAGGCTCAACGCGGACCCGCCAACTAGTCGCCAGCGCACTCGTCAATGAGTGCGAACAATCGATCGAGGTCTTGCGGGCGGGATAACCTGTGCTCACCGTCTGGAACCTCAATAAGCTGAATGTCAGGGCCTTTGAGGATCTGCATGAGCTTTTCCGAATGGCTGTAAGGCACGTCCGGGTCTTCGCGTCCGTGGAGGATCCGGATAGGCCGGCCCGGCTGCCAAGGTGCGCGACCTAGCAGGTTTCGTCGTCCGTCCTCAATCAGTTGTTTTGTGATCGGATACGGCTCATCGCCATACCGTGATGGGCGCATCCAGACACCGTTTTCTAGCAGCGCAGCCTTCGCGTCATCGCTCATGCGCGGCCACATGAGTTCCTCGGTCATGTCCCACGCCGGTGCGATTAGAACGAGCGCCTTGATCCGCTTCGCAACATCCGGGTCCGAGTTCGCGAGGTGCCTCAGGAGGAGCAACGCAATGTTGCCGCCCATACTGGAGCCAACAAGGATTTGCTCGCTTGTGGTCAACTCTTTGAAAACTCTTGCGGCCTCTTCCAGCCAGAGACTGAGATTGCCTTCTTCGAATCGGCCCTCGGATTGGCCATGGCCCGAGTAGTCAAACCGCACGAAGGCGCGGCCGTTGGTTTGCGCCCAGTCTGCAAGTGCGGTTGGCTTGACCGACGTCATCTCCGATTTGAAACCTTGCAACCATAAGATGCCGGGGTGGCGGCCAGGCTGGCTCAGGTAAGCGATGGTGCGTGCTGCGCTGCCATGACCAACTTGCAGGATTTGCGGTTCCGGCTCATTCATTCTAACTGCACTCGCTCACGACTTCGGACGGAAGATGCCTCAACCGACCATATTGCAGATTGTGCCTGAACTCGACACCGGCGGTGCGGAATTGTCAGCGGTTGAGATTGGTGAAGCTGTGCATCGCGCCGGTTGGCGGTCGATTATCGCCACAGAAGGCGGGAGACTGGAACCTGATGCCAAGGCCCAGGGTTCCGAAATTCACAGGCTGTCGGTTGCGACCAAGAACCCGGCCAAGATGTGGGCCAACGTGAGCCGCCTCGTGCGACTGTGCAAGCGTGAGAACGTCTGCCTTATCCATGCGAGAAGTCGAGCCCCGGCCTGGAGTGCCTTACGGGCCGCCCGCCGCTTGAGCCTGCCTTTCGTGACGACCTATCATGGGGCCTATAGCGAGAAGGGACCGGCTAAGCGGCTCTATAACAGCGTTATGGCTCGCGGCGATCGGGTGATCGCTAATTCGCAGTACACTGCGGACCTCATTCGGCAACGATATGATACGCCGGAGCAGAAAATCACGGTTATTCATCGCGGTGTCGATCGCTCATTCGATCGCGACCTTGTGTCGAAGGAACGTACTGAGGCTGTTCGGCGGCGTTGGGGTGTTGGGCCGGATGAGGTCATTATTCTGCAAGCCGCACGCCTCACGGGCTGGAAGGGGCAGCAGGTACTCATCGATGCCGCCGCACGTCTACGAGGAGCTGGCCTTTCGGACGATGTCAGATTCGTCATTGCGGGCGATGCACAGAACCGAACGGCCTATCTTGAGAAATTGAAGGCACAGATCTCGCAGTTGGAGCTATCGCAGACGGTCTTGCTGGTCGGCCACGAGAGTGACATGGCAGCTGCTTTTGCGACTGCCTACACGGTTGTCGTTGCCTCGACGGAGCCTGAGGCGTTTGGGCGGGTCAGCGCGGAAGCGCAGGCCTTGGGCCGACCGGTTATTGCGACAAGGCTCGGTGCACCGCAGGAAACCGTCCGTTCAGCTCCGGAATTCGGTCCATCCGAGATGACGGGTTGGCTCGTTAAGCCTGGTGATGCGGATGAAATGGCAACTGCCATCGGAGCTGTCCTGGCACTCGACAAGTCGGCCTATTCTGCGATGGCTGATCGTGCCATTCAGAATGCCCATAGCAATTTTACACTTGAGCAAATGAAACGGCTTACTTTGGCTGTTTATGATGATTTGCTAGGTAGTCGACTGGAGAAAGCGTTCAAAAGTGCAGTCGATACGTCGATTTCCAGTGACAGTGCTTGACTTCACCGGCGATATTATCAATCTACTCGGTGATACGTGCTAATTGTCGCAATTGGCGCGCATTTAGTGTTCTAACGGAAATTGGTTGAAGCAACAGAGGAGTCATTAGCCATCCGTCGACCATTTCGTGGCCCGCCAGAGCGCGAGCAAACCGGCCCCAGAATGAATGATGCAATCCGGGTCCGTGAAGTCCGCCTAATCGACGCTGACGGAGATAACAAAGGCGTCGTAGCTACTGAGGCTGCTCTTGAGAGCGCCCGTGAGGCTGGACTTGACTTGGTGGAAGTGTCACCGGACGCAAATCCGCCAGTCTGCAAAATTCTTGATTATGGAAAATATAAGTATCAAGAGCAGAAAAAGGCCGCTGAAGCGCGCAAAAAGCAGAAGACCGTAGAAGTCAAAGAAATAAAAATGCGGCCCAACATCGATAATCACGACTATGACGTGAAAATGCGATCGATGAAGCGTTTCTTTGATGAAGGTGACAAGGTCAAAGTCACTTTGCGGTTCCGCGGTCGTGAGATGGCGCACCAGCAACTTGGTCGTGAACTTCTCCTAAAGGTTCGCGCTGAGATCGAAGAAATTGCCAAGGTTGAGTCTGAGCCCCGGCTGGAAGGCCGGCAAATGGTTATGGTTCTCGCTCCGCGCTGATTGCTCGACGGTTTTTCGATGAACGCGCAGCCTCAATTCGCTTGCGCGTTCAGATCACTCCGTATATAACGCCGCTTCTAGCCGCCCGGCGGGGCATGCCGTGGCGGCTAACTTGCTTTTGCAACACAAGGCACCCTTAACCCCGCGCTCAAGCAGAGCAGCCAGCATCGCTGGTGGATGCTGCAGTGGGCGACTTCCAACCTTTGTCGTTGGTAGCTGTCGGGGATATCGGTCCC
The DNA here is from genome assembly GCA_965247245.1 of Hyphomicrobiaceae bacterium. Lineage (GTDB taxonomy): Bacteria > Pseudomonadota > Alphaproteobacteria > Rhizobiales > Hyphomicrobiaceae > Tectiglobus. Next base: position 2,634,259 of record CBDFGV010000003.1, on the reverse strand, counting down.
GCACCAACTGGAGAGCGAAATGCCCAAGCTGAAGACGAAGGCTGGCGCTAAAAAGCGCTTCAAAATGACAGCCAATGGAAAGGTCAAGGTTGCTGCCGCAGGTAAGCGCCATGGCATGATTAAACGGACGAAGAAGTTCATTCGCGACGCACGCGGCACAATGGTGCTGTGTGATGCGGATGCACGCATCGTCAAGAAGTACATGCCCTACCACCGCTAGATGAGCGACTTGGTAGCAATCAATCCATTAGAATTGCATTTTGAGGACACACGACAATGGCTCGCGTAAAACGTGGCGTTGAAGCCCACGCCAAACACAAGAAAGTTTTGAAGGCCGCCAAAGGTTTCTATGGTCGCCGCAAGAACACCATCCGCATCGCCAAGCAGGCGGTCGAGAAGGCTGCGCAGTACGCTTACCGTGATCGCAAGCGCCGCAAGCGTACGTTCCGGTCACTTTGGATCCAGCGTATTAACGCTGCGACGCGCGAACACGGCATGACTTACGGTCGATTTATCGACGGCCTCAACAAGGCCGGAATTGAAATCGATCGCAAGGTGCTTGCTGACATTGCAGTGCGCGATGCTGACGCCTTCAAGGCGTTGGTGGCGCAGGCACAAGCTGCCGTCGGCAACAGCGCCAGCTAGTTTGTAAATCCTAACCGGACTGAGGCAAGCGATGCCCCAAGACGGCGAAGTGGCCGAGCTTGATAAGCTCGAATCCGACATCCTATCTGAAATTGCCGCTGCTTCTGGCCTTGGCGACCTTGATGCTGTGCGTGTTTCTGCGCTCGGCAAGAAAGGGCGTGTTTCGGCGCTGATGCAGAAGCTCGGCGGTATGCCGGCGGAAGAACGCAAAGCCTTTGGACAGACTGTCAATGCCCTCAAGGGGCGCGTCAGCGATGCTTTGGAAGGGCGTAAGTCCGATCTTGAAGCCGTTGAGCTTGAGAACAGGCTGGCAAACGAGCGAGATGATATCACGTTGCCTGTGCGGCCCGGCCCATTGGCAGACGGCCGGATACATCCGCTTAGCCAGGTTTTTGATGAGGTCAACGAGATCTTCGCCGATATGGGCTTCGCGGTTGCTGAAGGCCCGGATATCGATACGGACGACTATTGCTTCACCAAGCTCAATATTCCGGCGCATCACCCGGCGCGCCAGGATATGGACACCTTCTATTTGAAGGAAGGGCCGGACGGCAATCGCATGGTTCTGCGGCCGCACACCAGCCCGGTTCAGATCCGCACGATGTTAAACCAAAAGCCACCGATCAGGATCATCGCGCCTGGCCGCGTCTATCGTTGTGACAGCGACCAAACGCATACACCAATGTTCCATCAGGTCGAGGGATTGGTGATCGACGAGGAAACGCATCTGGGTCATCTGAAGTGGTGCCTTGAGGAATTCTGCAAGGCATTCTTCGAGGTCGATGAAGTGAAGATGCGCTTCCGGGCGTCTCATTTCCCATTCACTGAGCCGTCCATGGAAGTCGATATTGATGCAGCTGCCATTGGCAAGCCCGGACAATGGTTAGAGATCCTGGGTTCCGGCATGGTGCATCCGAACGTGATTGCGAGCTGTGGATTGGATCCAGAGCGCTATCAAGGTTTTGCGTTCGGCATGGGTCTCGACCGTATCACAATGCTCAAGTACGGAATTCCCGACCTGCGCGATATGTTTACCGGAGATCTGCGCTGGATGCGGCATTACGGTTTTATGCCGCTGGACGTGCCAACACTTGCCGGCGGAATGTCGTCCTAACCTTGCTTGAGAAATCGCTTGGCGCCGGGCGACCGTTGTTGCGAAATCGCCGGCATCGCGGATGGACCACTGCCCTCCCGATGCCGTGCCCAGTTACGAGACCGCAATGCTATTAGTTCTGAACCTTCAGTTCTCGATCATCGCTGCTCTCGTCATAGCTGCCGCGATGGTAGTGACCGTTGTGTTCATCATCTTCTATCACGATAGCAAGCACGATGAGATCGACCGATGGGTGGATTTCTCATTTAGTGGCAACGCGCTCCGCCAGGCCCTCGGTTACTATCGATTCATGGCCATCTCGATGCTGTTTTTCTACATCCTCTTTACCATCAGCTGTCTGTTCCTGCAGGCTGATGGTTTTGAGATTTTCTCGGATGGTGAAAAGCCAGTCCATGGCGGACCAATATCAGTGGCGCTGTTCTCGCTGGACTTGGTGTTTCGCGGTGGTTTCTTTGATGTCATGGAGCACTTTGATCTGCGGATCGGCTCCTTGTACATCAATAAGGGGGCGGTCTGGTTCTGGATCTACTCATTTGTGTTTCGGATCTTTTACGGCTTAACGCTGATCAAGATCCTGATCTCATTTGCCTGGATTTACGGCAAGATACGCCTGGCTCGACAGGCCCATTCGCAGACCGAGCGTCAGATGAAGTTGTTCGAATAAGCCATCCGCTGTAATAGCCCTGCTAGCAGGTTTGATGAATTGCTGGCTGCCTGGGCTTAACTCACGTCATCAGCTTAGAACGTTGAAAAGAAGTACCGATGAAGTTCACGCTCTCCTGGTTGAAAGACCATCTAGAAACAGATGCCTCGCTCGAAGAGATCTCGACAACACTCTCGTCAATCGGGCTTGAGGTCGAGGAGATTTCCGACCCGGCCGAGGCGCTGGGAGAGTTTACGATTGCGCGCGTGCTTGATGCGCAGCAGCATCCCAATGCAGATCGTCTCAGAGTGTGTCAGGTGGAAATTGCGCCCGGTGAAAAACCGGTCGAGGTTGTCTGTGGGGCGCCGAATGCGCGGACCGGATTAGTCGGTGTTTTTGCACCTCTCGGAACATTTATTCCGGGAACCGGCATTACGTTGGAGAAGCGTCCGGTTCGCGGTGTCGTCTCGAACGGCATGCTTCTTTCCGAACGCGAGCTGGAATTGTCAGATGATCATGACGGCATCATAGATCTCGATGCCGAACTCGCTGACCGTGTCGGTGAGCGCTACATCGATGTGATGGGTGTCAACGACCCGGTTATCGAGATTGGCTTGACGCCTAATCGTCCGGACTGCACTGGCGTCCGGGGCATTGCTCGCGACCTGGCTGCCGCCGGACTTGGGAAACTGAAGCCGGAGCCGAAGCTTGGTAAGGTCGATGGTGACTTCGATTGCCCGGTCGATATTCAGTTGGAGTTCGACGATGAATTCGCGAATGCCTGTCCGGCCTTTGCTGGTCGCTACGTCCGCGGCGTCAAGAACGGTCCGGCACCGCAATGGATGCAGCAACGCTTGAAAGCGGCTGGTCTTCGCCCCATCAGTGCTTTGGTGGACATGACCAACTATGTTTCGCTGGACCGTGGCCGGCCATTGCACGTTTACGATGCTGATAAACTGACCGGTCATATCCGGGCACGCATGGCGCTGGCTGGCGAATCCTTCCTTGCCCTCGACGGCAAGGAGTACACCGCTGATGAAAGCATGTGTGTTATTGCCGATGACAATGGTGTGCTGGGTTACGGTGGCATTATTGGCGGCGAGGACAGTGGTTGTTCCGACGAAACGACCAATGTGTTGATCGAATGCGCATACTTCGATCCGGTGCGGACTGCAGAGACGGGCCGGAAGAACGGCATCATCTCAGATGCGCGCTACCGTTTTGAACGCGGTGTCGATCCTGCCTTCGTCGAACCCGGGCTCGACCTCGCAACCGACATGGTGCTGAAGCTGTGTGGTGGTAAACCCTCGAAGTCTCTGGTGGCAGGAGAGCCGCCAATCGAGAACCGCAAGATCAAGTTCGAGCTTTCGCGCGTGAAGAAGCTCACAGGTCTCGATGTAAAAGCCGCTGAGTCGAAGCGCATTCTCAAGGCCATTGGCTGCAAGATTGACGGCAAGGGCGAGACGCTGGATATAACTCTCCCGACTTGGCGACCGGATATGCACGGTGCTGCTGACCTGGTCGAGGAAGTCATTCGCATTGTTGGTCTCGATAATGTTCCCTCGGAGCCGATGCCGCGGATCAATGGTGTTACGCGAGCAGTTCTGACCGATAGCCAGAAGCGTGCGCGGCGTGCGCGACGGGTATTGGCTTCGCGTGGTCTGGTCGAGGTGATTACCTGGTCGTTCTTGCCGCGTGATCAGGCGCGCCACTTCGGTGGCGGCGACGATGCGCTTGAGTTGGATAATCCAATTTCAGTTGAGATGTCGTCAATGCGGCCGAGCCTGCTGCCGGGGTTGCTATCTGCCGGCCGACGCAACTTGAACCGCGGGTTTCCCGATGCTGCACTCTTCGAACTCGGACAGGCCTATGTCGATGATAGCGAGAAAGGCCAGTTGTTGGTTGCATCCGGCCTGAGGCTGAATACGGCATCTTTTCCCAATGCCGGCCGCCATTGGCGTGACCCAGGCCGCGCAGCTGATGTCTTTGAGGTGAAGTCTGATTGCATTGCCGTGCTAGGTGCGCTGGGCATTGATGTCGCCCGGGCGCAGATCACGCGTGATGCGCCAGCCTGGTTCCATCCAGGTCGATCTGGAACACTGCGGCTCGGGCCTAAGCTTGTGCTTGCACATTTTGGCGAACTGCATCCTGCAACGCTCAAGGAGATGGATGTTGACAGCTCCGCGACAGCGTTTGAGATCTTCCTCTCAGGTCTGCCTGCCGAGAAGCGCAAGTCGCGGGCCCGTGCGCAGTTGGTTATGAATGATCTGCTGCCGGTGCGACGAGACTTTGCCTTCGTGCTCGACCGCGGGGTGGATGCTGGCGATGTTGCCAGAGCGGCGCGCGGCGCGGATAAAACGTTGATCAGTGATGTCATGGTCTTTGACGTTTTTCAGGGCGGAAGTCTTGGTGATGATCAGAAATCATTGGCGATTGAGGTGACGTTGCAGCCGTCCGATAAGACCCTGACTGATGCTGAGATTGACGCCGTTTCGGCGAAGATTGTAGCGGCTATCGAGAAGTCCACGGGTGGACAAATTCGCGGATAAATCGCTTCGCTATCGTCGAGCTGCCGATGTCTAAGGGAGTGCGGCGTAAGCCTCGCCCCACAAGACCTTGGAGCTCAGGTTTTACGGCGTCGGTGTGCTTTGGTAGTGCGCCAGGATGGCTTTGACCTGCGCGGCGACCTGAGCCTGCTTCTCCAGATCTGCCGAGTGTATGGGGACCTGTGTCCCGATGCTCGGTAGCACGGAGAACGGGCTTGCCATGATCTTCTCGTACCATTCACCTGAGCGGCTCAGTGTATCCGCCGGCGATGCGGATCCCTTGATTTGGTGTTCGAGTTCAATCTCCGCAAGCAGAGTGGATAGGGCCATGACCTCTGCAGCAAGCCGATTGTCTGCTTGCCCAGATGAAGCAGCGCTCGGACTCGATGCAACAAAGGTACCTTGCCCCGTTTCACGGAAGCCAGCGGCTTCTGCAAGTGGGCCTCCGGGGCCGCTCACAAAGTCGATGGTTTCGCTCAGCAGATCGTTGGGCGTGATCCGCAGGACGGAACAAAACTTCACCAACAGCTCCAGATCCGGTTCGACTTCGGCACGTTCGTATCGCGTATATCGATTTTCATGGATGTCCAACTGACTGGCGAAACTGCGCGCCGTCTTGAAGCCGCGCGCCTGTCGAAGCGTTTTGAGGCGTTTGGAAAGTCGGATGCAAGCTTCTGAAGCAGTGTCAGACATGTGCTCAACAGGATGTGGAGTTGTTCTTCACTACACGTGAGATACGCAGAGTTTCGAGGTTTTGTCATTCGCAAAGTGCAGATTTTGCAAAGCTTCTTCTTGAAGTTGCTATAATTGAAGATCCTTCTATTTTTAGTTGTTGATCAGTTTAATGAGTTTTTCTTGGGTTTGTGCAACTTGAACTGTTGCTTACTGGTCATTCGAATGTGAGTAGCCTGTTATTGTCTTAGATGACAATCTAACGGCATGGGCATGATCGACAGCTTTCTTGATTGGTTAGGACGCCGCCTCGCTACGCGGTTGAATGATCAACGCCAGGATGAGTGGCCGTACGCGCCGGCCGATCCGGTTGCCCTTGAACAAACACTGCAGCCAGGGGACGTCGTCCTTGTCTCCGGCAGCGAGAAGATTTCCAAAGCCATCAAGTATCTGACGCAGTCGACCTGGTCCCATGCCGCGATTTACGTCGGCGATGTGATTGGCCGTGCAGAGCCAGATGGTGAGCGCCATACACTGGTTGAGGTCAACCTCGGCGAAGGATGCGTTTCGGCACCGCTGTCAAAATATGCCAAGGCCCACACCCGGATATGTCGTGCCGTGTCGTTAAGCGACGAGGATCGGCAAACCGTTGTCGATTTCATGATCGCGCGCATCGGGCTCCAATACGATCTTCGCAACATCTTCGATATGGCACGATTTCTTGTGCCGTTGCCCGTGCCGCCGCGCTTCCGCCGCCAGATGATCTCGATCGGTTCCGGCGCGCCGACCCGCGCGATTTGTTCAACTCTCATTGCGCAGGCGTTCCAAAAGGTCAGGTATCCGATCTTGCCACGCGTCGAGAAAGTGCGTTGCCAGCAGCTCGGGATTGGACGCTATAGCCGGCGTGAGATCTTGCACATTCGTCACCATAGCTTGTTCGCACCATGCGATTTCGACCTTTCTCCGTACTTTCAGGTTGTCAAACCGACCATTGAAAATGGGTTCGACCATAAGCAAGTGTTTTGGGCTGATACGGCCACTGAGTGTGATGTTTGTGAAGACGGCGATGTGCCAGAGATTGAGACAACGCTCGAGGTCGATGTGGCGCGCAGCGTCAGAACATTGAGTGATCGCACGCCGATCAACTCTTGACGCGGCGCTTGTTACACGGCACCTCGCTGCGTGATGAAACACGGCCAGGCCATTCGCGAACTCGGGCTCCCGATTGAGGATGTTCTTGATGAGCTGTCGACGACGTTGTCGGCGGCCTCCTCGTGCGTTCTGATTGCGCCGCCTGGAGCCGGCAAGACGACAGTCGTGCCTTTGTGTCTGATCGGCGCGAGTTGGCTCCAGGATGCAAAAATCCTTGTCGTGGTTCCTCGTCGACTGGCTGCACGGACAGCGGCTGAAAGAATGGCGGAACTCCTCGGGCAAGCGGTTGGCGAAACGGTTGGTGTTCGCGCACGGCTTGCTTCGCAAATTGGACCGGAAACGCGCATCGAGGTGGTAACCGAAGGTGTTTTCACCCGGATGGTGATTGATGATCCGGAACTGACGGGCATTGGCATTGTCATCTTTGACGAGTTCCACGAGCGCAGTCTGGAAGCTGACTTTGGTCTGGCCTTGTGTTTGGACGTGCAGGCTGCTCTTCGAGAGGATCTAAAGCTGTTGGTGATGTCTGCTACGCTGGACGGTGGACATATCTCATCTGTTCTCCGGCGAGCTTCCGTCGTCGAGAGCGAGGGCCGCATGTACCCGGTCGATACCCGTTATGTCGGCGCCGATCGAAGCGCGCGTATTGAGCAGCAATTGGCAGATGTGATTGTCACCGCCCTTCGCGAAGAGACTGGTTCATGCCTTGTTTTTCTGCCCGGGCAAGGTGAGATCCGACGATTGGAGGCTTTGCTGCAGCAGTCTCTGCACGATCCATCCATCGAAATCCTCCCATTATTTGGCGGTATGTCGCTTGATGCCCAAAGAGCAGCGATCAGGCCGTGCCGCCAGGGGCTGCGCAAAGTGGTTCTTGCAACGTCGATCGCTGAAACCTCGATTACGATCGATGGCGTGCGCATCGTCATCGACAGCGGATTGGCCCGCGTTCCCCGGTTTGATGTCGGCGCGCGGTTGACACGCTTAGAAACTGTGCGGGTCTCGCGGGCCAGTGCTGACCAAAGGCGTGGGCGCGCTGGGCGGACCGAGCCGGGTGTGTGCTATCGGCTGTGGAGCGAGCCGGAAACACAGGGTCTTCGCCCGTTTGAAGCGCCTGAGATACAATCCGCTGATCTCACTGACATGGTGCTGGGCTGTGCCGCCTGGGGTGTTGCTGATCCGGCGACCTTGACCTGGGTTGATGCGCCGCCAGCGGGTGCTGTGTCGGCAGCACGGGAAACGCTCATTGGTCTGGGTGCGATCGACAAGGATCATCGGATTACCCCTCGTGGGGCACAGCTCCGGTCATTGCCGTTGCCGCCGCATTTGGGGCAGATGCTGTTAGAGGCCACCGAGACCGGCCAGTCGCAGCATGCTGCGGAGCTTTGCGCCGTTCTCGTTGAGAGAGGCATTGGTGGTCCATCGACCGATCTGGATGAGCGTATTTCGCAATTCAGAAACAGTCGCGGGCGGCGAGACCGACAAGTGAGAGACCTGTCCAAACAGTGGGCCCGGGCAGCCTCCCAAACTGCTGGGAAAGAGGGCGTCAGTGCGGGCAAGGTGAAGTTGACTTCTGCACAGTTGTTGATGGCGGCCTACCCTGATCGAATTGCCAAGCGCCGCGGCACAGACGGACAGTTCCTGCTCGCGAATGGGCGTGCTGCTCAACTGGATCAGCACGATCCTTTGGTAGCGTCTGACTTTCTCTTGGTCGCAGATATGCAAGGCAGTGCGGCACGGGCGCGTATCCTTTCAGCGGCTCAATTGAGTGAGGCAGAGCTAAAGGCGATTGCCTCGGATCGGATTTTGCAGACAACCGAACTTGCATTTGATCGTAAGTCAAAAACGGTGCGCGCGGATAAATTGCTCCGCCTAGATGCGATTGTCTTGCAACGAGAAGCTCTGTCCGTGCCGCGTGATTTGGAGACGGCCTGTGTGTTGGCGCGCGGGCTTGTCGAAGATTTCGGTGTTGCTGCCCTTCCATGGAGCAAGGCGCAGACGCAACTGATGGCAAGGGTGGCGTACCTACGTCAGGTTGGGCCTGAGGCTCAGGCAGAGTGGCCGGACCTTTCCCAGAGTGCGCTTAAGTCATCCTACGATGTTTGGCTGGCGCCCTTTCTTGTCGGTAAATCTGCGGTGAGCGAAGTCAGCGCAAATGATCTGGCAGCAGCACTCGACGGCTTGTTGGATTGGCAGCAGCGGCAACGGTTGAACGTCGCGGCGCCGACCCATTTTGTGGCACCAACCGGAAACCGGCACGAGATTGATTACGAAGGTGAGAACGCGCCTGGTGTCTCCTTACGGGTGCAGGAACTCTATGGCTTGAAGGAACACCCTACGATCGCTGGTGGACGGTTGCCATTGACGCTTTCGTTGTTGTCACCGGCCGGCAGGCCCATTCAGGTGACTCGTGATCTTCCCGGGTTTTGGGATGGCTCTTGGCGTGACGTCAGAACCGAGATGAAGGGGCGCTATCCCAAACATGTTTGGCCGGATGATCCGGCTCATGCCGAACCGACAACGCGTGCCAAGCCACGCGCCAGTAAGGGTTCGAACTAAGTCAGAAGAAACTCCACGTTGTCATGGCGGTGTGTGAGTTGGACCCAAACTTCACTCAAAGTGCGTGGGCGACCTCGCTTGAAGAAGATTGCCTTGTTGGCGCGTGCGGCTTTGCCGAACAACCGATAGGCCGGCAGGTAAGGATAGCGCCTCGTCATTGCAGCCATGCGGGCCGCTTCTCTCGCTCCCAGAAAGTGCGCAACATAGAGTTCGCCAGGTGTCGGTCGGCGCGCCAGATATTGCGACAATGTTCTGGCATTCCGTTGGGCCAATCGAGCCGCGAATATAGACGCCAGACGTGGGTTGTTGCGCAAGCCAAGTATGCGTTGGCGCGCTCTCCATGAGCGCACGACATAGCGCCCATCTCGCGTTCTCGAGATCTGGCGAGCAAGGTTTGGCATATCGAGGCAGGCGCCGTCGCGCGCAAATGCGCCTAGCCAGGTCTGCTCTATAAACTGGAACATGCCACGTGCGCTCGATGTGCGGGCTGCGGCGGCGGCCTTGAAGTTGCTCTCCCGGGCTGCAGTGGCTGCAAGATATCGCGCACTCATTCCGGTTATGCGGGAAGCTGTCCAAATGGCGTCGGCCGCACGTCTTGGGACATAAACAGGCCGTGGCCGCGACCAGCCACGACGTCGCCGCAAGTCGACCAGGCCAGTCTGGCGAAAATTACAAGTGCCGTGATGGACGGCTGCAAGGTTAGAACGCGTTGAGTTCATATCCAGCGCGCGCCTTGAGGATGAAGCGCATCCGGCGCATGCGAGGGACAGAGCTACAACGACTGCAAATCGCGCGTGCCGATAAACTGGCTGCCAATCTGCGACGTCACCTTGGTGTTCTAAATGGCTCTGACATTGGGGGATCTCCGTCCCCTTGAGCGAGCCAACTTTTCCTGCATGAGACATAAAAGATGCCTGCCGCACGGCCGAGGCCGTGCGGATCCAAAGTGCAACACGCTTCATGCGTGATGAACGCTACCTCTCGTCCGCGGCCAGGCTATTCATGTCCTGGGGATTGACCGGTGAGGCAATCTATTTGCGTTCATGGTTACAGTTTGAAGGTGACACGAAAACAAGGAGAAATGGATGAGATTAGTCGCGAAATTTTACGCCAGTTTCGATCAAATTCTTCGTATTTTTTGCCGTAGATTGGGCGATTTTCGCGGATGAATAGCAGTCGATATTTTCTGGTTATCGTCCCTTAACCCTAGCACTCATCTTTGTGTCGAGCGCGTCGTTGTTCGGGGCTGTGTGTAGCGTAGAAAAAACTCGAGACTTGATGCCGGGATGTCGGGATGCCGAGTGCCCTGAAGCGTAGATCAATTCGACCAGAGCTTATGGCTCCACAGACAAGAGTCTTGGAGTTTTCGGTAGCTGCTAGGTGGCGGGACATGAGATGCACCGCTCATTTAACTAATAGTGGCGTATCTCACGCCCCGCACTTCGGTTTGGTAGTGGACGGGTCTCTCTGGCACACTACCCAACTTAAGCCCTCTCCGATTTATCCTGACGCCTCGGCCAGGAAGGACATTGCCGCAGGACGGCTGCGTAACCGCTACCCTGCAGAGAACCGAAAGCTGCCCCCTCACGAACCGAGCGCCCCCGGAAGGCGATCCTGGGTGAGGCAGATGACAAGGATTATGATGCAGAAGCCGTGAGCGGGGATAATCTACTGCGCAGTTTGCGTCCGGACTGCGGTTGGGGCTGCAACTTTTGGATTGCTCTTGGACTGCTCTTGGAGCTTTGCTGGACTTGGTCACCTCAGGCCGACCTCCACAGTCTGCTCATTCCCCGTCACCACGTCCTAAAATGGAGCGGTAATACAACGAGTGTTAACTAATTCTGTGTACTCCTAGGAGCGCATTTGTTGTGTAGCAAAAGTTTTCGCTCCAATGGCATGAGGCCGACCAAGTGCACCGGTGAACCCGGTATGTCCCGTCACAACTTTTTTTGAGGGACAGAGAATGAATAGTATCAATACAAACTTTGCAGCGTTGACTGCTCTCCAGAGCTTGAACGACATCAACAAAGACCTGTTGATGACGCAGGACCGTATCTCGACCGGCCTGCGGATCGGAGACGCGTCGGACGGTGCAGCCTACTGGTCGATGTCAACAACCATGAAGTCCGACAGCAAAGCTCTGAGCGCGGTCTCAGATGCTCTCGGCCTTGGCTCGGCAATGGTGGACGTTACCTATACGGCACTGAACAGCGCCATTGATGTGACCACAGAGATCAAGGCAAAGCTGGTTGCGGCCCGCGAGCCGGGTGTCGATCGCACGCAGATCCAAACTGAGATCGATGCATTGCAGGACCAACTGCGCGGTGTTGCATCAGCAGCATCTTTCAGTGGTGAAAACTGGCTGTCGGTTGACTCAGGCGCTGCCGGTTACAGTGCAACTGAAACCATCGTGTCATCCTTGACGCGGGCCGGTTCAACCGTTTCCGTCGGCACGATCTCTGTGTCGGTCTCGACGATGTTCCTGTTCGACAATGAGGGCACGCCACCAGCGATTAACGCGCGCGGTATTCTGGCCTCTGGTCGTAGCACGACGACTGGTGCGATTGATGCCGCTGGTACGATCGTTATTGCAAGCACGAATGGAACCGGTGAACTGTCTGTTGCAAGTGCGACTGACGCTCAGATCGATCAGAGCATCCAGGCCGTTGATATGGCGATTACCGAGATGACGTCCGCTGCGACCCGTCTGGGTGCGGTTCAGTCTCGGATTGATCTGCAGTTGGATTTCATTTCTTCTTTGCAGGACTCGATTGATCGCGGTGTCTCGACACTAGTTGATGCTGACATGAATGAGGAATCGACGCGTCTGCAAGCGCTGCAGGTTCAGCAGCAGCTTGGTATTCAGGCTCTGTCGATTGCGAACTCATCCAGCCAGAACATCCTGTCTCTCTTCCGCTAGAGACGATAGGAAATCGATGATTGGTCTGCCTCGTCCACTGAGTGGGCGGGGCAGATTTCGTTCTGAATGGTGACTGCCTCGCCTGCCGCGGCACAGCGGCGATGAGATCGACAGGCGATGTCCGAGGACCAACGACTAGGAGATATCGCGCCACGTCGACTTCGACGTCCGCGATTGTTGACCGTTAAACTCGGCCTTCTCTCGCTTCCACCGTTGGTACGCGGGGGTGGCAACTCTTGGTGCCGTAGCAATAGCGAACACAGCATAAAGCGCAGTGCTGACGATGCCGGAAAGAAGCACAGCGTAAAGAACCTCAGCTGACCAGGCGACCCAGATCAGGAGTGGCAGGATTGCGGTCCAGAGGCCAAACACGGTGGCTAGGACCTCGGCAACGATGCGCGGTACAAAGCGCAATACAACCCGTGACAGCACGTCGTAGATGTAAGCAAAGATCGCTTCGCGCAATGTCATGGTGGTGTACTGCCAAGCCCTAGCGGCAATTGAGCTGTTTCAGCTGTCTTAGAAGTTCTCAAGCGTCCTAAGCGATCGGTTTACCTGGACAGCCGTCCTGATCATTCACAAACGTATCCGTGTCCCGGCATGGATCAGCGGGGCGTGGCTTTTCGCCGGATTTTGGCTTGTCTGCTTCGCGCTCCGAGGCCTGCGCGCCCACTATCGCGGCGACTGTTGCTGCGCTGATACCAAGCGTGCGCAACACGGAGCGACGCGTCACAGTTCTACGCGTGGAGATATCATCATCTGTTAGAGAACGGCGTGCCATCAAGCAATCTTCCTGAAATGCAATGATCCCGAACTATGCCGGTGACCATAAGATAAGCGGCAGGAATTGCAACGATTTCGAGATCACTTTCGTTCGAGTACGGGCGCGATCATGGACGCTGGCTGGGGTCACAAACCTTCATGAACCACGAGCAACCCCTCCTTTAGGAGACGCCTTACAAGGACGAGCTTTGAGTCATCGTCCAGTCCAGGTAGCTCGCCAATCGTGAGGGGGCCGTGCTCCAGTGCCGAATTCAGCGTGTCGCGGACATAAGCTGGCAAAGTTATCTCTGAGGCTCCGAACAAGATGACAATGGCGTCGTTAGCTTCGCGGACGCGGTAAATGAGGTTCGGCCTGGGCGCGATGCGGCTTGCCAGCGACAGCTTTGTCTCGGACCCGTGCAGGCCGCCACTATGGTCGGGCCGGCGGGACGTTACAAAGTCGTCGGCCATGCGCTCCAGAATTGGCGCGAGTTCGGTTTCACGGGCTACCGTTTCAAACATCGCGCGGAAAGCTGCCAATGCCTCTTGCGGATCATAGCCGGGATTGGCAAAGCCGGCTGGCAGGTTGGCGCGCAAGGCTGGTGTTGCAAGGCAGGCAGCCGATACGGCCTCCAGAATCACATCGGCCCAGGTCTTTGCGATCTGGCCCAAAGTAATATGGAGTGATGTCTCGTCGGTCGAATGTGCTGAATGGTAGATGCCGCGCGGGCAGTAGAGCAGATCACCGGCGTTGAGCGTAATTTCGCGGGTTGGTGGACCGGCCGTGTCCTTATCTGGATCAAACGCCTGGCCACGCAGCGGCAATTCAACGGCCGTATCGTAGATCGTCCAATGTTTGGAGCCTGCGACCTGAAGAACGAAAACGTCATGGCTGTCGTAGTGCGTCTTGAAGCCCTGCGCATTCGGGGGAGAGAGATAGATGTTGGTCTGGAAGTGGCTGCTGAACGTCTTCTCCATGGCTCGGCATAGGTCGGCCAGCGGGGCCATACGTTCGTGCATTTGTGTCAGCGAGATCGTGGCACCTGTTGCAAACAGCTCGTAGGCGCGTGGCAGATCAATCTTACCTGGCGGTTGCGTGTCGGGCAGCGAATAGTCGTCAGGACTGAGTTCACGTGCGGCGTCAACGAGGAACACGTCCGGATGGCGCGGCGTCGTTGTCGAGAGGAATTGGTCGATGGCTTCAAGGCTGAGGAGTGCCGCCCATTTTGACGGTTCTGCCCGCTCGATCAGCAACAGCCGCTGCTCATAGAACTCGGCGAAGAACTTTTCAGCTGGGATCGGGTCAAGCAACCACTCGAACGATAAGCTCATGCCGTTATCCAACTCACAAACTGTCGGTTTTTTGTGGTGCCGGTTACGCTTCATTGCGCCGGTCCACTTTGTCACCCGCCAGCCTAGTCAGAACTCGGGTGGGGGTTCAAGCGGACGGTCTTGCGGCGCTGATCAAATCTGGCGGGCGATTGCTGCCCGAGCCAAGACGGTCAAGCACTTAATCAGAGATTGGTATGGAGTTGATGGCGAGCCACGATTTGAGATTGATCAGGTTGCAAAGTCGAGCCGGATGGCCTGCAATCCCAACATCACAATCGACAGGTTGTTTGGCTACTCAGGCGACCATTCCGGTCGCCCGGACATCAGTCACGGTCTTTAGGCGGCAACGTTGCGCAGAGATACGATGACGTCTTCGATATCGTTCGCCAGGTTTTGGCGCCGGGCCATATCCTGGGCTTCTGCTTCTGTTGATTCAGCCAAAGCTTGTGCGATCTGTTCGGCCATTTGCTTTCGGGCGTAGCCTGCTGTTGAGATTGCTTCGAGGACGCCATCGAGCAGCTTTTTCTCTCGCGCCTGCTCCTGATGTATAGCCATCATCAGCATTTCAATCTCTTTTTGCATGGTGTTGGCTTTCTCCCGAGGCATGCAGATCTATCGGACCAAAATACGCTGATCGAATCAAAGTGACCGTATGATCAAGGCTGGCCTGAAGGAGTTAATAAAACCTTTCTGAGCTTAACCTCCAACACGGTTTCGACGCTTGGGCGACCACAAACACGCCGGTAATCGGGGATTACCAATGCTATGGCGTTAACGAATTGGATCGGTCGTGCTGTCTGTTGGAAGAGCGAACTGGGGCCGCTCCTCAAGGAAGATCGCGCTTCAGTTCGGTCAGGCTACCCTTGCGGCCTTGCGGCAAGACTTTGTTCCAGGCGAGCTTCTCGCAAGTGCCCTTGGGCACAAGGGTCCAAGCATTGCCTTGGTAGTCGACCTTTGACGAGCCCGCGCACGTGGTGCCGGGGCCGGCCTTGCAGTCGTTCTTGCCAGCTAACGAAATGCCGTAGCATTGCTCCGTTTCGAGGACACCGGCCGTAGCCGGCGGCGCGCCCGAGGCAGCGATAACGACCGCGCTTGCAACGAAGGTGGCGGTGCTTGGTCTTGGCATGATGCTCTCCTGCTGCTGGAGCGTACGGCTGTGGAAAGACCGTATTGCTTGATTTGCTGGGTCAAGGCTCGGGACATCCCGGCGTTGTCAGGATGGTGGACATTCCTGCGCTGAAATCGACCACGATGGTGAATTGACCACTGAATCGCATTTGGCGAGCACGCTGCGTCCTTGGAAGTTCATGCAGATCGTCTTGCCGATTGGAATGTTGTTTCCTGCATAGCGGCATGAGCACATGCGCACTTCTATTGGCTGCTTGGGATAGGATTGCGATGGCCACTGTTTACCTGCAGCCATGGCAGTCGTGCTCATGATGGTTGCAACTAACAGACCCGCAAGGGCTGACGTCGCAAGGCTGAGCGTATTCATTCTTGGTCTCGACATTGGTCGGTGCCTCCTTACTCAAGGGATCGACTGGATTGTGGGTGCGGCGCGCCTTTGCTTTGCGGCCGCCGTTGTGTTCGGCACATGCCGGCGTTTGTCGACGCTAAACCCAATTCAATGCCTGGAATTGCTGGGCGAGCATGTCATTGTACTCCTGAAGGTTCTTGGCCAGGTGCGTGTGCATGTGAGCTGCGGACTTCTTTGGGTCACCAGCAACGACAGCCTTGATCATAGCGTTGACGCCGGCAAAATCAGGATTCTCCGTCAAGCCGAGTTCGCGGTAGAAGTGCCAGCATCGCATCGTGTGTGCGCGCATGTTGTGGACTTGCGTGATAATGAATGGATTGCGGGACATCGTTGCGATCGCATCATGGACGGATCGATCGATAGCAAAGAACGTATCTTCATCGTTGGCAGCTTGAGCGTCGCGAAGCTCCTCGAGATAGGCCTTCAACGTTTCCTTATCAGCCTGACTGGAACGCACGGCTGCCAGCGCCGCGGCCGTCTTCTCGGCTGATATTCGAGCTTCGAAGACGGAAAATACGGTGGCGGCATCGATCGGTGTCGCTACGGCGCCTTTGTTCTTTTCGAGTTGGACAAAGCCTCTGCCGGCGAGAATTACGAGAGCCTCGCGGACTTTCGTGCGGCTCGTCTCATAGCGCTCGGCTGCGGACGCCTCGCGGATCTGGCTGCCGGGTGGCAGCGCACACGTTATGAGATCGGCGAGTAGCCGACTGCCAACCGGATCCAATTCAATATTGTCAACAATTTGCATGCAAAATGACTACGACACGCGTGCGTGTGAGTCAAGTTGTGCGAATGCGTGTCGTTGTAGGCAGCCTTGGTCTACAATTCTGAAGGTCAGTTTGAAGTTCCAAGCGCCCCAGATCGGCGAGGCTGGAATCTGTCCTCTGCAAGCGTGTCCTTGTTGATCTTCGCCTGAAACGGCAAGCGGCCTACGGTTGCTCGGGGGCGATCAAGCCGTTCGGCAGGTTGATCCACATCACCGTTTGTTCGTGCGGTGAATGGAACGTCCTGTGTCCTCTGCCGTGCGTGTCCTCAAACAAGATAAAGCCGCCCGCCGGAACCGTTCGTTTTTCACCGTCACTGGTTTCGTATTCAGCTGCGCCGCCGAGCCGAACCGTGAGGACGCGATCAGGCACCGTGTGCCATTTCACTTCCCGCGCGCCTGCAGGGATGTGTGTAAACCGAATGCCGGTTGCGACATACTTTTCGGACATTTCAAATGTCGCCGCTTCAGGGTGGACCTTCACGGGTAACGTCTTGATATCCACTTCATCGAAGTGGGATTCGCCGTCGTTCGTGGCGTAATTGCGCAGACACTTCATGGCTGTTCCGGTCCTGCTCGAAGACGTTAGACGTCAAGCCTTACGGCAAGGCGTTGCCTCTCATCAAGCCAGATCTCATCAAACAGCACTGCCAACAAGTTAGACGTCCAGTCAGCGATTGGTCTGCACCGTGGCGATTGCGGAATGTGATTCCAGTCGGCATGATCTCAGACTGCAATACAAGCTAAAGGGAACGGCACCGATGCTGGTTTTCGGCACCTTGGGTCCTGCAGGCAGCAATCACGCGTGGGTGGCCGAGCGGTACCTCGACTTTCATGGCCTGGACAGTGCACGGATTGAGCTCTTCGCGGAATTCGATCAGGCTTTCACGCGCATGATCGCTGGCGAGATCGATCATATTATCCAGGTCGCGGTTCATGGCTCTGTGACGGACATGGTCGCGCGTTACCGCGGCCGCGCGCACATTATCGATACCTTCATTTCGCCAAGCCAACCGATGGCCGTCTTAACGCGCATCGGCGTTGATCAACCGCGCAGCCTCGGTCTGCAAATGGCGACACGGGAGTACATTGATACGTCGCCCTGGACCGAGTTGGTCGCTGAGCCGTCAACAATTGATGTCTGTCAGGGCCTGCTGGATGGCAGATATGACTCTGGCATCACCTTGTCGAGGTTTGCTGTTGAGCATTCGGACAAGCTTCATATGCACCAAGACATTGGTTCCGTGATCGACCCCTGGTTGGTCTATGGCCGCGACGCCGTTGTCACCGATCAACCGCTGATCTGGCGAGACAGTCCCGCGGCGGAGCGGTTTCGCCAATCCTAGTGGAAACTGCCTCCGACCGGGCATGTTGGTTCGGTAATTGATGCAGCTATCTCCAGCTCCACACGGTGCCTATCGCCACTGTGGAGCTGGCTCGGCTGAAGGCGTCTCGTCCGAAAACTCTTCCAGAGGCGCCATCGACGGCATGGGGTTGTTTGGAACGAAAGCTGCTTCGGCAACGGCGGATCGGTCATCTGATGTGTCGGCATTCTTGAGTTCGCGATAGCCATAGTAGAGACCACTCGAGACAATCAACGTCATGCCGATCAGCGTTGTCTGTTGCGGAACTTCATTCCAGACGAAGTAGGCGAGCAAAGCAGCAGCCGGGAGATAGGTGTAGTCAAACGGTGCAACGAGGCTGGCATTTGCGACCTGGTAGGCGCGCGACAGGAACAGGTAGCCAGCCATGCCGACCAACCCGAGCGGCAGGATGACGGCCAATTCGTTTGTCGCGGGGACCGTCCATTCCCAACGCAGATGCGGCAGAGCTTCTGCTGCCCCGAAACCAACGTCGAGCAGCCAGCCCACTGGCAGGACGAGCAGGCCGCCAAATGCGATGGTGTAGAGGCTCATCGTTAACGTCGATTCACGTTCTCCGATCTGTCGGGCCAGAGTTTGCGATGCCGCGTAGCAGATTGCGCAGAGTAGCGGCAGGATCGCGACCCACTTGAACTCTCCACCAATGGGATTGAAAGCCACGACGACGCCGAGGAAGCCTACGCCAAGGGCCGCCATGCGATGTGGTCCAACTTTCTCACCCAGCAGGACGACGGCGAACAGCGCTGTAAACAACGGCGCCGAGAAGAATATGGTCGAGACCTCAGCCAAACCCATGAATGGAAAGGCCGCATAAAACAGCGAGAAACCAGCGACGAAGAGGAACGCGCGGATGAGGTGCAATGGCCAGAACGGCGTCAGCAGTTTGTGTGTGCCGCCCAGGATCAGGATGGTCGGGGTCAGGATGACAGCCGTCACAATCGCGCGCACGACGAACAGGAACCACAGCGAATAGGCACCCAGCAGATCCTTCATCAGGGCGTCCTGCCCGACAAAGAAAAGCATACCGATGACGGCGCACGTAATTCCCTCGGCCGCACGCGTTTGCGCGCCAGCCGGCAGTGCCTGCACAGCGTAGGACATGGCTTATCCGAGACAAAAATGTTGAAGACGTTTGCGCGGCTTCCGCGCTGATACCTTATATGATGGAGCCGCAAATTTTTGTCTTGCCTGAAATCGACGTTGTTGTCGGAAACTGGAAATTCGACGAATTTTTTTTGACCTGAAGTCGAGCGCGAAATGAGTTGCTGATGTTGATCGGATGGATCGCTGAGTGGTGCGTCGGGACCAGCTTGCAGGTTCACCAGCCCGATTGTCTCTCAAGGACCCGCTTCCGGATAAGCCGATCCTGAGTAGAAGTGGCCTCAATCCTTGGGTCAGCGCCGCTCCACTTGCGCACGATCAATGCCCTGCAAATGCTCTCGACTACGATCGTCGGGCACGACGTGCATGTTCCCCGACCAATCGGAGAGTGGAGAATGAAGATACTGATCGGATATGCAACAAAAGAGGGGCAAACGAGAGCGATTGCCCGCTATATCTCGGATATGGCCGTTGACGCCGGTCATGCGGTTGAATTGCTTGCCCTTGAAGATGCCGATGATCTCGATTTCAGTCGATTTGATAGGATCCTGCTGGCTGCGCCTATCCACGCCGGGCATTACCCAAAGCCTTTGGTTACGTTCGTCGAAAACAACCTGGACCAACTCAAAAGCAGTCAGGCTCGCTTCATTTCGGTATCGCTGGCGGCTGCGGGGCATGACGCCGAGGACTGGAAGAGCCTCGATAAGATCGCCGCAGACCTCAGTGAAGCGACGGGGTGGAGGCCGGGTGGGGTCAAGCACGTGGCGGGTGCCTATGCCCCCTCCAAGTACGATATTCTGACGGGCTTCATCATGGCGCGGATCGTCTCTTTAAAGGATCCGGACATCAACACATCGCAAGACAAGGTCTATACGGACTGGAGCGACCTGAACGGCTGGGTGAAGAGTTGGCTCAGTGATTGAGCCAGGCGAGTTGGATCAGCGTGCCGACTGCCTCTTCTATTGGAAGCGCTACGCACTGACGTGCCCCCGTCTTGTGCGACCCCGGGAAGAACAACGCCATGCGGCTGGCGACATCGGATTTTTCCGATGTCGTAAATCAAAACAGAGGAACTCGGCAACACCCGAGTTCCGGTTGCCTGGCCCGCACAGAACCGAACCCGCCCCTCGCCAAGAAGTCGCCAACGGCACGAACTCGGATGTTTCCGAGTTCGTCACTTAAATTGGCGAAGTCCGAAACATCGAACTTCGCTGCGATCCTGAGTGAAGCGGGTGAGATGGAGTTTAGGGGAGGTTGGGTCAGAGGGGATAGGTTGGGTGTTGGAGGATTGGGAGATATGCAGAGGAAGGGGACACAAAGGTCCGGCACTACCTCACGTATCGCGGCTATCGAGACGGGACCGCAGTACCTCGGTGAGCGGATCAAGCGACTTCGCTAGTCCTGGACCATCAACGGTCGCGTGTAATTGTAGGATACTCCCGGGTCGCCTTGGTAGCCTCTTCGCATCATCGGCTATTTGACTTGGTACCCAGCTGCCATCGAATTGGAATGCTCTATTTCCCTCCATTGCAATAGTCTCGGACTTCGTTTGGTCAGGGTACTATCCTGGGGCATCGTCCCCTGGAGCGGACCAAGCATCAAGGAAATTCACGACCACTTTCTGATCTGTAGCACTCAGCTTTCCGCCATCCCGTAAGCGCTCCAGGTTCCGGCGGAGGAGATCTGGGTTGCCGAAGATCTCGGGCTGAATTTCAGCCTCCGCATTCCGTATTGACACGCGGTCGGTGCCACTAGCCGACCAACTCTCACGAGTGAAGGTATTCGCAATCCGCACGAGCGCTTGATCTTCTGAAATCAGGCTGTCCGTCCATTCGCGCACCTCCTTACCGTTATCGCGGGCGAACTCGCGCCAGCGGTAGAGGATGTTCGGCAGATCAGCATGACCTAGCAACGTGCCATCCTTCGATGCTGTCCGAATTGCCGCCAGCGCTGCATCAATCAGCGTCTGAAGCTCGCCCTGCACGATCAGACACTTATCTTCCTCGGTTCTGCGTCTGCCCTCGCGTGGCTCGTAATCGTCCATCATTGACGACACAAAGTTGACCCGCCACCCGAGAGAGGCGTCGTTCACGGCCGACACCAGCATGGCGCTGCGCTCGACCAACGAAAACCGATCGTACAGGAGCCTTCTGATGAGCCAATGATAGCGTAGGGACGTATTTCCGAAGCGAAATATGCCCCGATCCGCATCGCGCTTAAGTGCAATGCTGTCGTGGATCTCAAAAAGCGTCGCCAGCAGCGGTTGAATGCTACGCAGTGTCAAGTCACGCCACCGGACATTCAGCGCATCGAGATAGACGGGCACCATGGAGCTGCCGTTCCGGCGTGTTACTTTTGCGGCCTCTCGGAACCGTTCCCGGATAAACGCTGGCTCGCCGGCACGTTCAATCAACTCATCCAGCACCGTTTTGGGCAGCGTCTCATCGCTTAGCGACAGACGATAGTATGTGTCGAAATGGTGCTCGACACATACGCGCCGATCGGCGTCCCAATCGGCGATGAAATCCTGGCCATAGCTCATTTCGCGTAACCGCGGGAACAATCGCTCCACTGCGATCTTGGCGATATCGCGACGCTCTTCGCGTACCTCTCCCAATAAGCGATCGAAACGTTGTTGGCCAATCTCGTCTTGATGAGCGCGATCCCCGCGCGCACCGCAGATCTTGTCACGGTGCACGCGGATCGCCTTATGGAGCTTTGGCTCAGACAAGCGTATCATTTCGAGCGCTACGAAATCTGCCACGCGCACTTCTTCCCTGATCGCGGGCCATGTGACGGTGATCGCGTTGCGCAGACGCATGACGTCACGCGGTAGTGTCACATACGGACTAACGGCGTCATAGAAAACGTTCATGAAGCGAAGCTGATCGTCCCGATCTGGCGGCGTGCCGCAAACCTGATCGACGACGCTTAGCACAGCCTGATCAAGATCGTGTTTGATTGGAGCAGGCAGGTCGAAGCTCATCTGCACGATCTTCTCTAGATAGTGCGGTCCTTCGGATGGGTAGCGCTCAGCGACCAGGCGTTCTGCCAAGTCTCTGTCGAACACCAGCAGATATAAAACGTTCGGCAAGTATCCAACCGACTTGATTAGGCGGAATATTGCCAGCTGCTCTTCAGGATCAAGCCGATCGATGTCATCGATAATGATCACGAACCGCTTCTCCTGGCTGCCGAGAACCTTGGAGATCGCTTCGAACGCCTCTTCCACCGTCCTTCCGCCATCGAAAAAGCTGCTAAGATAGCTTGAGGCTTTATCGGCGATGCCGGCAACCGGCGCGCCGGTGGCGAGTGCGGCTGCCGCACCGAGAACCGAACCAGCCTGCAGCACTGGCTTGGCGATATTGGAGACCAGTCCTATGACCTTGTCGCCCAGCCCCTTCTCAAGGATTGCATCCAAATGCTGGAAGAATGCTAGCGCCAACGCCTCCTCGCCGCGAAACCACCACGGTTTGAATTCAGACACTACTAGCTTTTCGTCGTCGCGCTCTGCAAGCGCACGCCGGACGAGGTTGACGACGCTACTCTTCCCTGAGCCCCACGGACCGTGCAGCGCAACTGTTGTGCCCACCGGATTCTGAATCTGCGCGAGGCTGTCCGCCAATGACCGGGCAAACGTCCCAACACCAAACATGTCATCATCGAAGTCGTCAATCGGACTGTCGTTGAAGGATGTTGTCATACTGGGCGTCCCGAACCGAAACGTTGCAACAGTTATGAGGTAGCCTGAAATGAGCTGCAATATCAATGAAGTGAAGCGAAAATTCAGTGGAGGAATCGTGTTCGAACAACTTCGCTTCAGTAAAACAAACCTAGCATCCGCTTCGCAGATTGCGGCAGTGTCACGCGCACAACAAAAGTCCATTCGGTTTCGTTGTGGTTTACTAACTGCCACACATTGATTGGCGGCGCAGGGCAAATTCGAGCCCGGATGCGGACATCATTGACCGAGGTATCGCACTCGGAGACAAAGCAAGGTCCACTTCCGCAAATGGGATACCGCGCCTCAGAGCGCAATGCAGAAGCCCCGATCTTCCCGGTTTCCGCGCCACCGCAACAATTGCCGTTTAGGCCGCCCTCGGCAGCTCCCGCGATAATCGCGCCTGGAATTGCGGCAGCACCTTTTCGGCGAAAGTGCGGGCGGCGTGGGCGTGGGGGTAACCGGAGAGGCAGAAGCTGGTGCAGCCGGCGTCGACAAACTCATTGAGGGTGGACGCAACCTGATCGGGATTGCCGACAACCGCGATGCCGGCACCCGCGCGGACTTTCGAAATGCCGGTCCACAAGTGCGGACCGATGCGCATATCTTCGCCGGACTCTTCGAGCAGTTTCCAGACCTGGCGGTTGGCTTCCGACGTGCGGCGGATGCCGTCGACGGCGCTGGCATTGACGCGCATGTTGGCGAGCTGCATGCCTTCGACGTTGCCGATCAGATTGTAGGCGTCGGCCCAGGCCTGTTCCTCGGTGTCAGCGCAAACGACCTGCAGGCGCATGCCGAACTGGATACAGTCCTCTCGGCCATGGCGACTGGCGCGTTCGCGGATATCGGCGATCTTTTGTTTGATGCTTGCCGGGCGGTCACCCCAGAAGAGGTGGACCGATGAGTGCTTGGCCGAGATTTCCAGTGCCTGCTCTGAACCGCCGCCGAGAAAGAATGGCGGATGCGGTTGCTGCAGTGGCTTCGGCTCGATCATGGAGTTGACTTGATAGTGTCGGCCTTCGAAGCCAATGGGCTTGGTACTCGTCCACAACCGCTTCATGATCTGGACTTCCTCGTCCATCTTCTCGTAGCGGATCTCTTTCGTATCCGGAATGCCGTCGGCGCGGGTGTCATCGTCGTTGACGCCGGCGATCAGATTGATGCACAGGCGTCCGCCTGAGAGCTGGTCCAGGGTGGCAAACATCTTTGCCGACAGTACCGGGTTGCAGTAGGCGGACCGGAGTGCCACGAGCGGTGCAACGTTGCGCGTGCGGGCGAGATAGTAGGCGCCTGTGACGGTTGCTTCCCAGCAGGCGGCGTTGACCGGCATCAGCATGTAGGCGAAGCCGGCGTTGTCGACGACGTCAACGATCTCATCGAATAGGGCGCGGCTTTGCGGGATGTGGCCTGAGGGATCACCGAGACATGTGCTGTCACCGCTCGTCGGCAGGAACCAGCCGAATGTGAGATCGCTTGCTGCCATTGCCTTGTCCCCCTGATGTTCATTGGGTCCGGGTCACATCATTATGGACTGATCAGCCGGTCGGGCAAGGGGATGGGTGGCATTTGGCTATCACCATCTTGCTTTGATGGTATCCTCACACGTGGCGCAAGAAGCGGTGTGGATTGGAAATGATCGAAGGCGACAGCTGAATTCGCAATAGCCAAGCGCCCGTGAAGCAGGTTAGGCTTTTAAAAAGGAAGAACCGCCATGCCCACTGGAGGATACACCTAATGAAAGCTGCTGTGCTGTATGAAACCAACAAGCCGTTGGTGATTGAAGACATTTCAACCAAGAAACCAGGGCCGCGCGAGGTGTTGCTCAATGTGGCCTATGCCGGTCTCTGTCACTCGGACCTGCACTTTATCGAGGGGCTCTATCCGCACCCGCTGCCGACGGTGCTGGGGCATGAGTCTGCCGGGATCGTGGAAGAGGTTGGCTCCGAGGTTACCTACGTCAAAAAGGGCGATCACGTTATCACGTGTCTTTCGGTTTTCTGTGGGACTTGCGAGCAGTGCACGTCGGGGCGGCCGGTGATCTGCACCAATACGGACGTCAAAATGCTGCCGGGTCAGTCCGAGCGCCTGGAGTGGGAAAAGCCGGACAGGTTGCACCAGTTCATCAATATGTCGTCCTTCGCTGAGCAGATGCTCGTGCACGAGAATGCTGTTGTGAATGTGCGCAAGGATATGCCGCTGGATCGTGCGGCGCTGATCGGTTGCGGGGTCATCACCGGGTTCGGTGCAGCAGTCAACACGGCCAACGTACGGTTTGGCCAGACGGTTGCTGTGATCGGTTGCGGTGGTGTCGGCATGGCGGCCATCAATGGTGCGCATGTTGCCGGCGCCGGCCGCGTGATCGCGGTGGATACCAATCCGGCGAAGTTACAGCTCGCAACCAAGCTCGGGGCTACCGATCTGGTCAATCCCAACGACGGCGATCCGGTTGAGCGGATCAAGGAGATGACGCAAGGCGGTGTCGATCACGCTATCGAGTGTCTCGGTCTCAAGCTCACCGCGGAGCAATCATTCCAGATGCTGCGCGTCGGTGGCACGGCGACGATTGTCGGCATGGTTCCATTTGGCGAAAAGATCGAGCTGCATGGCTTTGACTTCCTGCGCGAGCGCAAGATCCAGGGCTCATCGATGGGGTCGAACCGTTTCCGCACCGACATGCCGCGCCTGATTGAGCTGTACCTGCAGGGCCGGCTGCATCTTGACGACTGGATTTCCGATAAGATCAAGCTGGAAGAAATCAATGAAGGCTTCACTGCCATGAAGGAAGGTCGCGCGGTGCGCTCATTGATTGACTTTGGCATTGCCTAAGAGGGTTTGATCTTTGCAGCCTGAATTGGCTTGCAGGGTGAACCTGATATCCAAAGCGCTAAAGATGTCGGCCCGGGCGATGACCCGGGCCGTATTTGTTTCTGACTACTTCACGCGCTTGCACTTTGGCCACTTGCCGACTGTGCCTTTCGGGCATTTGATCTTCGGCAACTTGACGATCTTCTTGCAGTTCGGTGGCCGTCCCTTATAGCCGAATGGGCACTTTGCTGGGCGTGGCGGCTTGCCAACACGACGGCACTTCGGCCACTTGCCAACGGTACCTTTCGGGCACCTGATCTGCGGCGGCTTGATGATCTTCTTGCAGTTCGGCGGCCGTCCCTTGTAGCCGAACGGGCACTTTGCTGGTCGCGGCGGCTTGCCAACACGACGGCACTTCGGCCACTTTCCAACGGTGCCTTTTGGGCATCTGATCTGAGGTGGCTTGATCTTCCGGCACTTCGGATAGATGCCGATGGTGCCTTTCGGGCACTTGCGGATGATCGGCTGGCAGCGTCCGCCCTTATAGATCTGGCCGACCTTGCAGGCCTTGCGTAAGCGCACACACCAGGCGGACTTGCCGACTTTGCGTGAGCTTACCGTGCGCGGCCGCAGAGCCGCGAGCTGGACCGGGTTGCGGATCAGTCTTTCGTTAGCGCGGCAGCTGATCCGTGCGGGCGGCCTTGCACACCATCTTCCTCGTCCAGCCTTGCGAACGGTGAAGCCTCTCGCCTTGAGGGTTGCAACCTGCACCGCGTTGGTGATAGTGCGCTCGCCTTTGCGGCAAGGCAGGACGACCGGTGGTCTTGCGCACCACCTGCCACGTCCGGACTTGCGGACGGTAAAGCCTCTGGCCTTGAGGGTTGCGACTTGCACCGCGTTGGTGACAGTGCGTTCGCCTGGTCGGCAGGGCACGACGACCGGTGGTCTTGCACACCATCTGCCGCGTCCAGCTTTGCGGACGGTAAAGCCCCTGGCTTTAAGAGTTGCGACCTGCACCGCGTTGGTGACAGTACGTTCACCTGGTCGGCAGGGCACGACGACCGGTGGTCTTGCGCACCATCTGCCGCGTCCAGCTTTGCGGACGGTGAAACCTCTGGCTTTGAGGGTTGCGACCTGTACGGCGTTGGTGACAGTGCGCTCGCCTGGACGACAGGGGACAACAGCCGGTGGTCGGCCGCACCAAAGCTTCCGACCTGCTTTGCGGATGGTGTATCCCTTGGCCCGCAAAGCTGCGACCTGCACGAGATTCTTGGCTGATGTCTCACCGGGGCGGCAGACGACAGGAGCAGGCGGACGCGCGCACCAGGTCTTTTGACCGATTTTGCGGATCGAATATCCCCGGGCTCGCAACGACGCGACCTGCACCACGCTTCGTACAGTCCGTTCGCCGCCAAGGCACTTCTTGCCTGGTCCAACCGGCAGACAGATAATGATCTCGCGACCACTTGCATCGCGGCGTTTCGCTTGCCGATAGGGTCGGAAGGTTGGGCAGCGACAGATCCACAGGTTGCCGATTTTGGCGAGTGTGCCGCCGCGGCAGATCGGACGTTCCGGTGTTGGGATCGGGCCGATGCACCAACTGCGCTTGCCTCGCCATTGGACGCTTCTAACAGGAGCACCTTTGCGGCGCGCCGTTTCCTTGCGGCTGAAACTGCTCTCCAGATACTCGCGATGACGGCACGGATAAGGATTGGCGTCTGGCCGGCCGCACCAGATGTTGGTGCCTTGGACGCGGATGACTTCCCAACCCTCATTGCGTAGTGCGCGGACGCGGGAAACGGGCACTCGCTCCATCGCATACGGACACACATCTACGGGTGGAGGCGGTGGTGGTGGTGGTTCGACACCAGGCAGGCCACACCATTGACCACTTGCCTGACGCACGAGATCCCAGCCTGCGCGCCGCAGTTCGAGAAGCCGTGAAACTCTCACTTTGCGCATGCCGTTGGGGCATACGGTGACGGGTGGGGGCGTTACAATTGGCAGTGGCTCAATCTTGTTAGGGCTGCAGCCATTCTTCACTCGCTTAAAGCCTGACGGGCACTCGACCTCTTGCTGAGCGGCGGCTGCAACGCAGATGCCGCCAGGGGCGATTGCCAGCGCCTGTGCATTGTCGTCAGCCGGATCCTGGTTCGCTGGGGTTCCGCCAACAGGTTGCGTTAGGAACACCTGATTTGAAACCTGGCAGGCCTGGGCCTCTGCCTCTGGGACTGGTGTTCGTGTCCAACTCCACAGATTGAGCTGCTGGCCGGGATACAGGATGGCAGCTGGATAGGTGCAGTCAAACCCGATGCCGTTCGCTGCGCAGGCCCATGGAGCAGGACCGAAGGATGCAGATCCTGCAGTCGCCGGCTCGTCATAGACCTGGACGTCGCCACTGAAGAGGCTTGGGCCGACGTTGCTGACGGTTACAGCAAAGCGGCAGACGATCTCACCACTCTGGCGGATGCAGCTATCTGCTGCAGCGGACTTGGTCACATTGAGATTGGTTGGGCCTGGGACCTGTTGGCAACCCGGTTGCGGAGAGTAGGCCGTTGCGACGGCAATATCGTCGGTCGGATCGGTGTTCCAGCGTGTGCCTGGTGGTGCCCATTCAATCTGCGCAGTGTTCTGGACGAAGCACCGGTTGGGAATGTTCGGCATCCAAACAACTGACCTGATCGTGAGGCTGTCGCTGGCATTGATGACGTTGTTCGTTCCCAGGCACTTGTAGGTCATCCCGGCATCGCGCCAGCAATTCCATCCTGCGCCGGCGCTGAATCCAACCAATGAACCAGGTGGCGCTTGTACGGTGTCCGAAAGCAAAATGGATCCCCGATAAGCGCGGTCACCCGTGTTGGTGACCGTGATATCGAAACGGCAAAGCGATCCGCCGCCGTTGATCGTGCATTGCTCGGATACGGCCGACTTGGTCAACGCGAGGTTGGTGTTGAAGACCTGCGGTGGTGGAATGAACTCAGGCGGAAGATCCGGTGGCGGGGGGCCTGGCTCCTTGAACTCAGGCGGTAGACCTTCAGATGTCGCCGTTTGAACGAGCGTTGCTTCGGTGGCCTGGCAGTTCTGCCAGACGGCGGTATCACCCATGTGGCCGGCTTTGCCGGGGTCGCCGAAGACGCCGTCGGCATCGATATAGAATGGTGTCTGCGGTGACACGCCGGCAGTTGCTGCTGTGAGGCCCTGCAGACCGTGCACATCAAGCAGTTGAGTGGCACTGCCTGAATCAGATTCGGCGCTTTGACTTGATCGCAGGCCGTCGCCGGTGACCCAAAGCGTACTGCTGCAAGCGTCGAGCTTGAGGGTGCCATCTACGCCATAGCCGTAGCCGAATGCCAGGCCACCGCTCGAACGGAAGCTGGTTATGCCGACCGGAATACGGCTGCGAAGCTGTCGGAGTTCCGTTGATGGGTCGGATGCGGTTGCGGCTTGCTTTTCGTAGCTGACGACGGCCGATGCGTCGGGTTTGACGAAGTCACCATAGTGGTAGCTTGCGCGCTGTTGACCGCGCTGGGCCAGATGCAGCTGACCATTGGCGTCGAACTGCATGCTGGTGATTGGGCCTTTGCCTTTGAGCGCGCTGGCTGCGGTCATTTCAAAGCGAACGTCAGCCGCGAAGGATCCATCCGGTTGCAGCCCGACCGACCAGATCTCGGCATTGGCGGCAACGGCATAGTAAAGCCTGTCGTTGTGGACGGTCATACCCCCAACCCGGCGTTGCTCCTGGGTGTACCCCCAAGTCTCCGGGCGCAGCGCATTAAAGCGCGGGGTGGTGATCTGCATCGTGCGGGTGTCATCGGCAACGGGTTGCCGGCCACTGCTTTGTCGACCACTGACGCCATGGTCGAACTGACCGACGATCTGGCCGTTCGCATCGATGCGGTAGATCAAGCCGTTGTCGAGATCGGAGGCATAAAATTGCTTCAGTGACTTTGAATAGACGATGTCACCAATGCCGGGACCGCTATTGCCGGGCAGGGTCGCGAACAATGACACCGTTCCCGTCTTGCCGTCGACCCGCCAGATAGCACCGGCGGCGCCTGGTGCGTTCGGTCCGAATTGTCCAGGCATGAATTGCGCGCCCGGTTGTCCGCGTTTGATGCGTTGGAGAATTCCGTCGCCCGGCATCGCCTTCACAATGTTGATGCCGTAGGCCGACGTGGCTCCAAGATAGATGTTGGGAGAGTTTCCGTCTTCAGTATGCTCAAGTGCGACCGCAAAGACCTGTCCGACTTCCCTGGCCGTGATCTGTCTTTTGGCTTCGCCGCGCGTCAGATTGTTGTTGGAACCGGTGGTTGCGTCTTCAAGCGTGAGGATCTGTGCGGACGGGCCGTCCAAATCAATGAAGAAGCGATCGAGGACATTTCTTCCGGGGGCTTGCAGTGCCTCCTTTTGAATAATCCCTGAGAAGCCGGTGACGACGGCGTCGCCAGGACTAAGAACATTCGTTTGCGCGAGAGCGGCCGAGCCTGTTGTGGCAATCGCAAATAGAGATGCCAGCAAGGAGGCTGAGTTAATTCGGCGTGGTTTGTTCAAGTTGCTTCGTTTTTTCGGAGATCTCTGTTTCAGCCAGTTTGTTAAGGCCGATGGAGACCAATTTCGCGAAGCTTCCTGAAACTGCATATGTCTTTCCAATTTTCGAGAACTGCATTGGTGGTGGGTCCATCCAATCAGATGATCACAGGCGGAATCGTCAGTCTGTGAAGCAGTTCACTCAATTATCTTTTTTTTTCTCTCAGAAACCAAGGTCAGGGTGATTGCTGTTGGCAATCTTCAAGATCAGTTCCCTTTTGACTTGATTTTTTCGGTGTTTGCTGGCGGGGAATGTGTGCAAACCGCTCAGGCGGCATCGATGTGTTCCCGACACTTATGAATATGGCTTTATTGCAAAACTCCCCTGCCCAGTCCGAAGTCTCCAGTAGCGCACGGAAACGATGAATGAAGCGTTTCAGATTGGTGGGAGTTCGTGGTTGTGGTTAACGGCTTAGAGGCCTTCCACCTGGCGGAGATGTTACGACGTCCCCAAAGCCGCGCATCGCGTGCGCAAGACACTCTCAGGTTGTGCATGGCTATTCGCATGAGTTGGGATCAGGTGCCGAACGGCAACGGAAACACCGTCTCATTATTGCTCTGGCCGCCGCCGAACGAGCTCTGTCAGAGTGTATTGCAGGACGGTTTCATCGTTCTGGTTCACTAGCTCGATATGGAGCGTGACAAGACCCTGATCAGGCTTGCTGCGTGATGGCCGTTTCTCTTTGACGGTCACGCGTGTGCGGACTTCATCGCCCTCGATGACGGGCTTCGGAAATGTGAGGTCAGTAATGCCCAGGCCGACAATTGGCAGGACATCGAAAGCGCCGGCCTCATGGGCCAGCTTCTGCGCAACGGCCATGGAATGAAAGGCAGAGGCGAAAATCTTGCCGACAGGGGATTGAGCGGCTGCTTTCTCGTCGATGTGATAGAGCTGCGGATCCCACTCTTTGGCGTAGGCGATAATGGCATCGCGGGTCATCGCGTGGGTGGTTGGCGAATGAAACGTCTGGCCGATTTCCAGATCCTCAAAGTACTGACCCATCGATTGCTCCCTGTCTTCGAACAAGCGCTCAGTCTCATCTCCACCTGGATGTGCCTGCCCGAGCTTAGCGGGATGCTCGTGGCTCAATCAATGTCAGCAGCACGATGCCGGGGAGGAGAACCAGTCGATACTAGCCATCGAATGCCCCGACTGTGAACAGCGCGACCAAGACAACAATGGTCCAGAAAAGAGCGCCTACGAATACGCATATGCCCACGCCCACGTACAAGGTGTCATGCACAGTTTTCACCTTCAGAGTCCCAGAGGACCAACCAGACGACGGAGGGGCTACAGTGACATTGATCTGTCCGAAACTGAGAGCTTTGATCACCAGTATGCCAGTTCCAGCTAGGAAGGCCCTGAAGATCAACTCAATAAGGAAAGCAACTAAAGAGCTGAGACCATCTTCCATTGATCAACTCTTCTCCGGATGAGGCACGACGGCACAGCCTATTCTGGAGAGTGCAAGAAAGAGTAAAGCCTGCACTCCAAAGCGCTTTGTGAACAATGATCACGCGGCCTGCTTCTCCACATCGCACGGACTTGAAAACGCTTCTGAAAACTTCCACTTCCAGCGGTTGGCGGGCAGTGGTATGAGCGTGTCATGAGCGAACAATCACATATTCGGAATTTCTCGATTATTGCGCACATCGATCACGGTAAGTCGACCCTGGCGGACCGGTTGATCCAGTATTGCGGCAATGTCGAAGACCGCGAGATGAAAGAGCAGCTGCTCGATAATATGGATATCGAGCGCGAGCGCGGCATTACCATCAAGGCACAGACCGTTCGGCTGGACTACAAGCACACGGATGGCAAGACGTATCAGCTGAACCTGATGGACACGCCAGGCCACGTTGACTTCGCCTATGAGGTCTCGCGGTCGCTATCGGCCTGCGAAGGCTCGCTGCTGGTGGTTGATGCAAGCCAAGGTGTCGAAGCGCAGACGCTTGCAAACGTCTACCAGGCGCTTGATCATGATCACGAGATCATTCCGGTATTGAACAAGGTCGATCTGCCGGCTGCTGATGAGGATCGTGTCAAGCAGCAGATTGAAGACGTCATTGGACTTGACGCGTCGGACGCAGTTCCGGTGTCGGCCAAAACGGGCCTTAATATCGGGGCGGTTTTGGAAGCCATTGTGGAGCGCCTGCCGGCGCCATCAGGGGAACGTGACAAACCCCTGAAGGCGATGCTGGTTGATAGCTGGTATGACGCTTATCTTGGCGTCGTGGTTCTTGTCCGCGTCATGGAAGGTGTCCTCAAGAAGGGCCAGAAGATCAAGTTGATGCAGACGGGGACGTCGCACCTGATCGAGCGCGTTGGTATCTTCCGCCCGAAGCAGGAAATGCTGGCCGAACTCGGCCCGGGCGAAGTGGGCTTCTTTACAGCGGCGATCAAGGAAGTGGCTGACACGCGCGTCGGTGACACGGTCACGGATGAAAAGAAGCCGACTGATGCGGCGCTTGAAGGCTTTAAGCCAGCCCAGCCGGTTGTGTTCTGTGGTCTCTTTCCAGTTGACGCTGCTGATTTCGAGGATCTTCGATCCGCGATGGCGAAGCTGCGGCTCAACGATGCGAGTTTTTCCTTCGAGATGGAGACATCCGCGGCCCTGGGATTCGGTTTCCGCTGCGGGTTCCTCGGACTGCTTCACCTGGAGATCATTACCGAGCGGCTCGATCGCGAGTTCAATCTCGAGCTGATTACGACAGCGCCGAGCGTGGTCTATCATCTCTTTATGAACGACGGCTCGATGATCGAGATGCACAACCCGGCCGACATGCCGGACCCGACGCAGATCGACCGCATGGAAGAGCCGTGGATCGAAGCCACGATTATGGTGCCGGATGAGTACCTCGGCGCTGTCTTGAAGCTCTGTCAGGATCGGCGTGGGCGGCAAAAGGAACTGACCTATGCCGGTTCGCGCGCGATGCTGATTTATGAACTGCCGCTCAACGAAGTGGTGTTCGATTTCTATGACCGACTGAAGTCAATCTCGCGCGGCTACGCATCGTTCGACTATCAGATGATCGGCTATGAGCCAGACGATCTCGTGAAGATGTCCGTGCTGGTCAATGCCGAGCCGGTCGATGCCTTGTCGATGATCGTTCACCGCACGCGGGCGGATTCGCGTGGCCGGGTGATGTGTGAGAAGTTGAAGGAACTGATCCCACAGCATCTCTTCAAGATTCCGGTTCAGGCGGCTATCGGTGGACGTATCATTGCGCGTGAGACCATCTCCGCATTGCGCAAGGACGTTCTGGCCAAGTGCTACGGTGGTGATATCTCGCGGAAGCGCAAGCTGCTCGACAAGCAGAAGGCCGGTAAGAAGAAGATGCGCCAGTTCGGCAAAGTCGAGATTCCGCAGGAAGCGTTCATCGCTGCGCTCAAGATGGGTGAGTAAGGCCGGGTTGGCGTTTCTCACCTGAACTCCAAAGTCTATTTTTGTTGACTAATCGATCGTCCGTTCGCGTTCAATTTCGTGCACGGTTGCGAACGATGCTGTGAACTTGCGCCTTAAGTCATGCTGCCTCGCTTGCGCAAGTCTTGGCTTACCCCCAATGTTGAGATCAAGATCGATGCAAGTTGCATAATTGATCACAACTGGAGGTGAGCCCATGCCGCATGTGTTCGATAACCCGGCCTTTGACGGTCACGAACAGGTTGTGTTTTGCAGCGATGCAGCAACGGGGCTGCGTGCGATTATTGCCGTGCATTCAACGAAGCTCGGTCCAGCCGCCGGTGGTTGCCGGATGTATCCCTACGCCTCAATTGAAGACGCCGTCACCGATGTGCTGCGGTTATCGCAAGGCATGAGCTACAAGAACGCCCTAGCCGGTCTCAAGCTGGGCGGTGGCAAGTCGGTTATCATTGCCGACTCGCGTGATGCGCAGAAACCGCGGCTTCTGAGCGCGTTTGCCAAAAATGTGCAAACACTCAATGGACGCTACTGGACAGCGATCGATGTCGGCGTCGGGGTTGATGACGTCGCCCACATGTCTCGCGATACCGACTTTACGTTCACGCTGGTGGATGAGCGTAGTGGTCGTCTCAACCCTGCGGTGTTTACCGCGCTTGGTGGTTTCGTGTCGATCGAGGCGACGGTGAAGTACGCGTTGCAGAAGGATAGCCTCGCGGGTGTCTCCTTTGCTCTGCAAGGTCTCGGTCAGACCGGTATGGATCTCTGTCGTCAACTAACCGAAGCCGGTGGCAAAGTGATCGCAACGGATGTCAATGCGGCAGCGATCGAGAGCGCAAAGGCGCAATATGGTATCGAGGCGGTTGATCCTGACGACATCTATGGCGTTATCGCCGATGTGTTTGTGCCATGTGCGCTTGGCGCGATTCTCAATGATGAAACAATTCCTCTACTAAAAGTGAGAGCGGTGAGTGGACTGGCGAACAACCAACTGGCGGAACCACGTCATGGTCAGCTTCTCCAAGAACGCGGCATCACGTATGCGCCGGACTATGTTGTGAATGCCGGCGGCGTCATCTATGGCGCGGATGACATCTTCAAGACTCACGACACTTCGGACGCAGAAGAAAAGATCAGAGGCATCGGGAAGGTGCTGATAGAAATATTCGATCGCGCAGACCGGGAGAACCGTGCGACGTCGGAGATTGCTGATGAGATGGCGCGGGCGCGAATGGCGGGCGCGTGATAATGTGCGACAGCCCTCGTTATAAGCCCCCGGCACTGATGGGATTTTGGATTTTTGTGTCAGGTCTGTGACAACTGACCCATCGTACTCGTTGATCGCTGGCACTTATTACGGGAGCGGCTGGTAACTATGAACTAAGCGCATAGCCGCTATGTTTTCGGCGATCTATCGCGATTCTCGCAATATTGTGCTGTTCCAACTGCGGGAAATATGTTAGGAGCCGCCATCGACTTGGGCCGGAATTCAGGCCGTTTCGCCTCTAGAAAGAATGGCGCACGATCTAAACCATCCCCATATTCGACCAGACCTAGCGATGTGCACGATGCACGTCGCCGAACTTGCAATGCAAAGGCTAAATGACATGCAATCCGGAACAGTAAAGTTCTTCAACACAACCAAAGGCTACGGCTTCATCCAGCCAGACGACGGCGGAAAAGATGTGTTCGTTCACATCTCTGCGCTTGAGCGCGCTGGCATCAGCGGACTCGGCGAAGGCCAGAAGGTTTCCTTCGACACCGAAGTTGACCGCCGCAGTGGCAAGACAGCGGTTGCGAATATTCAAGCCGAGTAGGCTTTAAGAGCATGGGGCTGGCGCTGTTCGCCCCATGCTTCTTTCTGATTTCATATTGAATTTCGATTGATCTCGCTGAGCACCGTTTAAGGTGTGCTCTTTGAACTTCGAAACATCGCTAAGACAACGCACGCAGCAGGCAGTAATGCTCTGTTGCGTGCGTTGTCGTGCGCGCATGTTTGCTGCAAGAATATGCAATGGAGTTTCGACCAAGTCCTTTGCAGCGTGGTGATGTCGTTCGCATTGTCTCTCCGGCAAGCACACCGGAAGAGCGATGGGTAGATCGATGCGTCGCTACTCTCGAGAGCTGGGGCCTCAATGTTGAGCTTGGTCGTCACGTTTTTTCTCAACATGGTTTTCTGGCCGGTACCGACGAAGACCGTGTCGCAGATTTCAATGATGCGCTTCGCTGTCCGCGGGTTCGAGCGATCATATCCTCACGTGGCGGCAAGGGGTCGTATCGGATTGTTGATCGGATTGATTGGGCTGCGCTTCGCAAAGACCCCAAATTCTTTGTTGGTTTCAGCGATGTGACTGCGCTGCATTTCGCGATTTGGAAAAACTGCCGGATCGTCAGCCTTCATGGTGGGCTGTTTGGTGGCGCCTCCGATGTGATCGGTGAGGGTACGCAAGCCTCGCTGCGCTCTGCACTTTTCGATGAGCGTTGTGAGGTTATGGTCGCGCGAGCGGACGAGCCAACATCTGTGCTGACGTCTGGCGGTGTCGCCAAGGGATGTCTCATCGGTGGCAACTTGAGCATTATGGGAACGTCGGCGGGCTGGCTGCTGCCGAAGTTGCAGGGCGCCATTCTACTCATCGAAGCCATTGACATGGGACCAGGACTTCTCGACCGAACGATGCAGATGTTGCACAGAGGCGGACATCTGGATGGGATAACGGGTGTGGCCGTCGGGCAGTTCGAACAAGTCAACCTCAAGTCGCCATTGTCAGCGATCGATTTACTACGCGAACATCTGGGACGTCTCAATGTACCTATACTCGGTGGGCTGCCAATCGGGCATGGTCACGATCCTTTGACCATTCCGCTCGGTAGAATGGCTAGACTGGATGCGGACGGCCGGTGCCTGTCGTTTGAGACTTGAGGGCGATCGGCTATCGTGACGCGAACGCGCTTGATTGGGGCATCACATGAAGCTTGCAGCATTCCTTATCATCGTGGCTGCCAGTGCCGCTGTTGTCTCATGCAGTGAACCTGCGAGCCGGGATCAACGCATCGCGCGCAACTGCAAGTCGGCGGACGAAAGCGAGAAACTGTTTGAGACCTATCGCACTCGCCTCGTAACAGCCAAAAACTGGGAAGGTGTTGGCTGGATCCGCCAGGTTCCGATCACGAAGTGGTTGTCGTGTCGGCACAAGCTTGTCAATCACGCACCTCTGGATGATTGCCTGGATCACATGGCCTACGATGAGAAGCAGGGACAGTTGCCCTTCCAACAGGCGGTTGATCAGTGCGTTGCTACTGTCTTGAAGAAGCAGGCTGGTTCTTGAGCAGGTGCCGTACATTTGCCTATGGTAGGGTTTGGGATCCCCAACAACCAAAGGCAGGAGCGGCCCTATGGCGAACGAGAATTTTTTCAACATCAATGCGCCCGAGGGCGGGATTGCGCGGCAGCTGTCAGAGAGGCTCTCGACCAACATCTTCGTCGGCGATCAGATGATGGTGTCTGTGGTGCGTGCCGAACCCAACGGAAAAGGCAGTCTGCATTCGCATCCACAGGAGCAATGGGGCTTGTTTATTGAAGGCAGCGGTGTGCGCATTCAGGATGGCGAGCGGATTGCAGTGAAAAAGGGTGACCTTTGGCGGACGCCGGGTAACGTCGAGCACGGCTTTGAAGCCGGACCGGACGGTGCACTGGTCGTCGATATGTTCGCACCGCCACGGGATGAGTATCGCAAACCTGGCGCGGGCTTCGGCGGTTGAGATGGAATTTATGTGGCGCCGGGGAAAGCCGGCTGCCACCAAGGTTGTTAGGAAAAGAGCGGTTACTCCGCCTTCTCTTTTTGAGCAGCATTGCCGCTCCATTTGCGCCAGATCGCTGAAATGACGTTCGAGTAGTCATCGGTCCATGGTGCGGTGGCTGACTTGGATGCCGGCTTCACATCGTCCTGCTGAAGCAGCCCCTGCAAAGCTGCTTTTGACCGACTGAGGAACATCACCTTGCTGCCGGTTCGGTCAAGGCCTTTGCTTTCATCCTGCTTGTTGATGCCGAGAGCCGCATGAACGCCGGGAATGGAATGGGCCGTGGCGCTTGCAACAGAATTCAGGTCCATGTGCCGGTTGGAGATGTGGAGCGCGACAACGCCATCTTCGGACACTTTGTCGATGTACATCGCGAACGCCTCCCGGGTGATCAGGTGGACTGGGACCGCATCGGATGAGAAGGCGTCGATAACGAGGTAGTCGAACTTACCCTTTGGCTCTTTGGCGAGTGTCAGTCTCGCATCGCCCAATACGAAGTCAGGATTGGGGTGGCACTTCGAGAAGAATGTGAAGTGCTTTGGATCGGTGGCGAGCTTGACGACCAGCGGGTCGATCTCATAGAGGCGCCATGCCTCATTCTGTTGGGCGTAGCAAACCAGTGATCCAGCACCAACGCCGACAATACCGACGACGGGTGACTTGCCGGAAGCCTCAAGGGTCTTACGCACTTCCACAAGACCGCGGGCCATCAGGCCTTCATCGTGGTAGTAGGTTGCCGGCCGTGGGAAAACGACTGGTTTACCGTCGTCTGTCTTGATGCGCATAGCGCCATGGATGGTGGTGCCGTGAAGCAGCACGCGCATGGTTCCATCAGGTGTTGTGATGACCTTGTGGACGCCGTAGAAGCTGCGCTCAGAGTGTCCGTGGCTCAGCAGCGTTGGCAGCAGGAAAATTCCTGAAACCAGAATGGCGACATAGGTGAATTCATGGGCCGCGTTGCTGCGCGAGGAGAGCAGCAGATAGGCGCCTGCAGCGACCAGCACCGTGAAGACCATCGCTGACTGGCTCGACGACAGGATATTAAGCCAGAATAGAGCGGCTGCAAAGACGACGAGGGCAAAGAACATGGCCGGCTGTCGCCAGAAGTCCTTGCTCTCAATCTTCAGATTGGCCTTCAGCTGTTCGATAACGCCCGGGCGGCACAGCATGCCGGCAAGCAGAAGCAGCGGGAATTCATAGATCGTATTGAAGAGCTGCGGTGTGATGATCGCTGCGAAGATACCACCGAGCACACCACCGAGTGACATCCACATGTAGAACTCAGTGAGATTCTCACTCTCAGGTCGCCGCTCGTACAGCACTGTGTGGGCAACCATTGTTGTCACGAAGAATGCAGAGAATCCGAGCAGTGTCGAGATCCAGCCAGGCAGGACGCCAGGCGCTGCAATTTCGAGTAGCAGGAATGCGACCAGCAGCGGCTGGCTCAACATCAGCCAATGGCGTGGAATAACCGGTGTATCGCGGAAGATCAGGACGAACGTCGCAAGGAAAGTGGCGAGCGGAATGACCCAGATGAATGGTGCTGAAGCAATATCTGTCGCAAGGTAGCTGGTGTATGCGACCAGCAAACCGGAAGGCACAAAGGCCAGTCCAATCCATGCGGCGCGTGCCTTCCAGGTTGGCGAAGATGTAGCGCTACCAGATGAGGCGACGGCTGACTTGGAAACCGTGTTTTCCCGCGCATTGAGCGCAGACTTGGCCCACAGCAGAATGCCGCAAAGCGCAACTGATAGTGCCAGAAGCACAAAGCCAATGGTCCAGGTGAACGCCTGTGACTTGAGCCCGAGTAGAGGTTCGATCACCACTGGGTAGCTCAGCAAGGCCAGAAGCGAGCCCAGGTTGGAGGCGCCGTAAAGAAAGTAAGGATCCTTGGCATGGGGATGCTCGGTACGTGCAAACCAGGCCTGAAGTAGGGGCGCGTTAGCTGATACGGCAAAGAAGGGAAGACCGACGCCAAGTGTGAGAACGCCGATCAGCCAGAGGTAGGCGTCGCCTGCCGGTGGCTCCACACCTTCAGGAAGCCCGAAAGGGAGCGCAAGGAATGCAATGGCGAGCAGGCCGACATGGGCGAGCGGCGCATACTGCAGCGGCATGTATCGGTTCAAGGCATAAGCGTAGCAGTAGCCGGCCAGCAAGATCGCCTGGAAGAAGCACATCGAGACCGCCCACACCGACGGTGAACCGCCGAGGGTTGGCAGAACGATCTTGGCGAACACTGGCTGCACGGAAAACAGCAGGATGGCCGAGAGGAAAAGTGTGGTTGCGAAAAGGGCGAGAGTGATTGTGTTGTCGCCCAGATTTTCGATGCGACGTGCGATTGCGGCTCGCAGTGCAACAGTACTCATGTCTTACCCGCCTACTCTAAACTGACAGGTCAACGTACTGAAAGGTCGTTGATAATCGATAAACCATAAGGGCGGTACCGGCCGCTGCCGTCTTCAAATGAGCGAGAATTGCTCAATTTCGCGTTTGTTCACGCGTGGGAATGATGCTTGGATAAGGTCTGGTTCATACAACCCGGAGGATATGATGTTGCGGGTTACTGCTCCGGTTCAGATTCTATTAGGACTTTTGATTGCTCTGGCGGGCGCCACGCAGGCGATGGCGCAAAAGGCTGCGCCAGACAAATGCCTGGCGTTTGCCTCGAATACGCAGCCGCCGTTGGTGCAGAAAGCAAACTACCGTTTGACGGCGCTAGAGCCCTTTCAGGTTGGGCTCAAGTATCTTGGTCACTCGACGTTTCTACTGTCGAGCCCAAAGGGTGTCACCGTCGCGACCGACTATAATGATTACATCCCGATCCAGCCGGCACCGACGATTGCGACCATGAACCTGGCGCATGATACGCACCATAGCCTGTCGCCAGATCCCAAGATCAAACATGTCCTTAGGGGCTGGAACCCCAATCCAGGCACGCCGCAGATCCACGATCTCAAAGTCAAGGATCTACGGGCGCGCAATATTCCGACCAATATCCGGACGTTTGGAGATGCGAACGCATACTCGCGTTACGGCAACTCGATCTTCGTGTTTGAAGTGAGTGGTCTTTGTATCGCGCACCTTGGTCACCTGCATCATACACTGACTGTTCAGCAGCTTGGATCAATCGGGCAGATGGACGTCGTCCTGGTGCCGGTCGATGGCAGTTTTACGCTCGACGTGCCGGGCATGGTGGAGGTGTTGAAATCACTTAAGGCACCCCTGGTTATTCCAATGCACTACTTCTCCGAGTTCACACTCGGACGCTTTCTGGAGACGGCTGGTAAGGCCTTCAGCGTCAAGCGATTGACGTCATCGGAACTGACGGTATCGCGCGATGTCCTGCCCGCCAAAACCGAGGTGTGGGTGTTGCCGCCCGGGCAGTAAGTGGAAGCATAAGCTGATACCGCTGTGTTGATGGTGCCACTGCTACAGTGCTGTTGCAGGAACGTTGACTGATCTTTACGTGCCGTTAACCAATCCCCGCTTGATTGGCGCCTTATGCTCGTGAAGAGGCGAGCCGGTCATTTCTGCGGATGGAAGTACGGCGTTTGATGCGGGTTCAGTTGTTTGAAAGCGGTAGTTGTTGGCGGCCCATGAAGCTGATGGTCGTCGTGAGTGTCACCTTTGTGTTGTCGGCATGCTCGTCTCGCTCGACGCACGAGGTCAACAAGCCCTATCGGACGGCATCTGCTGCCAAACCAATGCCGAAAGGCGGCGGCAGCTACAAGCTTGGCCGGCCCTACGTGATCAACGGTGTTCGCTATGTGCCGCAGGAGGACCCGAACTATGACCGGGAGGGTCTGGCCTCCTGGTATGGCGGAAAGCATCATGGTCGCCAAACAGCCAATGG
Source organism: Hyphomicrobiaceae bacterium (assembly GCA_965247245.1). Lineage (GTDB taxonomy): Bacteria > Pseudomonadota > Alphaproteobacteria > Rhizobiales > Hyphomicrobiaceae > Tectiglobus. Next base: position 2,592,948 of record CBDFGV010000003.1, on the reverse strand, counting down.
CGAATTCTTTGACGTTAATCGCATTACAGCAGCCCATAAGACTCTGCCGCTGCCGTCGCTTGTTCGGATAACCAACTTGCGCAATGGTCGCTATATCATTGCCCGCGTCAACGATCGCGGGCCGTTTGTTACAGGGCGTATCATTGATGTTTCGAGACGCGCTGCACAACAGCTAGGTTTCCTGCACGACGGAACAGCGCGTGTGCGCGTCACCTACATTGGGCCAGCGCCGCTTTAAGACCCGCATCAGATGCGTATGACGCCGGAACAGCGGCAGTTCGATTAGCGTCCGGTCTTTGAGAAATGGTGGTAGTCTTTCTTGGTTGTCCAGGCGCCACCCCAATGCCAGCCGATCCTGTGAAATGCTGCAACAACAGGCCCGTCGGCAACGATCATTCCTTGCACAGAGGCAATTCGGTTGGATGCGTCAGCGTAGGGCGCCCCGGCAGGCGGCAAAATATTTCCGTCGAATACATATGGGTTCTGGATCGGATTGATGTCGATCGCAGTGCCAAACGAGTGCTCCGAAAGCCCGGTGCCGCCGACGATCTCTCGAAAGTTGAAAGCACTGGAATTGTTGGCCGCCATCGATGCGTCGTCATCGCCATCATAATGGTCGATCAAGCGCATTGATGCGATCGGGTAGTTTGCAGCGCGCAGCTCGGCAAAGAGTGAGAGAACGTCGTCTGCGACCGATGCTGCCACGACCATCTCGCCGGTTTCATCGCGACCGTCGAAGTTCAAAAAGGGAATGGAAAGAAGCGAGAGCTGATCCCGACCCGGACATTCAGGGTGGTCATGCCACGAACGACCTTGCATCAGTTGCCATGTGTTGTCGTCGATTGGTGAGGATGATCCGTGCTTGTTAGCAGCTGGTTCGTCGGAATTTTGCATGTCAGCGATTGTCCGTATGTTGACGGTTGTTGAGGACCCTAAGCAACGAGCTGATTGCCGGCAACCGTTCTCCAAACGTTGTCACAGTTTTCGTGTTAGGTTGCCGTCCATTAAATGCAGGCAGGTGAAAGCCACAATGACACTCAACAACCTGGACCAGCCCTTGTTGCGCAATGGTGCCTTAGTTCGCGTGATTGCACCTTCGCGCTGGATCGAGCCGTCGGTTGCAGATGAAATTCTCAAGCTGTCTGAAGCCACCCATCTTGATATTCGTTTCTCCGAGCAATGCTTCCGTCAACACCATCAGCTCGCGGGTGATGATGCGGAGCGGGCGAAAGAGTTCGAACAGGTCATGGCTGATCCGGGCATCGATGCCGTGTGGTTTGCGCGCGGTGGTTATGGTGCCGGGCGGATGATGGAGCATGTGGACTGGTCGCGGCTGACGTCTGAGTGCAATGGCCAGCAACGGAAACTGGTCATCGGTTATAGCGATGCCACGCCCATCCTTGAGAGCGTCTCGCGGATGGGGTTGGCCTGGGCCGTGCACGGCTCAATGCCTGTCGATGTCATTAATGATACGAACCGTGATGGACCACGGCATCTCCTGAGAGATCTTGTTTCCACACCGCGCGGCAAATTCAATCAACGCGCGTTTGCGAGGTGCAGCGTCGTGCGACCGGGTGCAGCTAGCGGACCTCTGCGAGGCGGCAACCTGACACTGCTGACCAACATGCTGTTTGGTGACAACCGCATGCGGTTTGCCGGTTCAGTTCTTGTTATCGAGGATGTCGAAGAGTACGACTACGCGATTGATCGTGATCTCCTGTGTCTGCGGCAGGCCGGTGCTTTGACGGAACTCGCAGCCATTGTCATCGGGCAGTTCACAGAGACTATTCTGAGCTCGGTGCCGTTTGATCAAACGGTTGCGGACATGGTGCTGCACCACACGCGCGAGTTTGACTATCCGGTGTTACAGGGGCTGCCGTCGGGGCATGGGACCCCCAATGAGCCACTGCTTATCGATGATGTTGTCGGTTTCTCTGCAACTGATGGCTCAGTTACCTGGTCACGCCCTGCAGCTGTTGAAGATTAAACCTTTCGCACAATGTCGCCGACGCTGATCGTGCCCGGTTCGACAACGCGGGCGTAGATACCGCGCAGTTTGTATTTATCGCCATCACCGACGTTGACGAACACGCAGGCGTCGCGTCCATATCGCTCGATAAATGCCGCGCAGCCTTTATGCGGCGTATCGGTGATCTCCATAAGTGCATTGCCGATGGTGATGCGTTGACCCGGTGGCAGGTTCTCCGGCGTGAGATCCATGTCGATAAAGAGATTGTCACCGGCCGGCGGCCAATTGCTGCGCTCTCCTGCGATGAGTTCGATGCAGCGCGCGTTCATGATGCAGATCTGAACGTCCGGATGGGGCTTGCCGTCTTCGGTCGATTTCCAACAGCCCTTCGCTCAGTGGTCACCGTGCACGCCTCCTTTCAAGCTTACCTCGCAGGACGCTACGTCGTTGCGTTGGCCTGACCCTGGACGAACGACAATCGCTTTGATCTCACCGTTGTCTTTGGGCGAGGCGAGGATGTGCGGCAGACCTGCCTTCAGGTCATCCATCGATTTGTGTTGCGGCATCGGTTACTCCTCGCCAAGCCGGGGGGCGTTCCGGCTCTATTCGTGCGCCATGGTAAAGCGTCATGGCAATGCGTCGTGGCAGTGCGTTGTGGTCTAGATCTTCTTCTGCTTGTTCAAGTCATAGATCAAAGTCATGTCGCTTTGTGGTTCAAGCTGGTCGGTGCAACTCTGCCAAATGCTGGCGACTTCGCTGCCGACGCGCACCGGCGTGCCAGCCGCCTTTGCGTTCTCAAGATAAAGCTGGATGTCTTTGTTCATCAATTCGGCAAAGAAGCCGGCAGCGAACTTTTCGGAGAGGATCTGCTGCGGGAACTTGTCCCGTGTCGCCGTGTTCATGCCCGTCGAGACGTTGACGACATCAAGAATGGTTTTCATGTCGAGGCCCTGGGACTGGCCGAACAGAACCGCCTCGCTGGTTGCCGCCATGGCTGTGCCTGATAGGAAATTGTTGAGTAGCTTTACGGCCTGTCCCTGGCCGGGTTCGTCGCCAACGTGGAAGGGGTTGCCGCAAAACGAGTCGACGACTTTGCGGTGACGATCCAGCTCCGCTTTCGGGCCGCCCCAGATCAGCGTTATCGTACCGGCGACGGCGCCTGATTTGCCACCACTGACCGGCGCATCGATGTATGTGATGCCGGCTTGTTTCAAAGTGGCTGCCGCTGACTTCGCTGCCTCCGGGCCGACGGTTGAAAGGTCAACGACGACTGTGGAGTGTGCATCGGTGACAGCTGCAATCTCTTTCGCCACGGCGTTGACGATCGGACCGTCAGGAAGTGACATGAAAGTGGTGTCGGCGGTTTGGATGACTTCTGCCAGGCTGGCAGCAGCCCGGGTTCCCGATGGCAGGCGTTCCTCGGTTCCGGCTTTGTCAAAGCAGATCAGATCGGCGCCACCCTTTGCAATGTTTTCTGCCATTGGCCCGCCCATCTGACCCAGACCAATAAACCCGATGACTTTTGGTTGTTCGCTCATGTCGTTCTGATTCCTGAATTAAGATTTGGCGGGGGGACTGTTCCTCATCACCGTTGCTGTCAACTGTCGAGGTCATGATCCATCCTGGTCTTGTCGAACTGTTACGGTTCAGGTCTATAGTGATGCCATATTCAGGTCCAGCCAAGAGCGGGATCGAAACTTCAAATGGAGGATGAAGCGATGCCAATTGCCGCTGCTGCTTATGGCGAAAAAAAGTTTGCGACCGTGAATGGCAAGCGCATGGCTTACATTGATGTCGGCGAAGGCCCGGCCATCATCTTCCAGCACGGCAATCCGACGTCGTCCTATCTCTGGCGGAATATCATGCCTCATTGTGAGGGGCTTGGCCGACTGATCGCGTGCGATCTGATCGGGATGGGCGATAGCGACAAGCTCGAGAATTCCGGGCCTGATCGATACACCTATGTTGAACAGAGCGCGTTTCTTTTTGCGCTGTGGGAGCAGATCGGTGTCGGCAGTGACGTCGTGCTGGTCATTCACGATTGGGGCTCTGCGCTCGGGTTCGATTGGGCCGAACAGAGCCGTGACCGCGTTCAGGGCATCGCCTACATGGAAGGCATCGTGCAGCCGCTGACATGGGCCGCCTGGCCCGACGATGCGCGTAATGTGTTTCAAGGTTTTCGGTCTGATGCCGGTGAGGCCATGGTGCTCGATAAGAATGTTTTCGTCGACCGGGTTTTGCCGAGTGCCGTCATGCGTGACATGAGCGATGAGGAAATGACCGAATATCGCCGTCCTTTTGTTAATGCCGGTGAGGATCGTCGGCCAACACTGACATGGCCCCGGCAAATACCTATCGACGGCGAGCCGGCAGATGTCGTCGCGACGGTGGAGCGCTATGGCGCCTGGCTCTCTCAGAGTGACGTTGCGAAGCTTTTCATCAATGCCGAACCAGGCTCAATCTTGACAGGTGCTCAGCGAGAATTCTGCCGGTCCTGGCCGAACCAGTCCGAGGTCACCGTCAAAGGGACACACTTCATACAGGAGGACAGTCCAGATGAAATCGGCCAGGCAGTAGCTGATTTTGTGAAGCGGCTGCGCGCTTAGTTCGAGGACGACGGGACGGCCGATTGTTTCGGGTTTGCCGTCAATTCCTACTAAATTGTGCGCAATTGCGCGTATCGGTTTAACGCGAACTTTGCGGCTTCCTGCCATCCTGGTGCCGATGAGTGTTTCTGGGGTGGGAAGTCGTGAAGAAAGTCTTTTTCTTCGTTCCAGTTTGTTTGGTTTTGGCAGGTTGTTTCTTTGAATCCGCGGTGCCAAGCGGGGATCCGCGCAAAGGTGTGATCACCAAGATCCGTGGCTACAAGATCCCACCTGATACCATGTTGGCGACCGGTGGCGAGTATTACTGGGCGCAGGAAGTGCTGTCGGGCTATCGACGTGCACGCGATACCGATGTTCCTGGTCAGATCCAAACGATTTCACAATCGACCTGTTCACTGAAGGCGCCCGCCACGGGAACATTCGTGGCTCACGTCCATGTCAGCTACGGTCGCCAAAACACGCCGATTTATGAGTTCAGCCGCCGGCAGGTTGGTGACCGCGCCAAGCGATTGATCAAGAGCTATGTCGCGACCAAAGGGCGGATCAGAAACATCAATGGTTATCGCGGCAGTGACGGGTTGAAGCTTGTCAATGTGGCGGTTACCAAGACCGATAAGCCTGTGCACCTGGTCTTGACCTCACAATCCGGCGTGCTTTGGAACATTCAGAAATCGGACACGACCAAGATCAGCGGAATCTCGGTCATTGGTCCTGGCGGTGCGGGCCTTGCCAATGTGCCTAAGGAGACCGAAGTCCAGGGCCTTTTCGGCCGCTACTTGAAATCGTGTAAAGTCCATCCTGCCCGTCTGCCGCAGGAGCACTGGCGGTTCGTGCAGTACGCGACGGAAAGGCCAAGCAGATCGACGGAGCGTTTGCTGGGTCGCAACTATGCGGCAGCGAGTGCCTATTCGCGCTGGCTTCTCAAAACTTTCGGTGTGGCCGATCGTGAAGCCGTGATTGATCCGATGGCGGTCAGCAATGTGCTGATTGGTGACGCGCCTGCAAACCCCGAACAGCGCATTGCGTACCGCCCGATCAAGGATGCGGTCGTGCAGGTTTCTTCAAATGACTACGTCTTCGCGTCCACCAAGCCTGAATACGATGAGCGCTTGACGCAGCTTGTCACCAAGGCAGCCGAGCGAGCCATTGGTGGCGATCTCAAATTGCTTCTGAGAGGGTCCTGAGTATGTCAGATCTGGTGAAAATAATTGGAGCCGCGGTCGGTATGCTGGCCTCGGGCTTCTTCCTTTACACGAACTTCATCGTGTATCAGCACGCCTCAACCATTGTTGGTGTCATGAACCCCAGCGATCCATTCGGTGGATCTGTGACGGTCGTTGATAATCGCCACGAGAAGTCGGGACGATTGAAGAGTGGCTATCTGGCAATGGCAGACTTCGACAGTATCGATGCCGGCCGGTATGTTCGCTTCTCGGCCTATGTCAGCCTAAGGTCTCTGCTCCGTCCAGGTGAGGCACCGCCAGACCGCGACTACCGCGAAGTGTTCGCGCAGGCACGAGCCGTTGAATATGCAAATCAGGAATGCGAACTGATCCAGCAGTACTTCGCAAGTAGTTGTGCGGTGCGCCGCGCCAAAGCTCGCATCGAGAAGAACGGTAAAACCGTACGGATCAGCGCAAGCCTCCGATTTGTCCAGGCCGGTGGTTTTGGAGAGCTTGACGATAAGTCTGCGACCTGGTCGTTCCGCGATATCGGCACTCGCATCAAGGTGTCGGATGCTGCGACGTCACGGGCGGTCCGCAGTCGCGCGAAAGTCTACCGCAAGGTCATGCGCGAGTGCGCTGCAATTCGGAAACGCGAAGGCAACTGCGCCATTACACGTCTATCGATTACTGCAAGACGAAACCGTCAGTCCGCGCTGATCAAAATGTCTGCCTATGCACAGTATGCATTCCTCAAGAAGCTGCACGGCGTTTGATTGAGTTCGCTTACGTTCTCTCATTTCTGAAGCAGATGCCGATACCAACAGGCTCTGCTCTAGGAAACTGCCTTGCGTAAGGCGGCGCGCGCCAGCAGCCGTGTTGAGTCCAGGATTGGCAGGGAGGAATTCGTCTCATCGATGATGAGTGGAATTTCGGTGCATCCAAGAATCACGGCATCACAACCACGCGCTTTCAGGTCATCGATCGCACGGCGATAGATTTCGACCGAAGCTGGTAAGAACTTGCTGTTGACCAACTCGTCCATGATGATGCGACCGAGTTCGGCGCGATGTTCCTCTGGCGGAGTTTCAACCTGGATGCCGTGTGGGGTGAGCTTGTCGGGATAGACGCTGCTGGCCATCAACCATGTTGTGCCAAGTAGTCCTAGCTTTTTGAAGCCCTGCTGTAGGGCTTCATCATGGACGGCATCTACGATGTGCAACCACGGACGCGGTGATCGTTCTGAAACGTATGCGAAGGCCTGGTGAATGGTGTTGTCCGGGCAAATCAGGAAGTCAGCGCCAATCTGTGCCAGCTTTTCTGATGATGCCAGCATCAGGTCACCGACACCTTGGGTGTCGCCATTGTTGAGGCACGTGACGTAGTCCGCCAACGACGGCGTATGCATTGAAACTTCAGGGTGCGCATGGGGACCGAGCAGTTCGGCGCCCTCAACGCAGATCGTACGATAACAGAGCGATGCGCCTTCTGCAGAGCAGGCGACGATGCCAATGTGTTTGGTCACTTTGTGTTTTCCTGGAGTCGAACGGCGGTTTGTATTCTAACTGTCCGCTGTTCGTCGTTTGAATTCTGCTTCGACACGATCGGCAAGTTCACCGGTGATGGAGCCAGTAGCAACCATCTCATCGAGAACCTCCCGCGTGTGTTGGCCGATCCTTGGCCCGGCGTGGGTGATCGCGCCTGGCGTTCGTGACAGGATCGGAAAGACATTCTGCATCGCGATCTTGCCGAGATCTTCATCGTCGACCCATGTGACGCTTTCACGAGCTTTGTATTGTGGATCATCAAAGATCTGATCGACGGCGTAGATCGGTGCAATCGCCGCCTCGACACGCTCGAACTCATCAAGGACTTCCTGAAGCGGCCGTGCCTTGATCCAGTTAGCGACCTTGCCATCGATTTCGTCAACGTTGTTGCGGCGGCCGGCAGGTGTAGCAAAGCGCTCGTCCTCCGCCCATGCCTTGCCACCAACCAGCGCCATGACGCGGCGCGCGATGCTGGGAGCTGATGTCGAGATTGCAACCCAACGACCTTCTTTGGTTTGATAAGTGTTGCGCGGCACATTGTTGACCGACCGATTGCCGGAGCGGTTCTGTACGACACCGAGCTGATCGTAAGTACTGGACTGCGCTCCGAGCAGTGAGAACAGCGGCTCATAGAGCGAGATATCGATATATTGACCCTTGCCGCTACCCCTAACATCGCGCTCGTAAACCGCGAACATGGCAGCGAAGACACCGTGGTAGGCGGCGATGCCATCAGCGAGGCCGATTGACGGCAGCGTTGGTGGACCATCTTCCTGACCGGTGATGTGAGCGAAGCCGCTCATTGACTCTGCCAGCGTGCCGAAGCCAGCGCGATGCTTATAGGGACCAGTTTGACCGAAACCGGTGACGCGCATCATTACCAGGCGTGGATTGATTTCCGACAGCGTTTCCCAACCGAGGCCCCACTTTTCCAAAGTACCAGTGCGGAAGTTCTCGATGAAGATGTCGGCATCTTTGACCATGGCCTTCAAGACCTCTGCGCCATCCGGTGTTTTGAGGTCGAGAACGACCGAGCGCTTGTTGCGGCCAACGACCTTCCACCACATGCCATGGCCGTCTTTTGAGAGACCCATGCCACGCAAGGCATCGCCCTGTGGATGTTCAATCTTGATGACGTCCGCACCGAATTCGCCGAATGCTGTCGCGGCCATCGGCCCTGCGAGAATCGTCGCGCAGTCGATGACCTTCAGGCCGCTAATCGGCCCAAAGGGTGGAACTGTCTGAGACACTGGTCTCTCACTCCTTGCTTGAAACGAACGAAGTTTTGCTAGGGCCTGGGTTGCGTTCTAAGCTGCTTCCTAGGCCGCCTCTTGGGCCGCTGTCATGGTTTCGCCCGCAATTGTGGTCCGACGCATGTCGCGTGGTTGCGTTTCGTCATAGCCGCGCGCGCGATGCATGACCTGACGGTTGTCCCACATGACCAGATCATACTGCGTCCACTTGTGGGCATAGACGAAGCGCCGTTCGGTTGCGAACTCGTTCAGGTTCATCAGAAAGAGCTTGGCCTCCGGCAGGGGCATGCCGATGACAGCGCCTGCGTGCGCCGAAAGATAAACTGATTTGCGGCCGCTAACCGGATGCGTGCGCACCATGGCCTGCCGGACCGGTTTCATCAGGTCAATCTCTTCGTCGTTAAATGTGAAACCGAGTTTCCCGCGCGAGTAAATCTGCGAATGCTCGCAAACCATGTCTTTGATCTTCGCCTTGGTCTTTTCGTCCAAAGCATCGTAGGCGGCTCGCATGTCCGCGAATTCGGTATCGCCACCTTCGCTCGGTATCTTGCGCCCGGACAGCAGTGAGTATTTCGCAGGAACTGCGCGGAATGAACTGTCTGAATGCCAGAGATGATTGCCGAGATTGAAGTAGCGGAAGCGGTCTTCACGGTCGAAAGGCTTGTTGTTGTTGTCTAGGTTCGACACATCGTTGATGAGTTCGTTGACGCGCGTCTCAGCGCGGATGTTGCCGCCGACCTTCATTTCGATTTGGCCGAAGTTCTTCGAGAACGCGATCTGTTGTTCATCGGTGATGTTCTGGTCCCGGAACACGAGGACCGCGTACTTGTCCATGCCGGCTTCGATCGCCGCAACATCATCGGTCGAGAGCGATTGGGTCAGGTCGATACCGGAAACTTCACCGGCAAACACATCGTGGATTTGGCGAATTTCGATAGCCATGGGTTCCTCCTGCTCGCGAGTCTAGCGGATTGAATGCAATCTTACCGCGGGATGCAAGCCAGAGGAGGACAGAATCTCGTCTGAGAGCCGAAAATTCACTGGATGATGAGTGTTGTGCCGTGTTGATATCAAGCGCGTTTGACGTCAGGCAGCGTGTAGGTAATGACGGTTGCAATCAATGATGTCGCAGCCAGCAGATAGAACACGGTGTGTAGGCCCCATTGGTCGGCAATCAGGCCGCCAATGGTCGGCACGGCGAGTGTGAAAGCCGTTTGGGCGCCGAACAAGACGCTGACGGCTGTGCCCGCCATCGCGTCATCGGCAAGATCCATCGTCCAACTGTGAATAACAGGGCGGACCGAGAACAACGCGAAGCCGAGAACAAAGGCCAAAACGATGAATGCTGGTAGGGACGTTACAAATGCAAATCCCATGATCGCAACCGTGGTGGCCGCCAGGCATATCAGAGCAACTGGCTGGCGGCCCGCGCGATCAGACCAGGCGCCGGCGATCGGGCCGGCCAGAATGCCACCTGCCTGCAGAACAGCCAGCGCAAACCCGAGGGTCACCGGGCTGACTTTCAAGACGCTGACCAAATAGAGCGGGATGAAAACCAGGAGGCCGTTCTGAGTCATGGAACGGAAGCCAGCCATCATGCAGAGCGAGAGAACGGCCCGGTTGCGGAGCAGATCGACAACGCCTGAGACGTAGGATTTGCTGCGCTCCTTGGTGTTGCCCTGGATGCCATCGCTTTCGGCTTCACGGAGCGAGAACAACAGGACGGCAGCCACGGCAAAGACAGGTATGGCAGAAACGATTGTGCTATCCCGCCAGGTCATCGCAGTCAGCAGTGCGCCAACTGCCAGCGGTGCCAACATGTCACCGAAAGTCGCTCCCAGCGTGTGGATCGATAGTGCAAAGCCGCGAGTTTTTGGAAAGGCGCGCGACAGAAAGGAAATGGCTGCGGGGTGCCAGAGGTTGTTGGTTAACCCGATCAAGGTGATCGGCAGGATCAACCCGGCAAGCCCTGACGAATAGCCGACGGCGATGAGCGCGAGAGCACCGATAATGAGAGACAGTGCCTGGACCAAGACGCGCCGGCCGGCGATGTCGACAACCGCGCCACTGCCGAGATTGGCGACGAAAGACGCGGCATGAAACAGTGAGACGAGCGCGCCAGCCTGGGTGTAGCTCAGTCCTAGATCTTTCGAGAGGTACGGCAGCACGACATAAAACGCTGCGAGCACCCAATGGGTGGCGCCATGGCCCATGCCAACCAGGAATGCCGGTCCGCTTGCGCGCAGGTTGATGTGAGAGAACTGGTTGCTCAGGAAGGCCAATCTGTCGTCTTTATCGTTGTTCTTGCGGGTCGGCCATTGACCTACTGGGTGGTGTCAGCGGGGCGCCGGCGAATGAGAAGTTTGTGTTCGCCATCCATCACTAACTCACCGTTCTGGTTGTGAACAGTGGCGCGCAGAGTCATCACACCTGTGGTTCGTTGTGACTTGAGGTCTGTGATCGTGAGTGCCGGGTAGACAGTGTCATTGGCATAAACCGGTGCGAGAAAGCGTGATGATTGCTCGGTAAATGCAATAATCGCCTCGTCAATCTGATGGACCAGTGTCGTCGAACCCGGGCAGGTCTGAATCAGAACCTGGAAGCCATGGGCCACCAGATCACGATGGCCGTTGCGCGCGCAGTATTCACGATCGTAGTGAATCGGATGATTGTCGGCCGAAGCTGCCTGGAAAACCTGAAAATAAGCGTCTGTCATTGTGCGTGAAGGCGCGCGGAAAATCTCACCGACTTCGAAGTCATCGAAGTAGCGTTGCGGCATGACGTAGTGTTTGGCTGGATCGAACTGTTCGGACATGTCTGTTGCCTCTCTGGCTGGATGGTGCCGCTGGTCTGGCCCAATGTAATCGCGACTGAGCCGGGGCCGTCAACCTAGGCCAACGAGCAATTCATCGGAACTGGAACGATGCCGATCAACCACTCAACGTCGTGGCTGCATGTGGCGCTCTAGGCAACTGCGCGAATGCGCTTCTCCGCGGCAGAAATTTTCTGCGTTTTTTGCCGAAGCTTCTTGCCCGTCTGGTCCAGCTCCGATGGCGGCAGAATGTCGTGGCTCGGCCAGATGCCCGTCACGATTGAGCGAGCATAACCGTTGGCGTGACCTGACTTGCGCATCGCTGCAGCAGCCGTGATGTGGTCGTAAGCCAATCGTTTGAGTGAAACCTGAACTTGCTGTTCTGTTGCTGTTGGTTCGAGCAGTGCGTACCAGACATCCGGCGTGCCATCGTTCGCCGGGATCCCGATCACACCAGCATTAAGCCAGGTTGCGCGTTTGGTTCGGCTGATGAAAGGAATGCCAGCATGACCGGCGAGGACAAGATCCGCATCAAGTGCTTCAGCCTCCTCCTCAAGGATCTCTTGATCTGACCCGAAGATGAACCTGTTGGTCTGAGTGCGCCCACCATGCACAACATGGACGTCAAGACCGCAGTAGTCGAACCTCATGGACTTCGGCAAACCAGCCATCCATTGTTGCGACTCGGCAGAAATCTGCGATAGCGCGAACGGGTACCAGCCGCGCGAAAGTAGATCGCAAACCGAACCCTCTTCGAAGCCACACCCGCAATCCTCAGCGCCCTCGGCCAGCTGTTCTTCGCAGTTGCCGGCAACGACGTGGACTCCCCAGTCACGAATGAGCTTGGTCGTCTCCTCCGGGTTTGCGGCATAGGCAACAACATCACCGGTGCAGATGATCTGCTCCGGTCCAAGCTGCAGTCGCTCGGCCTCCTGCTGCATGGCCTGCGTTGCTTGAAGGTTTGAATACGGGCCGCCAAACACGAGAATTGGCTTAGCATTGTCGAATGTCATGTCGGCAGCTTCGTTCCTTGTTGCTTCAGGTATCTCGTCAGCGGTGACGCACTCCAAAGCGTTGATATTGTAGCTCGGTTAGCTCTGAACAAGCTCCACGTCCCATTGCGACAGCAGCTCGGATGCGAGCGCGATGCTACGCTGAATGATTGTTTGAGGTTGCCAGCTATCTATCGCAGCGATTTGTTCGGCCAACGAAAGGCCCGACTCAGCCAGAACAGGTTGTTTTTCCTCAAAGCTAAGAGAGCCCGCCTTCTGGTTTAAGGCGAAAGACAGGACCGCCAGATTTCCCAGTCTGTGGACATGGTCCTCAATGACGGCCTTGTTCTTGAAGTCATTGAACCAACCGGTGCCTTTGGCGGGACGACGTGGCAAGACATGTTCAACGGTCGCGCCGTCACCATTGATCGGCCCGGGGTCTTGGCCAAGCATATCGGACAGGCGACGGAGCACCAGTCGTGAACAGGACTTGTCAAAGAACGTCTTGCTCAACAGGTTGTCCGACGCTCCCCTAAGGATCTTGCTGTCAATCTTCAGATCATCGATTTCCTGTACCGGTTTGTTTGAGCTGATTGCGTTGGCAATGCGCAAGAACCTGCGCTCCTGTTCAATCGGGTCCCGGGTCGCGATCCGCATTACCCAGGCGAGACCGTCAAGCTGCTTGAAGAAGAACTCAGTTTCAGGACCCGAGCTGCCGCGGTGTTGCAACCAGTTCAACGCGGGCGGGACCCAGGGTTCACGTTCCAGCCAACGCAGATACTGCAATGGCTCGGTAATCGCTGCGCTCAGTTTCGACTTGGCCGTCTCCATCGGCTCTATGCACAACGTGTAGTATCGCTCGGACTGGGGAACGAGAACCGTGTCGACGAATGACAGCCCTTGTTTGTTGAGCTTGTAGAGTTCGATCAAGCCCTGTTCCACCGGCTTTGAAGAACGTTTGCCGTGCCGTAGAAGTCGGATGTGACCGAGCAACTTTGACATTCCCTCCGCGCCCAATCGTGCCTGCCAGATGTCCCAATTCTCACCGGCCTTTTCATGCTCTTCGCGCGGCATGGCTGAGACGATGGCGATCTTCGATCGCTCGCTGGAATTGAAGCCCAGCCCGGTGGTTTCCTCGATGGAGAGCATCTCCCAAGCTTCGTCCTCATCGGCGACGATCTCAATGACGAGGGTGCAGCGCTCAAGGAGAAAGTCCTTGAGCTTGAACCAGGCATCGCTATCCGGGACAAGCTCATCAAGTGCGAGTTTCAATTGATCGCGATTGTTGAGAAAATTGCGCTCGCACTCGAGGTATTCGAGCACATCATCCTGCAACTCCTGCGACGTGCCCTGCGGTTCCTGGACATAGGTCGCAAAGCTTTTGGCATACGCCGGTTGCGGGGTGACACGGTACGTATTGCCGCCTTTCAGGCTAATCAGGCGATCTAAGTCCTGGCCGTCCTTTTCTGACGGTGCGCGATCACGCAGAAGAGCGAACAGGATAGTCAGGGTCAGCATACGCTGCTGGCCATCAATGATGGCCGCGTTGGTTGTGCCTTCGGGAAGCGCAAGCATGACGTGGCCGAGAAAATAGCGACCTCGCTCAGCGCTGCTTGCCTCAACGATGTCGTGCAACAGGCGGGCGGCGTTTTCTTCTTGCCAGGCATAGGAACGTTGAAACCAGGGCAGATTGTAAAGGAGTTCACCAGAAAAATGTTCTTGAACCGTCTTAACGGATACTTGGATATAATCGGTGGCTGATGATGCATCAGGCAATGCAGTAGAACCTTCTAATATAGGGGTTGCCGAAGTGAATTCGCTAGGCTGTGAAATAGCACGCAAGCGACGTGAAAGCGGAGAGCATTCGCCCGAAAATCCGATCACAGCAACATCAAAATATGCCGCAGATCCGAAAAATGGCGCGCCGCTCAGCATGCAACAGCGAGAGTTACTTTAGCGCTGCCGCTAGAAGATAAAAAGTGGAATTGCGGAACAACAGCATTTCGTGCTCTTTGCCGAGCTGAATCTGCAGCATCACATCTTCGTGGCTGCCTGAAGCGCAATATTCGGAGTGCCGATGAGCATCGAAAGCAACAAAATAATCTACAAGATCTGTCCCCGGCACGAGTGGCAGTCGGCTGTGGAGCAGGGCTCCTTTAAGGGCGCGGCTGTGGACCTAGCAGATGGTTTCATTCACTTTTCTGCTGCTCATCAAGTGCAGGAGACAGCTGCCAAGCACTTTCGAGGCCAAACCGATCTGTTGCTTGTTGCTGTCAGTGCTGACGATTTGGGCGATGCGCTGAAGTGGGAGCAATCACGAGGAGGTGATCTGTTTCCGCATCTCTATGGTGCGCTGAAGACAGAATTGGCGCGCTGGGAGGAGCCGCTTGTGTGCGACGACGAGGGGGTGCCAGTCATTCCCGGGCGGGTCGCCACATGTTGAACGGTGTTTTTGACCTTGCCCGGCCGATGCTTCTCGCGTTTGAGGCGGAACGTGCGCATGAGATGACGCTGCGGGCATTGGAGCGTGGACTGCATCCCGCAAACGTGGGCGGCCGCGGCGGAGAACTGGCCGTGCAGGTGATGGGCCTCGACTTCCCGAACCCTGTCGGGATCGCAGCTGGCTTCGACAAAGATGCGCGCGTGTTCTCAGCCCTGCACAAGATCGGCTTTGGTTTCAGCGAGATTGGAACAGTTACACCGCTTCCTCAACAAGGAAACCCGAAGCCGCGCATTTTCCGATTGATCAATGATCGTGCTGTGATCAACCGTCTTGGGTTTAACAATCAAGGGCATGACCACGCATTCGAGAAATTATCGCAACATGATGGTGGCGGTATCGTCGGCGTCAACATTGGTGCCAACAAAGACGCTGCCGATATGGTCGAAGACTATGTGACCGGCGTAAAGCGCTTCTACAGTCTTGCCAGCTATTTCATGGTCAACATTTCATCTCCGAACACACCTGGCTTGCGCGATCTGCAGGCACCACAGGTGCTTGATGATCTGCTGGCGCGCGTGCTTGGAGCACGTGATGATATGGCGGCACGGTCAAATGATCGACGCGTGCCTGTTGCCGTGAAAATTGCACCTGATGTTGCCGAAGAAGATCTACCAGCCATCTGTGAGCGGCTCGTCGCCAGAGGTGTTGATGCCGTTGCCGTTTCCAACACGACATTGGCGCGTCCGGCGTCTCTGGGCGCTGTGCACCGTGACGAAGCCGGTGGGTTGTCGGGTGAGCCGCTGTTTCGACGGTCTACGGCGATGCTGGCACGGGTCTACAAGCTGACCAACGGTTCGCTACCGCTGATCGGGATTGGCGGGATTTCAAGCGGTGAGACGGCTTTGCAAAAGATCGAAGCAGGCGCTTCGCTCATCCAGCTCTACACCGGTATGGTCTACGAAGGGCCAAGTCTTGTTGGACGCATAACAGCTGCACTTCAGGAGGCCGCACAAGCAGCCGGTGTGCAAAGCATTGGTGAGCTGTCCGGTCGGCGGGCTGACGAATGGTCAGAGGTGCCTTTGGCGATCGGTTAGATGATTTCCGGCAGAGCCTGGAAAGATCTAGGCCCGAGATGCCTCGGGCTGCAATTTGGTCGGCACGTCGAACAGTTGTCGTTCAAGGCGGGGCAGTGCGCATGCCAACGTTAGGGCTCGAACAAGAAACAGGACATGCAGTGACAACCATAGTCCGTGGTTCTGCCAGATCGGTTCCAAGACGGCCCAAGCCGCAAAGTAGGCGATCATCGAGACAATCATCATGTTGCGCATGGTTGCCGTAGCTGTTGCGCCGATAAAAATGCCATCCAGTATGAAGCACCAGATACTGGTCAAAGGAATGATTGCCGCCCAGACGAGATAGACCCTTGCCGCCTCACGCACTTCGGGGCTGGTCGTCATGAAATCTATGATCATCGTGCCAAAAAGCCAGAGACCTGCTGTAAGGATCAGGCTTACGAACACGGCCCCGATCGTTGATAGCCGGATTGCATCGCGGAACCGCTGCTTTTGTCTCGCACCAACCGATTGCCCGACCAGCGTTTCAGCTGCGTAGGCAAAGCCATCGATCATGTAGATGGTGATCATCACGAGATTGAACAGCAATGCATTGGTGGCGAGTGTAACGTCACCTGATCGCGCTCCCTGGGCCACGAAAAACATGATTGCGATTTGGACGCTCAGGGTTCGTATGAAGATGTCACGACTGACAGCAAAAGCGCGCCGCAGTTGTGAGACTTGCAGGATTGCCTCGAGGTTGGTTGTCGCGCCACGGCGCCTTAGTTCGTTCGCTGCGAGGTACAGTCCGACGATAACTGCCGCATATTCCGCAATGAGGGCTGCAGCAGCGACGCCTGGTACACCCCACTCGAAGCCAATAACGAAAAGCAATGACAAAGCGATATTGATGCCATTGAGAAGTAGCTGTAGATAGAAGGCAATGTCAGCTCGGCTTAGACCGATGAACCAACCAAGCAGTGCAAAGTTTGCCAGGCCAGCTGGCGCGGCCCAGATGCGTATTTCGATGTAGGTGGCGGCGGGCTCTGAGACGCGGTCAGATGCGCCCAGAAGATTGAGTGCAAGTTTGGTGATTGGCGCTTGCAGAACAATCAGTCCAAGACCGATGACGGCGGCCATCAGAAGTGCACGTGCGAGGCTGGCGGCGATTTCGGGTTGATTTCTGGCCCCGACGGCCTGCGCCGTCAGCCCCGTCGTCCCCATCCGTAGAAAGTTGAATGCGAAATAGACGAAGTTGAAGACGGTCGCAGCCAAAGCGACCGCGCCTAGCAAATGCGCTTGCCCAAGCTGGCCAATGACTGTTGCATCGACGAAACCAATCAGCGGAACGGTCGCGTTTGACAGCGTAATCGGAACTGCAATCGCGAGAACGTCGCGCTGGCGCAGAGTCGGCTGTTCCGGGTGCGCAGTGTCCTCGGAGCTATGTCCTTGGATTGTCATCGCCTCCGCGCAATCCAGATACCAGTCGGACTATGAGCCAGATCGGAATGACGACGATTGCGCCGATGATGAAGTAGCCGATAACCCAATCTATGGCGCCGAAGCCCAGATCATAAATGCGCTTGATAAGGATTTGCAGCTTGTAGAAGACATTATCGGGCGTAATGCCCATTGCGGACAGTACAATGCCCACAACGATGGACAGGATAATGAGGCGAAGCGCCACTCCAAGCGGATTCCCACCCAACCAACGTTCCATGGCTGTCTTCCCTGGTCAGTTCAAAAGTTTTCGGCGGCTATTGTGTTATCCGCACTGGTAATTTGCGCTTGATCTAGCATGTTCCGTTTAGGAGTGCGAGTTTAGGGCCTGATCTCAGGAAGTGCTGATTGCCGCATGAGGCAGGTGAGTAAGAAAGCAAGGAAAACTGTGCGTAAGGCGCCGGCCAAGTCCCGTCGTAAGCGGTCCAGTGAGGCATTGCTACCTGATATTGTTCAGCAATGGTTTTCCAGCCGTGGTTGGGAGGCGAGGCCGCACCAGGTTCGCCTGATTGAGCAGGGTCGTTCGCGGCAACCGACACTTCTCATTGCGCCAACAGGGGCGGGCAAGACCCTCGCTGGCTTTCTCCCTTCGCTGGCGGATCTGATTGACCCGATCGAGACGACGGAGCGCAAGGGCGCCGGGCTTCATACGCTCTATCTGTCACCGTTGAAGGCATTGGCTGTTGATGTCGCGCGCAACCTGACCACGCCTTTGGAAGAAATGGGTCTCAAGATCCGCGTTGAAACGCGTTCTGGTGATACGTCGGCCCACAAGCGGCAGCGGCAGCGGACGCGGCCACCGGACATTCTTCTCACAACCCCGGAGCAGCTCGCACTGCTGCTGAGTAATGAAGATGCGGCCTATCTGTTCGCGGATCTCAAGACGATCGTTCTGGATGAGCTTCATGCTTTGACGGCCACGAAGCGTGGTGACCTCCTGTCATTGGGCTTGGCGCGTCTGCGGAAATTGGCGCCCGGCGTTCTTTGCATCGGTCTGTCAGCCACAGTCGCGCGGCCGAGTGAGCTGCGCGGCTTTCTCGTTGCGCAGTCTGAACCCGATACGACGATCCGCATGGCCGATCTCGTCGAGGTCGCAGGAGGCGTTGCACCCGAGATCAATATTCTTGAAACCGAGGAAGCTCTGCCATGGTCGGGACATACGTCGCGCTACGCGGTTCCGGATCTCTACGAACAGGTTAAAGCGCACCGCCTGACTCTGTTATTTGTGAACACGCGGAGCCAGGCGGAGCTTCTGTTTCAGGAGCTCTGGCGGATCAATGATGATGATCTGCCGATTGGTCTCCACCACGGTTCTCTCGACGCCGGTCAACGCCGTAAGGTTGAGGCAGCCATGGCGGCGGGGACGCTCAAGGCCGTCGTCTGCACGTCGACATTGGATCTCGGCATTGATTGGGGTGATATCGATTTGGTCATCAATGTCGGTGCGCCCAAGGGAGCGAGCCGCCTGATCCAGCGTATTGGGCGAGCCAACCACCGCCTTGATGAGCCATCAAAAGCGATGCTGGTGCCCGCCAATCGATTTGAGGTGCTGGAGTGCCGTGCGGCACTTGAGGCAGCGCGTGATGGAACGCAGGACGCCGTGCTCAATCGCACCGGAACGCTAGATGTGTTGGCGCAGCATGTGATGTGTGTTGCCTGTTCAGGTCCGTTTGATCCGACCGAGCTGTTTGCCGAAGTGCGCTCGGCATCGCCATACGCGAGTCTTTCAAGAGAAGACTTCGACCGGGTGATCGAGTTTGTACGCACAGGCGGTTACGCGTTGCGGTCCTACGAGCGGTTCGCCCGGCTGCGGCTCGATGATGATGGGATGCTGAGGTTGGCACATCCACGTCTGGCGCAACAGCATAGGCTTAACATCGGAACGATTGTCGATGCCCCGATGATCAAAGTTCGCCTGATCGGCCGCAAAGGGAGTGCGAAATCCGGGCGACCCAAAGCGCTTTCCGGCGGGAAGGTTCTCGGAGAGATCGATGAGTACTTTGCTGGTGAGCTTAAGCTTGGAGATGCTTTTGTCTTTGCTGGTCAGGTCCTGCGCTGTGAGGGCATGAGAGAGACCGAGCTCTATGTCTCGAAAGCATTTTCACGCGATCCGATCATTCCAAGCTATCCGGGTGGCAAGTTTCCGCTCTCAACGCATCTGGCATCGCGGGTGCGATTGATGTTGGCAGCTGGTGAGGCCAACACAACTTTACCGACACCGGTTGCTGAATGGCTTGGCATCCAATCTGAAAGATCCGTCCTGCCAGCGTCTGACGAGGTGCTGGTTGAGACCTTTCCACGTGGAGACAAGCACTATCTGGTCGCTTATCCGTTCGAGGGTCGGCTTGCGCATCAAACGCTTGGAATGCTTCTGACGCGGCGCCTGCAGCGGGCCGGTATGCAACCGCTTGGTTTTGTTGCCAACGACTATGCGCTTTCAGCGTGGTGCGCGCGGCCCTTGAACGACAGTATTGCGAGTGGGGCGCTCAGCATCAATGCGTTGTTCGAGCAGGATATGCTTGGCGACGATCTCGACGCCTGGCTTGCCGAATCAAATCTGATGAAGCGCACGTTCCGTATGTGTGCGGTAATCGCCGGTCTCATCGAACGCCGACATCCGGGAAAAACCAAATCGGGACGCCAAATGACTGCATCGTCCGACCTTATCTTCGAAGTGTTGCAAAGGCATGATCCTCACCATGTTTTGCTCCAGGCAGCGTGGGCAGATGCGTCATCCGGCTTGCTTGATATTGGCCGTCTGGGGGATTTCCTTGCACGTGTTCAAGGCCGAATCAGGCATGTTGCACTTGATCAGGTTTCTCCACTGTCGGTGCCAATACTTCTGGAAATCGGTCGCGAGAGCATTCACGGCAGCACCGCAGATGAGCTATTGCGTGAAGCGTCTTTGGAAATGCTGACCGATAGTGCAAGCGATTCATTCCCGGTCGACGGTTAAATTATGCTCGAAATGAAGCCAGAACGTTTCGGACTGAGCGACTACGGATCGCAACCCATTGCGATCTGTGGCAAGGCGTTCGTGGCTGATATGAGCGGTGCGCTCTATTGGCCGGCGGAGAAGATGCTGATCGTTGCAGACCTCCACCTCGGCAAAGGGGCCGCGTTTGCTGCGCGTGGCACGCAGATGCTTCCGCCCTATGACACTCGGGATACTCTGCTTCGACTTGTTCGAGTTATCGATGCCTACGATGTCCAAACCGTCGTTGCTCTGGGTGATAGCTTCCACGATGCCGGCAGCTTCGGTCTGATGGATCAGGACGACCGCAAGATTTTGGCAGTCCTGCAAGAGGAGCGGGATTGGATCTGGATCAGTGGGAATCACGATCCTGAGATAAGTCATCAAGCCGGAGGTGAGCGCGCGGATGTGCTGTCGTTTGGTGGCATCGCGCTGCGGCATGAACCGCGTACCGGACCGGTGACGCATGAGATTGCCGGCCACCTTCATCCGGCAGCCAAGGTGTCACTTTACGGGCATACCATTCGGCGGCCGTGCTTCATTGGCAATTCGCGGCGTCTCATTCTGCCAGCTTTTGGCTCTTTCACGGGGGGCCTCAATGTTTTGGATGAGGCGTTCCAGCCGCTGTTCGGGCACGACGGCTTCTCGATCTGGCTGTTAGGCGAAGACGGTCTTTATCCGGTCGCAACGCGACGCCTGAGCCCGGATCGCAATCAGTTTGGCGCGCTTAAGTAGCTTCCAACTATCGGCTTGATGCCACTAGGTGCGTCGACGGCTGAAGTAAGTCGATGCTGCCCAACCCGAACCTGCTGCAACGATGACGGCGACAATGCCATACAGCAGTGGATAGCCGATTGCGAAATTATAGAGATATCGGCCGACACCCTCCCGCGCGAGTTGGACTTCCGACTCGAACGTGTCGAGCAAGATGCCTTCGCGGAACAGATGAACACGCGTCTTCAAGGGGCCGACGGGAACGTTGGCTGGAAGATCTATGGTTGCTCGGAACAGGTTGTCGCCAACAAAGACGACGCCGAACTCGTTTTCGACGTACAGGCGCTGCTTTTGCTTGTTGCGCAAGATGCCTGCACGGAACTCGTTGAGCTCGCTTTCCTGGACTTTGAGCCTTTCGCGAGACTTCGGTGTCAGAGTGATGTGCTGGAAACCAATGTCATGCTGATCGAGAAGCAGCGGTTCGGTGATCTCATCAACCGGCTTGCTCGAGGAAATGGCGTAGTAGCTTGGGACTGCTCGGAAAACGACAGCGCTGGTGTTAATCCAGATACCGCCGACGTTGGACTTGCGCCGCGCAACCAACTCTTCCCCAACACCCTCGACCACGACAACGACGTCGTACTGCTCTTCAGCTGTGTTGACCGGGCGCGTGTTTGATATCGCGCCAAAAACAATGATCTCGGTGCCGGTGAAATTTGATGTGATGGCGACTGTCCGTGTCGATACGTCGGCCTGGACCTCTTCGCGTTGCGGAACTGTGGTGGATGAATTCTGTGACAGTGCCAACTGTGCGCCGACGCTGGCGAATAGGAGTACAGACAGTAAGACCGTCCCAAGCCATCGTTGCAGTGTGTGCCCAAACTTGGTCATGCTCGCCATGGTTAGTGCCCTCCACCGAAGACTGGGCCGATCGAGAACAACTCGCTGGGCGTCGCGATCAATCCCCACGCCATGCGCAAGCAAACACCCAACACCAAGGCAGCCAGCAAGAAGCGGAGCTGTTCGCCCTTGAGTTTCTCACCAGCCACAACACCAAACTGTGCACCAATGACACCGCCGATCATCAACAGCAGTGCCAGTACGATGTCGACGGTCTGGTTCTGCGTCGCGTGCAGGATTGTTGTTGCTGCCGTCACGAAGACAATCTGGAACAAAGACGTGCCAACAACGACACTTGTGGGAACGCGCAGCAGGTAAATCATGGCGGGAACCATGATGAAGCCGCCGCCGACACCCATGATGGCCGCCAGGAAGCCGACCAGAGTCCCAATCGCAAATGGCGGGATCGCGCTAATGTAAAGCTTTGACCGGTGGAACCGCATCTTGAGCGGCAAACCGTGGATCCAGTTGTGCTGACCGGATTGCCGGCCGGTGGCCGTTGCGCCGCTCGAGGATTTCCGAATTGTATTGATGCTCTCGATGAGCATCAGGATGCCAACCGTTCCCAGGAAGGTCACGTAACAAAGCGCCACGATGAAGTCGAACTGGCCGACCTCACGCAACCATTTAACAAACTGGACACCGACGACTGATCCCAACAGTCCGCCTGATAGCAAGACGGTGCCCATCTTGAAGTCGACATTGCGGCGTTGCCATTGGGCAATGGCGCCCGATACTGACGATGCAACGATCTGGGCTGCTTCCGTTCCAACGGCGACAGCTGCCGGAATACCACTGAAGATCAGGAGCGGTGTCATGAGGAAGCCGCCACCGACACCAAACAGGCCAGATAAGAACCCGACCGCGCCGCCCATCCCCAGGAAGAGGAAGATGTTGGCCGACATTTCGGCAATGGGCAGATAAAAGTGCATTGGTGTATCCGGACCGTTGTCCAGATCCCATGTTGTTCATTTTGGGAGTGCACCCATAGGCCAAAACCGCCGTTGCAATAAACAACAGCATTGCCAGGTGGGCCAGGCGCCTCTCGATTGACTTGGTCATAAGCCAGCGCGGGGAATGCTGGTCAATGCCCTATTACGTGATTGGGTGAACTTTGTCGCGGGGCGGTCCGTGAAAATCACACATCAGAGCGGTTCTCCACTTGAGCACGCATGAGTTGCCAACAAGGCAATCACGGCAACCAACAATCTTGGCCGCCGTGATTCGAGTCTCAAATCTGAGAATTGCGTCGCTTGCAGCGAGCGCGGACTAGTTGCTCCGCGCTTTGCTTTGGGTCTGCTTCTTCCACTGCAGGCCGGCATAGTGCGAGTCATTTGCCAGGCGGCTGATGCCTTTGCGACGCCATTGCGCGATCGCCGCATCTGCCTGACTGAGTTCTGCCGGTTTCATCTCAGACACCA
Organism: Hyphomicrobiaceae bacterium; assembly: GCA_965247245.1. Taxonomy (GTDB): domain Bacteria; phylum Pseudomonadota; class Alphaproteobacteria; order Rhizobiales; family Hyphomicrobiaceae; genus Tectiglobus. The sequence goes on along the minus strand of CBDFGV010000003.1, from coordinate 2,569,602 downwards.
AACCTTTGCGACGGGCGTCAGCGTCCTTGTCTCCGGAGCGTGCGGCCAAGCCAAACCACTGGTAGGCCTGCTTCAGGTCTTTCGAAACACCAAGACCATTCTGGTACAGGATCGCGAGATTGAATTGGCTGTCGGCGAGACCGCGGTTGGCAGCTTCACCAAACCATCTGGCAGCCTGGCCATAGTCGGAGTTGCCCGTGCCGCTGCCTGCCGTCAGAACAGCAAGATTGTGCATGGACTTCACGTTGCCTTGCCGGGCAGCGCGTTCGTACCAGATCTTGGCACGGCCCAGGTCCTTGTCGACGCCGAGGCCACGCTCATAGAGTGTTGCCAGTCGGTATTGTGCCAGTGCGAAGCCCCGAGTTGCTGCCTTGGTGTACCAATGGGCCGCTTGCTTGAAATCCTGTCGGATACCTTTGCCTTCGGCAAACCGGGCACCGACTTCAAACGAGGCCGATGGATTGCCGGATGCTGCTGCCAGTCGCAAAGACAGCGGTCCAATCAATGCCGGTGGCATGTCCTTGGAGAGTTGGCTGTGACTGCCGGTAATGCGTCGACCGGCTGGCTGCTCTTGCGGGATCAACGACGCCGGGATGGCGGTCGCTGTTGGCTGAGACGCTCCGGTCTGGCTCGACAGAAGCGCAGCTTCTTGTTGCTGCTCCCGATGCGCAATCACAGCTGTCGGTACACGATCGCTGGCCTGTTCAACTGCGACGCCGACAGGGACACCGGTCCGGCTTGTTGCAACTGCGCGCTTTACCGGCAGGCCGTTGCCTGCTGATTTCTCTGGCGCAGGCTTTACTTTTGCCGGCGGGTTACCGGTTGAGACCTTTTCTGCCTTGCTTGGTGGGCTCTTGGTCATATTGAAGATCACGTTGCCGGCACCCATCCCTATGACCGCAAGTGCGATAGCTGCAATTGCGATCCGCATGCGCGACGACTTCGGCGTCTTGGCTTTTTCGGCGGTGCGGCCGGCTTCGGTCTGATTTTCATCCAGCACCGAAGCGTTGACGCTGTTCGGACCCAGCTCGTTGGCGGCGCGCTGATTAGCACGTGCGGCAGCCCGACGGGCCTCTGCCACAAAGTTGTTCCGGTTGGGTCGCTCCGGCTGCTCCTGTGGTTCGGCCTCTGTCTCTTTGCCTTCGGCCTTAGGTTCTGGTGCGGTTTCGACCTGTTCCGTGTTGGGGCGATAAGGCGAGTTGAGGGTTGGCATCGGGCGGCCAGCCGGGTCTGCGCTTTGCTGTGGTGCAGCAGCCTCTTTCGGTGCGATTGCAGCCTGCGCAGCAACGCTTGAGACCGGTCGACTTGCTACGTCTTTTGCAATGTCTTCCTGCGTGGTCTCAACTTTCTCCAATCGCTCCAAGAGTTGCAGCGTGGCTTGTTGCAGAATGTCGAGGCGCTCGGTTGTCTGTCTGCCACCGTTGCGCTGTTCGGCAATCAGGTTGTTGACCAAGCCTTTGACTTCGCTCAGCTCTTCGTTGTCGATCTGCTGCGGCTCGGGGATCGCGGAAATGAGCTTGCTGGTGGCGACTTCGCTCACCTGTTGCGCAACCAGGTCGGCAATCTGTTCGCTATCGATCTTCGGCTCGGGCAGCTCCGGCTGCTTCACCAGTTCCGTCAACCGCTCATCGGAAAGCCGCTCAGCAAGTTCTTGAACGAGCGTTTCGACCTGGGCGATGCGCTCGAGTTCGCCTTGGGAGCGCTCGAGCTGAGCCGTGAATTCGACAATGCAGGACTCGATATCCTGAAGCGCGGCCATGTCTGTGTTCGTTGGTAGGGCTTCCATTGCACCCTGCAGCCGAAACTCCATCTGGTCGAGCCGTTCGCCGAGCAGTTCGATATGGTCGACTTCGTTTTCCGGGTCCGTAACAGCTGACGTTTCGATCTGGGCGATGATGCGATTGAAGTTCTCCGTCAGCCAGGCCCGCTGCTCGCTGTTGTCGACCTGGACGATCGGCAGCGGTTGTGCTTGCGGCTCGGCAGTCGGTGATGCGGCTAGTGGAAATGGCTGATCCGCTGAGTGGGGAATGCCAGCTTCACCGCTTTCGTAAAGCTGCGTGAGTTGCTCGGCAGTTGTCTCGTCCCAGGGATCGTCCGGGTTGCCCGCGGCCAGAAACTCAGCAGCTGGTGGTTCTGCCACTGTTTCGGTCGCTTGCACCGGTGCGGCAGGATCGATCGCTGCTGCAGTATCTTCTGGCTCCGAGTGCGAAGCTTGGCTTTGTGCCAGGAAGTGATCGGCCAAACTTGCCAATCGTTTTTGGTCATCTCCCGGCTGCAGACCTGCCAGATCGTTGGCGTGAGCGCCGATACCGCTCAGATTGTCTTGGCCATCGAGGGGGGCATTGGCTTGCGGACTTGGAGCCGAATTCTGAATTCGTGCTGCAAGCTGCTCCATCGCCTCTTCAATTTGCTGAAAAGCGCTTTGGAATTCTCCCGGCAGCCGGTCCTTGGTGCCGCGCGTGTTCGCAGCCAAGCGTGTAATTCTTTCCTGCATCTCCTGCAGCGCGGCAGACTGACGGCTCTCGGATTCTGCCATCATTGTGGAAATGGCACCAAGCAGGGCGTTCATGGAATCAGTTTCGCCCGACGGAACGGCATCAGATGGTTGGTCGGGCCAATCGTCTTCTGAAAATCTCGCATTTACTTCGAATTCTGACATCGTGTCCCTCGGAGCATGAATATTGTTCCTGGACAAATTCGACTGGCGGCGTTCTGGCCTCTGTTATGGGCCGATTCCCTTGCCGCGCCGATCAAAACTGTCCTGCGGCCCCGATGCGTTCACTATTGCTGGACCATCCACGGTCAAAGTCGTTGATTCGTAGTAAATTTAATCTTAAGGGGGGCGGCGTATCCGCCTGTAATAAATGTGTTTTTAATTATCTCGATCAGGACCGTCTGATGGCTATACAAGTTAACTCGCAATTTCGTCCTGAAAACCGCAAGTTTGTTGTCGGTTTGGCGAAGACAGCCCGCAAATTCGCCGCCTGCTTCTGGCAAAAAATGATCTAAGAGACTATGTGATGATCACCCAACCAACGTAGGAGGGCGGGTAGCACCATGAGTATGTTCCGTAAGCTATTGATTACGAGCGGTATTTTTGCGGCCCCGATCGCTATTGGCATGGTTGCATCAGCACCTGTCATTGCGCAGCAGAAGGTGGCCGGGCGCTACACAATGCACCAGACTGACGACGGCATGTTGCGTCTCGATACGCAAACCGGCGCGGTTTCATTGTGCAGCCGCGCGGATGATACCTGGGCTTGCAAGCCGATGGTGGACAAGAAGGCCGCCAACGATGAGATCGCGCGTCTCCAGAAGGAGAACAAGGAACTGCGGTCGGAAGTTAACCGGTTGGACAAGATGCTCGGAATGGGCGGTCCGAAAGCCAATAACGATGCTGATCCTCCGCGACCTGGCGGTGGTAGTGGCCCAAATTCCTTCCGGTTGCCGACGGAAAAGGAAGTGGATCAGGCGCTTAACTATTTCGAGCGCATGTTGCGCAAGTTCCAGGATCGCCTCAAGAAGTTGGAGCAGGGCCAGAACAACGAGCCGAAACAGCTCTAGCCCTAAGGCCCAACGACCTGGCGGATTGATCGATGCTGCAGCAGGCGCAAACCGAATTCACCGTTGCAACGCGTGATCCAGGCTTCACCGATATCACGGAAGAGCTTGCGGGCTGGCTGCGTGGGGTCGGTGGTGGCGAAGGTATGCTGACAGTATTCATTCGCCACACGTCCGCATCACTGACGATACAGGAGAACGCGGACCCGGCCGTGCAATCGGACCTGCTTGTGGCATTAGATGGTCTGGCGCCGCGCGACGCCGACTATGAGCACAGCAGTGAGGGGCCGGATGATATGCCATCGCACATCAAATCCATGCTCTCCTCGACATCGCTGCAGATCCCAGTTCGGGATGGCCGGATGTTGTTGGGTACTTGGCAGGGCGTTTATCTGATTGAACACAGAGATGGTGCGCGACGCCGTCAGATTGTTGCGCACTACATCGGTTCCTAGAAAAAAAGTAGGTTGCGGTAGGCTGTGGTTATTGGCCGTCGCTTTTCGTTTCCTGAATGCAGATTGCCGTCATTCCAAAAGCTAGAAGTTGCCGGCAGCGAACGCCTGTGTTGCGGCGACCAATTCATGAATGGTGCCGGGTTCACTCATTGCGTGGCCGGCGTCCTGGACGATGGTGAGTTTGGTTTCCGGCCAGGCCGAGTGGAGAGCCCAGGCATTCTGCAGCGGGGTTACAACATCGTAACGGCCATGAACGATGCGGCAGGGAATTGCACGCACGTGATGAATGTTGTCGAGGATCCAATTGTCAGAGTCCAAGAAACCGGCATGATGGAAGTAGTGACACTCGATCCTTGCAAACGCCATGGCGTACTTGTGTGAAATACTATTGGCAATTCGCTGAGGATTGGGTGTCAGAGAGACTGTGCTGCCTTCCCATAGACTCCACGCTTTCGCTGCCGCGAGCCGCACATCGTGATCGGGTGCAGTCAACCGTTTGTAGAACGAGCCAATAACGTCGTCGCGTTCCTCAAGCGGGAGCGCCGAGATAAACTCATCATACCGGTCTGGGAAGAGTGCGTTGCAGCCATCTTTGTAGAACCAGTTTATCTCCTGTTGTCTCAGCAGGAAGATGCCACGCAACACCAAACTTGAAACGCGCTGCGGATGCGTAATGGCGTAGATAAGGGAGAGTGTTGAGCCCCATGAACCGCCAAACAGCTGCCATCGGTCGATTGACAGGTGCTGCCTCAGCTTCTCGATGTCATCGACCAAATCCCAGGTCGTATTGCCTTCGAGTTCGGCGTGCGGGGTCGAGCGACCGCAACCGCGCTGGTCGAATAGAATAATTCTGTATTTTTCCGGATCATGAAACCGGCGCATCAGCGGATTGCTTCCGCCACCCGGCCCTCCGTGCACCATGAGCACCGGCAGTCCGTTCGGATTGCCACACTCCTCGAAGTATATCTCATGATTGCCGGAGACCTTTAGGCGACCGGTCGATCGCGCTGAAAGCGACGGGAACAGGTTAAATTTGCCAGGCGTTCGGGCATGGTTGTCCATGGTCTGTCTTATACCTGCTTCCAATCTTGTTGACTGTGCCGTTCAACATAAGATCGAGATGTTCAAATCAGCTGGCGAAGCAGCTTCGCCGAGATCATAGAACTCGCCGCGCTGGTTCGCCAAAGCAAATTCGCTAGTGAGCTATTAGCCATTCTAGAGCAAAATAGTCAATTACCCAGCCTGCTGTGTTTTTCGATCCTTGAGGCGCTGCAGTCTTTGCTCTCGATCAAATATCGTCTCTCCGCCCGGGATTCTAATATCGCGCACGCCATCCTGAATATGCCGGGATGGTTGGGAGCCGAGCTTTGATAGGACGATCGCGACCGCAAATGCTGGAAACACGCCCAGCGTTCCAACAAGCTCAGTAGGAACTGGGACTAATGACGAGCTGCTGGTCATGATTGCCAGAATTGAAAAACCGAATCCGGTCAGGATCGCTGCAATCGCTGCAAAGTCGCTCATGCGCTTCCACCAGATCGATAGTATGATGACCGGGAAGGCCGTCGCGGCACTGATTGACAACGACCAGAAGAAAAGCTTGAGCGGGTCCGAGGTGACAACGCGCGCAAAGAGGATGGCCAGGACAATGACAGCGATGATGCTAATGCGTGCTGCCAGAACTCTGCCTGTGAGGTTCTCTGACCTTCGTCTGAGGCCAAACAGGATATCTTCTGTCAGCATTGTCGAGAGTGAGAACACTGTCGAACCAATGGCTGCCAGCGTCGCGGCGATCGCTCCGGCAAGCAGCAAGTGAAGGACCACCGTTGGAAACTCGGCGGCGGCAGGGACTATGAAAATGATGCTGTCGCGATCGAACGTTATGTCAGGCAGAGCGAGCGACGATGTTGTGCTGCTTATCGTTGCTTGGCCTGATGCCATGAGGGTCTGAAACCAAAGTGGAACCGTTTCGGCGGATTGTCCGACAATCTCCTGCATGACGATGTTGCGCAGGAAGACGGCCAATGCAGACAGGGTCAGAAAGATCACCCCGACAAAGAAGACGCTCCATGCCAGAGATTTCCGGGCCTCATAAACGCCAATTGTTGTTCCGCAACGGGGTAGCAACCATGGCGCGCTTGCGATGCCGAGGGCGACAGTCAGGGTCGTTAGCGCAAAGCTGATCGAGCCGATGTTGGTGTACGGTTCTGCAATCCGCTGATTGATTGCGTTGAAACCGTTGCTGGCCCATTCCACCGCGAGTGGCGACAGCTGCTCGACCGGAATCTGTTGTGCAAATTCCATCCGTCCGACACCGCGCAATACCGGTCCGTAGCTCAACTGCGCGAGCGGCAAGTTGGTCTCGATAACGCCAAGCATGGCGGCGGGAACGATAATCGCCAGCATCACCGTGATTGCTTGCGCGGAGCCGACCCAGCCCAATGATCGCATACCACCGACGGTAATCGTAACTGCCAGAAAGACAGCCAGGATTGCGGAACTTTGTGTGGACGTTGAATTGACCAGGAGGCCGATGGCGCCGTCGGCAATTTGTAGTTCGGCGGCGAGCAGTAACAACATCGGGACCGAAAAGGCGGCTGCCGACACGATCCTCACGAACTGGTTGTCAAAGCGATTGCCAAGATAAGAGGGAGCCGTGTAACCGCCGTACTTTCGCATGAACGGCGCAATCATCGTCCCCATCAGGACAAATCCCGTCGTCATGCCGATGACAATGCACCAAACGTCAAAGCCATTGAGAAAGAACAGGCCCGTCAGCGTTATGATGCCGAGACCGCCGACCGAGACGATGGCCATGACCAGGCCATTGTACACAGCTGGTACACGTCGGCCACCGGCGAAGAACTCGCTGACCGTGTTGGTGTAGGAAGCAATGCCGATGGTCGCAAATAGCGCGAGAATGAGTGCCAGCACCGCGTTGCGAATGATAACACTCGCAATGCCCAACTGTTCGAAGATCAACAGCAATAGGAATGCACTGATCAGCAAACTAGAGAAAATGCTGAAGTAGATTCCCAGCTTCGGATTGACGAGGCGTGTGCGGTGTGTCGTGGCCATAAGGTAGGATGTCGTCCGTCCCGCTCAAGCGCGAGGTTGCAATAACTCGTATCGGAAGATTAGGAGTCCTCGTTGGCGCCGTGCCAATGGTCGATCGAGTCCTGTCGGTTCATATACGTCGCGATGGTGAAAATTCCGATGATCCAAAGTCCGTGTCCGGCCAGGAAATAACCCAGCGGGAACCCGAGGAATTTGTTGTGGTTCAGGCTTTCCGCATAGAACGGAAGAACGAAGACCAGGATTAGAAACGGTGCCAGGCTGGCGATCAATTGAAGCTTCGTATAGCGCCAATAAGGTTTGCGTTCGTCTCTTTCAAGCACAGTGATGTCTTCCTGCTGGATCCTGGATGGTGTTTCGCTGTGGAGCTCAAGTCTACCGCTAATCGACAATTAGGGCTGAAATTCAAGTGGGTTGAAGTCGGCTGATGACTTGTATCACTTGCAATTACGCCTGCAAGACTCCGCGTCCAAGTAGGACATGTGCGCTGGCAACCACGCGCGCCATGGTTGCAGGCAGCCAAAATCATTATGCTCTAATTCAGCCTAAGGTTTGATTTGAGTGGTGATACCGCGTGGTATAAGCGAATACTTCTTGCCGTTTAATACGGCATGTTGCTTAAATGTTCTGCAGACGGCCATTTGGGCAGACTCGGCATGAGGGGATTGCGCGATCGCTTAACCGCTCGGAGGCATCGGAAATGGGAATGACACAGCGCATCATCATTGTGGATGATCATCCGCTTTTCCGTGACGCCCTTGATAGTTCACTGACGAGCGCATTCGGCAATGTCTCGACACGACAGTGTGGTTCGCTGGCGGAGTTGGTTGAGCTTCTCAAGTCTGACAGTGATGTCGATCTCATCTTGTTGGATCTCAACATGCCGGGCGTCCAGGGGTTCTCTGGGCTGTTGTTTCTGCGAGCACAGTATCCATCGATCCCTGTCCTTATTGTTTCCGCGACCGGTGATGCGGCAACTATCAGCCGTGCACTGAACTTCGGTGCTTCGGGGTTTGTTCCAAAATCCCGCCCGATTGAAGAAATTCGCAGTGCCGTTCAGGCGGTTATGGATGGTGAGATCTGGGTGCCGCCCGACATCGATCTATCGACCGCGCAGTCGAGCGAAGAAGAGCGGCTTGTGGAGCGCCTGTCCTCCCTGACACCGCAACAGGTCCGCGTCCTTGTCATGCTGGGAGACGGGCTGCTGAACAAACAGATCGCTTTTGAACTCGGGGTATCAGAGGCGACAATTAAGGCGCACGTCTCGGCGATACTGCAAAAGTTGAACGTCGACAGCAGGACGCAAGCGGTTATCGCGATTAACAAACTCAGCACGTCCGAGCAGTGGAGCCCGGTCACCGGCAAGTGAACTCATGGCTGTCGGTGCAACTCTGCTGATCGAACGATCCGAGCGGTGATCCTACTCAGCAGCGATTGGCTGGCGTGAGAGACGACTGATAGTTGCGCGCAACGCGCCTGCCTTGACGGGCTTCCTCAGCACCGGAATAGCACTGTCTCTCAGCTTTTTGTGCACTTCTGGCGAATTGTCTGCAGTGATGATTGCTGCGGGTAACTCTGCGCCCAAGACGCCACGTAGTTCATTGATTGCGTGGTCACCAGTGACGTTGTTGTCGAGGTGGTAGTCTGCCAGCACGATGTCAACTGGTCGACTTTGATTGTGAAGCGCTACGAAAGCCTCTTTCACCGACGTGGCTTTCGTCACGATGCAATGCCAGCCATCGAGAAGCGTCGCCATTCCTTCCAAGACCTCGGGCTCGTTATCGATGCACAGGACGTGCACACCATTCAGAGCAAATGCCGGTAGCACCTCGGGCTTTGTCGTTTCTTGTGGAGCTTCGACCTGTTGCAGTCTCACGAAGAAGCAGGAGCCCTTGCCCTGGGTTGATCGCAGCCCGACGTGATGATCAAGCATACGGCCGATACGATCGACGATAGAGAGGCCAAGGCCGATGCCCCGTCCCGAGCTGGCTGTGGGATCAAGGCGATGGAATTCTTTAAATATCTCGGCCTGACGCGCAGCAGGTATTCCGGGCCCGGTGTCGATGATCTGGATCTCAATCAGCCCAACACGGTGGCGGACGCCGAGGAGAATTCTACCCCGGTTCGTATACTTGATGGCATTTGAGACCAAGTTCTGAAGCAGACGGTGGAGCAGCTTCGGATCGGAGCGCACCCAACTTGATGAATTCACGATCGCAAACTCTAGACCCTTGTTCCGGGCAATCGGATCAAACTCAACCCGCAAGCGTTCCAGCATCGTGGCGAGATTAACAGCTTGCATGTCGGCTTCGAGGCGGCCGGCATCCATGCGCGATAAATCAACGAGCGTTTGGAAAATCTCTTCGACAGCAACCAACGAGGCGTCAATGCTCTGTGCGATGCGGGCCTCGTCAGGTGGCAGGCTGCGCTCTAGCAGAGAGCTCGTATAGAGCCGTGCCGCGTTCATAGGTTGGAGAATGTCGTGGCTCGCGGCAGCAATGAAACGGGTCTTGTCGAGATTGAGTTCGTCAGCTTTGCGCTTGGCTTGCTCCAGTGCTTCGTTGACTTTCACTAGCTCGGCTGTTCGCTCCCGAACGCGCTGCTCAAGTGTCAGGTTCACACGTTCCAGCGCATTGGCCGAGCGGACGCGATCGCCGATATCGAGATAGGTGGTGACGATGCCGCCTTGCGGCATACTCGTGGTGCGAAACTCAATGATTTTCTCACCGCCTTTGAAGTGCTCCTGAAATGTCTGCTGCTTGAGCGCCATCTGCGTCAGGCGATTGGCAACCAGGTTGTCGACATTACCTTGGCCAAAGTCACCACGCTCGGCGCAGGCGCGCAGGATCCGGTCAAGTGGAACGCCGACACGACCAAGATCGGGTGGCAGTTCCAGAAGCTGACGGAACTGCCGGTTCCAGCAGATCAGTTTGTTATTGCTATCAAACACGCTGATCCCGTGGCGCACCTGATCAAGCGCTGATTGCAGAAGGTCGCGATTGTACTGGAGTGCTTCCGACGCATCATCGAGAAGGCGCAACGCTGACTGGCTGCCGACATCGCCACGCCGCAGGAGAAGCGATAGGACGAGGCGCGCTGAGGCGGCACCAATTGCGCGTGACAGCAATCGCTCTGTGAAGCGAAGCGTTTGAATGTCCGCTTCCATCTTCGGATCATCGGGGAGGTCGTTGTCCTCGAGAAAATCTTTGAACGAACGTTCCGCGCGCTGTTCGCCAAGATATCGCGCCGCCGTCGTTCGCAGGTCACCCAAGGTGATTGAACTGCGCCACAGGCGGAATGAGTGCTGCGGGACCGGGTCAACGGTTTCATTGACGATGAAGACGTGTGCTTGCAGGCGTTCAATGGGCTCTTGTCCGCGCAGCAGCGAGACGGCGACGTAGGCCGTAATGTTTGCACCGAGGCTCCAGAACACGCCGTGGGTGAGCTGCTCAAATTCGACAAAGAACAAGGCCTGCGGCTTCAGGAATGCAATCCCAAACGGACCATCGGTCAGCAGCGTGTATGGCATCCAACCGGCCTGGACGATCCACGGAATGACAAGCGTGTAGGCCCAGACAATGGTGCCGACCAGAATGCCGGCGATAGCGCCGCTGGCGGTCGCCCGGCGCCAGACCAGTCCACCGAAGAAGGCCGGAGCAAGTTGGGCGATGGCTGCAAACGCGATCAAGCCGATGGCCGCGAGATTGCCGACGCCGCCGACGGTGCGATAGACGACGTAGCACATCAGAAGTATGGCAACGATCGACGCGCGTCTGACATAGAGCAGGAAGCGTGGGAAGTTGTACTGGGAAAACGGTCCGGTACTTGATTGGCGCAGCATCAGCGGCACGACGAAGCCGTTGCAAACCATGATCGAAAGGGCGACGGTCTCGACGACAACCATCGCGGTGGCAGCGGACAGACCGCCGACAAACGCAATTGTCGTAATCGCGCTGGCACCCTGCGACATGGGCACCGACAGAACGAACATGTCAGAAACTGCGTCGTGCTGCGGAATGAGAATGAGACCGGCTGCTGCAATCGGAACGACGAACAAATTGATGAGAACGAGATAGAGCGGGAGCAGCCATGTCGCGCGCCGGATCTCCTTTTCGGAGTGGTTTTCAACCACGGTCACGTGAAACTGGCGCGGGAGGAGAAGAATGCAAATAAAGCTCAACAAACCAACAGTGAGCGCGGTGCTGCCGCTGATGGACACGTTGCGCAAGTGCTGTGTTTCCGGATTCGTCTGGAAGGCTTCGATAAAGGCAAGCGGACCGCCGAACGCGTAGAAAACGACGAAGAAGCCAACGGCCAGAAATGCCATCAGTTTGATCAATGACTCGCCGGCGATGGCGAGCATCAGTCCATCCTGGTGCTCTGTGGCATCGATGTGCCGGGTGCCGAACAGCACTGTGAAGAGCGCGAGGACGAGCGTGATGGCCAGGCCAATCTCCACGGGTAGCACTGATACGATCGGCGGTGACTCAATCGATGATGCTATCGATGTCGCCTCGCCATAGCCCAGAGTTTCGATCGAGACGACAATCGCCTTCATCTGCAGTGCGATGTAGGGCAGGGTGCCAGCCACCAAAACGCAGGTGACGAGGCCAGCGACGACGGGACTTTTGCCGTAGCGGGACGCCAGGAAGTCGGCGACGGACGTAATGTTCTGTGCCTTGGCGAGGCGAACAGTGCGCAGGATGATCGGGGCGCCGATCGTGAACATCAAGATCGGACCGATATAGACGGCAAGGAAGTCGTAGCCTGTCGTCGAGGCCCAGCCGACGCTCCCGAAATAGGTCCATGATGAGCAGTAGACGGCAATCGACAGCGCATAGATCAGGGGTCTGCCGCCGCTTCGTTGGCGAGAGCGCAGCCAATAGTCTCCGACCCACGCAACCAGGAACAGCAAGCCGAGGTAGGCTATTGCGAGTGTCCAGATGAGTTGCCCGTCTAGCATATTGGCTGCTGTATCATCGTCTGAGAGGCGGTTTTGCTAATGACTTCAATAGCTAAGTGCCTGTGCTGTGTCGATGAACCAGTATCGCCAGGCTGGTTACGGAGGCAAGCCAAAACTTATCGGCTCATTTTCAGCATTTGGATTGGAACTATAATTTCTCACGCGCGTAGAAAACAGTTTCTTTCAACAAGCGTGCCTTTCGTCTGGCACTTTCATCGTTGCTTTGGCAATCATCGTGCGCAAGGTGCTTCCGGTCGAACCTGATTCGGATCACAGAGGGGTTGAGACGGCGTCATGCGTTAAGCTTAGAGGAGAGCGCGCAATGGGAATAATTAGTGAATTCAAGGAGTTTGCCGTCAAAGGCAACATGGTCGACATGGCCGTTGGTATTATTATCGGCGGTGCCTTTGGCACGATTGTTCAATCACTGGTCAAAGACATCATTATGCCGCCGATTGGATTGGCGATGGGTGGCGTTGATTTTAGCCAAATAAAAATACTGCTGAAAGGCACATTGGGGGCCAAAGATGCCGTTACGATGAATGTCGGCACGTTCATTAATAATATTATCAGCTTTCTGATCGTTGCCTGGGCTGTCTTCCTCCTAGTTAAAGTGATCAACTCGTTGCGTAAGGAAGAAGAAGAGGCGCCAGCTGCACCACCGGAGCCGCCTGCTTCTGAGACCTATTTGAAGGAAATCCGGGACGCGCTCGTCAACAAGAACTAAGTCGACAAGTCCTACCAGTGCAGCTGCTTCGGATTAGAGTCCGATCGTTTCAGATGGAAGTGTTTGACGCGTCCATCTGAAACGTAAATCGGTCTCTAAACTTGTTGAGTAGAGCAAGACTCACGTTCCGGCCGATAACGTGAGCAATTGGAACGGTCATTCTATACGGAACGATCTTGCTCTAGGAGCAGCTGCCACCGCCGAGGACGCAGAACTTTGCACAGTGAGAGTGGCAGAGTTTCACTGCACCTTTGGCGAACATTCCGCCATCCACTTCCAGCGATTGTGCGAGTGTGGAACCCATCTCGAAAGCTTCGTCGTAGGGAAGCAATGTGCATGGCACGATGGCGGGTGCAGACGCGCCCTTGCGTTTGACCACCATGCGGCTGGTTGCACACATCTGGTCGGCGGGGCTCTTGCCTAGAATATCCCAGCAGGCGGTCGTGATTTCTGGAACATCATGCTTGCCGTCCATTTCCGGTAGCAACATCAGCCGTTGATGATCGTCCGGATCGATCGGCCAACTATGCGCTGCGATGAGAGCGCGATAACCGTCACGGGAATCCTTGTCAGTCTCGTCCCAACATGTGCGTCCTGCGATGGCCAACGAGAACTTGTTCTCAGCAAGCCAATCCAGTCCTGCGAGTGCCTTTTCCCAAGTCTTGGGTCCACGCTCGCTTTCATGCAGCACTTTGGAGTGGTGGTCCAAGCTGATACGCAACGTCATGGCGGCGCCATAGAGCTCGTTAAGGCGCAGGAGTTCCTTTTTTATCTTCGGGCGCTGCATCGGCTGCATTGCATTGGTCAGAACCAGCACCGAAAAGCCCTGGCTAAGAGCGTCTTCCAGCATTGGAATGAAATCTGGATTCATGAACGGTTCGCCACCAGTGAAGGCGATTTCGCGCGTGCCGATGCCAAGTGTGCGTGCTTCGTTCAGTAGCTCATGAACTTCCTGCCCCGTGATGTACTCGAGACGATCATTCGACGGGCTGGATTCGATGTAACAGTTCACGCATGCGATGTTGCACAGCGTACCGGTATTGATCCACAGCGTCTCTAAGCTCTGGAGGCTGACTTCGGCGCGTTTTTCGCCCGTTGCCGTCCAGCTCGGATCTTCAAATTTTCCGAGTGTGTGCTGGGCTTTAGGAGCCCTGAACTCAATGTTCACGTATGGATCTTTCCTGCTGGTGTGCCGTTCCCCGAACGCCTTCGTTATCATGCACGGCGATAGCATTACACTCACATTGTCTTTATGTTTCCGTGTTCTGGGACAAGTGGGCGGACGCGGCCCTCCACCGCGACAAAGTCAGCATATGACAGTTCCATGAACGAGGCCAACGCGTCAAAGACGCAGCGTAGAATTCGATGCAATGGCCCTTTGTATGCGCGAAGCGAATCCGACGGCCCCTTGGGCGTTCAGGTGATGTAGCCAAAGACCCGCAACAACCACCAAACGATCATTGCATGAATTCCACCTGCAACCATGCCGGTGATCAACCTAAGCGCGAACTGGGTCTCACTGAAGGTGCCCTGAGAGATTGAAAACAGAATGGCCATAATGATGGCACTGCCGGCGGCTGTCAGTGTGATCAGCGAAAGTGGGTTGGTTATAAGCGTGCGCCAGGCAAACACGAGCCCTGCGGTGACAAAGAAACGAACTGGCTCAACCAGCATCGTCACAATGAGGAGGATCAATAGCTCCATTTGGTGATCTCGGTGTTTCGCATGGGTTGGTCGTCAGGAGTGTGGTTCTGCGTTGATCAGGTGTCACCTTCTGTTGCCGCGGCCTTCAAATACTGGACGATGCGCTCATTTGTTTTGTCGAAGTGTTCGCTGATGGCTGCTGCGAGGCTCTTGCCATCGCGCGTGGTAAGGGCACTCATCATCATCTCGTGCTCGCGCATGGCGCCAGACCAAGATGTCGGTTTCTCGTTTCCGACGTAGCGGATACGGCGCAATCGTTTTTGTAGGCTTTCATGCATCGCACTCAGCGTTTCATTGTGAGCCAGTGCGACGATCGCCGTGTGAATGGCCTGGTTGAGCTTGTAATAGGGCAGACGATCGCGCGCCTCATACAACGTGCGCATGTCGTCGTGCAGCTTGGCGATCGCGGCGATCTCCTGGTCACTGGCGCGGTTGACCCCGACGCGCGCTGCATGGGTTTCGATCATTGCGGCAGCTTCAAGCATTTGCAGGATTTCGTCGGCACCGAGCCGATTGACGATGGCACCCTTGTTGCGCACCGCGGCGATCAATCCCTCGCTGGCCAGTGTCTTGACGGCCTCGCGAACGGGCGTACGGGACACGCCGAGCTGGCGGCAGAGTTCTGTCTCGTTGATCCTCTCACCGGCGCGGAGATCTCCTTCGATGATCATGTCGCGCATGCGGTCGACGACCTCATCATGCAGCGTTCGGCGCTGAATGGCGCCGCCCAACAGGGGGGTATCGCGCAAACCGAGATCAGTCATTTCGCGTGCTTTCTAGTGTCCTTCCAGTGGCGGTGGGCGGTGCCTGCGTAGCTTATTTCCTGCCGACCTGACAATCGGAATACCCAAATTGCCGGCACCGTGTTGCATCCTGCTTGCTCATACATCCGAAAGTGTACTACATACTGTATGCAGTATGTAAGCAGTGTTTGACCATTTCAATGACGTTTCGGGATTTGTGGAGGGAAGATGAGCGGTCATGAGGCTCCGAGACTAGCATTAGCCATGGGTGATCCGTGTGGGATTAGCCCTGAACTCACTGCTGGCCTCTTGGCCGATGAAGACGTCGCCGGCGCAGCAAAGCTCATTGTTATCGGTGACCGACGCGTGCTGGCGCTGGGCGAGAGCCATGCCAAAGTGCAGCTCGATTTGCCGGTCGTGAAATCTGAGGACGAGGCCCTGGCCGCCGATGGCACGGTGTTCTGGGACCTGGAACATCTTGATCCAGCGGACGTGACGCTTGGTGAGATCTCACTCGCCGGTGGCCAATCCGCGCTGACGAACTTCAACACGGCTGTCGAACTCGGTCGCAAGGGCCATGTCGGTGCGGTTTGCTTTACGCCCTTCAATAAGGCTGCCATGCGATTGGCGCATCCGTCCTACGAAGACGAAATCGTCTACATGTCGGAGATCCTGTCATTCGACGGCAAGGCGAGCGAGTTCAATATCCTCGATGGGCTTTGGAATGCTCGTGTGACATCACATGTGCCGCTCTCCGAAGTGGCTGGACTGATCACCGAGGACATCATTCTCGAAAATATCGAGTTGACCCATCAATCGCTGGTCGCGTCTGGTGTGGAGAGCCCACGAATTGGCGTTGCTGCGCTTAATCCCCATGCCGGTGACAATGGTAACTTCGGGCGTGAAGAAATTGACGTCATTGGGCCGGCTGTTGAAGAAGGCAAGCGCCGTGGACTTGGTTGCGATGGGCCTTATCCGTCAGACACAGTCTTTGTGCGGGCACGTAATGGACAGTTCGATGCGGTGCTGACCATGTATCACGACCAGGGGCAGATCGCGATGAAGCTGATCGGCTTCGACAAAGGCGTCACGCTGCTCGGCGGGTATCCCTTCCCAGTTTGCACACCTGCGCATGGAACGGCGTACGACATTGCCGGCAAAGGAATGGCGAACCTGGGTGCCAGCAGGAACGCTATTATGCTCGGTTCGCGGATGGCGTCACTGGCAAGCAAGAATGTTGCAACTGGCGCGGAAACGAGGATGGCCGGGTGATGTCGTTTCGCGATCGGATCGGTATTGACTTGGCGCGTCGGGTTCCCGTCGAAGAGGGGATCAGGCTCGCTGCCGAGAATGACGTTCGCTATATTGATGTGCAAACCGACATTGCGCCGAATGCGATGGAGAGCTTCGACGATGCCCGTTGTGCAGCCGTGCGCGAAGCTTGCGAAGCCAACAATATCCATCTTGGTCTGCATACCCTGTCAGGCGTGAACGTTGCTGAGATTTCTCCCTTCCTGCGCGATGCAACCGATCAGTACCTAAAAGCCTATATTGATTTGGCTGTGAAGCTGAAGGCTGAGTGGATCGTTGTGCATGGCGGCTATCACTTCACGTCGTGCAAGGCGATCCGCAAACAGGCGAGTGTCGACCGACTGAAGCGGATCGTCGCCTATGCCGAAGAGAAGGATGTCCTGCTGCAGCTTGAAAACCTCAACAGCGAGCCGGAACTTGCCGAAGTTCATTATCTTCCCGACAATCTGGAAGAGACGATCTGGTACTTCGACCAGATTCAGTCGCCGAAACTCAAATGGGCATTCACAATCAATCACGCACACTACGATCCCATTGGCATCGCCGGTTTCGTTGATGGCATGGGGATGGAACGATGTGACGAGATCCGCGTTGCGGATAACAACGGAGAATACGAACTCCACATGCACCCTGGAACAGGCACTGTGGACTTCGTGGACATGTTCAAGCGGATCGAAGGTGCCGGCTTCAAAGGGCACTACATGTGCGGCTGGGGCACTGTCGAACAGATGCTGGAAGGAAGGGATTATTTGGTTGAGCGGGCACGCGAAGCCGGTGTTGCCGGAGCGTAGGCCCGATCAAAGGCGCCTGGCTGGTTAATCCAAAGCCAGCCGATGATAGGCAAAACTGGGAGGAAAAAAATGAAACTGACAAAGTTTGGTGTGGCACTGGTTGCCGGTGTTTCGGCGGTCGCAGTGACCGCGGTGGCACAGGACAAGTTTCCATCGAAGACCGTTGAAGTGATTACACACGCCGGTGCCGGCGGTGGTACTGACGTCAACTCACGCATGATGATGTTGCGCGCGCGCCGCGTGCTGAAGACGGACATGGTCGTTGTCAACAAGCGTGGCGGTAACGGTGCTGCGGCGATGAACTACTTCAAGGGTCGTCCGGCGGATGGCCATACGATCATGACGTTCACGATCGGACATGCCATTACCATGGCGAAAGGCAAGACCAATCTGAAGGTCGATGAGATGGCGCCGATTGCACGCGGTACCAACGATCCTCAAATCCTCATGGTCAACTGCAAGAAGAGCAAATACAAGACCGGCGAAGAGCTGATTGCCGGCATGAAGAAAGAGAAGCTTAAGTTCGGCACAACGAACGTTGGTGGTATCGACCACATCACGGCTTACATCTTCGCCAAGAAGGGTGGTTTGATGCAGCCGACTATCGTTCCTTTCAAGGGCGGCGGTGAAGTGGCGACGCAGCTGGTTGCTGGTGCTGTTGATGTTGGCACGCTGAACCTGTCTGAGGCAGCAGCCCAGGTCGAAACAGGTGATATCTGCCCACTCATCGTTCTTGGTACTGACCGCATGAAGCCAATTCCAAAGGCAAAGACCGGTAAGGAACTTGGTATTGATGTTGTCTTGTCGACGGTTCGTGGTTTTGTCACGCATGCGAAGACAGACGGCACCAAGGTTGCTGCACTTGAGAAGGGCCTGATGAAGGCGATGAAGCACAAGGTCTACCAGGCCTACCTCGAAGCTTCCGGTCTCGACAGCACATCGCCAGCTGACTCAAAGGCCTGGGGTGCCCAGATCAAATCAATGATCAAGGAGTTCGAGCCTGCCATCAAGGAAATGGGCTTGAAGTAAGCGGAACCCGATGGACTCCGAGTTCGACACAGAAGGGACTGCCGCCTCGCGGCAGTCCCGCACGTTTAGCGACTGGTTAGTGCCGCTCGTGATCTTCGCGTTTTGCGGGGTCGTGACTTACTTTGCGCTCAATCTCGATACGGCACCCGCGATCGTTATCGGTGAGGCGATGCAGCCGCGATCTTTTCCCATCTTCCTGATGGGACTGATTGCATTTCTCAACGCCATCCTCATCTATCAGCTCGCCAACGGCAGCCGGATGCCACATCCGCGTCAAATGCCACAAACCTGGATCACGATGTTGCTGATGATCGTGTTCTACGGATTGACGACTTACGTCGACATGTTCGTGGGACTGATGGTGGTCATCTTCGTGATGTGCCTCGTCTGGGGTGAACGGCGCTATTGGCTGGCTGCGATGGTGGCGATTGTTACGCCGGTCACGATCTTTTTCTTGTTCGATCTCGTACTCAAGATCCGCTTTCCACGCGGCATTCTCACTGAACTCTACTACGGATAACCGATAGTGACCGAAGCGATCGCCGCCATGGCGTCGGTGATGACCGACCCGTATCTGCTCCTGCTGATTTTGCTGACAACCATTATCGGTGTCATCATTGGCGCGCTGCCGGGGCTTGGCGCAACGACGGGCGCGGCGCTGCTTCTGCCATTCACTCTGACGATGGATCCGGTGCACGCAATTGCCGTGCTCTCGACGATCTACGTCTCAGCAACTTTTGCCGGCTCTATCACGGCGATCCTGATCAACACGCCGGGGACGTCGGCGGCAGCCGCGACCTGCCTGGATGGCTACCCGATGGCGCAGCGCGGCGAGGCTGGTCGGGCGCTTGGCATTGCCGTGGTCTCCAGTACGATCGGCGGCATTTTCTCGGTCATCGTGCTTTGCGTTGCAGCGCCGCTACTGGCGCGTGTTGCCTATGAATTCCGGCCGCCGGAGTACTTCGCTCTGACGCTGTTTGGTTTGTCGATGCTTGCGAGCATTTCGGCGGGTGGAGCGGTCAAGAACCTGATCGGCGGTCTCTTCGGCGTTTGGCTGGCGACGATTGGCGCCGACAAGTCGACCAGCATCGAACGGTTTATGTTCGGCAATTACGATCTCTACGAAGGCCTGCACTTTGTTCCAGTGATGATCGGCCTGTTCGCCATGTCGGAATTGCTGGTGCAGTCGACACGCCTCAACTTGATCGTTGAGCAAATCGCGATGAAGGCGGTGCAGCTGCCGACGATGGCGGACTACAAGAAGATTTGGAAAACAATCCTGCGTTCGTGCGGGATTGGAACGTTCATCGGTGTGTTGCCGGCGGAAGGGGCGACCGTTGCTTCGATGATTGGCTATTCTGAAGCGCGGCGCTGGTCCAAGAACAAGGAGGAATTTGGCAAAGGCGCAGTCGAAGGAATTGCCGGCGCTGAGGCTGCCAACAATGCCGCCACCGGTGGTGCGATGGTGCCGACCATGGTGCTTGGCATTCCAGGTAGCGGCACGACTGCCGTGATCCTGGTCGGTCTGCTCGTGCATGGTTTGCGGCCTGGTCCCTACCTCTTCACTGAGCAGGTCGGCAAAGTCTATGCGATCTTCGGCGCCATGCTGGTGGCCAATGTTATGTTCCTCTTCCTGGGCCTCTATGCTGCCCGGCTGTTCGCGCGCGTATCACTCGTGCCAACACCGATCCTCTGGCCGATCGTCTTTGCGCTCTCTGTCATCGGTGCTTACGCGTTGAATCAATCGCTGCTTGATGTGTGGATCGTCCTGATCTTCGGCGTTATTGGCTACTTCATGCGACGCTTCGGCTTTGCCGTTGCACCAGTGGCCATCGGCCTCATTCTGGGTGAGATGGTTGAGACCAATCTGCAGAACTCCCTGAAGATGTTCGATGGCCAGTGGTGGCTGATCCTGACTCAACCGCTCGCGGCATTTTTCCTGGTGCTCGCGGTGCTTGGATTGTGCGGGCCGATGCTGTTCAGCTTGTTTTCGTCTGGTGAGAAGCGGGAACAGAAAAGCTAGTCTCTCGTGTCAACCGCTGGCTACTTCGTCTCGAGTGTATGAACCGCGCCGGCTTCGATCAGCTTGGACGTTGGCGGAAACCAAATTTCCGAGTGCGCCTGCGCAAAGACATTCTCCAAGAATGCGTCCGACAATCCGCGGCTTTTCATGAAGCTGCGATCGGCGGCGTGTTCCTCAGCCAGGTTGATCATCGGGTGTGGTTGCTTGTTGACGAAATTGAAATCGTACTTGTGAAAGCCTAAGCGCCCCGAATGTGACATCGTTCTCTTGTCGCCGGCCAGATAAACGAGGGTGCACGCTGAGGCGCATGTGTTTTCGATGTGCGTCGTGATGCGATGAGCTACGAGCAGCCGTGCAACACCGCGCGCTTCATAGACGCTACCGCCGGGGCTTTCGAGAACAACTTTCTGGATCTGGTTCTGCTTCTTGAGCAGCTCATTAAAGGCCCGGCGGACGCCAATCACGAACTGACCGGAGAATGAGATCGTTCCGGTGCCTGGATCGAGGCTGAGCTTGTACTGCGACTTGCGCCGTTCGGATTGAACATCGGCCCAGGTGCGCAGGAAGTCGTAGGATTTCACCGGGTTATTGGTACTGAGCACAACATTGGCCGTTGCGATCAGGCTTGCAAGGCAGCCCGCGTAACAGGCCCACAGCAGAAAGGATGATCCAGTTCCTTGCATGTGGGATTCTGCGGCGCGGACTGTGCCCACAATCTGCCAACCCAGAACGATGATGTGAAACACAACAAAGAAGATGGTTTTGGCGGCAACGAGTAGAAAGTCAGTGTGATCCAGAAAACCGCGCAAAAGAAACTCAAGGCCGAAAATCAGCAGGCGAATGAGGACGAGGTTGATCCAGAAAGACCATCCGAGTGGATGTTCTCCGCGCCAATGATCGTGAATGTACGCTAAGGCGCGTGGCATGTTTGGGTACTGATCTCGCTCGTTCGGTATGTGCTCGTTAAGAGTCTATTTACCATGTTGCTCTACCTCCGTCGCTATCTGCTGTATGGAGTTGAGTAATGTATTTCCGCGTACCTGTGCGCAGCTTTGCGCTTTCCCTTTCCCTCTGCTTCACCACCACCGCATTTGCGATGCCGGAGCTCGATGCTCAGCATGTTGCTGCGCTATCCAACACGGCCGCTCTTGGGCAAGGCTCATTGAGCTCTGCGCCGAAGGCCAAGCCCAAACCGCTGGTGCCGACGCTGCACGCCCACATCGATCTGACGGGTCAACGCATGACCATCAAAGCTGGTGGTCAGACCTTGCACAGTTGGGCGATATCGTCCGGGCGTACGGGGCATGAGACGCCAACTGGGACATTCAGGCCGGCCTGGAAGGCCAAGATGTGGCACTCGCGCAAGTATGACATGGCGCCAATGCCGTATTCCGTGTTCTTCAATGGTGGTATTGCCACCCATGGCACGAACGCCGTGAAGCGGCTTGGCCATCCTGCCTCGCACGGTTGCATTCGACTGACGACACCGAATGCGCGCAAGTTTTATCAGCTCGTGCAACGCCACGGCATGAAGCGAACGCGCATTGTGGTCACAGGCTTTGCAAAGCAGGGCACCTACAAGGTTGCGCAAGCGAGCTCCGGTGCGGTTTCTACACCGGTGGCCATCAGCCGTAAGCCACGTTCGCGCAACACCTACGGCACGCCACAGGTCGGATTCAGCATTATGACCGCTGACCGCTGATTGCGCGACATCAGTAAGCTTGCAATTCAATCAAGGTGCCAGGGTTTCGGTGTGGCCATCTATGGCCAGTATCTGCCCCGACACTTTGGCTCCGGCCGGCGATGAGAAGTAGGCAATAGCCTCAGCAATGTCGTCGGCCGTTACCCATGTCTTCATGGAAACGCCGGTGACGTAAGACTGTCGGACTTCGTCCTCGCTGATACCGCGAGCCTGCGCCTCGTTGGCCAGAACGCGATCCATGCGATCACCTTCGACAGCACCAGGGCAGACCGCGTTAACGCGGACGCCGGCCGGACCCAGCTCCATCGCCAAAGTCTTCGTGAGGCCGACAATCGCCCACTTCGCAGCTGCGTAGGGGCTGCGCAACGGATAGCCGAACAATCCGGCCGTCGACGAGGTGAGGACGATCAGTCCGTTGCCCTGGGCACGCATAATCCGGGCAGCCCAGCGACAAGTCAGAAAGCAGCCATGGATGTTGGTTGCGATACACTGTTGCCAGTCTGCGTAGTCCAGATCCTCGATGCGGCCGGCAGGACCTCCGGTTCCTGCATTGGCGCATACAACATCGGCGCCGCCCCACCGGGTTTCGACTGCTCTAGGAAAGCTGCCATGTCGTCTTGATTAGTCACGTCCGCTGTTCGAGCGATGGCATTGGGTTTGTCTTTCTGAAAGCTCTCGACCGCAGCAGGGTCCACATCGCAAACAGCAATGTCCGCGCCTTGGCCCGCGAACTTCTCAGCAATGGCGCGCCCTATGCCAGATGCTCCACCTGTTATGACAACGCGCATCGGTGTCCCTTCCCTGCAAGTTTGTTCATATTTCTCCGGTTTCCCTGCCGGAAATTACCGGAAAGTTCCGTTTGGTTTCCGCTGCATGTCGGCCGCTTGGGATGTGCTTCTCGGTCCGGGGCTTACCTTAGTGATCACGAACACAGTTTGAAAAGCTCATCCCGCTAGGAGGCCAAAATGAAGCGCACAGTATTGATTTCAACGACACTTGCCATCGCCATTGCCGCAACGGCTGGAGCAGCATCCGCCAGAAGCAAGGCCGATTATCGTGACGCCTTCTGCGCCCGAACGACCACCATGGCGTCAGAGTTCACCGTCTGCGTCAATCGCCATCTGACGCGCCTCGATAAGCGTTTGAACAAGGTCTATCAGAACCTTCGGGCTCGTGTTGGAAAGAGCGCGTGGCGCAAGATCCGCAATCGCCAGCGGCAATGGATTAAAGAACGCGACGCTTGTAATGCGAGCGAGGATTGCATTGAGACGCTCTATGGCGATCGGATTGGGCAGCTGGAATATCGGTTGAAGGTCGCTGGTGGATCACCGGATCAATACCTCAGCAAGTCACGATGCCGTGGTGAGGGGATGATGCGCTCCATCCATGGCAAAGTGAAAACGTCGATCGTTATCCGTAATCGCGCTGCGAGCGAAGAGGATGTCATTAAGGTCTACTGGTTGGACTATAAGGGCCGCCGTAAGAGCTATGGCAACATCTACCGCGGCGACACCAAGCGGATCTCGACCTACATGACTCATCCATGGGTTATCGTCTCCAAGGTGCCTGGTGGCGGCGAGATCTGTCACGGCGTTTACATGGCAGACTCTGGTAAGAGGGTTGTTACTTTTCGATAGCGCCTAAACCAAAAAGACTTGACAGCGCGGTGTGACATCGTCATACCGCGCTTCATGTTGAACACACGGACATCCCTGCGCGCCCGTCTGCGCCGTCGCACCATCGACGCCGCCAGGTTGCGCCGTGTCCGATTAAGAAAACGCTGATCCCCAAATAGATCCAGCTGATTTTCCCAAGGCCACACGCGACCCGTGTGGCCTTTTTTGTTGTGCCCAGCCCAGAAAAGGAGACAGCCATGCAAAAGCACAACCCGGCCGCTGATGCCCTGATGGAGATTACGGCAAGACCTCCCGTCGTGTTCGAGAAAGGGGAGGGCTCCTATCTTTGGGACAGCAACGGCAAGCGCTACCTCGACTTTGTGCAAGGCTGGGCCGTCAATTGCCTGGGGCATGCACCGCCGCATCTGGCGCATGCGCTTTCAAAGCAGGCCAATGAACTCATCACGCCAAGTCCGGCGTTCTTCAACGGACCCTGCATCGCGTTGGCAAACAAACTGGTTTCGCTCAGCTGTTTCGACCAGGTCTTCTTTACGAATTCAGGCGCAGAAGCGAATGAGGGCGCGATCAAGCTGGCGCGCAAGTACGGCCAGAAACATCGCGGTGGGGCCTTTGAGATCATCACATTCGATGGTGGGTTCCATGGCCGGACCCTGGCAACGATGTCGGCATCTGGCAAAGCCGCTTTCGAGCCGCTGTTCGAGCCAAAAGTTCCGGGGTTTTCGAAAGCAAAACTGAATGACCTTGCCTCTGTTGAAGAACTGATCACGGACAATACCGTTGCCGTCATGCTTGAACCTGTGCAGGGCGAATCCGGTGTTTGGGCGGCGACCAACGCCTTCCTGCAGCACCTTCGACAACTCACCAAAGACCACGGCTTGCTCTTGATCGTCGATGAGATCCAGACAGGCATCGGGCGAACAGGAAAGCTGTTTCACTACGAACAGGCCGGCATTACGCCTGATATCATGACACTCGGTAAGGGTATTGGGGGTGGCGTCCCGCTCGGGGCGCTTCTCGCGACCGATAGCGTCAGTTGTTTTGAACATGGTGACCAGGGTGGAACCTACAATGGTAACCCCCTGATGTGCGCTGCTGGGCTCGCTGTCCTTGATCAAGTCTCAAAGCCCGAATTTCTTGCGCACATCAATAAGGCTGGTGCGCATTTGGAGATGAAGCTTGGTCAACTCGCCGGAGAGTTTGGGCTTGGCGCGACGCGCGGGTCTGGCCTCCTCATCGCGCTTGATCTAGGGCAGGAAACCGCGCCGGAAATCGTCGCCAAGGCCATGGAGAACGGGCTGCTTCTCAACGCCCCGCGAACTGATTCATTGCGCTTCATGCCAGCACTGAACGTCTCGATCGAAGAAATTGACGAGGCAGTTAGCATTCTCGATCTGGTATTGAGTGAAATGGGCTGAGCTTGCGCAGTCAGGCTCACAGTTAATCGAGTGCTGGGTTCCCGAGTTCGGGTGAGGGGCGGAAATACTCCCAATATTTAGCTGCCCCTCACCCGGCCCCTCTCCCCATACGGCGGACGCCTATGGGGAGGGGGAGCAACCCCGGCCTGTCCGCTAATGAACTCCATCGGTCGTTACTCGCCAATAGCGTAGCCGCCATCTTACTTCTTCAGGCGATAGCCCGTGCGGAAGATCCACCAAACGGTCGCAAGGCAGAGACACAGGAATAGGAGCGTCATGGAGAGGCTTGTCCATACGTTCACGTCTGCAATCTCGGTAAAGCTCCAGCGGAAGCCGCTGATAAGGTAGACGACTGGATTGAACAAGCTGACCGTCTGCCAGAACGGCGGGAGCATATCGATCGAATAGAAACTACCACCAAGAAAGGCGAGTGGTGTGATGACGAGCAGTGGCACGACTTGCAATTGTTCAAAGTTCTGAGCCCAGATCCCGATGATGAATCCGAGCAGCGCGAACGTGACCGACGTTAATAGTAAGAACAGCAGCATGACGAAGGGATGCGCGATCTTGATCTCAACGATGAATGACGCGGTGATCAGAATGATTAGACCGACGGCGATCGATTTTGTGGCTGCTGCACCGACGTATCCAATCACGATTTCAAGTGGTGATACGGGCGCCGACAACAGCTCGTAGATCGTGCCGATGAACTTAGGAAAGTAGATAGCGAAGGCCGCGTTAGTCAGGCTCTGTGTGAGGAGTGACAACATTATGAGGCCTGGCACGATAAAGGCACCATAACTCACACCATTGATTTCAGTGATGCGAGAGCCAATGGCTGCACCGAACACGACAAAGTACAGGCAGGTGGACAGCACCGGCGAGACGATGCTCTGCATAACGGTGCGAAAGGTGCGCGCCATTTCGTATCTGTAGATTGCCCCGATCGCCCGCCAGTTCACTGCTTACCCTCTTTCACCAAGCCAACGAAAATGTCCTCCAGCGAACTCTGCGTGGTGTGCAGATCGCGGAACGTGATGCCGGAGTCGTTCAACGCATTGAGAAGTGAGCGAATGCCGGTCCGCTCGCGTTGCGTGTCGTAAGTATAAATGAGTTCTGCGCCGCCTTCTTCCAGCGAGAGATCGAATTCGCTGAGACTTTGCGGCAACTCGGTCAACGGCTGGTGCAACTGGAGACTCAGCTGTTTCTTGCCGAGCTTGCGCATCAGCTCATTCTTTTCTTCGACAAGAATGAGTTCGCCGCCGGTGATGACGCCGACGCGGTCCGCCATCTCTTCGGCTTCTTCAATGTAGTGGGTTGTCAGGATGATCGTAACACCGGCATCGCGAAGGCCGCGCACAACTTCCCACATATCCCTGCGCAATTCGACATCGACACCCGCGGTCGGTTCATCGAGGAACAGGATCTGCGGTTCATGAGACAATGCCTTGGCGATCATGACGCGGCGCTTCATGCCGCCTGACAGCGTCATGAGCTGGCTGTCCTTCTTGTCCCACAAGGTGAGATCCTTCAGGATCTTCTCAATGTGCGCCGGGGCAGGCGGTTTGCCGAACAGGCCACGACTGAAGTTGGCCGTTGCCCAGACAGTTTCAAACGAGTCCGTGGTTAGTTCCTGCGGGACCAATCCGATGAGGGAGCGGGTCTTGCGGTAGTCTTTGACATTGTCAAAGCCATCGATCAGAACCTGGCCTTCGGTCGAATTGACGATGCCGCAAATGATACTGATCAACGTGGTTTTGCCAGCACCGTTCGGGCCAAGGAGTGCGAAGATTTCGCCGGGCTTGATGCTGAGATTGACTGAGTTGAGCGCCTTGAACCCCGAAGCATAGGTTTTGGAAAGGTTAGTGACTTCGATGATCGGGCGCATGTCTCGTTCAGTGTGTTGATTTTCAGAACTCTACCGGCGCCACGTAATACGGATACGGCCAAACTACAAGACACAGTCGCCAAGTTTTCCGGAGTTGCTGAGACAAGTCCGTTGCGGATGCAGTCGATTTCTTGTTCAAGAGAAATCGATCCTCCAGATCGAACGGTCGCTAGTCGGCGATCAGGTTGTCGACGGCAATTGGTCGATAGCCACGAACGGCCGATGCGGCGGCCGGAACGGATACGGCGTCGCTGTAGAGCGATCCATCATGCGAGAAATACGTGATCGTTGTCTGGAACTTACCGATCGTTGCATGTTCGCTTGTCTTGAGGACGCTGTCAGTGGTTGTCACGACGCAGTTGATCTCTTGCAATGCGATGGATCGCTGTAATTGTCTGTCATCGAGCATCTCTTCGAGGATGCCGCAGGCCAGTGAGGACAAGTCGTGATCAATGTAGTTGACGATTGACGGGCGCTTCTCAATGGCCGGTGGTGAGACGGCCAGAAGCCTGAGGCTCGGCATGCGGGAGAGCGCACGGGGAGCCGGGCAATGTTTTACAGCGTTCAGCATCGACGTCATCAAATTGCTCGTTGGACGTCGTAGCATTTCGACAAGCTGATTCTGAACAGGACCGCTGGGCGCGACCTCGCCTCGTTCCCAACGCGAAATTGTTTTCTGCGAGACGCCGGTCATTTCTGACAGCATGGATTGGGAAAGGGAGAACTTGATGCGAACCTGTTTGACCAGTTCTGGCCAATTGTTTTTCATTGGGCATTCCAGTTGTTGGACGACATTGTCATAGATCAACACTGAGGCGCAATTTCGGATGCCAAAGTCGTTGGTTGCAATAGGAAACGTGCACCTGCAATCGTAAAAGGAGTTTCGTGTTGCCGCTCAGTTCGGTTGGTATTCGCGGATATCGGTCCGTGCGACATCTGACAATGCCGATTGAAGCCTGCTCGGTGTTTGTCGGCGCGAACGGTGTTGGCAAAACGAACCTTTACAATGCACTGGCCAAGTTGCGTGCCGCAGCTGACGGCAGAATTGCACACTCAGTTGCCCAGGAAGGTGGTATCGAGTCCGTCTTTTGGGCCGGTGTGAGGCAGAAGGGCCGGCCGGCGCGCATTGCGTTGCGGGCTGAATTTGCTGAGTTGGAGTTCGGTGGTCCCGATGGCGTGGGCTACACTTATGAGATCGAGCTGGGCTTGCCACGGCCGACAGATGCGGCCTTCAGTATTGAGCCCTTGGTCAAAGTCGAGCGACTAACCAGCAGTCATCGCCAGAAGCCGATCGTGATGATGGAGCGGAAGGGGCCGGCTGTCACGTTGCGAGATGAGAACGGCAAACGCGTCACGTATGGCGATGCCGCGCTTGCATCCGAGACTGCGCTGGCGGCGTTTCGCGATGCGGTGCGCTATCCTGAGTTGGAAGCTGTGCGGCGCGAGATGCTGGATTGGCGATTCTATCATGACTTTCGGACAGATGCCGGCTCGCCCATTCGCGGAACGTGCAATGCGATTACGACACCAACGTTGTCACCCGATGGTCATGACCTTGCAGCCGTGCTCGCAACGTTGTTTCAGATCAGGCAGGACACATCGGAGATCGATGCGGCGATCGATGATGCGTTTCCAGGTGCCATGCTTTGGGCGGGCGACGTCGGGAGTTCATGTCGGTTTGAATTGACGTTTCCGGATATGCCGCGGCCGTTTCAACCGCATGAGTTGTCAGACGGTACGCTCAAGTATCTCTGTCTGCTGGGAGCGTTGATGGGTTACCGACTGCCGGCGTTGGTCGCGATCAACGAACCGGAAGCCAGCCTGCATCCGGATTTGCTTGAACCATTGGCCAGGCTTATTGCGCGATCTGCCTATCGGACACAGATCTGGATCGTCACGCATTCCGAGGTCTTATCCTCGGCTTTAGAGGCTGAGCTTGGCGCTCGCGTACGCCGCGTCGTGAAGACCGAGGGCGCGACGGAAATTGAAGGGCTGACGCTGGCAGGTGACTGGCGCGACCACGATTGAGCCAATCTCAGTAATCCAGCTCCAACGGATACTTGCTCCCTCACATCGTGCATTGACTAAGCGGGATGTTTCAGGTTGTGACTTGTTTCAGAACGATCGTTCTGCTATGGCATTCGTATGCCGAGACCACGCACCTATTCTCGACCACAAGTGATCAGCTCCGCCATGGAGCGGTTCTGGCATTTCGGTTTCGAGGCGACATCGATGGATGATCTGGTGCGTGTAACCGGCGTGAGCCGACATGGCCTTTATAGTGAGTTCGATGGAAAAGAAGCCCTGTTCGAAGCCTGCCTGGCGGCATACAGCGAGGCTGTCGTAACGCCGGCCTTTCAGCAGGTGGAGGCTTCGGGTGCAACGTTGGCTGATGTGGAAGCCTATTTCCTGCAGCAGATCGCCCTTGCCGACAGCTTTGGCCTGCCCGGTCCCGGCTGCCTTATGGCCAATACGATGACAGAAGTCGCACCCCATAAGGCACAGGCATTAGCCATAGTCTCGCGTCACAACGAGCGATTGAGGTTGGGCTTTGAGAATGCCGTGCGGGGTTCGGAGCGCTTGCCGAGAA
Organism: Hyphomicrobiaceae bacterium; assembly: GCA_965247245.1. Classification (GTDB taxonomy): domain Bacteria; phylum Pseudomonadota; class Alphaproteobacteria; order Rhizobiales; family Hyphomicrobiaceae; genus Tectiglobus. The sequence goes on along the minus strand of CBDFGV010000003.1, from coordinate 2,539,988 downwards.
AGCCTGCGCCACGTGGTGTGGTTCGCGATTGTGCCAACCTGCTTGTCATCTTTGCCAATGGCCTCTGGTCGGTCTCAAGGACGATCGATGATGCGCGTGTGCTGCGAAGGTCGGCGCGTGCGTTCGTAGAAACCATCCAATCAAGGGTAGCAGCATGACATCCTCTAGCGTTGCGTCAGGTGCAGGATCATCACTTTTCTCGAACAAAGCGTTCTGGTTCGCTGTGCTGGCCAACACCGTTTGGATCAATGCGTCGGAGATCTTCCGCTATTTCGTCTTTGTCATGCCGATGATGCGCGACGCATTTCCGGGTATCGACAACATTGCTCCGATGAACATCGCGGTGTTTCTGAGTTGGGGTGTCTGGGACACCATCCTTGTTCTGGTCGTGACACTCAGTGTCTGGGTTGTCATCGATCGGTTCGGAACCAGTTTCCGGACCGTGCTTGGTGCAGCGACCGGCCTGTGGCTTGGGATTTTCGCGATACTGTGGCTCGGCTTGTTCAACATGAACCTCGCCACCGTCGGCATTGTGCTGGTGGCTTTACCGCTGGCATGGATCGAGATGGCGGTAGCGGCTTTGATTGTCCGGCAGTTTTGGCATCCGCTGTGACGTGATCTGTCTCGGCTCCGCAATCGTCCGAGCTGGAACTGCCGTCCGCCCGCTGCTTAAGCGCTGGTTGTGGCCGCGGCTGCCATCTGTCCTGCTGAGCCCGCACTCAACTCAAACCCGCTGAACTTCGGCATCAGTTCGAGCAGGTGGCTCGTGTACTCGTGCTCGGGATTTGTGAACAGTTTCTCGGTCTCAGCGACTTCGAGAAGCTGGCCGTGACGCATGACACCGACGCGGTCACACATCTGTCTGATGACTGGCAGGTCGTGACTGATAAACAGCATCGTCAGGTTGAGCTCTTCCTGGAGGTCCTTGAGCAGGTTCAGGATCTGAGCCTGAATAGACACATCCAGTGCGGACGTCGGCTCATCACAGATGAGGAAGCGTGGCTGGGTTGCAAGCGCACGCGCAATTGAAATGCGTTGTCGCTGACCACCGGAGAATTCATGCGGGAACTTCATTGCAGCCTGGGCACCGAGCCCGACGATATCCAAGAGATCGTCCACAATCTTGCCGGCATCGGCACGTGTCGACGCCAGTTTGTGGAACATGATCGGTTCGGCAATGATATCGCGCACGCGCATGCGGCCGTTGAGCGATGAGAAGGGATCCTGAAAGACCATCTGCATCTGTCGCCGCCAGGGAGCTGCCTCTCTGCGTGATCGCAGCGCAGTAAGGTCCTGACCGGCAAACGTGATCTTGCCGCCGGTTGGCGGGTAGATGCCGGTAATCATGCGCGCAACGGTGGACTTGCCGGAACCACTCTCGCCGACCAGTCCGAAAACCTCGCCGGTGCCAATGGAGAAATTGACACCGCGAACGGCTTCCAAGTAGCGGCGCTTGCTTGGGAAGATCGAGTGGCGCGTGATGAAGCGCATTGATAGGTCGTCGACTTGAACGAGATCTGTGTGTTGCTCGCCAAAGTCGCGCGATTGTCCAAGCCAGTGCGATTCCAGATCAAGGCCTTCCGGGCGCTCCTGAGCGTCCTCGATGTAAGTCACCAGCGGGAACCGTTCGACGCGGCGGTCTGGCCGTGGAACTGCCGAAATGAGGCTCTGCGTATAATCATGGACCGGGGCGGTAATGATCTGGGACGTCGTACCGGTCTCCACCACGCGACCACGATACATGACTGCGACGCGATCAGCGGTCTCAGCAATGACGCCCATATCATGCGTGATCAGGATCATGCCGACGTTGCGTTCGCGGCACAGCCCCTTCATGAGTTCGAGGATCTGGGCCTGAACCGAGACGTCCAGTGCTGTTGTCGGCTCGTCCGCGATAATCAGCTTTGGTTCGGCGCACAGGGCAAGAGCTATGACCACCCGCTGACGCATGCCGCCGGAGAATTGGTGCGGATACTCCTTGATACGTGAAGCCGGATCTGGAATTCCGACAGCGTCGAGGAGCTCAACGGCGCGCTGCTGCGCCTCTTCGGGCGATAACGGCAGGTGCAGCAAGATAGTGTCGAGCAGCTGTGTTTCGATTGTTTGCAGTGGGTCGAGAGATGTCAACGGATCCTGAAAGATCATGCCGATCTCGCCGCCACGGATCAGGCGCTTCTCACTGTCCGAGAGGTTGTCGATCCGCTCGCCCTGCAAGTAGATCTCGCCACCGGTCAGTTCGCCGGGCGGTTCAAGCAGACCGATAATGGCGTTGCCGATGGTTGATTTCCCCGCACCGGATTCACCGACGATGCCGAGAATTTCGCCTGGGCTGAGTGTCAGCGAGAGCTCTTTCACCGCAACGACGTGGCCACGCCGCGATGGGAACTCAACCCGCATTTTCCGAATGTCGAGAAGCTCCATGTCGTGACTACCTCAATTTCGGATTGAGGGCGTCGCGTAACCAGTCGCCCAACAGGTTGATTGCGAGCACCAGCAAGACCAGCGCAACACCGGGGAAGATCGTGATCCACCACTCGCCTGAGAACAGGAAGTCGTTGCCAATGCGAATAAGCGTGCCAAGCGAAGGCGTCGTTGGCGGGACGCCGACGCCGAGGAAGGACAGCGTTGCTTCTGTAATGATGGCGATGGCGAGATGGATCGTTGCAATCACGAGGACCGGTCCGGTGACGTTCGGAAGAACGTGGCGCCAGAGAATGACGCCTGGCCCGAGACCGATCACACGTGCCGCTTGCACATACTCTTTGTTCTTTTCGACCAGTGTTGAACCGCGAACCGTGCGCGCATACTGCACCCAACCGGATATGCCGATGGCGAAGATCAGGACGTAGAAGGCCATGTCCTCGTGCATGTCGCGGGGAAAGATACCGCGGGCGACACCGTCGATCAGCAGCGCGATGAGAATGGCCGGGAATGACAACTGGACATCAGCGACGCGCATGATGAAGTCATCCAGCCGGCCACCAACATAACCGCTGATCAGGCCCAGTCCAACGCCAAGCACCATGGAGAATATGACGGACGCGAAGCCAACGAACAAAGAGATGCGGGCGCCGTAGATGATCGTCGAGAAAACGTCACGACCCTGGTCGTCGGTTCCTAGCAGGAACCTTGAATCACCTTCGGCCAACCATGCCGGTGGCAGGCTCGCGTCGAGAATGTCGATCGAGGCCAGGTCGAATGGATTGTGCGGTGCCACCAGCGGGGCAAAGATGGCGATAAAGAAAAAGACGAGGGTCATGATGGCCGCGCCAACCACAACCCACGACGACAAGAAGCTTGCCCAGATGTCGCTGTCGCGTAGCCGTTGCAGGCGGCTTTTGACTTCGGTTTCTTGAGAGTCAGTTTGTGCCATGGTCGCCTAGTGCCCCGCCCGATCCACACGCAGTCTTGGATCGACGACGAAATAGAGAACATCAACGATAAGGTTGATCACGACGAATAGAAACGCGATCATGACGAGGTAGGCGGCCATGATCGGAATGTCGACTTCACCGATCGCTTGTACGAACATCAGGCCCATTCCAGGCCATTGAAACACGCTCTCGGTGATGATTGCGAAGGCAATGATGGAGCCGAGCTGTAGACCGGTAATGGTGATCACCGGCACGAGCGTATTCTTCAATGCCATCTTGAAGTGCACATGGCGGTCTGACAGGCCACGGGCGCGGCCGAACTTGACGAAGTCGGTGCGCAGTACCTCGAGCATCTCGGCGCGGACCAGGCGCATGATCAACGTCATCTGAAATAACGCCAGCGTTATCGACGGCATAATCAGGGACTTGAGCCCTGAGGTCGTCAAGAAGCCGGTCGTCCACCATCCGATCTCTATGACTTCGCCGCGCCCAAATGTGGGTAGCCAACGCAGCACCACACCAAACAGCAGGATCAGCAGGATGCCGATCAGGAAGGTGGGCAAGGAGACACCGACCAGCGAAAGGGTCATAAACGATCGCGATATGAACCCGTCTCGCCGTATTGCGGTGTAAACCCCCATCGGGATGCCGATGGCTAAGGCAAGAATGGCGGAGACAAGTGACAGCTCCAGCGTTGCGGGCAGGCGCTCGGCAATCAGATCAGAAACCGGACGGCGGTGCTGATAGGAGAACCCAAAGTTGCCCTGTGCTGCATTGTAGGAGAAGCGGGCAAACTGAACGATAAATGGATCATTCAACCCAAGGCGTTCGCGCAGTTCGGCGCGCTCCTCAAGGGTCGTGTCCTGTCCGACCATATTGTTGATCGGGTCACCAACAAAGCGAAACAGTGAGAAGGCGATCAAAGCCACCGTCAACATGACGACGACGGATTGAAAGAGGCGTTGCGCGATAAAGGTGATCATTGATGGCTACAACAGTGATTTCACTGAATGAGAAACCGTGTCGGCAGAGCGACGCAGTTGATCGGAGTGCGGCCGCTACCCGAGGGAAGCGGCCGCTTGTCGTTTCAATGGTTGTTACTTGCCAACCATGACGTAGCGCAGATCCATAACGTTGTCCGGGCGCTGAACCACGGTTGCGTTGTCAGCAACACCCCAAGACAGCGGCTGCTGGTGCAACGGAATGTGGCCAACTTCGTCCTTATGGATTTTGAAGGCTTCGTCGATCATCGCCTGGCGCTTGGCCTGGTCTGTCTCCGACTGGATGCTTGCAGCAAGCTCGTTGATCCGCTTGTTGCAGTATCCGCCGAGGTTGAACGCGCCGATCTTGTCCGGACCACCGCGGCAGGCCATCAAAGAAGAGATCGGGTTGTGGCTGTCAAACGTTGACGGCGTCCAGCCCAGCAGGAAGAAGCTGGTGTCATAGCCGTTCTGTGCCAGCACCTTGCCGAAGTACTTCGACTTGGTTTGTGCGAGCAGTTTGACCTTGACGTTGATCTTGGCAAGCATCGAAGCGGCTGCCTGGCAGATGCGCTCGTCGTTGACGTAGCGATCGTTTGGGCAGTCCATGACAACTTCGAAGCCGTCAGCATAACCAGCGTCAGCCATCAGCTTCTTAGCGCCTTCGACGTTGTAGGCGAGGCGATCATTCATGGACTTGTTGAAGCCGTTGATCTGCGGTGCCACCATCAAGCCTGCTGGTGTTGCAGCGCCGCGCATCACCTTCTTCTTGATCGCATCGATGTTGATTGCGTGCATGAACGCCTTACGGACGCGGATGTCCTTGAACGGGTTCTTGCCCTTGACGTTCGATCCGACAAGCTCGTCGCGCAGCTGGTCGAAACCAAGGAAGATGGTGCGTGCTTCCGGACCAGTGAGTGGTTTCACGCCCTTGGCATCTTCAAGACGCTTCCAGTCCTGAACAGGAATGGGGTACGCCATGTGAACGTTGCCGGAGATCAAGGCTGCCACGCGGGTTGCGTCGTTGGAGATCGGTGTGAACTCAACAGTGGTGACGTTGGTCGGTGCCTTACCCCAATAGCCTTTGTGGCGCTCGAGCACGGTCTTTACGCCGGACTGGCGAGACTTGAGCTTGAATGGACCAGTACCATTGGCGTTGAGGTTGGCGAAGTTCCCTTCGTCGCCGCCCTTGACGTTGGTTGCAGCTGTGGCCTTGTTCTTTTCGGCCCACTGCTTGTCCATGATGTAGAAGATTTCGAGCTGCAGCGGCAGAATTGGGTTCGGCGAAGGTGTCACCAGGTCAATGGTGTAATCGTCGATAATCTTGGCTTCTTTGATGAGGCCGGCGACGACCTTCATGTCAGAGCCTTCAGTGCTCAAGCGCTCAACTGAGAACTTCACGTCATCAGCTTTAAAGTCGCTGCCGTCATGGAACTTCACGCCCTTGCGCAGATTGAAGCGCCAGACGGTTGGCTCTGTGTTGGTCCACTTCTCGGCCAATGCGCCGCTCATCTTCATGTCTTTGTCACGGATGACCAGACCTTCGTAGATGTTGCGCTGGAAACCCAAAGTCATGGTTTCGAAGAGACCATGCGGGTCCATCGTCTGAACATCGCCCTGGAACGCAAAGCGGAATGTTTCAGCGTGAGCTGCACTGACCGACAACGAAAGTGCCGTTCCCGTGCAGATTGCGAGTGCAGTTTTGCCAATTCGGCCCATTGAGTACTCCCTTCCCAGTGAGGCGCGACCAGATTTGTCTTGTTTTACAAATCCTCAACGATGACTATTGGCATGACGACGGTGGTTGCCGCCAGCAAAAAATTTAGACTGCGACAGCCGGAAAACTGGGCAGAGTAGACGGTTTTGGCCCCGAGGACCTGACTTCCCGTGATCAGGCTGGCAGCTTTTTCGCGATATCACAAAATTGAGATAACGCTGCCCGAAGGCTCGGTTTTGAGGCGCTGATCTCATGAACCTTACGGCTGCAGCGGCATGGCTGTTTCGGCGAGCTTGACCCAGTACGAACACCCTATGGGAATGATGTCGTCGTTAAAGTCGTACTCCGGATGATGCAAGCCGGCGCTGTCGCCTTGTCCAACAAAGATGAACGCACCGGGGCGCTCTTCCAGCATGAACGCAAAGTCTTCGCCGCCCATGGTCGGGCGCGCCTTGTCGTTAACGCTGTCCGGTCCGACGATGTCGCGCGCTATGGACGCTGCAAATGCTGTCTCGCGAGGATGGTTGACCGTGACCGGATACAACCTCTCGTAGTTGAGGTCGATCTTGCAACCGTAAACTTGAGCCATGTTTTCGCAAATGGTTGTCATGCGCTGCTGGACGAGGTCGCGCGTCTCGGTGGTGAGCGTGCGGACCGTCCCTCCCATCGTTGCCGTTTGCGGGATCACGTTATTCGCGTGACCCATATGGATTTGCGTAACTGAGACGACGGTACCCTCAAGTGGATGCGTGTTGCGCGAGACGATGGTTTGAAATGCGGGGATGAGCTGACTGATGACAATCGCGGGGTCAATGCCCTCCTGCGGTCGCGCCGCGTGTCCGCCTCGACCTTCGATGTCGATTGCAAAGAAATCGACTGACGCAAGCTGGCCGCCTTCGCGAATTGAAAAATGTCCAGCTGGTAAACCTGGCATATTGTGCATGCCGTAGACCTGTTGAATCCCGAACCGGTCCATCATGCCGTCTTCAACCATTTCGCGGCCGCCACCGCCGCCCTCTTCGGCGGGCTGGAAAATGACGGCAATCGTGCCATCGAAGTTTCGTGTTTCTGCGAGGTACTTGGCGGCGCCGAGCAACATGGCCGTGTGGCCGTCATGGCCGCAGGCGTGCATCACGCCATCGTTCTTCGATTTGTGATCGTGGTCCTTGATCTCCTGAATCGGAAGCGCGTCCATGTCTGCACGCAACCCAACCACTTTGTTGCTTGACGTCTGGCGGCCCTTGATGATGCCAACGACACCGGTTCGACCGATGCCTTCGACGACTTCGTCAACGCCGAACTCTCTTAACTTTTCAGCAACCTTTGCAGCGGTGCGATGGACATCGAACAAGAGTTCCGGATGGGCATGGAAATCTTTTCGCCACTCTACGATTTCGGGATGAAACTCAGAAAAACGGTTAATGACCGGCAATGTCTTCCCCTTCGTAAGTTTTGGATGGTCTGCGGGCGTAAGGCCCGGGTGACAAGGAAATTTTCCTCGCTAGGATAGGTTGGCGGCGAGCTATTGCCAAACGGTATTGCTGTTAACTGTGGATGTGCCGCGGCCTTGAATAAAACTCTAGGCTGCCACACCAAAACCCGAATCGAGACGGCATTTAACTTGTCGTTAGTCGAATCGGCGTGAAGTAACCCCTGAAGTCTGGGGGAGGGTTTTTGTCCATGTTGATGAGCGTTGCTGAGATCAGGAACAGCGAAGGTGTGTATCCCGAGTTGGCGGGAACACGGGTTCTGATTACCGGGGTTGGTCCCACGTGCGGTGTGGATGTAGCCCGCGCATTCGCAGAACACAGTTGCCGGATGCTGCTGCAAATCCCTGAGCCTTGTCCCGAAACAGATGCTCTACTCGCAGTCTTGAGCGAATCTGCTCTGGAAGTCCGCGCACATCATGACCCGATTGATGCTGCAGACACGGCGACCCGATTTACCCAGACGGCCGCGAAGATTTATGGTGGGCTTGAGACCGTTATCAACCTGATCCATGTCAGTCGTTATGATCTGAACTCTGCGACGACCCTTGAAGATATCGAGACGCTTTTTGTTAACCGCATGCAGGCGGCTGCGCGCACGACAGGTGTTGCGGCCGGGCGCATGGGGCTGACTTGGGCGAACGGTTCAATTTTGAATGTCCTGCGTCTGCCAGCTCCGTCAAAGCCGTCGGAAGCTGCGCTGGCCGGCATTGCGCGGACGGCACTTGCTGCCATGGTGCGCACGGAAGCCGAAAAGTGGGCGGATCAGGGAATCCGGGTGAACGGTATTGCACCACGCTCGATCATTGGCGACGCCTATGATCCAAGCGATGACTGCATTAGTTGCGAGCCTGATATTGCGGCCGTTGCGCTATACCTCGCATCCGCTCAAGGCAGTGAGCTCTCGGGCCATGTCTTGGACTATGATCATCGCTCGCCGCAGTTTCACTAGATCATCGTGCATTAAGTTGCTCTAGAACCAAGCTCGTTGGTTCTGAGCTGTGAGCATTAGTGGACGTTGGCTGTTTGCATCCACGATTGAACTGTCTGGGCCAGCATGCGGGCGGGCTCACTCATCATCATACTCGTATGATCGGCGGATGCATCGGCCATATCCAACCGACCTGAGAAAACATCGGACCAAGCGTTCGCATTGGAGTGCGCAGTCGGATCGGTTGAACGCACAAACAATCCCTTGTTGAGCTGCAGTGGTGCCGGCCTGTAGGACAGCCACGGCACTAAGTGCGCCTCTTCTAACTCACCTGATTCGCCACTCGATGTAGCTGACGCATACATTCTCCCCAGATTCCAGAGGCGGGACACATCGCCGGTCTTTGCTGCGTCGAGCGCACGTCGGAACCATCGCCAGTTGTCACGCCAGACGGCATGTGGGTCGAGCAGAATGAGCGGTGGCGTTGTGCCGTCCCGCTCGGAGAGAATTCGAGCCATCTCGACAGCAATCGGTCCGCCGTAACTGAAGCCGACGAGCACGATCTGTTTGCCGGGAGCGATCTCGTCGCCCAGAACCTCAATCGAGTGCTGTGCCATCTCACGCATATTCGCCGCGCACTTGTCGCCGGTGATTTCGCGACTATTCGCACCAACAACGCGGAAACACGGATCAAGCGATTGCGTCAACGGCAAGTACATTGACAGGTTACCGTCCTGCGTATGCGTGACCACGAACGTCGGGCCGTTCATCCCTTCGCGCAGAACTGAGGGACGTTGTGTTGGCTCCGAGTCAAAGAACCGAGTCAATTCGTCAATGGTGGCCCCGTTCAACATTAACGTTTCAAAAGGTGGTCGCCGTCCGAAGATCTCTTCAGTCTGCATCACCAGCCGCATCGCCTGCAGGCTGTCCCCGCCAAGGTCGAAGAAATCATCGTCCGGCGCAATGTCGTCTCGGTCCAAGATCTCAGAAAAGAGCTTGGCAATTTCGGATCCGGTTGCCGTGTAAGATTGACAAGTTCTGCTGAGGGTCTCGATCGCAAATGGATCAGGCAAGGCATCACGCTTAACTTTGCCGCTTGGCGTCTTGGGTAGCGTTTCAAGCTGGCGCCAAATTGAGGGGACCATATAGTTCGGCAAGCGTTCATTAAGGGCCTTGCGCAAGGATTTGTCGTTGGCATTGCCCGCATAGAAGCAAACAAGTTTTCGGATGCCCTGCGCGGTCGTGACGGTTGTCACTGCGCAGTCAAGCACGCCAGGCTCGTGCTTGATGATCATTTCGACGTCGGTCGGGCGCACATTGTAGCCACGGATCTTGGTCTGCTGATCTTTGCGTCCCATGGAGTGATAAACGCCAGCGTAGTCGCGATAGGCGAAGTCACCCATGCGCAACGCCGTCCGGCCGTCTGGTAAGGTGCGAAAGCGCTCTGCCGTCAGTTCGGGATTATCGAGATACAAGTTTGGGACGTGGTGAGAAGTGATTTCGATCTCTCCCACGGCACCGTCTTTGACGGGCGCGCCAGTGTGATCGATCAGGCGGAGTTCACCTGGAACAACCTCAGCTCCCATCGGCATTGTCACAAAGTTGATTGTGTCGTTGGCCCGCCGGCGCCATTGGAGGAGATAGGGGAACTCCATCGAACCATAAATGTTGATCAGTTCCGCATCTGGCGCGCAGCAACGTGCATGGGCTTCAGCATCGTCTCGCGTCAGAGCTTCTCCGATGAGGATGATGCAACGCAGATCCGGCAGCGAAGTCTGACTTGCCATCAATTCGCGAAACAGCGCCGGATACATCATTGCGGTCGTCACGCGCTCCTCCCGCAGCCGATCGGCGAGGCCGCCTGCGCCTCTGCGCGGCACATCAAAGCAAACTGTCTTCGCACCCACGTTGAAGCCGGTGAACAGAGTTGGATTCCACAGGTTGCCGAGCAGGGCTGTCGTGTCGGTCGGCTCTAGTTGTTGTAACTCGCAGGCCAGATCAATGAAGTACTCCATGTCCCGGCGTGTGCGTGGCAGCATTTTTGGAACGCCAGTTGAGCCAGATGTCATACTGAGATGCGAAAAAGCATCCGCGGATAGAGATGGTCTTTGAAATACCTTCAAGTCATTCAAGCCGTCCCGGGCAAATGAAGCGACCATCTGCTTGTCGTGCGGCAAGCGTGCCGCGAGGGGTAGATACTCCTGATCGATCAGCAACACCTCGGGCTTGGCAACTGCCAGGGTCTGGCCAATCTGCTCATCATTAAGTGTTGTGTTGGGGGCGAAGAAAACGAGACCGGCTTTTTGGATGGCCAAGTATGCCAGAACGCGATGTGCGTCCGCGCCACCGAGCCAGGCCACGCAAGTATTTGGGGGCGCTATGTTGGAAAGTTCAGCTGCGATGTTGTCCGAGATGCGTTGCACGTCGGCAAAAGTGAACTGCTCGGTGCCTTCGCAGAGGCAGATGTCATTTGGGCGGCTCTGAACGATCTCGTCAAAGCGGCTTAGCATCGTGTCCATGGCATTGCCTTGTCAGGTGACCACATCCGACTTTGTCTGCTGTGACAGCCCGTTGTTCTCGTCCAAAGTGAACAAGTTGAACATCAATAATTCCGCGACTGCGGCTCGATCGTGAGGATCTAGGGACGAGCCGCGCGCGGGAAATTGTCAGGCAGATCATACCAGGGGTTGGATCAATCGCTGGTAGGGAACGCGCTCGTTTCGTTAATGAGCGCTTAAGCCGGAAGCGTAGCGGCAGGAGATCGGCTTGCCGATGTCTTGAGCTATCAGGAGCGGCGCCACTGACGTAGGCTGCCGCGCAATAAACCATGTGCCCTGGCTAGAAGACTCTGCCGGCCAACGACGCAACGTCTTCGAGACTTAGTGGCTGGCTGGTTGCTTCTTTTTTTCCGGGAACAAGGCTTCGATCGGTACCAGGACCGCTTCAACAATTGGTATCAGGATTGATCCAACGACGATGCCGATAACGGCGTCGATCAGAGCGGTCACCAACCAAGTCAGACCTGGTGCATCTTCCCCAGCAATGGTCTTGGCCGTTTGCTTGATTGTCTCGTAAGGCATCGAGACATTCATCTCGTTCAATGCATGGACTATGATGCTGCCACCGACCCAGAGCATTGCCGCCGTACCGATCACGGAGATCAGCCAGAGGACGTTTGGCATAGCCGATACAAGTCCGCTGCCAAGGGAGCGTGTCATTTCCCATTTACCAGTCTGGCGCATGCGAATGCCAACATCGTCGATCTTAACTAGTAGAGCGACGGCGCCGTAGACCACGATGGTGATGAGAATAGCAACGATGGCCAGCACGATGGCGCTCTTCCACATCGTGTCGGTCTCGATCGTCGCTAAGGCGATCGTCATGATTTCGGCTGACAGAATGAAGTCTGTTTTGATTGCGCCGGCGACCCGCTGCTCTTCCAGGTGGGCCGCGTCGAGTGTTTCTGCTTGTTGCGGGCCTGGGTCCTTGTGATGCGATAGCGCGTGCCAGATTTTTTCCGCGCCTTCAAAGCAGAGATAGCAACCACCAATGATGAGCAGACCCGGGATGACCCAGGGCGCGAAGGCTTGCAGTAGAAGCAGCACCGGCAGCAGGATCACCAGCTTGTTGAATAGAGATCCACGGGCGATTTTGGCGACGATCGGCAGTTCGCGTGCGGCGGGGAGCCCGGTGACGTATTTGGGCGTGACGGCTGCATCGTCGATGATAATGCCGGCCGATTTCGCGCCGGCCTTGGCAGCTTGAGCCGCGATGTCATCAACCTGGGCGGCCGCCAGTTTTGCAATTGCTGCGATATCGTCCAGCAGTGCAAGAATTCCGCTCATAAACCCGTCCCCCGTGATGACGTTGATTGGACCATAGATCCAGCAATCGCCCTAGCTGCTTGGCTCCTGCTCGATCAAACGCTCCAGTCGTCGACTGAGATACCAGGAAAGCGCAACGAATACGATCAGCATTGCGATGCCAAGTCCGGATGAGGCGTTGTTCAGTGCTTTCTCGGAGAATTGGCCGAAGCCATAGCCGAGCGAGACAATGACGATAGCCCAGAGACCTGACGCAATCAGATTAATCGGAAGGAAGGTCGCCCATGGGAGATTGGACATGCCGTAGGCAAAGCCGGCGACGCTGCGAATGCCGTGCGGATAACGGTGGGCCAGGATCATCCAAAGATAGTGGTTGTCGACGAGACGGGTAATGACTTTCACCGGGCGCTCTAACCTGGAGAAGCGGCGGACCAATGCATCGCCGTAGCGGCGTCCAATCCAGAAGCGGACAACGTCACCCAGAAAGCTGGCGATCCAGCAAAGGATGACAAGCGAGCCAAAGGAGAGTGCGCCGGCGTGCGCTGCAAAACCTGCAAACAGAGTAATCAGCAGGCTATGGGAGGCGGCGTAAGCAAACACGATCGAGTAGACCATATCGCCGTGCTGGCGGATGATATCCAGAAACGATGTGAGGTCAGTTGGAATTGGCACGATTGAGAACCCGGTCGTGTGAGGTGATAGGAAAGAAGTGCGAACTGTTTCGCACAGGTTACTACTTTAGATAAAGTCGTTCGGACTAGTGCCGGCGTCGCATCGGTGCGGCCGTACGGTTTGGTGGGGTTCCAGGCTGAATAGTCCTTGGTCAGTTCATCAAGTTTCTGGCTATGCGTCAGAGAGGTGACGCCGCGGATCAGAGCCGCCGCGAGCTATTCCCTTGCAACTTTGATGAAAGGGGCGCTGGATTTGCACTCTTTTGCGCAAATTTGAAGTAATTGCTGACATCAGATTCAATCGTTAATTCAAGCGACTGCGGTATCACTAGAGCACGGTCAGATTCCGCGGGGTGATGGAATGCTGACCTGACCGGCAGGTTTTGAGCGGCGTATTCGCGGCCTGGCTGGTGCTGTTGAGTTGTGTGGTCGGGGTGAGTGATGAAGCGTTTGGTGGTTGGAATTGCAGCGGCGATGATGGCATCGGCTGCGTCTGCTAGCGGGCTGACAGACAGTCAGAAGACCGGGATGTACCGCCACGGCAACTGGATGTGGAGCATCGAGAAGTGCTCCGGCGTCAAGCGCAACAAGCGCTATTGGTTCTTCCTCAAGGAAGGTGGAAACTTCGATAATTTCAGCCAGATTTCGGCCCTGACGCATGGTCCCTACTTCAAGCAGGGCTGGAATTACATGCAGGAAAAGGCCATTACCATCGGGCATGATCAGGCATGTGACTATGCGATGAAAACCTGGCCGGCGATGCTCTGGCGCGGCAAAGTCCAGTAAACAACGCTATTCTTCATATACAACTTGATTGGCAGGCTTGTGCCCCTATATGCGGAGTGCGAGCAAAGTGTCTTTCGCGAGGCCTGTCTCGTTGCTTCCTCGGGCGCCAGGGTAACTTTCCCTTAACCATCCGAACTTAAGAAATTTTCTCGCCGGTGCCTTGACATTGAGCAGGCGCAGGATTAAATCCGCGGCAGCCTGTTAGCACTCAATCTATGCGAGTGCTAGTAGCTTTTCACCTTATAACATGAACTCAAACCAGCCCACCAAGGAGCAGGACTTCATGAAGTTTCGTCCTCTGCACGACCGCGTGGTCGTTGAGCGCGTCGACAGCGAGACAAAGTCTGCAGGCGGCATCATCATCCCTGATACCGCTGCAGAAAAGCCTCAAGAAGGCAAAGTCGTAGCATGTGGCCCGGGTGCCCGTGGCGACGACAACGAACTCGTGGCGCTTGATGTCAAAGCTGGCGACCGTGTGCTTTTCGGCAAGTGGTCCGGCACGGAAGTCAAGATTGACGGCAAAGATCTCCTCATCATGAAGGAGAGCGACATCATGGGTGTTGTTGAAGGCTAAGCCCCTTCCAACGCCTTTTTTTGTATCAACCAAACGAACCTTAGGAGATAGGCCACAATGGCTGCCAAGGACGTCAAATTTTCCGGTGATGCCCGCGAACGCATGATGCGCGGTGTCGACACCCTCGCCAACGCTGTGAAGGTTACACTCGGCCCGAAAGGCCGCAACGTTGTGATCGACAAGTCTTTCGGTGCTCCGCGCACAACGAAGGACGGTGTTACCGTTGCAAAGGAAATCGAACTTGAGGACAAGTTCGAGAACATGGGCGCACAGATGGTGCGTGAAGTTGCTTCCAAGACCAACGATGTTGCTGGTGACGGCACCACGACAGCTACTGTTCTTGCTCAGGCAATCGTTCGTGAAGGCCTCAAGTCTGTTGCAGCCGGCATGAACCCAATGGATCTTAAGCGCGGCATCGATAAAGCAACCCAACAGGTTGTTGCTGAAATCGAGAAGCGCTCGAAGAAGGTCAAGAACTCTGACGAAATCGCTCAGGTTGGCACGATCTCTTCCAACGGCGAGCGTGAAATCGGCGACATGATCGCCGAAGCAATGCAGAAGGTTGGCAACGAAGGCGTTATCACTGTTGAGGAAGCCAAGAGCCTCGACACTGAGCTGGACGTTGTTGAAGGTATGCAGTTCGACCGCGGCTACCTCTCTCCATACTTCATCACCAACCCAGACAAGATGGTTGTTGAGCTCGAAGATCCATACATCCTGATCCACGAGAAAAAGCTTTCTAACCTGCAGGCCATGCTGCCGGTTCTGGAAAAGGTCGTGCAGACAGGCAAGCCTCTTCTGATCATCGCTGAAGATGTCGAAGGCGAAGCTCTTGCAACTTTGGTTGTGAACAAGCTGCGTGGCGGCCTCAAGGTTGCAGCTGTGAAGGCACCAGGCTTCGGTGACCGTCGTAAGGCGATGCTCGAAGACATCGCAATCCTTTGCGAAGGTCAGACCATCTCTGAAGACCTCGGCATCAAGCTGGAAAACGTTGACATGTCCATGCTGGGCCGCGCGAAGCGCGTTTCCATCACGAAGGACGACACGACGATTGTCGATGGTTCTGGTAAGAAGAAGGACATCGAGGCACGCGTTGGCCAGATCCGCGCGCAGATCGAAGAAACCACTTCTGACTACGACCGCGAGAAGCTGCAGGAGCGTCTTGCTAAGCTTGCTGGTGGTGTTGCTGTTCTTAAGGTCGGCGGCGCAACCGAAGTTGAAGTGAAAGAGCGTAAGGATCGCGTTGATGACGCGCTGAACGCTACACGCGCAGCTGTCGAAGAAGGCATCGTCGCTGGTGGCGGTACTGCTCTGCTGAAGGCCAGTGCAACTATCGACGTCGAAGGTGACAACGAAGATCAGGACGCAGGTATCGCCATCGTCCAGAAGGCTCTCCAGTCTCCGATCCGCCAGATCGCCGAGAACGCTGGTGTTGAAGGCTCAATCGTATGTGGCAAGGTCCTCGAGACCCGCGGCAACGCTTTCGGCTACGACGCACAGAACGACGAATATGGTGACATGTTCGACAAGGGCATCATCGACCCGGCCAAGGTTGTGCGCACCGCTCTGCAGGACGCAGCCTCTATCGCAGGCCTGCTGATCACCACGGAAGCTGGTGTTGCTGAAAGCCCGAAGAAGGATAACGGCGCCGGCGGCATGCCAGGCGGCGGAATGCCAGACATGGGCGGCATGGGCGGCATGATGTAATCATCCGCTTAGGCTTTCAGCCCGAGACTTTGAGACCGCTCGCGGGAGACCGCGGGCGGTTTTTTGTGTGATGTTCGTTTAATTGATCTGGTGGCGAATAGGTCAAGCTAACGTCTTGCCCAATGCCCGAATACCAGACCAACAGCACCAAAAGCCCATTTTTGTCGATCAGCGTTCGCCTCCTGATCGAAGATGATAATGTATATGGCTGCGAGCAGGACTACGATCGACGTCATAACGCGCATGGTCTTATCTATTGTCCAACCGCTGCCCGCACGTTTTCCGGGCGAAGCCGGTAAATTGTAGTTCGAATTGATATCCGTCTTATTGGTTCGGTGCTTTGCCAGATATGCCTTGCTCTTGGCCTCAGTCGAATGGTCCCTGTAGGTGTTTGGGTTCTCGCCGGGGCTGAAATAGCTCAGGCAGATCAGTGAGATGAGACCCAGAAGTAGCGTCGCGCCGATCCAGGAATCGAGGCCAATCGGCTGCAGGAAAAGCTCTGGTAGACTTGGCATGTCGCTTCGCCTTCTTGGCCAGAAAGGTCAGCGCACCAGTTTAACTCTGTGGGATCGACCGGGGATAAGGAGTGGATCGCTGGCGCTGCTGTACAGACAGCCAAACGGATAAGTCCGCATCCATTTGCAATCGAAATACTAACCCCATCTTCGGTGGCCTACGGATAAAAAACACAGCGAATGAGCATCGCATTTGTTGTGCTTCTTGGCTGCGCCAGGAAGCGGCTTGAAACCAAAATCTCCAAATATAATCAGCAAACGTTATTTTTGTTGCTGACTCATTCAAAACCGAACGAACCACTTAACACCTGGAACATAATTCACGGCGCTGAATTCACCTTGCACAAAGAAGTTGTAGAATTAAAAAGTCACCAACTTCGAAGTGTGGATCGGAAACACTGTGAAAAGGTGAATGAAAATGGCAATTGCTGAAAACACCAGATTGGAATCCGGAACTGAAGATACTCAATCGATCTATGACTCCGCTAATTATCAGCCGGATCCTGACACATCGACCGCCGCCTTGTATCCAGGCAATGACCCAGACGACAGTGGAAGCGGTGACGTCGCTGGTACTCCAATTTACAACCCCTCATCCGGATCACCGCCCACGACCTTACATCCAGGCGATGAGCCAGACGACGGTGGAAGCGGTGACGTCACTGGTACTCCGATGTACAGCCCTTCTGATGGAACAAGGACATTTATTTCCGGCGAGCCGGCGGAAGTTGACGATACCGATGATGGCGATACGCTTGTCGGAGTGATCGAGCCCGCGGACGATGATGAGATCATCTTTGACCCGGTCACGCCGCCCTTGGATGTCGATGTCATTGGTGCACCCGATGACGACGAAGACACCGGTGATGATGACTACGAGATCATCTTTGACCCGGTCACACCGCCCCTGGACGTCGATATCATCAGCGCACCTGACGATAACGATAATGACGCCGCCGACGATGGCAATGATGATCCTGCTGGCGATGCCATTGCTGGTTCAAGAAACGATGATCAAATCGATGGGACTGTTGGAGACGACATTATTCAAGGACGTGCGGGCGATGATCAGATTGACGGCGGCGCCGGTGATGACTGGTTGTCTGGTGGTCAAGGCGTAGACGCTATTGCTGGCGGTGACGGTGATGATGAGATCTACGGCGATGCTGGTGATGATGAACTCAACGGGGGGTATGGCGTCGATATCATTTATGGCGGCGCAGGTAACGACGAGATTGCCGGCGGGCAAGGCGATGACGAACTCTACGGCGGGCGTGGCGATGATACGTTCTACGCGCCTTACAAGACCGATCACGATGTTATCGATGGTGGACGTGGCAGCGACACGATCGACTTTCTCTGGCTGAATGAAGACTTGACGGTAGATCTGTCAGAAGGCACGGCCGCGATCGATGGCGAAGAGATTGTTTCGATGACGAGTATCGAGAACGTCATCGGCGGTGTCGGCGATGATACGATTACAGGGGGGCGACGAGATAATGTCATCAACGGTGGTGATGGTGATGACTGGATCCGTGGCAAGCAAGGTGCGGATACGCTGACAGGCGGCGATGGCGCCGACACCTTCAGCTGGGAACGGCAGGATGTTGTGAGCCGCGACGGTGATCACCGCGGTCTGGATGTAATCACCGACTTCAGCGTTGCCGAAGACACTTTGGACTTCAGCGGGCTCGTCGACATGGGCAAATCCTGTGACATCTCCGATGTTGTCAGCCTGGAAGAAACAGACGCGGGCACAGTTATCTCCGTTGATTTCGGCAATCGAGGTGGTGCGCAGGAAATCGCGCTACTGGAAGACGTTTTCGAGCTTGACGTGAAGTCGCTCTACGAAAGCGAAGCGCTGTTCGCCTAGCGCTTGTGAAGCCCGGTTGTGCAGGCAAGGCCGTCTCCTCGGGAGGCGGCCATTTCCATGACCAGATTCCGGGTTACTCGGAGTGATCAGTCGCAGAGAGGTTCTGGGAGGGATGACCGATGCGCCTTATTGGCCGAATCTTCATGTTTTTGATCGCCGTCGTTGCCATTCTGGCTTTGGTGGCATTTGCATTGCCACGCGAAGTCGCCGTATCGCGGTCGATCGCGATCAATGCCCCGGCCGCCAAGGTTTTTCCACTCGTCAATGATCTGCGTAAACACAAATGGTCACCATGGGTGACCCTCGATCCGAACGCCAAGTTTACCTACAGCGGGCCTGACCAAGGCAAAGGGCAGAAAGTCAATTGGCAAAGCGAGCGGCAGGATGTCGGGGTCGGCTCGCAGACGATTACTAAGAGCGAACCTAACAAGGTCATTGAGACAGCCCTCGATTTTGGTCCGCAGGGTACGGCCACTGCCGGCTATGACTTTGTCGAAGAAGGTGGCAAGACAACTGTCACATGGCGCTTCAAGACCGATACCGGCAACAATCCCATGATGCGCTGGATGGGACTGATGCTCGACTCGTTGATCGGCGAGAACTACGAGAAGGGCCTCTCCAACCTCAAAGAGTTGGCGGAGAAAGGGTGAGCGTAGAGGTTGCGCTCTTGGGTGCTTCGAAAGAAGTTCCGGCCAATCCATAGCTTGATCTCCTCCGACATCGCAGGCATTTAATATGTATGCTGATGTTATGAGGGGAGGCGATATGGACTGGTCTATGGTCAAGGACTTTATTGACGACCATCAAGCTGTATTCCAAGTAACGCTTGGAAGTCTTACGTTTCTTGTCGCCGTCATCGGTTTTCTGTTTAGCGTTCCAAGAATTCGAAAGGAAGTACTCCGGCTGCGTGACGAGCAGAAGCATGCGGCAAGTGCAGTCAAGCGCATTGATGAGTTGCGCAATCTCAGTGAGCAAGGTCAGCAAGGGATCTGGTCAAGACCGGTCAACTATGACGATGTGCAATACAATCCGAAACTCCAGGGCAGTATTCCTATCATCCTTCTTGCGAACTTAAAGGGTGGTGTTGGTAAGACGACGATTGCGGCTAACCTGGCTGCCGCGTTGGCATCTTTGCCTCACTATTTAGCTTCGCGCAGTGGGAAGCTAAATCGGGTTCTTGCTATCGACCTGGACTACCAAGGTTCGCTGTCTTCCCTGTTTCTCGGGCACAATGAAATCGATGACCCAGACATCATTGAGGATTTGAGGAGCAAGGGAGTTGGCCTTCTGGGAGGGCATCGCAATGCCGCCTGGGCGAAGGAGGCGGCGCAACCACTCAAGGATCCAATCTCCAACTTGCGATACTTGCCTACTGACTCCGAAATGGCAGATCTCGAAAATCGACTAACCTTAAAGTGGTTGATCGGGGAAACAGAAAAGGATGTCAGGTTCAACTTGATGGAGGTCCTTAGTCACGCTGATGTGCAGAACCATTTCGACTACATTATTCTCGACACAGCACCCCGGCTGACATTGAGTTTCGTCAATGCTCTCTGTGCAGCAACTCATTTGCTTATCCCTACAGGACTAGACAATCTGGCCGCCCAATCAGCCGGGAACTTCATGGTCCAGTTTAAGTACCTCAAACCAAGAATCTGCCCGCAACTGGAACTAGTTGGTGTCGTTCCTTCAATGACTTACAATCAAGGACCTGCGAACTATATCCAGCGCGAGATGCCAGTTGTTGGCCGTCTACAAGGACTTGTGCAGCGAGAGTTTGGTTCGACTTCCTTCCTACTAGAAAACTGCAATATTCGGCGCGATATTCGCATCCGGGATGCTGCTGGGGAAAAACTGGCCTATTTTGCACCAGACGAATCGAACACAATATTCACTACACTGGCGAAGGAGGTCATTGAAAGGACCCGCCGATGAAGGTTTCAGAAATCCGGAAGGTTATCAACGCGTTCGCAGAGATTGAGCGACCCGATCAAGACGGAGCACGACGGTCTGCCCTTCACGCGTTGTCTCATGGCCTGACGCCGCCAAAAGATGCAACTTTGGCGGCCTTACTGAAGAAGTTGGCGAAAGTTGATCTTACAAAGGTCGAGGTTGTTGGTGCTATTGCTACGGGCGTAACTTGCCTAGAATTGAGCCACTATCTAGCAAGCTGCTCCAAGGTTCTGCTGTCTGCCAAAGCAAAGGCCGCGTCGGTCGACTTTGATAGTCTTGCCAGCTTTCTGGCGTCATCACCGACGATTGATGCCGGCCTACTGTCGGCAAGGATTCACTCAACTCTTAATGCTGCGCCAGCCAAGAAGAAGCCGACGGCCAAAGCGCCGGCGAAGATTGATCATGCGAGAGTCCGCCAATTCGCAGATCGACTGACTGCTGCGAACTTTGATGGTGATCGGTTCCGAGCAGTTATCGAAGAGCTGCAAGTTAAGGGGACCGTTTCAAACGCGGAACTTTATGCCATTGCTGACCAGTACATGGGCGGCAAGAGCAAGTACTCGTCAAAGGCCGATGCCATCAAGCGCATGAAGAGTAGGCAGTATCAGGATGTCCTGCATGAGTCGCGGGCTCGTGTGATCGACCGAGTAATGGTCTAACCAATTACCGACAACGGGTGAGCGTGGCTCACCCGTTGTCGGGGATCTTGTTTTTACTCAACGCCCTCGACGATGCGTAGGTCACGAGTGACACCGCCTTCAAGCGCCTTGAGTGCTTCCTTGTATTCCGGTGTCTCGTGAGCTGCGATGGCCTGGTCCAGTGAATCGAATTCGATCACCGTTGTGCGCTCGACTTTGCCGGCTTCGAAGGCCTTGGCTGCAACGCCGCGAGTCAGGAAGCGGCCACCGGAGGCAGTGACTGCAGGGCCAGCGATTTTGGCGTAGGCGGCCAATTTTTCCGGGTCGTGGATTTCGTGGTACGAGCTGACCCAATAGGCTTTCGGCATTGTTGGTCTCCCTTTTTTGTCTTGTGGTCGTGGATTGATTAGATGCAGCGCCCGCCGTCAACCTCGATGGCGAGCCCGGTCAGGAAGTCGGATGCAGGGTCGGCAAGGAAGAGCGCGACGTTGGCAATGTCGTCCGGCAGTGAGAAACGGCCGAGCGGGATTGTCGAGACGAACTTTTCGCGGATCTCCGGTGTGTCTTCGCCCATGAACTGGGCGAGCATAGGAGTATCGCCAGCAACAGGATTGATGGCGTTGACGCGGATCTTTTTGGGTGCAAGTTCGATGGCCATGGACTTGGTCATAGATATCGCAGCGCCCTTCGAGCTGTTGTACCAGACCAACCCCGGGCGTGGACGCACACCGGCTGTGGATGCCGTTGTTATGATTGAACCGCCGCCGCGCTGCTCCATG
Source organism: Hyphomicrobiaceae bacterium (assembly GCA_965247245.1). Taxonomy (GTDB): domain Bacteria; phylum Pseudomonadota; class Alphaproteobacteria; order Rhizobiales; family Hyphomicrobiaceae; genus Tectiglobus. The sequence goes on along the minus strand of CBDFGV010000003.1, from coordinate 2,518,179 downwards.
ATCGGCACAACTCCCTTAGCCGCAAGGTAGATGGCCTTGACGTTCACGGCGAAGATGCGGTCGAACTGCTCTTCGTCGACGTCGAGCATTGGTTGGTTGCGATGAGTGAAGCCGGCGTTGTTGACCATGATGTCGACGCCGCCGAACGCACTAACGGTCTCTGCCACCATGTTGGCGACGTCTGTCTGCTGGGAGACATCGGCTGCAACGTGGATGGCCCGTTCGCCGATGCCGTTGGCAACGTCACGGGCGCCTTGTCCATTGATGTCGGAGACGCAGACTTTGGCGCCTTCGCTAGCATACAATTCTGCAATGCCTTTACCGAACCCGGATGCCGCGCCGGTGACGATGGCGACTTTGTCCTTGAGCTTCATTTGCGTCGTCTCCCGTTGTCCTGCCAGCGACGCCCCTTCGTTAGTCGTTAGTGAGCTTGGTGCTGGCTCATCTGCTTTAGTATTTTGGCACGATGGTCACTGGCTTTGTAAGTGCCGAGGATCTTGAGCTCTGAAGAAAAGAAGGAGAGCTCCTCAAGGGCAAGGCGCACCGAGCGCTCGGTCGGATGGCCTTCGATATCAGCATAAAACATCGTTGCGGTGAATGCGCCGCCGATCTGGTAACTCTCCAGCTTGGTCATGTTCACGCCGTTGGTCGCAAATCCGCCCATCGCCTTATAGAGCGCGGCCGGAACGTTGCGGACGCGGAAGATGAAGGTTGTCACACACGGGCCATCATCGGGCTCGGCATCTTCGGGCGCGCCTGAGAGCACGACGAAGCGCGTGGTGTTGTGATCTTCATCCTGAACGTCTTCTGCCAGTATATCGAGATCATAGATGTCAGCAGCCAAACGCGGTGAAAGGGCGGCCTTGGATTTGTCCTGCCATTCGCTGACCTGACGGGCGGCGCCAGCGGTATCGCCAGCGACGTGTGCAGCGGCGCCTAGTTCTCGGATGATGTTGCGGCATTGGCCAAGGGCATGCACGTGACTGTAGATGTCTTTGATGTCACTTTTCTTGCTGCCGCGCGGTGCAACCAACTGGAAGTGTATCGGTAGAAAGTGTTCTCCGACGATGTAAAGATTTGCCTGAGGCAGGAGGTGGTGAACATCGGCGACGCGACCCGCAAGCGTGTTCTCGATCGGAATCATGGCATACTTGGCGCGGCCGTTTTGGACTTCTCCGACGGCATCCTCAAACGTCGAGCATGGCACGGGTTCGAGTTCTGGAAAAACCTCAGCACAGGCAACGTGCGAGTTGGCGCCGTCTTCCCCCTGGTAGGATATCTTGTTGGGAACAGATGAGTGTTTTGCCATTGCGTGTCTCTTCCAGGTCGTGCGCAGCTCTAGGGCCAGCAACGATCCTGGAGTTGTCTTTCGTGTTGTTTTCGAATGCTTGTGCGGGCGATTTGTGGTTTGTCGGGCTCAGCGGTCAAGAGGCCAGGAGCTCTCGAGCGCGCTTGAGATCGGCGGGAGTATCGACACCGAGCGGAACGGTGTCAACAACTCCCACGTCAATCCGCATTCCATCTTCAAGTGCCCGCAATTGCTCCAGATTCTCTCTTTGCTCTAACGGGGACGGCCTAAGGCTGACAAACCTCTCCAACGCCGTTCGGCGATAGGCATAAATGCCGATATGATGATACATCGGGCCGTCACCATGCGGGGCCGGTGCGCGGGTAAAGTAGAGCGCGCGCAGGACAGACGGCTCAGTTGTTCCCAGTGGCGTGCCAACGACCTTGACGATGTGCGAGGCTGCGCGTTCATCTTCGATCGTGATTTCAGCTGCAATCGTGGCGATGTGGACTGAGGGATCACGCAACGGAGCAATGCACTCGTTGACTAGCCGTGGCTCAAGCGTTGGCAAGTCACCCTGTAGGTTGACGACAATATCGGCATTGATGTCCGGGTCGATCTTGCTGACGGCCTCGAATACGCGATCCGAGCCTGACATGTGATCCTCGCGCGTCATCACGGCTTCACCACCGGCTGACTTGACGGCGTCGGCGATCTCCTCCGTATCGGTTGCAACGACGACTCTGCCGGCCTCGGCGGCCATGGCTCGCCGCCAGCAGTGCACTATCATGGGGTCGCCGTGAATATCGGCCAGTGGCTTGTTTGGCAGTCGGGTGGCCTTCATGCGTGAAGGTATTACGATGATGGTCGGCACAGTTAAGGTCCTGGGAATCCAATTGATTTGTTGCTGCTATTCATGGCCCAACTTATGGATCGGTGACAATAGGTCTCGGCAAAGTGCCCTGAAAAGTCAGTTTGCCAGAGTTGCAGGCAGCCTCCGACAATTTATAGTCCGGCACAGCTCTGAAGATTAAAGGTCGAGATTCTGTCTACTTTGGGCGGGAAGGCCTGATTGGAACGGGAGGGAGGCGTCCGTCAATGGATAGCTTTGAGCTCAATAAGATCGCGGGCGCTGTGCTTGCAGCCTTGCTCGTCATCTTCGGCGGTAAGGAACTCATTTACATCGCTGAAGGCGGGCACACTAAGGACACGAAGAAGGCGGGTTACACGCTGCCTGTCGAAGTTGCATCTGCCTCAACCTCCGGAGCAGCCCCGGCAGCCAAGAAGGTCTTCGAATTTGCGACAGTTGCTGCTCTGTTGCCAGCGGCTAAGGTCGACGCAGGCCAGGGTGTTTTCAAAAAATGCGCAACCTGCCATACGCCAAATCAGGGCGGTAAGAACGGTCAGGGTCCGAATCTCTGGAACATCGTTAATCGCGATCTCGCGGCGTCGGATGGCTTCAAGTATTCAAAGGCAATGGCGCAGAAGGGCGGCAAGTGGGATTACGAGTCCCTGGCTCTCTTCCTTCATAAGCCTAAGACCTGGCTGAAGGGCACAAAAATGGCGTTTGCCGGCCTGAAGAAGCCGCAGGATATTGCGAATCTGCTCGCCTATATGCAGACGCTTAGCGACAGTCCGGTCCCGTTTCCTGCACAGTAAGCTGAATACGTAGATGGTCGGCTTACGACCAAACGGACGAGTTTTGGATGATAAAGGGCATCACTGGATACCGGTGATGCCCTTTTTGCTGTCCGATCGTACCTGGGTCCGGCAGTGCCCCATGCATGACAGCATTGTAACGTGACGATTGTTCCCTACACGGCTAGGGTTTTAGTCCAGTGTTCTATTTGCGAGACGTCAAATCGAGAAAATGAGGCAAGCGCCCTTGATGTTACATCGTCAGTTGTCTTTCGCCACCGTGGCATTGGCCAGTGCATTTTTAGTTCCGCTAGGACCAGCATCGGCAGCGGCCAAGAAACACGGACTTTCGACATTTGGGGATCTCAAGTACCCGGCCGACTTCAAGCATTTTAGCTATGTCAATCCGAACGCTCCGAAAGGCGGGAGCCTTTCAACAACGCCAACAAGTGGCAGCGCGAGTTTTGATAGTTTCAATCCATTCATTCTGAAGGGCAACACGCCGAATGGTCTGTCCGCGTTGGTGTTCGACACTCTGCTGGCAGGGGCGGGCGATGAACTGGGCGCCGGGTATGGCCTGATTGCCCATTCGATTGAGCTTGCAGATGACAAGCGGTCGGTGACTTTCTACATGCGGCCTGAAGCAAAGTTCTCTGACGGGACAGCACTGACGGCGGAAGACGCCGTGTTTTCAATCACGACGCTCAAGACCAAAGGGCATCCGTTTTATCGAAACCTGCTTCGCGACGTTGTGAAAGGCGAGGCGCTCGATACATACACGGTTCGGTTCACGTTCAAGGGCGATAACCTTCGCGATCTGCCGCTGCTGGTTGGGGGGCTGCCGATTTTTTCGAAGGCTTATTACAGTAAGGTGGACTTCACCAAGACGACGCTGAAGGAAGCTCCACTCGGATCCGGTCCCTACATCTTGTCCAAGTTCGAGGCGAACAAGTTTGTCACGTACAAGCGACGCGAAGATTACTGGGCGAAAGATCTGCCGGTGAATGTCGGCACCAACAATTTCGACGAGGTGACCTACAACTATTACAAGGATCGCTCTGCCAGCCTGATTGGTTTTGCCGGCGGCGAGTATGACCTACGAGAAGAGTTTACCTCGAAGCAGTGGGCAACCGGCTATGAGTTTCCCGCTGTCAAGGATGGTCGCGTCAAGCTCGTAACACTTGAAGACAAGAACCCATCGGGCACACAGGGCTGGTTCTTTAACACCCGAAGGAAGAAGTTTTCAGATCCGCGCGTGCGGCAGGCGCTGGGTTACACCTTCGACTTCGAATGGACCAATAAGAACCTGTTCTATTCGCTGTACACGCGTACGACGAGCTACTTCGAAAACAGTGATATGAAAGCGATCGGTAAGCCGTCCGCCGAGGAGCTTGCACTGCTTGAGCCGTTCAAGGCCTCATTGCCGAAGAGCGTGTTTGAGCAACCCTTTATTCCGCCTGTGTTTGACGGCAGTGGGCGCAATCGCAAGCAATTGGGCAAGGCGCACAAGCTGTTTCAGGAGGCTGGCTTCAAGCTGGTCAACGGAAAGCGTTTGGACCCAGAAGGAAAGCAGCTCTCGATTTCGTTCATGCGCTTTGCGCCCTCTTTCGATCGCATCCTGCTGCCGATGGTCAAGAACATGAAGGCGCTTGGGATTGACGCGAAGATTGAGCCGGTCGATCCGGCGCAATACGAACTCCGCCGCAAGAACTTTGACTATGACATCCTGAGTATGCGCATGGTTATGTCGGGGACACCGGGCATCGAGCTGTTCAACCGGTTTCACTCGCGTGCAGCATCGGCAAACGGCAGCTTCAATGTTGCGGGCATCAAGGACCCTGCAGTCGACTCCCTGATTTCGAAGATCAATAACGCTAAGTCGCGGCAAGAGCTCAACACTGCTGTCCGCGCAATGGACCGCGTTTTGCGTGCCGGCCATTACTGGATCCCCAATTGGTATAAAGGCGCTCATAACATCGCCTTCTGGGATAAGTTTGGACGACCAGAGAAAAAGCCACCCTACAGCCGCGGGATTGTTGGATTGTGGTGGGAAGACAAGGAAAAGGCTGCCAAGTTGAAACGGAAGTAGTAGCCCTGTAGTTAGAGTACTCTCACACGGAAACTCGGCAGAGGCTGGCGCGGACTTTCATGGTAGCTTATCTGATCAAGCGGTTCTTGCTGATATTCCCGACATTGTTCGGGATCATGCTGATCAGCTTTATCATTATTCAGTTTGCGCCAGGTGGTCCTGTTGACCGGATGATTGCCCAGTTGAGCGGCAATGACGTCAGCGCGACTTCACGGATTGGCGGCGGTGGAGATGGAGCCGGTGGCGGGTCAGCGGCTGCGACAGCTGAATCGGCACAGCTCACATCGAAGTATCGTGGTGCGCAAGGTCTGGACCCGGAGTTCATCAAGGAGCTAGAGCGCCAGTTCGGATTTGACAAGCCGGCCCATGAGCGCTTTCTCCTGATGATGAAGAACTACGTGACGTTCAATTTCGGCAACAGCTACTATCGTGACACGCCGGTGATTGAGCTGATCAAAGAGAAGCTTCCGGTCTCGGTGTCACTCGGGATCTGCATGGTCGTTCTGACCTACCTAATTTCCATTCCGCTCGGTATTCGCAAAGCGGTTCACGATGGTGAACCATTTGACACTTGGACCAGTGGTGTTCTGGTTGTTGGCTACGCTCTGCCGGGGTTCATGGTCGGAGTGTTCTTGTTGGTCTTGTTTGCCGGTGGGTCGTTCTTCCAGTGGTTTCCGACACGCGGCCTGACATCTGAGAACCATGCCGAGTTATCGCTCATCGGGCAACTGGCCGACCGGGCATGGCACATCACGCTTCCGCTTATCGCATTGGCGCTTAGCGCTTTTACGCAGCTGACGTTTCTGACCAAGAACTCGTTCATTGATGAGATCCGGAAACAGTATGTGCTGACCGCGCGTTCTAAGGGGCTGACTCAGAACCAGGTCCTCTACGGCCACATCTTCCGCAACGCGATGCTAATCATCATTGCAGGGTTTCCTGCCGCATTCATCTTCGCATTCTTTACCGGGTCACTCCTGATCGAGACGATCTTCTCGCTCGATGGGCTGGGGCTGCTTGGGTTTGAGAGTATTATCAATCGCGACTACCCGGTTGTGTTCGCCACGCTGTTCATATTCTCACTGCTCGGCATGGTCGTGCAGCTGGTCACCGATTTTGTCTATACACTTGTCGATCCACGCATCGATTTCGAGAACCGTGAGGTGTGATGGGTGCAGGCTGACTCTGACAAACTAAATCTGCACGATCATCAGGGGGGCAGCGGTCGTGGTACCCGTGCCGGCCAATCGCGATGGTTCACGCTGACGCCGATCAGTCAGCGACGCTGGCAAAACTTCCGCTCGAATAGACGCGGATACTGGAGCCTGTGGTTCTTTCTCACACTTTTCATCCTCAGTCTGTTCGCCGAACTGATCGCGAACGACAAGCCGATCATTGCTGCCTACAAGGGTGAAGTCCTTTTCCCTGTCGTGATCGATTATCCGGAGGAGAAGTTTGGCGGATTTCTCGCCATAACGGATTACAAGGACCCGGAGATTCAGCAGGAAATCGAAGACAATGGCTGGATGATCTGGCCACCCATTCGGTACTCCTACTCCTCGGTCAACAATGACTATCCGCTTAGGAAATCGAAGTCTGGCGACTGTCTCGGGTTTCCTTCGCCACCGCGCTGGACGAGCAATGCCGCGCTGTGCGATGCGCCAGCGGATAAACTCGAACGCTACAACGCGTTGGGTAATCAGAACTGGCTTGGAACGGATGATCAAGGCCGGGATGTTGCAGCCCGCATTATATACGGGTTTCGGATATCGGTTCTGTTCGGCCTGATCCTGACGGTCCTTGCTTCACTCATCGGGATTATTGTCGGTGGCTTGCAGGGGTACTTCGGGGGCTGGATCGACCTCATCGGCCAGCGGTTCCTCGAGATCTGGTCGTCGATGCCGTACCTCTACATTCTGATCATCATCTCTTCGGTACTGGTTCCCGGCTTCTGGACGTTGCTGCTCGTCATGTTGGCGTTCTCATGGACGTCACTTGTTAATGTCGTGCGTGCCGAATTCCTGCGTGGGCGCAACTTCGAATACATCAGGGCGGCGCGGGCGCTGGGACTTTCGAACATCACCATTATGTTCAAGCACCTGCTGCCGAACGCAATGGTGGCCACGCTGACCTTTCTGCCTTTTCAGTTGACCGGCGCCATTACCGCGCTCACCGCCCTCGATTTCCTGGGCCTTGGTATGCCGGTCGGATCACCGTCACTTGGAGAGCTCCTGAAACAGGGCAAAGACAACCTCCAGGCACCCTGGCTCGGAATTGCGGCGTTCTTCTCTGTGGCGTCTTTGTTGAGCCTGCTTGTCTTCGTTGGCGAGGCCGTCCGTGATGCGCTTGATCCGCGCAAAACGTTCGTGTGAGGCGAGGGACCGGCAGTAGAATGAAGAGCAACGCCTCCACACTCATTAATGTTCGCCGGTTGTCGGTCGATTTCAAAGCCGGGGATGAAATCGCCAATGCCGTGAAAGGCGTATCGTTTACGATCAATAAGGGTGAGACGGTTGCGCTTGTTGGTGAGTCCGGTTCGGGCAAGACGGTATCTGCCCAGTCCATTCTCAAGCTGCTGCCCTATCCAACGGCATCACATCCGAGCGGTGAGATATTCTTTCACGGTAAAGACCTGCTTGGCTTGAATGAAAGCGAAATGCGGACGATACGCGGTCGGCGCATTTCGATGATCTTTCAGGAGCCGATGACATCGCTCAATCCGCTCCATACGATCGAGAAGCAGGTTGGCGAAGTGCTACGGATCCATCACGGATGGAATCGCAATGAGGTCCAGCCAAAGGTTGTTGAGCTGTTGCACAAGGTTGGCATCCGCGATCCTGAGAAGCGATTGAAGGACTATCCCCACCAGCTCTCCGGCGGTCAACGCCAACGTGTTATGATCGCGCTGGCACTTGCGAACGAGCCGGAACTACTCATCGCTGATGAGCCGACTACCGCGCTCGATGTCACCATTCAAGCGCAGATCCTGGAGCTCCTGCAGGAACTTCAACGTGAAATGGGCATGGCGATGCTGCTGATCACGCACGACCTAGGTATCGTGCGAAAGATGGCAGAGCGTGTTTACGTCATGAAAGACGGTGAAGTCGTTGAAAGTGGCACGACCGACGATATTTTCAATCGTCCCACCGCTGACTACACGCAGCACTTGCTTTCTGCTGAACCCAAAGGGCTACCACCCCAATCTGATCCCAACGCGCCTGTTGTTCTTGAGACCGAGAATTTGAAGGTCTGGTTTCCCGTGCGACGTGGCTTGCTACAGAGAACAGTGGACCACGTCAAAGCCGTTGATGGGCTGTCTCTCAAGATCCGCGCGGGGCAGACGGTCGGCGTGGTCGGAGAGTCGGGATCCGGGAAGACGACGCTTGGGCTGGCCCTGTTGCGGCTGGTGTCGTCTGAAGGGCCGATCGCTTACGTGGGCAACCGCATAGACGGGGCGACGTTTCGGCAGATGCGGCCGCTCCGCAAGGAAATGCAGGTCGTATTTCAGGATCCGTTTGGATCACTTAGCCCGCGGCTATCAGTTGGCCAGATTATCGAAGAGGGCTTGCTCATTCAGAGTCCAAGCATGGTCTATGAAGAACGGCGTGAGGCCGTCGGCCGTGCCCTGCAGGAAGTCGGTCTCGATCCAAGCTCACAGGATCGCTATCCGCATGAGTTCTCCGGCGGGCAGCGCCAACGTATAGCCATCGCACGGGCGATGGTGCTAGAACCGAAATTTGTGATGTTGGATGAGCCGACAAGCGCATTGGATATGAGTGTGCAGGCACAGATTGTCGATCTCCTGCGGGATCTGCAGCAACGGCGCCAATTGGCTTATCTGTTCATCAGTCACGACCTTAAGGTTGTGCGCGCCTTGTCCAACCATGTGATTGTCATGCAGAACGGCAATGTTGTCGAAGAAGGACCATCGGAGCGTATTTTCTCAACGCCAGAAACAACCTATACACGTGCATTGCTATCGGCGGCGCTCAATCTCACCACAGCGCCAATTGATAATGTTATGGCCGGCGAGCAGTAAGTAAGAGGATCGCCGCGAACAGAATTGGACACGTAAGACGAATGGCACTGCTCATCATTGGAAGTGACCGCGCCCAAGAGTTCCACAAGACGGCGCTTGCCAAAAGCCCTGAACGCGACGTGCGTATTTGGCCGGACGTTGGTGACGTCGGCGAGATCAAGCATGCTCTCGCCTGGCACCCGGATCCTGGCGTCCTCAAGACTTTTCCCAACCTGGAGACGATCGTTTCGGTTGGTGCAGGCGTTGACCATCTGTTCAAAGATCCGGACCTGCCGAGTGTGCCGATCATTCGTTACATCGATCCGGATCTGACCGGTCGTATGGTTGAATATGTAACCCTGCAAACGCTCTACCATACGCGGCGGATGTCGGAGTATCGCGCGCAACAGGCGCAAAACAACTGGCAGTATCTGCCCGAACCTGCAGCGCAAGAAGTCCGGGTCGGAATTATGGGATTGGGTGTTCTTGGCGCAGCATGTGCGCAGGCATTACTGGCGCTTGGCTATCAAGTGCGCGGGTGGACGCGGTCTCCCAAAGAGGTCGAGGGCGTGACCTGCTTCGCAGGTCAAACCGAGCTTGACCCGTTCCTCGCCGAGACGGACATCCTCGTTGTTTTGTTGCCCTTTACGCCCGATACGAAGGGGCTGGTCAATCGTGCCCTATTGCAGAAGCTTTCGACAACCGGTCGCCATGCGCGGATGCCGGGTCCGGTTCTCATCAATGCCGGACGTGGTGGCGTGCAGGTTGGCGATGATATTCTTGCAGCGCTGGATGCTGGCGAGCTTTATGCGGCGAGCCTTGATGTTTTTGAGGTGGAGCCGCTTCCAGCGGACAGTCCATTTTGGGCGCACGAGCGGGTTGTGATCACGCCGCACAACGCGGCCGAAAGCACGCCCGATAGCATTGTGACCTATTTCCTCGATCACGTCGCCCGGATGGAAAACGGAGACGCGATGCAAAACGTTGTTGATCGCGATGCAGGCTACTAATCACGCGTTAGGGGGACGAGTGCATGCTGTCAGATGAGGCGTTCGGCAATTTACTCATCGATATCAAACGTGCGCTTGAAGCATGGGCCGACAAGCACAGAGATGCTGCTGAGATTGTGATCGAAGACGACCCGAGCTATTGGCGCATTCATGCATTGCCCTCGGAAGCCTCACTCTGCGCGGTTGAACTCGTTCTTCGACCAGACCGCAACTATGATCTGGTCATCGACAATGCGTCGCTCGAAGACCAGCCAATTGAGCGATTTGACCTGCTGATCGAGCTATTTGACTCGATTGCAGCAGGCAGGCCTGTGGTGCGTACGTTCACCAGCCAGGCGACGCAACAATTGCTGGGCACCATGACCATTGTGGAACTGAGCGACGGATCCGAATGGCGGGTGGATCAGTTGACGCCACTGGGTCAGAAACTTGGCCTCGAAGGTGCGATCGTCACTGAGCGTCGCTTCGCGAATTACGAGCTTCGATCGTCCTGATGCACGAGTCTCGTACTGACTTCGTGAGTTTGACCGAAGGCTACTTGCCGGCAATCCCCTCGATGACTTTCAACATCGTCCTGGCGACATGAGGTTCGCCGCCCTTTGGCCCGAGTGGCTTGTTGGCCTGACGCCAGCCGTAGAGATCGAAGTGGACGTAGCGGTCGGCCTTCTTCACGAAGCGCTTGAGGAACAGAGCGGCGGTAATTGCGCCGCCAAATCCGCCTTCGGAGATGTTGTTGAAGTGGCCGACGCCATGCTCCAGGTTTTTGTCGTAACCTGCCCAGAAGGGTAGGCGCCAGACCGGATCCGCGGTCGTGAGGCCAGCCTGTGTGATGGTGTCTGCGAGTTGGTCGTCACTGGAAAACATTGCCGGCAGATCAGCACCAAGAGCGACCCTGGCAGCGCCTGTCAAAGTCGCAAAGGACGCGACAACACTTGGCTCGTCATCATCGGCCAATGACAGGGCATCGGCTAATACCAAGCGGCCTTCCGCATCGGTGTTGCCAATTTCAACATTGAATCCTGCGCGGGTCGGGATCACATCTCCTGGTCTGAAGGCGTTGCCGGAGACACTGTTTTCGGCAACAGCCAGAAGCAGGCGCAAGCGCACGTTGACTCCAAGGCCCATAATCATGTTGGCAAGCGAGAGTGCAGCAGCGGCACCGCCCATATCTTTTTTCATGAGAAGCATGGCACTCGCCGGCTTCAGGTCCAGGCCACCCGTGTCGAAGCAAATGCCTTTGCCAACCAGTGTTACCTTCGGGGCATCAGCGTTGCCCCAGACGATATCGATGAGACGGGGCGGGCGTGTGCTGGCACGTCCAACGGCGTGGATCATCGGATAGTTTTCGGCAAGCAGTTGGTCGCCGACAATCGTGTGGATTGTGGCGCTGTGCTTTCCAGCAACGGCACGGGCAGCGGCTTCGATTTCTTCGGGGCCCATGTCGTTGGCTGGCGTGTTGATCAAATCACGCCCGAGCCAGACGGAGTCGGAGATCGTCTGGATACGATTGGGATTGATGCCATCGCCAGTGAAGAGCTGCGGGCGTGTATCGGTAGATTTGTCCTTATAACGCATGAACTTGTAGGCACCCAGTCCCCAGGCGATGGCAGCAGCTTCGCGGTCATCGAAGCCTTGTCCAAGCTTGTAACTGCCTGCTGGTAACTTGGTTGCGAGATCCCCGAGAAGGTACTCAGCGGGGCCACAGGGTTCAGCACTGTCACCTTTGCCAGCTCCGAAGAGCACAGCTGCGATCCCTCCATTCTGATTAGGGAGAAGCAGGTGTGAGCGTCGACCGGCTTTATAGGCACAGGCATTGATCCACGCCCTCTGCTCCGCGGTGATATCTTGGATCGTTTCGATATCGCCAGCGGAACGCAGGAAATGGATCGGTACTGCGCCCGTATCGCTGTCAGTGAAAACTGCCGTTGTCGCTGGGAGTTCAAAGCTCGGGTTGGTCACGTCTGGCCTCTTTTAACTTCTTGGTTTTCGGGTCCGTTCGGGCAGAGGTGCCGCCGGCAGTTAACAGTTTATTGAGCACTGTCCCAGAAACTGACATCAGAAAACGAATCACGCCTCGGGCGCTAGGAGGAGAATAACATGATCGACAGTCGGTCGTGCAAGCCGGTCGGTCCAGGAAGATGGCCAAGATTTGCTGTCGTTCTGGCGGTTGCCGTATCGCTTGGTGCCTGTTCGCAGAAAATTGGTGGCGATTTCTTGAACATGGCGCCTCATGACCATGCTCAGCGGGCGCCTACGACCGATCAACCCGTGCAGCGGGTTGCATACTACAGCAAGCTTTATGCTGATAACCCTCGCGACAAAGGGATTGCACTCGCTTATGCCGATGCATTGCGGGAGGGCGGCCATAAATCCAAGTCGCTGTCGATCTTGAGAGCAGCCGCCGCGCACCACAAGAATGATCCTGAGTTTGCTTCCGTTTATGGTCGTGCCGCGCTTGATTCAGGACAAGTCGCACTTGCAACCAAATTGCTGGTTCGGGCTGATGATCCTGGGGCGCCGGATTGGCGTGTGACGTCGGCACGCGGTACTGCTTTGGCGAAGCAAGGCAAGTATTCAGAGGCACTGACGTACTTCAAGAAGGCGCAACTCCTTGCACCGTCGAACCCGACTGTGATGAACAATCTGGCCATGGCGCAAGCGGCCAATGGCGATCTGAAGAAGGCGGAGCAATTGCTGCGATCGGCCGTCCAGATGCCAACCGCCAAGCCGAAGGTTCGTCGTAATCTGGCGCTTGTCCTGAGACTACAGGGACGTGATGTCGATGCCAGCCGTGTCGCAGCGCAAGCTGTCGGGCAACAGCCGGCGATCCGGCAGTCGATCACACCTCAGGCTGCACCTAGCGGGTTGCCTGGTTCGCAGGTAGCAAGGGCGGTCAACCAGTAGGGATCGTTCTCTACGGGACTGCACTCCCTAACAATCAATGCTCTATCTTTTGTATGGCGGGCCCACAGACGCTTTGGGCCCGCCTTTTTGCGGTGAGCACTAAGATCATCCAGAGCGTGGAGCTTCGAGCGGCAAGACCTAGCTTCGCGGTCTTGCGAGGCCACCGTAGGCCTAGGGCGCGCCCCCGAGGAACGGAACTGAATTGAGCAAGACGGAAGGTCGAGATCTAGTTCACGAAGATATACGCACATCTTGGTGGCCTTGCCCGCATTGTTAGCGCTTGGTCTAGCTGGGTGTTATCGAGCTACCGCCTGAATTTGGATGCGACTGTGCAAAAGGAAAGGGCGGTATCGCGAACTCGTTTGCGCGACACCGCCCTTAACTTTTTCCAAGTGCCCGGTGGGGCTCTTGTCTTCTCTTAGAAGTTGATCTTGGAGACCGTCATTGCCGCCGGGCCAAGGATCACAACGAAAAGAACCGGCAGGAAGAATACGATCATTGGAACCGTCAGCTTTGGAGGCAGAGCAGCTGCCTTCTTTTCGGCTTCTGTAATGCGCAGATCTCGGTTTTCCTTCGCCATAACGCGTAGCGCCTGACCAACCGGAGTACCGTAGCTTTCGGCCTGAACCATTGCGGTGGTCGTTGCCTTGATCTGATCCAGACCGGATCGATTGCCTAAGTTCTCGAACGCCATGCGTCGCTCAGGCAAATAGGCAAGTTCCGCTGTTGTCAGCGTGAATTCTTCTGCCAGTTCGATCGATTGATTACCAATTTCCTTGGAGACACGTCCAAAGGCGGCTTCGATCGACATACCGGACTGCACACAAATCAGCAGCATGTCCAAGGCATCTGGAAACGAATCCTTGAGTGCCTGCTGGCGTCGGGCAACCAGGTTGTCGAGGAAGATGTTTGGCAGGTAGAAACCCAGAGCGGTCGCGCCAGCGGGGATCATGAACTTCATCATGGGCGAGAAATCATCTGGGTTCTTGACCACGAAGATATAGAGCAGGCCGGCGATACCAACGATCGGGGGCATGATCAGGCGAAAGAATGCATAGCCGTAGAGTGGCGCCTGGCCTCTCAGACCAGCCATCTTCAGTTTGTGTTTGAGTTCTTCGGACTCGAACTTGGACTTGAGGTCGAAGCGGTCAACAATTTCGCGAACAAAGCCTTTGGCCTCCGTGCGTAGGCGACCCGTATCCGAGCCGACTTTGAGATCGGCCATGCGAGCTGCGCGCATTTTATCGCGCTCCGTCGCCATAGCGCGCATGCGGTGGCCCATCCGGTCACGGTCAAGAACCGGCATTGCGATTGTGAGGACCGTTGCAAATGCCGCGACGGCTGCTGCCATCGTGATCAGCATCTGTGGCTGGACCATCATGCTAATGAAATCGGTCATGGGTGCACCCGGTTACTCGTCTCAGTTTGGGAGCGCAAATTCTGCAATTGCGCTGCGTTAGTATTTAAAGTTGATCATCTTCTTCATGATGAGAATGCCACACGTCATCCAGAAGGCCGAGCCCAGAAGCATGAACTGCCCAAGCTCTTCTTCCCACAGCGGTGCCATGTATCTTGGTGTTGACATGTAGACCAGGCCAACAACGACGAATGGAAGTGAAGCCAGAACCATCGCAGATGCCTTGGCTTCAGCGGACAGCGCGCCGACCTTCGCGGCCAACTGTTTGCGAGAGCGCAGCACGCCAGAGAGGTTGCCAAGTGCTTCAGACAAGTTACCACCTGCTGACTGCTGAATTGAGATCACGATTGCGAAGAACCGCACCTCTGCCAGTGGCATCCGTATCATCATGCGCTCAAAGCATTCACCAAGAGGAACACCAACACGCTGTTCGTCGACCACTTCGCGGAATTCCGAGCGTAGAGGCTCGGGACTTTCCCGCGCAATGATGCCAAGGCATTCATTCAACGGTAGGCCAGACTTGACACCGCGCACGATGATGTCGATGGCGTTGGCAAGCTCATTGGTGAACTTCTTCTGACGACGCTTGGTTAGGAAACCAAGGACCCAACGCGGAAGACCGAAGGCGCCGACGAAGCCAATAATGCCAATTCCGATTGGCGGTGTGCCGGGTACTGCGATGAAGACGCCTGCCGCCATGGCAAGACCAATGGCCAGGCTGACCAGCCAGAACGAACGCTCAGATACGTCCAGGCCGGCACGACGAATGCGGACCCTCAGACTTACGTTCTTGGACTGTTTCTGTTGCTCCTCGATGAGCTTAAGCGTGTCGGCGACGGCCTGCTTGCGCTGCGTGCCTTGCTCCACCGCCGCACGACGGGCGGTACGCGCTGCGCGGGTTTCCGTCACACCCTTGATGCGCTTCTCGGTCTCTTTTTCGCCGGAGACGTAGGGCCAAGCCAGCGTTAGCACAATGGCTGCGACTGCTATGGCGCCAAAGGCAAGGGCGCCAAGCTGCATCAACTCAGGACTAAGCATTCAACTCTCCCAGGATGTTGCCGTCCATGTCTTGGACTTCAGAGCCGGCGAGGGCTGCTGCGAGACGGTCTTCCTCGTTGAAGTACTCCGCTCTCTCCCAGAAGCGAGGGCGGGAAATACCGGTTGAACGGTGTCGGCCGATGATCTTGCCGGTATCGGGATCTTCACCGGTGATGTCGTAGACCAGGATGTTCTGGAGCGTAACGACATCGCCTTCCATACCGACGACCTCGGTCACGTGGGTGATGCGGCGTGAGCCATCTCGGAGACGGGCTGCCTGGACGATAACGTCAACCGAACCAACGATCATTTCGCGGATCGTCTTCACCGGCAATGCGAAGCCACCCATCATGATCATGGATTCCATACGGGAGATAGCTTCACGAGGACTGTTTGCGTGCAGCGTGCCCATCGAGCCGTCGTGGCCCGTGTTCATCGCCTGCAAGAGGTCGAAGGCTTCCGGTCCACGAACCTCACCCACGATAATGCGTTCTGGGCGCATACGCAGACAGTTGCGAACCAGATCGCGCATTGTGATCTGACCTTCGCCCTCGAGGTTTGGTGGGCGTGTTTCCAGTCTTACAACGTGTGGCTGTTGCAACTGAAGTTCCGCCGAGTCTTCGCAAGTAATGACGCGCTCATCGTGGTCGACACAGGCCGACAAGCAGTTGAGCAGTGTCGTCTTACCAGAACCCGTACCACCGGAGACGATGACGTTGCATCGTACACGGCCGACGACTTCGAGAATTTCCTTACCTTCCGGCGAGATTGATCCGAACTTGACGAGCTGCTCGAGTTTCAGCCGATCCTTCTTAAACTTACGAATTGTCAGGCTGGGACCGTCGATCGCGAGAGGAGGTGCGATAACGTTGACACGAGAACCGTCCGGCAAACGGGCGTCGCATATCGGACTTGATTCATCAACGCGGCGGCCAACCTGGCTCACAATGCGCTGACAAATGTTCATCAGCTGGGCATTGTCGGCAAAGCGCACATTTGTCTGGAGCATTTTGCCGTTGACTTCGATGAATGTCGTCTCGGCACCATTGACCATGATGTCGGCGATATCATCGCGGGCCAGGAGTGGTTCCAACGGACCGTAACCGAGAACATCGTTACAGATATCTTCGAGCAGTTCTTCCTGCTCGGCGATCGACATCACGACGTTCTTGATCTGGATGATTTCACTGACGATGTCGCGAATTTCTTCACGTGCCGCATCCGAGTCCAGCTTGGCGAGCTGGGTCAGGTCAATCGTATCGATCAGGGCGTTAAAGACGGTTGTCTTAACGTCATAATACTCTTCCGAACGCGGCTTGGCTGGGCCTTCGCCGGGGCGCGGTGCATTGTCGAGTTGCACCGGCGCTTCCACCACGGGAGCGGGTTGAGCAGGCTGGGGTGCAGCTGCAGTTTCTGGTTGCGGTGCCTCGACTGGAGCGGCTACTGGTCGAGAAACTTTTTGTTCACCGTTGCGCCTGCCAAACATCCCTTAATTCCCTTAACGCGTCAGTTTCAATTTTTCGAGCAATGGAGCCAGCGCCGACTTCTGATGTTCGACTCGGCCCTTGCCTTCGTTGCGATGGGTTAGTGTCATCGCAAGATCGTGGAAGAATGGTACAGCCTTAGCCTTACGATTCAGTTCCTCGATCATTTGGCCGTTGTTTGCGGCGCTGCCGAAGGTCTCAGCGTCGAAATCGAAGACCGCTGTTGCCTCAAGATCGAGGCCCTGGCAGAATTCGTTAATGCTGATCTCTGGTCGCTTTGGCATGTTTGCCATGTTGACCACGAGGTGTGGTGGACCGTCGTTGGAGCGTGACTGCTTCAACAGGTCGAACACGTTCTTCGCGTTGCGAAGGTTTGCCAGATCAGGCACGGCCGTCACGACAACTTCATCAGCCTGCAGTAGAAGCCGCTTCGACCATGAGGTCCAGCTGTGCGGAATGTCGACCACGACATATGGGACGTTCTGCCTGACCACGTCGATGACCATTTCGCAGGCGTCAGCCGAGATGTCGTAATCACGATCGAGCATGACCGGTGCAGCGAAAATGCTGAGATTGTCTGAGCACTTGGTCAGGAGGCGGTCGAGCAACTGGTCATCGAGGCGTTCCGGTGCGGAAAGGGCCTCGGAGATGCCCTGGATCGGATCCTGGTTGAAGTCCAGGCCAGTTGTGCCGAAGGCAAGGTCGAGATCGGCAACCACGACATTTGATTGCAGTGCTTCAGACATCGTCCAAGCCACGTTGTGGCAGATGGTCGATGATCCGACGCCACCCTTGGAGCCGACAAACGCGATGACCTGGCCAACAGGATCAGACTCAGGGTCGTTATAGAGGTTGGATACAGCCTCCATGAATGCCAGTGGTTGCAATGGAGCGACCACATACTCACTCACACCGCGGCGCAGAAGTTCGCGGTAGAGAACGACATCGTTGATGTGACCAATCACGACGACCTTGGTTCCGGCATCACAGCACTCTGCGAGCTGGTCCAGCTGGAACAAGAGAGCGTCGCGATCCATCTTGGACTCGATCACGATGAGGTTAGGTGTCGGGCTCTCCTGGTAGTGGCCAACAGCAGCGGCGACGCCACCCATGTGGACGCTGACGTGAGCCTTGGAAAGGCGGCGGTCTTCAGCGGCGTACTGGATGACTTCAGCTGATGATGGCTCTTCGCAGAAAGCCTGGATCGAAATCCTCGGTACCGGACGAGCAGCAATCGAAGCTTCGAGTTCTGAAGCGCCCATTTCCACTGTGGTCAGGGCGCCAGCGGTGTCTTCCTCATAAATTGGCTGATCGTCTTCATGTAAATGAGCCTGATTAGACATGGCTGTTTCTTCCTTCGATTAAGCGTTACTGATCCGTGGTGCCTGCTTTTTCTTCGTTAGACCGTTCGGCGTGGGTTGGTTTGCCCGTGACATACTTCTCCCAGGCGTCTGCACGCCGTGCTTCCGAACGAGGTGTCATGGTGCGCGGACCAAGCAGATCTGCTGGATTTGCAATCTGCGCTGCGATGTTTTTCTGGACCGAGCAGCCGTAGTCTTCGTAATGCCGATTGTCGAATTGACGGGCGATGTTTGTCGGGAATGTCCCGCATTGAGGGCCCTTGGCCACGTAGCGCATGTAAGACACCCGAATAGGTGGCTGCGATCCGCGACGTGCCTGATATGGCTTGACCTTCACAAGTGTGGGATCGAAACCGTATTCGCTGATTACGTGACGTAACTCTCCGACAACCTGCATGGCTTCGACTTCATTTGCCGATCCGCTAGGGACATGCACAAGGAGGTTGGAGTTGCCGGTATCACGCGCCTTGTAGCGGGCGAGAAAACGCGACAGCCGCGCTTGCTGGCCCGGTGCCAATCCATAGGTGCCGCGATGGATGGGGATCGACAGCGTGGATGGTTGCTTTGACACGGTAATCGGGTGCATTTCGTCGTGATCAATGCGCAGCCAACCTGCCACGTAAGAATCATCCTGGTGGCCGCGACATGCAGCGACCGACAATGCGATTACCGAAACCATTGCCATCTTCGCGATCGTCGAACGTCGTCCGGAGAAGATTGGCGGAAGCTTTGTTGTAAGGTCAGTCATTTGTCCTACTCCAATCCCTCTTTTATTCAACGATGAAACCAATGCCGTCCTTGGTGCTGCCGGCAGGCAGCGCAATGGAACGACCGTGGACACGATTGAGGTGGCCGAGCAGGAAGGTGCGGACATCCGTGGCGGATACCAAACCATCTGTCGGGGCGGCCAGCTTCTTGCGTGAAGTTGGGCGCACGATGTAGGGGGTGACGATGACAACCAGCTCAGTTTCCTTGTTGGCAAAGTCTGTGCTTCTGAACAGAGTGCCAAGAACCGGAAGTTCCTTCAGACCAGGAAAACCATCGACGTTTTTCTGGAGGCTGTGGGAGACAAGACCGGAAATCGCCAACGTACCACCGGATGGAAGCTCGACAGTCGATTCAGTCTTGCGCTTGGTCAGTGCTGGGATTGACGTAGATGACAGTGTCACAGCACCTGTGGTCGATAGCTCGCTGACCTCGGTCGAGATCTTAAGGCTGATGCGACCTTCGCTCATGACGACCGGTGTAAACGCGAGGCCAACACCGAACTCCTTAAAGGCGATCGAGATGGCGCCGTTTTCTTCACTGACCGGGATTGGGAATTCTCCACCAGCCAGGAAGTTTGCGCTCTCACCAGAAACGGCCGTCAGGTTAGGCTCGGCCAGCGTGCGAACCAGGCCGTTCCGCTCCAATGCCTTCAATGTGTAGGAGATATTGCGCGATCCGCCGCCTGGTGCGAAAGCGCCAGCAATACCGGAGTTAGTGACTGCGTTTGCAACGCCCGTAGCCTGCGGCAGCGCGAGGCCGGCAAGGTTGGTCGTCGTGTTAACGAACGCCTGACCAATCGAGCCGAGGCCCTGCTGCGTCGTGATCGGCAGTGCATTGTCCGTCAGGATGTTCACCGCGCCATTGGCGTTCTGAAAGGCAGCGCCCAGGTTGATGCCAAACTGCTTCAGGATGGAGCGCTGAACTTCGGCGATCTTGACCTGCAGCATAACCTGCTCTTCGCCTTCGACGACGAGCATGTTGATGACTTTGCCTTTTTGGGATTCTGCACCCTGCGGCTTGTCGGTGTTGGCAAAGCGCGCTGCAAGTTCGGCTGCCTTGGTTGAGTCCACAGGGTTGCGAACCGTTCCAGTGAGGATCAGCGTATCATTCAGAACTTCGGTTCGGATGTTCGAGTTTGGAATAAACCGACGAAGCAATGAATCGAGCGGGCGCGTGTCGACTTCGACCTGAACTTCGAGCGTCAGTATGCGCTCGCCGTGGGAATCGAAGAAGAAGGCGTTTGCCTGTCCAACCGTCTTGCCGATGAGGTAAACACGGTTTGATGTCTGCACAACTGCATCAATCATCTCCGGATTGGAGACGATGACATCGCGCAGATCGCGCGGCAGTTCGATCATCAGCGACTTGTTGCGCGCAAGCGTAACGGCCTTGGTCATCGGCAATTGATGACTGTCGCGAATTTGCAGGATTGATTGATGAACAGCCGCCGGACCTGATGCCTTATTGGCAACATACCGACTCTGAGCATGGGCTACTGGCGCCTGGCCCGGTAGTATTGCAGTGAACGCGGCTATTACTGCCAGCGCGACACTGAAAACTTTAATCACGTAGTTCCGCATGGGTTCCAGCCTTTTGACGAGCTACCTGTGGATTCAACTCGAATTAAAAACGCTTCACACACGCGATACCTTGGTGCACTCCTGAACTAATGCGGCGTCCTAGTTGACGCCGTAGACACGTCCCTTAACGCCGTAGCGTAGAATCTTGACCGACGAAGCATTGTCGGGCTTGTCCAGCGGACCGTTGTCACCGGACTCTGTCGTCGTGATGTCTGCAACGCTCAACAGCGACAGTGAAATCTCACCCATAGAGTTAGCCAGTGCGAGCATCTCTGCCTGACGAGGCGTGAGCTCCAACGTGGCAACCGGGCCTTCTGCACCCTCTTCAGGGTTTTCAACGTCCAGCTGCTTACCGATCGCAAGGATGCGAATGTTTCGGAACAGCGTGTCAGTCGTGTAAACCTCATTGCCCCGACGCGTCCGCTTTCTGCGGGTTACAAGAACGTCGACATGATCGTTGGGGAGGATCAAACGTCCTGCAGCTGATACGTCAGAAATCTTTGTCGAGATGGCCCGCTTGCCCTTAGGAAGGATCGCAGCGAGAACACCGCCCTTTCCAGCGACGACAAGTTTGGCGTCAGTGATCGGTTCATCCTTATGAATACCGACCCGTGCGATGCCGCCAGTCATTTTCTGCATCGCATCCGGTTGGTCTGCGCGCGTAATGAACTGTGGGCTGACCGCGTCACTCGGCCATTTCATCCAGCGGAAGTGCGTGGGGCCCGCGACGGAGCCAAGTTGCATGCCTGTACGGGCAACGAGGACTTCCGTGGAGTTGACTTCGACTTTCCGCTCAATTGTCCTCGGCTTCTGGTTGATGAAGTTCTGCATCCCCATGAAGGCAACCAATCCGGCCCCCACAGCGATCGAAACACCAATGAGCTGAGCTTTCTTCATGATGAGCAAATTCCCAAATAGAGTCGCAACTGCAACCCATGAATGCTGATTCCAATTTGCGCGAGAAAGATCAACAGCCGGTTAATTGGGCCTGAAAACCAATGTCGTTTTTGGTCGAATGTTAGGAACTTCGCGCGGCTGACACGTCAAGAAGCGATGCAATTGCATCGTCAGACCGGCTTGGAGAGGGAGCCAGAACTAGACCGCAACGGAGAGAAACCAACCGGTTGACGGAAACACCCAGAGGGCTCCAAGGCACAAGGCGATGCCGTAAGGTACGCCCTCGCCCTTGCGGTGGAGACGCATGGCCCAATCCTGTGTGAGCAGCCAGGACGGCGGCAGTATTGTGCGATAGCCAATGAGCGCAAACGAGAGAAATGCGCCGAAGATCGCTGCTGTCGTTACGTAGAGAAAGAGGTCGTTGTAGCCAATCCAGAGGGAGGCGGCCGCCAGCAACTTGGCATCGCCACCACCGACGACGCCAAACGCGAAGAGCGCGATCCCAACGATCAGGACGCCGACAAATACTAGGAGATGTATGCAAAACTGCTCCCATCCCATTCCGGTAATGGGTGCAACAAAGAAGAAGGAGCCGAGGAGAAAGAGTGAGATCCTGTTGGGGATCGTCATCGTAAACAGATCGAGCATGGCGGCAAGCGCCATTGCGGCCGGAAATACTAGGAGGAGCGAATACTCAAACACGATAGCAACTCTCGCAGTCTCGAACACAGACCTCTGATAGGAAGCTTATGTCCTACCATCAGAACATGAATTCGGACTTAATCCGGGGCAGGTCGGCAGGCGCTACTTGGGGAATGCGTTGCCGGTACTTGTATAGGAGTTGCTCAGGCTGTTGCCCAAACTTGACATCGACACGATGAGGCCAATGGCAATGAAGACCGTCAGCATTGCATACTCGATGGCTGTCGCACCGCTTTCGTCTCGATAAAACTCGAACAATATGCTCTTCGACATTTTCGACTCTCCTGGCTTGGCGCTGCGAAATTTGCTCGCAGCCATCGTCTTGCGCGATGCTTTTGTGTTGCTGTCAAACTAGTCCGTCAGGTGTTAACAAATGTATTTCTCAATACATTTTCACTTGAATAATAGAGATCATATTCTTTTTCGGAAAATAAATCTCTAATTTTATCTTTGACCGTTTAACTCTACACGCCAATGCACTTCATAATGGCCCAAGCCTGTATGTCGTTGACGGCGTCGGGCAGGTCCGGGCAATAAAAAACCACCCAGAGTACACCCTAGGTGGTTGAAGATCCGAGTTTGCAGCCTGATCAGTTTCGACCAGGCTGCGAACCCTAAGTTTGGCGTGTGCCGAACCTATTAAGAAAGGTTATCTTTAACCTTCGTGAAGGTGCCGCTGATGCCGTTAGTGACAGACTGCATGCTGGAGATCAGAGCAACAGCGATCAGAGCAGCAAGCAGTGCGTATTCAATTGCAGTTGCACCAGACTCACACTTAGCGAAGCGGCAAACCAAAGCTTTCATGACAACTCTCCCAAACTCGGTACTGTGAACAGGTCTATTTACGACCTAAGGATTTGCACCGGATGATTTCCGGTTGCGACAGGGGGATAATGGTCCGAATGTCCTAACAAGAACCTAAAGATAATCTGTGATGAAAAGCATGGTTAATTATTGGTTTTATTTATATAATTGATATTGAAAGGTGTGTTTCGAGGCGGTTGATGATGGACATTGTTTGGGGCGTTGTTTAGTTATGCAGCACATCACTTGGGATCGAATTCGAGTTGTTTCAATATATAGGGCGTTGGTGTTGGTCGCGGGGTGGCCATTCTCACAAGTGGAACTTTAGAGCCTCAGCCGGGCTTGTGGAGTCTTGGCCGTTCGTGGCGCTCACCTGAGAACGCTCATAGGATATAGTCGATGTCGTTAGCTTACGAGGCCAGACACTTGTTGGATGCGTCGTGGCGATGCTATGCGTTATGGACATGACCCAAGTTCTATTGGCTGATTGTGCATGCCATACTAGCGCCTCGGATCATCTCGCTGCTCAGTTCCTACAAAGAGGTGTGAGAATGATACGGGTGTTTGCACTTCGTTTATCTTTTTCTGGCGGAATGGGGTCGTCTCAACGCAGGATAGGACGCCTCAGTATGTTCTCCGGACCCCAAACTCACATGCGTATGCTGTCTTCGACATTTCTGGCTGTATTGACGAGCGCGACTCTGCTTGCAGCTCTGCTTGCCGCACCGCAGACAGCCAACGCATCGGATCTTGTGATCAAGTATGATCAGTCTCAGATTATCCGTCTCCCCACGCCTGTGTCTGAGATCATTATCGGCAATCCCAGCATTGCGGATGTGTCGGTCCAATCCAATAAGATGCTGGTTGTGACCGGTAAGTCGTGTGGTATTACGAACATTATCGCGCTCGATGCGCAGAAGAACATCATCCAAGACCAACGGATTGTGGTTCAGCGCGATCAGTCGAAGATTGTCAACGTCCAGCTCGGCGGCGTTCGGCGCTCATACAACTGCTCATCGCAGTGCAACCCGACAATCACTGTCGGAGATGACGACAAGTTCCTGCAGCAGGTAGCGGCTAGCTCGAAGCTGAAGATCGGCCTGTCAGAAGCGCAATCCAATGAACGCGCTGGCGGCGAATAGTAAAAGCTATCGCCACACGGCACGCACGTCTGAATTCTTGTTTTGCGAACGGCCATTCCAGTCACACATATAGATGTGTCTGGGATGGCCGAATGCGTTTCAAGTATGAATCAAATTTTAATGCAACTGCCGTTCGTCGGACAATGATTGCTAATCCTTAACCCTACGACGCGACTTTCCGGTTGTTGCAAGTATTTGTTCATCTATCGCGGGTGATCTTAGTGGGCAGTATCCCTCGTCTTGGCTGCTTTCGGGCGCCATTGACCCAACCGACCGCGAGCTGTCTCATGTTTCAGGGTTTCCGTCAGCAATGGTATCGATTGCAGGCACGCTATCGCCAGAACAACGATGGCAGTCTGGCAATCGAGTTTGCCGCCGTTGTGATACCTTTCCTTATGCTCCTCATGGGCACGATCGTTGTTGGCCTCTATTTCTTTGTGACATTCTCGTTGGAGCACGCGGTTGAACAGGCATCGCGTCAGATCAGGACCGGCCAGGCACAACTTGCTGGTATGACGAAAGATCAGTTCAAGGCCAACGTCTGCTCGCATGCACCGAGCTTCATTGACTGCACCACTGATCTGCGGGTCAACGTTATTGAAGTTACCGGCTTCAATACAGCCATACCGACCTCCTGCGTCGATGGTAACGGCAACCTGATCGCCAATCCGGCCAACGATCCGGTGCCCGGTCAGGCAGGCCAGGTCGTGCTGGTGATGATTTGTTACGAATGGAAGCTGGCCGGCTCACTGCCGTTTCTTGATGTCGGGAGCATGAGTAACGGATCGGCGCTCATACAGGCAGCGACGGCATTTCGAACCGAACCTTACAGTTGATCTCCGCAGCGAAGATTGAAGAACTCACGCAGGACAAATGGTCATGAGCATACTTCGTAAACTCTCTCTCCGGCCGCTCTGGAGAAATCGCGAGGGAGTTGCCTCGATTGAATTCGCGATGATCGCCCCGGTCATGGTCATGATGTTCATGGGGATTGTTGAGTTCAGTCAGGCGATCACAGTCGATCGCCGGGTCAATCAGGTGGCCAGCTCCACTGCTGATCTGATCGCGCGGACAGATTCGACAACCACTGCCGAGCTTGGTTCAATTATGGACGTCGTTGACGTCTTGGTCCGGCCGTACTCAGCAAGCCCGATGGGCGTGACGGTTTCAAATGTGATTGCAAGCACGTCGAACGCTTCCAATACCGTGGTCTGCTGGTCTTACAACCACCAAGGCGGTGTGGCCAACTACAACGCTGGCGACTCCTACACACTTCCATCAGGCGTTGTCGAAGCGGGTGAGAGTGTGGTCGTGGTTGAGGTTCAGTATGCCTACACGCCGTTGATCTTCAGCTACTTCCTATCAGGCACAATCAACTTCACTGACAAATTCTATCTCAAGCCACGACTGTCATCGTCGATCGAGTTTGACAGTCAGAAGTGCACACCGCCAAGCTGATAAGATAACAAGCAGACCGGTACAACATTACCTGTTTCGCCGCGGCTGATGTCTTTCAGTCGCGGTTCTTATTTGTCTGGCAGCAAGGCGCCCTTGCGGGCTGGTTCAGCGGCTGGCGTTGCTGTGGTCTTGTTGATCGAGCCCGTTGTTATCTTCGACAGGTCCGGAGTCGTACCATCATTGGTGACGCGCAGGTTGGTGCCGAAGAGGCCAAACCACTTGTCATCCGGCAGAAGTTTCTGGTGGAGGCCTGACCACAACTGCGGTGACGTAATGCCATTCACAAATGGCCCGGATGGCGGCGTCAGCAGGAAGGCGATCACGGTTAGAACGGCGACAAGGCTGGTATCTCCGACATTCTTGGCGTCGTAGAACTTCATGGCCGAACCAAAGGACGCCTTCAACCGCTTGTCCATGAGGTCGACGCTGAACAGTTCATCAAGCAGGAGGTGGGTGATGTAACCGACAAACATAAAACCACCGGCGAGCCAGGCGACGCCCTCATGCCGGCCAAGTACGTGCTTGAACACCACGGCCGTCAGGAACCAGAAGAACAGCGCTGCCAGCAAGGAGTGCCAAATACCGCGATGATATGAGAAGCGGTGGAAGGCTGCTTCGGCGCCATATCGGACCAGGACGAAGGATCCAAGCCACAGGAGCCAGAGCTCAGCGATCGAGTAGGCCTGTGCATTCACAAAGAGAACACAGAACGAAATGAAGACCGCTAACCCAGAGAAGAATGCGCGGCTGGCGCGGGAGTCTTTGAGGTCGATGTCAGGCAGTACGCTGCCGAGAACCCCGGCCATTGTGACGGCCACCAGGCTCTCAGGAGAAATGACGTCTGCAGCGAGTGTCAAAGTCGCCATGGCTCCGCTGACGACGGTGCCAACACCAATATGGGTTGCGAAATTTGCCATTGGATTCCCTCGCGCAGTAGCAAATTGGCCGTGGGCATACATGCCTCGGCCTCATAATCCGCCTACACAATCTGATTCGAGGGTGGCTTAGGAGCCGGTCGTCGGACTAATCCAGTGCTAAAACCCGTAGACGTCGCGCAAAGCGTGCAATGTGTTGGCATAAGCACTGACGGTGTCGGAAATGGGTTTGGCGTAGCCGCCGCCGAGAACCAGGCAAACAGGCAGTGATTCGGATCGCGCGAGCGCGAACACAAGCCGATCCCGGGCCTTCAAGCCCTCAAAACTTATTTGGAGTCGACCAAGACTGTCCGACGCCAACGGGTCTGCACCGGACAGATAGAGTAGGATGTCCGGTTGAAACGCAACAACGGCGGCGAGCGCCCTTTCGACAGCCGCGATATAGGCCTGGTCTGTCGTGTCGTCAGCCAGACCGATGTCCAGGTCTGACGGCATTTTGCGGAACGGGAAATTCTTTTCACCATGGACGCTCGCAACGAACATGTCGGGGTGAGGTGACAAGACGGCAGCGTTGCCATCACCCTGATGAACATCTGTGTCCAGGATGGCGACCTTTCCGACCCGCCGTTCGCCAGTCAGCGTGAGTGCCGTTACGGCCAGATCATTGAAAACGCAAAACCCGGAGCCGAAACCGCGGTGCGCGTGATGCGTTCCGCCTGCCAGCTGACCAGATATGCCGGTTTCAAGCGCGGCTCGGGCGGCTGCCAAGGAGCCCCCAACTGCTGCGAGGGAGCGTTGCACCAGGATCGGCGACCAGGGTATGCCGACCCGGCGCTCAACGTCCTTCGACCAGGTTCCCTCGAGAACGCTATCGATGTAATCCTCGTCGTGTGCTGCCAGAAGCAGGTCGCGGTCTGCCTTCGGAGATGGATGCAGATTGGCCTGTCCGAGAACTCCGTCTTCTCGGACATGATTGAGCAGCAGGCGATACTTGCCGGCAGGAAATCGGTGGCGCTCCGGTAGAGGAACGTCGGGTGTGTCGGGGTAGAAGAAGGTTGGCTGGTGGAGCATTGCGCCGTGTCAACCGCGCTGATCTGGTTTCACGTTTAATCTCGGAATGGTCTTAGAAGCGTAGCACACGGAGCCAGCGCATGACATCCAGCATGCTCATCGCCGCTGCAGCGACATAGGTGAGCGCAGCAGCCCAGAGTATCTCCCGCGCGGCTGGGAAATCTTCGGTTGGTATCAGGTCTGCTGCGTGCAGAAGTGGCAAGGCTTTTTTGAAACTCGCATCGAATTCGACCGGCAGTGTGTAGGCATGCATGATGACGGTGATGCCAATCAGTAGAAGACCGGCTCCGAATTCCAGCGCCAGGATTGCCGGGGACTTGAAAAGCAGAAGCATGATGGGGGCGGCCATCATTACGAAAAAGCCGATCCTCTGGGTCTGTTCGGCTTGTTTGGCGATGCGGGTGCGCTGCTTGAGAGGACGATAGTTCTGGTGATCCTGGATGGCGTGGCCGACTTCGTGGGCGGCAATCACAGCGGCGGCAAGCGAATGACCCTCGTAATGCTGTGGTGATAGCCGAATGACGCGCGCTTCCGGGTCATAGTGGTCGCCGATATCGGTTTTCTCGACTACAACACCCGGAACCTGTGCAAACTCCAAGAGATGCCGTGCGACGTCTCCCCCCGAGCGGCCAAAGTCGGCGCGCGGTTTCGAATGTCGGGCGATGACACGTGTGACCCACATCTGTGGGAGCACCGATAAAGCCAGGATACCCAACAGCAATATGACGACAAAGATCACGTCGTATTACCTCATTATCGATCGTTCAAACGATGACGAACAGATGGTGATTTCGGCGCCCGAAACAATGGCCCTTGGGCATTGCATCAGACCTTGGCGGGACGGCTGCTACCATAAAAGCGCAGCCAAACCGGGACAATAATGCCGAGGCCGAACATCCTAATCACATGATGACTGACGACAAACGCTGGTTCCAGCCCCAGTGCCAGTGCGAGGATTGACATCGTATCAGAACCACCTGGCGCATAGGCGAGAAAGACCTTTGCAACATCAGTGCCCATCAAATGTGCAACGGGTATCGCAACGGCAATTGCGATTATTGTACCGATCAATATGGCACCGATACCGGCAACCGCCGTCTCCATAAGAAACTTGCGATCCGTATCGACAAAGTTTGCGCCGGTGACGGCGCCCAAAACGATGAATGCCGGTATCATCAGGTCACCCGGCACTTTGGCAACAATGAATGCAGAACCGGAGCAAACCGCGGCTGCAAACATGGCGCCGCACATCAGGCCTGCCGGAAACCCAATGAGGTGAAAAACAACACCACCGACAACAGATATCGCGAGAAGCAGCCCGAGTTGGGGAAAGTCCGCATTCCATATCGTGAGTTGTGAATTGACAGGCTCCGCCGGAAATCCAAGAAGCTCGAAGGCGAATGGCAAACAGGCCAGGAGGATGGCCAGCCGCATCACTTGGACGATGGCAACCTTGCGTGTGTCAGCCGAGCTTTCTTCAGCGAGCACGAGCACATAGGACATATTTCCTGGGATGCAGGCGAGACGTGCGGTGGCGGGGTCAAATCCTTGCGTGCGCTCGAGAAAGAAGGACACTGCGAACATCATCGCGACAACGACGATCAGCAGTCCGGCAAGACTGATCGGCCATTTGGGGAGCTGCGTCAGGATCTCTGGCGGGACGGAGCTGCCCATGAGCACGCCCAGGAATACCATGGAGGCATTTCTAATCCAGCTTGGAATGACGACTTTAAGCCCTGCGATCGCGGCGATTGCAACGGCCGTTGCCGCGCCGGTCAGCCACGGCGCTGGAAGCGTGAGCCAGTTAAAGAATGCGCCACCGGCAGTGCCGATGAGTGCGGCTAGCAGCAGGCGTATGACTGGGCGCACTCTGCTGGCGGCCTTCACTCCGGGGGCTTCATCTGTGATCATGGCTGCAACCTATCGGCCTCTGACTTTTGCCGCTAGGGCTGCCGGATCACGCATCCGATGAGTTTATCTAACCTCCAGGCCAAGCTCTCGACGTTGGATGTTTCACATGTCAAATCAGTTTCTTGGATTTTGCAGGGGTAGTTTCCAATGAACGTCGCAGATGCAATTACTGGCCGGCAGAGTACGCGTGCCTTTCTGGCAGATAGACCGGTGCCGAGAGAGACGATTGAGAAGGTCCTCAAGATTGCAGGGCGCGCGCCGTCGGGATCAAACATTCAGCCCTGGCATGTATGGGTCATCACGGGTGATCGGCAGAAGGCGCTGACGGCAGCGTGCATGGCGCGCCATAAGGCGAATGACGAATCTGAACGCGAATACAACTATTACCCTGTCGATTGGCGTGCGCCCTACATTGATCGCCGCCGTGAATGCGGCTGGGGGCTGTACACAACGCTTGGCATTACGAAGGGCGAGAAGGACGCCATGCGCCGTCAGCATGGCCGCAACTACCAGTTCTTTGACGCCCCTGTCGGTCTCTTCTTCACGATTGAGCGCGATATGGAAATCGGCAGTTGGTTCGACTGTGGGATGTTCGTTCAGTCGGTGATGTTGGCTGCTCGCGGCGAAGGGCTTGAAACGTGTCCGCAGGTCGCCTTCTGCAACTTCCATGACACTGTGATGGAACACATAGGTGCACCGCCCGAGCAGATGCTGATGTGTGGGATGTCGATGGGATATTCCGATCCCGATGCTATTGCCAACGGCTTTCGGACAACGCGGTTGGAGCTAAGCGAGTTCGTCACGTTTGTGGGAGAGGGCGACTAGTTACCGGTGCTTCAAGACCAGGTACAAGTGCAGCGCAGACGCTGCCCATTGCCATCAGAATTGAGGCCGCCATCTCATGCGGAGCAATCGCGTGCTAGTGTTTCTCCATATTGAAGACGCCGTCCCAGTCGGGGGCAGGCGGGGTTGCCGCAAATTGGTCAAGGCGCAGCTGATAGAGCTCGTAAAGCGGCGTTAGTGCGAAGGTATCAGTTGTGGTGCGGCACTGTTCCAGTCTCGTCCGGGCTTGCTGGAAATCAGCTGCGCGAAAAGCGGCAAGCAAATCATACCAGTTTTGTCGAGCTGTCAGGAACTCCGTTGATTGGGCAATCTGGTTGTCTCCAACGAGGGTGTAGATAGTCGTTGCCTCTTGTTTGCCGGTCACGCGGATACGGTCCATTTCGATAAACGCGAAACGGTCACCTAACTGCTCGGCGGTCGCCGGTCCCACAATGATCGGCACGCCATAGGTTTTGGACTGATCTTCGAGCCGTGCGCATAGATTCACTGTGTCGCCAAGCACCGAGTAGTCGAAACGTAAGTCTGAGCCAACATTGCCAACAACACAGTTGCCACTGTTGACGCCGATGCCGATGCGGAGTGGCACGAAATGGATGCCGGCAGTCTCTGCTTCCAGCCGGCGTTGATCATTGAAAGCGTTGAGGCGCTCAATCATGTCGAGGGCCGCACTGCAGGCGTTGGCTGCGTGGTCCTTATCTTCGAGCGGCGCATTCCAGAACGCGACAATAGCGTCACCGATGTACTTATCGATTGTACCGCGTGCTTCGATAATGGCGTGTGAGAGCGGCGTGAGCATGCGGTTGATCAGCGAGGTCAGCTCTTGCGGGTTGTCGAGGTAGGTCTCTGAGATCGATGTAAAGCCGCGGATGTCGCTGAATAGCAGTGTGAGGTTTCGAGTTTCGCCGCCAAGGACGAGGCGGGATGGATCCTTGGCAAGTTGTTCCACCATGGCGGGCGCCAGGTATTGTCCGAAGGCGCCGCGGATCTGGCGCCGCTGCGTTTCCTCACGGAAGTAATTGACGAACACGAGAGCCAGGAACACAGCAAAACTGGAGGCCAGCGGATAGGCGATGTCGATCAGCACGTTGTAGTTCAAGTAAGCCTGCCACGACAGGCTCGCCAAAGCAGCCGCGAGTGCAGCGCCCAGCACCAGGACACGAAGCGCTCCGAGGATTGGTACAAAAATTATGACAAGTAGGCCAACGATCAGCGCGAGAACGACCTCGCCGCCAACGGCATTCGCAGGGCGAGATAGGAACGACTTTGTCAGGACGTTCTCAATGACCTGGGCATGGACTTCCACGCCTGGCATGGCCGGATGCACCGGCGTTGCCTTGAGGTCGAACAAGCCAATGGCGGATGTGCCCACAAGAACAAACTTGCCAGCCAGCTGCTTGGCATTTTCGTTGTTGTTGATGACGTCGACCGCAGAGATGTAGCGCGATCGGTCATGCTTGGCGAAGTGAACCCAGAACCGCCCGTGGCGGTCCGTCGGAATGGCGCTTTGGCCAACGAGTATCTGATCAACACCCAGATTGTTTCGCTTGACGATGAGCGTGTCTGTTTCTGTGCCGACGCGGAGCAGCTCAACCGATAACGATGGTGCAATGAGATCCCCGGTTTGCTGGACCAGGGGCACGCGGCGTATCGTGCCACCAATGTCCGGCGCAATGCTAAACAATCCCCGCCCTTTTGCAGCTTGCTCCAGGACCGGGAGGTTGTGCAGAACGTTCGGGTAACTCAGAAGCAGGCCCTTGGGAGAACCGCCGATTGTTGCGATGGGTGTCTGTGGCCACTCCTCCCCCGTCTTATCTTTCGAAGAATTGTGGTGTGCACCGGATCGTCCCAGTACGACACGCGAACTTCGAATGGCGCCTGCCATGACGCTGTCATTACTCGGCAATTGTTCGAGCGCAGAACGCGCATCTGCATCTAGAGAGGGCAGCTGGCGTGCGAGCAAGGGTGGGTTGAGGCGGTCCGGTTCTGAGAAAACCATATCGAAGGCCAGGGCCTTGGCTCCGTTGGCCCGCGTGTTCTCGATGAGCTTGGCAATCCGAGTCCTTGGCCATGGCCACTGCCCAAACTCAGCGATACTGCGTTCATCAATGTCAATAATAACGACTGGACGCTGGTCTGCTTCGCGTGGCTTCAGCCATTGATACATATCGAACGTGCGTAACAACATGCTTTGCAGGAAGACGTTGTCCGACGCACGAAACTGAAGGAATCCAAGAAGGAGGATAAGCGCAACCAGCCTGCCCCAACCAATATACTTCCAAAGCCAACCGAATACGCGCATGTGCCCCTAGCCTGCCTCCCTCGCAGGTCGATCCTGTTGTTTTGCCAAAGCATTTGCGTTTGCGCAACGCTTCTCCTCGCGCGCGTCAGTTGGAAGAGCCGGTTTGCGCAGCGGTCTTGAGCACGGCGATCTCGTGATTACTATGGGAATGTTTTCAATTGCCGATCGTCGTCAGACAGCTGTATAAATTGTGCCGGAAGCTAAAAATCTCGGAGATGCATATGTCTAAGACCTGGTCGCTAATGGTGATGGTCATGATGATGTGGCCGGGCGCAGCCAATGGGCAAGATCTAACCAAAGGCCGGTGGATCGATCTCACGCATCCCTTCAACAAGCAAACGATCTATTGGCCGACAGCGAAGACGTTCACCAAGACCAAGGTGTTTTACGGGAAAACACCTGGTGGTTGGTTTTATTCAGCGTACAATTTTGCAGCGGCTGAGCATGGTGGGACCCACATCGATTCTCCGATTCATTTTGCAGATCGGATGCGGACGACTGATCAGGTTCCGCTTAGCCAGCTGATTGGCCCAGGCTTTGTTATCGATGTTTCGGCGCAGGTGCGCGCGAATGTCGACTACCTCATTCACTCAGATGACATTCGGGAATTCGAAACCAAGCACGGTAAGATACCGGAGGGTGCCATCGTGCTGCTCAATACCGGGCGGGCCAATCTTTATCCTGATCGCAAATCCTACATGGGCACAGACGAGCGTGGTGCTGAGGCTGTGCCCAAGCTTCGTTTTCCTGGACTGAGTGAGCGCGCTGCTGCGCTTCTGGTCGACCGAAAGATCGGAGCAGTGGGTATTGATACACCTTCGATTGATCGCGGTCAGTCCAAGACCTTTCGCGCTCATGTGCGGCTGATGACAAACAACATCCCCGCGTTTGAGAATGTCGCGGATATGCAAAGCTTGCCACCGGTCGGGGCCACGATAATCGCTCTGCCGATGAAAATCTCCGGAGGCTCTGGCGCTCCGCTCAGGATCGTTGCCTTCATTCCGCAGCGCTGATCAAGCGTTCACGTTGCAGGCCTACGCGAAGGATGGTCATTGAACCTGAGCCTTGGGAGACCTCGGGGTGCGCTGCGTCATCATGCGGCTTACAGTATTCTCCAACTCTGCTGGCGCGAACACCGGCAGTGAACATATTTGGTTCGCGCAGGCGAAAGCGGCTGCCTTGTCCATTGGTGGATACTGCACGTCAGGATTGGGCATTTGACCTTTCGATGGGTCCCAGCGGTCGATGCGGCGATAGACAAACGGCAACTTCATTGCGGCCTTGTGGAGCGCGAGCGCTGCCGGGTCGTCGGTTTTGCCGATGATAGTGATGTGTGCCGGCTCAATGCCGAGTTCTTCATCTGCCAGCACTGTACCGAGCATAAAGCGCTGCTGTTGGACAACGGTGTCGCTGGCCAGAAACCGCATGGCATGTTCGGCAACCTTGCGAAAGCGCTTCGCTCCGTGGGTCCTATTCAGCAGATTGGCTAGGCGTGCAAGTTGGATGTTCTGTTCGATACTGACAAATGGTTCCGAGAATGCGGCTGCCTCGGCCGACGGCTTCACGCTTGCAATCCATCCGGCCTTTGGATGTTTGAAGTTCGCTGCGATGAAGTCCACGGCCTTTGCGGAGCGGGCCAACCAAGTCGCCTCCCCTGTGGCCATGTAATACGCCAGCATGGCGCGAGCCATGGCGATAGAGTCATCCAGATAGGGGCCGGCTTTGTCTTTTTCTCCATGGGCGAAGCCACCGCCTGGAATGCTGCGATGCTTCACGATCCATTCCAGGGCGTCTCCAGCGGCGGCGAGATACTGTTCTTTACCGGTAGTGGCATAGAGGTCCAGAAGTGCCTTGGCAGCCCAGCCATTCTCGCGTGCGTATATGCTTTTATCGATCGATGGCTCGCGGCCAAGTTTTGCTCGCTCGGATGCGCTGAGCTTGTAGAAGTCTTTGCCGAGGATTTGATCGTCGAGGTCGGCGTCTTGGCTGGTGTAGAAGGCCCCCTCGCGACTGCGCAACTTGGTGAGAAGATACTTGGCTACATGTTCGGCGGTGGTGAGATGTTTCTTGTCGCCAAGGATTTTGTAGGCCATTGCATAAAGCGAGATGCCGTTTGCCTGGAATGCCATAATTTTTTCGAAGTGTGGCGCTGACCAGTCGCGTTCATGCGAGTACTGGTAGAGGCCGCCCCATTCCGGGTCGAGCAAAGTCGACGCTGCTTCCATGGTTTCGCGCAGCTGACGTTCGAGCTTGCTGTTGCCCAGTGCGGTCTGGCGCAACGCATACTCGATTACCTCGGGTTGGAGGAATTTCAGTCGGCGTCCCCAGCCAGCATGCTCATGATCATAGGTTGCATCGAGGACGCCGGTAAGCTGATGACGCTGCTCTTTTGTCAGGAAGGCCTGATCGGAAGCGACGACCGGTTGCTTGGGCGGTAGTTTAGGGACGCGTTCTGGATGGGCGAGAATTGTGTAGAGAATTGCCGTCATGCGACTTGGACGTTGGAAACCGCGTAGTTTGGCGACTTCCTTGCCGTTGGGGTCAAAAATGATTGTTGCGGGCCAGCCCCAATCGCCGTAGCGCGTCGCGAGGTCCGGGTTCGCATCCTGGTCGACCTTGGTTGCGAGATACCCCGTATCTATCATTCGTCGAACATCCGGATGGGCGTAGGTCCGCTTCTCCATGAAGTGACACCAGTGACACCACTTCGCGTTAAGATCGAGGATAACAAAACGCTTGCTCTGCTTCGCGTCGTCGAAGAGTTTCTTGTTCCAAGGGCGCCACTCAATCGGTGGCGGTTGTTGCTCTGCATTGGCCCGGCTGGGAAGTGTTGGCACCAACAGTAACAAGAGTGCAAACGTCAGTGCAAACACACTGCGTGTGTTGTGGAGATACAGGCGGGTTTGCATAGCAACCTCTTCGGAACCCGATTTCATTGATGAACAGTACCGAGGTGTGACCTCTGCGGCTAATCAACCTCGATGAACGGAATGTGACCGGCCACTCATATGTTGCTGGTGATTGTTGCTGCCTTTGTCCCAGTTCAATGCGTAACGGGATTGCTTATTCAGCCAACGTGTAGATGTTGTAAGGTCAGCAACTGGGCCGCCTTGGTGGCATGCTATCAACCTCAAGGTGTAAGATTGAATAATTCACCTGACCATGCAGATAACACTGCTTCGAATGAATTGCTTTTTGTCAACAAAACAAGCTGCTTGACGGTTGCAAGTTGAAGTGAGAAGCACAGCCCGCACGCGGGGATTGGTTGGCCAATGCAGAATGTCTTGTGATCGAACCAAAGCCCATATCGCTGCTTTCAATCTGTGTTCCGAGCACGAAATTGAACGACTAGAGAATAGAGCTTTGACGTTGAAGAATGCAGTGCTTTCTGCAGAGCCGACGATGCTGGCTATGAAGCCCAGGCCAAATGTTAGAGGTGCCAAAAGACGTGGTGCATCTGTTGTGAATTCCGTGCTGTCAGGAATGGATGCAGTCAAGACGACTTGCGCTCGATTATTGTTGTTAGGCGTGATGGTCGGGACATGCGTGCTTTCGCAAAACTCAGTATCGGCAGCCCCAACAGACATGATGGCTGTCATTCGTGACAGAGGCCATCTCGTTTGCGGTGGTGCAAACGATGAAGTCGGCTTGTCATCCGTGACGTCCAATGGAATCTGGACCGGCATCTATAGCGACCTGTGCCGGGCGCTCGCCATCGCTATCTTTGATGATCCCAAGGCTGTCAGGTTCGTGCCTTTGGCGGGGTCCCAGAGGTTCCGTGCTTTGGCGGAAGGCCAGATTGATATTCTGGCACGCAACACGGCGTGGACTGCGAGCCGTGAGCTCAGAGAAGACGTTAGCTTTGCTGGGACATTCTTTTACGACGGTAAGCGTTTCCTGATACGGAAGAGTAGCGGGATACTCAGCGCTCTTGAGCTGTCCGGGGTCGATGCATGCTTGATTGCCGGCGGTCTGACAGAGGCTAGTGTTGAGCGCTATTTTTCCAAGCGTGGAATGAAGTTCAATCCCAAGAAATCCGAAACCTGGACGGAAGTTCTAGAGAATTATAAGCAGCAAACCTGCCTGGTCTTGGCTGCCGACTCCGTACAACTTTCGATCCTGCGCAATTCCCTTGCGGACAAGGACCACCACTCGCTGCTGCCTGAAATGTTTGATGTCGACGCTTTCGGGCCCTATGTCCCGGGCCGAGATCCTAAGTGGCGCAAAGTCGTTCGCTGGGTCATCGACACCCTGGTACTGGCCGAGGAGCACGGCATTACCCAGAAGAATGCCGCAAAGCTGAAACAATCATCAGATCGCGCCGGTGGGGTGATGCTCGCAATTGCAGATGCGGCTGGTAAACAATTGGGCCTCGTCGAGGGCTGGTTTCAGAAAATGATCCAGTCAGTTGGTAACTATGGCGAGGTTTTTGAACGCAATCTCGGTCGTGGCAGCTCCATCGGCCTAACCAGGGGACCGAACCGCCCTTCATCCATGGGCGGACTGCTGCAGACGCCGGCGCTCCGGTAGACAATCTACACCAGCACAGTTCCTAGATTGGTGAGGTTGAAGGGCCGTCTTAGTTGATAACAATTTCGACTTCGACGTTATCGCTATTGTTGATCAAGAACGCTCTCGTGTGAGCCTTGCCTTCAGACGTCGCAGTCACCGTGTATCGGCCTGGCGCCAGAATATGCGTTGGTAGAGCGCCGGCGGATTGTTTGACTGTTTGGCCGCTGCCGTCCTTTATCGTCCATTGCGTGTCGGCCAGCGCGTCGCCACCACGGTTGCGAACCAGCTTGAGGGTCACTTTCGCGGTTTCGTGGATGACGGTCGCTTCGGTGAGCTTTCCTGCTTCGACGGTGACTTCGGACGAGACAACCGCATTGGCGTCTCCGGCGCGCGAAATGATCTGATAGATGCCTGAATTGAGGCGTGTAATCTTGCCGGGCCTGACATTGCTCAAGATCGTTTTGCGGTTTCCAAACTGATCTCTTTCGTCAGACTTCAAGTCAAATCGGATTGAATTCGCCGACAGAAAATTGCTGTCGCCAACCTTTGTCAAAACCTTGAGCCCACCGGCATTGATAACAAACTTCTGGCTGAGGTTGTCTCCGGGTTTTACTCGGATGGTTTGAGTGAGGTGAGCCAATCCGAAGGTGACGTTGACAGCGAAGGTTCCGGACGGAAGTTTGAACTGGGGTTCGGATTTGTTGGACGTCTTTACGATCTTGGTGCTGCCATTCGGTGCGTTTGCAGCAAACACGCGCCAGGTGATGCCGCGACCAAGCGGTGGTGAGGTATCCGTGAGATGCGCCGAAAGCTTGAGAGTGCCGGTGCCGCTGGCCTGAGTTTGATCAGTTGGTGTTTGTTGCTGGTTGAAGAACGTCTGCGTCGAAAACAATGGATTGTTGAGTGCAGGGAACAAGGTCGAGTTTTCTGACTGGGCCGATTGCGCATTTGCAATCGAGGGCACGACATGCGGCACAGTCAGCATCAGCAAAACTGCTGTGGTCATTGCTCGAAGCATAAGTCTTTGCAGATTAATCATGGCGTTCGCGATGCATATCCTAGCCTCGGCATCTTCCAGAAAATCTTGGCCGCCTGCACGGCAAATCGTCAGTTCTAATTCCGCCCGAGTTCCACATTCAGGTGGCGACCACTCTCAATCTTTAATGGAATTCGGCTCAGCTGGTTGTCCACTTCCGCTAAAAGTAGGTAGTCACCGCTCTGGAGAGTGATTAATGCGGAGTTCTCAAGAGAGCGCCAGATAGTCCGCTCATTCCGATCTCTGACCTCCCAGTAGATCCTATTGGGTTGCGGTGATGCTTTCACACCGAGCTGAACGGTTCCAGCCTCGTGGACAAGTGTGAGTTCACCCGTACCCGTCTTGTCGACCTCGAAATCGCGCACAATAACGGCATTTTGCTGGCCGATACGGCTTTCAATTCTGTATCGCCCGCGCGGCAGTTCGAAGCGCGCATCTGGGAGCTTACTCGTCAGTGGCTGGAGGTCGGGCCGGTTCAATCGCCATATGCGGTACTCGGCTCCGGCTTCCACGAACGCTCTGCCTGAACTGAGTTTTGTGCGCACCCGTAGTTTCATTGCTGGCAGTTTCAAAGCGCGCTTGACGATTTCGCCTGCTGCAATTGCGACCTGATCCTTGGCGGTCACAGAGCCATTGCGCGCGGATAGATAGTAGGTGCCGGCAGGTAGCAGAAATGTTGGCACTGCTTGCACAGAGCGTGTGACGACGCGGCGCCCAGTTGCGGTGTTCGGCGCGTCGGTCTCAATTGTTATGACGGTCTTGCTCGCCTCCTGGTTCTGCTGGCCTTCAAGGACAAGCTCCAGGTTGCCTGCGTTGAGCACAGCATCATGGCTCAACTGCTGGCCGGCAGTTAGCTTGATCTGATCTGTAACAGAGACATGACCTGTACTGGTCGTGATTTGATAGTTGCCAGCCGGCAGAATGAGTGGCTGTCGCGGCGCGATGCCGTCCCAATAAACTGTCTGCTTGTTCCCGTCTGCTGACTTAACCTCAAAGCTGGCATCCTGCACGAACTTACCGCCGCGATTGAGTACAGCTGCTAAAGAAAGCTGTGCCGCTTCGAGATTGAAGTTGACCAGCGTACGTGGACCCTTGGGTACCGAGACCTCTTTCTCGATTACCCGGTCGGGAAGGTGCAGGGCGACTTTGTATTTGCCTGGAATCAGTATCCGGGAGGGAAGCGGGTTGCGGACTTTCCTGATCCATGAACTGTCTCGCCCCATGGGGCCCTCAATCGACCAGACCAGCGGCTGTTCAATTGGGTTGCCATTTGCTGCCAGCGTTGCACTCAACATGATGCCGGGCGTCGAAGGTCTCGTGCGCTGTGGGCGCTGCGCGGCAGTTGCTTTGGGTTGGGCGGATTGGGCCACGGGTTGTGTTGGCGTTGTCTTCTTGTTGGTCGGACGCTTTGTGCCAACAGCGAATGCTACCCGCATAATGTTTGTGACAGCGCTGTCGACGGTATTGCTTTCGAAGACCTCGATCAGTTGGCCATTGGTGGTCCTTGCCAGACATTGGACGTTCGCCTGATGCTGTGGCTT
Organism: Hyphomicrobiaceae bacterium; assembly: GCA_965247245.1. Lineage (GTDB taxonomy): Bacteria > Pseudomonadota > Alphaproteobacteria > Rhizobiales > Hyphomicrobiaceae > Tectiglobus. The sequence goes on along the minus strand of CBDFGV010000003.1, from coordinate 2,478,493 downwards.
CGCGATCAGGCTGAGCGTGTGAATTCTCAAGTTCGGCTGCGTGAGGCGCAGCTCTCGCGCTGCGGCACAAATGTCTTGGCCGCAATTGTCAGGGCCGTCGTGGACTAGCACGATCGACTTCGGCCCCTTGACAGTTGACAACTGGGCTGCGGCTTCACGCAGTCCCGATACAATCGGTCCGCCGCCCTGAGGGTTGATTGTTCCAAGCTGATCCGTTGTGGCTGTCAAATCGAATGGCGACAACGGCAACAGGGTGCGCGTGGTCTGGCAACCGCCGCGTAAGCCTTTTCTTTGCCCGAAAGTTACAAGGCTTAAATTCGTACTTTGCGGAATGGTCGATGCCTTTTTGAGAATGGCATCAATCACGAGTTTGAATTTGTGCTGGGAGCTGCCGGGCATTGTGCCCCACATTGAACCCGAGCCGTCAAAAACGATTGCAACGTTGGGGTTGGCCAGACCGGCGGACGCTGCCGCGACCAATGACGCTGCGGCTGTCACACATGTCCAAGTCAGAGCGCGAATTTGACTCAGGGTGATATTCATTTCCATGATCATTCTCGCTGCGACAAGCTCTTGTTTCTTGTCTGAACTTACATAAACGTATAGGTCGTTGCGATGATAAATTAAGGCGCTGGACAAAGATTCCTATGGCAAATCCGGTTCTTGACTTCTTACTAACCCGCCGCTCTTCGCGACCGGCGATGCTCGGTGATCCTGGCCCGACAGTTGATGAATTGAACACGATTCTCACGGCGGCGGCGCGGGTGCCAGATCACAAAAAGGTCGTTCCCTGGCGATTCGTTGTGTTTCAAGGCGAGGCGCGACGGAACTTTGGCGAGAAACTCGCAGAGGTTTTTCAAAGAGAGGAAGCAGAACCGCCGTCAGACGTGCGACTGCAGGCTGAGCGGGAGAGGTTTCTCAGAGCGCCGGTGGTGATCGGCGTCATCAGCAGCCTCAATAGAGATCGCGGTGTGCCGGAAATTGAGCAGGTTCTTTCGTCTGGGGCCGCTTGTTTCAATTTGTGTCTTGCGGCCAATGCGCTGGGCTATGGGACCAGCTGGATCACCGAATGGTATGCCTTCAGCGATGGCGTGGGTGAAGTCTTGCAACTTGGTGAGAATGAGCAGGTCGCGGGCTTCGTCTATATGGGCACTGCTGCCGAGAAACAGGACGATCGTGATCGGCCGGCATTGAGTGATATCGTTCAGCATTGGAGCGGCTGATGCCGACGTCCGGTGGGCTTAGTACCAATCAGTGATGAGGAAAACCGAGAATGTTCTATGAGACGCTGGAGAACAAGCACGGGCTGCGCCATGACCCTTTCAAAGCGCTGATTGTGCCCCGGCCGGTCGGCTGGATTACGACGCTGAGCAACGATGGGATCTGCAACATCGCGCCTTACAGCTTTTTCAATGCCATCAGCGAAAAGCCTCACTATGTCGTGATCGGCTCGGCCGGTCGCAAAGACACGCTACGCAACCTGGAAGAAACCGGAGAGTTCACCTGTTCGCTTGCGACCTATGACCTTCGGGATCAGATGAACGTGACATCAGCGCCGTTTCCTGCCGGGGTTGATGAGTATCCGATTGCGAGCCTGACGGCGACAGCATCCACGATGGTGAAGCCTCCGCGGGTGAAAGAGAGCCCTGCTGCCTTTGAGTGCAAATACTGGCGGACGATTGATTTGCCAGCCGCTGTTCCGGGCGGACGGCCAGGCAACGCGGCCATCATCGGCCTCGTGGTCGGCATTCACATCAACGACGACTTCATCAACGATGGAATTGTCGATACGGCTGGCATGGGGCCGATAGCGCGCATGGGCTATATGGACTACAGCGTTGTCACGCCTGAGACGACGTTCTCAATCAATCGGCCGGAAGTGGACCAAGACGGCAAGCTCGTCTCGCAAAAGGCTGCTGAATAAAGCGTCCCTGCACGAGTCAGTTTGCTAGAAAATGCAGCGCCCGGCATTACGCCGGGCGTTTGCGCATAAAGGCCTGGCGCGTGCACTCTGCAACGATCTGGTCGCGTTGATTGATGCCGCGGTGAACGAATTCGACAATACCCGCAGTGGGACGTGACTTGCTCTCGCGCTTAGAAACAACCTCGGTCGTCGAGCGGAGTGTGTCACCGTGAAAAACCGGATTTGGGAATTTCACATCTGTCATACCCAGATTGCCAATGGTCGTGCCCAGGGTCGTGTCGTGGACTGAGACACCGATGACCAATCCAAGCGTGAAAAGGCTGTTCACGAGCGGCTTTCCAAATTCCGTCTTGCTGGCAAATTCATAATCCAGGTGCAGCGGCTGAGGATTGTGTGTCAGCGCCGTGAACATGAAGTTGTCCATCTCCGTGACGGTGCGTGTCAGTGAATGCTCGAACACCTGACCGATTTCAAATTCTTCGAAATAAAGTCCTGACATGCGGGCCTCCCTGCCATTCTTGTATACTGGCTTGTCCGTTGCTTGACTGTTGGCCTGGGCTCGCCGCGATTAGTTAGTAGAGGAACTGTTCTGACAGGATCCGCTCGTCGAGATTGTGCCCAGGATCAAACATCATCAATAGATCAATGTTGCGGGCTTCCTCAATCCAAACCGTGATGACTGATTTGACCTCGTCATGATCTGCAACGGCGCTCACAGGGCGCTTGTCGGGCTCAAGAACATCGATCCTGATCTTGGCGTGATTGGACAGCAATGCACCCCGCCAGCGCCGTGGACGAAACGGACTGATCGGCGTGAGCGCAAGCAGAGGCGCCTCGATGGGCAGGATCGGTCCCTGGACTGAGAGGTTATAGGCGGTCGAGCCTGCCGGCGTGGCAACCAGTACTCCGTCACTGATGAGCTCTTCCATGCGAGTCTTGTCATCAACGGCAATGCGCAGCTTGGCAGCCTGGTGGGTGCGCCGGAACAGATGCACTTCATTTATTGCCAGGCGAGTGACGTCCTTCCCGTTTACATCCTGCGCTCGCATTGTAAGCGGGTGGATCTTGGTGATTTCGGCTGCAGACAATCGATCCAGCAAATCGTCCTCATTGTACTCGTTCATGAGGAAGCCGACGGAGCCACGATTCATACCGTAGATCGGCTTATTGCTGCGCATGTGCTCGTGCAGGCACTGCAGCATATGTCCATCACCGCCGAGCGCGACGATGACGTCGGCTTCATCTGGTGTGCAGCAGCCATAGATTTCGGACAACCTTGTGCAGGCATTCGCTGCTTCGGGCTGGTCACTCGCGACAAATGCGATTTTGCTGAATGAGTTTGCTGCCATTGTCACTAAGTTTGCAACTTGCGTTCATGCATGTTTGAAGTTCTTGAGCCTTTGACTGACAAACACGAGGTGTTGTTTTGGCCAGCTCTACTGAATTCGCACTCGTCTATACAACTACACCCGACCTCGGCGTAGCTGAGGCAATCGGTAGTCAACTGGTTGAAGAGGGTCTGGCGGCTTGTGTCAATGTCCTTCCTGGAATGAGGTCAATTTACAGTTGGGAAGGGCAAGTCCAGCGTGACGAGGAAGTTGTTGCTTTGGTCAAGACGCGTGCCGATATAGCGGCCAAGGTTATTGCGCGAATTGAAGACCTCCACCCCTATGATGTTCCGGCTGCGTTTGTTATTCCGACCGCGGGTGGTTCATCAGAATTCCTGAAATGGGTTGGCGAGCAGACAGGTGCCGGTGCGTAACCGGTCCGCAGGGACTTAGGGATAGATATGCAGACAAAAGAGCATCAAGCCGCGCTAAGCACGTTGCTAAGACCGACTGTGATACCGGTTCTAACGATTGATGATGCCAAGCTGGCGCTCCCGTTGGCTCGAGCGCTGGCGGCGGGCGGTCTGACGAGTTTGGAAGTTACGCTGCGAACAGAAGCCGCCATCCCTTCGATAAACATCATCTCGGAGGCATTGGCGAGCGACGTTGCAGTTGGAGCAGGCACGGTCCGGTCGCCTGCGCAAGCGGAAATCGCAATCAGGGCCGGGGCAAAGTTCATCGTGTCACCCGGTATGACACCCAGTCTGGTTGAAGCTGCCGGGCAGTGGCCGGTCCCGTTTCTTCCTGGTGCTGCAACACCATCAGAGGCGATGGCACTGGCTGATATCGGATACCGGACGTTGAAGTTTTTTCCAGCTGCACAAAATGGCGGTGTCGGTGCCTTGAAAGCGTTTGGAGCACCCCTGCCGGATATTCAGTTCTGCCCGACCGGTGGCGTCGATGCTGGGAATGCCGCCGAATACCTTGCGCTCGGTAATGTGGTTTGTGTTGGCGGGTCTTGGGTCGCACCGAAGGTGCTGGTTGAGAACGAGGATTGGGGATCCATCGAGGCGCTGGCACGTGATGCATCAGGTTTGCGCCACTAGCTGGATTGAACAGTCACCCTTTTGGTTTCTGTCTTGGGAACAATCGCGCCGCGGTGCGATACAACAATTCCTGCGAGCTGGTTGGCAGTTGTGACCGCGTCCCGGGTCGTGCCGCCATTCAATCGTGTTGCAACATAGGCCGCATTGAAGGAATCGCCTGCGGCCGTGGTGTCGACCGGTGTGGCAATCATCTCGGTTGTTATGTGCTCTTCCGAGCCGTCGGCTGCAACATAGGCACCATCTTGTCCTAGCTTCACGCAGATCTCTGAAACGCCAAGTCCCCGTAGTCGCTCAACGGTCTGGTGATGATTGTCCTCTTCCCAGAGAGCCTGTTCATCATCGAGGGTTGGCAGCGCAATATCCGCCATTGACCAAAAGCGCTGAAAGACAGCGCGTGCCTGATCCTTGCCGTTGGGCCAGCCGCGCGGGCGATAGTTGCTATCCATGACGATTTTGGCACCCCTTGCTTTGGCGCTGGCCAAAGCATCAGCGAAGTTCTCAAGATCGTTCGGTTGAAAAAGGGACAGTGTGATGCCGGAAAAATAGACGACATCTGCCTTTGCTATCGCGGCGCGTGAATTCGCGAGGTTCTCTTGGCTAAACGTGTCTCGCGCGGGGGACGTATCGCGCCAATACCAGAAGCTGCGCTCACCATTGTCAGTCTCGATCATGTAGAGACCTGCACTTCGCCCCTCTACGACTTGGATATGATCAGTGCTAATCCCTTCGTCTTCTGCCAGTTCGACGATTTGTCTGCTGTAAGGGTCGTTGCCAACGGCGGTAAGATAGCTGACGTTTGCGCCCAGCCTTGCCAGATAGGCGGCTGTGTTGAAGGTATCGCCGCCGAAAGACAGAGCAAATCGACCATCCTTCTCTCTGGCGAGCTCGACCATGCATTCGCCGACTGAGAGGATATGAATTAAGCGTAGCGACATGTCACGGTTGATCTATCTTTGTGAGTGGGTGATTACGAAATGCCCAGGAATTCAAATGAATTCAGAGCATTGCATCCTGCTTGAATTGGCCGATATCAGGTGGCAGGCAAACTGTCAAAGAAGCGAGGGACTGCCGCAATGAACATTTGCATGATTGGCGCAGGCTACGTTGGGTTGGTTTCCGCTGCGTGCTTCTCCGAGTTTGGTTGGAAAGTGGCCTGCATTGATAAGGATGCCGAGCGGGTCGACAGCCTGAAACGAGGCGAAGTGCCGATCTATGAGCCAGGCCTCGATGATCTGCTTAAGCGCAACATCGACGGTGGCCGCATTACGTTCTCAACGGACCTGGGACCCGCGATCAAGGCTGCAGATCTGATTTTTCTGGCGGTTGGCACGCCGATGCGGCGTGGCGACGGATATGCGGATCTGTCCTATGTCTATGCCGCCGTCGAGGAGATTGCACCGCATCTCGACGGCTTCACTGTTGTCACGACAAAGTCCACGGTACCGGTTGGAACCAGCCGCGAGATTGAACGGCGCCTGCTATCTATTCGGCCAGATGCTGATATTGCCGTTTGTTCGAACCCAGAGTTTCTGCGCGAGGGTTCAGCGATACGGGACTTTATGCACCCCGATCGTATTCTAGTCGGTAGCGATGACGAACGTGCGAAAGCGGTTATGGAGCGGCTCTATCAACCGCTGGCCTTGCGTGAGGCGCCGCTGATGTTTGTAACGCGGGAATCTGCCGAGCTGGCCAAGTATGCAGCCAACGCTTTCCTCGCACTGAAAATCAGCTTCATCAATGAGGTTGCTGATCTTTGCGAAGAGCTGGGCGCAGACGTGCAAGAAGTCGCCACCGCGATCGGTAAGGATGGGCGTATCGGTGATAAGTTCCTCCACCCGGGGCCTGGGTATGGAGGCTCCTGTTTCCCTAAAGACGTGTCGGCACTCATTCGGACGGCACGCGAGGCGCGATCACCGCTGTCGATCATTGAGCAAGTGCAGACGGTCAATGATGAGCGTAAAATCGCAATGGGAATGCGGGTTGAGAAAGCCGCTGGTGGTTCGGTGCGCGACAAGAATATTGCTGTTCTCGGAGTAACTTTCAAACCAAACACTGACGACATGCGCGAGGCGCCGAGCCTGACTATTGTCCCGCTTCTGCAGGAGCGTGGTGCGACAGTGAAAGTCTACGATCCGCAAGGTCGTGCGCATGGCGAGGCGCTTTTGCCCGGCGTGACTTGGTGCTCGGATGCAATCTCTGCCTGTGAAGATGCCGACATTGCCGTCATCATCACGGAATGGAATGAATTCCGGGCGCTCAATCTCAATGCTGTGAAAGACGCAATGCGCGGCAACATCCTCGTTGATTTGCGCAATGTCTTCCAGGCACCGAAGGCTGAGGAAGCTGGCTTCGAATACCATTCCATCGGCCGGTCAGAGACGACTTGAGGTCACCGACAACATACCAATCCAATCGGTAGTCGCCTTTTACGCTTGCGATTGACGTACAAGTACGTTTCAGCGAACTGTGAAATCCGCGTTTGAACCGGTGTCACGGTCTGGACTGCGCCTTACTGAGTAAGACGTGTTGTCACCGATCTGAGGTGAATGCCCGAGCACGCCAGTTGCTGCTACGGCGACGGCGGTAGTATCGGCGTTTGGCTGCGCGCCTCTTGCGAGCGTTTGCTCTTTTGGCTCTGCGCCGCGCATCACGCAGTTCCTGCCTTAACGCTTCCGCCCGTTCGCTGTCATATCGCGGAGCAATGTAGTTCTCTCCGCGATTCAAATCCGTTGGGCCAAACGTACCGTTTGGTCTGATTGTCAACGGAGCGATACCTTGTGGGGAGGCAGGCTGACCTTGTCGGGTGTATGGGCGAGCACCCAACGCCATTCTTCCGTTGGCAAGATAGTTGCCACCCGTTGTGTTCAAGCCTGTGTTCGGCGCCACCTGCAATGAGGTTCGACCGGAACTCGGTCGTACAGCATTGGCATATGTCGTTTGCCGCCGATTTGCATACTCACCAGTTGTTGTCGCCGGAGAAGTTTGTGTAACCCATCCCGTTGTGATCGCATTGCGCTGTGAGCGGGTCGCGAGCCTTGGCGGCTGCTTGAGCCGGATTTGCCGTTGAGGTGCTGGGCGCCTGGCTATCGTTGATACGCCACATTGCGATCCCTGATAATTCTGCAGCATCGACAAAAGCGCCACGTCCGGACTGTTCGTCGGAATTGCGGAATTCCGGTTTCTGACGAACCTGACAGCTGCTGCGCGTGTGGTCTTATCCCAATATCCGTGCGCGTAAATTTTTGTCGAGCATCCAACCCGCTTCAATTCCCGCTGAATGCTTTTGGCCAGAGCCGTGCGCTCATTGCGGCCCGATGCCGGGCTGGTTCGTGCGGATGAAACTGCTGCAGTCGCTGGCGCCGATGAGACAAAGCGCAAAGTCCATCCGTTACCGACAGGTGTCTGGCTCGAACCGGCACTCGTAGCTACTGCCGATCGGCTTGTCTCCGCTCTACCATTAGACGAAGTGATGCGAACGGTGCCGTACTCTGCGGCGGTCTGAGTAGGAGCTGAACCGCGATGCACAATCGTTGGGCTAGGAGGGACAGCGATCGCGCCTGAAGCTGGCGCCGAGCTGTCTCGCTCTAACGGTAATTCAAAGCTAATATCGGACTGCTTTTGATCGGTATTGCCGCTATTATGAAGTGCGTATAATCCAAACGCGACAGCAGTCGTGCAACCGACGCCCGCTCCAAACCACTTCAACATGGTTTTACTCCAAACTCACAGCGGTCTATCTGGCATTCTATAAGCCACAACACTCAGTGTGGCTGCTGCCGCGAAACACCCAATTTCTCTCTATTTACTGCGCTAATGTGACAACTATCGGGACGATATCGGTCAGCCCGCTTATCAAAATGACGTCCAATAACGCTATTATTAACGATGATGCCACAGAACGCCCGACTGGGCAACGATGCGCGCGACTCACTACGCCGAGTTTCCTAGGGTGCAAGCAAAACCGGAATGAATTGCCATCGCGTGTGGAATTCCAAGCGGCACGTCGTGAATCTGTGGGGGAACCTCTGATCCGATTGAATGATGCAAAATTACATCATAATTTGAGTTGTCGATGAAAGTGCCTGAAGAAATTACCAAAATCCCGCGAATCAATTAATCTCCGCGAATGAGGGGGCATGGTGATCGCTCGATCATCATGTTTGTTTAAGTTCTGAGGGGCACGATTTCCACAACCGCCTTTAGCGACAAAGGCGTGCCGGAAGCCAGACTTCAGATAGCAGTGTTCGAAACCTTCATGGCGCCAAGGGTGCCGGCGGATGCAGATTTGCTTGGGGAAGCAGGTCTGATGCTCAAACCAGCCGGACAACGCTCGGGTCGCTTATGAAGATGTTTTGGATTCAAGCTTGCCTACTCCTCACAATAAACATTCGTGGCGCGCGAGACGTTGGTTCAGGTTTTTGGCAATCCTGTTGCGTCTGCCTTTGTCAGTCGTGCTCGTGTCTACGATATCAGAGAGGGCAATCTGATGAGACATGCTCTGGGAGTGCTAGGCGTTCTGGCGGCGGGGGTACTACTCCTTGTATCCGCGGCCATGAACTGGCGCTTTGGTTATCAGCTCGGGACCACCGAGTTTGATGGCTTTATCTATGGTTCGGCCAGTGCGGCTGCCGACTGTTTGAAAGCGCTAGTTCCATTCTTCATATTTGCCGCAATTCGGAACAAGATGTGGATGCAAGCATTCGCATCATGTGTGGTTTGGGGAGTTGTCACGGTTTATTCGTTGACATCAGCCCTAGGTCACGCCGCGCTGAACCGCCAAGACACGGCGGGAACGCGTGCATCGGAGGTCCAGAACTACAAGGATCTGCGGGCTGATCTTGAGCGGGCTAAGAGCCAGCTCAGCTGGGTTCCCCAGCATCGGCCAGCTGACACGGTCCAAAGTCAGATCAATGGCCTCCAACTCAAGCGACAGTGGAGGTGGACCAATGGCTGTACCAACGCCAAGGGCCGCGGGAATCGCAGGTTCTGTGATACCTACACGAGCTTGAAAGCTGAGCTCGCGTCTGCCAACGAGGCGGCGAAGCTCGAAACCCGGATCGCCGGATACCAGGCGAAACTGGAAAGCAGCAGGACCGGTGTTACGCACTCGTCCAAAGACCCCCAAGCAGAGATCTTGGCAAATGTAGCCGGCTTCTTCGTACCCGGCGTCAAGGTCGAGCATATGCAAATGGCGTTGGTGATTTTCATCGCGCTTCTGCTTGAAGTCGGGTCTGGACTTGGCATGTACATCGCGTTCAGCCAATGGCGCCTCGGAGATCGTCACGTACCTGCTCAAGCGACAGCAGTGCCAACTATGACGAAGCTCACCGAAACGCCAGCAGTTGTTGCAGTTGAACCAGCTGTACCAGCGCTGCCAGAACCACGGGTTGGTGCGAACGACAACAAGTCGGCACCGATAGAAGAAGAAGTAGCTCCCGGATCAGATGTGGAGCGCTATCAAAACGAGAGGGTTGAGAGCCAAGATGGATCTAGCCTGACTGCTACTGCTCTGTATGAAGATTATTGTGCATGGTGTGATGAACAAGAAAAGGAGCCACTTGCACTTCCAACTTTTGGACGTGAATTTGGTGAACTAGGCGTACAAAAAGCAAAAATCGCAGGCCGCGTGCGGTACATCGGTATCGCACTGAAGACTGGGACAGGTGCTACGGAGGATAAGAATGCGCCGGTTCCAATAGTCAAAGCAGCCTAGGTTAGGCAGTCAGAGGGTCGCTTCGGCGGCCCTTTGTTTTTGGGGAAACCCGTTAGTTCATTTACACGACAATTCATTTGAGACCATGTGAGGCAGCTTCGGCTGCCTTTTTTTGTTGCTGGTCAGCAGCATGATTGCTTTATCCGATTGTTAAATGGTCTTGGGCGTAAAGGAGGAAGCGATGATCACGGATCGTGCAAGTCAGTTCTTTATCAATGGTGAGTGGGTCGACGCGAGCGATCGCGGGACGCTTGATGTCATTAACCCGGCGACGGAAGAAGCTGTCTGTCAGGTGTCCCTGGGCACCGAGGCAGATGTCGATAAGGCGGTAGCAGCTGCGCGTGCAGCATTTCCTTCCTATTCGCAGACAACGCGTGAGCAGCGCATCGAACTCCTGAACAATGTCGTTAATTGCTATAAGAAGCGGTTCGGCGAAATGGGCCAGACCATCTCTATGGAGATGGGGGCGCCGATTAGTTTCGCTACACGCTTCCAGGCCGGCGCCGGCATGGGGCACTACAAAACGGCTGCCAAGGTTCTTGAGAATTTCCATTTCCACGAGGATCGCGGAACAACCGCGATTGTTCGTGAGCCGATTGGTGTCATCGGCATGATTACGCCCTGGAACTGGCCATCGAACCAGATCTCCTGCAAGGTGGCGGCAGCGCTGGCATCAGGCTGTACCATGGTGCTCAAGCCTTCCGAGGTGGCGCCGTTGTCAGCGCTGCTGTTGGCGGAGATACTCGACGAGGCGGGCGCGCCGAAGGGCGTGTTTAACCTCGTCAACGGTGATGGGATGGGTGTCGGCCAGGTCATGGCTGCGCACCCCGAAATCGATGCGATTTCATTCACTGGATCAACTGGTGCAGGCATTGATGTTGCGATCAAGGCCGCGCCGACGGTGAAGCGGGTCGGACAGGAGTTGGGCGGCAAGTCGGCCAACGTGCTGCTAGACGACTGCGATCTGGCAAAGGAAGTGGCGAAGGGTGTTGACCTGTGTTTCCGCAATGCCGGGCAATCCTGCAATGCGCCAACACGTATGTTGGTTCCAATGTCCAAGATGGCAGAGGCTGCCGAAGTTGCAAAAGCAGCGGCTGCCAAATTCAAGGTCGGCAATCCTGCTGATGAAGAGACGACAATGGGGCCGGTTGTGTCCGAGCGTCAGTGGAAGAAAATCCAAGGCTATATTGCGAAAGGGATTGCAGAAGGCGCCACGCTCGTAACCGGTGGCGAAGGCCGTCCGGAAGGGCTGGGTACAGGCTACTTTGTGCAGCCCACCGTTTTTGCCGACGTCAAGAATGACATGACGATTGCTCAGGAGGAGATCTTTGGGCCGGTCCTGGCGATCATCGGCTACGAAGACGAAGCGGAAGCTGTGAAGATTGCAAATGACTCACCGTTTGGTCTAGCGGCCTATGTGTCGTCGGGTGATGCGGATCGGGCTCGTAAGGTTGCCCGCGCACTCAACGCCGGCATGGTTCACATCAACATGGCAGTTGCGGATCCGTTTGCGCCGTTTGGTGGAACCAAACAATCCGGCAATGGTCGCGAGTGGGGTGAGGCCGGTCTCGAAGAGTATCTTGAAGTGAAGTCCGTCATGGGTTGGAACGCGGCTTGATGTTTTGAGCCGACGTGCATGTCGAAGTTGGTTGCGGCGGGTACTTTACCCGCCGTTATCTTTTGGATTCATGACTGGAGCTGTGATCGGACGTTCTGCAAGTGGCTCAAGCGCGCCTGCTAGCACTGTAAAATAGAAGCGCAAGGAACGATGGCTAGGCCTCGTTGGGCTGTAGCTTTGTCAGTGAGTCGATAATGCGCTGCCTGATCCATTGACTGCGTTTCGAGGAACCCTGGCGCTTATGCCAAACCATATCCAGGTGGACTTTGGGAAACGTAATCGGAGCTTCGCACCAGGCAAGTTTTGAGAAGATCGTATGGCGATAACCCTTGCGCATGGTCATTACCAGATTGGTCCCGCGTACGAGATCAGCCAAAATTGCGAAGCTTGGTGCGTAGGTCGTGATCTTTCTCTCGACTTCGTACTTGTTGAGTGTTCCTTGAACAATACTTGTGCCAGAGGTGCCGAAGTCAATCACGGCATGTTCTGCTTCGACGTAGTCCTCAATTGTTGTGATCGGGCTCCTGAAATCCGGGTCGTAAAAACAGACAATGTCGTCTGACAAGATCGTCTCCCACGCGACTGATTTCGGATGGGGCTGAACGCGGACACATAAAATGATGTCCGATAGACCATCATCAAATGTCCCCTCAATATTCATATACGATCCGAGTTCGCGAAACCGTATCGTCAAATTCGGTGCAGCATCCCGAAACTCAGCACGTAGTGTCGAAAAGACTTCGTAGAAGCCATCGATATTGCCGGCGATTGTTACGGGTGCGAGGTCCTTTGACGGCTCATAGTTTCCTTCATCACAAAGCGCCTCGAGCGCTATCAGAATGTCGCGAACTTGCGGGGCAAGTCTTCTCGCTTTGTCGGTTGCCTTAATCTGACGGCCCGTGCGTACAAATAGCGGATCACCGAAACTGTCTCGCAGTTTCTCTAAATGATGACTTACAGTGGACTGGTTTATGTTGAGCTGCTGAGCGGCTTTGCTCAATGAACCCGTATCATGGACGGCGAGAAAAACTTCCAGCTGCCGTCCGGTTAAGTCTGAATGGCCAATGCCGGTCATGTCATCTCTCTAGTCAACGCGTGTACGTCCATGCATATCGCTGCCATAAGAATCGATAATATCGATTGTTTGTCTTTCACTTATTGGTTGAATCAAAGTTTTAAATGACTACCATCACTATAGCAGCATTGTTGATCAATGAATTGGCAGAGAGCCCAATAACTAGGGAGGCAACCTTGTCAGACTGTACGAAGACAGGCGTAAGCAACTGGTCCCATCAGGCTCGAATTTTGTGCATGCTGCTCGACGAGGCGCGCGAAGAATATGACAAGGCGCAGAGCATGGAAGATGCTGGTCTTGAGCAGGCAGCTTTTGCCGAAATCATGCAAATAGCCACGCTTCTTGATGATGTGATCCGCAGTTGCGATGATGAACTAGACGAGCTCCTTATGTGAGTTCGCGAATTATCCTGATTGGGAAATGTCTCTTTACTTTACTCAATTCGTTTGTCGCTGGTGATCAAGCACGACCGCAGGCTGGGGCAACTAGTGGCCCGCATCGTGATGACCTGACTATCTCCTTGTGTTTCATCAGATAGTAGTTTGCTGTAAATAGACGGCGCACTTTTGATCAGTCGTCTGTGAAATAATCCGGGTCATATAGTTTGAATATTCGTTTGGTTATCATCAGTGAAATGATCTCTGACTTTTGATGCTCGAGTGGTGGTTATTCTCGAAACATTTTTAACTGGCCGCGCGTGCGTATTTGTTCGACAGTAAGTGGCTGTGGCTACTGTGATAAAATCTTTAAATCTGTGAGCTGATTTATCGGCTTTGACTTTTCTGCATCGGTCCTGTGGCCCGACCGCACAGTCAATGGCAGATCTAGCCGATAAGCTCTTGCACACAGGTTATGCACAATATTGACCGTGCACAGCTTATTTCTCGAATTCTCACTTAGAGATTGTGCGGTCACATACTAAACTATGCCTGCTGTCAATTATTTTGCTAAGTGCCGAACTTTCGGAGCGGGTAGCTGTGTTGAGTAGAGTAGTGCGTAAGCGAAATTTTTTCGCGTTCATTGCTGTGTTCATGTTTTTACAGCTCCTCGGTGTAAAAACCGATGTTGAACAAGCATCACTTTCTCAGACATCTATCGCAAGCCTGGGTTTGGTAAGCCAGTTGTCATTTCTGTCGACGGCTCAGGCCAGAAGCCGATCATGGAGATCGCGGCGCTTTATGCGGCGACGCCGTTTTCAACGTATGCGCCGGCAAAGCTGGAGACGGCGGCACCAAATGCGTCGGCGTCAGCAACAAACTCGCCAAAAGCCTGCTGCTCGCCAAAGGACTGCGCCAAGGAAGCAGGCCGCGCAATCATCGAGCCGTTCGTCATCTAGCAAGTCACCAGCGGGTAAGAGCTCCACGCCCAAGCAAACGCGTCCCGAGAAGACCAATACTTCCGACGGTTCTTCAGTTGCCAAGAAATCTGGCGAGAAGACCGCAGAGGGTGGTGGGAGAACGACTGCGAGTGCTCCAGTTCAGGATATGCAACGGAGAGCCAAGAAGCGGAAGAAAAAGGCTGAGACACTTTCCGATGTCCTCAAGCGGCCATCGGGAACGATGATCGGTTTTGCCAAGCGCATTATGAAGAGCGTGAACAGTAAGGCCATACAAAGTCGAAAGAATAAGCGTGCCATTGCTCGTGAACGAAGACGTCGGCGAAAGCAGCGTATTGCGTCATTGCCAACGCGAGTTTCTGCGACGCAATCGAACAAGGCCGTGAAGAGTCGGGCATCAGTTGGTGTTCCGCCTGTTGTCAAACCATCAACAGCCTCTACCCCGCCTACGCTAAAGGCCGTTCAGCCGAAACCAGTTGTTCAACGGCAGAAACGGCGTGTCCGGCGACGTAGGCCCTTGCCCCGGTTGCCTTGGTCGACGAATGGTCCTGCGCTCAAGCGGACGGCAGTAGCCGGAGAGTTGCTAGTTGCGAACATCACGCCAAACTTGGTGCGCCAGGCTGATGCTCTTGGCATCGCCGTGGACAAGAGCAAGGTCAGCCTGGGAGCGGATACGACGCTGACGCGGATCACGTTCTCCAAGAGTCGCAGTTCGAATACAGTGATCGGTTTGGTCAGCCAGTTTATCTCGGGTGAGAATGTCTATCCAAACCATCGTTATCATCACTATGACCCTGCCAATGGTCAGGCGCGAGGCGGTTGGCGCACGTCGATACCCAACAAAGGCAGCCAGGATTGCGCGACCTCTGAATGCTATGGCGCTCAAGCTATTCGATGGAACGACAATTTAACCAGATGCGCAGTTGGACGGCGGATTGGCGTCATCGATTCAGCGATCGATAGAGACCATGCGACCTTCAACGGGCAGCGTATTCAGACGAAGCGATTGCATGCGAGTCCGTCGTCAAGAGGTGCTGCTCGCCATGGCACGGGGGTTCTGGCGATCCTGGCAGGGAGCCGCAACAGCAAAACACCCGGGCTTGTTCCAGATGCGAACTTCTTTCATGTCGATGCGTTTTTCAGGTCCAAGAATGGCGCGCTGACATCTGATACGCTGAGCCTTGTGAAGGCGTTGGGAATACTACGCAAGTGGCGAGCTGAGATTGTGAATCTTAGCCTAGTGGGTCCCAAGGATCAGCTTGTCGAACATGCGTTGCGGCAACTGAGTGATCAAGGAGCTGTCCTCGTGTCAGCCGCTGGCAATGGTGGTCCTGCTGGCGGAACCAGCTACCCTGCGGGATACGAGAATGTTATCGCAGTAACGGCGATCGACAAACACAGTAAGGCCTATGCCTATGCGAACCGTGGAGCGTTTGTTGATGTGGCAGCCCCCGGCGTCGATATCTGGACAGCTCTGCCGGGGCAAAGACAGGGGCTACAGTCGGGGACGTCATTCGCGGTGCCCTTCGCGACGGCTGTTGTGGCAGCGATGTACATCGGTTTTCTGAGGAGCGATCGATTGGCTGTCTTACGCCAATTGCCGACGTCGGATCTTGGCCGGAATGGGAAAGATCCCATTTACGGTGCAGGACTTATTCAAGCCCCTACAGTGTGTCGTGAGCAACCTGTTGTGGCAGCGTCGGCGGGACAGAGTGATCGTTACGCGGCGCTAGGTGCTGGCAGTGTGTCGACTGCTACAAGTGCAGCTAGTGCTGGTGTCGAGACCGCCGGGTGGCGCAAGACGGCATTTACTCAGCACGACGAGAGATAAATAGACAGCGAATGACTTTCGCATGCGCCGCGGGAATCTATTTGCGGCGAAATCCTTCCTGAGGGCTTATCGATTGGGGGAGAGTATCGTCGTTGAAGAACCGTGTTGGTGTTGAGTGTGACTTTGAGATAGCGTTTTTGAACTCAAAGTTGGTGTTTTGCGACACCTGACGCTCTTGCCAAATTCGCGATGGGAGAATGTTTCACGCCATCACTTCGCGCTTTTCTTGCAATTCTTCCGATACTGGCAGGAAGAAAACTGTATTCAAGTTTCGCAGAGTTGACGTTTGGCCTGAAGATTTTGGGAACCTTGGCTGTCTCGATAGTCGGACCTTACTTCGCGTCCCATTTGTTTTGAATCAACTGCCGCTCTTTGTCTTTCTCAAGTGGAATGTCTTCCATGAGCCGTGCCAATGTTGCGGTTGTTTCCGGGCTCTGTGCACTTGATGCCGTTTGATAGCCGCTCGTTTCAACGCCACCGTTGGGTTGTGTCGCCGCGCTCACAATGCGCCAATGACCAGAGGCTTGCTCCAGGCAGGCAATGGCGCTGATGGCCGTTTTATCTGAAGCCGTCAGTGTAAACTGACGACAATACTCAGCGTCTTTGCTTCGGAAAGTTAGCAGTGGTTTGAACAGCTGTTGGTTCTCATCATGTCCGGTCTGCCACTCGATCGTTTCACCACTTGCTGTTGTTGAAAGTGCAAGCTTGAGAGGGCTGGCATTCAACACGGGACCAATTTGGACAACCTGCAGTTTTTCTCCACCACCAGGGAAAACTGTAACCGTCTGGCCTATCAGAACTCCGGCCACCAAAATTGATGCTGCAACTGTCGCTAATCGTGGATAAGAGAAGTCATCGGCGCTTCCCAATAGACCTTCGAAGAAACCTTTGACGTGCGTTCCAATCGTCTCAGACAGACTCTTTTTCGAAGCCGGTTTGTAGTTCGAGATGACGTTGATTAAACGCTGTGGAACCGCATCGTCTGCATGACCCACATAGAGTTTTTCCAGGCTGTTGCGGGTTTCGCTATAGATGGCAAGGCGCTGTTGTAGCTCGGGGCTGCGTTCAATGCTTTGGCCGAGGCTTGCGGCTGCTGCTGGTGCGAGTTCACCATCGACAAAGGCCATGAGTTCTTCTTCGGTGGGCGAATTCGTCATTGGGCTAGCCTTCTTTGTTGTCTGAGGTGCCACTCGGGTTGGCTGATACTGTTTGATGAAGTAACCGTCTCGCGCGTGCCAATCGGCTCATCACTGTGCCTATTGGCAAATCCATCATTTTTGCAGTTTCCTCATATGTTCGACCATCGATACAGATCAGCACGAGCAAGTCTGATAGTTCCTCTGGCATTTGCGCAATCGCCCGGCTCGTATCGCGGAGTGCTGCGCGGTGTTCGACGACTTGCAACGCTGCGGGATCATGAAGATCCTGGGCAGTATCGATGTCGACATGATCCGTTCTAAAACTCACCTTCTTAACTCTGTCCAACCAGGCATTTTTCGCGATACGAAAAAGCCAACTGTCCAAACGTGTGCCAGGTTGAAACTGATCTAAATTTGAGAGCGCCTTCAGACAGGTCTCTTGCACGAGATCGTCGGCGTCAATTGCATCTCCGGTGATGGCTAAAGCGAAGCGCCTTAGACGTGGCAAATGCCCGATCATCTGGTCTCGGACATCGACCGGCACGACCACCTCCGCAAAATGCAAAATTCGAACTCAAATTAAATCCTGCCTATTATGACCAATACCAACTGCGAACCCAATACCAATTCCAAAAAACAATTCAGTGTGCTTTCACTTACACACTCTAAAACTCTAAGAGTGTTCAGAACCTGCCCACAATTGAAGCCCAGTGCGGATTTTGAGCCTCAATAGATGGGCAGGTTCCGGTTCGGTTGAGCAGCGACGAGAGTACGTCCAGCTCCATTCGAACGATGCGAACTTCCCGGCAGCGGGGATGGCCAGAATATTCGCATCATCACCCCCCTCATTTAGAAAAACGAGGCCGTGCTGGAATTATTCTCGACAGACCAAAAAAATTTGTGGTCGGCCGAGAAAAGGCAGTTTCAGGGCTGCTATCATTTGGAGATTGTATTCGGAACGAATTGCTAAACTCCAGGTTGTCTCGTTCGGATTCGGATGGTGCGTTTCCGTTGAGCGCATCGCTACGGAAGGATCCGAACTCGCACGGAATTCTTTATCTCCGAGCAGGTTGTTCAACGGCTGGTAAACCTGCCGAGCGCCTTGCGCCTGGTTAGAGAGCCAGTGACAACGGAGAGCACGGTCGTCACTGAATTGCATGATAGACTTACGTGTCTTGTAACGAAGGAAATTGAAACATGTCCCCACGACCGCCCGCAGAACCCGGAATGTCGTTTGAGGAAATTGATACACCAGCCTTGCTGATCGATTTGGATGCCTTCGAGGCCAACCTTGCGACCATGGCTGCGGCTGCAAAACAGGCCGGTGTCAGGCTGCGGCCACACGCGAAGACGCATAAGTCACCGATCATCGCGCGCAAACAGATGAACCTCGGAGCAGTCGGGCAGTGTTGCCAGAAAGTGAGTGAGGCGGAAGTCCTTGTCGAGGCAGGTATCGAAGACGTCTTGGTTACCAATGAGGTTTGGGGACGGCGCAAACTTGATCGACTAGCTGGGTTGGCACGGCATGCAAAGGTTGGTGTGTGTGTGGATGATGCGCAAAACCTAGCTGACATCAGCGCGGCAGCCGTACGGGCCGGCACAGAAATCGGAGTGCTTGTTGAAATCGACGTGGGGGCCGGGCGATGCGGCGTGACTTCGCCAGAGGCGGCCTTGGCACTGGCGCAAGGGGTGGAAGCAACCGATGGGGTTCGGTTCCGTGGCTTGCAGGCCTACCATGGATCAGCGCAGCACAAGCGCTCCCAGCAGGAGCGGGAAGCTGCCATCGGCGGCTCTGCTGAGATTACCAAGGCGACAATCGAGAAACTTTCTGAAGCAGGAATTGACTGCGAGATTGTCGGCGGTGCGGGCACGGGCACCTTTGAGATTGAAGCCGGGTCTGGCATCTGGAATGAGCTGCAGGCCGGTTCATACATCTTCATGGATGCCGACTATGCCAAGAACAGAGCTGCCAATGGGCGCCCGATTTCGCAGTTTCAGCATGCTCTGTTTGTCATGGTAACCGCGATGAGCCAACCTGAACCGAATAAGCTGGTTGTTGACGCTGGTCACAAGGCGCTCGGTAATGATTCAGGGTTCCCGGACGTTTGGGACATAGAGGGCGCCACGTACAGCCGACCGTCCGATGAGCATGGCGCGATTGATCTTGGGCAATCCGGTTCCGCAGCGACTGTGGGTGACAAGTTGCTTCTCGTGCCGGGTCACTGCGATCCGACTGTCAATCTACACGACTGGTATGTGGGTGTGCGTGGCATGCACTCGGCCAATGCGCGGGTTGAAACTGTTTGGCCGGTCGCGGCCAGGGGCGCTGTGTTTTAGGCAGCTGTGGCCACCCTTACAAAAAGCCCATTGGCCGCGATGTGGTTTACTTGCCGACGGTTATGGTGACGGCTTCCTGATCATGGATGTCACCCAGCTTTCCTGGTTCGGCAAGTGTCAGGCGGACGACGCGGTCACGCTTGTTCTTGGCGAGTACAGACATGATTGCCCGGACTTTGGCTTCACCCTTGGCGCCGTTGTCAGAACTAAACTGCACCGTCTTGCCTGCCGAAAACAGAGCTAGTTTTGACTGTGGGACAGGAACTTCAATTTCGACGCGACTGAGATCAAGCAGTTGGACGAGGTCCGGATTGCGTTGGGTTACGGCGGCACCGACATTGGCGCTGATGTTCGTGACGATACCGTCGTAGGGTGCGATGATGTCTGCGAGCCGAATTTCCAAAGCAATGCGGTCGACTTCAGCCTTGCGCCGGGCGGCCACGCCACGTGCGCTTTGCAGACTTGCCTCAGCTGTCTGCAGTGCGACTTCTGCGTCTTCGAATGCAGATCTCTGGAATGATGTCGACTTGCGCAGGCGCTCCTGCCGACCAAGCACAAGTTGAGCGCCCTTCACGCGTGATTCTGCAACAGCAACGAGAGCTTTGGCTTCTTCGTGTGAGGCGTCTGCAACTTTGCGATCAGCTTCCAGCTGTTCCGTGCTGAGTTTGGCGATCAGATCGCCCTTTTTGACGCGATCGCCAACACGAACATTAAGTTCCTGGACACGGACTGAGCGCTCGCCAGTCAGCTGGCTTGAGACTTTGCCGACCTGTTTGGCAACAATAACGCCTTTGAAACTCTCCTGAGCGACGGCTTGGGCGTTCATCAAGACGACCGCAAGGGTGCCAAGAAGTATGCGCGTGAAACATGCACTTATTCTGGTCATTGAAGTGGCCTTTTTTCTTTAATTACCGCGTATTGTGCTGTCTTTTCTCAGATTTTAAGCGAATATCTGATGCAACACAACGTCGGTTAATCCATTCACCAAGCAAGCTTAACGAACTTGGTAAAGTTATCGAGCTCGGACCACGTCAACTGGTTGTCACCGCGTTACTTATTGAGGCGGCCAGCTATTTTAAGCGCAAACGCATACTCCATTGCCACTTCTTTTAGCGCCTCGAAACGACCGGATGCTCCGCCGTGTCCTGCGTCCATATTGGTCTTGAGCAGGGTTAGATTATCCGAAGTATCGAATTCCCGAAGTTTGGCGACCCACTTTGCCGGTTCCCAGTATGTTACACGGGGGTCCGTGAGACCGGCGAGCGCAAGCAAATGAGGGTAGCTCTGGGCTGAGACGTTGTCGTAGGGCGAGTAGGACTGGATATTCTTGAAGTCGTCGATTGATGTAATGGGGTTACCCCACTCAGGCCATTCCATCGGAGTCAACGGGAGTTCGGCATCCAGGATCGTATTGAGCACATCGACAAATGGGACGTTGGCAATGATACCGAGGAATTTTTCCGGTGCCATGTTGGCCACCGCTCCCATTAGAAGGCCGCCGGCTGATCCACCACTCGCCACGATCTGACCAGCAGATGTGAACTTGTTGGCTATCAAATGATCGGCGCAATCAATAAAGTCGGTGAACGTGTTGGTTTTCTTGTCTCGCTTGCCATCGGTGTACCAGCGATAGCCCATCTCCTTGCCGCCGCGAACATGGGCAATGGCAAATACGAATCCACGATTCACAAGGCTCAGACGTGTTGTCGAAAAGCTGGCCGGCATGGCGATGCCATAGCTGCCATAGCCATAGAGCAGCAGCGGGGCGGATCCATCAATTGGTGTGTCCTTGTGGTAGAGCACGGTGACAGGAACACTTGCACCGTCTCTTGCCTTGGCGAACAATCTGTCTGTTTTGTAGTCGGCAGGTTCGTGGCCGCTTGGAACCTCCTGCGTCTTCAATAGGGTTCGCTCGCGACTCTCCAAATCGTAGTCGAACTCCTGCGAAGGCGTTGTCATGGATGAGTAGGTAAAGCGGATCGTTGATGTGTCGAATTCATAGCCTGCGGACATGCCGAGGCCGTAGGCGGATTCTTCAAACGAGATTTCATGCTCCGCATTGTCGGACAATCTTCGAATAACAATGCGGGGAAGAGATTGTGACCGCTCAAGGCGGACCATATGGTGCTTTAGCATCACCATGCTCAAGACGAGTGTGCCCGGAGCATGGGGGATGAGTTCCTTCCAGTTTTCTTCGGAAGGTTGGCTAACCGGCGCTGTGCACACTTTGAAGTCTTCGGCGCCATCGGCATTGGTGAGAATGTAGAGCTGATCACCATGGTGTTCGACAGAATACTCACGACGCTCCTTGCGAGGGGCGACGAGTTGAGGTCGGGCCTTCGGGTCATGCGCGTCGAGCAGATAGCATTCGCTTGATTCATGATCGCTGACGTCGATCAGAATGAAGTCACCGGATTGCGTTTCGCCGAGATGAGCATAGAAGCCGGTGTCCTTTTCTTCATAGATCAGCTCGTCGTCATCAACGGGTGTACCGAGTGTGTGACGGTAGACCTGGAGTGGCCTGTGATTGTCGTCGAGGCGCATGTAGTAGAAGGTCTGGCTATCTCTGGCCCAGACGGCACCGCCAGAGGAACTCGGAATTTCATCTGGGAGTTCTTCGCCGGTCTCCAGATTTCGGACTTTTAGCGTGTAGTATTCGGATCCATTGGTGTCAGTTCCGTAAACGAGTAACTTATGGTCAGGGCTATGGTCGGCGCCGCCGAGTTGCCAGTAGGCTTGGCCTTCGGCTTCCTTGTTGCCGTCAAGAAAGACGACCTCGCCGCCGCCGTCGCGCGGCTTGCGGCAAAGCAAGGGGTATTGGCCGCCAGTTACAAAGCTTGTGTAGTAGGACCAAGGACCATCCGGTGATGGGACAGAGCTATCGTCTTCTTTGATGCGTGCCTTCATTTCCTCGAACAGGCTGTCCTGCAGGCCTTCTGTGTCGGCCAGCATGGCTTTCGTATAGGTGTTCTCCGCTTCGAGGTGGTCACGAATGTCTTGCGGAAGAGTTTCTGGATTGCGCATGACTTCTTGCCAGTTTTCGGCGCGCAACCAGTGATAGTTATCTGTCAGTTGCAAGTCGTGCCAAGTGGCGTGAACAGCTTCCTTGCGTGCGACTGGCGGTTGAGGCGATGTTGTCATGTTCAGAGCCTTAGGTGTTCTTGCAATCTTCTGACATATAGGGCCGCCATCAAGCATTCACGAGGCGGATCTGCTGCAGTTCAAAGTTGGTCAAATGGGCAGTCGTTATGGCGTGCTATAGTGTCTTGTGGAAGGCAGCGGCTGCATCTTTGATGAGAGCCTCGTCACGGCCACCAATCAAGAGGTACTCGTAGCCTTCTTTGCTCCAACTCGCCGCTGCCAGGCCTTCCATCTTGCTGAGGATCGGCGGGTTCTTGGTGCCGCCCGCCTTCTTAATGATGCATAACGCAACCGGAGCGCCGGTTTTCGATAAGAATGCAAGTTGGATAAGGGGCCGTCCCTCAAACCCGAGGATCTGCGACCGCTTGAGGTCGAGACCGGCAACGCTGGACAGTGCCTTCTTGTTGAACTTGTGCTGCAAGGCCTTTTCCGCACGTGCCAATGCGCCGTCCAGGTCTTTGCTGTTGTTGGGAACGCGAGCCAAAGTCTCATTCACATAAAGTGCATGGTACTTAGCTGCGTAGTCCTGCCAGGCTGGTTGATTGGGAAGACTGATGATGCGACCCAACATGATGCCGACAGCAAAGACGAGACAGGCAATAGAGGCTGCCTGGTACGTGTTGAACCTGACTCTAGACAGCGATGAATTGCGGTTCTCCTGCAGCAAGACAGTTGGCGGTTCAGGTGCCGTTGCCGCAAGTTCGTCAAAGGCGGTTTTGATATTGTCGGTCTCTAACGAAAGCGCGCGTAGGCGTTCTGCCAGGCTCTGGTCGTTTGCCGCGGCCTGTTCAACCTCTTGCTGCAGATCGAGCGTGGCTTCCCCGTCCAGATAGCAAGTCAATTCTTCATCAGTGAAATGGCGTTTGGTCGTCATGCTAGCTTGCTCTTTTTCATCTCAAACTTAGCGGCCAGTTTGCTGCGGGCTCCTGCCAGACGGCTCATGATGGTGCCAATTGGTATGTCCAGAATATTTCCAGCCTCTCGGTACGAATAACCTTCGACATAGACAAGTAGTACGGTCGATCTCTGCGCTTCGGGTAACGCCATTACCTCTCTTAACACTTCACTCGTCAGAATATTCGCTTCTGGATCAGGAGAATTTGCCGATAACTCTAGCTCTTCGACAGGAACAAGGCCGCCGCCGCGGCGAATTGCGTTCGATCTGAGCTCGTTCAGCCAGATCCGTTGGGTCATCCTGAAGATCCAGCGATCGAACCGGCCATCATCGAGAAAGAGATCTGACTTCTCCAATGCCCTGATGCAGACGGTTTGTGCCAGATCATCGGCGGTATCGCGGCTGCCGCTTAAGACCAGGCAATACCGCCAAAGCCGGGGGAACAACTCCGTCAGGCCTTCCGAAACAACGGCTCGCGAATTTTTTTTCAGTCCCATCCGAATAAATGCCGTCGCCCAGGTGTCTATACGCTGCAGGTTTATAACAAAACTAGACACCAAGGAGGATCTTGCAATGACAATCTTTCGGACAACCGTGCTCGCAGCCGCACTTATCGGTGCAAGTGCTTTCGCTACGGCTGGGATCGCCGGCGATACGCCGTCCACGCCGGGTGCGAAGGTCTATTTCGTCAATCTCAAGGATGGAGCGACTGTTTCCGGGCCAGTGAAAGTGATTTTCGGCCTGAGCGGCATGGGTGTGGCGCCTGCTGGCATTGAAAAGGAAGGTACAGGCCATCACCATCTGTTTATCAACCGGCCCGAACTGGGCAAAGGTCCTGATGGTAAAGATGAGTTTGAAGCCAATATCCCGGCTGATGACAATCACAAGCACTATGGCAAGGGCCAGACTGAAGCGACGCTCGACCTCAAGCCCGGCAAGCATACGCTGCAGTTGGTTCTGGGCGACCAGAATCACATTCCGCACAACCCACCGGTCGTTTCAGACGTGATCACAATCACGGTTAAATGATCGCGTATACCGACGACATAGCGGAGAGCCCAGGCCAGTATCTGGCTCTCCGCATCAAACTGATTTTCGCCTCTGCAAACCTGTTAGTGATTTATCACGGCGATAGAGCTTGCTTGATTTCGAAGGCCCGCCCCACCTAGTACTAATCGCGTATGGCCGTAGTGCGATTGGGTCCATGATTTCGGAGGGCAGGCGGAATGACATCTCAGCGGAATTTGGATGCGCTGAACTGGGTGCAAGGCGACCTGGAGTTAGCATTCGGTGTTTTGGCGGTTGATGCGGTCCACACTTCCGATAACGAAGAGATGTTCGCACGTGCTGTCCAGGAACAGCAGAGCATAGAGCGCGGCGACAAGGTCAACACTGACGAAGATCGGCAAGTCGGACATTACTGGTTGCGTTCGCCAGAGCTGGCACCCACCGGAGTTGGAGATGATATCAGTGTCGCCAAGGCTGATATCATCGCTGCCGCAAAGTCGATTTTGTCGGATCGCAATGCGCAAGGCGGACGTAAGTGGACGGATGCCGTCGTGGTCGGCATCGGTGGCTCATCGCTTGGTGCCGCGTTCGTTTCCCAAGCATTGGGGTTGGAACGGAACAGAGAGGCACTCAGACTTCACTTTCTTGATAACACGGATCCTGACGGCGCTACTGGCATGCTGGATGCGATTGGCGACCGACTGGTGAGCACGCTCGTTATCATGATTTCGAAGTCCGGCTCGACTCGCGAAACGCAGAATGGCTATGCAATGCTCGCCGCGCGCTTCGAACGGGCCGGTTTGAAAGTTGCGCAACATTCCATCGGCATCTCGATGCCAGGCAGCAAGCTGCATCAGATGTCAGAACAGCGTGGCTTTCTCTATCACTTTCCGATCTGGGACTTTGTCGGCGGGCGAACCTCGATCACCTCATCTGCCGGAATACTGCCACTCGCCCTGGCTGGTGCTGATATCGACGCGTTTCTGCGCGGTGCCGCCAAGATGGATCAGCTCACGCGGACTGAATCGCTTCGAGACAATCCGGCAGGCTTACTGGCAGTAGCGTTGCACCAGACCTGTCTGCAGGACGAAATCAGGCAGCTTGCCGTCGTTCCTTATCGGGACCGGCTTGCCAAACTCGCCATGTACTTGCAGCAACTCTTTATGGAGTCGCTCGGTAAGGAGCTGGACCGAGAAGGTAATGTAGTCAATCAGGGCCTTACCGTTTTTGGTAACAAAGGCTCTACTGACCAACACTCATACTTTCAGCAGTTGCGTGATGGTCGAAGCGACGTCGTTACGCTGTTCGTCGAAAGCGTGCTTGAGCCATCGAGCGACGATGACATCGAAATCGATGACGGTGTGCTGGTTAGCGATTATCTATTTGCGTTTCTGCATGGCTCACGCGCGGCGTTGAGCGAAAAAGGGCGGCACAATTTCCTTATTTCGCTGCAACGGTTCGACGAAGAGTCGATCGGCGGGCTGTTGGCTTTGTTCGAACGTACGGTTGGCTTTCTCGGCACTTTCATGAACGTCAATGCGTATTCGCAACCTGGCGTGGAAGCCGGTAAGAAAGCTGCCGAGGGGATTATTGCTTTGCAGCGGGATCTCCAGGGCGGAAAGGGCAACACCGATCGGGACGGCAGTGACCAAAGTCTTGAATCAAGGCTTCTCGCTCGTCTGCGCAAAAACGGCCGGCTCTGAGAGCCGGCCGCGAAACACTTTTAATAGATGCCTGAAGTAGGCGCCCAGTATTGCTCTATCACTGATCTTTCGGTTCGAAATCAAGCACGACACCGTTGATGCAGTACCGCAACCCGGTCGGCGCTGGGCCATCTGGGAAGACGTGACCAAGATGCGACTCACAGCTCGCGCAGCGGACTTCAGTTCGGCGCATGAAGAATGAGCGATCTTCGTGTTCTGACACTGCAGCAGTATCGACCGGTCGTGTGTAGCTTGGCCAACCGGTGCCGGAGTCAAACTTGTCATCCGACTTGAACAATGGCTCTCCGCAGGCGACGCACTTGAACATACCCTCGCGTTTCTCATTGTTGAGTGGGCTCGTGAAGGCACGCTCTGTACCGTGCTTGCGCGCAACATAGTACTGATCCTGGGTCAGCTGTTCGCGCCATTCGGCA
The DNA here is from genome assembly GCA_965247245.1 of Hyphomicrobiaceae bacterium. Taxonomy (GTDB): domain Bacteria; phylum Pseudomonadota; class Alphaproteobacteria; order Rhizobiales; family Hyphomicrobiaceae; genus Tectiglobus. The sequence goes on along the minus strand of CBDFGV010000003.1, from coordinate 2,451,905 downwards.
TCGGTTTTTTCGACTTTGGGGCGGGTTGCAGTGTCGGCCATTGTTACGTCCTTAGATTCAGAGTGTCGGACTTGCGTTGAGCTTATATCGGTGCTGATCGGGATTATTGCAATTCACGATCCGGTTGTCAGCCGTGCCAAAGGTCCTGCGCGGCGGTTGGCCGGGGTCGGGTTTTAGCTCTTAATTTGCTGGTCCTCTTTGGGCGTATCCAATGTCGACCAGGTCTCGTCTTCTGGTGGAGACGGTGGTGTCTCACACGTCCGGCGGTGAATGTTCACTTTGGCGATGAAGTTCGCGGAGATTGGTGCGGTGACGAACAGAAATGCCATGATCAACAGTTCATGGAATGACGTTACGCCAGTTGCGAATGAGTGAATGACCGAAGCAAGCAGCAGCATGCCAATGCCAACGGTGCCGACTTTTGTTGGGGCATGCAGGCGGGCCATCGGGTCATTGAACTTGAGCAATCCAATGACGCCGACAAGCGCGAAGCCCGAGCCAATCAAAAGACATACTGCGGTTGCGTAGAGTCCGATTGTGGCGGCGGTCATTCGATAATGTCTCCCCGCAAAAGGAAGCGTGCCAGCGCGACCGTCGACACGAAGCCCAACATCGCAATCAGGAGCGAAACTTCAAAGTAGATCTGGACGCCCTGGTAGATGCCAAGGACGACGACGAGGCCAAGTGCGTTGATTACCATCGTATCAAGGGCGAGGATGCGATCAGCCGACGTCGGGCCGATCACTACCCTGACCATGGCCAGGATCTGACCAAGTGCCAGTACAACGAACGTGATGATCAGCGCGATATTGAGGAAGTCTGCAGCGGTCATGATTTGAAGATCTCCTTCAATCGGCTCTCGTAACGGTTCTTGATATCGTTGCGAACGCCATCTGGATCGTCTGTGTGGAGGACATGCACGAGCAGGCTATGTCCCTCATCAGAAAGATCTGCCGAGACCGTTCCGGGTGTCAGGGTGATGGTGCCGGCAAGGATTGTAATGGCTTCGGGTTGACGCAATTCCAGCGGGACAACGATCCATGCGGGCTTCAACTTGGAATTTGGAACTGTCAGGACGATCCAGGCGACTTCGATATTGGCGATGATGATGTCCCAAATCACCAAGATGGAATATGGGATCATCTTGCCCCATCGAAATGCCTTTGGGGTGTCCGGCCACCATACGGCGGTGCCCCACGGGATAATGATTCCGAGAATAATGCCAAAGACGACCATACCGGCCGAGACTTGGTTTTGCAGCATCGTCCAGACGATCGCCAGCACGACCGTGAGAAAAGGATGCGGGAGCAGCCAGCGGAATGCGCGCATCATATCAATTCTCCTTCTTTGGCTTGCTGAGCTTGCCCGGCGTATTGATGACGGTCGAGATATAAGATGTTGGTGCGAACAGCTGAGTCGCCATCGTTTTGGTATAACCGTGAACCACGCCGCCAAAGACCGTATGAGCAGCCAGCAGTGCGAGCAATACTCCGACGGCTATGTAGGACATGATCGCCGGCTGCTCGACCTTTGGCGCGTTGTCCTCCGGCAGTATGCTGTGGGCCTTCCAGAACAGGACGCTGCCCGCACGTGCAAAGCCGACGATGCTGACCAGGCTGGAGCCGAGTACGATCACCCAGATCCAAACGCCGAGTTTGGTGTTGAAGGAGGCGTCCAGGACGAGCAGTTTGCCAAGGAAGCCCGAGAGCGGCGGCAGGCCTGCCATGGCGATAGCACCAGCAAAGAATAGGGCCGCCGTGCAAGCGGTGCCCGCCATCGGCGACTGGGGCGAGAGGTCGACGTTGGAGCGCCCAGTGCGCACCAGATCGCAGATCAGGAAGAGTGCTCCGGCGGCCAAGGTCGAATGCACGATATAGTAGAGTGCGGCCGCGATGCCTTCCGGGCTGAACAACGAGATCGACACCATGACCATGCCCATCGACCCAATCACCGAGAAAGCGACCAAACGGTCGAGCTTCTTCGCGGCCAGCACGCCGATCATTCCGATCGCGAGCGATAGCAGTGCCGCTGGCAACAGCCACACATCCTGTAAGCCGGACGTGACTTCCAGTTCCGGTGGGAAAATCATGGTGTAGACCCGGATGATGGCATAAGCGCCGACCTTGGTCATGATAGCAAAGAGAGCGGCAACCGGTCCTGGCGCTTCGGCGTAGCTCGAAGGCAACCAGAAATGCAGTGGCACGGTCGCGGCCTTGATCGCAAAGACCAACAACAGCAGCACCGCTGCGACCCGAATGCCGACTGTCTGATCGGCGCTAATCAAGGTCACGCGCTGGGCAAGGTCCGCCATGTTGAGCGTGCCGGTTTCCGCATAGATCGACCCGAGGGCAAAGAGAAACAGCGTCGAACCGATCAGGTTGAAGAGTACGTACTGCACGCCAGCCCGTAGCCGCGCATTGCCGCCGGCGTGGATCATCAGGCCGTACGAGGCGATCAGCAAAACTTCGAAGAAGACGAACAGGTTGAAGAGGTCACCGGTGAGGAATGCCCCCATGATGCCCATCAGTTGGAACTGGAAGAGGGCGTGGAAGTGCCGCCCGCGATTATCCCAGCCGGAACCGATGGCGTAGAGCAGCACACAAAGCGCGAGCACCGCTGTCAGCAAAACCATCATCGTCGAGAGACGATCGCCAACCAGCACAATGCCGAACGGCGCTGCCCACGCCCCAAGCTTGTAGAGCATAATTGTGCCGTCGGAGGCCTGCCAGGCGAGGCCCAAGGCGACAACGATGAGTGCCAGCACACCGACAACGGAGAAGACACGCTGTATGCCTATGTGATAGCGGGCTGCCAAGACAATGAAAGGCGCCAGCAGTGCCGGCAGCACGATCGGGGTGATGATCCAATGCGTCATCGGCTGCCCTCCGACCGATCGGCCGAGTCGTCGGGCTGGTCATCCACATGATCGTCGTTTGATCCGAGATAGGCGCCCAAGGCAATCATCACGATCACGGCTGTCATCCCGAACGAGATCACGATGGCGGTTAGCACCAAGGCCTGTGGTAGCGGGTCTGTATAGGTCGTAACGCCATCTTGCAGGATTGGTGATGCACCGATGGTGAGACGGCCCGACGCAAACAAGAACACGTTGACCGCGTAGGTGAGCAGCGACATGCCCAGGATCACAGGGAAGGTGCGCAGGCGCAGTACCAGATAAAGTCCGCCGGCGGTCAGAGCGCCAATGGCCGAAGCGACAAGGAACTCCATATCACACGCCCTCCTTTGCTGTGCCAGCCGCATCGGGCGGTGGATCATCTCGGGACGGGTCGATATCCATCGGGTGCTCGGATTCAGGCATGTGAGCGCGACGCGCAAGCCGTGAGAAGCTCTCAAGCGATAGCATCACCGCACCAACAACAGCCAGGAATACGCCGAGGTCGAACAGTGCTGCTGTTGCCAGTTCGAACTTCTGGAACGGCGGAATGCGCACGTATGTAAATGCAGAGGTCAGGAATTCTTTATTGTTGAACCAGGCACCGATACCGGTCAGCCCGGCGACCAGAACTCCGGCGCCAATGACACCATGGTACGGATACCGCAGGCGGTCCGACGCCCAGGAAAAGCCGCTGGCCATGTACTGCATCACAACGGCAATCGAAACGATGAGACCGGCGATAAAGCCGCCGCCGGGCTGATTGTGGCCGCGCAGGAAGATGTAGAAGCCGACCATCAGTACCACTGGCATGATCACGCGTGTGAGTACGACCATCATCATCGGATGCATGTCGCCGGCCCGTGGCTGATCAGGTTTTCGGTTCAGCAAGCGCGCCCGAACCGGGCCACCCAACAGTGTCTCCGTGAGTGCGTAGATCAGCAATGCCGCAATACCGAGCACGATTATCTCGCCGTAGGTATCAAAGCCGCGGAAGTCGACCAGGATCACGTTGACGACGTTGGTTCCGCCGCCGCCCTTGTAGGAGTTGGCCAGATGGAATTCCGATATCGGCGTGCTGACGGCATCGCGTAGCAGGTAGTGATAGGCCAAGACGAAGGCTGCCAGTCCACCGACACCCGCTACACCGGCATCGCGCACACGCCGGAGCACTGAACTTTCCGCCGGGGTGGTGTTGGGCAGAAAGTTGAGCGCTAGCAGCAGCAGGATAATTGTCACCACCTCGACGGTGAACTGGGTCATGGCGAGGTCTGGTGCGCTGAAGAAGACAAAGCCGATCGATACCATGAGACCTACGATGCCGATCAGCATCAACGCTAAGAACCGGTTGCGATGCATCAATACCAGTCCGGCGGTGGCGGCCACCAGCATCAGCCAACCTGCAACGACGAACGGATCCGCGGGCTGCATTTCGCGTGTCGGCGGAACAATGGTTCCCGTACTCCAAGCATGATAGCCGGCACCGACAATGGCTATCGACCCTATGGCTGCATACCGTGTGAATGCGCCGTTGTGGAGTGGTAGAATGAGGAGCTGTGCGAGCCGTGCGGCTGCTTCGACGATGGCCTCAAATATGACTTTGGCCTCTGGCCGTGGTGTCGTTTCCCAGAGTTGAAGCGTCGGTTTGAATGCCACCAGCATCAACAGTAGTCCGCCGACGAGGGCAATAATGGACATGTAAAGCGCCGGGACCAATCCGTGCCAGAGCTTGAAGTATGCCTTTGGGACGTCTGCCTCTCCGCCTAGCACTGCAGCCGTGACCAGTTTCACGTAGGGCTCAGCCAAGCCAGGCAACACACCGATCAGGACCACCAGAACAACGAGAATTGCTGGCGGTAACCACATGCCTGAGCCAGGATCATGCGGCTTGGCCGGGTAGTCGTCGCGCACCGGACCTAGAAAGACGTGCCCGATAAGGCGAAAACAATAGGCGGCTGAGAACAACGAGCCGATTGTTGCCAGCACCGGCACAAACCACACAGAACCGAACAGCACCGTGCGGTTGGCTTCCTCCAGCATCATTTCCTTTGACAGGAAGCCATTGAGAAATGGAATACCGGCCATCGACAACGCCGCGAGTGTTGCAATGACGAAGGTGACCGGCATCAAGGTGCGCAGGCCGCCCAGGCGACGTATATCGCGGGTATGTGCCTCGTGATCGATGATCCCGGCGGACATGAAGAGGGCAGCCTTGAACGTTGCATGGTTGAGGATGTGAAATACCGCGGCCATCGCGCCGAAGGCCGTGCCGGTACCGAGTAGCATTGTGATCAGGCCAAGATGGCTGACTGTCGAGAATGCCAGCAACGCCTTGAGGTCATGTTTGTAGAGCGCAATAACAGCGCCAAGCACCATGGTTACAAGGCCAGCTGTGGTTACAATCACGAACCATTCCGGCGTTCCGGCGAGAGCCGGCCACATCCGGGCCATCAGAAAGATGCCGGCCTTGACCATTGTTGCAGAGTGCAGGTAGGCCGAGACCGGCGTTGGCGCTGCCATCGCGTGTGGTAGCCAGAAGTGGAACGGGAACTGGGCTGACTTCGTGAAGCAGCCGAGCAAGATCAGGATAAGGGCTGGCACGTAGAGTGGGCTGGCCTGAATGAGATCGCGGTTCTTGAGGATGACGCTGAGGTCATAACTGCCGGCAATCTGGCCGAGTATCAGCATGCCGGCAATCATGGCGAGGCCGCCCATGCCGGTAACAGCCAGCGCCATCCGGGCACCCTGGCGCCCTTCCGGAAGATGTTTCCAGTACCCGATCAGTAGGAATGATGAGAGCGACGTGAGCTCCCAGAAAACCAGCAGCAGCAGGATGTTATCGCTGAGGACGATCCCCACCATCGCGCCCTGGAAGAGCAGCAGATAGGTGAAGAACTCGCCCATGTGGTCTTGGCGGCTGAGGTACTGGCGCGCATAGGCGATGATCAGCAGTCCAATGCCGAGGATTAAAAAGGCAAAGAAGAAGCCGAGCCCGTCGAGCATTAGCGTGAAATTGAGGCCGAGCGCCGGCATCCAGTCGACCCGCGCGGTGATCACCTGGCCTGCGAGCACCGCCGGCAGATTGGTGAGCAGGCCAATGAAAGCGACAAGGCTTACGGAAAACGTGATCCCGGCACATGCAGAGCGCCCAGCGGCGTTCATTAATCCTGGAAGAAGGGCACCTAGGAAAGGTAATGCCACAATGAAGAACAGAGACACGCGAACTCCTGATCCGATGCTTCTTCAGATGTCCCTAATTTCCAATGGGCATCTACAATCTGGTCCTAAAACGACTGTTCCATTACGTGTTGCTATCCTGGTTAGGATCGCCATGGCAGAAGTATTCGAGGGTTGCCGGACTTACGATCAAGTTGAGCACCGCGTTCGTCAGGCCGATGTCGATCCATTCGCGCCGAACGAGAGCGTGTCAGTGGCTGGTTGAGTTGTCGCGAGTTTAGGCTATCCGTCGAAAGTCATTTAATCTGCTGACTTGAACGCCTGTCAAGATTGGCTCGGGCAAATCTTGGACAACTCGTTCTGGCGATCGAGGGACCATCAAAAGGCCGAGGTGGTGTGTGCGGTGCGGCACTTTTACTTTCTCATAGATGAGAAATCGATGCTGATTTGAGTATGTTTAACTATCAGGCGTGCACTCGGTGCGTGAGACCAAGTCTTTAGTATCATCTATATACTGGTTACTATTGTTGACAGAGGCAGTCGATCTTGCTCATATGCGAATTCAAAGACTTTTTGTTTAATCTAGATTTATTACATTTTTTCTGTATTTAGCTTTGAGGAAGTATTCGCCTGAAGTGGGCTTATGTATACTTTTGCATGCGTTACGATGGAAACTTGCATCCTGTGAGATAGGTGGAGGCGTTGATGGTTGAAGAACCTGCTAAATCCAGTCTGCTTGAACAGACGACCCGAATTGTTGAAGCCTACGTTGGCAATAATGCCGTCGAGGTGAAGGATGTTGCAGGTCTCATCGGCGAAGTCCATCAAGCGCTCGCGAAGGCTTCTGGAGAAATGCCGAATTCACAACGCGAAGAGCGTGCGCCAGCGGTGAAGAAGAACCGATCCGTCATGCCGGATTACATTATCTGCCTGGAAGATGGGAAAAAGTTCAAATCCCTGAAGCGGCATCTGCGGACGCATTATAACCTGTCTCCTGAAGAGTATCGCGAGAAGTGGGATCTTCCACCGGACTATCCAATGGTGGCGCCGAACTATGCGCGGGCCCGTTCTGAACTTGCGAAGAAGATGGGGCTCGGAACGCGCCGGGAGCGTTAGTTCGCCCGCTGAAAAATCCAGACAATAACAAACACATTGGGCTCATTGGTGTGTCGGCTCAGCGGAGAGGCCTGCTTGAAGCAGGGCCCAGCCGGCCAATGAGCCGTTTAGTCGATCAGGCCTCTTCGTCCCCTCAGCTTGTCTGCAGACGGCAGTGACCTCAGCCGTGATGACTAGCTTGATGCCGAGGGTCCACCCAAAGCATCAGTTCCTGCTTTCCCATTCCGCATCGCGCTGGTTCAAAGTCCGGCAGCACCCACTGCTCCTGCGGTTAACTAAATTCGCTTCGTTTCCCCACACCTAATCGTGAAGCTAGGCTGGAGCATCTCGTCCGGACAATTCGAGATAAATTAATCAGTATGCATATTAAATTTTACTAAGACCAACCGTAACTAGAGAGGAGGTGCTGATGCAACCATTGCCCGATCAGACGCGGTGCTCCCGAAGTGAGAATCGCTCCGCTGTTGTTCCCAAGGTTCACCAACACAGGCAGCAAGCTGCCTCAATTGTTCATGGGTTCCTGTCACGGGTCGTCGCGTCGATCTATGAGGTGGACACGACTCTTCTCACCGCGCCGAAGCGAGGTAACGCCAACGTTGCCTTTGCCCGGCAGATAACAATGTATTTGGCCCACGTCAGCTGCGGGCTGACGCTTACAGAAGTTGGCCATCATTTTGGACGAGATCGAACAACCGTTGCTCATGCTTGCGAGATCATCGAGGAGCGAAGGGAAAACCCAGCCTTTGATCAGATGATTGAGCTTCTCGAAAAGTCGGTCGCTGTTCTGCGGCTGACCAGGGAGGGCATTTAATGGTTGCTTCCAGAAGTGAGAAGAGTGCTTTGGATTGGCTGCGAGAGCGACGCCAAAAGGATGGCAGTCAAATGATATCTGATATCGAGTTCCAGGCTGGGGATCGCATTCGACGAGATTTTTGGTTGGGACAGATGGCACCACGCGTCACCACCAACTATCAACCTGTACCTGAGGGCGGGCGTTCTGCTGTTGGCGGTGATTGTTTGGTTGAGTTCCGTCAGAGCGTTCTTGATGCGCGTGAGCGCGTACGGCGCGCACTCGAAGCGGTTGGTTGCGACTACTCCGGACTTATTGTCGATATCTGTTGCCTCGACAAAAAACTGTCCGATGTGGAAGTCGCTTCAGGATGGCCTAAGAGATCCGGCAAGGTAATCCTTCAGTTGGCTTTGCGGCAGCTCGCGCGGCACTATGGCTTGCTTCAGGATCGGTCGCGTCGCTTTGATGCTGTGCCAACGAAGCGGCATTGGGGAGACCACGATTATCGACCCGTTCTTAGCCCCTCATATGAAGATGCCCCCGGTCAAGAATGAAGGCTTTCTTGGGCTTTTGGCTGGTCTCAATTCTCCGCTTTCGCGGCCGCTTCGTGGCGAATTCGCTCGATCATTGACTTCAAGCCGTTGGATCGTTGCGGCGTGAGATGTTCCGACAAACCAAGTTGGTGGAACGTGGCTAGTGCATCGGCACCAAGAATCTCGCTGGTTGTCTTGCCGTTGTAGATCTTGAGCAAGATGGCGATGAGCCCTTGCACAATAAGTGCATCACTCTCGCCGCGAAAACTGAGCCTTACGCCGCCGTCTCCCTCCGCCGGTTGCTCTGATGGCACGAGCCAAACCTGGCTGGCGCAACCGCGTACGCGCGCGGCTTCAGTGCGTTCTTCCGGTTGCAATTTCTCCATTTCACGACCGAGTTCGATGACATATCGATACTTGTCCTCCCAATCGTCAAGGAATTCAAAGTCAGAGATGATTGTCTCAATAGTCATTCGATTGCGAACCTCGGAAGGTGGATGCTGGAAATCTGGAGCGCCATGAACTCTGCCCGCGTGGACGCACCCGGCCCCAATGGCGACATCGACCCTTACGTCGGTATAGATCAATCAGATCCTGCCACGGTGCCATTTTCGCCCAAGGTTAACATCCGTTTAATCCCTGCAGCGCACAATGAGGGGCGAATACCTGGGACACAATGGACAATCGCGGCGGGAAAGTCATGAAGTCAATAGGATTGCGAATCGTCGCGGCAAGCTGCGTGTTTCTTTCAGCTGCTGTCATCGTGAATGTCGTCTTTTTGCAGGGTGGACCTCAACGCAGTGAGACGCCGTCCACGAGCGCTAAAATCACTTCATCCGTTGGGCGTGCAATTCCTGGTCGGAAGCTTGTTCAGGCAATTCAGCGAGAGTTGGGCAATAAGGGTTACTTTCCAAGGCGCGCCGATGGGCGTCTTGATGTTGTTACTCGGGCTGCGATTCTGGCCTTTGAGACCGACAACAAGTTGCCATTGACTGCGGATCCTTCGGATCAGCTGCTACAATCCCTCTTGCTGGGCGCTGCAGTTGAGGTGGCCTCTGATCGCCAGCGTATTGGCGCCGAAGTCCCGAGACTTGTTCGGGTCGTTCAGCATCTGCTGGTTAAACATGGATGCGGAAAGCCAGAGAAGAATGGGCGACTTGATGGTTCGACGCGCGCCGCAATTGTCCGATGCCAGGGCAAGATGGCTTTGCCGACCGATGGCCGCATTAGCGCCAAGCTCGTTGCAAAACTTCAGGCCTGATCTAGTCTTCGCCGACCGCAAGTTCGACTGGCAGGTTTTTCGACATATGCGCCTCAAGGCTAGCATCTGGGTTCAGGCTTATCTTCGTCAGTGTGACCGCCGGGGTGTGTCCTTGGTCGTCATGCGGCACGGTGATGATGATGCAGGCGCGGTCTACATCAAGGTGTCACTATTGAATGGCGAGGCAATGTTATTTGGACCGGCCCCTCCTGCGGCTGGTTCGTTTGACCTCCCACCGCAGCAATGGATGTCTCAGTTCGACGCTGAAACGGTTGATGAGGCGGTCGTTGACGATTTTCTGAAGGCGCAGCTGAAGTTCGATCCGGACATCTGGATTCTCGTTGTGGAGGATCGCGCCGGTCGGCATGGGCTTGAGGAGTGGCTTGTCAAAAGCCGGAAATGGCCAGACCTTTGACCCACGTCATAAGGGATGTGCTCCACGCCAATGTTGTATGGGCTATTTCGGGGTTTGGTCAGAATTGACGCACAAATGACACACCATGTTGCTGCAAAGCACACAGTTTGCATTTGTTAACCAATTCACTGAGCAAAGCAGTTATACGAGTTATTGCACGATCACGTTTCGCTCACGTGCGAAGCAGGTAGCTTCACATTAGCTCTGTATAGGTGATCAATGTGCACGATTCTCAAATTCGCACCATCCGCTGAGCCAAGCGCACAGCGAGAAAGCTGTGGACAGCGCAAGTCAGCTGAGATTGTTCTATTTCCAGGCGTTCGATATGAGCGCAACGGGAACGAGGAAGCTGGCGATATGCAAAAGGCCAAGCTTAATCGCGATTATCTGGTTCTTTAGGCGCCGGCTTGGATCATGGTCCGCCTGCAAGCTTGCAGCGCGTCGACTAACCGAGCTGCCGACCTCGCCTGACCGGAAAGCATTTCAGCGAATTTAATTTTTCATCAGTTTGTCTTCGCAGTGCGAGCGCACCAACCGGTGCCCGATAGATCGCGACTCCCTTCTTATGCTTGAGATCAAGAGCTGGTGCTTGCTGGCTTGCGCTGAGCTGGCGGATGTCCTTGGCTTCGAACACAGAGCCTGGCGCGCGCAGCGTAAAGTCGATGTTGATTTTGCGATCTTCGGTTCCGGGTACATAGAGAAAGTTTTCGCCATTAGGTGAATGCAGCGACAAGCTCCAGCCCGGTCCAGGAAGTTCTGCCTTCAATCTCACGTCCTGTTTGGAAACATCAAACCGGCAGACCGCGTAGCGGATATCCGGCATCATGAATGGCAGCTGCTGCGATTCTGGCGTAACGGGCTGCATGTAGCTAATGCGGTTGTAGGGCAGATCTCTCACGAGGCTTGTGTAGGCCGGCGAGTCTGAATTGCTGACAGCCGCCAATGTTGTCCAAAGATGTATAATGAGCGCGGCAATCGTTGCAGAAAGCAGCAGCCGCCAATTGGCTCCAAGGATGCGAAGGACTGTCATCGGCAGGCGATCCGCTTAATCGTGGGGAGATTGAGGTTGCCACGTGCAAGGACGTCGGTGCCGCCGCGTTCGCTCTGTGCTTCGAGGACAACAATGAGACGGCCGGCTCGGGCCGTGGGAAGCCAATTGTATGGGCGCGCCTCACGTGAGAGGCGAATGGCAAACGAGCCATCTGCACCATAGGCGACGGTGTCTACATTGAAGCTATGTCGTTGGGCTGCGTTGGGTATCAGTCGGCCGCGCCCGTCAAAGACCGCTAGTCCCCACCAAGGTGCATTGATCTTGCGCCCTTCAATCACATAATCGCACGATGAGTGCAGCAATCGGCCCTTGCTATCGGACGTCGCCTCAAAACGGTAGCTAAGGTTTGCGTTATAGAGCAATTGTTCGCGCGCGCTGAAGCGATTGCGCGTGTAGGGGTCAGAGTCGGTGCGTCCGGCTCCGCTCCAGCGCTTCCAAGGACCCTGGGTTTCGGTGTTGAATGGCATGCCGTATTCGACGGCATACCAGCTTGATGCTGTTCCGCCGAACAGGGCGATGAACAGGAAGACTGAGACTTTTGTTATGAGGCGTAGGCCGGATTGCAACTTACGCCTGAGCTGTTGCAGTCCGGTCGGTATGTTGATGCGCGATGCCATCGCGTTAGCTTTACCCAACATTACTGAACGCGTCCGCCTGACTGGGCATTGGCGCGCCGGTCACGTTTCTTGGCGTCTTTGTTATTGTCATCGCCAGCGGGTGTGCCCTGCTGAGGAAGCGGTTTGACAGCTATGCCGGCGGCAACTTTCAAGGCACGGTTGAGACGCTGCAGGGCCCGTTTGGTTTGGTCGCTAATGAGCTTGTTCGCATCCTGCACATTACTTGCGCCGGTCGCGAAGTTCGGATTCGCGGCACGCAAGGCTGACAATCGCTGTTGCTCAATCACCTGTGTTGGATGCGGGCTGAGGCCGGGTATTGTTGGAATGTCCATGCTCTTGTGCGCCACTGACATGTAGGCCTGCCAGATAGCTGCCGGGACACTGCCGCCCGTCATGCCGCGACCACCAGATCGGAAGACCGGTCGGAAATTATCGCGACCAACCCAAACGCCAGTGACGTAGCGGCCTGTAAAGCCCATGAACCAGGCGTCGCGATAGCTAGAGCTCGTTCCGGTTTTGCCGGCAGCGTGAGTGAACTCGAGTTGCGCCCGGCGTCCGGTGCCACCTGAGACGACGGTCTCCATCATTTGGTTCATCTGCTCAGCAACGCTCCGTGAGAACACGCGCTGTGGTTTTGGCTCGTCGCGGCTGCGGCTGTACACCAACTCGCCCTGTGAGTTGTAAACGTCGAGGAGTGCGTAAGGTTCGGCGCGCAGCCCACCATTTGCGAAAGCAGCATAGCCACCGACATGCTCAATCGGGGTAATGCCGCGGTCGCCCAGAGCCATCGAGCATGACGGACGAATGCCCTTGATGCCGAGCCGCTTGGTGAGATCGATAACCTCTTTGCGGCCGACCTTCAGGGACATGGCCACAGCGGTCGTATTGAGCGAACGGCGCAAGGCATCTGTCATCGATATCCGGCTGCCGGAACCGTAACTGCCATTGTAGTTCCGTGGGCTCCAGCGACCGCAACGCACACCGGAATCGCGCAGCATTGATCGTGATGAGAAGCCACTCTCTAGCGCTTTGGCGTAAACGTAGACCTTGAACGAAGACCCTGGCTGCCGTTTGGCGTGCGTTGCCCGATTGAACTGGCTTTCACCGTAGTCCAAGCCGCCAACAATCGCGCGCACAGCGCCGTCTGTCTCCATCGATACCAAGGCACCGGTGATTTGCGATGAACGCCGCCGTCGCTTCCGCTTACTGCTTCGGCGTCTGGTCGATGAACTTAATTGAGACGCCACCGCCTGATCGGCCGCCTGCTGCAGTGGGACGTCAATGGTTGTCCGCGCCGTCAGAACGAAGTCTCGCTTGTCCTTAATCTTCTTCTGAATTTCTTCATAGGCGAAGTCCAGGAACCAATCTGGGCTCTCGCCATCGCGGTTGTCGACCGGCTGGGCTGGATTGAGGCGTGCGTTATAAACCTGACCTGCGGAATAGTATCCAGCTTCGACCAGGTTAGACAAAACCTCGTTGGCGCGGGCGCGCGATCTTGGAAGATTAACGTGCGGTGCATACTTGGTTGGCGCCTTGAACAGACCCGCCATGAGGGCTGCCTCCGCCATGGTGATCTCGCGGACAGATTTGCCGAAGTAGAACTGGGCCGCTGCCTCAACGCCAAACGCACCGCCGCCCATGTAGGCGCGGTCCAGGTAGAGCTTGAGGATCTGCCGCTTGGTCAGCCGGGACTCGAGCCAGAACGACAGATAGACTTCCTTCAATTTTCGAACGATGGAGCGTTCGGGCGACAGGAACAGGTTCTTGGCGAGCTGCTGCGTCAATGTCGAACCGCCCTGGACGACATCATTGGCTCGAATATTTTCCACCAGAGCGCGGAACGTTCCAAGGAAGTCTACGCCGATGTGCTCGAAGAAGCGCCGGTCCTCGGTTGCCAATGTCGCCTTGATCATCACGTCTGGAATCTCTTCCAGTGGAACCGCGTTGTTCAGGTTGATGCCGCGTTTCCCGATGACATTGCCGTCTTTGTCCTGGAAGGTGACGGAGAACTGGTCCATGGCGAGCCAGTTCTTTTCGTCGATTTCTTTGAACGCCGGGATGGCGAGCATGTACATCAGAATGAGACCGCCGGTGCCGAGCGTTAAACCCTCCGAGGCAAGCTCGTTGGCTACGCGGCGCCAGCCAGTCAATCTGAACCGCGCCATAAAACTGGACGCGGCGTTGAAACGGTCTTTGATTTTGCCCCAGACCATCGAGAGCGTGGAATCGATCCACGAATCGAGGCCAAGCCAGTCGATGACCCGGTGTCGGCCGCCCTGCCTGAAAAACCAATCGCTCAACGGTTTTGTCCCTGGCTGTTACCGGAATTCGCTCTACCAGTCAGGCACCCTGGAGTGCACTGATTGGACATGAATCTTCGTCACATGCGAGATAGCACAATAATTGTGGTTATTTACCATCTCAAGTCGCGAGAGTGTGAGAAAATCTGTTGACTGGTTCCGAGCCTGATAGCGTGCCGTTCTGGCGCACGAAGACCCTCGCGGAAATGACCAACGCAGAATGGGAAGCCTTATGCGACGGCTGCGGGCGCTGCTGCATGTTGAAGCTTGAGGATGAGGACACTGATCAAGTCTACATGACGCGGATTGCCTGCAAGCTGCTGGATATTGGGAAGTGTCGCTGCCAGGACTATCCCAAGCGTCACGATAAGGTCCCAGATTGTTTGCAGTTGACCGTTGAACTCGTTGAGAGCCTAAGTTGGCTGCCCGAGACGTGTGCGTATCGACTTGTTCAGCAGGGGCAGGACCTTGCGTGGTGGCATCCGCTGGTTTCCGGAGATCCGGAAAGCGTACATCAGGCGGGAATATCGGTACGAACCTGGGCCATGACGGAGACGCCAACGCGGGCGGAGCAGTTACATAAATACCTGATTATCGGAGAGGAATAACTCTGGCGGCGAGTTCGCCAAAGTTTGTCAGTTAGCACTCGATTGAGAGTGGTGTTCCTTTCGCAGTTCAACTTAGCTCTACAATTTGTTGCGCATTGCTCAGCTAGCAGCCTGTGCAATGGCAAGAGCACCGCCGATAATCAGCAAGTGTGCGGCGACAAATGTCGTCAGTCGTATCCAGATGTTCATTTCGCTCTCCGTCGATCTAGTGTTGTTTTCCATTGCTGCGGTCCGGGATTGTCCAATCCGTAGGTTTTCGCAGCGTTGAGGCGAACCTAACGAGGGTTTGGAGAATGCGCTGTTTCAGAGGGAACAGGCCGCGGATTGTTATGTCTGCGGGAAGCTGGTGGGTTCTTTATGGGTAGTTTGGGCGCCAACAAGATCTGCTCGACCTTGGCGAACTGCGGCAGTAAACGATTGATGGCTGATAGCGATGCAGCAAACCATATCGACCCGGTTTCGAAGAACGGAAACCCAAAATATGCAAGGTGGCGATGAGCGACAGCGATGAGACTCCACGCGGTGAGCTGACGACCCGGACTTTGGCGATGCCCGCCGATGCCAATCCGAGCGGCGACATTTTTGGCGGCTGGGTGTTGTCCCAAATGGATATCGCCGGCGGTATTGCTGCCGGTCAGCATGCGCAGGGCCGCGTTGCGACCGTTGCCATTGATGCAATGAGCTTCATTCGCCCGGTCAATATCGGTGATATCTTGTGCGTTTACGCAGAAATCGAGAAGTCGGGCCGGACTTCAATCACGGTTCATCTTGAGGCTTGGGCGCTGCGCGAGCGCATGGGGGAACGCGTCAAGGTCACGGAAGGACAGTTCATATTCGTGGCGTTGGACGATGACGGGCGCCCGCGTCCGCTGGAACCGTAGCTCTGTCACGAACCGGGTCGACGACATAGCGAGGCAGCTAGCCGGATGCCTCGCTGCCAAACCACTCAGTATTCAGGCGATCACGATATGCGACTAGGTTCGGATGGCTTTCGACCATCCGACGGCTTGGCGTATCGAAATGCGGGCAGCTGCACGACAGTACTGTTGCGAAGACTGAGGCGTCGGCACCGCTGGGTGTCGCGCCCAGGAGGTAGGGCTTGTCGCCCAGGCAGTCCGAAAGTGTTTGTATGGCTGTATTTGCGAGCTTGTTGCGCTCAGCCTCGGAATGGCGACCGGTGCCCTGGCCCCAGAGATTGCGGCGCACATCACTTTTTACGCGATGGACAATCAATGGGCGCAGAATGGCTGGCACCGCGTCGAAGAATACGCGCGGGCCTTTGTCGAAGTTGACTGGCTCCATCCAGCGTTCGTGGAGACCCAGCCAGTACAGGTGGTCTTCACAAAGCTTTTCCATGGCCCAACCGGTTGCGCGGCTGGCAGCATCGTAGTCCTTGTCAAAATCGATGCTGTAACGCGCCTCAAGATGCCATCTGATAAACGTCGAGTCGGCAATCGTCTTACCGTCATCGACGAGATAGGGCATCTTCAGCTTCGGCGCCTTACGCACGTCTCCAGGTATGGCTTCAAAGTCCAGCCCGGACATTTTCAAGAGCACCATGGCCTTGACGCAAAAGGGACTGGGATCAGGCAGGCCGAAGGCGGGCCCGAACGTGTATAGAGTGAGCATGGAGACACGATCCTGATGCGAACGAGACGAAGGTCGGGATGTTACTTCCAAGCACTGCTATCCGTCACCGCGACATGTTCGGGATCATCCTGGTGGTGACGCTCAAATTCCAGGAAATCATAGTACCCGCACCGGTCCTCGTTGGGATATTCCCGGCAAATAGAAGGACGGGCACTGTAAACCGTGCAGCGACGCGCATCCGTGTCGAAAAACCGGCAGATCCGCCCGAAGTGCTGGTCCTTTTTGCGGCGCATGATGCGCTTGTGGCCATGGTCGGACTTCGTGAATTTACGCTCGGCTTTGCTAACGGAGATGTCGTGGTGTTTGGCTAACCTTTCGACATCACGCTTGGTCAGAGGTATGACCGGGTAGGAACAGCAGTAGCCAGGGCAGTTCAGGCAGTCGTATGCCATGATGCCAATCCATTTCTGTTGGTCGCGCAGGGTTCTCGACGAGAGTTCAGGTCTGACTCTTGTAGGGCTCGTCTGCGATCGCGGTTTGTTCGAGGTGGTTGAGTTCAGTGCCCGTGGTAGCGCGATTTATGGCGTAGAGGAAGTTTGATTTCGGGAGGAAGATGAATGTTTGATCTGACAGGACGCGTAGCTTTGATTACCGGCGGCAATGGCGGGATCGGCCTCGGTATGGCGCGGGGGATGGCGAAGGCTGGATCGTCGATTGTCATTGCGGCCCGCAATCAGGAGAAATCCGAAGCGGCGGCAGAAGAATTGCGCGAGCTTGGTGTCTCTGTGCTGTGCCTGTCAGTCGATGTCGCCGATGAGCAGTCGATCAAAGACATGACAGCTGCCACCCTCAGCGAGTTTGGGCGGATTGATTGTCTTGTTGCGAATGCGGGTATCAACATCCGCAGACCACCTCAGGACTACAAGCCAGAGGAATGGAAGTCTGTGATCGATACCAACCTCAACGGTCCATTCTTTTGTGCCCAGGCTGTCTATCCTGCGATGAAAGCGCAAGGCGGCGGCAAAATAATTTCGATCGGTTCGATGGCCTCGATTTTCGGACTGCCGTTTGCGGCGGCCTACGCTTCAACCAAAGGTGGCATTGTTCAATTTACGAGGGTTCTCGCCACGGCCTGGGCTGACGACAACATACAGGTGAATTCGATTTTGCCGGGCTGGATTGATACCGAGCTCACGCGAAATGCGCGCTCTCAGGTGGGTGGTTTGCATGAACGCGTCGAAAATCGCACGCCCGCCGGGCGCTGGGGTAATCCGGAAGACTTCGAGGGCATCGCTGTGTTTTTGGCCGGGCCTGCATCCGATTTCGTTACCGGTGCGGCCATCCCCGTTGATGGTGGCTATTCCGTAATGGGTGGATAACGGAAACGATTTTTCGGTTCTCGCCATAAGTTGCGCGCGTTTTGGTTGTTGAACGCGCAGTGATATTGCGAATGCTCCGTGCGGCATCATGTGTCCTGTGCGCAACAATTGCGCCACACTGCATGCCGCGTGGTGCCCACTGGTCGTGGAAGAGCATTACGGGGCGTCGGATTGTCCGCTATGGTCCCGCGCGAAAGTTGAGTTGTACTGTGGGGAGAGGTTTCCCGAATGTCTGACGTGTCTCACATCGATGCCGACGGTGAAACCCCCGTCAATCCCTACTCACTTCTCGAAGCGGTCAATCGTTCCAGCGACACGGCACACGTCGCCTGGCTCGTGTTTCTTGCGGTCATGGCCTACTTCATGATTGCCGTTGCAGGCGTCACGCATAAGGATCTACTGCTCGAGAAGGCGGTGCAGCTGCCCATACTGAATGTTCCCATTCCTCTTGTTCAGTTCTTCCAGTTTGCGCCAATCTTCCTGTTGCTGTTTCACCTTGGATTGATCTCTCAGCTGGCGCTGTTGGCGCGCAAGACGCTGGAGTTCGACATCTCAGTACGTCAGCTCGAACCAACGCGGCGGCGGACGCATCCGTTGCGTCTTGAGTTGCATAACTTCTTCTTCGTTCAGGGGATTGCCGGACCACATCGCAGCTGGGTGATGAGCCTGTTCCTGCACTCGATGTCGTGGCTGACGTTGGCTATTCTGCCGGTTGTGCTGCTGCTGTTCATCCAGATTTCGTTCCTGCCTTATCATGACGTCACGATCACCTGGACACACCGGATCGCTCTGCTGCTGGACATTGGTGTACTGACATTGATCGGCGTGTTTCTAACGCGGGCGGAAACTAACTTCTTCCTGGCGTTTTGGCGTACGAGCATCTCGCATCCGTTTAGCTTCGTGATGACGAGTGGGCTGCTAACGTTCGTTGCGTTGTTTTCATTCTTTGTTGCAACCGTTCCCGGTGAAACGCTCGACATCAGAGTTCAGCGTTACTTGCAGACGGGGCAGAAAGACGCCAACACAGCGAGTACGTCTTACCTGGAAGGTTTCAGCATACCATTTTTGTGGGGCAGCGACGATGGTTCCCTGTTCGGGTTCTTCCACCGCAACTTGATCGTTACGGATATCGACCTGGTCGTCGACAAGGACGTGACGCCGGGTGAGAGTTCGATATCGTTGCGTGGTCGCGATCTACGGTTTGCCAATCTCGACCGATCAGATCTTCATCAGGCCGACATGACCGGCGTGAACCTTGACGGTGCAAGCCTGATTGGGACCGATCTATCCAACGCCAAGCTCAGCTGCCAGGACGAAACCGAGTTGCTGTTGGGCGAAGGCCGGGCCAAGGCGAAATGCGCGAGTGCGCGGAATGCAAATTTCAGCAAGGTGAAGCTGCGTGGCGCGCAGATGACCGGCATCGATATCAGTGGCTCGAAGTTTGAGGAGGCCAACCTTGAGAGCGTCGTCCTCAAGTTCGCCATCATGGAGAACACGAGTTTCTGGAACGCGAACCTGCGCAAGGCTGATTTGACAGCCGGCATTCAGGGGCAGGGCGCCAGCTTTGTCGTTGCGCATCTTGAAGGCGCAGACCTCAATGGTGGTCAGCTGCAGTTTGCAGACTTTTCCAACGCGCACCTGCAAGCCAGTTCGCTATCGCACGCCCATCTGCAAGGCGCAGTGCTGCGTGATGCTGACTTGAGTGCAGCGACGCTTGAGCAAACCCGATTGCAGAGCGCCGATATGACGGGGGCCAATCTCAACGGCGTGGATATGCGCCGCGCCTGGGTCTGGATGACGTTGCCGCCGGATCCCGGCAAGCTGCGCTTCGCAGACTTCAATGACCTCAACATCAAGCCGCTGAAGAAGCAGGATCGCGACTCGCTCGACTATGTCTTGCAGAACATTGGGAACAACAAGCTGCGGGTCGACGTAGAGGAAAGTCTGAAGAACCTCATGTCGCCGGCAACAAGTGGCAAGTGGGCGGTGTCAGATGGTGCTGGCCAATGGCAGGCTCTTGCGACGGTGGCAGATCCGGCAAACTCTCCGGATTACAGGACCGAGTTAACAACGTTCCTCGAACGTCTTGCATGTAAAGCGCGTTGGAGCCGAGGTTCTGTGGCAGAGGGTGTCGCGCGCCGAGCGGGCAGCCAGAAGTTCCGTGGTGACATGCCGTCGATCTATCTGCGTCTGACTTCGAAGGAAGATTGCAAGCCTGGCCAGTTTGTATCGGAGAACCTGATGCAGGATCTGGCATCCAATGTTGATGCTCGGATCAATCAGTAGAAATTTCGGCGAACGGGTCGGCTTGCCAGCGTGGGAGCTCTGGTCATGCCCGAGCCGAGGCCTGGGCATGAGTGCTTAAGCGACCTTGTCGACATTCATGCGGACCATCTTGCTTTTGACTTCGCTCATGAAGCTCGCCTGAAGCGCCTGCTTGAGATCGGGATGGCTTTCTGAAAGTCCACGCAAGGCCACGGCATCGATGCTCATGTAACGGCCCGGGGTTTCCAGCGTGACCGTTGCAGTCGCATGTTCTTTGGTCAGGCACGTGATCTCGCCGAAGAGCGAACCCTTGTCGGTTTTGCCCAACAACTTCTCGCCGAGCGTCACCCGGGCTTGGCCTTCGATCAGATAGATCAGGCTGGGCACAGGCTCACCCTCGTGAATGAAAACGTGGTCGGGCTCTCCTTGGAGCCAATGGGCATGATCCATGAGTGCCCGTGCCTCTCGCTTGCCCAAGGCAGGAAGTTTTTCCGTCAGGAAGGCACGCTCATCGGCCGTGAATGAAAGGCGATGCGAGACAAGCAGCAGGCGGGTGATGCCGATGATACTGAGCAGCAACCAGATGGCGTTGAGGATGCTGGACGACAGATTGAAGTCGCGCATGAGGCTGAGTAGGACAAAGCCGGACGCCAACGCATTGATGATTGAGTACGCGTAGCTCTGGCCGCGCAGGATGCCGAATTGAATGAGCGCGTAGCCGACAAGATAAAGGGCGACACCAAACATCCCCACTGCGTCGAGTAACGTTAGATTTTCGGTGAGTTGAGAGATGTCTTGGAACATGCGGTAGGAGGCTCGCTAAAACGTTCCGCTCAGCCATCGTGAGCTATTGAAATGGATGGCCGGCTAGCTAATCCACTCATTTGCTCAAGCGCAATTAGGTACTTGTGATTGCTGGATAAAATCAGTTCTTTTGTGGTTTTTGAGCAATAGCAGAGATTAGCGCTGACGTGCGGCTTGTTTCAGCAAATCTGGCGGATGACTAAACGCGTTGGCGCAGCATTGGTGTCTACGGCCCAGTCGATACCCGTGCATCCAGTGCAAAACAGAAAAGAAGATGGTTGCGGCTCTAGCCGTCGTGCTAATCAGCCATTGCGCGGGAGTCTTCGACATGGCGGGACTTGCCTTCGAAAAAGCACCCGGCATCAAGCTGCAGTTCGCCGTGGAATATGTCGCCGTAGACCTCACAGCTTGATCGCAAATACAAGACATGAGCGAAGACGTTACCGCGAACGACGCCGGCGAGGTCGACTTCGTCGGCCACCAGATCACCAGTTACGACCGCGTTGGGCTCGATCCTGAGTTTGCGGCACGTGATGCGTCCCTCGACTTCTCCCGATACAACGACATCATCGTCGGTGATCACGGAGCCGCCGATGATGACGCTCTCATTGATATGGAAAACTTGCTCTCCCAACCGTCTGCCCCCGAATGCCCATCCCTAGCTCGTATTAATCTCTTTCAGTGACCAAACTTTGGAGAACCGACAGGCGCGACAAATAGGGTTGTGGTTGGTACTCAGAAGTCCAGAGGAGCATTGTCGATTACCTCTTTCATTACGAAGAAGGTTCGCGTCTGCCGGACCCCCGGCAGGGCAATCAGCTGTTCGCCGTGCAAGCGATTAAAGTCTGCAATGTCCCGCACGCGAATTTTCAGAAAGTAATCAAAGTCACCTGCCACGAGGTGACAGTCCAGGACGAATGGCAGCTTCGTAATCGCCGCTTCGAATGCACCAAAACTCTCAGGTGTTGATCGGTCGAGAACAACGCCGACGACGACGAGGGCGCCGCGATTGACCTTGTGCGGGGCGACTTCGGCTCGGACGGCCTGGACGTAGCCATCTTCGAACAGCCGTTGCGTTCTACGATGGCAAGTGGCCGGGCTGACGTTGGCAACCTTGGCCAACTCCGCGTTGGTCATGCGGCCATCTTCCTGCAGGTGCTTGAGAATCCGGCGATCAATGCGGTCGAGTTGGCTGGGAGTGGAAGATTCTTTCATCAGCGATCGTAATTTTAGTTGCTTTGTTAAATTTCATACTAAGATGCTGTCGTTCATACCATCAATTAATGAAATTTCGAGAGCACATTCTGTTGGCTTCGCGCTATGCTTCCGTCTCCGTCGGGCAATGGGAGAATGGGATGCTCAACCTGGATAAGTTTGAAAAGTACAAGCTGACTTTCGGTCCAACACCAATCGAGCATCTTCCTCGGATGACCGAGGCTCTTGGCGGTAAGGTTCAGATCTATGCCAAGCGCGACGATTGTAATTCCGGCCTGGCCATGGGCGGCAATAAGCTTCGCAAACTTGAGTACATCGTACCGGATGCCATTGCTTCGAATGCAGACACGTTGGTGTCAATTGGTGGCGTGCAGTCCAATCACACCCGCATGGTGGCCGCGACGGCTGCCAAGATCGGTATGAAATGTGTGGTCGTACAGGAGAGCTGGGTCCCTCACGAAGATGCCGTTTATGATC
Source organism: Hyphomicrobiaceae bacterium (assembly GCA_965247245.1). GTDB lineage: Bacteria > Pseudomonadota > Alphaproteobacteria > Rhizobiales > Hyphomicrobiaceae > Tectiglobus. The sequence goes on along the minus strand of CBDFGV010000003.1, from coordinate 2,429,414 downwards.
GTGTCGGCAACATTTTGATGACCCGGTTGATGGGTGCAGACAGTCGCATTGTCCCGGATGGTTTTGACATCGGCATTAGGCAAAGCTGGGAAGAAGCCATCCAATCGGTGAAGGATGCGGGCGGCAAACCCTACGGCATTCCTGCTGGTGCATCGGTCCACAAGTACGGCGGGCTCGGATATGTCGGCTTCGCTGAGGAAGTGCGGGCGCAAGAGGCCGAGATGGGCGTCAAGTTCGACTACATCATTGTGTGTGTCGTGACCGGCTCGACGCAGGGCGGCATGATTGTTGGCTTCGCAGCGGACGATCGTGCCGACAAAGTCATCGGCATCGATGCTTCAGGCACACCGCAGCAAACGCGTGAGCAGGTTCGTCAGATTGTCGATGGAACCGCGGAACTGGTTGAGCTTGGTCGCGCCGTGCGCGACGACGAGATCGTGATACTGGAAGACTATGCCTACCCAGCGTATGGCGTGCCGAGCGCTGAGACCAATGACGCCATTCGGTTTGCAGCACAAACCGAGGCGATGATTACGGACCCGGTTTACGAGGGCAAATCAATGCAAGGCATGATGGATCTCGTGAGGAAGGGCTACTTCCCCGAAGGCTCCAACGTGCTCTATGCCCACCTCGGTGGTGCGCTGGCGCTTAACGGATACAGCTATACCTATCGGAATGGCTAAGCTCGTGACGGCCAGGAGCGCGGGCGTCGGTCTCGACGAGTTGGATCGTACGGCACCGCTGAGCTATTTGATCCGTGACATCATCCTGCCGCCGCGGGGCTCTCCATCAGGAGATACCGAAAGATAGATAAACTCGGCGCGTCCGATGAGGTTGGCCAAGGGGACAAAGCCAATGGCCCACATTGCGCGGCTATCCGTCGAGTTGTCTCGATTGTCGCCCAGAACGAAGTAGTGACCTTCTGGTACTTTGTAGGGACGGGTGTTGTCGAAATGGCCTCTCTGTGGTTCTAGGTCCAAGACGCGGTAGGAGGTACCGTTTGGCAAGGTCTCAATGTACTGCCGAGCAGACCGCGATTTCCCGGAGCTATTGATCTGAAAGTCTTCCACTCGCTTGCGCGGCACAGCCTTGCCATTAATGTACACAATGCCCTGTTTTAGCTGGATTGTATCACCAGGCATGCCGATGATGCGCTTGATGTAATCTGTCCGATTGTCCTTCGGCAGCTTGAAGACAACCACATCACCGCGTTTGGGTTTGCTGGATAGGATACGGTTCGAGAGAAGCGGCTCGTCAAGGAAGACGGAGAACCCATTGTAGCCGTAAGCGTACTTGGACACGAAGAGGTGGTCGCCGACGAGCAGCGTCGGCATCAGCGATGAAGCTGGAATCTTAAAGGGCTGCAAGACAAGACCACGGAACAGCACCGTGAGAACCAGGCCTGCGATGATGACAGCACTAACCAATGTCGCAAGCGCGCGAACAACGCCGTAGCCTTGAACCTCCATGAGCATCGCAGTGGTCGTGATGAGCGCCCACAGACAAGCTATGGCGAAGACTGCAGTGGCGACCTGAGAAAGCACCGCAGCGCCCGTGAGCAGATTGAGGACCAAGAGAACCAGTCCAATCAGTGCGGCCCACACCATCGGGATGGCTCCAAGTGCGAGCGCGCGTCGTACACTGCTGTTGCTGGCACTGCTACCAAGTAGTCGTCCGACGGCTCCAGCGAGAACGGATTGCACATAGAATCCAACAATGCTGATCAGACCCGCGCTTGATATGAGCAGCAGGATTGCCGGCATATCTTCGCTGGTCGCGGCAGACCTGCCGATCTCGAACAACATCGTGGCCAAACCGACCAAGGCGAAGAGTGACAGGCAGAAGAGCGTCGACGTCGATGAGCCCATCTCCCGTACAGTCAGGCGTGGCTGGAACGGGGCATTGAAAAGTGCAGTGTGTGTGTCAGGCATGATTGTGTCGTGGAGCCAATATGTGATCGTTACCAATATCCTTGGGTCGTCGTGGAACGAGGTTAAGTTCAATTGGTGTCTGAGCCGGGGAGGAAGACTGCGAGCCGGCACACAATTGCTTACTCAATATTCACCAATCGTTTGCGTGTAATCTTGTATTTTATGCTCGGAAAATAGATATTAGTCCTATCGCCGGGGTGTCCGGCGGTGCGCAAATAGCCAAAGGAGTTTTGGCCATGGCAACGAAGCCATATGATTTCCTGATCTTCATCGGGCGATTTCAGCCGCTACATCTCGGCCACGAGCACGTTATTCGTCAGGCATTGGAGCAGGCGGAGACCGTACTCGTATTTGTCGGCTCGACCAATCTGGCGCGTTCGGTCCGCAACCCATTTACCTTTCCAGAGCGCAACGAAATGATTGCGCGCACTTTCGCCGATGAGATTGCCGCCGGTCAGATTGTTGTCCAGGAGATCCACGACCAGCCCTACAATGATACGGCTTGGATTGCGCACGTGCAGCGGACCGTTCGCGACACGGTGCTTGCGGTTGGCAACCGGGATAATCCATCCGTGACATTGGCCGGTCTCAACGACTTTGATGTCGGCCTGATCGGGCACGGCAAGGACGGCACCAGCTACTACCTCAAGCTCTTTCCTGAATGGGGCGCGGTCAACATCAAGTCACCCTATGGCACGTTCAATGCCACGGACATTCGGGTAGACTATTTTCGTAAAGCACCAATCATCGCGCGCGACTGCGTGTCGGCGACAGTTGCCCAACTCCTGGAGGAATTTCGACTAACGGAAGAGTTCCGCAACCTCGTCGCTGAAGCTGAGTTTGTTCGCGACTATCGGAAGTCCTGGGAAGCTGCGCCGTATGCACCAACGTTCGTAACAGTTGATGCTGTCTGCGTGCAGTCAGGTCATGTCCTGATGGTCGAACGTGGTGGCAGTCCCGGCAAAGGCTTGTTGGCGCTGCCCGGCGGCTTCCTTGATCCAGGTGAGCGGTTGCGCGATGCGGTCGTGCGCGAGCTCAAGGAAGAGACGCGCATTCGCGATAGCAAGGGTGAAATCCCGCCGGCGCTGCTAGCTAGCTATATTGAGGATAGCAAGACGCGCGTTTTTGACGACCCGAACCGGTCTGCCCGTGGGCGCACGATTACTCATGCCTTCTACTTCAGTCTGCCGGAGCGAGCAGACTTGTTCAGCGTGAAAGGTGATGATGATGCATCGCGGGCGCAGTGGTTTGAACTCGGAACTCTTGATCCTTGCGACTGCTATGAGGACCACTGGTTCATCATCCGCGAGATGACCGGGATATCGTGACCGATATCTTGAGTCCGACATTCGTTCGATGATGATGCCGGATGACTAACAGGGATGCCGGGGTGGCCGGATCCCGAACACTAGCCAAAGGAGTTTTGGCCATGACTGACCTCGTAACTGATTTCAGACTTGACCCGTCGGCGCTCGATAACCCGATCTTCGATACGGACAGCTACAAGTACTCGCACTATCTGCAGAACCCGCCAAACACGTTGCATGTGTCTTCCTACATCGAGGCGCGGCCCGGAGGACGGTTCGACCGGCTTGTCCTTTTCGGTTTGCAGGGCTTCCTGAAGCGCTATCTGATGCAGCCGATTACTCAAGCGATGATTGACCAGGCCGAGCCCTACATTCGTGCGCATGGGCTGCCGTTCAATCGTGAGGGCTTCGAGCGTATTGTTGCCAAGCATGGCGGTCATTGGCCGGTTGAGATCGAGGCGCTGCCGGAAGGCTCGATTGTGCCTGTCGGTGTGCCGGTTGCCCAAGTCATCAATACCGATGATCAACTGCCTTGGATCGGGTCGTTCTTAGAAACCGCGTTGCTCCGGGCCATCTGGTATCCGACCACGGTGGCGACGCTCTCGTGGCATGCCAAGCAGATCATTCGAGCCGGTCTTGAGCGGACCTGCGATGATCCCGGTCCTGTCTTGCCGTTCCGTCTGCACGACTTCGGTGCGCGTGGGGCGACGTCCCGTGAAGCAAGCCAGATCGGCGGTGCGGCTCATCTCGTGAATTTCCAGGGAACGGATACTGTCGAAGGCATGATCTGGGCCAATGCATTCTACGATGCGGGACTGCCCGGTTTCTCGATCCCAGCCGCCGAACATTCAACGATGACGGCGTGGGGCCAACGGCGCGAAAGCGGCGCCTATCGCAACATGGTTGAACAGTTTGGTGGCGAAGGTGCGCTGTTCGCAGTTGTCTCTGACAGCTATGATCTGGACAACGCCGTCGACAATATCTGGGGCCGCGAGCTGAAAGAGGCGGTGCAGGCGAACGGTGGCACCTTGGTTGTTCGGCCGGATAGCGGTGATCCTGTTGCTGTGCCGGTTCGGGTATTGCAAAGCCTTGAAGCCAGTTACGGCGCGCGCACCAACGACAAGGGCTACAAGGTGCTGGCAGATTGCGTTCGTGTCATTCAGGGCGACGGCATGGATCTGGAGACAATCGGCCGTTTGGTAGATGCCGTAGCGGAAGCTGGCTTCTCGCTTGAGAACATCGCGTTCGGCATGGGCGGCGGTCTGTTGCAAAAGGTCAATCGCGATACCTTGCGCTGGGCGCAGAAGGCAAATGCGATTTCCGTCCGCTACAGCTCGTCATCAGATGAACCAATCTGGGAAGGTATCAACAAAGTCGTTGCGACTGATCCCAGCAAGAGCTCGAAGCGTGGTCGTCAGTCTGTTGTCGCCGAGAACGGTGAGATGGTTGCCGTTCGTCGCGATCAGCTGGGCCGACGCCAGGATCTTCTGCAGCCGGTGTTTTGTGATGGTGTGCTGATCAGTGAAGTCACGTTTGCGGACGTCCGGGCGCGAGCCGATCAGACGGCCTAACGACTAGATTGCCAGACTAGAAAGTTAGCCCGGGCCTGTTCTCGACCATGCCCGGGTTTCAGTACGTCTGATGCCACATGCGTGCTGACTTTGCTTCAGCTGATCATCATATTGCTGTTGCAACCCTAAGAGAACAATAGTAGAACATAATTTCGTACGAATCCCGTGGACAATGCGGGGAAGCGTATCGCTGTCTTCTGATGAGGCGTTAGAGTTGCATGTGAGTCGGCTGCGGTTGAAGCAACCCAGCGTGAGAATTCAAGCTGCGAACCGGCGCCTGTAGCGGCGCGTGAAGCGGAACTTCAAAAGGAAGGCATCCACATGGCCGGATCAGTCAATAAAGTCATTCTCGTCGGTAATCTGGGGGCCGATCCAGAAATCCGTCGGACACAGGATGGTCGGCCGATTGCGAACCTGCGTGTTGCGACAACGGAAAGCTGGCGCGACAAGGGTTCGGGCGAGCGGCGTGACCGTACCGAATGGCATCGCGTTGTAATCTTCAGCGAAGGTCTGTGCCGGGTTGCTGAGCAATACCTGCGCAAAGGCGCCAAGGTTTACATCGAAGGGCAACTGCAGACTCGAAAATGGCAGGACCAGTCTGGCCAGGATCGCTATTCCACCGAAGTCGTTCTGCAGGGCTTCAATTCCACTTTGACCATGCTGGATGGCCGCAATGGTGGCGGTGGAGGCATGTCCGATGGTGGGCAGTCTGACTATGACAGCATGGGTGGTGGCTATGATGAGCCGCGTCGTCCTGCGGGCGGCGGTGGCGGTGGTGGCTTCGACAAGCCGCTGGATGATGAAATTCCATTCTAATCATCCCAGCCGAGTTAGCTTTTTTTATCGGGTCTCGGAGCTTTGCTCCGAGGCCCTTTCGTTTGTTTGGTGCCGGCCATCGTTGCACAACGGGGTGACATCGAGAATTGCACAATGTAAGCAGTATTTACATTGATGCGAGGGTCGAGATGTCATTGGAACCATTGCTGGAAGCGTCGCTTGCAATCCGCATCCATGCCTTTGCCGCGTTGACGGCATTTGCAATCGGCGTGGTTCAGTTGCTTGGCGTGAAGGGGAGCACTTTGCATCGCGGGCTCGGCTATGTCTGGGTTGTGGCGATGGCGATCGTTGCTGTCAGCTCGTTCTGGATTCACGAAATCAATCAACTCGCAGGCTTTAGTCTTATCCACCTGTTATCGATTTACGTGCTCATCACGCTGCCGCCGGCCGTTATGGCCGCACGCGCCGGTCAGGTTACGCGTCACCGCTACATGATGGGTGGAATGTTCTTTTTCGGATTGGTTCTGGCCGGTGCGTTCACGTTCTTGCCCGGTCGTGTGATGTATCAGATTGTATCGGGTGGTTGAGTGTTTCTGATGTGCCGTCAACTGGCTGCCTGGTACGTGGAGCTTGGACCAACGCATCGATGAATTTGTCTGCGGGATATACGGAAGAGATATGAGTGGCAGTGCCTACAAGTACCCAATAAAGACGACGGCCGATGAGTACATGCGTCTTGCCATTCAGTCGGATCTTATGAGGCAAGATGCGCGTGACATGCTGGCCCGGATTGGTGACGGGCGCGGCCAACGGGTGCTCGATCTGTGTTGCGGGACAGGTGGCATTACCGATGTGTTGAGTGAATGGGTTGGCCCCGGCGGGACGGTTCTGGGCGGTGATCTTGATGCGGCGAAGCTCGCGTATGCGAGTCAGTGGGCCGAGCAGCTTGGCCTCTCGAATGTGACCTACGAAGAGGTCAACGCATTTCAGTCTGGTCTGCCAGCCCAGTCATTTGATCTGGTCCATACCCGTTTTGCACTGAGCGTTATTCAGGACGGCCTTGGAATTCTTGATCATATGCTTACGCTGGTGAAGCCCGGTGGGCTTGTGTGTGTTCAGGAAGTCAACGCCACCTCAATGGAATGCGACCCACCGAATGATGACTGGGATCGTGCCGCGCAACTCTGCCGGGATACGTTTGCGCGGGTTGGTGCGAATGTCAGCATGGGGGCATCCCTGCGCCGTAAGTTTCTGGAGCTTGGACTTCGCGGCCCAATCATGAAGCTTTGTGTGCACGCACAAACTTCAGATGATCCGATGACGATGCACGTACCGCTTACTCTGGCTGCAATGCGCGAGACTATCGTTTCGCAGGGGCTGATGGATGGCGATGAGCTGGACGCGCTGATCACGCGCGTCGCGGATCATCTCGCGCGGCCTGATACTACAAGCATAACGTTTACTATGGTGCAGGTGACTGGCAGAGCACCCTAGTTCCGGCTATCCAATGTGCTTGTTTGCGCCCTTAAAGATGAGTTTCTCGACAAATGAAGATCGCCCGTATCGACGCCTTTCAGATCGACCTGCCTTATGCAGGTGGCACTTATCATCTGTCAGGTGGCCGAACCTACGACTCCTTCGATGCAACAATCGTCCGCGTGACTGCCGATAATGGATTGGAGGGCTGGGGAGAGAGCACGCCGTTTGGTTCAACCTATGTTGCAGCTCATGCCAAGGGCGTGCGCGCAGGGCTTGCCGAAATTGCTCCTGGCCTGATTGGAGCGGACCCCAGACATGTCGACAGGCTGAACGACCGCATGGATGCGCTATTGCGTGGGCACAGTCATGTGAAGGCTCCGATCGATGTTGCCTGTTGGGACTTGTTTGGTCAGGCAGTTGGTATGCCGGTTTGTGATTTACTCGGTGGCAGGACGGAGCTTGCGCTGCCCACGATCTCTTCCATTCACGCCGGCGATCCGGAAGATATGCGCGCCCGTGTCGCCGACCATCGCCGGCGCGGGTACAGAGGGCATTCCATCAAGATTGGCGCGCTTGACCGTGATGGTGGACCGTCACTGGACGCAGAACGCATTGCGGCGTCGCTGGCGGATCGTGAGCCGGGCGAGTTTTATCTGGTGGACGCCAACGGTGGCTTAACGCCTGAAACAGTGCTGCGCATGATTGGGCTGCTAAAACCCGGTCTGGACTTTGTTCTCGAAGCACCCTGCACGACGTGGGCTGAGACCAAGTCGCTGAGGCGGCGCTGCAGTATCCCGATCTTTCTCGATGAGTTAGTCAGCGATGATGAAAGCGTCGCGCAAATGATTGCTGACGACGTTGCGGATGGGATCGGCCTCAAGATCACAAAGAATGGCGGCCTGACGAAAGGTCGCCGTCAGCGCGATATGTGTATTGCAGCCGGTAAGGCAATGACGGTGCAAGATACTGTCGGGTCTGAAATCGCATTTGCTGCTATCGTTCACCTCGGTCAGAGCGTTCCCGAGAGAAGTCTGCGGTGCATTCTCGACTGCCGCGACATGGTTGTTGTAACGACCGCCGAGTTTGATGCGCCAATTGCCGACGGCGGCGTTCGGGCACCAGCGGTACCGGGTCTCGGTGTGAAGCCTGATCTCGGCGTTCTTGGTGAACCAGTTGCCTCCTGGGCGTGAGCCAGCGATTGTGTTTGCGCTTTTTAGCGATCGGAGGACGCTGTTATTGGTTGCTCGTCCAATAACTAGCCATGAAATCCCCCTGATTGCACTCTAGATCGCCCCTCAAGACCGGGTTGCAGATTGGAAAACGAAACATGTTCAAACGTGCAAGTGTCGTCGCAACAGTTGCTGCATTGTCAATCACCGCGATGTCCTCACTGAGCTGGGCCGGTGGGGCCGATGTTGTGGACGTGAAAGTGACGAAGCAGGGCCAGTCATTCAGTTTCGATGTTACGCTGAAGCACGCTGACACGGGCTGGAAGCACTATGCCAACAAGTGGGACGTGGTTGGCCCGGACGGCAAAGTTCTTGGCACGCGCGTGCTCTATCATCCGCATGTTGAAGAGCAGCCGTTTACGCGTTCGCTTTCCGGCGTGAAGATACCAGCGAGCGTTAGCCAAGTGACGGTGCGCGGCTATGATAGCAAACACGGACTGGGCGGAAAGACGATGCAAGTGGCGGTACCGCACTAGGCCTCTTCTGAGCAATGGCAAAAACTCATAAGCGCCGGTGGCGGCTGTGGCGCGTTTTGATCTGGCTGGCTGTGGCCGCCGTTCCCACTGCATTCGCAATTGCAGCTGCATTGCCCGGCCCGCACAGGCTGGCATGCCCGCAGTGCTATGGTCTGCGTGAGATTGGTGACCGCGTTTATGTCGATGCAGCCTTCACAGAGCGCGACGAGCGACGACTGCTGGATGCCATTCGTATTGGCCGTCAACGCGCAGCTGCCTTCTTTGGTGAGGTCAAAGGTCGGCCACGAATAGCCGCCTGCAAGTCACAGGCTTGCCTGGACATATTTGGTGGTGGTGGAGCCAAGGCGGTCGCTTATGGCTGGCATGCCATCCGGATGTCGCCAACCGGTCTCAATGCAACCATTGCAAGCCATGAGCTGATCCATATCGAACTACACTGGCGTCTCGGAGCAGTTGGTCTGTGGGGACCATCGATCCCAGCCTGGTTCGATGAAGGGCTTGCCGTGATCCTGTCTGAGGACACGCGTTTCCGGCGACGGGTGGCGGAGCAGCATGTGCGTGCCGTGATGCAGGTCAAAACGTTTAGGGATTGGAGCCGGTTTACCAAGGATGTGGGCTGGCGAACATCCTATGGCGCTGCGGCGACTGCTGTTCGACGTCTCGATCGAAAGCTCGGTCGCAGTGGTCTCAAGCGGTTCATCGATCGCGTCCTCCAAGGCGCCGACTTCGACGAGACTCTTGCGAAGACCAAGGTGTTTTAGCAGTGCCCTTCTTTCGTTGCTGCACATAGAAACAAAAAACCGCCGACGCGGCTCACGCATCGGCGGTTCGAACTTTCCTAAAACCCTAGCGGCTTGTTACTGCTGCTGTTGGGTTGCCTTCTTGGCGCTATCGATTGCCTGATGAGTTGCCTCTTTGGCCTTCTCATAGGCTTTACCTGCTTCCTGCTGAGCCTTTTCCAAAGCGGGACCAACCTGCTTCTTGGCTTTCTCGTAAGCATCCTTCGTGGTTTCCGAGGTCTTCGCCGCCAGTTCCTTTGCGCGTTCCGTTACGCCCTGCAGGAAGGACTTTGGCGGGCGCGCGCGCTTGTATGGCTTCAGCGCCTTGATGACTTCTTTTGTTGCCTGCGGAAGGCTAACAACCGTCTGGCCGTCCTTCTCGCTGAACTGCAAAGCGCTGTAGCGCACACCGATGCGCTTTTCGCCGACACCCAGGAAGCCGCCGACACCGATAATGACGCCTTCGACCTGATTGTATTCATTGAGGATCAGGTCTTCGATATCACCGAAAATCTCACCATCGGCACCCGTGACCTTGGCTTTGAGCAACAAGTCAGCTGCCAGATACTGGGTTGGCTGCTGCGACTTGTAAAAGATGCCCTCGGGCACCGTGCCGTCCGTAGCATGAACCGTGGTTACGCTGGCAAGCGCTAGCGCAATGGTTGTGCAAAGCCCAATAATCAGTCGTTGCATTTGCTTTTCCTCGTTCTTTGCGAACTACTTAGTTCGCTGTTCGACCACCGCATAAATGCAGTGCGCCGTTGGTCACGATCTAGTGTGCGTATTTGGCGAGGGCAAGACGAAGTGGCGCTAATGACATGCGACTTCGTGCTCCCCGCGGAAAAGTTTTTCAAATCACTGGAAAAATTACATTTTCTGCGATTTGTCGCGTGCGGTTTCTTTGTATTGAGCGCATCCAGGGATTATAGTGACGGGTGAGATTTCGGCACAGTGATTCGATATGATCGAAGGCTAATTTGTGCCGCATTTGCAAGGATTTGAAGCTTGGCCGAGAACGACGAGACGACACCGCCCCAGGGTGATGAACCAAGTGATGTTCGCGGTATTTCGATTACCGATGAAATGAAGCGTTCTTATCTCGATTATGCGATGAGCGTCATCGTTAGTCGCGCGCTTCCGGACGTCTGCGATGGTCTCAAGCCAGTTCACCGGCGCATCCTCTACGCGATGCACGAGGCCTCTAACCGTCACGATAGGCCCTATCGTAAGTCTGCGAAAACCGTTGGTGAGGTGATGGGCAACTACCACCCTCACGGTGACAGCGCGATCTACGATGCACTTGTGCGGATGGCGCAGGATTTCTCGCTGCGGGTGCCGCTGGTCGATGGTCAGGGCAACTTTGGCTCCGTTGACGGCGACCCTCCGGCTGCCATGCGCTACACCGAGAGCCGGCTGGCGAAGGTCTCGCAGTTTCTGCTCGATGATCTCGACAAGGATACGGTTGATTTTCAAGAGAGCTACGACGGTTCGATGCAGGAACCGGTGCAGCTGCCGGCGAAGTTTCCAAACCTGCTGGTGAATGGCGCTGGTGGTATTGCCGTCGGCATGGCGACGAACATTCCTCCGCACAATCTCGGCGAAGTGATCGACGCGTGCATTGCCTATTTCGATGACCCCGAGATCACGATTGATCAGCTCTGTGAAATCGTGAGGGGACCGGACTTCCCGACCGGTGCATCTATTCTTGGCCGCGGTGGTATTCTCAACGCCTACCACAAAGGGCGTGGCTCGATCATGATGCGCTCTACTGTTGAAGTGGAGGAAATCCGCAAGGATCGTTATGCCCTTGTCGTCACCGCCATTCCCTATCAGGTTAACAAGCGGGTTCTGATCGAGAAGATTGCCGACCTCGTGCGCGATAAGCGGATCGAGGGCATCTCCGATATCTGGGACGAGTCCAATCGCGACGGCATGCGCATTGTTATTGAGCTGAAGCGCGATGCCGTTGCCGATGTCATCCTCAATCAGCTGTGGCGGTACTCTGATCTGCAGACTTCGTTCGGTGCAAACATGCTGGCGTTGAACGGTGGCCGGCCGGAGCAGATGAACCTCCGGGATATGATTACGGCGTTCTGTCAGTTCCGCGAAGTCGTCGTTAGCCGTCGTATCAAGTACCTGCTGCGCAAGGCGCGGGATCGTGCCCATCTGCTGGTCGGCCTGGCGATTGCGGTTGCCAACATCGATGAGATTATTGCGCTGATCCGACGTGCCCCGACACCTGCCGATGCGCGCGAACAGTTGATGGAACGGGATTGGCCGGCCAAGGACATCGCGCCGATGGTTGAGCTGATTGCTGACCCGCGCCACCGGGTGCGTGAAGATGGCACTGTCAAACTCAGCCTGGAACAGGCGCAGGGCATTCTTGATCTACGACTGCAGCGTTTGACTGCTCTTGGCCGTGATGAGATCGGCGAAGATCTCCAGAAGCTCGCCGATGAGATCAAAGACTATCTCGAAACACTCTCGAGCCGTCGCCGGATTATCGAGGTCGTGACAAGCGAGATGATTGCGGTGAAGGAAGAGTTCGCGACACCGCGCAAGACTGAGATCATCGACGCAGTTGGCGATTTCGATGACGAGGATCTGATCCAGCGCGAAGACGTCGTCGTGACCGTGACTCACCGCGGCTACATCAAACGTGTTCCGCTCGACACCTATCGCGCGCAACGACGTGGTGGCAAAGGACGTTCGGGTCTGACGACGCGGGACGAAGATTTCGTAACGCAGATCTTCATTGCCTCGACGCACACGCCGGTGCTGTTCTTCTCCTCACGTGGCATGTGTTATCGGATGAAGGTCTGGCGCTTGCCGGCTGCCAATCCGCAGTCTGTCGGCAAGGCCTTGATCAACCTGTTGCCGCTCGAACAAGACGAGGTGATTACGACCATTCTGCCGCTGCCGGAGGATGATGAATCGTGGTCATCACTGGAGCTTATGTTCGCAACCCAGTCGGGCGGCGTAAGACGCAACAGCCTGGGCGATTTTGAGAACATCAACCGCAACGGCAAGATTGCGATGAAGCTCGACGAGGATGACCAGATCATCAACGTCGCTATCTGTACGCCGCACGATGATGTGCTTCTCACCAGTGGTGGTGGCCAGAGCATCCGCTTCCCGGTTCAGGATGTACGCGTCTTTAAGGGCCGCGACTCGACCGGTGTCCGCGGGATTCGTCTCGACAATGATGACAAGGTCATCTCGATGGCGATCTTGACCCATGTTGATGCATCACCGTCCGAGCGCACGGCCTATCTGAAGCAGGCCGCTGCGCTGCGCCGGGCGCAAAACGGCGAAGACAGCGAGGAAGTCGCTGAGATTGAGTTGGAAGCTGACGAGGATGGTGGCTCAGCAGAGATTACGTCGGAGCGGTTTGCCGAACTGTCCGGTAAAGAGCAATTCATTCTGACCCTGTCGGAGCGCGGCTTCGGCAAGCGCACCTCGGCCTACGAGTATCGAGTTTCCGGCCGCGGCGGTAAGGGCATCGCTGCGATGGTCACCAACAGTCGGAATGGTGCTTTGGCCGCAGCGTTCCCCATCGAAGACGGCGATCAGATCATTCTTGTGACCGATGGTGGTCAGCTCATTCGTTGTCCGGTGCATGACGTTCGGATTGCGTCTCGTAATACGCAGGGTGTGAGGATTTTCCGCACTGGCGAGGATGAGAAGGTCGTATCTGTCGAACGTATTCCTGAGGACGCCGCCGACGATGATGATGACGAAAACGGCGACGGTCATGGTGAAGCGCCAGAAGCTTCAGGCTCAGGAGACGGCGGTGCACCTGATGCAGGTGGCGACGATGGGGGCAATGAGCCAGAAGCGCAATGATGCAGTTGGCGGCTTTGACCGCCATTTGCATCGATCCGCGATCGTCGTAGGGTAATAGCGCGTTAATCGCCGAAGGAAACCCAATGTCATTGATAGGTTTTTATTCCGGGTCGTTCGATCCGATTACGCTGGGACATACCGATGTCATCGCGCGCGCTTTGACGATTGTCGATGAGCTGGTGATCGGCGTTGGCATTCATCCCGGTAAGGTGCCGATGTTCACAGCGGAAGAACGGATCGCGATGATCGAGGCTGAGGCCAGTGATCTTGCAACCAAGCACGGCGCTGAAATTCGCGTGGTCACGTTTGACAACCTTGCTGTGGAAGCTGCACGCGAACAGGGTGCGACGGTGATTATTCGTGGTCTTCGCGATGGCACGGATTTCGACTACGAAATGCAAATGGCCGGCATGAACGGTGAGATGGCACCGCAAATTCAGACGGTGTTTCTGTCGGCCTCGCCGGAAGTTCGTCATATCGCCGCCAATTTGGTTCGCCAGATCGCCAAGATGAAAGGCGAAGTCTCGCACTTCGTGTCGGAGAATGTGGCCGCACAATTGAAGGCCAAGGCCGGTTGAGCCAGTCACGGATTATTCCGCGACATTTGACCTTGGGCCTAAAAAGTTGCTGCTTGCGGCATTTCCGGCCATAACGGCGGGCACTCTTTAGCTCTATGGAGAACTCACGGTGTCTTGGCGAATTAGCTGTATAGCAGCCCTGGCAATGCTTCTCGCGGCATGCGCAGATAATGGAACACAGCTGCAATCGAATGAGCAACCGGTGGCACCCGCCACGACAGCTCAAGCTGACAGTGAGCTCCTTGTGCTGCAGCTGAAGACCGGTGACGTGCAGATTCAGCTCTTCCCGAACCTGGCTCCGAAGCATGTCGCGCGGGTGAAGCAACTGGTCAAGGACGGGTTTTACCGCGGTCTCAAGTTTCATCGCGTGATCCCGAACTTCATGGCGCAATCCGGTGATCCGACAGGAACCGGCACCGGCGGTTCCAAGTATGGTGACCTGCAGGCCGAGTTCACGGGGTACGTCTATAAAACGGGAACGGTAGGTGCTGCGCGGACGGCCAATCCCAACTCTGCGAACAGTCAGTTCTTCATTTGCTTTAACGATAGCGGATGCCGCGGTCTGACGGGCCAGTACACCGTATGGGGGCAGGTTGTGAAGGGCATGGAGCACGTCGCAAAGATTACGCCTGGTGAGCCACCCGCCAATCCAGACCGTATTCTCGATGCCAAGCTTGTACCGGCTCAAACCTGATCGTCACGCCTTCATTTCAATCTCAAACCGATGTTGGACAATACCGGTTCAACTTCCGCTTCATTGTTGCCAACCAGGAGACGTCTTAAATGGCTGATATCAAAGATCCCGAGAACACCCTCATTCTCGAGACGACACAGGGCCAGGTGGTTATCGAAATGCGCCCCGACCTTGCACCCGGTCACGTCGACCGCATTAAGATGCTGGCGCGTGAAAATTTCTATGATGGCATCGTGTTTCACCGTGTGATCGAGGGCTTCATGGCGCAGACCGGTTGTCCGCATGGTACGGGCACCGGTGGTTCCGACCACGGCAACCTCGGGGCCGAATTCAACTCCGAGCCGCATGTCCGTGGCGTCTGCTCGATGGCGCGGGCGGCGTCACCCAACAGTGCCAACAGCCAGTTCTTCATCTGCTTTGACGATGCACGCTTCCTGGACAACCAGTACACGGCCTGGGGCAAGGTGATCGAAGGCATGGAGAATGTCGACAAGATCAAGCGCGGTGAACCTGTGCAGGATCCGGACAGCATCGTCACCATGCGCGTGGCAGCAGACGTTGCGTAACGCCTTTTAGCTGTACGGTTGCCTCCGATGGCGTCCACAACCCTGCGCACCGATCAGTTTGACTTTGACCTGCCTGACGATCGGATTGCATTGAGACCAGCCGAGCCGCGTGATGCGGCCCGGCTGTTGGTCGTTGGGCAGGAGGAGCTTCGCGACCGCAACGTCAATGATCTCGCCGAAGAACTTCGCCCCGGTGACGTTCTGGTCTTCAACAATACGCGGGTCATTCCTGCAGCCCTTGAAGGCGTGCGCATCCGCGGTGAAGCCCAGGCGCGTGTGCAAGTCAATCTCCACAAACGCGTGGGCGATGATCGGTGGCGCGCCTTTGCGCGTCCGGCACGTAAGCTTGACGTTGGCGATCGTGTTCGGTTCAGTGGTGGAAATACGTCATGCCTTACGGGCGCACTGGACGCGACCGTCGCTGCGCGTATGGATGGCGGCGAGGTCGAGTTTCAGTTCGACCTTGCGGGTCCAGCGTTGGACAGTGCTATCGCTGGCATCGGGTCGATGCCGCTCCCACCCTACATTGCATCGCGCCGGTCTGCCGACGTGCAGGATGCGTCGAGCTATCAAACGGTTTATGCCGAACATGACGGTGCCGTTGCGGCACCCACCGCCGGTCTTCACTTCACCGATGGCCTCTTTGCCAAACTCGCCGAGCGAGGTGTCGAGACGGCCTACCTCACATTGCATGTCGGTGCTGGCACGTTTCTTCCGGTCAAGGCGGACGAGATCCTGGATCACAAGATGCATGCCGAGTGGGGTGAAGTCTCTGCAGATGTTGCCAAGCGCTTAAATGAAATCCGGGCCAGGGGCGGACGCCTCATCGCTGTCGGCACAACGGTTGTGCGCTTGCTTGAAAGTGCTGTCGCAGATGATGGTCACATCCACCCCTTTGCAGGCGACACCGACATTTTCCTAACGCCGGGGCATAGGTTCCGCGCCATAGATGGCATGATGACCAACTTTCACCTGCCACGCTCCACGTTGTTTATGCTGGTCTCGGCCTTCGCCGGACTGACGCGTATGCAGCAGGCCTATGCGCATGCTATCGAGGCTGGTTATCGGTTCTACTCATACGGCGACTCGAGTCTGCTTTGGCCGCAGCGGGGGCGGGATGACTGAGACGTTTTCATTCAACGTGACCAAGCGCGATGGCGAGGCCCGAACCGGGGCGATCTCAACGCCGCGCGGTGACATTCGTACGCCGGCCTTCATGCCTGTCGGCACGGCGGCAACCGTCAAAGCCGTTTATGTCGACCAGGTGCGTGATGCCGGCGCCGACATCCTGCTCGGCAATACCTATCACCTGATGTTGCGGCCGGGAGCTGAGCGCGTTGCGCGGCTTGGTGGTCTGCACGAATTCATGCGCTGGGATCGGCCCATCCTCACTGACAGTGGCGGCTTCCAGGTGATGTCGCTCTCCAAGCTGCGTAAGCTCACGGAGCAGGGTGTCGAGTTCCAAAGTCACCTTGATGGTTCGCGGCACATGTTGACGCCGGAGCGCTCGATCGAGATCCAGTGTCTGCTCGGTGCGGATATTCAGATGCAACTCGATGAATGCATCGAACTGCCGTCCAGCTTTGAGAATGCCGAGCGCGCGATGGAGCTCTCCGTGCGCTGGGCCGAGCGATCAAAGAACGCGTTCGATCAACAACGCCGGCATGGTGGTGCCGGCCCCGGCCAGGCCCTGTTTGGGATTGTGCAGGGCGGAACGGATGCTGGCTTGCGTCGCCGCTCAGCCGAGGCGTTAGTTGGCTTGGATCTGCCCGGCTATGCCATCGGCGGGCTGGCCGTCGGCGAAGGCCATGATCTGATGGTGGCGACCATTTCCGAGACCGTTCCGCACCTGCCGACCGACAAGCCTCGTTACTTGATGGGTGTCGGTACGCCGGCCGATCTCATGGAGGCAGTGGCGCGCGGGATCGACATGTTCGATTGCGTCATGCCAACACGATCCGGCCGGCACGGTCAGGCGTTTACGTGGAACGGTAGGGTTAATTTGCGCAACGCTCACCACGCCGAAGATTCCCGCCCTCTCGATCCGCAGAGCCAGTGTCCGGCAGCTCGCGATTACTCCCGCGCCTACCTGCATCATCTGCATCGCTCGGGCGAATATCTGGGCGCCATGCTGACGTCATGGTCGAACACGTGGTTCTATCAGGAACTGATGCAGGCTATGCGCACTGCCATCGTTGAGGGGCGGCTGGCGGACTTCATTTCGCAGCACAAAGAGCGGCTCAGCTCACCGGAACGGCGTGTGGGCGCACAATAGTTTGTTGGCAGATATTTAAGATTTCACTGGATATCGTCGCAGGTGGCTGGAAATGCGATTTGGCGGGTTGACCCGAGGCCAAACGCTCCTTAAGTTCCGGCGTCTCCGCATCGGAGAGAGGGCACGTAGCTCAGCGGTAGAGCATCCGACTTTTAATCGGACGGTCCTAGGTTCGATCCCTAGCGTGCCCACCACTTTTCTTCAGTAAAATCATCTATTTAAGTGGACCGAGGAGAGCTGGGCCGCGCGTCTGCTCGAACGTTTTACAATTCATTTTACAGCTTTCGTTGCTTGCCTGTTCTGCGCCACACATCCAGCTTCACGATGGCAGCCGTGGCCATCGTCTTGGTCCGCGACATGTACCGCTCAAGGATGTGGTGAACTGACTTCAAAGTGTGGCCGGTGATGGTGGCAATCTCAGGCACCGAGCAGCCGGCCTCAGACAGCATGGTCACGGTTGTGCCACGCAGATCGTTGAACCTTAGACGGCCATGAACGCCGGCCCTGACCGCAGCCTTGCGCCAGCTGGTTTGGAAGCCATCTTGAGTCCACGGGTTGCCACGGGTGTTTGTCATAATGAGCGTGGATCGCTTCGGAGCTACATCCAGCACCTTCAGCAGTTCGCGGGTGCAGGGCACATAGACGTGACGACCGGTCTTCGACTGAGTGAGCGAAAAGCCGATGCCATCAAACGCGGACCAAGGCAAGGTGATCAAGTCGTGCTCGCGCTGCCCAGTGTGCAGCCCGAGATGCAAGCCAAGCATCAATTCGGGCGATGCCACAGACTCGAATGCTGCAATATCATCTGGCAACCAAATCTTGTCCGAGCGGTCTGCCTTGTAGAGCTTACCGATTCCCTTCGCGCGGTTGTGTTCGATCAGCCCGGCCTCAACCCCGTGCGAGAGAACCGCTGAGAGCACTTGGATGTGATAGTCGGCTTGGCGAAACGAGCGCTTTGCCACTTCATCACGCAGCTTTTTGATGCCGTCCTTAAAACTCACGTCACTGGCGATGGATAGTGGCAGCCGTGACCAGCGTTTGCGCAGCGTCGCAAGGATTGGCTCATAGTTCCGCTTTGATGCCTCGGATAGTTGGCCGTACTCGATTGACTGGCGGTAACGGTGAAGCAAATCGCCGAGACTGCGCCCCTCATTTGGTTCGCGGCTGATCTTTTCTGCTTGCGCGTAGTTCGCCAGAAATTCGGGCGATCCGAATTCGCCTTCGATCTTCTTTTTGGTCCGGCGGTGATAGTGGTAGGTGCGATAGGAGCCGTCGGCGAGCTTCATCTGCACCTTGTGGAGGTGCTTAAGCTCGACCATGTTGCGCTTCCCATTGCTCATAAGGAGATAGTTGCTTCTCTGCTGTCGGCGGCGGCGACTGCTCGCCTGTCATCGTATCTAAAGCTCGTTCCAAAGCAAGCCGATCGATCCGACGCGTTCTTTCCCAAAAGCCCGGCACCATGCCTGCACGCATCCACTGCCGGTAACATGCCGGGGTGATGCCGCAGTGCTCTGCTGCTTGTGTTAATGTGAGGCCGCGCGGGGTCATTTAGTCCTTTATCCTGCCGCTCGCTTCTTGTTGCTGGTTTTGATACTCGCCTTGCGCGGCGGGTTTGGTCCCAACCATTCGCCCGTCTGCCCGAACTTCCGTAATGCCAGCGCATGAGCTTTGTAATTTAGTGGACGCCCCTCGTCCTCTGTCACGCCGGTTACTTTGCGGTGTAAGTAGGCGTCCAGAACCTGGAACGCACAAATGGCCACCTCGCCGTCCATCCGCGATCCAGCGAGGGCAAGTCCTTTAAAATACTCGTCCGTTTTAACCCCGAAAACATCGGGGAACTGCGGCTCGATCAAGCGCGCGATTGTCTCTGCAGCTCCAGTGCTTGGTTCGATATCACCGCGAAGAAAAGACCAAGCGCGTGCGTGAGCAGGAGTCGCAAAAACAGCCGGGTTGAGGGCCTGGACGGTCCATGCCGACTGCTCGCCACCTGAAAGTGCAATCGCCAAAAGTTTCTGCTCCGCTTCGACGGCGAAGGCTTCGCCAGCACCTCCGTAAGGGATTCGCTCAAGGCGGTTCAGAGCGACTTCCATGCGGTTAGCCAGTCGATCCTGCTCGACTTCGCGCTCTTCAGCAGCGAACCCGCTTCGCACCAGTCGGTCCAAAACCCGGCTCACCGATGAGTTCTCGACTTCAGCCGTATGTTGCAACTTATCGATCAATTCGCCCGCACCCGAGAACGTTACCCGCTTAGTAGTCCCGCCAGCCGCTCGACGGCTCGGCCCCCTAGAATCTGACATGGATTTAAGTGATCCTCCCATCAGTAGTCAAGATTATTATGACTAAGATCTTATTTTAAATCTTACTATACGCATAACTAATTTGACAGTTCAGTTCGCATGTGTGATTACTAGGGTGCGAGGTTACATCATTATCTGAGGGCAACCAATGTCATCAATTCCAGGTATCTACGCATCAGCATTGTTGCGCAGATTGCGTTGCGGCGGTTCTAGTCCAGGGACTTCAACTGCCGATATAAGAGAAACATCGGGAAGGCCCTAAACAATCTTGGGCGTCTCGCCTTTGATCTCGGCATTCACTGGTTGGCATTGAGTTGCTTGACTTGTGATCGCGAGACTAGCAGGCCCCCGCTGTCCTTATGTGTTCAAGTATCTGAGCGACCTGTCCGCTTTGCGCGCGGGAATGGCGAAGTGCATCCTATGAAGTTGCATTTTCGAATGAGGCAAACTGAGGAGAATGCTCACCAAAAGCTCGGCGACAAGCTCGGACTGGCGCGGCCTGAATAAGAAACCCGAACGTTCATTGGCTTGAACTGCAAGCCGCGAGATCACCAAGACGGTCATGCTTGGTTGCCGGATCCCGATGGGGGGCTAAGTACGCACCTCTTCACGACAGAAGTTAAGTACCGATTGGTCGCTTTAGCGCTGTGTTTCACTTCCCGTTCTCAAACGCTTGCCGCGCACCATGCTCGAGGCGGTCTCGGTGCCTAAAGCGGCGCCCACTCGGCCCCCGCAAGACAACTGCAAGGAGTCTTACTTCGAAATGAACCTGTCAGCACTCAAGTCGATTGGCGTCCTTAAGAGATTGCGTCGCGTGATTTCTGCAATGACACGCGTGTCGAGAATTTCGACACACGTGTCAGAACCAGATTTGCAACTGGATGTCACTATCGATTGCGTTGACACCGTGGACATGCGCAAGCCAGAGAGGCACTCGATTGGCTCGACAGTCCAGTTGGATATTCGGAATTACATGTCAGCATTTCTGTGTTGGATACTCCACTCTCACAATGGCGGTGAGAAGACTGGCGAAGAAGTTGAGATGCTTGCGCGGAAGTTCGAGAAGTTCGCAAAGGTTGCGAGCATCAACAAGGATGCGTTGTTCAAAGGACTAGCCGGCGCCGGTATCAAACCTAGGGTGGTTGACCTGAAGCCTGGTGATCCAGGCTATGCAGAGAAACTGAGTAGTGGGATAAAAAGGCCTCGTATCCGCGTCTATTCACTTCCTGCTTCTGAAATCAGTGAACCGTCGAGAAGTCGAGAGACTGCGCCTCGTCAGCAGAATCCTTTGTTTGTGTTGGGGGGGCTCTGATGACAAGCGGTACAGCCATTGAAACAAACCAAGATCGTCTTGCTCGAAACGCGCTACCGAATGGTCTGATCGATGAAATCAGCATCGGTCTTGTGCCGCTGTTCATGGTAGCGTTCCGTGCATCGCAAGGGCCGACATACTCTCTCAATGCGAGTTATATGCATAGGCGGTTTGGAATTGGGGCTACTGCTTTCAATGGTGCAATCCGCATCCTCAAACAGAGCGGTTGGTACCACAGGCACCAGCCGCGCGCTGGGCGCAAGCATCAATTCGCTGTGGATTTTGTTGTCGATCAGCTTGGAGGTCGACCCGGCTACCTTATTGCCAGGAACGATTGGTTTTCGATGTTCGATGAGATTGAATGTGAGGCGGAAAAGGCCAACGCGGTCAAAACGACAGCGGTCCTAGTTTTCATGTCAGCCCAGGCGCCCGGCCTATCAATTGGTCAGCGTCGCATAGCGAAGCGCTTTGATTTGTCTCGACCAACAGCTTCCAAGCTGCTCAGGTCTTTGGAAGCTCAGAGCCGGATCTACAGGATTGGCGATGTCCGACAGGCTGGTCGTTTCCTACCTACAGAATATACCGCACATCGAGATGCCATTGCCGTGTCAACTTCACCGACCGCGCTTTCGCCGCCGATGGATTGCGTGGGTGCTCACCTTCGACTATCCGCCACCTCAACTACCCAACACCTAAACAATCAATCTATCCAACTATCAAATACGGTGCCTCAGCCAGAAGCTGAAGCACCGACCCGCGAATGGGATAACTTCGATCCTGATGATTGGATAGGGACGCATTCATACTTCGACGTGAATGACGACAGCGCACTCGCAGAAGCTGCAGCAGTCGCTTACGATCAAGACGCCATCGATTTGCTCAAGTCCAACAAAGTCGTTCGACGTCTAAAGAAGGTGGTGGCTGGTAACATCAATCCAAAGTTACTCTCACCACATGGCCTGAAAGGGTTCTGGACGTTCGTCAACTTCGTGATTGAGCGCGATCCATGGCTGACGACAACCGAAGCCATTGATCACGTTATCGATGTGACTGGGCAAAGGCTTCAGAACAAAGATGCTTGGCTCAACGGTTGGGGACTAATCGGGATTGAACTTGACGCTAATGAGCTCGAGTTTCGAAAGGGCCAACCAGGCTGGCTCTGCTGTTTTCGTGATCGCGCAGACTCGCTTGGACTGTCAGAGCATTTCGGTGACGGCTTAATGAGTGACCGAGAGGGTCTCGATGAATTTCTTCGAGCGTTCAAGAAAGACCATAAGGCGATCGATGAAGCATTTGTTGCTGGGTTGTGGGCGCTTTGGGCGAAGGGTAAGCAGCTGAACAGTGTTAGCGTTTGGGAAACCAACAATTGGGGGCTGTTTGAACGCGTCTATCGATTAAAACTGACGCGAGATGACCTCATGAGTGAGTTACCTGGCGACCTGCGGAGTAAGAGAATTTCAGACGAAATGTGGCGGGACCTGTTTGGCTTCGAAGATTTCATCACAACTGCTGGGTCGCTGATCGAGGCGCGTAAGGCTATACTGCAAGGTATAGTCTATCTACAAACGCAGCAAAAAACTGCTCTTCGTTGGAGCTTTTTTGACCAACACTTTGAATAGGCGTCATCGTCAAAACCTTAAAACGAGCTACACGACACAAGGTAAAGCGCTATTGGGCCGGACACCGCTCCCATGGAGCAGAAAGATCTGCTTTCGCCAAGAGCGGACTCACGCTCGGGAAAACTCTGCCACCGCCTAATGCGTGCTCAGGACCGGTTGCTCTCCCAGAGAATGGCTCTGGCAGATCAGTTTATATGAACTAGTGAGCTGTTTGTTAAAGAGCCTGACAAGGGCATGATAAGGGCATGCTTCATCTCAAATGTATTGGATCGTAACGGCAACGCAAGGGCCAGGTTTTCATGCTGATTATGAGCGCGAAGTTTAATTGAACTGGTCGCACGGCTCTTCATGGGACATGGCCCAGTGCAGAAGAACTCGCTCCCAGGCTAACGGGTCCGCTATCGGTAGTGATTCTACCGCTTCAAACCGTCGTTCGATGGCTGCAGTTCCTGAGTGTCGAATGTCGCATATTTGATCGAAGTGCCGGTGTTGCTCATCGGCTTGTTTGCGCAGCTTTGCAGCAACGTTGCACATAGCAGTGTCCGCTCTCGCCAACAGCGGTCATTAGGTTCTGAAAAATTAGCCTCGGCTAAACGTAAGCAGCGGGTCAGTTTGAGAAAGGCTGGCCGTGAGCGCATCACGGCAGAAGTTGACTCGCATAGCGGACCTGATCTTCTCATTTTACCTATGAAACAGATGGGCCACAACCGGACTTGAGCCAAAATCAATATCGTGAAAGTCGAACGTCTGCTTCGACCATCAGCGGACATGGATCAGATCGTGTTGTTGTGTTGACCGAGCTACCCGCCATCTGAAAGTCAGGTCAGCGCTTGTCTCAAAAGTTCACATACCAGACCATAACCTGTCGAGAACTTCAGATGCGATTGCCTCCCGAGATCTGGGTGCGACGGGAAAGGTAAGTGGCACGGTCGTGGAGTGTGCACTTGGGCCAGTGTTACCCGCTACGAAGCCAAACACATGACGGCCGCAGCTATCCTGCCGTGGACCAGACTGCGACGCACAATTCTATCAGAAAATGCTATCACAGTGAGTACCATTACTTATTTGAATCGGTAGGCAAGCGCATTAACTGTCGAAGAGGCTGAGCGTGTGAGGCCGCGCCATATCCATTGGCGGGATGAGAAGCGTGACGGTCACGAAGTTTAAGGTGAACTTACAAGGAGTTCAAACCATTAGAAAAATCCTGATGGCTACTGATCTATCTACGCGCTGTGATCACGCTCTTCAACGAGCAGTCATGCTGGCGGAGCAATTCGGCGCAGAGCTTCGCGTGCTTCATGTCGTGCAGGAAGCTTTCTTTGAGTCTGTGATCGCTCAGCATGAGAGTGTGGCTCAGTCTGCCATCGAAGAGCAGCTTGCAATGCGAAGCGATCCGATCTCTCTGAATGCAAAGCCACACGTAACTCGTGGTGTCGACTACGAAGACATTATAGGCGAGGCCGAAGCGTACGGCGCCGACTTGATCGTACTGGGCACACATCGCCACGATAACCGAGAGTTATTCCAAGGCACGACCATTGAGCGTATTGTTCGTTACGGCCGCACGCCCGTTCTGATGGTTAAGAACCCAATCTCTGGTCCCTATCGCAGTGCGCTCGCGGGCGTCGACTTGTCGGATCAAGCAAAAGCAGCACTAAAGATATCAGTCGAACTCGTTGGGGATGGTGTCGTTCATCTGATCCACGTGGCAGATGGGCCATTGCCAGAGTTCTTTTCCCGCGATGCGCAGAACCAGTCCCTCGAAAGGCAACGGCAAAATATAACACTAGTCATTGAGAGATGGGTCCAGGAGATTTCAGAACCACACGGCAAGGCAAGCCCGCGTTTCGATACCATTTTGCGCAAAGGCAGCGTGGCCGAAACCATACGCAGTGATGCAGTCACGCTACAGGCAGATTTGCTGGCTATTGGCACACACGGTCGAACTGGTATTGCTCGCGCCTTCCTTGGTAGCGTTGCCGAAGATCTATTGGCAATCTCTCCTTGTGATGTGCTGGTAGTTCGCAGATAGCACAAAGATCAGCCAACCGAAGGATGGGCGGGCTAGGAAAGGTCAACTCAGTCCTGATAGTGGAGGAAGAGTTCATCATGTTCGCTGGCGAGCCAGGACGCAATTCCAACGCTTGTAAGGAGAAATCATCCCCGACGCTGCCACTGACTGCTGTACGCCAATCATCGGGCGCGGATGGATCGCTCTGAGCCTTTCGGTTTCGGGCCATTAGCAAGCCTGAGGTGCCGTAGCATTGCAGGTCCGCTCTTATTCCACAAAGCGGGCGCGATGTGCTCGGTCGCAAGCTTTCTCTGTAGGGCCATAAGCGGTCCTGAGCAGGTGCAGCATGCTCCCAACAAGTTGTCTATGCTCCATCGAGAAAGCGGACATGGCCCCATGTTGATGAAGTGCATTGCATCCCCGACGCGAGGTCCACATAGCCGACTATTGGGCCTCGGCAATGAAGCCTGAGCCGATAGCGTGAGTTGCCAACTAGGTACCGAGCAAGCCGCTCGTATCAATCGTTCGGCATTTCTGCCCAGCCGCAAAGCACTAGCGCTCGGCCTCGAACGGCAGCTCTGCGGGACAAAGCTGTCGTTTGTGTTCGCTAGATCAGTAACCGCCTTATGATCATAGGCGGTCCTCGACAGACGCTCTCGCTAAGCCGATTACGACTACAGTTAGGTTTGTGAGCCAATGGCGCGACTAGCTTATGCAGCTGCTTACTTGAGCAAGTGGGGATCGCCAACTTGGGCAATAAACTACCTCTGCATCAACTTTGGGAGGGGACTAAGTGCTTACTTCAACCACGATTGCAAGATTGCAGATCGATTGAATAGTTGAAGCGGCAGTCGAGGCGCATGCTGAGCACCAGTTACAGGAAAGCCAGCTCCTACAATATAAAAAACATCAGACTTCCTGTGTCTGTATGCGGGTGCACATATCGAGAACTGAGGGATCTGGATCGATGAAAAAGCCTAACACATCGACATCTTCAAACCTGGATAGTCGCTTGGAATTCATGGAACTCGACTCAAGGCGATGTGAGGCAATACGACGGATAAAACCCATCGTTGAACGCGAACTACCAAACGGTTTAGAGAAGTTCTACGCACGCCTTCGGGCAACCCCCGAAGTGAGCAGGTTTTTTGACAATGCCTCACACATCGCGCGAGCCAAGAGCGCGCAAGAAGGCCATTGGTCTGCCATCAGCTCGGCGAAGTTCGATACGCAATATGCCGAAAAAGTTGATGTAATTGGCTCAACACATGCCAGGATTGGATTGGAGCCCCGTTGGTACATCGGCGGCTACGCTATAATTCTCGAGCATTTGATTAAAAGCATTGTTGCTGAGGTATGGCCTAAAGGAATGATCGTCCGAACCTCTGGTAGCGGCTCAAAAGAAGCTGGCGAGGCCATCGCCTCTCTAGCAAAAGCCGTCTTGCTAGACATGGACCTCGCCATCTCAGTTTACATTGATGAAGCGGAAAAGGCGCGTCTCAAAGCCGAGGATGAGGCAATTGCCAGAGAGCGGGATTTGGTATCGCAATCCATTGGCGTCGCCATGTCCAAGCTTGCTTCGAAGGATTTGACTGTCCGTCTGAACGACGGTTTGCCGGATGCTTACCGTGAGCTGCAGTCGAATTTCAATGGCGCTGTTGCAGCGCTCGAGCAAGCTATTGCAAGCGTAAAAGCTGAGATGGAGAGCATGAAGTCGGGTACCGATGAGATTGCCGCGGCATCCGATAATCTGTCCAATCGCGCGCAAAGCCAGGCAGCCAGTCTTGAAGAGACTGCCGCGGCAGTTCAGCAGATCAGCACTACTGTTAGAGCGACAGCCGATGGCGCAGAAGATGCTCTTCGGACGGTCTCGACAGCAAAATCCAATGCAGAACAGAGCAAAGAGGTTGTTGAAAAGGCGGTTGGTGCCATGAACGACATTGAAACCTCGTCCGAAGAAATCAACGAGATTAGCCACGTTATCGATGAGATTGCTTTTCAGACGAACTTGCTTGCACTCAACGCCGGCGTCGAGGCGGCTCGAGCTGGAGAGGCTGGCCGCGGTTTTGCCGTTGTAGCATCAGAGGTTCGTGCCTTGGCTCAACGCTCTGCTGATGCTGCAAAGCGCATTGGCGGGCTGATTTCAACATCAAGTTCGCAAGTCGAAAAAGGTGTTTCTCATGTTGGTGAGACTGGTGAGACTTTAGGACAAATTATAACAGGTGTAGCTGACGTCAGCGAAGTGGTGTCTAAAATCGCATCTGGAACAAAAGAGCAAGCAACAGGCCTTCAAGAAATAAACACTGCGGTCAATCAAATGGATCAGATGACGCAAGAGAATGCAGCTATGGCAGAGCAGGCTACAGCTGCCACCCAGACGCTGGCGCAACAATCGGATCGCCTCGTTCAGCTCGTGAGTGGCTTCAACACATCGGGCTCCAATGTCGAGGACCACTTGCGGAGCAGTCTAAAGAAGGCTGTGCCTCATGTGTTTGCATCACATGAAGCAAACCAAGGGTCGGCGACAATCCATGCCGAGGCAATAAGTGCTCGCGGATCTGAAAGTGCTCGGCGCCGTGCTGCCGGGGGCAACAGCAAGGGTGATTGGGAAGAATTCTAGAGCCTCAACCCTAGCCGTGATCATTCCGAGAGCGGTGCTTGATCAAGACCTTGGCTTAACGTCGTGCACCATTTTGGTTGAGGAGTTGCCCATGGCCGAAGCCGTCATTCAAGACAAAATGATAAGCTTTCGAGCAGGCGGACAGAATATCTGCATCCCAGTTAGCTCTGTTCGTGAAATCCGCAGCTGGACGGCGCCGATGCCAATTCCGAATGCCCCGAGCTACATCTTGGGCATTGTGGACTTGCGAGGCAGCGTCCTACCAATCATCGACTTTGCCGCAAAGGTTGGTTTGCTATCCCCTGAACCGACCGACCGGCACGCGATTATTGTTCTCGAGTATCAGGACGAATCGGTTGGCCTGTATGTCGAGGGAGTGTCCGAGATATTCACACTATCAAGCGAGCAGATTCAACCGTTACCGGAGATGACCTCAGCAGAGATAGGCAAATCTGTAGCTGGTGTAGCATTAGCTGATGAGCGCATGGTCAGTGTTGTTCTTCCTGCGAGCATGTTCCCAGAGGAAGAATCGGCACTCGCGTAATCCGCCGTTGTTGGGCTTGAGCAACTTGACTCGGCTACTTTCCTCCTAAGAAAACAACTACAGTCGCAAGATTGCACGTGCTGTCGAAGCATTAACACCGGGGACGAGGTACCGGTGCGCGGCAATTCTGCCAACCAGAGATTTTGCCTAACAGCCTACGGTCCAAGGGGAACCGCATCGTAGTGGAAGCCAATCAATGACTACTCTGTGTCAAGAGCGGCTGAGTGGTTGTCCAGCATAACGGGACTGCTGTTAACTCCAAAAGCTCACATCTTGGGCACGGAGTGATGGCCTCGCCTTATAGTGTGGGCTGCACGGAGCTACCGTTTAGACAGGATGAGTAACGATCGGGAGAGATTATGCGTCGTGCAGAATTAGTGTTGGGCCAGTTACAGCATACCACCTGGCGCATCAAGGCTGCGCTTTTTCTCCTGGGCACCGCCATTGCAATGAGTGTTGGAACCGGTGCATTGGCCAACATTTGGGTCGACTGCAAGCAAGGATTAAAGGCTGCTGTGGCAGTCAAAGCTTGCTCTACTCTGATCAAGAGCGGTGAACTGCCAGAAGAGCAATTGGCCGAAGCATATTACCGACGTGGTCTCGCCTACCGATCCCTTAGAAAGTATCGCGCCGCTGTCGCAGATCAATCAGCGTCGATCCGATTAAAACCAAACTGGGCGGTTCCTTATGGCGCTAGAGCTGTAACTTATGCCGACCTTGGTGATTATCAAAAGGCAATCACAGATCATGATCGAGAAATAGCGCTTCAACCCAATGTAAAGTGGAACCATATATTCAAAGGAAACACTCTTCGGAAAGCTGGCAAACATCGACAGGCAATAAAAGAATATTCACTCGCGATTGAGTTACATCGCAAGGATTATATCGGTGAAGATGTCTTGAGCCATTTTGGTCGTGCAATCTCGCTGAAGTCTATTGGAGAGAAAGAGAGAGCCATTGCAGACTTCACAACTGTTATTTCAAGTGAGGCGATCAATCTAAGCCCCGATAGCTACGCTGCGAGAAGCTACTTCTCGCGCGGAGAGCTTCTAGTTAGTCTCAAAAAATACGCTGACGCGATCAAGGACTATGATCAAGTCATTTTCTATGGTCGCAAAACAGCCGAGATTTATGACTTCAGGGGCTGGGCTCACTATCTTGATAAAAATTACCCAGCGGCGATTGAAGATTTCACGACTGCGCTGCGGAAGCAGCCAGGTAGATCTGGGTTGCGCACAAGGCGTGGGCTCGCCTACTACGGTCAGAAAACGTATCGACTGGCTATCGCAGAGTTCGACAAGGCCATCGCAGCGGAACCAAAACAACTAACTGCGCTCTACAGACGGGCACGGTCTTACGCCAAGCTGAAAAACTATCGCGAGGCGGTTACAGGATACAATGATCTCATCAAGCTGGATCCACAAAATGCTCGAGCTTTTCACAGTAGAGGCATTGCCTATGAAGCACTCGGTGATGTCGATCAAGCTGTGAGTGATTGGGAAAAAGCCATAGATATTATCGGTCGGGCTCGTGTCGTTTGGTGGCAGAAGGATCTCAAGAAACGTGGGTTCTATAACGGTGAAGTAGACGGCGTGTATGACAAGGGCATGCGGGAGGTGCTCGTAATGTGTGCTAGAAATAAGAGCTGCTAATACTTGTCTCTCGCACTGGCGTCGCACGGGTTTGAGTTTTTTGCCCGCCACTCCCTAAAGACTTCCTGCTGCGCGAACGTCTACCGCAACCAAACATGGCTGACGCGCAGAAGGGTCACATTTTCTGCTTGGAGATCAATTCATCCAGCGACTGGGCTAAAGTTTTGATCTCATCTAGTAATGCCTTTGCGCTGACCTCATCATTGCTTGCAAGCGCCACGTCAAGGTCCTCTCGGAGGTGATCGAGCAGTTCTAGTTTGAGATTTATCGAAGCGAAATCGTCCCATCGTTGTGGCGCACACCGACTTTGCCAGCCTTCATTGTTGGTCATGACTGCTCCAAATGACTTTGAATATTGTTTGCGCAGGATCGCTCTGCTGAAGGTCAATCTCTTCACACGGTCACGCGATTTGCGTGGCGCCACACTTCGGGCTCACGATTGACGATCGGACTACTGCCACGGGACGTCATGTGCTGCATGTCCCGGACTTGGTTGTCACGCAGTCACGTGACATGCCAAAATGGCTGCTAGAAGCACGTAATTAACGGATCTTGCAGATGGATGCCTGAGTTCGCTGTCTTACTGGATCGCCTCTTAAAGGCTATGACGTTTGATGACATCGCAAAGATTTGCGGTCGGTCACTCGTAGTCCGCGGTGCCGTTCGTCTCAGCTATCACCATCTGCCTCCCTTGGGAGCGTTCGACCATGTGTCTTCCATAACTGTTGCAGCTTGGAACTTTCCCGATGAATGGGTCGAGCTCTATCAGAATAGCAACTACTGGATGATCGATCCTATTCCGCGTGTCGCCCTCACGATGGCACGTCCGTTTTGGTGGTCAGAGACATCGCAACTTGTGGATCTGACTCAGGAACAGAGGGATTACCTCAAGGCACTGCGCCAGCAGAGGTTGGGCGACGGTCTTGCCGTGCCTGTATTCGGTCCGCGGGGGCGGAGCGGCTATGTCGGGATTGGTTTTAAAGATGACGTGAGACAGCCATCCGAAGTTATGGTGGCACGAATGCAGGCCATTTGTCAGATGGGCCATCAGCGCTACTGCCAAATACTTATCGGTGATGGCGTAGCCCCACAATTATCTGATCGCGAGAGGGAAGTCCTCACATGGATGGCAGCCGGGAAAAGCAATGCCGTCATCGCAGAAATCACAAGCCTCTCAAGCTATACTGTGGACACCTACGTTCGTCGGCTGTACGCCAAGCTCACTACGAATGATCGGGTAACGGCCGTGTTGCGCGGGGCCGCTCTAGGGTTGATTGAATGAACGACTGTTTCGTCGAACATCAGTTATCGGGCTTGCGCTTGAGGCATGCTGCCTATTCATCTCTTGAGCACCGGCGACACTGGCTGCCCTTGGGGTGTTTCAGAGGCTGCATTGGCCCTTTGTCCAACCCCCTCAACTTGTACCAATGAGATGACTATTTATTACTCAGGTGAGCTTGCCCCAGTTCCTGGACTAATTGTGGCCAGAGATTTCCGCGTCTGGCGCTCACGGCGGGCTCGTTGCAGGTGAGCGGTTCGCCAATGCCACCGGGGTTTGGTAGCCAATGGCACTGTGTGGACGAACGTCGAGAGCCTGATGCGGGTGGACGTGGTTAGTTTTCCTGAACCACGTGTTGATGACTGTTTGTGCTTATTTGGTTGTTGCAAACCACTCTGCATTGAGGGCCTAGCGGTGCAGTGTGCCGTTGAAGCGTTCGTTGTACCTGTCCTCCCAAGTCGAGCCGGATAGATCTGGATGGGCGCTATGCCAACGCGCTTGAGCCAATCACGAAACGGCAGAGATGAGAACTCAGGCCCGTTGTCGAATCTCAGATACTCGGGATTGGGGTATTGAGCAGCCCCAGCAACGCGCCCCTAATTGCAATCCCTCTCAGCTTCGCTTCGCTCGGTTTAGGCAATCGTCGCATGTATCCCGTTTGCTAACATTTTGGCTGACTGCGCCCGTTGCCGACACGCCTTTGCTTGATATGTCCGTTATAGGAAGATGTGCGGAAGTGATTTTCTCGGAGCAGGGATTTCCGGGCCTGACCCACTCGGTCATCAGCAGCTCTCGGATTTCGCACCGCGCCAAGAGTGTGGCTTCTCCGAAGCGGACCTGAGCGGGTGCAACATCTTTGGTCGAGCCAATGGCAGCTTTGATCAAGCAGCGGACGAAGCCGACTCAGCCCTTGTGTGAAATCTGCGCCACTGGGCCAGACCAGAAAGTTCTTCGATTGCAGGCAACGATTACACCCAATAGGCAATCACAAGAGCCGATTGCTTTTCGAGTGATTTGGCCAAGCAGAACAGCTCTGAGATGTGTTTCCTGTTCGATGCCAGCCAATCGCAATCAAAGAACGGGTTATTAAGAACCAGTCGCTACCGCGCGGTGTTGGAATCAAGATCGATCTGCGGGCGATCCGAACGCTAAGCGTCCGGCGATCCAATACACACTGGCTGACAGTAAACAGCAGGATGCAAGGATATCACAATCTCACTAAAAGGATCGTGGCTGAAAGGCTTGGACACTCGTCCTGAAGTCTTCTGATGGGTCTGAGGGCACACGGCAAGTCGCAAACGAACCGCCCTCAAAACTCTCGTCAGCATGAGGGACGACGGCGGCGCAAGAGGGAGGTGCTTACGCCGCCATCGATATGCATGCCATGGCGACAGCCATTGCACGTCTAGTGTTCATCTGCAGGTCAGCCTGTGAAACCATCTGCCAGCATGAACATAAACACTGTCAACCCAATACCGAACGCGAGCCCAAAGATCGTGGGCCATATGCCGTAGTAGTTACTGACTTGGGGATCGTCGTCTTCAACCATTGCTGTCCTCGCTTTTTCGTTGGCGGTATCTCTGACAAATGCAACGGCCCTAGCCTGGGCTCAGCATCATTGGCAGCCAGAGCGCAATTTGTGGGAAAAACATCACCAACAACATGCCGATTATCTGCAATGCTATGAATGGTAGTACCGAAACAAAGATTTCCTGCAACGAGATGTCTTTCGGCGCAACGGATTTGAGCCAGAAGCAGGCCGGCCCGAACGGAGGCGACAAGAAATAGATCTGGATATTCATAACGAACAAAATGCCGAACCAGACGGCCGCCCAAGATGGCTCCATCCCGAGTTCCGGCCCCATCTCCTTCACAACTGGGGCGAACACTGGAACGGTGATGAAAATGATCGCGATCCATTCCATGAAAGTGCCAAGCACAACCAGGATGGCCATCATCACAAACACGACGCCAAGCGGAGGCAGGCCAAGATCCGCGAACAGCGAGCGCATAAAGTCCGCACCGCCGATCAGGTTATAAATACCAACAAAAGCGACCGCGCCGACGATAAGCCAGATGATCGTGCCGACAACTGCCATCGTGTTGGCGAGACTGTCACGAAGCAAGGTATAGTTGAACTTATGCCGGGCGGCGGCAACGAAAATGGAACCGAACACACCGACACCAGCAGCCTCCGTCACAGAGGCGATGCCGGCATATATCGAGCCCATCACACAGGCAATAAGGATGATGCATAGGATCACTGCGAACATGCGCTCACGGCTGAGACCTTCCGCCTTCTCCACGCCCATCATCTCAGCGATTTCTGAAGCAGTTGGCGCTAGTGATGGATTTAGATTACAGCGGATAAGCACATATGAAACGTAGAACGTTGCAAGCATCAACCCAGGTATGAAGCCGGCAGCAAACAGATCACCGATGGCGACATCAGCCGAGAGGCCATATACAATCATCACGATTGATGGCGGAATCAGCGTTGCAAGGGCACCAGCCGCACATATCAAACCGATAGCAAGTTTTCGATCATACTTGAGCCGCAGCAGCTGCGGCAGCGCAACGAGGCCCAGCATCACGATCTCACCACCCATCACACCAGACATCGCAGCAAGGATCACCGCCACAATCGTGGTTTGAAGAGCAACCCCACCGCGCAGATTCCCAGCGAAAATCGACATTGCATCAAACAAGTCTTCCGCAATTCCCGCGCGCTCGAGGATAGTCGCCATCAACACGAATAACGGCACTGCTACCAGCGGATATTTCTCCAGCAGACCGAACGCATTGGTCGAGACGAGGTAAAGCCCCTTCGGGCCAAAGAACAAAAAAGCGCAGATAACCGAAATAATTAGAGTAACGATGCCAAGTGGCA
Organism: Hyphomicrobiaceae bacterium; assembly: GCA_965247245.1. Lineage (GTDB taxonomy): Bacteria > Pseudomonadota > Alphaproteobacteria > Rhizobiales > Hyphomicrobiaceae > Tectiglobus. The sequence goes on along the minus strand of CBDFGV010000003.1, from coordinate 2,395,682 downwards.
TCCCCGTCATCATCAGAACAAGCAACGTGGCCACAATACCGAGACTGACGTAGCCAATGCCGTAGCTGCGCACGTCGACAAATTCTTTTGGATTAAGCGCCAAGCCAAAGTCATTAATCGCTGTGTCCATCACACCGAAGACGCTTGCCTCACCCATATAGTGATGGCCAATCTGTAATGCGTAGCGAAACAAGATGAGTGCAGTGAGCAGCAACACACCAAACTCTATCGAGCGACTTTGAAAATGCCGCGACAGGTTCATCAGAAGTTGGATGAGATAGACAAAGAGGCCAACGACGAGCACTGTTTTTAATATCATCGGCAGCGGTGAATTCCAGCCCGTGCCGGCACGCTCAACAAGATCAATCGATTCCAACGCGCGGATTAGCGTATCACTGACCAGCATATAGAGGGCGAATACACCAACGACCATTGCAAATAGATCGAGCCACCATCGTGTTCTCTCACTTGCGAGAAGGTAAAACACCGTGATGCCGATATGACGTTTCTGCAGCGTTACGAAACCGGCAGAAAGCATCCACGCTGTTGCGCAGAGCACCATGACGACTTCAAACGCCCACTGCGTTGGCGCATTGAACACGTAGCGCGCAATCACCTCATAAAGCGTAACCAGTGCACACAGGATATAGAGATTGCCAACCGCAAGCCCAAGGAAACGGCTGAAGTGATCAACTCCTTGGGCGACCGCTGTTCCGGGTCGGTCGACAGCGCCATAGGTCGTGTCGTTGGCAGCAACCATCTCTGAAGTTCCCCGTTGAGAAAGGTCGATTAGATAACAAGAGTAGGGAAGCGCGGCACCGATTGCTGCAGCGCTTCCCTTTGGCTTTCAGGCAATTGGCATCGCCCTTACTTCAGCATGCCCTGACTTTTCATGAATTTCAGGTTGGCATCTAAAGCTTCCTTGGCGAGCGGTGATTTCGCAGCATAGTCCTGCCATGCCTGAACAGCGATCTCACGGAACTTATCACGCTCTTCCTGGGCCCAGTCGACCACCTTGACTGTTTTGCCATCAGCATACTTGCGCGCGATCTCACGATCCTGGATGTCCGCTTCACGACGCATCGCGTCATAAGCCGCATTATACCAGATTTCGAGTGCAGTCTGATCATCCTTGCTGAGCTTGTTCCAGACGTCCTTGTTTAAAACAAACTGAAGCACAGCCATTGAGTGGATGCCGGGATAGATCGGAAACTTCGCAATCTTGTGCATCCCGGATGCCTCGTTGTTCACAAACGCGGACGCATCTGCAGCATCAATCAAGCCCTTCTCAAGCGCCGTATAAACTTCAGAGAACGGCAACGAAACCGGCGCCGCGCCGACGCGCTTGAACACTTCTGATGCAAGCCCCTCAGGTGAACGAATTTTTACGCCCTTAAGGCCGGCAACGGTGGTGATCTCCGATTTCGAAACCAATGCTTCACGTGCATAAGGACCACAACCGATGACGTGCAGTTTGCCCTTGGTGTACTTGTCGTACAGCTTCTGTAGGATCTCCTTGCCACCGCCATGATTGCAGAACGTCCTAAGCTGGTCGACCGTATCGTAACCGGCAATTAGGTCGCCCATAATTGCGAAAGCTGGATCACGGCCGGCAAAGTAGGCAACTGCGTTGAGATCGCCATCAAGAATGCCGTTCGCTACTGCATCAATCGTTTCTCTATGCGGCACGACCGCCTTGGTCGGAAGCACCTCAATTTCAAGGCGCCCACCAGTCATCGCCTTTAGCTTAGGCGCCCAGTTGTCCGTCATAAACCGGTGTGCCCAGTCGCCTGATTTCGAACTTGCTTGGACCTGGATTTTCTTGGCTTCGGCTACCGTAGCAGCGGCTAGCGCCGACGTTAATGCAACCGTAGTGGCTGCCACCAATCCAATTGTCTTTTTCACGGGTTTCCTCCATTTGTCGCCTTCTTGAACGAAGCGCACATGAACCTATCGGCACTGCATCTGCGTTAAAGCCAACGATGCTAGCTTCTCACAGCGGACTTCTACAAAACCAATGCCTTGGCCATTCCAATAGTAGGTATTATATTAGTATAATAGTCAATCCCGTGTACAATCGCTTCCGAGCGCTCACATGCCAAAGACCGTTCAGTCGCAACGTAGCAATCAATCAGTGGATCGCACCAAACGACGTGCAATTTCTGGCTCTGCCATGCAGTATGTCTTCGAGGAGTTACGCCGTCGCATCCTCAATTTTGAGCTGGAGCCGGGCGCAGATCTATCGATCAAGGATTTGATACAAGACTTCGGAACCAGCCAAACTCCCATTCGTGAGGCGGTGCTCAAATTGTCCGGTGAAGACTTGGTAGATATTTACCCACAGGCCGGCACACGGATATCGCTAATTGACGTTCAACAGGCAAGTGAAACCCACTTCCTGCGTCTTAGCGTTGAGATTGAGATTCTTCGATCACTTGCGATGAGTTCCGACGATGCCTTAGTTGCCGAACTTGAGAACTGGATTGACCGTCAACGCGAAGAACTCGCAAGGCTCGACAGCGCGGCCTTTACGTTAGCGGACAACCAATTTCACGAGACTTTGTTTCGTGCGGCCCGCGTGCCGGGACTTGTTGAGCTGCTTGCTAGCAGACGTGGGCACTACGATCGTATTCGGGGCTTGTTTTTGCGTCATAAACCGCGAAGAAAAGCTGTGATTGCGGAACACGTGGCCATAGTAAAGGCTTTGCGAGAAACCGATCCAATTGCGGCGGAAGCAGCGATCCGAAAACATCTTGGTAAATCGCTTGCCATTGTTGATGAGTTGCGCAACTTACATCTCGACTATTTTTTGCCCGCGATCTAGCGACTAGCAGGAAGGCATCACAGCACACGCTGGTTTGTTGCAGCGCCGTTAGAGAGTGATCAGCAGTCCTTCTGAAGCCTGGCCTCCAATGAGTCTCAAGCACGGAAACGACCCGACCAAATGTCCGCTTGGTGGACTTCTCGACGTTAGTGCGATGCAGCACCTCGACCCGAGAGAATGCCCGCTTTTGTGACTCAGGATGCAGCCCTGCTCGGAGCGTGCTGCACCTGCTAAGATCTCTTCATGGCCCTTCTGGAACGTCGCTTCAGCTCTGGTCGATGTCTGCTCAGAGAAGGTAGAGCAGACGCGCATTGCTAGGATTGGATGCAGCCACTCGCCATTCAAGTGGCAGGCCTCAGAATTCTGTTCTTGCAGATGATGCTTTCTTGAATGATCGATCTCACCACCTCCAAATTCGAGCATTTGATCGCTCGTTCCGATCAAGTTCACTGCCGAAACCACTTGGCAAGATCCTCCGGCACTCACCAACTCCTGGTGTAAGGCGCATTGAGCTTTTGATGCTGACGCATTTGGCCATGCGCGAGGAAAGCTAACCGGAGACCATCACGTGAAGTGTCCAATTGATAACGAAACCTTAGTCATGGCAGATCGAAGTGGTGTGGAGATCGACTACTGCCCAAAGTGCAGAGGTGTCTGGTTGGATCGCGGCGAACTCGATAAGATCATCGAGAAGTCGGTACCGGCGTCCAACGTTCCGCGCGGGCGCGATATGTCTAACTTCCGTCAGGATGCTTCAAGCGGATACCGCAAGAAGAAGAAAGACTCATTCTTGAGTGAGCTCTTCGACTTCTAGGCGGTGCGGCTTGATGGGCACAATCGGATAGCGGTCCTTCGCCGGTTTCGCGGACACCCAAAGCAAGGCGCATTTCGCCCAAGGATATGGTTCATGTCGAAGCCGTGACGGGGCTACGACCACGCGACTTAGCTCTAGGAGGCGGGAACTCTCGCTACGGCGCCAAGTCGGAGAGCTAGGGCTGGTAGAGCTGATTGACGGTTAGAAACGCAGCCTATGAGTGCATATGGATTGCTCTTCGCCAAGAACCGGTCATTTACGGCACACGCAATTCGCGCGGTCCTAACCAATCCGCCGAGTCCGCGTTGTGGATTTAGCACCAGTAGGTGGTGGCTCATAGTCAGATCGCACGTAGCTCGATCACGAGAACATCGCTAGCCAGCTCACTTTTGCTCTTGGTCGGAGCAGACACTCGACTTACACGAACTTGAGTTTGGGTGAGGTCCGGTTATGGCCCAACGCAGAAGACCAGATGCTAAGCCTTTCACTTCCGCCTTAAAAGTTAAGAGCGGACTCAGGATGCTGTAGCAGATTATGCTCACTACTGGCCCGAAGCTACCGCGTCATTTCGGATAGAGCGTGTCCGCTGTGCTCACGCACTCTGGTACTTCCATAGAGGTGGCTCTATTCTGACTATCAATGGGTCATCGTTAGCAGCGCGGTTCATATCGATGTTTGACCCGAATGTATGGACCGGCTGCGTTACGCAAGTGAGTTTCGTGCGTGGAGATCGGAAGTCGCTGATATGTATCCGGCCTTTTTGATCGACACGCGGGCCGTGGCCTTGATGGGAATACGCACGCGCCAGGGGTCTCATTAGCGGAACGACTGTCAGGCAGTCATTAGGGTCATCAGACTTTGCGGGCGTTTCTTGATCCGTTCCATGCAGTCATCTCATTCGCGAACTCATTCAAAGCGATTGTCGTCAGAGCGAGGCCGCCTCAAGTTTGTGCATATCGAATTTCCGTCCGTTTCTTAGAACGCTCCAGGCAATGCGCGCGAGCTTGTTGGCGAGAGCCGCTGCAAGCTTATTCTTGTGCATCCGCTCAGATGCCTGCTTGAGCCAGGGGCCAAAACTGAACTTGTCCCAGTTGTGTGGCCGCATCAGAATGATATGAGCAGACTGCACGAACAAGGTGCGCAGATATCGGCTGCCGCGTTTTGAAATCCGACCGAGGATCGGTTTGCCGCCGGTACTGTACTGTCGCGGCACTAGTCCGAGCCAGGCACCGAAGTCGCGGCCTCGATCGAAGGCTTCGCCTGTGCCAATAGCTGCGACCATCGCCGTTGAAATCATCGGACCGATGCCGGGAACGCTCATCAACCGTTCGCAATGGCTCTCTGTGTGACTGATCTTTTCGATCTCTTTCGTAATCCCTTCAATACGTTCGTCCAACCACAACCAATCTTCGTAAAGCCCGACAATGATGTCCGACATGCGCGGAGAAATCTCGTCCGCTCGGTTCTGGATGATGGCAAACAGGGAGTTGCGCAAGGCCCGTGCTCCCGGTCGCACCGTAATGTTCTGCTCAATCAGGAAGGCACGGATCTGATTGATCGTTGCGGTGCGCTGCGACACCAGGCGGGACCGCACCCTATGCAATGCCTGGAGATCCAACTGCTCCTGCGACTTCTCGCTGACGCACTTCAGGTTCGGGCGTAGCGCTGCTTCAGCGATACCCTCAGCATCGTTGTAGTCGTTCTTCTGACCTTTCACGAACGGCTTAGTGTACTTCGCCGGAATGATCCGCGGCTCGAAGCCGAGATGGCGTAATGTGCGGCTGACAAAATGCGCGCTGAGACAAGCTTCCAACCCTATGATGCAGCGCGGTAGCTTCTCGAATGTTGCGACAAGCGCCATGCGCTTGATCTTGCGTCGCAAGACAACCTTGCCGCCTTGATCAAAGCCCACAATGTGAAACACGTCCTTGCCGATATGGATGCCGACGACAGACAGTTCCGTGGGGATCTTTGAGGAATTTGAGGCCATGGGATGCTGCTCCTTGGTTTGCAGGTGAGAGGCTGACAGCCTAACCTGCTGGCTCTAGGGGAGCAGCCGGTCCATCCCATTAGCAGACCTGAGCACTTGCGGCATCAGCTGAGAAGCTGAGTAAGCTAAGATCAAGCAGGCGACTTCAAAAGCGAAAGTATTTCGGAGCAGTTGTCAAATCGGCCTTCGCAGCAATCCGCTAGCAAGAAGCCGATCAGGTCGTTCACTGCATTGAGGTCGGCTGCGTAGTGGATTTCTCGCTGATGCCTTTCGGCAGTCACGAGTCCAGCCCGCTTCAAGATTGCAAGATGGCCGGATAGAGTCGAGGGTACGATGTCAAGCTGACGCCCGATCTCACCGACTGGTAGGCTCTCTGGGCCTGCACGGACAAGCAGACGAAAGACGCTCATGCGAGTTGACTGAGCGAGCGCAGCGAACGCTTCTATGGCAATACCTTGATCCATACTTCGGTAATGCCCGAAGTAACGTATCTTGACAAGCCAGCAATCAACCGATAGCTCAAGCTATACAATTCGTCATTTCCCGAATTGACGATGGATTACTGATTTGGGGCTGAGGAGACGTTGCTTTTGTTGCTCCAAAGTTCATCAAACCCGTTGGACGATCTATGGCACCTGCTAGCCCTTCTTCACACCATGCGGTGACACTTGACGACATCGCCGCAGCAGGTTCGGCACTCAAAGAAGTGATAGTCCGAACGCCTTTGCTGGAGAACCCCGATATTAACGACGCACTCGGCGGCCGGCTTTTGATCAAGGCTGAATCCTTTCAGCGCACTGGAGCGTTCAAGTTCCGCGGCGCATACAATTGTATCCGCCAGCTCGCTGACGCAGAAAAGGCCAGAGGCGCCATCACCTATTCCTCAGGCAACCATGCACTTGGTGTTGCACTCGCTGCTCGTCTGCTTGGTTCATCCGCTCTGATCGTCATGCCGAGTGATGTACCAACAGCTAAAATGAAGGCGGCTCGAGTGCTAGGTTGCGAAATCGCTACGTTCGAGCGCGACACTGAAAACAGTGATGAGGTCGTTGAAAGGTTACGTGCCGAAACTGGGCGGATCATTGTACCGCCAAGCGCAGATGCTCGCGTTCTTGCTGGTGCTGGAACAGTAGCATTGGAACTCTATGAGCAAGCGCAAAACCTGGATGCTCGCCCTGATGCCGTACTCATTCCATGCGGAGGTGGTGGACTAACCGCGGCGACTGCGGTGGCCATGAATGCGCTTTCAACCTGGACGTCTGTCTATGCTGCCGAACCCCTGCTGTTTGATGATACACGCCGTTCACTCGAGGCTGGTGAGCGCATAGCAAATCCCAAGGGGCAACGAACGATTTGTGATGCCATCATGACACCGATACCGAATGAGGTCACTTTCCCAATCAATCGCCACTTGCTGGCCGGCGGCGTAGTCGCCAGTGACGAAGAAGTCCGCACCGCAATGCGTTTCGCCTACGAACATTACAAGATCGTGGTCGAACCTGGGGCTGCCGTTGGCATCGCAGCCGTCCTCAGCGGTGCTGTCGAAATCAAAGGCAAGGTCGTAGCAACAGTCGTTACGGGCGGGAATGTCGATGCCGATCGTTTTTGCCAACTCCTGGATCATCAGCCCAATTCATAGGACAATACAATGGAACGCAAATTGGTTGCCGAGTGGCTCGGTACGTTTTCACTTCTGGCAACTGTTGTTGGTTCCGGCATCATGGCCGAGCGACTGGCCGGCGGAAACATCGCCATTGCTCTACTTGGCAATACTATTCCAACAGGTGCTATTCTCGTTGTCTTAATAACGATATTCGGGCCTGTATCGGGCGCACATTTCAATCCGGCGGTGACGCTCAGCTTCGCTCTACGAAGAGAGATCGCGCCTTGGGCAGCAATCCTATACGTTGGTGCGCAAGTGTTTGGAGGTATCGTCGGTGTCCTTACGGCACATCTTATGTTCGACAACCCGCTGATTGATCCTTCAACCACAAGCCGTACAGGCATTGGTCAATGGGTTGGTGAATTTGTAGCAACGTTTGGTCTTGTTGGTACGATTCTCTGCTGCCTCAAGGCGCGTGCTGATTTCGTTCCCATGGCTGTCGGTCTCTACATTACAGCGGCATACTGGTTCACGTCTTCCACTTCATTTGCCAATCCAGCCGTGACCATAGCGAGAGGATTCTCAGATACTTTCGCTGGCATCAATCCTGCGAATGTAGCAGCCTTTGTTGCTGTGCAGTTGGTTGCAGCAATACTTGCGACCCTGTTCTTCCGCTGGTTTCTTGCAGACGTACAGAAATCCTGAGTTCCTGTCCATGAGATGACAAACACTAGTCTCCGCCAAAAGATGAAGTTCTGGCCTGTGGACCAAGCGGATATAGCGTACTACCGACAGTCGGTAAGCTGGTGCTCCCAGAGCTAGACGATCGACCAGGTAGCACCAATTCTGCTGCGATCAATATCGGAACTTTGGCACGCAGGAAACAACGGCCTGTCTCTATGCCCCTCAATGCGTCAATTCGAGTCTGAAGAAACGAGACGACTATCCGCGGGGCTCATTAACATCGCAAACTGCCTTAGACACGGGCTCTTATGCTACTTCGAGTAGTGATTGCATGGCAGAGGAGCTTGGCATTCAATCTGTACGTTGATCCGAATGACAGTATCGCCGGTTGCGAGTATTCACTTGTCGACTGCTTGCACTGGAACCTCAGGACGTTCTGCTCAACCGTCCCGCCATAGAATCCGAAAACCATGTGCAAGGCGATCACTCGGATGCAAGACGACGAGATCGTTCTTCTGTAAGCCGTTGAGAACCTGTGCCTGCGTTTCATTCTGATGGCCTAGTGACCGCAGCGCATGAATCTGCTGCTGGGATAATCGCAACCATTTGCCTAACGCTCATCTCGGACAATGGCCATCTTGCCAGATTTGAGGCGTGGAATCTGATCGACCACGCGAATATTGCGGCCAAAGTGGGAGAGCCCCTTTTTGGACAGAAGCTCTGCAATACACTTGTCGACCTCGTCGAGGTGCGACTCTGAGGGCGGACCAAGGACAAGCACGTCCAAATGCCCAGTGTAACAAGCAATTTGCCAGGCCTTGACGTTGGTCGTCGACATAACCGCATCAAAGTCGCTTGGATGCAAAACTGATGTGCTTCCACTTTGCGTTGTAATCTTCAGTGTTTCAGCAATTCGGCCGCCAATTTTGGTGATGCGGTTGAACGGCATGCCGCAACTGCAAGTTTCGACCGTGAATGTTGCTGTGTCATCAAGCTCGTAGCGGATGAGAGGGAAGGTGGTCGAGTAGAGAGGGGTTATAAGGGTCCGAGCGCTCATTTCGCCAGGTGCAACAGCGCGGCCTTCACCATCCACAAACTCTACAATGGTCAAGTCTTCAAAGAGATGCAATCCCTTATGAGCATTGCATTCCGCAGCAACCACACCCACTTCTGTCGCAGCATAGTTTTCATACGGTTCGTTGCCCCATGCCTCTCGGATCAGTTGCCTTACAGATGGCTTCAACGCTTCCGCAACGCACATGACAATTCGAGGATTAATTTCGAGTTGTCCTCGCAAATGCGCATCTGCCAACACACCAGCCAATGCGGAGTAGGCGACCAACATTTCAGGCTGCCAATCGCTCAACTTGGACATGATCTGATCAATTGGCTCGGTTGCGGACACCCTTATTGTTGGAACCCAAGGACTGTCGAAGCTGCCTGCCACAACACGCGACTGATGCGAAAGCTTATCCGAGCCGACAATGGCCAGACGCATGGGATTAAACAGCCGAACGTGAGTACCAGCCCATCGGCTCGCTCTCGCGAACGATGCTAGAATTACGGCCCACTCGTCCTCTGAATATGGGAATATGCCTGGCGTTCCGCTGGTGCCCGATGTGGCGCATACGATGTATTTATTGTTGAAGAGCTCATCGTCACGCTGATCGATCAAATGCCGATGGAGGGCCTCGTATCTAATTTCTGGGTCGGTCACGACATCATCGTAAGCTGCCATCAGTTGTCGCTTCGTGACGATGGGGAGCTGCTCCAGGGGAGCGTCCTCCAAGCCTTGATGCAGTTTGCGATAGAACGAAGAATGTTCATAGGTATGGCCGCGCAATCTCGCCAGAGCAGACAGCTGGTGAGCCTCCAGTCGGTCTCGCTCCCAGCCTTCTCGTGTAGCAACTCGAACCATGTTCCAGAGGATGCGAGCTGCTAAATTCAAGCTCATACGATGCCCCCCAAAGCGATTTTCCAATCATTCGAACTTGTTCAGAAACTAAGGATCTGTTCATACTTGTAGATGTGAACTGCACCTTCAGGAACAAGCAGACCTTAGTCCAGGCGGGCCTTTGACGGGTCAAGGACAAAGCGACGAACTCAAGCCAGTAGCCTTTCGCTCCGCGCGACAAGACAAACGGAAACAAGATATGTGCAGCAGCGCCGAGTATGTTCACTCACCGAGGACGGCCCCTGCGGCTGGTGATTTTCCAAGGTCTTGTACGGCATCTGTCATCTCATTGGACAATTCACCTGTAATCTTTGCTATTGCGGCAAACTCATTTTGATAGTCCTGAGCAGCCTTTGCAAGAAATGCAGAATAGGCGCTTGTAAGCTCTTCTGGATTCTTTAGTTGGCTCAGCTTCTCTGCAAACTGGGCATCCTCTTCCAAACGACGTCCGATGAAATTGAGCCACTCTTGATAGGCATCTGCTACGTGCCTGCAAGTTTTGGCGCTGTAACCAAGCATGGTCGCACGGCCAAATGCTAGTGACTTCATGAATTCCGGCTCGTAGCCCAGATTTGCCATCTGCTTAGATTGAAGCATATCGTTCATACTATCTCGCTCCAATTCACTCGAGGTTTGCAGGTTTACTCGCCCTCCAGCATCCTCCATTCTGATTCGACTATGGTGCGACCATGGATTTACGTGGTTAGAGATCCCAGTGTTCTGCTAATCTGTGACAAGACAAGATTGCTACCGGTCTACTGAGTGCTCAGGTTGGTCACGGTTTTCTCACGCCCTGCCGTAGGACGAGATGACAAATGCCGGATCGCTTCGATAGGTTTGACCAGAAACCAACTTTGCTTTGTTCTTCACGTTCACGCACGAAATCAAATCAGCTGCTTCCGAAATGTCGTTGACCTGGATCAACAAGTTGCAGCCTGTGACCACTAACAGGAGTGTCGGAGAACGGCTATCTGGCTTGCTCATTCAAGACACGAGAGTTGTGAGGAAGTAATGCAATAAAGCGAGAGCAGTGGACTGAACCATCAGGTTCGTATCACCGCTCTAGAAGGGCAGATATTGGCGTCGCGTCGTTCTAATCGAGCATCAGCCAGATTCTAGCTCTAGAAACTCAGGAGCCGAATCGCGCATTCAGGATAGAAGCTCTGATTGTGAGTTTATCAGAACGTCCGGTTTGTGAAGTTTGCCTATTAGATGGAGCCAGTGATGGACAACCGCGCTACTATCCGCTCCTGGCTTGATGACGAGGACCTCCTATTGAGCCTGCAATACGTGCTTTGAAGGAGTAGAGCGGACCCGGTTTGCTCGCACTGGGTTTGGACACTTGTGATCCAGAGCCGTCGTTGGGTCTTGTGTGTTGTTGGTGCGGATTCAGGAGATGAAGAAGTAAACTTGACGATATCCGTTGACACGACGACTCAATTTAACACTGAGAGCACAGCTGCCTAACTGGCTCATCTCGATCGTTTCCCGCTGGCCTGCTACCGCTTCGCGCGCAACGTTGTTCGGACATCTCGATATGAGATAGAGACTACTCAGAACCCCGGCGCTTTGCTCCGCTCTGCCAACTTCGGTCGCAATGAAACGTACGACAATGCAAATTGGATGAACTGAATAGGAACGCAAGAAGCAGTCCAGTGCTAGGGTGCGCACGGCAATTTCAAGAGCCGTTCTCACCTGCCCCTCAGACTATTTATGTAAGCGATGACCTGATCAATTTCGGTGTTCGATAGAAGTAACCTGGGCATCTTGTCATGGGGCTCCGCAATTGCGCGTGAGATTGGCTTGCGCAAATTCAGGATTGGATGACGCCGATGAATTTCGCGAAACGCTGGTGCATCCTTATTGGGACTTTGCCCCCGAACTCCAACCGCGTGACACCACGCACAACTTTGTTGTGCAATCGCTTGGCCGGCAGCCACTCGCATCGTGCTATTGGCAGCGAGGTCGGACGCAGCGGACATTCTGACAAGAGCATCGCGAGCACCAACGAGCGAAGGGTCAATCGCCAGAGCATTGCGGAAGTCATCTATTGCTTTCGACTTCTTGCCCAGTGCTTCGTGAACATAGCCGCGGTTGTTGTGGGCCAAAGCATAAAGCGGACTGACGCGGATAGCCTGAGTGAAGTCGTCAGCAGCACGGTTATACTGACCAAGCTTGCTATAAGCCAAACCGCGGTTATTGAAGGCGATAGCATTTGACGGGGAAATCGCAATGGCCTTGGTGAAGTCCTGGATGGCTTCTTGATGTTTGTTTCTGACGATTAACGCATACCCTCTTGCAACATAGTTTGACCCATCCTGCGGTTTGAGACGAATTGATTGTGAAAAGTCCTCGATCGCCTTAGAAAAATGCCGTGCAACGAGATGGACGTGACCTCGGCCAATCCATCCAGCTGCATGTGTAGGCTTAATGCGAATGGCTTGCGAGTAGTTTTCGATGGCCGCTTCCAATAAGCCCTTTCGCGCGTATGCGTTCCCGCGATACGTCCAAGCACTCGCCAGTATGTCCTTGCCAGGACTTTGATTGATAATGTCTAGACAGGCCCTGATCTGCTTGTCAGGCGACGCGTTCTTACGACACGGTGCCAACTTATCTGCGTGAACAGATGGCGCTGAAATCGCAATGAGGGTGATGCTGAGTAATAGCCGAATGATCATGCCGGCTCCCTTCTCTGGATGGAGGCGCGATCCATCGACTACCTAAAAGTCAGTTTCGCTCTGGACTTCGACGGCCCGAACCTCACTGTGAGTAGCAGTCACGCGACGTCCTACTCTGGTTTGAGACAAGGGTCCTTGCTGACGCCACGAGGCCGACCTGTAGGTGACATGGACCCAGATGAAGTTGTTGCGAAGTCGTCCGCGATGACGAAAGCCGGCATTAGGCCGCGAGTTTCTCCGATGCCTTCTGCCCCTTCACATAAGTCGCGTAAATCACAACTGGAATGTTGAGGTCAGCCAGATGCTGCTCAATGAGAGGCTCGACGTCTGCCCAGGATAGCCCACCAACACCGGTGGCAAGTTTGGGCAGTGCCAGCGAAGTAATCTTCTGCTCTTTGACGACACTCACCAACTCCCGCAAAGCACGATTGACATTGTGGGTCGTCGCTTTGCCGGGATGTGCCTGATTGCTGGGTGCGGGGTCCTGAGTCATCAGACAGATAATGACCCGTTCCGGCCCGGCCCAAAGCCACGCGTGTCCTGGCTTGGGGTTTTGGACGTGACAGTAGTGCCGAAAATCTTTCGCCATCGCCGGGTGGTTCTCGCGCAGCGCCAAGGCGAGCCCCTGGTTGAAGTGATCATGAGGCGCCACACCATGTGCAATCGCCTGCGCATCGCTCAGCAGAATATCGCCGGCCACTTTCGTGATCATTATCTAGCACCTTCCCATTATTACAGCATGAGCCTGCACGCCTGACACACCTCTGTCATTGATCTACAACAATTGACCGACGCGTCGAAACTGATTGCGATGCATCAATGCGAACAGAGTGCTTGCTTGGATAGATACTAGCGATCTCAGCATCGGGGAACGTCATGTCCATGGCCTATCGATCGATCCTTGCGTACCTACCGTCATCAACCAAGGCGAAGGAGATTTGCGGTACGGCTGCCGCGATAGCACAAGTCCAGGACGCTCATCTGACGGTGCTAACCGTCACACCTGAGGTTAATCTCCCTTATCCTTCCGGAGGCAATGTCCCCCCTCAGTTCATCCAAAGTCCAAAGGAAACTACGGAGAAGGAATTATCAAAGATCGAGCTTGCGTGTACAGAGATTGCGCGCCGGCGAGGCATTGAGCTTGAGCTCCGCCATGTCGACAGCACGAGATCATTGGTTGCCGATGTTATCATTGAACAAGCCTTTTCATCCGACATCGTTGTCATGCCTCAAGCCACCGGTGAAGAGTGGGGACCCTGGTCGGAGTTGCCAGACCGGGTGATTCTCAATGCAGGTCGTCCTGTCATGATTGTTCCCGATGGCATGCAGCTCGAAAGAGCGCCGAGAAGAGTAGTTGTCGCTTGGACTGATAGTCCACAGTCTGCGCGAGCCACTTTCGATGCTTTGCCATTGCTTAAGCATGCCGAAAACACCGAGGTGGTCGCTATCAGGACTTCTGCTTCGCAACGGAGCGAGCGGTCACTCGCCGTCGATCAGGTTGCACTTGCGCTGGCTCGGCACGGTGTCAATGCCGAAGCAACAACCGACATCAGCGAGCATGTGAGCGTTGGTGAAGCGATACTGGAGCATGCAAGGGAACGTCATGCGGATGCTCTAGTCATGGGCTGCTACGGACATTCGCGCTTCCATGAGGCTCTCCTCGGAGGCGTTAGTCGCATGGTTTTGCATGACCCCACTCTACCTGTTCTGATGTCCCATTAACAGCCGCCAGTGAGTTAAGTCGTTCTTTAATTCTCGAACCGCTTTGGCGGATCTTGAGATGCGCTTCCAAGCGAAAGATTTATTGGTTCGAATTCTGCCATGAGCCTGCTCATTCGTGGGGCTGAATTCACCGTCTGATCGTTTGAAGAGCCTGGGCAGTTATCCTATTGCCGTTGAGATCAGCGCGCTAAGTCCACTCGCGGCCTGCAGCTAAGCGCCATTCGGATAAGCTAGTAGCCTGCAGTCAGCTTTCAGTTGGGCAGCCGACAATGCCAAGTGGGAACTATCTCCGTTAAGTGTGGATCAAGAAGCTGTACGACTGGTCTACTCAATAGGTGACGTAATTTGACAGCGGAAGAACTCGCTTCATTGGACTGTTACCGACCAATTGTTGGAGAGTCTAAAGCGTTACAATTTGTGGTGCGCAGGTTCCCGAATGGCAACGACAGTTCTCGCGACCATTGCCATGGCATCACTGGATAGTTGTTGCTTTCCATTTTTGGCAAGCGCGTTCACAGGCCCGATCGAACAAGCGTTAGGCTCAAACAGGTCATCTGCTCTTGATGAACAGCATGCACCATCAGTGCAGCTTCCTTTGTGAGGCAGGCACGGATCGTATATCTATGCCGGTGTTGATCAGGATCTGATCTGCACGCCACATCATCGAGACGACGTGGCTGCGATAGTGTCTCAGCCGCAGGATCTCGGTGTTGTTGCTCGTGCCTGCTATAAGTGCATCGATCCTGCGCAAAACATTCGCGCCCTTGGTCACAACACGCGCGTGCCAGCGAAGGCATTCGTCTCGCCTGTCGCTCATTCGCCAACTATCGAAATCTTCAAAGTTGTCACCCGGCATGCGATGCCCTGCCGTTCGTTCCTCGGTGTACGTAATTGCCCTGATAGCCAACGCGACCGAGCAACACCACATCAATCCTTAGCATCAAGAAGCAAGTCAGCAATGACATAGCTCAATAATAGTCCTGGGGAGGTCAATGATGCTGGCAAACAAGGTGGACAATCCGTTGTTAGAAATCGCTCAGCATCGCTCAGCTGCTGCAGCCGAGAGAGCAGTGCATCGTGCGGAAAGTCGACCAGGCAATGCTGCAAGCGAAGCGCTCAAGATCTTGAGGAGAATTGGAGAGGAACGAACGTTCGCGCAGGGTGAGGTGGTATTCTGGGAGGACGAGCCCAATGAACAGGTTTACTTCGTGCTGTCAGGCGCTGTATCGGCTTCCAAGGTATTGTCCGATGGTCGCCGTTTCGTCGCCAGATTTGTGTTTCCAGGGCAGTTTACCGGGAATTGTGGACAGTCACACCATCCGTATACAGCAGAAGCGATCGCACCCGTTACGGTTCTAGCGCTGCCCCGAAAACAGCTCGAGACCGCCGCAAGTGATGAGCCTTCTGTGCGTGACTTCCTGATGCGCTCCCTGCTGTCGGAATTACAGGAGATGCAGTCCCTTCTTTTAACTTTGGGGCAACTGTCAGCCACTGAACGTGTGTATCACTTTCTCACTTCGATGTCTCTCAAGATGGAGCTAGGCGATGACGGCGCGGTTCGCATCCCGATGTGCCGTACTGACATTGCAGACTACCTCGGCCTTACAATCGAGACGGTGAGCCGGGTCATCAGCCGATTGAAGCATGAGGGCAAGATCAGTCTGTTGGGAAACAACCGGATCGTTGTCAATGAGGCGGTCAACCTCATCGGAGAGTTGTCCGTCGATATAGAGACCTCGAACTGCGCAACGACGCAACTGGATTAAGATTAAGACCGCTCTTGCGCAGCCATACTTCAAGTGCATGGCGGTCGATGCAATGTCCCGTGCTCGTTGCCTCGTGTAACTCCTACTTAATCGAAAGGTGTCAGTCATGTACCGGACAATCATTCTACCGATCGACGTCAACAATGCAGACGCGGCCGAAACAATGCTGGATGCCGCTCAGCGTTTAAGCGACACGAACACAAAAGTTATTCTGCTTAACGTGATTGAGAATGTGCCCAACTACGTTAGTACTTATCTGCCCGAGGGGCATGAGGCTAAAGTCCAAGCTCACGCCATGGATGTGCTCGCGCGCTTCGCCAAGTCGACGCCCCTTCAAACCGAAATCGAACTGCGAAACGGTCATCCGTCTTCAGAAATCTTGGCATTCTCAGAAGAGAAGAATGCAGACGCGATCATCGTTGCATCACATCGACCAGGCTTTGAGGATTACTTTCTAGGATCGACAGCGGCACGTATCGTTCAGCGGGCGAACTGCTCGGTCCTGGTCGTGCGTTGATAAACGGCCTTCGTCTTCAGGCCAATTTTTTTGCAATGGTCCTACCGGGCAATTCGCAGCGGCACCCAACATCCAATGCGGGACGTGATAACCGGTCACAACAACCTAGTCTGCCAAATTCTCTCAGGACGACGTGGTATATCGCTAAGTCTCCCTAGCTGGAGGTGGGAGCTTTTCGGAAATCGCTGAACTACTATACAAACCCCATCTACGATGACCGGATTAAACGCGACTTCCTTTGGGCAATTTGCGTGATACCCATGGCCTCCGCTTCGTACTGTCTGAGCGCAGATGCGACTTAACTAAACACTGCTCATGCATATGTTCCACCCGCCTCCAGGATACTTCCAGTTCAGCATTTCGTTTGGATTTGACCGTGCGCTGCGGCCACCTAAGCTGCCGGCAGTAAAGCTTTTGTTGCGACTTCTCTAACTTACCGCCACAATTTCGAGAACATGGCGACTGACGCCAACAGAGGATATCGACAAATGTTCAAGCTCCCTTCGATTTGGTGCGTGGTATTGCTTATGGTTTTTGCGACGGTTTTGCCGCCGACATCAGCGGTCGCAGCGACGCTCGAGGGTAGCTGGGTCGGCAGCGGTTACGTAAAACCAAGCAAAGGCCAACGGGAGAGGGTCAGGTGCCACGTCTCGTACACGAAACTGTCCAGCAAGGTCTTCGCAGTATCGGCAAGATGCGCGACTTCGTCTCTCAACATTCGGCAAACCGGCACAATCCTTGGGGTGCGACCCAGCGTTTTTGTCGGCGACTTCCATAACAGTGAATTCGATATTCGCGGACGAATTCGGGTCACTGTGAGTGGTAAAAGACAAACCGTGAAACTGTCGAGCAGTGACGGTACTGGGCAGCTCAACCTGAGGAAACGGTGAGCCATCTGGAGACACTACCGAAGCACTAAGGCGTTAGGTCTGGCGCATGCCGTTGAGTGAAGCAGATTTTGATGTATTGGTAGAACAAGCATTCGAGGAGTTGCCGGCGCTCTACCGCAACGCATGCCGTGGGCTTGGCATTCGCACTGAACCATTTGCATCGCGCGATGTTCTTGACGCCCTCGGGATCACTGATGCTCATGATCTGCTCGGCCTATATCACGGGATCAATCTCACGCAGAAAAGCGTTCTCGATCTACCAGGCATACCTGATGAAGTGATCCTCTATCGTGAACCAATTATTGCCTATGCCAATGGGACGGGTCGCCCGTTGAACGAGGTCGTCGTGCATGTCCTGGTGCATGAGATCGGCCATCACTTCGGATTCTCTGATGCAGACATGGAGCTGATCGAGCGCAGTTGACCCTGCTCAGTCCGATGCACATTTGGTTCACGAAGAAAACCGATTGGATCCCGAAAGCAAATCAGGGATGGACATTCGTCGACTGCATTTGTATCTCGCCGGACAGTAGGGCGTTCAAGAAACCTCGCTTGTCCTTTTGCGCGACAAAATATTTATAACACTTGATAGCGAATACATCAGGCGACAACAGATAAGTCAGCGTTGATAGCTCCGCCAGGCTGCTGATGGACAGATTCTCAAAGCGATTGAGTATGTCTTTCCTCAGCTGGTTAGACATGACGCTGAACTGAGTAATGTAGGCGAAGCATTCATGCGCCAGCCTCGATAGTGATTTTTTGGCGCTGTTGGATGCGGCGACAGCATGTCCAACTTCGTGGACAATGAAGCTACTGTACATCTCTCGGGTCAGGGCTAGACCATAGGGAGGTGTTTGCTTTGAGACGTTAAGGCAATCCGTGAAACTCAAGACGCTTATGATCTTGCTGGCGAAGTTATAGCAGCCATAAGCTCCTGCTGGGATTGTTGGATTTGGTAGATCCACTATCTCAATTCGCAGCGGGTTTTCCCTACCGAGACCAAACTCCTGCAGAAACTGGCTGGCACTTTTGGCCGCCTCACATGCAAGCATTGCATCGCTATCGTTTGTGCTGATAACGACAATGCCGTATTCGCAAGTTCTGGTCGCGGCAGATGCTTGCTGGAAGCTGAGAAGCAAGAAGGAAGTCGCAACGATTAAAAGAAGCAACTGTATCCGCGGTGGCTGCATAGACTTCGCTGGTCGCGTCCGCATTGCTGGTTAACTACTCCGACAGGCGCGAGTGATTGCTCGCGCAAACGTTGTTGGTGTGGCCGGCTATCAGATCGGATGATATGTCGTATAATGGTGCTGGACGGTGCAACCACACTTGATGTGGGCGCATTCTTCAATCCGGCGATGAAACGAAGAGTTCGACGCGCAGCAGCCCTTAGTCGCAATTGAATAATCAACTTTCCATAAATTAGAAAGGCGAGTTGAATAGTCCTTCAGGCGCACAGGTCCCGCGCCTGAAGGGTATACGAACTAGTTGCTGCCAATCTGGATTTTTTTCTCCTTCTTGACCGCTTCTGGATGTTTGGGAAGTGTCAGATTGAGGACCCCTTTGTCCAGCTTCGCTTCGATCTTGTCCTCATCAATTGTATTGGGCACGCGAAACGCGCGCTGGAAGCGACCGTAACTCCGTTCGGTTACGTGATAGTCATCCTTTTTCTCTTCCCGCTCGGATTTCTTCTCGCCCTTGATCGACAGAACGCCATCGTTAAGACTGACTTCGATGTCACTCTCGGTCATGCCAGGTAGTTCAGCCTCGATAACGATTTCAGTCGCGCTCTCGCGCACATCGACAGTTGGACTAGCCACATCTGCTCGTAGATTGCCGCTCAGTATATTCGAATTGTCCAGCCATCTGCGTCCAAGGAAATTGTCAAACATACGATCCATTTCGCTGCGCATCGCCGAGAATGGATCACCATGAGGCCGTAACGCGGGCGTTGTCGGCTCAGTCTTCTTGATTTCTTCAGTCATGACTCGTGCCTGATAGTTAAGTTGAGCTTGGATACTGAGAAGCGTATTTCCGCTTCTCCGCGTATGATCGCGCTTCGCTTCACGCCCTGCATTGATCAAACGCAAGACCGAGAATTGGTCGTGCCGGGTTAACGCCATCACAGTGTCGTAAGTCAGTTGTCCTGACCTGTGGCTTTCAAACTCGTGCTGAGAGATGGCTGGACTACGGCAGCGCCGGTCAATCGCCCCGCCCTCAATCGATCAATTGCCGCGTTCGCGTCGGCCAGATCAAATGTTTCCGTTGTTGTGCGGATGGGTATCCTTGGTGCGAGCGCCAAGAACTCTTTGGCATCCTGGCGAGTCAGGTTTGCAACGGAACGGACGCACCGTTCGCCCCAGAGGATTTCATAAGGCATCTGTGGCAGGTTGGACATGTGAATGCCACCGCAAACAACAGTACCGCCTTTTCGAACCGCCTTTAGAGCAGTTGGTACCAGTGAACCAACCGGGGCAAAGATGATGGCTGCATCGAGTTCCACGGGTGGCTGGCCGTCAGAACCACCAACCCAAATTGCGCCAAGATCTCGCGCGAAGTTCTGGGCAGCGACATCGCCAGGGCGCGTAAACGCGTAAACCTGCATCTTCTTGTGGAGCGCGACTTGCGTCACAATATGTGCCGCCGCTCCAAAGCCGCAGATGCCCAGGCGCTCAATTCTTTCACCAACCATCTTCAGCGATCGGTAGCCTATCAGCCCGGCGCAAAGCAATGGTGCGACCTCGATGTCTGAATATTCATCTGGCAGGGCAAAGCAGTAGGCAGAATTGGCGACAACGTATTCGGCAAAGCCTCCGTCGAGCGTGTAGCCCGTAAACTGAGGCGCATTGCAAAGGTTCTCCTCGCCTCTGATGCAAAAACTGCAATGACCGCAAGTGCTGCCGAGCCAGGGTATCCCGACGCGATCACCAATCGCATGGTCTAGGACGCCCCGGCCTAGGGCGCTTACGGTTCCAACGATCTCATGACCTGGAACAACCCTCGGCTTAGCGTTGGAAAGATCGCCGTCTACGACATGAAGATCAGTCCTGCACAATGCACACGCCGAGACTTGGACCTGAATTTGCCCGTCAACTGGTTCCGGTATTGGCTGCTCAACCAGCTTAAGTGGTTTCCCAATCTCTTCTAAGACAACTGCACGCATGGATCTGCTTTGCGGTTTAACTCTTGTCTGTTCGTGCTTCGCGCTTTGAGTTGACCAGATTGCACGTTGGTTTGACTTGATTGGTGTCAATTGGGTCATGAACTGTTGAGGCGCGAAGGTCTTGTCCAGCTCGCATCATCAACCCTTTCGAAGGAAGGCTTCAATTCCACGTTTGACCTGGTCTTTGATGGGCTCTGCAGCTGCCAAAATTTCTCTTGCCTTGTAGAACTCCAGACTATCAAACACACCCACATCTGGCCGCACTAGTAGATCTGGCTGGACGCATTCAAGCTTGGCCTCAACCAGAGAATGAAGTGCAATTTGAAAAGCAGAGATCGTTGCGCGCAGCGGTCCCGGGAAGTCGTGGTCCGCCATGTGCTGTCTACCAGTCACGTCAACTGCAACCGTGAATTGCGCGCGATGCTTTATCAGGTCAAAAGGAGTTGGATTAACGAAACCGCCATCAATCAGTGTGCGATTCTGCAATGTCACGGGAGATAATAATCCCGGCAACGAGGAAGACGCACCAATTGCGGGAATAAGCGGTCCCTCATTAAGGACAATCTGTTCCTGACCGTAGTAGTCCGTTGCGACAATTAACAATGGGACCGACAACTCAGCAAACGTCCTTGGGAGCGACGGAGGGAGAACTGTATTGAGAAGCACCTCGGGTGCAACAATGCCGGGCCTGGATAGGGAGAATATTGTGGACCAAGGTTTTAATTCACCCAGGAAAATGCGGCTGAGGATTTCCCGCCGAGTGGCAAAAAGTTCAAGTGCGTGGTTCCTGATCTCAGAACCAGTCATGCCACTGGCATAACATGCTCCGATGATGGCGCCGATTGACGTTCCTGCAATCAAACTAGGGCGAACCCCGATTTCATCCAGTGCTTCAAGCGCGGGTATGTGGGCCAACCCTTTAGCCGCGCCACCTCCCAACGCCAAGCCGATGGATGCCTTCATATCCGCCTTTGAACCGGCCTTCTTCCTGTCAGCCTTCGCAGGCCGTGTATTTGCTAGTACCCCATCCAGGCCACTAGATTTGATGGTGGCGCCCGCTGCAATCGAAAGGACCACACTCCGGCGATCAAATGGCATTCGGAATGGATGCATTTGGATGTCCTTTCGTTGCGGGCCTTTGATGCACAGCTGACCTGAAGTCAAACCGATCCAAGTGCACAATTGAATATGTTGCCTTCCTGCGGAAACGCGCGCAGCGTCAAAGGAGCGGCGAAGGTTTGAGCCGGGCCAATGCTGCTTGGACGCCTCTTGGTGTCAGCAGTAAGCCACTACATGGCAATGAATCGACACAACGTCTGTCGGTGGAACCCAAAAAGTTGTTCCAGGCGCGATCATGCTGCCTTGATGGCAGCCAATAACTCCTCTGCCTGAAACTGACGAGAGCCAATTCCTACAAACAATACCATTCAACTCCAGCGTATCGCGTCTGAAATTGATGCGCGTCAAAAGATGTGATGGTCGCATGATGTAACTATTGTTCCAGCATGTCGCGTTCAATCGAGCACTTCGAACGACAGCTCAGCGTGCCGGATATCACCATGCCAATGCACTATTGAGTACATGGAACAGACCGGATGCAGGCTGGAACGATGCATTGAGAACCAGAAGTCACATCATGATGGAAGCTGATAACGCAGATGGCGCCACCGCGCGCGCTCGTATGGTTGAGAGCCAGCTGATTGGCCGAGGCATCTCTGATCTGAACGTCATTCGAGCGATGCAGTCTGTCCCGCGGGAGAACTTCGTCAGGCCTGAAGACGAAAGGTCTGCCTACGATGACAAACCGTTGCCCATCAAATCTGGCCAGACAATCTCGCAGCCATTCATTGTTGCTTTCATGGTTGAAGCGTTGCGCTTAAGCAGGGGCGATGTGGTTCTCGAAATTGGTGCTGGTTCAGGCTATGCCGCAGCCGTCTTATCAGAGATCACGCAGGATGTGTTTGCCATTGAACGCATCGAGACTTTGGCTGAGCTTGCGAGATCGAACCTCATTGCTGCAGGCTACTCAAACGTGCAGCTTAGACATGGCGATGGAACCGAGGGCTGGCCAGAGGCCGGGCCGTTCGACGCAATCCTTGTGTCCGCTGGCGCACCGAGCATACCGAAATCCCTGGAAGATCAACTTAAGATCGGAGGTCGAATGGTTGTTCCGGTTGGTCATGATCAGCACAATCAGGACCTTCTACGTGTCACTCGTATGGATCAAGAGAAATACAGAATCGAAGACCTGGGCGATGTATGCTTCGTTCCCCTTATTGGAGAGGAGGGATGGCACCGGAACAACCTTGGCATTCTTCAAGACGGTTTGGCGCACGCGTGACTGTTGTATGCGTTCTACCTGCACCAAAACCATCATAGCAAGATTGCTACTGCATGAGTTTGCGAACAACGCAGGAACGGATGATCTTCCGATCCCGCAGCATGTTGATTGGCGTATCAGACAAATCTGAACAACTCACAATGGGGGATGACGTGAGTATCCTCCACGCTTGATTCCGTTTGAATAGACAAGCTGCCATACCTGACCGTCGCCGACTTCAAAATGGGCAGCACAGCTCATCAGATAGTAGCGCCACATACGATAAAACACGTCCTCGGATCCCCAAATCAGGGGCCTCGCATCGCTCACGCATTCATCACTCCAATAATTCTCGAAATTATCATGCCATGCACGCAGCGTTGGGCTGTAGTTTGGGCCAATGTTTTGTACGTCGTGGAGCAAGAATTCTGGTTCAGCAGCGGTGCTCAATTGAGACATCGACGGCGCGACGCCTTCGGGAAATATGTAGCGCGTCAACCAGGGGTCACCCGCGCGCATCGAGTCCTTACTACCTATGGTGTGGAGAAGAAATAGACCTTGGTCTTTTAGGCACTGGTTGACCATCGCAAAGAAAGTCCCGTAGTTGCGGTAACCGACGTGCTCAATCATACCAATCGAAGCGACTTTGTCGAAGGGACCACCATATCGGTCTGCATCGAAATTTCGATAATCGCAAATTGCGATGTCGATGTGATATCCACTACAGAGATCGCGAGCAAACTCGGCCTGCTCTTCAGAAACCGTGATCCCAATAACCTCTGCTCCATGCCTATCCGCAGCGTGTTTTGCAAATCCGCCCCAACCGCAACCAATATCCAGAAGACGATCACCTGGGGTAAGCTTGAGCTTCTGGCAGATCATCTCGTACTTGGCTGTCTGGGCAGTATCGAGGTCGTTCGCGCGCTCCCAAAACCCGCACGAATAGGCCATCGTCGGCCCCAACATGTTGGCAAAGAGTTCGTTGCTGAGATTATAGTGTACATCTGCCAGCCGGCGGGTCTGTCCCAGGGTCTGCAAATTTAATAGCCGCGCTTTGACAGCAGCAATCGCGGTACGCCAACCAACATTCTTTCGATCTTGAAGTGCTTTGCAGGGAATGGCGCGCACAAAGAAACCGAACAAGTCATCAACGTCCCACCAGCCAGACATGTAGGCTTCGCCAATTCCTAATGCGCCTTCAGCCAGGACACGATCGAAGAACTTGTGATCGTGGACCTGCGGGTCGTAAGGCGCATCACCATCGAACCTGATGCCTGCGTGGGAAAAGAGGTCGGCGACCACGGTTTTGCTGTTGAAACTCATCGTATAATCCCGAGTTTACCTGCTACACCCCGCTTCCTATGTGCCGCATCGTTTTCAGCTTCAGTGCGCTTCGATTGAAGGCTTTCTAGCTGTGACACATCCCCACGTAATGTGTCCTCCCACTAGCGCCTCTTGCCAAATCATGATGTTGGCTTGAACAGCTCGCAAGTGATCATCCAAAGCGGCATTGTTCCGCTCCAGATCGGTCGCAAGCCTATCATAGTGTTTGGAAATGTCATGCGGGCGTGTCTCCGCAAATGTGATTTGGAATCCCGCATCGCGCGCCATGCGTTGGTAATCGTCAAACGTAGCTCCTGGCTTAGCACCGAGCCGTTCAAAGGCTCGCTTCACAACGTCGATGTCTGCAGTCTCGGATGTTAGAATATCTGAGAAGGCAAAAGTGCCGCCAGGCTTGAGGACGCGGTAAACCTCTGCAAACACCCGCGGACGACTTTCGGAGTGAATGATGGACTCCTGGCAAACAACAAGGTCCCAGGTGTCTTTATCATAGTCCAAGGCATGAAAGTCGCCGAGCCTGACATTGACGGTTTCATTTAATCCTGCTGCATTGTTCAGCGCGCGTGCCCGGTCCACGCAAGTTGCAGATATATCGATACCTGTAGCATAGCAGCCCATCGCTGCCAGCAGCCGCACCGTCCCACCGAAGCCGCACGCTATGTCAAGCGCATGTTGGCCTGCGGACACCCCCGTCCGTGACAACAGATAACGGGTCATCGCCTCGGAGGCATAGGATATGGTTTCTTCGCCGGTTTGGTAAAGACCGATATGGATGTCCGAACCACCCCAGTATTCGCGATAGAAACTCGATGTTGCCGCAGCGTCATAGTACTGCGCCGCTGATGGTGTTTGTGGTTCGACGGGATGAAAGTCTCTATCCTTCCAGCCCCGATTAACTTGATCCGACAATCTCATGCCTCCGCTTGTGGTGCAGACGGGCATGCAATTCCACATACGGCAACGCAGTATGCATTGATCTTGGTCATCTCTGAGACCTGCGTTGGAGTTGAACAGAACAGGCCAGCTCTCGGAAAAGATCTAACTGAATCATATGCATCGAGCTGAAGCATCGGCACTGATGATTTCCATCTTGCCAACAGACTTGCTTGACCGTCACCTCAATACTTTTTTTGCTGCTCGAAAGATTGGAATGATCTGTTTCTCTGCCTGCGTCAGCAAAAGCCCCTTCGGCTAGTCCGAGAGTAGCGTCGCCGAATTGATGGCGATCAATGCAAATCAAGTCAGGCTCGTTAGGCTCACTCGTTAACACGACGGCGGTTGGCAATGAAATCGCAATCGGAAGCGGTTTGGCTTAGAGGCTGATCTAGCTCTAGGTATTTGCGCATCGTCGGAAGCCACTCGGAAAATCGGAAGGACGGGCCATGGGTAACCCATCACGAATAGTCAGAGTGTTCCTGATGATGATGCTTTCGCTTGGCGGGATTTTGAATGCATCTGCGGATACAGGCCGTGAGTGCAAGAGTGAGCAGATCATTCGCACTGGCGACGGAGCACAAACAGAGTTCTGGGCGCGAAAGCGTGCCCGCGATGCCTGGCGCCAGAAGGTGGAAGAGCAATTTGGGAAAAAGTGGTCAGCTTGGTATGTGGCCAAGGATCACGACTATAGCTGTTTCAACGAGAGTGGAAAAGACCGCTGCACCGCAAAGGCGACGCCGTGTCGATCAACGATAGTGGTACAGGGACCGAGGAAGGTCTGCGGGTTCTATATCATTAGTGCGACCGGCGCATCGGCCCAGCTTGAAGAGTGGGCAAAACACAAAGCGCGCAAATTGTGGTCCGAGCGCGCTCGCATGTTGGTTGGGGATGACTTCGACACCTGGCTGCTCGCCAACAATCGTCGCATCGATTGCAAAGAAGTTGGCAGTGGTCGCGAAATTTGCACCGCCAAAGCCAAGCCTTGCAGATTTAGTATCATAAACTGAAACACGTTTAGAGGTCAGCTTCGTCGACCCAACGTGTGTCGTTGCGTTCACGTCATCACTGCAGCTGCGGTCGTAAATGCAACGGCATTCGTGAACGCCTTTGACACATCAGTCGGCAATGGAATGGAAGCTTGGACATGGCCCCAACCATACCGGTCTAGTTCCAGATAATGTCAATGACAGCTTAGCCAGTGAGTGATGGTGAGGATGGTCTCAAGCGAAGTGTCTCCAGCCATGAATGCCTGCAAGGTTGATTTTTCTCAATGCAAAGGAAACTACCGCGATGAACAATCGTTGGACGTAGTCAGTTACGATCGAGGTTACTTTCGTGTCATACAAAACCTTGCTAGTTTTCTTGGATTCATCTGAAGACTCTCCTGCACGGTTCGATGCCGCTTGCAGCTTGGCAGCTCACCACGATGCCCACCTCAGCGCTCTTGCAATGACGCAGCGGGTCATGCCCGTCATTGCGTCTGGCATCGGAGCCGCGACCGCCGTCATGGACGTTGGCCAATTGCAGGAAGCACGAGAGAAGGCGCATGCTTTGGCCCTTGATGCCGACCAGCGTCTGACTGCGAGATCGCAGCTCGGCGATGTCCGCTGGATCAGCCAGGAGCTTGCTGTTCTGCGCGAAGTGGCTGCTGTGCATGGACGCCATTCCGATCTGATAATCGTGGGGCCATCCTCGAACGACACGAACACATACCTGCGCGAAGCTGCATTTGAAGGTGCACTGTTTTCGTCAGGACGACCGGTACTACTGCTGCCCAGCAACTGGAAGGGTTCGCCGATGATGGACAACATTCTGGTTGCCTGGGACGCTTCTCGAGAAGCCGCTAGAGCACTCAGTGATGCCACGCCTTTGATCAAGAGGGCCAAATCCGTCATGGTCGTCGTTGTGGACCCAGACCCTGGGCGCCAGGACTTCGGTGACAGTCCTGGTGATGACATCGCAACTGTTCTTGCGCGTCATTGCAGCAATGTGGAACTAGCCAAGATACCAAGCAGCGGTCGCAGCGTTGCCCAGGCATTGCAGGCCAAGGCAGCCGACACAGCCGCCGACCTCATTGTCATGGGAGGGTATGGACATTCGCGGCTGCGTGAATCCCTGTTTGGTGGCGTGACACGTGAAATGGTCGAAAGCACCCCAGTTCCGGTTCTAATCTCTCACTAAACAAGAGTTGCTTGAGGCCTTTTCCACGACAATGAGCGACATCAACCCGGAGGACGCCGGAAAAGGCCTTGTCCGGGTCAACGGCGGCGGCGCGCTGTAAGTCCCCGCTCACGTGTGTTGATCATCTGCACCGAGACGTTTGCCAACCAAGTTCAGCAGATCAACCGGCAAAGGAAACACGATTGTTGAACTCTTTTCACCGGCAATGTTGCCCAGCGTGCCGAGATAGCGAAGCTGCATGGACTCTGGATGCTGGGACAGCTTTTCACCGGCTTGAACGAGTTTTTCGGCTGCTTGTAATTCACCTTCTGCATCGATGATTTTGGCGCGCCGTAATCGTTCGGCTTCCGCTTGTTTCGCGATGGCGCGAACCATCTGTTCATCGAGGTCGATGTGCTTCAACTCGACATTTGAAACCTTAATGCCCCATGCATCTGTCTGTTGATCGAGGATCTGCTGGACGTTGTCGTTCAGTTGTTCGCGTTCGGCAAGCATCTGGTCGAGCTCATGCTGACCGACAACCGAGCGCAACGTCGTTTGCGCCAGCTCGCTTGTGGCCTGATTGAAGTCTTCGACCTGTATAATGGCTTTTTCCGGATCGATGACACGGTAATAGACAACGGCATTGACCTTTACTGAAACGTTGTCGCGTGAGATGACGTCCTGAGGCGGTACATCGAACACACGCGTGCGCAAATCAATCCGCTCCATTTGTTGAATGATCGGGATCACGAGGATCAAACCCGGCCCGCGAACACTCTGGAATCGGCCCAGCGTAAAGATTACGCCACGTTCGTATTCCCTCAAGATCCGAATTGCGTAGGCAATGATGAGGACGATGACGACAAGGGGAATAAGGTAGGCAAGCAAACTGGCGGGTATCATACTGATCTCCTTTGCACATTACTCCACGACAAGCGTCAGCCCGTCGCGTCGCCTGACTTCAACTTCATCGCCGACCTGAAGTGTTCTATTTGATCGCGCTGCCCAAATTTCACCGTGAACGTGGACTTTGCCTTCGCTATCGTTCCACCGGACCACCCGACCCTTGAGACCGAGGAGTTCTTCGGCGCCAGTAACGACACGTCGGCGGCGCGAGCGGACAACCATCCCGACCACTCCAATCAAGATGCCGAGGCTTGTGATGAGAGTTGCGATAATCACCGGCCAGGCCACGGCAATGTTCATGTCCGCGCCAGCTGGATCGTAAAGAAAGATGGCTCCGGCAATGAATGCAATTACACCGCCAATACCGAGAATACCAAAACCTGGCGCAACTGCCTCAGCGATCATCAGAACCATGCCAAGAATCAGAAGCGCTAATCCGGCGGCACTCACTGGCAAAGCCGATAGGGCCATTAGGGCAACAATGAGACTGATGCCACCGACAATTCCCGGCCCAGCAAGTCCCGGACTCCAGAACTCGAAGATGATGCCATAAACACCAATAAGCAGCAGGATAAAAGCAATGTTGGGGTCGGTGATGACGGCCAGAAACTGAGCTTTAAGGCTGGGCGTTGCTATGACTGTGACCGCGCGTTTAAGGTTGAGCTTCCTGTTTATCCCGCTGATCTTGACCTCGGTGCCGTCTAGTTGCCGCAACAGGTCGTCGACGTCATCTGCAATGATTTCGATGACGCCTTCTTTCTTGGCTTCACGTGATGTCAGCGTTGCCGCCTCTTTGACGAACTTTTCCGCCCATCCTTCGCTTCGTCCGCGCAACTGCGCAAGGCTACGAAGGTAAGCGATAGCGTCGTTGATCATCTTGCGTTCAGCAGAACCCACGGCCGGCGGGCTCTTGTCTTGCTCGTCGTTGCTTGGTGGTGCTCTTTGCGGTTGTCCTGGAAGCCCGGGCATTCGCATCGCTATCGGGGTTGCAGCACCGAGATGTGTCCCAGGTGCCATCGCAACAATGTGCGCGGCATAAGCCATATACGTCCCGGCACTTGCCGCGCGCGCACCTTGCGGGGAGACAAAGACAGCAACTGGTGTTTGGGAATTCAGAATTTTTCGAATGATTTCGCGCGTGACGGTAACCAAGCCCCCGGGCGTATCGAGCCGCAGTATGATGAGCGCCGCCCGTACCTTGACCGCTGCCTCGAAAACTTCATCAAGATAGAATCCCGCGCCGACACCAATCGGCCCCGATATCTTGGCCACAACAATTGTTGGCTGTTGTTGTTGGTTTGCGACCGCGGAATGACCGCTGACCAAGACGAACAACGACTGACACAACAGAATACAGATGCGTTGCCATGTGCGGGATGACATCAGGGTCATGTCAACGCCCCAACTTCTTTTGCCGAATACTCCAAGGATGACTTGATCGCAGAACGTGGGCATTCGGCGGGCAAAATGATTTGAACCAACTTACTGCATTGTACCACATTGCAAATTGAGAGAGATCAATGGCCGAGGATGTGAAACTTGCGAATTTGACTGGGTTTATTCGATGTTTGAAATTTCGGAGTGAATCAATGACAGAATCATATCGCCGCTCCGGGCTCTCACAGAGATCGAGTGGCAATTCAGGAAAGACGAGCTTCTGGGCAATTGCTCAATTTACCTCTCCGTTTCTGTTCGCGGGCTACATAGCCTTTGCGATCTGGGGTGGCTACAAACCAGATCTTGCTTCAGGCGAGGACGTCTTCAACCATCTTCTGGCGTGCGCCACCATTGCGTTTGTCTACCTCGCTATACAGGGTTTTGCCGTAGTTCTCTTGCCTGTCGGCAGTGATGTGCGGCCCTTACTCGATGTTCTGACCTCGCTTGTCCCGATACTGGTGATTGCGCTTGCGGTGGAGCGCTCTTTCTTCGGCGCTCTGCAGCTCAGCCACTACGAGGTTGGCCTGTTGTGGCTGTCCGGTCTTGCTGCGTTCATCGACCTGACTTGCTTCACGCTGTTTGCCATGAAGGTCAATCGATTGGCGCCAGACGTCGTGGTGACGAGTTAAGCGCCGGTCATCGAAGCATGGTTGGCTGGCTGCTCATGCAAATCGTAAGGACAGCATCATGCACGGGACCGCCCCCCGGCGTTCTGCGTTAGATTTACGACAACGGACTGCGGTGGAAGACACGAAATGCTGAGGCCTTTAACACGTGGCGACTTCGCTAGCTGACGTTATGATACTGGGCGACAATGAGCATCACGTCATCTTACGAATGTTCATAAACACTTTGGTGTGGGGCGCCATTGCTACCGTTGCCATGATTGCAGTCTTATCCTGAAATTTAATAACTTCGGGAGATTATCGTGGAGACCGAATTTACACCGCTCATGTCATTGGCGGGCGGCATTCTGATTGGCATAGCCGCACTGACATTGATGCTGTTCATTGGCCGTATCGCCGGAGCGACCGGTATACTTGCCGGCGTCTTCTTTCCCTCAGGGCCAAGCGATTGGATCTGGCGCGCCGCATTCATTGTTGGAATGATCTCGGCTCCCGCATTGGCTCTTATGACAGCTCTTCCAGTGCAGCCAATTGAAGTGCCAACAGGTCCCGCAGTGCTCGTGATCGGCGGCATCATCGTTGGCTGCGGTGTGACGTTGAGCTCGGGCTGCACGTCCGGTCACGGCGTCTGCGGCTTGGCACGATTTTCGGTGCGTTCGCTTGTGGCGACGCTTGTTTTCATGGTCACCACAGGTCTCACAGTCTTTCTTGTTCGTCACGTTGTTGGAGGTTAAGCAATGCAAGCTGTTGTCGCCTTAATAGCGGGCATTATCTTCGGCATCGGTATCTTGATATCGGGCATGGCAAGCCCTGCTAAGGTTCTGAACTTCTTTGATTTTACCGGTGCGTGGGATCCCAGCTTGATGTTCGTCATGGGCGGGGCGCTGCTGACAACATTGCTTGGCTATCGACTCATTTTCAAGAGAGGCCGTCCGCTACTTTCTAACCACTTTCACTTGCCAGATCGTAGTGACCTTGACCTCAGGCTGATTGTCGGAGCTGCGATATTTGGCATCGGCTGGGGCATAACTGGTTTCTGTCCCGGCGGTGCACTCCCAGCTGTCGGTACGGGCCGGGGGGATGTACTGCTTTTTGTGGCTGGTATTATTGGCGGTCTGGTCGCTACTCGTCTCACATTGAAGATCCTCTCCAGTCCATAAACACGAGATATTGACCCACCTAGCATCCTCCAGCGAATTGACGTCCGCCTTATGGACTTTGCACCAACAGGTGATGCCTGATGTTCATATTGCGGGTGGCTAGACCATAACAACATCGCTAGACATCACATGTCTGCTTCTGGCCCAACGGAGAAAGCTTGCGACCGAGCATTTCAGTTCTGCTTTCGAGGCTACTTCGACCGCGCTCAATTTGCCTGGGAATGCAATTTGAACCTGCGCCTCGAACTTTGCCTGTTTGATCTTAGCGCCCGTGTAGCCCATCGGCTCGTTTGCGTGGTCTTGCAGCAACGCAGCAGATGGCCAAGTCCGCTCTCACTAACAGCGGACATCCGGTTCAGTAAAGTTAGCCACGGCTAAACGCACCCTTTGGGTCACGGCCAGAAATGGCCATCGCAAGCAGATCGGGTCCGCTATGCTCTTCTAAGCTGACATAGCCGAACGCTCGGGCGATGGTCGAAAAGGGTCACGAAGAGACATCGCCGCAGCCAATAAACGAAGGTTGTCGGAGTCTCCAGGCATAACGGCCTCCTCATCCGATCTAGGGAGTTGTGCGCTAGGGGCTCAAATTTACATCCGAACAGCAGGCTCCCAATTCTGACCCTAGACACACAGATTCATGTCATGCCTCCGACAAGCCGCGTAAGAGCTAAAACAACTTTCGCATTTTAACACAACCCGCGATTCCTTCTCTCCATGAAGGTAAGTCTCGAGTATGCCAAACGTCTAGCAATACATCCATCCTGCCCGAGGTCTGGCGATGCCTTCTATCGCTTGCAGGTGTTAACAAGATAGTCACCGCATACGCGTGCGCAGTTGCCAGATGGATATGGCAACTCATCATTCTGGCATTTCCTTAGGCACACGGCGAAAGGCATGCAGTCCTTGCGCCGTCTTACAGTCTTCTTTGGTGGCTGGCTTTTGATATTCGGTCGGGCAGGCTTGCTATTGACTGTCCCCGATTGCTGTTGGATCGGTAGCGGGCACACTCGTTTCTTTTGTCGCCGTACATGATCCAAAGCATCAAACGAAGGGTTTGAGCCTTCAAGCTTACTTTTCGCATGTTTGTTGTACATTGCGATCGATCGTTGGCTCCTCACACCCCATACGCCATCAATCTCGCCAGGATCACAACCGACGCGCGCCAACTGTTTTTGCAGGTTCATAGTTAGCTGCAAATTGGGGCTGGTTGGACTGTTCGTCTCTTCGTCTGTTTTGCCGTCCAATGTATCTCGAGCCAAAGGTGTCTGTTGATCAGCCTCCACATTCGAGGTGATGGCCTGCTGATCACGAGATTGTAATTGCGGTACGGCATTGCTTGCAGCCACGGGTTCAGCATCCCGTTTGTTTTGTGATCCTGCTAGCGCGGTCCGTTGCTTCTGCCCTGACGCGATCTCCGAACGGGTGGAAGAGGCTCGAGTATTTGCCTTTTCTCTCTCCGCTTGTTGCAAGTTCTTAGCAAGCGCTCGCGCCAGTGCTGCAAATTCTCCTTCGGGATATGACTTCAGGTATGTTCTAACGACTTTTGGATCAGTACTGGTGCTGACCGATCTCCAGAATGCTATTTCTGCACGGCGATCCAGTAACGATCGTTTGCCTGCAAGATAAACACGCTGAAGCATTCCGTCTCTTGTCCACGGCACCTGCACTCCGGTCCGACGATGCACTTGCTCTTTTACGTTCTGGAAAAGATCGAGATGATCTTGGCCGGGTCTTGCGAGTTGTTCAGCCAATGCCTTTGCGTATGGCCCGCCACCCTTGCCGGCGTCACTAGCTGTCTCTCCGGGGTCAGTGGAAAAGGCAATCAGCATCCCGCGGCGCGTCTGCACCGGAACGAAACCCTTGCCGCCTTTCGTCGTGGCATTCAGCAGGTTACGGCAAGCATCGAAGATGACAAAGTTTGCAGCACGCGGCGCGCGCTTGGAAAGCTTGGAGACGATCTCATCCAACGGTACAGCGTCGTACCACACATCGACATCAAACCGTTCAACGTCGACAGGAATCAGGTAGTTGCGCCTGTCAAGTTGGTTGGCAATTCCATGTCCTGAGTAATACAGAAAACCAACGGCATTGTCGCCAGCGTTGGCCAGGTTTGTTGTGTGCTGTTCGACAGCTCGAAGGATCTGTCTACGCGATCCATTCTTGACAATGGTTATGTCAGAACTCGAGAAACCAATCTTTCTCAGTGTGTCCGCGATCAAATTGACGTCGTTGACAGGATTGGATAGCGGTCCGATCTCTCTCGTATAGCTTTCATTACCAATAAGAAGTGCAATGCGCTTTT
The DNA here is from genome assembly GCA_965247245.1 of Hyphomicrobiaceae bacterium. Classification (GTDB taxonomy): domain Bacteria; phylum Pseudomonadota; class Alphaproteobacteria; order Rhizobiales; family Hyphomicrobiaceae; genus Tectiglobus. The sequence continues at coordinate 2,361,886 of CBDFGV010000003.1, read as the reverse complement.
CGGCCAATCCTGGGCTGATAAAAAACACGAGGCCAAAGAGTATGAGCAATCCATGAAGCATATCGTGCTGCGCACCTAATCGGATAGAGATATTAGATTATCAATGGACCAATGCTGCGCCACCCCTCGACTGAAGCTATCCACTTGCTTTTTGGAATGGAGGAACAGTTTCATCGGACATTCCGGGAAAATGGTGGCCGGATAGCTGTCACCGCATTGCCAACCCATACAAATCTCGCCAACTGAATATCGTATAAAACCTGATTCGTACGATCGATGGTCAGGCCAAGCACGTTTGTTTTCAGACATAGAAATGGACAAAAGCAAGCGGGTTACTGAACTCGGCAAGAACAATTGAAGCGATTGGGATTCTATTCTGGACGCATCGCTGGCAACTGGGGGCAAGAAGCAGGGCAGCGCTGAAACTGGCGGTTGGCAATCTGAGCAACCACTCACTAACGAGCAGAACACCGGTGGGCCTCAAGACCATTAAGCCTTCCAGATGCAGAGGGCTTGCTCGAAAAAAGGTATGCCAAGCAGTTTAGCAAAACGAAGAGGCAATCCAGTAGATCGGATCCCAAGTCGAAAGGCTCGACTTCAAAAACCAGTTGCTTGGCCTATATGCTGTGCTTAGCTTTTGAGAATGATGCTCGGAGCATTAGCCAGTGCAGAGCCCGGCTTTCGGGTTGTAAGAAATCCAATTTCTGTTTGAGGCGGAAACACTTGCCGACTGCTGGACGTCTGGTTTTGGTGACGAAACAGTAGGTATCAATGATGATACAATTTCTTCACCTTGAGCGCACTCGATGTCAGCTGGTTGGAGGCAGTCTGCCGAAACCCACTCAAAAGTGAGTCGATGCTAAACGCGCGCTTTGGGTCAGAGGCGGCTAAAGGCTAAGCGAGCGTAGTGCTTCCGCTATACCCCTTCCAAGCAGACATGGCCTAGCGCTGGGACGACAGTCGCGATGGGCCATAACCGGACCTGACGCAGAATCACGTTTGTGAAAGTTGACGTCTGCTTCGACCAGAAGCGGACATGGATCAGATCGTGTTGTTGTCTCGACCGGGCTACCCGCCATCTGAAAGTCAGGTCAGCGCTTTGTCTCAAAAGGTCCACAAAGCGGTCTATCAAGTAATTCAATTCGGTCAGAACTTGACTGAATGCGAGAGAGAGACGGATGCCCGTACATGGTCGCCGTTTTCTGCCCAAGTGTGTTCTTGAAACGGCTTTGCTACTTCCACACCAACGCGTATATCTTGAGGTAGCTCAAACCGGGCACCGGCACCGAAGGAGGCCAAGCTCAAGGTTGACGTACCGTTGGAGTTGCGGTTCCAGACTGTACCGCCGTCGACGAAGCCATAAACCATCCAACTCTTCAGTAGCGATCTTTCAGTTGTTTGCTCATAGCGCAACTCTGCTACGCCGCCCAAACCACTATCGCCACTGATTTCGCCGCCTTCAAATGCACGGCCAATCGATGAACCGCCTAGGTAGAACTCTTCAGACGAGAGCAATGCATTTGAGGAAACCTGCGCTTCGGCGGAAAGTGCAAGCGACCAGTTCCCGCGCAAGGTTTGGACGCGATAGTAAGATGCAAAGAGTTTCGTGAAGTCTCCCCGCCCATCATAGCGCGACAAGTTCTGATCACCGGCGCGAGATGCTCCAAACACCGAGAAGCCTTGCCTGAGATTAACGGTCAGATAATTCATGCCACCGAGCCGATCCTGAGCGTGCAGGTCTGCGAGTAAGCTAATGGCACGAATGCGATCCCGGTAAATCAGTCCAGACTGATCTCGTTCCTCTTCGAGCCGCGTGCCACCTTCAAGACTCAACCAGAGCGAGCGCTCCCGCGAGCGATAGCTTACAAGCGTGCCTTTGAGCGTGAAGTTGTCTGTCTTGATCTTGGTGTTGCGAAGTCGACGCTCGCCGTTGGGTCTCAGTCTCGATCGGGAGGCCGCAAAACTGAGCTTGCTACCGTTGTCGCCAACGAGGTGTTCCAGTGACAACCTGCCGAAGGATAACTCGTTCGTCTCATCAGGGATTGTCGAGATCGTAGCGACAGCTGATCCGCCAGGGGACAATACTGAGTTGGCAGCGGCAGTGGCGTATCCCTGTATTGGTCCAATGTCATCTGTGCCCCGGTTGTCCATTCCAGCTTGGGCCCAAATACGCCATGTCTTCAGGACGATTGTCAGTTCAAACCGTCCAGACGCGTTCCCAAGCTCGCGAAGAACAGTGTCTTCCACCTCAACACCTGGCGTGTCGTTGATGAGTAGAAGCTGTCGTTCAAAAGTCTTACGTGTCAAAGGAAGCTCACGCGAGAGATGGGCAGCAAACTTGCGAAGACCAAATTGATTGGCATCACCGCCTTCGAATAAAACAGTTCCGATGCTGCCTTCGACAACCTGCACCCGTACGGCGCCGCCATTGATATCTTGCGGCGGAAGGTAAGCGCGGCTGAGAAGGTAACCAGCGGTCTGATAGGATTGCGTTATGGCTTCTGCGATCTTTGCCAGATCCGCCTCAGATACGGGTCGACCCAAGTAAGCCTGATAGGCCTTGCTCAGCGCTTCGGGCCTAATGGCAGATGCACCGGCGATCTCAACAGATTTGAGAGTGAACAGTGGATCATGGCTTGCGCTAACGTCTTGGCTGGCCCTAGCCGTTGTGGCGAGGTTCGGCTGGTTCTTTGCTCGCTGTTGCTTGCGTTCGCGATCCTTCGCTTTGCGCTCAGCAAGTCCGGAATCCACGTTTGTGCTTTCGGCAGCCTTTGCTGGCGGCTGTCCGGCCAAGCTCATACTGATGAGGATTGTCAGCACTCTAAGAAAACGTATCGGAAGCCCGGTCGAGGACATGCAGGTACCTTGCGTCAGCAGTCGCCAATAGTTGTTGAGAAGCGAGAAGAAGATCGAACGCAGGCACGATCTGCAAGCTACTGCCGTTACAGTTAATGCAATCTTAAATTGAATTATTAGAGTATATGAACAATCTTAGATTGCATTAAGTTGTGTTTGGTAAATTGCCCGTACCGGTCGACTGCGAACGTAGTCCCGGATCAGTAAGCTTTCGGAGTTCTTGCGTTGTTAAAGCTATCGATACGGTCAGTTCTATCTCTCATCACCCTGTTGGTCATGCTAGTGGGAGGTGTAGCCGCCAGCGCAGTTGCGGCTGATTGGCAAGTCAAACGCGCCTCCGGTGGCAGCTATTTGATTGAACCGGGTAAGCAACCGACCAAGCTTAAGCGCGGTCAGCATCTTCTCCCTGGCAGTGGTATCCAAACCGACCGTCGGGGTCGTGTTCTGCTCGTGCGCGGCAAGGAGACAGTACTGATAGCTCCGAACTCCGTCATCAGTCTTCCAAAACAGAAACCAGCGAATGGTCGAACAACAATCTTCCAGCAAGCTGGGAAGCTTCTTCTGGAGGTTGAGAAGAAAAACGTCAAACATTTCGAAGTAGAGACGCCGTACTTGGCAGCCGTGGTGAAGGGAACGCAATTCACTGTCGAAGTGGATAAGCGAGGTAGCCGAGTCAATGTAACCCGCGGCAAAGTTCAGGTAGCCGAACTGCGCAGTGGCCAATTTGTTCTTGTGACGCCAGGTCAGGCTGCGCGTGCTTTTGCGTCCGGCCAGCGTGGATTGAAGCTAAGTGGCTCGGGCACTTTCAACCCCATCCAAAACGGTGCCGCGCGCGCCGCCAGGGTGAAACGGGTACCAGTTCCGAAGAGCGGACTTGGTCGTCCCAAGATCAAGGCTCCAAAACAGGCAACTCCAGCCAACTTCAGAAAGAAGGCAAGTTCAACGCTTACTCGTAGGCGAGGCCGTATCGCCAGAGTTGGACGTCGCATTCGACTTAACCGGCCAATCGGAACAGTTAGGCTTTCCGTGCATCGCGCCACGAAGGGCATGTCACGTTCTTCGTCTGCGCGCCGCTCGGCAGCAGGGCGAAAGAGAGAAAGTAAGAAAAGGCTTACGATCTGGAAGAGTCCGAGCAAGGCCAACCGTCCGGCTGCTGTGGGGCTTGGCAAAAGCACGACCATTGCATCCGGTGGGAACGGAGCGGGCAACAGCAATGGGAATGGTAATAGCGGCGGTGGCGGCAATGGAAACGGGAACGGAAACGGCAACGGAAACGGGAACGGAAACGGCAACGGAAACGGAAACGGCAACGGAAACGGAAACGGAAACGGCAACGGAAACGGAAACGGAAACGGAAACGGAAACGGAAACGGAAACGGCAACGGAAACGGCAACGGAAACGGAAACGGAAACGGCAGCGGAAACGGGAACAACTAGCGAATAGCTAGCCGGTGCGTCTCAATCAATTTGGGGAGCAGACGCACCGGAATTTCGTGGGGGCAAAGTCGTGCGGCGACTTCGGTCATTGGTCATCGTTTTTACCTGTGTTGTATTGAGTTACGGCACAGGCATTAGTGATGCGGTATTCTCTGGCCTAAGTGATGCTCGGTTTCGCATTCTCACTCAGCCTGCCTCAGGGCAGCTTGCCGTGATTGCAATTGATCCCAAGGCTATTGGTAAGATCGGCGTATGGCCTTGGCCTCGTCGGGTATACGGTGAACTGGTCGGGAAGCTGCAGCAGGCTGAAGTCGCCGAAATGGCGTTCGATGTCGACTTTAGCTCAGCATCAAATCCAACAGACGACACGGCGTTAGCGCATGCTCTAGAGAACGCCGGTGGATCAGTTATGCTGCCGGTCTTCAAACAATACCAGGTGGAACCAGATGGGCGGAGGTCTATTCATACGACATTTCCTCTACCGAGCCTGAGCGAGCATGCATGGCCGGTCACAGTCAATGTTAAGCCTGAGATTGATGGCAGGATTCGACACTATCGTTTTGGCGAACAAATCGGCCGTGAGTTCCTACCCTCTATGGGAGCGCTGCTAGCTGGAAAGTTTCTGCCTGAACGCGGCCAATTTGCAATCGACTTTGGGATAGATCCCAATTCCATCCCTCAGTTCTCGGTCGCTGATGTTCTTAGTGGTCGTGTGGGCAAGTCTGAGCTAAGCGGCAAGAGCGTTATTATAGGTGGTACTGCAGCAGAGCTCGGCGACCGATTTGTCGTGCCAACATATGGCATCATTGCAGGACCTGTTCTGCAAGCACTGGCAAGCGAGTCGATCTCACAAAATCGGACTTTGAGCACTACGGGCCCAGTCACAACATTAGCTGGCCTAATAGTGCTAGCTCTTCTTTGCACGCTCGTCTCGTTCCTCAAGTCTCTGGCTGTGCGCGTCTTTGTTCTCGCGGCTTTAGCTCTTTCAATTGAGGCTGCAGCACTTTGGATCCAAGCCCACTATCCCGTCATCGTCGATACCTCACTAATACTGAGTGCACTTGTCGGATATTTCCTGTTCACTGTTATTGAAGAGATCGGCGTTTACCGAATTCTTGCTACGCTAGGACAGCGACGCTTCCAGACAATTGCGCACTCGTTGGGCGATGGCATCATTTGTACGGATCAGGCCGGTACAGTCACCTTCTGTAATCCTGCCACAGAAGACATCTTTGGCTATCGGGCAAAAGATCTCGTCGGTATGCCGATAATCAGGCTGTTCGACAACACACTCGAAGGTGCATGGCGAACTGCTAGCGACGACAAGCGCGACTTCAATGGCGAGTGTCATTCTTCGGCGCGCATTAACTTGGAGCTGCAGGGCATAAAGGGTGATGGCAGCAACTTCGATGCCGAAATCTGTCTGTCCCGGTGGCAGGTGGATGGCACGGTGAGCTTTGGCGTCACTATTCGTGATGTCACTAGCCGCAAACGCGAGCAGCAACGCATCAAATACCTGGCAGAGCACGACACTCTTACGGGACTCGCAAACCGAAGTCAGTTCAATGATGCGTTGGCCAAAGCTGCCTCAGATGCTGAGGCTATGGGTAGTGAGTTTGCCGTCCTTATCATCGATCTCGATGATTTCAAGATCATCAATGATACCTACGGTCACCAGACAGGTGACAGGCTTTTGCAAGAAGTCGCAATCGCTCTGAAGACATCCGCTGCAGGAGCACTCGTTGCGCGGATGGGCGGCGATGAGTTCACAATCATTATCGCGCAAGATGATGCTCGGCAGGCCGCGGCAGAGTTGGCTGAAGAGATTTCACGCGTACTTGCGAGAACCCAGCTTGTGGTCGATGGACAGAAAGTTTGTGCACAAGCCAGCATTGGAATTTCAGTCTATCCGAGCGACGGCCTGGAAGCCGATCTATTGCTCGCCAATGCCGACCTTGCTCTCTACGATTCAAAAGCGAAGCAGAGCGGCTCGTTTGCGTTCTACACGAGCGAAATTCGTGCCGCTATGGCGACCCGACTGAAACTGGAGGAAGAGCTCCAATCCGCATTCGCGAACAAGGAGTTTGAGCTCTATTACCAACCGCAGGTCGATCTTCAAAGTGAACGCATCGTTGGCGCTGAGGCTCTGATCCGTTGGAACCATCGCTCTGGACGAGTCGTGTCACCGGCTGTGTTTATGCCGATTGTCAACTCTAGTTCGCTTTCAGACCTAGTTGCGGATTGGGTGCTTGAGACCGCGATCCATCAAGCGCGCCAATGGGAGCTGCAAGGCCACAGTGTGAGGATCGGCGTCAATATCTCGCCCTCACAGCTTGCCAGCGGCAGTCTACACATGCGTGTTGATGGCCTGCTGCGCGATACCGGTCTTTCCCCTCATCTGCTTGAGTTGGAACTTACCGAAGACATTCTCATTGAGAACACTGAAGAGACTGTCGCGACGCTTTCTCGAATCCAGGCGATGGGTGTCGGTATCGCGTTCGATGATTTCGGGACAGGCTACGCCAGCCTGACCTATCTCAAGCGTTTTCCTTTGGACCGGCTCAAAGTCGATCGATCTTTTGTCATGAACATCTGCTCTGACAAACACAACAAAGCTATCGTCAGTTCGCTCATCGCACTGTGTAAAGGAATGGATTTGTCGATCATAGCCGAGGGCATCGAGGACCGAGAGGCCGTCGGAACCTTGCGCAGCTTAGGTTGTGATGAAGGACAGGGCTACTATTTCAGCCGCCCGGTTCCGTTACAGGAATTCGGTCAACTTCTGTCACAGCCGATGGACAACCATCAGGCCGCAGCGGAGGAGCGCCTGCACCCTGTAAGGCTCGTTTCCGCTGTTTGATCTTAGCGCTCTTGTTGCTGACTTGGCGCTAGGCGTTGCTCGCCGGCGACTGCGGAAACACTTGACGTCTGCTTCCGCCGCAAGCGGACCTACCATCGAGAAGAGTTGGCTGCTGCTAGACGTCTGCTTCGGGTCACCAAGAGAAAGGTCCAGTAACAGGATATCATGTCCGCTGCTGCCCCCAATAGCAGGTATGGCCCATAGCTTGATTAAGCGATGAGAACAGGCATGCTTGCATCCGCGCAAAAGAGAAGGATCCAACCTCGCGTTGATACTCCAACGTGCGCAGGTGTCAGGCTGACTCTGGCATGGCCATGTGACTTGAAGTATGAGACACATTGGTTAAGTAGTCGATGAAGTGACGATCCCGTCACAGGACAAGTGTTTTAATTGGGGAGTGGCATGCGACGGAAACCAATCGTTCCAAAGCATGAGGACTCCAATGGTTGGTGGATCACCGCACCCAACCATGCTCCAGCACAAAAGCTATCGTCTGACCAACGCTACCGCACGGTCATTGTCGGTGCGGGGATTTGCGGCGTATCAGTTGCCAGGCGGCTAGCTGAGTTGCGCCCTGACGAAACGATCGCATTACTCGAGGCTGAAAGAGCAGGGTTCGGTGCATCCGGCAGGAACGCAGGCTTCATGCTGAATATGCATTCCCACGGTGAGCCCAAAGCACTGAGTGTATTGCGCCGGAACGCCAACCTCTGGGCTGCAGGACTTGAGCATCTGCGCGAGACTGTTCGCGACTATCAGATCCAATGCGACTGGAGCGACTGGGGGCGCTTGTACGGTTCTGCCGGGCGTGACGGAGAAAAGCACCTCGACGAAATTGCCACGACGCTCGAAGCGTTGGAAATGCCATTCGAGCGGTTGGACCATGACCGTATGTTCCACGACCTCGGAACACCGTTCTATCTTCGCGGACTGCACGTGCCTGGAAACGCACTCGTCAACCCGGCGGCCATGGTTGCCGGCCTGGCCCGTACACTTCCCGAGAATGTTGATCTATTCGAAGAGAGCCCCGTTACCGGAATTCAACGAGAAGGTAGGACTTTCAAGATCGAGACGCCGGACGGCCGAGTCCAGGCCGATCAGGTGATCCTCGCGGCGGGCGTGTTCATGCAGGCCTTCGGAGTTGCCCGCAATCGCTATGTTCCGATGGCGACATATGCAAGCTTGACCGAACCGCTGTCGGATGAGAACCGTGCGACATTCGGGATCGAAGGTGAGTTCGGATTGCTGGCATCCTCCGAGAACGGCGCCACGATCCGGCTCACGCGCGATGGTCGACTATTCGTTCGCAACAAGTTTACGTTTGCCCCTGGCGCACCGCCCGGCCCCGACACCGTTGCTGCATGTGCCAAGTTGCATCGCGATGCCATGCTCGCCCGTTGGCCCCACTTCCAACATGTGAAGTTTGAACACAGCTGGGGAGGTATCATGGCGTTTACGACCAACAACGGTGCGGTCTTTGGAGAGATTGAGCCTGGCCTTTTTGCGGTATTGACGAACGACGTTTCGCCAATGACGCGAGGGGCGGCATCTGGGCGTTTATTGGCCGAATACATCGAGGCACACGACAGCGAGCTCTTGACGTCTATTCTCTCAATGCCAATGGGCAAACGCCTTCCCCCGCGGCCGATATTAGATCTTGGTATCGCATGGCGACTTCACGCAATGCATCGCGCCGGCGCTAAGGAGTTTTGAGGACAGAATATGTCAGTGCTTTTTAGTTGGGAGGCAGGAGACGAAGATCTGTGGCGTCGCGAGATTGCGATCCGGTTACCTGATCACAAGTTCGAGGTACTTCCGAACATCGAGTCGATTGAAGACGTCGAGTACGTCTTGACCTGGATGCCACCTATCGGCGATTTGAAACGCTATCCTAACCTCAAAGCCATCTTCTCGATTGGTGCCGGCTGCGATCATATTCTACGGGATCCAGATGTCCCAAGAAACGTTCCCATCGTGCGGTTGGTCGACGATGTTTCTGTGCGCGACATGTCCCATTTTGCCTTGTACTGGGCACTACATTTTCAGCGCAACTTTCATGTCTATGCGCAACAGCAGCGGCAAGGCATGTGGCAGCGCCACCCCTATCGCGACGTCACAGAACACTGCATTGGTGTTCTAGGACTTGGTGGCATGGGCACACCTATCGCGCAGATGTTTGCCGAAATGGGATTCAAAGTTGCGGGCTGGTCGCGAACGCACAAAACAGTTCCTTCGGTAGAGTGCTATGCTGGACTGGACCAGCTGCCGACGTTGCTCGCGAAGTCGACAATCGTTGTCTCCGTCCTGCCGCTAACATCGCAGACCAGCGGCCTTCTCAATCGTGATCGATTTGCGCAAATGAGTGCGGGAAGCTTCCTGATTAACATTGGTCGTGGTCCAGTTGTTCACGACGATGATCTTATATCGGCTCTGGATAGCGGCCAGATTGCAGCGGCTGCATTGGATGTGTTTGCTGTCGAACCACTGCCCAATGACCATCCGTTCTGGGAACATCCTCAAGTCCATGTAACACCGCATGCCGCCGGACCAACGAAGGATGTTTCCGCGATCGAGCAGATCGTTCAGAACATCAAAAGGATTGAAAGACGAGAGCAACCATTCCCAGTTTGGGATTGGGAGTTGGGATACTAGATTATGTCAGCTGGCTTTCCGTTTAGAGTTACGCACAAATTGCATTCGACAATAGAGCACCGATCTGATCAGAGACCCAGGTGACCGATGTGAGTCAATTTCGTCTCTCCGCCTGCAGATGATTTACCTTGTTCTTGTCACTCGATCCCGTAAGCGAACGTGAATTCTCAAGTTTTCTTCTCCCTGAAACTCAAGGAGTAAGTCATGACTGAGAACTTCAACCCGATCTATCCGAACGCCGACCGCGAACCATGGAACAAAGGCAAGCTGATTGGACCCACGCCACCTTTGCGACCGAAGCACGTCTGGGCCATCCGCACCAAGCTTCAATTGGAAAGGGATACTTGAGATCTCGCGCTGTTCAACCTTGCAATCGATAGCAAGTTGCGCGGTTGCGATGTCGTAGCGGTCAGAGTTGAGGACGTAGCTCCGCGCGGATTGACGCTCGATCGCGCAACAGTTCGACAGAAGAAGACCGGGCGACCGGTCAAGTTCGAACTGACTGAACAGTCTCGGGAGGCGATTGATGCCTATCTCAAGGCCACCCGGCGCGTGCCAGGCCAGTACTTGTTCCTAGGGCGAGCCGACGAGGATGGACATCTCACGGCAAGGCAGTACGCTCGCCTCCTGAAGCAATGGCTGGCTGCTGTTGGGCTCGATCCGGCACTCTATGGCACCCACTCATTGCGGCGAACGAAAGCTACCCTAATCTACAAGCGAACCGGCAACTTGCGAGCAGTCCAGTTGCTGCTCGGGCACACCAAGATTGAAAGCACCGTTAGATATCTCGGGATTGAGGTGGACGACGCGCTTGAAATCGCTGAATCTGTCGAGGTCTGAAGTACCTGGGTAGAGCGGACACGCTCTGCCCGAAACGGCACGGAAGCACGAGCCATTTTCGGACCTGAGCAAGTGCAGCATGCTCCGAGCACATCATCCATGCGTAATCGCAAAAGCGGAAATGGGCACGGATCGAGGTGCTGCATCGCATCAACGACGCGATGTCCACACAGCGGACATTAAGCGTGGTCTCTCCTAGTGTACTTAAGTTGGTTGAAGCTAGGTTACTTCCTGGCGTCGGGTTCTTGACTGATACCGTTCATGATGAGGTCGATGTGGGCCTCAAGAAACTCTTCGAGTTTGATCGGATGGTAAGGCTGGAACACCATCTGCCAGATCGACGCCATGATGCCTGGTGCAATGACGACCATGGGTAAGCGAGTAGCTGCCCCATCACGGAGTTCGCCGCTCGCCACTCCCTTGGCGATAATCTTTTCGAGCACCTGCATCATTTGCGAGATGAATTCGCGGTAGTAGAACTCGGTCAATGACGGGAACCGTTCGCCTTCTGCGATCATAATCCGCATAACGGTTCGCATGTCGCCTTTCTCGATCTGGCGATACATGAAGCGAAACATCACGCGCAGCAGAAGACGCGTTGGTCCTGGATAGAAATCAACAAGACGCGTGACCTTGCCAAGAATTGGTGAAATGCGAGATCTTACGGCCGCCTCGAACAGCGCCTCTTTATTCTCGTAGTAAAGATAAAGCGTTCCCTTTGCGATACCTGCGCGTGCAGCAACTTGATCGAGACGAGCGCCGTCAAAGCCCTTCTCAGCAAACTCCTGAAAACCAGCATTCAATATCTCTGAGTCACGCCCACGTCGGGCAGGACGACCCCGTTTTGCATTCATTTCTGCAGTTGCCTTTTCGTTCACTCTTGCAAGCTCAAAGTGCTTAGATTATTTAATGACCGACGAGTCAGTCATTAAATATTGGCCCGGCAGCCAATGACAGCAATTAAGGCGCTGAGAGCATGAGCAGTTCCCAAGTTAACGCTGCCACTGTCAACCGTGATCGGCGCAGTTCGCATGGAAATGATAACACTGAAGCTGCGAAATTGCCTCTCCAGGTCGTCGAGCGCACAGCGACGCGGATAAAGCAAAGACCCCGATTTGCACTGCCTCATCGATGGATGGTTTGGGGCACCCTGCTTAGCCTTGCGATTGTCGTGTCTGTCGCCGCAGGCGGTCTCATTGGTCTTTACCGGCAGCCACCGGGCCTTCAATGGGCTATGCAGACCCTTGGGCTTGAGCCAGGTGGTGGCACATCGACACCGATTGCCATTCCCATCAATCGACAAGCCAATGCGACCGCGGATGGCAGCGTTCGCGGTACCATTGTCGCGCTCGGCAAGCTGATCCCATCAGGGGACATCGCCACATTGGCGCCGGCCTCCGGTGTTCGCGATGCGCGCCTCAAGGCTCTGAAAGTCAGCGAAGGTGATCAGGTAATCGATGGACAGATTATAGCGGTACTCGACAACGAAGCTCGCCTGAAAGCCGCCGTTGCAAGTGCGAGATCCACAGTCCAGTTGCGCGCTGCATCGCTTGAGCAAACACGGGCATCAGTTGCTGCCAGTCGCCGCGAGTCCGAAGCAGCACTCGCACGTGCCAAGGCGACGGCCGCGCAAACGCAACAAGACTTTGCGAGAACTAAAGGTTTGTTCGAACGGCGTGTTGTCTCAAAGGCCACTTATGATCAGAAGCTCGCCGCAGCTAGAGAAGCGGAGCACGAGGTGGTGCGTCTCACGGCGACGCTCAGCCGATATGGTTCTGGTAACATTGACCAGCAGTCCGATGTAGTGGTGGCTATGGGCAACGTCACAGCTGCCAAAGCTGAATTGCAGCAGGCAACAGAGGATCTGGAACAGGCCTACGTCAGAGCACCGTTCGCAGGAACAGTCCTGGAGATTCACGCGCAAGCTGGAGAGAAGCCTGGCGAAGAAGGTGTCGTTGACCTTGGCGATATCTCCCGCATGACGGCTAAGCTCGAAGTCTATCAAAGTCAGATTGCCTTGGTGACCAAAGGTTCGGCCGTGACACTGTCAGCGGTAGCGCTGCCCAAAGACTTGAACGGTCGCGTCGAACGCATCGGACTGCAAGTCAAGAAGCAGTCCGTCATTGATGCGGACCCAGCTGCCAATACAGATGCGCGCATTGTTGAGGTCGTCGTCGCGCTCGATGAAGAGGCGTCCAAGATTGCGTCTCGCTTTACGAATCTTCAGGTCGAAGCACGCATCCTTACCGGAGCAGCTGAATGACCGGCTTGCTCACCAGCATTCTCGGTCGATTGCCCATCGGTTGGTTGCAACTCGTCCATAACCGCATGCGCTTGCTTGCTGCAGTCGCCGGCGTTTCCTTTGCCAACATACTGATATTCATGCAGTTGGGATTCATGGGAGCTCTGTCTGAGTCGACTAAGTTTCCCTACTTGCTGTTTGACGCGGACATTCTGGTCTATTCGCCGGAAACAAACACGTTAGGCGATGCAGGAACTCTGCCGCGTCGTCGGCTCTATCAAGCGCTCTCAGTGGATGGGATCGCGAGCGCAACGGCGGTCTATGTCGGGACGCTCACTTGGGAAAGAGAAGATGGCGGGACAAGTAGCTTGCGGGTGTTTGGGGTGGATCCTGACGCCGCGCCGCTGCGCAATCCAACAATCCTCGCTATGCGTGACCGCTTACGACTTGAGAATGTCGCCTTGCTGGATGCAAAGACACGAAGCGTCCCTCCATCACTTGTAAAGTCAATTGCCTCGGGTCAACCACATAGGTTTGAGGCAGCAGGGCAGACGCTTTCTATTGAGGGGGTGTTTGAAGTTGGCGCCGGCTTTGACGCAGATGGCTACCTCGTTGTGTCGGATCAGACGTTTCTTAGATTATTCGGTACACGCGCGTCTGGTGCTCCTAACTACATTTTTCTGAAATCCAAGCCTGGGGTGGATCCATCTGTAGTCGTTCGCGAACTCAGAAGCGTTCTGCCATCCGTAGATACTGCGGTGAACACCTTGGGTGAGACCGCGAATGCGGATCAAAGCTATCAAATGACCGAGCGACCTATCGGCGTCGTGTTCGGCTTTGGTGTCATTATCGGGATCATGGTCGGCATCATCATCGTCTATCAGGTGCTTTCGACCGATGTTGCTGACCATCTGGCCGAATATGCAACGCTGAAGGCGATTGGGTATCGGGACAGCTACTTCCTTGGCATTGTCTTCGAAGAGGCATTGATCCTTGCGCTGTTGGGTTTTGTTCCCGGCGTCCTCATTTCCATAGCGCTCTATGGTGCGGCTTCTTCGGCGACTGGTCTGCCAATTGTGATGGATATGACGCGACCGCTGCTCGTCCTCGCTGGCACAATAATGATGTGCATGATTTCTGGCGCGATTGCCACGCGCCGCCTCGCAGCCGCCGATCCGGCTGATTTGTTTTAGGGAGATTGCTGTGGACGATCTCTTAACCGAGCCCGAAAGCAAGAGCCCGAGACAATACTCTTCCGAGTACGTTAGTTCGTGTGGGCGCGAAGCAGCTCCGATTGTGACGACCATGCTGGGTCACGCCTTCGGGAGTGGCGAAGCACGCAAGCAGGTGTTGTTTGATATTGATCTCACGATCAACCGCGGAGAATTGACAATACTGATGGGTGCGTCGGGCTCGGGCAAAACAACTTTGCTGACACTCGTTGGATGTTTGCGACGCGTCGAGATGGGCAGTGTGAAGCTATTTGGTAATGAACTGCACGAAGCTGACGAGCGCCGTCTCGTGCAGGCGCGCCGTCGGCTCGGGTTTATCTTCCAGGCGCATAACCTGCACGAGAGTCTGACGGCCATTCAGAATGTTCGTATGGGTCTGGAGGTGCACGGCCAGCATGCGATGACCAACTGGCAGCAAGCGGCCACGCATCTTCTGACCCTCTTGGGACTGGAAGATCGGATCGACTATCTGCCGGGCAATCTGTCTGGTGGCCAAAAGCAACGCGTCGCGGTCGCCCGCGCACTTATCGGAAATCCGGACATCGTTTTTGCAGACGAGCCCACTGCTGCTTTGGACAAGGATACCGGTCGCGACGTGGTGGCAATGTTGAAACGTCTTGCAGCGCATCGCGGTACGACAATCCTGATGGTCACGCACGACAATCGCATTCTCGAGATGGCGGACCGGATCATAACAATGGAGGACGGCAGGATCGTAAAAGACGAAAGATGAGATGAGCCTAGGCCGGATTGAACAACACTTTTCCGAGTGCGGTACAACCGGCCGACACACCACATATCAGAAGATTTTGGCAAATGGAGTCGTACGATGAAACCACGTACTCGGCTAACGCTATTGCTCGGCCTATTTTCTAGCTGCTTTGTATTTGCATCAGCTGCACTCGGCCTCGAAGTTTCAGTCAACGGCTTGCGTAATGCGCAAGGAAACGTCGTCGTATGCTTGTGGCGCGCAAACGACCAGGGCTTTCCTAACTGCGCCAAAGGACAACCTTGGAAAACTCTCTCGGCGCCAGCGTCCCAACCGCGTGTGGCTTTCACAGATCTTCCGGCGGGCACATATGCGGTCTCGATGTTTCATGATGAGAAGCTTCTAGGCAAACCGGAGACGAACTTCATGGGAATGCCATTGTCGGGTGTTGGACTTGCCAACAATCCCTCGATCGGCCCGATGAGCCCTCCAACTTTTCAGAGGGGCCGTGTTGACGTGCCAGCCACTAGGCAACTGACTATCACGGCCAAGTATCTCTTCTAACAATGGTGCGCGGGGCACTTCACTGAGTTTTCCGGGCAGAACCGGTCTCCTGCCCGGCATACCGTTCAATTTTCAAGGCTTTAGA
Organism: Hyphomicrobiaceae bacterium; assembly: GCA_965247245.1. Lineage (GTDB taxonomy): Bacteria > Pseudomonadota > Alphaproteobacteria > Rhizobiales > Hyphomicrobiaceae > Tectiglobus. The sequence continues at coordinate 2,346,409 of CBDFGV010000003.1, read as the reverse complement.
AACAAGAGATCAATCATGCGTTATGCAATTTTGCTTGTGTCTTTCGCCGGCCTAGTCGCGATGTGCCCGAACGTAGCTTGGTCGTTAGAGATCTCGTGGCGGGTCGAGAACCCTTTTCGCTTCTTTGCAGATGCGAAAGTGACTGATATCCATCGCCATATCACGCGAAAGGTTGGAAACACTTCCTCTCCCATTCTAGCATCAGAACGATTGCTTGCTGCCCGGCATCCATTCGGCTGGGCTGAGGGCGCGTTCAGGCAAACGTGCTGGGATCTCAGGCGGCAGAGCCATACGGCATGTGGCAGTCTCAGGGAATTTGTTTTCCCAAAGTCTCATCGAATTGTCGCGAGGTTTGGTGATGGTTCGCCGGCCAGGGCGACGTGTACTTGGCGATTGGAAAAGCGGATTGGCCGGGCATGGAAGGGACGGGCAATCCGGCGACCATGTCATGAAGCGGTTCGAATGGATGTGCCTTATCCGACAGGAGCAAGGATAACTGTTCGCACGTCCGATGGAAGGGCAGCTAACACAACAGTTCAAGTTCCAGATGTCTTTGTTGTCGGACTTGGCGACTCGTATGCGTCAGGGGAAGGAAACCCTGATCGACCAGTTCGTTGGCGCGATGATAGGGCGGCGAGCTTTGGGCGTATCCGAGATCTTGATCTCAGCGGTTACCCGTCGCGAAAGTCCACATCAATCAGATACCAGGGGCGTCAAATGATCGGGCCGAGTGCCTTTTGGCTGAGCCAACCTTGTCATCGGTCCCTGTACTCACATCAGTTGCGTGTTGCGCTTCAACTCGCGCTTGAAGATCCGCATCGCGCAGTAACCTTCCTCGGTCTGTCGTGTTCGGGTGCCGAGATCTCAACCGGTTTACTCACGCCCTGGAAAGGCGTTGAGCGCTTTTCTGTCAGGCAACGCCGTTCGCAGATCGGCGACGCGGCAGTCGCGCAGTGTGGCGGTCGCAGATATAGGGTCCGCGATTATGCATCGAGCTTTACAGATGGTGGGCGTGTCCCAAGTCTCGATGGGCTAGCCTTGCAACGTTGCCCACCAGAGCGAGCCCGGAAAATAGATCTGGTCTTACTCAACATCGGCGGCAATGATATCGGATTTGCCAAGTTGGTGGCCTATAGTATCCTGAAAGAGCGTACACCACTGCGCCGATTAAGTCAGGCGACAGACCAGGTCTTTGCGCCACGCGATGCCTTGCAGAGGTTTGGCGAGTTGAGGTCGCGGTTCAAGTTACTGCGGCGCGCGCTGCACAATCATCTGCACATTCCATGGAGCGAATCCAGGCGCATAGTCCTGACAGCTTATCCAACGATTGCTGTGAGAAGTGACGGAAGAAGCATTTGTGGGGCAGAAAACCAGGCTGGTCTTGATGGCTTTCCTGGCTATCGCCTCGACCCGCGACGCGCTGCACGCGCCGAAGCTGTCGCTAGCAGACTAAATGACCTGATGCGCGAGATCGCACACAAGTACGGTTGGCGATTTGTCAACGCACATCGCGCGCAGTTCGCAGGTCGTGGTATCTGCGCCGGCATAGAGGGTGGGGGAAGTCGCGTGCAAGACGAGCTTAGGCTACCACGTTGGACCGGGCGCAACTGGTTCCCTTATCGGCCGTCTCTGTATCGGCCTTATTCACAACGACAGCGTTGGATGAGAACTTCGAACGACGCATTTCTAACTGCCCATATCGATCTATCGAGCGACGTCCGCCAACGACTCCGGCGCGGACGTCGACGCAACGGACCACAGGACCTCTTGAAGGCAAGCACTTTTGGAGGAGCTTTTCATCCCACAGCTGAAGGACAAGCAGCTATCGCTGATTCAGTGCTGCCATTGGCACGCAAGGTTATTAGTTCGGTTGGACGCGGTGATTGATTGCTTCCAAAATATTTTTGCCACCATAGCAACATGCTCCTTACTTTAAAGTTGTCTGCTGATTGATCGAAGCTGACTTGTAGCTCGACGGCTGAGCGTCTTGCGGTCGGCGCACCCGTCCTCCGAATATCAGCTCCATGCAATTGGAGCTTTGTCCACAAAGCGGTTGTCGGGAGCAACCGTGATTTCTGTCCAATCACCAGGCCGCGACTCATTTCGAGAACCAGAGAGGCTTCTCGTGTGTCGGTAAACTTCGTGCCAGAAAGGATGACAATCAATGGGTCTGAAGCAGGTTCTAGTAAAGGCCACCTAAGATCATCGAACGTTTCCAATCTGCACAATCGTCTGCTTGTATGGCTTATCGCAAAACATATTCGCCATTTATGGGTAGCTAACTCACCTTGGATGACGTTGCTCCGGCCGCGTCCGAACAGGAACCGGCTTGGTTTTTTGGGTGCTGCCGATCAAACCCGATACCCCCTTATCAATCGCATCCATAATCTGTTGTATTGCACCAGTGAAGCTCGGCTTCGTCATGTCGCCTCCTGATAAGTTTTTCACCATTACTCAGCTGGTGAAGGATCGGTTGCCGGCGTATTTCCACCCTTGCTGTCGCGTGCAGATCGGTTCAAAGCCGGCAAGCGAAATGGTAGAAACCGGATCTCGCCCGACTTCTTCATCCTTTCGTACTCGTTGATGTTGGCGGGGAGCCTTTTGGGTGCCTCGATGAGACCAACGACTGGTGCTAGGACGAGCAGATACATGAACCAGTATACGGTCGCGATGCGTGCAACCCAGACATATACCCCTCCCGCCGGCATAGCACCGACATACATGAGAACGAAAAAGTTAACGACGAATAGAAGCGTCAACCATTTCCAGACAGGACGGAATACGCAACTTCTAATGCGAGATGTGTCCAGCCACGGCAACGCTGCTAGCAACCCAATCGAAGCCACCATCGCAACCACTCCCATGAGCTTGTCAGGGATGGCCCGCAGGATTGCGTAAAAGGGTAGGAAGTACCACTCGGGAACAATGTGTGCTGGCGTCACCAGAGGATTGGCCGGGATGTAGTTATCCGCATGCCCTAGGTAGTCAGGTGCAAAAAACAGCACGAACGCAAACAGTGTAAAGAAGACAACAGCACCATGAAGGTCCTTGATTGTCATAAAGGGATTAAACGTCAGGGTTTCACTTTCGTGCTTGGGCTCAATACCGGAGGGATTATTCGAGCCGGTGATGTGGAGGGCTGTTACGTGAAGCAACACGACGCCAACGATCGCAAATGCGAGGAACCAATGCATCACATAGAACCGGTTAACGGTCGCATCTCCGACGTTGTAACCGCCAAGCAACCATACGACGATCGAGTCGCCAACAAACGGGATTGCGCTGAAGAGATTTGTAATAACCGTCGCGCCCCAAAAACTCATCTGACCCCAAGGCAACGTGTATCCGAGGAATGCGGTTGCCATCATCAAGAAGAATATGATGACGCCTAATATCCAAAGCAGTTCTCGCGGCTGCTTATACGAGCCGAAGTACATCCCGCGGAAGATATGAATGTATACAGCAATGAAAAAGAAGTGTGCCGCATTCATATGCATGTAGCGGATCAACCAGCCGAAGTTTACGTCCCGCGTGATCCGCTGCACCGAGTCAAACGCTTCGTCTGCAGATGGCTTGTAATGCATACCGAGCGCGAGGCCGCTCACGATCAATGTCGTGAGTGTGAGCATGAGAATGCCGCCGAACGACCAAAAGTATGTCAGGTTTTTCGGAACGCGGAATTGTAAATACTCGCGGTCCAGCATACGCGGTATGGGTAGGCGAGCGTCAATCCAACCAAGCATGCCTTTGTAAGGCGATGACAACGGTTTCTTTTCCATCGCGGTATCTCCAGATTTATGGAGAGTACGGGATAGAGCCTCAGGTGGTTGCAGTATTATCGGGGGCCGGTTGTCGCAATTGTTCGAGCAAGCTTATTAGCGTCTTGACGTAGAGTAACCCACGAAGAGCGAGGACCGGTTTAGTACAATCTTCCCGACGTAGCCGCCCGTAATGGTACGAAGAGACTGTAGTGGAATATTAAATGGCTAGCGTAATCCTATCGAAAAGCCGGGCCGGTTCGATATTGGCAGTGCTCGTTGTTCTGGCTGGCTCACAGGCGGCATCACATACGTCAATCTTGATCGCCTCTGTCGGGTTCATGATGATGAGCTTGCCGGATTGTCGCTACGACGAGGCAAGTTCTTGTCCGATAAGGCTCTCGGGTCTGGCACAGATCGCATTACGTGGACCGGCTGCGATGGCATTAATAAGAGCGATGGCTTATTACGCGCTCGGCTTCGCTATCATGTTGACCTTCTCGTATGGCTGAAGAAACAACCCATCAAACATCCCAATCAAAAGCGACTGGCATCATTGGAACTGTACTACCAATAAGGAAAATGGCGCGACGTTCCGCTCTGCCAAGTGCCGTTTTACCGACATGACTGATCCAGACCTGTGCGGTGAGCGTTCCAGTCGCTCACAGAGTGGCTGCTGCTGCCAGTTACATGGCGGAGTTAGTCGTAGGACTGGCGGTTGCTCAAGCGCCCTTCCGACCGGAGGGCTATCGAAACCAACTCCAACCAGACGGAACAACTGAAGGAGTTTCGACTATGAACATATCTGCCTTGAAACCAATTGCCGAAACCTCGAAGCCGCATACCGGATTGTCAGATGCAGCAAGAGAACAAATTGCCAGAGCCCTGCATGGAAGCTTAGAAGCAACGCTATCACTTATGTTGGACACACAGCTTTGCCACTGGAATGTCGTAGGGCCACTGTTCAAGCCGATTCATGATTTGACAGAAGAACACTACAATAATCTTTTTGAAGCTGCAGACGAAATTGCCGAACGGATTAGGGCACTTGGTCACCCGGTAAACATCGCAAAACATTCCCCGACGACCTCGAACGAGCGAGTTAGTGCAGGCGCTCGCTCTGCGGTAGCAATGATCCGTGATCTTGCATCATCTCATGGAGACATTGCTCGCGAGTATCGCAAAGCGGCGCTTATGGCCGACGACAACCGAGACTTCGTCACACATGAACTGATTGTGCAGCGGATGGCCTTTCATGAGAAGGCACTTTGGATGTTGAGCGCGACGTTGGCTGACCAGTAGCAACTCGGACTGGTCGCTGCTTGAAGCAAGATGTTGCGTGATTCGGCGCAAATCCCCGACACTGGCTAAATCGTCTGAGCCAACGTTCCAAACCTGTCCAAAATGACGGAGTGAACGAGGATGGATCTACCGAAGACATTGCTATGCCATGGCCTATCTGGCGCGGCAAAGGGCGTGTTGATATTCTCGCTCATCGTTCTTTTTGACATCGGTGAATTGAAACGGATGTTGCTGGCGACCCCTGAAACGTACCTTGCGTATGTTGTAGGGGCTGCCGGCTTAGCATCGTTAACAGCCATAGTTGAGATCGTGCTGTTTGTTTGCCTCTTGTCATCAGATGAGAATTAGCGCGTTGGGTGACTCGGCTCTGGCTTACGACAAGTTTGAGTGAACCGCTTTCGAGTTTGGCGCGTTGTCATTTCCCATCACGTAAAGCAGAACAACGGAGTAGTTTAATGATCAGGCAAAGCTACAACATCATAATGGATCCAGATACGAACCCCCTGCGAACATTGCCCAAAATCGTCCGGTTTCGCCTTATGGCAATACTTGCCCTGATGTGGTGTTCGGTTTTTACCATTTGGACGGGTTGGATTGCGCTATACGGCCCTAGCGTTGCGGCACATGTTGTTTTGCTATTGGGCGTGTTTTTCACTGCTGACGTTTTTCGCCGTGCCGGGAAGCATACAGGCAATCATAGAGACGCAATGAGAAATCCTACCGATGGAACGGTCCTGCACGACGACATCTGGGGTGCCTAAGCCTTGGAGTGTCGGCACAGTTCTATAACCTACCAGCAGCCACTTTTTGCAAGGCTGATCCACGTCCTGCGCTTAACTTTGTAATCGTTTCTGGCGTACGACTTCTAACTTCGTACAGCCTGGCGAACGCGGGCTTAAAAGCGTCCGAGCCATACTGGTGATTGGCACAGCAATAACGCCTTCGCACGGGTGCCGGATGGTTTAGTCTAAGGGCGCACGTGGGTAGCAATACGATTCAATATCGGCACGCTGTGCAGAAGCACATGGAGTTGCGAGCGTTTGCGCCTGAATAGGACGGATGAGAAGGCAATAGCAGTTCGCATTCCAGAGAAGCTGAGCATTCCGCACTATCTTGTTTCTCTCGCAATTGCCCGAGCAACTTGCACGAACATCGCATCCTCCATGCCGTGTGAATCTCAAGGACTAGGTCTAGCCTGCTGATCGCTTAACCAAAGTATCGAGCTCTATTACTCGAAGTGTTGCGGCATTGGTGGCCGATAGCACAACGGGAGGGGCAACGCCGGCATCGTAAGCTTCTTTCCACCGCTCTGCACAAAGGCACCAGCGGTCACCTGGTTTGAGACCAGGAAAACCGAATTCTGGACGTGGTGTTATGAGGTCATTTCCATCCCTGCAAGTGAACTCCAAAAACTCTGCTGTCACCTCTGCGCAAACCGTATGCGAACCAAAATCCATCGGTCCAGTTTTACAGCACCCGTCTCGAAAGAACCCAGTCAACGGTTCAAGCGAACAAGAGTCTAGCGCTCCACCTAGAACATTTTTATCAGTAGATTGGGCCATGACCCACCTCGTCAGGATAGCGCTGCAGCTCTGCTTCGATCAATCTCGTGAGCCGTCTAGATGTAGGGGATGTTAACGGTGGGAATGAACCAGCAAGTCGGCCATCACGCCTGACAAGATACTTGTGAAAGTTCCACTTTGGCGTGGCTTGACCATTCATTGCTATCTGAGCCCAGCGGTAGAAAGCATGTGCTCGTGATCCGATGACATGCTCCTTTTGCGTAATCGGAAAAGTCACGCCGTAGCGCCCAACACAGATTGCAGAAATATCACCTGCGGTGCCGGGCTCTTGTTTCGCAAAATCGTTGCTAGGCACACCAATTACTGTCAATCCCTGTGGCCGATAGCTGTCATACAGCTTCTGAAGGCCTTCGTACTGAGGGGTGAAACCACATTTCGAGGCAGTGTTGACGATCAATAGGACACGCCCCCTGAATTGCCTCAGTGGCAGCGGTTCGCCATTCAGCGCAGAAAATTCAAAGTCGAAAGAGCTTCGGTTTTCGACAATATCTGTGCTGACGTTTAGCCTTTTTCGGTCGGTGTCCGTGAGTCTCTGCGGTCGAGCAAACAACATCGACATAGCATTGATAGCATCGCGCATGGGCGTCGACTTCCTCTTGCTTTTACTAATTACATTACGCAGCCCAATCGAATAACGATCATTACTCTTGTTGTTCAGTAGGTGACATCTTGCGATGCCCCGTTGCATGACCTCGGGAAGCATGCCCAAGCATTACATGCTTCCCGAAAACCTATTCAATGATTGCCGTCGAAGCCAGCCGTTGTTCGGTTAGAAGGTCAAGCCAATGAGCAGGTTCTCAAAAAGCAACGAACTCACTCAAATGGCTCAGCGCTGATGTGTACTGCAAGCATCGCTGATGAGCCAAAGGCTGACGAATAAGTTTTATGTCGTTTCGATTGTTCTGTTCAAACAATATAAACTTGCGAAGTCGTGCCAATGCCAAGGAAGGCGTGGAGCCTTCAGACGTAGATACTGAGTATGGAAAGGACCAGAGGACGTTCGGCGCCGCGGCCTTGGGAAAGCCTGCGCCTCTTCTGCGCGATAGCTAGAAAAAAGGGCTGCCAAAGCAGCCCAAGTCTAGGGAGGAAACGCCCCATGGAAGGTTATACCGACCATGGGATGCCATATTCAATACGCAGCAATCGCTCCCTCGGTTCTCTCATCATTGGAAGGTCAGTTGCGATTGGATCTTGATCTACTTCTCTGTTTCCTATGTTCGCGAGTAATCATCACATAGTGCAAACAGCAAGAAGCCAACCGCAAGTCCTGTGATGCTGATCGCGAAGGCAACTTCGATCCAACGCCGGTACGACAAAACTGTCCGGTTCGCGACCGATGATCTCTGCAATGAGGTGCGATGTCCGCGATCTGGCGGATCGGATTTCATACCATCCATGACCGCAGCGCTCTTCATTCAGGCGCGAGTTTCTGCTGGAAGAGCACCACATTGCGTTTTCGACAGCGCTTTCTCTCGCAAACCCATATCGTATCTGTTAGCAAAGCAGGTAATTGATGCAGCGTACCGCACGATATACATCGCTGAACATGGCGTGCGTTGTTGCTTCGCGATCCCTGTTTGCATATCCGCGCACGGAACTCAGTCGCTAGATCGCCGACGCGCGCTACCCTCTCGCTACGGTCTCCTCGTACAACGTTAGCATTCTCAATGCTGCTCACCATGCCACCAACCTGACTTTAACTATTTACCCAAAACGATCGGCTCGACTACCTAGTCGAAGAGCGACGCCGCGATAGAGGAGCGCGCGCGACGCCGCCCTAATGACTTCAACCGTGCGAATGCTGAAGTCAGTAATACAACGCATTGACACCTAGAGTGGACGTCATTTAAACGGCTACCGCTTGACATACCTCGTCACGGAAAGGGTGCGAAAGTTGTGAGAGTCAATTGAGTTCGTTCCCCGATTTGGAGGGAGCTCTGTGCAGCATTAAATGATGCAATAGGAAAGGCCAACACATCCCACCGCAGCCTCATGCAATGTCCTTGCAGTGTACCGAATGGCTTGCTGAATATTTTTACTTCCAATCATCTTTCGGTTTGCAGGATTCCAAATAAGTCCGGTTGACAGTCTCTACATTGCGACGTTCCGCGCTCCAAAAAATCAGAAAAAATTTGATCGCAGATCTCATCCGGTGCGTTCGGCAAATACAAAATGCAGGTGTAAGGCTTGCATTAAGAAAGAATGATCTCTTCGGAGTTTGAGAGGTATCAAATGAGCGAAATTACAGTTGCTCAATACGAACTGGTGTACAACGCATTCTCTTTCACAATCGCTACGATGGGAGCAGCCACCCTATTCTTTTGGCTTGGCCGTTCGCAAGTAAGCGACCAGTACAAAACCGCCTTGACGATCACTGGTCTCGTCACGGCGATCGCACTGTACCACTACGTCCGTATTCTGCAGAGCTGGGATGCCAGCTATGATGTGGTCAACGGCCAGATCACGGCAACTGGCGTCGCCTTCAATCAGGCTTACAGATATGTCGACTGGTTGCTGACGGTCCCACTTCTTCTCATCGAGCTCATCCTTGTGATGGGTTTAACAAAGTCGGAGACGTGGTCTAAGGGCGTTCGGTTAGGTCTACTGGCTGCCATTATGGTGGTATTGGGCTACCCCGGTGAGATTTCGTCCGACCCAACGACGCGTTGGATCTGGTGGGCACTCGCCATGATACCGTTTGCGTGGATCGTCTACGAGTTATTCGTGGGTCTAAGCGATGCAATAGCCAAGCAACCGGAGGACGTGCGCGGATTGGTAAACACCGCACGCTGGCTCACAGTGATCTCATGGTCATTCTACCCGGTCGTGTTCGTATTCCCAATGATCGGACTAACGGGCGGTTCAGCGGCGACGGCCGTAGAGGTCGGTTACACAGTGGCAGACATTGTGGCTAAGGCCGTATTCGGTGTCGTGATCTACATGATCGCAGTGCGCAAGTCGAAAGCCGACGTCTCGGTAACACCGCAACGCGTTGTTACGGCGTAAAATACACAACAGACCCGGATGCCGTCGCGGCGTCCGGGCGCTTCGCCCTCGCTAGAGTTTGTTCATGGAATTGTTATGCTAAACGCAATCCAGAAAATGGACAGTTTGCGTCGGACAGCATCAGCAAGTTCCCGATGTTTGCATAGCGCTGCTTTTGTCGCTTTGGTGATTAGCGTGCTTATGGCACAGTTCATTGGCATCAGCCTCAATCCACTTGATTGGCCATTTCTCGCAGGTCTTGCGGTTCTGTTTCTCGGCGTTCCTCACGGCGGTTTCGATGTTGCGCTCGCCGAGCGGCGATGGCAGCTGAATTCGAGCATAAGGCTTAAAGTTTTCTTGGGGACCTATGTCGCCATCGCTGCTGTCTTTGCTGCACTGTGGTTTGCCTTACCGTCGTTGGCATTGCCATTGTTCTTAGCTATGGCAGCTTACCACTTTGGCGGCGATTGGGAGGACGCGCTCGATCACCTTCCACGTGTGATTGTCGGAGCGGCATTGATTTGTGCTCCAGCGATCCTCAACCGAGGCGAGGTCGTGCATATTTTCTCCTGGATTACTCCCAGTTCGATCGCCGAAACGACGGCTCAACTGATGGCCTTAGCTGGCGTGCCGCTGTTGCAGGCCGCACTAGTAATTTCGTTAGTCATCGCAGTCGAAAAACCGGTGGTTGCTCTTGAGATCATAGCAATCCTATTGCTTGGCTTACTAACGCCGGCGCTCTGCTTCTTTCTTGTTTACTTCTGCTGCTTCCATAGCGTCCGGCATGTTTTTGGCGTCGCCATTGAACTGCAGCCCTCTTCGGCTGCTAATCTAGTATCGCGATCGATACCGTACGCTCCGATAACTGTAGCGGGTGTCCTTGCCCTAACAGGGGCTCTAGCCGTTCTTGCTATTCCCGTTGAATTGCTCGGAGTTGTTTTCGGGATACTTGCAGCACTCACAGCTCCTCACATGCTGCTCGTAGACCTTAAGGCAGTCTCACATGACAAGACGGATCCAGCCCAATGATCCGGTTCTTTGGCTCCAACGTTAATAAGTCGATTGGTGGTATGAAATGGAGGCAACCGATGATGCAGGTGGATATGATTTCGAGCCTCGCCAGTTTACTTGAGCTGCAATCAAAGGCTCTCTCCGCAGAAGGTCTGCGACGTGAGGCCAAGGCAGCGATAGTAGAGGCGAGGCAATTGAAGATATTAGCTGGGATCAACGGCGCATAGTGGACGATACCAACATTAGTGAGGTCATCGAACTTGCTTGGTGCGACCGTACCTCGTTCGAAATGATACGCAAGCAAACTGGGTTGACTGAGCGAGAAGTTATTTGCGTCATGCGCTGCCATATCAAGCCTAAAGCATTCCAGGTTTGGCGCACTCGGGTCAAAGGTCGTCACCGCAGAGCGCGGCATGATATCGCGAGCGAGAATTAGGCAACTTAGTCTCGCGGATACGATACTTGGTTCCCCCTTCGGCGCTCAAAGCGAATAATGAGAACCAACTTTTTTCAGATTCTGGCGAGTGTTTCCAAGTAACAACCAACACGTATCAGTAGCAGAACGTAGCCGAGAGCCGCACACGGTAGTCAACGAACCGGGCAAACAGCTACATAACTTCAGTTAACCGTACCAGGCCCGTTGTTAGGTGAACTAGACAAGAACCGCGTTTCGGTCAAAGTGCCTTATTCTTCATTAGACACGTTGAGTGAATGACTAGCGCGCCTTGTCTGGCTGAACAGGTGGCTCTCTGAAGGGTAGTTGGGGCTTGCTGTCCATTGCAATGCGAGCATGGTTGAGCGTCCACAACACTGACGGGAATGCCAGCTCTTCGAGCGGCAAGTGATCCCAATTAAAGAGATCAACCTCAAGGCTTTCTTCGCCGGCAGCGAAGTGCGGTTGCTCCAAGGTTGCCAGATGCATGATCTGCACCTGACCGATGTGAGCAAGACTGTATACTGCAAGGACTGAGTCTATCCGAATGTCTGCGCAGGCCTCTTCCCGAGCTTCCCTCTTGGCACCTTCTTCCACTGTTTCTCCGATTTCAAGGTAACCAGCTGGTAGCGTCCAAAGCCCTTTGCTCGGGGAAATCGCACGTCGACACATGAGAACCTGATTGTTGTATCGAACAACCGAGCCCACAACAATCTTGGGATTTTGGTAATCTATGAACCCACATGTATCACAAACCTGACGTTCATGGATGTCACCATTCGGGCGCAAGCGCACGAAGTTCTTGAGCGAATTTGACTGTGTCACGGAACCTCTCGCAATGATTTAAGGGGATGTTGCGCTAAAGGGCTGGAGCTTATGGCATTGGCCTGCATCGTACCTTTGCTCCTGCTCACTAACGCAACTATTAACGGGCTAGATCAGCGGCAGTACAACAGTCGTGCAAGATCACCACCTGCATTCGATTCTTCCCCGCAACTGAAAAGACCCGACTCTATTAGGTGGTTGTTTACGAGGGCATCTTGCGAGTAATTCAAGACAACTATCTGTTAGTCACATTCCAAACCTTGACAGCGTCGGATTGTGCAATCCTCGATTGACGCGGCGACTACAAAATTTGAGAGCGTCATGCCAGCAATGGTAAATGTAGCAAGCGTAACTATGCGGTATCTTTCAACTTCACCTCGCCCCGAGCATAGTCCATCACCGAGCGCATGCGCTCAACGGCAGAATGAAGACCACAAAATATGGCCTCTCCTACTAGAAAATGACCGATATTGAGCTCCACTATCGGTTCGATTTTCGCTATCTCTGGAACTGTGGCGTACGTCAAACCATGACCTGCGTGAACCTCTAAACCGCGCTTGTGCGCGTGCTCGGCAGCAGCTTTGATGCGTTCCAGTTCTCTAGCCGCAGCTAAATTTCTATTTGCAAGCGCAGCTTCGCAATAGCGCCCGGTATGCAGTTCCACAATATCAGCGGCGACCTTCTTTGTAGCTTCGATCTGCTCAATGTCCGGGTCGATGAAAAGTGAGACTCTGCAACCGGTGGATTGAAGGTCACAAATGTACCGACCCAAGTAAGTCATATCCGATGAAACATCGAGACCGCCCTCTGTCGTTCGTTCATTCCTTCTTTCGGGGACGATGCAGCAAGCGGAAGGGCGATGCGACAGCGCTATTGACAGCATCTCTTCAGTCGCTGCCATTTCCAAATTAAGTGGTTGCTTCAGCTTCTGCACCAATTGCGCGATATCGATGTCCGAGATGTGGCGACGGTCTTCGCGTAAATGGACAGTGATGCTATCCGCGCCAGCATCAATTGCTGTGTGCGCCGCTCTGACAGGATCAGGATGCAGGCCACCTCGAGCATTGCGTATTGTTGCGACGTGATCGACATTGACACCCAAACGTTGGCGGCTTCGGAAAGACTGGGACATGGTTACCTCGAGACGATGCACTCAAATTCCTGGGATAGTGTTGTTGACCCATGAAGGTGGTCCGCCCCGGCAGTGTGGCTCGCTCCAGCGGTATTCATGGGGCGGCGACGGCGGGGAGATTTTGCAATACGGCGCCGCCCCTCTGCGACAGCTGTAAGGCTGCTGCCGATGGTCAAATAACGTGCGAAGCACATCGGCGGTTCCATCGATTGCAGCACCGAATCGCCGCAGCTACAGAGTTGCGTTGTCGACCGCTAACGATAGTTGGGGCTGCCGAGGGACGATGCCATGTCACTTGCCAGCGAACCGCTAGTCCCGTGGTGCTCTAGGTTGCACGAGAGCAAGACCGATCAACATGCAACCAGCCGAAGCCACTACCCAAGGAGAATGGCTCTCACCGAACAACCAAATGCCCCAAGCAATACCTGATAGCGTAACGATGTATGCCGTTTGACTGGCGAATACTGGACCGGCCGTGCCAACGAGATGGACGAAGGTGCCGTAAGCAAAGGCATTGATGAGCGCCATACCCAAGATAGACCATTCAACCGCACCAAGCGGCCATTGCGGCCACCAAAAGACGCCTAGGGCGATCGTGATAGGAGCCGTCACTAAGGAGGCCATTGCGAGCATCCCACAGAGAATCGTCAAAGCTTCACCGATCGGCATATGAAAGTCGATATAGACATTCTCGATTGCGTAACAGAGGGCGCAGAAAACCGCCAGGACGACAAATGGAGCGGCTGCCGGCTCGGGTAGGCTTGTGTCTGGCACCAGGATCAAGAGAATTCCTGCTGCACCTAGAGATAGGCCCAAGAGGCGAGCAAATGAGAAGCGTTCACTGCCAAGTGCTCTTGATATTACCAGTGTCAACATTGGAACTGTGGCGATGGTAATAGCCAAAATGCCCGCTGGCAGTTCGCGGGCCGCGATGAAATACAAAACGCCAGGTATCACTGTACCGAGAATACCGGCGATCAGGTAGAACCGGATATGCTGTTGGCTCGTCTGCAACCGGCGGCGCCGAACTGCGGCATACACCAATAGAGCGCCGCAACCAAAAAGTGTCTGCCAGAAGTTCAAAGCCAGTGGATGGATGTCACCTTGAGTGGCGATCTTGGCAAGCGAGAACGTCGCCCCCCAAGCGAAACCTACAGATACCAATAACAGCCAGTGCGAGTTGCCTCTGCGGACAAACGCGTTCGGCAGTGATTGTAACCGCTGCAGGGTGTCGTTTTCCGCCATTTGCTGTTCCTCTGATCATCTCGCTATCTAACGTCTGATGATCTCAATAGGATCTATATTGGGTTCGGCATTATCTCCTTGAGCGCCGTGGTCGTGACAATGAACTCCGAGCGCAGCATCGGGCCGTTCAATCCTAAAACCCCACTAGCAGTGCACAGATGCTACTGCTGCAGCTATAGGATGTTTCCTCTTAACCTATTTAAAGCAGTGCCACTTGGGCGTAGGTAGGAAGTAACGCGTCAACGAAATTCTGAAGATCCCTGCTGGTCTATGTATTCAAGAATTGGATGAGATGTGCATCGGAACCAGCCTTATCCTTTCAGATGTGCTGATCTTCGCTGTCGGTCCAAGTTCCGCGTGACAAAACTTAATTGCGGAGCTCACTCCGTCGTGACGGTTCTGCATGATAGGTCAACCACGATGAGTGCAGCCAAATGACTAGTCTCAACTGCGTGGTCTAAGTGGTTTTGTGCGGAAATGGGACCGATTGCCAAACATTGATCAGCAAAATTCGGTCAGCAGTGGTAGCAACTTGGCGTATGCTAGCCGCATTCGAGACTTTACGGTCCCAACGGGGATGTTGAGTTGATGAGCTACTTCGGACTGAGACATGCCACTAAGATAAGACAATTCCACCACCTCCAATTGGTCGACTGGCAGCGTCTGCAGTGCATCCTGTACCGCTTTTTGTCGTTCTGAGCTGAGTACGATATCATCTGCTGATGGGTCGGACGATGCTTGCTCAGTGTGATCTTCTGGTAGTGGCTGCCAAACGCGCTCGCGCCTAATTCGGTCAATCCGCAAGTTCCTCGCAATTCTGTATATCCATGCGGACGCATTGCCCTTATCGGCGCTAAACATGTGCGCCTTGCGCCAAACATTTGCCATGGCCTGCTGCGCCACATCGTCGGCAGTTGCCGCATCGGCACCCTCACGCATCAAGAACTGCTTAATGCGAGGTGCGAAGTACGCAAACAAATCATTGAAAGCCGCTTCATCGCTCTTTTGCGCTACTAGAACGAGTAGGCTATTTGCAGTTTCCGGGCTCATACCAGGCAATCTCTCTATGTGTACCGCAACGACTTACACTTTGTGCGGAAGGCAGAAATTTCCAAATTGTGTGGGAACAAGTTGTACTCAGCTCGAGGCTGGGTACAGCGTTTGATAAGGTCAAGAGCACTGACAGAACCATGTCTCTTCCTAAATTGCCCAAGCAATCGCCCTTTCAGAGTATTGCGGCAACGTGGTTGGTGAGTGCGATCCAGATCGGCTGTCAATGTTGCAATTCTCCAATACGCGCCGTCCCATCTAGACACAATTCTAAAGCTCAGCCCTGCACTCACCGGCGCTTCAGCTTCGAAGAAACTCTCTTGATTGGTATCCAGGCAAGGTGAGACACGGAGAGTTTGTCCATCATGGAAGAATATCGGATCTCGAATGGAGCCAACTCAGAACAACGTGAAACTGTTACGGTAACGCTCACAGCATCCCTGCCTATCCTGGGAGGCGCCGAGGCCCGGTAGTTCTCTGCATCTAACAACAGGACTGATCCTGGCTGTCGACGATTTTACGTTTGGCTCTAAGCTCTAGATCATCGGAGACATGCTCATAAGAGGCAAAAATCGGCAAGGCGATCAAGCAAGTTGAGCGCTTAGCTGTTCTCAAAAGCAATTCAACATCTGAACACGCTCGGTACTGCGGATGAAGCATCGACATAAAGACAGGTTTGGTACCACTGGCTCTAACAAAGTTCTTCCGTAAAGTGTTGTCCATTAGCGCGAAGCAACTAGCTAACGCCCTTGCCAGAGCGCATAAGTGAACTGGAACCGAACCCTCCAAAAAAACTGTTAGATTAGCGCGTTTTATCAGTGGCGAATGGGCTGGTTGGGCAGTCGTTCGTGACCGATCAGGAGGACACAATGCCCGTTATCGCCGGCAACAAGGCTGTAAGGCGACTGCTCGTAGGATTCGACAAAGTCTCCACGCTCGAGGCGCGTTCCATCACGGCTGC
Organism: Hyphomicrobiaceae bacterium; assembly: GCA_965247245.1. Taxonomy (GTDB): domain Bacteria; phylum Pseudomonadota; class Alphaproteobacteria; order Rhizobiales; family Hyphomicrobiaceae; genus Tectiglobus. Next base: position 2,330,124 of record CBDFGV010000003.1, on the reverse strand, counting down.
AACTACCACTAACCACCAAGAGATACTCCTCACCCGCATACGCAAGTTCAGGTAGTTTGGTGCCAGGTGCGAGATTAACTAATTCCAACCGTCCCTGGGCAGTCGGTGACATTGGTACGCTAAAGTACTTCACACCTTGCTCTCTATCTAGCCACCCAAGCGCGTCTATGCTGTCACCAACAACGGCTCGTAGCGGCGCCGGTAGACTGCTATGGCTATTGCGATTGGATTCACTACGTTCCGCTCCGGCTAGGGCTTTTGCGGGCGGCTCTGACATCGGTTCAGGGTCCATTTGGTCGAGCAGGGCCACTCCAATCAGTTCCATACGCGTGACCATTTCCATTGACGCTGGGCACATTGCCAAGCAAGAAGTGATCACAGCGCACAATGCTTCAGGCTGGCTACCAGCAGCACAAGTCATAAGCGTTGACAGGTCCGGACGATGTGGAATGTCCATGTTCGATTCTCTAACCCTAAAGGCGCACGAAATTGCACTGAAGTGGCCCGCAAAATCACAACTTTTAGCTCTAGATTGCGCAGTTGGTGCGCGATTTCAACTGTGCCAAGTCATAACGCCAAAAGTAGTTGTGTGGATTACAAGCAAATATCCAAAGTCGCATGGCCAACACGATTGGTTGTTGCAGCAGAACCGCCTACGAGCAGGATAGGGCAGTTCTACGTGGGAAAAACACCCTCTAAGCTTTATGAAAGAGCATGGTCAAAATCGTTGCAGGCCGCCTGTTAATGGTAGCGTTACATGTTGAGCCGCAATGGAAGAACACTGTTCGCGATCTGCAATGAAAGAGATGGTCTGCTACTGCGATTCCTCGTGGCGGTTCAGTGCGTGATATGGATTGCATGTGATGATCACCCGCGTATCAAAACCAACAACATTACAAACCGCCTCCCTCTCTGCAATGCTTGACTTCAACTTGCCGAGAGATGTGGCGACACCGCGTGCACGCGCCACATTCGCCAGTTGGCGCAACGCACAATGTTTCGACCAGTGCGTCTCTCCCGATCCGATTATCTGTGCATTGCCGTCACAACGGATGCCTCCAGTCGCCTCATTGGGTGCAACTAAGGCGATGGCCGCTACGGCTATAATTCCAAGAAACGCCTGCTCAGCTCTGCCCATACCTGCCTCCATTCCGTTGACGATCTTACGAGCTTCGCCTCGTCTAGGATCATATTGAGCGCTTCGCGGCGAACGATTGCGGATATCAATCTGCCCAAATCAATTGCTGCGTTGGAGGTTGGTGCGCTGTCTTAGGTCGACGCAACCCTATACGGTGGTGACGTCAGAGCCTGGCCATTTGGAGACAACGGGCACTGATCTTCAATCATGTTTCCAAATTGTATTCGCACATCGGCGCTGAAGTATGCCTCCGCGTATGTTTGCTCGAATACAAACGGAAAGCTTGCCAACTATTCACCGTGGAGTCTGACCTAGTTGTCTGGGAAGCCCGAACCGTCCTCCGTAGCCCGCGTGTATCTCTGGTGCTTCGCGGTGTCGTTGTTGAGCTTCTTATCAATCCAAACGAGGGGCCACTGCGTTTTCTCACTATCGACCAGTCTCAGCTAGCTCAGATGGCTATTACCTGGCCGCGGTTAGAGAAGCTTATCACGGTATCGTCGGCCTAGAATCCGCTGCTCGACGTCATAAAAAGGACCAAGAAACTGATGGATCGCCGAGCACTCATGGGGTTGACTGGAAGCTTGATAGCGTTGGCGGCTATGGGAGTTCCGACTATGGCTGCACCTTCTAATGTCATTGATGACCTCTCTCTCGCAGCGTTTTCCGCAACGAATGGCAGCAAATGGCGATTTATATCTGATGGTGTTATGGGCGGCGTATCGAGCGGCTCAATGACACGCGAAGTTATTTCAGGACGCCGCGCCTTGCGAATGAAGGGTGCTGTTCGCTTGGAAAACAATGGAGGCTTCATTCAAATTGCCTTGGACCTGTCGCCAGACGGATCTGCAATTGATGCGAGCGCCTACACTGGAATTGAGATTGATGTCGTTGGGAACGGCGAGCCTTACAGTTTGCATTTACGTACAAACGATCTCAACCGTCCCTGGCAATCTTACCGCCAGGGTTTCAAGGCCCAAAATAAATGGAATACCGTCAGACTGCCGTTCTCTGGCTTCGAGACTTATAGAACGTCTGCCATGCTTGATCTGACAAAGTTACGTCGGATTGGGGTCGTGGCCATTGGTCGTGCCTTCGAAGCCGACATCGCCGTCGGCGGTGTCAGATTCTACTCATGAGCGCCAAGCGAGGCTGACGCGTACCACATCGCGATAAAATAAGCTGCTCAACGACAGCCGTTTGATGTTGGACCTCACTGGCCTTAGGCTAGCCACGGTTCATCAGCCCCTCTGTCGCTGTTAATTTCTGCGCGCGTATCTCAAGCTGCCGCCGACGGCTGCTTCTCAAATGCAATTAGATAATTGACCGACATATCCTTGCTGAGCCGCCACTGCCATCGCAACGGATTAAAACTAAGTCCCTGACGCGCTACTTCTCGAAAACCGCGCCTTTCCAGCAACTCCTTCAGCTCGACTGGTTTCACGAATTTCGACCAATCGTGCGTCCGCTTCGGAAGCCAACGCAGAATGTACTCCGCACCGATGATGGCCTTGACATAAGATTGGGAGGTGCGATTGAGCGTACCAAGGACGAGATGACCGCCTGGAGCAATAAGAATGCTGAGGTCGTCAACGAAGGCCTCGAGGTCACCCACGTGTTCGACAACCTCAAGACAAACACCACCATTGAATGCCGCTTCAGCTGTCGTAACCTCAGCCGGAGTTCCGCATCTGAAATCTACGGCTAGGCCTCGGTGTTCCGCTTGGCGCTGTGCGACTGCAATACTTTGGGCCGATGCATCGATACCAGTCACATCTGCGCCATTCTCGGCGAGAGGAAGAGACACAATGCCAGCGCCACAGCCTGCATCGAGGAGCCGCAGCCCGGAAAGTGGCAAATTCGGATGCGCCCCCAAGCGCGCCTTGTTCTGACGCGCAAAGAAATCAATCAGATAGTCAACTCGTGCCGCATTGAACTCATGCACGACCTTGAACTTGCCGTCCGGTCGCCACCATTCCTCGGCGAGCGTATCGAACTTCGCGATCTCCTGCGCATCTATATGCCGGTGGCCACCAGGCAGTGGCCGTACAACATCTTTTCGCAACATTGTTTGCTCCTCTCAAAGAGGAACGCAAGACAATGCGATAAAGATCAATCGACAAGCAACCGTATGCGCTCTGTCAACGAAATGATGTCAGGAAGGGCGGTCTTTAACGGCAGTGCGTTGAAAGGCGCAAAGCTCAAGCGGCGCCGCGGTGGCGGCAGTGCCAGCAAGATAGCGCGCAATCAGGCAAAGGACGCTGTCAGACCTTGCCGAACGCGCGGTCGACATATCGCTTTTGACATCGCAATTCCACACAAACATTGCATACAACCTAACCGGTGTGGATGCATCGGCTCATCCAGTGTAGCACTCAGTGACGCCAGCACTTTACGACAATGTTAGTTGTTCACTGTTCAGCCTGAAAGAGGATGCGCTCCGCGCCCTATGAGATCTCCGACTTTGGTCACCTGCAGACATACTGACGAAGCACCTGCTTCAAAATTTACCTTCAGTCCAGAAGTCATCGTCGAAATCGAATACATCATCCAGGTCAAACATGTCTTCGAGATCGAAGGGCGGAAATTTTTGGCTTCGACGGAAGGAGTCAGCAGGACGAGAACGGCGCGATTTCCGGCGTCGGGCGCGTCCCCAGTACTCTGCACCAGATATTGCACCACCAATCAAGTCCTCGAGCACTGCATTTACTAGGTCTTCGCCGCGAAACTCCGTGGCACTGTCATCGTAGTGGTTGCGGCGGAAGTCTGCTGCTATCCGCAACAGCTCATCTCGCCGTTCGAATGTTTTTTCCAATTCAGCAGTTTGGCGATCATGCTCCGAGCTGAGTTCGGCAACGCGACGGTCGAGACCCGAGATCCGTGCCACGATTTCATTGTCACTCGGCGTTAACGTTTCGTTTGCAGCCTCGGCGAGGTATTGAGTTGTGTGTTGCTGGAGAAACTCCGTCGCTAAATCAATCGCCTTAGCGAATGCAGGGTCATGCCCTTCTGCGTATTTATTCAGCTGTTCGCCAAGATCGGATAGTTCAGCAGTCGCAGCGGTAATATCTTTAGTGACGGCAACTTCTTTCTCGTGCATCTGCCGCAGGTTGTCTGAGAGATTACCGTCCGCAAGTTCCTGGATCTTCGCTGCCTCAAGCCGTTCGATGTCTTCGCGGCTGACGGCAAGGCGATCGGCGAGACGCTCCATGTGCTCATCGAGCCGCAGCGGGATCTCGTTCAGAACAGCATAATTGGCACGCGCATTTGGATATCCGACGAGCCGCGCAACCCAGCTGTCAAGCCAGCGCACGATACCGGTTTTGCGATACTCGGACTGGCCGTAACTGCGCTGCCACAAATACATGAACAATGGATCGTTCTTGTATGCCTTCCCCTTCGCATCGCGGTCGCTATGGGCGCGCTCGGCTTTTTCAGCAGCTTTGCGATGAACTGCACTCAACTCTTCCAGCGCAGTCGAGCGGAATTGGTAGTCGGCCTCGCGCATTAACTCCTCGCGCGCGATCAATGCTAAATCGTCCAGTTTCTGTTCAAGTGTATCAATCTCAACAATGAGTCGATCGCGCGTATCGATTGATGTCTCTCTAAATTCGTCAGCTGCATTCTGGCGATGGCGCAAATCATCAATCGTCTTCTGGCGCGCAGACAATAGGTCCGCAACCCGGGTGGACAGTCGGTCTGCTTCATCGATCACGCCATCCGCGACAGCATTGCGGGTTTTGACTTCGGCGAGCTCGCGGTAAGCATTCAAGCGCTTGGTCACTTCGTCCGCGCGTGTCGCCGTCAGTCTCTTCAGATCGGTTTGCAACCGCGCTTCCCGTTGCCGCAAATCTTGGATTGCCTTTTCGATCGATTGCAGCGTTTCACGTCCGGAAGAGGCAGCGCCAAATGCATCATGACGGCGTTTCCGATCACGTTTCCGTTTTCGGCCGCGTCTGCGATCCTTATCTTGGTCACGACGGCGGTCGCGATCTTTCCCGCGGCGGCGCTTTACCATTGCGTAATCTCGCCTCCCGCACGTTGGATACGCCAATCGGGTGTGCGCTTTCCTCGTACTTTAACCGCGACAACTGGCTGGTCGATAATGCCATCGGCCTGCTTGTCGGCGCGCACACGTTCGAGCACCTCTGGTGGCACCCTGACGGCCCACTTCGAGACTATTGCGCGTTGATTGTTCTCCTCGTTGAAAATTTCCTGCGGAAGGATTTTCCCATCAGGACCTACCGCCTCCACTACCAGGTAGTAATTGCGTCCCTGACGATTTGCTTTTGGCACGCGCCACAATCCGCTAACCTCGCCGCGGCCTGATACGATGCGCACTTCATAAACAGCACGAAGGTCATCGAGAAGAGATTCAAGTTCTTTGCTCGCCGCGCGTGCCTCAGAGAGGTTGCCAGCGCTGGCTGCAGCCAGCCCTCGGCGCGCTGTCGAAGCGACATCGGAAGTTGCACCGTTCGTCATCTCAGCACTGATCTGCGTCTGCAGCTTCTCGATGCGCTCTGGAATTACTTGGGTGAGCTCAACATGGCGGGCGGCGATCGCACTCTGCCGCGGACCTTCGTAGAAAGTGTACCATCCAATGAGCAGCGCAAGTAGACCGACAACTGTGCCAATGACGTATCGCCCCCAGTTGAGACGTGTGACGTACAAGCGGGCCAAACGTGTCTCGAAAGTCTTTGCCGGAGGTTGGTAGACGAACCGGTCTTCCTCAAGCGCGTTGACACCTTCTTCAAGGATCCGATCGGGAACCTCAATACCTTGGCTGCGATAGATTTCACGCAATCGCTCGATGAGTTTGGCTTTGCGCTCCTTCGCGTTGAGTTCGCGCTCCACAATGTAAGCGTCGCCACGAAGCGTATCGACAACGTCCATTGCGATCATGATGTCATCGAGCGGCGCTTGTGCCGTATTTGATAACGTGATGCTCGCGTTGGCTGGCTCCATCTCCGTGGCACTATCGCGATCCGCAGTCATTCAGTTGCATCCCGTGACCCGATGTGAGGCCGACTTCATACGAACTCAAGGGTTGAGCTTAGATGATGAGCGCGTTGCCCTCTGCCGCAAGGCGGGAAAGTCGGCGCTTGCCATCTTCGACTGCTTCCTGGATCTCCTGCGAATTCCGTGTTGATAGAATGCGCATCTCATCGATGATCTCGCGAGAGCGAACCTGAAAGTTGATGACAGAATCGACGAGCTTCTTCACCGACTCGGCTTTAACGGTTGGTCCATATCCAGCCTTGATTGCCTCTTCTTGGACAGCCGCCCCAACTTCAGAAAGTGTCTCAAGACTCTCTGAAATGCCGTCTTTCATGGCCTCTAATGTTTTCGTGGATTCGTGGAGCCCGAACATGCCGGTAAAGGATGCCTTTAAGGCTGTAAGTACGGCCTCATTGGTCGAGAAGAACGAAACCGACTGTGCGTAAACGCGTTCCTTCGCACTTGTCGTCTGCATGAGACGGGACATGATCACTTCTGACGTGTTGTAACCGATCGTCAGATTATCGGCTAAATCCTTGGCGATCTGGTAGCGCTTTTCCTCTTCCTGAAGGGCACGGAGTTGGTCGTCTCGTGCCATCTCGAGTTCAGCTGCCTCTGATGATTCTTTACCCTTAAATTTCGCAACCTTGTCCGACGCCTTCTGCAGGAGCCCCTTTGCTGTGCCGAGCTTCTTCTCCGCTTTCTCCAAGACCTTCAGCGCCATAACCTGAGCTTGTTTGTAGGCGCCACGGAAGTCACGATAGGCATCGAGAATGCGTCCCTCGCGGACGATCTGATCCTTCGATTCCTTTGCGACTTCCTGATAGGCATAGCGAATCTCATCGAACCGGTCGGCAATGTCGCCACGACGCACTTTCATCCAGACATTGGACATCCGTTCGAACGTATTGATCTTGCCGTCTTCAAGCTGATCGACCAACCGTTTGGCATCATCACGAATGGAGGTAAAGGCAGCAACGATGTCGTTGTACCGGCTCCCTATTTCCATCGCTGATATTTCATTGCGAACAATTTCGTTGAAGACCTGGGCTTCAGCTAATGTACGGGCAATAACGGCCACGCTTTCTTTGTCGATCTCGTAAATCTGATCCAACAGGCCCGCGATCGGAGCATCGGTCGCAGGTTCCGTGTCGAGACCAAGATCGCGCAGAGCGCGCCTAGCGCCATCGAGTCGTTTCAAAGCAGAAGTCTTAGACATTGGAGTGCTCCGCGAGGAAGGAATGATTGATACTGATGGATTGTGTGATGACTAAGCGTGGATATGGGACAATTGGCTGGACCTTCGTCCGATATAGGCTCTTGATCGCTCAGCAACAAGCTTTGCTCAAAAACATCATTTTCGCTGATTGGTCGCGAATAACGCACCTAAATTGTGAGGCCTATTGCGATCTGCGCTTGAACGAATGCTGCCGCGCAACTACTCAAGATGACGGCTCACGTTGGTGCGCGTTACTTGTCCGAAACAAAATGACCAACATCTGCGAATTCAGAATTCTACCGCTTCATCAATCGCCATGGCAGCGCAAACCAATAAGGTGTTTGCGATTTGTAGTGTAGCCATCCTTCTTGATAACGCTGCTTGAAACGTCGCTCTTTTAGTAAAGGGCCCAGGGCACAGTAGAGAGTGAGCGTCGATGCAAGCAAAAGTTGGTCGGGCGTCCAAGTCGGTACAGTCCAGGTCGTCAGGGCGAAGGCCAGATAAATCGGTTGCCGAATGAATTTGAATGTTCCGTTGGTCGGCATAGGTGGATACTGGGGCTTGACGCTCCTGAAGAGCGACATCCATCCGAGGATCCCGCTTTGGACTTCTGCTCCAGCGTCCCATGAAGCCTTAACTAAGAATGCCCAGCTCAATCCATAAAGGGTGCACATGACCCAAAGCGACCAACCGCTGGCGCTCCAGTAGACGACACCAGACGGAGTCCACAAAACAAACAATGCTATTAGTTGTGCGGAAGCAATGATGGCATAGGTTGTTGTCGACAGCGTCGTTCCCGCGTCAAGAGGTGCAAGCCTTCGCAAAGTTCTTTGCCCGATACGCGTGAGCAGCAAGCTGTGAATGATTGGGAACTGCATGATCAAGGCCATGTTTGCGACCCAGCTCAGAGGGCTTGGTAGAGTGCCCATGCCAATCGACATGCCATGCCACATGCCGAGAATCATCCCGATGACTGCCATGGCAAATAGGAAGTGGCAAACAACCCCATATAGGAGAGCCAACAAGATCTCGCGATAGGCGCGCTTGCGATCTCTTGGAAGCGGTGCCTCGCGTAGTGTTCGTGACAACGGGGGAACGTGTACGAGAATGCGTTCTACCAGCTTAGGCTTCGAGGCGTTCGGTTGCGGTGCGAGCATACTTAACCTGGTTCAGCTCGGTTGAGCTTGTATGTCTGTAACGACGATACCGCGCCGGTGGATCTCCGAAGTCCTGCGTCTTACTGTGCCGCTGTGTAGATGTCCGTTGATGATCAAGGCTGCCGTGGTGCTCAGTAGTTGCCTGCGTTGCGCTGTGAGCACCAACTTGCCGACAGTCAGCGCAATGCTAATAGAGCTTTGTCCACCAAGCAGACATTCGAACGGGATGGAAGACCGGAAAGCTGCCTGTCCGATTGAAGCAAGTCTTACAAGTGACTCGGTCACCATTTGCGTTATGCTAAGGTTGTTGCTGGTCTTGCAGGCTTTGGACGTGTCACAATGGATCACAGATCACTGCAGTGTTTTATTGCATTGGCCGAAGAGCTCCATTTTGGCCGAGCGTCTAAGCGCGCCAACATATCCCAACCTGGCCTTTCTGGGCAGATCGGTCGGCTAGAGCAACGTTTGGGCGGTAAGCTATTTGAGCGTTCGACGCGTCGTGTCGAACTCACGCTAGCTGGCTCCGAATTCTTGCCACATGCCAGACGTGCGCTGCGATCGATGGAACTGGGTTTGCGCAGCTTTCGCGCTTCTCAATTCGGTGTCGGTGGTCGACTGGCCATTGCTGTCACAAACATATCGGCGGAATGGGGCGCATACGATCTGATATCGCAATTTTCCGAACTGTACCCCGGCGTCTCTGTTGAAACGCGCGAGATCACGTCGAACAGTCAAGAGGATGGTCTTCAGAACGGAACAATTGACATCGGATTCCTGCATCCTCCGCTGCGGAAGTGCATCAGCTTCAGAGATCTCGGGCAGGATGCTATCGGTGCCGCGCTTAGACGAGATCATCCCCTTGCCAAAAACCAGACACTCACCATTGCCGATCTCGCCGAAGAGCCACTCATCGTCTTCCCGAGAGAAAATGGTCCTACTCTGTTTAGCCGCATTGAAGTGGCTTTCAAGCGAGCAAACGTCGAGCCCTACTTTAGCGAGTTTGCGACACCCTTGACGCTGGGATTGCGTGCTGCAGCGGCCGGACGCGGTATTGCGTTGGTCAGCGAATGTTATGCACGTACATTGCCTGACGGCGTCGTATACAGGCCGATTGTGGATCTCGATGTGCATCTCCCGATAGCCATAGGCTGGCACTACGAGTGCGCCAACGCTGCCGTTGCAATGTTCCGAGAGCACTGCGAGCAGCACTTAGATTAATAACACAATACAATCAATAGACGCGAAGTTTCGATTTCTAAATCACCTGCTTGCACACCAGTTACAGCGCATCGACCAGCAACTTGGGATGATGCAATGAGCAAAATACAACTGACAACGGCGATTTCTGTTTTGGCGCTTGGCATAGCTGCCTGGGCACCTGTTGCCTCCTCCGCAGAAGTTAAGAAATACGCGGACTTCAAAGGCAAGGCGATCGTCACGATTTCCGATGGAGATATGAAAGCCAGTGCTTATATCGGCGGGCAGCTCGGTGCCGATCCGCAGGCCGATGCGCTTACCATCACGCGCTTGTCACCTGATCTAAAGACTTTGCAATCTGCAAGCGTGAAGGTGAGCAATTCTGTTGCTGGTCCCCCGACTGCCGTTGCGGTGTCTGCCGACCAGAGGACAGCATTTGTGACGGAGAGTTTTGGGGAACGACCGCAAGGCGGTTCGACATTCCGCGACTTGCCAGTTGGTGCCAAGCTAACCGCCGTCAACATAGGTGATCTAGGTGCGCCGAAAGTCATTGCATCGATCGAGGTAGGGAAACGACCCGAAGGCGTGTCGGTACAGCCGAACGGAGACCTTGTCGTCGCAACACTCCATCCTGTCGATGGTCGCCATCTGGCATTTGTCCCGTTCTCCAGTGGTAAGTTTGGCACCGTGCGATACGTCTCTGTCCCAGGTGTCGAGAAGTCTGAAAGGATCACCCACGCGGAATGGCATCCTTCGGGCAACTTCCTCGCTTTGACGCTGGTTAACACCTCCAAAATCATGTTCGTGCGGGTCAAGCGTGATGGTTCAAATGTGGCTGTGGAGCCTTGGGGGAACAGGGTTTTGACTTCCAAGTATCCCTTCATGGGGCGATTTACACCGGACGGGCGTCACTTCCTGACAGGCAATCTGTATTGGGGGGCGGACGTTCCTGGCATCTGGGCCGAAGCAGTCGACGGTGATGTCACGTCAATTCGTTTTGCCACCGAGGCTACGCCAGGACGAGGAGGAAAACTAGAAGTCCGCCATTTCCTGGTTGGTCGCGCAAGTGCGTCGAAAGACCCAGAAGGAATTGCGATTTCACCAGATGGGCAATGGGTTGCGTCAGTGAATCTGGAAACCAGCTATGCGCCCAAGACCGATGAACGATTGACGCTGTACTCGTCCGTGACTCTCATGCGTTTCGACACGGACACTGGCCGTCTGACCCAGTCAGACACTGTGCGCTACGACGGTATTCTGCCAGAGGCCGTCACGTTCGATGCTTCGAGCAGAATGATCTCAATCGTAACCTTCGACAGCCATGATCCCGCAGTTGACCCGAAGACAGCAGCATCCCTCGATTTCTTTCGCATCACTGAGGATGGGAAGTTGGTCATGCTGAGGAGAAGTGCGCCGCTGCCGCGTGGCGCTCACTCGATGCAGCTCATTCGCTAGCACGACGTCAGTTCAGCGAGATCAAATAAGGGGCGATGGGCTTGCGGCTGCAGTCGCCCCCTATGAAACAAAGGAGCACGAGACCATGAGCCTCTTCGAGAATGAGACAGCGATTGTAACTGGCGCTGCTTCAAACATTGGCGCTGCAATTGCCGAGAGACTTGCAGGTGAGGGCTGCGATGTTGCTCTCGTCGATATCAATGGCTCACGTCTTACAGCCGTGGCCGATCGCATTAAGGGTTGCGTCCAACGCGCACATGTCATTGAGACTGATCTGGCGACCAAGAGTGGTTGGCGCACAGTTGTCGACAAAGCCGATAGCTTGAAGCCTACAATGTTTGTTCACTCGGCCTGCCCGCCTCGTTGCGAAACTGATACGGTTGCAAGCGTAACAGAAGAGACGTTCGATGAAATGATGAATGTGAACGTGCGCAGTGGCTTTTTTCTCGCGCGTGAAATCGGACTCGCCATGCAGACCAATGGCACACATGGGCGCCTCATTTTCGTCTCGTCGCTCCATCAGGCGACGCCGCGCAATCTACCGCATTACTCGGCTGCTAAGGCCGGTATGACAATGCTTACGCAAGAGCTTGCGCGTTACTTTGGGCCATCTGGTATTAGGGTCAATGCCATAGCCCCGGGGGCAGTACCCGGCGGTGGGTTTCAACCGGATCACGGCTTCGATCAATTGCGCCAACGCATTCCGATGAAACGTGCGGGACGAGCCGATGAGATTGCTGCAACAGCCATCACGTTGCTCTCTGACGCTCACTCGAGCTACGTGACCGGCGTTACTATGCCCGTTGACGGTGGGCTTGGCCAATTCAACTGGATCGATATGCCAGACAGCAGTTCGGCCGACGCCTCGTTGCAGCTGGAGCCAAACAAATGATGATCAAGCACTCTTCCCGTACAGCCATTGTCACTGGAGCAGGGCAAAACATTGGCCGAGCATGCGCAATCAAACTAGCGAAAGATGGCTTCAACATTCTGGTTCACGGTGGATCAGACCTGTCCAAATGCAAGTCTGTAGTCGAAGAAATCGCTGTCGCCGCACCCAGCTCAATGACTGCGTTTTGTGTTGCAGATCTTTTAACTAGGACTGGATGCGAATTACTTATCGACAATGCTAGAACCGCGTTTGGTTCGATTGATGCAGTCATTAACACTGTCGCAATCCGACCTGAGAAGAATTTCGAAGATCTCACCCTTGACGATTGGCATCGCGTATTAGACGTTAACCTAACAGCGCCATTTGTGCTGTGCCAAGCATTTGTCGGAGACATGCGGAAACGCAAGTGGGGCCGCATAGTCAATTTCGCCGGGATGAATGCGATCTCGGGCTACAATCAACGCGCTCACGTATCTGCTTCGAAACATGGTGTTGTAGGATTGACAAAGGCAATTGCCCGCGAGTTTGCGGTCGACGGCGTTACTGCGAATGTCATTTCACCAGGCCCGATTTCTGGGGCGTATGACGATCCGGCATTGGCGTCTCACATTGCGGAACAATGCTCTCGTGTGCCTGCCGGCAGGCTTGGCAAAGCCGAGGAAATCGCTGCAACAGTGAGTTATCTCGCATCAGACGGCGGAGCGTACTGCAACGGACAAACGCTGCACATCAACGGAGCTGCAGTGACGTAGCTAGGTAACCTCGCCATAGCAGGTTCAAATTCCAACGAGTGAGAACGGATATGCAAAACCCACGAACACTGGCAACTGCGCTTATCGCTTGTTTTCTAGTAATCAACTCAGGACTGTCGGCTAGTCCACGTGCCTTGGTAGTGGTTGATCGAACAAATGCAACCGATCCGATACCGGCTGACTTTGCGCATTGCCCGGACTACTTTTTCGAAGCTGATGACTGCGAAGAGGTGCCACTTCAGGACCTCCGCGCTGAATTGAGAAGTCAGGGCAAGACACTCGCGGTTGTGATTGGAGACTATGAGAAGCTTCGGCGTTTCGGATCGTTGATTGAGGCGTCAGGATTATTGCGGGAAATCGAAGCCGCTGGACCCTTCACGATATTCGCTCCAACGGATCAGGCCATTCTTGCTGCCAACCTTGGATCACTCGGCTTACAATCTGATCCTGGTGCGAGAGAGAAACTAAGGCAAACCATAGCAGATCACATTGTTGCTGGAGAGATTAACTGGGAGCAATTGGCCGGCCGACGATCCGAACTGACTTCACTTTCTGGTTCCAAAATTCTTGTTGACGGCCGCAGCGGAATTCGCATTGGAAGGTCACGCATAACCGATTCCGATGTGTTAGCTGCGAACGGGGTTATGCACATCGTGGATGCAGTCATTTCAGATCAACGTCAGCGTGCTCCTGGCGTATAACCAGCTTCGAGATCGTTAGCTATTAATCTAAGCTGACCTGGTGCTCCGTGGCTGAGTGCGCCGCACGCGTGACTCCAACCTACCAACGTTCAGCCAAGCGAGATATCAGCAGAGTCCAACGTGCAGACATGTTGCTGACCGACCAGTACCCGAGGCAAGCAGTGACCCGATTACTCCAATACAGAAGATGAGCGCTTCAAGAACCTGAACCGATCAAGTGCTATCGGGGCTCACCGTATTCCTCTCCTCCGCTGCTAGGTGACCTACGCAAGTGCCGTCAAAACGCGATCGGGCGTGAAGGGCATGTGTCGAAGGCGTCTTCCTGTCAGCCGTGCAAACGCATTCGCAATGGCTGGGGCCACCATAGGCGTGCCTACTTCTCCAACTTGCAACGGTGTCTTGCCATCGCGGAACAGACTGACCTCTACGTCCGGCACCTGATCAGCACGCAAGATTTCGTAATCATAGAAATTACTCTGCTCAACCTCACCATCTACAATCGTGACTCTCTCTTTGAGAGCGCTGCTGAGGCCATAGATGATACCGCCTTCGATTTGGTTCATAGCGTTGTCTGGCGCTACAATCATCCCGGCATCAATCGCTGCCCAGAATCTGACGACTTGGATCTCACCCGTATCGCGGTTCAGCCTAATCTCTGCGATGCCGGCTGCTTGCGCATTACCGTAGCCGGCATAAGCCAGTCCGAGAGCTGTATCTGTGCGCGGCGTCGACCAGTTCGCCATGTCCGCAACACGCTTCAAGAGACGTTGGCCGCTTGGGTTCTTTTTGGTGTGAGCAAGCCTCAACTCCAGCGGATCCCTTCCGGCTTCGCTTGCAAGCTCATCCAGAAAAGCCTCGGCTGCGAACGCCGTGTAGCTGGCACCTATTGCCCGCCACGGAATAACCCGGGCTCGACGTTCTGTGATGACGTGCTCGGCGAGAAGGTCGTCGAAGTCATAGAACTTGTTGTCGGAGCCACGCATCGAAATGATGTCCTTAGGCGCGACTTGCTCCCACCGGCGAGGGTTGAAGTATGCGATCACGGATGGCGTCGCAACACGATGATGCCAGCCGGTTACCTGACCTTTTTCGTCCAGCCCGCCCTCAAGGCGTTGCGCTGCTGCAGGACGGAACCAGCCGAACTTCAGATCATCTTCGCGGGTCCAGACGACTTTAACCGGGCGTTTCACTGCGCGCGATGCGAGCAGGGCATCGCGAACATACTCCTGCATCAACGCGGTCCGCCGACCAAATGAGCCGCCCATCGTCATCATGTTGAGTTTGATACGGTCCGGTGTCGTCTTGAGAACCTCGGCGACCGTTGCTGTCGTCCAACTCTGCGTCTGTGTGCCAGCCCAAACTTCGGCACCTTTGCCGTCTTCCGTCACAGAAGCAACGACGGCCATTGGCTCGAGCTGCGCATGATAGGCGTAGTCGGAACGATAAGTATGAGACAATCGCTTGTTTGCTGTCGCAATCTTGCCTTTCGCATCGCCTTTCGCGTGCCAAATGGCGCCGTCTTTGTTGGTTTCGACCTCAGTCGCGTAGGATTCCAGGTCCGTCGAACTGTTGGCCTTTCGCATCGGTGACTTCGTCGACCAGTCAACATTCAGTTCGTCGCGCGCCTGGAATGCAGCCCACATGGTTTCTGCAACAACAGCGATTCCGTCTGGCAGAGTGACGATTTCAACAAAGCCATCCACGGCGCGAGCTGCCGTGTCGTTGATCTTGATCGGTGTCTCGTCTTCGACAGGTGCCCGCAATACAGAGACATAGAGCATATTGGGAACACGCACATCGATTGCGTAAGTGGCTTCGCCGCGCGACTTTGCCGGGATGTCGACGCGCGGAATGTCTTTTCCAATAAGGCGAAATTCGGTGTCTGGCTTAAGGTCGCTATCCGTGATTTCTGGGACGTCCTTGACGAAGCGCGTATCAGAGGCGAGCTCGCCGTAGGATAGGCTCTTGCCTGCTACCGGGTTTACGACCCGACCTGGCTCAGTTTTGAGAGACGTAGGACTCACGGACCAGATCTTAGCGGCCGTCGCAATGAGCATGAGCCTGGCCTGCGCTCCAGCTCGACGCATAGGCGACATGTAGGAGTAGACGCCTGAGCTTCCGGCCGTATATAGAAACCCGCCAAAGATGCGATTGCCAAACCGGCGGTCATCGGAATGCAGTTGTTGGACGCGGACGCGTTCCCAATCGGCGTCCAGCTCTTCTGCCAACATAAGCGGCAAGGATGTCGAGCTCCCCTGTCCCATTTCGGTCGAAGGGAATACGATGTCGATATTCCCATTCGCATGAATTGTGAGCCAAGCATTAGGCGAGACGCCTTGTGCTGCGCTGGTTCCAGTGGCGAATGCGATGCCGCTGATACCAGCCGATCCGATGGCGAACGAAACACCCGCAAGGCTGCCCAGAAAACTGCGTCGTGTAAGGCCGGCACTTTTCGCATCATGCGGAGCAATAGATGAGCGTGTCGAAGATGTCAGTGTCATCGTCATGCCTCCTTTGCGGCCCGTTCGACTGCTCGTTCAATGCGTAGGTAAGTTCCGCAACGGCAGAGATTCTGGCGCATTGCCTCGCGAATTTCCTCGCGACTTGGACTTGGGTACTTGCTGAGGAGGTCGGCGGCGCGCATGATCTGCCCGCTTTGGCAATAGCCACACTGAGGCACTTGCTCCTCGATCCATGCCTTCTGAAGTGGGTGATCGCCGTTCGGTGCGAGGCCTTCTATCGTTGTCACTGAGCGTCCGGAAACGTCCTCAATTGGTGTGAGGCAGGAAAACTCTGCGTTGCCGTCGATATGCACCGTGCAGGCACCGCACATTCCAGCACCACAACCAAACTTGGTTCCCATGAGACCGAGGTCCTCACGGATTGCCATCAACAGTGGCGTCCCTGGAGGCGCAAATGTTTCAACATCCGCCCCGTTGAGTTTGAATTTTGTCATGATCAGATCTTTCTAGTGAAGTGGCTAATTCTGTTGTGTTGTGAAACGGCTCTAGGCAAGCTCTGTCGTTGAGATGTCAGTTGGTTGTTCCACATCGTTGCAGCAAGTTCGATCCCGGCGACACATCGTTGAGCATTTGGCGACAATCAAATGTGCGCGTTGCACTTCAGGCGCACTTGCTTCTGCTACGGTGTTCGCCATCTCACAAGGTTGGGTTTTTGCAGGGTGGCCGACTGGCTGACCAAAGGCCCAACAGAAACGCTGGCAAGACACTCAGCACTACAATCCCTAGCGGCGATAACGTTACGCTGGCAGCGGCGACCTCCGGCCATCGTTGAGCAAACGCGACAAGCGTGAAGAAGGTTACACTCGCCAAGAATGAAAACGCCACGACGAAGATGAGATAAGCGGCAAACGGCTTTTCATCCCGATGACGGACAACACGAACTAGTGGGATCGACAGTCCAAATAATGCGATAAGGCCTACGATGGCAGTAAATGTCGGAACCACGTTTTTGGTCTCCATAACTATTGACGTGACGAACGCGCCTGATTTCGCAAGAGGAGAAACACCGGTGTCCATGATGTTGGGTTCCGACCTTGGCTTCACTAATCGGAATTCCTGATCAGTAACTTGCCTCAAACTGATTAGAAGTAGACGCCAGTCCACACTAGGTGCCACAGAAGAGCAGTGATAAGGCGCAGTGTTGGAAAGCCATGATTGATCGTGTGCGAAGCTACGAGACATATCGCAAGAGAGGAGGTCAGCATCTCGGGCGCGGATATTCAGACAGGGATATCGGTCAAATGATCAGTGTTTGCTGGCTAATAAATTGCCGGTCCTAGAGATCATATTAAGACGCGCCTACGTTGCGATCACTCAGCTGTCGTGGGTCGGGCTTCTCGTTATTGGACTGTCACACCTCGCGGTTTGCTTCATGTTGCTCACCGCTGCCAGCGAAACCTCACTGACAGAAAGCGCTTTGAGGTTCGTTTACTTCTACGTCACCACCGCAACAACGGTTGGTTATGGCGACCTGACGCCTGACAACGACATAGGCCGCCTCATTACAATGGCATTCGTTATGCCAGGAGCTATAGCGCTGTTCACTGCCGTCTTAGGTCGAGGGCTTGGTGATCTGGCAAATCTGTGGAGAGCTCGAATGCAAGGATTTGGTAGCTATGCTGACCGCAGTGGTCATACAGTAGTGCTTGGTTGGCAAGGCGGACGCACAAGACGATTGATTGAATTGTTGGCGGATGATCAGCCCGACGGAGACCGCATGGTTCTGGTCGCAAAGTCTTTGGAGCACAACCCACTCCCTTTGCTTGCAGACTACGTCCGCGTCGATGCACTGTCGATCCCGTCAGAGCTTCAACGCGCTGGCATTGAGCACGCCAAGACGATCGTGGTGCGAGGCCAAGATGATGACGAAACGTTGGCTGCCACATTGGCCGTCGTCGCAGAGGTGGACACGGCGCACATCGTTTCTTTCTTCGACGACGAACGATCTGCAGCTCTTGTTAGGCGACAGTACCCAGGCATCGAGGTTATTGGGTCAATGTCTGAGGAACTGATGGTTCGTGCCTCTCGCGACCCCGGTGCATCAAGTATGGCTGAAGCGCTGTTCTCTACGGAAACACCAAGCACGGCGTTCTCGCTTGTTGTGCCGGATGAAATGCGGCGTAGCACATATGCCGAGCTGTTGCATGTTATGCGCCAGCGGTATCGCATCACGCTAGTCGGCGTGCGACACGGACAGTCACGAGAAGTAAAACTGAACTGCGCTGATGATAGTCTGATTAAACCAGGTGATACATTGTTCTACATTGCAGATAAGAGATTGACGGCAAGCTCTGTCGATTGGAATGATGTTTTCAGCAGTAAGGCCGCTGAATCTGTGCCAGCCTAGTTTCCGTTGAATTTTGCAATCCAACTGAGTATACGAAACAAGCTAACAGTGCCCGTCAATTGAGCAAAGCTGACTTGGTGTGCGGCTGCTTGCTTTGATGCACCGAGCGCACCAGCTTACCGACTGTCAGCAGCGTGCCATATCCGCAAGGTCCATCAAGTGGACATTCGCTCGCAGGAGCTGCATGGTCCAATCGTGGAAGCACACTTGCACGGTCTGAAAACACCATTGATGCGTCTTTATAAGTTGTTCAGGGTGAAGACATCTGTTGGGGCTGCACGGCCGCGAACAGTAACTGTGCCGATCTTTCGGAAGATGCTCTGGTTCTTGCAATGGGTTTTCGTCGAAGCTGCGATGAGAATATAGGTTCCGTAATCTTTGTTGAGCTGTTCGAGGCGTGCGGCAAGGGTGACGTTATCGCCATGTACGGTAAAATCCATCCGGTCTTTTGAACCAACAACTCCCAGCAGCACCTCCCCGGTGTTTATTCCACAACGTGTCCTGAGGACTTCCCCCTTACCAAATCTGTTTTCCTTGCAACTCCTGACGATCTCCCCAGCACATTTGAGCGCGCTGCTCGCATGGTCCGGCTCAGAAGAGACAGCATTGAAAGTCACCAACATGGCGTCACCATTAAAGTGGGTAATGACACCGTTGTGCTTCGTCACTATTGAGCTGAGGTGGCCGAAGTAATCATTGAGCGTGTTCGCCAGTTCAGCTGGCGCCAGTTTTTCCGAAACGGAAGAGAATCCCTCGATATCCGTGAACAAGACTGTCGCCGTTCTCTGCTCGCCATCCCCTGGCTGAAGTGCCTTGTCGGCCCTAGTAATTCGAGCCGCTACTTCCGGCGAAACAAAGCGAGACAGCTCTGTTGCAGCAGTGCCCGCATCGACAGCGCGTATGAATGATCTTCTTGCTCGTTCGGTCGCAATCGAAAGAATGATTGTTACGAGGCCGATGGCAACCAGCTTGTCTATCTCCGCACCAATGAGTATGGCGTTGGACGTCATGTATTCAATAAAGTCCCTCGTAATCATGCGGTCATTTGGATCGGAGAGAACGACATATGCCATTAACACGAGCCAACCCACCATTGATGCAAGCCCTGTCATCAATATGTATCGCGGCTCAAATCTCAAAGCTCTCAAGGCTATAAAAATGAAAACATAAAAGACAGTGGGCGCTTTCAAATAGAAGCTGGGTGGTTGGGAGTACTGCAAATGAAAACTCCATATCAAGCTCATCAGAAGCGCAACATCCATAATGATTGACAGAGTGAGAAGCCAGAATGGCATTCTCGTCCTATACGATGCGATCAGTCGAACAAGTGTGAAGCTTCCGTATATCCCTAGCACCCAAGGGACTGGTTCGAATTTGACTGACGGTAACGGAGCGGGAGAAGCGAACCAAAGCAACCCCATGAGACTCACGAGCAACAACTGCGTCCACCCGATGAGTCTTTCAGCCTCATTTTGGCGTTTCGCAATGTCATCTTGGACACGTTTGGGCAAATCGGCCCGGACCGATGGCCCAAGGACAAACCGGCTAGCTGCTTCCAACACTTCCACCTCCGCGGTGCGCTGTCAGTTATTCTCGAAGAATGGAACCAGCGCGATTGTTCCAGATTATTTGGCACAGAGCTGGTCAATTCAAGATGGGAGCTGCCTTGCCGAACATCGATGACACTTGAGCTAGTCGTTGGAGCAACTACATACCTGTGTACGCGGACTATGTCTTGTTTGCAGCTTAACACTCGTGAGTTGGCATTGCTTGTGTTGCTCCGCAAGACCATACAGAGCAATACGACAATTAGCTTGAGGCTCGGCCGATCCTTTACATCGACCGGGAATAACAATGATGCACCACGCAATTGTACGCTCAATCGTGTATCTTAGCTCATCTCCGGTCGGGCTACTGTTGGCGATCTGTATGGCTTTGCCTTCATCAGCAAGTGAAATGCAGAGTCCACCAGACTTCTCTCAACTTAAATCTTTGCCGTTTTCTATGCAGCACGCGCCAGTTACGGCTAAGGCTCAGCAAGCTATGTTAAGAATCCCGGCGGGGCGTTATGTGATCGGTAGAAATGATGGACCAAGCATCGAGCGCCCGGCACACTTCGTGAGTGTTTCTTCTTTCATGATCGATCGTACCGAAGTGACGAATTCGGCCTTTGCCGAGTACCTCAATTCACTCAAACTGTCGGCCGGAACACCTTTCACAGCAGGGAATGCGCGCACAGAGCGAATTCCGAAAGATATGGCTGGGCTCGTTATTGAAGGTGCAGAAAGAGGCTTCACTTATCCAATCATCGCTTTAGACGACGAGCAATCGCGCATCGGGTACCGTGATGGTTCATTCTTGCCTACACCAGGTTACGGCAACCATCCCGTTACTGAAACGACATGGGCCGGTGCCCGGGCCTATTGTGCGTGGCGTACAGCGCGTCTCCCGACCGAAGCCGAGTGGGAAGTTGCCGCGCGCGGTGCAGATGAGAGGTTGTTCCCTTGGGGTAATCAGCCTCCCGATGAGACGCGCGCGTTCGTTTCAAGGCGAGCCGGAGAGACCGGCGCCGTGGGCCTCCGCCCATTGGGTGCGTCTCCATTCGGCGTTCTAGACATGAGCGGATCGCTTGCAGAATGGACATCCAGTTTGCTGCGTCCATACCCTTTCAATCCAAGCGACGGTCGAGAGGCCCAAGATCGACCTGGTGAAAGGGTGACGCGTGGCGGAGACTACATTTTCGATGCTGGTCCGACAAAGTTGACGACCACTCATCGTCGCGGCTTCTCCAATGCTCCCGAACGTGGTCATCGCCACATCGGATTTCGGTGCGCCACTTCTGCTGAATGAAAGCAACTAGAGGCGACAGACTCGGGTTTGGGGATCGCCCGATGAGACCAAATTTGGTGCTACGACCGTGTTGCTGAATTGAGGCTAAGCGGCCGCAAGTACGACAATCGGAGCACCAGGTCACCGACTGTCAGCTGCATGTCTCAAGTGAGATTCTGCTCGGTGCCATATGCCCGCAGTATCCACATAGCAGGCCTGCCCGGAGGACTTCCGGGCAGGTGCGGCTCAACTACCTAGAGCTCGTTTGCAGGCGTTGCGAAGATGACCTTCCAGTTTCTCTCACCCTTGCGAATGACGTTTTCGGTGTCCGCCAAGAACAACTTCTCGTGTGCTGCTTTGCTGCTGTTAAGATAGAGGCGTCCGTCGACGATTTTCCAGAACTCCGGCTTCGTCACAACTTTCTTGCCTTTGCTTGCTCCAGCTGAGCACCAGCCGCCATAGGCGGGCGCATACTTGGCCGGCTCGGCTTTGAACAGGTCGCGGTTCTTTGCAGACGCAAATTGCCAGGTTACGCCTTGATACTTGGCCGTGAATTCGCCAGTCCCCAAGGTTGGCTTGCCAACTGTATGGTACGCGACAACATCAACTCCACCTGCTGCGGCACCATTGGCAACAAAGTGCTCGTCGACAGCGAGAGCTGGGGATGTGAAAGCCAACGCAAAGGCTAAGGATACGCCTTGGATCGTGCGGCGTGACGAAGCAAATATCGACATGATTTCATCTCCTGTAACGCATTTGAATTCGTTGCAACCGGGCAACCAAAAGCTTGTTCGTCGCGAACAGATGAAACGTTACGTGGCTCACGTCTTTGTGTTTATCGCGTGTGTAGCTCTCGCATGCATAAGTCAGTCAATTGATACACCGCTTGTAACAATTGATTGGCCGAACGCGAACTGTATGAGAGGGAAAGGTGCTGCATAAGCCTGTAGATCTGTCAGAGCTCATGCGGACGGCCAATCGTGGAGACGCGGTCGCCTATCGTACCTTGTTGAAGGCGCTATCATCCTGGCTTCGAATAGTGGTTCGCCGTCGACTCGAACGCATCAATCGCGGTCCAGAGGATGTCGAGGATATCGTGCAGGAAACACTACTCGCGGTTCATCTTAAGCGACATACATGGTCAGAAACTAACCCGCTCGAACCCTGGGTTCGCGCCATCGCACACCATAAGCTGATCGATGCGTTGCGCCGTCGAGGCTTCCGAGAGCACATTGATATCGATGAACTGACCGATGAATTGAGTGTACCTCCCGATGCAGAGACTAACGCGGCTGGCGACTGCCATAGGCTCCTAAAGACGCTGCCGGCTAAGCATCGCAGAATTATCGAGGCAATTGCAATTCAAGGCCATACAGCGCGAGAATTTGCCAACGATATCGGCTCAACCGAAGGAGCGGTGCGAGTGGCCCTGCATCGAGCATTGAAATCACTTGCTAGAGCGTATCGGCGAGACGAACCATGAAGACAAGCGAACTAATCGAAGCGCTAGCTACTGATATGAAATGGGAATCGTCGCCAACTCGGATTATCATTCTGTCTGTTTCGTTAGGCTCGGCCTTATCATTCATCGGGCTTTGGGCAACAATCGGCATGCGGGAGGATCTAGGTACAGCGCTTTACACATGGCGATTTGATTTAAAGCTGGCGGTGATAGCGCTTGTTTTCGTCTTAGCGATGATTGACACCGTGAAACTTGTTCGCCCTACAGGACGTCATCTTCCCGGGGCTCTTAATAGTCTGCCAATCTGGATCCTGTTGAGTGCGGCCTGTGTAGAGTTGACGTTAGTTCCGGCAGACGCGTGGCATTCCAGTTTAGTTGGTACCAATGCTGTCCTGTGTCTGGTTGCGATACCCGCTCTTTCGTTGGCTCCTCTCTTTTTCATCTTCGTTGCTATGCGTTCAGCTGCGCCCCGTTGCCCAATATCGGCCGGCGCTGCCGCGGGGCGCTTGGCTGCAGCCATTGGTGCTTTGTTCTATGGCTTACACTGTTTCGACGACTCACCACTTTTCGTCATCACTTGGTACACGCTTGCAGTCGCGCCGATTGTTGCCATAGCAGCCGTGTACGGAAGGTTTCGGTTGCGCTGGTAGTATCTCGATCGATTTCTGCGGGAGATCGGCGTAGCTCGACTGCTCAGAGCCCTACCATCTTGCTTGAGCTTGCCAGGCTGCTCGAGGTTATCCCTTTCTGCTGGAATTTATGCTTGAAGATGCGCTGGGAGGTCCTCCTCTAGAGCACGGCCTGCGAATGCTCGTGTCTCATCCTTTCCCATTTGCCTGACTATCTGAGAGCACGCCCGATGTGTCGCCGCGGTCGATGAGACTGCCAAGCTGGCGGATGACCTCATATCGAGATTGTGAAAGACGTAGTGGGTTCCGCTGCTTGATCATAGCTGACTTGGTGCCAGTCTGCTGACTGTGTTGCGCTAGGCGCACCAGCTCACCGACTGTCAGCAGCGTGCCATATCCGCAAGGTCCACAAACCAGACTTTCAGCCTCGAACTCCAACACTCGACTTTCCGATCATTGTGGACGCAAGCTTGCGCGGTAGAGCAGATGACGGCAGCCCTGATTGAACTGCTACACAAAGGAGTTTCTCAAGCTTGGCATCGCGCAACTTGAGGACTGAAAAGCGTTTGTCCTTCGAGTCGGACCGTATTGACCCTTCCAATACAATCGAACACCCAAGGCCTGCTTCGACGGCACTCTTAACAGCCTCGGTGCTTTGCAAGTTATGGGAAATCTTGAGCTTGTCGGCCCGCTTTCCGAGAACCTCTCTGAGGAGTGTCCCAGTGCCGCTGCCTGGCTCACCACCGATGAGGTCAAGTTCCAGCAACTGTTTAACAGCAAGCGTGCGAGACTTTGCTAATGGATGGTCTCTCGGCACGATGACAACCATCGCTTCGCGACGCCACGGATAAACGTCGAAGTCATACTGTTGAGGCGGCCACTCCATGGCCGCAACATCTATTGCACCACTCTCAAGCAGTTCTGCAATCTCGGGATTAGGTGCGACTTTACATTCCCAGGTCGCATCGAAATCCAAAGCCTTTAGGAACTGCCGTAGCTCTGCCGATATATAATAGGCAGCAATATTTCCGCTGCAGCCAACGGTAATATTAGTTCCGTTGGCTGCGAGCGTAAGTTGTTCGGCTGACCGCAAAAGTGATCGGGCGTAGGGAAGCACGTTATGGCCGCGCAGAGTAAGTGTGCATCCTGTATGACTGCGTTGAACCAAAGACGTGCCGAGAGAATCTTCCAGCCGTTGCAGTTGGAGAGAAACTGTCGACTGCGCCAGGCTGAGTCGTCGCGCGGCTTCGACAAAGCTGCCCGTCTCAGCAATCGCAATAAAGGTGCGCACAAGAGTAAGATTGAGCATTCATGCAGATCCGTTGAAGCGGTTCAGTAGTTTCTTGTTGACGACCGTTTCTGGCAATCGCCCCTGCAAGACCTGAATGATGCTGTCGGCAGCTGACAGTTCGATCTCTTCACGTGTGTGCGCCACTGCTGATCCAATATGAGGCGTCAGAACCGTACGCTCGGACTGCCGCAGCGCTTCGGGAATTCCGTTGGGGCGGTCGCTCAGTGACCAATCTTCCATTTCGAAAGTATCGGCAGCGTAGCCACCAAGCTGACCAGACTCCAACGCAGCCGCTACGTCGTTCTCATTCACAACAGATCCGCGCGCTGGGTTGATGAGGTAGCTTCCTGTCTTCATGCGGCCGAGGAAATCGCCATTGACGAGATGTTTGGTCTCTAGCGTGAGATGGATTGCCAGGACAACAAAGTCCGTTTCCCGCAATGACGCATCAAGTTCTGCGCGTTGACAGCCAAGAAGTGCTTCTTGCTCAGCAGTAAGCGGTTTTGTGTCAACGTATGTGCATGTGCAGTCAAAGCCAGTCAGCATTCTCATGATTGCCTGGCCGACAGCCCCGGCACCGATGATGAGTACGTTTGCGCCGGACAAAGATCCGCCGTAGAAGAGCGGCCGCCATCCTTGAAATGCACCACTGCGAACATAACGATCTCCCGCGTTCAGATTACGTGAGACAGCTATCATGAGTCCAACAGCAAGTTCCGCGGTGGGCTCAGTCAACAGATCCGGCACTACGGTGACCGGGATATCTCTCTGCCCACAAGCGGCAATGTCGATATTGTTATAGCCCTTCAATGCGCCGGCCACGATCTTGAGGTTGGGGCATTGTCGAAGAAAAGTTTCATTAATTTGCTCGGTCATGAAGACCATGACGCCATGAGCGTCCTTGCACCACTCCACGAGTTTCTGATCTGAGAGAGGATCCGGCCCCGTGTTCATGACGACGTCGGCATGCTGCTCCAAATGTTTCAGCACACTTGTGTGCAGCGGTTGCGCAACCACAATCTTACTCGCCATCAATCGACCTCCACTTCGGGCCGCTGCGCATCGGAATCCACAGATGCGCAGATCCACCTGCCATGCTTCATAAAAGTGATATGAAACTAGTCTATCGATTTTGGCAATCGAAATATCAGGTCTATCTAAATATGCAATAGATCTGATGCAGTCATTTGCTGCCAAAGCAGTATGCGAGAGGCGCGTTGTGCTCGATAAAACAGCTCCCGTAACCGATGAAGTCTTTCTCGCGCTTGCTGGCGTGGAAGTTGTCTATTCCAACAAGACGGTAGCTCTAAAGCCGGTTGACCTCGCATTCTCGAACAAGGAAGTGACGGTTCTTCTCGGCCCATCTGGCGCCGGCAAGTCAACTCTGCTGCGTGTCCTTAATCGGCTCGTTGTGCCGTCGCGTGGCACAGTTACCTTGCGTGATCTCGGCGAGCTTAAGTCCCGCAAGATTGTTCGACAGCACCGGCTTCGCACAGGCATGGTCTTTCAGCAGCACCAGCTCATTGCTCGCATGACGGCACTGCAGAACGTGCTGCTCAGCCGGATTGGAAACTACTCGTTTCTGCGCAGCCTCTTCCCGCTACCAAAGGATGAACGGATCTGGGCGCTTGAGTGTCTCAGCCGCGTCGACCTGCTCGAGAAAGCGCTTGAACGTTGCGATGCCCTCTCCGGTGGTCAGCAGCAGCGCGTTGGCATTGCGCGTGCGATTGCGCAGAGGCCGGATCTGATCCTTGCGGACGAACCGGTTGCTTCACTTGATCCGGCATCTTCGGAGCGCGTCTTGTCGACGCTCCGAAGCATCTGCAAGCAGGATGGTATCCCGGCCATCATCAGCCTTCATCAGCTTGAGTACGCGCGGCTGTTCGCCGACCGAATAATCGGCCTGTCTCAGGGATCGGTCGTCTTCGATGGTCCACCCGATCACTTGGACACAGCAGCGCTGGAAAAGATTTACGGCGTGCGCCCGCAGGCGTGAACCGATCGAGCTTCCGAATGCAAAAGTGCATCGGAGGGTACCCAAAGAGTAAGAGGGACGAGAAAGATGAAAATGTTCAAGGCAATCGCCGGCGCCCTGGCCGCCGGTAGCGTAGTCCTCGCCGCGTCTGCTGCACTGGCAGGCGGCTCTCACAACCCGGACACGATCAAGGTAGCTCTTCTGCCAGACGAGAACGCTGCAACTGTTATTCAAGATAACAAGCCTTTGCAGGCCTATCTCGAAAAGAAACTCGGCAAGAAGATCAAGCTGATCGTCACAACTGACTATTCATCCATGATCGAAGCAATGCGCTTCGGCCGTATTGATGTCGCCTACTTCGGCCCTGCTAGTTACACCATCGCCAAGGACAAGATGAAGGGCGGCAAGCTCGACATCGCGCCTTTTGCTGCGCGCTTGAAAGGCGGCTCAACCACCTATCAGTCTGTCATTATCGCGAATGCAAAAGCCGGCATCTCGAAGATCGAAGAGATGAAGGGCAAGAACCTTGAGGTCGCTTTTGGTGACCAGGCATCAACGTCCAGTCACTTTGCTCCAAAGTTTACAATGATGCAGGCCGGTATTCAGCCTGGCAAAGATTACAAGCAGAACTTTCTCGGTGCACACGATGCTGTTGCCGTCAATGTCCAGCGCGGTAACGCTCAAGTCGGCGGTCTTAGCCGGCCGATTTTCGAGCGCCTGGTCGCCAAAGGCCGGATCGACAAAGCCAAGGTCAAAGTTCTCGGCTACTCTGCACCAATCCCGCAGTACCCTTGGGTTATGCGCACAGACCTGACCGCAGATATGCAGAAGGCAATCCGTGAAGCTTTCTATTCGTTGAAGAAGGGCACAAAGGATGGCGACGCTGTTCTGAAGCCGTTCAAGGGCGATGGCTTTGCCGAAATCAAGGATGCTGACTACGACATAATTCGTGACATCCGCAAAAGCGTTGGCGGCCAATCCTAAGCCAGGCCCCAGTTGTAACGCTTAGGTCGAAGGCGACTGACGATTTTGCAATGCGCAGAGGCACCCATGAACGCGACGCTCAAAACAACAACGGGCCCTCAGGGGCAGTTTACGGAACTGTTGGCCCGCGAGCGTCGTGGACGCAATTCTCTGACTTTGCAAATCACACTTGTTGCCTTCGGCATCCTTGTCAGCCTCTGGGCGACCGGCATTTTCGATGTCGAACGCCTTTCGGAGGGTCTGCCAGCTATAGGAGTTGTGGGCTCAGAAATGATCCCACCGGACTTCACGCGCTGGCAGCAGTGGATCCAGCCAATGGTCGATACCATTGCGATGTCCGTGGCCGGCACCACACTTGCTGTGCTGTTATCGCTCCCCATCGCCTTTCTGGCTGCCAAGAACACCTCTCCGAACCGGTTTGTCTATTCTGCGGCGCGAATGGTCTTGAATACACTGCGCGCGATCCCTGAACTGATCATGGGGATCATTTTTGTCGCCGCCGTTGGCTTCGGCATGCTGCCCGGCGTGTTGGCGCTGGGACTCCACTCGATTGGCATGGTCGGAAAGTTCTTCGCTGAGTCAATCGAGCACGCGCATCCCGCACCCATCGAAGCTGCGCAGGCAGCCGGCGCCAGCCCGCTTCAGGTCATCGCGCACGGCGTGGTTCCGCAAGTGTTCACGCAATTTGCCGACGTCACGATGTATCGCTGGGAGTACAATTTCCGGGCTTCGACGGTGATGGGTATGGTTGGCGCAGGAGGTATTGGGACCGAACTGGTCGGCTCGCTGCGTCTGCTGGACTATCCGCAGGTAGCTGCGATTCTGATTGTCATTCTTGTTGCGGTGTCCATTGTCGATGGCTTGAGCGGCATCCTGCGCAAACGGTTTCAGTAAGCCCCTACGATAGCGTGAAAGCACTTCGGCTTAGGTACCGAGCACGCCGCTCGTGTCAATCGTTCGGAGTTTCTGCTCAACGCCAGGACTGTTCGTATTGGGACGCCTCTACCACCTTTCGCAAAGTTATCAGAGCGTCCTGCATCGCCGTCCTGTTCTTAGGAGCCCCGATGCAAAGCCTACTGTAGAGATCACTCAGCCGGATAAGTGCCAGGCGCAAGTCATCATCATTCTGAAGCTTAGATTTGTACTGCTGTGTCGAGCGTGCGACGCCAACTTCACGGCAGGTTCGCCGCTCTGATGTGCCAAGCTTTTGGCGGACATGCACAACAGCCCGACGCAGATCGTTTGCCGTCAAGCCTTCGGCTTTAAAAAATCAAGGCTCTCTTTCAGGATCAGCTTGTCTAGTTCCAGATCGGCGACGATCTTCTTCAGCCGCTGGTTCTCTTTCTCGAGCGCTTTCAGCTCAGAGAGCTGCGACCGGCCTATGCCACCGAACTTCTTGCGCCAATTATAATACATGGCATCGCTGACACCTGCCACCCGGCACGCCGTTGCCACGTCCGCACCACCCGCAAGATGCACCTCGATCTCACGCAAAAGCCTCAGGATATCTTCGTCCGAATACCGCTTCCGGGCCATGCCAATCAACAAAACTGCTAACAAAACAATGGCACAGTTTTAGGGGGCTGAGACACCCGCACCCCGTTCGCCCGTGTGGCAGTGATCGAGATTTAGCGCAAGCATCGAGAGGCTGTATTGCCCCGAAATCTTTTACAGCTGAAGCTGCAAGCTATTGATTCCTGGTGAGCATGTAGTTTTGGATTTCTCGGCGTTTTACAGCTAAGTCTCTGATTTCAAACGATTGTCACGCGACTTTTAATCGGACGGTCCTAGGTTCGATCCCTAGCGTGCCCACCACTATTCCTCACAAAATCAATAGCTTGTATCTTTGGTACGTCCAGTGTCGGACTTGCGATGTCATGTGTCGCGTGTCATGTTACAAACATGCTTGAAACGCGCCGGATTCAACACCGCGGGCTACGGCGTCTGTTTTCTGACGATGATGGTTCACGCCTAACGGTTGAATGGGTGCCGCGCCTGCGCCGCCAGTTGGCACAGTTGGATGCGGCTGGGGCGCCAGAGGATATGGATATTATCGGCCGGGGCTTTCATGCCCTGCGGGGTAACCGGCGCGGACAATACGCTCTCCGCGTTTCAGGCAATTGGCGATTGGTGTTTCGATGGGATGATGATGGCCCATACGATGTAGATCTAGAGGACTATCATGGCCGATAAGACAAAACAGCCTGCCCTGCGCGGCAAAGTCCATCCGGGGGCAATACTGCGCGAAGACGTTCTGCCCGAGCTTGGTATGACGCAAGCGGTGTTTGCTGATGCGATTGGTGTCTCACGGCAGACCGTATCAGCTGTCCTGAACGAGAGACGGTCGATTTCGGTAGATTTTGCCAAGCGGCTTTCTGCGGCTCTGGGTGGTTCTGCGGAATCTTGGCTGACAATGCAATTGTATTACGACCTTGCACACAGTCCCGACGTCAAAGTTAAGCGGATCGCTGCATGACACTGTTCTGATAAAGAACATGCATCATTCGTCAGGGTAGCCGACAGACAACACCGGTCATCTCTGCGAACTCTGGCCGACGCAATCGGAGCGCAACGTCATGAATGTCTTGATCCTGATGGTCGACCAGCTCAACGGGACGCTGTTTCCCGATGGGCCGGCGGACTGGCTGCATACACCGAACCTGAAACGGCTTGCCGAGAAATCGGTGCGGTTCCGCAACTGCTATACCGCCAGTCCGTTGTGTGCGCCCGGGCGTGCCAGTTTTATGTCCGGCCAGCTGCCGTCAGTGACGGGTGTCTACGATAACGCAGCCGAGTTCCCGTCGGACCTGCCGACCTATGCGCACCACTTGCGTGGCGGCGGATATCAAACGACGCTTTGCGGTAAGATGCATTTTGTCGGACCTGACCAGCTGCACGGCTTTGAGCAGCGTCTCACAACCGATATTTATCCCGCGGATTTTGGCTGGACGCCTGACTATCGCAAGCCGGGCGAACGGATCGACTGGTGGTATCACAACCTGGGTTCGGTGACGGGCGCCGGTGTTGCCGAGATCTCTAATCAGCTTGAGTATGATGATGAGGTGGCATTCCACGGAGTTCAGAAGATCTATGATCTGGGCCGTGGTGGTGATGACCGGCCCTGGTGTCTGACCGTCAGCTTCACGCATCCGCACGACCCTTATGTTGCGCGACGCAAATATTGGGATCTATACGAAGATTGCGACCATCTGCTGCCGACGGTTTCGCGCATGTCCTTTGACGATCAGGACCCGCATTCCAAACGGTTGTTCGATGCCAATGATTGGCGCAGTTTTGAGATCTCGGAGCAGGATATCAGGCGTTCGCGGCAGGCCTATTTCGCCAACATCAGTTACCTCGATGACAAGATTGGTGACATTCTCGGCGCGCTCGAAGCGACGCGGCAAGAGGCGGCCATTCTGTTCGTCTCGGATCACGGTGACATGCTGGGCGAGCGCGGATTGTGGTTCAAGATGAGCTTCTACGAAGGCTCAGCGCGCGTGCCGTTGATGGTCTCTGCGCCGGAGCTTGCACCGGGGATGATCGATACGCCTGTCTCGACGATTGATGTCTGCCCGACGCTTTGCGATCTGGTCGGCATTGACATGGATGCCGTGTTGCCGTGGACGACGGGCGAAAGCCTGCTGCCGTTGGCGCGAGGTGAGGCGCGTGGCACTCCGGTGCTGATGGAGTATGCGGCCGAGGGTTCCTACGCGCCGCTGGTTGCCATTCGCAGCGGCCGATACAAATATGTAAGATGCGCGCTCGACCCTGAGCAGCTCTTCGATCTGGACAACGATCCGCATGAACGCGAGAACCTGGCAGGGCGGCCGGAGCATGCCGAAGCGCTTGAAGCTTTGCGCAAAGATGCGGATCAACGATGGGACTTAGACAGGTTTGATACCGAGGTGCGGCGCAGCCAGGCCCGCCGGCTTGTTGTCTATGATGCGTTGCGCAGTGGCGACTACTATCCCTGGGACTATCAACCGTTGCAGCAAGCCAGCGAGCGCTACATGCGCAATCATATGGATCTCAATATTCTTGAAGAGTCGCAGCGGTTTCCCCGCGGTGAGTAAGGTTCCGAGCTGATGCAGGCGGAGTTTGTAATCGTTGGCGCTGGCAGTGCTGGTTGCGCGATGGCCTATCGTCTAGCCGAGGCCGGACGCCGCGTCCTGGTGGTCGAGCATGGCGGGAGTGATTGGGGGCCGCTGATCCAGATGCCGGGTGCGCTGAGCTATCCCATGAACATGTCGCGCTACGACTGGGGTTATCAAACCGAGCCAGAGCCTTACCTCGGTGGTAGACGCCTCGCGACACCGCGCGGCAAGGTCATCGGCGGATCGTCGTCGATCAACGGTATGATCTATGTCCGAGGCAACGCGTTCGACTATGACCACTGGCGCGAGGCCGGTGCTGATGGTTGGGGCTATGCGGACGTGCTGCCGTACTTCAAGCGGATGGAGCACTGGCACGACGGCGGACATGGCGGAGATCCAAGTTGGCGTGGCGGCGACGGGCCTTTGCATGTGACGCGCGGTAAGCGCGACAATCCTCTGGTGCAGGCGTTTGTCGAAGCGGGGCGACAGGCCGGCTATGGCGTCACGGATGATTACAACGGCCATCGCCAGGAGGGTTTTGGTCCGTTTGATATGACGGTCTGGAAGGGGCGGCGATGGTCTGCTGCCAATGCCTATCTCCGGCCAGCCTTACGGCGAGAGAATTGCGGTTTGGTCAGAGCGTTCGCTCGCCGTGTCGTGATCGAGGATGGCCGCGCCATTGGCGTTGAAGTTGAACGCGGTGGTGCGGTTGAAACTGTGCATGCAGAGCGTGAAGTCATCCTGGCCGCATCATCGATCAATTCTCCAA
Source organism: Hyphomicrobiaceae bacterium (assembly GCA_965247245.1). GTDB lineage: Bacteria > Pseudomonadota > Alphaproteobacteria > Rhizobiales > Hyphomicrobiaceae > Tectiglobus. The sequence goes on along the minus strand of CBDFGV010000003.1, from coordinate 2,297,713 downwards.
AGCTGCTGATGCTGTCAGGTATTGGCCCGGGGCAACATCTGTTTGAGCATGGCATCTCCGTTGTCGCTGACCGGTCAGGGGTTGGCCAGAACTTGCAGGATCATCTGGAGCTTTACATTCAGATGGCGGCGTCGCAGCCGGTTACATTGTTCAAGTATTGGAACCTTCTCGGGAAGGCTTATGTCGGCGCCCGCTGGCTCCTGACGAAGACGGGGCCGGGGGCAACCAATCAGTTCGAAAGCGCTGGTTTTATTCGTAGTGCACCGGGCGTGCCGTATCCGGACATCCAGTATCACTTCCTCCCGTTGGCCGTCCGCTATGATGGGGCGACAGCCGCTGAGGGGCATGGATTCCAGGCTCATGTCGGTCCGATGCGCAGCCCGTCGCGCGGTGAAGTGACGTTGCGTTCCGCCGACCCCCATGATGCGCCGAAGATCTTGTTCAACTACATGTCGCACGACCAGGATTGGGTGGACTTCCGGACGTGCATCCGGCTCACACGGGAGATTTTTGCCCAGGCGGCGTTTCAGCCGTATGTCAAACATGAGATCCAGCCGGGTCCGGATGTGACTACGGATGATGCTCTTGATGGTTTCATTCGTGACAACGTTGAGAGTGCCTATCATCCTTGCGGCACGGTTCGTATGGGTCGCAGCGACGATCCGGGAGCCGTTGTCGATAGCGAAGCGCGTGTCATCGGTGTCGATGCGTTGCGTGTTGCGGACAGCTCAGTTTTTCCACGCATCACCAACGGCAATCTCAATGCACCATCCATCATGGTCGGTGAGAAGGTGTCTGATCACCTCTTGGGTCGGCAACCGCTACCCGCCGATAATGCAGAACCGTGGGTGAGCACGACGTGGCAGGAAACCCAACGCTGACAGGGGCTTGTGAAGATGAACGTCATATGAACGGCTCGTTCGCCGCGAATTCAACGTGGATTTGCCACATTCGTTTCATCAACGGGTGGAGGAGGAATGAACATGCGTTCGTCAATTTTAGCGTTGTCAGTTCTGGCTATCGTTTCCGGTGTGGCCTCAAGCGCGCAAGCACAGCAGTATCAAAGACACTGGGATGGTGATCGACGATATGAGTTGCAAAGAGAGCGATCTCTCTACGCGCCTGGAGAACGTCGACGTTATAAGAGATGGCGTGACGCACGACGCCGCGATAACTATCGCGACTACCGTGAGGACTATCGTCCGCGCAGACGCCGACGTGCCGACTACGGTGATTACTGCCTCAGCCGAAAAGAGATTTCCAGGAAGCTGCGCCGTGCGGATCTCCATGTTCACACATTGAAGCGAAGCGGTCGCAAGAAGTTCTATGTGATTGCCCACAACTCGCGCAAAGACCGCTACGATCTGACGGTGTCGGCATGTAAGGGTAACATCCTGACCATCCAACGAACGAAGACGGTCAAGAAGCGCGGTCTCAAGGGTTTTCTGCGAAAGATATTCTAGGACAATTGCCGGCGCTTGCGGTGTCACCGCGGCGCCGGCAGTGCTGTCCGCCTCAGCTGAACGTCAATGATCCCCAGGCGGCCCGCCGCAGCATTTCACAGCCATGGCACTTGTAGAGCATGCTTTGTTTGATCGAAGCAGGCACTTTTGTTTCGGTGTCAGGGAATCGAATAGCTGGGATTTTCTGGCGGCTGGCAATCTCGGCCAGATACTGGATTTGAAATGCATCGGTTACAATGTGCATATAACTTTTATTGCCGCTATAGGACCTGACCGGGCGATACTTAAACATATGATCGTCAGTCACAACTTGATTGTGCAGGCTATCCATTATGTAAGTGCGGCCCGAGATTTGGACGGCAACGACGGCATGAAAGAGTTTTCTGTTGTCGTCCTTGACGATGACCAGCCGCACATCTTCCTGCGGGAAGCCGAGACGCAACAAGCTTTCATACTTGAAGATTGCAAAGTCCTCGCAGTCGCCAACGCCTCGCAGGAATTCGCTGGGCGTTGCCCAATAGTCGTGCGAGCGGTAGTTGGCCGAATCAGTCGTGTAGTCGGCCACGCGATGGGCGTAGCTGTTGACAGCCTGCAATTTCGCGACCGGCGACAGCAATCGATAGCGTTCCAGGGCCGAGATCCAGTTGTTCACTGTATGCGAACAACCGTTTGAATTCATTTCGCATTGCTCCAGCTGGCGTTGTTCTTTGGCCAGCCGTTCGCTCAATTCCTTCCACTTTTTCTGATCCGGGAGACCGGCTGCCTGCAACTCCATGGATCCGAACATCCCGAGCTTCGGACCTTGATGCTGGGCGGGAGCAGGACTTTCGGTTGATTGTGTTTTTGCTGGCCAGACTTGTTGTTCGATGCCGGCCTGTGCGGGCATATGGAGGATCGCTGTGCTGGCAACCAGTGCTATGAGGCCTGTGCAGAATGTGAACGTGTTGCCGGTGGCAATATAATGTTCAGCGGAAGCAACGTCTCGTGTTCGCCACTCAGCGCTCGCGGAGGGCTTCGTGACGTGCCTTGATAATCGGCTTGAGAAGATACTCCAAAACACTTTTCTTCCCCGTAATGATATCGGCGGTTGCGACCATTCCAGGGATAATCGGAAGTTCTTTATTTTTGCTGCGGAGCGACGTGCTACTCGTTTTTATAGTGACCAAATAGTAGCTCGTGTTTGTGGATTTATCTAAAATGCTGTCGGACGAGATAACCTCTACTTTACCATCTAGGCTGCCATAAATTGTGAAGTCATATGCGGTGAGTTTGACCGTTGCCGGCTGACCAGGGCCCACGAATGCAACGTCCTTTGGATCAATCCGTATTTCGACAAACAGGCTTTCGTCGATTGGGGTGATTTCCATAATCGGTTCGCCCATGCGCACGACACCACCGACAGTATTGACGTGGATCTTATTGACAATCCCATCAACGGGAGAGCGCATCTCGGCGCGAACGACCTTGTCAGTAGCACCTTTGAGAGACTGTTCGACGATTGAGAGTTCCGCCAAAACGGTCGAAAGCTCGGCTTGTGCGCCTTGCCGGAAGTTTAACGTCTGTTCGTCTATGGAACGCTCAGCTGCTCTGACCGAGGCTTCGACACGGGGAATGGCTTTGTTGGTCGCAGCGAGTTGTCCCTTCAGGTCGGATAGCTCTCGTTCAAGGCGCAGCACGTCGGTTTTTGCAACAATGCCTTGTCGCGCTAGAGGTTCTTTAAGATCGTATTCCTTCTGTGCAATCTTTCGGCCGTCCGCAAACCTGATTTGGTTTTCTTTAAGCTCGGCGAGTTCCTGCTTTTTCTCCTGCAGCCGCTCTTTCAGAATACCAATTTGGTTTGCGAGGTTAGCAGTGCGTAACTCGTGCAGTTGCTTTTCGCTCTCGACGACTTTCGGTGCCCGGTCGACTAACGATTGGGAAAACTTGATCTGACCGGTTTTGTCTCCAGAAACCTCAAATCGAAGGCGGGCCACTTTGGCAGCCAATCCGACTTCTTTTGCATGCAACTCACCGAGGTTCGAGGAGAAGCTTGTGTCGTCAATCCGACCCAACACCTGGCCTTTGGAGACGCGGTCGCCTTCTCGAACAAGTAGGGACTTGATGATGCCCCCTTCAAGGCTCTGGATCAGCTGGGTTTTGCTCGACGGTATGACGCGACCTTCACCGCGCGTGACTTCTTCCAGCTCGGCGAAGTCGGCCCAGATCACAGCCACCACCAGGAACGCTATGCTGGTGAATAGAAAAAGCGTTGATCGTCTGGCCGCCCGGTCTCGCACGACCACGCGCGCGTCTTGCACGTAATCCAGGTCGTCTGGTGAAATTCGCTGTTGCATCTTCAATGGCCGTTCGGGAGTAACCTGCTGCTCAGAAGCGAACCATACAGGATGCGTTGAAGCACGTCAGCACGGCTTCACCCGAAACGGCCTAAAATGTTATTGTCCGATATAGGGAAGACTGGATAGGAAAGACTGGCGATCAGCCACCGTGCGCGGTCATGCGTTTATGGAAGCACTCGCAGCGCTGAATGGCTTCTTCGTTCACCTCGGGGCGCTCCAGTTTCCAACGCTTCATGAAGCCAAGCGCCACCGCGCAGCTCGCCTTTGCTTCCTTCGCCCAAGTGAATAGCGGCGATGTGGAGTGCTCTGCACGGCGTGACATGGCGACATCCAGCGCGTGATCGTAGCGTCGCTCAACTTCATGACGCATATCGGACAGCGTCCCCAGGCTCAGGATCTTTTCAGCGCTTTCGACACGGTAGCAATAGCCGTGCGCCAGGGCTGAACCCGACATGAAAACCAACGCGAATAGGGCAATAACGATACGCATAATCAAACGTCCCTAGCTTGCACCAGAACAAACCAAATACAATTTCTGCTCAATTAATGTCATTACCGGTTGCCAATATCAACGAATAGGCACCGAAAATACAGGAAATCCTGGTTTCCAGAGACGCAACGATGCTCTGAAGCAACAGCTTGTGCGCGCGTCGCCATCTGATCAAAGTGGAGGCATATATCCGGTCTTAGTTGGCCTTGCTATCAACGGAGTGGCTGCGGTTCAAATCAGTAGGCGCATGAATTGTTGCAGGACACGGACGTGTTTCGATAAAACACAAAATCTCAGGGGGAAGTCGTAGAACTCTTGCCCTCGAGACTCTAATGTTTCGGAGCAATTACTTTTTCTTACTTAACTTATATCGAGTCGTGAGCAATGTTTTGGTCTCGCAAAAAGAATGAGCCTAAGGACACTCCAGCGGAAGTCCCACTTATCAAGGAACAAGCCGATGGAACCGCTGTCCCGCCGCCGTTGGAACAGGTGGCGCATGAACTTACCCCGCCGCCTGTCGTGCCTGATTTGGAGCAGAACGCACTCGCTATTGAGCAGTTGGTTGATCTTGATGAGTTGAGACCAACCGAAGAGCCATTACATCCTGCTGCGCATTCCATGGAGCCACTTCAGCCTTCTTCTGCAGAGACACAAACAGTGCCGTCACCGGTCCCGGTCGCTATTCGGTACAACCAGTTCGGTGAAATTGTTTCGCTTCTTCTTAAGTCGCCAACATACCAACGGGCGGCGCTGCAGGATCTTGAATGGCTGGTTCTCCCGCCGCTGCGGCTTGGTCAAATTTCCATCGCAAAGGCGCCGGTTGCGGGAAGTGACACGCCAGTTCCTATTGGCACCGTTATTTGGGCGCGCGTTTCTGAAGAGATTGATCATCGCCTGTCGACCGAGTTGAACAAGCCAATACGCTTGTCTCAGTCAGACTGGAACTGCGGTTCGGTTCTATGGATTGTTGCAACCGTTGGTGAGGCACGAGTAGTGCGCGCCTTGATCGATCGCGTCATCCAGGGGAACGACCTCGGCCCGAGAGCCAAAGTTCGTACGAGAACGCCAGAGGGTGCTGTTAAGGTGCTGGACTATACTATGGATGACCAGAGTTAGGTGCTGCGCACGTCACTCGAAGCTCTGAGGCAGAATTTCCAGTTCGCTCGATGCAAAAACGAAACGCGCCGGTATCAACCGGCGCGCTCACTCATTGCGCGTGGTGATCTATTAGACCACGAGGGATGCGTTGTTGCCGGCACCATCATCGACGATGATGGTCACGCTGGCTGGTGCTGATCCACCTGAAGTGTCAACCGTTACGGCTTCCTCACCGCTGCCAAATGTACCGGAGCCACTGGCATCGACCGAGAGTATGCCGCTTCCCGGGGCATAGTTGACGTAGTCGCCAATGTTCGCCGTATCAGGAGCGCCGCCGCTTGAAGGCAAGTCGAACAACGCCGTCAGGTCGATGAAATCGCCACTTTCATAATCGGCGATCAGATCGTTAACGTTGAGTTCGTCAATGACGAAGGTGTCTGCGCCGCTGCCACCGTACTGGGAGTCATTGCCGCTGCCGCCCATGATCGTGTCGTTACCTTCCATACCAAAGATGGTATCGTCACCGGCTCCGCCATTGATGATGTCGTTGCCGCCGGCTCGAGGATTGCCGCTGCTATCGAGAGACTCTCGTGCCAGATCACTGGCATTGTTAAGAATGTACTCAATGGTATCTCCTCTGGTCCAGGCGCCGGCTCCGCCACCCGATGGATCCTGAGTACCATTGCCACCACCAGCCTCAAGCGCGGTGAAGACATCCCAACCGGCACCTTCGTCAAGGCCGGTCAGGCCTTCTGCTGCGGCTAGATCATCGGTGAATGGTGCATCACCGAAGATCAGATCATTGCCGCCGCTACCGTTGATGTTGTCATCGCCGACAGCCTGGAGATCCTTGATCGGATTAAGTTCGGACAACACCGCAATGAGCTCGTTAGCGCTGGAAATGTTATCCGATGCATCTGAGCTGCGCGGTTCGTCTTCCACCTCGTCGAGATTGTCGATGGAGTTCGGGTTCGAAAGGGCTATCCCAATTGCCTCCGTCGGGCCAAAGATCGATTCGAGTACCGCTATTTCATCGACGTTGTCTGTCGTACCAACTTCACCCTGTGCGTGATCAAGCGCAAGCGGAGCGGGTGCTCCTGAGCCGGTCGTGACGGGGCCAACGGTATTGTTGCCATTGATAAATGCAGTTGGTTCTCCATCCGATAGGAAGAACGTCTGGTTGACAACGTTGCCAGTGGTCAGAGGACCGTTTGGACCACCCGCGTTCACCCAGTCGATGCCGCCCTGGAGTGCTGACTCGTAGTTTGTCCAGCCTCCTTGTGTCAGAGCAGTTACGGCAGCAGTGGCAGCATTTAGTGTTGCTGTTTGTTCTGCACCAGCAGTTCGTACATCATAGGTGCCGCTACCCACCAGGGTTCTTCCTGTTGAGAAGGCCACCATATGCACGCGCACGTTTTCGGCACCTGGCGAGGTGGCCAGCTCGTCGAGCAGGCCGTTGACTGCTAACTTCATCGCCTCTAGGCGTGGGATGAACTGGTTTGGTGTGCCCGGATCATTGTCATGATCGAAAGCAATTTGGCTGCTCATGCTGCCCGATACATCCAGAAGCAGGATGATGTTGGCGTTGGTCGGAATGGTCGAACCACCACCTACGTCACCGATCAGCAGATCTTCGCCGAGACCACCGTTGATATCACCACCGGCGCCTGGATTGACAGTGTCGATGAAGTGATCCGGTGTGTTGGTATCCGGACCGACATCGCTGACATTCTCACCAACCACCAAGCCGTTGATCTGAGGCACGTCGACTATCAGTATCGCGAAGCTGGTGTCACCATCGGCATCAGCGATGGTGTAGGTGAAGCTATCCACCGCGCCTGGCGGGATGGAGTTTGCCGTCAGGGTGTAGCTATAGTCACCGCTGGCCGTGAGGACGAGATCACCATAGAGGCCGGTGATCGTCGCGCCGACTCCGGTCATCGCTGCCACACCGGTGGCACCGGCTTCGACACCGACAACACCGCCGCCGCTATCCGGACCGTCATTGCCGAAGTCGTCGGCCTGGCCGGTGCCGTTCTCGGATGTGCCGGCGATGACGTTGCCTTGCACGACTTTCTCGGCGAGCGTGGTGATTGCATCTGTATCGTTGACAGCAACCGGCACGTCGTCCGTGATCTTCATGGAGAAGTGGCCGGTCGGCAGGAATACCGTGTCACCATCGGCGTCGATGATGGCAACCATCGATGATAGGTCGACCGGCAGCACATCGTCGCCGCCACCCGGATGGTCAATCTGCTTGAACAGGGTGAAGGTGTAGTTGCCGTCGGTATCCAGTTCGAGCGTGAAGACTGTGATGCCGCCAGGCCCAGCCGTGGCTGTCAGCACATATCCGTCGGTCGCATCGCCGGTGACGACATACTCAAGATCGATGCCGCCTGTTGTCAGCGACTGATCCGTGAGCCCCGCTACGTTGGTGAGCATGACCACCATGCCCTGCTCATCGGCACCATAGTTGAAGTCAAGAGTGCCGGTGGCGACGAGTGGTGCAAACGTCGTTGGCACGGAGAAGAGGCGCGCGTAAACTTCCGTGCCACTGACATATGGTTCGCCTCGCCAAACTGTAACGAGGTCACCAGATGAGAGTTGTGCGACCAGCTCACTACCGGTCCACCCGTCGTTGTATTGGTGTCCGCTCACAGTCTCATTGATGCGGAATTCACTTCCGACTGGGAGACCATTTGCGTCAAAGCGTTGACCGTACTGCTCCCAACTATTGCCGTCCTGCTGATAGGAGTTCCAAGTGACAATGAATCCGCCGTCGTCCAGCGCCGCAACAGATGGTTGCTCCTGTTGCGAGCTGATGTGGGAGTTTGCTCTGAATTCGCTGCCTATAGCGTTGCCGTCAGCATCATAGACGCGACCGAAGACGTCCCAACTGTTTCCGCCTGCCTGGTTCCAGCCCATCCATGTCACAACAAAACCACCATCGCTCAAACCTGAAATGGATGGGTTGTACTGGTAGTCTTGGACAGTTGTGTTGGCGCGTGTCTCGCTGCCTTGCGCTATTCCGTTAGCGTTGTATTTCTGGAAATAGACATCATAGTGCTGTCCGCCTGCTTGATTGTAACCCATCCACGCAGCGACAAAACCACCATCCTCTAGTCCACTTACTGAGACGCGGATCTGGGTGTTTCCTGTTGTTGAGTTAATGCGGAATTCGCCGCCTTGGGTTCCTCCGTTCTCATTGTATCGTTGTCCGTAGACATCCCAACTGCCGGTTTGGCTGTAACTGCTCCACGTGACAATGAATCCACCGTCTTCAAGCCCAGTTGCCGCAGGCACTTCCTGCGTGCTGTTAATATATGAATTGACACGGAACTCGCCCCCCTGAGCAATACCGTTGCTGTCATAACGCTGACCGTAAATATCCCAACCGCTGCCTCCCGGTTGATTGGGTGACTGCCAGAGTACTACGAAGCCGCCATCGTCGAGCGCAGTAATGGTTGGGAAACGTTGATCGCCAGACAAGAAGGAATTCACCCGCGTCTCAACGCCCTGTGCGGTACCATCATTGTCATAGCGCTGTATGTAGATGTCCCAGCCATTTCCACCCTGATTGTTGTAAGACCACCAGGAGACGACAAACCCGCCGTCTTTCAGTGCGGTCACGCCAGGATAATACTGATCATTATTCGTCTCGGTGTTTACCCGAAACTCACCGGCAATCGGCTGTGGTGTTGCATCTGGTCCGACGATGACCGGTGCGAAGTCCGCCTCATCCAACACCTGCATTTCCGTGGCACCGACGACAGGGATGTCGTCAACCACTTTGACCAGGAAGGAGTCGTCGCCCAACCCGATGCTATCGCCATCACCGTCAATTGCGGTGACAAACGATGAGAGGTCGATCGAGTCGGTGTCCTCGATGTTGTCAGCGGCATTGATCGCATGATGATCGATCTGGTCGAGCAGCGTGAATGTGTAAGTGCCGTTGGCTGCGACATCGATTGAGAAGATATCACGCGCGTCGGCGCCGCTCGTCCGTGCCGTGATGGTCGAGCCTGACAGAACCGCATCGTCTACGCTCACCTGATTTGATGTCAGATTAAGTGCTTGGACGAGCGCAATGGCTTCGGCAGTTGTTGCCGCACTGAGGGCGAAGCCACCACCGGTGCCTGCTCCATCGGAACCGAAATCAACAAGACTGTTCAAGTTGCCCGCTGCAATATGATCCGTGACGTCGAAGTTGCCGCCATTGTCACCGTCATCGTCGGGGGTCGCGGTTTCGTCCTCGTTGCCGTCGCCTTGAACTTCTGCCTGCTCTTCCTCGACGGTGTCCATCACCATTGCATTGGCCACGAGCTTCGGGCCATCATCATCGAATAAGAACAGCGAAGTCGATGACGAGATCAGATCGATCTGATCGGCAACGGTGATGCTGTCATTGTCACCATCTGTACGAGTGACCTCGTACTGCAGTTGAACGATGTCGCTACCTGTCGTCTGAAGCGATAGTTCGCTGTCGAAGGCATTGCCGTCACTACCATGATCGATGGCTTCGAACAGTGTCGTAAGCAATTGTTCATTGCCAGCCGGGCCGACGATTTCGACCGTGAAGACGATTTGATTGCTTGTGTCACGGCCAACCAGATCGCCGCTTTCCAATGTCAGGCTGATGGCGCCGCCATCGGTCGCAGACAGATTGGTCGTTAACGGACCTGAGCCGCCGCCGGAGAATGCGAATGTGAGGTTGCCGCTATCAGGCGCACCCTGGCCATCGGCGCCGTGGCTGCCGCCAATTGTAAACAGCCCGGCGACGATGCCGTTCGTGACGGCTGTCGTAACCTGACCGAGACCGGTACCCGTATCATCGGTGTTGGCGTTGCCACCAGCATCTTCGACTTCGGAGATGGCCGCATTGTAGCGGTCACCGGAGGCATCCAGAGTCTCGTCGACTTCGGTTGCCAGGGCCGTGTTGGCGAGATCCTGATTGCCCGTCACCGTCAGTGTCGGACCGTCATCCTCAAACTTGATGACGCCGGAGCTGAGATCGATGAAATCCATGGCGACATCACCGTCGCCATCGACCACCAAGCCTGTCAGCAGCAGCGTTTCTGCCGCAGCCGTCAGCATCTCAGGGCTGCCGCTTTCGTCGAAATCACCAGGATTGTCATGTTCAACCGCGCGCAGCTGCGTCACGGTCACGTCGCCTGAGGCAGAGACAGAGATTTCGAATACAACATCGCCGTCGCCGGCTGTCCGGCCTTCGATGACTGGACCGTCTGTGACTAGGACGACTGCCTGGCCGGAGGCTGTATCAACCAGCCCGGTTGCTGCGTTCTCGCTTGAAATTGAGAGGGAGTAGGTTGCTGCGCCGACATCATCAGCACCAGGCACAACCGTTTGGCTAAACAGATTCGCCGCTGAGATTGTTGTTGCGCCCAGGTTTCCGCCAACTGGATCAACTTCGCCAGTTGCCGTCTCACCATCAGTTTCGTCGACGACAATCATGGCGCCGCTAATGATGGTCATCGTGATCGAAGGAACATCATCGATAATGCGGATTGACAGCGTTGCCGACGCCGTATCGTCGTCGGTGTCTTGAACGAAAATAGCAATGTTCTCGAACAGATCGTTCTCGCCACCGGCATTAGGATGGGGCTGATTGTCGTTCAGCGTATACTTGTAAGTGACAACGCCACTGCCCGCGTCGAAACTCAGAATGTCGAGCGTGTTGCCGGCCAAGGTCGTGATCATGGCCGGTGTGAAGACACCACCGGAGATCAAAGTTGTGCCGCCGATCGTCAACGTACCGACGCCGTCCGGTGCATCGATGGTGAACGTCTCGGTGTCCATGGTCTTTGACATGTCGGGACCGGCCGAGCCTGCGGGTTCGCCCGTGCGTGTCGGTAGGCCATCTTCATCGACGACAGCATCACCGCCGTCAGCTTCTGCCGTGAGATCCGTGATCGTGACGATGTCGTCGCCGATCACCTTGATCTGGAAGGCATCCATGACGCTGTCACCGTCGCCGTCAAAGGCGTTGTAGCCAATGTCGATCTTGAGCGGGTTGCCATCCTGGCCAGCCTGATTGATCTGCTCGAACTGGGTGTAGGTCACCGCGCCGGCCTTGGTGACTTCGACTGTGAAGACAACCTCACCACCGGCGGTGGCTGTGAGGGTTGTCGTGCCATCAGGCGCAACGTCATAGCCAGTGTAGAGGACCGGCACGCCGTCTGACGTTAGATTGACTGTTGCCGGCGGATCTCCAAGGACGCCGGTCACCTGTGGCGTGGCAGTACCATCGGCTGTCGGGTCTTTCAGAGCAAAGCCGCCGAACCCGTCAGTGCCGAAGTCGACGCGGCCTGAGAGGTCAAGAGTGGCGGAGATTTCGATAGTGGTAATGCTGGTTTTACTGATGGCGCTGTCGAGTACTTGTAGCCATCCAGAGTCTCGTATTCCGAGAGGCGCGGCATTGAACCAATCCCAACCCACAAAGGTAACTTGACCTTGTCCAAACGGCATGACTGCAACAGTAGAAGAACTGGCATCGCCGTAAATATTCAAGCTTCCGATTGGCAGGCTAGACGTTGTGATCGCTTGCGTCGCACTATGGGAGGGGATCGAAGAACTATCGTCCGAGAATTGTGTTCCTGAAGCATCACCGGTCAGCGACGACGAACTAACAGAAGAGGAGCTTGTCGAAAATCCAAATACAGTATTGAGGAAATTGGAGTCGGCACCAAATCTACCAGCAATTACAAGACTACCACCATCGGCGACAAACTCCCTGATCGTGTCAATCGCGCCAGGGCTAAGAGCAGGTCCAATGACGCCCCTTTCTTGTTCCGGGATCACCAAAACATCCTGACCGGCCAACGCGGTGGCGAATCCTGACTCAGTGATATCGATGAAGGCCGAAACAGTGTGACCAAGACTGGAGATTGAAGCCTGGATCGTGTCCGACTCATTTCCTGAATTCGTGCCATTAGTATCGACGAACGATCCGTTATCGAATACGGCTACTTTGGCGCCTACGAGCTTTATCGCTGCCAACGATGCATCACCAGTCGGCAACTCCGCCTCGTCGACAGACTCCATCACCATGTCGCCGATGATCTTCGGACCATCATCGTCGAAGGCGATTGAGCCAGTAATGTTGACGGACTCCGAGTCCGAAGCGGAATCGCCATCGTTGTCCGTGATGCTCTTGGCAAGCTCAACGCCGATTTGGACATCACTGGAGAACACTGCCTCCTCATCGTGCAGGGACGTGTCGCCGTGCTCAATGGCCAGGAACTGCTCCACCGTAAGAGCGGCGTTGGCCAGATCAGTGTCAGCTGACAGGCTCAGCGTGAACGCGATGTCGCCGCCCGCATCGTTGCCGACACGGCCATTGATATCGCCACTTTGCAGGAACAGATAAATCTGGTCGTCCGCATAAGCGTCCGTCGGATCCGTGACGCTGAGGTTGCTCAGCAGGCTTGCTTGCGGCGTGCCGGTATTATCTGCCAAGGTCAATGAGAATTGGATTGACGAGGATGCCTCGCCGTCTGCACCTGCATTCATAGATGAGACATCAAACAATCCGGCCAGAGCGCCGGCGACCGTTGTCAGGCTGCCAATGCCTGTTGTTGCCGAAGGTTGATCGACAAGACTGTTGTTGTCAGTCGTCTCGCCCATGGCCGCACGATCTGGCGTATCAGTGGTCTCATCGAGATTGAGTGTGGCTAACGTCTCTCCAGTTGTTCTGACGTTAACGTAAGGGACGTCATCATCGACGGTCACCTTGAACGTGTGCAACGCCATGTCGCCATCGCTATCAGTGGCTTTGAAGGCGAAGTTCAGATCCAGCGAGTCTGCGCCGGAGTTGGGGTGATCCAGTACGCCTTCTTGGGTGAAGCGATACTGGCCAGTGCCGTCATCTTCTAGCTGAACCTGGAAGACCCTCTGTCCCCCAGCACTGGCTGTCAGAATGGTAGCGTCCGAGTTGAGGCTATAGACGATCGGATCGCCACCTGACGATAAGGCTAAAGGACTGCCGCTGTTGTCGAGAATGTTGTTGCCCGGAGTCGTAGTGTCGGCAAACGTCACCGAACGATCGCCAGGTGTGCCTGATGCGGTGTCCTGGTCGAAGTTGTTGGTGAAGGTATCCGCGTTGTCCGCACCCCAATCGATGTTGAGTTCGCCGGTCTGGCTGGCGCGGGCGAAGTCCTGGAACAATTCGTTCAGCAGACCATCTACTTTGACTTGTTCCAAGAACAGGTCGAAGTTCGTAGCATTTGCCGGATCGTCGAACGTGAAGCGATACTGTCCGCCGGTGCCATTGCCGCTCAGTCGGGTCACAAGTCCGCTTCCGACAACCGTAATATTAGGGCTTGGATCGTCAGCGCTGAAGTTGCCTGTGCTCACGCCAGTGGCACCGGCGATGTCTGCCAAAAGATTGAGTGTCAGTGGTTGCTCGCCGACCAAGTCGCCACCCGAAACGATAAACTGTGACGCGCCTTCAGCGATGAACAGCGTGTAACTCTCACCGTCCAGAACGACATTGTATGTCGTGTCTTGAGCTGCCGTGGAGAGCAGGCCCGCGTCGCTGGTCGTGATGGATTCGGGCGCGCCGATAACTGGAATGTCATCATCGATTGTGATCGTGAAATCAGCGCTTGCGGTGTCGCCATCGCCATCCTTCACAGTGGCAGTCAGATTGAGAACAAGGTCGTCCTCAAAACCAGACTGTGGGTTGCCGTCGTTATTGCCATCAGAATCCGTCGATGGATGATCGAGGTTCCGGAGCAGCGTGAAGTCATAAGTACCGTCACCGTTTACGACGAGGGTGAAGACGCTTGAGCCGTTGGCAGTGCCCGTCAGAGTGTTTGTGGCATCGCTCCAGGCCGTCGCGATAGGGAAGCCATCACTGGTCAAGGCTAGCGGACCAAGGGCCGGATCGGCTGTTTCAATCGAGTTGAGTGTGACAACCAGTTCCGACGTGCCATCCGGACCGTCAGCACCGAAGTCGATGGCAATCGTGCCGGTTGCTGAGGCCGATGTCGCAGGTGCATCGCCAGAGGCCATGTCGCCTACGCCGGCAGGCAGACCGTCCTCGTCGACCACAACGTTGCCAACCTGGAGGCTGGGGACGTCATCATTGACGGTGACTGTGAACGTGGCAAACGCCATATCACCGTCGCTGTCGGTAGCCTTGAACGTAAATCCAATGGCAATGGTATCCGGGCCGGCAGCCGGATGATCCAAAGCGATCTCCTGGATGAAACGGTATTCACCAGAGCCATCATCTTCCAGTTGCACCTGGAAGACTCTCTGCCCGTTGGCGCTGGCCGTCAGGATTGTTGCGTCGGAGTTGAGGCTGTAGCTGAGCGGCTGACCATCGGCACTTAGTGCGAGCGGTATGCCGTTACCGTCAACAACATTGTTGCTTGGCGTTGCCGTATCGGTAAACACGACAGACCGATCACCTGGTGTGCCGCTGACATCATCCTGATTGAAGCCATTGGTGAAGGTATCGGTGTCGTCTGCTCCCCAGTCGATGTCGAGGTTACCGGTTGCACTGACACGGCCAAAGTCCTGGAACAGTTCGTTCAACAGGCCATCGTCTTCGGCCATCTGCGCAAGTGCTGCAAAGTCATTCGCTTTTGACGCGTTGTCGAAGACGAACTTGTAGTTGCCGCCGGTGTCCGTCCCGCCAACGGAAACGATCAAGTTGGCTTGCGCATTGATGAACGGATTAGGATCGTCCTTCGAGAAATTACCGGTGCTCTGGATGTTGGTCGCACCTGCGATGTCTGCCAAAAGGGTCAATGTCAGAGGCTGCTGCCCGACGAGGCTGCCTCCGGATACCAGGAACTGAGACGCACCTTCAGGAATGAACAGGGTGTAGCTCTCACCATCCAGTACGACATTGTATGTCGTGTCTGCAGCTGCCGTGGAAAGAACCCCGGCTTCACTGACGGAGATGGCCTCCGGTTCGCCGACAACCGGCATGTCGTCGTCCACAGTGACTGTGAAGCTGTCACTATCCATGCTGCCGTCGGCGTCGGTTACCATTGCGGTGAAGTTGAGGACCAGATCGTCTTCGTAACCGGACTGCGGGTTGCCGTCGTTATTGCCGTCAGAATCCGTCGAAGGATGATCAAGGTTCTGCAGCAGTGAGAAGTCGTAGGTGCCATCACCATTCACGACGAGGGTGAAGACGCTTGAGCCGTTGGCGGTGCCTGTCAGAGTGTTTGTGGCATCGTTCCAGGCGGTCGCGACAGGGAAGCCGTCACTGGTCAGTACAATCGGGCCGAGAGCCGGATCAGCCGTGTCGACAGAGTCGAGTGTTATGACGAGTTCGGATGTGGCATCCGGACCATCGGCACCAAAGTTGATCGCAATTGTACCGCTCGCTGAAGCCATCGTGGCCGCAGCATCACCAGCAGCCATATCGCCAACACCAGCGGGTAGGCCATCTTCATCAACAAATACATTGCCAACTTGAATGGTAGGGCTGTCATCCTTGACCTTGATTGAAAGAACCGAGTCGTCGTGGCTGCCGTCGCCGTCTTCAAGGGTGTACTTGAAGTCTTCGATGTACATCGGGCGGCCGAACCAGATGCTCTGGACGGTGTAGTCACTCGAGTCGCCGCCATCGGTATCTTCTGAACCATTAGTTGCGGTAAAGCGCAGTTCATCGAACCCACCAGGAATGTCGATGTTGAGGGAGCGCTCGCCTGATGAGGCAATCGCGGAGAAAGTCGCGCCACCCACAAGAACGCCATCGTTGTAAGCTTCCCATCGACCCTGCTCATTGCCTACTCCGCCCTCGTTCGGGAAGAGTTTGGCAAGATCCACCATTGCCGTCTGCACCATCATGCCGGGTGCTAACGAGAAGATAAGCGTTTCAGACGGATCATTCGCGCCGGCGTTATCGACTATGTCAATCTCGTCATCGCCATTGCCGTCGACGCCAAAGCCGGGTCCCGGGATTGGACTATTGGTGACGACCGACCAAGAGCCGTCGCTACCGTCTTCGTTCAGAGCGGCAATCGTGATGAAGCTTGGAATATTGTCTGTCGTGACATGGAATTCGCCGTGATCGAGCGAGTCCGGTGCCGTGTACTTGTAGTCGCCATCCTTCTCAATGCGGAAGGTGCCGCCAAGATCAGTCGTAAACTCGACGTAGCCATCAGGGCCAACCTCATAGGTCTCGCCGTCATGCATGACATGAGTGATGGCCGGGTGGAGATAGTCGGCACCCACCTCGTCCGCCTGCAGATCGCCCTGGTTGTGCTCGACTATGCTTGGATCAATATCGTCAGGATCAACACCGGTGATGACGTTGCCGAGAGTCATGCCGCCTTCCAGCGTCATGTCCATATCGTCTTCCGCTGTCGGCGCATCGTCATGGATTTTGACCATGACCTGGCCTGTCTTGGTGGAGCCGTCGTCGTCCTTCAGCGTGAAGTCGATGTTCACCTTTTCAGGCAGGCCCGGGCCGTCCCAGTCCTGTTCGTTATCGACTGGATCGGTGAGCGTGAATTTGAAGTAGGATGCGTCTGCATCGTTCTCATCGATGTGAGCTTCGAGCTCAAAGACCTTCCAGTTGCCCATACGCGCAATGACTGTCTCGCCATTGTCGTGCAGGGTGTAGGTGAGCTCCTGGCCCATCGATTCTAGAGCATTGCCGTCAGCGTCGGCGATCGTGGCAATGTTCCAAGTGAACTCGCCGAAGCCGTCGGCGCCGAAGCTATCGATGCCGAGCATACCGGAGGCCCAATTCACGAATCCGGAGCCGGCGTTGGTGACATCGTTGCCGGAACCGATGTTCGGAATTGCGCCTTCATAGACGTGAATGCAATCGCCCTGCATGACGATCGGCATGTCATCTGTGACTTTGATATTGAGGATCGCCGCGTCGACGTCCCAGTCACCATCCGTCAGCATGTACTCGAAGGATTCATGCACTTGTGGCGTGGCGGTGAACTCGCGAATGAAATAGTCACTTGAATCGTTGGGGTTGGTGTCACCAGCTGCGTACGGCAGGGCTGTGAATACAACTTTCGAAACGATGCCGCTTAGGTCGTCTTCATCGACCGTGACGTTGCCGACACCGCGGCCGCTCGTAACTGTCTCCGGTTGACCGAACAAGCCTGTGCCTATTTCATTGCCGGCCTCGTCGAAGGCTGTCCAACGGCCGATTTCGCCGCCATTGCTGCCGCCGCCGCCTTCGCCCTGAATGGCGCGAGTGTATTCGAACGAAAAGCCACACGCACCGTCATGCAGCATAATCTCGATGGACTCAGAGCTACCTGGATCGCCAACGCCATCGTCGTAATCGGGTGCGTGGTTCAGCTGGTTGGGAACAGCGCTGTTGCCATTGTTCGCTGGATTGAACTCGCCCGAGGTGTTTTTGACACCCATGCCCCAGTTGCTGTCGAACGACAAGATGCCATCCGAGCCGTCAATGTTGAAGGCTTTGATCCAGACGCCTGCCGTGCTCTGAACGCTGGAGTTCGTCAGATCGAGTGTAAGTGCATCCTGGGAATGTGGATGGTTCGGTGGTGCCGTGTAAGTGTATTTGCCGAAATCCGGACCCGTCATCTGGATTTCGAGAGTGCCACCTAACTCGGTTGTGATGGTTAGCTTGCCACTGCTGTCGGTGTTGGCGAGCGTGTAGACCTGTCCACCGTGGCTCAGCTTGTAAATGGCTGCTCCATCTGTGTCTTCACCGACGATGTCGGCACCGGTCGGCTGCCCCGCTCCGGTTACGACGTTGCCCATGACGCTCTCGCCCTCGAGAACGCTGTTGAAGTCATCATTGGCGGTGGGTTCGGTGTCTTTGACAGTAACCGTCAGAGTTGCTTCAGACTTGTCCCAGTCGCCGTCAGCAATGGTGTAGTTGAACACCTCGTCGAGTTCTGAGAGGTGTTCGCCGTGCACGAACTGGAGGAGGAAGTCGGAGTTCCGTCCATTGTTGCCGGCACCGTCGTCAAGAGCCGTCAGTTCGATGGAGTGGAACTCGCCGATGCCGGAAATCTCAAAACGTACCAAACCATCGGGCACACCATCGACAACGCCCGTGCCAACATCATTGCCGCCAGAGTCCTTGGCGACCCATCGCAGCTGTTCGGTGAACGGCCTGTCGAACGCAGCGTTTTCTCCGCCGAACAGTGCACCGATGCCGACATAAACTGTCGTCTCCGCACCCTTGAGGTCGACGACAATTTTTTCGCTGCCGGCATTGGGGCGGAAGTCAAGCTCGCCATTGTCGCCGCCGCGCTTCACGCCAAGACCGGAGTACTTGTACTGTATGCCACCCAACGTAAAGTTGACATTTTTGCTCGAGAATTCCCCCGCATCGCCGTTGGCTTTGAAAGCGGAGATCATTGTCTCATCAAAGAGTGCTTCAAGAGCAGCCGTGCCTAGGCCGAAGCCAAGCTGGGGATCATCGATGGCGATTCCGTCTTCGATTGAGATGTGAGCTGCTTGATCAGGGGCTGTGTATGTGTAGTCGCCCGCATCTGCTCCCGTCATCTGGATTTCCAGCTGACCACCGAGTGCCGTTGTTATTGTCAATTTGCCATCAGCAAATGTGAACGGGGAGTCGGAAGGATCTGCAGTTAGAACGTCGTGATCCAGCGTGTAGGTCACGCCATCGTGCACGATTTCGCAAATCGCATGGAAGCCATCCGCATTCAGGATGTCGGCGTTGCCGTCCATATTGTTTGCGTCGGGATTAACGTCGATGTCGTCACCAAAGACCACATTTCCTGTGGCTGTGTTTGGCTCATCGTTGGTCGTGCCCTCAACGACCATGTCTTGATCGTTAATCGCCACGGGTTCGGTATCTTTGACGTCGATTGTGAGCGTCGCAGTATCGGTGTCACCATCGTCATCTTGCAGTGTGTAGACGAAGTCTTCGTTGACGACGTCGAGAAGTTGATGCGTTAGGGAGAAATCGAATTCGAAGTCGTTGAAGTCCCGGTCGCCGCCGTTGAACAAGTCTTCCCAGCCAAAACCGATATTGAGATCTTCGACGTGTTCAATGTTATCCGGATTGAGCGTCGTGGCATCGCCTTTCGGTATGAAGAAATAGGCAGGCGCGCCTGTGCCACCAAGGGGCTCACCATTCAGTTCTGCTACCCACTGACCGCCATTCATGTCGAAGGTGACGTCTGCGCCATTGATGTAACCTGGCTCATTGCCATTGTTACCATTGGAATGACCGTTCGGGATCAGGAAGAAGGCAATCTGCTTCTCCGTGATACCGGTAATCATGGTCGTAAAGGAGTCGCCGGAGTTTGAGTCATCCGAACTGGCGAACATGATCTGACCGACTGTCGGATTCCCGGCGTCGTCCAGAACAACATAACCCATCGTGTTGTCGAATCCGGCGGCATCGCGGCCGAAGGTAACGTCAATGGTGACCTTCTTGTGCAGCGCGCTTGAAGGCGCCGTGTACTTGTAGTTGCCGTTCTCGTCGATGGTGAACTTGCCGCCGAGTTCGGTTTCGAATTCCTGATTGACGTCGTAGGTGACACCGTTGTGCACAACCTGTGTGATCGTTCCAGGCTTGTCTGCTCCAACGTTGTCTGCGAGCAGGCTGCCGTTGTTCGGATCAGGATCGTTGTCGACACCCGTGATGACGTTGCCAGTCGTCATATTGAGCATGCCGTTGCCGTCGCCGCCTTCGACGACCATGTCCATGTCGTCTGCTGCTTCGGGAACATCGTCGTGGACGGTAACCATGACCTCGGCCATGTCCATGTCGCCATCTTCATCGACGACCATGACCATGAGGTCCTGGATCATAATCTGATCGTTGTCGGGTTCCGAGTGTGGGAAGGCATCCGTCAGCGTTGCCTTCACTGTCACCGTTTGCATCGTGTTTGCGGTAATCGGCAGAGTGAGAGGATTGCCACTGTCATCTTCGAGGGCGATGACAATGGCTGTCTCGCCGCCAAGCTTGCCGACCAGCTGACCGTCGGGATTTGTTCCCCAGATAATGCCAGTGATCTCGTTCATGCCGGCATTGACAACCTTGATGGCGCCGAGGTTGCCAAATGAAAGCGCGACGACATCATCCGAACCGGCCGCAATCTTGAATGCTCCGGTATTGGTTTCGTTGGGGCTCGCAGGGTCGGTTCCGGTAACATTGCCTGCAGCCAGGTCATCAGGGTCTTTGGTTGTATCGAGGGCCGCCTCGTAAACTGTCAGGTTGAGTTTGGATAGGCCTGGGCCGTCGGGCTTTTCTGGATCTGGAATGATGACGTCCGGGCCTTCGCCGTCCTTGAGCGTCAGAGTCGCCAAAGATGAGTCACCATCGAAATCGGTCAGGCGATACTTGACGACATCATCGTCATCACGCAGTGGTACCGCCGAGATGTCAGCGATCGCAAAGTCGGAATTGTCACCGTCACGATCACCGGAAGCTGCGAACTGCTGGCTCGCTGTAAAGACGATGTACTGAAAACCTTCGCCTGGGGCGATGGTCAGGTCGTTCATTCCGTCGCGTGCACCGAAGAAGCTGCCGCTGCCGACCGATTCGCCATCTGCGTTGAATGCTTCCCAGTTGCCGACTTCGTCTTCCCGGAAGCGGCCTGAGAAGAGTAACTTGATGCCAACATCGGCCGACTTTACGACCTGCTTGAGGTCGACAACGAGTGACTCTGTGCCAGTTTCATTGTTGGTCGGGCCAGGGGGATTGACGCGGAAGCCCAGCTCCCGGTCGCGAACGGAATTGTTCTCCTCGGCAGATGTCACCCCTTGGGCATCGCTATCGAGCCACTGCGATTCCGCATCGTTGATTGTGGATACCGACGCGTCGGCGTCAGTCATCAAATTGTCGATGTCGAGTGTGCCGTCGCCATTCAAATAGCTGTCGTTGCCGAAGCTGAAGGCGTGGAACATGGTATCCGACAGGTCGATGGGCAGATCTTCGTATTGATAGTTGCCATCTTTGTCGAAACGAATCCGTCCGTGGTCCAGTTCCAGCCACTCAGAGAACGAGCCATCCTGCGGGACGTTTGTTGGTCCCGACATATCCTCCAGGAAGATGCGTGTGATCGTTCCGGGTTCATCGGCGCCGACCATGTCAGAGCCAGGGCCATTGAGACCGCCGGTGGTGCCTTCGCCGGTGATAACATTTCCGATGGCAACCTGAATCGTGCCGTTATCGCCATCCGAAACGATAATCGTATCGTCCGCTTCATCCATGTCGTCTTTGGCGAGGGGGACGTCGTCTTTGACTTCTACCTTGAGCGTGTTTGCGCGCAGGATGATCGAGTCGCCATCAAAGTCTGTGAATTTGATCAGGCGCGAGAAGTCGAGTGTCAGGACATCCTCTACAGGCGCGCCCGGATTGCCAACGCCTGGATCTGGGTGATCGATCTGGTCAAACAGCGTGAACTTCCAATTGCCAGCACCGTCAAGTTCGAACTGGCCGATCTGTCGTTCATCTGAGCCGCCGAAGTCGGCAACAAGCAGGACCACGCCAGGTGCTGCTCCTGCCACGTAGGAGATTGCATCACCCTTCGAGGTGAAGTCCGTCTGGCGCGGAGAGTCGAATGGGCGAATCGAGAATGCACCCGGTTCGTCGGCGCCGACCCGCACCAAGCTCGCGAGGCTACCGGATGCCATAGGTGCGTTCGGAGATGGATTAGATGCTGCGTCTGTTCCGAGAGAGCCTTCGACGTCTGCATTATCTAAAACGAAGGTATTGAGGTCGTCTTCATCGACTCGATCGACCGACATTCCGTCGAGCTGGATCGGTACATCGTCGATAACCTTGATCTTGAACGAGCCGCCCGCCAATTTGATCGTGTCATGATCGAAATCCGAGACGCGAACGAAGGGCGAGAAATCGATAACGATCAGGTTCTCGGCAGCCGGGGTCATCTCGCCGTGACCTGGCGAATGATCAAGCTGATCCTTAAGCGTGAAGATGTACTTGCCGTTGCCTTGGACTTCCAGGGTGAACACTTCGCGTCCGCCTTGGACGACGCCGGTCAGGACATCGCCGTCCGATACCAGGAAGACCGTCTGGCCTTTGGAAGTCAGACCCGAGTCAATGGCCGACTGTGATGGAATCTTGACGAGCTTGAAAGATGCCGGTTCGTCGGCGCCAACATCTACCAGTGAGTTGAGGTAGCCCTCGGCCTGATGGGTCGTAATGTTTGGATCGCCGTTTACATCATCATCCAGGAACTGGTTTGGCGGCCCGTCCTTGCCCTCTTCATTGCCATCGCCTTGCACGTTGGCGTGCTCTTCTTCGACCACGCCCATAACCATGGCGCCATCAACGAGTTCCGGAATGTCATCGCGGACCTTGATGTGGACTTTGCCATCCAGTGTGATGCTGTCGCCGTCGAAATCCGATGCCTTGATGATTGAGCCGAAATCAAGCTCGCGGACATCTCCGTAGATGCTGTCCTGCAGATCAAAGTTTTGATCGGCGTGCGGATAGTCATCGCCGTACCGCGGATAGTCACCCCGATCATCAAACGGCTTGTCGTGATCCAGCTGATCGAACAGTTTGAATGTGAAACCACCACTCTTGCTGTTGAGTGCGAACGTGAACACCAATCGGTCGCCGGATCCGAATTCACCGTCGTTGGAAGACGGATGATCGACGAAAGCGACCAAAGTCGTAATGACCTGGCCGTAGGGCAGATTCTGAGTCTGAACTTCGTAACTCAGTTCCTTGCCCTGGGATGACAGACCCAGTTTATCGAACTGTCGTGCGGCATTGCCGGTCAAAGTGAACATGCCCGGTTCATCGGCACCGAACTTCACAACATGTGCGACCGTGCCGCTGACGTTGGCCGGACCTTCCTTGTAGTAAGGATTGTCGCCGTTTTCGACATATGGGTTGCCGGTGTAGGAGCCGTCGTAGTAGGCGCCATCATCGGCGTTGTTGCCGTGAGAGAGATGAGTGTCGATGTCGTCCTCATCGACGACCTTCCAGACGTCTTTGCCGGTGAGTTTCGGCACGTCGTCTTTCACATCGACGGTGAACTGGCCCATGACCATGTCGCCGTCGGAGTCTGTCGCGATGTAGTCAAACTTCAGCCAGAGCAAATCCTGAATGGCCTGGCCCATGTCGCCAACGCCTGGATCAGGATGGTCGATCTGATCGTAGAGCTTGAACCAAACTTCGCCGTTATCGCGATCAGAAAGGTCCACGGTGAAGACCAGACGGTCGCCTGCGTGATCACTTGGATTGAACTCACCGTCAGGGTGGTCGCCGTTATCCCGGTATTTGCCGTAGCCGTGGTGACCGTCACCGTCAACGTAGGCAATCAGCTTGGTGCCGTCATCGACGAGCTGATAGATAACTTGCTCACTCTTTGAGGTGAGTGCAAAACCGTCATGGCTGGTTGCTTCCGCACCATCGAGCGCCGGGTCGAAGGTCAGCGAGCGATCACCAACCTTGTGAATGAATTGGAAACCGGAACCGGTGTCATCGGTGAGGTCAATGACTTCGCCGGCCTGTGCCGCAGATAGCGTTTGCGCGAGGCTTATGGTGCCATCGTTATTCTTGATGACGTAATAGACACCAGGTGTCAGACCGGCAGCGTATGTGCCCGGATCGCTCGGAGCGGTTGTGGTGTAGACGACCTTCTCCAGGTGGTCAAAATCATGACCATTGCCAGCAAAGCTGATCGTATCGTCCGCGGCATTGATCGAGCCATCACCAGCCGTGAAGAATTCGGTACCGTCATCGTCTCTTGATGGACGACCTGGTTGTGATGGCTCCATGTTACCATCATCGGAACCCCACCAGATTCCCAGGTCGCCGTGCGCCACTGCCGGTCCATAGTCATTGCTGATCGGATGACCGGTATACGAGCCATCATGGTAGGCGCCATCATTCGGCGATGTGCCCATCGAGCCTTCGATGCCATCGTGATCGTAGTACTTGAAGTATGGATCGTAATTGTTGATGTCGTCTTCATCGACCTGCAATAAGAACGAGACCTTGGCTTTGACCGAAATGTCGAACTGGAGGTCATTAAAGTCGGGTTCGCCGTAGCGGCCATTGGGGATCGGCAGGTCTTCCCAATTCGAGTCCTTGCGGCCATCGATATCGTCGCCGCGCATGCCCATCATCTCGTGATCCTGGCCTTCGGGATTGAGGCGCCGGTCCGAGAAGTAGATGTTGGCAGAGTTGTCATTGCCGGTGATTTTCTCACCGGGTTCACCGTATGGGTCGACGAAGTGCGCCTCCCAAAGACCTTCGTTCAGTTGGAATGTGACAGGCGTGCCGTCACCCTGGCTGTCCGGCCAGTTCTCGCGATTCCCATCCGGGATAATGAAAAAGCCAAGCAGTTTCGCTTCGCTTGGAATGTCCTGAGAGTTGATCCAGATTGAGAAATCTTCGCCCCTCGGAACTCCGGCAAAATCATCGATGATTTTGCCCGAAAGCGGGTTCCCATTTTCATCGGCGAAGTAATAGCCGAGTGAATTCTGATAGCCGGCGCTTTGGACAGCATTCGAAATATTGATGTGCAGGCTGTCGTGATTGGTAATGTTGTAAAGCAGGTCGCTCGCATCTGCTGGGTATTCGCCCTGGCCGATCTCGTCGACCCGAACACCTTTGTGGAGGCTCACCCACTTCATATTGTTTTCGGTATGGATCTCAGGAATGTCGTCCTGGACCTTGACCATGAATTCGGACGACGCAGTTGAGCCATTGCCATCTCTGGCCACGAAAGCGAAATTCAGGAAAGCCAACTCCTCGTCATTGAGCTGGTCTGCGAATTCTTGTGAAAACTCTTCTTCGGTGAGGTTGCTCGTTGCAGGAAGGCCGGCAACAGTGCCGTCTTCGCCATCCTTTGATGGCGTTCCATGATCAATGTTGTCGAGCAACCAGACAGTGTATTTGCCCGATGGATTGGCACCGAAGTCCTGACTGATCTCTATGACAAATACGGGCAGATCTGGAGATGGTCCCGTCGATGGTGGGAGTTGTTCGCCTTCCAGCTGTTGCGCTATCTCCTTTGGCAAATCACCGGTGAACACACCGTCGCCATCCACGTCGGAGAAACCTACCAAGAGCGTATTGTTGTTGAACAGCTGGTAGACAATCGGCTGGCCGTTTGAGGAGAGGCCTTCCGGAG
Source organism: Hyphomicrobiaceae bacterium (assembly GCA_965247245.1). Classification (GTDB taxonomy): domain Bacteria; phylum Pseudomonadota; class Alphaproteobacteria; order Rhizobiales; family Hyphomicrobiaceae; genus Tectiglobus. The sequence goes on along the minus strand of CBDFGV010000003.1, from coordinate 2,272,248 downwards.
CTTCAATTGCACTGCTAAAGCGAATGGATCCTGGACCATCCAAGCCAAATCGAACGTCAAGACTACCCATGCCCATGAGGAATTCCGGCCGAGAACCATCCTCATCGTTGCCTTCGGGCAGATCATCTTCTTCGAGAGCCACCATTTCCGGATTGCCGATAACCGGCACCGGCTCAATTGCCTCTCCATCATCATCCAGTCCGGCTATCGGATCATTGATCTCGATGGCAAAGGCTAGCGCGGTCGGTGGCAAGAGGGGGGTGAGGTCGAGTGGAGGGCCGATCTGGCCTGGCGGAACGGCAAAATTGCCGCCGCTGCTGTCCGCCGCCTCTGGACCTGCAGCAATCTGGTTTTCGCCGGCGGCTTGAAGCGTCTCGGCTAGTGCGGTGGCTGGAATCTCCGCACCTTGTACGAGGAGTGTTGGAACTTGCGTGGCGCCATCAAGGATCACGACCACTGAGCCGTCTGGCTGCACGAAGAACAGGTTGCCTTCGAATACAATGACTTTATCGACCCGTGTGCCAGTAGGCAGCGTGATCCTCGCGCCGGCTGACGACTGAAAGGTCTGGGATACAATTGCGCCGCTTATCGATGGAGGTAGCGTGATCGACGCGGAACCGCTCTCTGTACTTTGTGTCGTTGCCTGCGCGAGCTGAAATTCGGCACTCGACTGATCTGTTTCTGGCGCCGCAGCTTTTGAACCTGAAATCAAACCACCGATACGCGAGAAAATTCCCATTACGCGCCCTCCGCAGGCAAACAAACTCGGTAAAAATTATCAGTTGTTGTGCGGGACACACTCATATGGCCCGACAGCAACAGCAGGCATGAGCGACAAAAATCTGGAGGCTGATTAAATATTCAGACTAAACAATTTGCCGCAAAATCGAAGTTTAAACAGTGGATATGTTGTTAACAACCCCTTGACGATAAGCCAAAGATTGTTCCGTTGTTGAGCATTAGTACTTAACGTTAAAGTTGGAATGTCACAGTTTTAAAACCCGAGTGCAGATATTCACCTATCGAATTAATTGGATCGAGATTCAGGCGAACTAAAAATTCTGAATAGATTTAAGGTTGTAAGTGGCAACACAACTGTCATATCGACGTGATACAAAACTGCAACTTTGTGTTGTGTTCATGTTTTCGCCTCTACTCAGCCGCCTGTCTCCTGTTGGAGAGGCGTTGCAAAATTTCATCTCTCGGCCCGTCTGCTACAAGCCTGCCACCATCGACAACAATCAGGCGGTTGACGATGTCGAGTGGCCGCTGACGATGCGTCGCCAAAATCAGCGTTTGATCCGCATGAAGAGCCTTTGCCAGGCTGTCTACAAAGCTACGCTCTGAAGCCATGTCCATCATACCGGTGGGTTCATCCAGGAAGACAACTTTGGGCTCGAACAGGAACGCCCTAGCCAGGACAACTGATTGGCGTTGGCCACTTGATAACTGTCTTCCGCCTTCGCCCACTTGCATGTTGAAGCCGTTCGGATGGTTGCGGACGAAGTCACCAATGCCGGCTAGCTCTGCTGCCCGAACGATTGCGTCGTCAGCCACCTGCGGCATGCCCAGAGCGATGTTGTCTCTAATGGTACCAGAGAAAAGAGTGCTGTCCTGCGATGAGAACACCACAGCCTTTCGGATCTCCGATGGATGGTACTGCCGAATGTCAACGCCATCGAGAATGAGGTTGCCATCTGCCGGCACGTAGAGACGCCCGAGCAATCGTCCAATCGAGGTCTTACCTGAGCCGATCTTGCCAATCAGGCCAATTCGCTCACCTGGCTCAATCTTGAATGAAAGCTGGTCAAGCGCTGGGGCCGGAGCATCTGGGTAAGAGAATGAGACATTGTCAAAGACGATGCGACCTGTTTCGACTGGTTTGTCGATGTGTCGAACCTGGTCATCGGCTTCGCTTGGCGTTGCCATGATCTCGTTGAGCGTACGGAGGGATTGAAACGCTTGCTGGGCTCTGGCGAGTGTCGAGGCGAGTTGTCCGAGCGGGGCTACGCCGCGTCCAGCAAGAATGACGGCCGCGATCAGAGCTCCTGGTGTAATCTCACCTTGGTCGAAGAGGTGCACACCCATGATCACAATAGCAACCGTAACGAGCTGCTGGATAAGCGCCGTGAAATTCATCCCGAAGGCCGAGATTGAGCGCATACTGTGCGAAGTTCGGGCGTTCTGCGATACGAACTGCTCCCACTGCCGTTGCATCTGGCCCTCAGCACGGCACGACTTGATTGTATCGATACCGTTGATTGCTTCGAACAGGATTGAGTGCCGGTGTGAGGCATCACCCTGAGCCGTTCGCACTGACCTTGAGAGCGGATATTGAATGATTAGTCCCACCAGCAAGACAAACGCAACGGCTGCCGCAGGTACAATCGCAATAATCCCGGCGATTTGGTAGATGATGAAGATGTAAAGTCCGACGAATGCAAGGTCCGTCAGCGTGACGACCGTGTTCGAAGTAAAGAACTCGCGGACGACCTCGTAGTCCCGCACCTTGTTGGCAAATTCCCCCGTCCGCGCGGGGCGGCCCGCCGACTCGATCTTCAAGATGTGCTCGAACAACTTGCTCGCCAGTCTAACGTCTGCTTTCTGGGCGGCTTGGCCAATCAGGGCGTTGCGCAAGGATCGGAACAAGAAGTCGAATACGATTGCAGCGATTATACCAATCGCCAGGACCCATAATGTCGTCAGCGCCTTGTTCGGGAGCACCCGATCATAGACATTCATGATGAACAGGGGCGCGGCTATACCAAGCACGTTGACCAGCGCAGCAGCCAGCAGCACCTGGATATAGGATGGCCAGAATTGTGAGACGGTTCCCCAGAACCAGTTGCTGCCGTTCTTGGACGGGCTTTCCCGGTCTTCCGCCGACATCGGACGATACTGCGGTTTCACGAGGATCGCATAACCTGCGTACTCACGCTCCAAGTCGCGATTACGGATCTTCTCGTAGCCTCCGCCTGAGTCCGGGATGAAGACCTCGGATTTCCAGCGATGGCGTTTTTGCAGTACGACGCATGTGCCATTCTTCAGCAGGATAATGGCAGGCAACAGCAATGAGCTGAGTTGCTTGAGGCGGCGTTTGACGATCTTTGCGGACATGCCAGCGCGTTCAGCAGCGTCCGGGAGGTGCTTAGGCGTCAGGCGGCCTTCCTCCAGGGGAAGGCCCGCAACTAGCGCTGTTCGCGATGTCGCGCGTTCATGATACTGCACAAGATGTTCGAGGCAATCGAGCAGTGGGTCACTGGTGACTTCACTAAACTCAGTATTTGCATCCGCGGCGACGCCGGAATCTCTGGCCCCCAGGGCGGCGATCGCCCCATCTGATGCAATAGCCATAAACTGAAGGCCTCACCGAATTAACCATAACGTATTGGCAGCACGCATCTTAAGCTGCCACGACTAGGTGAGCCAACCCAAAAAGAAAGTGAAACTGCTTTAATTCTCTCGGCGCACGCGTGTCTGCCAGTTGGAAACACCGATTACCTTCGCCGTCCAACGCTTCTGGGTCTCAGCGGGTGGCGTTGGCGGTGCGTTCACTTCTTTCCTCGCATTCCCGATTGAGGGTGTCTGAGCCTCGAGCCCGAGAGTTTCGAGCAGGACGCCCATGCTGGCCAGCAAACGGTACTCGGCAAAGATGTAGGCTGCCTCTGCGGTATCGACCGCAACCTGCGTACTGAAGCGGGTGTTCTGTGTGTCCAGCAGGTCAAGAAGTGATCGGCCACCAATTTTGAACTGTTCCTGGTAGGAATTGATCAGAACATTTGCCCGAGACAACTGACGTCGCAAACGAGCGAGCCGGCGACGCTGCTTGTTCCGTGTTTCCCATGACAGGCGAACCGCTTCTTCCACATCGCGATGTATCTGGTGCAATCGCTGACGCTCTTCATCAACTCGGTTGATCTGCTCTTGCCGGTTCGCCGAGTCTATACCGCCACGATAAAGGTTCCACTTCACGACGAGCTCTGCGCGCAAATCCTGCTGGTAACCTTTCACGCCGTCCAGGTTATCAGCGGCTTTGGCCGTGCCTTCGATCGTAACTTTGGGGTAGAACTCGGAGGTCGCCTTCTTGATCAGCGCTGTCGCTGAGTCGACGCCTGTCTTCGCAATCTTGATCGTCGGGTTAGACGTGCGCGCAATTCCCAAGGCGCCGGACAGGCTTGAAGGCAGATGCCGCCCTACGCGCCGAACTGCACGATAATTCTTCAATGGTTCTCCGACGAGGCGGCGAAACCTGATGCGAGCCGAATTTAACTCTTCGCTGAATTCCACGAGGCGCGCCTCGGCGGCAAACAAGCGCTCTTCCGCCTGCTGGCGGTCGGCCACTGTGACAGCACCCGAGCGTGCACCCTTGCGAATGCTTGAGAGGGTTGATTTGTGGTACGCGATGTTGCGCCTTGCAGCGCGAACGACCCGCATGAGCCGCCCGATCTCGATGAACTGGCGCGCGACGTTTAAGCCAATAAACTCTGATCGCTCGAAAATTCTGGCCGCTGCGCCATCAACACGGGCAGCTTGTCGCTCGACTTCACCGCGACTTTCCCAACCGTCAAACAGAAGTTGAGAGACGATTAGGTTTGCCTCGTTCTTATGGAGGACGTCGCCGCTGGTCCGCGCCGATCTCGTGGATGGGCTGTTTAACTGTCCGGCGCCGCTTCGACCTTCGAAGTCAACGCTTGGGAGGAAAAGGCCTTCTGCCTGCCGCAGCTCGAAATCCAATGCTTTTCGGTTGGCAACGGCGGCGCCAATTTCAGGATTGGAGTCGATCGCGATCCGGATCGCCTGCTCCAGCGACATCGCCGATGCACTGCCGGTATAACAAGTGGCGGTCAAGGCGGCTGCAATAAATATACGCATGTTCAACAAACGCTTACACATGTGCTCTTGCGCACCCCCCGGTGCCGTAAAAAAACTCGTACTGGGCAGTTCTTAAAGGTTCACGACAACAGACTGCGACTGCCCTGTCCGACTGTTATCAACAAATTATCAAAACGACTGTTGACGAGTAGCATCTAACAAACTGCCCCTAGAAGTAGAATTTAGACTTGACTGCTCGCAATGCGCGTCGATGTGATTCGTTAGCAACATATATGCAGTGTTCTGCTTTTTGAATTTACATCTCAAATATTCAATATAATCATACATTTATTCTGTTTTCTTCTGTTTCTGTGGCTGTAAGCGCGTTGTGAGTGTTGTTGCGCTGTTGGCTGAGTAAGAGGTATTGACCAGGCTGGTAATAAGCCAACGGAAGTCGTGCAACTGGACGCTGAAAAAGTGCGTTGCTGGGCCTAATCCGGCTGCGATGCAGCTCAGCGAAGTCCAAGCGTTTTGCGTGAAGGTTTGCTTCTCAAAGATAATGTCACTGGGGATCGGTCTGATGCGCGAAGCTTGGAGCTCTTGCATGCTCTCACGTGGTGCGATCGTTCTTTGGCGCGGGTGAGATAACGGCCACCAGCGTGTGCCAGTCCTACCAAGTTAAACCACCAATTGAGGCGTCCAGCGCTTTGCTAATCTGATAAGGAAGAGTGGTGCCCAGGGGCGGAATCGAACCACCGACACTGCGATTTTCAGTCGCATGCTCTACCAACTGAGCTACCTGGGCAATTGCCGGACAACGCGAGGGTGTCCAAAGGCAAGGGCACTGTGTATAGAGCGCCTGATGTTTGGTGGCAAGTCGCGATTTGAGTGTTATTTGCGCGTCCTGTCGCAGTACTCTCGAACGGAACTGAGCTAGGTCTCTGAGCCTTGTGTAGCAGCCCTCAAGGCCGCAGAATTATCTCTACTGATCGTCGGCTGGTTCTGCCGGGATTTCGTCGCCGTCTTCATCTTCGTCGGTATTGCCACCTGGGATCGCGTAGGCGCCATGGAGCCAGCGTGAGAGGTCGACATCCTTGCATCGGGCCGAACAGAACGGCCTGAATTCCTGAACGACCGGCTTGCCACAGTTTGCACAGCGCGGCACGCGCCTCGTCTGTGGTTGGTCGTTATCATTGCCAGCTGATAGCTTCGCAGGATCGCTTTGCCTTTGCTGCATGGCTGTTTGCTCCGCCAAGGCTACTCCGGATCGATATCAGCGGCATTGACCCACCCGTAGTGGATCGGAATGCCTTCTGCGACCAGGAGTTGTGAGACCTCCGTGAGAGGGAGGCCGACAACATTCGTGTATGACCCGATGAGTTTCTGGACGAAGCAGCCTGCGAGCCCTTGAATCGCGTAGCCGCCAGCCTTGCCGCGCCATTCCCGCGAGGCAATGTAGGCTTCCATCTCTTCTCGTGACAGACGCTTGAAGCGTACGCGGGTCTCGACCATGCGCGTGCGAATGCGATCCTCAGGGGTGATGAGGCAGACGCCGGTCAAAACGCGGTGTGCCCGGCCCGATAGCAATTCAAGCGATGCGACCGCCTCTTCCAAAAAGGCCGGTTGGCCCAGAACCCGCCGGCCAACAGCGACAACTGTATCGGCTGCGAGCACAAAGGAGTCCGCGTAGTCCATGTCGTCGGCGATCTGGTCACGTGCCGCTTCCGCCTTGGCCCTTGCGAGCCGACTGGCCAAGGTTCTTGGCATTTCGCCACGCTTCGGGGTCTCGTCGATGGACGCTGGCCGGAGCGCGTCCGGCTGCAACCCGATTTGGCTCAGCAGCATCAGCCGGCGCGGCGAACCACTGGCCAGTACAAGCGGAGGCCGTGAATCTGTGTGCGTACGCTGACCAAAGCCGCGCGCGCGCTGACGTCTCAGCGTTTCGCGGCGCGGTGCTTCAGCATTACTTGAATCGGTAAGTAATTCGGCCTTTGGTGAGGTCATAAGGCGTCATCTCGACTTGAACTTTATCCCCTGCCAGAACTCGAATTCGGTTCTTGCGCATGCGTCCTGCGGTATGTGCTATGATCTCGTGGCCATTTTCGAGTTTTACGCGAAACGTCGCGTTGGGTAGGAGTTCTGTCACTACACCTGGGAACTCAAGTAGTTCCTCTTTTGCCATGTGTCCTCTCAGGGTTATCGGCTTATGCACGTGTTGTCGGATCGCCGGCGCAGGGCCAGAGATCGCTCATTTGGGCGGAGAATGCTCCGGGATGGCGGCGAAAGCAAGCTTTTGATCCGCTCCGCCAACAAAGGATACCATGCTTTGGGCAAACTATCGTCTGCCGCATCGTTTTGAATTATCCTTTTGATGCAAGGCTGATTGCCGGCAAAGCCTGGCAAAATCATGTTGTAAGGAGATTTTCATGTCGGAAACGGAGAAACTTGCCGCAGGGATGGCCGGTACCGACGTGTTTGGTGAACTGGATGACGCAACGCGCATGTTGATTGCGCAAGAGATGCGACCGGTGACCTTTACGAATGGCCAGTCGATCTTCTCGCGTGGTGATCCGGGCCGTGAGCTCTATTACATCGTCGAAGGCCGGGTCAGGCTCTCGATCCTCTCGGTTGAGGGACGGGAACTGGCGTTTGCCCATGCCAGCGCGGGTACTGTGTTCGGCGAAATTGCGATGTTGGATGGGAAGGCACGAACCGCGGATGCCACCGCTGTGGCCAAGACAAAGGCCATGTCGCTGGGGCAGGCGGCTTTGGACCGATTGCTCGAAAGCAATCCTCAGTTTGCCAAAACACTACTGCGTTTTTTATGCGCTCGGTTGCGGGAAGCGGATTTGCAGCTAGAGGGTGTTGCTCTGCATCGCATTGAAGTGCGTCTCGCCCGCTTTCTATTGGGCATCAGCCAGCAACGGACGGACGACGCGGATGCAGACGGGCTTGTGCCTGTCAGTCTTGGCATATCGCAGGGCGAAGTTGCACTGCTGCTTGGCGCCAGCCGGCCTAAAGTGAATGCTGCCCTGACGCTGTTGGAAGATCAGGGAGCGATTGTTCGCGAGGGTAACACGATCCGGTGTGACTGCGAGGAACTGCGGGCGGTTGCGGAACTCGAATGATATGTCCGACAGAGGGCGCACATTAGTACCGAACTTTCTTGTCTCGTGGCTCGGCGCGCTGGCGCGGAGCTGGCCGGGCAGAAAGTTGGAGGCGTTGGTTTCCTGGCTTCTCGAGCTAGGGACACACGGCTATCCCGTTGATGTGCGCCGCCGCCTGATGATCATGAACGCTATCGCCTATCTCATTGCGTTCACCACGGCCGGCTACGCCCTCCAACACAGCAACATCGACTACGAGAAATTCAAGCCTGTCATCTGGCTCAATGTGGCGCTGATTGGCGTTGCCGTTCTGGTGCCGCTGTCGCACCGGATCAATGAGATTGCCGGCGGTGTCATTATCGTCGTGGTTGAGTGGATCGCCTTGTTGCTGTTCACGATGTACATGGGGCGCCCGTCGGGGATTCATCTGCAGTACTTTGTCGGCGCTGCGGCACCGTTCGTCGTGTTCGGGTTGAACCGCATTCGACTCGTGCTCGCGACTGTTGCCAGCGGTGTCGCGCTGCATCTCTACGCTTGGTTTCACTTTTCCAGGCGCGATGCGATGATCGATGCCGGTCATGAGGTTCTCGATCCGCTCTACACACAAGCTGCGATATCAACGGCCGTGCTGATTGCAGCAACCGTCTGGTACGCCTTTAGCCTGGTGGAGCGCGCAAAGGCGGAAGCCGATGGACTGTTACGCAACATCTTGCCGGACAGCATTGCCGAGAGCCTCAAGGCCAAGCCCGATCAGCGGATAGCCGATGAGCATGCCGAGGTGACGGTTATGTTTGCCGACATTTCCGGATTTGTTGCGTTGTCGCGAAAGCTTGGGGCGCAACGCGTGGTGGAACTTCTCAATACAATCGTCCGGCGGTTTGACCAGCTTGCGCTGAAGCATGGCGTTGAGAAAATTAAGACGATCGGCGACGCCTACATGGCCGTCGCCGGCGTGCCGGAAACACGACCTGATCATGCTACTCGGGCTGTCGCGATGGCGGAGGACATGCTGGAGGTAATTGCTCAGGTTCGCACTGAGCATGATATAGAACTGAATGTGCGGATTGGCTTGGCGTCTGGACCTGTCCTCGCGGGGATCATCGGGACGCAGAAGTTCAGTTATGATGTCTGGGGAGATACGGTCAATCTGGCTTCGCGGATGGAAGGCTCGGGCGTTCTTGGGCGTATCCATGTTAGTCCTTCGACCCATGCCGCATTGGCCGACGTCTATGAGTTCGAAGAACTTGATGCGATCGATATCAAAGGCATCGGACCGCTTGTCACCTGGCTGGTGAAAGGGAAGAAGTCCGAGACAGGTGCCGCAGTCGGAGGACAATAGGGCGCGACCCTGTTTTGATGCGCGCCCCTCACTGATCAGGCACGCATCAGGCACTGATCAGTTTGCCCGGCCTGCTATTGGGTAAGACGATCAGGTAGTTTCTTCAGCTTGTATTGCGACCAGAAGAATGTGTTCGCTGCATCCTGGTCGGCCGACAGGTTCGTCGCTTCGGTGATCTTTCCGTCCTTGATGCGAAAGACCAAAGCCCAGATGGTATCGACATTAGGCTTGCCTGGCGCGTTCGACCAACCGCGGTGAACATCCACCACGCGTTGTTCGTCTGCTCCGAAGTAGATTGGTTCTGCTTGGAAGCCGGCTGACTTCAGTTGATCAAAGAAGGCGATAACCTCGTCACGACCGGCCTTAGTCCCCGACAACGGATGACGTCCGGGAATGTGCCACCTCACATTCTTGTCCATGACTTGGGCGATGCCATCTAGGTCGCCCTTGCCATAGGCCTTAAAGAAGTTTTTGACGACTTGAATGTTCTGTTCGGGTGACGCTGCGATAGCCTGCCCGACAGTTGAGAGAAGCATCAGCAGGCCTGTTGTGGCCATTACAATTGTCATTCGCATGATCGCTGACTCCTATTGCTTTGTTGCTGCCCGCTGCGCTGCCTGTTTGATCAGGCCGCGATCACCGGTTTCCCAGAGGGCTGTGACCGTCATTGACGTCACGCGCCAGGTGCCGCTGACTTTGGAGAGCTGGTAGGTATAACGCCCACCGAGGACCCACAGAGCCTTGGCAATGCGATGGGTGGCTGTGAAGTTGGCGTGCGCAGTTGCTGTGTTGTCTTTCGAAGCACTGACGATGAGGCTTGAAACCATATGGTGTGTGCTATCGAAACCGGGGAGAAACTGCGCCCAACCCTTCACCAGGGCATCGGCCGATTGTGTGACGGGTTTGCCTCCGAAGACGCTGCTGTAATCCGTCGTTATTTGATCGGCCATGGCACCACGAACGCGCTGCCAGTCGTGGCGGTCGGCTCCGATCGCGATCTCTGACGCGGCTCGTAAGATGCCGACGTGGTCCGCCGGTTCGGCAGCCTTGGCCGGTGCGTTGACCATCAGTACCGCAGCGACCAGGACGGTGGGTACGTATCGCATGTCATCCCTCCTCAATCGGCTTTGAAGTGCTTGGCAATTGTATCGGCGGCGCGTTCGACATCCTCAGGATTGTCGTAGAAGTCGAACTGCGTCACGTTCTCAAGCCATTGGGCTGTTGCTTTGCCTGTCCAGTTTTTGAGGAATGCCTTCACGCCCTCGGGGATTGCCGCAGCTTCTGAGTGGACAATTGCAAGCGGCTTATCGAGGCGCTGCGGATTGTCGGCTGGGTAATAGGTCAGCCAGCCTTTCCATGACGTCTGGTTCCATTTGTTGTCATAGGCGGGGATGGCGCCGCGTGCCGGGTCGTAGTAGTAGCCACCGATCGGCATCAATACGCCTTTGGCATCTTTCGGACCGGCAGCCGGGATAATCTCTCCGCCTTTGGCATTGGCGGCCTCACCCGCCTTGATCAGACCCTCAACGCCTTTGGCGCCGCCATAGACCGTTTCGACAATGGACTTGTTTTGCAACCAGGGGGCGACCAGGCCGACTTTGCTGACAAGTTCATTGCCGGAAACCGCGTCGACCATGTAACCGGACGATGCGCAGATGCCGAGGCCATTGATCTTCGTGCGATCAACCTGCGCCAGAGAGGCGACAAAGCGGAACGCGGCACGAATGTCGGAGGTTTTGGCTTTCGGATCTTCCTTGTAGCGCTCTCCGTCAGGCAGATCGCCAGACTTGCCCCAGCCACGGAAGTCGAACGTGAAGGCGGCAAAGCCGCGTTTCACCATCTCCTCGGCATAGACTCTCGGCATCTGTTCTTCGACGCTTGTCCAGGCACCTGTGACGACAACGATCGGGAGCGGTTTGTTCGGGTGCTTTTCAGGCAAGTACAAGGTCCCTGAGAGCTTGGCTCCCTCGTTGTCAAATGTCAGTGTTCGAGTTTGTACTTTGGCCATTGCTGTTGATCCCATCAGAAGAACGGCAGCGGTCGCTGCGATTGCGGTCCTCATGACAAGTCCTCCATGTCTGAGTGTCTATGGACGCAATGTGGCGCACGCCGCGCCGAGCAGCGATGGCGATTCTTGCTCTTGGCCTTGCGATTCTTGCTGTTCGCGAAGTCTAGCCTTCGCGATATGCGCTGGGGCGTACGCCAACGCGCTTCTTGAAGTGCTGGCTGAAGCGGCCAGCGTCTTCGTAACCTGTGCGGTAAGCGATCTCGGCCACGTTCAGCTTTGTTGTTTTGAGCAGGACCTTCGCTCGATCCATCCGGCAACCGATAAGGTACTGCAACGGCGACTGGCCGGTTGCGGCTTTGAAGGCGCGCGAAAAGTGAAACGGACTCATCGCGGCAATACCTGCCAGGTCTTCCAATGACAGGTCATCTGCAAGTCTGTCGTGAATATAATCAATGACACGGTTCAGGCGCTGATCATCGATCGTCGCTGATGCCGGTGACTCGGGCGTTAAGGTGTGGATGAGTTGTGCTGCTAGCGCGCGCGACATGGTCTCGCGATAGAGCGTTGGTGCTGTGTTGAAGTTCTCTGCCTGAAGTGCCAATTGGAGGGTTAGGGGATCGAGTTGGCCGGTATAAGGTGCAATGCTCGTGCCGCTTCGAAGGCCGACATCTTCGAGCAACTCCGGCTCGAAATCGATGATCAGGGCATCAAGCGGTTCATCGAATTCGCAAATGCCATTGCCGCCTGCGGGTAGTAGCCAGCCATCGAACTTCCGAAGTGGGTAGTGCGTGCGCTTGTCTGATCCGACCGCGATATGGTGTGTTGGTTGGTCTATCAAGAACACGCCCAGGGCAACGCGTGGAAGCTCAAACCCACCACCACCGGCGGGGAACGTCGTTCTTATGAGGTTTACGCCAGCCATAGCTCCGATCTTACATCTTTGCGCCCCTCACTGATAGGTACATGACGATGGTTTGATCCAGCCGATGCCAATTCGCGGTCTGGATCGCTGTGGTGGAGGTCCAACTTAGCAGGTTTGCCGAGCTAGACCGTTGGTCCGCCACTTAGGCCGAAGCGTTCTTTGATGCGTTCGAACAAGGTGTCCCTGACCTTGCGATAGCTGTCGAGGAGTTGATCGCGGTTGCCTTGGCCGATCATGATCGATGCATCGAATGTTGGCCAGTATTCCACGTCGACAGCCATGGTGCGCGTCAATTCCAAGGCTTGGTGATGGGCTTCGGGAGACAACGAGATAATGAGATCGAAGGTCGTGTCGTGGAGATCTGCGAGGGTGTGCGGCTGGTGCGCAGACAGGTCGACGCCGATCTCATCCATCACGACGGTCACGAAGGGGTCCGGCTCGCCTTCGCGTACACCGGCTGACTCGACATAAGTGCGGCGACCGGCAAGGTGGCGCAGAATTCCGGCGGCCATCGGCGAGCGAACGGCATTCATCGTGCAGGCAAACAATACCGCTCCCGGCAAGCTGTTTGCCTCAGCCACGGCTTAGCCTTTCCAATGCAGCGAGCAGATGAGTGTGAACAGGCGGCGGGCGGTGTCGTGATCAATGGCGATCTTGCCCTTCAAGCGTTCGGCGAGGGCTCGGCTGCCGTCGTCGTGCAGTCCACGGCGGCCCATGTCGATCGCCTGAATGCGCGAAGGTGGAGCCGTCTTGATCGCCTCGTAGTAGCTGTCGCAGACAATAAAGTAGTCGCGGATGATGCGTTTCAGCGGCGAAAACGAGAACATGTGCGCCACGATCTGCGTGCCGCCTTCATCGTGAACATTGAAAACGAGGCGGTCGTTGAGCGTGCCGAGAATGAGCTTATAGGGGCCGCCGGCGTGGTCTTCGAGGACGAAAGAGTTCTGTTCGATCAGATCGTAGATGGCAACCTGGCGCTCGTGGTCCACGTTCGGATTAGCACTTCTGGAAATGGAATCCGGATCCAACTGGATGTCCACCAGGCGATGCTTGTTGTCATCCGATGATGTCGCCTCTTGGGTCATTCGACTTAATCTTTGTTGCTCGTCCCAAGTCTAATCTCAACTGAACGACGATGCGCATCAAGTCCTTCGTTCTCGGCAATTGTCATGGCGGCGGGCGCGAGTGCGTTGAGGGCTTCTTCCGACAATCGCAGAATGGAGGTGCGCTTCATGAAATCCAAGACGCCAAGGCCCGATGAGAAGCGGGCGCTGCGTGCGGTGGGTAAGACGTGGTTGGAACCGGCCACGTAGTCGCCAATGACCTCGGGTGTGTACTTGCCGAGGAAGATGGCGCCGGCATTGCGGATCTTTGCCGACAGGGCCTCGCCGTTCGCGGCAGCGATTTCGAGGTGTTCGGCTGCAATCCGGTCAGCCAGCGCTGGGGCCTGGTCGAGGTCCTCCAAGACGATGGTCGCGCCGAAGTCGCGCCAGCTGGCACTGGCGATCTCGCCGCGGGGCAGCTGGCTGAGCTGGCGTTCAACGGCTTGTTCCACACGCGCTGCGAAGTCCGCGTCGTCAGTCATCAAAATAGACTGGGCTGCTGTATCGTGTTCGGCTTGTGCCAGCAGATCGGCTGCGATCCACTCCGGGTTGTTGTCATCATCAGCGATGACAAGAACCTCTGAGGGACCGGCAATCGAGTCGATCCCGACAACACCAAACACCTGACGCTTGGCGGCTGCGACGTAGGCATTACCTGGTCCCACGATCTTTGCGACCGGTGCAATCGTTTCAGTCCCAAAGGCCAACGCTGCGATCGCCTGGGCACCACCAACCCGGTAGATCTCGTCAACACCAGCAATCTTGCCGGCTGCCAGGACGAGTGGGTTGAGTTCGCCGCGCGGCGATGGCACGACCATGACGATCCGCGGTACACCGGCGACTTTGGCTGGCACCGCGTTCATCAGGACGGAACTCGGATAACTGGCGAGCCCGCCCGGCACATACAAGCCAACGGACTCCACTGCAGTCCAACGGCTGCCGAGCACGGCGCCGACGCTGTCGGTGAAGCTGTCGTCACCTGGTCGCTGGCGTTCGTGGTAGGACGTGATCCGCTGATGTGCGAATTCGAGAGCAGCAATGGTTTCCGGATCGGAGCCAGCAAACGCCTGCTCGATCTCCTTATCGGATACCCGGATTCCGAGCGCTCCGAGATCAACCTGATCGAACTTCTGGCTCAGCTCGATAACAGCCTTGTCGCCGTTCGCCTTCACCGACTCGATGATGGCGCGCGCCGCTGCATCGACGTCTTCGGACACCTCGCGTTTGCTTGCGAGGAAGGTTGCAAACTGTTCCGAGAAGTCAGGATCTGTAATCGTGAGCCTTTGGGCCATTGCGGTGTATGCCAGTTCTTTCGGGAAGGGCGTTAGCCACTGTTATCGCTGTCGTCGTGGGTTGGCATGGATTGTGTGGCCCAGGCGCCGCCAAGATCACGCAATTCCATCTCGATGTACTCGACCTGCAGGCGTATCGCGCCGCCGCCTGCGAAGAGCAGCGTGATATGGCCGCCTGGATCGTCGTTCTGCAGTTGCTCGTATTGTATCGCGAGCAGTGACAGAACGTCGGACTTGCTCGACAGGTCAATACCCTGGGTCCGCGCTGTCTGCACCTGCTCGATCCGCAGGGCGCAGCGGTGGCGTGTCATCGGTTCGTTGCCGTCGGCGTGTTGTAGCGCTGTCGTCCAGTTGAAGCGGTTGGCCAGCCCAGCAAACCGTTTCTGCGACGGTTGGTAAGTAATGTCTGCGACGCGGAACGTCGCGTCTTGCAGGTGCGCAGAGATGACGCCGAGGTCTTCGGCATCCAACGCAATAAGTTTGAGCTCTGACATCGTGTTATCTTGCCATCATAGTCATTGACGACGCATACGCGGTTGGAGTCCGCCGTGGTTCACTTTTCAAATCCGTTGCGTTTAGCCCGACGTCACGCGCTCAATTTCAGCGCCGCATGCCGAGAGCTTCTTTTCGAGCTGCTCAAAGCCACGGTCAAGATGATAGACGCGGTTGATCGTGGTCTCGCCATTCGCTACCAGACCGGCAATGACGAGCGAAACGGAAGCACGAAGATCGGTTGCCATCACCTGCGCCCCCTGCAGTTGATCGACACCCTTGATCGTTGCGGTATCGCCATGCAGCGCAATATCAGCGCCGAGACGGACCAGCTCCTGCACATGCATGAAGCGGTTCTCGAAGATCGTCTCGCGGATCACGCTTGTGCCACCGGCTGTGGTCATCAGGGCCATCAACTGCGCTTGAAGGTCAGTTGGGAAGCCCGGGAACGGCTGCGTTTCGACGCTTATTGGGGCAATGCCGGAACCGTTGCGCTTGATATTGATGCCGTCGCCTGTCTGGGTGATTTCTGTGCCGGTCTCGCCCAGTGCCTCAAGTGCTGTGGCCAGCAGCTCGGTGCGTGTGCCGGTCAACGTGACGTCGCCGCCGGCGGCCGCAACGGCCATTGCGAACGTCCCGGTTTCGATCCGATCCGGCAGGACAGTATGTGATGCACCCTCAAGGTTGGATCGCCCCTGTACCTTGAGCGTTGACGTGCCGATACCTTCGATCTTGGCACCCATCTTGATCAGGCACTCGGCAAGATCACCGACTTCCGGTTCGCGAGCGGCGTTCTCGATCAGGCTTTCACCCTTAGCGAGAGCGGCGGCCATCAGCACGTTATGGGTCGCGCCGACCGAAACCTTTGGGAAGATGACATGGCCACCGGAGAGGCCGCCCTTGGCGCGGGCGACCACATAGCCACCATCGGTATCGATTTCAGCACCCAGTGCTTTGAGGCCTGTCAAATGCAGATCCACTGGCCGTGTGCCAATGGCGCAGCCACCTGGCATGGAAACGCGGGCTTCACCCATGCGCGCCAACAGCGGGCCGAGCACCCAGAAGCTTGCCCGCATGCGGGAGACCATTTCATACGGAGCCACCGTGTCGACGATATCACGCGCGGTGAAGTGCATGGTCTCGCCGATGTACTGGTTCGGATTGACGCGTTTGCCGTCAACAGAGTGGTCGACGCCGTGGTTGCGCAGAATGCGTGCGAGCAGGTTGACGTCCGCCAAGTTGGGTACGTTGCGCAATGTCAGCGTTTCCGGCGTCAGAAGGCTGGCAATCATTAACGGCAGTGCAGCGTTCTTGGCGCCGGAAATTGGAATGTTTCCCTTGAGGGGGTGGCCACCGACTATTCGAATGCGGTCCATACGGGAGCGTCCTCTCCTTGATGTCTCGTCACGATGGCTGTTCCGGCTTTCGGACGGGAGATGTTACCGATGAGTCCTGATCAGCGTTGTTAGATGATTCGTTCGCGGCCTGATTGCGCGCACGGGTGAGCTCTTTGCGTCGCTTCAGGTTTTCGCGCAACTTTGCGGCAAGACGTGCTTCGCGGTCGTTTTGGTCGCTACCGGACACGTGTCGGGCTCTCAATACGTGATTATTTGGCAACAGGGTGTGTTTCGGCTTCTGAATACATGAATTCGGGCCCCTCGCGCTAGCGGTCAGGTGCCCTTGTCGCGTCTTTTTTCGCTCCGGTTTCGCGCTGGCGGCCACAAGTCCGGCTAGATACAGTGTTGGTTCGCCCTCAAAGCTGGGGAGCGGGACAAGATGTTTTTCAGGGCAATACCTTCAAAGTCAGCCCAAGAACGTCACTATGATCCCTTATCCAGACGAGTTATTCATCGCTAATCGCTGATGGGTTTTGCATCGCTGATGTAGTACATGTGAACTTCACCTTCTTTCAGGGCTGCCTTACCCGTTAGGATTAGCTCAGTGTGATTATCCAGTGCGTGCGTATAGACATTTTGGGCTTGCTCTAAGGCTGGGTCGGTGATCTTTCCTCGCATGGGCCGATCAAACTCATCTGAAACTATTTTGCATGAGCGACTGATCGTGTCGACTGCTCCCAGTCGTGCTCGAATTCTAGTTGTATCTTGCAGCTCCAGATCGCCCTTAGCTCGAATTACTGCTGCCGCAGGCTCGTCAATAACCAATTCGGCTCCTGCCCCTTTAGCGTGCGTGAGCGTGCGAGTGGACTTGCCGACCGGCTTCACCATTTCGGTCATTGCGTTAGCATTCACTTGTCCAATCTTGTCCGCAACAACATTGATTGCCGCACGAATATCGGTTGGGTCTTGTAGCTTCTCTAGTGCGTCACTTCTAAGGGCTTCGGTCTCTCGATGACGACTAGCCTCGACTTGTTGTGCATAGTCCAGAACTCGCTTAGCAATCTCTTCATGGCCTTTCGCAAGGTCGTAAATTTTGTCCATAGCGTTCTCGGCGAGGTCATTTTGGCCAGATCGCTTTGCGACTGCGGATTTCACAAACTCCGGAACGCAAAGGTCTGCAAATTGCGCAAGCATTTCCGGATATAAGGCAAGGCGCCCGTGAGCTAGCATGAGCCAGATCGTGTAGGAGAGCGAGCCTTCTTGCGGTGGTCCGCAAAGAACGCGGATATCCGTATCGCGGTGTCTCGGTGCAAACTCCCCAACAAGATAGAAATGTGCGGTGGATCTATACAGGCGACCGATACCTTGCATCGAAATGCCAAGCTGTTGCGCTTCCACGAGACTGTCTTTAGCGTCCAAGCCTTCGAACTCTATTATCAGTGAACTCCTAAAGGGTTCCGGCATGTCAATTTACTCCTTCAATCACTAAAAACAACGCCTACTGAATTATTGCGCTCGTTTTTGGGACCATCCAAGAAAAATTATCGCGGTCGTGTGATAACTGTTTGCAATGCCTTGAGATCCTCGATAAACGTCTGATCTTCAAAGCGGTTCAGCGTCAGGTGAGATGCCGATATCTCAGCCATATGACTCGTGAAATCGCTTACTTTTCGATGGCTTAGCGGGTAGACACAAACTAGACACACCTTGGATGTGCGACTCGTGTAACCTATTGAAATATTGGTTTTTTAGTTGGCTGCCGTAGCTCAGGGGTAGAGCACTCCCTTGGTAAGGGAGAGGCCGAGAGTTCAATTCTCTCCGGCAGCACCATGATCGCCCTCGATAAGCTTACTAGCCATCCAATCGAATTCGATGCGCGTGAAGGCGGGCGTAATGCGGTTGCATGCGCCGGTGCACGCGACGTACGCGTTCCGGCGTGCCATCGAGATCCACATACTTGCGCTGTTGCGGCACGAGGCCGGTGGATTTGGCGAGGTTGGCGTGAAACGATCCACCATCCCACCACGAATGCGCGGACGGGTCGCCGCCGGCTTCCCAGGTCAGCGCCTCTTCGATGAACGGGATATCTATTGCTGCACAGAAAGCCCGGGTCATCGCATGCGGGTTCTCAAGCAGATCATCACTGTCGATCACAGGCGGCGGCGCTCCCTGGAGTGCCGATAGTAGGTCAAACAGTGCACGCTGTTCAGGAAACCCAACCTCAAGCTCGTCGAAGTCCGGCCATTTGGCATACATCGAGGTGATTGTTTTGGCGGGATCACGGATGAGAAATGCGTGGGTGAAGTGAGACAGGAATTCCGCGTCCCACATGTGATTGATGTAGTGAGGAAAGTCCTTGATGAAGACCGGTTTCTCCGCTGCACGCTGTTTTATGTCGTCCCACACGCTCTCGATGGTCAGACCGGGTGTTGTCTTGTCGCCCTCTTTGAAACGCGGCCATAGTGGATTTTCACCCTGGTACCAGGCCTCGCCGAATGGCTCGTGGACGCAATCCAGGTCACCGCGCTGCCGCATCATCCATTCGAAAGCCGTCGACGTGGAGCGTGGAATGGCCCACAGCGCAATAATCTTGTGCATGGCCTCAATCCTTCAGAGTTGAAAGCAGATGACCCTGCGTTGTCGTAGGAGCCAGTCCAAGCGTTTTGAAAATGCGCCAGTACAGGGCATTGTCATGGCTGATCATCGGCTTGCCGAGCATGGCCTCGAGTTCGACCTCCAGGTGAACCGGGCGTTGTGCTAGCCCATCTGTCGAACGTCGGAAATTGCACATGCCGTTGATCAGGTAAGCATCGGCATTGGGCGCCTTCTCGGCCACGTAGGCGAAGCTCTTTTGGGCAAGGTCACCATCGAAGCACCAGATGCAGGCGTTGACTTCTTCCTGACTGACGAACCAGCCCTGGTCATGGAAGTTGCCGGCCCACAGCACATCGAAGCCTGCTTCCTTAAGAAAGCCGACTGTGCCCTGCCACCAGTCAGGATGATGATAGGCTGCGTTCAGAGCCACTTTCTCGACATTGCATGCCCTTAGCGCCTCGACCATGGCATACCCCGCCATGTGAAAGGGCGTCTGATACTTCTCGGACAGCATTTCGCAGTGCTGGCGGATGCCCTCGACGCCCAGGCCGCTGGCGTGCACCCAGTTCGAGCCGACCTGGCCGCAGACATCAACACCGTTGTTCGCCATGCACAATACGAACTCCTCGAGGAGCGAAAAGTTCTGTTTGCGCTGATCGAGCCGATGCTTGTAGTCCGGCACATGGAGCATGCGGCCATGGACGCCCACGGTCTCCGGGCACATGCGCAGAAAATCAGACGGTGCAGCATCGAAGTCGTGTGGCGGGCAAGTGAAGCCAACCTGATGAGGGAACAACTTGTTGCGCAGGTTGAACCAATGTTCGGGCTTTTGGTAGTCGGCCACACCACATGCCTTTCAGACAGCTTTGAATTGATGTCCGGATGTTCGCGATGACGGCAGAGAAGATCAATAGTCTCCGACGACATTTTTGAGCCCATGATCGACACGGGCTGTGCTGTCGTCTCCACTCGCGGGCATTGCGTGTTGCTGGTTAGATGCGCGTCGCAGTCCGATGGTTCCACCAGGCCTGGTCTGACCAGGCCCGCAGGTCCAGCTCATGGGTCCACGTCGACCGGTGTTGATGAGCTAGGTGCCAGTAGGTCTCGGCGACATGTTCCGGCAGGATAAGTCCGTCGTCTCCACCCTTATCAGCGCGTAGTTCGGCAAATCTTTCCGGCCCGAGCATTTTGCCCAATGTGTCCGGCGCATCGACCGTACCATCGACAATAATGTGGGCGACGTGGACGCCCTGGGAGGCGTACTCGGCGTTGAGTGACTGGCACAGCATGCGGCGTGCCGCCATGGCTGAAGCGTGGGCATGTTGGCCGGCGTTGCCACGTACTGCAGCCGTTGATGCGGTGACGAGAATGGTGCCGTGGCCGCGTTCCGCCATCAAGGGGCAAACAACCTGCGCGGCACGGAACAGGGCAAATGCCGACATTTGCCAGCACCGTTCAAACGCCTTGAGCGTCGTCTCGGGGAGCGTGCGGTTGCCGATCTGTGCGCCAAGATTGAACACCAGTGTTTCAATCGGCCCGATGTTCAGTTCGGTCTCAGTGATCAACGTCTCGATGCTGTCGGGTTCGACGGCGTTCAACAATCGGCCGGTTGCCTTGCCGCCGGCAGCCTGAATGTCACTGACCAATTGGTTCAAACCGTCGGTATCGGTTCGGCGACTGAGGACGGCGTGGTATCCGCCGGCTGCGAACCGGGTGCCGACTGTGCCGCCAATTCCAGCACCAGCACCAATGACGAGGCATACTTTTTCCATTTTACTTCCTCCGGTCTATGCAGACAGCTGTGAACCTATGGTCGGGGCTGCGCCCCTTGTTGTTTTGACGAGCGAAGATCGGGTCGTTGTTGGAAATCAGTCGCGCTTCGCGGCTCCCTTGCGCTCTGCATTGAACGCATTGGACAGGCGCACCGTCGTGCTGCGCGCATCGATGGGTTCGCCACACTCCGAGCAGGTCATGATGGGTGTCGTCACGGCACCGCAGCTGGTGTGCACGAGTTTCACGGGCGGCCGGCCATCGCTGAGCCAGCGGTCGCCCCACTGCTTGAGGCAGATGAGGAGCGGCCAGAGGTCTCGCCCCATCTCGGTCAGGCGATATTCATACCGCGGTGGGTGCTGCGAGTACGCCGTTCGGCTGATGACGCCTTCGGCCTCCAGTTTCTTGAGCCGCTGTGAGAGCAGGTGAGAGGACATTCCCGTTTGGCGTAAGAAGTCGTCGAAGCGTCGGTTGCCGAGGAACATTTCGCGCAGGATCATGATTGTCCATTCATCGCCGACCAGCGCGGCCGCGCGGGCGATGGTGCAGGTTCTGGACGACAGTTCAGCGCGCCCCATGGATCCTCACTTCAAATTCTGAATTGACTGACTTCTAAATTTGAAGTTACGCTCTGTCAACATTCCCTGTCGATGTTTCGAAGTGCGCACAAGGACGAAGTCATGAAGGTCTATTATGCCCCCCGATCACGTGCCGTCCGCACGGTCTGGCTCTTGGAAGAGATCGGTAAGCCCTATGAGCTGGAGCGGTTTACGCTTGGCCAGAAGGAAATGCGGGGGCCGGAGTACGCCAAGGTCAATCCGAACGGTCGCGTGCCGACACTGGTCGATGGCGACACCACCATAACCGAGAGCACGGCAATCGCGCAGTATCTCGCCGCGAAGTATGCACCGGAGCTAGCGCCAGGTCCGGATGCAGCGAACTTTGCGACTTATCTGCAGTGGCTCCACTACGCGGAAGGCATGATCATGCCGCCGATCAACAATTATGTGGTCGAGACGATTTTGCTGCCGCCGGAACGCCGCAACGATGAGATCGCCGCACGTGCGCTCAAACTTTTGAATCGGACGTTGGGTGCAGCTGAGGCTCATATGGAAGGGCGGGAGTTTCTGGCCGGTGACTTTACTGTCGCGGACACGATTACCGGACACGCCATTCTTACGTCGCGCCGCCTTGGTGCCGATTTCAGTAACTGTCCCAATCTCGGTGCTTATGCCGACCGGCTGGAAGCGCGGCCGGCCTTTCAGGCCGCCGAGGCCGCGTAATGGCGAGGGACGTCGACACCGGTACGGACCAGCTGCTGTGCCGGGTTGAAGATCATGTCGCAACGCTGACGTTCAATCGACCGGAGAAGCGCAATGCGTTGGGGGACATCGTTACGCCCGCGCTGCGCGAGATGCTGCTTGTGCTGGAAGCGGACGCCGACGTGCGGGTGATTGTTCTGACCGGAGCCGGCAAGGCGTTTTGTGCCGGTGGTGACGTTAAGGGCATGGGATCATCGGTGCCGGATGAGCGATCTGTCGATGAGAAGATCCGCGCCCTGCAACATCGTCAGCAAACGCTCACGCTGCGACTGCACGAGCTGCCGAAGCCAACCATAGCTGCTTTGCCTGGTGCGGCGGCTGGTGCCGGTATGTCGATAGCATTGGCTTGCGATATCAGGATTGGAGCGACCAGTGCCTTCTATGCGCCGGGTTTCGGCGCGATCGGACTTTCAGGTGACTATGGTGGATCGTGGCAGCTAACCCAGATTGTCGGGCCGGCCAAGGCCAAAGAGATCTATTTCACCGGCCGTCGCGTGATGGCTGAGGAAGCGCTGGCGCTGGGCCTCTTGAACGAAGTCGTGGCTGACGATGAGCTTGGCAAACGCACGACCGAGATGGCCCGGCAGATTGCCAATGGCTCGCCGCTGGCGATCCGTTTCATGAAGCAGAATATCAACCGCGCGTTGGAGGCTGACTTCAAGACTTGTCTCGACTGGGAGGCGGATCGTCTGGTGCGTGTTGCCCAGACCGAGGATCATAAAGAGGCGGTGCGGGCCTTCATCGACAAACGACCGCCGGTCTTTCGCGGGCGGTGATATCTCGTCGGTTCTTTCAGCAGGTTTTGATCCTGTCAGAACGGTCGGCCTCGCGTAACAGGGAAGGACCATCAAATGAAGCCAGTTTGTATCGTTACAGGAGTTGGCCCGGAACATGGAACAGGTGCGGAGATCGCGCGGCGCTTTAGTGCTGACTACCAGGTTGCACTGTTGGCGCGCAACGCTGCGAACATCGAAGATCTGGCTCGCAAGTACGACGGCCGCGCCTATCCGTGTGATGTCGGTGACCTGGCAGCGCTGACCGAAACAATCGACCGGATCAAGGCCGAGATGGGTGCGCCAAAGATTGTCATCCACAACGCACCGAGAGCGACCCGCGGTCCGCTACTCGAACAGGATCCGACCGAGCTTGAAGAGAACTTCCGTGTGAATACGACGGCGCTGCTCTACATGGCACAGCAAACCATTCCGGGCATGTTGGAGATGGGTGGTGGCGCGATCCTTGTGACCGGCAACACGTCGGCCACGCGCGGCAAGGCGCATTGGGGTTTCTTCGCGTCGACCAAGGCGGCGCAGCGGATCCTCTCAGAGTCCATCGCACGCGAGTTCGGGCCACAGGGTATCCACGTGGCTTACTTCGTGATTGACGCCTCGATTAACACACCACGGACCCGTCCGGTTATGGCTCCGGATGCGCCCGACGAGTTCTTTGCTGAGCCGCATGCCATCGCCGAGGAAATGTTCCGGGTGGCCCATCAACACAGGTCGGCTTGGTCATTTCTGGTCGAGCTCAGACCCTTTGGCGAGATGTGGTAGGGCGATTTTCGAAAAAAGATGCGGCCTGTCACGCACGGAACAGTCTGGGGGCTAGAGGTCTGTCATAGTCACTTCATCAGCCGAGAGCAGTCCCCCCCTCCCGCTGCTTTCGAGCTACCTCCCCCTCCCTTTGCCCTCAGGCCGCTGGTTTCCCCCAACCAGCGGTCTTTTTCTTTGGAATTCGATGCCGATCGGGCACCTATTGTGCTGCAAGACGCGCGGGAAATGGGACTTGTTCGATTTTCTTCGGGCTTGTGAACCGGATCACATACGGCTCAGAGGGGCGATGGCATTGTCATCTCATCAACGGCGATACGGTTCGCGAAGCAAAGGAGACGAATAGAGTTTTTCAAATTTTGCCTGAACCGTCCCACGCCCCTCCCGGCCGCCCAACTCCACCATCAAATGGGCGGCCGGGAGGGGGCGTGGGCAGGCGGCGCAATTCCGGCTAGGCCGGAAATGATAGAGACCACCGCATGGGGCTTTACCCTGTAATTCCCACCCAATTGCCTCAGAACCGCTGGCCGCTTCCTCCCCGGTCGGCGGTTTTCTGTTGTGTCATGGGATCAGTTCAACCGGTTGCGACCAAAGGCAGATTGGTCAGCAGGTTCTGCGGTTTGAGCCGAACACGCTTGTTCACGTCCATTGCCAAGCCGAGATAGATCGGCTTGCCGCGAACATCTTCCTGCACCCGCTGTTCGTCGCGAATCTCCATGCGGTAGAGCGCGACAATTCTCTGCTGATCTTCGTCCGAGACATCATCGCCATTGTAGAGCGCGTTGAGGAGCGTTGTCGCCTCGCGGTCGAGCCCGATGTGCCAACGCCAGTTTTCATCTTTGATGGACCGCACCGGTTGCACATTGGTCTCAAGGCCAAGGAAGTGTCGCAGCCACATTTCGATGACGCGTGCGAGGGCGTTGTTGGCTGGCCGCGTATGACGCATGTCGATGACAGTGTCGAAGCGGTCGGAACGCTCCCAATAAATGTCGGCGTTGTCATCGTCGAGAACGTCGAGTTCAACCTGGCGCTGAGGAATTTCGGTTTCAGTCAGCAGTTGACCAATTGCGGTCTCACCGACACGGGCCTGCATTTCGACAATCTCTTGATCGGCCAGCATGATCATGTCGTTGTCGGTGCTTATGGATTGCTCGCGAAAGAACAACTCCGCTGTGCGGACCCGCATGGGATCTTCACAGTCACGCAGCACATTGGCCATGATGATATGCACGAGCTGATCGATAAAGACCGGCGGGATGGCAATTCCGCCTGAGCGCATCAGTACCAGATACGCCATTTCCAGGGTGCCTGCGTCGGCCAGGAGATTGCGGTAGGTGAGGACAACCTTGTAGTTTTCGGCAGCATCCTTGTCTTCCAGGCTAGCTAGGCGGGCGTCATCAACAGTGAGGAACGGGTTGTCCATCAGCTCTTCAAACAGAGCGATTTCATTGTTGCAGGATGTATCGATCGGGTGCACTTCGGGCCGTGTGAGATAAGCCCGGATGAAGTCTGCGGTTGTTTCCAGCCAGCCGTTGTCGGCCTCCTGCACCAGATGCAGGCCAGCTGATTTCCAAAACCTAAGCTCCATTGTCTGTCTCCCAGGCCTTAGCGTAAATTGGTCCGCCGGCTATGCGTTGTTCAATCCGGCGGAATTGCTCTCGGAATTCGCCATCATCATCGAAAGATCGGTGGACGGCGAAGATCGTGTTCACGGGAACCTCTGCCACCAAATCGTAGACAAATCCAATCTCTTCCTCTGCGGCAGGCATTGCGGCGGCGCTGTCCGGGGCGCCATAGCATTCAACAAAGTGGTTTGCGAGATTGGCTTTGACCTCCGCCAGTTCCTCATCGCTGATCTCTGCAACACATGTAAAAGTGGCGCGCCCGAACGACTGCAAACTTAGGAACCCATTGGCGAAGGCTTGCTTTGTCTTCCCCTTAATATCCTCAGGGGTCAAATGGGCAAACGCGAATGCGCCAGACACCGCCCACTCATCGGGACCCGCGGCCTGCTCGAAGACGTACTCGTCAGTCGCGTCAAATCTGATTGTGCGAAGTAGACGTGGCGTGCTCATTGTTCGGCCAATGCATCAGATGCCGTCCTGATGACAGAGAGCAGAGGCATTGAGCTTGTCTTCTCATTGGCCGTTGCAAACAGAAGGCCGCCGTCTTCATCAAGACCCTTGGCAGTCACGGCCTCCGTCCCGATCTGGGGGATCAAAATCGCTTCATCCTGGCCGGCCATGCGTTCCATCCAGTTCTGGTGAATCGGGCGGAAGCCGTCATCCTGCCAGATGTTGAGCCAGGTTAGGAAGTGACGTGAGCACGACTCAATGAACTGAACGTTGGTCAGGCCTTCGCAGCCCTCTTCGACCAGTGACGTGCGCTCGCGATCATGGCCGGGTTCTGCTGCATCCGGCCCAAACTGGATGGTAATGGCGATCGAAATGACGAGCCAGTCCGGCACTTCTTCTGGATCAGTGGTGGAACTGACCAGTGCAATGTTACCTGCGATGGCATCGTTCACGCGGACCTGGTCCGGCCAATGATAAGTCAGGCCGACCTGTGGTGGCGTCAGGACGCCGACGCAGTCTCCTATCGCCGACATTGTAAGCGGCAGGACCTGGATGGCTTTCGCCAACGCCATGTCAGGTTCCAGAACAATGGCGAACGTCGCGGTGTTTGCATCATCGGACCAGATCAGGTCACCTGCACCGAGTTCGTGTGACTGTGCGCCCTGAACAGCTGATGCGAGCGCCGACGTACCAGGCAGACTTCGTCGCCCTTTAAGCAAAGGCGGGAGCTCCGGTTCGGCCAGAAGGCCGCTGGAAACATCGAATGGCGCAGACATCTCAGGGTTATCCGAGGTCAATATCG
Organism: Hyphomicrobiaceae bacterium; assembly: GCA_965247245.1. Taxonomy (GTDB): domain Bacteria; phylum Pseudomonadota; class Alphaproteobacteria; order Rhizobiales; family Hyphomicrobiaceae; genus Tectiglobus. The sequence continues at coordinate 2,245,722 of CBDFGV010000003.1, read as the reverse complement.
CCCTCGACCGTGTGGTTGAGGTCGGTTCCTTCGGCTGTCAGAACGACTTTGACCTTAAGATTGCCGGATCCCGCCAGGTTTCCTTCGCGGACAGCTTTCTCAATCTGCTGCTGCGATGTTACGCCGACCTGCTTCAGGAATTTCCGCAGTGACATGTTAAACTTGTCTTCGTCCATTTCGGAAACGCTCCCGATGGTTTGCCTCTCGGCGGTAGGGTTTTGATGGGTTAGTTGATCCGAACGTTGCCTTGGCCGGATGTGAACTTTGATTCAGCAGACCAGTCCATCGCTTGCAGGCCGTACGCCGCAGCAACGCCGACAACGGCGATCAGCACTATGCTAAGAACGATCTCTTTCATTTGAGGCTCCTATCATCAGATTGTGCCAGAGACTGGCATCATTGTTTGGTTTTGTCAGGTTTCGCAACCGTTGTTGCTTCTTTTAGAAAGTTAATCAGTGCGTCTCGTTTCTCTTTCTCTGCAATGCGTTGCAAGGGCATCTTCGAGCCAGGTGTGAACTTGTCCGGGCCAAGTGCAAACAGCTTGTCTATTGTATCCGCCGACCAGACTATATCTAGGGACTTGAGCGCCTTGGAATAAGGGTAGCCAGGCAAAGTCCCGATCTTTCGGCCAAACACATTATGAAGCGTGGGGCCGGCCCGATTGGCGTCATCCGGGTGTAAGGTGTGACAGATGCTGCATTTGCGCGCGAACTGTCGTTCACCAAGTGAGATATTCCTTTTGACTTGAAAGCGCCGCGGGAAACTCGATGCAACTTTCTCGAACGGCTTGCGTGGTGAAACCTGCCAGGCGGTCGCGTGATCGTCGAGGCTGCCGTAGTAGACCCTGGTGCCGCGGTCGGCAAAATCCATCGCCCAGATCGGACCATAGGGATTGCGATAGGTCTCAAGGAGTTGCCAGTCACCTTGGCGATAAACACGGACTTCGCCACCGCCGCCGCCGGTCGCGATCAGGCCAGGCTTTTGCAGTGCTGCGATCGAGAGCACCGGTTTCTCATGTGCCTTCAGCTTGTGGGCCAGCTTATTGCTACTGAGATCGTAGACGCCCGTCGAGCCATCGAGGGCACCGAATAAAAACTGATCCGTACCGGCCAGCCGCTTCAGGACATTGATGCCCCAGCCATGGCGATAGGCAACGCGCTGCAACGTGCCTGGTCCAGCGTTCCACAGGCGTAATGTACCGTCAGTGGCGGCGGACAGAATTTGCTGGCTGTCTGCCGTAAAGACGGCGGCATTGATGGGTGCCGTGTGGCCTTTGAGAACGTGTATCGCCTTGCCAGTTTTGAGGTCCCACACGCGGACTGTGCGGTCCCAACTGGCAGTGATGGCGCGTGCTCCATCGGATGAAACATCAAGGCCAAGAATTTTTGCACCATGGCCCTTCATGAGATGTAGGCGCTTGCCGGTTTCGAGATCCCACAGATGCAGCGCGCCGTCGTCACTGCCAGACAGGGCCTGTTTGGCGCCGGGAACGAAGCCGACTGCGCTGACGGCACCGTCGTGGTCGTCGAACCGCTTGATCTGCTTTGCGGAACCATCTTCTGACAGCTGCCAGAGCATCATGGCGTAGTCGAAGCTGCCGGTGAGGATGCGCCCCGACGCATGGTCAACGGAAATCGCTTTAACCGGGCCGCCGTGACCTTCGAGGTTGGCAGAGGACTGCTTCTTGGCTCCGTTGAGCCGCTCTGTCGCCTGAGCCGTGACGCTCATCTGAACAGTTGCACAGAGACAGAATACACCCGCAAACAATCCGACCGCGCGCTTCAGGTCACGCGCTCGTCGGATCATTCTGGGGCATCTGAGGAGGGCCGCCAACAAGGCATCACTCAGCAGGTTGAACGCCGGCACCGGACGGGGCTTCAGCAGACTTGCCAAGCTCCTCCTCAACCCACAGATCGTGGTGCTCCTTGGCCCAATTCACGTCGACGTCGCCGGTGGTCATGGAATCGATTGCGCCTTCCATCCCGACGGACCCGATGTAGATGTGGGCCAGGATCACGCAGATCAGGAACAGGGCCATGATGGCGTGCCACAGGGACTGATACTGCATCTCCTGAATCGGTGTCAGCGCTGTTGGCAGGTTGAAGCCGAAATTGTTCAAGAAGATGAATGTCTTCGCGAACATTGCCGATTCAAACGGGAACATCAGGGCGAGGCCTGACAGGCTGATCGAGACACCACCAAGAATGACGAGCCAGAACACGATCTTCTGGCCGGCGTTGAATTTCTTGGCAGACGGATGCACGCCTTTGACAAGGACGCCGCCGCCTTTCGCCAGCCATACAAGATCACGCGGGTGAGGTAGGTTATGGCGCACCCAATTCACAAAGATCATGACGAGGCCGAGCATGAATGCGAACGCCACGTAGTTGTGCGTGAGCTTGCCGAGATAAGCGAGACTTGCGTAAGTTTCCGGCCCGAAGACCGGGATCAGGAACTGGCGACCGTAGAGCAGATTGAGGCCGGTGATAGCCAGAATGATAAATGATACGGCAAGGATCCAGTGCCCCAGTCGCTCGAATGAACCGAAGCGCTGCATCATCTGTCCGGATAGGCCATGGTCAACACGAATGCGGCCCCGCACGAGGAAGAACAGCACGAGCAGAACGATCGTTGCGCCCATGGCGTAGGCGCCGTAGGTCGCCAATGGTCCTTCGCGGAACTTGACCCAGGACATAACCGACGTATCGCCAAGGAACGAGCCGGAATAACCGCCACCCTGCTGGGCCATAGCATCGCGAACCTGCTGCTCAGTCGTCAGGCGCTGGTTGGTGCCGCGGATAAGCTGGCCGGACTGCTTGTCCGGTATCGAGACATTGCCGGTGGTGCCTTCGCGCATAACGCGCCAGATGTCAGATTCAGAGCGGTTGCCGAGCGATCCACCAGGCACTTCGCCCTTCTTGAGGGCCTGGTCCGGGATCTGCTCGCGACCGGGAATGGGAGCAGGCGTGCCTGCGCGGGGCACGGAATTGGTTGTTGCATTGGCGGGCGGTCGGACGGATGACTGCGCTGAGGCCTCGTCGCTCAAGACAACTGGCAAGGCGATCGCAGAGATCATCCAGATCACGGCCAGCAGTGTCAGGGTCTGCGCTGAGCGCCAAAGGGCTCCGCAAGAAACGTTTGAATTTGTTTGAGAGCGCATTCGTCTACTCCTCCCCACACCAAGCAGCAGCGCGTCTTGCGCCGGTTTTGTGGGTTGTACGTTATCCATCGGCGCCTTGGGAAGGCTTCCGCATCAGGGGCGCCGTTCAAGCAGAAAAGAAGAGGTCTGCTCTGCCGAGATAGGGCGGGGAATCCCCGCCCTAAGCTCACATTTCGACATTGAGTCGGTTGTAGTCTCAGCCTTAGCCGGCTTTGCCTTGGTAGGCCTTGCCCCAGCCCCAGGCACCCGAACCGAAGCCACGGGCGACAACGCGCTCGCGGTAGATGTCGGAGACCACGTTACCGTCACCAGCAAGCAGCGCCTTGGTTGAGCACATCTCTGCGCACAGTGGCAGCTTGCCTTCAGCCAGACGGTTACGGCCGTACTTCTTAAACTCGACCGTGGACATGTTCTCTTCCGGGCCACCGGCGCAGAAGGTGCACTTGTCCATCTTGCCGCGACTGCCGAAGTTGCCGACTTGCGGGAACTGTGGCGCGCCAAACGGACATGCGTAGAAGCAGTATCCGCAGCCGATGCACAGATCCTTGGAGTGCAGCACCACACCATCGCTGGTCTGGTAGAAGCAGTCGACGGGGCAGACCGCCATGCACGGCGCATCAGAGCAGTGCATGCAGGCGACCGAGATCGAGCGTTCGCCCGGCTTGCCGTCGTTGATGGTGACCACGCGGCGTCTGTTGACGCCCCAGGGCACCTCATTCTCGTTCTTGCATGCAGTGACGCATGCGTTGCATTCGATGCAGCGCTCTGCGTCACAGAGGAACTTCATCCTAGCCATTATGCGTCTCCTTATGCGCGCGAGATTTTACAGAGGGTTGCCTTGGTCTCCTGCATATTGGTGACCGAGTCGAACCCGTAGGTTTGTGCAGTGTTGGATGCTTCACCCAGCACGTACGGATCAGCACCCTTCGGGTACTTGTCGCGCTGGTCGACACCCTGGAAGTGACCGCCGAAGTGGAACGGCATAAAGGCAACGCCTTTACCGACCCGCTCGGTGACCATGGCCATGACTTTGACCTTGCCTTTTTCAGGACCTTCAACCCAGACCATCTCACCATCTTTGATGCCGAGATCGTTGGCGTCAGAAGGGTTCACTTCCACGAACATGTTCTGCTGAAGTTCAGCCAGCCATGGGTTCGAACGGCTTTCGTCCCCACCACCTTCGTACTCCACCAGTCGGCCTGATGTCAGGATCATTGGATAGTCCTTGGAGACATCCTTTTCCTGGATCGAGGCATACCGTGTCGGCAGACGATACATCTTCCGATCTTTGTACGTAGCGTACTTGTCGAGAAGATCGCGCCGGTTGGTATAGAGCGGCTCGCGGTGCGTTGGGATCGGATCCGGGAAGTTCCAGACCACGGTCCGGGCCTTCGCGTTACCGAACGGCGCACAACCATGCTTGATTGCAACGCGCTGGATGCCGCCTGAGAGGTCGGTCTTCCAGTTGGTCTTGTCGCCTGCAACCTTTTCGATGGATGCCCGCTCTTCGTCGGTGAGATCGCTGTCCCAACCCAACTTCTTGAGCATAGCCATGGTGAATTCCGGATGGCCATCCTTGAGTTCGTTACCTGGCGGGTAAGAACCTTCGGCAAGCAGGTTTTCACCGTTGCGCTCAACACCGAAGCGTGCCCGGAAGTTCAAGCCACCTTCTGCGACCGGCTTGGATGGGTCGTAGAGGTTCGGTGTGCCCGGGTGCTTCATCTCAGCGGTACCCCATGCCGGCCAAGGCATGCCGTAGTACTCACCATCGAGCGGACCGCCCTTCGCCTGAAGCGTGGTCTTGTCGAAGTGATGCTGATACTTCATGTGATCCTTGATGCGCTCCGGTGACTGACCGGTGTAACCAATGGTCCACATGCCCTTGTTGAACTCGCGGGTGATGTCCTCAATCACAGGCTCATCGTTACCCTTGGGGTCCTTCTGCATCTTGATGTGCTTGAAGAGCTCTTTGTCGAAACCGAACTTCTTCGCGAACATCGCCATGATCGTGTGATCTGGCAGCGACTCGAAGAGTGGCTCAACAACCTTCTCACGCCACTGAAGAGAGCGGTTTGAAGCGGTGACAGAACCGTAGGTTTCGAACTGAGTTGAGGCTGGCAGAAGATAAACGCCATCCTTCTTCTCGCTCATCACAGCTGACATCGTCGGATATGGATCGATCACGACAAGCATGTCGAGCTTTTCCATAGCCTTGGCCATTTCAGGCAGACGAGTCTGTGAGTTCGGTGCATGGCCCCAGAAGACCATGGCGCGAACGTTGTCTGGCTGCTCAAGGTTGTCCTTGGCTTCCAGAACACCGTCGATCCAACGCGAAACCGGCATGCCGGCCTTCGACATCAGCTTCTTGTCTTTGAAGCGACCAACCATGTAGTCGTAGTCGACATCCCAGACACGGCACCAGTGCTTCCAGGAACCTGCCTTGATGCCGTAGTAGCCTGGCAGCGTATGGCAGAGAACGCCGAAGTCTGTTGCGCCCTGAACGTTGTCGTGGCCGCGGAAGATGTTGGCACCGCCACCGGTCCGGCCAATGTTGCCCAAAGCCAGCTGCAGGATGCAGTAAGCGCGGGTGTTATTGTTACCGTTGGTGTGCTGCGTGCCGCCCATGCACCAGATCAGGGTGCCAGGCTTGTTGGTTGCCAAGGTGCGGGCAACGCGGCGGAGCTGTGAACCAGGAACGCCGGTGACCTTTTCGGTCTCTTCCGGAGTCCACTTCTTCACTTCTTCGCGGATCTGATCCATGCCCCAAACGCGCTGGCGGATATATTCCTTATCTTCCCAGCCGTTTTCAAAGACATGCCACAGGATACCCCAGATGAGGCCGACGTCCGTGCCCGGACGGAAGCGGACATACTCGGTCGCGTGGGCTGCGGTGCGCGTGAAGCGCGGGTCGCAGACGATCATGGCTGCATTGTTCTGCTCTTTGGCTTTGAGCAAGTGCTGCAGCGCAACCGGGTGGGCTTCCGATGGGTTCGATCCGATCAGGATCATTGCCCGTGAGTTGTGGATGTCGTTGTAGGAGTTCGTCATCGCACCATAGCCCCAGGTGTTGGCAACACCGGCAACTGTGGTGGAGTGACAGATGCGAGCCTGGTGGTCGACGTTGTTCGTACCCCAGAAGGCTGCAAACTTACGGAACAGGTAGGCCTGCTCGTTGTTGTGCTTGGCAGATCCCAGCCAGTAAACCGAATCCGGTCCTGACTCTTTGCGGATCTTCATCATGCCGTCGCCGATTTCGTTGATGGCGTCGGCCCACGAAATCCGCTTCCACTTGCCGCCTTCCAACTTCATTGGATAGCGCAGGCGGCGCTCACCATGAGCGTGCTCGCGGACGGCAGCACCCTTGGCGCAGTGGGCGCCGAGGTTGAATGGGCTATCAAAGCCAGGCTCCTGGCCGATCCAGACACCGCCTTGAACTTCGGCAAGAACGGTGCAGCCAACTGAACAGTGGGTGCAGACTGATTTCTTGATTTCGACCTTGCCAGCAGCGGCGCCAGCGGCCTGAGCCGGCTTCACGCGGCCACCTGATGTGGCTGCTGCTGCAATAGTCAATCCGCCGACGGCAAGACCGGAATTGCGCAAGAAAGCGCGACGATCAATTGTCGAGTTGGATTGCTCACCGAGTGCAGATGACATCCGGGGGCCTTGTGCAACCCCGCGCATCTTCTTTCTGAGCATAGTTGTCTCCTAATGGACGATGAAAATCTTGTTTTCGTTCCGGTCTAGAACCGTGAAAGCTCGTAAACACGCTTAACGTGATCGGTTTCCTGGTATCGACCCTGTCCGGTGTCCTGCGGCGTCTCTGCTTGAGCCGTCCCGCTGCCGATCGCTGCGGCGCCACCTGTTACGGCACCCGCTCCGGCAAGCTTCAGGAAGTTGCGTCGGTCGGTCGTGACCTGCCCCTTATCCTGTTTCATGCGTCCTTCTCCCTTTAGTTATGAGGGGCCAATTGCAACCCTCATCTCCTCGCTCAGATCACCGTGAGAGGTTAGTCCATCTCAAAGGCCGCGTTCTCGATTTCGAGAAAGCGCAAGCCCACTTCGGCGACCGTTGCGTAGAGCACTGACGACGACGCGCCGGCCAAGTCCTGGAAGAAAACACTCATCCAGGAGGCGATGTGCGCGTCGTAGAATTCCTTTTGTTGTTCGATAGATGCCGGCTGTCCAAATCGGCCATCGATAAGGCCGGCCATAACTTCAAGCACGCTGGCTGCGTGATCTTCCGGCTCACTGACGTCTTCTGATTTTGTCGCGCCGTAAGCCGACATGTCATTGCGCAGCTTGGCCAGCGGTTTCTCGTGCAGGAAACCGGTCAGATAGTAGGACGCGTAAGGCAGTAGTTCACCGCGGCCAACGCCGATGAAGAGGTCGTGAAACTCGTCGGATATCTCAGTTGCATCCCGACCAGCTGCGACTCGTGATAACGCGGCGACAGCCTTGCCCAATGGGGTTTCATCACCCTGAAGCTGCGCGAGCCGGGCGAGTTCCGCTTCATCAGGTGCTTTAGAAAGGGTATTGGCGAGAAGCCCATACAGCTGAGCGCGCAGAAGATCCTCTTCCGCGACATCATTATTCCCGACCTCAGCGATGACTTCGCTGCCGTTCATTCGGGTCGTTTCCCCAGGCTGTTTATTATCGTTCTAAACAGCGACGTTAACGATTGCCGCACCCCCTTGCAATGCAAAAGTTGCAGCAATCAAGTTGAATATTTTGCAGATTGTAAGAATTGCTTAGAGGTTGGTCATCAACGGCTCAATCCCAACAATCGTAAGTATCTGAAAAGAAAGAATTTATGGACCTTGCCTTGGCGGGAGCACGAGGCTCGCACGGACGTTATTTTTGCTCAGAGGCGAGCAGGATGACCGTTTCGTTGGGGGACATGTCTGACAACTCACTTCGCAGCAGCGCAACCCGTTGTTCTTGCTCGTGAATGTGGGACAGATCGGTTAGGTGAACGGTGTGACACACGAAGTAATCGCTGCGGTCAGACGTCAGTTCCTGTTCTGCGATCAATTTGGATAGCGCTACCTCGGCTTGTGCAACAGTGGTTACTGCAACTTTTGCGGTGGATCTTCGCAACCGGATCGTACCTGACTTGTCGACGACGCGGAGACGGGACAGTTGGTCGGAGATTGGCTGGAACACACGCAAAGCTGCAGTTGAGGCGACGCAGGACAGTGCATTCGGCGCGCAATCCATTGATCTTGCGGCAATGCTTCTTGCCTCTCCTTCCGTGATGCCGCCATCATCGTCCTTGGCGTGCATGGCTGCGGCGCCAATGGCGGTGGCGCTGACCAGCTGTGTGGTCGGGTCGACCTCAACCGTGACATCGACGGCTTTTGGGTCCGCGCCGAGCCGGACAACCGCGTCGATAGCCTCCTGGCGTACGGCCTGAACATCTTCTGGCTTTGGATGAGGGATGACGCGCTCAACGGTGTCGCGCACCATCGCCAAGGCAACTCCAATTGACGAGATGACCTCGGCGTCTTTCGAAATCTCGAACTTGAGATCCATCTGCTTGGATATAAACGGTACGATTGCACCAGCACCGCCACCTTCGCCGATGAGCAAAGTCTGGTCAGCATCCAGCTGGTATTCTTTGACTAAGCTCTCAACGACGGGCTGGAGTTTTCTGGTGGCGGCCTCAAGACATCGTCTGGCTATTTCTTCCGGACCGATACCAAGATGTGAGCCCAGGGCGGCGAACGCATGTTTCGCTGCTTCAGGATTGCCGTAGGCGTGCATATCCGGTGTGACGAGACCCAATGCGTTGGCTGCACAGGTTGTCGTCAGCGCATAGCTCTGACCGTTCTTGGATCTCACGGTGGCATGGTCTTTGCCGTCACCCGGCCTTGGCTCGAACCATATGAGCTCTATCCCGTCGAGTTCGCTTTCGCCTGCGAAGGACGCATAAGGCAGGCCCGCAATATGGGCGCTGCGCGGACCAACATCGATTTCGCCGCTCTCGTCGACGCGGACCATACTGCCACCGGCAACGCCGACAACGCGTACATCCAATGAGTTGATGAACGTGTCATGGCCGCCGATGTTGGCGTATTTTACGGTGGGGCGTCCGTCTCGAATGACACCCATGTTGGTCGAGGTGCCACCAACCTCGAAATAAATACCGTCCGACACGCGCAGGTGCATCAGTGCGCCGGCGACACTTGCCGCCGGACCGGACAGTGTCGTCAGTGCAGGTCTGCGGCGCATCTCAGTAATATCCATGACGCCGCCGTCGCCACGCATGATCATCAGCGGTGCTGATATTCCCGCCTCGCGGACACTGGCCTCGGTCATCGCCGCCGTCTCGTTCATCTTCGGCAGGATGGAGGCGTTGATCACAGCGGTGCGCGTACGCTTGCTTAAGCCGTAGAGCCGCGTAATTTCGTGGCCGCATGTCGCCAGCAGGCCGGTCTGGCTGCCAACTTCACGGACCAGTTCTTCGCTGGCTGTATCGTCAACGCCAAAAGCGCCAGATGCGACAAGGACTTCGGCACCATCCGCTGCGAGTGCAGCGATGGCCTGTTCGACCGCTTCCCGGCTCAAGTCATCGGAGATCAGAAACTGGTTGGCTGTCTCGAGGTAATGACCGGCGCCAAGTTCGAGGGCTGGGATGCTGGCTTGCTTTTCTGCTAGCTTGGCTGCTGCGGCGCCGGCCATGCCGATGATGCCGACCTTGGCGACATCGCCTTCCAGCAACGCATTGGTTGCCTGCGTGGTGCTGTGGGCCAGGAACACGACCTCTTTCGGTTCGACCTGGGATTGCGCTAGCACCTCGCGAAAGACTTCGACAACGCCGGCCGCGACGCCGCGCTCGTGGGCATGCGTGGTCTTGACGGAGTATCGCCCGACCACGCTGCGATCTGCGTTGTCGATCAGAACCGCCTTGGTAAACGTGCCGCCGACATCGATACCGATGCGATATGCGCGGCTCGGGGCGACATTTTCTTTCATGGTTCGGGATTTGCTCGGCTGCTGGGCAGGTGGCGCGAGGCCATCGCCTGCCGACAATAATCGGATGCGCGATGCTATGGCGAAAACTGAGAGCAAGGGCAAGGTATGAGGGCGATCAGCCGCTGCAATTGCTTGATCGCTCTCATGAATTCGTTCATTGCTGCGGTGGAGCGATTGTTGTAGAATTTCGGTTCAGCCTAAAGGGATATGCCTAGAGTTCGAGCGTGCTCGGTCTAGCAATGTGGCGGCTGCACCGCCGTAAGAGGATGAGATGGATAAGTTTACTACGTTGACCGGGGTCGCGGCGCCGATGAACATGATCAATATCGATACCGATATGATCATTCCCAAAAAGTACCTGAAGACGATCAAAAGGACCGGTTTGGGCAGCGCTCTCTTCGCAGAGATCCGTTACGACGAGCAGGGCAACGACAAGCCGGATTTCATTCTCAATCAGGACGGCTACAAGGACGCGAAGATCCTGGTGGCTGGTGAGAACTTCGGTTGTGGATCCAGCCGTGAGCACGCCCCATGGGCGCTGCTGGATTTCGGTATTCGCAGCATCATTGCTCCGTCCTTTGCCGACATCTTCTTCAACAACACTTTCAAGAACGGCATTTTGCCGATCAAGCTGCCGGAAGAGCGTGTGAACGAGCTGCTGCGCTTCCTGCTGGAACTTCCCGGTGCCGAGATCACGATCGATCTGCCGAACCAAACGGTGCAAGGGCCGGATGGCAAGACGGACAGCTTCGACGTTGATCCGTTTCGTAAGGAATGCTTGATCGAAGGCCTCGATGATATCGGGCTGACGCTGCAGCGCGAGGCGTCCATCACCAGCTACGAAAGCAAGATCTCAGCCGGCAGACCCTGGGTGTAATTGCTGCCGAGCGCCGTGCTTGTCATCTAAGACCTGATCGCTATCACTTAGTTTAGTTGGGTACCTTCGCCGACGACCACGAACGGTGCCCACCGTGATGGGTGGTTGTTGGCGGTGTCCTTGCCGGTGGCAAGTTGCAACATCGCAGTACGGAGCGCTTGCGCTCGGCCAACGCTGTCGTTTCCCGAAATCGAGCGAATGGCGGAGGTGATCAGTTTGACGGTCGCCTGCGAGTCGACCTCCCAGTGCGAGACCAGCAAGGCTCGAGCGCCGGCGTAGAAGAAGCCGCGGGCCAGGCCCGATAGTGCCTCTGTTCCTTCGTCCGCACTGTCGCCCGCCGCTGTGTTGCACGCCGACAGGATCACCCAATCCGCATCGAGTTTCAGGCCCGCGATTTCCTCGGCGGAGAGATAGCCATCGTCGGTTTGGCTGGCCTTGGCTGGCGGCGTGAAGATCAGGCCAGGTTGGTTCGTGCCGGAGACCTGCCCGGAGAGCGTGCCGTGCGTCGCGATATGGACAATGCGGAAGTCTTTGAGGGCGCCGCTCTCGCTCAACTTCTTCAAACTGTTTTCGGTTGCACGCTGTCCCAAATGAATGTCGCGCTCACTGGCGCCTAACGCCCGTGCCACGGAACACAGCTCATCGGTCGTCTCGGGCAGTGGGGTTTGGATGCGAAGATGCGCGAGATCAGCCATGCCTGATCTCAGAGCAACCGGCGATACGGCGCGGTTCGCCCGATTGAGAGAGGCCACCTTCTGGCCACCCGGCTGACCGCACTGCTGCTTCTTGCGGGCGAGGTCTGCCATCTTCTTGTAATAGGCGCCGTAATCCGGATGTCCCTGGTCGCCGTCGAGTAACGGGTTGCCAAAGCCGATCATGAGGCTCTTGGCGGCGCTTGGCCTGGCGATCCGGCGCAGCGATGCCAGCGCGGAGACTGCCGGCAAGGTCGTCATAGCGTGACGCTTCATCAGCCATGCGGCCTTGGCATAGTCGTCGCTGCTCGGAGCCTCTGTGATGAGGGCCTGGAACGGCAATTTGGTCAGCGCGCCGGTACTGACGATGAGCAGCTGCTTGCCGCTGATCGCCGCTTCGAGATCGCCGAACAGTTTCTGATAGAGATCATGTGCCGTTGCCATCGAGAACGGCAAAGGGCCACTTGCTGAGGGAACTTGGCCCAAAGGCAACTTGAGGCGGTCCGCGCAGGTTATCGCACCGTCGCCGTACCATGCGGTATGGTCGAGACCGCAACGTAGCGTGGCGACCTGGTTGCGCATTTCCTGTCCGCCGATCGCGACTTCTTTCCAGCTCGCGGCATCCTTGCTGATGACCCAGACGAGTGTTGTGGCCTTCTTGAACTGTGCTGTCGCTGCCAGATCCTGGATCAGGATCAATGCCTCGTTGCGGCGGAGCAGGCTTTGCACATCGTTGATCTTCAACGGCTGCGAGATGTTCAGGCTCTGGTACTCGGGAAACTCTTTGGTAAGGCGCGCATTCACCGCCAGGAGTTTCGTGTCGGCGTTGGCTCGCGCCTTGACCTTTGCCGTTTCCGATGCCTCATCGCGTTTGTTCTCGGGCAGGCGGGCTGCAGCCTCAAGTGCGCGGTCGGCGGCGCGCCACTGCTCGATCAGATCCTGCTGTTGACGCACCAGCTCTGCGAGTTTCGGTGACGATGCGCTGGCGCGTGCTGCCATCTTGACCAGCGCTTGAGACGCCGATGTTGCAAGCGCCCACTGGGCCGTAACGAAGCCTTCCTGCATCAACTCATAGTTGCGTGCGGGTTCGGAGCGAGCGAGCTGATAGGCGATGCGACCATGGTCCTGGAAGTTGCGATTGGCATCGGTGATGCCGGTGCTTGCGAGATCTTTGGTCCGGGCGCGTAGCGCGTTGCTTGTCTTGAGTAGACGCTCGACGGTGACGGCGGTTGACTTGCGCGCCAGACTGAGCGCCGGGCGCCAGTTTTTCTCATCGATGTTCAGCCGCGCCAGTTTTGCCAGTGTGCGTGCCGTGCGGGGATGGTTTGGTCCCAGTCGCTTCTGGCCGATTGTGAGGGCGCGCGTGTAGAACCCGCGTGCGCGGTCGAAGCGACCCTGCAGGTGGTGGAGCTCGCCGAGGTTGATCAAAGGCACCATGACATTCGGATGCTCTCGATCCGTGGTCTCTTCATGGATAGCAATGGCGCGGAGGAACAGGCTTTCTGCCTCGCGCGTCTGCTTGAGCTCGTCGAGAAGGATTCCCAGGTTCGAAACTGAAAAGCCAACCTCCGGGTGTTTGCGGCCATAGACTTTTTCGAGGATGGCAAGCGCGCGACGCATGACTGGCTCGGCTTTCTTGAGCCGTTTGGTGCGCTGATAGATCTGAGCCAAATTGTTGAGTGCCACGGCAACGTTGGCATGTTCAGGCCCAAAGATCTTTTCGTGTTTTCGTAGTGCTTCGTCGAAAAGCCGTTCGGCCTCTTTCAGCCGTCCCACTTCCCAGTAAAAGGCGCCGAGCGCGACCTGCGATGTCGCGGTCTGGGTGCTTTCGACACCGGTCAGCCGTTGGGCATATTCGAGGACCTGCCTGAACAATGTCTCAGCCTTCTGCAGTTCGCCCATCTCCTTGTGGAGTGTTGCAAGGTTACTGAAGATGCTGATGGCTGTGAGCTGCATCGCGCGGGTTCTGACATTGCTCAGAAGGGCAGTCGCGCGCTTCTTGAGGGCGAGAGATTTCTGGTATTGCCCGGTCAGGCGATAGAGCTCTGAGAGATTGTCGAGGTCGATTGCGAATTCTGCGTTTGGTCCGCCGGGGCGTGCGTCGCCGATCCGAACGGCTTCTGTAAGATAGGCAATGGCAGCATCGAAATTGCCGGAGTTCTTCGCGATCAAGCCGGCGCTGTTGAGCCATACGGCGACCTGCGGATGATTTTGCGGAAATGATTGCTTGGCCAGTCGAAGTGCTGGCTCAGCATAAGTCCTGGCGCGCGCGTAATTGCCATCTTCAAACAGCGCACGCACCAGTCGGTTATAGATTGGCAGAAGTTTCTCGGCGTTGTTCGGTCCGAAGATCCTGCGGCCGCGTGTGAGCGCTTCTTCGAGAACGGGTGTGGCCTGCTTAAGCTGATTGGCTGAAAGCAGTGCTTCACCGTAATAGTAGAGCGCCTGAACATAGTCCGCATGATTGACGCCCTGTTGGGTTTTGACGATCGCGAGATAATCTTTCTTGAGCTTGACGTTCTGATTGGTCAGCTGCTGCATCATGCGTGAGACTTGGCTTGATTGAGCCTGCACGCGTTGGCCGTGGTGTGCCATCGCGAACAGGAATGCCGTCAGAAAGATTGCGACTGAAGAGACAAGACTCAGAGCGCGGGGCATATCGCGATCTCCCGGAAAAAATGACTTGCGCTCAAGCCGGATCGGCGGTCGGCATTGATATGCGATCACCATGGCTGGAGCCGAATGCGTACGACTCTGCCGCCATCATTTGCAAAGATTATTGCAACAGCAAGACCAGGTCGGATTTGTGCAGAGAAAATTGAATTCAGTAGACGACGGCCTCGCCGGACCCGCCATCGACGGCGATGCACTGACCGGTCACCATCTGTGCAAGAGGTGAGCAAAAGAACAGAACAGCTGACGCAATATCATCGGGCTGTATGAGTTGACCCAGTGGGATGTCCGCCGTCCGGCGCTGCACAATATCTTCAACGGAACAACCGGCATTTTCGGCTTCGCGCTCGAAGATCTGCGTGACCCGCTCCGTCGCCGTGTAACCGGGATGAACACAATTGACGGTCACGTTGTGTTTTGCGGCGTAGCCGGCGAACTGTTTGGTGAAGTTCGACACGCCAGCATTGACGACACCATTGGTCATGCGGAGCGGCGCCACGATCCGTGCCGTCATGCCGCCAATGTTGACGATACGTCCGCTACCCTGCGCTTGCAGATGAGGCAGGACTAGGCGGGCAATGCGGATGTAGGCCATCAGCTTGACGTCGATATGGTAGCGAAAGAGGTCATCGGTGAGCTCATCAAAGGGTGCGCTCGTCGAGGTCACGGCGTTATTGACGAGGATGTCGATTCTGCCAGCTTCCGATGCCGTTGTTGCAACCAGCCTGTCGATGTCGTCTGGACGGCTGACGTCGGCCTGGATGGGCCAGCATGTACCTCCCAGGATCTCGATTTCGCCAGCTGTCTCATCGAGGCTGATCTGATTGCGACCGCAAATGGCGACATGCGCGCCGTGGCTTGCCAGCGTAAGGGCGATGGCACGGCCAATGCCGCGGCTGCCACCGGTGACGAGTGCGACCTTGTTTTCGAGCTGGAAGTCCATGTGTGTTCGGGTCTACTTTCTCACTGCACCGGCCTCTTCATCGATCGTCGGCAGGTTATAGCGGTCTTCCGGGTTATCCCAGCCCTTGAAGTTGGGCTTGCGCTTTTCCGAGAATGCAGCGCGAGATTCGACGCGATCGCTCTTGGCGCCATGTTCATGGAGGGCATCGGCAAGTTCGGCCAACGGCGGGGTTACGCGCGGACGCATCTGGCGCATCATGTGCACGGTGTTCACGCGAGACGCTGGCGGCAGCGTGAGCAGATGTTCGGCCATATCGATTGCTGTTGGGAGGAGATCATCCGGCTCTGTTAGGCGATTAATGAATCCCAACTCGTAGAAGCGTTCCGCTGTGAACCGGAAGCCGAGTGCCATTTCCATGGCAATGGGGAATGGAAGGTTGGCAACGTGGCCGTGATTGTAACCGCCGAGAAGCCAACGCTTGGCCTCGCTGATCTCGAACAAGGCGCCACGAACCGCCACGCGCAGGTCCGTTGCCTCAACCAGCATAAAACCGCCGCCCATTGCGAAACCGTTGATGGCACCGATGACAGGCTTTTCCAGTTTGCCGGTTCGGAATAGATCCTCGATCGCAAGCTTTTTGCCGCCTACGACGCCATGTTCCAGGGTTTCCTTCATGTCTTCGCCGGCGCAGAAACCGCGCCCGGTTCCGGTTAGAATGGCGACCTCGAGATCTTTGCTCTCTCGGAACATCATCCAGGTTTCAGCCATGCTCTGACGCAACTCCGTGTTCAGCGCATTGAGGCGCTCCGGGCGGTTCATACGAACAACCAGGATCTGGCCATGGGTTTCGGTTTCGACGACTGCCATTTGAATATCCTCGGATTTGAGAGATCTCAGTTTTCGGGGGCGAAATCCATAATGCGTTCGAAACGTTTGGCGTAGGCAGGCCAGACGTCAGGATTGATCAGGCGTGGCGGCCGCTTGCCGGCCAGGACATCAATGACTTGTTCGCTGGCGATGCGTGCCATCCGGCCGCGCGCCTCGTGTGTGACGCCAGCAGTATGATAGGTCGAGACGACATTGTTGAATTGCAGCAGGGGGTGGTCGAGCGGTGGAGGTTCGGTGTCCCAGACGTCGATGCCGGCGGCACCGAGATGACCTGACTCAATAGCGCCGAGTAGGGCTTGTTCATTGACGATGCCGCCGCGCGCGGTGGTCAGCAAGGTTGCGCCTTGTTTCATTTTCGCAAAGGCGTCAGCATCCATCATGCCGAGGGTCTCGGTGTTTCGCGGGCAATGGATGGAAACGAAATCGGCCTCAGCAAGCATGGCATCAAACTCAACCTTGCGGACTTTGCTCTTGGCCATCTTGTCGGCGTCAACATAAGGATCGTAGGCGATGGTGGACATATCGAACGCTTGGGCGAGCGCGGCGACCCGTCGTCCGACATGGCCAAGACCGACAATGCCGATGGTCCGTCCAGAGATCTCTCTGCCCATCAGTTCTTCGCGGGCATAGCCGCGTGAAGTGCGCAACAGTCTGTCGGTTTCGCTGATGCGCTTGGAGAGATCCAGCATCATGCCCAAGGTGTGTTCAGCGACGGATTGTGCATTGCCACCGGATTGATTGACGACGAGCACGCCGGCCTTGGTGCAGGCCTCAACATCCACGGTGTCATAGCCGGCGCCGCCCGATGAGATGCACAACATGTTTGGTGCGCGTTCCAGGAACTCTGCCGTCGCTTGCCATTTACGCACGACCTCGTCTTTGGCCGCAGATATTTGATAAGCGTTTGCGGCGGCGATTGCCGGCCATGCGCCATCCTCATCGTCTTGTTCCAGCATGACCAGATCAATGCCAGGCTCACGGTCGTAGCGTGCCAGCATGTCAGCATGGATCCAATGATTGAAGCGTATCACCGTTTTATTGGCTGGCACGATTGCATGTCCTGTCTCGAATGTCGGTCTTGGAGGCGCAACATGGCATTCTATGGCGGACGGCTCAACGTTATGGCCTGCAATATCGTGAGGGGAATATGACGGGCATTCTGGAGCGAGGGCGGCGCGCCTTAGAGAGGGGAATTCGAGGCTTGCATCTATGATCTAAGCCAAGGCCTTGTCGACCATCGGGGCAACCTTGCTGCCGATCAATTCGAGGGTCCGCATGACATGCTTATGATCCATGCTGAGCCACTGAATGCGTGTCACGAGACGGTTGCAGCCCGTCTCCTGCATCAAGCTTGCAATCTCTTCAGCGCATTCTTCCGGGGCTCCGATGATGAAGCGATTGTTGATCAACCGATCGAATTCGCTTTGTTCGGCTTGGGCGGCGCCCGTGCTGTCGGATACCCCAAGGCCTCCGAAAACCTTATAGCTTGCGGCGATGGCTGGTCCAACATCGCGCAGCGCTGTGTTGCGGTCAGCGGCTACAACAATGTTGCGCAACATTGGAAAGTCGGTGGGCAATGGTTTGCCAAGCTCCGTCAATCCATCCCTGAAGATGTTCGACTGCTTGATCAGGACGTCGCGCTTGAGATGCGAAGACACGACCCAGCTGTCACCGACTTCTGGCTCGGCTAACCGGGCTGCCCTGGCGATGGCCTTGTCGACGCTGCCGCCGAACCAGAACGGCGGGCGCGGCTGGCGGGTTGGCTTCAGCGCCAGGCTGGCGTCTTGCAGATTGAAATGCTTACCTTCGAAGCTGACTTCGTCCTCAGTAAATAGGCGGCGGATGATTTCGACGGCTTCCGTGTAGCGACTGATACGGCGGCCATGGTCAAGCTCCATGACATCGAACTCATCCTTGGTCCAGCCGGGCGATGCCCCGAGAATGGCGCGCCCGTCGCAGGCGGCATCAAGTAGCGCGAACTGCTCGGCAACGTGGCGTGGATCGTAGAGTGGCAGCAACAGCATGCAGGTGCCGAGCGACATACCTTCTGCATGGGGTGCGAGGTAGAATAGGGTTGCCAGGGACGGGAACCAGGCTGTTGCGCCGTAGTTCAGATGGTTGCCGATGGTCACACCATCGAAGCCTAAGTCGCGCGCGAGGCGAACCTGCTCAGCGTGTTCCTTAAGGCGTTGTGATTTTGGTTCGTCGCGGCCGTGCTCTGCGTTGATGAAGAGTGTCAGTTTCATCGCGTCGCCTCTCAAGCCGCATCGATCACATTGGTTCTCACTCTGCACGCAGCGTCGAAACTTGCCAAGAGAGCGCGGCCCTGATCATAGGGCGGATAAGGCAAACCTCGCGCCTTTACGCGATGCGCGGGGCGGTGTCCCATCGCGTGTATCCGGAGGAAGTTGCTGCGAGGAAGATGGCGATGGCCGAAGACATGGTACCACTTGCGGGCAAGACGGCCATTGTCACGGGAGCTGGACAGGGCATAGGCGAAGCGACGGCGATTGCATTGGCTGAAGCCGGAGCTCAGGTTGTTGTCACGGACATTGATGCTGCCCTGGCGCAAGGCACGGCAGATCACATCGCCCAGTTTCAGCGCCGCAGTCATGCCATCACGGCAGATGCCGGTGATCTTGCTGATATCCAACGCATGGTGGACGAGACCATCTCGGTCTTCGGCCAGATCGATATCCTGGTCAACAATGCCGGTGTGACGCGCCGTGCCTACATCATGGACATCACCGAAGCCGATTGGGATCGCATCCACCGCGTCAATGCGAAGGGTGTTTTTTTCTGTCTGCAGGCGGTCGCGCGGGAGATGATCAAGCAGGGGCACGGCCGGATTATCAATATCGCGTCGATTGCAGGCAAAGGCTATGTCGGCACCTCCAATGCGGCCTATGCGGCAAGCAAAGGGGCTGTGATCAGTCTGACCAAGACGGCGGCGCAGCAGCTCGGTCAACACAACATCAATGCCAATGCTGTCTGCCCCGGTGTTACGCGGACGGCGCTGTCAGATGACAACTTGCGGGTGCGGGCTGAAACCGCCGGCGTCTCAGTTGAGGAAATGGAAAAACAGAGGAACGCTGTTATTCCGCTGGGGCGGGCGAACGACGCGCGGGACATCGCAGACATGGTTGTCTATCTGTCGTCGCCCGGCGCGCGCAACATCACCGGGCAATCGTTCAATGTCGATGGTGGCATTATTCCCGACTAGCAGCGAACTGCTATCATTCGCAATCTGGGTGAATGCCGGCTTATCCGGAAGACACCGCCTGCCAATTGGTCCTACCCGCCGATTTGTGGAACACCACAAATCGGGGCATTATCCTGGTGTCCAGCGTTGCCGCTTAGCGCCCCCAGATCGGGTGTTCCCGATCTGGGTATTCAAGACGGGAATGAACGTGAGACGCTTCCGGCTGAGCCTGCAAAGCTCTTGCTCAGAATGCTTTCTGCGAGCCTTCGCGGTGCTTGTTGTTCGGAACGAAGCCTGACTTGGTCACCTCACGTGGCTCGTTGACCCAGACCTCGCGGTCCGGATGCATGCCGGCGCCGCGCGTGGCGGGGACGGCTGAGCGGCGCATGCGGTTGAGGAGACGGGTATCGGCATCACCACAGTTTGGGTGAATGCCGCCGTTTCCATCCACCACTTTCTGCCAAGCAGCCTTGCGGGCTTCCAATGTTGCCGGGTCGTTGAGCGCGGTGCAGTTCAGTTCGTTCTTGTTGAGGTCAGCAACGATTTCATCACCGTCTTCGATGAAGGCGATGGGGCCGCCGAGTGCTGCTTCCGGGCCGACGTGACCGATAACGAGGCCGACCGAGCCACCGGAGAAGCGGGCATCAGTCATCAGGGCGAGGACGATGTCGCGTTCACGGCAGAGCGCGGTGATGCGTGATGTCGGGTCGAGCATCTCCGGCATACCCGGCGCGCCGCTCGGGCCTTCGTAGCGGACGATGATGATGTCGTTGTTCTCGAAGCTTTCGGGATGCTTGTCGAGGGCTTCCAGCAGGCCGGACTCGCCTTCGAAAATGCGGGCCTTGCCCTTGAACACATTGTCTTCAAGCCCAGCTTCAACACCCGCCAGTTTCAGAACAGCGCTGAAGGCCGGCGAGAGGTTGCCGCCGAGGACACGCAGGCCGCCGGTTGGTTTGTAAGGGCTCTCAACGGTGTAGATGACTTTGCCATCCGCCTTCGGTGTTTTGAGGCGATCAACCTGCTGGGCCAGCGTTTCGCCGGTACAGGTTAGCACGTCGCCGTTCAGCAGGCCGGCTTCGAGCAGTTCGCGGACGATGACCTGCACGCCGCCAACCTCATCGATGTCAACCATCGAGTAACGGCCGTAGGGGCGCGCATCCGTGAGGACGGGCACGACGTTCTGCGAAAGGTGGTTGAACTCTTCCGGAGACATGATGTCTTTCCAGAAATCGGCGTAACCGGCGGCGCGGGCGATCTCAGGGGTGTGCAACGTGACGTTGGTTGAGCCACCAATGGCCATCGCGGTGATCAAGGCATTGCGGATTGAATCCGGCCCGACGATGTCGCGCGGCGTTGTGTTGTTGTCGATCAGACCCTTGAGGTGATCGACAAGTTCGCCTGGGAATTGGTCCGTACGGCGCGGGTCATCGGATGGTGGCGCCACCATGTGGAGTGGCTGCATACCAACCACGCCGATGAATGTCTGCATCGTGTTGTAGGTGAACATGCCACCACAGCTGCCGTAGCCTGGGCAGGCCGCGCAGGCGATGCGCTCACGATGCTCCGGGTCCTGGTGACCGGCGGCCTGGTAGGCGCTGACGATATCGAGAGGCTCGTTGGATTTGGGATCAACACCTGGACGGATTGGTCCGTCGGACATGATGATCGAAGGCCGGTTGTGCTCGAGCAACGCGGCCAGTGTGCCGACCGGTGGCTTATCGCAGGCGACAACAGCAATCGTGCCTTCGAGGCCGCTAGCACTCAGGTGCTCACAGATGCTGTCGTGGGTGACTTCGCGGCCGATCAGCGAGTAGCGCATTTCGCGGGTGCCGTTGCGGATGCCGTCAGACGTCGCAACGGTGTACTCTGGCTGGACCAGACGCATCGGCATTTGGCCGTCGTCGCGGCCCATGCGCCCGAGCAGGCACTCATGGATGGCTTCAACTTTAGCCTGGACACCCATGTAGCACTGGCTGTCGCCCTTGTTGCCAATCACGCCCACGGAGGGTTGATGAATGAGTGTCGTGTCAGTTCCGAGTACGCGCGCAATACCGACGGTTTGCGCGGTGCGGCCTGGATGGTTGTCGATCAGGACGGTTCTCGAATTCGACACGGTCGTCTTCTCCTCAGTCTGTATCCGTGATGCGGAAGGGATCCATCAGCGCCGCCTTGGCAGGCAAAAACCGCTGATCCGACGCTTTATGGCCGAGAAGCCTACCGGCGCGCAAGTCAGGAGATTCGCGTAGTGCGCTTTCCGTTGCGCGCGGCCGTGACCGATCACCGATGCCTATTGGCGTGAAACCTCAACTTCCTTGCACGTGATGAACTCCAGAAGGGCTGGTTGACCGGCTTCCGTCGCAGCAATGCCCCGCTTGATGGCCGCTTCAATCTCACCCGGCTCGGTGACGCGTTCACCATAACCGCCAAAGGCGCGGGCCATGGCGGCGTAGTCGCCCGAGATGTCCGTGGAGCGGTATTTTTCGGTCGAAACCGGCATAACCTTCAGCTCAATGGCCATTGAGAAGTTGTTGAGCAGGATCGACAGGATCGGAATGCGCTCGCGGACCGCGGTTTCGAAGTCCATACCTGTGAAGCCGATAGCAGCGTCACCCCAGACGTTGATGCAGAGCTTGTCGGGACAGGCCAGCTTGGCGCCCATGGCGAGACCCAGGCCATAGCCGAGCTGTGTGGTCTTGCCCCAACCGAGATAGGACAACGGTGTCGTCGATTTCCAAAATGGCGTGAGTTGATCGCGCGGGCTGCCGGCATCATGGGTGATGATGGTGTTGGCGACATCCACGGTTTTCTGTAGCTCCCAGAGGACACGGTAAGGATTGAGCGGTGTTGAATCGGATTCCAGTTTTGGCAGCCATTCGGCCATCCACGGGTCGTTGATCGACTTGATCTCGTCTGCGACCGGTGCGGCGTCGCGCGGCGCGCTGATGTGTTCACCTAATGCGGATAGTAGTGCGTCGAGTGTGAGTGCGGCGTCCCCGACAAGCCCGACCTCGATTGGCACATCCTTGCCGAGATCCATCGGGTCGATTGTTGCGTGAATGATGCGTTTGCCTTTCGGCATCTTCACGCAGAAATTTGACTCGGTGAAGCTGCAGCCAATGCCGATGATGAGGTCTGAATTGTCGAGAAATGTCCGGACCTGCCGTGGCATCGCCAGTCCACCGGCGCCAAGGCTCAGGGGATGGTTTTCCGGAAAAGCGCTTTTGCCTTCGAGGCTGGTGCAGACCGGGGCGGCCAGCAACTCGGCAAGTTGTTTGAGTTGTGGCCAGGCCTTGGCGTAGTGCACGCCCTGGCCGGCGTAGATGACCGGACGCTTGGCCGTTGCGAGGAGTTCGGCAGCGCGAGCGATGTTGGCAGGTTCTGGGCCAAAGCGCGTTGAGACAGCCGGCGCGTAGCTTAGGTCGACATCCGTCATTTCCTCCATCAGCAGATCAGTTGGTAGCTCGACGAGGACGGGCCCGCCTCGGCCATTGCGCAGACGCATAAAGGCGCGCCGCATGACATTGGCGAGTTCGGCTGCCGAGGTGACCGGTTCGGCAGATTTGGTGATCGACTCCATGGAGCGTGTTGAGTTGAAGTTTGGGTGAACATGAGCGAGCCGGCGCGGGTAACCCATCGGCAAAACCAGCAGCGGTACTGACTCGCCATAGGCTTGGGCAACGCCACCGAAAGCATTTTCGGCGCCTGGACCATGCTGCATGGCAAACACACCGATTTTCTCACCCGACGACAAGCGTGACATCGCATCTGCCATGTGCAGGCCAACGCGTTCCTGGCGCACGATGATCGGGCGGATATCGAGATGGGCTGCGTATTCGAGCACGTGATTGACCGGGTAACCGATAATGCACTCAATACCTTCGCGCTTGAGGATTTCTGAGATGGCTTCAACGACTTTCATGGTACGCTTCCTGCTGGGATTGGGTCGTCTGAACTGGGTGACTGCCGACTAGAAGGCGACCTGTGCCGGTGTCAGTTGCAGGCCGGGCACGTCAACCCGCATGCGATAGATCGTGCCGCAGTTCTCGCGCGGGCCGCCGCGCGAACCGGTTACGATGTAGAGGTCCCGCATGTCGTCGCCGCCGAAGCACAGCGATGTCACCATCGGCAAGGGGACTTCAATGTCTTCGCGATGGCTGCCGTCTTCGTTATGGACGGCGACGCGCCCGCCATGGGCATCTGCAACCCAAACAGAGCCATCGCTCGCGACCTTCAAGCCATCAGCAACGCCGTCTGTTCCGAGTGAGGCGAATTCCTGCCAGGGGGACAGCGTGCCGTCATCATTGACGTTATAAACCCGCACGACCTGACCCCGCGCATCGCTATGATAGAGCCGACTGCCGTCAGGTGAGAAGCCGAGCCCATTGGTTAGCAAGATGCCATCAGCGACCTGCTTCACGCTGCCATCGATGTCGATCATGTAGAGGTTGCCGGGAGCCGGTGGCTCATTTGCGAATACTTTGAAAGCGAGTGAGCCGACATAGATGCGGCCATGGCTGTCGGTTGTCAGGTCATTGAAACCGGTTGCGTTGTCGGCTGCTGCCTGATCAAGGAATGTGTGACTGGTATCGTCAGTCAGGCTGACGTAGGCGATGTCGCGTCCACCAACGATCAATCCGCCGGCGGCGTGCAAGGCCATACCGCCAATTCCGCGGCGTTTCGGAACGACCTGGCTGACGGTATCTGAGCGATCAAGCAGGAAGACGCCGCCGTTGATCACATCGCTGTAGTAGAGCCCCCGCGTTGCATCCCAGACCGGGCCTTCAATCAGGCCGTAGCCGGTGGCAATTTCCTCCATGATGTTCTCCTTTTTCGGCTACATTAACCCTGAGCCGGCGCTGGGTATCTGTATTCCCTTGGTTATCATGGGACTGATGTTCGATTGATGGCCTGCAACGCCAGCAGGCCTTGCAATCTCTGCTGCATGCTGACACCAATCAGTGCGATGAAACGGTCGCGACGTCGCAACCCTCGAAGAGGTTTGGCAAAGACGTTATGCTGCTGCTGCAATTGGAAGTTTGAACGGGGCTGAGCCGCAAATAATGGATAATCTCAAAGACCTGAATAGCGAGAGCGTGGCGCAAGATTGCGATGATGTTCGTCAGGCGGATGATAGCCCGGGCAGGGCCAGTGGGCTTCGGCATGATTGGACAGCCGAGGAGATCCTTGAAATTCTGCAGACGCCGCTGATCGAGCTCGTGCACCGCGCGCAGACAGTGCACAAGCAATATCATCCGGAAAACACGGTGCAGCTGGCCAGTCTTCTATCAATCAAGACCGGCGCGTGCCCGGAGGATTGCAAGTACTGCCCGCAATCAGCCCATTATACAAAAGAGACGGGGCTGCAGCGCGAGAAACTGATGCAGACCGAGGCCGTCCTTGAAGCAGCGCAGGCTGCCATGGATGCAGGTGCGACGCGGTTCTGTATGGGTGCGGCCTGGCGCGAAGTGCGCGAAGGTGCAGACTTCGATCAGGTCGTAGATATGGTTCAAGGTGTGACCGATATGGGCATGGAAGCCTGTGTCACGCTCGGCATGCTCAACGAGAAGCAAGCACAGCGGCTCGCGGATGCCGGTCTCAAAGCTTACAATCATAACCTCGACACCAGTCCCGAGTTTTACGATCAGATCATTACCACCCGAACTTACGATGAGCGGCTGGAAACCATCGCGAATGTGCGCGCAGCAGGCATAACAGTCTGCTCGGGCGGCATTATCGGCATGGGCGAGAGCGAGTGGGATCGGGCCCGCATGTTGCAGGTTCTGGCGAACCTTGATCCGCATCCGGAAAGCGTGCCGATCAATGCACTCGTCGCTGTTCCTGGGACACCACTGGGTAATCGTGATCCGGTTGATCCGCTCGACCTCGTGCGCATGATTGCAACGGCTCGTCTGGTGATGCCGTCGTCGCGTGTCCGACTCTCAGCGGGGCGTCGCCGGCTGTCGCAGGAGGCCCAGGTGCTTTGCCTGATGGCCGGCGCCAACTCGTTCTTCTATGGCGATAAGTTGCTGACCACGGACAACAATGACGCCAACGATGATATGGCGATGGTTGCCGCCGCCGGTCTGCAGACAGAGAAAGCTCAAGCTCCGGCAGAGTAGACATACATGAGTTGGCACAGATGAGTTGGCCCATATGAGTTGGAAAGACGAAGTCGACCAGATTTATCAGCGTCGCGAACTGGCCAAAGCGCAGGGCGGAGAGCAGGCGATTGCGGCTCAACATAGGCGTGGCCGTCTCACCATTCGCGAGCGCATTGATACCGTTCTTGACGAAGGCTCGTTCGATGAAGTCGGAATGGGCGCCGGCGAGTCCGAACTCGATGAGGACGGCAATATCAAAGAGTTTGCGCCGGCCAACTTCGTGCTGGGCTTTGGCAAGATCGATGGGCGGCGGGTCGTTGTTGGTGGTGAAGATTTCACGCTGAAAGGTGGTTCACCGTCCCCCGCCGGTTTGCGCAAGAGCGTCTATACCGAGCAGCTGGCAGTCAAGCATCGTGTGCCGCTGATCCGCCTGCACGAAGGCGCTGGTGGCAGTGTTGGAAAGCCGAAGACGAAGACGCTTAGCGCACCTGTTTTTGAACCCGCAAGATTCCGGTCTGTGGCTCAGGCGATGGCCAGTGTGCCGGTTGCCAGTGCCGCGATGGGCGCTGTTGCTGGTCTGCCTGCCGGTCGCCTGGTGGCATCGCACTTCTCGGTGATGTCGAAGAAGACAGCACAGGTTTTGATAGCCGGACCGGCTGTGGTTGAGCGGGCGATGGGCGAGAAGCTCACCAAGGATGAGCTGGGTGGCCCGGACGTGCACACCAAGAACGGCACCGTCGATAATGCGAGCGAGGACGAGGGCGAGGCGTTCGAGCAGATCCGCCGGTTTTTGAGCTATCTGCCTTCGCATGTCTGGGAACTTGCGCCGGTCACGGCTTGTGATGATCCCGTGGAGCGGCGTGAAGAGGCGTTGCTTGATATTGTGCCGCGAGATCGCCGGCGCGCGTTTGATATGCGGCGCCTGCTATCCATGGTGCTCGATCAGGGATCATTCTTCGAGATGGGCCGCGGCTACGGCCGCAGTCAGATCACTGGTCTCGCCCGGATGAATGGCCAGCCGGTTGGCATATGGGCGAATGACGGACGGCATCTGGCAGGTGCTATGACGGCCGATGGAGCGCAGAAGGCGCGACGCTTCATCGAGCTGTGCGAAGTGTTCCATCTGCCGATCCTCAGCTTCGTCGATGAGCCGGGCTTTATGATTGGATCGCAATCGGAAAAGGCGGCCACAATCCGGCATGGTGCGAATACCGTGTTGACCGCGGCAATGTCGAACGTGCCGTGGGCGTCAATCATGATCCGGCGGTCGTTCGGCGTCGCGCAGGTCGCGCATTACGGACCAGAGGCTTACGTTTTAGCGTGGCCGTCTGCCGAGACCGGGCCGCTGCCTGTCGAAGGCGGTGTTGCCGTGGCCTATCACCGCCAGATTGCGCAGGCGGACGATCCGGAAGCCAAGCGCCGCGAGCTCGAAGAGCAATTGGCGGCGAAGCAGTCGCCGTTCCCGCGCGCTGAAGCGTTCTCTGTGCATGAGCTCATCGATCCGCGCGAGACGCGGCCGATGTTGTGCCGTTGGATTGACCGCGTGCAACCGCTACTGCCGCAACTGCTCGGACCGGCGCAGTTTTACATTCGGCCTTAATCGGCGTGATTATTGACCCTGGGGGATTGAACGATGGCGACAAACATCAAGCTTGAGACGGGCGGTTCCGTGTGGAAACTGCACGTCAGCGAAGGTGAAGAGGTGAAAGCCGGGCAGGAGTTGTTCATCCTCGAAGTGATGAAGATGGAAGTGCCCTACGAAGCCCCCTGCGACGGCAAGATTTCAGAGTTGCACATCGCCGAGGGCGATGCCGTTCAGGAAGATCAGGTGGCGTTGGTCATCGAGTAGCATTCGACGCGGTCGATAGTTGCGGGCATCGTCGCCATGTTTCAGACCGCCATCACCATGCCATCGGTTGCCGGGTCTGCACCGCCGTCCAGTATGCCGTCCTTGATGCGGATCGCGTGGACCCAGGCGAAGTTGTAACTGACCGGATGCCGGAAGACCGGATAGCCCTGGGAAACCAGATCGTTCTCCGTTGAACGCAGGATGCGGTTGGTCAGCTCGATAATGTTAGAGGTCGCGGCGATGCGCGGTGCGGAGATCGCCTCCTGTGCGTTCATGCCGAAGTCGATGACATTCAGCATAACCTGAAGATTACCCATCGTGATGTAAGTGGCGCCGGGCGCACCGAGCACTAGCATCGGCTTGTCGCCGTCGAACACAATGGTCGGCGAGACGGCCGTGAAGCGGGCCTTGCCTGGTGCCAGCGAACCGGAGCGACCGGGGCGCGGATCGAACACCGTCATCGCGCCGTTGTACATGAAGCCGAGACCATCGGTGACCACGCCGGACGGTTGACCGAGGGTATGAGTCATGGTGACACAATTTCCGTCGGTATCGACGACGGTGACCTGGGTCGTGTTCTTGCTTTCCTGACCACCATTGTTGAGGCGCTCGACGTTGGCTTTCTCGCCACGTTTGATCTTGTCGGCTTGTGCGGCGGCGTAGGCCTTCGATGTCAGTTCTTCCATCGGCACGTCGTAGAACTTGGGATCGCCGACCTTGGTGTCTTTGTCGATGGTCGCGATCTTCATCGCCTCGGCGACAATGCGGATGTACTCGGGACTGTTATGACCGATGGCGGCGAGATCGAAATTTTCCAGGATGTTGAGCATTTCGATCAGCATCACGCCACCGCCCGGCGGATGGTTGGTCGCAATACGATGGCCGCGATAGGTGCCCCACAGCGGCGGGTTTTCTTCCGGCGCGCAGGTAGCCAGGTCGGCGTGCGAAATCAGACCGCCATGGGCCTCCATGTCCGCGACGATCGCCTGGGCAATCTCGCCCTTGTAGAAGTCGTCGACGCCGTGATCAGCGACGCGGCGCAAGGTCTTGCCCATATCCGGGTTTCTTAAGACGTCACCAACTGCCAAAACGCTGCCGTCGTTCTTACAGTAGATTTTGCGCGTCGCGGGAAGCTTGTTGACCATCGTGATGTTGGCGTCGCGACCGGCCGTCGGCGGCATGTTCCAGAAGTGACTCATGTGCGGGCGCACCTTGAAGCCTTCCTCGGCATAGGCAATGGCCGGTGGCAGGAGCTCAGCAATGGACTTGGAGCCAAAGCGGCGCAAAACTTCATCAAAAGCGGCGAGGGTACGTGGCGTCGTTATTGCGCCATAACCGAATTCATTGACACGACCTTTGAGGATAAAGCCCCAACCGTCGAGGGCCTCGTGTTCGATCAGATGCTCCCACATGTCGGCCTTGGTCGCCAAAGGCGAACGGCCATGGAAGTCAAACGTCGTGTGAACGCCAAGCTTGGGCAGGTAGAGCTGGATGTTGCCAAAGCCTGCGATGCCGCACATCTGCGGATCAACGACGGTCTGTGTCAGAGCGCACGCGATGGCTGCATCGACGGCGTTGCCACCGCTGCGTAAGACATCTGCGCCGACCTCGACGGCTTCAGGTTGCGGAGCGGTGATCATGCCGTGTGTCATTGGAGCCTCTCGATCTTAAACGCGCTCATCATCCTGCCAGCGATAGCCAAAGGTCAAATAGGCGAGTGCGATGTAGATGCCGGCAAAGGCGAGGAAGCCCAGGGCCGCACTCGCTTCATAGAGCGTGAAACCCTGCAGAAGGTCCGGCCGCATGCCGCCGAAGCTCTGTAACTCGGTTGCGGTCGTTGGAAGCTTCGCCCAGGCGCGATCGGTTGACAGTAGAAGTTCGTGCAAGCCCCATGTGATGGCTCCCATGAAAACGAGGCCGGCCGTTAGTAGAAGGAACGTGATCAATCGCAGAGCTAATGGTGAACGCTTCAGGAATAGCCACAGTCCAGCAATATAAGCTGAGATCATTCCAAAGCTCACGGAGACGACTGAGATGACCAGCCCGGTCAGGCCGCCGCGCAAAACAAGAATTTCGGCTTCCGTCATTTGTGATCCCCCATCGCGTGTCATCGGCTGTTTAGCACGACAAGGCAGGGACCAAAAACCTGCTTCTCAGGTTTCGTCTTCCTCAACGTTGCCCATGAGATAATCTTCAGTTGTGCGGACCTTCGGTCGCTCGCCCATGGCCATCGGATCGCCGCCGGCATTGTTGACGGCGATGACCCGGCAATCGTCGCACATTTTAATCACGTCGATCTGTGCCTTGTTCTGGAACATGGCGTGATTGCCTTCGAGCTTGGCAACGATGCGCTCGACAGTGCTCTTCGTTCCGAACGGCCTGCCACACGAAATGCATTCGAAGGGCTCCTCTTCCTTAACCGTGATCGGCTCAAGAACAGAGGCGGTGAAGTTATAGCGCGGGTCGAGCTTGATAACTTTTTCCGGGCAGGTCGCAACACAGAGACCGCACTGCACGCAAGCTGATTCATTGAAGCTCAGGCGTGGGCGTTCTTCATCGTCGTTCAAGGCACCGGCTGGACAGGCACCAACGCAAGCCAGGCAGAGCGTGCAGCCGTCGGCATCGATATCGAGACGGCCATAGGGCGCGCCAGCCGGCAAAGCGATGATCTCCTGGGGCTCGCTGGCGGCCTCGTTCAATGCGGCGAGCGCAAGACGGGCGATTTCACGTTTGCCGCCTTGTGTTGCGAGTGTCTTGTTCGCAATCGGCTCCAGCTCAGCGGCATCGTGCAAATGTGCTTCAACGACATCTGGATCGCGTTCATTCAGGATCGCGACACGATCCTTGCCCCAGCCCAGCTGGCTGAGGAAGGTGTTTGTGAGTTCAACCTGACTCTCGAGTGCTGGCAGATCGTGTGGTTTGTCGGGTGGAGCCAGGACTGCGATTTTTGTGAAGCCCGCCGTGAGTGCGGCGGTCATCGTCTCATGTCCGGTTTGGAATACCGAATAGAGTGCAAACGGGACGACATTGGCCGGCAGCCCGCGACCATAGCGTGCCATCATCGAGATGATGCCGGAGCCATGGCTTTCATCGTGGATCAACAAGACAGGATTCGTGCCGCCTGCGCCGCGATAGGTCGCTGCCAGAATTTGCAGGCGGCGAATAACGTCGTGGCGTGTGGGATAGGAATAGCTGACGGCACCCGTTGGGCAGACTGCGCTACAGTTGCCGCATCCACCGCAGATGCTGGGATCAATCTTTACGTTGTCACCATCGGGGACAATGGCGCCGGTTGGGCAATTGTCGAGGCAGTTGCGACAGCCAACTTTCGTGCTGCGGCCGTGGGCGCAGATGTCCCCGTCGTAGTTGACGTAAAGTGGCTTTTCGAATTCACCGACCATGTCGGAGATCTCGAATACGGCTTTCGCGACAGCAGCTGGTTGAGACGGATCCACCCGGAAATAGCCATCGCGGACCACGGTGTCGGAGAACATTGGTGCGCCACCCGAGAGATCGAGGACGAGATCGCAGGTTGTTGAGAATCCGTCTCGCGGCATCTCGAATGCCATTTCGTGCCGCGCCGATGGCAGCACCGGAGCGAAACCGTCAATGGAGACTTCGAAGGCGCCCAAGGTCCCGGTCAGCCGTTTGATGCGGCCAATATGAAGTGGAACTGAGACCGTGGTCGGGGGGACGACATCACTGGCATCAGTGAAGACAACAGTAACACTGAGGCGGTCTGCCAGTTGCTGGGCGATTTCCAGCGTCTGCTGGCCCGCGCCATAGACGAGGCATTGACCGTCGGACTTGATCGTCATCAGGCCGGTTGGCGTTGTGGTGTAGCCGGCATCAGCTATCAGGGCGGCCATCTTGGGTAGGCTGCTGGCGCCCTGCTCACCCCATCCGGCTCGTTCGCGAATATTTACGAACTTGAGACCTTCACGCTCTCGCTCATCAGCCAGCTCTTGAAACAGCGGAGCTTCCTGGGTGCAGGCGATCAGTAAGGGTGCATCGCCTTCCAGCTCGGCTTCGAATTGCGCGATTTGTCGACGGCACAATTGGGTGTGGAGCGGCAACTCCGAGCGATAGCCAAGTTTATCGGCCAAGGCACTTGCATCGATCTGCATCGTGTCTTCGCAGTTGCAGACGAGCAAGCGGGTAGAAGCTTTGGATTTTGGCGATGCGCTCTCAGTCATAGGCTTAGGTATTTTTCCGTCTTTGTCGGCCCGGCCATTCTTGGCTGGCGTCTCACTCGCGATAGATTGACCAAATTGGCGTTTGGTATACCAATATACCACTTTTGCACGCCAGCGGCAGACCGTAATCTCGGAAGCTCGTGTTGCAAAGAACGAAGTTTGCCTGCAACCAGATCGTGCAATTCGGAGGATCTACAACTTGTCTGACGCCCAAATGCTTCTCTGCTTTGCTGGGGCAGGTGCGCCATGAGAACGAACGCAAAAACGACGGCGCTCAAGGTCGGGGTCGTACTGGCGCGTGAAGACATAGATCATCCGTGGCAAGACCATCGTTGGCGCCCGCTGAGTGTTCTCGTCGGCATACCCGAGCTGGACCCGGGCGATGTGCTGAAGGACGGCGACGGCTTTACGCATTATTTTGCCGGCACGTTCGAGATTGAAATGCACCGCAAGGAGACGTCTGCGTATGTCGTCAATCTCGAAAATGACGTGCCGGTTGTTTATGTCGTGGCGACGGACGCGGAAGATGAAGATGCCGAGCTGCCGTATGACATCAGGCTTGTGACGGTTTCTCCATTTGAGGCGCAGGATTACTTGGATTCAGGTGAGGACATTGTCGAAGCGATACCGATGATCGAACCGCTGATCGCGTGGGTGGAACGGTTCATTGAGGAGCACCATGAGGAAGAGGTGTTCATCAAACGACAACGCGATAAAGTCCGGATCGAAATTGAAAGATTTGGTCAGGAGCCCATTGCCCTGACGCGGCAACGACAGCGGCGGAAGTTCGATGCCTGATCAAGACGAAAACGAAGGTTTTCTGCTGCGTTGGTCCCGCCGCAAGCGTGGTGCTGAAGAACCTGCCAAAACAACACCCCCTGCTGCCGAGTTGCTGACACCTGAGCCCCAGGAGGAGGTAACGGTTGCATCACTCGACACGCGTGAGGTGACCGGTGATGCAGTCGATGCCGATCGCGGCGTTGTTGATCACGAGGTCGCTAATCAGGAAGGCGATGCTGCGACCACGGCTGACGGTGACGCCGTCCCCCACGAGTTGGAAAACGTCGACATCGAGGCGCTCGATTATGATTCCGACTATACGGAGTTTATGAAAGAAGGCGTGCCGGAAGCACTAAAGCGGAAGGCGCTGCGGAAGCTTTGGCGCTCAGATCCGATACTCGCGAACATCGATGGCCTGAACGACTATGATGACGACTTCACCGATGCTGCATTGGCCGTCGACGTTCTCAAGACGATCCACAAGGTTGGCCGGGGCTACCTGACGGACGATGACGATGAGGCAGAGCAACTCGATGACGCGGAAGAGTTGGAGGTTGCCGACGGTGAAGACACGGCGCTGAAAGAGGGAGCAGCAGAGCCCGCCGACGCATCGGAAGCTGACGTTGATGCGCCCGACCAAACTGATGGGGCGGCTGAAGTTGCACTCTCTGACGACACTGAAGAGCTTTCAGACGAAGCGCCCAGCGAGCCAGAGCCACCACCTCTCAAAACTTAATAACCATGATTTGAAACCGTTCTGCGTTCTTGCCCGTTATCATAAGTGCTTTCAGCGGGAGAACTAAGATGCGCCTCCTGGCAATTGGACTTGCATTCCTGGTTGTTTTTGGCGGTCACGCGTTTGGCCAATCGTATACCCAACCACGCACAGAAGCTGATGCTTCGGAGTGGCGCCGGCTTCAGCAACAGCGCCTCGGTATTCTTTTTGAGACCCTTAAGAATGCGAAGTCGGAGCAACAGGCGAGGTTCGTTACCGCGCAGATTTGGGTGCTTTGGTACAAATCCGGCGATGTCGACATAGACGTGTTGATGCGGCAAGCGCGGCACAATCTGGATGTTGGCCATCATGGTGAAGCCATGAAGTTGGTCGATCAGGCGCTGAAGCGTGCGCCGAAGTACTCTGAGGCCTGGAACCTGCGTGCCACCATACTGTTTTATATGGGGCGTCATGATGAGGCGGTTGCCGATATTGAGCGGACGCTCGCGCTTGAACCGCGCCACTTCGGGGCGTTATCCGGTTTGACGACGATCAACATGAAGCGGCGCAACTGGGCAGGCGCGGTCAAAGCACTGCGGGCGGGGCTCTCAATTCACCCGTTTATGAGTCAGCGCAAGTTTCTTTCCAAGCTTGAAGATCTTGCCAAGGGCAAGGAGCTTTAGAGCAGGCTGAGGCCTTTGGCTCAGTCTTTAGGATCGAGGCTCGGATCTGCCATGTGCTGGCGCAGCATCTCGCGGTACTGTTCGACCATCTGGTTGACGAAGTCTTCGTGCTTTTCGATCTGCATGATGTTCTTTGCGACATGGGCATTGTAGCGCGCAGCAGCGAATAGAAACGCCATATGCAATTCGGTCGCCTGGATCTTTTGGTTCTCACGATTGGCGACGTCGATGAAACGGTCGGCGACTTTGAGAAACGCGGCCGTGTCCAGTTGGCCTTCGGCGCGCGCCGCACGGCGTGCCTTGCGGTTTTGATCGTCTATGGACATCGTTGGCGTTCCTCGGGGTTGCTTATGGGCGCTATTATTGTCTGCGCCTCATTTCATCGCGGCGCATCGGCATAGAGTCAATAAGGCCAAAGAGCTTTCGTGATGAGACGGGCTTGGCCGAAACCAGCTTCTGGCCACCGTCCTTGCCGACCAGAATGACACGAAAGGCGTCTGATCCAATGCCGTAATGACGACGGAACGCGACTGCGCTCGCTGACGGAGATCGGCCAACGACCGTGCGTAGCGAATTGCCGACAATCTCGACCACGATCATGTCGCGCTCGACCAGGCCTGAACGAATTTGACGAACGACGGCACGTTGCTTGGCGAGTGTCGGGTGGCTCGGCGATGGTGCGAAGATCAAAAGCGGACGGTTCTTCCAGCGGACCGACTTAAGGGGCTGGGCTGATGTGGCGATTGGCACTCCGGCTGCCGCGAGCCCGAAGAGTAGTCCGGCGATGGCGCTAGAATTAGTCGTCATGGTGTGGATCCCGATGCTGCAACGTGAGCCGTTGCAATCGGTACGCACGCCCTGTCATTCGGATCACTGTCGTGGCCGATCAAGACTGCGGCAGATTAGAGTTCTTGGCGCTCGACAAAGTGCAAAAGCACGCCGCCCAGGCTAGCCGGGTGGATAAAGCCGATGCGCGCGCGCCGTGATCCCGGGCGGCCTTTGAGGTCAATCATGCGATGGCCTTTGTCGGCGAGGTACGGGAGCAACGCATCGATGTCGTGGCATTTGAGAGCGATGTGATGCAGGCCGGCGCCGCGCTTTGCGACGTAGCGGCCGATGGCGCTTTGGTCCTGTTTGGTATCACCAGGTGTTCCGTGCTTGATCTCGAAGCCCTGTGCGGGGTCGAAATTCTGCAGGAACTCAAGCTCGCAGTCGCCGACTGTAATGAATGATACCTTGAGGCCCCCGACGGGGACGGGCGGACGGGAATGATAGATCGCGCCGTATTTGTCTGACGTGAAGCTTTCGATCGCCTGGCTGACTTCCATGTCCGTCTGCCGGCTTTCGTAGATGCAGCCGATCTGGTCGACGTAGACTTTCTCAGCCGTGGCATTGTCCGAAGACGCGATGCCGATGTGGTCGATGCGCTGGATGTGCGAGCCCGATGACGCTGAGAGATTGAGAGATTGTGTGAACCGCAGTTCGATGCCGGATACAGCCGCTTTCTCAACGCAGCCCTGATGATTGCTGTTGAGGCCGAGACCGTCACATGCCTTCGGAGGCAGGCCGAGTTCCGAGACCTTCGCGACAGGGTTCTCCGCCACCAACGCGATATGGTCGACGCCAGTGTGGGGCGTTGAGAGGAAGGTGTCGCCAGCTTCGATGACGACGAGTGCAGATTGCCCGACCGCAAAGGCCGATCGGGTCGTGCCGTCGGGTGTCGTAATGTTGTGCGCCGGAAGTTCGAGGTCCTCGCCGAGAAGTTTGGACATCTGGCCCGGATCACGGGTTGCAAGGGCGATGTAGGCAAGGTCCATCCCAGCCATGCATGGGTCTCCTTCAGGGCGGCAGTTCTATCTGAGCGGCTTAGGCACGCTTTGTTCCGTCTCGAGTCTAAAGCAATGCGGGTTGCACGTGTCATCCGGGCGAGAACATTCTATGCTTGATCGCAAAGGATGACATAACGGGGGTTGAGCAATGTCGGGGCAGGCTGGAAATCGTGCGTTGGTGGTGGTGTTCGATGCATTGCGGCCGGAGTTTGTGACGCCCGAGCTGATGCCCAATCTGCATGCCTTTGCTGAGGGTGGCGTGCGCTATCCCAACAGTCATTCGATCTTTCTGACCGAGACGCGGGTCAACCAGACGGCTACGGTGACCGGCTGTCTGCCATCACGCAATGGCATTGTCGCGAATGTCATGATGGCTAAGGATGTCTGGTCCGATCGCATTCTCAATACCGGGATCGAGGATGAAATCAGAGCAGCCTTCGAGACGACTGGCGGACAACTCATCCAGGTGCCGACGCTAAGCGAGCGCCTCGCTGCTGCCGGGCTGAAATACGCCTCATTCAGTGCCGGGACACCGGGTGGTGGCCGTTTGCTCAATCATTGCGCCCAGGATAATGGCTCGTTCCGATTTGCCATGCGTAGCCCGAAGGCTTCGCATCCCCCGGATGTGCTTGACCAGATTGCTGCGAAGATCGGACCGATGCCGGGCTATGAGCGGCCGGCCACGGCGTGGATCTCATGGGCAGTGGATGCCTATCTCAACTGGGTTGAACCCAATGTGTCGCCAGATGTGATGCTGTTGTGGTTGTGCGAGCCCGACGAAACGTTCCACTATCATGGTATCGGGTCGGATCCTTCGCTGGTGACGATGCGGCACGCGGACCAAGAGTTTGCACGCATTCTCGCGCAGCATGAAGCGGAGATCGCGCGTGGCGAGATGCAGATCGTTGCCATGTCTGACCACGGCCAAATCACGCTGGAGGGTGAGGCCGTCGACCTTCCGCAATGTCTTAGTGATGCCGGCTTCAAGGCTGCCAGATCGCCCGGCGATGATGTCGACTACGTCGTCATCATTCACAATGGCGGTGGAATCTGGGTCCGTGACGACGACCCGAAGCTCACCGACAATCTCGTCGCATTCCTTACGGAGCAAGATTGGTGCGGCCCGATCTTCACCCGACATGGCAACTTGGGGACCTTGAGGCTTGACGATGTGTGCCTCGGACACGATCGAGCACCGACTATCGCCGTCACGATGCGCACGCGGGATGACGCCAACGCGTTTGGCCGGGCTGGCCTGACACGCCACCAATCGCCGTATCCGGTTGGCGGCGGTTGTCACGGTGGTCTGAGCCGTTACGAGCTTAACAATTTCATGTGTCTATCCGGCAGCGCATTCAAAACCGGCACGGTGATTGATGCGCCTTCGGGCAATATCGATATCGCACCGACCTTGTGCCGACTTCTTGGCCTGGACATCGCTCGTGAAGTCGATGGCCGCGTGCTTGCCGAGGCCCTCGTGGACGGTGACGCCCCAGCAGAATGGCAGGATAAAACGTTGGTGGCGCAAAATTCAGCCGGTGTCCGCACCCATCTTTCGGTAACGGACATGGCAGGGGTCCGATATCTCAATCGGGCCTGGGTTGAATAGCTAGCGGCTTGAGGATCCCGATGGTAGCCAGCGAGCTAGTTGTTGCCGGTCAATAGCTCACGCATGTAATCAAACTTCGCTTGAATGAGTTTCGAGGTGCGCAGGGATCTCAAGTCGAAAACCTTTGTTTTTCCGATACGAAGTTCGAACTCAAGCTCCGGCTGTAGTGACATCACGTAGTAGGTCATGGTCTCAGCGAAGTCCTCGGACGGATGGCGCGACGCGTAAAGGCTGACAAAGCCACCCTGCAGCAGATTTTGGTAGACGTTACGGATATTCGGCAGCGGTATCTTGTCGTCATCACAGCGGTAGAAACAGGGAACGGTCCAGCTTGGCGGCAAGTGGGCGCTCTGGAAACGTTGTTGCAGAACGCGCCAACCAATTTTGTTGAACTGACTATCCCGATAACGTGTTAACCGCCCGTCCATATCGATGCGGTGGGCAAGCTCATGGACAACAATGAAGAAGACCGATGATACTTGTTTGCCAGGTTCATTCACCGTGATGCGTGGCAGGTGGATCGGTTGCCCCGTTGTGACGAGGTCATCGATTTCTTTTAAGCGAAATGGCAGCTGTTCCTTCCAGGTGGCCCAATCTGACAGCGCCTTTTGCTCATCGAACATCCGCTGATGAATACCAATCGTGTTGGTCTTGGGGTGCGCGTAGCCGGAGGCCCAGAACGAACGCTCGATGAAAATCCGATCGAGTTTGCACATGCGCTGCTGCAGCGCCGACGGCAATCGCTTGTAGGTGTCGAGAATGCTGGCTGCGTATCTCTCGTGTAATGGCAGACATCGACGCTGCAGCACATCCGACCGGCGAAGCAACCGACGCATGGGGCTCACCATGCAGATCGACGCGCGCACGCGCTGTTTGCAATAAGTCGCGCTTTCGTCGCCGCTCAGCGCTGCTTTTGCTGAAGCGCTCGCCGTCGCCAGGATCAAGAGCGATAGTGTTAGCCGACAAATAATTCTGGGCATGAGTTGAGCTTGGGGCTGAGCATCGGGGCTACGGCCGCCGCACCACAGTTGTCCGGCGCATTACCCTGTATTCATGACAATTGGGCTCAGTTGTGTTTTCGCCCCGAGACGGATTTCACAATTGTGCGATGCCGACATCGCCGGCTGTCTCAGTTGCAGGTCTTTTCATTGCGCTCTTGGGCGGGGAAAATCCAGTCTGGCTTGTCGTGGAAGCTCTTCGTGAGGTTGCCGACCCATGTCCAACCGTCCATCAATCCGTCGTCATTGATGTCGACTTCCACGAGGCCCCGGCGCCAGTTCCTCCGGCCCACGCGCGCCGCATTGGCAAAATCGATCTTCGGCGAGAGCACTCGGCGTTTGCCGCGAAAGCAAATCTCCTTTTCCAACAGGTCAGTTTTCAGCGACTTTCGTGTTCGCCGAACGATCGCGTTGCCGTTGCACGCAAAGCGGCGCGCCTTGAAGATCCGGCGCGTCCGGCGCGTCCGGCGCGTCCGGCGCACAGGCAAAGCATAGCGGCCTGACTTGTTCCAGAACCCGATAAAGGGCTCCGCGCGTTGGTTTTGGACGTTGGTGTCCAAGGCCAGGCCCCGCGTGCACTTCTCGTCTTCGATTGGCTCTCCGAACCATTCCTTGTCGACTTGGTTCTGAAACAGATGCCACTCTTTCGAGCGGTGGAATGCGCTGGTGTTGGCGAACGCTCGCGATGCGGAGATCCATGAGTAAGTGATCAACCCGGTATTGCCTTGGTTATCCTTTGCCGCGCGCAGGATTTGATGGGCCAATCCACTGCCATAGGCGCCAACCTGAAAGCCAGCTGCCTCGACAACGTCTTTGATCACTCGGAAGTAGCGCACCATCTTGTCTTGAACGTCGGTGTTGCTGGTAGCAAAGTTGAAATCAACACCGAAGTAGATCGCTGTATTGGTTGGTTGGCGCATCATTTTGGCCTGATTGACCGCAGCCAGTGCATCGAGCCTGGCTTCGTCCTCGACGCTGCGTGGTTCGTCGGTCCATTCGCAATTTGCGTCGCGTAGAATGCGTCCCTTCTTGGTGCGCCCGTCGAATTTCTGTGCGCTGTTATTGTAGTACTGGTAGATCGACAACACGGCAAAGCCGCGTCGCAGAATCTGTGATACTTCGCTCTGGCGATCATCGAGGCCGCCTTGATCCACTAAGCGTTTGGTATTGAGGCCGAGTTCCGGTTGGGCGCAACGCGAGTAATAACGGCCAATGACTTTGACGCCGCGCTTCTTGAGGTTGGTTAGATGTTTTCGGGTGTCGAAGGCGGCATCAATGATCGCTATCCGCGTATCAGCCGTCGCGATGCCGGCGTTTGTTGCGATGACTAGCCAAACAAGTCCGGCCAAGAATTTTTTTGGCATACGCAACCCCCGAGATGCGCGAAACATGAACCGCTGTCGTCAGACAGAAGTTGTGTTATTGCGCATCCTCCAGCACCAAGTCAGCTCCCTTTTCAGCGATCATGATGGTTGGTGCATTAGTGTTGCCTGATGCCATCGTCGGCATGATCGATGCATCGATGACACGCAGTCCCTCAACGCCGCGAACTTTCAGCCGGTCATCCACAACGGCCATGTTGTCATGGCCCATTTTGCAAGTGCCGACCGGATGGTAAGCCGTTTGACAAGTTGAGCGGCAGAATTCCAGCAAGTCGTCGTCACTGGTGCAGTCTGCACCGGGGTTCAGTTCCGCCACACGATACTTGTTCATCGAGGGGTGCTCGATGATGCCACGTCCGAGGCGTATGCCTTCGACGAGGCAACGCCGGTCCTCTTCTACTGAGAGAAAGTTTGGCCGGATTGCCGGTGCATCGTAAGGGTTGTTGGTTTTGGCATGAATGGAGCCGGTGGACTCCGGGCGAAGCTGGTAAACGGAAAGCGTCATGCCAGGCTCTTTGTCCATCTCGGCGCGTTTGTTGGCGTCGGAGTAGCTGACCGGCATGAAGAACATTTGGACATCAGGGGTCTCAAGCTCTGCACGAGTCTTGACAAAAGCATGTGCGAGCCCGGCCGGAGCGGTGAGCAATCCTGTCCCCGTGAAGGCGTAGCGAACGGCCTCAACCGCTAGTCTCAGACCGCGAGTCTTTTCGTTGAAGCTGACGCTGTTGGCGACACGCCAATTCATGCGGGCGCAAATGTGATCGCGATAGTTTTCACCGACACCATCAAGCTGATGGACTGTATCGACGCCTATGGCGCTCAAGTGGTCGGGCTGGCCAATTCCTGACAGTTCCAACAGTTGGGGCGACTGGACACCGCCGGCTGCGAGGATCACTTCCCTTGCGCGAGCTTCGGTCGACTGGCCATTGTGATCATACGAAATCCCTACAGCGCGTTTGCCCTCGAGTATGACCTTCTTGGTATGGGCGTTGGTCTGCACATGCAGGTTAGGGCGGTTCTTGGCGGGATCAAGATACGCATGAGAGGTGCTCCACCGGCGACCGTTGCGCATGGTGACCTGGTAGTAACCCATGCCGTCCTGCGTACCATTGTTGTAGTCAGGATTGCGGGGGTAGCCGAGCGCCTCGCCGGCATCAATGAATGCATCCGCGAGTTCGTGTGTGACGTAACCATCAGAGACGTTCAGAACGCCGCCGGTTGCGCGTGACTCATCTGTTTCGCCTTTGCCGACGCGCTCGAAGTTTTCCATTTTTCGGAAGTAAGGCAGTACGGACTCGTAAGACCAACCGCGATTGCCGAACTGAGACCACGTATCAAAGTCGAGTGGTTGGCCGCGCACGAAGACCATGCCGTTGATTGAGCTGGAGCCGCCGAGCGCCTTACCGCGTGGTATCGGAATTTTGCGGCCGTTGACGTTGTCTTCCGGTTCGGTCTCGAACATCCAATTGAACTTTGGATTGGTCATCAGTTTTGTGAAACCGACGGGCAGGCTGACCCAGAAATTCTTATCGCTGCCACCAGCCTCAAGGAGCAGAACTTTGTGTCGACCATTCGCGGTCAGGCGGTTGGCGAGAACGCATCCTGCCGACCCGGCGCCAACAATGATGTAAT
The DNA here is from genome assembly GCA_965247245.1 of Hyphomicrobiaceae bacterium. GTDB lineage: Bacteria > Pseudomonadota > Alphaproteobacteria > Rhizobiales > Hyphomicrobiaceae > Tectiglobus. The sequence goes on along the minus strand of CBDFGV010000003.1, from coordinate 2,204,578 downwards.
CGTAGTTTTCGGTGGTCTCGTTCGCCATGGATGTGTCCTGCACGAATGTTGGTGCCCAGGTTTGCTCACCATTTGAGCGACGGGCACGGGAGCGGGTTCACCGCACCATATCGCCGGCCCCACGATTGCCAAGGGCCGATGCGTGGTGATCGAAAGGATGATGGGAACACTGATTAGGCCTTGGAGGCGATCTCGCGGGCGGCGCGTGTCATACCGACCAGGACGGCACGGACATCCGCTTTATCGTCGAGGGGCTGATCGAACCAGGCGCGTGCGAAGGTTCCCTCGCGATTGAGGTCAAGCCCCTCCGCGTCCAGGCCGATCATGCGCCAGCCGCTCCCCTTGCTGTTTGCAAGATGATTGGCGATCAGGTCGACGGCGTCGGCGTGGTCGTCATTCATGTGTTCAATGATATCGCCTTCCATGTCGCTCAATCGATCGTTGCCGTCGCTGATGGACATCAGGTCCTCGGCAGCAAGTTCGTAAGCCTTGCCGAAACCTCCGTTGAGCGAGGCAGACACTGTTTCAACACGCCAGAACGCAAAGTCGCCGAAGTCGACATAGAGCGCAGACTTCGGATGTCGGGCGAGAAAACGTGCGCGAACACGGGCGCGGTCATCCTCGTCGGTGATTTGTGTAGCGTTGCCGATGATCGTCATGCGGGCGTGGGCGGCAGGATCGCCTTTGCCTGGAATTCCCAACAGGACCGAGCAGCGCCCGTCCGTCTCGAGGGCGCCGAAATGTGCTGAGAGCTGGGAAATCAAAAAACAGATATGACCTGCGATGTCGGCTGCGACATTGATCTGGCTGACCAACGGAACTCCGGATCCGGGATGCAGGCAACCCAGCGACCCATAATGCGATGTGCGCATCAGTGTTTTGGCCAGTCGCCGGCTCTCCGGATCAACTTCGCGGAGGACATCTGATCTGGACATTCGCTTTCATCCCTGCCTTAACGAACCGAATGTTGGATACCACCGAAGGTGTTGTGATCGCTATGCTAAAGATCTGGGGGCGGCCGAATTCGATCTGTACGCAACGCGCCTTGTGGGCCTGCCATGAGGCTGACGTCGCGTATCATCTTGAGCTGGCCAGCGGCACGATGGGGCCGGATGGCCATATCTCGCAGGGCGGAGCTCCGTTCGGTCACGTTGATACGGATGCCTATCGAGCGATGAATCCCAACGGCACGGTTCCGACTTTGGAAGATGGTGATGTCGTGCTCTGGGACTCAATCGCGATCGTCGTCCATATCGCCCAGAAGTTTGCAGCGGATCGTCTTTACGGCAATTCACCGGTGACGCTTGCGAAGTCCGTGCAGTGGATGTGCTGGACCAACGAACATCTCGAACCTCAACTCCATACGCTGGTCATGGAGCTTGTCCGCCTGGCTGCGGATCAGAGGTCAGCCGAAGCGCTGGAAGCTGCGCGCGTTGCAACCATTGCCGAGCTGCAGATCCTCGATCGCCATCTTGCGGATTATCGTTTTCTGGCTGGCGACGAATTTTCGATGGCGGATATTCCGGCAGGCGCAACGGTCTATCGCTGGATGCTCTTCGACCTGGAGCAGCCACGTTTGCAGAACGTTCTCGACTGGCAGAACCGTCTTCAGGATCGCGATGCATTCCAACAGATTGTCGTGCCGCGCGAGAACCACATTGGTTAGCGGGCAAACTGCAAAAGGCTTGATGTTTCACTCGGCAGATTTGTACTTGTTTGCCGTTTATTGAACAATCTTGAACCGACGGAACAACGATATGGTTGAGCAATTTTCACGTGCGACCCTGGAGAAGACGGCGGAGTTTGTTCACTCGATTATGCCGCCGACGCCGCAGTACGCCTGGCCATTGCTGCATGAGCAACTCGGTGTTGAGACCTGGGTCAAACACGAGAACCACACCCCGACCGGCGCCTTCAAGGTGCGCGGCGGGCTGGTCTATATGAATGAACTCAAGCAGCGTGAGCCCGACGTCAACGGCGTGATATCGGCGACGCGAGGTAACCACGGCCAATCAGTCGCCCTGTCGGCGTCGCGTCTCGGCCTGCGCTCCGTGATCTATGCGCCGCATGGCAATTCATCCGAGAAAAACGCCGCGATGCGGGCGTTTGGTGCCGAACTCGTCACGCATGGCAAAGACTTCGATGAAGCCAAAGATGCTTGCGCCGCTGCTGCCGAGGCGGAGGGCCTGCACTTTGTGCCATCGTTCCATGAGGACCTTGTGCGCGGCGTGAGCACTTATGCATTCGAGTTCTTCAGCGCAGTCCCGGACCTTGATATTGTCTACGCGCCGATTGGTATGGGGTCGGGGATTTGCGGGATTGTCGGCGCGCGCGATGCACTTGGCCTCAAAACCGAGATTGTCGGCGTGGTCGCAGAGAATGCCCCAACAATCGCTTTGTCATTCGAGCAGCGCCGGCTTGTCCCAACCAATAGCGCCGATACCTTTGCCGACGGCATGGCCTGCCGGGATCCGAACCCTGATGCGCTCTCAATCATCTGGGATGGGGTGGAGCGAATCGTGACGCTATCCGAAAATGATATTGCAGATGCAATTCGTCTCTACTATACCGCGACGCACAACGTTGCTGAGGGTGCTGGTGCGGCTCCACTGGCTGCCATAGCGAAAGAAGGTAACCGGCTGAAAGGCAAGAGGGTTGGCGCAATCCTGTCAGGCGGCAACATCGATTCAGCATTGTTTGTTGCGGTTATGAACAATGGTCAAATGACCAAAATTCAACAATGATGTGGAATTCTGAGTTTTTTTTTCGATTTGACGATATTTGCCCGCACTAAGGCATTGGATCGAGTGGCGAATGAGGTAGTCTTGTTTCTCGTCCGTTGTCGCCAAAATGCCGTAGTATCTGGTAATCTAAGCTTCACTTATACAACCGAGGCACGGGCCGTGAGAGAGGAATAGATGCAGACAGCTCGACGGCAAGCACTGATGGCTTTTCCCGTGGTTCTCGGACTGGTTTGTCTTGCTACGGTTAATTTGACTCAGGTGAAAGGCGCGCAGGCTGCGACACCGACTAGTCAGGCAAAATCGAAGCTCAAGACCTACCTCGGTAGCTACCTTGCTGGGCGAATCGCCCGAGGACGCAATGATACCGAGTATGCTGTCGGGTTTTATCGCAGAGCATTAGTGCGTTCTCCAGATAACCTGCGGGTTGTGCAGAGCGCCTTCCTCATGGAGGCGACAGAGGGTAACCGGCAGCGCGCCGTCGCGCTGGCCGAGCGTCTGGTGAAGGCCCGCAGCGGCCATCGCCTCGCTCGACTATGGTTAGGGATCGATGCCTTTCGCGAAGGCAAGTTCGATACTGCTGACAAGCATTTCAAACAGGCGTATTCGGGGCCGGTTGGTGAATTGACGTCGTCCCTGGCACAAGCCTGGGTTGCTCTCGCAAAGGGTAAGCGAACCGAAGCATACGCGTTGCTGCGCAGCTCAAAGCAGGCGGATTGGTCAGACTTCTATCTTCGATATCATCGTGCGCTTATTGCTGATGTCATTGGGGACCAAAAGACTGCACGGAAGAATTATCAGCGCATCTTTAGTGTCGACTCGAGAACGCCGAGAACCACGGCGGCTTATATCCGGCACGCCGTTCACTACGGGCAGTATCGCCTCGCGGGCCAATCAGCGCGTGCCCATATCCGTAAAAGTTCCTCGAATGGTCACGAAACGATCCTGCACCTGTTCAATAAGATTAAGGCTGGCGAGCGTCTCGACCTGATCGTTTCGTCGCCCGAAGAAGGACTGGCCGAGGTCTTCTACGGTCTGGGTGAAGCCCTGACGAGCGAAGGCGGCCTTAGCCTCGGCACAATCTATCTCCAAATGGCGCTAGCTCTCAAGCCTGACTTTCCGTTTGCACTGGCTGCGCTGGCAAATGTCTACGAATCGACCAAGCGCTACCAGCGGGCTATTCAGACCTACGAACGCATCCCGGATGGTACACCGCTACAGGCTTCGATTGATATTCGTAAGGCCGTGAACCTGAACTCTCTGGATCGGGTTGATGACGCGAAGGCCGTGCTAGACGAACTGGCCAAATCCCGACCTAAGGATATCAGACCTCTCGAAGCCGTGGGTAACATTCTCCGTAGCCGTAAGCGGTACGAGGAAGCCATAGGGTATTACACACGCGTACTTGCGCTGTTGCCGAAAGAGCAGAAGCAGCATTGGACTTTCTGGTATGCTCGCGGCACAAGCTATGAGCGGATCAAGGATTGGCCCCGGGCAGAGAAAGACCTCCTGAAGGCCATGGAGCTGGATCCTGACCAAGCTCTTATTCTCAACTACCTCGGGTATTCCTGGGTTGACCAGAAGGTCAAGCTGCGTGAAGGCCTCAAGCTTATCGAGAAGGCCGTGGCGCTGAAGCCAGACGATGGCTATATCGTCGATAGCCTCGGATGGGCGCACTACCGTCTTGGCAACTTTGGCAAGGCGGTTAAGCACCTTGAAAGAGCTGTGGAGTTGCGACCAGAAGATCCGGTTCTCAACGATCATCTTGGCGATGCGCTCTGGCAAGTCGGGCGTGAGCGTGAGGCACGCTATCAGTGGGAGCTCGCACTGACGCTGAAGCCTGAAGAAAAGAACGCAGTCAAAATCCGTGAGAAACTGGCATCTGGTTTACCACGGACCAAGAGCAAGGCAGCTGGCTTGCGGCCGGGTGATCAGGCTTCGCGCAAAGGACTGGGCAAGCGTGTTGAGACCAGGGTGCGCCCCAATTCGACAAAGCCTGCAGTTCGTCAGTAATTTCGAACAAAGAGGCCTGTCGAAGATGGCCTCGAGTGGCTGTCGCCTTCGTCGTGCCGGTAGCTTCGTTCAATAAGGCTCAGACACCATGGCCGTGTGCATTGAGGAGCGGGCGCATGCCAAGGTCAATCTCAACCTGATCATTCAGGGGCGCCGAGCCGACGGCTATCATCAGCTGAGCAGTCTTGTGGCTTTCGCCACCGATATGTTCGATGTTCTAACGCTTTCACCTGAGCAGGATTTTGGCTTGGAGGTTTTCGGGCCTTTTGCCAAAGGTCTTCAGGGTCAAGGCAATCTCATTGACAAGGCCTGGAGGTTGGCCAAGGAGCAGCTTTCATCCCTGGAAGTCGGCCAATTCCGCCTGGAGAAGAACATACCGCTCGCTAGCGGTGTGGGTGGCGGCTCAGCAGACGCGGCCGCTGCATTGCGCGCCATCGCTAGCCGCAATGCGCTAGACCGAGGTGCGAGAGCCTTAATGGACATTGCCCCTCGCATTGGCGCTGACGTTCCTGTTTGTTTCTCTGGTGGGGGGTGTCAGGCTGCCTTTATGCAAGGTATCGGAGACGAGATCTATCGGCCCGACTGCCAAACCTATTGGCCTAAAGCCGAAGTCTTTGCTGTTCTTGTTAATCCTGGCGTCGAGGTCTCTACCGCTGACGTGTTCAAGAGGCTTGATGCGAGACCGCTGAGTGGAGACGGGATAGTCACCCCCCCACCCCCCTTTGCTGATAGCAGTGAATTAATCTCGTACCTCGAAACCACTGCGAATGATATGCAACCTGCAGCAGTTTCAATCGCCCCCATCATTGGCGACGTCCTCGGTCAGCTGGGTCGAACGCAAAATTGTCTATTGGCGAGGATGTCCGGCTCTGGCGCAACCTGCTTCGGCTTGTTCGCAACGGCTTCCCACGCAGACGCAGCTAAGCAGTCACTTCAAGAAGGGAATCCTGATTGGTGGGTTGCGGCAACACAGCTTTCTTAGGACGGCGTTTTCATTACTAGAAACATATCGCGCTTCACCAGCCTGAGCTCTCCTGTCTGAGAGATGGCACGCATGTTATGTAAGCATGTGCTGGTACTCAGCAGGCTCATTGTTGTCTTAGGAGGCACGCCCAATACAGAACTCGACAACATCCAGCATCGCCGATTTGGCAGTGCAATCCGGAAAAGTCACGATGGCGTCACGTGCAACGGAGCCATAGTAGATAGCCCGTTCGCGTGTTGCCTCTATGGTTTGATGCTTGGTCATCAGGCTCATAGCGTGCTCAAGGTCACCATCGTTGATCTCTCCGCGTGTGATTGTCCGCTCCCAGAACGCGCGTTCGTCATCGTCGCCGCGACGGTAAGCAAGGATAACAGGCAGAGTAATCTTTCCTTCGCGGAAATCGTCCCCGACGGCCTTGCCCAGCGCCGCGCTGTCACCGGAATAGTCAAGGGCATCATCGATCAATTGAAAAGCGATACCCAGCGACTTGCCATAGGAGCGCAAGGTCGCCTGTTCGTGAGCAGGGCGCTCAGCGATTGCCGCTCCAACCTCTGCCGCGGCAGCGAACAAGGCCGCCGTCTTCGCATTGATGATACTGAGGTATGCGTCTTCCGTTGTAGCGAGGTCTTTGGCAGCGGCGAGCTGCATGACTTCACCCTCGGCAATGACCGCGGCCGCATTCGATAGGATTTTCAAGGCAGTCAAAGATCCCACATCGACCATCATGCGGAACGCTTGACCCAGCAGGAAGTCACCAACCAGAACGCTCGCCTGGTTGCCCCAGAGGATACGGGCTGCTTTCTTGCCGCGTCGGAAATCGCTGTCGTCGACAACATCATCGTGCAGCAATGTTGCCGTGTGCATGAACTCAACACTGGCTGCAAGGCGGATATGGCCTTCACCATCGTATCCGGCCAGTTTGGCCGCGGCGATCGTCAACATCGGGCGCAGTCTCTTGCCGCCAGAGTCGATGAGATGATGGGCCAACTCCGGGATCATCTCAACGTCGGACACAGCCTTGTCCAGGATGATGCGGTTGACTGCCGCCATGTCCTCAGAAGTCAGCTCCAGAATTGGCTTGAGCTTCTCGCTGAGATCGCGCGCGGCGTCTAGCTGTACAACAACACCCAAGATCTTCTCCTCGTCCTTTTCGGCTGCTTTAGATATAATCTCGTGCAACGGAAAGAACATTCACGGCAGATTGCCGCATTTTACCCAATTCGGTGAAATTTGGCAGTTGAGATAGCGGCAAATTGAATGAGAGCGATACATGAGTATGGTTGAGCTGGTGCGAACGAACGATACCGTGCTCGTAAGCTTCATCGAGGTTCTGCTTCGTGATGCGGGCGTAAACGTGATTGTTGCAGACCAAAACATGAGCGTTTTGGAAGGATCGCTTGGTGTTTTACCGCGCCGTGTTCTCATCGACGAAGCTGATGAGGAGCAGGCCAAAGCGCTCCTTGCGGACGCTGGAGTGGGCGACTGGATTAAAGGCCCGGAAGGCCTTTTCTGATTTTCACGATGGCCAGCAAAGATTTACCATCGGCTGTTGATATCCCGGTCACGGACGACATGTTTCTCGGCGAGACGTTATCCGTCCTGCAGCCAGCCAAGGGTTATCGAGCCGGCATTGATGCTGTTTTGCTTGCTGCCACCGTAGACGCCGCGGCTGGGCAAGCGATCAAGGTTCTTGATCTTGGGGCCGGCGTTGGCGTCGTTGGCCTGGCAGTTGCGGCCAGGTTGCCCAAGGCACACGTGGTCTTGTTAGAAAGTCAGAGCCGGCTTCTCGATCTGGCAAAAAGCAATGTCGATCGAAATGACTTGGCCGATCGAGTTTCAGTACAAGCCAAAGACATTGTGAACGAGGGCTCCGAGAGCATTCAGCCGAATGCATTTGACTTTGCCGTTGCAAACCCGCCGTTCTACGAAGCCTCGCGTGTCCGGTTGCCGCCGGATGATATCAAAGCCAATGCCAATGTCATGCCGCAGGCATCACTGGAAGCTTGGTTTCGTCTGATGGCTCACGCACTGAAGCCGGGCGGCGTTATGACCGTCATCCATAGGGTCGAGGCACTACCAGACATATTGCAGTTTGCATCGGGGCGCTTCGGTGCACTGGAGATACAACCTGTGCAACCATTCGCTGATCAGCCTGCTAATCGCGTCATCGTACGAGGGCGGAAAGGTACGCGAAAGCCAATCTCCCTGCTCCCCGGTCTGGTCATCCACCAAGCGGATCTTGCGTACCGGCCTGAAATAAAAAAGGTTTTGAGCTCACCCAGCGGACTCTACGCTGCTGATTGATGAAGCCGTGCATAGTCTCAAATGGCCGGTTTAGATGGGTATTTTGGCTTACCTTGAGAGTGAGGATAGTTTGAAACGTGCCGCAGTAGAGACTGGTGTTTTGTGCCATTGGCGCTTACATGTGACTCAACATAATCGATCGTGCGATCTGATCGCCTTATAGAATCAGGACTGTCCATGTGGCCTTTCAAATCTAACCCGGTTGTTCCGGTGTTGCGTCTTGCCGGCGCTATTGGCATGTCGACGCCGTTGAGGCCTGGACTATCAATAGCGACGCTCAGCAATGCCATCGAGAAGGCTTTCTCGATGTCCAAATTGCCGTCCGTTGCGCTTTTGGTGAACTCTCCGGGTGGATCGCCGGTCCAAAGCAATCTGATACTCAAAAGAATACGTCAGCTGGCAGAGGAAAAAGACAAGAAGGTCTACGTCTTTTGCGAGGATGTGGCTGCGTCCGGCGGATATTACATCGCACTGGCTGGCGATGAGATTTATGCCGACACCTCATCCATAGTGGGTTCAATTGGTGTGATTTCTGCGGGCTTTGGCTTTGAGAAGGCGATTGAGAAGCTGGGAGTCGAACGACGCGTTTACACGGCCGGCACTTCGAAATCGATGTTGGACCCATTCCGGCCTGAGAACCCAGCGGACGTTGCCCGCCTCAAACAAGTCCAACAAGATGTGCATGATGCCTTTATCGGTGTCGTAAAAGACCGGCGTGCTGGCAAGTTGACAGGGCATGACGATGATCTGTTCAACGGTAGTTTCTGGTCGGCACCAAAAGCTCTCGATCTCGGTTTGATCGATGGTGTTAGCGACGTGCGGACGAAAATGCGCGAATTGCATGGTGACAAAGTTAGACTCAAGGTTGTTCCAATATCGTCCGGGGGGCTCCTCAGCAGGTTGCGCAGGGCTTCGATGGGTGGTTTGCCGGTCAGCCTATCCGCAGGAAGTCTAACGGATGACCTCGTCTCAACAGTCGAAGCGCGAGCACTTTGGTCACGCTTTGGGCTCTAAGTTGGCAAAATGGACCTGATGGAGATGGACCGATGCCTCAACTGATTGCGATTGCTCTTGCCGGTGCCGCCGCTTATGCGGGGTACAAGTGGATCAAAAAGCAGAACAATCTGGCTGTTGAGAGGCGCAAGGCGGCACACAGGGCGGATGGCCCTCGGAACCTAGGCGATCTTGTTTGGGATGAGGCCGCGGGTGCCTACAGGCCGCGACAAGACTCCTGATCATCGCCCGGTGACACAGCTCACGATCTGGTTATAGTGCGCCGCAAACCCAATAGAATTGCGAAGTGCTATGGCAAAAACGCCGAACAATGGTGCTCACAGCAGTGAGCTTCGCCCACGAGAGTCCTTTCAAGATCTGATACTCGTACTGCAACAGTACTGGGCAGCTCAGGGCTGCGCCGTTCTCCAGCCATACGATATGGAAGTCGGGGCAGGTACGTTTCATCCGGCGACAACACTCAGGTCATTGGGTCCGCGCCCGTGGAATGCCGCCTATGTACAGCCGTCCCGCCGGCCGACCGATGGTCGTTACGGTGAGAACCCAAACCGACTACAGCACTACTATCAGTTTCAGGTCATCATGAAGCCGTCTCCAGACAATATTCTGGAGCTCTATTTGGGTAGCTTGGATGCCATCGGCATCGACACGACTGTCAATGATATCCGGTTTGTCGAAGACGACTGGGAAAGTCCGACACTGGGTGCCTGGGGGCTTGGCTGGGAGGTCTGGTGCAACGGTATGGAGGTGACACAGTTCACCTATTTCCAGCAGGTCGGAGGCTTCGATTGTAGGCCAGTTTCGGGTGAGATCACTTACGGTCTTGAGCGCCTTGCGATGTATGTCCAAGGTGTTGATCGGGTCTATGATCTCAATTTCAATGGCCGACAAGACGAGCGCAAGCTGACGTATGGTGACGTGTTCTTGCAGGCCGAGAAGGAATACTCGCGGTTCAACTTCGAGCATGCGGATACCGAACTCTTGTTACAGCACTTTCGTGATGCCGAGCAGGAATGTCAGTCGATCCTTGAGAAAGGCCAGCGCGATGGCAGCCACGAGATGGCGCTGCCGGCCTACGATCAATGCATTAAGGCGAGCCATCTGTTCAATCTGCTGGATGCGCGTGGCGTTATCTCTGTAACTGAGCGCCAGAGTTACATCCTGCGCGTACGGGAACTGGCAAAAGCGTGCTGTGGTGCCTGGTTGCAGACCGAAGCCGGTGGTGCTGCTGCATGAACCTGGATGTCCCACAACTGCTCGGTCTTGCGGTGATGGCTGCTATTGCCGGCCTTGTGTCCGGCTTCCTGCTGTGGAAGCAATCCCGCGCAACTAAGTGGTTTGCGGTGGTCCTCATCCTTGTTGGTCTTGGTTATCTTGCGACGACGCCTTCGCCGACGGAGTTGGCGCGGGTGATCTTCGGTGAGCCTGGCTGACCACATCAATATCTCAACTCTCAACGTGTCTTTGTGAGACGTCCCAATGTCTGAACTTCTGCTTGAACTGCTCTCCGAGGAAATCCCTGCTCGCATGCAGGAGCGTGCCAGCGAAGATTTGAAGCGTCTTGTTTGCGATGGTTTGGGCAAGGCAGGTCTTGAGATTGGCGCAGCGCAGGCTTACGCGACGCCGCGGCGGCTGGTGTTGGTGATCGATGATGTTCTGGCCATGTCGCCAGCGGTATCAGATGAGCGCAAGGGGCCGCGGGTTGGTGCTCCGGATAAGGCAATCGCCGGTTTCCTGCGTGGTGCAGGGCTGGAGACAATCGATCAGGCAGAGGTCGTGAATGATCCCAAGAAGGGGGACTTCTACGTTGCGCGTATAGAAAAGCCCGGTCGACCCGCCGCTGACATCATCGCTGAGGTTGTCCAGGACGTGAGCTCGAAGTTCCCCTGGCCAAAGTCAATGCGCTGGGGCAGCTCTGATTTCACCTGGGTCCGTCCCTTGCATTCGATCATCTGTCTTCTCGATGGCAATGTGGTGCCTTTGAGCATCGCTGGCGTCGAGGCCGGGGAACAAACACGTGGTCATCGCTTCCATGGTCAGAAGGCGTTCACAGTTAAGAACTTCAAAGACTACGGCACAAAACTCAAAAAGAACAAAGTGTTGCTGCCAGCCTCAGAGCGTGCCGCTGCGATAGCCGAGCAAGCGCAAGAGCTCGCTTCCGATGCAGGTCTTGAGCTGGTCGCCGACGAAGCTCTCACTCACGAGAATGCCGGCCTGACAGAGTGGCCGACGGTATTGATTGGTCGGTTCGAGGATGAGTTCCTGGAGGTGCCGGCCGAGTGTCTGATTACGTCGATGCGGGCGCATCAGAAGTGTTTCTCGCTGCGCGATCCGGCCACTGGCAAACTGGCCAACAAGTTTCTCGCCGTGACCAACCTCATTGCAGCTGACGGTGGTGACCAAATCGTAGCGGGAAATGAAAAGGTTATCCGTGCACGCTTGGCGGACGCAAAGTTCTTCTGGGATCAAGATCTCAAACGTCCTCTCGATGAGATGGCAAACGGCCTCGACAAGGTGACGTTTCACGAAAAGCTCGGCTCTCAGAGGGAACGCGTTGAGCGGATTGCAGAGCTGGCGGCGCAACTTGCTCAGTCGGTGGATGCAGCAGCAGACGACGCGCGGCGCGCGGCGCAGCTTTGCAAAGCCGACTTGTTGTCCGAGATGGTTGGAGAGTTCCCTGAGTTGCAAGGACTTATGGGGCGGTACTACGCTGAAAAGGCGGGAGCGAAGCCAGCTATCGCGCAGGCTCTGGAAGAGCACTATAAGCCGAAGGGGCAAGGAGATAGTGTTCCGGCAGAGCCGGTCTCCATTGCGGTCGCGCTGGCGGACAAACTTGATACATTGATTGGGTTCTGGTCGATTGATGAAAAGCCAACCGGCTCAGGCGACCCCTATCAATTGCGGCGGGCGGCGCTTGGCGTCATACGAATCCTACTTGAGAATGATCTCAGGCTGCCATTGATTGCCGCTGTAAAACACCACGCCGTACCGGAGCGCTGGGGCAGCGCTGCGGGCATCACGTCGGAATTCGGTGATGTGGAGGCATGGCAAGGCGTATCGATCGATCCGAGGTGGCTTGACCTCCTGGGTTTCTTCGCGGACAGGCTGAAAGTTCACCTGCGTGAAGAGGGCGTGCGGCATGATCTCATCGACGCCGTTTTTGCGCTCGATGGCCAGGATGATATTGCACTTATCGTCAAGCGTGTTGAGGCGCTTAGCGACTTCCTGGATACAGAGGACGGCGGGAACCTATTGGCCGGCTCCAAGCGGGCAGCGAACATCTTGGCGATCGAAGAAAAAAAGGATGGCATCAGCTACGATGGTGCACCCGACGGCAAGTTGTTATCTGAGCCCGCCGAGCGGGGACTCGAAGCGGCAATTGCGAAGGTGAAGTTCGATACCAAAGCGGCAATCGACGTTGAGAACTTCGAGGGTGCTATGCGGGCCCTGGCAGAGCTTCGTGCTCCGGTGGATCAGTTTTTTGACGAAGTCAAAGTCAACGATGATAATTCGGATGTGCGCGCCAATCGTCTGCGCATGCTGGCAGAGATTCGTGCTGCAACACTGACGGTGGCTGACTTCTCGAAGATTGCAGGCTAGGCGTCGTCTCAATGCTGTTGAGGCTTCGGTAAACCGCTGCCTACATGGTCGAAAAAAGTTGCTGCCGTCAGGCGACCGACGCAGCGCGTCATGCTAGGTTCGTATCCATTCTCTCGCCAAAGCTAAATCTATAGAAAACTGGAGGAAACAGTTATGATCTATGATATGCGCGTTTACACATGCCGACCGGGCACCATCAAGAAGCATATCGAACTCTATCAACAGATGGGATTTCCTGCCCAGTCCAAGCATCTTGGAAAGCCAGTGGTGTGGGCGACAACCGAAGTCGGTGACGTCAATCAGTATGTGCACGTTTGGGCTTACAAGGATGTCGCTGATCGCGCCGCTAAACGCGCAGCTATGTGGGACGATCCTGACTGGATTGCTTATACGCAGAAGTCTGCCGAACTCGGTGCTCTGATCAAACAGGAAAACCGGATTCTCGTTGCTGCTCCCTTTGCGCAGTAATCTCTTTTTCTGGGCGGTCGGAGTGCGACCCTGACCGTCCCAAAACTGCTTCAAGCGGTTAAACATTCCTGTTCTGTCGGACCGCACTGACCGGATGTTGTTCGTGTCTTGCTCTAGTTGGCGGTTATCTCGAGCCGGTCTTGTATGCCTTGAAGAGTTCCTGCCTGAGCCAGATGTGGAACGGTGATTTTCCAAACCGCTCATGCCAAAACGCGCGCATGCGAATGCCAATGCTCAGGTAGTCAGGCCTGGTCACGTACAGGTTCGCCGCATTGCTCCATTTCGCCACCATTTTTGCGGGTAGAGTTGCCAATAGATCGGTTGATTGGGCCAACTCTAGCGCGGCGAGAAACGATGGAACAACAAGCGCTATGCGGCGGGCGTGGCCTTCTCTTTCCAACGCGCTGTCGATCATACCTCTGGGGGCGCCGCCCATTGGTGCAACAAGAATGTGCTCTGATGCCAGGTAGTTCTCGAGGCTTAGCTGATGTCCCGCAAGTTTGTGGTCGTTGCGCATGACACAGCAAAACGTTTCATCATCGAGGCGCATCTGCTGTAGCGTCTCCGGTGCCATGTCGATAGCACCAACAGCTAATGAAACCGCGCCGGACTCAAGTAGTGTCTGGGCATAGCTCGGGTCGAGATTAATGAATCGCAGTGGTGCTTGGACACCGGCCTCACGTAGCTGACGGTGCAGGTTCGCACCGAACTTTGACACGTCACCGTCCGTCGTCGCTATGGTGATGGGCGCCGTGTGATGGCGAGGATCAAAGTCAGCGGTTCCAAATAGCGCGTTGCTGAGTTCGTCTAATGCGCTGCGCACCACAGGTTGGATTTCCAAGGCTCGCGGTGTCGGTACCATTTGATTGCCGCTGCGTACCAAGAGCTGGTCGTCCAACAGAGAGCGGAGACGCCGTAGGGCATTGCTCATAGCGGGTTGAGAGAGGTCAACGCGCTCAGCCGCCCGACTAACGCTGCGCTCAAGAATCAGAGCGTCCAGAGCTCGCAGCAGATTGAGGTCCATGTCGTCGATATTCATCTGGTGAATATCCTGCATTCACGGGGGCGTCTCAACAAAAGTTTCCGAGATCGTCAAAGTCACCGCCATGCAGCAGGCCAAACACAAGAGGCCGCGGGCTGCAACCCGTGACATTGATTGGAGATGACAGAGATGTTCAAGCAGTTGACAATTCCGGCTTTGGCCGCGGCAATCGTCTTGTCAGGCACTGCATTTGCGCAAGCGAGTGAGGAACTCAAGGCGGCTGTCCGACCGTTCTATGAGAAGCTTCTGAGCGCTCCGAACGCTAAAGACATGCCGGCGCAGGCAGAAAAGGTGGTGGTAGAAAATTGGGTTTCGATTCCTACGCCGCGCGGAGGTAAGGACCGTACTGGACTCGTAAAAACCCTGAAGGGTTTTGGTAAGGCGGTCCCTGATCTCAAATGGGACATTCAGGAAATGCTGGTTGTCGGCAACCGCGTCATTGTTCGTTCAATCGCGACCGGTACACCTGCTAAGCCATTCTTCGGCGTAGCGCCGAAGGGCAATAGCTTCAAGATCATGACGATCGACATTCACACGGTTGAGAACGGCAAGATTGTTAAGTCATACCATGTTGAGGACTGGGCGCGCGCCATTCGGCAGGTCGCTGGCAAAAAGAAGTAAATCTTTGAGATGTGATTGAGCTTATGCAGGCCAGAGGCGCTCCGATCTCTTCTGGCCTGCACTGTTTGTGGATGTTGTAAATCAGTTTTTCGCAGGATTTACTGTGTCGTATTCGAGCTTGCAGCCTTTGCGACAGCGGCTTGAAGGGCTTGCTTCAATGACGTAATTTCGTTCTTCAAGTTAGAGTTTTCGGCTGTCGACTTATTGAGCTGGCCCCTTAGGCTAGCTGCTTGTTTACTCGCCGCTGCTTTTGCTTTCTCCGCAGATGCGAGCGATTGCCTGGCGGTTGCGACATCAGATTTGAGACTGTCGATCTCTGCTGCCACCTTGGCATTCGAAGCTTCCAAGTTCTTGATGTTGGCCGTGAGCTTTGCGATCTCGGCTTTGTTTGCTTCGAGTGCGGAAGCGCCTTCTTTCGTTGCCGACTTCATCTTGGCAATTTCTGACTTGGCGGCGGCGACTTCCTTTTTGCTGGCCGTCAGCATTTCGTTTGCTGACTTCAGGTCAGCCTCTGCCTTTGATTGGGCTTTGAGAGCTTCAGAGTGCTGAGCGATGACTTCATTGCGTTGGGTGTGCATCCATATCGCTGAGCCTATGCCCAATATGGCTACAACGACCAACAGCATTGTTGATGTCTTCATTCGTATCTTCTCCCCTACTACAATCGATGGCCGTTTGTTTTAGGTTGGACGGAGTTTCAGCCAGTCGATCACGACTGCCGGAGTATGCACTCTGGCAACAGAACAATTGTAGCCGATAGGATCGGTGTATGAAACGGCTTTCACGAGCAAAGCACAGGGGTGTTTCAGTTTTAAGTAGGCCTCGTTACCGAGGGTCTTGAATTTTGTAACGAAATTGAGCACCAGTCGGCCTGTAAGCCGGGTTCTGTCTGGAAACTATCGGAGACAGCTTCCGCGACGGCCATTCATCTGGGATGTCCGTTGCCGAACACCTCAAGCAACCAACCCGGGCGACTGGTCTGAAAACGGACTTCGAGCCAGGTTGCCCCGCTCGCGGCCGCCCCTATTTGGTTTTGCTCCCGGTGGGGTTTACCAAGCCGGCGTTGTTGCCAACGCGCGCGGTGCGCTCTTACCGCACCCTTTCACCCTTGCTGCCACATGCCGGAGCATGCTTCGGCGGTT
This sequence comes from Hyphomicrobiaceae bacterium, assembly GCA_965247245.1. Lineage (GTDB taxonomy): Bacteria > Pseudomonadota > Alphaproteobacteria > Rhizobiales > Hyphomicrobiaceae > Tectiglobus. The sequence goes on along the minus strand of CBDFGV010000003.1, from coordinate 2,188,648 downwards.
TGCTTTCTGTGGCACTTTCCCTGGGGTTGCCCCCGGCGGCCGTTAGCCGCCACCGTGTTTCCATGGAGCCCGGACTTTCCTCTGTCGCAGACAATGACCACAAAGTCGTGCGCTGCGACAGCGACCGCCCGGCCGACTGGTTTGGCGCATATCGGACAAACAGGCGAGTTCGTCAAGCGCTTCATTATTGTGAGGTCGGTGTTCCTTTGGGGACAGCAGTGATGAATGCAACCTCTCATAAGGCTGCCACACATCGCCGGATATCGCCGGCCAATACTCTCCATTCTCTGGCTTTTTGAGAATGGACTCCAACCTCACAGGTGATCCAATGACAAAATACAGGCAGCAGCTGCCACAGCTGGCAGACAAGCTATTCGTGACAGATGGTGGTTTGGAAACCGTTTTGGTTTTTCAAAAGCAGATAGAGATCGCTGAGTTTGCGTCTATTGATCTTTTGAGACGTCCTGAGGGCCTTTCGATTATCGATGACTACATGGTGCCCTACATTGATATCGCAAAGGCGTCGGGCCTTGGTCTTGTTATGGAAACAGCAACCTGGCGGGCTAGCTCTGACTGGGGCCCCAAGGTTGGATTTGGAAGCGAAGCCGAGCTTGCCAACGCTAACCGCGAAGCCGTCGCTCTTGTTGCACGTATGCGGCATGCCAACGAAACCAAGCAGACGCCGATTGTCGTCAGCGGCACAATCGGCCCACGTGGTGATGGCTACGATCCAGGGGAGGTCATGTCGGCCAGCGAGGCCACGGAGTACCATGCGTGGCAAGCGACGATATTTGCCGATACGGAAGCTGACGTCATTAGTGCCATCACCATGACAAACGCCAACGAGGCGATTGGTGTGGCTAGCGCTGCGAAGGCGAATGGCATGCCGGCGGTCATTGCGTTTACCGTAGAGACAGATGGCAATCTTCCAACAGGACAGACGCTGGAGGACGCAATCGAGGAAGTTGATGCGAAGACCGGTGCCTTCCCTGCGTACTATATGATTAACTGTGCGCACCCGACACACTTTGCGGCCATGCTTGCTGCTTCTGGTGACTGGGTTGAGAGGTTGCGCGGCATTCGTGCAAACGCCTCGAAGTGCAGCCACGAAGAGCTCGACAATTCTGAGGTTCTGGATGAGGGGAACCCGGCTGAGCTCGGTCGGGAAATCGCTGAGATACGGGCGGCGATGCCGCATATCACGGTCGTTGGCGGTTGTTGTGGCACCGACCATCGTCACATTGGAGAGATTGCAAAATCCTGCTTGGAGCTTGCAACTCAGCGATAGCAGATGCCCGTCGGAGAGCGTCACACACGGGGATACACAAACAGTTGTACACCCGTGTGTGGCGAAACTCGTCAGAAGATATCAGTTTCTAGGAGGTCACGAACAAATAAACGAACAGGACACCACTGATGAAAAGAACATTGCTCGCGCTTGCTGGCGCATTCCTCTTTGCCGGTTCGGCATGGGCCGGGCCGCAGTATGTTGATAAGAGCGGCTTCGCCTTGTCTGGCTATGATCCGGTAGCATACTTCAGCTTGAAGCAATCATCTGTCGGCTCAGCGCAGGCCAAGGCGGTTCCAGGCAAGAAATCAATCACTGCCGATTACAACGGTGCCAAGTGGGCATTCTCGACAGAAGCCAACCGCGACAAGTTCGTGGCCGATCCAGCCAAGTATGCGCCGCAGTATGATGGCCACTGCGCTTATGGCGCCTCAATCGGTAACAACAACAAAGGTGGCAAGGTTCCAGGCAACCCGCACCTGTGGCGGATCGTTGATGGAAAACTCTACGTCAACATCACCAAGGCCGTTGTTGGCTTCTGGGAAAAGTCAATTCCGAAGCACATTACACGTGCCGATCGCAACTGGACGAAGATTGGTTCCAAGAAGGCTTCCAAGCGTGCAGTTCCAAGCTTCAGCACAAAAGCCGCGCCTATTTGATCTGAGATCAGCGCTACTGAAAGTCGTCCCTGTGAGGGAGTGGGCCATGGGCTCGCTCCCTTACTTCATTTTTTGCGATGTGTCTCAGGTAGTGCCTCGATGAGACTGTCGAGCGTCTGGATCGTGGACTGATCGAGTATCCCATTTACCCGGTTCGGTCGGAAATGACGCTGAAAGGCGGCGATGAATTTTTGTGTTTCTCTATCCAGCTTGCCAGTTTGTGGACATCCGTAGCCGTAGTGTTTCAGTCGAGCCTGGAAACTCTCAACGCTAGCTTTTATTGGGTCTTGGCCAGGCTCACCGATTTCAGGCTCAATCGGGCTTGGCTCGATCCAGTGACCGACCCCGTTCGCTGCCAACTGAGACCAAGGAAACTTTTCTCCTGGGTCGATCTTGCGCAAGGGTGCGATGTCTGAGTGCGCAAGCACGTGCTCTCCCGATATCTTATTTCTCTCAATGATGTCTTTGGACAGAGCAATGACACTCGCCATCTGGTCATCCGGAAAATCAGGATAACCCAGCTCGTGGCCGGGGTTCTGGATTTCAATTCCTATGGACCACGAGTTGATGTCGGTGATGCCTTTCCAGTATGACACCCCGGCGTGCCAAGCACGCATCGCCTCGGGCACCATCTGAGTGATCGTTCCAGATTCGTCGATCACATAATGGCAAGAGACCTGACAGACCGGATCTGCCAGCACTTCAATTGAACGTTCTGCAGTCGGTAGACCGGTGTAATGGAGTATCAGGGTTTCCGGCTTAAGGTTATCGCGCCGCTCGTTGATGTTCGGCGATGGATGAAGCTTCGTCACCAAACAACTGTCCGGGGCAAAGTCCTTCGCAGTTCCGGCAGATGTCACAAGTTGCGTTCCCGCGCGATTTCTTCGAATGCCGCATTGATCGATGCCAACTTGCGATTGGCCATCTCGACAAACTCCTCCGGCACACCGCGCGCCATAGCCATGTCGGGATGGTTGCTGCGGACCAAACTGCGGTAGTGAGACTTCAGCTCATCGTCAGAGATGTCCGGCTTGATACCGAGGACGGTGTAGGCGTCATCCGGGTCATGGATAAAGAGTGCGCGAATAGCCCGATATTCGCCTTCGGTGTAGCCGAAGATTTCTGCAATGCGATGCAGGTAGTTATCTTCCTGTTGGTGAAGGATACCGTCCGCCGCTGCGATGTGGAACAGGCCTTCGATGACGTCACGCTTAAGCGCCGGTTCTGTCGCGAGCAGCGACGATATCTGATGCGCATAGCTTTCGAAGCCGGCGACATCCTGCTTGGCGAGATCGTAAAGCCGCTGAACATTGGCCGACTGTGCAGCAGGTGTCTGAAAAACCCGATGGAATGTCTCGGTTTCGACGTTGGAGACGAAGCCATCTGCTTTGGCGAGTTTGGCGCCGAGAGCAACAACTGCAACTGTGAACGCGATCGTGTTTGTCTTCGTCGGGCATTCTGGACACGGACCGAGGCCAAGGCCGCACATGAGCCGATCAAGTGCGGCGCGTAGCGAACCACCTTTCGTCAATCCGATCGCTTCTGGCAGTGAATTCAACATCTTGTGGCTTTCCAATCCGGCGACTGCGCCGATTCGAAATCGTAACGCCTGTTTTGGACATTCTTGAGGAGGAGCAGTGCTGATCCCCAAGCACCGAGATTTCGGAATACTATAACATAGCGAAGCGTCGACGTCTTACGTTCGTTGGCCATGTGCCAATGAATTTGCACGAATTCGGTTGAGAGCGCCAACTGAATGTGTTGTTGCAGAATTGGATATACACCTTCTCCTCTCCAGGCCTGTTGTGGTTGACGCAGTATGGTTGTTAAGCTCCAGAAACATAAGCATTTTTGTCCCTTTCTGACGAAGTGTGACCTAGTGTTTTGAGGTGATCATGCGTAGAGTTCTTGTTGAGCTGCAGTTGGTTATCACCAGGAGTTCAAGTTGCTTGTTATGCTTTGGTGCTGCGCTATTGGTTTGTTTAGCCGCAGCTCCTGCCAACGCAGCCGACAGCGCCGTGCCGTCTGCTCAACACGAAGCAAGTAAGGACGAACCCCCGCGTGGCGCACGTGTCTTCTCCAAGGACAAACCGCTCTTTGGTCAAAACCAACAGATTCCCAGCACAACTCCGGATCGCAGCGGTAATACAAAAGTCAAAGTGATCGTTAAGCCGTCCTCGCCCAACGCACAAACAACGGCGGCTGAAGGCACCAAAAAGCCGAGTGAGCACCGGTCGATGCGATCTAGCCGTCAGCTTGACGCGTATCGAGCTGACAGGAAACATCCAACACAATCCGGCTCCAGAACTGCAAACTCCCAGGGGCATTCAAGCAAAGTCCTGCTAGCCAAACCCAGAGCTGAAAACGCCGTAGACAAAGAACGGAATTTAAGTTCCCTGCTTCCGACGGCAAATCCGAAGCGACTGTTGGCGTCGGGATCTGCTCACAGCGAGCAATCTCAAGTCAGTGCGGTGAAAAAGGTCCGAGTGAGGCGGCGTGCACGCGTAGCCCGCATCACCAAACGGAAAGCGAAGCGGCGCAATAGACACGCTCGCAATACGGCCAACAGAGTTCGTCGCGGCAGAACGCGATACAGGTCGCCCTATTGGCGGCGTTTTGCGCCACCGGGTACGGTGCATTCGTTCGTGCGCTGTTGGCCTGGTGAGCCGTGCGTTCGTTACTACCGTGTGCGTCGCCCTAGAACGTTGCGACAGTACCGCCGGCTTCTGGCATGGCAACGGCATCAGGATGCTCGCTTGAGATATCGCCGATATTACGGGCGGTACTAAGGTTCTCAGTGGGCGTTTGTTCGGGCTTGGGAGGTAGTGTTTTTCTTTAGGTGAATAGCGTTACTAGAATGCCTCTACGCTACATTGTTTGTGAATTGCCATGCGATGCTGGCTGACGCGCCTCTCCAAGCTTTGCTAAGTTTTCACGAGAGTTATAGGGTGATCTTCGAGTTTGAAATTATTCTTGGCGTTGCGTTGAGTGACCTGCGTTGGTTCAATTTGTAGATCGGCTTTTTGGGGTGGGCATCCGGTATGATTTCCAAAAGAAAAGTGTCTAAGTCGAGTTTTGTGTCGTTTTTGGTCGTTGCAATGGTGAGTGCGGCGAGCGCCATTTGGTTTTTGACCGGCTATCGACCTGACACAGAGACCGAGTTTCGCATCAATGAAGCCCGCTATCAAAACCAGATTCAGAGCTTGAAGCTAGCTTTGAAGGGTAACAATGAAGAGTTCAATCGCGAGCGTCGGCTGGCAATGCGGCTGCAACGAGAATTAAGAGATGCTAATCGTCAGATTGGTGATCTTTCTCGGAAGCTCGCTGCTGCACAACGGACAATCTCGCAACGCAATCAACAACTCCGAGAAGCTTCTGCCAGGCAAGCCGCAAAGCAGAAGCATGGGACCTCACAGTTTGCTCATGTGGAGACAACAAGTGCGTTGATTGTGTCCCGTGCCAATTCGGCAATTGGCTTGCCCGAGCAGACAGGCGGTGCTGATCAGCAGGTTTCTCGATACTCACCGTCTAAGGTGAGGCGAGCTAAACTGAGAGCTAAGCAACGGCTCCGTAGGCAGCTGCGGCAGCGGAAAGATCGTACCCTTCAGTCAGCGCGTGGCTCTTATACGCAGAAGGTCAGGGTTTCGAGTATTGGTACTGTAGAGATGCGAGGGCTTGCCAGTCAGAAGAAGAATTGGCCACTTTCAAGTCAAGGCTCGTCGCACACGCGAGATGCAAGCGTGGCCGTTCGAAATCAACGTTTCGACAATAATCAAGTACGACCGCTAACCGGTTTGTTTCAAGCGCCTGCCAATCCAGTTGTGCGGCGGGCCAGAAAAGTGCGCAGAGTTGCTGCCGTCAACCGCCGTCCGGTGCGAAGGGCGAGATTTACTCGTTATTCTCGATTGGGAGCGCGGGTAGAGAAGAGGCGCCCTCGTCGCGTGACCCGCTACCGTAAATCAAGAAAAGGCGTTTACCGGCGTTCGGGCGGCGGCGGTGTTTTTGGAAGTGTTTACGGTCGCTAACGAAAGCATGTAGCTGTTGCGCCATACTAGTCAGCGCGGGACCTGTGCCGCGCAGTCTGAGCAGATTATTTGCGCCCGCTAGCAGATGTTTGTAGGCTGATGACGTGCCGCTAATCTGGGCGCTTCTATCTAGATCTCCGCAGATTTTTGATCGCTGCCTCGCGTTCATTGATTCGCCTCCCAAGATTGAGACCTCAAGTGCAGTTCCCTCAACTCGCATGATGATCTAATACTGTCCCGGCTGAGACGCTCACGTCTCGCACACTCCAAGAAAACTTGGCATCACAGCTATCGGGGCATCGACGATAAATGACAAAATGGGATTTCTGGATCGATCGTGGTGGAACGTTCACAGATGTTGTTGCCCGCGATCCGAGCGGCAAAATCCATGCCCAAAAGGTGCTGTCGGAGAATCCCGAAGCTTATCCAGACGCCGCTTTGGAAGGTATTCGCAGGTTTCTCGGAGTAGCAACAGATGACCCGATCCCGGCTGACAAGATCGCTAGCGTCAAGATGGGGACCACTGTCGCAACCAATGCGCTGCTAGAGCGCAAGGGTGACCCCACACTGTTGGTCATTACGAACGGCCTCAAGGATCAACTGGAGATCGGCTATCAAGAACGTCCTGACATTTTCGCTAAGGAAATTCTAAAGCCTGAGATGCTTTATGCTCGCGTTTCGGAAGCCGACGAGCGTGTCCTGGCCGACGGAACCGTCGAGACGCCACTTGATCTTTCTCAGCTTCGCTCCGAGTTGACAGCTGCGTTCGATGCTGGAATCCGATCAGTTGCGATTGTCTTTATGCATTCCTACGCATTTCCGGAGCACGAGAAGCAGGCAGTCAATCTCGCTCATGAAATTGGTTTCGAGCAGGTTTCAGCGAGCCACGATGTATCGCCGCTGATCAAGATTGTTGGACGCGGTGACACGACAGTTGCCGACGCATATTTGTCGCCGATCCTGTCACGATATGTGCAGCGCGTGTCATCGGCTTTGCGGGGAGAAGATGACGCCTCACCACAAGTCATGTTCATGGCATCGTCCGGCGGTTTGAAGTCGGCTGAGCTGTTTCAGGGCCGCGATGCTATTCTATCTGGCCCGGCTGGCGGCATCGTGGGAATGGCAGAGACCGGCAAGCTGGCTGGTTTTGAAAAGATCATTGGCTTCGATATGGGCGGTACGTCGACAGACGTTTCGCACTTTGCCGGAGAGTACGAGCGCAGCTTTGAAACGCAGGTTGCAGGGGTGCGAATGCGGGTGCCTATGATGCGCATCCACACAGTCGCGGCCGGCGGTGGCTCGATATTGTTTTATGACGGCAGTCGTTTCCGTGTAGGGCCAGAGAGCGCCGGGGCCAACCCTGGTCCGAAGTGTTACCGCCGCGGTGGTCCACTGACCGTGACCGATGCCAACTTGATGGTCGGCAAGTTAAAGCCATCGTTCTTTCCAAAGATCTTCGGACCGAACAATGATGAGCCACTCGACGAGAACGCAACGCGGCAGGCCTTTGAGGATATGGCGGCGGAGATCGGGGATGGCCGCGCGGCTGAAGACGTTGCCGACGGCTTCTTGCGTATCGCTGTCGAGAACATGGCGAACGCGATCAAAAAGATCTCGGTACAACGTGGGTATGACGTTACTGAATACGCACTCAATTGCTTCGGCTCCGCCGGTGGGCAACATGCCTGCATGATTGCCGATACTCTCGGGATGGAGACTGTTCTGATCCATCCACTATCCGGTTTGCTTTCCGGTTACGGCATGGGGCTTGCTGACCTGCGTGCCAGTCGTGAACAGTCCATCGAGGCCGAACTCAACGCGGAGACGATGCGTCGGGTCGAGGACTACGGTTTTGATATGGTGCAGTCCGCAGAGGACGAAGTTGTCGAACAAGGCGTTCCGGGGGACCAAGTTACGACGATTACGTGGTTGCATCTGCGCTACGATGGTACCGATACCGCATTGCCGGTGGTGCTTGACCAGCCCGAAATCATGCGGCGTGATTTTGAAGAGCAGCACCTGCAGCGCTTCGGCTTCATTTCGCCTGAAAAGAAGGTTTTTGCGTCCGCCATAGAAGTCGAAGCTTCAGGTGGTGGAGCAGGTCTGGCTGAACCAGTACTAGAGGCAACTGGCGGTGCGATCCCAGAGCCAACCGACCGTGCTCGCTTCTTCTCCAATCGCGAATGGCACGATGCCCCGGTGTATTTGCGCGATCAGTTGGCGCCGGGCCATCGCGTTAGCGGACCGGCTCTTGTCATCGAACCAAACCAGACGGTGATCGTCGAGCCCGGTTGGGAACTCAGGCTTACTGAGCGCAATCATCTTCAGTTGAAGCGCGTGAGTAGTCGCGTACGCGAGGTTCTTGGAGCTGAGGCGGATCCTGTTCTGCTGGAGGTTTTCAATAACCTCTATATGTCGATTGCAGAGCAGATGGGCGAGGCGCTGCGCAATACGGCCCAGTCCGTCAACATCAAGGAGCGGCTCGACTTCTCCTGTGCGGTGTTTGATTCCGAAACTGACCTGGTCGCGAATGCACCCCACATGCCGGTGCACCTCGGTTCAATGGACAAATCGGTTGAGACGATTGCCCGCGAACGCAAAGGACAAATGAAGCCTGGCGACAGCTATATGCTGAATGCGCCCTATAATGGCGGGACCCACCTGCCCGACATCACGGTGATCACGCCGGTCTTTGATGATGCGGATCAAGACATCCTGTTTTACGTGGCAAGCCGAGGGCACCACGAAGATATCGGTGGTCTGACGCCTGGCTCCGCATCCCCCAGAGCAATCCATATCGATGAAGAAGGTGTCTACATCGACAACTTCAAACTCGTTGCCGAGGGCGTTTTCCTGGAAGAGGAAACGCACACCTTGCTAACAGGGGCGAAGTATCCCGCGCGCGTTCCGGCCAAAAACATTGCTGACCTCAAGGCGCATGTGGCGGCCAACGCGAAAGGGGTGACTGAGCTTAAGAAGATGGTTGAGCACTTCGGGCTGGATGTGGTTCAGGCCTACATGCGGCATGTTCAGGACAACGCCGAAGAAAGCGTAAGGCGGCTGTTGTCGAAGTTGCCGGATGGTGAGTTTACCGTCCATACCGATCAGGGCTCACAAGTCCAAGTTAAGATCAGTGTTGATCAGGCAGCGCGTTCGGCCAAGGTGGATTTCACTGGGACAAGTTCCGTTCAGTCCAACAATTTCAATGCACCGATGCCGGTGACGCGGGCGGCAACGCTCTATGTGTTCCGGGTCATGGTGGATGAACCTATCCCGATGAACGCCGGTTGCTTGAAGCCGATTGAATTGGTGATTCCGTCTAACTCAATGCTTGCACCCGAGTACCCAGCTGCGGTCATGTCCGGCAACGTTGAGACAAGCCAGATTGTTACGAACTGCCTGTTTGCGGCGCTCAACGCTATGGGGCCAAGCCAAGGAACGATGAACAACCTGTTTTTCGGGGATGACATCTATCAGTACTACGAAACGATCTGCTCCGGTTCGCCGGCAGGGCCGGGCTTCAACGGCACAAGTGCTGTCCATGTTCATATGACAAACACACGTCTGACGGACCCGGAGATATTGGAGTTGCGCTACCCGGTGGTTCTGGAAGAGTTTTCCGTGCGGCGCGGTTCGGGCGGTAAGGGCAAGTGGTCCGCGGGTGACGGAATTTATCGTCGAATCCGCTTTATGCGTGAGATGGAACTGACTCTTCTCACGAGTTATCGTGAGGTGGTGCCCTACGGTCTGAATGGCGGCGAAGACGGCCAGATTGGTGAAAACTGGGTCCGTCGTAACTCCGGTGAGATGGAGCGTCTCAAGGGGTGCGATGAGACGGTGCTTGCAGTTGGTGAAGCGGTCATTCTGAAGACGCCGACCGGTGGGGGCTTTGGGAAGCCATCGTAGTTGGCGGGCCTAAGAGGTCTTGAGGGCTGATCGCACTTAGAGGTGAGTGATGTTTGATTTTCTGCGCCAGCGTTTGTCTGAAGAAGAGCAGGACCAATACGACCGATATGACGGTCGTGCGGCACTCGCTTGCCACTTTCTGATGTGGCCGCTCATCCTCGCATTTGCCTTCTACTATTCCGGCCTGACACGAACGGCGATGCTGTTCTTTGCCATTTCGGCCGTAGCGCTACCCATTATGTTGCTCATGGCGAGGCGTGCACGTGCTATCCGCGAGCTGGCCGAAGAGCGCTATGCGGCGATCATGAACGTCGACTATGATGAGGCCAAGAAGAACGATGAGAAGCAGTCGTGACTTGGCTGCGGCGTCTGTCTTGGTGCGTCATGTGGGCGGGGCTACTGATTGCAGTTTTTAACCATCAGGATGTACTTGCCGGCATGGGTGGTCTAAGCACAAGAGTGTTCACCGGGGCTGTTATCGCAATCGCCATTGGCCTATTGGGAATCTATATTACACGCCGACCAGATGATAACGGTTTCGGTTTCTGATGAGATCCCAACAGACTGAGGCGGGCTGTTGGTGGTGCCCGCCGCTGTCCGTTCCCAGCACTTACGCTGGCGATGCTTCTGGCGTTGGTCCAGATGAACTGCTGTTGCCGTTACTGTCTGGTTGTGCGGAGCTACTCCTGCGTTCGGTCATAAACTGCTCGAACTCGGCCTTGTCCTTTGCCATTCTGAGTTTGTCGAGGAAACCCTTGAACTGTTCGGCTTCTTCCTCCAGACGACGCAAAGTCTCGTCACGATACTCATCGAACGCATGGTTGCCTGTTGGCTGGTAGGCCTTGGCCGTCATGCCGAACTCCTGCATTTTTTCTTCCCATTTACCGGCCATACGTTGTTGCCACCGGTTCCTCATTCCTTTTCTTCCGCATCCCATACGTCCACTCCATATTAGGTATCCAAGAATTGCGAGACCAATCGGCCAGAAGATTACGAAGCCGATCACCATGACGCCGATCCAGGCCGGTTGGCCCCAGCTGTCCAGCCGCGCGACCATTTCTGACATTGCCTTCCCCTTTCACATGCTGATGCAAGGTTAATGTAAATGTTTATTACATTCACATATGTGGGGTCAGAGTTAGGATCGTCAAGAGGCTTAGCGTTGTTTTTGTTGGAGGGTCCCTCGGATAGGGCTAGAGGATCGACATGTGTGATGCTCAGACACGTGAATGTGACGGCTGTCCAAAACACGAACTCGCGAACTTCGTTGAATTCCACGACATTCATTGCCGATCTATAGTCTCGACCATAGTTTTGCCAGTTTTGGACAGGGTCCGCCCTCGCGACACTGGACAAGCTGGCCAGACAAAAAGGAAAGTGAATGAGCGACGTTGGCTTTATCGGACTAGGCAAGATGGGCACCTGTATGGCGCGCCGTCTGATGTCAGCTGGCCTATCTGTCGCTGTCGTTGCCCATAGAAACAGAAGCTCAGTCGAGGCCCTTGTTGCAGAAGGGGCGGTTGAGTACCACTCGAAAGTCGAGTTGGTCGCGCACTGCCGAACCATCATAACCTGCGTCAGCGATGCGATTGCAGTTGAGGCTATTGCCGCGGAAGTCATTCCGTATCTCGGTAGCCATCATATGTGGATCGACGCGACTACGTCTGATCCGGAGGTATCTCGCGAGATAGCGAGTCAACTCGAAGCCAAGGGTGCAGTGTTTGCTGATGCCCCGATAACGGGCGGCCCCCTGCAGGCCGAACGAGGTGAGCTTGCCTCTTTGGTTGGATGCCGACGCGAGAAGTTCAATCGGGTGAAAGCTGTCGTTGGTCATTACTCCACGATTGTGCAGAGGTTTGGAGAGCCTGGTGCGGGACATACAGCCAAGCTCTTGAATAACTTTGTCACGCAATCGACCGGCACACTTCTCGCAGAAGCCTATGCGCGAGCCCGTCGTGCCGGAGTTGATTGGCGTGCGCTTTACGATGTGATGTGGACCGGTGCGGCGCGATCAGGGACCCTGGAGAAGGTTGTTGGTCCTGCACTAGATGGTCTGCCGGCTCAAAACCAGTTTTCGCTGGTGCATGCTCGTAAGGACATTGCTTACTATCGCCGTCTCTGTGAACGCATGGATGGTCAGCCGAGCGAGCTGGCGGAGGCGGCTTATGCAATGCTTGATCGTGCCGTTGATCAAGGACTTGGTGAAGAAAATGTATCAGCACTGCTCGAAGCAGATCTGCTGACTCGCCGTGCATCTTGAAACACGGCTTAACGGTCGAGCCATGGCCGATTAACGCTTCCGCAAAAACGCCCGACTATACTCAAAGAGAGTTGGATGGTTGCGCAATGACTAATGCGCTGACCATTGCGGGACATGAGTTTGTCGGATGCGTTTTTGGGCTGGCGGATGGGCGGTCATAACCGTCGTATTATGGGCGTTGACTGCCTCGACTGTGCACGCAGAGACGACGTTCCGCCAACGTGCTGAATACTTTGATATCAGTGGCTATGTGAACTCCCGCAAGGAAATGTGGGACGCGATCCGCGACTGGGGTCCAAGCGGCACGGGCGGCAAGTTAATTGTTGGCACTGCTCAGCCTCGCTTCGGATACTCTTACAAGTTCAAGAAGCAGGGCGGCCGCTGCTACGTTACGGATCTCAAAGTGAGCGTTGGCGTGGTTCTGCGGCTACCACAATGGAACGCCAAGGGGCTCGCTAAGCCTGAATTGCAGCGTTACTTCGATTGTGTACTTCGCACGGTGACTGTCCACGAAAAGCGCCATGGCCAAATCGCTTACGAAACCGGCCAGCAGATTGAACGCGCTATGATGTCGGACCTGGATGGCAGCAGCTGCAAGGGTATTAAGCAACGTGCGAAATCGATCTTCCATCGCGTGATCGCGGAAGGTGGGGTTCGGCAGACCGAATTCGACCGCCGTGACTATGCACGTCGTCGCTATCAACAATGCAACAAGAGCAGCGGCCCGCAAGTTGATCTGAATGCGAATGATTATCGGCGCAGTGTTGCTTCGAAACGGCCGCCGACACGGCGCTTCGATGTTGATCCGCCAAAATATAGAAAGCCGAAGCCGCGCAAGCAACAGAAGGTTGAGGTCGAAGAGAAGCAAACGATCGATGCTCAAGCCTCGATCAAGACAATCTCTTCAGCGTTGGGCGGATTCCGCTTTGCTGCCTTGTTCGGCGCCCTGGTTTGTGCAGCTTTTGCGCTCTTTATGTGGTGGGCCGTACGCCACGAACGCAGCAAGGAGTTTGGCCTCGCCGGCGTTGAGCCAAATGGTGATGCTGCCGTTGTGCGCGATGACTACGTGTCACCGGTCGCAAGCCGAAGACGTACGCCGCCCATGCAGCGCCCGAAGGCAGGCTTTGGCAAGCGCTCGCGTCGCTAGTTGCGCCGCTAACCTTCCATAACGCCAGCGACGGTGAAGCCGCCATCGGCGCAGAACACATGGCCAGTTGTGAAAGAGCATTCATCCGAGGCCAGGAAGGCAGCAACTGCTGCGATTTCTTCAGGACGGCCGTAGCGTTGGATTGGTGAGCGGGCCATGACGGTATCTGGCGGAAACTCTCCTTTGGTGACTCGTGTTTTTGTAGCACCTGGTGCTACTGCATTCACCAGTATGTTGTGTTCCGCAAGCTCGATGGCCATCGTCTGCGTGAGATTGACCAGGCCCGCTTTGCTTGCGCCATAAGCTGCGCGACCGCGACCGCCAAAGATGCCTGAGTTCGATGCGACATGGACAATTCTGCCGCCGCCGCCTTGCGTCACCATTTGTCGTGCTGCTGCCTGGCCGCAGTAGAATGCCCCATAGAGGTTGGTCTTGAGGACACGCTCCCAAAGATCATCGGTCATTTCGAGAAATGGTTCGCGATCTGTAATGCCGGCATTGGAAACCTGAATGTCCAATCGTCCCCATGTACTCACAGCCATTTCGCACATTGCGTCCACTTGAGCGCGGTCGCTGACATCAGCTGCGGTGGCTTCGGCAACACCATTGGCTGACCGGATCTCGTCGGCAGTCTTCTGTGCAGCTGCGAGATCAACATCTGCGACAAGGACTTTCGATCCTTCGCTTGCAAGGCGTTTCGCAATCGCTTGACCAATGCCGTGTGCGCCGCCGGTTACGATTGCGACTTTGTCCTGCAGTCGATTTGCCATACTGGATACCTGCTCGTGGTAAAGCCTCGATCTTTCAGATCAATAGCTTCTGTTTGGGTTTATTGGGGTTTGCGTTCGTCAAGAAATTCTTTAACGAAGATTGGTGCGACTTTTTCAATAGCAGCGAGAGAGTAGCCACCTTCTTGGACAATCACTGTGGGCAGCGGTATCTCGCCATAGATCCGACCGAGACGGCGATAGGCGTCTGTGGAGACATCCAATCGAGATAGTGGATCATCGCGATGTGCATCCCAACCCGCCGATAGAACGAGTGCTTCCACTTCGCTTGCGAGGGTTGCGATGATTAGTTGTTGATTGGCTTCGATGAACTCTTCATCTGATGCACCTTGTGGGATGGGTACGTTGAAATTGAATTTGTCCCCTTCGCCAAAGCCTGTCTCATCTGCATAGCCAAAATAGAACGGGTAATACTCCCGCGGATCGGTGTGTGTCGACGCATAGAATACATCGGATCTGCGGTAGAAGATTGCCTGCGTGCCGTCACCATGGTGCGTGTCAAAGTCGATGATGCCGACACGTTTGTAGCGCTTGAGGAGCTCCTCCGCTGCAATCGCAGCATTGTTCAAGAAACAAAATCCCGATGCGCGATCATGATAGGCATGGTGTCCTGGTGGGCGGCAAAGAGCGAATGCCTCGTCCTCGCCCTGCACAATTGCCTGCGCTGCTGAGACTGCAGTTTGTGCGCTTGCATAAACCGCCTGCCAGGTTCCCTCACCAAGAGCACACGCCATATCTCCCATATACCAGCCAGCTTGACCCACAACGTGGGAAGGGCGTGGCCTCTCCCTGGGGCTGAGGTCTGGATGTGCGCTGACGTGTGGATGGACATTTGGGAAAACCTCAGGGCCTGCCTGAGGTAGCTCCTGGAAGCGTGCATGTGCTGTCCGCAAGAACTCGACATAGTGGTCAGAATGAACAGCGTGGATTGGTTCGAGACCAAAATCATCGGGCTCTGATGCCTCAAGGCCAAGTTCGACCAAGCCCGAAGCCATGTGCTCTGCTCGTTCGGGAATTTCAAACGGCGCAACGATCTTGCCAGCTGCCATGAACTGCTGCGGCGCATGTTTAAGCTGGCTCTTGGCAAAGAAAAGTTTCATGGGCCAACCTCCAACTTGGCTGTCGTTGCCACCGTGTGGCCGGACGTGTTTCGTTAGTGCTTGTTCTCGGCGATAGCGCATTCGCAAGAATGCATTGTGACAGTTGCTTGAATTGGTTTCGTTTCAAACGCCTTGTCACCAGTTGCGTCGCCTCATTGTCAGGCAACGCCTACTCTGCCGCGGACTGCCGGCCGACGTCGAGCTCGCCTCGAATGACGTAGCGGAGAATATCAACGATTTGTTCCGGCGTTTCCACTACGGCGAGTGCGGCAGCGTCTACTTCCTTAAGTGCGTGAGCATGTTCTGGTTGATGCATGATGATCAGTGGCTTGCCGAGAGCAGCTGCCAAGCCTGCGTCGAAAGCCGCGTTCCATTGCTTGTACTTTTCGCCGAAGCGGACAATGACAATGTCTGACTTCTCGATCAGTGTCCGCGTTCGAATGGCATTGAGTTGCGCGCCTTTGTGGTCGTGCCAGAACTTGTTTGGTTCACTGCCAAGAATTTCAACGCCACAATCATCGCTGTATCCGTGGTTGGTCACCGGTGCAGAAAATGAAACAGGGAGCGCCGCCTCGAATGCTGTAACTTCAACCTGGTCGCGCCAATCCGTATGGATCTCGCCGGATAGATAGATGCGCCAGGTGTCGACGGTGTTGGCCTTTTCGACCTCAAACATGTTTGCCTCTCTTGATGTCTATTTGAATTGCTCTAGCGCGCTCCGGTAACGTCAACGTGCGTGCCGCTGACGTAACTGGCTTCGTCCGACAGCAGCCATACAACAGCTTCTGCAACCTCCTCTGCGGTTCCCGTCCGCCCCATTGGAACGCCGCCGACGAGTTTCTTCAAGCGTTCCAGGTCACCTGTCAGATCATGAAATGTGGTTTCGATCAATCCCGGGCGAACTGCGTTGACGCGCACACCCTGGCCGCCCAGTTCGATTGCGAGGCCGAGAGTAAAAGTATCTGTCGCGCCCTTAGAAGCGGCGTAAGCCAGCATGCCATGAGCGCCGCCGATACGCGCTGCTGCCGATGAGTTGATGACGATCGAGCCACCCTTTCCGCCGGACGTCGTGGACATCCGCTTGGCTGCTTCGCGTGCACAGAGGAACGGGCCACTAATGTTGCCGCGCCAGGTCTGTTCGAGGTCTGTAAGCGGCACTTCTTGGATGGGTCGATACTCTGTGAGCGTTCCCGCATTTGCGAAGAGGCCATCCAACGTACCGAGTTCCTTATCGACGGTTTCGAAGAGCGACGTTGCGCCTTCTTCGGTCGAGACATCGGCTTGAACAGCTATTGCCTTGCCGCCTGCAGCTTCGATGTCCTGGACGACGCCGTTTGCGGCCTCGGCATTGGAATGATAGTTGACGGCGACGGCAAACCCTCGGGAACCAGCTAGCCTGGCCGTTGCGGCTCCGATGCCGCGGCCGCCGCCGGTTACGATCAAGACTTTACTCATTTGATGTTTCCTGTTGCTCAGTCGGTTCTTCGACCAATCATAGCGAACAGGGAAAATAGCGCTACTGCCGGTGCTGTGGCCAGCCCGGCAGGATAATTTTCAACGGTGCAGGTTATCCGCGGTGTCGAAATGAGCTCACATCAAGCGGCTCTTTGAGTGACGAAATGCGTGGGCAGCTCAGAGTTGTGCGTAGAGCTTCGCGCAGTGTTTCCAGCGAGTTTGTCGAGGTATATGTGCCACCGGTCTGCTGCGAAAGGCATGAGATCTGGCTCTCTGACCGGGCATGCAGGTGGAAGCCGATGACATGGACACGGATGTTTGGATTTTCCGCGCGGAGTTTCCGGCCGAGCGCACAGGCATTATACCCACAGTTCTCAAGACCATCGGTGACCAGAACAATGATGCCCGGGTGTTGCAGGCTTTTCAGGCTTTGAGCGGCGAGCATGACCGCATCACTCAATGGCGTTTGGCCGTTCGGCCGCATCAAACCAAGCTCGGCCAAAATGAGTTCGCCGCTGTGGCGCATTGGTGGGATTTTCAGATTGACGTTGTTGCAGACGGGGCCGAATTCACCGCCGTAAGTGATGAGACCCGTAGCTCGAAAGCGTGTGACGTCCGGCAGGATGTCAGTCGCTGCTTCGCGGGCGACGTCGATTTTCGGCAGGCCTTCCTTGATTGACCCCATGGAGCCAGAGGAGTCAAACACCAGCATCGCGTTTTCCTGGCAGGCCCAGGCGGCGACGCTGGCAAGGGGCGAAAAGGCAGTCAAGAAGATGCAGATGCCGGCGCAGAAGTTCCGAAATTTTTGCAAGCTGAAAGCCATATTTTGATGCCGCAGTACCGCCGGCACTCCTCGGTGCGCAATTTCTACTTCAAAGTCTAGATTCATCAATAATTGTCAATGATGTGCAAATTGGTGCGCAACAATGGCGTAAGCTCGACGACAGGGTTAACCGGGCGTGAAATTCTGTGATCTCATTATGCTCTGTTCTCAGAGTTGCGGCCTTCGATTTCCCTTTTGAGATCTTCAAGGTCGCCCAAGAGTTGCTTCTTGAGGGAGCCAGCCAGCAGCAGACCCAGTGGCATGAAGAGATGCGCGAGAAACGTTTTGGCTGTGCCGGTGAATATCACTGACAAGCGTGAGCGGCCATCCGGCAGAGCCCCGACGATGTGATCTGTCACGTAGGCAGTGCCATGGTTCTCTGCGGTGAACAGGTAGCGATGCGGCGGTTCCAGAGTGGCGATGGTCATGACCTCGCTGGCTTCGCGGCCGAACATGATGCGGGTCTCGCGGAACACTGTGCCGACACTGATCGGGCCGTCGCTCAAGATCTCCGTGTTGGTGATAGCTGAGACGACGTTGGGCCAGCGCTCGATGTCCATCCCGACGGCATAGACCTGCTCCGGCGTTGCATCAATATCGATGGACAGTTGGATCTGCATGTTCGATCTCGTTTCCAATTGTCACTTCAAGACAAGGTCAATTCACTGTGCTTGGCAATCCTGCAATTGAACCGGTTTCTCGCCTTCGGATCAATGGTGACGGCCATCTATCAGTTGTAACACTGACATGTCGACGACTTCATGATTAGTCGATACATGCCGGCGACTAGCAAGGCGTGATCCTGTAATGCAGATACTCGGCAGTTGCTAGGTTCGCGCCCCTCCCGCAGCGCTGATCTCCATGCTATAGTCAGTTCCACGCAATAGATAACAGGTCGCGGCGCATTCGCGCTGAGACCGCGTGATGATGAGGAGGCGACCCCCATGCAGCTCAACAAACTTGACCACGTCAACGTTCGCACTGACAACCTCGACGCCATGGTGACATGGTACACCAACGTGCTTGGCATGCATTCCGGAGATCGACCCAACTTTCCGTTTCCTGGCGCCTGGATGTATGTCGGTGATCAAGCTGCGGTGCACCTGATTGGCGTTGAAAAGGATGCGGGCGCTGGTTCGGAAGGCCATTTGAAGCTTGAGCATTTTGCATTCGCGGCAAATGGCATGAAGGAGTTTCAGGCGAAACTCGATTCAGTGGGCGAGAAGTATGAGCGCCGCGACGTGCCTGGTGGCGTTATCACCCAGTTCAATATCTGGGATCCGGACGGCAACCACATCCACGTTGACTTTCCGACCAGCGAAGGTGCCTGAGAGTAGATCTGCGCTTGAGGTTGGGTGACCAGCCGCTGTCAGTGCGAGCGTTGTTGCATCGGTTAGATCTGCAGTGGGTCTTTGACCGCATGGTTCGGCGCGGTTCGAGTGACGAGGCTGCCTCGTTACATGACACTCACTCAGACACCGACTTGGCCCACTTGTTGGCCCATGATTTCATCGGCTTCAGGTTCTCGAACAGCGTGCGCCCGAGAGGTGTCACGCCATAACCTGTGCCGGAATGCTCAACGAGTCCGGCGGCGCGCAGCTCTTTGAGTCGCTTGTTGAGAACCGTTGGCGAGACGCCCTCGCAACGCTGCTGCAGCTCGCGGAATGTTGCGGGACCGCCCTCGCTGAGCTGCCAGATTGTTCCCATCGCCCAGCTGCGGCCGAGCAGATCAAACAATGCCATCAGTGGTGCACCGGTTTTTGAGCCACGTACCGGTTGCCCGGGTTTTGGAAAACTGGACATATTTTTTCGCTACATATTGTGTAGCGCTCACTTCTGATATATGTGTTGCTACGTTTTCAGTAGCATGCGTGAGGGTGCGATGGCTACCGACGGAAGAGTTTCGAAGACCTATCAACTCATCACGAACGCGCCAGAGGGTGCGCCGTGGCTTGTTTTGGTCCATGGCGTGTCCCAGGACCACCGCGTCTTTGACAAGCAAGTGGAGAGCTTCTCTCCACGTTATCGTATCTGCCTGATTGATCTGCCCGGCCATGGTTTGGCGGAGCATTTTGATGGGCCTTATGGGTTGCCAGAGTATGCAGCCCATATTTATGCGGTGCTAACCGATGCCGAGATTGCCAAACCGCATTTCTGGGGTACGCATCTCGGCGCGGGTGCCGGCGTTTTGCTGGCCTGTCATCAGCCAGACCTGTTCCAGTCTCTCATTTTGGAAGGACCCGTTTTTCCTGGGCGGTCATTGCCGGCTGTTGGATCGGTCCTCGACAAAGTTGGCCGGGTTGCACGCAACGATGGGATTGAGAAGGCGCGCGACGTCTGGTGGGACGAAGGAGAGTGGTTCGATGTGATGCGGGCCCATCCTGAGGCGTGCCGTGCGCGGGAGCAGCGCGCAATAATCGATGACTTCAAGGGCCGACCGTGGCTGGATGCCGGCTTGGCCTCCAAACCACTACCGCCGATTGACGGCCAACTCGCGGAGATCCAGCCACCTGTGCTCATCTATAACGGTCAGCATGACCTGCAAGATTTCGTTGATGCGGCTGATGCCCTGGTCGAGCTTCTACCCAACTGTCGTCGCGAAGTTGTGCCAGAAGCCGGTGGTTTTCCATTTTGGGAATTTCCGGATCGGGTCAACACGTTGGTACACGCGTTTCTGGAAGATGGGCGTCTCGCCTGATGTTTGTGTTCGTTCCGGGCCTTAATGCTCGCGGAGCAGGCAGCCGAAACCATCGACCCGATCCGTGATGCCGTTCTGGCGCAGAGCCCACCAATAGGTGGCGGTGTTGATGGCGAGGACCGGCTTGTCCAACCAAAATTCGGCAATCGGTGCGATGTGGGCGAAAGCCAGGTTGGTTCCGACCTGAAGGATGGCCTCTACTTGCGGATCGTCGACAGCGCGCACGGCATCGCGCAGTGTCCTGGCGTCGACGTGGGCGATGGCTGTCGGGCTCTCGCACTTCAGGCCGTGCACGGCCTGTACTTCGAAACCACAGTCCGTAAAGAACTTGCGTACCTCTTCATCACCCACCGGCATGTAAGGTGTCACGACACTGATGCGCTTGATGTCGCCATAGCTGCGCAACGCGGCCTGGCTGGCATCGGATCCCATGGCGACCTCCAGCCCAGAGCGTTCTTTCAGTTTGAGCTCCAACTCTTTTGAGCCGGCCAAGCCGCCCCAAAAGGTTTCCGAAGACATACCCATGACCAGGTAGTCCGGTCGGGCGGTCATGGCACGATCAACGGCCTGCATGAGTTCTGCCCGAATACGAACCATGAGCTGTTCGAAGTCGGCGTCCGAGCCGAGTGGATCATCGGGAATGTGGATGCGGCTGAAATGGTTGGTGACACCATGAGGTGCCATAGCGTCGAATTCCGGCTGGACAATTGTATTGGTGGATGGGGCGACGACGGCGAACTTGCGGCGATAGCCCAGCACATCAACCATGAGATGAGATCCAATCAAGCAAGTTCTGCACTGTTGCGGCTAGCGACAGCACGCACTGCGGTAATCGCTTCATCGGCGGTGAGCAGGTCGGCGTATTTCTGGCCCATGTCGAATAGGTTGGCTGCGTGCGGTTCCAATGCCCGATCTCCACAGCAATCTGAGACGACAACTGTTCGATAGCTATAGCTGATCGAGTCAACCACGCTTGCCCTGACGCAGCCAGAGGTGGTTGCGCCCGTGACAACCAGTGAGTCGACGCCTTGGGCGTTGAGCCAAGTCGTGAGAGACGTGCCGAAGAATGCGCTTGGGCCTGTTTTGCGCACGACGTAGTCGCCGGCCCGGGGCGCGAGATCTGGGACAATCTGGGATATCTCGGCATCGTCAGTTAGGCGTTTCAATCCAGGAACTTTCATTCCGAATACGCCGGCATCCGAGCCATCGTCGGCAAACACTGCGCGGGTGTAGGCGACTGGAAGGTTCAGGGCGCGAAACTCCTGGAGAAGCGGGACCGTCGCTGCAATGGCTTCTTTCACATTGCCACCACCGAAGACATCGGGGTCAGCGAAACCGACTTGAAAATCAACAATGAGCAGCGCGGGTTTGCGGCCAAGGCCAACGTCGTTTCCGAAGTTCTGGCGTTGATAAACGTCATCCATCATGGCTTTGTCGTCCCATTGTCGTGATCGGCCCATTGCAAGAAATCTGCCGCTGATATTATCGCGACAATTGCCAAGCGTCGATCATTGAGGAGATGTTGGCGTGAGTTTGGTTTCTAATTCGGTCTCTTCGATGCAGAATAAGTGGAAACAGAATTGGAAATTTTAGATGGAAGTGAGACCCAGCCATGAGTAGCGCTATCGATCCGACCATTGTTGCAAAGCGTCGGGAGCATGTCGCAGAGACTGTGGAGCGTGTGCGTGCGTTGGAAAGCGAATACGGCGTCACCCGGGAAGGCTTGGCAAAGATTGCCGAAGCATTGGTTGAACTTACCCGATACAAGGAGCTGTTCGATGAAGTTCATTTTCCCAATCCTGAAGAGGGTGCGCCAGCCAAACTCTATCTTCTGAGTGAGGATGAGGGCGGACGGTTTCCACTCTATCTGACGTGTGCCCGGCCGGGCGGGTCGGTCCGACCACATAACCATGCCACCTGGGCGGTTGTTGCAGGGCTTGATGGCTGCGAGGAAAATCAGCTCTACGAACGGGTTGAAGGTGGGTACGAACCGGGCAAGGCTGAAATCAAGCTCGCCGCTACGACACGCGTTCACAACGGAGAACATATTGCGTTGATGCCGGATGATATTCACAGCGTAGCGACGCCGGGAGAAATTCCCCGCCGCCATTTCCACATGTACGGGTTGTCACTGGAGCGGCTGCCCAAGCGCCTGGCCTATGACATGGAGAAGGACACGTGCGCCTACATGGAAATCAATCCTAAGATTGTTCGAGTAGCTCATGCCTAAGTCCATCGCGTATGGCGTACCGTCGGGCAACGACGCCCTGACGGTCCGGTTCGGCATCGAAGAAGGCGTCTTTGCCGATGAGGGCCTTGATCTGTCCATCAAGACAGTGTTCGGCGGGCCGGAGATTGCTGCGGCTTTCGATGAGGGTGCAGCACCGGTCGGCAGCCTTGGATCACCATCGGGTCTTCCAGCTATGGCTGCGGGCAAGCGCTTCCGAATAGTGGCGAGTGGCTGTCGCCAGCAGGCCCATCTGTATCTTGGCGTTCACAAGTCGATCGCTGACTATGACGGGCTGCGAGGGAAACGCATTGGTCTTCTGAGCATCGGCAGCTGTCCGTCTTGGATCGTCCATAAGATGCTTGCCCGTCATGGGCTCGATGCTGCGAAGGATGTCACGTTGGTGCCGTTGCACGACCAATATCCTCGCATTATCGAGCTAATGAGCGAGGGCGCGATCGATGCCTGTCTCGTAACCGAACCCAACCTCGCGATTGGCGAGGAACGCGATATCCTGAATGTCTGGGCTGCTGGCTATGAGGACGCGTATTTGCCAGACTTCCAATGGATCGTGCGGGTCGCCAATACTGACTTCATTGAGCGCGAGCCGGAGACAGTGCGTGCGGTTCTCAGCGGGTGTCGTAAGTCTGCTCACCATGCGGCAGACAATCGCGATGCGTTCACCCGGTTTGTCGCGCGGCACTATGAGGCCAGCGAGAGTGCTGTGCGCCGCGCAATGGAGCGAGAGTTTCCGCGCTACCAACTGGACTGCACCATCGATATGGCTGGACTCAAGCGATCCATTGACATGCTTTGCGAACTGGGAGGGATCGACCGGACGAGATCACCTGATGAGTTCACGGATCTGCGCTTCCTGCCAAACTAACTTTGCTTGTCTTGCCAGTATTGGTCACGCAGATGCCGCTTGAGCAACTTGCCATTGGCGTGGCGGGGCAATGCTTCGACAATGTCAACCGAGCGCGGGCATTTCAGGGCGGATAGCTTGGCGCGGCAAAACTGAATGAGTTCGGCTTCGAGACCGTCGCTTGTGGTTTGGCCGTTGACCAATTGCACAACCGCTTTGACTTCTTCTCCGAAGTCTTCGCTCGGCACGCCGAAGACGGCTGCGTCGAGCACCTTGGGATGGGTCACCAGTAGGTCTTCGGTCTCTTGCGGATAAATGTTGACGCCGCCGGAAATGATGACGAATGACTTGCGGTCGACAAGATAGAGGTAGCCATCATCGTCCAGGTAGCCGATGTCGCCTAACGTGGACCAGCCGCGGGCGTTATAGGCCGCTGCCGTCTTCTCTGGATCTTCATGATAAGAAAATGGATGTCCATCCGAGAAGAAGACAGTTCCGGTCTCTCCGGCTTTGACCGGTTCGCCGTCCTCATCGCAGATATGCATGGTGCCGAGAAGGGCACGCCCGACCGATCCCTTGTGGTCCAACCATTCCTCGCTGGTGATGGCGCAGAAGCCATTGTTCTCCGTGCCCGCGTAGTACTCGTGTAGAATTGGACCCCACCATTCCAACATCTGTTCCTTGACCGGTACCGGGCATGGCGCCGCCGCATGCAGTGCGACTTGCTGCGAGGAGCAGTCGTACTTGAGGCGGATGTCGTCATCAAGCTTGAGCATGCGCACGAACATGGTCGGAACCCATTGGCTGTGCGTAATCTGCTCGGTTTCGATGAGCTGCAACGCGCGCTCGGCATCGAAGCGCTGCATGACGGTCACCGTGCCGCCGAGCTTGATCACCGTCATCGAGTGGCGCAAAGGCGCTGCATGGTAGAGCGGGGCGGGCGACAAGTACCGTGTAGCAGATTCGTAGCTGAATAAGCGGCCCAGCAAGCTGACCAGCATGGTTTCCTGGCCGGGTGGTTCATCCGGTCGTTGCCACTTGATGCCCTTTGGCTGCCCGGTGGTGCCGGATGAATAGAGCATGTCCAGGCCCTGGCGTTCATCGTCAATCCGTGCGGTGGGTTGCGCTTCTGCTGCCGTATCCCAGCTCGCGTAACCATCGATCGGTTCACCAATCATGAACCGGTGGCGCACGTCGGGCGCGGCCTCAATCAAGTGCTGCGCGATTTCGGCTTTGCGCTCGGACACGATGCACAAGCTCGCACCGCAATTGCGCGAGATGTACGCCGCTTCGTCTGTTGACGCATGCGTGCTGATGGCTGTGTAGTAGATGCCGGAGCGGTCGGCAGCGAAACAGATTTCCAGGAACTGCCGGCAGTTCTCTGACAGGAGCACAATGTGATCGCCGGCCTGGACGCCGCAAGCGCGGAACAGTTGCGCTGCTTGGTTGGACCGTGCCTCAAGCTGACTGAAGGTGACAGACTCTCCGGTTTCGGCAATTGAGAATGCGATCTTGTCGGGGTGCTGCTCGACCGGCGGAATAGGATAAAGCATGTCTGTCATGAGCCATCTCGTGCCGGCTTGGTGTACTTCAGGGTCAGTCGTTCCAGCAGCATTTCTGTTGAGCCGTCGACGAAACCTGCAATGCGTGCAGCAATCAGATGTCGGCCAAATGGATAGCAATCCCGTAACCCTTCGGCACCCATCAGTTGCGCCAGTGCTGGCAGGTGGCGTTCTGCCATGCGGGTTGCGAAGATCTTGGCCTTGGCTGCTGCAAACTGGGAATCCTCGCCTTGGTCGATGAGATCGACGGCATGGGCGACAAGTTGTTGTGCTGCCGCCAAGTCCACATCTGCATCTCCTAAGGACCAGCGCCAGCCCTGGTGCTCGCCGAGACGCTTGCCGAAGGTTGAGCGCTTGCGGCCATAGTCGGCCGCGATCTCGAGCGCCTTGTGCACCATACCGCAGCACATGGCAGCCACATAAGTGCGGGCTTCGTTGATGCTTGAGAGCGCGGCCTTGAAAGCGCGACCGGGCGGCTGCAGCATTTCATCATTGGTGGCACGATAGTTGTGCAGTTCAAAGCCGCCTGCACCGATCGAGTGTTGCGCGGTTAAGGCGAAGGGCTCGGACCGCGTGAAGCCGTCGCGCTGGCCATCGACGAGGAATGCAGCAATGCCGGCGCCGCCACGTCCCGGTTCTGTCTGCGCGTAGACCACCAATACATCCGAGGCGACGGTGTTAATGATCCAGGCCTTGGTTCCGTTGAGCAGCCACTCATCACCATCGCGCGTCGCAGTTGTTGAGATGGCGGCAAAATCTGAACCCGCGTGGGGTTCCGTCAAAGCTGTGCTGCCGAGCCGCTCACCGCTGAGCAAGGATGGTATGTAGCGTGTGGCGAGGTCCGCCGGTGCATCGCGTGCGAGTTTCTGTGCCACGTTTTGCGTGTTGATCAGTGACATCGCAAAGCCGAAATCAATGGCGGCCAGGATTTCTGCGATGCGCGCTTTACACGAAAAAGCCAATCCGAGGCCACCCATTTCTGCCGGGACCTGAAGAGCGGTCAACCCGATGGCTGCTGCCTCGCGCAGTGTTGCGTGATCAAAGGCATTGTTGCGATCCCATAGAGCTACGCGTGGGCCAAGGATAGTATCGGCGAAGTCCCGGGTGCTGTCCAAGACCTCGCGCTCTGTCTTATTCATGTCGATGCATGCCCGTCGGTTTCATTGCAGCGTTTATGCAACGTAACAAGATCGCGCCAGCTCAGCCAGCTGTTCCAAACGCTGTCTGCGGTTTTCATCTGTTTGACGGACGGGAGATGATCTTGCCAGTGGTTGTGCGCGACCACGGTGTCCGCAGCTTTGAATTCGTACTGGTCATTCAATTGCGAGCATGATGGATTGACAACAGGTCGATGCGGCTGATCATGTGGTCCAAAAGACAGTCATAGGATACGCCCGACATGCCTTACATCCTCGCGATTGACCAAGGGACAACATCATCCCGTGCACTCATCTTCAATGAGGATATGAAGGTCGTTGCGAGTGCGCAGCAAGAGTTCGAGCAGCATTTCCCAAAATCGGGTTGGGTTGAACATGAGCCGGAGGACATCTGGCAAACGACACTTGCAACAAGCCGTGAGGCGATTGCGAAGGCAGGTCTCGAAGCGTCTCAGGTCAATGCGATCGGCATTACCAATCAGCGCGAGACGACGGTGGTCTGGGATCGTGACACAGGTAAACCAATTCATCGCGCAATTGTCTGGCAAGATCGCCGGACGGCTGACTTTTGTGCACGCTTGAAGAGTGAGGGGCAAGAGCCGCTTGTCTCCTCCAAGACCGGCCTGTTACTCGATCCTTATTTCTCAGGCACCAAGATCGCCTGGATCCTCGACAATGTTGATGGCGCACGCGCGGCTGCCGATGCGGGACGCTTGGCGTTCGGCACGGTTGATACGTATTTGTTGTGGCGTCTCACGGGCGGGCAGGTCCATGCCACCGATGCCACGAACGCGAGCCGCACACTTCTTTACAACATTGAGACCGGACAATGGGACGATGATCTGCTCAAGCTTCTCAATGTGCCGCGCGCGTTGCTGCCCGATGTACGCGACAGCGCGGCCGACTTTGGTCAGAGTTCGTCCGAGATATTCGGGACGGCAATTCCAATTGCTGGCATTGCCGGGGATCAACAGGCCGCAACGGTTGGCCAGGCCTGTTTCTCGCCGGGCATGCTCAAATCGACGTATGGCACCGGTTGCTTTGCCTTGCTGAACACTGGTGCGGACCGTATCGCATCTCAAAACCGACTGCTCACCACGGTTGCCTACCAGCTCGACGGCGTTGCGACCTATGCTTTGGAAGGCTCGATCTTTGTTGCCGGTGCCGCCGTTCAATGGCTGCGTGATGGCATCAAGATTATCGATGATGCAGCTCAATCGGGTGCGCTCGCTGAGGCTTCGGATCCGAACGAAGACGTCTACCTCGTGCCGGCATTCGTTGGCCTTGGTGCACCCTATTGGGATGCCGATTGCCGTGGCGCGATGTTCGGCCTGACGCGGAACACAGGTCCGGCTGAATTTGCCTGCGCGGCGCTTGAGAGCGTTGCCTATCAGACCCGCGATCTGCTCGAGGCCATGAAGCAAGATTGGGAGACGTCGAGCTCGACCGTGTTGCGGGTCGATGGCGGCATGGTTGCTTCCGAATGGACGATGCAACGTCTGGCGGACATTCTCGATGCTCCGGTGGACCGGCCAACGAACCTAGAGACGACGGCGCAAGGTGCGGCTTATCTCGCTGGGAGACACGTTGGGGTCTACCCGGACTTGACGGAGTTCTCGTCGCAATGGACGTTGGAACGGCGCTTTGAGCCGCGCATGGACTCAGAACAGCGTGAGAGAAAGTATGCCGGTTGGCGTGATGCAGTTAGTCGGACGTTGTCTCGCTCAAGCGAATAGCGTCTTCATTCGCTTGAAGTAATTGTACAGTCACTGGTCAATGATTATCGAACCGGAGACGAGCGAACGGTCGTGTCGTCCCATGCCCAGTCCGGACGCTTGTGTCGGGTGACGGCATTCATATCAGTACGACAATGGTGCGAAATCCTCGAGCGATAACTCGCCTGCAATCAATGACAGGACAATGGCGTGACGCGCGTTGGCGGCGCCCAGATCATCTACAATTTGCTGCTCGATGAGGGCGACAGTGTCTTCGCTCAGGCAGTGTGTGCGTGCAATCGTTGGTCGGTCCATTCCTCGTGCCAGAGCAATCAGAACGCGTCTCTGATTGTTGGTGAGGATGTTGGGTACACTGCTGTCACATGGGCGTTTTTTGAACTGCACGATTTTATTGAGAGCATTGGTGCAGATGGTCTGTAGCGCCAGTAACTCAGTTAGGTCGATCGTGTCATTGGGACGGCCGACAACAAACACATAGACGCCTGAAGGGGTTCGAATAGGTAGAGCATAAACGGCGATCAATCCGTTGTTGGCGAATGCCTCGAACAATTCGTTGGCGTCTGGATCACTCTGAAAGTGCTCCTTGTAGTCCATCAGGTTGAACGGGAAATGCCTGTTCTTTCCAATCAGAAGCGCTGGATGTTTCCTGGTCTGGACGAGCCGGCTGCACGCCGAAGTGACATCATCCGGTGTCACTCTCCAAAGCGCCTCTGATGGTTCGAGTTCATCGTCGAGTGTTTGGAGACAGCCATGGCCGACTTGATACAAGTCGAATACCGCACGCACTTGCGCCATGCATTCTTCCAACGTATCGGACGCTCCCAGTTTCCCGAGTTGATTCGTTAGCTGATGGTCTTCCTGTGGTATCACGGTGTTACCTTGCACTTTGTACTTTATTTTCTGGTTCTTGTTCGGAACTCGGTGATTTCCTTCATGAGCTGTCGGCCGGAAAGAGCGTGGATACTTTCAGCGCAGTCCATAGCGAAAATTCTGTACCGCTATCCTCCATCAGACAGGAGAGTGAGGTCAAGTCTCAACGGAGATTGATTGGTGAAGCATACCAAAGGCTAAGGAGCCGTAGATCGAGTTAAACGAAGTTCATCGTCCGATCGGTGTAGAGGCTTTTGTTGCAACAGAAAAATTGTTTGCACGCAGGCTTGGTTCGATCACTCTTCCGGACATTTGTGCACGCCGGCACATCAGTCGTGTCAAAGTGAGACACGTGGAGATGGGAAATCCGAATTCTTTTGAAGAATGGCTATGCTTCTGAGGTCAGCCGCTGCTCGTCAGATTGGTTTTGCGCGCGTTGCTTCTTGTTTTCGAGTTCCGCCAGCTGATCGACTGCTCCTGCCAGGTCTCTGAACTTTTTCAGAAGTTGGTCGGCCAGCTGGGTTTCAGCGCGCGCCACTGCCTCATCGAGTTCCACCCTGCATTGATCGATCTCGTTCAGTAGTTTCAGCAACTGGGTACCGTGCGCCCAGCGGTCAAACGGCTGCATACTTCCTCCACGCGGATTAGGTGTATCAACGCTATTGATGTGGAAATAACATCGCTGTGATGCGTCAGTAAGGGTTTTGGCCTGCGAGGTCGCCTTATCCACATATTGTCGGTTGTCAGCAACCATTGCCGGAAACGAGCTATTAAATTTGGGACGATCGCGTCCCAGGAATGCGATCGCTCATGAGCGAAGCAAGCCCAAGTTCCAGGCGACCGGTCATTGATTCTGTGGTGTGAGACGCCAAAGGGTAAACACAAGCGTTTATGTTATACTGTCACGACGTCAACGCGCGCTCGTCATCCGTTCGCGATGTTTCAGCCATCCTCCTGCCATTTGGACAGTCTATTTGTTCAGCATTAGGAACAACTGACTAGTCATGCTGCCGATGTCATTGCGAGACCGATTGGCCTATCTGCTTCACTGCATTGATCGCGGTCTGCGTGGGGCTTCCTCCGCCGTGAACGTCTCCCTTTTCCTTGTTGCTGTGTTGGTGTTCTGGGCGATCAGCTTTCTCAACACGCGCGCACGACTGGCACCCTCGCCTCCGCCGTTGGCCTGGGCGGAGGCTGCCAGCGAGACAGATCGCCTGGATGTCGGCGGGCACGATGTTGTCTACTGGGCGAACCCTGATGCCGGCTACGCGAATGTCGCGACGAAGCGCAAGAAGAAGCCGGTTGCAGTTGTTGTGCACTACACATCAGTCAAACCGGTGCTACGGCTGGTGGAGTATGGGCAACGCAAGGACTTCAGTCGTGGCGGTGGCTCCTATGGGTATCACTTCTATGTCGGGCGTGGCGGCGGCATCGCGCAAGGTGCGCCGCTGAGCAAGCGAACCAACCATATCAAGTCGCAGCGTCGACCACAGAGGACCAAGACAGCGCGGCACCTGTGGTCAGGCAATACGATTGGCGTGTCGTTGGTTGGTGGCTGTGATTGGTTGTTGCGGCCAAACTGGCGAAGGCTGACAACGTGCACGGGAGAGTACGTCACGCCGGAGCAGCTTGATGCCGGATTGGCGGTTATTCGTGCCCTGCAGACGCGCTACGAAATCCCCTGCGAGGCTGTCTTTGGGCACGGTGAACTGCAAACCGACCGAGCGATGTTTGAAGGCGAAACGCTAACCAAGTTGGCACGTGCCGGCTGCGCGGCGACAGAAAAGATTGCCGAAGGCCCTGGCAAGACCGGGTAACGGTCACTATCCGCAACCAATTGGAACGCGGTTTTGTGGCGGCGCTGTTTTGCCAGCGAGGCAAGCGTCGTGTCTTGTTCGACTCGCTATCCAGATTCAGATAGATATGCCGGGTGATCGAGCAATTCCGGACACTCTCGCCATGAACCATGTCGAAGCCAAACCAACCCGTGGCAAGTCGCAAAACGCAAAGCCACCCAAATCGCGATCGCGCCTGATTGTGCGGCGCGCCCGGCGCTCAGATATTGACGCGCTGGCAGACCTTAGTCGCCGCGTCTATGCGCCGGTGGAGGGATATTCACGCCGCATGCTGCGGGCGCAGCTTAACAACTTTCCTGATGGCCAGTTTGTCGCCGAATACGATGAGAAAATCGTCGGCCACTGCGCGACCTTCATGATCTCGGAGAAGGCGGCTCTGTCACCGCATACCTGGGCTGAGATTACCGGGCAAGGGTTGGCGGCGCGCCATGATGAGAGCGGCGATGTTCTCTACGGCATGGAAGTCAGCGTCGATCCCAACTATCGCAGGCTGCGTATTGGTCAAAGGCTGTACGATGCGCGCAAGCAGTTGTGTCAGTCACTTGATTTGAAGGGCATTGTGTTCGGTGGGCGAATGCCGGGACTGCATCGGCGCATGAAGAGCCTTGGTTCAGCCGAGGCCTACGTCGAGGCGGTCCAAGACAAAAAGATCCGCGACAATGTCATTGGCTTTCACCTGTCGAATGAATTCGAGGTGATAGGTCTGTTGCGCGACTACGATCCCTATGACCGGCAATCACTCGGCTATGCAACGCACATGTTCTGGCGCAATCCGCTCTATGTTGAAGATGAAGGCCGCAAGCGCGATGCGACGGCGCTCGACACCAAGGACACGGTCCGGGTTGCAACCGTTCAGTTCCAAATGCGCGGTCTCAAGACCAAGGCTGAGTTTGAGCAGCAGGTTGAATACTTCGTCGACGTGGCATCGGACTATCGCGCCGATTTCGTCGTATTCCCGGAGCTCTTTACGCTGCAGCTGTTGTCGATCGAAGCCAAACCGTTGGCGCCGGATAAAGGCATCCAGCGGGTCACGGAATACACGCCATGGTTCCTGTCGATGATGGAGAAGCTGGCGGTTAGCTACAACATCAACATCATTGGCGGCTCCCACCCGACGGCGATGGACGACGGGGACATTCGCAATGTGTCCTATGTCTTCCTGCGTGATGGTTCGGTTCACGCGCAGGACAAAATTCATCCCACGCCGGATGAGCGCTACTGGTGGAATATCAAAGGTGGCAACCGGGTTGATACGATTGATACCGACTGCGGGCCGATCGGTGTGCTTGTCTGTTATGATGCAGAGTTTCCCGAGCTGACGCGTAGCTTGGCAGACCAAGGCGCATTGCTTCTGTTTGTGCCGTTCTGTACGGACGAGCGACGTGGATATCTGCGTGTGCGCTATTGCTGTCACGCACGTGCGATCGAAAACCAGATCTACGTTGTTCTCTCCGGTGTGGTCGGCAACCTGCCGAACGTGGAGAACATGGACATCCATTATGCCGAGAGCTGTATTCTGACGCCGTGCGACTTTGCATTTGCGCGTGATGGCGTGGCCGCGGACACAGCGGCCAACACGGAGACAATTGCGTTCGCCGATCTCAGACTGTCGGATCTCAGGGTGGCGCGCCAGTCCGGTGCAACGCGCAACTTCATGGATCGCCGGTTTGATCTTTACCGTGTTGTTTGGTCCGACAAGAAGCGCAGGCGGGGCTGAGTTCGGGACGGTACGGTCGTGACGTTATCGCGTCTGTGCTAAGGCTGCGCCGGCGATTGCGGGGTGCTTGATTGTTGGTACGATGCGTTTGCTTCAAATCATGGATGCAAGCGAATGGGGGCAGAACATCATGACCAACTTCACGCAGGATCCGGTTGGCTACATGGAGCGCACGCGCAAGTACTACCGTGCGCTGGGTTATGATCAGGATTATGTCTGGTCGCATTACGATGACGTTCCGTTTGCGCGCCTCGGCAAACCGTTGTCTGACTGCCGGATAGGCTTCGTGACAACGGCAAGCCCGGCTGCAGGACCTAACTTCAATGATAAAGGTCGCAAGGAGGTCTGGTCCGGGCCGACATCGCCGGCTCCCGATGACTTGTTCACCATGAACGTTGCCTGGGACAAGGAGTCGACGCATACGCGGGACCGCGAGTCATTTCTGCCGATTGAGACGGTCAGTGCCTTGGTGCGCGAAGGCTTGGTTGGCGGCATCGCGGAGCGGTTTCACGGCGTACCGACCGAGTACAGTCAATCCAAGACGATCCAGCACGATGGTCCTGAGATCGTTGAGCGCCTCAAGGAAGATGGCGCTGATGCCGTAGTCCTGACGCCGTTATGACCGGTCTGCCACCAAACCGTGAGTTTGGTTGCCCGCGAAATCGAAGCTGAAGGGATTGCAACGGTTATCATCGGTTCAGCTGTCGATATTGTCGAACACTGTGGTGTGCCGCGTTACCTGTTCACGGATTTCCCGCTCGGAAACCCATGTGGCCATCCCTGGCAGCGCGCGATGCAACGCGACATTGTTCGGCGCGGATTGATGATGCTGGAGACCGCAGCGGCGCCGCGCACGACGGTCAAGGCACCTTATCAGTGGTGGGATACCGGCAACTGGCGGGCGCGTTACTCGCGTGTCGAGCCCCATGATCGCGTACGATTGCAGGAGGTCGGCGATCAGCGGCGGGTTACGCAAGCTGAGGTCAAGGCGAAGCGGCGATGACAGTTCGCCCGACGATTTGGCCGGGCGCTGGGTACCTGTCGATTGAAGAGCAAATCTAGATTGGTGAAGCGAGCTGCATGGCCTGACGGGCGAGCCGGCAGGCGCGGCTGTTATGGCCGAACTGGCGACACTTGCGTTCTGCCTCACGTCTGAGATGGCGGACCGCACGGGTGACCTTGCGTCCGGCCTTGAGAACCTTGCCACACGCGCCGCGGCAATGACGGTTGACGGTTCGGCCAATGGTCCTCTGCGCGCGACCAATGCCGCGCTCTGCCTTGCGCATACCGCGTTCGGCTTTTCCAGCCCCCTTGCGGACACCGCGCGCGACTTTCCTGATGACACGACCAGGCTTGCCCATACGGTGGCTTGCTTTTTCAAGCTTACGCGCTCCCTTGCGGATGAAGCGCGTTGCCTTGCGCCCGAGTTTCAGCCCCTTCTTTGCTTTCTTGAGGACGCCCGCTTCAACTTTGGTGGTGGTGACGACGGCTGCCGTTAAGCCAATGCCTAGTACGGTGAGGCAGATCAAAACGGCACGGCAGAGCATGGTCAGTGGGCCAGTGGGGTAGGTAGTTGGGGTTGCCGTGTGTGTCATTCTTGATCTCCATGGTGTGGTGGTCGGTCCGTCCGTCACCATGGGGATAAAGCGTTCATAGGCGCGCCGCTGTGAACCGCTTCACACAACTGCGGTCTGTCAGTTCCAAAGGGTACAGTATCGTTAATTTTCCAGGCGATGCGCAGTTCGGGTCGAGGACGAGTGTCTCGTCCCCGCCTTTCATAGCCTCGGCTAGGGGCGCGTTATCCGAGGAGCCGTCGGGCCCAGAGGTAGACTGGGCCGAAGCGGTTCAATGGCCCGGTGGCGAGTTCCCGCTGGGCAATGTAAAGACCGGTTGCCGCGATTATGGTGATACCGACCCAGGTCGTTGCCGTTGGCGTTTCACCCCATACCAGCATGCCGAGCAGCGCACCCCACAGGATCACGGTGTAGTCCATCGGGGCGACAACGGCCGGTGGCGCTGCCTGATGCGCCTCGGTCAGAAGGTAGATCGCGACGGCGCCGCACATCCCTGCACCAATCAGGATTGTTGCCTGATCGAAAGATGGTGTGATCCAGACGAACGGCATCATTGGCATTGAGACGCCGAGGAATACAAACTGCGTATAGAAGTGTGTGGTCAGCCCGCGGTCGGTGCGGCCCAGTCGGCGCGTCATGACTGTCGCCAGCGCATAGAGCAGCATAGCTGCCAACGCCACCGGAAGGCCGTAGCCCAGTTTGCCGCTACCAGGACCGGCAACTATGAGCACGCCGACAAAGCCAACCGCGACAGCTGACAAGCGGCGGACGCCGACTTTTTCGCCGAGTAGTGGAATGGACAGCAACGTCACGGCGATGGGAGCCGCATACATGATTGTCAGCGCTTCCGCGAGGGACAGCATAGTGACTGCAAGAATTCCGCAGTACATGCAGGCGACAGCTGTGAGACCGCGCGCAATCTGTAGCAGCGGCTGCCCAGATCGTAGCACCTCGCGCAAGCTTTCGCGTCTGGCAGCCAGCAGTGTGAATCCAAGCGCCAATGCGAATATGGAGCGCACGAGTATGATCTGCCACGGGTCGACCGCGCCAGCGAGTGCCTTGGCGCAGGCATCCATCAGCGCGTAAAGGAACATGGCTGCTCCCGCCATGACCAGACCTTTGACAAAGGTCTCCGGCACGGCAGCTGTTGCGCCGAGGTTCTGTGTGCCGGCGACGATCGCTGGCAGGGCTACGGCGCCGCTGTTTGCAGTAGGCAATACGGCGGCGTTGACCGGCGCGAGGCCGGCCTGATTCAGGTTGCTCATGATGGTGTGCCCGCAATTATGGTGCAGTGCAATTTACGACGAGCGAGCTTTAATCATGGAACGCTGATTTGCGACTGTCTCGGAAACGACAAGGCATATGTCACGCGCGACAACGGCAAAATTTTCCATTTTTGACAGGGTGTTATCTATGCATCATCGGTCTATGTGCCGACTGCCACAAAGGCCTGAGATTCACGATAAGCGCATAGCTTGTTGATGTGCCCGCATGTGATTCCGACCTATTATTGTTGCGCTGCGTCATGGTCAAATCGGTGCTTCCGGCAGTCCGCGCCTTTGGCGGTCAAATGGGATATGAGCGCCTTGCATAGCTGGCCACCAATGAGCCATGTCATTTGGGACGGGGTGAAGACTTGGTGGTGCTTTTCGATTTGCAAT
Source organism: Hyphomicrobiaceae bacterium (assembly GCA_965247245.1). Lineage (GTDB taxonomy): Bacteria > Pseudomonadota > Alphaproteobacteria > Rhizobiales > Hyphomicrobiaceae > Tectiglobus. The sequence continues at coordinate 2,153,274 of CBDFGV010000003.1, read as the reverse complement.
GCGTGACGAGCACGTCAGGTTCAACGCGGTCGTGCTCCGCATGAACTCCAGCCGGCCAATTCGGATCTGCTTTGCGTTGCTCGCGATACGCAAATGCGATTTGCAAACCGCTGCCATGCGAGGACATCCGAGAAAATTCTAACTATCTGATATTGATACGGAAAAGTCTTTCTCTCCCGTCGGTCTGCTTCTTGCTCGGAAGATGGCAGGTTGGCTCTGACATGTGAGGTAGAGAGATGCTGAAACACAGGCGTGCTTATCAGATTGCCCGAGACAGGCGTCCTGCGACACGGCGCAAGGTATGTCTCCAAGCGAAATTCCAGTGCCGCGGCAGCTTCGAATGGATCGACTGCGAAGTCATCAATATCTCCCCCTTCGGTGCTGAGCTTCGGGTTAAGGAACCGATGATTGTCTCGCGTGCGGTCCGCCTGCAAATTCTCGGCGACTTCTTCGACGCGACCGGAGATGTGCGCCACCAGAATGGGCACACATTCGGCATAGAGTTTACGTCGTCGCGTCTGGAGGCATTGGCTCGCTACAGCTGAGCTGTGGATTGACGCCCGACTGTCGGTTGTTGTCGTCGGGCAGTAATTCAAAGAGCCGGTTCGGGGCGGTCTGCGGGCGGAACTTAGATCTTTCGGCAAATGACCTCGATTGGCACAATGCGGGCTTCGACAACGCCACGCGATGTGTTCTTCATGGCTTCCGCTGCGCCTTCGCCATGGATCAGCTGGACGGCCCTGTGCGGCGGCTTCCGCCCTTGTTCAACCATCTGCCGGGCGCGCTTGCCGTATTCAATAACCTTTTCGGATGCGTCCTCGAAGCTTTCGACGGTGAATCCACACGCTTCAAGATTGCTACGCGTATCTTCCGGCGATGCGAGAAAACTTGCAGCCGCCGTGGCGGCCCATGGCGTTGGGTAGATCATCTCTTCGCCCGGCCCCTTAGCGAGTTCGGACAATGCCAGCCATCCGCCGGGTCGGAGAACGCGATGTATCTCGCGGTATAGTCCGGCCTTGTCGGCGATGTTCATCGACACGTTCATTGAGTACGCACCGTCAAACGACGCATCTGCAAAGGGCATCTGCAAGGCGTTGCCGACATGGAATGCGACATCATCCTGGAGACCCACGCGCCGGGTGAACTCTTGGGCGACGCTGCAGAACTCTTCCGTGAGATCGATGCCGGTGACCTTGCATTTGAACTGGTCAGCGAAATACCGGGCCGGGCCGCCAATGCCGCTGCCAACGTCGAGCAAATGATCGCCTGGCTTGATGTCTAATTTAGAGGTCAACTCATTGGTTGCCTCCAACCCGCGACCATGGAACTGATCATACGGCGTCAGGTCTTTGATGGTCGGTTTGGTTGGATCAGCGCCGTCCTGGGCGAGTGCTGCGCTGAGGCGTTGCTCAAGATTGCCACTGTGATAATGGCCGGAAATGGCGTTGTCGTTCATTGTGGTGCGCTCCGCAGGCATGATCGGAACAGGTCGTTCCAAAGCCGTTTGGACTATTCTACACCAGCGCGAGCGAAAACATCACTACGAGCGCGCACGGCCCTTTTGAGACGGGGTGCAGTCCTCAATTTGTGACAATCCCTATGCGCTGAGCCAGAGCCAACTGCGCGGCTCCGACTTTGGGCACAAAAATTTAGGAGGCCTTCATCAAGGCGACCTGTTCGCGCAACTGTGTGACTGGATTTGATGTCTCAGGCGTATCGCTTGCCTTGGTGGCAAATAGGTTGGCGAGGGCGTCATCGATGTTGTCGCGTGTGAATTGCGGCTCGATGCACTCGAATTTACATGATGCCAGGACTTGCTCGACAATGAACTTGGGTTGGAAGTAAGCCAGCGGCGCACCGTTTGTCCGGATGCCATCGAGAACCTGGAAGAACACGTCCTCTGTCAAATGCAGGCCGCGCTTGCTGGCGATGGCCGCGAAGACTTTAAGGAACAGATCCTCGGGCGGTTCGACGGTTTCCAATTTGTAGCTGATGCGCCGTTGAAAGGCCGGATCCATCAGGTCATCCGGATGCATGTTGGTTGAGAAGATGACGATCTCATCGAACGGAATTTTTGCGCTCTTTCCGGTATGTAGAGAAAGATAATCAACGCGGCTATTGAGCGGCACGATCCAGCGATTGAGAATTTCTTCTGGCTTGGCGCGCTGGCGACCGAAGTCATCGATCAAGAACACACCGTTCAGTGCTTTGATGTGAAGCGGTGCTTCGTAGAACTTGGCAACGGAGTTGAATTTGAGATCAAGCATCTCGATTGTTAGTTCGCCGCCAGTCACGACCATCGGTCGATAGCAGGCGACCCAGCGTGGATCGATGCGGCTGCGGCGCAGGTCAGCGGTCGAACGTTCAATGGGTGCGCCTTCCACCACCTTATGAACGCTGGGGTCGAACACCTTCATGATCTCGCCGTCGATCTCGACGCAGTATGGAATGTAAATAACGTTTTGAAAGACGTTGCCGACGATTTCCGCAACGGTCGTCTTACCGTTCCCGGCCGGACCGTAGATGAGGATCGCATTGCCGGAGTTCACAGCAGGACCCAATCGACTGACGAAGCGTTCCGGTATAACCAAATCTTCGAATGCGTGATCGAGCTGCTGTCTGGTCACAACCTCATTCGTTACGCGCTGACGAACAATGCGGTCTTGATAGTCGGTGAGTGAAACAGGTGCCGGTCCGAAGTACTGACTCCGGCTCAATGCGTCGATTGCATATTCCCGTCCGGCTCGGGTCAGTCCATAGCGCAGCTCTGCTCTTAATCCGCTGCCTGCGCTCGATGAAAGGGCCTCGACGAGTTTGCGTTCCGTTGCGAGCTGAACCAACTGCGAAATGATTGTGTTTGACAGCTTCAGAGAAGCGACCAACTGCGACGCGGTTTCAAGGCTCTCCGCGTACATGCCTTTGATCATCAGTTCGAGAAGAAAGACGCCATCGATGCCGCTGTCTTGAACCTTGGCGGGTGCTTGTGGTGCGTCTGTCAGGACTTCATCAATTTGTGCCTGGGTCATCAGACCAAGCGCAACGATACTATCGCCGAGGCGTCCACCGTTGGTGTGCTGATGTTGATGCGCTCTTTCGATATCCTGGGCTGAGACTAGTCCCTTTGCCACCAACAGCCTGCCAATATCCATTACGCACTCCCCACCTTAGTTCAGTTCCACGATCGGAGAGGGATACAGGCAAAGGATTAAGATTACTCTGCTGAACAGAGTCGAATTCTGTTTAAGGGGCGAAGAATTGATTGAGCGCAAACCTGATTGCGTGCCGAACAGTTTTTGGTTCGAATTTGATCTAAAGTTTATTCAATATTTCAGGTGTGGCTTTGGATTTTTGCAACCATGAGTTGTGTGTTGTTGCATGACCTGTTTTGAGCGCAGAAGCGAACGCGCAGGTAGCAGTGTCCTTTAGGTGGCCGGTCAATCTGCGTCGCTGGATAGACTGTCGAGAAAGTCCGAGTCGAGATCCAGCTGCTGTTTGGCGGCCTTCAACATTTTTTCCGGTAGCGCTGGCGGCGATAGATCAACATCATCACTGAGACAGTCGACGATGGTCTTGATGGCTGCGATGCGCGCGTACTTCTTGTTGTCTGCAGGAATCAATGTCCATGGAGCGTGTTCGGTCGAGGTCTTGGCAAACATGTCATCGATGGCGGCGGCATAGTCATCCCACTTCTCACGATTACGGAAGTCGTCGTGCGTCAACTTCCAACGCTTGAGAGGATCTTTCAGACGATCCGCGAAGCGTTCGAGTTGCTCATCTTTGGAAATGTGGAAGAAGATTTTCACCAGCCGCGTTCCGTCGTCCGTGATCAAGCGTTCAAAGTCGTTGATCTCTCTGTAGCCGGCCATCCAACGATCTTTGGGTGTGAACCCCTCGACTCTTTCAACGAGTACGCGGCCGTACCATGAGCGATCGAATGCGGTGATGGCGCCGCGCTCCGGCAGGCGTTCCATGAAGCGCAGGAGAAAGTGTCGATCCAGATAGTAGGGCCGTGGAGCGCTGATCGGCCAGACCTTGAAGCTTCGTGGATCGAGGACAGTTGATATGCGCCGGATCGTTCCGCCCTTCCCGGCGGCGTCCCATCCCTCAAAGACGATTGCAGCAGAACGCTCCTGAAACAAATAGGCTTGCTGGATCTGTAAGAGCTTGAGCTGCAGTTCCTTGAGTTGTTCTTCGTATTCCTTGCGGCCCAGTTTGAGGCTGAGATCGGCAGCAGAAAGCTGAGGTGGTGTGGTCTTAGATTTCGATGCCATGTCGTGAGCAATCCGTCAGTGAGAATCTTCCGTCTATCAGGTTAGCAGTCCGTGCTGGAAACGCACAGGTTTTCGGTCTTCCGATTGGCTGAAACTGCGCAAGTTTGCGTCACCGTCTACGAACACCGGACACTCTGCCTTCCGTCGCCTGCAAAGACGCTCTTGCAAATAATACGATATCGCACTATATAGTACGAAATCGTATTATATATGGAGTCGTTGAGATGGCTATTTCGAGACGTGGCGTCCTTGGTTTAATTGGTGGTGGAACCATTGTTGCTGCAGGCGCCGGAGTTGGCGCATTTGCCCTGACCCGGACACCGGAAAAGGCCTTGGCGCCGTGGTCAGCTGCTGGGGAATATACAGAGCCGCGCAAGCGTGCGTTGTCCTATGCGGTCCTGGCGCCCAACCCGCATAACAGGCAGCCATGGCTGGTCGATCTCAGGCAGCCTGATGTGGTTGTGCTCTACCGTGATAAGGACCGCGATCTTCCACATACCGATCCTCAGGCCCGGCAGTTAACAATCGGGCTTGGCTGCTTCCTCGAGTTGATGACCATTGCTGCCGGCGAAACCGGTCATGCTGTGGATCTCAGTCTTTTCCCGGAAGGTGAAGATGGGCCGGTCGCCGTGGCGCGGTTTCGAGATGGTGGTCAGCGCGATCCGCTGTTCCAGCACGTCATGATGCGGCGCTCTTGTAAGGAGCCCTATGACGACAGGCCGGTACCTGATGCGGCTATCAAGGAACTGTCGTCACTGGCGAGCATCATTGCGGAGCCGGACCGCGTTCAACAGCTGCGCGAACTCACCTGGGAAGCATGGAAGACCGAGGTCTATACGCATCGCACCATGAAGGAGAGTGTTGATCTCATGCGTTTCGGTAAGTCCGAGATCAACGCCAATCCTGACGGCATTGATCTTGGTGGGCCGTTTCTTGAAGCGTTGATGATTGCGGGCGTACTCAGCCGTGAAGCGCAGTTGGATCAGAATTCCTCTGGATTTAAGGAAGGCGTCCGCATCTACAACGAGATGTTGATGGCGACACCGGCCTATGCGGTGCTGACGACGACAGGTAACGCGCGAGCCGATCAGATTGCTGCCGGGCGGCAATGGCTGCGTTTGAACCTGTCGACAACGGCGCTTGGTCTGGCGCTGCACCCCGTCAGTCAGGCCCTGCAGGAGTTTCCGGAAATGGCGCCCCACTACAAAGCTGTGCATCGCATGCTTGCCAAACCCGGTGACACCGTTCAAATGCTTGGACGCCTGGGATATGGGCCGCAGGTCGGGCGTTCCCCGCGCTGGCCCCTTGAGACACGAATACGGAATGGATGACACGCTAGAAGAGAACAATAAGTCAGCAGGTCAGGCCGCGACAGGCCACGTTGCAACAGGCAAGGCGTTCGAGCTGTTCAATGAGATCGGCATTATTGAGCAGCTTGCACGCACGATGTTCGAAGCACGCCTGCCGGACGGGTTTCTGGTATCGCATTTCTCCGTCCTCAATCACTTGATCCGGGTTGAGGATGGGCAGACACCGCTCGTTTTAGCGCGTGCCTTCCAGGTTCCGAAGACAACAATGACCCACACGTTGTCGATCCTTGAGAAGCATCAGTTGGTCAAGCTTAAGCCGAACCCGAAGGATGGCCGCAGCAAGTGTGTTTGGCTGACGGCCAAAGGGCGCAAGTTTCGAGAAAGAGCGATCGCCAACCTGTCCGAAGATCTCGCAGTTTTCACAGATGAGTTTTCACCAGAGTTTATTGCCGATCTTGTGCCGAAGCTCACACGCATCAGGGTCTTTATGGATGCGCTGCGTGACGAAGACTGAGGCTGCCGCCAAACTCCCTATCATCATCCGTCGTGCACGAGTTCAGGCATCAATCCGCACACAATCAGACACAGGTTTGCGGTTCACCTCTGTGGCGCCTAAAGTGCCGGCGAACAATCTGGAGGGAACACACAGTGGTCGATCAGAAAATCATCGATGAGTTGGCGCCGACAGGTGTACTGCGCGCCGGGATCAACCTCAGCAACTTTCTGCTGGTGACTGGCGAGGCGAGTAACGGAGATCCTGTCGGCGTATCACCTGATATGGCCAAGGAGATTGCCGATCGCCTGGGCGTCGGCGTGCAGTATGTCACCTATCCTTCGCCGGGGCCGCTGGGTGATGACGCCGACGCTGACAAATGGGACATCGGCAACATCGGTGCTGAGCCACAGCGGGCCGAGAAGATCAATTTCTCGGCCGCCTACTGCGAGATTGAAGCAACTTATCTGGTGCCGGCAGGTTCCCCGATCCAATCCATTGACGAAGTCGACAAGCCCGGCAACCGGATCGCCGTAACGGGGCGGGCCGCCTATGGCTTGTGGTTGCAGAACAACATCAAGCATGCCGAGCTGGTTCTGACTGACAGTCTTGACCAAGCATTTGAGGTTTTCGAGCGGGACAAGCTGGAAGTTCTGTCCGGTCTGAGGCCGCGCCTGATTACCGATGTTGAGAGCATGCCGGGCGCGCGGATCCTTGATGGTCAGTTCAGTGCGGTGCAGCAAGCGGTCGGTACGCCGAAGAAAAATTCAGCTGCAACGCCATGGCTGGCCGCCTTTGTTGAGGAAGCAAAATCTTCCGGCTTTGTTGCGAGCCTGATTGAAAAGCATAACGTCAAAGGGCTGTCGGTTGCGCCGCCAGCCAGTTGATTTGGCGCCCAAATTCGCGAACCAATCGGCTACAGATTGTTAGGGTTAATCAGAACCGCGCACGAAAATCCTGCGCGGTTTTATTGGTCATTTGCACTCTTGCCCCAATGTTGATGTGAAGCTGAGTACAATTTCAGCCAATGCCGCGCTTACTGCGGTTCACTGAACAGGGCTATTATGACTGCTCAATCGAAACAAACTGAACAACAGACCCATCATCAGAGCGGGGGCCGCTCGCGCGTCACCGTGGCTATTATTGCTTCGCTACTTTTGTTCTGCCTGGTGTTCGTGGCGCTCTGGGCGTTGACAACGCTGAGTTTTGTTTACGCGATCGCAACCGCAACGCCGATGACGATCATCGTCGCCTGCAGCATTGTTATGGTTGATGCAGTCGGCGAGTGGTTTGCTGCGATTGTTGAGGCGATCGCCTCGATATTTGCCGCCATCATGGAAGCGTTTGGCGCGGTTATCGCGGCTATACTCGCAGCCCTCGCTGCAGTCTTCAGCATCTTTGGCAGTTAGAGTATTTGCATGAACTGCTAGCCGCCATTACAGGACTGGCAGTTCCTCAGTTGCTCTTTCGGTCAGAAGCTCCGGTGCTCCGTCGCGGATCACGATGTTTTCTTCCGTCACCATGAACTTGCCGCCCGGGATCGCGATGCTGGGTTCGATGGTCATGATCATCCCTTCTTTGAGGATGGTCTGATCAAATGCTGCGAGCGATGGCGGTTCCGTCAGCTGAATGCCGAGTCCATGACCGTAGCGCCCGACACTCTCGTCTGCTCCGCCGATTACGTTTTGCATCACCTCAAACAGCGCCTGACATGTGATGCCTGGCCGGGCCTTTTCCAAAGCGGCTTCTGTTGCCCGGTACAAGGTGGCATAGGCATGCTTTGCTTCATCGCTAGGCGCGCCAATCGCAAAGTTGCGATCAAAGTCGCAGAAGTAGCCGTTGAGCGTTGCGCCCGTGTCAAGCATGAGGACGTCGCCGTTGCTGAGCGGTGTATCTGAGGGCGGAGAGATAATGTCCTCATAGCCACCTTGTGCTGCTCCTCCAACAAGGTATGGCACGTCATCGGCGCCTTGACGCAGGAGTTCTATCTTAAACGCACGGAAGGCTTCACTTTGTGGCTGGCCGGCGCTGAACAGCTGAGGGGCGTTGGCAAAACCTTGCGATGCGATGCGACAGATTTCGGCGGTGATCGAAATCTCAGCTTCGGACTTGACCATACGCTGTGCGCGGATAAGTTCCGTGGCATCAACAAACTCCGTATGGCGGAGCGTGGACTGCAAGTGCTCGAAGTTTGCCAATGGCATCTGCAGATGCGTTTCTGGGCCCTTGAGAATGCCAACACGTGAATAGCTATCGAGCGCGTTACGCAGCAATGATATGCCGTCGTCTTCAGGGCGAGGTGAGGGCCAGGTCTGAATGTCGTCGATCCAGGTTCGTGACATCAAGGCCGCGCCAATCTCGGGAATGATCGCGCATGCGTGCCCCGTAGCAGGGAGAATGAGAAACCACGGACGCGTCGGGCTCTGCCAGAACTGCGTGCGGAACCCTGCGTAGTAGCGGATCTCAGGTTCCGTCGTTAGCAGTATGGCGTCAATCTTGGCCGTGTGCATCTGCGTCTGCAGATGGATCAGCCGGTTTTCAAATTCGCGCACTGGGAAGTCAGGCATGGCACGATAACTCTCTTGGTCGGCATTCATTCTCGTTGGCGGCCAATCGCGAGATCTCACGTACCGGCCTGGTTGACTCGTGAGTAGCGGTACAGCGACTTGCATGCAACCGGAGCCTCGCCGTGCCAAAGGATATTGCCGTTAGGTTCCTGTTAACGAGGATTAATGAAAGCGAGCAAACGCGCGTGATTGAGAAGTCACGTGCGAACGAGGATTGAATTAAATTGTCTGGAATGTATTCGGTGTTTGGTGATCGGTTCACTGTGTTTTTGCAGAGGCTAGAACACGCGCAGGCGTAAACCACCAAACTATAATTGGTTGCAGTTTATCAATGGATGTGTAGGCAACCTGACGTGCGTTACGGCAGAATTTGGAACAAAGTGCTCGAAGAGCGCTTGAATTCCATGCTGCTAATCCGGATGTCCCGCGCAGTATCGTCGACAACCATACGTCCTGAGCCGATCCACCGCGTCTCATTCCATGTCATGTCAACGGCAGCCAAGAGGCTGAAACTAAAAAGTAGTACAAAATTAATGCGCCTGACCATGGCACCCACCATTGTTTGAACGAGTGAGTTCTCTTTTGTCCTCTAACCCTTAGAGCAAACCTCTTAAGGTATGTTTTGGGCAATATGCGCAAATTGAAATAAACTCGGATGATTTCGTTCAGATCTGGAGAATGGCTATTCCGAGCCGCTGACACACCGACTTGAGCTCAAATCCTGCCTAAGGGTTTCGCTCCGCGAATGTGGCGGAGGTTTGTGCCAATTCCTAAATTCGACCTCACTTTTTGCGAATTAGGATGGCGAAATCCACTTATCGGATTTGATTCGAGTTGGCGGCGAACAGGCCCATGGGTCGGACCACCTTTGGTGCGTGCCGCAAGTACTTTTCCGAGAGTTGACGGTTTTGTTTTAGTTCGGGTGCGCGCCGTGCCGGAGAGAACACGGCGCGCCACTCCGAGACGTAGCAGGGGGCGATAATGACAGATTCAAAGAATTACCTTGAAAAGGTTCAAACGAAACTTGGTGCGGTAACCGCGCGTGAAAAGGTTCTGATCCAAGCACTGGGCGAAGCCTTGGGTGAGGCTGATCGTTGCTTGCTTGACGATGTCCGTGCGCTCACCATAGAGCATGAGACGCGACGGGCGATGATCCTATCGGAATTGCAGAATCTCGCAGCTCGGATTGGAACGTTCCCTGCCGGCGAACGTGAGATGGAAGCTTTGGAATATGAGCCGCTCGATCTCCCCTATAAGGCAATCGGAGAGCCCGAGCCGGCGCGCGCCGAACCACATGTTGCGAATGATAAAGTCGGGCCACCCGAAATTCCTGAGACAATGCAGGTGGACGCGGAAAAGAGTGGCGGGGATTGGCGCGAGGCGCTTGCCAATCTTCGTAAGGCAGGCTGACCTTACTTAAGAGCCAGTTCCAGCTCGTTACTCAAGTTCGGCGACGAGTTGATCGGCAAGTTCAAGGCGATCATTGCCAACTTGCTCAGCTGTTACGGGGCGCAGTCGTGCGAGTTCAGTGCGCGCCTGCTCGCCGTCATTGCCTTGTAGTCGGAGCAGACAATAGACAAAGAAGCCGGTGCGATGAATGCCGGCCGAACAGTGAAAGTAGACGCGTGGATTGTCACTGCTGGCAACCTCGTGGGCGAGCCGCACGATGTGCGCAGCGACATCGGTCTGCCTCAGGATGTCCAGGCGTCCTCCCTCAATAGGCAGCCAGATCCATTGGCATTGCAGTTCACGACAGATCTTTTCAATGTTTCTGGCTTGCTCACGCTGGCTCAGCAATGTGCAGCAGTGCGTGAGGTTTAGCTCTGTCAAAGCCGCCAACGATTTCTTTCCGGGTCGTGGCCCGATGCAAAAGCTGGGTTGGCGACGATTGAGTGTCGAGATGGCAGCTTCAAGTAGGTCGGTCATGTGATTCAGCGTAGGCTTTCGCCGAACGTAATAATGTTGCCGTCGGGGTCTGTCAGCCAGAATTCGCGCATGCCCCAGGTCTGGTCGATAGGGCCGCCGCGGAGATGTGGATCCGGGGCATGATGCTCGATCGACAGGCCGTTGGCTACGAACTTGTCGAATAGCTCATCAATGTTTTCCGTGCGCACGTATAGCTTGCCGCCGAATGGACCTTCGCGACTGTGGCTATCGAGGTGCAGGATGCCGCCGAAGGCGCGCAAAGTTGCATGGCGAGAATCGAACTGCGTTGGATCGGGATCGGGCGCAACAATCACCTCGAAGCCGAGCACCTCGGTGTTGAACTTGAAAGAAATCGTCATGTCCCGACAATTCATCCAGGGCTCGAGTGCCATGTCTGTTTCCATAGTTTGATGTCGATCGTGCTCAAGCGGCGCGCGCTGTAACTCGATTGATGTCGGTTAATGCCAAACTATGGGGTTTTGAGGGAGGCGCTGACAAGAATTGGCAACCCGGGCCGAGCCACTCTGCCACCTCGTTGAGATGGATGTTGTCGGTGTCTCCTTGCTGGTTCTCTCAACGAGGAAAGGTGTTCTGGTGAGGCGCCCTCCAAGCCAGACGGGGGTGGGGGGAAAGCAGTGAAGAGCGCACTCACCAAAAGGGGCGAAACGCCCCGAACTATTGTTGGACCCTGATGGTGCGCGTGACAGTGACACCATTTGGCCCAGTGATTCTTATTTTGCCCACGCATTCATTGTGATGGCAGTTGACTGTGCCGACGCGCTGGAACTCCTTGCCATTGCCGACATGAACATGCCGTGTGGTTTTGCATCCGTTGCCAGAACAGGAACCGCGCGCATGTGTGGTCACTGTCTTGCCGTGGGGGCCGACAGTCGTGGTGTGTCGCTCCCACGCTCCGGCACTCGTTGTCAGTGTCGAGACAGACAGGATGGCGATAGGAACGGCGAATTTGATAAGGCCTGACATATTGTTATCTCCTCATTCGCGAGCCTGATTGCCCCGCGTACGTGAAGCAATAACATCAGCATGCTGTTTAATTGTTATTCCGACCATCTCAAATTAGCGCGAAGTTGAGCCAAGTTCCGATTAAAGCCGGAAGCGACGCGCCGTCTCAGGGCGGCGAGAGCAGCACCCAGAATTTTGCAGTTACTCCTTTGGCGGCGCGGACGTCCCTTAGAAGCAAGCCTCATTCGCCCAATGCTATCTGCAGCGGGTTGTGCGATGGCTTGCGACCGTGCAGTCCGTAGATCAGTTTCTCTTCGGCTGGAGCCGTTGCGAAAGTACCGAACAGCCTGTCGAAGATGATCAGGACCGAGCCAAAGTTGCGATCGAGGCATCCATCATTGCAGGCATGGTGGACGCGATGGTGTCTGGGCGTGTTCAAGACCCACTCCAATGGACCGAGTGAGATATTCAGGTGCGTGTGGAGGAAGAACTGGTAGATCAGGCCGAGGCCGAGTGTGGCGACAATTGCGAATGGGTGGAAGCCAAGCCAGGCGAGCGGTAGGAAGAATACAAAAGCACCGGTCAACTGACCTGTCCAGCCAAGCCGGATGGCCGCCGATAGATTGAAGCGCGTTGCTGAGTGATGTACGGCGTGCGTCGCCCAGAACCAACGGACGCTATGCGATGTGCGGTGGAACCAATAGTAACAGAACTCGACGCCGAGGAAGAGCAGTGGGAGCGCCCACCATTGATCGAGCGGGATGTCGAACAAGCGGTGCTGGTAGAGAAAGAGAAATGGGACGGCTGCAATGCCGCTGGTCAAAATGCGTGTCACCAGATTGCCGATGGCAACGCCAATCGATGCCATCGTTTCTGCGTTGTCGAAATGCTCTGAGCGGTCTTGGGCCGCCAACCGGGCATAGCCGAGTTCCAGGGCGATGAAGGCGAGGGCAATCGGTAGGAATGCGCCAAGGCCGGGTTTGAATGCGGTTGCTTCAGGTATGAATTCGAACATGGTTGCTTGTCGCCTGGTTTCCCGTCGTGGAGCGGTGAATGGCCGGCGGTGGCCTAGTTCTGGAGCATGGCTTCGGCGCGGTTGAGTGCGCGGTTGCAGCTCTTGGCGAGGCGGTCGCGGTTTCTGTCGAGGCAGCGCACGATGCGGCCGTGTCCGGGTTCAACATCCGCGCAGAAGCGTTCAGCATCGGGTTGGCACGCGAACATGACCTGGCGTGCGGTCTTTGCTTTGCCGACAAACGCATGGCAGCCGGGAGACAGCCTCTCAACGTTGTCCAAAAGGCATTGGGCTATGCGCCCACCGCCCGGGAAGACATTGCTGCAAAGGCGCGAGACATCACCGCCGCAATGACGTAGTCCGGCGCGGGCAAATGAGATCCCATCAGCTTGGGCGCTTAGCGAGAACTGCGTGATGAAAACGGCTGTGCACAGTGCGATTGGGAGTGTGGCTTTCATTGGAAGGCTCCAGTTGTGATTTGAGGCAGATGTTGGCGACCCTCCGGTCCAGACGGGGAAGACCGGAGGGTGCTGTGATCAGGAGGGGAAGGATGTCTCCTGACTACCGGCGAAAGCTGCGTGAACGCGTGACCGTTCCACCGAAGCGGCCGGTGTAGGTCGCACTGCCGGAGCAGGTGCCGCCCGAGCATGTTGTCGAGCCGCTGCGGGTGGCGGTCCGGCCGTAAGGTCCGGTCACACTTTGTGAGGATGAGCAGCTTTCGCCGGAGCATGATCCGGAGCCGTAGGATGAGACGGTTCCGCCATAGGGGCCGGTGGTTGAGCTGCTGCGTTCCCAGGCTCCGGCCGAGGTGGCTGCGAAGGCGGCGGCCGACAGAACGGCGGCAGAGAGAGCGGTGGTGATGAACTTCGACATGATAGCGTTTCTCCTGGATTGATGGGCTGTGTTGCCCGGCGTCACAGGGAGAATGCTTCGGCCACTTTGCTGACCTGTTACGGAAACGCGCCTGAAATGTAACGAAGTGTAACAATGGCTCGCTGTGGGTTCCGGTGCGCAGCGGGGCCGTCTATTGTCGCGCTCATGACCAATACGCCACGCATAGTTGTTGTCGAGGATGACATTGAGATCCGATCGCTGCTGAAAGACTATCTGCAGCGTGAGGGCTTTCGCGTTGATGCTGTCGAGAGTGGCACGGCGTTCGACCGGCTAACGACACAGTACGGTGAGCCCGATCTGATCGTGCTCGATTTGATGCTGCCGGGTGAGGATGGTCTGTCCATCTGCCGACGTGTGCGGGCCTCTTCGCAGGTGCCGATCATTATTCTGACCGCACGAGGTGAAGACATCGATCGCATCGTTGGTCTCGAGATCGGCGCTGATGACTACCTGCCCAAGCCGTTTAATCCACGGGAACTGTTAGCACGCATCCGTGCCATCCTGCGCCGCGCCCAGGCGCCGACGCCGTCCGAGACGCAGAGTTTTCGTGTTGGTTCGTTGACGGTCGATTTGTCCGCGCGCAAAGTTCTGACAGGCGACGGTCAAACGATTGAATTGACCGGCGCTGAATTTGATCTGCTCGCCTGTTTCGTTGCGCGTCCCGGACGGGTGTTGTCGCGCGATCAATTGATGGATTGGACGCGCGGGCGACGGGCTGATGTGTTTGACCGAACCATCGACGTGCAGGTCAGCCGCCTGCGCAAAAAGATTTCTGTTGATGATGATGAGATGATCAAGACCTCGCGCGGGGCGGGTTACATCCTCACTGCGCCAGTGAGCGAGGTCTAGTCAGATGTTCGGTCGCTTGGGCTTCCTTGGGCGTCTTTTGCTGATCGTCTTCGCGTTGCTGATGGCATTGCTGGCGCTGGCAGTTGCAATGTCATTCGTCTCGCAAGAGCGCCGCAAGATCGGTACGGAGCGGTTCCCAGTTCCGGCGCAGGCTGCCGCAATTGTCGAGTTGCTGGATCGTACGAGCGAGCCGCAACGGCCAGGTGTTCTGCGTGCCGTCAGCAACGAACGCTTTGTTGTGTCGCTTGCGAAAGAGCCGCTTGGTGAAGGTCCGACGGCATCACGCATGCCGGCTGTCGAGTGGCTGGTCGGTCAGTATCTTGAGACGCTGCCGGACCGGCAGGTGCGTGTCTTTATCGGCAAGGATGCGCGGATGGGATGGATTGGCCGTGCTCTTGAACGATTCCGTCTGTCATCGCGCACACCGATTTCGATTCAGGTGGCTTTGCGGGATGGAAGTTTCGCGACGTTCCGCCTGCGCGGTGACAGCACGCGACGTGTGTTTGGTATTCCCGCCGGTTTCTGGTTGGGCGTGATTGGGTGCTTGTTGGCGGCCGTTGCGATGTGGGCGATTGTTCGCGAAGCGCGACCGTTGTCTGCGCTGGCGCAATCGGTTGAGGATTTTTCGGAAGATGGCCAGCCGCGCACTGTTGAGCCACAGGGTGCGCCGGAGATTCGCCATCTCATCTCGGCGAGCAACGCGATGCAGTCACGTATCGCCGCGCTGCTCAAAGGCCGGACCATGCTGCTCGGTGCGATTAGTCACGATCTCAAGACCTACGTGACGCGGCTGCGGTTGCGGGCTGAGTTCATCTCACCTGAGGATCAGCAAGACCGTGCGGTGCGCGATCTCGACGACATGACTGACCTGATTGATACGGCGTTGGCCGTTGCCCGCGGCACGCTGACAGCAGACCGCCGTGAGCGCGTGGATATTTTTGCCTTGGTTCGTGAGGAAGTTGAGCGCCGACCGAATGAGCGTATCGTTGTGGCATCGGCGCAGACGCACGGGTCCGCCAAGATCAACGGTGATCCTGTGTCCTTGAAGTCTGTTTTTGCCAACCTGCTCGACAATGCGGCGCGCTATGCCGACAGTTGCCGCGTGACGATCAGCCATGATGCGGAGAGTGTTGCCGTCACGATTGAAGACGATGGTCCCGGAATTTCCGAAGCAGAGCGCGAGACCGTATTTGAGCCGTTCTACCGTCTCGATCCATCACGCAGCAAAGAGACTGGCGGCAGCGGACTTGGCCTCGCCATTGCCAAGCAGATTGTCGAAGGCCATGGCGGGCGTATCAGCCTGGACGCATCCGAACTCGGCGGTGCACGATTTCAGGTCACGCTGCCGGCGGCATAGCGCAGGCCTACTCCGCTGCCTCACGCTTTGAGCTCTTCTTGGTCGGGCGCTTCTTGGCCGTTGCGCGTTTTGATGGCGCCTTTGCGGCCTCCGCTGCGGCTGCCCGCTTAGCAGGTGCCTTGCCGGATTTGCCATTGGCTTTGGTTACTGTTTTCACGGCTGCGTGGCCGCGGCGCTTGAGCAAGTCCTTGAGGAACTCACCAGTATGACTGCCCTCGGTTGCCGCGACGTCCTCCGGTGTACCGATGGCGACAATCTCACCGCCGCCGTCACCGCCGTTGGGGCCGATGTCGAGAATCCAGTCAGCCGTCTTGATGACTTCCAGGTTGTGCTCGATCACGACAACGGAGTTGCCGGCATCGACCAGTTCATGGAGCACTTCGAGCAGCTTGGCGACATCATGGAAGTGCAGGCCGGTGGTTGGCTCATCCAGAATATAGAGCGTCCGTCCGGTAGCACGCCGTGACAGTTCCTTGGCGAGCTTGACGCGCTGGGCTTCACCGCCTGACAGCGTCGTGGCCTGTTGGCCGACCTTGATATAACCAAGGCCGACGCGACGCAATGTTTCGACCTTGTCGCGGATGGCTGGGACGGCCTTAAAGAAGTCGCAGGCGTCTTCCACGGTCATGTCGAGCACGTCGGCGATCGACTTGTCACGGAACTTGATTTCAAGCGTTTCGCGATTGTAGCGCGCGCCCTTGCACTGGTCGCACTGGACATAGACATCCGGCAGGAAGTGCATTTCGATCTTGATGACGCCATCGCCCTGGCAGGCTTCACAGCGTCCGCCTTTGACGTTGAACGAAAAACGGCCCGGCAGGTAGCCGCGGGCCTTGGCTTCTGGCAGACCGGCGAACCACTCGCGGATCGGAGTGAAGGCGCCCGTGTAAGTGGCTGGGTTGGAACGCGGCGTGCGCCCAATCGGTGACTGGTCGATGTCAATCACCTTGTCGAGATGTTCGAGGCCGTCAATGCGTTTGTGCGCACCGGGTTGTTCGCGGGCGTTGGTGAGCTTGCGGGCAATGGCCTTGTACATGGTGTCGATCAGGAAAGTCGACTTCCCCGAGCCGGAGACACCGGTGACGCAGGTGAACAGACCAAGCGGTACTGATCCGGTGACTTTTCTCAGGTTGTTTTCCTGAGCCTCGACGACGGTAATCTGCTTGCGCGGATTGGGTTCGCGGCGCTTGGCCGGCAATGGGATCTGCCGCGTGCCCTTGAGATACTGGCCGGTCAGGCTTTGTGTGCTGGCCATAATCTCCTTGGGCGTGCCTTGGGCGATGACCTGGCCGCCGTGGACACCGGCACCCGGGCCGATATCGACGACATGGTCAGCCGTTAGGACTGCATCCTCGTCATGCTCGACAACGATCACAGTGTTGCCGAGGTCGCGGAGGTGACGCAGCGTGCCAAGCAGGCGTTCATTGTCGCGCTGATGGAGGCCGATGGAGGGTTCGTCGAGCACGTATAGAACACCGGTCAGTCCTGAGCCGATTTGCGAGGCTAGGCGGATACGCTGGCTTTCGCCGCCAGACAGAGTTCCGGATGAACGAGATAACGTCAGATAGTCCAGACCGACATCATTGAGAAACTTCAAGCGCTCCTTGATTTCCTTCAGGATCCGCGTCGCGATTTCCGACTGTTGGGCGGTGAAGCTCTCCGGTAATTCATCGAACCAGGCGCCGGCCTGGCGAATAGACATGTCGCAGACTTCACCAATATGCTTGCCGCCGACCTTGACGCAGAGCGCCTGTGGCTTGAGGCGATAGCCGTCGCACGCTTCGCAGCGATGGTTGCCCTGATAACGCGAGAGTTCATCGCGCACCCACTGGCTGTCGGTTTCGCGCCAGCGCCGTTCGATGTTGTTGATCACACCCTCGAACGGCTTTTTGGTTTTGAACTTTCTCAACCCGTCTTCGTAGACGAAGGAGACATCCTCGCTGCCGGTGCCAAAGAGCACCGCGTTTTGCACCTGGCGTGGCAGATCATTCCAGGGCGTCGTCATCTGCACTTTGAAGTGGCGGGCAAGCGCCTGCAGGGTTTGCTCGTAATAGGGAGATGTCGCGCCTGTTTTGGCCCACGGTTGAATGGCACCCTGACGCAAAGACAGATTGCCATCAGGCACGACGAGGTCGGGCTCGAATTGCAGTTCGGTGCCGAGGCCGTCGCACTTCGGGCAGGCACCTGCTGGCGAGTTGAACGAGAACAGCCGCGGTTCGACTTCGTCGATAGTGAAACCGGAGACCGGACAGGCGAACCGTGCTGAGAAGACGATGCGCTCATGGGTATCGTTCTTGGACTTGTTGGCGCCCTTGGTTACTGAGGCCGGCAACTCTTTGTCGGCAAACTCAGCGATGGCGATCCCATCGGCTAGTTCCAGAGCTGTTTCGACGGAGTCCGCCAGACGGGTCGCGATGTCATCGCGCACGACAAGGCGGTCCACGACGACGTCAATGTCGTGCTTGAACTTTTTGTCGAGCTTCGGGGCGTCGGGGATCTCGTAGAACTGGCCATTGATCTTGACGCGCTGAAAGCCCTTCTTCATCAGCTCGGCGAGATCTTTGCGGAACTCACCTTTGCGCCCCTTGACGATCGGCGCGAGGAGATAGAGCCGGGTGCCTTCGTCCAACGCCAGAATACGGTCGACCATCTGGGTCACCGTTTGGCTTTCGATCGGCAGGCCGGTGGCTGGTGAATAGGGAACGCCAACCCGCGCGAACAGCAAACGCAGATAGTCGTAAATCTCGGTAACGGTGCCAACTGTTGAGCGTGGATTACGGCTGGTCGTCTTCTGTTCGATGGAGATGGCCGGGGACAGTCCGTCGATGTGATCAACGTCCGGCTTCTGCATCATCTCAAGGAACTGGCGCGCATAGGCCGAGAGACTTTCGACGTAGCGGCGCTGGCCCTCGGCGTAGATCGTATCAAACGCGAGGGACGATTTTCCGGACCCGGATAACCCTGTGAAAACAATCAGGGAATCGCGCGGAATTGTAAGGTCGACGCCCTTTAGATTGTGCTCACGCGCCCCGCGGACGTGGATGACTTTGTCATCGTCTGTTCGTTTTTTGCTCATGCAACAAGCTTTAGCGGATGGTCTGAGGTGAAACAATGCAACTCATACGCGCGTACACAGTCAAAGGATTTCAATGCATCAGCGCGGGCTGGTTGAGGATTCATTTCATCTGTAGGCGGAATAATTGGCGCCGGTCCGGCAGCGTGCGAACTTGCGCCATTGGGCTAACAGTCAGTCCGCGTGCCGTGAGACGTATGGTGGTTCGTGGCAAGGAGATGAATTATGATCGCACGCTATCTGAACTTTGTAGTCGGCCTCACCGCGTTGCTCATGTTGGCGGTTGTTCCCGCGGCATATGCTGACGACGTGGCAAAGTCATTGGAGAAGCTCGAAACGCAGACATGGGAGCGCTGGAAGACCAGGGATAAGACGGGTTACGCCGAGCTCATCGGGGAACCGGCCATTCGTGTTACGGCGGACGGTATTAGCTCAGGCGTTGCCAATTTGGTGTCGCTCGACAATGTCGAAGGATGTGGCGAACGCCACTATACGATGCAGAAGGTCACGACACACAAGGTGACGGACGATGTCTATATCCTGACCTATCGCGCAGAGTTCGGCGAGACATGTGATGGCAAGGCGGCGGTCTATCAGACCTACATGTCATCAACCTTCCGCAAGGATGGCGAGAGCTGGAAGAACGTGGCCTACACCGAGACCGAACCCAGCAAATAGGTTTTGCGCTGCGAAACTGATTTGTGGCTGCGTGTCGACCGACTAGTTCAGCTGCTCGTAGACATAGACGACCTCGTCGGCCGCAAGCAGAACCTTCGTGCTTTGCTGTTCGACGAGGTCCAGATCGGCCTTCAAAACTTTCTCGCCCGCCAATGCCTTGGTGAGAACTTGCTTGAGAAGACTGTATTCGCGTTCGACCAGATCCAGCTGATCAGTAATCATGGAAGGCGGTTTCTCGAGGCCGAGCTCCTGTGATCCATTCTTGAGATCGGCAAGTGCGTCCTCAAATTCCTGCAGTGTGCCTTTCAGCTTGGTTCTGTTCTCCTCGGGCTTGTAGTCCGAATGAACCATGCAGAATTCTTTCGTCATGCGTTGCGAAAGCATGCGCTGTCGGCCTGCCAATCTCAGTCCTGTCAGGGTTGATGGCGAGACGAGTTTGCTGTCGGTGTAGCTTTGCTGCATGCCTCGAACGAGGCCTTCCGTTCCGTTGAGAACTTGCAAACTCAGATCATAGATTTCCGGAACGGCGGACGAAAAGAACAAGGCCCAATTGTCCATTGAGTCAGCTTTGATCTTCCAGCTGGCGGCGATGGCCTCGATCTGTTTGACGCTGTTGGCATTTGTTTCTTGCGCAATCCCAAGAATTGGGTCGCCGTCCTTGAATGCACGAAGTGTGCGGCGGAACACCCATCGCAACTGCAGAACCTCAAGGCCTTTCGCATCGGATTGGCGTCCGAGTTCAGACAAACACACAAGCGCAGCTATCTTCTGGGTCAGCATGCTTTGCCGACCAGCAAGGTTGATTTGCCGTTTTGCTGCTTGTGACGTCAGCGGCTTCGGATCAGTGGCTGAGATCTGAGTTTGGCCCTGGGCATGGGGTGAAAGAGCACCGAGGACGAGTAAAAAGCCAGAGGCATAAGCTATCGAGCCCACGCGAAGACAACCGGTCCGCATAACCAAATCCTGCAAAATTTGCGCGCGCGTCCGTTATTCATCTGAGCATTCATCTGAGCCTCGCCATTGCGGCGTGCCGCAATAGGGGAACTCAACGTCAGACGCGCCATAACCGTTGGTTTCTATAGCATTCCGTCCGTTGGCGAACTTTATTGTCGTTATTTTGTAGAAGGCCCTGTGGAAAAATTGCGAAATCAATAAAATGAGAATTTCTAGCTGCTGTTGATTTGCAATGCCTTACAAATTGCGTTCACATCTGCTGACAGGATGATGTCAGGAGGACCAATGTAGGGTGCGGTCGTCGATCATCAGTCTTGATTATCAGACTGAGGCATCTGCGGGATGAGTGACATTGCACATGCTTTCGAGTGCCAGAATACCTTGTGATTCCAAGAATACCTCGTGATACCAACTAGATTGTCAGGCTCGCGTGCAGAAGAACATTCGTCTTTATCCGTGGTATCAGGCCTTTCGCAGTTTGCTGTTCTGGCAGGGAATTTGGTTCCTCTATCTGCAACAGGAACTGTCTGCCGGTGAGGCGATTCTTCTGATCGCCATTTTCGACGTCGCCTCTGCGCTCTTGGAAGTTCCGTCGGGTTACTTCTCTGATAAATTTGGACGGCGGCTCACCTTGATCATCGGCCTTGTGGCGATGATGTGTGGATGCCTGTTTATCGGTCTGAGTGGCAGCTTTGTCGGGATGGCGCTCGGTCAGGTTTTGCTGGGCGCCGGAATTGCATTCAACTCGGGTACCGATAACGCCTTGCTCTATGACTCACTGCTGGCCGCTGGGGAGCAGGACGATGTTGCGCGCCATGAAGTGCGAGCGTGGCGGTTCAATTTCACAGCTCTGGCCGTTTCAGCATTTGTTGGTGGTTTCATCGCGCTTTATTCAATGGCGGCGACATTCCTTTTGACGTCGGTTGCTGCTTTGCTCGGCCTATGGGTTGCCTGGCAGTTTCGCGAGCCCGAGGCGGATGGACAAAGGGCAACGTTGCCGCTCGCCGAACGCCTCTCTATTCTCAGGGGGTACCTGCATCAGCCGGCACTGGCATGGCTGTTTTATCTTGCCGTTGCGATGTACATCTTCAGTCACGTGCCGTTTGTTTTCGGCCAACCTTTCATTGATCAAGTCCTGCAACGGATTGGTTCAGCTGATGTGACAACCGCGGTGAGCGGGACGATAACATCGTTGATGATGTTGGTTTCCGTGGCTGCCGGCTGGTGGGCCTTGCCCATCGGTAATCGTCTCGGTGTTGCCGGCATCCTGCTTTTGGCGTTTGGCATGCAGGTCGGTTTGATTACTGTCCTGATGTTGTCGGTTCATCCCATCGCGATGGCCTTCCTGCTATTGCGGATGGTGCCGAACGCCTTTGCACAGCCATTCATTCTGGCAAACATTCAACCGCGCATCGACAGTACCAATCGCGCAACATACCTCTCGTTGCAGAGCCTATGCGGCCGGCTTGGACTCGGCATGACCTTGTTTGTTGGCGCGACGCTCGTTGATGGCACTCATTCGTTATCGCATGCGACGCTCCAGTGGGTGTTGGCGGTCTATGTCGTCGCTGGCGTCGCGATTTGGGTCACGTTACTGCTGACCAGCCATCGTATTTCAGCCGATGATCGCTCTCAGGACTTATCAACAAAGACCTGATGTGCTGCCAAGTGGCTCGTATCCGACAGACGCCATGTGTGCTTTAGGTGTGTGGCTCGCCGTTCAAATAAGGGCAACGGCGCCCTATTCCCATGTGGGAAAGGCGGGCTTGTCCTCTCACCACGAGAACCCATGATCACCGCACTCCGACAAGCCTGGGATGCCACGCCCGCCATTTCGCGCGGGATCCTACTTATGGTGGTGTCGACGGTCTTCTTCGCGGTGATGCATGGCGCGATCCGCTACGCGACGCAGGATCTGCATCCGTTCCAAGTTGCATTCTTCCGGAACTTCTTTGGACTGCTTGTGTTCCTGCCGATCGCAATGCAAACCGGGCTCAAGGTGTTCTACACACAAAGGTTGGGGCTTCACTGCGTACGTGCAGTGTTGAACGTTGCCGCGATGCTGTCGTTTTTTACAGCCCTGTCTATAACACCCATCGCAAAGGTCACGGCGCTTTCGTTTACGTCTCCCCTCTTTATGGCGGTCCTTAGTGTGCTCATCCTGGGTGAGCGCATGCGCATCAGACGTTGGACAGCGACGATCCTTGGTTTCATTGGTACGGTCATTATCCTGCGCCCAGGTATCGAAGCGATCGACTTCGGTTCGATGCTGGTTGTTGGTTCAGCCTCGATCTGGGCCATTACGATGATTGTGATCAAGTTCCTGTCGCGGACTGACTCTAGTTTGACGATCACGGCCTACATGAATGTCATGCTCAGCGTTCTATCGGTCGGGCCTGCGATCTACGTCTGGCAACATCCAAGTTTGGAAATGTGGGGCTGGCTTCTGTTTATCGGCGTTGCCGGTACGCTTGGGCAGCTTCTGTTGGCGGAGTCGCTGAAGCAGGCAGAAGCAACTGCGATCATGCCGTTCGACTTTCTCAAGTTGGTTTGGGCAGCTGCGATCGGCTATCTCGTTTTTGCTGAGGTGCCGACACTCTATACATGGATTGGTGCCGCCATCATCTTCGGAAGCGGGATCTACATCGCGTACCGTGAGAGTGTGGTTGCCCGGGAGCGCAAGAAGGCAACTGCTGCGCGAACCAATTCTTAATCCCCGCTCACCGCATAAGTGTTACAATTTTCGCGCAAGATCCGGTTTTGCGCTATTCTCCGTAACCGATTATTTTTATTGATTAAATTGGATTTATTCAGTTGACAGCGTAACGCTTGTTTGCTATACATTTGATACAACGCAGAAAGTGGGTGAGCAGATGGGGCAAACATCTCTCAACCCGGCGGAGGCACATGTTGGCGGCGTGATTGCCGACAATGCAAATACAGAACAATCCAAGCCGAAGCGCTCGGTGACACCGCAGGCGATCTGGGAACAGATCAGGGTCGCTTACGAAACGTCACGCGAGACAGTTGCCCAATTGGCCAAGCGGTTCGCCGTCTCACCGGGAGCGATCCAGTATCGTTCCCGCAAAGAGGGATGGCTGCCGCGCCGCGTTCGCAAGGGAACGGCCCGGCCCGGGCGGCAGGATGTACTGCTCTGCCGGCTCTATAGGACGATTGATCAGAAACTCGCGCAAATGGAGGAGCGCATGTCACATGAAGACGACGACCTGAGCATCGCTGATCATGAGCGTCAAACGCGTGCCCTGGGGCAATTGATCCGCAACTTCGAAAAGGTGGCTGGTCTTGAAACAGAACAATCTGGAGGGACCGACCAACCAACAGGCGGAAAATCAGAGCGCGATGCCGCTGAACTTGCGATCAATCCGGAGCACCTGCGCAACGAACTTGCGGAACGCATTCTTCGGTTACGCGAAAAGCGGGTCAGCCAACAAACAGAAGATCGTTGATGCGCTTGAGGATTGGCCTGGCGGTTACCTTTCCCAAGTTCTCCATGACTGGGAGGTCTGGGCGCGAGATGATCAACTTCCAACAGTGGATGCTGATTGCTTACAGCAGGCATGGCGTACCTGGTTAATTCTCGGTGGCCGGGGGGCGGGCAAGACGAGAGCCGGTGCTGAGTGGGTCAGAGCAGCGGCGTTGGGCAAACAGCCCTTTGCTCGCCAACCAGCGCCGAGGATCGCGTTGATTGGAGAGACGATGCAGGATGTGCGCAGCGTGATGGTGGAGGGCGTTTCGGGCCTGCTTGCCATTCATCCCGATGGTGAGCGGCCTGTCTTCGAACCATCGAAGTCACAGTTGACTTGGCCAAATGGAAGTGTCGCTCATCTCTATTCGGCGGAAACGCCAGATAGTTTGCGCGGTCCGCAATTCTCGGCCGCCTGGTGTGATGAAATTGCGAAATGGAGGCATGCGGAGGAGACATGGGACATGTTGCAGTTTGCCCTGCGCCTCGGAGACGAACTTCGGGCCGTTGTGACGACGACGCCGCGTCCGGTGCCGATCCTGTCTCAGTTGTTGAATGCCGATACGACGATCGTCTCAAGATCACGCACAGCGGACAACCAAGCCAACCTGGCGCCAGCGTTCATAGAGGAGCTTGAGCGGAGGTATGGTGGTACGCAGCTTGGTCGCCAGGAGCTTGACGGTGAGATCATCAAGGCTCTTCAGGGCGCGCTTTGGCGGGCTGACTGGATTGCAGCCGGCCGCGTCAGTGAGGCACCAGCTTTGCAACGCATTGTTGTTGCGGTTGATCCACCTGTGACAGCGAACACGAACTCGGATGCCTGCGGGATTGTCATTGCCGGTCTTGGTAGTGACAACAGGTGTTACGTGTTGGCGGATCGAACATTGGCGGGACGTGCGCCTGCAACATGGGCACGGGCGGCCGTCGCCGCTTACTACGACTTCGAGGCTGACCGCATCGTTGCCGAGGTCAACCAGGGTGGTGACCTCGTCGAGAATGTGATCCGTCAGATCGATGCTGATGTGCCGATTAGCAAGGTGCGGGCGAGCCGTGGCAAATGGGTGCGAGCGGAACCCGTGGCGGCACTCTACGCCGAAGGTCGCGTCGCCCATGTCGGGGAGTTGCGTGATCTTGAACAACAGATGCTGGCGTTTGGTGTCAACGGACGTGCTGGCCGTGGCAGCCCGGATCGCGTTGATGCCATGGTTTGGGCGGTGACAGAGTTGATGCTGTCGAGTCGAGGCCCACCGTCAGCGCGAATGATCTAGGAGGTGTCTGCAAACGCTTGGATCGTTCTCGCGCAGAGCATTGCGCACCCGACTAAGTCGCTCAAACTTAACGCTCGGTGATCTAGGAGAAGTGAATGCTTGAGAAGCTGGCACGGCTGCTGCCGTGGCGGAGCGATGACATGCGCGAACGCAAAGCTGCCGGCAACACGTACTTCGCTTTCGAAGGTCTTGCGAAGCCCGCGTGGTCACCGCGGGATTATGGGGCGTTCGCGCGTGAAGGCATGATGCGTAACGCCATCGTATACCGCAGTATTCGCATGATATCCGAGGCCGCTGCATCGGTGCCATTGATTGCCTATCAGGGACACCAACAATTGGATGAGCATCCGTTGTTGGACCTGTTGGCTGGCTCAGGTTCGGGCCATACCGCGTTTGATCTGTTCGAGATCATCTATGGTCATCTGTTGGTTTCGGGAAACGCTTACATTGATGCTGTCGCGATCGCGAACGAGATTGCCGGTTTGCATGTCTTGCGGCCTGATCGGATGCGCGTGATGGCAGGAAGTGACGGTTGGCCGGAGGCATTCGAGTACACGGCCGGTCAGACGAAGACGATTATTCGCGGAGAAGCCGTCACGAATGTGCCGCGCATTCTGCACATGAAGCTGTTCCATCCGACGAGTGATCACTACGGATTGAGCCCGCTTGAAGCATCAGCCGCTGCAATTGATGTTCACAACACTGCGGGGCGATGGAACAAGGCGCTGCTTGACAACTCGGCACGACCATCAGGCGCGCTTGTCTACACGGCAGATGGTCATCTGACCGTTGAACAGTTCAACCGTCTCAAGGGTGAGCTCGACGAAAGTTTCCAGGGTGCACGCAACGCCGGCCGGCCATTGTTGCTTGAAGGCGGTCTCGACTGGAAAGCAATGAGCCTGACGCCACGCGATATGGACTTTATCGAGGCCAAAAACGCTGCCGCGCGGGAGATAGCTTTGGCCTTGGGTGTACCGCCGATGTTGCTCGGCATTCCTGGAGACAACACCTATTCGAACTACCAAGAGGCTAATCGCACGTTCTGGCGCCAGACAGTGTTGCCGTTGGTCCAACGCACCGTTCGCTCGATGTCGCGGTGGCTGTCTCCTGCCTGGGAGAGTGAGGTGATGCTCAAGCCCGACCTCAATGCGATCCAGGCCTTGGCGCCCGAACGCGAAGCCCTATGGCTGCGACTGGAACAGTCCAGCTTCCTGTCACTCAACGAGAAGCGTTCGGCTGTTGGCTACGGGGCTGTGGACGGTGGTGACGTAGTCTAGTTCTACCACGGAGGGAGTGGTTCTCAACATGGGTGTAATGGAGGTGGCCCCGCAAGAGCGGGCGTCAGAGGTTAAGTTTTGCGCGCTCGATCTCAAGCAAGTCACGCTTGAAGGTGAGTTCGAAGGTTACGCATCGCTCTTCAATCGTGAGGACTTGGGTCGTGACATTGTCATGCCTGGGGCTTTCCGGCGGACGTTGCGGCAACGTGGTGCAGCCGGCGTCAAGATGTTGTTCCAGCATGATCCAAGCCAACCGATCGGTGTTTGGCAGCGCATATACGAAGATGCTCGTGGTCTCTTCGCCAGAGGTCGCATCATGACGGAACTGGCGAAGGGCCGGGAAGTCCTGTCGATGATGCGTGAAGGCGCGATCAACGGGCTCTCCATAGGGTTTCGAACGATAGATGGCCAACGGGATAAGCGCAGTGGCGTGCGCCGTCTCAAGGCGATCGACCTCTGGGAAATCTCAGTTGTGACGTTTCCGATGTTGCCGGATGCGAGGGTGTCTGCCGTTAAGTCAGATCCGTTTGAGGGCATGTCACCATCACGACGAGAGTTTGAGCGTTGGCTTACGCGGGAGGCTGGGTTCACACGCTCTGAAGCGCGCGCTGTGATGCGCGGAGGCTTTGCCGAGCTCAAGTCCTTGCGGGATGCGGACGGGGGCAATTGGGAACAGAGATTGGCCATGCAGATTGCGAATGCGGCCAGGTTGCTTCGAGCAAGTCAAACATCAGACAGGAGTAAGTGAAGATGAGTGCTAATGCCCCTGAGCAAAAGACACTGGGTGATGGTCACGATGTCGGCGCGGCATTTGACGATTTTATGCGCGCGTTTGAGTCGTTCAAAGAAACCAACGACGATCGCCTTGCCCAATTGGAACGAAGGACATCGGCAGATGCCGTGACCGATGAAAAGCTCAAGCGCATTGATAAAGCGCTTGATGATCACAAGCGCGTTGTCGATGATTTGGTCCACAAAAGCACGCGCCCGACAGTCGGCGGCGCCAAGCAGCGATCAGGCCAGGAACTGCAGCACAAGGCAGCCTTTAACGCCTATGTCCGGAAGGGCGATGCGTCCTCGCTGTTGGATCTGGAAGCAAAAGCCCTGTCGGTCGGCACAGATGCTGACGGAGGTTTTCTTGTGCCGGATGAGACGGCGAGCGTCATCAACAGTTCGTTGCGCGATGTCTCGCCTATGCGTGCCATCTGCGGAGTGCAGCAGGTATCTGGTTCTATTTATAAGAAGCCTTACTCGACGACCGCGGCTGGTGCCTCTTGGGTTGGAGAAACAGATGCGCGAGATCAAACAGATACGCCGACGCTCGCTGAGCTCTCATTCCCCACGATGGAGCTCTACGCCATGCCGGCGGCAACGCAGGCGCTGCTCGATGATGCTGTTGTTGATATCGATCAGTGGATCGCTGACGAAGTGCGGATTGCATTTGCGGAACAAGAAGGTGCTGCTTTTGTGAACGGCAATGGCAGCACGCAACCGAAGGGCCTTCTTAACTACACAGCCGTCGGTGATGCTGGGCGCAGTTCGGGAGCGGAGAGTATTGGCTTTGTATCAACCGGTGCAAGCGCTCAGTTTGCAACGGATGATCCGGCAGATATCCTCATCGACTTGGTCTATGCCTTGAAGTCGAGTTATCGCGCCAACGCCCACTTTGTCATGAACCGGGCGACGCAGGCGGTCGTGCGCAAGATGAAGGATGCCGATGGCAACTACATCTGGCAGCCAGGATTTGCACCCGGACAATCACCCTCTCTGATGGGCTTTCCGATCGCCGAATCCGAGGATATGCCGGATATTGCCGGCAACAGTAAATCAATTGCTTTTGGCGACTTTCGTCGCGGTTACCTGATTGTCGACCGTGTTGGTATTCGCGTCTTGCGTGATCCGTATTCCAGCAAGCCGTACGTGCTGTTTTACACGACCAAGCGTGTTGGCGGCGGCGTGCAGGACTTCGATGCGATCAAACTCCTGAACTTCGGAACATGATCCGACCTTTCTGCTGACGGAGCCGGCAACGGCGTGCGTCGGTTGAGCCGGCAGGCCGCCCTCCCCAGCCTGTCGGTCCTAGTGGAACCGGTTGTGCAATCTGATGGGTTGCCAGGCATCGATGCCTGGTCGCGCCGTCGGGATGTGTCTGCCGCTTCCGCTTTTTTTGTTTCTGCATCGGAGCAAATCCATGGCGTTAGAGTTGCTGGGTGGTCCGGCAAGTGAACCTGTGTCGCTTGCTGAGGCCAAGACGCATCTGCGCGTCGACCATTCAGATGAAGACGATCTGATTTCGAGCCTGATCACGACGTCTCGGCTGCAGGTTGAAGCGGCCTTGGGGCTAGCACTCATTACTCAGCAGTGGGTGCTGAGAGCAGACTGTTGGCCGCTCAGTGGCGTCGTTGAATTGCCGTTGCGACCGTTGATCAGCGTCGATGAAGTTCGCGTGCTGGATGCGGAAGGCGCCGCCACTACGCTCGACGACATAAGTTATGCTGTCGACAACAACGGTGACCGACCGCGGCTGATGTCGCGGACAGGGTATTGGCCACTGCCTGGTGCCAGGCTGAACGGAATTGAAATTGAGTTTACTGCGGGTTTCGGTACGACTGCATCATTGGTGCCGCATGATATCCGGCAGGCTTTGCTGGCACTGATTGTGCATTGGTTCGAGCACCGCGGGGCAGACGCTCACAGGACGCCACCGCCAATCCCAAACAGTGTTTCGGCGTTGCTGATGCCTTACAGGGCCGTGCGGCTATGACGGAAGACGACATTGGTCGGTTGCGCCACCGCGTGACCATTCAATACCCGATGCGCAACGAAGATGAAGGCGGTGGAGCAAGCATCAGCTGGATGCCGCTTGCAACGGTTTGGGCGCAGGTCAAGGCGCGCCCTGGCCGTGAAATATTTCAGGCAGATTCACCAACAGCACGAAGTGTCTTCCGTGTGGTCATTCGCTATCGCGCGGATGTCGATCCGACGATGCGCGTGTTGTGGGGCGAACGCGTCCTGGACGTCCTTGCCGTCGGCGATGAAGACGGCACCAAACGTTGGTTGAGTTGTGAGTGTGAGGAGTGTGGACCGTGATAACTCAGATTCTTAGTATTTGGCGGACAGGTATGAACTGGTACCGGAGCCTTGAGCGCATCGCCGCGCGCTTGCGAGGGCTTGGCGACGAGCGCCGTGACGATCGCGGCCAAGGATCGAGTAGCGATCGTCAAAATAATCGGCGCTGATAACGAGCGCATGGGCGGTCCATCGTAGTCGTGAAGATTGGTCGCTTGGAATGGCGTCGTCACGGTTGCGATGGAGCCAGCTCGGTCCGAAAGAACTTGAAAGGCGATGGACGATGACCAGTGCAACCTGGGCGCTGCAACGCTCTGTCTATGCTGCGCTGATTGCCAACCAAACATTGAACGGCTTGCTTGGTGGTCATCGCGTCTTTGATCATGTGCCGCGTGGTACGGCGCTGCCCTACATCACTTTTGGCCCGAGTTCCGAACGCGACTGGTCGACGTCGGATGATATCGCGCATGAATTGCAGGTTTCCCTCCATGTCTGGACTGAGGCCTTGGGGCGCAGCCAGGCGGAAGAGATCATGACGGTCATGCGCACGGCACTTCATGATCAGACGTTAGCCGTGTCTGGCTTTCGCTTGATCAACCTGAGGCACGAGAACTCGGCTCTGAACAGAGTAAGTGATGGTGACACTCTGCAGGGAATTGTTCGTTTCCGAGCGGTGCTTGAAACAATCAACTGAGCGGTCTGGAACCGCGGAAAGGACTGCAGTCCATGGCTGCGCAAAAGGGAAAAGACCTGCTGCTCAAAGTTGACACGGACGGTGCGAGTAACTTCGTGACCGTTGCCGGATTGCGCTCGCGCACATTGGCCTTCGGTGCAGAAACCGTCGATATCACCGATCAGGAGTCGACTGGTGAATGGCGTGAATTGCTGGATGGTGCAGGCATCAAGTCAGCGCGCATTAGTGGGGCCGGCATCTTCAAAGACGCCACGAGTGATCAGACGATCCAGGAGCTGTTCTTTGGTGGAACCATTCGCGACTGGCAAGTTGTTGTGCCTGATTTTGGTGAGGTCGTCGGGCCGTTTCACATTGCCTCGTTTGAGTTGACCGGTCGTCATGATGGCGAAGTCGCGTTTGAGCTGGCGCTGGAGTCTGCGGGGCAGTTGGCATTTACGTCAATCTAGTTTCTCACAAATGGGAGGTTGATGCGGCATGGCTAACAAGCGCCGTGGTGAAGTGGACGTTGTCTTCGACGGCCAGACCTATCGCATGTGTCTGACGCTTGGTGCGCTGGCGGAATTGGAGGCGGCTTTCGGTGATGAAGACTTACTGGCGCTAGCAAGCCGTTTCGAAAGCGGACGCCTGAAGTCAGAAGACGCGATCCGTATCATCGGTGCTGGGTTGCGCGGTGCAGGCAATGACCTTGCCGATGCAGATGTCGCCGGCATGCGTTGTGATGTCGGTGCGGCTGGCTACGTGACAGCAGTGGCCGACTTGCTGCAAGCCACGTTCGGTGCTGCTTCGCCCGTGGCGGATGACCAGCACGCTAAATCCGATGTTGCTGTGACAGTCGCGCCCGAGGAGGAGCGCCGTGCCGTCCCTTTCCCTGGGATGACATAGCTGCTTTTGCCTTTGGTGTACTTGGGATGGGGCCGTCAGAGTTTTGGCAGCTGGCGCCGCGCGAAATCTATCTCGCTAGCCAAGCGTTTTCTGGACGTGATAGCGCGCCGCCTGATCGGTGGGAAATGCATCAGCTTATGCAACGCTTTCCAGACCAATCTGCGTTACAAAAGTGAGGGAACAATGGATGAATTTCCGCAAGCGCCAACCATTGATTTCAAAGCAAATACGAAGCCGCTTGAATCTGAACTGCGTCGTGTGACCCTGATAAGTGATCAGTTCGGTCGATCCCTGATGAAAGCATTTGAGGGGATCACGCTGCGCGGCAAAGGTCTGGCAGATGTTGTGCGAAGCCTCGGCCAGGACCTCGCGCGCATGGCATTCCGGAATGCGTTTAAGCCGCTTGAGAAAAGCCTCAATTCTCTATTTCAGAGTTCACCCACTGCGCGTGGCGGTAGTGGAGGTTTGGCCAGCGGATTGCGTGGTCTAGGAATACCCATTCCGTTTGCGCAGGGCGGTGTCGTTGCTTCTCCGACCTACTTCCCGCTTGCGGGTGGACGGGCCGGCGTTATGGGCGAACGGGGAGCCGAAGCTATTCTGCCGCTCTCACGCGGTCCCGACGGCCGCCTCGGCGTCGCTGCGCAAAGTGGTGGTGGCGCAATCAATGTCACCTTCAATGTGTCGTCTCCGGATGCCGAGAGCTTCCGGCAGTCAGAGAGCCAAGTGTCAGCGATGCTGGCGAGAGCCGTAGCGCGTGGACAGCGCAATCTCTGATGGTCATTTCGTAAGCAGTGAGCGCTGGTATGAGTTTTCATGAAGTTCGCTTTCCGACGGATATTGCGCGTGGATCGTCCGGTGGTCCGGAGCGCCGGACAGATGTTGTCGTGCTCGGCTCAGGTCATGAAGAACGTAACAGCCGTTGGGCAGACTCACGACGTGTCTACAACGCCGGCTATGGTGTCAAATCGCTGGATGATCTGCACGCGGTAGTCACCTTTTTCGAAGAACGACGCGGCCGGCTCAATGGGTTTCGCTGGCGGGACCCTGCCGACTACAAATCCTGTCCGCCAGAACAGCAACCAAGTGCATCCGATCAAGAGATTGGATTGGGAGATGGTACGACCACCGCCTTTCAGTTGATCAAGACTTATGGTGGCGTCACCCTGCCATGGTCGCGGGAGATCACAAAGCCTGTTGCGGGTACCGTGATTGTTGCCATCGATGGTGACGTTCAAGAGCCCGCCACAGCTTATCTGGTTGATAGCACGACGGGCCAGGTAACATTTCAGTCCGGCTATGTTCCACCAGATCAAAGCCTCATCACGGCTGGTTTTGAGTTTGATGTGCCGGTGCGTTTTGACACCGACAAGCTGGAGCTGGATGTGCAGGGCGTCAGGCACGGTGCCATACCCAACATTCCGATTGTGGAGGTTCGGCTATGAAGCAATTGCCGGAGGGTATGCAAGAGCATCTCAATAGCGGAGCGACGACGCTGTGCTGGTGCTGGAAGATGGAACGTCGGGACGGACTCGTGCAGGGTTTTACAGACCATGATCGTGCACTTGCGTTTGATGGCGTTATCTATGAAGCAATGGCCGGTTTCACGGCGAGCGAGGTGCAGGAATCAGTTGGTCTGAGTGTCGACGATCTCGAAGTTCAGGGAGCAGTGACATCAGACCGACTGAGTGAGGCTGATCTCCAGGCCGGGCTCTATGATGATGCGCAAGTTGAGATCTATCGGGTTAACTGGAGCAACACCGAGCAGCGTATTCTGATGCGAAGTGGCAGTCTGGGTGAGGTGCGCCGGTCAGATCGATCCTTCGTTGCGGAGGTGCGTGGTCTTTCGCATTACCTACAGCAGCCCCAGGGCCGACTATTCCAATATGCGTGCGATGCTGATCTTGGCGACGTCAAATGCGGTATCGATCTGACCGGTCCAGCTTATCGGGGTGTCGGTACGATAGCGGCGGTCGTCAATGCCCGCCGGTTCAACGTGATGGGCTTTTCCGAGTTTGCGACGCAATGGTTTGAGCGTGGCCAGCTGCAGTTTGAGAGTGGATTGAATGCTGGCATTGCTTTTGAGGTTCGACGTCACGACGTGATTGTCGATCTGGTTGTTGTCGAACTTTGGAGTGCGCCGACGCGGGACGTCGTTGTCGGTGATGCCATTACCATGACGGCCGGCTGTGATAAGGTCCTGGCAACCTGTCGTGACAAGTTCTCGAATGTCGCAAACTATCGTGGGTTTCCTCATATCCCAGGCAATGACTTTGTCACGGCCTACGCGCGACAGGGGTGATCTTTATGAGCCCAGCGGAAAGTGGAGTGCTGTTGCGCCGGTCCATTGTAACCGAGGCGCGGCGCTGGATCGGTACGCCTTACCAGCACCAGGCAAGCCTGCTTGGTGTCGGCGCGGACTGTCTCGGTCTCGTGCGTGGCGTATGGCGTGGCCTCTACGGAACCGATGCTGAACGCCCACCGGCCTACTCCGCGGACTGGGCCGAAGCAGCGCGCAAAGAAACGCTCATAGCGGCAGCGGAGCGCCATCTTCAGCGCGTAGCCCCAGAGGATAGACTGCCCGGGGATGTTCTGCTGTTTCGGTTTCGACGACATTTGCCGGCGAAGCACGCAGCTATTCTTGTATCGTCCGATGCGATGGTGCACGCCGTACAGGGCAGCCCAGCTGTTGAGGTCAGTCTCAGCCCGTGGTGGCGACGCCGGCTCGCTGCTGCTTTTCGATTTCCCAAAGTAACCGGTTAGCGGAACCCAACAACATAGCGTCACTTGCCTTTGCTGCCGTTGGCGCAGCAGCCGGCTCGGCTTTGCTGCCGTCTGGCCTTTCAGTGCTGGGCACAACGATCGCCGGCGCGACGATCGGAAGTCAGATTGGTGCGATCGCGGGTGGGTTTGTCGATCAGGCCTTGTTTGGCTCGTCAGGTCAAAGTCAGAACTTTGATGGGCCTCGTATCTCTGATCTTCGGGTGATGGCATCCAGCGAAGGTGCTTCGATTGCCAAGGTCTACGGGCGTGCGCGGCTTGGCGGACAGGTGATATGGGCGACAGACTTTGAAGAAGTTGCGAGCACCGAAGAGATCGGATCCGGTGGGGGCAAGGGTGGCGGCGGTGGGGCGTCCAGCGGAAGCGCCACCCAGACAACGTACAGCTACTATGCCAACTTCGCTGTTGCGATCGCCGAAGGCGAACTCACCGGACTTGGGCGTGTATGGGCTGACGGTTCTGAGATTGACCTCTCGAATACGGCCTATCGCTTCTACACGGGATCAGACGCGCAGGAGGCGGACAGCCTTATCGTTGCCAACTTGGGCGCAGATGACGCGCCGGCTTATCGCGGTGTCGCCTACATCGTGTTTGAGCGACTGCCGCTCGCACAGTTTGGTAATCGCCTGCCGCAACTTTCATTCGAAGTCTTCCGTTCCGTTGACGATCTGAGGGAGAGGGTCCGTGGTGTTGTCGTTATCCCGGGTTCTGGTGAGTTCGTTTATTCCACTGAGCAAGTCACTCGTGATGGTACGGCCGGTGCGCGCGTGCCTGAGAACGTTAACACCCGGCTCGCTGATACCAATTGGGCTGCTTCCATGGATCAGCTTGAGACGGCTCTGCCGAACACTTCATCGGCATCGCTCGTTGTCAGTTGGTTCGGGACCGACTTGCGCGCTGGTGAGTGCGAGATCCGGCCGGGTGTCGAGCGGAGTGAGAAAGATACGCGCCCGCTAGAATGGAGTGTCGCGGGCGAAATCCGGTCAACGGCTTACACGGTCAGCCTTGAGGATGGCCGTCCGGTTTACGGTGGGACGCCGTCTGACCAGACCGTCATTGCCGCGATCAAAGATCTGCAGGAGCGCGGCATCGAAGTCGCTCTGACACCGTTTATCCTGATGGACATTGCAGACGGCAACACGCTTGACGATCCCTACAATCCGGGTGCCTCGCAATCGGTCTATCCTTGGCGCGGACGCATAACAGTTGATCCGGCGCCGGGTGTGAGTGGGTCGCCTGACAAGTCAGCTGCAGCGGGCATTCAGCTTTCAGCATTCATTGGAACGGTCCAACCTAGCCACTTCTCGATTAGCGGTGAGACGGTTGTTTACAGCGGTCCGGATGAGTGGAGCTACCGGCGCTTTGTTCTTCATCATGCCTTTCTCGCGGTCGCAGCCGGCGGTGTCGAGACGTTTCTGATTGGAACCGAGTTGCGTGGTTTGACGCAGATCCGTGACAGCCAGTCCCATTATCCGTTTGTCGACGCGCTGGTCGAACTCGCTGCAGATGTAAAGTCCATCCTCGGAGCGCAGACGAATGTGACCTACGCCGCGGACTGGTCCGAATACTTTGGGCACCAGCCAAATGATGGCAGTGGAGATGTGTATTTCCACCTTGATCCGCTTTGGGCGTCGTCCAACATCGACGCAATTGGCATCGACCTTTATTGGCCGCTTTCGGACTGGCGGAGCGAGGATGCCCATCTTGATCAGGCAGAGGCCGCATCGATCTACGACCTCGGCTATCTCAAGTCGAACTTGTTTGGCGGCGAAGGGTTCGATTGGTATTACGCAAGTTCTGAAGACAGAGACGCGCAACTGCGCACGGCCATAACAGAAGGCTCTGGCAAACCATGGGTGTTTCGCTACAAGGACATCCACTCCTGGTGGACGAACAGGCATTTCAATCGGCCTGCCGGCGTTGAGGCTTCTGAGCCGACAGAGTGGACGCCACAGTCAAAGCCGATCTGGATCATGGAGACCGGCTGCCCCGCAATCGATAAGGGGGCTAATCAGCCAAACGTTTTTTATGATCCGAAAAGTTCGGAAAGCGCTGTGCCCTACTTCAGCGATGCGCATCGCGATGACTTAATGCAACGGCGCTATATTCAAGCCATTGTCGAAGGCTTCGACCCTACTCACACGGGTTACATTGCTGACAGCAATCCGGTTTCGTCTGTCTATGGCGGTCGTATGGTCGATCTGGATCATCTTCATCTCTATGCGTGGGATGCCAGGCCTTACCCGGCATTTCCCAACGATGAAGAGACCTGGGGCGACGCGCCCAACTGGCGGTTCGGGCATTGGCTCAACGGCCGTTTCGCGAGCCTGCCACTCAACGAGGCTGTGGCGCGAATCCTGTCCGACTATGGATTTCAGGATTTTGATGCGTCTGAGTTGAGCGGGAGTGTTCCCGGTTATGTCATCGACCGCATCATGGCCGCGCGGGAAGTTTTGCAGCCCCTCGAGTTGGCCTTCTTCTTCGATGCTGTTGAGACCGGTGGAGGGATCCGGATGCGGCATCGCGGAAGCGACGCCATGGTCGCCCAACTGGAACCTGACGGAGCGGTAGAGAAACGTGCCGGTGCAGATCTTGTATCGGTAGTGCGCCAGCAAGAAACGGAGCTGCCGGCTTCAGCAAAAGTACGCTACGTCAGTGCCTCCGATGATTATCGCAACCTGATCAATGAAGCTCGCAAACTGACGGGGCGGAGCTCTCGGGTTGCTAATGCTGACCTTGCTATCATGCTGGAGAGTGATCAGGCGGCAACGATTGCTGAAAGCTGGCTGCACGAGGCTTGGGCTTCGCGCGACAAGGCCAGCTTTGTTCTGCCACCTAGCCAGTTGGCGGTAGAGCCCGGCGATCTCATCGGGCTGACACTGGAGGACAAAGAGCGGCTGTTTCGAGTTACGGGCATCGGTGACAGCGGGCCGCGCGAAATTCAGGCGCAAAGTATTGATCCCGTTGTCTACCGGCCTGGCACAAGTCCTGCTCGCAGCAGTAATGTCGCGACCTTGCCCGTCGTGGGACCGGCAGATGCCCTGTTCCTCGACTTGCCATTGCTGAAAGGGGATGAGCCTGATGATGCCGGCTACGTGGCCATCGAGAAATCCCCTTGGCCAGGTGACATCGCGATTTATCGTTCGCCAGATGACGCAGCATTTACTCTGACTTCGACAGCGACACTCTCAGCCACAGTCGGCGAAACGCTGACAGCGTTGCCGCTTGGGCCTGAGGGGCGGTTTGATTATGCATCGACGCTGCGGGTTGTGCTGAATTCAGGCGCGCTGCAATCTGTTTCGCGATTGAATTTGCTGGCCGGGGCCAATGCTGCCGCGATCAGAAACCAATCTGGCGCATGGGAGGTGCTGCAGTTCGAAACGGCTGAACTGGTTGCAGAGCGCACCTACGACTTGAGCGGCCTTTTGCGCGCGCAAAGCGGAACGGAATCTGCGATGACGAGTAGCGCCGTGCCGGTCGGTGCCCCCTTCGTGTTGCTCAATGGCGCGATCCAACGGATTGACCTCACGCCTGGACAGGTGAAGCTGCCACTGAATTGGCGCTACGGACCAGCAAGCCGTGATATCGGGCATAGCGACTTCGCGGAGGAGACACACGAGTTCTTGGGACTGGGGCGGCGCCCACTTAGTCCAGTTCACGTGCGCGGTCAGCGTAGCGACGGGGATTTAGCGATCGGTTGGATCCGCCGAACGCGGGCCGGAGGGGACAATTGGGAAATTGAAGAAGTTCCCCTCGGAGAAGAATTCGAAAGCTACGAAGTAGACATTTTCAATGGGACCGACGTCGCGCGAACGCTCTCGACATTGACGACAAGAGTCGATTATCCGGTGGCCGACCAGATCGCCGACTTCGGCAGCGCGCAGGACCAGATTGTTTGCAGTGTCTATCAGATCAGCCGGACTTGGGGGCGGGGTACAGGTCGGCAGGCGACGGTCTGAATGTCGTCACGTTCTTGGGCTGCCCTGTTCTCACTGCGCAACTTGCATTCCACTTTGCCTCGTCTGGAATTCATCCTGGCAGCGACATTATTCATTCACCGCCGGTTCAGGCAGCCGCGCTTAGTGTTGCGGCATGATGATTATTACAGTGTGGAAAAGACTGGCCAGTGTCACGGCACTGATGCTTATGCTTTGCGGCAGTCTGACGAGCGCACCAGCGTTTGCCGGCGAAGCATGCTTCAGTGACTGGTCAGTTGCGGCCTCAGTTGTGCGAAAGCATGAACTGGTGCCGGTTGAAAAGCTCAGTTCCTATGCGCGCAATAAAGCCAGCAGCAGATTGGTGCAGACGCAACTCTGCCAGACCAAGGATGGATTTCACTACAAACTCGTCCTGCGCGGGCCAAACGGCAAACTGAGAAAACTCAAGGTAAACGCGAAAGACCCCTTTACCCGCGGCGGTATGGTGCAATGACCATCGACCGGCGATATTTGACGCCTATGCGCGGACAGGGTTTAGTTGGGCAGATCTTACAGCTACCCTGGCTGTCACTCTGGCCCCTATCCAGGGCTCAATTCCGTGGAGGTTGACCGTGCGTGCACTTGTTGTTGAGGACGATCCCGATCTCAATCGGCAGCTGGTTAGTGCATTGGACGAAGCCGGCTTTGCCATCGATACGGCATTCGATGGTGAGGAAGGCTATTTTCTCGGTGATACAGAGCCATATGACGTGGTTGTTCTGGACATTGGT
The DNA here is from genome assembly GCA_965247245.1 of Hyphomicrobiaceae bacterium. Taxonomy (GTDB): domain Bacteria; phylum Pseudomonadota; class Alphaproteobacteria; order Rhizobiales; family Hyphomicrobiaceae; genus Tectiglobus. Next base: position 2,114,767 of record CBDFGV010000003.1, on the reverse strand, counting down.
CTGCCGAAAATGGACGGCATTTCCGTACTAGAGCAATGGCGCCGGTCAGACCGGAATATGCCGGTGATCATTTTGACGGCGAGGGATCGTTGGAGCGACAAGGTTGCCGGCATGGATGCCGGTGCCGATGATTACCTCGCGAAGCCGTTTCATATGGAAGAGCTGTTGGCGCGTATCAGGGCGCAGGTTCGACGCGCTGCCGGCCACGCCAAGAGCGAGATCGAGTGCGGTCCGGTTCGGCTTGATACGAAGTCAGCGCGAGTGACGTGTGATGGTCAGGTGGTCAAGCTGACTTCGCATGAATACCGGTTGCTGGCTTACCTTATGCACCACAACGCGCGGGTTGTTTCTCGGACCGAACTGGTTGAGCATCTTTATGACCAGGACTTCGACCGGGACTCTAATACGATTGAGGTGTTTATTGGTCGTCTGCGGAAGAAGATCCCAGCAGACCTCATTAAGACCGTACGTGGTCTTGGCTATCGCATCAGTATGGATGGCGAAGAGTAGAATGCAGGTGATGGCTGGAGCGATCATTTCCGGCCAATTCTTTTCGCGCGGCATGTCGCCATTCGATCGAGGCCGTTGGCACGATGAGACCTGATCCCAAAGCGCTTGTTGATTCCGGTGTTGAGTTTCTCAATCAGACGATTGCTGCTGGGCAGGGCCGACTGAAATCCGTGAACATCAACTCCCTCGCGTTTCGACTGTTCGCGGCGGCTGTTCTGTGGATTTTGGTCATGCTGCCAATCGCCGGCCTGATCATCTATTCCGCAAACTCGCGCAATGTCTTTGAGGATTTCAACAACCAGCTCATTACACATGCCGAGGGGATCGCTGCCTGGAACCTCGATTCCGCGAAGCCCGTCAGGCCCAAGCATCTCAGCGAGGCACTGTTTGAAGTGCCGATCTCTGGCTACTACTGGCAAATGCAGCCGGCCGATGGCAAGGACGGTCGCCGGTTGGTGTCCAACTCACTGGCAACGAGCGAGCTGCCCTCACCCTATGCCCGCAAGGTTCGTCCGGACGAAAACGGCTATCGTTGGCTCGATGTTGAAGGGCCGGACAAACAGCCGCTTCGCGTGCTTGAGCTGTTGCATCGCTTTGGCAATGAAACCGACGGGCGCCTCTACTCGATAACTGTCGCAGCACGTGTCGATTGGCCGGGCGCGCGGGTGAACGAATTTGCCGGTTCGATTGCAATGGCACTGGCGATCGTTGCCATTGGCATCTTGATCGCAACTTACGTCCAAATTCGATTCATTATGGCGCCCATGCGCACAATAGAGCAGGGCCTGTCGGATATTCGGACAGGCGAAGCAGAGAAGCTCGATGCGCCGCTGCCAACCGAGATTGAGCCGCTCAAGGTTGAGCTCAATGCTTTGATTGACTCCAATCAGGATATTATCGAGCGGGCGCGCACCCAGGTTGGGAATTTGGCGCACGCACTAAAGACACCGCTTGCCGTCATTACCAACGAAGCCGACCAACGCAGCACGCCGTTTGAGAGCAAGGTTTCTGAGCAAGCGGAGATTATGCGGGCTCAGATTACGCATTACCTCGACCGTGCTCGCGCTGCAGCTCGTGTCGATACTGTTGGCCGGGTGACGGACGTCTTGCCCGTCGCGGAGTCACTGCAACGTGCTCTTGAGCGTATTCACCAGGACAAGGGCGTATCGATTGAGGTGGTCGGGGCGGACAATGCGAAGTTCCAGGGAGAGCAGCATGATCTTGAAGAGATGCTGGGCAACCTGCTCGATAACGCCTGCAAATGGTGTACGCGACGGGTGCGGCTGCGACTTGATACGGCTGAAACCGGTGCATCGGCGCGTGTCTCCATGCTGAAGTTCACTGTTGAAGATGATGGACCGGGGCTCACAGCCGAACAACGCTCAAAGATTGGCAAGCGCGGGGTGCGATTGGACGAAACAACCCCGGGAACGGGGCTTGGCCTGTCCATTGTAAGTGATCTGGCCACATCCTATCGGGGCAGTTTTCGTCTCGATAAATCCGCTCTAGGTGGCCTGAAAGTGGAGCTTGAGTTGCCAGCGGCGACAAACAGTTCAGTGTAAGCCATTGTCAGGCGACGCAGTTTTGCCCGAATCAAGTTGAATAGAAGCCGGAGCGTGAATGGTAGCAGCTAGTTTTGTGCCATTCTTGGGGAGCGTCGGAAGGATAACGTTCATGCGCACTTCGAAAGTGTTTTTTGCAGGTAAGGCGTTTGTCGGTGCAGCCGTGCTGGCTCTAGGGCTTTCAGCATGTGGGCCAAATGGTCCGAACAAAGCGGACACCGGTCTGGCCGTTGGAGCGATCGCAGGTGGCTTGCTTGGCAACACGGTGGGCCGCGGGAATGGCCGCATTGCAACGACTGCCATTGGTGCCGTGATTGGCGGCATTGTCGGTAGCGAAATCGGTAAGTCGCTCGATAAGCAGGACCGCATCTATGCTCAGAAAGCTGAGTTCGATGCCCTCGAGCGCGGCCGGTCGGGCGAGCGCACTTCGTGGCGGAACCCAGACTCCGGGCGATATGGTGAGGTCATCCCGAGCCCGCCCTACAAGCGCGGTCAGGTTGATTGCCGTGACTATACCCACAAGATTTACATCGATGGGCGCCCGCAGGCTTTGCGTGGAACCGCTTGCCGCAATCCAGATGGCACCTGGAGCAATGTGAGCTAGTCATCAGCCGCATTGAAACAGATCAAAGAATGAGCCGCTTCGGTTGTCCGTGGCGGCTTTTTTGTTGCCTCATGTCGTGACTGAAGGGCGCATCCAAGGACCTTCACGCACCATTATATGTTAGACAGAGGATAACGGGTCAGCGCGCGGACTTTCTCGACTCTACAGTCGACACCTGATCCATCTGAAGAGCAGGCTATGACAAGAAAACAGCGCAGAGGGTTGCTGATTGGCGGTGGTGTCGCTGTACTGGCGGTATCATTGATTTTGGTGCTCTTCGCGATGCGCGGTGCAATTGTTTACTTCTATACGCCGAGCGATGTTGTGACGAAATCGGTTGAGGCCGGGCAGAGGTTCCGGCTGGGAGGGCTGGTAGCAGGCGGCTCGGTCAATCGCGGTGATGGCACGAAGGTCGGGTTCAGCGTTACTGATACAATCGAGACGATTAAAGTACGCTATGATGGTGTCCTGCCGGACCTGTTTCGCGAAGGCCAAGGGGTCATTGCTGAAGGCAAGCTGGATGGCAGCGGTGTGTTTCAGGCAGATACCGTCCTGGCCAAGCACGACGAAACTTATATGCCGCCGGAAGTTGCCAAATCGCTGAAGGAAAAAGGTATCAAGCTGGGCAAGGGGGCGGTTCACCCGACGAAGCAATAGCGGACGATCGGGTGATGCTGTCCAACAGGGCTGGGCCTAACTGAGCTGGGAGAAGGAGCGCGAGCTTGTGATTGTGGAATTCGGACACTTTGCTCTGCTGCTTTCGGTAGCAGTTGCGCTGTACCAATTCGTTGTCCCGCTTTATGGCGCGCAGGTTGGTGAAGAGCGTTTGATGCGCACGGCTATGCCGGCTGCCAATGCTCAGTTCGTTTTAGTTTTCATTTCATTTCTGGCCCTGACCTATGCCTACGTGACGTCTGATTTCAGCGTCGAGAATGTGGTGCGCAACTCGCATTCAGACAAGCCGCTGATCTACAGGATATCGGGCGTCTGGGGGAACCACGAAGGTTCGATGCTGTTATGGCTCCTGATGCTGACAGCCTTCGCTTCGGCGGTTGCTGTTTGGGGTAGCAATCTGCCATTGCGTCTGAGATCAACTGTCCTATCCGTTCAATCGTCCATCGCTTTGGCGTTCGGCCTTTTCATTGTTCTCACCTCCAACCCTTTCAATCGTATGACGCCCGCGCCGTTTGACGGACAGGGTTTGAATCCGATCCTGCAAGACCCCGCACTGGCGCTGCATCCACCGTTTCTCTATGCGGGTTATGTTGGGTTTTCGATTGCATTCTCGTTCGCGGTTGCGGCCCTCATCGATGGCAAGACTGATGCTGCCTGGGCGCGCTGGGTGCGGCCGTGGACCCTGCTCGCCTGGATGTTCCTCACAGTTGGTATCGCGATGGGGTCGTGGTGGGCCTACTACGAGCTTGGGTGGGGCGGCTGGTGGTTCTGGGATCCAGTTGAGAACGCATCGTTCATGCCCTGGCTGGCCGGAACAGCACTCCTTCATTCCGCGCTTGTGATGGAGAAACGCGAGGCGTTGAAGGTCTGGACAGTGCTGCTGGCCATTCTTACTTTCTCGCTGAGCCTGATGGGTGCGTTCCTTGTCCGCTCCGGCGTCCTGTCTTCTGTGCATGCCTTTGCAGTGGATCCAGAGCGTGGTGTTTTCATTCTTGGTATCATGGTGGTCTTTATCGGGGGCTCGCTGACGCTGTTTGCGATGCGTATGGCCGAGTTGCGCCAGGGCGGGATCTTCGCGCCGATCAGCCGTGAAGGCAGTCTGATCCTCAACAATGTTCTGCTGACGACGGCCTGCGCGACCGTGCTTGTCGGCACACTCTATCCGTTGGCGCTTGAGTCATTAACCGGTGATAAGATTTCTGTCGGCGAACCGTACTTCGACCTGACATTCGGTCTGTTGATGGTGCCACTGCTGCTGGCACTTCCGTTTGGTCCGTTTCTCGCCTGGAAGCGCGGCGATCTGGTTGCAGCCAGCCAGCGCTTGATGATGTGTGCGATCGCGGGATTGGTACTTGGCGTCGGGATCTTCTCAATCTTCTATCGCGGCCCTTGGTTAGCGCCCTTTGGCGCTGCACTTGCGTTCTGGGTCATGTTGGGGGCGATCTACGAGATTTGCTTCCGCATAAAACTGGGGCAGATCCCCTGGCAGGACAGCTGGAGCCGGTTGATTGGTTTGCCTCGTTCCGTGTTTGGTACTGCGGTTGCCCATTTCGGTGTTGGCGTGATGGTGCTTGGCATTGTCGGTACGTCGGCCTACCGCAGTGAAAACGTTCTGGTGATGAAAGCCAACGACCGCGCCGAGATCGCCGGTTACAGCCTCGTGTTCAAAGGCGTGAAGCCGGCGCCCGGTCCGAACTACCAGGAAGAGGTTGGGCGGTTTGAGGTCTATCGCGGTGAGACACGTATTGCCGAGCTTGCACCGAGCAAACGCACCTATACGGCTCCGCGGCAAACAACGACGGAGGCCGGCATTCATGTGGCGCTTGGCGGTGACTTGTATGCTGTCCTCGGCGACCCACAAAAGGATGGCGGCTTTGCCATCCGGCTCTACTTCAATCCACTTGTCCGTCTGATCTGGATTGGCGCCTTGATCATGTTCTTTGGTGGGGCATTGTCGTTGAGCGACCGCCGTTTGCGCGTGGGTGCGCCGAAGCGGGCGAAGGTGGTTCCGCAGCCCAGCGGAGCGTCGCCGGCATGACACGACGTTGGCATTCGGGTTGGTGGGTCGTCTTGGCTGTGCTGTCTGCGCTTATGCTAGTGGCGCAGTTCAACGTGGTGCGCGCTGTCGAGCCCGATGAAATTCTCAAAGACCCGGCCCTCGAGCAACGCGCCAGGAGTCTCTCAGCTGAATTGCGCTGCTTGGTTTGCCAAAACCAGTCGATCGATGACTCGAATGCGCCATTGGCGCGCGATTTACGGTTGCTGGTTCGTGAGCGGTTGACCGCTGGCGATAGCGACAAGCAGGTTCTCGATTTTATCGTCGCGCGTTACGGTGAGTTCGTGCTGCTGAGGCCACCTTTCGGCTTGCACACGTTGTTGCTTTGGTTGGCGCCGCTGCTGCTGCTCGGTGGTGCGATATTCCTGGCGCGTCGCGTATCAATGCGCGGACGGGGTATGGTGGCTCCAGCCAAGGCGCAGTCGCTTAGTCCGGAAGAGCAGGCGCGTCTTGCGAAACTGCTCGGCGACGACAAAGATAATTCCTAAGAACACCTGTGTATCGACGCGATCGACGCGCTGGCTTGAAGCGGCCTATTGTGCTGGCTTGATCTTTTCTTTCAGACGGCCACGCGACAAGTGCTGACTGCTCTGACGGCGCGTTTTGGCATTGGCCGGAGAGTTTTTCGCTCCAAGCGTCTGTAGTTCCTTGAGCAGTCGACGCGTTGGCAGACCGGCTAACTCATCGCCGATGTTGCCTTGAAAGGCCTGGATTGCTTCCCGCGTGGCCGGGCCAAACGAACCATCAACCTTCTCGCTATAAAGTCCGCGATTGCTCAGCAGTGTCTGGAGTTGCCTTATATCCGGTGCGTCGAACAGCAGATCTGCTTCGGTAAACGGTGTAATGAGATCTGCGAACACGCGGGCGGATACCGCCGTATTCGCAATGGCGTCGGATTTGAAGCGTCGGACCACCTTACCTTTTTCAACCAGCATTCTGGTCTGGACGTAGGTCCCAACATTGATCGCCACGACGCTCAATGAGCCGTCCTGGCCTTCGAGCAGCAGTGGTGAGCCGGATGATGCACCGCCGGTATCGCAGCGATGAAGGATCAGATCACCGGGTGCTGTGAAGTCACGATCGATCCGCTTGTTCTTATTGTACTTTTTGACAGGTTCCAGGCCGCAAGGGGCGCCGTGAGCCAGCCTCCAGTTTGCGTAGTCGTGGTGAAAGGAGACCTGCAAAAGAGCCTTGCGATCAGCCGCTTTGGTTAACTCGCTGGATGAGCGGGGCGTTACCGGCAGCGTAGCGCCGCGGCACAACGGGCGAGACAAGCGCATCAGCGCCCAGTCCTTTGTCGCGTCAATCGGTGGTTCGACCTTCAGTTTGCGGCTGCCGGCGATCACAAACTGTTCCGGAGAGCGGATCGGATAGCCAGCGATTCGGCTGGATGGCCACCTTGGCATCGCACGAAGGACGAATCGGAACTCGGATAGCTTGGGGCGGCGCTCGCCTGCAGTTCTGAACAGGCAGTGTGCCGCGGTCGCGATCGTCTGATCAGCGACGCAAAAGCCGGTACAAACGCTGCGGGCCCGATTGTTGTAAACCAACCCGATTGATTTTCTCAGTGAGCGGAGTTGGCGCGGTAGTTGAGCTCGGTTGTCCTGGCCAAACACCGCTACTTTTTGAACGTAACCACTGTTTTCATTTGCTTTATCGGCTTCTGCCAATCCTGGAAGCTGAATGCTGGAAAGCGAGGCTGCGTCTGCTGCGAACGCGAAAATCAAGATGACAGGGATCGACTGCAGCACAACCCGCAGGTGCCGAACAATGGTCGATGCAAGCCCCTTCATGCGTATGTCGATCCAGTTTTCTTCGTGTCTGGCCAAACATTACAGATTTGTAATCCGATAGAAAGACACACGTAAGCTTGTCCCCCTTAAACCGGTACCCACTGAATAGCACAATCCAATCGTTCAGAAAGGTTCAATGAATGTCACGAACACTTGCGCTCGCCGGGGCAGGCATTTTGGCCGCATACGCGGTAATGCCGGCTACTCCAGCGTTTTCGCAATCGCAAGCAATCACCGGACCGGGCGGCGCACCAGCGTCATTCGCCGATATTGTGGAGGCGGTTAAGCCTGCGGTGGTGAGCATTCGGGTATCGAGCAGTGCACGCCGTCTGGCCAGTCGTCAGCCTTCGCAACGCAATCAGCGGCCACGTAGAGAGGGTCGGACGCCATTTCCCGATTTGCCGGGAGATCATCCTCTTAACGAGTTTTTCAAAAACATGCCGCGCGGCTTCGGCAATAATGCACCGCAGCGACGCCAGCCACAGCGCCGTGCACGTGCGCAGGGTTCCGGCTTTGTTATTTCTGAGGATGGCTTTGTTGTCACCAACAACCACGTGATCCGTGGTGGCAGCCAGATCACCGTCGTATTCGACGAGAAGACAAAGTATGACGCCAAACTCGTTGGCGCAGATCCACGGACCGACCTGGCACTGCTCAAGATCCAGTCGGACAAGAAGTTCAAGTACGTCAAGTTCGCGAACAAGAAGAGCCGTGTTGGTGACTGGGTCGTTGCCGTTGGTAACCCATTTGGACTCGGTGGTACGGTGACGGCCGGTATTGTTTCTGCTCATGGCCGTAATATCGGCTCTGGACCTTACGACTTCATTCAAATCGATGCGGCCGTTAACCGTGGTAACTCTGGTGGCCCGACGTTCAACCTGGGTGGTGACGTGATTGGCGTGAACACCGCGATTTACAGCCCGTCTGGTGGCAATGTCGGTATTGCATTCGCAGTGCCAGCAGCGACAGCGGTCGAGGTCATCGAGCAGCTGAAGAAGTCGGGCAGCGTCAGCCGCGGTTGGCTGGGTGTCAAGATCCAGAGCGTGACTGAGGACATGGCGGCAAGCCTCGGCCTTTCAGGACCGCAGGGTGCGTTGATCAACGAGGTCACAGCTGGTGGTCCAGCTGAGAAGGCAGGCTTCCAGGCCGGTGATGCGATCCTGACCGTGGAAGGTCAGAAGATCGAAGATAGCCGTGATCTTGCTCGCAAGATTGCAGCGTTCAATCCGGGCTCAACAGTCAACGTGAAGGTACGTCGGGCGTCTGGTGATGCGGACATCAAGGTCAAGCTTGGAACGTTCCCTGGTGCTCAGAAGCAGGCTGAAGCGAAGCCAGAAGCTCCGAAGAAGAAAGCCAAGCCGACAGCACTGAAGGACCTCGGTCTGGGACTGGTCGCTGCTCCGAGTAAGGAAAAAGGTGTCGCTATCGACAGCGTCGAAGACAATTCTGATGCAGCCGAGAAGGGTCTGCAGAAGGGTGATATCATCGTCGCTGTGAACAGCCAGAACGTGGCCAAGCCTGCTGACGTTGACAAGGTCGTGCAGGAAGCGAAAAAGCTTGGTCGCAAGGCCGTCCTGGTGACCCTAAAGCGTGGTGATACGCGCCGGTTCGTTGCGATCCAGCTGAAGTCGAAAGGCTAACTCTGATTGGTAATCGTAAGCGACTCTATGTTTAGGATAACGAGTAAGCGGCCGTAGCCGCTTACTTTGTTTGGTGGGACCGAACATGCTAGAGGAACCAATGTGGTTCTCTTCGACTTCTTACTAGCGAACCCTCTGACACGATGAAACGGGCCAGTCATGCGCGTGCTCATAATTGAGGATGAAAACGAGGCGGCGGATTACATCAAGAAGGCGCTTGAGGAATCCGGACACTCCGCAGATCGTGCCGCAGACGGTGAGGCCGGACTGCTGTTGGCCCGCGACGGCATTTATGACGTTATGATTGTTGATCGCATGTTGCCGAAACTTGATGGCCTCAGCTTGATTCAGAAGTTGCGGGAAGACAATGTCCAGACGCCGGCTTTGATCCTGTCGGCGCTCGGCAGCGTCGACGACCGGGTCAAAGGATTGAAGGCTGGCGGCGACGACTACCTGACCAAACCCTTTGCGTTTTCGGAACTACTGGCACGGATCGAAGTGCTCGTGCGCCGGGCACAACCGGAAGATGTCAAAACCCGCTATGAGATTGGTGGTCTGGTTCTTGATCGGCTTTCCAACAAGGTGACGCGCGACGGTCAGGCGATCTTGTTGCAACCGCGCGAGTTTCGATTGCTTGAGTATCTCATGCGATACGCGGGCCAGGTCGTAACGCGCACGATGCTGCTTGAAGGAGTGTGGGACTATCACTTCGATCCACAAACCAATGTCATCGATGTCCACATATCTCGTCTGCGCAGCAAGATCGACAAGGACTTTGAGAAGCCGCTGCTGCAAACAATCCGCGGCCGTGGCTATATGATCGATGACGGCACTACGAACTAATCTCGCGCGAGCCTGGTGGCGAACAACTGCCTTTCGATTGACCGCAATCGTTGCTGCGCTGTTCACTTTGATCAGCCTGATTGGATTGGCAGCGGTCTATTGGCAGATCAATGCCTTGATGACGCGAAAACTCGCAACCAGCGTGGTGGCCGAGGCGCGTTACTTGTCGACACTCAACAATCGGCGGCTCTCCGAACATTTGCAGTTCCGCCTGCGAGATGCAGCACGATCGGATCAAACTTGGCTATACGCGCTTGCACGTAACCAGCCTGGCCCGATAGAGGCTGGGAACCTGCGTCGTTGGCCGGCTGAAGTTGATCTGAGCGGCGCGGCACAGGTATTTCGATATGCGGCCGGGGACGGCAGAGATGAGCTTGCTGTCGGTGTGGGCGTGTCGCTGAAAGATGGCCGTCAACTCCTCGTTGCTCAACGGGCGGATGTTCTTCGCAGCCTTGGCGACAACGTTGGCTGGTGGTTGTTTGTCGGAGCAGCGCTGGTCCTTGCGGTGAGTATTGCCGTTGGACTTGGTCTCAGTCAGCTTGTCCTGGCACGCATACGCGGGATGATGCGAACGAGCCAGACGATCATGTCTGGCGATCTCTCGCAACGTATCGAACTTGCCGGGACGCAGGACGAGCTTGATGATCTTGCCGGCAACCTCAACGATATGCTGGCCAGAATTGAACAATTGATGGCGGGGTTCCGAGAAGTCTCCGACAACATTGCGCATGATCTAAAGACGCCTCTTAACCGTCTGCGCAATAGAGCTGAAGAAGCCTTGGCGCAGGAACGCTCAGCTGAAGCTTACAAAACTAGCCTTGCTGAGATCCTCGACGAAGCAGACCAGCTGATCAGAGTGTTTAATTCCTTGCTTCAGGTTGCCCGCCTAGAAGCCGGCGCAGTCGACAAGAACAAAGTCGAGTTCGACGTCGCACAGCTGGCACAGGATCTGGTTGAGTTCTACGAGCCGGTTGCCGAGGAGAGCGGCGCTACGATCCGCTGCCTTGGAGACGATAAAGTTATCATCTCAGCGAACCGGCAACTGATCGGGCAGGCTCTGACCAATCTCATCGAGAATGCGCTGAAGTATGGCGGCGCCAAGTCCGCATGTGGTGCTTCGGTTCGGCCGTCCGAGATTGAGGTCCGCATTTCTCGTACCGAGGCCGGTGTGCGCTTGAGCGTCGGTGATCGGGGCTCAGGCATCGCGCCGAATGACCGGGAACATGCTTTGCGCCGCTTTGGTCGGCTTGATGAGAGCCGATCATTGCCCGGGACTGGTCTCGGCCTCAGTCTTGTTGGTGCAGTTGCCCACGTCCATGGTGGAACAATCGAACTAGCCGATAATGCCCCTGGATTGTTGGTGCACCTGGATTTGCCGAACTAAATCGCGTCTAATTGCATAGATTGAGTTTTTAGGGCGATTGTCTGAACTGCAAGGGAGAATTTCTGAATGCCTTCGGCTCCCGATGGACTTGTATCCCGGCTTGTTGCTTTTCCTGTTGGTGCTGATGAACCGGATAGCTGTCCGCTGCTGTCTGACATTCGACAGGCGAAGTTGAACCAGCAGGATCTGGCCATCCTCGCATTGCCGCAAGTCGGCAAGCTTGTTGCTGGCGTATTTGCCGGGTCGCCCTACCTCAGTGGTCTCATCCGACAGAGTCCCGAGCGCTTTATCAATCTCTTGCGATGCGATCCGGAACTCAGACTGACGACACTGATCGACGAGCTTGGCCAGAGCTCGCTTGGCGCCGAAACCATGGCCGAGCTGATGGTAGAGTTGCGGAACTTCAAAAGTGAAGCCGCGCTGTTGATTGCACTGTGTGACCTCGGCGGCATATGGCCGATTATGACTGTTACCGATGCGCTGACACGGGTGGCGGATGCTGCAACCGCGCAAGCTGTTTCGTTTCTATTCCGCGAGGCGCAAAGGAAAGGCGACTGGCAAGATCCAAACAGTTCTGATCCAGCGAAGACATCCGGCTACATCGTACTGGCAATGGGTAAGCACGGCGCCTTCGAGCTGAATTATTCCAGCGATATCGATCTGATCGTTTTCTATGACCCTGCTAAATCACGACTGGCCGACCCGACGGAGGCGCAAGGCTTTTTCGTCAAGCTGACGCGCAAACTCGTCAAATGCATGAACGAGCAGACGAGAGATGGTTACGTCTTTCGAACGGATCTGCGTTTGCGCCCGGACCCCGGTGCAACACAGGTGGCCATTTCAGTTGATTCAGCGTTGCACTACTACGAGAGCTTCGGGCAGAACTGGGAACGTGCCGCGATGATCAAAGCGCGCCCGATCGCCGGTGACATCGAAGCTGGCCAGTCGTTGCTCGGAGAACTCTCAGCGTTCGTCTGGCGAAAGTATCTCGACTATGCAGCAATCGCTGATGTTCATGCGATGAAGCGGCAGATCCATGTCCATCGTGGCTTCGGTGAGATTGCTGTGGCCGGGCACAACATCAAGGTTGGTCGTGGCGGCATTCGCGAGATTGAGTTCTTCGTTCAAACACAGCAATTGATTGCCGGTGGGCGGCAACCGGAGTTACGAACACCACGGACACTTGAAGCGCTGGATTTGCTGGTTGAGCGAGGGTGGATCGAAGCCGGAACGCGCGACGATCTTGAAGAAGCGTACCGGTTTCTGCGTTGGCTGGAACATCGGATCCAAATGACGGCTGACCAGCAGACCCATCAATTGCCATCCGACAACGCTCAGCTGCTGCAACTGGCACGGTTCTCGGGATTTGCCGAGATCAGTGAAATGGAAGCTGCCGTGCGCGCGCGCCTGGAGATCGTCCAGCAGCACTATTCGGCCCTGTTCGAAGACATCCCACAACTTAGTTCTGATCGTGCCAATCTTGTCTTTACGGGGGAGGACGACGACCCTGACACCGTCGCTGCGTTACAGCAGATGGGCTACAATCGTCCGAACCAGGTGATCGCGTCGATCCGAAGTTGGCATCGAGGTCGCTTTGCAGCCGTGCGGTCAGAGAAATCTCGTGAGCGTTTGACGGATGTGCAGCCCGTTCTGATTGAAGCTCTTGCCGATACGGTCGATCCGGACGCTGCGTTGGTTGGGTTTGAGCGGTTTCTGGCGCAACTCCCGGCGGGCATTCAGCTCTTCGCATTGCTAAAGGCCAATCCGGATCTGATGCGCTTGTTGGCCAACATTGTCGGTAGTGCACCGCGTCTCGCCGATATCCTGAGTAAGAGGAGCCGTGTCTTTGACGCTGTTCTCGATCCCAGGATTATCGGCAATGTGGCGAGCAACGACGAGATCTCTGAGATTCTAACTGAGGCTTTTGACAAAGCCACGAGTTACGAAGAGGTGCTCGATATCGCGCGTGAGATCGGTGGCGAGCAGAGCTTTCTGGTTGGCGTGCGCATCCTGTCGGGTGTGATTGATGCTGAGCGTGCCGGCGACACTTACGCCTTGCTTGCCGAAGAACTGGTCCGTCGATTGCAGACTGCTGTTGAGGAGGACTTCTCGGCCCGCCACGGACATGTCGACGACGGCCGCGTAGCGGTGCTCGCCATGGGAAAGCTTGGCGGGCGGGAGATGACGGCGGCGTCGGATCTTGATCTCATAACCGTTTATGACTTCGATCCGAACTGCCAGGCGTCCGATGGCGAGCGGCAACTGGCACCCAGCCAATATTATGCCCGGTTCACGCAGCGGTTAATCAGCGCTTTGTCATCACCAACGAGCAAGGGGCAGTTGTACGAAGTGGATCTCCGGCTTCGGCCATCAGGACAGATGGGGCCGGTGGCAACACGCCTGGCGAGTTTTGTCGACTATCAGCGCGAGCAAGCGTGGACGTGGGAGCATATGGCGCTGACGCGTGCGCGTGTGATCTCAGGGCCGCCTCAACTGCGTCAGCAGATCGAGGATGCGATCCGTGCCTCTCTCGTCGTTGCCAGGGACCGAAGCAAGATAACTGCAGATGTTCTTGAGATGCGTGAGCGCATCGAAAAGGAGAAGGGCACCGAGAATATCTGGGATTTGAAACAGGTTCGCGGCGGGTTGGTTGATATCGAATTCATCAGTCAGTATCTGCAACTTGTGTGTGCGGATGCTGATTCCGAGGTTTTAGATCAGAACACCTTCCAGGCGCTTCAACGCCTCCGGCTCGCCGGCCACATTAATAGTGGACACGCCGAGCAGCTGCAGTCATCGCTGCGCTTGATCCAGGCCATGGAACAAATCACCCGCCTGTGCTTCGCCGGACCGTTTGATCCGGAGACAGCTCCCGGTGGTCTGAAGGACCTGCTCACCAAGATTGGCGGAGAGGTCACGTTTGACCGGCTGGAAGACCGATTGCGGCAGGATTTAATCCAAAACCAGGCGATCTTTCACGAGATCATAAAGTGATTTTTTTCTCTCTTTGCCGACGGAAAGCGACAACGCCAGCCGTTCATATGATGATTGGGTCGCTACGGTCCCGACGGCATTAAGGAGTTAGACATGCCCAGTAGAAGATTCTGGATAATTGCAGGCGTACTGGCCACTGGGGCTGGTTTGACGGCAGTTGCCGCGCACGGCTATCGCGGCCACCACAGCCACGGATGGCATCATGGAGAAGGTGGTTACCACGGCGAGGGACACCGCGGATGGCGGCGTTGGTTCGGACGCGGACCGGTTTCCAAAGACGACTACGATGCACGGACGCGTTCGCGGTTCGCGCGCATCGACGCCAACAGTGATGGCACTGTCGATGGTGACGAGGCCAAAGCGATGATCGAGCGTCGGATGGAGAAGCGTCAGCGGCGATGGCGACCGCGGCGGGGCGCGCAGCGTATGATGCGCCGGTTCGATGTCGACAAGGACGGCAAAGTCACACGTGATGAATTCGAAACGCGCGTAACCGAGATATTCGGTCGTGCTGATCTCGATCGAGATGGCAAGATTACGGATGCTGATCTACCGCCGATGATGCGGGATCGCGGTGTGCTAAGCGGCAGCGGTGAGATGCGTCGAAGAGGACGACGTGGTGCGCGCTTTATGCGGTTCCTGCGCGGTGCCGATACGAATGGTGATAACATCATCACGTTTGACGAAGCCAAAGTTGCAGCGTTTAAGCGGTTCGACCGGTTTGATCGAAACAACGATCAGGTAGTCGAAAAATCTGACCTGCAGGGACTGCGATCAGAAGTTGTCGATTATCGCGTGAGGAGGTTTATGCATCGTTACGGTGGCGATGCGCAAGGCAAAGTCACGTTGGAACAGTTCAGCAAGTTTCGTGATGAGCGTTTTGCACGTCTCGACTTCAACAACGATGGTGAACTTAGTCGCGATGAATTGCCAGGCCGTCGTATGCGTAAGTCGAAGCGTTGGAAGGAATGGCGTGGTGAACATCGCGGGCATGGTCCAAGGCACGACGATCGTCCATCGCGACGCGGTGAACATCGAGGTGAACGCGGCGGTGAGAACCCTGAGCGTCGCCTGTAAGTCGGGCTAGATTCAGCAAAGCTTCTATGCGATGGGAATCCCAGCTTTGAAAACTGATGGCGGACGGCAAATGCAGTCCGTCATTAGGACGGGGCAAATGGCGGATGATGAGGCAGATTTGGTCCTTGCGGCCGGGGCGGGCGACGCCTCGGCTTTCCGTGTTCTTGTTGACCGGTATGCCGTGTCTGTGCGCCGAAGCGTTTTGCGACTGCTGCACGATGAAGCCGAAGCCGAAGATATTGCGCAAGAGGCGTTCTTGAGATTGTGGCGCTCAGCTACGACGTTGGAGATTGGGCCCAATGGTGTCGGTCCATGGCTGCGTCGCGTCGCATCCAATCTTGCGATCGACAGACTTAGATCAAGTAAGCGGCTTGATGTGACCGATGAAGTGCCGGAGGAAATTGTCGAGCCCGAGCAGGCAACGGTGCTGGAAGGGCAAGACTTGGCTGCGAGGTTGAATGAGGCGCTATCTCGCCTCCCTGAACGACAACGCGCAGCGCTGGTGTTGTTTCATTATGAAGGCATGAGCCAGCGGGAGGTTGCGGGCGCCATGGACGTGAGTGAGGAAGCTCTTGAGTCACTACTTTCGCGAGCGAGACGGGGCCTCAGGGGTATGCTGAAAGACGATTGGCGTGAACTACTTGTTGCAGAAGCGTAACAGTGATTTGGATCTGTGAGACGGAACGATGACTAGGCAAGGCGAATACGAAGGTCAGCTAGAGCGGTTACGGACCGTTGTGGAGGCCTATGGTGGCGATGCAACGCGGTGGCCGAGCGACGATCAGCGCGCCCTCAGCGGTTTTGTCGATGCCGAACCGGAGGCACAGGCGATTGTCCGCGAAGGCCAACGCCTGGATAAGTTGCTGAGCCATGCCAGTGTTGGTGCCGGCAGCGAGCAGCCAGGAGAAGACGGCCTTGCTGACCGGATCTTCGCTTCCATCGTTCAAGATGATGCATCTTCGGCCTTACCGGCCGAGCAAGAGACGCATGTTGAAGCCGACAACGTCATCGATTTTGCGAGCCGACGCCGAGGCAACACTGCTCTGGACGCAGCCAATGATGATGAGGTTGTCTCATCTGCCGGTTGGATGAGTGTGGCTGCTTTAGCTGCATCATTGGTGATCGGGGTGATGCTGGGTGCAAACGGCTTTCTGGAAACAGCAACAACTGAGTTGGGTGACATTGCCGGGTTGAGCGTTTCAACAGAGACCTTGCAACTCGAAGATGGCCTTGGGCCGGTGGAAGAGGACTATCTATGAGTTCGGAGACGAACAATGCGCCGGTGGTCAAAAGGCGTCGGGCGCCCAGGTGGTTGTGGATCGGTTTTCTTGTTTCCGTAGCGATCAATCTGCTCGTCGTCGGTTTCGCTGTTGGTGCACTTTGGCATCACAAAGCGGGTAAGGCTTACCGTGATCGCGGTGCTCCAAGGCACTTTGGTGCGTTTCTCTGGCGACTGCCGAAAGAGCGCCGGGAAATGTTCAAGAGAAAGTTTCGAGAACGTCGACCGGAGTTTAAAGGCTTTCGGGAAGACATTCGTGTTGCCCGGCAGGAGGCCGAAGAGCTCCTGATCAAGCAGCCGTTTGATAAGGCCTCGTTTGCAGAGGCGAACCGCAAGCTGCATGAGGCGCGTGCCCGGCTTCGGGGCGCTCAGTTCGGGATGTTTCCGGAGATTGCTGAGCTGATGACCGCCGAGGAGCGGGCCCTATTCCTTGAATGGAGGCGCAAGCACCGCAAACGCTGGCGGCGCTGGCATCGACGAGACAGGAACGAAGCAAACTAAAGCTTGATCTAGCTGTTTCGATGGCTCCAAAGTTGACGCACGTTGCCGATCTACTGTTGGAGCTCTCAATGTTACGCCTCGTGTTTTGCGCCTTTTCGTTCTTTTTGACTGCGGTTGTTGCGCCTTGGGCTGCTCAGGCAGAGGACCGTGAGAAACCGACGGCGCAGGAGAGGGCAAAGCTGCTGCAGTGTCTCAAGAACAAACGCCGCGCGGAGAAGTCGGAAGAAGCGTGCATCTTCTCAATGGTGGATGCGTGTATGGAGAAGCCATCAGGTCACACGACGCTGGGACAACGGCTCTGCAATGCCCGCGAGATTGTGGTCTGGGATGAGCTATTGAACAGCCGCTACAAGCGGCTCAGAAAAGCCGTGTCTGAAAACGGTGCGAAGAAACTCAGGCAGATCCAACGATCCTGGATCAGTTGGCGCAAAGCGAAATGCGAGATGCCCTATATCCTGTTTGAAGGAGGAACAATGGCCGGGCCGTTGGCCGCCGGATGTCTTCTGAAGGCGACGGCTGTCCGGGCTGTCGAGCTTGGCACTGCACTCGAAAGTATGGGTGAAAAACCCTAACTTTTGTCATTCGGCTGGAAGGTTCTGTTGATCGCAGAGTTACCTCATCGCAAACGATTCCTGGGCGGAAGCTTCCAATTGTATTAGGAACTGCCAGCTTGTGGCCGAGGTTTCTCCGAATTGAACTAGCGCACCGGAAAGCCGCAGTAGTGTCTGGGCAAACAGAAACTGGATGCGTGCATTGCCGTGGCAACAGGCTCGTACAGATGATGTTGATGTGGTGTCATCAACCTGTGCACTCGTGACCCTGATCTCCATACCGACAAATGGCCGTTCGGTATTCGTAACGAACCTAAGGTCCGCGACACCGAGATGCCGGGCGCCGGTCAGGATATGGCACATTGCCTGGTGAAACGTCTTCTGGTCGATCCACACTTCAAGGTTCTGGCAGATCTGGTAACTGGTTCCTGGTGGCAGGTCTCCACCTGCCTCTGAGATAGCTTCACGCACCAATGACTCGAGATTGTAGAAGCTCTTTGGAGATCGTGTCGGGAATTGTGGTGTCAAAGCTGCCAGCGCAAGTGTTCGTTCCGCGGCTTGGACAGTTTGATGTGCACTGCTGGCAATATGGTCTGCATATTCACGGTAACGCTCGTTGCCTATCGGGCCGAACAGTTCCTGTGAGAGCATGCTAGAGAAGCCCAGCAACGCATTTAGAGGTGTGCGTACATCATGGGCAATTTGCCGAGAGAGTTCCGCCAATGCTTGGACCGCACCGTCGTCTTCCGCATCACTCTTTAAACTAGGCGCACGTTCCCCACGTGCGTCGACGACAGCCGCGCGCGACATTTCTTGCCTCATTTTCCCAGAGTTGACATTGGGCGAATCGCATCCCCGCCAGCGATCCACACTGCTAATTCAACTGATTCGCACGCGTATTGTCGAGTGGAAAGTGGCTCTGGGTTGCAATTTTTGCGCTTTTAGTCGTCGAGCATTTTTGAAGCAATTTCATATACATCGCGCGATATGTTCGATGTATGTGCGATGTTTGAGAGTGCGAGCTTGGCGTGTTTGCGGCGTCCGGGTTCCATCACAGGCCAGGACCGGAAGACGTTCAGGAGCCGTGCTGCGACTTGCGGATTGATCTTGTCGAGAGCCAGAACCTGTTTGGCAATGAGATTGTATCCCGACCCATCGGCACGATTGAATTCGCGGACGTTGTGCATCGCGAATGTGCCGAGCAAAGCCCAGATATTGTTCGGCGTTGTTAAGGAGAAATTCGGATGACGCAGCAGTTTGCGAATGCGTGAGGCGACCGACTTGGCAGGGATCATTGCTTGGGCGGCAAACCACGTGTTGATGACGAGATGATCATGGTGCCACTTGTCGAAGAACGCATCGAAGGCAGCCTGTCGGGTCGCGCCGCCGTTAGCTGAAATCAGATAAAGCGCGTGTGCTTCCTCCGTCATGTTTGTGGCGTTTTCAAATTGAGCCTGAAGACGCGCCTTGTCATTCTTCGTGCCGCGTGCCGTCAGCAATGTCAGCGCCAGGTTGCGTAAGGCGCGGCGTCCGGCGCTGGCGGCGTCGGGTGAGAAGGGACCGTTGCTTGCCGTATCTTCAAACGTGGCTTCCAGAGTCTTGCCGATGGTTCTGCCGATTGTTTTCGAGAACAAGGATCTTGCCGTGTAGATAGCGTCGGGGTCGACATTGCGTGCAATGTCGCGAGCAATGTCAGCCTCGGTTGGAAGCTTGAGCAACTCGGCACGGTAGGCCTGGTCGAGGCTTGTGTCGTTGAGTGAGTTTTCGAGCGCCCTGGCATAGGTCTTCATGCGCTGCAGGTGTTTGGCTGGCTCTTTTGCTTTTGCAAGCTGTATCAGGATGCGTGTTGCAAAATCGTTGGTGGCCTGCCAGCGGGCAAACAGATCTGAGTCATGCGCCATCCGGAATTCAAGGTCACGGTCCGATTGATCAACGGTGAGGTTGACCGGGGCGGAGAAGCCTCGCAGGTAGGAAACGACAGGTCGTTCTGGAAGGTTGCTCAGTCGGAACTTCTGGCTACGCCGTGTAACGTGGAGAATGCTATCGGAAACCTCACCTTCACCGGACTTGACGATTGGCATATCCGTTCCGTCAGAGCCAATGAGACCCAACTTCAGTGGAATGTGCAGCGGTTTCTTTTTTGATTCACCGGGCGTCGTTGGCAGTACTTGATCAACGGTGAGTTCGGCTGCTTGCTTCTTGGCGTCGTAGTCGAACTTGCAAACCAATTCCGGCGTACCGGCCTGCTGATACCAGATTGAAAATTGCTTCAGGGAAAGGTCGTTCGCGTCTTCGAAACAGGTAATGAAATCTTCGACCGTGGCAGCTTCGCCATCGTGACGATCGAAGTACAGGTCCATACCCTTGCGGAAGCCGTCACGGCCGCAGATGGACTGGATCATGCGAACCAGTTCAGCACCTTTTTCGTAAACCGTAGCGGTGTAGAAGTTGTTGATCTCGATATAGCTCGATGGCCTGACCGGATGGGCCATCGGACCACCGTCTTCAGGAAACTGGTGAGAGCGCAGCTTGCGAACGCTGTTGATCCGCTCGACTGTCGGATCGCGCTCATCTGCTGTGAATTCCTGATCTCGGAAGACAGTTAGGCCTTCCTTCAAACACAGCTGGAACCAATCGCGACAGGTGATGCGGTTGCCGGTCCAGTTGTGGAAGTACTCGTGTGCAACGACAGACTCAATCGCCTCGTAAATGGTGTCGGTCGCAGTATCAGGAGAAGCCAGGATCAAGCGATCATTGAAAACGTTGAGACCCTTGTTCTCCATGGCACCCATGTTGAAGTCAGACACCGCAACGATGTTGAAGACGTCCAGATCATACTCAAGACCAAAGCGCTCTTCATCCCAGATCATTGATCGCTTGAGCGAGTCCATTGCCCAGTCGCAGCGATCTTCTTTTCCTGGTTCGACGTAAATCGTGAGGTCAACTTTTTTGCCAGATGCGGTGGTGAAACTAGAGGCGCTCGATCGCAAGTTGCCGCCGACCAACGCGAAGAGGTAGCTCGGTTTGGGGTGCGGGTCTTTCCAGACGCGATAGTGACGCTTGCCGCCGTCTAATGTTCCCTTCTCGTGGAGATTACCGTTCGACAGCAATGTGCCTGCCTCGTTGATGTCAGCCTCAACGCGGGTCCGGTATGTTGCGAGTACATCAGGGCGATCTAGGAAATAAGTGATCCGGCGAAAGCCTTCCGCTTCGCACTGCGTGCAGTAGATGCCTTTGGTCCGGTAAAGGCCGCTCAAGGCGGTATTGGCTTCAGGGTTTACCTTGTTCTTGATGTCGAGGCGGAACGGCTTCGACGGAACGGCATGAATGCGCAAAGCGTCCGAGCTGACCGTGTAATGGTCCTCGCTCAGTGTCTTGCCATCCAAAGTCACCGAGACGAGTTCCAGGTTCTCACCGTCGAGTCTCAGAGACTTTGCCGGTGACTTGACCGCTGGGTTCGGCCGCATCTTCAAGCGCGACGCGACAAGTGTCTCTGAAGGGTCCAACTTGAAATCAAGATCGACGTTGTCGATCAGATAGTCGGAAGGTCGGTAATCCTTCAGGCGGATTGTGCGCGGTGAGTCTGTTTTCATAGGAAAGGCCTGTAACAGCGGGAGCAGTTTGTTTCTTTTTGGCTGCCGTCACTCTTGCCACGGACGGAAGACAAGGTCGAGCCGGAAAGCAGCATTTACAGTTGAGTGAGGGGGCAGTTGGGGGCCGAGATTGCCGCAGCGGCTGCAGAGCGGGGTGAGACTTTGATCTCTCCTTGCGATCGAGGCTGATTGCTCGCTTTGTGGATATGCTTTGATTTCGCTATCGAAATACTTCCGGATCGATCGCGGGCCTGATTGCCACAGTGCTTATGAGTTTCTACGCTGAGTGCGACCTGTGCAAACACCGGGGGCAGCCACTGGGGGCAACATGACTGGGCAAATGCATCTCAATCTGTTCATTCACAGCCGTGGACACCATGAGGCCTCGTGGCGTCATCCCGGGTCGTCGCCCAAATCCGTGTTTGATATTTCGTACTATCAGGATGTGGCTCAAAAGGCCGAACGTGGTCTCTTCGATTCGATCTTTCTTGCCGATCAACTCGCGCTTGGTGAAGACATCGCGAACGGGCCGCGCACCGGATTGGAACCGATCACCGTGCTTTCGGCGCTGGGTGTTTCCACCAATAGGATTGGCCTGATCGCGACAGCATCGACGACCTACACAGAGCCCTTTAACCTCGCACGTCAGTTTGCCTCGCTCGATCACATCAGCCAGGGCCGCATAGGCTGGAACATCGTGACGTCCTGGCTGGCAACGGCTGCGCGCAATTTCGGTCAGGCACCTCAGCTCAGTCACGCGGAACGTTATGAGCGTGCGGAAGAGTTCATGTCGGCTGTTCTCGGCTTATGGGACAGTTGGGCGCGTGATGCCATTATTGATGATCGAGAAACTGGTCGCTATGCCAAAGGCGATCGCATTCGGCCGGTCAACTTTTCCGGTGACTATTACGCTGTGGCAGGGCCACTCAATTTGCCGCGTAGTCCGCAAGGGCGTCCGATACTCGTGCAAGCTGGCTCTTCGGAAACCGGTCGCGCCTTTGCGGCCAGATATGCAGAGGCGATTTTCACTGCACAGATGGAGAAGACAACGGCGCAGGATTTCTACGCTGACCTCAAGGCACGTGTCCGTGCGAGCGGCCGGCGTGAAGATCAAGCGTTGATCCTGCCGGGCCTAAGTCCGTTGGTTGGCTCGACTGAAGCGGAGGCCAAACGCATGGCCAATGAACTCGGTGATCTGGCTGACCCTGAAGTCGGACGCAAGCGCATGTCACAAAGATTTGGCGGGCATGATTTCTCGCACCTGCCCTTGGACAAGAAGTTGTCTGTTGAGGATTTCCCGGACCCGGACAAGATTGAAGCCGCGCGCAGCCGGACTGAAGTGATTGTCAACCTCGTCAAGCGTGAGCAACCAACCTTGCGGGAACTGCTCGCGTCATTGGCAGGTGCCAGAGGTCATCATACTTTTGCCGGTACGCCCGAGCAGGTTGCCGACCTGATGGAAGATTGGTTTCGCAGCAAGGCCGCAGACGGCTTCAACGTGATGCCGCCTCTACTGCCGCTGATGCTTGATGCCTTTGTTGAAGAGGTTATCCCGCTTCTCCAGAAGCGTGGTTTGTTTCGCACGGATTACCAAGGCGACACATTGAGATCCCATTACGGCCTGGATGAGCCAACCAGCCAGTTTCATGGATGACCTTGACGCGTCGGGCTGACCGCAGCAGCTTGCACTACGATCACACGTCTTACTTGGTCAGCACGATAAAGTCGGTGTTGATACCGGTTTCGCGCGTGTGGCCGGTGTCGGCGATAATGAGCGATGATCCCGGCGTCAGCATATCTTCAATGCGCAGACGCACGTGATCGGGAATGCGGACGCGGTCCAGTGCCTGGCCCATGGTTTGCGCATCGACCGGAGTGGCGTCCTTGCTCGCTTTACGCTTTTGACCTGGTAGACGACCACGGGCTTTTGCCGTGAGACCGTTCCAGCTGGCTTTGCCGCTATCAGCATCGATCGACATCAGTGTGTAAAGGTGTGTTCCTAGCGGCTTCTCAGGGGAGACGAGTTCAACCGGCGCCGAGTAGATGTCTTTCTGCTTCTGCCGGACGTAGATAAAGGCCTTATGCTCTGCCTTGCGCTTCGTTGCTGCATAGAGAGCGTCGTAGAGCTTCTGGTTCGGGTAACCGGTCACGGCGAGTTCTTTATCGGTCTGAAATGCCTTGATGGCCTTGACCGATTGCTTGCCGATGTAGCCGTCAGGATCACCGACGTCGTAGCCCAGTTCTAGCAGCATCTCCTGGGCTTCCTTGATCCTCTTCCTCTGCGACTTCCGCGTGATCAAAATGCGCAATGGTGCATCGGAGCGGGTTGCGAACATCAGTTGGCGATGCGCGAGAAGCTCGGGGTCGGAGTGAATGGAGGCTCGCAGCCTTGGTGCCTTGCCGCTCTTCGCTTTATCGGTGTCTTTCGAAACTTGGTTTGCCTTTGTTCCATTGGCGATAGTCGCCGGTGCAGCATCGTTGGTGGTGCTGCTGCCGGCGGAATTCATCGCCATGCGCACACGCAGCTGGTTCGAGTTGGCGGTTTCCGTGGCCGTCGTTGGCTGTAGCGACGGCTGGAACAAATTATCGTGCACGATGGCTTGCGGAACAGGATTGCCATTTGCAATGACGACATGACTGCGCCGCTCGGTAAATCCGAACAAGCGACCGGCAAAGCCAGACGGCAATCTGATGCAACCGTGGGATGCTCTGTAGTTTGGTACAACGCCCTGGTGCAGCGCGATGCCGGACCATGTCAGGCGCTGCATGAACGGCATGGGTGCGTTGTTGTAGATATTCGAAAAATGCCGGCGCTTTTTATGAATGATGCTGAAAATGCCGGTCGGGGTTTCGTGGCCGTCTTTGCCAGTTGAAACGCGTGTCTTGCCAACCGGTTTTCCGGCTTCGTAGACCGTCATTTTCTGCCGCCCGAGAGACACGATAATTTGGATTGGGCCGGCGTCTGCTTGCCGTTTTGGCAAGCGAACGCGCTTGACTGCCTTTTGTTTGCTACGCCTGGAGCGCGCACGGCGTTGCTGGCGCCTCTGTCTTGCGCGGGCGCGCGCGCGTCTGCGGCGTTCAAGCCGCCGTCTCTGTGCGCCCGTAAGATATTGAGGACTGCTACCTGCCCATGATGAGCTCCATTGGGCCTGTGATGGCGTTGATGATGAAGTGACAAACACCAGTATCGCGGCAAGCAGAGCGAGACAGCCTACCAGACAATGCAACCCGCGTGGGAACCAACGTGTCGTGCGCTGATGATCGGAAATACTCATATTACGCAATGTCCCATTTGACATAGGCACTTAAAGATTTCCCTGAACTTAGTCGTTCTGCGTTCTATTCCAAACAGTTGAATCCGGTTTGCCTGTTGGAAAATTGAGAGTTGTGCAATTCGCGCAACGCTTGTTTCTGGCGGCGTGGTGAGTCCGCGAAGTCTTTCAACCGCACGTAGCATTGCCCAGCAACAATCCTTGGTCTGATTTGGAGAAGTGTTGCAAGCCGTGCGAGCATGGCTGTCCCTTCCCTGTTGTATCCCATTGCTGGAGATTACCTTCTATGGTCGCGCGATCGAGCAATCACGATTGGCTTCAAGGTGTTATCGAGGAACCTCTCGAACCTGATCTGCCCATTTGCGATCCACATCACCACCTTTGGGACAGGCGAGCTGGGGCCGTTCAGCCGCGCTACATGCTGGACGAGATGCTCGAAGACCTCGCCGGAGGACACAACGTTGTCTCAACAGTCTTCATCGAGTGCGGAACGATGTTTCGTTCTGATGGTCCAGAGGCGTACCGGCCCATCGGAGAGACTGAATTTGTAGTCGGAATTGCAGCCATGGCCGCTTCTGGTCAGTACGGCAACACCAGGATTGGTGCCGGAATCATTGGCACGGTTGACCTCAAAATCGGTGATGAAGCGGGCGACGTGCTGGATGCACAAATTGAAGCTGCGAATGGTCGGTTTCGCGGCATCCGGCTGGGTGCGCTCTGGCATGACAGCGAAGCCGTTCGCAATCATCGCACCAATCCACCGCAGTCACTGTTGTTACGCGATGATTTCCGTCGTGGCTTCAAACACCTCGGGCCGCGCAACCTGAGCTTTGAAGTTTGGTGCTGCCATGAGCAGATACCAGAAGCAGCTGACCTAGCGCGCGCATTCCCTGACACGACCATCGTTCTTGATCATTTTGGCGGGCCGATTGGTCTTGGTGATTACTCCGGCAAGGGCGACGAGGTGTTTGAGGATTGGAAAGGCAAGATTGACGATCTTGCAAGCTGCCCGAACGTCATGGCCAAGCTCGGCGGGCTCAATATGGATATCAATGGTTATCACTGGGAAGACCGGCCATTACCCCCGACCAGTGAAGAGCTGGCAGAGGCGACGCGGCGTTACTTTGATTATGCGATTGAAAAGTTCGGCGTCGATCGCTGCATGTTTGAATCGAACTTCCCCGTTGATAAGCTGAGCTGCAGCTACACGGTGTTGTGGAACTCATTCAAACGAATGACTGCCGACATGTCTGCTTCGGAGCGAGCAGCGTTGTTCCACGATACGGCCGCCCGGGTTTACCGCGTTTAACTTTCGACAGCTGAGGCAGCAATGGATTCTATAGCGTCATTCGCACAGCATGTTGTGGAGCGCGGTTATGACGATCTGCCGGAAACGGCACGATCTGCAGCAAAGAAACTCATTCTCGATACAATTGGTGTCGGGATTGTTGGCAGTTCCGGACCAATGGCACAAGAACTCGCCCAGTTGCATGCGGGCGGCGGGGCGTCCGACACGGCACGTGTCTGGTCGCTGGGGACCAGGTTGCCGCCGTCTGCGGCCGCTTTATGCAATGCCTATCAAATTCACAATAGCGAGTTTGACTGTGTGCACGAAGAGGCCGTGGCACACGTTCTCTCTGCAGTTCTACCGGCATCATTGGCCCACGCCGAACGCGTCGGAGGCATTTCTGGAACGCAGCTGATCGAGGCCGTGGTCCTGGGCGTTGATGTTGCGAGTTGCCTGGGAGTCGCGGCCCAATCGGGATTGCGTTTTTTCCGCCCGGGCACCGTTGGCGGGTTCGGGGCTGCGGCTGCCGTAGGCAAACTCATGCAGCTCGACGAAGCCCGAATGATCAATGCCCTTTCGATTGCCTACGGCCAACTCTGCGGGACGATGCAGGCGCATACAGAGGGGTCGATGCTGCTTGCCATGCAGATGGGGTTCAACGCCCGCAACGCTGTTGTCGCGTGCGATA
Source organism: Hyphomicrobiaceae bacterium (assembly GCA_965247245.1). Classification (GTDB taxonomy): domain Bacteria; phylum Pseudomonadota; class Alphaproteobacteria; order Rhizobiales; family Hyphomicrobiaceae; genus Tectiglobus. Next base: position 2,088,457 of record CBDFGV010000003.1, on the reverse strand, counting down.
TGGCTGCTGCCGGCTTCGAAGGCCCGCAAAATGTGCTCGAAGGTCCGTTTGGCTATTTTGGTCTGTTCGAGGCCGCCGGAGAGCCCGCCAAACTGGCAACCACGCTTGGCAAGATCTGGCGCATTGAAGAGGTTGCGCACAAGCCGTTTCCGTCTGGTCGGGCAACGCATGGTGTGGTCGATGGCTGCCTCGAGCTCAAACGCCAGCATGGCTTCTCCGCCGATGATATAGAGCGTGTCCACGCATTCGTGCCGCCGTTGGTGCACCATCTGGTTGGACGCCCGTTCAAGACGGAGATGGAAATCAACTATGCGCGATTGTGTGCTGCGTTCACGGCAGCTTGTGTCTTGGTCAAAGACAATATCGGCTTTGATGACTTTCGCGCTGAAGTCTACCAGGACAAACGCATTCGCTCGCTCGCAGAGGCTACCGTGATCGAAGTTCAGGACGGTGGCGATCCAAATGCTTTGACACCGGTCTCCGTCAGTATCCGGCTCAAAGACCAGTCAGAACACAGCGTTTCATTGGATGCCGTTTACGGCGCGCCCGATAGACCAATGCTGAGAGACGCGGCGTTGGCCAAACTGAGGACGAATTGCTCACTTGGAAAACAACCATTGTCGACAAGCCAGGTCGATCAGTTGATAGACTGTGTCGATCACCTGGAAGATGTCACGAACGTTGCTCAAATTGTTGATCTGATGATTGGCTAATTAGCTAGTGACGCATGCGACACAATGTGCCATATGTGCGCTCTCGTTGAGTAAGCCGTCTGACGAAGTACCCGGCTGGCTTGCTGATCACCAAAACGGCCTGGAGCCGCAGGCCATAGGTGGAGGTTGTCATGCAGAAGGCGTCGATACTAGGAAGCGCATTAGTTGGTTTGGTCTGCCTCGTTATGTTTACGGCACTCCTGACTGCGGGCGAAGCGCGTGAGTATCGCCGTTATGACAGCCCCGACAAGCGGCATGCGCTCGTCGTTTATCGCAAGCAGCAAATCTTTGCTTTTCCAGGACAGTCCAGCGACACGCCGGGTTACGTTGTTCTCTTGGATCCTGAGGGAACCGAGTTGAAGCGCAGGCCAGTGGATATGGTGCAACTTGTGACAGCGCCGGTTTGGAAATCCGAAAGCGTGTCTGTCAAACTGCTCCTGGACTGGAAGCGATAGCCAGCGCCAGTAAACTCGATCCGGTGTTCCCGCAGAAAACGCGTTTTGTGAGCTACCGCTTCCTTGCCCAATCAATAAGAGAGCGCAGTTAATCCCTAGGCATTGGTGTCTGAGCCTGAGTGGAAGTTGAAGACAGCGCCTTCCTTGATGCCGCCGGGCCAACGTGTCGTCATGGTCTTAAGGCGCGTGTTGAAGCGGACGCCTTCCATTCCGTGTACATAGTGGTCGCCAAACAGCGACCGCTTCCAGCCGCCGAATGAGTGGTAAGCGACCGGCACAGGAATCGGAACATTGACACCGACCATGCCGATCTTAACGCGGCTGAAAAAGTCGCGTGCGGTATCGCCGTCACGCGTGAATATGGCTGCGCCGTTGCCGTACTCGTGATCATTGACCATACCGATCGCTTCTTCGTACTGCTCGGTGCGGACAACGGAGAGAACCGGACCAAAGATCTCCTGCTTATAGATCGACATGTCCGTGGTGACGTTGTCGAATAGGCAGCCTCCGAGGAAGAAACCATCCTCGTAGCCTTGCAGTTTCATGCCACGACCATCGACAACCAAGTCCGCGCCAGCGGTAACGCCTTCGTCGATCAAGCCGTTGATACGATCATAACTCTGCTTGGTAATGACCGGACCCATCTCGGACGATGGATCATTGTAGGGCGCGACTTTCAGGCTTTCGACGCGTGGCTTCAGTATCTCAACCAGGCTATCGGCCGTCTTCTTTCCAACCGGCACGGCGACAGATACCGCCATGCAACGTTCACCGGCAGAGCCATAGGCTGAGCCAATGAGCGCATCAGCGACCTGCTCCATGTCGGCATCGGGCATCACGACGAGGTGGTTCTTCGCGCCGCACAGCGCCTGCACACGTTTTCCGCTCGCCGTGCCACGTGTGTAGATGTACTCGCCAATGGCTGTTGATCCGACGAAGCTGATGGCATCAATGTGAGGATGGTCCAGCAGACTGTCGACGGCGACCTTGTCACCGTTCACGACATTGAAGATGCCTTCTGGTAGGCCTGCCTCGTGAAGTAGTTCCCCAATCCGAACAGCCACAGACGGGTCGCGTTCCGAAGGCTTGAGAATGAAGGCGTTACCACACGCGATCGACACCGGATACATCCACAACGGAACCATGGCCGGAAAGTTAAACGGTGTAATGCCGGCAACAACTCCGAGGGGCTGACGGATGGCAAAGCTGTCGATGTCAGCTGCGACCTGCTCGTTGTATTCGCCCTTCAAAAGCTGCGGGATGCCACAGGCAAACTCGACAACCTCAATGCCGCGGGCGAGCTCGCCTTTGGCATCGGCCAGCGTCTTTCCGTGTTCCTGTGAGAGCATCTCGGCGAGTTCATCGACGTGGCGGTTGAGGAGATCTCGAAACGCGAACATCACGGCAGCGCGCTTGGCAGGTGGCGTTCGACCCCAACTGGGTTGGGCTGCAAGTGCTGTTTGAACCACGTGATTGATATCTGCCTCGGTCGCGAGGCGAACCTGGGCTATTGGCTTGCCGAGGGCTGGATTGTAGACGTCAGCGGTGCGTTCAGATTCCCCTGTCCAATGATGGCCAGCTACCAAATGATCGATGTTTCGCATGTTTCCTGCCCTAACTTTGCGTGTTGCCTGCACCCAATGGCCGCTTGGGCAAGTCCGCGTTTTGTTTGATTTACCGTTTTGGTTTTCAAAGCGGCGTGAGTCAATTCATTAGGCGGGGCTGATCTTTGCGCGTGGCTGATTTATTTCAGCGCACTATGCTGTCTGGCTGCCGAGACCAGGTTCGCGTGACTGTGATCTAAGCCGTGAAGCTGACTAGAAGCCTACAAATCCAGCTCTTGCTTGATGAGCTTGTCGGCCTTCCACTGACCTGAAGATGTGACGGATCCATCGGGCGCATACCTTACGCCGTAACCATGGTAGCGGTCATTTTTGAAGCCGCCCTCATAACGACTGCCATCGGCATACCGGTAAATTCCTCGGCCTTGCCGTCGGCCATGATGCCAGCCGCCATCATAGGAGCTGCCGTCGGCATAGGTATACTTGCCGCGACCATGCTGGCGACCAGCATAAAAGCCGCCTTCGTAACGGGAACCATTAGGAAACACATACTTGCCTGCGCCGTGACGCAGGCCTCGCTGCCACTCGCCAGAGTAAACGGCGCCATCTGCGTAATAGAAGGTGCCTGTGCCGGATTTGCGATCGTGCTTGTAGCCGCCGGTGTAGCGGGAACCGCTGCGATGCTTGTAGTCGCCGCTGCCATGACGCAAGCCGCGAACCCAATCACCTTTGTAGGTGGCGCCATCCTCGTAGATGTAGAAACCTTTGCCATGGCGCCAACCGCTCTGCCACTCGCCTTCGTAGGACGAGCCGTTCGGATAGTGGAACTTGCCGTGACCGTGACGTTTATCGTGCTGCCATTCACCGGAGTAGGACGCGCCCTGGCCAAATTCAACGGCACCATAACAATTGTGCCAATGCTGTTTCTCGTCCTTTGGGCAGGGCGGCAACGCGGATTCGTTGCCCATCGCGGCGTGCGATAAGGGCATCAGCGCAAGTATCGTGAGAATAGTCCGCGCTTGAGCGAGGATGCTTTGTCGAGCCGTCAGTTTTGCGAAGCTCATGGCAAGTGCTGATTCCCGTTTCGTTTGCGCTGGTTTCAGCACTGTACTTGCCTGATTCCGAATGTTTTGCCCCCCGGTTCGGTGGATCACAAATTTGTTGTCGGAAACGTAAGGGTCGCCTGTGCTTAACCGGCAACACGGCGCCATGCCTGCATCCGTCCTGCAATTCCTAGTGGGCGAGCACCTTCTCCAGACGCGCCAACTTGAAATCATGGGGATGGCGGCTCCGGTTGAAGCCAACCCGGTTTGCGAGACGGATCATAGTTTTGTTCGTGGGGATCGTGTCGCCCCATAGGAATCGTAAGCCCCGGTCCCGGGCCAACTGTTCGATCAGAACCATTAATTGCCGGCCCATGCCATGTCCTTGCCAGTTGTCGGCAACTGTGAGGGCAAACTCTGCAGCCGATCTGTTGTCAGGACCTACGACGAATCGAGCCTCCGCGATGATCTCTTCGCCGCATTCGCTTTTTCGCGTTGCAAGAAGAGCGACATGGTCTGCCTGATCGGCCGTTGCGAATAGATCGATCAGGTTTGCCGAAACCTTTGCAACAGATGAAAGGAACCTGTTGTGGCGGGCTGAAGAAGAGAGCGTGTCGAAGAACGTGCGCAGGCGATCGCCGTCATCGGGCTTGCTTGGGCGAATACGAAAAGGTGTGGCGGAGAAGCTCGTACCGGTGAACTGGGCACTCTGAAAGGATTGGATGAGTGTGCTCATGACGCCAATCTCCAACCTTGTGAGCTTGATCCGCCCAGTTGCCGCCACTTGGATTTCTCCTGTCTTGCAATGGCCGTTGTCGTGTTGCTTGCTCGAACATGGTCGGCAATCAGGCGGCTCACCATCTCGCCATGCGTAAGCGGACCCATGTGGCCGGCACCGTTGACAGCTTCCAGCCTGGATGATGTGAGGGTGCTTGATAGCGTGTCAGAGATTGTTCGTGTGGAAATCGGCGCGTACTGGCCGCGCATAATGAGGCTTGGCACTTTGAGTTCTGCGACGGCAGCGAGTGTTGCCGGCTCATGAAACAAGGCATGAAAATCCAGCGGTGCTTTGGGTGTCCAGCCGACCAGTGCGTCTTGCACTTTTTTGTGCATGGCGTCCCAGCTGCCTGGGCCATTCCAGTACTCGACGAACGTCTCTGCAGCTGCCCGGTAGTTGCCGCAAGAAACGAAACTGGCAACCTGGTTTGCTATTGCCGAGATCTCCTCTCGGGCTGACTTACCTTTTTCGCCAAGCTGCTCAAGCAGGTAAAACGCGGAAGGTTCGTAAAGAGACAAGCTGGCAACTTTTTCAGGGCGTTGTAGTGCAACGTGAAGCGCGACCGCGCCACCATAGGAGTGCCCGACAATGTGAACTGGCGCGCTTCGTTGGTCGATCAGTTCGATTGTCGGCTCGGCTTCGTGTGCCAGACTAAATGCTGTTTGACCGTGCCAGGCACCGCGGCTTTTGCAGCCGATGTGCTCCGGTGTCACGATATCGAATTCATCGCCGATTTCTGCTGCGAGGGGACGCCATTGCGCTGCATTCGCCCCCGAACAGTGGAAGGCGATGGCCATTGCTCTTTGTTGCATCGATCATCTCTCGTTTTTGGCAAAGCGACGTCGTCGGTTGGCGTGCAACCGTTCTCGTCGTTAGCTCATGTGTTTTTGTTGAGAGCGTTGTGATGCTTCGGCGTGTTCTTGTCTGTTACTTGCGCAACAGGTTTGAATAACTCGAAACAGATTTATTGGCCTGGATGAGTGGCGCTAGGCCTCGACATCATGCAGGTACTGCAGATCAATGTAGCGATCAGCTTCCGTAAGGTCGGCTTTGCCCGAGCCAAACTTTGAACGCAAGTGCAGCACCGTTGTTACGCCTTCATCGATGATTTTTGCGCCTGGTGTCAGGCCGGATCTGGGTGACAGCAGGCTATTCATGACGGGATTGATCGCCCGCGGTTGGATCTGCGGCATCCGGGCTTGCAGGAGCGCAGCACCGGCATCTCGATTGCTGGGATCGAGCGTCCATTCCAAGCCCTTGAGATAGGCCTTGATGAATCCCCTGACTGCTTCAGGATTGGCTGCGGCCCATGCTCGGCTGGCGGCGAACGATCCACCCTGGTAAGCGTCGAGTATGTCGGAGCTTGACTGCAGCACTTTAAAGCCATTGGCTTTGGCTATGCTCGTGAATGGTTCAATTGTAATCGTGCCGGCATGTTCTCCTGCTTTGACAGACTCCCAACGCTGCGGTGTCGCGCCGACTGGAACCATGGTGTAGTCATCGTTTGCTAGGCCTGCCTGTTCCAACATTTCATAGAGAACGAATGCGAAGCCCGTGGTTAAAGCATCGAGTGCGATTGTTTTGCCCTTGAGATCATCGAAGGTGTCAATCTCGGGCGCGACGATGAAAGCGAGTTCGATCTGCGTGGCGCCCATAAAGGCGAAGAGGTCGGGCTCGCGATCGAGTTCCGCGACGCCTTGGTCTTCCTGGTAGGCGACCACGTTGTCAAAGGCTGTTCCCGCGATGTCGAAGTCACCACTTACTAGGTGCTGTATCTGGTAGGCGGAATTCGGCGTTGTCTCCATATGAAGATCAATGCCTGCCTCGGCAAAGTAGTTGTTTTCCTGGGCCGCGAAGATGGGCAGGTTGGGGGCGCCGGGAAAGCCGATGAGTTTGACGGGAATCATAGTGCAGGATCTTTCCGGGCTCTTGCGTCTTGGATTGCTTGCCACACGCGGTAAGAGGTGAGTGGCATCTTTATGTCGTGGACATGGTAATCGCGGAGTGCGTAACAGACGGCGTTGACAACAACTGCCAGTGCCGGTGTCGTGCCACCCTCGCCACCGGCTTTGATACCTAGTGGATTGGTTGGTGAGAGCACTTCGACGATCTCGCTTTTGAAGAAGGGAAACGTGTCAGCACGCGGCATGCCATAGTCCATGAACGAACCGGCCAAGGGCTGGCCGGAGTCCGGATCAATGGGACAGAGCTCAAGCAAGGCTTGCCCGACACCCTGTGCAATCCCGCCATGCGTTTGGCCGTGTACGATCATAGGATTGATGCAACGCCCGACATCGTCGACGGCAACATAACGGGTGATCTCGACTTCTCCTGTATCTGGATCAACTGTGACTTCGCACGCAGCGCAACCATTGGGGAAAACCGGCTCGTGCATTTCGTTGTCGGCAACGGCATGAAGTTCTTCTGTCGGGTCGCGCCCGGCGGCGGACAGAGCGTCAGCCAGTTCCAGTATGCTAGCCGCGTAGTTCGTATCCTCTGCAGAAAAGCGTTCGCCATCGAAGTGGATCTGGTCTTCGGCAACATTCCAGAGATCTGCAGCGACTAATTTGGCTTTGTCGATGAGCGCCGCGGCCGCCTTGGCCATGACAGTTGCGGCATGGCGCATGGAACGTCCAGAGTGGGAACCGCCACCAACAGAGACCTGGTCGGTGTCGCCGATAATCGTGTCGATCGTTTCAAACGGCACACCGAGGAGGTCGGCTGCGACCTGTGCGAAGCTGGTCTCGTGGCCTTGTCCGCTCGGTTGCGTTCCTATGACAAAGCTGATCCGGTTTCCGGTATGGACCGTGAATTCGGCCCGCTCTTTCGGTGAGCCAATTGAAGATTCGACATAGTGACCGAGGCCGCGGCCTAGCAAGAGCCCTTCTTCTTTGGCTTTCTCTGCCCGCACGTCATAACCGATCCAGTCGATCAAGCGCAGGGCCGCGTCGAGATTGCTCTCGTACGTGCCGCTGTCGTAACGCATGCCAACAGCATTGAGGTAAGGCATCTGGCTATCGCGCACCATGTTGCGGCGGCGAAGTTCAACAGAGTCCATATCCAGCTTGCGGGCTGCTTTTTCGACGAGGCGTTCGATCGCGAATGTCACTTCAGGCCGGCCGGAGCTGCGATAAGCTTGCGTTGGCGCGGTGTTGGTGAACACGGCACGAGAGCGTAAATGCGCGACCGGAATGTCATAGGAACCCGTGATCAGACCGGACCCTTTTCCAAGTGGTGACAGCGACACGCAGTGAGAGCCAACATTGCTCGTGTTGGTGGCGCGCATCGCCAGAAAGTGGCCGTTCTCGTCGAGAGCGAGTTCGACGTCCGTATGCAGGTCCCGCCCCTGATAATCTGACAGAAAGGCCTCCAGCCGCGTCGCAGTGTATTTGACAGGTCGTCCGACTTTGCGCGAGGCCCAGAGTACCAGAGCGAACTCGGGATAGACCCGATTTCGCGTGCCGAAGTTGCCGCCGACATCACGCGAGACAACACGCAGCTGGTCCGGTTCAATGCCAAGCACCTTGATGAGCTCGGCTCTTTGGCGCACTGCGCCCCCGCTGCCGGCGAACAGCGTGTAATGGTCCTGTCCGGCATCGTAGCAGGCTAGAGCGGAACGCGGCTCCAAGGGGACGCCGGTCACCCGATCAATGTGAAAGCTGGCGCTTGCGATATGGGCGGCTGAATTGAATGCCTTGTCGGTTGCGGTCTTGTCACCGAACTCAGTGTCGACCAGGAGATTGTCTGGAATTTCCGTCCAGATGGTCGGGGCATCGGGTTCAGATGCGGATGTCGCAGTGGAGACGGACGGTAGCTCATTGAAATCGGGGACAACGAGTTCGGCAGCATCGCTCGCTTGCTGACTGGTCTCCGCAATGACGATTGCGATCGCTTCACCGACAAACCGAGCCTTGTCGATGGCAAGAGGATAGTGCGGCCCGATGAAGACCGGTGTTCCGCCAGGCCCGGTCAATTTGAGGTCGTGTTTTGTCTTTGGCAGCGGATTGTGCGGGATCGGGTTCAGGCCGTCGGCTTTGAGATCGTGGCCAGTGAGCACGGCGAGTACGCCGGGGTGAGAACGTGCCGCTTCGGTATCGACTGACAAGATCTCTGCGTGGGGAACGCTGGAGCGGACGACGGCCATGGTGGCCTGGCCGTCCATCCGAATGTCGTCGCTAAACTGGCCACGCCCAGTGATCAGCCGGAGGTCTTCTTTGCGGTGCAGCGGCTGGCCGATGGCACGAATGAGACGTTCGTCAAATTCGTTCACGGCCAACCCATCCTTTCACGCTTAGGGCAGGACGGACCTACATGCCGGAGTAATTCGGGCCGCCTGATCCTTCCGGGCAAACCCAGTTGATGTTCTGGCTGGGATCCTTGATATCGCACGTCTTGCAATGGACGCAGTTCTGCGCGTTGATCTGGAACTTCGGATTGCCGTCGTCGTCTTCCAGAACTTCGTAGACACCGGCCGGACAATAGCGCTGGGCCGGTTCAGCCCATTCCGGCAGGTTCGTCTTGATGGGGATATCTGGATCCTTGAGGGTCAGGTGAACCGGCTGATCTTCCTCGTGGTTGGTTGCCGAGAACGAAACGTTGGTCAGGCGGTCGAACGTCAGAACGCCATCGGCGCGTGGATATTCGATCTTCTTGGCTTGAGCCGCACGCTTGAGTGACGCGTGATCTGCCTTGCCGTGCTTGACGGTGTAGCCCAGGCCAATTCCTGGGATAATGGTGTTCAACCACATGTCGATGCCGCCGAGGCCAATACCGATAGCTGTGCCGAACTTCGACCATAGTGGCTTGGCGTTGCGCACTTTCTTGAGGTCTTTGGCAATCGGTCCATTGCGTACCGCGTCGCTGTAGGCTTCTAGCTCGTCCTGGCGCCGCTCTTCACCGATAGCTTCGAATGCTGCTTCGGCAGCGTGCATGCCCGACAAGATCGCGTTGTGGCTACCTTTGATGCGGGGCACGTTGACCATACCGGCAGCGCAGCCAAGTAGAACGCCACCTGGGAAGGTGAGTTTCGGTAGCGACTGCCAGCCGCCCTCGGTAATCGCGCGCGCACCATAAGCGATCCGCTTGCCGCCTTCGAAAGTCTCGCAGATGGCAGGGTGGGTCTTGTAGCGCTGGAATTCTTCGTAGGGTGAGAGGTATGGGTTTTGGTAGTTCAAGTGAACGACAAACCCGACCGCAACGAGATTGTCGCCATAATGGTAGAGGAACGAACCGCCACCGGTCGAATTGTCGAGCGGCCAACCGAAGCTGTGTTGGACAAGGCCAGGGCGGTGCTTTTCTGGTGCGACCTGCCAGAGTTCCTTCAGGCCGATGCCGAACTTCTGTGGTTCACTGTCCTTGTCGAGTTCGAACTTGCTGATCAGCTCTTTCGACAATGATCCGCGCGCGCCCTCTCCGAACAGCACGTACTTGCCGTGAAGCTCCATGCCGCGCGTGTAGCTATCTTTCTGTTCGCCGTCCCTGCTAACACCCATGTCGCCTGTGGCGACGCCGTAAACCGCCCCGTTCTCATCGTACAGCACTTCGCTGGCGGCAAAACCCGGGTAGACCTCGACACCAAGTGCTTCTGCCTGTTCGCCGAGCCAGCGCACGACGTCACCGAGGCTGACAATGTAGTTGCCGTGGTTATTCATCAGTGGCGGCATCAGGAAGTTGGGCAGCGTCAAGTCGCCGGCTGGGCCAAGATATAGGAATTTGTCCTCGGTCACCGGCGTTGAGATCGGCGCCCCTTTGTCCTTCCAATCGGGAATAAGACTATCAAGGCCGACCGGATCGATCACCGCGCCCGATAGAATGTGGGCGCCAATCTCTGACCCCTTTTCCAGAACAACAACAGTCAGCTCTTTTTCTGCCTCGTTGGCGAGCTGCATCAGGCGGATGGCGGCTGAAAGCCCGGATGGGCCTCCCCCGACAATGACGACATCGAACTCCATTGCCTCGCGTTCTGGCAAATCGGCCCCGTTTTCGGACATCGCGTGCTTTCCTTCAGATTGACTTTGGCCGGATTAACCCGCGCGTGTTTGCGGGCGTCAAGGGGAGAGCGGCCAAGATACACGTTTGATCCTGGATATGACAAAGAGAAACCGTGAACATAGCCGCTGCATGCGATAAACTGCCGGCATGCAGGATCAAAACGAAAGTTCCAGCGGACAAGATCACGTCCTGGCTATGCTGAATTGGTACCGCGCGATGGGCGTTGCGGATGCTATCAGCGAAACGCCCGTTGATTGGCTGGCGCGCGGCGATGTAGCCCCGCTGGGCGTGCCACGGCGCTCGTCCGATGCCAAGCGCGCCGTGCAGACCGATTCGGCTGCTCAGTCAGGAACGATGCCAGCTGCCGGTAGGAGCAGTCCTTCCCCCAAACCACCGCAGCTTGGAAAGCCTGTTGCGGCCCGGCCACCGGCTGCCGCCGTCCCCGATGATGCCATGGCAGATGCCCGGGAAGCTGCAGGCGTTGCGACAGATCTCGCAGCGTTACGCGCAGCTCTGGATGGATTTGATGGCTGCGCTCTCAAGGCGACGGCCAAAAACACCTGCTTCTTCCGCGGTGCCGAGCAGGCGAGAGTGATGGTGATCGGTGAAGCGCCGGGGCGCGACGAAGATCGCTCTGGTATGCCTTTCGTCGGTCGCGCTGGGCAGTTGCTGGACAAAATGTTGGCGGCGATCTCGCTCGATGAGGAGGCCGCGCATATTACCAACGTTGTCTACTGGCGACCGCCAGGCAACCGCACACCGACGCCGCACGAGGTTCTCGTTTGTCGGCCGTTTCTTGAGCGTCAGATACAACTCGTGAAGCCTGAGATTATCGTGACGGTCGGTGGTCCGGCAGCCAAGGCGATCCTGAATACTGAACAGGGCATCATGCGCACGCGCGGCAAGTGGGGCGGGTTCGACGCAGGTGATGGTCAAGAGATCAGAGTAATGCCAACCTTGCATCCCGCGTATCTGCTGCGCACGCCGGCTGCGAAGCGCATGGCATGGCGGGATTTGCTAGCTGTGCGCAGTGTGCTGGACGAAGCCGGTCAATAAAGCAAGCTTGGGAGTTGCAAACGTGATGGATGAGATCAAGGACAGCCTGAAGCACCGGTTTGGCGAAGATGTTGCCACACCACCCGAGCAACTGACGGATACGTCCGGGCTGTTGCGGATGGTCAAGCGGAAGTCTGATCGGCGCTATATCGATAAGCCGGTCAGCCTTGAGTTGCTGCGGTTGCTGGCGGCAGTCGCGCTGACGGCGCCGACCAAGAGCGACATGCAGCAACGCGATATCATTATCGTCAAGGATCCGGAGCAACGAGAAAAACTCCAAGCGTGTATTCCTGGGCAAGCGTGGATCCCCAATGCGCCGGAGCTTCTGGTTTTTTGCGGTAACAATCGACGGCAAAGGCAGATTCACCAATGGCGCGACCGGCCGTTCGAGAACGATCATCTTGATGCGTTCTTCAACGCGTCTGTCGATGCTGGCATTGCCATGCAGGCGTTTATCACTGCCGCAGAGTCTGTTGGTTTGAGCTGTTGCCCAATCAGTGCAATCCGGAATGACTCAGCCAAAGTGAGTGAAATCCTGGGCTTGCCCGATCATGTCTTCGCTGTTGCGGGTCTGGGGTGCGGTTGGCCAGATGGCAACAAGCCCATAAGTCTGCGATTGCCGTTGTCTGCAACTGTTCACGTCAACTCGTTCAGTGAAGACGGCATTCGTGAACATGTCGATGGTTATGACGCCCGCCGCCATGAAGCCCAGCCGATGGGCGCGCAGCGGTCGCCTGAAGAGTTCGGTGAAGCCGATCCCTACACCTGGTCCGAAGACAAGGCTCGGCAGTACGCGAAGCCCGAGCGTGAAACGTTCGGAAAGTTTGTCAAAGGCAAAGGGTTCCGTCTGGAGTAAGCGCCAAGGCGGGTAGAGTTGAATGTCGCGGCATTGACGGTTTGTCGAGCAGTGGTCGTGCCGCCACATCCTAGCAAACGGAACTGATGCGTGGAGAATTCCAATGTCAAAGATTGACGAGTCACAGCCGTTTCTGCCGGTCAGGATTGCTGTTTTGACCGTGTCCGATACCCGGACCGTGGATGACGACAAGTCGGGCTCAACACTCGTCGGTCTGTTGCAGGAAGCCGGTCACGAGTTGGCCGATCGAGCGATTGTACCTGACGATATTGCGAAACTCCGAGCGACAGTCTCGGGCTGGATTGCCGATCCTGAAATAGACGTGGTGATCACGACGGGCGGGACCGGTTTCACCGGACGTGATGTAACGCCGGAAGCGCTGCAGCCACTCTTTGAGAAGCATATCGATGGCTTCTCAATCGTGTTTCACATGATCTCGTATCAGAAGATCAAGACATCGACGGTGCAGTCGCGAGCCTGTGCCGGCTCGGCGAATGGTACGTACATCTTCTGTGTTCCAGGCTCACCCGGCGCGTGCAAGGACGCGTGGAACGAGATTCTGAAGTGGCAGCTGGATGTTCGCCACCGACCATGCAACTTCGTCGAGATCATGCCGCGCATGATGGAGCAATAAGCAAAGGCTTAGATTGCTTTGCAATTTGGAAACTGTTTGCGAATTGCATTGGCTTATTGCGTATTCGGTCCCGCTGTACAGCACCGTCTTAATGGTGTGGTTTGAGAAAATTGGCACTGCAACCTTCACGTGATGTTAGGAACTCTTAACTAAGCTCAGCTCGTGTTAGTTGCAGGAGTTCTGTTGTGCTTCGTTCCGCGTTCGAAACCGCTCGCTCTGGGTTGGCAGCTGAAGCGCTGCGTGTAGAGGTGGCGGCGAAAAACATCGCCAATGCGTCGACTGATGGGTATGTGCCTCAGCGCGTTGAGCAGTCAACTGTGGGGCCCGGTGGTGCAGTACGTGCCGATGTCCGGCCCGTTACCAACTCTGTTTCCGGTGCTCCACCAAGAGTGGACCTTGTGCGCGAAGCGACGACGCTGATGCAGGCTAAAGCTGCGTATGAGGCAAATCTCGCTGTGATCTCGGCTGTTGACGACATGACAGAGAGCTTGTTGGACGCGATTGATCCTGACCATCGCGACGAGGATGATCGTGACCGCTAGCGCAGGTCATGCCTCACGGGAAGTCACTAGAGGTAAAGCGCGAGCGGCAGTGCGACTAGCACCGTCATTGCCCCTGCAACGTATGAAATAAGTACGGTTGTAAAGAAATCGTTCGAAGACGTCGTGCTGCGGGCAAAGTGGATCTCGCTAACTGCGTTTTGCAGGGCCTCTCGCAGTTCCGGCGGCGATAGATCGCCGATCGAACGGTCTTTCCATTTTACTGTTACCATTGAACATACAATCTCAGTCGTGTGCCAACTCCTGGGACCGTTCGTTGCACGCATCATGCCAGTCGCGACCGGAAAGGTCGGAGCAGTGACTGCCATTGTTTCGGAATTTGATCTATTGCCGAGCGACGGCCAGGATCACGTGTCGCGGCGCCTGAGGCGGGCGTGTTCGGCGGTCGTGTAGGTGGTCAGGTTTCGCGCCGTGTGAAACACCGCGTGAGCAATCAGTCCGACCAAGCACAGGATCAGGCCGGAGCCAAGGATACTGAGACTGTAAAGAATATTCGGGATCAAAAGTCGAGTTCCGGTCAGGACCTGAGCCGTTGCTGGATTGACCACCGAAGTGGCGCCGACAATCAGTGAAACGATTAATGTCAGCGTGCCGAGAATGATCAATATGGTCGCCAGGAAACGGCCGAGCGGATAATTGCGATGATGTGGAGGAGCAAAGCCCGCCCCGCGTCCAGTTGCTTCCGTGCCCGCAACTGGCTCAAGCTGCAGATTATTGCCGACGCGCTGGCTTCCTGCCTGACCGCCGTGTTGCTGACCGGCCAGGCCGTTTAAGGGTTGTTGCCCCGTGTGCGGCAGTGGTGATGGCTGGCTTGTGACGGTGGCCTGTGGCGGAATTCGTGACTGCTGCTGCAATCCATCATTGGCGCTGATTGGGCGATCCTGGAGCCGATCCCCACCTGCACCTTGAAACTGCTGTCTGCTCGCAATGGCGTCTCGCGCCAAGCTGGCTTCAGGGCTTGACGGAAAAAACTCAATGATATGACGGAAGGCCTGGTCAGCGTATTCGATTTGGCCATTGGCTTCGGCACGGCGTGCCGTTTCAAGCACCTGTGCCGGCGTATACTGAGGCTGTGCCATGACCACTTCGCTTCGTCTGTCAGATCCGCTGATCAGTCTACCAATAACATATTCTCTGCAAGAGCTTATAGCAAATGCTGGTTTACAATAAGCACTCTACTGAATACTTTCGCTATTAGCGCACTATGAAAACTTGTTGGGAAGAATGCGGCGACCAACCAAAGATTGCAGGGCTTCGAGATCAGTTCCGTGGTCGACATCACACAGCTGTCGGGTCAGTCCAACCGTTAGTCTCTCGTGATGGGCCTTGAAGCTGTTGATCGTATCGGACAAAGCAAACTCGGTGGACCACCGGACCTTGCAAAACGCGCCACGCAAGTAGCGTTGCGACGCTGTGCCAACGAGCCAGTAGCCGCCGTCCGGAGTTGGCCCGAAGACCACGTTGTTATTGCGCAGAATGCGGAATGCATCGGCAATATCTGCTGGCCTAATCTCAGGAATGTCAGTGCCGACGAGCACCACGGGGCCGTCCTGCTCGCGCTGCATTGCGCGATGCATACGTACGCCGAGATCCCCATCGCCCTGGCTCTCTCGGGGAATGTGGCGAGGCCAGAACCTGTCGTGAACGCCTGTGTCAGGCGCGATGTTTAGTCTGGTCTTCCAGAGCTTCGTTTGTGACAACCTTGAGACGACAGCCTGGCAAGTATGGCGGTAGAAGGCCGCTGCTGGTGCCGTGCCGATGTCCTGCGCGAGGCGCGTCTTTACGCGACCGGCAACCGGCGCTTTCGCCATGATGATGAGAGTCCGCTCGCCTGCCATATCGATCCGGGAGACTGCCGCTAGTGCCTAGGAATACATCTTCACGATGTGCCTGATTGGGACCCGGCAATAATACATCAACAGGCAGGTCCAGTTGCGCATGACCCTTCGCAAATAGCCATCGCGCTTGTAGCGGATGGCACTGGTGATGGCGCCCGATCGCAGGATGACAAGGCGGGACCTAC
This sequence comes from Hyphomicrobiaceae bacterium, assembly GCA_965247245.1. GTDB lineage: Bacteria > Pseudomonadota > Alphaproteobacteria > Rhizobiales > Hyphomicrobiaceae > Tectiglobus. The sequence goes on along the minus strand of CBDFGV010000003.1, from coordinate 2,072,786 downwards.
CGATCCGTCGATTGATATCGACGTCCTCCAGGAGCGGAATTGCTGCATACCCGCCCACCCGATTGTACAGCCGCTTGGGGATCAGCAGGCCCTGGTCCCCATAAGGCATCCGAAACAGAGTGCACCGCCAGGCGACGCCGTGTTCAATGACACGTGGTAGAAATCCGAGGTCGTCCAGCTCGAACTTAAAGGCTGCTGCCGTTTCAGGTCTTTGTCCGGTATCGACCCGTTCGATGAAGGTCGCGACTTCATCTTCCCATCCTGCTTCCAGAACGGTGTCGGCATGGAGGAAAAGCAGCCACTCTCCCTTTGCTTCCTCGGCGCCAGCCTTGAGCTGGGATCCACGACCCTTGCCTGTTCTGACAATCGTCGCACCTGAGGCTTCGGCAATCTCAAGTGTGCGATCGGTCGAGCCACCGTCCACAATGATGACATCACGGACGCATCCGTTGACGACGCCCGGTACGAGCGCGGTCAGGCACGCAGCAAGGCCTGATGCGGCATTCAAGGTTGGAATTACGATTGAGATCATCGGATACAGAGCGCCGCTGGATTTACACCGCCGCGCGGCTATGTATAGCGTTCATTCTCATTTTGTTCTTGTCTTGTTCCTGTTCTCTCGGTAAACGTACTCCAGTGAGTTGACCGAGCAGAGGTTGCCATGGACTTCGACCGCGACATTGACTTAGAGCCTGACCATAGAATTGTCGACTCTGATCGTCGCAGGGGTCGCGGAGCGAGAAGCAATGCCTCTGGTCGCTATGAACGCGAACGGCGTGAAGACTTCGACGATGGCTGGGAAACACTGGGTGAGCTCGATGCGTTTGCAACAACGGTTCAACCCGAATTAGCGAAGTCCATTATCGCAACCAATGATAGCCCTGATCTTTCGTTTGATCAGTCGATCAATCCATATCGGGGTTGTGAGCACGGATGCAGCTACTGCTATGCAAGACCATCTCATGCTCAGATGGGGTTATCGCCTGGACTGGATTTTGAAACCAAGATTTTTGCCAAGGTGAACGCAGCTGAATTGCTCGAAGAGGCATTTCGGCGCAAGCGCTACATTCCCAAGACAATTGCGCTGGGCGCTGTGACGGATGCCTATCAACCAGCAGAGAAGCGTCTCCAGATCGCGCGATCTGTGCTCGAGGTGCTCGATCGGTTCAATCACCCAGTTGGCATTGTCACCAAATCGGCGCTGGTTGTGCGAGACATCGATATCCTGTCGCGGATGGCGGAAAAGCGATTGGTCAAAGTCGCGCTATCCGTGACCTCGCTGGATCGTCAGGTCGCGCGCAGAATGGAGCCGCGCGCAGCTACGCCTGATCGCAGACTGTCTGCGATCAGGGATCTGGCACAGGCCGGCATACCGACAACGGTGATGGTGGCACCAATTATTCCAGGGCTCAACGATCATGAGATCGAGAGTATTTTGAAGGCGGCGAAAGAGGCCGGGGCTGATAGCGCGTCCTATGTTATGTTGCGGCTGCCGCTGGAGCTCAAGGAGCTGTTTCGCGAGTGGTTGGCCACTGAGTTCCCGAATAGATCGGGCCGTGTGATTAAACTCCTGCAAGGCATGCATAACGGGCAAGACTACATTTCGGAGTTTGGCCACAGACAGCGGGGTTCAGGGCCATTTGCCGAAATGATTGGCAACCGATTTCGCAAAGCTCTGAAGCGGCATCAGCTCAATCAAAGAGAGCTCAAGTTGCGGACAGATCTGTTTCAGGTTCCGGCTGAGGTTGGCCAACAACTCGGACTAATCTAGAACACCAGCTAACAGCCTCGAAGAAACAGTTCCGAGACCAGACAGTGGCAGCACGTAAAGCCAAGAAGGCAACGCCTAGCTTTGACATTGAGTTGCAGGCGCTGGGTGACAAAGGCGGAGTTGTTTGCGGCGTCGATGAAGCCGGACGAGGACCACTTGCCGGGCCGGTGATTGCCGCCGCCGTTTCGATTCCGGCAAATGATTTGCGTGGTCCACTTGCCAACGGACTTCAGCAGCTCAATGACTCAAAGGCCCTCAAGGAAGACGTCCGTTCGCAGCTCTTTGAGGAGGTCGTCCAGACGTTCGACTTTGCCGTCGGGATCGCTGACGTCGCGCGGATTGATCGCGACAACATCCTGCAGGCAACGTTGTGGGCGATGCGGAAAGCTGTGTCGTCTTTGAAGTTAAGCCCCGACGTTGCATTGGTCGACGGCAATCGTGATCCCGGGCTCAATTGTGCAACACGATTGGTGGTGGGTGGAGATGCAAAGTGTCTATCGATTGCCGCCGCCTCGATCATTGCAAAGGTCACGCGAGACCGCCTGATGATTGACTTGGCGAAGGCGCATCCGGCCTACGGCTTTGACCAGCACAAAGGCTATGGCACCAAAGCTCATCTCGAAGCTTTAAAGCAGTTCGGTCCGACCGAGCATCACAGACGCTCGTTTCGGCCGGTCCGCATTGCAATGGGTATCGAAGATGAATTGCAGTGATCGCGTTTACTCCATCACCGATCGTTTTAGAGCGGGCGTGAAACTGCTGTGTTGCAAAGTATTGCGCGCCAATATGGAGTGCGCTTGTTGGGCAGGTGAATGATTGATCATGCAACACATGCCATAGCGCGAACCTATTCATGAGTTGGAATGAAGATCCTCGTTAACTAATCGTTAACCTCTTCGGATTCAGGGTCTGGTAAGATCTTGTAGCCGCCTGTGTTGTACCCGTGATTGTTCGGGTAAAGTGTTGCGTCAGTCAGAGTTTGAGTATCATGCGTTCGCAAAGTCGTCGGAAGAAGAATCTCGTCGCAAATCGCCTATTGGTAGGCGATTGCCTGGAACAGCTGGCGAGCCTGCCAGACGCATCCGTGGATCTCGTTTTTGCTGATCCCCCCTACAATCTCCAACTTGATAAAGATCTGCTGCGGCCGAACAATACCGTTGTCGACGGTGTGCATCAGGAGTGGGACAAGTTTCAGGACTTCCAGGCCTATGACGCCTTCTGCAGGGCGTGGCTTGGCGAGTGCCGACGCATCCTCAAACCCGATGGCGCGATCTGGGTGATCGGTTCCTACCACAACATCTTCCGACTTGGTGCCGCTTTGCAGGACCTGGGGTACTGGCTGCAGAATGACGTTATCTGGCGCAAGACCAATCCGATGCCGAACTTCCGCGGTCGGCGGTTCACCAACGCACACGAGACGCTGATCTGGGCAGGACGCCAGCAGTCTTCGCGCGTGACTTTCAATTATGATGCGCTGAAGGCCAGCAACGATGACCTGCAGATGCGCTCCGACTGGCTGTTTCCGATCTGCTCAGGACCGGAACGTCTGAAGGACAGCAGTGGGCGTAAGGCGCATCCAACGCAAAAGCCTGAGGCGATCCTGCATCGCATCATGATCGCCTGCACCCACCCCGGTGACGTTGTGCTGGATCCGTTTTTTGGTACCGGGACCACCGGGGCTGTTGCCAAGAAGCTTGGACGCAAGTGGATCGGGGTTGAGCGCGATGCAGGTTATGCCAAAGATGCCGAAGCTCGTATTAAGCGTGTCCGCCAGTTGTCACCCGATGACATTGAGCCGTTGCCAACCAAGCGCACGGAGCCGCGCGTACCGTTCGGAACAATTATCGAGCTAGGGATATTGGAGCCGGGCACGCGCCTTGTTGATGAGCGTCGCCGATATCGTGCCGAGGTCCGTGCAGACGGGACGTTGGCCTTGTCAGGCGAGGCCGGCGCCCGCGGTTCTATCCATCGCCTTGGTGCAGAAGTGCAGGGCAAGAGTGCCTGCAATGGATGGACGTTCTGGCATTTTGAGGCGGAAGGCAAGCTAAAGCCGATCGATGTGTTGCGCAGCGAAGCGCGTCGTCAGCTTGGACTTAGCAAGCCATCAGTGCCGAACGTGATCTTGACGGCAAAGTAGAGGCTGTTTCTCAGTTCGGACGTCGCCGTCCCGTCGCTTATGCTTAACCTTGCCTGCCCCTAATACCTCGGGATGAGGTTGAGGCGAGCCCCGATCGCGCGTAGTTATTCTCGCCAACGGGTGAGGATTTCGTGACGACAACTAACAAGAATGGACCTGAAAAGCTAGGTCTGCTGACACTGCTCTGTGCACTTGCGCCGTTTTCGGCGGGATACTTTCTTTCGTATCTCCTGCGCGGTGCCAATGCGATTATCGAGAAAGACCTTGTTGCCGACATTGGCTTGGGGCCAGCTGAGCTTGGCCTCGTCACGGCAGCGTACCTCGGTGCATTCGCCCTCTTTCAATTGCCGCTAGGAATACTGCTGGACAAGTTTGGGCCGCGGCGGGTGCAGACTTTTCTGTTGAGCGTCGCCGGCGTTGGAACAGTGGTCTTCGCCTTCGGTCAAAGCGCCGACATGCTGATCCTGGGGCGCGCGCTCATTGGACTTGGCTTTGCTGGTGGCCTTATGGCGAGCTTCAAGGCCGTGGTCATATGGATCCCTGAGCAGCGGCGTGCGCTCGCGAATGCGCTCGTCATGTGTTCCGGTGCGATCGGGCTCTTGCTTGCAACCCAGCCGTTGGAACTTGCAACGCAAATGTTCGGCTGGCGTGATGTATTCGTGGCGCTAGCAGCCGTGATATTTGCAGTAGCGTTCTTGATATTCACGGTCGTGCCTGAACGCGCTGGTACAGCACCGGCCGATAGCTTTAGCAATCAATTGCGAGGCGTTGCTGCGATCTTTGCCGATCGTCGGTATTGGGCCATCACACCATTGCTCGCGACGACGTCTGGCGCCCACGTTGCTATTCAGACGCTTTGGGCCGGGCCATGGTTGCGTGATGTTGGCGGTCTTGCGCGCGACGCAGTGGCTGAGCACCTTCTGATTATGGCGATCGCCTTCTTCTTCGGAATTCTATTGACTGGGGTCATCGCGGATTGGTTCGTGCGGCGCGGTTTTAATCTTCTCTCAGTGATGATCTTTTTCGTGTTGCTCTATATGGCATCGCAAGTCGGTATCGTGATGGGCATTGCGAACGAGTTCATGCTGCCGCTTTGGTTTGTCTTTGGCATGCTCGGCCAAGTTGCGATCCTCGCCTATCCCTGGCTTGCGAGCCAGTTTGGTGCCGCCCAGTCGGGGCGTGCGCATACGGCCGCAAATCTAGCAATCTTCGGCGCAGCGTTCACTTTGCAATATGTGATTGGCGCAGTTATCGAGCAGTTTCCAACGACTGCGAGTGGTGCTTATGCGCCTGCTTCTTACCAGGTCGCGCTTGGCGCGACACTCGTCTTGCAGTTGCTGGCGCTGGCTTGGTACTTCGTGAACTTCCGCCTATTCAGGGCCGCTGCGGGTGAGCGGTCTACTGCCCCTTAAGTCCGTGCATGATGACTTTGCGCATTAATGAGGGAAGTGCTTGTCGCTCCAGGTCGCCGCGTGGCACCCAACGGCACCGCGGCGCGTCCGCCCAAAAGGTCAGGGCGGCCTCGGCCGGCACGACAGCGCGGTAAACGTCCAGCTCTAAGCGAAAATGCGTGAATGTGTGGACGACAGTTCCAGGTACATGCCACCAATCAGATTTCACGGGCGCAGTTCTCAGCGCCTCGCGATGCGGCATCAACTCTTCCTGCCAATCCGTTCCTGGTACTTCCAGCATGCGCGCCAGTAGGCCGGTGTCGGGTCGTTGCCGGAGCAGCAGCTGGCCATCTTCTGATAGGGCGACAAATGCAACGCCGTAGCGGGTTGGTCGGTCTGACTTTGCGGCCTTAAGCGGGAGGCGTTCCGCAATACCAAGGGCGTGGGCGGTGCACTGGCTCTTCAAAGGGCACATGAGACATGATGGCCGCTTCGGCGTGCAGACCGTGGCGCCCAGATCCATCATCGCTTGCGCAAAGTCGCCGCTTCGTTGCGTCGGCGTCATGGTCGCGGCGAGTTTTCTGAGCTGGGTCTTTGATTGCGGCAAGGCTTGCTCAACCGCGAACAGCCGGGAGGTCACCCGCTCGACATTGCCATCCACTGGCGTCGCGTGAAGGTCGAACGCTATGGCTGCGATCGCAGCCGCTGTGTAAGGCCCGATTCCGGGGAGTTTGGCCAACTCCGCCTCATTGGCCGGGAACTGTCCATTATAGTCGGTGGCAACCATACGGGCGCAACTGTGCAGGTTCCTGGCGCGCGAATAATAACCAAGGCCTGCCCAAGCTTGCAGGACACTCTCTTCATCGGCCAATGCCAACTGTTCGACCGTTGGCCAGAGTTCGACGAACTTTTCATAATAGGGGATGACCGCCTTAACGGTGGTCTGCTGAAGCATGACTTCGCTGAGCCAGACGCGATAGGGATCGGGTTGTTCCCCGTGCCGATAGCGCCAGGGAAGGATACGGGCTTCGTTGTCGTACCACTGCAGCAGGACCGGAGCTGTATCCCGACCAGCCCGGGACTGAAGTTGCTTGCTTGCAACAGTGCTCATCGCGTGGATCTCCAGGCTCAGGGCGAATCATTTACAAGATGGTACGCCGCAATTGCGACGTGGGAAATGGTGGAGACGGATATGGCCGCCGGGGTTAGTGTCAATAGAAGTGCGGGACGTCCGCGTGGTAGAGCTTCTGCTGCCATGGCAGTTGGTTCTTTCGTGCCGCGCATAACGCAAAAGTCGTTTCAGAAGTTCGGATTTTCAACGACTTCGCTGCTAACCGAGTGGACCAGTATCGTTGGGCAGGAGATTGCAGCTGTTACGCGGCCTGAGAAAATCAAATGGCCTCGCTTGCCTGATGTCCGCGATGAATCGGGTGCCACCAGTGACCGAGGTGCAACATTGATACTGAGGGTTGAGGCGGCGTGTGCCCTCGACATCGAGTATCGCCGCAGCCAGATCATTGCGAGAATCAATTCCCATTTCGGTTATGGCGCCATCGGTGACATCCGGATCATCCAAGGTCCGATCAAGCCGTTAACCGCGTCAAACAGCCGTAACTTCGGGGCCAATTCCATTGAGAGCCGTGTTGATCAACATGCCGCTGCTGATGACCTTGCGTCGGCATTGGAAAGGCTTGGGGAGCAAGTCAAGGCCCGAAAAATAAGGCGCTAATAGCGGCCTGGTCAGTGTTCAATCAATGTGACTGAAACCCCACCCGCAACTCATTGTGATTGATATTCAGTTGGCGTTCAGCTCTGAAATGCCGTAATCGGGTCGTAGAAACACTACGGCGTTATGATATTACACCGGTTCAGCTACGAGGAGCATCACGTGTCCAACTCAAATAGCCGCTTTGCAAACGCTATGTTTGATCGTCGGTCTGTCCTGGTCGGAACGGGGACCGCGGTTGGTGTCGCAGCACTTTCTGGATCTGTGTGGGCACAGAGCCGGGTTGATCAGGTTGCAATCGAAAAACTGATGGCACCCGGTGAACTGCCGGAACTCTCGCAGGGGCCAGAAGATGCGAAAGTGACGATTGTCGAGTACGCCTCGATGTCATGTCCGGCGTGCGCACGTTTCCATCAAACGACCTATCCGAAACTCAAGGAAAAATACATTGAAACGGGCAAGATCCGCTTCATCATCCGCGAGTTCCCTCTGAATAATCTTGCAGCAGCAGCATCGATGCTTGCGCGCTGTGCGGACACACCTCAGAAGTCTATCGGCTTGATCGACGTGCTGTTTGAAAAGCAGGCTGACTGGGCGACACGAGATCCGGTTCCAGCGCTTCTGAAGATTGCCAAGCAGGCTGGCTTCACGGAAAAGACTTTCAATAGCTGCCTCGAAAACAACGATCTGCTGGGCAAGATTGCTCGCCACCGCGATAAGGCAGACAAAGAGTTCGGCGTCGACGCAACACCGTCATTCTTCATCAATGGCAAGCGCATGCGGACACGCAATTACTCGATCGAAGCGTTTGATCAAGTTCTGGAGCCCTTGCTAAAAAGCTCGTAGGGTTTCCAGGCATAATCGGCCGGTCATGCAAAATGGGTAGCGATGACCGCTGGAGGGACTGACAGTTGACTGGGGGGCTTCTAAGGCTGGTTCTGTCGCTGACCGCGGTGTTGGCGGTGGCTGGATGCTCGGCGAATTCGGGTCTCCAGAGCGCTGGTGTGTTGCCCCCTGTTTCTACTGAGTCGACTGACGGAAAATCAAAACCCTTCGATCCGTTTTCAGATCAAGAGGGCAACGCTGATATCGGGCGCCGTCAAGTGATCCGGAACCCGACGGTTGAGCAGGTCATGAAGCCGGGGCCGCTCCCTGAAATGTCGTTGGGGCGGCCGGATGCACCGGTGACGATTATCAAGTACGCGTCGCTGACGTGCCCGTTCTGCCGCAAGTTCCAGACGGAAACATACCCTGTCCTGAAACGCGAATACATTGATACCGGCAAAGTCCGCTACATCATGCGGGAGTTCCCGATCGGGTTCCAATCAGGTGCTGCAACCATTGCGTTGCGATGTGCGCCAGCGAACCGGTACTTCGATCTTTACGACAAGTTCATGAAGCAGCAGAGAAGCTGGGTCAGCCAGACAGTGCGCCGTGAGCCAATCTTCAAGGTCGCGCGCCAGGTTGGCCTGACACGCAGTCAGTTTGATGCGTGCTATGCTGATAAGTCGTTGGCTGAGAAGCTGAATGCCGTCAAGGAGCGTGGTCGGACGCTCGGCATCATTGGCACGCCGAACTTCTTTATCAACGGCAAACTGTACAAGAGACGGCTGGGGACTTCAGACATCCACAGTCTTGTCGCAGAGGCTCTTGCCAAGCCAGTTGCAGCAGCCAACAACTAGTCACGAACAGAGGCCGATTCACCTTGTTTTGCTGGCGGGTCGATGGACGCATTCCATTGGTTGGCAGAACATTGCTAGGTTCGCAGATGTTCGCTTAAGCGTTTGGCCAATGCAGGCCATCGCCTGCAAGGCTCGTTGAATGCACATTACCAAACTGAGGCTGATCGGCTTCAAATCATTTGTGGAACCAACGGAACTCCTGATTGAGCCCGGGCTCACAGGTGTTGTCGGTCCGAATGGTTGTGGTAAATCGAACTTGTTGGAAGCGCTGCGCTGGGTGATGGGCGAGACGTCCTATAAGTCGATGCGCGCGTCGGCTATGGACGATGTGATTTTCTCAGGCACAACCGGTCGTCCGCCGCGCAATATGGCCGAAGTAACGATCTTTCTGGACAACCAGGACCGCGTAGCGCCGGCCGAGTTCAACGACAACGATCATATTGAAATCACACGCCGCATCGAGCGCGAGGCAGGTTCTGCCTATCGCGTTAACAATCGGGATGTGCGCGCGAGAGACATCAAGATCCTGTTTGAAGATGCCGCGACAGGCGCTCGTTCACCGGCCCTTGTCCGTCAGGGTCAGATTGGTGAGATCGTCAATGCCAAGCCTGAGCAGCGCCGCCGTATTCTCGAAGATGCTGCTGGTACCGCAGGTCTGCACAGTCGTCGCCATGAAGCCGAGTTACGCCTTAAGGCCGCGGAGAACAATCTCACCCGAATTGGCGACGTTCTCGGTCAACTGAAAAGCCAGATCGAAAGTCTGAAGCGGCAGGCACGTCAGGCCCGGCGTTACAGCGAGCTGTCAGAGGAAATACGCAAAGGTGAAGCACTTCGGCTCTACCTGGTGTGGTCTGAGGCACAGGTTCAAGTCGACCATGATGAGGCAGCACTGCAGGTCGCACTTGAGGCTTTAGGCGCTGCAACGACGAAAGAGGCAGCAGCGATCAGGCTTGAGGCGGAGTTCGGCGAGACTCTACAGCCCCTTCGCGACGAAGAAGTTACGCGGGCAGCCGTGCTGGCTCGGCTGCGTCATGAGCAAACGAACCTCGACAACGACGTTCGGCGTGCCAAGCAGCGCGACGAAGAATTGACGGCACGCATCGGAGTGATCGAAACAGACATCTCACGTGAGACCGACTTGGTCGAAGAGGCGCAAAAGCTGAGCCAAAGTCTCACTTCTGAGCTGGAAGTTCTCGAAGGCGAGATCAAGGAAGCCTCAACGGCCGATCAATCTTTGCGCTCCTCTTGCGAGGAAGCTGCAGCCGAGCTTTCGAAAGTGGAAGTGCAGCTCTCAGACGTCATGATGCGTCAGTCGGAAGCGCGCGCCAAGCGCAGTAGCGCAGAGGCAGAGTGCCGAGAGCGCACCGCCCAGGTTCATCGTGTCAAGCAGCAACAAGAACAGATTGTTGCTCAGCTCAAGACCGCTGCAGCTGCGGCGCCGGATGCAAAGCAACTCAACAAGCTCAAGGAGCAGTCTGTCGAACTGGCGGGCACCGTTGAAAAGCTTGTCGATCGGCAGGCGCAAGCGGAGAAGAAGATCGCCGATTGCCGCGAGAAACTGGAAGCTGCCAATTCGCAGGCTGGACAAGCGCGGATCACGCTGAAGCAGGTTGAAACCGAGCGCGATACGCTCGCTAAGCTTCTGCAGTCATCCGATGCTGACGGTGTTGAACCGGTTGTTGAGCAAATCAAGGTGGCTAAGGGTTATGAAGTCGCTCTCGGCGCCGCGCTGGGAGACGACCTGGAGTTGCCGATCGGTGTCGAAGGAAGCATGCACTGGAAGCTCGCCTCGTCCGATAGCGAAGATGCTTACGACGACGATTACGCGCTTCCGAATGGGCTGAAATGTCTGGCCGATTTCGTTGAAGCACCAGCTGAATTGCAAAGGCGTCTGCGCCAGGTCGGCATTGTCGACCCTGAGCTGGGCCAAGACCTGCAAGCCCAGCTTCGCCCGGGGCAACGTCTGGTCTCAACTGAAGGTGACCTGTGGCGCTGGGATGGTCTGGTTGCTCCTGCCGATGCACCAACGCCAGCAGCGCAACGTTTGGCGGCACGCAATCGGTTAGAAGAGCTGATCAGTGAACAAGCCGATGCAGCAATGGCGGTTGCAGAAGCCGAGCAGCTTGTTGCTAGTCTGACGGCTGCACTGAAGTCGGCTTCTGATGACCTGAACGCGCTGAGAGCTGAGCATAGGCAGGTTGAGGCAGAACTCGGTAAGACCAACAACCAGCTCACCCAGATGGAACGCGCTGCCCAGGAGGCAGAAGTCCGGCTCGCAGCGCTACGCGATACGGAGCAGTCAGCTGCTCACGAGTTTGAACTGGCCAGCAAGGCGCTGAGTGATAGTGAGGACGCTCTCAAGAAGCTGGCAGCCACAGACGAACTGGACAGTGAGGTTGCAGCCGCTCGTGAAAGCGTTCAGCAGGCCAGGTCGAAGTCTACTCAGCTGCAGACAGAGCTGACGGTCCTTGAGCGTGCAGGTCAACAACGCCAGGCACAGCAGACCAAGCTTGTCGCGGATGTGAAGCGCTGGACGGAGCGGTCAGACCAGGGTCTGCAGCAGCTCAAGACGCTGCAGCAACGGTTGACTGAAAACCGCGATGAGAAAGCGAGTGTTGCGAAGGTTCCGGGACAGTTGGAGGAACGACGCTCCAAACTTATGAATGAGCTGACACAGGCGGAGGCAGAACGGCGTGCAGCCGCTGATCGACTGGCGGAAGCCGAGACCGGCCTGAAAGAGGCGAACGCGACACTGCGAGCGGCTCAGGGCGACGTGAGTGAACAGCGCGAGATCCGCGCACGGGCAGATGCCAAAGTGGAAAGTGCACGTGCACGCCGTGCTGATATTGTCCGCCAGATCCAAGAGAACTTTGAAACCCAGCCAGAGGGCTGCCTCGCGTTGGCCGAGCTTGAAAGTGACGACAAGCTCCCATCGCTTTCCGATGCCGATGCCCGTTTGCTGCGGCTGAAGACGGATCGCGAGCGTCTAGGCGGTGTCAATCTTCAGGCAACCACTGAGCTGGAGGAGCTCAACACCCAGTTTGGCACTCTTGATGGCGAGCGTGCCGATGTGGAAGAGGCCATTGCCAAGCTTCGTGGCGGTATTGCATCGCTTAATCGCGAAGGACGTAAGCGTCTGAGGGAAGCCTTCGAAACAGTTGACGGACACTTCCAGTCACTTTTCACCACGCTCTTTGGTGGCGGTGAGGCCAAGCTTGAGATGATTGATGATAGCGAGGATCCGCTGGCAGGTGGTCTTGAGATCATTGCCAAGCCGCCTGGTAAAAAGCCGACCACGTTATCCTTGCTATCGGGCGGTGAGCAGACTTTGACAGCACTGTCACTGATCTTCGCGGTGTTTCTAACCAACCCGTCACCGATCTGCGTTCTCGATGAGGTGGACGCGCCGCTTGATGATGCGAACGTTGATCGCTTCTGCACGCTAATGGAGAAGATGGCGTCTGAGACGGACACGCGGTTCCTGGTTATCACGCACCATCCTATGACGATGGCGCGGGTCGATCGCCTGTTCGGCGTCACGATGGTGGAACGCGGCGTCAGCCAGTTGGTTTCGGTTGATCTGGCGGCGGCGGAAGAGTTCCTCGAAGCAGGCTGATCTAAAGCGCCCCTGCGGCAACTCAGTTTAGACAGAATTGCGTATTTGATAGTCGCAAGCTACATCAGCGGTGCGGTAGCGCTGCGTACGCGGCGCGACCGGAAGCATACAGCAATGGTTCTGTCTTCTCGTGTCTGTCTTTGAAAAACTTGAAGATCCTTCGAGATCTGCACTGGCCGGCTTTGATGCGATCATCGATGTGCGTTCGCCTTCGGAGTTTGCTGCCGACCATATACCTGGTGCGATCAATCTCCCGGTTCTCAGCGACGTTGAGCGGGCCGAGGTTGGTACGATCTATGTCCAGGACTCGCGTTTTAAGGCACGCCGTGTCGGTGCTGCCTACGTATCAAAGAACATTGCTACTCATCTGACTGGTGCGTTGGCCGATCGACCACGAGACTTTCGACCGCTGATCTATTGCTGGCGTGGTGGCATGCGATCCAACTCGATGGCGACCATCCTTGCGGCCATTGGTTGGCGTGGAAGTGTGATGAGCGGTGGCTATCAGGCGTGGCGGCGGCTGGTGGTTGCAGAGTTGCGCGATCCAGGTCCACCATTCAATGTGATCGTGCTTGATGGTCAGACTGGCAGCGGGAAGACAAAGATACTCGAGCACCTAGTCGAGCGCGGTATTCAGACTCTGGACCTTGAGGGGCTGGCTAATCATCGAGGATCGGTTTTCGGCGGCTATGAGGCAGCGCCGCAGCCCTCACAAAAGCTTTTTGAGTCTCTCATCTGGGAGCGCTTATCAGCATTCGATCCAAAAGAGCCTATCGTTGTCGAAGCAGAATCAAACCTCATTGGTCGCCTCTCGTTGCCAGATCGGTTGATGCAATCAATGCAAATTGCACCGCGAATTGAGGTGCAAGCGGGCGTCGATGATCGCGCGCTGTATCTGTTGGAGGCCTACGGTGATATTATTGCTTGTCCCGAGCGTTTGATTGCCGCGATCGAACGGCTCAGGCCGTTTCACGCCAAGTCACGGATTGACGGTTGGTTGGCACTTGCGCAGGCGGCTGATTTCGAGCCTCTCGCTGCAGGGCTTATGCAAAGTCACTATGATCCGCTGTACAACCGCCAGAGAAACAGGCGATGCGACAGTCCCTTGGCGGTGTTCACAGTTTCAGATCTTTGTGGGAACGGCCTGGTGAATGTTGCTTACTCAATTGCCGAGTTGCTCTCACAACAAAGCCGAGAGGGCGTGCTCCCTTCCAAGGAGCGGACTGAACCTGCCGTCCTGAGTTGATTAATCAGCCATGAGAGCAATGTAGACTGCGACAATCGTTGCCGAGGCGAGCGAAGACAACATGATGCGCTTGTGGCGGCGGGCCAAGCCTGCTTCCATCGAGTATGCCAGGACGGCAATCAGAGCAATCAACAGCCAAAACAATATTGAAATCGGGTCCATTGCGGTTCGATCCAATTATTCTTTATCAATTCAGCATCTTAACACGATCTAGTGAACGAATGATTGCGTGCGAGGGTGCCGTTTGATGGAGGTGTGCCAGGCCTCTCAACTCCGGTCGCTTTGTCGCAATATGACCTTGGCGGACCGTGGCGGTTGGGCAGGTCATCGAATTGACGTCGCAAGTTGGGAGCATATTGCTGATGCAAGCGCCAAAAGTGCGCGCTTTCGCCATAGGTTATAGACCAACGGCTACGCCGTGCTCGCCTTGACACCCTAGTGGCCGTTCCGTAGGTATTGCGCCGTCAATAAGCGGGCCATCTCCGGCCAAACCACAGCATCAGGACGCGCCATCCATGTCTGACAACGACGCGGGGCATGGCACGCCAAGAGGCCACATCAGCCCTCAGGATCGGGAAGCCTTTCAGAAGCGCTCGGAAGATCTTGGTCGGCGGCTGGATGCGGTGAAGACGCGGAGAGAACCCCCACCCGACAACACCGCACGTGGTCATGCGATGGCGCAAGGCTTCAAAATCGCGGTGGAACTTGTGGTGGGCGTCGTTTTCGGCGGGTTTCTTGGTTGGGGGCTGGACCGATACTTCGAAACTTCGGGGCCGTGGTTCCTCATAGTGTTCGTGATGTTGGGGTTTGCCGCTGGCATGCTCAACGTTATTCGTACGGCGCAGCGGATGCAGGCCGCAGCCGAGCCTCTGCAAAAGTCTGCTCCATCCGTGAAGGATGATGAGTTGGACGACTGAACGATTGGGTTGGTTGGAACCAATTGGGAGATAGAACGTGCTCGCAGGCCCCATGAGTCAGTTCGAGATCAATCGCTTTCTGAAGCTTGATCTCTTTGGACTAGACGCATCGTTTACGAATTCCTCTGCCTTTATGGTGGCAGCATTCGTTGTTGTCGTGGGCTTCCTGACGATGGCCATGCAAAGTCGCTCGCTGGTGCCGACCCGGATGCAGTCGGTGGCTGAGCTGAGCTACGAATTCATCGCAAACATGCTGCGCGAGAACGTGGGCAAAGAAGGCATTAAGTACATGCCGTTCGTGTTCACGCTGTTCATGTTCATTCTTGCTTGCAACATGCTCGGCATGCTGCCGTACTCCTTCACAGTGACAAGCCACATCGTCGTGACGTTTGCGCTGGCTGCTTTGGTCTTCGTTGTCGTAACGCTGATCGGCTTTGCGCGCCACGGCATCGGCTTCCTGAAGTTGTTCGTGCCGGACGGTGTTCCATTCGTGCTGCTTATCCTGATCGTGCCGATCGAGCTGATTTCCTACATGATCCGCCCGATTAGTCTTTCCGTCCGTTTGTTTGCTAACATGATGGCCGGCCACACCATGCTGAAGGTGTTTGCTGGATTTGTCGTGAGCCTCGGCGCATTTGGCTTCGTGCCATTGATTGCGACGATCGCATTCACCGGACTGGAATTCGTCGTCTCGTTCCTGCAGGCCTTCATCTTCTCGGTGCTGACCTGCATCTACCTCAATGATGCGGTGAACATGCATCATCACTAGTCAATTGCAGCGGTTTGGAAATGCCAGCCGCACAATCATCCCAACCTCTTAAACGGACTTTGCCGGCTTATTCAAAAGGAGATCGTCATGGACGCGGAAGCAGCCAAGTTTATCGGTGCAGGCCTCGCTTGTTTCGCACTTATCGGTGCTGGTATCGGTATCGGTAACATCTTCGGTAACTACCTCTCTGGTGCCCTGCGCAATCCATCGGCTGCGCCTGGCCAGTTCACCAACCTGCTGATCGGCTTCGCTCTGGCTGAAGCAACGGGTCTGTTCGGTCTGCTTGTCGCTCTCATCATCCTGTTCGGCTAACTCCCGAAAGATGATCGACTAGCCGGAACTTTCGTTCTGGTGGGCGTCGGCGTTCCCGATTACAGCAGCTCGTCGTTGGAGAAAGTCTCATGCTTGCATGGCTGACAGTTGTGCTGGCCAGTGTGCCGGATACTGTTGAGAAGAAGAGCGGTCTTCCGCAGCTCAATATTCCGGATATGGCTCCACAGCTCATCTGGTTGGCTCTGGTGTTCGGCCTGCTGTACTTGGTTCTGTCGCGGATGACATTGCCCAAGATCGCAGCGGTTATAGAGGAACGCCAGAATCGGATCCAACGTGATCTCGATGAAGCTGAGCGGCTTAAGGAAGAAACTGATGCTGCTCTTGCTGCCTACGAGCAAGCCCTGGCTGAGGCGCGTGGACGTGCCAACGGGATTGCTCGGGAAACGCGCGAAAAGCTGACGGCTGAAGTCAATGACGAGCGTGCTAAGGCAGATGCCGAGGATGCTGCGAGAATTGCGGAAGCCGAAGCGCAGATCCTAGCCCGCAAGAACGAAGCTATGGCAGAAGTTGGCAACATTGCAGCTGACACGGCATCTGCCGTTGTTAAGAAGCTGATTGGTGTTGACGTTTCATCTGATGAAGCGCGTGCTGCTGTTCAGCCGCCAGCTGGGGAGTAAGGGCTCATGATGGTGATGCTTGCTGGCGGCTCCGGCGGACTTCTCTCTACCCCAGACTTCTGGGTAGCGGTCGCGTTTCTGACATTCATCGGGGCGCTCATCTACTTTGGCGTTCCAGGCATGATCGGCAAGGCACTCGATGATCGTGCTGATGCCATTCGTAAGGAACTTGACGAGGCTCGTCGCTTGCGCGAAGAGGCTCAGAATCTCTTGGCCGACTATCAGCGCAAGGCTCGTGAGGCTGAGGAAGAGGCCAAGGTCATAGTTGACCAAGCCAAGCGTGAAGCAGAGGCCGTTGCTGCTGAGACGCGCAAGGCGCTTGAAGAGTCAGTTGCCCGTCGCGCAAAGCAGGCGGAAGAAAAGATCGCGCGTGCCGAGGCTCAGGCCCTTGGTGAAGTGCGCGGCGCAGCGGTTGAAACCGCAATGGCTGCGGCCGAGAAAATCATTCAGGATCGCGTGTCTGGCGGTCAATCCGATCAGCTGATTGACCAGAGCATTCAAGATCTCCGCGGAAAACTCAATTAAAGAAGTAGCAATGTGAGTTGTCGGGCTGGTATCACACCAGCTTACAACTGATTTGCGCCGTGACGTTCGTGTCGACGGCAAAGAGATCAGGAGCGCCGAAAGAAGCGTCTCAGTATGGCCCACAGGGATTGGGCCACGGGGGCACTGCAGGGCCGGTCAGAAATGACCGGCCTTTTTTTGTCTGAGTTTGATGGGGCCTGTCATGTGAGAGGTGGAAAGCCATAGAATGCCTCGGCATTCTCAACCAGTATCTTGCGCCTGCTCTGTTCACTTGGTGCCCAGACTGCAAGCTGGTCGAACAAGGCGCCGTCGTTTGGCATGATGCCCTTGAATGTGGGATGCGGCCAATCTGTTCCCCACAGGACCCGATCCTCATTGGCCTCAATGATCGCTTGGGCGAACGGCGTTACATCATGGTAAGGCGTCATCGGTGACGCCGTGATGCGGTAGGTGCCGGTAAGTTTGGCCCAGGCTTTGCCGTCGCGCAGGAGATTGAGGAAATCCTGGAAGCCGGGATGGTCGATTCCTTTGTCGGTTTTCATGTAGCCGAGATGCCCGAACGAGATGTCCACGGCCATACCGTTCATCGTTGTACGCAAATCCTCGAAGTCGTCGACGTGAACCAGTACTTCCAGATGCCATCCGAGATCTTTGAGCCGTTCGGTGAACTGCTGGACGGCACGCATGTCTTCAAAAGGATTTCCACCTTTGTCGGCGAGGTTGACCCTCACGCCGCAGGCACCACGTGCATGCAGCGCTTCCAACTCACTGTCGGTGACATGTGCGTTCACAGCGACGACTGCCTTGTACCGGCTGCCGACCTTGTCGACGATGTCCATCATGCAGGAGTTATTAGTGCCGTAGACACTTGGCTGCGTGAGGACCGCGCGTTCAATGCCGCCAAGCACCTTGTGGAGGTGCTGATAGCTTTCCAGAGTTGCCTCGGGGGGCGTGTATCCGCGTGCTGGTGAGAATGGGTAACTGCCTGCTGGGCCGAAAATATGAGCGTGGCAATCGATTGTGCCCTTCGGTACGTGAAAGCTTGGAGCGGTTGGATCGGGATCGGGACCCTGACAGGCTGGATAGCGGTCATCGTTCATTTTGTGCTCCCTCATGCATGCGCTTTTTGCATGGCTCTAACTTCCCCATCGCTCGGCATAACAGTTTAGTTCTGAGGGTGCACTCTTGATACTGAGCAGCTGTTGGGGCATAAAGGAGAGTGTGCTGAATTGTAGATTTTATTTAGGGTTTTGTCGGGCAAGAAGTCCGAGTTGCTGTTTCTTTCGGAAACCACCCGAAACGGATATTTGTTCTCATCTTGCGCAGACATTTGCATGAGACGGAACAAGCCAAATGAGAGGGGAGGAGTTGGTTCCAGAATTCTTTGAAGTGATTTTGAGAGATTTAGTATGATGACCCCAGAACGACTTCGAGAACTTTATGGCGATCCAAGTCCGCGGGCAGCCGCGAAGGAAATCACGCGATTTGATGTGCACTGTCGCCGGTTTATTCGCAACTCCACGTTTCTGATTTTGGCGACGACCGATGGGCAGGAGCTCGACGTATCACCAAAGGGGGATCCGGCCGGATTTGTCACTGTAGAGGATGATCAGCATCTGTTGCTGCCAGATCGGCCTGGCAATAACCGGATTGATAGCTTGATGAATGTTCTCGTCAATCCGAGTGTATCCGTCATCTTCCTCATTCCGTCAGTGACAGAGACGCTCCGCGTGAACGGATGTGCCACGATCATAGACGATCCGGCGGTGTGCGCGCGGTTCGCGATCAAGGGGCGCAATCCGAAGACCGTGTTGCGGATCAAAGCGCACAAGATCTTTACCCACTGCGGTAAGTCGCTCATGCGCGCTGGCTTCTGGAAGAACGATACGTGGCCGTCGGAAAGGCCCGTTGCGACGCTCAACGAGATGGTTCGCGATCACTCGGGCCTGGAGGTCGAGTCAACCGAGCAATCCTTTGTTGAGGCAGCTTACAAGAGAACGCTCTACTGATCTGCAATCTGGTCGCACAATCACTAATGTGAGGCGCGGGGCTTCTTCCATTTGCCAGTTCGTGCAGCGAGCAGAATCTCATCATCGCTCCAGCCGCGATGCACAGCACGTGCTACAGCATCGGTGAGATAACCATCGAGGGTGTCGCCTTCAAACAGCATCCCTTTGAGATGTGGCATGAAGCGATACACAATCCGGTGCTTCAATTGCGGATCCAGATTGAGCATTTCAGGTGCGAGCTCAATCGGAGCACTCTCATCATCTGTGTCCAAGTCTATTACGACTGACTTTTCAAAAGATTCCGGTCGCGGGTGCTCTTCGATATCGGGAGCCATTTGCGTGGCATGCGCCGATGGATCTGTCCTGGGTTCATGGGTGGGATGCGTATCGGTATTGCCGGCCAGGGCAACTGGTTCCTCTTGACGAGCTGTGACCTTGCTTGCCTTGGGCCTTGTCAACAAGTAGCCCGCCAGTAAGGCAACAAGCCCTATGGCTGCGCCGCCGATGAGTAAGGTGGTTTCAATTGTCCCGGCTATCACCACTGCACCTCAGACAACGAAGCAGAGTAAGGAGTTCACTCTGCTGTCGTCGAGCCGTCCTGCGGTGGTCGAAGTGTAACAGAGCATAGAGAACGAAAGGCCCTTGGTTGTAAGCGACCCGGTTATTACTCTGTCAGCCCACTGTAAGGCAAGTGTGCTTGCTCCGTTGGCTTGGCTCATCTACAACAAAAAAAGGGCGGCTGGTGCCGCCCTCGTGTTCGTATGCACAGCTCAAATGAGCTTACAGGATGGTGCATGGACGCGCGCGTGCGCGGCAGCGTTTCTTGCCGGCGCGGTTGGTGAAGCATTTCATGCTTTTGCGCTTTGACGGCCACCAGGTGTCATACTTCGTTCCGTTGATTGACTTGGATGCACGCTTCCAAGCCAGGCGTGCACTTGTGCGCGCACCGAACATTGTGTCCTTGCGCTTACCCCAGGCGGTCACAAATCCTTTTTTGCAGGTCCGCGCTTCAGCTGTATCGCTTGTTACCAGAGCGCCAGGGCCCGCTAACATAAATGCTGCCCCGACAGCTGCCAGGCAAAGTTGTTTGATCATTCTTTCGCACTCCAAGGTATATGAATCGATACGTGACTATCGCTTAACCACCTTCCACATGCACGGCAAGCCGCGCACTCGCGATGTGCCACGCACTTATGACGTCATTGGTACAAAAGCGTGAGAAGCGGAGGTTATCCTGTGGCAGATTTGCGGCAATGTGCGCCCAAGATGCCATAGTCGGAGTGGTCCAGTGCCAGATAGATGGCACTGGACGTCGTTTCATTCAGCTGCTTCGCGTGCTGGCTCAGGCTGCCATCGCAGTTGTGGCTTACGGGCAGCGGCGGTTTCGTCGAGCCGCTGGCGCGGTGTGAGCACGGGTGCGCTCTGGAACATCTCAACATTACCTGCCTTGGCTTCATTCGCGAGGTGACGAAGCGTGGCGATGAATTGATCGAGACTATCTTTGGATTCCGATTCTGTCGGCTCAATCAGCATCGCGCCATGGACGACCAATGGGAAGTACATTGTCATCGGATGGAAGCCTTCGTCGATCATGGCCTTGGCAAAGTCGAGCGTTGTGACACCTGTATCTTTGAGGAAGCTGTCGTCAAACAGCACTTCGTGCATACAGGGCTTGTCGCCGAATGGCTGCGTGAACAGATCGCGCAGACCGGCGCGGACATAGTTGGCATTGAGTACAGCGTCCTCGCTTGCCTGGCGCATGCCGTCGCTGCCGTGGCTCATCATGTAGGTCAACGCGCGCGCAAACATGCCCATCTGCCCATGGAAAGCCGTCAGACGACCGAGCGGTGCTGTTCCATCTGCTGAAGCTGCGGCGCTATCCTCGACCAAGCGGAAGGTCTCACCATCACGAATGGTGTAAGGAAGCGGTGCATAAGGTGCCAAGGCGTCCGAAAACACGACCGGCCCGGAGCCTGGCCCACCGCCGCCGTGGGGCGTCGAGAACGTCTTGTGCAGGTTGATGTGCATGGCATCGATGCCGAGATCGCCCGGGCGAACTTTGCCGACGATAGCGTTGAAATTCGCACCGTCGCAATAAAAGTAGGCGCCGGCCTCGTGGACAGCATCGGCAATGGCTGCAACTTCAGGCTCGAACAGCCCGCAGGTGTTGGGATTGGTCAACATGATGCCGGCGACTGTGTCGTCGAGAGCCTCGCGGACGGCATCAACAGACACAGTTCCGTCTTCCTTCGCGGGAAGCGTGCGGACCGAGTAACCCATGAATGCAGCCGTGGCTGGATTTGTGCCATGTGCGGACTCCGGGACAAGAACGACTTTGCGCTCTTGTCCAGACGCCTCATGGGCCGATTTGATGGCTAGCATGCCACACAGCTCACCGTGGGCGCCAGCCTTCGGGCTGAGGGCGACACCCGTCATTCCGGTCAGCTCAAGCAGATAACCCGACAACGTTTGCATGAGGGCGAGTGCGCCCTGGACAGTAGACTGTGGCTGCAGGGGATGGACATCCGAGAAGCCAGGCAGCCGTGCCATTTGCTCGTTGAGGCGCGGGTTATGTTTCATCGTGCAGGAGCCTAATGGATAGAGCCCACTGTCGATCGCGTAGTTCTTCTGAGAAAGGCGCACGTAGTGGCGCATGGCTTCGGGTTCGGTGAGCCCTGGCAGGCCAATATCTGCTGCGCGGCCGAGATTGCCCAGGCGCTCGTCTTTGGCCATCGGTTCTGCGAGATCAACACCTGACTTGTTGAGGTTTTCTGCGCGCTCAAAGAGGAGCGTTTCCTCCATTGCGAGGCCGCGGTTGCCTGTGAAGGTCACCTTCTGTTCGGTGCCCGCTGCATCCGAAGTTGGTGCAGTGGGGCGACCTTGTCGGTTCATGCTCATTGCAACGCCTCCGTCAAAGCTGTGGTCAAGGCTGCGCGATCGTCCGATGTATTGATTTCCGTCGACGCCAGCACGATCAGATCATTGAGTTCGTCATTGCCTGGTTCGAGACGCGACACTGGTACGCCGGCCAGCACGCCCTTGCCTGCCAACTGCTCAACGACTTCGGACGCGTTGCGATCCTTGAGACGAATTGTGAATTCATTGAAGAAGGCAGAGTTGAGTACATCGACCCCGCTAACCTTCGCCAATTGATCCGCCAATGCGACGGCGTTGGCGTGATTGATCTGCGCCAGCTTTCGCAATCCGCTTTGGCCCAGCAATGACAAATGAATGGTGAAAGCCAACGCGCACAAACCTGAGTTTGTGCAGATGTTACTGGTCGCTTTTTCTCGCCTGATGTGCTGCTCGCGTGTTGAAAGCGTGAGGACGAAACCACGCTTGCCTTCGGCATCAACGGTCTGGCCGCAAATCCTGCCAGGCATTTGTCGGACATGTTTTTGATGCGCGGCCAGCAGTCCGACGTAGGGGCCACCGAAGTTCAGGCCGTTGCCGATCGACTGGCCCTCGGCTGCCACGATATCGGCACCCATCTCTCCAGGTGACTTAATCAGGCCAAGTGAAACGATCTCCGTGACAACCACAATTAGCAGTGCGCCCTTTTCATGGGCGGCTTTGGCAACGGGTGTGAGATCGCGAATATGACCATAGAAGTCCGGGTATTGGACAACAACACATGATGTCTCGTCATCAATGGCAGACGTCAGATCTTCATCGCCATTGGGGGCTGGCGGCTGAACTGAAAGGCTGGAACCGGAATGATGCGTGATGGTATCGATCACGTCGCGATACTGTGGGTGTAGCCCACCAGAAATCAGAGCCTTATCGCGCTTGGTGACGCGATGGGCCATCAGCACGGCTTCTGCTGCGGATGTCGAGCCATCGTACATCGACGCATTGGCGACTTCCATGCCGGTGAGAAGAGCGACCTGGGTCTGAAACTCAAAAAGAGTTTGCAGGGTGCCTTGTGAAACTTCCGGCTGATAAGGGGTGTAGGAGGTCAGAAACTCTGATCGTTGGATGAGGTGATCAACTGTCGATGGAACATGATGGCGATAGGCACCGCAACCGACAAAGAAGGGAACGGACGCTGCCGGTGTGTTGCGGGCGGCAAGGCCACCGAGTTCTCTTGCAACCTCCATTTCGCCCTTAGCCTTTGGAAGATCAACCAGGTCGTCCAGCAACTTTCCGTCGGGCACATCTGCGAAGAGATCATCGATGGCTTTGACGCCGATCGCGTCGAGTATGGAGGCGCGCTCAGCAGCGCTGTGAGGCAGGTAGCGCATTAGCTGTTCTCCTCCACAAACTTATCGTACTGCTCACGCGACATCAGTTTTTCGAGTTCGCTCTTATCCGCGAGGCGAACTTTGAAAAACCAGGCTGCGCCTTCTGCATCTTCGTTGACGAGTGCGGGATTGCCGTCGAGTTCGCTGTTTGACTCGGTTACTTCGCCTGAGACAGGTGCATAGACTTCGCTTGCGGCCTTGACACTTTCGACTACGGCGGCGGCTTCTCCGACGGAAACTTTGCGGCCGACTTCGGGGACCTCAGCATAGACGACGTCGCCGAGTTGTTCTTGGGCGTGGTTGGTAATTCCAATGGTTGCAATATCGCCTTCAACGCGAATGTATTCGTGATCTTCTGAATAGTACTCCTGGGCCATGACGTTTCCTTCTTGGGTTTACTCTTAATCGAGTGGTGCAGTGAATGGCTTCAGCCGCGCTTGTAGCGATGCGGTGCGAATGGCATTTCGGCGACAGTTGCTGGCATTGGCTTGCCGCGGACAAGCAATGAAATCTCGGTGCCGGCGGAGGCGTGGCTGCTGGCGACATAGCCCATGGCCACCGGGCCACCTGCTGTTGGCCCGAATCCGCCGGACGTTACACTGCCGATGTCGTTGCCGCTTGCGTCCTGGATGACGGTACCTTCTCTGGCCGGGGCGCGGCCCTCGGGCTTTAACCCGACACGTTTGCGCGTGGGTCCATTGGCGATTTCGCCTTGGATGCGATCGGCGCCAGGAAAGCCGCCACTCTCGCGGCGACGCTTCTGGATCGACCATGTCAGGCCAGCCTCGACTGGTGATGTGGTCTCATCAATGTCATGGCCATAGAGGCATAGTCCGGCCTCAAGGCGGAGGGAATCGCGAGCCCCCAGGCCGATAGCTTCGACGCGATCATCGCTCAGCAGTTCATTCCAGATGGCAGCGGCATGTTCGTTGGGCAACGGGAGTTCGAAGCCGTCTTCGCCGGTATAGCCGGAGCGGGTTGCGTGGATGTCATGGCCGGCGATCTTCAGTGGCGCTGTACCCATGAATGGCAAATCATGGGCTGCCGGGTCATGTTTGGCGATGACATCAATGGCTTCCGGGCCCTGCAAGGCCACCAACGTGAAACCATCAAACGGCATCAACTTCACATCGCCCGATAGGCGTGAATTCATATGAGCGTAGTCGACATCTTTGCGGGCGGCATTGACCACCAGGTAGAGCCAGCCAGCATGATCTGGATCCGCGGATCTGGCGACCATGAGATCATCGATGATACCGCCGGTGTCGTTGATCAGCTGCGTGTACCTCTGGCGACCGGGTTTGAGGTTGAGAATGTCGGCCGGTACGAGGCTTTCCAGTGCAGCGGCAGCGGTTTCGTGCTTGCCGTCGGCGGCGCGGAGGTAAGCAATGCCCATGTGACTGACATCGAACAGGCCAGCCTTTTCGCGTGTCCAGTTGTGTTCTTTGAGAACGCCCAATGGATACTGCACCGGCATACTGTAGCCGGCAAACGGAACCATTTTTGCACCAAGCGCGACATGCTGAGCATGAAGTGGCGTGTGCTTGAGTTCCAGTTCTTCCGTGACTGCTGAGGTTCCTGCCATGCCGACACCCGTTCACAAAGTTGACCCGCTTGCGTGCTTGTGCACACAAGATCGAGCCCCCTCTGTCGTGGAACCTGAGAGATTTCGGCAGCCTGACGCGAACGTTTCGTCAGTTGCGTTGACCCCTTCGGTGGATCATCTGCCAGAGCGGCAGGCGATCACTTTCCAGAGTGCCATTTGCTATGCGGTCCTGGGTGCCTGAGAGTTTCCGGGGCGGTTGCTCCTTCGGCGCCGGTGAGGATTCGAAATTAACGCTTCGATCTCAGCCGAACTCTCCCGCAAGCGTCAGTTGGCGGTGGTCAGACATTAGTTTGATCGGTCAGGTTGTCAATCGTCGTGTTCGCAGCTTGCGCGATTGTGCAGATGTTGCGGCCGCAGACCGGGCAGTGGCTACCAAGGGATTTCTTTGTTTTGATAGTCGACGAACGCGGGCTTCTTCTGGCCCCAGCGCTGTTCCATGACGTTCGCCAATCCCGTGACGCTTGTCGCAATATCCAAGGGGGCATTTGCGCCGCCCATGTCGGTTTGGACGACGCCTGGATGGAGCAAAAGAACAGTCACGTTCGCGTCAGAGTGGCGGGCGGAGAAACTGAGTACCAAGGAATTGAGTGCCGCTTTGCTTGCGCGATATAGCTCTGCACGACCATCGCTATTGCAGGACACTGAGCCAAGGACCGACGACATGAAGGCGATCATGCCACCCGGGATGACGTGCTCGAACAGCAAGTCCGCTGCGCGAACCGGACTGATGGCATTGGTAAGAAACTTGTCTGCAATGTGAGTGTCGTCGATTTCTGAGACGGTCTGGCCCCAGCCGAGTAGAATGCCAGCATTGAGAAACAGCAGATCAAATGTCTGACAGGATAATCGTGCCGCCAGTGCACGTTGCTGGGCTTGATCTCTGATATCGAGATTCTCGATGGCCAACTGATCGGGGTGTTGAGAGGCTAGGGCGTGCAGGTTTGCAGAGTGCGTTCGCTCCGTTGTTGTTACATGCCAACCACGACGAAGGTGTTCTTCAACAAGGCCGAAACCGAGACCACGGGAGCCGCCAATGATGAGCGCCTTTTTCATGCGGGCCTCTCCATCATGATGCACGAAACTCTTCATTTCGCCGGTCGGTAATCAGCATGTGTCCGGCCTTATGCGTGATGCAGAGTGGCGGGCGGGCGTTCTCGACAATGCTCTGTGGAGTTACGCCACAGGCCCAGAAGAGGCAAACCTCTCCTGGGCGGATGTCCGGTTCGCCGCCGTACTCAGGTTGATTGATATCGGCAATCCCGATTGCTGCTGGATCGCCGAAGTGAACCGGGGCGCCATGTACACTGGGATAGCGGGACGTGATCTCTATGGCGCGGATAGCATTGGGCACTGAAAAGTTGCGCATCGAGACAACCAGCTTGCCGTGAAATCGACCGGCACGCTCTGTTTCAACGTTCGTGCGATAAGTGCAAACCTTCTTGCCTTGTTCGATATGGCGAATCGGAACGTCAGCCTCCAGTAGTGCCCACTCAAAGGAGTAAGAGCAGCCAATCGCAAAAGCTACGAGATCACCACGCCATAGATCGGATATGTCGGTTGGTTCGGCAGTGAGCTCGCCGTTGTGAAATACGCGGTAGCGGGGCAGGTCTGTTCGGACATCAATGTCATTACCCAACTCGGGAAAGTGCGCAGAGCCTACGGCGCTTCTTGCCAGCAGTGGACAGGCCTTGGGGTTGGCGTCGCAGAACGCTTCAAACTCGTTGGCCCATTCTGCAGGCAGGATCACAAGATTGGCCTGGACATAGCCATGAGCCATGTTGGCTGTAACAGTCTGATGGCTGCCTGATCGAACAGCTTCGCGCACTGCTTCTGCAGCTGTTTTGTTCGTAGGTAGTTGTTCGGCCAGGGACATAACAGCGCTCCACTCTCATTGAGGTGAAGCGTAGATCGTCCTTGCTCGGGCGCAAGGGGCGCCGAGGGAAAATCAGAGACTAGGTATGGATGTAGCTTTAATCAGCCTTGGCGGGGTCTACGAGGACCGCCGAAACCGCCGCCGGGTGGAGGTGGCCGACGTCCAAATGCGCCGCCCCCCGGAGGAGGATTGCCGAAGCCGCCCTGGCCTAGCGGTGGAGGCTTCAGAGCCTGCTGCTCGAAACCGACGAAAACCTCATATTCACCCGGCCGCGTTCCCTGAGGAATATTGAACGTAACCGTTTTGACTTGCGAGAAATAGCCGATCGGGCTCTCGACTGAGACGTCGGCTGATACGACCATCTTATCTGCAGCGATTCGTTCGCGCTTGGCATCGGTCACAAAGATGTTCACCGGCAGCGTTACGCGTCCTGCCTGGCCTTTCGGGCCGAGAAGTACGCGCCCGGAAAATCCATACTTCACCGTCACTCTGCCCGGCTCAATCTGGCATTCTCGCGCCGTTCGGGTGATTTCACCGCGGTAGATCACGGCCAGGCTGTCACCAACTTGTCCGTCTGCAAACTGGGTCAGACTGTTGTCACGCGACCAAACCTGAAAACGTGGGCAGCCGTGAGCCACATTTACATTCGAAACCGATCCGGTAGTTGGTCCGTGACCTGCTTTTGCGGCCGACAGCAATTGCTCTTCCGTAACTGACTGAACCGGGTCCGGCTTTGATTTTCCAAACATTCCACCGCTCAGTCCGGATGTAAGCGATGACATGCCGCACGCTGATAATGTCACCAGAACAAGTCCGGTTCCTGCCAGATTCAGCCCAAATCTGGTGTAACATTTAAGGTTCTGCGTCACGGCGATCCTTTAATTCCCCGAGTTCAAGCACTTAGTATGACTAACTACCTGGTCCCACAACTCATAGGTCGCGAATCTGTCTTACCACCCTCGACAGGCTAACGCCAACAGCGTAGCACACG
Source organism: Hyphomicrobiaceae bacterium (assembly GCA_965247245.1). Classification (GTDB taxonomy): domain Bacteria; phylum Pseudomonadota; class Alphaproteobacteria; order Rhizobiales; family Hyphomicrobiaceae; genus Tectiglobus. The sequence goes on along the minus strand of CBDFGV010000003.1, from coordinate 2,045,333 downwards.
ACTCAAAGCTGAATGTTTCATTAGAATGAGCCCCAAACATGGCTACAACCACTCTGCTTTCCGACAATTCACAGCAAAATGATCGTCATGCGAAAACGCCGCTTAAGGTCCATATGGCAGCTCCGCGCGGCTTCTGTGCCGGCGTAGACCGGGCGATTCAGATCGTAGAACTCGCATTAAAGAAATATGGCGCTCCCGTCTACGTCCGGCATGAGATTGTCCATAATCGTTATGTTGTGGATGGTCTGAGGGCCAAGGGCGCGATCTTTGTTGAGGAATTAAGCGAGATTCCAGAAACTGATGCGCCTGTGATCTTCTCGGCACACGGAGTACCGAAGTCGGTCCCCGAGGAGGCGAAGTCCCGCAACTTCTTCTACCTGGATGCAACTTGCCCCTTGGTTACCAAAGTCCACCGGGAAGCCGAGATGCACCATGGTGCTGGTCGCCAGGTCCTATTGATCGGGCATGCTGGTCATCCTGAAGTGATTGGTACAACGGGCCAGCTTCCAGATGGCAGTGTTACACTGATCGAAACATTGGATGATGCTGCAACGTTCGAACCCGATGATCCGGAGAAGCTGGCTTACACAACCCAGACGACTCTGTCAGTCGATGATACCGCTGAAATCGTAGCTAAATTGCAGGAGCGCTTCCCAAATATTGCTGGTCCTCACAAGCAGGACATTTGCTATGCAACGACCAACCGACAAGAGGCTATTGCAGCTATTGCCGACGGCTGCGAACGCGTTCTGGTGGTCGGTGCGCCCAACAGTTCGAATTCGAAGCGGCTTGTGGAAGTTGCCGAGCGAGCCGGTTGTCCGAAAGCCTACCTTGTGCAACGGGCAGACGATATTGATTGGGCTGATCTCGAAGGCATTCGCTCGGTCGGGATTACAGCCGGGGCATCTGCTCCGGAAATTCTTGTGAACGAAATCGTGGATGCCTTGTCTGAGCGATTCGAAGTTGAGATTGAAACGGTCACCACTGCCGAAGAGAATATTGCCTTCAACATTCCTCGGGTCTTGCGCGATGTCCGCGATGCTGACGACTGAGTACTTATTGTGGCTGTCTATACCGAAGTTCCAGACGATGAGATTGAGGCCTTCGCCGACAGTTATGGTCTCGGCGAAGTGCTGTCATTCAAAGGCATTGCTGAAGGGGTTGAGAACTCAAACTATATCGTTGTGACGTCGTCGGGTCAGTACATTCTCACTCTCTATGAAAAGCGGGTGTCACCGCAGGACCTGCCGTTTTTCCTGGGCCTCATGGAACATTTGGCGGCAGCCGACTTCATTTGCCCGACTCCTATTCGTGATCTCGAGGGACGTAACCTGCGAAAGCTGTGCGGCCGGCCAGCGGCCTTGATCTCATTCCTGCCCGGCCTGTCGGTACGAAAACCACAACCAAAGCACTGTGAATTGGCGGGCCAGGCCCTCGCGGAATTGCACGAACGTGGCAAGTCATTCGAAATCCGGCGCAAGAATGCACTGGGCCCGGACGGTTGGCAGCCACTGTTCGAGCGCTTCGCAGGTCAGGCCGACGAGATTTCACTCGGTTTGGCACAGGAGATTACGAACGAGCTCGAAACTTTGCTGCCGCAATGGCCAGACCATTTGCCGGCCGGTGTGATTCATGCCGATCTCTTTCCAGACAATATCTTTTTTCGTGGAAATGAGTTCTCAGGCGTCATCGACTTCTATTTCGCGTGCAATGACTTCTTTGCCTACGATCTCGCTGTGTGCCTCAACGCGTGGTGCTTTGAGCCCGACTTTTCGTTCAATATCACCAAGGGGCAGGCGCTGTTGCGAGGCTATCAGAGCATCAGGCCGCTCACTGAAGCTGAGCGGCAAGCGCTGCCATTGTTTGCGAGAGGGTCGGCGCTTCGGTTTCTGCTCACGCGGGCGTACGACTGGCTGAACACTGCTCCTGATGCGTTCGTGAAACCACACAATCCAGTGGATTACTTAAGGCGACTAAGGTTCCACCAGGCGATCAACACGGTCAGTGAATACGGCCTCGAGGTACATGCATGAGCGAGGCATCCAAGCCTGAGATCACGATTTACACGGACGGTGCGTGCTCCGGAAATCCAGGCCCAGGTGGTTGGGGGGCCATCTTGATGTCTGGTGAACACCGCAAGGAGTTGTGCGGTGGTGAGCGTGAGACAACCAACAACCGCATGGAGTTGTTGGCGGCCATTGAAGCGCTAGATGCACTGAAGCGACCGTCCAATGTTGTGCTGCATACTGATAGCACATATGTGAAGGACGGCATCACCAAGTGGATACACGGTTGGCGCCGCAATGGCTGGCGCACCGCGGCCAAGAAACCGGTGAAGAATGCAGAGCTATGGCAGCGTCTCGATGAGGCCACCAGACGGCATGACGTCGAGTGGCGCTGGGTTAAAGGTCACGCTGGTCACCCTGAAAACGAGCGCGCAGACGAGTTGGCCCGAAGTGGTGTTCCCGCAAAGGATTAGGGGCTGAACCTTAGGATTGCATGCGGTCTCAAGCGGTCATTCATCAAACCTGCGATGGATTGGTTTACGTCTACGAAAACAATTGCACCCTTGATCCCTTTGCCTAGGGTGCATGGCGCTTTCCACGGCAAGAGCGACCTGATCGAAAAATTCTATTGCACATGCTGATGCGAGCGCGACATTAGCCGTTGATTCTGTGGCGATCGTAACCGCAATGTGACAATCCTGACGGTTACGGTTGTGCTTTAACGGCTACATTTCCTAAGGTGGGGTGTTGAGCGCCTCATTTGCCATCTGATGTGTACCCATTCGGTTGGCGCTATCAACAAGGTGAAGGTCAAAGGGAGGATATCGCGGTTATGCAGCCGAGCGGTATCGCAGAGGAAGCAGCATCCCGCGGGATGCGGCCCACCGACATATCCAATCCGCAGTACTTCCATAAGGTCGTTGACTGCCAGTATGCGTGTCCTGCGCATACTCCCGTCCCTGAGTACATAAGGTTGATCGCTCAGGGTAAGTATGCCCAGGCCTACATGTTGAATTGGGAAAGCAATGTGTTTCCCGGCATATTGGGGCGCGTGTGTGATCGACCGTGCGAACCCGCCTGCCGTCGTGGTCGCGTTGAAGAGCAGCCGGTCGCGATATGCCGTCTGAAGCGCGTTGCTGCTGACTACAAGGGTGAAGTCGACCAGTTCATGCCGCAGTTCCCTGTGCCCTCCAATGGCAAGAGAGTTGCGCTGCTCGGAGCTGGCCCTGCCTCACTTGGCGTGGCACGCGATCTTCTGCCACTCGGATATCACTGCGTCTTGTACGAGAAGGACCCGCAAGGTGGCGGGTTGATGCGCACAAATATTCCATCCTTCCGATTGCCGGTTAACGTTCTTGATGAAGAGGTCGACCGGATTGTCAATTTCGGTGTTGAAGCCAAGTTCGGGCATGAGATTACCAGCCTGAAGGCCATCCTCGACGAGAACTACGATGCCGTTTTCGTGGGTACCGGTGCACCACGCGGCAAGGACCTCAATATTCCCGGTCGGCAAGAAGCCGATGACAGCATTCACATCGGTATCGACTTCCTGACTTCGGTTGCATTCAAGCACACCGAATCGATCGGTAAGCGCGTTGTCGTAATCGGTGGCGGCAACACCGCAATGGATTGTTGTCGAACCGCGCTGCGCCTCGGTGCGGAAGACGTCAAGGTCACAGTTCGTTCGCCGCGCAAGGATATGAAGGCGTCCGATTGGGAGATCGAAGAAGCCGAGATGGAAGGCATTCCGATCTTTGACAACCATAATCCGAAGGAATTCGTTCTTGAGGACGGTAAGCTGGTTGGCGTCAAGTTCGAGTTGATGCGTGCCGAGTACGACGACAATGGCCGTAGAAAGCTCATCGCAACCGGTGAGGAGATTACTTTCCCTTGCGACGACGTTCTTATGGCTATCGGTCAGGACAACGCATTTCCCTGGATCGAGCGTGATATCGGGCTAGAGTTCAACGAATGGGATACGCCGGAAGTCGACCGCGTGACGATGATGTCGACACGGCCAGGTGTATTCTTCGGCGGCGACGCGGCCTGGGGACCGGAAAACATTATTTGGGCGGTCGCCCATGCCCACCAGGCTGCGATCTCCATCGACAAGTACTGCCGTGGTGAAGATCTTAATGACAGACCCGAGCCAGGTCGTACCTTGGTCAGCCAGAAGATGGGCATTCACGAATGGTCGTATGACAACGACTATGATGCCCAGGACCGAACACAGGTACCACATGCGGATCTCGCGCAGTCATTGCGTGATCTCACCGTGGAAGTTGAACTCGGGTTTGATGACAAGCTTGCGGTCCGGGAAGCAGAGCGCTGCCTTAACTGTGATGTGCAAACGGTCTTTTCCGATAACCTCTGTATCGAGTGTGATGCCTGTATGGACATCTGTCCGGTGGATTGCATCAACTTCACGATGAACGACGAAGAAGAGCGCCTTCGTGGTGCACTGCGCGTGCCGGCAAAGAACCTCGATCAGGATCTCTATGTTTCGGGATCGTTGAACACGGGACGCGTCATGGTCAAGGATGAGGACATGTGTCTGCATTGCGGGCTCTGTGCCGAGCGTTGTCCGACAGGTGCGTGGGACATGCAGAAGTACTTTTATGCCGAGGCCAAGGTTTCAGCAGCGTGCAACGTGCATCATGATGCCTATCTTCGATAACTGGGTAACTCATCAATGACGACACACGGGAGATCAGCGGGCCGATGAGTGGCATTAACGACTTTGTCATCAAGTTCGCGACGGTCAATGGCTCGGGTTCAGCCAGTGCCAATGCGATGTTCGCCAAAACCGTGTTCCGTATGGGCATACCGGTTACGCCGAAGAACATATTCCCATCGAACATTCAGGGCCTGCCGACCTGGTATGAGGTGCGGGTTTCTGAGAAGGGCTATTTGGCCCGGCGGGATGGTATCGACTTCATGGTCGCGATGAACCCGCAATCTTACACGGCGGACCTGGAAGAAGTCGTTCCCGGTGGATATTTGATGTTTGATTCATCAATGCCGCGGATCTGGCCGCGTGATGATATCAATATTATCGGTATTCCGATCGCGCAGATGTGCGCCAAGAAGTGGTCTGATCCACGTCAGCGACAGCTGTTCAAGAACATGGTCTACGTCGGTGCACTCACGGCGCTGTTGGATATGGACCTTAAAGCCCTGGAAGGGGTTATCTCCGACCAGTTGCGCGGTAAGGAAAAGCTGATTGGCGCGAACCTGGAGGCGGTGGAACTCGGCCGCGAATACGCCCAGGAACATTTCGAGTGCCCGCTGCCGATCCACGTGCGTACCAGCAATGGAACAGATGGCAAGATCATGGTCTCGGGCAATGACGCCGCCGGTCTCGGCGCGCTCTATGCCGGGGCAACGGTTTGTGCCTGGTATCCGATTACACCATCGACGTCTCTGGCAGAGGCTTTCGAGCGCTATTGCAAGCGTCTGCGCAAGGACGCTGATGGCAAGAACAATCATGCCATCGTGCAGGCTGAGGATGAACTGGCGGCAATCGGTATCGCGATTGGTGCAGGCTGGAATGGTGCACGGGCGTTCACGGCAACATCCGGGCCCGGCATATCGCTGATGAGTGAATTCCTCGGTCTGGCTTATTTCGCCGAGATCCCGGTCGTGCTGTTCAACATTCAGCGCGGTGGTCCATCAACAGGAATGCCGACGCGGACGCAGCAGTCCGATATCATTTCGTGCGCTTATGCTTCTCACGGCGATACGAAGCAGGTTCTCTTGTTCCCCAAGGATCCGAACGAGTGCTTCACGATGGCAGCAGATGCTTTCGACCTTGCCGAGCGACTGCAGACGCCAGTTATGGTCATGAGTGATCTCGATATCGGGATGAATGACTGGATGACCGATGAGTTCGCCTGGGATGATGCACGGGTTCATGATCGCGGCAAGGTGCTGAATGAGGCCGAGCTGGAAGCAGCAGAGTCCTGGGGGCGGTATCAGGATGTGGACGGAGACGGCATTCCCTATCGAACTTTGCCAGGTACTCACCCAACAAAGGGCGCCTACTTCACGCGCGGGACGAGTCACGATGAGAGTGCACGCTATACAGAAGATGGCGTGATCCATGCGCGCGTACTGAAGCGTATTGCGCGCAAGATCGATGATGGGGCCGAGATCCTGCCGCAACCTGAGAAAACGGTCGCGAGTGAAACATCGAAAATCGGCATCATCTATTTTGGTGCCAACGATGCCGCCGTTCACGAAGGATTGGATCTGCTGTCCGAGGATGGGCAACAGGTCAACACATTGAGAATTCGGGCGTTCCCGTTCAGTGCAGCTGTGCGCGAGTTCGTCGATGACCATGACCATGTGTTTGTTATGGAGCAGAACCGCGACGCACAGATGCGTTCGTTGTTGATGACAGAACTTGAATGCGCGCCTGAGAAATTGGTGCCCGCACTCAGTTTCGATGGAACACCGATGACCGCGCAGTTTGTGCGAGATGCTGTAAGCAATGGACTGGCAGCAGCACGCCAGGCAGCAGAATAGCGGAAGGGCAGAGATTATGAGTTACATTCAGAAGCCGATCGCCCAACATCCCAATCTGCCGCGCAATCAGATTGGTCTGACACGGCGTGACTACGAAGCGACGATGTCGACACTCTGCGCAGGTTGCGGCCACGACTCAATTACGGCTGCAATCATTGAAGCCTGCTATCGGCTCGATCTCCCAGCGCACAGGATTGCGAAGGTTTCCGGCATTGGTTGTTCGTCGAAGTCTCCGACCTACTTCCTGGGCCGCAGTCATGGTTTTAACAGTGTTCACGGTCGGATGCCGTCTGTTGCGACAGGCGCCAACCTTGCGAACAAGGACCTGACCTACATCGGGGTTTCCGGTGATGGTGACACCGCCTCAATCGGACTGGGCCAGTTCTGCCATGCTGTGCGTCGACAGCTCAACATGACCTATATCGTCATGAATAATGGTTGCTATGGTCTGACCAAAGGTCAGTTTTCAGCAACCAATGACAAGTCTTCGCCATCGAAGAAAGGTGAGCCGAATCCGTTCGAGGCCATTGATCTTTGCCAGTTGGCCATCCAGCTGGGCGCTGGCTTCGTGGCACGCTCTTTCTCCGGCGATAAGGCGCAACTTGTGCCACTGATCGAGGCTGCGCTCACCTACAATGGTTTTGCATTCCTCGATGTGCTTTCGCCGTGCGTCACCTTCAATAATCATACGACCTCGACGAAAGGTTACGAGTATATCCGTGACCACTACCAGATGCTGGGACGCCTGGACTTCGTTCCGGAGATGGAGGAAATCTCCGTCGAGTATGAAGAAGGCGCTACCGTTGACGTCAAGTTGCATGACGGCGGAATGCTGCGGCTGCATAAACTGAATGAGAGCCACGATGTGCGCGATGCAGACGATGCCATCATGGCCATTCGCAAGCAGTCGGCGGAAGGCTCTGTCGCGACAGGCCTGCTCTATGTTGATGACAGCGAGCAGGACTTGCACAACGTGATTGCAACAACCGAGCGCCCATTAAACGAAGTCCCAATGAGTGAGCTGTGCCCTGGATCGAAGGCACTGGAAGGCATCAACGCGCGATTGCGCTAGCCGCTCACGTCGGTAACCCAAAGATCTCTGGCAAGGCTGGAGCGAGACGCTTTTATGGTGAGTGAAGTTTCCGGACCGGGCAAGGCGCCCGTGTTCGGCCAACAAACGCGGACATTGATTGGCGCTTCGCTCGCTCACTGGGTCAGCCACATCCACATTCTGACCCTGCCGCCTTTGTTCCCGATCCTGAAAGAGCAATTCGGCGTGAGTTACGTCGAGCTTGGCTTTGCTGTGACGCTCTTCGCGGTTGTTTCCGGAATTACCCAACCGCCGATGGGCTATTTGGTGGATCGCTTTGGTGCGCGCAAGATCTTGATTGCAGGTCTCTGCCTCGGCGGCTTTGCGTTCATGATGCTCGGGCTCAACCCGACTTACACCAACATGCTGATTTGTTCCGTTGTTATCGGGCTTGCGAACTCGGTCTACCATCCCGCTGACTACGCGATCTTATCGTCGTCCATTGAAGAGCGACGGATAGGGCGGGCCTTTTCTATTCATACTTGTTCGGGGATGGCAGGGGGCGCGATGGCGCCGGCTATTGGGCTTGGGCTAGCGCTGCAGTTTGATGTCAGCGTGGCATTGATTGTGATGGGGGCTTTCGGCCCGCTGGCTGCTTTGGTCATCCTGCTGCTGCGCGTGCCGGAGAGTGAAACAGCGCGTGATCGCGCGGCGAAGGCGAATGGTCAGGACCAGAAACAAGCCAGTGTTTTGACGCCAGCGATTTTGGCTCTGACCGTCTTCTTCATCCTACTTAGTCTGTCTAACGGTGGTGTTTCGACGTTTGGTATCGCGGCGCTCCAGAGTGGTTACGCGGTGTCACTTGAGACTGCGTCTTTGACGTTGTCAATCTACCTTGGTGCACTGTCAATCGGCGTGCTGGTCGGTGGCGTTTTAGCGGATAAGACGCGTCATCACGGTTACATTGCTGCCACGTGCTTTGCGATCAATGCCGTTATCTTTGCGATGATCGCAGCGTTGCCGATGGCGACAATGGTGATGATCTCTGCGCTGGTTATGGCGGGTTTTCTTTCGGGGCTCATTTCACCATCGCGCGATATGCTGGTGCGCAAAGCAGCACCACCCGGAGCAGCCGGGCGCGCCTTTGGCATCGTCTCAACAGGCTTCAATATTGGCGGGATTTTGGGGCCGATGATGTTTGGCTACATTCTTGACCAGGACATACCGCGCTGGCTGTTCGGCGCGTCGGCCTTCTTCATGGTGTTGACCGTGCTGCTTGCGTTGTGGACCGAGAACTGGTCATCGCGAAAACCTGTGTCCAAAGAGAGTTAGATCAGCTCGTCTGCGAGGAGGCGTAAAAGTATGTGGTCCAATCCCCGTGTTCCCTTTCGCCTCTCGTCGGATCGTCCGAAGCTCGCGCCACTCGACGGCAAGCCGTTGATCGTCAACGTTGTCATGAACATCGAGTACTGGCCGTTCGACCGTCAGATGCCGCGGGGCATACTCCCTGCTCCGCATGGCCGGCCGGCCGATCCGCCAGATGTGCCGAATTTTGTATGGGTCGAATATGGCCTGAGATGCGGCATGCCGCGGATTATGGACATGCTGAAGGCGCGCGATATCAGAGCTTCGGCATTTATGAATGCGCAAGTTGCTGATGTTTATCCGTCGTTAGCAGAGGCCGTCGTTGCAGCTGATTGGGAGCTGGTTGGCCATAGTTGGTTTCAGCGCTCGTTGAAGCAATCGGAAGATGAGGCCCAAGAGATTGCAAGGTGTCTCGCGCGGCTCGAGTCGCTTGATGGTAAGAAGCCACGGGCATGGCTTGGTGCCGGGATGGGCGAAACAAGCGATACGCCGGATTTGCTCAAGGCGCATGGCATCGAGTTTCTGCATGATTGGTTGCTTGATGATCTGCCTTGCTGGTTGAAGACCGAGCATGGTCCAATGGTGGCGATGCCTTACACCTTCGAACTGAACGATGTCGTCAATCACGCGGTGCAGCAAAGTTCATCTGATGAGATGCTGAAGCGGCTCAATGCAACGCTCGCCATATTCGATCGCGAGATGGTTGAGCAAGGGCAACCACGGATCATTACGTTCGGGCTGCATCCGCACATTATCGGTGTTCCCCACATTGCCTATCACTTTGAGAAGGCCTTGGATGCGCTCATGGCGCGGAGTGACGTGGTCTTCGCCACATCCAGCCAGATTGGTGACTGGTTTGTTGCGGCTGACGGAACCGGCGGGGCTGAGGTGATGGTTTAGCGCCGGTCAATCGTGGTTCGGATGTCGTGACCGATCATGCCTTGGCGGCTATCGCTTTCTTCGGATCGTAGAACGGCTTTGGCACAACCTTGCAGTCTCGCTCTCCCTCTGATGACATGACCACAGCCTTTGCACCGATTTCGGCGTGTTCCGTTGTGATCATTGCCAATGCAATGTTCTTCTCCAGGCGGGGTGAATAGATGGCCGATGTGACTTGGCCAATCCGCTGACCGTCTTTCGTGATTGGCCAGTGTTCATCGTTCGAACCGGCGAGCGGTGGACCGGTAAGCTCCAGGCCGACGAGAAGGCGTCTAACGCCTTCAGCTTTAATACGCGTGAGGGATGCCTTGCTGACGAAGTCTGCCGTCATGTCCAGATCAACGAGACGGTCGAGGCCGAGTTCGTAAGGATTGTTCTCAAGCGTCATATCTGCGTGGTAAGAGAGCATAGCGGCTTCGATCCGCCGGATGCTGGAGGTATGACCTGGTTGGAGACCAAATGGAGCGCCAACTGCCATCAGGTGCTCCCACAAACGATCGCCGGCAGAACCATCACGCAGGAAGATCTCGTAACCCAGTTCGCTCGACCATCCGGTTCGCGAGATAATGAGCGGGATACCATCCCAGTTATGCTCCATAAACCAGTAGTATTTGAGCTCCGTCGGCGCATCACCAAATGCCGCACGCAGCACTTCACGGGATTTGGGTCCTTGCAGCTGAAGCGGGGAGACATCCGGCTCGGTAACGCGAACGTCCATACCTGAGTTTGCAGCGACGCCTTTGGCCCAAAGCAGCACATCGCTATCTGCGATCGAAAGCCAGTAGTGCTCTTCCGCGAGTTTCAACAGAATAGGATCATTGATGACGCCACCATCCTGGTCCGTAATCAAAACATACTTGCATTGACCGACTTGGCATTTCGAGAGATCCCGACAGCTGAGATACTGCATAAACCGTGCTGCGTCGGGGCCTGTGATTTCAACTTGTCTTTCGACGGCGACGTCGCAGAGAATGGCATTGTTGACGAGGTTCCAGAAGTTCTCGACCGGATCACCAAAGTCGCGCGGAATGTACATGTGGTTGTAAACCGAGAAGCCTCTGGCACCCCACCTCAGCGCAGCATCTGAGAAAGGTGATTTCCGCACTTGGGTGCCGAAGCTGAACTTCTGGAACGCGGCTGAACTATCTGACGGCATTCTCGTCTGTTCCCTGCAATGAAGAATTGATCAACTGCTTCAGGCGATATGCTCAGGCAGTCGTGCCCATATGGGTGAGTTGCAAGTTGGTTGCAATTTGTTCCGCAACTTTGATCAGGCTTGCCCCGATTTTTTTGCGATGTTGCATGTTGAACCGGCGAATGGGACCTGTCGCGCCGACGCTGAAAGGAACGCCGATGTTGCCAATCCGAATGGGTGCGGCAACGCTTGAAACACCGACTTCGATTTCTTCGACGCACTCGGCATAGCCACGATCCCGAATAATGGCAAAGTCCTGTTCGATTTCCCCTGGCTCCGTCTTGGTCTGGTCCGTGTAGGCACGCAGCGGACTTGTCAGGAGCTGGTTCTGAAATTCCTCATCGGCGAAGGCCGCGATGGCCTTGGAGCAGGAGCAGGCGTGAAGCGGACGGTTGCCTAATCCAGGATGAATGAACGATCGTGCGACATCAACCGGGGTCTCAACGTGGATGATCTCAACTGACTTGTCCCGAAAACGCGACAGGAAGACAGCTTCACCGAACTCGATCGCTGTTTCCTTGAGAGTAGACGCTGCAGCCTGGCAAACATCGACGTCGAGTTGGCCGAGCAGCGCGATCCGTTTCAGGCGTTCGCCTATGACGTAGCCCGATGCTCCATCGTTCTCGTTGAGGAGGCGATGCTCGGTCAGCGTATGAACCAGCCGATAGCACGTGGGACGTGGCAGTCCTGTCACCCGTTGGACGTCCGCAACTGAGATTGGCCGGCCAGCTGCTGCGACGGTTTCCAAGACCGTGATGAGGCGATCGAGATTCATGCTTGCATTGTTCTCAATTTATAATACGTTTGTCTCATTATATGAGAATTAAGGCGGAATACACAAGCCGCAAATCGCCTGGGGAGGCGCGTTATGACTGAGATGGCATGTTGCGGACCAGGTTACGCCTCGCCGGCGGAAGCGATGAAGGCACCACCGGAAAAGCTCTTGTATACGGTGGCGCTGTATATCGGCACCGGCATCCAGAAGCCGGATTACCTCGCAACGATCGATGCTGATCCGGACAGCCCAACATACAGCCAGGTCATTAGTCGCCTCGAGATGCCTGGGATTGGCGACGAACTTCACCATATCGGTTGGAATGCCTGTTCCTCCTGCCATGGTGATCCAACGAAGGAACGGCGCTATCTCATTGTTCCGGGTGTGCGCAGTTCTAATTTGCACATCGTCGACTGCGTCAGTGATCCACGTAACCCGAAGATGCACAAAGTTATCTCGGGAGACGAAATCAAGGCGAAGACGAACCTGTCGGCACCTCACACCGTGCACTGCCTTGGCACTGACATCATTATCTCAATGTTGGGCGATGCCCAGGGTGAAGCGCCTGGCGGCTTCCTGCACCTCAACGAAGATTTTGAAATTGTGGGGCGTTGGGAAAATGATCTCACCGGCATGCTGTTCAATTATGACTTCTGGTATCAGCCACGCCACAACGTGATGGTGTCCAGCGAGTGGGCCGCACCAAACACATTTATGCCGGGCTTCGACTTGGAAGAGGTTGGTCATCTCAAGTATGGCCGCCGGCTTCACTTCTGGGACTTTAAGGAAAAGCGCATCGCGAAGACGCACTATCTCGGCGAGGACGGTTTGGTGCCATTGGAAGTACGCTTCCATCACAATCCGGACTCCAGCCACGGCTTTGTCGGGGCAGCGCTCTCCTCCAACATCATCCACTGGTACAAGAAAGATGATGATTGGGTGTGGGAGAAGATTATTGATGTTGAGAATGAGCCGCATCCGGAGTGGCCAATTCCGGTGCCAGGGCTGATCAGCGTCATTCTGTTATCGATGGACGATCGCTTCCTGTACTTCTGTAACTGGCTCCATGGCGACATTCGCCAGTACGACATCAGCGATCCGCACAATCCGAAATTTACGGGACAGGTCTGGATGGGTGGCCTGCTCGGTAAGGCACCCAAGGTCAATGGTCGCAAGATCACCGGTGGTCCGCAGATGATCCAGCTCTCTCTGGATGGAAAGCGGCTTTACGTGACGACGTCGTTGTTCTCGACCTGGGACAACCAGTTCTATCCTGAAATCCGCACCAACGGCGGCTGCATGCTGATGGTCAACTGCGATACCGAGAATGGCGGGATGGAAATCGACAAGGACTTCTTTGTCGACTTTGGCAAAGAACCTCACGGTCCGGCGCGCTGCCATGAAACCCGCTATCCGGGCGGCGACTGCACTTCGGACATCTGGATCTAGGAGGCAGGTGCTCGATGAGCGAAACGTTCACGATCACGTTGGCAAACCAGGGCGGTCAGACCTTCGAGGTTGATCGCCGGCGCCCGCTTTTGAACACGCTCGAAGATCATGGCGTGTCGTTGCCTTACGGCTGTCGTTATGGCGGTTGCATCTCGTGTGCGGCCAAGCTGATCGATGGCGAGATCGACCAGCGCGCGCAAGTCGCTCTCAATGGCCGACAGTTGAACGATGGCTACGTTCTGCTTTGCGTCGCCCGCCCCCTGAGTGATTGCACGCTCGATGTTGGGGTCGAGAGCCACGACAAACTCTATCGCAATCCATTTGCAAGCCCACTTCGGCCGGACGAGTTGAAGGCCGATATTCGCGGCAAGACTTTGCCGCAGGAGGACATGTCATGAGCACCAAAGCTGCACAGAAGAAGACATCTGCTAAGACCAAGGTCGCCGCCAAGAAGGCGCCTGCGAAGTCTGCTACGGTCAAAACGGCGAAGGCCAAATCGACCGCGAAGAAAGCTGTAACAAAGACGGCGGCAGCTAAGAAAACGGCAAAAGCGGTTGGTGCAAAGAAGAAGCTAACAGCTTCTAAGTCTGCTCCGCGGAAGCGGATCCGCTACATGGACCACGACGTAGAATATACGTCGAAATACATTGCGGACATTCTGAAGTCTGTGAAGACGATTGCCATGGTTGGGGCCAGCTCTGACCCGACCAAGTTTAGTTATGGCGTCCTGCGTGTTCTGCATGAGACCGGATACAATATGATCCCGGTCAACCCCAAAGAAGCCGGCAACGAGATACGCGGTCTCAAGGTATATGAGACCTTGCAAGATATCCAAGAACCGATTGACATGGTGCAGGTGTTTCGCTCGTCGGATGCGTTGCTGGGGGTTGCCCATGATGCTGTTGATGTCGGGGCCAAGGTGCTTTGGGGTCAGATTGGTGTGCGCAACGATGAAGCAGCGCGCGTGGCGGAAGCCGCCGGCATGAAAGTGATTATGAACCGCTGCCCGAAGATTGAATTGTTCCGTCCGTTCTGGAAGCCAAAGCTCAATCAGAAGATTTAAAGTTCCGCCGCGGCGCAGCACAGGTAATTGTTCTCGCTTCTGGTGGAACTGGTGCGCTGTTGCGTGAATGCAGCGGCGTAGCGCAATTGTGACCGTTCAAACGTCTTGGAACATCATTTTATTCAACAGTCAGGCTTCAATCGCTTAGCAATCCTCGTACGATGATGGGAGAGTGTTGCGCGACACGCACCGGCGAGCCTGATGGACCTTTTGAGACCAAGACGTTGCATTGACGTTCTGATCCATCCCGTGAGCTTTATTGGGCTTGTGGCGGCAGTCATGCTCGTTCCCGCATCGGTCGATGCAAAGGCACCCGGAAAGCGCCACTGCTATCGCAGTGTCTGCGTTGACGTTCTCACAGTTAAAGAAGTGCAGGGGCTGCTCGGCAAGACCGTGCGCATGACGGCGTCACACTATGGTGACCCTTCCGTCGATCCGTTCAACCGCGGAACGTTCACTTCTAATGGTGAGCGGTTTAACGCCAACGACCCGACACGAACAGCAAGTGCTACTCTTCCGGATGGTACAGAACTTCTTCTGCGCAATCCGGATACGGGTGCGGTTTCACATGTCCGTGTCAACGACTTTGGACCATTCTGGGTCAATCGCGAACTTGACGTGACGGAGCAGGTGGCGCGTGATCTCGGTTTTGAAAAGCAAGGCATCAAGGCGCTGGAAGTCACGATCGTCTCGGTCCCGACGCAAGATGATGTTGACCGACTTTATCGTCATGATCGACCACCGTTGCCGGCGATGGGATATCTAGGCAAGCGCACGCGGCTCGAAACCTCGAAACTGGCGCAAGTTCTGTTGCGGCAGAAGCAAGTCGCCGTCGGGGTGGTTGCAACACAAGACCAGGTTGCCGAAGGGGCCGAGCCAACGGCTAAGCTTGGCCGCGTAGTCGTCCGGGAGCATGTCTATCATTTTGTACCAACTCAGGTAGCGTCGCCACGGTCGCTCGGAGCAGAAGACTTTACGCCTGAACACGTTGCAGCAGGTGCAGCAGCGCTTTCTCGATGGAGTATGAGGCAGCAGGCCCGGTCCGAACTCAACGCCTTCGCGTTCTCGTTACTAGGCATGTTTGCATTACTTGCCTTTGTGGCGCCCTATGGCGTACCGGTGCTGCGTTCAGGAGCGCGTCACGCTCATCGCTTTCTCACCCATGATGATGCTGTGGAGCATCTCCGATTGATGCTCACGCAGCAGCATCCAACGGCCCCGGCCCGGCTAGCTCACGGTCGATTGCTGCAGCTTCCTGCTCCTCAAAAGCAACCTATGGATAAGGCGCTCGAAGCTGAAGTCGTGATTATGAGGCCTGAAGATGAGATGGGGATCAGCAAGCGTGAAATGCCAGAGCATAGCTTGCAGCACGGCTTTGATGGTCTTACAGCGCGGAATGGTGTCGCTGCTCATTATGAGACCGTTTCAGTACAATTTGAGAAGCTTGAGTTTGGACGACCGCATAAGCGGTTGCTGACGGATCGCGGCGCGATCGGGTTGGATGACGATCAATTTGTGCCCAAGAAAGTCGCCCGAATTATCGGCGAAGGTGTTTGCCACGAAGGTGATCTTCGATCCGCCGATGCCATTATTGTTTCCGGCCAGGTAATTGGGAACGTTTCGTCGTCTCAGGTGACTGTCGAGAAGAGTGGATTGATTGATGGCGATGTCACTGCCGCCTGGGTCAAGGTTGAAGGCTGGATTGACGGAAATGTTGTCGCCGAGAAGGTCGACCTGGAACCTTCGGCGTTGGTCTCAGGTGACGTCCAAGCCAAGATCCTACGGTCGGCGCCAGGTGCTATCATCGAAGGCCGACATGTCGAGGATCGTGCCGAGATGGCTGATACCCTGACGGCGCGCTTGGCGCGCGCATAGGGCGGCTGCAGCTCTTGGTCTGCTGCCTAGCGGCGGTCCGGTCCGGCGAGCTGATCGATGATCGGGCAGTCAGGTCGTGCATCACCATGACAATGGTTGATCAAGTGGCGCAGCGTGTTTGCCATGCTCTCCAGCTCGCGCATCTTTTGCTCAATGTCTTGCAGATGCGAACTGGCCAGTTTTTTGACGTCTGCGCTTGCGCGGGTGCGATCGGAATAGAGCTCCAAGAGCTTGCGGCAGGTTTCGATATCAAATCCGAGGCTGCGCGCACGATGAATGAAAGCTAGACGATGCACATCATCAGCAGAGTAGTCGCGGTAGCCATTGCTTTTGCGAGACGGCACAACCAGACCGATATCTTCGTAGTAACGGATTGTCTTTGCTGGCAGACTGGTCTTGTCCGCGGCTGCTCCGATATTCATATCGAGATCCCTGGTAACGTGGCTGGCCGATAGCGCCCGGACGGAGCCAATCGGACCGGCGATATGATACCAGAGATAATCATTGCTGTTGGGATTGCAAAATCTGAAGCGATGATCTCCCAACAGTGCGCTGCCTGAGTTGCCTTGCTTCAGGCACTCAGAATGCCTTTCGCGTTAGCTTTTGATCAAGCGAATGCCATTGGCAAATACCTGCTTCCATTCGAGGACCTTCAAAGACTTTCTGAGCCCGGTTGGCCAAAAGGGATCCTCATGAATGAGCGCCTGAACCGCTTCCTCATTGTCTGCTTGAACCAGCCACAGGCCACCGGCACCTGCGCCATCTGATGCGCTCAGGGGACCTGCTGCCAGTATTTGCTGCTGATTGGATTCCAGAAAGTTGAGGTGTTGCGGCATGTGTTGCGTCCGGACCGCGCTGCCCATTCCAGGATTGTCTTCAAACAATACGACGAACTTCATATTGATATCTCCTTCCTTCAACTCATTCTCCATTATCGCCGTCAATACTGCAGATTGAAGTGGCTATGCTGCAGAGTTAAACTGCAATTATGCAGCGTTTGAATTGGAACGATTTGCGCTACCTCCTGGCGCTTGAGCGGGGGCGGACCCTGAGTGGGGCGGCCCGTCTCATCGGTGCGGACGAAACCACTGTCTCGCGCCGGCTGAGGGTCTTACGTGAGTTGACGGGCGACGAGCTTTACTGGCGTCAACGTGATGGGACTCTCCATCTGACTGACATCGGTGCTCAAGTCGCAGGTCATGCTGCGCAGATGGAAACACATGTTGTGCACGTGTCAGAGCTACTTGGACGGGGGCAAGAGGAGCTCAGCGGGACAGTGCGCCTAACTTCGGTGCCATTGCTTATCAATCGGTGTTTGGCCAATCAGATTGGTACGCTGATACAGCAACATCCTGCGCTAGTGCTGGAGCTCAATCCGGATAGTAGAGATCTGGATCTCAACCTGCGGGAGGCTGATATTGCTCTTCGCCTGTCGCGACCGCGGTCAGGGGGAACCGAGACGCTGGCCCGACGTGTCGGTGAGTTGCCATTCGGAGTTTTTGCCTCCAGCTCCTCTGCGTCGAATTCGGGGGATGAATTGCCTTGGGTTGGATATGACGAGACGACGTTGCATCTGCCTCAAGCGCAGTGGATTGCAAAGATGGCGCGTCAGCCTGGGCACACACTTGCCGGTCTGAAAGTGATGGATGTTGAGACGGCCATGGAGGCTGCTATGGCCGGTGTAGGGCGAACCTTGCTGCCCATTCCTATTGCAAGGGACATGTCAGGACTGGTTTCACTCAACGGAGGCGAACCGGTGCTCAGTCGAGAGATTTGGCTCCTCACGCATCGCAGCCAAAGTGAATGGCGGCGCATCAAGGTTGTTGTTGGTTGGATTGAGGATGTCTTGCACCAACTGTTGGGCAACGATTGATTGGGTAGGGTTGGGCTTGACCAGAGGGGCCCTGGTATCAAACAATTGCGCGTCAGATGGGTTGAGCTTGAGATGGGAATGGGTCGATGCCGACATTAAACTCCGAGTATCTCTTTACTATTCGCGTGACGGTTGACGCTTTACACGACGTGGGCGCCGTTCCACTTGGGACACGCCATCTGGATATGCTTGGTGCCGGCACTTTTGAAGGCCCGAAGCTAAAGGGGGAAGTGCTTCCGGGTGGTATCGACCAGAAAACCTTTCGCACAGATGGTGCCATGAACCCCAATGTCCGGATGGTGCTTAGAACCGATGACGACGCGCTCATCTATATGCATTACACCGGCGTGCGTTACGGTACACCGGAAGTGATGGACCGTATTGCGCGCGGCGAGACGGTCGATCCATCTGAGTACTACTTGCGCAATACCCCCTACTTCGAAACATCATCCGAGAAATATGACTGGCTAAACCGCATTGTTTCTGTTGGCGTAGGGCGGCGCATGCCCGATCACGCCGCCTATGACGTGTTTCAGATTCTTTGACGATGGATCGTCATTGATCATCTCGACGGTTGGCTACTCCAACGCATCCCATGTGTTCCCCACGCGATCCAAGGATACAAAGTCGGATAGCTGGCCACGGCCCGTTGGCCCGAAGTTGCCCATGGGGTAGCCAATCGGCAGGATTGCGTACGACAAGACGCCTGGTGGTAACTCAAGAGCTTTGTCGGCCTCCTCTGCGAAAAACATGTGACGGGTCGTTAGGCAGGCGCCTAGCCCAAGCGCGCGGGCTGCCAACAACATGTTCTGCACTGCCGGGTAGATTGAAGCTCCCGACATCCGGCTCGGTTTGGCCTCGCCATGCTTGATACAGGCGACAATCCAAACAGGTGCCTCATGATAGTGGTCTGTGAGGTATTCGACGGCGCTATGTTGCCGACTATACTTCTCGGACGTTGAGCCTGGTGGCGCTGCGCTACTTGCGTAGCCTGGCCCTATGATCTCGTCGTAGGCTTTTTTGTACCAGACCTGCACCGCCTTCTTGATTGCAGCATCTTTGACCACGACAAAATGCCAGGTTTGATGGTTGCCGCCATTGGGTGCGCGAATTCCGGCATCCAGAATCTTGATGATGAGTTCATCTGGAATTGGGTCCGGTTTCAGACGCCGCATGGCTCTCGTTGTCTTCATGATGTCAAAAACGTCGAGCGAACTCAGGTCGATTGCCGATTTGTCCATTGATCTATGTCCAGATTGTCTGTGTCACGACATCGTATGTCCGGCATGACAGGGATGTCGAGCCTTAGGTCGTTCGATATCACTTTGGCGACTATAATTGCGTCACCTGGACTGTCGCGTTGCAATTGAGCCGCTTATCATAATCCTGCCGTCCAGGTTCGTTAGTCACGCTCATTGCCCAAGCATGGTGGCAAACGGCCATTGGCGGGCGCGATTGCGGAATTGATCAGGGGCGAAATCTTGGGGGAGGCGCGTATGGGTCAGGTGTGGCAGAGAGTTGGCATACTCTCGATGTCTCGCTTGCTGCACTTTGTACGGCCAGTGATTGTTTCCTTCGGTGTGGCAAGCGCACTGCTGGTATTCCATTCGATCAGCAGCAGCCATCCGGCATTCGCTCAATGGACACCAACCAAACCAATTACCTTTATCGTCATGGCTGGCCGTGGTGGCGGCGCCGACAAAGCGGTGCGCTTCTTGGCCAAGACCATGAAAGACCGTGAGCTGGTGGATGTTGAGATAAAGCCTGTCAACATTACGGGTGGTTCCGGCGCCAAGGCTATGACGGAACTTAAGCGTCGCGCCGGCGATGACCACGCGATCATGTTCACGCTGAACAGTTTCTACACCACACCTATCCGCCAACCCGAGCTTGCTATCGACATTGGGACATTTACGCCGATCGCGCGGATGGCTGAAGATACATTTGTCCTCTGGGTCAACCGCGAGCGGACTGACATCAATAACCTCAAAGATTTTGTGCGAGCTGCTGGTGAGAAGGGCAAAGAGTGGGTCATGGCCGGTACTGGTACTGGCTCAGAAGACAACTTGCTGACGGATTTTCTAAACTCGACGTATGGGCTTAAGATCACCTACCGGCCGCTGCGCGGCGGTGGTGCCGTGGCCAAGCAGTTGGTCGACAGCAGAGCGGATTCGACCGTCAATAACCCCTCTGAGCAGATGAAGTATTTTGAGCAGGGGCTGACCAAACCGATAGCCGCATTTACACCGCGCCGCCTTGCCATGTTCAAGCGCACACCGACGCTGCGGGAAACCGGCATGGACTTCCATTACTTTATGCAGCGTTCGGTTGTTGGTGCACCTGGTATGAGCCCGAATGCGATTGCTTACTACCAGGCTCTATTCCGCAAAGTATTTCAATCTGAGGAGTGGCAGGGCTATCGCCAGAAGAACAGCCTGCAGGGCGAGTTTCTCACCGGCGATGGGCTGCGCAAGTACTGGCTGCGCCAGCGTGAAAAGCACGCGCGATGGCAAATGGCGATCGATATCCTAAAGCCAAAGTAGGCACCCCAGGTGTTGCCTCGCTTACGCATCAAGGGCGGGGATTATTGACCGTCAGATGCTGCAGCCGCGCGGCGCTTTTCGAGATAAGGCGTTAGCCAGTCACCTGCCATGATCGAGCCGATTGGTTCAATCGTGTCGACAACCTCTGCGAGACCAAACTTGTCGATCTGCCGGCGAACGTTTGCTGCGTCCTTGTAGGCCGATGGAAGCTCAGAGAGATCATGGACGCCGCACCAGAAGCGAACGTCGAGCCCGTCTGTCTCGCGCTTGATCACCTCGGCGGGATCGTGTTCGCCCAATCGTCGGACGTGGGCTTTGCGGCCCCAATTGCGTCCTGCACCATGCGGTGAGAACCCAAGGCCGTTGTCGGCATCTTGACCGCGGGCGATGAGGATTGGCTCAGACATGTTTAGCGGGATTAGCGTCAGGCCGTTGCTGTCATCAGCAAAGCCAGACCACGCAGGGGTCGCGCCCTTGCCGTGATAGAACAAACCATCGTCGCGCCGGAAGACAAAATTGTGCTCGTTCCAGAACCGATCCTTCAGATTGACACCAAGACCTTCACGTACCAATTCATGAATGGCCTCGTGATTGCCTTTGGTCCAAGTTCGAATGATCTGCAGAGCAGCCCAATAGTCTTCGCCCTCTCGGGTGTCTGCCGGAATCCACGCGTTTTGCTTGAGCGTGTCTGGCGACAAGCGATGACGAAAGCGTTCTGCAACCTGCATGCCGCGCTTATACAGCATGGCGCCAGGCTTTCGCGAGCCATGATGCGTAACCAATGCGATGTCGCCAGTTGATGCGATGCGGCCGACATAGAAGAAGTGATTGCCGTCGCCCTGGGTGCCGAAGTGGTCATGACCGGCATCCTCAAGGCCCTCAAGGAACGGGTTATCGGCAAACTCTGACAGAATAGTTGGCGCAGCCAATCGTTGATCGCGGCGGCCGCCACCGCCGAAATGCGATCGCTCCATACCTAGGTCCATGATCTTGACAGGATCGACATCGCCCAGCACCGAGACCATGACCGAGCAGCAGATGTCGGCGGAATGGAAGCCTGGATGGATGGCATTCTCAGCGGCGACAACACCGCCAACCGGTATCGTGCCCTTGGAGCCAGCCGGGCAGGCGTCGGGCATGACAGCGCCGGCTTTGATGGTTGGTGTGCGCAGCAGCTCGCGCATGGTTGCATCAACGGACTCGATGTTGGCAGCATCGTCTGCGTCGGCAGCCTCAATGTTCACGTGATAGGCGAGCTCCGATGATGGCCGCAGCGGTATTGTTGGCGGTGGCACGAAGGCATCGACGGCAGCGCGAATAGCTGCTTCATCACCGCCTGCTTCGGCCACCGCGTTGGCAGCCGGCAAGGCATCCTTGAAGTAGGTTCCAGGTGGGTAACCCCAGTCGATCAGTTGTTTTCCCGTAATCATCATATGTCTCAGTCGTCAGAAAGGGCGGGAAGGTTCAAATGCTCAGCAGTCAAGCCGTTTTTTTGCGTACTATTCGCACCGGTGTAAGTGAGTTTGCCCAACCATAGGCGAACATTGTCATCAATGCTGAGGCGGCAAAAAGATAGGCGCCCGGGAGAACATTCGCTTCAGTGTAGCCGGATGAGTTCATGTAAAAGATGATCAGCGCCAACACCATGACGTCGGTCATTGAATAGCGGCCCAGCCACTCCATCGTGGACATCGACTTCTCACGAAACTCTGGTGAGATGTCTGGCGAAGTCACCAGGGTCAACAGATAGAACAGTTTCATAAATGGAAACACGATTGAAAAGATAAACAACACGCCACAGAGGAAGAACTCCTGGTTCTTGTAGAGTGCGTAAATAACAGTGGCGATCGAATGCTCATTCGTCCAGACGTAGATTGTCGTGAACTTGATGACGGGCAAGGTGATGCCAAGAGCAAAACAAACCGTCGCGACGATGATCAGGAAGCTCAGCACGACGTTGCGAAGCGTCGAGACCTGCAACTCCGTGTTGGCGTCATCAAGGTTTGGTGGGACCGTAGAGACCTGAGTCGTAAGCGTTTGCGTCTCTCCTCGCAGCCAGGCATAGGCCAGGATCATGAGCACCACAGCTGCGGTAAAGAAGTAAACGCCGGTCAGGCTGGCTGCATCATAGAGGCCCTGGCTTTTGATGAAGAATATCATTAGCGCCATTACCAGGACGTCATGCATTGACCACTTGCCGAGCCATTCAAGGGCGCGCAGACGCAGACTTTGTCGCTTGATCTCGCGCGTTGGCAAAGTGGACACCAACACCAGATAGAAGAGCTTGAGGATCGGTAGGACAATTGAGAATATCAGGACGGTCAGTCCGAGAAACAGCTGGTTCTCTTGCAGTAAGGCCGTCACCGTCGTGATCAGTGAATGCTCGGTGCTCCAGAACACCATTTTTGTGAGCTTGATGATCGGCAGCGAGATTCCGAGTGCCAAACACACGCAAGCTGCGATGATTGCCAAGCTAAGCAGAAACCGTCTGCCACCCAGCCGCACGCTCCGATTTGTGTTTTCTCCGCCGGTCAGTTCCATACCTTATACATTACGCCACCATTAGGGGCAGACGTAGGGCCGTGGACATTGTTTTACAAAAGAAGATTACAAATTTACTTGGCTCCACGATCGAGTTCAAACTGAAGCCACCAGTTAACCGCGCGATATCAGGCGGCTGGCCAAGCAATGAGCTCAGCCAGCTCAAGATAAAACAGTAGAGCTAGGTTAACCGGGTTGTTCCGACCGCTTAGGCGACGGCACTGCTTCCTGCTAGGCCCTTGTCCTGCAGCAGCTGCTGCAACTCACCCTGCTGGTACATTTCGCGAATGATGTCACAACCACCGACGAACTCGCCCTTGACGTAGAGCTGCGGAATGGTCGGCCAGTTTGTGAAATTCTTCACGCCCTCGCGAATGCTCATGTCTTCCAGGACGTTGATGTCTTTGTATTCGACACCGGTGAGTGAGAGGATCTGGGCCACTTGAGCCGAAAATCCACACTGTGGCATCTTTGCATTGCCCTTCATGAACAACACAACATCATTCGAATTCACTGTCTGGCGGATCCAGTCTTGGACAGCTTGATCATCGCTCATCTTGGAAGTCCCTTTGGCGTTATAGTTCTGAACTGTTGGGTGGAAGATGTGCTGCGGTGCAGCTCATGTCAATCTTTCGCGGCGGTTGTGAGCGCCAATGCATGCAATACGTCGCCCATCCGACCGCCAAGGGCCTGATAGACTAACTGATGTTGTTGAACGCGACTCTTGCCCTTGAATGCACTGGATACAACGTGCGCTGAGTAATGATCGCCATCGCCGGCCAGATCTTTGATAGTTACCTCAGCATCCGGCATCGATTCCTTAATCAGCTTCTCGATTTCGCCCGCTTCCATCGGCATGGGACAACCCTTCGGGATATGTTCGCTACAATTTCAACGTGGCGTGGGGATGCTTGGATTTCAACTGTTTTCCCATCCAGGAGATGCTTGTTTTGCCCGATTTTATGCGTGTTGCTGAACGCGAATTTAGGAGTTTGAACCTAAACTGGTGATCGGCTCTGTTTGAATTGATTGGCTCATACTTCGCATGGCAACTCACAAAATCCCCAACGGCTTGGTTGTCGCCATTGCAGCAGCATTCTATGTGCACGCCGTTCTCACAGGCATACCACTGAGCCAGATTGCGCTTCATACGGTCGTCGCCTTTGGATTTCTCCTGGTACTGGCCGTTGTTGGCGGCAGCCTTGGCGTAGGTGCTGGCGCGGTAAAGCTGTTAAGTGCCGGCGTCCTATGGTTCGGCTTTGCACTGGGGACGACATTCGTCATTCTCGCGTGCTTCAGCAGTGGCCTCGGAGCCGTGGCTTGGGCCTTCATCAAGCGAGATCGCAATGCGTCGGTACCCATGCTGCCGTTCGCGGCAATGTCAGCACTGATAGTGGGACAGTTTGGCGACGTGCTGCATTTCGCAGTCGCCTAGTCTTAGTTGCCATCCATGTAGTTCGGCAGCCAGCCTTCATGGGTTTTGCCAAGATCTGCGAGTGCAAGACTGGCGTCGCCAGAGATCTCAATCGCATTGCCACCAGTTGTTCCGAGCTTTCGGCATGCAATGCCGGCGTCACGGGATGCCGTCATCACACTATCGACCTCGCCGGGACTGACTTCGACAATGTAACGGCCTTGATCTTCGCCAAACCAAATAGCGTGTGCTGGCAGATCACCTTCTGGCTGATCAAGAATAGCGCCGATCGAGCCTGCCAAACACATCTCGGCAATGGCGACAAGCAAGCCACCGTCACTGACGTCATGCACCGATGCCACCAACTTCGAGCGAATGAGCTGTCGAATGATCTTGCCAGTCGCGATCTCTGCATCAAGGTCGATAGGCGGAGGTGCGCCCTTGAGTTCGCCGGCGACAATCTGTTGGTACAGAGTTTGTCCTAGGTGGCCGCGTTCGGCTCCCAGCAACAGCAGCACGTTGCCCTCGGCCTTCAATCCCAGGTCTGCGATTAGTGAGAGGTCTGGAACGAGGCCGACGCCGCCAATGGCAGGTGTTGGAGGAATCGCAACACCATTGGTCTCGTTGTAGAGCGAGACGTTGCCTGCCACGACAGGATAGTCGAGTTTCTCGCAGGCTTCTGACATGCCCTGAATGCTTTCGACGAACTGGCCCATAATTTCGGGGCGCTCAGGGTTGCCGTAGTTCAGGTTATCCGTAATGGCGAGTGGGTCGGCACCGACCGCAGTGATGTTGCGCCAGCTTTCGACGACGGCCTGTTTGGTTCCCATAGCAGGATCAGCAAAAACATAGCGAGGCGTTACATCACAACTGACAGCGACGCCTTTGTTGGTGCCGTGTATGCGCACAATTGCGGCATCGCCGCCGGGGCGCTGTATGGTGTCGCCCATGACCATGTGGTCATACTGTTCCCAAATCCACCGTCGCGAACAGCACTGCGGGTGGCCCATGATCTCTTTTAGACAATCGAGCGCCGGCTTGTCGGATGTGATTTCGTCGGGGGCGACAACATCTTGTTTCTTGCCGGCTACCCAGGGGCGTTCGTAGAGCGGTGCTGAATCAGCCAACATTGAAACGGGAATATCGGCTTCGATCTGACCGTTGTGGCGGACAACCATCTGACCAGTGTCGTTGGTTTGGCCGACGATAGCAAAGTCGAGCCCCCACTTGGTGAAGACCGCTTCTGCTTCCGCCTCTGATCCCGGCTTCAACACCATGAGCATACGCTCCTGGCTTTCCGACAGCATCATTTCGTAGGCAGTCATTGCAGTTTCGCGTTGCGGGACCTTGTCGAGATCGAGCTCGATACCGACGCCACCCTTGTCAGCCATTTCCGATGTGGATGATGTCAGGCCGGCCGCTCCCATATCCTGGATAGCAATGATGGCATCGCTGGCCATTAACTCGAGGCAGGCTTCAATGAGAAGCTTTTCGGTGAACGGATCGCCAACCTGCACCGTCGGGCGTTTCTCTGCACTCTCATCGTCGAATTCTGCAGACGCCATGGTTGCGCCGTGGATGCCGTCGCGACCGGTTTTGGAGCCGACATAGACAACGGGTAGGCCCACGCCTTTGGCGGCGGAGTAGAATACCTTGTCGGTTTTGGCCAACCCAACGCACATGGCGTTGACAAGAATATTGTTGTTGTAGGCGGCATCGAAGTTGGTCTCGCCACCAACTGTCGGAACACCCACGCAGTTGCCGTATCCGCCGATGCCGGCGACGACGCCCGACACGAGGTGCCGGGTCTTGGGATGCGTTGGATCACCGAAGCGGAGCGCATTCAGGTTCGCGATCGGCCTTGCGCCCATCGTAAAGACATCGCGCATAATACCACCGACGCCGGTTGCAGCACCTTGATAGGGCTCGATGTAGCTTGGGTGGTTGTGGCTCTCCATCTTGAATACTGCACAGTCACCGTCGCCGAGATCCACAATGCCGGCATTTTCACCTGGCCCCTGGATGACCTGCGGGCCTGATGTTGGGAGTGTTTTGAGCCAGAACCGCGAGGATTTGTAGGAGCAGTGCTCAGACCACATGACTGAGAAAATACCAAGCTCGGTTAGAGATGGCTCGCGCCCCATGATCTCGAGGAGTCGATCGTATTCGTCAGGTTTCAGGCCGTGCTCGGCGATCAGCTCGGGTGTAATGGCAGTGGCTGTCATATGTGTTTCCGGACAAGTTTCATGCCGAACTAGGCAACGAGGCTTGCGATCGCGCTCTCAAAAATTTGGGCACCATCAGTTCCGCCAAGCATTGCTTCATGTAGGCGTTCTGGGTGTGGCATCATCCCGACGATACGGCTGGTCGGGTCGCAAATGCCGGCAATGTTGCGCTGGGCACCGTTTGGGTTAGCGTCTGCCGTTAGCTCGCCGTCAGGAGTGACATAGCGGAATACAACCTGACCATCGTCTTCGAGCCGGTCCAGAGTTTCTTGATCTGCGAAATAGTTGCCGTCGTGATGGGCTACCGGAATGCGTGCGATTGCACCTTCGGCATAACGGCTCGTGAAGAATGTCTGACTGTTTTCGACGCGCAGATGGACATCGCGGCAGACGAACTTCAGGGAGGCGTTGCGCATGAGCACGCCTGGCAAAAGACCGGTCTCGCACAACATCTGAAAGCCATTGCAGATGCCAAGCGTTGGTGTGCCTTCGCGTGCCTTGGCCACGACGTCCTTCATGATGGGAGAGTGAGCCGCCATGGCGCCGCAGCGCAGGTAATCGCCATAGGAAAAGCCACCTGGCAATACAATGATGTCTGAGTTTGGAACTTCCGTGTCGCCGTGCCAAACCATCTGCACGGGACCTTGCGAAAACCTCTCCAAGGCAACCTTGACATCGCGATCACAATTGGAGCCGGGAAAGACAATGACGGAGGTGCGCATCTAATTCACCAATTCGTAGGTGTAGTTTTCAATCACCATGTTAGCCAGCAGGTCGCGGCACATCTGGTCGACTTTTTCACGGGCCTTGGCTTCATCACTTTCTGCCAGCTCGACCTCGATGAACTTGCCTTGCCGGACATCCTCGATCCCGTCGAAGCCCAAAGCGCCGAGCGCTGACTGAATGGCCTTGCCCTGGGGATCCAGGACACCTTGTTTTAATGTCACTTTGATTTGGGCCTTCATAGCTCAATCTCCGCCGTTACTTGCGTTGTCACGCGGCCGGCCTCAGCCATGACAAGTCCATGAGCGAGTTGGCGGCGTCGGCTTGATCCAAGCGCTTACTCTGTCATGCATAACCGAGTCGTGTGCCAGACGCACAAATGCCCGGCTATTTGGCCGGGCACAAGCGTGTCGCACAGTCGCGCAGGACGTTGAAGGAGCTCTGCTAGGAGGTCTAATCGCCACTGCCAGACGGATTGGAGGCCACCAGCACCGGAACCATGCCCTGCGGCGGTCGGCTTTCGTTCAGAACACCGAGGCGGCGGGCGACTTCCTGATAGGCTTCCAGGACATCGCCGAGATCGCGGCGGAACCTATCCTTGTCCAGCTTGTTGTCGGTCTCGATATCCCATAGGCGACAACTGTCGGGGCTGATCTCATCTGCGAGGATGATGCGAAGCTGTTCATTGTCCCAGAGGCGCCCGAACTCAATTTTGAAGTCGACCAGCCGGATGCCAACGCCGAGGAAAAGACCAACCAGAAAATCGTTCACGCGCAGAGCGAGTTGCATGATTTCATCGAGTTCCGCTGGGTTTGACCAGCCGAATGCAGTGATGTGTTCCTCGGACACCAGCGGGTCCTGCAGATCGTCATTCTTGTAATAGAATTCGATGATCGAGCGCGGAAGCGGCATGCCTTCGTCGAGGCCCAGGCGTTGTGCGATTGAGCCCGCGGCGACATTGCGGACAACAACTTCCAGCGGAATGATTTCGACTTCCCGGATCAGTTGCTCGCGCATGTTCAGGCGGCGAATAAAATGTGTTGGCACGCCGATCTCGCCGAGACGTTCAAAAACGAACTCCGAGATCCGATTATTGATGACGCCCTTGCCATCGATCTGGGCGTGCTTCTGATTGTTGAAGGCGGTCGCATCATCCTTGAAATGCTGGATGAGTGTTCCCGGCTCCGGACCTTCGTACAGGACCTTAGCTTTACCCTCATAAATACGGCGACGCCTGTTCATGCTGCCAGCCCTTTGACTAGTACAGTTGCGACTTTAATTGCTCTGCGGGATGCGACCGACCCCTTGAAGGCCGGGTGGAAACCGGCGGTGAGGCAAGTAGTTTGATAGTGCTGCGTACCGACCCTCGGCACGGCGGGGCAACGTTGCTCTCACATCATCTTCTCGGCCGGAGCCTAGCGGAATCGCGCGACCGAAACAATGTTAACAAACGCCATAGCGAGAGCGAGGTAAAGAGCGATGGTGAACTTTGATCTATCGCGTTGCTTTCTCTTTCATCACGCGCTATGGCTCCTCGCAAATAGGTAAATCTTGTAATTACCAGCGCTCATGCCAAGTATAAAGGCAAGTATTAGGTAGAATTCAGGAGACTAGATATGTCGACCTTTGATGAACGTGAAAAAGGCTTTGAGAAAAAGTTCGCACACGATCAAGACCTAAAGTTCAAGGCTGAAGCCCGGCGCAATAAAATGATTGCTGAATGGGCGGCTGGGAAGCTTGGATTAGCCGGTTCTGAGGTCGAAGACTACGTGAAAGCTGTGCGCCGCGCAGATTTTGAGGAAGCCGGCGACGAAGATGTTGTTCGCAAGATTGCCAAAGACTTCGACGACAAAGGACTTGGTATTTCGGATCAAGACATTAGAAATCAGCTGTCTGAATTCTTAGCGCAAGCCGTCACTGAGATAGAGGCAAGCTAGGGCGCCAAGGCCCTAGTCTCCTGATAAGAAATAGCACCCGCCAGTGTAGGCTCTGGCGGGCGTTTGCGGGCATTAACTTCGCTTGAGCGGCTCATGCCGACGAAGCTGCAACCGGAGCAATTACTCAGCTGGCTTATTGGGTTTCAAGTCGATCTGATAGGTTGCTGAACCGGAAACGCGGATGCCGCGCTGGGTGCGACGACTTTGATTGCGAAGCTGTGTGCTGACGTTTGCACGGTTCATGTGGCAGGTCTCGGCAATCGTCTGCAGAAGCACTTCGCATTCCTTCGCCAACAGCTTGTAGAGATGGCGGCGGCCTTGGTCTGCGAGACCGGCCTGATCGCTCATTTCCCGCGTTTCACCTTCCAGGAAAAACTGATAACTCACTGAAATATTGACTGGTTTACTTGTGTTGCCGGTCACGGGGAACGGGCGCACCCGGGATGACTGGGCCATGGCGATGGATGAAAACGCGATCAGACCAGCTGCGGCACCGAGTGCAATGAGGGCGGCCTTAGAACGGCGGTTTGCCATAGTCGACTTCTCCAAAAATTCGCTGTCTTGCAGGTCATCTCATATGAAAGGCATGAATAATACGGAAAACTGGCGTCAGAACTGCGCTGGTGAGAAGCTCTTTCGGTGGCGATTGTTTGATAAGGTAAACGAAATCCTGTGCAAAAGCAGCCGCGATGGTTCTGCAACCTGATTCATAGGAGTTGCAGCCCGTTCTCCTCAACCACATCTAGTCTTCGAAATTCGCAAACTTCCACCTCTGTCTCCCTAGTTATCCATTACCAGATGACTGTGCAAAGTTGTGCAATGATGTGCAGGTTGGTCTAAACCAACTGCAATATTCTTGGAAAACAGAAGGATCGCTTACCATGCCTGCCAGCGCCCAGCAGCAAGATCAGATTCTGAATTGGCTCAAGGACTCTCACGGCGACATGCTCGCCTTGCTTGAGAAGCTGGTGAACATCGACAGCGGTTCCTACAACAAGGCCGGCGTCGACCAGGTCGGTGAGGAGGTTCAGAGTTTCCTCGAGAGCCACGGCATCGGTACCAACCGGATCCCTGTCGAAACCCATGGCGACTCGTTTCGCGGCATGGTCCCGGGAACCGGATCGAACCGTCCAATCATGTTGCTTGGTCATCGCGATACCGTTTTCCCCGACGGTGAAGTTGAGCGCCGACCATTCAAGATAGAGGGCAACCGCGCCTACGGTCCGGGTGTAGCGGATATGAAGGCTGGCGTGGTCATGAATGCGTTTGTGCTGGCTGCGTTCCAGAAGTTCGGCGGCGCGCCGGGACCCTTGGTTGGGCTGTTCACCGGTGATGAGGAAATTGGCTCACCAACCTCGCGACCAATCATTGAGAATGAAGCGCGTGGCGCGCGCGTGGTGTTCAACTCCGAGCCGGGCCGGCCGACCGGCAATGTGGTGGTCGAACGCAAGGGCGGCATTTTCTTCGAGGTCGATATCACAGGTGTTGCCGCTCATTCCGGGGGTGCGCATGAGAAGGGCCGCAGCGCCATCGGCGAGTTGGCGCACAAGATCCAGGCCTGGCATGCACTGACGGATTATGATGCCGGTATCACGGTCAATGTTGGTCTCGTCTCCGGCGGCCAATCCGTCAATACCGTCGCGCCCTATGCCAGCTGCGGTATCGATGTGCGCTACCGCAAGCCGGCTGATCGCGCGGGCATTCTTGAGAGCATTACCGCGATCACCAATCACAACACGATCGAGGATACCAGCGCGGAGATCCGCATCAGAGGTGAGTTTGCACCGCTGGCGCCAACTGATGCTTCGGATACCCTATTCAAGCACTACGTTGCGAACGCGTCGCAAGCCGGCCTCTCGATCGAAGGCGAAGCATCAGGCGGTTGCGCGGATTCCGGTTTCACAGCTGGTGTCGGCACGCCGACGGTTTGCGCGACGGGGCCGGTGGGCGGCAATGCACACAGTCCTGAGGAGTATCTGGAAATCGATAGCGTTGTGCCACGCGCGCAGGCGCTGGCACGCGCCATTATGACGGCCGATCAACTTGATTTGCCGGGATAGGTTAGACTGCACCGAGCATTCGGGGAACATGTCAGTCTCAGCAGGTTGCGCGCAACCAAAAGACAGCGACTGACAAATGGCAGGCGTTCGACAAGCCAAGTCAAGGGCTGTGCTGTTGGCTCAATTGAAAGTCTGCTTCTGCGTAAGGAGCGGAGGCGATTTGCTGGGCGCGCTGTTTTCAACTTTTGACCCGGAGCTGAACTCAGAACCAATCCACGTAGATGTAGTCAGCTGTTTGCGGCATCGCTAAGATTTTTCGAGACTGCACCACACCGCTCGCGTTCAAGAGGTCTAAGTCAATCCATTGCCTCATACCGTACTCAATGTCGTACTTCCGCTGTTTGGGATCATGCTGGCTGGCTATCTGGCTGGACGAACGCAATTGTTTGGACCAACCAGCAGCGAGGTATTGAACCGCTTCGTGTTTTCAGTTTCACTTCCAGCGTTGGTTTTTATAGCGCTTGCCAAGGTTAGCATTGGAGAGTTCTTCAACTGGCCATTCCTAGCAGTCCTGGTGGGCGGGATGCTTGCAACATTCTGCAGCAGCTTGTTGGTCGCGCGTGTATTTTTTCCAGGTAGTCTTACTGCGCTAACCTTCCATGCCCTAACCGCAATGTTTTCAAGCTCGGCCTATATTGGCATACCCTTGGTGGCGATTGCTTTTGGGGATGAAGCGCTGGTTTTTGGCATCATCGGAACCATTGTCACTGGGGTTGTGTTTTTTACGCTAGCGATCATCGTCGCTGAGATCGATCGATCCCGCGATACCGGCAATTTGATGCTCGCTCCGGTGATGAGTGTCATCCGCAACCCGGTTGTCATCGCAACAGTTGCTGGCCTGACAGTTTCAGCCTTAGGCATTCCTGTTCCAAAGCCCATTGGCGTCTTCTGCGATTTGTTGGGCAGTGCCTTCATTCCCTGTGCCCTGTTCTCGGCAGGTCTTTTCATGGTCGGCTGGTCGATCGAGGGAAATGCCAGCGAGATATCTTGGTTGGTGTTTGCAAAGCTTGCCTTACAGCCTCTGCTTACCTGGTGGCTGGCTTTCCATGTTGTCGAACTTGATGGCATTCAGGGGGTGAGTGCCGTGCTGCTTGCCGCGCTCCCCACCGGGGTGCCTGTGTTCGTATTGGCTCAACAATATGGAGTTTTCGCTGCTCGTGCGACGGCGACGATCGCCATTACGACCGTACTGTCTGTCGTTACGCTCACACTCATCCTAGTGTTCTTGACTTAGGTTGGAAGGCGTCGCCGCCATTCTGTTGATTTGCTGTTCACACGAGGGCGGGGGCAGGTTATGGCCCATCTGTTTCATAGGGAAAATGAGCACTTTGTGTCCGCTATGAGGGGCAAGTTCTGCCGTGATGTACTCACCGGCCAGATTGAGCCTGTTTACCCGAAGCTGTCATTTCGAAGCATAAGGCCTCTCAACGCGGAGCTAGTTCTTTTGGTCAGCCAATTTGTAGTAAGCGGCGATCGCACCGATGAGCGGTAGTGCGATCCACGCCAACGCTTCCATGAACTTGACCATCGCCAGTTGCTGCGGATCAATACTCGCCCAATTGCCGAGCATCCAGACCAGAGGCTGAGCGACAAAGCCCAGGTACAGTCCCAAAGGCATGTATATGACTGATACCCAAAGAAGCCAGTTGGAGTTCGTTACTTTAAACGCACGCGTGTAATTCTCAACAGCACTCTGCCTAGAACCATTGGATGAATCTTTAGATTCTCGCACCATGATTTATCTCTCTAGAATGCCCTGTCAGCAGTGCATCTGCATGTAACCCGCGCTCCCGTCTCAGACTTGGTAGAGCTGCGCTAATCTTGAGTATGGTAAAAGAACACTTGGTCAGAAAGTGTGGTCATAGCTTTGAATGCGACCGTTGTCTCTTGAGTTCTTGTGCTTCTCGTTGCTTCATTCGAGCTCTGAATTCACGCCGCTGTGGACCACCAGTAGCCCTATCATACCAGTGGTAAAAGGCCCTCAGAAAGAGGTACACGAAAACACATAGCAGCAAGATGCCTACGAGTGGGTGCACATGCCTCATCACCATGGCGGTCACCAACATGGCTGAGTACAAGAGCAGCAGCCATTTCGTGATGTGCAGAACAATCAATTACGAATTCCTTGAGTATAAAAGTCGGACAGCCATGCAAAGGCACCGAGTATAACACCAATATCCCTAATAGATCCTCTCGGAATTGTATCTGATGTCGATTCCTGGCCCGGAGGCGAAGGACTCTGCCTGAGCGCATCACTTCCGCTTGCAGGAGGAAGAGCGGACCAGATTTCCTCCATCAGGCTTTAGCAGCTGTTGACCCATCTCGGTCATCAATCAGTTTTTGCTATCGCATCGCAGCAACAAGAACGACTCCCAAAAGCGGACCTAAGCAAATGCAGCATAAGCCGCCGGGACGATGGTAGCTAAGATCAAACAAGAGAAGTTTGGGACCGCTAACTCCAATCATCATCGGCTGATCTTGGGGGTGTCGCAACGCCTTCAACAACGGACTCGGTGTGTCGAGTTTCGCTCTGAAACACATGGGCCGGGAGGAGGCCTAGGCAGGGTTAACATGCCCTGGGCATATCACCCATGCTTAATCGCAAGAGCCGATGCGTTCGTGAGTGGAGGTGCTTCTTCGCATCAACAGCTGTAAGTCCTCCAGATGGGCATCATGCCAATGCACGCAATGCCGTTCACGACGAGCGCCGCAACACGACCCAAGTTTTGACCACTGAAGTCGCTCCGTAGTTTGTGCGCGGTGGTTCATGCATCAGTCCAGTCGGTTGGTTCATTAGGGAGCAAACTCGCTCGTTAGAATTGCCTGGCAACGAGCTCGATTTAAGTTCAACTGCAAAACCTAAGCCTCACAGTTCGAGGACCGAACCGATCATCTCGGCTTGCGCGACTGCCATCTCGATGGGCCAAATCGCTCTAAGATCTGACTCTTTGCTAGTTCACCATTCTCGATAGCGTGCAGCACCAGCGGCTCGCCGTAGTCGTAATACTCGTCACAGCCACGCGGCCCAAACCACAGCATCAAATCATGCACTCGCCCGTTAGGTCGCAGCGTTGCTTCAAGGAGGTAGTTTGCGCTTGTCACCGATTGTGTCGTCGCGGGGGAGCCAGATGTCACGATCAGCCGTCGATCTGTTAGCGTGTAGGTCTCGTGCGGCCTTTGATCCGGCTGTTGAAAGAAGGCGAATACGCATCCAACGACTTTGATCCAAAGGTATATCGTCAAGGAAGCGACGATCAAGATTCCAACACTCGAGGCGGCGCGACCGAAAGTGTTGGGTTGTGCATGACCGCTAAAATGAATCACAGCAACTGCAATCATCGAAGCGATGATTGCCAGGACGATCGTCCAGAGCAGTATCAGCCAGCGCCGTTGCGGTTTTGACGCGCGCGACCAGTCGGGACTAACACACCATTCTACGCGCTCTCCCGGCAGCAACTTTGGCGAGTTCTCAATGGTCTCTTTCATGCGTTTTCATTCAAGACTAACGGAATGGAAGAGATCGCTTAGCGTACTTCCGCTAGGCGTCCCCCTCGCAGTGTTGTGACTACGAGACGTGACTTTTCTTCAATCAATCCCCGCCAGAAGCCAAGTGCCTGTCTTGTAGAACTGAGAGCAAGCCCTTCAGATCTCAACCAGATCAACATGCCTTGACGAGCTGACATTTGATTGAGTGTTGTCAAAACACGCTCTCGTCGTAGACGAGCTGTCCATCGACCATCAGACCTTTAATGAGACCCGTTCCGTCGTCCTGTAGTGATAGCACGACTCCAAGTTTCTGACCCGCCTGGATCTTCTCAAGCGCTTTGGCACGAGTACGCGGAGCGAAGTAGCGATCGAATGGGAAGCGAATGCGATAAGGTTGTGAGTCCGTCTTCGGATCCCACATCATTGTCCCCTTGATCACCGGGTTGGTCGTCGCCTTTGGCACGCTCCGCCAAAGCTTCTTGGCCACCCAGTAGATGCCCTCTTGCCGCACTAACTCAACGAACACGGTCTCTCTGGGTTTAAACGGGCCATCAGATTCGATCGCGCTCTTCGTCAAATCTCCTGGCCGGAGATTGATGATCACATAGTGACCACGAAAGAGGCTGCGTGGATCGACAAATGCGCTTTGGATCACAACTTCTTTGCCAGTGGTGAGCATTTGATTGTGCGTCGCCAACATGCCGGCTATGGCCAGTGATTGGCAAATGGCAACGATGACAGCCGCAATAGCATATGTTCGCATGCCCATCATGGCGCCAATCCTCTGGATGCACTAAGCGCTCGTAACAGGCGCGGCAGAACGATCGAGCCAAGTACGAGAACCAGACCGGTCATGAGGTAGAATCCCGCGGTGCCGAGGAGTGTCCCTGTTGTCTGAAAGTAGATGATGAGCATCAGTCCGGTGAAGAGCAGGTATCCGAGGCGCGTCACCAAGGTAATCTCTTGGCGCGCGCCCATGCGGATGGCCCAGATCGAAAACGCCAGCGCATAGATCTCATTTGCAAAAGGAGCAGCGCGGAGTTGTGTATGGAGGAGGGCTCCAGCCAACAGGGCCCAGAGTGCGATGAATGCCAGGTCGTAATTCTGCGCTGATCTCCGCACCTGCGCCAACGCGAGAATGCCGCCGCAAGATGCAATCGCAACAAGCGACGGTACCATCGATGTGGATTCGATTTGACTGAAGGCCGGCGGCGATGCGCGGCCAAACGGCAGTACCAGCAACCAGACAGCAATACAGATGCCGGTTGATAGCATGAGGTAAGCTATCAGACTATGATCGAAGCCAGCCAAGATGTTGCGATGCTCACGCAGGTAAACAAGTGCTGCGATTGCTGTGAATGTCAGCATGAATAGCCCCGTGGCAAACGTCAGATCATCGTGACGATGGCTCAGGATCGCTGCTGTGACCCATAACCAAAGCAAACCGGTGATGGTCAGACCATGCGCTGCCACACGCGATTTGAGGAACCAGGCACCTGCTGCGCACACGCTCCAGGCAACAATGAAGGGGTAGTTCACGACCTTGCCAAAGTCAGTGTAGTCAACCGTGACGACTTGTGCATGCCACAGCGCAAACAGGATGATTGCTAAGACAAGAGCGGGTGCAGACCTAAGTGCGAGCGCAGCAACCACTGTGCCGACTGCCCACATCAATACAGCCCCGCTCGCCTGACCCTGCATATGATACATTTGCGCGACCAACATGATCGACGCACCAAAGATGCCGCAGCCTAGTAGGACAGCTGCCTGTGCGAGCCAGCTTTGCTGCTTGTAGTGCGCGAAAACCGCCAGGCCGTAGGTCGTCCACATTGCGGCAAGCAACAGAACGACGCGGAATAAGCGCGGCATGGTTTCCCAATTGGCTGCTACAAACGTCATCGCGGCAAAGCACAGGCAAATGACGCCCAGCATCGAGACAATGGCTGAAAACGAGTAAGTGGGCACGCGCGAGTCATACTCGGCCATCATGGCTTCGCCTGCAGTATCGCTGATGAGGCCCTGCTCGCTCCAACGCTTAAGATCGCGCGCGAGTCTTGCTCGATAAGAAAATCTCAAACTCGCCTCCTATTCGTATCTTAAAGCCTCTCAAGGGCTTGGACGGCGTGGGCGTTGCTTCACGATGCACAATCAAGCGGCGTGATGCATTTGACTAAACGGTTAATCTGGCAAAGCTATTGGGCCTGCTTATGTCCAGAACACACAACAAATTCTCCCGGGATCTTGTAGCCATCGTCAGCTCGGTATGCGCTTATTGAGGCTAGATATTCTTCATGGACTTGATGTCGCGTGTTCACATCAAAACGGTTGTATGCAAGAGCAACCGGGCCACCGCTGAAAGCGGCCTTGACCGCTGCCTCCGGGCTTGCGTACGGCAACTCGGATAGGATGCGGCTCTGAGAGACATCAGCGAATCCGGCCAATTCCATCTCTTTCGACAAGGCTGTTCCGGTTCCGAGCCGAAAGAAGTGCGGGCAAACGCTCGACTTTACGCGTGCATCAACGATCGGGAATATCTCCGCCCAGCCGCATCTTGAACGTTCTCCCCAAACCGCCATGACAGCACGACCACCCGGTTTCAATACACGCCATGCTTCAGCCAGGACTCTGGCTGGGTGGGGAACATACATAAGGCCGAGGGCACAGGTAACAGCATCGACGCTGCAGTCTTGCATCAACTCGACACTCTCAGCGTCAGATCGATACGCATAAACGTTTGAGAGTGCCTGCTCTATGGCAGCCTGACGAGTAGCGACGATCATCTCCTCCGAGATATCAGTTGCCGTCACACGGCCTGCCGGTCCGACGGAGACTGCTATGGGTACTGTCACGAGCCCGGTCCCGCAAGCCAGATCCAGAACGTGTTCGCCGGCCTGAGCATTCGCGATCCGCAACAGTTCCGCGTGAGCGTCGGCTAGGCTCTCCTTCCATCCTGGCTCATAGTCTACCACGGCCTTGTCCCAGCCATAGCGCTGAACACGCCTTTGCATCTTTGCGTCCACGGCCAATCTCCTCCGGCACTCAATCCGCACTCGTGCTCACGACGGATACGTGATGCGAGATGGACTGCGCATTCGCAAATACGTCTACGAGCGGACTATACAATAATGATGCTTCGACAATGTCCTCGATCAGCGTTTGGGGCGCCGCCGAACTGACCATGATCGAGAGACGAATGGCTTCGAATCCAGGCGCTATATCGTCTCGAAGCCCCAATTGCCCGCGCGCATCGATGTCCGTTTCGAGCGCGACTTCCAAGTGCGTTACGTCCACATTGCGGCGAGCGGCCCACTGCTTAATGCCGATTGCAACGCAACTGGTCATTGCTGATCGCAATACGGCAACCGGCGTTGGACCGGCATCATCACCGCCGAGTGCCTTGCCCACATCTACGATGAGATTGTGCTTTCCATCCTCGACCTGGCAAAGTGTTCCCTCGGTCAGGGTTGCTACGTTGCGGTAAGTGCGCTGACCTCGTTGTGGCCGCAAGTTTACGGTCTCGTTAGCTCTAGTCAGCGCGTCCCTTATCCGGGCTGTATCGGTCATAGTCGTCATAACCTTTGTGTGACAAGGCTCAAGCTGCAAGACGGCCGCCTCCGTCAAGATAAGAGCGCAAATGCAGAGCGAGCTCTGCTGCGTCGTATCCCACCCCCGATATTTGGTGTGATTGGCGGCGGCGCAGAATTGGCAATCCCAGCACGTAGAGCCCCGGTGCATCGATGACCCCGCCGCTGTGCTGCAAGCGTCCGCGGCGGTCAAACACAGGCAAACTCAGCCATGAGAAATCCGGTCGATAGCCGGTTGCCCAGACTAAGGTTCGTATGCTGCCGTCGGTTAGGCTCTGTTTCAGTGACGGCGACTTGGCGATGCGTGTCGGCTCCGGTCGATTGGCTGATGGTAAACCTGTTGCAAGGGACCAATCGTCAATCCAGCTATCAACCAAGTCGAGAAAGCGGTTCATCTTTAAGTCTGCTGAGGCACAGACGTGTGCCAATCCACCCGAGAACAAGGCGTCGCCATTTCTAATGGTGGACAGGCGCCCTACGATCGTAACACCAAGATCCTGCAATGCATTGAGGTCGACGGGATCCGAGCCACCAATCAATTGCGGAGATGGAAGCCGCCGCGCCCGCTCAAGGTCTTCAATTGCATTGGCACGTTCATCCATGAGACCCGTCGCATGCAGCCACCATTCGATATCGTAGTTCCGATAGTTTCGCGGCAGTCTCGTATGCCCGCCAACGGCCAAGGTGACCTGTCGGCCCGATCGCTGAATCTCGCGAGCAAGTTGCACGCCCGTCGCTGAGGCCCCAACGATCAATACACCGCCGTCAGGCAGGCCGTCAGGTCGCTTGTATGATAGAGGCGTGACTTGAACCACTTGCTTGGGTATCTCCTGCGCAAGAGGCGGCACAATCGGGTGCGCACAAGCGCCCGTCGCGACGACGAGACACTTGCATCTTATTGGGCCTTGACTGGTCTCAAGATGGTATCCGGTCTCACACCGACGAACGCGCTCAACACGGGTTGCCAACTGGATCGGAGCCGCGATCTGGTCGGCATAGCTGGTGAAACGTGACACCAATTCGCCGACCGACATGTAGCCATCCGGATCATCGGTTGGATACGGCTCGCCCGGGAGATAGTTGGCCCAATTTGGCGTCAAGAGTCGCAGACTATCCCAGCGATCCGCGCGCCAGGCATTGGCGATGGTGCCGCGTTCCAGAACGAGATGATCGACGCCTTTGCACGTCAGCTCGCGGCTCATAGCGAGCCCTGCTTGTCCAGCGCCAACGATGACGGTTCTGACTGTTCGCATTTTATTCGAACCTATGGTGAAGGTGGTTTCTTGTTTGCTGAGCGCGAGCGTTGCGACGGGGTAGGTTGGCCGTTCAAGGCTTTGCTCATCGCTTGCAGTGGACGCCGCAAACAGCCGCAATAATCTCAGATCTGGTGATGCCGATATCCTGAAGCAGGCGGTCATCGAGTTTCTGCAGTTGTTCAATGGCACGCTGCCGCTGTCGCCATCTGCGTGTCATGCGATAGATCGCCAACGCCGGCATCAAGAGGTTTCGCCGGAGGCATGGAAGTGAGGCATCCGTACGTGAACTAATGATCATCTGCTTCACCATTCTTCGGTCTTCTAATTGGCCGCCGATCAGCGTGATGGATTGGTGGCTTTGTGACGTCGCCGATCGAGCAGAAAAAAGTGTTCGGAGATCTCGAGCGCGGGCAGGCGCATCGTGACGGTGCCCGCCCGCACTCGTAACTCGTTCGCTCAGCTATTTAACCGTCACATGGACATTCGTTGGGTTGGTAATGACATCGAACACAGCTGATCGCTTCTGCGATTGTGCTACCAAGGCTGCGATCTCGTCAGGCTTCGCGTCTGCCTCAATGTCAAAGTTTACGCGGATGTCGCTGAAGCCATTCCGGACATCAGAATCGATTCCCATGATCCCGTAGAGATCCATGTCACCTTCAACGGTTGCTGACACTTTGCGCAATTGAATGCCACGGTTTTGCGCGACGGTTGCAACGCCCGCTGTCAAACAAGTTGCAAGTGCTGTCAGTGCAATTTCAGCCGGTGTGGCACCCATGTCAGCGGCAGCAAATTGTTCCGGATGATCAGCGGTAATGGAGTGGGTCGATTTGCGTGCCTGCTCCTCACCAAGACCAAAGAACTTTTCGATGCGCGTTTTTGTGTGCGTGCCATCAATCCAGTCGCACTGCGCACGCCACTTAAACTGGGCCGCATCTGGAGCGGTTTCGAGTGCCCCCCGCGCATCTAGGAGGGCTTCAAGATTGACGCCGTTGTCGACTGCAATTGTCTCTGTCTGAGTCATAGCTTTGTTTCCTTTGTACTCACGACCATCGTGAAACTGAACGTCGATTGCTTCACGTTCATCACGGCCTGTTTTAAGAGGCGCCGACAGAGAAGACCTGAAGGTCTGCCAAAGAATTTGTGAAAGACCGGCCCGCTAGTTTACTTAACTGCCGCGCTTGCCTGGTCGCTGACACAACAACGCCGCCGACGGTTGGTCAGCGGCGTGTCTATCTTTCCTAACTTCGGCAGCTAGGCGACTAAGCTTGGTCGTCCCGTCGGCCCAACGGCGCGTCGCAGAAAATCGAGATTTACTGGACTGTGCGGTTTGACGGCAAGCCGCTCGTTCGCGACCGCTTCGGCAACATCTCGTTGACCGGAGCGAATTGCGGCTTCTGTCAATGTCCAGTCGATGACGTCGCGTTGCGCGTGACTGCCGCCAAATGAGTTTGCGATGTAGCGTGCGCCATGCAGCTTCTCCAAGGCTTCATTGTGATCGCCAAGCCAAAAAGCCTTGAAACCCTCAATCAACGGTAGTCCGAATTGTTGCGCCCACTTGGTTGTTTCACAACCGCTCGCGTCAGTTGAACGGTACTGCTGCAAGAGTTGGTCGACTTTATCGATGTGGTCAGCGCCCAAGTAGGCCATGGCTGCATGCCAATCATTGAAGGGGTAGAGTTTACCGTCGGCATGGTTTTCCCAACTCTGCGCGACCTCAACCCAACGCGATCCAACATCGATTCCAGTCATGTGCATACGCCACAGGAGCGCCGATGAATCGACAAGATCTAGCGCAACCGTACTCTTGTCATTTCGAATCTGGTCATCATAGAGCGACATAACTTCGTCGCGTTGATCCAGATCGAGATGATAGAGGGCCTTGTGCCACCAGTTATGGACCTTGAAGAAGTTGTCATCGCCAGACCAGTGCGGCTCCCGGGCCTGCATCCAACCAATTCCATCCTGTGACCGACCTTGCATCTCCATAACATGGGCGACGGCATGATGAGCCCAACAGTCAAGTGGCTCCCGCTGTACAGCCTCCCGGCCAACGGCCTCTGCGCGATTGTAATCGCCAGCTTCCTCTAACCCAAAGGCGTACATCCCAAGCACAATCGAATACCCAGGCATTGCCTGCGACCATCGCGGCAGGACCCGCGCGATACGATCTCTCAAGTTGCGGGCACTGGCTCGGTAGAAGTCCATCAAATGTCCGGCCTGAAGCGCAACGAGATCATTTGGGTAACTCATGTTGTGATGGTCGAGCGCGACAGCAGCTTCCGTCCAGTTATTGGCAAGCAGTGGGCGCAGGGCCGCAACGAGTGAGATCTCGCGCTCAGTCTTGGCCAGAGCCTTTGCTTGCTCCGTTAGGCTCGCCGCTTCGACCGCGGCTTCTGGCTCTGTTGCCAGCCCGAACAGGTATGCTTTCAGGATGTACGCCATTGCAAAATCGGGGGCGCACTCAATTGCAGCGTCTGCGAGTGCTATCGGGTCTCCGCGGTAGATGTTGAATGCGTGCACAGCAGCACCAAAATGCGCGACAGCGTCGGTTGTCGCACCGCTCAATTGATTGCCTTGTCTATCGGCCAACATGGTTCATCTCCTTTTTGATCTTGTTTAATCGCTGGTGACTTAGAGTTGCTGAGGTGACTTAAGCAGCAACATCTCCACTTGCCTCTATGCGTGCACTATGGCCGTCTTCCTCACAGGCATCGATGAAGCGAGCTATGCGATGCGCGACTTTGTCGACATGTGTAACTGGACCCATATGACCTGCCTCGCTGAAGCATGCGCCTTTGGCATCGGAAAGGTGAGCAAGCAGGTGGCAGGCGATCAGTCTTGACGGTGTCGGACTTCGGCCGCCGCGCAAGACTACGGTGGGCATCGGAAGGTTCTGCAAATCTTCCAAACACATCGAGCTCTCCTGCAGAGCATGAAAGTGCTGCACAACGAGAGGCATCTGCCGTGTGAGTTCCTGTTGCTTATCCGGACGAAGTGTTGCCCAAGTCGAATCATCGCCCCAATAACGGACGAACTGTTCGGCAGCGCGCTGACTGAGGCCATTGCCAGCAAGATCACGAACACGCGTGGCAAGCGCCTGGATTTCCTGCGCAGCTAGTCGACCGTACTGCCCCATGCCATGCAATAAGCTAAAGGCACTTGGCTCGTATAGAACAAGACTGGCAACGCGATAAGACCGGGCCAATGCGAGCCGAAGTGCGACAGCGCCACCGTAAGAATGACCAACAATGTGAATTTTTCCGTTGCCTTGATCTACGAGTTCAAGGAGCTGTTCGACCTCTTGTTCCAAGGTCAGGTTGTCGGCGACAAGCCGACTGTTGCTGGCATCAAGTCGGCATAGATCGGGCGCAACGAGGCTGTAGTTATTTCCAAGCGCGCGCTGTAAATGGCGCCACTGCGCGCCGCTTGAACCGGAACAGTGCAAGGCGAGAACGCGTGCTGGTGTTGCAGCGCCCGCCGTTAGTGAGGCGTAGCACATGGTATCACTCTCTAGAATGTTACGGACAACGGTTCGTCACCAACACGACGCCCATTGAAGCCGGCACCCACTCGTCGAATAGACCTGGCACCCGCTCAGCATCGTTTGGATGGAACGGTTTGTTGGTGTGAGACTTAATCGATGGCCCGCGAAAGAACCTGAAAGAACTCGAAAACAATTCTGAATGTTTTTGTGCGGCCCTGGGTTCAGATAAACCGTGCGTGCTCTTGCGCTTTTTTTGGGTACAGTCAGCCTAATCGGTTGGGGGCATAACGAGGCACCGCTTCCTGGCGTAGGACTAATCGAGATTAAGCCTACTGCAGGCTCTCTCGAGAGCATCGATATCGTGACCTGCGATCTCGGTTTCGCATTGCAAAATCGCTTCGATTGGCCAATCCCACCATGCGATGGCCCGCAACCTTGCAATAGTGTCACCATCGAACCTTGCACGAATGACTTTCGCCTTGTTGCCGGCAACGATGCTGTAATCGGGTATCGTGCCTCCTACGACCGCACCTGCACCAATAATAACGCCATTACCTATGCTGGCACCTGGGAGGATCTTTGCGTCCTGGCCAATCCATACATCGTTGCCAACAATCGTGTCTGGTCCTGCTCCTGGCATCGAGGGTCGCTTGTCCATGGCGCCACCATCAAAGATTGCAAATGGAAAGCTCGAGAACCCATCGTAACGATGGTTGGCCGATGAGGTTATGAAGACGACGCCATGGGCGATTTGGCAGAATTTACCGATGACGAGGCGTTCGGAAGAAAAACCGTAAAGATGAGGTGCAATACGTGATGCCCAATCATCAGTCGGGTCAAATGTGCTAGCATACGTATAATCACCGACCTCTATGCGTGGGTGGTTCAACGCGGCTTTCAAGAATACGGTTCCTTGATGAGTTGTGCCGTCGGACAGTCGCACCGGATGAACTGCTTCAGGTGATGGAAAAGGCTCAGTCTTTCCCTTGGGCATTTTCTGCTCCTCGAACTGCCGTGCGCATTACCTGGCGTCGCGACACAGCCTGGGTCGCTCGCATGGAACTCGGGGCAGCTCTTTAGCCCTGCGTGCCGTCGGATGCAACATCAAACCGGAATAACATGAGCCTGTTAGCAGGACCGTCCGTGTATCCGGCAGGAACGAGGCCACACCGCAACATAAGAGCACA
Source organism: Hyphomicrobiaceae bacterium (assembly GCA_965247245.1). Classification (GTDB taxonomy): domain Bacteria; phylum Pseudomonadota; class Alphaproteobacteria; order Rhizobiales; family Hyphomicrobiaceae; genus Tectiglobus. Next base: position 2,000,793 of record CBDFGV010000003.1, on the reverse strand, counting down.
TGACCGAGTGTTGGGCACATCTACTGCAGCGAGCAGGTCATCTAGCCGGAGCACGCTTCCGGCATATTGGATCAGGGCATTCATGGCGCGCGTGGCGATCCCTTTGCCCCAAGAGCCGGGATGCAGTGCGATAATGGGCTCAATCCGCTTTCCTTGAACGGATCGATCGGCCAATTCGAATGATACGGGTTGCAGACCAGCTATCCCAACCGCTCCCGAACCCGCCTGCTCTATAATCCATAGCCCAAGTCCGCGTGGATCGAGTTCCTTGCTTGTCGATAGAAATTCGGCCACCGATTCACGTGGCAGCGCCCGATCATCACACAAATACCGACGTACCTCCGGATTGTGCAGGAGTTCGATCAGAAACTGTAGATCGTCGGTATATGCAGGGCGCAAGTAACCATCTGCGATGTCTATAAATGGTTTCTTCATAGGGCCCTGACAATCCGAAACTGAGTCAGAGTGTGGCCAAGCATCATATGAAGCGACAGAACTCATTTGAACCAAAGACCCGCAGCATCCCTGCGGATACCACGGGTGACTTTGCGCTCTATCGAAGCAGAGGCCTTACTACCGAGCGGCGCGCTGCGGTTGTGGCACAATACGTATGTAGGGCTTTGGCGCGTGCCAACCATTGGCGAACGTCTTCTTCGCGTCTTCGTCCGCGACTGACGGAAGAATGATGACATCTTCACCATCGCGCCAATCGGCTGGCGTTGCGACCTTGTGCTGATCGGTAAGCTGGAGCGAGTCGATGATGCGGAGCAATTCCGAAAAGTTACGACCGGTCGACATTGGATAGGTGATCGTCAGCTTTATCTTCTTATCAGGACCAATAACGAAAACTGAACGGGCAGTTTGATTGTCTGCCGCCGTTCGCGTTTCGGCTGTACCGCTGATGTCAGCCGGCAGCATTCCGTACAGACGCGCGACCTTGAGGTGCTCATCGGCAATCAGCGGATAGTCCACCGATACGCCTTGAGTTTCTTCGATGTCGTCCTTCCAACGCGTATGCGCTTGCAAGGGGTCAACACTTAATCCAATGACCTTGACGTCGCGTCGTGCAAACTCAGGCATCAGCCGGGCCATCGCACCAAGTTCTGTCGTGCAAACTGGTGTGAAATCCTTCGGATGAGAGAATAGTATGCACCAGTTCTCTCCGATCCACTTATGAAACTGGATCTCTCCTTGTGTCGTCTCGGCTTTGAAATCTGGCGCCAGATCGCCAAGTGTAAGAGGCATGCTTTGGTCTTTCTTATGAGTTGCACTTTATGCCGTCCGAAGTGTAGCGGTCGAAGTAACGACCGCGACGCGGCGAGCAGTTGTTGTTCCATCCTGGCGCTCAGAATTTAAGACCAGGTGCCACTGCGGCGAGGTGGTACCTTAGAGGCAGTGTCAAAGCCTGAAGAGAAGCTGAATCTTTTCTGAAGGTTGGCACCCGCGGCGGACACCCATCTAGATTTGGTCGACTGTGACAACTTCGTAGATTGCCTTGTTGCTCTTCTCTCTGTAGCCGAGATCAAATGTGACAAGAGGCGGCGATAAAGAAAAGATCGGATTGCAACATGGGACATTACGCCAATAAAAACGGCGAATCCCGAGAGCCGCCTCGTATTGAGCCCTTCGGCCAAAGTGAACCATTTTATCTCGGCGCGTGGCGCGTCGATTGCTCGGCCCGTGAATTGACTGACGGTCGCGAAACACGACGCCTGTCTCCGCGTGCAATGTCGGTACTGATGGTCCTGGTCAGAGCGGACGGAGCCGTCGTGAGCCGTGCGCATCTCTTGGATGCGGTTTGGCCCGAAGTTAATGTCGGCGACGAGAGTTTGACCCAAGCCGTTGCAGAACTCCGGCGCGCGCTTAGTCAGGAACGTGATGCCGCTCCTTTTGTTGTGACAGTTCCAAAGTCCGGCTATCGCCTCGCCGAACCGGCTACTGAGGACGGACCACTAGCCTCAGCCTCAACTAAGACCAAAGGCAATGTTGATCAAACGATACAAGCACATCTTGCAGTCACCAAGGCTCGTCAACTGCGCTGGCTGCATGGCTATACAGTGATTGAGGAAGTCAAGGAGCTGATGGATGAAGCTGCCGCACACGCTCCTCAATCCGCGGACGTGCAGGCAGAGTATGCAATGCTAGTGGGCTGCACGATCTTGCACCGCGGTGATCGAAAGGACCGCATCGTCTCAGCGCATGAATCAGCACAGCGCGCAGTCGCACTGCGCCCAGATCTCGCTAAGTCTCATTGCGCGGCGGGGTTCGCTAGCGCCAACCTTGGGCACTTGGACGACAGTACGCGATCGTTCGAACGGGCCTTCGCGCTTGCTCCAAACAATGCCGAAATCCACTCATTCGCAGCGCAGGCCTTCTTTGGATTAGGTGCATTGGACACAGCCCTGATTCTGGCTGAGCGCGCCGCTGCACTGGATAACGAAGATTTCATGCCGCCGTATGTTGCAGCGCGTGCAGCCAGCGCTCTGGGCTACATTGAACGCAGCAGACTTGCTGCCAAGATGTGTCTCCAGCGCGCAGACACGAGATTGAACATTGTGCCGGATTCAATTCGGGCCTCGAGCGTCCGTGCAACCGCCTTGGCGATGCTCGGCCATGCTAACAAGGCACATTCAGAGACCCGATGTGGTCGTGAGGAACCCAACTTCCGCGACATGGTCGCGCTTGGTGAGGTCCACTCTGTGGAGGCGGCAGTCGATCATCTCGAAGCGCTCGTCGATTGCGGCTGGAGAGCTGCCGGCTGGTTAGCTCGCGATCCGATTTTTTCTGAACTCAGCCACAATCGACGCTTCGGTCAGCTCAAAAAGCACTTCCTGGCTTCGTGATTGCAGCCTAGGCGAGCAAGTCGCAGTTGCCCTTTTGTGCCACAGTAATGATCGGACTTGGTGAAGGCATGAGAGATTCATCGTGATGGCATGAGAGACAGAACATTGCCAAAGCTGCGATCGGATCCGAAGCTCCAGAAGGAAGGCTCCGCTGCCAGCCAAGCCTTATGTGACCATCCTCTCTCTACGAGTGATCGAATTGCGTCTGCAGCCTCACTACATCGGCCCATGGTTGCCAGCGCGACAGCATCATAGATCTGTAACGTTGTTTTGCGGTCTGATTGGGCATTGATGGCGCGTTCAGCTTTGTCATATTTGCCGAGCGCGGCCAATAGCGGACCCTTCATATTGAGTGCGCGAGCGTCGCTGCTATCGGCTGCCAGTCGGCCTTTTACACGCTGCAAGCAAAGAGCTGATAGAGTTTTGCTGCGCGATTTGTCGAAGGCTGCAGCAGCCCGTGCACCGAAGTAAAGCGACCAGTAGTCATCGGGATGCAGGTAGGCTGCACGTTCCGCGAACGTTGCTGCCGCTTCGTAGTTTTGCAAGGTGAACATGATCCGCGCGCCTAGGAAATGAGTATGCGCATCTCGATCATCTCTTTGCAATGCGGTTTCAAGTGCGCCGACGGCTTCGTTCGGCCGACCAGCAGCGGCCTGTGCGAACGCCAAAGCCGTGTGTGCCAGGGGCAGGTCCGGCTGCAGCTGCAATGCAGCGTGTGCTTCGGACATGGCCTCCTCGGCGGCGACACTTGTATCGCGCTGATAAAGCCAGCGATAACTCAGAGCTATAGAATGCTCCGCACGGGCACCAGCAAACTCCGGGGCAATATCGGACGCTTTTCTCGTCAACGACTCACAATTGACAACAATATCACGTCCGCCGCGGAGCATATGCTGACGTGCCTCGAGACAGATCTGGTAAGCGCGCAGAGAAAACGTAAGTGGACTGCTCTGTTGTTGACTGGTGCCAATTATGGCCTGCGCGTTCAGCCGGTAGCCGGATTTGGAAATCGTCTCAATCAGTCGCTTACCCTCGCTGCCGAACGCACGCCGTACTTCGGATACCGCCTGGGTGAGACTTTCGTCGCTCACCACCACGTTCGGCCAGATCTCATCCAACAGTGTTTCACGCTGTACGACCTGCCCGGCGTGTTGTGAAAGGAGTTCGATCAGCTTCATGGCACGCGGACTGAGACGGGTCGTTGCTTGATCTTTGCAGACCGACCGCGCAGCCGGATCAAACTGCCAACCACAAATCGTAAATGGCATTCCGTCCAGATGTTTAGATGGCGCCGTTGGCTCGGCGTCCCTATTCGTCAAAAGAGCCCAGTTCTTCTGCATGATCAGTTCTCGATCTTTAAGCATGACAGTCGGCCGACATCGACAAGCTAGAGCCGTCGTGGTGAGGACCGAGTGTGGTACAATCGCTTGCGTTTCCGTAGGCGTTCAATCTTAGGCAATGCTTGACAGTTACTTTAGTTCCGAGCGGGCGCGACGGCCCGATACGAAAATCGAAAGTTGGCCATCGTGCGAAACAGTGCAGGCCGGCATAGTGCAAATCTCAAAACACCACGCTGTTCCCGAGGGAACAGATGACCTAGTTGCTCATCAAGGCCGCCCGCAGCCGCTCGTTGGACGAAAAGGTGTTTCGATGCAAGATGGCACTGATTACAATTCACTTCACGGACGCGTTATTGACCGCTGTCACGGCAGATATTGTATGAGTTAATTTCAGGGCGAGCATTGTCTCTTGTGCAGGATTGAGCGGGAAACACTTTGCGTCCTGCGACATGCCAGCACGCGCGGTAAGCAGTACTGGTCTCGCAGCCCGCGCAATTTTCAGAACTTTCTCAGAAACACTTCAGTCATCGATCAGTTGCTTGTTCTAGCAAGGGGCAAACACAGGCACTTGGTGTGCTGCTTACTCGTTCAACCAGCCCGCACGAAAGGTGGATGTTCAGATGATCGATATCGAAAGGTTCATTGACGACTGCAGACGGGCCATGCGGGAAAAGGAATCAATGAAGGCTGTTCAGCAAGTTGTTGCAGAAGCCGTTGCCGAGCCGGCCATTCTGATGACTGTCCTCGGCGAACCCGCGAAGGGCGGCGTTCACAAGCTCCACGTTTCAGATGATCTGACGGTTCTCAACCTGGTGTGGGCACCGCGCATGACACTTATGCCGCACAACCACAATATGAGCGCCGTTATCGGGGTTTACACTGGTCGCGAAGACAACATCTTCTGGCGTCGAATCAAAGATGATCCGCATGGCCGTATCGAGGCTGCGGACGCCGTCTCGCTTGAAGCTATGAAGAGCGTCGTACTCGGACAGCACATCATTCATTCAGTCACGAACCCAACTGCGAAGTGTACCGGCGCGATTCACGTCTACCGTGGCAACTTTTTCGCGGAGCATCGCAGCGAATGGGATCCTAAAGAACTCGTTGAAAGGCCATATGATGTAGAGAAGAACATGCTGCTGTTCGAAGAAGCGAATGCTGTGATGAGCTGATGCGTTTCGATTGCGGCCCGCCATAGACCAAGGCTTGGATGTTGCGGCGACGCTACGCGATATGCCTAGTGATTAACCGTCCGTTGATGGCCTTGGTCGAACTGTGGTTGCCGTTGACCGTACTGGTCGATGCACGTGATCGGTTTCGAGGCAATGTCAGTTCTCTAATGTCTGTAAGACTTGCTTTATAGTCGAAGAGTTGAACCAACTACTCATCCAGGCGATGACGCCGTGTAATCGACCAAGCTACAATCCCGGTTTGATTCCGCTCCGCAGGAAAGCAGTCAAATGCAAGTTCATCACCGATCGGGATCAGCGGTGGGAGTAGCAAGATATTTTTATAACCCTGCCCGAGATGGTCGGGATAGAAAGACTCTCTTCCGGTTAAACCATGTATGATGTTGGGTGCGAGATCCGGCAAAGCATAAAAAACGAACTCGCCAACACTGCGAGCCAGCCAGGATTCAAAACCTTGCTTGTTACCGCGAAACGGATAATTGAGGCTGTCGCCACGACATCTTTTAACAAAACTGGCCAGCATCTCTCGGTTCCATCCAGGAAACGAGACGGCCGATTGGTCGGCGGAACTGGCAGACGCTTGTAACCAATCATGCCGCATTGTATCGTCGACGAATTGGGCTGCCTGTTCGCAAGCCCATTTCGCAACGGCAGCCTCTGGATTACTAACGACGATGCCCGGATGCTCGCCGGCTCCTCCGCCTATAACCAATTGATCTGGTCGGCATGCAAAATCCAGCGGATGGCTTTCCGATCCTGCAACAACTTCGAGTGGTCGATAGACTGGAATGCTGCTAGCAAACAGGCCGACCAGTTCATGGCGGTAACTGTCGATGTAACTCATAGACTACTCTTGTTTGTGGATAGGAGTGGATTAGGTCGTGTGGGTCCCGCGCTTCCTCAAGCCAAGATAACCAAGCATACAGAGCGCAAATATTGCGATGTTTCCTACAAAATCTAGCAGCATCAAGTTCGTGAACATCTCGACAACAAAGACAAAGTAGTAGTTAAACACAAAGAACGGCAATGATCCGACAATGCCGATTACGAGAAACGTCTGCGCGGTGAAACGTGACAAGGCCATCACGAGACCGCTTAAGACCGCCTGTGCTCCAAAACAGCCCATTATGACGGTTGTGACAGGAGCTTCTGTGTTGAACTCGGGCCTGATACCAATCTCTAAAACATGAGACGGAAAGAACAGCGCCCAACTGCCCAGGCTTATGAAAACGAATGCTAAGAGCCTCTGGATGTGAAGTGGGTCCATAGCCTAACCTCTCCGAACTTTCCTATGCGTTGATAAGCGCTGTGAGCAAGCAAGTCGTGTCGATCTCCTGCGCGTCGACCATTTTGGAACCTGCTCGAACCGCCAGATCTTTAGAAGGTTTTTCTTCAAGAGTCCTGAGAGGAACGTGAAAGTTTCCTCAACGGTGTTCAGACCAAGCCATCTTGACCATCACTCTTTGCGTGATGGTCGTGTCGAGAGCGTTTCCATTACCTTGTCTTCACCCACATCACCACTCGATCTGATAGAATGGTTGCTAAATGGAGGAGGTACCTACAGTCGATGCTCGTCTGCTCCGAGCAGTAAAACACTATTGTCAATGGAGATGCCCAAAAGCACGTGTCGCAGCCCCGCGACTAACTCCATCTTGGTTCTTTGTTCGGGAATCGAATCCCAAGCACCATCTCGGTGAGTGGGTTGAGCGTTCGATACAGGGTCGTAATCGTTGGAGGTAGCTAGAGTTCGCGATCACACCAATCCAAAATGGCATATTTGGAGAGTCTAAGAACCGCAGACCGCTCAGACAGTTTCACACGGCAATTCGAAAGAAAATTCGAACTGCTGCTTGACCCTTACGTAACGTCAGGCCCTATAAGCAGGCCATGCAAAAACAGATTGAGGAGTTTTCAGTAGGTCAATTGGCTCGTCTCTCGGGTGTAACGGTGCGCACGCTGCATCACTACGACACGATCGGTTTGCTGACCCCAATACGGTCCATATCGAACGGGTATCGCCGGTACACACGGGCCGAGGCCTTGAGGTTGCAGGAGATCTTGTTCTATCGCGATGTTGGCCTGTCACTCACGGAGATAGGTGATCTCCTCGACGGATCAACGGATGCAGTGGATCGATTACTGCACCATCGAGATCGTCTGCGCCAACATGTGCGCAAGACCTCTGAAGTCATTGACACGCTGAACGCCACAATCGCCCATCTCAAAGGAAAACGTGACATGGCTGTGAGTGAACTTTATAGACCCTTCTCCCCAGAAAAGCAGGCCGAATACGAAGCCTGGTTGATTGCGGAGTATGGGCCCGATATGGTCGAGAGGATCGCCCAATCAAAGTCTTCGATCCAGCAACTTGATCAGGGCATCGAGGGCGCAATGGAGCAGCTGAAGGACTTGGAGGCCCAATTGGTTGCTGCATACGAAGACGGTTGTTCTCCAATGTCCGATCATCTCCATCCACTGCTCGAAAGACACAGAGCATTTATGAGCCAGATGTGGGGTCACGAATGTGATGCATCCGGCTACGAAGGTTTGGCCGGTCTATATGTATCCAATGCCGACTTTGTAGCGCGTTACGAAGCACTGAGCAGCAGGTTCTCGAAATGGTTGCCAGCAGCAATGAGAGCTCAAGCAACGCGCTTGCGGAGTGCAGATAGAGTCACCCCACCTTTACAAGAGTAACCGATCGCAGTCGTATCGGACGAAAAGGACGGGCCGCTTTGGAGCTGCGCTACTGCAGAGGCGGAAGCAAGGCTTAGGCCCGGATTCTCGCCTGAATTTTGCGATCTTCAATGTGCTGGCAAAGACGATGCAAGAAAGACTAGAAGCCGATGTGGACCGACAAGCAACTGCGGCGGTGAGAGTCACTTTGAGCCCATAACTACTTACTGTTGAGCATGGCTGCTTGAACTCTAGCATCGTCTTTGCCGTTGAGCAGTTCAAGCCAAGGCCTGACACGAAACTTCTCAACTCTATGCTCTCGCTATCCACTCAACAGCCGACATTGGTGCAATTGGTTAGTTCTATAGACTTTTGAAGATGATCATGTCCGCTAAGTGGACTTCGCGGTATTGATGCGATGCAGCGGAAGACTTACGCGCTATGTCCGCTTCTGCAGCGGACCATTTATTGCAGGCCAGGATCGTCCTGCACCTGCTCAGGTCCGCAATTGGCCCACGACCGAAAATCTCTGCCTGAGCACAGCAGGCGCAAAGTTGAGGGATAAGCGGAAGTGATCTGCTCAGGCTCGACCTTTCGGGAGGTGACCCAATTCGGAAGTGCTCCCTCGTCGACATCTTCGGAAATGAGCTGTCTTAACAAATTGCAGACAACGATCAGCTACCTTTATTCGACGAGTGCAGTATTCGCACCCGAGGAGCTATGCTGATGAAGGAATCGATGCATGATAGAGCGCGCAGATCAGAACTAATCGTTTGGGATCTGGTGGCTTTTTTCTGGTTAACACGATTGGTGGCAGTGTTCCTCTTCGTCAAATATGAAAAGCCAACAGAGGCGATAATGTTGCTACATTGGTATGCCCAGGCGCTAGCCATCGTGCTTGTGTCAGTGCGTATGATTTTCACCAAATACAGAGTTTGGACTGAGCGACCAATTCGCGATTTCTCCTTCGCCGCTATCGGGTTTCTCATGCTCTATGTGCTTGTGAAGATGTTCCGATCCGATGCTTTCGAATACAACAAAGACAACATATATGGGTACATGGTTCTCGCATCAATCGTCGATATCTATATCGCTAGGCTCTGCGTGATTCCTAAACTCTTGATGCAGCGTAATTAGTCGAAGCAGACTCCCTTACGGGATGACCTTACTGCTTACTATTACGTAGAGGTAGAGTTCGAGATGCTAGACTTCCTATTGCGAAGTGGGTTCACACTGAGCGCTTGTCTGTTGTCACACACTTTCCTTTTCTACATACCTTTGATTGCAGCTGCTGCAGGTATAACAGCGGGATTGCATACGAACGTGAAATTCACTTTCGGCACACATGCCGGTGCAATCCTTCTAACGCATCTCGTAACGACAAGCTTAGTGTTTCTAACGGCATTCGTTGTCACGAGATTCACAGACAAGCCTTCAACAGCATTGGAGTTTCGCCCGCACCATGTCGCCGTCATCCTTGTTCACACAAGCTACATCTTCCTTGTCGCGTACACTTGGGCGACGCCATTGCAAGATGCCGCTATCATTGTAGCCGTTTCGCTTTTCAGTCCCGTTGTCACTCTGCCATTCATATTCACAAGTGCCTGCGGGATAAGATGGCTCAGGGTATCACGAGAGTAGCTCCCTGGATTAGGCGTCTGATTTTACCCCCAGCAACTAGCGGACGTCCGCTAACGACCCTTTTCGACCATCGCCAGAGCGTTCGGCTATGTCAGCTTAGAAGAGCATAGCGGACCCGATCTGCTTGCGATGGCCATTTCTGGTCGTGACTTGTTTGTTTCTTTTGAAAAACGAGCACATCGCATCTGCTTTTCGATGCCGTTAATCCGTTTCGGTTAGCTGAGCGTCTGCAACAACCGCAATTGCAGTTGGAAGCGAGGTATAAGTGACGAGATATAAAGATGCTCGTGCAGCGCGTGTCCGCCGTCACCATCAACACCGAGGCCATCAAGGGTTGCGACACGATAGGCTGTAAAATTGCCGTCGCTGCCGCCGCCGGTGGACGTTCCCACGAGCTCAAAGCCAATCTCTTCTGCCAGCTTTTTGGCATGCGCGAACAGCGCTTGTCCTTCCTCTGTCTGGACGTAGGGCAGACGGTTGATGTCTCCCGCGACCTCGATCGTAACATCAGGATCGAAGGCTTCTAGGCCCTTGATCAATGCATGTGTCTCTTCCGCATCGGCGATTGTCATGTAGCGGATATCAACCTCGGCTGAACAATATTGTGGCACGGTATTGGCTGTTGAACCGCCGTTAACGAGTCCAACGTTGACCGTCAGGCCGCGCTCATAATCCGTCATATCTTCAAGGCGAATGATCTGCTTCGCCATTTCGCGGACCGCACTGCGACCATCCTGATGCCGAGCGCCAGAATGCGCTGGTCGGCCTTCTGCCTTGATCACGTAACGACTAAGCCCTTTACGTTCTGTGACGACCTTGCCGCCGTCCCGCGCCGGTTCCGTCACAAGTACATACTTGGAATTCTCAGCGGCCGCTTCGATGTGTTTGCGCGACGTCGGGCTACCGACCTCTTCGTCAGCGAGATAGAGAAACCGCAAGGGTAGCGGCGTTTCGATACCGGCACTCGTCAACGCTCGGAATGCCGCATACGCGAGATAGGCCCCGCCCTTCATGTCGTAGATACCTGGCCCGTAGGCGCGGTCGCCCTCGACGCGAAACGGATTGCGCGCAAGAGTGCCCTCTTCATGCACTGTATCGAGATGGCAGAGCACAAGTACGCCAGGTTGGTTGCCGCCCCAAGGCGAAGAAATCGAGAGATGGTCTGCAAATCCCTCTTCACCTGGAATCCGCTCAACGATGCCACCTGCCGCCGCGAATCCGTTCTCAACGATATCGACCAGGCGGTTCACATTGGCCGTTTCCGAAGTCTTGCTCTCGACTTTGACCCATTGGCTTATACCGTCCAGTAGCGCTTCAGCGGTAGGTAACTCCATGTCGATTCCTATTGGTCAATTCCATGTCAGGTATAGTTTGGCAATGTCCCGAGTGCGGTTGGTAAGCCAGCGAGCAATGCTCTACGATGGCCCATTGCGTTGTGGAAGTACGTCGTTGTCAAGATGGCGGTTCTCGTCAGGGGAGCTGTGGTTTCACACATCTGCTGCGTGCTGCCACGATTGCGGAAGCATACCTAGTCCACCCATCGAATGCCTGCATTGGACCGCGAGATCCACAAAGCCAAGAAGTGATCTCAGCAATTGTGTGGCGAAACTGGATTTCAAAAAATCAACAACCGTCGGTTCGAGAGAAATCGATTGGTCCAGGAGATGAACTGCCAAATCATCAACCGCTATCCCGGTGACCACTAAGCAGTTGGATATGACACCAAATCAGTGTCTGCAAGATTGCCGTTGCCGAAATTCTCTCAATTCCCCAAAATCGACACTCCTAACAAGCACAAATGTCAACGCTAAGAACGCTATTCTTAGTTCAGTTTGAACCACCGGATTGTCTGGTTTTACACTGCCACCATTCCTGACTTCCGAATTCGTATTTTTCGCATGATTCAGCAACACTGACGTTCGATGTGAATAGGACAACTAACACTGCTGCTAATACCGTTCGCATGGGTCTCTATCCCTTCGTGTTTGTTGTGATGGAGATAGCATGTCGATGACCAGCCACCGAATGACAACTCGCCACGAGTCCGTGAGATGCGGGTGATATCACTGAGAGCTTGAAGGCCGTAGAACGGCAGAGATAACTTTGACGTCGATGATGCCTGGCAGGTGAGATGCGTGATGGACTTAGAGGCCAAGCCCGCTTTTGGCCGAACATCGATGAGGTCGGTCCTAGCCAGTTGTATCCATTCAGCTCAGCTGCTGACCCATCATAGAAACGTCATGCTAAGCACAACAGGCTCGAAGCTGGGGGCTATGCGGAAGCGAGCGCCTCTTGCCGAGCCTTTTAGAATTTGACCCAGAGCAGCTTGAGCATCTTCTGGTTCTGGTAACAGCGTAGGCCAATGGCTCCGTCATACGGTTTCTAACTTGTACTTCAGGAACTCCGCTCCATCGTATTCTGTCAAACCGAGAGATTGTGCACCCAACCTCTCAAAAGCTCTGAGTTTCGATCTCGATGGCGGTACGAGGAATGTCACGAAAGGTATGCGCTCATCTGCAATTGCGAGATCGATAGCCTTCTTCACAATCCGCAGTCCAAGTCCAAAAGCGGTGGGCTTCAGAACCAAGCCGAAGTCCCACTCTTCCCCTTCTTTCTGAAAACCGCCCCAACCGACATAGATACCATCGGACAAGATGGCCCAATGGCCTAGGCCATCCCGCTTCCAGCTCTCTTCCTTTGTTGCAATGAACTGAGCGACTGCATCTGTGTCCCAAGAAAACTTTAGGAGCGGCAAGTGTTCGGCAACTCGGGGGTCCGACATATGAGCCAGGATATCGTTAGGATCCACCTCAGACAGTCGGACAAAAGTTATCTGATGGTTCATTGCAGCCGCCGTTAGCGAAGTAGAGATGTGTTTTTGATGTCAGCTGACCCAAACTACAACTGACCGCAGAATTCCAAACCTTGGCCCGACCAATGGGCACCGACCAATGCATGCTCGAAGCGGAAACATCATACCTGGGAATGGTTTCAGCACAGATGGGCAGGACCAGCAGCAAATCAATAGGTCAGCCGGGATCCTTCTTGGACAGGAATTCGTACAAGATATCGTATACCAACCGGATCCGGCGGCTGGTGTGAAGTTCGCGATGCGTCGTTAGCCAAACAGGGAACTTGAATGGGTCAACCTCCGATAGCACGCGCTTCATGTCCGGAAACTTGTCTGCAATCTCGACTCCCATGATGGCAATGCCAAGACCGTTGCGCGCCATCTCCCAGGCGACAAACCCCGATTCTGATCCCAATCGGAAGTTGTTCCGGGTGAAACCAAGATCTAGCGGCTCCATGTATCCAAGCATGCGATCGACATCGCCAAAAGCAATGAAGTCATGGTTCGCCAGCCCGGCTTCAATGGTTGGCATGCCGCGCGCATCCAGATAGCTTTGCGCAGCATAGAAGTGCGCTGTGTCCTCCCGAACGAGCCTTGCGATTAGATCAGGTTGCTCCGGTCGGACATGCCGAATGGCAATATCGGCTTCACGTTGCATCAGATCGCGCACATCATTGGCTGCGACCACGTCGATCTCCAACAGCGGTGCCACCGTTCTTAAGCGCTTCAGTGCCGTCGGCAAAATGTATGCTGACGTCATGTCAGAGGCCGTGATGCGGACTTGTCCTTCGATAACCTGCGATTGACCCGAAGCTGCCAATGATACCCGACTGGCAGCGTCTGCCATCGCTCGGACATGATCGCGAAGCTCAATACCGGACTGCGTAAGTGTCAATGACCGACCAACACGTTCAAATAACAGAACGCCCAACTCGTCTTCCAGCGCTGCCACCTGCCGGCCGAGCGTTGGCTGGGTAAGACCAAGAGCACGGGCTGCAGCCGACAGCGACCCTTCTTCGGCGGTGGCCAGGAAGGCGCGAGCTTGGTTCCAGTCGAAGGAGATTGCCTGCCAATTCATGCATTTTTGTATAACAGATGAACTAATTTCAGCAATTCACCTTTTAATCGCGCATGAATAGTTACTTGGCTAAAAGGAGATCGATCATGCAGCAAGCAGCAACGTTCTGGGACAAGGCTGCTGAGAATTATGCCAAGTCCCCCATCCAGAATATGGAAGCCTACAACTACACCTTGGAGCGAACGCGCTCGTATCTTTCAGCAACCGATCGTGTCCTCGAAGTCGGGTGCGGAACAGGGTCCACAGCATTGCTGTTGGCATCCGACGTCAGTCAGATCATCGCTAGCGATATCTCAAGCAACATGATTGATATCGCAAACAGGAAAGCCCATGAGGGCAACGTATCCAACGTCCAGTTCGTTGCGGAAGATATCCTCGGCAGCGCAATCGGCAACGGTCCGTACGATGTCGTACTTGCATTCAACCTGCTGCATCTCATCGAAGACACAGAGGCAGCGCTCAAGCGAGTTCACGGACTTCTAAAGCCAGGTGGGATTTTCATTTCCAAAACGGTCTGCAAGCCAGGCAAAGGAGCACCTCTCAAGTTCCGCTTCCTGCGCCTAGTCGTTCCAATTATGCAGTTCTTTGGGAAAGCCCCCTTTGTCCGATTCATGGACGTCCCCGCCTTCGAGGATCTCATCACGTCCCACGGCTTCAGAATACTTGAATCAGGGGACCATCCTGCGCCTAGCCGCTTTGTTGTTGCGCGGAAGCTCTGACAGGCCTTCACCCTTGTCATGTATCGGCGCGGCAATGCCGATGATCGGTGGGAATGTCGATGATCGGCGGGAATGCTGGCGGGTTGGCTGAACGGTCTCAACTTCTGATCGTTGAAGAACTACATGCCGAAGCAAGTGTCGAAACAGGCTTGCTAGCGAGTGCTTCGTCTTAAGCCAACGAAGTACTTCTAGCTAAGTCGACTGCATCGGTTTCGCCGTTCTTGATCTAGCAGGTATCCGACAGGTTGCCTGCCCACCAAATTTCGACAGGCTCGCGGCGGCCGCTGACCGAACGCGATGCGTCGCGGCGCAGGTCCGGCAGTATTGTTTCCGGATCGGTCCCGCAGTCTTGCGCAGCGGCGATCAGCTCTTGGCTGACCACAAGTTGTGCGCCGACCTCACGGGTCAGGTGTTCAAGCCGGCTGGCGACATTCACCGTATCACCGAGGACCGTGTACTCGAGACGTCTTTCGTCGCCAATGTTGCCGACAATAACCTCGCCATAGTGAACGCCGATCCCGACTTTGATTGGTTGCTGGTTTAACGTTGCGCGCTCGGCATTCCAGCGTTTGATTTCATCCATCATGTCACGGGCACAGGCAAGAGCGCGGACCGGGTCGTCGGCTTTGCGATGGGGCGTGCCGAAGTGCACCATGATGGCATCGCCGATGTACTTGTCGACCGTCCCATCGTGCGCCAATGCCGCTTGCGCCATGCGCCCGTGAAAGCCGCGCAGCAGATCCACGAGCGACTTGGGATCGAGACGCTCTGAGATTGTTGTGAAGCCGACGATGTCCGCGAAAAGGACCGCCGCCGGCTGTACTTTCGGGTGCTGCAGCGCACTCTCGTTGGCGGCAAGTTCACGTACAATGTTGGGCGAAAAGTAACGTGACAACGATAGCCGTTGGGCCTCTGCGGCCACTTGCCGGCGTACCAACCTCCGAGATCGCCAGACGGTTAACGTCAAGATCACAGTGATAAGGGAAAGGAAGACAATCTGATTTGAAAGACGTGCGATGCCCACGGCCTTCGGAGCAAGTATGGTGCTCATGGCGGCGTCAATGTCCAAGCCGCGATCAAGTACATCGCGCGAGGAAAACACGAGTGTGTCGGGTGAACTCAACACCCATAAATAACCAGTCGTCCAGGTTGCGATCGTGGCGACGCCAGTCCAGATCACTAGGGACGGCTTGTAGCTCAGGGCCATGGCAACGAGAAACACACCAACGTACAGGAACCCAGGCCCCCTCAGGTTAAGTTGTGGTGACCAGCCATCGAGGCCATAAGGGTTTGGAAAAATCAAGATGTAGCTCAGGATGGCGGCATCGATGAGAAGAAAGATGGCAACAACGGGCGTGCCACCGATACCTCGCCGGGTGAGCAGATAGGGCGCGGCGCCAAGAGCGGCGAAAACAATGATTGCAGCTACGTAGAGCGAAGAGCGTTCGATCGGTAAAGTCGCGGCAATCCAAACTGCAAGTAGCGACAGTACGAGAAAGCGACCCCAAAAGACGTACCCAAGCCCAGTCAACTCTTCCTTTGCAAGTTCTTTGCTGACTTGAGCGGTTTCCGAAGTCGAACGGGAAAAAAAGTCCATCAACATTGCATCATTACCTCTGCTCAATGAGGGCTGATGGAATAAAGGCCGCATCAGTCGATGCGGCCACCTGAGAAGATCTGCTTCACCAGTAGTTCGTACTACGTGTTAGCGACCTTGTATCGTCCCTCTGTGCGGACGTATATGATGCACTCTTCTCTACAACTTAACTTGTGATCCACCGAGCCCTTCGAACCGAAGTAGCTGCCTGGTTTGAGCGTCTTGGTTCCCGACGTGGCCGTGTAACCGAGCTCTCCTCGAATGACAACGGCCCTAAGCTGCGAGTCATTGCCTTTGAGTGAACCGTTGAAGCCGGTTGGCAGTTTCAGGAATGTGCCGTTCTTCTTACCGTCCTCAGGGCTGCCCCAGAGGAACGCCAGCTCGACTCCGGTTGCAGCACTCGACGTGCTGCCAGGATCGACCCAGGTCACATCCGATGGGCTTAGCCAAACCACGTTGCGTGCCTCAAGCTCCACTGGACGCTCGCCGTTGTCGAAGGCCAGCTTGGTCGGTTGAACCAGATACGGTCCGGACAGGATTTCTAGAAATGCGGTCGCGCCACCTTGGCTAGAGCCCGCCGTTATGTGAGGCTCACCCGCAGGCTGGGTCCAGAATGATCCAGGGCCCATCCAGGTCTTTGTAGCGTTTTCGTCGCCGTTGTAGAGGGCTCCACTGATCACGACCGCGCGATAGGTAATGTTATGAATATGTGGTGGTGAGGAGAAGCCTGGCGCAAACCGAAGTAGCACGCCGCTCGGTACATCCTTTCTGATGTCGCCCCACAAGGTGCCCGCCTGTGGCGCGGCATCACCCCGGGCCGGATTGAGCGGAATGAATTTGAGCTCTGACCTCAGGACGACTTCAGAGGAGGTTTCAGACTGAGCAGACGTGCTGACTGTGCTCGCTGCTATCGCGATCATAGCAATTGATGCCAATGTACGGCATCCGATGACGTAAGCTCGAACTCGACTAGGCATTTGGTTTCTCCTCTCAACGCGTGCCCTTGGTTGGCGTCATTTCAGGTGCCCTGGGTGCTATCTCTTGGCGGAACTCCCGGCACCAATCCTGCAAAAAATGAAAGTAAGCTCGCAGACACATGCATTGCTCGAGCCTCAAGGTATCGCCCGAGATTGGATCCCGATTTGCAACCTTGGCGGTCCCGCTGAGTGAGGAACCTTAGGACTGTCGAAACTGCGTGCAGGACTGAGCGGTAATCGGTTGAGCTCGCGCGCGACGACAAACTCAGTTTGAGATGTGGCCAATGCGGTACGGCCGAAAGCAGTCAGCATGATCGCTGACGTGCAGACGCAGTCGAGCAAACTCATGATCACTCCCTTCTCCGGTTCGCGTACAAAAGTGGGCAGCAAGTTTGCTATTAGATATTTGGTGCATTAGGCTAAAGCGAACAATCAGGCTGAAACCAAATTGACTATGCGTAATTTCTGAAGAATGTCATTGGACCTGAAATCTCTCGAACTATTCGTCCGCGTGGCAGCGGTTGGAGCTATTGGCAAGGCAGGAGCAGAGTTCGGCCTATCGCCTACAGCAGCTACACAACGCATCCAGGCGCTTGAGAAGGCTGTTGGTGCACAATTGCTCCATCGCAGTACACGAGCAGTGGCTATTTCGACTGACGGGGAGCTGTTTCTTGACCATGCAAAGCGAATAATTGCGAACGTCGAGGATGCGCTTGCGGATGTGCAGTGTGACCCACAAAGGGTTCAGGGAGAGTTGCGTGTCGCGGGCTCAGCATCGTTCGGACGAATCCATCTTGCGCCTTACATCGTTGAGTTCATGGACGAGCATCCAAACGTCTCAATCCAACTGCATCTGACGGACGCCGTTGTCGATATCATTGAAGATGGTTTTGATCTGGCGATTAGGCTTGGTGAACTCGCGCCGTCAGCCCTTAAAGCACGCAGAATTGCGGAGAGCGCTCGCATCCTGGTGGCCGCACCCAGTTATCTCGAGCGATATGGTTCACCTGGGAGTCCGGAAGACCTTAAGGCGCACCACTGCCTCATGCGCGGCGATGTTCGCAGTTGGGCCTTAAGAGCGCCAGACGGATCGCAGATTGACGCCAAGGTCTCAGGTAGGTTCACCACTAATCACGCTGAGGCGGTGACTGAGGCTGCCGCGTCCGGCCTTGGGGTCGCGCGCAAATGCAAGTGGGAGATCTCGGACCAGCTTGCTTCGGGGGCATTGATCCAGGTCCTTGAGGACTATGTCGTGGTGCCGGAATGGAGTGTCTTTGCGGTACGTCCGCCGTCCCGTATGCAGCCGGCGCGCGTGCGTGCCTTTACCGACTTTCTGGAAAGGAAGTTTCGATCCATCCCGGCGTTGGTTTAGAGATAACTGATCTGGCAGTGATTGCGCAGCTGACCTGTATTCGATACCGGGCAGCATCAACGTCCGATGTTGCGCGTGAAGTATAGGACACCACCGCCCAGGATCAGTCCGCCGATGACGGCGCCTAACGTTGTCGATCCTGGCAATATGAGATCGCCGAGCCAGCTGCCGATCACAAACGTCAGAACAAGGGCCAACATGATCAAAACGCTGGTTCTGAAGCCCATACCATCCCCTCGGTGAAATCGATCCGCGCAAAGTTCCTGCGCCATGGTCCTAAAGCAAGATCGAGCCAGATGGAATAGCCGGCGCCATTGCGGTTACGAGGGCCGGCACTTGAAGGCCCTCACGCACGGATCAGTGCTCATTACTTGCGCTCTCCCTGCACGATGCGGTCGAGGATCATGGCGCAGAACAGGATCGAGAAGCCAGCCAGGATACCCTGGCCAACGTTGGCATACTGCAAGGCCTCCAGGACGTCTTCACCGAGCCCCTTGGCTCCGATCAGAGATGCCACCACGACCATCGCCAGCGACAGCATGATCGTCTGATTGATACCTGCGCGAATGGACGGTGCGGCCAGGGGAAGATCGACCCGGGTCAGCAGGTACCAGGAACTGGCGCCGAACGACGTGGCGGCTTCGCGCACATGATCGGGCACGCCGCGCAGGCCGAGAACCGTCAGGCGCACCACGGGCGTTCCGCCGAAGATCATGGTCGTCACGACCGCCGCTGGCTTGCCTGTGCCAAAGAACGCAATCACGGGGATCATGAAGACAAATGCAGGCATCGTCTGCATGAAATCCATGATTGGCTGGATGAACTTATAAACGCGTGGCCGTCGGGCACAGTACATACCGAGCGGAATGCCGATCGCGATCGACAAACACGCCGCTGTCCCGAGTAGCGCAAGCGTCGTCATCGCCTTTTCCCAGAACCCGAGTAAGCCCATGTAAGCCAGAAAGCTCATCGACCAGATGGCCGTGCGCACACCCGCTGAGAGCCAAGTGAGCAGCGCTATGAAGCAGGCCACGACGATCCAGGGTGTCTTGACGAATATGACCTCCAGGGCGTCGAGCAGCAGGCGAATGCCGTAGGTAATGAAATCGAAGAGCGCATCACCATTGGTCACGGCAAAGGTGAAGAAGGCCTCGACATACTTGATGGCTGTCAGGCGGATTTCGGGCACAGTTGGAAACTGCGCCAACACCGGAAAGCTGCCCGGGAAGCTGTAGTGCATCATCGCGGTCACGAAAATCACGATCACGAAGACAGCACTCAGAAAGATATGTGGGTGCGGCATGCCCGACGGTATGCTTCGGTCCGATAGCCAATCTGAGAACCGCGCTTCCAGGAAGGCGTTGGCCATAACGGCCTGCACTGCCTTGACGGCGATCAGGATCGCGAGCCCGGTTAGCGCAATCCAAATGCCCTGTTCTTCGAGCTGTTGCGCTTCAAGGCGGATGCCTCCGATCGCATCTTCCAGCGACTTGACCGTGCGCCGGTAGACATCGACCTTCTCGGATTGCTTTTCAATGGCGGAGGCGAGTTGCTGCTTGCGGAGCGCCAGTGTACCTTCGATAGAGGCGATCCTGTCGCGCGCTCCGGCTGCAAGGTCGCCAAACAGACCCAGGGCGATGTTGACGAAGGCAATCGTCTCGACAATCAGGAAGGCGACCGCCCACTTCCACATGCCGCGTGCGCCGAACCAGATGGGTCCGAACAGTCCTGCTAGTGGATTGAAGGTCGGTGTGAAGCTGGCGCGGCGTCCGATCTTGCCGAATTGGGTGACGTAGTATTCCGGGTTGGTCCGGGTGAAGGTGCCGATCAGTTCGCGGCGCTCGGCCTCAAGATCCTTGTTGTGGGCCTCGGCTCTGTCATTGTCGGCGGGTGTGTTGTCGAGCGCTTGGTTCATGACACCTCTGTTCCTTCAATGACGGTGCGCAGCAGATCCGCACGCGTAATGACACCGATGTCCGTGCCACCGCTTTCCACGACGATCGGCGTCGCGTCATCAATCGCGAGGTGAATAAGCTTGCTCAGTGACTCATCTTCGTTGACGCGCGGCGAAGATGCATCCGGCGCAACGCCTTGCGACCGGGCCTCATCGACAGACTTCATGACGGCATGAGCGCGCACGACCTTGAGGCGGGAGATGCCGGCGACAAAATCCGCGACGTAATCGTCCGCTGGGTTCATGACGATATCTTCGGCCGTGCCAATTTGGACGACGCGGCCGTCACGCATGATCGCGATGCGATCCCCGATCCGTACCGCTTCATCAAGGTCATGGGTAATGAAAACCGTCGTTTTCTTCAAAGTCTGCGAGAGCTTGATGAACTCGTCCTGAAGTTGTCTGCGGATCAACGGGTCGAGTGCGCTGAAGGGTTCGTCCATAAGGAGAACGTCAGGATCAGCTGCGAGCGCACGGGCGAGGCCAACGCGTTGCTGCATGCCGCCCGATAGTTCGTTGGCAAATTTGTTGCCCCAGGCGCCGAGCTCCACGATGTCCAGCATCTGGGCCGCCTTGCTCTGGCGCTCGTATTTGCTGACCTGTCGGATTTCCAGCGGCATGGCGACATTGTCGATGACGGATCGATGCGGCAGCAGGGCAAAGTTCTGAAACACCATGCCGATCTTGTTGTTGCGAAAGGCCTGCAACTCGTTGTGGCTTAGCGCCATAACGTCCGTGCCCTCGATCAGGATCTTGCCGTCCGTTGGTTCGAGCAGGCGATTAAAGTGGCGAACAAGCGTTGACTTGCCGCTGCCTGACAATCCCATGACGCAAAAGATTTCACCGCGTCCTACGTCTAGGCTGACATCGGCGACGCCGACTACGGCGTTGTATTTCTCGAGGACCTGGGCCTTGGACAGGCCCTCTGATCGGATGGCTTGCAGGGCTTCGCTGGCACGATCACCGAAGATCTTCCAGACGTTCTCAATCTCGATAACTGTCTCTGCTGCGCTCTGTGCTGTCCCGCTCGACAACTTGCACCTCTCTCAGTTTCGGATTGTTTCTCAGTTCTTGGTGATGGGTCGTGTGTTTCACAAAGCGGCGCTTGGCGCGCCGCTTCGCATTCGTGTACCAGCTTTGGTGCCGGACTACAGGCCGAGCCAGGAATCAACGCGCTTGGAGTTTGCCTTGACCCAGTCCTTGGCAACGTCTGCGGGTTTGCGTCCCTTGGCTGCGACCTGGAATGCCAGATTGCTGACGTCGTCAGCCGTGAGCTTGAAGCGCTCGAAGAATTCCGTGATGGCCGGTGAGCGACCCTTAAGGGACTTCGACCAAGCGATCTGAACGTTCTTCAGTGCGTCCTTGGTTGCGACTTTGGATTTCTTGAACCAGTCCGGGCTGTCTGAAGGCTGAACCATGACGTACTTGGCTGGATCGTACTTTGGCTCGCTCAGCATGTAGATGTCGAACTGGAACCAGATTGCGTGTGGCTTGTAGCAGTAGAAGGCATAACCTTCGTTCTTGGTGATTGAGTCTTTGACGCGGGCGGTCTTGACGCTTTCCTCGGCACGGATGGGCTCGATGAAATCCATCAGACCGTAGTCACGGACTTTGACCTGGTTGACGTTGGCGGATGCCCAACCGGGTGCGCCAATCCACATTTCACCTTTGCCGTTGCCATCGCTGTCCATTTTCTTGGCAACGTCAGGGCGGCCGAGATCGGCGATGTCTGTGATCTTGTTGGCTTCGCCAAATTTCTTCGACACGCAGAAGCCCTGGTTTCCTTCATATGGGTTCTTGGACAGCGTCACTGTCTTTTTGCCGTCGACATACTTCTTGGTGAAGCTTTCCTGGTTGGGAAGCCAGACGTCAGGGTGAACATCGATCTCGCCCTTGCCCTGGTCCATGGCCTGGAAGATGGTTGCGTTATTGCCTGGAACGAGACCTGCCTTGCCACCGATCCTCGTCTCAACAACTTCCTTGAGGACGTGAGCGATTGCCTGGGCGCCTGTCCAAGAAGGCACGCCAATGTTGACCTTCTCAGCGCTCAACGCCGGCGTGGCGCTGATGCCGATTGCTGCCGCTACGGCAACTGCATTGATGGTGTACTTCACTTCGGTCTCCTTCGGTTTAGACGCTAGAAATCGTGTTCTTTTTGTTATTCGGATTGTACGGAATTGATGTGGCTCTCGTAGGCAAACAGTGCTGCTGATCCACCAGTGTGGAGGAACAGGACGTTGTCGGATGGTTTGAAGAAACCTGCCCGCACCAACCCAATCAGACCTGCAAATCCCTTCCCTGTGTAAACAGGATCGAGCAGTAGCCCTTCCTGGCGGGCGGCCAGAGAAATCGCCTCCATTGTCGAGTCGGCCGGAATGCCATACCCCGCACCGACATAACCATCATCAACAATGATTTGGTCTGCCGAGACCGGTTCGGATCCGAGCTTTGCGAGTGTTCTATTGGTAAGATGATGAACGGCGGCGATTTGTTTGGCCTGGGGCTGGCGAACGCTGATGCCCATCACTGGCAAGGCGACCTGCATGGCGCTGAAACCAGCGACAAGGCCGGCGTGCGTGCCTGTACTGCCCGTCGCCATGACGAGCCAGTCAAACGACTGATCCATCTCTTGCGACTGCTGAGCTATTTCTATCGCGCAGGAAACATAGCCAAGAGCGCCGATCTCGTTTGAGCCACCTCCCGGTATGAAATAGGGGCGCGCGCCCTCTTCGCGAAACCTATCGGTCGCAAGCTGCGCCTCGCGGTTCATATCTATGCCGCCGGGTCGGAGTTCGAGGGTTGCTCCGAATAGTTGGTCGAGGAGGACGTTGCCGTTGGTTTGGTAATTCTCGGGCGCATCGGCTACGCGCTGTTCGAGTAGGCCGTGGCATTTGAGGCCGACACGACAGGCGGCGGCAGCCGTCTGCCGGACATGGTTGGACTGCACGGCGCCTTGTGTGACGAGCATGTCGGCGCCCTGTTCGAGGGCATCACCAACCAGAAACTCAAGTTTTCTGGTTTTGTTGCCGCCGGATGCCAGCCCGGTGCAGTCATCGCGTTTGATAAACAACTTTGGCCCGCCAAGGTGTTTGGTCAGGCGCTCCATAGGCTCTATGGGCGTCGGCTGATGGCACAGGTGCACGCGCGGGAAGCGGTCAAGGTCCAGTGCTGTGTTGGGCGCAGCAGTTGCTGTCATCGCGCTCATTCAGATCTCCGTCTCAGCCAAGCGATCTCATTTAGCTTTGCGCAATTGCTGCATTGCATCCAATGCGATGTTTGATTAGCATCATGCAAAATTTGCATAATGTTGGGTGGCGATGGACGTCGTCTGGTTCAAAGACCTTCGCCAATTGGCGAATGAGGGCAATTTCTCCCGGGCAGCGCAGCTGGCCAGCATTAGCCAACCTGCCTTCAGCCGCCGCATCAAGGCGCTTGAGGACTGGGTCGGCACTGAGCTGGTTGATCGCTCCACACAACCAGTCCGTCTAACGGCAGCGGGTCAGCAAATGCTCGAAGCCGGTGAGCAGGCGCTTGACCGAATTGAAGTCGAGCGTGCGCAAATCCGTGAGGCGCTATCTTTGGCCGACCGCTCGGTGATCACGTTTGGTGCGCAGCACTCGATTGCCTGGCGCTTTTTTCCCACCTGGCTGCAAAAGCTCGAGACAGACTTTGGGCCGATTATATCGAGGTTGCGGGCTGATGATCTTCCGAACTGCTTTTCGGACTTGCAGAAGAACGAAGTGAATTTCGTCGTGTCCTATGCCAGTGATGCATCGGATCACCTCGACCTGTTACCGCGGCTCGAGTCGTTGGTGGTCGGCAAGGATGTTCTCGTGCCGGTCTGCAAGGCGCGTGTCGATGGCGGACCGATGTTCGATATCGATGACAGTCTCAGCGGGCGCATTCCGGTGCTGCAGTTTGGCGACATGACCTCAATCGGTCGCTATATCAGACCGCTCTTGAACTCGCGCCGACTGAAAGGGCGCGTGGATATTGTCTATGAGAATTCCATGGTGGGGGCGTTGCGGATTAGAGCCCGGGATGGTGACGGCGTCGCGTGGCTGCCGCGCAGTTTGGTGATGCCCGATTTGGAGGCTGGCTACCTTGCGCTTGCGGGGCGGTACAACTGGTCGATCAAGCTCGACGTCCGGATCTATCGTCTGCGAAAGCACAATAATCACGCCACTCGGAAAATCTGGACATTCCTGGAGCAACAGCAGGTGTCTCAAAAGGCATCGGGTTAGCGCAAACCGCCACGACAGAGTAGATCTCACGCCGCATCCATCGAACCAATCCGTTTCACGCCGCGACCTATGGACGTGTTCGCAGCAATAGGGATTGTAACGATATGCCATCGACCCGCTTTCAAATTCCAAGGTATTCACGTGCATTGCTAACTATGATGCTCGGCGCGTTGGCGATGTTGACCGTTGTAAATAGCGCGCTAGCCAGTGTGCAGTGCCGGACACTGCAGGCGATCAGTAATCGTGCGACAGTGGCCGAGGCCCGTGCCAATGTGATCCGGTCGCTCGAAATGCAACGGCGGCGGTATGGGCTGAATGGTCTGATCGGCCGGCGCATTCGTTGCGGCAACGGTGGCCATGTCAATGGTATGAGACTGTATGAATGTAGTGCACGGGCGCAGGCGTGTACGGCGAGCGGCGCCCGACCCGTGAGGCGCTATCCGCGGCGCGGGAGATGGCTGCGCTAGTCATCGGGAAATCCACATCCGCATCTGACGTCAAGATTGATCTGTAGCCAATAAGAGGAAAATGAACCGGCAATTGCGTGATGTTGCGAAACCGTTTATCAGCGGCTGAAGTTGTTTTTGTCTGATCACAAGCTAACTCCGATAGTTCAAATGGATGCCAGTACGTTTTTTGGAATTGGGATCGTTGCCGGTCTCCTCCTTATCTTTGAAGGCATGACCTTGCACCGCAATGGTGGTCGCCTGACTTCGCTGGTGGGCGTCCTGACGCTGATCGAGTTTGGTTGGTTGTTTCTGTGCCTATACGTTTTGTTCTCGACTGAACTGCCAGGTTGGACTGCACTTATACCTGCAGCATATCTCGCCTATTTCGTGGTCGCGGCTTGGCACTTCAGCCGCGTCGCCAACATCGACGAGACGACGGAGTTCTCGGACATTCGCATCCCAATGTCCTTTGCAACGTTGGAGATCTACGCCGGCGTCGGCATTGGCGTTCTCTCCGGCCTCGCCTGGGTGCAATTTGCAGAGCAGCTGGCCCGCGTGGCGTGATGCGCTCTAGCAAGCGTGCCGCTGCTTATTTGCTATCGTTTGTGCAATGACCTTGGCGGCAAACCGAGCGCCTGCGGGTGATGCATGGTTGCCATCCGATGAATAGTAGGCCGCCTTGCGTGGGGAGCGCACCCAGCATCGGCCGACCGGGGCAATGACAACTCTCTTGCGCTGAGCAATCTTCGCGTACTCTTTGCGCATTGCAGCCCACATCGTTTTTTCGTTGAATGGGCGCGCGCCATAGAAACCGCTGTCCGTGCGCCAGGGCCAAGTCTGGTAGAGGATGATGCGTGTTTTGGGTGGCAGCCTGCGGACAAACCAGTCGACTGACTTGTGAAACGTGCTTCGGCCCTGCGCTGTCAGAAACGATACCGAGGCCTCTTGCAGGACCACAACATCCCAATTGGTTGACTTAAGTGTTGTGGCGACATCTGAACGGCCAGCAAAGTGAGAGAGGCGCGCGCCACCGACGGCTATTGTGCGGATGCTCGTGTTGCGGTTCTTTTTCAATAACAGTCCACGAACCTGGACCGGAACGTTCTTCACCAGCAAATGAGAATTGCCGATGAACAGGACCCTGGTGGCGTCCTTGTTGGCTGTCTGCGCGCTTGTCGCATTCGCGAAGAGCAGAGCGCAGATGGCGATCAAGACTCGAACTGTTGTCTTCATGAAGATGGCTGGCTTAGCTGAAAGTGGCTGTCACGTTGCATCAGTTGGTTCTCAATAATCCATCTCTTTGGCAAGTCGATAATGATCGACAGTTACGTGGCGTCGATGGAATGAAGTTCTTCTTCGGGTGGACTATTCCGGGCGAGTGATGTGGTCACGTTACCTGAACCGGCCTTGAATCGCGTCTCAAGAGTGTCTCACATTCCCGCTATCCCAACCTGATCTCGGCCAGTTTTTTGGTGCCTAGAACTCATGATTGATCCGCGCGAGGGTGCCTCTCCCAGTGTCAGTCTTTCGATCAATTGGTACGAACTACGCAAACGTCTCACTGCTATGCATCGTTGGTGCGGCTCCGAGTTCTGTCGATGCGATGGCACCGGCCGCCAAGAGATCCGGATCTGAACCGCGGTCCTTCAATCCAGCTACTAGGAACTGCCTAAGGCCGAATAGACATGCCAAGGGCAAGGCGATGGCCATAATGCGATTACCTTCGTAGGCCGCCGACCAGACCACCGCGCCCGCTGCCGCGATGAGCATGTAGGCGGACAGTCGCCACGAAGCCGAAGCCGGGTTGCATTTGACGCCTATGAACTTTTTCTCGGTGAACAGGGTCAAAGCGCAGCCGACAACAAATACCGAAAGCAGAACGCCAACCTGTGTATGCGCGATCAAGAAGTCGCCATGAGACTTGAAGCCAAACCAGAGGAAAGCTTCGATTGTTGGCGTGATCATGAGGATGTAGATGTTGATTGCCAACAGTATCGGATGGCACGGCCATCGGTATCGGGCAAACGTTGCAAGCGTCGCCGCAGCTGCGACCGCTCCTAGCCAACCAGCAATCCGTAGTTCTCCGGTGACTTGCAATAAGGCCAGAAATACAATCGTAGGGACATTCTCAGCGATCCCGAGAATGAAGGTTCTTTGATTTGATCCCAACACGGTTCTCTGCTCCATCTTACGGACGTCGATCAGCCGGCGACCGGCAAACGCTTGCGCAGTTCTGCCTTGTGGATCTTTTCTAACGTGGATCGCGGCATTTCTGAAACCACGAAGACTTCGCGCGGAACTTTGAAGTCCGCCAGCTTGTCCTTGCATGTAGCCATCACCCTGTCGGCAAGGTCGCCGGGCTGCTCTACGTTGATGTCCGCCGTTGGAATAATGAATGCAACCGGCACCTCGTCGAGCATCTTGTGCTGTTGGGCGACGACGGCCACTTCATAGACGCCGGGTACGACGGCAATGATCCGCTCGATTTCTGACGCGGCCACGTTTTCACCACCGACCTTGAGCATGTCCTTGTCGCGGTCTGCAAACGTCAGCTGGCCATCCTCTTCGAGCCGAACCCGGTCGCCGGTCTTGAACCAACCGTCGTCGGTGAAGCTTTCTCGCATGGCAGCCTCATTGCCCAGATATTCGTAAAACATCTGGATGCCGCGCCAGCCACGGCACTCAAGGTGACCGACCGCCCCCGGTTCAACCGGTGTCACACGATCATCACGTAAGACACGAATGTCGTAACCGCTTGCCGGGCGGCCTGTCGTCATCGAGCGATTGCGCATGCGGGCTTCGCCGATGATGCCGTGGCTAATGGTCTCCGTCATGCCCCACCAGCCGATCGAACGCACATTGAAGTGGTCGTCGAAGGGCAGCTCATTGGCATTCATCCCGAACATCCGAAAGCTGTGTGACGCTGGCGTCGGCTGCTGCATCACAGCCTTGCAGAAGAACGGCAGCATGGACGCCCAGGTGCATCCATTGCGCACCGCGATGTCCCAGAACCGCGATGCTGAAAACCGTGGCATTAGAACGACGCTGCCGCCCGTCCACATCGTTGGCAGGATCGAGTAGGTCCGCGCGTTGGTGTGAAACGACGGCATCATGACGAGGTGGGTGTCGTCCTGGTTCAGGTTCTCATGGACTGCGGATGTCCTTGCGCCCCACAGCGCATTGCCCTGAGTCCACAGAACGCCTTTCGGTCGCGACGTCGTGCCGGACGTGAATTGGACTGACCCCGGGCGCCAGGGATCTGGCTGTAACTCGGGCAGGTTTGACGGATCGCCATCAAGTTGCGCGAACGACGCTTCGCGGTCCGGCATGAGGTTGGCCGTCGGTTCGCCGCCGTCGACCAGGTGGTCTGTGACGGCGAGCCATTTGATGTTCTTCGCGCTGCGGGCAACTGAATCGGCAAGCTCGGGTTGCGTAATGGCGGCCACGGCTCCGCAATTGTCAGCGAAGTACGCCAGTTCATCATCCGACGAGCGCGTATTGGTGGTGACAACGATGGCACCGATGCGCTGGCAGGCGAACCAAAGGAATTCCATCTCCGGCGAGTTGTCGAGATGCACGAGGATAGCGTCACCGGGCTGGATGCCACGTGCATGGAGGCCGGCTGCCACGCGTTCAACTTTGTGATGAAATTGCGCGTAGGTCCATGTCTGTCGCTCACCGATAAACGGTTCCCAGATGAGGAAGGTATGATCGCCCCGCGTTTCGGCTCGATGCTTGACCAACCAGTTGACATCGCGCCCGGCGAATGGATTGACGATCTGGCCGCGTTCATCCCTTGGCGCAAAAGTCATGCTGATCCTCTGATTTTTGAATTCGTGCTTCAGACAACAGGCTAGTGTGCTCTGCTGCGAACGGCAATGCCGGCGCGTTTGCGGCATTGCTCTAGCCGCGACAAACTCATTGCGCGACTTCGGAAATAATCGCGCTTATCAAGTCGATACGCAATTGGTTTACTCGGCCGATACAAACAATGCCGGTGTAAGGAACCGCGTTGACGGCGGTTGTGGTCCACCGTCGTCCGACGACCTGCACTTCATGCGGTGTGCCATCATTGGCAATGGCGAAGCCCTTGGCTCTGATGACACCCAATTCATCCTGTACAAGAGCCTGCGCCAGCTGTGCGACATCGACAGGTCCGCTCAGCGCGTAGCTGTGAGACTCGAAAAGATTGCCGTGATGTAACTCGGATTGCGTCGGCAGATCTTTTCCAGATCGTGCCTTTCCCAGCACCACATCGCGCGGCAATCGCGCGTGTTGGCTAGCGATCACTTTGGCGTCGGTGAATTCAGACGCGAGCCACTGGTTGGTATCGTCTAAATGCTGCGCTTCAACCAAGTCTGTTTTGTTGAGGATAAGAATGTCGGCGTCCCGCAACTGTTGTCGAACCGTGTCGCCCATATACGGATCGTCCGCGCGTTGACGCAAGGTTTCAGCGTCAGCCAGAACAACAACGCCGTCGAGGGTATAGGCTGCCAGTAGTCCAACGCTGCTGGCAATTGCGCCCGGAATGGCGACACCACTTGCTTCGAGCAAGACGTGCTGCGGTGCCGGCGTCATCTTGGCCAGGTCAAGCATCGCCAGAATAAGGTCATTGCCGTAGCTGCAGCAGACGCAACCGCCGGCGATCGAGATGATGTTTTCGTCTTGGGCCTCAATGAGGTCCGCGTCGATCGGCAGTGCACCAAATTCATTGACCAGCACGGCAATGCGCAGCCCGTTTGCGTTGCGCAACAAATGATTGACGAGAGTGGTCTTGCCGGCCCCGAGGTACCCGCCGATAACGGTCACCGGCAGTGCA
The DNA here is from genome assembly GCA_965247245.1 of Hyphomicrobiaceae bacterium. Taxonomy (GTDB): domain Bacteria; phylum Pseudomonadota; class Alphaproteobacteria; order Rhizobiales; family Hyphomicrobiaceae; genus Tectiglobus. The sequence continues at coordinate 1,971,043 of CBDFGV010000003.1, read as the reverse complement.
GATGTTTCGTGTTGGCTCATCGCACTCATATGTCTTCAGCCGCGAATACCCTGCCGCCAAGCACCGTGCCCCACACGCCGACGTCCTTGATTGTCTCAGCACTGGCTTCCGTTGGGTCATCGTGCAGAACTGCGAAGTCAGCGCGCTTGCCGGTCTCGATGGAGCCGATCTCTCCATCCATCTTGAACGTATAGGCCGCGCCGAGTGTGATTGTGCGGAGCGCTGTGGCGACATCGATCCGCTCATGTTCGCCCAAGGTTCGCCCCGAAGCAGTCTTGCGATTGCAGGCGCACCAGGCGGTGAATAACGGGCCAAGCGGTGTCACGGGGGCATCAGAGTGGATCGCCATGGGCACGCCATTGGCCAAGGCGGTTGCGCACGCGTTCATGCGTTCGGCGCGCTCCGGGCCGACGGTCATCTCATAGTGCTGGTCACCCCAGTAGAAGTGGTGGTTTGGAAACAGGTTGACGCACATACCCAGTGCGCTCATCCGCCGGAACTGCGCGGCATCCGCCAACTGGCAATGCTGCAGTGTAAAGCGGTGATCCGATGACGGGTGCAGGCGGAGTGCATCTTCAACGCAATCCATGACCAGCGCTGTCGCTTCATCGCCATTCGTATGGGTGTGGACCTGGACGCCATTCTTCAGGGCCAGCTGATAAATCTCGCGGAGCTGTTCAGGCGGCACATACCACAAGCCGTTTGGTGCGCCGTTGTAATATCCCGGCCATCTGATCCGCGCAGAGAAACCCTGGATAGAACCATCGGCGACGACCTTGATGATGCCAAGCCGCAGTTTCTCCGTGCTCATGGCGCCAAGCTCAACTGCCCGCGCGACGATATCCGGTACTGACATGTTCTGTAGCCGGCGAAGAGAGACAATGCGGGCCGGAAATTTATCTTCGCCGGTCACGCGCAGCATCATCTCTACGGCATCCTGCGGCAACAGATTGGCGAGATCTGCTGCCGTGGTGACACCGGTCCGCACACAGAGGCGGGCGAATTCGCGTAGGCCAAGTTCATCGCATGCCAGCAGATCGCGGTCGAAACCAACGTGAATGCCGACCGGGGTCATGGCGTCGGGACCCTTTAATTCCCCGGTTGGCAGGCCGTCGTCGCCCAACGGCACGCCCGGGTGATTAATGCCCGGTTTCAGGAGATCGGCCAGCTCAAGTGCTTTGGTGTTGACATTGAGAATGTGGCCCGACGCGTTGAGTACGCCGATCGGACGGTCCTTGGAAACGCGATCAAGATCGTGCCGGCTGACGCGGCGGTTGCCGTAGTAAATGGCATCGAGTGACCACCCCGCGAGCGGTGCGCTCTCGTCCTTCAACTGCTCTTGCGCTTCCTGCAAACGCGCTATGACGTCGTCGATGGACTTGGCACCGGACCAGACTTTGCCATCAGGATCGCGGCGGTCAAAGTATCCGCAATAGACGTATCGCCAGAACGTGCCTTCCATGGTGTGGCTGTGACCTTCGACTAGGCCAGGCATGAGGACGAGATCAGCAAAACGGTCATCGAGTGTGTAGTCGCCCCAGCCGGCCAACTCCTCAAGCGTACCTGCGCCCAGGATCCGGCCATCGCGCACCGCGACGTGACTGGCGATCGGGCGGTTTGGATTCATTGTGATGATTTTGCGGGCGGTAAAGATGGTGGTCATGTCAGCGGCAGTCATCCCAATGCGGTCTTGGTTGCGGTCATTGAGCGGAGTAGGCGAGACGTTGCAGCATCCGCATCTAGATTGATCCGAACTCTTGCGTTCGCTCAAGTTTAGTTTTAGCGGGTCGTCATCGAAACTCAAAACCACCTTTGTCGGAACTACGCAGTTGATGGCAATCGGCGTCGCGTGTTCAGTTTTATCGGAGAGTCCAAGACGTGCGCGTTTGTTTCATAGGCGATAGCATTGTTGCAGGTGTTGGTGATGAGGACGCGCTTGGCTGGGTTGGCCGCGTGACACGGCACGCCATTCGCGCGGGTGCCGATGTCACGGTCTACAACCTCGGTGTTCGCCGCGACACGAGCGCAGATATTCGCGCGAGATGGTTGCGTGAGGTGGATGTTAGATTGCCGCAAGGGGTTGATCACCGCCTATGCTTTTCATTCGGAGCTAATGATTGCGCGGATGATGGCACTGGTGCGCCACGCGTTGAGGCGCGCAGAACTCTCGAGAATGCCGAGGCTATACTGTCAGTCGCCGCTGCACGCGCGCCGACCCTGATGATAGGTCCTGTACCTATTCTGGATGACGCCACGGCCGATAGCAGAATTGCGGACTTGGACGCGCAGCTTGTTGCTTTGTGTAAAAGGCTTGCTGTGCCTTACCTGCCGCTGTTCGCGACGTTGCAGAGCACGACCGCGTGGACGGAAGGTGCGGCGCGTGGAGATGGTACGCACTCGGATGCGCGCGGTTATGCAGCTCTTGCAGACTATGTGTTGAGCTGGGACCCACTCCTGAGTTGGCTAGGTGTCGGTGATCCATGACAGCGAGCGTGGGGTGCTCTTTACTCAACGATCACGACCTGGCCCGTGATGGCGCCCTCGACGCACTTCGCATAGGCAAGCCCGACATCCTGCGATGAGACGGGTTTATGGCCACGAAACCATTGGCCGTATCGGGGAACGGACACGTCGAGCAAGCCGGGGCTAACGACATTGATGCGAAGACTGCGGGGCATTTCGATTGCGGCGCTCTTCACAAATCCCGCCAGTGCGCCATTCGCCGTTGCGGCGTTGGTCCCCATTCTGATGGGGTCACGATCAAGAACGCCGCTTGTCAGCGTGAACGATCCGCCGTCGACGATTTTGTCGAGGCCTGCAAGTACGAGATTGACTTGCCCCATCACCTTCTGCTGAAGGCCAACCATGAATGTTTCCTGATCGAAGTCCAGCAGCGGGGCGAACGTTGCATCTCCGGCACAAGACACGACGGCATCAATATCCCCAAGGCTCTCGTATAGCGCGGTCACTGCATTGAGATCGGAGACGTCCACCTGATGCGTTCCGCTTGAGCGACCGACAGTAATGATCTCGTGGCGCTCACCAAGCTCGCGGCACACTGCCTGCCCGATATCTCCGGCTGCTCCGACTACCAAAACCCTCACTTTTCGGCCCCCAGTATTTCGTCGTATCTCAGAAGCTTCCGATCAAGGATGACTCGGCAGCGATCCAACTCCGCCTGCTTCTCATCCAGGGCTTCCCGATGCGCCAGCAAAGCAGCTTTGCGTTGTGGAACGGTCTCATCGCCGGAAGCGTAAAGCGCTGCAAACGCGCGCATCTCGGACAAGGGCATGCCGGTCTCGCGGAGCGATGCAAGCAACAAGAACCAATCGGCGTCTGTTGCCGAGAACCGTCGTTTGCCATCGGGGCCACGTTCTATCGCCGGGCAGAGTCCTGCAGTTTCATAGTAACGAATAGTGGAAACGCTGAGGCCTGCGCGCTCAGCGACTTCGGATATTTTCATAATTGCGAACCTCTATGGCCTAGATGCATACCGACCTGAAGCAACTTGAGGTCAAGTGGAATTTTCGGCATGCACGGTCGAGCCACTGGTTCGATGCTTGTTTCGAATGGCTGCTAGATTTCAACCACTACCTTGCCGATGGCGTCTCCGCCAGTCAGACGATTGTAAGCATCGCCAACCTCGGAAAGTCTGAATCGGGTGTTGTCCAGCAGCGGTTTCAAATCACCTGCTTCAACAATCTCGGCAAGCTTGGCGAGTATCATACCATGTTCTTCGCGCTTGTAGTTGTGCAGCATTGGGATCAGCATGAATACTACGTGGAGCGACAAACCTTTGAAATGAGCTGGCGACAAGTCCAGCTCTAACAAAGACACGGTTGTCGCAATGTGCCCGTTCAAGGCTGCTGCCTCAAACGACTTCGTCATGTTGGCGCCCCCAACGGAATCGAAGACAACATCGAAGCCCATACCACCGGTATACTTCTCGACGTAGCTAGCGACGTCTTCGGTGACATAGTTGATGGGCGTGCCGCCGAAGCCTGTAATCGCCTCAGCCTGTTGCGCGTCAGAGCAAGTGGCGAAGACGTTAGCACCGTAGTGTTTGGCGAGTTGAACAGCGACGTGTCCGACGCCGCCGGCCCCACCGTGCACCAGGACTCTCTGGCCTGCACGAACGCCAGCACGTTGCAAGCCCTCATAGGCGGTAATGCCGACCAGCGGAATGGCAGCCGCTTCACGCATCGACAGTGACTTGGGTTTGTGGGCAATCAGATTTGCATCAGCGATCATGTACTCCGCCAATGAGCCTTGCAAATTTGCAAGGCCACCGGCACAGCCATAGACCTCATCACCTGGAGCAAAGTTGGAAACCCCTTTCCCTACTTCTTCAACGGTACCTGCGAAGTCCATGCCAAGAACGGCCGGTAAATCCGGTGACAGCGGCAGATCCTTTCCCATGCTTCGGATCATGGTGTCGACTGTGTTGACGCTCGCTGCTGCGATCCGCACAACCACATGACCGGCTGGTGCAACGGGCTTTGGCAGTTCCGATGATTGAAATTCTGCCCCAGCCCCATACTCGTTGAGTACCATGGCTTTCATTCGAATTCTCCGATCTATTCTCACATCGCAAATGCGCGACAAGCAGCAATACAAAGGTCACTGGAGTGGTAGAGACTGGGCCGCAAGTTGGGTGTCCGCCTGTGCCAAGAGAGCTTCGTTTGCCTCGGCCACGACGTGCCCTGGTGATCGGCTTAAGCCCAGTCTCATCAAGTCGCTTCAACGCGTTGGCCACCCAGGTTCAAACACTTGAACGGCTAACGGGATACGTCTTGTGACGCCGGTTTCTAATTGACGTCTTGGACCTGGACGACGAGGTCATTCCATGCCCGTTGATTGTCCATGTCGAACTGAGCGCCATTCTCATCGGCCCAAGCAAATCGTTTCAGCGCCGGTGTTTGGCTGGTCGCCTGATAGAGCCAATAGGCTTCCGCTTTGAGGGCGTCCTCGATGGGCTTGTCGATCGACTCGTAGACTGCTTGTTTGGTCGCGTTGATGGAGGCGGCGGGCCACTTGGCAATCCGTTGGGCCAACTCCTCCACGTAAGGTCCGATCTCCGCCGGTTCCAATGCGCGGTTTATGGTGCCAACACGTTCAGCTTCGTCGGCATCCCAATCTCGGGCACTCAACGTGATTTCCAGTGCGCGACCGAGACCCACCTGACGTGCCATCCGTGATGCGCCGCCACCGCAAGGCAGAATGCCCATGGCGACTTCCATTTGCATAAACTTGGCCTTGCCGCGCGCGGCAAAGCGCATATCGCATGCCAGCGCAAATTCATGCCCACCACCACGTGCAAATCCCTCAATCTTGGCGATGGTTGCCTGAGGCAGTCGGCTGATACGTTCAAGAACGCGCTGCAGGTCGAGTAGCTTGACGTCACCGCGCGAGACGGCGGTTGCCGACATGTCTTTTAGGAAGTTCGTGTCGGCGTGTGCCACAAAGATGTCAGGGTTAGCCGATTGAAACACGACCACCTTGACGCTTCGATCCGCTTCCAGCTTTTGGGCCAGCATGTCGAGATCTGCCAGCATCGGCAGGCCCTGGATATTGACTGGTCCGTAGTCGAACGTGACCCACGCGATCGCATCATCGATTTTGACGTTGAATGTCGTGAAATTCTCATACTGCATGCGTCATCTCCTTGTTGTTGTGAAGGAGATTTATTGCTTTTCTAATGGATATAAATGCCTCGAAATCGAGTTCATAATTCGGTTTTTGAATATAATTGTAGTGGACTGACAGCATTCATCTCTTCGAGCTTGCAGCAGAAGGGATCAACATCAGTGCAGGTGGAATGGAAGTGGGCACGGCGCATGCCACTGTCAGCGCGGCACAAGATGCTGCGACCTACTCTCGGCAAGGGGCTACTGCAACGCGTAAAGCAAATTTGTCATTCGTCCGTGCCGAGTTTCTTCGACACGCTCGAGAGGTCATTGAGTAGGAGTTTTTCGCTGGCGCAGTGCGTGGTCAGCGAAACTCGACGCAAACCCGAACGTGGCAACTCGCGGCGCCGAACGCGTTGGCGCCGTTCTCTTTGGTATTCCCGAAACCCGAGTTTCTGAAGCGCGATCCGAGATCAACCAAAATCAGTGCTTCTCTGTATCAGTGCACGCCTTCAGCCGGCCCAGTGCTTAACTCATCGAAAGCAGCTCTTACGGTGTCCGATCGCAATGCAGGCGGGGTCTGAAGTACACAGGAACGCATGCTCCGCGTTGGCAGTTGGACAGTTGAGAGCAAGCGATACGCGCTAGACGCCGCGTGGCACGCAGACTTTGGCCAAAACAGCTATAGGTGAAATGCCGTCCGCCGCTGCGCTTTCGGCCATAGGCGGTTCTTGCAAACTCGCAACGCCAGCCTGGAGGCTCAGCCAGCGCACTACTGGAAAGTGCAAAGTCGCCAAGGGTCAGTGCTCCGAGGGCAATGGATATAGCCAGAAATCTCATCGTAACCTCCATTAATCAATAGCTGCAGCTTAGAGCCTCTTCACAGGCGCTGACAAGGCAAACCAATTCGCGTCATGGCGTGCTATCAGCAACTCGAGGGTGGTAGTGCGGTCGCCGCGTTTTCGTACTCTGCGTGTCCAGAATACGCTTGCCACGCGGGTGAAATAGCAGCGGAAGGTGGCCCTTTCCTGGCAATCTCCCCCGGACTTGCATATATCGAAGTGGGTAAACGATACAGGAGACTGCGCGTGACAAGCCTACTTGTCCAAGGAAACTATTTTCTGTTTGTCGCCTTGCTGGGCGCGTTAATCCTGTCGTTGACGTTCCATGAGTTTGGTCACGCCTATGCCGCCAAAAAGTATGGTGACGATACGGCTGAGCGGCAGGGACGCCTGACACTTAATCCCATCGCGCATATTGATCCGTTTGGGTTGCTGATGGTGATTTTGGTCGGGTTTGGATATGCCCGACCGGTGCCTGTTGATCCGCGCAACTTCAACTCGTTCTGGGCCCAGTTGGTCGTGGCAGCGGCCGGACCGCTGGCAAACTTGTTGATCGCGATCGTTGTTTATAACCTTTACCTGTACGGCGTGCAGGCGGGTTGGAGTACGTTTCTCGATCCGGGCGTCCGACAGGTTTTCGTGCTGCTGGTCGTCGTCAATCTGGTGCTGATGGTGTTCAACCTTATCCCGCTTGGGCCGCTTGATGGACACTACATCCTGCCATACTTTCTGCCGCGCGTTCTCGCCAACCGATACCGCTATTACAATGCGAAGTATGGAACACTGGTGCTGATGATCCTGATCCTGCTGTCTATTGTCGGACTGCCCGTGTTTCGGTTCGTGATCAGTGTCGGAACCAGCCTGCTGCCTTACATCCGCTTTGTGTAGGTGCAGGCAGCATGCAAGCTGGTTCACATGGGCAAGATGAGCCGCATTGGGCTAGGCCGGAGCGATCTAGGCTTTGGCCCAAGCCTCGAAGGCAGCGAGGTAGCGGAGCAGGAATTCCCGGGTTGGTTCATCCGTCAGAGTGCCGTTCTCGTCAAACTTCTGATGCGCGCCGCCGACAAACGCTTCCGGCCTATTCATCAGGCGGCCGTTGAGAAACACGAAAACCTGGCGCAGGTGATACTGTGAACGGGCCGTGCCGAGCGCACCCATCGCTGCGCCCATAATGCCAACCGGCTTACCGTCAAAAGGCTGGTTTTCGACCCGGCTGAGCCAGTCAATGGTGTTCTTCAGGACACCTGGGATTGAGTAGTTGTATTCCGGCGTTGCGATCAATACGGCATCTGCTGCGCGGATCTGATCTGCCAGGGACGTGACACTCGTGGGAAAGCCCGCTGCCTGGTCATCACCATTGTAAAGCGGTATGGCCGAGATGTCGGCGAGGGAAATGTTCATGCCGGCGGGCGCAAGTTCAGTACAGGTGTTTAGTAGTGCTGTGTTGAACGAGGCGCGGCGGAGGCTTCCGGAAATGGCGATGATGTTCAATTGAATGGCTCCCTGACTGGCAAATGACTTGCCGAACGTAGGAAGCCACTGGCTGGTTTGCCAGAGTCTGCCGGATATCTAGTGGCTAAAACCAACACCACCCCGGCACCCTGTCTTCATGAAAGATTATGGGCCGGGGTGGTTGACCGGCGTTGCGGGGAGACGCCAGTCAGCACAACCTCGCAGCAAACTTCGAAAGGATTGTGACAGACTTTGGGGAATCTTGTGTTCGTCAACAGGATGAGAACTGAGTACCGCTCAAAGCCCGATGATAGATTTGCTGGGCGAAAATTCAATCACCGGTGGCTTGGTCCCTACTGTGAGTGCTTGCGGTAGTGCTTGAGTGCCTCGAGGTGTTCCGGTCTGAGTTCCGGAGGCTGTGCGCTCGGCGATATCAGTCGGTTGTCTAACATTGCCAGCTGCACCTCAAAGTCATAGGCCTGGAGCTCACTTTCGTGATGCAAGGCATCTTCGAGAATGGTATCGCCAATCGCGATGGCTTTTGCGATCTCTACCTCGGACTTGGCCATGGCCTGTTGCCAGCGATGCAGAATGACACGTGCTTCTGCTCTTACTTCGGCGGATCGTGGCGGCTTGCGCGGCATGATGATTGTCCCGACCTATTTGCCCTTGTCAGCGCGCACCGGCTCGCCGGTGTTTGGAATAACCTGCACCGCGCGGTCGTCCCAAACCTCCACCATCCAATAGTCTTTGACGTTGGTCACTTCGAGGCGTGGAAGTCCGTGGGCCTGACACCAATCCTGAATGCGGTCACGAACATCGATCCCATCGCGATAGGGCTCAGTCATGCGGGCTGTAAAGATCTTGACTTGTTTGCCCGCTGCCAGCCAGTTCTTAACCCGTTCCACCATTGGCATGATCGGCTCACCGATGTGATCAGCGCCGCGCCAATGATCATAGTAGGCCAGCGTGCCATCCAGGTCGACGCCGATCCAACCACGTTTCACCATGTTCTAACATCCCTCGAGTCATGACCAGGTCATCGTGCGTTTGCATCATAGACGACCACGTCGAGGGCGCGAAGATGGTCCGTGACCGGGTCCACACTTTGGCGTTGCTCGGACTCGAACTGCATCAAACGCCTGAAGTACTCACGTCTAAGATGCCTCGCGACGTGCTTTGTCCACAGCCTCAAACTGATCGATTAAAGCACGGCATAGTGACTTGCGGCGCAAATTTAGAAACGCGGCACCGGCGTCTTTGTTGGCATGGTAGGGGTCTTTGACTTTGCCGGCATCATCGCGACGGAAGTACTGTGCCTGGCCTTCTATGGCCGCTCGGGTTGCCGGCGTGTGACCGTCGACAAACGAACAGCGTCCGCTGTGCTTGCTAAAGGCGGCCCGCAGGTTCGTTTGCGCGGCCAGGCGCCGATCGTTCTGCGCAGTTTGATAGACAGGCGCCGTCATCATAAACAGGCAGCCGAGGCCCTGTGGTACATCTTTGACCAGCTGATCGACGTCTTGCTGAGCCAGATTAGGATTGCGAGCCAACCGACCCGCGCCATTGCCACCGACAAAGATCATCAATAGTTCGGGGCGGTAGTAGCCCGCGGCAAACAGGTTTTGGATTGGTGGTCGATCCGGCTGGCAGAATTGAAAGAGCTCGCCTTCGCCGATCTGCACGTAGCGGCGCTTGTCCGGTTTGACGGCGCCCCATGCGCTAGCGTTGACGCCCCAGCGCTTGTCTTTGTGACAGAGCAGTTCCCAAGGCCGTCCTTGCTGCGTGACCCAGGATTGAATTGAGGTTGACCGTGTGCCGATCATTGAGAAGCGCTTTCTCCTCAGCAAGTCGATCTGTTGATCGCTCTCTGCAACGTCGCGGCACTGGTTGGGTAGGTCGGAAAAGAATGCACTCAGTGTCGGGCCCGCCCCGAATGAGATTTGCGAGTCGCCGAGGACGAGGATCTCCGCCGTTAATGGATCGGGCTTGCGTGTGGCAAAGAAGAGCGCGGTCGACACGGCGATGATAGCTAACGCGAGCACGCTCATGCCGGCTCTGACGCGCCAGTGTGCAGCCGCCCGTTGCGTCGCTACAGCTTCACTCTGTGATGCTGTCATTTGCCTTTGAAGACAGGCTTGCGCTTTTCCTGCCAAGCCTTGAGTGCTTCCTGATGGTCTTCCGAGGCTGAGGCGAGGTTCTTGGCTGCCAGGTGGCGTTCAAAATCCAGCTCGCCAACTGCTTGCTCATTGAGGCCCTTTTTCATCGCAGCAACGGCAAGCGGCGCATTAGATGCAATGATGTCAGCCAACTCGTGAACGCGTGCTTCCAGTTGGTCGGTTGCAACCAACTCTGTCAGGTATTCCATCCGCATCAGTTCGTCGGCTTCGATCGGTTGCGCGGTCAGGAACATTTTCTTCGCGTTGTTGACACCTAGGCGCGAGACGTAGCGCCTTACACCGCTGGAGTAATAGACAATGCCGAGGCGGGTTGCCGGCATGAAGCAGCGCATGCCTTCGACGCCGATGCGGAAATCACAGGCCAAAACCATGTCGGTTGCACCACCGTAGGTGCCCCCATTGATGGCCGCAATCGTCGGGATCGTCAGCGCTTCGAGCTTGTTGACCATTTTCTCGAAGGCATCCGGATCATATGGCTCGTCGCCGTCTTTGCGTTCGGCCAAGGCACCGATGTGAAACCCGGAACAAAAACTTTTGCCGGTTGCGGTGAGAATGAGAACGCGGCAGTCATCGCGCGCTTCAACTTCGTCAAAGATCTCGATCAAGCGCTGGAGGTCTGCCGGCTCCAGGCGATTGTGCAGAGCGGGGCGATTGAGGCAGACCGTGGCTCGTCCCTCCGCTACACTTAAGACCGGTGTCGTCGCTTCGGGTTGTGTTCCGGTTGCGTCGTTCATCTTTGGCTGTTCCCGTCACTTTCGCATTTTGGCGCGACTTTAGGCGATGGCTGTCGGTTTGACCATCGCGAGGCGGATGGATGGGGCCGAACATGATTGTTTCGGGAATGCGCGCTGTTTGGATCGCCCTTCAGTTGAGTTTGGCCGCTTTGGTGCGAATGCAACTGTTGGGATAGGAGGGTGCGAGCATTATATTGAACCAGAATGTGATTGGTCCAAGCGGTGAAACAGGAGACGGAATATGGATGGGGCGATCAGACGGCCCGATGCGCCAAATCACTATATGGTCCTCAAACCGATCAACAGACGCGTCGTCATCCGTCTTCCGGACGGCACCAAATTGGCTGAGTCAACCAATGCAACCCGGCTGATTGAAATCGGAAAGACACTGTACGATCCGGTTGTCTATCTGCCGAAGCATGACCTGCTTGCTGATCTGGAGAAGCAGGACAACTCAACCCACTGTCCGCTCAAGGGTGATGCCAGCTATTTTGCGTATCAGCAGGCGGGGGAAACGCTTTCCAGCCTGGCATGGAGTTATGAGGCGCCGCTTGACTTTGCTCAGGACATTGCGGGTTTGATCGCGTTTTACTCCGACAAAGTCGTCGTTGAGGAACATCCGTTGTGAGGCCCCTGATTGTAGGTCTTGCAACGATCGGCTGATTGATTGCCAGCGGCTGCTCAGTCGGCGATGTGATAGACCTTCGTGACAATGCGCCAGCGCCCATCGATACGGAGAAAGCTGAGCAGATCGACAAAGCGCGTCGGCGGTACCGCAACGGCGACTTTGGCGACCGCACTTGCGGGGCCGGACGTGTCGATCGCAATCAGCTCGCCAGATGATGGATGGCCTTGTGACGCTGGTGAATCTCGACCGCCCACAAGGTCGATGTAGTCTGCAATTGGGAGACTTCGGAGTTCATCATCGATAGAGGCATAGAGGTGGGCTTCGGGCAGAAAGATCTCACGCAGCTGCGCTGTGTCACCCTCGTGCAGGGCCGTCATGTAGGTCTCAACAGCGTCGAGTAGATCTTCAAGGCGGTTCGACATTTGCGTCTCCTCATTGCATGAATTCAGCGGCAAGTCTGCCGGGGCAATGACGATCGAACAAACGCCAAATTGTATAATGTCATTACATGATGTAATGATCGAAAACTATGAGACTCCCGTTTAAATCCATGGAGACAGTCGAGGCAGCCGTGCGCCTTGGCGGCTTCACGAGGGCTGCCCTGGAACTCGGCCTGACTCAGTCTGCCGTCAGCAACTCGATCCGCCGGTTTGAACAAGAACTCGGTGAGAAGCTTTTTACGCGTCACGGCGCGCAGATTTTGCCAACTCCAGCAGCCATTGAGATTGCTGGTGCCGTTGCAGAAGCCAGAGAACTCCTGGAAGCCAAATTGAACAGTGTGAAAGGTGGCGCGCAGGCCCGCACCATATCCCTAACGGTTGCGCCGACGTTCGCATCGCGCTGGCTCGCTCCACGCCTGCCTGAATTGCGATCGGCCATCGCGCCAACTAAGGTTTCTATTTTGTCACGTGCTGATCTGATCGACCAAGCCGACATCTGGATACGAAACGCATGGGTTGGAAAGTGGCCGGGAATGATATCGAAGCGCCTCATGAGCTCCGTCAGGGCACCCGTTGCATCGCGCGAACTTGTCGGTCGTTTGTCCATGAGCGATGCAGATGTCTTGTTGTTACCTTTGTTGGGCGTCGAAGCACGGCCATCGGAATGGAGTGATTGGGCGAATGCTGCCGGCCTGAGCAGTTCTCCCGCCCAGCCGGATTTTAGTTTCGATGTCACATCGAGCACATGGGATGCTGCTGTCGTCGGGTCTGGCGTTGCGCTGGGTGATCTGTCGCTGCTGCGGTCTGAGCTGGAGGAAGGCAAGTTGGTCCGTCTCGGCACCACAACAATAAGCTCGTACTCCTACTTCATATGTCGCCGACGCGGCGATCGCCGGGCAAATGTGAAGCAGGTTTGGGATTGGTTCGTCGCAAACGGAACTAAGGCCGTTCACTGAAACTCACACAGACAGATCTTAACCTAATCATTTGAAGCTTTTGAGTACATCATCTAGGCTTGCCCTTAAATCTGAGACGCCACTGTCGGGGGAGAGTACAGTGATCAGGTGCAAGCCAATCTTAGGGCTTTTGGTTGCCATGCTGTTTGGGGCGGGCCTGCTTAGTCAGTCAGCCCTGGCAGAGAAACGTGTGGCACTTGTCATTGGTAATACGGCTTACAAGCACACAAGCGCGCTTCCGAATGCCTCCCATGACGCAATCGATATGACGACAGCCCTTAGCGGATTGGGCTTCGTTGTTGTCGGTGGCGTCGACCTCGATCGCAGCCAGACCGTCGAGGTTGTGCGCGACTTTGCCAGGAAACTGCGCGACGCCGATGTCGGCTTGTTCTTCTATTCCGGCCATGGTCTCCAGGTCCAAGGCGAAAACTATCTCGTTCCGATCGATGCCAAGCTTGCCGACGAGTCAGATCTAGAGTTCTCCCTGGTGCGCGTCGATGCCGTAATGAAACAGATGGAACGCAATACGAAGACCAATCTGGTTTTCCTTGATGCATGCCGCGATAACCCGTTGTCACGCAATCTGGCGCGTTCCATGGGGCGGGCCCGCTCTGGCTCGATCGGGACTGGCCTGGCGCGGATAAAGTCAGGTATCGGGACCCTGATTGCATTCGCGACAGAACCTGATGCGGTAGCTTATGATGGTACCGGCCGGAACAGTCCATTCACAACGGCGATGCTCAAGCACATCGGGACGGCAGGTCTCGACATTGCAGACTTGCTCCGCCGTGTCAGATCCGATGTTATCGCTGAAACCAAACGCCGGCAGGTGCCCTGGAGCCATTCATCGCTGACAGCGTCGTTCTCGTTTAAGCCCAAAGCACCAGCGGCCAAAGATACGCCTGAGGCACAGGCGGCGAAAGCCTCGCGTGAGTTGAGCTCAGTGACCGGGCAAAGCAATAAGGATGCGCTTGCGGCGATCGAGTTGGCCTTCTGGGAGGCCATTCAAAAGAGCCCCAGTCCGATTCTCTATAAGGAGTACCTCAAGAAGTTTCCGACCGGCCATTTTTCGATACTGGCCCGTGCGGAGATCGACAAGCTGGAAAACAAAAAAGCGGTAGAGCCTGTCGCCGCGCCTTCCTCTGATGCGCCGATGCCAGTCCGCGATGTTCAGAACGAGCTCGCGCGACTGGGCTGTGACCCAGGTGAAGTCGACGGCATCTGGGGGAGTCGCGGTAAGAAAGCCCTGCAGAGTTTTGCGGCGCATTCGAAATTGAAGATTGCGTCCCTGGAGCCGACAGCCACGGTATTAGAGACTTTACGCCAAAAGTCCGGCCGGGTCTGTCCGGTGCAGTGTGGCAAGCGTTACATCAAGCGCAATGATACGTGCGAACTCAAGACCTGCCCGCAAGGCCAGACATTGAGCTCTAGTGGGCAGTGCCTCGATCAGACGGCAGCAATCGGCCCTACGGCTTATGATGGTAGCTATCAGATCTCCGCTGTCCGAACCGCACAACGCAATAAGTTCTTCTGTCTGCCGACCTACAGTATGACTTTGAACATCAACAATGGTCGTGCGAAGCACGATCTTCCACTCGGTTCCAACGTTCTGACGGGCACTGTCCAAGGCGACACGCTCAACGTGGTTTCGTTGTTGGATAGTGAGGGTGGACACTGGGTTGGTAAATTCAAACTATCCCAGCGTAGCGGCCAAGAGTCGAAGGGGACCTTCGAGTGGGCCGGAAGTGACCGAGTGTGCTCGTACCGGGCGACTGTTGTCCGACAATAACGCGAGAAACGTGCCCGCACGCCAATCAGGTCACGCTGCCGTTCAGGAGTTGCGGTGCCTGACCGGTCAACGCGAACCTAACTCATAGAACCTTGCCGCTGTCCCGGCGAATAGATTTGTCTTTTCCTGCTCCGATGCGCCCTGGGCCAGGATTTTGCAGGCATTCCAAAACACGGGGTAGCTGTAGGATCCTTTATCGACCGGGAAGTTGCTTTCGAACATGCACCGATTGGCTCCGAACGCCTCAATACAGGTTTCGATGTAGGGCTTCCAGGCGGCTGCCAACGTGGCTGATGAAGGTGGATCGTCTGAGTCTTCGAAGCCGAAACCATTGATGCGCATGCCAAGCCCACCAAGCTTGACATAGGCGTTGGGGCACTGGGCGAGTTTCTTGATCGATGCCGCCCATTCCGGGAAGATTTCGCTCCGCCGCCCGGCATAGTCTCCGATACCAAGCGGACCGCCACAATGGTCCAGGACAATCCTGGTTTCGGGGCAGGCCCGCGCTGCGACGACCAGATCTTCGATCTGCGGATGATACAACCACGCGTCAAACGTGAGGCCCATGCTGCCGAGCGTTCTGATGCCTTCGTGGAATTTGGGATCTCGCAGCTGCTGTTGCGGCGGCGTGTAGTTGGGGTTCATCAGATCGGGATCTGCATCCCAGGCGGTGATATGGCGAATGCCGCTGAAGCGGCCTCCACTCACAGCGACGTGAGCCTCGAGAACGCGCCTCACGTCTGCGCCGAGCATCATGTCGGCGTGGCTGACAATTCCCGTACAGGCACGGATTGAGCCGTAAGTCCCGCTCTCGCACATGGCAGCGACGCCGGCCGCAAACTGGCTTTCTCCAACCGGTTGCATTTCAACGGGGCCGTCTTCGCAATGGAATGCACGGCACTGGACAAAAACGGTTGCAATGATGTTGTGACCGCTGCTGGTGTCGGCCAAGAGGTCATCAAACATGTAGCGCCAGCCGAAGCGGTCCCAAAGATGGTGATGCGGGTCGATGATCGGCAGATCCGGCTCGAGGATCTCCTCTTTGTGCCGTTCCAACCATTCGGGACGCACTGCGAGGTAGGCATTTTTCGTCTGTGCTGATGTGTTTGCTGCCATGAAACTGTTTCCTTGCCCGGTTCGTTTTGTTGCTCGTCAGGCCGAAAGGGCTTCTAACTCGCCTGCAACGTTGCGCGCGACGCCGGCTTGGGCCCGCGCCATCTCGCTGCACTGCCCAGTATAAACAGAGGGGTTGGTCAGGCGCGCTGTTCCATCATCGCCCAACTGCTCGCGAATTTGCGGATCGTTGGTCAGAGCATCGGCGAAGGTGCTGCGGCCTTCGCGAACCTTCTCAACTGCATCGTAAACCAGATCGTGCGCAACTTGCCGGCCCATCGTTTGGCCTAGCTCCATCATGATGGCTTCAGACAGGATCATACCACCTGTGAGGTCCAGGTTACGCTTCATACGTTCGGGATCCAGTGTCAGCCCTTCGGCGATTTCGATCAGGCGCGCAAGGATATCACCGGTGCGGATCGCAGCTTCCGCCAGCGCTGTGCGCATCATGGTGCTGGTCGCACGATTGGCCTCATGTTCGGTCAGCATGGCTTCCAGTGCGAGGGGGACAACCGATCGAATTCTCGCAGCATCGGAAACGACATCCTGGCACAGGATCGGATTGCGCTTCTGTGGCATCGTGCTTGAACCGACTGTTCCGGCTGGGACCGGCTCGCTTGCCTCGGCAAACTCCTGTTTCATGAGAACATAGATTTCGTTGCCGATTTTCGCCGTCGTGGCCGCATTCAGGCCGAGGGCCGTCACGTATTCCGCTTCGCGGTCGCCGTGCGTTCGCGAGGGGACATTCGCTGATGAGAGGCCGAGGTGTTTGGCCATGCGGGTTTGCACCTCAGGACCTTGTGCACCGAGCGATGCGTAGGTGCCTGCAGCACCGCCCATCATGGCGACAAACACTCGCTCTTCAAGCGCGCGCAACCTCTCGACATGGCGGACCAATTCGTCAATCCAGACAGCGACCTTATAGCCGAAGGTGACGGGGACGGCGTGCTGGCCGTGCGTGCGTCCGGGCATTGCCATATCAGCACTGCGCTCGGCTACATCGGCAAGTGCAGTGAGGAGAACCGAGAACTGCTTGAGAAAAATGCCGTGCGCTTGCTTGAGCAGCAAGTTGTCGCCCGCCTCAAGGATGTTCTGCGTGGTCGCGCCCCAATGGACATAGCCACCGGCTTCGTCGCCACAGATGCGCGCCAACTCCCAAACGAGTGGAACCAAGGGATGTCCGGTTCGAAGTAACCCTTCGCGAATAGCCGCATCATCAAGTTTGTCCAACTGGGCTTTGCTCGCAATGACATCGGCTGCAGAGGTTGGGATAATGCCAAGTTCCGCTTGCGCTTTGGCAAGCGCGACTTCGACATCAAGCCAGGATTGCCATCGATTGGATTCGTCGAAAAGTGGGCGGACACCGGGATCGGTAAAACGCATGGAGGTGGGCTGTAAACTCACAACGAGGATCCACTCTGTTTTTGTTTCCAGTGGTGCTATCTATGGCTTGAAACGCGTCTCCGAGACAATCAACTTCGTCCCTGAGTGCGCGCTCATCACATAGAGAAGAAAACTAGCATGTGTTCAGCTGCCAGTTGTTCCTTTTGGCAGACCAGCCAGTGTTTCGAATCTATCGTTTGACCCAGTCCTGTCGGAGGTGCGAATATCACGTGAAACGAAAGCTATATTAGTCGGTCCTGCTTTGATTACTCTAGTTGTTGATAGCGCGGGGCAAGTTATGTCCTTTGAAAGCTTGGGCTCGCCTCGCTCAGCAACAGCGTGGCAGCGGATGGGCAAGCGCGAATTTGATCTCTCCAATGTCGCCAGCATTGAGATACGGAATAGGAGTGCAATCGTCAGGGTTGCTCCCGATCAACTCAATTATTCGGCTTACGGGACTGTTGCGCGTCTGCTTGAGGACGCTGCGCCCGATCGCATAGCTTTGTCGTGTGATGGTACCAATAAGAATGACGAGATCATTGTTGGGACGGACATTGAACCTTGGCGCATAGCGGGCCAGCGGATCATGTCTCTAATTGGCGAAGCTCGAATCGAAAACGGTGATCGGTTCCGCTTGGCAACTGTCGCAACCGCTGATCTGCCATCGTACAGTCCTCTTCGCCGGCTGATTGAGTTCTGGCGCTTCAACGATTGCAACATTGATCTAACGAAGTGCCGTGAGTTTGTCTCCAATCTCACTCATGGGCAGTTTGCTATTGTCTTGTTGGCTGCAAACTCGAAACAGGTTGTCTTCGATACTTTCGGGCCGGGTTGGGATATCTACAAGGACCGGACCTGGATGAACCGGTCTGTCGGGCTACCTGTGAAGGATCAACCGGACGTCAGGTACGGCCAATGGGTCGCAAGATATTTTCAGAGTGTTCTGGATGCTCAGGGTCCGACCCTGTCCAAGGTCGATGCGATTATCACGGACCCTCTCAATTCTCAGAGCAAGCAGCACATCTATACGCGCCTGACGTTGCCATTGAAGCTTGAAGGTGGTCGAGCGTTGCTCTGTGCACCTGATGTGAGCGCCATCACTGATGTCTAGTTCTGGCAGTTGGGGGATTGGAGAAGGTACGATTGAGGTTTGCATAGATAATGAAATGGGTTGAGAATATCAGGTCGCTCTACCTATTTGTAATAAGATGCATGCAAAAGTTGCGCGCAGTAGCTGGTACACGTAAACGATCATGGTTGTTGCATTGATAAGGCGAGGACGATCCGGGCAGGCGATTGCAATGCCTAGGTGCCAATAGGTGGTGTATGGAAGAGCATCGAAACGAGAGTAATTCTCTTCCGCATCGGGCGCCGTCCGAGATTGACCGGATGGTCGGGCAGCGCGTGAAGTTCCGGCGCATGATGCTTGGCAAAAGCCAGCAGGAGTTGGGCGAGTCCTGTTCGATCTCTGCACAACAGATCCACAAATATGAGCGTGGCCAAAGTGGGATGCGGGCATCACGCATTGCACAATTCGCGGTGGCTCTGGATGTGCCGGTCCACTACTTCTTCGAAGAAGTCTGTGAAGACACGGTATTACCGAAGGATCTGATCGCGATATTGGCCGACAGCAAGAACGCTGAGATGATTTTGCTGTTTGATCGTATCGAGGATGCTGCGGTGCGCGACACGCTTCTGGAGACCGCGAGAGCGTATCATCGTGTTCGGGGAAGCAACGGAGACAGCGTGCCCAATTCAGCCCAGGGCTAGTTCGCAGATCCCGCCTCGATCATATGCATGTAAGAGCCGAAGACGTTCGCTCTGATACCACCAACTTTCCCTAATGCTTGGCCTTTGCTGTTAGCGATTTCAAACAGTGGATCATCATGGCTGCATTCGGCCATTGTCGAGTAGTGGAACTCATGCCCGTATAGTGTTTGTGGCAAGGGAGCGGTGGCGATCCGGTTGAGCTTGCGGTAGCCCAACTGCCGTTTCCGCTTCTCAAAGCTGGTAACGTGGCTCAAGAGTCCGAGCATTGGGTGAGTGGTACCGTTCGCGTCAACGAGGGCTTCGCCAAGCACCATGTAGCCACCGCATTCGCCGTAGATTGCGCAACCATTTTGCGCAGCAGTGAGCATGCCGGAACGGAACTTTTCTGATGTTGAGAGTTGCTCAGCGTGAAGCTCCGGATATCCACCGGGAAGAAATATGGCGTCGACTTCTGGTGGCGGCATCTCATCTGCGAGCGGAGAGAAGAAGCTGATCTCGGCACCTTGCCTGCGCCAGTCGGAGATGAGGTGTGGATAGAGAAAACCGAAAGCTTCATCATTGGCGACGGCAATACGCTGACCGAGTGGCGGAAAGTGCGTGTGTGGCTTCGCTGTCCTTATGCTACGGCCCAAAGCCTGGAGCTGATCCAGGTCGATGCTATCGGAGACTGATCCAGATGCCACATTAAGGAGCTGTTGTAACTCATGTTGCTCGCACGCCTGGACCAGGCCGAGATGGCGGGAACGGACGGTCAGGTCGGGCGTCGATTGAATTGAACCAAGATGCGGCGCCGGCAAGGGTTCCAGGGCTGATGCGATCATCGCTGCGTGGCGGTCACTACCGACCCGCGTCGCAATCGTGGCGGCGACTTCGATGTCCGATCGGAAAGTCGCGAAGCCATGCACGAGAGCTGCGATTGATTGTGCCTGGCCGCTTGCATCGACGACGAAGATGACCGGGAGTTCGAGCGCTGCCGCGAGATCCGCAGTTGCACCACCGCCGCCTTCCGCGCCATCGAAGAGGCCCATCACACCTTCAACAATGACCATGTCCGCGCCTTCTGCGTGGTCGGCCAGCCGTGCGCGCAATTGTTCGGGAGACATCGCCCAGGGGTCAAGGTTGATGCAACGACCACCACTTGCCGCCTCCAGGAACTTGGGGTCGATATAGTCTGGACCAACCTTCGCTGCGGCTACGCTGTGGCCGAGGCGCTTGAGAGCGCCGATCAATCCTAACGTGACGGTCGTCTTGCCGCTGCCCGATGACGGTGCCGCAACGATGAAGCCGCGCGCGTCTGACAGATGGTCAGCCAATCGGATTGACCTTTAGCTCTTCGGCATACCAAGCGAGTTCTTCGCGAAGTTGCGAGGCCTTTCCGACAACAACGATGGAGGGCGTCGGTAGTTTTCCTTGTTCGGCCAGCGTGCCGGCTTCACCCAAAGTCGTCTCGACGATCTGTTGCGAAGGTAACGTTGCATCGCTGACAACGGCGACTGGATCATCCATGGTCCGGCCACCATTGAGAAGGCGCGTCGCGATAGCGGGAAGATTCTTGATTGCCATGTACATGACGAGCACAGGTGACGCTGTGGCGACAGCTTGCCAATCAACACCGGCGGGAACCTGACCGGTTGAATCGTGGCCAGTCAGGAACATGACACTGTGATTGATCTCACGGTGCGTTGCCGGGATACCGGCATAGGCCAGACCGCCGACACCGGCAGAGATGCCGGGAATGATGCGGAATGCGATATTCGCTGCGGCCAGTGTCTGGCACTCCTCACCGCCGCGACCGAAGACGAATGGGTCACCGCCCTTCAGGCGCAGTACACGTTTACCTTGGCGGGCGAGTTCGACGAGGCGCTCAGAGATGTCGCGCTGATTGTGGGAGGGTTTGCCACCGCGCTTGCCGGCGTACATTTTGGAAGTGTGCGGGCCGGTCCATTTGAGGATCGCGTCACTGACTAACGCATCGTAGACAACGACATCGGCGGTTTGCAGTGCGTGATAGGCCAGCAGTGTCAGGAGACCAGGCGCGCCCGGACCGGCACCCGCTAACCATACGGTGCCCGGCTCGAACGTTGGGAACGGTTCGCTGTCAAGGCGCGCGAAACCACTCTCTTGCTCTGGGACAAAGTCCGCCCTGTTGTTGCGCATTGGATCAGCCATGGTGCCCTCTCTGCTGGACGTGGTGACTATGCCCCAACAATTTTCGTTTCATCAAGCCAGCGAAGCATTTAGCATCGTGCTTACTATGGCGACGAGACCGACTGCGGAAGAAAAGGCTACGCTGCGCCGCGGCTGGACGACGGGCGCTTGCGCTACCGCTGCGACCAAGGCCGCGTTTGAGTTGTTGGTCACCGGGATTGCGTCCGATCCCGTCGAGATCACGCTGCCCAAGGGTGAGACACCGGCCTTCGCGCTGGCCATGGAAGAGCGTGGTGCTGACTGGGCGAAGGTCGGTATCATCAAAGATGCTGGTGACGATCCCGACGTGACGCACGGTGCGATGGTCATTGTGAAAGTCCGATTCGCAAATGCCGGGGACGGTGTTCAGTTCCGAGCCGGCAAAGGCGTCGGTGTAATCACCAAAGCGGGTCTGCCATTGCCGCCGGGTGAACCGGCTATCAATCCGGTGCCGCGGCAGATGATGACTCGCGTTATTCAAGAAGAGGCTGTCCGTCTCGCCGTCGCAGCGGATGTTGAAATTGAGATCAGCGTGCCGACGGGCGAAGCGCTTGCCGCCAAAACCTGGAACCCGCGCCTTGGTATCGTTGGCGGCCTTTCCATCCTCGGCACGACGGGCGTTGTGCACCCTTTCTCGTGTTCGGCCTGGATCCATTCCATTCACCGCGGCATTGACGTCGCGCGCGCCAATGACTTCGAGCGCGTCGTCGGTTCGACCGGTTCGACGTCGGAGGCCGCTGCGCAAGCTTTCTACGACCTTTCCGACATCGCGATGATCGACATGGGCGATTTCGCGGGTGGTATGCTTAAGTACCTGCGCAATCACCCCGTGCCCAAGGTTGTTGTCGCCGGCGGGTTCGCCAAACTCTGCAAGTTGGCGCAAGGGTTTCTTGATCTTCATTCCGGTCGCAGCCAGGTCGATTTTGACTGGTTGTCCGAGCGGGTCAGCCAACTTGGCGGAAGTCCGGATCTGGCCGAGCGCGTTAGAAACGCGAATACCGCGGCTGAGGTGCTGCAGTTGTCTCTCGCTGCCAATGTCGCCATTGCCGATGAGGTGGCCAGGCTTTCTCGCGAGACAGCGCAGGGTGTTCTGCGCGGCGCGTCCATCGAAGTTGAAACCATGATCGTTGACCGCGGCGGCAACATCATTGCGCGTGCGGGTCAAGCCGATGGGGAGTGATACCCAGGCAACCCGGCTGCTGCTGCTCGGTGGAACGCGAGAGGCGCGCAAGCTGGCTGAACGGTTGTCGAGCGATCGGCGCTGGGCTGTCATCTCATCCCTCGCCGGTCGAACGCGCGAACCTGAAGCTTTGGCCGGGCAGGTTCGCGTTGGTGGTTTTGGTGGTGTGTCCGGTCTCGAGACCTACATTGCGCAGCACGACATAGAGCTCATCGTCGATGCGACCCACCCATTTGCAGAGGCGATCTCGCACAATGCGCATGTGGCGGCTGGCAAGAGGAACATTCGTTACTTGCGGCTTTGTCGTCCGGCTTGGCAACCAGGCACAGGCGATTGCTGGCTCGCGGCGCGCGATGTGGAACAAGCCGCCAAGATGATCAAGCCTCGCTGCAAGGTGTTGCTGACGATTGGTCGGCAGGAGCTTGGGCCTTTTCTGCAGCGCTCGGACATCCGAATTGTTGCTCGAACGATTGAAGAACCACAGGAACCCGTTCCCGCTCACGCGGAGCTTATCCTGGCGCGTCCCCCTTTTAGTGTCGATAACGAGTTGGCCTTGCTGCGCGGGAGAGAGATTGATGTGCTGGTGACTAAGAATGCTGGTGGCACGTCGGTGGAAGCCAAACTGACGGCGGCACGGCAACTCGGCGTTGCAGTCATCATGATCGAACGGCCAGAAGACGCACCAGCAGTTGATGCTCAATCTGTCGATGACCTTATGCAGTTGCTCGACCTGCATTACGCCACCTGAGCCGTCTTGCGATTGCGCAGGATGTGTTGATGAGCGGCATCGTACAGTGCTGAGTCGCGGAAATCCTGCGTTTCGGCAAGAACGGGGCCGACCAGAACCAGCGCAGTGCGTGTGATCTTTGCAGCGCGGACCTTGGCCGCGATGTCTGACAGTGTGCCGCGAATGATTTGCTCGTCGGGCCACGTCGCCCGATAGACAACCACGACCGGACACTCCGCACCGTAGAACGGGGTTAGCTCGCGCTCGATATTCTTCAAGTTGCGGATCGACAGGTGAATGGCAAGTGTTGCTCCGGAGCGTCCCAGTGTTGCGAGATCTTCGCCTGCGGGCATTGCAGAGGCTTTCATCGTCGTTCGAGTGACGATGACGGTTTGCGCGATTTCAGGTAGGGTCAGCTCTGACTTGAGGCTGGCAGCGGCGGCGGCAAATGCTGGTACGCCGGGTGTCACATCGTACTCGATGCCGAGTGAATCAAGGCGGCGCATCTGTTCCGCGATGGCTCCATAGATCGATGGATCACCGGAGTGCACTCTGGCAACGTCTTTGCCGGAATCGTTGGCGACTTTGATCTCCGAGATGATTTGGTCAAGGGTCATCGGCGCGGTGTCGATCACGCAGGCATCCTTTGGTGCCGCGGCGACGACTTCGGCGGGAACAAGCGAACCAGCATACAGGCAGACCGGACATTTCTCGATCAACCGCAATCCGCGCACCGTAATCAGATCTGGGGCACCCGGGCCTGCACCAATGAAATGGACTGTCATTCTGCGGCCTCCGCCGTGCGTTTGGCGGCATAGCCGCGTGGTGTGAAAACGTGGGTTTGTCCGTCGCCGGTGGCAAACGAACGCGTCGTGCTGGCGCCGACGACGACTATCGACAACATGTCGACCTGTTCAGGGTCGAACTTGCTGAGTGGTACGACTGAATGCTTTTCGGCAGGCCGACCGAGATTTGATGCGATGATCACCGGCGTGTCTGCCGGACGCGTCTGCCGCAGGATTGCGATAGCCTTGTCGAGTTGTTCGCGGCGACGCATCGAGCGCGGATTGTAGAAGCCAACCACAAAGTCTCCTTGGGCGGCCGCTTCGATGCGTTTCTCGATCACTGGCCACGGCGTTAACAGGTCAGACAGAGAGATAAGACAGAAGTCATGACCGATGGGAGCACCCGCCCGGGCCGCCGCGGCCTGTATGGCAGAAATTCCTGGAGCGACCGTGATGGCCACGCGTCGTGAGGCATCGTCTAGGCCACCTGCAACTGGTTCAAGGGCAAGCACCTCGAAGACAAGCGCTGCCATGGCATAGATCCCGGCATCACCGGAACAGATCAATGCAACGTTGCGGCCCTGACCGGCCAGTTCCAGCGCGTGCCTCACTCGTAGCTCTTCGGCACCGAGGTCGAAGCGGTGTTCCTGCTGAGTGCCTTTCAAATCTGCGACAAGATCGAGGTAGAGGCCGTAGCCAACCCAGTCGCCAGCTTCTCGCAGAAGTCTCTCCGCTTCTCCGCTGCGCCATTCTTTCTGGCCTGGTCCGATGCCGATGACTGATAGGTGGCCTCGCGGGCGACCAATCGTATCGGGGTCGATCATATCCTGGGAAATGGCAACTGCGCAGGTGCAGCGTGTGGACTTCACTTTCTCAATATGCAGGGTGGCTGCGCCACTGGCGACAAGGGCTGCTCCCTCGGCAACACCCGGGACGCCAACCTCGCGCATCACGACATCTGATGGATTGGGAATGCGGTCAGCGACCGAATTGATTGCGTCGGCATCCATGAAGCGCATGGGGGAGCCTAAATGAGCAGCAAGTGCATGCATTGCCGGCTCATCGGCCTTACGATCGAGCGATACGATGCAGGCTATGGAGTCGGTCGCAATCTGCGACGTGCGCAATTGGCCGGATACCAGGCTGATCAGATCGTCTGCTGGGCAGCCACGATCTGAGCCGACACCGATGACAACCTTGCGGGGAATGTAAAGCAGCTCTCCCGGTAGTGACTGGCGATCGTCGCATGCTGCGGTGAGTTTCAATTCGGCATCGGCCGAGATATTGAGAGATGATCGGTCAATCCAGTCGAGATCTTCATCGATTGTGACGGCTTCGCCTGCCAGTAGTCGGGCCGTAATGTCCTTCGCATCTTGCGGATTGGCCAATGTCCAACCTGTAGGCGGCGCGTCCAACGCGAGTCCAAGGCGAACATCTCCAGCGGTTGTGATTGCAGCGTGACTGTTCAGTTTGTCCGCCAATCGCTGGGCGAACTCATTTGCTCCGTGATGTCCGCCAAGCAACGGAACGACGGATGAGCCATCTTCCGCGGCGGCTAGAACAGGTGGCTCTTCTCGCTTGTCTTTAAGCGCTGGCGCGACGGCTCGGATCAGAATGCCACTCGCGCAGACGCCAATGATGGCGTGCCCGGCCTCAAAACAAGTACGAATGTGGGCTGTCGGCTCGTCGAACGAGACATCCACGTTCTGCACCCGTTTGGCATAGCCATGGATCACGCAATCTTTGATCTCGCCAGCAATCTTGCGAGCTGTGTCCAGTCCCGATGCTCCGAGCACAATGACAATGGGATGTGCGCTGGTCATTGGTCACCCTCCCCGCCTACAAGGATCATCGCGAAGTACTCGCCAGTCTCCGGATCAACGTCTGATAGGCGTTTGACGACTTGTTCATCGGCGGTGGCGTTTGAGATGAGTACGGCGTTCTCGACAAGGCCCAGTTCGTGCAGCAGGCCTGAAACTTTCTTGAAGTGTCGTCCGAGCTTGATGATGGCAACGCGATTGAAGGACCGGAGCTCATTTCTCAGTTCTTCAACTGGAAGCGGTGCCGGCAAGACCTTCAGAACCTCATTGCGGACAACCAGCGGTTCGCCGCTGGCGGCTGCGCTTGCCGTCAAAGATGTGACGCCCGGCACGACCTGAGTGTCGTAGTCGGTCGCCAGTCGACGATGAACGTGTGTGCCACTGCCGTAGAGAAATGGGTCTCCTTCACAGAGCAAGGCGACCGTTCGGCCGGCATCGAGATGCGTGCGCATTTGATTGGCGACATCGTCGTAGGCTGCCTGTGCCGGTGCCGGGTCAACGGACATTGGCAAAGTATAACCGATCGTTCGGTGATGCTTTGTTATGAACTCAGCGGAGATCCGGCGCGCCCGTGACTGCCCGCTCTCTGTCACCGGATACGCTATTACGTCGGCCATGCCAATCAATCGCACAGCCTTGAGGGTCATCAGGTCAGGATCGCCAGGGCCGACGCCAATGATGTAGAACTTGCCGGTTTCGCGTGCGTTGCTCATGGCTTCACCGCCCGCCATTGCATGACGGCCATACCAGGTTGCATGCCACGAAACCGTCCAACAGCGATTGCGCGTGAGACCTCGATCCGTACGAGTTCGCCGCCGTGTGTTTTCTGTCGTTCTGCCAACGCGGTCTCGCCTTCCAGGGTTACGGCGTTGGCGACGATGCGGCCGCCTGACGGGAGCGCGCTCCAGCAGTACTCGAAGACATCCTGATTGGCTAAGGCACCACCGTGAAAAATGGCATCGGGTGCTGCTTGGCCCGATAGGCTCTCCGGCAGAGGTCCCTCGACGACGGATAGGTGCGGTACGCCTAAGCGAAGGGCGTTTTGTTGGATCATGCCGATCCGCTCATCATCGCGTTCGAAGGCAACCGCTGAGCTGCGTGGTGCGGCGCGCAACCACTCGATAGCGACCGAACCACAGCCAGCGCCGACATCCCAGAGGCGTTCACCGGGTGCAGGCGCCAATGCTGCGAGTGTCATGGCGCGAACTTCACGCTTGGTCATTTGTCCATCGTGCAGGAATGCCCCGTCCGGGAGTCCTGGTATGAGCGGGAGATGCTGGACGTCTTCCTCGGCGATACACTGAATGGCCATGACGTTTAGGGCAGCGAAACTGTCGAAGCTGTGTTCTTCTGCGCGCAGCTCATGACGGCCCTCGTGTTCTCCGCCGAGGTTTTCGAGAACGGTGACATTGCTCGGACCATAACCTGCTTGCAGCAGGAGGCTCATGATTTGACTCGGAGCTTCGCCATCGCTGGTGAGCACGATCAGTCGGGCGTCGGGCTGGAGGGCTGCAAACAGTGTTTCCAAGGGCCGGCCATGCAAAGAGATGCAGTGCGCGTCCTGGAGCGCCCAGCCAAGGCGGGAGGCTGCAAGGCTGAAGGCCGACGGGGCAGGGATGATGATCATCTCTTCGATCGGTACGCGGTCTGCCAAGGATGCGCCAACGCCATAGTGCATCGGATCTCCGGTGGCCAGCACGACAACCGGTCTGCCGCGCTGGGCGACGATATGAGCTAATCCTTCACTGAAGGGAGATGGCCAGACATAGCGCTTGTCCGGCGTAACAGATGTGGCATCGAGCAAGCGGTTGGATCCTGCGATCAGTTCTGCTGCGTCTAGCGCATTACGAGCACGCTGGCTCAAGCCGTCGAGACTGTCCAAACCAACACCGATTACCGTGAGCCAGGGTGTCATTGATCGCGCGCTCCGATCAATGTTGCATTGAAGGCTGCGGCTGCAATCGCGCTTCCGCCGCGGCGCCCTGTAAGAGTTACAAAGCTAAGGCCGCGGTGATTGGCGATCAATTCGTCTTTTGACTCGACCGCCCCGACGAATCCAACGGGGAAGGCAAAGAGCGCCGCTGGTCTTGGACCACCGGCATCTATTGCTTCAAGCAGTGCAAATAAAGCCGTTGGAGCATTGCCGATGACGACGATGGCGCCGTCGAGATCATCGTGCCAGAGACTGACGGCTGCGGCGGAGCGTGTCGTTGCCTGTTGTTTGGCGATACCTGGTGTGCGTTCGTCATTGAGTCGGCAAAGCACGTTCGAGCCATCTGGCAGATGGCGGGTCATGATGGCCGCCCGTACCATCTCGACGTCGGTCAGAACAGCTTTGCCACTGGCCAACGCAGTTCGGGTCGCTGCAGCGACATCGCCATGAAATGCAAGACTTGCGACGACATCCGTCATGCCGCAGGCGTGCATAACACGCGTTGCAATCGCGGCTTCGTCATTCGACAAACCCGCGAGATCAGTCTCGTTCCGGATCGTCGCAAATGACTGCCGATAGATTGCAGCAGGGTCTCGCAGATAGTCGAGCGCCATGGTCAGCCGTCGCTCTCCTTCAGCACGCTCTTTGGCCCTAGCGGATGATCCGCGTGGGGATAAGGATGGTGATGATGGTCGTGATCGTGATGATCATGACTATGGTCATGCGCATGGTCATGGTGGTGTCCGTGGTCATGACCGTGATCGTGACTGTGCGAATGGCCGTGATGATCGTGGTGATGGTGACTGTGCGTGGAGGCAACTACCCGGCACTTGCCGGTGCAGAACGTATCACAAAGCTCACAGTCCTCGACTTGTGAGCCAGGCGCTGACGCCCCCATGCCCTCGACGTGATGGTGATGGCTTTCCTGCGGGGCGCCGACCTCATCCTCGAAACCGAGAACCTGAGCGCGATACTTGCACAGCGCGCAGTTCATCTGGTTCTGGCCGTCAAGTATTTCGGTGACGCGCTCTGCGAACGTCGCAATAACCTGCGGATGATCGTTGAGGTAACCCGCCTTGATGAACTGAATGTCCGGGTTGCGCTCGGCTACGACATCCGTGAAGCCGTAGATCCGGTCGATCAAAATGCCGGTGAAGAGGAAGTAGGGGAATACGATGACGCGTTTGTAGCCGAGCCGGGTGACGTGCTCGAGGCACGGTTCAACTAGTGGGAAAGTAACACCGGAGTAGCCGACCTCGCACCAGCCGAAGCCGAAACCCTCCCAAAGCATGCGTGCGATCTTCGATACGTTGGAATTGGCATCCGGATCTGAGGCGCCGCGACCAATCACGACCAGACAGACGTCATGGTTTTCCATCGCGCCGTGTTCTGAATTGGCGTTATCCAACGCCTCCTGGATACGATCAGCGGCGGCGCGGATCATCTTGGGATCGACTGCCAGTTCGCGGCCGTAGTTGACCTTGACGCCGGTTTCGGCCTGGTAGCTGTTGAGGACAGATGGGATGTCGTTCTTGGCGTGGGCTGCCGCAAACAGCATGCCGGGTACAGCCAGGATGTGGTCAACGCCTTGATCGCGCAGTTTGTCGAGACCGGAGCGGATCACGGGATTGGCAAATTCAAGATAGCCGTACTCGACAGGCCACTCAGGGAAATGCTCTCTGAGTTTCTCGGCGACGACAGAGAACTCGTCGACGGCTGCCTGTGAACGCGAGCCGTGCCCGCATACCATCACCCCGATTTTTTCAGACATTAGTTTCTCGTTGCAGTTTGCAAAGTGATTGAAAAGTCATTCAAGTCTCAGCGACCTTCAGACGAAGGCGTGCTGAGACTGTTGATAGTCGCCTGTCCTGATTTCAAAGCTCAGGTCATTCCCGCGAAGTGAAGTCCAGACATTCATAATTCTGGATTGCCAGATATATGGCCGTCTGGTTCGCGACCTTCGAGGGATTGCGGCCTATCTCACGAGTTTGGGCTTACCGCGATTTCAAATAGCGGTGCGCGATCCAAGCGACGCCGGCCACGGCTACGACGGCCGCGATCACAGCTGCGGCTTCGGTCAGGTGGCTATGGCCGTCAACGACGACAGGGCCATGTCCGGTGTGAGCCCAGGCACTTGCCGTTGCGAAACTAGTGGCAGCAGCCACACAAATTGTTCTGATCATTTTTACCCTCCTGGACCGTTGCGATGTGCATCCCGGTCGGTTTGCGACGCCTTGGCGTCAATGCGGATGTTCCAGCGGTTTGCCCGATCCCCTCCGGGGTCGATCAGGATCACCGTGGCATGGACTTCCCTGATTACTTGGAAGTCATTGAAACTACCACGCAGATCCGCCCGCGAATAGCCAGGAATCGACATTGTTTTCAATGCCGCAGCAAAATATCTTGGCAGTTGGTCGATAGGTGTGCGACGAGCAATTCATGAAGCACGGCGGTGACATATCTCGGGCGATGGCTGAGTTCGGTGACGGGCCTGGTGAAGCTTGGCTTGATCTGTCCACAGGGATTGCGCCGGAACCCTATCCCTTGCCAGATATTTCCAGCGCGGCTTGGCAGCAACTGCCGCAGGCAGGCGATTATGCGCGGCTCCTGAAGGCTGCAAGATCAGCCTATGGCGCAACCGATGACTGTCCAATAGTTGCCGCGCCAGGCACGCAGTTGTTGATCCAACTTCTGCCGCTTCTCCGACCTAACACCGATGTCCGCGTACTCGGCCCAACGTATTCGGAGCATGCCATCTGTTGGCAGCGCACCGCGCGGCAGGTTTCGATGGTGGAGAGCATCGAGGCAATAGCCGGAGCCGATGTTGCGATTGTCACCAACCCAAACAATCCCGACGGTCGGATCCTTGCTCCAGAGGTGCTTTGCAAGTTAGCGGCGCGGTTGGCTGACCGTGGCGGTCAGCTAATCGTCGATGAAGCTTTTGCCGATGTCGATCCAGGAATTTCTTGCGTTCCGTATGCTGGCCGGCCGGGACTGTTGATCTTGCGATCCTTTGGCAAGTTCTTTGGTCTCGCGGGTGTCCGCCTTGGTTTTGCGCTGGGCTCCGATAAGGAGATTTCTGCGCTCGACCAGTTGCTAGGGCCGTGGGCTGTGCCGGGGCCGGCGCTGGTTGTCGGAGAGCGGGCTCTGCGTGACAGCCATTGGGCAACTGCCGCGCAACAACGATACCAAGAGCAATCGCAACAGCTGGACAGGTTACTATCTGACTTCGGCTTTGAGCTTGTTGGCGGTACGTCACTGTTTCGATTGTTTGCCCACGATCATGCTAGCACGATCCACAGGCAGCTGGCGGGCGCAGGTATCCTGACGCGTGTCTTTGAAAATGAACCAACATGGATGCGGTTCGGGCTGCCGGGTCAACCAGAAAACTTGAGGCGGCTGGAGCAGTGTCTGCAGCAAGTGCTGCGGCCGGCTGCTGCAAAGTGATGCTTGATCTTCAGACGACAGCTGGGCTCCTGCTCATTGCGCTTTTAGTCGATGCTGTGCTGGGTGATCCCGATTGGTTGTGGCGACGGCTCCCACATCCAGTCACGTTGATGGGGCGACTGATCGACTTTCTGGACGGTACTCTGAACCGCGCTGGCGGGCGGCGCTTGAAGGGGGTACTTGCTCTTGTCGTCATGCTTGCTGTTGTGATTGCGCTAGGCGTTGTCATTCGGCTAATGATTGGCCTCGCGCCAGCCGCACTCGCGCTGGAGGTCATCTTTGTCGCCATCATGCTTGCGCAACGTAGCCTCTACGAACACGTTGCCCGTGTTCGGCGGGCCTTTGCAGACGGTGGCTTGCCGGCAGCGCGACAGGCCGTTTCAATGATCGTCGGTCGTGACCCAGAAACGCTGGATGAGGCCGGCGTCAGTCGCGCCGCCATTGAAAGCACTGCTGAGAACTTCTCTGATGGCATTGTCGCGCCGGCGTTTTGGTATCTGGTTGCCGGCTTGCCAGGACTGTTGGCCTACAAGATGGTCAATACGGCTGACAGCATGGTCGGCCATCGCAACGAAAAGTATGAGGAATTTGGTTGGGCTTCAGCGCGCTTGGATGATGTTCTCAATCTTGTGCCGGCGCGTTTGTCCGCTGTCTTCATCGCGGTTGCGGCGACTGTTTGTGGAGGTTCGATTGTCCGCGCATGGCGCGCTGTCTGGAGTGACGCGCACCGTCATCGTTCGCCGAACGCTGGATGGCCTGAAGCGGCCATGGCTGGCGGGCTTGATCTCGCGTTGGCCGGTCCGCGCGACTATGGTGACACTGTTGTTGATGATCCCTGGATGAACGCTGAAGGTCGTCGGCAGGCGCGACCCGATGATATCTCGCGTGCGTTGGCGACGCTTATTGGCGCGTGTGGTGTGCAGGTCATCATGGTCGGGCTGATCTTTGCCGTTTGCTTCGCGTGAATGCTGAGCGCTTTACGCTCTTGCGATTTCGAGCACACGTTCGATGTCTAAGCACTGCACCAGATGGTCGGCGAAGGCATCAAGTGTTTGCTCGACCGTTGCCTCATAGTTGACCTCGCTCGCAACGCCGTTTCGGATTGTGTCAAGAAAGGCGCGCCGGAACCCATCTTTTCCGAAGACACCGTGCACATACGTGCCGATGATCCGCCCGTCGGTTGATGCGGCACCAGTTTCACGATCATTGATCCTAAAGACGGGCCGACTGCAGTCCGGGCCGTCTGTTCGGCCAATGTGAATTTCGTAGCCGGTGACCGGTTCGTTGCTGGCCAGATGATGGCCCGTCACTGGCCGGACGACCTTGTCAGGTAGAAGTTTGGTCGCAACATCGAGATGACCGAGCCCCTCATAGCATCCGGGGTGACCCTCTATGCCGTCCGGATCATCCACCATTCTACCAAGGATCTGGTAGCCGCCACACAGACCAAGGACATGGCCCCCTTTACGAATGTGCGCTGCGATATCGATGTCCCAGCCCTCTTCGCGTAGTGCAATGAGGTCGCCAATGGTACTCTTAGAGCCCGGGAGGATAATCAGGTCGGCATCGAGTGGTAGCGGTTGGCCACGATGGGCCAACACTAAGTCAACTCCCGGCTCCAATTTGAGCGGATCGAGATCGTCGTAGTTGGCAATGCGTCCCATCATGGGGACAACAATCTTGATTGTCTTGGCTGGATCCCCAGGTTGCGTGTCGTGGCCTGACCGGTCCAGATCCAGAATGTCTTCTGCCGGCAGTAGTCGCGCATCTTTGAAGTAGGGGACAACGCCGAGTGGTGACCATCCTGTGTGATCAGCGATAGCTTTCATTCCACCATCGAACAGTGAAACATCACCGCGGAACTTATTCACGATGAAGGCCTTGATGCGATCTCGATCCGTTGGCGGGAGCACCGCGTGCGTACCGACAAGATTGGCAATTACGCCGCCGCGTTCGATATCGCCGGCAATGACGACAGGGAGATCAGCGGCCTCGGCAAAGCCCATGTTGGCAATGTCACCCGCGCGCAGATTGACCTCGGCGGGGCTGCCGGCGCCTTCGACAATGATCATGTCGGCTTTGCCAGAGAGCCTGGTGTAGCTGTCCATCACGGCCGGCAGGAGATCGGATTTGCGTTGGCCGAACTCGCGTGCGCGCATCGTTCCCCAACGCTGACCCTGAACGATGATCTGCGAACCGGTGTCCGTTTCAGGTTTGAGGAGGACCGGGTTCATGTGAATGCTTGGCGGTACGCCACATGCCTTTGCCTGCAGGGCCTGCGCGCGACCGATCTCGCCGCCTTCCGGTGTAGCGGCTGCATTGTTTGACATGTTTTGTGGCTTGAACGGGCGCACCGCCAAACCACGTCGCGAGAAAACGCGGCAAAGACCAGCAACGATTAAGGACTTGCCGACATTGGAGCCGGCACCCTGCACCATGACTGCCGGCGGTCGTTGGTGCGTTGCCATTGATACGGCCTCAGAACTCGATGCCGGCCTGGGCCTGCACACCCGAGCGGAAGGGGTGCTTGAGCAACGTCATTTCAGTTGCGAGGTCGGCGCGCTCGACCAGGTCGTCGTGGGCATTGCGGCCTGTGATGATGACGTGCGTGTCTTCCGGCTTTTCTGCTTCGATGAATGCGATGACATCGGCAACCGGCACATAGTCGTAACGGATCGCGATGTTGAGTTCATCGAGCAGGACGAGCTTGACGCCTGGGTCTCTGATCAATTCCTTGGCCTTGGCCCAGGCAGCCTGGGCGTGCTGGACATCGCGTTCGCGATCTTGCGTTTCCCAGGTGAAGCCTTCGCCCATGGTATGAAACTGGCAGATGTCGGAGAAGTGGTTCTCGATCAGGTCACGTTCGCCGGTGGCCATACCACCTTTGATGAATTGGACAACGGCACAGGGAATGCCATGCGCGATGGAACGGAAAACCATCCCGAATGCTGCTGTTGATTTGCCTTTGCCCTTGCCGGTGTGGACGATCAGCAGGCCGCGCTGCTCGGTTTTGGTCGCCATGATCTTGTCACGGGCGGCCTTCTTCTTTGCCATCTTCTCAGCGTGCTGGGCGTTAGCCTCTGGGGTGACGGCAGCCGCTTCGTTGCTTGACTCATCGGACATGGCATTCCTCCCTATTCAGCGGCCGCGCTTGGTTTGATATCCTGGCCGGGCCGCAACATCGCCAACATGTCACCGACACTATTACGGCGTGGTGACCAAAACTCGCGGTCGATAGCATCGGCGAACTTCTCGGCAATTTCACGAAGCGCGTCCGGATTATTGGCTTCTAGAAACTGGCGTACTTTTTCGTCGCCAAGGTAGGCATCGTAGAGCGCGTCAAAGTGATGATCGCCGACGGCGCCGGTGGTGGCTGCAAAGGCAAAAAGATAGTCGACTGTGGCCGCGATCTCAAATGCGCCTTTGTAGCCATGACGCATAATGCCGGCGATCCATTTCGGATTGGCTGCGCGGCCCCGAACAACACGGCCAATTTCTTCTTCCAATGCGCGAACAACCGGGCGTTCCGGTCGAGAATGGTCGTTGTGGTAGACGGGTACGGCACTGCCCTTGAGTGTTTTGGCCGTGACAGCCAGGCCACCTTCGAATTGGTAGTAGTCGTCGCTGTCGAGGATATCGTGCTCGCGGTTGTCCTGGTTGTGCAGGACAGCATCGATATTGCCGATACGCTGCTCGAACGCCTGCCGGCTGGCCTCGCCAGACTGGCCGCCGCCGTAGGTGTACTGCCCCCAGGTCAGGTAGGCGTCGGCCAGATCCGCCTCATCCTGCCAGATGTTCTCATCGATGAGTGCCTGCAATCCGGCGCCGTACGCGCCTGGTTTGGAGCCGAAGATGCGGGCACCGGCCAGTTGTCGCGCCTGATCTTGAGAGAGACCTTGTGACTGCCAGCGCTCAGCGTCAGCTTTGGTGGCTGTGGCAATGGGATTGTCATCAGCTTCTTCGTCAAGCTCGGCGAGTGCCCGCGCTGCGCTATCCAGGAGATCCATTTGCGCCGGGAAGGCATCGCGGAAGAAACCCGACACGCGGAAGGTGACATCTACGCGGGGGCGCCCAAGTTTGGCGAGAGGGATGATTTCAAATCCGGTAACGCGACCGGAGGCTGGCTCCCATGTCGGCGCTACGCCCATCAGAGCCATCGCTTGGGCGATATCATCACCGCCGGTGCGCATGTTGGAAGTTCCCCAAGCGCTCAGCGCCATCGCCTTCGGCCAGTCACCGCGGTCCTGTGTGTAACGTTCGATGACGCGTTCGGCTGACTTTCTGCCCAATTCCCAGGCTGCGCGGGTTGGTAAAGAGCGGCTGTCGAGCGAGTAAAAGTTACGCCCGGTGGGCAGCACATCAGGGCGGCCACGAGTTGGTGCACCTGAAGGACCGGGTGGCACAAATCGCCCGTCAAGTGCGCTCAGTAATCCGGCGATTTCAGATTGACCACTCGTGTCGAGGCGCTGGGTGAGGGATTCGTTAATCCAGGTGAGGACAGATCGGGTCGTGGTCCAGTTGCCCTCGGTCTCTGCGTCCCCGGCGACAAGCGCTGCTGACAGCAACTCCAGTCGCTCCACGGTGTCGCCGTTGGTTCGCCAAGGATCCGCAGAGAGGTTGGCCAGTATGTTTGGCCTGGGTCCGCTCCATGCTTCGGCCATATCGCAATCTAAGGGATCAAAGCCTGCAAGTCCCAGGTCGTCTGCCAAGGCGCGGAGCAGTGATGTGTTCGACCCCTCGCCTTCGCCGCGTGGGACGCGAGCCAGAGCAACAAGCGTGTCGATGCGTTCGCGCCCAGTTGGTGCGGCGCCAAGGATATGCAATCCATCGCGGATCTGGAGTTCTTTGAGATCGCAGAGGTGATTGTCGATGGCTTGCAAGGCGTCCGTGGCATCACCGCGAACGTCGAAGCCGAAATCCTTGTCGAGGCCGAGACGGGCGGATGTTGCGAGGATTTCCTTTTGTAGGAACTTGCGTCGCGGCTCATCAAGACCCGCCGCTTCAAAGTACTCATCGACGAGTACTTCCAGCTCCCGCAACGGGCCATAGGTTTCCGCGCGTGTCATGGGTGGCATGAGATGGTCAATAATGACGGCGGATGTGCGCCGCTTGGCCTGGCTCCCTTCGCCCGGATCGTTGACGATGAATGGATAGATGTTGGGCAATGGACCAAGCACAGCTTCTGGGTAGCAAGCCTCGGACAACGCCAGAGCCTTGCCCGGTAACCATTCAAGATTGCCATGCTTGCCGAGATGGACGACGGCTTGCGCGCCATAGACGTGGCGCAGCCAGAAGTAAAACGCGAAATAGTTGTGCGGCGGGACCAGTGCCGGATCGTGGTAGGTTTCTTTTGGGTCGATGTTGTAACCACGCGCGGGCTGGATGCCGACAATTACGTCGCCATAGGTTTGGGCCGGGATCGCAAAGCCCTGTCTCGTGGCGAACGGATCTTGCCGCGGTTCTCCCCAGCGTTCGTTGACAGCCTCGCGGATGGCTGTCGGCAACTTCGCGAAGAGTTCGCCGTAAGTCGACAATGGCAACCAGTCCGCAACGGAACGGCCATCAATACTGGCGTTAGTGGCGCCAGACTTGAGTTGTTCAATGAGTGCGTTGCCATCAATAGGAATGTTGGCCGTTGCATAGCCGGTATCGCGCATTCCAGTGAGGACATTGATGGCACTCGCCGGTGTATCCAGGCCGACGCCGTTGGCAAGGCGGGCGTCTCGGTTTGGGTAGTTGGCAAGCAGGATGGCGATCTTGCGTTCGGCGATCGGTGTTCGCCTGAGATCGGACAACGCCTTGGCTTGCGCAGCCACGAATCTCGCCCGGTCATCGTGAGGCTCAGCGCGGACGACGTAGTGCTCCGTGTTGTCGTCGTAGACAGCATCCGCCTTGAAGGAGACGGTCCGTGTCAGGATGCGCCCGTCGACCTCGGGCAGCGCGACATGCATGGCGATATCGCGTGCCGAGAGACCACGTGTGCCGTCAGCCCAACCGGTCTGGTTCTCACTGGAGAGGACAACCTGCAGAACCGGGCAGCCGAATTCTCCCAGAATTCCACCGGATGCATCATCGCCTGGCTTGGTCGTGGCAAAGGCTGTTGTGTTTAGAATAACGTCGGGCGATGCCGCGCCAAAGATCGAACGGACGGTTTCCGCGCAAACCGGATCCCGCAGGCTTGCAACGTAGATTGGTAGCGCGCGCAGGCCCTGTTGATCGAGGTGCCTGACAAGTGCATCGATCGCAGCCAGATCGCCGGACTGAAACAGTGCGCGATAGAATACAATGCAGGCGGTCGGCGCGTTGTTCGGGGGAGCTGCCAGGCTGTCGCCATAGATCCCGGCTTTCAGCAACGGGCGCGCAGGTGGCGGCAGCTCGCGGCCATCCAGATGGGCGTCGAGGGCTTCGAGAAACAGATCGGCGTTTTCGGCGCCACCTTCTGTCAGATATCCCCAGAGTTGATCGCGAAATTCAGTGCTAACGGTTGAGAGTTGTTCAAGCGCATGATCAGGCTTGTCGTCACCTGGCAGGACGACGAGATCAAAATCACCATGCCGAGCCGCGTTGGAAAGGCGCTCAATGCCGTAGGGCCAATAGGTTTTGCCGCCAAGCAACCGCACGACGACGATACTGGCCTGACTGAGTGTCTTCTCTAGATAGAGATCGACGGAGTAGTTGTGCTTGAGTTGGAGCCAGTTGGCGAGGCGCAAGGAGCTCGTGTTTGGGTTGGTTGCTGACTGCTGTAAACGACGGTTGTGGATCTGTGATAGCAACGCAAGTTCGGTGTCGGCTGCGGACAGCACGACGACATCGCCCGGCGATTGACCGAGGTCGCGCGGCTCGCTGCCATCGTCGATGGTGCCGGATTGTGCAACCAGCAAATGCAACCTGAGTCTCTCCTATTTCACTGCGCGTTGGGTGGGAGGCCTGCAACGGGTTCCTACGCTCGCACTCCGTCGTTGTGGCGTTGCTATGGTGTCAGGCGGCCGATCAGCCAGTCAGGGTCGTGGGCGTGAAACACTGCGCCAATGGCGAAAGCTTTGGAAAGCTGTATGTCGTCAAAACCATCGAGATCGGCTTGCTTGATGTTACCGTCGGCATCAACTTCTTGACTGACGGGCGAAGCAACGAGTTCGATCGTGTCTGAGCGTGTGCTTTCAATGCGGCCAAGCGCTGTCTCGACGATGAAGTCGGCGCGATTCAACAGCGGCAGAACTTGATCGGCAGCCTCACCAGACGATTGGACAAGGAACGGTTTGACTGTGTTGTTGCTCTCGGCCTCGCAGGTTCGTAAGAGGACGCGTGAGTATAGGCGGCCTGTGGCGAGGTCCGTGAGTGTCGCGGAACGCTTTGTTGAGTCAATCGCGTTATCGTCCGGTCCAATCGCGGTTACACCGTCGTTTTGCTCGAGTTTGGCACGGCCTTTCGGAATGACCAGGGCAACGGCCATCATCCGCTTCTGTTCGTCGCCAAGAGTAAGGCCGAAGGCGCGCATGCGATCATGTTTCTTGACGCGGACGCCATGTCCATCTGCTGCGCTCCCGGTCACCCAATCGGCGTCCTCTGAAACGTCGACGATCTCCGTTGCATCGAAGCTGGCGGATGCACCTGTTGAGCCCATCACCCAGCGACCTGCGCGTTCGTCCAGTGTCTGACGGACAAATGCCGCGATCTGATCCGGCTCAGGCGCAAGGCGAAAACTAGTGGCGCCTAATTGTGCCATACGGCCCGGTAAGGCGTTCCAGACCGTGACCTTCTGATCATCGTCAAGGCTGATCCAGTTGGTAATCTCGTTACGGTCGCGGCCGCAGCCCATGCACAATCCTGCGTCGTCGTCCATCGTACAGATGCCGACACAGGGGCTGGGCGGGAGTCGCTTTGTCGTTGTCGTAGGCGCAGCGGCGTCGTTCATACTAATTCCCCCTGCAGTGCCGTTTCGATGGCGCTTTGATTGAGGCCTTTGAGGCCGATCACAACGAGCTGTCCCTTGCGCGGTTCGTCTTCGCGCCAGCGGCGATCAAAGTAGGAGTCAATCCGTGGTCCGACGGCCTGAAGCGCAAGCCGCATCGGTTTGCCATCGACTTCGATGAAGCCTTTCGCACGTAAGACATCGTTTTCGACAATCATATTCATGACGCGCTGTTCGAATGCTTTGACATCCTCGACTGGTGGAACATCGACGACAAAGCTCTCGAAGTCGTCGTGATCGTGCTCGTGATGATGATGATGATGATGGTCATCATGATCGTCGTCGTGATGATGATCATGGTCATGTCCGTGTTCATGGTGCGATTTGCGCGTCGCCAGGTCTGTCTCTGCACCGATGCCCTGACCGATGATCAATGCTGACGGCAACTTACCTTCGACGGCTCGCACAACCTGAGCGGCCTCACGTTTCTCGCGACCAATCAATTGCGTTACATTCTCGATGACCTCGCCCTCGACCAGATCCGTCTTGTTGAGGACAATGAGATCCGCGCAGACCAGCTGGTCCTCGAAGAGTTCGTGGAGCGGGCTTTCGTGGTCGAGGTTCTCGTCGGCGGCACGTTGTGCTTCGACGGCCTGGACGTTGGCTGCAAATCGACCATCTGCGACGGCCGGTGTGTCGACGACGGTGACAACACCATCGACGGTGACGCGTGCTTTCACTTCCGGCCAGTTGAAGGCCTGGACAAGCGGCTGAGGCAGGGCGAGACCGGATGTTTCGATGACAATGTGATCGGGTGCCGGTTGACGTTCAAGAAGCATTTCCATGGTTGGAATGAAATCGTCAGCCACCGTGCAGCAGATACAGCCGTTGGCCAATTCGACGACATCGTCGACTTCGCAGGCTGCGTCGCCACAATCGCTGAGTAGCGAACCATCAACGCCGACATCGCCGAACTCATTGACGATCAACGCGATGCGCTTGCCATCGGCATTGGCCAGCAAGTTGCGGATCAGGGTCGTCTTGCCGGCGCCAAGGAAGCCGGTGACGACAGTAGCGGGAATGCGTTCAGCCATGTGTTCTTCTTCTCACTTGGTTATTCAGGATGCACTGGCCAGAGTTTGGCCTGGTCCGAAATTGTTTAATCAGTTTGTTGCTATGCAGACGTTATCCCTAAGCAGTTGGGGATCTATGCGAACGTCGTTTTGGCAATGCCTCACGCGGCTTGACTGGGTTCCCGCGTCCGCGGGAATGACGAACTTCAGATCGATTAGTTTTTGGTCATGTCTCATGTCGCGTTTGAACCACTCAAGCTTGTCTTGGATTTACATCCTGAAGAACTCACGCTCCGTTCCATTTGTTATCTCGTTTCAACGTGGGGCCCCTTCGGATCGCGGTGTTCCCATCCGGCGCGCTCAAGTTCCGGGTCTAGGTGATATTCTTCCGGCCAGCCGATGCAGAGGCAGCCAATGAAGGACCAGCTCTTGGGTGCATTGAGTGTGGTTGAGAGGGCATCGACATCGAATATCGATACCCAGCCGAGGCCAAGCCCGCGTGCTGAAGCCGCGAGCCAGATCGTCATCACGGCGCAAACCGATGAGTAAACCAGGGCTTCAGGCATCGTGCGGCTACCGAGGCCTGACCCCTTCGCAGTGCTCGTATCGCAGAACACGGCGAGCTGGACAGGTGCTTCTTTCAAGCCGGCGAGTTTGAGCCCGGCATAGAGTTTGGCCTGATCGCCGTCATAACCTTGCAGTGCTTGTGCGTTTGCCGCCTCGAAATTCGCCAGGATGTCGGATCGGATCGTTTTGCTCTGAAGCCGCAAGAACCGGGTGGGTTCGCTAAGGCCGACGGACGGCGCCGTGCAGGACGTAGCCAAGATCTCAGTAACAGTGTGCTCATCGACAGGCTTGTTGAGAAAGCGTCGGACATCACGGCGCTGTCGAAACAGCGCATCGAGCTCTCGGACAAAGGCAGCATTCATGCCATCTGGGTGCACTGTCTGTGCACTCGCCTGCTTTGCCGGGAGTGCCATCATTGGCACCCGCCAGGCTCGCGACACGCTGCGGCGGCGGTCAGAACACGATCTGCGCATGATTGGGCCACGTATGATGGGATCAAGCAGCGCATCGGCAGACAAACCCTTCAGTTGAAGGATGTCGGATAACCGCTGCATTCGGTCAACTGGCGTTGACCTGGCGCTGAACGGCAACCCGGAACACCCCGTCCGAATTCAAACCTCACTTGCTGGCAGGTCTCCTGGCTCGCGGATTTGGCAGCTCATCCCGCCTTCCCAGTCTGTAACGACCAGTGGCATTTGGGCGAGCCATTCCGCTTACAGTCGCGGGGGCGGCCTCGGCTTTGGTCCCGTCTATCGGTCGGACTTTACCGTGTTCCCTTTTCATGCCCGATGCTTTGCACCTGATCAGGCAACCAACATGAATCGAGTAGGCGAGAAGTGGCATGCTGTCAATTGATCTTCTTAATCATCGCCCCCGAATTACGCTGATACGACGGGACTTGGCGGTATCGCGACTTGCCAGATCCACAGCAACCCGCTAACCGAGCGGCCATGTTTAGCGATCTTCAAGAATTCGCGCAGAAGCTGGCGGATCTGCCGGTGGCAGACGTCGAGGCGCGCCAGCGGGCGCTGGCTCGCCAGGCGGAGTTGACCAAGCCGCCGGGGTCGCTCGGCCGTCTTGAAGAGATCGCGGTATTCCTGGCAGGGTGGAGCGACACTGGTCTTCCTTGTGTGGATAAGGCGAAGACGGCCATTTTTGCCGGAAATCATGGTGTGACAGCGCAGGGTGTTAGTCCCTATCCACCCGAGGTGACAGCCCAGATGGTCGCGAATTTCGAGAATGGTGGGGCCGCCATCAACGCGATGACAGCATCGGTGGGTGCTGAACTGGACGTCTTTGGTGTGCATCTCGAAAGTCCCACAGGCGATATCACGAGCGGCCCGGCGATGAACGAATCTGAACTGCTTGAGGCGTTGAATATCGGAGCGGGTGCTGTGACCGGTGACATCGACATTCTGGCAGTCGGTGAAATGGGCATCGGTAACACGACGATCGCCGCTGCGTTGTCGGCCAGCTGTTTTGGTGGCTCGGGCACTGATTGGGCCGGGCCAGGTACGGGACTGGATGATCAGGGTGTGGGCAAAAAGGCTGACGTGATTGATCGTGCCTTGGCGCTGCACCGCAATGTCAAGTCGGCTGCCGACCGCTTGCAGTGTCTCGGTGGTCGCGAGTTGGCCGCCATTGCAGGCGCGGTGCTCACGGCACGTCATCAACGTTGTCCGGTTGTGATTGATGGCTATGTGGCCAGTGCAGCGATTGCCACCTTGTTTGCTGACAATCCTGAGATCACGGCGCATTGCGTCGCCGGTCATAAGTCAGCTGAGCCTGCCCACACCCGGCTCTTGGCGAAGATTGGACTGATACCGATCCTCGATCTCGACATGCGTCTTGGTGAAGGTACCGGCGCAACTTTAGCGCTGGCTGTTTTGCGCGCCGCAGCTGCCGCGCACAACGGTATGGCAACGTTTGAAGAGGCGTCCGTTGCTAATCGCACATCAGGCTCAGTTGATGATTAGGCGGCTGGGCGAAGATCTTGTCCTGGCGTTTGGGTTTCTAACCAGATTACCAATGCCGAGATTTAGTGTGCGCGAGGACAGGAAGCTGGCTGAAGCGTTTTGGGCGTTTCCGCTGGCCGGTCTTGTGGTTGGTGCGGTGGCTGGCTTCGCGTTGTGGCTCTGCCTTTGGTTTGGTCTTGCTAAGACGGTTTCGGCGGTTATGGCCCTCGCCATGCTCGCCTTGCTGACCGGCGCAATGCACGAGGATGGGCTGGCTGACTTTTGGGATGGGCTCGGTGGCGGGCGAACGCGTGAGCGGAAGCTTGAGATCATGCGTGATTCCCATATCGGCACCTATGGTGTCTTGGCACTATTACTCTGCTATCTGGCCTTGGTGGCCTTGCTCTCGGAGTTAGCGCCTCGCTTAACAACAGATGTGTCTGGTCAAAGCGTTGCTGCATTGCCTGGATACCAGGTGATAGTCTTTATGGCGATCGCATCGATGCTGGCACGCGCCACGATTGCGATACCCGCGATGGTGCTGGCTATTGTTAGAGATGATGGACTTGCCAAGTTGTTTGGTCGTCCTGGTCTCGGGGCACTCGTGTCGACGGTTTTGTGGCCGGTTGTGCTGAGTGCACTGGTTCTTCCAACGCTCGCCATTCCGTTGGTTCTAGGGAGTGTGCTTGGTGCGGTCCTCATTACTGCGCTTGCCAAGCGGTATCTTGGGGGCGTGACAGGGGATGTTTTTGGAGCTGCGATCATGATGAGTTTTGTTAGTGGCCACTTGGTTTCAGTCGCGTGGCTGTCATGAGCGTTGCGCATAGTTTCTTGATCCTCGGTGGTGCGAGATCCGGCAAGACGCGGCATGCGCTCGCGGTTGCAGAGCGCCAACCCAAGCGCGTCTATCTTGCGACAGCGGAAGCCTGGGATGACGAAATGCGTGACCGCATAGCGCGTCACAAGGAAGAACGCGACGACACATGGCTGACAGTCGAAGAACCGCTAGATTTGCCGACAGCACTCAAGCGCGTGGATGCTCCGGATCAGGCAGTTGTCGTCGACTGCCTAACGTTGTGGTTGTCCAATCTGATGGGCGCCGAGCGCGATATTGAACAAGAGACCGCGCAACTCGTCAGCGCCCTCGAAGGTCGACAAAGCACGATCGTTTTCGTCTCGAACGAGGTGGGACTCGGCATCGTTCCGGAGAATGCCCTGGCGCGGGCCTTTCGCGATGCCCAGGGCCGGCTTAATCAACGGATCGCAGCCACCGTTGATCATGTCGACT
The DNA here is from genome assembly GCA_965247245.1 of Hyphomicrobiaceae bacterium. Taxonomy (GTDB): domain Bacteria; phylum Pseudomonadota; class Alphaproteobacteria; order Rhizobiales; family Hyphomicrobiaceae; genus Tectiglobus. The sequence continues at coordinate 1,927,261 of CBDFGV010000003.1, read as the reverse complement.
TCATTGCGGCCGGGCTGGCGCTCAACCTTAAGCCGGGTCGCTCGCAGTGAGCGGAGAAGTGGGGATCACACTGGTTCGTCATCCTGAGGTGACACCGGATATCAAGGGGACGTGTTACGGCGTTACGGATGTCGCGCTTTCCGAAAGTGGCGTTACGAGCATCGCAGCTATCGCTGCGGAGATCGGTGCCTTGCGCCCATCCAAAGTCTATCACTCCGGCCTCACGCGCGCGCGCTTGCTTGCGGAAGGTATCGCAACGATTGCCGGTTGCGCTGTTGCCTCTGACATTCGCTTTCAAGAGCTTGATTTTGGTGCCTGGGAGAACCGGTCTTGGAGCGAGATCTTTGCCGAGGTCGGTGATGATATGGCCCGCATGATCCACGAGCCAGACTCGTTCGCACCGCCTGGCGGTGAAACCGTGCATCAACTGCGCGATCGCGTGCTGGCGGCGCTCAGAGAGATTGTATCAGAGGGGCATTGCGTCGTGGTTGCCCACGGTGGTCCGATCAGTGCAGTCCGTGGCACGCTCGCCGGTGTGCCGGCCAGCCAATGGCCCGGGTTGGTGCCGGGCTATGGCGAGGCTGTTCAGCTCTCAACGAATGAGATCAGGCAACTTGGTATCGAAATGCCGATCCACCAGCGAACTTGTTGACTTCGCCAAGCAGCACATCCTTGAGGAGGTCGCGGCGTGAATCCAGGCGATCCAGTGGTGCGCCAAGACCGATGGCGAGGAAACGTCCTTCAACTGCCAATGGTAGAAGCGTAGCGATTACGCCTGCGCCTGGAGATGCCAGGTTGGCTGTTTCGCAGTAACCGTGTGCCCGCGCCCGTCGAACCATGTCGAGAACTTCGCTTTCAACAGCGAGAGGCGTCTCTGGATCTGCCTCTGCATTGTAACGGCGAACGATCCGGCCAACCTCATCATCAGGCTTCTGGCTCATCAGCATGATGCCGAGGCCCGCCAGATGTAGCGGTCGCATGAGGCCTGGTCGCAGGGCAAAGCGGACCTGATGCTCAGACACGATCACTGAGAGATATTGGACATGCAGGCCATTCTGCGCGCCGACAATAACCGTTTCGCCGGTCTCGGCTGCAAGTTGCTGCAAAAGGGTTTGAATTTGCGCAAGTCCATCGCTCGACCCGAGCACCCAGTTGCCGAGAAATGCCAATCTCACCGATGGCTGGAAGGTCCGAGTGTCTGGATCGAACTCGACCAACCCATTGGAAACCAGGGTTTTCATCAGGGTGGAGGTGCTCGATTGAGGAATTTCGAGCCGCTTTACCAGCTCTGAGATGCGTAGAGGGCGCCGCTCCGCCTCAAAGACCTCGAATATCGCTAAGACTCGTTCCGCGGATTTGACCCCTTCAGTCACGTTTCTCTCCCATTAGACTTTTGTTTAATGCATCATAAGGCTGATCTAATTGATCGGCTAGTGGATTTTTTCAATCCGGTTAGCGATTGACGCAATTTCTTTGAAGATCGTCCGACAAACCCTGTGATTTCAGGCGATTAAGAATTTTCCTCAGCAAGCATCGCAAACAGGTCGCCAGATTGCTGGCAGTTTATCGAAAGATAACGATCAATGCGTATGGTTCGCTCAGGCCGGGGAAGAGTATGCACGAACAGCGTTATCTTAGATTTGCTGATGTTGATGGACTGGATAAGCGCGATCTTGCAGTCGCAGCTGATGTCTGGTTGGACGAGCTCAGCCAACAGGCATGGGCGACCCGGGAGGCAATCAAGCTTGCTACGCATTTCAAGCGTTATCTACATCGTCCCGATCCGCGGTTGCTAGAGCTGAGCAGAATTGAAACTGCATGTAACATTCCGCTAGAGACCATCGTAGAGACGCTGCGGCAGCTCTACATCTATGGCGCTTTGACTGGCTATTCCGTCGAGGCAAAGGTTCTCAGGGTCTCGCTCAACCTCTCCATCCTACAGCGATTGCGCGTGCTTGAAACAAGTCGCCGTTTTGCAGAGTTGCGCGCATTCGAGAGCCGCGGTGGATTCAAAGCTCATAATCCCGCAACTGACAGCTGGTTGCCGGCCCAACTGTTTGACGATGATATCAAGGTTGCGTCCTGACCGCTTCGAACAGCCTGTTCACTTCTGCAAAATGATGCTTCGGTTCCCACAAATGGGGCACCGCCTATTTGATCAGCAGCGGGATCAGCGAGGCGACCAGCAGAACGGCAAAACTCACATTGAGAAACCGGGCCGATCGTTCCGACTGAAAGAATTGCGCCAGCGCGCGTCCAGCAATCATCCAGACCAGGTTCACTGCGAACACCAGCGCGATGAGGATGATCGCCTTTGTGATTGCATCGCCACGTGGGTCTCTTGCGATGAGAACGTATCCTGCAAAAAGCGCTCCCATCGCGGCGTAGGCTTTTGGGTTGGCAATTGCGAGCAAGTATCCCGCAATGGCGCGCGGCGGTGGGCTTGAGTCATCTTGTGCCTTGAGCGGAGGTGCGGTGGCAATTCGGTAGGCCAAGTACACGATGTAGGCACCAGCCAGAACCACGAGGATGGGCGTTACGCCGGGCACCGCGATGACCAAACCCATCACACCTGTTACGACCAGCAGGACAACTGTACTGGTGCCGCAACAGACCCCAAAGTAATAGGGAACTGCGCGGCTCAATCCGAAGACGGCGCTGGTGGCCGCAACACTCAAGGTTGCCGGACCGGGGCTACCCATGAGCGCAAGTGCGGCAATGAGCAAGCCGAGCAGTGCATCCCAGTTCATTTGCATCGCTATCATGAAAGAACCGCACGCCAGCGCGAACCAGCATGCGGTTTGAGATTGATTTGTGACGATAGTGCCAGGACGAGATCACCGGCAGGCCGACCTAGTCTTTGTAGTCAGGCTCCTTGCGGTCAAGGATCCGCTTCAAGGCGTCAAAGTGATAGTCACAGGGCTTCTTTTCGCCCCAGGTGTTGCCGCCAAAGTTCTTCATAGTGCGATCAACAACTTCGGGCGCCATCTCCTTGAGTGGTTGGCCCGTCCACATGGCAAAGAGCTGAACCTGAGCCGCACGTTCGATATAGTAGAGCCGGTCATAGGCCTGGGCCACAGTCTGCCCGATCGTGGCAATGCCGTGGTTCGCCATGAATAGGATCGTCTTATCACCAAACAGCCCGGCAAGGCGCTCACCTTCCGTCGCTTCAGAAGCCGGGCCGGTATAGTCGGTATCGTACGCGCACTGGCGCATCATGCCGACCTCGGTCTGACCAATCGGCTTAATCTTCGGGTCTTCCAGGCGCGTGAGGGCGCTGGCGTACGGCATATGTGTGTGCATCACGCAGGCTGCGTGTGGCAGGTTCTTATGGATTGGCGCATGAATGGCATAGCATGATCGCTCAACGTAACCGCTGCCGCGCTGGACTTCGCCGTTGTAGTCCACTTCCATGAAAGAGCTTGCGGTCACTTCCGACCAGTGCAGGCCGAACGGAATTTGATAGTAGCGGTCGGCTGTGCCAGGTACTGTCAACGTCAGGTGATTGAAGACACCTTCGTGGAAATCGTGCATCACGGCCAGTCGATGTGCAGCTGCCAGGTCGACACGCGCCTGCCACTGCTCTTCGCTGACGCCCAACTTGTTCGCCGTATCAACTTTCTGCTGCATGGCATCCTCCAGGGACGTGTGATTGGGTGTTGTGCCGCCGAATTGGATGGCGGCGGTTCATGATCGATGAATCTTGGTACTTTGCGCGGAAAGGCACGCGTGGGCAAGTATGGCTGGCCATTGATCAGATACGGATGAAAGCTGTGAATGGTCTCGATGGCCTCTCGGGAATGTCGCATGTGAATTTTATCCAAGGGCCGGCCAGAGATGGTCCTTGTCAAAGTACACCGGTCAAATCTGTAGAGTTCGGAGTGATGCAACGTGAGTGATGAGCAGACCATTGCCGCCTATAACCGCCAGTCTGCCGAATACGCCGAACTTGCGAAGACCGATCAGGCGCAGAAAGGGCTTGATGAATTCCTCAAGCAAGTCCCGACCGGTGGTCTGATCTTGGATCTCGGCTGCGGTCCCGGCCACACCGCTGCCGAGATGGTTCGACGGGGCTACTGCGTAGAGGCGGTTGATGCATCGCCCGAGATGGCGCGTCTTGCCAAAGAGCATCACGACTTGGACGTCCGGATATGTGACTTTGCCACGATTGATGCTGTCGATCACTTTGATGGTGTCTGGGCGAGTTTCAGTCTTTTGCATGCGCCGCGAGAGCAGTTTTCCATACTGCTTGCCAGCGTGGCGCGGGCACTGACGTTGGGCGGGGCGCTTTTTCTCGGTATGAAGCTTGGAGTTGGCGCAGAACGTGACGCGCTTGGACGGCAATACACTTACTACTCGAGAAACGAGCTTGTGGAGTTTCTTGAGGCGGCTGGCTTCAGAGTGTTGGTTGAGACTCCGGGTGAAGGTAAGGGGCTTGCCGGCCATGTCGAACCCTGGATCACGCTGCTGGCAGTGCGCATGACCTGAGGTGCACATTTGTGCGAGGCGCGCGCCTATACAAGGTCTACGACGCCCGAAAGATTGTCCAGGGCAGTCTCCGGCGCGTACGTCGGATCGAGTAACAGGTCGTCGTGTCGGTTTGACCAGACACACCGCATGCCGGCTGCCACGGTGCCGAGCACATCATTCGCACTCCCGGCGACGTGCAAAACATCCGCCTTGGCGATACCTAGAGCGGTTGTTGGCAAATCGTAGACCGATGGATGGGGCTTGTACTTGCCGGCTGTCTCTGATGACAGGATATGGTTGAAGCCTGCTGGGAAAAGACGTGCCACAGCCTCCAGCATTTCCTGGTCACCGTTGGACAGAATGGCTGTCTCGATGCCTTTTGCTTTGATCGCAGCGATGACATCGTTGGCTTCCGGCCATGGGCGCATCGTGTCCCAGGCCATCACCAAGCGGTGGCGTTTGTCAGGGTCAAGAGCGAGGCTTTGGCGACCAGCTACATAATCCAACGCCATCTCTGTTGCCGCCCGAAACGATGTCCGCTCCTTCTCAAGCGAATTGCTGATGGCAGCGCGTTCCATCTGTTTGGCGCGCCACAGCTGCACGAATGGACGCGCTCGATCGACATCCAGACCAAGTTCGTCAGATACAACTGATACCAGACTGCCTTCGATATCCAGCAAGGCCATGTAGACATCAAATGTCACGAGCTTGGGTCTGGTCATTTAAATTGCTCCCCGCCAATTATCACGGATGAGGCATGCACCGGTTCCGCGCGCGTTTATACTCAACAGAAACGTAACATCGTCGGCGGTGGCGTTGCCAGCGTGTTTGGGCCACGTGTTCAGCCTGCGTGTTTTGATTGTCTAGGGTTCTATGGATTCACATCAGTTTGATGAAAAGACTGACGTTATTGTCGTCGGTTATGGTTTCGCGGGTGCCGTTGCAGCATTGAGCGCCCGCAAAGCAGGTGCGGACGTCATCCTCCTCGAGAAGTCTCCGGATCCGGGTGGGATCTCAATTTGCAGTCAGGGCGCCGTTTGCTGCGCGCGAAACGCGGATCATGCCTTTGCCTATCTGAAGGCCACGAACGGAGACCGTGTCCCAGACATCGTGACGCGTGCCCTTGCCGATGGCATGACTGAGTGTGAAGAGTTTGTGCGCGGCCTTGCCGGTATTGCCGATGCCAACATCACAGTTCGAGAGCGCGGCGGGAACTATCCCTTTCCACATCGCAAGGCGTTTCACTACACGACAGTGGAATCGATCCCTGGCTTTAACGCCCTTGAGACTTATCCGCATGTGCGTGGTCGGATTTATGGTGCGCATCTATTCCGCCTGCTTCAGCTTCATCTACAGAAGCAGGCGGTAGACATTCGTCTGGCGACAGCTGCTGAACGACTGATTCGCGATGTCGACAACCGTGTTATTGGCCTCACGGTGCAAGCACAAGATGGAATGAAGAAGATTGCGGCCCGCAAAGGTGTTGTCCTGGCTTGTGGCGGCTTCGAGGCTAGCGATGCCATGAAGAATGAGTACTGGCAGCAACCGCATGTTCTATCGGCAGCGAACAAGTTCAACACCGGCGATGGTGTCCGCATGGCGCAATCGGTCGGAGCTGATCTCTGGCACATGTGGCACTATCACGGCTCTTATGGCTTTCGACACCCTGACCCGGACTATCCTTACGGTGTCCGTGTCAAACGTTTTCCGGACTGGGTGCCGGATGGCAGTGTCGATGAACCGATCCAAGGAGACGATCTGGTTTCAGTGCCGATGGCATGGATATTGGTCAATCGTCACGGCCGCCGCTTCATGAACGAGCAGCACCCTTACATGCAGGATACCACTGCGCGGCCTTTTGAAAACTTTGATCCGGTGACGATGTCTTTTCCTGCGGTGCCTTGCTGGCTGATTTGTGATGAGGCCGGCCGCAAGCTCTATCCGTTGGGCAACCCGACATACAATGATCGCACCGTTTCGCTCGATTGGAGCCCGGACAATTCAAAGGAGATTGCAGAGGGCATTCTCAAGCGTGCCGATAGTGTCGCCGAGCTGGCTGAGATCACCGGTATGCCCGAGGAGCAACTGGTCACGACGATCACACGCTGGAATGCAATGGTTGATGCCGGTCACGATGATGAGTTTGAACGGCCGGCAGGCGGTATGGTGCCGATTTCAGAACCGCCGTTCTACGCAGGTGAGATATGGCCGGTCGTCTCGAATACGCAGGGCGGACCAATCCATGATGAAAGGCAGCGCATTATCGACGTCTACGGTGATCCGATTGTCGGGCTCTATGCTGCCGGTGAGCTTGGCAGTTGCTTTGGCCACATCTATCTCGGAGGCGGCAACATATCAGAGTGCATTGTGACGGGTCGCATTGCCGGCAGTGAGGCCGCAAGGGCGGGGGCCTCGGGAGAGTAAGACCTCGCCGCCGGCAATTTGAGCAAGCGGAGCTACCGCTCGAGTGACGGCTGGAACGCGCGTGCTGCCCAGATCGGATAGTTCTGGTAAATGTAGCGCGTTCCTACGGCTGACTGGCGATCGTTGCGGTACTTGCCGTAACCGAGATTGCTGCGTGAGGAGTAGCTCTTTACTGACTTTGATTTTGCTTTCGCGCCGTATGTCTGGGCTTCAGCCTGGGCCGCAAAGCCGGTCATGATCAATCCGATTGCAATTAGTGTTCTCATTGTTCTTCTCCATTGTTGTCTCATGCGGGAGGATTGCCCCGCTGTCTGATTGGCAAATGGAGATTTGCTGCTGGCGCGCCAAGTGCACCTGGCAACTCCGTGAACAGGTGTCACCAGCTGTGAGATGAACGTTATGAGAGGTGGCCGCTGCTAGCTTGCCGCTTGCTTGGATTGCTCGTAGAGAGTGTGAGGATCTTCGGCTTGTCGCTTCGGAACGAAGAGTGTTTTCGACACGATCGCCTCGCGCCAGCCATCCCACGTTTCTACACGAACGCGTGTGTCGAGCTCTGCTGCTTCGGGCTTGACCAGAGCGAGGGCAATGTTGCCCTCCAAGCGGGGTGACCATGTGCAACTGGTCATGCGCCCGATCAGGTCCTGATTGCTGTCGCCAACCCGCCAGGGATCTTCGTTGGGCGTGAGCCTTTCGCCTTCAATGCGCAGTCCGATGAGTTTCTTTTCTGGCGGCCTATCTTTGGCGAGGCTGAGAGCTTCGCGGCCGACGAAGTCTGCGTCATGGTCAAGCTCAACGAGGCGGCCTAGGCCGACATCATAGGGTGTCTCTAGCGGAGTAACATCGACGCCTGCCGACAGGATGCCCGACTCTATCCGTCGGGTCTGGTTGACGCTGCCAGGGGCGACATTGCAACTCTCACCGGCTGCCATCAATGCTTCGAACAAGTCGTGTCCCAGCGCAGCATCCTGCAGGTAAATTTCGTAGCCGAACTCACCGCTCCAGCCAGTGCGAGATATGACGAGTTGAGAGTTGGCAAAAGGAAATGCGGCCCACCAGTAATACTTCAGGTCAAGAATGGCCTCGCCGAACAGGTTGGCCATGAGAACTGGTGATTTAGGTCCCTGGACTTGGATGACCGATACGTTGGCATCGCGGATGTCGACATCGAGGCCGGCATTGACAGACAAGCCGAGTGCCCAGTGTTCAAGATCCCAGTCGGAGGTGGACAGCCAGTATCGATCTTCATCCAAACGCAGAATGATCGGGTCGGAGAATACGCCGCCGCTTGGTGACGTGATCAGAGCGTACTTGCACTGCCCGACGGCGCATTTCGTCATGTTGCGCGGGGTCAGGAGTTGCACAAATTGTCCAGCGTCGGGCCCACTAATCTCAACCTGTCGCTCACCCATCGCCGGCCAAAGAGCCACGTCATTGACGACCTGCCAGTACTCCTGCTCGGGATCTGAGAAGGAACCGGAGATATAGGTGCGGTTATAGACCGAGAAGTTGCGGCAGCCGTGGCGCCAGGCGGCTTCAAAGAACGCGCCCTTGCGAATACGGGGCTGAAAGGCAATGCGCGCACCAGTGTGTGGGATCATGGTTCTGGTCTCGTGAGGCGGATCATGCCGGCCTGGGTGAGGGGGTGTTCATGTGAGCGAAACTGGCTGACTTGCGTAGTTGTGCGGCGAACTACAAAGCAAGCTGCAGGCGCGTTCGCCAATTGCGCAAAAAATCTCGCGCAGGGAATGATCGGAGATGTGATCGAATGGCCGCGGGCGCTTATAGAAGCGGACCGATTTGCTCACGCCAAGGTTGCGGAGATTCGAGATCAAATTGGTCTGCCGTTTTGAACCGCGCGTCGTGCACCCGTCATGCAAGTGGTTTGGGCGACCCGGATCGAATCTCGATTTAATAGTCCTGTAAAGTTGACTGTTTGTGAGCGTTGCCCAATGTCGTCAGAGAGCTTACCTTATACGGTGATTGCCCGAATGGCATGGTTGTGGATCGGTTGAAGTTCGTTCTGCCATTTGTCGCAAATTGAGATGAATTGAATGCCGCAATAACCGGCAGATCAAAGGAGAGCCACCATGTCGATGATCCGCGCAGCCATTCTGACGCTGTTTGCTACAAGCCTATTCGCCTATGGAGCTCAGGCCCAGACCAAGGCGGCTGTTGGAAACCTGACATGCACCGGCGGCGCTGGCGTCGGCCTTATTCTTGGATCGAAGAAAACCTACCGCTGTTCTTTCAAGCCGATTGATGGCGGAGCGGCGCAGAGTTACTCGGCAACCGTCACCAAGGTCGGACTGGATATCGGTGTCACCGGAAATTCTGTGATTGTCTGGACGGTGCTTGCCGCTGGTCCGCAAGTTCGGCAGGGTTTTCTCGCTGGTGAATATGCTGGTGTGGCAGCCGACGTCGCACTTGGTGTTGGCGGTGGCGCCAAGGTTCTGGTCGGTGGTTCATCCAAATCGGTGGTTCTTCAGCCGCTCTCCGTTCAAGGCCAAACGGGTGTGAACCTCGCTGTTGGTGTCAGCGGAATGAAACTGCAGTAAGCCTTGTTCAGCCTTAGTGGTAAGGTGCACATCGCCTGAACTTGTGCTTGCGGCATTTGTTGGTGTCAGCCGATGTCGGCAAGCACGATCGTCACCTGGCGTTGTTGTCCGTTACGCTGCACGGTGATCTGGGCCGGGTTGCCGACGCCAACGCGTTCAAGGGCATTGGCCAATTCGGCAAAGCCCTTCACCTCGGTACCGTTCACCGCAATGATGACGTCGCCGGTGCGTTGTTGGTTGATGTCGACACCCACAAGACCGGCCTTCGCGGCCGGTCCACCCGGCGCGACATCCATAATCACGACCCCTTGCACGTTGAGGCGTGAGGCAACTTCCGGTGGCGCAACCCGGATGCCGATGCCAGGCCGTGCAGGCTTGCCGCGCTGGATAATCTGAGGCGCGATACGGTTGACCGTGTCGACCGGTACCGCAAAGCCGATGCCATTAAATGTGCCTGTGCCCGAAATGATCGCTGTGTTGACCCCAATCAAACGGCCGGCGGAGTCGAGCAATGGGCCGCCGGAGTTACCCGGGTTAATCGCAGCGTCGGTCTGAATGGCATCAGGGATCTGGCGTCCGCCTTGCGTCGGGAGCCGGCGTCCAAGCGCGCTGACGACGCCGGTTGATAAACTACGGGTCAGGCCAAAGGGGTTGCCTATCGCGAACACAGCCTGGCCGATCTTCAGGTTGCTGGAGCGGCCAACAGGGATGGGCGTCAGTCCGAACGATAAGCCGCTGACTTTCAGTACCGCGAGGTCATGGTCGGGCGAGCTGCCGATGATGCGGGCCGGTGCGGTATTGCCTGAATCAAAACGAATGAACACACGATCAGCACCTTCGATAACATGATGATTGGTGATGACGTGGCCGGCAGAATCCCAAATGAAGCCAGAACCGGTTCCTCGCTGGCTTTGGCCCTGTCCGAACACAGACCGACCACGCCGCTCTGTGAAGATGTAAACGACCGAGGGGGCAGCAGACGTGAAGACGTTATTGGCCGTCTGCTCAAAACTGGCTAGTTCTCCGCGCGGTGTCACATCACGCGACGCAGTGTTCGTCAGAACCGTGTCCCGGCCGTAGGCGAATATCAATATGCCGCCAATGCTAACCGCAAGTATGAGCAGCCAGTATCGATCAATCAGTCGTTGCATCGAACATTTGTCCTCTCGAATGCCGGCCCGGTGGTGGCATTGATCATTGCCATTACTCCAGGAGACTTGGGTATTCTGACGTCAAAGCAAAAGTCCGACAAACCGTTTTGGTGAACCATTCAGAGTTAACTTTGGCTATCGATTGTTGCCTTCGTTGCTTGGCATCGTCTGGTGCGCTTATTGTCGGTCGACCTGACAATCACGGAAGCAACCTTTCTTAAGTCGCGGGCCTGCCGTGATCTATCATGATACTCGCATCATGATTTGGTCTTGGTCGGAACCCAGTTTGGCCGTCAAGTTGTTTCACCTTGAGCAAAAGCCCAACGACAGGGCCTGACGATGAGGAGTGTGCTCATGGGATCGAGAGACCTATACGATAGCGGTGCGATCGATATCCACGACGGCCAAGGTGAAGAGTTTCAATTGACCGTGCACTCCCGCGATGGCGCCCAGTGGGAGCGCAGTGCTACGGCAACGCTCACCTTTGGTACCGGGACTATGTTCTGCTTTGCAACACTCGGCGAAGAAGACCTGCGTCGTCTGGCCGGTGAATTTACACACGCTGCGAATGTCATCCGTCGCCATGAAGAAGGCGTGCAAGCGACCGCATCTTCGTCTGCGAGCATGACGGGCAAACCAATTCTGACGGTTGTCTCAGAGAATTAAGCCGATACCAATTGGCAGCAGACATTGGCTCTGCCTCGTTAGCTGCTAACCTACCCCACTTGATCGATTGCAATCATAGAGTGGGGAACGGATGCTGAAAGTCTGGGGACGCGCAAATAGCTCGAATGTCGTGAAAGTCATGTGGTGCGTCGGTGAGCTAGGCCTTCCGCATGAACGCATCGACTGGGGTGGACGGTTCGGCGGCAACGAGGAACCGCGCTACAGCAGCATCAATCCAATGAAGCGGGTGCCGACTCTGGAAGAAGACGACGGCTTTACGCTGTGGGAGAGCCACGCGATCGTACGCTATCTCAGTGCCAAGCACAGCCCGGGCGGCTTGTTTCCGGATGATCTGCGGATTAGGGCCGAAGCTGATAAGTGGATGGACTGGAGCTCGCTCTACCTGCAGTCGTTCAACTTTGCCTTCCGTATGCACCTCTTTGCGTTGCCGGAGGCCGAGCGTAAACCAGAAGAAGTTTTGGCCGCTTCGAAGAAGGTTGAGCCGCTGTTTGCGATTTTAGACCGTCATTTGGCGGACAGGCTTTATCTGTGTGGCGACAAATTCACGATGGGCGATATTCCAGCGGGATCACTGGCCCATCGTTGGCTGACGTACGCGCCGGAGCGCCCGGCAATGGCGAATCTTGAAGCCTACTATGACCGTCTCAAGCAGCGATCTGCCTTCGCTGAACATGTTATGAGTGTGACACCCGGCGATTGAGTTTTGGGTACTGTGCTGCCGCTTGTTTCTCCTGGCTGATAATCTCTGACCGCCCGCAGATATACTGAAGTAATGCATATTGGAGTGGCACTGACACGCCCTGAAATGCTTTGGGGGCGGGACTTTGTATGCTATAGTTATTAGTGATTATTAGCTGTTCGGTCGACTGATTATTTAGCCATTAGGCAGTGCATTTTAGAGGTGTCGTTGTGTCTGCGTCCGCCGTGTCACCATTTATTCGCTACGAAGATCCGTACGAAGCAGCTTCGTGGTTGTCTGAGGCTTTCGGTTTCAAAATCGGCAATATCGAACGCGAGCCTGATGGCCAATTGATTTGCATTACGCTTGATGCAGGCAGCAGCACCATTGTTATTGGTCCAGTCGATGGAACGCAGCTTGACGGCCTTCTCGTGCAGCCGGCCGACATCGGCGGTGTCGGCACGCAGACATGTTACGCGCATGTCACAGATGTTTACGGCCATTACGAAAAGGCTCTTGCGGCAGGCGCACACATCGAACTCGAGCCCGATTTGGCTGACGATGGATCGATGTTCTATCTTTGTCGTGACCCGGAGGGCCACCTCTGGAGTTTTGGCGCGATGTCATTCCAGCCGGACATATCAGGCCAGCCGGACATTGCAGCGGCTGCCCAATTACCCGTCATTGCGCACAAAGCCCAACCGAGGCATTCGTTAGGTCGAAGAGTGGGCGCGGTCATTGCCGTCAGCGCGTTGCTGCTTGGCGGTTCCATGATCGTCTATGCAGTCAACGATTCCGGTCGGCCTTCACAGAGTGCCAACGCCAATCACGCGACGACATTTGTTGCTTTGAGAGAAGAATCCGAGCGCGAGCGCCAACGGAGGATCGCAGCTGAGACAGCAGCCAAGTCCTTGTCGGTTCGACATTCAGAAGCTGTTGCAGCCGGCGCCCGGCTGAAATCAGCACTGAACGAGGCGCAGTCCTCCCTGCAGGAGCTCCGGTTGCGCAGCAAGGCAATCGAGCAACGCGCGACCACAACCGAAGCGGCGGCTGCGCAGTCGATTGACAAGATGAGCACAGAGCTTTCGCACACACGGCAACAGCTGGCCGCTCTCGATAAAGACAAACGGACCGCTTTATCGTCGGCTACGACTGCGGCAGAGAAGCTTGCGAAGGCGACCGAACTCAATCGGGTGCTGAGAGAAAAACTCGATGAAGCGAATAGCACGATTGAGGCTGTTCGCGATCGGAACAGCAAACTAGCCACAGCCATGGCCAGGCTGCGCTCCATGCATCAATCCGAGCGCGCAGACAGTAAGCAGCGCCTGGCATTTGCGTCATCCAGATTTAGCGAGGTGACGAGCCAGCTCACCATTGAACGCAAGCGAGCCGATGTTGCGGAGAACAAGCTGGCGAAGACAATCCAACAGCTCGATACGGAACGCGCGGCTGCCCAGCAGTTGTCAGAGAAGGTTGCCTGGTTGCAAGCCAAGCTTGGCGACACGTATTCCAACCTGCGCTTGCGGTTTGTTGCCATTGAGTCCCAGGACTTGGAACTGGCGCTAGCCAAGATGCCCGCGACGTTGATCAAGCAGGCACCGGTCGACGTAACACCGCCTGTGCCAAGCAAGCGTGAGCGTGCAAAGTCTCGCAAGGTTGTGCGCAAGGCCAAAGCTTCGAAAACTGTCAAAGAAGCGGCGGTGCCGCCAAAGTTGCAGTCGCCGTGTGCGCGCGCCGTTTGGGCGAGTTTCGGGCAGGGGCGCAAGCAGAATGATCGCAACATGATAGCCATGGCGCGCCAACTATGCGCTGGGGCTGCTCGGTCAGCAGAGCCGGTCAAATGTTACAGGACCGTCATGAGTGGCGCGGTCAACTGGGGTGGCGGCAATCAATGGCAGCGGCAGAACGCGCTCAAGCTTTGTGCCGGCACCGTCAGCACGCAAGCAACGCTGACGTGCTTCAAGTCGTCTCTTGAGGCCGAGGGCTGGCGCAAAGCCGTTGCCAAGTGCTCAACCGGGTAGTTTGGTTGCTTTCAAAGGAAGCGAAGAGGCGTCGTACCGTTCAATGAACGGACTTCGCGTCTGCGCGGACCTCTCCCACCATCGCGCCGATGGCTTGGAAGTCCGGTTTGCGTGGCGAGCTCTTGCGCCAGGCGAGGCCGATGGTGCGGCTTGGTTCGGGCGCTTCGAACGGGATGACCTGGACATCGCCGTGACGGGCTTCGACGGCAACGCTCATCTCCGGTAGCAGCGTCAGTCCCATACCGTTGGCGACCATCTGCACGATCGTGGACAAGCTGGACGCACCGAACGTGTCGAGATTGTCGACCTGGCGGAGCTGGCAGAAGGCTAAAGCCTGATCGCGCAGGCAATGGCCCTCCTCCAGCAGCAGGAGGCGGCCGTCTTCGAGCAGCTCGGGGCTGGCACGTAAATCTGTGCGCTTGCGTTTCGACTTGCCGCGCGATGATGTCGGCGGGCTGTCTGGCTGCCAACCGGCTGGTGATGCAAGCAGAAAGCGATCCTCGAAGAGTTCAAGCGTTTCGATTTCGGCGTGCTCGATGGGAAGGGCGAGCAGCAGGAGATCCAACTGTCCGTCGATCAGTTCATCAACGAGGTTTTCGGTCAGGGTTTCGCGAATGCGCAGGTCGAGGCCCGGATACAGGTCGCGCAGCTTCGGCAGCAACGGTGGCAGGACATAGGGCGCGATCGATGGAATGACACCGAAGCGCAACGTACCGGTCAGCAATTGATTGTGATGATGGGCGAAGTCGCTTAGATCGCGTACTGCGTTCAGAACGGACTGCGCGCGATCAAGAATTTCCTGTCCGGCTTCCGTCAGCTGGATGCCTTGCTGGCGACGCTCGAACAACTCGATATTCAGTTCCTTCTCGAGTTCGCGGATCTGCATCGACAGTGCCGGTTGCGTCACGTTGCAAAATTCGGCCGCCTTGCCAAAATGACCATGCCTGGCAACAGCGGAAAAATATCGGAGCTGTTTGAGCGAGATCATTGACGCGGTTCCGGGTGGCTATGCTTTTGATTGGGCTTTTGATTGGTTTTTTGATCAGGCTGGCATCAGCCGTGACGATCGGCCATCAGATTTTCTTATGGGAATATCTATGTAATACGATTGGACCTGATAATAAAGAGCGATTAGTTAACGCTGGGCGGACGTGTGTTCGCACCGCACGATGGGAGAGAGACGATGGACGATACCCCCCTCAACTACAAAACCGGAGCATGTCCGGTTATGCATGGTGGCAACACCGGAACAGACAACTCGGTGACCAAGTGGTGGCCTGAGACGCTGAACCTCGATATTCTGCATCAGCACGATGCCCGCGTTAATCCGATGGACCCGGATTACGATCACCGCAAGGCGGTGCAAGGACTCGATTTCGAAGCCGTCAAGGCTGACGTGAAGGCCCTGATGACGGATAGCCAGGACTGGTGGCCAGCTGACTGGGGTCACTACGGTGGGTTGATGATCCGACTGGCCTGGCACTCAGCTGGCTCTTACCGCATGGGCGACGGTCGCGGCGGCGCCGGTGCCGGCAACATTCGTTTCGCACCGCTCAACTCCTGGCCGGACAACGCCAGCCTTGATAAGGCACGTCGCCTGCTTTGGCCGGTCAAGAAGAAGTACGGCAATGCATTGAGCTGGGCAGATCTCATTATCCTCTCCGGCAACATGGCTTATGAGTCCATGGGCCTGAAGATGTTTGGTTTCGGCTTTGGCCGCGAAGACATCTGGGGTCCTGAAAAGGATGTCTACTGGGGTTCGGAGAACGAGTGGCTGGCGCCGTCTGAGAACCGCTACGGTGAACTGGAAACGCCAAGCACACTAGAAAACCCGCTCGGTGCGGTGCACATGGGCCTGATTTACGTCAACCCTGAAGGTGTCAACGGCAACCCTGATCCGGCCAAGACCGCTCTGCACATCCGTGAAACGTTCGCCCGTATGGCAATGAACGATGAAGAAACCGCGGCGCTGACCTGCGGCGGTCATACCGTTGGTAAGGCGCACGGTGGTGGCGATCACGCCAATATCGGCCGCGAGCCGGAAGCGTGCCCGGTTCACGCTCAAGGCTTTGGCTGGTCGAACCCGGGCCATGACGGCAAAGCAACGAACGCATTCACTTCAGGCATTGAAGGTGCCTGGTCGAAAGAGCCAACCAAGTTCGACATGGGCTACTTCGACTATCTGTTCGGCTACGAGTGGGAACTGACGAAGTCTCCGGCCGGTGCCAACCAGTATCAGCCGGTCAACATGCCGGATGAAGAAAAGCCGGTTGACCCGACCGATGCGTCTGTTCGCAAGATGCCGATGATGACTGACGCCGACATGGCGATGAAGGTTGACCCGGCGTACAACGCGATCTGCCAAAAGTTTATGGCTGATCCGGAGTACTTCAAGGATGCCTTCGGCCGTGCATGGTTCAAGCTGACCCACCGCGATATGGGCCCGAAGGCCAACTACTATGGTCCGGATGTCCCGGGTGAAGATCTCATCTGGCAGGATCCGATTCCGGCTGGTTCGAGCAGCTATGACGTCGACGCGGTCAAAGCCAAGATCGCCGCAAGCGGTCTGTCATCAGCTGAGATGATCGCAACAGCCTGGGACAGCGCGCGTACGTTCCGTGGTTCCGACAAGCGCGGTGGTGCCAACGGTGCACGTATCCGGCTTGCGCCTCAGAAGGACTGGGCTGGCAACGAGCCGGATCGCCTTGCGAAAGTGCTCGGTGTTCTGGAGCCCATTGCAGCTGAGGCCGGAGCATCCGTCGCTGACGTCATTGTTCTGGCGGGCAACGTTGGTCTGGAGCAGTCGATCAAGGCTGCTGGTTTCAGCGCTGCGGTTCCCTTCTCTCCGGGCCGCGGTGATGCAACCGACGCGCAAACTGATGCAGACAGCTTTTCTGTGCTTGAGCCACTGGCGGACGGTTTCCGCAACTGGCAGCTCAAGGAATACGCCGTCTCACCAGAGGCCATGATGCTCGACCGGGCACAGCTGATGGGTCTGACCGGCGCCGAGATGACTGTTCTCGTCGGTGGTCTACGGGTGCTTGGTGCCAACCATGGCGGTTCAGCGCACGGTGTGTTCACCGATCGCGTCGGCCAGTTGACGACAGACTTCTTCGTCAATTTGACCGACATGTCGATGAGCTGGAACGCGAAGGGTGACGGTACCTATGAGCTTTGTGATCGGGCATCCGGTGATGCGAAGTTCACAGCGACCAGCGCTGATCTCGTGTTCGGCTCCAACTCAATCCTGCGGGCTTACGCGGAAGTCTACGCCCAGGACGACAACGCCGAAAAGTTCGTACGTGACTTCGTTGCGGCCTGGACCAAGGTGATGAACGCTGACCGGTTCGATCTTGCCTGATCTGTCGTTGTTCTGATCTAACCAAATAGAAAATGCGGCCCGGCCATTCCATTGTGAGTGGCCGGGTCATTCTTTTTGAGGCTCACTGCCTCGCCAAGATGACCCTAAGGACGGGCCAGATTTGAATTGCTGCACTTGGTCGACGGGCGCTATAGAGTTCCCGGGCGGGTGTCGTGCTAGAATGCACTTGGGCCTGATGGGTGATTTTTGTAGCAAGCGGGCAGGCGATTGGTTTCTCCATTTGATGAACTTGAGCAATTGATCGGACGGGATGTCGGGCGAAACATTTCGCAGCTTGTGAATGCAACTCGTGGCCAGCTTGAAAGTGCGGTACGGAGCATCGCAGACCACCCCAAGCCAAAGCTTGCCATCATTACTGGCTTCTTCGTGCCGGCGACTACGCCGCCCGCTGCCGAGACCGATGGGCCGATTGGGGCAGCCATTTTGGCCGCGGTGTTGGAGCGGTCCGGCATCGAGGTTGAATTGGTGACGGACGACAAATGCCGCGCGATGCTTGAGGTCGCGCGCGATACCGTGGCCCGCGATGTACCAGTCGTGAGTGTGTCGACCATTGATGAAGTTGATGAGCTCCGCGAGAAGTATCGGAGTGCTACTTCTGGTTCTTCTCACGTCGTATCGATCGAACGTCCCGGGCCGGCGGATTCCGGTCGAGTTCGCAACTTCAAAGGGCATGATCTGACAGATCTAACGGCACCGCTGCATCGATTATTTGAGCCGCTGCTACAGGCGCGTAGATATGTGACGATTGCCGTCGGAGATGGGGGCAATGAAATTGGCATGGGCAGCATCGACCCAGCCATCGTTGCGGGCAACATTCAGAATGGGTCAGAGATTGCGTGTGCGACGCCCAGCGATCATCTGATCGTCAGCGGTGTTTCTAATTGGGGTGGCTTCGCTCTGGTGGCGGGCCTCGGTTACCTCAAGTCTGATGTTCGTCGTAGCGCGCGTGCGGTCATGACGCCGGGGAACTGTGAGACGCTGCTGAAGGCGATTGTCGACAAGGGGCCGGCGGTCGACGCCATTGTCGGCGCTCAGCAATATACGATTGATGGCCTCCCATCTGAGGCTCACGACGAGATGCTTGGTGCGGTACTAGGCTGGTTGGATGCAGCTGCCGGGTGAATTTCAGCTGAAGAGCAGCGCGATCGGTGATGGCTTGCCTGCCAGTGCACGCGCGTACTCGGCCAATGTTGCGATGGTCCAGAGGACGGCGATCACTAGAACCACAGCGATCCCTGCACGACCGGGTGCAACCGATGCGATGAGAAGGCCCGCAATAGGCAACGCTTGTATCATATGGGTGGCAAGGAAATGGGAGATGCGTAGATCTCCTCCCGCAAGCGACCAGCCGGTCAGCGCCATGCGCGCCTCGTGCGTGGGTGCCGTTCCAATGTAAGGCGTCATGCGCGCGCCAATTGTAAACGCTGTGTAAAGTGTCAACAGCGTGCCGCCGACAAGGCCGAGGACAATGGCCCATTTGAGAGCCGGCGGAAAAGAGCTATCGGAGTCCAAAGCTGTTACGGCACCGACGGCTGCTGCCGCGCCAATGATGACAACCGCTGCTAAGGCCATCATCGACCACATGAAGCGGTAGAAGGGCGTTGATACATTGAAGTGTGAGTGTTCAGCGCGGGCTGCCTGACCAATGATGTAACTCATCTCGATGACGCAGGCGGCAAGGAAGGCGATGGCCACGATGGTCATCACTGGTCCGGACCTAACGCCTTGGCTGAGGCCTGCCATGACAAGGGCGAGGGTTGCCGCGTGGATGGTTAGTGACAGTTCAAACTTCAACGGTTTGGCCCATACTGAGACCGCACCATCGATCGTCCGCTGGTCGAATGCCGCGATGAGGAGCGTGGCGGCGAAAGCGACAGCCATAGCGCCGGCAACGCTCCAGTAAATCATCTCAGACAGAGGTAATGTCATTCGCAATGAGCCGGTTTGTGTCATCGTAAGGTTCTGTAGCTTTGTGTTTCTGAGTGCTTGCTACGTCGGAACAACCGAGTTGGGTTGATTGCTTCATCAGATCGTGAAGATGCAGCCAGTTGTTCCTAGATCGGGCTGTGATTCTGGGCGACAGCGAGATGGATAACTGTGCCAAATGATCGGGCCTGTTCGAGCAGAAGTCTGGGTCGGTTTGGGGTGGCGCTTCCCATAATTATTACCAGCCCGGGTAAGGGTAGAGCAGACCGGGGCCGTAGCAGTGGGGCTGGCTGATGCCGCAGAATTTGCAACCTAAAGTGGTATTCAGAACACTCTTCTAATAATTGTATCTTATAGTTAATCGTCCTTAATTCTCTGCAGTTTTAAGGGGCTGCGGGGCTAAAAATGCGTTTAAGAGAATAGTTTGCGATGACATATCGGCAGATTCAGACTGGCAAAGTTTTTTGTTTTGCATCGCGACTTGTTTGGACAACCCTTTTGTTTTTTGGGTTTTCGCTGAGCTGGGCCGCATCAGTGGAAGCGGAAACCAAACTTAAATCGATGTACAAGATGCCGGACGTCATACCTTTCCCGGCTGACAATCCATACACATCTGAGAAGGCCGCGCTTGGTAAAGCCCTGTTCTTTGATCCTCGCTTGTCCGGTGATCAGAACATGACGTGCGCTTCCTGCCACAACCCTTCGTTCGGGTGGGAGGTTTCGACAAAGACATCAGTCGGAGCGCGCAGCACAAAACTCAAGCGGCAGGCTCCGACTATTCTCAACCTGGCCTGGCGTGCGCCCTTCTTCTGGGACGGTCGGTCGATGTCGGCAGAAGAGCAGGCACTCGGCCCGATCGAAAACGCGGCAGAGATGAATCTTCCAATCGCGGTCGCTGTCGAGCGACTGAGTGAGATTAAGGGATACAAGGCCTGGTTTGCCAAGGTATTCCCGCAACGGGGCATCGCGCCAGCAACGATTGCTGCAGCGATTGCAACGTACGAAAGGACGATCGTCTCAAGCTATTCGCCGTTTGATCAATGGATCGACGGCAACGAAAAGGCGATCTCTCAGAGCGCAAAAGACGGGTTCGAACTCTTTGTCGGTAGGGCCAAATGCGCTGCCTGTCATACCGGTTGGAACTTTACCGATAACAAGTTCCACGACATCGGCACGACCGAGGAGGACATTGGGCGCGCCGCGGTGGCACCCAATGAGCCGACGAGCAAGTTTGCTTTCAAGACCCCTTCGTTGCGCGACATTGCAAAGCGTGCGCCCTACATGCACGCCGGTCAGATCGAGACGCTTCGCGATGTCGTGATCCACTACATGGGCGGAGGCATCGACCGCCCGTCCCGTTCGCCGTTGTTTGAGCCGGTCGCTTTGTCGGACGAAGACATCGACAACATGGTCGCCTTTTTGGAGTCCCTGACAGGAGCGCGGCAGACTGTGCCTTTGCCCGTTCTGCCACGATAGAGTTGAGTTATGCGAATTCTAAAGCGTTTGGTGTTGGGTTTTGGTTGCGTTGTGGCTGTCAGCGCCGTCCAATTTAGTTTCAACATTTTCAGTATTCGCAACCTGGGGCAGGAAACTGTTCGGGCTTCGACAATTCCGGTTGAGAAAATGGATGCGGCGCGCACCGTGTCTGAAAAGTTTTCAGCCGCGAACGCTGAACTGAATGAGATATTGAAACGCGTCCAGCATGTTGCACCAAAGGATGCACTGGAACGGTTTTCTGCGCATACAAGTGAAGTTCGCTCCGCTCTGTCCCGCCTTGAAGGGCAAAAGTCGTCGGAAACTGTCTCTGATAGTGCCCGCCAGGCTCGCGAGGCTATCGACCAGTGGGAAGCCGCTGCGACCGCCTTAATTGGTTCGGACTTACAGACCGCGATCCCAGCACCGCACAAACTGGCTCGGCTGAGAGCTGACGTGCATAGCGGCCTGCGATCCGTTGCCGAAAGTGTTAAGATTGAAACCGCCAACAGTATCGCGCTGATCAAGTCTTCAACGAACGCGGCGATCTATCTTGCGATACTGAGCGCTATTGCTGCATTCGGGATTGGCATTGCCGCTTCTGTCTCGACAGGCTTGTCGCTGACGCGTCCTTTGGCGCGTGTTCAGCAGCGCATGAAGGATCTCATGGCTGGCGATGTCACGAGTGACGTCCCGCATGTGGAATTGCCGAACGAGATTGGCGAGATGGCGCGCGCAGTGCAAGTGTTCCAAGCCACCTCTATGGAACGTGCGGCGCTTAACCGTGAATCGCAGCTGCTATCGGAGCTCACCGAGTGGTTGCAGTCCTGCAAGTCGATGAATGAGCTGTACGACATGGTAGCTGACTTTTTAAGCAAGCTGCTGCCGGATTGCCCAGGCTCGCTTTACATCTACGCCAACTCCCGCGATGTTCTAGAAGGTGTCGGGTCCTGGAACGGTGATCAGGCTGTTGCCGCCATGCATCCAGATGATTGTTGGGCGCTGCGGCGTGGCCGGACTTACACCTATGGCCAGAGCGAGTTTGATTTTCGATGCTCACATGTGGAGGATGGCGCGACTGCGCATTATTGCTGCATTCCGATCCTAGCGCACGGTGAGACGATCGGTTTGCTCCACATCGACCTGTCAAAGGGTTGTGACGAGGCCGCGAACGATACTTGTAGCAAGTCCATTGCCGACCAGAAGAAGCTCGCTCTGCTCTGCGCTGAGCAGATCAGTCTGGCCATTGCCAATGCGAAACTGCGTGATGAACTGCAGGATCAGTCGATCCGTGATGCGCTCACCGGCATGTACAATCGCCGGTATGCGTTGGAAACCTGCCGTCGTGAGTTTTCGCGGGCGACACGCGGCCAGCAAAGTGTCAGCATCCTCTCGATCGACGTTGATCACTTCAAGAAGTTCAACGACAACCACGGCCATGATGCGGGCGATACGGTCTTGCGATCAGTGGCTGATTGCCTCGTGGATAGCTTCCGGGATGACGATGTTGCCAGCCGTTTTGGCGGGGAGGAGTTCGTCGTTATTCTGCCGAACGCGACGGCGGAGCAGGCAGAGATCCGGGCAGAACAAGTCCGGGCCAGAATCGAAGCGATGCAGGTGCGGTATCTGGAAAACAATCTTCCGCGCGTGTCCGTCTCGATTGGCGTGGCCGCTTTTCCGCTGCACGGCAAAGATCCAACCGCCGTACTGCGATCAGCAGATGAAGCGCTCTACGGTGCCAAAGACGGTGGCCGCAATTGCGTTGTTGTTGCAGCTTCAGGACAGAGCGATATGGCAGCTAGCTCGGGTTCCGTTGCAGAACTTCAGGAAACGATTTCGGCAGAATTCCAGGATCGTCGATCATTGGTTGCCGGTTAACAGCAACACCCACCGTTTTTGCATCCAGGACCTGGGTCTCGCATGACTCATGCACGTACGCGCGCGCGATTGCGTGCAAAAACCATCTTCTGGCCGGCAAGCTTCTCATCGGAGCCGACCCAGGCATAAGCTAGTAGGCAGGGCTCTCGGTCAGCCACCGTGATGCGATGGTTCCGTCCTGGTGGGTTGAAGATCAATGAACCGGGTGCATAGACCCCATCGTCGTTTTCAGAAACGGAGCCGGAGAGGCAGAAATAGCTCTCTGTGATGCCATCATGACTGTGGGCAGGATAGATGCACTTGGGTGCGAATAGGACCAGTCCGAGAATGATGTCAGGTGATACGACCGGGCCATGTGGTCCGACGATTTCTGCATAGGCAAACTTGTCGGTTAGATGCTTTGGCAGTCGCTCGTAGCCATACATCCAGGATAGCTCACCGGTGATGCTTTCGATCGTTCTGATAACCGGAGCCGTGCGTTGCAGGCGGCCTTGGTCGAGCGCGCGTTTGAGGTGAGCACAAACAGGTTTGGTTGTTGGCAAGCCAATCTGCAATGGCGGGTTGGCCTCGATCGTTTTCGAAATGCGCTCACGCACGACGCGTTGGTGCGATCTGATCCGCTGACTGCCGCCAGCACTGGACCTCAGGTAGATATCGTAGAGCTCGCGCAACAGGTAGAGCCAGTCAGGTCCGTCCCGCAGTCGCATCGGATTCTCGGTAGCACTGATTTCTGCACCAGGATCAACGACGTCCATTGCTGAGTTTCCTCGCTGTTGTGGCTCAAGCGCGACCGCGTCAGGCACCTGTTAGAGCAACTTGGTCGGGGACAGCAAGACGAACTTTTAGGCATCCTCAGAAATGAGACTTGATGCGCTGTTAGGGCCCAGTGCTGGCGATCAGGTCAGCCGTTCAGTCCTGGCCGTCAATCAGGGCGATCTAAATCTCGAAATGCGCCTTCCAAAGCTCGGTGCGGTGCTGATCGCGCTCGTCATACAGAGTAATCGCCTCCCTGAGCTTGGTCGCATCAGGTTGCTCGCGGTCTTCGCCAATCTCAGTCAACTGCATCGTATACCAAGCTGTGACGCCGCCTTCCGGCGGATTCTCAAACTTGGGAAACTGCGGGCTTTCGGTAGCTCCTGCCTGCCACTTGTTTGGTAGGTTCGGATCAAGGACCAGGGCCCGAGCGAGGCCAACCATGTCGACCCCGTGCTGGCCTATCGCATCCAGACATTGCTGCAGGGTTTTAAAGCCGCCGGTCACCATGAGCGGTTTCGTGGTCAGCTCTCTCGCGCGCGCGGCGAAGGTGGTGAAATATGGCCCGCGTCCGGCGCTGTCCGAGGCGGATTTCGCGCCGGGAAAATATGTGCCGCCGCTGATGTCGATCAGATCGACGCTGGACTTGTCTAGGGCCGTGACAACTTTGAGCGCGTCAATCTCGTCGAGCCCACCTTCCAGCTGATCGGTGGCATTGAGTTTCACTGCGATGGGAAAACTCGTCCCGACCGCAGCTCGGACCGCGTCAATGACGTCGAGAAGTAGTCGCATACGTGCTTCGATTGTTCCGCCGAAGTCGTCGTTGCGCTTGTTGAAGAGTGGCGAAAGGAATTGGCTCAGCAGGAAGCCGTGGGCGGCATGGACTTGAACGCCGCCGAAGCCAGTTTGTTTTGCCAATGCAGCCGTTCTTGCGAATTCATCTGGAAGCGCCAGTATTTCATTGCGTGATAGCTCGCGACAGGTGAGGCCTGGAATATCGATAGCACTTGGCCCACTGGGATCGCTTGTTGGCGGATAGGCCATGGCGCCGGCGTGGCCGAGCTGCAGCCAGAGCTGCGCATCGTTGGTTCTGCCGCGTTTTGCCAAGGTCTCAAATCCATTGAGATCAGCCGTTGGGTGAAGAACCAGATTGCCAGGCTTTTCAGCAACACGCGGGTTGCCCTGCACTTCCCCAATAATTGAGAGTGCGAGACCACCTTCTGCCCATCTTTCGTAAAGGCGGTTCTGGGTCTCCGTTGGATGACCGGTGCCGTCACCCAATGAATCCGACATTGCCGATTTCGCGATCCGGTTATTCAGGACGACTCCGCACGGCAATTCGAGCGGGCGAAAGAGAGGGGCATGCAATTGATTTTCCATGGCGTCAGCTAGCACGAAATTTTTGCCTCTGTCTGCTTCGTCATTTTGCCTGTTGTGAGAATTACGTCTTTGGCTAGCCCCACGGTGTGCTCCTCGGCAGCCAGTAGTCCTCGATAGCCGGATGACCTATTTGCCACGTCTTGTGAACCAAAGCTGCTGGGTTTGCGACCACTTATTGGGGGCACCATCTCAACAATTCTATAACTGGCGCCTTGTCGATCGATTGCTTTGACATGTGGAAACCATATGACCGAACACGTCGTGTACCAACAAACCGATGAAACCTATCAGGAGCCGGTACGTGTGCAGTTGGATCCTCCTCCTTTTCAGGAGTTGCTGGATCATATTGCCGAAATCGCGCGCAGTGCCGGCGCGACCCTTTTTAGTTTTCTCACCGTCTCCCTCTACTTTGCCGTGGCACTTGCCGCACACCGCGATGCAGATTTCTTTGCCGCAGGTGTTGGGACGAGACTGCCGGTCCTCGGCATCGAGATCCCGACGGAGCTGTTCTTCCTCGGTGCGCCGTTTTTCATTCTCATCGTGTTCGTCTACCTGCAGGTCTATCTGGTGAAGCTGTGGTTCGCATTGGCGGCTGCGCCTGCGATCATTCCGACGGGAGACTTTCCAGATCGTAGCCTCGATCAGGCGATCTATCCATGGATCATCATTGATGCAGTGCTGCGGTGGAAACATAGCTTGTTCCGGCGCCCGCTTGGTTGGCTGGCCTCACTTGGTGCGTTGCTGGTCGGTTGGTTGTTGGCTCCGTTCCTCATTGGAGCGTTTTGGGTTCGCTCCATGCCCTATCATCATGAGGGATTGACCATTGCCCTTGGTGTTCTTTTCTGGATGTCGGTGGTTGTGGCGTGGTCCAGCCGCCGACTTGCTCTCAGAGTTGTTGCTGGAAAGACTTACTCAGCCGGGCCGTTCATGTGGTTGGTGGGAGTACCGCTCTTGTTGTTTGTTACGCTATTGAGCTGGTCGACTACAGAAGCGGGCCTGCTGCAAGGCGATGGCCGTACGCGTTTGCCTGCACATTGTAAAGCACACAGTTTGCTGGATGGTGTTGACTGTCTGGTCGCCGATTTTGCGAGGAACGGTGACAACGCCCTTCTCGTACCGGCGGCCTTGTCCGGGGCGAGCCTGTCACGTCTGCCGAGCAACTATCTTCCGAGGGATCTAGCTTACAAGGATTTTCGTCACGCATTCATTGTTCGCCAGCGCGACGAGTTCGGGTCATCTTGGCGCGAGCAGTTTCCGGATGGCAAGTGGGAGCCTGCGATGGAACGGGAATTCGAGGCCCGCCGCGCCGCTCAGCACCGTTTGGTGATGCGGCGTGACTTGCAAGCGGCGGACCTGAGGCGGGCGGATCTTTCGCGCGCCAATGTCGTGGCGGCAAGTCTTGTTGGCGGCCGCCTTTCACGTGCCAATCTGCAGTTTGCCAATCTCGAAGGCGCGGATCTATCCAAAGCTGATTTAACATTTGCTATTGTGAGCAACACGCAGCTTGCCTCTGCCACGCTTGAGGACGCGAGGCTTGTCCGGGTTAACATGTACCAGGCGCGCATGCAGAGCGCACGATTGAAGCGCGCTCAGTTGACTGGGAGCTTTCTACGGTTGGCGGATCTCACCGGTAGCGATCTCACGCAGGTCAAGGCTGAAAGGGCGAGCTTCCGTGATGCCAAGCTGGATGGCGCCAAGATGGCCGGTGTGAACCTGACCAAGGCGCGCCTGGTGAGTTCAAGCTTCATTGGTGCCGATCTCAGGACGGCGACGATGGCTGAAGCGGATCTCTCGAAGGCCAATCTGTCCACCGCCAATATGCATTCGGTTGACATGCGGCGTGCCACACTGACCAATGCCAGGCTTCTAGGTGCCAGTTTCGAGGGAGCGCGTTTGGACAATGTGAATTTGTTTGGCGCAGACCTAAGCGATGCTGACATGACGGCGGCGAGATTGAAGGGCGCAAGCCTTGCAAGCACAAAGTTGTCGGAGGTTAAGGGGTTGAAGGACTTGGCGGTCGTCTTCGGTGACAATGTTGCATTGCGCACTCTGCCAGCAGATGTTGTGCAGCCGGGAGCATGGGCTGACGTGCCTGGTTTTCGGGGCAGGACCATCCACAATCGCGCTTGGAAGGCGTGGCAGAAGGACCGCGGTTTCGCGACGGGTAAGAAGTAATGGCTTGCCTGTCCAGCCCCGGACCATGCGTCCTATCCATTGATGGCAGAGCGGGCGACTTAGGTTGGCTCAGCTGATTGCCGGCGCACGTCTCGAGGTGACAGGCCATATTGCAGTTTGAAAGCGCGGCTCAGCGCAGCCGGACTTTGATAGCCTGTTCGTAGCGCCACTTCGGCGATTGGAATGCGCGTATCATCCAACAGCCTCTTTGCGGCAGCCAATCTTAGGTATTGATAGACCTGGCTAGGAGAGGCAGAGAACTCGCTCTTGAAGCGTCTTTCGAGTTGCTTCTGGGTTGATGCGATGCGATGGGCCAACTGACTGATCGCCAGTGGCTCCTCGATTGTTGATTGCATCACCGACAAGGCACGGGCCGTTTCGTTGGACCGGGACTTCTGGACAATAGATGCACTCGTGACCGATGTGCTTCGCAGCAGGAGCGCACCCACGTCGAGGCTTAAGGACTGGCCTGCGGTTTCACCGATGAGATAGTGTGCGAGGTCAAAGGCTGTCGAGGCCCCGCCGCTGGTGATGATGTTGCCATCAACAACGTAGGGTCGCGGGACGTAGGTCGTCATGTGAAACGTCTCGACAAACGCATCAGCCACATCCCAGTGGATGGTCGCATTGCGTCCATCCAGAAAACCTGCGCCGGCGAGTAACCATGAGGCCGTATCAAGGCCGGCGACGCGTTCGGCCTTTTGCACAGCCTTGCGAAGCTGGAGGTGGATTGGCTTCGTGTTGAGTTCTCTGAAGCCATAGCTTGAGAGAACAAAGAGAATCCCATTGTGGCGCTGCGACGCTAGCTTGGCATCTGGCAGAATTTTGAGGCCGCTGGATGACACGACGGCTGCGCCGTCTAACGAGAGGATCTGCCAATCGAAGACTTGTCGGCCGGCTAGATCGTTTGCGGCGCGAAACGGCTCCAGCAGGTTGGCGAGACAGTAGTTCGAGAAACGATCGAAGAGCAGTATATCTGCTGATACCGGCAAATTGTCGGACGTTGACCAGTGCTGCATGGTTTCTGCCGGCTCTAGAAGAAGAAAAAGCAAGTGCCAGACCTAACTCAGACTCGTGCCGAACCACAGCTAAATTTTGGCAGGAGAGCGTTGCAATTCACTGCCGCAATGCCAACCAACATTGTTGAGTTGCCATCGGGATCGCCTATCATGAGAGTTTCAGCAAGGGAATAAACGCGTTTGGACGAAGGAGCTTTCGAGTGATCACAGAGCACGCGATCCGGAGCCCGCGACATACAACTTTCTTTCTGGCAGCAGGCGGAGAGGATGGCACGCCCATCATCTTTGTCCACGGGTGGCCAGAACTCTCCATCTCCTGGCGTGGGCAGCTTCCTGTCTTTGCCGGTTTGGGCTTCAGAGCCATCGCGCCCGATATGCGCGGATATGGTCGCTCAAGCAGCTATGCAACGCACGAGGCCTACCGGCTTGAGGAGAGCGTTGCCGACATGATCGAGCTTCTCGATCATATTGGTTCTGAGCGTGCCATTTGGGTTGGTCACGATTGGGGGGCACCGGTCGTCTGGGCGATTGCGCAACAACATCCGGACCGCTGCCACGGCGTGGCTAATCTTTGCGTGCCGTATTTGCCTGAAGGGCTTTCTGTCGAGACCGCCACGCCGCTGGTCAATCGTGCGATTTATCCAGAATCTGACTTCCCCGTCGGCCAGTGGGACTATCAGCTGTTCTATCGGGAGAGCTTCGAGGCTGCCCAGTCGGCGTTCGAAGCTGATCCTGCTGCGACTGTGCGCGCCCTGTTTCGAGCCGGTTCGGCAAAGAGTATGGAGAAGCCGTCGCGAACGGCGTCAGTTCGTGCAAACGGTGGTTGGTTCAACGGGCTACCAGCACCGCATGTGCCACGAGACGAGCGTGTCATAAATGCGGCGGATGAAGCGATGTACGCAGCCGCGCTCACAGCGTCGGGGTTCTTCGGGCCAGGGAGTTGGTATATGAACGGCGATGCCAATCGGTCATTTGCACTTCAGGCGAAGGATTTCTGGCGGCTAGAGATGCCTGTTCTCTTCGTGCACGCGCAGTTTGATATGGTTTGCGAGACGCTGAACTCGAAGCTCGCTGATCCAATGCGCACGTGGTGCAATGACTTAACCGAGGCGACCGTGCCGTCAGGGCATTGGATGGCGCAGGAAAAGCCGCGCGAGGTGAACGCGGCTCTTGCAAGTTGGCTCAGCAGAAAGTTGCCGGATGTGTGGTCTGTTTGATGCAGGCGCTGTTTGCAGTGGCTAACTCTCACAACGCCTGGACCTGATTGTTACCTGAACTAGGATGAGAGTCGTAGAAGGCTCAGATCACTCATCTTGTGATCAGGACGCAGGATTTGTCTGCAGCTGCCCCATTATGGTGTCTTGCGCTTGTCAACTTTTTCCAAAAAGCGCATGAGCCACGACACAAACTCCGGCTGCCATATACCATTGTGACCCTGCAGAACGTCTTCGGACTGCACAACTAAGAACGGGTTGTTTTGTGACTGATCCATTCGACGTAGGCATACTTTCTCGGAGCAAAATTGCTGCGTCCAGTCAGATGAAATCGCTGGCCCTTCTTTGCCTTTCGAAATTTTGTGAAGGCGATGCGTGGTAAACTCTTCATAGTGGCCAATACCAATAAGATCTCTGGTGTCACGTCCCGCTCCGAGCCATTGTCCAACCGGGAAACCATATCGAACTGCCCAATCATCCTGGGCAGCAATCAATAGCATCAATGGTTCTTGGTTCTTGGAAAAGGCCTCTTTATGTGAACCATCTTTTCTGTTTCGCCTAAGTCTGTTGACCGGTGTAAAAACCGCCGATTCCAGAGCTGGGTTCAATAAAACTATTAGATCACTTGGCCCTTTGATGTTGCTATATAGTCGTTCGCCTGGCGGCGGATAGGCCCTCTCGGCTGAGTATAAGAGTAACTGTACCGTTGCGGAGTATACGATCCGCGCCCCAAAACTGTGCCCGAGAATGAAAAACCTGTCACCTTGGCGGTTCTGCACGCGTTTAATGTTATCAATAGCACCAATCAGCTTTGTTAGTACTGCCGACTGGCTTATGCGATCTGCCGCCTGCTTGCGGCGCCAAAAGGTAAGAAAGTCCAGGAAATCGTAGCCTGATGTAGCGTTCCAACCCACGAAAATTCCAACAACGTGGCGAGGATTTGTCCTTTTAGATTCCCTTTCCGTAAGCTGGGTAATGAGGCTTGTAAAATTCTTCCGATCACTATTATTGATGTCGCTGTTGTGCCTCCACCCGTGAACATAGAGAACAACTACTTTTTCCTGTTTGACCCGGGTAAGCTCATAGAGCGCATCTGTCCATTCACACCGACGCACGAGTTCACCCGAGTCAGTTAGTCGGATTACTTTTACGACTGGGGATGGGCTTGGTCGAGAAAGATGTTTCGGGTCATTCGGCCCCGGATGGCACTCATACTGATCAGGGTCAGCAGGTGGAGAGAGGCTGGCTTGATACTCATTGGCAGCGAAATAAGTTACGAATATCCCAAGCAAGACAATGGCTAATCTCTGGAACATTGAGGAAGCTAACTGCATGCACCTTAACCCCGCCGTCTAAATTCGAAGCCCTATTTCTGATCGCACCCTCGATTAGTACTGGCTTTAAAAACCTCAGCGCACTTAATCGATACGATCACACAAATTGTAAGGCAGACTGAGCCGCCTATTAACGCTGCCGACTCCGGGCCAAGTAAGTGGGCGACCACTGCGGACTGAGCCTCACCGAGTTGATACGCTGCTGCGACAGCTAGTCCTTGTATTGCGGAAACTGCGCCCCGAACAGCGTCGTTGCAGCGGACATTGATAATTGAGCTGCGATAAACCAGACAAGTGTTGATCGCAACTCCACCCAAAACCAAGAGAACAATTGCAAGAATTATGGAGGTGTTAAAGCTGAAAGCGACAGTCACGATTCCGAAGCAGGCGGCAGAAATCATCATCATCGCACCGGAGTTGCCAGAATGCGCGTATCGCATGAGGAACATGCCGGCCATGAGCGCACCGATACCGGGAGCCGCTCTTAAATATCCGAATTCTGTCGGATTGGCGTTGAACACGAGCTGGGCAAATATCGGCAATGTTCCACCGAGGCCCGCAAAAAATACTGCAACGCAGTAGATTAATATTGCAATCACGAGAACTCGGTCAGAGGCAGCTTCTCTTATTCCATCCCAATAAGCTATTCTGCTATTACGCTTCTCTGATTTGATCTTGTGCAAGGCGAGTGACAGAAGAGCAGCCGATGTGACGAATGCAGGCGCGGAAAGAAACGCCAACTTCATACTCAAGGCAAACAGTGCCCCCCCGATCGCCGGACCTGCGATATGGGCCGCGTATGTTGCGAGCGCAGACGCCGCCATCGCTCGCTCAGTGGATGGCATTTTAACGGAAAGAGCTCCATCGAGCGTAGCCAGCACGGTTGCCTCAACTGACCGTAGTACACTCACGACGGCTAGACATGCGAAGAGTGCCGCGTTGTCCGTCGAGTTCATGGCAGCAAGGGCAGTCATAAGCATGGCGAAGAGCTGCAACGCTAGGGCTATTGAGAGCACTACTCCGCGGTTGAGCCGGTCGATTATCAGGCCGACAACGGGGGTCATAACCGCCATTGGAATGAAGAGTACAAGTGCAACCTGTGCTAGGTCGAGAGCTTGCTGATTGCGGCTATAGACGAACCAGGCGACTATCGTTGACAGCAAATAGAAAGCTGTAGTCGAGCAAAACCGGACGACTAGCACACAGCCAAAGGTGTTCCGAGCCCCATTGAACTCCGAAGTAGCAACCATAGCTTTAGTTCGTCTTTTCTCTCGTGCCGCATTGAGAGGTCGGTTTGATGCCTGTTACCGAGTGCACCGCTAGCACGAACAACTCCGCGGGTTCATCTGTCTCGTCGTAGAAGCCGTGTTTTTGTGCGTCACATCTATACGCCTTTGTGACTCCGGTCGTATATATGATCACCGGAATGTGTGATTTGCGAAGTTGTTCTAATTCCTTTATCAGCGTGTAGGCGACACTATCATATTTGTTGCTGCCGTTTTTACCAAAGTGGGTAATGATTAAGTCATAGTCAGAATCAATTCTTCTGATTGCTTCTCTTGCGTCCCTTGCATAGTCGATTGTGAAATCCATTTTCAAAAGTGCTTTGGACTCAGAATCGTTATTGCTTCTTTTTCCATCTACCCAGAGAATGCTTTTGCGCTGGACAGAGCGGAGTACCGTTTGATCAAGAGCCTTTAGTAGTTGAGGCGTGATTACTGCTGCCCCTGGATTGCGCACTTTCGGAGACTCGACAGCCGCTCGTACGACATCGTACTTGGCAGTTGCCCGGACAGCCTGCTCGCGGGCATCATCAGCCTGCCACTTCTGATAGAATGCAAGCATCGCCAAAACGCTTGTTACGAAGCAAACAATCAGCGCCATAGATATATTGCGCGCGTGTTTTAGTTTTCCGTGCTGACGACTGGCCGATAGGTGCTCAGTTATGATTGGATAAATTAGTTCGGTGCCATGGGGGCGATCGGCAGCCCACCCTTCGATCTCTTCTAAGAGAGGAGATTGTATCAATAGGCCCTTAGGACGACCCTTCTTGTGCCACGAAAGCGATTGGCGGGTGTATTCGCTATGTTGCCTAAGCCATCTCGTGTTAGTCCGTAGCGCCCTCACGACATCATCGATCGCGGGCTCTGCGCCGGTGTCGCTCGTTGCGACTGCGAAATTCAGTTTCCTTAGTTCCGGATTTAAACTTTCAATATCTGTATCTTCGGCAAGAATTGGAATGATACGCTTGTTTAATGCGAGTGCATGTTCAAGCTCTTTTTGACATTCTTGGGATTTTGCAAATTCTGGCGAGATGACTGTCAGAAGAGTATCTGCCTCCTCAATCAACTCTTTGATTCTATTCCACCAATCCTCTGCGACTACAATATCATTCTGATCAATGAGTATTTCTACGTCTGGACCGGTCAGGCGATCCAGCAATCTCGTAACGAACTCGGCGTCTCTTCTGCAATATGATATGAATACAATCGATGAGACTTCGGACCCGTTCGCTGACACCAGACCTCCCCTATCTGTAACAGTATGCCCTCTTTAGCCGTAGTCCAGAACTTGCCGGTCGGCAACCCCTTGCTAGACTCTGTGGGATGGGGCTTCGTTGCAGAAGTCTGAGACTAGGACGGCGATTGCAGTTTCAGGCCCAGCAGCGCGCTGCGGTACAACACAGTCGGCGCTAAGAAGGTCGATATTGTTGTTCACTGGCGAGCGTGGACGACTTTGGGCTGCAGTTGGTTTTCGAAGGAATGGTGCGGAGTTCGAGTCTTGTCTGGCAAGGCGGATGTGACACTCAATAACTCAAAAGGACCCGGATCTGTCGCGCGGCAGAAGGCGGCTGTGAGCCAGCGGAAATGGCATCGATAAACGGTCACTCGGTGAAGCAGGTGTCGAGGATTACTGAATAGCTATATTGTACGCTTTAGCCGTGTTGCAGGAGACGCTAATGCAAAGCTGGCGGATTATCGGAAGAGGCGCATCAGGATTGATGCATGAAAACTAAGCTGCAAACCATCTCGAGAAGGGACGATTATGATTTTCTATTTCGCAGTAAGTAATAGAAAGTTATGGCACCCTCGGAGAGGTTCGAACTCCCAACCCTCGGCTTCGAAGGCCGATGCTCTATCCAGTTGAGCTACGAGGGCAATCCATTCGAATCAGCAATTTGTGCTGGTAAACTATAATTCCTGTCGAACGGTTTTACAATCGGGTTTTGCAATCCTACTTTGTTCTGTCGTTCCATTTCTGCGCAAGTTCCATGGCCATCTTGCGCCGATTAATCTTCTCTGCATAGTGCTTATGCATTCTTTCTGAGTGCGCCGTTGCTGATCTCACTTGCGCGTCGGTTGCATTAAGCTCTAAGCCTGTGATGATGTATGTGTTGCGCAAGCCAGCAAACTTCAGCCCGTGTTCTTTAAGGAACGCAGGCTGAAAGTTGCGCCACGATGTTTTGAAGCCGTCCTTTGTCCAACGCGCCTTGTCGCGATCGTTCGTCAAGATTGTCTCATCGTGGCGCGGGATCTCATCAAGCAGCGCTCTTAGCTCGTCATGAATGCCGATTGTGATCTCTTTGTCGAACCGCTGAGTCTTGCCCGGCTCAATCTCAATTAGATTGCCGTCAATATCGGTCCAGTGCAGCTTCAGGATGTCCGACTGCCTCATGCCAGTGTAGACAGCCAAGCCTGCAGCCCACCACAGATACGGCGGTAGCTCCTCACGTGCGCGCTCAACCGCCCACCATGGCCAAGGCTTGTTTCCTTTGCCGTCTTTCAGCAGATCTCGATCAAGCTCCAGGCATGGATTGCTGTCTGCGTGCCTCTTCTTGACGGCCCACGACATAAACGACGACAAGCAGCGCACCATATTATTCGCGCTGTGGCCTTGCCAATACTCGTGGAACTCTTCGACGGCCTCAAGGTCTAGATTGCGCACATCGAGATCGCCCCAATCAGACACAATGCGATTGCAGTATCGAATCCAGTCTTTGGAAGTGCCTGGACCGACCTTGTCGCGCCAGTGCTTACTCGCGCGCCACTCAGCAATTCGCTTCTCAAATGTGTTTGGATTGACGATCGGCTGCGGCTGGTTTGAGACGCGCCGGTATTCTTCCCACCATTCTGGCGTGCTTGGATCGCCGGGAATGCGTATGCACGGACCCGCATAAGAAGTCCCGCGGTGCTTCTGATAATAATAGTAGAGCTTGCCCTTGCTTGGTACTTCGAAAACGTAATCAGGCAGCTTGATCTTTTTCTTTGCCATTGCGGAGTCGAGCAACAAATTCATTCCCCGCATTTTCCTCTGATTTGCTTGTGTCGCCAATACGTCCTTTTGTCTGGGCAACTAATTCATCGCGACACCAGACCTTGGCACCACATAAATCGTAAGATCGAGGCAGGCGACCACGTTTTACGCAGGCAGCGAAGTGCTCTCGGTCGATACCGAGAAATCGCGCTGCAGCGTCTTTTTTCATGAATCCTGGCTCAATCTTCATGGCGAAGCATCTAGCTCGCTTGCGAATTCGAGGCAAGTTTTTCTATTAGAATTTGTTGATAACTATCTGAAAATATACGCATTTTGCGTATTTTGTCTGCAGCCAGCCTTGATCGGATCCTGTAGTTCAGTTACCAAATGTAAAGCATTTCTCTTTGTAATGCGCTTTGCACAATGTAACGCGTTTATCTTGATTGCGTTATAATTGCATGATGTAATGCGTTTTACAAAAGCGCGTTACAAAGGATTGAATATGAAGCCGCTTGTGATAGGTGTAATGAATCAGAAAGGTGGAGTCGGCAAAACGATGCTGACGACAAACCTTGCAACATGTGCCTGCAATGATGATCAGTTTAACTTGGTCGCGATAGCAGATCTTGACCCCAACGTCGGATCTGGTCGCTGGCATGAGTTGCGCGATCGCGAATGTCCGCATGTGGCAATCAACGAGTCAGATCCAGACGAGGCGATAGAAAAGCTCGGTATGGCTGGATATGAAGTCGTTTTCTTCGACGGCGCGCCCAACTCGGTCGAACTAACAGAAGCCGCAGTGCAGTCGTGCGATTTGGTCGTGATTCCCCTTCGCGCTTCCGATCAGGACGTCCGGTCGACTTCGTTCACTGTATCGGCCTGTAAGGATTTGGAAGCGCGTTACATCATGGTTGTCAACGAAGCCAGATCCGAGAAAGACAAGGCTTCGCTTGATCTCATTAAAACAATGCAGTCGATCGGGGAACCCGTCTATGAGAAGCCGATCCGCCATCGTGTGCCATTTGTCGAAGCCAGCAATGCAGGACGATCAGTCGTCGAGTTTTCAGGCAAGAAATGGGCTGATGCCGCAGGAGAGATCAACGAGCTTTATGCAGAAGTTATCCGACTGGCGCGGGGTAAGAAGTCATGAACGACGATGATCTCGACGTAAGCGCTACTAGGTTCGCGCGAGCCGGTTGTTTTGGTAAAGACAATAGAGAAGCCCGCAAGAAACGTGAGAGACGTGTAACGCGCACGCCAGCGGAGAAGGCGCGTGCGAAGCCGGAAGCAGAGAAGAAAAACAAACCTGTCAACTTCCGAACGACTGAAGCCTTCCATGCTTCCATCATGCGATGGACCAAAGAACTCAAAATGAAATCGGCAGCCGCCTTAATCGAGACGGCACTTACTGAGTACGCAAAGTCAAAAGGTTTGAAATGATCTATCAGGTTGTTGCTGGCATCGTCGGATCTGCCGTGTTTGCTGTCATGGCACACACAGCCGTGTTGCATTCAGGTGGATACGCGTCAGACATTGCCCCAGTGCTTATTGTTTTGTCCCTCGCGGCAATTGCTGCGGCGTTCATTTCCGGCGACGCTTGGCGTTCGGGAAAGCCGACGCTTTCGGTTTTGTTAATGCTCGGCGTTCTCGTTGCTGAATATACGAACCTCCAGCGAACCGCAGAACACTTAGCCGCCACTCGCACGCAACAAGCGGCTCCTGTAACGCGTCAGCTCAATGTAAAGCGTTCCATGGAAAAGCGCGTTACAGAATTGCGGAGTCAATTGAGCACCTTAAGCACGTCTGAACGATTAAGACGGGCTCTTGACGCGCAGCGTAAGACGTCCAGCACAATCGCCCTGAAGGCTTCGGAGCGAGGGTGTGCCAGCAACTGTCGTAAGCTGCTGCAATCTCAAGCTGATGTTGCACAGAATGAAGTCACAGCAGCCCGTGACGCGCTAAAGTTGAGGCGTGACGCGATCGTAGCTGAACTTAGGACGGTCAAAAGCAAGCTTGACGCGTTACCTACTACGCGTCCGATTTCACCGCTTGCAAGCTGGCTTGCTCTGCCATCTCATTGGCTTGACCTCTCACATGCTGGCGGCATGTCGATCGCCATGCTGTTGCTTGGCGCATCTCTTCTGCATTACGCGGGCGGACATGGTTTGCAGTCCAATGTAACGCAGTCTGGAAGTGTAAAGCGCGAGCGTGATGTAACGCACATAAGCGACGTAACGCACGCGGTCGATGTAACGCTGAACGCTGTCGACACGCCAAGGCTAGAGGCACCGGACAAACAGCGAGAAATTCAGTCGATTGACGATTTCGCAACATCGAGCCTTAAGCCCGCGGAACGAAGCAAGGCAACAATTGGAGACCTACGCGCGTCCTATATCGCATGGTGTGACCAGCAGAATCGCGAGCCTGCATGCGAACGGTTGTTTGCGGCTGTAATGTTGAAGCTGGTCAAGCACGTTGGTCTGAACGTCAAAGACGGTGTGAATCCTGTCGTCCATGGAATCAAAGTGGAGATCGCGTGATGGGTGAGGTTGTACAACTCAAAGCACTGCAACAAGAGCAGCCAAAGTTTGGCGGCGGTGATGGCGAGCAGACGACCGTCACCATTCATCTTGCGGTTGATCCAAGCGGTCAGTACATCGCCAGCAACGACGCTGACGACATGGATCAGCTGGCGTCGTTGCACCTTGAAGACGGCTACCAAGCAACAAGCTTTGAAGTCGAAGTTCTGTTGCCGCCGAAGCCGGATGCTGACGAGATGGACGACGCGATGTGCTGGCAGCCGCCGGAACCCACATTGAGTCGTTGTGGCGCACTATGGTACGCCCTCACAGGTCGCTAGACGATGACTTAATCAGCACACATCAGAATGGGATTTGATCTTCCATTTCCTTGTCTTCGTAACGTGAGCCTTGCGACTTTGGCGGGGCATCATATCCGCCGTCGTCGTCGCTATCGTTCTGGTTTCGGTCTTGTGGTGCATCAAGCATAACAAGCGAGCTGTTGAAGCCCCTCAGAACGACCTCTGTTGAATAGCGATCGTTGCCTTTCTGATCCTGCCATTTCCGTGTCTGCAATTGACCCTGGACGCAGACTTGTGAACCTTTGCGCAGAAAGCGTTCCGAAATGTCCGCCAGCTTCCCCCAAACAACAATAGAGTGCCATTCGGTGCGTTCTTTTGGCTCGCCAGTGGTGCGATCCTTCCAACGCTCTGACGTTGCAATGCGCATGTTGGCAACCTTGTCGTTGCCTGCTTGTCTGATTTCAGGATCAGCGCCAAGGCGACCGATCAAGGTTGCTTGATTCAATGAAGACATGTTTTTTCCTGTGATTGTGTGGTGATCAAAGAGAGGTTCGAACTCCCAACTTTCGCTTAGCAAGAGGGTTGCGCTGCCGTTGTGCCATGAGGGCGACCGCGACAAGATTCGCAACGCATCACTCAAACATTTGGTGTTGGATTGTGCCGAATGGCAGAGCTTGAAGAGGCTTCAGCCTTAGTCCGGGTGCCGTGACTAAGGGCTTCATCATCAATCAGGGCGCCCACGAACAGCAAAAAACCATGCGAGCGGAACTAGGGAGCCAATGCTACTGTCGGGAAACTGGGGTCACTGTGCCAGACAAGAAAGGTTATCGCGCATTTGATTCCTCTGGTCGCGCTCGGTTTACATCATTGAGCAGTTTCATAAAGCCATCGGGATCAGGGTGGCTATTTGGGTTCCGGCTCGGCACCCAATCATGGACCTTAAAAGCCTCCAATTGAGCAGCAAAGATGGTGCTTTTGTTCGGACTCAGCATTCGCATTTTATGTGCTGTCTGCACGCGCAGGTGATCAAGCTGTGTCCAAATTGGTCGAAGTGCATTAGAGCGTTCCGACGCTTCGACCTGTTCGAACTTAAGCAAGCGAGATCGATACACGGATATCACAAGAGCCAAGTACTCAAGATCCCTAACTTCTTCCGCGTCAAACAGGTGAAGTGGGAACCGCGGATCTTCTAATCGATCCAATGGCGCAGGAACGAGTCCGACGAAAAATCCAGGTTCGATCTGTTCTTCGTGATCCACATACTGAGCTGTTGCGATCGTAAACTTGATTATGGAACCAACAACTCTCAGATCACTATGCAATAGATCGTTAGCCCTGGCCCGCGTCTCCAGCTTGTCCAAGTCGCTCCGCTTGAACGTCCAATAAGCTACTCCAAAAGCGCCAAGAGTCCCGAAAGCGGCGCCTAGGAGGTTTCCGAGAGCTTGAGCGACCTCACCCGGCTCTGAGCTAAGGAGCGAGGTGAAATAGAAGACGACAAGCAGTACGGCAATGCCAAGCCAAAGACCAAAAACTAGGTTCCTTTGTCCAGGTGTCATTGGCAATCAATCAAGCAGCGTCATCGAGCAATCGGTCCAGCATATCCCACTGGTGGTTGCTGGGTACTGCCTCGGGAAAAGCGCGATAGAAACTGCTCTCAAATCCGCGACGATCCCTGGACGACTCGCCGATACCAATTGTCTGCCAAAGATGTTGGCGAAAGGCATTCATTCCAATCTCATCAGTCAGATATTGGAAGAACTTGTACCGACGACCACCACTTGCGTAAACGACAGGGTTCCTCTCTTCCAGTTTTTCGAGAATAGCACCGTTGCTGTGGGCTAGCGGGTAGTAGATGAACTTACGTATGAAGTGGCCGAAGAACTGCGGATGGCGCGACGTATCAGGATACTGTCTCTTAAGCCCGTACAGCCGATAGAGCATGTCAAAAAACTTATCGGGGAACTCCTTGTCCCATTGTCTGAATTCTTTGCGGATGAATTGATCAAAGAGCTGTCGATACTCATCCTTGCGCTTGTCAACATAACCAACCGCTTCATCTACCAGCGCGATGATGCCAACTTTTGCTGTTGCGCGCAGTATCATCTCTGCTTGGCGCGCCAAGAAGTGTTGAGACGGATGTAGCTTGTCCTGGTTTCTTGCCTCTATCAGTGCATCGCAAACCTCTATCAGACTCTCAGCTTCGTAGCCGTCTGCTAAATCCCCTGCCAACGGCTTGAAATGTATGGGGTTTTCAATGATTTTGATGAGTTTTTCACCAAAAACGGATCGTACCCCTTTCCGGGACATCGTCCGCATAAATGCGTTGCCACCCTCGGACTTGAGTCCCAGTGCATGAGCCATTGCTCGTTTACTGAGGACGCGGCGGTTGTCGTCGAGCCGATAGACCTCAAGCGCCACGTCTCCAATGTTCAGAGTACCATCGCTCTCAGCTTCCGGCAGTCGCGACGGATCTTTGATCCTGTTCCATCGTGCTTCGGCGGCCTGCTGTGCAATAACTCGCCGCTCTTCCTTGGTTAGCTTGGAAGCTCTCGCTTTTCCGCCGCGACTTTGAAAGTTTTCCTCGGAGGTCATCCGCACCACTCCATGCTTGCTTCATAGAGCAGCTACTAATGCTTGCTGATTCGTGCAAGCATATTCTTACGACACAGCGGGGCATGCTTGCTATTGCGGTCACCTTTGGAACTTCTGCTTATCGCGTTAAGTCGCTGTTGCCTGCGCGATCAATGGCACCCCACGCGGCGGCTGCTCAGGCGATTGCCAGACAAGAATGTTTATCTTGTCTTGTCGTCGTCGATGCGATCGATCTGCGGTCGCGGTTGCCGGAAGGTGTCGCGGAACTTTTGACCAATGGCCGCCTTGCGTGCTCTGATCTCGTCTTGTGGATCAATCGCGCGACGTGGCCGCTCTTCCAACGGCGACCAGTTCCAAGGCTTGTCAAAACTATCAGGCATCGGCGACCCCTCGGATTTCAAAAGGCGTGAACATGTGCAAGTAAGCCAGAAACACTTTCTCGATCGCGTCGTCGCCGCCGTTCTCGCGAATACTGCGAAAGCCAGCCGCGCCGATGTCGTCGCCATCGCTACCGGCTCGCAAAACGCCTTTCGTGCGCATCATCGCTTGCAGCACATTTGCTTTGAACGTTGCGACCTCGGACGGTTCAAGGCCCGCTTCCAGAACCTCGATAGGGTTTCCGTCCTCAACCAAACCTTGCTTTCCGTCGCTGGCGATAAGCTCCAACATTTTTTGCGTATCCATCACGCTTGGCACCATGCGGTGACTAGCGTCTAGGATCGTGGCACACGTCGCCCGATGCAATCGCGAGTGTCTAGCAGGCAGATGAACAGAAACCGCGTCAGCGGTCCGCTCTGTTCCATCTGGCGCGGTGTAGGTGTACTCAAAGTCAAAGCTGATGTTCTCTGACATCTGCTGCCCTCAAATTAAGTGAATGAATCTTGAGCGCTGCCACCCAACGAGGGCATGTTTTGGCCCTGCGAAGAATGGCTCTTGACGCTCTGGTTTTTGGTGACGCTCAAAATCTTCTGCGCAAACCCGGTGGCATCCAAGGTCAACGCGATCGTTTGAGGAATGCCGTTGATTTGCGTATCAACTTTGTGATGCGCTCGGATATCAACTGCTGGTGCGGACGGACCAACTGCTCCCTTCGAAGATGTCGGCCCATAGCGCTTGCCTTGTTTGTCGCCCATGTCGCCTTGGTAGTATTCCGGGCTAACACGAGGCATCTTGACCTTACCTGCCGTCTTGGCTGCATTAGCTGCGGTTGCAGCATCTGCGGCTGATGGTGTGACAGCTGGCGCAAGACCTAGTGCACGCCCAACCGTACTGTTTGCGAGCAAGTCAAACGCTTCACGGATTTTCTTCAGCGGGTTGAGCACATAGTCGGAAACGCTCTTGCCCCACTTCTTGAACGTCTCCAGGCTTGGAAGTGATAACTCGATCCCGGTGAAGCTCTGTAAAGCTTCGCGCGCCGCATTCGCTTTCTCAGTGATCCAAGTCAGCATTTGTTGCAGGTCGGAACCTTCCCAACCCGTCGACAGCCCGGAAAAGAACCCGGACAGAAACGCTTTGATTTCGCGCCAAGCCGCAATGGCAACACCTATGCCGGTCATGCCCGCAACAACGCGCGCCATGACGGCAAGGAAGCCAGTCGCAGCCGGACCGAACCCGACAAAGGCAGCAACGAGTCGCGTGATGTATCCCGCAGCGGCACCAAGTCCCGCAAAGAACGGCAAGGCTGCAGCTCTGGCCAAGAATCCAAGTGCACCACCGGCAGCAATCGCGACCGGAATAAGTGATCGCACCGCCAAAGCAAAGATGCCGAGCGGGAGCAGAAC
Organism: Hyphomicrobiaceae bacterium; assembly: GCA_965247245.1. GTDB lineage: Bacteria > Pseudomonadota > Alphaproteobacteria > Rhizobiales > Hyphomicrobiaceae > Tectiglobus. Next base: position 1,885,292 of record CBDFGV010000003.1, on the reverse strand, counting down.
TGCAGACAACGCTGACACCAAGAGACCGGCACGGCCAATCATCCGAATGGTTGCCGGATCAAGGCTGGCAAAGGCGTTGACCAGTTCGCGCACCTTGTTAGTGATCGCAATTAGATCTTTTGTAAATCCAGACTCATCAAGCTTGCCAACTGCGCGCGAATAGGCAGCTTTCAGCTTGTTCCAAGCACCCGGCAAGCCGCGCATTTGCTCTTCCATAGATCGCCACGTCGCGCCGTGACTCTTCTCCAGGATCTTCAGCTGTTTCTGGTAAACGTCGAGATTGTCGAGCAACAACTTGACGCCGCGATTGGCACGCGCGCCAAAAATTGTGTATGCGCTTTCCTTGAACGCCTTCAGGCCGACTCGGTCCTTGGCATCGTTCAGTTTCTTGATGATCGCCGCCAGTCCGATGTTCTTTCCGTCGGCAGTGAAGAACTCGTCTCGGTTCAATCCAAGCTTCGCAAACGCCTTGGCAGACGTGCCGCTTGACTTGTCGAACGCTTCCATCATCCGGGCATAGGTTGTGCCAGCAATGCCGCCTTTCAACCCGCGCTTTGAGAGAAGCATAAACAGGCCAAGCGTTTCGTTGAGCTGGTGCCCGGTTCCGGCCATGGTCGGTTGCGCAAACTTCAATGCCTCGCGCAATTGCAGCAAGTCTTGGTTTGAGTTGGTGAATGCTTGGGTCAACAAGTCAGCAGTTTGCGACGTCTTCGAAAGCGGGATTTCGAGCGCGGCCATCGCATTGGTCAAAATGTCGACCGCCTTGCCCGGATCGATCGCGGCTGCGCCTCCAAGGGAAACGCCCGGTCTCAGAAGCTGGTTGAGCTGTTCCGGTGTGTAACCCATGCGCGCAAGTTCTAGCGCCGCGCCCGCTGTCTGCCCAAACATGAAAGGTGTATCTTTTGCAACGCCCATGATGTTTTGGCGAACGGACTCGTATTGCTCTTTGCTGAACCCCTGCATATTCGCGCGGATCATGTTCATGGCTTTTTGCTGCGAATGGATCTCGCGAATGACGGAACCCATACCCATGGCAGTGCCGAAGCCACCAACCAGACCGGCACCACCCATGCCACCAAGCCCGCGACTGATCGTGCGGGTTGCCCGCATGCGGTGCACAAGCTTTTGGTACTGAGACGCAGCGCGATCGGCAGCGTTCCCAGCAGCGCGCGTTGAACGTTCGGCAGATCTCAAACCGCGAGCGGCTTGCACAGAAGAGTTTGCAACGTCGCGTTGTGATCTTGCGGCTTGGCGAACGGCCTGCTGTCCCTGCACAACAAATCTGTAAATGTACGAAACTGAATATCCAGCCACTGGCTTAATCCTTACTTGAAGCGCCGAGCGTTGGGGGCGCTCGGCTGCTCAACGCGCGCCGCAGTCTGGCGGCGCATAAAACTGGTGTGATTTCTGCGGCTGTCGGGATGCGCGCCCCGACAGCCGCAACGCAGCGCCGCGAAAGGGGGAACCAAACTCGGCGCGCGGATAACAAAGAACAAAGGGTGGTGATGACGGGCCGAAGCCTGCCCGCCATCACCGGGCACCGCCTTTGCCAACTGACGGTTGGCCTAGCGGCTCGTTTGCCGCTGCCTATGATTTGGCGCGGCTGTTCTTATTCGTGATTACCGGTATAGTCGTGCAACCAATCACGCGCACTCTTTGACCGTTTCGCGCCAAGCGGCCCGAATGTTTTCGGTTCGAGCATTCGGCCATCGCGCATGCAGCGCTTCGGAAAAGCTGATGCCGCACAAAAACTCGCGTGTCGTCGCCCAGCGTCGCGCACAGTCGTGATTTATTTGCCTGTGAATCGCCACGGCATTGGCGCGCGCACCGGGAGAATGAAAGGTAAGAACCCGGCCCGGTTCGCCTTCGTCGTCAACTGCAACATGGCAGGCATAGCCGCCCTCTGTTTTGACAAGCGGGCCAACAAGGCAAACTCGCTTCTCAGAGCGTTTAAATGCCCTGTGTATGTCGTCGGTGATTTTGGAAAATTCATTCAGCAATCCCCCGCGGTTGGAGGATCGCCCCGCCGCATCAATCTGGTTTTGGTTTTGGTCGTGGCCGACCGTGAAGGCCCTTGCGTGGAGCAAATTCGGGCATTGGCTACTTCCTTCGCTTCAAGGCGGCTTCTGATTGTTTTCTGGTCAACAGCGAAACATCACCGTTTGTCTTGGTGTGAGAGATTTTCAGGTTTGGCCGTTCGTTCGCTTCTGACTTGCGCTCACCGGATGCCGCTGCAGCGCGCGTTGCTAGTTCTCGCGCTACGACTGATCGCCCCGCAACCGCCAATTCTGATTCAGCCGCCGATTGCATCTTTCGTAGGTAAATCTCGCGTTTCGCATCTTCGGGAATAGCCTGCTGTTCAACTTCCCTTTTGTATGCGCTCTCGCGATGGCTCCTATCGCCGTGAAGTCGGAACGACGGGCTTGCCGGTCCGACCTGATTTGCTTTGGCAAACATCATCAGCTGCGTGCTCGACGACGACGTGCGGCACGAGCTTGTCGAGATGTCAGCTGGACCACTTCACCATCAAGTCTCGTGTAGTTCTGACGATCTTGTTTGTTGTCCGGCGACTTCAATCGATCGCGCTGGGCACGAGCTGCGAGTCGCGCATCAATCGCGGAATCCGCGTCGCGTGTAGCCTTCACAGTCGGTACGGCAGACGGACGACGCTTCGCCAATTGCTGGCGCGCAATGAACAAGCGTCGCTGCTCATCAAGTGCCGCATTGCCTGCGCCTGGTTTCCGGTTGCCGCGGAGCGTGCCACGACCCGCTGACGGGCTTGTCAGTAGTGAGAACGCGCCCATTGTGACGGCATCGGTTGCGGCCACGGCTGCTTTGCCTGTTGACTCTGCCAACGTGTCACCGGCCTGCGCCGATGATGAGAAAGCAGCGACACCCGCCGCAGTAACCGTCAAGGGCAATACCGTGCGCTGTGCAACGGCTCCGACACCTTTTCCAACGATCCGCAACAGACTGAGTCCGCCTTTGGATGTGGCGGCGCGCGATGCCTTGCCAACGGTGTTGCCCGCAAGATTGCGCGATGCGGTTGCCTTGGCAGCCCGCAGTTCGGCAACGTCCTTTGCAGCCTCTTTGACTGGACTTGTCAGAACGGCCTGTGCGGTGCTCGCTGCGATCTTCACGCCAAGCGCCGTTTCCGCGACACCTGCACCAAGACCTAATAACTGCGCGCCGCTACCAGCCTCTTTTTGCAACGCGCTGGAAATCGTGACAGCGCCACCAGCTAAAAACACGGCTCCACCGGCAACACCGGCCAGCGTAGGACGAGCGGTTAAGCTTGTTGGAGTTTTGCCAAGTTCTTTCAGTCTGTCTTGTGCCTGAATCGCACGAACTTTGACACGTGCGCGGCTCGCCATGGACTTGTTCAGGGCTTTTTGCTCTTTCCGCGCCTCATCGGCTGCGGCGGCAATTGATGCAACGCGGTTCTTTTGAAACGTCTCGGAACCCGAAGCGATCTTTTTGCCGATCAGTGATCCACCGATGGAACCCGCAGCGAGACCGCCAGTCGCAACGCCGATCTGTAACGCAGCATTGCGGAGCTGTTCGTCACGTTTGCGCCGCTCCCGTGCCTCTTGTTCGTTCTTGGCCTTCTGCTGCCGTTTAAACGCACGCTCTTTTTCTCGGCTGCGCTCGGTCTCGGCTTCGCGATCGGCGCGTGCCTTGGCCGCTGCCGCTCTGGCGCGAATGGCTTCGGCCTCTGCGCGTGCTTTTTCTGCCGCTGCCGTGGCCTGGGCTGTCTTTGCCCGTGCTTTTTCGCGATCAACCGCGACCTTTGCTGCGGATACAGCACCGGGGCGCCTGATGTTCCGCTCTGGAACTGGTACTAACTGAGACATGGTACAAACTCGCTTAAATCAACAGCGTGATGATGAGTGCGCAAAGCGCAAACCCAAACGCGCAGTCTTTGGTTATCGAAAGGGAAGCAACCCGGCTCTCAAGACTGGCAATCTTGACGTGGAGCCCGGACAAGGTTTCATCGTCCTGTAGCGCCAGATGGTTCATGAATGATTCCATACGCGCTGTTGCGTTCCGCATGCCTTCGGTTGCCGATTCAAACTCAGTAATGGCTCGCTCTACGTGGCAATCCAGCTGATCCGGGGCGAAGTCGTCCTGATCTGCGAGCCAACCGTCGCGATCGTATCCGTCGAACGTGTCCCGCATTACATTCGCCCCTGCTGCTTCAGCCGGTATTCTGTGGCGCGCTTGACGAAATCGCGTTTTTGACTCGGCGTCATGTCGGACCAGTCACCCGGCCTTTCTGGTCGTGTGTCCGGTGTGTCGTCCGTCTCGTCTTTGTTCTTCGTTTCTGTTTTGGCGAATTGGCCGAGTCGTGATTGCACCGCCTCACTGCGTGCATGATCAAGCAGCGACGTTCCCGTACTGCGTGCCACAACTGCAACGCGGCCTTTGCCCAAATGTGAAACTTCGCCAAGGTCTGCGATGAGTGGCATGGTTAGATCCGCGTCGCTCGAAACCTCTTGCGCAACGTGGCGCGCCTCAGATTTCAGATATGCGGATTCAAGCGTCTTGTTGCGTTCCTGTAGCGCTGCGATTTGATCCTGCAGCTCTTTTACGTCAGGCATGGCAGCCCCCCAATTTTGTCTTCATTGCTGGTTTCGCAGCAGCGATAGCTGCTGCGTCCTGGAAGTCGTGACAGGCAAAATCGCCGTGCAATATCTCGGCAGCGGCAGCATAGGTTGCAGCGGCCTGATGTGGATCAGAGAAACAACCGAGATGATGGTATTTTTTGCCTGCCTGGATGGTCGCGCGATAGCGACCGGACGAGCGGATGAATCGAACGCCCTTAAACCCGCCACTACTCTTGCGCGTTGAGAGCCTGTTGTATGCGGACGACGTCGCGTCGGCTTCGCGCAGATTGATAATGCAGTTGTCCAAGCGGTTGCGGTTCGCATGGTCAATGTCACCACACGGCCAACGGCCATAATACATCAGCCAAGCAACGCGGTGCGCGAGATAGCGCTCACCGTCAACACAGATGTATCGATATCCGTTCGGTGCGATCCAACCGGCTTGATTGGCAGCGTGGCGCCGCGATCGGCGTTCTGAATGTCGCCAAGTCAAGGTTCCTGAAATCGGATTATAAAATAGCAATGCGGTTGCCCGCTCAAAGGTCAACATTCATCAATCGCTGCGATGCGCAACGCCTCACTAAATCAAGTGCCTGACTCGGCTCAAAGCCTCAGACCGTGTCTGGCCTTCCCGTGGAAAATGGAATTAGGTGCACGCCGGTAGGTTCGCTCAATGCGAAACGAGGCGCGGGGTATGTTGTTGGTCACGTCGGCTGTAAACCGCGATCTGATCTGTCATCGGCCCCGCAAGACTGCGCGTTTGCGAAAGTAATCTAAGTCGCTATGCTCCCAACTACGGACTCGATATGCACACACTGGACCTTACCGAGTTGGGCCAGGCGCGGACATTCGTTAATCACCGACGACCGCGTCGCAGCAATCGAGCAGGCTTTTGATGACCGGGCGCCGATCCAGTTTGCGCCACGCGACCGACGTTTCCAGTTCGAACAATGCCTCTTTCGTTCTGGCCGCGGTCACATTGAAACCGAAATCCGGAAGGTCTTCGGTGACCAGTGCAGTTCCATAACCGGCCGCGGATAGGCTCAAACAAGCAATCGCAGTGTTCCCCTCAGAAACGCCAATCGGGTTTTCGCCAGGGCTGCTAACATTGGCGTCGTGCTGAGCCAGTGCGCCTTCGACCTGACCCATCATGACGGGAGCCTCGAAGCGCGGGTACGCGATCAGTGGTGCGTGTGCTTGGTCAGACAGATTGGCTAGCACGACGTTGGTTCGCGCGAGCACCCGCTGCGATAGCCCGGGGGCATGCAACGGAGGATGGAGGAATGCTGCGTCGATGTTGCCCTTTTCGACGTCCCGCTCAAGCGACCAGGTCGTCCCTTCGTTCAGTTTGATTCTCGCTTGGGGATGTGTGGCACGAAATCGCTTCAACACGGGTATGACAGCCTGATGTGCGGCCAGTTGTGTCATGCCAAGTCTAAGCGTGAGCCCAAAACCTGATGCTACGGCGTGGAGCGCATCGATCGCCTCTGCGGACGCATCGACGACCCGCTGCGCGGCTTCGCAAAATGCCATGCCGGCCTCGGTCGGCTCGACCCCGCTCCTTGAGCGTTCAAACAAGCGGTATTCAAGTTGGTCTTCGAGCCTGCGAAGACGCGATGTCAGTGCCGGTTGAGAGACACCGAGGCGTCTAGCAGCCCTGGCGAAATGGCGCTCCTCAGCGAGCGCGATGACAGCCTCATAGTCCTGGAGCGCAACCATTTTGATAATCCACGGTTATCAAATTTATCACGCAGCGGCATAGACGATATCAGGGTGCGAGGCCATACCAAAGTTCGTCACGCAACGCCGGAGTGTTGAACCTCACAGCAATCTTAACACTGTGGAATTCTGGCTCCCCCACCTACGGACAAGGCTTCACCATGAGAATTTTCCTCATCACAGCGCTCTCTGCTCTCTCTGTCTCAACGGCCGCCTGGGCTGATGACATCGCGAAACTATCCACGGAGTTTGGATCAGTCGCTGATCTAAATGCTTGGTCAGAACATGCGCCGGAAGGGTTTTCGCCGAAATGGAAGCCCCCACGTGTTGAAAATGGGCACCTCGTTCTCGAGCCGGTTTCTTCCGGTTGGTTCGAAGACAACCAGGCCGGCCACCTCTACAAGCGTGTCGACGGCGACTTTGTTGTTACCACACGAATTGAAGTGACAGGCACGAAGGCGGCACTACCTCAAACGCCATTCTCGCTCGCCGGTTTGTTCGTTCGCGCACCACGTGACATCAGTGCCAGCACTTGGCGCGTCGGTCAGGAAAACTGGCTGTTCTTCTCTATCGGCACGGCGGCACCGGCGGGGCAGCCTCAGTATGAAATTAAGTCCACTACAAACTCGCTCTCAACGCTCATGATCCGTCCGTCGCCAACAGGGTTTGTAAACTTGAGAATTGCCCGTATCGGCGAACTGTTTACACTGCTCGCCAAGAAGGACGAGGGGGACTGGGAAGTTATCGAACAGCTGATCCGGCCCGACCTGCCACAGATCTTAAATGTCGGGCTGACGGCCTACGCCGATTATGCATCCGTCAGACCGACCTATCCCGACTTCAAAACCTACAACACAAAAGGAGCTCCGAAAAACAACGCGGACCTGATAGCACGTGTCGATTGGATCAGGTTTAGCCGCCCCAAAGTCGGACGCATTCCAATCGCTAACATCGATGCGCCAGCATTTATTGAGGCGATCAAGAAACGCCGCGAGGATCTGCTTTCTGATTAGTGGCAGTTCAGATTTCGCGGCGCTGTTACGAGGAGAAATAGTGTGCACTACTTGGACATCTCGCGACGGCAACTGGTCACACTCGCGATCGGTGGATGGTTTGCGACCCGGTCGTCCGGGTCGAATGCACACCATGGTTTCTCAGGCCGGTATAACCTCGGCGCGCCACTTTGGATCGAGGGTGAAGTGAAACGTGCAACGTTTGCACCGCCCCATCCTGTTTTGTCTATTGCGGTCAGCGGGGGCGCAGTGTCCGCCCCGCCAACCAAATTGCCCCACGGACTGTCGGTGATGCCGGTCGCGCGCAAAGCTGATGAGGGCAGAATCGTTGACGTTGAGTTCCCGCCAGTCGGTACTTTCTACAGAATGTACGACAGCATCCGCGTCGGTGATCGCGTTTCAATCATCGCACTTGAAAACTGTCAGCCACCGAAACAGCTGCGAAGTCAATGGATTCGGAGCGCGTCCGGCAAAGTGATCTCGCGCGAGCGCCGAATGTCGTACATGGTTTTTGATTGCCAGCAGTCGTGAGCCAGTTGCATGGACGTTGCCTGGGTGGAGCACACATCACTTGCCCGCTTCATCGCGCTGACGCCTGGCGTCTATCCGATGCTTTCAGCGCTTCACATTCTCGGGATCGCGATACTCGTTGGCGCGATCATACCTGCTGATTTAGCCGTCCTACGGCTCCTACACGGTGCTATCCGCGATGCCGTCGATGTTCTTGTACGTTTCGCAATTGCCGGATTCGGATTAGCAGCAACAAGTGGTGCCCTCCTCGCCACGGTTCAGCTTTCGCGCTATCTGGAAAAAGAGATTTTTCTAATCAAGCTCGGCTTGATTCTGGTTGCTGGCGTTAATGCTTTGCTCTTGCGGACAGTGAGATCAACTGCCGTAAATCGCATTACTGCTGTAGCATCACTCACGCTATGGCCTTGCATTATTATTGTAGGCCGTTGGATCGCGTTTTCCTAGAGTCTCGCGCGGGTCGAGAGCCGTCTGCTTTGGGTCACAAGCCGCCAAACACAAACCGAGTATATCGCGGCAGAAGCTACCCTAGAAGCGGACACGCGCTCCTCATCGTGCAATGCTTTCCCTTCTATGTCGTGTCTCTAATAAGACCACAGGCAATCTGGACCCTCTAAACAGCTATGAAGCCACTGTTTGAGGTAAGTTGTCTGGTCGGAACCCAATAGGCGAACGCTCCACATGGCGCAGAGCGCCCGCCAATGACCCAGCCGCACCCAACTGGGCCAAGCCGACAAGGTGCCGAAGCACCTATTCAGATTAAAATGCGGGCGACGCAGTCAGGGATTAGCCGGAGAACGGCAAAACTGCATCGCCCGTTAATAGCGTGGCGCCAACTTGAACAAAACGTCACGCATTGCCAGGGCACCAACTCAATGGTTTGGCAAACTCAATTCAGCAGATCTTGAACGACCCACGCGTCCCATCCGACGACTCGTGAATTCAGGTGTGACGGTTCCGGCAGAACGCCGTCGTCCACGTATCGCTTCAATGTTTTGACCGACAAACCCAAGTGACGCGCCAGATCTGGGCGCGTTACAAACTCTTGTTTGTCGAACTTTTCGGTCTTGGTCTGTTTCATTTCACCCCCCCAGAACGACAAAAACCCGCTGCAGTTTCCTGCGCGGGCCATAAAACTCTTCCGATAGTGACAGATAATATTTGAAATCCCGGAATTTCACAACGTATTTCCGGACATTTTTTTTGTCCGGAACCCCCTTGCCGCGAATTCATTCGCGAAAATGCCATATAAAATGGGAACATTCAACATGTTGAAAAGTTTTGGCACCACTTGAAAAAAGTCGAATAATAATGTAATTTTTGCACAAAACGTATCGTATAGAGTGCCCATGATCATCCTTATCGATTCGGAAAAGAGTTTGCATGACGAAGGATGCGCGTGTGTCCCATGCCTCAAGCACCGACACGCTCAATTAAAGTCAACCGGAATAATCAACAATCTCACCGAACAAGAACAACGCGACCTGGATCAGTCCATTCAAACCTGCATCCGCTTCGATGATCCCGCCAACCAAAGCCAAGCGCAACGCCGCGCTGAAGCGACCGAATCCGTCTTCGACCTGATCAGGAAAGCACGGCTCACACAAAAGACCGCCAAGTCAATCGAGCAACAACGCCTCGACTTGTTCGATCTCTTCGACGGATCAGGTATGGTTCGACTGGGCAAATGGGAACGGCTGGTAATCAAACACTGCTATCTCAAAGGCACAAAAGATCTCAGCTGGAAGCACATTATTAACCGAGCATATGAAGACGGCGACATTCAGCGAAAGCCAACCGACTTTGTGATCAGACGCGCAGTGCTCAAACTTGAGCAGTACGGAATCGTCAAGCGATCCCTCAATGGCCCCAATGCGTTTAAACAACTCCGCTTCAGGCCAACCGCATTGCGTCACGCCATCGTTAAAACGCACCCCGAAGCAACTTGCCCCGGAGTGCGTATCAGATGGCGGAAGCAGGAAATCAAAGACGCCTTGGTTTGAGATTGAGTTTCTCTGAGGGCGGTTGTGGTAGCCGATCAGCGGTTAACAGGGTGTGGCAAGCGCTAGCAAGGTGGTGTAATAGTTCATCTGGATTTAATCAGCCCCTGCCTTGCCGAAACCCTGCAACGATCCAGCCTGCAGCCCCGCACATGCCATAAAGCAAGCCACTGATCACAAGAGTGACCAAAACAACGCCAAGCCATTTCTCATGCGACTCCGGTACTGCCAGAAGAACAAAAACTGCAATCAATACCGGAATGATCGCCAAGATGACGCCTAGCCTGTGAAAACCTTTGTGCTTGATCATGTCTTTTTACTCTTGCCCCGCGCCTCTAACGCTTCAGCCCGATTCATTGTCCTTGAACGCGACGACATTATCGGCCATCCGCGCCGCCATCGTCCGCAAATCCGAAGAAAACGCAGCCGCCATAGACTTCGAAAATACAGCTGGCCAAGTAACACCGTGAGTCGCAATCTCCAAATAAACACCATGCTCGCAAGTCGAAGATACGACGTCGATGTGCCCACCGTGAACCAAACACTCGCCACCATCACCGCCGCTCACAACATCTTCGACAATCGCTGCAAACGACTCAGCTTCAGCAGCCGACCGAAAATCGATTTCTAACTCAATAGATGGAAACGGCGCAGACGTCGGACCCATCATCGGGTCGCTGCTCGTGATTGTGTGAAACTCTAGTGTGTGGTGCTCAACATCAACGCACAAACCCTGCGTGTCGCACCAATACCAAGGATCACCGCTGTCCTCATTGCGATCGGCAAACACCATCGAAAATTCAGTCTGAGCGAGCTTTGCGTCGCCACCGGAACTAGCGTACTTGCGAATGACCGTGACACCCATACTCTCCAGTGCGGTTATCCCTTCGTCGCCGATCGTATCCGTCTCTGACCAAAATCGCGGAACGTTGCTGTCGTCATCGATGTTATCGAATTCAACTTCCCATAGGCCGGTGTTGCCGTTCCAATCAACATGAACCACAAGTGGTGTCTTCTGTGTTTCTGTCATCATTCGTAACCCTCTGCAATCTCGTGGAACAAGCCGCCCTCAAACATCCAGACGCCGTGGTGACATCAGTGAAGGGAGGCATCACCGCTTTGGCTTTGACTTCCTCTTGGCAGGCTTGGATGACACTTGAGCTGTTCTCTTTTTCGGCTGTCTTAGTGCCATTTTCTTCTCGTCCCAGCCGTGAGTTTCCAAACTGAATATAAAGTCATCTCTCAATGTTTCGTCGATTAAGTCACGTCCGCGTTTGAGATTCTTTCGCCAAGTTGGTCCTCGCTCACACGCCTCTACCCATGCCTCGTACAGCTCGAAACTTCTGTGTCGAAGACACGCCCTTATCAGGTTTTGGGCCTGTTCAACATCTTTGAGCGACTTGACGGGATCGCTACCTCGATCCACCGCTACGATCAACTTGTGAACAGCGTAACGTTCCGGTTGTGGAACCAAAACTGCAATTCCACCCTTGTGCAGTACTACTGATCGGATCGGGTCTCGTATGAGATAGTCAAGATATCTCATGGGTTGCGCAGCAGCGCCTCCTAGCGCGGGCATTGACGATGGTTGACCTTGATGTCGTTGAGACCCTCGATTGGGCGTAAGAAACTCGACAAAGTAAGATTGATCTGTACGAAAGCGACTGACGCGGTCTTTGTGCAGGCTAGGAACCGCGCGAAAGCTTGCGTCGGCCCCATGCAACACATCGAGAATTGGCGGCATGCTGTCCCCGACCAAATCAGAAATGTCATAGAACTGCGCTAGATCAGCGTCGCCGGTTTGAAGCGAAGCGCCTGGGAATTTGTGAGCTAGAATTCCACCATAGCACTGATATGCCAGTGTTCCGACAAGCACGCCACGAAGTCGAAAGAATCCAGCTTTCCATAAGGCTTCAACGACTTCCCCTGACATGGGGTCTGGCCGTGGCAACCCCGCAGCCAGCAGTGCTCGGACGATTTCTCTTCTCTGTTTGAAGTCAGTCTTTATTCGATCGAACTGCTTCACTCGATCGTTGATTTCGGCGTCTCTGACGGGACCTACGTATTGTTCCTTTTTCGAACCTCCTTGGTCTCGCACATAGTACCAGTACAAGTACCCTTTACGGCGTCGCCGTATGAAGTTTCCCCTTTCATCATAGAGTTCATCAAACTCCGCATCCAGACAACGCTGTGCGAGTTCTGCAAACATGGTTTGGGTGGCTAATGATAGGTCGCTCACGTGTCGCTCCTTTGGTTGCCACCGGAATTAGAAAGCGGTGGCAACAATAGACCTACTGCAGGTTGCCACCGGAATCAAGAACCGGTGGCAACCAATAGCTAGTCACTTGAAACGCCACGACTGCGGAAGCAGGTAGTAGGCACCACAAACAAAAAAGAGCCGGACTCGCCAGGGCAATAACCCCAACGAGTCTGGCTTTCTTGTATGTCGCTCGCTACGGCGGCTTGTGACGTGTTCAATCTGGTTGAGCTTTGCCATACCTTGGATCTGCAACAAGCCTTGATACTAGAGCAAAGATCGAACCACAAAAAAGAAGGCTTCGCCAAACACCCAGACAATTCCGACCCCCCCGAACATATAGAAGGCCAAGCATGCTTGGCGTGAATAAGGATGGTAGTCTTGAAGCATTCTATGCAAGTAGAAGAATAACTCTTTCTCGTCAGTCTCTTGAAGACTTGCGCTGCTAACATATTCACCCAACGGGATTTCGTCGTCATCCCATGCCGTGGTGCCGAGCAGGCTGCTAGACTGGCCGCTTTGCCATCCAGCATAATTCACGAGGCGGCTCACATTCCGCGTCGTCCGAGTAGCTATATCCACCATCTCTTCATGTCGAAGATAGTCAACCAAGTAGTGATAGCTCTGTCCGCTATCTCGGTAGGTGCGGAAGTTGTAATAATGCCTGATCAGGCCAGGACAGCGGAGTTGATATATGATGTTGGCTAGCGTGAAGAACACAGCTGCGAAATAGAAAATGTACCAACTGAAAGGAAGCTCGATAATGAATTTGGCGCCGAAGATCATGATAGGTTGATCGACTTGTTCTGTAGCTTTCACCATGATTGGAACGACGAACAGCCAAATAGACATAGCTTGAAGGGAACGCATCCGTCCAAAGGTTGCAAGGTCTGACCAAAGGAAGGGTGGTGACCGATGCATCCTCCCAACCTTTTTCCAAAGCTTCGCCGCCAAAATCCTGTAGCGACGCAACAACTGTGTACCGCTCCGAAAGTTACTCGGGCCATTTTTGTTTTCCATCAGTCGCAGTTTCCATCCACCAACTGAGTTTCCAATTGGCCTTGGTTTACCATCTGGTCGACGTGGGTTGCGAGTAGCAATTGGGATGGATACGATGGAAAACGTTCAATTGCACAGATACAGTTTCGAGTGTTTACTCCCAATTTCACGCTCCAAGAGAAGATCGTAGCTCGGGTTGTCATGGCTCTGTACGCGTGCGCGTTCGTCTATGTCCACCTACCCGAGTACGATCCTCAATGGGCCACGCTCGACTTTTGGGGTGGAAAGGATGGTAGCCGATCTGGAGTTGTGCGGAACCTCGGACTGCTCGTGCTTGCAGTGATCGGTATCGTCGTTGCTGTCTGGAGGTCTTTGGTCGCTCAGTGGCAGCTGGAGAAGACTGACGCACAATTGAAGCTGGCCTTGGAGCGTCAAATAATCGACCAAAAAAGCGAACTATCGGGTCGGCTTAACGATGCTGCCAAGTTGTTGGCGGAAGAAAAAAAGAGCGCTCGCTTTTCCGGTATTTACCTGTTGAGCGATGTCATTCAGTCAGACCCAAATGAATTCTACATAGTAGGTTTGGATATCCTGAGTGCGTTCATCCGTGAAGAATCTTCCAGGTTGAAACAAGCTGGACTTCCAGCAATTAATCTCGACGAGGCTCGGGGCATCGATGATGACCTCGTGTCAACGGCATTTGAGCGCCTTTGTATGATACGTTCGATAGTGCCGGAAGCTGAAGCGATTGAATCGCGGGCGAGAAATTGGTCCCCCGATTTGCGGGGTATGGTTCTAAGGCGAGCGGAGCTGCGTGATTTGCGCTTGTGGGAACTGATATTGGTAGGGGTCAACTTGGATGTAGTTAGCTTCAACCGATGTCGAATAGACAGTCTCCGAATTCACTCTAGTACGGTTTCAAGGCTGGTCCTCAGCGATTGTCAGTTGAGCTTGAGGTTGTTTAGCTCAACCGTCAATAGGTTCAGTGATGCCAGATCAAAGTTCAATGTCTTTTCCTGTACAGAAACTGACTTCACAGACTCTAGGTTTCGAGACTCGAGCTTCACAGAGAATCCCTTTGTGAGAGACTCTGCCTTTGAGCGCGGACAACTTATAGGTTTGAGTCCTTCGTCCATTTATTTGCTGTGGTTTCAGTTTTCAAACACTCAGATTGTAACTAGTAACTTCGGTCCTTCTGTTCCCATTCTTTTGCGCGAGCATGGACGTTCCGGACTCGGATTATGGCGTTATGATAACGATGCATCCATTCTCCCATTCGAGGTGGAGGAACGTCGTGGTCTTGAAGATGAAGGCCCTAAAGACGCAGCCGGCTCTCCCGATGCTTCGGCGGCAAACTCGTCAGCTTCTCGTGGCTCACCGAAGACTTGATCGCTGCTAAAGCTGTTTCGAGGTTGTCAACCATGCCGAATTCGGCAGGCGACCAATAACCCAACCAAGACCAACGGCCATCGTTCTGACCGCCTTCAATCTGGAACGTGCGAGCAATGGTCATGCCATCGTAACATATCGTGCGGTCCGTCTCAGGGCTGCCGCCTGGAAGTCCCGTTGCTTTATGCGTGAAGTTCATTCGATTAGGCAGTGGTCCGTTGCTGCTCATCTGTGAGTTTATGCCGAAGCTCTAACAAATTAGTTCCGCCTCGGTGTCCCAAACTCTAGGCGCTTCTGCCTCTGTATTCCGTCGAGAGTCCAAGGAACCTGATCACCCTCGGTAGCCCTGCTGACTGCAATTCGGACATTGTGGAACATTAGAAGATCTGAAACTCCGGGCTTCACCAACTCCGCAGCCAATGCCTTTGCGTATGGCCCGCTGCCGTCACCGATGTCGGATGCCGTTTCGCCCGGTGCAGTAGCAAATGCAATCAATGCGCCCGACTGGTGTGTGACCGGAACGAAGCCCTTGCCGCCACGACTGCCTCGCAATTCGTTCCGGCATGCGTCGATCACCAAGTAATGAGCGGCCTGCGGTGCCTCAGTTTTCAGCAGCGTTAGCACTTCAGACTGCTTTATCCCCTTTGCTCTGAGTAAGCGTGTCGTTGGCTTTTCAATATCAATTGGAACAAGATAGTTTGAGCCTTTCGAAGCAAGCCCATGGCCACTGTAGTACACAAATCCAACTGCATCTGGACCAGCCCTATTGAGCAGGAATGCATATTTATCGAGTGCCAACATGATGTCGGAGCGAGTTGCATTTTTGACCGTTCGCATAACCTGAAAGCCGATCTTGCGAAGCGCATCGCCTACAATACGGGCATCGTTTAGCGGGTTTACTAGCCGACCAACAGCTGCCTTGTAATCTTGATTTGCAATTACGAGTGCAATGCGGTCGCGCCGTGTCACGGCACGTGGTTTTGTTTCGAGTGCTGCAGACTTAGTCTCAGTTGCCCGTTGTTTGCGGGGCAAGAGTTTCCTATCGATTGTCTTGGTTGTGAGGGTCTCGCGTTCGTTGGATTTGCGAGCCGACTTTACCTTGTTTAAGTCCCAACTCTTAGGAAGAGGATCATTGCAAATCAATTTGCTCGATAACCGCTTTGTAATCTTGAATTCCGGCGTGATGACTAGGTACAAACGTGTCTTATGTCCTGGTGAACATACCGAAACGTAGTTTATGCCTTTCTTACTCGATGCAACGGAGATGAATTTTATTCCGTAGAAGTACTCACTATGGAGTTTTTTCTTAACCGCTTCTTGCTGGTTTTCTGCGAATGATTTGTTCGGGTCTGGCTTAGGCTCGATGAATATCCTTAGCTCGCCAAAGACTGCAGACGTCTGTACGATCAACGTCAGTGGGACCAGCATGCATGATAAGAAATATCGCATAAATTGTTGCTCCGCTTACCGGCTATACTATGCCTTTAACGTCGTGTCTGAGATCTGATTACATCACCAAAATGTGCGATATGCTAGCCAGATCATTGCCGCCTGGAAGGTTGGTTGCCCGGTGTGTCAGGTTCATCCGCTGGTCTTCATTCATTGCGCCATTCGTATCTAAGGAGGCCATCGTCACCGATAGCGAACTGAAGATGATCTTGTGCGTTGTCGATATCAACCACTGCGACGCCATCTAGGAAGTCAAACAAGTTCCCCTTCTCTTCAGTCACCAATGTTCCGTTTTCATTATAGCTGTATGTGATCTTCTCCCCGAAATTCATACCAAGCATGGGGTAGATCTTCGATGAGATTGCGTGTTCACCGCTACCGTGTTCTTTGTTGGCATCGCTACGAGAAATGTCACTGGAAATTACTCCACACAAAGCAAGCCGCCCATCAGAGTTGACTGAGATTACTGCCCCGCCGCTCATGCCGGAATGGAATGGTGTGCTTACTTGAAAACACGGCCATCGATTGATTGTTATGCCGTCCTCAAATGTGGCTAGGACCTTCCCCTTGAACAAGCTCATCTTCGAATCAAAGAACTGACCAACCAAATCACCCAGCACTTCTTCTGGGATGAATGGTGGTACACATTGATCAGTGACATCTTTGAAATCGAAATATCCCACTGCATGGATCTGTTCACCAACATCTGGACCAAGTGACCGAATGGGTAGAGCCGTGTCAATAAAGTGCTTTGACTTTTCAGGTACGTCCACAAATAGGATGGCAGCGTCCGTGCTTTCTGAGAATCCAGCATGCGAAACAGAGCAAGTTTCGTAGTCGCCTTTCTCATTGGTCGCTAGAACTTCAAGTGAGACATTCTCCCATGTGTGTTCTCTATCCACCGAAGAATTGTTAGGGTGCGGTGTTGACGTGAGCTTGGTTGCACTTTGTTGATCCTTACGCAGAATTGCTGAGAGCGTATGGCCAGCCGTGATTAGCAGCGCATGACGACCTAAGGCACCGACTACCGTGGCGCTTCCTTGAGGCTCTCGAGTCCCGTCGTTGTGTTTTACAATCAACGGCCAGACAACACTGCGCAACTGCTCTGGTTTCATGCTCCACCTGCCTTGCGATACCGTGAGATTGTCGCCACGCTGATATCAAGATCCTTGGCAATCTGTCGCCAAGACTGACCGCTCGCGAGACGACCGCGCAACTCTATGACCTTTTCTTCTGAAAGCTTTGGGCGACCACCGACTCTGCCTTCTGCGCGCGCTGTAGCCAAGCCTGCATTCACACGCTCTTTTATCAACTCGCGCTCGAATTCTGCCAAGCTGGCAAAAATACCAAAGACAAGGCGACCGCTTGCGGTTGTCGTGTCGATGTCAGCACCAGTCAGAACCTTGAATCCGATTCCACGTTCCCGCAGATCGTCCACAATCTCGACAAGCTGCTTTAATGAGCGTGCGAGGCGATCGAGCTTCCAAACTACGATCACGTCACCTTCGCGGACGTATTCAAGCATCTTGGCAAGTTGCGGGCGATCAGACTTCGCACCGGATGCAGTTTCTTTGAAAATCTTTTCGCAACCGGCATCCTTCAACGCATCGGTTTGCAGTTTAGTGTCTTGCTTATTGGTCGACACTCTGGCGTAGCCAATATGAGCCATCTCAGATTCCAAATGTTTCGAAAAACCCCATCTATATATAAATGAAACATATATCAATGTAAATGGGTTTTTGTAAACGATTGAGCGAAGCTGTCTTGATGTTTCGTTTAACAGGTGTTTTCCGAAACGTCACTCACACGGATCTGCGGGCGCGTTTAAACGAGTCCTGCATTCTTGCGGACACGTCGCGCTGTCATTTGCGCATCCAAGATCAGGGCGCCCAACTTTTGCGCCGCGGTTCCATAATTGACCGGCATTAGCGGGCGTACATAGAGCTTGCAGAGCTGCAGAGCGTCTTCGATGGCCGCACGCTCATAATCTTGCAGACAGGGCCATGCGGTGCGCTGCAGCTCTTCGACTTCGTGCTCCAGGCAGTCGATGCACTTGCAGTTGCGGCCAAACTCCGGACGATGCGTTGAGGGATCTTGCATCAAGCCTTCCCCTCTGCCTTTGCCGCGGCAACTTTGAGCTTTTCAACAAGCGTCGGCGCGGCCTGGATAAAGCCGAACAAAACAGCCGCTGACCGTTCGTACGCTTCGCCGCTTTTGTGTTTGATGCATGCCTGCAGAGTCGTACGCATCGAGTTAACATAGAAGTCTGGCAGTTCCTTACCGTACGTGTCGTAGATCTCGCCAGCCTTTTCAGTCAGCGTGTCCAGGTTGGCAATTGCCGTTGAGTTCGGTTTGGTCATCTTTAAATCCTTTGTTGTCCTATCGTCCACGAGCCGATATCCGAATCCATGCCTGACAGCTCGGTCAAAGCCCAAACGGCGGCGTCAAGGCGGTCCGGTGAATTTGACAGCTCTTCGTCGCCGTCTTCTGATATTGATTTGTTCGCGCTCTTACGGCCCGAAGAGCCGCCTTGATAGCCAAGTTCCGTCATAGCCATCATTTGGTCTTCCAGAATCCGGTATTTGCCGACGTGGTGCGCTCTGCCTTGTTTGTAGAGCACTGTAACGGCACCAGCTCGAATGCTTTTGCCTCTGGTCGCCGAAACCATTTTGACGGGAACGTTTTTGTCGACGTTGTAAATCGTCGCCTCAACCATTGCGCCGCCGAAATTTTTCTCAGCAACGATCAGGTCTGCTTGGAAGTAGTTGTAAGCGTCAATCGTGGCCTTACCCCACTCATTGGGACCGCCACGCAACGAACGGTCCGCAAGAACATAATAGCGCTCATCGTCGCCCTCGTATCTCATGCCAGCAACAACGATTCCGGTTTCGTCGCCACTTACGCCTGTTGAACCGCTCGGATCAACGCCGACGACGATCCGCACAAAGTCGCTTGGCATGCTGTGGACGCGACACTCGTCCAAGAGTTCCTGACTCCACAAAGCGCCGTCGATGCTTTCCAGAATCATGCCGTGCAATTCTTGATCGCCGAGTCTCGTACCCTCGTAACGCTTGCGCATGTTGGCAAGGTATGACGGTGCTAGGTTGTCCGCGTTCTCAAAACTGCTGCCTGTGGTAATGACGACGTCGTCACCAGCGCGGCTGACAAGGTCTTTCAGAAAGGGTAGCGGCCTCGGCGTTGACACGATGACGGTTCGCGGATCATCGCCAGATCGCAGCGTCATCTGCAGCATGTCGAAGGTCTCTTGAAGCCGCGTCCAGGCCGCGATTTCATCGCAGATTGCCCGTGCGTAGTTCGGACCACGCAAACGGTCCGGCTGTTCAGCGGAATGACCTTCGATCAAAGATCCGTTGTCGAAGTGGATCTGAAGTAGACTGCGGTTGTATCCCTTATCGATGTCACCGTTCAAAAAGAACGCTTGCGGCATCATTGGGATAATGCCCGATTGGTTTTCAAAGCAGGTTTTGCGGCAGTCTGAATGCGTCGCCGCAACGACCGCGACATGCGAGCCCGGATTGGCTATCGCGAATGATATGGCATCGTAGGATGCGAGGAAGTTCTTGCCGAACCCCCTACCGCATAGGACCGCCCAAATCGCCCAATCGCCCGGTGGCGCAATTTGCTTCGGTCGTAACTTGCTGTGCATTTCGAGTCGCCATTTGATAACAGCGCGCTCAAACGCAGACGCCCCGACAAGCGCCTTCCGGAGCTTGTCGAGGTCAACACCCTCAAGATCAAACATGTTTGCTAGTGGACCATTCCACCTTCAGGCGCCTGCGCCTGTTTTGCGGTTTTGGCCTGGAGGAGACCGATGATCTCATCGGCTTCAATCTTCGCCTGCTCAACCACAAGCTTGGTCTCGGACTCGACCTTGTGTTCAGTGCGATCGCGATACAATTCCGGGAACATGTTTTTCATCCGGAAGATTGCAATCGTTGCGTTGAATCCGTTGCCCTTGTTGATGCCGTGTCGTGTTGTTCGTTCCCACCAAGCAAGGCAATTTCGTTCGGCTTCTTTTATGGCCTGTTTAAATTCGGGGTACTTTGCTTCGTATGAATGCCAAGCTGACAACGAGACATTCAGCTCACACTGCAGTTCCGCTTTTGTCATTCCCTGTTTGGCCAGCTCTATGATCAGCTCACACCATGCCGGGTCGTACTTTGTTGGTCTGCCACGTCCTCGCTTTGGTGGTTCGGGCAATGGATCGCTTTGCAGTTGGCTCAAGAACGCTTGTTGCTTGGCGACTCCTTTGCCAGTTCGGAGTGATTTTGGCTGGGCTGATTTTTCAGCTGACCGAGACTTGGTTGTTGTTTTCTTCGCTACTCTTTTGGCCGTTGATTTTTTGGTTGGTGTCTTCTTAATGGGTGCCTTTTTTCTCGTGGCTGTACTCATGATGTTGTGCCTTATTTTTTAGTCCTGAAAGTCGGGATGTTTGTCTGCTTGGATCTTCCGCCTCTTTGACGGTGTCATCAGGGCTCGTTCGAACGTCCAACCGAGTTGTGTAACTCGCGTGCTGATTGTTGTGGGGTTTAGTCCGTAGATCTTCCCCCATTCGGCGAGTGTTTTGAGTTCGCCGCGATGTTCGTATTTCAGCAGGTTTGGCCGTTTGTGCTTTGGCTTTGCGTGGTTGGTTTGCATGGTTGGTCTTTGCTCCTTTAATGCCCGTTCCCCCCCGTTCCCCCCTTTAAAACGGAAGGGGGAACGGATTTCGTTCCGATTTTCTCATTAATTTCATAGGTTTATGAGTTTGATCCCTTCGTTCCCCCCGTTCCCCCCTCAAAACTCAATCTCAGAGAGTTACACTCACCCACATATAAGACATTATGTGTGTGTGCTGATTAGTTGGTTTGCTCACACGTACCTTATTTATTGGGGGGATTAGGGGGATTAGGGGGATTACATAGAAAAAACCTTTATTAATGGGACTCCATTGCAATTGACCCGTTCCCCCCGTTCCCCCTTTTGGGGTTCTGTTCCCCCTTTTTTTGTCAGGCGGTTCAATTTTTTTGAGTTTTCCCATCTCAGAAGCCTTTGTTTTCAAGGGGTCTGGCGGTTCCCCCTTTGGTTCATCAGGGGGGATTTGAGGGGGGAACGGCTCACTTTTTGGGGGGATCGGCGTCGCCGCGGACCTCATCGAGTTTTTTGTTCAGCGCGTCCATGCTGATCACAATGTATCGCTTGTTCTTGTCCGCTGGTCTTCCTTCTCGTGGCCATTTGCGGATCTTGCGCAGCTGCGTTCCTTTCTTCTCGGTCATGACCAAGACGCCCGCGTTTGCAAGTCGCTCGATTGTGAGTTTGGGATTGCGGTTTTTGCAGATCAGAGGAATTGACGCTTGATGCAGGCAGATGACATTGCCGTGCTCCAGGTTCGATGCTCTGAAGCCTAACTCTTCGCGTGCGGCTTCGAATTTCTCATTCGGGAACTTGTGTGGCTCCGTTGTGATTGCCGTGTCCAGTTGGTTGAGAATGTTTGCAAGGTCTGATGATCCGGCACCACCGGCACGGCCTTTCACCCATTGTTCGAAAAGTTTCTTGATGGTGTTCCAGGCTTGTCTCCGCTTCCAACCAGTCAGATTATAAGACGTTGCAAGTTCGCCAGCCGCAGCCATTAACCCGAAATGCTGCGCCACGCGTTGAACTTCATTCGAATGCTCCGGCTTAACGACAGCCTGAACAAATTTGCCGATCGCTTCATTGATTTTGTTTTGCGCATCGCTGTTGGTTACAAGTTTAGTGATCCACTCATAGCCAACCGTGCCATAGTAGGAGTCGCCAAGTCGTCTTAGATCGTCGGCAAGCTCTTGCCCATTCTTGCGATTGTGCAGCTCATCAAAGGCACCAAACGCGCCACTGATTGGCACATCTATGAAGCGCACGCCCATCCCGGCCATAGGGGTTTCACCGTATTCATTCAGTTTCTCGTTCAGGCTGATTTCACCTGAAGACAGAGCAACGAGGCGCCAGTGTTTTGCTTTTCTGGCTGTTCCATCTCTTGCACCGCGCAACTTTTCAGAGCCGTTGTGCAATCGGTAAACCAGACTTCCAAGTCCACGCTCTGCGTTCTGAAGCTCATCAATGATTGACGGTAAGTCGTTAGATGCGGCTGCTCTGGCTTCGTGTCCTACAGCTGTGCCAGCCCAAGTTTGATAGTAGTCGCTTGGTTTTCCGTAGATCGACGATGCAGCATGCAGAATTGATGTCTTGCCGCCCGAACTCGTTCCAGAGTAATGCAGAGTGAAGCCAGACGATGCGGCGGTGAGGCGGCTGCAAGGCGCGGCAAACGACACACAGAACGCCGCCATAAGATTTGGATTACCAACAGCTAGCGATCCGACATTCTCTATCCAATCGTCAAGTTTTCCGTTTTGCGATATCGGCGGGCGATTGGGATTTGACGACTGATAAATGACACGATGCCCATCGGCATGGTTCCCGATCGTCTCATCGCCAAGGACAAAAGAACCGTCACACCATCCCATTTGCTCGGTCGAGACGTAGGATGGCAACGTCTGCATTTCGCTTGCTTTGTAAATCAGTTCACTAAAGTAGCGTCGCTCCTGGGTGACCGGATTAACGTGGATTCCGATGTCAGATAGTTGTTCGCGAAGCTCCCGGCCATCACCTTGAATCATGCGGCTTGGGATAGCTCTGATCTGCTCTTGATATTTGCGATCGATATACTTGATCACGAGTCCGGTGTTGTCACCGTTCTGGGATTGCGACTGGCCGATAAACTGGAATTCGGTGCAGAACGGAATGGTTTCCCATTTGATCCGGGTTTCGCCGTCCGTGCCCTTCTCTTCACCCTTTTGCACCAACTTACACAAGCGACCGTCTTCACGTGTGAAGCCAGACGGCAAGTCGAGTAGGCTTGCATTCAGGGTTGGTCGTGTGGATTCCGAATCCGAGTCAGAATCTGGTTCGACATTGTCTTTATGGGCTGTCTTTTCAGCGGCCTTGAAAGCCTTCTGCCAAACCGTCTTTGCGTTCTTGCAGCCTCGGGTCTTTGCCGCCTCGCAAGCGTCGTTTTTCGCGTCAACGAGGTCGATTGGGGTTAGGTGCGATTTGTGCGTTGCGCAGAACACTGCAACGAGCTGCAGACCTCTGGCCGCATTCTCGACAGTGATATGGTTTTCGATCTGCTGATTAATGCCGATAAGCGCAAGGTTCCGGGCCTCCTGCTCAGCTTTTGATTGGAAGCCACCGCCAAATAGCGACTCCCCCGATACAGTCTTTGCCATCAGACAACCCCATTGCGGAATAGCGCTGCCATCTTGGCGCGCTTGTCCCGTCGTCTCGAATTCCTGGAAATGCGCAGGCGAACCTTGCGCGGGTGCCCGTCTCTCTCGATGTACGTCCCGGCAAGCATTCTGAAGTGCTTGTCTCGTGACGTCGCAAAGCGGATCGTGAAGCCCTCACGCTGTCTCGCCTCTATCCAGGCAAGTGTGTGGTGAAACGGACCTCGGAAGAATTGTGGTGGTTTTCTGCGGTGTGTCGCTAACAACCGGACGTGCGAGTTTTCGAACGGAAACCGGGTTACAGCCTCAACGTGCCATCGGATTTCGAGGCGACAAGCATCGTCGAATCGGATGCTTGTAAAAGCCTCGGACCTGGATTGACACTTGAATGCAGGTGAATTATCACAGGTCATAGAAATGGCTCCGCTTGACTGCGGGTCATTTTGTTCATGATCTTAGCCCCTCCGGGCGCTGTACTGTTGATCTGAAACGTTGGGAAACCGCCAAGTTAAGCAACGTTTCGTGATCTGCTTCTGATACAAAGCCCTGATTTACTGGGCTTCGGTAAAATTGTCAGGGCTCGTCGACGTCAGTCGGCGGGCGCTTTTTTTTACCCATACAACTCAGACAATATAACACGGAACGGCTTGTTACTTGAGGCCCGGAGCCGGTTTTGCTCACAGGGCCAAACCCCCGTTTCATCGGGGTTTTTGTTGGTTATGATTGCGACATGTTGACGCATTACGCATTTTGCGTATTGATTGGCACGGCAATTGCTGCCATTGATCGGAATTGGCCGCACGCGGAGTGATTCGCGCACGGCTTGGGTCTGCGCTATTGGTTGTTTTCGATGGCGTCCGCAATCCGCGACAGATCAGAGCCAATCGATGCAATAGAGTTTGAGTCGTTGCCCATCAGAGGCGCCGTGGCGATCTCACCAAGCTGATAGCGGCATCCATCAAGTACCCCTGCAACCGTTTCGATTGATGCCGACACGACCATCTGTCCGGCCAGCTTCACAACCTGCTCATCGGTGATGTTCGGGAACTGCTCCCCGATCTCTCGCGTGACAGTCCGCAAATGATCCGACGCCGTAAGCGGCGAGTCTCTGTTGATTTCACTAAGCGTCTGCATCGTTGTTCCCTTCCTTAGGGCTGCCGTGATCAACCGGTGCGTCCGTTTCACCAAACAAGCGACGGACACGCTTCACTTTCCGAAGACGTGACGCCTTGATCGGCTCCGGCTCTTCCGCCAGAACAATTCGTTCCATCTCTCGCGCTACCAGCAGGTAGGGCTGATATTCATAGTACTGACTTGTTTCGATGGTTTGCATCAGATCTAGAATTCGATGTCTCAATACCTCGACACGCTCAGACTTGGGCTTGGCATCCCATCGTGCGCGCTTGTCTGCATCTTCGTCAGCGATGTCAGACACAGGCTGCTTCCGCAGCACCTGCGTGATGTATTGCCGATCACGAATGATCTCGTCGTATGTTTTCGGCTCCCGCGCCAACTCACGTTCGCGCTGAACCTTCCCGGTTTTCAGTTCGATCGGATTCCAGTCGTCGCAATGCGGGTAGTTGGGCGGCAAAAAGACCAACTCGCGCGGATCGTCCGGGAGTCGCTCCTCTGGTCCGCGACCACCGTTGATGGTGCGGCTTAGTTGTAGCCACCTCTCGTAAGGCAAAACGACTTCGGCCCCGACCACGTCCAAGGCTGCGCGTAGAGCGCGAATGTTCAATGTTGGATCATAGAGCATCGTCACCTCGCTTTGCTTCTGAGAGTTTCCGCAATGCCGTGGCGAGGCGCACTTCGGACTTTGTCAGCTCGTCTTCCAGGAAGCGGCAAGCCTGAACTAGCTCGCGGATGGTTTCGCCTCGGTCTTGGTCGCCGATACGGGCGGTTTCGATCACAGAGCGGACCCGCTCAATAGTCCAGTCGGCATGCGGTTCGCACATCGATTGAATTATTCTGCTGTCGAGGTTGTGGCTCACTGCTGCACCGCCTTTCGCATCCAACGCTTGATTACGGGCGCGGTGAATTCTTTGGCCATGGCCTCATCAAGCTTGATGATCGCGAACTTCTTTTCGTGGATCGGGTGCAGGTATGCGCAGATCCGTTTAAACGGCCTGCATTCGTATTTCCGATAGACCTTGAACAACCCGCCTCTGTCGATGCCGGTCACTAGCCCTACGCCAGTCTGGACCTTTGCCGAATTGATCGCGCATTGCTGGCGGTCGACGCGTTCAACGTGTGCCTGTGCCCCTACGAAGCCGTCTGAGACACCGAGCAGCGCGAACACGACGTGCGCACAAACCCAGTTCATTGCCGGGCCTCTTTGAGCATCTTAGCGGTGACATAGAATTCTTGACCGTCAGAGGTGACAACTTGGGTAAAGAACGTTCCGGGCTCTACGACCTTCATTCGTCCCGATACGAACCAACATCCGGCATTGAATGCGAAACGATCCGCAGCCGCAGCGTTGCCAAGGTCAACAAGTGCGGCGACGTTTTCGAAGGTCGTGTAGTCGGGACAGCCAACGGTTTGCTTTTTCGTTTTGTAGACCTGCGCCGTTACGGCTGTCGTGGTTGCCATAACAGACGTAAAAGCGATCGCTGCCGATAGTGCTCTGAGTAGGTTAGATACGTCCATTGAACCCCCAAAACCGGTTTTGCAATCGGGCCCTTTGTTCACGGGATGTCCCGAGCCTTTGCAAAACAGCTGTTGTTTTGATTCAATGGGTTGCGCCAACTTGATCGGCTTCGAAGGCCGATGCTCTATCCAGTTGAGCTACGAGGGCACGCGCAGCACCTTAGCGCTGCTGACGGCAACTTTAAAGCGCTAACCGGTTCATCCCACGGGAATCTTTTCGACCCACTGAATTCGGCTGGCTGGCGTTTTGGTTTGCCTTATCCCGTTTTTGAGACTGTCTTTTCGGGCTGAAAGGGCGAATATCGGACCCTTGATCGCGTGAGCAATGTGCGCTGTTGACAGGCCTCGACCACCATGTCGACATCGCCTCAATGCTGCCGCGTGTCGCGCGCTTTTTGGAGGATTATTGGATCGATGCCGTTCGAACCCGCCGCTGAGGTCTTGAAGCCCTACACCGTACTGGATCTGACCCGTGTGAGATCGGGCCCGACCTGTGTCCGCCAACTGGCGGATTGGGGCGCCAATGTCATCAAGATTGAACTCCCAACAACCGACGATAAAGGACAGCTCGGCGGCCCGCGCGCCGGATCTGATTTCCAAAACCTGCATCGGAACAAGCGCGCGATCACGCTTAATCTGAAGTCCGAAGATGGCGTCGAGATCTTTAAGCGACTGGCTGCGAAAGCAGACGTCATTGTCGAGAACTATCGGCCCGACGTGAAAAAACGCCTGGGCATTGATTACGAGTCGCTGAAGCCGCTCAACAAGGGCCTGGTCTATGCCTCAATTTCGGGTTTCGGTCAGGATGGTCCTTATGCGGGTCGACCTGGCTTTGACCAGATTGCGCAAGGTATGGGCGGGCTAATGTCGATTACCGGCGAGCCTGGTAAGGGTCCAATGCGTGTCGGAATACCGATTGCGGACCTGACAGCGGGTATCTTCTGCGCTCAAGGGATTTTGCTGGCATTGATCGAACGTGAGCGTTCCGGTGAGGGTCAGTGGGTGCAAACATCACTGTTGCAGGCGCAGACCTTCATGTTGGACTTCCAGGCATCGCGCTGGTTGATGGACGGTGAGGTGGCACCACAGGCCGGCAATGACCATCCGACTAGCATTCCGACCGGCGTCTTCGAAACCAAGGATGGCTATATCAATATCGCAAGCGCAGGACAGGCGATTTACGCGCGTCTTGTTGATGTGCTTGGTGATGATGAGATGATGCACGAGGACTACGCAGATGGTCCAAGTCGCTCTAAGAACCGCAAAGCGCTCAATGCTCTGATCAGCAAACATACGCGGACGAAAACATCGGGCGAGTGGATCGAGACGCTGAACAAGGCAGGAATCCCGTGCGGCGAGATCAACAACATCGAACAGGTGTTCGCCTCACCCCAGATTAAGCATCTCGGCATGGCCAAAGATATTGTTTCGCAGGAGCGTGGACCAACCCAGCTGGTGGGCCAACCGATGACGCTCAGCCGTACCGACAGCGCCATCAAGCATCCACCACCAACCATGAGCCAGCACACCGATGAAGTGTTGGCCGAAGTGGGCTACAGCACTGATGAAATCAAAGCGTTCAAGGATAGCGGCGTCATCTAAAGCCAGCAGGAATGCTTGAGTGCAAAAAAGATCAATAACCGTCACAGCAATGTATTGGAAAGCCCGACCGGGAATGACGTATCGGTCGGGTGAGGGAGAACTGAAATGAGTGAAGAGAAGCTGATCGGCCGCACGGAAGGGGCGGTCGCTTATGTCACTTTTAATAATCCGGAGAAGCGCAATGCGGTTTCTCTTGATATGTGGGTCAAGTTCGGTGAGCTGCTGGATGGCTACCGTGAAGACGACAGCATTCGCGTCTTGGTGATCAATGGTGCCGGTGGCAAAGCATTTGTATCTGGTGCTGACATCTCAAAGTTCGAGAGTGAACGGGCCACGAAGGAAGCTGTCGCGAAGTATAACGCGACGTCCGGAAAATCGTACGAGCGACTGATCAACTTTCCTAAGCCAACCATCGCCAAGATCAATGGCTACTGTATTGGTGGCGGTATGAACCTCGCGGTGGCTTGTGACTTGCGCTTCTGTGAGGAAGGATCGCGGTTCGCCATACCGGCTGCAAAGCTTGGTCTCGGTTATGGCTACTATGGTGTGGCACGCCTGTCGCGGCTTGTCGGCATCTCCAGGGCGATGGAGATGTTCTACACCGCGCGTCAGTTCCCGGCGAAAGAGGCATACGAAATGGGTCTCATCAACCGCGTCGTGCCGGTCGATGAACTCGACAGTGTTGTCGATGAGACAACTAGTATGATCTGCGCAAATGCGCCAATGACGATCGCAGCGATCAAAGCTTCCGCCATCGAAATCGGCAAATCTCCGGATCAGCCGGATCATGCGCGTCTTGATGCCATGGTCCAGGCCTGTTTCGAAAGTGAAGACTACATCGAAGGCCGCCGTGCGTTCATGGAGAAGCGTAAGCCTCAGTTCAGAGGACGCTAACTTCGAAGCGGAACCAAAGCTGTTGTTGAGTACCCGAATCTGGAGTTGATGGTGGAAGCAGGCGACGTCGATTTAACTCTGCGCGCGATCTATCCGTTTTGGTCGCGCGAGAAAATCCGCTTCGGCGATGTTGATCGACAGAACCATGTGAACAATCTCGTCATCTGTCAGTACGTCGAGTGCTCACGTGTCGAACTGCGTGATCGATGCTTTCCGAAGTTCGCCGAAGATAAGTCTCTGATGTGGCTGATCGCGCATTTCGAAGTGTCGTTTCACGCGGCCCTGCGTTATCCGGGCGAGGTCGATGTCGGGTGCTGTGTGACACGGCTCGGTACAAAATCCTATGTGCTTGGTCACGCCGTGTTTCGCGATGACACCTGTATCGCGACTGCCAAGACGACCACCGTTTTCTGCAACAGCACAACCTACAAGAGCCAGATCATTCCGGACGAATTACGTGGTCACATGGAAGACCTGATGCCGATTGTGACTTCCGGTTAACTCCACAGTCTCTTACTTGCCGATAAGCCAAAAGAAGAAGAAACATGTCTGAAGATCTGCAAAGCAATTTCATGACACTGCATGAGTTCATCAAAGCAGCCAAGATGAGGCTCAAGCCTGACATCTGGGACTATCTCACCGGTGGCACTGAGACCGAGACCACGCTCAGGCGGAACCGCATGGCACTGGACCAGATTGCACTGCGGCCGCGCATTTTGAAGGACGTCTCGAACATCGATCCAAGTGCGACGATACTTGGGAAGAAAGTGCGATTGCCGGTGATCCTTGCGCCTATTGGCGGTTTGATCGAGTTCGATGGAAATGCTGGCGTGACCGTGGCGCAGGGCGCGGATCAATTCGGTGTCGCGATGACATTGAGCTCAGTCAATCAGGTGCCACCGTTGGAAGACGTCAGGGCTGCTGGTCAGGCACCGCAGATCTTCCAGCTTTATGTGCGCGGCGATGATGGTTTCGTCGATGAGTACGCCTCGCGCGCGATCGAAAGTGGATATGACGCCTTCTGTATTACCGTTGATACCGCCGTCTACAGTCGCCGCGAACGAGATATCGCAAGGCGATTCCAGAAACCGTGGCGTAAGTCAGCCACCGGAACGGAGTATCAGGCAGCGTTTAGCTGGAAGAATGTCGAGCGCTTCAAGGCCAAGCACAACATTCCGTTCATGCTGAAGGGTATCGCTACCGCCGAGGATACGCGTATCGCTGTGGAGCATGGGGTCGATTACGTCTGGGTGTCGAACCATGGCGGTCGTCAGCTCGATCATGGCCGTGGCTCGATGGATGTTCTGGCTGAGTGCATGGAAGCCGCTGGCGGCAAGACGCGTTTCATTGTCGACGGTGGTTTTTGCCGTGGAACAGATATCGTGAAGGCAATGGCGATGGGCGTTGAGGCTATCGCGATGGGCCGGCTCTATTGTTACGCACTTGCTGCGGCAGGGGCACCCGGAATTGCACGAATGCTTGAGATCCTTGAGGATGAAACCAAGAGTGCCATGGGCCTAACCGGCGTGACGGCGTGGCAGGAGCTGGATACAAGCTATCTGCACTTTGGTGCGCCTGCCGTTTGCGAGCCACATGTGCATAGCGCGTATCCGCTACTCGGCCTTGACGACCCAGGCTACGGCGGGCGCTAGATTTGCTCTAGGTACGGTTCTGAAAGCTTGCTTCGCTGCATCCTGCAAATTTGCACATGCGATTGAGTTCGGACTGCAGTGCCTTAAGGCGCTCCTTTGACGGTTTGACGCCCGGTTCCCACCATACGTTAAGAACATCCAGAATGTTGGTTTTTGGATTGCGCTTGATATCGATACGGCCAATGAAGCGGTCGCCTTCGAGGAGTGGGAAAACGTAATAGCCGTACTGCCGTTTTGGGGCTGGCACGAAAATCTCGATCCGATAATCGAAATTGAATAGCCGTTGCAGACGTTTGCGGTCGCGGATAACGGGATCGAACGGGCTGATGATGCGCAGTCGTGCTGGTGGCGCGATGTCGTCTTCGCTGATGCCGATTAATGCTGGATCAGCGATTGCTTCACGCGGGCGCGTGCCATCGGAAGCTTCGATCTCCAACCGCGGCAAATCCTTGGCAGATTTCTCAGCCCATTGCTTAGCCTCGGCGGCGGAGATGATGCCCCAGAATGCTGCCAGTTCGCCAGGCGTGGCAAAGCCGAGGCGCTCAAGGGCTGATCTGCAGCACCAGTCAACCAGCTTGCGTTCGTGAACTGTCGCCTTGCGATGGTCGTCGGGGATGACACGCTCGCAGATGTCATAGACTTTCTGAAAGTTTTCCCTGCGGGTGACAGCGAGTTGTCCGGTCCTCCAGAGATACTCAAGCGCTGTCTTGGAGGGATGCCAGTCCCACCAACCGCCATTGTTCTTTTTCTCGTCGCTGGCGAGATCACGCGACATCGCTGGCCCGTTGGCTTTCACGTGCCGAAGGATGTCATCGAGAATGTCTTCAAAGCCTTCGCGTCGCCACTTCTGCCAGCGTTGGCGTAGCATCTCGCCGTCGCGCTCAAACTTCTTCTTCCAAACGGGATAGAACTCGGTCGGTATGATTGAGGCGTCGTGAGTCCAATTCTCAAAGAGCTGGCGGTCCTGTTCAATCAGTTCGGCAAGATGGCGACGCTGGTAGGTTTGATTGCGTGCAAACAAGATCATGTGGTGCG
Organism: Hyphomicrobiaceae bacterium; assembly: GCA_965247245.1. GTDB lineage: Bacteria > Pseudomonadota > Alphaproteobacteria > Rhizobiales > Hyphomicrobiaceae > Tectiglobus. The sequence continues at coordinate 1,854,237 of CBDFGV010000003.1, read as the reverse complement.
CACGTTCAACGGTATTAACGCTGTCAACCTGGACGAACCCGATCTGGGTTATCAGTCTTAAGAGATCGGCTTTCGACTGCTTGACGTGCGGGGCAGAACATAGCCCTTGCCGTTCTAGCAGGATGCGCCGCGCCAGTCGGTTGCTCAATTGCAATTTGGATTTCACACTACTCATGAATGTTGAACTGTACTGTGATCGGCTTGAAGGCAATACAACCCAACCAAATATCAACAGGTCAGATACATTGCAAAGCTCTGGCACAGGTATCGGAGAAGTATGACATGGCAGAACTCAAGCCCTTTTCAGTTGCTGTCGACGATGCGGTTCTCGACGATCTGAAGCGGCGACTTGGAGCTGTGCGTTGGCCGGGTGAGCCAGAGGATGCCGGTTGGAAGTATGGTTCAAATCTCAGCTACATGAAGCAGCTCGTTGAGTACTGGCAAGATGGCTTTAATTGGCGTCAGCAGGAAGCTGCCATCAATCGCTTTCAGCATTTCACTACACCGATTGCTAGTGAAGATGGCGAGTTGATTGATATCCATTTCATTCGTGAGGAGGGAAGTGGCAACAATCCGATGCCATTGCTGTTGCTTCACGGTTGGCCCGGATCGATCGCGGAGTTTTTGGATGTCATCGAGCCGCTGGCACATCCGGAGCGGTATGGTGGAGATGCGTCAGATGCGTTCACCGTGATTGCTCCGTCCTTGCCCGGTTATGGCTTTTCTGGCGCTCCTTCACGCCCAATCGGAACCAAGGCGATGGCCGGGATCTGCTCAAGCCTCATGACTGATGCACTTGGTTTTGATCGCTACGTTGCACAGGGAGGAGACTGGGGCAGCATTATCGCGACGCGCATTGGAGTCAATTTCCCGTCGCGGCTCAAAGCAATCCACCTCAACATGGCGCCGATCCGCCCCCATATCGGACCGGGCGATCCGCCGATCACTTCCGAGGAGGAGGACTGGATCAAGGCTGCAAGAAAGTTGCGGACACAGGAGACTGCCTACCAAGATATCCACGCTACCAAGTCGCAGACAATGGCTTACGGGCTGACGGACTCTCCTGTGGCGCTGGCTGCCTGGATTGCGGAGAAGTTCCATGGCTGGACTGACCCGGCCGCTGACGCGCCGCGCTTTACACTCGATCAGTTGCTGACCAACATCACGATCTACTGGGTGACTGGCTCGATCAATACATCGATGTGGCTCTATCGTGGCTTGCGCGATGAGCGCGGTGCAGTCCTGTCAGAAGGTGAACGTGTCACGCAGCCTCTCGGCTTCTGTCTACCGCCGAATGATCTGGTTCCGCCGCCGCCGGCGAGCTGGCTCAGTCGCATCGGCAATGTGCAGTCTGTTACGATGTTAGATGACGGCGGTCACTTTACTGCGCTGCAGAAAGGGCCCGAGCTTGTCGCGGACATGCGCCGCTTCTTTCGGGAGCATGCGCGTTAGCCATATGGGCCATTCGGGTTGGCGGCGTTTTATTGCGCCGTCAGTCCACCATCAACAACCAGACCTGAACCCGTCATAAAGCCCGCATCATCTGAAGCCAGAAAGACGATTCCAAGCGCAATGTCGTCGGCGACGCCGAGGCGACCAATTGGATGGAGTTTTATGGATTGGTTCTTTGCTGCATCGACGTCGTTGCTGCCAACCTGAGCTGCGCGCGATGTAAACGTCTGCGCCCCCATGTCGGTATCAATGACACCAGGGTGAATTGAGTTGACGCGAATGCGGTCACCTTTCCGGCCGAACGCGAGAGCCGTTGACTTGCTGAAAAGGGTCACACCGCCCTTGGTCATGGAATAGATCGGATCAAGTTGTGATCCGACGAGGCCTGCGATGGATGCCAGATTGACGATCGCGCTGCCATGCGGAGATGTTTTCCCTCGTGCACGTAAGGCTGGTGCGCATAGCTTGGTGCCGAGGTAGACACCTTTGAGATTTATGGCGACGATTTTGTCCCAATCAGCATCCGTGGCCTGTTCAAACTCGCGGCCAAGGAAGATGCCGGCATTGTTGACCAGGATGTCGAGGCCGCCGAAAGCGTCGGTCGCCTTCTCAACGGCTGCTGTCCAATCTGCTTCCTTGGTAACGTCGAGGTAGACGAACTCAGCTGCACCGCCGGCTGCCCTGATTTGTGCAACCGTTTCCTTTGCACGGTCTTCCAGGATGTCGCCAACGACGACCTGGGCGCCCGCTTCAGCCATGCGAACTGCTGTCTGGCCGCCTATACCGCGCGCAGCGCCAGAAATGAGAGCAACTTTGCCATCCAGCCTGTTCATGGCCGACATCCTCCGAACTGTTGGGTTGGGAGGATGCTAGGCAATCTCGTGCCTATTGCAAAGGCCGATCCTATCGTCGACCTGATCCGTGGGATTGAACGTTAGCGCTCTACGCTACGAGCGCGAGCAGCCAGCTCGGCGTGCCAAAAACGAGTGAGAAAACACCGAGAGGTGCCGTTAGCAGAATTGTGACGGGATAAAGACCAACCAGTAGCATCAGTGGGCTTCCCAGCTGTACAGACAGCCAGAGCCAGTAGCACGCGCCGAGCACAAGAAGCCAGCACAACAGTTCGCCGCGGAAGTCCGACGTTCGATTGATTGCAGATTTCGCCCAGACAGCCATGGACGCACTTCCCCTTTGCGATTCGAGCGCCGAGTTAGGCATTGATTCGGTTATCGAGTGGTTAATCATAAGCCCGAGATCTCGCTGGTGTTATGACGCTTACGCAAACATTGGGATCGAGCTGGGGCAATTCTATGGTTGCTTCATCACATCTTCGTAAAGCGCAACCGTTTGCGCACCAATTATCTCCTCAGAGAATCGTTCGACAACACGCCGGCGTGCGGCTTTTGCGAAAGTCTCGCGAAGAGCATTGTCGCTGCTGAGCGTTTCGATCGCCGACGCGATGGCCTCTGCGTCGTCAACCGGATGGGTCAGGGCTGTTTCACCATCAATGGCGATTTCGCGGCAACCCGGGGCGTCTGAAGCAATCATGGCTCGGCCGCACGCTGCCGCTTCAAGCAGGCTCTTGGGAAGGCCTTCGCGACGTGAAGGCAGCATGGCAATATGCGATTTCTGCCAGAGCCCGCGGATGTCTGACACGTTTCCCAGCCATTCGATATTGTCGCGTGCATTCCAGGATTGCAGTTCTTGTTCGCTGATTGATGTCGGATTTTCAGGATCCGGAGTGCCGGCTAGGAGAAGTCTTGGTGCCCTTCCTTTATTGCTTAGTAGACTGTGAGCCTTGACCAACGCGCGAACGCCTTTGTCTTCCAGCATTCGTCCAACGAACGTGATCGTTATTGGTCCGGCGGGTTCCGGCATCGGTTGGTAGAAGTTTGTGTCGACTCCGGAGCCGGCGATGCGCCGAATGCGATCGGTATATACGCCCAGACTGAGGAGAAAAGCCTCGTCATCGGGGTTCTGAACAACCGTGCGAACTCTCCTCCGGTTCATGAGACGGCGCATCGATTGACCCAATCCCCAGGCCATTGCCCGCTTGTGTGGTGCCTTGGCCAGAAAAGCTGACCCGAGGCCGGCAATGCTGTTGATGACAGCAAGGTGAGGCAAGCCCAAGCCAGCAACCGAGCCAACAAGGGTGGGTTTGATGGCGACGTTATGCAAAATGGCTGGCTTTACGTCTTTGATGACGCCGCGGATTTGACGGGCGGCTGACAAGGTATCGAAGGGCGAGCGGCTTCCGCGGGTCCAACCGACATGATGTGGGGTGAAGCCTTCCGCTTCGATGTCAGCGCCTCGATCGCCGATCCTAGTCGCGACATGGACGTCAAATCCCGCATCGCGGGCGGCCCGCGACATCGGCAGGCGATGCAACAGGAAGGCCCAATCCTCAGTCTGCAAGTATAGGATGCGCTTGGGCCGAGGCATAGTGTGTTTCCGTCGCGGTAGAGTTGGTGTCTTGCCCGCGAAGTGGTAATGGCAGTTCAGCATTTGACAAGATGCGTTATGACGCTTGTGGGACCGGGCGCCTGTCATAGACGTAGGAATTGACAACGAGAATGTGTGGCATCGTCGGCATCATTGATCTGTCTGGTGGGCGTGGCGCCGATGGTCTCGGCCGGCAGGTCCAGCGTATGATGCGGGCCATCGAGCACCGCGGCCCCGACATGTCGGACAGCTGGATTGACGCTGATGCTGGTATTGCCCTGGGCTTTCAACGTTTATCTATCGTTGATTTGAGTGAGGCCGGTGCCCAGCCGATGGTTTCGGCCAGCGGCAGGTCGGTGATCTGCTACAACGGCGAAGTATATAATGCGCCCGAGATGACAGAGCTGCTGGGCGCCGACCGGCCGGTTTTTCGTGGCCATTCCGATACCGAGGTTCTGCTTGAAACCTGCGAGAAGCTCGGTGCTGTCGAGGCCGTACGTGCGACGATCGCAATGTTTGCGATATCGCTTTGGGATCGTCAGACCCGTACGTTGCGGCTGTTCCGTGATCGCCTCGGCATCAAGCCACTGTATTGGCTCTACCGACCCGGAAACCTATTTGCATTCGGTTCGGAGCTGCATGCGTTACGTGCGCTCGATGGTTTGAACTGGAACATCGATCAAGGCGGACTGTTCGAGTATTTGCGCACCGCCTACGTGCCGGCACCACGAACGATCTATCAAGGTGTGCAGCAATTGATGCCCGGCCAAGTGCTGACGTTTAACGGGCAGAACGAACCCGACATCCAAAACTACTGGTCGCTGGCTGACAGTGTGGACCAGGCTGCACAGCGACGGTTTGAAGGTAGCGAAGAGCAGGCTGTCCAGGAGCTGGAATTGCTCTTGAGCGATGCGGTCGGGCGGCGCATGGTGGCAGATGTGCCGCTCGGTGCTTTTCTATCCGGCGGCTACGACTCATCGACAGTCGCCGCGTTAATGCAGGCACAATCTCAAAGTCCCATCAGAACGTATTCTATTGGCTTTGATGTTGACGCCTATAATGAGGCTGATCATGCCGATGCCGTAGCGGCTCATCTTGGTACGGACCATACGCGGTTCAATGTCACCAGCGATGAAGCGCTGGATGTTATACCGAGACTGCCGGAGATTTACGATCAGCCGTTTGCAGATTCGTCCCAGATCCCAACCTTTCTCGTGTCGCAATTGGCGCGTCAACACGTGACGGTTGCGCTGTCTGGTGACGGTGGTGATGAAGTGTTTGCGGGATATAACCGGCACATGCAGGCCGATATGATTGAGGCGCGGATCGGTTCGCTTCCACTGGCTGTGCGCAAGATTGCCAGCGGCGGGATCCGCTCGATCTCACCGAAGACTTGGGATCAGATTATTGGTGTGCTGCCCTCTCGCGTTCGCCCGCAGCATGCTGGTGAGAAGCTGCACAAGGTTGCTGACATCATGCAGGTCGGCGATGGTGATCCGTATCGTGCGTTGACCAGCCTGTGGCAACAGCCAGAAGCTATCATGACAGACGCACCTGCGATTGTACCGGAAACGGGCAAACAGTTATCGCCCGAGTTGCCAGATTTGCTATCGCGCATGCAGTTTGCCGATACGATTGGGTATATGCCCGGTGACTGCCTGACCAAGGTTGATCGCGCATCGATGGCGGCTTCGCTAGAAGTCCGCGTTCCGTTAATTGACCATCGCGTTGTCGAGTTTGCTTGGACATTGCCGAAGCATATGAAGGTGCGAGATGGCGCAGGAAAGTGGCTGTTGCGCCAAGTGCTCTATAAGCATGTGCCAAAGCAATTGGTGGACCGGCCCAAGATGGGGTTTGGCGTTCCTATAGATCAGTGGCTTCGCGGTCCATTGCGCGACTGGGCGGAAGACTTGCTGGAGCCTCAAGATCTATCATTGGGTGGCTTGCAGCACTCTGTCATACGGGAAGCCTGGTCAAATCATTTGAGTGGCCGCGCCAACAATCAATATGGTCTTTGGACGATCCTGATGTATCAGGCTTGGCGCCGACGCGAAAAACTAGTGTGATCCGCTCTATCATCTGCCGTGTTGCAGGCAATGCCCCGCAAGCATTAAGCGGTGAAAACGACTGAAGCCATCTTACTTACGTGAACGACACATGAATGCGACCTGCAGTTCGCGTTCATGGATGGTCTGTTAGGTCTGTCAGCGTGCCCATAACCCTTTGATATGGCACACTCCTAACAGATCACAAGGTACGATCTAATGACCAAATTGAGAACATTCCTGGGCGCGATAGCAATGCTGTTTGCGGCTCTCGGGTTTGCTGGTTCGGCAGCTGTTGCAGCTGGTCCGGCGCCTTCGGCACTGAAAGGTCTTCAGGCCAATGCTTCTGCAGATACGTTAGTTCAGAAAGCTCATGGACGTCACTGCGGGTGGCGTCGTGGCCATCGCCATCGCTGGGCGTGTCGTCCAGTTCACAAGCGTTGGCGAAGCCGCCGGTGGGCGCATCACCGTTGGCGTAGTCGGCGATGGGGTTGGCACCGTCGTTGGCAGAGCCGCCGTTGGGGTTGGCACCGTCGCTGGCGTAGTCGTCGTTGGTAAAGCCAACTGACCGAAATTGTGTTCGAGGCGTCGCAATTAGGCGGCGCCTCTCTATTGCGCGGAATGAGACATGAAGATGCTGCTCCAAGCGATAATGCGAGCCGCCAAGCCACTTGCTTTATTCGTAGTTCTGGGTGTTGGCGCCGTGGCGGCCCGGGCGGAAATACCAGTTCTGAGCGGTTTGCAAACGAACGAGGGGTACATCAAGACGCTCAAAAGCAACGCACTGGTCGATACGGCCAAGCCGTTTGATGTGTTTCGCGCCATATTTTCTGGCTTACCTCAGCGGGTGACTGTCTATCCGACCGAGAACTATTATTACTTCTCCTTTTATCGTAAGGGCGTCAGCTATGCCGGGAACATTCGGCTGGCTAACGATGGGCTGGCCAAGCGCGAAATCTATTTCACCTACTTTCGATCTGCCACTCTCCAACATCCAGATGGTGACGGTCATCGTCTTGTTCTCAACGCCCGCGCTGGCGTTCAAGTTGAGCGAATGACAGATCTGAGTTGGAAGATTGCCGCGTTCGGCAAGAGCGTTGTGTTTGACCTGAATGACCTCAGTCATGTGCGCCCGCCCCAGGGGATGCTCCAAAAGCAGGAGACGTTCATAGGACCGGTGTTTGATGAATCAGGGCTTCGCTTCTTTCTTGTCTTCAACAAGGACAAGAAGGAATTCGCGTACATTCTAGATGAGACCACTGAGGTACCAGAAGAGTTTTCAACCTCCGCTGCCCATGCTGATTTCCGGCTTGGTCGACGAACAGGTTTTCTCTTTGCCTTGGATCGTACGCGTCAGTCACGCAAGGTGCTGGTGGGGGTCTTTGCTGCAAATGTCGAGTTGAATAATTATTTCGACGGACCGTTCGACCAGCTACCCGACAACTTTATCAAGGATGATCGCCTCAAAGATGCGCTAGCGCTTCAACAGCCGGATCTGAAAGGTCGGATTGATCGCTATGGTAATCTTGCAGGTGGTGAGACAAGAGCCGTCATTGCGCCTTATGCGACTTATGAATCGCCGGAAGATCTCCAGGCGCTGGCGGCATGCCTGAAGCGTTCGGGACTGCCGCTCACCGAGGATTGTCTGCAACTTGCCAATGGGCAAAGAGCTCAAAACTAGAATTGAGCGTAGTAACTAATAATCAATTCAAAAATAAAACAACGAGCAATAAATTCTGTATCTCGTTCGTTTTCGCCTTGACGTTGCCGCTTTTTCGTATCAAAACCACGCCCACTCAAGAGCTAAAGGAGAGACTGCACATGAATGAACGACCAAGCCAACATATGCCGGATGAGCTGGCACGTGGCGCTTGGCATCGTTTAGGCGTCAGTCTCGGACAGCTAACCTCAGGTATACAGTGTAATTTGACCAATTCGGTCAATTCACCTCGCGGTTCCTGAAGTTGATCCAGGGAGCAACCTGCTCCCGAAATCCGATCAGCCGGACTCTCATCCACACATCCGTTTAATCTTCGCGGTTTCTTGCGTGCGTTTCCGTGCGCAAATAATTCACGCGTTTTATTCGATGAGCATATTCGCTTTTCGGAATAATTTCGCACGGCCTGCGAAGAGCAATTAACCGCGTATTGGCATTCAAATTTTGAATTTCATGCCAATTCAAATGATTGAGAAAAGTCATGGTTAGCTATGCTGTTGAACAGGCAGTGGCGAAGCGCGAGCGAACCGTAGAAAAGCAGATCAAGCGGTTTGCAAAGCCATATCAGCGCCGCCTGCGTAAGCTCGTCAAGTCGTCGAGCCGCCTCGGTGATTTGCTGTACTCGTTTCCGGCTGCAGCCTTCGCACTGGTTTCGGGATCAGGCGATCACAACCAGCGCGGTGAGGCGATCAGACAGGTCAAGGATGGTCGTGACCTGAAGACGGTTGCAACTGTTCTGGACTTGCCTCTGTGGACAAGAAAGCTGCCACCGGAAGCGTTCGATGAGCCTCTTGCAGGTTTGCCGAACAACGAGGGTTTCAATCGCAAGATTGCCAACCTCATTCCGGAGGATCCAGCCGAGACAGCTTTGTGGCTACGCTGGCTTCTAGCTGCGCGTGCCGGTTGCCATGACGACTTTGCGTTGTGGTTGGCAAAGCAAAGGGTCACTAAGCAGATCAACGTCCAGGATCCTGGTGTCTTGAACCAAACGCCGATCATGCTGTTGGCAACGTTCGCGTGGTTCTCTGAGCACAAGGACGAGCCGGCTTATCGCTTGATTGACCAGCCTTGGCATAGCCGCATGCAGTTGGCGTCAGCTGTCGACTACATGTCGGAGTGGTTCGATCGGGTCCTTCTGGACCTGACACGTTCGGATCAGCGCCGAGGCCCTGGCCGCTATTCAAAGCGAAAGCGGGCCAGTGGCTTCAACCTCGTTGAGTTGGCGTCTGCGCGTGAACTCGTCGAGGAAGGCGATGCGATGAACCATTGCGTGGCAACATACGCTAGTGATGTCGCGCAGGGTCAGTGCCGGATCTACTCGGTGCGCCGCGGTAACCGTCGCATTGCGACGCTGGAGCTGCAGTGGCCGTGGAACCGGCGCGGTCGGCCATTCATCAACCAGTTGCTTGGCCACTCAAACGTCGCTGTGGACCGTGAGGTCTACGAAGCAGTGACGGATTGGTTGGCGCAGAACAAGAACTTGCTCTGTGAAGCACCGGTTGCTGGATACGAGCGCCACCTTGATGCGACGCGCTGGAAGACATTTTGGCAGGGATATGCTGCTGAAAAGTCTGGGCAGGCCATCAAGGCAGACCGGCCGGACGGATTTCTGATCGCACGGTTGAGCCGTGAGGCGGATATCCTGTCTCGCTGCCTGGAATAAGAGGTGTGGGCCCCGCTGACCTTGTCGGCGGGGTTCATGCGTTTGGTCGAGAAAACGGGGCGTTGCGTTAGGGCGCCTTCGGCATCAGTGTCATGTTGAGTGTCTCGGGTTCAAGACAGATCTTGTCGCTACATGCCTGTGCAGTGAACTGGATGGTGCGTGGGCGTGGATCGGAAGAGTCCAACGTCAAAGGAATAGTGAAACCGCCTTCGTAAAGGGCCATATCGCCTGACGCAAACCCAAGCTTACGCACGATGGGTTGGGGGTAGCCGATCGCAGACAGCTTTGGATCGCCTTTTCCCTGCGCTGACACTTTCGTTGCAATGTAAGCGTCCTCAAGCGGCTTCTCCGCATTGATATGCCAACCCGGCGCGATCCGCACGTCGAGCTTTGGCTGGTCAGGGTTGCTTTGATCCAGCGCAACACGCACTTGGCCTTTGCCTAGGAATTGAACGGTGCCGAGTTCGCCGCGCAAGAACTCGTCGGCTGATTTCAGCGTATAGCCGGATGAAACCGGAGTGCGGGCGGCACCGCCTGAGAGCGATGCGAGAAGTCGGTTGGCCTGTTGGCGATACTCAACCGTGAGGGTTCGGCGTGAGAGTTTTGACAACAGCTCGAGTGCTACCGAGTTGCCCGAGGGGACGGGCTGGTCACTGCGGATCTTGGCAGGCGGGATCGGATCGTTGGTTCTGGCCATGATGTAGTCGCCGGCATCGCGATCCGCGAAAAGGCGGTTCATGTCAGCCACGAGCTTCACGGCCCGATTGAGCCAATTGACGTCACCTGTTGCATCAAACAATGCGACGTAGGACATCGCCAGATAGGCATAGTCGGGTTGTGTGCCATTGAGCGCTGATGTCTTGCCTTCAAATGAGAAGCGCTTGAGGTCTCCTTCTGCGGTTCTATGCGCCGTCCAGATAAATTCTGCCGCCTTGCCGGCCGCTTCTACGTAGCGCTTGTCATTAAGAATGATCGCGGCATCGGCGAGTGTCCGGATCAGCATTGCGTTCCAACTGGTCAGGACCTTGTCGTCGCGCAGCGGCGCCGCACGTTTATTCCGCGCTGCATTTAATTGTTGTTTGATCCGCGTGAGCTTCTCGCGGACGTCGCTTGCGCCGGTGGCATTCTTATCGGCAACCGCGCTCAGGGGGGCTGGCAAATGTGGAATGCTGGTGCCGTGGAAGTTACCCTTTTCAGTAATGCCGAGTGCCGCCGATGCAAAGGTTGCGTCTTCCTTGCTGAGTATTTTGGACAACTCCGATGGTTTCCAAACAAAGAAGGCGCCCTCTTTCTTCTCGCCGGTGGATGTCTTGCTCTCCGCATCAGATGCCGTTGCAAAGCCACCTGATGGCAACTGCATATCGCGAATGGTGTAGTCGAGCGTTTCTCTCAGAGCGCTTTCATATCGCTTGGCACCTGTCATGCGATATGCCTGGACCAATGCCTGGCCGACGAGAGCCTGATTGTAGAGCATCTTTTCAAAGTGCGGGACGCGCCAGGCGGGATCGACGGCATAGCGGTGGAAGCCACCACCAATGTGATCGCGAATGCCGCCGCGAATTACGGCGTCGAGTGTCTTCAGGGCGACCTCTCGAGCACGGTCATTGAGATTGCGTTCGGCTTGCTCAAGGAGAAACAGCAGCAGGCTCTCTTGCGGGAACTTGGGCGCAACACCCATCCCACCGTTGCTTTCATCAAAGTGAACGGTTGCCTGTTTGACGAGCGACTTGAGAAGTTGTGGCGTGACTTTCTGCGCTTCAGTTTGAGACTGCATATAGAGTGCAATGACATTGCCGACACGTTCGGCTTGTCCCATCACCGGCCCGGGATTGGTGGTCCAGTGGACGGTGATCTCCTGCATGAGATCTTTGAAGTCAGGTCGCGATAGGTAAGTGACGGCAGCGAATGGCTTGAGATCCGGTGTCAGAAAGACATTGTTCGGCCAACCGCCCGACTGATTGAGGATCTCGGTTGCGAGCATATAGGTCTCGTCGATTTCTGGGCGGCGCTCACGATCGACCTTGATCGATACGAAATGCTTGTTCAGCACATCGGCGATCTCTTTGTTAGAGAAGCTCTCCCGCTCCATGACATGGCACCAATGACAGGTCGAGTAGCCGACCGACAGGAGAATGGGCTTGTTCTCCTTGCGCGCCTTCTCAAAGGCCTCTTTTCCCCAGGGGTACCAGTCAACCGGGTTTGATGCGTGCTGGCGCAGATAAGGCGAGTCCTCGTTTGCAAGACGATTGAGCTTTGCCCCTTGTTTCTCCGTCGCTATAGCGGCCGGGGCCCAATTCAGCAGCGCCACCAGAACAACAATGAGTGTCGTGATCGTCCGCATAGCGCTACTCCCAATGGTCGGTTGTCGGGAAACGATAACCTGTTGGGCGCTAAATTGCTGCTGTTCGACTGAAACGCTCTTCAATTGTTCTAACATGCGCGTGATCGTCGCCGGCAATTGGCGTGCCCACTGGATCATGGCAATAATCGCAGCAAATCAATTTTGAATTCGGGGAAGGAAACGACATGTCTCAATGGTCTGAGCGGCGCCAGAAATTTCGCGCGATCCTTGGTGGTGATCGGTGTGTGCATCCTGGCTCCGTTCACGATGCGATCTCAGGCCGTATCGCGCAGCATGTCGGCTATGAACTTGGCATGCTCGGTGGATCGTCGGCTGCGCTGGCGGCAATTGGTTCGCCGGACTTGATTGTACTGACACTGACGGAGTTTGCCGAACAGTGCCTGCGCATCAATCGTGCTTGCGAGCTACCGATGATGGTGGATGCAGACCACGGCTACGGCAATGCACTCAATGTTATGCGGACGGTGGAAGAGCTCAATACGGCTGGCGTCTCAGGTCTGTCGATCGAAGACACCAATCTGCCTGCAACATTTGGCTCGGCTGGTAAGGCCGAGATCCTGTCTTTGGAAGAAGGGCTCGGTAAAATGCGGGCAGCCGTTGCGGCACGCAAGGACCCTGAGTTGGTGATTGCCGCCCGCACCAGTGCGGTTGCCATTTCAGGTGTCGACGACGCCATCGCCCGGGTGAAGGCGTACCAGGACACTGGTGTGGACGCGATCTTCCTTGTGGGCGTCAAGACACGGGCCGAGTTTGATGCTGTTTCCGAGGCCGTCAAATTGCCTATCATCATGGGCGGGACTACACCTGAACTTGACGATATGGATTACCTGACGGCACGCGGTGCGCGGGTCTGTCTGCAGGGACACCTGCCGATCCAGGCAGCCATCCAGGCGATCTACAATACCCATAAATCTATGTTGGAGGGGACGAAGCCCAAGGATGTGCAAGGTCTGCCGTCCAAGGAACTCACGTCCATTGCAATGCGCAGCGATGACTACGACCAGCGGACAAAGGACTTTCTTGAGCCGTGATGTGATCCTTCGTCAATGGGTATCATCAATGCGATACCTCATATCAGAAGCCCTAGCCGCTGCTGACATCGCCGACAGCGCGTGGTTCAGTTCGGTCAATTCAAATGAGCGAACCGTTGAGCGTCTTAAGGAGGATATCAATGGGTAAGTACGAGCGCATCACTGTGAAGCCAATGGCAGGCGCGCTGGGTGCTGAGGTCGAAGGCGTTGATCTCAAGAACCTAGATGATCAAACATTTAAAGAGCTATACCAGGCTTGGCTCGATCACCTCGTTGTCTTTCTCCGTGACCAGGACATCACGCCGGAAGAGCAGGTCGCTTTTGCCAAGCGTTTTGGTGACATCCACCTGCATCCTTTCATGAAGAGCATGGATGAGCACCCCGAGATCCTGGAGATCGTCAAGGAAGAGAACGACACGTATACGTTTGGTTCGGTTTGGCACTCAGATCAGATGTTCAACCCGAAGCCGGCCAAGGCCACGATCCTGTATGCCCGCGAAACGCCGGATGCCGGTGGCGATACGATGTTTGCAAACATGTACATCGCCTACGATCAATTGTCTGAGCCGATGAAGCAGATCCTGGCCGATGTCAAAACGTGGAATGTTGGCGCGCGGCAGCAGAATAATGGGTCGCGCAACCGCGAAGGTCGTTACTCCGGCAACAGTAAAATGGATGCCAAGGTGCAGACGCCACCGGAGGATTTGATTACAGACGCGGCGCATCCGGTGTTCCGCAAGCATCCTGAGACTGGTCGAACCGCGCTCTATGTGGGGTCTCATTGCAAGACGTTGCATGGTTTCAAAGACGACGAAGCGAAGCCTATTCTCAACTATCTCCTGGAGCATTCCGTGCAACCGGAAATGACCTGTCGCTTCCGCTGGGAACCTGGCTCTATGGCGATTTGGGATAACCGTTGCACACAGCATCGTGCTCTTGGCGATTACGCCGGCAAGCGTCGGCGCATGCACCGCATTACGATCGCAGGTGATGAACCCATTCAGGCACAGGTCGCCTGATAGCAAGGAACAGTAAGAGAATGTCGAAACGAATTGCCGTTGTCTGCGGCGGTGCCCTCGGTGGCTATGTCTCGGGTTATCTGGCCCGCGATGGACATGATCTGACGCTGATCGACATGTGGCCGGACCATGTTGAGGCCATTCGAAGGAATGGCCTCACACTGAGTGGCATGACGGAGCCGGAGAACTTTACGACTTCTGTCAGCGCCATCCATTTGTCAGATGTCCACGACATGGCGCGGAAGTTTGGTAACTACGACGTCGCCATTGTCGCCACCAAGTCCTATGACACGATCTGGGCGACGCACTTGATTGAGCCTTACCTCGCACCCGGTGGCTACGTCGTTTCTTTGCAAAACGGGATCAATGAAGAGCGCGTGGCCAGTGTTGTCGGTTGGGGGCGCACGGTTGGCTGTATTGCCAGCAAGATCGCTGTCGAGCTAACAGAGCCTGGGAAGATTCGCCGGAACGTGGCCCTAGGTGGCAAAGAGCATACGATCTTCCGGGTTGGCGAACCGCATGGCCGCATCACGCCCCGCGTTCAGTATATTGCGGACATTCTTTCGAATATCGATAGCTCCAAGGTGACAGAGAACCTATGGGGTGAGCGTTGGTCGAAACTCGTCATCAACTGCATGCGCAATCCTGTGTCTGCTGCGACGGGGCGTGGCGGTAACGCCAACGATGCTGATCCGATGACGCGCGACCTGGCACTGAGATTGGCTGCTGAGACAATCAAGATCGGGCGGGCGCATGGCTACGTGCTTGGCAAGGTCTATGGAATGGAGCCGGACGACATCGTTGCGGCGGTATCCGGCAGTAACGAAGCCCGCCAAAAGTGCGAAGATACGTTGACCAAAAGCGCTTCGACACGCAGTGATGAACAGCGGCCGTCGATGGGCCAGGACATGGCGAAGGGCAGGCGCACCGAGATTGGCTACCTCAATGGCTTAGTCGTTGAAAAAGCCGCCGAGCTTGGACTGGATGCCCCGGTGAATGCCGGCATCGTCGATGTTGTGCAGCGCATTGAATGCGGTGAGCTTGAAGCTGGCCCGCAAGCGGTCGCGCATATCTAGGCGCGGCGAGCCTCTGACGAATCCGCCTGCTTTCTTCGCACAGCTATTCTTCAATCTCAATGAGTGATCCGGCGCCGGGCCTGGGTCCACCAAACTCTTGTTGGAACCTGGCCTGGATGTCGAAGTCGATGCAGTGCATCGGCATCAGCACCTCCGGCTTCTCATGCTTGAAGTAGGCAATCGTCTGTTCGACGGGTGGTTCTTCGTTGTGCAACAGGTGAAAGCCGCCAATGACCGCATGGAGCGGCTGGCCTGTGATCAGCTTGGCGTACTCGCAGATGTTGCAGATGCCGGCATGGGAACAACCCGAGATCACGACAGCCCCTTTTGACGTGCGG
This sequence comes from Hyphomicrobiaceae bacterium, assembly GCA_965247245.1. GTDB lineage: Bacteria > Pseudomonadota > Alphaproteobacteria > Rhizobiales > Hyphomicrobiaceae > Tectiglobus. The sequence continues at coordinate 1,839,092 of CBDFGV010000003.1, read as the reverse complement.
AAGGCGAGAGCGGTGTCATCAATCATCGGGTCATCGAAGAAGGCGCCCTTCTCGAATTCTGTTGTGCGTGGAATTTCGCCGAGGAAGAATCCGCCGTCGCAGAACTCCAGTGGTTCGGTTGCCTCGTGTGTTGCAAAGTCGTCGGAGAGCCGCTTCTGGATCGCCGCATAATCACTGAGCACCGTCTCATCTTCGGTATCCAGGACAGCGGTCATCACGCGCGGATGCAGGACCAGCTTCTTCTTGTCCTCAAAGCGGTGAAACAGGAGGCCTCGGGTGTGATCACGATGGAAGTGAGACAGTGCGATAACATCGACGCTGTTGAGGTCGATGTCCGCGTATTCGGCGTTGCGCAGATAAACATCGGAGAATCCGGTATCAAATAGGATGCGGGTCTCTTCATACTCGATCCAGGCCGAGAACCCCCACTCCGCCAACCAGACCATGTCGGACGCGAGGTTCTCAGTGAGGAGCCGGACCTTCATCGGATTATGACCATTCCTCCGAATTCGCTCGTTAGAGTCCAGTTCGTTTTGCGCCGTGCTTCTCGATGGCTGCCTGAACCGCGGCGCGGGATTGCTCTCCGGCTGAGTTATATTTCTCTGCAGCATCGTTGTATGAGTCGATGCGCGGTTGGAGGCCGCCCTGGAAGACGGGGTGGACGAAACGGGCCATCAGCTCATAGCTCTTGAGGGTGGCCTGCCAGTCCGCCCAGTTATGGGCCAACAGTAAGATCGCTCCGCAGCCGCCTTTGGACCCTTCCCAGATGCGCTCGAAATGTTCGATGCAATCGTCGGGCGTGCCAATGCAGGCGAGCTGGTTTTCGCGCAGATAACTCACAGGGTCAGTGATGTCCGGTGGGATGATGGGGAAGGTTGCCACTTCGCTGAAGTAGTTCGCAAAATTCTTCAGTCCGAATTCAACGTCCTTCTCGGCCTGCTCGCGGGTTTCAGCGACGTGGGCAAAAGTGACGATGCGCCAATCCCTTCGACTAGCCGTGCGGCCATTCTCCTTATTCAGCGTTTCGCACCGTTCCCAGTTGCCGCAATGGGCCTCCATGGCATCCTTCGACGTGCCGCCCATGGCGAGCATGCCGATACCGTGCATGCCGGCGATGTAAGATCCTGTTGGCGAGCGAGATGATGCCACCGCCATCTCGATATGTGGCTGGGTGTAATTCGGCATCTGCAACTTGGCATCAATGCATTTGAACCAATCGGATTCGTGGTTGACAGTTTCTCCACGCAGCAGCCGGATGATGACGTCGAGACCTTCGTTGAGACGATCGCGTTGGGTGGCTGGGTCAATGCCGAGTTTGGCGGCGTCATAAACCAGAGAGCCGGGGCCAACGCCAAACATCGCGCGTCCACGGGTCATGTGGTCGAGTTGAACCATTTTATCGGCGACAATGAACGGGTGATGGTATGGCAGCGATACGACGCCCGTGCCGAGGCGAATGTGACGGGTGCGCTCAGCTGCGGCTGCTATGAAGACAGCCGGGTCGCCAATGTTCTCGTAGCCGCCGGAATGGTGCTCGCCAATCCAGGCCTCGTGATAATTGAGCTTATCCATATGGACGAGCAGGTCCATGTCCCGCTCGAGCGTCAGTGTTGGGTTTTCGTTCGTATGATGAAACGGTGCGAGAAAGACACCGGTGCGGACGTAGCGGTTTGTCATCGAAAATTTCCCTGGATTGTATGCCGATCGGCTGGCGTACCGCGAGATTGGATTGGCCTCACATTATCGGACGGATGCCGATCAACCAAGTGATGTTTCGAGGTCGGCTGGCAGAGCATGGTGTCCGCGACGCCACTTCATCGTTTAGGCTGTGAACAAGCGAAAAATAGGCATCGAGCGACCTGGGAGGCTATCAATGGATTTCAAGGGTAAATGTGCTGTCGTAACCGGTGGCAGTGGCGGTATTGGCCGGGCGACAAGCCTGGCTTTTGCCAATGCGGGCGCGAGGTTGGTGATTGTCGATGTAAACGGCGATGCTGCCGCGGCTGTGGCCGAGGAAATCAAATCGGCCGGAGGCGATGCGATCTCTGTTGCTGCGGATGTTACGAAATCAGCTGATGTGCAGGCTTATGTGAAGGCGGCTGTTGATGCCTTCGGAACGATCGACCTGTTCTTCAATAACGCCGGAATTGAGGGCAATCTCACGCCCCTCGTGGACTACGACGAAGATCTGTTTGACCAGGTGATGGCGGTTAATGTCCGGGGTGTGTTTCTCGGTCTCAAGTACGTTTTGCCTGTCATGGTTGCTAACGGCACTGGCGCCGTTGTGAACACGGCGTCGGTTGCAGGCCTGGTTGGCACGCCGAACATGTCGACCTACTGCGCATCAAAGCATGCGGTGCTTGGCATTATGCGCAGTGTCTCAGGTGAGGTGGCCCGCAGCGGCGTGCGCGTGAATGCCGTCTGTCCAGGGCCGGTTCAGACACGGATGATCGAGGATGTCGCGCGCAAGATTAGCCCCGATGATCCGGAAGGTGTGAAAGCTCGCTATGAGGCAGCCATACCGTCCGGTCGATATTCGACTGCCGAAGAGATTGCGAATGTTGTCCTCTTCCTGTGCTCGGATGGTGCCGCCAACGTCACCGGCATGCATTTCACCATTGATGGTGGACGCACAGCAACCGGTGGCGCTGTGACCAACGTCACGAAGACGACGAATTGAGTCGACTTTGATGCGTCCGATGTGGGGATGATCGTTGGCTCGCCCTGGATGAGTGAGCTTGATCTCCCGACTAGGTCGCTAGAGCGCGCTCAACCCAGTCGAGGCGATCCTGGCCGAAGTGCATTTCATCGCCAACGATCATCGTGGGCGCACCAAAGACTCCTGATTCGACTGCGGCGTTGGTTGCATCGATCAGAGCCTGCTTGATGTCCTGCTGTTGGATGGCATCGCCCATAGCCGCAGCGTCCAGCCCCGCTGTTGTGAGAACGTCCCGGATGACATCTGGCTGGGCGATGTCCTTTTGATCAGCCCACATCGCCGTATACATGGCCGTGTTGTAAGCCTCGAGTTGACCTGATGCCTGAGCCCACATGGCGCCCCGCATAGCTGGCATTGTGTTGACAATGAAATGTGGGTTCATCGCGTACGACACGCCATAGTGTTTTGCGTACCGGGCGACATCGTCGAGCAGCCATTTGCCCTTCGGTTTGATCACGACAGGCGATTGATTGTCCGTGCCTTTGAACACGCCACCGAGAAGAATGGGTTTGTAGTTCAACGTCGCGTTGTGCTTTTCACAGATGGCTGGCAGTTGTGTCCAGGCAAGATAGGCAGTGGGGCTGCCGTAGTCATAGTAAAAATCAACGGTCTTGGTCATCCTTGGAACTCTCGGTTGCTGTCTGCTCCACTTTACTACTTGCGTATGCGTTTGGGATGGATGCGGTCAAGAGTGCTCAACGGCCTGCCAGCCTGAAATCTTCTGGTGAGTTTGCGAGACACCGGACGGTTCATCCAGCTCGGCGTAAGTCTTGTGTTGCAAGACGTGATGCGTCGTCGGTTCGACGTCCGGAGTACAACCTAGTCTGACTTTCCCCTTGAAATTGCCCCATTCCTGTTACAAAGCAGACATTAGTCCCAACGACTCACTGGGAGGCCCTTAATGGCGGAATTTGTGGCATCTTCAGCGCGTGAGTATGTGACCATCAAGCTTGACATGAGAGAACGGCAGGCCGTGGAGTTTGCGGCGCGGCAAGCTGGCAAAAGCGTATCATCGTTCGTTTTGGATGCGGCGCGAGATGAGGCTTTGCGCATCATTCGGCGTTCGTGACGGGTTCCCGTACGGAATGACCGCCAATTGCTTGAAATGTTGATACGATGGCTGTTGGCGGTAGCTCTTCCTGGTTGTGCTTAGTCAAATCCTTCCTCCTATTGCAATTTCCTGCCGTCGGACGTGATCTCTCCGGTTGACGCGGTGTTGTCTGATGGGCAACATCTGAACCGGGTTTAAACTAAGATTTCGTCGCTTAGGAATGGGGTCTGCCGAATCTTGGCAAGGCCTAAAAATAAAAGGGAGGACGTGCATGGCCCAGGTAACAATCGAGGTGAATGGCAAATCGGTTACGGCCGATGTTGCGGCCAACACCTTACTGGTCGACTTTTTGCGCGAAGGACAACGTCTGACAGGGACGCACGTCGGGTGTGACACCAGTCAGTGCGGAGCCTGCGTAGTTCATGTCAACGGAAAGTCTGCAAAAAGCTGCACGATGCTGGCAATGCAGGCCGATGGCGCCAAAGTAACTACAATTGAAGGTCTTGCTGACGGCGATAACCTGCACCCAATGCAGGCGGCGTTTAGAGAGGCCCACGGATTGCAGTGTGGTTTCTGCACGCCGGGCATGATCATGTCTGCCGTTGATCTGTTGCAGACCAACCCCGACCCGTCGGAGACGGAAATCAGGTCTTGGCTGAAGGGTAACATCTGTCGCTGTACGGGCTACCACAACATCGTCAAGGCGATACAGTTGGCAGCTGAGAAAATGCGCACGCCACAGGCAGCAGAGTAACCGTCTCAATTCGTCATGACCGCTCAGGCGGTCTCCACACACAACGCTCAACTTAGTTTTTGGAGCGACGTGAAATCCGCCATCGTGCGGATGACGCAAAGAGGCAACCGATAGCTTCGGCAAATCTCATTCGGGAATGCTCAGCGGCACGCAACATCTTCGATGGCGAATAGTAAGCTGACGCATCCAAGTAGAGGAAACATAGATGTCTGCATCAGGAATTGGCGCCCGCGTCGAGCGCAAGGAAGACAAGCGGTTCATTACGGGCAATGGCCGCTACACCGACGACTTCAAAATGGAAGGCATGCATCACGCGCATTTTGTGCGCAGTGATCTGGCTCATGCGACTGTCAAGTCAATCGATAAGTCCGCAGCCGAAAGTATGCCGGGCGTGATTGCCGTTCTAGACGGTCAACAGTTGACGGGCGATGGTGTCGGCAATCTCATTTGCGGCTGGATGATCCATTCGAAAGATGGCTCTCCGATGAACATGGGGGCCTGGTCGGCACTGGCAACCGACCGTGTCCGATATGTTGGCGACGCTGTTGTGGTTGTTGTTGCAGAAACTAAGGAGCAGGCGCGTTCGGCTGCTGAGGCCGTTGTCGTCGACTATGAGGAGTTGCCGGTCGTCGTTGATGCCGTGAAGGCACTTGAGAGTGGTGCACCACAGATCCACGAGAACGCACCGGGCAACCTGATTTACGATTGGGAAATTGGTGAGTCAGCGGCAGCAGACGCAGCTATTGCCAGCGCTGCGCACGTCACAACGCTTGAGCTATCAAACAACCGCCTCGTGCCGAACGCAATGGAGCCGCGTGCAGCGTTGGCTGGTTATGATGCAGCGGAAGAACATTACACGCTCTACACGACGTCGCAGAACCCGCACGTGGCGCGCCTCGTCTTGTCAGCTTTCTATCAGATTGCGCCCGAGCACAAGCTCCGCGTGATTGCGCCAGACGTCGGCGGTGGATTTGGCTCCAAGATCTACATCTACCCGGAAGAGATCGTTTGCCTCTGGGCGTCGAAGCGCACTGGCGTTCCAGTCAAGTGGGTCGCTGATCGGGTTGAGTCATTTATGACTGACGCGCATGGCCGCGATCACATTACGACAGCCCAACTCGCATTCGACAGCGATAACAAGATCACCGCCTTCAAGGTCGATACGGTTGCGAATTTCGGCGGCTACATGTCGTTGTTCTCGTCATGTGTCCCGACCTATCTCTACGCCACATTGTTGTCTGGTCAGTACAACATTCCAGCCATCCACTGTAACGTCAAAGCCGTTTATACCAACACGACACCGGTTGATGCTTACCGTGGTGCCGGTCGACCAGAGGCAACCTATCTTGTCGAGCGGATTGTCGAGACAGCGGCACGCGAACTCGGTGTTGATCCGGCTGATCTCAGGCGCAAAAACTTCATCACGGAGTTCCCACACCAGACGCCAGTGATCATGAACTATGACGTTGGTGATTATAACGCGACTTTGGATGCAGCGCTTCAGGCAGCGGACTATGCCAACATTGGTCAGCGCAAGGCAGAAGCCCAATCGCGTGGAAAGCTCCGCGGCATCGGCATCTCTTGCTACATCGAAGCCTGCGGTATCGCACCATCGCAAGCGGTTGGCTCCCTCGGTGCCGGCGTTGGTCTCTGGGAAAGTGCAGAAGTGCGGGTCAATCCTGTCGGTACGATTGAAGTTCTGACTGGTTCGCACAGTCATGGCCAGGGGCACGAGACGACTTTCGCGCAGTTGGTAGCTGATCGTCTCGCGACACCTATCGAGAACGTCCAGATCGTGCACGGCGACACCGATAAGGTACAGTTCGGCATGGGCACTTATGGTTCTCGTTCCGGTGCGGTCGGTATGTCGGCGATTTCGAAAGCGCTCGATAAAGTCGAGGCGAAAGCCAAGAAGATTGCAGCTCATCAGTTGGAAGCCGCAGAAAGCGACATCGTGATTGAAGACGGTGCCGTGAAAGTGAAGGGCACCGACAAGCAGCTGCTTTGGCACGAAGTCTGCCTCGGCGCGTACACCGCCCACAATCTGCCACCCGACATGGAGCCTGGCCTCAAGGAAGGCGCATTCTATGATCCGGTGAACTTTACCTTCCCGGCGGGTGCCTACATCTGTGAGGTGGAAATCGATCCGGCAACGGGTCAGACCGAAGTTGTTCAGTTCGTGGCCGCGGATGACTTTGGTGTCATTATCAATCCCAATATCGTCGAAGGCCAGGTGCACGGTGGTATCGCACAAGGCCTCGGCCAGGCGATGCTTGAGAACACGGTCTATGATGAGAATGGTCAGCTGCAATCGGCGAGCTACATGGACTACACCATGCCGCGTGCCGATGACGTGCCTTTCTTCCAGGTCTCACATCACACAACCGAGTGTCCGAACAATCCGCTCGGTATGAAGGGTTGTGGTGAGGCCGGTGCCATTGGCTCGCCGCCGGCTCTGATGAATGCGGTGACCGATGCAATCGGCAACAATCATCTCAACATGCCAGCTTCGCCGGAAGCGGTGTGGCGTGCCTATCAGGCCGTTGCTCCGAAGCAGGCAGCAGAGTAACAGCACGCGAAACGAGGAATTCAAGATGTATCAATTCGACTATCAGCGCGCTGGATCGGTGGCGGATGCTGCCAGCGCACTCAGCGCGAACTCTGAAGCCAAGTTGCTGGCCGGCGGCCAGACATTGCTGCCAACCTTGAAGCAACGCTTGGCGCAACCAACTTCTGTTGTGGATCTTGGTGGCGTGGCGGAGCTGAAATCAATCAGCAAGGACGGCGATAAGATTGTCATCGGCGCGATGGCGACACATGCCGAAGTTGCTGGCAATGCGGACGTCGCCTCTTCTATCCCGGCACTGGCTAAGCTCGCCGGCGGCATTGGTGATCCGCAGGTTCGCCACCGGGGCACGATTGGCGGTTCGATTGCGAACAATGACCCTTCAGCAGATTATCCAACCGCCGTGTTGGCACTGAATGCAACGGTGGTGACCAATCAACGTCAGATCGGCGCTGATGATTACTTTCAGGGCATGTTCGGGACAGCACTCGCAGAAAACGAGATCATTACGGCCGTTCATTTCCCCGTTCCCGGTTTTGCCGGTTACGAAAAGATTGAGCAGCGAGCATCGCGTTATCCGTTGGTTGGTGTCTTTGTTGCCAAACCAGCCGGTTCCTCCGAAGTCCGAGTCGCTGTAACCGGTGCAGGCGGTGATGGTGTCTTCCGCTGTGGACCGGTCGAAGCAGCTTTGGCTGCGAACTTCTCCGGCAGTGCTGCCCGCGGTGTTTCCGTAGATGCAAGCGGTCTTCTAGGCGATATGCACGGTAGTGCAGAGTATCGTGCTGCTTTGATTTCAGTTCTCGCTCAGCGCGCTGTCGACGACGCCTAGCAACGTGACAAGTTTGCGGCCTGCTCACCTTCCGATGGGCGGGCCGCAGTCTCAATAGATCTCCTCCAACATGGTCAGAGCTTCATGACAAGCCTCCCACAGTCTGTTGAGGCCACGGCTGCTCTATTGGCTGATGGCGGTTACATAGCTGATGATGCAACGGCGACGGCTGTGTTTCTGTCTTTGAAGCTGCAACGCCCGCTGTTGCTCGAAGGTGATGCAGGTGTTGGTAAGACTGAGATCGCGAAAGTCTTGAGCGAGCAACTCGGTCGATCCCTGGTGCGGCTGCAGTGTTACGAAGGGTTGGATACGTCGAGCGCGCTCTATGAGTGGAATTACCAACGGCAGCTTCTGCATATCCGTGCTGTTGAAGCTGAAGGCAAGAGCTTGACCGGATCGGATCTCGAAGGTGAGATCTTCACGAGTGAATACTTACTACGGCGTCCACTCCTGCAGGCGCTTGAAGCGGGGGAGCAGGGGCTTGCACCGGTGCTGCTGATCGACGAGCTCGACCGAGCAGACGAGCCGTTCGAAGCATTTCTATTGGAGATCTTGGCGGACTATCAAGTCACTATTCCTGAATTAGGCACCATCAAAGCCAAGCAACCACCAATTACGATATTGACGTCCAACCGTACGCGCGAAGTTCATGATGCGGTTCGGCGCAGGTGTTTCTATCATTGGATTGACTACCCATCCGCGGAGCGAGAACGGGCCATCCTAAAGCTCAAGGTTCCTGATGCAGCGGAGAAGTTGACGCGTGAGATTGTTGCTTTCGTAAGTTCGTTACGCGGCATGGACCTCTACAAGAATCCCGGCGTGGCTGAGTCCATCGCATGGGCGGAAGCGTTGAGTGTTCTCAATGCGATTGAACTGGAAGCCGGCACGATCGATGCCACGCTGGGCACACTCCTCAAGTACCAGGATGATATCGCGCGTATTCAAGGTTCGGAGGCAGCTCAGCTTCTGTCCGAGGTGAAAGCCAGTGTTGCGGCCGCTGAAGTTGAAAGTTTGCGCACCCAGGGTGGCGGGTAGCCTGAGCTTGTGTGCGACACAAACCTTGGCGGACTATTTGACCATTGTTGGTTTGCTCATGAGCAATGGGATGGGCACGAAACACAAGATGATGATTGCCAACATCCTGAAATCATCGACGTAGGCCACCAGCTCTGCCTGTTGTCCGAGAATTCTATCGATAACAGCTCGGCCTTGTTCTGTAGAAAGATCGATCGAAGACGGCAGGCCGAAGTGGCGAACATAATCGTTGAACGGCGTCAGGCTTGAGCTCAACACGGAGCGAGACACCTGGCTTTGTGAGGCGAGATAACCAGCCAGAATTGCGATGCCAATGCTGCGGCCGATGTTGTTAAGCAGTGCGTAGAACGATGTTCCGACGTCGCGCTTGTCTTCAGCTAGCGTCGAAAAGGCCACCGTGTTCACCGGGATGACAAAGCACGAGAAGGCAAAACCTTGTATAGTGTGGATCACGACGATCCTGTAGTAGTGCATGTCATTCGTGAACAGAGACATCTCCCACATGGTATAGGCCGTGAGCAACATCCCGACGAGGATAACCCGACGAGGATCGATGACCTTGATCAGGCGTCCCAGGAAAAGCGCCCCGATCATGGTGCCGAAGCCCCGCGGGGCGAGCAGCATGCCGCTGTCGAGCAGTGTGTAGCCGCCCTGGTTCTGCAGGAATGGCGGGATCAGGACGAGGCTGCCGAACAGCATGAGCCCGAACAGGACTCTCAGAAACACGCCGGACAGGTAGTTCTTATCCGCAAAGATCTCCGGATCCAGAAACGGCTCGTCGGATGTCAGCGAGTGCACAATAAACATCCAAAGGGCGGCAGCACAAACGAGGCTCAGTGCGATGATGGTCGGAGAGGCAAACCATTCCATGCGTTGACCGCGATCCAGAATGAACTGGGCGGAGGCCACCGTAATAGCGAGCAATGCAAAGCCATAATAGTTGAACTTGCGAGGGTGTCGATTTCCGGCGCGTGGAACCAGGGTTAGGATCATAATGAACGCAACAATGCAGACCGGCACATTGATGTAGAACGCCCATCTCCAGTCGTAATACTCGACGATGTATCCTCCGATTGTCGGCCCAAAGACCGGGCCGAACATGATGCCGACTCCCCAATAGCTCATGGCAATGCCAATGTCCTGGCGCGGGTAGTTGGCCAGCAACGAGGACAGGGCGAGAGGGATCAGTGAGGCGCCGAAGATGCCCTGCATAAAGCGGTTGAACAGCATCTCTTCCAGTGTCGTCGACTTGGCCGCGAGAATGGAGAAGATCAGGAAGCCAACGATGGATATCAGCAGGAGAGGCTTGCGGCCGAAGGTTTGGCCGAGTGCGCCCCAGACCGGCGTCGCAATGGCTACTGCGATGAGATAGGATGTCAAGACCCAGGCGATCTGATCCTGAGTTGCCGAGAGGCTGCCTTGCATCTGTCCAAGCGCGATGCTGAGAATCGAGGTGTCGAACACTTGGATCAGTGGTGCCAGCAGCAAGGATATCGTGATGAGAACAAGCCTCAGTCCCTTTGGCTTGTTGGCATCTTCATCATTCGCTGTTGCAACCGCGCTCAACGCTTCACTGCCCTACAACCAGTTGCGGATTGCTGTCAGTAAGTCCGCCATCGTGCGTTCGTGTTGCGTGTCGACCTTGACAATGACGCTCATGCCGGCACGGAGGGGCTTCTCCTTTCGGTCATCCTGCAACCGCAGACGAACAGGCAGGCGCTGGACGACCTTGACCCAGTTGCCCGTTGCGTTTTGCGGTGGGAGCAAGGCGAACTCAGCGCCGGTCGCAGGATTGATGCTGGTCACCAAAGCTTCGCGTTCGTCGTTCGGGTAAGCGTCAACGCGGATTGTCGCCGTCTGACCTGGTCGCATGAATGTCAAATCTGTTTCGCGGAAGTTGGCCTCAACCCAAACATCATGCGTGCCGACAATGCTGAAAATTGTTGTCCCTTCCTCGACATACTCTCCCTTTTGCAGGTCAAAATTGGTGATGATGCCTCTGACTGATGCGCGCACTTCCGTGCGCTTCAGATCGAGTTCCGCCTTGTTGAGTGCAGCTCGTGCCGTCAGAACGCCAGGTAGCTTGTCGGTTGGTGTGTTGATGTCGCCGCCAAGACGCGCGAGCGCCTGAGCCATGTCTTGTTCGAGAATGCCAATCTGTGCCCGGGCGCGTTGCAAATCTTGATCGGCTGTATCCAACGTACTTTGAGAGGCGATCGACTTGCGCTTGAGCCTGTTCTGACGATCAAACCGGCGTTCAAAGAACTGAATATCAGCCTTGGCCTGATTGAGGCTGGCCAGTCTCTGCAGATAGAGGGACTTTTGCGCTTCGCCATCATGCCGTGCCGCGAGCAGGGTGCCGCGAGCCTGTTCCACGGCGATCTTGAACGACTCCGGATCGAGCCGGAACAACAAGGTGCCGGGTTTGACCATCTGGTTGGCTTTGACAAAAACTTCCTTGACGCGACCGGAGATGTCGGCACTGACGGCGATTTTGTCTGACTTGATGTACGCGTTGTCGGTCGAAACATAACGGCCGCCGCCAAAGTAGAGATACATCCCAAAGGCGATCGCGAGCACGGGACCAACCGCGGATATCGCGATGATCATACGCTTCGACAACTTGCGCGGCTTTGCTGTTGGTGCGGGATCCGATTCGACTTTGCTGTCCTTTTCCGGATTCGCTGTTGCCGCCTTGGCAATGTCTGCGCGATGTTTGTCCTTCAGTTGACGATCACTCATTGGTCGCCTCCTGAACTCGCTTGCCCCGCTTACGACTTGGCACGGTCGTGTCGCAGGTCTGCTCAATGTTCAACATGTTGTCTTTGATCTTGAGTAGCGTATCGATCAACTGCTCTGCGTCTTTGGCATTGATACCTTCCAATGCTTCTTCTCTCGTTTGCTCCGACAGCGTGCGCATTTTGCCGAGAACCGATTTGGTCTTGGGCTTGAGGTGGAGAGTGTGGGCGCGTCGGTCTTTGGGATCAGGTCTGCGCTCAACAAGGCCTTTCAACTCGAGGCGATCGATATGCCGCGTCAGAGTGATGTTTTCGATTTCCAGGATGTCTGCCAGTGCGCGCTGGTTGATACCTTCGCGGCGGCGCAGCTGGGCGAGCACACGCCATTGCGCACGCGTCAGATCCAGGGCCCGTGCGCGCTGGTCAAGGCGCAACCGGAGCAGCCGTGACACGTCTCCGATGAGGAAGCCGAGCGATCGGGTCAAGTATGCGTCGTTGTCATCAGATGTAGCCATTCACTTATTATAAGCTAGCTTATAATAAGTCGCAAATGTTCAGCTGACGCATCTGTTAACAGTTGCTTGCACTATTGTGCAAACACTTCGGGTCTGGGAGGGAAAGAGTTATGCGACGTTCGCCTTTAGGTAGTTCGCAATCGCCTCATGGGCTTGGGCGGCCTCGGTGATGATCTTGTTCATGGTGAGGAAACCATGGATCTGACCCGGCATGTCGAATACCTCCGCTTTTGAGCCAGCTGCATTCATTTTGTTGGCATACTCGACACCCTCATCATGCAGTGGGTCGTAGCCTCCGACGATAATCAGTGCAGGCGGAAGCTTGGCATGGCTGTTGGCCAGCAGTGGAGCGGCTCGCCAGTCTTTTTTGTCGGCTTCGTTGCGGCAATACCGATCAAAGAACCATTCCATTGTCTTAGGAGGGATTGGTGGGATCTCGGCGCATTTCTCGTGCGAGGCCTGCTCAAGGCTCATATCCGTGACAGGGTAGTTGAGAATCTGTGCCGCAATTGTCGGGCCATCGTTGTCGCGGGCATCAATACATACAACCGCAGCCAGGTTTCCGCCCGCGCTGTCTCCTCCGACGGCAAGGCGCGCAGGATCGATGCCTAAATCTGTAGCGTTCTTGGCGATCCACTTGGTCGCTGCGATGCAATCGTCAACGGCTGCTGGAAAGAGATCCTCCGGCCCCAGTCTATAGTCAACGGAGATCACCGTCATGTCGGCTCGGCTGGCTACTTCACGGCAAACAACGTCGTGCGAATCGAGATTGCCGAGCACCCAGCCGCCGCCATGATAGTAGACCAGGACAGGCTGAGGTGCCCCCTGGGTAAGTTTTGAACCGCGGTAGAGTCGCAAGGGAATGTCACCGGCGGGGCCGGGGCATGAAAGATCGTGGACTTCTGCCAACTCGATTGGATCGGGTTGCAGCGCGGCGCGTGATGCAGCAAACGCTTCGCGGGCTTCTTCCGTCGTCAACTCGTGGAATGGTGGACGGCCGGACTCCTTTATGAGGTCCAGCACCGCTTGTGCTCCGGGATCAATCGTCATCGCATGAACTCCACTTTCGACGTGAGCCGACAGACATTTCTTGGTCAGGACAAAGCGGTCCCAATCTGCTCAACCGGCGCGATGCAATTTCGCGAAATTTGCTCGAGCGGGCAAGTGTTGGAGAAGCGGTCTCGAGGTCGTTCATTTAAGGGTACGGTGATATCAGGCAGATGATCATGGCAACCTTAGCTAGTATCACGAGCTGCTGTGGCGTATGCCTTGGCCAATCCAAACGTCTACAAAGTTGATGGAATGTCATATCAGTTCGGTTCTGAACTGCGCGATAGATTGATTGCAAATCTGGCTGGGTTTGATCGCACGTCGTTGCAGCACGAGGGTCTGCGGATTGCGGCTGTCAACTTGGTTGTGACGCAACATTCAAACAAGGATCAGGCCTGCATTCTGCTAACACGAAGGCCGGAGACGATGCGACGACACGCCGGTCAATTTGCGTTGCCGGGTGGGCGTGTCGACGAAGGCGAAACGCTGCAGCAAGCTGCCCTGCGAGAACTTCACGAGGAAATGGGGGTTGAGCTGAGCGAGGACCATATTATCGGTCAGCTCGATGATTACCCAACGCGATCTGGCTTCTCGATCACGCCATTTGTTGTCTGGGGTGGTGCGTCTCTCGAAATCATTCCTGATCCCGAAGAAGTCGCGCGCGTCTTCGAGATTCCATTTGATGAACTTGATGGTCCGGCAATCCCTTATCTGGAGCCGCAGGACGATCATGAACATCCGATCCTTTCTGCACCGCTGGCAACGATTGGCGATCGGGTTTTCGCGCCGACTGCGGCGATGCTCTACCAGTTCCGGGAAGTTGCTATGAATGGGCGCGCGACTCGGGTCGCGCACTTTGACCAGCCGCATTTCGCGCGTCGATAGCCACACACCTTCCAACAAGCAAATCATTTAAGGAGCAAGTTATGGGTGAATACAGCAAATCCGAAGTCGACGGCAACTTGATGATCATCACGATCAATCGGCCAGAGGTCTATAACGCTCTGCACCCAATGGCGAGTGAGGAGCTGTCCGGTTATTTCGACGAGTTCATCAGCAATCCCGATCTCTGGGTTGCGATTGTCACCGGCGCCGGGGACAAGGCGTTCTGCGCCGGCAACGACCTCAAGTATCACTCTGACTTGGTGAAGCAGACAGGCAAGCGGCCGATGCATCCGGCCGTCACCGGGTTTGGTGGCATTACTGCTCGTTCTGATGTCTACAAGCCTATCATCGCAGCTGTGAATGGTGTGGCGATGGGCGGTGGCTTCGAGATTGCCTTGTCCTGCGACATGATCATCGCCTCGCAAAACGCTAAGTTCGCTTTGCCTGAACCGCGTGTCGGCTTGGCGGCAGGCGCCGGCGGTATGCAACGGCTTGCACGTCAGATTCCATTGAAGAAAGCCATGGGCATGCTGCTGACCGGGCGGCATGTCTCGGCGCAAGAAGGATATGAGCTGGGGTTCGTTACGGCACTGGCGGAAGAAGGCAAGGCTCTCGAAGAAGCAAAGAAGTGGGCTAGCCAAATTCTTGAGTGTTCACCGTTGAGCGTGCGGGCGACCAAGGAAGTCGCGATGCGTTCGCTTGATATCTCATCGCTGGAGTCCGCGCTTAAGAATGCACGCTATCCAGGGTATGTCTCGCTGGCCGCGAGCGAGGATTATGTCGAGGGGCCGCGCGCGTTCGCGGAAAAGCGTAAGCCCAATTGGAAGGGTCGTTAGTCAGAGCGCATTGTTGCGCTCTGACTTTGTCTGCAAAAGGCTAAGGTGCAAGGCTGCTCAATTGACCTTGATGAGCTCGACGTCAAAGATCAGAGTTGCACCTGGTAGGATGTCATTGCCGGCCCCTCTGTCACCGTAAGCAATTTCGGATGGGCAAACGAGGCGGCTTTTGCCACCTTCCTTCATCATTTGGACACCCTCGGTCCAGCACTTGATGACGCCATTAAGGGGGAAGGTTGCCGGCTCGCCACGGTTGACGGAGCTATCGAAGACAGTGCCGTCACCGAGGGTGCCGTGGTAGTGCACTGTCACCTTGCTGGTCGCTGTTGGGGACTTGCCAGTTCCCTCTTTCAATGTGCGAATGACCAATCCTGATGCAGTTGTCTTTGCGCCCTTGAGTGCAGCCTCACGTGCTGCCAGCGCTTTACCGGCCTCTTTCTGCTTTGCGGCCTGAGCTTGCCGGCCGCGTGCCTCGCGCTCCTGGATTTGCTTGCGGGCGACCGGCACATATTTCTGCATGTCGATTTTGGGCTTCTTGCCAGTTGCGGAATCGCGCATGGCTTCCATGATTATTCTCAGCTGCTCGTCGCTGAATTCCATGTTTCGCCATCCAGCAGCAACGCTGTAGCCGAAGGCGTACCAGCCCTTCTTCTCATCGGTGTCGAGCTTTTCTTGAGCTGAGGCGCCAGATGAAATGGCGAGCAGCGAGGCTGCAGTCATGCTGATGAGCCAGCGGCCAGTCTTTTGAGACCACAATGACATTCATTTGCTCCGAATTGTGGGTTTGGCTCGCGGAAGACGTTCGGTTCTGCCCAGGTTGCCGCGAAATCACCAAGGATTGGGCCGCACCATAGACCGAGGAAGTTGGCTAAGCCAAGGCACTAACTGGTCATCTAGAGCACACAATTCCTTGTTCGTGCTGCTAGGAGGGAGATCACAATCCACCTGCAGAGACGCCGATATGCGATGGCGTTTATCGTTAACCTGCAGCTCTATGTGTCGTCGTTTGCAAGCGATCAATCTCCAGTTGAGCCGCATTCAGTCGTGCCTTTAGCTGCTGGATTTCGCGCTCTGACGATTGCAGCTTCCAACGGAGCTCTGAGACCGCAGTGACATCGCTATAGGTCCGCACGAAGCCTCCGCCCGGCAGTGGCACGCTTGCAACCTCAATGCACATGCCATTTGGTCGCGTGCGGCAGAAGGTATGGATCTCACCGCTCTGTGCCATCTGCATGTGGCTTTCGATGACCTCAGAAAGCTCACCGCCTCGAAGTTCACCGCGTTCACCTAGGAAGTACAGCAGATCGATGTAGCGTGCACCGACTGGGAATTGTGCCATCGGCAGGTCGAGCAATGCGTAGTACTTGGAGTTTGCGAAGGCGAGCTTCAACTCATGGTCATAGACACTCACCGCACCCGGAAAGCAATCGACGGTGGCACATAGAATCTCCAGTGCGTCGTCGATCTGTGCATCGCAGTCGGCCTCGCATTGGCGTTGTTGGACTTCTGTCGTGATGTCGTAAGCGATGCCTCGATAGCCCTTCAAGTTGCCTTGATTGTCGAACATCGGGAGACCACGTGTCCGCATCCAGAATGGTTGCCCGTTCTGAACACGCTGGTATTCAACTGGCCCGAACGGTTCTCCTGCCGACACTTTCTCTCGGATGTCTTCCAGCAATTCCGGATTGACGACATAATTACCGAGATCTTCGCGTGTCTTGCCGTAATGCCACTCCGCCGGACGGCCAGAGAAGTGCAAAACGCTATCGCTCATGTACGTGAAGCGACCGTCCGCGTCAGTTTCCCAAACCCATCCACGCAGGAGATAGGCAGCCGTCGAGAGGCGCTCAAACGCGAGTTGGTGATCCGAGGTTTCGGATACGTCGTTAGCTTGAGGGCTGCTCGCGCTCATTCCCACGGGCTCCTTTTCCGGGAGCTCGCCCTGTTCGATGTCCATGCCGTGTCGATCCATTTGAATTTAATTGAAAACACTTTGCGCGGTATGGAAAAAAAGAATTGTCAAAAACATATTTTGAATTTTATCGAATGCAGCGTTTGCTCGACGAAGCTGGAGTGCTGAGGCCGTTTACTCAGGCAAAACTCTCCACCTGGAGATGACAAGCTGTCTTGTTTTGCAACGCGTGTTTATGATTGTGAGCCGCGTTGTTAATTCGAGGCTTGTGTTAGTTAGTGTTCAGAATGCGATAACTAATAAGTGGATGACACTTTCAACTACGACATTTTTCTATCGGCTCACTGTTTGGCAGCCCTTGACACGGCAGACGTTGTCCATCGAGTGCGCTCAACAAGGATAGAACGCGCCACTGTGATCAGCTTAAGCTGCCACGGATAACGTCTGCAAAGCGCGCGCAATCCTGCTCATCGTTATAGACGTGCGGACTAACTCTTAGTCTTCCAAGACGGGATGCTGCGAAAACATTCTCGTTTTCCAAGCGCTTTGCGTAGTTTTCCGGCATGCCTTCTGGAAACCCGAGGCTTATAATGTGTGGCGCTCGCAAGTCTTCGCGCAGAATGCTTATGCCATTTACGCCCGACAGCCGTTCGGCGATCTCGGACGTAAGCATTTTCAAACGCGCCCTGACATTATCGATCCCCCAGGAGTGAATAAGCTCCATACTATGGGCGGCGACATCGAGTGACACGAAGAAGTCGCGCTCACCCATATCAAATCGGCGGGCATTCTCTACGTAATTGAGATCGGTAAAGTAGGTCCGGTCCTCGGAAGTTACGCGCTTCCGACCATAGCTTGTTTGTTCTAGAGGAATTCCGTTCTGATGGCGCTTGGCGACGTATAGAAATGCGCGGGCGTAAGGACCGAGTAACCATTTGTATGTCGGGAAGACCACAAAGTCTGGATCAAGCTGCTTGACGTCCATGGCCATGACACCAGCCGCGTGGGTCGCGTCGATCAATAATCTGGCACCTAGAGGTCTGAGAGCTGCCTGGACTCTATCGAGGTCGATCACACCACCGTCGGACCAATGGACGGAGGAAATCGAAGCTAGAGCGATTGGCTTGGCACCTGGCTTAGAAATGGTTTCGAGGATGGCCGATGTCCAATCATGATCTGGGCCGACCTTTACGATGTCGATGTCAAAGCTGCCTTCCTCAGCTCTGGTCATCCACTCTAACGTTGGGGATGAGTGGTCACTGTCGAGGACAATCACCCGATGGTTGGCTGGGATGCGGAAGACTTTAGCGGCTGTCGAGACGCCGTAGCCAACCGATGAAATGAGTGCAAGATCATCCGGTTCAGCGTTAATCATTCCTGCTGCATTAGACCGGGCGCGCTCTATTTGACGATCTGCAAGATCAGGTTCCATTTCCCAAGGCCGAGACTTGCGTTCGGCGCCTACCTTGCCGGCCTCAACTGCACTCTTGGGAATTGGGCTCCAGGCCGCGGCGTTCATGAAGCAGACATCGCGAGGTATATCGAAAAGTGCGCGTTGGGAGGCCAGCATGATCATCTCTCCGATCGTTGTGACGCCGTGACGCTAGCGGATTTGCAGCCCGCCAACGAAAGCCTAATGTGCCGCCAGAAATTCAGTATCTGCAGAAGGATATCGCAACAGATGACAACCTTGCATGCAACAGCGGAAAGTGTCGATGAGCAAATCAAGTTGATCCTTAGCAGCTGGGGCATGGCACCGGATCTGATTGAGGAAGCGGCCAAGGTGATGGTTGAGACCGACCTTATGGGTGTCGACTCCCACGGAATCTCGATGCTCATGACCTATGAAGGCAAGTTGCACGAGGGCCGCCTCAATCTCAAGGCTGCGCCGAAGCTCGAGAACGAGACGGCTGCAACAGCAGTTGTCGATGCAGGGGCCAATCTCGGGCATCCAGTGTCTGTGATGGCTATGAACCTGGCGGTTGATAAGGCGGAAGCGGTTGGTGTGGGTGTCGTTACAGTGCGCAATTCACACCACTTTGGTGCTGCCGGTTACTACGCCAAGATTGCTGCCGATAGAGGTGCGATTGGGATGGTGGCCAGCACCGCGCGGGGCATCACCGTCGTGCCCACAGGGGGCGCTGCACCAGTGCTTGGCACCAACCCATTGGCATATGCAGCCCCAACCAAGCGGCACCGTCCGTGGGTGCTTGATATGGCGACAAGTACGGTCGCGGTGGGGAAAGTCCGCGTCTACGGCTATCAGGATAAGCCGCTGCCCGACGGATGGGTGAGCGATGGCGAAGGTAAGCCGGTTAAGGACGGCACTGAGGCCTACAACATGCTTGTCGGAAGCGACGTCGGCGGTTTGACGCCGATTGGGGGCACGCGAGATCTCGCTAGCCATAAGGGTTATGGTCTTGGTGTGCTGGCGCAGATCTTGGGTGGCGCTCTTGCCGGCGGCGCATTTGTGCCGGTGGATAAGCCTAAAGAACAACCCGATTCTCCAGAAAACATTGGTCATTGCTTCATGGCTATTGCACCCGGCACGTTCCGGCCAGCCGGTGCGTTTGAGGACGAGGTCGATACCGTCATTGATACGCTTCATGCCACGCCGCCCGCAGATCCGGCGCAGCCTGTGCTTGTGGCCGGCGACCCGGAAGCAGCTAAGCGCGCCGAACGCCTTGAGAAGGGTATTCCCATTCCACAAGCACTCGACACACAACTGCGCGAAGTTTGCGAACGGGCTGGCGTTGCTTACGTCTTGGCTGCGAAGAGCTAAGGTGTTTTCGAGGCTGACTGAAGGGAGTTACCCCCGAACAGCTTTGGATCACCCTCCTTGGTCGAGGGTTGGCGGCGCACGCCTGAACACAAGCTGACAAGCATCAGATCGTTCAGGCCAGATAATTGAGCTTCGCGCCAGCGCGGGGCCATGGCATCGAAACAAGCCGACCGCTGGCAGACAGGGTCAAGTAGGCTAGGTTCGGCTTGTGCGAGCTAAAGCAGATGTTCGTCGGTATTAGGTCTGGTAGCTCGATCCGCTCAATGTTTGCACCATCTGGTGCTATAATCGTGAGGCCGCTGGGAATAGTTGCTACGCAGATGTTGCCCGCGCCGTCGATTGCTAACGAGTCGAATAGACAATATCCCGGTGGATTGGCGATGAGCTCACCATGCTCCCAAGGAGCTGGGCCCTTCATTTTCTTGATGGTTCCCGGGGCATCGATATCGAACGCCCATAATCGACCAGTGGGTGTTTCTGCAACGTAGAGCCGTTCACCATTGGGAGATAGACCAATCCCGTTTGGGCCATCCATTGGCGAGATAACGCGCGTTATTGATGAGCCGTCCGCTTTTGCATAATAGACCCCGCCGCGATCACGGGAGGTCAATCGTGTTTTGCCGTGGTCTGTGAACCAGAAGCCGCCATGAGCATCAAACACGATATCGTTGGGGCCAAGTAATGGTTGGCCATCGCAGTCTGAATAGAGAGTTTCCGTTTGGCCGGTTGTCAGATCGACAACCTCGATCCAGCCGGATGGTGCACCTTCGCGAGCCAAGCCGGGGAATATCGAGCTGTTCTTCTCGACGAACGGCATCCCCCCGTTGTTGCAGACATAGAGTCGTCCATCGGGTCCGATGGCTAAACCGTTTGGGCCGCCGCCTGGCTCAGTGATGACGGATTTTGTACCGTCTTCCGCGATACGTGTGATGCGACCAGCTGCAATTTCAACAACTATAAAGGTGCCGTCTGGCATTGCCACTGGGCCTTCAGGAAACCGTAAGCCTGTCGCAACATCGGTGAGTTCCATCACAGTAGCTCTTGCTTAGCCCGTTCGCGAAGTTCTGCCTTGCGGATCTTGCCGGACGCGGTCATTGGAAACTCCTCCAAGAAGATGACGTGTTTCGGCACCTTGAAGCTGGCAACAGCACCACGGCAACGCTCGATGATACCTTCGGCGCCAATCCCGGCACCTTCTGCCAGTTTTACGAATGCGACAGGAACCTCGGATAGGCGCTCGTCGGGAAGTCCGACAACGGCAACTTCATGGACTTCGGGTTGTTCCAGCAGCAGGCCTTCGGTCTCCATTGGATCGACATTCTCGCCGCCGACCTTCAGCATGTCCTTGTAACGCCCCAGCAGTCGAAAGTAACCACCTTCCAACCAGACCCCTGTGTCCCCGGTGTAGAACCATCCGTCCTCATCAAAGCAATGAGCAGTTTCCTCAGGCTTGTTGTAATAGCCGAGCATCAAGCTGAACCCGCGAGCGATTAGCTCACCTGGCTCACCAACGGCACAGTCCTGCTTCGTCGCCGGGTCAACAATGCGCACCTCATAACCGAGGCCTGGATAGCCCGAACTTTCCGCGCGGAGCTCATCACTGTCATTGAGTGCGCCAATACCAGCTCCGAGCCAGATCTCGGTCATGCCGTAGCCAGAGATCGGTCGCATCGGTGCCATGACCTCCATTCCTCGACGACTGATCGGCGTTGCACTTAGCATGCCGGCTGCGAAAATGCCGGTACGAAGGCTTGAAATGTCACGTGGCTTGGCGACCTGGGCTTCGGTCAAGGCCTTGAGATGCGCCTCAAAACCATGTGCCATCGTCACGGTCTCTCGGGCAATAAGATCGAGGCATTCGTCCGGATCGAAGGTTGCTGTCACAATCTGCTTGGCGCCCGTCACGATCGTCATCATCAAGCCTTCAGAGAAGCCAAAGGCGTGAAACAAGGGCAAGTAGTTCAGAACGATGTCGTCGGGCGTGATTGCAAGGCGATAGCCGCGCTCTGCCACGTTGCGAATAATCTTATGGGAATGGACAACGCCTTTGGGGTGACCGGTGGTGCCGGATGTATACATGATGAAGACAGGGTCGTCTGGGCTGACGCGTTCGGCACGCTCTTCGAGTTGGTCATCCGTGATGGTCGCCGCAGTTAATTTCGCTGTCTGCCAGTCAGCTGTGCCGGCATACGTACCTTCACCCAGAATGATAACTTTGCGTAACCTTGGAAAATCGGGATCGTCAACGGCATCACCGGTGTTTGGTAAGCGGACAACGTCCCTCACCATCGCGAGATAGTCGATGGGGCCGGACCAATCGTGGGTGATCAAGAATGCACTGTCAGATTGTTTGAGGACGTAGCTGATATCGCGATTGCGGAAGCGCGTATTGAGCGGAACGGCAACGGCACCAATGCGTGCCAACGCGAAGCTGAGGAAGACCCAGTCATCGGAATTTGTGAGCCATATAGCGACGTGATCACCATGTTCGACGCCCTGTGCTATCAGAGCCTTGGCGGCAAGATCCACCTGGTCTTTCATTTCAGAGAACGTATAGCGACGGTCTTCAAATACGAGACCTTCACGGTTGGGATGGCGCGTTGCAATCTCAGTCGGCAAGTCGCCAAATCTCTGTTTGGGGTACCACTCCATCGTGTGACTCTCAGTTTCAGAAATTGGCTCATTGCAGCAGGAATGAGCGCGACGTGCAATGTTCGCTCCGGGTATTCGAGGAAAGCCTGGGGTAGTGATAGCTGATTTGAGGCTGCAATCCGTTGATTACTGAAGCACGGTCACCAGCCCCGGTGTGCGGCGTCTTATGTTCAAGACTGACATATGGCGTGCACATGATTTTCGTTGATCGCGGTCTTCTGAAACCCGGCTGGTATTGAACCCTGCCGGGTTAATGTGCTTGATGGAGATCAACAATGACATTGCAGCAGTTTTGCATGCGGAGATAGATCATGAACCTCAACCGCGGTCGCCCCATTACGTCGATGCCTGGACCATCGATCATTCCGGATCGTGTTCTCAGCGCCATGCATCGTTCGATGCCAAACATCTACGAAGGCGAGATCGTTGATGTCAGCCTGAGTGTGTTTGAGGATCTGCCGTCGATAGCCAAAACGTCCGGCAAGGCATTTATGGCAATTTCAAATGGTCATGGAGCCTGGGAGATGGCTCTGACGAACACACTGAACCGCGGTGATAAGATTCTTGTTTTAGAGTCAGGTCGCTTTGCAATTGGCTGGGGAGAGCAGGGTAAAGTATTGGGTGCAGATGTCGAAGTGCTGCACGCCCAAGACCGTGAGCCTGTGAACCCTGCCGCCGTTGAAGAACGCCTCAGGGCCGATACAGACCACGCGATCAAGGCTATTCTGGTCGTGCAGGTCGACACGGCCTCAGGTATTTGGAATGACATCGCTGCGATCCGTAAGGCGATTGATGCCGCTGGCCATCCCGCGCTCTACATGGTTGATTGCATTGCCTCACTGGGCTGCGTCGAATATCGGATGGATGACTGGGGCATCGACATTACTGTTGGTGGCAGTCAGAAGGGGCTGATGGTCCCGCCCGGTCTGGGGCTTGTGTGGGCTAGCGACAAAGCAATGGCCGCGCACCAGAACGCGGGCATGCGAACCCCATACTGGGATTGGACGGCGCGCCTGTCTGAGACGGCTCACTATCTCCGCTACTGCGGCACGGCTCCGATCCAACACATCTATGCGATGCGCGAAGCCATTGACATGGTGAAAGAGGAAGGGCTCGAGAACATCTGGCGGCGCCATGCCGTCTTCGCCAATGCGGTCCGTGCTGCCGTTGACGCGTGGTCAACGCCTGGCGGTCTTGAGTTCAATGTGATTGATCCTCGGCATCGATCGAACTCAACGACAACGGTGCTGACGGGTGCGGTGAATGGTGAACATCTGCGCGTAATGTGCGAGCAAAACGCGGGTCTAACACTAGGCATCGGATTGGGCGATCTAGCGGAGAGCTCTTTCCGTATCGGTCATATGGGACATCTCAATCCGCCAACCGTGCTTGGTACGATTGCGACCGTCGAGGCTGCGCTGGCTGCACTTGGGGCGCCAACAGGTTCGAGCGGCAGTGCCGCGGCCGCGAAGGTTGTCGCGGAAGCATTGGCAACTGCTTAGCCCGTCTGAGTAGCTGTCAGGTTTCGTGTAAAGCCGGTGGCCTGCCGGGATCGGCACCGTGCTGCAGGTCGTGTGTCTCCGCGTGACCGGGGCCGCGCTTGCGGTCAGTTCAATACGCAAAGTGATGTTTTGGTCTTATGGCGACCCCGGGAGGATTCGAACCCCCGACCTGACGATTAGAAGAAATAAGGTCCGCCCCCGCACCCTCCCTCGTGATCCCTAAAAGTTGTTTTCTTTCCGTGCGTTACGAGAGAGGTTTCCCTCGTGAGCCCGCACGAACCCTCACCTGACACGGTTCGGAAACGGTTCGTGACAACGGGCTACACGGTTCGCAAAATGGAGGCTCATCGCGGCTGAATTTGCGGCACCAGCCAAACGCAACGAGGAAGAAAGAGGGCAGAAAACTATGGGGCAACATTCACCACGAAGACTGACCGAGGGTTACATCAATGGTCTCAAGTATGACGGACGGGGGTTCTTAGTCCGTGATACGCGGGTCGTCGGCCTCATGGTTGCCGTCAACAAGCTTGGTAAGAGCTACAAGGTGCAACGTGACCTATGGCAGGGGAGGCGTGGTCGAAGAAAGCTCGTCAAGACAGTGCGTCAGACGCTCGGCTGCACGGAAGAACTGACCTTGGATGAAGCGCGGCTCAGAGCAGAAGACGTTCTACGGCAGATCAAGCTTGGTGTTGATCCAAATGCACCGCCGGAAGTTGAGAAGTCCGAAGGCTGGACTGTCAAGCAACTCTACGATGAGTACGCAGCTGATATGAGAAAGCGAGAGTGCTCAGAGTTCACGATTGATCGAGTGCTGTATCGGCGGGATCTCTACCTGGCAGACTGGCTGACGTTGCCATTGAAAGAACTCACACGATCGATTGTACGAGCCAAACATCATTCGTTGAGTGAAGATCGTGGTCCAACTATAGCAAATCAGGTCATGCGAGAGCTGCGTGCCGCTTACAATCTAGCTCTGCGCGTTGTCGACGACACGGACATGCTACCCGATAATCCAGTGAAAGCTGTTACCTTCAACAAGCAGCGGCGAAAAGATGCGGTAATTGATCCGCAAGACCTGCCTGACTGGTGGCAAAAAATTAGTGCGCTGCCCAATCCGTTGCGCCGATGCATGCATGAGTTTGGGCTCTATTCGGGACTTCGCCCTGGTACGCTGGTTGCGTTGCGTCGTGAGTGGATCAGGCGAGAACAGCAGGCTTTGTCGATACCGAAGATGAAGTCTGGCCGCAGTTTTGATCTACCGCTATCGGAACATATGTTGGATATCATAGCGCGAGCTGAGGCGCTGGGTGATGCAATGTGTCCTGGTGCGCCGTGGCTATCCCCAACACGGGCGATGAAGACAAACCAGAGAACCGGTGTCGTAAAAGGCCAATTCGTTCACATTCAGGTTTGGCGAGAAAGTTCATTGCCGTCTGAAACAGGTCATATCCTGCGCCATACCTACCGCACGATAGCGCAACGCATTGGGCTCGATAAGTTTGATGCTCGGTTGCTACTCGACCACGCTGTGCCGGGTATTGACGGCGTATACATTCATGAGAAGGCCCTATTTGACCGGTTGTTGGCTGCTCAGGATAAGATGAGTTCTGAGCTAACTCGACTGACACGGGCTGGACTTAGCTAGTAGTGATGTGTCGAGCAATTGGCGCCGCTGCTGGTCAGAAAGAAATAAGTAGTTGCGCCGTAAGGCCGGCCAAGCTCTCTGAAGAGCCAAGATATGACATCACCTCAAAAGATTGCTTCCACGTTCCGCTTAGGCGGGTAGAACTTTGCCCCGCATTCTTTGCAGCTATGCTTATTGCGGGTTGCTGGCCCCCTCATGCGGGTTACTTGTTCAGATTTGCATTTAGGGCATTGCAAACTGGTATTGGAATTATCGTCTGGGTATTCCAGTTCTCCAGATAACTCCATTTGAAGAACTGTATCTTCCATTTTTGCGAAAGTTTTATCGCCTTTATAGCTTCGCTTCATCAGACCGATCTCAACTGTTTCCGTACTCTTTCTAGTTTATGGCTCGTAAGTGAGAAGAAGATGGCTAAAAAATGCAATAAGTGAGGAGGGGTTGACACGAAGACGTAGTGCACATATTTGCTATTCCACACGTTCGATCCTCCTAGGCCATAGAGCCGCAAGGGTCTCTTGATGACGTTTTGCCTGACCAGCCCGTAACAACCAAAACAACGAGGGCGAGGAAAGGTATAAGCGCAGGACGAATGAGTAGATCCACCTTAATCAACAGGTGGCGCTCGTTCGCGCGCTAAGAAATCTCATTGCAAGCGACAGTGTCACCTCACTCAATCAGAGGAGTGAGTTATGACGAAATTAACGCCCTGCGTGCCGCCAGTATCACGCGGATCGCCAAGTATCTTTCACCGGCATGGCGCAGCACGTGACTTGTCCAATCAACCAAATCTGTCAACTGCAGCACCACGGCATACTAATGGGGTGCCCAAACAAGGCGGCTTTGACGGCAATGTCTACAACCCAGATCAATTCATCTCGGCTCAAGAATTAGCTAAGCGCATCTTCATCTCTGTGAAGGGGCTCGAAGCTATGCGCTCACGCGGAGATGGACCAAAGCCGACGTACATTGGTCGGCGTGTCCGTTATCGCTGGGGAGATGTTCTTGATTGGTTGGAGGGCATGCAATGACCTCCTCAAGAAAGGACAGAAATATCCGTGCAGAAGCGCAAAGGCTGATCGATCTAGGGATGCGTGTGGTAGTTGTTGCTCCTAATGGGAAGCGGGCTGTCGCAAAAGCTTGGCAGAACGCCCGACCCGGCGCAAAAGACTTCTCGCCTAACGATAACATTGGAGTTCTAGTTGGCGAAAGGTCAGGCTTCTTAGTCGATCTCGACTTCGACATTCCAGAAGCCCGTGAGTTGTCAAGTCTACCGTGCTTCTTCGAGCATTTTCCTTCATTTCGGCGTTCCAGTTTGCCTGCGAAGGCCCCAGGTCATCGCCTTGCTGTTAGTTGGGATGCGCCAAATGAGCGTGTCGTGTTTGGCTTTAGCGCTAAGGCTGAGATGCGGGCCATCGAGCACCTTGGTATAGCCAAAACGGTAGTACTCGAGGTGAGGGCAGGCAAGGTTTACACGGTGTTTCCGCCATCAATCTTGGACGACGATCCGCTTGTCTATGATCAAGAGCTAAGCAACATCCCAGAGATGGCATGGGGCGAATTGCGGCGGCGAGCAGGTTTGTTGGCATTCTGCGCCTTTATGCTTGTCTGCTATCCGGATGAAGGTAGTCGTGATGAGTTCTGTTTCCTACTTGCCGGAACGATGGCGCAAGCGGGTGTGCCAGCCGATGTCGGCGAAGAAATCATGGAAGCAATCGCTACTATCAAAGGCGACGATGTTGAGGAGCGAGTAGGTAAGGCAACTGCTGCCGCAGCTCGACTTGCTGAAGGGAAGCCGGTTGCGGGTTTGTCGGCGCTGCTCGAATTTCTCGAACTTTCCGCGCTTGAGAAGCGCTTACGGGAATGGCTGCAATTGCCAGATGGCCCGAAGACGCCAGCGAGCGGAGCTGTTGGATCTCCACCAGCTGGTGCGATTGATGTTGGCAATCCCAATATCGTTGAGCGGACTAGGCAGATTGAGGAAGGCTTGATTGAGGCTACACTCTTAATTTTTCGTAGAGATGAGAGGCTGGTCCATCCATTGAAACTTGAGGCTGACGAGATTGTTGAGGGCGTCCGTTATCCGAAAAACCTGATGCGACTACGTCCTGCAACTCATGAGTGGCTAGCGTATCAAGCGTCCGCATATTTGAGGTTTGTGCGCAGGACTGCAAAAGCTTGGCAGACAATTCAGCCGAAGCCCGAAATCATGCGACCGCTGTTGGTGGCTATTGAAGATCGGAAGTTTCCGTCTATCGATGGGTTGGTGATGACGCCGACGCTTGCGCGCAACGAGCCGGGTTACGATCCAGCTTCTAAGCTCTATCTCGCCTTTGAACCGGGAGTATTCTCGGACATCCCGTTGGAGCCGAGTAAGGACGAAGCTTTGGCCGCGCTCAATCGGCTAATGGCGCCGGCTCAACAGTTTCCATTCGCGACGGACGAAGCGCGAGCGGTTTGGTTGGGAGCGATGTTGACGGCACCCATCCGCGGTATGCTCAGGACTTGTCCCGTGTTTGCATTTGATGCACCAGCAGCCGGTAGCGGCAAGACCAAACTTGCGCAGATGGCTGGCATGCTAGGGTTAGGCGTACTCCCTCCCGCAGCGTCCTGGGGTGCGAACGACGAGGAAAACAGTAAGGCGCTGTTCTCGATATTGCGGAACGGCGATCCGATAGTTCTCTTCGATAACGTTGAGGCAGATATTGCAAATCCAGACCTCTGCCGCGTTCTAACTGCCCCGACGATTACGGGGCGCATATTGGGCGTTTCTGAAATGGCGACCTTGGGTACAAAGACGCTCTTCATGTTCACTGGAAACAATCTCCAAATTTCAGGAGATATGACTAGGCGAGCACTCATTTGTAGGATCGATACGGGGGAGGAACACCCTGAAGACCGAGAGTTCGACTTCGACCCGGTCAAGTACGTTGAGGAAAATCGTATTCAATTGGTTTCGGATGCGTTGACCGTGACCCGTGCCTATCATGCTGCTGGACGACCAGAGAAACTGGCTCCGTTCAATTCATTTGAGGAATGGGACCTGGTGCGGGGTGCGCTTGTCTGGCTAGGTGAAAGTGATCCGATCAGAGTTTTGCATGGACTGCGAGATGGAGATGCCAAGCGAGAGGAAAAAGCAGAACTGTTCATCATTCTTTTGAAGAAGTTCAAACTGAATTTTGAGTTTCGCTCGCGAGACCTCGACGAAGCAGGTGATGTGGAAGCTCGTAGGGCAATTGTCCGTCTGACTGAACGTAACGAATTCAATACTAGCTCAGTTGGTAAGCTGCTCAGTCGTCACAAAGACCAGCCCCATATGGGTGTCATTCTTAAAACAAGAATGGGCGGAGATAAGTTGAGGATCTGGTGGTTGGACGGGCGCCCCGAACAACCTCTTCTAGAGGCTGCAAATATGACCGAGTATGACTTGCTGGATGAGGACCCAATGTAGTTATGGCAAAGGGGGATGAGGGGGTTGAAGGGTATTATTCCAACCCTTAAAGATTTCTTTTCCTTGTTGCTATCGTCGTTCAACAACGACGAGATTTGTTATTTTCTATGGGAAACGTGTCTGAAAACGAGGCTAAGCCCTTCAATCCCCTCCGATCCTTGTGGGTGTTCGTTTTATTGTAGTGAAGCCTGTTCTTCCGATTTAAAATCAAGATTATTCAAGATTGCCCTTTGATTTCAAGGAGGGGATATGTCGAATGGGCACGGCGGCTGCCGCGCTGGTGCCGGGCGACCAAAAGGTACGACCAAACGTGCCAAGCTGAAATCACGCCTCAGCAAAGAGCAGTTGGATGAGGTTGAGGCTGTTGTGCGTGCCATAAATGGCAACAGCGAGATGTTTGATGGCGACGCATACGCATTCCTGGCTGCGATATACAAGAACACTCGCCTGCCAATGATGATGCGATTGGGTGCAGCCCAAATTGCAATTGCTTACGAACGACCGAAGTTGACTAAGGTCCAGGTGTCTGAACCTGTGGATCAAGAACAGGCAATGATTGATGAGCTAATAGCGATTATCGAGGCGAGCCACAGAGAGCCGGTCAGTGAGCCCAATTGACGTCTGTAGATTTGTTGTCACTGGCTGAGCCAACTCCATTGGCTGCTGCCGTGCGGGCATGCACGTCAACGCCACAACTCGGCACCATACGGTTCACAACACGGTTCAAGAATACTAGGCATGCTGCCGTCATGCTGATTTCATTGAAAATTCCGAGGCGGAGCTAACGCCGTGGGCGCGTTAGTTCTTATTTGCGATCCGGTCTGGCTACCAAATTCGAAACCACATTAGGCTCGGTTTTATGTGGTCTGCTTAGCCGTTATGAAGCGGACATGATTTGCCCATCGTTTAGATTTCTGTTTTTGACCCAAAGCTGCCGATCGCCATGCGATATCCTTCGCTGGCGGGCTTTGCTTTGTCGGCAACAGCAGCAGTTTGATGGCTCCGCGGTTGCGCTTGTGTTCCTGCTGCCGATAAGTCAGGCTCATTGGGCGCGTCGATGGATGAGCGCAGGTTTCGAGCTACTTTCTGCCCGTCGCTTTATCGCGGCGGGCCCATTTTGTTGCTTATAGGATAGCGCCTGAGTGTGCTGGTTGCGCTTGCGTCCTGACGTCGTATCAGTCAACGCTTGAGTTCTCATGGACCTTCTGTCAGTAAGTCGGCCCGTCAATCCGGTGGCGGGCTTTTGCATGTTCGCTGCCCTTGCGGTGGGTTTCTTGTTTTCGTTCTCGACGTCGCCGTTCCAGGGCCGATAGAACTGTTACATTGCGCTGCTAAGACAGAAGTGTTCTTCATGTCCTTCGGCCCATCGTGTCCCTCGCGGCCGGCCTATTCGTTCCTGCTATCTGCTTGTACTTCATCCGCAGATCGGTCAACGTTGCGGTGTGTACTCTCAGGATGCACACGTGATAATTAGAACTACTCAGCCTGTCAGCTACCCCTGGCGTGCATTCTTTTCCCCACTTGTCGCCCACCACGGACTTGATGGCTCGCCTGTCGCTCTTGCGTCGCGACGCTTTCCCGATAGGCTAAATCTGTGCGTTCCCCCCTGGGCGCACTTGTAGAGTGCATTGATCTACCTCCTAGCCCGCCGCTTCACTGCGGTGGGCTTTTCAGTGTCAGGTAGACGGCGGGTCCCATGCACTGGGGTCCCCATATCCAGCGCCTTCCAATCTTTCAGGAAACCGCCTACTTCCCCCAGAGGCTCCAACAATTTCCTGCAACGTACCTGCGCACGGATAGCGAGACCGACCCGTCAGAAACGGCCGGCCTCGCTCCCGAGCTGGACCGCTATCCAAACATGGCCAGCTCAAGAGCAAATTATGGGCCGATGCACTGAGCGCATCACCGACAGCGGTGTCGCACAAATGCTGCTCGATCACGTGTGAATGTGCAGAACCGACAGGAAATGGCTGAGCCCATCAGTTCTCCTCCTAGGCTATGCGATTGCAGGCCGTAACAACAACTGGCCTGCGACCTACTGCACACAAACAAAAACCTCACCACGCGTAAGAGCGGTCAGGCTTTAGAGAGTTGCGACGGTCCTGGGATGCCGTCACCTAATCAGCAGTACTTCAGACCCATTCACAAACCAAAAACCATCATACTTGCGTCGTGACTTCGGATGTCGAAGATCACATAGATAACTCGGCCATGATGTGTCGTGACCGGGAGCAGTTTGTACAAATGTAGGTAAAATGATCAGCGCTAACCGGGAGCCAGAGCATTGATGATGTCTTAATCAGTGGAGTGCCCTAAAATAAAAGGGCCCAGCCAGACGCCCATTCCCCAATCCTATTCATTGGACACTTAACGCAGTTCAAAATCGCAATAGAATATTATGGCTTTAAGCAACGGCGGCAGTGGTTCTAGTTACAAGTGGCGCGCAACGAGTTGACACCAGCTGTCACACCCGAAAGTGAGTAAATATCCTCGATATTTGTTCCATCCGCTGCGACCCCGCTCACAACCATCTCGCGCCCTCGTTTCATTGAGTTTATGAGATTCAGCTCTTGTCTTGGGTCTTCAGCAAATGCTTGATTCCCTTTTGTGAAGAGCGTGTAGCGGGCGCTACCAATACGAACCTTTACCTCACTACCGTTACCTAGGGGCTTGCCGAATCTCGTGCTTATTTCGGCCTTCACGCCAGACTTTGGCCAAGCAGAAATATAAAAGATGCTTCGCTTTCTCGTGTAACCAACTGGCTTAGCTTCTTGAGGAAGAGAGCCGAGGAAGCAGACACGAACATCAGAACTCGCATGCGAAAATAGGGTCCAATCCTTGAACTTCTCTATCGCTTTTGTCTTCTCGGTCTGAGCAATTGCAGTCGGTGGGAGAAATATGATGGTGAAAATCAACGCTGCGGTAGCTCGTGCCCGCGGCCTGCTCTTTATCCCTGATAATCGTTTCCACACGAACTTTACGAATTGAAAGATCTGTCGCTGATGCGTCACTGTTCTGTCACCTGGTTCGTTAATGCTATTGTTTCTGACAGAAAGACTAATCGATAATTACCGCTCCGCTCGATCAAGTGAACTGCGGCAAACGCGTACATATGGTAACAGTTTAATCAACTGAGCACCAATATGGCAAAGGTTTTCTGACTAAAGGGGCAATCACCATGAGCGACAGTGACAAAGAAATACCAATGTGGATTCGTAATCTGTTTTGCCGAATGGGGTTCCACGATCTTCATATGATAGAGGTGGACCTCAGTTTTGGACCGGGAGGCAAGGTCGAAAAGTATGCATGTCGGTATTGTGGTTACGTAACGACACGGCGCCATTGAGCATGTTCCCACAAGATAGAACCACGCAGAGATACGGAACTTGGTATGCAGTGCGGACCCGAATTGTTCGCGACGGGAAGGTTTCTACTAACGTCTGAGGCGGCAGAAGCTCCAGCACAACCAAGCGCTGTCGCATGTGAATCAAATCTCGGCAGTGTTCGACACATCGTTGTCATAGAATTCTGATGGACCTGTTGATGTTGCCAGGGATGGTTTGCTAATCTAAAGGTTCCAGCGAGAAGAGTTACCATCGACGCTTGCCGGCGGGCTTCTTTGGCGACCAGGATGTGACCACTGATCCTGATCCTGATCCAGGCCCGCCCTGGACTTGAGGTGAGAGGCTGATCCGCTCTTTCTTTTTTGCCGCTCAGGTCCCGCAACTACGGTTCCTAAGGGTGCCCCGCAGGCGCGAAACCACCCGAACCATCCTATCAGCATTTTGTTTATTGGGCATCACAGCCAAACTGAGGAGTTTACCCATGATCGCAGGCTCCGTGCAGCGAGATCTCAAGTCCGGAGATGTTCTTGCGCAATACCAGCTAGTGAGAGGTGACAGCCGCCAATTGGCAGCACCACTATCAGATGCGGATGCAACGGTGCAATCGATGCCGGACACTAGTCCTGCGAAATGGCATCTGGCGCATACGACTTGGTTTTTCGAGCGGCTGGTGCTGTCCGCACATGCGTCCTGGTACAGTGAGTTTGATCCAGCGTTCAACTACTTGTTCAATTCCTACTACGAGACGATTGGTGACCGTCAGCCACGCCCACGCCGAGGTATGATAACGCGTCCAACGCTCGATCACGTTTTAGAATACCGCGATCACGTTGATGGAGCGATGGAACGACTATTGGTCGAGTCAACAAGTCCGATCATTGCCGAACTCGTCGAGCTAGGCTGTCACCATGAGCAGCAGCATCAAGAGTTGCTGCTGACGGATATTCTACATCTTTTCGGGCAGAACCCTCTGAAGCCTGCTTACAAATCATCTGAACCGGTCGCTGTTGACGGTGTCGCACCCGAGGCCTTGCGCTGGCACGCGTTCGAAGGTGGCATTGTAAATATTGGCCACGATGGCAGTTGCTTCGCGTTTGATTGTGAAGCACCCCGTCACCGTACGCTGATCGAGCCATATCAGCTTGCTGGAAGGCAGGTCACAAACGGCGAATGGATCGAGTTCATCGAGGACGGTGGCTATTGCGAAACGCTGTTATGGCTGTCAGCCGGTTGGGATTGGGTACGCGCGGGAGCCCGTTCTATGCCACTCTATTGGGAAAGGCGCGATGATGAGTACTGGACAATGACACTGCGCGGTGCGCAACCAGTGGACCCGGGGGCTCCTGTATGCCATCTCAGTTATTTCGAGGCCAATGCCTATGCCACCTGGGCCGGTTGTCGGTTGCCGTCAGAGGCCGAATGGGAGACGGCCGTCAGCGGTTTGCCAGTCGAAGGGAACCTAGCTGACAGCGGCCGACTGCGCCCGAGACCTGCCTCGCCAAATGATGACATCCCAGCACAGATGTACGGCGATACCTGGGAATGGACGCGAAGTGCCTATGCCGCATATCCAGGTTTTAAGGCGGTGGAAGGTGCCGTCGGCGAATACAACGGCAAGTTCATGTGCGGACAGTTTGTTCTCAGAGGCGGTTCATGCGTAACGCCGGCAGGGCATATCCGCTCTACCTACCGCAACTTTTTCCCGCCAGAAGCGCAATGGCAATTCTCGGGGCTCCGCCTTGCAAAGGATCTGTCCTGATGAGCGTGTCGGCAGCCGCGCAGATAGCTCGGGCTATGGATGCTCAGTCCAAAGCGTTCAGGGCGGATGTTCTCACCGGCCTTGCGCAGGCGCAGAAGACGTTGCCGAGCCGCTGGCTCTATGACGATGCGGGTTCAGACCTGTTTGAGAAAATAACAACGCTCCCAGAATACTATCCGACGCGCACGGAGAGCGCTATTCTAAGCGAGCAGGCGGAAAGCCTCGCAGATTTCTGCGGTCCCGAGGCGGTGATCATTGAGTATGGCGCCGGTGCCATCGTCAAGACCGCAATCCTGATCGCCGCGCTGCAACAACCACGCCTGTACGTGCCCGTCGATATCGCTGGCGAATTTCTTGCCAAGTCAGCCGAACAACTGCGGCGACGTTTCCAGACGCTCGAAGTCTTGCCCGCCGCGGCCGACTTCACGCAATCTTTTTCATTGCCAGAAGGGGTGCCCGACGCATTCCAGCGTGTGGGAGTTTTTCTCGGTTCTACGATTGGCAATCTTGAGCCAGAACAGGCCGTCACGTTCCTAAACATGGTGCGTCAGCATGCCGAGGGCGGGGGTAGCGGCCATCCGGCAAGGGCGTTGATCGGGATTGACCTTGTCAAGAGCACCAAAGTCTTGGTCCCGGCCTACGACGACGCTAACGGTGTCACCGCAGCCTTCAATCTCAATCTGCTTGCTCGCATCAACCGCGAACTTGATGGCACGTTTGATGTTTCGGCATTCAGACATGAGGCACGATGGAATGCGGAGGAAACTGCGATTGAGATGCATCTCGTCTCTGTGTTGCATCAGCGTGTAGCTGTTGGTGATACAGTGTTTGATTTTAGCAAAGGCGAGACGATCCACACTGAGAGTTCTCGCAAATACACTCTCGAAGGTTTTGCTGGGTTGGCAACGCGGGCTGGGTGGCAGGTTGCAGACAGTTGGACCGATCACAACAAGTACTTTGCGCTGGTTGGTTTGGCGCGTCTTTGAGGTGTAGAAGTCCACACTTGATCTAACAGATCGCCTTGCAAAAGGAAATTGACCGACTTTGATGGTTGTGCTGGCGTCAGCAAATTTGCAAGGAATGAAGTTCAATCCGCATGGATCGGCGTAGCATATCGATACAGCTTATCCGTAGTGAGTTGAGAACGAACAGCGACCGGCGAGCCGTCGTCGATGTCGGCTACTTTTGCACACTTTTTCATTGCGATTGGAGAGGGCGTCGAGTCATACATGATTGGCGTTAATTCTCGTGCAATTGAGTTGTCAGTAAGCAGCATGGCAGCAAAGGGACAATGCTCTATTGGCACACTGCTAACAGTTCGTGAGCTGGTGCACTCAGCGCAACAATGGACGCTAGCGCACACCAAGTCAGCTTTGATCAAAATCCAGACACTCTCCGGCTAGGCACCCGACCGCCGAGATCACGAGCCCCGGTTCAGATCACTCAACAGGCGCAGAGGTTTGTCACGTCCTAGACGGGCGCGATAGACTTGCACATTGGCGAGAACTTTTTGCGTGTAAGTGCGGGTCTCCTCAAACGGAATACGGTAAATCCAGTCCAGCGTATCCATTTGCTGGCTGCGCGGATCGCCGATGGTCCTGAGCCATTGACGTGTACGGCCAGGTCCAGCGTTGTAACCAGTGAGCGCTAGTACGTAGCTGCCATTGAAGTCGTCGATACGATCAGCAAGGTAAGCTGCCCCAATTCTCGTGTTCAGTACGGGATCGCGTCTTAGAGTTCGTCGCCTGCAACGGATCCTATATTCGCGGCAGACTTGACGGGCTGTTGCTGGCATAACTTGCATCAATCCTCGCGCACCCGCTCCTGACATTGCGCGAGTATTAAACTCGCTTTCCTGGCGCGCTACGGCATAAGTCAATGCACGCTCTGGAGGGCTGCGCAGTGGCTGGAATTCAGGTAACCAATTGAGCGGGTAGGCAAATATATGGAGATTAAACCCCCGCAAGAGGCCGACTTTACCGACACGGACTTCTAGTTGGCCGTCATTCAGATCATGAGCAAGCTGCGCGAGAAGTGCTACCTGACTCTCGTCCTTGAGTGCACGCGCCGCAGCTAGGAATAACCGCCTAACATTGCTTCTAGCCAGACCGCTTTTGTGGGCAATGATCGCTGCAGTGACGAGTTCATTCTTGAGAAACTGACTGAGTTCGACATCCGTTGGGGTGCTCGGAAGAACCAGTGGCAGGCGAGTGTGTTTGCGCGTTAGTGCTTGTCTCGAAAGCTGACCGTGGAAGGTCGAAAAGTATTTGCCACCTTCACGAAAGAGACGTCTGGCTTCTTTCGTGTTTTTAAGCGCGACGTGTGCGTTGGCAATCCAATAGATAGCCTTTGAAGCGCTTCGTGGACCGTCGGCCGCCTGTTTCATTCGTTCAAAATGCTTCAGAGCGGATGTTGGTTTGTCGAGCTTCTTGAGAGCTAACCAACCAGAGAAGAACGCTTGCTGCTGCCTTGCTGACCTTTTGAGTGGTCGAAATTTAGAGACTTGTCTGTAGGCTAATCCTGGGCGCCCTTTGCGCAGGGCGATGCGCGCATTTCTGTAACGCTCTTGCCACCAGGCATCTGGATTGATCAACTCTGCACTGCTCAGTGGAGCTTTATCCAGCAACGCCCAAGCTGCAGCATGTTTCTTGCTCCTTCTCAAGTGCTGCACTTTCTGGAATTTGAACCCAAAATCATCCTTCGCCTGATCTGGTGGAATACGAGCGAGCCATTTTGTGGCAACGCGCTGACGAAGGTAAGCGGCTAGTCGCGCCCTTGCCTTCTTTTGTTCCGATTTGCGGAGCCGTTTGATGACACGTCGTATTGCACGGGCGCGGCGTCGCCTCACTGATCGCGAGCGCGTGTTGTCGATGAGAAAACGATCTAATCGACAAACGTGATCTGAGTTGTCCAAAAACTCAGAGAAACGCCTGAGAAATTCTGTCTCGAGCTTGCCGACTACACCTCGACCGCACCATGCATTCTTTGCAATTGCTCGCGCTTTTCCTGCCTCATTCAATTTCAGGTGAGCAGAGGCTAAGGCAGCCAGCCCCAAATCCGTCTTGGGCTTGTTCTTGGCAAAGTAACGAACAACCTCAATTGGTTTGCCGTTGTCATCAAAGAACAAGCGCTCGAGCCGTCGCTCCATCAGCCAGCGATTGGGCCAGGACTTTCGTGTTTCGAGAAACGTACGCAGTTCATCTGCACGTCCCAAGCCGCGCCTGAGAATATACCATGTTAAGAGGGACCGGGTCTCTCGCGAGGATAACCTCGAGGCAAGCTCTTCCGCCCTGTCACGCTGACCACGCTTAACAGCGTTGAATGCCGCGCCCAATATATTCTGGTCTTCTGGCAAGACTTTCAAATTAGTCTTGCGTTTGATGACATCAGTCAGCAGGGCCCGGTACGTCTTCTCGGTATTTTGTGTCAGCCTTTCTGTGAGTGCCGGGCTTGAATAGCAAACTAGGCTGACCGCCAATAGCAATGCAGACTGTGCGACACCTTCCAACCGACGCTTCATTTGCAGAGATATCACTAATGCCCTCCGATGAGGTTTCTTAATGAGTGTTAGCTCCCCGGTAAGAAGATATCACTTTAACCG
This sequence comes from Hyphomicrobiaceae bacterium, assembly GCA_965247245.1. Taxonomy (GTDB): domain Bacteria; phylum Pseudomonadota; class Alphaproteobacteria; order Rhizobiales; family Hyphomicrobiaceae; genus Tectiglobus. Next base: position 1,801,469 of record CBDFGV010000003.1, on the reverse strand, counting down.
CCGCGCAATCTAAATGAGTAGCGTTATGATCGGATGGGTCAAAGTGTTCTTCTGCCAGATCATGTTCGAAGCAGTTTGTCGGCCGGCGGCGGATTGGGAAGGAACACTCGATCAAGCTCAACAAGGCGCTCAAGTCTCTGAATATACTTTATCGCCTGTTCAGCTGCTTTCTCTTCGGATTTAAGTTCGATGTAAAGAACTCGTTGTGGCATCAAACGTTCATCACCAGCGTAACTCGCTTTCCAGTACCAAGCCATTTGTAGCCCCGAAATTGTTGACGATGTTAGATACGATGGAGACATTGCGACCAAAATCATAGGGGCAAAACTCACAAAAGTAGCTTGACGATTGAAGCATAGCTAGGCCGAGGCGTTTAAAAATCATGACGCTACGGTGGGCGAGCGTCACTTGGATCCTGGACCGTTAGTCCTCTTCCGCGAAGCCCCATTTGAGGTTTATGGCATGAGTGTTTGGTTATGGACGCAGGCCAGTATGCAGGTCGTTGGCTGGTGTTGTGGACTTGGTCCTGAGCATGCGTCCGCAATTGCTCGATCGAAGCGAGACGAGTTCGAAATTCTTTCTTCTCAGCAATTTGGAGTGTTCGTGGCTGGTGTCAAAGAAGGTTAGAACTGCTGCCATCACTAATCAGCAGAGTTTATTTCAGCCGTGAGAATAAAAAGCGGTGCTCGTCGTTATAATTACGTCCGGTGCTGTTCCCCGCTTCGTATCGGCGCTTGAACTCCGGGCGCTGCTCGTCTGCCGCCATACCCAGTGTAGAAGTAGTGCCGGGTCGTTTTGCCATAGTGCACGAAGTACAGACCACTCGATGCCGCCCTAGGAGGCAGTCAAGCAGATCCGCAATCGAGGCTTGAGATGTACAACCGCGGTCCCGTAATAGCGGCCTATATGACGATTGTTTTGGCATCTTCGGCTCTGGGTGATAAGGCGCGCCTAACCGGACATGATTGGAAGAATCTCGATCATGCAGTGAAGCAGAGTTTGGCACGTCAGTCTGTCAAGCTCACGCGACCATCACTCAATCGCCAACAGACTGAAATCGCCGCAGAAGGTGTCATGACATGCATGAACTCGGAACTCAGAGAAGATGATTCGGATAGGTTCGTGGATCAAAATTTGACAAATCTGCTAGCCTACTGCTTGCGAATTATGAGGTAGGGCTTTCCAAAAGGAATTGGTGTGAGGCAACGAGGTCTGCCTTGACGGGTAAGAGCCGACCTCGAATGCAGCAGCTGCTCAGAGTCGCCAGTGACCCAACCCTGACATCACCAATTTTCTGACTAAGCAAAGCAGCCTGGATTGAGTGCAACTTCGCCGATCCGCAGCAAGTTAACAAGCAATGCAAAGCCGCAGTTGCGCAGCAACCTCGAAAAGCAATCGCTAGGGCGCTGTTTGATTGCAAAGACGACAACAGCAAGGCGCGATGATCAAGATCTCACATCGCGTTTGCAGCACTGATAAACTCGTGGCTACTAATCATCTCCTACGCAACCAACACTACCGTCTATAGACGCGCCGCATATTGGTGTTTGCCCTTTAAGAACAATGAGAGCACGCTGCTGTTCTAATGTGAATGCTTCAGCATGGCGCGTGTGTGGGGCACATGCTACGCCAAGTTTGGCGGTCGCAGACAAGACAATTCGGTTGATCTGTGCTTCCTCTACAATAAAATCTCTAGCTAAAACAGACTGCTCCCAGTTCGGCTGACTCATTATTTCGTTGCGTAAACTGTCTAGTGCTTCAGCTTGCTCACTAAATGAAAGCTCGACGTCGAGACAATGAGCTAACAGTTGGGCTTCTTGGACCGTCCTCTCAAGCCTTCGTTCGTCTTGCTCGTCCCAATAAGTGTAGAGCGGAAACAGTGCCAGAACGGCAGCAATCGTGATAATGGACCGCTCAATGTCCCGCCAATTCGCTCTAAACCAATGCCAGCTGTGATCGAAATGCTCTCGCCAGCGGCTTATCCAATAACAGGTAGCAACAAATGATTTATAGCCTGCAAGGTGCGGCACCCAATATGGCATTCTGACCAAAATCTATCTCCATTCACGCGAGGTCGCATCGAAAAAAGATGTGTAATGTCTTTTTATCGGACCATCTAGCGCAAACGCGATAAACATTCTTATCGGGCTGGCCTGTATCATAACAGATTGCACAAATGGAACTGCGAATCTACCTTCACAATTCCGGAGTTCTGTTCTGGCTGCAACAGCCTACAATAATTGCGTTGGATGACGTTTTGAGGTTCTGATCCGATCCAGAAGTCGTCGCACGGCAGCCTTTGCATCTCACAATTGGCATCTAACTCAAAGGTGCGCACGGCCAAAATGCCATCAATAGATGACAAGAACATCAAAGAACAGCTGATTTCAGATGTGCACGTGACGTAGTGGTGGTTGCAAGATCGTGCGCTTCAGCCAAGATCACTCGCTATCCAATTGGTGGACATCAGAGGCTGTCGCACTGACTTGGCAGTGTATGGAGCTCAGAACAGCCCCTGCTCATGTAGCAGGAATGAGTAGGTGGACGGGCACGGGGGCGGAGGGGACACAGTCGTGCCCGCCCTAGGTACCAAAGACAGCGGGGTAGTCCCTGGTAATTCACCTTATCCACTGGGTTGAAAACGTGCAAACCTCGTAATTCGATGCTTGAACACTATCAATGCGGTAAAGCATCGACGGCATGGCCTGTTGTCGTTGCCTACTTCCTCTTAGGTTACCGGCATGTCAGGTGAGTGCATTGTAACCATTCCTCACCGAATGATCTTACAATGCTCGTCTATGTCAACTCATACTCAGCCCGTCCGCATCGCCTCTGCCGGGCCTTCTCTACTTTAGAATTTCAATGAGAATTTCGGGTTGTCGCGGCTAATCGCTCAGCTGCGTTGCCGGCGACAGCCTGCACAGTTAGGTTGACGAAGTCAGATTGATCAACCCGCATTCTGACACTCGCGAAGTCAGCCAATCCCCCAATATCGCAAGGAGCAGCTGACTTCGCCCTTTCCTTCTTTCGGTTTTCCTTTGCCGAACCGCATTGATCATTATCGCCCGCGCTGGAAGCTTACCGTCCACATAGAAGGTGCGCTCTTGATCTAGTGGTGCTCTGGGTGGTCGAAAGACGCCCGGCTGTTTCAAGCTCAGCTGGAGCACACCGGGTCGACAGTCATCATATCCTCTGCCGTAATGTGCTCGCGGCTGAGACGGAACAAGATGACCCGGATCGAAGGTGCTTTATGAGTAAACCCATCTTCATTTGGTTCAATCTATTCAACTCGATATTTCGTAAAATCAATATCCCCAAAGTGAGCCCACAGCATGAGCAGGGGCTCGTCATCACTCCTAATGGCGTGCGGTACCCAAGACTTTATATGGGCAATAGTGCCGGGTTGCTTCAGCTCATACTGGCAGTCATGAAATCTCCAGTGATCATAGCCGCTGATCACGACATATAACTCTTCTGAGGCGTGTGAGTGCAGCGGGTAGCTTGCTTCCGGAGCCATCAAAAATGCTCCGAACCGCATCTGCTCAGAGTGGAAGCCAGCGTCTGGACCAACGATTTGAACGTACGCATTGTTCCCATGCATCGGGGTGGGCACCACCTCTCGCGATGCTTCCTGCCAAGTCAAGTCTTCGTTGGCGTCAGCAAGCTTCCGGGCTAACTCAACAGAATTGGGAGAAGAGAAGGCTTGCGTCAGGTATCGGCATGCTGTGGGTTGGCTATCATTGGCGACTGGTCGGCTTGGTTCAGTGGATAGGTCAACCGCACCCATGAGCGCCGATACAGCTACACAAACTGGATGGTCACTTGTCGAAAAGAACGAAAGTGCTGCTTTAGTGAACTCATTCATATGCGTTCAAGTTACTGGTAATCAACGTTCGGTTCTACTGCTTAACCTGCATGACCACAACCAACGAGACCGCGCTGCAAGACATCAGTCATTCTGCTTCCGTCGTCGTGAAGCCCCACCGAAACCACTCGAAAGAAGGTCGGACCGCACCAACCTGCCCTGCCGTCAGTTTTGTGATTTGTACCAATCGTCTGCGTAGGCTTTAGTGGTGAGGTGAGTACAAGTGGGGCGTGTAGCATGCAAAGGTATTGTAAGTTCTTTGGTATTGTTTTTGCTGCAATGGCTCTCAGTATATTCGGTACTCTGGCCGCGATTGAAATCGTGAGTGGGCGCTTATGGTTTCGCGAAACAATCGAAGTTTGGAAGATCATTGCTTCACCGTTTGTCTTGGCGATACTGATCTACTACTCCTTTCGCCTCCTAGGATTATTGGCGGCTCTGGCGGAACGTTTGTTTCTGATACCACGATGAGGCGTTGTGGTTTTAGACCGCTTCGAGCAATAAGTCGGCACACCATAAGTTCGCCAGCAGCTACTGTGCACAAGGCAATTCTGACGTCATTCGAGTAAGTCGAAACAGGCCGCAAGTTATCAAGGCTCCCGAGAGTAAGTTGAACTTAGCTTTATGCAGCGCGTAGCGTAAGTACTGTTCACAGCCACCAATCAACGAACAAAGAGTGCTGCCGGCTCCAAATCTGGCTCGGGTCCGTTCCTGGCCCATCTGTTTAATAAAGTAGACGACTACATCGTGTCCGCTATTTGGATCGGCTTCTGCCGTGAACCGATTACTCCGGGCCTTGCGTCACCAACAGCAAGTTAGCAACTGTCGCCGGGCGCGGTTAGTTCGGGTGTACATAGACCAGCGTTGTTTCGTCATCCGGGGTGGGAGCTGCGTGATCCAGCGTGCATCCTACGGCTTCAGCAAGTCGTATCGACGCCACGTTTTCTGGATGAATGTAGCTTACTGCCCGCGGCCAGCCGAGACTTGAGATGGCATGGCGCTGCAGTGAACGCACCGCTTCGCTTGCGTAGCCTTTTCCTTCAATGTCTGAGCGCCATAGCGCCCACGTAAGTTCTTTCTCTGGCCAACCTTCCGGGAACCAGGGACCAGCTGAACCAATGATCTGACTGGTAGCTTTGAGACAAACGATATGGGGACCCGTTCCAGTGAGCGCCCAGTGCCCCATGAAGACTGCAAACACGCGCCACGCTATGCCTGACTTGTTTCTACCTCCACCCACAAATCGTGCACGCTCAGTGTTGAAGAAGTCGGTCCAGTGCTGAAGATCGGCACTAACCGGTGCTCTCAGGATCAATCGCTCAGTCTCAAGCACTTCTTAATTCCGGTTCTTCGCAAGGCCGCAAAACCTAGTTCGGTTCCAATCCAGTTATTCAGGAGAACAAGACGGTGCATATTCGTCAGGCTAGTACGAGGTTGCTTCGTCGCACAATGCTAACAAGTACACATTATCCGATCCAAGCCCGCTATTGGCCCGAAGCCGAAGAACTCGGCCTGAACGTATCGCTTCAGCTTGCAGTGGTAGGAGCGGTCGCGATTTGCTCCAACAGGCTCTGGCTGCTGTTGACCCTTTCTTCCGTTTAGGATCGCCCAACTTTTGGACGATCAAGACCCCTTCCATGTATGAGTGAAGCGGCGTGGACCGTGGACCGGAGACCCGGTCCATCCATCGTAGTTGAGCGATGTAATTTGAACTAACCAGGAAATAGCGCTTTGAACTTTTTTTCGCCGCTTGGTGAGAACGCAATAATACGTGAGCCTTCTTCGCGTTTCGCCCATTTCAATTCGTAAAATCGATTGAGAAGTGCGGTCCCGAGACCACCAGCGAGATGCGTCCGCCTGGAACTCCAATCAAGGCATGACCTACACATGGGGCGGCGCTGCTTCCCAAGCGCATCCACATCAATGCCGAACTCGACGGCGAACGAATGTCCATCGTTTGTGAGATCCAGGCTTTCTCGGTTCTCAACCAAAAGATTGTGCGCGATTAAGCTGTCGAACATCCGCACGCCGAAGTCTCCGGCGAGGTGATCGTAACAAATTCTGGCCTTGCGCAATGCTGGATCCTTTGGCCCAGTTCTAGTGCGCGTGTGCCCACGCTTGGCAGCCAACCCCATAATGCCCTCAAGGACACTGCCGACATCGTCGTCTGCGATAGAAAAGTATCGGTGTCGTCCCTGCTTTCGCTGAACAAGCAAGCCTGCCGCCTCAAGTTTCTTCAGATGAGCACTGGCGGTTTGGTTCGTGATACCAGCCTCAGTTGAGAGCTCGGTCGCGGTTAATGCTTTGCCACTCATTAGAGCAGTTAACATGTTGGCGCGTGCAGGATCACCGATCAACGCGCCAATAATAGAGATATTCGGTCCTTCTTTCATGCTTCGACCATGAACGAAACATACGCGGTCGTCAACGTGCATAATCCGGGTGATCAACAACGGAGAAAATCATGATCACCTGCTTTATCCGATATCATATCGACCCGACGAAGAAAGATCAGTTTGTACAATACGCCAAGAATTGGGGTGAAGCGATCCCACGCTGCGGTGCAGATCTTGTGGGTTACTTCGCGCCGCATGAAGGGTCTACGACACTGGCCTACGGCGTCTATCACCTCGACAGCCTTGCTGCCTATGAAGAGTACAAAACACGGTTGGCCTCTGATCCACTGGGCAAAGAAAACTACGAATTCGCCCAACGCGAAAAATTCTTGCTGCGCGAAGACAGAACGTTCTTGAAGTTGGCATCCGCGCCGCACGGCGTACTGGTGAAACCATGATCGCAATCATATTTGAGGTGGAACCACACGCAGGCAAGAAGCAGCAATATCTCGATATTGCTGCGAGCCTGAAACCGCACTTGGAACAGATCGACGGGTTCATCTCAGTTGAGCGGTTCCAAAGCCTGACAAACGATACAAAGATCTTGTCACTCTCCTTCTTCCGCGACGAGGAGGCTGTCAAAAACTGGCGCAGCTTGCATCATCATCGAAGCGCTCAGACTGCCGGTCGCAACACGGTCTTCGAGAATTACCGGCTGAGAGTTGCTGGCGTGATCCGGGACTATGGAATGTTCGAGCGCGAGCAGGCCCCCGAAGACAGCAAGACGTTACACGATTAGCGAGAGCGAGACAGAAGATGATAGCGATGATCTTCGAGTACAGAATAGATGAGAGACATCGGACGCCCTACCAAAGTCACGCTGCCCTGATGAGAGAGCTTGTGACCCATGTTGACGGCTTTGTATCATTCGAGAGGTTCAACAGCGCAACTGATGATGGCAAGGTGCTCGCGCTCGCTTTTTTTGAGACCGAGGAAGCGGTCACAAGGTGGCGCAACAGCGCCGAGCATCGCAAAGCGCAGAACCTGGGGCGTGTGCGATATTTCACTGACTATCGCTTGCGGATGGCAACCGTTACTCGAGATTATACTATGACCGATCGTGATGAAGCGCCTCACGACAGCCTCCAGGCACATGATGCGAACGAGTAGCGGTTCTGGCCGTTGCACAATTTGCAGCGAACTTGATGCTATGCTGCGCGTTAAGCTACCACCCGTTGGTCTGCTCCTGGCCCATCGCGGCTGTCACCCCAGCGCTGGGTCACGTCTGCTTAGAAGGGGCATAGCAGACGCGATTTGCTCGTATTGGCTTGAGCCGCCCTTGACCCAAATCGGACCTCGGCAACTATATCAATTCGCAATGCACCACCGCCTCGCTCTCCCGAAAGCGGACCTGAGGAATTGCAACATCACCGCTGCCCGCGACGGTCGCCAAGATCAAAGATCAGACATTGAAAGGTCGGGACTGGAGCATTCCTTGGTCTGGCTATGTGTGGACGAAGCGGACCCTTGGCCCGGCTGGCTAACTGTCGGTTCTAGAGATTTTGACCGGGAAGTTTTAGCGCTTGCTGGATCCAGCTTGTCAGCTGCTGCTTATCGAGTTCATCGCCCTTATAGATGTCGAGATACCTCGTGCCTTCCACCTTGGATGCTTTGGGCGGTATCGGGTCGAGGGCTGAACCAGTCAAAAAGGTAATTTGCACATAATTCTTGTAACAGTACATCGCTAGAAACCATCCGTCCTCTTTGCCATAAAACGGAGTGTTCCACCGCACTTGCTTGCGTACTTCAGGAAAAGCCTTTTCGACGGTTTCGTCGATCTCCTTTCCCAAAGCCTTCTTCCAGCCTAGCATCGCAGAGATGTAGACCTGCACCGCATCGTCACCATCCCCTTTGGGAAGGTAGGGGTTTGTGCTTGACGAATGAGATGGTTTCTTTGTGTTGGCCATTCCCCACTCTTATCATATGACTTACGTTTTGCCGACCTTTGCCATCTCACGGCATCATTATTATTCTGGTTAAGAATCAAGCATGTGGGCCGCAAAACTGGTTGTGTCGCTTCACCCTCAGCTTCGATTTTGCAATGCTCGGATCGTATTGTTGAGCTCAGGCCCGACGAGAGGCATTCCTGCAATTTGCAGTCGAGCTCTCTCATCAATGGTGCTCGCTAGACTTCCTAGCCTCTATCCATCACCTCGACACTCAGGATCGTCGGCAAGTGTTGCACGATCGCGCCCCAGTTTTCCCCTTCGTCGAAGCTGGCGAAAACGGAGCCTGAGTTTGTGCCAAAGTAGATGCCGGCCGGATCCCGATGGTCGGGAGCCATCGCCTGCCGTAGAACCGTGAAATAGCATGCTTCCTGCGGTAGGCCGTTGCGCTGGTCCCGCCAAGTTTGTCCGCCATCAGTTGACCGCCAGACGGCCGCAGCAGCATCCGGTGGGAAGCGTCCTGCCATGTCTCCATTTAGCGGCAACGTCCAGATGGTTTCTGGGTCGCGCGGGTGGACGCATATAGGGAATCCGAACGTTGACGGGAGGCCAGATGTGATGTCGTCCCAGCTGCGCCCACCATCGGTAGACCGCCATACTCCATGATGGTTCTGTTGATACAGCAAATCGCTCGCGCCCGGAGCACGCATCATGTTGTGAACACAGTGGCCGACATCCCCGTCGCGTGGTGCAGCTGGATGATCATGATCACTGCATGTCACGGTATTCGATAGCCGGTTACGCCGCTCCCAACTTCTGCCGCCGTCCTCAGTTGCGAACACGCCGGCTGCCGAGATGCCGATCCAGATCTTGTCGGTGTTTGCGGGATGGGACACGATAGTGTGGAGTACGAGGCCAGCTGCACCGGGATTCCAGCTGTCAGCGGATGGATGCTCGGAAAGGCCCTTAACCTCGGTCCATGTCTTGCCGCCATCGCGGCTGGAAAGAAGCTTAGCAGGCTTAGTGCCAGCGTAAAGTGTGCCGCCAGCGCGCCCTAGCGACCATATCTGTTCGAAGTCGGACCCGAACGGGAGTGGCGCGTCCGTCCAAGCAATCATCGCCGCGAAATCCGGGTCGTTGTCTGCCCATTCGTCCATTGTCCCCTTCGTGAGCTTGCTCAGTTGCCAGGTCGTGCCGTCATCTTCAGAGCGCCATACGCCAGCACCGAACCATTCGCCGCCACCACCGGCCCAGATGACGCCCGACCCTGGATCACCGATGATATGATTGATTGGCCAACCACCACAGAACGGACCTCTGACCGTCCACTTCTTTCGGCTTGCATCTCCGTCTACCAGAAACGCACCCTTCGTGGTTCCGACTAATACCGTTGTTTCTTGACCAGCCATCTCGTCATACTCCGGATGCGTTCGGAAACTGCGTTAGCTTTCTGCCACAACGTCGAAGCCCCCGAATATCATCCGCCTGCCATCGAAGGGGGGCTCACGCAACGTGCCAGCCTTCATTCCTTGCTCCATTGCTCCCATCACTCTTGGCATTCCTTCGTCATGAATTGCCTTGGATGGCCACTCGATGAAACCGATCACTACGGTTTCATCTGGCTCGCATTTCACAGCCATTGGGAATGAGGTCACTTGGCCGGCTGGAACTTCCGATCCCCAACATTCAATGCATCGAGCGGCACCATGCTCCTTGAAGATGCCGATCGTCTCGTTAATGTGTGCAACATAGTCGTCCTTCTTCTCTGTCGGTACTGCAGCTGCGAATGCGGTTATGTAGATCATAGATCCTCGCTAGGGGCTTGGGCTGCGGCCTCAATCATTGAAATATCAATCTTCGTCATCTGCATCATGGCATCCATGACGCGCTTAGCGACTGCTGAATCATCATGTGCGAGAAGCCGGGGAAGGATTTTGGGAACAATTTGCCAAGAAACGCCGAACCGGTCGACGAGCCAGCCGCACCGGCTTTCTTCGCCACCATCGGCGAGCAGACTGGACCAAAGCATGTCAGTCTCGTTCTGGTCATCCGTCAACACGCTGATTGAGGTAGCGGGCGTCAACTCATACATGGGACCTGCTGTTAGGATCATCATCGGCGCACCCGCCAATGTGAATTCAACGACCATAGGATCATGCGGATTGCCGTGCTCTAGAACACTATCAATGTGACTATCGGCGATCAGATTGACATAAGACTTCGCAGCTTCGTGCCCGCCTTTCTCGAAATAGAAACAGGTGCGTACTTTCGAACTGAACTCCATGAACACCAACCTCCAGGATTCATATCTTTCAGGCTAGACAGACAGTTCCGCGAGGAATGGCGCGAGCGCATCCAGCGTTTCGTTCCAGCTCGACACGTAGCCGCTCTCCTTCGCAGCATCGCGCGCAGCGTCGGACGGAAACAGTGCCACTAATGTCAAGCGAGTGCCGCCGTCTTCCTCTTCGAAGAATACTGTGATGACTGCACGCGGCGGCAAGCCTGCACCGCACGCATCAGGCGCATTCGCGTCGCCTTCAATGACCAGTTTATTGGGCGGGTCGAATTCCTTAATCACGCCCTGGCTTGGGTGTTCAGATCCATCAGGTGCGGTCATTGCCACGAGGAATGTGCCGCCGACAATCGCTTCAATTTCGCATTGCGTCTGCTCAGTTCCAAATGGTCCCCACCATGCAGCAACGTGCTTTGGGTCCGTCCATACAGACCAAACAAGATCTCGCGGCGCCTTGTAGTGTCTTGACAATGTCAGCTTTCTTGACGGACCGGATGCTTCAATCATGGCTATACCTTTGCGAGCTGCTGGGCCAAGGCCTCCAGCTGTTCGATGCAAATACCCCAGCCTTCATGAAAGCCCATATCTTCGTGAGCCTTCATACCTTTGGCGTCGGCGTGGAGAACGCGGGCGTTATAATGCGTGCCTGTGCCGTCGCTCGACATCGAGATAATTGCCGTCATGGGTAGTTCGACTTTGGCAATTGGCTGCCATCCTTGACGCAAAGACGACGTGAACACGATTTGCTTGTGCTGAACGACGTGAAGAAACGCACCTGCATTTTCGTGTGCCTCGCTGTTCGGCCCCCGCAACACCGTGTTAAAGGCGCCACCCGGCGCAAGGTCGAACTTGACGACCTCTGTGGTCCAGGGCTTCGGGCAAAACCATTTTTCCAGTTCGGCAGGCACTGACCAGGCCCGCCAGACCATGTCAATTGGCGCGTCGAGCCGACGTTCGATCGAAAGCTCGAATGCATCGTTGATGGTATTCATATCATTTATTTCCCATCTTGAATTTGCGTCAGATAATCATCGAGGCGATCAAGCCGCCCCTCCCACAGTGCCCGCTGTTGTGCGAACCAAACTTCTGCTTTCTTGAGCTTTCTTGCTTTGATCATGCAAGTCCGTACACGACCGGACTTCTTCGACCGAATGAGACCTCCGTCCTCAAGGATTTTCAGGTGCTGCATGAAAGATGGCAGCGCCATGTCGAATGGCTCGGCGAGTTCCTTCACTGAGGCCGGCCCCTCTCCCAAGCGCTGAATGACGGCTCGTCGGGTGGGGTCAGCGAGCGCATGAAACACTGTATTGAGCTCGTCGAATTGATTAGGCATACACCTAACTTTTACGAATACGGCGGATATGTCAAGAAAGTTAGCCAAATGCCTTACTGAGAGCGCTAGGCTCAGTGTTGCCCCGTAGTTTGACCACCCTTGCAGGTCGCCATAGTCAAAGTGTTCATTCTGTCGTCAATGTCCGATTTGTGGATTTCGCGTCGTTAGTGCGATACAGGATCTTGAACCACGGTGATGTTCGCTGTTGCGATCGAGCATGGTTGAACTGCTCGCAGCATGCTGCACCTGCTCAAGTCTCCTAATGGGCCTTCTGGAACGTCGCTTCAGATCTGGACGATGTCTGCTCAGAGGAGGTAGAGCAGACGCGCATTGCTAGGATTGGATGCAGCCACTCGCCATTCAAGTGGCAGGCCTCAGAATTCTTTTCTTGCAGATGATGCTTTCTTGAATGATCGATCTCACCAGCTCCAAATTCGTACATTTAATCGCTCGTTCCGATCAAGTTCACTGCCGAAACCACTTGGCAAGATCATCCGGCACTCACCAAATCCTGGTGTAAGGCGCATTGAGCTTTCGATGCTGACGCATTTGGCCATGCGCGAGGAAAGCTAACCGGAGACCTTCACGTGAAGTGTCCAATTGATAACGAAACCTTAGTCATGGCAGATCGAAGTGGTGTGGAGATCGACTACTGCCCAAAGTGCAGAGGTGTCTGGTTGGATCGCGGCGAACTCGATAAGATCATCGAGAAGTCGGTACCGGCGTCCAACGTTCCGCGCGGGCGCGATATGTCTAACTTCCGTCAGGATGCTTCAAGCGGATACCGCAAGAAGAAGAAAGACTCATTCTTGAGTGAGCTGTTCGACTTTTAGGCGGTGCGGCTTGATGGGCAGCAATCGGATAGCGGTCCTTCGCCGGTTTCGCGGACACCCAAAGCAAGGCGCATATCGCCCAAGGATATGGTTCATGTCGAAGCCGTGACGGGGCTGCGACCACGCGACTTAGCTCTGGGAGGCGGGAACTCTCGCTACGGCGCCAAGTCGGAGAGCTAGGGCTGGTAGAGCTGATTGACGGTTAGAAACGCAGCCTGTGAGTGCATATGGATTGCTTGTCGCTAAGAACCGGACATTCACAGCACACACAATTCGCGCGGTCCTAACCAAGCCGCCGGGTCAGCGTTGTGGACTTAGCACCAATAGGTGGTGGCTCAAAGTCAGATCGCACGTGGCTCGATCACGAGAACATCGCTAGCCGGCTCACTTTTACTCTTGGTCGGAGCAGACATTCGACCTACACGAACTTGATTTTGGGTGAGGTCCGGTTATGGTCCCGAAGGAGCTGAACTGCGTTTGAGCGCATCATGTCCGCTGTCGTAGGGTGGAGCGGAACCGATATCCTTGCGCCGAAGTCTTCAGTCTTTGACCCAAGGGCGAACTCTGCGGCACAGGCAGAACATTCCTGGTTCTGCTGGTAGCAGTAGTCTTTACAGTGCAGATGGGCCTATCCGCGCTTGGCCGTCGCACCGCATCGCGTGTGCTTTGGACCACAGACTTAAGACTTCAATTTTAGTGAGGGCTCGTGTTTTCTGAACGCCAATTGCTCAGTCGTTCTGCCATACCCATGTACCAAGGAGACAGCTTATATTGTGGTCGTCGCCGTAGAGTGGCAAGAGAAGTCGGCCATACCTGGTAGGTGGGGCATTCATGATCATGTTGATCTTTTCCCAGTAGTGAGGTTGCCGAGATTGATAGACTTCCTCGTAGACTTCCAAGGCTCTAGGGAGTTCGTTTACATCCAGCACGTCCGAAAAGCGGCTCCCTTTCAGTTCTGCCAATGTACGTTGCAAATGTTCGGGCCCGACACTCCGATAGCAGAAATCCAAGCCTCCATCAGCCCGCTCGATGCGGTCAATAATGCAGTAGCCCGGGTGTGTTTTGACTAATGTTCCAGTTGGAAAGTCGGATTCACTAGGAGGCCTCTCACTAGAGATCGTTTGCCAGATTGACAACAGATCGTGAATTCTCCGATGCGCTGTACTTGGAAGTATTGGCTTAGTTTCGTCACCACTGTTCACTTGGCCACCGCTCTTGTGATTGTCAGGCTCCCAAACTAGCCACTTGATCCTTGAGTTTATAGCATTAGGTTTTTCTGTATCTGCCAATTGCTTATCTCAGGCTGCCAATGTCGAGAGTTGCAGACAGGTCGATTGTTGATCAGTTCAAGGTGTCCAGTGCCCTGTGCCGAGAGCTGGAGACCTTTGCCAGTGCTTATGGTGTAGAGTTAAGGCCACTCGCAGAAGCTCTCGACTTAAATGCTGAGGCATTTGCTGACTTTGATAACCGCGTCAGTCTGAACTCGGTCGCACGTCTCTTTGAAGTTCTTGCAACCGTCACCGGAGATGAGGCTTTTGGGCTGAAATATGCTGGCGCTTATACCCCTGGCGGGACCGGAAGTTTTGGCTATGGTTTGAAGAACTGTCCAATCTTGCGGGATGCTTTTGAGTTCATTGCCAAGTACTATTGTACGATCGGGGACCTTTCGTATCTGAGCCTTGAGGTGGATCACAAGGGAGCTATCCTCTATTGGAATTTCTCACCCGTCATCGTGCAGCGCGATCAATTCAATGACTTTATAACGGCGCTGGCGGTCCGACACATGCATGAGATCTCGGGTGATGCTTGGCAACCGAACGAGGTACATCTGCTTAGGGCACCCCCAAAATCTGTCCGTGAACACGTCGATGCCTTCGGCCCGCGCGTTCGCTTCGACAGCCCTGTCAACGCCATCAAAACTGATGCGAAGTCTCTAGAAATTTCCAACCCCAAAGCGGATTGCCGCTTATTTGAGTTGATGGAGCGGCAATGCCAGTCAATCATTGCGGCACGACCTAGGATCACCGATGTCATTGCCCGAACCCAGGAGGAGATCCTGCAGCAACTTCCAAACGGCGATATCTCGGTGGTCCGTATCGCACGCCGTCTTGCTCTAAGCGAGAGAAGCTTTCACCGACGCATGTCAGAGAATGGAGTGACGTTTCACGAACTCGTTGACGGCATCCGCAAAGAACTCTCGGATCAGCTACTGCGAGAGACCGATAACGCAATGTCGGGAATTGCTCATCAGCTGGGATTTTCGACAGCCGGTGCATACACGCGAGCTGCAATACGTTGGTACGGTCATCCACCTAGTCAGGAAAGAGCCAGGCTTCACGCTGAAAATGAAGCTGATTAGGCATTTCTCCTAAACTGCCAACTAGGCGTCAATTTCGGCAGTCGCAACGAATGCAAGTGTAGCCTGCATTGGTCTAGGTCATACGCAGTAACGGTCGCAGTTCTCATTTAGCCGGCCTCGATAAGCCTCAACACATTTGATCAGGGCGCCGAGACAAAGCATTGGCGGCGGAGCAATAAATACGTGAACAATATGATAGCGAACAGCATCGTGGGCGCTTCGCGATGCCTTGAACAAGCAATTGACGTCGACCTCAACGAACACGGGCTTAGCTACAAGCAATTTGTCATATTGGACGTTGTAGATCGCTTGGGCCAGGTGCGCAGTGAAGAGCTCTCGGACTTGGTATGGTTTACCTATAGCGAGAAGCTCGTAGTGGAGTATCTGTTGCTCCAAGACGGATGCCTCCAACCCTCCAAGTCGGATCCCAACGACGAGGCGGAAGTTTTGAGCTGCACAGTGTACGGGCGGCTGATTCTATCGCGATGTCGCCCAATTATTGAGAAAACGGAGTCAAAACTTATCCAAGCGATTGGACCGCAGGCATCAGACATCTTTTGGGGGACACTTGCCGCTCTTGTCGAGCATGCAGCGTCAGTGCAAGGGCCCGACAATGAGGTGCTACCCAGTTGCCATTAACGGCTTTAGCCAAAGATTCGCGTGAGCTGCGAAATAGCTTTCCACGTGAGAAATGCTGAACGGCAAGGCCTGACTTCATCTTCAAGCAATCGGAAAGACTAAAACGCTGGCGCGGTGAGCCGACAATTCTCCGTTCCAGAACCTTCGCTCAAACACCTCAATTGAGGATTTTGGCTAGTGCTTCATTCGGGGAATTCGCAATGGCACAGAACGAAAAAAGCTCCAGTGAATGGTCTTCATCAGAGCAACGGACCGTGAGCCTTAGTTTGGCTGGCTCCAAACTTGATCGGCTCCTGGAGGTTAAAGCAGAGGCGCAGAGTATATTGGATATAGAGGCAGATGGTGTACTTTCGAATGCTTCTAAGACGAAGCTGGTCGATCTCATCATAACTCCGATCGATGAAGTCCTGGTAGAGATGGCGTACAGGGCTGCAAGTGTTCCCGCACGTCACCAAGATGAGATTCGTGTCAAAGCAAGAATTTTGCGAGAGCTCTTTTCATCTGACAAGTATGACGTTGTAAGTTCTCTTTCGTTGTCGCTGATACAAGACCTTCTACTAGACCCGACTTGATGACCAGCAAACTTGGCTGATTAACAGGATGTCCGTTCGTGGCCCATTTGTTTCATAGGGAAAACGAGCACATCGTGTCTACTATCTGCGGCAAGAGCAGACCTGAGATGTTGCAACTGCTCACGCACGCTCATGACCCAATAGACGACATAAGCCGCAATGAGCACATAAGGAACCAAGCTGGTGTGAAGAGTTGGATTATTTGCTACGCAACCTCTGGTGACGAACGCCTCGCCGTGAAACGCGCAGATCCATCGATCCACTCATCAGGGCAACGCTGCGTTGTTCGCCGTCAATGTACCCCTCAAAGAAATGCGAAATCGGGACCTCAAAATACAGCGATAGGTCCACAAGTGTTGCAGCCGGGATCGCGCGCACGCCACTTTCAAATTCCGAGTAAGTCGCCAGAGAAACACTAAGATAGGGCGCTAGCTTTTCCCGGGATACGCGACGACATATACGCAGTGAATAAAGTCGGTCTCCAACATGTTGATTCAGCGTAGCTTGTCTCATTTAAAGAAACCCACCTGATAATACCGAGACAAACAAACACTAGGACCTTCGATTGAAATTTTCCTATTCAAAACGTTATTACAACACTTCTCTGCAACCGTGCCGGCTCGGACAGGTTGACATGGAGCATTTTGATGCTGACATGCTCTGCATGTTGAGACATTGAGAAATCGACCTAAGCCGCATTGAAACACATGGCTTCGTATTCGCCACGGCACAAGAAGAGTGCAGATCGCACAGCGATGAGGCGTGGGTGAAAAATGTCGCGCCATCTCAATGTTCATTGGTGTTTTGGCGCAACTGCTTGCAATGATAATAAGGTCGCAAGTGGTGCGCTGGGCACGGGTCCAATGCGATTGTTGTAATCGGATATCAAACTGATAAAAATATTCGACTTCTATTTGAAATATTGATGCAACACGCCACGGTGAAATGATAAGTTATGTAGATTGGGCTTGTGCGCTAGTTCTCTAACTCGCCTATAAGTGCATATTGTCGGGGCGTAATGTAATGAACCATCCTATTTATCTATCACTTTTGATTGCTTATGCTGCACTCATATCAGCGCCTTACAGCAAAACAGCGCGGTCGCAGACGGCTCAATCCTCGAACCAAGCTATTACTCAGCAGTCCGATGCCAAGCGAAAGATCAATCTGGCAGGTCGGCAACGTATGCTTAGTCAGCACATTGCGAAATCGGTTTGTTTTGTTGCCATGGATATCGATGCAGAAGCTAATCGCGGAAGAATTGCGCAGGCGCAATGGCTATTTCAGTCAACACTCAAAGATTTAAGGGACGGGAGTTCGACGCAGAACATGCTCCCGGAAACAAACAAGAACGTGGTGGAGGGCTTGCGCAACGTTAGTCGTGTTTGGGTCCCGTTCTCTGCTGCAGTGAATTCCTGGTTGTTGGGTTTCGATAATCCTGAAGCCGCATTGACGACGGTTTTTGAAATGAACCTTCCATTGTTGCGCGAAAGCCATAAGACCGTTGGATTGATAGAGACTGCCTATGCAGGTAATGCGACTGTTGCAACACCGCTTGCGAAGGCAATCAACGTTGCCGGTCGCCAGCGCATGTTGTCTCAAAGGATGAGCAAGGAATTCTGTCTTGTTCTGCTCGATCATCAAGCGAAAGACAACCGAGCACGTCTCAAGGAAACAATGTCTCTATTCGAAAGATCGATGGACGGTTTGATCAATGGTTCCAAAGAACTTGGTCTCGATAAAGCACCTTCTGGATCAATCGCCGAGCAGCTTAACGTCGTACTTGGCATTTATGCAAACATCACTCCGGCTCTCAAAAAAGCAGTGGCGGCGGGAAAGGTGCCGAAAGAGAATGTTGTCAAGGTTTCGCGCAGCAACCTTCTGATACTCTCTGAAATGGACAAGGCAGTTTATTTGTACGAGGCGCTGAACTGATCCGTCTTGCAGTCGATTATTGTCGCAGCATTCGTTCAACGGATTTAGATAACCTGAACCTCATTTCACCACCCAGGCTTCGACACGACGGTTGCTCCGCTTTCCTGCATTCGAAGTATTGCAGGAAACCGGCGCGAGTTCTCCGTATCCTCTCGCGCTCAATCGTCTTGCTCCAATCCGTCCTTCGCTTTGCTGTCTGATTGCCGTTGCGACCGCACGTGCCCGGGCTGCCGATAGGCTGAGATTGGCTTGAAAGCTGCCGTCTGCGTCAGCAAATCCAAGCAGTCGTATTGATGCACCTTTGAGTGCACCAGAAGTCATGGCTTCGACCAAGTCTCCGACGTTGCGCTTGGATGGATCGTCAAGTTCAGTCGATCCGGTTTGGAACCGGAACGTAAACGAGAGACGATCAGCGCGCTTCATTTCGTTCAGCAGCGTCCGCATGAGCGTTGGATTGAAGTCCTGGTCTGGTGCGTTGAAAGCAAAAGCGATGCGGCTCTTCTGGCCTTCGAAGTCAGAACGCAAAAGACCCCGCCCTACCAAGCCAGCGTCAGCCATCAATTGCTGCGCCTGCGAAGATGCAACGTAGTCGACCAGCTCCTGAGACAACGCACTGCGTGGTCGGCCTGCTGTGTATAGATATAGCCGCCTTAGCAGTGGATACTCCGCAGAACGCATAGCAAACTTGGACGGTGGAATCACAAGTCCGCACACTGTTCTAATGTTCAGCGCTTTGGCGTTTTGGCGGCTCCCAATGCTAACGATTCCAAAGGCCGATTTGTCCCCAGATACAGCGTCTGCAACTTGATCGAGATCGGGCAGCTGTTCTGCGGTCTCAACCAGTGTTCGTTGGTACGGATCCAACAAAACTGATCTAATCAAATCGAACGCGCCACTGTCTTCTTTCGGGAGAACAACACGAATTCGGCCCTCGTTGTAACCAAGTTGGCTCCAATCAGTTATCTTGCCGCTCAGGATTTTTGATACGTCGTCGAGCGACAGCGATAGAACCGGGCTATCAGGCGCAACAATTAGAACGAGGCCGTCAACAGCTAGAAAATGCTGATGTGTCTTGTCCCGCATATCACCGAGGCCGAGTGCTTGTAGCCGCGCTATTTCGACCGTCTTCACACTACGCGAGGCCATCGCAATAGCCTCATTGTTCGCTTCAAGTGTGCGAAAGCCTGAGCCGGTCCCATCCAGCGCAAGACTAATGCGAGCAATCTTGAGCCCTGCCAGGTCTGTAAGCTCAAATGCTTGGCTGCGCTCTCCCGAACCATTTCGGGGTACCAGTTTCAGCCGGATGCTCTTTGCAAAGCCATCTAACAGCTTCGGCATCAGTTTCTCGCCGACGAGACTTGATCCAGACAGGTCAATTTTGATCGGCTCGCCGCGGCGAACCAAGTTTGCAGGAATAAGAGCAGGCTTGACGGGGCCGGTTGGACACGTCGCGCTTTCGCAATCAAAGCGGGCGGCGGGTACATCCATCCGGCCAAACGATGGGCTGATGATAGTGTACGTCTTACCATCAAATGCCTTCAGTGCACCGTTGATTTTGAAGCCGCCGCCGCCTTTTAATGTCAGTGTAATGTCTGAAGCTTTTGAAGCTGTAAAATAGGTGCAAATCAGCGTAAAGATGATTAAACTACAGCAGAATGAATATAAATATCTGGACGCATACCAATAATACATCTGGAATTCCAACTTATAGAAGTGACATTTGCATCCGTTGTATAACCTAGGAGATGCCATTCTAGTAAGTTGTGATGCAGATGATTATCTCATTTGGAATATGCCAACATTTACTCTAACTGACCAGATATTCTGTTAACCGATTTAACACAACCCTCGGAAACGTAAATGCTTTCTCTGCGAATCACAAACGCTTGTTCTGAATGCAGATTATGACCTGAAGAGCTTTTTGGCTCTTATGCTGCACAACTGCAACGCTTGGTTGCGTTCAGTTCAGACTGCTACTCAGATTGCGTCTTAATGCGTGCAGATCGCAACGCAGCCGTCCGACATCCACTAGGCTACACAAATCGCGCCTGCAGGTATTTGTACTGCTCTCAGAATTGACCTGATTTCGGGTTGTTGGCTGAGTGGGATTAAGATTGCTTTTGTGACCAACGCATTAGGGTTCAACCAATCAGCAGTTACCTAATTGGAAAGCCCGGCTTGCTGGAAGGCGCACTGTCAGTTCGGTACATCAGATCGATCCGAGGCAAAATGCTACGAGTATCCTGCTCCGGCTCAAGTCTGCTCGTGGCCCATTTCATACCTAGCTTCGGCGCCGGGCGATGTCCGCTTTGAAGGGTAAGAGCAGACCTACGATGCTGCAACTGCTCAAGCTCACTGTTGACCCAAAGCTGCTGTCACCGAGGATTTTGTGTCGCATCGAACCAATGGATGGTTCACATTGAGAGAGACGTCGAGCGCAACCGTATAGCAGTCGGTATTGCGACTGCCATACGATCAAGAAGAACTGCATATAATTCACTGACGTCGTCTACGAAATTTTGCAGGCTTGCCGCTGCTTTGGCTGCTTTGATAGCTGGCCGGTGGCGAGTTGGGGTTTCCATTGGAATGGCTATGGGTGTGACATTGATTTGTTGCAACGTGGAAACAGCTGACCTTTGATCCACCGACACGTCTGCAAACGCGAAATGCGTTACCAACGCAATTTTCTCTTGGATGCGCCCCTACGTTAGTGCTCGTCACTGCCGTAGCGAAAGGGAAAGTGCACATAGCTGCAACAAAGAGTGCCTTCTTCATCGATCTTCTCCTGTCCCGATAGTTGGCCTCGATTGCTGAGACCTGTAGTTGTGTCGTTGCGATCGCCAAGAAGGTTCATGGGGCAGAAGATGAGTTGCGCACGTGAGCATTGATGCGAAGACGATGCAATCGAACGATTGCAATGAACCCTCACCCAGCACCACTTCGGTTGAGAATGTCCCGCAGTTGTCATCCATCAAACAGCAAAGTCGGCAACACAGCGAGCCGGGGTCTGCGCTCTGCTGCGCTATAAATTGTGGCAGCCTCTCCGGTGCGCGCAATCCCAGCTGGTCAGGCTTCGATACTTTCATAACTCCGTGAGACGGGATCGGTGCGGGACCGCTTGTCCGCTGCACCATTCCTGCGAGCCAATGAACCGAACTGCCGTTTACTGCGACATACAATTCATTCACTTGCCGCGAGCAGTTCATCCGTCAAGAGGCGCGCCAACAGTCTGGGAGAAGAACAATGGAAACGAGCTGCACCAATCAGGTCTTACGCACGTTGAACCAAAACATGTGGTGGCTCTTGACTGTCTTACTTTTCGGCCTGCTATGTGCTGTTTTCCCGCAAACAGGACATGCGTTGAAGCCAAAGTTCGACCATGTCAGTTTGAGTAGTCAGGTAGCCAAGGTTCCAGTTCTCGAAGTTCTTGCCGAGGGCAACGAATGGACAGAAATCCGACAGTCGAAGTTGACGTTGTACTTGGACTATCGTGTCAAGATGAAGCGTGGGAAAATCCAAGTAATCCGGGCTTCCTATGGCTATTGGGCCAACTTTGGATACGATCCCAAGTTGTCGGCGGTACATCGTGATGGCGGCAAGTCAGAAAGTGGAACTTTTGCCATCACGCTTGATGGCCATGCCTTGGCCCCGGTACGCACAGAAGCACTTGGTTTATGCAATAAGCTTGTGTCCGACCCTTCGACCGGGAACAAGACTGATCGAGACTATTCGACGTATATATCTGTTCCGTTTGACTTGTGGGTGCGCGCAAGCCGAGGTCGGGACGAAGCAAGAAAGACTGTAGCAGGCCAAGTTCAGGTCAAAGTGAAATGCAAGAAGGCGCCCAAAAAGACCTGGATCACCGATTTCCGAGTAGAAGTTGAGAAGAGCGCAACCTGTCCGAAAAACGCGACTGTTTATGTCGGATTGAAGTCCACACGAAACCACCGTATTCGAGTTTCCCTCACTGGCAGTCATATGCCAACAATCTCAAAAAAGGTTCAGCCATTCGGGTTGGGCAACAGTTATGTCGTGTCTGCGAAGTTTGAAATCAAACTGGACCACAGAACAACCTGGCTTCGTCTTGATCTACCAAACGGAATGGGATCACGAACACTGGAAACCAAGAAGAAGTTGGGTGGACTGAAACCCATCACATGCCCGCCAGTGAAAGTAACACTTGTTACCTTGAGATACGACCAAGGTGGCGGTTCGTCATGCCCTAGACAGGTTTGGGAGACTGCCAAATTTTACACAACCCGTTTGGGGCTAATCGAATACGAGATAGTCGAGCAAGACGGAAGATCAGTGGTGCGCGGCACAAAACAGGTTAAACTACATGGTGATCAATACATCGCCGTCGTCCAGAGATTAATCAGCCTGGATGCCACGAATACCCAAAGGATGGCCAAGACAAAAACCGGTAGCAACAATTCTGGCTGGGTGCCGCTGAAAGTGGCATGCCTTGAACCATTGAAAGGGACCTTGTCATATCAGGATCCAAAATCACCGCAGTGCGCACGTGAAGCTGAGGTGGCTATGGCCATTCGCACCACGATACCGGGTAAGATCCGATATCGCCTGCAATGTTCCGGCAAGCGCAACTGGAGTGGCAAGCTTGTCGCTCAGCAAACAGGATCAAAAACCTACCTGGGCGTTGGCCGTCACACGCTCAGGATAAAGAAGGCCGAGCACGTGAATTGCGCACTGCACACGATCGTCAATGGCCGAAGCAAGCTACAAACGCTGCGGGGATACACGTTCCAGTGTGTTGGTAACACCCCGACGGCAACAGACGTCGCTGAACCGCCGCGTCCTACACATAATGATCCGAAACCGGTTCGACCAACATCGGTGTCACCCGTGCCACCCCGCCCCGTTGTCGACTGCAAGCCGGGGTTCCGTAAGGTGCGCAACAGATGTGTGCGCATTTCTTGTTCACGCGGCGAGACCCTAGTTCGCAACCGTTGCGTCCAGCGCGTCGTCGAATGTCTGCGCGGTTTTAAGAAGGTCGGACAACGTTGTGTCCGGATTACCTGTCCGCGTGGATTACGGCTTGTCGGTCACCGCTGCGTCCGGCCTACGATCGAGTGCAAGCGCGGGTTCAAAAGAGTTGGAAACCGCTGTGCTCGCATCACCTGCCCGCGCGGCCAGAGGCTGGCTGGCAACAGGTGTGAGCGTCTGCCAGTCCAGTGTGCACGCGGGTTCAAGAAAGTGGGTCAACGTTGCGTTCGCGTCTCTTGTCCGCGTGGACAAACGCTCATCCGCGACCGGTGCGTTCGCCGTACCATTGAATGCCGGCGTGGATTCAGGAAGGTCGGCCAACGGTGCGTGCGGGTCGACAAAGGTTGCTCGCGTGGTTATCGGAAATTCCGAGGACGTTGCATCAAGCCAGCGGCTCGCCGGTTAAACCGCTCTCGGCGTGCTATTGGGCAACGGCGAGGCAAACAACGGACACTTAGCAGACCAAGAGTTCGGCGGATTACTAGGTAGCGACATCGTCAATTCAATGAAACAAATGACCTGCGGGCAGCCGAAGTGGTTGCCCTTCATCATAATCCCAACAACGCTGTCTCCATGACAACCGAATACTGGATTCACCCCCAATATGGTCACCGAAGAGCTTCCAACATTCACTACCAGCCGTCTCATCTTGCGAGAGCTCGAGGTAGAAGACGGCCCGGCACTTCAGGCTTACCAGGGCTTGCCGGCTCACTGGTGCCGCCAGGCTGCAGAACCCATTGAATACGCGGACGGAAAGCGAATTCAACGGTACTTTGAGTATCGGGGAGAAGGAGATCGACGCCGACTATATGCGTTCGTTGCGCAAAACTCATTGAACGGTCAACTGATTGGTGAGATTGGGATTGCGCGGACATTCCCTGAGACCTTCGCAATTGGGTTCAGCGTTGATCCGCAATTTTGGGGCAATGGCTTTGCTACCGAGATGGCACACTGTGCGCTGATGTTTTGCTTTCGTGACTTAGATGCGCACCGTATCACAGCGTCGGTCGCTGTAGAGAATGTAGCGTCATGTTGCGTTCTGGAGAAGATCGGAATGGCTCGCGAAGGCACCTCTCGGGAATGCATCAAGGCACAAGGCCGTTGGTGGGATGAGCATCAGTACGCGATCATCGCAAGTGACAAAAGAAACTGATCTGCATTTGTTCAGGTGGCCTGTTTCCTCAACGGAGCATGGGCGAGGCAATGTCTACCGGGTCAAAAGCAGTATGATTCAGATCAATCCGAGCAAGCTTAGAGCAAGCAGGAAACTCCGCGATCTTATCGTCCCGGCCTACATAATTATTTCGGCCAATATTGCAACGACCGGATTAAGCATGACCGCTCTCCAAACGTGATCTCGTTTGCAGTATGTTACTTTGGGCCGCGTGCCGGTTCAATTCCAGTTACCTAAGTGTCAAACAAGTCCCCTTTTGGCCCATCTGTTTCGTAGGGAAAGTGAGCACATCGCGTCCGCTTTGGGTCAACTTCTGCCGTGATGTGCTCACTGGCGAGATTGAACAAGCTGAACCAAATCAGCGATGTGTAATGTGGCGTAGACAACCTGAATCAATTTGAACCATCTTCCGACTGTCCGCGACCTACTTTTGTGACTGATACAATCCAAAGGTAAAGGGTGGAATTGGAATGATGAAGCAATTCGGTAAGACCGTTGGAATGAGCTCAGTTGGTGCAACATTTCTTGCATTGGCAATGCCAACTACGAACGCGCATGCTGCATTTTGTGCTTACAGAGGCTGGAACGCATTCGGCAGCTTCTGGGTGAACGAAATTCGTGGCAATGCGTCGGGAATAGGTACAAGAGGTGCATGTCGGCGAGCCAAGCGCAGATGCTTGCGAAAACTTAGGCGTGCCTGGAGTAATGGTCGGCATCATCAAGTTCGATGCAGACGTGCTTAAGTGTTAACGATCCAAAGGTAGGTCTCGACTAGGCGGCGGCCTCAGCTCGGCGCTAGCTGCCGCAAGTCGCTATTTGTACACTCGAAGGCAAGACGATGGCCCTTACCAAACTTTTCAGTCTATTTTTCATAATTCTCGGTTTCGTCTCAGAAGCATCATTGGCCAAGGCTCCGACCTGGCCACCAATAAAGAGTGCTACTGGTTCGTGTCAGCAAGCGACCAACGGCTGCCAGATATGCAGATTTGACACGGGTGGAAGGCTCGTTGGTTGCTCGACACCGGGTATCGCGTGCCAACCTCAAGAATGGCGGTGTTCGTCAAGCAACTGAAGAAATTAGATGGCAAGGCTAGTTCTACCCTGGCGCCTGTCGCCTTGATCCTGACTGCTAGCACCATCGAAGAACTCAAGAAAGAAAATCGCCTCCGCGACCAGAGCATGTCGCCTCTTGGCCCAACGCTGAATAGGCTCTTCCGCTCAGCCGTGTCGGCTTAGGGGTAGTAAGCGGACAATAGACCCGTGTTATCTCTTTGACGTGGTTGCGAACTAACCGATATACGGTTCGCAAAACGGTTCAAATTCGTGTTGGCTTACAGGTCAGATTGAAATCATTGAGTTTCTTGATACAGAGCTAACGCCGCGGACGCGTTAGCTCTTATGTGCTATGCGGCCTTGTTACCAAATTCGCAACCACAATGAACTCAGACTAGTGTCGTCATCAATCGCGTTTCGTGACAGTCAAAGTCGGACCCACCATCAAAACTGAAATGAAAAAGTTCAGAGTTCAATCGACCCAATAGCCTGCAAAAAATTGAATTTTCGTGGAAGGCTTTGAAGCAAAAGGCCTGGAAGTCGAGTGTCGGTGAAGTCCAGTATGTACCGTAAGCATGCAACTGGAACGGTCTTGAAATCCGCTCTATCACTGCCGTGTACCAAAGAAGTGCAAATTGTCGTCAGCGATTTGCCAATTCTACTCAACTGGATCGTCTAGAGTTCTGTGAGGGAGGACTTTTATGAGAGCGCCGAAGAAGAACTGCGCGAATGGCGGCTCACCACAGCTGGCGGCATTCGCAATGAACCTACAGTGATGTCTCGTACACGCTCGGAAAGCTTGCTTGTTCGGCTCAGTGACTTGGCTTGAATTGATAATCGCGACCAGTCTGATCAATCATGAGCTTGGCTAGAGCCTCATGTGTAGAAGGGTCTTCGTATCCTTCCAGGAATGATGTGACCAGCACATCAAAGTAATCACAGAGGTCGAGGAGTACGTCGGCACGAATGCGTGTCGTGCCAAGCTCGAACTCAATGTATGTCTCAAGTGATACCTCAAGCGATGCAGCAATCTGTTCGGGATCTGCTTGTCGCTGTAGCCGGAGCAATCGCAATTTGGCTCCGATAAACTCATCAAGGGTCATTTATCTCTTCGTCAGAACAATAGTTGTTCCCGACTAACATTTCTTCCAACAATATCAAGCTGCATTTGTACATCACACCCGGCCATCGAAACGCCCCTTATTTATGTGGCGCGCGCGGATTGCAGGCATGTGGTTTCCTATTTCTCTGTTCCTTAACGATCTTTGAGAGCCACTGATTTGAGCACATCGGGTGCATGAATGGGCCGACAGCATTGCAGACCTGATAACGGGCCTCTGCCTCCCAGAGGTCGCATCGACCTCAGTCTTGCAGGTCAAAAATATGAGCGAATGCGTGAAATTCAGGCCGAAGCGCGAAGCCTCCTAAACACTGAGATTGAGATTTCTGGCTGGCCTGCTAGGCAGACAAAATTAATGCAGAGGGTCATTGGACCTATAGAAAGCGAGATGCGGTATCTTAGTCTTGATGTCGCCAACGTTGCCGCTCGGTCGAATGCTGACATTCGTGTGAAAGCGAGAATACTGAGAGACGTGATTAGTCAAGGCGACAATGATACCGCTGAAATTCTGACACGCTCTCTACTGAAGGACATCTTGAGAAGGAGCGACTGAAGTCGTTGGTCTCTAGGTCTGGGAAGCCATCGTCGGTATCAAAATACTATGCTATCTCGATCAACATGAGCTAACGGGCTAGCCATCCGTTTGCTTGCACTAGCAAGCGCTCTGCAATGGCTGTATAACATGCAGACTTCGATTGCCATCAGTTTTAGAATCAGAACAGAGTTGTCGGATTATGGCTACTAGCAACTGGCCCGTCATCTTACATGGCGGGTTTTCTTTTGGCTTATTGCGAAAACTGAAGGCGGAACAGCCGAGCGCAAACCGCTGCTCTTGAAAACACTGCCATCGGTTCAAGAATTGAAAAACTTGGGTAGCGCCGTTGTTGAACTTCGGGGTGGCGGCGCTCTGACAATGACCCATTCCTAGAATTCACTCACTGGTACGGTCTTGTGGATGCTGGCGGGCTGGGCGAGGATCGTAACCCGGATAGTGACGGTTTACGCGCAAGTCGCGACTTGTCCCGACCGCACCGCTTGGAAGCTTGCTTATGGCGCGGTCGGGTGCTTCCTAGGGAGGAACCGACAAATGCAGCGTCAGCAATGCTGCACTGTTACCTTATGACCACAAAAAGTGTGTTCGCAATCTGATGTAGATCACAGCTTGGTGATGAGTGATTGGCATGACCGTTGCGTCAGTTATCCGCACAGCGGAGCGAAGCCTCACCGAGAGATTATGAGCATGAGAGATGAGGCTTCGCTTGGGTTTGCCCCGGAATTTGAAAAAGATCATCGGGACTGATCATGTTCTACAGTAGCGTCGTAAAGGATGTATTAAGCAACATAAACGCGACAGTGTATCGATAGGACAAAGCAATGACCTGGGAATACAAAGCCGTCGAGCTCGCATACGGTCTGAGTGAGGATCAGCTGAACAAGCTTGGTGCCGATGGGTGGGAGTTGGTTTGCGTCGCCGGGCAGCAACTCATATTCAAACGTGAGAAGTCGTAGTTGAGCAATGTGCTCCAGTTCGAGCTACGTGGTGGCACGACAAGACTGCTGACTTGAAATCTCATGCTGGCGGCTGCTTTGTCTCTTGTCTGCCTGGCAGGCTTAGCCGCCCTTTGCAGAGCGCACCTTAGTTTACAGAAGCGCTTTCGATATTAAATGTGCACTGCCCTTCAGATATCGTTTCTTCGTAATAGCGCATAACATCTTCGAAGCTGCGTCGGATAGTGTTGCCAGGATGGCGAGTTCACAATGCTCCCATTTTTGGAGCTTCGACGATAATGACACTGTATAAATACTTTCAGCTCACGGTTACTATCTGTTTTCTTTCGATCTCAGGAACAAGCCACGCAAGCACTCCGGGTGACGCGCCCTTGAAAGCTGCCGAGCTCGAGGAAAGTGTACATCAGCTATTAGGCCAGTTTATCGATCATCAGACTACATCGCACGGACGCGGAGATGTCACTGAGCTTGAGCTAGAAGTCCTGTTCCAAAGGTTTCTAGTTTGGCAGGCGATACGCTCCAAGAACTAGCGAGTGTTCCCACCCGAGAATAATATGCTCAGTTGCAATCCGCTGTCGGATTTGTCCAACAGGCCGTAGCTGACATCCAAAACTTCTTGATGGGGTGACGGCTTCATCCGTTCGCGTGAGGTTCTTGCGGATTGCGCTCTATCCAATCGGCATGCCACGTAGCGAAACTCGAACGACAGAAAACCCACCCTTCAGCCTCGCAAACACAAGGTTTGCCTAATGCTTAGAATTTTACGGAATTTTCAGACCAATTGTTCATTCGAGCAACCTATTACTCCAACTGCCCTGACAGTCGATCCAACAATCTGGGCGTCTCCAGCTATGCCCGACCGCGATGAACACCAAAGAAAAACGAACAGCAGTCGGCGCTAGCTTGAGTATCGCAGCCAAATCGTTCTTGCAACGCTGATCGTCTCTTTCCGCTAGCGCAGACAGCAAAACAACTTGCGAAGTTGCAAGGGGCAGTTCGGCATAGTTTTTCTTGCATGATAGCTGAGTTGGCGCTGCCCTTTAGTAGCTAGAAAGCTTGGTTTCTCCAAACAACAATGGTCGCCTCGTTCGGCAATTCCCAGCTTGGAAAATCTGGGCAAAGCTCCAGTGCTAAGCCGCGGCGATCAGCGATGCCTTGCAGCTCGGCGAGGTGCGTTTCCGCGCCTATCTCATGCGAAACAACGACAAGTCGGCTTGCGTCATCTTTGAACACTGCGCCGTGTGAAGCAGGAAAATGGCCACGCCGGCCCCAACAGTCGCACGTTACACGCTTCTGCAAGCCATAACCGTTATTCGATCTCAGGCGATTTACAAGCGCGTCTGTGGTCGTCATGCGATGCAATTCACACCAGACAGCAATGATGCGGTCCTTGGCCTCTTGTGCCTGAGAGGGATGTAACTTGTTACGGGTGATGTGATCTAGATCCGCCTGGCCGATCTTCGAACTCAAGCCGGGCGGTCTGCTCAGTCCCGCTACGCCAACGTTATACATTTCGTTACTATTCAACTATCTGTGGAACTGTCGACAGATGTGCACAATCGGTTTGAGCAGATCAATTCCTATCGGATAACAGATGCAGACCGATCAGAACTGAGATCAAGTCTTGCAAATGGTTCTGGCAAGTAAGTGCACTGCCCATCAGCTAGCGCTTTTTCTGTTTTGTGCACAAATCCTTTGGGACGCAGATCAATAGTTTTACCAGACTGCACCATCAGTGTTGCGCTCTTGTTCAGTAGCCTCGTGTCCAGCCCCCCCTCAGCCTGTACGATTGATTGGCGGTTACTCTAGTTGTGCTTCAGGTGCTTACGCACGCTTGCGAAGAGCGTAGTGGGGGTAAACGCAACCATGTTCGCGATGACGGTCGGCTAGCAAAGCAACAGCAAGCATCAATTGGTCCTGTCCTTTGCTATTGTTGTCGCGAGACGTTCACACTCGGCTACTTTGAGAAGTGTAAGTGTGCTGCTCTTGTGTCATGAAAACACAAGCAAATGCCGAAAAAGGTTTACTATCTCTTGTTCCTTAAAGGAGTTTCCCGTCGCTGGTGTGTAGTCCGGTTAGCTTGAAGGTACTACGTCCGCGCATGGCGACTTCATTACAGTTAAGTGTAGGTCGTGATGCCTGCATTCAAGCTGAACTAACAACAGGTGAAAATTGTTTCGCGAAGTGATCGGAGCATTGCGCCTCTTAGGATTGATAGTCTGCTTTTTTGCAGTCTCTGCAAGTTCGCCGATCTCGGCTCAACCCACACAACCAGCCCCCCCTCAAGCTGGTAATCAGCAGCAGCTCACTGTATCGACGATCGAACGTCGACCTTTCATTATGATGCAGAATGGCAAGCTGGTGGGGTTCAGTATTGAGCTCTGGGATGAGGTTTCCAAGTCACTAGGTGTAACTTCGAGTTTCAAGCTGGCGACTTCATTTTCAGAAATGTTGCAGAGGGTCGCTGATGGTGATTCAGATGCTGCTATTGCAAATATCACCATTACCTCCGAACGTGAAAAAGCGTTGGATTTTTCACAACCAATGTTCGATGCGGGCATTCAGGTCATGGTTCGGTCAGACGGTGGCTCTGGTGGACTGATAGGTGCAATATTTAATTGGAGTATGCTTGGCCTGCTGATCGTGGCCGGGCTTGGATTATTTGTAATTGCCAACCTGATGTGGTGGTTTGAACACCGTGATCAGGCTTATTTTCAATATCCTTATGGCGAAGGCATATGGCGATCGTTCTGGTGGGCGCTGAACTTGATTGTCAATGGCGGTTTTGAAGAGCGCATTCCACAGACCCGCAACGGCCGTGTGTTCGCTGTTTTCTTAGTCGTTGCTAGTTTGTTTGTCGTATCAGCATTCGTCGCAAAGATCACAGCAACCTTGACGGTGGGCGAACTCAAGGTGCAGATCCAAGGTTATCGCGATCTTTTCGACCGCCGGGTAGGCACCACTGCAGGGTCTACGTCAGCTAAGTTCCTCGATCGCCATGGCGTTCCATACCGCGCATATCAAAAGATGCCTGAGCTGCTAAGTGCAATGGACGATAAGGAATTGGATGCCGTCGTGCATGACGCACCAGTGCTGGCGTATTACGTGAACACAAAGGGACGGGGCAAAGTGCGCTTGGTCGGTTCGGTTCTACAGCCGGAAAAGTATGGAATTGCGCTACCGGCAGGAAGCAGATATCGGGAGAGCATCAACCGAGCCTTACTTAGCATTCGCGAAGATGGCCGTTACGATAAACTGTACCGCAAGTGGTTTGGTTCAAAGAACTGATTTGCGATCAATCGATGTGCTGTGCGGTCAGTATGGAACGAGGCTCTAGGCACACGTTCGTTTTCGACGCTCTGGTCAATAATGGCACGCCGCCAGAGGCTGGCGTTTTGTCTAAAGGATCCTCGCCTAGCTACTTATCCACAGATGTGTCGATGTTTGGCCACATGCGAGTTCAGTACTTCGCATGGGCTGAACGCACTGGTTGAAAGCTACTAGGTGCGGCACGATCATTTCATTGCCGCCTCTCCGGCATTTTACGCTTGGGGCTAGCCGGATTCCCCCGAACCCATTATGGCTAGCCCCGTTTCCGTCCCACGAGACAGTCGTTGTTTCAGCGGGGATGAAACAGCGAGCTATATTGATAACGATCCATCTGCGTTCTTATTCTCGAAATCGCGTAATTTTTTTTAAAGGCTTTCCAGGCTTGGTCCAAGAGCCTGACGGCCGTGTTGTCCGCAGCGAACATCTGTAATTTCGACCGACCGTTGTCTAAGCTGAATTCAGGGATACAAACATACGATTGCTACAACGTTGGGCGGCGAACGAGCGATCGGGTAGTTATGTGACTGTGTCGCAGTTCACAAGGCAATCTTATCATCAGGTCGATTTCAATGACTGCAACGACGGCATCATCTGAATGCCAAACGGTCAGCAAAGACTTGCTATGGGCATTTGCCGAGTCAATCTCGCGAATTCAGTAAAAAGAGTAGAGCGATAATGTGTGTTGTCTAGGATGGGAACTTGTCATAGGAAGTTGCGTCGCGGGCGATATTGCGGGGTATTTGCCCACGAACCAATGTTGATGGGAGGCGAAGTAGTTTCACCTTCCCATCAACCACCAGCGACCAGCTGCGGGGGAGCTGATCGCTCAGGTTTTATCATGCACTGAATTGTGTTTGGCTTGCAACAAGGCCTCGTAATCATCTGACTATCCACAGAATTTTCTATCGCTGAGCCAAAGTGGAGGCATAGCCGTTGATTGTTCGTCTGATCGGCATGTCCACTGTTGTGTAGGTTTCTCGGACGCGCTGTTGAACGTGCGGTTATGTAAGGCGTCTGCTCGCGTCTTGGGGCCTACAAGGACTGTGAACCGCCCCAGCTCTTGTTTGAGAATGGCTGCTCGATTTCTTCGCAAGCCTTTGGACGACTAACCAAAAATCCCTGGATGTCTGAGCAGCCTTCAGACTTTATGGCGTCAAACTGCTCACGTGTTTCGATCCCTTCCGCCGTCGTCGACATTCCCAAGCCTTTGCTTAGTGAGATTACGGCTTTAACAATCTGACTTGCGCCCTCATGTGAACGGCTTGGCAATACTCAAAGTCCTGCCGGTTAGAATAGCTATAGATTCCGTGCTAGTCTTACTACAACGAGGCATCAAGAAACGTAGCGCATTCAGAGTTTTAAGCGTGGCAATGGAAAAGTTTAAAATAAATTGCACCGCGCCTAATTATGTATTTAACATATACTCTGATTGCATCACTCGTGATCAAATGTTAATTCTTTTTTATCCAATTCAATTAATATAGATAAGCCATCCGTGCGCACAAGCAGCATGACGCTGCCCGAATTTCAAGCCTGGCATGTTCCGATCTCATTCTCAGCACATGCAGGTTTTTCCATGCTACTTTCCCGCAAGCTTCCAATTGCTGCAATTGTAATTGCAATCACTTCTATCATTGGAGCAAGTACAGCCGGCATAATTATTGGCTCATATGGCCTCGAGCGCGCAGAGTATCGCGCTCTTGGTTCCATAGCGGATGGACGCAGAAATCAGATTCAGACCTATCTCGAGAAGATCAAGACAGACCTGGTTATCACTTCCAAACGACCTGACGTGGTCGAGGCGCTGACATCATTCGATGATGCATGGAAATACGTCGAAGGAGACGTAACTAAGTCACTGCAGGATCGGTACATACATGAAAATCCACACCCTACGGGCAAGAAGCAACTATTGTTGGATGCGGAGAAGGATGCTTACGATGCAGCGCATCGTTCCTACCATGAAGCTCTGCGTGAGGTTCAGGAACGCAACGGATATTATGACGTTTTCCTGGTAAACCTCAATGGAGACGTGGTCTACACAGTATTCAAAGAATTGGATTATGCGACAAACTTGAATACTGGAAAATGGTCTAAAACAGACCTGGCAAACATATTCCGAGATGTCATTCAGGGTAAGAACGGATCACGGGTATATTTCCGTGACTTCCGGGGTTATGGACCTTCATATAATGCTCCAGCTTCCTTCATTGCCAAGGCTGTAGAGAATGAGGGCGAGGTTATCGGCGTTCTTGTCTATCAAATGCCTTTAGACAACATCAAAAGCATTCTTCATAATCGAACGGGGTTGGGGGAGACTGGCGAGACCCTGCTTGTCAATCGTACTGGTCTGCTTTTGGTCGACTCCACAATGACTAAGGAAGATGATGCTCTCAAAGTGAGGTTGCAATCCGCTCTAATCGGTTCGACTTCAGGCAAAGATATTACAACAGGAGAATTGGCAGACTATCGTGAAATGACGAGCGTGTCGGCGTTTGCTAGCGTTGACTTTGCGGGCGCCAATTGGGTGATAGCTGCGCTTATTGACGAAAACGAAGCGTTCGCAGGCGTCGCATCAATGCAGATGTGGATCGCAATTATTGGTCTCGTCTTGGTGTCGGCCGTCTTAACGGTCTCGATCTGGTTTGCTCGCACCATCACGCATCCAATCGACGAGATCGTCAAACGCATGGATCAACTGACATCCGGCAACACAGATTTTGACTGCTCCGACCTGCAATCGTCTGACGAGATTGGTCAGATGGCAAAATCGTTGGCCGTCTTTAAGCAAGCTTCTATTGACAAGCAACGCCTTGAGTATGACGCCAAGAAGCAGCAAGAGGCAGTTGAAGAAGAGCGCAAGCAAACTGAGCAGGCTGCAGCCCTTGCTGTCGACAGTATTGGCGATGCACTCAGCAAACTAGCCGATGGTGATCTGACCGCGCGCGTCGCGACCCAGTTGTCAGACCAATACGTTGAGTTGAAGGATAACTTTAACACATCGGCTGCATCGCTAGAATCAGCCTTTAACGCCGTTGCCAGTGGCGCAAGTAGCATTTATTCAGGCACAAATGAGATCGCTCAAGCCTCGGATGACCTATCTCGGCGGACTGAGAACCAAGCCGCAACACTTGAGGAAACAGCCGCCTCGGTTGCAGAGATCACAAACAACATTGCTCAGTCCGCTGCTGGCGCTGAACGCGCCAGGGAAGTCGTATCTGTTTCAAAGCAAGCTGCTGAAAACGGTGGCGAAGTCGTTCAACGCGCGGTTCAAGCCATGGAGGGTATTGAAAAGTCGTCAGACGAGATTGGTGACATTATTGGTGTTATCGATGAGATCGCTTTCCAAACCAACCTTTTGGCACTCAATGCTGGTGTTGAGGCTGCTCGCGCAGGTGACGCAGGACGCGGCTTCGCGGTCGTCGCATCAGAGGTCCGGGCATTGGCACAGCGCTCCGCTAAGGCGGCGCGCGAGATTAAGGAGTTGATCTCCTCTTCAACGCAACAAGTCGATCGCGGTGTCAAACTTGTCCGCGAAACCGGTAGTTCTTTGAAGCAGATTGTCGACGGCGTTACAGAAATCAACCTGCTCGTCACTGAAATCGCCACCGGCGCTCAGGATCAGGCTACCAGCCTGCAGCAAGTCAACACAGCTGTGGGTCAGCTAGACCAGGTGACTCAAGAGAATGCAGCGATGGTCGAAGAGGCAACAGCTGCTGCTCGAACTCTGGCAAGTCAGACGCAGGATTTGCAGGCTCAGGTCACTCGCTTCAAAACCACGAATCCAGCGGCTTCAAATCCATTGGTTGCCGGAACGAATGAAGGCCTTCGTGTTGCTAGAACCACAGCCAGCAAGCCGATGCGTATCAAACTACAGCCAAAGACAACCATAGCTAGTGGCAACGGAGTGCACTGCCCATCGGCAGCACCGACAACGTATTCCAATGGCGCCGCAGACGGTGATTGGGAGGAGTTCTAAAGAGATCTGTCAAAGTTGTTCAAATTTACCGCGCTGAAGAATGCGCGTACTGGAGGACCAATTCTAGCCGCTTTCATTTGCTGGTTGGAGAGCGCCAAAAGCGGTCTATCAAGAACGCTTCGACTACACCCTCCTGGCCGAACAAGGGCAATAGCAGCCTCTCATAGTCACTCGATGAGCATCCGTGGGCTAGACTGGATACCCGCCAGTAGTGGGGCTTCTTACTTCTCATCGACCCACCAAACACGTAGGTGGACAACGCGTCGTTAGTGCGATGCAGGACCTCGAACCACGGGATGTTCGCTTTTGCGATAGCGCATCATTGAGCTGCTCGTGGCATGCTGCAATTACTCAGGTCTCTTAATGGCCCATCGGCTTCATAGAGAAAATGAGCACATCGCGTCCGCCTTGTGGGTCAATTGCTGCCGTGATGTGCTCAGTTGGACTTTTGCTGTTGTTGACCCAAAACAGTTATAGGCATTCGGTTCAAACACAAAACGTTATCGACTGGTTACCATTCGGTTAGCGATGTTAAGGTGATGCTCACAGTTGCGTGATAAGATCTGCTTTCCCTTGGCCGCAAGTCTCTTATGCAGAGGCAATGTCGGAGCATGATGCTACCCAAGCGCGTCGGTTAGAATCCGACATGTTTATTGGTCGGACCGGCCAATTATCTCGCGTTCAATTGGGGTGCAAAACGTGTCCGTCTCAGCGTATTTGGCTGGCTCACATACTGAGCGAAAAAAACAAGCTCAAGAAGGCGTTCAGTCATTCTTGCAGCGGATAACTCAAACTGCCGGATGTAATTTTCGGTATAAAAGCTCGTCCGAACGTCTCAGCAACTTCATGCGCGTCTACGATGCGCGAAGTGAACGGGCAGTGGCGATTGCCCAAGCTGCAATTGCGCTTTTCATTCTGATCCTCCACATTGGTGCCCGCATCGGCAAAGCCGATGCCGCCACGGTCAATCCATGGGTCGTTGGAGTGCTTGGGGCGCTCATCGCAAGTTCCGCACTGCGAGTTCACCTATCAAGATGGCAAGACCTTCCAGATCGACTACTAAATGTACTGAATGCTCTCGATGTTGCGATATTTCTGCTGCTGATCTGGAGTTACCAATTCGCCTATGAGCATCCTGCCGGAGGCGTACTGAAAGCGCCATCAATTGCGATACTCTTTGTGCTGGTTGCTTTGCGGACATTAAGGTTTCATCCGCTTCCACTTATCGTCACAGGTTGCACAGCTGCCCTAGGCTGGTTGTTTATGTTGGTCGTTGCAATCAAGCGAGACGGAGCTGACAGCATTACGCACGACTATCTCGCCTATCTGGCAGGCCATAAGATATTGGTCGGAGCAGAGGTTGAGAAAATCGTAGCACTGCTCTCACTCGTAGTCTTTCTGGCAGTTGCCACCCACCGCGCGCGTCGCGGGCTCCTTCAACTGGACGATACATTGGAGCAGTTGCCGCACGCCGTAGCAATGTTCGACCCGCGCGATCGGTTGGTAATCTGCAACTCGCTCTACGGTGAAACCTATGGACTTTCGAGCGACGACGTTAAGCCCGGCACAAGTATTGTAGAACTTTTGGACAAACGCCAACGTTCTGGAATTTTTGCAACACGGCAGGCGTCCGCGGACTTCGCTCAGGAGTGGATTGCAGACTTTAAAAACGCTTCTGCCCGACTTCAGGAGCTTTCTGATGGCCGGACGCTGTCCATCATGCGCAAACGAAAGCCTGATGGTGGCACAATCACCACCACGATCGACATTACCGACCGTCGACGTCTGGAAGCGAGAATTGAGCACATGGCTTACCATGACGGCCTTACTGGCTTGGCAAACCGTGTGCACCTTCTGGAGCAGATGCGGGCGATGCTTACGGGGCAACGGCAAGCCGACTGCTTCACCGTCTACTGCTTGGACCTTGATCATTTCAAATATGTCAATGATACGCTCGGTCATCATGCCGGAGATGCGTTGTTGCAGTCAGTTGCCGATCGACTACGCAAACATGTGCGAAACACGGACGTCGTCGCCCGCATCGGTGGTGATGAGTTTGTCATCGTTCAAGTGGGATTAGGCTCGATACCATCTGCTGCCGATTTGGCTGGGCGAATAATCGATGCTGTTGGCTCGCCATATGATCTACTCGGTCATAATGCCAGCATTGGTGTGAGCGTCGGTATTGCATTTGCAACGGGACAGTCAAATGATGCAAGCAGTCTGTTAAAGCAGGCCGATTTGGCACTTTATAAAGCCAAGGAAGAGGGTCGCGGTGAGTTCCGATTCTACGAAGAAGAGATGAACGTGCGGCAGCAAGCGCGCTTATTGATGGAGCGCGACCTGCATCAAGCCCTCAGAGAAGAGGAGTTTGAACTCTATTACCAGCCAGTCGTCGGGGCCAACTCCAATGCAATTACAGGTGTCGAAGCTCTCATCCGATGGCACCACCCCGAACGTGGGCTTATCGCACCTGATGAATTCATTCCACTCGTTGAGGAGATCGGCCTAGCAGTCCCATTGGGCGAGTGGGTCATTCGCCAAGCGTGTGCGGACGCAGCACGGTGGCCAGAGAACATCAAAGTCGCAGTAAATGTTTCCGCCTCGCAGTTCCGTAAACCCGGCCTTGTAGACGCAATAACAAGCGCGCTGCAAGAGACAGGTCTGGCACCATCGCGATTGGAAATTGAAATCACAGAGACCGCCCTTCTGGAGGACAGTGAAGCAACCCTTCGCACACTCGATGAACTAAGGCAGTTGGGCGTGCGGATCGCCTTGGATGACTTTGGGACAGGCTATGCATCCTTGAGCTATCTGCAGAAGTTTCCGTTTGACCGCATTAAAATTGATCGCTCATTCATCGATGAATTCGAGAACGACAAGAGTGCGAGTCAGATCGTTAAGGCGGTAATTTCTTTG
Source organism: Hyphomicrobiaceae bacterium (assembly GCA_965247245.1). Classification (GTDB taxonomy): domain Bacteria; phylum Pseudomonadota; class Alphaproteobacteria; order Rhizobiales; family Hyphomicrobiaceae; genus Tectiglobus. Next base: position 1,763,270 of record CBDFGV010000003.1, on the reverse strand, counting down.
AGCAAAGGTTTAGGTATGTCGACGACGGCGGAAGGGATCGAAACACGTGAGCAGTTTGACGCCATAAAGTCTGAAGGCTGCTCAGACATCCAGGGATTTTTGGTTAGTCGTCCGATACCTATGCGAGAAATTGAGAGTTTAATATTGCACACCAAAGAGCCTAGCAAGTGCCAAGCATAGTGGCTCGGTTTTTTGCTGGACCGAATGCCACGCCAACAGCAAATCCGCTAGCTAACGCAAGTTGGTTGTTCTCCGAGTCTGAAATATGCATTGTCCGCTTTTGGCCCTTCTCGACCGTCGCCTGCTATGGGACAGTGAAGCTGACACTGGACACGTGCTCAAATCCTATTGGTGTGTTTGCGAACTAGCAGATAGACCGTTCGCATCACGGTTCAAAGAACAAGACTGGTCCGCTGATTGTTTGAAATCAATCGTAATTTCGCGGTGGAGCTAACGTTGCGGGAGCGTTAGTCCTGAAATTGCCAGTTCGACCAGTGTGACTGATTGTGGATAGCTTTTGGGATGCTGCTCTTAGCAGCTCTGATCAAACCTGTGTCGTGGCTGCCAACATGAATTCTTCTCGCCGCATATCGGTCAACAAGCCATCTAGCGGCTTGGCAAACGGTCTCGTTGAAATCCCTTCGTTTAGGGGACCTCGATCATGGGTGGTTGAGTAGCGTTGGAGGATTTCCGCTACTTTCGCATTAGCTACTCATGTGTTTGACTAACTAACCATTCAATTGTTTGCCTTACAGCTTTTGTCATGGTCCGTGAACTTGGAGTTAGGAGCCATATTCTCAATTCTGGTGCTGTGAGTTTCTTCTTGAATGGAGTGATCAGCAATCCTGACTTTATGCTTGCCTGTGCTAGGCTAAGTCTTCCCAGAGCAACGCCAAGTCCCTCTTCTGCTGCCCGCAAAACGAGGTCACCCGATGTGTAGCGTGGGCCTTCATCTACCTTAAGGGCTTTGGGACCAAATTGGCGTTGCCAAAGCGACCAACGGGCATTGGGATCACCGTCGTGCAAGAGCATAACGCTTCTGAGGCTCTTAGGCTGACCAATTGCTGACCAATACTCGCGACTTGCGACAGGGACGAGATGGTCCTCAATGAGTATTTGACCATCGAAGCCGGACCACGGACCACTTCCCATTCGCAGACAGATGTCTGCAGTGCTTTCAGAGGCGGTTGAAACTCGTTGATCTGTGTTGACTGATAGTTCGATCCATCCGAGCTCTTTGGCAAAGCTTCCCATGCGCGGGAACAACCAGCGGCTCGCAATGGATGCTGTAGTCTCAATGACTACCGTGTTTCGTCTTCTGGTTTGCCGAAGAGCACCAATAGTAAGTTCGAGCCGATCAAATAACTTCATCGCCTCGCGACCCAGCTTCTCGCCTTCCTGTGTAAAGCTTATTGTTCTTCCATGTGCACCTCTTTCGATGAGGGCAACATCTAGAAAATTCTCCAGGTCTGCGACATGGCGGCTGACAGCTGAATGGGCGATCCCCAGGCGTCGAGCAGCGGGGCGAATGCCGCCGCTATCATAGACGAGAGCAAACGCCCGGATCATGTTCAGTGGCAATTGGTTCATGGTCACCAAAGTAGACCAAAAATTCAGTATTTGTGTCCAGTTAGTTTTTGCAGTTTCGGTTATCATGGAGGAGCTACTTCATAGGCAGAGAGCTAGTCAGATCGGGAGTGTTTGCGGTGTTGAGATTTATGCTTCTGATAACAACGCTGGGTTTTGCAATATCAATACAAGCTGCGCAGGGCCGTGAGATTACTGGACCTGCCGCTGTCGTTGACGGTGACACCCTGCAAATCGGCAATCGTCAGGTTCGACTATTAGGCATCGATGCGTTCGAAGGTGCTCAAGAGCTACCACTGACGACGGGTGGCACTGACTTTCTTGGTCGGGGCGCAGCAATGATGTTGAGGTCCTTAATCACGACAAATGATGTTACTTGCAAGTTGTCTGCACTGTCTGACGGGCGCGGGCTGCCGCTCGCCACTTGCTATAGCAACGATGTAGATCTCGCTCGTGAGATGATCGCAAATGGAATTGCTTTGGTCGCTCAGACCCACAAGTCTCCATATGCCAGCATCCAAAGAATGGCCAGGCAGAGTAAGCGAGGGTTTTGGCGCGACGAGGTTGAGACGCCTTGGGAGTTTCGCGATCGCAGAGTTAAGGAGGCAATGAAGTTGTCGCCGAACAGATGCGCATTCAAAGGCTTGATATTGGATGGTCGTAAGACGCTCATTGCTCCCTGGTCTCCCTGGTATCGGGAAGCTGAAGTCAAACTAGAGAGGGGAGATCTTTGGTTTTGTACTGAGAAGCAGGCTGTAGCCAAGGGTTGGTATGAGCCAACTTGGTTGATTCAGTCTGTTGTGTCGGGCGTTTACAATCCCAGCAATTGATTGAGTAGCAAGAGCATGAACCCATGGAAGCATTTTCTTGTCGCAATTGGTTTTGCTGCGACCGCTTCCTCTCTGTCCGCTTCTGAATTTAAGTGGCCAATACCTGCTTGGATAGCCCCGCCTAAAGTACCTGCCTCCAATCCGATGAGCTTAGCAAAGGTAGAGTTGGGACGACGGTTGTTTTATGACATCCGCCTCTCTGGTCCAGGGTACATGTCGTGCGCGAGTTGTCATAAACTGGAACGCGGTCTGACTGACGGTCGCAAACGCGCCATCGGATCAACCGGCGAAAGTCACTCGCTGAACACACCTCAAATCGCCAACGTTGGTTGTCAGTCAGCGCTTACATTTAGCGACCCAACCGTTCATTCGCTCGAACAACAGGCTCTTTTGCCATTGTTTGGAATTAAGCCTATCGAGATGGGTGCATCAGGTCTGGAACATCAGATCCTCTCGCACATTGCAGGCAATGCAGTCTATGAGAAGTTATTTTCCGAAGCGTTTCCAGGCTCACGCGGGAAGCCGGATTTCCAGCTTATTGCTATGGCTCTAGCTGCGTTTCAGCGAACACTGATATCGGCGAATTCGCGCTATGATCGGTATAAGCTAGGCGGACAACAAGGTATTTTTTCCGCAGCAGAGAAACGAGGAGAGAAACTCTTCCGAAGTGCTCGTCTAGGCTGCGCCGAGTGTCACAAAGGTATCCACTTTACTGATGCAATTCCTCTGCCGCGCTACCACAACACGGGGCTATATAACGTCGATGGCAAAGGTGGCTTACCAGATGGAGTGAAAGGGCTTATCGATCACACTGGGCTGGCTTCTGATATGGGTAAGTTCAAGACACCATCTCTGCGAAACATCTCAGTGTCAGCACCCTATATGCATGATGGGTCTGTGGCGACGTTGGACGAGGTGATCTTGCACTATCAAGCAGGTGGAAGGTCCGCGTATCAAGGAAGCCGTTCTCCTCTTACGTCTCCTCTCATGCGAAAGTTTTCGCTCACTTCAAGAGCGCGCAACGATTTGATAGCCTTCTTGAGGTCTTTAACTGACGAAGACTTTTTGAATAATGCGCGTCTATCATCACCGTTCAAGTAGTAGTATTTTCTTGGAACCTAACTGGTGATGAGTGCCGAGTGTTAATGGTACCGTTCCGGTTCGTAAGGTTTATCGAGACACGCATCGCGTTCATAAGGCGTTCATGCAGAATCATCGAATGTGAGATCGTCAGCAACTCGAAGTTTGCATTGTAGAGCGTTTACCAAGCTGACAAAGGCGCGGTGAGAGAGTTGTCATGCGTTCCCGCGCAGCTTTTGAATTTTGCTTCTCTCCCACGTAATTCGGTTCCCTCGCTCAAACCTGGCTCTCTGAGCTCGACAGGTCGGTTAGGACTTCGAATATTCGAACCATCGCCATCGTATCGAGATGGCAGTAGCTGCGCAGATCAGACAAGACCTTCTGGCGTTGATCCGGGTACTTGTCACTGAGTACGACATCCATCCATTGTTGCTTTGCACTCTCCCCGTCCTGGATGTCCAATGATCGATACGACAGATCAGGGGCTAGTACTGGAAGCACCTTCTTGATCGATGAGCTGCCAAAGAAGTCTTTGTCGACAAACCAACCATATTTGAAGGGATCAATGAGATCGACCACGCGTTCGTTCAGTTCGGCTAGGAACTTGGCGTGTGGTGGTGACATTTCACCCATCTCGGTATTGCGGCGCGTCTCGAAAGGATCATGCCAGACGATGACGCTTCCCGTGTCGCCGATATCTTTTACGAGCTGTGCTAGTAGTGAAGGGACGGGATTGGAATTCTCTTCATGCAGGTATTCGTAATGTTCAAGTTCCGCGCCTGGTGCGCGCCGAATGTGAAGCGAGTATTGGAAGGGCACCTGCTGATACGGTCTTATGCCGTCAAATGCTGGTATGACATCTGAGAAGGTTTCGTAATCCAGGAAGTAAATCGGGTACTTAACAGCTCCTATGAATGATGCAATTGCGTCGCCGTCGATTGCTCGGCGACCGCTCTTGACCGCTGTTACCTGACGTTCCTGCCTTTCTGTAAGTGCAAGGTTCGTAGGGATGTCGGCGATTGAAACAGCTTCAGCGTCTTCCAGAATGCCAACTTGCTCAGCCTTGATGCTCGCTAACCTATAGAAGCTGTACTTCTCAAAAGGCTCACCCAGTCCTTCAAAAATCTCTAACCAGTCGCTCATCGAACCTGATTTTAGGTATCGAGGAGAGATGTCGGGCATGCTGGTCAAATCGATGACTTTGAGTGCCTGATCGACTTGGGAGATTGTTTCACCGGCAATCTCCCTAACCTTACTTGTCACATCTGTTTGAGATGCGATCTCGTTGGGATCAATCGAGCCAGCACGAACATAGTCTCGGTTTACGTGGACAACGCCCAAGTTGCGTATTTCTATGCCAGCGCCTTCGAGGACCATTAGCTGGAAGGCTAAGTCAGGGATATGCTCACTCTTGGCGGACGTGCTTGCTTTAATTTCGAAAAGATCGAACAAGTCGTTTTCGACGCGTTGAAGTACATCGACAATGCACGTCGTGCGGCCATGCACAAAACGTCCCTGGAAGATCGTGGGGGCGCCATTGTTCAGAGTGTTGCGTGTGCGCCTAGGCAAATCGCGGTATTCGCTATAGTCGCTGAAACCAAGCGTGACTGCGTTAGGAAATTGCTGTTCTGCAAATTCTTCGAAGCGGTGTCCTGATGCAAACAATGCCTTCAATGCTGCATCTGGTTCTGGGAGTGCGTTTTTACGGTGCTTCTTCAGCCACAGCCATGCTGGATGACGCAGGAATAGCAAGTAGTCAGATTTTGAAAGTTGCTGCATTGCCCTCAGTTCCCGAAGCTAAAGTGTTTGCGATGCAAGCTTATGATTCGTGTCTGAAACGAGGAGCAGCAGGGCGAGTGTCCGAATTGTTGGTCTTCAAGTCTTAGCAGAGTTTGGGTGAAATGCAGTGTCTACGTTGCTGATTACTGGAAGCGATACTCTATACTGTTTGCATTTGTGCTGCCGTCCGTGACTACTATTGTATGGATCCGCGACGACGATGGCTTCGACGATGCTTGGCAGTGAAAGCATGGTATTTTCAGCCTCGACAGAATTTACATTGTGGCCACCGCCATTGGCGGAGAGCTAAGCGACATCTGCTATCGGCGGAGAAATTGCACTAGTGCATTCGATACCTGGACGATCTACTTTACGCAAGCAGGCTGTCTGAGGGCCTGATGACCACGCTAGTTGTCATTCTCGTTGACGTTTCCCATCCACATTCAACCGGGATAATTCGTCGTGATTGAGCCACACCCCACGCTTGAAATTCGGAGCCAACGGATTTGCGCGATTTCCAACATTGATGCAGACGTCAATGTCAGCGTAACAGTGATCATCAAGACGTTGTTTGCCGTAGAATGCCGCGAAAGGTGACGCATGAAGCCGAGATTGTTCTTGTTACCAGTATTGGCAGTGCTGGCTAGCAGCATGCTGGGTTATGAAAGCAATGCACAAGGACAATGGACATCTGGTGGCTCCATTGTCTTTCAGAGCGATATCGATCGCCAACGCAAGCAGCGCGAAGCAAAACGGGCTGAGCGCCGTAAGAACTATCGCGTCAGCTACCCTAAATATATGAAGGGTGGCGCAAGGCCTGAGATTAGTCCTGAAGAGCCAGACATCGTCTACCTTGAGCGCAACGAGAAACCGGGTACCATTATCGTGGATACGTCGGGACGACAGCTCTATTATGTGCTGCCCGAAAGGCGTGCTTACGCATATCCGATTTCTGTTGGCCGAACTGGCTTTACTTGGACCGGAACGGAACGGATCAGCCGGATTAAATCATGGCCAACTTGGACGCCGCCGCCTGAGATGCGCCGCCGTCAACCTGGCTTGCCAATCACAGTATCTGGCGGCCTCATCAATCCTCTCGGTGCCAAAGCACTCTATCTTGGCAGCTCAATCTACCGAATTCACGGAACGAGTAATGAGCGCTCGATTGGTCGTGCGTCCTCGTCAGGCTGCTTTCGAATGTTGAACAAACACGTTGTCCATCTAGCGCGTCTAGCGAAGATAGGTACAAAAGTGCGGGTGATGAAGAGCTATTCTGGCGTGAGTACATCGATGCCGCTTTCTGTGCTTTTCGCTGGGTTTGGTTCGACCGATGATGCATCGCCGTCGAAGAAATCGAAGAGCAGGAAGAAAAATTGAGGCCGATCCAGATGGGGCTTTCTATCAAATAGAATGTTCTACGCACTCTACTGCTAATGTGTAGTGGCGACTGTTCTCTGTCTCCTGCCAATAATCTAGATCTTCAGCAATCTCGGTTGACCTGTGATTGAACGGGGGCTTCCGTATGAATTGCATGTTCTCAAGATCTGGCTCGGGTCTCGCATCCCTTAAACCTGTTCACCGGTCGTTCGCCGGTTAGGACTATTGCAATTACTTAAATCTAAAATGCTGTTATGAGATTTGATCAAGTCATTTGGATTGCCGCTATCGGTTTGAGCGCGATCGGCTTCGGCAGCCTTATGCATATGGCTTACATTCGTGCGGTATGGCCTCGTGCTGTTGGTCGAGTGGTCGACAACGTTGGTGAATGGCCTAAGTCTGGAAATAGTCGGCAAGCCATCTACTTCGCTAAAATTGCTTTCGTTGCCCGAAATGGCAAATCCTATGAGGTCAAAGGGGACATCGGCAGTAATGAACCCTGGCCCAAAGGGCAACGGGTTGAACTTCAATACAAGAGTAGCAACCCGAAGCACGCGCTTACGATGAACCTTTGGCAACAACTTGCATTCTCAGGTGTATTCATTGTTTTTGGTGCACTTTGCTGGGCCAAGCTTGGCGGCTTCATCCGGTAATCGCCCCGAGCCCGAATCAAGCACTCCGCATGCGCCTACCAGTGCCAGAAATCTTCATAGAGAGCTGCCAAATGGTTGGTAAAGGATGAGACTGACACTTGGACTGGTGTCAGGCGGTTCGCATTGCGGTTCATGAGAGGCCAATTGGGCTCAAGTCGTCTGAACTGATTGATAAAATTCGATAAGAGCTGACGCTGCGGCAGCGTTAGCTCTGGGCTGCATGCTTGCGTGCCTGTTCACGCTTCCATTCCCATAGCGACGCGATATCCCAATAACTGACACTGAGGCAGGTGTAGTCAATGTCTCCGCGATGGCCCGAGCGGATGTCGGCTAAGAGAGGCAGGCCCAACAACTACCAATCAGCAGAAATGGGCTAGCTTGCCTCTTCTTGCTGATCGCCCAGCTCGACGCCCTGCCGAGTGGACCGGAGGTGGTGCGCCAGTGTTTATTGTGAGATGCATGTTCCCATGCGCACGTGCAGTCGCACGAAGGCTTGAGCAAGGAATATTCAGATGTCGGCTAGCAATCCATTCGAACACAATGAGGCCCTCAAATCTCGAATTGAAGGAATGTTCAATTCACTTATCACGTCGTTTGAGGCTGGATCAGAACTGAGTTCTGCTACAAAAGGTACGGAGCGAGAGCTCTTCGTTTCGACGTTCCTATCTCAAATTTTTCCACCTCACTATCGCTTCAGTAGTGGTGACATAACTGGTCAGCCGAATAGACGAAGTGGCCAGATCGACATTGTATTGGAATTTCCTCAGGGCTTCTCCATTCCGTTTCATCCTTCAGGGCCGCGCCTATTCTTCGCGGAAGGCGTTGCCGCCGCTATCGAAGTTAAGTCCGATTTAGTTGCGCAGTGGGACGAGGTCGTATCGACAGGCAACAAACTTCGAGATGTTCAACGTCGATTTGATCCAGACTACTATGAAGATATGGCAGAAGAAATCGAAACGAAAAAGCGGTCCTACGCTGGGGACAACCCAACCAATCTCGTAGCATCACTCCGTGCTCGTGGACGCAGCATTCCCAACCGTGCCCAGCGCAACATCCCGCTATTTGCTGTAGGGTTTAGTGGATGGAAAACGAAGGAAAAGCTTGAGGAAAAACTTAAATGCGGTGTAGTGGATGGTATTTTCGTGATTGGTTCACGTCTATTCTCTTCCATTCATGGACCTGCATTTGCGTCTGGAACAAATAGCATGATCATGTTTCTAGAAGCTCTCGAAACTCAACTTCTAAAAACAACCGTTCCCTTGCCAGTTTTGCACAACTACCGCCTTTGAGCCTTGTCGTGTGCGTCTAACTTCGGCAACACCACTAAGATCAACAATCTGCGTGTTGCCTGTCCCAAACTTTTTCTGTGGCTGGTTCAGGTACATTCTGATGCATCCAACTTCAAACCCTTGCAGCGTATTGGTTGGATGCACATGACCTTGCAGAGGCGTCCGCTTCCTCTGCGCAACAATCGCCCAAGCCTTCTCGTGACAGGAGACAGGCCCATGAAAGCTTCGCGTGCGACACGACCAGTTGCTTTATCCCAGAAGCTGACGTTGACTAAGGCGATGCCACTAGTCAGGCCATGTCCGTTGTCGGTGGCTATGCGGCATCGACAACCGGATACCGCTCGGAGATCTGTTCTTCAATGGTATCTCGATCAAGCTTCGTGTCCTCAAGTTCGGTGAGTTCCGGGATCTTCGAAAATCCCAATCTATGGTTCGTGTAAACCGGCAGAGCGTACGGGCCAAAACATTTTTTCAAATGCGGTACCAGGATGAGCGAAAACGCGCCGCCTAGTGCATCAAACACCGGACTCTCCAAAGACCGAGCGTTTTCGCAAAATACTAAGCCCATATGTTTTCCAGACGGGGTCGCTACGGTTAGGTGTGCATCGTCACCGTGCCGCATAAAGGTGAACGTGAAGGCTTTGCTGCAATTCAGGATGCCAAGATATCCATCGTCTTTGGGCGCGATTAATAGCTGCATCCGAATGCTGGTACTGGACAACGCATCGGGGTTAGGCGCGTTCAAACCAGACCGCAATTCACTGACGTACTTGTGCTGCAAGAACCGCGGGCCAAATAGCTCGTAACCAAATCCAAGCCCAAGCTTACACAGCAAGCGTCGGCCGTAGTCGGTGTTCATAGTGATCATCGCCGGTCTGCTCTGGTTTCGAGATAGCTCGGCGATAACCTTCTTGTCTTGCTCGGCCCTCTCGTCCAGTGTCGCAAACCTCTCAGACAGAGGGCCCTGAATTTGCGTCAGAGAGTACCTGGAAGCATTTTTGAATTTCTTCTCAACCGACAGCAACGCAGAGAGGATCCAGAATAGGTTCGGATTGCAGAAGCTCATATACGTGCGGCCAGGATTAATCCGCCGACGCTTCGGATGGCCACCGGCATGCGTATCGAAAAAGGCCTCACTCTTGTCCCGAAAGTGATAGATGGTCTCACCACGTGCACCCAGCCAAAAGTCACACTCCTCGTTGCAATCGAGGGCATCTGATCGCCCGCGTCCCATGTACACTAGGGGCAAGGCCTGGGGTCTGCTGATGTCAAGCCAAGCAAGAGCTGAAGTCAGAAGTTCGGTCGTCATAAACATGGTTGCGACGAACTCGCCGTCAACGACCAGACCACAATGCCTATTGCAGTCCGTGCATACATTTGCAGTCTTGAACCAGTCAGGTCCGAAATCTCCGCCAAGACTATCTGGCCAAACATGCTCGAATGAGCAATGCGCGGTGCTCTTTGTGTCTCCGCAGTAGAGACACTCAAACTCGCCGCTGCGCTTCGAGCGCCGCAATCGGCGTACTTGCCCTCTGGTGGCCATGCGAACTTCCGAATCAGCTTATTGATATGGTAAGCATAGCGCCATTCGTACCGAGCAATCCGATGTCCAATCGTCTTGAACGACAGAACGTGCTGAAGGTTGCAGACAGCAATGTGCTGCAGACTGACATTTTGGCGGAGTTCCTCGCCAGACCGCATCACAGGGTCGTGCTCCCGGACTACGTTTCCATGGAAGCGTACAAGGGTGATACATTAAAATCGATACAACAATCCATGCGGGTCCTCGCTCGGCGCCCTCGCCAAGTAATCGTACTGAAGGGCACGGAAGAAGTCTGCGGATTGAAAGGACGAGCTTCCGGTTTGCATCGCAGGATGATCGATATCAATCAGACAAGATCGTTCCCTGAATACTGCCGAAATCTGAAAGAGGCGGAAAGAGGCGATACAGCTCTAATTGATCGATTGCTACACCTTGGACGGTCGGCAACATCAAACATTGAACGCGTGAAAAACGACGCAGCGGGCCTGATCGATATATTCCATGGCATTCAGGGCACATACACGAACGATGATATCCGTCGACTGAGAAAAGGTGAGCGATTCACGGAAGAGTTCTTGCTTCGACTACGCGACAACACTCTACGCACAGCCGTGATAATGTTTCGCGATCATCCGAAGGTGAATAAGATACCGCAATCAGCCATTGAGGCGCGGAACACATTGATTTTTCGCTTTGCGATCTGTGTTCAATTCCTGATCCTAGAATGGATATCCGCAGGCAGCCAACCCGTCGTCAAGCCCGTGAGGCTCGCCAATGACAATGTGGATATGATGATCGCCGCCTATGCCACGTTCTTTGATGGCCTAATAACAAACGACAACAAGCTAATTAGGATCTTTGAATTGACCAGCGCTGCCCTCAAGGGGCTGTATGCCGCCCCAGTTGACCCGAGACCTTAGTAAGTTTGTCCCAGAGTGCATCGAGGCAGGTTCGAGTGGAGATCTCAAAGTCCAGCGTAGTTGAATTTCACTCCGCTGTCCGGATTGTTGTTGAAGCCGACATCGTTGGGCGTATCTTTCCCGAAGCAACTATAACCGCTTCCTCTGCTCCGCGTCGGTTTCGCTCTCGTGATATTGGCTAACTGGTAGACCGCGTCTTTGCGCCGCGAATAGCCTCCTCACCATTAGATTGTGACGCAGTTTGCGGCGAACGACCCTCGACAAGGGGTGGTAGAAACCATTTAAAATCAATAGTTTGGCGCGCCCGGGAAGATTCGAACTCCCGACCTGACGATTAGAAGTCGCCTGCTCTATCCAGCTGAGCTACGGGCGCGGACGACACGGTTCGTAACGCGGTTCGCACGACCATGTCAAAATGTAAGTGGCTCTAAACGTTCGCCTTTCCACGGCAGAGCTAACGCTTAGAAGTCGCCTGCTCTATCCAGCTGAGCTACGGGGCCATTGAGATTGTTGTCGACACTAGGCTTACGCGGCTGAGCGGTGATATGGGATAGGGTGAATGCACCATGCCAGCTTCAGTGGGTCCAAGAGCCGATGCGGCCGTATTTGAAATTGTCGGCATACGATTTCTTGACAATCGATCGCTGTTTCGGTTCCTGCAACGTATAGGGCATCCCATTTCGCTCGGCGTAAGCGATGGCTTCTTCTTTGGTTTCAAATGACAGCTTGATTTGTTGACGGGTATCTGACGAAGACGTCCAGCCCATCAATGGGTCAATTTCGCGAGCTGCTTCCGGTTCATGCTCCAGAACCCAACTCTTTGTCCGACCTTTTCCAGACTGCATCGCTGTCTTTGAGGGTTGGTAAATTCTTGCGGTCATGATTGAAGCCACGTGTTCTTGTCAAAACTGCTCGTGTGGCCCGGTGGCCGGCAGTCACAGACACTCAAAGACAATATGGTCGGGGCACGGTGATTCGAACACCGGACCCCCTGCTCCCAAAGCAGGTGCTCTACCAGGCTGAGCTATACCCCGAAATCTTCGAAGCGCCTCAATGCCCAACAATGCGCTCCGGGTCAAGTCCTGTTGTAGGCATTCGGCAAATTCATGAATGCTTGCCGTTAAAATTCGGCCTTCTCGAAGCTGCGTTCACGGATTGAGCCCACGTTAGTCGGGTCCAAAATGGCGGTGAACAACTTTGTCACCAGCCTTTATACCGAGCTTCCGTATGACACCGCCGGCCAACTCTAGAACTGCAGTCACGTTGCCTTTCGAGGCTACAATTTCTTCGCTAAAAGGCTCGGTGTTTTCTGCGATGCGATGAATAGTGCCGTTTGGCTTAATGAAAACCATGTCAAGCGGGATGTATGTGTTCCGCATCCACATCGTTAGTTCTTGCGGCTGCCGATAAGGAAACAGCATCCCGGAGCCGGGGGCGAGCGACTTGCGAAACATGAGGCCCAACGATTTCTGCTGCTCTGTTTCCGCCACTTCAATGCTGAACTGATGACTTTTGCCACCCGAGACGATCGTCAGGTTTTCGACGCGCTTTTGCTGCGCGGCATGTCCAACGTGTATCGTCAAAGCGGCTGCCAAGATCCAAATCGCAAACAGGCCCATCCACTGGATAGGCCTGTTTGCACCAGAATTAGCCGGTTTTTGCAAGTCTGAGCGCCTAGTGTTGCGCTGGTAGTCCGGAAGGTGGACCGTCAGGGCGCAATTCAGCCGCCATACAGCCTTTGTAGCCATGTCCCCAACGCACCTGGACCACTTGACCGGGACGCAGTTCGGTAAAGCCGAAACGTCGGAGTGTTTCCATGTGCACAAAAATGTCGGGAGTGCCTTCGCCACGGGTCAGGAATCCAAATCCACGAATTCGGTTGAACCACTTCACCATAGCACGTTCCCAGTCACTTTCCGCCTGCACAACCACGTGAGTGCGCTGCGGCAATTGTGATGGGTGGATGGCAGTGCTTTCGTCCATGCTCAAAATGGCGAAGGCCTGCAATCCTTTGGGGCGGCGCAGTACTTGGCAGTGTACCCGAGCCCCTTCGTAAGCTGTCTGATATCCACCGGCTCTCAGACAAGTAATGTGAAGCAGAATGTCGCCCAAACCATTGTCAGGCACAATAAAGCCGAACCCTTTACTTGCATCGAACCACTTAATGGATCCCGCGACTTCGAATACGTCGAGCGTCGCGCCTTCTGGCAATCCGCCGATTTCCTCATACTGTTGAGGAAGGTCCTGCGGTTGTCCAGAAGTAGGATTGGAATCCCCCATAGTCGTACCCCGCGAACATATGGTTACGATTTCACAACATACCAACGCCTTGTGGGCGATGGTCCCTACAATTCGAACTGACGACCCTGTGTGACTGCTGCCCCAATGCCCTAGGACGAATCACCGACAGTTGCGAACAACCGGACCATAACATTGCCGGCGTGTTGGGCTAGTCCCTTTTTGGCGAAATGTGGCGATCTGGGGTCCACATAAATTACTCTTCAACATTATCTAATCTTTTTATTGTCATTGATTTTATTGGATAAAAATGGATTGTACGGAGACTGCAATCTTTTGTGTAAAGTTTCGAAAATGCCCCTCCAAAGGCTTCTTTTGTGACAGTTTCAGGACTGCTTTATGACGCAAAAATGGCACCTAGTGATTCCCGCTGCACGCGTAGGCCACACGCACAACAGAGTATGATGTGTAAATGCAAGCCAGTAGCTTGCAGACTACCATAACTGTCCTGGCTTCGTCATTGAGATTGCTCCGCGCTGGGGATGATCGGCTGAAAGAGATGGGAGACGTGGCCGTGGCATCGCGCATTTTTATCGGCGAAGCTTGCTCCGATTGCTATGGCGGCCTATCTCTAGTCCTAAGCGTGAGTATAGGGAGGTCGTATGCGATATCTGCACACCATGGTCCGGGTTCGAAACATAGAAGAGAGCCTCGATTTCTATTGTAATAAGATGGGTATGGAAGAAGTTCGCCGAGTAGATCACGAGGGCGGACGCTTTACGCTAATATTTCTAGCCGCTGGCGAAGATAAAGAGAGCGGAGTTACTTCCAAGGCACCACTGCTGGAGTTGACATACAACTGGGATCCGGAAGAATACGATGGCGGCCGCAACTTCGGACATTTGGCCTACGAAGTTGATGACATCTATGCCACTTGTCAGAAGCTGATGGACAACGGCGTGACGATCAATCGGCCGCCGCGCGATGGTCGTATGGCGTTCGTAAAGTCGCCGGATGGCATCTCGTTTGAGCTTCTGCAGAAGGGCGAGTCACAGGCCAAGCAGGAGCCTTGGGCCTCGATGGAGAATACAGGGAGCTGGTAGGGTGGCATTGTGCTAGCCTATAAGTCTCTGAAGTGCTTAGATAATAAGCGGTATGTGCCGGTGTGAGGAGTTGCGCAAATGAATGACCAGCTTGGAGATAATCCTGAGGCTCTCGCCGGCGCTGCCATGATGATTCAGCGCGAGCACGCGAAGCTGAGAGAAAAGGCGGAGGCCGTCGAAGAGAAAAAGGGCGGCAGTGAAATCATAACCGGCATCGTGGTGGTGGTGGTGATGATCGCGACCCTGGCGCTCATGATGTTCATGAACAGCGGCGGATCCTGACGCCGCGCACTGTTCGCGCCTGTTTGTTTAAACAACTGCAATGATGTGCAAGTTTGATTGCGACAACACCAAAGTGCGCGTTGTGCGGTGCACCCACGCGCCGTCTAGACCTATATGCCGCTAGCCGGCACCGTCTCCCACGACGACAAAAGGTGCCCAATAGGCCGGATGCCACTCGCGCTGACCTTTGGTGAGCAGTGAGAGCATCGCGAACTGTATCGCTTTGGCTCGACCAATCTCGGGCGTGTCGCGTAGGGCGCGGAACGCGGTGGTGATGAGGTCGACGGTGGCGTGACTGTCGACGTACCAATGCGACACCAGGAGTGAGCGCGCGCCGGCATAGAAGAAGGCCTTGGCGAGACCTGACAGCGCTTCGGCATTCTTGGTTTCCCCACCGGCCGTATTACAGGCCGACAGGATCACCCAGTCAGCATCAAGTTTGAGGCCGGCCACTTCGGAAGCTGAGAGATAGCCGTCGTCCTTCGCGGTGGCCTGGCCCGGTGGTGTCAGGATGAGGCCCGGTTCGGCATCGCTTGCAAGTTCACCGGCAAGCGCACCATGGGTCGCGAAGTGCAGCATCTTGAATTTGGCGAGTTCACCGCTGGCGCTGAGGTCTTTGATCCTGGCCTCGGTGGCGGCCTGACCGAGATGGAGATCGCGAATGTCCGAGCCGGCGCTGCGGGCCACGGCGCAAAGTTCATCAGCCGTCTCCGGCAATGGCGTCTGGATGCGTAAGACATCGAGACTGGTGAGCTTGGTGCCGTGCCCCATCGGCATGACGGTGGCGCGTTGTACCGTTCGGAGATTGGCTGTGCGGACGTAACCGGGTTGGGCGCAGCCCTGGATGTCTCGGGCAGCCTTGGCGAGATCTGGCACACCGTCACCTTCGAGCAGTGGATTGCCGAAGCCGACAATCGTCCGATCTGCCTTGCTGGTCTTGGCGTGGGCGCGCAGAGCCTTGAGGGATGACACCGAGGGCAGCACCGTGATGGCGTGTTTCTTGATCAGCCACGACGCATTGGAAAAGGCGGTGCGCGAGAGTTTATCTTTGGCAGGTTTCTCGGTGACCAGGACTTGGAAGGGCAGCTGTGTCAACGGCCCCGATGGCACGATCAGCAAGTCCTTGCCGGCGATCAGATCTTCGACCTGACCGAATAGTGATTGATAGAGCTTATGGGCGCGGGAGAGTTCGAACGGCAAGTATGTGTTGCCAGGCCCACCGTAGCCGCGACCGAGGAGGTCGAGGCAAGTTGTGTCCTTCCAGGCCTCACTGTCCAGGCCGCAGCGCAGTGCTTTGACGGAGTCTGTCAGCGCTTTGCCACCCAGCTCCGAACGCACCCATCGGCTGTCGGTTTTCGTGACAACCCAGATGAAGGTTTCCGCAGGAGTTGGCTTTTGTGTTGGTGTGTCTAGGAAAAGGACGAGGGCTTCGTTGGTTTTTAGTTGGGCTTGTGTGTCGACGATAGTAAGCGGCTCGGGCGCAGCCAAAACAGCATACTCGGGGAAGTCTTTAGCCAGGCGCTGGTCAACAACTGCGATGCGTTTATCTATGTCAGTGAGGCGCGCGGCGTTCTTTGTCTCCTGATCTTGATTGCGTAGCTTCCGTTGTTTGGTGAGTGCCTTGATCATCGATGTATCACGCTTCTGCCATTCGTCGATCAGGTCTTGGCGTTCTCGAACCAGCTCAGCCAGATCAGTGTTACCTTTCGCCTGCCGAGCAGCCATTTTAGCGAGGGATGCAGCGGTGTCCGAAGCCGTCGCCCACTGTGCCGACTGAAACGCTTCTGACCTGAGACCGTTGTCGTTGTGCCGTTTGAGGTGGTAGGCTGATGTTACAAAACCTGTGAACTTGAAGTTCAATCGGCTGGCCTCGCTCTTTTGTTTTCCGACCAGTTTCTGACCGAATGCATGGATGCCATGGCGCGCGCGTCGGGTGATTACGGCGATACCCCGCCGGTAGTAGTCTGTTGCTTGTCGCCAGTCCTCTTGCTCCCGGTATAGCCAGGCAAGGTTGGTGAGCGAATGGCTGACGGTTGGGTGGTCGGGTCCGAGCACCTTTTCCTGCATCGCGAGGCTACGCTTATAGAGCGGCTCGGCTTCGGTATAGCGGCCCTGTGCGACGTACAGCAAGGCAAGGTTATTGAGCCGCGTGCCGACGTCCGGGTGGTCGTCATCTAGTGCAGTTTTAGCGATCGCTAGGCTGCGTCGATAAAGTGACTCAGCATCGGCATATCGGCCTTGGTTGGCGTACAGCGCAGCTAGGTTGCTGAGCGATACGCCGACATCTGGGTGATTGGGCCCCAACGCCTTGACTCGGATCGCGAGGCTGCGCTTATACAGCGGCTCGGCCTCGGTATAGCGGCCCTGTGCGTCATACAGCCCGGCGAGATTGTTGAGTGCCGTGCCGACATTCGGGTGGCCGGCACCAACAGCCTTTTCCGCCAGACGTAAGCTTCTCTTATAGAGTGGCTCGGCCTCAGAATAGCGGCCTTGGTTTTCGTACAGCGCGGCCAGGTTGTTCAACGACGTGCCGATACTTGGATGGTTGGCCGCAAGCGCCTTTTGTCGGATCGTCAGGCTGCGCTTATACAGCGGCTCGGCCTCAGTGTAGCGGCCTTGTAGCCGGTAAAGCTCGGCGAGATTGTTGAGAATCGTGCCGATGGTTGGATGTTCTGGGCCTAGAACCCTTTCCCACACACGCAAGCTGCGCTTGTAAAACGGCTCGGCTTCGGCGAAGCGGCCCTGTGCTTCATTCAACCTGGCGAGATTGTTGAGCGCTGTGGCGACATATGGATGGTTGGGCCCCAGAACCTTTCTCCACACACGTAAGCTGCGCTTATGGAGTGCGTCGGCTTCAGCAAAGCGACCCTGTGCCTGGTACAGTAAGGCGAGATTGTTTAGTGTCGTGCCGACATTCGGGTGGTCAGCCGCTAGCGCCTTTTCCCGGATCGCCAGACTGCGCTTGAAAAGCGGCTCGGCTTCGGTGTAGCGGCCTTGCAGCCGGTACAATTCGGCTAGGTTGTTCAACGTCGTGCCGACATCCGGATGGCTCGGACCTAGCTTCCTCTCCCGGATCGCGAGACTACGCCTATAAAGCGGCTCGGCCTCGGTGTAGCGACCCTGTACCTGGAACATATCGGCGAGGTGGTTGAGCGTTTTGCCGATGATCGGATCGTAGGAGCTCGGTGAATTTTTCCACGCTCGCAGAATACGCTGGTATAGCGGCTCAGCCTCGGTGTAGCGGCGCTGGACCCGATACAGCTCGGCTAGGTTGTTGATCGACGTGATAACCGAGACGTTGTTCTTGTCACGCTGGAGTTCGGCAATCTGCAAGGCTCGTTCGGCGACGCCCGTTGCTTTAGCGTAGTTGCCCGCACGATAGAGTTGGGCAACTTGGGCGTTGAGAGCTTCGAGTTCGTTAGTCTGGGCATGACTAAGAGGTGCCGCACTGCCAATGATCAAGAACAGGACGAGACTGCGAACAACAAACGACAAGATCATTCTTCACCCACAACTGCTGTGCCGATGGCTTTAGTTCGATCATAGCATGATGCATGTGATGAGCTAGAGATTGAGACGCGACCGATTGCGGTTCTGAAAGACGTCTTTCCCGCGCAGGCGGGAACCCAAGCGGATCACCATTCGTTCAGACCAGCGAATTGCTCAACCAACCGGCAATCTGCCGCAAGATGTCGAAGTGTGAGCAAGCGGATGCTTGTCTGGATCTCCGCCTTCGCGGAGATGACGGTGTGGTGGGGCGATTGGCTTCGTCATCTGCTCGTGGTCCTCGGCTTAAGGCGGCACGAGTGATGGCTTGTTAACTCGCAGAATCACAGATCCTTCCGAATGAACCAGCAGGTTTGATGGTCATCTTGTCGTGTAAACGCAGTTGTGGCCCAATCGATGTCGGTACGGCCGGCCACAGTGATAGTCGGATATGCGTTCCCGCTTTCGCCGACGTCATTCCCGCGTAGGCGGGAACCCAAGCGGATCACCATTCGTTCAGTGCCAGCGAATTGCTCCACCAACCGGCAATCTGCCGCAAGATGTTTAAGTGTGAGCAAGCGGATGCTTGTCTGGATCTCCGCCTTCGCGGAGATGACGGTGTGGTGGGGCGCTGGACTCAGTTATGCGCGCATCGTCATCGGATTGTCCTGACCTGCGCTGGCTCTGCAGACAGTTCTTGCGTCGTCCTAAAGCCGCGCCTCAACCTCAGAATTGAAGCTATGCAGTGCACCCTCGTAGCGCCCGAAGGTCAACTCTGTGTTTGCGCCGCTGGTCATGCCGGCTTGGACCTGTTCGTTGATGTCAAAGTCCTCGCCGAGGGTGACGTTGGTGATCTGGTGGTTGCGCGCCCAATGCTCTTGTTGTTCCTTAGTGATTTCTGATTTGGGGGCCAATGTTGTCAGCCGGATTTCAGTGCGGTCCGGGCCAAGCGGGCGGAAGTTCAGCCAGCCGACATGGTCCTGCATCAACAGGAACTGGGTTGTCGGGAAGACGGTGTAGAGCACGTTGGTGTGGTCGCGGATTGACCAGTCTTCGCGCGGGACGTTGTGCAGAGATGTCAGAGATGTCCTTGGCAGCACCGAGCGCATGTGAGCTCCGAGCATTTCATAGCTCGAGAGATTGTCGAGGAAGTGCGGGCCGATGGTATCGCGGTGTGCGACCTTGAAGTGATAGGCCTCGATGCCGCCTTCCATTAGCAGCTTCCAGTTGGCCTGGCGCTCGAACGTGTCGGAGGCAGCGACACCCATGTTGGCCATGTCGAACCAGGCGAAGTCGCTCGTTAATGGTGCGATATGCGCGTCGATGTCGTTGTCTGATTCAGAATCAGCGATCACCCAGATCAGTCCGAGGCGTTCGGCGGCCGGCAGACGGCGCAGGCCGAGAGAGGCGCGGTTAAGGCCGGGGAAGCCGGGTTTTTCGTGCGGGATGCCGCGCAATGCGCCGGCGCTGTCGTAGCTCCAGGCGTGGTAGGGGCAAGAGAAGATGTGCTTGCAGCCCTGTTCCTCACCGACGAGGCGTGCACCGCGGTGGCGGCACACATTCAGGAAGGCATGGACGTCGCCCTGCTTGTCGCGGGTCAACAAAACGGGGAGGCCCGCCAGGTTCTGCGTCAGGAAGCTGCCGGGCTCGGGGAGTTCGCTGGCGTGGCACGCGATGAGCGGTGACTTGCGGAAGATGGCCGCGGTTTCCTGCTCGAAGCGCGCTTGAGACGCATAACGTTCGACCGGCGACTTGGTGATGGCGTCGTCGAGAAAGAAGAGGCCGTTGTCCTTGAGGCCTTGCAGTTCTTCCAGGAGAGCGATTTCGCGCTGGCGGTCCATGTCCCGTCTCCCACTTTTGATGATCGAACCTCAAGTCCGATCGTGTTGGCGATACTTACCGATCGGTAAGTTTATGCTTGACGATTGGTAAGTTGTCAATCGCGTGCTAGATTGACGTCATGCTGAAAGCCGCAACGTCCCCGAAACAGAAGTTTGTCGATGCCGCGCTGGGCTTGTTTGCGGAGCGCGGCTTTTACGGCGTTTCGCTTGCCGATGTGGCCGCTGAGATCGGCGTGACGAAGCAGGCCGTGTTGCATCACTTTAAGACCAAGGAAGCGCTTTACGCGGAGGTGTTGCGGCAACTCGCGGAGCGTTTCGAGGCGATCGTGACGGAAGCGCGGGGTGCGCGCCCTGACAGCGAGAGCCGGTTGGCGCTTTATCTGGAGCGGCTCAACGCGCACTGGCAGGCAGAGCCGCGTGATGCGCGGTTGGTGGCGCGGGAGTTGTTGGATAATCTGGACCGTGCTGAGACGAGCTGGAAATGGTACCTCAAGGCGTTTCTTGATGAGAGTGTTGCGTTGCTGGCGGAGCAGCCGCAATGGCAGACACGATCGTTGGCCGAGCAGACGGTGGCGGTTTATCAGTTGATCGGGGCGATCAACTACTTTGCGATTTCCGGCGCGACGCTCAAGGGTATCTGGGGCGCAAAGCGAACGGCGGCGACGAGCAAGGCGTTTCTGCCGACACTGCTGCAGCAGGCGGCTATTGATGAGGGCGAAAGGACAAAGTGATGGATCCAGTGCTGACGTTGGTCACGATCTTCGCGATTTTTATTCCGGCGTTGATGCTGCCGGGGCCGGACTTCGTGGCCGTGGTGCGCTCGTCGATGAGCCACGGTGCGCGTGCCGGGCTGATGACAACGCTGGGTGTCTCGCTTGGCTTGCTGATGTACGCGACGTTGAGCCTTGTCGGGTTGGCGGCGATCCTTGTCGAGTATCAATGGTTGACCTGGACGGTGCGGATTGCCGGCGGCGCCTATCTCGCCTACCTCGGCATTCGACTGTTGCTCGCCAAGCCTGAGACGTTGGAGATTGAAGCGGGTGATACGCCGAGAGCTGGCAATGCGCTGCTGTTTGGCTTCCTGGTGACGCTGACCAATCCCAAGGCGATTGTTTTGTTCGCCAGTGTTTTTGCGACGGCGGTCACCGATGCGACGCCGGTCTGGCTGATGGGGCTAATTATTGCCATCGTGTTTGCCAGCTCGATGATCTGGTACACGGTGGTCAGCCTGTTCATGTCATCGACGCCGGTGATGACGCGGTTCGAAAATGCAAAGCATTGGATCGAGCGGGCGGCAGGCGTGTGCTTCATTGGCATTGGCGGTAAGATCATGGCCGATGCCCGCAACCCGATCTCTCCTTAGCTCATATCCGGACTGGCCGGCCTCACATCGCTGGCCCGCAGCAGCCGCATTTGAAGCAAGCTAGGCAACTTAGGTTGCTTGGGTTGCTTCGCCGATGATGTCGGCGGTTGGCATGACACGGATAGACTTGTGTGTCAGTAGCTCGGTCCACAGCCAGTTGTGATAGTCGATGACCGCTGCAGCCGTGAGGTTGGGGCGGTCGTTAAGCGTATGGGCATCGCTGGCGACGACGACATGATAGCCGTTGCTGATGGATGATCGCACGGTGGCGTCGACACAAAAATCGGTGGCCCAACCACACACGATGACACGCTCCGGGTTGAGTGCGCGCAGCTCATTATGCAATCCGGTGCCGGCAAAGGGATCATTGAGCGTCTTCTCGACGATCCGATCGACATGGTCACGGGCGAGGTCAGGAAGGAATTCCCAACCGGCTGTGCCAGGTTCGAAGTGATCGCCCGCGTCACCACAGTGTCGGATCCAGATCACCTGTCCGTTCCTCTTGCGGACATGGTTTGTCAGCGCGTTGATGCGATCGATGACGGCGGTGAGCTCATGCTTAGGCGCTCCATTAAGCAGGCCGACCTGCATATCGACGACAAGGATCACATCCACTGACTGCATTCCTTTACTACATGGGTTGTGATCGGGAGCCGCTCACATCAAGCCGAACATTGTCTCGCCGGCGACGTCCATGGTGGCGCGCAGGATGTTGCCGGTATCCGATTCAGTGATGAAGACATCGCGGCGGCCCGGTCCGCCAAAGGCAATGTTGGTGGTCGACCGCCCGCCACCTTGTGAGCGGACGCGGTAGACCGGCTCGCCCCACTTGGTGAACACCCAGGCGCAGCCATTGCCGGCATCACAGACAAACAGGCGCCCGTCTTCATCAACAGCGAGACCATCGGCACCACTGACGCCGCCAGCCAGGTTGACGAAGACGCTGACTTTGGTCGTGCCGCCATCCTTGAGAAGCGGCACACGCCAGACGCCGTTGCCGCGCGTGACGGCAACGTAGAGCGTTTTCTCGTCGGGGCTGAGCACGAGGCCGTTCGGGCTCGGTGCGTTGGTGATGAGAAGATCAAGCGCCTCAGTTTCTAGATTGTAGCGATAGACCCGACCGGTCGGATCGTGCATCCCGGTTTGGCCCTGATCGGTGAAGTACATTACGCCGTTGGAATCAAACACCAGGTCATTGGTGCCGCGGAAGCTCTCGCTGCGGCGGTTGGTGAGGACCGGTGTGACCGCGCCGCTTGTCGGATCGAGCTGCATGATCCCGCGCTTGTAGTCGGTGATGAAGATCCGTCCGTCTTTGTGCAGCTTGAGGCCGTTTGGCCAGCCGTCATATTCGGTGATCAGGGTCCAGTTGCCATCGGGCGATATTCGGAACACGCGGCCGAAGGGAATGTCGGTGACATACAGGTTGCCGTCACGATCAAAGCTTGGACCTTCCAGGAAGCAGTCGGTGGGTTCGCCCTGCTTGTTGCCCATCGCCCAATCCGGAACGGCGCCAGTGCGGCGGAATTCATCGGGGATCGTCGTCCAGATCTCAGCGGGCATTTCAGTTGGTGGTGGGTAGAGGGACATGGGCGTGATCCTGACCGTGGCAATGAGCGTTCTTCGCGATCAGTTTTGCGATGGATCGCGCACGATGTCCATTTTGTTCCCTCGCGGACCCGTGCTGACGATTTGAGTTGAGGTGCAACTATGGTTTGCTAGTCTTGCCGCGTTTGGAAAATTGAATTGCTGGGACGGCCGATTGGCACAAACTATGATTGAAGATCCGACAGTGACGGAACAGCCGGGTGATCTCGGCTATCTTTATGATCGCAAGG
The DNA here is from genome assembly GCA_965247245.1 of Hyphomicrobiaceae bacterium. GTDB lineage: Bacteria > Pseudomonadota > Alphaproteobacteria > Rhizobiales > Hyphomicrobiaceae > Tectiglobus. The sequence continues at coordinate 1,740,064 of CBDFGV010000003.1, read as the reverse complement.
GCCACCCGCATCCGATACTGAAACGCACCAATTCGTTCGTCTTTACTGATGATCCGGTGAGCCGTGCCATTGCCGAGCGTATGGGATACGGCGAAGCAGGCTGCCGCTTGAAGCCGTTCCGAATACAGCGGTTGCAGCGTTGGGGCTTCGATGCGATGCCCGGCCGTGTGCCCTACGATGTTGGAACGCGGACGGCCGTAGAGCGGCTCGGTTTTGTGTTTGTGGCAAGCCTCCGGGAAGATGATGTCCCCCGCCATACCGAGGACAAGTGGCGCGCTCGCGGGCAGAGGCAGGAGCAGGATGGCAAGATCGAGCGTTACCGGACCTTGCTCGGTATCGAGGCAGGTGTGCCGCTCGGTCGGGATGCTATTCTGACAGCCTTCAAGCAGAAGGCGAAGGAGCATCATCCGGACAGTGGCGGTGATCCGGAGTTGTTCCGCGACATCGTTGAGGCGCGCGACAAGCTGCTCGAGCGGGTCAACGGTGGCTGATGCCAGTGTGCGATGATTGGGCGGCAATCGCGCAACGCCTGCTTCTAGCTCACGGCAGCTCTCGTTATCTCACCTCTTCCCGGCCGCGTTGCCGTTGGCTGGCTGCGCGCCAGCGGGTGCAGGTTGATAGCTCGTAGTCGGCTCACTTGCGCCAACACCCAGTTTCATCGCGGCTGTCGGCTCACCATTCCGCTGTAACGGGATGTTGATGCGGATGCTGCCGCCGTAGGACTTGTAGTCTTGCGTGCCGAGGCCGTCGTAGAAGCCTTCGCCATTGAGTGTCAGTCCGTCAGGCAGGCGGATCGTGATGCCGGCATCGACGCGGGCACGCAGATCATCGGTGCTCTCGGACGCAAGCCCCGTTGTCAGGTCGACGATGGCTGAGCGCTCGAAGTCCCACAGCCCCTTGATGCCGAGATAGGGACTGATGGTGGTGCCGTCCTTGCGTTGGAACGTGGTTGAGACTTTCGGGCCGAAGCTGAGGCGGCCAAGCTTGACGGTTTGTTCGGGGATGTCGATGGAAAGACTGTCGACATAGGCCTCCTGGCGTTCCTGGAAGTAGAGCACGCCGATGTGCGGGGCGACGTGCAAATTGCCGAAGGTGAAGCTACCGGTGAACTTGGCCGACGCCAGCCAGCGGGTGCCGTCAAAGCTGTCGGTGTAAGTGTTGAATGGCGAGACTTCGTTGTCCGATTGGCCCCAGGAGAAGTTGGCGTCAAAGATCAGGTTCTGGTGCAGCTGGGCCACCAGGTAGGGCCCGACCATCCAGCCACGACCGTTGATCTTGAAGTCGTCGGTGTCATCGACTTCGTCGGTCCAGTCGAACTGTGCGACGACACCGAGGACGAAGTTGTTGTTGAACTTGTAGTCAGCGCCAATGAACAACAGCCCGAGGTCACCCTGGTTGGTATCACTCTCATAACGCGCCCAGCGGCCACGGATCCAGAGGTCGAAGCCGGCCGGCGCCCCGTCGTTGGCGGACAGGGTGCGGAAGCCAAGGCTCTGCATGCCGCCGCCCTGCTGGCCAATCTTCAGTCCGTCCTGAGGACCTTCCTTCTGTCTGTCCTCAAGGCCGGCCCCCAATCCTGATCTGGACCCGGCCTGCAACCCGGCGATGCGCTGATCTTTGTTGGCTTTGTTGGCGGCCAGCATCTGGCGCAGGCTGGTGGCGAAGGCCATACGGTTGTTGGCGTAGCTGCCCTCACCGGTGAACGACGCACCGGCGCCACTGTTGCCCGGTCCGGCCTGGTTGAGGCGTTCGGTCAAGTCGGGCTGGTTCGAGACGATGGCATCACCACGCCGGGTCATGAAGTTGGAGATGATCCGCTGTGTGCGCTGGCGCACGTAGTTCTCATCGATGTAGTTGACCGTCACCTGATCGGCGGCGGCGTTGTCATTGCCGGCGCCATCGATGGCGACGGCGGCGGCAACATCGAGGGTCACATCACCGTGCTCGGTCGGCGTGATGGTCGCGGTGTAGACGTCGTCGCTGCCGGCGAAGTCTGACGCCGTGCCGTTGCCGACGGTGATGTCGGCCAGTTCAAAACCGGTGACATCCTCGGAGAAGGTGAAGGTGGCGGTAAACGACCCGCGCGCTTCGTCCGGTGCCGAGATGGTCAGCGTCGGCGCGACAGTGTCGATGGTCACCGACGAGTTGTCGGTCGTGGTTGTGACATTGGATGCCGCGTTGCTGTTGGTATCAACCAGGTTCGAGATGGTGAAGGTCACCAGGCCGGTCGGTGTCGTGTCATCAACGGTGAGCGTTGCGACCCAGGTGTTGCCCGAGATGTTGGTCGGAGTGACGCTGGTGTTGGCTATCGAAACCGTCGGTGTTGACCCAAGCGCTTCGCTGGCGGTGAAGCTCAACGCGATCTGATCGCCAATCGTTGCCTGGCTGGTGTCAGTGGCGTTGTCCGACGCGATGGCGACGGTGATTAGTGTCGGTGCGGTGTTCTCAATGACATCGAGGCTGTCGTCCTCGGTGTGATCCACCAGCGCGTTGCCGGCGACATCGCTGGCGCTGGAGACTTCGGTTGAGCGGACGGCCACGCTGACCGCCAGCGGGCTGGGTATGGTGAAGTTGAAGGTGTAGACGGTATCGCTCGAACTCCAACCATTGGATCCGGTCTGGGCCCAGCTTGACAGGTCGACGGTGTTGCCGGTGCCGCCGGTGGCATCGTAGAAGGCGAGGGATGGCGGTGAGCTTGTATCCATGGCCTCGCTGAAGGTCACGATAACAGTAAAACTGTCACCGGGATCTGCTGAGGTGATCGCACCGGAGCTGTCCTGGAAGACGACGGACGTGACTGTCGGCGCGGTGTTCTCATTGACGTCGAAGGTATCGTTCTCGGTGTGATCCGAGAGGGCGTTGCCGGCGGCATCGTCAATGCCCGAGACGGTGGTTGAGCGGATGGCGACGCTGGCTGCCAATGTGCTGGGCGCGGTGAAGTTAAAGGTATAGACGGTGTCGCTCGAACTCCAACCATCGGACCCGGTCTGGGCCCAGCTTGATAGGTCGACGGTGTTGCCGGTGCCGCCGGTGGCATCATAGAAGGTAAGAGACGGCGGTGAGGCGGTATCCATGGCCTCGCTGAAGGTGACAACCACCTGGAAGCTGTCACCGGGATCGGCCGAGGTCGCGCTGCCGCCGCTGTCCTGGAAGACAACGGATGAGACTGTCGGCGCGGTGTTCTCGATGACATCGAAGGTATCGTTCTCGGTGTGATCGGAGAGCGCGTTACCCGCAGCATCATCAATGCTTGAGACCGTGGTTGAGCGGATGGCGACGCTGGCCGCCAATGTGCTGGGTGCGGTGAAGTTAAAGGTGTAGACGGTGTCGCTCGAACTCCAGCCATTGGAGGCGGTCTGGGCCCAGCTTGACAGGTCGACGGCGTTGCCGGTGCCGCCGGTGGCGTCATGGAAGGCGATGGATGGCGGTGAGGTCGAACTCGTGTCTGTATCCATCGCCTCACTAAAGGTCACAACCACCCGGAAGCTGCTGCCCGGGCTGGCCGAGGTGATGGTGCTGCCGCCACTATCCTGGAAGACGACGGATGAGACCGTCGGTGCGGTGTTCTCGATGACGTCGAAGGTATCGTTCTCGGTGTGATCGGAGAGCGCGTTGCCCGCAACATCGTCAATGCCCGAGACGGTGGTTGAGCGGATGGCGACACTGGTTGCCAGCGTGCTGGGCACGGTGAAGTTGAAGGTGTAGACGGTGTCGCTCGAACTCCAGCCATCGGACCCGGTCTGGGCCCAGCTTGATAGATCGATGCTGTTGCCGGTGCCGCCGGTGGCATCATAGAAGGCGAGCGACGGTGGTGAGGTTGTGTCCATGGCTTCACTGAAGGTGACAACCACCCGGAAGCTGTCGCCGGGATCAGCTGAACTGGCGCTGGTGCCGGTGCTGTCCTGGAACACAACGGATGAGACCGTCGGTGCGGTGTTCTCATTGACATCGAAGGTATCATTCTCGGTGTGGTCGGAGAGCGCATTACCATTGACATCATCGATGCCCGAGACGGTGGTCGAGCGGACGGCGACACTGGTTGCCAGCGTGCTGGGTACGGTGAAGTTGAAGGTGTAGACGGTGTCGCTCGAACTCCAGCCGTCTGATCCGGTCTGGGCCCAGCTTGACAGGTCGATGCTGTTACCGCTGCCATCGGTGGCATCATAGAAGGCGAGGGACGGCGGTGAGGTTGTGTCCATGGTCTCGCTGAAGGTCACGACGACGGTGAAGCTGTCGCCGGGATCAGCAGAGGTGATCGAACCGGAGCTGTCCTGGAAGGCAACGGATGAGACCGTCGGCGCGGTTGTGTCGGCGGTGACCGCATAGGTGGTCCAGACGGAACTGCTGTTGCCGGCATTGTCGGTGACCGTCAGCTTGAAATAGAGGCTGGCGTTGGCCGACAGGCGCGGCACGGTGAAGGTCGCGGTACTCGTGTTTGCGTTTGTCAGTGCCGCGTATGTGTCGCTGAGCGAACTCACTTGCTGATCGCTTCCGTCGCCGCTGACCTGCACCCAGGCATAGGCGGCAATGCCACTGCCGGAGTCCGACGATCCAGTGCTGTAGAGCTCTCCGGATGCGCCGCCTGCCCCGCCGGTTTGGGCGCTGTTATTGGACGCACTGGCGGATGGCGCGGTATTGTCGATGGTGACGTCGCCGTCGGTGTCATTGACGAGCGCCGTGATCTGTTCACCGGCCTCGCCACTATCGTTGGTCAGATCGATGGTGAAGGTGATGGCACCGTCGGTCTCGGTGCCGGCCAGAGTGTAGCTATAGGACCAGCTACTGCCGCTCCCCGACAGCGTCCCTGCGAGCGTGTTGCCGCCGCCATCCTGCAGCGCGACCTGCGGGTTGTTGACCGTCAGCGCCTCGCTGGTCGTGAACGACAACGTGACCGTATCGCCGGTGCGGGCGGTGGTGGGATCGCCGTTGGTCGATGTGATCGTGACCGTCGTGGCTGTCGGCCGTGTGTCCTCGTTGACATCATAGGTGACCCAATCCGACGCGCTGTTGCCGGCATTGTCAGTGACGGTCAGCTTGAAATACAACTCACCATTGGCGCTGAGGCTGGGAACAGTGAATGTGGCCTGCGCGGCATCGGCATTGGTCAGCGTTACGACATTGGTGGACGCTGCGGTGTCACTGTTCAGCGCATCGACCTGCGCCCAGGCATAGGAGGCGATGCCGCTGCCGCCGGTATCGGTTGAGGCCGAGCCGTCGAGCGTGCCGGTCTGGCCGGCACTGGGTTGAGCGCTGGCTGCGGCATCCGCGACAGGGTCAGTGGTGTCAACCGTGAAGCTTGTGAGTGTATAGGGTTCAGAGCTACCGTTGGTGCTGTTGGTGACCGTAATGGTGCAACCACTGTAGGTACCATCGCTGAGATCACCACCACTGCCACCGGTCCTAAGCGCTATAGTGATGTCTGTGTTGACTTGGGAAATCGAGCTGACATCGCCTTGACAGCCGCCGTTGTAGTTCACGATGCCGGTCTGATCCGACTGAATCACGACGTCCGGGGTTGGATCGTTGGTCGGTGTCGTCACTGGGGTTACTTCGGTCACGACCGGCCGCACATCTTCCGAAGCCACATAGGTCGTCCACGCTGACGCACTATTACCGGCGTTATCAGTGACGGTCAGCTTGAAGAAGAGGTTGGTGTCCGTGTCGAAGCTCGGCACGGTGAACGAGGCCTGAGACGTATCGGCATCGGTCAGCGTCGCATAGTTGGCGTCACTGGACGTGAGTGCCGTGTCACTGTCCAGGGCATCGACCTGGACCCAAGTATAGGATGCGATGCCGCCCGCATCTGTTGAACCTGATCCATTGAGCGTTGCGGTTGAACCGGCCGCACCAGGGCTGTTGGTGATGATGGAGACTGAAGGCGCCGTGTTCTCGACTACGGCAAAGGTCGTCCATGCTGATGCGCTGTTGTCAGCGTTGTCTGTCACGGTCAGTTTGAAGTAGAGGTTGGCATTCGTCGTCAGGCTGGGCACGGTGAAAGTCGGCGCAGAAGTCGACGTGCTGCTTAGCGAGACAACATTGGTCGTGGCGGTCGTGTCACTGTTGACTGCATCGACCTGAGTCCAGGCGTAAGATGCAATGCCGCCGGCATCGGATGATCCTGATCCATTCAGTGTTCCTGCCTCGCCGCCGGTCTTTGGGCCATCGTTGGTAACGACGACGGTCGGAGCTGTTGTGTCAGGCATGGTCGCGACTTGCGTGGTCGCGGCAAGGTTGCCGAAACCGGATGCGTCTTGTGCCGCATTGGCATTAACACCCACCGAAACACTACCATTGCCGTCCGGTGTGATCGTTGCCCAATACTTCGCGCCGTTACCAAGGAGGTCTTCCGTGAAGTTCGAAGCCGTCGCGTTGACCAGGGCCGCAGTGACGTCGTCGATATCAAAACCACTCACGGATGCGACGGTGCGGTCTGCGTAAGTGAAATTGTAATAGGCGATGAAGGATGTTGATCCATCGGTAGTACTCGGCACCCCGGAGATTGTGACAATCGGTGCCTCGGTATTGTACTCTGACGTCAGCGTCGCGGTCGCGTAATTGGTATGGTCCGCAAGATCCGTGACGGCGCCTTCGGGTATCTGGATCGTGACATCACCGTTCCCGTCGGGTGTGATAGTTACCGTGAATCGTCGGTAGTCCGTGACGGTCGTTAAGTTGCTGGCCGTGGCATTGGTGAGAGAAATGTCGTCGATTGTTAAACCAACGATGTCCTCGTTTGCCAGGATTGTTATCGTAAACGGGGTCGCGGAATTGGATCTCGCTGGCACATCAGAAATCGTGAGGGTCGGTCGGTCACTATCCGTATAGGCTGTGATGGTGCTGTCAGCCAAGCCATTCAAAGCGCTGTTCGTCGTGAACGTGAGCACCCTACGCCCGTCATTCTCGGTATTATATGTGACGCGATAGTAGGTGTTGGCATTCAGAGTGCGATAGGTCTCGCGCGCAACGTTGACGCCGCTGGTGCTTCCCTTCCCCTGATAGAGCGTCACGTTCGTGAGATTGGCGCCGTCGCGGGCGAAGCCGAGGCCAGATGTTGGATCGCGGCCGATCCCACAAATGGCGAGCGCTTCATCGGAATTGGGGGTGGCGTCCAAAAAAATGCTGCAGGTTTCAGTCTGCGACCAACTCGTGTCGTATGAGCGTACGCCGCAGGTGTCGCGGTCCAGGTGCCAAACAAATGATGATGTTTCGGCGAGCACGAGCACGCCGATAAGATCAGAGCTCTGGTTGACGGTTTTGAAGGTGTTCAGCGTGGATGACTCACAGGTCATTGTCCGCGCGTGTGCCTGCTCGGTGGGTACGAAAAAGAACAACACAGTCAGACTGACAAACAGCCAGCAGCACAAAGCCTTCGTTCGTCGAAAACTCATTCCAGTGTCCCCCGATGCTGCCGTTGCGCAGCACGTCGTTACGCACCCGATCTTGAGTAGGCGCACGCTCCCGTTCTCTGACCGCGCGGGATCACCGCTGTTGCAGTCAGAGCTGTTGCGATCTAGATCGCGTTGCTCGTAGTTGTTTCGGCCCCCTGCATGAGTCGAGCAGGAGGCTACTGCCGATCACTGCCAGGAGCGGCCAACAATGGGGCCAACTCGATGCATATAATCAGTAAGCAGAATAAATGTATCAATGTTCGAGAGTGAAGGCAATCTTTGGTTGTGCAAAAAGTCGGATCACCAAAGGAAGTTTGCATCTAGCCTTGGTGGTTGTCGTCGGCTGGGCGGCACTGGATAGAAGCGGGTACTGTGCAACCGGTGTCATAGACGTTGAGCGACCAACGAATGAGCGATCTCGGACTTCACGCGTTGCAACGGATGCGCAGCCTGAGTCCAGCAGTTCATGTCCCATTGATTGTCGCTCCGTGAAGTCGGGGGCTATGCTATCAATAAGAGCCGCGCGGGTTCAATGCTTCAGGCAACGCCAGCGCTTTTTGCCTTGGATGAAGCCGTGCCGGTATGTCCTTGGCCGTGCACCAGACAGAGCGCCTACGTCTAGGGTTCTCGTTACCTCTTCCCGGTCGCGTTTCCGTCGGACGACTCCCCGCCAGCGGGTGCAGGTCGATAGCTCGGCGCGGACCCACGCGGGCCGGCGCCGAGTTTCATCGCCGCCGTCGGCTCACCATTCCGTTGCAACGGGATATTGATGCGGATGCTGCCGCCGTAGGACTTGTAGTCTTGCGTGCCGAGGCCGTCGTAGAAGCCTTCGCCATTGAGTGTCAGTCCGTCAGGCAGGCGGATCGTGATGCCGGCATCGACACGGGCGCGCAGATCATCGGTGCTCTCGGACGCGAGACCCGTTGTCAGGTCGACGATGGCTGAGCGCTCAAAGTCCCACAGCCCCTTGATGCCGAGATAGGGACTGATGCTGGTGCCGTCCTTGCGTTGGAACGTGGTTGAGACTTTCGGGCCGAAACTCAGGCGGCCGAGCTTGACGGTCTGCTCGGGGATGTCGATGGAGAGACTGTCGACGTAGGCCTCCTGGCGTTCCTGGAAGTAGAGCACGCCGATGTGCGGGGCGACGTGCAAATTGCCGAAGGTGAAGCTGCCAGTGAACTTGGCCGACGCCAACCAGCGGGTGCCGTCAAAGCTGTCGGTGTAGGTGTTGAACGGTGAGACTTCGTTGTCGGATTGGCCCCAGGAGAAGTTGGCATCGAAGATCAGGTTCTGGTGCAGCTGCGCGACGAGATACGGCCCGACCATCCAGCCGCGGCCGTTGATCTTGAAGTCATCGGTGTCATCGACTTCGTCGGTCCAGTCGAACTGTGCGACGACACCGAGGACGAAGTTGCTATTGAACTTGTAGTCGGCGCCGATGAACAGGAGCCCGAGGTCGCCCTGGTTGGTGTCATTCTCATAGCGCGCCCAGCGACCGCGGATCCAGAGATCGAAGCCGGCGGGTGCCCCATCGTTGGCTGAGAGGTTGCGGAAGCCAAGGCTCTGCATGCCGCCACCCTGCTGACCGATCTTGAGAGCGTCCTTTGGTCCATCCTCAAGGCCGGCCCCCAATCCTGCTCTGGACCCGGCCTGCAACCCGGCGATGCGCTGATCTTTGTTGACTTTGTTGGCCGCCAGCATCTGGCGCAGGCTGGTGGCGAAGGCCATACGGTTGTTGGCGTAGCTACCTTCACCGGTGAACGACGCACCGGCGCCGCTGCCGCCCGGTCCGGCCTGATTGAGGCGTTCGGTCAAGTCGGGCTGGTTGGAGACGATGGCATCGCCGCGCCGGGTCATGAAGTTGGAGATTATGCGTTGCGTGCGCTGACGCACGTAGTTTTCATCGATGTAGTTCACGGACACCTGGTCGGCGGCGGCGTTGTCATTGCCGGCGCCATCGATGGCGACGGCGGCGGCAACATCGAGGGTGACATCACCGTGCTCGGTCGGCGTGATCGTCGCGGTATAGACGTCGTCGGTTCCGGCGAAGTCTGACGCCGTGCCGTTGCCGACGGTGATGTCGGCCAGTTCAAAGCCCGTGACGACCTCGGAGAAGGTGAAGGTTGCCGTAAACGACCCGCGCGCTTCGGCCGGCGCCGAGATGGTCAGCGTCGGGGCGACAGTGTCGATGGTCACCGAGGAGTTGTCGGTCGTGGTCGTGACATCGGCGGCCGCATTGCTGTTGGTGTCAACCAGGTTCGAGATGGTGAAGGTCACCAGGCCGGTCGATGTTGTGTCGGTCACCGTAATGCTGGCCTGATAATCGTTGCCTGATGTGTTGGTAACGGTGACTGTCTGCCCGGCAATCTCGACAGTCGGCGTCGACCCAAGTGCCTCATCGGCGGTGAACTTCAGGGTGATCACATCGCCAATGGTCGCCTGGCTGGTATCGGTGCCGTTGTCCGACTCAATCGTGACGGAGGTCAGAGTCGGCGCGGTGTTCTCATTGACATCGAAGGTATCATTCTCGGTGTGATCCGAGAGTGCGTTGCCGGCGGCATCGTCAATGCCCGAGACGGTGGTTGAGCGAATGGCGACGCTGGTCGCCAGCGAGCTGGGCGCGGTGAAGTTGAAGGTGTAGACGGTATCGCTCGAACTCCAACCATTGGATCCGGTCTGGGCCCAGCTTGATAGGTCGACGCTATTACCGGTTCCGCCGGTGGCATCATAGAAGGCGAGGGATGGCGGTGAGGTTGTGTCCATGGCCTCGCTGAAGGTCACGACGACAGTAAAACTGTCGCCGGGATCTGCCGAGCTGATCGCACCGGAGCTGTCCTGGAAGACGACGGATGAGACCGTCGGTGCGGTGTTCTCATTGACATCGAAGGTATCGTTCTCGGTGTGATCCGAGAGTGCGTTGCCGGCGGCATCGTCAATGCTTGAGACCGTGGTTGAGCGGATGGCGACGCTGGCTGCCAATGTGCTGGGCGCGGTGAAGTTAAAGGTATAGACGGTGTCGCTCGAACTCCAACCATTGGACCCGGTCTGTGCCCAGGCTGACAGGTCGATGCTGTTGCCGGTGCCGCCGGTGGCATCATAGAAGGCGAGCGACGGCGGTGAGGTTGTATCCATGGCCTCGCTGAAGGTCACAACCACCCGGAAGCTGTCGCCGGGATCCGCCGAACTTGCGCTGGTGCCGGAGCTGTCCTGGAAAACAACGGATGAGACCGTTGGCGGGGTTGTGTCAAAGATGGCATCGAAGCTGTCGTTCTCGGTGTGATCCGAGAGCGCGTTGCCGGCGGCATCATCAATGGAGGAGACCTTGGTTGAGCGGATGGCGACGTCGGCCGCCAGTGTGCTGGGTATGGTGTAGTTGAAGGTGTAGACCGTGTCGTTGGAACTCCAGCCATCGGACCCGGACTGGGCCCAGGTCGAGAGGTCGACAGTGTTGCCGGTGCCGCCGGCGGTATCGTAGTACACGATCGATGGAGGCGAGGTTGACGTCGTGTCCGTGTCCATGGCCTCGCTGAAGGTGACGACGACCTGGAAGCTATCACCGGGGTTGGCAGAGGTGATGGAGTTGCCGGAACTGTCTTGAAACGCGACTGACGACACCGTCGGCGCGGTGTTCTCGATGACATCGAAGGTATCATTCTCGGTGTGATCCGAGAGCGCGTTGCCGGCGGCATCATCAATGCTTGAGACCGTGGTTGAGCGGATGGCGACACTGGCCGCCAGCGTGCTGGGTGCGGTGAAGTTGAAAGTGTAGACGGTGTCACTGGAACTCCAGCCGTCTGATCCGGCCTGTGCCCAGGTCGAGAGATCGACGGTGTTACCGGTGCCGCCGGTGGCATCATAGAAGGCGAGGGATGGTGTTGATGTTGTATCCATGGCCTCGCTGAAGGTGACAACCACCTGGAAGCTGTCGCCGGGATCAGCCGACGTCACGCTGCCGCTGCTGTCCTGGAAGACAACGGATGAGACTGTCGGCACGGTGGCGTCCTTAGTGGTCGTGACAGTCTCTTCGTCGCCTAAGTTGCCGGATGGATCGGTCAAGGTGACGGTCACGGTGATCGTTCCATCGTCGAGGCTGGAGAGGTCGATGTTTTGGATTTTAGTTTCCAAACCCGTTGTACCGGTATTGGTCACCGTGTTGTTTGAGCTGTCCTCGAATGTGTATTCGTAGGTGGCGCCAGCTTCTGCCCTTCTGATATCCAGTGTCACTGCCGTCTCATTGCTGGCAGTGATCGGCGAAACTTCCGGCCGGTAGCCGGACGGTGGGTCGTCGTCGGTGTCCGTGATGGGGCCGCCGCCAAAGTTACCGCCTGCGATGGTCGCGGAGTTCACGGTGATGGATCGCGTGTCCGTGGCCCCATCAATCAATTCCCCGGCGACCGTGACCCTGTAGACGTCCGAGCCGAGCTTGACTTCACCAACAGCCGTGAAGGGGCCGTCGGCAAGCGAGCGAACGGTCAAAAATCCACCATCAAGAGTTCCCGCAATGCCATTGACGACAAAACTGCTGGGGGTGACGCGCTGACCGCCGAACGCGCCTATAAACCGTGCAATTACTTGGCCGCCCACTTCGAGAATGCGTAGGCGTAGTTGATCGTCGCCACTGCCACCGGATTCTGCAAGGGAACACTCGGCACTAGCGGTGGTAGTAGGTAGACCTGAAGGTAGAGTGGTCACAACCTCGAAACTGGAGGTGAACGTGGGGGTGGTCATGCAGCTTGTCTGAGCGACGGCCTGGTGCGGGGGCAGACCAAGAGCACAGATCACGGTCCAGGCGAAGAGGGCGATGGCGCCGACAAGAGCTTGCTTGAGCCGTGCCATTGAATTGTGCCGGCCGGCTCCATGTTTCTGCATGCGGTGTGTCTGCATGCGATGTGTTCGCTTGCGTGTGGGATACGCCTTGCTGCGACGTTGCTGCTGACACTGCAGTCGATCTGACACAACCGTTGCCCACAGCTGGTCTGGCCGCTTACCGTACGCCAACCCTGTGCCTTTGCTTTCCCACATTCGCCCTGCCCCTGATCAAAGCTCTTCGTCCATGTTGGTGGTAACGCAGGCAGGGCACGACCTGTTAGGTCGGAAACGAAAGGTTCGGCGACGCTCTCAGATAATTTCTTGGCTATGATTCAATGGTTTGATTGCGTCGGCGCGCGGTTTGCGCGGTGGTGTTGCTGTGATGTTTCAGTCAACAGATGGAATCTGCGACCGTGTCGATTCGCACAAGGGCGCTTCCGTGAGCGCCCTCTGATGAGTTTTGCGAATTGTGGAATGATGTGATGGCTGGTTGATGAGAGGCGGTCGATCGAGGTGCACTCGTTACTCGCCCAAGCCTGTAACACTTGTCTTAGTCTGCAAATGCCCGACGGGCGGTGCCTTTTGACTGAATGGACCGGTGTCTAAAGGACTGGGTTGTAACGGACCGGGTTGTAACGGACCGGGTTGTAACGGACTGGGCCTAACTGATTGAGCTAACCCGACGCCCAGCTTCATCGCCTCTGATGAATTGCTATCACGCTGCAGCGGAATGTTGAGGCGAATGCTGCCGCCGTAAGACTCGTAGTCTTCGGCGCCGAGGCCGTCGTAGAAACCTTCGCCTTTAAGGGCCATGCCATCGGCCAAGCGAACCTTGAGGCCGGCATTGATCCTGGCGCGGAACTCATCGGTGCTTTCGGCGGCGAGCCCGGTGGTCAGATCGACGATGGCGGTGCGATCAAAATCCCACAGACCTTTGATGCCGAGGTAAGGTTTGATGATGGTGCCATCGTTGCGCTTGATCTCAGTTGAGAACCTGGGTCCGAACGACAGACGGCCAAGCCGAACGGTCTGATCGGGTATGTCGATGGAGAGACTATCGACGTAGGCCTTTTGTCGTTCCTGGAAGTATTGCACGCCGATGTGTGGCGCGATGTGCAAATAGCTGAACTTGAAGCTGCCGGTGAACTTGGCGGCTGCCAGCCAGCGCTGCCCGTCAAAGCTATCGGTGTACGTGTTGAACGGCGAGACTTCGTTATCGGATTGCCCCCAGGAGAAGTTGGCATCAAAGATCAGGTTCTGGTGCAGGCGGGCGACCAGGTAGGGCCCGATCATCCAGCCACGGCCTTCGATGGCGAAGTCCTCAATGTCGTCTGCTTCATTGGTCCAGTCGAACTGTGCCATCACGCCCACAACAATGTCGTCGTTGAACTTGTAGTCGGCGCCGATGAAGAAGAGCCCGACTTGGCCGTCGCTGGTGGCGTCGTAGCGTGCCCAGCGGCCTTTGACCCAGATGTCGAAGCTGGATAGCAGGCTGTCGTTGGCTGAGAGATTGCGGAAGCCGAGGTTCTGCATGCCGCCGTGCTGCCCTCCTATCTTCAGTCCGTTTTGAGAACCTTCTTTCCGGTCGCCCCCTAATCCTGCGCTGAGCTCGGCAATACGTTGATACTTGTTGGCCTTGTTGGCGGCCAGTATCTGGCGCAGGTTGGTGGCGAAGTCCAAGCGGTTGTTGGCATAACTGCCTTCACCTGTGAACGACGCGCCGGTGCCGCTGCTGCCCGATCCAGCCTGATTGAGGCGCTCGGTCAAGTCGGTCTGGTTCGAGACGATGGCATTGCCGCGCCGGGTCGTGAAGTTGGAGATGATGTGCGAGGTTCGTTCGCGGACGTGGTTGTTGTCGATGTAGCTGACAGTGACTTGGTCTGCAGCAGTGTTGAGGTTGCCGGCTCCGTCCTCCGCGATATCAGCTGGTACATCGATGGTCACCGGGCCATGTTCGATTGGTGTGACGGTGGCGGTGAACACTTCTTCGCCGTTGCTGGTAATTGTTCCGATTGAAAGGTTTGCGATAGTACTGTTGCTAACGGTGATGTCGTTGACATCGTCAAAACCAGTCACGTCCTCGGAGAAAGTGAAGGTTGCGGTAAACGGCCCGCGCGCTTCGGCAGGCGCCGAGATCGTGACACTTGGTGCGCGCTCATCCGGTGCTGTCGGCGGCGTTTCGTCGGCAACAACGCTGAAGACGTCAGCCTCCGTATGGGGGCTTTCTAGGGGATTGCCAGCTTCGTCCCTGAATTCTGTGCCCACTGTGACATCGACATTGTCAATATCGCTACCGCTGTTGCTCAGGGCATAGACCACCTTGTACGTATCGTTAGTGATCGTCGTTGACGTCCAGGTGCCGATCTGCGCCGTGGCGTCCTGCAGGGCGGCTGACACGTCGGGGCTAAATGTGAGCGTCGGCGTCTGGCTGGTATCCATGCCCTCCGAGAACACGATATCAATTTCAAGTGTGCCTGATGAACCGACTGTGGTTGAGCTGGGGATCACTGACGTGACTATCGGCGCCTTGGTGTCAGGCACGGTTGCGACTTGAGGCGTCGCAGCAGCGTTGCCAACGTCGGATATGTTCGTTGCGGCGTCTGCGTTGACACCGACAACGACATTGCCATTCCCGTCAGGGGTGATCGTTGCATAAAAGCGGTGGTAGGGTCCGCCGACGGGTTCTTGGACAAGATCTGTGGCGACAGCATTCGTCAATGCATCGTTGATGTCATCCAGGTCGAAACCTGTCACAGGCTCAGGCGCGCCACCTGTATCGGTGAAGTAGTAATAGGCGGTGAAAGGGGTGCCTGCCGTACCCGTGCTTGGCACGCCCTCTATCGTCACCACAGGCGGGTTGTCATCGATTTTTACAGTGACCGGGAATTCAATCGTATTGATATTATCGGCCTTGTCGGTGGCTACGCCCTCTGGAACACTGAGTGTGATGTCGCTGGTGCCTGTCGGCGTAATCGTCACAGTAAACTTGCGGTTTTCAATGACCGTGGTGAAGTCAGAGGCCATGGCATTTGTCAGCCCTGCTTGAATGTCGGCAAGGTCGAAACCGAGGACATCTTCATTGGCCAGGTAAGTGGCTGTGAAACTGCCAGTCGACGTCACCGAAGTTGGCAGATCGGTGACGATGATTTTTGGCCGCGTATTGTCGGTGCGGATGGTGATCGAACTGTGGATTACCCCCGACCCAGATGCGTTGGTTCTGAACTCGAACCAACGCCGTCCTTCATGCTTGTGGTCATACGTAACGCGGTAGTCTGTGCTCGTATTGAGACATGGCCACGTGCTACGGGGAACGTTTTCGCCTGACGTAGTGCCAGTGCCTTTGTACAATGTGACACTTGTGATGTCAGGACCATCGCCGCGGGTAAAGCATATGCTTCTGTTGTAAGTTTTATACGGTCCCCAGTCGACACAAAGCGCCACCGCGGATATGTGGTCAGTCACTTCAAAGTTCCAGGATATGCAGCTTTCCCAGGATCGCGTGTACTCTTTTGCCATACAGTCGCCTGAAGACTCCGACATTACAACGATGCCGGCGGTGTCTGGAACTGACTGGTTTGAAGTTGCAAACGCATCAAGCGTTGATTGTGAACATGTGATGTCGTTTGCTTTGGCCTGTTGTGCGATCGCAAAAACCAGCAGTAGCGATACGCCAAAGAGCAGCGCCATTTTTTGCAGGTACTTGAGCATGATATTTCAGTCCTGATCTCGGGGCTCGAACCCCGAACCCATGGGAGGCTTGGTCCACTGAGCTTGCCGGCTAGATTCAGCTTGCTGATGAAAATATTCTTTAGGCTGATCAAATGCAATTTTAAATTGATAAACTTACACATGTGTGACTTTGGCGTGAGTGACGCCAAGCCTTACCGAGCGTGCTGATTGCTCAAGCAGCTCGTGTTTGTAGCCACAGCCAAGCGGACCGCGCATGCCAATGCACGAGCGATCTGTACGGCGCCGTTCTTGTTAGTGCGGAGTGCTTGCTGATGCCCACCGACAGCCCGACAAGGGAGTGTGTTACGGCCAGGAGCGAAGTGTATGATGTGCGCGTGTGGAACAGGGGCGTTGTTAGGCTTATCATCAACGCGCGTTGCCGCGGTCCGGCGCAGCACATGATTACTCTTTTCTAGGCTGCGCAGAACTTTGGAGGAGCAGTTTAAGCCGCTGCTGCCGGCAGACCAACGATGTCGCGTCCGCTCGCAACGATGCTATCGTGCAAGTGGCGGATGTGGTCGACGCCGACCTCACAACAGCCACCAACGATCTCAGCGCCGTTGTCGATCCAATCCATGGCGAAGGTGGCATAACTTGCGCCATCGAGGTCGCGGCGCGCGCCCAGTTGGTAGAGTGTCTGTCCCGGCATGTAGTCTACTGGGATCGGTGTGAAGGCGTTGGCATAGCCGCCGGTCGGGAGGCCGGTTGCCATTAGATCCGGCATTGCGGCGCGGACGCTTTCCGGTGGCGTGCAATTGGCAACGATCGCGTCGACCTTGACGCCGTCGAGCATCGATATGACATCAGCGATGGACTCGCCTGAGCGCAGCTTGTTGCTGGCGTTTTCTGCGAGCGTGACGCCGACCCAAACCGGTTTGCCCGAGGCCGCAGCGGCGGTTGCGGTGGCCTTGGCTTCGATGGCGCTCGACATGGTCTCGCAAATAAAGACATCGACGTACGGTGCCTGGAATTCAACGAGACGCTGATACTCGTCGAGGATCTGATCGTAGGGCATGACTCGGTCTGGTCGGTAACTGCCGTTGAGCGGCGGCAGGCAGCCGGCGATTTTGACGTCGGCGCCGGCGTCACCGGCTGCATCTCGGGATGCAATCGCCAATTCGCAGGCCAGTCGTTGCAGCTCTGGTACGCGGTCTTCGTTGTTGACGCGGGAGAGACGCGTAAAGGTTGCGGAGTACGCATTGATGGTGATGACAGAGGCGCCGGCGTCAATGTACTCGCCGTGGACCTGCTTCACGAGATCGGGCTCGTCCATCAGATATTGAGCAGACCAATTCGTCGGCGTCTTGTTGTCAGAGCGATGCAGCAGTTCCATGCCCATGCCGCCATCGAGCAATACGATCGGTTTCATTGTTTGATCCTCCCAAGATCAAACATCAACCAGTGGCAAAACATCGGCTAGGCTGCAAGCGACAAAAGCTTGTGCGTGACCGCACTCAGCATTGCGCTGACGTTCCCAACCCAGGAGAGCACGGCGCTGTGCGATGGCGAATGTCGGACCGGGAAACTAGAATATGATCGTGAAGGCGACCGGCCAAAGGAAGGTTCCGGCTGCCATGCCGAACACGATGCCGACCGTTGCATAGTAAAATCTGGTCATAGTTTCTTCCCCCATCGAAACTGGTGGAAAGTCTAGCTGAGTCCGAGAAAGGGCGAGGGCAGAAGATCGGGCTCTCCACAGATTCGGTTGATGATGGGGAAAAGAACAAACTCCAATTGGTTGATTGCCTGTGGGTCGTGCTGCTGTGTGGACCAGGGTGATGCAAATCGTCGTCGACCGTTAGTCAGTGACCATGCGCTCCGAAATCGGCCAAGAGCCTGTCTCTGCCATGGCTGTAAGTTCTTCGATGTCCGGATCGGGTAGCATCTTGGCGAGCTTCGGCCCGAGTTCATCGAGCAACGGGTGTTTGAGGTCGGCTTTGGTCGCCGATGCGAGCAGGTAGTATTTGAAGCGCGTCGTCAGGCGGACAATCGGGCTCCGGTCGGCGAGTTTGAGCAATTCCAACATGGCCGGGCGATAGCCACGGTAAGACAGCCAAATGAGGTCTTCGGTAGCATATTGGAGCTGCCTTACGGGTACGGTCCTCCAACGGTATTGTCTCGCTTCGTATGTCGAGAGATCATTGCGTTGCTGAAGGGGGGGAACCCGGTAGTTGGCTTTTGCGATTTTGCGGAGACTTTCCTCAAGCGAAGAGAGCGTGTCGCATAGGATGAGTTCCGGGTAGTGGACCATGGCGATATGAATCTTCCAGGCGATCCGAGCGTCCGAGCGTTTGGGTGCGTTGGGGTAGATGGCATGAAAGCCGTCCTCCATTGCGAACAGCTCATCATTGCAGTCATGTGGTTGCGGGCCGGTCAGCCGCCGATAGCGCAGTGTGACGTCCCAAGCCCGCGCGTGTGCGAGCATGGTTTCACGCGTTGGCAGCGCGTAATCCCTAAAGGGGTTGGGGAACTCGCTTCGATATCTGAGCATCCAATCAATGTCAGCGTGCGCTTGTAAGCAGGAGCTCATGGTAATGAGCCAATAGCCGATGAATTTTGCTGACAGCCTCATGGTCTTGCGCACTGTTCCTTCGCGTGTCTGGCCTTATGTGTCTGGCCTCGTGTGTCTGGCCTTGTCTGTCTGTCGGTTAGCCGCCAGCGGCGCCCGGCCCATCTAGACTATCAGCGCTCAGTCGTGAGGCTCGACGGAATGCTGATATCTCGGCGGTCATGGTGGGGCATATTGCTGAGAGGCATCTCGTTGAGAGGCATGTCGATCAATCGATGACCATGCGTTCAGAGCGCGGCCACTTTCTGGTTTTGGCGCGGGCCTTGAGTTCTTTGATTGTTGGGTCAGTGAGCGTTCTCGTGATCTCAGGAACGAGTTTGTCGATGAGTGGATCTTCGAGTTTGGCATCGATGACGGACATTAAAAGATAACACTTGAAGCGCCATGTCAGGCGCACGATGCGACTGCGATCGTCGAGTCTGAGCAATTCCAACATGGCCGGGCGAAAGCCGCGGTACGACATCCAGATGAGGTCTCTGGATTCATGTTCAAGGATTTGAACTGCTCTTGGCAACCGATTATAGGCTTCGAAGTCGTAGTCGCCGATATAGATGCGCTGAGCGATGGGTGTTACGCGATAGTTTATTCTCTCGATCTCATCGAGACTTTTGTTGATCTGATTGCGTGTTCTGCAAAGGTACAGATGCGGAAAATGGATCATGGCAATATGGATTGTCCATGATAACGAGGCATCTCTCGGCGCGTCCGGATATATCTCCTTGAAACCGCGTTTCATGTCGAGGAGATCCTTGGCGCAATCGCCTGGACGTGTGCCACGCTGACGGCGATCACGGAGGGCGCTCTCGCGGAACGGAGAAATCGCTAGCAAAGTTTCGCGTGTCGGAACGGGATAACCTTTGAAGACGTTTGGCCGGTTCGAGTTAATGTCCAGTAGCGTTTTGATGCTGCTGGCGGACGCACTGACGCCCTCACTGCTCACGGTTAGCAACGCGGCAATCAAACTTAAGAGCCAGCGTAGATCATCCAACATTGCACGCCTCATCACTCAATAATCAGCATACGCATTAATATAATTGAGGCAATAGGAGAGTTATCCCCGCGACCGAGTTTTCGCGGACACTCTGCGTACAGTTCGAAACGCAAGGAGTGTGCGCATGTCACGGGATATGATTTGCAGTCGGGTTGTTGATAATCTTGAAGACTTCCAAGAAATTCTCAAAAACTTGAGATATGACCGGCGCAGGAAAATGGCTGAGCTGGAGAGCGTAGAGCGAGAGTTGGCGGACGAACGCATGCGATCAGTTGAAGGCGGAAGCGGTGTTGGTCGAAGACCTGCAGCAGGTGGTCGGGGTGGTCGCGTAGGCACTGCGTTTGACATCATCGCAGGCGTTGGCGCTGCTCTGCTGAGCGACAACTCAGGCAAGATCCGACAGCTGGAAGAACAGGCCCGCTGGCACAGGAACAAACTGGCTGATCTGAGCGGCCGGATCAGTGGCGTTGAACAAAACGTCCGCCGTATGCACAGCGAATTCAACGCGTACCAATGCTACAACCTCGGTTATAGCCACGAGGTGCTTAACATCCGTTGTTCCGAACCTGCGGTCCAGTTGCAGCATCTCTGACTGAAATGCGCCCAATCAACCGGCCCTGCGCGGTGAGACTTTGTGCTGAGGAGTCTCGCGTCGATGATACGATAGTCGGTAGCGGGCTGGGCCAATCGTCCTCACGATCAGATCCTGTTGCCGCTACCGATGTTAGCGCCCGCCTGTTTCGCCTACAGACCCTTGAGCAACTCTTTCAGAAATGCCTGGCGCTCCTTCCACATCGCCTGAACTTCGGTGCGGGTCATGACCTTGATGGGTGAGCCGCCGGCCTTCATCCGCTTGGCAACGCGTGCGTGCTCGAACATCTTCGGCACCTGGGCTGCGAGCTTGTCAATGATCGCCTTGGGCGTACCTTTTGGCACCATCAGGCCGCGGAAGTTGACCGATGAATTGTCGACATTGTAGCCGGCTTCCTTGAACGTCGGAACGTCCGGCAGAAAGTCCTTGTTGCGCTCATTATCAGCGACGGCCAGGATCTTGACGTTGCCAGCTTTGCGCGCACGGAACGCATCGGAAAGATTGTTGACGCCGGCGAGCACGTTACCTGCAATCACGGCTTTCATGGCTGCGGCACCCCCGCCCTTGGTCGGGATGTAGGCCATCTTTGTGCCGGTCACTTTCATCATCTGCAGGGCTGCGATGTGGTGGCCGACAAAGAGGCCAGCGCCTGACAGTGTCAGCTTACCTGGGTTGGCTTTGGCGAACTCGACAAGATCCTTAATGGAGTTGAACTTGCTGTCCTTGCCAACAACCACAACGGCCGGGTCTGCGCCCCAGTTTGCAATTGGCTCAAAGCTGTCAGCAGAATACTTCACGCCGCCCTTGATCGACTGTGCGATGAAGTGCGGGACGTTGTAGGCTGACATCATGTAGCCGTCGGCGGGTGCTTCGGAAGCAAACCAGTTCCAGCCGACGCGGCCGCCGGCACCGGGCTTGTTGACGATATAGATCGGCTGGCCGAGCATGTCTTTATTGCCGGCCACCATGGTGACGATGCGCGCCTGAAAGTCAGTGGCACCGCCGGCGCCGTAGGATACGGCAACGCCGATCGGGCGTTCCGGGTATTCGGCGTGAGCCGTGGTCGACAGCGTCATCGCGGCTGCGGCGAGTGACGCCAGGCTGATCATCGCAAGCTTCTTCATAAGCTCTTCTCCTTCGGTACAAAACTGAGAGTGCAGTTCGTTAGAAGTACATTCCGCGCGGTGTTTGGACTTTCAACAGGAGTGCAAAAAGGCCGTACATCACCGCCATGAAAAGTGCCGTTGTTGTTATCCGCTTGGCCCACGCGATGGCACTACTCAGTGGAGCGGGATCGTAGATCGTGTAGACCGCAAAAAACGCGATCGTGGAGGCTGTGTAGAAGCCGAGCTGTTTGGCAGCGAAGAAGACAAAGGCTAGCGCGATGATCAGGCCCGGCAGGAGATTGAGGCTGACTTGCCATGACAGTCCTTCGCCGACTTTCGCGAGTCCGAGAGTGGCTCTAGCAAAATTCCAGATGGCGAGCGCAATGAAGACCACAGAGATCAGGCGCGGGAACAGGAAGGCTGCTGCCGGTTGCTGCGTGAAGCTGATGTAAGTCACGGCCGCGGCAACCAGCAGGATGACGGAAGACGACAGAACATGCTGGAGGCGAGAGGCTGTCATTTCGCTGCCTCCTGCTGCGCGGCGGGGGTTGGTTTTTGTGCGATCACGCTGCCCCAGAAGCTGTAGAGAACGGAGGCTACGACGAGCGTGATGAGGAAGATATTGAGCGGTCCGGTTAGGAAATAGATCAACGCACCGTCCTGAGCGGCGGCGATCTGCGAGCCTTGGATGAAGTTGTCTTCGGCGATTGGTCCGAGGATCAGGCCAAGCACGAGTGGTGCTGCCGAGAAGCCAAACTTTTCGAGGAAGTACATCGCAATGCCGAGGGTCAGCATGATGTAGACATCACCCATCGACTGCTGCACTGAGTACGATCCGAAGACGGCCAGCACGAGGACGGCGGCGGCCATGATCGGCACCGGTGCGCGCGCGAGGCGTGCCGCCCAGGCCGCGGTGTAAATGCCGAAGATGACCATCAGTATCTGGCCGATCAGCATTGAGTTGATAAAGGTCCATGCAACTTGCGGATGGTTCGTAAACAGGTCGCTGCCAGGGAAGATGCCGTGGATGAGCAGGCCGCCGAGCAGGACAGCAGCTGTCGGGCTGCCAGGAATGGACAGCGTGAGCAGCGGCACCAGCGATGGCCCGACCATTGCGTTGTTGGCTGACTCAGCTGCGATCAGACCTTCTGGATGACCGGTGCCGAACTTTTCTTTTTGGCGCGAGAACTTCTTTGATTGGTCGTAGGCGACGAGGCCCGCGATTTGTCCGCCAACGCCTGGGATGAGCCCGATGATCGAACCGAAGACGGTTCCGATTGAAAGGGCTTTCACATTGCGTGTCAGCTCCTGCAGCGAGCTCAACAGCGAATAGCGCGGCACATTGATAGCGTCGATGGTGCCGGTCTGACGTCCCTTGGCGAACATGTCGATGACTTGCGGGATGGCGAACAGGCCGATCAGTGCGGCGATGATATTGATGCCGCCGGTCAGCGCATCGTGGAAGATGAAGCGTTGGGCGCCTTGAATGTCATCATAACCAATCATCGAGAGCCACAGGCCGATACAGCCGGACAACAAACCTTTGACGAATGATTTGGAGTCGAGTGAACCAATGACGGTGACACCAAGAATGGCGAGCCAGAATAGATGTGATGGTCCGAAGGCCAGCGCCCACTGTGCCAAAACCGGGGTTAGGAAAATGAGCAGTAGAACGCCCAGGATTCCGCCGACACCCGAAGCCAAAAAGGAAAGATGGAGCGCGCGCGCACCTTCTCCATTGCGGGCCATGGCATTGCCGTCGAGGGCTGTCGCGATGTTGGCCGGCGCGCCCGGAATCTTGAGCAGGATTGCGCTAACGGCACCGCCTGCAACCGTGGACGTGTAAGCCGCGCCTAAGAGAATGAGACCCTGTGTCGGGCTCAGCTGAAACGTGAAGGGGATCAGCAATGCGACGGCCATGGTTGGTGACAAACCCGGGGTTGCACCCAGGATGAGACCGCCAATCGTTCCACCAACAAGCAGCAGAAACGCGACCGGTTCGAACACGCCGCCAAAATAAGAAATGAACTCCATGTCGCTCGACCCGACGTCCCCCCTGCCATCGTGTTTTGCTCAAAGTGAATGTAATTCACTATGCTGATTATATGCAATACGGGCGGGAATGAACAGCGATCTTGTGGTGATTTCGTGGTCGTCGCGTTTGTTTTGTTGTGGAATTGAAATGTCTCTAATGGAGTACAATTTGCAGTTGCCCGCGCGTGTCGCGGTTGTTGTCAGCGCGAGTTAAACCAGGGGTTTGTCCTGCGAGCAACTGAACAATCAAAGGGTGTGCTTTGGGGATGCTCGCTCCCACCTCTTGGTGTGTTAGACTTGACTGCAACGACTGGTTGCCGGTCACGTGTTCGTTCAATTTTTGTAGGATGCCTTTGATGGATCAGCACCTCACCAGCCTGGCTTTGGCGCTTGGAATTTTCGCTGTCGGCTTTGTGAGTATCGGCCCCAACATCCTGGCGATCATCGGGACGTCGATGGAACGCGGGCGACGCCAAGGCGTTGCGCTGGCGCTCGGTGTTGGCACCGGTTCCGGCATCTGGGCCACACTGACTGTGGTCGGCCTGACCGCGCTCGTGACGGCTTATGCGTGGACGATCACCGGTCTCAAGGTGCTTGGTGCAGCTTACCTACTCTGGCTGGCCTACAAGGCGTTTCGCTCCGCGGCCACACCGCACTTGAAATCGGCAGCAACTGCAACCCAAGGCAATGGCCTCTATTGGCGTGGCTTGTTAATCCAGATGACCAACCCGAAAGCTGCGCTGCATTGGATTGCGATTGTCGGCATCGGGCTCGGAGCGGATGCACCGGTTTGGGTCGGCGTGTTGTTGGTCGTCACAACGACGGTGCTGTCGATTGCAGGGCACCTGGCTTACGCGCTCCTGTTCTCAACCGAGACGGTCGTTGATTTTTATCAACGTGCCCGGCGATGGATTGATGGTTTGCTGGGCGTTTTCTTCGCGTTCGCTGCCTTCAAGATCGCGACATTCCGGAGTTCATGACGCACTGACCGCTGTGTCAACGATATGGTATCCGGACGATTGTACCCATCAATTCGTTCCGACCTGACAGTGTTGCGAGGCAATGCCTGTTGGGTTGCTACCGAGATCATGTGAGAGGTTGTTGTGCCGGAGCTGGACGTCCTTGCTGTTTTCTTTCTGGCAGCTGTCGCGCTGGGGTTTGCGCCCGGGCCTGATAGTATCTTCGTGCTGACTCAATCCGCGCTGCACGGTCGTTTGGCCGGGCTGGTTGTGACCTTGGGCCTGTGCACCGGATTGATCGTCCATACCGTTGCTGTTGCATTTGGCGTTGCGGCGCTGTTTGCCGCTTCAGCGACAGCATTCACGGTGCTCAAGCTGGTTGGCGCTGCTTACCTCATCTATCTGGCCTGGCAGGCGCTCAAAGCGGGCAATTCAGCTTTGTCGGGTGACCGACATGACGAGCCGAGTCTGTGGCAGCTCTATCGGCGCGGCATCGTGATGAACATTACCAATCCGAAGGTTGCGATCTTCTTTCTGGCATTCCTGCCGCAGTTCGCTGATCCGAAGGCCGGTCCTCTGGTTCCACAGTTGCTGGTTCTGGGCATGGTCTTCATTCTTGCGACGCTCGTGGTGTTCGGAATTGTATCTTGGGCTGCCGGTCTGCTCGGCGACTGGCTGAAGCGATCGCCGACGGCTCAGGTCGTACTCAACCGCATTGCTGCGATTGTGTTCGTTGGCCTGGCGGTTCGACTGGTCGCATCGGAGAGTTAACGTATCGGGTTATCTGCTGACGATGATATTGGCTGCTTACCTAGTTTGCCTGTCTGAGAGCTGCATCGCGTCGTTCCAGGCTTGCTGCCGGCCAGTACTGGGCCTGATCGTAGGTTTCAGGCACGGTGACAGCGTTATCCGGTATCCGAACCCACGATTGTTTCGATGATGTGAAGATGTGGATGTCCGGCGGGCATGTGTCCGGTTCATCCAAGGTGCCGACCCTTATGAAACGGAATGTATCACCCAGCCTATTGTAGACGCTCCAGACAGCAATTCGGCAATCCGGACAGCGGCTGACGGTTTGACCTTTGCCGCTGCCGGTTGGCAGTGTGACTTCTTCGAGCTCACCGCTTTCGTGCACGACATGGCTCGCTTCGATCAGGCCATTCAGAGCAAAGGCCGAACCTGATTGCCGTTGACAAAGACTGCAGTGGCAGGCGTGAACAAACAACGGCTGGCGCGTAAGCTTGAAACGAACCCGGCCACAGGTGCAGCCGCCAGCGGCTGAAAATTTTGCGTCACCGTCTGTCATTGCTGTCTCCCGTCAACCCGCCATCACGGGTTTGCTGTGGCGCTTCACCTAGGTCTTCTCGATCTCAACCGCTTTGCCTGGAACGGGCGATGCTGAGAACACGCCGGCTTTGGCAACTTCTTCGATCCCGCCAAATTTGTCTGCATGGGCCAGCTGATCCGCCTTGGCACGCTGGTCGACGTCTTCAGGATCGACAATGGTCCTGAGTTCGGTCTCTAGCTCATCGGCGAGACCCAGACCGGGCTCTGCAACGAGAAGGTCGTGCTCTTCGAGTGGGTCGGCTTCCAGGTCGAACAACTGCCGTGGCATGCCGACGTGATAGATCAGTTTGTGACGTCCCTTGCGATAGGCAAAGCCGGCGTTGCGCGCGCCCATGGCGTGATACTCCGCGAAGGCGGTGCGCGGCTGGCTCTCACCGGCGATGGCCGGCCATAGCGAGCAACCGGGCAAGGAGCGATCTTCGTCTGCCAATGGGACGCCGACGGCTTCCGCGATCGTTGGAAACAAATCCACCTGCGACGAGATCTGGTCGATGACCGTGCCTTGCGGAATGTCCGCACCGGACATTAGAAGAGGAATGCCAAGCGCGTGTTCGTAATGATTGGCCTTGCCCATGATGCCGTGGTGGCCGGCAGCTTCACCGTGATCGCTAGTATAGATCACGCGGGTCTGATCCATCAGGCCCATGTTTGTTGCGGCATCGAGGACGGTGCCAACGTGTTCGTCAACGACGGAAATTAGGCCGCAATAACCGGCGACGACACGGCGAATGAAGTCTTCGTCAAAGTCTTCATCGAAGCTGTTCATCCATGACAGGTATTGCACCGCGGGGTGTTGCGGCTGGTCAGCTTTGCGCCATTGAACCGGCATCGGAACCTTATCCAATGGGTAGAGGTTCCAGAAGCGTTCCGGGACTGTGAACGGTGGATGAGGACTGGCGTATGAGACCAACAGGACCCATGGCTTGTCGTGTGCTTTGCCGTTCTTCTCCAGCCATTCGATGGCATGCCGCGTGATCTCGCGATCGTAGATCTGGTAATCCGCCTCGCCGACCCCGGATTGCTCGTAGATTTTTCTGTGACCTTTGCGCGGCGGCATACCTTCCGGCGTCGCGCGCAGTAATGCGATCAGAGCGCCTTTGCCGTCCACGATATGGAGCGGAATGATCTCTTCCGAGAAGCCGTTGTCGACGTCGCCGGATCGATAGTGCAGCTTACCGATTGACGTGACGTGGTGTCCGCTGTCGCGGACCCGCTGCTGCCATGTCGGGACTTTGCCATCATAGGCCAAGGAGTTGTCCCAGTACCCGGTTTCGTGCGGATAGCGACCCGTTGCGATTGCTGCACGTGATGGGCAGCATAACGGACTGACACAGTACGCGTTATTGAACCGCACGCCGTTGTTAGCGATACGGTCCAGGTTCGGTGTCTGGATGATCGGATGGCCAGCGGCGCCCAACATCGTGCGGGCGTGGTTATCCGACAGGAAGATAATCAGGTTTTGCGGTCTGGTCATGGATCGCTCAGTCGTGAGTTGAGTTAGGAGCGATCACTCCGCCGCGACGGTTGCTGCCGCCTGTTCGCCATCAAAGCGGTCCATGCCGAACGTGGCCAGCAAGGGATCGCGTTCGTCGCGCAAGATCTCAGCTGCCGTTGCATTGCCGACTACGGGTGCAAGCGTTGCGCCGGAGTGCATGACTGCGATGTACAAGCCGTCCCGCCCGGTCGGTCGACCGACGATGGGATGATCATCAGCCGGGATCGGACGATGGCCGACAGTGTATCCAGAGAGCTCAATGCCACCATTGTCGACAAGTTGGTTGCGGATGCGCTCTAACAACATCTGAGAGCCGTCTTCCGGGTTGTCGTTGATCGAACCACCGCCAAAGTCTTCGCCAGCAGATATTGTGCCATCAGCGCGCTGCCGGAAGTGAACTTCTTCCGCTAGGATCATCCGTTGAACCCGATGCCCAACCGCACTGGTTGAGATCAACAGGCCGGGCTTCGAGTACATCGGCACCTCAACACCGGCCATAGCGGCAAGTGCCTGTGTGCCGTTGCCGGATGCAATGACGACCTCATCGGCTAACAGTGTCTCTCCACCTGCGATGACGCCTTTGACGGTATCACCCTCCAAAATCACCTCGGTGACTTCCGTGTTTGTCATGATACGGGCGCCAGCGGCTTCAGCCTGTTTGGCAAAGAAGATGGCGGCCGGGGCAGCTTCAACAGCGCCTTCTGCGGTTGATAAGATCCCGCGCTCGGGCACGACGGCGAGGCCGGGTTCGAGCTTGCGAATTTGTGCGTCATCGAGCCATTCGAGTGGATAGTCCCAGCCGCTGTGATTGGCGTAGAACGCATCGAGATCGAAGGTCTTGCCATCGAGGTACAGAACTTCCGTCTTGCGGTAGGGAATATTCGGCAGGCGTGCCGCCAGATCATCCCACAGGTGCATCGACCGGTATCTCAAGTTGAAGTAGGGTCGTGTGTTTTTATGGCTGGCATTGGTCCAGCCAAATGAGCAGGGACTGACGATGCCGCCAAGTTCACCGGCTTCAATCAGGGTGACGCGAGCGCCTGCCTCCACCAGATGGAACGCAATCGATGCGCCAATGATACCGCCGCCGACGACAATGACTTGTTTCTGCGTCACGTTCTGCTCCCTGCAATCGTGAAGTCCAGACTGAAATCCTGCAGAATGCTAAAGCGTTCGGGGCCGCTTTTCCAGTATGTTGCGATATTCGGCGGCAAGTATCCGTGTTCAGGGCTAAGAGTGGCGGCATTGCCATTTTCAAAACCGGACCGGCGGACTAATTGTGAGGGAACTTGGAATGTGGCGATGCCTTCGCTAAGGCAGGTTGTAGACATGTCGAGCGGCAGCATAAAGAACTTCGAGGCAACTGATGATCAAGGCGATCCTTCTCTATTCCATAGCCGTTTGGCCCAAAGTCGCGTTTGTCGGACTGGCGGCGTTGACGGCGTTTGCCTCACTGGCGTTGATCCAGCCGCCGCGCGCGGCTGCAAAGGATTGCAAGGCGGGGCCGTTGCGCGTTGCGATCGACGTTGGGCACAGCCGGCGCGATCCCGGTGCGATCAGCGCATCCGGGCGCACCGAATTCAGTTTCAATGAGCGCTTTGTCAATGAGCTGATTGAGCGTGCCAAAGACGACAAACGCATTGAATGGATCCGTATCAATCCGTCAGGGGGACGGATCAAACTGCGCGAACGTGTGCGGCAGGCAGCGGAACAGAACGCGGATCTGTTTGTTTCGATTCATCATGACTCGGTCAACGGCCGGTATGTGACGTGGCCGAAGAAGGGTGGCCCGTACAAGGGGCCGGTGTCTTACGCGTTCCGTGGCTTTTCGATGTTTGTCTCGCGAGAGAACCCCGCGTTCGATCAGAGCGTGCGGTTTGCGGAAGCCGTCGCCACGCGCTTCAAGACAGCAGGCTTCGTCCAGACGCTGCATCATGGTGAACCGATCAAAGGCGAGAACCGCGAAATCCTGCGCTGGGATCTTGGGCTGTACAATGCACCGTTTGCCGTTGTGCGGGCTGCGACGATGCCGTCGGTTCTATTGGAACTGGGCGTCCTGGTGCATCCGGACGAAGAGAAGATGCTGGATGATCCGGATGTTCGTCAGCGCAAGGCCGATGCCATTCTTGCGGCCATGGTTGCATGGTGCGAGGCTAAGGCGAAGTAAGCCCGCTGGTGCGTCTCTTGGTAATTGTAGTGTTTGTCGCCGTCTGATCACCTTGGCGGCGATTGTCACTCAGATGTCTGGCGTCGCAGCCACTCATCAGCGACATCGCCCATGGTCTTTGGGGTGCCGTCTTTGATCCAGGCCATGAACGGGCGGTTAAAGGCAAAGTCCGGTCCGCATTGCTGTTTGAGAAAGCGGCGGACATTTTGCGTGTTCTTGTAGTCAGCGTTCACAGGTGTATCGCGCGTGATGTGGTCACTGTGCCAGTCAAACTTGCTCATGTTGGTTCTCGGGCCCTTCTCGGCGCACTCTCTCACAATCTGCCGAGCGGCTATAGGCTGCGACACCTAAGAGATTGTTCACTATATTGTGGTTGAAGCTCAGTTTGATGACTGTTGTCCGCGCAATGGCAGCAGTTGGCATGATGCCAAATCTCGCCGGCAACCGGTATGTATTCACAACAATCAGATGTACTCCCAACGATCGGCTATGGCCTATCGCGGACCTTGAATTGAGGTCGAACGAAGGAGGATGTCTGAGGCGGAGGATACACGGTGAGTTAGGCCGTGCGTGAGTTATGCGTGTAAGATTTTGTTCTCAGACTTTTCTTGATGGCCAGGGTGGTAACCATTGCGGCTTAACCGCATCGGGTCAGGCTTCCCGCTCTTCTCAATTTGCTATCAAGCTCACGGTTGCTCTCACGACCTTTTTCCTTGCACTGCAAATCAACAGCACGTCAGCGCTGGCTCAGCCTGTGAGTGATGCCGCTGATCATGTTTCGCAACTCAACACCTTTGGGCATTGGCTGACCCTCGCGGTCCTCACAACCGTACTTGGTGTTACGGTCTGGTTGCTGCAGCCAAAGAGTTTGGATACCGGCGAGAAAACCGATGACCGGTTCAGTCGTGTGGCCATGGACAACCTCCCGCAGGGGCTCATCATGTTCGATGCGGATGAGAACATCGTCGTCGTCAACCGGGCCATACTGGATATGTATTCATTGTCTGGCGACGTGGTTCGGCCAGGCTGCAGCTTCATTGATTATCTGAAGCACCGCGCCGAGACCGGCCTCTTAGTTCGCGACCCGCACGAGTATCACGCCGAGATCGTCTCTCGTATTTCAGAAAGTAGCGTTCATGCGACGACCGGCCAGACCTCCGATGGCCGCACGGTTGCGATCGTTGAGAAGGGTCTCAAAGGTGGCGGATGGATCGTCACGCATGAGGACATTTCCGAGCGCACGCGTCTTGAGTCGCAGCTGTCATTCTTGGCGCGCCATGACGATTTGACGAAACTGCCCAATCGCACCGCGCTGCGTGAGCGCGTCCAGGACGTTCTGCAGGAGCGCCGCGCTGATGATTATGGGTTCGCTCTGCACATGCTGGACCTCGACCGGTTCAAACTGATCAATGATACGTTGGGGCATCCCATCGGAGACCTGCTTCTGAAGGACGTGGCTCAGAGACTGACGAACGTCGTACGCGATGGTGATGTTGTGGCACGACTGGGCGGTGATGAGTTTGTTGTGCTGCAGGTTTTGCACCGTGATGAGTATGAAGCGGAGGTCCTCGCGCAGCGATTGATCGGTGCGTTGGAAGAGCCGTTCAACCTTGCCGGCCATGACTGTGGGATTGGGACAAGCATCGGTATTGCTTTGTCACCGAGAGACGGTACGGATTTTGACCAGCTCCTGAAGAATGCGGATCTGGCGCTCTATCGTTCAAAAGAAGACGGGCGCGGCACCTATCACTTCTTTGAACCGGAGCTTGACGAACGCATGCGAACCAGGCGTCGCCTCGAGATCGAGTTGCGCCAAGCGATCGATGCCGAGCAGTTCGAGGTTCACTACCAGCCGCTCTATAATCTTTCCGCCAACAAAATTTGTGCGTTTGAAGCTCTCATTCGGTGGAACAAGCCTGAAGAAGGTCTGGTGCCGCCAACGGAGTTTATACCTCTTGCGGAAGAGACCGGCCTGATTGTCAGAATCGGTGAGTGGGTCTTGCACACAGCTTGCCGGCAAGCTGTTAAGTGGCCGTCTAATATTGGCATAGCGGTCAACGTTTCTGCTTCGCAGCTCAAGCAGTGTGGTTTCCTTGAGACCGTCAAGGATGCACTGGAGCAAAGCGGCCTTGAGCCAGAGCGACTGGAACTGGAAATCACCGAGACCGTACTGCTTGATAGCGGAAGCCATGCGTCTGAGACTTTGCCAAAGCTGCGCGATCTCGGCGTCAAGCTGGCGCTGGACGACTTCGGAACCGGCTACTCATCTCTATCAACCCTGCGCGAGCATCCCTTTGACAAGGTCAAGATCGACCGCAGTTTCGTCAAAGACATTCAATCGGGTGGCGATGAAGCAGCGACAATCGTGCGCACGATCGTCAACCTCAGCCAGAGCATGGGGCTCATGACAACGGCTGAAGGCGTGGAAGACCCGGAACAGCTGGCGCTGGTCAGCGAGATGGGTTGCACTGAAGCGCAAGGCTATCACATCTCCAAACCGCGCCCTGTGTCTGAGCTGCAAGAGTTGGTTCAGACTTCGCGCAAGAAGGGCGGACTGGCCGCTTGAGGTTGGCTGGCGCGGAATGCTTTCGTCAGCGTGCTATTGTTCGCTCTCAACCCCTAGAATTCCCACTGCACGGGCGGGGCGCCGGCGACGGGTGCGCGGAAGGTGGCGATGCCATCGCCGAAGAGTGAGCCCATATAAACAGTTTTGAGATCGTCTCCGCCGAAGGCGATGCTGGCGATGTTCTTCAACGAGCGTTCTTTGCCGGCATCAATGTGCTCGCGGCGGAAGCTGTCGTTGTCAAAGGCGTCGGCGACGACTTGCATTCTTTCCGGGTCGCAGTCTTCGAGGACAATGGTTTGCTTGCCATCGCGGTCAACGTGGATGATGCGGTTGCTGGCAACGCTCACGCACCAGACGCCGCCCTCGGAATCAAACGTAAAGCCATCCGGGAAGGTTGCGGGTGGGTAGGCGGCGACGACCTCGCGGTCGCCGAGCTCTGCGTTTGCACCGATCGGGAAGCGGATGGTCCGGCGCGCGACTGTTTCATTCACGTACAGCCACTTGCCGGACGGGTCGACAATGGCTTCGTTGGTGTAGCCGATCCCATCGGCGACGATGCGGGCGCCGCGGTCATCAAGAACTGCGATGAAGCCATCGGCCCAGCCCTTCCTCATGGCGCCCTCACGCGGCAGCAGGCGTGTCGAATATGTGATCCAGATGCGGCCATCACGGTCGAGGCCGACAAAGTTGACCGGTGGCATTGGTTCGCCGTCAATCTTGTCGAGGAGCAGTGTTGCGTCACCGTTCTGGTTCATGCGCCAGACACCGCCATCTGAACTCAGGTTCGCAATGAGGAACTCGCGCTCCGGTGTAAGCGCGATGCCATTTGGCAGGAAACCTTCGGGCACGCCTTTGGCCTTGATGAAGTCCTGTGTCCCATCCGCGCGCAAGGTTGAGATGCCGCCACGGCTATCGGATACGAAGAGGTCGCCCTGTCTCGTTGTCAGAACACATTCCGGGCGATGGAGGCCCTGGCCGATGAACGATACGTCTTCCAGTGAAAGCTGAAACATGCGGCCTGATCCGTTCCGTTGTCTGCCTACCTAATCGGGTGATCGTGTACGCTAACAGCACTTAACGAAGCATGCTATAGAGCAAGCAAACCGAGAATTCGAGCGCGGTGTTACTGTGAAAATTGTGGGACAAGTCAGGCGATGGGCATGCCAGTCGGCAATCCTTTTGGTTGCAGTCTGCTCTGCGATTGCATGGATGGTGATGCCGTTTGCTGTGTCTGCCAACGAGGACCTGCCAATCTGCTGGTCGCCGGCGCAGCTCAAACACGTGCGCAAAGAGTCCTCTATTCTGAAGAATATCGCCGCGGCTTACCGTGCTCCGCTTGCTGGCACTCCGACGGCTGTTCAGAACGCTCCCAATTTTGTGCGTGGCGCGATACGACGGGTGCGCTTGCCGGCGAACGTCAAGAAGATCGCGCTGACGTTCGACCTTTGTGAGCAGCCCTACGAGATTTCCGGATATCAGGGTGACATCGTTGACTATCTGCGCAGCGAGGGAATTGCTGCAACGTTCTTTGCCAGCGGTAAGTGGTTTCTCACCCACCCGGAACGTGCCCAGCAGATCATGGCTGATCCGCTGTTCGAGTTCGGCAATCATGCCTGGGAGCATCGCAACTTCCGCCTCTTGAGCAAGCGTCGCGGGCAAGCCGAAATCAATGGTGCGCAATTGGCCTACGAGCGAACCTATCGCCGTTTGCGTGAGAGAAACTGTCGTGTGCCTTCGCGTGCCGGTGCTGCACACAAACGAGCGGCCAAGCAAATGACCCTGTTTCGGTTTCCATACGGGGCCTGCAAAAAGAAAGCCTTGGACTGGGTGAATAATGCCGGCTTGCTGGCGATCCAGTGGGACGTGTCCTCAGGCGATCCGTGGAAAGGGCAAACCGTGGCCGGAATGGTCAATGCCGTCGTATCGCGTGCGAAAAGCGGGTCGATCGTTCTCTTTCACGCCAACGGGAGAGGTTGGAAAACCGGCGAGGCTCTGCCCCATATTATCCGCAGGCTACGTGCCAAAGGTTTCGGGTTTGCGACGGTCTCAGAGTTGCTCAACACCAAGGGTGCAGTGCCAGTGACCAGCTCGCGTTGCTATGATTCACGACCCGGCGACTCCGATCGTTACGACAACCTCGCGCGTAAAATGGAGCAACGCTATCAGTCGTTTTATGCGCGGTTTGCCCGGCCTCAAGCCAACGGAGCCAAGCAGCGATGAGCACTGATTGCCAATTGGTTCCGATGCGCTCTGAGTGGATTGATCAATTGGCCGGTGAACTCTCGGCCATCGATCCGTGGCTTCGTCTGGGCTTTGGCAAGCAGAAGTTCGCTGTTCTGCTGTCGAGCCGCGAAGCTGATGTGACCTGTCAGGCGCTTGTGCAGTCCGACGGGGACTTGCGCGGGGCCGTCATACTCCGGCACCGCTGGTTATTCGGTCCCTATTTGAGAATATTCGCTGTTCTTCCTGAAGGACAGAGGCAAGGCATTGGCGCAGCCGGATTGAAACTGCTTTGCGATCAGATTGTTGCTGACGGTCAAGAAAACCTCTGGGCGTGTGTCTCTGCCTTCAACAAAAATGCCATTGCCTTTTATGAAAGCAATGGCTTTGAAATTATCGGTCGTTTGGAAGAGTTGGTCATTCGCAATGAGGATGAGCTTCTCATTCGTAAAAGACTTATCCAGAAGCAAAGCCCAGATCCTGGCTAGGACCTGGGCTTTCATTCGGTGTGCATCTCATTGCGAGGCGTAGAGCCAGAAAAGTTCAAATGTGTGTCTTAGCGACGAACCTCAATTGAGGTTGACCAGAAGCCATGACGTTCGACCAGTTGGTAGAACTTCTTGGCGTTGCCAATGGTCAGTCGGATGCAGCCATGTGAGGCGGGACGACCGAGCTTGCTCGTCTGATAGGTGCCGTGAATGGCTGTGCCATCCTGACCGATCATTGTCAGGTATGGCAGGCTCATGCGCCACTTGTTCGAGTAGAACTTCCTGCGCTGGGCGAATGGCGTGTAGAAGCCTGTTTTGGTGCGCCAGCCGCGCTTGCCGGTCGATACCGTCCAGGAATACTGCTTTTTCCCGTCAACAAACACGTACATGCGCTGCTGTGACAGGTCGACCGTCGCCTTCAAAGTTGCCGCTGATGCACTCGTGACTGCCAGTCCAGCGAGACAGGCAACGAGACACAAAATCATCCTCGAACCAAAACGGACCATGTCAGGCTCCTTTAGTTTATGCTCAATAATTGGCGTGTTTATAATCGCGCTATGGACTGCTGAAAACTGAGACCTAATTCTATGGTGAAGTCCTAATAAGTGCTGAACAAATTCCCGTGTGGAATGAATACTGAAAGCATGGTGTGTTTCAGCTGCAACGTCTTGACTGTGCCAAACACCCGATTCGCAAAGGCTTATTTTGCTGCTGAGCATAATGTTGAGGGTTAATATGTTGCGGAATCGCACCATTCGAGGCCCAAATCAGCCTTTTGCTGCAGGCCGCGCTTGCCTAGGTCGGGGCGGTTCAGGTCAAGTGTTTGCGCTATCCATCTTTGTCATAGGAGATTAGACAATGGGTAAAAGGGGCACTCTTTTTGTTGTTGCACTGCTGTGCACAGCTGCAGCGGTAACAGCTTGCCGTCGTGAAATGCCACATCCAAATGGCCTCGGCGCTTCTGACGTTCCTGCACCTGCAGTCGTTAAGAAGTAAAATTGATTAATCCAAGCCTCGGAATCGGAGGCTGGCGCATCGCGTTAGCCATTTAAGGTTTCGAATGTTTGGTTTTATGAGCTTGCTCTTCGTCTCACTCGGTGTCGTCGCCCATTATACGGCAGCGCGTAGCTGATTTGCTAGCCATAGTCTCTCTTCTTCCAGGCTCTGAACAGGTTCGCCTGTTCAGAGCTTTTATGATTCAGGACACCATTGTCATTCGGAAGTTTCGGCAGAAGATCAGGAAGAAGTGATGGACCCATCAGTCGTCGTCGCGCTGGTCCTGGTCGTGGCCGCAGGTATCGCGCTTGAAATCGGGTTTTCGAGTGCGATTGCCGAAATATTGGCCGGCATCGCGTTGGCCTACTTCTATGCAGATATCGCTTCGCTGAGCTGGGTCGAGTTCCTCGGCAACCTGGGGCTGCTGGGCCTGATGTTCCTGGCCGGCTTCGAAGTCGACGTGCATCGTCTCAGAAAGACCTGGCGGACCAGTGTTGGCATCGGGACGGCCTCACTCGCGTTGCCGATGCTGGGCGTGTTCGTCATCTGCGCTTTTCTATTCCAATTGTCATGGACGGCGGCCGGTCTAATGGCGATCGGGCTGTCGACGACGTCGCTGGCGCTCGTTTATCATGCCTTGAAAGAGCGGGGTGATCTGTCGGGGGACTTTGGGCAGATCATGCTCAGTGCGGCCACCGTGGTCGACGTCCTCAGTATGATCGCGCTGGCGCTGCTGCTCGGGAACACCGGATGGGGCACGGCGATCTTCCTGATCGTTCTGATCCCGATGATTTTCGGCCTGCCGCGGGTCGGGACTTGGATCTTCCGGCGCTATGGCGGGTCGATCGTGGAATTCGAGCTACGGTTCCTGATGGTTGTGCTGATTTCGATGGGCTTCATGGCGGAGCATGTCGGCGGCATTCACCCGGCGATTATTGCGTTCGCCATCGGCCTTATCCTCTCGGAAGTCGTTGAAGAGCACGGCGAAGTCGAAGAGAAACTTCGTGCGATCGTTTTCAGCCTGCTGGCACCGATCTTCTTCCTCCATGCCGGGATGCAGATTGATCTCTCGCTCGTGACGTTTGATCTTGCATTGCAGTTTGCCATCCTCGCCATGGCTGCGATCGGCCTGAAGTTTGTCGGCACGGCGGTGTCTACGCACTGGCTACTCGGGCACTCCAGCATTTTTGCTGGCTTGTTATTCAATTATCGCCTTGCATTCGGGATTGTCACCGCGACCGTCGGGCTTGAAGCGGGTATCATTTCGCAGGCGCAATACACGATCATTCTGATGGTGATCGTATCGAGCGCATTGTTGCCGGCTTTGTTCCTACACGATACGCCGAACGAACTGGATCGGCCCGATCCAAACGAGCGGCCACCACAGTGATGCTCCGGCATTGACGTATGTAGGCTGCGACCACAAATTATTGAGCGAGATACTTGGCGTTAGGCACCTCGGCGCGCGCGGCGCTGGCGGTTTGATCTATTTAGAGACGAAGAGTAGGGCGATAGGCGAGACATGACATCGGCAAATCAGACTAATCCACTTCTCAAGCAATGGGATACTCCATTTGGGCTGCCGCCGTTTTCTAGTATTGCGACAGATGACTACGCGGCGGCGTTCGACGAAGCGTTGACAGCGCACCGTGCGGAAATCGAGGCCATTGCCAGTGCGCAGGACGAGGCGACTTTCGAAAACACTATTCTTGCGTTGGAACGTGCGGGCGAAGTGTTGACGCGCGTCGGCACGACGTTCTGGGTCTTGTCGGGTGCAAACACCAATCCTGATATGCAGGTCTTGGAGCGCGAGTTTGCGCCCAAGGTGACTGCGCACATGAACGCGATCACGTCCAATCAAGCACTGTTTGCGCGTATCGATGCGGTCAATGCTGCGGCGGCCACGTTGGATCTCAATGCGGAGCAGCGCCAGTTGCTCAAGCGTACGCATCGCTCGTTCGTCCGCGCGGGCGCACAGCTTGATGAGCTGAACAAGAAGAAGCTCAACGAGATTACCGAACGTCTGTCCGAACTCGGGACGCAATTCTCACAGAATGTGCTGGCGGATGAGAACGACTATCAACTGGCATTGAACTCGCCGGAAGATCTGGAAGGCCTGCCGGCGTTTCTCGTTGATGCCGCGGCGGCTGCCGCCAAGGAACGTGACGCCGAGGCTTCCCACGTCATCACGTTGTCGCGTTCGCTGATTGAGCCGTTTCTGACATTCTCACCGCACCGCCATCTGCGCGAGCAAGCCTACAAGGCGTGGGCAGCGCGCGGCCAGAAGGGTGGCGATACCGATAACCGTGAAATCATTTCGGAGACGCTGCGTCTGCGTCAGGAGCGCGCGCGTGTACTTGGATTCACGGATTTCGCTGCCTTCAAGCTCGACAATACCATGGCGAAGACGCCAGCGGCTGTCGACGACTTGTTGTCGACCGTGTGGAGGCCGGCGGTTGCGGCAGCCAATGCCGAATGTGCCCGGCTCACGGAGGCTGCCAGCAGCGAGGGCCAGAACATTGATATCGAGCCGTGGGACTGGCGTTACTACGCCGAGAAGGTTCGCCAGACCGACTATGCGCTTGATGAAAGTGAGATCAAAGCCTACCTGCCGCTTGACCAGGTGATTACTGCCGCATTCGATACTGCCACCCGTCTGTTCGGCATTTCGTTCGAGGAACAGAAAGGTCTCGACCTTTATCACCCGGATGTGCGGGCGTGGCGCGTCAGTAATTCTGACGGCCAGGATCTAGCGCTCTTCGTCGGCGATTACTTCGCGCGCTCTTCCAAACGCTCGGGCGCTTGGATGACAGCGTTTCGCGGTCAGCGCAGATATCCTGATACACGGCAGCCGGTCATTCTCAACATTATGAATTTCGCCAAGGCCGAAGCCGGGCGACCGACGCTGCTGTCCTTCGATGATGCGCGCACGCTGTTCCACGAGTTTGGTCACGGGCTGCACGGTCTGCTGTCCGATGTCACGTATGGTTCGCTGTCTGGCACCAGTGTTGAGCGTGACTTCGTCGAGCTGCCATCGCAACTTTACGAGCATTGGTTGGAAGCTGATGAGGTGCTTTCGAAGTTTGCACGCCACTATGACACCGGCGAGGCGATGCCGCAGGAGTTGATCGCCAAGATCAAGGCAGCGCAGAACTTCAACCAAGGCTTTGCCACGGTTGAGTATCTGGCCAGTGCATTGGTCGACATGGCATTCCATAGTCCGAAGTACGACAGCAGCGCCGACCCGATCGCTTTCCAGGACAAGGTTCTGTCTGATCTTGGTCTGCCGCGAGCGATCAAGATGCGCCACCAGTCGCCGCACTTCCAGCACGTATTCTCAGGCGATGGCTATTCAGCCGGCTACTACAGTTACATGTGGTCAGAGGTGTTGGATGCTGACGCGTTTACGGCCTTTAAAGAAACCGGGGACGTGTTTGATCCGGGCACCGCGGAGAAGCTTAAGACCTTCATTTATTCGGCTGGTGGGCAGCGTGACGGCGATGAAGCCTATCTTGCCTTCCGCGGTAAGATGCCGACGCCAGAGGGTCTCTTGCGTCAGCGTGGTCTGATCGAAGGTGCCACGGCTGAGTAATTGGCCGTCCCTGTTGATCCGATGTCAGGCGCCGCGCGCGTTGGGGCGGAGCGGCGTCAATCGGCGCTAATTGACTGGGCCGCAGGCCATCCGATCCGATGCATCGTCTTCGCTTGCGTGGATGATTAGTCCTCGGTTGGCGACATCCCACAGCGACAACCGTGGCGCGATTGTCGGGGTTGTCGCGATGCCTTTTGAATCGACAACCAGGTCGGGTAGATCGCCAAGGTGTGTTCCAAATCGGACACCGGCGAAACGCCCGGTTCCCGTCAGCAGGATGTGGCTCCCCGCTCCGAGGCCTTTGACCAACTTGCCGTCCTTCATGGCCGGGCCGCATTTTGGAAACTGATGCACATGGAAGGCGTATCGCCCGGGCTTCAAGCCTTTGATATTCGGTTTGATCAGCAAGCCCGCCTCCTGGCGACTGCCGGCAGCGATCTCTGTGTTCGACAATGTGACGGTTCCAATAATTTTGCCGGGACCTACAAGATCTGTGAGCCGCATGGGCACAACAATCTCCATAGGGTTTTTGGGCCATTTCAGAAACTGCTGAAACAGCTTCTCGCGACGCTCAGCGGTCAACTCTTCTACTGAGCTTCCGGTTTGCTGCGTAATGCTCTTAGCAAAGTAGTCTTTGATGGGTGTGAGAACAGACTCTGGTGCGGCGCCGTAAGATGCCAGCGTGATGCGCCCCTCACGTATCAACTTCTCTAGTACTGCTTTGGCTGGTGGGTAGCGTTGCCAGCCCTTGACTTCGGCGGCCCAATCCATGTCGCGCCAGACAGCATGACGTCCGCTCTCTCTCAACTTTTCCTGGCTCGCAAACAGTGAATCAACAAAGCGACGGACTTGCGGGTAGCGCACACCGTCTGTGCGCCAGTTGAATACGGCGAGAACTGCAGCCATCTGCAGTGTCTGAATCTCTTGGCCTTCTCCGACCAGATTGGGATAGTCGTCGCTTGTTAGTCGTGCAGGCCAGTAAGTGTCCTCTGTGGCGCTGGTCGACGATACAGGAAGCAGGCGAAGAACTGAATCGGCGCTTTGCTCGCGTATGAACGTGGAGCCTCTCCTTGTCGTATGGATGACAGCCGATAGCTTGCCTTGCTTGACCTGCTTGATGGCCTCCCTCAGTTCAAGGTTGACCAGCTTCGGCTTGAGCTTGAGCAAGCGAAGCAGGGTGCGGCTGCTCATGTCGGCACCGGAACCTTTCGGGCCGACTGAGACTCTCTTTCCTGATAGATCTCTGATGGATTTGATGTTGCGGCGAGCCAGAACATGAAACGGTTCATCATAGAGTTTCAGCAGAAGACGCAGCCGGGCCGCGGCACCACGGTGTTTGCCGACCAAACTGAGATGCTTCAGGACATCGCTGTGCATCATGCCGACATCGATACCCTGCAGATAGAGCATGTCCTCAACGTTGCGTACGGCACCGTATCCCATAATTGGAAGTAGTCGGAGCTTGCCTGGTTCATCGAGTGCCGCGGCGAGATCCCTTGCCAGCGCACCATAGGTGTTTGAAGCATACTCCAAACCACCGGTGATCAAGCGAACAACACCCGAGTTTACACGCGCTCTAATTTCGGCGTCTGTTTGCGCTTTGGCGCCATCTGCGAGAAAGCAGCTGAGCAGCATAGCCGTGCATGCAGGAATATGATTCATTAGACGCATTACAAAACCTCGGGACAATCGCAAAACTGATCAATTTGTTGTTGCAGCAGGTGTATTCGGTTGAGCCAGCGGGGCTTTGGTGGCGCAATTCGTGAGCTGGTTTGCTGCGTTTAATTTGTCTTGGACAGAAGTATCTCGTTGGCGGCTTCAGCCTGTGAAGCAGTGCTCCTCATGTCGAAGTCTGTTATGAAACCTGTCGATGATTTTGGGAAATGCATTTTGCTGAATAACGCATTGCTGATTATCATTTAACATTTTAAAACGGGTCCAAATAATATTTTGTATGAGCGTAATTATATTTTTTGGAATTGCAAATCTTATGGCCAATCGGATCTGGCGTTGCGAGCAGCCTCACTGCATTTCAGTCATATCGTTTGACGGCTTGGAGAGTCGTGTGGAGCCGTTGCGTCCTTGTTTGTCGGCGACATGTGCGTGTTCAAGTCTGAATGCGGCAAAGCTCCCGCAGCCGTCTGATGAAGCTGCGGGAGCGATCACGATTTCTTGTTGTGCTTAGGCCCAAGCCGATAGGGCGTTGGTATCTAAGCGCTAAGGTGGCTGATTACGTCGGCTGTCGCATCAGCCGCATCGGTGACGGTAGGTGACCCACCGGCGACAAACACCGCCGCGCCACAACGTGCAGCGTCGATGGGCGTGAACGAACCGGCGGCAATGCACAGTTTGTACTTGAGGCTTCGGGCTGGTTGTCAGGAGCTCGAGCTTTGCCGGTGACAGTGAAGTGGCTGCAGCGGGTGTTGTCAGCGCAAACCCGATCATTGTTGGTGTCATGGCCGCAATCGCCAGAAATTTGAAAGTACTCATTCTCATTTTCCGTCTCTCTCGTTTTCTTGTTTATTCCTGTGACATCAGTACGGAGACTGTTGTCGTTTCCTCGCAGATCAGCGCTTGGCTTTGGCTGCGATCTCGTGAGGCGTGATGACGCCGTTATCATCCGTGTCCAACGTTCCGAACGCACGACTGTGCATGCCGAAGCGTCGGATCATGCTGGCGCGGCCTAGGTTGTGGTCTGCGTTGAGGTTGATGAAAGTTTTGAACTCATCAAAGTCGAGCTGCCGATCCTGGTTTGCATCGGCGAGATGGAAATTGGCCTGTGCCTGCTTTTTGTCATCCTGAGCATTTGCCGGCATTGCGGTTGCGACGATGACGAGGGGTGCGGTTGTTGCGAGCGCGACTATGACGGTCTTCATAGACATGTGTTTTCCTTCCACGTTTCAAAAACTCAGCTGGTTATCAGCTGTTGCGTGGAAACTTAGGAAAACTGCTTTGCTCGATTGTTTCAGAGATCGCGCCGAATGTAACAAAGTGTATCAGCGCTGATGATCCTGAGGTGGACTACTGGCTTGAAGATGCGTGGAAGCGGACGCAGACGCTCGCAGTGATCAAGGAGCGAGGCTTGGTGTGCCATGCCGCAACGGGCACGCATCATGCTGTATCGAGCGGCCAACACTGGCTCAGTCTTGTCACGCTTCCTATGACTTGGCTTAAGAGCTCACGAGTGAACCAGCGTATTGGCCAATGAGGAAGAACGCGAGCAGTGCAACAATAATGATTGTCCAGGTCAGATAGCTCATCTCTCTGCGCTCGGCTCCTTGCAGCTCGGACTGTTCGACTATTCTGGCAGTCATAGAATAGTCCAGTCGTGGGGCAGGAGCTAGTCGGCCTGACAAGCCGATGCCAGGAGTCAAAGGCTCGCAATGCCGCTGGTCCCGCAGTCGTGGTCCCGCAGCCGTGCGATTGCGACTGCAGGACCTCAACTTGTCGGTCATATCATGTCATCGCGCTATGCCGCCACGATGTTGGCATCAGGTCCGTAGGGGAAGCCAGTGATGTTGTCGGCGCCATCTTCCGTGACGATGAGAATGTCGTGTTCGCGGTAGCCGCCGGCACCGGGTGTGCCCTCGGGGATCCAGAGCATCGGCTCCATCGACACTACCATGCCGGGTCGGAGTTCAGTCTCGATGTCTTCGCGCAGTTCGAGGCCGGCTTCGCGACCATAGTAGTGCGAAAGCAAACCGAACGAGTGCCCATATCCGAATGAGCGGTACTGCAGCAGTCCTTCCTG
The DNA here is from genome assembly GCA_965247245.1 of Hyphomicrobiaceae bacterium. Classification (GTDB taxonomy): domain Bacteria; phylum Pseudomonadota; class Alphaproteobacteria; order Rhizobiales; family Hyphomicrobiaceae; genus Tectiglobus. The sequence continues at coordinate 1,697,265 of CBDFGV010000003.1, read as the reverse complement.
GTTGAAGAAGCGATTGATCTCGTCGCAGATCTCCGAGCACCGCACACCAGGTCTGATCAGAGAGAGACCGAGTTCGTGGGCCGCAACGTTGGCTTGCCAGATGCGCAGGCTTTCAGTTGAGGGCTCGCCAAGAAACAGGGTGCGCTCAAGAGCCGTATAGTAGCCGGAAATCATCGGGAACGTGTTGAGGCTCAGGATGTCTCCCGTTTGCAATCGGCGCGTGGTGACGGGGTTGTGTGCGCCATCCGTGTTGAGGCCGGATTGAAACCAGACCCAGGTGTCACGTATCTCGCTATCCGGATGACATTCGGCAATTGCGCGTTCCATGGCATCACGCCCGGCTTGAGCAACGTCAATTTCCCGCGCGCCACTGTGGATTGCATCGCGGATGGCTCCACCGCCAATGTCCGCAATGGCGGCGCCTGATCGGATGAGTGCCTGCTCCTCGTGCGACTTGATCATCCGTGCCGCCATCATGGACGAAGACACATCAACCAAGTCTGGCTCATCTAACGCGGCAGACATCGCACCGTAGTTCGCGATGGAAAGATGGTCGGCTTCGTATCCGACACGGCGAGCGGGGCCGACGAGCTGTGCTGCCGCGTGCCAGAAGTTGTCTCGGCGCCAGTCGGTGTAGATGACGTTGTCGCCATGGGAACGGCGCCAGGGCTGTCCGCCGTCGATGTTGGCAGAGATGACGGTGCAGCGTTCGTGATCAATGACACAGCCGTATGGCCGTCCGAAACTGCAATAGAGAAAGCCGCTGTAGTAGGCGATGTTGTGCATCGATGTCAGAAGCACGACGGCGATTTCATTCTCCGTCATGATCTGGCGCAATTGTGCGAGGCGCCGATCGTACTCAGCTTGCGAAAATGGCAAGGCTGCCTTGTCGCCATTGTGAGAGGTGAAGGTGCGCGGTCGTTCAAGAGTTTGAAGCATGTTGTTCTCTCCTCTGCCAGGCGGGAAAGAACAGGCGCCCGGCACAACGTCCCGGCGTTCAGGACGATGGCGGCATCCAAGATCAAATCCGGATGCCGAAGGACGCTGATGCAGCGACGCCATCGCTGCGAGCAAGACTGGCCATAGCGAGGCTGGTGGAGGCAGTCAAGAGTTAGATCAAGGCCCGTTCAATGCTGCTGCCAGGTCGGCAAGGCTTTCAACATTGTGGCAGCTGCGGCTCTCGCTGGCGTAGGTATCGAGAATGCGGGCACCGGATGCGACCGGCTGGTACTTGTCATAGCGCAACAACGGGTTGATCCAAATGAGCCGCTTGCACGATGCCGAGAGGCGGCGCGCGGCCAATTCCATACCCTCGCCGGCGTCACGATCAAGGCCGTCGGTGAACAACATGACGTTGGCGTTTTGGCCAAGCACGCGGCGGGCCCACTTTTGATTGAATTCGGTGAGGCATTGACCGATGCGCGTGCCGCCGGACCAGTCAGTGACATCGTTGCCAACGGATGCAATGGCGAGATCCGGATCGCGCGTTTTCAGCTTGCGGGTGATGTCATAAAGCCGGGTGGCAAACAGGAAGCACGCAACGCGGTCATGGTCGTTTGTCAGGCCGTAGAGAAAGTGCAGAAAGACCCGGGCGTACTGTTCCATGGACCCGGAAATGTCGCACAGGACCACCAGCGGCGGCCGCCGACGCAGACGGTTTCGCCGCTTGAGCAAGAGGTGATCGGACCCTTTGGCGCCTGCTTCGCGCAGCATGCGCCGCAAATCAATGGCCTGCCCTGCGGGAGAGGCCACATAGCGGCGTGTCGGGCGGGTTTCCATGACGAACCGGATGCGCTGCACTTGGCGGGTTGCTTCACGCAGTTCGTCCGCCGTCATCTGGGCAAAATCTTTGGTGCGATCGAGTTGATTGCTGGAAAACGTTTCAACGGCGTCAATATCCAGCGTATCTGGCTGCGGTTTCGGCTCATTCTGGCCAAGGTCGCCAAGCGCGTCGGAGAGGCGGCGCGCCAGGTTTTTCTGCTGTTCCGGCAATGGTGGCGCGGAGGTTTGCGGGATCATCAGCGACATCATGCGCTTCAAATAGCCCGGGTCACGCCAGAAGATGGTGAAGGCCTGGTCGAACAGTTCATGTTCGCTGTGCCGCTTCACGAATGCGAGATGGAGGGCCCAATAGAGCCTTGAGCGGCTGCTGAGGCCGACAGCCAGGGTTGCCTCGATTGCGTCGGCCGTTTGTTTGGGGGTGACAGGCAGGCCCGCGGCACGCAGGACCCGGCCAAAGTGCAACATGTTGTCCGCGATGGTTGCATGCGCGTCTTGCATATACCAGATACCCTCTCAGCGCTCTGACGACAATTCTCTGAGGCCGCCTCTATGTCCGGCTCTCAAGGAATTGGGTCCAGATGCCTGAGCTGAGTTTCCCATCAAAAGGTGCCCAAGTGCAGTGGTCTAGCCACCAGTCTCGCACGTTAACCACCGCGTGGAAACACATGAACGGCAGATGAACCAAGTCTCATCAAACACCGACTAACACTTTGTTAGCCATGGGTTTGCTAGAAATACAGGTTATGATGTTGGCACAGTTGGACAGTCTCTTTCCCGATCTTTCGGCGGCATTGGCTTACAGGACGTTCTGTCGGCCTGATTTGTCGAGTCATCGGAGCTCTGACCATGGCAATCTGGTCGAGCGGGCCCGTGTTCATCTGCGTACTGCTGAGCGTGTCTCCGTTCCGACACAGGGTGGAACCGTCCAGGCATATGTTCTGCAGCCAGACGACGGGAAGGTTCGGGCCAATGTGCTGCTCGTGCATGGCTGGTCTGCAGAAGCTTCATTCATGAGTGTCTTTGCCCATCAGCTGACGAAGCGCGGCTATCGCGTCGTCTTGTTCGATTTTCCAGCTCACGGACAAAGCCCCGGTCGGCGCACCACTATGATCAACTGTGCGCATTCCGTGCGAGACGTTGCCGAAGCGCTGGGCCCGATCCAGTTCGTTGTCGCGCATTCCCTCGGCGGCCTGGCTACGTTGCTTGCGGGATGGGGTGGTCAGCCGATGCCGCGGCCTTATCCTTTCCGCGCTTACGCTTGCGTGTCTCTGCCCAACAGTTTTCCGGAACTCGTGCGTGGCTTTGCCAGTTCCATAAGCCTCTCAGGTTCTGCGCAGGCGAGGCTTGAGCAGATGCTGGAGAACTACGGTGGGCGGAAGCTTGAAGATTTCACCAGCGCCAACCTGATTGGCGCGATCCAACGACCGGCTCTACTTGTCCATTGCGAAGATGACGATGAGATCGAGATTGGCAACGCGGAACGTGCTGCTGCCGGCTCGGAGACCGCGGAGCTGAAGCGCTTCTCAGGCCTCGGTCATCGCAAGATCCTTTATGCGCCGCCAGTGGTGCGTGCAATTACGTCATTCGTTGATGAGCAGGCACAACACCTTGGGCCCTTCGAGGCCTGGCAGGTGCCGACACAGCGACGTGTTTCACTCGGTCAGTCTCTGGCGGAGCGATTGCAGGACCAGGCACGGCTCGCCGCAAAGAAGAGACTGCGCGGTTTCGGCGGTCAGGGCAACTTGCAGGCTGCAGGTTAAGCCGCACTAACAAGCCAGGTTGCGGCTTCCAAAAAAACCACATCGTCCTTCATTTTCGAAGTGAGCGCTGCTCTTACCCGCGGCCGTGCCTCGCCCATGAGCGCTGGGTTGTCCCGCAAGATTTTGCCGAGGGCGCCAACAGTGGTTGCGACTTTGAGTGTCGCGTCAAGACCGCCGCATGATACAGACATATCTTGCTTGCGAATGGCGACATCGAGGAAGCCGGCATCGCGTAATACGCTGCCGATAACATCTGGGTCTTCGAAACTAAACGGTGTGTTGTCGGCGGCAACATCGAGCTTTGCTGCGTGCAGTGGGTATGCGTCCAACTCGTTTTCCTGCAAGGAGCGCCAGCAGACAAATGCAAGACGTCCACCGGGCCGTAACATCCTCTTGAGATTTGTGAACGCTGCGACAGGGTCTGTGAAGAACATCACGCCGAAACCTGAGTAGATGGCATCGAAGCTGTGCTCGGGATATTGCAGCTGTGCGGCATCTTCCTCGACGAGTGTGACTTGTGGCAGGCCTGTGGTTCTCGTACGCGCCACCGCGAGCACACGCGGGCCGATGTCGACGCCTACAACCTGGCCGGTTTCGCCGACCATATCGGCAAGTTGCAGGATGCTTCCACCGGCGCCACAGCCCACGTCCAAAATCGATTGACCGGGCGATGGAGCGAGTTCCGCAATGGCAGCCTGACCGAGCGGCAGGAGCTGCAAATCCGTCAGGTCCGCAATCTCTGCGCGGGCTGCGTCGGCCATCTCATCTGATGTCGGCATGGTGAACTGATCTAATGCTTCGAGGAACGAACTGCGCCAAGCACGAAAGATGCACTAGCCGCGCTCTCACCAAGGAACGTACTTTTTGACAAACGGTACACCATTGAATGTGTGCGTGCAGCAGGGACAGTCGGGCTCCAAGTCCTCGACCTTGATGCTCGGATCAACGATGGCGAGGCGATTGTTCTCATCGACATAGAGGCCGCTGAAATAGGTGCTTTCACCAATCCCGACCGTGGCGCGCTTCTTGTCCTCTGTCCGCGCAACCATCCACCAAATCGGTTCTTCCTTGTCGAGGCGGGAGACAGCTTCGCTGTGGACGACGTCCCAATCCTCACCAACTTTCGACAGCAGGAAGCGAAACAACGGCGTATAGTCGAGCCCGCGCTGTTGACCCTGGTGCATTGAACCGCGCATGGATTCGTTCGCCTTGGTGGCCTTGGTGTTGCGATCTTCGCTGGAGCGCCCGCCACGATGGTGGAACACGCCGCGGGTGCGCGTGTTCACTTTGCGGTAGAGTGGTTTTTTGCGACCGTTCATTTGAACCGTTTCCGAAATGGGGCGACAAACGATGGACGGGTATTCAAGCAGTTGGTTGTCTTCATGCCTAGATTGTCGCTGCAAGCAAGTAAAAGGTTCATAAATGCCAACACGATTGCATTTGACCAGCGGCCAGGGTCCGGCGGAGTGCCGGATGGCGATCGCCCATACGTTGGATCGTATGCGCGACGAGGCAGAGACGTTCGGCGTGGAAATTGATATCGCGGAAGAGCGCAATCCGGATGGGCATGGCCCACAGTCTGCTTTGGTCATGGTCAACGGTGATGCGGCGGACGACTTTGCGGCGCGCTGGACTGGTTCGATCCTTTGGGTTTGCAAGAGTCCGGTGCGGCCCAATCATAAGCGCAAGAATTGGTTCATCGGGTGTCAGGAAATTGACCCGCCGGAAGCGCAGGGCGAGAAGATCGATCCGGCCGATGTACGCTACGAAGCATTCCGTGCTGGCGGACCCGGCGGTCAGCATCAAAACAAAACCGAAAGCGCCGTGCGCGCAGTGCATGGGCCTTCTGGCCTAACAGTTGTTGTGCGCGAGAACCGCTCGCAGCACCGCAATCGTGCGATCGCACTTGAGCGGCTTGCGGCGCTGCTCGAGACATCGAAGGTCCTCAATGCCGCCAGCGACCGGGCACGCCTGCAGGCGGCCCATGCCGAGTTGGAACGCGGCAACCCTAAACGCACGTTTCGCGGAGAAAAATTCCGTGAAGGGTGAGCAGTCTTGAGCGCCGATTACTGTGCCGGTAGGCGATTGCTCGATGCCGTTGCTGCCTGATGCATGCTTTCATTCTATCGGTGATTGGACTTGCCATTGGACTGACTTGTGACTTGGTTGAGAATGGCGGACTGCACAGCCGATCCGAACCGACGAGGTGATGTCATGGACAAGGCACTACAGCGATTACTCGATAAGGACGAAATTCGCGATCTCATGGCGCGCTATGCACGTGGTGTCGATCGGGCCGATTGGGATGTCGGTGTCAGGTCGACCTATCATGAAGATGCCTATGATGATCACGGTGACTACAAAGGTGATGTCGATGGCTTTATTGCCTTTGGCAAGGATCGCCTGGGCGATATTCCCCAGGCCGTGCACTTTCTGGGACAGTCGCTGATTGAATTTGCTTCGGATAGCGTGGCTGTAGTTGAGACCTACTTCTGCACGATGCATACGCTCGGTCCCGAAGCGAAAGTGAAGTACGGGGCGGCTGATCAAAAAGGCCCGGTGCAGTTGTCTCACATTGGACGTTACGTTGACCGGGTTGAAAAGCGGAATGGTGAGTGGCGCATCGCGCATCGTATTTGCGTGTTTGAAGCCACCCGCTTGTGCCTTGATGATGTGCCGCCTATTAAGCCTGACTGGGCACACCATCATCGCTCGCCGGAGGATCCAATCTTCAAAGTGCGCAAGGAAGCTGGGCTCTAAGTGTCGCCGCAATTGAGTTCGAGGCCCGCTATCAGTTTGGTCCTGCCGCGCACATCCGTTGTGACCTGTTTTCGTCAATCGTTTTGCTTCACGAGAGAGACCTAGCCATGAAACTCCACTACTCACATAATTCGCCGTACGCGCGCCGTGTCCGTATCGCTGCCCGCGTTGCCGGGTTGGACGTTGAAGAAGTCGATGCCTCGCCGTTGGCGCGAGACAATCATCCGCTGTTGCAGAAAGGGCCTGGCGGCAAGGTTCCCGCGCTTGAAACAGATGCCGGTACCTTCATTTGTGAGACCCTCGTGATCACAGGTTATCTGAACCAGCTTGCACCTGGACAACTGATGCCGGCTGATCCAACCGCGATGGAAGAGGCCTTGGAGTTGGAAGGCATTGGCTCACTGTTGCTGGATTCTCTGTTTGCCTGCAGTCATGAGAAGCGTCGTGAAGCCGGTGAACAATCACCGGGTTTGATTACCAAGGAAACCGAGCGGGCTGCACGTTGCTATGACGTGCTCGACGCGCGGCTGGCTGGAAAGTCAGCCGAATTGAACCTCGGTACGATCGCTGTCATTGCTGCTTTGGGATACGCTGACTGGCGTCATGCGGAGAATGACTGGCGGCAGGGCCATGCAAATCTCTCCAAGTGGTTCGACGACATGATGCAAATACCTGATGTTGCCGCGACGCATCCGAAGTTCTGATTTCGCTGGGGATAATGATGGCCAATTCAGCTGGAACAGCGCGCGCGTTGATCGAAGGGCGGCCCGCGCTCATCGTGATTGATATCCAGGCTAGCACCTTCATCGATGACAGTGCTGTCCGGGCCATTGACAATATGCCTGGCTACAAGGAGCGGATGTTGAAGGCCCGCGCCGCTATTGATGGTGCGCGTGCCAGCCAGATCCCGGTAATCTTTATTCAGGAAGTTCACCGTCCCGACATGATTGATTTTGGTCGCGAGTTGGACGGCAGCGAAGACGTGCACTGTCTTGAAGATCAGCCTGGTACTGCAATTGCGGTCAAGGAGATGGGTTTCGTTGACGGTGACTACTTGATCAAGAAGCGGCGCTACTCTGCGTTCTTTGGCACAGATTTCGAGATTCTGCTGCGCGGCCTGAAGGTAGACACTTTGTTACTTTGCGGCGGGCTGACGGATGTCTGTGTTCATTACACTTTTGTCGATGGGCATCAGTCGGACTACTACTGCAGAGTGATTGAAGACTGTGTTGCCGGGTCTTCCGAGGAAGCGCACGAAGCGGCCCTGAGGGCGATGGAGTATCTGCAAACGGGAGCCCGGCGGTCCTTGACTGATACGCTCAACGCAATGACCCGGTTTGCGGGCTCAGGACGCGCTGCGTCCTAGACCAAGCTCTATTCCGAAACGAGTTGCGATGCGTTGCTCCGATGCATGTCGGACGACTTCCCACACCGCTGATGCCTCTCTTCATAGTGTTGCCGATAGCGATGGCAGAGGCTTCCGTTGCCTCCACATGAATGCGCCCTCGGCTCTGCCATTTGTGCGCAAGGCATGGTGGCGTGGAAAACACTTCTTGACATCTACCTTCTAGTAGGTAGAAATCGCTGTGTTTGACGTCCAAGGGAGAATTTCCATGACCACAGAGCTTTACTGGCTGACTTTAACCGTCCTTATGACGGCGCTTTATTGGGTTCCCTATATTCTCGATCGCCTGGCTGTGCGTGGGGTTTGGACAGCCGTCACAGGGACGACACCCGAAACAGTTGGTGATCAATCACTGTGGGCGCAGCGTGCCGTCAAGGCCCACGAGAACGCGGTAGAGAACCTGGCGGTGATCGTCCCGGTTGTTCTCATTGCACACATTGCCAACGTTTCGACACCGGTCACGCAGACCGCAATCGTTGTCTATTTCTTTGCCCGCCTGGTGCACTTCCTGGTCTATACGGCAGGGATCCCTGTTATCAGAACTCTGGCCTTTGCTACGGGTTGGGCCGCGCAGATTGCGTTCATCGCGGCCATTCTGGGCTGGATCTAAGGCGATGGCGAATGCACGGCCCAAACTCCTACTGGCTGGCATGAGTGAAGGTTTGGGCCTCGAACTGGCCCGAGCCTTCGCGGAAGATGGCTACGACGTCATTGGCGTGGCGCGTAGCTCGCGCGTTGAAAGCGCCGCGTTTGATGTGGTGGCAGGCGCTGGTGGAACATACAGCCATATCCAATGTGATCTCACCGATGAGGAGGCCGTGCACCAGAAGCTGGACGGTGTTGTTGACGAAGCGTCGGTTGCCATCTTTAACGCTCATGCCCTTTTAATCGCACCGTTCGCGGAAACCGATGCAGAGCAGTTCCGTCATGTTTGGCAGACATCATGCTTCGGCGCCTATGCGTTGGCTCAGGCCGTACTGCCGTCTTGGGAAAAGCGTGGCGATGGCGTGCTTATCTTCACCGGCGCAACGGCCGGTCTACGGGGTGGTGGAAAATTTGCAGCATTTGCATCGGCGAAGTTTGCGCTGCGCGGCCTGTCCCAGGCATTGGCTCGTGAGTATGGCCCACGCGGAGTTCATGTCGCGCATGTCATCCTTGATGGTCTGATTGATGAGCCGCAAACGACCCAACGGTTCGGTGCAGCGGGTTCAGGCTCGCGCATGTTGCCAGAAGCTATTGCGCGCAGTTACCTATGGCTGGCTAAGCAGGAGCCTTCCGCGTGGACCTACGAGTTGGACCTTCGCCCCTCTGACGAACAATTTTAGGGATACGCTGGTGAGCGATAACAGTTCGACGTCTCAGTGTCATAGTGTCAGCCGGATGGTGTGACGACAAAGCGGCCGTCCCAAGCATCTGTTGTCAAGAAACAAGGAGTGATATGAGCGGCAAGGGCGCACGATCCAAAACGGCAGAAGAGATCCTCGATATCGCGGAGATGCTGATCCAGACGCGCGGCTACAACGCGTTCAGCTTTCAGGATATCTCCGATCGCCTCGGCATAAGAAAGGCGTCGATCCACTACCACTTTGCGTCTAAGACCGTTCTCGGTGTGGCGGTTGTCGAACGCTATAGCGATGGCTTTACGGAAGCGTTGCAAGCCGTTGAAACTGACGAGAGCAAATCCGCGATGGATATGTTCGATTGCTACACCGGACCATATCGCGAGTTTGCTGACACTCCGGACAGGGTCTGTTTGTGCGGAGCGCTCGCGGGTGAAATTCTGGCACTGCCGGTTGAAATGCGTGAGCGTGTCGAGGCGTTTTTTGAGATGCATCTCGCCTGGCTGACGCGCATTGTTGCGCGCGGCGTGAAACGCAAAGAGTTCAAGATTGGCATCACGGCGGAGCAAATGGCGCGCACCATGTTCAGTGCGTTACAGGGTGCGCTCCTGGTCAAACGCACGACAGGTGATGCGACCCAGATGAATGACGTGATCGGCGTGCTCAAGGCACAGCTGCGCGGCTAGTCTGATCCGCTTATGCTCGTTGATGAAACGGGGCAATTGATGTTTGATGAAGCCGATTTCCGTTGATTGTTCGCCAAAAGCAGCCCAGTCAGTTGTCTGTGCCCGCACTTCTGGTTGAGCAAAGCTGCACATCCATGCAAAATGTCTCCAGAGGGTTCTGCATTGAATGGGGAGATATTGGTATGGCATGTGTTTATAGATTCAATTGGCGCGCAGTGGCCACGGCAGTCGTGCCCGTCGGCGCAGTTGCCGCTGTTGCAGCCGCGATCCTAAGCTCGGGCGCCCATGCGATCACAAGCAAGCACGGTTGTGTTGAAGTGACAGCCCAATCCATCAACATTCGCAGCAAGAATTCGGCGAAGCGCGGAGAGATCCTGACGACCGCACGCAAAGGGGAAGTGCTGGCAAAGCGTGGGCCAACGTGCCCGATCAGACGGTTTTGGTGTCCGGTCCGTAATGGCAAGGGCGTCGAAGGCTGGGCCGCCAAAGAATTCATCAAGAATACTGAGTGCCGCTGAGGGGGCACAACCTTCACCGTGAGTTGCCGTTGAAGTTTATTGGTCTAAGGTCGAAGCCTATTTGACCGAACCACTGAATTTCTCAATCCACTCAGCAGAGTGTCCTGCCGCGATCAATTGTTAATTGTGGAGTTGCCTATGTCTGCCATGCCATCGGCCGATGCCGCTAACGTTCTTGAGAAGGTTGAAAGCTACACGACCGAGTTGACGGATATTCGCCGGGATATTCATGCCAATCCGGAACTCGGGCTCGAAACCCATCGTACCGCTGAGATCGTTGCGAACTTGCTCAAGTCGTGGGGCATTGAAGTGCATCGTATGGTCGATGGCGCCGGCGTGGTTGGTGTGCTGCGCTCAGGCAACGGGCCAAGAAGCGTTGGGCTTCGTGCTGACATGGATGCTTTGCCGATTCTTGAGGCGACGGGTGCAGCCTATCAGAGTGGCAACCGCGGTGTGATGCATGCATGCGGTCACGATGGGCACACGACGATGTTGTTGGGAGCGGCGCGTTATCTGTCGGAGACGCGTAATTTCAATGGCACCATCAACTTCATCTTTCAGCCTGGCGAAGAGGGTATGGGTGGCGCATTGGCCATGATCGAAGAGGGGCTTTTCGAGAAGTTCCCGTGTGACGAGATCTTCGGTATGCATAACCGTCCCGGTGCCGCTATCGGGCACTTCTCCATCTCACCGGGGATCGGCATGGCCGGCGGCGGCTTCTTTGATATTGCGGTCACCGGAAGTGGTGCGCACGGCGCGCGGCCGAACTCAGGCATCGACCCGGTCATTGCGGCCTGTCACATCGGCACGGCACTGCAAACGGTCGTTGCGCGAAATCTGGCACCCGGCGATATGGGCGTTCTGAGCGTGACCAAAATCACAGGCGGCGATGCCTATAACGTCATCCCCGAACGTGCCCACATGAGCGGTACGCTGCGCGCCATGAAGCGGGAAACGTTGGAAATGATCGAAAGCGGGATCAAGCGCGTTGCCGAAGGTGTTGCCACCGGGCTCGGCGCCAAGGCGGAGGTCGATTGCCGTTTGTTGTTTGCGCCTTTGGTCAACGCGCCAGAGTCGACCGTGACGATTGCGGATGCGGCGGCTGATCTGGTCGGTGAGGCGAATGTGGAGCGTGACCAACCGCCGGTACCAGCGTCTGAGGATTTCTCATTTATGCTTGAGAGAGTTCCCGGGGCCTTCCTGTACATTGGCAACGGCGAAAAAAGTGCGCCTGTGCACAATGATCGCTACGACTTCAATGACGAAGCGTTGCCATTGGGATCGGCGCTTTGGGCGCGGCTCGTCGAACGGACGATGGTACCGCAACCCGGTCAGGAGTGAGGCGCACGGCTGATCCATCTAGCCCTGCCACGCCTGCCATCCGCCGTGAGACAGAAATTGAGAGTTTGTTAAGGTCGTCGCCAAGCGATGACCGTTTCGGCAATTGAATTAAGTTTTGCTCAAACTTTCAAATGACATTCTCGCATCAGCTCGATCTTCCGCTTGATCCATACGGTTTTGCGAGCGGACGAGCGCGGGCTCAATGAACACATAGGCATGACTATGTGATTGGACCGGCGTGGATGTTGAGGTTGATGGCGGCGTTTCTCCAAAGGTTTTGCGATAGCAGACGTGGCGCGATTGCGCTGATGGCCGCTGCGGCAATACCTTTGCTGCTGCTCACCGCGAGTGGTGCCGTTGACTTTGCCTCCATCTATAAGCATCGCAGTGCCCTGCAATCGGCGGCGGATGCAGCAGCCATTGCTGGTGCGCGCGGCCTAAGTATGAGCGACGCCAAGCAAGACAATGTCGATGCAGTCGTGAAGGCTGTCGTCAATCATGCCGTGAGCAGTAACGCCTCGCAGAATTCCAGCCAGATCAAAGTCAGCAGTCAGGTCACGAGGTCTCCACTCGAAGTTGCCGTCAGTGTTTCGCAGACTTTCCCGACCTTCTTTGGCAAAGTGTTCGGGATGTCTGACATGGTCGTCTCAGCTCAAGCAACAGCGCGTGTCATCGGCCAGCCGCACATTTGCGTGCTGGGTCTCAATCGATATGCCAGTGGTACGATCAGCCTCGAGAAGCAGGCTCGTGTCACTGGGCAGAATTGCGCTGTCTTCTCGAACTCGTCGCACGTCAACTCCATCAAGTCGAAGAACAGCTCGAACCTGACAGCTGATCTGATTTGTTCGCGCGGTGGTAAGGATGGGACGAAAGGTAACTTCACACCAGAACCGATTACCGATTGCCCGGGCTTTGAGGATCCCCTTGCAGGACGACCGGAGCCACCGGTTGGCGGCTGTACCCACAGTAAGCGGCTTTTCATAACGGCCAGTCAGTCTTTGTCACCCGGCGTTTATTGCGGTGGCATTACGATTGAGTCAGACGCGCGTGTCGAGCTGAAACCCGGTATCTATGTGATCAAGGACGGGTCGCTGGACGTAACACTGGGTGGCCAGCTTATCGGCAAGGAAGTCGGGCTCTACTTCACAGGAAAGGGCGCCAGCCTTCTGTTTGATCGCGACTCGACGATATCGCTCGAAGCCCCGCGAACGGGGGTGATGGCCGGCTTGCTGATGTTTGCGTCGCGTAGTTTGGGCAAAGAACGATTCAAGATCATGAGCGATGACGCCCGCGTGCTCCTTGGTACGATCTATCTTCCGACTTCGGAGCTTTACGTTGATGCTGGCAGCCCGATCGCGGACAAGTCTGCCTATACGGCGATTGTCGCTGATACGATGCGCCTCTATGGCGGTCCGCACCTCTTTCTAAACACCGGGTATGATGAAACTGAGGTTCCGGTCCCGAACGGGATCAAGGGTGTCGGGCAACCCGTGCGACTCTGGAAATAGATCTGCTGTTGGCAATTCATCTCGTTGCTTCGCGCGAGAGGGCTTTAGGCCAAGTTTGCGTTCCGTTTTCCTGTGGCAAGTTCCAATACGATCCATCAAGCTTCGTTACTGCTTAGCTGGACCGAAGGCGGGTTCATTGGTCATCGGGTTAGGCCGCCTTCGATCAATTTGTTGAGTCAAACTCACATTAGCGCCTGCAGATCACGCGTTTCTTGCGCGTGCAGCTCTTCTTCCAATCAGTCGTACACTTGCGGACAACTTTGCGGCTGCACTTGCGTTGCACCGTGCGCTTGCAGCTGCGCTTTCTCGTGACCCGGCACTTGCGGGTCCATGCGGTTCTGCAAACTTGCTGGCCGCGAACTGTCCGACATATTCGCTTGGGTATTCGTGAGCAGGTGCGTTGCGGTGTGCTTGTGCAGGAGAGCTGCGGAACGGACCGGCAGTCCCTTGTTACGACGTTGCGGCAGGAACGGACCGGTGTCCTCTTGCATTCTGTTTTCCAGTGTGCCGTGCACTTGGGCCGCGTTGAGGCATGTGTTCGCTCTGGCGGTCGACGCGGCGGCGTCTGGCGCGGTGCTTCCGGCTTAACAAGAGTGCGCGTTGGTTTGCGCGGTTGCTTTAGCTTGTGCGTGGCACGAACAAGCCCACTACTGCAGTCTGCAGCGTGCCGTTCAATAGCAAGTTCACGATAGACTTGACCGGACTTCGCCATCAATTTGCAACGCAGAATCATGGACTTGGAGACCGTAATGTTGCGCAGAACGGTGCCAAGGTAACCATTGGCATGTGGCAGCAGATCCATCGTCCCTTCCAGGTATGGACCGCCGGAACAGTCGATCCGGTACGGCATTTGACCAGGCGTACTTGAAAGGACCGTTGCCAGCGCTTTGACGTGGCGGCGGCACGTCGGCGCCTGTGCATCAACGTAGCTCAGCTCCCCCTCTAGTTTGTACGGAATCTCCGGGTTGGTTTCAGTGGGGTTCTCTGGCTGAGGCGCTGGTGCCGGGGGAGTGTGCGTGACGTCTTCGCTCGCAGGCTCAACATTGCGTGAGACGCATTGGAAATTGTGCGCCTTCCATTGGTGGATCTTTGTATCTCCAGGAGCGCTTGTCTTGAGTACACAGGAGTAGTTCGTCGTTGTGTCTATGGTGAAGCTCTTCAAGGCTACGGCAACCCGGCCGCCTGCTGGGCTTTTGATCGGCTTCACAACGCCGGAGAACTTTTTGCCATTAGTGCAGTCGAGATTGTAGTGCACGTCATTGGCGCGATTGGTTTTGATGCTGATCAGGACCTTGCCTGTGCGCGAACACTTGGGTGAACCGTGGTCGATGTAGGAGAACTCACCCTTGATACTGAGCGGCGGCGCCTCAGGCTGATTGGGATTGTTGGTGTCGGTGTTTGGGGCGAAACCACCGTGGCCGCCAACGCCTTTGCAGTTCAGAGTTATTGACTTCCAGCCGTCATGTTTGCCAATAGCCGAAATCGTTTCTTCGGCCATCGCTTGAACGATTGTCGTCTCGTTGACTGTCACCCATTCTGTATGCTCGGCCTTGAAACCACCGTTGCCATCTGCTGTCGCCTGGGCCGCAATCTTCTTGCTTTGTGATGGGCCTGAACCAACTTTTGTCCACAAATTGAAATGTGTGAGACCAGGTTTGCTTGTCGTTAAGCGAACCAGCACACGAGCTTTCGGGCAGACGGTGGCGGGATTGGGCTGTGTCGTTGCGCCCGAGAATGTTGAAAGAAACAGCTTAACATCGTTGACTTTGAATTCGCCAAAATCGACGGCAATATCATTTGACAATGGTTCCGGCACAGCTTCGCAAACAACGCTGACTTTGAATGCTGCCGTCTTGGTGCGGTCGCCATGATTGACATCATATGAGTCCGCTTGCACCAACGGTGGGAAGAGGCCGGTCAAACTGACATAGTGCTTTCCAGTGTCTACGAGAAAAGTTGCCTCCATCTCAAAGTCAAAACTGTGCTCCTGCGTTGGGCCATCCGCTGCCAAATGTTCGTTGCATCGTGCGATGATTTGCTTGGCGTAGGGAACAGTCTGAATGAGATTCGATGGAGCTGGAAGTTGGCTCGTGTTGACCGTAAAGTTGCGTTGATGGACGTAGTCGCGCTTTATAACTCCAGCATGGTCAAACAATGAAGGATGCGAGCCACACGTTGTCGGGCCACAGTTTCCGAGTTTGACAGCAACATCTTCAACGTAGCCAGGCCAATTGGTGTCGACCTTCATAAATCCCCAGAATTGAACCGAGCCCGATTTGATTTTGTTCCATTTTATCTTGTCGGTTGATTGCACACGGATGACTTGATTGTAGGCGCTTTTCGTCTCGAACTTCATCGAATTGAGCTGCGCGTCCGGGTGCGTGTCTGTTGCATGAACAGGGGGTGTAAAGGCCAGGCAGGCCGCGGGTATCGCCGCGAACGCCGAGTATCTCTGAAACATAGCATTGATCCATTCGTCCACATGCGCCTGTTAGGTCAACAGGCTTCCCTATGACAGGTGTCGCGACGACGATGGAATTGGTTCAAGCGAAGGCTCTTGCGCATCGGGCGATGTTACCATGCGCCCGACGAAAATCGGTGTTGCGTGTGACTGGCAGACAGTGCGAGCGGATCGTGTTCTTTGTCCCTACTGCGGACCTGAACCGCAACGCGGGAATGGACGGCCGCCGTCGGCGAAAGCGACGATGATGACAATTTCGTCCGGGCGTGGTGCGTCGGGAACGGTTACCATCATTGTGTCGAAGTGATCAAACGACCAGACATTGTCCTTGTGGCCCAGGGGCACATCGATGGATGCGCCCGGGCCGCCGATCTTGACGTTGGACGGAATGACGGCCTGTCCGCCGTCGATGGCCGCGCGCATCGGCTTGCCAAGCATCGGGTGAATGCAGGCGCCGCCGTGCTCCATTTCACCGGCCGCACCGACAATCGCAGCCTTGCCGTAGGAGACAATTGGCTTGTCAAACTGGGCCGCAAGAGCGCCCGATAGATGCTGACCGACAGCACTGCCAATCTCGAAGAGAGCGGACAGGTCATCGCTGAACTGACCGGCAAAGGTATTGGTGACGACGGCGAGCCCTGCCATGCGGGTAATAGGTTCTGCAAGTTTACGGCTCTGCTCGAACTGGACGAGCTCAGTTGTCGTGACGATCTTGCGGGCTTCAATCATAGGTCACCTGTGGCTCAAGTTTGTTGGCGCTTGAATAGTGACACGAACTTTCACGCCTGTCGCTATGTCGGTTGTTCGGTCGGTTTCTGATTGCCCATGAAAGCGAGTGTGGTCAGCGCGCAGAGCGACATGATCATCAGGACGGCTGCAAAGATGAGCGGGGATCGGGGACCATAGACCTCAAAGAGGACGCCAGCCAATGCCGGCATCAACCCCATGCTGAGATAGTAGATGGTGTAGAATACGCCCATGCCTGCTGCGCGGTTGCCATCCGACACAAGGATTGAGAGTTGGGCCATGATTGGTCCTGCTGCGGCAAAAGCCGCGATCCCGAAGGCGACATAGAGCGTGAGTGATGTCGGGTCGTTCGCGAGGGCGGCGTACACAATGGCGGAGGCGAGGGTGCAAGCAGCAATGAACAGGCGCGCATGGCCAAACCGAGCGACGAATGCACCGCCGAGCGGGATTGCGATAATGCCGACCCATGTGCCGATGCCGACCAGCTGGCCGGCCGTCGATAGGTCGTAGCCCATTGAGTTCAGCAAGGCGGGTGCAAACCCAAAGACGATGGCCAGGCCGACATTGAGGAAGGACCAGACGTTGGCAATCAGAGCCATCGCGATCCATTCCTGGCGGCTCAGCGCTTTCAAGGAGTCAAATCCGGCGGCTGGTGGCAGCGTCCGGTTAGGTGCCTCGCGGTAGAATGCGAACATGATCAGAGTTGCAAGGAACGCGATCGCTCCGGAGAACAGCATGGCGCCCTGCCAGCCCCAGGCAATGGTCAGCGCGCCCTGTGTCATGAGGCCAAGCGCGATGCCGAGCGGCCAACTATTGACGAGCATGGCCATGGCAAAGGGCAGGCCCTTGGATCCGGAGAACCAGTCGAGTGTGACCTTGGTAAAATAGAGGTTGGTCAGCGTTGCGCCGATGCCGGTGATGAGGCGTCCGGTGGCCGCAATCTCGTAGGTGCTGGCAATACCGGTGATCAGACATCCCGCCGCCATCACGCCAAGGCCGACACCGATCAACATGCGGTCGCTGCAGTAGCGCGCAAGCATGCCGCTTGGCAAAGACAGAATGATGCCGGGCATCTTGAAGAGGCCGATGAGCGTGCCGATCAACGCAAAGTCGATGGCGAGTGCAAGCGCAATGGCCGGGCCGGATGAGCCGATGGACTGGAACACGTAGCCGGTTGCGGTGCGGCAAACAAAAAGGATTGCCAGCATGAACCAGGGATTACGATGCATGGAGTGAGTGTCCCAATCAATCAACTAAAAAATGCTGCGGGACTGTTGGGCAAGGCCTGCCAGATGGCAAGCGAAATCAGAACGGCGCTCGCGCTATGCGTAAGTTGGTTGGGGTGAGGCGGCGTCACAGTTTGCGAAGGCGGTTCTCTTCGGCAAGCTCACGTTGCCATTTGCGTTGCCGAGTTTCGCGCCGCAACCGCAAACATAGGACAAGCAACACAATGCCCATCGCAACCGCGAGGAACGGTGTGAGTGAAGCTAGGTTGATGTTGTCTAAGCCAAACATGACCGCAGGATACGAAGCGAGCGCTATGCTGCACGGTTTACCGTTCGTTAACCTCAACCTTTAGGGTTGCCGGTTATGGTTGATCGCGCGATGCCAGCGGCTCTGGCGTTGGTTTAAGGCCGCTATGCTCTCAACCTGAAAAATCGCAGTGGAGTGCTTCTCTGATCACATACGGGCCGCGTGAAGGTGTGCTAAATACGGGTCGCTGTGTGGGGACTGCGTATGTTTGTGCTGCGATTTTTGTGTGCCGTTTTTTCTGTTGTCGCTTTAGCAGGGTGTTCCATTCATCCCTTGCCCGATGATGTTACACGCGACTCAACCTTTGATATCGTTGAAAAAATTCGTTGTGAGGCGCGTGACGCTATCGCGACCGAGCTGCTTATCCTGCTTGACCAATCAAGCGATCCGGGCACGCGCGCGCTGGTGCCTGGATTGAAATCAGGGAGCCTTAAGTTCGCTGATCTCGAGGAGGACCAGGTCGATGATGTGACGTTGGCGGTCATCGATCAGTATCGCTGGGCGGGCATAGGTTTCAAGTTCACGTTCCAGATCTCAGAGAACAATGACGCCTCCGGGAATGCACTCTTCAGAATGCCATTTACCGATGGCACGTTCTCGCTGTCGGTTGCGGCAGGCAAGGACAAGTCGCGCCAGAACCGCCGCGTCATCGATATCGGAGATAGCTTCGAGGGCCTCGTTGTTGGGCGCGAAGAAGCGTGCGCCACCGTGGAAAAGCCAGGCAAGAACTGGAAGCATCCGATTACGGGTAACATCGGCCTTGCTGAGGTGGTCCACACGTATACGCGTTTGGTCGGCAACAACGAGAAGGTTGGCGAGTTCTCTGATGAGCTCGAATACACGGTTCGTGCGTTTGGCTCAGTGACGCCATCAGTGGCGCTGTCGAAATTCGAGCATCGGGTGCTGCGCCTCGCCAGTGCCAGCGCGAACTTCAGTGCTGATCGAACAGATACGCATCGGGTCAAGATTGCGTTCATCGACGTGCGCTCGGTACCGGCTGCCGTCCTGAAGAAACGTCGGGCACGACAGGCTTTGAGAAAGCGGCGCCTTGCCAAGCGTCGAACCGGTGTGCGGCAGGCCAGCGGTCGGAGAACGCGGGTGTTCAACAGTAGCCCGGATCAGACGCGGTTTATTTCGAACCGTGCCGTGCAGGAGCTGCGCCGTCTGGACTCGCTTGATCGTCAGCAGCGCTTGAATGACCTGATTGATCGCTAGAGTTGGCCTCGAGGATGCGTGGCTTTCTCGTACTCTTGGGACTGGACTAACTCATGAAGCCTGGGCGCTAGATATCGCGGATGTGCCTTGTTGCACGATTTGGCCGTCGTATCCGGGTTTGACGCAGCCAGTAAGCAAACCAATAAATCTGTTGGCTGACAATTAGGCGGAGTGCTTGTATAGTGTGACACGTGAGGAGATTGAGGAGGCTCACGTGCTACTTTACTACTTCCGTGTTTCGATGGTCGAAGCATCGGCACCAGATAGTTTTGGCTCACTAAATGATGATGGGCAGCTCTACAATAGAGAGGCATGGTTGCGTGTGTTCTTCTCGGTGAGGCGTAGTTTTGTTCATCGAGGTGTGGAGTTCTTGTTCGTACCGATCAATGCTGACGAGAATGGTCTTCCATCCAGCTTGCTGTTTGGTTGGATTGCCAAAGCAGTGACGCTTGCAGAGCGAACTCCACCTTCAGCTGGTTTTGATCCCATTGAACGACCATCTTGGCGTGGTGCGCTGCTAATACTTGATCCCCGAGAGCATAAAGACGGCCAAAAAATTGCGTTCGAGCGTCGAAGAGATATTGGAAAACCCGCCAGTATCATGACGTCTCTGGCCAAAGCAATGAAGATTGAAGATGATCCACCACCGTTTCAGACTCAGATCTATACAATAGCGGCACCGATGTCGTTTTGGGCATTCGCTGAGGTGCACGGCTTCAGAATCCGTTCTCTAAGCTTTGAAGTCGCCACACCAAACATGTTCGGGGGGAAGGATGCATTCTCTAGAGAACTTCGATTACTCAGGGACAGGAACCGAGTACAGCGTGTTGCGGCAACGCTGCAAAGTGAGACCGATATTGGGGTCGACGAAGAGAATATTCGCGAGATTGTTGAGTATACAGAGAGAGGGGCAGGCGATATCAAGGCCCGATCTGAATCCGGTGAACGATATGACTCGCGAGAGCATGCTGCAAGAGAATCGCTAGATGCAGAATCTGATCAACTAGAGTTCTGGAAGAAGCTGCGAATTTGGCTAGAGGGTCGCTTCTGATGACCAGATCAATGGCATATGCGGGCCTTCTTGCATACATTGCAACGGCTATTGCCGTAATAGCAGCCCGTCCAGAGTGGCTTGCCAATAGCAACGAGTTCTTGAAGTCTTTTGTGAATCACGAGCTCATTAATGTCTTGGGGGTTACCCTAGCAATTACACTTGCTTCGGCTGCTCAAATTCACTTGGCTCTCAACCGCATAGAAGAGCGCCATGGTGTAAGAAACGCTCTAGATCAAACCCGGAGTGAGTTGCGTCACGATACGTATTGGCTCCTTGCATACTTTGTATTCGGTATAGTGATTGTTGTGGTCAAGCCAATTGCCGGAGGTGGTGTGGAGAGCGAAGCTTTCTTCAATGCGGCAGCCTTGTACATTCTAATCTTGCATATCTTGGTTTTGGTTAGCTTAACGCAGTTGGTATTCTCCATCGAACCAGAACTGCGGGATATCGTTGTCGAGGATGATGATCCAACTAACTATGATATGCGGCCGTAGTCATTCCTCTCGAAGTCTTCGAAAGTCTGCGAAATAAAAAAAGGGCGCCGGGAGGGCGCCCTAAGGGTACGTGCTGTTCACGTCAGCAGATGCTGACGAGGAGGAAGTCTTAGACTGAGTAGTACATGTCGAACTCAACTGGGTGAGGCGTCATGTCGGTGCGATCAACTTCTTCCATCTTGAGTTCGATGTAGGCGTCGATCAGGTCGTCTGAGAATACGTTGCCTGCCTTCAAGAACGCGCGATCTGAGTCGAGGCTCTGGAGGGCTTCACGTAGCGAGCCGCAAACGGTTGGGATCTCTGCAAGCTCTGCCGGTGGCAGGTCATACAGGTTCTTGTCCATTGGGTCGCCTGGGTGGATCTTGTTCTGAATGCCGTCCATACCTGCCATCAGCATGGCAGAGAATGCCAGGTATGGGTTCGCGGTCGGGTCAGGGAAGCGGACCTCGATGCGCTTGGCCTTCGGTGATGTCGTGTAAGGAATACGGCAGGAAGCGGAACGGTTGCGAGCAGAGTAAGCCAGCAGAACCGGAGCTTCATAGCCAGGAACCAAACGCTTGTAAGAGTTGGTCGAAGCGTTGGCGAAGGCGTTGATGGCCTTGGCATGCTTCAGAATACCACCGATGTAGAACAGGCAGGTTTCTGACAGGTCGGCATACTGGTTGCCAGCAAACATTGGCTCGCCGCCCTTCCAGATCGACTGGTGGCAGTGCATACCGGAACCGTTGTCACCGTAAACCGGCTTCGGCATGAAGGTTGCCGACTTGCCGTAGGCCTGAGCGACGTTGTGGATGGCATACTTATAGATCTGCAGGTGGTCAGCCATCTTGGTCATCGTCTGGAACTTGATGCCGAGTTCGTGCTGTGCCGAGCCCACTTCGTGGTGGTGCTTTTCCGTTTCAACGCCCATTTCCGCCATGACAGAAAGCATTTCGGAACGGATGTCCTGTGCGCTGTCGATTGGTGGAACCGGAAAGTAGCCGCCCTTGGTGCGGACACGGTGGCCGAGGTTGCCCATCTCGTAGTCGCGGTCTGAGTTGGACGGCAGTTCGGAACTATCGAGCTTGAAGCCGGTGTCGTATGGATCAGCGCGGAACTTGACGTCGTCGAACAGGAAGAATTCAGCTTCCGGGCCGAAGAATGTGGTGTCGCCAACGCCGCTGGACTGCACGAAGGCTTCCGCCCGCTTGGCTGTTGAGCGTGGGTCGCGGTTGTAAGCTTCGCCTGTTGACGGCTCCATGATGTCACAGAAT
This sequence comes from Hyphomicrobiaceae bacterium, assembly GCA_965247245.1. GTDB lineage: Bacteria > Pseudomonadota > Alphaproteobacteria > Rhizobiales > Hyphomicrobiaceae > Tectiglobus. The sequence goes on along the minus strand of CBDFGV010000003.1, from coordinate 1,675,408 downwards.
ACAGCGACTGTTTTCTGCGCGAAGAACGGGTCGACGTGAGCTGTTGCTAGGTCAGCCTTTGCCAACATGTCAGAGGCTTCAATGCCTTTCCAACCGGCAATCGAGGAACCGTCGAAGGCATAACCTTCTTCGAACATTCCTTCGTCGAGGCTGTTCACGTCAGCGGTGACGTGCTGCATCTTTCCGCGTGTGTCGGCAAATCGGAAGTCGACGAACTTGACGTCTTCATCCTTCAGTTTCTGCATGAGTTCGGCAGGTGTTGTCATGGGAGCTCCCCTGTTTTGACGCCGTTTTATGATGGGTGGAAAACGCGCAGCGGGCCGTTCGATATCGTGCTATCGCACCCGCTGAGGTTTTTGGTGAGATTGGTTGCGTGCTAGACTGCTTCTGCGCCAGTTTCTCCAGTACGAATTCGGATGGCTTCGTCGACTGTGGAGATGAAAATCTTGCCGTCGCCAATGCGGCCAGTCTTCGCAGCGTTCTGGATAGCCTCAACCGCCTTGTCCAGCTGATCATCAGCCAGAACAACTTCGACTTTCACCTTCGGTAGGAAGTCAACAACGTATTCTGCACCGCGGTAGAGCTCGGTGTGGCCCTTCTGGCGGCCGAAGCCCTTGGCTTCAATTACGGTAATGCCCTGGAGACCAATGTCCTGCAGGGCTTCCTTCACTTCATCGAGCTTGAAAGGCTTGATAATGGCTTCGATCTTTTTCATTGCTGCGTGTCCTTCCGCCCAGAATTTCGATCCGCACTTGCGCTCGTCCCCGCGCTCGTCGTGGCGCTTTCGCTATGGCCATAGCAGGGCGCGTGCCAAATGGTTACCAAAGATTCACCACTTTGATTTCGCTCTATAATTTGCATCTCTGCCTGGAAAACATGCAGGTGTCCATTAGCATTTTTGCTTAAAAAATAATCTCTAAGCACAAAAATTAGTCACATGCGGTTGTGGTCGTGTCGGGGCGGATTTGGGCGTAAGTTTCGATTGAGGCTGGAAGTGCAGGCAAGCTGGGGTGCGGACGATGAAGGTTATTGCGCTTGATCATTTTGTTCTGACGGTTGCGTCGATCAAACGGTCGGTGGAGTTCTACGAGCGGGTCCTCGGCATGGAGCACGTCGTCTTTGGCCCTAACGGTCGATCCGCCCTGCGGTTCGGCGATCAGAAGATCAATCTCCATGAGGCAGGGCGCGAGTTTTCTCCACGGGCGGCAAGACCTTGGCCTGGCTCTGCAGATGTTTGCTTCCTTGTTGACGATATTGATGGCGTCGCAGCGCATCTTAGCGCTTGCGAAGTTGCCGTCATTGAAGGACCGGGTCCACGGAGCGGAGCCCTGGGTGAGATACGATCTTTCTACATCCGAGATCCAGATGGGAACTTGATCGAACTCAGTGCGTACGTGTGATCAATCCGATGTTGTTGTGTGATGATGGAACCGATTGAACTGCTTTCAACCGAGCAAATGGCTGAGGCCGATCAAGCGGCGGTGCGCGCCGGAATCGCAAGTCTCACCTTGATGGAGAATGCCGGGCGTGCCGTCGCTGACGCGGCAGAGGCATTGCTGGCGAAAGTGTCGGGGCAACGCGTTCTAGTTCTATGCGGACCCGGAAACAATGGCGGTGACGGATTTGTCGTTGCGCGGTTGTTGAAGCAGCGCGGTTTCGTCGTTTCCGTGGTACTAGTGGGAGACGCCGACCGACTAAAAGGTGATGCCCGAACTATGGCTGAACGATGGGATGGTGGCCTTGTCCCGTTCGCATCTTTGTCGTTGGCAGAGTTCGACCTGATCGTTGATGCGCTTTTCGGAGCAGGGTTGTCGCGTGCATTGTCCGGTGAAGCGGCTGCGATCGTTTCAGCTGTCCAAGACGCGAATGTACCGGTTTTGGCCATCGATGTGCCGTCGGGCGTTGATGGTTCAACGGGGCGACCGGTTGGGCCGGCAATTCAAGCGGATCGCACCGTTACGTTCTTTCGGTTGAAGCCTGGGCATTTGCTCTATCCCGGACGCGCGCTTTGTGGTGTGACGGAGCTGGCGGATATCGGAATTCCGGCCACCGTGCTCGACGACATTGCTCCTCTGACATTCCACAACACGCCGGCGCTTTGGTCCGAACATTGGCCCGTTCCTAGGGCGGACGGCCACAAGTATGCGCGTGGCCACGCCGTTGTGGTGTCCGGCCCGGCGTTGTCGAGCGGAGCAGCACGGCTTGGGGCAAGAGGTGCGCTTCGGATCGGTGCAGGACTTGTCACGGTCGCGAGCCCGGCCAATGCTGCACTCGTCAATGCCACGCAGTTGACGGCGATCATGAATGCGAAGCTTTCCAAAGAACGCGAGATTGCGGATCTCCTCGAAGACAAACGTTTCAATGCTGTTTTGATCGGTCCGGGTGCGGGCATGAATGATAGGACAAGGGGACGGGTTTGGGATGTCTTGGCATCCGGCGCGGCAACGATCCTCGATGCCGATGCATTGACAGTCTTTGAAGGCCGGAACGCGGAACTCTTCGCCGCCATTCAAGTTCTCCCGGAACGCAGCGTTGTGCTGACGCCCCATGAAGGTGAATTCGCCCGGCTGTTTGGGCGAGACGATCGTCCGCGGCTTGAGCGTGTTCGGGATGCGGCTGCGCAAAGCGGAGCAATTGTTGTGCTGAAGGGACCTGACACGGTAATCGCCGCGCCAGACGGGCGCGTTGCGATCAATGCCAATGCTCCGCCATGGCTGGCAACCGCTGGTTCCGGAGACGTGCTAGCCGGGTTTATCACCGGGCTCCTGGCGCAGCAGATGCCTGCATGGGAGAGCGCCTGCTCGGCGGTCTGGCTGCATGGTGCGTGCGCGACGCTTTTCGGCCCTGGGCTGATTGCCGAAGACATTCCGGAAACGGTGCCCCGGGTTCTGCAGGAACTTCTACGCGATATTGCGTCTGCGCAGGGTGACAATCGTGGCGTGCGCTTCTAAGACCGTCACAAAGTCGAAGATGAACCGCTGCTGAGAACGACAAACATTGGGGAGATAACGCCGTGGCTGAGGCAAGCAAATCCAACGAGATGAAGATCGCAGTGATCCCCGGTGATGGCATCGGACATGAGGTCGTGCCGGAAGGCATCAAGGTGCTCGAGGCAGCAGCCCGGCGGTTTGATCTGGCCTTCAAGTTTACCGACTACGATTGGAGCTGTGAGCGCTTCCACAAGACCGGCGCGATGATGCCGGAGGATGGCCTCGACCAGATCCGCGATAGCGATGCCGTGTTCCTGGGTGCGGTTGGTTTTCCTGGCGTGCCCGATCACGTTTCGCTGTGGGGGTTGTTGATCCCTATCCGACGGGAGTTCCAGCAGTACATCAATTTGCGCCCTGTCCGTCTCTTCGAGGGGCTTCCCTGCCCACTGGCTGGACGTGAACCTGGCGATATCGATTACTGGATCGTGCGCGAGAACAACGAGGGCGAGTATTCGTCCGTTGGTGGGCGCCAGTTCGAAGGTACAGATCTGGAGATGGCGGTGCAGCAGGCCATTTTCACGCGCAAGGGGTGCGATCGCGTGATGCGCTACGCTTTCGAGCTCGCCAAATCCGAAGGCAAGAAATCTGTCACGTCCGCGACCAAGTCGAACGGCATTTCGATTTCAATGCCGTACTGGGATGAGCGCTTCGAAGCAATTGGCAAGGAATACCCGGACTTTAAGACCGAGCAGTATCATATCGATATTCTGACAGCGCATCTGGTCCGCAATCCGGATTGGTTCGATGTAATTGTCGGCTCCAACCTGTTCGGCGATATCCTATCCGATCTTGGCCCTGCAACGACTGGTACGATTGCCATCGCTCCGGGCGGCAACATCAACCCCGAAAAAGACTATCCGTCGATGTTTGAACCGGTGCACGGCAGCGCGCCGGACATTGCCGGTCAGAACATCTCCAATCCGATCGGGCAGATTTGGTCCGGTGCCATGATGTTGGAGCACCTGGGGCATCCACAGGCGGCGAAGGCAATTGTTGATGCAATTGAGCATGTTATCAAGGATCGCACGGCTTTGACCGCTGACATGGGCGGCAAGGCAAACACGCAGGAATTGGGCGATGCCATTGCGAGCCTGGTCGCGAGCGGCGCTTGATCGGGGATTGTGCCTTAGAATGGACACCGATCGTGTGGCTTAGATGCTATAGTCGACCAAACAGCGCCTGAGTCGCCGGCTTGGCGGTCCTTCGGGCGCAATGCGGTTCGGGCTTGATGCCATTGGTTTGAAATATGCGCCACTTACTCTTCGCCATACTGCTTTGGGCTTTCCCGCTGTTAGCAACCGTGCAGGCGGCTGATGAAATGCCGGGCCTGGTCAAGGCAACGAAGGCGGGGCTTGCATTCAACAAGGGTCAGTTCCAAGTCGCGATCGAGCTTTACACCGAGGCTTTGCTCGACGATCAGCTGACCAATGACCGGAAGGGTGTCATCCTGACGGACCGCGGTGTTGTCCACATGCGCACCGGCAAGACCAAAAAGGCGTTGGAGGATTTCAATCAGGGCATTCGCCTGTTCCCGGAATATGCGGCCGCCTATAACAACCGTGGCAGCCTTCTGCTTTCGCTCGGGCTGTCAGATGAAGCTTTGAAGGATTTCAACCGCGCCATTGTTTTGGGGCCGGGGTACATCGCGGCTTACAACAATCGTGCCGCGGCGTTCGTCAAAAAGCGCCAGTTCAGCATTGCTGCAGAAGACTACACCCAGGCCGTCAAGCTGGCGCCCTCTCAGGCGCCGCCGCTGGCCGGTCGGGCGCGGATCAATCTGGCTCGCGGGCGTCCCTATGCGGCGATGCGGGATCTCAACAAGGCCTTGCTGAATGACCCACGCTTCGCGCTGGGGTTCCGCTTGCGTGGGCAGGCTCATGCCGATCTCGGGGATTATGAGAAAGCTGCGGAGGATCTCAGCCGGGCAATTGCATTTGATCCATCAGTGGTCGGTGCCTATCTGGCGCGCGGCCGCGCGTATCTTGAGACCCGAAAGGTCGAAGCTGCGGTCAATGATTTTACCAAGGTGATTGAGCTACGACCGCAGTCAGCAACTGCCTACCGGGAACGGGGTCACGCCTACGTCCTTCTCGATGCTTTCGATCTGGCAGAGCAGGACATTGCGCGTGCGCTAGAGATTGAACCGCGCGCTGGCTTGTCGTTTGCCTATCGTGCGTTGATGTACAAGAAGCAGGGCCAGCCTGAGCTTGGTGCGCAAGAGATCAGCAAAGCCATGGGGCTTGCGCCTAAGAATGCCAAGGTACTTTGGGCAAAAGGCGAAATCGAAGAGGCGCTTGCCGAGACGCAGTCAGCGATTGAAAGTTTCGGGGCGGCACTGGCGCTCGACCCAACGCTGAAAACAGCTGAGTATGGCCTCGCCCGTCTCGGTCAACCGGTTCCCAATCAGGCGCGCGTTCTTGAAGATCTGTCGTTCGGTCCGTGGCGCATCATTTTGGATCGCCAGAAATTCTACGCGACGCATCAGGATCTCAGTGGCCTACGCGTGCCGCTTGAGATGATGAGCCAGGGCCAGCCACGGATTGTGGAGTGGGAAGAGCGTGGCGAACCGCCCAGGCAGGTAGGATTGTTGCGGTTCTCGGTGGGTAAGACCAAGGGACGATCTGGTGAGGTGGACGTTGAGTACGTTGCTCTTATCAACATGTCCCGGAATGAAGTTTTGGATTTGGTGCCCGATCGCCGAGGCAAGCAAAAGTCCAATTGGACGTGGACCGAGGCGGAAGTCACTGTTGCTAGCATCGATGGGTTGACGTCGAAACATATCTACGGAGTGTTGCCACGGCAGGAGTCGATCACCGGGGTGGCGCCAAGATCACGTGCGCGGGCTCGCCGCCGGCGGGTTGATGATAGTGGGACACCGTTCTGGGCGCCTTGGGCGAACAATGCGGAACGTGCTCGTCCGAGACGCAAGCGACGGGCTCGGCGCCGCAGACGGAAACCAAAGACATTGTTCGATACGCTGTTCGGCAACTAATCGATATGGTTCGATGAGCCGTGGTCACCTGGGCTGCGTGGTGATCTGATGGCGCGGGCTGACGTAAGATAGTCAACGACAGCGATAAGAACGACAGCGACAAGATTGTAGGGCGGCATGGCGGCTGGGCCAATCATCCTCTGGTACCGGAATGATCTACGATTAAGGGACCTGCCATCGCTGGCGGCTGCCTGCGCCACCGGTCAGGCCATTCTTCCTGTTTACATCCTGGACACCCAATGGCCTGGGCAGCGTAAGCTCGGCGGTGCATCGCAATGGTGGTTGCATCACAGCCTGCAAAAGCTTCAGGCAGCTTGGCAAGAGCGCGGCGGCAAGCTTGTTCTGCGGCAGGGCGATCCGTTGATCATACTGCAGGAAATGGCTGACGAGGTCGGTGCCAGCGGCGTCTATTGCAGTCGTGCCTATGAGCCGTGGGCGGGTGAGCTTGAGAGATCGCTCCATTCAGTGCTGAGTGAGCGTGATGTTCCGTTGAAGCGTTATGGCGGCAGCCTGCTGCATGACCCGGATCAACTGACGACAAAGGCTGGCCAGCCATTCAAGGTCTATACGCCGTTCTGGCGTGCGCTATCGCAGCAAGATGTCCGCAGTCCCGTCGACATTCCGGCAGACATCAAGGTTGCTACCGATGGTGTCGAAAGTGATGAGCTGGACGCCTGGGCGTTGTTGCCAAGCCGACCGGATTGGGCTGGTGGTCTGCGTGAAAGTTGGGTGGCCGGTGAAGAGGCTGCCCGGCAGAGACTAGGGACGTTTCTCAGCGATGACGGTTTCGCCTACGCAGAACAGCGCGACCGGCCGGACCTGCCAGCCACGTCTCGCCTGTCGCCGCATCTTCGCTTTGGCGAGATCAGTCCCGCGGTATGTTGGCATGCAGCCGTCATGGAGGCGGCCAAGCGGCCTCAAGCCGAGGCCGATCTCGAAGTCTTCCGCAAGGAACTCGTCTGGCGCGATTTTTCCTACCATCTTCTCTATCATTGGCCGAACCTGCCGGACACGGCGTTTCGCGATAACTTCAATGCGTTTCCCTGGCAGGACAACTCTGAGATTTGCGAAGCCTGGCAGAGGGGACAAACTGGTTACCCGATTGTCGATGCCGGCATGCGTGAGCTTTGGCATACGGGCTGGATGCATAACCGGGTGCGGATGATTGTGGCGTCGTTTCTCACCAAGCATCTCCTGCAACCATGGCAGGCGGGTGAAGCCTGGTTCTGGGATTGCCTCGTCGATGCCGATCTGGCGTCCAACGCTGCAAGTTGGCAGTGGGTCGCCGGTAGCGGAGCGGACGCGGCGCCGTATTTCCGCATTTTCAATCCCATCACACAGGGCGAGAAATTCGATCCCGATGGCGTCTACGTCAGGCGATGGGTGCCGGAAATAGCTGACCTTCCGAACCGTTATCTTCATGCACCTTGGACGTGTCCCGAGCTAGAATTACGCAGTTGCGATATCGTGCTGGGGCAAACCTATCCCGAGCCTATTGTCGATCACGCCATGGCTCGTCAACGCGCGCTTGCGTCTTACGAGAAAGTCAAAGTCGGGCGTTGAGCAGACGTCTGATTGCGATCCAGCCGGTTCTCCATTGCGGCCTTGGCACCACAGCAGTCCGGAAAATCGAACCGATCCCACGCATTTGACGACCTATGGGAGAGCGGGCGCTTGTGATGCGTTCACGCTAGCGCTCATAATCATGGTTAACGACCGGTGAGTATGCGTCTCGTACTCGTCGAGTCGGGCTGTTGGACCACAAGGAGTTTGAAATGTTGCGTATTTGGTCGACGGCGATCGCTGCCCTGGCATCGCTGACAATGATGGGTATAACCGCGGCGCAGGCGACCGTGCGTGTGAAGGTCGATATCAGCTCACAGAGAATGCACGTCTATGTCAACGGCGGCTTGCGGCATGTCTGGAAAGTGTCGACTGGTAAGCGTGGCTATCGCACACCGACCGGGTCTTTCCGTCCAACGCGCCTGGAGCGTAGCTGGCATTCGCGAAAGTACAACTGGTCGCCGATGCCACATTCGATCTTCTTTATCGGCGGCGTGGCGATTCACGGTTCCAACTATGTTCGCCAGCTTGGCCGTCCGGCCTCGCACGGTTGCGTGCGTTTGGCGCGCGGAAATGCTGCGCGGTTGTTTAATCTGGTTCGACGCCATGGGCCGCGACGGACACGGATCGTCGTCACGTACTGAATTTGATAACCGCATTGTGAGAACATGTCTGCTGGGTTGCGCTGAGTGCCAGTGCAACTCAATCGGCATCGATACGCTGCGCGCTGAAAACAAAACAAGATGCGCGTCATGCAGCGGCGATGTCGAACAGGGCGAGTAGGCGTGGAGTAAATCATGCGTAAACAATTGACCGGCTTTGCGCTGGCTGTTGCTGTTGTTGCCATGCCGGGCATGGTAACGGCGATGCCGGCGATTAGTCCGGAGAGTGTCGCGAAGACCGGTCGCACGACGGTTGCCAAGTCAACATTGAGAACGACTGCTGTTACCATTAAACCGCAGCCACCTCGAACCACGTTGAAGGCAACGATTGACCTGTCGCGGCAACGCATGACAGTCTTCGCGAACGGCAAGCGTCTGTACCGCTGGTCAATCTCATCGGGCCGGCGTGGTTTTGAGACTCCACGCGGCAGCTTCCGTCCGGGCTGGATGGCAAAGAACTGGCATTCACGCAAATACAATATGGCGCCGATGCCGTGCTCGGTTTTCTTCAATCAGGGAATTGCAACGCATGGCACAACGGCTGTGAGCCGATTGGGCCGTCCTGCGTCGCACGGGTGCATTCGCTTGCGGACGTCAAACGCGCGAACGTTCTACAATCTGGTGCGTCGCCACGGCATGAAGAGGACGCGCATTGTGGTGACGGGCCGTGCACGACAGAAAGTGCGGAAAGTCGCGCGCGGATCGAACAGTGTCGTTCATCGATCATATCGACCGCGACTCCGAGCCGTCAGGTATACGGTCAACGCGTACCACCGCACCCCGGCGTACCGCCCGCGGCGCGGTCGTCACATCAGGCGCCCGGGCAATCCGTACTGATTGCCGACCGGCGGATACCAACCGTGATCACCTGACGAGACCTGAGCGCTGACCGCGGTCGCAGCGGCATTGATTGGGCTGCGACCGATCTCGAAAGACTTCGACTTACCAATTGGCAGAACGCTTCTCAGCAAACGATGCCAAACCTTCTTTGGCTTCGTCTGTCTGACGTTTCGCGGCGTGGTTGGCAATCAGGCAGTTCATATCGCCAGGCGAAAGATCCCCGAACGCGTGGGCCAAGGCAATTTGCTTGGTCTCAGCAATGCCGATTGGTGCATTCTCCAACAGTGCGGAAACGATCCGCCCTCCCTCTTCCTGCAACTGGTCATCAGCAACAACCTGATGCACAAGACCGATGCGTCGCGCTTCAGCGGCGTCGAAGCGTTCCCCGGTGAGGCCGTAGCGTCGGAGCTGGCGGACACCGATGGCGTCGTTGAGTTGTGGAAAGATGATTGATGCGGTCAGACCCCACCGGACCTCTGAAATGGCGAACTTTGCGGTCTCGGCGGCGATTACCACATCGCAAGCCGCGATGATGCCTGTTCCACCTCCGACGCAGAATCCGTGGACAAGTGCAACCGTTGGCAGAGGCAGGCGATTGAGGCGGTCGATGGCATGGGCCGTTGAACCGGAGGCGTCGATATTGTCCTGAGCCGAGCCGGTTCGAACTTGGTTAATCCAGATCAGATCCGCGCCAGCCTGGAAGTGCCGCCCATTGCCTTTGAGAACCACGACCCGCGCGTTGTCCGTTGCACAAATATCGTCCATCGCCGCGTGTAATCCAGCAATCAGCTCGGCGTTGTAGGCGTTGTTTCGTTCCGGACGATTAAGTGTCACAGTTGCAACACCGCGGTCATCGACCGCCCATTTTACAGGCTGTTCGCTCATTTCACGGACCTTTTCTCGACGAATTCCGAATTTTATGCAGGACCGATAGTGTAACGAGTTGAATGTGATGCCACAAACTTGCCGCGGGGAGCTGCTTATCAGTTGCAAAACTCCAACGCTCACATGCTGTTGATTGACAATCGGGTGGCTTGAGTTAGCAAGTCACGGTATCTAGGGGCGAATAAGCGTTTAGCGAAATCCGACCGCGTTCAGGCGGTTGCGAGAGGTGGACTTGTCGAGGCAACAAGCTTAGGTGCCAGGCTATTCAAGCTGTCTGAGGGACGCGAGAAACGAATGTCGAAGCGAACTGACAAGTTGAACGGCAATTCTAAACCGCAACCGACGCTGCTGAGCCGGCGCAAGGCCTTGGGTGTTCTGTCCGGGTCTGTGGCCGGCGTAGTTGGCGCTCGTTCGGCTCTGGCTCAAGAGACCAGCTTCTGGGACGAAGTCTTCAATAAGGGCAAGAAAGAGAAGCGCGCCGCACGGCGGGCCAGGCAATCGGCTCAGAAGCTGAATGACCTGCGACAAGGTCCGGTGCCACTGCGCAGCGATGAAATGCTGGAACGCATGGATCGCGCGATTGCTCACTATCAGAAGGTTGTCCAGAAGGGCGGCTGGCCGAAGACGAAAACCATCCGTCTTATTCGCCCAGGCGACGACAATGAAGCGATCCCGGCGATTCGCCGTCAACTCATTATCACCGGCGATATTCCTGCGCGCGGTGCACAGTATTATTCCGGCAGCTTCAATTTCGATGACTGGCTTGTTTTCGGCGTCAAGAATTTCCAGAAGCGTCATGGACTGCGTGTCTCAGGACGTTTGGACAGGCCGACCAGGGCACAGCTGGCTGTGACGGCGGAAGCTCGTCTGAAACAGTTGATGTTGAACCGCAGGCGGATCGCCGCGCTGATGGAGGGTGGCAATCAGGATCGCTACGTGCTGGTTAACGTGGCAGGTTTCCAGCTTGAAGCCGTTGAGCAGTTCGAAGTTCGCAAGCGCCACCGTGTCATCGTTGGCAAGCCGGATCGTCAGACCCCGTCAATCGAAGCGACAATCAAGGGGCTGAATTTTTTCCCCTACTGGCACGTACCGGACAGCGTTGCACATCTCGATCTTATTCCGCGACTCGTGCGCGAACCCGACTATCTTGATAAAGAGCGCATCCGCGCTGCAAAGGGCTTCTACGGCGGTCCCGAAATCGATACGCAGAACGTTGATTGGCGTACGGCTGACGCACGAAAGATCAAGTTCCGGCAAGACCCCGGTCCGTGGAATGCACTTGGGCTGGTCCGCATCAACATGCCCAACAAAGACATCGTCTACATGCACGACACGCCGATGAAGCCGCTGTTCAAACAGCGCCATCGTGCCTTCAGCGCGGGTTGCGTGCGGGTTGAGAATGTCATGGATCTGGTGTCGTGGATTGCCAAGCACGAACCCGGCCTCAATGATCCAGATGCTATCAACCGTATTTTGGATACAACCGATCCTCTCGATCTGCGCGAAAAGCGGCCAAAGGAGTTCGATGTCAAACTGACTCGCCCGATGGCGGTGCACTTCTCGTACATCACGTCCTGGGTCGAGGATGATGGCCGGATCGAGTTCCGACCTGACATCTATGGCCGTGATGGTGCCGCAGAACTGGTTGGCGATGATGATCCAGATGCGCCGCCACCGCCAGCAACGTTGTCGCCGTAGGCAAGTATCGTCAGCTTAGTAGTCCGAGACGTTTGACGCGCGAGGGCGTCGATTACTGCGTGCGCTGTTGCTTGACCCGGGCAATCAGTTTTTCGACATCAGGCAGGATCTGTTGGACGATGAGTTCCACGCCTTTGGTGTTCGGATGAAGTGCATCCGATAGCTTGAGCTCTGGCTTATCAATGACGCCTTCCATGAAGAAGGGGTACAGGATAGCGTTGTGAGCCTTTGCCAAGTCTGGGTAGATTGTGTTGAACTTCTGAGCATATTCCTCGCCCCAGTTGGCCAGTGCGCGCATGCCGGCTAACAGAACCGGAACCTTTTTAGCGTCCAGTTTCTTGAGGATGCCAGTGAGGTTCTGTTTTGTGACTTCCGGCGCAATGCCGCGCAGAGCATCGTTGGCTCCGAGTTCAAGGATTACCGCGTCTGTGTCTTGTGGTACGGCCCAGTCGAAACGCTCCAGGCCGCCGCGTGTCGTGTCACCGGATACGCCTGCGTTGGAGATTTTCACGTTGTGTCCGCGCGCCTTAAGCGCGCGTTCAAGCTTTACGGGGAAGGCATCTGCCGGCGGCAACTGGTATCCGGCGGTGAGGCTGTCGCCGAAAGCTACAATGTGGATTGGTTTTGTCTCCGAGGCGACGGAAACCGCCGCACCCAACGTTAAATGTATTGCACAAACGAAAAGTGACACAAGTGCGTGCCAATACGTTCTGGTCTGAATGCTTCTGGTTGGCGTAATGGACATCATGACTGTCTCAGGCACTTTCCGTCTGGGTTCGAATAGTTGATTTAATGGCAAACCTTGGTTGCACTACGACGCGTTCTATATTGTTGGACCAGAGGTGACGTCCAACAGTTTACGTGTCAACTCTCGAGATAAGGACTTCTTATGGATCAAAGGGTCACCATGCAGCCTCCTGTTGTTGAGCTCGAGAACCTGGAGTTGACGCTGCCCAGTAAGGCTGGACCTGTCGATATTCTTCGCGGCATTGATCTCGCAGTTCCTGGCGGGCGATCACTCGCGATTGTGGGACCTTCCGGTTCGGGCAAAACCTCGCTGTTGATGATTATTGGAGGGCTGGAGCGCGCAACCCGTGGTCACGTGCAGGTGGCCGGACATGATTTCACGAAGCTCAGCGAAGACCAACTCGCGGATGTGCGCGGCCGCAACATTGGCATTGTGTTTCAGTCATTTCATCTCATTCCGACGATGACCGCATTTGAGAACGTCGCTCTTCCGCTTGAGCTGACCGGCCGGTCCGACGGCAGCGCAAAGGCCCGCGAACTGTTGAGCGATGTCGGCCTCGGGGATCGTCTGCATCATTATCCGGCACAGCTCTCAGGCGGCGAACAACAACGCGTTGCGTTGGCTCGGGCGTTGGCACCAAGACCACGACTGTTGCTGGCTGATGAGCCGACCGGGAACCTGGACAATGCTACCGGCTCACATGTCGTTGAGTTGCTGTTTCGATTGCAGAAGCGCGAGTCGGCAACGTTGATCCTTGTCACGCACGATGAGTCGCTTGCAGCCCAGTGTGATGACGTGATCCGCATGGCGGACGGCCGAATTGCCGAGAAGCAGTTAGCAGGAGCGGCCCAATGAGTGCCGCCGACGCGATTGATGCGAGTGCCGGCCGACCGTCCGCAGCGGCAGGTGGCGGTAGCCTAAAGCTCATGCTTACCTTTGCATTGCGAGAGTTACGAGCTGGCGTAGGCGGGTTCGGCGTTTTCATCGCCTGTATTGCGCTGGGCGTTGCCGTGATCACTGGCGTTGGTGCCCTCACGGATTCCTTGCTCAATGGCTTTGCCGATCAAGGGCGCACGTTGCTTGGCGGTGATATCACTCTGCGCCGGGTCCACAAGCGCGCCAATCAGCAAGAACTGGCGCAGATGCGTCAGCTCGGCAGCGTCGCTGAGACGGCGACCATGCGTTCGATGGCGCGCTTGCCGGATGGATCAGACCAGTCGTTGGTTGAGATCAAGGCGGTCGGACTGGCGTATCCATTGCTCGGCGACATGACGCTTGTTGGTGGCGCCAGTTTCGAAAAGGCCGTGCGGCAGGACAAAGGTGCGGTCGTCGCGCAAAGCCTGCTCGATCGCCTTGGTCTCAAGGTCGGAGACAAGATCAAGCTTGGTAGCGGTCTCGTGCCGATAACCGGCGTCATCGAAAATGAGCCCGACAAGATCAGCGCGCGCCTGGCGTTTGGTCCGCGGATTATTCTTTCACATGAGGCGCTGGCAGCGACAGAGCTGGTCAAGCCAGGGACGTTGATAAACTGGCGCTATGCGGTGCTGTCGCCGGAAGGTAATGCACGGCCATTGGAGACTGTCGAGCGGTTGCGTGGCTCGGTCAAGACGCAACTGCCGGAGGCCGGTTTCATTGTGCGCGACAGGCGTGATCCATCACCGTCGGTTACGCGCGTGCTGACACGCCTGCGGGAGTTTCTCACTCTCTTGGGTCTGGCTGCATTGCTGATTGGCGGCGTCGGTGTGGCCAATGCCGTCCAGACCTTCATTGAACGTCGTCGCAAGGTTGTTGCGACTTACAAGAGCGTCGGTGCAGCAGGCAACTTGGTGTTCGGCATCTATCTGGTCCAAGTCATGATCATTGCCTTCCTTGGAACGCTGATCGGCGTGACGATTGGAAGTGTGGTGCCCTGGTTATTGGGTCAGACCTTGGGTGAGGCCTTGCCGATCTCGGTCGGCGGGGCAATTTCCTGGAGCAACGTCGCCATAGGGTCAGCTTATGGTTTGTTGGTCGCACTGTTCTTCGTGCTGTGGCCACTGGGCCAGACAGAGCGGATTCGACCGGCAGCACTCTTCCGCGATGAAGTTGGCGGTGGTGAAAGCTTGCCGTCAACGAAAGTCATGGTTCTTACTGGGATCGCCGCTGCATTGCTGATTGGTTTTACGATCTGGGCGTCCGGCAACATGCGTCTTTCGCTCGGGTTCCTGGGCGGTGCAGCAACCATCCTTTTGTTGTTCTGGCTTATTGGCTGGAGCGTGACGCTCATAGCGCGACGCATGCCGCGACCGCGGCGGCCTGAACTCGCGTTGGCGATGGTCGGTCTGGCGGCACCCGGTGGATTAACGCGCGCTGTAGTTCTGTCATTGGGGGCAGGTCTGTCGTTGCTCGTTGCGGTTGCTTTGGTTGATGCATCACTGATCGATGAGCTGCGCGGGCGGATGCCGCAAAACAGTCCCGACTATTTCGCGGTTGATATTGCCAAGCAGGATCGCGCGACGTTCGAGAAGAATGTCTTGGGTAACGTTCCCAACACGTCCATTGAAACAGCGCCAATGCTGCGGGGCCGGATTATCAAGATCAAAGGCATTGCGGCAGATGAAGCGAAGGTTCGGCCAGAAGCAAAGTGGGTTCTCAATGGTGACCGTGGCCTGACCTATTCTGAGGAGATCCCGAAGGGCTCCAAAGTTGTCGCCGGCCAATGGTGGGACAAAGACTACAACGGAGAGCCGCTGGTCTCCTTCGTTGCCGACTTGGCCGAGGAAATGGGTCTCAAGGTCGGTGATACGATCACGGTGAACATTCTCGGTCGCAACATCACTGCTCGGATTTCAAGCTTGCGAGAGATCGAGTGGGAGAGCCTGGCGATCAACTTCGTCATGATTTTCTCACCGAACACGCTGCGCGAGGCCCCTCACAACCTGCTGGCGACAGTCAAGCTGCCCAAGGGGACGTCTGCGGAAAACGAAGCGAAGGTTGCGCGTGCCGTTGGCAAGGCATTGCCGAACGTCTCGATGATCCGTGTGAAGGATGCGATCAACGCCTTCGCTGACGTATTTGGCCGCGTAATGATCGCGGTTCGGGTGGCCGCCAGTATTACGCTCCTTGCAGGCGCTCTGGTGCTTGCCGGTGCGTTGGCAACGGCACAACGGCGTCGGATTTTGCAGGCGGTGGTTCTCAAGTGTATTGGCGCGACACGACGCAAACTCTTGATTTCGCACCTTGCCGAATATGGTTTGCTGGCATTTCTCACTGCGGCAGTTGCGCTTCTGGTTGGCTCTTTAGCGGCCTGGCTGGTTGTTACGTTCGTACTTGAGGGGACGTTTATCTTCTCCTGGGTCGCGGTTGCTGGCGCGCTCGGCGTGTCGGTGTTCCTGATCCTCGCCTTTGGCATGTTCGGGACATGGCGGGTGCTGGCGGCCAAGCCGGTGCCGGTGCTGCGAAGCTTGTAGCGAACGGAAATGCGCGCGCGCAGATTATTGAACCTGCTTGCGCCGAATGAGCTCGATCAAGCCGGTATAGATGCTGGTCAGCTTCTCTTGCTGAAGTGTTTCGGTTGTATTCCAGCTCGCGGCCAGACAGTAGCGATCGCCGGCTTTGTCCTCGAACCAGGTTGAGTAGTTGAGCACGCCAACGTTGGAACCACCTTTGTAGGCAACGCGCCGCCAGTCAGATTTGACTGCAAGTCCCGGGTTAATCAGCATCAGATCGAGCTTCTGCACCCGGGCAAGCCAGTTGCAGATCTTTTCGAGGGGTATGTACCATTCGTCCAGTTGGCGCAGCGGTGCAGTGACTTTGCCGGCATCAGGCAGGCGGGCACTGGCGAGGTCCTCAAGGAATGCGCGGCGATCCTCGACGTTCAGCCTGACATAGTTGTTGTAGAGAACCGGGTCGGCCTTCAGTTGAAACATCTCACGGGTGGTGAGCATAGGCGTCAAGCCGGAAACTGCCTCGACCTTCTGCCGTCCGAGATGATGCATCAACATGTCGGTGGCGGTGTTGTCGCTTCGCGCGATCATGAGAGATGCCAACGTGTGCAATGTGAGTGGGGCGCCGATCGGCATGTCCTGTAGAATGCCCGATGGCAAGGAAATGTGCCGTTCTGTCAACTCAATGACGTCGGACCACTTTGCCGTTCCCGCCTCAATGGCCTCTTGTAGCGCGACAAGCACGGCGAGCTTGAAGGCCGAGCCGACGGCTAGGTCCTTATCGCCGTTATGCGCCAGCACCGTCCCGTCATTCTTCGTGAGTAGCAGCGCCGTTGTGCCGGGGAATTGTTTGAGTTGCTCCAACAGCTCTTTTGAACTGGTGATGCGGGCAAATCCCGGCCGGATGAAGAGTGATGTGATCTGGCCTTGTGCGTTGAGGGCCATCGTTGCCGGCACACGAAATTTCTCGGTGATGATGTGATAGGAGCCGCTTTCACCCTCGGCACGGATTGCCTGGCCATACTTTGCACGGACACCTGCTATCGCTGAAGACAGTGTCTCCAACGGAATCTTCTGTAGGAACTGATCAGTGAAGCGTTGCTTCGGTGGCGCCTCAGAATTGTAGATCTCAGTGAGGATCGCAGTCGGCGAAATCTGCTCCTGCGCGTATGCGATTGTCGAAAGCGCGCATACGAGACAGAAGGCACTTAATGCCGCTCGGTAGGACACGGTTTTCCTCCGGTTCGTCAGGCAAGAACAATGTCAAAATTGCCGATCTCGGCGCCGGCCTCGACCTGATCATAAGGCTGTGGATCGGTTATGAGTTTAGCGCGCGTTTCGGCGTTGCCGGCATTTCTGAATAGCCAGTCGGTTTTGTTCTTGGTTTCGCCCTTGAAATAGAGCTGCGTGGTGAGCGCACGCCGACCGGGCGCCTTGACAAGAAAATGGATGTGCGGCGTGCGCCCTGGATATGCGACCGGCCGAATGGTCCGGAATGAGTATCGGCCGTCGCGGTCAGTTTGTGTACGGCCACGGCCTTGGAAGCCTTTCTCGACACGTCTGCTGCCACGATTATCTTCTGGATGCAGGTAGACGCCGTTATTGTCGACCTGCCAGATCTCGATGATCGTATTGGGAAGGCGAGCGCCGCGGACATCAAGGACCTGTCCCTGAATATGCAGGACCTTGCCCATCGCCTGGGTATCGACACCAGTTACAATCACAAGGTCATTGTCAATATCGCCTTCCCATTGTGTCGGATAGAACGGGCCTTTGGTTTGCTTCGGCGTTGGCTGGTGCCGTGTCGCTGCAGCTGCACCGAAACTGATCAATGGTTGAGCCATCACCAGAGATGTCGCGGCAGTTGCAATCAGGTTCCTGCGTGTGATGAAGCGTGAGTTCGCGCTCATGCTCGAAGCCCTTCTGTCGATACAGTTAGGTTCGCTTGCTATTCAGCTGGTGCTGCGACCGGTGATGCTGCAGGTTTGGGCGCCCGCAAAGTAAGACGCAGCAGCGGTGGTACCAGAAGCAGTGTCAGGATTGCTGACAGCGACAGGCCACCGAGAACAACCGAGCCGAGACCACGATAGAGCTCTGATCCCGCGCCAGGGAAGATAACCAATGGTAGCATGCCAAAAACACTAGTGAGTGTGCTCATGAAAATTGGTCGGATGCGGTTGCGGGTCGCTTCCATAATCGCATCTTTGACGTCCATGCCGTCATGAATCAGGTGATGCTGTGACTGGTGCACCAGAAGAATTGCGTTGTTGACGACAATGCCGATCAGGATGACGAAACCGAGCAGCGTCAGCATGTCGAGTGGCTGGGTTTGATAGAGGTTCAAAATCGCCAGACCAGCGACGCCGCCAGCACCTGCCACTGGCACAGAAATCAAGATCACAAGCGGCAGGACAAAGCTCTCAAACAAGACAGCCATTACGAGGAAGACGATAATCAGCGCGAGAATCAAGTTCACGCGTAAAGCTTCCCAGGTTTTCGACAGTTGGTCCGCGGCGCCAGTCATTGACAAGCGTACACCCGGTGGCAGGCCGCCATCCTTGACGGGCTTAATTACTTTGTCCTGCATGATCTCGACAGCAGACTCGAGCGCAAGCGCGTCACTTGGCCGGACCTGCAAGGTGATTGTGCGCAGGCGTTCACGGTGGCGGATTTCAACGGGACCTGCTGTGAGTTTTACGTCAGCGAGGGCGGAGATTGGAATAATGCGTCCGTTTGGTGCCACAACAGGATAAGCAGAGATGTCCTGCGTTTTGCGGTCCTGCGCAAAGGTTGCCTTGCCCTTGAGCATGAGATCAACACGGTCGGTACCGATGGTGATCTCCTTGACGCGGACGCCATCGTTGTAGGCGTCGAGCGATAACGCGAGTGCCTGGGCGCCAACGCCGGCATCTGCCAGGCGGACGCGATCCGGAATGGCGCGCAGTTCCGGTGCACCGAGCTCCAGTCCGGGCTGAGGCCGGAATTGATTGCCCTTGTTGCGTGGAAACTCGCGGACAATGCGACCAGTGAGGCGCAAAGCAACTGCCAGAATATCTTCGAGCTTGTCGCCTGACACGTTGAGTTCAATGGAGCGGCCGCCACCGATGCCGCGTCCGAAGAGGGAGCGCTGGCTGATCAGACCAAAGGTGCCGGGTTCGGCAAAGACCGGGCCACGCAGGACGGGAATGAGTTCGGCAACACGGCGCGGATCTTTGGCGGCGCCGCCAAGGAAGGTATTGCCGCGGAAGGCGACAAAAAAGAAATGCTTCATCGCAGGCGGTTGGGACTTGTCGCCGTTCTCTTCCTTCTCCCAGAGAGGACGCGCGACGTTCTCGATGCGCTCCGCGATTTGTGTCGTGGTGGAGAGGTTGTAGCCTGGTGGTGGCAAGATGAATCCAAAGACCAGGTTTCGGTTGCCTTCCGGCAGGTACTCCAGTTTCGGCAGGAAGGTCGCGGCGCCCCAGATGGCGCCAGCTGTGATAGCACCGGCGCACATCACGCCGAGCAAACGGCTCGACACCGTCAGGCGAGCGTAGCCTCTGATCAGCCAGGAAAAAGCCTTTCCGAAATGATCGATGATCGGCAGCGGCATAACCGACAAGCTTGGTTTGTTGGCACCGAGCAAGCGGCTTGCCAGCGCGGGCACAACCGTAACAGCGACCACCAACGACAGCATGACGGACACGGAAATCGCGACGGCGATATCCCGGAACAGCTGCCCGGCCTCTAATTCCATCACGAGGATTGGTATGAACACCATCACTGTTGTCAGGGCAGAGACGAGGATGGCGCCCCAAACCTGGCGGGCACCCTGGTAGGCTGCCTCGTTGGCGCTCATGCCTTGTTGGCGCAGACGATAAATGTTCTCGAGAACCACGATGGCCGCATCGACCACCATGCCGACGGCAAATGCGATACCGGCCAGCGAAATCACGTTGAGCGTCCGGCCCATGGCCGACATCGCAACGAAAGACGCCACAATCGAAACCGGAATGGCGAGTGAGATCACCAGGGTGGCGCGCGGTGAGCGCAGGAACAGGAGGAGAATGATGGCGGCAAGAATGCCACCGATCCAGATGTTCTGAATGACCAGTTCAATGGCGCCGTCAATATAGACCGTTTCGTCATAGACTTGAGTAACGGTCAGGTTCTCTGCTTTGACGGGCCCGGCTTTGAGTTCGGCCAAGGCCTCTTTAATGCCTGCCATCACTTTGATGACGTTGGCGCCGGTTTCGCGAACCGTATTGAAGGCGATCGACGCCTCGCCCATGTGACGGATACGGGCCGCAGGTTCTTTGTATCCGAACTGGACATCGGCAACATCGCGTACGAACACACGGCCGACACGGGAATTCTCTGCGCTACCTTGAGACGGTAGACCGTTGGTTGCGTTACTGGCGATGTCGGCGGCACCGCTTCGCAGAACCACATTGCGGACCGCTTCCAGCGTATCCAGTTCGCCCTCGACGCGGACGACGTAGCGGCGCTTTCCTTCATCGACGTTGCCGGCAGAGATCGAGATACTCTCGCGGCGCAGCGTGTCGAGAACTTGCGGTACCGTTAGCCTGAAGTTCGCCAAGCGTTCGGGGTCTAGAACAACCTGGAGTTCGCGGTCGACACCGCCATAGACATTGACACCGGCAACGCCTTCGACGCGCTCAAGTCGTTCTGCAATCACGTCATTGACGAAAGTGCCGTACTGTTCGATCGGCCGGGTGTTGCCGGGCTGGCGTTTGAGGATGATCCAGGCAATTGGATTGTCATCGGAACTCGATGTATTGAGCGTCGGCTCATCTGCCTCGTCCGGATATCCGCTAACACGGTCGAGGCGGTTAGAAACCAACAGCAAGGCCTTGTCCATGTTGGTGCCGATGGCGAACTCGAGCGTAATGCGTGCCCGTCCAGACTGAGACTGCGAGATCATCGTCTCAAGACCATCAAGGCCCTTGAGTTCTTCTTCCTGGCGGTTGACGATTTCCCGTTCGATTTCAGCAGGAGCCGCACCGCCCCAGATCGTCTGCACCTGGATGACCGGTTTGCGGACATCGGGGATGAGCTGGATTGGAATGCGCGTGAGCGCAAGCATGCCGAAGAGAACGGCCATGAGCACCGCCGAAATGACGGCGATTGGTCTGTCAATTGCAATGCGGATCAGATCCATGCCCGCGTTCCCCGCTTAGCCGCGTTTGGCAGCTGTTGCCGCGTTAGCTGGTTTGGCATTCACCTGCTGTGGTCGCACTGACTGGCCCGGGCGCAGTCTTTCGTTGCCTCGGATGACGACTTTGTCGCCCGCAGCCACGCCCGATTTAATCTCGATGCGATCCTGAACCGCCTGCCCAATCTTGACAGGTCGGGGCATCGCCTTGTTGTCCTTGACAACGTAGACGATCCAACCGCCGCCGCCCTGCAGCAGAGCATCTTTCGGAACGGATACGACTGTTCGTGGCGCACTCACCGGGATCTGGAGTGTTACCGAACTTCCGATAGCAATGTGACCAGCTTTGAGTTTGTCGAGTTTTGCTGTGAACCGAACCGGTCGTGTTCTTGTCGATACGTTCTGAACAGGAATTGTCGTGCGCACAGTGACCGTCTGGCGAGCACCACCTTCCATTACGGCTGTGAGTGTGTCGCCGACCTTTAGCCCGCGCGCCATGTTGCTTGGCACGTCGGCCTCGATTTCGAGATTTGTGACATCGAGGAGCGTTGCAACTGTGCCGCCCGGTGCCATGTACTGACCAGGCTGTGCCTGACGCGCGATCACTACGCCATCAAATGGCGCCATAATCTTGGAGTGCTTGAGGTCGTACTCGGCACGATTGAGGTTCGATTTGGCGCTATGCATTTGCGCTTCGGCCTGGGCGCGCTCGCTGCGTGCCTGAACCGCAGCCTGCTTGAGATCGTCGTAGCGGCTACGCGAGAACGCGGTCGAGCTTTTCAGTCCGTCTTGTCGTTGGAACGCAATCTCTGCAAGTTTGACTTTCGCGTCGGCGACATCGAGACCTGCCTTGGCCACTTCAAGGGATGCCTTGGCTGCCTCTTTCTCGATTGCAATACGGCTACTATCCAATTGAACAAGAGATTGCCCACGGGCGATGCGATCACCAACCTCGAAGGTCACCTGTTCAATCACGCCGGCTGTGCGCGTTGCGATGTCAGCGCGCCGGGTCGCTACGAGTTGTCCGATAACGGGTTGGGTATCGCGAACTTCGCGTTTTGCTGCGACGTCCACAATAACCTTCGCTGCCCGCCCCTGAGCGAGTGCGAGTGTGCTGCCAGCAAACAAGAATGCGAGCGACAGCAGGAGCGCTTGGTTCAAGTATTTCATTCGGTTCGCCTGTAGGCCAATGGCAGCGCGGAACGCGACATCGTGTGTAGATGGGCGACGGCGCCTTTATAATCAAGCCGTAGTGGTAAGTGTACTTCGACAATTTGTCGAACAAATTACTCTGTGGACAAGCAAATTGGTTAGCCGAAATGCAGTTCTAGCGAGAGTTAATCGCTGCAAGTACACGCTCCGGTGTCATTGGCATTGACGTCACGCGAACGCCGATTGCACGAGCAACAGCGTTGGCGATGCAGCCGGCGACGGGGACAATCGGAACTTCACCGACACCGCGAACACCGTAAGGCACCTCAGGCACCGGGGTTTCCAAGATGACGCAGTCAATCGGTGGCACGTCGAGCGCGGTCGGCATGCGGTAGTCCAGCATGCTCGCGTTACGGGCGCGACCATCGGGGCCATAATCGATGTGCTCCATGAGAGCCCATCCTAGACCCTGGACAACGCTGCCCTGCATCTGGCCCTCAACAGCTGTCGGGTTCAGAGCGCGACCGACGTCCTGGAATGCGGTGTAGCGCAGAACAGAGACAAGACCGGTGTTGGTGTCGACTTCCACATCACAAACATGTGCGCCGACTTCGACGCCGAGTGGTAGTTTGACGGACGTGCCCCGTCCGACGATGGCGCCCTGTGTCAGAGTTGCCTGCATCAAATCTGCAAGTGAGATTGATGCGCCGCCGGTCGATGATTTGAAAACGCCCTTGTCGTACTCGAGGTCATTTGGATTGGCCTGTAGGACTTCCGCAGCGCGTTGCCGTAACTGAGCTAGAGCGTCATCTGATGCTTCGACGACAGCAGCGGTCATGGTGCGCGCGACGCGGCTGCCGGCGGCACCATCGCTGTAGCCGACAGATTTGGAGTCACCCATCTGGACGAAGACGTCATCGACCGACATTCCGAACTGTTCGGCGGCGACCTGGGCCATAGTGGTGCGCGTGCCCGATAGATCGACGGCTCCCATAGTCAACATGGGGCGGCCATCACCAACGATTGAGATGTGACACGCCGACGTCATCGAGGTGCCGCGCCAGTAACCAACAGCGAGGCCGCGACCGCGTGGGAATTCACCTTCTCCGAGTGGGTCGGTCCAGCATGCATGTTCGCCGACTTGGTCGAGAATGCTGGTCAGACCAATAGACGGAAATGGTGTGCCGATGGGCATGCGGCTGCCGGTTGTCGAGGCATTGCGCTTGCGGAACTCGAGCGGATCCATGTCGAGTTCCTGGCAGAGCATGTCCATGGCCTGCTCCATGCCGAAGTAGGCCTGAATGCCGCCCGGGCCGCGATAGGCTTCGGTGCGCGGCTTGTTGGTCGTGACGTCGTAACCTTCAAGATGCAGTGTTTCGGTTTGATAAAGGGCGCCAGCTGCCTGCATCACGAGCGACGGTCCCATGCCGGGCAGCCCGCCGGTATCGACGTGATAGACGCCCTTAACGGCTTGCAGCTTGCCGTCAGCGTTGGCTGCAACATTCATTGTTACGTGCATGCCAGCGGTGGGGCCGCTGCCGCCTTGCAGCACTTCTTCGCGCGATAGGACGAGCTTGACTGGTCGGCGGCTTAACTCTGAGAGCTTGGCTGCAATTGGCTCGCCATGGGTGGAAATCTTGCCGCCAAAGCCGCCGCCGATTTCGAGCGGAATGACCTTGAGCTTGGATTGTGGGATGCCGAGGATGCGGGCGGTCATGAGCTCGGTCGTGTGTTGGCCCTGCGTGGAGGCCCACACCGTGACAAAGCCGTTGCTGTCGACGTTGGCAACTGTCGCTTGCGGTTCGATGTAGCCCTGATGCGAGGTGTCGACACGGACGGAAATAGTTGCTGACTTATCTGCGTTCGCCAGCGCGTTCTGAACATCACCGTTGTCAATGATGGTGCGCGAGCAAACATTGGACGGCTGCCTAGGTGTTTGTTCGAGGCCGGCTGTGAAGACGTGGTCATGCAGCACCGGGGCGCCGTCGGCACGTGCGTCGTCCATTGTAATCGCTGGTCGGTAGACCTCGTAGTCAACCTCGATCAGACTGATGGCTTGCGTTGCCGTGTGCACGTCAACGGCTGCAACCGCTGCAACCGGCTGTCCGTACCAATGAACCTTTTGGCGTGCCATGTTGATTTGCGCGACCATCCACATGTCGTAGCCGGTCTCGCCCATCGGGATAGATGAGCCGACTGGGAGGTCCGTGAAGTCAGCCGCCGTGACAACGGCGTGGACACCTGGCAGGGCCAGCGCCTTCGATGTGTCGATTGCAAGAATCTTGGCATGGGCATGTGGACTGCGCAGAATCTTCGCGTGCAGCATGCCCTGCAAATGAAGGTCGGCAGGATAGATCGCTTCTCCGGTGGTGCGTTCGCGGCCATCAACACGTGAAATGCGCTGGCCGATCGAGTCGAGTTTTTGCTCCGCTGCATGCGTGGGATGGGCAACAGTCATGGGCTTAGGCTCCCGCACGGTTGGCGGCGTCAGATATCGCGCGCACAATTTTGTCGTAACCGGTGCAGCGGCAGATGTTGCCGGCGATGGCGTGGCGGATTTCGTCGTCGCTCGGCTTTGGCTTTTCCCTGAGCAGGGCGGCCGCCGAGAGCGCAATGCCGGGTGTGCAGAAGCCACACTGGGTTCCGCCTTGTTCGACCAATGCTGTTTGGATGGCGTGAAGGCCGTCTTTGTCAGCTAGGCCTTCAATGGTCGTGATCTCGTGACCGGGTGCTTCAGTTGCCATCATCAAGCATGCGCAAACGGCATCACCATCGACCAGCACGGTGCAGGCGCCACAGTTGCCGTTGCTGCAACCTTCTTTCGTGCCAGTCAGCTCCAGCCGGTCACGCAATAACTCTAGGAGGGTGTCGCGAGGATCGACGAGGCAGACTTGCTCCTCGCCGTTGACACGGCATTCGACAGGTATCTTTTTCATAACAACTCAGCTTTGGATTTGCGCGGCGCAGGCTTCAAGGGCTCGGCGTGTCAGAGTCTCGACAAGGCTCTTGCGGTAATCAGCTGAGCCTCGGGTGTCAGAAATTGGGGTGACATCATCCTTTGCAGCGACTGCTGCCTTCGCGAACGTTTCGCTATTGGCGGGCTGATTGAGGAGTGCGGCCTCAGCGCTGCAGGAACGGATGGGTGTCGGTGCAACGGATGCGAGTGCGATGCGTGCCGCAGTGACCCTATTGCTGTCGTCGAGCGCAATCCATGCACCCGATCCAACGACGGCGATGTCCATTTCGCGGCGCGGCGTAAACCGTATGTAATGCGCAGCTGATTTTTGTGGTGCTGCTGGTAGTTCAATGCGAACCAAAATCTCACCTTCTGCGAGGTTGGTGCGGCCCGGCCCCTTGAACAGCTCTTCGATAGCGATTGTGCGTTCGCCACTTGGGCCAGTCAGGTGGCATTTTGCGCCGTAACAGATCAGTGGCGGAACGGCATCAGCGGACGGAGCGGCATTGCATACGTTGCCACCGAGCGTGCCGCGGTTCTGGATCTGGCGGCTGCCGATCATGCCAAGAGATACGGCTAACGCCGGATAGCGTTCCGGTATCCGGCCATCGCGGAGCAGGTCAGTTGCCGAGACGGATGGACCAATGGACAATCCACCATCCGCCGTTTCGCTGATCTCGCGCAACTCAACGACGTGCTTCAGATCGACAAGAACGTCGGCTTCGCGGCGTCTCTCGCGCAGCTGGACAATCAGGTCAGTGCCACCGGCCAGTGGTCTTGCACCCGGCTTGGATAGAGCGTGCTGCGCCTCTGCCAGAGACGTTGGACGCTCGTAGCTCAATTGGTTCATCCCAATGCCCTTATGATACTGGCCGCGCCACACAATCTAACGACAGGATCCGGGCAGCCGAACAGGATTTGTTGAGGTGCCCTACCCTAGCAGGGAAGAGCACCACGACCAAGCGTTGCGCGTTTTGCACTTGTTGAAAGGCCGCGTCAGAGCTGGTTGATCGGGACCTTGAAGTAGCGTTTGCCGCTTTCGTCCGGCTCCGGCAGGCGACCGGCGCGAATATTGGCCTGCAAAGACGGGATGATCAGTCGCGGCATTGAAAGCTTCTTATCACGTGTCTCTCGTAGCGCCACGAACTCGTCTTCACTGACGCCGTCTTTGACGTGAATGTTGTTGGCGCGCTCTTCAGCAACTGTTGTTTCCCATTCGATGTCACGACCGCCTGGTCCGTAGTCATGGCACATAAACAGACGCATCGCAGGTGGCAGAGCAAGCACCCGCTTGATCGATTGGTAGAGTTGGCGAGCATCACCGCCAGGAAAATCGGCGCGGGCCGTACCGCCGTCCGGCATAAAGAGCGTGTCACCAACGAAGGCCGCATTTCCCATGATATGCACCATGCAGGCTGGCGTGTGCCCTGGTGTGTGCATGGTCGTGACCATCATTGTGCCGACTGAATATGTGTCTCCATCTTCAAACAGCCGGTCGAACTGACTGCCATCGCGCTGGAATTCGGTGCCCTCGTTGAAGATCTTGCCGAACTCTTCCTGGATCTGGATAATTCCGGCACCGATGCCGATCTTGCCGCCCAGCTTTTCCTGGATATAGGGGGCACCGGACAGATGGTCGGCATGGGCATGGGTTTCGATCAGCCATTCCAGTTTGAGATCATTTGTCTTGATGTAGTCGATCATGGCGTCCGCCGACTCGTAGGTCAGTCGGCCGGCTGAATAATCAATGTCCATAACCGCATCAATGACGGCACAAGATGAAGAGCCAGGATCCTTCACGACGTATGAGATCGTATTGGAAGCACCATCAACGAAAGGTTTGACCTCCGGAACAACAGCGAGATCTACCGTAATGCTGCTATCTGCCATGGTTACCTCCGGTGTTTGGGTCCAGGTCGTCCAGGGCTTGCGGCGAACACTTGGACCTAGTTTCAGTTTGTTCGTGCCATCAAACCACAATTCACGATCAACACAATTGAATTTCGCGAAAGCGGAGATTTGAGCAATCTCATACTCATATTGTTTGAATTTTAAGAATGAAAAGGTGTCGCCTGGACGATTTTCACGATCGTCGATACACTCCTGTATCCATATGTATATAGGAGTGGGGATGCTGCTGCGGCTGGTGTGTTTTGTGTCCGTGCTGATCGCTACGGTCGCGATGGCGCAGGCGCGTGATGTAAAGGTGTTTGCCGCTGCAAGTCTGTCCGATGCGATGGCTGCGGTCGCGGAGGCCTTCGCGCAGAAATCGGAGCATCGTATCAAGCTGGTTCTGGCAGGGTCATCTACGCTCGCTCGGCAGATCGAGGCCGGCGCTGGTGCCGATATTTTCCTATCCGCCGACGAGGATTGGATGGCGTATCTCGCAGACCGCAAATTGGTGGACCGATCCTCATGGCGGCAGCTTCTGATAAACAATCTTGTTCTGGTAGTGCCCAATGGTCAGACTGCCAAGCTTGACATCGCGGCTGATGGCAAATGGCTGACGCAGCTTGGGAGAGGGCGCATCGCGGTTGGCGATCCTGCCCATGTTCCGGTCGGCAAGTATGCGATGGCTGCACTGAAGGCGCTCGGTGTTTGGCCGGTCGTCCGCCAACGTTTGGCGACGGCACTTGATACACGTGCGGCGTTGGCCCTGGTTGAGCGAGGCGAGGCCGTGGCAGGGATGGTCTACGCGACAGATGCGCGGGCGTCGCAGACAGTAACCGTGGCCGGTGAGTTTCCGCAGGAAGCCAGCCCTAACATTGTTTACCCGGTGGCGCGACTGGCGGGCAAAGATGATGCGGCGGTGGACGCTGTCTATCGCTTTGTCATCGGACCGGCGGCAGGTCGAATATTTCGACAGTACGGGTTTGGCGTCCAATGACCCTCTTTGAATTCGGCGCAGCAGAAGGCGAGGCCCTGCTTCTCAGCCTCAAGATCGCCGTGATGGCATCGCTGGTGAGCTTGCCGATTGCTATAGCAGCTGCGTGGTTGCTTGATCGCCTCGGCTGGTTCGGGCGGACCGTGTTGAATGTCATTGTCTACGCGCCGCTCGTCCTGCCTGCGGTGGTGATCGGCTATCTCCTGCTTTTGGTTTTTGGTGTGCGCGGACCCGCAGGCAGCTTCTTGAATGATGTCTTCGGTATACGTTTGGTCTTCACGACTGCCGGTGCTGTGTTGGCTGCCGCCGTTATGTCGTTTCCACTCATGGTCCGGGCCATGCGGCTGTCGCTCGAGGCCATCGATCCCGGATTGCAGTTTGCTGCCCGTACGCTTGGGGCGTCGCGTCTCGATGTCTTCATGACGGTGACGTTGCCGTTGATGCTGCCCGGCATTCTGGCTGGATTCGTCATGGCCTACGCCGCGAGTCTTGGTGAATTCGGCGCGACGATCACGTTTGCCAGCAATGTCGCTGGTGAGACGCGGACCTTGCCGCTCGCGATCTATACGGCCATTCAGACGCCGGGAGGGGATGCGCTCGCGATGCGGCTTGTCGTGCTCTCGTCACTGCTTGCGCTGGTGGCTTTGGCGTTGTCGGAGTTCGTCGAACAGCGAACCCGGACCATGGTGTACGGGCGATGATCGAAGTTGAATTCCAGGCCGCGCTTCCAGGTGCACAATTTGACGTGCAATTTACTGCGCCTGGTGAAGGTGTGACAGCCTTGTTCGGGCGCAGCGGTGCCGGCAAATCGACGATTGTCGAGGTTGTCGCCGGAGGACGCGACGTCTCTCGTGGCCGAGTAATCATCAATGGTGAGACTTTTCTCGATCATGCGGCCGGCAAGAACCTTCCGATCGAAAAGCGCCGGATCGGGTTTGTGTTTCAGGATAGTCGCCTGTTCCCTCACATGCGGGTGCAGTCAAATCTGCTCTACGGCTATAAGCGCGCAAGCGTTGTGCCGTTCATCGAGCCGAAGCAGGCGATAGAACTCCTGGGTCTGGAAGACCTGCTGCAACGCCGTCCGCACAGATTGTCCGGTGGTGAACGTCAACGTGTGGCAATCGGACGGGCGTTGTTGGCACAGCCGTCGATCCTGCTGATGGATGAGCCGCTCTCTTCGCTTGATCCGCCGCGCAAGGCTGAGCTTTTGCCATACATTGAGCGCCTGCGTGATGAATTGAAGATCCCGATTGTTTACATCAGTCATGATTTCAACGAGGTCATGCGGTTGGCAGACTATCTCGTCGTTGTTGATCAGGGCCGGATTGCCAAACACGGTCCGTTGTTGGAGCTGGCATCCGACCCGGAGCTTAGTCCGCTGATTGGACGCTACGAAGCCGGGTCTGTCCTGGCTTGCGAGATTGCTGATCACGACGAGCGTAATGCGCTAACTCGGCTGAGCGTTGGGCAACACCATCTAAGCGTCCCGATCATTGATGCCGAGATCGGTCGTGACGTGCGCGTTCGCCTGCGGGCCAGAGACGTTGCGATCGCACTGACCGAACCGAAAGATACCTCGATTGCCAATCGTATCCCCGGTGTGATTACAGAGCTGGTGGCGCGCGATGGACCCTACGTCGATGCCGGTATTGATATTGGTGCAGGCGTAGTGCGCTCATTGCTGACGCGCGCTTCTGTCGAGCGCCTTGGGTTGGCGCCTGGGACGGCTGTCTGGGCACTGATCCGCGTTGTGGCGTTGGATAGCCGGTCGGTAGGCTTCAGGCGCCTTCCGCGTCCGGAGGATCGCGATCGGTCTTAATGCGTTTTGCGTCGTATTCTGTGTTTGATTGCGCTTCGATCTCGACGACCTGCTCGGTAATGACCGTCGCGCATTGCTCTTCTGCCGAGCGGTACAAGGCGATCAATCTCTCGCCGAGTTCTGTGACGTTGGCACCCTTACCCTGCGACCGACCGGGAAAAGTTTCGACAACCGGCTGCTGAAAGGCCCGGTTCATATCATCGATGAGTAACCAGGCGCGGCGATAGGACATGCCTTGCTCGCGTGCTGCTGCTGAGATCGATGCGCACCGCCTGACGGACTCGAGCAGCTTGACCTTGCCCGGTCCAAGTCGTGATCCGTTGGCAAGGTCGATACGCAGCGATAGACGGGTCTCAGACATTATCTCATCATTCACGCGGCCCGGGCGTAGCCATCGTATCGTGGTGGCGCGGCGCGTGTGCCTGAGCCACGTCCTGGTGCGTTCGGTAGTACGAAGCCCTGTTGGTAGGATGCCCGTACGATAACTGAGAACTTCCAAAGGGCGCCGGCTGCGATCATGATTCCGCCGGCAACAGCGGCATAGATTGCGGCAGGCGCTGCAACGACGCAACCGATGGCCATGGCAATAGCGACCGCCCACCAGAGCACCGCGAATTCGTTGATTGACAGAAGCACCTGACGGGCAAGTGATGGAATGCGATTGGCCTTTGCAGTGCCAATGTAGACCATCCAGAGAACGACTGTGACGGCGGCAAGAATGGCAGCGATCATTGGCAAGGCCGTTGGCACTGTGTCTATACCGAGCGCTGCCAGCGCGAGCATGCTCGCGCCTGCCCCTTCAGTCAGTCCTGTGGCAATGATAAGCACGGGGATGAGCGGCGCGCGCCACGCAGGAATGCCCTTTGCGGCATAGAGGATTTGCGCTTGGCAGAAAAGAAAGGCAAATCCGGCCAGCCCGGTGGCGAGCCAAAGCAACGGCGATGACCAGAACAGGTTGGCGGCGATTAAAGGGTAGAGCACAGCGACGACCCAGACCTCACGCGTCATCCAGGATGACTGCGGTCTCAGGATCGCGTACCAGAACCGCTCCTTGCGGCCAATTTCCATGAAGACAAAGAACAGGCCGACGGCGATGATGGCTCCGCCGATCGCAAACAGCCACGGGACATTGCCAGCAGTGATTTTGCCGTCAATGGCCGCGAGAGCGGTGATGATCAGCAAGCCAGAACCAATGCCGCCCATAATGAAGTTCATCGCCGCGCGGTAATCCCAGAACGTCTGTAGCGGTCCTGTTAAGGGATTGGCGAGATCCCGTTCAGCTTCTTCCTGCTGGCGGTCTTCGTCGCCTGTTTGATCGAGACCCGGGATCGAGCCTGGGACTTCATACAGATATTTGATCTGCGGATCGGTTTGCAGAAAGTCATTGATCTGGAAGGACTGGCGCGAAGCGACGAGTTTGGACACTTCACTGTCAGGGTCATTGAAGTCGCCGAATTGAATGGCTTGGGCGATGCACGATGCGGCGCATGCCGGTGTCACATCGAGATCGACGCCGGGTACCTGGCCGCTGCTCTCAGCTTCATCAACCCGGTCAATGCAAAAGGTGCATTTCTGGATGGTGCCGATGCGTTCCGGGTGGGATGTTTGGCGCTCCTGGCGGGTCTTGGCGCGAAAATAGTGGGTGTCTTCGTGGACAATGGTGCGTGCCTGATAAGGGCACGACACCGCACAATAGGCACAGCCGATACAGAGATCGTGGTCCATGGTGACCAAACCATCTTCGCGCTGGGCTGTCGCGCCCGTCGGGCAGACCGGCACGCAAGGTGGTTCAGCGCAGTGTTGGCAGCCGACGACGAGAAAGAAGCGCTGGACGTCCGGGTAATCGCCCTGTTCGACATCAAGCACGGAACGCCATTGCACGTCCGGTGTGGTGTCGTTGGCATGCTTGCAGGCGATGGTGCAGGTCTGGCAGCCGACGCAGCGGTTGACGTCGACAGTCATGCCGTAGCGTTTGCTCGTGGTCGCGCCTTCGGAGTAATCAGCGAGGCTCATGCGGCAGCTCCGTTGGCATTGGCAGCCTTTTCGACACGAACACAAACAATATCGGAACCACTGCCCGTTGCGTCAGTCAGCGATAACGCCAAAGCACTGAGTGAGTTCAGCGAGGGATTGTTGAAGTCCTTGGCGATGGGCGTCGCCCAGTGATCGAACTGGCCGATCATGACGATGGTATCCGGCCTGATGCCGGCTCGCAGAACAGCGCGGCCACGCGTCTGGCCGGTTGGCGACGTGATCACGACGGGATCGCCGTCGGCAATGCCAAGGTCCTTGGCGCGAGCCTTATTGATGATCACGCCCTTGTGGCCGGCGACGTTGTCAGCGACTTCCTTGATCAGCGGTAGGCCGACATTGGCACCCCAGGAATATTGCATCGAGCGCGCCGTTAGCGCCCACATCGGGAAGTCTTCGGCCTTCTGGCCAACCTCGCTGGCGAAATTGGTCCAGATGCCGGGGAAGTCGATGTAGCTTGGCATCGGCTCGTACTCTTCGAGCTGTTGGTCCCACCAGTTGACGCCGGCTTCGTGCAGGCGGTTGCCGAGTTGGGCGCCGTGACGCTTCATACGTTCCTGGTAGGGAAGCTCAAAGCGCACCCCTGACTCCTTGATAGCGGGGAAGAGATACCAATTGAGCTGGCTGTAGGATTTGAGCATGAAGCCCTCTTCCTTGAACCAGTCGAGATCGCGGATCTCTTTGCCGTCGGAAACTTCGTGGCTGGCTGCTTTGGCCACAGCGTTCCAGATGTCATCGCCATCGTGCTTCTGATCTTCGGCTACGGTGTAGTCGAAACCCTCTCCATAGAGGCGGATGCCGGCGGCGCCGGAGTTGATAGCTTTGTTGTACTCTTCCAGGACGCCGGTTCTTGCGGCCAGCTCGGTCGATACGTCGGTCATATCCTTGCTATCGACGACCTTCTCGCCGATCGGTTGGCGGACAGCCCAACCTTCCTGGGTCCAGAACTGCTGGATGAATTTTGTCGATCCGATGCGAATGAGCTGTGTGCTTTCCAGGTCGCCGGCATCAGGCAGTAAGACGTCGGCCATGTGATTGGTTTCGTCGCGCGTATAGGCGAATGCGACGACGAACGGGAACTCTGCGACACGCTCAGCCACCTCCGGCGCATTCCACGAGGAAATCGCCGGGTTGGTGCGATAGCAAAACCAAACATCCGGCTTGGTTGCCTCGGGCCAGTTTTCAGGTTGGTCCTTCTGGAATAGCCATGGCAGGTGCGCAGGGCCGAGCGCCGGCGACCACGGACCATTGGACGCCAAGGGGACGAGACTGTCATAGGCGTTGCGAATGCCGGGCGTTGCCTTCCAGCCGTTCTTGGATGTGTCGTTGAACGGGTAGTGCATGAAGCCGTCTTCGCCGTGCTTGACGGAGGCCGACCGATCGTTGGCCGGGCGGACTAGTTTGACGTTCGTGCCGAGGACGCCGCCCGGTACTTCGAGCGCGCCGACGAGGACTGCGAGCACCGTGCGTGCCCATGTCGTCTGGTAACCGCCCCAGCCGTTGTTGACGCTTTTGCCGAGCATTACGGCAACCGGCCGATAGGGGAGTTCGACGCCATCAATCTCAATGGTCTCCCCAATGCAGGCGTGAGCGAGATACTCGTCGGCCAGTTGTCGAATTTTGGCAGCTGGAATATCGGTGACGCCTTCTGCCCAGTCCGGTGTGTATTCGGAGACATGTTCACGCAAGGCATCCAGAGACGTCTTGGCGGGAATGTCGGTGTGCTGCCATTCCTCGTTGTCGGCGCCGCGTTCCATGCCTGAGACCTTGGCGTCAATGGTCAACGCGGGTTCTGTCGCCTTGTCGTAGGGCTTGGCTGTGCCATCTGCCAGATCCCAGACCAGTGGATCACCGGTCTGCGGGTCTCTCAGATAGTAGCCATTGGGCGCGATGAGATATGGAGAGTTTGTGTGGCTGCGCAGGTAAGGTACATCGCAAACGTCCAGCCACTCACGACCGCACAGAATGTGATTGATCAGAGCGAATAGAAATGCTGCATCCGTTTTCGGCTTGATGGGCACCCACTCACCGGCAGACGCCCCTGAAACCGAGAGGTGCGGTTCGACCTGGATGCGCCGTAAGCCACGGACGCGCGCGTCAGCTTCGCGCCAGACGCCGGCCACACCTGAAGAGGCATCAACGTTGTTGCCGCAGCTGATCACGAAGTTGCAGTACGGCACGTCCGGGGAAACGATGAAGGCGCGATGCCAGAACTCGCCGTAAAGATGTTCTGAGTGATAGCATTTGACGCCCTGGCCGGCGCCGAAGCCGAGGTCGACGGGGCCCCACGCTTTCAGGAACGCCGGGAAGGTGCCCATGTATTGCGTTGGTGTGCCACCGCCGCCGAAGCTGGCAGCAACACGTGGGTAGCCGGATTCATCGCGCAGACCTTTTTCGCGGACTTCGTTCAATTTACCGGCAATGATCTCGAAGGCTTCATCCCAGCTGATCGCCTCAAATCCTGGATCGTGCTCACGTCCCTTCTTCGGGTTGGTCCGCTTCATCGGCGTTTGGATGCGGTTGGGATTGTAAGTTTTTTGCACGAGGCCGTAGGCTTTGACGCAAACGCGTCCACCCGCCGGATGCTTGCCGCAGGCGTCATAGTTGGACTCGATGCGAGCCGCGACACCGTCCTCTTCTTCAACGCGCAAAAGGTCCGGACCGGCGACGCACTGGTAGCAGAACGTCGGTTTCTTGGTGCGCTGTTTCTGTGGCGTGTAAGGCCGTGGGCCCGTTGGCGCTGAAGACGATGCCATATGGAATTTCCTTGGGTTCGGATGCCTTGGGTCAGCTTCCTTTTTGTGCCTTCTTCGCAGCGATGGCTGACTTCAGCCGATCGATTTCGACAACAAAGCGCGTATGCGTGGCGGTTGCGACCTTCTCGATCTCGTCATGGACTTCGACTTTGCAGGTCACGCGACGGCCGTCGACGTTGTCGATGGAGACCTTGTGAGTGACCTTGAAGCCAAGCGGAGTTGGCTTTGCATGTTGGATCTCGACGCTGGCGCCGACGGTGTCTTCGCCGTCGTCCAAATGCTGCAGTATGAGATCGCGGCAGGCATACTCCAGGTCATGAACGATCTGCGGCGTTGCGTAGACGCGCAGGTCATCGCCCATGAAGTCAATGGTGCGCGGAGCATCGATGGTGATCTCGGTTTGGCTTTCGATGCCGGCCTTTAGTGTGTCTTTCATTGCTTATCCTGTGGTGCTGTTCGCTCTATTTGTATCGCTAGCTGTGGTCCCAGTTCTTCGGCCATCATCTCGCGCATGCGAAACTTCTGAACCTTGCCACTGGCTGTCATTGGGAAGTCGTCAACGAAGCGAATGTGCTTCGGAATTTTGAAGGTTGCGATGTTTCCCTTGCAGGCTGCCTGCAGAGCTTCTGGTGTTGTCTCAGCGTTAGCTGTCAGTTTGATCCAGGCGCAGACTGCTTCACCATAGGTCTCGTCGGGTACGCCGATTACCTGGACATCTTCGACTTCCGGCAGCGTGTGCATGAACTCTTCAACATCACGTGGCTGAATGTTTTCGCCGCCACGAATAATGATATCCTTGGCGCGGCCGACAATCTTGATGTAGCCGTCATCACGCATCACCGCGAGATCACCGGAGTGCATCCAACCACCACTGTCGATCGCAGTCGCGGTTGCTTCGGGATTTTGCCAGTAACCAGCCATCACCGAATAGCCTCTGACGCAATACTCACCTTCTTCACCACGCCGGACGATCTGGCCGGTGGCTGGGTCGACGATCTTGCACTCAAGATGAGGCATCAAGGTTCCGACCGTTTCGCACTGCCTTTCAAGCTCGTCACCGATCTTGGTCTGGGTCGAAATCGGTGACGTCTCCGTCATGCCATAACAGATCGTGAGTTCTGTCATGTGCATCTTGGCCACAACGTCCTTCATGACTTCGGCCGGGCAGGGAGCGGCGCCACTGACGCCGGTACGCAGAGACGTCAAGTCGTAGTCGGCAAAATCCGGATGGTTGAGAATTGCGATGAACATCATCGGCACGGAGTAGAGCGCCGTGCAACGTTCGTGATGAATAGCTTCCAAAGTGGACTTCGGATCAAAGGCCTCGCCGGGCATCACAATGGTGGTGCCATAGAGCAAGGCGCTGAGTGTTCCTAGGACGTTGCCGAAGCAATGGAAGAGCGGTACGGGCAGGCACAAACGGTCACCCGGCGTGAAGTTCTGATGGCGGCCGATGAAGATTGCGTTGTTGACCATGTTATGGTGCGTGAGCGTTGCGCCCTTGGGCTGTCCGGTCGTACCGGACGTGTATTGGATATTGATGGGATCTTCCGCGCTGAGTTCCTGTTCGCGCGCATGCAGTGCGTCCGTGGTGATGGTGTCGGCATGTTTTTCGAAGGCTTTGAGACTTTCAAAGCCGTCACCATTCTCACCAGAGACCACAATAATAGATTCAAGTGACGGAGCTGCGGTCCGTGCCGCTGCGAAGTCATCAGAAAAGTCACGATCGCGGAAGGTGCGTGCGGAGAACAGAATGCGGGCGCCGGAGTGATTGAGCACGAAACCCAGTTCCTGCGCGCGGTAGGCGGGATTGACCGTGACGAGAATGACGCCGGCTTTGGCTGAGGCCAGCTGCAGCAAAATCCAGTTCGAACAGTTCGGCGACCACAGTGCGATGCGATCGCCTTTTGCGAGACCATAGCCGATCATGGCGCGGGCTAGGTCATTGGCGCGTTGTTGCATTTCGGCGAAGGTCAAATGGACCCCCTCGCTGAGATTAACCAAGCCTTCTATATCCGCGAACTTGGTCGCGGCCTCGTCGAGACACTGGCCAACGGTCTTGTAGACGAGCGGAAGATCCGCTGTTGCGTTGGCGTAGGCGAGGTTTTCAGATGGTCTTGCCCGCTGCGATGGCTCGACTGGATCCGTGCTGCTGGAGGCGAGCGTGCCGGCACCGGGACTTGCGAACCCTGGGTTCGATGATGCTCCAGTCTTTTCAGCTGGTTTGCGAGACTGAAACCAACTTAGCACAGTGTCGCCCCTCCCATTTCAGTCTTCTCGTCTCCGGCGACGCTTTTCCGGTCGCTTCTGGCGGACATCACGCTGTCACAGCGGCTCTGGATTTGCAATCTACAGTCAGGCGAAATAGGCAATGCCCGTGACGACATCTGTGATATTTTGAGCGAATGGAAGATTACCTCACTACCAAAGAAGTGGCAGCGCTTCTGCGCCTCAAAGAGCGCAAGGTTTATGACCTGGCAGCCAGCGGTTCCATTCCGTGCTCCCGTGCGACCGGAAAACTGCTGTTTCCGCGGCCGGAAGTTGAGGCCTGGTTGGTGCGCAATACAACTCAAGCAACCGCCAAAGCATCTCCCAAAGCAACTGGGGGCGAGCCGGCTGCCAATCTTCGTCCGAATGTGTTCCTGGGTAGTACGGACCCGCTTTTAGAGTGGGCTTTGCGCCAGTCAGAGTGCGGTATCGCGACTTATTTCGATGGCAGTGTCGATGGTCTGGAGCGCTTCCAAAACGGTGATGGAATTGCAGCTGGTTTGCATGTGCCGGACGGTGATGATTGGAATGTCGGTCCGGTTGAGCAACGCTTTGCGGATGCGCCAGTGGTGTTGATTGAGTGGGCGTGGCGCAAGCGCGGTTTTATTGTTCACCCAGGGCATCAGGATGGCATCACGGGAGTTGGCGATCTTGTCGGAAAGCGCGTCGTGCCCCGACAAGAGTCATCGGGGAGCCAAATTCTTCTAGAAAAATTTTTGGCAGATGTGTCATCGGATCGAGCCGGGGATGTGCAGTTTATTGCACCAGCACGGTCAGAAGCGGATGCCGCGGTGACTATTCTGGAGGGCAAAGCCGATGTGGCCTTCGGGCTTGAGGCGCTGGCTGTACAGTATCGACTTGGCTTCGTACCACTGGTGCGCGAGCGTTACGATGTGTTGGTTGATCGCCGAGCGTACTTCGAACCAGATTTTCAAACGCTTCTGTCGTTTTGCCGAAGTCGCGAGTTTTCGCGTAAGGCGAAAGAACTTGCAGGCTATGATGTGAGTGGGCTTGGTCGTGTGCACTTCAACGGGAATGGCTGAGTGTTTACCGCTTGAGAGTGTGCAACTCGGTCGTCATGCAGGTTTCCGCTTCCTTGTCCAGATGCGATGGTCGCTTGGGTTCGCCAAATTCACGCTGCAAGTGCAACACCCTATACTGGGTGGTGCTATGGGAGAAGTTTACAGTCAGCTCTCACTGGATGAGAGGATCGAGATTTATCGCCACTTCGAAAATGGTCTCTCGCGACGTGCCATCGCCCGTCAGTTGAAGCGAGCACCGTCAACGATATCGCGCGAACTCAGGCGCAACGCGCAGCCAACCAAACAATTTGCCGGCGGCTATAAGCCAGAGCGGGCGCACCATCTTGCTGCCCGGCGCCGGCGTTGGGATGCTCGCTTCAAACTGCAACGCCAACCTGCACTGAGGGAACTGGTGAGACGACGCCTTGCTATGGGATGGTCACCGCAACAGATCGCCGGCAGGTTGGCGCAGGAAAAGGCTCCCATAAGCATTAGCTACGAGTCAATCTATCGCTACGTCTATCATCGCTCGGCTCAGAAAGACTATTGGCACCGCATGCTGCCGCAGCGCAAAAATCGGCGTGGGCGGATCAAGCGCGGCGGGCTTGGAAGCGTCAAGACAATCAAGCATCGCCGCACGCTCACAGACCGGCCTGCAGCCGCAGACGACCGGCAGCAGAGTGGCCACTGGGAAGCCGATCTCATGGCCTTCTCAAAATATGGCCAGTACCTGGTGACCTTGCACGAACGCTCAGCTCGCGTGGTGCGATGTTGCCGCCTCGCCAACAAGACAGCAGCCCATGTCGCGCGCCAAATTGCAAATCTACTGTCTGATTTACCCAAGCCCTTACGACGGACGATTACATTCGATAACGGCACTGAGTTCGCGCTGCATTACACATTGAAATCGATGATCGGCGTTGACACATTCTTCTGCGATCCCCACGCCCCGTGGCAGAAGGGCGGCATAGAAAACGCCATCGGACGCATGCGCCGACCACTGCCACGCAAAACAGATCTGGCCACACTCTCGCGACACAAAATCAAGAGTGTTACAGATGCCTATAACAATACGCCTCGCAAATGCCTCGGCTACCAAACGCCGAACGAAGTCTTCAACCGTGTTGCACTTCAAACGTGAACGTACCTTCCCGCCTTCGCGGGAATGACGACCTTTACTACTGCTGAACGTCGGGCAAACAAGCGGTCTCCAGAGAATGGTTCTGTAGGACGAATCACAAGCCGATTACACTGGGCGTCATTCCCGCGAAGGCGGGAACCCAGACAACTCTCTGATGGGAGACTGTTTGCGGGCGCTTCTCACCGACGTACAGGCTAGTTCCACAAAAAGACCAAGCACTGACACAACCAACTTCGTGTATGTGTCGGGCGGCTGGTTTCGTCACTTGGCGTTGGGAAAGAAGAGTTGCTTGCCGCCAAGTTTGTAACTGGCAATGGCCGACTGCCCTTCGCTTGATAGGATCCAATCAATGAACACCTGGCCATCTCGCGCATTGACGTTCTTATGGCGCGCTGGGTTGATCAGGATGATGCCATACTGATTGAACAACGCCTTGTCGCCTTCCAGCAAGATCTCGAAGTTCTGTTTGTTCTTGAAACTGATCCACGTGCCGCGGTCAGTCATTGTGTAGGCGCCCATGCCAACCGCAATGT
This sequence comes from Hyphomicrobiaceae bacterium, assembly GCA_965247245.1. Classification (GTDB taxonomy): domain Bacteria; phylum Pseudomonadota; class Alphaproteobacteria; order Rhizobiales; family Hyphomicrobiaceae; genus Tectiglobus. The sequence goes on along the minus strand of CBDFGV010000003.1, from coordinate 1,635,888 downwards.
TGAGCGTTGCGCCCATGCCTGAGCCAGTCTCGCGATACCACTGGCCACTGCTTGGAGACGGATCGATGTTAGCAACTGTCCAGAGTTGTTGTTCTTTCTTGTGAGTGCCTGAGTTGTCACCGCGCGAGGCGAATAGTGCTTTGGACGCAGCGATCTTCGCGAAGGCGGCTGCCGTCGATGTGGCATCGCGGATGCCGGCCGGATCCTTTGCCGGCCCGACGATTACGAAGTCATTGTACATGACGTCGAAGCGGCGAACGCCGTAACCTTCCGCAACAAACTTCTCTTCGGCAGATTTCGCATGCACAAGCAGGACATCGCCATCGCCGGCGCGCCCGTTGCGCAATGCCTGACCAGTGCCGACCGCCACGACCCGCACCGTGATGCCGGTCTTAGCCTTGAATTTCGGTAGAATGAATTTGTAGAGGCCCGAGTTCGCCGTTGAGGTCGTCGACTGCAGGATAATGGAACGGTCATTGGCGTACGCGGTCGTTGCGACCATGCTCAAAGTCAGCGTGATGGCAGTTAGCGTGCGATTAAGTCCTGCGTGCATTCTTTGTCTCATTGGCTGTGTTCCTACAGCACGATGCGGCCTGCGAGATAGTCTCGCGCCGCGGTTGATTTGGGGTGGCTGAAGAAGTCATTGGCCGGTGTGTGCTCGGTGAGGCGGCCGCGGTTGAGAAACAGAACTTCGTCGCCGAGCCGTTGCGCCTGTCCTATGTCATGGGTGACGAACACGATCTTCGTGCCCGCCTGCCTTTCGGCCAGTACGATGTCCTCGATGATCTTTGTTGATGCCGGATCGAGGTTGGCCGTCGGTTCATCGAGGAACAGGATATCGGGGGCTGAGGCCAGGGCCCGCGCCAGTGCCAGGCGCTGTTGTTCGCCGCCGGACAGGAGGCGGGCTGGGCGAGAGCCCATGTCTTTCAGTCGGACCGCATCAAGCAGTTGCTCTCTGCTGGGTCGGACTGCAGGTTCTGCCAATCCTAACGCAAAGTCGATGTTCGCTGCTGCCGATCTGCGCAGCAGAACGGGCTTTTGGAAGACCATGGCCTGGCGTTTGCGCAGGTCCTGATCAAGTGCCGAAGCGCCCCACTTGATGTTGCCAGAAGTTGGTTCGTCCAAACCATGGAGCAGGCGAATGAGGACGGATTTGCCGGCACCGTTCGGTCCCATAACAAGCGTAATGCCAGGAGACTCGACGCTGAACGTAATGCTCTCAAGAAGCGCTTCATCGTTGCGCTGGAAACTAAGCTCAGAGACGCGAAGTGGGAGCGTGTCGTGGCACTTGGTCTTGACGTCAGGCGTCAGCTTGTGTGGCGGACGATCAAGCATAGGCTGACCTCGCGGCCGACGCCCTGAGCGACATCACAGTGGCGTTGACGGCAATGGCCAGGACCAGAAGTATGATCCCGAGCGCCAGTGCCAATGCCAGGTCACCTTTCGCGGTTTCAAGGGCAATCGCCGTGGTCATGACGCGGGTCAGATGATCGATGTTGCCGCCAACGATAATGACAGCGCCGACTTCTGCGATGGCGCGGCCGAAACCAGCCAGTGCAACCGTGAGCAGGCTGAAGCGGGCATCCCAGATGAGCGCGAGACTTGCTGTATGCCAAGGCACGTTCATTGACCGGAACTGATCACGATATTCCAGATGCAGGTCAGCGATGATCTGGCGGGTGAGGGCGGCAACGATCGGGGTGATCAGGATGCACTGGGCGATAATCATAGCGGTCGGCGTGTAGAGCAGCTGCATCCATCCGAGCGGCCCCGAGTTTGACAGCATGAGGTAAACGCAGAGGCCGACAACGACCGGCGGTAATCCCATGAGTGCGCTGAGTAGGATGGCCACGGCGCCCTGGCCCGGGAAGCGGAGGACTGCCAGAGCTGCTCCCAATGGAAGGCCGATCACGCAGGCTGTCACCAACGCGATGAGGCTCACGTACAACGAGAGGCCGACAATCTCGATGAGATCAGCGTCGGCAGTGAGCACGAGTGAGACGGCAAGGCTGAGCGCTTCGGAGACGTCGTTCAAAGGACCTGTCCTGATGGCGGCAGAATTCGCACTGAGACTACTGCATAATTTACGGAAACTGCAAGATTTCCGGAAAAATATGGGAGGGCGCTACAACTCAACTTGCGCTGCAGAGCCGGGACACATTGCTCTTTCGAGGTCCGGAAACACTAGGTTGTTTGGGTGCTGCGACGGTTCATCAGCATAATCAGCGGCAACGTTGCAGCACAGGCTGCTGTGAATAGACCAAAAGCATTGAGATAACCAATCATCGCCGATTGCCGGGTCATTTCCTGTCCGAGCCGGGCGAGACCACCGGCCGTTTCAAGATCCCATCGGCCAATGACCTCCGGGAGTGTCAGGATCTTATTGAACGGTGAGATCATCTCGGCCATGCGGCTGTAATTCTCGGTTGTCGAACGGACAATCTCGGCGACGCATACCGAAATAAAGAAGCTCGATCCAAGATTGCGCAGGAGATGGAACACCGCGGTGGTCTCCGCCATGTCTTTATTGCTGACATTAGCGAAGGTTGAAACGCTGAGCGGGACCCAGATTGCGCCGATCGACAACCCCTGCAGAAAGGCGTTCAAGAAGAGCGACAGCACCGTCACGTTCAAATCGACATGCATCAGCCAGACACCAGCCGCAAACAGCATGCCGAAACCGATTGTCATCGATATGCGTGGGTCAAAGCGGCTTGCGAAGAAGCCAGCTAAGAGAAATCCGATCATGCCGCCGATGCCGCGGGCAGCGATAATGATGCCGACGAGCGTGTCAGGAAAGCCTGCGTGCTCGCGCAATAAGGGCGGTAGCAACACCATTGGTGTGAAGTTGAGCATTCCATAAATCGCGACGAGGATTAGCCCAAGCACATAGTTGCGGTTCAGGAGATGCCGCGGATTGAGGAACGGCTGTTTGGCTGTCAGGCTGTGAGCGGCAAAAATCCAGAAAGCGACGACGCCGACGAATGCTTCGATCACGATCTCGGTGGATTCGAACCAGTCGAGGCGCTGGCCCCGCGATAGGATCAGCTGCATCGCCGCGATGGCCACGGACAGGGCAATGAACCCCGTCCAATCGAGGCTGACCTTCTTGCGATCTTCCTCGCGATCCTCCTTCAGAACCAGTTGCAAGACGATCGTCGCAAGGACGCCAACCGGGAACAGCAGATAGAACGACCACCGCCAGGTGTAGATCTCGGCCATGTAGCCGCCGAGAGTTGGGCCGAAAATCGGGCCGATCACAACACCAAATCCAAACAGGCCCAACACGAAGCCGTGCTGGCGGCGCGGAAACGTATCCATGATGATAGATTGGGCCAGCGGCGTAGACGGTGCTCCAAAGGCACCTTGCATGATGCGCCAAAACACGATGCCTTCGAGGCTTGTTGCAAGGCCGCACATCAACGTTGCAATCGTGAAGCCAGCAACTGAGTAGACCATGACCTGGCGCGTGCCAAATCGCGTCGCGAGCCAGCCGGACATCGGTGTTACGATCGCGGTCGCGAGAATATTGAAGGTCATCACCCACGAGATCTCGTCCGTGGTGGCAGAAAACGACCCGCGCATTTGCGGTAGGATGGTCGCGACGACAAGGATAGTCGTGCCGTACAACGTCGTCGCAAGTATCACTGAGAATAGGATCAGATACCGGCGGAACGGTGAGAGCTGATTGGGTTCTGCAGTGTCTGCCTGCATCTGGGATGAAGCGTCCTTGCTCTCAGCTGTTCTTCGGTTGGCGCGTGCAAACCAGTGTAGTCATCGAAGTCGTGCAGGCGATAAACGTAGTATCAGAAGAGTGATTTGTCAGATCACATTTGTGCGGTTGGCAGCAGGAAGGCAGAGGTTGGATGGTCAATTCTCAACAGTCATCGATGGAGGCATCGCAAGAACAGCCGGAGGAAGAGCACCCGGAGTTGCAGTCAACCATCGCTCACCGCCTTGCGACCTATGCAGTCAGACTAGCAACAACTGACATACCGACCGCAACGCGGCACAACGCAGCGCGCTGCATCCTGGATTGGTATGCCGGAACGATCGCAGGCGGTGTCCTGCCGCCAGCAACACTGCTAGCGCGGGCGTTGACTACTCCGGGTAGCGGGTCGGCCAGTCTGCTGCCGTCCGGTCAGATGATCGATGCGCGAACCGCAGCCCTCATTAATGGTGCGGCGTCACACACTGTCGAGGTCGATGACATTTATAGCCCCGGGCTCTACCACCCTGGTTCACCCGTCATTTCGGCAGCAGTTGCTGTTGCGGAAGCAGAAGGCGCAACGGGGGCAGACCTGATCACTGCAGTGATTGCCGGTTACGAGGTGTCGAACCGCATAGCGCGGACGGTGAACCCGGCCCACTATACCTATTGGCATACGACGGCGACGGTCGGACATTTCGGAGCGGTCGTGGCGGCAGGTTTGTTGCTCAAACTCGATGCCAACAAATTGGCTCACGGGCTAACGACTGTAACTTCATTCGCGGCAGGTCTTCGTCATGCGTTTGCGAGCGATGCCATGGGCAAGGCGTTTCATGTCGGACGCGCAGCCGAGGCAGGTGTGTTGGGCGCACTTGCGGCCAGAAATGGCGTTACCGGTGTACCGGACATGCTCGAAGGCGAGCGCGGCTTCGATAAAGCGATGAGCCGCGATGTAAACTGGGACGAGGCGTTCGCCGATCTTGACGGCACTTACACCATCGACATGACGACCCAGAAAGCACATGCCTGTTGCGGTCATACCTTTGCGGCTATCGATGCAACGCAGGACATTGTGAAAAGCCAGGGCCTCAAACCGGCCGACATCAAGGCGATCAAAGTCGGGACCTATCGTGCGGGTGTCGAAATCTGCGCGAACAAGGATCCCAAGACGCCTTATGAGGCGAAGTTCAGCCTCCCTTATACGGTTGCACTGGCGGCACTCGACAAGCGCACTGGTCCAGCGTCTTTCTCTGAAGATCGATTGCAGGCCGTTGAACAGCGCGAGATGATGGCCAAGGTCGCGTACTATCTCGATGAACGCTGTGAATCGGTCTTCCCGAAGCTGCGATCTGCCTACGTAGATATTGAAACCGTTGATGGGCGCAGCTTCAGTCAACATCAGCCGTCCCGGCGTGGCGATCCTGCTGATCCCTTGAGCGATGAGATGCTGAGTGAGAAGTTTGAAGGCCTTGTTGCGCCGGTGATCGGAGATTCGCGCTGCAAGGATCTCTTGAAAGTCCTCTGGTCTATGGATGGCGTGAAGAGCGTCTTGGATATCAAGGCTCATGTTGCCGATGGCGCACGCGCGCAAGCCGCCGAATAGCCGGCGGCTTGGCAAGACGAGGAATTGGTTGACGACTGCCCGGTGATGAATTCACCAATCTAGGCCGTGGGCTCTATGCCGCCAGGCCGAACTGACGCTGGGCTGAGAGGCGTGCCAATTGATCTTCGACTTCGGCTAGTTTGCGCTGGTTGCGGACCAAAGCGGCGACCTCGGCTGCAACAGCGCCAAAGGCCATGTCGCGCTGGGCCGACAAAATGCTGAGCTGGGTTTCGCTAGCGGCAACGCAGGCCTTGAGCTCTGTTCTCAGGGCCTCGAGTTCTGCTTCTGAATTCGTCATCGTCCGCCTCCGCACAAGAGTTACATCAACGATTGTGCCTAGTAGGACGTGTTTCCTTCGGAACAGGTTCAAACGGGCGGCGGATTCAGCTCACAGCGGCCACGATCTTGGCTAGGTGGGTTAGGTTGATGACTGAAACCGTTGATGCGCGAACGGAGCGAGAAGCTCTGGTCGACGGCCCGATGTTGCCCAGTCACAGAGCATTTGTGTGATGGCCGGTGCTATGGCCCAGCCGTGACCACACCAGGCCGTGGCATAGATGGCGTTTGACGTTCCGGGCACCATATCTATGACGGGAATGTTGTCGATCGACAGCGTCTCAAGGTGGTCCGCGTCAGCGATTTCAACTGAAGCCTCTTTCAACGCTGGGAATACATTTGCTGCATCGGCGAAGTTGGCCTGGATTGCCGTTGTCACGGCCGTGCCGGTTTCCGTCTCCGGATCCCAGACACCTGGCAGCCCGCCAGAAATCATAACGCGGTTGCCGGCCTCGGCCTTGACGGCAAGCGTTCGACTGGCATGGCCGATCAAATGGCTGACGATTGTGGTTGGCAAGGCGTTGGTCAGCAGAACCTGGAATGTCCTGCTCCAAACCGGAAGCGTGAGGCGATCGGCCAACAATGACTGGATGCCTGCGTTAGCGAGAAGCACAACGCCTCGTTGCGCTGTTATGCGCTCTGCGTTTGACGTCACGACAGCAGTGGCACGGTCACCTTCGAACTCGATACTCGTAACCTTGGTGTTCTCACTGATTGTTCCGCCGGCGCGTTGTGCTGCCGCTGCAAAGGCGTTGGTGGCTGCGGTATGATCCGTTGCGCCATCGAGTGGGCAGTGGAGCGCGCCAATGATGTTCTCACTGATGCCGGGCTCGCGATCGAGGACGCCTGCACGGTCCAGGAGATGGGTTTCCGTGCCATGCTGATTTTGCAGGAGTGCGCGGGCTTTGCAGAGTTCGAGGTCAACCTCGCGCTCAATCAACAGCAGGTGTCCCATCCGCTCGAAGAATGGCTCCGCTCCCAGTTCCTCGTGGAGCGATGGCCATATCTCATGAGCCAGGCGAACAAGAGGTAATTCTCGAAGATCACGTCCGTTGGCCCGGGTGCCACGACGCCCGGGGCCGGCCGAGGCACCGTTGCCGATACGTTTGCTCTCGAGTAGATGTACATCTGCGCCTTGTTTGGCCAACCAGTAAGCCACGCCAGCTCCATAGACGCCGCCGCCGATGATCACAAAATCCGCCATGTCCAATCCTTTGGGCCGTCGTGGTTCGAAGAATGTGCCACCGATATGCAGTCCGGTCTCGCGTTTCGCTCGCCACTTCGATACAACGTGCTAATCTGAGTCAGGATTAGTGTTATAACTTTGCGAGGCGGTCATGGCATTCGAAATCGGACTTCTGGTTTTTCCAGATATCACACAGCTTGATATGACCGGGCCCTACGAAGTGTTCATCAAGTTTCCTGATGCCCGCGTGCATCTGATTTGGAAAGACAAGCACCCAATCACGGCTGGCGGCGGGATGCAGATTATCCCGAACCAGACATTTGCCGAATGTCCGCAGCTGGATCTCATATGTGTACCGGGCGGTGCTGGGATGAATCCGCTGTTGAATGATGCTGAGACGCTGGCGTTTATCCGCAAGCAGGCCGCGGGAGCGCGCTATGTGACGAGTGTCTGTACAGGAGCGTTGGTGCTTGGTGCCGCTGGACTGCTTCAGGGGAAAAAGGCTGCGACGCATTGGATGTCGCGTGAAATGCTGTCGTCCCTTGGTGCGACGCCGGTTGCGCAACGTGTTGTTGTCGATGGCAACGTGATTACCGGCGGTGGTGTGACGGCGGGAATTGATTTTGCACTGACGGTGGCTGCCGAGGTGTTCGGTGCCGACGTGGCGCAGGCAATCCAACTCGGCATCGAATATGATCCGGCACCTCCCTTCAATGCCGGCAGCCCCGAAAGCGCCAATGCGGAGCTGGTCGCGAAGGCTCGTGCGGCAGGCCAGGCGCGGCAGGCCGAGCGTGAAGCAGCTGTCTTGTCGGCAGCTGCAAATTTGAAGGCTGGTTGATGGTCAAGGTCACCAACCAATCGCTCAGTGTAACACAATCCGTGTCCCGTGAGCTTGCCGGTGGACTGGTTCGATTTTCCGGCATTGCACCGCGTGATGTCTCGGGAGATATCCATGCGCAAACACGGGATGCGCTTGCAATTGTAGACGAACACCTATCGGAACTGGGTGTCGATCGTACATCGGTACTGATGGTGCATATCTGGTTGAGCAGCATGGCGTTGTTTCAGGGCATGACTGCTGAGTGGAACAATTGGGTGGGGGACCTCGCGCCGCCGTCCCGCAGTTGTGTCAGCGGAACGCCTGTTGTGCCAGGTGCGTTGCTTGAGCTTGAAGTCGTGGCGCTGTTGCCAGATGCGCAGGCTAGGCCGGATGAGATCAAACGCTATGGACTCGTCAAAGGACCGGGCCGGCCGACCATGTGCCTGGCGTTGCGCAGCGGTGGCTGGTTTACCGTCTGCACACTCGCGTCAGATACCAGCCAAGGTATTGCTGGGCAGACGCAGCAGGTTCTCACTGTCTTTGACGATCTGATGAAGGAGGCCGGCGTCGCACGTACTGAGAGTTGTAAGCTCGATATATGGTTGCGTGATATTGCAGACTCTAATGCCGTGAATGAGGTGCTGGAAGGTTGGTTTGCGCCTGGACCCATGCCAGCGGCGACAGTTGTTGGCGCCAACATGGCCGGGCCAGATATGCTCATCGAGATAAGGTTGACTGCAATGACCGAGAGGTGACACCTATCAAGTCCAGCCCAAGCGCTTGAAGAGCCTCGGTACTTGATCGAGGGTTGGGAATTCCTCATCCGGTGTGTAGTCGGGCAGTGGCTTGCGGCCTGTGCCACGGTTGATCCACACACAGCGGAACTTCATTTCGCGAACGGCTGCCAGGTCGAGATGGGGGCTGGCGCAAATGTGCACGACATCGGCCTTGTCGACGCCAAGCTGTGTGTGCGCGTGTTCGAATGTCTTGCGAGACGGCTTGTAGGCCTGGGCTTGTTCCGCGGTGATGACACGATCGATATGGCCACCCATCTGTGCAACATTGCCGGCGATAATGGCGTCGTCCGTGTTGGAGATAATGCACAGGCTGTGACCCATGGCTTTAAGGTCTGCCAGTGCCTTTTGTACTTCTGGAAATGGGGGCATTTTCGAGATGCCGGATGTGAGTATCTCGATGTCGGATGGTTGATAAGTGAGCCCAAGCTCCTTCATTGCCATCTCCAGGCCGGTACCGGCAACATCGCGGAACGAGCGGTGCGGAGGTGTTTGTTCGAGTTCGTGCTCATACTTGTCGTAGACTTCGATGAGCGTGTCGGCATCGACACTTTTTGTTGTCTGCTTGGCGAGGATTGCGTTGACGGCCGCGAGCAAGCCTTCATCCCACTGGATGAGAGTGCCGTAGCAATCGAATGTCAGCCATTTAGGACGGGAACCGGTCAGTGGCATCAGGAAGTCCTAGCAACAAGAGCGTTGAACAGATCAGTCGACGACAGGGTCGGCGAACCATTGAATATACTGGCCATGTGGCCCGGTCCAGGCAACCGGTCTGGCATTGATCGACAACAAGAAGCTGCCTTTATGAGGCGCTGCCGGTGCCAGGGACGCCTGATCCGGGAAGATCGACGGTGCTTCGTTGCAGAGCCAGATAGCATTCAAATCACGGACCAAAGCGGCGAAGCGGTCGCGTTCCTTTTGGTCTGAGATGTAAGCTAGGACCGCCGTGTGGAAGATCACGAGTTGGGCATCCGATGGCGCTGTTTCCGCTATCCTAGGTAAATCTTCCAGAAGGTTGCCGCGGTGAATGTTTGGCGGGTTCTGGCGTGCGATAGCTATGGCCGATCTGAGGCGGGCTGCTCGGTCGGTCTGTTCCGGCCAGACCAATGTCTCCAGCCATGCCATTTGTTCGTCAGAGCCGACATCGAGCGGATTGAGGTCAAGGCCAGCGCGCCAAGTGATAGTCGGAGTTTGCTCCGGCAGTGGCGTTTCCTTATTCGCCTGACAGGGAAATTCAGGTGCGCCATCGGCGGCGGCATTGACGCCTGCAATCTGATGGTGGCCGTAGTCGTAACGATAGTAGTCCGGCAACAGGCAGAGACCGGCAGAGGCGCCAGCCTCAATGAGCGCGAGCGGCTGGTTCAACGCCGCAAGCGCCGGCAATAGGACGGCACATCTTGCTGGCTCGTTCGTTTGCGTCGTGCGCGACAGCATGATGTCGCGAATAGCGTCGTTGTTCTCTTCAACTAGCTGCGCAAATTCAGTCGCGTCGCGTGCGAGGCCGCAAACGTGGCGAACGGCGCCAAGGAACAAATTGGGCTGCTGGCGCTCGACTGGTAACTCGGAGAGGAATGCCAGAAGACTGTCGGTCGTCGCGATGCTCTCCGCCAAATACTCATAAAGTGGTGAGATGCCACGGGCCTGTGTTTCGGCAAACTGCTTGTAGCGCTGTGCTATGGCTTCGCGATCATCGATGGGTTTTGGCATAGCGTTTACCTCTTCAGCGGCGATCAATAGCATATTCTTCTAAAGTTTGAGGCCGGACCGAAACGCGGACGAGCCAACGATTGCGCTTTTGTCCGGCAGACCCTACGTTTCGGGCGGGTTGAGCAAATCAGGAGCACGCCATGCCTGGACCGTTGGACGGTGTACGGATATTGGACTTCACTTCAATGGTCAGTGGACCCTTGGCGACCATGATGCTGGGTGATCAGGGCGCCGACGTAATTAAGATTGAAGCGCCAAGTGGTGATCACGTGCGCCGGGTTGCGACGCGTCGTGGTGGGTTTTCAGCGTCATTTCTGATTAACAACCGCAATAAGAGATCAATTGTCTTGGATCTCAAGAAAGAGGCGGGACTGCGGGCTGTGCGACGGCTGATCGCGAATGCGGATGTTGTTGTGCAGAATTTTCGGCCGGGTGTCGCAGACCGTATTGGGATCGGTGAGGCGGCCGCCCGCGAGATCAACCCGAAGATCATCTACGTGTCGATTGCCGGGTTTGGTGATACGGGCCCCTATGCTGAAAAGCCGGTTTTTGACCCTCTGATCCAGGCAGTGTCTGGCCTAACAACCGTGCAGGCGGGTTCCGACGAACAACGTCCGCGTCTGGTCCGCACAATTCTCCCTGATAAGCTGACAGGAGTGCAGGCGGCCCAGGCTATCGCTGCTGCCTTGTTTGCCAGAGAGCGGACTGGTGAGGGTCAGCACATCAAACTGTCGATGCTCGATACGGTGGTGTCGTTCCTTTGGTCATCCGATATGGGTGGTCATACGTTTGTCGGCGATGAGCTCGACAAAGAGGTGGCACAGTCGTTCATCGACCTCATCTACGAGACCAGCGATGGCCATGTCAGTGTTGCCGTGATGCAGGACAAAGAGTGGCAGGCTTTTGCAGCCGCGGTGGATCAACCGGATTTACTCGATGATCCTCGCTTCAAGACCGCGACACTCCGGGAAGAAAACAAGGATGAGCGTCTCGGTGCGATGCAGGAGGCGATCCGACAGTTCAGTTCTGACGAGATTATTGCCCGGCTGGAAGCGAAAGACGTGCCTTGCGCACCGGTGTTGACCCGTCGGGAAATGATCCGCCATCCACAGATTGCAGCGAATGGACTGATCGAGGAATACGATCATCCACAGTCAGGAAAGCTTCGGTTCGCGCGGCACCCGGCAAGGTTCTCCGAGACACCGACTAGTGTGCGCCATCCTGCTCCCGTGCTTGGCAATAAGACGCGGGAAATTCTTGAGCAGAATGGCTTTTCAAGCCAAGAGATTGCGGACTTGGAAGATCAAGGTGCGGCACATCAAGCGGCTGAAGTTGAAACCGGCGATGTAGCGACTGGCGATGCGTCCGAGAGGCGTGGAAACGCTGCCTAGCGCATTGAGCCTTAGGGCCAGCCTTCGGATGCTTCATGATTGAATCGGCGCGTCGGGCGTCCTAAACGTGCAACGGAGTGCAGTTCCGTCGGCGTTCATGAATACGATCTGCAACTCATGGACGGCCCGCCGCAATTGCGGTTCTGCTTCGTTGGCGAAGACGGAAATGTGTGTCGCAAACCTCGCGGCCGCTGATTTTTCACGTTTTTTTTGTGTCGCCAAGCTCTCGCCAGATGTTAGCCTATAAAGCATCTTTCACACAGCTTCGGCATTGCTTACGCGCAGTTCCCGGGCTCTGTAGACTTTTTAAGAGAGCAGGACGCGCCTGTTATGGCCTTGTACAACGGCATAGAGATCCCGGACAATGAAGCTGCGCGCGTCGCGGCTGTTCAGTCCTATGGCGTGTTGGGCACGGGGCCAGAGCAAGAATACGATGACATCGTCGAGCTTGCGGCTGCAATTACTGGCTGTCAGATCGCGTACATCTCGTTTTTTGATGAAGCCTATTCGCGATTGAAGGCGCGTTACAATATCCCGCTCGATCGCCCGGACCGACCGCGCGAGCTGAGCCTGTGCTCACCGACGATCATGCAAAGCGATTTGTTGATCGTTCCAGATCTCAGCCAGCATCCGCGTTATGCGGACCTGCCTGCGGTGAAGAACCCACCGCATGCCAAGTTCTACTGCGCGATGCCTCTGATCAATCCCGAGGGTTACGCGCTTGGGACGTTGTGCGTTTGGGATACACGAGAGGTATCGCTCTCACCGGAGCAGCAGCAATGTATGCGCCGGCTGGCGCGCCTGCTGATCTCCAAGTTGGAAGACCGCAAGGCCGCTCTGGAACTCGAAGTCGAGCAGAACCAATTCGTGGACGCATTGGACGATGCCAAGCAAAAGCTGAACGTACGCGAAGACATACTCTTCAACGTCTTCCCTGATGACATCGCCAATCGCCTATTGGCCGGCGAGCCGGTGGTGCCAGAGTACTTTGATACAGCCTCAGTGATGTTCGTTGACTTTACGAACTTCTCGCACCTGTCTGAGGTGACGGCTCCGCGAGATCTGATTGATCAGCTGGACGATCACTTCTCCGCATTCGATGACATTGTTGCTCGGTTCGGAATGGTGAAGATCAAGACCGTAGGTGATGGATACCTGGCGGTGGCCGGCATTCTGCGCCAGAGACCGGATCATGCCGTGCGCACCTGTAACGCGGCTCTGGCAATCCGTGACTACGTTCGGGCGGCGGGTGCAGAACGACGCAAACTTGGTCTGGTGGAATGGTCGATCCGAACCGGTATTCATTCGGGCAGCCTGATCGCGGGCAAAGTGGGTCGTAATCGCGCGACCTACGATGTCTGGGGCGACGGTGTGAACGTGGCAAAGCGTATGCAGGAAGAATGCGAGCCGGATCACATCAACATTTCCGATGCAACCTTGGGCTTGATCAGTCGGTTTTTCGAAACAGAGGCGCGTGGGCCAATCGAAGCGAAGCACAAGGGCCTCGTTGAGATGCATTATCTGACAGCTGCGCGCGAGGGGTTGCAAGGTTCGGACTGAGCAGCAGTCGTGCTGCTTCAGGCTGGCAAAGCGCCGATCATGCCTTCTTCGTAGGCCTTAATCTGAAGAGCGAGGAACTTGGAGTAGTTGCGGCACTGCGCCAGGCTGCCGGCAATGAACCACAGACCTTCCTGTGGCGTGCGCTTCCACATGTTGTTCATCTCGCCATCTTCGCCCCAGCTCCAGATGGTTCCGACTTTGTCGGCGACGGTTTCGCCAAGTAGTCGGCGAACCAATTCGATTTGCTGGTAGTAGCCGGTGGCGAGAACGATCAGATCTGCTGGAACAATACTACCGTCTTTGAGACGTGCACCCTCAGGGCAAAACGTTTCGATGTTGTCGTACTTCAGGAAGCCGATTTCACCGTCGATAATGAGGCCTGAGCACCCGGCGTCAAGATAATAGCCGCCGCCGCGGGTCTGATATTTCATCTGATGACCGGTGCCGTCGGGCCCGATGTCCTGCTCGAAACCAATGGCGTTGAGCCCTTCTACAATGTCCTTGTCGCGTTCCAGCATCACCTGCACGGCCATTTGATATCCGCGCTTGATGAGCGGATAGGTTGATGCGGCGGCAAAGAGATCGCAGTCTTCGAGGGATGGACCTTCCTTATAGAGTGCGTAATTCAGTGTCGCGCTGGCAATGCTGACGACGGTGGTTGATCCGCGCTGAATGATCGTCGTGTCGGCACCATGACTGTGGAGGTCTTGGGCGACGTCGTGGCCACTGTTGCCAGTGCCCAGTACGAGCGCTTTCTTACCCTTCCACGCCGACCCGTCTGTGTAGCTGTGCGAGTGGACGACTTCGCCTTTGAAGTCAGTTAGTCCGGGCAACTCAGGAATGATCGGAATGCCGCTGACGCCGTTGGCGAAGATGAGATGGCGAGGGCGCATGACCCGTTCGCTGCCATCGGCCTTCCGCACCGTTGCTGTCCAGCTCTTGGCGCTCTCATCGTAGGTGCCGCCGACAAACTCTGTCGCCGTCCAGTAATTGATTTCGAGTGCGAAGGCATAGGCCTCGAACCAATCGGCGAGCATATCCTTAGGAATGAAGTTCGGCCACGTCGGTGGGAATGGCATGTAGGGTAGGTGGTTGGCGTGGATCTCGTTGTGAAGGGCCAGTGAGTGGTAGCGCTTTCGCCAGTTGTCACCAATGCGTGGGAACTTATCGACGACGAGTGTGTCAACGCCGAGCTGGCCGAGGCGCGCTGCAATGACAAGCCCTGCCTGTCCGCCGCCGACGACCAGTACGGCTGGATCGCGATCGGCATAAGCCTCAGCTCGGATTCGCTGATCCTTCCAGTTCTCGCCGCCAAAGTTGCGTGAATAGGCTTCACCGCTGGGTCGGTTTGATCCGACCTTTTCCTCGAACCCTTTCAGTTCCTGCAACGTCGTCAACAGAACCCAGGCCTTGAGGCTGCCGTCGGCCTGGCGAACCAATCGCAGGACGCCGGCGCCGCGGCCGCGGGCGGTTTCAAAGTCGAATAGCGACTCGAGTGTTTCGATACCTTGCCGGCGCACCCATCGTGGCGCCGCGCGCCCTTCCGCCAGACGGAATTTTGAAGCTTCGATTTCGGGCTGTTGCTGGAGCAGTCTGGAGATAACTTTCTGCTGCCCAACGGATGATGAGATATGCCAGGTAAACGCGACGATGTCGCGCCAGTGGCTGTCGTCCTGAAAGACCGCGGCGAGTTGAGCCTGATCGCCCGCTGCTAACGCCTCTTCGAAGCTGTTCAACCAGTTCGAAACGGCGGATTCTAACGTCTCTTCGGGTGCGGACTGCAATCCATCGTGATCAGCAACGTTCATAGCGATCTTCTGTTCGCTCCTGCCTCATCTTTGGGCACAGTCTTACCACGGCGACGGCAGGAAGGTTCAGGATCGTGGATATCAATCAAATCACGGATCGCAATGGTTCGAAGAGGGACCAGCAGATGAGTGCCATTGTGCTATAGTCTTAGGAAGCCGCGTGTTTGGTCCATAAGATGCTCTGATACGCAGGGACGGGACAACAGAGAGATGATCCTATGAAGTTTGGTTGGCTCACACTCAATCATTCGCCATCTGCCGACGAAGATGGGACCGCGATTGACGAGCAGTTGCAGCAGGCCTGTCTGGCTGAGGACTTGGGATACGATTCCGTCTGGCTGACCGAGCACAATTTCACCGGCGAGAGCGTTTACGGCGATCCTATTCCGTTTGCCAGTGCGTTGGCGATGAAGACAGAACGTATTCGCATCGGGTTTGCCGTTATACAAATGGCGTTGCGCCATCCGGTGCGCGTCGCGACGCAGCTATCGGTGGTCGACAATCTCTGTAAGGGCCGGCTTGATGTCGGTGTTGGCCGCGGCACGATTTTCAATGAATACGAGTTTGTCGGTTATGGCCTTGACAGCTCAGATAGTCGGGAGCGCTTCACTGAGAGCCTCGACATTATGTTGCGGGCTTGGACGCAGGCACCGTTCGACTTCAAAGGCCAATACTACAACGTCAACATTCCTGAACTGAGGCCGTCTCCGCATCAGCGGCCACATCCACCAATCTGGCATAGCGCAATTTCACCAACATCGTTCGAGCACTGTGGCAAACAGGGCGTTCCGGTTATGACCGTCCGTCTAGGCGAAAGTGTTTTGCAGGACCGCCTAGCTCTCTATGAGGCGGGGCTCAAGCAAAGTGGCCTGCCGGAAGAGCGGCAGATGTCGTTGCGCAAGGATGCTGCTGTCTGGCGCTATGTGCATGTTGCGGAGAGTGATGCGCAAGCGGAAGACGAATTGGTCGATGCGCTTCGCCATACGCGCCAACACATGGTGCACGCCCGGCAAACGCTCAATCCACCCGACTTCAAAGTTGAAGATCAATTCCTCAATCCCTGGTCAGATGGACGTGTTGACGAAGAGGAAGCGCTGAAATTCACGCTTTCTACGGGTGCATTCTATGGGACTGCGAAGCGGGTTAAGGAACAACTGGCGGCACTGCGGGATATTGACGTGCACCATGTGCTTTGCCAGATGAGTTATGGCTTCATGAGCCATGCCCGCATTACCCAGTCTATGAAGCTCTTTGGCGAGCAGGTGATGCCAGCGCTTCGCTAAGAATTCCTTTGTAAGGATCAACGATGCAGGACGAAGAAGAGCGCCAGCCAACGCAGGCTGAACTGTTCGAGCAATTTAAGCGGGACGAACCCTGGAAAGCCTGGTTGTTGGTCAACGGCCGCAAGCTGGCGTTTGCCGGAGCGATGTTGATTTTTCTCATCGCGCTACTGTTGTTTGGGGGAAATGAAAAGCCGCCGGCTGCGAACTGACCGTCCCTTGGTTCAAGCGCCGCCCGGTTCAAGTGCTCCACGGATCAAGTGCCCCGCGGATCAATTGATTGTCCTGATACCGTCACGCTTGTTGGCTATTTCCAAGATGATCTCAGAATTATTGCGAGTTTGCATCCATGCGCATCATTCAAATCTCCGATACGCACCTTTCCGTTCAACATGATCACTTTCGGCGCAATGCTGAGTTCATTTCACAGCATGTCTGCGAGCAATCGCCTGACCTGATCATCCATACTGGTGACCTGAGCATGGATGCCGCTGGAGGTGTGGTTGCTGATCTTGAGATGGCGCGAGACTGGAATGCAGCTTTGCCGGCGGAAGTGCTGTCTATCCCTGGCAACCATGATGTCGGTGATCTGCCGAGCTTGCGCGCTGATCAGGCCTTAAACGATGAACTGCTGGCGCAATGGCGCGATACCATCGGACCGGACTATTGGGTGCGGGATTTGAATGGTTGGCGGCTGATCGGGCTGAACACCATGCTTTGCAACACCGGCCATCCGGCTGAAGAAGAGCAACTGAGTTGGCTCGAACAACAGCTTTCGGACAACCAGCCGATCGCGCTTTTTTCTCACAAGCCGTTTTGCATTGATCAAGTGGACGAAGGTCCCTGCGGTTATTGGACGATTGCACCGGAGCCTCGGGCCCGGCTGTTGTCATTGCTCGCAGGCAAACCGGTTAAGCTGATTGCCAGCGGCCATCTTCATATCCAGCGTCACAAGATCATTGATGGTATTGATCACGTCTGGTCACCGGCAGCGTCCTTTGTGGTCGGGGCCATGCAGCAGGATCTCGGCGGTGACCGCGTGATTGGTTATGTCGAACATGTGTTTGAGGCCGAACATGTTGCGAGCCGATTTGTTCGCCCGGACGGTGTAGAGGATCTCGTATTTGATCCTCATCGGACAACGATCTATCCGGATTGATCTGATGTCTCTGTCCAGAGCGCCTTGCGCATTGTGATGCTGGTTGGGCGATCGTAACCGGCATGCGCTGTCGTACCGGATTGCACAAAACCGAGCGATGCAAAAGTCCGATGGTTCTCAGTTAGTTCCACACGCGTTTGCAGCTCCAGCGCTTGTTTGCCCCTCGCCTTGCCGACGTCCTCGGCAGCTGCCATAATTTTGCGCAGGATGCCGCGACCGCGCACATCTTCGCGTACTGCCAGTTTCCCGAGGTAGATCGCATCTGCTGTTTCTTTTAGGAACCCACAAGCCACGACCACGTCGTCCAACCAGACAATGATCAGCGTTTCTTCTGCCGATTTTTCGCGTAACGTTTCAGGCGACATCCGATTGAGCGAAGACGGCGGATCAATGCGGCCTACCATATAAGCGAAACTATCGACGAGAAGCTGATGGAGCGTGGGCCAGTTGGAGAAGTGCGGTGGTCCGATTTCTAACTTGAACTGTTGCACTGGATGGTCCCTGCTGAGGAAGGCTTGCGGCATCACTGTTGCTGGGAGCTGGCAGTATGGTCCGGCTCTCCGCGTGTTGACTAACCCATCACACAAAGTTTTGCTGCTTTACTCCGTATCAATGCCTAGCAATTGCTGGATGGATATCAAGCATAACCTGTACTTCATTGTCGCGTTTGTGGTAGGACTGGCGCCCTTTCTCGTCAGGAGTGAACCGATACGTCTTGCGCAGATTTCGCGCGAGAGTTTTGCGCAGCTTGAACCTGATGTGGTGAAGCTCCGCGACGCCCGCTTGAACGTTGCTTTCATCCGAGGCCAGTTTCAACTGCCCAAAAGTCAGCGGCTGGCCTGGATCAAGCGCGCAGCCGAAACCGTGTCGGGCTATTTTGGTCGCTTCCCGGTTCCGGAGGCCCATATCATTGTCGTTGCCAATGGTGGGCGGGGCGTGCAGTCCGGAACGGTTTTCGGGTACGAGATACCGGTTGTCCGCCTCTTTGTCGGAACGTCCAGTCGGGAGAGGGACCTACGGTCGGACTGGAAGTCGGTTCACGAGATGGCGCATCTCGGCTTTCCAAATCTGGCGGAGAAGCATCTTTGGTTGTCAGAGGGGTTGGCTGTTTATGTTGAGCGAATATCTCTGGTTCATGCCGGTGCGTTGAAGCGTGCAAATGCTTGGCGTTTGTTTGTCCGGGACATGCCGCATGGTTTGCCGCCACGCAATGGTCAGGGGTTGGATGGGACAACCAGTTGGGGCAGCGTCTACTGGGGCGGGACCATTTACAGTCTGCTCGTCGACATTGAACTGCGTCGAAGAACAAACAACCGCTTCGGTCTGCAAGATGCTCTGCGCGCTTCGGTGGGTGCCGGAGCGACGCACGATAAACTTTGGCCAGTTGATCGCGCCCTGAAAGCTGTTGATGACCCGACAGGGCATAGTGTTTTTCGCGAGTTTTATGAGCGGATGGGGAAGCGGCATCATCGGCCTAATCTGAGCCAGCTATGGAGGCAGCTTGGAGTCCGGCGTAACGGCCAAAAGGTTGTGCTCGACGATAACGCCGAACTGGCCCGCATTCGTAAAGCCATTATGACGCCAAAACCCTGATACGATGTGGCGTCATATGGATACAGAGACCAACGGCCTGACTGCCAAGGCACGGCTCGTGCCTTGAGCACAGCCTTGGCCAGCCATCTACATGGCGGAGATGCCGCCATCGATGACCACTTCTGATCCAGTCATAAAGCTTGACTCATCGGACGCGAGGAAAACGATTGGCCAACCCACTTCCTCCGCGGCGCCGAGCCTGCCGAGCGGAACCTGGCGGCCAAGCTTTTGCTGCATCACCTCATTGCCGAAGCGGTCGCGGTACTTGTCGAGGATTGGTGTGTCGATGAAGGTCGGGTGCACGGAATTGCAGCGAATATTGTAACCTGATTTCGCGCAGTGCAAGGCAACTGACTTCGACAGTAACCGGACGCCACCCTTGGCCGAATTATAAGCGGCCATGTTGGCACCGGCGATGATGCCCGAAATTGATGAAATGTTGACGATCGAGCCGCCGACGTTACCGGTGTGTTTTTTGATTTCAGCAACACCATGCTTGCAACCCAGAAAGACGCCTTCAAGATCGATAGCGTGAACTTTCCGCCATTCCTCGAGCTCAATCTCCTCGACGGTTTTCGACAGCCCGATCCCGGCGGAGTTGACCATGACATGCAAGGCCCCAAAGTGGGCGGCGGCGCCCGCAATCGCATCGATCCATTGTTCCTCGCTGGTTACATCCAGGGGAATGAAATGTGCAGCATCGCCGATATCATTGACGACCTGACGGGCGCCCTCTTCAACAATGTCTGTGACAACAACCTTTGCGCCTTCCTGCGCCATGAGCTTTGCGCTGCATGCGCCCAGCCCAGAAGCCCCGCCCGTCACTAATGCTACTTTGCCGTCCAGCCGACCAGCCATCGCGTTCTCCCGATATTTGTATGTGCGTTGGGGCGAGTTTAGTCCGTCCGCCGTTTGAGCGAAATCGTATTTGGTGATCGCAGCTGTGATGCTTTGTTGCTTTGGTTGTCTACTTAGGAGTCTTGAGCGTCTTGGCGAAAGCCAGAATGTCAAGCACGGCGGAGAGCGGGAGTTCCACTGGTGCCGCGTTGGCGGGCAGATGTTCCATGCGACGACCATAACCCTTGATGGTCACAAATGCCGGGTGCGGCGGACGCTCAAAGAACGTTTCAAAGCGGGCCTCGTAATCTGGGCGCCGTTTGACGAGAAGCTGGAATGACGGTGTGCTGCCAATGCCACCGAATTTGTTGTAGTCGCCAATGACGTGGCAACGGGCACAATGGGTTTCTGAGATCTTCTGTCCGTTCACGATGTTGCCTTCGCTGAGCGCCGGTATGCTGAATGAGAAAGCTGCTATTGCGGCTAAGGTAATGCGTAACGCGAACATGAGAAGTCTGTTAGTTTGCCAGTCTTGAAGGACCTACACTAGAGGAACTCCGACATGCCTGGCAAATTGATCGATCTCAGCCGTCCGCTACAGAATACCGAGAACGATGATCCGCCGGGCCTGGCGCCACAGATCCAATACATGGATCACACCCAGACAACTGAGCGCATGCTGCAGTTTTTTCCTGGTGTCGGGCGGGATCAACTGCCGGGCGGCGAAGGTTGGGCAATCGAGCTGGTGCAGATCTCGACGCACAATGGCACGCATCTCGATGCCCCCTATCATTTCCATTCCACAATGAACAACGGCGAGCGCGCCATTACGATCGATGAAGTTCCGTTAGAGTGGTGCATTGGGCATGGCGTTAAGCTGGACTTCAGTCACTTCGCCGACGGCTACGTCGCGACAGCGGATGATGTAGCGGGAGAGCTGGACCGGATTGGCTATCAATTGCAGGAGCGCGACATCGTTGTCGTCAATACGGGCGCTGCAGCCCATTACGGAACAGACAAGTATGTCAACTCAGGCTGCGGGATGGGCCGCGAGGCAACTCTGTACCTGTTGGAACGCGGTGTGCGGGTGACAGGCACGGATGCCTGGAGCTGGGACGCGCCTTTTGTTTTTACCGCCGAACGCGTCAAGGAAACCGGCGATGCCGGCCTCATCTGGGAAGGCCACCGTGCCGGCATGGAAATTGGCTATTGCCACATGGAGAAGCTTGCCAATCTTGACCAGTTACCAGCGACCGGGTTCGAGATCATGTGCTTTCCGGTGAAGATCAAAGCAGCCAGTGCCGGCTGGTGCCGGTGTGTTGCGCGCCTGGCCGAGTAGGCCGAATGCTACTCCGGCGGCTCCGCCACGGAGCATGTCAGGCAATGTGCAACTTTGATCGTCGGTACCTATCAAATTCTTTGGTGTTCACGATCACGGATCGGCGTTTCAATCATCAGCTGAATTCTCAATCATGATTTCTGCGACAATTGACGCTGTGTGATCATTTTAAAAGGCAAATCACGCCATAAGTGCGAGGAACTGTGCGAGTGAGCCGCTCGAACTAACAACTATGCGCAAGGTTGATCATGGCAGCGACGTCCGGCCTGGACCACGACATCGATATCCCATCATCGCAATCTGGCTTCTGGCAGGTTGTTAAGGATTTTTCGCGGCGGCATCCGCTGGGCGCTATCGGTTTCCTGATCGTGTTGATCATGGTGATCGCCGCTGTCTTTGCGCCTCTCATTGCGCCACATGATCCAGTGGAGATCAACTTCGAGAAGGGCCTGATACCACCCGACGGGACGTATCTCCTCGGAACCGACCATTTTGGCCGCGATATTCTCTCGCGGATCATCTATGGCTCCCGAACGGCCCTATTCGTCGGTCTCGTTGCGGCGGTCGGCGGATGTATGGTCGGGCTCATTCTCGGTGTGACAAGCGCTTATCTCGGCGGCATGTTTGATCTGATCTTCCAGCGCATCACCGATATCTGGCTCGCTTTTCCGAGCATCATTCTTGCGCTGACCATCATCGTCGCATTCGGCACCGGCATGGAGAATGTCATTCTGGCCATTGCCGTAGCACTCGTTCCGGATTGTGCCCGGATTGTGCGCTCCAGCGCGCTTTCAATCCGAGAGATTCCCTATATCGATGCCGCCCGAGCCAACGGCTACTCGACGGCGCGCATAATTTTCCGCCATATCGTCCCGAATGTCATGGCACCATTTCTGGTTGTCGTGACGGCCGCGGTTGGCCAGGCAATTCTTGCCGAGGCGTCCCTGTCGTTCCTCGGACTTGGTGTGCAGGAACCGACGCCGGCGTGGGGATTGATGCTGCGGAGCGGGGCTGAAGAGTTCATTGAAAGCGCACCCTGGGTTGCGATCTGGCCTGGCGTTGCCATCAGTCTCGCCGTGTTTGGTGCCAATATGTTTGGTGATGCGTTGCGCGACGAGTTCGATCCGAAGCTGCGATCCGAATAAGGCAGGTCTGCTTCAGGCTTTGCGCGGCATGCGAGCGAACAGACAGATTGGGATGCCGGCCGCGGCTACAAGCGTGTACAACGTGAAGGCGTTGACGTAGCCGATCATGGCGGATTGGCGTGCGATTTCACCGGCAACGCGCGCCATGCCTTCGAGCGACTCAATTGTCCAGGCGCCTGTCGCGAACGGCATGTTCCAGACCTTATTGAACGGCGAGATGATCTCCGTCATGCGCGCATAATTGGCGCCTGATGATCGGACAATCTCGGCAACGGCGATCGAAATGAAAAGGCTGGAGCCAAAATTGCGCAGCAGATGGAACATTCCCATGGCTTCTGCACGATACTCCGGTGCCAGTGTCGCGAAGGTCACGACTGTGATGGGTACCCAAGCGAGACCGATGCCAGCGCCCTGTATGACCGTGTGGAGCGCCAAAAGCGACTGATCCACGTTGAGATCATACTGCATCATCTGATAGCCGCCGTAGGACTGCAGGCCGAAGCCAACCATCATCATGATGCGGGGATCGACGCGGCCGGCAATCATGGCTGCGAAGAAACCTATGGCCGTCCCGATGCCGCGCCAACCGATGAAGATCCCGATTGCCGAGTCCGTGTAGCTGGCATGGTTCTGGAGAAGCGGTGGCAGTAAGACCACCGGGGCAAAGTTCAACATGCCGTAGAAGAACACAAGGATCAGACCGAGGGCGTAATTGCGATCCTTCAGGAGGAACAGGCGGATGAACGGTTTCTTGGCGGTCAGGCAATGGGCAACAAACATGTAGAAGGTGATGGCTGCGAGAAAGGTCACAACGACGATTTCGGTGGATTGAAACCAGTCGAGGCGCTGACCGCGCGAGAAGACGAACTGTGCTCCGGCAATGGCAATGGAAAGTGTAACAAAGCCGCTCCAGTCGAGACTGCTGCTTTCGCGCGAGATGCGTTTTGGAATAACGAACTGGAAACCGACCGCAGTGAGCACTGCGACGGGGACCATCATCCAGAAGCCCCATTGCCAGCCATAAATCTCGGATATCTCGCCGCCGATCGTGGGCCCAAGTACGGGGCCGATGACATTGGCCATACCAAAGATAGCCGTCACAAGCCCATGGTGCCGTGAGGGATTGGAGTCCAGCAAAAGCGTTTGTCCGAGCGGAACCAAAGGGGCACCGGCGGCGCCCTGAACGATGCGCCACAGTATCAGCTCTTCCAGCGAAGATGCGGTGCCGCAGAGAAAGGTTGAGGCGGCAAATGCTGCTGAACACCAGACCATGGTGTTGCGCCGCCCGAAGCGGTCGGCAATCCAACCGGTCATCGGTGTGACAACGGCCGTCGCAATAATGTTGAATGTCATTGTCCAGGATATTTCATCCTGGGTTGCGGCAAGGGCGCCCTGCAACTTGGGCAATAGGGCCGAGGCGATCAGAATGGATGATGCGTAGATGATCGTGCCGAGCGTGACAAAGATAAGGATCATCGCCCGCTGAAACACGGTCAGCTTGTAGACAGCATCATCACTCATTCTGTTTCATGACGCCCAATCCGCTGGATTGCGATCTGCAATTAACTTGAGATTTCTCCGACTACGTCGAGAACCTCGCGCGTGCGCGTGACCTTGTCTCCCCAGACCCGATCGAACTCGGCAACAAGATCCGAAACGGCTGCTGCCGTTGAGCTCTCCGTCGTGGCCACATTGGGGAACTCATAAAATGCAATATGGACTGACTCATCCGACTTGCTCCAGCTGCGCCAGGCCCGGTCACAACCGAATGCCTTCAGGGCATCTGGTAGGTGCTCCTTCTCATACCATTCATCGAAGCCCGGCCGGTCATCTGGGTTGGCGATTACCGCCCGGACCATGAATATGCCTTTCCCCTTCATCTGTGATGTTCCTTTTGGTCAATGACGATGATGTCGTTGCTGGTGTGGTCCTGTATCAAACTCGAGCCTTCCGGCTCTCTGTGCTAGAATATTAATCATTCCAATGGCTTGTTGATTTCCGTTAGATCAGCCGCGCGCATGCCTAATCCTTCCAGATTGTTTCAGACAATTTGACCGTCCGGACCGAATGACGCAATGCTTTGCCGTAAAAATACCCGATCAACAGGGCGATATGCGTCCTTGTCGCGAAGTTTGCCTTACTTTAGCAATGCGCGTTGAAAGTGTTTCGTCTGCTGGCAAATTCTTGTTTGATCCAGTAGCATTAGGTTAAAGGGATCGAGCGCCGGGCAAAACGTTGCGGCGCCTTTCATGGTTTCCGCTTAGCGGTTCAGGGATTTGGCTTGATGGTACCGAGGCCAGAGGACTACGAGTTTGATGTTGAGCGGGCGATGTCCGCGATGGTTGGCATTACGTCGACCATTCCCGAAGATGCTATGACCGCCGATGTTCTCGGAACCGAGCGCAGCGGTAATGGGGTCATCATTGGTGATGGGCTTATCCTGACGATCGGTTATCTGGTAACAGAGGCGGAAACCATCTGGCTCAGTCTGGCAGATGGCTCGACCGTTCAGGGTCATGTCCTGGGCTATGATCAGGAAAGCGGCTTCGGGCTGATCCAGGCGTTGGCACGTCTCAAGCAGCAAGGCTTGACCATCGGCGACTCCGACCGTTCCCGTATCGGCGAGAACGTCATTGTTTGCGGTCATGGCGGAATACAACATTCCATTGCTGCAAGCATCGTCGCCAAGCAGGAATTTGCCGGTTACTGGGAATATGTTCTGGATGAAGCGATTTTCACGGCTCCTGCGCACAAGCATTGGGGTGGGACGGCGGTCGTCAATCAGGCCGGCGAGCTGATTGGGATCGGCTCTCTTCAGGTGCAGCATGCGGAGGTCGAGGGAGAAAACGTCGACCTGAACATGGTTGTGCCGATCAATCTTCTGAAGCCGATTTTGCAGGATCTCAGGACGATCGGGAAACGGTCTGAGGATCCTCGACCCTGGATCGGTCTCTACGCAGCGGATGTGGGTGACAATATCGTCGTAGCAGGCATTGCCAATGGCGGACCGGCCGATGACACCGATCTCAACGTCGGTGACATTATTCTGTCTGTCGATGGTGAGGAGGTCACCGAACTAGCGGCTTTCTTCCGGATGATTTGGTCCCTTGGCCCGGCTGGCGTTGAGGTGCCGTTGCAGATCCACCGCGAAGGCAAGTCGTTCGATGTCTTGATCGAGTCCGTTGATCGCCGGACTTTGTTGAAGGGACCGGTGGTCCACTAGTCTTCGATCCTCTAAACAGCCTTATGAATGGTGATGCTACATACATCTACTTGGTGCTGAGTAGCGCGCTGATCTGGCGGTAGACCATTGGGCCGAACACGTTGATCGACATGAGCCGGCTCAACTGGATAGTGGCAACGAAGCCGACGTCGAGCCCGAGCGCCAGCGCAATTAGCCCGATTTCCGACATGCCTCCGGGTGCGAAGGACAGCATGCCTGTCAGGATCGGTAGATCGAAAGCCTGATTGAGCAGCAGTGCGAACATCGCGGCCAAGCACAGCATCAAAGAGACGTGACCCAGGGCATGCCGCATCGCCCGGGTGAGAACTCCTATTTTCTCACCAACAAAGCGGGCGCCAATATTGGCTCCAAGGATGGTTTGTGCGGCGATGACAAGCTCAACTGGTGGCCGCGCTGATACAAGTCCCATGACGTTGGCGACTGCCGTGCACAACATCGGTACGACCATCAGCGCGCCGGCCAGCCCTGTGGCGCGCCCGAGCATCCAGCCGATCAGACCGATCAGGGTGAGCACGATGGCGTCGGCTGCCACGAGTTCGTCAATGTGCACCGTGGCGTTTTCGACTGACACGGTCGGCAGGTCGACGACCGTGCTCGTGACGACGGTTGTGATTATGACGACAAACGTAATGCGCAGCGAGTGGGCTAACGCGACACGGCGAATGTCTACGCCACGCTCTTCCGCGTAGAGTGTCATGATGTGGAGGCCGCCAGGCAGGGCACTGAAGTAGGCTTCCTCGCGCGTGTAGCCCGCCACGCGCTCGTAGTAGATTGTCCCGATGATGGCCGCTAGGATCACAAACAGCGGCACGACGGCAACGGCACCTGCCACAGCACCAATGCGATCGAGAAGTTCAGGTGTAATCGTGCTGCCTAAGAGGACGCCGAGCGTGACCCGCATCGGCGTGACGATTGTCATCGACGGTCGTTCGACTGGTACACCGGCCATTGCGGCCATCATCGAAGCGGCTATGGCGCCAAGCATGTAGGGAAGTGGAATGCTCAGTGCGGCTGCAACGACGCCGCCGGTCAGGGCGATTGCGATGCAGATGCCCATGCGGGCCATGCGGTTATCTGCCAGATCGAGCATAGTCTTGTTGCGCGTTGTTTGTTCTTGCCGACGTGTCGGGTTGCGGCCTTGATGAATGCGCGCTCTTCCAAGATGCCGATTGCGAACGGAAGCCCAAGTGGTATCATCGCTGCGAAGTGAGGGCATTTGAGCAACTCGTCACAGCCGCAACAATCTCCACCGCGATGGTCCGTCCTGGCAAAAGGCTGGGTTAAAATACGCGCCCGCTGGGCAAGGTTGCCCGGGAACGTCCGTGGCGGTTTGTTTATCCTGACCGCCGCGCTGTTCTTCGCGTTGATGGTTGCTCTGATCAAGTTAGCGGGTACATCGCTGCACGTTATGGAGGTCCTCTTTTTCCGCCAACTTGCGATGATCATTATTGCCTCGCCAATGATCCTGCGTTCGTTCCCAAGTTCACTGACGTCGAGGCGGCCTGGGTTGCAGCTTTTGCGCGTCGCGACGGCCTTTGTTGCGATGACGCTTGGGTTCACTGCAGTGATCAACTTGCCCCTCGCGGAAGCGACAACGATTGCATTCGGGAAAACCTTCTTCACCACGATACTTGCGATCTTCGTCTTAGGAGAAGTTGTCGGGCCGCGGCGATGGGGTGCCGTTATTGTGGGATTTATCGGTGTCCTTGTTGTTGCCTGGCCAACGGAAGGCACGGCATTCAACATTTATGGGTTGATGGCGATTGGTAGCGCAGCGCTGGTTGGCGTGGTGATGGTATCAGTTCGGCTGCTCAGTCTTGTGGACGAGCCGATTACGATCCTGTCCTACCAGGCGATTGGCGTTGGACTGCTGATGTTGCCGGGGGCCATTTGGTTCTGGCAGACGCCGACCCTGGTTGAGCTTGGCCTGCTGTTCGGAATTGGTGCACTGGCGGTCTGTGGGCAATACATCAATATACTCGGTCTGCGGGCAGGCGAAGCCAGTGCCGTTGCTCCCTTAGACTACTCGCGCCTTGTCTACACGCTGTTTCTTGGTTGGTGGATTTTTAGCGAGTGGCCGGAGCCGCGGGTCTTTATTGGCGCTGCTATCATCGTGGCGGCGGCAGCCTACACGCTGCATCGCGAGCGCGTTGTCGGCAAGGCAAAGCAGGCGAAACGCGCCAGGACCATCGTCTCGGATTAGCACATCGATTCCGCGAGTTCCTGAAAGTCGGCGACAATAATGTCGGGTTGGTGAGGTGTTTCGCCGAACGGCCGCTTGCGTCGATCGATAAAGGCGGTCCGCATGCCGTAGCTCTTTGCGCCGATGCAGTCAAAGGCGTGGTTGGCAACAAACAGCAAGCTGGTGCGTTCTTCTTCGATAATATCTTCCGCGGATGCGTACGTCGCCCAATGCGGCTTGAAGTAACCGGCTTCCTGCACTGAAATCACTTCGTCGAATGGAAAGCCTATATGCGGACCGGCCGCTTCCAGCATGTCGCGGTCGCCGTTGGAAAGGATAACCAGCTTGTATCCTGAACCGCGGAGCTTTTCGAGTGCTTCAATAACGTCGGGGAACGGCTTGAGTGTTTCGATCTGACTAACTAACCACTGCACGTCATCCTGCGAATAGGTGATGCCGCAACGATCCATGACATAGGACACGGCGCGATGGCCAATTTGCCGGTACGGTGTGTGACCACGGTCGCAGAGCGCATCGATCATTGAGTTTTCGTAGTGCGTGCGCCGCCACCAGGTGACAAACCGATGTGCCTCGCCGTCCCAGCCTTTGTCTTTGAGGAAGGGGGTTGCGGCCTCAGTAAGCCCGGTCTGCATGTCGACGATCGTTCCGTATTGATCGAAGACCAGCGCACGGGTTTCGCGCTTCAAGATGTCGGTGGTGGTTGGCATGGCTGCTCCGTCATTTCCTGATAGCGCGACTCATCGTTCAGATGATCGAGATCACTTGCTTTGGACCTACGCCCGGCTATTACTCTGCAGCGTCGGAAAGTTGGTCTTTGTCGCTTGTTGAGGCCGCAATCTGCGGCCGTTGCTCACCGCCGAGAACCGGTGTTTCCGGAACCTGGCAGCCGACTGGGCAGCAGCGACCGGGCTGGCGGTTGCGAGATGCCTCATCGTCGAGATTGAGAACACCACGATCGAGCAGACGCTCGACCAGTTGGCGGCGTTCCTCCAGCGGATAATAGCGATAGATCTCGCGGCGCATGGCTTCCGGCGAGCCGCCGCCATGGAGTGAAATGACAGACATCCATCCGGCGGAATTCGAGGCCGTCAGATCTTCCATAAAGCGGGCGACGTCCATGCGATGCTGATAGGGAATGTCCGGCCGGGTGGTCAACATATCCATCATGTCGCCCTTGGTGGCCGGGTTATGGTCGTCCTCCAGGCCGGGCAATGCAACGATCAGTCCACCAGAGACATCGTGCGCCAGCCGATGCATGTCGTAGATCTGGGTCGCCATCAAGAGCTTGCCGACATTGGCAAACACGCCGTCCGGTTGCTGGATCCCGGACTCGTCTTTGAAGCCGTAGATAGATGCGGCAGCACCACAGGCGTAGAAACCTTCGACAATCTTGATCAGTTCAACGAGATCATTGCGCAGGTGCGGCGTGCCCTGCGGGTCGAGGCCATTGGCTTCGATCATCATCACGCCGGCGCCAATGAGCAGATCTCCAAAGCCGGCGCGCGCTCCAATACAGCTGTGGCGGTGGTGAGTGGCATAGGTTGAGGTCAGGAACTGCGAGTACTCCCACTCGCCGTCCAGGAAGACATTGTCCCACGGCACGAAGACATCGTCGAAAATGGCAATGGCCGTGCATTGACCGAACTTGGCGCTGAACTTGGCGGCATTTTCACCCGGACGGCCTGCTGGTCGTGAAATGATCGTCAGGTTCTCGGCGTCAATGGGCACGGCGCAGCACACGGCGAAGTCCTTGTCGGCTTCAATCATATTCCGACAGGGCATGACCATCAGCTCATGCATGTAAGGTGCGCCGGTGATGATCGCTTTTGCGCCGCGAATGACGATGCCGTCCGTGCGTCGTTCTTTAACGTGCACATAAACGTCAGCATTGGCCTGCTGGTGAGGGCGTAAAGAGCGGTCGCCTTTACCGTCTGTCATCGCAATACCGACGGACAAGTCTTCGTCCTGAACGCGGTGCATGTAGTTCAAAAAACGCTGATGCTTATCGGTGCCGCGATCAGCATCAATTTTGTGGGTCGCCTGGTAAATGGCGGCAAAGCCGTCATGTGTCAGATAGCGCTGGGCGCAGCCTACCTCACGGCAGACCAAGCGGGTCGCCTCCAGCTTTTCAATCAGATCCTGTTGTGTGCGGTCGACGTGGGTCATCCGGCTCACAGTTTTGCCGGTGGTCGCTTCCGTCGCCTGCATTAGGTGCGTGTAGCGTTCGTCGTGGGCAAGGTCGTAGGTGCGAGCGACAGCATTGATACCTGGCTCCAGACTTGGTGCGTCGACAACGCTTTCGAGTTGCTCGCCGCCGACGAATACGCGCGGAGATAACTTACGCAAGGACTCGCGATAGGCTTCGCCGGTCATTATCATGGCGTTTTGCTCCTTCGGTTCGCGCGCCGCGCGTTTAACTCTTCTGTGCTGCTTCGATGGCTTCTGCCAGGGCAACGACGCGTTCGGCCTTTACAACGATCGGGTAATCAACGAAGTACCCCTCGACCTGGATTGAGGCGGAACCGGCGGCTTCCGCTTCCTGGAAGGCAGTGATGACCTTGCGCGACCAGGCAACCTCTTCTGCGGTTGGGGTGAAGGCGTCATTGGTGGCGGCAATCTGATTGGGATGAATGCACATCTTGCCCTGGTAACCAAACTGGCGCGCGAGTACCGCCGAGTTCTTGAAGTGCTCGTGCTCGTTGATGTGAATGAAGACAGTGTCGATCGGTGGCTGCAGATCATTGATACGGGAGGCGAGGACGATCTCGGCGCGAGCGTGTGCCAGTTCACCCTCGTGCATGGTCCACTCGATGGCCATGTCGCGGGTGTAATCCCCGGCGCCAAACGCGACGCGCTTGAGACGGCCGCCGGCACCGCAGATCTCACGGACATTAGCGACGCCCTTGCCGGTTTCGATGATTGGCATCAGATCGATCCCGCCTTCTGGCAGGCCGCGCTGGCGCTCCAGGCTGGTCATCATCCAATCGACCATCTGTAAATCTGCCGGGCGTTCGACCTTGGGCAGAACAATGCCATCAACACCTTGCGCAACGACGGCTTCCACGTCATCGAATGTGAATTCGGTATCAAGTGCGTTGACGCGGACATAGCCTCGGCATTTGCGTGGACGTTGCAGAGCTTCGACGACGACCGACCGTGTAGCTACCTTCTCCGAAATCGCCACAGCGTCTTCGAGATCCAGGATGACGACGTCGGTGCCGGTGTCGAACACTTTCTCGACCTTCCGGGGATGATTGCCGGGGGCGAACAAATACGTGCGGTTGGCCTGCATGTTTATGGGCTCTCAATCGTCGTTATCAGGCTACCAGAGTAGTCCGCCTGGTTTGACGTGGTCATATTTGGAAGGTTTGGGTTTGTAGCCGGCATCCTGGTCGATCAAGATCACCCAGGATTGTTCTTCCGGCCCCCCGGCGGGAAAGTAGATGGCGCTATGCGGCATGAAATGCTTCTGGTTCAGCTCGAATGCGCGGGCATCCGCGTGGGTCCGGCTGCGGACCCGAAAGGCATAACAAAAGCCGAGAACGGGCAGGCCGGACAACAGGATTGTAACACCCAGATTGTCGACCCAACTGAAAAGACCGAAGAAGAATTCATTGCCGATGATGAAGATCAGCAAGCCAAGCACAAAGGCGATGCAGGCGACATAGAAATAGGGCGCCAGTCTTTGCTCTATGCCGCGCAGATGGTAGGTGCGCGACTCGAGATCATCCATGGTCTCGGCTGCCACGCGCGCATGCCCGGCTTCTTCATTGCTCAGCCGTGCAAGGAAGACCGGCAGAGGAATGCGTTCTGGTTCAGCTTTCGCCGGCTTGTTCATCAAGCGTCCTATTCCTCTGGGCTGCTGCGAAACCGCGATTGAGTGTTACCGGAACGTAGTTGTTTCTCGCTGTTCTCGGCAAGTTTCAAATCCGGCAACATCGCGATTGTGATCATTGCTTCAACAGCTACCGCGTTCGCGGGGCACCGCGTAGGTATGCCGGAAAGCAAATTGGTTAAAGCTGGAACATCGAACAATGAGTAACCGTTCGCTCGTCGTGCTGCCCGGTGACGGAGTGGGGCCGGAGGTCATCGCACAAACGGTGCGTGTGCTGGATTGGCTGCAAAATGAGCGCGGTTTCAGCTGTGACGTGCGTCAGCACGATTATGGTTATCATGTTTTCAAGGAGATTGGTTCGCTCTGTCGGCCGGGTGTTCTGGAAGATGCCGTGGCCAGTGATGCCGTTTTGTTCGGGGCGATGGGTGGACCGGAGTACGATGAGATTCCCCCTGCTGTACGACGCCAGGGTAGCGTGCTGCGTCTGCGCCGCGAGATGCAGGTGTTCGCTAATTTGCGGCCGGCGCGCGGGTTCGTTGAAATGGCCGATGCCGTGCCGTTCAAGCAATCCGTGATGGAGAATGTTGATCTGCTGCTTGTTCGGGAGGCGAACGGTGGCATCTACTTTGGCGAGCCACGTGGTATCGAAGAGCTGCCTGATGGGCGCAAGCGCGGTGTGAACTCTCTGGTTTATACAACAGATCAGATCGAGCGTGTGGCGACGACCGCGTTTGAGTTGGCACGTAAGCGTACGGGACGTGTGTGCTCCGTCGATAAGTCCAATGTGCTTGAGGTGGGTGCCTTGTGGCGTCAGACGGTGACTGCGCTTCATGCCGAGAAGTTCTCAGATGTTGAGCTGACCCATATGCTTGTCGATAACTGCGCCATGCAGCTTGCGCGCAATCCAAGTCAGTTCGACGTCATGGTGACGACCAATATGTTCGGAGACATCCTCTCTGATGGCGCTGCTGCCGTCATGGGGTCGCTTGGCATGGCGCCTTCAGCGTCGCTATCTGCGCCGGATGAAAGTGGACGGCAGCATGCGCTCTATGAACCGGTTCACGGTAGTGCGCCGGACATTACCGGGAAAGGGATTGCCAATCCTCTAGGCGCCGTGTGGGGCCTCGCTATGGCAATGCGCTATTCGTTCGATCGTGAGGACGATGCCGTGCTCATTGAAAATGCCATGCGCGCGGTCCTCAAGGACGGTATCCGGACAGCCGACATCGCAGGTGACTACAAACCTGTTTCGACGGAACAGATGGGCGATGCCTTGCTAGTCAGGTTGGCTGAGCTCGCCGCTTAGGTCTTAGTCACAGCGCGCGGTCATACCGCCATCGACGACAATCTCTGTGCCCGTGATGAAACGTGCTTCATCCGAGGCGAGGAAGAGAGCAGCATTTGCCGTGTCGCGACCGTCACCCATGAAGCCGAGGGGAATGCGAGATTGTCTGTCTGCCAAGAGCTTCTCAACATCGCCTCCTGCGCGTTGGTTGGCGAGACGGGCCTCGACCAGTGGTGTGTGGAGCTGTCCGGGAACGACCGTGTTCACGCGAACGTTGTGTGGCGCGTACTCAACGGCAACAACTTTGGAGAACTGAATAACCCCGGCCTTGGTCGCGGCATAGGCCGATTGCGCGGCGCCACCCCATCTCAGACCTGACGTCGATGATGTGTTGACGATCGCACCGCGCTTTTGCTCGGCCATATGCGGGAGAACATTGCGACAGGTGAGATACACACTTGTCAGGTTATAGCGGACCTGGCGTTCCCAAGTCTCCTCATCCATGTCCACCGGGCCACCGCGTGCTGACCCGCCGATATTGTTCACCAGGACATCGACGCCGCCGTAGTGGTCGATGCAGGCCGCGACCATGTCCTTGACGGACTGACTGTCGGTTGCATCGCACTGATGCGTCTGGATGGTGCCGCCGACGGCTTTGACGCGCTCAAGCGTTTCCGTCATCGCTGCCGGATTGATATCGACGGCGAAGATCTTTGCGCCTTCTTCAGCGAAACGAACCGCCGATGCACGGCCATTGCCCCAACCCGGACCAACGCAACCGGCACCGGTGATTATCGCAATCCGTCCATCCAGTCTGCCAGTCATTGGTTCCGGGTCTCCTATGATGAGTGCGTGCGTGGATCAGCCGGCGGTCCAACCGCCATCGATGAGGAGGGACGTGCCCGTCATCATGGCTGATGCGTCCGATGCCAGGAATAATATAGGTCCCATGATATCTTCGAGCTCACCCAACCGACCCAGTTTGATCTTGCTGAGAACCCAGGCGCGCTTTTCGGGATCTTTAAGTGTCAGTTCGGCGAGTGGTGTGCGAATGAAGGTCGGTGACAGCGTATTGATGCGGATGCCGTGCGGACCAAACTCGATAGCCATCGCCTTGGTCAAGCCTTCGAGCCCATGCTTAGTCGTGCAATAGACAGCGCGTTCGATGCCGCCGATGTGGCCCATCTGGGACGACGTGTGAATGATCGAACCCTTTATACCGGCTTCAATCATTTTTTTCGCGACGGCCTGCGCCGTGAAGTAAACGCCCTTGACGTTAATCTCCATGACGGCGTCGTAGTCTTCCTCGGTCGTCTCCAGCATCGACGAGTGGCGCGTGATTCCGGCATTGTTGAAGAGCACGTGGAAGGGATCTTGCTCGTCGACAAGTGTGCGGACAGCGGCAATATCGGCTACATCAACAGCAACGCCTTCGGCAGAGAAGCCGGCGTCGCGGATGGTTTGGGCAGCCGCTTCAATTTCTTGCTGGTTGCGTGACGTAATAACGACGTGGGCACCGGCCTCAGCCAGCGCAATTGCACCGGCAAAGCCAATGCCACGGCTGCCGCCGGTGATCAGTGCGCGCCGCCCATCAAGACGGAATGATGGTGTCTTGGGTAGTGAGCTCATTCGGCCGAGCCTCCGTAAGGAATGTTGCGTCCACCATAGCGCCTGACGCGAATGTTGGCCTGCTCGCCATGGCCGATAAAACCTTCCAGGGTGCAGAGCCGCGAGCAGTATTCTCCAACCATGGCCGAGGCCTCATCGGTCAGGACGCGTTGATAGGTATGTGTTTTGATGAACTTGCCGACCCAGAGGCCGCCGGTGTAGTGGCCTGCTTTCATGGTTGGCAGCGTATGGTTGGTGCCGATGACCTTATCACCGTAAGCGACGTTGGTGCGTGCGCCGAGGAATAGGGCGCCGTAGCCGGTCATATGCTCCAGGAACCAGTCATCGCGATCGGTCATTACTTGGACATGCTCGGAGCAGATCTCATTGGCGACTGACAGCATTTCATCATAGTCGTCACAGACGATGACCTCGCCGTAGTCGGCCCATGACTGCTTGGCGATCTCGGCGGTCGGCAGGATGGTGAGAAGGCGTTCGATCTCAGCCATCGTGTCGCGCGCAAGTTTCTCCGAGTTGGTGATCAACACGGCCGGGGACGTTGGTCCATGCTCGGCCTGGCCCAACAGGTCGGTGGCGCACAGCTCCGCGTCCACTGTCTCGTCGGCGATGACAAGTGTTTCCGTCGGGCCAGCGAAGAGGTCGATGCCAACACGTCCGAAGAGCTGCCGTTTTGCTTCTGCTACAAAAGCGTTGCCGGGACCAACCAGCATGTGTGTCGGATCAATGGTCTCGGTTCCGATTGCCATGGCACCGACTGCCTGAATGCCGCCAAGGCAATAGATCTCATCGGCACCACCAAGATGCTGGGCTGCTACAATGGCTGGTGCCGGCTTGCCCTGGTAGGGTGGGGCCGCCGTAATAATCCTTGGCACACCGGCAACCTTGGCGGTCACCACTGACATGTGAACCGATGCGATGATCGGGTATTTGCCGCCTGGGACATAGCAACCAACGGATTGGACGGGAATGTTCTTGTGCCCCAGGACAACGCCGGGCAGCGTTTCAACTTCGAGATCCTTGAGGCAGGCCTTTTGGTGTTCGGCGAAGTTGCGGACCTGCTCCTGGGCAAACTTCAAGTCTTCCAGGTCGCGTTCTGGTACCGCGGCCAGGCATTCCTGGATTTCAGCTTCACTCAGGCGGTAATTCTCCCGATCGAAGGAATCGAACTTGTTTGACAGTTCGCGCACGGCTTGGTCGCCGCGTTTTTCAATGTCGGCAAGCGTTGTTTCGACGATCTGGCGGACTTTGGCATTGTCTTCCGCACGGACTTCGGCGTCTTTTCCTCTTTTCAGATAGTTGGCCAAGGCAGCACCCATATGTTCGGTTGAGTTTGGTGTTCGGTTGAGTTTGGCCGAACTGTAGCCTACTGACGCGGATTGTCACCAGCGTGCGACCGAAGGCGTGATGATGCTTGGGCTTCGCTCGGCCGCTGGTGTAGAGATAAAACAAAAGCAATTCCAATTCTCCAATCCGGATGAGCGAACCAGCATGAGCACTCCACCAATCGATCTGGTCGCCGCGTTGCGGCCGTCGGCACAAAAGCTACCTGTCAGCGGCATCATTGAGGTGTTTAACTATGGGCGCACGCGCGAGGGGTTGATCCCGCTGTGGGCCGGTGAGGGTGATGCACCGACTCCTCCCGTGATCTATGAGGCTGCCGTCAAAAGCCTGCAGGATGGTGAAACGTTTTACACGCACCAACTTGGCATTCCGGAATTGAGGGAAGCTCTTGCTGGTTACTTTCAAGGTTTGTACCAGCGACCGTTCGAGGCGGATGAGTTCTTTGTCGTTGGTGGCGGGATGCAGGCCATACAACTCGCCATGCAGATGACGGTCGGCGATGGTGACGAAGTTATCATTCTTTCGCCGGGCTGGCCGAATTTTGAAGGCGCGGCTGTCACACAAGGCGGGCAGCCGAAGTTTGTTGAGCTCAACTTTGGCCCGGATGGTTGGACGCTGGATCTCGATCGCTTGTTCGCGGCGTGCGGACCGAAGACAAGGGCCATCTGCATCAATTCTCCATCCAACCCGACCGGTTGGACCGCAAGCGAGCAGGAGCTGCGCGCGATCCTGGATTTCACCCGCAAACACGGGATCTGGATTATTGCCGATGAGATCTACGGTCGCTTCCATTACGGGGACGGACTCGCGCCAAGTTTCCAGACGATGCGCGAAGACGGAGATCGCATTCTTTTCGTTCAGACCTTCTCGAAGAACTGGGCCATGACCGGTTGGCGAATGGGATGGATCCAGGGCTCGAAGCAACTGGCACAGGTGGCGGAAAACCTCGTGCAGTACAATACATCCGGCGTTGCGCAGTTTATGCAGCGTGCTGGTGTTGTTGCTTTGCAGGAAGGAGAAACCTTCGCTCAGGAACAGATTGCGCAGGCGCGCCGGGGGCGCGAGGTTATCTGTTCGGCTCTGGAGCCCTTCAATAACGTTCACTTCAGCTGGCCAGATGGTGCGTTCTATTTGTTTTTTGGTATCGAGGGACAGACAGATTCCATGCAGACAGCCCTGCGATTGGTCGATGAGGCAAACATCGGTCTTGCACCAGGATTCGCATTTGGTCCTGGCGGTGAAGGAAACTTCCGGATCTGCTATCACCGTTCAGAGGCGTCTTTGACGGAAGCGATGGACCGGTTCACAAACTGGCTTCGGCAGCAATCCGGCGCTTGACGCAAACCGGCAGATTGAAGAGTTCCGAGGAACGAGTGACGGCGCCTTACCAAGCATATGGAGAGCCTCGACCTGAACGAGTGAGCCACATCTTTCTGGCCACGATGGTCAGCTTGACGCTTTTGATGAACACGCTTGGTCGTGGTGTCACCGAGACGTTCACGGTTTTTCTTCTACCCGTCGAAGAAACCATGCAGGCGACGCGGGCCGAGATGACGCTGGCCTATTCGATCTACATGCTGGTCAATGGAATTTCGGCGCCGATCGCTGGGCAGATGATTGATCGATTAGGTGGGCGACTGACCTACGGCATCGGGCTGGCATTTCTCGGATCTGGCTTCCTGTTGGCCGGCTATGCAGAAGCGCTTTGGCAATACTATCTGTTCTACTCCGTGTATGGCGGTTTTGGTGCGGCAGCGCTGGGAATGGTCGCGGCATCCAGTTTACTCAGTCGCTGGTTCACCAAGCGGCTCGGCACGGTGGTCGCTATTCCGCACGCTGCAACAGGGCTTGGTGTCTTGTTGATCCCGCCATTGGCTCAGTTTCTGATGGGCTACTTCAGCTGGCAGCAGACACACCAGATCATCGGTGCCGGCGTGCTGGTGTTGATCCCGT
The DNA here is from genome assembly GCA_965247245.1 of Hyphomicrobiaceae bacterium. Lineage (GTDB taxonomy): Bacteria > Pseudomonadota > Alphaproteobacteria > Rhizobiales > Hyphomicrobiaceae > Tectiglobus. The sequence goes on along the minus strand of CBDFGV010000003.1, from coordinate 1,598,131 downwards.
TTGTGCTGCTGCTGCCGTTGGGAACCATGTCGCGTGGCTCAGAACTTTGGCGGGCACAGCGGCGTGCTGCCCGCGCCTCCGGCGCCCAGGCATGGACGGCGTTACGAGCTATTCAGACGGAAGCTTTCTGGTCGCTCTTTCTAGTGTTCTTTTTCACGTCGGTTGCGGCCTATGCGGTCATTCCGCAGTGTGTGGCGTTTCTGGTGGAAAGCGGGTTCGATCCACTGTTTGCTGCGAGTGCGTTCGGTGTTTCAGGATTGTTTTCTGCGATCGGGATTTTTGCGTCGGGATGGTTCTCAGACCGCATAGGACGACTGACCATTGTGACCATCACCAAGGTCTTGACGATGACGGGCATTGCCTCGCTCATCATGATTGTCTGGTATCCCAACCTGCTGTTCGTTTACATGTTCGTCTTTTTCTTTGGCATTGTGCAGGGTGCGCGCGGCCCAATCATCGCGGTACTAGTATCGCTGTTGTTCCGCGGTGGCTCCGTTGGGGCGATCTTCGGGACGCTGTCACTGGCGATGGGGCTCGGTGCCGGCGGAGGCTCCTGGTTGTCGGGCGCGCTGCATGATTGGACCGATGGTTACGTCGCCTCTTTTTCGCTTGGATTTATTGCGTCCGCCCTTGGCCTGGCGGTTTATTGGATTTCGCCCAGCCTCCGACGAGAGCGCCCGGCACGCATTTAGATGCCGACCGTTCTTAACCTGTCCGCCGCGTTTCGGGCATGGATCAACTAGTTGGCCATGAAGACCGGCAGCTCAGCATGTGAGAGAATGTGGCTGGTGGCACCGCCGAAGATCATCTGACGCAAGCGGCTCTGCGTATAGGCGCTTTTGATCAGCAAGTCACAGCCAATAGCTGCTGCTTCTTCCAGGATTGCGGCGCCTGGTCTGCGGTTCTTCGCTGATGCTGTAACCTCATTGGCCTCGATCCCATTGGCTTTCAGATTATCGCAAACCTGGCTTGCTGTGGGTCCTGGGACCATCACCTCATCGATCGTCAACACGGTAACTTTCTTCGCGGCCTTGAGCAGTGGCATCGCGAAGGCAAGTGTACGAGCGCCCTCTGTGCTGCAGTTCCAGGACATGACAATGTTCTCGCCGAATGTGGACGCTGCAGCTTTCGGCGGCGCGATCAGAACGGGGCGACCACTGTCAAACAGTACCGATTCCAGCGTTGTCATGCGCGCGCCGCTATCATCATTCGCGGGGCGTCCGAGGACCGTCAGGTCGTGAACACGTGCTATCGACCCGAGACCAATGTCATCCAGCGGATCGGTGTCCTGCCATGCCAGCTTAGAACCGATGTCGGCTTCCGACCCAGACCTGAACGAGTCAAACAGCGATCGCGCTTTGCCTTTGCTGTCTTCATCGTCCTGGTCTGCTGGCGGAAAGCTGACGGCAACAATCGGCTCGGCACCTACGACCTGAAACTGCATGGGTCGAAGCGGAACGGCGGAAACCGTCGCGTCCAATGCGCGTGCGGCCGCGGCAGCAGTGCCGAGAACTTCGTTCATTGTTGAGTGGTCTTCGACCGGAACAAGGATCGATTTCATCGCTGGCTCCAATTGGCTTGCGGCGGACTGGCTTGTTTTTGGGGGAGTGTGACAGAATCGCACGCTCACGTGAAGCCGTTCAATAGTGGAATTCGTAGTTCAGCGCTGCATATGGTTTAATTTCGTTGTCGCGGTCGAGGGCGGCCCCGGCCGACAATCGGACTGCGCCTGTTGACCATTCGTATCGACCGAATGCGGCGGCCCGCCGTGTGGCATAATCTTCATTGCCAACTGCGCTGAGTTCCAACCCCAGTGACATGGGACGCCAGAGACGACGTCCGTAACGGGCAGTAAGATTGAAACTATCTGCCAGAGAAGAGTAGCTGAAGTTCAGACTGAGCCAGCTCTGGTCAGAAATACTAAACCAAGCCTCAAGTGCACCGGTGAAGCCATATGCATAGCCGATGGCGTCATTGTTGGGATCGTGCGGCGTGACCGTGTGGCCGCCCGAGGCAATTCCAGCAAAGCCCTTCAGTGTCCAGCGATCCAGTTTGTATTGGTAACCTAGAAGAACATCTGCGAAGCCGTGCTGACCTTCGAAGCGCGTCATCTCAGGGGACGCACCGCTATGGAGCCAGTCGTCATAGCTATATTGTCCGTATCCGCTGACAACGCGTAGGCGCCAACCGTCTTCCCGGATACTACGGCCGAAGAATGTTGATGTTGTTCCTGTGTAGCCTGCCCAGTCTTTGCCTAAGAGTTGTGCGCCGAACCAACTGGTGCGCCAAGGATGCGCCGGCGGCAGAACTAGGATGTACTCTCCAACGTTTGTGTTGTCTTTTGAGCCCTGACTTGCCGAAGCCGCAACTGAAGAGAGCACAGAACACAACAATGCCAGCATTGCCAGCCGATGCCATTTCCAGAACTGCAATACCAACGCACACTGCATGGATCGCCACAAATTATTCAGTCGGGTGATTAATTAACCATAAGTCCAAGGATGGACGGAGCAACCAAGCTTGGGTTGAATCGCAAATGCGTGGAGTTGAAACTGCAGGCTTTGGATTGGAGATATGATGCAATCACCGCCTCCAGTGGAGACCTGGCTCTATCCGGATAGTCGGGGCCTTTATTGCGCAGCTGGCGACTTCTATGTCGATCCGCATGTCGCGGTAGAGCGTGCGGTGATCACGCATGGTCACGCCGATCATGCCCGGCCCGGGCACGGTCATGTTATGGCGACGCCCGAAACCTCGCGGATCATGCAGGTGCGCATGGGTGCAAACTCTGCGGGGGAGTTTCAGGCGCAGCAACTCGGGCAGCAGATCAAGGTTGGAGATGCGCTGGTGAGCCTAGTGCCCGCTGGACATGTAACCGGCAGCGCGCAGGTGGTGATTGAACATCACGGACGTCGTGCTGTCGTCTCCGGCGACTACAAGCGACGAACAGATCCGACGTGTGAACCATTCGAGGTTGTCGCTTGCGATGTGTTCGTGACCGAGGCGACGTTCGGGCTACCTGTTTTCCGACATGAACCGGATGATCGCGAGATTGGGCGTCTGTTGCATTCACTGGCGACGGTGCCAGAGAGAACGCATCTGATCGGAGTCTATGGGCTGGGCAAATGCCAACGGTTGATCAAGCTTTTGAGATTGGCCGGTTACGATGGTGTGATCTGGCTGCATGGCGCGCTAAAGGCGATGTGCGATCTGTACGCCGAGTTCGGTATCGATCTTGGTGAATTGCGGTTGGTCTCGGAGGCGGAAGATGCGTCGCTCGCAGGAGAGGTCGTTCTCTGCCCGCCATCAGCGCTGAATGACCGTTGGTCCAGACGTATGACAGACCCGCTCGTAGTGCTGGCATCCGGTTGGATGCGTGTGCGCGGTCGGGCGCGGCAGCGTGGTGTTGAGTTGCCGCTGATTATTTCCGATCACGCTGACTGGCCGGAATTGATTCAGACGATCGAGGACACAGCGGCTGAAGAGGTCTGGGTGACGCACGGGCGCGAAGAGGCTTTGGTCCGCCAACTTGAATTGATGGGGCGTCGCGGCAGAGCGCTCGCCTTGATCGGGCGGGAGGATGAAGGCGAGTGAGGTTCGTACGTGTGCTTTAAAGCTAGCTCGGCGCTCGCGAACATTTCGCATCATGGTTCAACTCCAGTTCGGTGATCGAAGTGGAAGGTGCGGCGTGTTCTTGACCTGTCCAATGACGACGCTTGTTTCGATCCCGAAGACGCCCGGCAATTCGGCGAGGACGTTGCGGAGATAGGCGTTGTAGTCCTGCATGTTCGGCAGCCGAATAGTCAGAACATAGTCATGTGGTCCTGTGATGAGATCGCAGCGCATGATCTCGGGCAGGTTGGTTACCTGGCTTTCGAACTCGCGGATGGCTTTGCGATCCCGACTCTGCAGTTTGAGAAAGACGTAAAGCACCAGATCCAGATTGCATTTCGTCGGATCAACCGTGGCCTGATAGCCGGTTATAACGCCGTCTTCCTCAAGGCGACGAATGCGTCGCCGGGTCGGTGTCGGAGACAAGCCGATACTTTCAGCAACTGATTCCACGCTGGCCCGCCCATCCTGGATCAACTGGGCGATGATCAATTTGTCCGTTTCATCAAGCATGTGGGAGGAAAACCTCTCTGATAACGGCAAAATCTAGGAAATTTGATGGGATTTGTCCACGAACTCTAGTGTAGGGTCTCTCGCATCTGCTCAGTCGCAATCCAAACGTCAGAATTGCAAGAGGCCTGAAATGAACCAAGTTACTCACATTGCCTACGATTGCCGCGGCGTGCCTGTCTCAGGCGGACGGGCTGATGCGATCGAGGGCTTGGAGCAGGCCATCGATGCGGCGCTTGGGTTCCGTGGTGATGCGATTGCGATGATCGATCGGGTGCTTGAAGAGCATCCTGATTTTGTCATGGGTTGGCTCTTCAAAGCCGGATGGATGACGCAGGCCATGGAGACGCGCGTCTACGGCGAGATGGTTGCTGCGCGCGATCAGGCTGAGAAGTTGCTCGGCAATGCCAATGATCGCGAGCGTGGTCATTTCGCGGCTGTGAAGGCGTGGACAGATGGCGATTTCTTTGGCGCAGTTCAGCAATGGGAAGCTGTTCTCACCGCCCATCCCAAGGATCTATTTGCTCTAGCACTGGTGCATTACACCGACGTGTTGTTGGGGGACGTCGCCGGCCAACGCGATGTTGTCGCCCGCGTCTTTAATCTCTGGGATGAAAGCGTACCGGGCTACGAGTTTGTGTTGGGCTTTTATTCGTTTGGTTTGGAGGAAAATCGGGACTTTCGTTACGCCGAGGAGTTGGGCCGCCAAGCGCTTTCAATTCGTCCTGATCATCCGTATGCCGTGCATGCCGTGAGCCACGTGATGGAAATGTGCGGGCGGCAGGCCGGCGGCATTCGTCTGATGGGGGATTACGTCGACCGTTGGGGAACGTCGAATTTTGCCAATCATCTTTGGTGGCACACATCGCTGTTCCATCTCGACATCGAGGAGCATGCGCGCGTTCTGGAGATCTATGACCAGCACTTATGCTCCGCGGACAAGCAGGGCGATAAATATGAAGAGCTCGATGCCGTTGCACTGCTGTGGCGCATGAAGATGCTCGGGGTCGACGTTGGTGATCGCTGGACATTCCTCGCTGATAAATGGACGCCGGCCGCTCAAGATACGCTGTACGCCTTCAACGATGTGCATGCGATGATGGCGTTTGTGGCCGCTGGTCGCGAGGATGCGCAAGCGGAACTGTTGAACGCGAACGAGCGATACCTGGAGAGCGCATCGGACGCTAACGTCGCCATGAGCCGTGAAATCGGCGTTCCGTTCTGTCTTGCCGTACAGGACTTCCAGGCTGAGCGTTACAATGATTGTGTCGAGCGTCTGCTGCCGGTGCGGTATCGCACGCACCGACTTGGCGGCAGCTTCGCGCAGCGAGATATCATTGGATGGACGCTGCTCGAGGCTGCACTCAGAGCGAAGCGCTATGACCTCGCTCTCGGTCTTGCCAATGAACGCTCGGCGCTCAAGCCAACCTCCGTGCAGGGCTGGCGTGCCGTTGCGAGAGCGTTCAAGGGGCTTGGCAACACATCAAAAGCCGATCAAGCTGATGCGAAAGCAGCCTCACTACTGGCTGCATAAACGCACTGGCTGAAGAGGGCGCAGGATCATGAGCACACCACAATACGCCTGGCTGGATGGTCTCGTCCCCTGGGATGATGCGACCTGTCATATCTCGTCGCTTGCATTCAAGTATGGCGCCGCGGTTTTCGAAGGCATCCGTGCATACTGGAATGCAGATACCCAGAAGCTTTACCTATGGCAGCTCGACGAGCATCTCGACCGGTTGGTCTATAGCCAGCATATGATGCGCTATGAAGAGCCAATTGCCAAAGAAGATGTTGCGGCGGCGGTCATAAAGCTTCTTCAAGCGAACGCGTTCCGCGAGAACGTGCACATTACGACCACGGCCTTTCTGTCGGGGCCGGGGCAGCCTTTCATCTGTGCGCCAGTGTCGTTGGCGATTACGGCCATGGCGCGCGGTGATTACCGCACTGATGGTGTCAGCGTGCAGGTGTCCAGCTGGCGGCGGTCATCGGACTCGGCCCTACCGCAGCGCGTAAAGGCGAATGGGAATTACCTCAACGGGCGGCTTGCTTCGATCCAGGCGCGGGCTGATGGCTATGACACCGCATTGCTGCTGACGCAGGCGGGCAAGGTCTCGGAAGGCCCAGCCATGTGTTTCTTCATGGTGCGCGATGGCGTTGCGATTACACCGGATAAACAGTCGGACATCCTAGAGAGTATTACACGTGATACTGTAATCAAGCTGCTGCAGGAGAACGGAACGCCGGTCGAGGAGCGGCCGATTGATCGTTCTGAATTGGGCCTTGCCGACGAGGCTTTCTTTTGCGGTACGGCCTGGGAGATTGCGCCGGTCAAGTCGATTGACCGGCTGGCTTTGCCGGCGGGTACTTCGGGGCCTGTTATGCAAGCTCTACGCGAGCGGTTTGATGCTTTGACGATCGGTGCCGAAGCCGCGCACAGCGAGTGGAGACGAGAGGTCCCGCTGACCTAGTGAGAGCCTAGTCAGCAACATTGCCAACGCGGGACCTGCAAGTAGCCTGAGTTGCCAAGGAGGCTTAGCCGTTTGTCAGTCCCTGGCGACAGGGCGCAGGAAGTATCGATCATAGCGCTTGAAGCAGCCGATACTATCCGCAAACGCAACCGCCTTCTGGCAATCCGGATCCTCGGCAGCTCTCTCGCGATAGACTTCGTAGTCGGCAAGTGATGCGAACGAGAACAGGCAGACGGCAAGATCGCTCGGACTTTCGTGCGGCAGATAATAGCCGTGATGGGTGCCCCCGAACTTTTCGACAAGAGGGATCCACATTTTTGCGTATTCCTCGAACTCCGCGATTGTCGCCGGGTTAAGCTCGTATTGAACAAAGCACGTGATCATCTGATTTTCCTAATCTGCTGGATGTCTTCGGAGATCTGGTCGCTGGGATGATGGTTCGTTTGCTGTGTAACGTGGATGCGGTCAACAGGTGCCTCTAATTGTAGGTGACAGCGTTGATGCGATTGCCATGCATTGAGGCACGCTATCACCATCCTGACATGATTTTGGCGTTGGATATCGCGCGATAATGCGTTTGGGTAGCGAGTTATCGATGTTCAACATGGCACCGCGTGCGGTTTTTTGATTGGGACTGAACCAAGTGTGCCGCCAAACAGCAACTAGGGGGTGCTGATATGAAATCCTTGAAAATCGCAGGAATTGCGCTTGCCGGAATGATGGTCTTTGCAGCTCAGCCTGTTATGGCCAAGTGCCTTACAAAGGGTGCCATTGCAAGTGCGGGCTCAGAGAAAGATGCCAAATGGTATGCCCTTGAGACAATGGTTCAGAGCGTGAGCTGGGGTATCTGGCCGGCATTTGTCGCGAACGGCTCGACACCTGGCTACAAAATCACCAAGCAGAAGTATCGCTGCAAAAAGGGTGGATGGGGCGTTGAGTGCCGTGGTCAGGCAACCTTCTGTCCGACCAAGTAACATTCCGACCCGAAAGCTGATAGCGTTGGCATCATGGATGCCTTCGCTGAACTTCTGAACCGACTGGTCTACACGCCCGGGCGAAATGCCAAGCTCGGGCTAATGGCGCGTTACTTCCTGACCACGCCAGATCCGGATCGTGGTTGGGCACTGGCAGCACTGACCGATGGCCTGCCGTTCACATTTCCTGTCCGCAAAACCTTGCAAGAACTTATGGCACCGCGTGTCGACGAGCAGCTCTTTCGTCTGTCGCGCGATTATGTCGGGGACACTGCTGAAACCGTTGCACTGCTGTGGCCCGATGCTCCCGAAGGTGCTGCTTCCCCGCGACTGTCTGAGATCGTAGCGGCGCTGGAGCTGACCCACCGTAGTGATTTCCCGAAGTTGATCGAGGGCTGGCTCGATCAACTCGACGCCAATGGCCGTTGGGCATTGCTTAAATTGCTGACCGGCGCGCTACGTGTTGGCGTTTCAGCAAGGCTCGCCAAGACGGCGGTGGCCCAGGCCTGGGATAAGGATGTGTCAGATATTGAAGAGATCTGGCATGCATTGTCACCACCTTACAGTGAGCTCTTCAGCTGGCTTGAAGGGCATCAGGAGCGGCCCGAAATCTCCGACTTGCCGGTGTTTCGGCCATTGATGTTGGCCAATCCACTTGAGGACCAGGACTTTGAAGCCTTGAACCTCAATGATTTTGCCATTGAGTGGAAGTGGGACGGCATCCGGGTGCAGGTCGTCATGCGTGGTGGCGTCGTCCGCATCTTCTCGCGAACCGGAGATGACATTTCGCACAGCTTCCCGGAGCTGACGTCTGCGTTCGATTTCAATGCCATCGTTGATGGTGAGTTGTTGGTTGTTCGTGATGGCCACGTGGCACCGTTCTCGGATCTTCAACAACGCCTCAACCGCAAGACGGTCGGCGCGAAGATGATGCGAGATTATCCGGTGCATGTCCGGTTCTACGACGCTCTCGAAGTTGATGGCGTTGACTTGCGAGAACTGCCCTACGACCAGCGACGGACACATCTAAGGGAATGGCATCAGGCCGTGCAGCCGATACGTACGGATCTCTCGGATGAGCTGGAAATCTCGGATACAGCACAGTTGCGAGACATTTGGGAGCAGACGCGCGGGGCGGCTATCGAGGGCTTGATGCTGAAGAAGCGCACAAGCCCTTATCTTGCAGGTCGCCCAAAAGGGCATTGGTTCAAGTGGAAACGCGCGCCGCTCACTCTTGATTGCGTGATGATGTACGCTCAGCGTGGCTCGGGCCGGCGCTCTTCCTACTATTCCGACTATACGTTCGGCGCTTGGCGCGAGAACGACGATGGTGAAAGGGAATTGGTTCCGGTTGGCAAAGCCTACTCAGGCTTTACTGATGAGGAGCTGCTGCAACTCGACAAGTGGGTGCGCAACCACACCGTCGATCGATATGGACCAGTTCGTTCCGTCGAAGTCGGGATCGTTCTCGAAGTGGCATTTGACTCCGTCCACCGGTCAAAGCGCCATAAATCGGGCGTGGCGATGCGGTTCCCGAGGATTCATCGGATTCGCTGGGACAAGCCAGCTGATGAGGCCGACAATTTGGAAACTTTGATCCAGCTCATTGTGGAATAGTCGGCTTCTCGCCATTTCGTTATGGAGAGACTCAACTTTGCCGTTGCGGAATTGTGACAGGCATCTATATGTCAAGTGTCAGTCCACAGGTTTATTTGTTGTTTCGGAGAAGCGCCGAGGCGCTTTGCAGCCGGGAGTTCGGTCATGCAGTTTGGACATTTTGACAATTTGAGTGCCGCCCAAGCGGGTGGGTTGGACAAATGGGCGAAAGCCGTAACGGTCAGTCAGGCCGAGTACCTGCGCTTATCCAGTCGCAGGGCCAAAGCTTACATGGCACTGCCGAACACGGTTGCGAAGTGCCGATCACCGCATGATCTGGTATCGCAGCAGCAGGCTTTTTGGAATCAGTGCGCACAGGACTATGCGACGGCGGCGCAAGCCATGGCATCCAGCTGGACGCAGTTCTTCCCGTTCGCTGACTCGATTACGGGTCTGGAAGATACGATCAATGATGAGTCGCTGAATTCGGCCCCGGATTCTGCGCCGAAACGTGATGTCATGGCCGTGCAGAATGACCAGCGGTCATCTACTGCGAAGCAGAACGAGTCGGCTAGACGTGATCAGTCTGGGTCTGCGAACGGTGAGAAGCAGGTCGCGGCTTAACGCTGTCCTTATATGATTGCCGGGGCAGGCCATGGGAGGCGACGGGCTGGCGGGATGCCGCTAACCGTATTGCGCCCACTACTGACCGGCAGCAACTCTTCCTGTCTGAACCTTTGCTGGGCCTACTTGAGGCTGGATAAGCCTTTCTGAAAACCATCCAGTGAAATGGGAATGGCGATCCCCTCTTCCTGGCTCTGGAAGATGATGAAGTGCGCTTTCTTGCCCGTCGAGAACTGCTTCACCAATTTTTCTTCGACAACAACTTGTGCATAGCAGGCAAACGTGTGGCAGCGCAGAAATGGCGCATGGCCGACATCCTTGCCGTCGATCTTCAGACCGAGGCCGGCGGGCAGCAGGACACCCAGGGGCGCAAATACGCGCAGCACCCGTGTCCCGTTCGAGAATTTCTGGAAATAGACCGTAAGTCCGACATTGTTTCGGTCCTCCGCGGTGACGCTCTGCACAAGCGCGCAGACCCGCTTCTTGGAACCGGGTGGCGGAGCGCGGCATACCACCTGCCAATGGCCGTACTCAGAGAGAACTTCACCATCGATCGGCTTTTGAGACCACGCCGTCGCAGCTAGCGAACAGAGCCCCCAAAGCAGAGAAACTAATGCGACAAGCGCGTACCTGAGTGATGGAGCGGCGCAGAGGCTCACTTGCGACATGCCGTGGTTTTCTCCCTTTGGCGATGGTCGAAATCATCCGCTTATGCTGCGAAAGTATGATCATCAGACCATCCTGGCGAAGCATATGCGGTCAGTCACTAGCGATGTGCAAGCAATTGGGCTGAATTGGGACCAAGATCCAACCGTCAGACAATCGTTATTCGAGCCCACAGGGACATCTCGTCACTTCGACCTAAGCTCCAACCGGTATGTATTTTTCGGTTCCCTGAGACGTTTGGGACCATTGTGCACATTGATAAGTGCCTTAGTGTCAGCGATACACCTTGGAGTAATTCTAAAAATGAGGGGATCCAGGATCACCCTGGGGGCGGATTCTATGATGAGACGTGTCTGTGACCACGTCGCTGGTCTGATGGCTGGTGTGCTGGCCCTAGTGACAATGGCGACGACTGCAGCAGCCCAGATGGGTCAGCCGGCGCCCGGGCAAATGGGCTTCCAAAGCGCTGCCTCGCCAGTGATGGAAGAGATTTCGGCGTTTCATGATCAGGTCAACGTGATCATTATCGCGATCGCTGTTTTCGTCCTGCTCCTGATGCTCTGGGTCATCTTCAGATACAACTCGAGATCCAACCCCGAGCCGTCCAAGTTCTCGCACAACACGGTTCTCGAAGTCGCCTGGACGGTCGTGCCGATACTCATTCTCGTTTACATCGGCGTGTTCTCATTCAAGCTGCTGTTCCTGCAGTACACGTATCCCAAGCCGGACCTGACGATCAAAGCGACAGGCAATGCTTGGTATTGGGACCATTCCTATCCCGACCAGGGCGATTTCACCGTTACGTCGACCATGATCCGGGACCAGGATCTGCTCAAGGAAGAGATGGGTGAGGACGCATTCGACAAGAAGTACGGCTCGCTGGAAGGTATAGAGCTGCTCCGCGCCGTCTATAACGATGCGCGCCCACTCTATGAAAAGAAGGGCCTTGTCCGACAGCTTTCCGTTGACAATGAGATTGCCGTCCCACTGAACGCAGTGGTTCATATGCTGGTGACTTCGGCGGACGTCATCCATTCGTGGACGATCCCGTCATTCGGATCAAAAACCCAGGCCGTGCCAGGACGACTGACAGCAACGTGGTTTAAGGCGACACGTATTGGCGTCTTCTACGGGCAGTGCTCGGTGATTTGCGGCAAGGACCATTCCTCGATGCCGATCGCGATCCGGGTTGTTGCTCAGGATGACTTCGACAAGTGGGTTGAGGCCGCCAAGGCAGGCGACTGGAAGAAGGCCAAGACTATTCTTCTGGACGCGACCAAGTCGGCGAAAACAGATGGGAAGTCGGACGGTAAGAAAGTTGCCCAGGCGGGTGCAGCCGTCCAGAACTAAGATATGAAACTGCAGCCCGCACTGGCGGGCTGAATTGCAATGCGAGGAAGGGGTCTGCAAGATGGCTGGCAGTGCAGCTGAATCGGGCTACGGACACGACGACAAACCAGGTTTTGTGGCGCGGTGGTTGTTTTCGACCAACCATAAAGACATTGGTACGCTGTATCTGATCTTTGCGATGTTTGCAGGGATCATCGGTGGTGCATTATCAGTCGGCATGCGCCTTGAGCTCGAAAACCCGGGCCTGCAGTACTTCTCTAACCCGCACATGTACAATGTGTTCGTGACCGGTCACGGCCTGATCATGGTCTTCTTCATGGTTATGCCGGCGATGATTGGCGGCTTTGGTAACTGGTTCGTACCGTTGATGATCGGTGCGCCGGACATGGCCTTCCCGCGGATGAACAACATCTCATTCTGGTTGCTGCCGGTTGCGTTCATCTTGCTCCTGACCTCGATGTTTGTTGAAGGTCCGCCAGGCGCAAATGGTGTTGGAACGGGCTGGATTGTCCTTGCGCCGCTCTCGACGCTTGCAGGGCATCCGGGACCCGCTGTGGACTTCGGTATCCTGGCACTGCACGTTGCTGGTGCGTCGTCTATCCTAGGTGCCGTGAACTTCATCACGACGATCTTCAACATGCGTGCGCCCGGCATGACGCTGCATAAGATGCCGCTGTTTGTCTGGTCCGTCTTGATTACGGCATTCCTGCTGCTGCTGTCGCTGCCTGTTTTGGCCGGCGCGATCACGATGCTGCTGACCGACCGTAACTTCGGCACGACGTTCTTTGAAGCTTCTGGTGGTGGCGACCCACTGCTCTATCAGCACCTGTTTTGGTTCTTCGGTCACCCGGAAGTTTACATTCTGATCCTGCCAGGTTTCGGTATGATCAGCCACATCGTTGCAACGTTCTCTAAGAAGCCGATCTTCGGCTATCTCGGAATGGCTTACGCGATGGTTGCGATCGGCGTCGTCGGCTTCGTCGTGTGGGCGCACCATATGTACACAGCCGGTATCAACGTGGATACGCAGGCGTACTTTACCTTCGCGACGATGGTTATCGCGGTGCCCACCGGGGTTAAGATCTTTTCGTGGATCGCGACCATGTGGGGAGGTTCGATCAGCTTCCGCACGCCGATGCTATGGGCGTTCGGGTTTATCTTCCTGTTTACCGTTGGTGGTGTGACCGGGGTGATGTTGGCCAACGCTGGTGTCGACCGATCCTTCCACAACACCTACTACGTGGTTGCGCACTTCCACTACGTGCTGTCGCTCGGTGCTGTGTTTGCGATCTTCGCGGGTTGGTACTACTGGTTCCCGAAGATGACTGGATACGAGTATTCCGAGTTCTTCGGAAAGCTCCACTTCTGGCTGACGTTCATTGGTGCGAACATTCTGTTCTTCCCACAGCACTTCCTCGGACTAGCCGGCATGCCGCGCCACTACGCAGATTACCCGGAGGCGTTCCACTATTGGAATAAGGTGTCGTCTTACGGTTCCTACATCACAGCGTTCGCGACGTTGGTCTTCTTCATCGGACTGATCTACTCGTACTACATCCGTAAGGAGAAGACGGTGGATAATCCCTGGGGTGAATCAGCGGATACGTTGGAGTGGACTTTGTCATCACCACCGCCGTTCCACTGCTTCGAAACGCTGCCGGTGATCAAGGACACCAAGCATCACTAAATCCCCTTGGAACCGAAGCGAGTGGAGGTTGCTCCACTCCTTTCGGGTTTGGACACTGAAACACGAAGAGAATGACGCTCATCTATGTCTGACGTGAGTTTCGATAACGCGATTGAGAGCCCGCAACGGACCGTCCATCTGGGCGGGACCGTGGGTGACTATGTTGCGCTGATGAAGCCACGTGTGATGTCACTGGTCGTGTTTACCGCGCTGGTTGGCATGGTTGCTGCGCCAGGGTCGGTGCATCCTGTGCTTGGTGCCATCGCTCTGCTTTGCATTGCGGTTGGTGCCGGAGCGTCCGGTGCGCTCAATATGTGGTACGACGCTGACATTGACGCGCATATGCAGCGCACGGCAGCTCGTCCAATCCCACGCGGTCGAGTGACGCCGGACGAAGCGTTGTTGTTCGGCGCGATCCTCTCTGTGTTCTCAGTGCTCACCCTCGGATTGCTGGTCAGCTGGGTTGCCGGCGCATTACTTGCGCTTACGATTGCGTTCTACCTGTTCGTCTATACGATGTGGTTGAAGCGGCGCACGCCGCAGAACATCGTCATTGGTGGCGCTGCTGGTGCATTTCCTCCAATGGTTGGCTGGGCCGCGGTTTCGGGTGATGTCAGCATTGATAGTGTGCTGCTGTTCCTGATCATCTTTATGTGGACACCGCCGCATTTCTGGGCGTTGGCGCTTTATCGCTGCCGTGATTACGAACGCGTCGGTGTGCCGATGCTGCCGGTTGTTGCGGGCGCTGATGAGACGCGTCGCCAGATCCTGATTTACTCGGTGCTGTTAGTTCCGCTAGCCGTTGCACCTGTGTTCACGGGGCTCGGTGGAGTTGCTTATCTGATTGCTTCAAGCCTGCTCGGTGCGACGTTCATTTATCAGGCGATCCGGGTCTTCCGGACTCGCGAGGGAAAGACGGCTGACAAAGAAGCCAAACGTCTTTTCCTTTTCTCTATCTTCTATCTCTTCGCTCTATTCGCGGTTCTTCTGGTTGAGCACTTGCTCGCAAGAGTATTGGCTTGATGGTGGAGCACCGCATGAGTGACGAAAACACTGCGAACGAAGTTGAACGCAAGCGCCGCCAGAATATGCGTTCGGTCGCCATCGCATTAGTGCTCGTCGGACTTGTGGTTTTGTTTTACGCAGCAACGATCGTGCATCTCGGTGCGAACGTTGCCAATCGGCCGATGTGAGGAAGAATGTCTGAAAACACGACACGCTCTTTCGACAAAAACGCTGCCGATGTCGCCGGTCAACATCGGCGGGTCGCTATTAGGGCTGCGTCTATTGCTGTGGTGATGCTGGGCATGGCGTACGCTGCCGTTCCACTCTACCAGATCTTCTGTCAGGTCACCGGATTTGCAGGAACAACTCAGCGGGCGACAGCTGCGCCGGAAAATGTCCTGGAACGTAAGATCACGATCCGCTTTGACTCGAATATCTCGAATGGCCTCGTCTGGAAAATTGCACCGACGGAGAGGACAGCAGACGTCAAGATTGGCGAGAACCGGCTGGCCTTCTACCGCGCGACTAATCCGACGGATAAGCCGGTTGTCGGCACGGCGTCCTTTAACGTCGCACCGGAATCGGCTGGAAGGTACTTCAACAAGCTGGAATGCTTCTGTTTCACCGAGCAAACATTGCAACCTGGTGAGAGCGTTGAGATGCCAGTGAGTTTCTTCGTTGACCCGGAAATCGTGAATGACAGTGATGCGCGGCATATTACGCAAATCACGCTGTCTTATACGTTTTACCCGGTTAATGAGAAGCAAGCGAGCAAAGTTGGTAAGACCAAGGGGAGCTGATTGGTATACTTTGGCGTCGGACGCCAAAGATCTGATCAGAAGGAAAGACGGAGCTGAGACATGGCGGGTGGCCATCACGCAAATGAGCACGATTATCATCTCGTAAATCCGAGTCCGTGGCCGCTGGTTGGCTCCTTAGGTGCCCTCGTTCTGGCATTCGGTGCGATCATCTGGTTCCGCTCGTTAGATGGTGGAGATGGTCTGTTCGGTTTCCAAGGCTCAGCTTTGTTCTGGGTCGGCGCGGCGATTGTCGTTGCGACCTCATTCTTCTGGTGGCGCGATGTGATCCGTGAGGCGCATGGCGGTGACCACACCCCTGTGGTGCAGCTTCATATGCGCTACGGCATGATCATGTTCATCGCGTCCGAAGTGATGTTCTTTGTCGCCTGGTTCTGGGCATTCTTCGATGTGTCGTTGTTCCCGTCTGGTCTCTTCCAGCCTGACAATGTCCAGCAGCAGATCGGAATGGTCGCAAGGGATGAACTGACAGGTGGTCAGTGGCCGCCAAAGCCGGGTGAGGGCTTCGATCACACGTTTAATCCGTGGGGTCTGCCACTCGTCAACACGCTGATTTTGTTGCTGTCAGGTACAACGGTCACGTGGGCGCACCACGCCCTTCTGCACGATGATCGCAAAGGCCTGATTTGGGGCTTGGTGCTGACAGTTGCTCTCGGTGTGATCTTCACGATCTGCCAAGTGTACGAGTACTACCACGCTGCCTTCGCATATTCGGGCCACATCTACGGCGCGACTTTCTTCATGGCAACTGGCTTCCACGGTGCCCACGTCGTTATTGGAACGATCTTCCTGTTCGTCTGTCTGATGCGGGCACTGGCTGGACACTTCACTTCCAAGCAGCATTTCGGTTTCGAGGCAGCTGCCTGGTACTGGCACTTCGTTGACGTCGTCTGGCTCTTCCTTTTCGCGTGCATCTACGTCTGGGCAGCGTAAAGAGAGTGGCAAGGCATCACGCGTGGTGCCGATGACGTTGTGAATGTTGTGCGGGCGGCTTGAGGCCGCCCGTTTTTGTTGCGGCCCTCAAAGCCCTGCGTGAGGTGGTTCTTGGCAGAGAATGAAGCTTCAGTATCGCCCTGGATGGCAGGATGGAGATGTCGCTGCCCGAGGTGTGGGACAGGCAAACTGTTTGTCGGGCTGTTCAATCTGGACCTTGAGAGCCAGTGTGAATCGTGTGGGCTTGATTACAAATTCATAGATACTGGTGATGGCCCGGCTGT
This sequence comes from Hyphomicrobiaceae bacterium, assembly GCA_965247245.1. Taxonomy (GTDB): domain Bacteria; phylum Pseudomonadota; class Alphaproteobacteria; order Rhizobiales; family Hyphomicrobiaceae; genus Tectiglobus. The sequence goes on along the minus strand of CBDFGV010000003.1, from coordinate 1,581,601 downwards.
GTTTGTGATTATGATCCTCGGCTTCCTGATGCTCGGTGGCGCATTGGTCCTTGAGTTCAGCTTGCATCCACCGATTTGGGTTCATGGTTTGGTATGGGTCCCGTCGACGCTGCTGCTGGCGTTCGGTCTGTTGCGGCCCCTGAAGGCTCTTCTTATCGCGTTGCAGTATAGCAATCGCGCAGAGCAGGGCCGGCTTGCTAAGGATTGAGTTGGAATGCTGAGCGCCATTCGACAATCCGGCTTGCTGTGGCCGACGCTGTTCAGCGTTGGCGCATTGGTGGTGCTGATCAATCTTGGTCTATGGCAATGGCAGCGCAAAGCCTGGAAAGAAGGGCTGATCGAGCAACTCGCTCAGTCCGCCAAAGCGGGGCCGAAGTCGCTCGCTACAATGAACCTTGACCGCGAGGTGGATGAGTTGCGCTTCCGGCGCGTTCGCCTAAATGGAAAGTTTGCTGACTCAGGGCAGCCGATCGAAGAGGTTCATGTCTGGACACCAGCTGAGGGCACAACGAGCTGGCGGGTGATATCCCCATTCCGACTGCAGCAGCCGGTGCTCTATAAGGGGCAACCTCGGAATTGGGTGTTGGTTATACGCGGCCGGGTCGCTCAGGCTGACAAGAGTTCCACAAGACGTCCAGCTGGTCAGGTTACTGGCCCGCAGGAGATCGTTGGGCGATTGCGATTTGCTGAGACGAACTGGGCGACTCCGGCCCCGAATACGAAGACGAATGAATGGTATGCCCTCGATCTCAGTGGGATGTTGCAGGCGCTGGAAGCGCGCAGCGGCACGGTGCGACTGCCCGGCGACTTTGCAGCAAAGGCTCTTCCATTCTTTGTCGAAGCAGAGAAAGCGTCGGCTCCGCCGCCTGCCCCGCAGCCCGATCTCAAGAGCGTTTACCTGAGCAATCGGCATCTTGAGTATGCCGTAACCTGGTGGGGACTGGCACTGACATTGGTCGGTGTCTATATCGCGTTCGCCCTTGGACGTTTCAGAGGGCGGAAATCCAAGCAAGCAGCTCAGCCACCAACGGATTAGTTGCGTGAGCTGAAGATATCGACAGCTTGTTCGACCAATGTCCAGGGTCAGTGATGATCGCCTTGTTTGGCGGCGCCGAGCCGGATAGTGTGCCCCGCAACAGCTAATACGATTTTGAGCACAAACCCCAGAGGCATCTTGCGATACATTTCTACAAGAGGTGAGGCCCCGGTGTTGGGCTTCGAGGACGTGCTATTGGCCGGGCTCGCGCGTGATGGTGGTCTCTATATACCGGAGACTTGGCCGCAGCTATCTCCGGCGCAGATCGCCTCGTTTGCCGGAAAGCCTTATCATCAGGTTGCGACGGAAGTGATCTGGCCCTTCATTGATGGCGAGATCGAGCGCAAGACTTTTGAGGCCATGGCACAAGAGGCCTATGCAAGTTTTCGCCATCCGGCCGTGACGCCGCTTGTCCAGATTGGTGCGAACCGATGGATACTCGAACTGTTTCACGGCCCGACATTGGCGTTCAAAGACGTGGCCATGCAACTTCTAGCGCGCATGATGGAGCACGTGCTGACCAAGCGCGATCTGCGGGCGACCATTGTCGGAGCGACGTCGGGCGATACTGGTGGAGCGGCTATTGAAGCGTTCCGCGGATTGGAACGCGCGGATGTCTTTATTCTTTATCCGGCAGGACGGGTGTCTGATGTTCAGCGGCGTATGATGACGACGCTGGACGATGACAATATTCATACCCTGGAGATCGACGGCACGTTCGATGATTGTCAGGCAATCGTGAAGACGTTGTTTGCCAACCCAAGCTTCCGTGAGACATCCAGCTTATCCGGCGTGAACTCGATCAATTGGGCGCGGATCGTTCCGCAGATTGCCTATTACTTTTATGCAGCAACCAATCTCGGCGCGCCGTATCGTCCGATTTCATTCTCTGTGCCGACTGGGAACTTCGGCGATATCTTTGCTGGCTATGCTGCGAAACGCATGGGATTGGCCGTCGACCGTTTGGTTATCGCATCTAACAGCAATGATATCCTGCCACGCACGGTGGCCAGCGGTGTCTATGAAAAGCGCGGTGTCAAAGCGACGACATCACCGTCAATGGACATCCAAGTCTCATCCAATTTCGAGCGCTACTTGTTCGAATTGCAGGGCCGTGATGCAGCCACAATTCGCGGCCAAATGGCATCTCTCGCTCAGTCGGGACGGTTTGAGCTGAATGATCCTGACAAGACGATTGCGCATGAGCTTGGGGCGTATGCCAGTGCAGAAGATGACATCGCTTATTGTGTTCGCGAAACGGTTGATGCAAGCGGTTATATGCTTGAGCCGCACACCGCGTGTGGTGTTCTAGCTGCGGACCATTGCCTGGCGGATGTCGTCAATCCAGAGGTGGTTCTTGCGACCGCGCATCCCGCCAAATTCGCAGAAGCCATGACACAGATTGTTGGGGAACCGGTCTCATTGCCAACGAGATTGCATAGTTTGCTGACCGCCGAAGAACGCATGACGCCGCTTGGTAACGACGCCAAGGAAGTCGAGTCCTACATTTTGCAGCATTCTCGTGCTGCCTCACAGGGTTAGAGAATGACTGCACAGCTCACACGCTTGGACAATGGACTGCGTGTCGTTACTCAGACCATGCCGCATCTGCACTCCGTGTCCCTTGGTGTCTGGGTTGGGGTCGGTGCGCGCGATGAACGTCCAGAAGAGCATGGCATATGCCATCTACTTGAGCATATGGCGTTCAAAGGAACGGCTTCGCGCTCGGCACGGCAGATTGCTGAGGAAATCGAACAAGTCGGTGGCGATATGAATGCCGCGACCGGCCTCGAGATGACAGCCTATTATGTCCGTGTGCTGCAAGACGATGTGGCTCTCGGCCTGGAAGTGTTAGCCGACATCATTCAGAATTCGACCTTTCTCGGCGAAGAGCTTGAGATGGAGAAAGAGGTCATTCTGCAAGAGATTGCCGGGATCGATGATGTCCCGGATGAGATTGCTTATGATCTTGTCCTTGATGCTGCGTTTCCGGAACAGAGCGTTGGCCGCCCGGTCATTGGGACCCCCGATAGCGTCAAGGCGATCGGTCGCTCGGAGCTTTCTGCGCATCTGGCGCAACGCTATAGCTCTGATGCCATGGTCATTGCGGCAGCCGGCGCCGTCGATCACGAGGCCTTTGTCGGGCACGTGAAGGCGATGTTCTCTGGCATGCAAGCCGGTGCTAGCCGTGCTGAAGACGGCGCGCAGTTCGTTGGTGGCACACGTGCCTCCAAACGTGGGTTCGAGCAGTGTCACCTGGTTGTTGGGTTTCCAGGTCCGTCCTATCGCGATGACAACTTCATGTTGTCACAGGTTTTTTCGGGATTGCTTGGTGGCGGAATGTCATCGCGGCTGTTCCAAGAAGTGCGCGAGAACCGTGGTCTTTGCTATTCCATCTATTCATCAGCCTGGGGCCTTCGGGATGGTGGGATGTTCGGGATTCATGCTGCGACTGGCCGGGAGATGGCAACGGAGCTGGCCGAGGTCGTCGCTGATGAGTTGCGAAAGTGCGCTTCAGGTGAGTTGACTGTAAAGGAAGTCCAGCGGGCCAAGACGCAATTGAAGGCTGGACTGTTGATGAGCCTTGAAAGCTCATCAGTTCGCGCAGAGCAGATGGCGCGCCAGTTGTTATCCGTAGATCGCTTAATCTCAGTCGAAGAGTTGATTACCCGGATCGATGACGTAACATCGGACGGCTTAGGGCAGTTTGCTGCTGGTTTGCTCGAATTTGGTCAGCCGGCGGTGGCCGTTGTCGGCGCTGGCGGTCGCTCGCAACGGTTAGCTGAAGAAACGAGCAGACTGTTTGCGGCATAGCAATTCAGTTTGCTGGCCGGTTTGGCGGTCCTGAAGTGGCAGTCTGATCGGTTTCATATTTTTGGATTGTGGAGGCATGGCGTTTCTTAGGACCTCATTGTTGCAGGAGAGCTGGCCGGTTGTGCGCGGTGAGCATGTGACATTGCGTGTCCCGCAGCCTCAAGACTACGCCGATTGGGCCGAACTCAGGGCCATTAGCCGTGAGCACCTGCGCCCCTGGGAGCCGGAATGGTCTCGCGATGAGCTGACGCGCGCGTCGTTCCGCAGGCGGTTGCGCTATTATCATAAAGATATTCGAGAGGAGGTTGGCTATTCGTTCTTCATCGTACGGACCGGTGACAGCCAGTTGCTAGGCGGATTAACGCTCTCGAATATCCGGCGCGGGGTCACCCAGGCGACGTCGATTGGTTACTGGATCGGACAGCCTTATGCCGGCCAGGGGTATATGACCGAGGCGGTGCGACAAGCGTCCCGGTTTGTATTTGACGGCCTGGCGCTGCATCGGATCGAAGCAGCATGCCTGGAGAGCAATTTTGCTTCGATGGCCGTGCTGGAGCGCAATGGCTTCCAGCGTGAAGGCTTGGCGCGGAAATACCTAAAAATCGACGGTCGCTGGCAAGATCATATCTTGTTCGCATTGTTGCGCGAAGACTTGAACGGGGAGGCCTTTCGCCAACGATGAACGCTGTCCGCAAATCTGTCTACCTAGCTTCGGTGATGCTTTGGCTCACGCTGGTTGCTTTTGGGCATTCAGCTGTTGCTCAAGAGCTGGAAGCGATCACGCTGTCTGGTAATCAGGATGAAATAGCAATTGCGCCGCGTTCGCTGGCGGTCGACGGCCAAGGCGACAGCATCCGGGTCAACACTGCTGCTGACTCTGACGGCGTGCGACGCCAAATGTCTGTGCAGGCGCGCGACCGGAGCAGCAATCCCAACTGGTTGATATTCGCTCTCAAGAACGATACCGACAAACCCATCACGCGCTGGCTGACGGCGGAGAAGTACGACATTCTGGGTTCCGGAATTGTCTGGCCAGATCTTGATGCCCCGCGGGTGCGTTTTGTTACACCTTCGGTTGGTTTTGTGCCGCAGAAGGTTGAAAACGAGCGCGCCGACATTTTTCAGATTACCGTCGAGCCTCGGCAGACCGTGACTTATGTCGCGGAGCTGGCGAGTGGACGGGCTGGTCGCGTCTATCTCTGGCAACCGCTTGCCTACGAGTTGAAGGTGCGGGATCGCCGGTTGTTCAATGGCATCATGCTCGGCATCACCGGTCTGTTGGGTGTTTTCCTGACCGCGGTGTTTGCCGCAAATCATAAGGCCATTTTCCCGTCGGCAGCGCTGGTTGCGTGGTGCGTGCTTGCTTACCTGTGTGTGGATTTTGGGTTCTGGCACAAGTTGCTGCAGCTGCAGGCCGAGGACAATGCCGTCTATCGAGCGGCGACCGAGGCGGCGATGGCCGCCAGTCTCGCGATATTTGTGTTCACGTTCCTGCGCCTTGGGGCGTGGCATGGGTTTATTCGCATGCTTGCGCTGGTTTGGATTGTTGCCGCGCTGTCGCTGGTCTTCGTTGCGGTTCTGGATCCCCGACTTGCGTCGACGTTTGCACGTCTGTCGTTCGGTGGTGTCGGTGCGGTAGGTGCTGTGTTGATACTATTCCTCGCACTGCGGGGGCAGGACCGCGCACTCTCGTTGGTCCCGACTTGGCTGCTGTTCCTAGTTTGGCTGTTTGGTGCATCAGCCACGTTGGCGGGGCAGCTGAACGGCGAGTTCGTTGTCTCCAGTCTCGTCGCTGGTCTGACGCTGATTGTCGTCCTGCTTGGTTTTACCGTGACGCAGTTTGCCTTTGGCGCGGTTGATGCAAAGTACGGAACCAGCGCCAACGAGCAGAACCTGAGAGCACTCGCTGTCGATGGGTCTGGTGCCGGGGTATGGGAATGGCATGGGCGCCGGGATGAAGTGAAACTTAGTCCGGTTGTGGAAGCTATCCTCGGCCTGAACTCCGGCGAGCTTTCAACAAAGGTCGATGACTTCCAACGGCATATGCATCCGGCTGATCAAGAGCGATTTCGCTTATTGCTATGGTCGGTGCAGGAGCGCGGAGAAGGCGTGATCCAGACGGACTTCCGTCTGCGACATGCCGATAGTTCCTATCGATGGTTCGAACTCGATGCGGCAAGCGTCGCGACTGCCGATCGGCGATCGCTGCGCTGTGTCGGCCTCATTCGTGATGTGACGGATGCCAAGCGCGCTCAGTTGCGACTGATGCATGACGCCGTCCACGATAGTCTGACCAATCTGCCCAATCGGGAGCTGTTCCTCGACCGTCTGAGTATGGCGATCAGGCGCGCACGGACCGAGCACAATGTTGTGCCGAAAGTCATCTTCATTGATATCGACAAGTTCAAAAGCGCCAATTCGAGCTACGGCATCATTGTCGGAGACAGTCTGCTTCTGACGATTGCCAAGCGCTTTCAGAGATATCTGGCGCCTCAGGATACGTTGGCCCGCGTCGGTGGTGACCAGTTCGCCGTCTTAACAACCGTGGACTATCAGCCGGAAGTGTTGGTCCAGTTAGCCGATGATCTCAGGCAATCCATCAAAGGGGCCATCCGCATTGCCGGTCACGATGTGGTTCTGACCGGAGCGGTTGGTCTTGCGGTTTGGGATGGCCAGGCCTCCGATGACAAGGAAGATAATGAGCTTCTGAAAGAAGCCGAGATCGCGATGTATCGCGCCAAGCGCAAGGGTGCCGATCAAGTTGAGATCTTCCGCGCTGAAATGCGCAATGAAAGAGATGACCGGATCGCGATTGAGAGTGAGTTGCGTCAGGCGATCGAGCGTAAGCAACTGAAAGTGCTGTTCCAGCCGATCATTTACCTGCCGCGCGAAGAACTCGCGGGCTTTGAAGCACTCGTGCGCTGGGATCATCCACGGTTGGGTCTGCTCAATCCGAGTGAATTCATTCCTGTCGCTGAAGAAAGCGATCTCATCGTTAAGCTCGGCAGTTACGTGCTGATGCGTTCTGTGGAGCAGGCGGCAAAGTGGCAGAAGGAACTGCCACGTAGCGATAATCCGCTGTTTGTCAGCGTCAATGTCTCAAGCAAGCAGCTCTTCCGGCAGGATCTCATACAAGAGATCCGTCACATTGCTGGCCGGGCGATTGTACCGGATGGCGTCTTACGGTTGGAGATCACTGAGTCGCTGGTGATGGAGAACCCAGAGCAGGCCACTGAAATGCTTGATCTCCTCAAGTCAGCTGGTGCGCGCCTCGCCTTGGATGACTTCGGATCCGGGTACTCATCCCTGACTTATCTGCAGAGATTTCCTTTCGATACGATCAAGATTGATAGCGACCTCATCCAATCCAGTGAGGATGACGGGCACGGTTCAACAATCGTTCGCTCGATCGTTGCGCTCTCTCACGAGCTCGGAAAGAAGGTGGTGGCGGAAGGAGTCGAGGGGCCGGAGGACGTCGGGTTCCTGCGCTCGATTGGCTGCGAATTTGCCCAAGGCTTCTACTACGGGGAGCCGATGGGAGAGCGTGAAGTCACCGACTTGCTTCGTATCGTCCGCAAATCGGAAAGACGCCTGCAGCGCCGCGGTTTCTTCCGGACGAAAAAGAAAGAGCAAAGCAGCGCGGATCAATCATCGAGTACACAGTGGCCACCGCCAGGCGCACCGCGACCTGCAAAGGAGAAAAAGGCTCCTGCACTGCCGCCTAGGCAGGCTGACAAGAGCGACAACGGGCAGAGACCAACGGTTGAGCCTCAAGGTCTAGCGGATGCTGCGCGCAGGGCAGAGCGACCTGTATCTGCGAACGGCGCAGGAGCAGGTAACGGTCATGCAGCGTCGGCGAAAGGCTCACCTCAGTTCAAGTCTGCCGGTATGAGGACGCGGCGTCGAGGTGATCAGTCACAAGATCAGAGCATGCCCAACCGCGGGCCAGCCGGTCCACAGCGCTCCGGCCAGCCATCATCTGGTCAGGCTCCGTCACGGCCACCTGGAAACCAACGAACGTCGGCTACCGATCCGAGGCGCTCATCTTCGCCTCCACCGGCTGCGCCAGCATCCAACGGCAACGGCGCAGGGCGCGGCGGCCAGGCTCCGGCATCACTCCGCGAACAGCTGGAGCGTGCCGGTCAGGAGCCGACGCAGCCACCCCAGCAGACCGCAGCGAACGGAAGCCTGCCTCATCAGCAACAGAATAGGCAGGGGCAGGGCAATGGTCGGGCCGGTGGGCCGCCGCCACTACCGCATCAGAACCAGCAGGGCGGTCGAACAGTGCCGCCTGGCCATCCTGGGAATGGCAGATCTGCCTCGAGCGAACCCACGACGCGTCCACATGCGCAGAATGGCGATCAGCAACCCAATGGACTGAATGGTGGTCCACCACCACTGTCGAACCGAGAGAGACCAAGACCGGCGCCTAAGCCGATGCCGGATCTCTCAAATCTGCCGCCTGGCATAGCTGCAAGCCTGGCGAAACTCGCTGGCGTCGAGGAAGAGTAAGAGCCGCCAGCTTCGCGATACTATGCTTCATCCGGAAGTGGCGAACACCGTGGTCAAGCGTGGCCCGCGTCAGCAATGAGTTGCGAACTTGCTATTCCAAGCGTGCTTAGCGCGTTGTCGTATTTGGCCTCTAGCTCGATTCCGAAAACAAGATCGGGGTCAGCATCACAGTGCAACCAGCCATTATGCTTGATTTCGTTTTCCAACTGACCGGGGGACCATCCCGCATAGCCTAGCGCGACAATACTATGTTCCGGGCCAGTGCCCGTCAGCATTGCCTTGAGGACATCTGGTGTTGATGTCAGAGAAAAACCGTCCGCCATTTGCACGGTTGATGACGCTTGGAAATAGTCTGGAGAATGTAGGACGAAACCACGTGATGTTTCGACAGGTCCGCCAAAGTGGACGGTGTGTTCCTGCAACTTTTCCGTATCTGCAAGGCATCCTTCGCTGTCTTCGATATCAAGCTGTTCGAGAAGCTCGTCGAATGCGATGTTCTTGGCGGCCTGATTGACGATCAGGCCCATGGCGCCGTCTTTGGAGTGCGCACAAATGTAAACCACCGAACGCGCGAAGCAGCCCTCGGCAATTGTCGGCATGGAAATCAGGAGCTTGCCTTCGAGGCTGTCCTCCAGCCGTGACACAGTGGTGTTAGATGACGCTTCCATGGCAATAGAGTAACTGCACCGTGAAGCAAATGTGAAGCGCGAAAGCGGATTTTCAGTTGTGATTTGATGATATGTTACACGCCTCGCCTTTGAGTCTTGGGGCGCGACAACCACATAAGGTCCTAACGTTGGTTCACTACCCCCTTCGACTTGGGCCGGTGACGTCCGGAACGGGTCGAATTGGTCAAGACAAATCAGGCTCAGAGACGACAGGAGTTCAATGTGCGGCAGAGATTACTATGGCTGGTGCTTGTTCCCGTCTTGCTGTGGCCTAGCCTTGCTTCGGCCATGCAGACAGCCACCAAGTGGTCCGTGGGGCATAAGTCTCAGACACGCTTGATCATCGGCTCGATGCCTGGCGAGCAGGGTCAGCCAATCTATTACGCCGGCCTTGAGATTAAGATGGAGCCGGGGTGGAAAACCTATTGGCGGCAGCCCGGTGATGATGGCGGTATCCCGCCCTATTTCAATTGGTCAAAGTCCGTCAATCTGAAAGGCACCAGGGTTCTTTTCCCAACGCCGAAGCGCTTTTCAGAGTCGACGGGAGAGTCGATCGGTTACAAGAAGCACGTTGTGTTGCCAGTTGCTGTTCAGGCGATGAATGACTCGAAGAAGCTCGGACTGGCCGTACAATTTGAATACGGTGTTTGTCGGGAGATTTGCATCCCGGCACAGGCCAAGCTGGCGTTGGAAGTCGATTTGAAGTCTTTACGCCAAATGCCGCCACAGCTGGCGCGGGCGATCTCGGCTGTCCCTGTCTCCGGCAACAGTTCTAGCCCTGGGCTTCCGCAGCTCTTGGACGTGACTGCAACCTATGATGGCGCCTCTCCAAAACTGAGGTTCCGGGCTGCATTTCCAGGTCAAGGATCGGGAGCGGACCTGTTTGTTGATGCTGGGCGCCGCGTGTACTTGCCGATGACTAAGAAGGCTGGTCCCGGCTCTGCCTCCGGGCAGGTGTTCGAGATCGACTTATCGAAGGGTGTTGAGATTGCCGAACTGAAAGGCAAGCCAATCACTGTGACCATGATCAGTGATGCCGGCAGCATCGATGTCCAGTATACCCTGCCCAAGTGACGAGCGGCCTCATGCGCTGATCAAACGGGTGATAGACGGCAGCGTTAACTGCCGCTAGGTTGCCCGCGTACGGCGTTGCAGCTGTAAACGTTTTGCAGAATTCGAAAGAGGACGACGATGGCTATCCAGGTAGGCGATAAACTGCCAGAGACGACATTTGCTGTAATGGGCGCTGAAGGGCCTGAGCAGAAGACGACGAGTGAGGTATTCGGCGGCAAGAAGGTGGTGCTTTTTGCAGTGCCAGGTGCATACACGCCGACCTGCTCAAAAGGCCACATGCCAGGCTTTGTGCAGAATGTCGATGCGATCAAGGGTAAGGGTGTAGATGTCGTTGCGTGCACCTCAGTCAACGATACATTCGTTATGGATGCTTGGGCGAAGGACAGTGGCGCCACTGGCAAGATCGATATGCTGGCAGATGGCAGTGCTGATTTCGCGAAGGCCGTCGGCCTCGAAATTGATCTGACTGCGCGTGGTCTTGGTGTGCGTTCACAACGCTATTCAATGCTGGTCGAAGATGGCGTGGTGAAGCAACTGAATGTGGAAGAAGCGCCGCCGAACCATGATGTGTCAAGCGCTGTCACGATGCTGTCCCAGCTCGGTTAAGCAGCCTGACCATTGGCAAAATTTAGCCCCGTATCGGTAATGCGCGATGCGGGGCTTTTTGTTGGAAACTTGCTTGAGCTACGACCAGGAGTGCACGATGTCTTGGCGATGTTTACTTCTATTCTGCCTTCTGGCTGCCGGTTTAATCAGCCGTCAAGCAGTGGCAGGAAACAAGTGGGAAGCGCAGGAAATTGATCCTGGCAATCTGCCGACAGAGATCGTCAAGGAAGTCCGACCACTTGCGAAGGACGGTCTGCCGGACGGCTTGCTTGTCAAAGTTGGTGGCACGACCGATATCGCGGCCGCCTGGTATACGCGGCCGACTCGCAGATATGGCCATGCTATTCTCGGTGATGGTGTTGAGGCTGGCGGTTTGATGCTCCAGACGGTGTCCGGCGAGACCGTTGAGCTGGTGCTACCCAAGGCCAATGTCTTCGAAGATCGCTATCCCCGCCTTGTCGATCTGGACAACGACGGCACTACCGAAGTGGTTACCATTCGGGCTTCGTTGTCAGCGGGGGGATCTGTGACCGTTTATGGCTTGAAGCAGGGTAAGATCGAGCAGCGTGGGAGTACTGGGTTTATCGGATTGTCAAACCGCTGGCTGAATGTTGCGGGCATTGCTGACTTTCGTGGTTCCGGCCGCAAGCAGATTGCTTATGTCGAAACACCGCACATTGGAGGAACGCTCTATTTCTACGAGTTGGTAGGTGGCAAGCTTAAGCGCGTTGCGGGACTCGCGGGCTTTTCCAATCATGTCATTGGCTCACCGGAAATGCGTCTCTCAGGCATTGCCGATGTCAACGGAGATGGGCGCTCGGACCTTGCGGTGCCATCTGCGAACAGGCGCACGTTGCGCATCGTCGGATTTGTCGGCAAAAGCCTGTCCGAATTAGGGAGCGCGAAGCTACCGGGTCGAATTGATAAAGCTATCCTGACCCGAACATCTGCCAATCGAACGAGCTTTGTTGTTGGGCTCGATAATGGCCGGGTTTTCGAGATCCAGAAACCATGAAGTGATATCGAACGGTTGCGGCTTGAGCTTTGGTGATGGCTCACGCATCATGCTGTGAACAAACAGCCGAAGCTTGTCTCTTGCGGATAGGCTCGGCCGACATCCAGGATGCCAACTTTGACACAACCTGACACAGCGCCGATTGTGGACTGCCTACAGTACGCAAACTGGTCGAAGCAGATTTTCGAAGAGATGCGTCAGGGCGGTGTTCATGCCGTTCACGTGACCATCGCCTATCATGAGACGTTTCGTGAAATGGTGCTCAATGTTGAGGCCTGGAACCGCTGGTTTGAGCAGTATCCGCAACTCATCTTCATGGGGCGCACTGGAGAAGATATCCGCAAGGCAGTGCGTGAGAAGCGGACGGCAATCTTCTTCGGGTTCCAGAACCCCTCGGCTATCGAGGACGATATCGGGTTAATCGAGATCTGCCATACGCTGGGCGCGCGTTTCATGCAGCTGAGCTACAATAACCAGTCGCTGCTGGCGACAGGTTGTTACGAAGACGAAGATCCCGGCATTACCCGCTTTGGCAAGCAGGCGATCGCGGAGATGAACCGGGTCGGTATGGTCATCGATATGAGTCATTCGGCTGACCGCTCGACTCTCGAAGCGATTGAGCTGTCATCGCGTCCCATCACGATTACACACGCCAATCCCCATTGGTGGCATCCGGCGTTGCGCAACAAGTCCGATACTGTTCTCAAGGCTCTGACCGAGGCTGGAGGGATGTTGGGCTTTTCTATCTATCCGCATCATCTCAAGAATGGCAGCAACTGCACCCTGCAGGAGTTTTGCCAGATGATTGCCGAAACCGCGGAGCGGTATGGCGTTGATCATCTCGGTATCGGAACTGATCTTTGCCAGGACCAGCCAGATAGTATCGTCACTTGGATGCGCAATGGCCGTTGGGCCAAGGAGATGGACTTTGGCGAGGGTTCAGCTGACAATCCTGGCTTTCCACCGCAACCGGACTGGTTTGGTGGGAACCTCGACTTTGGCAACATTGCTCGCGGATTGGCTGACGTGGGCTTCGCAAAAGGCGAGGTCGATGCGATCATGGGCGGCAACTGGATGCGCTTCTATGATGAGTCTTTTGGACCGATACCGACACCATGAGTGAAACTGCAGCTACACGCGACCATGGAGAGCCGCTCTATCCGCAGGTGCCGTTGAGATCACCTGATGAGGTTATGCGCTTGCAGCGCATGGGAGCATTCTTTCCAACACGGCTGAGCTTTATGCGGATACTGCTCCGGCGTCTTGCGCGGGAACATGCGATCGTACGGCGCCCGGTCTGGGAGATTAGTCCGGAGGGTTACGGTCATGCTGTCTATTCAGTCGACTTAGGCGGTCATACCTACAGCCTCGTCGCTTTTGCAACGCCGCTGGCAGAAGACCAGAGAACAGACCGTGTCATTGCCGAGGCATGGGACAGTACCTTTGTGTTGTTCGATGGCGTTCCAACGAATGCTGATATTGCGCGTCTGCGCGCGAACACGCCGCTGCAGGAGGCCGGCAGATTTGAGGCCTCCGATCTCATTCTTAGTCGGGCCAACAAGTCGATGCGTCTGTTTGAGCATGTCGCCGAGCGACTGGCTGCTGGTCAACAGCCAGATGCTGGCTTGATTGGCTCTATCGGTTATCTCATGCGCACAACGGCCGTTTATGGGAACGGTAAATTCGGCATTGCCGATCGTGCCCAGATTTCTGAGCGCCAGGGAATGTCCGAACCGTTCCAGGCCGAAATGCTGACGGTTTGGTTGATCCGTGGATTTACAGTTGATCTCGTTGAACACATCGCTCAGTCACGCGGGCCTGAAACGTTTGTTCCCTTGGATCGACACCTGAAAAGACACTTAGGTGTCGGCAATGCGACCGGGCTTGGGATGGCTCCGTTTCTGGTCAGCCACCCCATTCTGCTGAATAACTGGATGATGGTACGCGAAACAGCTTTGGCCCGAGTGCGAGCTGTCGAGGTCGCCGAGCCAGAAGCAATCGATTTGGTCCGCAAGCTGGCGCAACGAGTGGCGCTCCATCTCAGTCAATGGAATGTCGACGATGTACGCCAGATGGACCGCATCGAGACGCTGCGTGATGAGTGGCCGCGTATCGAGGCGCTCGCGGACGAAGACTTTCTGGCTGCGCCGCGCCCCTGGGATCGATTGTATCAAGCATCTTTCGACTTTTCTATCGAATGCCAGGAACTGGTTCTCGCGCTGATCCTGGAAGTCAATGGTGATCTTATCGACGGCCTCACGGATTGTCTTTCGAGCAATGTCGTGCCGCGCTTCGAAGCCGGACGGACTGTTGGCGAGTTAAGTCAACAATTAGGGGAGCATTTCGGATGGGCACTCGAATTCGATTTTGCACAGCCGCGGGCGCAGCAGCAGTTTTGGTACGTTTCGGAGGAAAAGCTTGAACCGCGTCTAGGCCAGCGCTACGAGGAGCCGGGAAGCGAACGCGAGTCGCCGCTCGATATCGCACGGCAAGCCCAGGCGTTAGCCGACGATCTCGACAGCAGCGATAGCGCTGAGAGCTTGGCGCGTTTCGCACTGCGCCATCCGCAACATCGACATGTCATTCGGCGGGTTCAGGCGGCGGTGGGGCATCCCTACTCCGAGATCCGTGACAACCTCCTCGCAGACACAAGCCTTCCCATCGATATGCTGCGGTGCAAGCTCTCCTTCTTTGGTGCATCCAAGTTTGATCCGAAGTCGGATTTGTGGACGCGCATTACCATGTACCAAGGCGCGCCTCTGCTTGATGAACTGGATCAACCCGTCGCTGATGATTGGTGGTTGCCGACGCTTGAGATGGCGTGAAATGCAGCGCTCGTTCAATGAACTCGAAATGGCACTGGTGAAAGCCGTCCGTGGTGCGGGAGAGTCGATCGGGGTTGCTGAGGACTTGGCACGGGCCGGAATCTGGTTGTGCCGGCTTGGATGTGATGGCGTGTCCCTCGTGCTTGAGAGCCTGGCAGATGCTGACCGGTGGGATGGACGGCTTGAAGTCGACGGACACACAGTGGATCTGCCGGCAGCTCGTCCCGTCCATGCGGCTTTGACCTGCATTGATCTTGCAATCGCGGAGCCGGGTTCTGTCGTCCGGCTACCGTTGGGACTGCCAGTGCCAGGCATTCTCGTTGGTCTCGCAGGACATGCCGCGGCTCAGCATGGACGAAGGTTCTCTATTTCGATTGGTTCGCATGTTCCGATTGACGTCCACGAGGGCGGGGCCTCCGTGTTGCCGCTCGGTTTACCGGTCAACACTGCAGTGGCGATCGCCTCGGACAATGACGATGAGCGCGACCCAGAGTTCAAGCTTTCCAATGCACGGCCAGACGTGCCGGTGGCCTTGTGGGCGAAGGTTGATGCACTCGCCGCGCAAACCTACGTTCCGGCGAGCGAACAATCACGTGCCAGTGGTGCTGGAGCGGGGCTGACGGACAACGATTAGATGGCCGAGGGTGCTGGGCCTTACGACTTGACCTTCTCTATCGCCAGGTAGCAGTGCACGTAATCCATAGCGTGGCCGTCAGGGTTTTCGGCGACACGATCTTCATAACGTTGGTAGAACAAATCAACGAGGGCTGCGCGCTCGTCTGCCGGGCGGCTCTGATCCAACGCATTTGCGAAGACCGTCTCACTCCAGGAACGTAATGTCGGAATGTAGGACACGGCGAACTCGCGGGCACTCATGGCTCCGTTTGATTCATCGAAAGCGGCCCGATAAGGGCAGCCCACAACACCGGTGTGGGCTGAGATGAGACGCAGGCCGGCTGCGTGCACTGGTGAACTGGTATCGAGTAATGGCGCCGAGAATTCTTCTTTCGTCCGGTAGAATTGCGAGAAGCTGGCATTAACGTATTCATCGTTTGTGATGCGGCCCTCGGTGGCGAGTTGTTTCCAAAGCTCATCAAACGTGTCGAACATGTTGATGCCGTCAGTGCCGCCGAGATAACGACCCTGCTCGTCTTTGCCGAAATTCATGAACACGAGCCGGCCGCCAGGTGCGAGCTCAGCCGCACGAGCCAGTAAGATGTTTTCCCAATCCTTGGCGGCGCGCTGGGCGTATGCATCCAAAGTAGCGCCGCTGGTGCCGACCATGTGGACGTGGTCCGGAATTTCACAAGGCTTTTCTGAGATGTAATGCATGGCGGTTGCTGAAAAGCCAAGGTCGAGGCTTTGATCCGGCATCAGTTGATTGTGAAATCCTATGCCACAGGCATGGACGAAGACGCCGTCGAACTCCTTGTAGTAGGTGTTCTCGTTATTGCCTTCGAGACCCTGCATCGACTTGAACAGAGTGGAGAAATCATTGCTGGCGAGGTCTGTGTAGGTGACGACAATCTGACGATCAGGAAAGCGCGACCGCATGGCGGCGACGGTATCGCGAATGCTCTTCTTTGACGTGCCGCCGTCTGCTGCACCATAGTCGGCGATATTGAGGGCGCGGTCGACGCTTGGTTCCGGAATGGCGGCAACAGCATCCATCAACATCCCGCTGGCATTGTCGATGACGTCTTTGGCACCGCGTGTGCTTTGGCTGTAGTAGCCTCCGCTTTTCATGGATGTGGTCGCGGCCGTTTTGGTGTTCGTCGTCATTTTTTCCTGCCCGATTGCGATGTGATCTCGACTGGAGTTTAGACTAATCCAGTCAACGGCGACTAGAGGAAGATCGTAAGGGTTGTAAGATGCGGTGCCTCGTTTCGGTGCGAGCGTAGTGAGTTCTGACCGCTGATGAAATCATGAATTGAATGGTCGTTATGGTCTGCCTCGGCTATCGTCTTGTTCATTGGGTGGTTGTGATTTTGAGAAGGCCTTGAATTGCATGAGTGAGCTTTGGAGACTGAGCGGCGCAGAGATTTCACAACAGGTGCGCACAAAGAAAGTGTCGGCGCTTGAGATATGCGATGCGGCGCTGGCACGTGTCGAGGCCATTAATCCACAGATCAATGCGGTCGTACATCGGACGGATGATGAGGCCAGGGATGCCGCCAAGGCAATTGATACGGCAGTTGCTAAGGGTGAGGATCTTGGCCCGCTGGCCGGTGTTCCGGTGACCATCAAGGTCAATACGGATCAGGTCGGATTTGCCAATACCAATGGCTTGCGATTGCAGGAGAACCTGATTGCAGACCAGGACAGTCCTGTAGTCAGCAACTTGCGCAAGGCTGGTGCGGTTATCGTCGGTCGGACGAATACGCCGGCGTTTTCATTGCGCTGGTTCACACGCAACGGTGTGCACGGCCATACTCGAAACCCGGTGAACATGAACCTGACGCCTGGCGGATCATCCGGCGGTGCTGCTGCTGCTGTCGCAAGCGGCATGTGTGCCATCGGTCATGGCACGGACATTGGCGGGTCAATTCGTTATCCGGCCTATGCCTGTGGCCTCCAAGGTATCCGCCCGACGCTTGGGCGCGTTGCGGCCGGAAATTTCACAGCGCCGGATCGGCATGTCGGTGCGCAGCTCATGGCGGTCTCCGGGCCAATTGCAAGATCCGTCGCCGACTTGAGGCTGGGTCTCGGCGCCATGGCGCAGAAGGATTTACGAGATCCCTGGTGGACGCCGGCAGCAATGGATGCGGGCGACTATCCCAAGCGGGCTGCTTTGACGATTGCCCCGGAGGGTCTGAAAGTCGATTCCCGTGTCGAGAGGGCACTCAAGGATGCCGCCGCGCGCCTGGCGGATGCCGGTTGGGAGATTGTCGAGACCGAGTGTCCGCCTTTCCGCGAACCTGCTCGTCTGCAGGCGCAGCTCTGGTTGGCAGAGTTCCGCCGCACTGGCGCCAAGGCCATTGCCGAGGAAGCAGATCCAGACTCAAGCTTTGTCTACGAACAGATGGTGCGCTTGTGTCCAGAGCCTGGCCTGGATGAGTTTATGGACGCCCTGCAGAAACGCGTGACGTTGCTGCGTGAGTGGAACCTGTTCTTAGAGCAATATCCGGTTCTGATATGCCCGATCTCGGGAGAGGTGCCGTTTCCCGATCTCGATGACGTTTCTTCGCCGGAGCGATTTGAAGAGATTATGGAAGCGCAACTGACACAGGTTGGCCTTCCGCTGATGAGCCTGCCGGGGCTATCGGTCTTTACCGGAATGGCGGGTGACGTTCCGCTCGGGGCACAGTTGATCGGGGGACGTTACGCCGAAGATGTTCTTCTACAAGCGGCTGAGGATATCGAAAGCCGAAGTCCCAGCATTGAGGTGGCAACGCCTGCTCCCTGATGACGTTCGGTTTCCTTCTTTGCATCCAATCAATCATGTGAGGCACTATGATCGTCAACATCCGCACGTACACGCTCCTGCCCCGAAAAATGCCGACCTACTTGAAACTGTTCGAGGAGCACGGTTTGCCTGCAATGCAGCGACATGGCCTGGAGCTCATGGGTTACTACACCAGCGTTGTCGGACCGCAGAACCAGGTCGTGCACCAATGGCGATTTGATAGTCTCGCTGACATGGAACAGAAGCGAGCGGCTCGCGACGCAGATCCTGGTTGGCAGGAATTTCTGTCAAAAACGGATGGTTTGGTTCTGATGCAGGAAGACAAGGTGATGAAGCCGTCGTCATTCTCGCCGGGTGGCTGAGCTATCCGCGGTTGATTGACTATTCCTGCTTCTGCGCAAAGGCCTTGAAGATTGCCAATGTTTCTTCGCTGACGTGATGTTCAATCCCTTCGGCATCTGATTCCGCCGTCTCGGGAGAAACGCCGAGTGCAATGAGAAATTCGCGCACAATGTGATGGCGTTCGCGAGCCATGTCCGCCATTTTCCGTCCAGCATCTGTCAGGAAGATCGAGCGATAAGGCTTGCTGGTGACCAAGCCGTCGCGCTGGAGCCGCTGGATGGTGTTGTTGACTGTCGGTTTCGAGACGCCCAGCCATTCCGCCAAGTCAACGGCGCGGGCTTCACCGGTTTCGTCGATTAACTTGGCGATTAGCTCAACGTAATCCTCAGCGACCTCGGTCTGATGCGCATCACGCACGCGTTGGAAGCGGGCTGCCTGCGTCTGCGCCGCGCTGTCAGAATTTGCACCGTCTATCGTTTCGTCGTCGACCATAACGATCCCGAATCTGTATCTGGCACTTGTTTAGCTGAAAACAAGGAAATGACAAAGTTAGCACTTGCTAATTCTATCTGATGTTGCTACATATCTATGCAAGGTCATTTAATATTCAATGATGCTACTCGTGGTAGTATTTGGTGTGTTCTGATGAATATGGTTAAAGGGCAAGGTTTCGACCAGCAAAGCGTGCTTTCAGGGCTTGCGAGCGGTCTGCGCGTTCTGTCGCTCTCTCTCGCCGTCTTCTTTGCTGGCGCTATTGGCTGGCATGCAGTTGCGTCTGCCAAACAGATCAAAGTCGTTGCAACGACCGGTATGATTGCCGATGCCGCCAGAGCGGTTGGCGGCGAGCATGTCGATGTCAAGGCACTAATGGGCCCGGGCGTTGATCCTCATGCTTATCGCCAAACGCGCAGCGATATTGTCGCCCTCTCCCGGGCGGATTTGGTTCTTTGGCATGGTCTCTATCTGGAAGCGCAGATGGAAGACTTCATGCGCAAGCTGGCCAAACAGCGAACCGTCGTTGCAGTTGCGGAAGGCCTGCCGCAAGAGAAACTGCTCGCTCACGATGATTACGACAATAAGTTCGACCCACATGTCTGGATGAACCCCGACCTGTGGTCCGAGGTGGTGACAGAAATCCAAAAGGCGCTCAGCGACGTTAGTCCAGAACAGAAGCAGGTCTTTGCGGCGAACGCACAGAAGCATCTGCGGGATGTTCGAACACTTTCAGCCTATGCCAAGCAGGTCTTGGCAACAGTGCCGGAGGCCAGCCGTGTTTTGCTGACGGCGCACGATGCCTTCAATTACTTTGGTCGTGCCTATGGCTTCGAGGTGATTGGTATTCAGGGCATTTCGACGGAGAGCGAGGCGGGCCTGAAGCGTATTCGTGAGCTTGTTGACATGTTGGTGCAGCGGAAAATCGCAGCTGTCTTTGTCGAATCCTCGGTGTCAGATCGCAATATTCGCGCGCTGATCGAAGGGGCCGCAGCGCTTGAGCATGAGGTGTCTATCGGGGGGGAGCTGTTCTCCGATGCGATGGGGCCAGACGGTAGCTACGAAGGTACATACATCGGCATGATTGACCATAACGTCACGACGATTGCGCGGGCTATGGGCGGCAAAGCACCAGCTCGCGGTATGACAGGGCGCTTGGCGGAAAAGCAGTGAGAGTTAGAGCAATGTTCAATCCAATGACAGTACGCCTTGCCGCCAGCGAAGGTCAGACTCTTCCAGAGCATCAGAAAAGTGATGCTGCCCTGGCAGTTCAGGGACTGACGGTTTCTTACGGTGAGAAGCCGGCCATATTCTCGGTCGACGCAGTATTTCCTGCCGGTGAGATGATTGCGATTGTCGGCCCGAACGGGGCCGGTAAGTCGACCCTTCTGAAGGCTGCGCTTGGTGTTGTTCCATCTCTTTCCGGACGTGTGACTGTCTTTGGTGCACCCGTTGAGCAGGCGCGACATCGTCTTGCTTATGTTCCGCAACGTGCCAGCGTTGATTGGGATTTCCCGACCAGGGTGATCGATGTCATCATGATGGGGCTCTATCGTGAGCTCGGCTTGTTGCGTATTGTTCGTTCGCATCATCGTGAGAAGGCACTCAATGCGCTTGATCGTGTCGGGATGGCAGACTTTGCCGAACGTCAGATCGGCCAGTTGTCAGGCGGTCAGCAGCAGCGCGTTTTCCTGGCCCGCTCGTTGGCGCAAGATGCCGATCTCTACTTGTTGGATGAGCCGTTCGCAGGCGTTGACGCAGCGACCGAAAAAGCGATTGTCGATGTTCTGAAGCATCTGCGCGACCAGAAGCGCACGGTTGTGTGTGTGCATCATGATCTTGCGACTGTGCCGGACTACTTCGATCGTGTCCTGCTGATCAATGTCCGCAAAATTGCTGAAGGCCCGGTCAGCACCACTTTCACTGAAGAAAATCTGCAAGCGACTTACGGCGGGCGGTTGGCCACGGCGCAGATCGAGCAGCTGCAGTCAGCCTCCGCTTAACGCCATTCTTGATGTCAGCTTTCCTCGAAGCACTGCTCCTTCAAGCCGGCTACAATGCTGCCTTGGTGGCGGTTGGGGCTCTGTTGCTCGGAGTCGCAGCAGGCGTGACGGGGACATTCCTGTTCTTGCGCAAGCGAGCGCTCGTTAGTGATGCCGTTGCCCACGCGACGCTGCCCGGGATCGGGTTGGCCTTCATCGCTACGGTTATGCTTGGGGGCGACGGGCGAAACCTCATAGTTCTCATGATCGGCGCTGCGATAACAGCAGTAGCAGGCCTCGTTATCGTTGAATGGATCACGCGGCGTACACGGCTGGCGGAGGATGCTGCGATTGGCGCCGTTCTCTCTGTCTTCTTTGGGTTTGGCGTTGTTCTCCTGACAGTGATTCAAACGTTGTCGTCCGGGCGGCAGGCGGGGCTCGAGAGTTTCTTGTTGGGCTCGACAGCCGGGATGTTGTTTCAGGATGCGGTTGTCATTCTGATTGGCGGTGGGATCGCGGTTGCCTGTGTCGTGTTGCTGCGACGGCCGATGACATTGGTCTCATTTGATCCCGAGTATGCACAGTCCTATGGAGTGAGCGTACGCAGTCTCGACCTCATCATGATGGGACTCGTGACCGCGGTGACTGTTGTTGGTCTTAAGATTGTCGGGCTCATTCTGATCGTTGCGATGTTGATCATACCAGCCGTTGCCGCTCGGTTTTGGACGGATCGTACCGAACAGGTTGTGTTCATGGCCGGCGCAATCGGTGGTGTGTCCGGGTATCTAGGCTCAGCGCTATCGGCGTCTGCGCCCAGCATGCCAACAGGCCCGATCGTTGTGTTGGTATGTTTTGCGCTGTTTATCGTTTCGCTGATATTCGCTCCCAATCGTGGATTGCTGGCTTCGGCTCTTCGGCAACGTCGGTTTCAGTTGCGTGTCCATCGCCGTCAGGGGCTGCTTGCTATTGCGCGGAACGAAATCATTTTTGATCGGCTTACGCTTGCAGTTTTGAAGCGTGCCGGCTTCATTCGCCGGGATGGTGTCCCAACAGAGGCTGGCAGGGCACAAGCCGCAAAAGCGCTGCGTGATGAGCGACGGTGGGATATCGTGCGGCAGGTCCATAAAGATGATGCTGTGGCCGGTCAGTACGATGGGTTGACGTCCATTGAGTCCATTTTGACTCGCGATGAGATTGCGGAGATCGATCGTGCAATCGGTCCGCCAACCGAGGTGACAAGCTGATGGGCGCAGAGTTCGTTCAGCTCAGTGTGCCACCGCTGCTGATCGGTGTACTGGCAGCGATTGCCTGTGCGTTGCCGGGCAATTTCCTGATCTTGCGACGGCAAGCCCTAATTGGTGATGCTATTTCCCATGTTGTTCTGCCTGGGATTGTCGTCGCTTTCCTGGTTACGGGTGTTGTGTCCGCCTGGCCAATGATGTTCGGGGCTGCGGCAGCAGCAGTCGTCGCAGTCACTCTCATCGAGGCGATTAAGCGTCTGGGCAATGTCGAGCCCGGCGCTGCCATGGGCGTTACGTTCACGTCAATGTTTGCGGCGGGTGTTTTGCTACTCGAACAAAGTGATACAAGCTCGGTGCATCTCGATGTGGAGCACGCGCTCTACGGAAACCTTGAAAGCTTGATCTGGCTCGATGCCACGGGCTGGTTGTCGTTGCTGGATCCAGTTGCGCTGGCCCAGTTGCCGCCGGAGTTGGTTCGTATTGCAGTTGTTGCCGCCCTAATGGTGCTTTTCATCATTTGGCTTTGGCGGCCTTTAAAGATGTCGACTTTTGATGAGCCCTTTGCAAAGGCGATGGGTGTGCCAACGGCGACATTGGGCTTTGTGCTTGTTGTCGCCTCGGCGGTAGCTGCCGTTGCAGCCTTTGACGCTGTCGGCTCGATTATCGTGATTGCCATGTTCATTTGTCCACCCGCCGCCGCACGGTTGATGACGAACCGTCTTGAGGTGCAAATCTGGTGGAGCGTTGCTTTTGCTACTCTATCGGCAGTATTGGGTTACGTGTTTGCCGGCTATGGTCCGCTTTGGTTTGGCGGTGAAAATGCCGTGAGTGCTGCTGGTATGATCGCGACCGTATCAGGAATTATACTCGCCCTGACTTGCTTGTTTGGTCCGCATCGAACACGGATTGCTGAAGCCGGGACAGATTAGGCAGCGAGCTATCGTGCTGTCGAAATGGCTTCACCGAAGGCTTCGAACAAAGCCCGATTCACTGGATTGGTCTGTGGATCGTATTCAGCATGCCATTGAACGCCCAGAGCAAAGCCGGGTGCATCTGCTATGCGGATCGCCTCGGCGGTTTCGTCCTCTGCAAGGCCTTCTATAATCACGCGTTGACCAGGCTCTAGAATGCCTTGGCCATGCAGCGAATTCACATGGATTGTGTCCTTGCCGAAGATCCTGGCGAACTGGCCGTCAGGGCAGAGGCGGACCTCATGGCGGTCTGCGAAGACGACCTCCGGGTCGGGATGAAAGTCACCATTGGGCAAGCGTGGTGCACGATGATTGAGTTTTCCTGGCAGGTCTCGGATTTCAGGATGAAGTGAGCCACCAAAAGCGACGTTCATTTCCTGAAAACCTCGGCATATCGCGAATATTGGTATCGCGCGCTCGACGCAGATGCGGGTCAATTCTAGGGCCATTGCATCCCGGTTCTCGTCATAGGGTTCGTAGTCGGGATGTGGGTCAGTATCGAAATGCGTGGGGTGGACGTTTGCGCGCGCGCCTGTGAGCAGGATGGCATCAACGGTATCAAGCAACGCGCCAATGTCCGTTATTCGTGGGTCTCCCGCAAACATCAGTGGTAGTGCGCCGCAGACGTCGGCCAATGCGGAGAGATTGCGTTCGCCGACGAGTTGCACGTCGACGCGCTCATTGAGAAAATGTGCGTTGCCTATGACGCCGACGACCGGTTTGGCCATGAGTTTGGTCTCTCCATCCGCATGGAATCACAATGGAATCATTCACAAAATACTGCAGGTTGAGGATGCAATGCAAAGCGGCGGATTGCTCGCCTAACTTCGCGGCTTGATGCCTGTGCGGTAGGCATTCGTTGTCTGGCTGGGTCCCTCTGGTGTAAGCTTCGGCGCAAGAATGTTCAGGGCAGGAGCAGACCAGTGCAGGATGTTGGGGTGAACAGTGGCACACGTAAGGTGTTGAGCGAGCAGCAGATTTCCGATTTTGAGCGGGATGGATTCTTGACAGTTGAGCAGTTTCTTTCCAAGGAATGGATGACACGTCTCACGGAGACGACTGCGCGCTTCGTCGAAGAGAGTCGTCATGTTGCTGAATCCAACGAAAAATTTGATTTGGAGCCGGATCACACATCTGGAAACCCACGGTTGCGACGACTTCAAAAGCCACAAGATCAGGACCAGGTATATTATGACGTCGCGTTCAACAGTCCGATTGTGGATCTCGTCGAAGATCTGTTGGGCCCGGATTTGAAGTTTCACCACGGCAAGCTGAACTTCAAATGGTCAGGCGGCGGTGCAGAGATCAAGTGGCATCAGGACATCCCGTTCTGGCCGCATACGGCCTACAATGTGGTGACAGTCGGAATCGCGCTGGACGACATTGATGATAGTGTCGGCCCGATGGGGGTTGTTGGCGGCAGCCATAAAGGACCCGTCTATGATCACTACGGTCCGGATGATGCCTGGCGAGGTTACATCGGCGATAGCGATGTGGAGGCGATTGATATAGCTGATGCCACATATCTGAAGGGTCCTGCCGGAACGATTACGGTTCACCATTGCCGATCTGTACATGGATCGATGCCGAACAATCATCCGACGCGTGCAAGACCATTTCTGTTGTTTGCATACTCCGCTGCGAACTGCCTGCCACTGATGCCATACAATCAGGACAGCAAGTATAATGGCGCCATCGTTCGGGGGCGGCATCCGGACTTTCCAGTCTTTGAGGGTGAGCCGTGCAAGCTGCCGCCACTACGATCAAAGAGCAGCAAGTATCGCTCTATTTTTGCCTCTCAAAAAGCCGAGGATATCGAACGCTAGACTTTGAGGCTTGGCAGCGATGGCGGCTCGCGGAAAGAATACTCTCAAGACCAAACCGACACATGTTGCTCCGCTTGATTTCGTATCCGCTGTCGAGCATCCGCAGCGCAGGGCGGATGGTCTCGTACTGCTTGATTTCTTCAATCGTGTGACTGGGCTGAAACCCAAAATGTGGGGTGGCTCCATCATCGGTTATGGCCTTTACGCTTACACCTACGACAGTGGTCACTCCGGCGAGTTTTTTCTGACGGGCTTTAGTCCACGCAAAAGCGCACTGACAATTTATGTAATGCCTGGTTATCGTGATTTGTCTCAGCAACTTGAGAGGTTGGGCAAGCACAGGACCGGCAAAAGTTGTCTCTATATAACGAGGATTGCCAATGTTGATATGGATGTGCTCGAAGAAATTGTGCGCAATGGAGTTGACTTTATGCGGTCCAATTACGACACGTGGGATGAATAAGGTTAATCCATTTTAAGAATTTAAACTCTTATAAATCAGTGATTTACCTTGACAATTCAAGTCTGTCTTATCGTTTATTATTTTGAGTTTTGTTCATGTGATTTACTAATTATTAACCAAGCCCTACCGAGTTCTCAAAATACTTTTTCTCTTCTCGAACCAAATGCCGCACCGGCGCGACGAACTCATTACAACACGGTCGCGGAGAAGAGAAATGTTCAACACCTGTCAGACATCATCAAAGTTCACAGCAATCGCAGCGAAAGTTCTGTTCGGAGCTTTTGTACTCGGTTCAATCGCACAGCCGGCTGCCGCTTTCAAACTTCCCAAGCAGGTCACACCGGCGCTCAGGGCTGCCTGTGAAACTGACGTTCGTCGTCTCTGCGTACGTCGCGGTTCGACGGTCTCGACAGTCAAGAGCTGCGTGCGCCGCAAGTTCATGCGCCTCAACTTCAACTGCAAGATGCGGATCATTCAAGCCGGCTTGCGGTAGGTTCGCGCGCAACACGAGTGGATTGATTTGTTGGGAATCAGATCGGATAGAGTGGCGATGATGGGCATATAC
Source organism: Hyphomicrobiaceae bacterium (assembly GCA_965247245.1). Lineage (GTDB taxonomy): Bacteria > Pseudomonadota > Alphaproteobacteria > Rhizobiales > Hyphomicrobiaceae > Tectiglobus. The sequence goes on along the minus strand of CBDFGV010000003.1, from coordinate 1,555,763 downwards.
GGAGTGTCCGCAGCTCGCTCGGAGCGGCAACTTGGTCGAGCTGCTGAAGATCGATCAAGTGCTCTTAACAGTTACACTCGGGACTACGCTCGCTATGCCGCTGCTTCTGCGTATCAATATGTTGAAATCAATGTGGCAGCGGACTGGAGCCTGTGTGTGCACCGACCGTCGAAGAATCCAACGCTCAAGTATGCAGCAGGTCGATACCAACTAGCATTCACTGACTGACGCCTCATTCTCAAGAATTGTCTTCAGTTTTCTAAGGTCATTGTCCATTGTGCGCCTCATGGCGAATGCCAATAGTGGGCCCAGGATACCAAAGAAGCCTGCCGGCTCACCATAGTTGCGCAATGTCATGCGGGTCGTTGCAGCGGTTGTGGCCGTCCAGATGTATGCTGTTTCCATCTCGAATGGCCCGTCGGATGCGCGCATTCTGAGCCGGACACTAGGTTCGTATTCCACAACTTCGTAAGTGTAGGCGAGTTCGCGGCCAAGAAACTTGGCTTCAAACTTGATCCGTGAGCCGACCTGTAGAAGCGGTTCCGTCTGCCATTCAATAGCGCGGATGTTGGCGTACCACGTCGTGACGTTGTCTGGATTGGCAGCGAAGCCTGCAACTTCGGCGATGGTTCTGTTGATCACAACCTCTGATGTTACATCGATGCTCATTGCATGCTCCTGCCGGCGGATTATCTCTGAATTTGATACTTAACTTATTGGTTGACTATTGTGGTGTTCGCCCGTAATGAGGACGGAGGTCGCAGCAAGCACCGCCGCCAGTCTTGAAGGTCTGGCCTGGCAGTGTAACCAGTTTTGAACAATGGAGATAAAAGCCATGAAGCTTTATGATGGCCAAGCGCCAAATCCATGGCGTGTGCGTGTTTTCCTTGCGGAGAAGGGCGTCGAGATACCGATGGAAACCATGCAGGTGTTGGACGGTTCAACCCGCACAGATGCGTTCCGCAAGATCAATTCGCTCGGTGAATTGCCGGTCCTTAAGTTAGACGATGGCCGTATCCTGACAGAGAGCGTTGCAATCTGCCGCTATCTCGAGAGTGAGTTTCCGGAGCCCACGCTGATGGGGCGGGATGCATTTGAGCAAGCCTACATCGAGATGTGGAGCCGTCGCATGGAGTTGCAACTAGTTGCGGCGTTGGCGAATGTCGGTCTCCATACCATTCCGTTCTTTGACGGGAAGATCGAGCAAATGCCGGACTATGCGGCCAGTCAGCGGCGGGCTGCGGCCAAGAAGTGGGCCTGGTTTGATCAAGAAATGAGTGATGGTCGATCTTTTGTTACCGGCGATCAATTCACGTTGGCTGACATCACCGGAATGATGGCTGTGAAAATCACCGACATTGTCGAGGAGCCGATGCCAGCTAACTTGAAACACGCAAAGGCGTGGGAGCAGCGAGTACGTGCTCGCGATAGCTGGTCAGCCTGACTTTGAGGGCGAAGTTATGGCTTATGATGAGGATTTAGCAGCGCGGTTTCGGGCTGCGTTAGGTGACCAAAAGCACGTAAGCGAGAAACGCATGATGGGCGGTCTATGTTTTCTGAAGTATGGTCACATGATCGGTGGTGCTGACAGAACGAAAGATGGCCAGCGGCGCTTTATGTTCCGGGTTGGAAAAGATGGACATGAAGCGGCGGCCAGGCGTCCAGGAGCAATGCCGATGGTGCAGGGCGGTCGAACCATGACAGGCCTGTTCTTTGTTGACGCCGATGATTGTGATGAAGCGGCACTCAATTCCTGGATTGATCTTGCGTTGGCGTTTGTTGAAACCTTGCCGCCAAAGGGGGCCTGATGCCGGAAAAAACGAAAGCCGTGTCCGCCAGCCAATGGTGCTTTCCTGAGGATGCCGTCTCGTTCCTTGCCGAATTGAAACGGAACAACAATCGCGAGTGGTTTACAGCGCACAAGTCCGAGTTTGAGGACGTTATCCAGCAGCCGGCGAAAGAACTCTGCGCACACATGTGCGTGCAACTGGAAAAGCTGACTGGAGCAGCGCATGCATCCAAGGTCTTCCGGGTGCATCGGGACGTTCGGTTTTCCAAGGACAAGTCACCTTACAAGCCACACTTGCACATTCTCTTCCGGACGGTGGATGAACCGCAGGGCGGCCTCGGACACCCTGCGTGGTTCTTTGGGCTCGAAACAGAGCGCCTCGCGGTTGGTTGTGGGGTCTTCGCTTTCGAGAAGGGGGATTTGACGACGTATCGGGAACGTGTTGCGGGCGATGACGGTGCGATCCTAGATAAGACCGTATCGCGGTTGATGGCGCATGGCTTTCGCCTGCGTGATCCGGAATTGAAGAAAGTGCCATCAGGGTTTCCAAAGGATCACCCGCGCGCTGATCTGTTGCTGCGCAAAGGACTAACGGTTTGGGGCGACCATTCCGGAGGGCCGGCCGCCGCAATGTCCCCGAAGCTCATTCCGTCGACGATTGCGCTATACCGGAAAATGAAGCCAGTTGTCGACTGGCTGAATGCCTAAGTGCCTAAGTGCCTAAGTGTCTGAGTGTCTTGCGCTGGACAAGCGTGGTTGCATTGCTTGCCAGCTATGCCTCCGGTTGATCTCCCATGAGGTAACGAGGACCTTGTCCCTTGCGCGCTGCCTTGTCGGCCGGATTGTAGAGCGCGCACTTGCGCAACGATAAGCAACCGCAACCGATGCAACTATCGAGTTTGTCCCGTAACTGGGTCAGCATCGCGATGCGCGAGTCAAGCTCTTGGCGAAACCCCTTGCTCATCTTTGACCAATCGCTCTTTGTCGGGGTTCGTTCGAGCGGCAGGCCGTGCAACTGCTGACGAATTTGTTCAATCGTGAAGCCAAGCTTCTGCGCAATCAGGACAAATGACAGACGGCGGATGTCTGAGCGCATAAAGCGCCGTTGGCCGCCTGCGTTTCGGATCGAAGCCAAGAGTCCCTTTTCTTCGTAGAACCTGATTGCGGAGACAGCCAATCCGGTTCGTTTCGCGAGATCGCCGATCGACAGTAGATCCTGGGGATGCATTTTGTTTCTCCGCTGTTCAAAAAACCTCTTGATCTCAAGTTAACTTGAGGAATTACGGTCTGGCAATTGAATGATCAATGAGCCCGGAAGAAAAGGAGGCATGTCATGCCGAGTGCATCTCTTGAACACGTCAACATCACTGTCAGTGACCCTCATAAGACGGCTGAAATGATATGTCAGTTGTTCGACTGGCGTATTCGTTGGCAGGGACCGTCTACGATTGGTGGGTATACCATCCATGTCGGGACCGATGACGATTACGTCGCGCTCTACAGCGAAGGAAAAACGCAGAAGAGTGAAATCTCGAACTACCGACAGAGCGGTGGTCTCAACCACATCGGGATCGTGGTTGACGATTTGGACAAAGTTGAAAAGCGGATACTCGATGCTGGTTACAAGACACAGTCGCATGCTGACTACGAGCCGGGGCGACGGTTCTATTTTCTGGATCGTGACGGTGTCGAGTTCGAGATCATCAGCTACCAGTGAGGCCTGAAGCCAGTCCATGCCGAGCAGGTCTAGTTCGGCAGGAAAGATTGTCTTTGCTTTCAGTTGTTAAATCGGGCCTTGCGCTTGCAGGCCAATGAAGGCTACCTCCTAATCAAAAGCTCTGCCTGCCGGCCTTCTGTCGGCGGGCAACCTGGGAGGAAGCAATGGCAAACATTCGTTCGGTTGAAGCGGGGCATTATCGCATCCCATTGGACGTCGCGCTGACCGACTCGACACATGGTGTGATGACGGCGTTCGAAATCGTTACCGTTCGTGTGACGGATGTCGATGGGATTGAGGGTGTCGGCTACACCTACACAACCGGACGCAACGGCGGAGCGATTTACAGCACGGTAAGGGATGAAATCGCGGCTGTCGTCGCTGAGCATGACGCTGACAAGATTGAACAGCTTTGGGAGCACGTCTGGTGGGAGCTGCACTACGGTGGTCGCGGCGGGCCCTCCGTGTTGGCGCTCTCAGCCTTCGATATTGCCCTTTGGGACTTGAAGGGCAAACGCGCCAAGCTGCCACTTTGGAACCTTCTCGGTGGACACAGCGATCGCGTGACCTGTTATGCGGGCGGCATTGATCTTGAATTGTCTGTCGATGATCTGCTGCGCCAGACGGATGGCAATCTTAAGAAGGGCTTTCGGGCTATCAAGTCGAAAGTTGGCCGTGATCGATTAAGCGAAGATGTCGAGCGGGTTCGTGCCATGCGCAAGCACCTCGGTGACGGCTTTCCCTTCATGGTCGATGCCAACATGAAGTGGTCGGCGGATGAAGCGATCCGGAGGGCACGTGCATTCCAGCCTTACGAACTGACCTGGCTGGAAGAACCGATCATTCCGGACGATGTCGAAGGTCATATCCGCGTCGTGCGTGACGGTGGTGTGCCGATCGCCACCGGAGAAAACTTCCGGACGCTCTGGGAGTTTAAGCAGATGATCGCTGCTGGTGGTGTGACCTTCCCCGAGCCGGATGTCACGAATTGCGGTGGAATTACCCCATTCATGAAAATCGCGCATCTCGCAGAAGCGTATAATCTTCCAGTGACATCACATGGGGCACATGACGTGACGGTGCACCTGCTGGCAGCCTGCCCCAATGGGAGCTTCCTGGAAGCGCATGGCTTCGGACTTGATAAGTACATCGCCACCCCCCTTCGATTGGAGGAGGGAATGGCGGTTGCACAAAATGAGCCTGGCCACGGAATGGAATTTAATTGGGAGCGCCTGGATAGCGTTCGAGCCTAGGTCATGGCGAGCGAACCCGACAAAGCAACAGGCGTTTGCGCGCCGCAACGCCCCTGATGGGGCGGTCGTCGTCTCATCGACCGTGGCTTATTCTTGCGGGCCTGGCTCTCGGAATCTGTGTGAGCAATGGGTTTGCCAGGTTCTCATATGGACTGATCCTGCCGGCGATGCAGGAGGATTTATCCTGGACCTATACGGAAGCCGGCTGGATCAACACAGCGAACGCCATCGGCTATGTCGCAGGTGCTATCCTGACTTTCGCTTTGGTCCGGCGGGTGAGCGCAGCGTTGCTTTTCACTGTCGGCATGGTCGGTACATCAGCCTGCCTGATTGCGAATGGTCTGACGGAGAGCTTTTGGTGGTTGTCGGCCTGGCGGATCTGGACCGGTGTATTTGGCGCTTTTGTCTTCATTGTCGGCAGTACCATGGCGGCCTCTCTCTTTCAGGATAATCCAGGTCGCAACGCCCTTGCCATCGCGATCAATTTTGGTGGTGGTGGCTTTGGCATGGTTTTGAGTGGCGTGACGTTGCCGGTCCTGTTCGCTCGTGCCGGCGCTGAGGCATGGCCACTTTCCTGGTTGAGCTTGGGGATTGCGAGTGTGCTGTGTTGTGGACTGTCGATCTGGGCAGCTTACGCATTGCAGGATGACAGGCCGCGCCATGAAACCAGCCGCGTTGATGTCCAACTGCCCGTTAGGCGAATGCTTGCTCTGCTCATCGGCTACGGGTTGTTTGCAGCGGGCTATATTGTCTATCTCACATTTCTGATTGCCTGGATGCAGTCGCTGAGTTTCTCGGCGTGGTCGGTCTCGTTGACTTGGCTCATCGTTGGCGGTGGGATGATGGTGTCACCGTTTGTCTGGCGTCGTGTCCTCGCCCACTATGGCAATGGCGTGCCGTTGGCGCTTGCAACCGGAGCGACAGGCATTGGAACAATCGTACCTCTGGTGTGGCCAACCGTTGAAGGATTAGTCGTATCGGCCGCGCTATTTGGACTGTCGGTTTTCATCGCGCCCAGTGCCGTGACAAGTTTCAGTCGAAAGAATTTGCCGGCGCAACTATGGGGACCGGCCCTTGGATTGTTTACGATCGTATTTGCTGTTGGGCAAACCATTGGACCGGTGGCGGCCGGCGCTGTCGGCGATGCTCTCGGCGACATTCGGTTTGGGCTGCTGGGCGCTGGACTGGTGCTCGGGCTGGCCGCGCTTGTTGGGTTGGCTCAGTCCAGCCTCGACCCGAGTGCCGACACTGACCGGGCGCTGAAGCAATAGCTTTGGTTAGCGCGGCTTTTCCATCTGCCATGTCAGATTGGCTTTGGCAGCCGGCCACTCTGGCGCGGTGATTGAGTAGACAGCGGTGTCGCGGATTGTACCGTTCGGCATAATCATATGGGCGCGCAGAATGCCATCAAACTTTGCGCCGAGCCGCTCGATCGCACGGCGACTTTGCTGGTTCATAAAGTGGGTGCGGAATTCAACGGCTATGCAGTCCAATTCTTCAAAGGCATGGCGCAGCAGCAGGAACTTGCATTCCGTGTTGAGGCCCGTGCGCTGGGTCGACTTGCGATACCATGTGCCGCCAATTTCAACGCGACGGTGTGCAGCGTCGATGTTGAGATAAGTGGTCATGCCGACCGCCTTGCCGGTCTCATTGAGAAAAACTGAGAAGGGCAGCATCGATCCGGCCTTGCGCAGTGCAAGGCGGCCATCGATGTCTTTCGTCATTGTCTCGGCTGACGGCGCAGTTGTGTACCACAGCTTATGCATATCACCGTCAGACGTTGCCTCTTTCAGGTCCTCGCCGTGGGCGTGCTCTAAAGGCGCTATGGTTGCGATCTCGCCTTTGAGCGTGACGTCTTCCGGCCAGGGCATGTTCGATCTCCAACGGTCAACTGACAGGTGCGGAACCTTCGTCAGGGAATGCAAGCGCTACTACTCTCAGACTTCGTGGGAAACTGCAATCAGTTGTGTGCCTGGTCTCTAGCTGCAATGAAGGCTGCCACAGTCCGATCGATATCATCTGTCGTTGTGGCATGTGAGCATACACTGATCCGGATGACGGGCTCACCATGCCACATGCTGCCGCCGCACCAGCATTCTCCGGACGCTTGCAAATGCTGCAAAGTAGATTGCGTCTTAACTTCTGACCCGCAGGACACGATAACCTGGTTGAGGACAACGTCGTTGAGCACGTTGAAGCCATGTGATCCGAGCTTTTGGGCTACGTCTCGCGCGTGGGTGCAGAGCCGATCGACGAGTTCACCAACGCCGGAGCGACCCATCGTAATCAATGTGGCCCAGAGCTCGATCCCGCGCGCACGTCTGGACATGTCGGCGGTATAGAGCATACTGTCGCGTTCTTCGCTCCACTGCAGGTAAGCACCTTCGGCGTGGAGGGCTGAGACCAAAGCCTTGCGGTCACGGCAAAATATGATGCCGGAATCGTAGGGCGCATTGAGGGTCTTGTGGGCGTCGACCGACCATGAGTCGGCCAGCTCGATCCCATCACACAAATGCCGATGGTTGGGAGATGCCGCCGCCCAGAGACCGAACGCGCCGTCGACATGGACCCAGGCGCCCGCTTCCTTGGCTTTAGTGCAAAGCTCGCGAAGGTTGTCGAAGGAGCCACTGTTGACGTTGCCGGCAGCGAGAATGAGGATTGAACTGGTGTCAAGCTTTGGCAGCGCGTCCGGCTTCATGCGGCCTTGGTCGTCGCAAGCGACTTTCTGAACCCTATCAGATCCTAGACCCAGGAACGAGAGCGACCGAAACACGGCACCGTGCGCCTGCTCGCCAAGAATGACTTTGATTTCTGGTGCACCGAATAGTCCTGCCGATGCAACATCCCAACCTTGCCGCTTGAGGCAGGCATTGCGGGCCGTGGCAAGGCCGCAGGATAATGACATTGACGTGCCACCGACAAAGCCTGCCGCTGTGCCTTGCGGTAAGCCAAGCAGGTCGACCAGCCAGCTCTCGGACACCTGCTCCAGACGTGCCGCGATCGGAGACATGACGAAGAGTGCTGCGTTCTGGTCCCAGGCGTCGGCTAGCCAGCGCGCACCAAGTGCCGGTGGGTGGGTTCCACCATTGACGAAGCCAAAGTAGCGCCCGCCTGTTGTCGGCACGGTGGCGGGGCCGCCTACCGTATGCAGTCGCTCAAGCATCTCCGATGCAGCAATGCCGTTGTCCGGCAGCGCATGATCAAAGGCGGCAAGGTTGGCCAAGGCCTCAGCGTCCGGAAACGCCCTCTGATGATTGGCTGCCTGAACGTAAGCTCTGGCATAGCCTTGTGCCTTTTGGAGAAGCTCCTGGACTTCCGAATCTTTCATTTAGGTGTGCATCTCCAAATTGCTTTAGGCTGCGGCTCTTGAGGCGTCTTCAAGGGCTTCCGTCAAGCGCACCAGTCCGGCATCAAGTTGCGCCATCGGCAACAGTCCGAAGCCTAGTCGAAAAACACGGTTGTCTTCGCCAAACCATGAGCCCGGCGCAACACGGACCCCTTTGCTCGCAAGTTTCTTGTAGAACCTAGCGGTGGTGGCTGGATCGAACAACTCTGGCCTTAGGCGTATACAGCACAGCGCGCCGGCATCCGGTGCGATCCAGTCGACATAGTGTTTGTGGTTTGTGACCCAGTTTTCTGTCCGCTCAAAACCATCCTGAAGGCGCTGCTTACGCGCCGCAAATATGGTGTCGATCTCGTCGAATACGCGCAACGCCATTGCCTCGTCGAGAGTGGAATTCGAAATGACCGTGTTGAACTTGGCCAGGATCAACTGTTCACGAAGGGCTGGATCACGCGTGATAGCCCAGCCGATGCGCAGACCGGGTGCACCGTGGCACTTTGAAAGCGAGGCAACCGATACGATGCGTGGATGCAAGTTGGCAGCCGATGGCACTGGCGCGTTCCCGCCGTAGACGGCTTCGCGGTATGTCTCATCGACGATGAGGTGCGAGTCCGGGCTGATCCGCGTCATTTGCTCTGCGATCTGCAACAGCGTTTCCGGCGCAATCGCAACGCCGGATGGGTTTTGCGGTGTTGCCAGGCTGACCATCCGAGTGGTGGATGTCATCTCTGCTGAAACATCTTCCGGCGTCAGCTTGTAACCCGCATCGAAGGTTAAGCGAATTGTTCGGATGCGCGCCCGCACCGACTCCAACGTGCTACGGGTATTGGGGAACAGCGGTGTCGTTGTGATGACTTCATCGCCTGGCTCGCATGTACAGAATGCGGTAAGGAACAGCGCGTGCATGCCGCCGACTGTGATGACAACATCATCCGCATCGACGCCGTTGGCCGCCGCGATAGCCTGACGAAGGTCCGGACTGCCTTGAGCAGTCCCGTATTGAAGTTTTAGTGAGTCGCCAAAGCTGGACTCCTGCAGGGCCGCCAATTCACTTAGCACGAGATCGGGACCGACGCTTTCTGCGAGATCAAAGTCCGGCGTCTCTTCTGTGAGAGACATGATGTCGTTGGGCTGGAAGCGTCTGAGCCGAGAACTGTTGTGTTTTGTCATGGTTTTTACCCGCTCTCTTGCAATCAATCATCGCGTAAATTGGAGCATTTGTGAGTTCCATAACAGATACAGATAATTGATTTTGTATGGAGTACAGTTTGGTTTTCTGTTATCTGTGTCCCAATCGAATTTTGGCACTGGGATTGAGCGGGCGCTGATGCAGACCAAGTATGAAGAGGTGGCGGACTTCGTTGTCAGTCTTGTTGATTGCGGCACGCTCAGGATGGGGATGCGTGCTCCGTCTCTGCGCAGGATAGCGCGGGACCGCAAGGCAAGCATGTCAACCGTGCTGCACGCCTATCGCCTACTTGAAGACCGTGGTGTCTTGGAAGCACGGCCCAAGTCAGGGTTTTACATTGCAAGCCACGGGCGGGTCAGTATGGCTTCGCCCAAAACTTCGCAGCCGCCTAAACGACCGTCGTCGGTTACGATTACTGGTCACGTGACCGAGCTTCTGGAGCAAGCAGCTAATCCGGATCTAGTGCCTTTGGGGTGCGCCATTCCGAGTGCCGACTTGTTGGCCGCAGGACGACTCGACAAGTTTATGGCGCGGGCGGCCCGATCGCGCGGTAGCGAATACAACATCTATACAGAGCCGCGCGGACTGATGTCGCTCCGCGAAGAAATCTGTCGCCGCGTCATTCGCTGGGGGCAAGCGCTGTCGCCGGATGATGTTTTGTTGACAATTGGATGTACGGAAGCCTTGTCGTTATCCCTACAGGCCCTAACTAGTCGCGGTGACACCGTCGCCATCGAGTCACCGACTTACTTTGGGATACTGCAGGTCCTTGAGGCTCTGGGGCTCAAGGCACTGGAGTTGCCGACCAGTCCGGCGCGTGGCATCGAACCGGCGGCTCTCGAAGAAGCTCTGAAGTCGCGGCGTGTGAGTGCCTGCCTGTTTTCCTCGAGCTTCAACAACCCGCTTGGTCATGCGATGCCGGATGAGCAGAAGCGCGAGATTTTGGACATTCTTGCCCGTCACAATGTCCCTCTGATCGAGGACGACATCTATGGCGATATCTACTTCGGGCCTGAGCGACCAAAGCCGTTTATGGCGATCGGTTCAGATGCAGAGATCATCTATTGCAATTCGTTTTCCAAGACGATTGCGCCAGGGTATCGGGTCGGATGGATCATTGCGCGACAGCGCATGTCGGAGATCCTTGCGCAGAAGTTTGCGCAAACTCTCTGCGGTCCGGCCTTGCCGCAAGCAGCCCTGGCGGAGTTCCTGGAATGCGGTGGCTATGACAATCATCTGAGGCGGATCAGACGTGTTTTTGCCGATCATATCGACCGTATGACGCGTGCTATCGACCGCCACTTCCCGAGCGGGACCCGCGTGACACGTCCGGCTGGCGGCTTTGTTTTATGGCTGGAACTGCCAGAGAACTGCGATAGCCGAGCCCTGTTCCGCGCGGCCTTGGCTGAAGGGATCTGTATTGCACCGGGTGATATGTTTTCGGCCAGTGATCGCTACAAGCATTGCATCCGCCTGAGCTGCGGTGAGGATTGGAGCGACCGGATTGCGCAGAGCATTGAGATGCTCGGAGCTTTGGCACGCTCACACAGTTAGCGGCGGCGCGTGATCTCATCCAATCCAGAAACCGTCCTCCCACTCTGTGACGTGCCCTGTTGACGGAGATGGGAAATGCGCGGTGCACATTAACGTCGACGTATCACAGAAACGACCTAAAATCTCGCGACGAGAACGACCAGCTTGCGCGGAGTCGTAATCGGAGAACATGCCGATCTCCGGATAGCGGGCCTGGATCGGTGAATGCACCATGTCGCCGGTGATGAGTGCATCTTGTCCTGATTGCCCGACCAGGACGGAGTAGTGATCGATTGTGTGGCCTGGCGACGGGATAAGCTGAACGTGGTCGTTGAGACAATGGTTGCTGTGTACGGTTTCAACCATCTTGGCATCGACGATCGGCAGGACTGACTCCGTGATCCACGGGCAGCTCTCGGGATCTGTGCGGTTTCTCTCCGTCCAGAACTGAAGTTCGCGATCAGAGAAGACATATTTGGCATTTGGGAATGTGGGAACCCAGCGGCCATTGTCGAGTCGCGTGTTCCAACCAACATGGTCGGTGTGCAGGTGCGTGCACATCACAAAGTCAATGTCTTCAAAAGTAAGGCCGGTGGCGCGGAAGTTTTTCTCGTAACTGTCGAGTTTCATTTGGTGCCACATGGCCCGCACCGGCAGGTGCTTGTGATTGCCGACACAGCTGTCGATGAGAATCGTATGGTGCTCAGTTTTGACGATGTAGCTTTGAATGCAGAGTATCACCTGATTAGTTGCGGGATCGATGAAGTTAGGTTCGAGCCAGGAGCGATGTTCGTTTAGCAACTCTTCCGTTAGATCGGGAAAGAACTCAAAGGTCGGGAAAATCGGGGCCTGTTGTTCAACGACCTGTTGAATGGTGATGTCGCCCAACTCAATCGTATTGACCATGACACGTCTCGCTGAATTTGCGCTTGATCGGTTGCGCTTTGCCTGAAATTGCGGTGCGAGAGTAGCACCCGTTGTCATTTGAATCTCCTAAGGACTCGCAGGTTCCCATTGGACAGCCGGTGTCGACAAGCTGCAAAGATGCGTATCGTGCCGCGATATCATATCCCTGCTTGATGCAACCTGCGCGACATTTCAGAATTGTATCGGCGCAACGGATTGCAAGTTGACTGGCTCTCGATCGCGCAATTCGGGATTTGACTTTGAGGAGGCGCGTTCGTGTCAGTGAAGAAACGTTTGGCTATCGGCGTAGATATCGGTGGCACCTTCACCGATGTCGTGGTGGTCGACAACGAAACCCGATCAATTCACTCTGCCAAGGTTTTAACGACGCCAGACCAGCCAGAACGTGCGGTTTTGAACGCCGTCGATGAAATGCTGACCAGGACTTCGGCACCAGCAGAGACTATCAGCACCATTGTGCACGGCACCACACTGGCAACCAATGCCATTATCGAAAGAAAAGGTGCGCGTATCCTCCTTTTGACGACACGCGGATTTCGCGATGCCTTGGAGACGAGGACGGAGTTGCGATACGATCTCTACGATCTATTTATCCAATTCCCTGAACCGCTCGTGCCGCGGCGGCGACGCCTGGGGGTGACGGAGCGAACGACCTATGATGGCGCGGTTCTGACAGAGTTGGACAAAGGCGATATTGAAGCGGCCTTGAATGCATCTGAAGCGCAGGGTGTTGAAGCAGTGGCGGTGTGCTTCCTGCACAGTTACGCCAACCCTGCCAATGAGCACGCTGCTCGCGAAGCCATACAGTCTATCAATCCGGCTCTGCCTATTACGTTATCTTCAGACGTTCTGCCGGAGATTGGAGAGTATGGCCGCGTGTCGACAACGGTTGCAAACGCCTACGTGCAACCGTTGATCGACCGATACCTCGGTGCCCTTGTCGATGCTCTTGATGCGAAAGGCTCGTCCGGGGCCTTCTTCGTTATGGGTTCGAATGCAGGCACGTTGAGCCTCGATGTGGCGAGGCAGTACCCTGTCCGCCTTGTTGAGTCTGGACCAGCCGCGGGCGTTTCTATTGCCGCGCACTATGCGCGGACGCTCGATACATCGCACCTGCTGTCGTTCGATATGGGTGGAACAACAGCAAAGATCTCGTTGATCACAAATTTCGAGCCGACACGAACAACCGATCTCGAGGTGGCGCGGGTCAAGCGATTTCAAAAGGGCAGCGGTCTGCTGCTCAAAGCCCCCGCCGTGGACCTGATCGAAATCGGCGCTGGGGGCGGCAGTATTGCTGCCGTCGATGATCTGGGACTGATTACGGTTGGGCCCGAAAGCGCTGGCTCAGCTCCTGGCCCGGCCTGTTACGGACAGGGTGGCACCAAAGCAACCGTGACGGACGCCGACGTTGTCTTGGGCTTGCTCAATCCCGACTACTTCCTCGGCGGGAAGATGACACTCGATCGGGAGAAATCAATTGCGGCGGTGAACTCGGATGTTGCACAGCCTTTGAATGACAGTGCTGAGAGAGCGGCCGCCAACGTCTTTGAGGTGGTCAATGATAACATGGCGAATGCCGCCGCCGTTTACTCGGCTGAGCAGGGCATAGATCTTCGCCAATACGAACTCTTGGCCTTTGGCGGGGCAGCACCCGCGCATGCCTGGGATGTGGCGCGACGGCTTGGCATCGGCAAGGTGAGAATCCCGTTTGCAGCCGGCGTGCTATCGGCGCTGGGTTGTCTCACGTCACCAATGTCATTCGACTTTGTCTTCGGCTATATGCGCGAACTCGATCATATCGATTGGCAGCACGTTAACGCGCGTTACGGCGAGCTCGAAGCTCTGGGGCGCAAGCAACTGAAAGATGCCGGTGTCGAGAAAGGCGTGACGGTCGTGTTGTCTGCGGATATGCGTTATTACGGCCAGCGCTATGAAGTCACCGTGCCGTTGTCGCGCGAGGATCTCAGCGATGCGGGCGCAGCCAAGATTCAAGGGCAATTCTACAAGGCCTACCGGGATTATTACGGCCGTGAGATCGCAGACGTACCAATCGAAACTGTGAGCTGGCGCATGAACGTATCTGGCCCGCGCCCTGATCTGGACATTAGTTGGTCCGGACGGGATAGCAAAGCTGGTGAGGTCCGGCAAAAGGCAGAGCGATCCGTGGTGTTCCCGAGCATAAAGGAGCCGGTCACCTGCGCAGTTTACGAACGCGCGGAACTTCCGGTCGGCGCGAAGATCAACGGACCGGCGATTATTGAAGATCAGGAGTCGACGACGGTCGTGCCGCCAGGGGCAAATCTGGAAGTCGATCATGAGCGCATGCTCGTGCTCGATATCAGGGAAGTGTTGTCATGAGTGATGCAAACCGGATTGACCCCGTAACCCTCACGATGAGGTGGAACAAGCTCATCACGATTGTTGATGAAGCTCAGGCAACCCTGCTGAGGACAGCGTTTTCGCGCATTGTAACCGATGCCTGGGACTTCAGTTGTGCGTTGTTCGACACGAAGGGCCGTATGATTGCCCAAGGGCGTCATGGACTGCCGCAGTTTACCGGATGCATGTCATTTGCAGTGCCCGACTTCCTGGCTGCCTTCCCACCAGAGACGCTGCAGCCGGGTGATAGTCTGATCACAACCGACCCTTGGATCGGGGCCAGCCAGATTAATGACGTCTTCTTTCTGACGCCGATATTTCGTGGTGGGAAGATCGTCGCCTACGCCATGAATGTCTCGCATTCGCCAGATGTTGGTGGTCGGTTGTTGTCGGCGGATTCAAAAGAGGTGTTCGAAGAAGGGTTTCGGCTGCCGGTCATCAAGCTCTATCAGGGCGGAAAGCCGAACGAAGACTTGTTTCGCATTATTAAAATGAACGTACGCGTCCCTGACATTGTCATCGGCGACCTTGAAGCTCAGCTGGCCGCCAACGTGATAACTGAGCGCCGCGTGTTGGAGTTCATGGACGCGAACCGGCTGGACAGCCTTGATGATCTTTTTGAAGAGATTTGGTCTAGGTCTGATCAAGCCATGGCGCAGGCGATTACGGCGATGCCGGACGGCACCTATACCGGTGAGGTTGACACGGACGGTTTTGACACGCCGCTGAAGTTGAAGTGCGAGATTACCATTGCTGGTGAGCGCCTGCACGTCGATTGCACCGGCTCGTCACCGCAGGACGTGTTCGGCATCAATACGACCTGGCGTTGGTCGTTCGCGGAAATTGCTTTTGGTTGCATTACGGTCGCGCGGCCGGCATCGCCGGTGAATGGCGCGACGCTCAAACGGATTGATTACACCGTGCCAGATGGCACCGTGATCAATGCAACGTTTCCATCCGCGCTGGGTGGGCGCGCATTGGTTTCGATGTATTTGCCAAGCCTGATTATTCGAACCCTCGGGCAAGCACTACCGGATAAGACCAACGCTGAGACCGGCGCCCCGCCTCACCTTTCGGCATACATGGGAACGGGTAACAGCGGCCGTCGGTTCGTTGATATCATGTTTGCCAATGGTGGCCTGGGTGCGCGGCCATCGATGGATGGTGTGTCGTCGCTTGGTTTTCCGTCGAACATTTCTGGCGTGCCTGTGGAAGTGACTGAGAACGAGAAGCCGTTGATGTTCCTTCACAAGGAACTTGCGATCGATTCCGGTGGAGCCGGCAAGTACCGCGGCGGGCTTGGTCATGCCCTGGCTGTAAAGTCCACATCGGAAGATGTCATGACTTTCGCGATGCGCATGGATCGCACTGAGCATCCCACCGTCGGTGTTGCAGGTGGCCTGAGCGGTGCGAAGTCCCAGATTGCAATCAATGGTGAACCGGTTCATCCCAAGAAGACACGCGAACTCAACAAGGACGATGTCTTTGCAATCCAATGCGCAGGCGGCGCCGGACACGGTCAGCCTGAAGATCGCGACGCTAACGCGATCGAGGCGGATCTGCTTGATGGATACATCTCACAGGAGGCTGCTGTTCGAGACTACGGCTGGAAAAAGTAGTTCTTGATCGCCTGGCGCGTTTCATTGCGTTTCGGGCATTCGATGGCAGTGGTTGTTTACCACTGTGACTACCTGCTTTAGGCCGGCGGCTGCCTGCCGTCGTTCGATTAACGCATCGTTCCGTCAATTCACATGACTTCCAGTGCTGAAGCCCAATGTGCTGGCATCTTGAAAATTGATAGATTTTTTCTATCTCTACTCCTGTAGCTGACTGGATGCGGGAGAGCCATGCCAAGCTTGAGACAACTTGAATATCTTTTGGCCGTCGATGAGCAACGGCATTTCCGAAGAGCCGCAGCTAAGATTGGTGTCAGTCAGCCGACGCTCAGTGCGCAGTTGAGTACGCTTGAGCAGACGCTCGGTGCCCAGCTTGTCGAGCGCAGTCGGTCTCGTGTTCTGCTCACACCGGTTGGTGAAGAGATCGCTGACATTGCACGACGGATTGTACGCGATGTGCAGGAAATCCGTGATGTTGCGACGCATAAGCTGGGGGAGCCAGGTGGTACAATCCGATTGGGCTTGCCGCCAACAGTTGGTCCCTATCTCCTGCCGCGTGTGATACCGCGCATTCATCGGGCCTACCCGGACTTGCAATTGTATGTGCGCGAAGATGTGCCAATGAACTTGCCGGATGGACTGGATGTCGGGAAGTACGATGTGATCATTACGCCGCTTCCGGTCAGAGCTGAAGGTCTAGAGGCTGTTCCTCTGTTCCGGGAACCGCTCTATCTCGTCGTGCCCTCCGATAGTGATCTCAGCCAGCGCGACCACATTGAACGTCGAGAGTTGAAGGGACGCTCTATTCTGACACTGGAGGCCGGTCACCACTTACGCGAGCAGGTCGAAACGCTCTGTGAGGAGTTTGGAGCGCACTTGCGCACTGAGTATGAAGGTACGAGCCTCGATACCGTGCGCCAGATGGTCGGGATGGGCATGGGCTTTTCGTTCCTGCCTGGACTTTACGTGCATACAACTCTCAACCGCGACAGTGGTGTTAAGGCGATCGACCTGCGCGGGCGGTCGCTCTATCGCACCATTGGATTGCTGTGGCGTGATACCTCAGCGCGCAAGCCTGAGTTTGAACAGTTGGCGCAGCACATTCGCGATACGGTTAAGAGAAGTTTCTCTCAGTTTTCAATCCTGTCAGGCTGAGTCAGCTCCTCAAGTGCGGATTGAGCGCACGGTCTGGAGTATCACTATTCACAACTTTGATTGATGAAAACTATCAAAGAAACAGCAAATGCGATCTGGCGCCTTGTGCTCGGGGTTTCCACCTACGGAATGCGAATTGCGGAGGATTGCTCATGCCGTGTTCCGGCGGTCAGCACCTGTCCTTCCCGCATTGAAGATGTTCGAGAGTGAAGCTCTCGAAGGTCATGAACCGGATGTCGTTTGGATCTCGTGAGTGCCTTGTGTTGGGCAATCTGTAATCGAGAGTACGCGGCTTGGAGATCTGGTTCGCTCAAGTTAGTTCGGCGAGCCGTCGAATTAAGTTTGTGGCACATGCATGTCTGATTGCGGTAGCGCGGGGTGGGGCTGCCGTTGTCGTAGTCTGGTCGTATTAAAGCCTGAGGGGGCGATGAATGATTGCTAATATACTGCTTATAGCTGCTGGCTTCGGTTTGCTGGTGTTTGGCGGTGAACTGCTGGTACGTGGAGCAGTCAGTCTGGCAGAGCGCCTCAAGGTTTCGGCATTCGTCATCGGTGCTGTTGTCATAGGCTTTGGCTCATCGACTCCGGAGTTGGTAACGAGCATTGAGGCTGCCCTGATAGGTGCACCTGGCATCGCCATCGGCAACATTGTCGGCTCCAACATCATCAACATTCTTGTGGTCCTCGGTATTGCTGGCGTTATTGCGCCGATTGCGCTTTCGGGTGAGCACGTTCGGATTGACACGATTATCGTGTGCGCATTGTCGGCGGCATTTGTGGCTCTTTGCACAGCGTTCCAGTTGACCCCGTTGATTGGTGCGGTTTTGCTGATCGCTCTGGCCGTTTACCTAACTTATTCTGTACGCCGGGAGATGTACTCGGCGGGTGAGGGCGGCGATGCCGAGGCTGAAGCGCTCGAAATTTCCGTGCCATCGCAATCGCTCCCCTTCGCAATCGGTGCTCTGATCTTTGGCTTCGGCCTTCTGGTCATGGGGGGGCACTTCGTTGTGACATCGGCTGTCGCACTCGCAAAGACGATCGGTGTAAGCGAAACCATTATTGGATTGACCGTTGTTGCATTTGGTACGTCTCTGCCAGAGATTGTGACGGCCGTTATTGCTGCTGTTCGCCGTCATGCTGATGTTGCACTCGGCAACGTGCTGGGGTCCTGCGTGTTCAATTTGTTGGCGATCGCTGGCGTGCTGTCTCTCATTTCGCCAATCAATGTACCGCAAGCCATTCTGCAGTTCGATAACCTGATCATGCTAGCCGCGGCATCGCTTCTTCTGCTGGCCGTTGTTGCTTTTCGCCAGATCGGCAGACCGCTTGGCGTGGTTTTTCTGGGTGGCTATGCAGCTTACCTCGCTGCCATCTGGCCTTGACGCATGGCGGGCATACGTTAGGCGCCATGAGCTGTGCCTTCGGAACCGGAGTGTATCCCTGCCTCCTGTGGCGGCTAGTCCTGTTGTATAGCTTTTTCTGCGGCGTTGAGGTCGTTTCGGACATGGTGCAATCTAGTGTTTTGCGCCTTGCTCCGACGCGGACTGGATAAGACCCCATGGATAAGCTTGATGCCATGTTGGCATTCACCAAGGTCGTTGCTCTCGGCAGTTATGCCGAGGCTGGGCGGCAATTGGGCCTGACACGATCAGCTGTCAGCAAGGGGGTAATCGAGCTTGAGCAAATCCTGGGTGCGCGATTACTAGACCGTACAACGCGCAAGGTCAGTCCGACCGAGGCGGGGCTCGCTTACTACGAGCGGTGCCTTACAATTCTGGCAGAGGTCGAAGAGACCGAGCTGCAAGTTTCGCGATTGCATGATGAGCCGCGCGGTACGTTGAAGCTCAACGCTCCCATGTCATTCGGAGTGCTCCACATCGGGAGTGCAATCGCTGATTTCATGACGGCATTTCCGGACCTCAAGATTGAGCTGTCGTTGAGCGATCGGTTTGTCGATCCCATTGAAGATGGCTTTGATGTCACGATCAGGATCGCTGAACTGGCCGACTCCAGCCTGATAGCGCGTAAGCTGGCTCCAGGGCGTCGTGTGCTTGCTGCTTCGCCAGACTATATCCGGTCGCACGGATCACCAGAGGAACCCGCAGATCTGGCTGAACACGCCTGCCTCAATTACGGGCATACAACGGTTCTGCAGCGCTGGCAGTTGACACACAATGGTCAGGCGATGTCGGTGCCGATCAACTCCTGTCTCTGTTCAAACAACGGCGATGTACTACGACAGGCGGCGCTCGCCGGACATGGAATCACGAAACTCCCGACGTTCCTGGTTGGAGAGGACATCAAGGAAGGCCGGCTACAGCTCGTGTTAGACGATTACCCGCCTTCCGAGCTCGGTATCTATGCACTCTATGCACCGAACAAGTTTCTGGCCGCCAAGACTCGTGTTTTGATCGACTTCCTCGTTGAACGTTTTGGACCGAATCCAACCTGGGATAACTTCCTGCAAGAGTGAACTCTACGATCAGATGACTCCTCCCTGTCGGGCCACAGATGAGTTGCGCTCGGCCAAAGGCAAAAGCGAACTGAGGTAACAATGGCATCGATATTCGATCTGGCTATTGCAAATCTGACGTCACCGATGATCCTGTTCTTCGCGCTCGGTCTTGTTGCCGCGCTTGCTCGGTCAGATCTGAATATTCCGGAAGCGATTGCCAAGGGCATGTCTCTCTACCTGATGATGGCCATTGGCTTCAAAGGTGGTGCCAGCGTTGCCGAGCACGGCGTTGATACGACGCTTCTGCTTGCATTGCTGGCCGGCATTGTTCTTAGCAGTCTGATACCGGTTTTGGCATTTCATGCGCTGCGGGCAACAACTGGTCTGGCGCGCGTTGATGCGGCGGCTGTTGCTGCGCACTACGGCTCGATCTCGATTGTTACATTTCTGGCCATGACGCAGGCTCTTGATGGACTTGGTATGGGGTATGAAGGCTACATGGTTGCAGTAGCCGCTGCCATGGAAACACCAGCCATCGTTGTTGCGCTGTGGTACGCGCAAAGCTCCAGTGACAAAACAAGACAGCTGGATGTCGGCATATTACGCGACATTTTTCTTAACGGCTCGATCGTTGTTTTGGTTGGGTCTTTCGCCATTGGCGTTGCGACCGGACAAGAAGGTCTCGCCGCTGTGGCACCGTTTATTGTCTCACCGTTTAAAGGAGTGCTGTGTCTATTCCTCCTCGACATGGGGCTGATTGCTGGTCGTGGCTTAATCGGTGGAGCGCGCAACCTGACGTTCCCGGTCATTGCATTTGGCCTATACATGCCGCTTGTCGGTGCGATGCTCGGTCTTTTGTCCGCTTGGTTGATTGGTCTTTCGGCGGGCACAACCGCATTGCTGGTCACGCTTGCAGCCAGTGCCTCTTACATTGCCGTGCCAGCAGCATTGCGTCTGGCGCTGCCGCAAGCACAACCGTCGATCTATCTGACACTTTCCCTTGGCGTCACGTTCCCGTTCAATCTGACTCTAGGGATCCCGATCTACGTCGCGTTATCGCAGATGATCTAGCATAAGGAGATGGCTTGAAATGGAGACGTTTGTAAAAAAGCGCATCGACATCATGGTCGAAGCTCCGTTGATGAATCGCATGATTGAGATTCTCGAACGCTTGGATGTTGGTGGTTACACCGTAGTTCCGGCCATCGCCGGGCGTGGCAAATCAGGAGCCTGGCACCGTGATGGTCAGGTTGGGCGTGTTGGTGCTGTTATCCAGATCTTCTGCATCGTTGATGAGAGCAAAATCGATGAGATTCTAACGCCAATTTTCGAGTTGGTTGCGCAGCAGATTGGGATTGTGACTGTGTCCGATGTCAGAGTGATCCGTCCTGACAATTTTTAGACCTGGAACGTAGCAACCGATTTTGCTGGGAAGTTCATGGCATTGTTGGGATCGATATCCTGTCGTTAGACGCAAGACTATTGGCACCCGAACTTCTGATAAGCTAGCCTTTGGCTTACCCGAGTGGGGTCATTGGTAAGTGCAGGGGGCTGATTTGTTCGGTGCAGCGGTTAAGCGAGTATTTGGATCTCTTTTTGTTGCGCTATTGCTTATTGGCAATGCCTTTGCCCAGGATCGGAGCAACTGGGGTAAGCCGACACTGAGGATCAATGACCCTTTTGTGTCACCGCTGTGGCGCATCGATTTTGACAGTGCATCGGGTCTGGTTTTGGCAGGGACGGCCGCCAAGGCGATCGCTGCGTGGTCTTTCGATATACCAGATAAGCCCGCCATTCTTCACCGCGTTCCTTTGCGAAACGAGCAGCGCCAACGTGCCCATCCAGTGGCAATGCGGCCGGGCGCATCGCAAATCGCTTACGGTGTTCCTCCGCGTGCTGATGCCCAAGGCAAGCCGATCGCCGGTACGGCGCGGATCTATATCATTTCGCACCCTTCGGGCCGAATAGAGAAAGTCCTTGAGGGCGTTGAAACTCGGGCCCAGGATTTACGCTTCTCCCAAGATGGTAAGTGGTTGGCGGCAGGCCTCAGCGACGGCTGCGGCCTGCGTGTCTGGAAAACATCCGATTGGTCACTCATTGGTCGGGATGATGTCGGATACGCTGGCGAACCCGGTGTCACACGCTGTTGCCCCGCGGGCTCAGACGAAGTGTGTGATGATCAACTCCCCGACACGACGAGCCTGACTTTCTCTCCTGGAGCCGGCGATGCCGAGTTTGTCTACACGTCTGGCGGCACGGGACTGCGGCGCTATCGGATCGGTGATCGCATTACTGCTCCGGGCAAGCACTGGCTGCCCAAAGATATTGGTCTTCGGCAGCCAGATGGTGTCACCTTGCACCCGGACGGCCGCTATCTGGCTGTTGCGGACCGCAAGTCTGGCCGAGACGGAGATGGCTTGGTTGCTCTCAATGTTGTTGTACTTGATCTCACGAATGATGAGGTCGCACAGCAACTGGTTTTCGATCAGCGCGATGTCATTAACGCGGGTTTTCTTGACACGTCTCAGGCACCAGGAATTCGCCAGGTCAGCCTCAATCGCGTGACGTGGCTGAAACACAAGGATGGCATCTTTCTAGTGGCCGGAGGGGTTGCGTGGTGCCAGATCGGCTTGGAGGAGCGTACGGTCGGTACTGTCGAACGGCGGCGGTTGGATAATTGTCTGGTGCGCTGGAGGTTTGATCCTGAGAGCACGGAACGCAGCGAGCCGACCATGATCCGTGCCGGGCTGCATCGAATTATGGACCTGAAGACTGACAATGCGTCGTCGCGGATTATCTATGCCTCACAGCGCAGGGTCGCAGCTATTGATAAGGACGGTCGGGCTACACCTAATGGCAGCGAAGGAGGCGGCTTCAAGGTTGTTGGTCAGTTATTTGACTTCCGTGGTCGGCGCAAGGCGGTCCGAAACAACGTTGAGCAGTATCTGGACTTCGCCACGTCGACGGACGATGGCAGCATTTTCTTCGAGGGCTTCCAGTCGTCAGATCGGCAGCCTGCGAAGCTTACTTTTGATCCCAAACGGCTCTCGCTGTCGCGCTATAGCGAGCTTCCTGATAATGCACGAGCGCCGTTGGGCGACCCTCTCCATGTCAGTCATGCACGGTTCTGGAGAAATCAACGTCAGCCGCCCGAGTTATTTGGGCTTGCCGACGCTTTGCCAACTCTGACGGTTGATCGTTACCGCTCGGTTGCGACGACAGAAGATGGGTTTGCGGCGGTTGGTTCAGCCAACTTCATCCGGGTGTTGAAGGTTGAGGATGGGGATGTTGTCCACCGTTGCGAACTACGCGTTTCGGAGGAAGCCTTCAGGGTCAACATGTCCAACGATGGCAGCTTGGTGATTGTTGCTCACAGCGATGGGACGATTCGTTGGTACGGCGTCACTTACTCTAGCAGTGGAGCTGGAGCAAAAGGGCTGTGACATCAAATTGCGACTTGCGGTAACTCTACGAGAAGTCCGTCCGGGTTCAGGGGAATGGACCTGGATAGCGGTCGTTCCCGGCAGTGGGCATTTCGCAGCGGATCCGAACGCGCGCAATCTCATTGAATGGCAAGTGGAAGGTCCACGTGGGCAGGTGGAACGGGTCGATACGCGGCTTGTGTGGCAGTCTCTTTTGAGACCCTCAGTTGTTCGAACAGCGGCGACGAAGACTGTGACTAAGGCTGGCGTCTCAGCCAAGTTGCTCGCGAAAATCCGCGAGAACATTGACCCTTCGCGGGTTGATGTTCTGACGCCGCAAAGACGAACGGCAGTGCAGAAGCCGAGTTTGGCAGCTGAAATACTATTGAGTGGTGAGAATCTCAAAGGTCGTAATCTCTGGATCAGGACAGGTGGTGGTATCGGCATCGCAAAGGTGCTCGGTAACAACGAGATTGCCGCCAATGAACCGATCAAACTCGACGAGCGGACACAACTCAAGGTGACGTTGACGTTGCCGCCGTCGATGCGCCGGTCACGCGGTGAAAAGCAGATTTGCTTCCATATCGATCGTTGGCCGAAAAGTTGTCATACCATTATCTGGGCAGGACCATTGGCGCCACCGAAGCCGCGGAAACTACATGGCGTCATCGTGGGCGTTGCCGATTACGCGAGCGACAGATTGAACCTCGGTGCGACAGACAATGATGCGATCGACTTCGCCACGGTCTTCATTGATGACTATCGCAAGAGAGTTATTGACGGACAGTCGTCTATCAAACCTGACTTTGTTGCGTCTGAATTTGATATCTTTATTGCGAGCTCGGACACGGACAAGAAGCAGGAGCTGGATGCGTTAGCGAAAAATGACTTTGTGCGCGCGCATCAGGCGACACGCGTCGGTTTTCTGTCCGTGTTGAGCGATCTCGAGAAGCGGGTGAAACGCGAACAAGAGTTTGAACATCGCTTCCTCATCTACTTTGCGGGGCATGGGATTGTGCAACTGAGCGGTGAGACGCAGCGGTCCGCTTTTCTGTTTCCACCAGACTCAAACGGCAACCTGACGCGTGTGCTGGGCAAGGAGATCATTGACCGACTTGAACGTTTGGACGGCGATATCATCGTCGTCTTTGATGCTTGTCGGACACCCGAGGATGATGCACCGGCCAGTCAGTTCGATCCTGCGAGTCTGGAGCGAGAGTTTGCCGCGCGCGCACTCTCAGCCACGATCATGTTTGGAAGTAAGGCGGGACAAGCTGCTTTAGAGCAGTCAGAGCTGGCTCTCAAGAAGAGGACTGACAGCACTCAGGGCAACGGCATTTTTACTTATGCATTGGTCAAGTCGCTGACCAGCCCTGAAGCTGACACATCGCGCGATAATCGCGGCCGTGACCGTATCGAGTTGATCGAAGTGGAGCAGTTCCTGCACTATTTCTTCGATCAAACGAACCGGGATGCACCCGTCTCAAAATTGCAGCGCTCCTTGAGTACGGCCAAAGGGCAGTACTTGCAGCAACCTACCATCGTACGTCCACGCATCGAACGCAGTGGTTCTCGGATACTACGCACGTTGGACAAGACCCCGACCAGCGCCAGCGCGATCACCAGCCTATGCGCCTGGCCGTTTCTCAGGAACTGGAGTTTAATCTGTAAGAATTGAGCGTCACGATTTCAAATGGGGAGGTCAAGAGGAGCGCACTGTTAGTGTTTGGTTGTCTTCGGCGATCGCTGTTCATGCAGAGGCGCGTGAATGGCCGTGGGGTAAGAAGTCTTTTGTTGAGTTGACACTGGTCTGTTGATTGGAGGTGGCAAATGAAAAGAATCGTTCAACGCATTTCCGCGCTTGTGCTTGGAAGTCTTCTTTTCATACCGAATGGTGCCACTGCTGGAGAATGCCTGCGTGAGGAACGCCGCCTGCAAACGGGAAGTCATGGCTCGACCAGTTTGCGTAGTTATCTTTGTCGGTCATCAAACAGCGCCGCGTCTCTCAATGTAACGTTTCTACGCCTCACAGATCATGTTGCGTCGGCGCTCATGGAAGGACGGCCGCCGCGGATGTTTCAGTCGATTTTTGCGGGTGGCCGATTGGTCTACACGCCGACTTTCGCTGAGCTGAATACTCTACTCAGTCGATACGGCCGAAGATCACAGCATCTGGATCAGAACAGTTGTCGGCGGATGAGTATCAGGCCTGCAGGGCGCGGTGCTCGAAGGCTGAAACGGCAGAGTTGTGAGAACACTAGCTACGACTTCGTGCCGGGCACGAGTTTGCGCTCGCTCGGTGGCTGGGATTATCAGGAAGGCACTGACGTTCCTGCGCTCGATCTTGTCAACGGCATTGCAGAAGGCGGTGTGCGTTGGCGCTATATGAACCGTCGCGACATCACGAACTACAGTCGCAATCTTCGCCGTTACAATCGCATCGCCGGTGAAACCCGCGCAGCCAACGTGCCGCGCTACATTCGAATGCTTGAGTACATCTCTCGGCAAGGCTTGCCCGAGGACTTCCACTTTATTGTCGGTCAGTATGAGACTGGTGGTTGCTTCAACAATGGCCGCTTGGCCTTGATCTATGAGCGCCCGCTTCGCGTCTATGCAGCTGTGATCGAGAATACAGGGCGCCGTGCCGTCACGATCAATCGCTTCTTCGGCATCAGTGCTTCGTTTCAGGGGCTGCGCAAACCAATGTGGGCGAAAGACGTGCGCGGCCGCAGTACAACGACACTCAACATTGATGGTCAGAGGCTGGCGCCCGGAGAAAAAATCATTCTGTTCCGACGACTTGTATTTGGCACCAATAAGTTTCTGAAAGACCACACTAACAATCTGCGCCCGAAGCCGCGGCTCAAGGCTTATGCTTATGGACCGGAGTTTCATTTGGCTGGTTTCACCACGGCGAACGAACGGTTCTCGCTGAATCGGGCGGCCAACAATTTCCTCAATCTATCGATGTCGAGCGGTGGCGGCTCATGCCCATACGTGGAAGCCTGGAGTAACTCGGATCAGGACTGGGTCAATCACGGTAAGGTTCTGCATCACGCACACGGCATCGCCAAGAAAGAACAGGATCAAATTACGATACCCGGCCTGCGACTACGGTATCGACTGCATGAGCGTGAGTCGGAGCTCGCCTATATTGACAAGGTGGCGCTCGATCTTGCTCTCAAGGGTGGAAGTGTCGTGCGACTGGAACCTCCGCAACCTCAGCTCAAGCGGATCGATGGCAAGGATGTCCGTCTGTACTTTGGCGATCGTGCCTTGCTGGAGTTTACACTACCCGCTTGGATAAAGCCGGACGATGTTGTGTCTTCGACCCTGCAAGTCGTAGGCTACTATGAGCGTTACAGCACGATTTTTGCCCGACGCCGTCTTCACTCGCATGCCCTTATTGGAGCACGACGACCGGAGGGCGATCGTAGATCATGTCGTCCCAAGGTTGTCAGGCACGTTGCGCTGAGGTGATGCTGAGGTTCCGCCGGGCGTGAGCCCATAAGCTACGATCGTGCCGGCCAGCTGGAACGGCCTCGCTGTTACGTGTCACGGAGTTGGTGAGACATTCGAAAGGTGCGCTATCGTTGTCCAGTTGGTTGCTTTGAGAACTGCAGCGGTCTAGCAGTGACCACTCGTGTCTTGCACGTTCTTTCCGGTCCAGCCGCACAATAGTCAATCCTAACTATCGAACCTTCTGAAAAATCAAATGCCAACTGCTAGCGATGCATTCCGTCACCTGCCGGCCTTACGCGATCTCGTCATCCCGACAGAAGAGACGGCTATGCGTTTATCCGATGAGCGCTTTGCGGAACTGGATGCTCAGGCTGCCATGGAAGGATGGGCGCCGGACTGGCGAATGGATCATGAGGCCCGCGAATCCAACCGCAATGACGTGTTGTCGGGTCGGTTGGATCAGGATCTTTGGGTCTTTGCGTATGGTTCACTGATCTGGGATCCTGCGGTCGAGGTCGCTGAGTACCGGCTAGGCAGTTTGACTGGCTGGAGGCGCCGCTTTTGTATGCGGATTGAAGGTGGTCGTGGCACGCAGGAGCAACCTGGGCTCATGGCTGCGCTGGATGAAGGCGGATGCTGTGATGGTGTTGTGATCCGCATACCGGGTGCGCTGGTGGATCAGGAAACAAACTTCATGTGGCGGCGCGAAATGTTTTCCGGCGCCTATCGTCCAATCTTTCAAGAGATCGCAACTCCACAGGGCACAGTCGAAGCCCTGATATTCGCGATCGAGCACAACAATCGCCGTTATGTGCCAGAGATAGCCCAGGACGAGGCTGCCAGGATAATTGCAATGGCTGAGGGTAACCTTGGTCCCAACTTTGACTACCTAGATTTGCTCGTACGCAATCTTGGCCACCTGAGCATTGAAGATGATGATATGTGCCAATTGCGGTCGCTTGCAGCAGACTATCGTAACGCACTTGTAAGCCGTGGGTGATGCGGCTGGGTGAACATAGGGCTGAACTTCGGGTTCAAAGACATTGCCCGTGTGTGTGATTGTGTTCGATAGCCTTGGGCAACAGGCCAAACTCACAAGTCCTGAGTTCTGCTCTGCATCGTAGGCAGCTTTGCCCTATCGAACAGGCATGTAGCCTTGTGGACGAATGTGTGGCATGCATTGCACCCATTCGCTGAAGACAAAGAAAAATCGTTGCAATATCGGTCACATAGATTCTCAGTTGCCCCGATGATGGATTGGACGGACCGGCACTGCCGGACCTTCCATCGTCTGCTGAGCCGCCATGCTCTGCTGTATACCGAGATGGTCACGGCTGAAGCCGTGCTGCACGGTGATCGCACGCGATTGCTTGGCTACAATGAAATTGAGCATCCCGTCGCGCTGCAGTTGGGTGGCAGCGACCCGACCAAGCTGGCTGAGGCTGCCTGGATTGGTGCTGAAGAGGGCTACGACGAAATTAATCTTAACGTCGGCTGTCCATCAGACCGCGTGCAGAGTGGCCGGTTCGGGGCCTGCCTAATGGCTGAGCCGCACTTGGTGGCTGATTGTATCGCGACCATGGCTGCTCGCGTGGCTCTGCCCGTGACGGTCAAGTGTCGTATCGGGATTGATGATCAGGATAGCGAAGAAGACTTCAGCCGCTTTATCGACGTTGTTGCAGCAGCGGGTTGTCGGGTTTTCATTGTCCACGCGCGTAAGGCTTGGCTTCAAGGCCTGAGCCCCAAAGAGAACCGTGAGATCCCACCGCTTGACTATGATCGTGTTTATCGATTGAAGGCTGCCCGCCCGGACCTCACGATTGTAATCAACGGTGGTATTCCCGATCTTGAGACTGCTCGATGGCACTTGGAGTTCGTCGATGGGGTCATGCTTGGGCGAGCCGCTTATCAGACGCCCTACGTTTTGGCAGGTGTTGATCACCTACTATTTGATGATGATCATAACGTTCCCGAACGGCATGAGGTGCTTGATGCGTTGATTCCATTCGTGGAAGAGCACCTTGGACGCGGCGGCCGCCTGAACAACATCACGCGCCACATTCTTGGTCTCTTCCATGGTCAACCCGGGGCGAAGGCATTTCGACGGTACTTAAGCGAGAATGCTATCGGAGATGCCGCCGGTATGGATGTGCTGCGACAAGCCATCGACACGATGCGCAACAAGCGTCACCGGCCGGCAGAGGCTGCAGAGTAGGCGGGGCATCTAGTTTGGACTTCGGAGTTTCAACGGGCGAGCTTTGGGTGATAGCCGGCTGGTTGATTGCCGGCGGCTGTCTGACTGGCTTCATGGTCGGCCTGCTGGGCGTTGGCGGCGGCGGTGTGATGGTGCCGGTTCTCTACGAAGTCTTCTCCATTCTTGATGTGGACGAGGCTTACCGGATGCAGATGACGGTCGGCACTGCGCTTGCGGTGATGATACCAACGTCGCTCCGGTCCTTTATGGCGCATGCGAAACACGCGGCCGTCGACTACTGGGTTCTGCGCCGTCTTGCATTACCGGTGATGATTGGCGTTCTTATCGGCAGTGTCATAGCCAAATTTTCACATAGCGATGTCCTGAAGTGGGTTTGGGTTGTGTGCAGCCTGCTGCTTGCCATCAAGATGCTCTCCGGCCGCTCCCAATGGCAACTTGGTGATGCCATTCCCACCAGTCGTGTGTTGGAGGTCTACGGGGTTGGGGTCGGAGTGATCTCGTCGCTCATGAGTATCGGTGGAGGCGCATTCGTTACGATCATGATGACGCTTTATGGGCGCACCATCCAGCAGGCCGTGGCTACAGCTGCGGGTTTCGGCCCTATTGTCGCCTTTCCGGGTGTCATTGGATTTGCTTGGGCAGGCTGGGATCGCGTTGGCCTGCCGCCGGGTTCCATCGGCTATGTCAGCATCATGGGCGCTCTGCTCATGGTATCGGCGAGCATTCTGACGGCACCGCTCGGAGCGCGTGTTGCACATGGAATTTCACGTCGCGCACTCGAACTGGCCTTCGGTGTGTTTCTTCTGATTGTGGGAACGAGGTTTTTTCTGTCACTGGTTCTGTGAGCCAGTGTGCGAACTCGACAGCTGTTTGGCTTAGGCCTGGCGGCGGAGCTCGCCCGCTATGTCTTCTAGGAGTTCTGCTGCCAGGAGTGGATCAATCCGCTGTCGCATAAGGATATCAATACCGAGCTGCTCCATGCGTACGCGCAGTTCTCGTTTCGCCAATGGAGAGCGCCCGAGCAAGAAATATCGTTGCGTTCCAACTCTGAGTTTTCGATTTGGCACAACAGTTCTCCCGAATTCAAAGCGGGATAGCTGCAATTAGACGTGCTTTGAAGCGAAAGGGCGGGATTAAGTTGCCAAGAGATTAAGCTCTGTCGCAGTTCAGTTCGTTGCTACGTGCGACGTGCCAGGATGGTCGGTGCAAAGAGAACCACACTCAGGGCTATGCTAATCAGAGCGAGGGCACTCATTTCATGCCAGCCAATTGGCTCGCCGAGCAAGAGGGAACTCGAATAGACGCCAACAGCGGGAATGGCGAGCGTCGAAATTGCTGCAACGGAGGCGGGCAGCATGTTGACGATCCTGTAGTAGGCCCACTGTCCAAGAACCATTGGTACGAAGACTACGTAGATCAGTGCTCCCCAGACATGGGCACTGATACCTTTGACATCTGGAAACGGCTCAAAGGATATGGCGCAGGTCGCAATAGGAATTGCGGCTGCAAGGAGCTGCCAGCCAATCACTGTCGCAGTTGGTGCGCCCCATTTGAACTTCTTGTAGAGGACCGTGCCTGCGGCCCATGAGGTTGCTGCCCCGACCATCAAGAGTGCACCGACGGGAGCAGTCTGGATCACCAGCAAGTCTGGACCTATGAGTGCTCCGAGACCTGCCATGCCGAGAAGTAGACCGATGACTTTGGATGCGTAAAGGCGTTCGCCCAGCAAGTAGACACTGAGGATGCTGGCGAATACCGGCATGAGGTAGGCGATGATCGCGGCCCGCCCGGCCGGCATCTGGCTAAGGCTGTAGCCGGTAAACAGATGCCAGCCGACGATACCGAAGAGAGCGCACAGGAGTAGGGCCGGGATCTGCCGAAGTGGCAGGGTCAGCGGGCCACCGGTTAGTTTGGACATCAGGAGGAGGAGCAGACCGCCAAACACGACACAGGTCGTGCGGAACCATAACACGCTAATCTCACTCAGCGCGATTTTCATGAAGGGCCAGTTGCAGCCCCAGATTAGGGTGAGTGCGATAAGCAGGAATAGGCCGGATGTCGGCAGAACGGGTGGTCGCACCGAGGTTGGCTGGCCAGACATGCTAGGCGATGCGGAACTTTTACCTGACGCTTCAGACGTCGCCATTTTAACGTCCCGCTATACCCGTATCGGCGCCGTGCATCCGACACCGATGGTTGTCTAATTCGCTTACCTCAGATCTTCTGATTGAAGTCGCCAATTTCAGGATGCTGGCGGA
The DNA here is from genome assembly GCA_965247245.1 of Hyphomicrobiaceae bacterium. Taxonomy (GTDB): domain Bacteria; phylum Pseudomonadota; class Alphaproteobacteria; order Rhizobiales; family Hyphomicrobiaceae; genus Tectiglobus. The sequence goes on along the minus strand of CBDFGV010000003.1, from coordinate 1,525,050 downwards.
GCTGAATCTCAATGTCGGCGAATATCGCGCGCATGTTTTCTTCTGAAGCGGGGCTCTCAACAACGACGACAAGTTCGGGCTTGTTGGAGGAGGCACGAACCAATCCCCATGTGCCGTCTTCCAGTACGACACGGATGCCGTTCACCGTGATCACGTCAACAACCTTCTGTCCGGCGATGTAGCCACCGCCTTCGAACAGGCTCTTGTAGTGATCGACAATGCGGTCGACGACATCGTACTTGATTTCGTCAGCACATTTCGGCGACATCGTTGGTGACTGCCAGGTCTTGGGCAGATCTTGCAACAGGTCAGCCATCGTCTTGTCCGGGTTGCGATCGAGCATATCGCAGACCGCCAATGCAGCGACCAATCCATCATCATAGCCGCGGCCAAGCGGAGGATTGAAGAAGAAGTGGCCGGACTTCTCAAAACCAACCAGCGAGCCAGTCTCGTGGCTGTAGCGCTTGATGTAGGAGTGGCCGGTTTTCCAGTACGTCGTCTGGGCGCCGTTGGCGTTGAGAACCGGGTCGGTCATGAACAAGCCCGTGGATTTGACATCAGCTACGAACTTGGCATTCGGGTGCAGCGCAGAGATATCCCGCGCTAGCATGACGCCGACCTTATCAGCGAAGATTTCGTTGCCATTGTTGTCGACGACGCCACATCGATCGCCGTCACCGTCGAAGCCAAGACCGACATCGGCGCCGCTCTCTTTGACCGCATCGGCTATGGCGTGCAGCATTTTCATATCTTCGGGATTTGGATTGTAACGGGGAAACGAGTGATCGAGTTCGGCATCAAGCGGAATAACCTCGCAGCCGACCGCTTCAAGAACCTGCGGTGCAAAGGCGCCTGCCGTGCCATTGCCGCAGGCTGCTACAACTTTTAGCTTGCGACTGAGTTTCGGACGATCGGTCAGTGCCGCCATGTAGCGATCTGCCATATCGGCCACGTAGATGTAGCGACCGCCGACCTTGGTTTCGTAGCGGCCTTCCAGGACAATCGATTTCAAGGCACTCATTTCGTCCGGGCCGAACGTCAATGGACGATTCATGCCCATCTTGATGCCGGTCCAGCCGTTGTCGTTGTGGCTGGCGGTGACCATAGCTACGCCTTCCACATCAAGAGCGAACTGGGCGTAGTAGGCCATCGGCGATAAAGCCAGGCCAATGTCGTGGACCTCTGCGCCACCGGCGAGCAACCCGGAAATCAAGGCCTGTTTGACGGAACCCGAATAGGAGCGGAAATCGTGACCCACAACGATTCGCTTGGGTACGTTGCGCTCGGCGAACAAGGTTGCAAGGCCCAGTCCGATCGTTTGCAGGCCCATGAGATTGATTTCATCAGGGAACAGCCAACGCGCATCATATTCCCGGAAACCTGTCGGCTTGACGAGCGGGAGACGCTCGAATTCGGCAGTGTTTGCAATGAGATCAGCGCGTGGTGTTGGCAACATTGTTGGCTCTCCTGAGTCGCTGCCGGAAACTAACTGATTGCTAGAGCGAACGCCATGATATCGAGGCATGCTCAACAGCAGTGTGCAGATTCGCCGCGATGTCTGGGATTGGTGTCTTGCTTTGACGTCAAAGGGTTAGGTTTTTTGGAAGTGGAATGACTATGTGCCGAGTGTGACGTGCCTGTTCGTCATTTCAAAAGACTCGAGTCGCTCAATAAAGTTCATACCGAGCAGGCTCTCGGACAGTGATCCAGGCTGGGCAACCAAAGCCTCAACATTATTGACGACCAGTGGGCCAATCTTGATCGACTTTAATCTGACCGATGCGGCTTTCGTCACACCACCGGCGGTGGCAACAACCGTTGTGTAGTCTTCCGATCCAACTCGTATGCCGGCGGAATGCGCATCACTTGACGTTAACATGACGGTTGTTGCGCCCGGATCAATCAAAACCTGCACCGGTGTGCCTTCGACGCGGGCCCGCGTGCCGAAGCGCCCATCGCGGCGCTTGCGAATGCGAATTGACGCTTTTGTGCGCGGTTGGTCTGACTGAACCGGCAGAGACGAGGATCGTGGTGGTGGCTCCGGCCGTGTCGTGCTGGAGAAACCGATCTTGTCACGGAGATTGTATCCGGCAACGAGAAGAAGAATGAGTCCGAGCCAGATCACCAGATCCCGCGCCATCTTTGATGGACGCTCTTCGGCGCGGGACAGCATGCCTCCGCCGAAACACATGAGCAATGCCAGTAAAGCTGCCATGCTGGCAATCGCATCACCACTCAGGCCACCCAAAGAGCCGCTGTCACCAACGGCAATCGCGGCTATGACACCAACTGCGAGTATCGCAAGACAAATCCAGAACATGTTTGCTCCAATTTCTCACTGTTGTGCCCCGACAGTGGTCCGGAATTTGGGCCGTGATACGTTAGCTTGTGGCCGCTTCGAGATTGTTCTGCGACTGGCCGCTCCGAATCAACCGCGCCGGACGTCTGTGAGAGGATCGCCTTGTGCGGGCGGGTGTTGTGGTTTGGGTTGGTTGCACGTGAGCGGTTTGTGACTGTGCGGTATCCGACTGAACGGAATCCGACTGGGCGGCAGCTTCAGACTGATTGCCGAAGACCCGAGATGCCGGGAAGTATACTGTGGCGGAAGTACCTTTTCTGAGTTCGGAACGCAGGTCGAATTTTCCGCCATGGACGCCGATCAAGCTTTGAACGATCGACAGTCCCAAACCGGTTCCGCCTTCTGCCGTTTGATGGGCGAGGGAACCTTGTCCGAAGGACTCGAGCACTTTCGGAATCTCATCCTGAGGAATGCCGGGGCCAGTGTCGGTAACGGAGAGAAGCTGTCCGCCGTCTGCAGTGCTGGCCCCGTGTAGATCGATTTGACCACCTCTCGGCGTGAACTTTATGGCATTTGAAAGCAGGTTTAGGCAGATCTGGCGCACGGCTCTTTCATCGGCCCAGAGCATCGCGAGGTCGGGGGCGCATCGGTTGTTCAGTCGGACGCCTTTGGTCTCAGCTCGCAACTTTAAAAGGCTGAGACTATCGTCGATGATATCTCCCAGCAGGATGTTCTTTTCGTTCAGCTCATACTTTCCGGCCTCAATGCGGGATAGGTCGAGTATCTCGTTGATGAGATTGAGCAGATGTGAGCCACTGGTGTGAATGTTCTCGGCGTATTCCTTGTAGGTCTCGTTCTCGAGTGGACCGAGAATCTCCGCCTTCATGACTTCAGAGAAGCCAAGAACTGCATTGAGTGGAGTCCGTAACTCGTGGCTCATCGTGGCCAGAAATCGAGATTTGGCCAAGTTGGCATCTTCGGCGCGCCGACGCGCTTCATCGGAGATTGATTTCGATTCAGCCAGTTCTGCTATCAGCAGGTCTTTTTGCAGGCGGAAGTTCAGCATTGAAACGGCTGTGGTCTGCAGGCCCTTGGCCAAGAAAATAAAGTAGATGTGCACGCCGACTGCCAGCGATGCCAAGGCGAAGTAGAAGAAGTCGCCTTGTAGAACGAGGTGCGTGACAACCGCCAGGGTCATCGGGATCGTCCCGACATACAGCAAGGGCAACATCGTCGAAGCGAATGTCATTCTGATTGCGAGCACCACAATCAGAGAGGCAAAGATGAAGACGTGTGACGAGAAGATGTAGCCCTGATCGCCGGTGACATTGTTACCGGCGCCGACAAGCGCAAAGCCAGCCCAGGAAATCCCGCAAATGGCTTCTGCAATGATCAAGCGCCGTGTCCAGATCTTCAAGTCAATGGTCTCAGGATCCTGACCTTTGAAATGGCGACAGACTTCCAGCAGGCAGATTTTTGCGGCGACCACGACAATCAGCCAAGTCATGGCTTGGAGAGGCGGTGCCCAGAACATTGATGCCAGGGAAAAAATGAATGCGAGGACTAGAATTGTCCACTGGGCAGCCAGTTCATTGCGCACGAACATCAGGATCAGTTCGTAGCGGAGTTCGGGTGGCCGCTCGTCTTCATCGAGCAGTTTCTGTCGTATATCCCTGATGGATGGTTGAGAGGTATTTGCGCGAGCGCCAGGGTGCTGGGACCGTGATAGAGTCCCATTGCGCGCACGGATTGTTCCCGGTGCCGCTGCCACTACCTGTGTCTGCCTCTCGTTATTCGGTTGCCTGCGCAATCAAGGCGAACCGGCTCTGTTCCAGAGATGACAGAAATAGGTAATCAATAGTTTACGATAGTTGGCGTTCTTGCAGCAAAGCGGCAGAAAAAGTGATCAGATCCCGTCACTACCATTGGTTGCTTCGGCAACTTTTGTGTTGACGATTGCGGCAATATCACGTCGCCTTCCCCAATTCGAGTATAAACAGCTATTTGCTGCCGTTTCTCCTGGACGAACTTGTCCTCCGCGTGCTCGATAGGATGCTGTTTGCTTGTGAAGACTTGGAAATTCGAATGAAGATCTTGGAGCAACCCGGGGCGCCGAACCCGCGCCGAGTGAAGCTGTTTGTTGCTGAAAAGGGATTGGATATTCCCTACGAGGTGGTTGAGCTCAATAAGGGGGATCATCGGGCAGCCGAGTTTACGGCGCTCAACCCTGTCCAGAGGGTTCCGGTTCTAGTGCTCGATGACGGCACGGCCATTTCCGAGTCGGTCGCGATCTGCCGTTATCTCGAGGGAATTCATCCCGAGCCAAACCTGTTCGGCGTCTCTCCATTGGAAGCAGCGACCATCGAGATGTGGACCAGGCGCATGGAGCTAGGGCTTATGTTTCACGTGGCCCAGTGCTTTCGACACACACATCCGGCAATGGCTGCGCTTGAGACTCCACAAATTGCGGAATGGGCGGAAGCCAATAAGCCGCGAGCAATGCAGTATCTCAGCGTGCTAAACGATGCCTTGGGCCAGCATGAGTACGTCGCAGGAGATCGCTATACGATCGCAGATATTACGGCGCTTGTTGCTATTGACTTTATGAAACCGGCACGCCTCCAAGTGCCAGAGGACTACACCAATGTTAAGCGATGGCATGGCTTGATGGCAGAGCGTCCGAGTTCGCGGTTGCGCTAAGGGTTGGAACTGGGTTCGATACGAATGTTCTCATTCTGGAGAAAGCGCTCGGCAGAGACCGAAGAGGGGTCTACGACCAAGAGCAATCGTGATCTGGTTCGTTTAAGTGTTGTCGGGTGCGGTGATGCATTTGGCTCAGGCGGACGTTTGCAGACCTGCTTTCATGTTGCTTTGCCAGACACCCAGTTTCTAATCGATTGTGGTGCGACCGCTTTGATTGGTTTGCAGCGGCTGGCCCTTAATCCGAACGACGTTGATACAATCGTTCTCTCGCATCTCCACGGTGATCACTATGCGGGTCTGGTCTGGTGGATCATGCATGCGCAATACGTCAGTGGTAGAAGCCGGCCATTGACAGTTATCGGGCCGGAAGGCACCCGGGAACGTTACCTCGGGGCAGCAGAGGTTCTGTTTCCAGGCTCCACCAGCGTTGAGCCATCGTTTGATGTTCACTTCCAGGTCTATCGGGAACACGAAATCTTTGAAGCTCCCGGCTTTACCGTCAAACCGTTCCCGGTAAGCCATCCTTCCGGTGCATTGTCCAGTGCGATACGGATTGAAGCGGGTGGCCGCGTGATTGCGTTCTCGGGAGATACCGAGTGGAAGGATGAGCTCCTGGCGTGTGCTGCCGAGGCCGATCTCTTTATATGCGAGTGCTTTGGATATCGTGACAAGGAACACTACCACATGAGTTGGATCGATATCGAAGCAAAGCTTCCAGAGATTACTGCTCAGAATATCCTGCTGACGCATCTCGGCGAGAAGATGCTCGCCAATGTTGATCAAGTTCGCCAGCCGCGTGTTGATGTTGCAGACGACGGTATGATCATAGATCTTTGATGGGTACCGAAACTGCGGTCCATGCGCCAGTCCTGATGGCTTCTGTAGGACGATGACATGTCCGATGCCTCGTCTCTTGAGGAACTGCTAGCGGCCATATCGGCATGTCGGATCTGCGTCGAGCAGCCCAAAGGACGTCCGCTGCCGCACGAGCCACGCCCGGTGCTCTTGGCATCGCCGACGGCAAAGATTGCCATTTGTGGGCAGGCGCCTGGCACGCGTGTTCACGCGAGCGGGGTACCTTTCACTGATCCGTCCGGGGACAGGTTGCGCGAATGGATGGCGGTCAGTGAGGATGAGTTCTATGACACATCAAGGATTGCCATTGTACCGATGGGGTTCTGCTTTCCAGGTCTCGACAACAAAGGTGGTGATCTTCCTCCCCGGAAGGAATGCGCTCCGCGCTGGCGGGAGGCCGTCTTCGAAGAGCTTGGCCAAATTCAATTGATCTTGCTTATCGGACAGTACGCCCAGCACTGGCATTTGGGACGGCAGCGGCAGCCAAATCTGACGGAAACGGTTAGGGCGTGGCGAAGTTATCTCAACTCGTCCCCTGCAGTGGTGCCACTGCCGCATCCGTCGTGGCGCAACAATGCCTGGCTCAAACGGAATGCTTGGTTCGTCGACGAGCTACTACCAGTCCTACAAGAGAAGGTGCGACAGCTTCTCTGATGAAATTTGAGGCAATCTATTCTATTTTGTTGGCTCCAAATGTCGATTTGAAGTAATTTTTTCCGATTTCGTGTTGTGTTTGCGGCCTGATCTTGCTGGGAGAGTGCTTTGACACTGGATAAAATGGATCTCAAGATCCTTCGAATTCTGCAGGAGGACTGCACGCGCCCCGTCGCGGAAATCGGGAAAGAGGTTGGGCTCTCCACTACCCCTTGCTGGCGACGCATTCAAAAACTTGAGGAAGCCGGTGTTATCCAGCGCCGGGTGGCTATTCTGGATGCGGAAAAGGTTTCAGCTGGCGTTACTGTCTTCGTTTCCATCAAAACTGACTCGCACTCGTTGGAATGGCTCGAGCGTTTCCATGAGGCGGTCAAAGATTTTCCCGAGATTGTCGAGTTTTACAGGATGAGCGGGGAAGTTGATTACATGTTGCGCGTTGTGGTGCCGGATATTGCGGCCTATGACGAGTTCTACAAAAAGCTGATTTCGAGGATAGACATCACAAAGGTCTCGTCGGCTTTTGCGATGGAGCAGATCAAATACACCACGGCCGTGCCGTTGACATTTGCGGAACGCAAGGCGCGAAGCGGCTCAAAGAACGGATGAGCAATCATGAGCACTTACCAGCCTTTTAGTGTCGAGCGCGCCTATGGCGTCGCCGATGCAGACACGGTTTCATCAATGACTGGTCTGGAGTTTCTTCGAGCTATGCAGGAGGGGCGCATTCCATCCGCAGGTATTTCAAAGGAACTGCAGATTGATATCGTCGAAGTTGAAGAAGGGCGGGTCGTCTTTGCCGGGAAACCGTCCGCGGGTTTCTACAATCCGTTGGGTACCGTTCATGGCGGGTGGCCATCGACGCTATTGGACTCCTGCATGGGGTGTGCCGTTCACTCGACACTGCCAGCTCCAGCTCAATACACAACGCTTGAGCTGAAGGTGAATTTCATTCGGCCGATCTTCGAAAAAACCGGTGTTGTTCGTGCCGAAGGGCAGGTTGTGCATGCCGGTCGGCGCACGGCAACAGCAGAGGGGCGGCTGGTCGACGAGGCCGGTAAGCTTTACGCCCACGGCTCGACGACTTGCCTGGTTCTTTGAAGAAGTAATCCGCTGCCGGGACTGACGTACTGCTATTTGTCAGCGTTGTTCAGGCGGGCCAGAAGGGATGACGTATCCCAGCGTCCGCCGCCCATTTTCTGGACTTCGGAATAGAACTGGTCGACGAGTGCAGCCACCGGCAGGCTGGCGTTGTTCTGGCGCGCTTCAGCGAGCGCAATATCAAGGTCTTTGCGCATCCAATCGACAGCGAAACCGAAATCGTACTTACCCTCCGCCATAGTTTCCCAGCGGTTCTCCATCTGCCAAGATCCGGCAGCGCCCTTATCGATCGTTGTCATGACGGCACGCATATCCAGGCCGGCTTTCTCGGCAAAGTGCACACCTTCCGACAATCCTTGTACGAGGCCGGCTATGCAGATCTGGTTGACCATTTTGCAGAGCTGGCCGGCTCCAGCTTCTCCGATCAGAGTTGCCTGGCGCGCATAGCAGTCGATGATAGGGAAGGCGCGATCGAACACGGCCTTGTCGCCGCCAACCATAACCGTCAGTACGCCGTTTTCTGCGCCGGCCTGGCCGCCGGAGACAGGAGCATCAAGGAAATCAAAGCCTTTCGACTTCGCTTCGGCGTGGAGTTCGCGGGCGACATCGGCTGACGCTGTGGTGTTGTCGATGAAGATTGCGCCCTGTTGAACTGAATGAAATGCCCCGTCTGGTCCTGTTGTGACTGAGCGGAGATCGTTGTCATTGCCGACGCAGCAGAAGACAAAGTCCGCGCCTTCGGCCGCCTCGCGCGGTGTCGCCGCGGCTTTGCCTGCACCGTACTTCTGAACCCATTCTGCGGATTTGGCTGCTGTGCGGTTATAGACCACCAACTCATGACCACCCTTTTGCAGGATGTGCCCTGCCATTGGGTAGCCCATTACGCCCAATCCGATCCAAGCAACCTTCGCCATCGGTATCATCCCCTCCAAAGAGCAATGTTTGTTCGATCGGCGTTGTAGCCGACTTTCGACGTCAATTACAGGGGCACCCTGATGGATCAGCCGGTTTCGATCGGCAGGGAGTTTGAATGCTTGACCTGGCCCAGTGCAAAACTCGACTCTATGTTGGCAATGCCACTGATCCGCGTCAGCGTCCCTTTGACGAAGCGTTCGTAGTCATTGAGGTCCTTGGCGACGACGCGTAGCAGGTAGTCGCGTGGGCCCGTCATCAGATAGCACTCGAGAACTTCGGGACACCGCCTCACGGCCGTCTCGAAGCGTTCCATTGCCTGTTCGCTCTGGCGTTCGAGCTTGATCGAGACAAAAACACTGATCGGAAGACCTATCTTTGATTGGTCCACCAATGCCGTATAGCCGCGGATAATGCCGGCTTCCTCAAGGATCCGCAGTCGACGTAGGCACGGACTCGTTGTGATGCCGACACGCTCGGATAGATCGGTTGCAGTTAAACGACCGTCTGCCTGCAAGGCCTGCAATATCCTTTGATCAACACTGTCCAATGCTTTCTTGGTGACTTCTGTCATTTTCGAGCTATTTCCTGTGGTAATTTGCCATGATATAGCGCGAGATTGGCAATATTTGCAAAGTATCAGCTTTGACTTTGGCCTATTGTCGGGCTTGAAGGGTGGATTCTGAAATGGCCGGACCGCACGCAGAGTGGAGCCGTCGCGTCTCCTATGATGATGTTTTGCTGGCCGGCAGGGTGCTGCATGGCCAGGTCTTAAATACGCCTTGTGCGCGCTCGCGAACTCTATCCGATGTTACAGGTTGCGATCTCTGGCTGAAGTTTGAAAACCTGCAGTTTACTGCGTCGTTCAAGGAGCGAGGGGCTCTGAACCGTCTATCGCAGTTGGCTGGATCGGAAGCGGGCAAAGGCGTCATCGCCATGTCGGCCGGCAATCACGCGCAGGGTGTTGCCTACCACGCACAACGCCTGGGTCTCTCCGCTACGATTGTGATGCCGATTGGCACGCCGACGGTGAAGATCGTCAATACTGAGCGTTATGGTGCCAATGTTATAGTCGAAGGCAAGACGCTCGAGGACTCGTCGGCCTTCGCGCGTGAATATGGCACGTCGAACGACCTGACATTTATCCACCCATACGATGATCCGCTGGTCATCGCAGGTCAGGGGTCTATCGCCTTGGAGTTTCTGGAGAAGGCGCCCGATCTTGATGTTCTTGTCATCCCCGTTGGAGGAGGTGGTTTGGCTTCAGGCATTGCCATTGCAGCGAAGGCTATTGAGCCGGATCTGGAGTTGGTTGGTGTCCAGGCGGAGCTCTTTCCTGCCATGTACAATCTGTTTCATGGCGAACAGCTGGCCGCTAAAAGCGACTCACTTGCTGAAGGGATCGCGGTCAAGCAGCCAGGTCTGCTGACGCAAAAGATCATCTGCGACCTGCTCGACGATATTGTTTTGGTCGATGAAGCGACGTTGGAACGCGCAGTGAGCTTGCTTATTGATATTGAAAAGACCGTGGTCGAAGGAGCCGGCGCTGCCGGTGTGGCAGCGATCATTGCCGACATTGATCGTTTTGCAGGGCGCAAGGTAGGCACGGTACTGTGTGGCGGCAACATTGACACGCGCCTGTTGGCCGGCGTTTTGACCCGCAATCTGGCACGACAGGGGCGTCTCTCGCGATTGCTCATAGATCTGGTTGATCAACCCGGCCATCTGGCACGCGTCACGAACTGCCTTGGTGATGCTGGTGCCAACATTGTGGAAGTCGCTCATCAACGTGTGTTTTCGGACCTGCCTGCAAAAGCAGCGCTGCTCGATGTGGTGATTGAAACCCGTGATCGGGCCCATCTGAATGCAACTGTCGCGGCTCTTGAAGCTGCAGGGCTAACCGTCAAACTTGAAACATCTGCAGGGGACGAATGACCATGGATACGCCTTTGCCAGCGAAATCCTACGACGCATCGACGTTGGAAATACTGCGTGAACTCGAGCGCAAGGTGCTGTGGCTGTCGTCCTACCTGATCCATCACGCCAATCACGAAGTTGATCGTGGTGACGGCCTTAAGGTGGGCGGGCACCAGGCATCATCGGCATCGATGGCAACGCTGATGACGGCGTTATACTTCCACATCCTACGCCCGGAAGACCGCGTTGCCGTCAAGCCGCATGCGAGTCCGGTCTTTCATGCGATCCAGTACCTGTTGGGCAATCAGAGCGTGGACAAGTTGCAGAACTTTCGCGGTTTGGGAGGGGCGCAAAGCTATCCTTCTCGCACGAAAGACAGTGATGACGTTGATTTCTCCACCGGTTCTGTTGGTTTGGGTGTGGCGCTGACCGGCTTCGCGAGCCTGATCCAGGACTACGTGCACGCAAAGGGCTGGTCTGAAAGCTGGCCCAAGGGTCGTATGATCTCTCTGATGGGCGATGCCGAAATCGACGAGGGCAACATTCATGAGGCGTTGCTCGAGTACTGGAAGCATGGTCTGACCAACACCTGGTGGGTGGTTGATTACAACCGCCAGAGTCTCGATTCAGTGGTGTCAGATCAGCTCTTCATGAAAGTAGCCGGTCTCTTTGAAAACCTTGGTTGGGAGGTCATCCTGATCAAGTACGGCAAGCTGCAACAGCGAGCGTTTGCACAGCCGGGAGGTGAACATCTTCGCCGTTGGATCAATGACTGCCCGAACCAGCTTTACTCGGCCCTCGTTTTTCAAGGCGGTGCTGCGTGGCGCGCGCAGCTTGAGGAAGACCTCAAGTATAAGGGAGATACGCTGGAGCTGATTGCCAGTTATTCGGACGATGAGCTGGCCAAGGTGATGACTAATCTTGGCGGACATGATCTGGAGGCCATACTCGAACACTTCGAGTCTGTGCCAGACGATAAGCCGGTCTGCTTCATCGCATACACCATCAAAGGGTTTGGCCTACCGTTCGCGGGACATAAGGACAATCATGCCGGCCTGATGACCAAGGCCCAGATGCAGACCTTTCGCGCAGATCAGGGCATCAATCAGGGTGAAGAATGGGAACCACTGTCTGGTCTTGGGTTGCCCGAGGAGCGGGTGCGTGCCTTCCTTGACAATGTAAACTTCAACTCGAAGGGTACGCGTCGCTTCAAGGGCGATAAGATTCCAACGCCCGATGCTGTCGAGATCGATACCAAAGGCGAAATGTCAACGCAGACTGGCTTTGGCCGCGTGCTCGACACGATCGCGCGGAGCGACAGCCCGCTTGCTGATCGCATCATGACGACCTCGCCGGACGTGACGGTGTCGACCAACCTGGGTGCTTGGGTCAATCGGCGCGGGTTGTTCTCCATGCAGACGCAGGAGGATGTGTTCAAAGAGCGGGGGCTGATGTCGCCGCAAAAATGGGAGATGAGCCCGCAAGGCCAGCATCTCGAGCTTGGCATTGCGGAAATGAACCTGTTCCTGACGCTCGGCGCGGCAGGGTTGTCTCACACGCTTTTTGGCGAGCGGCTCATTCCAATTGGCACGCTCTATGATCCCTTTATCTCTCGCGGTCTCGATGCCTTGAACTACGCATGTTACCAGGATGCGCGGTTCATTCTGGTGGCAACACCGTCCGGGATTACGTTGGCCCCGGAAGGCGGCGCGCACCAGTCACTCGCAAGCCCGCTTATCGGTATGTCGCAAGCTGGCCTGGCATCGTTCGAACCCGCCTATGTGGATGAGCTGGCGGCGATTATGTCGTGGGCCTTCGACTACATCCAGCGGGATGGCGAGGCGGAAGAAGGGCGACGCTGGTCTCGCGATGGCGAAGGTGGTTCCGTCTATCTGCGCCTCTCAACACGCCCGCTGGAGCAACTACAGCGTCCGATGACGACGACCTTGCGACAGGAGATTATCGACGGGGGGTATTGGTTGCGGCGGCCCGACCCGTCCTGCAACATTGCAATAGCCTTTATGGGTGCGGTTGCCCCTGAGGCGATCGAAGCTGCCGGTCTGCTCAGTGAAGATGGTCGCGGTGTTGGTGTTCTCGCGGTGACATCGACTGATCGACTGTCAGCCGGTTGGCATGGTGTGCAGCGAGCACGAAGGATGGGCGAGGTGGACGCCGTTTGCCATGCCGAAGTGCTGCTGTCCGAACTGCCGCGCGATGCCAGGATCATTACGGTGTGTGATGCCTTTCCGGAGAGCTTGTCGTGGCTCGGAAGTGTGCAGGGGCACCGTGTGCATGCGCTGGGAGTTGAGCAGTTTGGTCAATCCGGTTCGATCGACGAACTCTACAAATACTATGGGCTCGACGTGAACACGATCCTGCGCGCAGCCGAACGTGTAACCGGACGGCCGGTCCGCCATCGGGTCTAGCCACCGCCGCGCCTTGATCGGCGTTGATGCCGACCTACTGCTGGATCGGGTTCTCTGGGAAGGCCAATTGCTCGCGGGCGCGCCACTCGTCGGTGACGTAATTGATAATCAAGGACTTCCGGACGCCCTCAATCGTGCGCGGTTCAAAGCCGTGATAGGTGACGTCTGAAGGTACGAAGACCATGGCCGCGTTTGGCGCGAAGGGTGAACGCCCGACATGCGATTTGTCGTCGGCGTAGATGTCTGTGCCGAGGTCTTTGTGGCTGGGTATGTCGGACAGATAGAGCAAGCAAGTGAACAGCTTGACCCCAAGATCAGTGTGCGGCTCCAGCCAGAAACCGTCAGTGTCTTGTGCATACTCGATGCGCAAGTAGGAGCCGGTCAGTTCAGTTCCGAACGTGTTTTCTACTGCCTGCGTTATGGTTTTGCTTTGAAAAGCTTCCGACACGGAATCGACGACCGGATGCTTTTCTCGGTTCTCAAGATCGAAATACCGCCGCGTCGCGTTGTGAACTTCCCGCTTGCCGGATTTGCCCTCGAGATCCGGGGCTGGAAACGGCAGCTCACAAATCGCTTGCAGTGCGTCTCCTGGGAGGCAATCGTGCAAAAACCAGTGTTTGTAGGGCTGATCGACAGCCTCGGCGGACTTGAAGCAACTCAAAACTGCTTGTTCAACGTCTTGCTTCGCTAAAGTCATGGATCGCCACCTTTCGTTACGAGCCGATTAGCGTGCTTGCGGGCATTCGGCGAGCGCGCGAATTGAAGCATTGTTGGTTGAAGCACAGTCCTTACTGGTCGGGTGCCGACCGCTTTTCCTTCGCATTTCTTGGTCGTGCTCTGTGCGAGCACTCTTGCTGAGCCGGTTGGTTGGCCCGCGAACCCTTCGCCGCGAGGAAGGTGAATTGCATGGCCGACGGGCATTGCAGCACGGGTAGTATTTCGATTACTGTCCGGGTTCGACAGATTTGAACAGGCTGGATTGAAGGACATCTGCGATGATCGATTTTTATACCTGGTCGACACCGAACGGGAGAAAAGTGTCGATTATGCTGGAGGAGACCGGCCTTGCGTATGAGACACATGCCGTTGACATCACGAAAGATCAGCAGTTTGACCCAGCTTTCCTGAAAATTAGCCCGAACAACAGAATTCCGGCGATCGTGGACCGTGATACGGGAATCTCGCTGTTCGAGTCCGGTGCCATTCTGATGTATCTCGCTGATAAGACTGGCCAATTCTGCCCGAAGGACGGTGAAGCGCATTGGCGTGTCGTGGAATGGCTGATGTGGCAAATGGGCGGGCCAGGGCCAATGCTTGGCCAGGTCCATCACTTCGTCAAATTCAATCAAGGCAAAGCGCCCTACGCCGAGGAGCGGTACTCCAAAGAAGGCCGACGGCTGTACGGTGTGCTCGACAAGCGCCTGTCCGAGGTCGAATACGTCGCTGGCGATTACTCGATTGCGGACATGGCGATTTGGCCATGGATTTCCCGATTTGAATGGCAAGGCATCGATCTTGCTGGTTTCGAAAACGTTTCACGCTGGTATAAGGCCATTGCGGCGCGACCCGCCGTGCAGAAGGGATACAACGTTCCGATTGAGCAACCTGGCATTCCAATGCCGTAATCGGGCTCACTTTCTGGCCTTGCACGACGACCGGCGAATGGAGTTACTATGACTGATAACAGAAACTTTTCCGGTGTGATTGCACCGGTGCTGACGCCGTTCGCGGAGGATGGTTCGCCCGATCCTGATCGCTTTATCGAGCACGCAGAATGGTTGCTGTCCGAGGAGGGCGGTTGTCATGCGCTCGCGCCGTTTGGAACAACCAGTGAGGCTAACTCGCTGGGCCTCGATGAGCGCATGGAGTTGCTGGAAGACCTGATAGAATCCGGTGTTGAGCCGCTTAACCTGATGCCGGGCACCGGAACGTGCTCGCTGATGGACACGGTCATCCTTACGCAACATGCGATGGATATCGGCTGCGGTGGAGTGCTGATGCTGCCACCATTCTATTACAAGCAGCCCTCGGAAGAAGGTTTGTTCCGTTACTTCTCGGACGTGTTCGATGAAGTAGCTGACGATCGATTGAGAGTTTATCTCTATCACATTCCGCCCGTCGCTCAGGTAGGCTTTCCGTTATCTCTGATCGGTCGGTTGCGGGATGAGTTCCCGGAGACGGTTGTCGGATTGAAGGATTCGTCAGGTGACTGGTCGAACATGAAGGCCATTCTTGATGAGTTTCCGGATTTTGAACTATTTCCAGGATCCGAGCTCTATTTGCTGGATGGTCTCAGAAACGGGTCCGCCGGCGTGATTTCGGCCACTGCAAATGTGGGTGGCAAGCTGATGCGCCGGGTCTACGAAGATTGGAAGGGTGAGCAGGCTGATAAGCTGCAGGCAGATGTCTCGGCGTTGCGAAAGACAATACAGTCCTATCCCATGGTTCCTATGCTCAAGGGCATCGTTGCTCACTATCGTGAAGACAAGCAATGGCTTGAGATGCGCCCACCGTTTGAGTCTATGGGGCAGGCAGAGGCAGCCAAGGCCGTCGCGCATCTTGAGGCTGAGCACAAATTCAAGATTGAGATCGGCGTTTCGGTCTGAGCCCTCTCGCGCGACAGCTTAGTGACACCAAGCAAAGAAAAAACCCTCCACCGGGATCCGGGGAGGGTTAAAGTCGAGAGTCGTTCACAGGCAAAAGAGTCGTCAGATCATAGTGCCACGGCGTGGGATCGTGGCATGAAATTGTCTCCAGAAGAGATTGCAGTACGCTGATCCGAGTAACCGGAAGCTGCGTGTCGGCTTTGCAATGAACTGACCAAAAGTACCGAGGCAACTGCGAAGCAAATCAAAGCAATGACGCGAAGGAGAGATCCGCGAGGGCCTTTGAAAAACTTTGTTGCCTCCAAGTCCATTGTCAGTCCAAGTCCGTCTCAACCTCATCTGATGACCAGAAAGTAACCGATAAGAACTTGTTAGTCTAGTTGGTCCGCCCAACAGGTTTAATGAGCAAATTGTTAATTTTACCCCTTGTTTACGAAGTCCTTAAGGGTGTTTAAGACTTCGCTAATACTCACTGATTGCTTAATGAAGCTTCGCGAATTTGGGACAATGTTTGACGAGGTGTTAATGCTTCAGGGTCAACTTTGATTTCGATCACAGCTGATGTCCCTGATGCCAAGGACCGCTCAAATGCGGGCATGAACTCAGAAGTGGTTGTCACCGTCTCGCCATGGGCACCAAAGCTGCGCGCAAAGGCGGCGAAGTCTGGGTTATGCAACTCAGTACCAACGACCCGACCGGGGTAGTTCCGTTCCTGGTGCATGCGGATGGTTCCGTACATGCCGTTGTTGATGACAATCATGATAACCGCCGCGTCGTACTGCATTGCAGTCGCCAGCTCCTGAGATGTCATCATAAAACAACCGTCTCCGGCGAATGCCACGACAGTCTTGGACGGGTTGGCAAGTTTTGCCGCGACGGCGGCTGGAACACCATACCCCATCGACCCGGATGTTGGTGCCAGCTGTGTGCGGTAGTCACGATATGTGAAGTATCTGTGCAAGAATGCTGCGTAGTTGCCGGCACCATTGCAAATGATCGCGTCATCCGAGACGGCATCTGCAACCTGTTTGATGATCTCGGGGTATTGAGCGGCTCCGGGAACTTCTAGCGGTTTTGTTGAGGCCTGATACGCCGAGCGTGCGGTGTCACGCCAGCCGCCCCAATTATCTTCAGAGGGTGATTGCAATGTTTCCAGGGCACTTGCGAAGGCTGCAGCTGACGCGTTGATCGGCAAGTCTGCACGATACACGGTGCCCAGTTCATCACTGCTGGGATGGACATGAATCAGCTTCTGTTTGGGCGTCGGAATGTTGATGAGGTTGTAACCATCTGTGGTCATCTCACCGAGGCGCGAGCCGACGACAAGAAGCGTGTCGGCGTCGGCAATGGTCTTGGCGAGGGCTGGGTCCATCCCGACGCCGGCATGGCCAACGTAGTTCTCATGCCTGTTGTCGATGTAGTCCTGACAGCGGAATGATGCTGCAACAGGTAGACCAAATCGCTTTGCGAAGGTCTGGATCTTATCGCGGGTTTCGCCGCTCCAGCCTGGTCCTCCAACGATCATGAGTGGCTTCTCGGCTGCGGCGAGTATCTCCTGAAGTCCGTCAAGGTCACTTGTTGCCGGTTGCGGGGCTGGGATTACTGCGGCCGCGACATCGGGTGTATCTGCTGACGCTGCCAGCATATCCTCTGGTAGACCGATCACGACCGGGCCGGGACGGCCTGATTGGGCCACATGGAAGGCACGACTGACATACTCCGGAATGCGCGCGGTCTCGCGGATTACGCCAACCCACTTCACGAACGAGGAGAACAGCTGGGTGGTGGCGATCTCCTGAAACGCTTCGCGGTCCTCCGTATCGGACGCTGGCAGGCCCAGGAACATGATCATGGGTGTCGAATCCTGTTGGGCGATGTGAAGGCCGCTCATGGCGTTGGCAGCGCCGGGACCTCGTGTGACAAAGCAAATTCCCGGCGTTCCGGTCGCTTTGCCCCAGGCTTCGGCCATGATGGCAGCACCGCCTTCTTGGCGACAGATCACCGTTTGTACGCCATGCGCGTCGTAGAGACCGTCTAATGCAGCCAGGAAGCTCTCCCCTGGAACTGTGAAAGCCGTTGTGACCCCTTGAATGGCGAGCTGATCAGCGAGAATTTTGCCGCCGTGGCGCATGGTTCATCCCCATTGTTTTGGTATTGGATTGAGTTAACTGACATCTATCAGAGCCTTGTGTGTGCTGTCGATCCAACTGATGCGATTAGCCTCCCTTTGATGGCGGGTTGGCAGGTTCTCGCGCTTTGTGGACAGGCAGCAGCGGCGCGGCTAAATAAGGCGTTGAAAAAGAGCAGGAACATCGCGGAATCCTGGCGAACCGTGCGATCTTGGATTGGGCGGCAGCGAGGTGCGTGAGCCAACAACGTAGTGACGAGACGAACATGACCGGTGTCAACGAGATCCGCAGTGCCTTCTTGGACTATTTTGCCAAGCACGGGCACGAGCCAGTGGCGTCCTCGCCTCTGGTGCCGCGCAATGACCCAACCCTGATGTTCACGAACGCCGGCATGGTGCAGTTCAAGAACGTATTCACCGGCCAGGAGCAGCGCCCCTACAATAGAGCCGTCACATCGCAAAAGTGCGTGCGTGCGGGTGGCAAGCACAACGATCTCGACAACGTCGGATACACGGCGCGCCACCACACATTCTTTGAGATGTTGGGCAATTTTTCCTTTGGCGACTACTTCAAGGACGAGGCCATCGAACTCGCTTGGAATTTGGTGACCAAGGATTTTGGCCTCAATCCGGATAAGCTTCTGGTCACAGTCTATTCCGAGGATGACCAAGCCTTCGATATATGGAAGAAGCTCACCGGCTTTGCGGACGAGAAGATCATCCGCATTCCAACATCGGACAACTTCTGGGCTATGGGTGATACCGGACCATGTGGCCCGTGCTCTGAGATCTTCTACGACCATGGTGATCACATCTGGGGCGGCCCTCCGGGTTCGCCGGAGGAAGATGGCGACCGCTTCATTGAGATCTGGAACCTGGTCTTCATGCAATATGAGCAGGTCACGCCGGATCAACGCGTGGATTTGCCAAAGCCGTCAATCGATACCGGTATGGGCCTTGAGCGTATTGCTGCGCTTCTTCAAGGCACGAACGACAACTATGAGACGGATCTCTTCAAGGCGCTGATTGCGGCTTCGGTTGAAGCGACCGGCGTCGAAGCTGTGGGCGATCAAGCACCGAGCCATAAGGTGATCGCAGATCATTTGCGGGCCAGTAGTTTCCTGATCGCGGATGGCGTTTTGCCCTCTAACGAAGGGCGCGGTTACGTCCTGCGCCGTATAATGCGTCGGGCGATGCGGCACGCACGCTTGCTTGGTGCACAAGAACCGCTCATGCACCGCCTCGTCAGCGCCTTGGTGCGCCAAATGGGAGAAGCTTATCCTGAGCTCGTCCGTGCGCAGTCGCTGATCACCGAGACGCTCAAATTGGAAGAGACACGGTTCCGTAAGACGTTGGATCGTGGACTTGGGCTATTGAACGACGAGAGTGGCGCATTGAAGAGTGGAGATGTGTTTTCCGGCGACGTGGCCTTCCGGCTCTATGATACCTACGGCTTCCCGCTCGATCTAACGCAGGATGCTCTGAGAGCGCGCGACATCACAGTCGATACCGATGCCTTTAATGCGGCCATGGAAAAGCAGAAGGCTGATGCGCGTGCCGCATGGAAGGGATCAGGCGATAGTGCGACTGAGACCATTTGGTTTGATGTTCGGGAGCGCGAAGGTGCCACCGAGTTCCTTGGCTATGACACCGAGGCGGCGGAGGGTGAAATCCGCGCGCTGGTGAAGGCCGGCAAGGAAGTGAAGAAACTCAAAAAGGGTGATGAAGCTTCGCTGGTTGTCAATCAAACGCCGTTCTATGGGGAGAGTGGTGGTCAGGTTGGTGATCAAGGGATTATTCGTGGCGCTGATGGTGCCATGTTCGAAGTCACTGATACGCAGAAGAAACTGGGTGATCTGTTTGTCCACTCTGGCAAAGTATCGGCTGGTACCTTTCAATTGGCAGATGCCGTAGAGCTTGAAGTGGACCACGAGCGGCGCAGCGCTACGCGTTCCAATCACTCCGCTACACACCTGATACACGAGGCGCTACGTGAAGTACTGGGCGATCACGTTGCCCAGAAGGGTTCGCTCGTGTCGCCGGACCGGTTGCGATTTGACTTCTCGCATCCCAAACCAATGGACGATGCGGAGGTGGCGCGTGTTGAGCAGATTGCGAATGCGATCGTGGCGCAGAACGCCCCTGTCGAAACCCGTTTGATGGCCTATGACGATGCTATCGAGACGGGTGCCATGGCTTTGTTCGGTGAAAAGTATGGCGATGAAGTCCGCGTCGTTTCGATGGGCATTGATGACCAAGGTTCGAAGGCCAATAAGGCTTGGTCAGTTGAACTTTGTGGTGGCACGCACGTCGGCCGCACCGGAGATATCGGTGTAATCCGTCTGGTTGCCGAGACGGCATCGGCAGCCGGGGTCCGGCGGATTGAGGCCCTGACAGCGGATGGTGCGCGTCAATATCTGGCAGCACAGGATGCGCGTATGCGGGAGTTAGCGGGCATGCTGCGCACCAAACCGGAAGATGTGATCGAACGTGTTTCGGCGCTGGCGGAAGAGCGCAAGCAGCTTGAGCGGCAATTAAGCGAGGCCAAGCGGCAGCTCGCAATGGGCGGTGGCGCTTCAACGGGCTCTGCCGACAATGCTATCAGTGAAATCTCGGGCACCAAGCTCTTTGCGCGTTCCGTCGAAGGGCTCAATCCGAAGGATTTGCGTGGACTCGTTGATAACGGCAAAGAGCAGGTTGGCTCTGGCATCGTGGCGATCGTCGGCGTGACCGAGGATGGAAAAGCAGGCATTGCCGTAGGGGTCACATCTGACCTGACGGACCGCTTCAGTGCTGTTGATCTGGTTCGCGCTGGTTCTGCTGTGCTCGGTGGTAAGGGTGGTGGTGGCCGCCCGGATATGGCGCAGGCGGGTGGCCCGGATGGATCGAAAGCAGCCGATGCCATCAAGGCAATCGAGGCCGCCATAGCTGGCTAAGGCTGGTGTGGCTGCTGACTGTTTGATCGGCGAGTTGATGGAGCTGGAGTAAGCAATGGCAGGTGAGGCAGACGTCGCGGTCTATCGGGACGCTCTCATTGTGCTTACGACAGCTGCCGTGGTTGTTCCGATCGTTCGTCGGCTCAAGTTTAGCCCTGTCATTGCTTATCTTGCTGCCGGAGTCATTCTCGGCCCGAACGGTATCGCGTTGCTGGCGCCGGGTAATGAAGTCCTGAAGTGGCTGACCATTCCGCCGGATAACAATCTGGAGTTTGCTGGTGAGCTCGGCGTTGTTTTCCTGTTGTTCTTGATTGGTCTGGAACTGTCCTTTCAACGCCTCGTAACCATGCGTCGGCTGGTCTTTGGGCTCGGCAGTTTGCAGATCCTGATCTCGGCTGTAGCCATTGGTGGCATCTGTCTGGCACTTGGTGTCGAAACTGCGCCGGCTGTCCTCATCGGCTTCAGTTTGGCGCTGTCGTCGACTGCGATTGTGATCGAGCTTCTGTCACAACAACAGCGATTGGCAACAACGACGGGGCGGACGTCGTTTTCTATCCTGCTGATGCAGGACCTGGCCGTTGTGCCGCTGTTTTTGTTGGTCACGCTGCTCGCAGGAAACAACGGCGTCTCTGTCTTTGAAGGCGTTATGACGGCTTTGGTGCAGGCTGTGTTGGCTCTGGTCGCCGTTGCTGGCGTTGGCTGGTTGGTCCTTAGGCCCCTGTTTCGAAATGTTGCTGCTTCTGAAAGTCAGGAGCTGTTCGTCGCCGCAACGCTACTGGTGATCGTGGCCAGTGGTCTGGCGACCGCGGTGGCCGGACTCTCTATGGCGCTTGGTGCCTTTGTTGCAGGTTTGCTGCTGGCTGAAACAGAGTTTCGCCGGGCCATTCAAGCCACAGTGGAGCCTGTCAAAGGCCTACTGCTTGGCGTTTTCTTTTTCACAGTCGGAATGAACCTTGATACGCGTATCGTGGCCTCGGAGCCGTCACAGATCCTCCTTGGTACGATCGGCTTGATTGGCCTGAAGGCCTTCCTGCTCTTGCCGTTGCTGCGGGCATTCAGCATAGCTACGTCCGCCAATGCCGAAGTTGCGCTGCTGCTGGGCTCCGGAGGCGAGTTCGCGTTTATCATTGTCGGACTTGCAATGACTGCTGGCGTTGTTGCGCCGGATCTTGCCGCGATCATTTTCGCAATTGCGACGCTGTCGATGTTGTTGATCCCTCTGCTCGATATCCTTGGACGGGCTATTGCGGGCCATCTCCAACGCCGCGAACAAGTGGCGCCTGAGCTTCTCGTGCAGCCGACGGTCGAAATGGCTCCACGCGCCCTGATCATCGGGTTCGGAAGAGTGGGTCGCCTGCTGTCAGAGATGCTGGAGGAGCATGGGGTTTCGCATCTTGCGATTGAGCACAATCCCTCCAATGTCACGCCTTGGCGGCAACGCGGACGACCGGTCTATTACGGAGATGCCCGCAGCGACTACTTCCTGCGCCAAAGTGGGATACAGCAGGCTGACGCTGTCTTAGTGACGATCAATGCCCCGTCGGCAGTTGAAGACATCGTGCGCGAGGTGCGCAAGGTGAACCCCAATATCGTGATTGTGGCACGCGCACGTGATGCTGAGCATGCGCGCAACCTCTATGATCTGGGGGCGACTGACGCTGTGCCCGAAACCATAGAAGCAAGCTTGCAGTTGGCAGAAGCCTCACTGGTTGGATTGGGCGTTCCCACTGGGCTGGTGATTGCATCGATCCATGGCAAGCGAGATGAACTCCGCCATACACTCCAAGGCTCTGATGGTGGTCCAGGTTACGCTGGACAGGCCGGCCGCGGTTCGGCGCGCCACAGGCAGCAGAGCTTGGAAAATGATAAAAAGTAGATCTGCTGAGCAGACTCTCTAATTGGATTTTGCTTTGGTCTTGGCTTTCGATGCATGCCAGCGTTCGTCATGCAGCCAGGTCGGTCGACCGCTTTCCATATTTCGGAAGCCCTCAACGTAACTTGCCTTCATGTCGAAGATGAGTGTCTTGCTGCGTGCCGGATTGAGCTGATCGAGCCAGTCACCTGAGCTGTCCACGTTCATCGACATCTTAAACTGAAGCGGCAGCTCGACTGCGCCGGTTGTTTCCATGAAAGCACCCGTTTCAAGCGCGTGGAACAGTACTACGCCACTGTAGGAGCTGCGACCCGCGACGGTGATGGGATTAAAGAGCTTGGTTTCCGCTTTCGGAGAAGCGCCGAAATGCAAGTTCTGAAACTTCACGGTTTTGCCGGTCTTGATGTGCTTCACCTCAAGATCAAATGACAAGATTGTTCCACGTCGCGCACCATCGTTCGAGATGGTAATGGGTATCGCCAGTACGTCGCGAAACCCCTGCCGGAACATATGAATTAGCGGCGGCTGGTAGAGCCGCAGGCTCGCCTGCTTCAACACTGTCTCATAGAAACTGTAGCCCGAAAACAGTAGAGCGATAATCGATACGAGGGTCGTCAGTCGGGCCGTCATTTTGCTT
Source organism: Hyphomicrobiaceae bacterium (assembly GCA_965247245.1). GTDB lineage: Bacteria > Pseudomonadota > Alphaproteobacteria > Rhizobiales > Hyphomicrobiaceae > Tectiglobus. The sequence continues at coordinate 1,502,006 of CBDFGV010000003.1, read as the reverse complement.
TCCTCAGGCGCTGCATTCTTGGACTGTGATTGAATCTCGGTGGTGGTGTCAGCGTAGTCGGTTACCGAGGTCATCAGGTCCTGAAGCTCTTCGGCCGGTTGCTGCCTATAGCGTACCATTTGGTCGTCCCTTTCACGCTCTACTCGACAGGGGCGATGTCCTTCAGAGCGCTAAACTCTCAAAATCTATCAACTCGATATGGATGGATGTCGCAGAATGTTGGCTGCTGTGTGATGATCTCGGCCAAGAGCCGGCCGGTGACAGGGCCAAGCGTGAAACCAAGATGATGGTGGCCGAAGTTGGCCCAGAGACCCGGCTTGCCGGGAACTCCGCCAATCATTGCAAGCATGTCTGGCAGGCATGGGCGCCGACCAAGCCATGGTTTGGGCTCGGCCCGGTCCGCCAGCGGGAAGATCTGCTTGGCGATCGGCTCGGTTTGTTCAAGCTGCCGTGGCGTTGGCGGGGCATTATGGCGGGCAAATTCGGCACCCGTTGTCAATCGAATGCCCTTGCTCATGGGTGCCAGAACGAAACCGTAATCGGTATCAAGCACAGGGCGGCCGAGAGTGGCGTTGCCCTTTGCGCCGTAGTGCATGTGGTAGCCGCGTTTGGAGGCCAACGGTACACGGAGATCAAGGCGAGCTAGTAATTCAGCTGACCAGGGCCCAAGTGCAATCACGCAATCCCGGGCAGTGATCGGCCCTTCAACGTTTTGTACCTGCCAGCCTCCTTCGATCGCTTCCAGGGTGTCTGCGTCTCCTGTGAGAAACGCACCACCTTTCGAGGTGAAGAGTTCGGCGTAAGCCTTGCCGACTGCGCTCGGGTCAGCGACGCTCGCCGGGTCGGTGAGATGCATGCCGCCGGCAAAATCGCTGGAGAGATGAGGTTCCAGCTCTTTGAGTTTGGATGGATCCAATGCCTCATAGTTGACGCCATAGAGCTGACGCTCTTCTTCCATGGCTGCCACATCAGCATCGAAACTCTCTTGTTTCCGGTAAACACGGAGATAGCCGGTGCTGCGCAACATACCTTCAATGCCAGCTTCCAGCATCAATGCTTCGTGTTCAGCGAGGCAGTTATTGATCAGTGGCAATGCAGCGCGCGATGTCTGAGCGATCTTTTCCTCAGTGCCATGGCGCCAATAGGCATAGAGCCAGGATGCCAGACTTGGCAGAGCGCTGTAGTGCAGATGGGCTTCTGTTGTCTGGTTCAGGGCGTAATTGAACACCTTGCGTATATTGCGCGGGAAGGGATAAGGCACCACACCTTCGCACTGAATAAGCCCGGCATTGCCGTAGGAGGTCTCTTCCGCGGCCGGTCTGCGATCGACAAGTGCAACATTGCGACCACGCTGTTGCAGATGAAGTGCAGTCGACACACCGACCATGCCGGCGCCCAGGACAATGCAGTCAAATTTCATCTTCACTCATTCCCGGTCTTGAATAGGCACTGATGTCCGTCCCCAGCAGCATTGTCCCAGCCGATTGAAGCAAGATGCCAAGGCTGATAAACCGCCATATCGTGCAATCCGTTGTTCGGCAATCCCAAGCTTGCGCGAATGGTTGCCGTCCTGCCAGGAGAAATTGCCTTATGATCCCGCGCTATAGTCGCCCGCAGATGGCTGAAATCTGGAGCCCGGAGACCAAGTTCCGCATTTGGTTCGAGATTGAGGCGCATGCCGCAACAGCCATGGCGAATTTGGGTGTCATCCCAAAAAGTTCAGCTGAGACCATATGGGAAAAAGGGCAGGCAGCTGAATTTGACGTTGCGCGAATTGACGCCATTGAAGCGGAAGTCAAACACGATGTTATTGCCTTCCTGACGCATCTGGCGGAGCACGTCGGGCCTGATGCCCGATTTGTTCACCAGGGTATGACGTCATCTGATGTGCTCGATACTTGTTTCAACGTGCAATTGGTTCGAGCGACCGACATTCTCCTCGACGACCTTGACCGAGTGCTGGCAGCGCTGAAGTCACGCGCCCATGAGCATAAAGACACCATCACGATCGGGCGCAGCCATGGCATCCACGCAGAGCCAACGACCTTCGGGGTCAAGCTAGCTTTCGCCTATGCTGAGTTCGAACGGGCCAAAGAACGCCTTGTTGCAGCTCGGTCAGAGGTAGCGACATGTGCTCTTTCGGGTGCGGTTGGAACCTTTGCGAATATCGAGCCTAGCATCGAAGCTTATGTTGGCGAGCAGATGGGATTGGCGGTTGAGCCGGTCTCGACGCAGGTTATCCCACGTGACCGGCACGCAATGTATTTTGCGACACTTGCCGTCATTGCCTCGTCGATCGAGCGTCTCGCGACCGAAATTCGTCACCTGCAGCGGACAGAAGTCCTAGAAGCCGAGGAGTACTTCTCTCCAGGTCAAAAGGGTTCGTCGGCTATGCCGCATAAGCGCAACCCTGTGCTGACTGAAAACCTTACCGGTCTGGCACGCATGGTGCGGTCCTACGCCATGCCTGCGATGGAGAACGTAGCGCTATGGCATGAGCGCGATATCTCGCACTCTTCCGTTGAGCGCATGATCGGTCCTGATGCAACCGTCACGCTCGACTTTGCTCTTGGACGGATGGCTGGCGTCATTGAGAAGCTGGTTGTCTATCCCGAACGCATGCAAGCCAATCTCGATAAGCTCGGTGGTCTGCACAATTCCCAGCGGGTACTTCTTGCTTTGACACAGGCCGGCGTGGACCGTGAAGGCGCGTATCGGATGGTTCAGGTCAATGCGATGAAGACCTGGGATCACGGCAAGGACTTTTTGAGCGAGCTCAAATCAGATCCTGAAATCGCGAAGTACCTTTCCTCTGACCAGCTTGATGACATGTTTGATATGGCGCACCATACCAAGCATGTGGACACGATCTTCAGGCGTGTCTTCGGCGCTTAACGAGACAATTTCGAACGACTTCAATTAGTTTTCGCGAAAAGCTACGCGCTGCGCTACTGTTCTCCTGGGGCTGGGAATGGGGCGTTAGATGCTGTCACGTTACGTTTGGTGTTTGAGTTTAGTTGGTGCCGCTGTGGTCGCCGACCTGGCAATGGCTGAGGGCGCGTCTGGAACGTCATCCAAGGATGGCTCCCTGGTGATTGTCCTAGGCGGCGATCTTGGACTTGGTGGTGGTGGTCAGCCCGTCAGTCCGATCGGTGGGTATCGGCACGGAAAACGCATTCCTTGGCCAAGCCTCACAACTGGCATCAAGCCGCTTCTGAGCGGCGATATCAATTTTGCCAATCTTGAGACAGTGGTAACGGATAAGCGGAAACTGTCGCCGGCAGACAAGCTCTTCACGTTTCAAATGCATGCCCAAGGTGCTCGTCATCTGGTTGATATCGGTTTCAATGTCTTTTCAACGGCTAACAATCATTCGAGGGACTTCGGACAGAGGGGTATGCGTGAAACGCTACGCCACTTGGAAGGTCTCAGACCAGCGGGCCTATTGGCGTTCCCTGGATTGGCGGCTGGGCAAAGCGCGGCTATTGCGCCGTCATTCATCAAGATCAAGGGGGCGACCGTTGCAGTCTCTGCGCTCGGGATTGGTGGTGTTCAGCCTGGTCGCGATGGTCGACGAATAGGCCAGCCTTCCTATCGTTCGAATGCTGATTTCTCTGAGACGCTTTCGGAGCTTGCAGCAGCTAAGGCCGACTACAAGGTTCTCTCTGCGCACTATGGTCGCGAGTTGAGTATCCGACCATCATCGCTCGACGTCCGCAAGCTTCGTGACGATGCGGTCATCAAGCACGAAGTTGATCTTGTTGTTGGGCATCACGCACACGTTGCTGCAGGCGTGCAGCGCGTTGGCCGGCGATTGGTTCTCTATGGCCTCGGTAATCTTCTGCATCTGGGCATGCAAGATATGGCCAAGTTCGGCCGATGCCGAGATTTTGGCTTAATCATGCGTGTTCACCTCACTCGTAATGAAGGTAAGCGGTTCAGTGCCTCGGCTATCGAGGCTATTCCTCTGACACGCATGCATGCCATGGCCGAGCCGGTCACACCCGCCGCTGCGGCTAAGCGTATTGCGGTCCTGAATGGCCTGGCAAACGAGCTTGATCATAAGGCTAGTGGTGCTCGCGGCGTGCGCTTCAAAATGAATTCGCAGGGCCACGGTGTTTACTGTTTTGAGGATGCTGGGGGAGAACAGGGCAAAGAGGTTCATCCACTTTGCAATGCAAAAAGCCAACCGTTGCGAGATGTCGGCAGTGTGCGCTGTCCGCGTCTGTCGAGATCTATTGTTGCGCGGTCGAGCCGAAATAGGGGCAAGAGCAAGAAGTTGAGAAACAGGCGCACGGCAGGCAATAGTTCATCAGGCGGCGGGAATTCTTCACAGCGTTTCTTTGGATCGCTTTATGGTAACTAGATCCTATTGCCTGTCGAACGAAGCGCAGGGTCACCTCATACGGTTAGAGTGGGTCGAACGGAGAAGTCGTTGCTATTGATGTGCGCGTCCGCAACTGCTCCGCCCATCGTTTGAGCCCGGGGCGATTGTCCGTAGCAGTCCAGTCGAAGTAGCGGCTACCGGAATCTATCGCGCCCATCAAAATCATTTGAGCCAGGTTAAACGGACCAGTCATCGTCTCGGTCTGAAGCTTAGTCTCGAGTATGTCCGCCAATCTCTCCGCACGAGCTCTCTCGTGAACAACGATTGTAGGAGATTGCTCATTTTCTGGCCGTCGGACTTCACGACCCAGGACCGCAATGCCATCCAGAAAGCTGCGCGTTAATGCAACAAGCTGGCCGTATTGCCAGTTATGGGTTTCAGCTGGCCAGACCAGTTGCGGTCCATGCCCAATTGAATCGAAATAGCGACAGATTAAATACGACTCTTCGAATATGGTGCCGTCAGCAAGGATCAGACAGGGGACGCGGCCCGAGGGATTTATGTCGTAGTACGGACTACCGACCTGACGCGTCTGGGCAGGGATCACTTCGATCTGATCCATCAGTGAGTGTTCAATTGCTGCAATGCGGGCGAACCTCGCGTATGGAGATGTCGAAGTTACATGGAGCTTCATCTGATGCCCTCTTTCAGTGCCGGCTTGTGACAGATTGATTGAGATCGGCTAGTTTTATCATATGCGAACTTCGGATGTAGATCTGCTTTTGTGCGTTGAAGGCCGCTCCGTCAGTGACGATCACTGGGTGGGGCGCTGGGCGCGGAATCTCAAGACCGGCGTGCTCGTCGATATTGGACCACCTGGTGGAGAGGAAGGCCGTCTTCGCACCAAAAGTCGAGTTTCTGAGGCTGTTTCACAGGCTGAGCGTCCGGTTGTCCTCGTTGGCTATCACAGTGGGGTAGCTGCTATTGTGATGCACGCGGCCGACGGAGCGGACGGCATAAAGGGGGCACTACTCGTCGCGCCGCCTAATCTCAAGATGATAGAAGACTATGAACAGGCAAAGCTGTCCGAGACGGCAATAACGAATGCCCCGTTGCCTTTCCCGTCGCTCGTTGTTGCGTCGCGGACTGATCCCAGATGCAGTTATGACAAAGCCAGCGAATTGGCGCTCGCGTGGGGCTCTCACCTGGTCGATGCAGGTGATGCCGGGCAATTGGATGTTTCTTCAGGACATGGGCCCTGGCCAGAAGGCTTGATGCGCCTTGGGTGGTTTCTTAAGCGACTGCAATAGCCTGAGTGGAAACACGCGTTGCTGCTCATACGAAAAAGGCTGGCGCAGCGGCCAGCCTTTTCAACTGTTTGTCGTTTGGGTCGCGATGCAGATTATCGCGAATAGAATTCGACGACGAGGTTCGGTTCCATGATCACAGGGAAGGGAACGTCGGCCAGTGCCGGGATCCGCTGGAACGTTGCGACCATCTTGCCGTGGTCGACTTCGAGATAATCTGGAACGTCACGCTCTGGGCTCTTCGATGCTTCGAGAACCATAGCGATCTCGCGTGATTTCTCACGGATCTCGATGACATCTCCGACCCTGCAGCGGAAACTGGCCACGTTTACACGTTTGCCATTTACTCTGACGTGTCCGTGAGAAATGAACTGGCGTGCTGCAAACACGGTCGGAACGAATTTTGCTCGATACACGACGGCGTCAAGTCGGCGCTCGAGGAGACCGATGAGGTGCTCGGATGTAGAGCCCTTTAGGCGCACGGCTTCAGCGTAAAGGCGGCGAAAGTGGCGCTCGTTAATGTTGCCGTAATAGCCCTTCAGCTTTTGCTTGGCGCGCAGCTGCTGACCGAAGTCAGACAGTTTGCCGCCGCGGCGATCACCATGCTGACCAGGGCGGTTCTCACGCTTGTTAATAGGGCTCTTGGGACGACCCCAAATGTTCTCGCCGAGACGGCGATCAATTTTGTGCTTGGCGCTGATGCGCTTTGACATTCTGGCACTCCATGCAGGTTCATGCATTGTTAGGATGGAGCGCCCCCTCCTCGTCTCCCTATGGGAGCTGACAGGTCGCGAACCTAATGGCTCGTACCGCGGGTGCGCAAATAAAACACGGGCCCACAAGGGGCCCGAGCACCGGTTTCATACTGAAGATTATGGCCTAAGTCAACGCTTTGTATGCCAGCACACGCGTGTCGATCCTGCTTTGGGCGCTACTGGCTTTTCACGGCCTTACCAGCGGCTGAGGCAAGGGCAGGGCCGGTCGATACGTAGGTTGTGATCAGTTCCTTGACCTTTTTGCGCTGCTCCTCAGTGCAAGTCTTGGCGGCAGCCTTGCCGTCTTTCACGACCACCTTTTTGTCGCCGTCACCCTTGTTCTTCACGATTTGCAGCTTTCCAACCAGCATCATCACCGTGGTGAGGTGCAGCTGGTTGATGTATACCATCTGTTGCGGGGTCCATTTATCGGACTTCTGCTCACGCAACATCAAAGAACGATAGTTCTTGACCTGATCTTCGCGGAGATCACAGATCTGAGCGTGAGCTGTCAGTCGGGCGACTTTTATCACCTCACGGCCTTTATCGACCGGGATCGTCATTTTATCGCGGTTCTTCTTGTCGATGAAGACCGTCTTGCCACTCGGTGGTGTAAACTTGTCAGGCGTGTAGCTCCAGGCGTAGTTCATGATCGTCTTGACTGACCGTTCACTGAGCTCCTGCGCAGCACTTTGAGATGCACTGACGGCCAAGAACGCTGCTGCGCCAAGACTGAGGGTAATCCCTGCTGCGGTCGGTTTTCGCATTTGCTAAGCCCCTATTCGCCTTCCTTCATAGGCAATCCAGCACCACAATGTGCCCCAGGTGTGTTGCCTATCCCATCTGTGTATTTAACGACGCGTCGTCGGACCCAAAAAGGGCATAATCATGGCGCCCGACGAGAGGTGAATTAGCCTGTGTCTCTCGTGCGAACTAACGTGGCGACAATGCCACGCAATGTTCGCACTTCCTGATCTGTCGCGTCCATGCGCGAAAGCATCGTGCGGATGTTTCGTACCACAACGTGGCGACGATGCGACGGTGTAAAGAAGCCCTTTTTCTCAAGTTCGCCTTCCAAATGTTCAAACAGGCCAAGGAGTTCCTGCTTGGTTGCCCGCCGGTTTTTGCCTAGGTTTACGCCGGTTTCGACCGGGCTTTCATTGTTTGTTACGCGACCTAAGCTGGCCGAACCCGTTGCTTTGAGCCACTCATAGCCGATTAACAGAACGGATTGCGCCAAGTTTAGTGATGCAAAACGATTGTTTATAGGAATCATGAGGATAGCATCGGCAAGAGCAACCTCATCTGTCGTCAGACCATTGCGCTCTCTGCCGAACAATATGCCACACCTTTCTCCACCGACTGAGGAAGTCGTGATCGTGTGGGCAGCGTCCTGAGGAGGCATCACTGGTTTACGCATGTCTCGCTGGCGTGCGGTGGTGGCTGCAACCCAGTTTAGATCCTTAATCGCCGAGCCAACTTCATCATGGAGGGAGGCATTGTCGATAATGGCTGCTGCGCCGGAGGCAACGGCCCTTGCCTTTTCACTTGGCCAACCGTCACGGGGGCTGACGACTCTCAGATCGTCGAGGCCAAAGTTCCCCATGGCGCGGGCAACCATACCAATGTTTTCGGGGATCTGTGGCTCGACGAGTATCACTGCTGGCGGCAGGGAGCCGGCTTCTGATGGTCCAATGAGATCATCAACTTGTCGTACGCCGTAACGAAGTTTTCGCAGAACGCGGCGTGCCCAGAACCAGTACTCCTCGCCCGCCCAGCGCTGTGCATGCTGCTCCAGGCTTGAAATCTCCAAAGTGCCTTGTCCGGGACCTTGGAGCGTGATGTTGGTATCTTTGCAGTGTATTGTTGCGAACTGCTGGAGGTATTGATCGAGGCTCTCAAGCCCATTTGTTTCAGTGTGTCGTCTGCATGTTCGGCACGCTGCACGATCCTGGCGACACTGCTGCTCCGCGCAATAGATCAGCACTTTCTCAAATTCTTCGGCCGTGAGGCCGCGACTGTCCCCTGATGCGGCATCGGCAGACAAAACGCTTTCGACACCGTTCTCGTGTGCTGCGTAGATTATTTCGGCAATGGCCGTGTCTTGCTGCTTTAGGCGCGGCTCGGAGCCTACGACTTCAATGAGTTCGCTCACGGGTTGTCCTGGTTGTTAGCTCAAAAGAACAGAAGTTCATGCTGTATTGATGAAGGCGCGAACTCTTCAAGTCGGTAAGCCACAGGAAGGTTGGTGCCGGGCTGTCGATCATCGATTTGAGCGCAAGTCTGATAGCCACCTTGCAAGTGCGTGGTAATGGCGTGGTAATCCATCAGCCCAGCGGCTTGTGTCGAGACATCAAAGGTGGCCTCCAGCATAATTGGCGGCGCATGGCCCAAGACATCGGTGGCACCGTGGAGAACGCTTTGTTCGTGACCTTCAACGTCAATCTTCATGAAGCCAACATCACCTGGCGCAATCCCATTGTTCTTCAGGATCTGATCGAGTTTGTCGACACTGACCACTTCTGCCGTTGAAGGGGTCATGACAAATCCCTCTTCGAGTGAGTGTGCACCGCGGTTTTTCTCATCCCGGTATAATGGCATTTCTCCGCTCGCGAAGCTTGCTGCTGTCGCCGCGATGGTCACCTTCTCCGAGAGCCCATTGGTTGCAATGTTACGTTCCAGGATTGATCTGTTGTGGCGATCCGGTTCGATGGCGACAGCGTGGGAGAATTGGCCACTCAACATGGCGTACAGTGTCATGGCCCCGATGTTTGCTCCGACATCAACAAACACCTTGCCGCGGGGAAGCCGGCCGTGAGTCGAGGCGAGTGCCATGGCGGCTTCCAGGTCTCCGCGCTGCCAGGCTCGACCAGAGAGCAAGGTGAACGCAATTTTGTCGTCGCGAGGATCGACAAAGATCTCGTGATCATCGAAGTTGACCAGGCACAGCGTTTGTTCCGCAATGTAGTTGGAAAACAAATAGTTGAGCACGATGCGACGAAAGCGTTGGTCACGCAGCGAAAGCCGAGTGAGGAAGCGTTTTGCGCGTGAGCTCCACCTGCGTCCTCGGCGTGCCGGGCCTTCCTGTTGGCGCCATCTCATGTTTCTCTCCACAACGCGCACCGAGCGTGGTAGGCCACTGACAAATTTGGCAGCTGATGGCGCGGTTGGACAGTTGCACCGCGTGCGGCACGGTTCTGCCAGTGGACTTCCAATGAGCCTTCTGGCTCGCTCAAGCATGGATTGCAAAACATGTCGAAAATCAAGGTTTCTGGCACGGTCGTCGAATTGGACGGCGATGAGATGACACGGATCATCTGGCAGTTCATCAAAGACAAACTGATCCATCCCTACCTCGACATCAATCTCGAATATTATGATTTAGGTATGGAGAACCGTGACAAAACTGACGATCAGGTCACGATTGACGCAGCTGAGGCGATCAAAAAACATGGCGTTGGCGTGAAGTGCGCCACGATTACGCCGGATGAAGGGCGGGTTGAAGAGTTCAAGCTCAAGAAGATGTGGCGTTCCCCGAACGGGACGATCCGCAACATTATCGGCGGTGTTATCTTCCGAGAGCCTATCATTTGCCGCAACGTCCCGCGCCTGGTTCCTGGGTGGACGCAGCCAATTGTCATCGGTCGCCATGCTTTTGGTGATCAGTATCGGGCGACAGACTTCAAATTTCCTGGAGCTGGGAAATTGTCCATCAAGTTCGAAGGTGAGGACGGCGAAGTCATCGAACACCCCGTGTTTGAGGCACCGACTGGCGGCGTCGCGATGGCGATGTACAATCTCGATGACTCGATCCGCGATTTTGCCCGCGCGACCTTCAACTACGGCTTAGGGCGGAACTACCCTGTTTATCTATCGACAAAAAACACGATCCTTAAACAGTACGATGGCCGCTTCAAAGAGATCTTTGAAGAGATTTATGAGGCCGAGTTCAAGTCAGATTACGAAAAGGCAGGCCTCGAGTATCAGCACCGCCTGATCGATGACATGGTGGCCTGCTCCATGAAATGGAGCGGAGGCTACATCTGGGCCTGTAAGAACTATGATGGCGATGTGCAGTCAGACACGGTGGCACAAGGGTTTGGTTCCCTGGGGCTGATGACCTCTGTGCTCCTGACGCCCGATGGCAAAACCGTTGAAGCCGAGGCGGCTCATGGAACGGTGACCCGGCATTATCGCCAGCACCAGGATGGCCAGGAGACATCGACAAACTCGATCGCGTCAATCTTTGCGTGGACGCGTGGCCTCAGGCATCGTGCAAAACTGGATGACAACGCCGCGCTGAAGGCCTTTGCAGAGACGCTTGAGAAGGTTTGCGTCGATACGGTTGAATCCGGGCACATGACCAAGGATCTTGCTCTGCTGATCGGACCGGATCAGTCGTGGCTAACGACCATGGGCTTCCTCGACAAGATCAATACCAATCTTGAGCAAGCCCTGGGTGGCAGCGCTTAGGAATGCTTCGTCCCAATGGTCTTGGGGGCAATCATTCCAAAATCTGGCGACTGGTCGTCAGCTATTGCTTCTCGAACTGTTTATTGTGCGCCTTAATCCTGGCACGGCGCTCGGCTTGCAGGCGGTCAGCTGCTGAGATCGCGTCTGACCTCGCCGGCGAAGAACCAAACAGCATGGATGCCAATGCAGACGTTGCGGCGGGCTGTTCTTCCTGGATTGGTGGCTTCTGACTGACCGGCTGCTGCGGAGCGACCGTTGTGGTTTCTCTTACGACCTCAGTTTGATAGGGCGCGCTAGACGCCGGGGCCGCTGCTGGTGGCGAGGGTGGTTGGACAGCGACCCGAGCAGGGGGCGGTGTGCTCTCTACCGGCCTGGCAATTGGCGTCGGGCGAGGTATCGTCTTTGGCGGCGGCGATGAATACTGTTGGGTCAGCGGGCTCCAAGTTTTTACATGTGTACCGGTGCGCGCTGCTGCTGTTCTAGGCGGTCTCGTGACGACCGTTTCCTGCCGAAACTTCGGAACAGCAGCCCTTTTGATTGCCGGCTTGCGGCGTTGGATTGGCTGGCTTGGCGGTTGTGATCGTTGAACGGGCCGAACAGTTCCGGTGACGACCTTTTGTGACCAGCTTGGCAATGGCTTTGGTTGCGGCCGAGCGGCGGTTGCTTGTGCAGGCCAGGTCTGTTGTCTGCGATCTGTTGCCGAGGCCGCCGCAGTGCTTCTCCTTCGGCCATCCGGAAGGCGGCCTGCTGAATGAATTGGTTGGAACACTTTATGCTGTGCCGGACGCGTACTGGCGTTTGGTCGGTTTTGAATTCTTGGGAGAATTGGAGCGGCAGCAGTGGACGGCCCGGCTTTTGCACGCTGGGTCGAACTTAGTCCGGAAGAAGTCTGCGAGGGCGCACTTACGCCTGACGTCTGGTAAGCCTTTTGGCGCAGCGCAATCGCTTCCTTTTGCTGGCGGGAGGGCAGTTTGCCGAACCAGATGGCTGAGTTCAAATCTGCAATGGCCTCAGCTGTGCGGCCTGAAGCGTGTTTGGCGCGCCCCCTCAAGTAGAGTGCACGGGCCATGTTTGACTGCTGCATTTTGCCAGCATTAATGGTCTGATCGAGTCTCCGAATGGCTGCGCCAAATTTGCGAGCAGCAATTTCGCTTTTTGCGAGGCGCAATTCTTCCAAGACATTGGTCTGCGCATTTGCATGCAGCCCGCCAATTGAAAGCTGCCCCGCAACAATGAGGATAAGACAACTAGCCAGTCGCAAACTGGATCCCAAGTTTTTCATCTCTGCGCCGTTCGTCCTACGTGCTATCCGAGCGAATCAGTTGTGGTTTTGGCAAGCGTAGGTGAGAACGCGCGAAGACGTTCGTCAGGGGTAAAAAGAATCAGGGATTTCCACGGCTTTTGTTCGGCGTGTGGATTGCTACGAGCGCTTCAAAAGATCTCGCTCAATGAAGATGCGCGCTGGTACCAGCCGGCATTTGGAGGATGCCCCATCCCACACGCCACCGGATGTCTGGCAACTGCTAACCATGTTCCAACGATGCGTCTGCCAGGCTAGGAGGCCGGCTAAGAACATCATCATGAGAGTAGCAGCAATTAATTTGTTCATCTCGCAAGCCGATAGAAGGTGGCGGCGAATCTGGACGGAAATTTCTGTACTAAGGTGAGTGTACATCGTGATAGCCCGGCGGGCCAGTGTATGCGGGACACGGAATGCCGGCATGATAAACGCCACGTGCAATTGCGCGGGCCAAGCAGTCTGCTGCGACCGAGCCGATCTCTGTGAGGTGTGAGATGGGATCGGCCAAGGGCTTGTCCAACGTAGATACCGCGAAAACTGTGTCGCCATCCATTGGGGCATGAGCGGGTCTGATTGCACGGGCCAAGCCGTCATCGGCCATGATCGCCAGACGCTGCGCCTGAGGCTTTGACAGGACCGCATCCGTTACTACGAGACCGATGGTGGTCGAGGGCGGAGCGCCGCCCTTGATGCGCAAGCTCAATGCATCCGATGGCAATTGCTGCGGAAATCCCAATCCGCCAAACTCATGGTCCTGCTCGTAGGCGCCGGCCCAAAAGAAGGGGCCGTTGCCAATCGTTGCTGTCCCAACTGAGTTGACGACGGCGATGGCGCCGACCTTTATTCCTGTTGGCGTTATCGCACTGGCCGATCCAAGGCCACCTTTGAGCGTTGCGGTTGTCGTACCGAATCCTCCACCAATGCTGCCCAGTGGGAAGTCTCCAGCTTTTGCTGTTTCAACAGCGTCCCAACCCATCTGCCAGTAGGGTGGGTTTTGTCCCCAGGCTTTGTCACCGCCATTGATCAGGTCGAATGTTATCGCTTGGACGGCAATGGGAATATTGACACCACCGATCTGAAGTCCGCGGCCTTGCTGCCGAAGGCAGTTGACGGCACCACCGGCCGCATCGAGTCCGAAAAGAGACCCTCCGGTTAGTAGGACCGCTTCAACACCTTGAGCGGACATTTCTGAGCGGAGAAGCTCGGTATCCCGGGTGCCCGGGGCGCCGCCGCGTATTGTGACAGAAGCGACGTTGCTGCGATCAAACACGATCGCGGTTACGCCAGACAGCACCTCCTCGTCATGAACGTTGCCAACGCGGACGCCGGACAGGTCGGTTATCAGGTTTTGGTCGGCCATCAGTCCTGACTTTCTTAACGGACAAGATCAAAATCCATTAGTCATCTTAAACCGAACGTAGCTCGAGGCGCTTATACTTCTGCCTCATGACACGGAAGCGTGCACATGGGGGAGAGTTATGACACCGGCTGAGGTGCGCCAGGAAATCCATCGACTTGTTAGTGCGGTAGAATTGGCCTGCGATCCAAGCACGAAGGTCAAGATTGTTCAGGACCGGATCCGTGCGTTTGCCGATGCGGGCCAGGCCGTGCCGAAGGAGATCGGCTGGATTGAAAACCGGCTGAGAATCGAGTTCGCCGAAGTCGTCTAATCCAACCGGACCCTGTTGAGGCAGTTTGGAAGAAACTGGGATCTCTAAAGCATGTTGTGTGTGCCGTCGCAGAACGGGCTATCGTCTGTCTGTTTGCAACCACACAAGTTTACTGTGCCCGTTGTTTCAGCCTTGAACCTGATTGGTTCTATTCCCGTGCCCTTATGTGCGCCATCGCAAAACGGCTGCCGGGCTGACTTTCCGCATGCACACCAGAAATAACCGCGTCCTTCTTCGACTTCGACCTGATAGGGGCCGTTCTGTGCGCTGGTTGGTTCGTCAGACATGGTGAACCTCCTCAATCTTCGATCTCGACGTGTTTGCTGTGATGACCAGTCATTAGCAGCGGTGGGGTTGTCCCGTCGAGTGCGAATGCTCTGATGAATGCCATGATCAGCTGGTCGGCATTCCAAGCTGCCCTAGAGAGTCGCTGCCGTCGCTTGGCGTGACGTAAACTGTGTTTTCTGGTTCGCTTGCTTTGCTCTTGACGGTTGCCGTCGTGCGGTGGGAGCTGACAGGCTGTGCTGGAATTGTTGTATTCGTTCCGCGAGCTGCATCATCCGGATGGTGTGACGGGCATCGCAGGCCGCGATAATTGCGTCAGAAGCGACCTCTTTCGACGTGTTTCCTGACCCGTGCATCACCAGTCCGACACCGATGCGTTGTTCCATTGGACAGAAGGGGTTGTCGAGGAGCGTTCCCGTGGCCGGCGTCACGTCTATCCTGGCGATATCGCGCCAGGCATAGGTTTCGGTATTCATGAACTTTTTTATGGTGATGGTATCTCCATTCATGACCAGCTCGGCGGAGAAAACATGCTGCAACGCGAGGCTGATCAGGGCGAGCTGGCTAAGTCCTAGCATCGCGATAAGGACAAGTAGGGCTGGGTCCATCTGAGGTTGTGCCGAGACGCTGGCCGCAATTGCTATGAGGATCGAAACAGGTAGCAGCAGCAGGCCAATGATTATCGGGTGCCTTCGGGCCGGAAGCGGCACGGATGTCTCGTTTCTTGCGATCGGAGTTTGTCTATTCATCGCCGCTGCTTTACTTCGTTGAATATTGCATTTCTGACAATTTGAGAGGCTTTTATCGCAGTAACGGCTAAACATTGCGCAAATGTTTTTCGTGAATTGATGGTCAATATTGAGTTGAGTACTTGTGAAGATGTGTTCCGTTTTGGGAGCAGGGAGTTCAATCAACAATTGAACCTGCAGCGGCGCGGTCAAGGATCACATGCGTTCACGATCCCAAGAAAGTGTTCCAATCCCGTCGTTTTTGCTTGGCGTACAGGTCTCGGCGACCTAGTTGACAAGTATACGCCTCGATACGTTGGCCGGGAGAGATGCCATGGATGTTGTGATTTTTGCAGCCATTTGTTTGATCGCGGTGTTTGCTATGGCGATGCGGCGCGCGCCTTTGGTGGTTTGGGCTGTCGGGCTCGGTGCCTTGGCCTTCGTTTGGCAAGCGGGACTTTTCCAGGGACAGTTTGCACTTCCAGAACTAACAGCGGTTGGTTTGCTCGGCTGGATACCTGCCGTTATCGCGGCTGTCTTGTCGTTGCCAGCACTGCGCAAGGCGGTGTTGACAGGACCGGCATACGGAATCGTGCGCAGTGTCCTGCCAAAGGTTTCTGAGACTGAGCAGCAGGCGTTGGAGGCTGGTACGATTGGCTTCGATGCAGAGTTGTTTTCCGGAAAGCCGGACTGGGACAAGTTGCGAGCTGTCGGCCCCATCAAGCTGACTGACGAGGAAAAAGCCTTTCTTGATGGTCCGACAGAGGAACTCTGCCAGATGATCGACGACTGGCAGATCCGTCATACCGATATGGAGATCCCTGAGGAGATATGGAGCTTTGTCAAGAAGCACGGCTTTCTTGGCATGCTGATTTCCAAGGAACACGGAGGGCTTGGTTTCTCTGCTCAGGCGCAATCGCTCATCCTGGGCAAGATCTCGTCACGCTCGCCCGACGCAGTAACAATCGTGATGGTGCCAAATTCGCTAGGGCCTGGCGAACTGATCGAAAAGTACGGGACCGATGAGCAAAAGGGCTACTATCTCGACCGCTTGGCGAAAGGCGAGGAGATACCTTGCTTTTCACTAACCGGGCCGACATCCGGATCCGATGCTGCAACAATGCGCGATATCGGTGTTGTTGAACGCGGCTCGCACAACGGCGTTGAAACGCTAGGTATCCGCTTGTCGTGGGACAAGCGCTATATCACGTTGGGACCGAAGGCGACATTGGTCGGCCTCGCATTTCAGCTGTTTGATCCAGAAGGCCATCTTGGTCAGGGCGAACACGTCGGGATTACCGTCGCGATCATTCCGGCCGATCATCCCGGTGTTGAAATCGGACGAAGGCATTTGCCGACAAGTGCCGCATTCCCGAATGGTCCCAATTGGGGCAAGGACGTCTTCATTCCAATTGACTGGATTATCGGTGGCGCCGATATGGCCGGCCAGGGTTGGCGCATGTTGATGGAGTGTTTGTCGGCTGGTCGAGCGATCTCTTTGCCCTCGTCATCGACGGCAGGCGCCAAGACGATGCTGCGCTTTATGTCGGCGTATGGGCGGATCCGTAAGCAATTTGGACTCCCGGTTGCCCGGATGGAAGGGTTGGAAGAACCTGTCGCACGGACTATAGAGAGCGCCTATGCCTTGGAAGCAGCTCGTGCGGCGACATCGTCAATGGTTTCCAATGGCGAGAAGCCTTCAGTGATTTCGGCCCTGATGAAGTATCAATCGACCGAAAAACTGCGCCAGGCTGTCAATGATGCGATGGACCTGCACGGTGGTCGAGGTATTTGCGATGGGCCTTCAAACTATCTGCAATCCGCGTATCAGATGGTTCCGGTCGGTATCACGGTTGAAGGTGCGAACATTCTGACGCGCTCGCTTATCACCTTCGCGCAAGGGGCATTGCGTGCGCATCCCTATCTGTTCGAGGAAATCCAGGCAGCCCAAAACGAAGACAAGCAGGCCGGGCTCGATGCATTCGACAAGGCGTTTGTCGGCCACGTAGGCTTTGCAATGTCGAATGTGTTTGGTGCTCTGTTCCACAATTTGACTGGCGGCATGTTCGGCGGTGTGCCGTCTCAGTCTGCCGGGACTGCAATGTGGTACCGGCAGTTGTCGCGTGCCAGCCGCAACTTCGCGCTTGTGGCCGACCTGACGGTCGGATTGCTCGGTGGTGGATTGAAGGTCAAACAGAAGTTGACCGGTCGTCTTTCTGACGCGCTTTCAGAGCTCTATTTCGTTGCCTGTGCGCTCAAGCGGTTTGAAGATGATGGTCGCCCGGCCGACGATCGCGATGTAGTGGCGCTGGTCGCGCGCAACGGGCTCTATCGTTTCCAGCAGGCGTTGCGCGGAACGATTGACAACTTCCCCATTGCTCCGGCGCGAATTCTAATGCGATGGCTCGTGTTCCCACTTGGTACGCATTACAAGCCAGCACCGGACGCTATCGGCCATAAGGTGGTTCGCAAGGTGTTGGAGCCGGGTGAGTTTCGCGATCGCATGACCCGGGATATTTTCGTCTCCAAAGATCCAAACGATCCGACTGGCGTGCTTGAAGTGACGCTCGAAAAGGTGGTCGCGGCCGAAGAAGCTGAGCGAAAACTGGAAAGAGCGATTCGTAAAGGCACCGTCCAGCGTTTTCATGGCAAAGACTGGATCGGCGATGCTGTGCAGAAGGATGTGCTGACAGCAGACGAGGCTACCTTATTGCGGGAGGTCGACGAACTCACTGCCCGGGTCATCGCGGTTGATCATTTTGACCCGGCCGAGGTCAAGCCAAATTACGTATCCCTTGGTCACAACTCGCGGACCGCTGCGGGCGTTGCTGCCGAATAGGTGGCTTATGCTCGGCTTCGAGTGAACTTGATCAAAAACGGGTTGGCTGTGGTCGACTCCTGGAGGCGCTGACATGACACAAACCCCACTCGACTTGAAGGATTGGCGATTTACCGTCGATTTTGAGGACATTGCCTGGGCGATTTTTGATCGAGAAGGTGAGAGCGCCAACGCACTGGGTCGCCGTCCGCTTGAAGAGCTGAATGAGATCATTCAGTGGATGACGAACGAGGCTCCTGCGAGGGGCGTTCGAGGATTGGGAATACTGTCAGGTAAACCCGGCAGCTTCATTGTCGGGGCTGATATTCGCGAGTTTGAGCAACTCGATACTGAAGCAAAAGTCATCGAAGGGATCACGCCGGTTCTTGCGATGCTGGATCAGATCGAGAAACTCAAGGTGCCAGTTGTTTGCGGTATCCATGGTGCGTGTCTTGGCGGTGGATTGGAGCTGGCGCTTGCCTGTCACTACCGCGTGGCCACGCGTGATGATGCGACCCGTGTCGGTTTTCCCGAGGTGAAGCTGGGCATCTTCCCTGGCTTTAATGGAACAGCGCGTGCCATCCGACAGGCGGGCCCGGTGGCAGCGATGCAGAACATGCTGACAGGTTCTATGTTACGGGCAACGGTTGGTCGTGCGCTTGGCTACATCGACGAGTTGGTGTCGAGCCCTGAACAGTTGCGATGGTCCGTGCGTAAGGCGATACTGCGCAAGCGCAAGTCAAAGCCAGCATCGACAGCGAAAGCTGTTATGGGCAAATGGCCTGTTCGCGGCCAGATCGCCAACAAGATGCTTGCTGAGACGCGCAAGAAAGTGCGCGAGGCGCATTATCCGGCACCGTTTGAACTGATCAAACTGTTTCGTCGTCATGGCGGGAGCTTTAGTGCAATCAAGCGCGCGGAGACACCGGCGTTTGCACCTCTCATGGTGAGCGAACAGTCGCGCAACCTGCGTCGCGTTTTCCAGCTCTCGGAAATGATGAAAGCGCAGGCGCCCAAGGACCTCGATTTCAAGCCATTGCGCGTGCACGTGATTGGTGCCGGCGTCATGGGGGCTGACATTGCCGGATGGTGTGTGGCCTCCGGGATGCAGGTGTCGCTGCAAGACTTGTCCGAAGACGCCATCCAGAAAGGGATTGCAGCACAGGACAAAACGCTGAAGCGCAAGTTCAAGAGCAAGGCCGAACGTGAGGCGGCTAAAGCGCGTTTGATCGCCGACCCGACAGGTGAGCGCGTGTCGCGTGCCGACGTAATCATTGAAGCCATTGTCGAAAAGCTCGAAGTGAAACAGAAGCTGTTTGCCGAACTGGAACCACGCATCAAGCGGGGGGCGGTGCTGGCGACGAATACGTCGTCAATCATGATCGAAGATATTGCATCGGCATTGCAGGACCCAAGTCGTTTGATTGGGATTCACTTCTTCAATCCGGTTGCTCAGATGCCACTTGTCGAAGTGATCAAAGGTGCGGGCAGCCGGCAGGAAGAGACAGAAAAGGGTTGTGCCTTCGTAACTGCCATCGGCAAGTTTCCACTGATTGTGAAAAGCGTGCCCGGTTTTTTGGTCAATCGGGTACTGGCACCCTATATGTTCGAGGCGTTCCAGAAGCTCCAGGCCGGTGCTGATATGGCCAAACTTGATGAAGCAGCCCGCGTCTTTGGAATGCCGATGGGGCCAATCGAGCTTGCTGATACCGTTGGTCTAGATGTCTGCGCCCATGTCGGTGAGATCCTCAAGGGTGGCATTGAAGGATCAAAGTTGGCGGAGCTTGTTGCTGCCGGCAAACTTGGCAAGAAGACCGGGGAGGGCTTCTACCAGTGGAAAGACGGTAAGGCCCAAGCAGAGAAGGTTGAGGCGTCAAACGACGAACTTGAGAAACTGGGCCGTGAGTTGGTTTCGCCCTTGATTGCCGAGTGTGAGCGCTGTCGCGATGAAGGCGTTGTTGCCTCTGCTGATCTGGTTGACGGCGGCGTCATATTTGGCACCGGTTTTGCGCCTTTCCGCGGTGGTCCATTGCACTATGCAGCAGGCTTGAATGGCGGAAGCCAGGAGGCGCTGCAGGCTGCCGAATAGTGCAGTTGTTTATCGAAACATCTTAGGAAACCACTCTGGGGCGAAGGACAAATCCCATGAACCAGACATCCCGCCGTGTTGCCGTTGTTGGCGGTGTGCGCATTCCGTTTTGCCGCTCGAACACGCTTTACTCGGATTTGTCGAACCTTGACATGCTAACGACCACTCTCAATGGCCTTAGTGAGAAGTACAACTTGTCGGGTCAACACATCGATGACGTGGTGGGTGGTGCTGTCGTCACGCACTCCAAGGACTGGAACCTGGCGCGTGAGGCGGTGGTCGGGTCAGACCTGGCGCCGACAACGCCTGGCACAACCATGATGCAGGCCTGCGGCACGAGTTTGCAGGCGGCGATGGGAATTGCGTCGAAGATTGCCACTGGTGAGATCGAGAGCGGTATCGCAATGGGCTCGGACACAACGTCTGACGCCCCAATCGTGTTCTCGAAGAAGTTTTCAAAGCGCCTGATGGATATGACGCAGCGCAAGGGGACTTGGTCCAAAATCGGTGCGTTTAAGGGGCTTTCGGCACGTGAGTTGGCGCCGTTGCCTCCATCTGTTGCCGAGCCACGCACCGGCATGTCGATGGGACAGCATTGTGAGCTCATGGCGCAGGAGTGGCACATACCGAGAGACCAACAAGATCAATTGGCGATGGAGAGCCATGCCAAGGCTGCTGAGGCCTATCGTGAAGGCTACATGGACGATCTCTTGGTTCCATGTGCCGGTGTTTTCCGTGACAACAACCTGCGCGAAGACATGGAGGCGGACAAGCTTGCAACTCTGCGCAATGCATTCGAGCGTTCTGAGCGTGGGACCTTGTCGGCCGCCAACTCTACGCCTCTAACCGACGGAGCTGCTGCTGTTCTGCTGGCATCAGAGGATTGGGCCAAGGCGCGCGGTCTGCCGATCCAGGCTTACCTCACGACCTATCAAACGGCGGCTAACAACTTCGTGGCAGGCGAGGGTCTATTGATGGCTCCCACGATTGCGGTTTCCAAGATGCTTGAGCGAGCAGGGCTTAGCTTGCAGGACTTTGATTTCTACGAGATTCACGAGGCGTTTGCCGCACAGGTTCTTTCGACACTCAGAGCCTGGGAAGATGCAGAGTACTGTCGCAAACATCTCGGTCGCGATGCACCGCTGGGATCGATTGATCGAACCAAGATGAACGTCAAAGGCTCATCTCTTGCGGTCGGACATCCGTTCGCCGCAACTGGCGCGCGCATTGCTGCCAATCTGGCCAAGCTTCTCGATGGTCAGAAGGATGCACGCGGGCTGATTTCGATCTGCACCGCAGGCGGCATGGGTGTTGCGGCCATTATGGAAGGTACGGAGCGAGCGGCGGCCTAGCCGCCGGCACGTCAAGTTGGCTCCTAGCTCTGCGGCAGGCAGTTGCCAAATCGCGCGCGCGCCGTCTCTGGGAGAATTGCGATCGCGGTTGCTCCGCCAGCCGCAAATCTTTGCATGCGATCAACGTTTGCTGCGCTTGCGGCGACGCAACCAACCGTTGGACTGTTGGGGCGGCGCCAGACGTGGACGAATATACACGAACCTGCACGCTTCTTGGCGTTTGGCGGATAGTTCACAACCAAACCTTGGCGGTACAGGCTGATCTTGGCCATCTCTTCTCCGCTGGTTCCTCGGCCGGCGGTTTTACGCGGGACAATCCGGCCATAGTGCCTCGATTTGACGTCGTCGACGCAGAAGTGCTGGCCCTTGCGCAGCCTGACAAATCCCTTCAGCTGTTTGTCAAATGTTCCGAACGGCTGCCCGATGGTGAATATGCCGGCCGGTGCCCGCTTGTCTCCTTCGCGTTTCATCGGTTCGCCGGGGCTTGCAAAGCTGGCCGCCGTCCAGCCCCAGGCAAGACCCTTGCGACCTACGACGATTGGCTTGCGGCTGCCGTTGGGCTTCCAATCTGCCGACGGGGAGTTGCGAGAATAAGTAACTACCGAACCTTTGAACGTGTTGAACGTCGGTGTCGTGACGAGCAGAAGACGCGTTGCGTTCTGCAACTCAGCGGGACAAGTGTTCGCCGCGGCGGTCGCCGGGATCGATGTCGAGGCGAGAGCAAGGGAGATCCCAACGAGGATCGTCTTGTTGAGGCACTGGCCGCGTAACCGGGGCATCACCGTTGCATCCTTTCGGTGGGTTGGCCGCATTTGAGAGTCAATTGGGGTGCTAAGCGTTTTGGGCCTGGGCCTCATACTTTGCGTCTTCTTCGGCTTTCAGTTCCTTCTTCGACAGTTTGCCGATCATAGTCTTTGGCAGTTCTGAGCGAAGTTCAATTTGAGAAGGCATTTCGATCTTGGAGATCTTGGGCTCAAGATGCGCGAACAGATCGTCGATCGTGACACTCGAACCCTCCCGCAGTTTGACGAACGCTTTGGGCGCTTCGCCGCGATAGTCGTCCTTGATGCCGATCACAGTTGTCTCTTCGACGTCAGGATGGTCGTAGAGTGCCTCTTCGATTACCCGCGGATAGACGTTGTAACCGGAGCAGATAATGAGATCCTTGATGCGATCGACGATAAAGAAGAAGCCTTCGTCATCCATCACGGCGACATCACCGGTTCGGAAAAACTCTCCAACGAAGGCGCTTTCGGTTGCTTCCGGGTTGTTCCAATACCCTTTCATAACCTGTGGCCCACGAATACAAACTTCGCCGCGTTCACCCAGCGGCACTTCCTTGTTGGGATCTTCGAGGTCGCGCAGCGAAATCGTCGTTTGGGGAATAGGCTGACCGATACAATTCTCTTTGACAGCACCATGCAAGGGATTGGCGGTTGCGACGGGTGAGGTCTCGGACAGACCATAACCTTCCACCAGCTTGCATCCTGTCAGCTCTTCGAAGCGGGTTTTAACGTCCAAAGGCAGAGCGGCACCGCCCGCGAAGCAAAACTGCAGGGACGAGAGGTCAAATGACTTGAGTTTGGGGTGATGGATCATGGCGTTGAAAATGGTCGGCACGCCCGGCATGACCGTCGGTTTGGTCGTGCTGATCAGCTTGAGGGCGTCGTCCAGAACGAAACGCGGCATGATCACGATTTCAGACGCTGATGCGATGGCAAAGTTCATCACCACGGTCATAGCGAAAACGTGAAAGAATGGCAGGGCGCCGAGTACTCTCTGGTCAGTCTTGGTGAGATCGCCTGACCAGTCCATGACCTGCATAGTATTTATATACAAGTTGGCGTGGGTCAGCATCGCACCCTTGGGCCGACCGGTGGTGCCGCCGGTATACTGTAGTACGGCGACATCGTTCAGGGGATCGATCTGCGCTGCCTCGAACTGGCCGTCGTTGTTCAGGACATCCTCTTCGAAGACGAGCTTGGAAATCACCTTGGAACGCCGGGGTTTGGCGAGTTCCTTGCCCTTCACCAGTTTGAAGAGTGTGGATTTCACACCTGGCAGGAGCTTTGGGAACGCGCCGATGACCGCCTGCTTCAGGACGCCGGCTTCTAGCAGGCCTTCGACCTTGTCGAAGAGGACCTTGAGGTCCAACGTAACCATGATATCGGTTTCGCTGTTTTCGACCTGAAAAGTCAGTTCTTCGTGAGTATACAGCGGGTTGTAGTTAACAACCGTTGCGCCCAGCTTGAGAGTGGCAAAGTAAAATATGATGAAGGTCGGACAGTTCGGCAGAAATAGCCCAACCTTGCTACCACGACCGATGCCAAGTTTTGCAAGGCCGGAAGCTGCATGGTTCACGCGCTGTCCGATGTCGGCGTATGTCAGTTTCTTGCCGAGAAAATTTGTGCAGATCTTGCCGGACTTCGCCGAGATGGCATTGTCCAGCAGCTCATACAGCGGACGGGCTTCGTACGGGCGATGCCAGTCGAGGTTGGGTGGATAATGCGCCAGCCATGGAAACTCTGCGTTGCCGTTATTGTGCGGGACGTCGTTTGCTGCTGACGCGGGATTGGCAGCCGGATCCTGTGACATTATGGTACGTCTCCACCCTTGTTAAGCCTTGGCGTGGCTTATCTTTCGTTCAATACGGAGCATTGAGGCGCTATGCTCTGCGAGATTGTTGTATGCGTTAACCAATAAGACATCGTTTCCGGCTTTAAGGCTAGCATGAGAAAGACGCTTGCTGTTTGTGCAAATAGCGAGCTAATGGGAATTTGAAGACTTTATGACGTCGGCCGGTGGCCTCGGCACGAATTTTGCTGGTTCTGCCAGAGTGCATCGTTCCAGTAGGCCAACTGGACGTTCGCGTCATTTACGGTTATGTGACGATCTTGCTTGTTGACCAAGAGTGCCTGGACTACGAAGTAACGACGTAGCTTGGTCCGGTGCTTCCAGATCGGCACCATGGGAGAGTGAATATGGACGACGTGGCGACGAAGATTGTTGAAATTCTGAAGAAGCACATGAAAGAGCCGCGGGATGACATCAACGAGTCGACGGCGCTTGCTGATCTTCAGATCGAATCGCTGGATCTTGCGATGATCGTTTTTGATATCGAAGATTCGTTCGGGATTGAAATCCCATATAATGCCAATGAAGAGTCGACCGAGGATTTCCAGACCGTTGGTTCGGTTGTGGAGCGCGTGAAGTCTCTGATTGCTGAATCGGGCAAGGACGCTGCAAGCGCAAGCGCCTAATTGGCGCCCTTTGGCCCGAATTGCTGATCTGAGATCGTGCTTTACTCCGCGCATCCTCCATCAGGAAAAGAGAACTTATGGCAGATAAAGGTATGCGCCGGGTCGTTGTGACCGGGATGGGCGTCGTTTCGCCAATTGGATCGACGGTTGACGACTTCTGGGCCGGCATTAAGCGTGGCGATTGCGGTGTCAGCCCGCTTGATGGATTTCCGCTGGAAGATCTCAAGATCAAGATCGCTGCTCAGATTCACGATTTTGACCCCAAGCCACGCCTAAAGCACTTTTCTCGCGACAAGATCATTATGCATGCTGATCGCTATTCCTGGTTCGCTGGAGCGGCCGCGGATGAGGCGGTTAAAATGTCTGGCATCGAGGTCCCGATGACGGACCCTTATCGGGCGGCGTGCATTATTGGCTCAGGCGCTGGCGGTCTCGTCACGTATGAAAAGGCCTATCGCGACCTGTTTATTGAGAATAAGCGCGCAACACATCCACTAACACTGCTTCGGATCATCGGGTCGTCCGCTTCGGCTCACGTCGGGATCGAGTTCGGTGTGAAAGGTCCTACTTTCGCAACGTGCAGTGCCTGTTCGACTGCGACGCACGCGATCGGTCTCGCTCGAGACTACATTCGCAACAACGTTGTTGATGTGGCCATTGCAGGAGCGTCAGAGTCTGTGATCAACTATGGGACCATGAAGGCGTGGCAGGCGCTTCATGTCCTTTCGCCTGAGGGGGTTTTCCCGTTCGCTAAGAAGCGCAACGGTACGGTGCTCGGTGAGGGTGCCGGGATACTCCTGCTTGAAGAGTACGAGCATGCAAAACGGCGTGGTGCGACCATTCTCGCCGAGCTTTGTGGATATGGCATGACCTCGGACTCCAAGGATATGGTCAACCCGGATGTCGAGGGACCACGCGAGGCTATGCGCCTTGCACTCGAAGACGCTGGTCTTCCTCCAACAGAAATCGACTACCTGAACGCGCACGGAACTGCCACGACCATCAACGACAAAAACGAAACCAACGCGATCAAAGAAGTGTTTGGCGGGCATGCTGAGAAGCTTCCCATTTCGTCCACCAAGTCCATGCATGGTCACCCACTCGGGGCCGGTGGAGGAATTGAAGCCGTTGCGTGCATTAAAGCGATGCAGGACAATGTCGCTCCACCGACGATTGGTCTCGATGAGGCCGATCCGGACTGCGATCTGGATTACGTGCCCAACAACAGCCGCGAAATGCCAATTAACTACACGATGTCGAACTCGTTCGCCTTCGGTGGTCTGAATGCGGTGTTGGTATTTGGTCCTTCTCCGGACTGACTTTGATTGCGTCTGCTAGCCAGCATTGCATGTGGCGTCCCGAGTGAGCGTGCCGCTGACGCGGTGAAGACCTCTCTGAGGGCCAGTTATGCCGACTAATCTCCTGCGTACATCAAACAAAACTAAAAAGGCAACGCCCCGAAAACGCGCGGGGCCGAAGGAGACGCGGGTGGCCCAGCTGACAGCTGGTCGCGTCAAGCTGCAGTTGCAACTCTTGGATACGGTCACAGCAGACTTGATCTGGCGAGCCTTACCATTGTTCTCAATTGCTGAGACCTGGGGGGGCTCGATCCACTTTGAATGCCCTGTGCGGGCCGGACGGGAGCGCACGGCCAGATTGAACGCCTCAATTGGAGACGTCTGCTATTGGAGCGAAGATGACCGCGTCATGATCGGATGGGGGCCAACACCGATCTCGAAGCCAAACGAGATCCGATTGATGAGGCCTTGCAATATCTGGGCGAAGGTTAGCGGAGATACTTCTGCATTGGACGTTGTGACACCAGGCGAGAAAATTTCGCTCATCAGGCTCGCCTAAAAACTAGTCGCGTAGCGATCATCATGACCCGACCACGTTGGCGGTGACATCGCCAAGCCAGCGGACGCTACAAGCCCTAGTTACCGTCGGGAACGCGCGCGGGCAGATCGCCTGCGCTTTGATCTACGGGTGTAAGCCGGAAGCTTGCCGGAGACATGCGGTTTGAGAAATCGGCCGGCCTCGGCCCGGCGATTGACGGCGATAACCGGCGCGCCGATGTGCACCTTCTCGTAGAGGTGAATGACGTCTTCGTTGAGCATGCGGATGCAACCGTTAGAGACGGCGCTCCCGATTGAGCCGCGCGACGGCGTGCCGTGGATTCGAAGCAAGGACCAGTCGAGATAGAGTGCGCGTTTTCCGAGTGGGTTGGTTGGAAGCCCGCCGCGATGTGGCCGGCCACCACCAATCGGAAACCACCACGGGTTCTTCTTCTTCATCGAAACGAATGTCCGGCCAGTCCAAAGCTCTTTGCGATTGCCGACCGCGACGGGATAACGGATAGCCTTGCCGTCGCCCAGGACGTAGTAGAGAGCACGCTCGTTGTTAATCACGATGATAGAGCCTGCCGGATAGCCGAGATCGAATTTGACTGTGCGTGGGCGGGCGTCAGCGGATGCGCCTGCAATAAACACGAACGCCAGGAATGTGCTCAGTACTGTCAGCAGTATGCGGTGCATAACGCCACTCCGCTCGGCAAGGGGGGCATCGAGAGCCACTGCCGTCTAAAAGTATCTGGTCACAACCTGAACATAAGGCTGCAACGAAATACAGAGATCGTTGCTTTTAAACAGGAAAATTCAGTCGATTGTGTTAACGCTGGCACAATTATTCCGAGAATGAGTAGAATCTGGGCTGATTTGATCAGCGTTCGCTTAACCCAATAGATGGTACGTTTGGCGGTCTGGATCTTTCGTCTGCTCGGGTCTATTGCAATCTCAATTGCGTTTCTGACACGGATCCAACATGAGTACGCTGCCCTCAGATCTTTATCTCAATGGTGACTTCGGACAAGCTGATGATGCTCAGTGGCGAGCGTTGGTCGATAAGGCCCTGAAAGGTGCTGATTTCGAGAGGCGGCTCGTCTCGCGAACGCAGGACAACATCGCTTTACAGCCACTCTACCAGCAGGCTCCAACCGCACAGCCCATTACGACAGCCGGCAGTGGGCAACCGTGGGGGATTGCGCAAAGGATTGACCATCCAGACCCTGAGCAGGCCAATTCACTCGCACTACAGGATCTGGAAAACGGTGCCAATCAACTCGTGGTCGTTGAGCCTGGTTCAATGCGCTCGGCCGGCTATGGTCTGGATATCTCATCAAGCGAAGCTCTCACCCAGGCACTTGCGAATGTCTCGCTCGATATGATCGGTTTACGCGTCGAGCCTCGCGACGGCGGCTCAGCCAGTTCAAGTGTCGTTTCCAAGTTTGTCAAAGCGAGTGGGCACGACGCGGCGAACTTGTCTATCAATTTTGGGTTGGACCCGCTTGGTTGTCTGATGCGCACCGGCGCATCAGAGGCCGACTGGGCCGGCGATCTGGCGTCGACCGTTAGTCAGCTTCGGGCTGATGGATTTCAATGCCCACTTGTCAATTGTGATATGCGACCGGTTCATGAGGCCGGAGGATCCGAAGCACAGGAACTCGCCGCCGGCCTGGCAATGGGTGTAGCTTACCTCAGGGCTCTGTCGGAAAACGGCTTATCGCTCGACGAGGCAAGGAAGTGTTTGTCTTGGACGGTTGCGATTGACGCTGACCAGTTCCTGTCGATTGCCAAACTGCGGGCGCTCCGTCTGCTCTGGGCCCGCGTTGAAGAGGCTTCCGATCTCGATCAGCGGCCTTTCGATATTCACGCCGAAACTGCGTGGCGTATGATGAGCCGGCGTGATCCGGCTGTGAATATGCTGCGCACCACGATGGCGACAGCTGCGGCGAGCATCGGCGGCGCTGACAGCATTTCGGTGCTGCCTTACACGTTGCCTCTTGGGCTGCCTAATGCGTTTGGCCGGAGGGTTGCACGCAACACGCAAACTATCTTGATGGAAGAGTCAAATCTTTGGCGTGTCGCGGATCCAGCTGCTGGAGCGGGCGCCTATGAGGCGATCACAGACGAGCTCTGCGCAGCAGCCTGGCTAGAGTTTCAAGATATCGAGCGTGAAGGTGGGCTTGCCGAGAGCTTTAAGGCGGGCGGAGTGCAAGAGCG
This sequence comes from Hyphomicrobiaceae bacterium, assembly GCA_965247245.1. Classification (GTDB taxonomy): domain Bacteria; phylum Pseudomonadota; class Alphaproteobacteria; order Rhizobiales; family Hyphomicrobiaceae; genus Tectiglobus. The sequence continues at coordinate 1,473,584 of CBDFGV010000003.1, read as the reverse complement.
CATTGCCAAGGTGCGTCAGCACAGAGACAAGCAAATTGCGACGCGCAAGATCGCTTTGACGGGAACAAGCGAGTTTCCCAATTTGGCAGAAACAGATGAGAGCGTCCTGGAAGTTGCACCGAAAGCGGCAACTTCTGTTGCTGAGGGAGAGCGGATCGGCGACCCACTTCCAAGCCAGCGTCTGGCCGAGCCTTTCGAGATCATGAGGGATGCGGCGGATGCTGCGGCTACGAAGTCAGGAACCCGACCTGCAGTTTTTCTCGCCAATCTTGGAACGCTTGCAGATCACGGCGGGCGAGCGACCTGGACTGGCAACTTGCTCGCAGCTGGTGGGATAGCCGCAATTGGTAACGATGGTTTCACGAACTCCGCAGACGTCGGCGACGCCTTCAGTGAGAGTGGAGCGACCGTGGCCTGTATTTGCGGGACCGATGAGACTTACGGTGAGCTGGCGGAGGCCGTGGCCTCATTGCTCAAGACGGCTGGCGCGAAGAGCGTTTTGCTCGCGGGTAAACCTGGCAATGCCGAGGCTGAGCTGCGTGCGGCGGGTGTTGACATGTTCCTCCACGTCGGGGTCGATGTGGTTGCCGCGCTAAATGAATTGCACAAGACGCTGGATATTTAGCGTCACGCAGGCTGAATTGACACGCCGGCGGTAGCATTGGAACTCTCCAGCCGCTCAGAGCAGCTCTGCAGAAGACCCAAGGTGAAGCCATGCCGGAACTCGATCAACGTACACCGCTATACACTGGCGGTTGCCAATGTGGTGCGGTGCGGTTCGCATTTTATGCCGCGCCGCTTCGCGTCAGTCTTTGTCATTGCCGGATGTGTCAGCGGGCGGTGTCCGGTCCGTTTGGCATCTTGGTGGAATGCACTAACTCAGAATTTGCCTGGACAAAAGGGGCACAGAAAGTGTTCCAGTCTTCCTCGCGTGCCGAACGCGGGTTCTGTAACGATTGTGGATCGCCACTGAGTTATCGTGTGATCGATAGCGACATTATTGAGCTCTACCTCTGTGCATTTGATGAGCCGGCCCAGCTGGCGCCGGAGTATGCTGTTGGTGATGAATCGAGGCTGCCATGGACGGATGGCCTGCCATCACTGCCGTCGCGAGCTTCCACCGAGATTCCTGACCTCAAGAGCTATCAGTCGTAGACCAGTCTGTTCGATGCGATGACGCGACGCCCTGCTGGCTGCCATGGACCAAAGTTAGGGCGAGGCAAACCGGCCTGCGGCTCTACATTTTGCTATAGATCATGCTAATATCTACGACAAAGAGACGAGACAGAGCAGGCCCATGACCGGATTGCCCGATTTTACGCAGGTTTCGTTTGAGAAATCGGAGGGTGCGGAAACTGCATCGATAGGTGAGCAGTGGACCACACCTGAAGGTATCGACGTTTCCCAGGTCTATTCTGGCGCCGATACAGCCGGATTGGACCATATTCAGTCCTATCCGGGCATCGCACCATATCTGCGTGGTCCTTATCCGGCGATGTACGTGACGCAGCCATGGACAATTCGGCAGTATGCTGGGTTTTCAACGGCGGAGGAATCCAACGCCTTCTATCGCCGCAACATCGCAGCTGGCCAAAAAGGGCTTTCGGTTGCCTTCGATCTTGCAACCCACCGCGGCTACGACAGTGATCATCCTCGTGTGAAAGGCGATGTCGGTATGGCAGGCGTTGCCATCGACTCGATTTACGATATGCGGACGCTGTTTGACGGGATCGATCTGTCGAAGATGTCGGTCTCGATGACTATGAACGGTGCCGTTCTGCCGGTGCTTGCCCTCTTTATTGTGGCTGGCGAGGAGCAAGGCGTTTCACCTGACAAGCTTTCGGGCACTATTCAGAATGATATTCTGAAAGAATTCATGGTGCGCAACACCTACATCTATCCGCCGTCACCTTCGATGCGGATCATCTCCGACATTTTCCAATACACATCTGAGAATATGCCCAAGTTTAACTCGATCTCGATTTCCGGCTATCACATGCAGGAAGCCGGCGCCACGGCAGATCTTGAGTTGGCCTACACACTGGCCGATGGGTTTGAATATGCGCGCGCTGGCGTGGCTGCCGGACTTGATATCGATGCCTTTGCGCCGCGCCTTTCATTCTTCTGGGCGATTGGCATGAACTTCTTCATGGAGATCGCGAAGATGCGGGCCGCCCGCGCAATCTGGGCGAATCTCATTCAGAGAGAGTTCGAGCCCAAGAATCCGCGATCCTTGAGTCTGCGCACGCACTGTCAGACATCCGGTTGGTCGCTGACTGCTCAGGATGTGTTTAACAACGTCACGCGTACTTGTATTGAGGCCATGGCGGCAACACAAGGTCATACGCAGTCACTGCATACGAATGCACTCGACGAAGCCATTGCCCTGCCGACCGATTTCTCGGCCCGGATTGCGCGCAATACTCAGCTCTTCCTACAGCAAGAAAGCGGAACGACCAGAATTGCGGATCCGTGGGGCGGAAGCTTCTACGTTGAACGACTGACCAAGGATCTTGCTGACAAGGCTTGGGCTCACATTCTGGAGGTCGAGGAACTGGGTGGAATGGCCAAGGCCATCGACGCCGGGATCCCCAAGATGCGGATCGAAGAAGCTGCCGCACGGACACAGGCGCGGATCGACTCCGGTCATCAGACCATCGTCGGGGTCAACAAGTTCCGCGTCGCAGATGAGGCTTCGATTGAGATCCTTAAGGTTGACAATGATGCTGTACGCAAACAGCAGCTCGATAAACTGGCACGGTTGAGAGCCGAGCGTGACGAGGACGTCGTTCGACAGAAGCTTGAAGCTTTGACCAATGGGGCGCGCAGCGACGGAAACCTGCTGGCACTTTCTGTTGATGCAGCGCGGGCGATGGCGACAGTTGGTGAGATATCTGACGCTATGGAGGCTGTGTACGGTCGCCATCAAGCTGAAATTCGAGCAATCTCCGGTGTGTACCGGGCGGAAGGCCGAGCGATGAATGACAATCTGAGCAAGGTGCAGGACAAGGTTGATGCCTTTGCGGAAAACGATGGCCGACATCCACGTCTGCTGGTCGCCAAAATCGGACAAGACGGTCATGACCGCGGTCAGAAGGTGATTGCAACAGCGTTTGCTGACTTGGGGTTTGACGTTGATATCGGGCCGCTTTTCTCAACGCCCGAAGAAGTCGCACGGCAATCCGTTGAGAACGACGTGCACGTCGTCGGCGTCTCGTCGTTGGCAGCCGGTCATTTAACACTGGTGCCGGAATTGAAGGCGGCGCTGGAGGCCGAGGGGCGCGGCGACATCATGATCGTCGTCGGTGGTGTTATTCCTCCGGAGGACTATGAGGTGCTGTTTGCTGCCGGAGCCAAGGCCGTGTTTGGTCCTGGGACCAACATTCCAGAAGCTGCAGCTGATCTCATTGACAAGCTCAACGCACAGCTCGGTTATTGTCCGGCCGAGGCAGCCGAATAGAACTGCTTCATTTGCGTGCGTAGCTTGTCGAGCATGCGAGCTCATCTCGGGTCCTAACTCACGATCGTTTCAGCGCGTTGCCGCCGATCGCCTTCACGGGTCTTGATCGACATTGGGACTGCTCGCTGGGCTGCGGTGTCTGCCATCATGGGCAAGTCGCACAAGGTAAATGCAGCCTTAAATTGCCTCTGAGGATTTAACCAAATTCCGATTCATGAAATTGGCTTGCAATTAGGAACTCAGTGTTAGCTTCGGTGCACTGGGAGAAGGAGTATATTTTCATGCGCCTCGCAAATTACGGCGTGATTGGGCTTAATGGATCGGTGTCGCGCCCCGAACCGAGTGCAGATTTTGCCGACTATCAGAATTCGCTAGCAAGCTATCGTATGACTATGAACCTCCAGAACCGCAAAGCGGTGACGAACGAGGATGCTGAAGATCGCTTGAACAAACTGGCTGCATCTGTGCGTAGAACACTGGGCACTCCGGCGAAGTCAGAGTAGTTCGCTTGACTGCTCGTGTGCCGAAACAGATTTAGTTGGAAAGAGACTTAATCTTTTCATAAAGGGCGACCGGAACTTGAACGCCTGTTTTTGGTGATTTTGTCCGGTTATTGTAACGCCTGTCGCCAGGTAATCGCACGCCTTCCATGGCTAACATTCGCTCAAACAGCCCTTCAGCGTGTTCTGCCCAGTCTTGGCCACCCGAAACCGTCGGGTCAATGGCAAGTATAAACTCGCCGCCCCGTGCCGGTCCGCCATCTTTGTTGTCAGCCTCGGTTGCTTCGTAGCTAAACCGCTCGCCGATCAGCGCAGCTGCCAGCAATTCTACCATCAAGGCAATGGCTGAACCTTTGTAGCCGCCGAATGGCAGCTGAACACCGCCTTCAAGAATGGCGTTGGGATCCGTGGTCGGCTTGCCCTCGGCGTCGAGACCGGCGCCTAAAGGTACGTCATGCCCGTCCCGAGCCGCCAGCATGATCTCGCCGCGCGCCATTGCTGCGGTTGCCATGTCGAATACGACTGGCGGGGCATCCTTGCGTGGCCAGCCGAATGCAACCGGGTTTGTGGAGAACAGTTTCTTGCTGCCGCCAGACGGCGCAACGCTGGCTGTGTGGGCGGTGCACGCTAGCGCACACAATCCGGCGTCGCACAGCGGTTCCACTTCATGCCAAAGGGCGGCAAAGTGATGGGATTTCACCAATGCCATGAATGCGATGCCCTGACTGTGGGCAGCGGCGATAAGTTCTTCACGGCCGGCCACGATGCCGAGTGGCGCGAAACCGTTATCATTGTCGACATGGACCACCGCTGGCTTTGGGCGGCTGACATTCGGCGTCGCGGTGCCATTGACTTTGCCACTGTTGAGAGAGGCGACGTACCCCGGAAGGCGGAACAGACCGTGGGACGTACTTCCATCACGTTCAGCAGTGGTAATCGTGTCTGCAATAGCGGCTGCGTTCTCGTTGTTGCAGCCATTCTGACTGAGCACCGTACGAGCCAATTCGTGCACCTGATCGAGAGAAAGGTTTACGGTCTCCGTCGTCATGGCTCGGCTCCATTGTTGGACAGGCTATCGATGTCGTGCTTGTGCATGGGCCTATCAATGACGGCCGCGAAGTATCGGTTACTTTGACCAACGCAACAGTGTCTTGCAACTTCCAAGGCTGATGTGCTGGCGGAACGGTGCTGTACTTCGGTGTCTGTAGGCTAGTTGTGTCGCAACAGAGGCGCTTAGCGATTGTGGTTAAACCACTTTGCAGATTTCGGCGCAGCATTGATAATCCGGACTTTGCGGAAGTCTGTTGAGGATGATTGTGCCAGACGGTTTGCTGCGGCTCTGTTTTCCCTCGCCTGAGGCGATGGAAGTGTCTTCAGCACGGTCTCTAACTTTGGCTTTCTGACGGGCAGCTCGATGTCAGTTGTCGCTGTTTCGGATGGCCGAATGACTGGTTGAATGACAGGCCGAAGAACCTTTTTAGTTTCGTGGGAAGCTTTGACTTCAACATGCAAACCATAGTGCCGGGCCACGCAAGGGTTGGTCCGTTTTGCAAGTTCGAGCTGGTCGGCGGCAATGCGCATTGCTTTACCACCATCACAGACGAACAGTTGTTCTGAACGTGCCTCTTCAATGAAGGAGCCAGCGCACAGCGCCAGCACGGAAATGGCACAAAATCGAGCTATCACGTTTCGTCCTCGTCCCGTCAGCTAAAGCCGGTATCATATTGGGACGAGACTTAACGTTGTGTTAACCCGGGCAGCCCGGTCGTGGACTTACGGGAACTTCCAATACGTGCCCGCAGGTGTCTGTACCGTTTCGAGTGTTGGTATGCGGTCCTTGGGCGCTTGATACCCTTTCGAGAGCAACGAACGGATATCTTCGAGTAGCTCTTTCTTCTCGGCATACCCCGAGTGACCGAGTGTGAAGTATTGCGTCTCCGTCGCCGAGACATCGATGGTGTCGATGCCGGGCAGTACGACAGGTGGTAGATCTGTCGGGATGCTGCCGGCTCTCGGCCCACGCCATATGCTTTCTGAGACCATGAGGGCTCGGTCATTGTTCGCAGCATAGAGTGTCATGCCATCGGACATGCCAGCAATTTGCTTGGCTATACCGGCGAACGTATCTCTGTCGACGTCTGGTGCAGCAAAGATGAGCTGCGAAATCTTGATGTTGAAGTCGCCGTCGCGACGCAGCGACTCGAGTACGGGCAGCAGCAACTCATTGCCCATGCTATGCGCTATGATCGTCATCGACTTGGCGCCGGAGCGTGTTGCAACAAGCTTTAGATATTTCCGGAGGTATTGTTCCGCCTGCTCAGCCGACTCGCGGTCATTCGTATAGTCCCGCGGCGAAATCGAGCCGTTGGACGGCCAGGAATAGACGAACGAACCAGCATCGTATTTCAGGTCATACGAAAGCTGCGCGGCACGGTACAATGCATAGTCAAATGTGGTGTTGAAGCCGTGCACGAAGACAAGAGCCTGGCCGACAAAGTTCTTGGCACCATCGATGCGAATTTTAGCTAGCCGAGCAAACTCGTCCTCTGAAAGGTTCTTGAGATCGCGCAGCGTAAAATGTTTGGCCGGATCTTCTTTCTCTGAGAAAATGGTCACGCCGATGATGGGTAGTTTGTAGACCCAAGGCCGCTCAATGTTCGGGACCTTATGGATCTTTGGCACTGTTACCAGTGCCCGACCAACTTCCAAGCGGCGGCCACGCTCTTCACTGTAACCAATGCGCTTCTCGGCATCTTTGCGCGCGCGGTCGGTTCCGTAAAATACCGGAACGACATCCCAGAGCTCATTGTCTGGTGTAGCAGCGCGCGAGGCAATCGACCGCGAGGTTGATTCAGGTTCGGATTGAGCTTCGTCGCGGCGTTCTGTAATGCTGCGCGATGTCGGCTTGCGATCCGTCGGCGCTGACGCTTCCTTCTTTGGCGCCTCAACACTTCCAGCGCCGGGCTTTGTGGCTTCGTTAGCGGCTACCTCTTTCGCTGGCTTCTTGTCCGTCTGAGAGGTGTGAATGACCGCAGCAGCAATAACACCGGCGGCGATCAAGCCAAAAAGGGTGACAGCAGTTGCAGTTCCTTGGCGCGCAATACGCGAGATCAACCATGGCGCGATGACAATGACGACGACGGCCGCAATGACGGTAGCCATGTTGAATTGTGATAAAAACTCGTTCATCCGTGATGCCCCTAAATCAAATCTAGTGACGACTTTTCCCTCGTTTGACGGGACCCTACTTCTGTCCTTGCGGGGCTGCAAGGCACAAGCCTGATAGGCGCACAAGCGCCCTGGGCAGAGTGTTGCGTTCGGACCTAATGCGTTGGAGGAGCAAAAGGTATGGTGCGGACTGAATGTCTCATCGGGAATGATGTCCTGCGGCTCGCCGGAGCGTATGGCGATTTGTTAGATGTACTTGATGTGAAACATGAATATCCGTGCTGGATTGCCGAGTGACAATCTGCGACGGTACCGGCTTCCTGGAGTGATGAGCTGTAAACGATGACACCTGGCGGCAAAACACCGGATATCGAAGCGCTGGCCCGTGGCATCCTGAACGGTGACCGAGCGCTTCTGGCGCGTGCCATTACTCTGGTCGAGAGTACGCGGCCTGATCACCAGGAAAGTGCGCGCGCCTTGTTGCAGGAACTGATGCCACATACCGGCAAAGCGCATCGCATCGGCGTGACAGGTGTGCCTGGCGTTGGAAAGTCAACGACGATTGATCAGTTTGGACGCAATCTCATTTCAGAAGGTCATCGCGTAGCCGTGCTTGCAGTGGACCCGACGTCAAAGCGTACTGGGGGATCAATTCTCGGCGATAAGACGCGGATGACGCATTTAGCTTCAGATCCAAACGGGTTCGTGCGCCCTTCTCCGACCTCCGGCACCCTAGGCGGCGTGACCAGAAAGACTCGTGAGACGCTTCTATTGGTGGAGGCTGCCGGTTATGACATCATTATAGTTGAGACGGTTGGTGTCGGGCAGTCGGAAGTCGCGGTTGCCGATATGGTCGACTTCTTTCTTGTTTTGCTCTTGCCTGGCGGCGGTGATGAGTTGCAGGGCATAAAAAAAGGAATTGTTGAGATTGCCGACATGATTGCGATCAACAAGGCCGATGGTGACAAGGTCCGCCTTGCTGAGCGCTCGGCGGCCGACTATCGAAATGCTCTTACACTCCTCACACCGACATCACCAAACTGGCAGCCGCCAGTCGTTACGATCTCTGGGCGCGACAATGTCGGACTGGACGTTCTATGGTCGAAGATCGATGCGCATCATCAGCGACTAACGGCGACGGGTGAACTGCAACAGAAAAGGTCACTTCAGTCCGTGCGATGGATGAAAGACATGCTGACTGAACGATTGATGGAACGGATGACGAGTGACACTACAGTTGCCGATGTGATGGCCGAAGCAGAGAGACGCGTTGAACGTGGTGAACTGGCGCCGTCAGTTGCCGTGGATACCGTTCTCGCAGCGGTTGATGGAACAAGTTCATGAGTTTTGCGCAGTCGAAAGTCCTGATCACAGGATTCGGACCATTTCCCGGTGTGCCGCACAATATTTCGGGTTCCTTTGCCATGGCGTTGGCCGACGCCGCTCAGGATTGTTTCCGGCAGGCTGATTTCCAGGCGGCGTGTCTCCCAACCGTATGGCAAGATGCGCCATTACAACTCGAACAGCTCTACTACAAGCATCAACCCTCGATCGCACTGCATTTTGGCGTTTCGCATTTGGCTAAGACGATTGTCGTTGAGACAACCGCCAAGAACTGCACCGGACGCCCTGATGCGGCAGGTGTGACGCCAGATATGGAGCATCTTCTGCCCGGTGGCGCGAAGGAACTCAGCGCAACTGTACCAGTTGGCCGTTTGGTTGCCCGACTGCGGAAGGCTGGTGTGCCTGCCGTTGTTTCACATGATGCCGGAGCGTATCTCTGTAATGCGCTGCTGTATCATTCGATCGAGCTGATGCGCGTGTTGAGGGCTGACGGACAGTGTGGGTTTATCCATCTGCCTGTCACGCTGCCACAACGATCGGGTCGAGACCGACTGCGCCGGACCGCGCATCTTGATTTTGATCGGGCGCTAGAAGGCGGTCTTGAGATTATCGGGACGTTGCTGGGACGTTCGTTGTTTGCTGGTCAGAGCCAACGCCGGTTGGGCCTACAAGCGGTTTAGGTGGGCCCAGCAGTTTGCTCAACATCGCAGTGGCCGCGTCTTGTTTAATAACAAGGGCGAATTGCCAATATTGAGATTTTCCGAGGAAGTGGCTGGGGTGGCAGGATTCGAACCTGCGCATGGCGGTACCAAAAACCGCTGCCTTACCGCTTGGCTACACCCCAACGAAGCACTGGGAATTACACCCGATTGCGTCGAGTTTCAAGCTGCTGCGTCGATGAATACTTGGGAATTTCGACTTTCGCCGTCGCCGACCTGCCAAAGTCGGCGACATTGTTCGTTATGCGCCCGGTTTAGCGGGTGGAAAGAGAGGAAACCACACCAACCATTTTGTCTTTCCACCATGTGCTGACGCTGAGTTCCTGGTGTGTCAAGGCCACCGCACGCTTGATGTCTTCGGGCTCATGGTGGGATGTGATGAAGAAGCGGATCCGGGCAGCCTTCATCGGCACCGCTGGATACACGATAGGCAGGGCGTTGATGCCTTGTTCCAACAAGCGCTCGCTCAGCTTTACCGCGCGCAGAATGTCACCGATCATGATTGAGACGACCGCATAGCCTTCGCTTGTACCGGTATCGAGTCCGACTTCCTTTGCTTCGGACAAGAACAGCTTACCGTTCTGCTGCAGCTTCTGGACCCGCTCAGGTTCAGCAACCAAGGCGTCAAGAGCGGCTTTGGCTGCAGCTGCCGCGGATGCTGGCATGCCGACTGAGTACACGAAGCCGGGGGCATTAAACTTCAGAACTTCGATCAGCTCTTTGGAGCCCGCAATATAGCCGCCGCAGGATGCAAGCGTCTTACTGAGCGTGCCCATCCAAATGTCGACTGACTTGAAGTCCATGCCGAAGTGTTCGGCGATGCCACGGCCGGTCTCACCAAGAACGCCCAATGAATGGGCTTCATCGACCATCAACCAAGCGCCGTATTTCTCTTTCAGCTCGACCAACTTCGGGAGGTCCGGAAGGTCGCCATCCATCGAATAGAGGCCTTCGACCATAATCAGGGCGTTGCGGTAGTTGCCGCGATTTTCCTCAAGCAAGCGTTCGAGGGCTTCCATGTTGTTGTGGCGGAAGCTGAACGTCTTTGCTCCGGATAGCTTGGAGCCAACCAGACCACTGTTGTGCATTAGTTCATCGTGGAAAATGGCGTCCTGTGGCCCCACGATAGTTGCAACCGTCGAAACGTTCGTCGCGTGACCACTGACGTAAGCAATTGCGTCTTCGGCGTCGTAGAACTTTGCGATTGCTTCCTCGAGTTCGCGGTGAACAGGGCGCTCGCCCGCGACAATGCGGCTGGCTGATACCGATGTCCGAAACTCATCGATCGCGGTCTTCGCTGCTGCGGCCACACTTGGGTGTTGATTGAGGCCAGCATAATCATACGACGCGAAATTAACGTGAGGGACGTCTTCGATGAAACTGTTGGCGCCTTCGACCTTGCCGTGAACGCGGTAGAATGGATCTTCTACACCGAACAGGCTCCCGAGGCTGCGCTGCTTTTGGATTGCCTGGTAAGATGGCAGATCGGCGAAGCTGGGCTTCTTGAAGGCCGATCTTGCCTTCGCTGCATTCGCTTTGTCTTCGTCCGAGCCATACCAATTGCGAATGGCGGACAAAGCGGCCTTGCGCAAACCAGAACCTTCTGCGGAATCAGCCTGATCGACTGATTTGGTATTGAGCTCTGGGTTGGCGTTCTGATTATTTTGTTCGGAACTGCCAAACGCGTCGTTGCTGCTCATTTATTTTCTCCTGACGCCACTCAAAGCATGGCCGTTTAGAGTCATATGCCGCAGTGCAAAAGGTGACAAGGTGAAGCATCCGAAAGTCGTAAAGAATTGAAATCACTTAATTTTACATAGCGCAACATTTGGTTACCACCGCCTCGCAAGGCTAATCCTTTTTGGAATCAGAGTTTTATCTTGATTCACCTTTGTGAAGCTTGTGCAGGACTAATTACTTTTTGGGTTAAAATGCTCGAACCATAAACTCGACAATCGTAAAAACGTGATCGGCACGATTTTAAAAATGACAATTGCTCGGCAGATCTTGATGTCAGGCTGGATCTGCCTGCAAGCTGAGGTTAAAGCTGATCGAAATCCGGTCATTATCTGACAAGTTGACCGGTACTTCGTGGCGCAGCCAGCTCTCCCATAGCAAAAGCATGCCTGTCTTTGGTTTTATGTCGATGAAGGTGCGGTTCTCCATCTTGGCGTTCGCGAGGCGGGGCGGCGCTGCCATCATCATAGCGAGGCGAGGATCTTCGAACCGAATGGCACTCGAATCGCCATATATATCAACGTAGTACGTTCCGCTTATCACCGAGTTTGGGTGGATGTGAGCGCTGTGGGCGCCGCCCGGCTCAAGGATATTGACCCAGATGCTGTCAAGAATGAGGTTGGAATTGCTCATATTGAGCTGAATATCGCTTGCAAACGCGGTCGCGTGTTCAACGATGTGCGGCTCAAGTTGCGCAAACTCGGGCATGCGCCAGGTTAGGTCGTTCAAGGAGGCATATGAGGTATATCCGCCGTACCTGTTCTCCTCCGACCAATGTTGGCCAGCGCTATCATCTTCGGCGAGGGCGATTGCTGCCCGCTTCAGATCGTCATTGAGCCTCTTGCTGCCGCGGCCACCGATTGTCGTCTGGTAGATTTTGGTTGCAAATACGGAGTTAATGCGCGTCATGGTTGCTTTGGCCGGTTGGGTGAGCGCACGGAAATGCCTCGAGAGGACATTGCATGCCTGATACGACTGCTTGATCTGTTCGAGTGCTTGGCTTACGTGCCAGGAAATGGACAACTGCATGTCACAAGCCAAGTCCGAGCCGCCGACGCGGTTTAGATGCTTGAGGCGGACATATCAAGGGGGTGAAGTGCTCATGGCGGACGACGCGAAAGCTCTGATCCAGAGGTACTATGCGGCGTTCAATGCCGGCGATGTCGACGGCATGCTTGCGTGTGTTTCCGATGGCATCATCCATGATGTCAATCAGGGGGAGCGACGTGACGGCAAAGAGCGCTTCCACGCATTCTGCGCCCGGATGGGCCACCATTACGCCGAGCAGCTTGAGGATATCGTAATCATGGTATCGGCAGATGGTGGCCGAGCTGCAGCAGAATTTAACGTGGTTGGTCAATACCTTGAGACAGAACCGGGTTTGCCTCCGGCGAAAGGGCAGAAGTACGTTGTGCCAGCGGGAACGTTTTTTGCCATCGAAGATGGTCTCATTACGCGGGTTTCGACTTACTACAATTTAACGGATTGGATCATGCAGGTTTCCCGGGAAGACGCATGAGCGTTCGGATCGAAACGCTATCCGGGCCAGCCTTGGCGCAGGGCATTGATGCCGTTGCTCGTCTGCGTATGTCGGTCTTTCGCGAGTGGCCTTATCTGTACGAGGGTGATCTGAGCTACGAGGCCGATTATCTCGCGACTTTCTCGCAGGGAGCTGGTTCGATCATAGTTGCCGCGATCGATGTCGATGAGATCGTCGGCGCCGCAACAGGCTCACCACTTGCTGAGCATACCGAGGAGTTTGGCCCTCTGTTCGTCGAACATGGATTGGACCCGGCAACAATTTTCTACTGTGGCGAGTCCGTGCTGCTTGACGGCTATCGTGGTCAAGGTATCGGCCACGCCTTCTTCGACCATCGTGAAGGCCACGCTCGTACTCTGCGAGATGACGGCAGCCATCCTTTCACGCAGAGTACGTTTTGCGGTGTCGTGCGGTCCGAGAACGATCCGCGGTGCCCAGCGGACTACCGGCCGCTCGACGGTTTCTGGGAAAAGCGCGGCTATCGCAAGGTTCCTGGGCTGGTTGGACACTATGATTGGCGTGAAGTCGGCGATACAGCAGAAACGCGCAAAGATATGCAATTCTGGATGCGCGAACTCTAACTTTGACGGTTGTGCGGGGCGACAATTGGCTTGATCCAGAAACGTTTGGGATGGCTGCAATTTTCCATTCCATCGCGCGGCTGACTTCTGTTATAAGGCGCGCTCGCGTCGATCACCGACGGGCCCGTAGCTCAATTGGTTAGAGCCGGCGGCTCATAACCGCCTGGTTGGGGGTTCAAGTCCCTCCGGGCCTACCACGCCTTGTCAAAATCGAGGTCGCGTGTAGCCTTCGGCCCACATTTGGCTGGCCGCATCTTTCCAACTTCAAGATCCAGGTTCTTTCTACTGAGTGCAGCCGTACGGCGCTATCCAGCGTTGGAGTTCCTTCGTTTCCGCGCCATCTCTTGCTGCGGTGGACGGCGCTTTATCGCGGTTTCGATCGGCGGGTTGAATGACCCGAAAGGGAATCATTCATTGACAGCATGATTTGCATAATGAATTTGAATTATGCTTATTGCGAATTGTGCAGCATTGTCTGCGCGTAGCGAAAATCTAGGAACTCTGGATTTGAGCGGGGTAGGCCTCGGCAGTTGAAGAGGCGCGAGCTATTGAGTGCTGAGGGGAGCGAAGATGCAGCGATCCTTTATTGCAGTTTCTGCGAACATCAGTTTGGCTAACCGGCGAGGCGCTCCAGACGAATTGATCAAGATCAATGTTATTTTGTGGCCTCGGCAAAAATACTTTGGTCCCGAAGCCGCCGCCGAAGTCGGAAATTTTTCTTTGTGAGATTGGCTATGAGTTCTCTCTGGTTCCCTGATAGCGACTCGACTGAAGGAGCTGAGCGGATCGTTGATCGGAACTTCTTGGACTTTGATCAGCAGGCGAGCCTGTATGACCGTCATGACATCGAGTCGAGACAACTTACGCCAGGCCCGTTTCAAGGGCGTATTCTGACTGTAGCCCTCGACAAGCTGACACTTTACGCTGAGGACAAAAGCCAATCGGTTGAACAGTGCACGACGTCTCCGCCCGATCGCTATAATTTTCGCGTCCTGTTGCACTCCCCCGGCCCGTACACGAGCTTTGGAACTGTGCAATCGATGGATATGGTTGATGTGCACCCACCAGCCAGCGAAGTCTCGGCAATCAATCCGCCTGGTTGCGTCCAAATGCGGATATCTGTCGATGCTCAAACGCTAATCAATGACAAGGTGCTCGATCAGGAGGTTGCAGATTGGCTGTCCGACCTTGGACCGCGTGGCGCCTTTATCACGTCAAGCACTCTTGCAAGCCAACTGCGATTTTTGAAAGACGATCTGCTGGAGACGGTGAGCGCATGCGAATCTCAGGGCAAATTGGATTTTCTCGCCCGGCTCCTAATGCTGCAACTTTCTAGCAGCTTGAATCTCGCTTTTTTGAATAACGCCGAATCCCGGTCAGTCTCGCGCAAAGCCTATGACAGATACGAGAACGTTCGCAGAGTTTTGCAGGACCTTATTGATGAGGGGCGACAAGCTGAAGACGACGCCCTGATCCGTGATGAGTTCAAGGCTTTCGGTTCAAAGCGGTCCATAGAGCTTGCTTTCAAGGCGTCGGTGGGTATGGGCCCGATGCAATACTGGCGCTTGATGAGACTGCACGACGTTCGGCGTAAGCTGCTACAGCCGGAACGGCGACATCAGTCAATCGGCGACATCGCAGCTGAAGAGGGATTCTTGGATCAGAGCAAGTTCGCGCTCTACTATTCACGCCTGTTCGGTGAGCGTGCATCCGATACCCGGAACCGACTTGTTCCGGATGAGCCTCCTGCTTCAGCACCTTATGCGTCTTATGGTTGGTCCGATCCATCTTCCAGCACGGGGCCGACTAATGGAGACCTTGTGCTTGACGGCCACTAAGCTCTGAAGAAACACCGACGCGGCCAACCGTGAGGATGCGGTTTGCACAATTCAAACACCCCGTACCGTTCTTGCTCGGCAACCTCGTTCGGAGTTGACGACTCTCGGTTTCTGAGGCTGGCACAGACGGTTTCATTGTTGGATTGTCAATCGCATCGTTCAGGCGCCGCCCTGACATTGAGAATTTGCATGTCTCCGGTCGCGCTTAATCGGTAGCGATCGTTTGGGCCGACGCAGAACGCTGTACTTGGCTTGATTTCCCAGGCCTCGCCAGTTGTGAGATCGGTCAATTGTCCTGAACCGCTGATGACGTGATTGGCCTGCGCTTTGTCGCCGTCTGGCTGTTCGTGATCCGAGCCTTGTGCAAATGAGATGACCGAAAGGCAAAAGCCAACGTTGTCCGCTTCCGTCAGAAGCTGAACTGTCCGGACCTGCCCATTAGTCGATGTGGTCTGTTGGCCGGCCAACTGTTGTTCGTCGAGATTTCGCACGAACATGCGCCGCTTAGTGATGGGGATCGGGCCGCTGGCTTCGTAGGAGCCGTCCGCATCGAAGCGCTCGTTTCCTGTCAGAGGCGGGTAGAAAATGCTGATATGGCATTCATCTTCCGTAAAGCGCAGGCGGTGGCGGTCGTTTGGTCCGACGACGTAAAGTACGCCAGGCCGCAGGGACCATTGACGTTGGTCTGCTAAGTCGGTCACGTCACCCCGACCTGATACGATGTAGTTAACTTCCCAATGATGCTTGAGCCAGACGGTCAGATCCGTCCCAGCTGCCACTGTGTTCTCGTTATAGGAAAACCCCATGTCCTCGTCGGCGGTTAAGTAGCGGGCCGAGCGAAATGATTTGTCGGCGGGAAACTTGACCCGGCCGCGCGCTTCAAGTTCTTCGGGCGTGATGACGAACATGGTCTACACTGCATCGGCTGTTGTTAACTCCCGAGCATGATCACGAAGTCATTGAAGATGGAAGCGCCTTCTTCCGCGATGTGATCACCCGGCATCTGACATTCGATCCGCAGAGCCGGGGGGAGTTTCTCTATCATAACTGTGGATCTCAGTTTTCGAGCCATGGAATGGCGTTGATCGAACAAGTGATATCGGTGAAATTTCTCTTGATTTTTTCATGATCATGAGATTTTCTGAAAACTATAAGCTCTTTTATTGGATCGACGATGGGAGTTGCTGCCCCACAACGGACTCGTCAGGAAGACGAATTTTCCGGTGACGGAACCGGCACCGTCGGCGCGGACATTCGCGCATTGCGGAAAAGTCGCTCCATCACATTGACGGAACTGGCCGAGCGCCTGGGGCGGTCCGTCGGCTTTGTTAGCCAGATTGAGCGTGGGTTATCGGAGCCATCGATCAACGATTTGCGGAACATCGCAGAGGTCTTTGGTGTGCCGCTCAGTTTCCTGTTCGGCGAGAACCGCAGTGATCCGATCGAAAGCAAATTCATCGTTCGCGCGGACGGACGCCGGCAACTTGGCAGTACCGAAGGCGGGTTGATTGAAGAATTGCTATCGCCCGATCTCAGTGGATCATTTGAAATTGTCCGCAGCGAGTTCGCTCCAAAGTCAGCGCTCAAGAAGCCAGCCCAACGCGATACGGAAGAAGCCGGCTACGTCGTATCCGGCACGCTCGAATTAGAAATCGACGGCAAGTGGCACGTCCTGGAGACGGGCGACTCTTTCCGCTTTGCCGGTGAGCCTTATCGGTGGCGCAACCGGTCCAATAGGCCAGCCATTGTGATCTGGGTGATCGCTCCCCCCACCTACTAATCGAACTTAGGAGACCGCCAGTGTCAGATTTTCCTTCAACCGCACGTGTCGTCATTATCGGTGGCGGATCGGTCGGTGTTTCCGGCCTCTACCATTTAGCGAAGGCAGGATGGACGGATTGCGTTCTTCTGGAGAAGAACGAGCTCACGTCAGGATCGACCTGGCATGCCGCGGGCAACTGTCCCAACTTCAGCGGATCCTGGGCTGTCATGAACATGCAGCGCTATTCGCTGGAAATGTATCGCGGTTTGGCAGACGCGGTCGATTACCCGATGAACTATCATGTGACCGGTGCACTCAGGCTGGCGCACACAAAGGAGCGCATGCAGGAGTTTGAGCGCGTTGCCGGGATGGGCCGATACCAAGGGCTGCAGATGGACATCTGCACGCCGGCGGAACTGCAAGAGCATTGTCCTTTCATGGAGACGCATGACTTGGCCGGCGGTCTGTGGGATCCGCTGGATGGTGACATTGACCCGGCGCAATTGACTCAAGCTATGGCGAAAGGCGCGCGCGATCTCGGACAGCGGATCATTCGCTTCACTCCGGCGACTGGCGTCTCCCGTGACGGCAGTGAATGGATTGTCCATACGGACAAAGGCGACATTCGTTGTGAGTACGTTGTCAATGCTGCCGGATACTACGCGCAGCGGGTCGGTGAATGGTTCAAGCCGTATGGCGGCCGCACCGTGCCGATGGTAGTGATGAGCCACCAATACTTCCTGACAGAAGAAATTCCGGAAATTGAAGCCTGGACCAAGGAGAACGGTCGCAAGCTGCCAATGATCCGTGATGTCGATATCTCTTACTATCTGCGGCAGGATAAAAACGGCCTCAACCTCGGCCCCTACGAGCGCAATTGCAAGGCGCACTGGGTGACGCCGGATGACCCCATGCCGGACGACTTTTCGTTCCAGCTGTATCCCGATGATCTCGACCGGTTGGAGTTCTACATCGAGGATGCGATGGCTCGGGTTCCGTTGCTTGGGACCCAGGGCATTGGCCGCGTGATCAACGGGCCAATCCCATATGCCCCAGATGGTCTGCCGTTGATTGGCCCGATGCCGGGTGTTCGCAATGCCTTTGAAGCACACTGCTTCACATTCGGCATCGTACAGGCCGGGGGCGCCGGAAAGGTTTTGGCCGAGTGGATCACAGAGGGCATGACCGAGTGGGATATGTGGGCCGTCGATCCGCGGCGCTACACGGATTACACCGACCACGACTATTGCCACCAGAAGGCTTTGGAGACCTATGGCCACGAGTACGCAATGCATTTCCCGCATCTCGAATGGCCGGCGGGACGCGATAAAAAGCACTCACCTATCCACGACAAGCTGAAGGCGCTAGGCGCGCAGTTTGGAGCCGTCAACGGTTGGGAACGCGCCAACTGGTTTGCGGTCGAGGGTGATGATACGTCATTTGAAGCGATGGAGACATGGGAGCGGGATGGACCATGGGAGCCGCGGGTGCGCGCTGAGTGTGAAGCCGTTCGCGACCATGTCGGTGTCCTCGATCTTTGTGGCTTCTCGCGCTTTAAGTTGAGCGGTGACGGTGCTGCCGCATGGCTGAGAACGCAGATTACAGGTGCGCTGCCGCGCGTCGGGCGGATTGGTCTTGGATACTTCTCCGATGCCAAGGGCCGAATTGTCACCGAGATGTCGGTTATGCGGATTGACGATGACGAGATCATCCTCATCACGGCTGCTGCTGCACAATGGCATGACTTTGAGCTGTTGCGCCGATCACTACCTGATGGCCTGGCGCTGGAAGATATGACGCGGGACTACAGCACGCTTGTTGTCACGGGGCCAGAGTCGCGGGCCTTGCTTGCCGGCCTCACGGACGGCGATCTTTCACAGCCTTGGTTGACGCATCAGGAAGCGCAGGTTGCGAAACATTCCGCGCGCCTGGTGCGTGTGTCATTCGCCGGTGAGCTTGGCTGGGAGATCCACGCTGAGAACGGCAATGTTCCAGCTATCTATGACGCGCTCATTGCTGGTGGCGCGAAACCGTACGGCATGTTTGCCATGAATGCCTTGCGGTTGGAAAAGGGATATCGCGCTTGGAAGGGTGATTTGTCGACCGACTACACAATGTTGGAAGGCGGCCTTGATCGTTTCGTTAAGTGGGACAAGCCGGACTTTGTCGGCAAAGAGGCCTTACAGCTGGAGAAACAAAGAGGATCAGCAAAGCGCTTTGTGACCTGCATTGTTGATGCGAATGGTTCCGATGCGCCCTACATGTCGACAATCTGGCGGGGCGATGAAGTCGTCGGCGAAACAACGTCAGGCGGCTATGGCTACCGCGTCGGTGCCTCCATCGCACTTGGTGTTGTCCGTTCTGATCTGTCTGAACCGGGAACAGAACTTGAGGTCGAAATTTTTGGTCAGCGATGCAAAGCTGTTGTCCAGGAAGACAAGCCACTTTGGGATCCTGAGAACGAGAGGTTGAGAGCATGAGCAAGCAACCACCATCACACGCACGTGCCGTCATTATTGGAGGTGGGATCGCCGGATGCTCGGTCGCCTATCATCTGACCAAGCAGGGTTGGTCTGATGTTGTGTTGCTCGAAGCGAACAAGCTGACCGGCGGGACGACCTGGCATGCGGCCGGTCTGATTGCACAGCTTCGCGCAACCAAAAACATGACCAGGTTGGCCAAGTACAGTCAGGAACTCTACGGAGAGTTGGAGGCCGAGACCGAACTGGCAACGGGATTTCGCCGTTGCGGTTCGATTACCGTGGCCCTTACGGAAGAGCGCAAGGAAGAAATCTATCGCCAGGCATCGATGGCCCGTGCGTTCGGTGTTGAAGTCGAGGAAATCTCCGCGGCTGAGGTGAAGGAGCGCTACTCGTACCTGAACGTTGATGACGTTGTCGGCGCGGTCTATCTGCCCAAGGATGGTCAAGGCGATCCTGGCAACATCGCACTCGCATTGGCCAAGGGTGCCCGTCTCAAGGGTGCCCAGGTGATCGAAGGCGTCCGCGTCACGGATATCCACAAAAGTGATGGCCGTGTGACGGGCGTTGCCTGGTCGAGCGCTGAGGGCCAAGGGACAATCTCGGCTGATTTCGTTGTCAACTGCGGTGGTATGTGGGGGCACCACATCGGCAGGATGGCGGGTGTGGCCGTGCCGCTGCAGGCTTGCGAACATTTCTACATCGTGTCGGAGCCGATTGAGGGGTTGCCGCAACTGCCGGTGCTTCGCGTACCGGACGAGTGTGCCTACTACAAGGAAGATGCCGGCAAGATCATGCTCGGCGCATTTGAGCCGGTGTCAAAGCCGTGGGGAATGGATGGCATTCCCGACGACTTCTGTTTTGATCAACTGCCTGAAGACTTCGAGCATTTCGAGCCAATCCTGGAAATGGCGGTCAACCGTTTTCCAACATTGGCTGAGACCGGCATCCATACTTTCTTCAATGGTCCTGAAAGCTTCACACCGGATGACGCCTATCATCTTGGTGAAGCGCCGAACCTGAGAAACTTCTTTCTCTGTGCTGGCTTTAACTCGGTCGGTATTCAGTCGTCCGGCGGCGCCGGCATGGCGTTGGCGCACTGGATGGAACATGGCCACCCGCCCTTTGATGTCTCCGATGTCGACATTCGACGGATGCAGCCGTTCCAGGCCAACAAGACCTATCTGTTTGAGCGCTCGAAAGAGACCTTAGGGTTGCTCTATGCAGATCATTTCCCTTACCGCCAGATGGCCACAGCGCGCGGCGTGCGTCGCTCGCCGTTCCACGAGTACTTGAAACGTGAAGGCGCTGTCTTTGGTGAAGTGGCTGGTTGGGAGCGTGCGAACTGGTTCGCCAACCCAGATCAGGAGCGCGAATACCGGTATACCTGGAAGCGGCAGAATTGGTTTGAGAACAACCGCGCCGAGCATATGGCCGTCAGGACGAATGTTGGCATGTACGACATGACATCATTCGGCAAGATCCGTGTTGAAGGTCCGGACGCCGAGGCATTCCTCAACCATGTCTGCGGCAACAACCTGTCAGTGGCGCCTGGCAAGATTGTCTATACCCAGTTCCTGAATGCTCGCGGTGGCGTCGAAGCGGATGTCACCGTTACCCGTCTATCTGAGACTGCCTACATCGTCGTGACACCAGCGGCGACCGTTCAACGCGAACTCTATTGGATGAACAAACACAAGCACGATCGAAACGTCGTGATTGTCGATGTGACTTCCAGTGAGGGTGTGCTGGCGATCATGGGGCCGAATGCACGCAAGCTGCTTGAGCAGGTCTCTCCGCATGATTGGTCGACCGAGAACCACCCGTTCGGTACGGCGCACGAGATTGAGTTGGGCATGGGGCTTGCGCGGGCGCACCGTGTCACCTATGTCGGCGAACTCGGCTGGGAGCTTTACGTTCCCACTGATATGGCAGCCCACGCCTTCGAGACGATCTGGGAAGCAGGGCAGTCGCTCGATCTCAAGCTCTGTGGCATGCACATGATGGATTCCGCCCGGATCGAGAAGGCTTTCCGCCACTTTGGTCACGACATTACGGATGAGGATCATGTCCTCGAGGCCGGACTCGGGTTTGCCGTGAAGACGGCTAAGCCGGAGTTTGTTGGGCGCGATGCCGTCCTGCGCAAGAAAGAAGAAGGCCTGCAATCACGCCTCGTCCAGTTCCTGCTGCAAGACCCGGAGCCGCTGTTGTTCCACAACGAGCCGGTGGTTCGGGACGGCGAGATTGTCTCGTACCTGACGTCCGGTAATTACGGGCATCATCTTGGTGGTGCAATCGGGCTGGGCTACGTGCCGTGCCCTGGTGAAAGCGTCGATGAATTGCTGTCGTCGAGCTACGAAATTGAGATCGCCGGTACCAGGGTGCGAGCGACAGCGTCAGTCAAACCGCTATATGATCCAAAGTCGGAGCGCGTTCGGGTCTAAGTCAGGCGGAAGGCGTTCCCGGGTTGCGGGCGTTGGCGGTTCATCCGCCGACGCCGATGCAGCCCGATTATAGTTTTTGTTAACCCGCAAATTTATGATTGTTGGTTAATCCAGTTCTAACCGTCGGCGTTTATCTTCCAGTGGCGCGATGCGTTTTCGTGGACCTGCTTGTGCATGCAATCTTGCGTGTCGGCGTCCAGCGCACGGCTAGCTATTGGATGACGTCGTGATGAGTTTAGTAAGTGTTAACGGCCCGCAGGCCGTCGCAGACAATATCGATGCGCCTGGGGCTGATGCAGCCTCTACAGCAGCGCTGTCGGATAACAGCGGCTCTCTCGCTGGTTCTGCATTGAACCTTCACGACCCGACTCTAGAGATTATCGATTCCATGGAGCAGGGCGTGCTTGTCTGGTCGCCGGATGGCGATTGCGTCATGCACAACCAGAGGATCTTCGAAGTTCTGGAGCTGCGTTCCGACGATATCTACAAAGGCCGGCCACGACATGAGTTTCTGGGGCTGGCCGTCACACGCGGTGAGATAACTGCGGAGAAAGCGGCACAGACTGAGCGTCGTTTTAGGAACTCAGCGCCATTTCAATTTGATCGTACCCTACCGTCCGGCAGGGTTGTCTCGACCAACGCACGGCCGATGGCGTCCGGCGGATTTGTCGTCACGTTTACGGATGTTACCGCGTCGCGAAAAAATGAATCTGAGTTGGCGGAAGCTATTCGTAAGGCGGAAGACTCCGAAGCACGTGCGATGAAGTCACTGCGATCTGAGCAGGCGCGGCAACGCGAGATGCTGCTTCTGTCTGAACTCGATGAGTGGTTGCAGTCTTGCCAGTCATTGGCTGAACTTTTCCAGATCGTAACCAGCTTTATGAGCCGTCTTCTGCCGAATACAGCAGGCGAGCTCTATATCTATAGTAACTCGCGGGATGTCTTGGACGGTTCCTGCCATTGGAACTGCGACGGCACAGTGGATCATATTCAACCGGAGGCGTGCTGGTCACTGCGCCGGGGACGACCCTATGAATACGGGGCTGGAACGATCAGCATGAAGTGCTCGCATCTTGATCACCTATCCGGCGATGAAAGTGAGCTCAGTTACTTGTGCCTTCCGATTGTGGCGCACGGTGACACCGTCGGTCTGCTTCACATTCGGTTCGACGTGAACCAAGCTCCATGCTGTGACGACAATCAGTTCGACGATGTGCGTCGGTTTGCTATGCAGTGCGCGGAGCACATCAGTCTGGCGATCGCCAATGTGAAACTGCGTGATGAACTGAGGGATCAGTCGACGCGTGATGCGCTCACAGGCTTATTTAACCGCAGATATTTCCTCGAAGTGATGCGTAGCGAAATCGCGCGCGCTCAGCGCAACGAGAATGAGTTCGGCCTCATCTCGTTTGATGCCGACAATTTCAAGGTCTTCAATGACAACCATGGCCACGATGCTGGCGATGTTGTGCTGAGAGAGGTGGCGGACTGTATGCGCGCGCTCTTCTCGGAGAATGAGGTCTTGTCCAGGTTTGGCGGTGAAGAGTTCAGCATTCTCCTTCCAGGCGCAACAGCTGCGGAAACGTTCGAAGCTGCCGATCGATTGCGCGCAGCCGTTGGTGCATTGAACATCAACTATGGTGGGAAGCGGCTGCCGACGATCACAATCTCAGGCGGCGTTGCATCCTATCCGGCTGATGGCAAGTTTGTTCAGGATATGCTCAACGTGGCTGACAGGGCGCTTTATCGGGCCAAGGCGGAAGGCCGCGATAAGATGTGCAAGTCAAGTGACTTGCCACAGGCCCTACCTGGCAAGGTCAACTAGCTCGGTTGCGAGATTGACCAGGCAAGCTTGATCGACGAGGTGCCTAGCTGATCCCGGAACGGCCCAGGGCACTACAAGACGATGATGTCTCGTCTGCTATTGGGTAAAAGGCCTAGCCCCAACCGAGCGCCTTTAAAGCCAGTCCAGAATGCCAGATCTTTGTCATGTGGCGTATCTTGCCACCATCAAATTCCATGACATAGACGTAGTCGGTTTCAACACTTTTGCCTGTTGCTGGCACCGGTCCGCCTTCCCCTGTATGGGTTGCTTTGAAGACACCGAAAGCGCTGACGCTCTGGCGCTCACTGTCGGTTGCGAAGGATTTGAGCTCGTAAGACGCATTCGGTAATGGGCCGAAAATACCCTTCATCCAATCAGCATATCCTTCGAGAGTACTGACGTCTGCCAATGGCTCCGCCTGGCAGGAGAATGATGCATTGTCGTGGCAAAACTCCTTGCAGGCGCTCCAGCCTTTGCCGGTTTCGCAAGCTTCGAAGAACTGGTGGGCGGTGTCTGTAATACTCATTGCAATCTCCCAGACATAGACAATGGCTGTTCAAACAGTACGTCTCTTGGAGGACGGATCGCAACGGAATAAAAAATTTTCGAACCTGTGAAGCAGTTCACGACGGCTTGGATTTTGACGTTCTAGGTTGATGGCAACAAGACATCAAGACCAAAAGGAAACGATCCCATGCCAACGAACATTGAAAACCTGCTGCAGTTCATTGACCAAGATGATGACTACTTGGATGGTCTGGATCTGGTTGCTGCTGGCGCACCACTTGCTGAATTCGACGAGGATGCACTCCTTGACGATGAGGCCCTTGTCGACCTGGACGAGCTTTGATTTGCCTGCACAGAGGTGTCGAGTTTCGCCTTGTGGGGTTGCTGGACACCTCAGCGATATTTTTCTTATCGTTTATCGCTTAACGTCAATTTATGTACCATCGCGACGGGATGACCGTGTGACTTGTCAGAGCCCACCTTGGTCGCATGTCACCATTCATTAGAATGGTCCGCCTTGAGTGGTCACTGTTCTCAGACCGCAACGGTGCGACGCTTCCTGGCTATCCAAAAACGGCTGACGGCTCAGAGGTGCTGGACCCGAGCCTATAGCCTTGTTGAGACGTTGGTGCTGGGTGGTTCCGTCTGACTTGAACTTGCCGGATCCAATATGATTGAGGTTGATCCTGGCCATCTGACACTGGATTTTGCCTGAAGTTCGGAACTGCGAACTGGAATCCCTAAAAGCCAGAAACTGATTATATACGTGAGGATATCTTTGTCCCGGAGTCCCAAGCTATCCGGAGTGTCCGGCGGCCCAGAGGGAGGTTGTGCAAGCTTGTCAGCCATTACTCATCAGGCTGTTTCTTGGGTCACAGTCCTGGCAAAAGTGTTGAAACACTTATGGCGTTTTTCGCGCCAAGCCCTATGAGTTCCAGAATCGACTGGCAAACTCAGTTAGTCTTTCGAATTGCGGTAAGTGAGATTTGAGGGTTTCGCATGCGCCTCTGGCTGCTTATTCCAGGCAGTGTGCTACTGATTGTCGGCATCTTGATGATGTTTTCCATCGCATTCAGTTTTGTGGTGGGGATCTTTCAGGAAGGCGGATTGTCAGCCATTACTGTTTGGCATGTTGCACTACCAGTCGTGCCAGTCGCAATTGGATTGGTGATGGTCTGGTTCGCACCGAAGAACGAAAAGTCCTGAGCCCAAATGAGACTACTAATCATCAGCGATGGCCGACCGGGACATGCAAACCTGTCGGAGGGGATTGCGGCAGCCATTGCCCGACATCGCACAGCGTCGATCCATCGGATGGATGTTTCACGTGGCCGATGGCCAGGCCCCGTTGCGGCACTCTCAACGCGTTCGGTGCTCTCAGACAAGCGCGTCCTGTCAATGATCTACGGAATTGATCCAGACACGCTGCCCGCGGCAGACATCGTGATATCTGCTGGGTCAGAGACGTTGGCAGCCAACATTTGCGCGGCTCGTGTGCTCGGTGCTCAGAACGTTTTCTATGGCTCTCTTCGGCAATACCGGGCAAGTGATTTCACCTTGGTTCTGACGTCGTATCGTCAGTCCATCAAAGCATCCAATATCGTGCAGGCAATCAAGCCTTCGGCCCTCGATCCGGATACCATTCGGTCGATCCCTGCCGGAGGAAAGCCGCGGCGCCTTGGTCTTCTTCTTGGTGGCCCGACCGGCGGTATTGCCTTTACTCCGAGAGACTGGCAGCAGCTGGGTGATCTCGTTGCGACGACGAGCCAGAAGGCTGGGATTGGCTGGATTGTCAGCAATTCCCGTCGGACACCGCCGGAGGCGACCGCTATGTTCCGTGATCTGGCCGGCGATGGTGGGCCAGTTGATCAGTTTATAGATGTCGATGATCCTGCGGGGATCGCACTGTCTGAGCTTTTTGGCGGGGTCGACGGAGTGGTTTGCACCGCAGATTCAAGCAGCATGATCTCCGAGAGCATTTGGGCGAGACGGCCGACACTGGCATTGGAGCCGAATAAGTTCAGGCTGACACGCAAGGAAGCGCAATACCGTGCCTGGTTGGCTCAAGGTGGCTGGTTTGCGTCTTTCAAGGCAACGACGATGACTGCCGAGACGCTGCTGCAGCAGATGGCACTGATTGAGCCCCTGAAGGATAATCCACTCGATAACTATGCGACGCTCCTCGCGCAGCATCTGGATCTTGGCTAGATCGCAGTCGCTCAAAGCCGAGCTTGTCAAAAAAGAAAACCGGCTGCTCCTGATAGGGAGCAACCGGCATCATAACTGTATCAAAGCGTGTCTGTGACCGTTATGGGCACATGCCTTCGACATACTCCCAGTTCACTAGGTTGTCGAAGAAGGCCTCAAGATACTTGGGTCGTAGGTTGCGATAGTCGATGTAGTAGCTGTGCTCCCACACGTCGCAGCCGAGGATTGGTTGTGAACCCGTCATGAGTGGGTTCTCGCCGTTCGGTGTCTTGGTAACTTCTAGCTTCCCGTCCTTCACAGCGAGCCAGGCCCAGCCAGAACCGAACTGCGTGACGCCGGCCTGAATGAAATCTTCACGGACTTTGTCGTAACCGCCATAGGCATTGACGAGCGCTTCCACCTTGCCGGGGAGGCTCTTGCCGCCGCCGTTTGGCTTCATCCACTGCCAGAAATGAACGTGGTTGTAGTGCTGGCCGGCCTGGTTGATCAGGGCCTGGTTGCCATCGGCATACGCCTTCTTCACGATTTTTGTCAGGCTCAGGTTCTCAAACTCCGTACCTGCGATCAGGCCATTGCCTGTTGTGACATAGGCGTTGTGGTGCTTGTCGTGGTGGAACTCCAACGTTTCCTTCGACATGTATGGTGCGAGCGCATCATAGGCGTAGGGAAGATCTGGCAGCGAAAAAGCCACGGGCGTGCCTCCTTAAGACAGCTATAGGGACCGGTTGAAAGATCGAGGCAAACCTAATGTCGTCGCCCCGGGAATTCAATCCCGAGTCTGTCCGTAGCTGGAGGAATGTCATGAGATGGGGGTGAGGGCACAGCGACCCTGAAACACTGTGCCCTCTAGGATCACGCCGGGGAAGATGGATCTTCAGGGTGTCTGCAATGTGCTGCTTTGGCGTTGAACGATTGCTGAAGTGGCTGTTCACCTGCCATTCATTGCGCACCGGAGGACGTCTTTTCACGGCTTAAAGGAGCTCTCCAGGTCTTAAGATGTCTTAAGCGACTGGTCTCAATATGGAGCACCTGCTAACCGGATTTTAATGGGTTTCGGCAACACTTCCGGCAGTTTAGTTGTGGAGTTTGTCCGATGCGTCATGTGCGTGATCGCCGTTGGTCTATTGTGTCAGCGGCAGTTTTTTCGGTGATGTTGTCTGCGTGTGCGCAAACACAGCATGCCTATCAGCCTCAGTCCTATGCCGGCGCCTATTCTGAGCCTGGGCAAGTGGCTGTCGCTACTCCCCCAAGAATCTATCTTGAAGATGATGGAATGCCGGCTCAGCAACCGCCGCGCTTTCGCCGTGGTGCGGCGCCGGATGATCCTTCTGAGCCGTTCAGCCCGAACTACGGTCCGCCGCCACGCAACGCGCCCGTCAAGCCACGCGTCAAGGAAGCTCATGCAACTTATGTTCCGAGAAAGCCGATCGATGCGGACCTGATTATCGCCCAGGCGATTACGGCGCATGAGCTAAGGTCGCAGTAGTGATTTGATTTTTATCACTTAATTGCGTCTGGCACGGTGGATTGGGCCATTGCACCAAAACAATAACTAATTTCCTGTACTAAGGGAGGTTGAATCGCGTCGTCGATTAGTTTGGTTCGGTTATGAACGAGATGAACGGACAGCCACCCAGACAAGGGATGGGAGAAGACCGCCAGGCGACTGGTGCGTCTCTGCCGACCTGGCCCAGCGTGTTCCTAGGCCTTGCCTACGTGTTCTTACTCGGAATTGCCTACGCATTCGGCCTGTTCGAAATGATTGGACCCGGCCTACTGCAGTCCGTTGACAAGGTCGGCCTGTTTGGCCACCTGGCGTTCTATGGCGGGCTATATGCGGTTGTTGCACTGCTGCTGACAGCGACGCTGCTGCTGATCATAGTCGTTGGTTTCATCGTTCTCAGGCTGTTTGGAATTGGCTTCCAAGTCCCGACACTGCTCACCTTGCAGATGTTTGTTCTGCTCTGGGGCATTGTGGTGGTCATCGACATCGTCGACTTCGTTCTGGTGCTGCCGATCCTTCTCTGCTTACTCATCATCTGGGGATTGGTGCGGACAGCAGGTGGCGCCGAACTAAGCAAGCTGACGATGATCGGGATCCTTCCAATCCTGGCTTTCGGGCTCGGGCTCCTCAATGGGGTTCAGATCGCGGATGCACCGTCCTCTATCCAAGTAAGTCTCAGGGGAAATCCCTCGCCGATGCCTGGGCAGATCGTGATGTCGACGTCGCAGGGCATCGTTTTCTTCAACAGAAGCCGGGGCGAAGCGATTTACCTGCCGTACGGCAGTGTTGAAATCGCAAGCGCTACTGAAGGCCAGCTCGGGCGGATGAATGACAATCGTGCCTGGGCCAAGTCTCTCATCGTGAAGCTTGAAACAACGCTGACGGAGTACGGTTGGAACCGTGTGAAGACTGCCTTCGACGATTTGAGAAGCTTCATTACCCGACAATTCCAGCCGAAGGAAATTGCGCCGCAGGAGCAAGCCCCGCGGCGCATTGGTTGAATTCCAGATCTGTCATCTGCTGATCGGCCCTTTGACCGATCCTAGATGGTCCGCCGTTGCCGTTCCGAAGCCGGATGAGTTTAAAAGAACGCCTGTAAACCGGTTTGTGCCCGTCCCAAGATTAAGGCATGGACGTCGTGCGTACCCTCGTAGGTGTTGACGGTTTCCAGGTTGGTCAGGTGCCGCATCACGTGATACTCGGCCTGAATGCCATTGCCGCCGTGCATGTCGCGCGCCATGCGGGCAATGTCGAGGGACTTACCGCAATTGTTGCGTTTGACAATGGAGATCATCTCCGGCGCTTCACGATGTTCGTCCATCAGGCGCCCGACTCGGAGCGATGCTTGCAAGCCCAGGCTGATTTCGGTCTGCATGTCAGCGAGCTTCTTCTGGACAAGCTGGGTCTGTGCAAGAGGACGACCGAACTGCTTACGGTCGAGCGTATACTGGCGTGCACGATGCCAGCAGTCTTCTGCAGCCCCCATGGCTCCCCACGAAATGCCGTAACGCGCACGATTGAGGCAGCCGAATGGGCCTTTGAGGCCCGAGACGTTGGGCAGCAGGTTTTCTTCCGGAACAACCACGCCATCCATTACGATCTCGCCGGTGATTGATGCGCGCAAGCTGAGCTTGCCGTCAATCTTGGGCGCCGACAGGCCGGCCATGCCTTTCTCGAGAATGAAGCCGCGGATCTGGTTGTCATGCTCGGCTGATTTGGCCCACACGACAAATACGTCGGCGATTGGCGAGTTCGAGATCCACATCTTTGCGCCGGTCAGGCGATATCCGTCGGCAACCTTCTCGGCCCGGGTCTTCATGCTGCCGGGATCTGAGCCGGCGTCGGGCTCGGTCAGGCCGAAGCAGCCGACCCACTCACCAGTTGCCAGCTTCGGGAGGTACTTCTGGCGCTGCTCCTCTGAGCCATAGGTGAAGATCGGGTACATCACCAAGGATGATTGCACCGAGTTCATTGAGCGATAGCCGGAGTCGACGCGCTCGACTTCGCGCGCGATGAGGCCGTAGGAGACGTATCCAGCGCCGGCGCAGCCATATTCTTCCGGCACCGTGACACCTAATAGGCCGAGCTCTCCCATCTCGTTGAAGATCTCACGGTCCGTCTGCTCATTGAGGTAGGCATCGTTAACACGCGGCAGAAGCTTCGACTGGCAATAGTCGTGGGCCGTGTCGCGGATCATCCGCTCTTCTTCGGTGAGCTGATCCTCAATGAGAAATGGATCGTCCCACTGAAAGCCAAACTTTGAAGCGTGTTTTTGCGGTGCGGTATCTTGCATGGTGCTCGGCTCCCGGATCCGATCGGTTTGATGACGTTGCTGGCGGTTACTTTAACAACTTCAGTATTTCTTTAAACTCTGGCGCGTCGCCGCGTTCCAGCCATTCGAAGGCGATCATCTCCTGGCTCACGATTTCTGCTCCGGCTTCCGACATTCGGTCGATCGCAAGAGCGCGGTTTGCACTTGTTCGCGACCCGACGGCATCTGCGACCAGGAGAACGTGGCTGCCTTCGTTGCACAGTTCTAAGACGGTTTGCATGACGCAGACATGGGCTTCCATGCCACAGACAACAACCGTATTGCGGCCGGCCTGCTGGAGTTCGGCGGTCCGGGCAGCAAATGCCGGCTCGCGCACGGCCGAGAATGTCGTTTTCTCGATGACGCAGCTTGACTGCATTGCACCGGCCTTCAGGTCAGGCAAGAGGTGGCCGATACGTTGCGGCATATGTTCGGTGAACGTTATCGGGACATCCAGGATGGTGGCATAGCGGATAAGACGCGCGACGTTCGTGACAATCTGCTCAACATCGGAAATGGCAGGCACTAGTCGTTGCTGGACATCGATGACCAGCAGGTGAGACTGGGTGCGCTTGGCGAGCATAATGCCGTCCTCACGATATCTGCCGTCGCTTTGGCAATTGGTTGTGAGCAGTAGTCCAGATGAGGTTATCATCCTCGCTTGGATCTTAATAGGCCGACAGCGTAGGCCCCTGTGCCATCAGCGCCGGATGCATTCCTGAACGGAAACTCAGATATGCGACATTAAGAATTGACGCATGCTGTTTTTCGGCTCTTGATATGGATCGGGAGCACATGAAGGACATTGTCTGCCACGTACCGGCGCCTGAGCATCCCACGGAGGTGACCATGACGTCTCGATGGAATTGCCTAGTTATCCTAACTGCATTGCTGGTTGGCTTGTTCAGCTTTGCCGTTCGGCCGACGCAGGCTGCACCGCTCGGAAATGTAGCCGACGCGAATATCGCGCCAAAAATCACCCATAAGGTCCACCATAGCCGGAGATGGCGACGACGTTGGCGCAGGCGCCATTATCGGCGTTACTATCGACCCCGGTTTGGTGTGTACATTGGTCCGCGCTACCGGCGTTATCGATATCGTCGCTACTACTACCCGCGCTATCGACGCTATCACTACCCGCGCTATCGACGCTACTACGGTCGATATTACTATCCGCGTTATCGCCGTCGCCACTGGCGCTATCGCTATCATCGTCCGTCAATCCGGATTTATTTCTAGCGTAGTGCGGCCAAGGTGATGGACTGGTCGCGCAGACCATCACTTCTGGCACTCCTGGCACTCCCGGTCGAGAACGGCGGTTTTCGCGTTGGTTGTTGTTGTTGCCTATTCCGAGATTGCAGGTAACGCTGCGGCCCTTGCGAAGATTGATGAGATATTCTTCGAGTCGAGTTCCGTGCAGTCGTTTGAGAGCGATGATGCTCGAAATGGGTTTCGATGGTTGTGGATGGGGCGTTACCTGGTTGAGGAGCCAGAGCATGCCTTTGTTGCGTTAGCTAATGGCGACCCGGAGAAGCTCTGCGGTTATCTGGTCGGTAGCCTTGATGATCCGGCACCGCGTGAGGAGTTCCGATCGCTCACTTACTTTGAGTCATTTGCGCACGTCACGCCGCTGTTTCCCGCGCATCTGCACATCAATGTAGCGCGTGACTACCGTAGCCAAGGCATCGGCGAACAGCTCATTCAAACGTTTCTGAACCATGCCCGAGCGACGGGCTGCCCTGGTGTTCATGTTGTGACGGGTGCCGGCATGCGAAACGTGGGCTTCTATGAGCGGCTTCATTTTGTGGAACGTGCCCGTGTTGCAAAGGGCGGTGGCGCAGCCGTGCTACTCGGTCATCAGCTTGATTAATCGGGCGAAATGAATGCTGCCGTTTGCAATTGGTGGCGTGACTGATACGCTGATGTGCCCGCTCTAGGGTTCGTCCGCAGTCCATCCCAGTTCAGCATTTGATAGTTTATGATTGAGACGACAAACCTCGGTGTATTGTTCGATCCCGACAATGGGGCAGATCGCGACGCGCTGATTGATTGCCGAAACTGGGATGCCCCTAGGGTCTACAGTCATCGCGATATTGAGAACGAAGCGAACGCATGCGCACGTGGTCTGTTGGCCCGTGGTCTGGCTGTTGGCGATGCCGTGGCCATTTTCTCGCCGAACAGGGCGGAATTTCTGATTTCATATCTAGGCGTACTGCGTGCCGGACTGATTGCAGTTCCGTTCAGCTACAAGTTTCCGCCCGAAATCGTCTCGTTTATTCTGACGGATGCCAACGTTCAGTTGGTTCTGTGCGATGATGAGCGCGGGCAGAGCTTGAACACGGACCTGCCGGTCGTTTCCTATGACAGCGACGGAGCCAATGGTTTCGCAGCTATGCTCGATCCTGGGCCGTTCGAAACGTTTCGCCCATCCGATGAAGATGTCGCGATGGTGCTCTATACGTCGGGATCAACCGGCAGGCCAAAAGGCGTGCCGCTGACGCACAAGGGGCACCTATGGGCCTTGCGGAAACGGATGAATGGGGCGGACCTCGATAAACACCGCATCCTTGTTGCAGCGCCGCTCTATCACATGAACGCACTTTGTGTGTCGCTGTTCGCCTTGGCCGCGTCCGCATCGATCGTGATGTTGCCGGAGTTCAATGCAGAGCGCTATCTCCAGGCTATTGAGCGCCACAAGTGTACCTGGCTGACATCTGTGCCAACCATGATTGCCATGTGCTTTGCCCGGCCCGACGTACTCGACCAGACAGATGTCAGTTCAGTGGGCATTGTCAGGATGGGCTCGGCGCCGATTTCACCAAAGCTTTGGGACCAAGTGAAGGATACCTTCAAAGGCGCGAGCCTGATGAACGGTTACGGTACAACGGAAGCCGGCCCGATTGTGTTCGGACCGAGCCCTGGCAAAACGGTTCCAGACCTGTCTGTTGGATTTCCCAATCCAGAAGTCGATATCAAGCTGATTGATGAAGATGGCAATGAGGCGGATCAGGGCGTCCTCTGGCATCGAACGCCGGCAACGATGACCGGGTATCTCAATTTGAAAGAGAAAACCAAGGAAGTTCTCACCGAAGAGGGTTGGTACATCTCAGGTGATGTGTTTCGCCGTGACGAGAATGGGGCCTACTTCTTTGTCGGCCGGTCTGACGATATGTTCGTTTGCGGTGGTGAGAACATCTATCCGGGCGAAGTTGAAGGCATGTTGGTTAGTCATCCTGAGATTATGCAAGCCTGCGTCGTGCCGGTGCCGGATGACATCAAGGGTGAGAAACCGATCGCCTTTGTTGTGAGAACCGGTGGAAGCGGATTGAGCGCAGACGATGTCAAGCAGTTCGCCTTGCGCAATGCCCCGGCGTTTCAGCATCCGCGATTGGTCACATTTCTCGATGAGCTGCCGCTGGCTGGTCCGGGTAAGATTGATCGCAAGGGTTTGACAACGCAAGGCCGGGAGCTTTGGGCCGGCTTGTCGAACGATCAAAAGAGTTTCTAAGGTTCTGAGAGAAAAACGGGCAGTTCAGTGTGGACCGTCCAAGCATTCAGGGAGGCTAGCGTGAAAGCTGCAGTAATCGACCAACACGGCGGTCCGGGCTCTATCGCCATTCAAAACGATTTTGCCGATCCGCAACCAGGCGCCGAAGATGTCGTCATCAAGGTCGGCGCGACCTCGCTCAACTACCATGACGTTTTTACGCGCAATGGTATGCCGGGCATCAAGGTTCCTATGCCTTGCATCATGGGATTGGACTTTGCAGGTGAGATTGTCGAAGTCGGATCCAACGCCGGTAACTGGAAGGTTGGTCAGCGTGTCCTGATTGATCCGGTGGACCGAGTGGGGCCCGGAGGCTTGATCGGGGAGATGTGGCACGGTGGTCTCGCCGAGTACTGCAAAGTGCCGACGCATCATCTGGTTGAGCTGCCTGACAACGTTTCCTACGAAGATGCATCCTGTCTGCCCGTTGCTTACGGCACGGCTCTGCGCATGATGTACACCATCGGCGATATCCAGAAGGGCGACAAGGTCCTGATCCTTGGTGCGTCCGGCGGTGTCGGGACCTGTTCCGTGCTGTTGAGCAAAGCGCGCGGCTGTGAGGTGATCGCCTGCGCATCGTCACAGTCCAAACTGGATCGTCTCAAGGAGATTGGAGCAGATCACGGCATCAACTACATGGAGGAAGACTTCATGAAGTGGGTGTGGACGCAGTTCGGCAAACCTCATCGTCGGCAGTGGGACAAAGGCGTTGATGTCGTGGTCAACTTCACTGGCGGTGATACATGGGTCCCTTCACTGCGTGTGTTGCACCGTGGCGGCAAGATCCTGACGTGTGGTGCGACCGCCGGCTATGATCCGAAAGAGGATCTGCGCTTCATCTGGTCCTACGAACTTAAGGTTCTGGGCGCCAACGGTTGGATGCGTGAGGACCTGGAGCAGCTCATCAGTATGGTTTCTGATGGCAGCCTCAAGCCGATCATCGACAAGACACTGCCGATAGAAGAGGTCAATGAAGCTTTCCGACTGTTGGAAGACCGGGAAGTGTTTGGAAAGGTTGTGCTAAAGCCATGAGTGCCAAGGACAAGAAGCAGGACGATCCCGCACAACGGTTGGACGAGGCAGCGCTCGCCAAGATCTTTGAAGTCTCGCCGTTTATTCGAACACTCGGGCTTGAGATCAAGAAGATGGACTACGATGCGGCGGAACTCACCGTCCGTATGCCTCTCGCGGCCCATCTTGAAAGACGCGAAGGCACCAAGCAGTTCCATGGGGGTGGACTTGCCGCGCTGATCGATACTGTCGGTGATTTTGCGCTGGGCATGGTGCTTGGTGGTGGCATACCGACGATGAATCTCAGGGTAGACTACCTCAAGCCAGCGGTTGGGGACGGGGTAACAGCGGTTGCCAAGGTTCGCCGTCGTGGAAGAACATCGGCGGTCATCGACATCGATGTTCTGGATGATAAGGGTGCACTGGTGGCGATTGGTCGTGGTACGTATGTGCCGTTGGTCGGCTAGATCATCAGTCAGTATGTTCGATGGTAGCCATCGCCAAATGTAGGCGAAGGTCCTAGGACTTGACTGATGTAAAAGACGTTTGTGGGGAATGACGATGAGCGCCACGCTCGAGGAATACGACTATATTATCGTCGGCGCTGGGACTGCGGGCTGCCTGCTTGCCAACCGCTTGTCAGAGGATCCAAGCGTGCGTGTGCTGCTGCTGGAGGCAGGCGGCAAGGATGATTACATCTGGATCCACATTCCCGTCGGTTATCTCTACTGCCACGGCAATCCGCGCGTAGATTGGGGTTTCAAGACAGCGGAAGAGGAAGGCCTCAACGGCCGCAGCCTCAACTACCCACGCGGTAAGGTCCTTGGCGGTTGCTCGTCGATTAATGGCATGATCTACATGCGCGGCCAGGCGCAAGACTACGATCTCTGGCGCCAGTACGGCAATCCAGGTTGGGCGTGGGACGACATCTTACCCTACTTTATGAAGCACGAAGACCAGCTTGCTCTGGCAGCCGAGGATTTCGAGGGCGTGCATGGCCAGGGTGGTGAATGGCGTGTCGAGAAGCCCCGCCTGAGTTGGGATATTCTGGATGCCTGGGCAGATGCTGCGGAGCAGGCGGGAATTCCCCGGATCAAGGATTTCAATCGCGGCGACAACGAAGGCACCAGTTATTTCCAGGTCAACCAGAAGACAGGATTGCGCTGGAACACGGCGCGCGGCTTCCTGAAACCTGTGCTCAACAGGAAGAACCTGACCATCGTAACTCATGCCACGGCGCAGCGATTGATTGTGACCGGCAAGAAGGTCACTGGTATCGAAATCCTGCGCAATAAGATCCCGATGCAACTGGGAGCGCGGCGCGAAGTCATCCTGTCGGCCGGTGCCATTGGTTCGCCGCAGCTCTTGCAATTGTCAGGGATTGGGCCCGGACATCTTCTGGCACAGAATGGCATTGCACCAGTGGTGGAGAGCAATGATGTTGGTGAGCATCTGCAAGACCACTTGCAAATTCGATGCGCGTACAAGGTGTCCGGCGTTAAGACGTTGAACGAAAATTCGCAGACACTGTTCCAGAAGGCCAAGATCGCGCTTGAATACGCGGTGATGCGCAGCGGTCCCATGTCGATGGCGCCGTCGCAATTGGGTACGTTTGCCAAATCTGATGCAAGCCGGGAAACCGCAAACCTGCAGTACCACATCCAACCACTGTCTTTGGACAAGTTCGGTGAGCCGTTAGATGCATTTCCGGCGTTTACCGCGAGTGTGTGCAATGTGCGTCCAACCAGTCGCGGTCATGTCCGCATTACTGATCCGCGGCCAGAGGCGCATCCCGAGATCAAGCCCAATTACCTGAGTACGGAAGAGGACTGTCACGTGGCGGCAGACGCTATCAGGCTGACACGGCGCATCGTCGGGCAGCCGGCGCTGCAAAAGTTCAATCCGGTCGAATTCCGGCCTGGCCCCTCGGCACCAGACGCCGATGAAGAAGCCTTGGTCCGAGCGGCGGGTGAGATCTCAACGACAATCTTCCATCCCGTCGGGACCTGCCGGATGGGCGGCGATGAGGATGCGGTCGTCGACCCGCGCTTAAAGGTCAATGGCATCGACGGTCTGCGCGTGGCTGATGCCTCTATCATGCCAACAATCACGTCCGGCAACACCAACTCACCTACTCTGATGATTGCTGAGAAGGCCGCAGACATGATCCTGCAGGACTGGAAAGGCTGAGATCATCCGGATACAGCGATCGTTTGGCCTGGGCTAACCTGATCCAAAAGATCCGGCTTTGAGGCCTGATGTGGTTTGCTCAATTGGCAATTTGGAGTGCCGAGCTGACCCAGTTTGGCAGAAGCGATGGCGGGGCGGCCGGTGCCTGACCGGCTTTTGCCTTGGCTCGTGCCAGGGCTGCTCTCCGACGCGCTGCTCTTCTGCGCTGTGCCCGTTTTCTAGCCAACGCCCGCCGCTTCAGCTCCTCGCGTTGTGGTTTAGCTTCCGGAAGCGGAACTACGACTTGTGCTTGGCCCGTTCGATTAACTTCGTCTTGTGACCTGGAGAGTGCAGCAGTCTGCAGTTTTCTGGGGTCTATCGGCTTGGTCGCAGTATCGGCGATAGCCGGTTTGGTGATCTCATCGTTGGTCGCAGCGATTGCGACATCGGCCTCAACGTCGCTTGATGTCGAGTATCTTGGAAGATCAGTGACAGGTAACCGTGACTTCGCGGGAGATGAGCTGGCGCCGATGGCATCGCTGCGCGAAGTGGTTGGTATGTCGCTCTCTGCCGTTTGCGAGGACGTAAGAATGACAGTCGAAGCTGTCTGCTGTTGTATGATGACGGGCTTCGGCACGGTCGCGATTACTTCGCTCTCCGCAGGTGTGGACTCAGTCGTCATTTTGGCAGTCTTCTGCGGCTTTGACTGCTCTGTCTTGCCAGCAATGGCTGCATCAGCGTCGGCGCTTTCAGCAGTTTGAGCCGTCGTTCCACCAACAGTACCTAAGTCAGCACCTGGTGCTGCCTCCATAACCTGACTTCTTGCAGCCTTTGCGACTGTTGAGCTGATTGAGTCCTCGGAGAGAAGTGCTGTTCTTGCGTCAGATTCTGAGGCGCGCCTTGCCAACTGCTTTTGCGTAGCGGTCTTGGGTCTCTGAGAGGGCAGAGGCGGCGGAACCTGTGGCAGTGTGAGACCGGCGACGTCTGATTGATGGGCTGGATTTCGCGAGGGCTCTACGATCTTGTTCTGCAACTCGGTAGCAGAGCCGTCCGGCAGCAATGTCGCGTGAGGCGGCAGGAACAGTGTTCGCTTTGCAAATTCGCCTGCCTTTGCGTTCGGCGATGGCTTCGCCGTAGCGCCCGTGAAGTTGAAAGAGTAGCCGTGGCCACGAGCAACATCGGGGATCTGATCCTCAGCGGCGAGGGCAACTGTGGGGCCCAAAAGGTAGAGTGCAATGACAAACAAGCCGCCAAGTGATCTGCCTGCAGAGCAATGAACTTGAGCGACTCCGACGGCAGATGCGCGAACGCTAGCAACGCTCAATCGGGTCTTGGCGAGCGCTCGGAAAAAAGAGGGCGGCGTAGAGATGCGCATTAATGCTCCGTGCCAATTGAATGACCTCGACGGCCCCTTTCAATCGCGTTGCTTGACAATGGTTTCTTGCACAATGACATGACCCGGTGCTGCCAGTGGCTCGCTATTGGCAACTTTCCGGTTGTAACGTGGGCTGCAGATTCAATCTGAAAGGTTAGGGTTAACAGCACGTTAACCAGTGAATCATTTTGGTAGGTGCGTGTTGATGGTCTCAATGTGCATCGATTGCGTGCCAATCGCGCAAATTACATTCTCTGTGCTGCGATATTGAGCAAAGGTACTGATTGCAGGACACTTCAGGCTATTGCATAGTTGGCGCAATAGCTCTACAGACCGTCAGCTTGCGTAGGTAAGGCTCGTCATAAGGGTCCTGCGTATTGAAGGGAGAAATAATGGTCGAGGCCGCAGCTGCCAGCGCGACGCTGGATGCCAACGAAGCACCTGCCATCACCATGTCAAGTGTGAACAAGTGGTACGGTGACTTTCACGTTCTTCGAAATATTGACTTATCGGTCATGCCACGAGAACGGATTGTGATCTGCGGTCCTTCCGGATCGGGTAAATCTACCCTTATTCGCTGTATTAACCGGCTGGAAGAGCACCAGCAGGGCCAGATTATTGTCGACGGTATCGAACTGACGAATGATGTCAGGAATATCGATAAGATCCGTTCTGAAGTCGGCATGGTGTTTCAGAGCTTCAATCTGTTCCCGCATCTTACGGTGATGGATAATCTTTGCCTAGCACCACAGTGGGTGCGGAAGGTGCCGCGCGCGGAAGCCGAAGAGACGGCGATGGAATACCTCTCGCGCGTCAAGATTCCTGAACAGGCGGACAAATATCCCGGACAGCTATCCGGTGGTCAGCAGCAGCGTGTTGCGATTGCGCGGGCGCTATGCATGAAACCGCGGATTATGCTGTTCGATGAACCGACATCCGCACTTGACCCTGAGATGGTCAAGGAAGTGCTCGACACAATGATTGGTTTGGCCGAGAGCGGCATGACCATGCTTTGTGTCACTCACGAAATGGGTTTTGCGCGTTCGGTGGCCGACCGCGTGATCTTCATGGACCAGGGTGAGATCGTGGAGCAAGGTCCTCCGACGGAGTTTTTCAGCAATCCAAAGTCGGATCGAACAAAGCTCTTCCTAAGTCAGATCCTGGATCACTAGAGGTTCCCGACTGGGCCAAAAGCACGGCCGTTCAACGGTGCAAGGCCTATTCGAGAGCATGTTGCAACCAAAGGGAGGTGAGTACCTCATGAAATCCAAAATCAAACTGTTGCTGGCCGCAGGCACTGCACTTGCAGTTTCTTCGGCAGCTGCATTTGCAGGTGCTGGTTTTGATGCGATCAAGAAGCGCGGTGAGCTTCTTTGTGGCGTCAGCGGTGCACTCGGCGGCTTCTCGCTGCCGGACTCAAAGGGTGTTATGCAGGGCCTGGACGCTGATGTTTGCCGCGCAATTGCGGCTGCTATCGGCACAAAGGTTAAGTTTGTTCCGTTGACAGCTCAACAGCGCTTCACTGCTCTGCAGTCAGGCGAAGTTGACATCCTGTCTCGTAACACAACTTGGACGCTGACACGCGACACAGCTCTTGGCCTGAACTTCACAGCCATCACTTACTACGATGGTCAGGGCTTCATGGTTCCAAAGAAGCTGGGCGTTAAGAGTGCCAAGGAACTTGATGGCGCAACGGTATGCGTTCAGCCTGGTACGACGACTGAACTCAACCTCGCTGACTACTTCCGTGGCAACAACATGAAGTACACGCCGGTTGTTATCGAAGGCACGCAGGAAACTAATGCTGCGTTCTTCTCTGGTCGTTGTGACGTGATCACGACTGACGCATCTGGTCTTGCTTCTATTCGTGCAAACGACGCACCGAAGGGCAAGTCTGGCGACTACGTCATCCTGCCAGAAATCGTCTCTAAAGAGCCGCTTGGCCCGGTTGTACGCCACGGTGATGACCAGTGGTTGGACATCGTCAAGTGGGTCGTGTTCGCAATGCTGGAAGCCGAAGAGTACGGCATCACGCAGGCTAACGTCGACAAGATGGCTGCTGAGTCTAAGAACCCTGGCATTCAGCGTCTGCTTGGCAAGACACCTGGCATGGGCAAGAACCTCGGTCTACCGGAAGACTGGGCAGCTAAGGCAATCAAAGCTGTCGGTAACTACGGTGAAGTCTGGGAACGCCACATTCCACCTCTCGGTCTGCCACGCGGCGTGAACAAGAGCTGGCGTGACGGCGGCCTGATGTACGCACCGCCAGTACGCTAAGACACAGAACTTTGGAGGCCGCATCGGGAAATCTGATGCGGCCTCTTTCACTAGCATTGTCCTCATCACAACCCGTCCGGCTGATATGACTGAAGCAACTGCAGGTGCTCGCCCCCCACGACGAAGTGGCGGCCGAAGTTTTTATGACAAAGAAGTCCAGGGCGTTATCTGGCAGATTGTTACGCTCGGTGCCGTACTTGGTATTGGCTGGTATCTCTACTCCAACATGGTTCACAACCTGGAGACGCGCCAGATCCAGACCGGTTGGGACTTCCTGTGGCGCGCTTCAAGTTTCGATATTAGTGAGAGCATGATCGAGTACAGCTCTGCCTCGCCGTACTGGAAGGCGTTGCTGGTTGGTTTGATCAACACATTCAGGGTTGCGATTGTAGGCTGTATTCTGGCGACAATTCTTGGCGTCTTTGTCGGTATAGCGAGCCTCTCGCGAAACTTCCTCGTCAACAAACTGACAGCTGTTTACATTCACGTTCTGCGCAACATTCCTGTTTTGCTGCAGATGATCTTCTGGATTACCGTTGCCCACGCTTTGCCAAATATCCGGGAGGCAAAGCCGGTTCTTGGAACCATGGTGACACAGCGCGGTATCTATATGCCGGTGCCGTCCGCAGACTTTGGCTGGACGACCGGCCTCATCGGTCTCGGAATCGCGATTGTTGCAATCTGGGCCATGGCTCGTTGGGCGCGTCAGCGACTTCAGCTGACCGGCCAGACTTTCCCAGTCTTCTGGTGGAGCCTTGGTTTGCTCATCGTTCTTCCAGTTTTGGGTTGGGCGATCGGTGGCGCTCCGACGGCCTGGGATGTGCCACAGCCAAGCCGCTTCAACATTCGCGGGGGCATCAACCTCTCGCCTGAGTTCCTGGCCGTTCTTGTGGCGCTCACTCTCTATACCTCGGCGTTCATTGGTGAGATTGTCCGCGCCGGTATCCTATCGGTGCCGAAAGGGCAGATCGAAGCTGCGCGTGCGGTTGGGCTGCGCGAGGGTGTGATTATGCGGAAGGTTATCCTGCCGCAAGCGCTCCGCGTGATTGTACCACCGCAGACCAGCCAATATCTCAACCTCACCAAGAACAGCTCTCTGTCGGTTGCGATCGGTTATCCGGATCTCGTTAGTACCGCCAATACCACCATGAACCAAACCGGGCAGGCACCGGAAGGTATCCTGATCATCATGGTTGTCTACTTGTCGATATCCCTGACGATCTCGTTGTTTATGAACTGGTACAACAAGTCCATTCAGCTGGTGGAGCGATAAGTCATGTCAACACCAGCAATGAAACCACCGGTCACAAGTTCTGGGCCAATCGCCTGGGTCAAGGAAAACCTGTTTGGCACGATTGGGAACTCGATCATTACGGTCGTCATGCTAGCATTCCTGGTGCTGACTATACCGCCGGCGATCGAGTGGGCCTTTATCAATGCGGTCTGGGTCGCTGATAATGCCGCGTGTCGTGCCGGTGATGGCGCGTGTTGGGGCTTCATTACAGAGAAGCACCGCTTCATATTCTTCGGTACCTATCCGTTTGAAGAGCAGTGGCGGCCATTGATTATGATGGCCATGCTTCTGACCCTCGTTGTCCTGACGCTGAATACTGCTTTCTGGGGGCGCTGGCTCTGGATCTCTTGGATCGTCGCACTTCCGATCATGTACATCCTGATGCAGGGCGGCATGTTCGGCTTGACGTTTGTTACGACCACTCAGTGGGGTGGTATGCCACTCACGCTGATCCTCTCTACTTTTGGCATCGTTGCATCCTTCCCGCTGGCGGTGCTGCTTGCACTTGGGCGGCGCTCCGAGCTTCCCGCGATCAAGCTGATTTGCATCTTTTTCATCGAGTTCATCCGTGGTGTGCCGTTGATTACGCTGCTCTTTATGGCGAGCTTGATGATCAACCTGTTCCTTCCGGAAGGTTTGAGTTTCGACAAGTTGCTGCGCGCACAGATCGCGATCATCATCTTTGTGGCGGCTTACACGGCTGAGGTTATTCGTGGTGGCTTGCAGGCGTTGCCACGTGGTCAGGAAGAGGCGGCTGACGCGTTAGGGTTGTCCTATTGGTACAAGATGGGTTTCATCGTGCTGCCACAGGCCTTGAAGCTGGTGATCCCACCGATGATCAACAACTTCATTGGTCTCTTCAAAGATACGACCCTCGTTTCCATTATCGGACTTTACGATTTTCTCGGCGCGGTTCGTGCGGCGGGATCCGATACGGTTTGGCGCGTGTTCTTTGTGGACGGCATTATCTTCGCTGCTATCGTCTACTTCATCTTCTGCTACGCGATGGCGCTTTACGGACGTTACCTTGAAGTCCGCCTAAACACAGAGCGCCGATAAGATTGCTTCAGCCTGCGCGCTCAAGAGCGGTGCGCAGGTCGACAATCCCTGCACT
This sequence comes from Hyphomicrobiaceae bacterium, assembly GCA_965247245.1. Lineage (GTDB taxonomy): Bacteria > Pseudomonadota > Alphaproteobacteria > Rhizobiales > Hyphomicrobiaceae > Tectiglobus. The sequence continues at coordinate 1,430,869 of CBDFGV010000003.1, read as the reverse complement.
ATACCCCACATTAGTTTATCGCCTGCCGCGTTTCCTGGTTGGGTGGCGATTGGTGCATGTCGGAGGACGCGAAGAATGTCAGATGTCGGGAAGGCCCGCGCCGTCGGGATCAATCATGTCGCTCTGGAAGTCGGAGACATTGACGAAGCGCTCGCATTTTACGGTCAGTTCCTGCAGTTCAGCCTGCGCGGCAAGAGTGAGACCATGGCGTTCATTGATCTCGGCGATCAATTCATTGCGCTGTCTGCCGTGCCAGAGATCTCCCAGGACCATGAACGGCATTTCGGCTTGGTGGTGGATGATAAGGATCTAGTTGGCCGACGTCTTAAGGAAATGAACATAGAGATCGTCTCGGACCGCTTCATGGACTTTTATGATCCCTGGGGCAATCGCATCGAGATTGTCGGATATGACAACATCCAATTCTCAAAGACCGATGGTGTTTTGAGGGGAATGGGCCTTGCCGATGTTGAGAAGAATGAAAAGGCCAAGCAGGAGTTGGTGGACAAGGGGATGGCGCCCTGAGAACCCGAGTAACCTTCTATGCTGATTGGTTCGATGTCGGCTCTTACGGCGCCGGGAAGTGACCTGCGACTTCGTCAGCTATCGATAGGGCTGCTGTTAGACCAGGGCTCTCAATGCCAAACAGCATAATCAGACCGTCATGGCCGTGGTCGTCTGGGCCATGGATCATGAAGTCCGGAACCGGCTCGCCTTCCCGATACAACTTTGGCCGGATGCCGGTGTAGTCCGGGTGTAGCTTTTCCGGGTCCAGCGCCGGATAATAGGCCCGTATGAACTCCAAGAACTTGGTCAGTTTTTCGGGCTCGAAGCTGTAGTCTAATTCGTCGATCCATTCGATATCCGGGCCGAACTTGCAACGTCCGCCGATATCAACAGTTGCATGAAGGCCGAGCCAGGCACCTTGCGGCATCGGATAGATGTGACGCGTAAAGGGCGGTTTGCCCGATAGCGCGTAGTACTGGCCTTTTGCATAGTAGGTCCGCGGCGGGACGTAACCGTTCGTGTAGGTGAGTGTGTCGGCCATGCGGGTGGAGTGTAGACCGGCTGATGACACCAAATGACGGCAGGTCACGACGGATCCGTCGGTAAGCTCGATGGCGTAAGCGCCGTTGTCGGACTTCGATAGCCGGGAGACCTCGGACAACAGGGCAACTTGCGCACCATTGCTTTCCGCATGGCCCTGCAATGCCAGCATATACTCGTGGCTATCGATGATGCCGGTCGACGGCGATAGCAGCGCGCCCAGGCAATGCACTTCCGGTTCAATGGCGCGGACCTCTTCGCCGGTCCGGTATTCGAGATCCGTCACGCCGTTGGCTGCGGCAGTCTCCTTGATCGTCTTGAGCCTCTCGACCTGCTCATCCGTTACCGCGACAATCAACTTCTCGCATCGCCGGTAGCCGACACCGTTTTGTTCACAGAAGTCGTAGAGCTTTGCTTTGCCCTGGACACAATGAATGGCGCGCTTACTGCCGGTGGGATAGTAGATCCCGGCATGAATGACTTCGCTGTTGCGTGAGCTTGTCTCTGAGCCAATGAGATCATGTTGCTCAACGACGAGCACGTCTTGGCCCTTGAGGGCCAGTGCACGGGCAATAGCCAAGCCAACGACACCGGCGCCAATGACAATAGTTTCTACGTCGGTTGACATATGCTCTGCTGCTATGAGGCTGTGATCACCAGAATTCAGTTCTCGCCTAGAATAGCAGAGCTGAATGAATCTGGTCGATGCCCGGGCTCAACTTGTCGCCCTGTTGCTTGGAATGGCCTGTGGTTGTGGAAAGCAACCATTGTCCATTGCGGCGAACGAAAAGAGAACATATATAGCGTTTTCGACATCGAAAGGGCTGTATGACTTTCAGGTTTCTCCATACTGCCGACTGGCATATCGGCAAGAGCTTCGGTGGTTTCTCGGCCGACAAGCGGGCGCTGCTGAGCGACGCGCGCATGTCGATGATCGAGCGCATTGCCAATCTGGCAGCTCGGCTGGACATCGAGCATGTGTTCGTCGCGGGCGATGTCTTTGATAGTCCGAAGCTTGCAGACAGCATCATTCGCCAGACGATGCATCGTCTTGGTCAGTTTAAGAACGTGCATTGGCATCTCCTGCCGGGCAACCATGACCCTGCCGGTGAACGGGGTATCTGGGATCGCGTCGAGACGCTTGGCCGGCCATCAAATGTTTTCGTCAGTATTGAGCCCGAGGTGGTTACGCTTCGTCCCGATGTTGCTCTCTTGACCGCACCGATCTCCAACGCGCGGAGCATGGAGGATCCAACTGCGCGTTTCGCATCGATGCCCGCGCGGCAGGGCGCCATCCGCATCGGCTTAGCGCATGGATCTGTGCAGCAGTTCGGTCGTGGTAACGATGAAGAGGCGTCGATACTCATTGCAGCCGATCGTGCGGAACGCGATGGGCTGGACTATCTCGCACTCGGCGACTGGCATGGTCATAAGAAGATTTCTGATCGCACGAATTACAGCGGCACGCCGGAGCCGGAGAATTTCGTCGATAATGAACCCGGATTTGTCTTGTCTGTCGCCATTGATGGAGAAGGTGACGTCCCGCGTGTCGAGCGGCATCAGACCGGTCTCTATACGTGGTCGCGCCTCGACTATGCTTTCAGTGGCGTTGCTGGTCCTTCCGGGCTTTTGGATGCGCTTCATGACGTGAAGGATAATGGCCTGCGAAATCTCTCGCGGGTCAGACTTTCCGGAACAGTGTCGCTTAGTGAGGCTGCCGCGTTGCGGACGCGGTTGGATGAATTGGCGGATATTGCCTTCTACCTCGACATTAACTGGGACAATGTCGAACTGGCTGTCGGATCGGCAGACGGTGAGCTATTTGTGGATGATCGATTGTCCCAACTTGCTGAGAAACTAGGCCGCGATGATCAGGATGTTGCAGACGCCGATGCGCGTGTGAGGCGGCGGGCCTTGCAGCTGCTTGCGCGCTTTGCTGCATCGAGTGCTGGTGGGCCGGTGCATGCAGATTAAAGGGCTTCACCTCAAAGAGATCGGCAAGTTCTCTGCCCCCCATTCTATCGCCGGGCTGGCACCGGGACTGAACGTCCTGATTGGATCCAATGAACACGGAAAGTCCACTATTCTTCGGGCTTTACGGGTGTTGTTCGAGTTTCCGCACACATCCAACCATGCTGTCGTACGCGGGCTAAGGCCATATTCTGGGGGTGCGCCGCAGATTGCTTGTGAGTTCAGTCTTGCCGGCGAAGATTGGTATCTGAGCAAGCAGTATCTGAGTTCACGTAGCGCAGAACTCCGAACCTTGGACGGGCGCCGCCTTTACCGTGGCGGCGATGTTGATGCCGCCTTGTCGGAGCTTGTCGCGCAAGCAGCTGGTTCCTTGGCAACGCTCAAGTCGCAGTGGGTGGCTCAGGGTGACGGATTTCAGCCCCCGCGCGCTGCCGCTGAAACAGTCTCGACAATTCAAAATGCCATCGCCGAAGAAGTCTCGTCGGCAACGGGAGGCGATCAACTGGACGCGATTGTTCAAAGCGTTTCCAGTCAGTTGTCGACTTTGGTGACGCCGAAGGGGCGCAAACCGAAAGCTGGCGGGCCACTGCACGAAGCACAACGCGAGTTGGCGGAGATATCCGCAACGCTGGACGACCTGAGAGGGAAGGAGCAGGCAAGTGCCGAACGCCTCGCCCGATTTAACGAGATTTCTTTGCTCATAGCCGACGACACAGGCGATGAAGAGTTGCAGCATTTGAGAGAGCAAATTCTGACGCGACGAGAGGCCATCGAGGTCGCGCAGAAGAGGCTGGCGCAATGCGAACTAGCAACGGAGCGTCGGCGGCGCCAAGGCGCAGAGCTGACGTCAGTCGAAGCTGCCCAGACGGCATTCATGGAGCGCATCAAGGCATTTGATGATCGACGCCTGCGCTTGGGCGAGCTCAGTAAACTCTTGTCTGATCTGCAATCCACAAAGTCGACTCAGCAAGAGCAGGTCGACGCGCTGGCCGGGCAGTTGAACGACCTCCAAGAAAAACAGGAACACTATAAGCGTCTTGAGCTTTTGAGGGAGCAAAAGCAGCGGTTATCTGAGTTGGTTGAGCGCAGCAATGAAACTGCTGATCGTCTCAAGTCAGCGCAGGAGATGCAGGGCAAGATCACCAACATCGACCAGCGTTTGCAGGCACGCGCATTAGACCAGGCGACCTACGAACGGGCCGTTCATCTTAAACAAGAAACAGAGAAGCTAGAGATTGAGCTTAAGGCGCAGTCCGCAAGTCTCGAGGTTGCGTATCTGCCAGAGCGACATGCGGTTTTTGCGCTGGATGACGAAGATCTCCCTGATGGTGCAGCGGTCTCGATTGATCATCCCGTCACGATCAACGCACCAGGGATTGGGCAATTGCGGATTGTGCCGGGTCGCACCGAAGAGATCACCGCGCTGCGCCAACGTCATGTGGATGGTTGCGAGGCTATGACTAAGCTGCTGCGTGACAACGGCTTTGAGTCAGTTTTGGAACTGGAGGAGGCATGGCGAGAGAATGGCCTGCTTCAAGCTGAGCGCGTTCATCTCGCCAGCGGTCTCAAGCAAATTGCGTCGGAAGGTATAGATCGATTAGTGGCGCTAAATTCACAGCTTCAGCAGCAGTGCCAAGACATTAGGTCTGGACTGGCTGATAGCGATGCATGTCAGGGCGAGTTGCCTGAAGATGTCTCCGCTCAAGTTGGAGAAGGATCTCAGAAGCTGAAAACTGTTCAGTATGAGATCGCGCGTCTAGACGAACGCGAACGGCAGTTGAAAGGCGAGCAGCAACTCTTGGTGCAGCAGTTGGATGAAGTCACAGATCCAGAGCTTGTCAGTGCAGACGCGCGTGAGGCTAAAGTGACCAAGCTGACTGCGACTGTACGAGAATCTACGGAAAGACTGAATCTAGCCGTGCGGCAGGAACATGCGTTGCTTGAGGGTGCGCCGAGTCGACAGCAGATAAATGACGACACAGAAGAACTTGCGCAGCTCGAGAAAATGCTTCAGTCGCGTGAGGCAAACATGGCGAACCTGCGCGAGGAAGCGCAGATGCTCAATGGCGCTTTGAGACGGGATGCCGAAGATGGGCTGGGCGTTCAAGTTCAACAGGCGACGGAGCAGCATGCTGCAGCTCAGTCGAGGGTTGATGAGTTGCTGTTAGAGCTATCTGCACTTGAGCTCCTGGAGAAGGAACTTCAGGTGATTACCCGCGAACGTGCCCATTCGATTACGCAGCCTGTTGCGCGCCGGGTTGCAAGAATTGCTGATCCCCTATTTGCTGACGCCAAGTTCGGTCTGAGTGCCGACCTGGAGCTCAACAGTGTTGGCCGCAATGGTGTCGACGAGGCTGTGAGTTCTATTAGTGATGGCACGCGCGAACAGCTCAGCGTCCTGGCACGCCTAGCCTTTTCTGAGTTGCTTGCGGATGGTGGTTTTCCGTTGCCGCTAGTTCTGGATGATCCATTCGTCTTCTCGGATGATCAGAGGCTCAGTGGCCTATTCGAGATACTGCAGAAAATGGCAAGCGCGCATCAGATCATCGTTCTGACTTGCCATGAAAGCGCTTTCTCACCACTGACAGAGCGATTTGGCGCCAATCAGGTGTGCGTCCAGCAGACAACGGAATGATGAAACTTCGAGATCAGCGCTGATCGGCTTCTCCCATCATCTGTTGAGCGCAGTTTGAACGATCCGATACTGATGATCAGAATAGAAAAAGGCCCGATCAAACCGTCGGGCCTTCGGCAAGTGTAGTTGTCGGGCTCTAATTGGCCGCGGCTGTTGATGCCGGCTCTGGCCGCTGGACCCCGGATAGAGGATCTTCCGAGCGTCTTGACTTGCCTTCGAAGAATGCGCCTTGCTCAATGGCAAGTTGTTGATGATGAACGTCGCCTTCGACATGGCTCGAAGACTGGAGCATAACCTTCCGGCCGCGTATCGAACCCATGACGTGTCCACGCACGACCACTTCCTCGGCATTGACGCCGCCTGTGATGCGGGCTTTCTCTCCGATCACGATATGCGTGCCGTGGAGGTCGCCTTGCACCTCACCATCGACTTGCACCTCGCCAGAAGAGATTAGATTACCCATTATCGTCAAATCAGGACCAATAACTGAAGGCGCTGATGGTGTGCCAGGACGGGCTGGTGGAGCCGGGCGCGCAGTCGCTGTTGGCGCGGGTGCACTTGGGGCAGCACCGAACGCTGATGGTTGAGTCGTTGCGTTCACTGCTGGGCCTTCCTTTTCTGGCTTCTTGCTTCCAAAATTTGACAGCATTCCCTCATCCTTCCGAACTCCCACTCGTCATACTCTGAGTTTGGCCTGGTAGCCATGCCTGGCCACCTCGACCCCCTCAGCGGAGCTGACGCAAGCTATCACATGAACGGATTACGACCGAATCGGTTTTTCCACATCATGGCAATGGAAGAGTGCCCGAACTCGTCTTTCTGTACGCAAATGTGGCCATTATATCAATTGTTTGGAATGACGGCTGAAGGATATGCGGGATAGCATGACGCATTCCAGCAAATAGATTGCTGCGAGCTCTCTCTAAAGTTGTATTTGTTCGCGCTTCTATCGCTATCGTGGCAGAGCTCAGGTGGCTGCGCCGAACGCGGTCAGTGGCTTATAGAAAGTGGGCGGCATGCCACATTCAAGGCGAGCTTCCTCATTGAACGGTGGTCGAATTGGCGCTCGGAAATGCCGGCGAACCAAACTCTGGAACGTCTGCTCAATCGGGCGAGACTCGCGCTGACACATAAAGCGAAACCAATGCATGCCTATGGCTACGTGTTTCTTTTCATCTCGGTAGACGATTTTGAGGATATCAGCTGACCGTTGATCCTGGGCAGCTTCGAGTTTTCGGATCATCTCTGGTCCGACATCGAGGCCGCGTGCTTCCAGCACAAGCGGTACGATTGCCAAACGCGCGAGAAGATCGTGCTGGGTTTCCTGGGCTGCCTGCCAAAGCCCTGCGTGTGCCGGCAAGTCCCCATAGCATCCGCCAAGTTCGTCTAACCTACGGCGCAAGAGGTCGAAATGTTTGGCTTCTTCCAATCCCACCTGAACCCAGTTGTCATAGAAAAGCTGCGGCATGCCTTGCGTCACAAACCGAGCTATGAGGTCCCAGGTCATGTCGACTGCGCTCAATTCGATGTGCGCGAGGGAGTGGAGGAGAGCAAATCGGCCTTTCTCTCCCCCGGTGCTGCGTTTCGGCATCTTGCCGGGGGCCAGCAGTTCCGGTTTGTCCGGGCGGCCCGGCGTGTCAGGAAGGTTTTGAATTTGACCAGGACGATGCAAGGACAGACGACGCGCAAACCAGGCCTTTGCCGTTTGTCGTGCCAGCTGTGTTTTCGCTGACAAGTCAGCTTCTTTCACAATTGCAACAGCGGCTTCCGCGAGGTGCGATGGGATGGTGCTGTTTTCTAGTGGTTCGTCTGGATCGACCGTTGCTTCACTCATGATCAAATTCACGTTGGCTGGATCTCGGCAGCAACTAGCCAGCAGCTAGTTCCTTGACAGCTTCCAGGACGGCCTCCGCATGACCAGGAACTTTCACCTTTCGCCATATGTGTGCGATCTTACCGTTGCCGTCTATGAGGAATGTGGTGCGTTCGACGCCCATGTATTTCCGGCCATACATCGACTTCTCAACCCATACACCATACTTTTCAAGAACGGTTTTTTCCTCATCGGCGGCGAGTGCAACCGTTAGGTCGTGCTTATTCTTGAACTTAACGTGGCGCTCCACGCTGTCCGGTGACATGCCGACAATTTCTGCGCCCGCAGCGTTGAACTTATCTTTAAGTTCAGTGAACGCGATAGCTTCCTTGGTGCAGCCGGAAGTATCATCCTTTGGGTAGAAAAACAGCACAAGTGTTTTACCCTTGAAGTCCTTGAGTTGAATCGCGTCACCTGCATCACCTGGGAGTTTGAATGCCGGCGCCTTCTTGCCTACCTCAAGCATTGATTTCTTGCCTTTCTTTAGTCGCTTTTCGAGTTGTGATATCGCTCAAAGATGAGATCACGCTATGCAGTAATCTGACGCGCTAGGCCTCATCATGTATTGGGCTGTTGAAGACTATTCCAATAGCTTGCCAGAGAATTGCCACTGTCGCATCACGAGCGATGAATTTGTCCCCGTCGATACGTCTGGCACATGATGCTGGATTTGGGGGCAGATAGGGAAAGGGCCGATCATTTGTCGGATGTCGTCACAGGAAGACAGAAGAGACGGCGCAAACCGCGTGGTGGCCGTGGTTTGTACGACAATGGTGGCGGATCAAGTTCGATTTTTGGCTTTCTGGGACGGGTGTTGCTGTTCTTTGCCAAGATCTTCATTCCGGTTGCACTGCTGGTCGGTGTGGCGGCCGCTGTCCTTTATGTGCGTCTCTTGAACGGCCCAATCTCCCTATCGTTCCTGTCGACTACCGTTGCGGAGAGCATTTCAGCCGAGCTTGACGAACTGAACGTTTCGATTGCAGATTTCGTGGTGGAGCTGCGCGGACGGAGTTTTGAGTTTCGACTTCGTGATATTCGCCTTGCAGATGCGTCGGGCAAACCTGTGGCCGTGGCTCCATTGGCAGCGGTTGAGGTAAGCCGGACCGCCTTCCTTGCTGGTCAGCTGGCACCTTCGCGCATCGTTCTGATCGAACCGCAAATGCTGATGTTCTACAGCCAGGAAAGTGGGCTGTCGTTGTCGCTGGCACAAACCAGTTCTGCTTCCAAGCCGTCCGGCACGGATGCGAGCCGTGGAGGACCATTGCCGAAGCCTGGGATCTCGCCGGCACCCTCGCCGTCGTCTTTTGGGATTGTGTCTGGACGCATTGACCTTGCCAAAACCATTGTGAAGCTTGCTGCCCAGGCTCGGAGTAGATCCGATGCTACGTCCTACCTCGATCAGATTGGTGTCCGTGATGGCACGCTGGTGATTGATCAGGCCGGTACGCAAACTGCCTGGCGGGTTTCAACAGCTGATTTCCGTCTGGCGCACTTCGATGCGCGCAGCGTCATTGAAGGCGATATTGCGGTTGCATCGAGGCGGGGGCCCTGGCGAATTGCGATCCGTGCCGAGGAGTCAGAGCTCCGCAAAACGGTGCGCCTCACGACAACAGTTCGCGACATCATTCCCGAGACAGTCGCCGAGGCCTTGCCCGGTCTGAGTTCGCTCAAAACGCTGCAGTTTCCAATAAGCGGTCGGGCCGACCTGGCTCTATCGTCTCAAGGTGAACTCCTTGCCGGCAATTTCGATGTTTCCTTCGGTAGCGGCACGCTGAGTGTTCCATGGCTGCAGGTTGCTCCACCGCGCCTCGATCAAGCACTCATAAGGTTGCGCTATCGCCGCGGCGGAGAGGGCTTGGAGATCGCACCGTCCGTTTTACGCTGGTCAGGAAGTGATATCACCGTCGCTGGCCGCATTAAGCAGAGGCAATTGGCCAATGCCAATGTTGCCTGGGATTTCAAATTGCAATCGAACCAAGGGCGCCTCGGTATTGGACGGCCCGGAGAGTTTATCCGCCTGAAGCGTTGGATTGCAGAAGGCACCATGCTCCCGGGGCGCGGGGTTCTCAACCTGGACAAGGTGATCTCGCAAGCTGGCGATGGCGAGCTTGCGATGAAAGGCGCCGTCTATACCGGAAAGGCTCCTGGCATTACGATGTCCGGTAGAATTGGGCCGATGCTGGCGCGGAACTTCCTTGGTTTCTGGCCTGAGATCTTGGGAGCAGATGCACGCAAGTGGGCCAGTAAGAACGTGTTGTCGGGTCAGCTGCAGGGTGCCAGTTTCTCGATGCGCATGATCCGCCCGCCAGGTGCAACGAAGGACACAAAGTCCGATTACAGCATGACGCTGGATGCTGTACTGGCGAACGCCCGATTTGTCGGGAACCCAGCTCTTCCACCAGTCTATGCAGAAAAGGCAAACCTCTCGCTCAAAGATGATGCCTTTCGTCTGAGTATTCCACGCTCTGCTTTTGTATTTGGCGATGATCGATCGCTGAATATCGACAATGTCGAGTTAACAGCTGAGCGGATCTTCGAGCCGTCTGTCGACGGAGAGACCAAACTGCGGGTCAGTGGTGACTTGCATGACGCCGTCGATATCATTCGGTCTTTGGGGGTCATTGAGGACCAAGCCGGACAGGAGATTAAGGCGCGTGCGACTGGCAAAATCGATAGCCAGTTTCGATTGACACTACCATTTGTCCGGCCCGGTGCATTACCGCCACCGTCGGTCATTGGGCAGGTTCGCATTCTCAATGGTAAGGTCAAAAACATCTGGAAGGACCTTTCGGCGAGTGGCCGTAAAGTCATTATTGATGTTGCTGAAAATGGTTGGACTGCAAATGGGCAGCTGATGATCGGCCGCATTGCGACCAAGTTCCGCTGGCAGCGCTTCTTCAATTCAGCAGAGGCCCGACAGCCGCCTATTCGTGTGACTGCTGTTCTTGACGAAAAGAGCCGTTCCCAACTCGGGCTTCAAGTCAATCACATGGTGCGGGGGCCGATGGGGCTGGATGTTGCTTTTGCTCCTAAACTTTCGAGGAATGCGCAACGCACATCCACGCACGTTCGCCTGGATTTAACGCGGGCCGATTTGGAGATCGAGAGTCTCGCCTGGCGCAAGGCGGCCGGCAAACAGGCCATCGCTGAATTTGATTATTTTCCAAGTGATGGCCAGCAGACGGCACGGCTTGACAATATCCGTGTCGACGGCGGTGGTCTGGCTGTCCGAGGAAGCGCGAAGATTGACCGCAAGGACCGCCTGACCTCGTTTGATTTCACTGACTTTACGCTGGATGTTGTGACGCGACTGAAGGTCAAAGGTGAGTTGCGCAAGGGCAATGTCTGGCGCGTGTCGGCCCGCGGCCCAACCTATGAAGGGCGTGAACTCTTCAAGCAGTTATTCTCTACCAACACGTCCAAAAATCGCGCGGCTGATGCCCGGCAGCCCGGCCTGGATTTGGATGTCCAAATCGGCAATGTGCTCGGGTTCTGGCAAACGTCGATGAAGAACGTGCGGCTGGATCTTTCAAAGCGCGGCGGCAAGATTGCAGCTCTCAGCGTGTCGGGAGCCCTAGACGGTGGAAAGAACCTCAGGGTCCTGGTCAGACGTGGCCAGGCGCGGCGCCAGCTGATTGCATCTTCGAATGATGCGGGTCAGGTGTTCAAGCTGATTGGCTTCTATCCAAACATTCGCGGCGGGACTTTGCAGGCCATTGTCGATTTGGATCGACAGGGCAAGGTTGAGCGTGCTGGCGATATGCGCGTTCGGAAGTTCAGTATTTTGGGTGATCCGATTTTGAGCGAGGTCATTCAATCGCAGAGTGGTGGCGCGCGAAGAAAGCGCCGCAGCGGTGAGGTTGCACGCCAAGTCATTGAGTTTGATTGGATGCGGATTCCGTTTGAGACCGGGAAGGGCGACTTCGTCATTACAGATGCTGAAATGCGTGGGCAGGTGCACGGCTTGTTATTGTGCGGTCGGGCCGATTTTTCCAAGCGCAGAGTCAGGTTGTCGGGAACCTATGTGCCGCTTCAAGGTCTGAGCGCGGCGTTTGGCTTTATCCCTGGGTTCGGTCAGGTTCTGACCGGCGCTAAGAGTGCTGGTATTATTGGCGTGAACTTCGAAGTCGTCGGCTCGATGCAAAAGCCGGAAGTCCTGATCAATCCGTTGTCCCTCGTAACGCCCGGAATTTTCCGAGAGCTCTTCAAGGCGGCCTGTCCGAAATCCCAGGCCATTCTAGGAAAATCGGTCAAGCCGAAACCGATCGAGGCCTGGTCGACTGAAAGCTTCTGGGGACCAGGCAACTAACGCTGATCCGGATGCAGTCGGCATGGCTCTCAGTTCGTCGGCCGCAAAAGGACGTGCCGCTTCTTACCAAGCGACAGTTTCACCACGCCCTCGCCTGAGAGGTGTTCCGCGGTGAGCACCATCTTGTCGTCCTTGATGATTTCATCGTTGACCCGAAGACCTCCGCCTTTCAACTGGCGGCGTGATTCACCATTGGATTGGGTCAGGCCGGCTGTCACAAAGGCGGCCAGCAGTCCAATTCCAGAACTGAGATCCGCGCTTGAGACCTCAACTGTAGGCAGCCCCGTAGCGAGCGCGCCCTGCTCGAAAGTCTGTTGCGCAGTCGCAGCGGCTTGCTCAGCAGCTTCGCGACCATGCAACAATGCTGTTGCCTCGGTGGCGAGCACCTTTTTAGCTTCGTTGACTTCGGCACCTTTCAGTTCCGCGAGCTTGCAGATCTCATCAAGCGGCAGCATCGTGAACAACTTCAGGAAGCGCTCAACGTCCGCATCCTCAGTGTTGCGCCAGTACTGCCAGTAATCGTAGGCGCTGAGCATATCTTCGTTGAGCCAAATTGCGCCCGAAGCCGTTTTGCCCATCTTGGCGCCGGAAGCCGTGGTCAGTAGGGGGCACGTCAAGGCGTAGAGCTGATGTGTGCCCATGCGCCGTCCGAGGTCGATGCCGTTGACGATGTTGCCCCACTGGTCCGATCCGCCCATTTGCAAGTTGCAGCCGTAGCGCCGTGCGAGTTCGACGTAATCGTAGGACTGCAGGATCATGTAGTTGAATTCGATGAATGACAGTTCCTGCTCACGCTCCAGGCGCATGCGTACGGAATCCATTGCCATCATGCGGTTGACCGAGAAATGACGACCAATGTCGCGTAGCATCTCGATGTAATTGAGCGCGGTCAGCCACTCTGCATTGTCGACCATCACGGCGTCAGTCTTGGCGCCGCCAAATGACATCAGCTTTGCAAAGACGTTTTTGATCGTGTCCTTGTTTGACTCGATTGCGTCGATGGTCAGCATCTGCCGAGACTCGTCCTTGCCGGACGGGTCTCCTACTCGTGTCGTCCCACCACCCATCAGAACGATCGGTTTGTTGCCGCTGTCCTGTAGCCAGCGCAGCATCATAATTGATATGAGGGAGCCGATATGGAGCGATGGCGCCGTGCAATCATAGCCAACATAGCAGACGACTTCACCCTTCTTCGCCAGGGCATCGAGGCCATCAAAATCGGAACATTGGTGTACGTAGCCGCGTTCAATTAAGATCTGCAGAAAGTCAGACTTGGGCGTAAAGTCGATGTCGGACATGGTCTTACCGTTTAGAGATGTCACTGGCTAAGTTTCGGGATTCAAAGTAGCCAGAAACCGTCATTGCTTCACAGATGGCATTGATAACGGCGGCACATTGCACAGGACAGGGCCAATGGGCAAGATCAAGCGGGCTATAGGGCTCATGAGCGGCACCTCAATGGATGGCATTGATGTGGCGGCTATTGAAACAGATGGACTGAGCTATGTGCAAAGGGTTGGATTCGAAGGCTATTCCTACTGCGCCGATTTTCGAAACAAGCTGCTGAAAGCGGTTGAGGATGCGCAAGATATTGAGGACCGTCATGTGCGTCCCGGCTGCCTTGCATCCGTTGAGACCGAATTGACACGACGTCACGCGGACATCGTGCAGTCGTTCCTGCCAAGAATCGGCTGGCAGGCAGATACAACTGATGTTGTCGGATTCCATGGCCAGACCCTGCTGCATCGGCCGGAAGCAGGTCTGACTGTGCAAATCGGCGACGGGCAGGCTCTCGCCGATGCAACCGACATTCCGGTTGTTTACGACTTACGCGCAGCGGACATGGCGGCTGGCGGCCAGGGGGCTCCATTGGCACCCGTTTTTCATCGGGCATTGGCGTCTGGTCTGAAGCAGTCGTCAGTTGCTGTTGTGAACATCGGAGGCGTTGCAAACATCACATGGATTGGTGATCGCGACGAGCTCATCTCCTTCGACACCGGCCCCGGAAATGCACTGATCGACGATTGGGTAGCGGGTCAAACCAGCGCGAACTGTGATTTGGACGGTAGCCTTGCTGCGGGCGGCCAAGTAGACCGCAAAGTTGTCGACTCGTTTCTCGCGCATCCGTATTTCTCGCTCGTCCCGCCGAAGTCGTTGGATCGTAACGCGTGGGTGGTTGATGGCCTCGAGAGCCTGTCGTTGGTTGACGGTGCTGCGACCTTAACTGCTTGCACAGCTGAATCGATTGCCCGGGCGGGCCGCTTGCTGGCCAAGTCGCCGGAGACCTGGATCGTGTGTGGTGGCGGACGCAAAAACACGACGTTGATGACGATGCTTGCCGACGCAGTTGATGGCGAGGTGAAGTCGGCCGAGGATGTTGGGTGGAATGGCGACAGTGTCGAAGCGGAAGCCTGGGCATACTTGGCGGTACGGAGTATTGCAGGGCTACCAATCACGTTTCCTGGCACGACCGGTGTGGACGCGCCGAAGAACGGCGGCATTCTCACTCGTCCTGGGCGTGTTTGATCGTACGCTGTTCTGGCAGATCAACTGATTTGCTTAAATTGGCCGTCTGGAAACAATGCTTGCGATAATCTTTGTGTCGCTCGGTTGCAGATAGCGACCAGTGTCTAGCAGAAACAATGTGTATTCCTCATAGGTCAGACCACACGCTTTGGCTTTTTGCAGGCGCCGCAGGGCAATAGACTGTGGGACTGTTTTCCAGATTTCATTGTAAGCACGTTTCCAGGCAAAGTAGGTCTTGATCCCCGACGATCCCCACTCCGGTACGTGCTCGTCCAGGTCATCGAGAGGTGGACCGCCGTTATGATCGCGTGGATGCGTGGCGTTGTTTGAACCCACCGCGTGCAGGCGACGTGTGTCCGCAGCGGATGGCCAACCGTCGTGAGAGAGTTGATGCGGGCGCACGCGATTAGATCTCCTTCGTCATGCACATGCTAAATCCGTCTTCGACATAGTCAGCGAAAGGTGGACACTCAGCAAAACCAGAACGTTCATAGAGGCGCCGGGCCGGAGCAAAGGGTGCTGTGGAGCCTGTTTCCAAGCTGACACGTTGATAGCCTCGATCGCGCGCGACTGCGAGAAGATGCTCCAGCAGCTCTTGTCCGACGCCACCTTGCCGAGCGCTACTTACCGTGTGCATTGACTTGATCTCACCATGCTCCGGCGACAACTCTTTGAGTGCGATGCAGCCGACGAGTTGATCGTTGTGCCAAGCCGACCAAAACGTAATGGATCGATCCTTGAGGCGGTCAAGATCGAGGGCGTGGACAGAGCATGATGGTGAGCTTGCTCTGGCAAATCTTAGATGCGCTTCGAGCAGTGCCGCAATCTCTACGCCACTGAGATCATCGTGAACGATTCTGAGCGTCTGGCTCTCGTGAACATGCCTATTGTTGCTTGGCAAGCTGGTACTCCCTAGGTGACCACCAGCAAATACTGGCACTGCTTTGCGCGAGCGTTGATGAAGGTGCGCGGGCCCGTCTCTGGTGCCTGGAACCAGTCTCCTGTCTTGAGCACCACTTTCTTGTGACCGGTATCGAAGGTCAGTTCGCCAGCCACAACGATGATTTGTTGTGTGTAGATGGCGAGCGATTGTTCGGCGAAGTGGACACTTGACCTTGGAGGCAGGGTGACATGCGTGACCTCGGCCCCCTTCGCGCCGGGCGGCGATACGGAGCGGCGTACATACCTGGTTTCCGGATCGATCCAGGTCTGCTGTTCGGCAAAAGGATGGTGCTCGCCTTGTCCATTTTCGGCACGCGCCAAAAGTGTCGACAGGGTCATGCCAAACGCATCGGCCAACTTGCACAGCAGATTAGCTGTCGGGCTGACCTCACCTTTTTCAATGCGACCGATCATGGCTTTTGACACGCCGGACTTGTTGGCCAGATCCTGCATTGACCATTCTCGCTCCTTCCGCTCCAAGTGCAGTCGGGTAGCAAGCGCCTGGTCGATTGTGTCTACTAATTGATCCATTTGTTTCTTATAGTGGACAAATAGAAGGCGTGCAATTGGATCGTTGTGCAGTCCCGTGGATCTTTTGATCTCGGCGCGCTCGCAGCAGCAGAGCGATGCATTCTTCCAGACGTTGCCGCATTGAGGGCAGCATGTGTTCAAACTCAATGCCGTGATGTTGGCCAGCCGCCGCGGCTGAGATGGACGATCAAGTAAATTTGCATCTTGATCCACTTGCTCTCCACGACCGAAAATAGAAGCTGCTCACACCAGGACCGGCTTGCTCCAGAAGTTAGCGGCAGTCCGGCAGTGAATGGCGTTCCTCATTTTGGTGTTTGGCCATTTTGTTAGATCAACATTCAAGGAATACCTGGGCTAATGGCGGCAATTCCTAATGCAAGCATGACGCCCCCTGTGCCAATTCTTGAGCAGCAGCGCCTCGTTGCTGTGAGAAGCTCAGGGCTCTTGGGTGTTGACCAGCACAATGAGCTCGACGCGCTCACTCGGGAAGCCGCAGAGCAACTGGGCTGTCCACTGGCGTTGCTTTCGGTTATCGATGACAGTCGGCAAGTGCCAAAATCGCAATTTGGACTGGCGCTGGACGATGCACCGCGTGAGACAACGATCTGTGCCTACACTATCCTTTGCCAAGCGGACGAACCGCTCGTGGTGTGCGATACGCTGCTGGATCACAGGTTCAAACAGAACCCATTCGTACTTGGTGATCCCCTGATCAGGTTCTATCTGGGTGCACCTATCATGTCGCCGGATGGTTTTGCCATCGGCTGTTTGTGCGTCATGGATCGTCAGCCTCGAATGCATATAGATGACCAGGAAGCCAAGGCTATCTTGTCGTTTGCCGGGCGCGCGAGTCAGATCATCGAGAAAGCAATTGCTGTAAAAAACACCAAGGCCGTGAATGAAGCCGACTTGCGGATTGGATTGCGGATCCGTCAGGCCCGGTTCGTTGCGGGATTATCCCAGAGTGAGCTCGCATCGCGTGTCGGAATTGATCTGGCAGACCTTGAGGACTACGAAACCGGACGCCAGCGTGCTGCTGCATTGATCTTGCTGACGTTGTCGGCCGAGCTAGGTGTTCGGCTCAGCTATCTTGTTCAAGATCTCTGATCGGCTCATGTTGTTTTTGCGAGCCTGACAGGTGTTTCCAAATCGGTTGGCTGTTGAAACGAATTGACAGGTCGAGCATGCGCGGTTGTCAGTCAGCCATCTTACACTCAAGCTCGCGCAAACTAGTTTGGCGGAAGATTGCTGCGCACATCCTGGTCGGTTTGAGAGTATCCGGAGAAGCGCAAAAAGCTGAAGTAGTTGGTCAAGTCGACAAGCTGTGATCTGTAGCCATAACCGTCGCTTTCGGTCTCCAAGTCTTGGCGGATCGAGCCGTAAATATTGTAGAACTGATTATCGATTACGCGTTTGGAAATGTTCCATTTCTCCGCCGTTCGCGCTTTGCTGTAGATTTCCGATGTGCACATGTCGCGAAGCAGGCTTAGGCCGAGCGGCGTTATTCCGACAAGCTTGTTTAGCCACTGGCCGAGTGTTTGATCATCGATGGCGCCGTAGCGATGAAGCCAGGCATAGTAAAACGGCAGCGTGTAGAACTCGACTTCGTGCTTGGATACCTCGTCAGAAAACAGATTTGGATGCAGTGTTTGGTAGCTGAACCGCACTCTCAGATCCGAGCGAAACGGGAAATGGAATGACAAGAGAATGGTATGGTGCAAGCCAAGGGGCACTTTGAAACCCTGATAGAATTCATCATTGTACCAGTCACTCATCGACTTGAAGTGTGTATTGTAAATCGCATTCCCAGGACTTTGGAAAATGAATGGATCCATCACGTCGAGATGGCTGAATTCAACGTATTTCCTGTCTGTGTTTCTCTCGTGATTGATTGAGGCATATCGTGATGGGCTGACGAGCTTTCCGGACGGCTCGTGGTTTGCCAAGCAAACTGAAACGCACTCTGGACGGAAATGAGGGAAGACTTCTTGCATGTAGTCGAGCTGAAACGACAAGAAGTCTTGGTCATCGAGGTTTTGTGCGCGCGCAAAGAGGTCCTGGCTCAAAAACTCATAAGAATATGCGCGGCGTTTGCGAGCGTCATTTTTGAAATTTAGTACGCTTGGCATCTCAATTGTGTCTCAAGAAATATAGTTTTGGTTCGCAGCACCATGGGTGCTCAAAAATGTAGCTGCGTTTGACCTTACCAGTACTCCGTGTTTGCTGCATACAGCTGTCTGTGAATTGCGCTGTACTTGTGATCCCGACAGCCAGCGGGACTATAAATAGGACCGCCTCGCTCATGTTAGTGAATAAAACTAAGAGGATCATTCGATCAACAGCGTTGGATTAAGCGGTTGATATCCAATGTCCTTTCGGGGCAGTGCTGTCGGTGTGACTGGTCGCTCCGCCTATCCCCTGTATCTCATCGTTGAGATTCTCAGTTGTGAACGATGTCGGCTCGCTTGACTTAGGCCATCAGGCGGGCTGTTGGTTTGCTTTCCCAAATGACAAGCGCGATGTCTTCGAACCAGATATACCGCCGATCAACAACGCCAGGAAATAATGGATTTGTTAACCGTGTTTCTCGTCAGTTTTGTGCATTAGGATCTTATTAGTCTCCCGACGGCAGTATCGGTCTCAAGCGGAAATAATTCCGTGTAAACCCAGGGCCAAGATAGGCCCGTTCACAGTTCCGAGTTTGGGAGAGTTGTCATGAAAGCTTTGGTTACCCGTTTCGCTAAGTGTGAGTCTGGTGCAACTGCAATTGAATACGCACTGCTCGCAGCGCTGATCGCTGTTGCTCTGATCTCCAGCATGCAGTCGGTCACAAACGGCATCACCGGCACATTCACGAAGGTTAAAGATAACCTTTCTTAATCTGCGTTCGCCAGGCGTCTCCGCCTGGCGTTCTGGGTTGTGGCCCCAGCGTGGTGTACTTTGGTACGTCGCGCTGGGGCTTTCTTGTTTCCGGGCTTCTGGTTCACTACCGCCCAGATACAGACCCTGTGTTGCTGGAAACGCTGCCGACCAAAAATGGTCAGGCCTGGCCATCAAACGGCCAATGATTGGCGGCGCGACGTTTCGCTGATGAGTTGAGGCTGTTCAAGCTCAATGCTCTTGAGCAATGTTGTTGCAGAGCATTCCTGTGGCCTGTCCCGGGCATGCGGCTGCAGCGCTACTTCGGCACCTACTTCGCGACCTAATCCTTTTGGCTGATCATCATGGACTACACGGCAGACCTTGCAATTCTTCAGCAGCGTGCTGCAGCAACAGCAGCCTATGACGAACGGCGGCAGGTCTGCCTGCGGTTTTGCAAGCCTGTAGACGGCGAACGGATCTTGGAGGTCGGCTGTGGCAGTGGACTGTTCCTCAATCTGCTAGCGCAAGCCGTCGGACCGAACGGCACCATTTGTGGCTTGGACATCAGCGCGGATCAACTGGCGGCGGCAGAGGCGAATTGCCGACAGGACGGCCAGATCGCACTGCAACTTGGTGATATTTTAGAGCTTCCTTACTGCGACGCGGAGTTCGACGCAGTCGTGAGCATCCAAACTCTTGAGTTCGTCGAGGATCTGGATCGAGCTGTCGGTGAATTGGTGCGCGTGTTAAAGCCGGGTGGACGCTTCATCAACTTCGCAACCAACTGGGGTACGGTTTTCTGGAATTCTAAAGCGAAGGAAAGAACGGCGATTATGATTGGTGCCGGCAGCCAGCAAACATGCTATCCGAGCCTGCCGGCGGTGCTGCCAGGGCAGCTCAGATCTACTGGTGTGCTAGATGAAATCCGTCAGGAGCCCTTCACCATTCTCAATCAAGCCTATTCTGAAGCTGAATTCAGCTATTGGAATGCTAGACTGATTGCTGCCTTTGTCACCAAGCAGGGTCTGGTCTCGGCCGACGTTGCCGATCAGTGGTTTGAAGATCTGCAGGACATTGCAGATGAAGGTGCATATCATTTCTGTAGTACGGCGGTGCTCACCGGCGCGCGCAAGGTCTCCTGAGGCGCCAGTCGTGATTGTCTGTTGCTGACCAGGGCTTGATGCACCTAACTTGCCGCTTTGAAGACGATATCTCGGAGCCACAGAGAGCGCGGAGAAGATTCATTCCTCTTATGCCAAACCAAATCAAAATGGACGTCCGGTATTTCCATCGGCGGCGTGCAATAGGATAGCCCGTCGAATGCGCTCGTGCTTATGCGGCTTTGCATCGTAACCACGAAGTCTGTGCCTCTGACGAGTCCGCCAAGTACATAGACGTTGGGCGCATACATCTCGATAGATCGCGCGATCGATTGCTTGTCGAGTGCGGCAGCGACGGTGCTTGTTCGCTTGCCGCCGAAGTCGAGTGCCGCATGACGTGACTGGGAGTAATCTTCAATTGATAGCGGCGCGTCGCGAACTTTCGCGTCGTAGTAACAGACCTGTGGATCGCACAAATAGTTCGCGCTAATCAATGAAGACGGGTAGGCGGTCATCCGGACAGTTACGGCAAGATCAGCCTCGCCACTATCAAGTAAGGGTTCAACGTTTTCCCGGGATCCCAGCTCAAGAAAGCGGATCACTAGATGAGGCGCGACGTCGGCGATCGACGATCGGATTTTCACGAGCTCTGGCATCAACTCCGAGGCATTTGCAGCAATCGTGATGCGGCGGTTCTCCGTCGTCGGATCGAATGCTCTGTTATCCGGCAAACCTTCCAGGAGGGCCACTATCTCGCGCACACGCGGTATCAGCTCGATCGTGAAGTTTGTCGGTATGATTCCGCGACCGGACTTGACGAATAGTGGGTCGTCCAAATCACGGCGCAGCCGTTCTAAGTGATGGCTTACCGTCGACTGGTTCAGGTCGAATTCGTCTGCCGCGAGGCTGACAGAGTTGTTATCATGAATACTGAGCAGCAACTTCAGTAAGCGGCCGTCCAAACTCATAGGATCCATGTGGCCCAACTCAGTAATCCCTTGCGGCTGTCGTTGCTTGAAGCAACGTTCTCGTGAACGAGCGCTTACTTTCCCCAATCTGGTGCGTTGGAACTGATCGTTATGCTGCCAGTGTAGACATGTCTTTACATTGAGACCGAGAAACGGGCCAAGTAGCCAATTGGTTCAAGATGAACCAAGTGTTACCGTCGATGCGGTGCCGTTATCTCTTGTGTGACTGCTGCAGTTTCTGGGCCTATGAAACTGTAAGCCACTGACATCAAACCGTTTCGCGTTACGAGGGGCGTTTGGTGCAGCACTCGCCGATCTCTGGACCGCAACATTGGAATTGGAGCCGCTCAACCTGCGCTGTGCAGCGCGAACCAGAAACCAAAGGAGTTAAGAGGTCGCCTCTCCATATTCGTCATTCTGGCAGCCAATCTCACTATCCAGCAGAGCCGCGATCTCCATCATTCTGGTGTACGCCAAGCGAGTTTGAGCAGGATTCTCTGAATGCACAGCCTCATCGTATTCTCGTCGAGCTTCATCCATCTGCTGACACAGGATTTTGGTGCGGCTCGACCAATCATGAGAACGGGAAACTGATAGCTTTGACAGGACGACCTCCCCAGAAATCCGTGGAATGCCTGAATATTATGCACCCAGGCTATCTCTTGATCAGATGTGCTGCTCTATCTGGGATGGTAGGTTATTTGCCTTTGCAATCAATCGATGACTTATTTGTGATCTATCGATCAATTTGGTCAATAAGGATTTCCTCAACAGTCGTCGGCGGTCTGCGATGAGCAGCGATTTCTTGTGACAAATCATATCCGCTTAACTCTCTGAAACAATTTGTTTTATTTCACTGATACTGTAATTTTTACAGCCGTCTGACGCTCAGCAATATCAATATTTGTATGCGTGCTATCGGCAGAAAAATTTTTTGGACAAACGTTCTGTAGATAGTCCTTGCTAGTTTTGAGATGCTGACTTCGAAAGCCAATCGTTTGGTTCGACCGCAGTCACCATCGCCTCTCAAAACCAGAAAACTCTGGGTGCGGCACCAGTTTCCAGTCGCGAGGCGAGCACTCCTGCCCTACCGGGTTGGAGGTTTTCGATCGCCTGCATCGGTTTTCAATGTTGCAGAAATCTCGTAAGAGCAAGGCATGGTATCGTTCCTTAAAAAGCTATTCGGTGCTGGTAACTCCGGAGCCAGCACCGAGGTCATGCGCGGTGAGCCTGTGGCGTACAACGGCTATCAGATCCAGCCTGCCCCGCAGTCTGAAGGTAGTCAGTGGCGCTTGGCCGGTTATATCCGGCGCGGGCAAGACGACAGTTACGAAGAAACAATGTTCGTCAGGGCAGACTTGTTTTCCTCTCGCGAAGAGGCGTTGGAGTTTGCAGTCCGCAAAGGAAGACAAATCGTAGACGAGCAAGGTGATCGCTTGTTTGCTGATCGGAGCACTCCTGGCTCTTCCTAGACTGTCTACTGGTCAGGTTCTCTAAGCTCCAGTTACGCTGGGTTGGGCGAGGCCGGAGTATTCGATCTTTGTTATGCCAAAGACAAAGTCAAAGAACTGGAGAGACAGGGGTGGCCCACCGATTGAGCTTGGCTGTGGTTTCACTGACTGCTGGTTCGGGCACTATGAGCCTGATGCGATCTGCGTGGAAGGCTTCCTGCAAGACATCTTCCACCCCCGTCCGAATTGGGATGCCAGGCTCTATCCTTGTCCGCAGTGCAATACGGAAGAACTCTTGCACGCGGAATACGATGAATACCGCCGTTCACTCCATCTTGAGAAAGTGACCGGGCAGCGATTCCAGGGTTTTGACCCGGATGCATACTGGGAGCGGGCCAAACGCCGGGCGCTCGAGTTCAATCCTGATGTCGCGCGGACTGTCATAAGAGATATCGAGAAGAAATCGTAGCCAGACTTCAACATCAACTATCGAGATTGAGTTTGCCGAAGCGCCTGCGAGAGAGTGGATTCCCGCGTGTGAAACATCCTAGTCGTGGCCTCTAGGCAGTACCGGCAGTCTCACGATGCAATGCTTCGAGTTCGGCTTGGCGTTGCAGTGCAGTGGGATCGAGATCGGTCTCGGCGGGCGTATCACTCGCAAAGTGGCCGTTTTGGTCGACGCCGCGCACGAGCATTGCCGAGTCCTTATTGTGTTTGGTCTGACGGGTGGAAGTTGAGAGATATTGCACGTTGAGACCAATTCTGCGATCCGCGCTGCGGTTTGGCATTGATGCGTGAAGTGTCCAACCGTGATGAAATGATGCCTGACCCGGTTGCAGCGGGCAGGTGACAGCGTCTTCTTCCGACACACCCTGCACGGTCTGGCCCTGATAGAGCACGTTGTCAGAGTCTTGTGTTGTTTCATGGTCGCGGCGGCCACCGATGTGGCTCCGCGGGGCCATACGCATACAACCACTCTCAAGGGTGGCTGGAGATAGCGCCAACCACATTGTGACCTGCTGGTCGTTGTTCAATCCCCAGTATGTCAAATCCTGGTGCCAACTCACATGGCTCGGGGTGTGCGCCTCCTTGACGATATAGGTTGCATTATAGAGCAGGATGTCGGGGCCGATCAGTTGCTCGACGAGGTCAAGAACGGACGGCATTGTCGCGAGTTGCAATGGCGAGCGTAGAATTGTGTGCGCCTTCGATTTGTAATGCAGCGGTCCGATTTGACCTTCAGCTTGTTCCATGGCTGCGCGGTGTTGGCCGGCCTCTTCAGAACTGATCGCATCGACAGGCGATACGAAACCGTCTGCGTGATAAACATCTGCTAGTTGCGCCGACGTGGCGCCTGATTTCGCGTTGGACATGACCCTAAGCCTTACACCAGATTGAAGCTTACCCTTCACTACACAGATGAAACATTTCCCGCTCGCCTAATAGCGACAATTCTTTCCCGATAGCGGCGTCTCGCGCTCATGTCTTTGCTTGGCGCGGGTGAGGCGAATTGTTGTGACGAGATGCAATTTGGGGCCGTCTGATCAGCTTCCCGGCAGATCAGTTGGCTGGCCGGAACAACACATCGCGTATGGCGAAGCCGATGCCTCCGAGGGCGAGTAAGCTCGGAACGCCTGTGAAGATGCTCATCATGACAATCGTGAAGCCCGTTTCGAAAAACCAGCGATACGTCGGGTCGGTGCACTTGATGGTGCCGCCGGATGCGTTTTGGCAAAGCCCGAGGATGAAAGGTGCAAATAGGGCGATTGCGCCAAACACAACAATCGCAAGCGCGGCATAACAAATGACGCGGAGTAATAACATCAGGATTTGCAAGTCGGTATCCCTGCTCTCAAACAACTAGACGTTCATCCAAGCATCCTGCTCGTCATCGTGGCAAGCCGGTGTGCCCGAACGATCGCGCTACGGTTGGCTGCGCATCGTGAATACTTGCGTGAACACATGATTGAGCGAGGAGGTGCATTACTGATGTTGGCGTCGTGTGATCTGGAGTTTTGCAACACGTGCGCTGTTGCGCGAACCCGTCTCATCGGTGTCTCCAGAGACGGCAATGTGGGTCAGTGGTCCGAGCTTTTGTGTCGTGCCGAAAGCGCGCCGAAGATCGTCTGCCAAATTGCGGGTCTCCGCACGCCAACGGCCAACCTTGTCTTGCGCGTTGCGGACAATAATGATCTTGCCTTTGTCGAAGTACGGGTTGTCAATGATGCTGCCGATTGGACGTTTGCCACCCCAGACGTACGTCAATGCATGTCCATGTGGCGGGAACGACCCGAACAGTTTCGCAAACAGGCTGGTGTGTTGAGGTTGTTGGCCAAAGAATAAATGAATGGCGACGGGACGGTCATCGCCACCCCGGGTCGCGAGATCGGTTGGCGTGACAGTGCCGTCGACACGCCAGCGCCACGAGATGTTGGGCGCGCCACCTCGGATCTTTCCGTGTTGCTCATGTTGCAGCTGGCGTACGAAAAAGGCGACAGACATATCTGATCGAACGCGCATCTCACCGGCTTGGGTGATTGCGAACTTTGTGGGTTTTCGGTTGGGTACGCCAATCACACGCCATTGTGCAGATTGGCCGATGAGTGGTTGTGGTGCGGTTGCGTTGAGTGGTGACTGCACTGCAAACAGCAGTGCTATCGTCGCAATGATAATTGGATAGTGGTTCCGCACGTTCTCTCTCCCGTTGCCCCTTGCGCATTAGCCAACGGGACTGTGGCTGACATCGGGATGAAAACCGCCGCGCACATCACAAGAACGACAACCGCTGTTCACAATCCAGTGCGCATGCGGGTGCACAGATGTGTGACCGGGCAGCTATCGAAGACAACCGCCCGGTCAGGAAAGTCAGATCAGAGTTTTGCTGCTGCTGTCGAGCGGATCTTCTTCCAGTTTGCGGCGGCCTTCGCGATGGTGCCGGCTTGGTCTTTCTGGAACATGCGGAAGATTTCTTCGTTGAGGAAGAGATAGAGTTTGTTGTCGATTACGGCTGCGTACTTGGGATCACCATCAAACTTTTTGCCAACGGAAACACCGAATGTGCAGAAGCCACCGTTCTGAGGCAGGTAGCGGGCTGGGTTGGCCTTGAAAGCCTTCATTGATTGGGCGGACGAGAAGTAATAGGCAACGCCATCATGCGTTGCTGTTTGGCGCGCGGACCCAGCAATTCGGTTGCCTAGGTTGACGAAGGTGACCGGGTCAATGCCGTGTATGCCCAGTGGTTTGCCAACAGCCGTCAGTCCATTGGATGTATTGTATTCGTCAGCTGCAAAGGCGGTTGGTGTGATTGCAACCATGCCCAGGATTGCGGCAGCTGTGAGCGCGGATTTCATGTTCATGACGTACTCCGTTTTGTTGTGTTGTTGAACATCGGCAGAGTTGTTGATTGCCGATGAATTGGAATGTGCGTCCTGCTTCACGATCGGACCATGCGCGGAAGTCCTGGAAAATTGATCGTGCATCCGTCGATTGACATTCATCGGAATTCTGGATCTCCAAACGCAGTGTTGCCGGCGCGCGACGTGTGCGAACCGGCAACTGATAGATCTAGATTTTTCTTTTACGTCGAGGTTGGGGCCAGGGAGATCAAGCGATTGCGCTGGTCGTGCTACCTTCTGGTTTATGCAGGCTGACAACGGTTAGCACGGCTGCGGCGTTCGCCCAGTAGTACCATGCATCCAGGCCGACGAAGCCGAGCACCAATGGAGCAGCTACAAAGACTAGTCCGACCAGGAAGTCGACGGCGAGATGGAAGCTGTATGGCAGGACGCGGATCACTCCTGTCTCATGGTCTGTAAGTAGCGTCAGGACGAGGGCGGCGGCGCCTGTGATGACCGACAGCCAGAACGCAAGTGGCGAGGAGCTTCCAAGTCCAAGAAGGACAGGCAGCCCCATGAGCGCTATTGCGACAGGGTAGTCGAGATATGCGTGGATGGTTTTGGTGACAAAGCGCAAGTCCATTGTGATCACTCCTCTCGTGGCGATGATGCTTTGATTTCGGCCCAGTAGCGTCGGCCGTACGCCCAATGTGGGAGGAAGTTCGCGGACGAGCCATGCACGTGCGTTCGGGTTTCTTGATCGAGCGTCCGGGAGCATTGTGGGAGCGATCAATTCCATGCATCTTCACCGGCACAAGAGCGAAGGAGACTGCGATGGCGCATGACGCCCTATCCCAGGTGCTGGACGCACTCAAGCTGCGTGGTTCGATCTATTTTCATACCCACTTTAGTCCGCCGTGGGGGGTGCGTGTGCCGGCCTATGGTCGTGTTGCACGATTTCATATGGCTTTGCGTGGAGATTGTTGGCTCCGCGTTGAAGGGGCTCAAAAGCCATTGCGCCTGGCGACCGGTGACCTTGCCGTCATTCCACATGGCGCCGGACACATCCTGAGTGATACGCCTGATCGCGACGCGCTCACCGTGGATGAGGTTGTTGAGCGCTCGGGTTACTCTGGCGACGGCGCGTTGGTCTACGGTGATCCGGATGAGAACCTGGCCTGCAAGCTCTTCTGCGGGCATTTCGAGTTTGATGAAGGTACGTTGCATCCCATCCTGCAGTCGCTGCCTGCGGTCATTCATGTGCCCAATACGCAGTCGATGAATGCGTATTGGCTTGAATCTATGCTGCGGTTTGTCTCGGCAGAAATTACAGCGGATCGAGCTGGGTCCGAAGCCATCATTCATCGTCTCTCTGAGATTGTCTTCATCCAAGTCATCCGAACGTTTGTTGACGAGGTTGGCGACGATGCCGGCAGTCTGGCTGCGGTTCTGCATCCTCAGTTCGGCCGCTGCTTATCGAAGGTCCACACCGCGCCGGAGAAGCCATGGACCGTCGAAGCAATGGCATCAGAAGCGGGCATGTCTCGGACGATATTCGCGGAGCGGTTCTCTTCGCTGATGGGAATGACGCCGCTGAACTACGTCACACACTGGCGCATGCAGGAGGCGCGCCGCAGGTTGATCGATACCGAGCTCCCATTGATCGAAATTGCGGAAGGCGTCGGATATGGTTCAGAGGCTGCATTCTCGCGCGCGTTCAAGCGACAGTTCGATGTCACTCCTGGTGAACTCAGACGTCATGCGCATTGATCCTTTGTGAAGCCGGGCCATGATCAAATGGTCCATCCGTAAGTGTGTTAGAGTTAGGCCTATGCAACCAATTTGATCCTTTCTCACGCCAGCAGCGTATCATCGGCGGTAGGGCAAACACGTGCGGTACAGATGGCTCAAGGCAACCTCATATTGATACTCGGCGATCAGTTGACGCCCTCTCTTTCGTCACTCGCCCACGCCGATACTAAGACCGACGTTGTCTTGATGGCCGAAGTGGTTGAGGAGGCGACGTATGTCCGCCACCACAAGAAGAAGATTGCCTTCCTCTTTTCAGCGATGCGCCACTTTGCAGCCGAGCTCGAGGCTGAGGGGTGGAAGGTCGTCTATGTCCGACTGGATGACGACGGCAACTCGGGCCATTTGGCCGGGGAGGTCGGCCGCATCCGCGCGCAGCACGGGCTAGACCAGGTCATCGTGACTGAGCCGGGTGAGTGGCGGCTTCTCGATGAGATGCAAGCGTGGGGCGAGCGGCTTGGATGCGACGTTGAAATCCTTCCGGACAACCGCTTCATTGCGAGCCACAGCGAGTTTGTTGGTTGGGCCTCTGGGCGCAAGCAATTGCGCATGGAGTACTTTTATCGTGAGATGCGCAAAAAGACCGACCTCCTCATGGATGGTGATAAGCCGGTCGGCGGGAAATGGAATTTTGACAGCGAGAACCGTAAGCCCGCTGCTAATGATCTTTTTCTTCCTGAGCCGCCACGCTTCAAGCCCGATGCTGTGACCCGAGAGGTGCTCGCATGTGTCACGCAGCACTTTCCGGACCACTTCGGGGATCTCGAGCCATTTTGGTTTGCGGTCACACGAAAAGACGCTGAGGCAGCCAGGGATCACTTTATGTCCGAATGTCTTCCCGACTTCGGCGATTATCAGGATGCCATGTTGACGGGGCGTCGCTTTCTCTATCACTCAGTCCTGTCACACTACATCAACTGCGGTCTTCTTGACCCATTGGATGTCTGCCGGCGCGCTGCCAAGGCCTATGATGATGGGCACGCGCCATTGAACGCCGTCGAGGGCTTTATTCGTCAGATTATCGGTTGGCGCGAGTTTGTCCGCGGCATCTATTGGCTGAAGATGCCTGACTATGCCGACTCCAACTTTTTTCAGTCAAACCGCAGGCTGCCGGCTTTCTATTGGACAGGCGAAACGGACATGCATTGCCTGGCCGATGCGATCACGCAGACCAAAGAGGAAGCCTACGCCCATCATATTCAACGGCTGATGCTCACCGGAAATTTTGCATTACTCGCAGGCGTGTCTCCGGTAGAGGTTCACGAATGGTATCTGGCTGTCTATGCAGACGCTTATGAATGGGTCGAACTTCCAAATGTCATCGGGATGAGCCAGTTTGCAGACGGTGGTCTGCTCGGTTCTAAGCCTTACGTCTCAAGCGGGAGCTACATCAACAAGATGTCGAACTACTGCGGACAGTGCAGATACGACGTCAAGAAGAAGACTGGCGATGATGCGTGCCCGTTTAATGCGCTCTATTGGGATTTCCTGATACGCAACGAAGACAAACTTGCCCAGAACGCGCGCTTGCGCAATCCCTATGCAACGTGGCGTCGAATGTCAGAGGACAAGCAACAGGCCTATCGTGCCTCCGCGGCTCACTTCCTAGACCAGTTAGAGTAGTGTTCGGTCAAAGTAGGCGAGGCGCGTTGTTGCGCTGAAGATCTTCGAGAATAGCCGGGATCTTCTTCTTGAGAGCGAAGAAACCGCGATGTGCATGCGGCCATGTCAGGTCGTCGTAGACGCGTCGCCTCTCGATAAGTGAAATACCGAGCTCATCCAGCACCTCTTTAGCGTATGCCAGTTTCTCGGCAACGGGTCCAACAGGTGCGTAGGCTGTTACGATTGTATTGATAGCGCCTGCTTGCGCAAACTCGGCGAGCTGGGTGCCCCAATCGGATGTCTCCATTGGGTTGGCGAGTGAGATTGCAAAGTGCTCGGCTGCGCGCTTCGCCGCATCAGAGACGGCGGCATGTGCAAAAGCTGCGGCTTCGCGGCCTGCCGGCAAGGGCGATCGTGCTTCGGTTGCGAGAAGCGCGATGCTTGCGATGGGCTTTAGATCGGAGAAGAGGTCTTCAGGCCGGCCATCCTCCTCAGTTAGGAGAAGCGCGACTTTATTGGAGGAATGGTCGATGGCAACTGGCGGGATAGACTGCCTCGGATGCGAAGTCTGCTCACTCAGCGGTGGTGCCGCTTCGGCCAGCTGGCCGTAGGGTGCGAACCGATTACCTGTGAACTTCTCGATGTTGCTTGGTCTGGCGAGGTAGGTCTTGCCTTTGGTGTGTAGGCCGCCAACCCAACGCCATGACAACGTGTTCGACGCCGGGTCTCCATCGATAAGGTGGCGGTAGAAAAAGTCGGCGCCGAGCTGCCACGGCAGCCGCAAAGTAAAGATCCAAATGGAGGCGAACCACATGCGGGAATGATTGTGCAAGTATCCCGTTTCAATGAGCTCGCTCGCCCATGCATCGAAGCAAGCAATGCCTGTTTGGGCGTGCGTTGCGCGCTGATAGCGTTTCGCTAACTCGTCATCACTATCGAGTTGGTCGGTGAGTTCGCTGACATTCTCACGATAGGATTGCCAGACGGAAGGGTGTTGCTCGAGCCAGCCTTTGAAGTAACCTCGCCAGAAGACTTCCTGAATGAATTTTTCGGCAGTTGACGGTGAAAAGCGCGCCAGGACAGCATCTAACACCTCGGTCTCGAGAAGCAGGCGATGACGGATGTGACCTGATAGGAGTGAAGTGTTGCTGCGCTGCTCCGGTCCAAAGTCACTGTTGCGATCTCTGGCGTAGTTGCGACCAGAATTCGGCAAGAACGTAGAGAGACGCATAAGTCCGGCTTGGCGATTTGGCTGGGGATGATGCATGCGTGGGCTGTCGTGTTGTGTTAGATGCTGGCAGCTTAAAACTGTCATGGTGGTTACGTCTGAGAGTAGGAATGGGATGACTGGATCCAAGCCCGCGGTTTCGATCTCACACGAGCGAGTTGCAGCTGTCGTTCTTGAGCTTTGCCACAAGCGGGGATTGGGAAAGACGATTTGTCCGTCGGAAGCAGCCCGAGCCGTGGCTGATGCCGATGGAGACTGGCGGGAGTTGATGGAGTTTGTGCGCTCCGTTGGTCAGGAATTGAGCAGGCGGGGACAGATCGACGTCACGCAGAGAGGACGGGTGGTGGATTTGGCCAGTGTCAAAGGACCAGTCAGGTTTAGTCTGCCGCAGGATTGATCGTGGGGCTACTGCGTTTCGTGCGGCGACAACGTTCGGAGCAATACCGTACATCGCTCCAGACCTTTGCCCACTTTTTTCGCCAGCGGAATGGTCGCCCACAGGATGCGCAATTCTTCTCGGGAAGATTGACCTTATCCACGGTGGCCCCGTTGCGCGCCTTCATCAACTCACACCTTTTGATCCAACCACTTAATCGGTCTCTCGGGCTTTTGGTGACAGGTCATCTAACGCGAAAGCCAGCTGCCCTGACGAAACATCGGTAGGCTTCGATGACTTGCCTTTGGTGCGGCGACTGCCTGTAACTGGCATGCCGCTCTTTCGGCTGCCGTGCTTCGATTGAATGGCGTCAGCGGCTTTGCGAAAGTTGGAGCCTTGCCGGGCGCCATAGATCTTCTGCCGGGCGTCACGTGCAGCTGCCAGATGATCTACGATCGGCGCTGGATACGTCTTGTCCAAAATGTTTGCGGCGAGTGGTGACTTCCAAGGCTCGTGCACTTTGTCCCCTTCAATGGCTTCAAGCTCAGGCACCCATCGCCGGACAAACTCGCCATCAGGGTCTTGGTCGAACCCTTGCTTGATCGGGTTATAGATCCTGACGGTGTTGATGCCGGTCGTGCCGGACTGCATTTGGACCTGCGGCCAATGAATTCCAGGTTCATAGTCGGTGAACTGACGCGCTAAATGAAGCCCGGGCCTGCGCCAATGTAGCCAAAGATGATAACTCGCAACTGCCATCAGCATCGCGCGCATGCGGAAGTTGAGCCACCCCGTCGCTGCCAGATAGCGCATGCAGGCATCGACGAACGGTAGGCCGGTTTCTCCGTTCCGCCAGGCGTGAAGGCGCTCTTGGTCAATCGTATCTCTAACCCTCAGTCCGTCGTAAGCGGGATGGAGATTGCGAAACTCAAGTGGCGGCTCGTCCTCCAGCTTTTGCATAAAGTGACAGTGCCAGTGAAGCCGGCCGGTGAACGACACGAGTGATGAACGCCAGCTGCTCACAGACTTACCACCGATTTCTTTGAGCTCGCGTTGTCTTTGCCAGGTTGTCTGGGCGACCTCGCGCATTGAGACGGCACCCCATGCGAGGTAGGGTGACAGGCGCGAGCACGCACTCTCAGCGCTAATCGGGCTGGACATCTCTGACCTGTAGTGTTCGCCGCGTGTGTCGAGGAAAGATGTCAGGGATGCGAGCGCTTGCGTACGACCACCGCGCTGTCGTTGCGCTGGATCTGGATCATGCAAGCCGAGGTCGGTGGCCGACGGCAGCGTTTGCACGTTTGTCATGTCCGGTAGCGGCGTCAGGGATGAAGGCGTTTCTGTCAGCGGTTCTGACATCAATTTATCCCACTTGCCGGCCCAGCCGTTGCGGCTCTTGAGTTTGCGGATCACACCGTCCTGGCGATGCTCTGTCCATGCAACACCGTTTTGCCGGCACCATTCGCCCACTCGGAGATCGCGCTTGTAGGTCCAATCGTTCCCTGTCTCTTCATGGGACCACAGGCCGTCGATGTTGTGAGACTGCCGAATGGCCTCAAGGCAATCGATCACATCACCGACGTGTACTGCGAGCGGCAGTCCTAGCTCGCCGAGTGACGCATTTAGTTCTGCTAAGCACTCGCTGAAGAAACCGTAATGCCGTGCCGACATATCGGGCTGCTGCCAGAGTTCCGGTTCGATGACGAGTAGGGGGAGCACCGGACCGCGCGCTGCGGCACAACTCAGCGGTCGATGGTCAGAGATACGCAGGTCTCGCTTGAACCATACGATCTGTAGGGCTGACGTGCTGTCTTTCTTCGGCACCGGCTTCGGAGTGCTCCACTGCTGAAATCTCGATGGTTTTACGGTTTGATCCAGTGTTTGGATTGATCCAACGTCCACTTGCAGATCCGAACCTGGTCCGTGGCGGACGCGAGCCGAAGGCCAAGCAAACACCGCTAAGATTTGCGTTGCAGAACGAGCAGACCGGCAAAGACGATCATCATCATCCCGGTTGCACTGATGATGGTCGGTGTGGTGCCGAAAAACAGGATATCCCAGGCTGTGACGAAGGCCAGGTAGCTGTATTCAAATGTCGATACGATTGATGGAGGTGCTGACTGATAGGCGCCTGCCAGCATCATTCCGATGACGATTGCCAGCACTGCAAGGAGAGCCAGAACTAACCAGTCCTGGAGACCGACGTCCGACCAGGTATCGAAGATGTAGGGATAGGCTTCAACGAGCGCGCTGTTCGGTGGAGTCCAGAACAGAAGTGCGCTGACCGTCAGGCCGGCCAGCATCATGACAAGGTTCTGCGAGAGCGACATGACGGCGAGCGGAACGTTCTGACATCTCGTGCGTGTAATCGCGTGCGCCATCGCATAGAAAGCGGCGCCAACGATCGGCAGCAAAGCCCATGGTGAAAACGCGTCTGTGCCCGGTTGCAACAGGACGACAACGCCTGCGAACCCCAAGGTCACGCCTAACCAACCAAGCGTTCCAACAGCTTCTTTGATGACATACGCAGAGAGCAGCGTGACGAAGATCGGCGCGATGTAGTTGGCGGCTCCAATCGTTGATAAGCTGAGAAATGGAATGGCTGCATAGAATGCCAGAAACGTCATCGTAATGCAGACTGCGCGCAGTAGAGGCCAGCCCCATACGGCGCTGCTCAGAACACTCAGACTAAGACCGCGCATCCAGCCGATAGCCAGCAGCATCGGGACGGCCAAAATACCTCTTAGGGCAAAAATCTGCCACAGCGATAGCTGGCTACTAAACAGCTTGAAGATGACATCCTGGATCGAGATTGTCAGCGCCGCCGCAACAATCAGCAGAACGCCACGCAGAATGTGCTGCGGGCGTGTATTCGAGTTGTCGGACAAAGGGCCCCCTCAAATCGACCTGACGGTCTCGTCGCGTAACTAGGTACAGAAGATTTATGGAGCTGCGCAAACGATAATGTTGTGCCGGCCTTTTCAACCTTGATCATGAGAGAATTTAGTTGCGCTGCGGATGCTCGTCGGTGCACTTTCTCAAGTCCTTCAGATACGCACTTATTGTCGTCTCTAGCATCGCAGCAGCTCGCTACTTCGCATCTTGTGTTCTGTAATAACATAACTTTTTCATTGCGACGGACCGGGTGCATGCGTAGGCTGAATTGTCCGGGCAGGTAAGCTCGGTCAAACAAATGGGGCCTCTGGAGACGCTATCGGTACTCGTAATCAATCATTTTTATAAAGATCGGTGGTTGACCAACTCGGCTCCCAATAATGTCAGGAGGAAAGTTTATGCATGATCTCACGCTGACAAGGCGACACGCCTTATTGGGGACGGCAGCGCTGGCCGGTGCAGCTACCGTCGGACTGCAAGCTGGTTCGGCGCAGGCCAAGGCGCCAATTTCGACCGATCAAGCACCTTACTTCTATCGCTTCAAACATGGTTCGATGCAGGGCACGGTGATTTCAGATGGTGTTCTGCCTCTAGGAGATCCTTCGTCGAGTTTCCTGGGTACGACCAAGGAAGAAGTCGGCAAGATGCTGACGTCCAATTTCCTGGATCCATCCAACGTCATCCTCGAGCAAAACATTCTGGTTCTGAACACTGGCCAGAAACTTGTTCTATTCGACACTGGCATGGGGCAATCCACCATGTTCGGGCCGACGACCGGCAAGATGATGGAGAACCTCAAGGTTGCCGGCATTGATCCCGCTGCAATTGATGCGATTGTCTGTACGCATGGTCATTGCGATCATGTTTGGGGGATCATGTCGGATAGCGGAGAGCGCAATTTCCCGAATGCGCAGATCTATATCTCGCAAACTGACTTTGATTTCTGGACGGACGAAGCCAAGTTGTCGATGACCGACCCGGCTTACATGAAGGTCTTTGTTGAGGGCGCGCGCAAAAACCTGATGCCCAATCGCGACCGCATCGTGTTCATCAAGGATGGTGAAGAGTTCCTGCCCGGCATCCAGGCTATGGCGGCTCCTGGCCATACTCTGGGTCATACAATTTTTGTGCTGACATCAGAGGGCCAGAGCATGATGGCGATTGGCGATACCACGCACCATCAGGTGTTGTTGCTTGAAAAGCCGCTGATGGAGTTCGCGTACGACACTGATCCTAAACAGTCGGCGAAGACGCGTTACAAGGTGCTCGATATGTTGGCGACCCAGCGGATGCCGATGATCGCCTATCACTTCCCATGGCCCGGTATCGGCCATATCGCGAAGCACGGCGAAGGTTTCCGGTATTACCCGGCACCGATGGTCATGCAGGACATTCCAAAGAAGACGTAGTCTGTCGCAGCAGTCATGATGATCGAGGGATTGCCGTGGGTTGCGCGGCAGTTCCTCAGCTAAGGTGCAGTCTTCAAGGCAAACGGATGCGTAGCAGTGGACTGCTACGCATCACTATTCGGCCAGGCTGACTAGGCCTGCACGATCTCACCCGGCAACGTGTTCACCGTCATCGTATCGCTTGGCCGGAAGTGAACAACCGAGCGAATGGATTTGCCAGCCTTGAGCAAGTCGAACGCCGTGTTGATCTGATCGTGGGTCATATTGTGCGTAATGTACGGATCAACGCTGAAATCTCCACGCAGCCACTCGTCGACCATGCCCGGCAATTCACTGCGGCCGCGAACGCCACCGAATGCTGTCCCGCGCCATACACGGCCGGTGACAAGCTGGAATGGCCGCGTAGAGATTTCCTGACCGGCGCCGGCAACACCAATTACGGTGCATTCACCCCAGCCTTTGTGACAGGCTTCCAGGGCAGAGCGCATAAGCTCTACATTGCCCACGGCCTCAAAGGTGTAGTCGAGACCGCCATTGGTCATTTCAACCAGCACATCCTGAATTGGCGCGCTATGGTCATTCGAATTGACACACTCAGTGGCACCAAGTGACATGGCCAATGGAAACTTTTCCGGGTTGACGTCGATACCGATAATCCGCGATGCGCCATTCATGACGGCGCCTTGGATCACCGCCATACCGACCGCACCAAGACCGAACACCGCGACCGTCGCACCCTGCTCAACCTTGGCCGTGTTTCGCACGGCCCCCATGCCCGTCGGCAGAGCACATCCCATAACAGAGGCTTTCGCCAATGGCGCCTCTTTTGCGATCTTGGCGACTGAAATTTCCGGCAGCACGGTGTATTCGCTGAACGTGCTGGTGCCCATGTAGTGGAGGATCTGCTTGCCTTTGTAGGAAAAGCGCGAAGTTCCATCGGGCATCAGCCCTGCGCCCTGCGTCTGGCGGATCGTCTGACACAGGTTGGTTTTGCCAGATTTGATGTACGGACAGTCGGGATCTTCCGGAACATACAGCGGGATAACGTGGTCTCCCGGGGCAACCGACGTTACACCTTTACCTACTTCCTCGACGACGCCGCAGCCTTCATGTCCCAATATGCAGGGAAACAGGCCTTCGGGGTCTTCGCCGGATAAAGTGAACACATCTGTGTGACAGAGGCTGGTCGTCACGATACGGACAAGCACCTCGCCTTCCTTTGGGCCTTCGAGGTCGATCTCTTCAATTTCGAGAGGCTTGTTTGGCTCCCATGCAATTGCAGCGCGTGTTTTCATTGGCGATCTCCCTATTCCTTAAAGCTTGTGAGTTGGATTTTTGGGTTGAGGATTTGTGTCGTCCCAACGCACTGGAAACGCGCAGAGACATGGATCGACTGAGCTCTCGTCTGGGTGACGCATTTTGTTCAGCGGCTCCTCTGGCTGTGGCCGTGCAGGCCAGAACCATTTCCTCTGGTGTGGCTCGCCTGCGAGCAGGGGGCTAAAAGGCGCCGCGTCTCGTCAATTTACGTTATGATATAACAATATCAGTTATCAAGTGACCTCGCCTCCACAGCTATCATCTTGCCGCAGTGCATTGCAGTTTTGCTTGTGTAACGAACAACAGGTCCGCCACTGGGCTCCAATGGACTCCAATCCTGATCGGGGTGGGTGCCAACAGAGAGGGTTTTCTGCCAGATGCATCGTTCAATCGGTCTGGTAACTTTGGTCATCACGCTCACTGCTGCGACGGCAACAATAGCGTGCACGCCGAACCGCCCTGGCAAACTGCAAACGGGGCGCACCATAACCATCGACGCCAGTGGCGGCGTCGCGCATGGATCAGTTAACTACGGCGAGACGCAGTTACTTCGAGACAAGGAGGTCGTTCTGACCTTCGATGACGGCCCTATTGCTGGCCGCACGACCGTCATTCTCGACGCGTTGCAGGAACACTGTGTGAAAGCCACTTTTTTCCCAGTGGGTCGCATGGCGTTGATCCGGCCGGGTATCCTGCGGGAGGCGCTGGCGCGGGGACACACCATCGGTGGGCACACCTGGAGCCATCCCAATCTCAGACGCGCTGGCCTTGCACGCAGCAAACGCGAGATTGGGAAGGGTTTTGCGGCACTTGAGGCTGTCATCGGTCCGCGCGTTGCGCCACTGTTTCGATTTCCCTTTCTTGCTGAATCGAAGAAGATCCTCGCCTACGTGAAGTCACAAGACATCGCATCGATATCGATTGACATCGATTCCGGCGACACGCGTGGCTATGGCGTTAGTCGTGTGATTAGTTCAACCATGGCAGGGCTGCGCCGCCGAGGCCGTGGGATTCTGCTGTTTCACGATAGCAAGCTGGTGACGGTCCGAGCGCTCCCGGAAATCCTCAACCGTCTTGCTAAGGGGGGCTACCGCGTCGTGCATTTGGAGACGACATCACCAAATCGCGCGGATGCTGATCTCGTCGCACGCTATCGGCGGCGCCTGGATGGCACTCCCGAGCCAAAAACAAAGACTGACAAGCCTAAGGTTGCACAGAGCCTGCGCAAGACGGTGACTGCAAGCCAGCGCAGACAGCCGAAGCCCCAGAGCCAACCTGCCCCGAAGAGAAGTCGGCCCGCTCCAGATTGGAGGAGCACTGTCTTTGGCAACCAATGATCAGGGCATGACGACGATTGGCGACGGCGTATCATGGTCACCGCTCGCGCTAAGCAATCTACTCTAAAATCAATCTGCGCCTCACCGGCTCACGCGGCGGCCTACTCGGCAGCTTCGGTGCCTTTGCCGACTTCGACGGCCTTGCCGTCGACGCGAACTTCGCCGGCTGCATTGTCGACCGTGACGTAGTGGTCATAGAAGGTCAGAGTGGGCCGGGCGCCGAAGCGTTCTTCGATCCAGCCCCACCAATCGTCGTTGAACCAAGCTTCAGCTGCTTCGCGAGATTCAAAAGTGTAAACCCCGCCGCCACAGTCTTCACCGTTTAGGTAGTCTTTGCGGATCAGGCCTTTGACATCGCGATAGATGGGCGCGGAATCGAGGCCACGGGCGACCGCAGCATCTTTGGCCGGTTTCGGTGAACTGCGTGGGATTTGAACGACTGCGATCAACATCTCATCTGCCTTTCGACGATTGCGAGACGTTGATCCAGCCATGTCCAAGCGGGCTTGGCAAGTGCCGCCATCACTGAGGCGGAACAAATAGTCTAGTCGTCAGACTTGTTCTTAAGGATATCGACCATGCGTGTGTCTACATAATTCCCGACACTGTCCTGCAAGGCTGCCATCGGACCTTCGCCCTCGAAGAAGTGGTTGGCTTCAGGAATGATGTCGTGCTGCAGGATAATACCCTTCTGGACCTTCGTTTTCTGCGAAAGCTCCGCTACCGATGCCGATGGGACCACGCGGTCGCGGTCGCCATTGACCAGTAGGCCGGATGCCGGGCAGGGCGCCAGGAAGGAGAAATCATAGAGGTTCGCTGGTGGGGCGACACAGATGAAAGAGTCGATTTCGGGTCGGCGCATCAGCAGCTGCATGGCAATCCAGGTTCCGAAAGATACCCCGACAATCCAGCAGGCCTTGGAATCTGGTTTTGCGATTTGCATCCAGTCCAGTGCAGTCGCCGCGTCAGCCAGTTCGCCCGGACCGTTGTCGAAGTAGCCCTGGCTGCGTCCGACACCGCGGAAATTGAAGCGGAGTACCGAAAAACCGCGTTCAACGAAGGTGTAATAGAGGTGGTAGACCACCTGATTGTTCATCGTGCCGCCGAATTGCGGGTGGGGATGGAGGATCAAAGCCAATGGGCTTCTGGGATCGGGCTCATGGTGGTAGCGCGCTTCGAGACGGCCCACTGGGCCATTGATAATGAGTTCGGGCATTGGCTTGATAACCGGCGAGTTGGTGTTGTCAGATTATTTGGTGCTCTGGCCCCAAACCGAGCATTTGGGGGTCTTTAACGGGCATGTCGATGGGCATGCACGAACGTGCCGCGGAATTATTACGCGAGGGCAGTGGAATTAATCTTGACTCCTGCGGTTGGGATTTCCATATTCCGCTCAGTTTAGAACTATTCGAAACAGCACAAGAGACCGTCGCGGGCAATGGTGTGCGGGAGCGACCTTCTAGCACAATTGTTCCGGGTGTTTGCAAGAGGGTGGCGGCTGAAAGTTGTAGCCGTCCGCTTGAGCCGATGTGCGAAGCCGAGGTTTAGAGCCGTGGAACTGAATACGCGAGGACGCTATGCGGTGATGGCGATGGCCGATCTGGCCAAGCACGGAGACCAGCGTTCAGTCGCTTTGTCAGAGATCGCAGCGCGTCAGGAGCTTTCAGAAGCTTACCTAGGCCGGTTGTTTGGTCAGCTGCGACATGCCGGCCTCGTGGAGAGTGTCCGCGGGCGTGGTGGTGGTTATCAGCTGTCGCTGCCGGCAGATTCGATTTTTGTGTCGCAAATTCTTGCAGCCGTTGATGAGCCGACGCGCATGACCCGGTGTATTGCTGGTAGCAATATCGGGTGCGTGGGTGAAGAGCGCTGCCTCACGCATGGGCTGTGGGCTGCTCTCAGCCGGCATATCCAGAACTTCTTGAGTGATGTCTCCCTGCAGGATGTGATCAACGGTGGTCCAGCGTTACAGGCCAGTGTCATGCCGCGCGCGCTGCAAGCGAACAGCGAAGGGCTGGCGGCTGAATGAGCATGTCGCGGACATACCTCGACTACAATGCGACGGCGCCTTTGCTGCCGGCGGCACGCGAAATGGTGCTGCAAGCTATGGAGGCGACAGGTAACCCCTCGTCCGTGCATGGCGAAGGTCGCAATACCCGAAAGATTGTCGAGGATGCCCGCGAGAAAGTGGCGGCCCTTGTTGGAACAAAGCCAAACAACGTCGTCTTTACCAGTGGTGCAACCGAAGCGAATGCCTGGGCTCTGGCGCGAAACTGGCAAACGATCCTGCTTCCGAAGATCGAACACGACTCAGTTTTAGCAGCGGCGCGTTCTTCCGATGCTGAAATTGTTGATCTTGATGTCGATGCCAATGGTCAAACAGTTGTTGGGCAGATCGCTGATGTCGCGTCTGACAGCAGTGATGAGAAGCTGCAGAGGCTCGTTGTCCTGCAGATGGCCAACAATGAAACAGGTAGCCTTCAGCCGGTCGCGGATGCCGCCCGTCTCTGCCAAGAGCACGGCTTGGCCCTGCACGTCGATGCGGTTCAGGCAGCCGGTCGAATATCGATCGATTTCGATGCTCTGGGTGCCGATACTCTGGCGGTTTCTTCGCACAAGATTGGCGGCCCCATGGGTGTCGGCGCACTGATCATCAAGGATGGGTTGGAGCTATCGCCATTTATTGTTGGTGGCGGTCAGGAAAAGCGCCGGCGCGCGGGGACAGAAAATGTTCCGGGGATCGCCGGGTTCGGCGCTGCTGCCGATTTTGTTCTGGGTCAGACGCAGGAAATGGCCAGGCTTGGTCGGTTGCGCGATGGTCTAGAGCAGCAATTGTTGAGCGCATCACCTGATGCGGTCATCGTCGGGCAAGACGGCCCGCGCATGGCGAATACCAGTTGTGTCGCGGTTGAAGGTCAAAGCTCGGATATCCTTTTGATCAAGTTCGACCTCGCTGGCATCGCTGTCAGCGCAGGGTCGGCCTGTTCGTCGGGCAAAGTTGGTGCAAGTCACGTTCTGACGGCAATGGGTATCAAACCCGAGTTGGCGCGTGGCGCCATCCGGATCAGTCTGGGTTGGAACACATCCGCAGACGATGTCGATACGTTTCTACGTTCGTGGAGCGAGATTGTAGGAGGCCGGACACGCGCGGTGGCGTGAATGGGCTGAATTTGAAATTTGAAATGCCACCGGATGGCCGGTGGATAGAGTGGAGATGAGCATGCCTGCTGTTCAAGAGACGATCGAACAAGTCAAACAAATTGACGTCGATCAGTATAAGTACGGCTTTACGACAGACATCGAGACGGTGAAGGCGCCGAAAGGCCTCAGCGAGGACATCGTCAAGTTCATTTCGGACAAGAAGGAAGAGCCGGCCTGGATGCTCGAGTGGCGTCTGGATGCTTATCAGCGATGGCTGGCGATGAAGGAGCCGACCTGGGCCAAGGTTAACTATCCCAAGATCGACTTCCAGGATCTCTATTACTACGCCGCGCCGAAAAACACGGAAGGGCCGAAGTCACTGGATGAGGTCGACCCGGAATTGCTTCGAACTTATGAGAAGCTCGGCATCCCGCTGAAGGAGCAGGAGATCCTGGCTGGCGTCCGTAAGCAAGGCGAGCCGAGTGAGCTCGATGATGCAGAGGCACCGTCCAGCAGCTATGGCAAGGTTGCTGTCGATGCGGTGTTCGACTCGGTATCTGTTGTCACTACTTTCAAGAAGGAACTGGCGAAGGCCGGCGTCATCTTCTGCTCGATCTCCGAGGCGCTGCGTGAGCATCCGGAGCTCGTCAAGAAGTACCTAGGTTCCGTGGTACCGAAATCCGACAACTACTACGCGGCACTCAACTCTGCTGTGTTTTCAGATGGTTCGTTCGTCTACATTCCAGAAGGCGTACGCTGCCCGATGGAATTGTCGACGTACTTCCGCATCAACGAAATGAATACCGGTCAGTTTGAGCGGACTCTCATCATTGCCGATAAGGGCTCGTATGTGTCGTATCTTGAAGGCTGTACGGCGCCGATGCGTGATGAAAACCAGCTGCATGCAGCCGTGGTTGAACTGATCGCGCTCGACGATGCAGAGATCAAGTATTCGACCGTCCAAAACTGGTACCCAGGCGATAAGGACGGCAAAGGTGGCGTCTATAACTTCGTCACCAAGCGCGGTGACTGCCGCGGGCATTCTTCGAAGATTTCCTGGACGCAAGTTGAGACCGGATCAGCGATCACGTGGAAGTATCCGAGCTGCATTTTGCGCGGTGACAATTCACGCGGCGAGTTCTATTCGATCGCTATTTCGAATGGTCATCAGCAGGTCGATAGCGGAACCAAGATGATCCATCTCGGCAAAAATACATCGAGCCGCATCATCTCAAAGGGCATCGCCGCAGGCCACTCTGACAATACCTACCGGGGTCTTGTTTCTGCGCATCGCAAAGCAACCAATGCGCGGAACTTTACGGTTTGTGACTCCCTGCTGATCGGAAACAAGTGCGGTGCACATACCGTGCCCTACATCGAAGCGAAGAACTCGTCTTCGCATTTCGAGCATGAGGCGACGACGTCAAAGATTTCCGAGGACATGCTGTTCTATTGCCGGCAGCGTGGTCTTGATGAGGAAGAAGCGGTTGCGCTGGTCGTGAACGGGTTCGTGCGTGATGTGCTGCAGCAGCTGCCGATGGAGTTCATGGCTGAGACCCAGAAACTGATCGGTATCTCGCTGGAAGGCAGCGTTGGCTAAAGGAGAATTATTTGCCTGCGCCGATCGGTGAACCCACGCTGATTGCGCAGGCCAACAATAACAAGATGATCTGAACAAATAAAAATTTGGGGTGGTGTTGCTCAAAACCGTATTGCGGAGCGCACCGAACTTGTCTGGAGGACGTAAGAGGATGGCAACGAATATTTCGCAGTTGGAGCAGGACTGGTTGGCGGCGGAAGCAATGGCGGATGAAATCAAGGCGCGCGCCAGGCAACTACGAAGTGATGGTGAAATAGAAGTTTCAATTGGTGAAGTTGAAGAACTCAACGCTAAACACAACGAAGCCGAACGCGCGGCGAGTGAAGCATTCGATCGGTTGTGGTCAGCGCGTGAACAGCAAGTCGCCTAGTGCAACCAGGCGACAGGAAGGACTGAAAGGCGAAGCGTGATCGGTCGGATTGTCATATACGGCCTGTTGTTGGCGATGATTGCGCTTCTTGCGACGGACCCGACAATGATGATCGTCGGTGTGCCATCAAGTTTGAGCACACCAGGTGGTGGGTTGTCCGTCACCGATCCTTCGCCGGTTTACATCATCCCGATCGTGCTTCTGATCTGGGTGGTTCTGAGACAATGGAAACGGCGCTCT
The DNA here is from genome assembly GCA_965247245.1 of Hyphomicrobiaceae bacterium. Taxonomy (GTDB): domain Bacteria; phylum Pseudomonadota; class Alphaproteobacteria; order Rhizobiales; family Hyphomicrobiaceae; genus Tectiglobus. The sequence goes on along the minus strand of CBDFGV010000003.1, from coordinate 1,387,998 downwards.
GAACAGAGCAAATACGAAGATTGATCTGAGCAACGGAAAAGCAAAATGTTGGAAATTAAGAACCTACACGTCAAACTCGAAGACGAAGACAAGCCAATCATCAACGGTTTGTCTGTCACCGTGCCGAAAGGCGAAGTGCATGCCATCATGGGACCGAATGGTTCCGGCAAATCGACACTTGCTTACGTTCTCGCTGGTCGCGATGGCTATGAAGTGACCGAAGGCGAAGTGCTCTGGAATGGTGAGAATATTCTCGACATGGAGCCGGAGGAACGTGCCGCTTCAGGTGTGTTCCTTGCGTTCCAATACCCAATGGAGATTCCTGGTGTTGCTGGGCTGACGTTCCTGCGTACAGCAGTCAACGCGTTGCGCAAGAAGCGCGGCGAAGATGAGCTTAAGACTCCGGATTTCCTACGCCTCGTCAAAGAAAAGGGCGGCGAGCTCAATATCGACGTTGAGATGCTGAAGCGTCCGGTCAATGTCGGTTTCTCGGGTGGTGAGAAGAAGCGCTCCGAAATTCTTCAGATGGCGATGCTGGAACCAAGCTTGTGCGTGCTGGATGAAACGGACTCAGGTCTCGACATCGATGCACTGAAGGTGGTTTCCGATGGCGTGAATGCGCTGCGGTCACCTGATCGCTCAATGTTGGTGATCACACACTACCAGCGCCTGCTGAACTACATTGTACCTGACAAGGTGCATGTTCTTGCCCAGGGTGAGATCAAGGCCTCAGGTGATAAGGAATTGGCATTGGAACTCGAGAAGTCAGGCTATGCCGCGTATGTCGGGAAGGCAGCGTAGGCGGATCGGCAGTTGGCAACTCGAGCAATCAGGCAATTGAAATGACAAACATCTCGATCGTGAGAACCAAGGCTGAGGAAGGTTTCGCAGCTGCGTTCGCAGAAGTTGCGGACAAACTTCCAGGTGGTGCAGCCGTCCAGTCGACACGGACTGCGGCCATTGAAAGCTTTCAGAAGAAGGGACTACCGCACCGGCGCATTGAAGAGTGGAAGTATACCGATTTGCGCTCGGCCATATCAGATGCGGCAGCACCAGGCGCGATAGCTGAGGCCGGCGATATTGATCAAGCTGCGCTTGACGCGGCGCTGGGATCGCTCGCCGGAGTAGAAGCCGACCGCATGGTCTTTGTTGATGGCGTTTATCAACCGGGTAACTCAAAGCTTGGCAATCAGGCAGGACTGACTGTCTCGTCGCTTGCTGCAGCACTTGATAGCGAGCAGGGTGCTGAGCTCCTGGCACTTGGCGCTAATGATGATGCAGTTGTCGCTTTGAATTCTGCGTTTGCCGTTGATGGGGCGATCATCACGGTTGATGACAATGCTGAGCTCGAGCGACCGTTGATGCTGGTGTTCGCACGAACCGGCGATCATTCGGCTCTGATTACGACACGCAACATTATCAACGTTGGCCGTTCAGCGCAGGCGACCATTCTGGAAGCCTATGTGAGTATCGATGGCGCGACCGGCGGGCAGACAAACACGCTGAGCCAGGTTTCTGTTGCCGATGGTGCTGAGCTTTCACACATCAAAGTTGGTACGGAGACCGGCAACACGCACTTGGCGACATGGGCTGCGAGTGTTGGTCAGGAGGCCGACTACCGTGCGTTTAGTTACACAGCCGACGTCGATCTCGCGCGAAACCAAGTGTTTGCGCATTACACGGGTGAGAATGCCAAGGTTGATATATCCGGTGCGTTTCTGGCCCGGGGCGAGCAGCACATCGACAATACGCTTGTCGTCACTCATGAGGTTCCAGGCTGCGAAAGCCGCGAACTCTTCAAGGGTGTTTTGGATGACAAGGCACGCGGTGTCTTCCAGGGCAAGGTGATTGTGCATCCGGAGGCCCAGAAGACCGACGGCAAACAGATGGCGCAAGCGCTCATGCTATCGCCGGACTGTGAATTCGACTCCAAGCCGGAGCTTGAGATCTACGCGGATGATGTTGCGTGCGGTCACGGTTCGACGTGTGCTGAGCTGGACCCGGATCTAGTGTTTTATTGTCGTTCGCGCGGCATACCGGTTGAGACAGCACGAGCCTTGCTGATCGAGTCGTTTATCGGTGAGGCCATTGAGCAGGTCGACAACGAATCCATCGCCGCTGCGCTGCTGGACGACGCGCGCGGCTGGCTGGCGCGGTAACAAATTGGGAATGCGATTATGAGCGGCACTGCGCAACACTTGAGGGTCGTATCTTCATCGAAGCCATTCGATGTCGAGACGATCCGTACGGACTTTCCGATCCTCTACCGGGACGTCAATGACAAGCCTCTGGTTTATCTCGATAGTGCAGCCTCGGCGCAAAAACCGCGGGCCGTGATCGAAGCGATGGATCACTGTCTGCGCTTTGAATATGCCAATGTGCATCGCGGGATCCACTATCTCTCCAACACAGCAACGCAGCGCTACGAGGATGCACGTGAGGCGACCCGCCGCTTTCTCAATGCTGCGGACGCTGATGAGATAATCTTCACTAAGAATGCCACGGAAGCGGTCAACCTTGTTGCCTACGCCTGGGGGATGGACAACATCCAGGAAGGTGACGAGATCATTCTTTCGATCATGGAGCATCACGCCAACATCGTTCCCTGGCATTTCCTGAGGGAGCGCAAAGGCGCGGTGATCAAGTGGGCGCCGGTTTCGGAGACTGGTGAATTTCTGTATGAGGAATTCGAGAAGCTCATTACCCCGCGCACCAAGATGATCGCGCTGACCCACATGTCAAACGTGTTGGGAACCGTGGTGCCGATTGCCGATATCACGCGGCTTGCGCACTCCAAGGGCATTCCTGTGTTTGTTGATGGTTCACAGTCCGCTGTTCATATGGCGGTCGATGTTCAGGAGCTGGATGTCGATTTCTTCACCTTCACCGGACACAAGGTTTACGGGCCGTCCGGCATTGGCGTGCTCTACGGTAAAAAAGAATGGCTTTCGAAGCTGCCACCGTTTCTTGGCGGTGGTGCTATGATTGAAAGCGTCAGTACTGAAGCGGTCACGTATGGACCAACGCCGACCCGCTATGAGGCTGGAACGCCGCCGATTGTTGAAGCCGTTGGCCTTGGTGCCGCCTTGGATTACATGATGCAGATTGGTCGGCGGGAGATCGAGGCGTATGAGCATGATCTGCTGACCTACGCCCATGGCAGGCTGGATGAGCTCAATTGGCTGACAGTCTATGGCAAGGCGCCCGGTAAGGGCGGTATCATCTCGTTCACCATGGATGGGCTGCACCCGCATGATATCTCGATGGTTGTTGACCGATCAGGTGTTGCGATCCGTGCCGGTCATCATTGTGCCCAGCCGCTGATGGATCATTTTGGCGTGCCGGCCATGTGTCGCGCATCCTTGGGGCTCTACAACACGAAACAAGACATAGACACTCTGGTGGAAGCGCTTAAAAAGGCGCATGATCTATTTGCTTGATGATCTACGGAATGATTGAGATGGACGACATGACTGAAACGCGTGACCGCCTGGATTTGGCAGCAGGCTCAGCGGTGGACCCGAATGGTGGTTCGCAGCAGCCGAGCGGGCCGAAGTCTGTCGCGGAAGGTGGTACGCCAGTGGAAGGTTCAGCTCTGTCTCAGGAAGAGATTGAGCAGCTGACTGCCGATATCGTGGCGGCCATCAAAACCGTCTATGACCCTGAAATTCCGTGTGACATTTATGAGCTTGGTCTCATTTACAAGATCGATGTCGATGACAATCGACAGGTTGACGTGGAAATGACGTTGACGGCACCGGGTTGCCCGGTTGCTGGTGACATGCCGGTGTGGGTTGAGAATGCCGTGAATTCCGTCGCCGGCGTCAGCGGCACGACAGTGGAACTGACATTCGACCCGCCTTGGGACATGAGCCGCATGTCAGACGAAGCGCGGTTGGCTCTCAACATGTTCTAAGCTGATGGCTTGGTGCAAACCGGGCCGGATACTCGACATTTACGATCGACGCATTATCTTGTTAGTAGAGATCGCTTGAAGGTTCGGCGCTAGGACGCAATCAGAATGGCAAATGCAACTCGGCCTCGCCCACAGATCATGACTTTGACCGAGGCAGCGGCACAGCGTGTGCGCGATATTATGGCGACCAAACCGGAAGCGGTTGGTCTCAAGATCGGCCTCAAAAAGGGCGGATGCGCCGGCATGGAGTATACGCTTGAGTGGGCCGAGGAGACCGGAAAGTTCGATGAGATCATCGAGGACAAAGGCGCCAGAGTGATCATTGATCCTATGGCCACGCTTTATATCCTTGGCACTGAGATGGACTATCAGGTCGACAAGCTTTCAGCGCAGTTTGTCTTCAACAACCCCAATCAAACATCAGCATGTGGTTGTGGTGAATCTGTTGAATTGCGCCCGGCCGACCAAGCCCGTCTGGAAGAAATCAAAGCCTAACTGTTTGGCCTCGCGAGAGTAGATTCGATGACGGCTGAGCCGGCTTGGGTAGGTGACGTTCTCGGGTTCTGGTTCAACGAACTGGACAAACCGCAGTGGTTCAAGAAAGACGATGCTGTAGATGCTGCGATCAGGCAGCGCTACGCGGCCGTCCATAGCGAAGTCTCAAACGCAAACCTCACTTCTTTGACGGCTTCGCCCCGTGTCGCGCTTGCGGCCGTTATCGTGTTGGATCAGTTCTCACGAAACATGTTCCGAGGTACACCGGCGTCGTTTGCTAGCGATGCAAAGGCTTTGGAAATTGCCAATCAGACATTGCAGCTTGGGCTCGATCAATCGTTCAGCGATGATGAGAAGGCGTTTTGCTACCTGCCGTTAGAGCATAGCGAGGAGCTTGAAGATCAACAGCGCTGCGTCGCGCTCTTTCGCGCGTTAGGGAACGACAACTATCTCGGTTATGCGCAGGCGCATCTCGATGTAATTGAGAAGTTTGGGCGATTTCCGCATCGCAACGCCATACTTGGGCGTTCCTCGACACCGGAAGAGATTGAGTTTCTCGCCCAGCCGGGCAGTGGGTTCTAACGTCACTGCCCGCCCATAGACTGCACGACTACTCGTTGACGACCTTAGCGCGCTTCGCTGGTGGCTTTGGCCTGCGCACAGGCCTTTGCAGGAATGCTGGGATTGTATCGGGCGCGAAACCACCAGCAGATGAGTCCCTCTCAGGAGATCTTCTCGGTGGCCGCTTGTTGGCTTCACGAGCCGGCGCTGCCTGTTGGTCTGCAGCCTCGCGAACTCTGGGTTGCTCAGTGTCTTGTTCGGAGTTACGGCGTTGCCTGGGTCTCGATGAACCACCCCTGCTGCTTCGCGACGAGCGGCTGCTATCGGATTGGCTCTTCTGTCCCCGTCGTCGGCGCTTCTTCTTGCCGGCATCTTCGAAGTCTTGTTCTGTCGGGGCCTCGCCCTGCCAGCTCAGTGCTTCACCATTGATGCCTTCAATTTCCTTGATGACCTTCAACTCATCAATCGTGACCAGAGTTGCTGCAAAACCCTCGCGGCCTGCACGCCCTGTCCGACCGATCCGGTGGACGTAGTCATCGCTGGCCCATGGTACATCGAAATTGAAGACATGGCTGACGTCTGGGATATCAAGGCCACGGGCGGCCACATCGCTTGCTGCTAGGAAAGTTATCTCACCTGAGCGGAACTTCTCCAGCGTGTCCATGCGGCTGGTCTGATCCATATCACCATGGAGCGCACCGGCATTGAAGCCATGCTTGGTCAGCGACTTGAACAGAATTGAGACGTCGCGTTTCCGATTGCAGAAAATAATCGCGTTTTTCACATTCTGGGCGCGAATGAGATCCCGTAGTAATTCGCGCTTTTCCCAGTCTTCGCCATCGCCACAGAAACAAAATGTCTGCTCGATCGTTTTGGCTGTCGTTGCTGGTTTAGCAACTTCTATTTTGACCGGGTTCTTGAGAAACGTATCGACCAACCGCTGAATTTCCGGCGGCATCGTCGCGGAGAAAAACAGCGTCTGCCGGCGCGGTGGTAAGAGGCTGCAGATTTTTTCAATATCGGGGATGAAGCCCATATCGAGCATGCGGTCTGCTTCATCGATGACGAGGATTTCCACGCCGGTTAGGAGCAGCTTACCGCGTTGAAAGTGATCCAGAAGCCGGCCTGGCGTCGCGATGAGTACGTCGGCGCCGCGATCAAGCTTCTTTTCCTGCTCATCAAACGAGACGCCGCCGATGAGCAGGGCGACATTCAAGCGATGGTTTGCACCGTACTTTTCGAACGCTTGGGCTACCTGTGCTGCTAATTCGCGTGTCGGTGCCAGGATCAGCGAGCGCGGCATGCGTGCCCGGGCACGGCCGGTTTCCAGGCGCGTAATCATTGGTAGCGTAAATGAGGCCGTCTTGCCGGTGCCCGTTTGGGCGATACCGAGGACATCCAGTCCTGTAACGGCGACGGGTATAGCTTGTGCTTGGATCGGCGTGGGGGTGGTATAGCCAGACGCGGTCACGGCGTCTTCGACTTTGCTGCTCAGTCCAAGTCCGGTGAAACTAGGCATTTCCAAGAGCGTTGCTCTCCATTGGGAACGTCAAAGGCTGCGTATCAAATCTGCGCTGAGCGCTGGTCGAGAGTTGATAATGATGAGCGCAATCTAAATCAGGTTCGGTGACGTTGGCAGATTCTGAACGTGACTACAGCTGCAAACAGGAGCTTTTCCTCGCCATCGAGCGGCGATGCAGTCCGTCAAGTGGGTGCTGACACAAGTCGTAGTAAAACGCAAGACCTACTGCCAGTAGGGACAATAAGTCTTGTACATTTTTCCTTAATTGAGGGAATAAAGAGGGACATTTGCGACAACAACCGGCCAATAACCCCATTGTGAGGAAAGAATGTCGACGAAACCTAATCTTGTGATGATCCCGGGGTTGCTGTGCTCTGATGCCTTGTTCGCGGACCAGATTGCCGGCCTGAAAGACCAAGCAACGGTCTCCGTCGGTCGCGTCCTGAAACATAATAACCTGCAGAGCCTGGCGAGCGAGATCCTCCGCGTTGCGCCGCCCCAGTTTGCATTGGCCGGGCTGTCTTTGGGTGGATACGTGGCCTTTGAAGTTCTGCGACAGGCGCCTGAGCGGGTCAGTAAACTCGCCCTGCTGAATACCAATGCGCGCGCTGATCGTGAGGATCAGGTCGCGTTTCGCCAGATGCTCATCGGTCTTGCGCAGACGTTGGGCCCGAGAAACGTCCAGGCTGCGGCCCTGCCGATGCTCATTCACAAGTCGCGATTGGGTGAACGGGCACTCGTCGACCGCGTCCTCAATATGGCGGAAGCTGTGGGCCGTGACGCATTTGTGCGCCAACAGCAGGCCATTATCGATCGCCCGGACAATCGTCCATTTCTATCCGAGATCAAGTGTCCGACCGTTGTTGTGGTCGGTGAGCAGGATGTGTTGACACCGGTTAAGGTTGCCCAAGAGATGCATGACGGTATTCCGGGCAGCAAGCTTGAGGTCATTCCGGACTGCGGTCACCTGTCGACCATGGAACGACCGGATCAGGTCAATCGTATCCTGTCTGATTGGCTGGCCGACTAGCTGTGGTCCTCGTGGTCAAGCGAAGGTTGGACTAATCAGGTCTCCGAAGTCTCATTCAGGACAAAGCGCGCGAGGAGGCCGCCGGCAATTGCGCCGATTGTCGGCGCGAGCCAAAACGCCCAAAGCTGTGACAGGGTCTCTGTGCCCGCGAAGATGGCGGTCGCGGTGGACCGTGCAGGGTTGAGACCGCCACCTGAGATGGGAATGAGAATTAGGTAGAGACCAGCCAAAGTTGCTCCGATAGCGAGTGGAGCGATCGGCGCTAGGGATCGGCTTGCCGTAGCGCCCATAAAGGCGATGACGAAAAGGGCCGCGGCCAGGCTCTCGAACACCAGAACAGCCACCAATGATTGATAACCTTCTGCGCCGAAGCCATTGCTGATCGCTGATATGGTTGTCAGCTGGGTGTTCGTGGATGGCGTCAGGAAGCCGACTGAGATGGCCATGTAATAGACGGCTGCTGCCAGGGCCGCGCCAAGGATCTGCGCAACGATGAAGCCTGGTGCATGGGCGACATCAAATCGGCCGCCCGCAATCAGGCCGATGGTGATGGCCGGATTGAAATGCCCACCAGAGACATGACCCAGCGATGTTGTTGCAGCCATTAGGGCCAAGCCCGTTCCGATTGCTGCAGGCAGCGCACCAGTGCTTGCTGATCCACCGAGATTGAGCAGCATGCCAAATAGCACAAGATGAATGAGAAATGTTCCGACGACTTCAGCTGTCAGTGCGCGAGCATGCATCGTTGGGCCTCATAATGTCTGCGTTTGGAGCATTGTGCACGCTTCGTTGCAGAGCTCCAGATTGGCATCCGGTTACGATGTGATGGCTTAGGCCGCAACTGTTTTTGAGAGCCATCAGGCCAGAATTCATGCAGCCAAAAGTTGAGTCATCGCTTTGTCTACTTCGGCAGATAAGTTGCGAATCCGATTCGCGTTCAATTATGGAGGGGAGCTATGCCAGAAGCCAAACACGGTGTGTTCTATTGGAATGAGCTGATGACTCGGGACGTTGAGGCCGCCGTCCAGTTTTATCGTGATGTCATGGGATGGCAGTTCGACGAAGTGGATATGGGTGAGTTCATCTATTGGGTTGCCATGCTTGATGGCCAGCCGATTGCCGGCATTATGGGCATGACGCCGGATATGGGGGATGAGGTTCCGGCGCACTGGCTCTCTTACATCGCCGTTGATGACATCGATGCCCGGCTAACCAAAGCCAAGGCTGCCGGCGCGCAGGTTCTCCGCGAACCATTTGATGTCCCAAATGTTGGTCGGATTGCGATGATTGTCGATGCCGGCGGTGGCCACATCGGATGGATGACGCCGACAGAGATGGCGTGACGGCCAGTTTTGTTCGACAATGACATTGCACAACTAAGGAGGATGTCATGGATCGGATGAAACTGGGTGCATTCGAGATTACCCGCGTCGAGGAGTTGGTGGCTCCTCTGATGCCGGCGCAGCAGTTTTTTCCGGACCTAACAGCTGAAATGCTTGATGCAGCTCGGCCTGAGATCCCTCATGGTCATCTGTCGGACGATGATGAGATTGTTCTCAGCTTCCACAGTTATGTGCTGAAGACAGGGCGGTACACGATCCTAGTCGATACCTGCTGCGGGAATGACAAAGAAAGGCCTTCCCGGCCGGCCTTTTCGCATTTGAATACTGATTACCTCGCGACGCTTGCAGCTGCAGGCTGCAAGCCGGAAGACGTCGATTTTGTCATGTGTACCCACCTGCACTGGGATCACGTCGGTTGGAATACAATGCTCGTTAATGGAGAGTGGGTGCCGACATTCCCCAATGCGAAATACATTATGGCGCGTCGAGAATATGAGCATTGGGATCAGATCATGCAGGATCCCAACAATATGCACCGGTACGGATTTCAAGATAGTGTGCAGCCGTTGATGCGTGCCGAACAAGCCGTCTTGGTGGAAGACGACCACGAGATCGATACGGGCATCTGGCTTGAGCCGTGCCACGGCCACTCACCCGGGCATGTCGTCGTCAATCTGGCGTCAGGAGATGCCAAAGGTGCAATGACCGGTGATGTCATCCATCACCGGGTGCAGCTCGTCTATCCGGAGCTATCGACAATTGCTGACACTGATCGCGATCAGTCGCGCCAGAGCCGAACGGCTCTTATGGCCAAGCATGCTGATACCGGCAATGTGTTGTTCCCGGCGCACTTCCGAGCACCGTCATTCGGATCGCTCAAAGCCAAGACAGACCGGCCAGGGTATGACTTCGTCGGTATCAGTTGAGTCGGCCGTTTGAGCTAGAACTGACCCACCAGCCATTGTGCGGCGTAGGCTACTGATCCAGCTGCAGCCACAATCCAAGCGTAGTAGCTCCAGGATCGGTGCTTGCGCCATCGAATTGGTTCTTGTCGTACATCTGCCATATCACAACTCCCCCGCGAATCACTCACTGGCTAGTAGTACGAAATGACAGCTGAGCGTTATGCGCAAACCGAAGGTGCTTAAGTTGTGGAGATGCCTGTTCGAAACAGGCTGAACATCTTGTGCAGAACTAGATATCTAAGTCCGTTGCAAAGGCAGCATTGTCCTGGATGAAGCGGAATCGCGACTCCGGCTTTGAGCCCATCAACGCATTGACAGCCTTGCCGATTTCGCTGAGTTCACCGTCCCCAATTTCAACCTTGAGCATCGTACGTCGTGAAGGATTCATCGCGGTTTCCTTCAATTGTGACGCATTCATCTCGCCAAGGCCTTTGAAGCGGCTGACTTCGATCTTCTGATTTGCTTTGAACTCTCCGCTTTCGAGAAGCTTGACCCTTTCCGCCTCATCGCGTGCGTAGAAGGTCTTGGAACCCTGTGTCAGCTTGAAGAGCGGTGGCACAGCGATGTACAGGTGCCCGTTCGTAATCAGTTCCGGCATCTCCTGGTAGAAGAATGTGATCAAGAGCGATGCGATGTGAGCGCCATCCACGTCGGCGTCCGTCATGATGATGACCCGTTCGTAACGCAGGTCATCGAGCCGGAAGTGTTTGCCGATGCCACAACCCAGGGACTGGATGAGATCTGACAGCATCTGGTTCTGACTGAGTTTCTGTGAGGAGGCATTGGCGACGTTGAGGATCTTACCGCGCAGCGGCAGGACCGCTTGGATTTTCGGATCACGCGCCTGTTTCGCCGAACCGCCAGCCGAGTCACCCTCAACGATGAAGATTTCTGTCCCAACCTTGGAATTCGAAGAACAATCGACCAGTTTGCCGGGCAGCCGGAGCTTGCGCGTAGCGGTTTGCCGGGAGATGTCCTTTTCGCGGCGCTTGCGCAGCCTGTCCTCGGCCTGCTCAATCGCCCACTCAAGCAGCTTGTTTGCCTGCTGTGGTGAGTCAGCGAGCCAATGATCAAAGGCATCGCGCACAGTCGTCTCTACGATGCGGGAGGCCTCTTGTGTCGCGAGTTTATCTTTTGTCTGGCCCTGGAACTCCGGTTCGCGAATGAACACGGATAGCATTGATGCCGACGTGCCCATCACATCGTCGCCGGTGATCTGGCTGGCTTTCTTGTTCCCAACCAGTTCGCCGTAAGCCTTGAGCCCACGTGAAATTGCACCACGCAGGCCGATCTCGTGAGTGCCACCATCAGGGGTCGGGATCGTATTACAGTAGGAGTTGACGAAGCCATCATGGCTCGCAACCCAGCCGATGGCCCATTCGACGGAGCCGTGGCCACCTTCCTTCTCGACGCGGCCGCAAAACAGCTCCTTTGTGACGAGCGTCTGGCCCTGAATGGTCGCCTTAAGGTAATCTCCGAGACCGCCCGGGAAATGGAAGGTCGCCTCAGCTGGCGTATCGTCTTTGATGAGCTCGGGGTCGCAGGACCAGCGGATCTCAACACCACCGAACAGATAGGCCTTGGAGCGCGCCATCTTGAACAGGCGCGCCGGCTTGAACTTCGCGCCTGCGCCGAAGATGGTTTCATCGGGTGTGAAGCGGACTTTGGTGCCACGCCGGTTCATGATGGAACCGAGCTTCTGCAGCTTGCCGTCAGGTGTGCCGCGATTGAAGACCATTCGGTAAAGTTGCTGACCGCGGGCGACTTCGACCTCAAGCGTATCAGCAAGGGCATTGACGACGGAGACGCCGACGCCGTGCAAGCCACCTGACGTGTTATAGGCCTTGCCGTCGAACTTGCCGCCAGCGTGCAGCGTCGTCATGATGACTTCGAGCGCTGATTTGCTCTTGTACTTGGGATGCGGATCGACCGGGATGCCGCGGCCATTGTCGGCAACCGAAAGCGCACCGTCAGCCGATAGATGGACTTCGATCCAGGTCGCATGTCCGGCGACCGCCTCGTCCATGGAGTTGTCGATCACTTCGGCAAACAGATGGTGCAGTGCCTTTTCGTCGGTGCCGCCAATGTACATGCCGGGCCGGCGGCGCACTGGTTCCAGACCTTCGAGGACTTCAATATCCGCGGCTGTATAGTTATCTGAAGCGTCAACGGTCTTGCGTGCACGCGCCGATTTTCGAGTCATGGCATCCTGTAATTTTGCGAATAGATCCCGCTGGGGAGATTTGCGCTCGGGGTTTGCCATGCCGTCATCAGCTCCATGCAATCGAATCGGCTGCAGAGTTCGCTTGCTGCCGCCACGCGGAACTTTAGACGCATAAGGCGAATCTCATGCGCATAGAACAATCTAGGTGGCATGGGGAAAGCTGCAATGCAAGTCAGCACGCCCGAGCTGTTGCGTCCTCGCCACGTACATCTGTCTTGCTGGTGCTGTGACCGAATATCCTAATGGATATCGGTGAAAATCAGAAAATGAAGTGTGTTGCTGGGAATGAGTCCGGGGGCTGATTATCGAACATGAGCTGATGCCCACTAACCGTCATCGCTGTGCTGCTGATAAAGCTTGTTACTGCGTCCCCACCTGTCAATTGCATGGCAGCGAAACGGGAGGAAACGATTACTAGCCGTTGTCCCAACAGAAAAAAGAGGAGACCGGATGCGGACGTGATCGCGACTAGGTTTGTTCGAGTGCTCTCCGCCTGACCCCGAAGCTTATTGAGCCGCGACGTTGTCGATGAGACGCGTTTCTCCGAGCCAGGCAGCCGCCAGCACACGGCACGGACGAGTCGAGCCCGGAGCAACTGCCGCGAGGTTGTCAGCATCGCGAATGGCGAGGTAGTCGACCGTACGAAATCCTGCCTTGAGAAGTTCTTCCGTACCATCTCTGCATAGTTCATCCGGATCACCGCCGCCTCTGAAACCGTCTGAGATCTGCGATATGATGCCGTGCATGGCGGTTGCGACCCGGCGCTCGTTATCGGACAGGTAAGCATTGCGGGAACTCATCGCGAGACCGTCAGGTTCCCGAATGGTTTCGCAGCCGACAATCTCAAGAGGCAAGTCAAGGTCACGCACCATTTGCCGAACAACGCAAAGCTGCTGATAGTCCTTTTCACCGAAGAGCGCGATGTCTGGCCCACATTGCGTAAAAAGCTTGCAACAGACAGTTGCAACACCGGAAAAGAAGTGGGGGCGAAAATCCGTCTCCAGGCCGAGAGCTGCCCCTTCCGGCGTGATCATGGTCGAGAAGCCATCAGGGTACATGACGTCCGCGGTCGGTGCCCACACCAAATCGCAATCTACCGCGACGAGCTTCTCAAGATCGCTTTCGAATGTGCGAGGGTAGGTGGAGAAGTCCTCCTGCGGGGCAAACTGCGTCGGGTTCACAAAGATCGAAGTGACTACCCGGTCGCAGCGCTTCTTGCCGATTCTCGCGAGCGATAAGTGGCCAGCGTGCAATGCCCCCATCGTCGGCAGTAAAGCGACGGTTTCACCGCGAGCGCGCCATGCGCTGACTTGGGAACGCAGTTCGGGCACTGTTGACACGTAGCTGACGCGTTCCATGCCTCATCCATTTCCGTTTGACTTCATAGTTTCGAGCGTTGTCAGCCCCTTATAGGAGATGGGATGAAAATTGCGAACAGCAAGGTTGTGAAATCTCCATCGGCTTTTGGTTGGGGGCAATCGCCTGGGACTTAACTATCGAAGTCAGGTGACAAAGCCCCTATATACAAGGTTAATAGCACCATCGCGCCCGATTCTTGGAGATGTTGCCATGGCTGCGCTCGTTGATGTGAGCGGTAGATCCCGACCAACTTCCGAACTACCGTCTCGTGCTGAGATTGCACAATATCATTTGCCCAATGAAGCGCGCCTAGTTGGCGGTCTCATCGAGCGTGCTATTTACACCGAAGATGAGCGGCGGCGTACGACGGAGTTGGCAACCCGTTTGGTTAAAGGTCTGCGCGCTAGTGATGGCTCAGACTCAGGCGTTGATGCCTTCATGAAGGAATATGGCTTCTCGACCGAAGAAGGCATCATCTTGATGTGCTTGGCCGAAGCTTTGCTGCGCATCCCTGATTCGGCCACAGCTGACGCGTTGATCGCAGACAAGATCGGTAGCGGGCGCTGGGAACAACATCTTGGAAATTCTGGGTCCTTGCTGGTCAACGCCTCGACGTGGGGGTTGTTGCTCACCGGCCGGATCGTCAATCTTGGAAAAACCAAGGGTGAAGAGAGCCCGACTGGTTTGATCAACAGCCTTCTCAAAGGGGCGAGCGAACCGGTTGTGCGCCAGGCCCTACGGCAAGCGATGCGTATGATGGGGGATCAGTTCGTCCTCGGGCGCACCATCCAAGACGCTTTGAAGCGGGCGCGGGCCGATACATCCAAGGGCTATCGATATTCCTACGATATGCTCGGCGAAGCTGCCATGACGATGCCGGATGCCGAGCGCTATTATGCGCGCTATCTCGGTGCCATCGAAGCCGTGGCCCGCGCGAACGGTCCGTTGTTCGAAAAGGGTGCGGATGCGATTTTTCATCGTCCGAGTGTTTCGATCAAGCTGACCGCTCTGCATCCACGCGTCGAGGCCGGCAAGGAAGACTTGCTTGACAAGGAGTTGATGCCGAGACTGCTTGAGCTCATGCGCCTGGCCCGCAACAATGGCTTGGGATTGACGATTGATGCTGAAGAGCAGGATCGCTTGGATGTGCTGCTTGGTTTGTTCGGGAAGCTGCTGAACGATGCTGAATTCCAGGGATGGAACGGCCTAGGACTGGCGGTCCAGGCCTATTCCAAGCGCGCTATTCCCGTGCTTCGCTGGCTGCGCCGCATGGCTCATCAAACGGAGAAGAAGATCCCCGTCAGGCTCGTCAAGGGCGCCTACTGGGATAGCGAGATCAAGTGGGCGCAAGAGCAAGGCCTGCCGGACTATCCGGTCTTTACGCGTAAGCTCCATACGGATGTTTCGTATCTCGCTTGTGCGCGTTTCATGTTGAACGATCGCGACGCGTTCTACCCACAGTTTGCAACTCACAATGCTCAGACGCTGTCTGCGATTGCGGTCGCAGGGCGCGATGCTGAATTCGAGTTTCAGCGCCTGCATGGCATGGGCGACGCGCTTTACGATCAGGTCCTTGCTGATACTGCCGTCAGCCAGCCCTGTCGCATTTACGCGCCTGTTGGTGAGCACGAAGACCTTCTCGCCTATCTGGTCAGACGGCTGTTGGAGAATGGCGCCAACACGTCGTTCGTTAATCGTCTGTCTGACGAGGAGTTGCCGGTCGAGCAGCTGGTTGCAGACCCGCTACAGCGCGCTGAGGAAGAGCGTCAGGTGAGTGCTGCTGAGCGAAAACCGGAACTGCCTCGGCCACCGGCCTTGTTTGGCGATGACCGCCGAAACAGTCTTGGTCTAGCGCTGGCAGAAGCTACTGTGCGCGGTGATCTCGTGGCCCGTATGGGTGCAGCTCTGAAGGATGGTTTTGATGCGCATCCTCTGATTTCCGGTGAAAGGAAACCTGAAGCCGAGACTGGCGAGTATGTTTTCTGTCCGCACGACAGGCGGCAACGACTTGGCCGCGTTGTCAACTGCACGACCGAGGATGTCGATCGCGCGCTGGCGGCTGCCGAGGCTGGCCAAGTCCATTGGGACGAGACAGACGGTGCGCATCGTGGGCAGCTACTGGAGGCGTGTGCCGATCTTTACGAGCGCAACCGTGAGCGGCTGATGGCGATCATTGTGCGCGAAGCCGGCAAGACGCTAGAGAACGCGCTGGGTGATGTGCGCGAGGCGGTCGACTTTCTGCGCTACTACGCTATCGAAGCACGACGTTTGTTCGGTGAGCCGCAAAACCTCAAGGGTGTGACTGGTGAAACCAATCTCTATGAACTGACCGGTCGCGGGCCCTTCGCATGTATTTCTCCCTGGAATTTCCCGCTGGCGATCTTCACCGGGCAGATCGCAGGTGCCCTCGCGGCGGGTAATTGTGTTCTTGCAAAGCCGGCTGAGCAAACGCCGCTGACAGCGTTTGCCGCTACACAGTTGTTCTATGAGGCTGGTCTGCCGCGCGATGTACTTCAGTTGCTGCCGGGTGATGGCAGCGTCGGCGCCGCACTGGTGTCAGATCCGCGCGTGCGTGGCGTGGCCTTCACTGGCTCTAACGAAACAGCCTGGCGGATTCAACGCGCTCTGGTGGATCGACGGGGCGAGATCATTCCGTTTATTGCCGAGACTGGCGGTATCAATGCGATGATCGCGGACTCGTCTGCCCTGCCGGAACAAGTAACGCGCGATGTCATACAATCAGCGTTCGACAGCGCCGGCCAAAGGTGTTCGGCAACACGCGTCCTGTTCTTGCAAGATGATGTTGCAGACAAGATGATTGAGATGCTGGTTGGTGCAACGGACGTTTTGCATCTCGGTGATCCGATGGATTATGCCACAGATGTCGGCCCGGTGATCGACGTGGCAGCCCAGGATGCACTCGATGCCCACAAAGCGAACATGTACCGAAACGCGAAAACCTTAGTGGACTTGCGGTTGCCGGATCACTGCCATCTTGGAACCTATGTCACGCCGGCGATTTTTGAAATTGGTTCGATCAAGGATTTGGAAAGAGAGACATTTGGCCCGATCCTGCATGTCGTCCGCTATGCCCAATCCAATCTGGACAAGGTCTGTTCGGCGATCCAGGACAGCGGTTCCGGTCTGACACTTGGTATTCATAGCCGGATTGAGAGTACGGTCGACGAAATCGTGAAGCGGACCAAGGTTGGCAATACCTATGTGAACCGTAATCAAATTGGCGCCGTTGTCGGTGTGCAACCGTTTGGTGGCATAGGCTTGTCGGGCACCGGTCCGAAAGCGGGCGGACCAAACTATGTAGCGCGGTTTGCGTGTGAGCGTGTGATTTCGAATAACATTACCGCGACTGGTGGTAATGTCGAACTGCTCAGTCTGTAATAAGGTTAGGCAACACAAGTTTGTGCGGCGCGTATGAGCAATGGTTATGAGAAAACCGACGAGCAAAGACCAAGATCCTGTTGAGGCCCGATCCCAGGTTCCGGAGCAGGAAGCTTCCAAACCGGTTGTGCAGCAGCAGGATGCAAATGCTGCCGTATCCCAGGATGAGGACGTCGCACGGTTTATCGCCCAAATGAGAACGGCAACGCCTGCTGCTACCGCAGGGCGGGGGCGGTTGGTGTTTGCTATGGATGCCACGATGAGCCGGGAAGCGACCTGGGATCTTGCCCTCGGCTTACAAGCTGAGATGTTTCAGACCGTGAAATCGGTTGGTGGCCTGGATGTACAACTGATCTATTTTCGTGGTGCCGGTGAATGCCGCGCATCGAAGTGGGTGTCTGACCCGGATGCGCTTGCGCGGTTGATGACCAGCGTACGATGTGCGGGAGGCTTCACGCAGATCAGAAAAATCCTGTCCCATGTGCGCAACGAAACCGAAAGCCGCAAGGTCAACGCTTTGGTCTATGTCGGTGACTCCATGGAAGAGGATGTCGATCTGCTTTGCGGGCGGGCTGGCGAACTAGCACTGCTAGGCGTTCCGGTTTTCCTATTCCAGGAAGGCTCTGACCCGGATGCAACAAGGGCATTCAAAGAGATTGCGCGATTGACGAAAGGTGCCCATTGCAGGTTTGATCATGGTTCAGCCGCACAACTGCGCGAGTTACTGTCCGCAGTTGCGGTTTATGCTGCTGGTGGTCGCGCGGCACTGGCTGATTTGAGTGGCACGTCGCGTGGCAAGGGTGCGCGATTGCTCATTGAGCAAATGAAGTAAACAGGACGGGCAATCACATGCATGCGCTACTCCTTGGTTTTGCCGCGCTTGTGATCCTGTTGCTGTTGATTCATTCGTTTGCCACGGCCAACGCTGGTCAAGTCGCGCGCCAGTTGCGCTTGGCGGCCGGCACCATTCTACTGGCGATTGCCGCTGCACTGGCTGTTCGAGGGGCGCTCGGTTACGCCGTTCCACTCGCGATGTACGCGTTTTGGTTGTTGTTTCGCCGTCAGCCACAACTGTCTCCGCAATCACCAGCGGGGCAAACCTCTCAGGTGCGGACGTCGCATCTGGAAATGGAGCTGGACATCGATAGTGGTGCGATGCGGGGCACTGTTCTCAAGGGCGTGTTTGCCGGTCGAGATATCGAGTCCATGGCACCGGCCGAATTGGCATTGCTGTGGCAGGACTGCAGATTTGAGGATCCGCAGTCTGCGCAACTGTTGGAAGCCTATCTGGACAGGATTCACCCGACCTGGCGGGAAGATATGGCGCGGGCCGAAGGCGAGACCGGTGCTGGTGGCCGGATGACGATTGAGGAGGCTCGCGAAATCCTTGGCGTTAAATCGAACGCATCACATGATGATATTCGGCGCGCGCATCGAGAACTGATGAAAAAGCTGCATCCGGATCGTGGCGGCTCAAGTTATCTGGCCACCAAGATCAACGAGGCCAAGGATCTCTTGCTCGGCCTCTGAGCCCTTAGCCTAAGTCGAAGAGCTCGAAAATCTATCGACTAGGTGATTACTGCGCGCGTGCGACGAAACACTGGATCGCGCGTTTTTGCATGGCACTGCAGGTCTCTTTGGCTGTATTCGAGTCAAAACCTGCAAAGCGGGCGCGGAACATGCGCCGTGCACCGCGATTGACCGGAACTGTCAAAGGGTGTGCGCCAGCCAGAATGTCTGGTGCCAATTGGCGGACATTGGCAAGCTGGCGACTGGCGTCTTCAGCGGTGACGTAAGCGCCAACCTGGATTTCGAAGGGCTGGGTCGCAAACGTTGATGGCCGCAGTCCTGCAACACGCTGGCTTGCTGGTATTGGGCCGGTTGTACGAGAACCAAACTCGATGGGTCGTCTCGTAACCTGCCTCGAGACTTGTCTGGGTGCCCGCAGCAGTGACGGCTCGGCAACCTGACCAATCATGAAGTTCCGAACGGCTGCGGGCAGGCCCTGTGTCCGTGGTTCTTCCTGTCTGACGACGCGGGGGCCCTGCCTGAGGGATCCGACGCGTGTTCGTATGTCGATTGAGCGGACTTTGGCGACGTCGACCCGATACCTGGGCACCTGCCGCCTGGATTTGACCGCCGGCTTCTTGGCCGCAACGTTCGCGGCTAAGGTCTTACGCAAAGGTGCCGGAACTGGTCGTCTGCGAACGGCTGGGCGCGGCCGAGTTCTAAGGGCAATGCGAACATCGGGTCTGCGCGTGCGCCGCCGCGAGGCAGTCCTCACGTGCTTGCCGAGCAGACGCCGCATGATCGCATTCCGTGACTTACCGGTGCGTCCGCCCATCACCACGGCGACAACGTAGCGTCGATCATCTTGCAGCGATGTGACGAGATTGAATCCTGAGGCGCGCGTGTAGCCCGTCTTGATACCGTTTACGCCGCGATAACGACCAAGCAGAACATTGTGATTGCGGTAGACACGTTTCTTATAGCGAAAGGTGCGGGTCTTGAAATGACGGAACTGCTTAGGGAAATGATCCTGCAGTCTGATCGCAAGCTTGGCCATATCGCGCGCGGTTGTGAACTGTTTGCGATCCGGCAGGCCCGAGGCATTGCGAAAAACCGTGTTCTTCATGCCGAGCAGCTTGGCCTTATTTGTCATCAGGCGCGCAAAGGCATACTCGCTGCCGCCAATATGTTCAGCAACGGCTGTCGCCACATCGTTGGCTGACTTGGTCACAAGCGCCCGAATGGCCTGTGACACGGTAATTTGATCGCCGACCTTTAAGCCAATCTTGGATGGTGGTTGAGCAGATGCGCGTGGAGATGCAGTGATCTTGGTGTTGTAGGTTAGCCGGCCATCCTCGAGGCGCTCAAAGACAAGGTAGAGTGTCATCATCTTCGTGAGTGATGCCGGATATCTCCGCTGCTCAGCCCCGTCAGCGTGCAGGATGCGTCCTGTATTCGCATCTACAACAAAGCTTGCCCGCTTGCCCAGCACTTGGGCTAGCGCAGGACTGGCGGCACTGGCGAACGCGAATGGCAGCATGGCCAACGCAAACATGCACCAGGTTGTGCCCCGTCTGATTGTTGAACGGTAGGCCAAGTGGCTGCCCCGATTTTTATTGGTCGATCCGTGCCACCGCCTTGTGGTGGATTGGATCGACGATATGACTGTTGATGCCTTCCCTTTGGCAATTATGCAGAAAACAGACTTTTCGGGCCGATTTGCGGCGTTTCTCGGTCTGCTTTGCAGCACTGGATCAGTATGCAGCAGAATGGATTAAGCGCCGTTAAGGATTTACTTCAAATGCAATCAATCGGTGCGGAATTGACAGAGAGCCAGAGACAGGTGCAGCCTCGGCACGGTAGAAAAGTGGCGTTGTGCAGGTTCTGGGGGCCTGGAAGTTCGGTTCGGCAACACTTATCTTGTATCCGTTAGATATATTGTCGGGGGAATGCGTGATAACTGGCCTATTCGGTCTTCCTTCCACAGGCTCCTGTTGTCGATGGTTGAATGATGTCTTGTAGTGCCTTGAGGCCCATTTGGGCGTTGCACTCACAAGTTACACGGACAAGAATGCTGAGGAATCGGCCGGAAGATCTGGAATGATGATCCAAGAGAATGATCATTGCGAGCAAGCTTGGGAGGATGACACCTCACCCGACACCTTTGATAATGGTGT
This sequence comes from Hyphomicrobiaceae bacterium, assembly GCA_965247245.1. GTDB lineage: Bacteria > Pseudomonadota > Alphaproteobacteria > Rhizobiales > Hyphomicrobiaceae > Tectiglobus. The sequence continues at coordinate 1,367,498 of CBDFGV010000003.1, read as the reverse complement.
TGAGCCGGCGAGTGTATCGTCGGAGATCCTGAGCGCTATTGCTGTAACAGCCGTGCAGATTACAATGTCTGACGACGATGAAGACCGCGATGATGGCTCAGATGGCAAGACGGGTGTCGTCACCAAGACCAGGCCAAAGACCAAGAAGCCTAGTCTTTATAAAGTCCTACTTCTGAACGACGATTACACTCCGATGGAGTTTGTCGTCCACGTCTTAGAGAAATATTTCAACAAGGGCCGTGAAGACGCGACCCGAATTATGCTGCAAGTTCACCAAAAAGGTGTGGGAGTTTGCGGTGTCTACACGTACGAAGTGGCCGAGACGAAGGTCACGCAGGTCATCGACTTTTCAAGGCAGCATGGACATCCGCTGCAGTGTACAATGGAGAAAGAGTAACCAACCGTGCCTTCTTTTTCACAAAGCCTAGAAAACACACTTCATCGTGCACTGGAGTTCGCAAACGAGCGTAGCCACGAATATGCAACGCTTGAGCATTTGCTATTGGCTCTTATCGATGACCGTGACGCGCAAGGTGTTCTGAAAGCCTGTGCAGTGGATCTTAATGCCCTGAGGCAGCGCCTAACTGACTATATCGATGGCGAGTTCGGATTGCTTGAGGTCGATGGTGTCTCTGAAGCGACCCCGACAACCGGTGTTCAGCGTGTGATTCATCGCGCGGTTGTACACGTGCAGTCGTCAGGTCGTGAGGAAGTGACCGGCGCGAATGTGCTGGTTGCAATATTTGCAGAGCGCGAGAGCCACGCAGCGTTCTTCCTGCAAGAGCAGGATATGACCCGCTTCGATGCCGTACAGTATATCAGCCACGGTATTGCCAAGCGTCCAGGCATGACCGAACCGCGCACTGTGCGGGGGGCGGAGGAAGATGGCGCTGGGGATGAAGAAGGTGGCGAAAAGCGCGCAGCTGATGCGCTAAATACCTACTGCGTTGACCTCAACGCCAAGGCGCGTGACGGCAAGATTGATCCGTTGATTGGACGCGAGTCCGAAGTGCTGCGCACCATTCAGGTTCTTTGCCGGCGTCAGAAGAACAATCCGCTGTTGGTTGGCGATCCGGGCGTCGGCAAGACGGCCATCGCTGAAGGCCTGGCGCGCAAGATCATCAAGAGCGAAGTTCCCGAAGTGCTCAGCGAGTGCACCATCTTTGCGCTTGATATGGGCGCTCTACTAGCCGGTACGCGCTATCGCGGTGATTTCGAAGAACGCCTTAAAGCGGTGATGAAGGAGATCGAGAACCACGAAGGTGCGATCTTGTTCATCGACGAGATTCATACGGTGATTGGCGCTGGCGCGACATCCGGTGGTGCAATGGATGCATCAAACCTGCTGAAGCCTGCGCTGCAGTCAGGAACGCTGCGTTGCATCGGTTCGACGACTTACAAGGAATATCGCCAACACTTCGAAAAAGATCGGGCATTGGTTCGCCGTTTCCAGAAGATCGACGTCAATGAGCCGACACTCGAAGATGCGGTGGAAATCCTTAAGGGCCTGAAGCCTTACTTCGAGGATTATCACAAGCTCAAGTACTCTAACGAAGCGATCCGTGCTGCGGTGGAGCTGTCAGCCAAATACATCAACGACCGCAAGCTGCCGGACAAGGCGATCGATGTGATCGATGAGACCGGCGCGTCGCAGATGCTCGTTGAGGCGTCCAAGCGTAAGAAGCGTATTTCTACCAAGGATGTTGAAGCGACTGTCGCGACGATGGCACGTATCCCGCCAAAGACGGTGACCAAGTCGGACGCCGAACTTCTGTCCAATCTCGACCGCGATATGAAGCGGATGGTATTTGGTCAGGACAAGGCCATCGACAATCTCACGTCGGCGATCAAGCTGTCTCGTGCCGGATTGCGCGAGCCTGAAAAGCCCATTGGCTGCTACTTGTTCACGGGCCCGACCGGTGTTGGTAAGACCGAGGTCGCTAAGCAACTTGCATCATTGATGGGCGTTGAGCTGCTGCGCTTCGACATGTCCGAGTACATGGAAAAGCACACGGTCTCACGGCTGATTGGTGCGCCGCCAGGTTACGTTGGATTTGATCAGGGCGGTCTGCTGACCGATGGCGTTGACCAACATCCGCACTGCGTGTTGTTGCTCGATGAAATCGAGAAGGCGCATCCTGATCTGTTCAACATTCTGTTGCAGATCATGGATCACGGTAAGCTGACCGACCACAACGGAAAGCAGATCGACTTCCGCAACGTTGTGTTGATCATGACATCGAACGCCGGGGCCTCCGATATGGCCAAGCCGCCGATGGGCTTCAATCGTGACCGTCGTGAAGGTGAAGACACGGACGCTGTGAACCGAATGTTCTCGCCGGAATTCCGCAACCGCTTGGATGCTATTGTTCCGTTCTCTGGTCTGCCTGCCGAAGTCATCCAGAAGGTTGTTGAGAAGTTCATCTTCCAACTGGAAGCGCAATTGGCCGATCGTAGCGTCACCATCGAACTGACTCAGGAGGCCGCGCAGTGGTTGGCCGACAAGGGGTACGACGAGAAGTACGGTGCACGGCCATTGGCGCGGACCATCCAGGAGCATATCAAGAAGCCATTGGCAGAAGAGTTGCTGTTCGGCAAGCTTGAGCATGGTGGCGCGGTCAAGGTCATCGTCGAAAAGGATGGCATGGATACGAAGCTTGGCTTCGAGTTCTTCCCGGCTGATCCTAAGCGCAAGTCGAAGTCCGAAGACGATGAGGACGGAGATGAGTCTGATGACAACGGCGAAAAGGCCCTGATCGAGGCTGAACCCCGGAAGGCCCTACCAGGCCCCAAGGAACGCAAGTCGCGAAGTTCGAAGGGTAACAACGGCGCGGTGCCAAGCGTGCCGCCGCGAAAGTCTAAGCGAAGCGAATAGAGACTGTATAGTCTCTACTTCGAGGCTGTTTGGTTTCATGACAATGCGCCGCTGGATGATGAATCCGGCGGCGTTTTTCTGTTCAACCCGACGGTCAGGGAATGACCGGCGCTGCCGTGGGAAGGTCAGCGGGCTCTAGTCCGGCACGATGATTGGTTCCATGGCTGCTTTGCCCAGAACCAGATCAGAACCCTTTTCACCGATCATCATCGCTGCTGCGTTGAGGTTGGCTGACAGCATGGTCGGCATGATGGATGCGTCGATCACCCGAAGACCATCGAGGCCGCGCACGCGCAGCTGATCATCAACAACTGATGTCGGATCAGACGCAGGGCCCATGCGGCAGGTTCCCATAACGTGGTAGGTCGTGTTGCCCCAACGTCGTGCGCCTTCCAATAGCTCCTCGTCTGTCTGGAGATCCGCACCAGGATAGACTTCACCATCAAAGTAGGGGCGCATGGCTTCCGTGTGCATCAGCTTGCGGGCAAGTTTCATGGCCTCGATTGTTACGCGACGATCGCTCTCGTCATTGAGGTAGTTGGGTTGGATTTCGGGTGCCTGGAACGGATCGGAAGATCGTGTCCGCACCCAGCCCTTGCTTTGCGGACGATGCTGCCAGGCAGCTAGAGTGAAGCCGGGATGATCATCGAGGACGCCGTGACGACCTTCCTTATAGCTTGCCGGTGTGAAAATGAACTGAAGGTCATTGCTTTTGGTGGCTGGATCTGAGTGCCAGAAGCCGTAGACCATTGTGGCACTCAGATTGAGGATGCTTTGGGCACCGACGAAGTATTTAGCAATCTCGCCGACAAGACGTGGGCCGGAGGAGAGCTCATTGAGCGTCTGAATGCCCTTGACGCGTGCGCTGAGGCGCGGCGCGAAGTGGTCACGCAGGTTCTCGCCGACACCGGCAAGATCATGACGGACCTCAATGCCTCGTTGCTGAAGCAGTGATGTCGGACCAATGCCGGAGAGTTGCAGCAGTTGCGGTGAGTTGATTGCACCCCCGCTGACAATGACTTCTTTGTTTGCGATCAGGCGCTGCAGGCTGCCGTTGCGTCCACCTTTGGCGAATTCGACACCGGTCGCGCGTTTTCCCTCGAGTGTGATTTGTGTCGCGTGCGCATTGGTGATGATGTCGAGGTTCGTGCGTTTCTTGGCCGGGTTGAGGAATGCGGTGGCGGTGCTGACCCGGCGCCCTTTGTAAGCTGTGCGCTGGACGTAGGAGATGCCTTCTTGCACAGCCCCGTTGTAGTCCGGATTGCGCGGGATGCCGAGTTCAGCGGCACCGTCCATGAAGGTATCGCAGAGCGGGTGGTGGTAACCGATAGGGGCGACGGTCAGATTTCCATCGCGGCCACGGAAGGTGTCATCACCGTCGCCAATCTTGGTTTCGCATCGCTTGAAGTACGGCAGCACATCGGCGTAACCCCAACCAATGTTGCCACGCTGAGCCCAGGTGTCGAAGTCGAGGCGCTGACCGCGGTTATAAATGTGGCCATTGACCGAGCTGGAGCCGCCCAATGTTTTGCCTCGCGGCACAGGTGTCCTCCGCCCGTTCGTCCAATGAGATGGCTCCGCTTCGTATAGCCAATTCACCTTGGGGTTGGTCAGTGTTTTGATAAAACCGGCCGGAATGTGAATGAAAGGGTTCCAGTCCGACGGTCCTGCTTCGAGCAGGCAGACGGTATGCCTGCCGTCCTCGCTGAGACGGTTGGCGAGAATGCAACCAGCGGAACCGGCGCCTACTATGATATAGTCAAAGGCATCGGCCATCCCTGTTGAACTCCCCGTCGAAGGTTGAGCCGGAACCCTAGCTCAACGACTGGGCGGAGTTAAACGCTGACGGTCACGGTATCCGTATGCTGTTGAGACCCGGAGCAATAAACCGCAATGCCAATCTGTTAGCTCAGCGCCTGCCGGATCTTGTCTGCGTGCGCCTTCAACACTTCCGGTTTCTCCATATTGCCGGGAGGGCGCAGCTTGACGCCTTGGTGACGCGGCAGAACATGATAGTGGAGATGGAAAACTTCTTGCCCCCCAGCAGCCTCATTGAATTGTTGCAAGGTGGTGCCGTCGGCATTGAACGCCTTTAGTTGCGCATGTGCGATCTTCTGCACCGTGGCTAGGCAAGCGGCTAACTGCGCCGGGGTGGCGTCGAGCATATTGCGAACCGGGTCTTTCGGGATGACGAGGACATGACCGTTGGCTCTTGGCATGATGTCCATGAATGCGACCGTTGCATCGTCCTCATAGACGCGCTCCGATGGGATTTCGTCGCGCAAAATCTTCGCGAAGATATTGTCGTTGTCGTAGCTCATGAGTCCTTGTCCCATTTTGATACCGACCTGAACGTTCTGCTTAGGCCATCAATTGCTTTTAGCTCAATGTTTACGCTTCCGCGACGCGGCGTTGTGCAAGTTTTTCAATGTGGTTGGCGCAATGTATTTGGCGGAGTCCTCGTTATGAATGCACCTTCGCAAAACTCTCGTGAGGAGAACAGGCACGAGAGCCGGGAAGACGATTACGATATAGCAGCGGCACACCTCGCTGCGCGGGCCATGCAGAACCGCGTGCTTTGGGTCTGTTCAGTGCTTGGGCTTGCGGGACTTATCATTCTGGCCGTTTGTCTGGCTCAGTCAAATCCACACACGGTTCAACGTGGCGTGCCTGGGCTCCCGACAACGCAGCAGTCCAGTTAGGCATTAGATCTGGTCACTGTCGTCGGTGTCGCGCCGGTAAGGGGCGTATTGCGCCAGCATTTCGCGAGATCTCTCAACGTAATCCCGCTCCTCACTAAGATAGGCAGAAATGGCGCGCCGAAAGCTCGGATTTGGGATGTAGTGGGCGGAATAAGTTGCTGTCGGCATGTAGCCGCGTGCGAGCTTGTGTTCGCCCTGTGCACCAGCTTCGACCCTTGCGAGGCCGTTCTGAATGGCGAACTCAATGGCCTGATAATAGCAAACCTCGAAGTGCAGGCAGGGATGATGCTCGATGGCGCCCCAATAACGTCCGTAGAGACAATCTCCACCGATAATGTTCAGGGCCCCGCCGATATACTTGCCATCGCGTGAGACAAGGATCAGCAAGCACTGGTCGGCCATCGACTCGCCAAGCAATGAGAAAAAAGTGCGGTTGAGATAGGGGCGTCCCCATTTGCGGCTACCAGTGTCCATGTAGAACATGTAGACAGCGTCCCAATGTTCCTCGGTGATTTTGTTGCCGCGAAAGTGTTCGATGGTCAGACCATTGGCTACGGCTTGGGCGCGTTCCTTTCGCACCGTCTTGCGCTTGCGAGATGCCAGGCTTGCCAGGAAATCGTCAAAGGTTCCGAAATCCTGATTATGCCAGTGGAACTGTTGGTCCATCCGCTGCAGGAAGCCCATTTCGGTCGTGCTGCTCCACTGCTGCTCGGGCAGAAAGTTGATATGCAGCGATGACAGGTCGTAGCGGCTTGTCAGTTCTATCGCGCCTGCAAGAAGAAGGTTCTCATACCTCTCTGCATCGTCTCCTGGTTGAACGAGGATGCGACGACCGGGCACGGGGGTAAATGGTACGGCTGAGACCAGTTTTGGATAATAGCTTCCACCTGCCCGCTCAAAGGCATCCGCCCATCCGTAATCGAAGACATATTCCCCTTTACTATGGGATTTAGCGTAAAGAGGCATGCAGCCGCGAATGGAGTCATTGTCGTCCTTGATGAGGAGGTGTTGTGGCTGCCATCCCGTGCGCGGTGAGACCGTTTCAGCTTCCTCGAGGGCTTGCAGAAAGGCATGTGATATAAACGGGTTATGGGTCGCGGGGTCGGGATTGGCGCAACTGTCCCACTGGCTTGCAGAAATGTCGGCCATTGCGCCAACGACTTCGACAGTGGCTTCGGCATTCTCTGTCAAAATTTCTTGATCCTGCAGTGGCAATCCGGCCATGAAGTTTGGGCTAGAGTTATGCGGCACGATGTTGTCGAGATTTTAATGTCTCTTTTGTCGTATCATAGCAGCATGGCTCCCGCATAAGGCGCAAATTATGTATCAAATTCGATCGACTCGTCCATGGACCAGTGCATCCGCCAGCCTGTTGGCGCGCGCCGGATGGGCAACCATGCTGACAGTATGCACTTCAGTGCAAGTTTTTGCGCAACCGGTTGCCAAGACTGAGTTGGCTGCTCACCGGGCAGTCTATGATATCACGCTTGAGCGGGCGGCGACGTCTTCCGGTATCGTCGAGCTTACTGGGCGTATGGTCTATGAGTTGAAGGGCTCTCAGTGTACCGGTTTCGTTCAACAGATGCGCTTTGTAACCCAGACGGTTGACCGGTCAGGCAAGCCGTCGATCATGGACATGAGATCGCACTTCAAGGAAATGCCGGATGGCAAATCCTTCACGTTCAGGACCGAGCAGTTGCGAGACCGCAAGCTCGTTGAATCTGCCACCGGCGATGCCGAGCGTGGCGCGGTGGGGGCAGAGCTTGCTATCAAATTGAAAAAGCCGAAGTCACGTAGCTTCAATATTAAGCGCACAGTCGTGTTTCCGGTCCAGCACTCAATCGAACTGCTGGAAGCTGCGCGAGCCGGGAAATCGATCTATGCGTCGGATCTCTATGACGGTTCAGATAAGGGCACAAAGTATTATGCAACGACGGCGGTACTCGGGAAGCCCAACCCTGATGATCTGAACAGTACTCTGCCGAAAGCCGAAAACGCCGAAGCGCTCGATGGCTTGCAATCGTGGCCCGTTGCTCTCAGTTACTTTGATCCGCAAAAGGGCAAGGGCGATGAGTTGCCGAGTTATGAACTCTCGTTCCACTTCTTTGAGAATGGCGTGTCGCGCAGTTTGATCATTGACTACGGCCACTTTGCTATCCGTGGACGCCTCGCCAGTTTGGATCTCCTGGAAACGAAGCCCTGCAAGAACTAGAGCTTCAACGAGCCGGGGAATCTGTGCTGAGTGTCAGCGAAGCGTTTGCATGAGCTAGGCAAGCTGCCATAGCCTCGCAGCACCGCGAACGCCACTCGCGTCTCCCCATTTGGGTCGTCTGATGTCGACTGTGCGCTGGGCTGAAAAAATGTACGGCTGGATCTCATTTTCTAAGTGGTCATAGAGGTGATCCATAGCCGATAATCCGCCACCCAGCACGATGACTTGGGGATCCAGGATATTGACGATATGCGCCAGGCTGCGGCCCAACCTGTTCTGATGCCGGTCTAGTGTAGCCTGGGCTGCTTCGTTTCCAGCTCGTGCTCGTTCGGCAATGATCTCCGCTGAGTAGCTTTCGCCCGTTTCGATCTGATGATCGTGGGCCAGCGCCGGTCCGGACACCCAAGTCTCAATGCAGTTCTCGCGTCCACACCAACAGGTGCGAGCTGACAGTTCATTGCGCTGGGGCCAAGGCAGTGGATTGTGGCCCCACTCCCCACCGATATTGCGGGGGCCGTTCAAGAGGGTGGCATTGATGATAAAGCCGCCACCACAGCCTGTGCCCAGGATTACGCCGAAGGCCGAGTCACAACCGCCGGCGGCGCCGTCATAGGCTTCAGACAGGACGAAGCAGTTGGCGTCATTTTCGCAGCAAATTTCGTAACCGAGCTGTTCCTGCAAGTCATTCTTGAACGCTTGATCGTTGAGCCAAGTGGAATTTGCGTTCTGAACACGACCGGTCGACGGGGCAATTGATCCAGGCATCCCGATCCCAACAGAGAAGTCCGTGTCGTGATCTGGTCGCAGATCAGAGATGAGTGCTTCGATCGCGTTCAACGTGGCTGCGTAGTCATTTTTTGGAGTTGTGGTTCGCAACTCCTTAACAACTGTCTCAGTGGTATCAAGGGCGACACCAGCTATCTTTGTCCCACCCAGATCAATGCCAATGCGCAGAGTGCTCTGAGGTGCTTTGAACTTCAGTGTCATTGGTCGTCTCGCGGCAGGCCCTCAAGTATGGCTTCCGCCAGTCGAACTGTCTCCGGTTCGATGCCAGCATTGGCGCAAAACATAAGTAAATCGGGCTCGTTTCTGAGAAGCTCGTTGAAGCACGCGAGGAGGATTTCGGATGAATTTGCTCGTTGCCGCAAGTCTTCGACCGACACGCCGGTCGTGTTGGTAAAGCGCTCCAATAGGGCTGGGTCGCTGGCAATGAACGCTAAGACCCGGAGGCCGAGAATCTCCGCATCTTCGTGAGATATTGCATTATTTTTAGCCATCGTCCGTAAGCGTCCTATTTCTGATTCGCGATTAATCTTATCCATTTAAGCTGTTGGTTACTGGTTCTGCTGCAGACTGCCGTTCTGTAATGAGGACGAATCAGGGCATGAGTAAGCGGTTGATACAGGTGGGCGGATTATGACCTTCCAGGAGCGAACCGCAGACATCGAGCGCTCGAAGACCGCTATGGAACAGAGCAACAATAGCGTGCTCATTGTGGAAGATAATGAGCTCAACATGAAGCTCTTCCACGATCTACTCGAAGCGCATGGCTATCAGACGATCGGAACGCATAGCGGCCTGGAAGCTCTCGACCTTGCTCGTCAACATCGCCCTTCCCTCATTTTGATGGATATCCAGCTGCCGGAAGTCTCGGGCCTCGAAGTGACGAAGTGGCTCAAGGATGATGATGAGCTCAGGCACATCCCGGTTGTGGCCGTGACTGCCTTCGCCATGAAGGGTGATGAGGAGCGTATTATTCAGGGCGGCTGTGAAGCCTACCTGTCCAAACCGATTTCAGTTGTGGGCTTCATTGAGACTGTTCGCCAGTTCATTGGGAAAGCCGCGTAAGCGTTGAGTAAAAGGTAGACGATGACTGCCCGTATCCTGGTTGTGGACGATATACCGGCCAACGTGAAGCTGTTGGAAGCGCGCCTGCGAGCTGAGTACTTCGAGGTTTTGACCGCATCGGGTGGACAGGCAGCTATCGATATTTGTAATCAAGAGCACGTGGATGTTGTGCTTTTGGATGTCATGATGCCGGGGATGGATGGCTTTGAAGCTTGCCGGCAAATCAAGTCGAATCCCAAAACGCAAGACCTTCCTGTTGTCATGGTGACGGCCCTCGATCAAGCATCTGACAAACTGCAGGGTCTGGAAGCCGGCGCCGATGATTTCCTGACAAAGCCAGTTGACGACATCGCGCTGATCACGCGGGTCAAGAACCTCGCGCGCCTCAAGACACTCAATGATGAGATGAACCTGCGGGCTGTGACCGGTCATCAACTCGGCTACGGCGAAGGCGGCGAAGATTTAATCAATCCTATCACAACGACTGGCAACTTGTTGATTGTCGACGATAATCCGAGATCTGCGGAGCGCTTGCAGCAAGCACTCAGCGATGATCATAGCTCCAAGGTCGAGCCAAATGTTGTGCAAGTGCCGTTCGAGCTCGAAGGCAGTGACTATGACGTTATGATCGTGAGCTTGTCGCTTGATCATGCTGATGCTTTGCGCCTGTGCAGCCAGGTTCGCTCTCTCGATCGACTGCGCCATACACCGATCATTATGATTGCCGAAACCGGTGACGAAGCGCGCTTGCTGCGCGGCTTGGATATGGGCGTGAACGACTATATCAAGCGGCCGGTTGACCAGAACGAACTGCTGGCCCGCGTGCGGACCCAAATTAAGCGCAAGCGCTACTCTGATTTCCTGCGTAACCGCCTCGAAGAGAGTGTCGAACTGGCGGTGACCGATCCGCTGACAGGTCTACACAACAGGCGCTACATGCAGGCTCATCTGAGCGGCCTTGTGAACCGCTCGATTGATGCCAACTCGCCCTTGAGCCTGCTCATTGCCGACATCGATCATTTCAAGCACATCAATGATACGTACGGTCATGACGTCGGTGATGCAGTACTGGAAGAGTTCGCAAACAGATTTCGTGAGAACACGCGTAGTATAGATCTCGTCTGCCGTTTCGGCGGAGAAGAGTTCATCCTTGTCATGCCAGGTGTGGACTTCGAGTCATCGTACCAAATTGCGGAACGGTTACTTGCACGGATTGCTGAGAAACCATTTCGCGTATCGTCGGAATTGTCGGTGCCGATTACTGCAAGTGTCGGTTTGTCCACAATTGACTCAGCAAACGATACTCCTGAGATCATCTTCAAGCGGGCGGACAACGCCCTCTATGCAGCCAAGCGCGCTGGCCGCAATCGGGTCATGTCTGAAGCAGCATGAGTGGCAATTAAAATCATATTTCTCAACGACTTAGATTCTTGAGTGCGGTTTTATCCGCTAAATGAGCATTGCTCAATGGTCAGGGTACTTGCGCCATTGCGTTCGCAGGCATTTACTCAGTTTGCTCGTTAGTCCGTGATTCGAAAGGAAATTTCCCTTGTCAAGATGGAAACTTCCTGCCAGACTGAATTGTCGAATTTCGCCAATTAGGCAGGATTAAGGCGGGGCAATTCGACCTTCGCCTTAACGAAGCGCTTGGTTGTGTTCAGGTCCGCCGCATCTCCTGACATGAGCCATGTGCATCGCTGGATGGCTCAGTGTTTTGAGTTTGCTCGGAGCTTCTGAGAGTTTCCAGTAACCAGTAGTGAAGACCAACGCCCTCTTTGGTTGAGCTATTGGATATATGGCCAGGAGCCGGATGCCTTGGGCTTACCCCGCTACTGAGGCTGTCCGTTTCCTGGCCTAAATTTTTGGACACCCGTCATTGTTAGCTGTCTGCTCTCTTGGCCAGAACAACTGTGCCTAATTCATGTAATCTTGGTTGAAGCAAGAGATGCCGCGGGGCTACAGCCGCGCAAGCATCAATTCATTACTTGATTTTAGTCTCTTTGAACTCGACGTGCTTGCGCGCCACAGGGTCGTACTTCTTGAACGAGAGCTTCTCTGTGGTGTTCCGCGGGTTCTTCTTTGTTACGTAGTAGAAACCGGTTCCTGCTGTCGAAAGCAGCTTAATTTTCTGGGTTACAGGCTTAGCCATTTGTTTTGAAACCTTTGAGCGATCGTGCCGTGGATCGGGAACATAATCCGATCGGGTCTTGTGTCAAGGTAGACTTGCGCGGTGCGGCAATGCAAGTTCGAATTGTTGATGCAATCACAATGTCAATTGCTGTTTCTGCATGGCAATGATGCCGCGATTAGCTCTCAACTTTGATAAGTTCCCGAAAGAAATTTCCATGGCGCTGGTGATAGTAAGGAACAGCCTGGCGTGAGGGTCCGATCAGGCCTGTTTGGATGTGGTCGTGGAGATCTTCCAGAACAACGCGTGTGATCGGCGGCAACTCAAGTTGTGTCGCTGCCTCAATGGTATACCAGCCGATTTCGCTTAACTCTTCGTCGGGTTGGCCGGTGTCATGCGCGATGCAGTCCGAAGGAATGCAAAAGAACCGTGTGTCGTAGCGGCGCGGGCGACCCGGAGGGGTGATGGCCCTGGCAAAGAAGTGGAGTTCGGCCAGGGACGGTACGTATCCAGATGAGAAGAAAGGTTGCCAGTTTTCAGGCACCGGTTCCGCTGCGGTTTCTCCACGCCGGCCGATGACGAGGCCGGTCTCCTCAAAGACCTCGCGGATGCCAGCCAGAGCGATGGCGCGTGCGCGTACCGTGCTTGGATGCCCCTTCATGTCATAGAGAAGTTTCTCGACTTCATTCTCTCCCAGTTCACTGCAACTGGCGACATCTTTGTCGTGTTGGTCGACACGACCGCCTGGGAAAACAAACTTGCCAGGCATGAAAACAACGTCAGCCCGACGTTTGCCCATCAATACGCGTGGCTGCCCGTCAGCAGTATCCACGATGATCAAGGTGGCGGCATCTCGGGGGCGTTGGGTGTTGCTCGCAGCTGTGTCGGCCTTTGTCTTGTCGGTGCCTGACATGATAGCGCGGACTCCGCTTAAATGACGTTTGGTCGGCTCAAAGCCCGCTGCGAGATTAAGTGGGTCGCTCGCCATCCTCGTCGAAGCCATGCATGCGCATCGCCCACTGCAATCCCACCAACGCACCCTTGATGCGCGGAAGCATCGCCAAGCTCATTACCAGAGTGGCGGGAATCCAGATCACCGCATGAACCCAGGCCTCAGGCGCGTAGGCTTGTTCAAGCGCCAGCACGCCAGCAAGAATGATGTGCCCAACAACAAAGATCGTGAAGTATGGTGGTGCATCGTCGGCGCGATGATGATGCAACTCCTGGCCACATTCTGAGCAGCTATCAACGACCTTGAGATAGCGGTTGTATAGCTGGCCCTGGCCACAATTCGGGCAGCGATGCAATGTGCCTCGCCACATGGCGAGAGTTGCCGAGCGTTCAGATGTGGTTGCTAAGCCCGATACCTGCGAACCAGATTGTTTGATATCTACTGTCATAGCGGCATAGGTCCTTCAACGCCCTGTTCAGTCCGATATGACATGGCCGCGATTGCAACATCGCGCAAGCCGTTGCGACGATTTCTAGCGCCGTCGCCGCGGGCGACCTCTCGATGGAGCCCGGCCCCGCCAACCCTTCGACAGGCTGAGATGTTGCTTTTTGCCCTTGCTCAGCATTTCGAACCGCAAGGCGCCGGCTATAGGAATAGCCTCAACGAGACGGACTTCGACCTGGTCCCCGAGGCGGTAGGCGAGGTTGTTCCGGTCACCCACCATGGCGTGCAGATTTTCAATGAAGTGATAGTAATCATCGTCGAGGGTAGAAGCCGGAACGAAGCCGTCAGCGCCTGTATCGTCGAGACGGACAAACAGGCCGGAGCTTGTGACACCAGAGATGCGGCCGGCGAATTCTGCACCGACGCGGTCTGACAGGTAGTGTGCGATTAGGCGATCGACTGTTTCGCGCTCGGCGGCCATGGCTCGTCGTTCGGTTCCGGAAATGTGCTCGGCGACACCTGCGAGTTCTTCAGCTGGATCGTTGTCTGGTTCAGCCGGTCCGAGCTTCAGGGCACGAATGAGTGCGCGATGCACGGTAAGGTCGGCGTAACGTCTGATCGGAGAGGTGAAGTGGGCGTAGCGGCGAAGATTGAGGCCGAAGTGCCCATAGTTTTCGGTGGTGTATTCCGCTTGTGACTGGGAGCGCAGCACGACTTCGCTGACAAGATCCTTGACGGGTAATTCTTTGGTTGTCTGAAGGATGCGGTTGAAGGCGTCCGGACGCAGTGTCGCCTGCTGCGGTAACTTCAGCCCCAGCGAGTCCAGAAACACGCGAAGCGATTTCAGTTTTTCCTTTGATGGCTGGTCGTGGGCCCGATAGATCAACGGACATCTTGCTTTCTCGAGAGATTCAGCTGCCGCAACGTTAGCCTGGATCATGAATTCTTCGATCAGGCGATGTGCATCAAGGCGGTCCGGTACGACGACGCGATCGACCTGACCACGCTGGTCGAGTTTAATGCGTCGTTCGGGGAGTTCGAGTTCAAGCGGGGAGCGACGCTGTCTGGCGGAAGTGAGAGATTTGTACGCTCCCATCAGAGGCTTGAGCGCACTTTCCAGTAGGAGTTCTGCCTTGTCGGATGGGCGACCATCGAAGGCTGCCTGAGCGTCCTCATAACTAAGTTTCGCCGCCGATCGCATGACCGCGCGATGAAAGGTGTGGCCCTTCTTCGTACCGCTCTTGTCGAATTGCATGCGGACTGCGAGGCACGGGCGCTCTTCCAATTCACGCAAAGAACATAGATCGTTGGAGATCTCTTCTGGCAACATCGGAACAACCCGATCCGGGAAGTAGACTGAGTTGCCGCGCTTCTGGGCTTCGCGATCCAGGCGGCTGTTCGGGGCGACGTAGTGAGCAACATCGGCAATGGCAACCGTTACAATCCATCCGCCAGGGTTGGTCGGATCCTCATCTGATTGCGCATGCACAGCGTCGTCGTGATCGCGCGCGTCAGCTGGGTCGATGGTTATCAGGGGGAGATCGCGCAGATCGGTGCGCCTGTCCACGTCAACAGCTGGCAGTTGCTCGAGCTCTTGCGTGACACTCTCAGGAAAATCCTCCGGAATGCCGTGGGAATGAATGGCAATGAGGCTGATCTGTTGTTGCGCCTTGGGATTGCCAAGCACTTCACTCACGCGTGCGCGTTCTACATGCATGCGCCCCTGGCGTATCATCTCAAATCGAACGAGATCGCCTTCGGCTGCATCTTTGTCATCGCCGGATTGTACAATCCAATCGCGGGCTGACTTGCGATCAACGCTGCGAACCGTCCCACCGCCTTTCTCGTGCGCTTGAAAGATGCCGAGTAGTCTTCGCTTCTCTCGCTGCAGGCGTCGAATGATCCTGGCGCTGTATCGGTAAGTCTCTTCACCATCTTCTTCGAGTGGCGTTATGCGGGCGAGGATGCGATCGCCAACGGCTGCTGCACTGTCCTGTGACGGGCCCCGAGACGCTCCGCGAGATGTGGCAGACTGCAACTCAACGAGGACCTTGGGCTTGGGTCCTTCGCCGTTGTCCCAGACAGTGGGTTGACCGATGAGATAGCCGTCATCGTCAAACTCGGTCAGTTCCAGGATTGTAACGGGTGGCAATGCGCCGGCACGGCGGATTTCCTTGCGGTTGCCGGCGAGTAGTCCGTCAGCCTGCATTTCCGTCAACAGTTCACGCAGCTCACGCCGATCACTGCCCTTGATGTGAAATGCTTTTGCGATCTCACGCTTGCCGACCTTGCCCGTCGCGTCGCGAATAAAGGCCAGGATCTCCTCGCGCGTCGGAAAGTCTGCCTTGGTGACGCCACGAGATTTAGTCTGCTTTGCCACCGTACAACGTCCTATCTGATCTATGCGGTAACGGAACTACTCCACGGCCTCGTCTTCTGTCGAGCGCGGTTTTGACTTGGCCGGCGCTTTCTTGGCTGTGGTTTTGCGCGTTGTTTTCTTGGCTGTCTTCTTTTTGGCCGCAGCTTTCGCCTTTGGTTTTGCTGCCGTCTTTTCGGTTGCCTTGTCGGCGGCCTTTGCTTTGCTCTTTGCTGGTGCGCGCTTCTTTTTCGCTGGTGCCTTGGCAGCGCGCTCGGCAATCAGCTGGATGGCCTCCTCCGCCGTCAACTCCGTTGGCTCTTTGCCCTTGGGTACGGTCGCATTGATCTTGCCATGCTTGACGTAGGGCCCGTAGCGACCGTCTAGGACCTCCATCTTGCCGCCATCGGGATGTTCGCCGAGATCTTTCAGGACCTTGGCCTTCGCGCGCTGGAACCGGCCTTTGCCGCCGGCCATCTTTTCAGCGATCAACGTGACGGCGTGGTTGATGCCAATCGTGAATACGTCTTCCGGACTCTCCAGATTGGCGTAGGTGCCGTCGTGCAGAACGAATGGACCAAAGCGGCCGAGACCTGCCGTAATCATGTTCCCGGTTTCCGGGTGTTGGCCAACTTCCCTTGGCAGCGAAAGTAGCTTGAGTGCAAGTTCAAGATCGACCTGCTCGGCATCAACACCGCGGGGCAGCGACGCGCGTTTTGGCTTCTCGTTGTCCTCGGTATCGCCGAGCTGAACGTACGGGCCGAAGCGTCCCGTCCGCAACGTTACCGCGAGACCAGTGACCGGATCGTAGCCGAGCAGTTTGCCATCCGCTGTTGCGGCCTCCACAGGGCCGTCTATGGTTTGTGACAGTTGACGCGTGAAGCGGCATTCCGGGTAATTAGAGCAGCCAATGAATGCGCCGAACTTGCCGGATACCTTCAGGCTTAGTCGGCCTGCGGAGCAGGCCGGGCATTGCCGTGGGTCGCCGCCGTCTTCCTTCTCGGGGAAGATGTGCGGTCCGAGGATTTCATTCAAGGCCTCGAGAACGTCAGAGACACGCAGCTCTTTGGTGTCATCGATGGCCGCGGTGAAGTCCTTCCAGAACTCTGCCAGGACCTGTTGCCAGTCCAGCTTGCCGTCGGAAATGAGGTCGAGTTGATCCTCCAGGCCGGCCGTGAAGTCATATTCGACATAGCGCTTGAAGAAGTTGGCAAGGAACGCCGTCACAAGGCGGCCCTTGTCCTCCGGGATCAGCCGTTTGCGATCGATTTGAACGTAGTCACGTTCCTGAAGCACAGCCATGGTGGAGGCGTAGGTCGAAGGCCGGCCAATGCCGAGCTCTTCCATTTTCTTGACCAGCGTTGCCTCGGTGTAGCGCGGTGGTGGCTCCGTGAAGTGTTGTTTGGCATCGATTGATTTTTCAATCAGCGCATTGCCTTCATTGAGCGGCGGCAGTCGCCGTGCATTCTCATCTTCAGAGTCGTCACGGCCCTCTTCGTATAGCTTGAGGAAACCGTCGAAAACGATGACGGAACCCGTCGCGCGAAGGCCGTAAAGCTTACCGTCACTGCCGTTGACTGCGATCTCGGCTGTCGTTTGTTCAACCTCGGCTGATGCCATTTGGCTGGCAACCGATCGTTTCCAGATCAAGTCGTAGAGTGCGAACTGATCTCGGTCGAGAGATTGCCTGATGCTGTCGGGCGTCAACGCTGGATCAGTGGGGCGTACGGCTTCGTGCGCCTCCTGGGCGTTTTTGGCCTTGGTCTTATACTCGCGCGCTGATGGCGGCAGGTAGCGGTTAGAGTATTGGTTCTCAACTAGTTCCCGGATCTGCGCTACGGCCTCTGGAATAATCTGGACGCCGTCCGTCCGCATATAGGTGATCAGACCCACCGTCTCGCCGCGGATGTCGACACCTTCGTAGAGGCGTTGCGCAACCTGCATGGTCTGCTTAGCCGAGAAGTTGAGCTTGCGAGAGGCTTCCTGTTGTAGTGTCGACGTTGTGAAAGGAGCAGATGGGTTGCGCCGGACTGCTCTCTTTTCGACGCTCTTCACCGTGAAGTCTGCGCCTTTGATGGCTGTGGTAATGGCCGTAGCGGATGCTTCATCCTTGATGTCGAGGCGCTTCAGTGTCTGGCCATCGATGGCGACCAAGCGCGAGCGAACATCATCGCCTGATTGTGTGGCCAGCATGGCCTCAATGGACCAGTATTCCTCGGTCTTGAAGGCCTCGATTTCGGCTTCGCGATCGCAAACGAGACGAAGAGCAACAGACTGCACACGACCTGCACTGCGTGCGCCGGGAAGCTTGCGCCAGAGTACGGGAGAGAGTGTAAAGCCGACGAGATAATCAAGGGCCCTGCGAGCAAGATAGGCTTCCACGAGAGGCTGATCAATTTCGCGCGGTTCTTTCAGTGCTGCCGTGACCGCTTGTTTCGTGACGGCGTTAAACGTCACGCGCTCAACTGGCGTATCTTTCTTGAGCGCTCGTTTTTGTTCCAACAGCTGGATCAGGTGCCACGAAATGGCTTCACCTTCCCGGTCGGGGTCAGTCGCCAGGATCAGCTTGTCTGCTCCTTTTACGGCAGCAGCGATCTCTTTCACCACTTTGGCAGAGCGCGCATCGGTGTCCCAATGCATTGTAAATGCATTGTCCGGCTCAACTGAGCCATTCTTAGACGGCAGGTCGCGGACATGGCCATAAGAAGCGATGACCTTGTAGGATGGACCTAGGTATTTGTTGATGGCTTTGGCCTTGGCGGCGGATTCCACAATAAGGACGTTCATCGGGTCCCGGATCATTCCATGGTTGATTGTTCGGTAGTCTTTGGTTCGGCTGGCCCGTCTCTATGGGCTCCTGTAGTGCAAAGGTCGAGTTGCATGATGGTCGCCGGGAAAATGTGGTAAGCTGCGGACTGTGTCAAATCTACGGTAGGTTGAAACATTATTTTTTTACTTTGTACAAATAGCGAAACTTGATATACCGCTTGCTGAAAATATGCGAAATTCGCAATTCTCGGAAGCTGAGTGGAATTTTTGATGATGACAAAAGAATGCGACGGCTCATCGCGCTTGAGCCCATCAGACGAAAAAAAGCGCAGTAAAATCGAACGTATGAACCGAACCCATATCTTGCGGTACATTGCCGAACTCACCGACGAGATGGCGCGACTGGCAAGTGATCATAAATGTGCTACTTTAGCATATGAACTCGCTCATGTCGCGGAAAAGGCGCGGCGTGAGATGGGTGGTCGCCTGCAATGATGCGTGAATTTGCGCCTGATTGCCTGGCAAAAGCGTAAGCCGCACGGACTTTGTCCACATGCTGGGGTGTGGTGAGCGACTAGGGCAACTGCCCCAGTGAGATCAGGTTCTGTCCGTGGTGTTCCAGTCTGCCGGCCAGCGACAGCTCGAGCACTATTGTCTGAACCTGTTTGGCGTGGAGACCGGATAACCGGCAAACCTCGTTCACCGAGATCGGAGTCGGCGTCAACATGCTCAAGACCAGCTCGCGTTCCTGACTTCCGACATCTATATCGGCGTACTTTGGCACGATGTTTTCATCGTGCTCTGTGTTGGTTCTGAAGTTGGCGCTGTGGTCCAAAGTCAGTTGTGGGGCTAGCTCAGCAATGATGTCATCGGAACCAGTCGCCAGGATTGCGCCAGATTTCAGTAGCTCGTTGGTTCCGGCTGCGCGAGGGTCAAGCGGATGACCTGGCACCGCAAAAACGTCCCGGCCTTGTTCAGCCGCAAATCGTGCCGTGGTCAAAGAACCTGATCGTTTAGCCGCTTCGATGACTACGACGCCGAGAGACATTCCGGATATGATTCTGTTGCGGCGCGGGAAGTCCTTGCCGCGAGGCTTGAACCCTGGAGGGCACTCAGTGACCAGGCAACCTGACTCCGCGATCTGAAGCTGCAAGTCGGCATGTTCGGGCGGATAAATGACATCCAATCCACCGGCAAGAACCGCGACCGTGCCGGTCTTGATAGCGGATCGGTGGGCCGCTCCATCTATGCCTCTCGCTAAACCTGACGTGATGACGAAGCGAGAGCTGCCTAGTTCACTGGCAAGTTGTCGTGCGAAGGCGGCGCCGGCGCCGGAGCAGTTCCGTGAGCCGACGATTGCAATCGCCGGCTGATTGAGCGATGCAACGTTGCCTTTGGCGTAGATCAAAGGCGGTGGGTAGTCGATGGTTGCGAGGACTTTTGGATAGCCCGGCTCAATTGTAAATAATGGTTGGGATCCAATGGCGTCTGCTGCTGCAAGTTCGTCTTCTGCCTTGGTTATTGAGCAAACCCGGAACGGTCTGCGTTTGCCGCCGCGTCGCGCAACCTCCGGCAGTGCTGCCAGCGCTGCTTCCGCCCCGCCAAACAGATTTATGAGTGTGCGGAACGTGGCCGGGCCGATGTTCTCGGAGCGGATCAGGCGCAGACAAGCGAGCCTCTCATTGGCGCCGAGTTCAGCAACTGGGAGGGGGATGGTACCAAAGAGATCAGGTTCAACTCTCTGACTTTTGACCAATTTTCGGCTCCTCGCCATTCATGAGGCGCCGAATGTTAGCATGGTGTTTCATAATTAACAGCATACTCATTAATGCGAGCATGGCCGTGATGCCGGTCGTTGAGAATATGCCCGCAGCAACGGGCGCGATGACCGCTCCAACCAGTGCGGAAAGTGAGGAGTATCGAAAGACAGCTGCCATCAGCAACCATATCGCGCAGAACACGATGGCAGCCGGCCAGAAAAGCGCGGCCGTGACACCAATGTAAGTGGCAACGCCTTTGCCACCGCGAAAGCTCAGCCATGTTGGATAGAGATGGCCGAGGAAGGCCGCGAGACCGGCAAATTGTGCAATCTTGTCTGCTTCCAAACTTGGTGAGGGCAAGATCGCAGCGACCAGCAAGGGAGCCAAGAGAACTGCTGCAGCCCCTTTCGCCATGTCGAGCAGGAGCGTTGCTGCTGCCAGCACCTTGTTGCCTGTTCGCAGGACGTTGGTGGCGCCAATGTTGCCGGAGCCAATCTCGCGGATGTCGCCCAGACCGGCCAATCGCGTCAGTATCAGGCCCGTTGGTATCGAGCCCAGGAGATACCCGAGCACTGCCGCAATTGGCATATGGAAGGTTTCCACTGATCCTCACCTCTAAATCATTGGCAAGGCGATGCCTGCCACTGATCGGTTTCTTTGCTAACCCGCGTTTGGGTACTGATAGGCCGTCTGGCCTTCGACCATGGTGTGTAGCACGACACCTTGCATTTTGCTTTCGTCAAAAGGTGAGTTCTTGGATCGAGACTGGAGCCGCTCGCGGTTGACAATCCAGGGTTTCTCCGGGTCGAAAACGACGATGTCTGCTGGTGCGCCTTTCGCGATCCTACCTGATGGTAGGCCCAGGAGATCCGCAGGCTTGCAGGTCATTGGCTTGAGTAGATCAGCTAGAGGCATTCCCTCGCTGAGATGCAAGCGCATGGCCGCGGCCAAAAGTGTTTCAAGTCCGACCGCACCGTCGGCTGATTCAGCGAAAGGCAGGCGCTTCATATCGGCACCTTGCGGATCATGCGATGAGACGATGACATCGATCGTGCCGTCGGCTACGGCCTCAACCAGCGCAAACCGGTCGGCTTCGGAACGTAACGGCGGGCGCAGCTTAAAGAACGATCTGTATGGACCTATGTCGTTCTCATTCAGAGTGAGATGATTGATCGACACGCCGCAGGTGATCTTGAGGCCACGCGCCCGTGCTGCGCGGATGACTTCGACGCTTTGAGCACTTGTGATCGTCGCTGCATGATACCGCGCACCGGTCACTTCGACGAGCCGCAGGTCTCGCTCCAGCATGATCGTCTCAGCAATGGTATTGACGCCGGAAAGGCCCAGGCGAACGGAAAGCTCGCTGGAGTTCATGCTGCTGTTGGCCGCCAGATATGGGTCTTCGGTGTGGTGGACAATCAGAGCGTTAAAGTCGCGCGAGTACAGCAAGACCTGGTTCATGACCCGGGTATTGGAGACTGAGTTCTTGCCATTGGAGAAGGCAATTGCGCCTGCCCGCTTTAAGAGGCCAATTTCAGTCATCTCCTCGCCCTGGAGATTCTTGGTCATGGCGGCCATGGTGTGGACATGGACAATGGCGTTATCGCGCGCGCGCCGCTGAATATAGTCAACTAGCGCGACCTGATCGATTACCGGATCTGTGTCCGGCATAACGATAATAGTGGTTACGCCGCCCGCTGCAGCTGCTCTGCTGGACGTCTTGAGAGTCTCGCGGTGCTCGTAGCCCGGTTCGCCTGCGAAGACCTGCATGTCGATCAAGCCGGGGCACAGGATGTTGCCCTGGCAATCATACACGGCGAAGCCTTCAGGCGCGTTCCGTCGAAGATGAGGGCCAAAGTCTGCGATCTGGCCATCTTCCACTAATAGCCCGCCTGGCTCATCCATGCCTGTTGCTGGGTCTATCAGCCTGGCATTGATGAAGACCGTTGGCGGCGTTTCAATTTCCGGTTTGGCGGTCATTTGGGGCTCAATGGTTTGGTAAGTGCCGGGCTAACGCTTCAAGGACAGCCATACGAACAGCAACACCCATTTCAACTTGCTCATGAATGACGCTGCGTGCGTGGTCGGCCACTGTTGATGCGATCTCTACGCCTCGGTTCATTGGCCCGGGATGCATGATCAGCGCATCTGGTTTGGCATGCGCGAGCTTCTCGTGATCCAGCCCGAAGAAGTGGAAATACTCTCTACTGGACGGGACAAATGAACCTTGCATCCGTTCGCGTTGAAGGCGCAGCATCATCACGACGTCGGCGTTGGCAATGCCTTCAGTCATGTCCGTGTAGACCTCGACACCTAACCGATCGGCTGCCGTCGGGAGCAGCGTTGAAGGTGCTACGATACGGACATTGGCGCCGAGCGCGTTGAGGACATCGATGTTGGAACGTGCCACACGCGAATGGCGGACGTCACCACAAATTGCAACGACGAGGCCTTCAACCCTGCCCTTAGCCCGGCGAATTGTGAGGGCGTCTAGCAACGCCTGAGTTGGATGCTGATGCGATCCGTCCCCCGCATTCACGACAGAGCAATCGACTTTCTCCGAGAGGAGTTGCACTGCACCCGCTGCATAGTGGCGAACAACAATGATGTCAGGCCGCATAGCGTTCAACGTCATCGCAGTATCGATCAGGGTTTCCCCCTTCTGCATGGACGAAGTTGACACGTTCATGTTGAGGACATCTGCGCCCAGCCGTTTGCCTGCCAATTCGAAAGAGGCTTGGGTTCGGGTTGATGCTTCGAAGAAGAGGTTGATCAAGGTACGCCCGACAAGTGCGTCCCCTCGTTTTCGTACCGAGCGATTGGACTCGGCTGCTTGATCTGCCAGATCAAGGAGTGACGCGATCTCCGAGGCGGTTAGCCCTTCGCACGTCAACAGGTGGCGCCGAGTGAACCCGAGGCCTGGATGAGGATTTGTGCTGGTCATTAAAGTGAGCTGTATAGGGGGGGATGCTCGGTCGGGCAAGTGGTCTCAAAGAAAAAGGTGTATCTGCGTGTGTAAACAGGAACAGCGAGTGTTTTCGCGCGTATTCTTTGGTGTTGCGCCGGTGAAATGTGCTTGCTGCAGCGGGTGCCGTATCAATTTGTTCATCGATGGTGCATTCCCAACACAGATAAGCAAAAGGCGCAGAACCGAAGCTCCGCGCCTTTATCTGTCTTAGCAGTAATGCTCTGTTATTGCGGGCTCGGCTGACCGTCGCCTGGAACGTCACGGCGCGGCTTGACCTGAGCGCTGCTGATTGGACCGAATGTATCAATGATACTTTGCAATGAGCGCACAAACGCCTCTCGGTCTTTCATGGGTACTGCTTCCAGAAGACGATTCTCGCACATCTGGCGTGTTGGATCGGCTTGATCCAATGCAGCCTGACCCGAAGGCGTAATACTGACCGCATACATTCTCGCATCGTGTTTCGTTCTTTCACGTTGCAAGAGACCGCGCTCGACTAATCTGCGGACAATGTCCGCGACTGTTGACCGGTCGATGCCAGTGGCTTCCACCAACGCTGTCTGGCTGGCTTCTCCGGCAACCGCTGCACTCTTCAGGACAATGTATTGGCGTGGAGTGAGCTGAGAGCCGTCAATTTCGGCGGAAAACAAATCATCGGCGCATTGCCCGCCGCGATGTAGGAGATGTATGGCAGATGCTGCAGAAGTGTTCGAAGGGACGCCGTCTTTCATTGATTTCTCTTTGATCGTGGATGTAGGAGCGAGCACGGATCAGCGAGTTCACGTGTATTTTAGGAGTGCCGCCGCAGCACCTGATTCCGGCAATACCGCGCACTGATCGGATAGGTCTGTAGGCTTTGAATTCACTCTCGAATTGACATTAAATGCAGTATTTTTTACCTAAAACGCAAAATCATGTGATTGATAAGTCATGAATATCTTCGATCAACCCGCAGTATAGTTTAGTTGAGCAAAACTGTAGAATTCGATGAGGTCAACCAATAGAGAGCCGACAGTTGCTGCAGATATAGTTCAAGTTTATAGGACGTATCTAGCTAACTTTCAGGTTGATGTACAGGATGTATATCGCAGAGCTGGCTTTGATCGTGTGCCACACTCCAGCACCGGTGCAAAAGTACCCTTGAATGCTGTTTCAGAACTTCTGGAGATCTCGGCGCAGGCGGCGAACGAGCCAGAGCTCGGATTGCGCTTTGTTCTGGACAGTTCGCCCGGATACTTCGGGATGCTCGATCACTTGCTGTTGTCGTCACCGACGATCGGTGATGCGTTTGTGGCCTTGGAAGATTTTATTGAGCTTTCGGTTGCACCCGCCGAAGCACGGTTGGCCATCAGCGGCCAAACAGCTGTCGTGACTGTCAGTCTGCCACGCCTGTTATCGGCTCCCTCGCAGCAGTTTGTTGATGTTTTTGCGGCGACCATCGTGCGGAGGATCAAACCTGTTGAAGCGACGGTCTGGTATCCTGAGCAAATCAGTCTTCCTAGGTATCGGCCACCCCAACTCTCCCGTTATGAGGAAGTGTTTGGTCCTCGGATAAACTTCGAGGCTTCAGAACTACGTCTCGTCTTAGCCCGCAGTGATCTCCAGACGAAGCAAGTTGATATCTGTTTGGGACTTCACGATACGGTCAGGCTCGCGGCCCAAAACCTGTTCGCTGTAAGCGGCCGGCAATCGGATTTTGTTGACACTGTAAGTGACGCGATCAGCGCCCGCTTGCTGGCCAGCCGACGAGCGGATCTGACGAGTGTGGCGCGCGAACTCAGTATCTCACCGCGCACCTTGCAGTGGAAACTTTCGATGCTTGAGACATCATTTGAGGAAGTTCTCGCTCGTGTGCGGATTGAACTTGCCACTTCGATGTTACGAGATACCTCTCTACCACTCGGTGAGATTGGCTTGCGTATCGGATTGTCAGAGGGAAGCGCTTTCACGCGCTGGTCAAAGCAGCATTTCGACATGGCCCCGGGTGCCTACCGAAAGTATCTGCGTGGCCAGGTCTAGCTGGCAAGGCTAGCCGTTGTTCGGGCGTTTAGAGAGCGCATCTAAGACGTTCTGAAGAATAATGCTGGCGGCGACTTGATCGATGATGTCTGCTCGCTTTGCCCGGCTTGCATCGGCTGCAATCAGAGCTCGCTCCGCTTCTGCTGTGGTGAGCCGTTCGTCCCAGAGCAATATCGGAATTGCAATGCGTCCACTGGTATTGCGAGCAAATGCTCGCGTCGATTGGGCCCGCGGACCTTCAGTATTGTTGAGATTGCGTGGTAGGCCGAGAACGAGCCCGCATATTTCGTGCTCGATGACGAGTTGATCCAGTCTGGCCACATCCTGTGTGAACTTTTTCCGCCGCATGGTTTCAAGCGGTGAGGCGATCATCCGGGTCTGATCAGACAACGCTATGCCTATTGTTTTGGTGCCCAGGTCCAAGCCGATCAGGCGCCCATGGCTTGGTAGATCACCAGCGAAGTCGTTCAAGTCTTCGGTAATTGTCATATGAGGAATAGGGGTTTCAGCTTGATTTCGACAGTACTTGCCAACCGACGCGTGTATCGTGCATTCACATGGCATAGCACAATCAAGGACTGGGTGAACCATGGAGCCCAGCGGCCTTAGTTTGGAGGAGAGTTCAATGAAGGTGACCTGGTTCGGACATTCGACATTTCGTGTTGAGACTGGGAACAGTGTTCTGCTGATCGACCCATTCCTTAAGGGCAATCCGACGTTCGAAGGCTCTGGTGTGTCCTGGGATGATGCCGTTGCGGGCACGACGCAGATTGCCTTGACGCATGGTCACGATGATCACATCGGAGACACCGTCGAAGTTGCCAAGAAGTTTGGTGCGAAGGTTTTCGCGGTATACGAGCTTGCGCTGCATATGGGGTCGCAAGGTGTAGAAGCTCTGGAGCCGATGGGGCAGGGCGGTACCGTAGGATCGGATGACTTCGATGTCACGCTGACGCATGCCCAGCACTCGTCCTCATCGAACGGCACCTATCTCGGGACGGCTTGTGGTCTCGTTATCACGGCTAAAGAGGGCAAAACGCTCTATCACATGGGCGACACTGACATCTTCTCTGACATGAGCCTGATCAACGAGTTCTACAAGCCGCAGATCGGTATCGTACCAGTTGGTGATCGTTTTACGATGGGCGCGCGAACCGCAGCGTATGCCTGCAAGAATTACTTCAATTTCGGGACGATCATTCCCTGTCATTTCGGGACGTTCCCAATTCTGGATCCCGATGCTGACAAGTTCGTGGCCGAAATGGGCGGAGCCAATGTTGTCGTACCGAAAGTCGGGGAGGCTATTGAAGTTTAGTCAGTGACGCGGAACAGCCTGGAGGAAAGAGGCGCGAGTGGCGTTAGGTTACACTGACGATCTGCGCGCCGACAGCTTCAGCTAGCGACTTCGGTTCAACGGCGAATACGCTGTTTGGCGTTCCAGCCGCTGCCCATACAACTTCATGCCCGAGTAGATCCTCGTCTACGAAGGTCCTTAGGGCGTTGGCGTGGGCAAATGGCGGAATGCCACCGATGGCGAACCCGGTGATCTCGCGCACGTAATCTGCGTCGGGTCGCTGCAGCTTTTCGCCAGCGTAGGCGGCGGCCTTCTTCTCGTTGACGCGATTATCGCCTGAGACCAGTAGCAGGATTGGATCGTTGCTTTGTTTTCCGCGAAACACCAGTGATTTGACGATCTGGGCAACGGTGCAGCTGCAGGCCTTCGCCGCATCCTCGGCAGTTCGCGTGGAATCTGTCAGTTGCTTGACCGAAATCTTGAGGCCCAGTTTGTCAGCTTCGTCTTGGACGCGTTGCGATGCAGGTTTTAGATCTGACACTGGGGTTTCTCCGTCCAAAATTTGCCCGCGTTGATCCGTGCCTTGCATGAGGTTGCAAGACCGAGCTAAGAGATCAGCAACACAATCGTATTTCCCTGTCAATTCAGTGAGGATCTATGCAGGTCGATGAAGATACCGTCCGTCGCATTGCACGGTTGGCGCGGATCAAGATCACGGACGAAGAGGCGGTCGGTCTGCAGTCTGAGCTGTCCGGGATCTTGGACTGGGTCGAACAGCTGGATGAGGTCGATACGGAGAACGTAGAACCGATGACCCGGGTTGTTCCTATCGAGTTGAAACAGCGCCAGGATGTTGTGGACGATGGCGCTCAAGCAGATGCCGTGGTGGCCAATGCTCCAATGACCGAAGATCACTTCTTCGTCGTGCCAAAGGTCGTGGAATGACGCTCATATCTGCTCTGCAATTGAAGGAGGTCCGTCTATGAGTGATCTCACTCGCATGACCCTCTCTGAAGCGCGCGCTGGCTTGGCCGCGAAGGAATTTTCCTCGGTCGAGCTCACGCAGGCTTTCCTCGACGCGATCGATGCATCGAACCGACATCTCAATGCCTACGTCACTGTCACAGGCGAAGCAGCACTCGATCGTGCCGCCGAAAGTGACAAGCGCCTTGCAGCTAATGATGCGCGGCCACTGGAAGGTCTGCCACTCGGTATCAAAGATCTATTCGCGACCAAGGGGGTTCACACGCAGGCCTGCAGCCACGTGCTGGACGCTTTCCAACCGGCTTACGAGTCGACCATCACTCAAAACCTGTGGGATGCGGGTGCGCTCATGCTTGGTAAACTCAACATGGATGAGTTTGCCATGGGGTCATCTAACGAGACCAGCTACTATGGACCTGTCGTCAGCCCGTGGCGGCGCAAGACTGCAGACGGTCAAACAGCGAATGATCAGATGGTGCCGGGCGGCTCATCTGGTGGCTCGGCTTCGGCTGTCAGTGCAGATCTCTGCCTTGCGGCGACGGCGACCGATACAGGTGGTTCGATCCGACAACCGGCAGCTTTGACTGGTACAGTCGGCATCAAGCCTACTTACGGGCGTTGCTCACGCTGGGGTGTCGTCGCGTTTGCCTCGTCGCTCGATCAAGCGGGACCAATCACCAAAACCGTGCGCGACTCTGCGATCATGCTGCAGCATATGGCGAGCCATGATCCGAAGGACTCGACAAGCGTTGATGCGCCGGTGGCAGATTACGAAGCTGAGATTGGGCAGAGCGTGAAAGGGCTACGTGTTGGTGTGCCCAAAGAATACCGGATTGACGGTCTGCCAGACGAGACAGAAGCTCTTTGGCAACGCGGCATTGACTGGCTCAAGGATGCGGGAGCTACCATTCACGAGATCTCGCTTCCCCATACCAAGTACGCTTTGCCAGCCTACTACATCGTTGCGCCTGCGGAGGCGTCGTCGAACCTCGCACGTTATGATGGGGTTCGATACGGGTTGCGCGTGCCTGGCAACGATCTAATCGATACCTACGAGCAGTCGCGTGCGGCGGGCTTTGGTAAGGAAGTCAAAAGGCGCGTGCTGATCGGCACCTATGTTTTGTCGGCCGGTTACTACGATGCCTATTATCTCAAGGCGCAAAAGGTTCGCACGCTCATTAAGCAGGACTTTGATAAGGCCTGGGATACCGTCGACGTCATTCTGACACCAACGACGCCGGCGCCGGCTTTTGCCCAAGGTGAAAAGTCCGGCAATCCGATTGAGATGTACCTCCAGGATATTCTGACAGTGACCGTTAACATGGCGGGCCTGCCTGGAATCTCCGTGCCGGCCGGGTTGTCGAGTGAGGGAACACCGCTTGGCTTGCAGTTGATAGGCAAGCCATTTGATGAAGCCCAGTTATTGCGTGTTGGGCAGGTGATTGAAGATGCTGCCGGCCGGTTCCCCGTGCCCGATGTCTGGTGGCGATAGAAAACAAAAGTCGAGGAGTGAGACGATGGCCAATAAGACGCCGCAGGAATGTCAGGACATGAGTGATGTCCGGGCCGAGATTGACAGGCTGGATACAGCCCTCGTCGAGCTGATCGGTGAACGCTTTGGCTATGTTGAGCGGGCCTGGCAGATCAAGTTGCAGGAGAATGCGGCAGCGAATGTGCCGTGGCGCAATCAACAGGTCGTCGACCGCGTTCGTGCTAAGGCTGATGCAGTCGGCGTGCCTGCGGATCTCTGCGAGGCGCTTTGGCGGCAAATGATCGGCTGGTTCATTCAATACGAGGAAGAGAAGCTCAAGAAAGAGCTAGGTGGTGATGCCGGTTAACCCGTTTGGCGGTTGCTGAGACCTAAGGATGGCCGGATGGCGCTATTCGACCCAAATTTTGATCCACTGACTTTGCTTGGCATGGCTGTTCTGAACCCCGTGGTTATCGGGGTGGCCATCTATATGGGGCAGAAGTCGGATCAGTGGCAGAAGCTTGTTGTGGTCGGCTTTGCTTCGGCTTTGGCGGGTGCAGCAGCCGTTTGGCTTGCGACAACGGCTGGTCTGTTGGCACCGCGACCGTTCGGAAGTGATGCCGGCTTGTTCTTGTTCAGCTTTGTTTATGGAATGGTGATTGGCGGTATAGTATACGCCGTCAAACGACGCGCGAACTAGCGACGGCGCTCAGTCGGCAGCGACAGCGCTTCAACTAGATTTGAGTTCCAATTCAACTTTTTGCATACGACAGTCCGGTGTTCTTGCATCCGAGATGGATTTCACCTGGAGCTATGACCTTGCACGCCCGAAACTTGGTTCTTTGTCTTGCAACGCTGGTCTCACTGTTGATCGGCTCGTCGATTGGAGCAGCCGCGGGGGGCTCAGACATTTCCGTCGTAGAGGCCCACAGTCGCGCTCAGAGCGGCTCTCTTGTTCTCGTCGATATTCGAGCACCGAAAGAGTGGGCGCAGTCAGGCGTGCCCGCCAGTGGCCAACTCATCACGATGTACCAGCGCGGCGATAAATTTCTGGCAGCGCTGAAGAAAGCAGCTGGTGGTGATACATCAAAACCAGTTGCTTTGATTTGTGCGACGGGCGTTCGGTCTTTGCGAATGCAGAGCGCGCTTCAACACGCTGGCTTCAAAAACGTCATCAATGTGCTTGGCGGAATGTTCGGAACCCCCAAGGACAGGGGCTGGATCAAGGCCGGGTTGCCGGTTAGCAAGTTTCAGCGATAACGAGTTGGCGTCTATTTTTCGAGGCTTCCTGCTCTTACGACCAATCGGTGAGATTGAAAGAGACTTACGGAAAGCTGAATACAGTAAAAAGCCGGGCTCTGTTTAGCCCGGCTTATTAATACCAATCCGCTTAAGAAGAGCGCCCGCCTGCCCTTACCTGCTGAACTTGTAGGTAATGTTCGCCGAACCGGAGAATTGATCCTCCGTTTCAATCACAGGACTGTCCGCAGCGTCGCCGACGAGCCGCGAGTAGCGGCCATTGAGCTTGAGCGACCAGCGCTCGTTCATCTTGTACTTCACGCCAGCGCCAACATAGACGTCTTTGATGCCTGATGACGCCTCATAAACACTCAGGCCAGCCGCTGAAGCATTGGACTGAGCATTACTGACACCAAAATAAGCGTCCATGTAGTCGTCATCTGCATAGGTTGCGCCGGCTTTGCCGAAAAACGTCACCCGGTTGCTCAGCGGCTGCTCATACTCCAGACCGAAGCGCAGCTGACCACCGTCAACGTCACCTGACACGGTGTGGTGGTAAGACAAGCCAAAAATCAGTGAAGGCATTAGCTTGATGCCGGCAAATCCACCAACGACAACACCGCCGTCCACGTCGCCGAGGCCAATCAGTCTGTCGCCATCGTCTTCATCGCGACCAAACTGGTATCCGGCTAGCGGGCCTGCCACGAGCCAGCGATTGTTGAAGAGTTTCAAACGGATATCATCGATGCCACGCACATCTAGGATGCTCTTGGCAGAGCTGAAACTCGGAAAAATGAATGGTGCACCAACGACCTTGTATTCGTTCGAGCCCTCATATTTAGGGCTGACGGAAACAAAGCCGCCGCCCTTCCAAGTCATTGACGAACTGTCAAAATTGCCGCCGGCGACCGAAACGCTTGTCGACGCCAGCACCATTGCACCAGCGATTGCAACTGCTCTCATGATTGGCTTCATGCCCCACCCTTGTGCTTGACGCACTTTCTCTAGCTGCTTGGACTAACGCATTTCACCAGTATGGAGAAGGTTCGTTACAAATACGCTGACAAATCCGCTGTGGATGTGTCTCCATTGCCTCATCCGGAGCGGAATACAAACGAGATCTCGCAAATAATGTTGGTCCTGCGCTCGTAATCTTCAAGTCAGCTGGACATTTGCGGGGCTTTTGCCGCTTTGATAAGCAAGCGACGCAGCGATACGCTGCAATAATCAACGTGTTAGATCCAAGCTCAGTCAGAGAACAATGATATGAATGCGAAAGCGTCCACTGAAGCAAATGCAGACCTAATTGCCGGTGCGACTGGTGATTGGGAGGTGATCATTGGCCTCGAAGTGCATGCGCAGGTAAATTCAAACGCAAAATTGTTCTCTGGAGCAGCTACTGCGTTCGGTGGCGAACCGAACAGTCATGTATCGCTCGTGGACGCAGCAATGCCGGGAATGTTGCCCGTCATCAATAAGGAGTGCGTTGCTCAGGCCATTCGCACGGGGCTTGGTCTCAATGCACAGATTAATACCCGCTCGGTTTTCGATCGGAAGAATTACTTCTATCCCGACCTCCCGCAAGGTTATCAGATCTCGCAGTACAAGCAGCCAATTGTCGGTGAAGGTCAGGTTGAGATCGATGTAGAGGGCGAAACCAAGACGATAGGAATTGAGCGCCTTCACCTTGAGCAGGACGCTGGCAAGTCAATCCACGATATGCATCCGGACTACTCCTACGTGGACCTTAACCGGTCAGGCGTTGCCCTGATGGAAATCGTTTCGAAACCAGATTTGCGTTCGGCCAAGGAAGCGCAGGCGTACGTTTCGAAGCTACGCACGATCATGCGCTATCTTGGTACCTGCGATGGCGATATGGAGAAGGGCAACCTCCGAGCGGACGTCAACGTTTCCGTCCGCAAGCCAGGGGCTGAGCTTGGCACGCGGTGTGAGATCAAGAACGTCAACTCCATTCGCTTTATCGGCCAGGCGATTGAATCTGAGGCGCACCGGCAAATCGATATTATCGAAGATGGTGGCGAGATCGATCAGGAGACACGGCTATTCGACCCGAACAATGGTGAGACGCGGTCAATGCGCTCGAAGGAAGAAGCGCACGACTATCGCTATTTTCCGGATCCCGATTTGCTGCCGTTGGAATTCACGCAAGAGTATGTTGAGCAATTGAAGGGCGAACTGCCCGAGCTTCCAGATCAGAAGTTACAGCGGCTCATGGGTGATTTCGGTCTGACCCACTACGATGCTGAAGTTCTTACTGCTGAGCGCGAAAGTGCGGATTACTTTGAGGCAGTGGCGACCGGCCGTGACGGTAAGCTTGCAGCCAACTGGGTGATTAATGATGTCTTTGGGCGACTGAACAAAGAAGGCCTGGACATCGAGCATTCACCGGTTTCGGCAGAGCAACTCGGCAGCATTCTCGATCTGATCCAAAACAACACGATTTCGGGAAAGATTGCCAAAGACCTATTCGAGATTGTTTGGTC
This sequence comes from Hyphomicrobiaceae bacterium, assembly GCA_965247245.1. Lineage (GTDB taxonomy): Bacteria > Pseudomonadota > Alphaproteobacteria > Rhizobiales > Hyphomicrobiaceae > Tectiglobus. Next base: position 1,334,973 of record CBDFGV010000003.1, on the reverse strand, counting down.
CGAAGGTGGCGACCCAGCTGACATTGTCGAACAACGGGGCATGAAACAGGTCACCGACACGGGCGCAATCGAGGCCGCAGTCGATACGGTAATCGCCGATAATCCGGCCCAGGTTCAAAAAGTGGCTGATAATCCGAAGCTTGTCGGTTGGTTCGTCGGCCAGGTCATGAAAGCGACGGGCGGTAAGGCCAATCCGCAAGCCGTGAATGCCATCGTCAAGCAAAAGCTGAATATCGAGTAGCCCAGCAGGGCCCGTTCCGGCGGGGGAGTTGAAATGCCATCGGCGCAATCATTTTCCTCGAGCGGTCGGGGCACGCGGTTTGCGATTGTAATATTTGCATTGGCCGTATCTGCCTATTGCGTTGTTGCGACTGCTTTGGCGCAAACTGCGGGTTCACCATCGCTGCCGCCCTATAAGTTTGGGGTGTTGGTCAGCTCAGATTCTGATCGTTGCTACAACCCGGGGCTCGTCAAGGCCATCAAGGCGTTCTCTGCTCAAGAGGTTGCAGAGCTCAACGCGGCCGGTGGTATTCACGGTCGCCAGATCGAGCTGAAGCTGTTTGATGACTTTGAGGTGAAAAGCAAGACGCTGGAGTTCCTGAAGTCTGCGCTTGAAGATCCGACTATGCTGGGGTTCGTTGGCATCGGAAGCTCAACCCGCGGTCACTTTGTTTTTGACCTGCTCGGGCAACAAATTGCCGAGAGCAGTATGCCGATTGTCACGGACATTTCGCTCGGCCAGATTTACGAGCCGTACCCCAATGTGTTTTCGATGGCGAGTGCGGTTGATGATGAACTCGATGTTGTGCGTGCCTTCCTGAAGGATAATGGCTTTTCACGCCCAGCATTCGTCGGCATCGATGGCGATCTCTACAGCGCATCTCTTGGCAATGGTCTGGCCAAGAGCGACAGTGAGCCGGCGCTGGTCGTTGATAGACGCGTTGCAGTTAAACACTACGCGATTGAGCCAGAAGCTGTTGATCCTGTTGTCCAGGACATTCTGGCATCGCACGCTGATGTTGTGATCCTGGCAATTCACAGCGGCCCTGGCGCCGAGGTGCTCAAGAAGCTGACGGCAGCAGGAGCGAAGATCCCGATATTTGTTCTCTATGGACGCAGCTCGACTATTATCCGGCGCTCGGGAAAGTTGCCGCCTGGTCTCCGGTTTTTCCAGCTTGGCCGTGACGGTGTTCCGTACGTCTACAACGAACGTTTGCGGCAACGTATCTGGAAGTCCGGAACCGATGGTTGGATATTCAACGACACTCCCAATCTTGAATTTCGTGAGGGATGGGCGGAAGGTGGCCGCTGTCAGAAAACCAAAGTCGGGCCTGCACGCAAGATCTTTGACGCATCCAATCGCAGAGCGGTTGGTCGGGGCATGCAATTCCGAGATATGCTGCACCTGATGGCAACCCGAGCCCTGGCTGCACCAGCAGGCCTGGACATCAAGAAACTGCGCGAGCGCATCTCGGCGGATCTTCGAGAGTTTGTCGAAGGCAAGAAAGTCTATCAGGGGCTTTGGCAGGACTGGACGTTCACCAATCGGCGGGCGGCAGCCAGCGATATCCTGGTGACGACGACGCTCTCGGATACGCGAATTGCGGCCTTGGCGCCTAATCAGTATCGACGCGTGAATGGAGAACTGGTCAAGAGCCCGGTCGTCGATATCTCGATAGATTTGATCCGCCTATCGGGTATCGACTCGAACGAACGCCGCTTCGATGCGGACTTCTATCTGTCACTGAAAAGTCGGGACGAACCGGTTTCAATCGACACGATTGACTTCACCAATGCGGAGCGCTCGCCGATCGGTGACAAGCGCCTCATTACCAGCAATGTCATCCATGATGGCGGTCAGGGGTCTAAGTTCCCTGCGAACGTTCGGGTCTACAAAGTTTCGGGCACTTTCCAATTCAACCCTGAACTCGAAACCTACCCATTTGATACACAGCGCCTCTCTGTCTCTTTCCAGGCGCGCAAGGTTGCCCGCCCCATCTATATTCAGCCTCTGGCGCAGGATTTGCGCAGGAGTGGCGGCGACATTGACGGCTGGCGATTGCGCGATGAGTACGTCGGCTCGCAGCAGGATTTCATTTCAACGATTGCAGCTAACGGGACGGCGCGCCATCTGGTTCCCATTCATAAGTTCAATCAGACGTGGGTCGCGCAGCGGATCTCGATTGACTACTACATTCGGGTTGTGGTGCCGCTCGGCTTTATTCTTCTCGTGACTTACTTCTCGGTCTATCTGCCGCCGGCACGTTTCGATTCCACTGTGGCAATCCAGGTGACCGCTTTGCTGTCTTCAATCGCTCTTTATCTCGCGTTACCGAAGGTGGACTCCGATCAGGCAACTTTATCCGACCGCATGTTCATCATGACCTATGCAGCGGTTGCGCTGATGATCGGACTAACCATTCTGAAGGATAGTGCGCTGTTGCGGGCGATAAACCCCCTCAGATACTTTGTCATCGGCGCACAGCGCGTTGCCTTTCCGATTGCGACAGTCGCCGCCACGCTGCAGTTGATTGCGCTGGCAGATCGCGACGGCGCCAGCATGTGGCTGGTCCTTCAGAAACTGCGTAGCAGTTTGCTGGGATGACGCGTTCATCATGTTGGGGCAGCAGCTCGATCGGAACCGTCAGGCTGCATTCGACTGTCGGCTCTGCAGCTTCGCCAAATCGAGTTCTTTTTCCCAGTATGGTTCTGAACCGTAGAGTTCTGCCAGGAAGTCAATGAACACGTTGACTTTCGACGGCATGAATTCGCGGCTGGGGTATACCGCATAGATCGCGATGTTATTGGAGCCGCTATACTCAGGCAGGATCACTTCCAATTCGCCTGACTTGAGCTCAGGACCGATGTCCCACGTCGAACGCAGCCCGATGCCCAGACCGGCCAAGATGGCTTGCCTCGTGAACTCGGCGGAGTTTGATCTGATATTTCCGGTCAGGCGTAGTTGGTGTTGACCGTCAGGTCCCTGAAGCCGCCAGACGTCTTGTGCGCCCGCCGATAGGCAATTGTGCCCTTCAAGTTCGGCAAGATTTTGGGGGTGGCCGTGGGCCTTGAGGTAAGCCGGGGTTGCACACATGACGCGTGTTTCCGGCGCGAGTTTCTTGGCGACGAGCGAAGAGTCTTCCAGTTCGCCAATTCGGATGGCTAGATCATAACCATCGCGAATGATGTCGATCATGTTGTCGGTGATTTGGAAGTCCAGATCGATTTCCGGATACTTGGCGACGAAGTCTGCCAGATAGGGGGCGATGTGGAGACGGCTAAAACATGTTGGGGCCGTAATCTTCAATTGACCGCGCGGAGTGGTGTTGCGGCGCGAGACAAAATCCTCGGCTTCTTCAACAAGGCTAAGGATATCTACGACGCGCTTGAAGTATCCTTCACCTGTCTCGGTGAGGGTCAAATGCCGGGTCGTGCGTTGAAAGAGACGGGCACCCAATCGTTCTTCAAGGAGGCTGACGCGTTTCGAGACCACGGCTGGGGACAGGCCCATTTCGCGACCCGCAGCAGACATGTTGCCGGTTCGTGCAACGCGTGCGAAAATATCCAAATCACTAATTGCGGTCACGCTGGGCTTCCTCCTCAACCATTCCCTTGCAGATGATGCAGGTCTTTCTTCTATCTGTGAAATATGGGTTGGCTTGGCGAATATGTGTCCTGCAATCGGGCGTTTTGCATAACAGTGTCTGTGAATCGTTGAACATGGGCGTTTAGAGATCGTGAATTCGACCTCTCAATAGTGTCAAAGAATTAGCGTGAAACGAGAAAGTCAAAGGGGCCTACACCGTGTCCATTGAGCTGCCAAGTCCTGACAATGCTACGATAGAGCAGAAGGATGCGATCATTCGGGATCTGATTGGTCTGATAGGACGCGAGGCTGTCGTTTCGGACGATGATGGCCGCCGCGCATACGAGACAGATGCGCTGACCGCCTATACGAAAGTCCCCTTGGCGGTTGTGTTGCCCGAGAGTACCGCAGATGTTGTGAAAGTGTTGCGCTATTGTCACGCGAATAAGATCAAGGTCTTCCCGCGAGGCGCCGGCACATCATTGTGCGGTGGGGCGCTTCCAGCCGAAGATGGGTTGGTCGTGTGTGTCTCGAAGATGAAGCAGGTCTTGGAAGTAGACTTCGACAATCGGTTCATGCGGGTTCAGTCAGGAATAACCAACCTTGGGATCTCTGACGTCGTAAAATCGGAAAAGTTTTTCTACGCACCGGATCCATCGAGCCAGCTTGCGTGTACCTTGGCAGGCAACATTGCGATGAACTCGGGGGGAGCACACTGTCTCAAGTACGGCGTGACATTGAATAATGTTCTCGGGCTCAAGATGGTGATGATCGATGGCGAGGTTGTTGAGTTGGGTGGGCCATACCTCGACTCTCCAGGCTTCGATTTGCTTGGCCTCGTGATTGGCTCCGAAGGGCAGTTCGGCATTGTCACGGAAGCGACAGTGCGCATCCTGCGAGCCGCGGAAGATGCGCGTCCAATGATGGTTGGTTTCCAATCCAGCCAGGATGCAGGCGCATGTGTTGCGGCGATCATCGGCGCTGGCATCGTTCCGGTTGCGATTGAGTATATGGACAAGCCGGCCATTCATGTCTGCGAAGATTTCGCCAAAGCCGGTTATCCAAGAGATGTTGAAGCGCTCTTGATTATCGAGGTTGAAGGCGACAACTCAGAGATCGAGGCGTTGCTTGATCAGATCAAGACAATCGCGCAGCAGTACAATCCTGCTACAATTCTCATTAGTGAAAGCCCCGAGCAAAGCGCGCGGATCTGGCGAGGACGAAAGTCAGCCTTTGGCGCCATTGGCCGGATCTCCGAGTACTACTGCATGGATGGAACGATTCCCCTCGGGCAGCTTCCCGTTGTGCTGACAAGGATTTCCGAGATTTGCAGTTCTCACGGCTTGAAAGTTGCGAACATCTTTCATGCCGGCGATGGCAACTTGCATCCCCTCATTCTTTACAACGCCAATGATCCTGCTGAATCGCTAAGAGCTGAAGAAGCAGGCGCCGAAATTTTGACGGCCTGTGTCGAGGTTGGCGGGTGCCTGACGGGCGAGCATGGTGTGGGAATTGAGAAACGTGACTTAATGCGCATTCAGTTTTCAGACGTTGATCTCGCGCTGCAAATGCGTATCAAGACCCTAATGGATCCGAATTGGTTGCTTAATCCCGGCAAGGTCTTTCCTTTGGATGCGCCAACGGAACTTGCGGATGTGGCCTAATGCAACCCAAAGCTTGGCCAGGTAGCCAATCATTCTCTGAAGCAGGAGCGCTGCTTTGAATTCTGTTATGAGGCCGGCTGCGGACTGGGAGCTTGCCCGGTTTTTGCGTGAAGCGACCGAAACGCAGACGCCGGTTGAGATTCTTGGCGGCGGCTCAAAACGCAATGCCGGTCGTTCGGGCATCGACCGAACGCTGATTGTGACGCACGTCTTTCGCGGCATACGCATGTATGAGCCGACCGAACTCGTGATGTCGGCTGAATCCGGAACTTTGCTGGTCGATATCGAGCATGAGTTGTTACAGCGCGGACAGATGTTAGCATTTGAGCCCGTTGACTTGGGCCCAATGCTGGGTATGGAGGCAGGCCTCTCAACGATTGGCGGCGTTGTTTCGACGGACATCGCGGGGAGCCGGCGAATTTCGGCTGGCGCAGCGCGCGATCACTTGCTCGGTGTGAAGGCCGTGTCCGGTACCGGCGAGATTTTTCAGTCGGGCGGGCGCGTTCTGAAGAACGTCACTGGGTACGATCTGGCACGTCTTGTTTGTGGCAGCTGGGGGACGTTGGCGGCGCTCACCGAAGTCACCTTCAAGGTGCTGCCCAGAGCGGAAGAGGCCGCGACACTCGTTATTGTCGGGTTGTCGAATGAAATTGCGGTTGAAGCGTTATGTAGTGCGATGAACACGCCTTACGAGGTCAGCGGCGCAGTGCACCTCGAGGCCAGTGTCGTCTCTCAGCTTTGGAACGACGAGTTTCGGGCGGCTGGCAATTCTGTAACGGCGATCCGCTTGGAGAACTTTTCGAGGTTTCTGCCCCGGCGTATCGACAAACTCAAAGAGCAATTGAAGCTCTATGGTGAAATCCATGTTGCGGGAGATGATGTTTCCCGGGCGTTTTGGGCTGAACTTCAACAGCTGTCATTCCTGCAGAATTCCAATCGGCCGGTCTGGCGCATTTCGACTCTTCCGAAAGGCGGCGCGGAAGTGGTTGCCGGTATCCAACGGTATATGTCAGCGGATGCATACTTCGATTGGTCTGGTGGCTTGATCTGGCTGTCAGTACCGGAGTCTGCGGATGCGGGCTCAACTGATATTCGCCGCGTACTCTCGACTTATGGTGGCCATGCCACCCTTGTTAGAGCCGCACCCGAGGTCCGCAGTTCTATCGAAGTGTTCCACCCGATGGATCACGGTACTGAGCGGATCACCCGAGGGCTCAAGCAGGTTTTCGATCCGGCGGGGATTCTCAACAGCGGGCGCATGTACACAAACGTCTAATTCGTCGCCAGCACATGAACTGGAATAGTTGGCAGCAGGCAGGGCAATGCAGACTAATTTTTCGGCCAAGCAGTTAGAAGACCCCCGATTGGCAGAGGTAGACCGTATCCTTCGCAGGTGCGTTCACTGTGGTCTTTGCACGGCTACCTGCTCGACGTACGTCTTGCTGGGCGATGAACGTGATAGTCCGCGTGGGCGGATCTATCTGATGAAAGACATGTTTGAAAGCGGGAAGCCTGCGTCGTCTACGGTGCAGCATCACGTCGACAGATGTTTGTCCTGCTTGTCCTGCATGACAACTTGCCCAGGCGGTGTGGACTACATGCATCTTGTCGACCACGCACGCGCCTATATGCATGAGACCGGTACGCGGTCGTGGCGGGAACGTCTCGTCAGGACGCTATTGGCGGCCGTTATCCCCTATCCGCGTCGGTTCAGTTGGGCATTACGACTGGCGCCGCTCGGTCGGCCGTTCGTTGGTACAATGCGCTCGCTTGGTTTCAAGCAATTGGCCGCCATGGTAGAAATGGCGCCCATTGGATTGCAGCGCAGCGGCAAATTCGATGGCCCGGGTACGGCTGAGACGAAGCTCAAACGTCAAGCGAAGGTTTTGATGTTGGCGGGCTGCGCGCAGCAGGTCCTGCGACCTGAAATCAATGACGCGACGATCAGGTTGCTGGCGCGGCGGGGTGTTGATGTTGAGGTTTCCGCTGGGGCCGGATGCTGCGGAGCGCTCGTGCACCATATGGGCAAAGAGCATCAAGCTCTAGAGTTTGCGAAAAAGAATGTCGATGCGTGGTGGAAGTCCATGCAGCGCGGCCCAATCGATGCGATCATCATTAATGCGTCTGGTTGTGGCACTACCGTCAAGGACTACGCCTACATGCTGCGTGATCTTCCCGACTACGCAGAAAAGGCCAAACAGATCGTCGAGAAGGCGAAGGACATTACGGAGTTTCTGAGCGAGCATGATCTGGGGCCACCTATGCGGTGGTCGTCGCTCCGGGTTGCGTATCATTCGGCCTGTTCGATGCAGCATGGCCAACGGATTATCGATGCACCCAAAGACCTTCTCAAGAATGCCGGTTATACGGTTGTCGATGTTCCCGAGGGCCATATTTGCTGCGGCTCAGCCGGGACCTACAACATTATGCAGCCGGAGATCGCGGGGCAGCTGAGAGAGCGTAAAGCCGAGAATATTAGGTCGGCACGACCAGACTTGGTAGCGGCGGGAAACATCGGCTGCATTACTCATCTGGCTGGTGGAATGGAGTTTCCGATCGCACATACAGTTGAGCTGCTCGACTGGGCCTATGGCGGACCTGTTCCACCGGGGCTGGACCAGCTCAAGGGCTTCGTAAACGATGTGCCTATTCCGCCCGGTCGGACTGCCGAAGACTACATCGACTACTAGGTCTGCATTCAGTATCGACGATCCAATCGAACGATTGATCATCACGAGAAACTAGACTCACAAACCAGTCTTAAGACACGGTTTTCTGACCGCTATGCCAATGGATATTGACCAACGCGATCAAAGTGGACCGTTTGACATCATTGGTGACGTCCATGGGTGTTACGGAGAGCTCGTCTCGCTCTTAAAGGCGCTGGGATATGCAATTTCTCATCCTGAAGGGCGTTCGGGAGGCACCATTGATGTTCTGCCCCCACCGGGCCGCAAATTAGTCTTTGTCGGTGATCTGGTTGATCGGGGGCCGGATACTCCGTCCGTCCTGCGCCTTGCGATGTCGATGATTGCTGCTGGTCAGGCATTCTGCGTTCAGGGCAATCATGACGTGAAACTCGTGCGGTGGCTCGAAGGTCGAAGCGTTCAGATGACGCACGGTCTCGAAAAGAGCGCCGAGCAATTCATGCACGAGAGCAAGAGCTTCAAGGATGAAGTGGCCGCGTTCTTGGACGGACTACCTTATCAGCTTCTGCTTGACCAGGGCCGGCTGGTGGTGGCTCATGCCGGTATTCAAGAGGATATGATAGGCCAAACAAGCTCGAAAATCCGAGCATTCTGTCTCTATGGGGACCGTGGCGAAGGGCGGGACGAATTCGGATTGCCGATCCGTTATCACTGGGCCCTGGACTATCGTGGCGACGCGGCCATCATCTATGGACATACACCGATCGCGGACGCGGACTGGGTTAACAACACAATATGCCTCGATACGGGCTGCGTTTTCGGGGGAAAGTTAACTGCACTGAAATGGCCGGAGCGAGAGATCCTCAGCGTTGCCGCCCGAGAACCCTACGTCAAACGCTTCAGACCCTTCGGCCATCCACCCGCTCGACCATAAAGCCCGCGTCCTTCTGCCCGTGAACGGTCTGGCTTTGCGCGCGGGCATCATTGATCTATAAGGCCTCGTGACGTTCGGTAATCCGAGTCAAAACGAAGATTCCCCTTATAATTATTGCAGCAATAAGCATGGCGAAGAAAAACAAAGTAAAGCGTCCTGGAGCGCGCCTGCCCAAGGGGTTCCGCGATGTTGCGGCCGATGAAGTGCGGGCCATGCGGCAGATGTTGGACACGATTGCCAGGGTTTACGAGTCCTATGGCTTTGAGCCGCTTGAGACGCCGGCGTTCGAATACACTGATGCTCTCGGCAAGTTTCTGCCCGACTCCGACCGACCCAATGAAGGCGTGTTCTCGTTGCAGGACGAGGATGAACAGTGGATGTCGCTGCGGTACGATATGACTGCGCCGCTGGCACGTCATGTTGCGGAGAACTACCAGTTCCTGGCCAAGCCGTTTCGGCGCTATACGAGTGGCCCGGTCTGGCGGAACGAGAAGCCTGGGCCAGGCCGTTTTCGCCAATTCGTGCAGTTCGATGCAGATACCGTCGGCACGGACAATATCGCGGCCGACACCGAAATCTGCATGCTTGCTGCTGATACTATGGAGCGCCTGGGCTTTGGCCGTGGCGAATACGTAATCCGCGTCAACAATCGCAAGATCCTCGACGGTGTTCTGCTGGGATTGGGCATCAATCCTGAAAGCACGGACCAGGCGATGGAACGCCTTACTGTTTTGCGCGCAATGGATAAGTTGGATCGGCTTGGCTTTGATGGCGTTCGGTTGTTGTTGGGACCTGGTCGCAAGGATGAGTCGGGCGATTTCACCGAAGGTGCCAGGTTGGCAGATGATGCGATTGAACGCGCTGTGAGTTTTCTTCAGTGCGGCCGAGATAGCCGTGCGGCAACGAACAACGCGTTAATGGATTTGGTCGGTGATACCGACATTGGCCGCGAGGGCTGCGAGGAGTTGGTAGAGCTGGACAAGCTGCTAGGCGCAGCAGGTTTTAGCGAGGATCGGGTTGTCATCGACCCGTCTATCGTGAGAGGCCTCGACTACTACACCGGACCGGTCCTCGAAGCTGAGTTGACGTTTGAGATTACCAACGAAGACGGGCAGATCGTGCGCTTTGGTTCTGTCGGTGGTGGCGGTCGATACGATGACTTGGTTGCCCGTTTCACCGGGCAGAAAGTTCCGGCAACGGGCTTCTCTTTCGGCGTTTCACGCCTTCTATCAGCCTTGCAGGCGCGTGGCAGTCTGTCAGCAAGTTCTGTGATGGGGCCTGTTGTTGTGCTGGTTATGGATCGTTCAGAACAGGCGCGATACCAGAGCATGGTTCATGAGCTGCGTAGCGCCGGAGTGCGCGCAGAGATGTATCTCGGCACCTCCGGAATGAAGGCGCAGATGAAGTATGCCGACCGTCGCGGAGCGCCATGTGTGGTGATTCAAGGTGGCGATGAACGTGCTGCGGGCGAGGTTCAGATCAAGGACCTCATAGAAGGCACGCGCCTCTCCGAAGACATCAAAGACTCGGCGGAATGGCGGCAGGGACGTCCGGCGCAGTTCTCCGTACCCGAGTCTGATTTGGTCTCCGCTGTTCAGGACGTGCTCCAACGTCAGCAGCAAGAGTCCTAGCGGGCAAGGTATACGGAGAGATCATGTCCGCAGAAACAGCTCGCAAATTCGAACAACTGGAAGAGCAGGCCAGAAGCCTGCTTTTGACTTTTGCTGCTGCCGGGTATGAGGCAGTGGCACCTGCGATTATTCAACCAGCAGACATTTTTCTTGATGTTGTTGGCGAAGACCTGCGCGGCCGGACTTATGTCTTCACGGATCCGGAGGGGACTGAGCTTTGCCTAAGGCCGGACTTGACAGTACCGACCTGCCGACTGCATTGGGACCGACACGGCCGTGCAGATGCGGCAGGGAAGTACTGCTACAATGGCCCGGCATTCCGGTTCCAGCCCGAAGGCGCTGGTGCCGCCCATCCTCGTGAGTTTCGTCAGGCCGGCATAGAATACTTTGGTGCAGCAAACTATGTCGCCGCCGATGGCGAAGTTCTCTTGCACATCCTTGAGGCACTCAAGGCGGCTGGACTGGAAGACTATCGGGTGACTATCGGTGACCTGGGAATTTTTTCTGCCCTGCTCGCTGAGCTGCCCATGCCCGATCGATGGCGGCAACGTCTTCGGACGCAGTTCTGGCGGCCTGACGCGTTTCGTGCAGAACTGGAGGAGCTTGCGGTGCGCCCGGCTGCTGCCACAGAGGGCATGCCGGCCGAATTGCTGGAGGCAGTTGCTGACGCGAAGCCCGAAGACAGGGAAGCTGCTGTCGTTGACTATCTCGATCAACAAAATATCGAACTGATCGGTGCGCGTTCAGCCTTAGAGATCGCCGAGAGCGTGGCCAACGCTGTTGAAGATGCAGCTGCTGAGCCGCTGTCTGAGGATACGCGCAAGCTGCTTGAGACGTACCTCAGCGTTTCCGCGCCGGCGCGTGCGGCCGGTGCCCGGATGAGAGATCTGGCAGAGGCGAGCGGTATCAATCTCACGGCATCATTGGATACGTATGAAAAGCGGCTGCGCCAGTTTGCCAACCTGGGTGTCGAGCTCAACAAGCTTCATTTCTCGGCTGAGTTTGGCCGGACGCTCGAGTACTACACGGGGTTTGTGTTCGAAGTGCAGGCCGATGGATTGGACAGCGCCAGTCCAGTTGCGGGTGGTGGACGGTACGATAAGCTGATGCGCGTCGTCGGGGCGACGGTTGATGTGCCAGCTGTCGGTGCCATGATCCACACGGAGCGACTGCTGACCGCTGTACAGGGAAGCGGATCTTAATGGACAAGCTCATAATTGGTGTGCCTTCCAAAGGCAGACTCATGGATGCGACCCACGAACTGTTTCGCGGTGCCGGTCTTGAGATGCAGAAGATCGGTGGCAACGGACGCGGTTATCGCGGTGAGGTCGTCGGTCGTGATGATATTGAAATTGCCTATATCTCGGCTTCTGAGATCGCCAATGCGCTGCGCACGGGACGCGTTCACCTGGGTGTCACTGGAGAAGACTTGGTCCGGGAAGAGATTGTGGATGCGGACCAGCGGATCCAGTTCCTGCAGAAGCTCGGTTTCGGTCATGCCGATGTTGTTGTTGCTGTGCCCGACTGCTGGGTTGATGTCCGGCGGATGCGCGATCTCGATGTGGCTGCGCAGGCCTATCGCAGGCGGCATCAGCGCCGAATGCGTGTCGCAACTAAATATATGAACCTGACCCGCGGTTTCTTCGCCAACTATGGCATTAATGACTATCGGATTGTGGAGAGCTTGGGAGCCACCGAAGGCACGCCAGCTGCTGGAACCGCGGACCTTATCGTCGATATTACAACGACAGGCAGTACGCTCAAGGCGAACGGGCTTCGCGTATTGGATGACGGTGTTGTGTTGCGATCAGAAGCCAATCTTGTGGCGTCCAAGTCAATTTCTTGGACACCTGGAACCAGGGCGATCGAGAACGAGTTCCTGTCGCTGCTGGCGCTTGATTGATTGGGTGATGACAATGCGCGTCGCGGATGGTTCGGCGCGCATTTTCCGATGGAGTTATCTCCCGACAGCGGATTTGCGGCCGCTAGGCGGCCAGTGAGTTTGACCGCAATTCTTCGATCTCAATGGCGCGATCGAACAGCCTGTCCCGCGTCATCTCGAACTGTCCGCGCTGGTCTAAGAGGATTGAGCCTGCACTGCGCAGATGCGATAGGATTGCATCACGTCGGCGGTGCAGAGCGACGAGCGGTGCAAAAGGCTCAGTGGTCTCATCAGAGGGTGAGAAGCCTTGGTGCGCTTCTGTTCTTTCGAATGATGCTCGTTGGCCCGTATCACGATAAGTCTCTGCTGCCAGTCCTTCGGCGAGTACCGCATCATGCGCATCGAGCTCGAGGTGGTAGTAACTGATGGTCGTGACGTTGCGCACATCCATCGGGTAAATCGTAATGCCGTTCACTAGGTGCTTGGCTGGAATCAATATCCCGTCCAGATAGATGGCGTGTTCTGGTGATACGTGCAGATCTCTTGCAGGGACTTGATCGGAGATTGCACCGGCTTCGATCGTGATTGGACGCGTATCTGCGGTCCAGTTGCCGCTTTGGTCCGCCATCCGCCGGCTGTGTCCCAGCCACTTAACAGGTTTTGCCTGTCCGGCCGCATTCAAGACGAACTGGCCAACGCGAAGATCTTCGATACGGCGTGGGCCATTTGGAGTTGCTACGCTCGTTCCTTCGAGGAAACAAAGTGTCTGTGATCTGCTTGATCCCGCCCCTGGAGTTGTAAGCGGTTCGATAGGTCGAACGCCGGCTTGGATGTCCGTTGCACTTGGATCGTTTCCTGACAGGTTGCGCCAGTCTACGCTGTTTGCCGAGGCGCGCTCTGTCATCACAGTGGCAGAGATGCCGGCCATCGCAGCGAGAAAGCGGCGACGTGCGATCTTTGTGCGTGCAACCATAACTCAATTACTCTTCGTTCTACTGCCAAGCGAGTTTGGCACTTGTTGTCGGCGTGGCGACAGCGGTACAATCGTGGAATTTCTACGACTGCATACCAAAATGGCACTTTATTCCACTGCGATTATGGTCGCAGTTTCAATGGATTGCGACAACAACTTAAAATGATTGTTAATTGTGCGCAGCTCCACACACGAGGCTTGCCGTTAAGCAAGTTCTGCGAGTACGCACTGTAGAAGTCCATACTCATAGCGGCCGTCTAACGCGGCATGAGCCGCACCTAGTTTGCCGGTCTCCAGTGTGTTCGTGTCCTCAAAGGCGGCTAGTATCTCGTCGATCTCTTCCTCATCGATCTGTAGTGCTTCGCGAGCCTCTAGCAGACCGGCTTCGATTGCAGATGCGAGATGATGGTACACTGTGGACGGTTCGAGGTTACGCTGGTCCGCGACAGCATCAACCGTCAGCCCCTGACGCAGGAGTTTGAGGGAGCGATCAACGGTCGATGACAGCGATGAGCTTTCGAGCGGCTGATCCTCAAAGTCCTGGATGGCACTGATAATGGCCTGCCCGTATCGCTCGACCTTCGTGCGGCCAAAACCATTGATTTCAGCGAGTTCAGGCTTGGACTTGGGCCGCCGTGATGCGACGTCTGCTAACTGGCTGTCATGGCAGATGAGATAGGGTGGTACGCGTTTGCCCGCGGCAAGCTCTTTCCTAACCAGCTTGAGAACGTCGTAAAGTTGTTTGTCTTCAGCAGAGAGCGTATCCGTTGCCGGCTTCTTGCGACCGGATCGGTTCTTACCTGTTTTGGATGAGGATTGAATACGGATCTGGATCGGTTCTTCGCCACGGAGCAGTGGGCGCGCTTTGGCCGTTAACCCTAACGTCCCATACCCTTCGTCATCGGCAGCCAGGTATCCGGCAGCAACGAGTTGCCGGTAAAGGCTGCGCCAGCCCGAAGCATCGAGTTCCTGGCCGATTCCATAAACCGACAGCGTGTCGTGTCCGTTCTCGGTAATCCGCTTATCCGTCTGGCCGGTCAGAATGTTGACGAGGTAAGTCACACCATATCGTTGGCCGGTGCGATAAACCGTTGATAGCGCCTTCTGGGCTTCCACCGTGCCGTCTCGGGTGGCCGGAGGTGTGAGGCAGTTATCGCAGTTTCCGCAAGGTTCTTCACTGACTTCTCCGAAGTAGGAGAGAAGTGCCTGCCGCCGGCATGTGGGACTTTCGCAAAGGCCTATGAACTTGTCTAAGCGTCGGCGCTGGAATTGCTTGAACTCCTCGCTGCCCTCGGACTGGGCGATCCACTGGCGCTGCTGTACGAGATCCTGAAGGCCATAGGCCATCCAGGCATTCGCCGGCTCACCATCACGGCCGGCGCGGCCGGTCTCCTGGTAGTACGCTTCGACGGATTTCGGCAAATTGAGATGGGCTACAAATCGCACATCGGGTTTGTCGATGCCCATGCCGAACGCGATTGTTGCGACCACAATCAGATCGTCCTCGCGTAGAAAGCGTGCCTGGGTTGCTTCGCGTGTCGCGGCTGGCAAACCAGCGTGGTAGGCGACTGCGCGACGTCCCTTGGTGTTCAGCCAGGCTGCTGTTTCTTCCGTTGCTTTCCGCGATAGACAATAGACAATCCCGGAGTCATTGGGGTGCTCATTGTCGATGAACTGCAGCAAGCGTTGGCGGGCTCCCATGTTGCCGAGTTCCGCAATAGTGTAGCGGATATTCGGGCGGTCGAAACTGGCGACAAACCTCGGCGCGTCACTGAGGGATAGCTCGGTTGCAATCTCTTCGCGGGTGCGCGGATCCGCTGTGGCAGTCAGGGCTACACGCGGGACTTTGGGAAACCGCTCCACCAAAACACGCAACTGCCGGTATTCCGGCCGGAAGTCATGGCCCCATTGCGATACGCAGTGGGCCTCGTCGATCGCAAATAGTGAGATTTGGCACCGCTTCAGTAGGTTTAGCGTGCGTTCCTGGGTCAATCGTTCGGGAGCGATATAGACCATATCGAGGGCGCCAGCCTTCATTTCAGTTTCAATGGCGGCCTGCTCATCGCGGTCAACACTCGAATTGAGATAGGCTGCGCGAACGCCCAGTTGCTCCAACGCGCTGACCTGGTCATGCATCAGAGCAATAAGGGGGGATACAACTATCCCCACTCCGTCGCGTACGAGGCTTGGTATCTGGTAGCAAAGGGATTTGCCGCCGCCCGTCGGCATCAGAACAAGCGCATCCCGGCCGGCAAGGAGGGTCTCGACGATTTCGCTCTGTGGCCCGCGGAAGTCTTTGTATCCGAAGGTTTCTTGTAGGATTGCCCGGGCATCCTGAAGCGCGTCGTTTGCTGTCAATTGCCGAGCTGCCGAGTTGCGCGCCATGGGGAACCGGTCACTAATGAGTTGAGGATGCAAGTTTATGCTGCAACTTACGTGATTCTTCAGCTCTATCGGTGTGATTGAATGACTAGGCGTCGGTGACGCCCTATCCGTTGTAAGTCGGCATCAATCGGCAATCTTATTGCTTGGTGCATGCAACGTGGCCGTCGGCATGGTATTATTCAGGTGGAGTTCATATTGACATCGCTAGTGTCGATCTCGAAGTCAGAGACAGGGTCGGTTTGTGAAACCAAGCATTTCACCCGCGGGCATGTCGAAACCGAGAAACAGCGTGTCGTCACGGAAGACGCGTCGTAGAGTACAAACGAAGCCGGATTTTGGTCCGGAAAACAACGAGGTAGACAATGAACCACATTCAACGATCCGGCATGGTAGTCGCGTTTGTTACAGCTATGGGGTTGTCAGCCTTGCTATCTGGTGCCCACGCGCAAGCCAATTGCGTGACCTACGGTAACCTCGCATTGAAGCAAGCGCGCGAGTACGCGCAGCGCAAGTGTGGCCCGCAAGATGCGCGCTGGAGTACCGATTTGAAAGCCCATGTTTCCTGGTGCTCGAGTGTTGGTCCAACGCAATGGCGCGGTGAGCTGAAGAAAAGAGCGGAAGTTCTGAAGAAGTGCTCAGGCTAAGGCCACGAGAGCGCTGAACGTGAACGATAGATTTGGTTGAGTTGCTAGGGCGGTCCATCGGGCCGCCTTTTTCGTTACAACTGCTTTTGCACTGCCGCCGTTTTTTGTTGACGGTGCAACGTGCGAAACTAAGACTCTGTGCTGGTTAAGGGCACAAACCTGGGAGAGTCGTTATGGGGCGGCTGCTTGTTGCAATTCTGTTTGCACTCATCGCGTTTTATATTGCGTGGCCAGCAGTATCCGCCTGGCAGATATACGGTGCAGTGAAGGATAAAGACCCCAATGCGCTGTCCACAAAGGTTGACTTTCCAAGTGTGCGCGAGTCGATGCGCCCTGCCGTCGAAGCCCGAATCTCCGGAAAAATCGAGGAAATGAAGCAGAGCCAGTCTGGTACAACCGCCATTGTTGCGGGCCTCGTCCAGGGCGGCATGCTCAAGCAGCTCACGGGGATCGTGCTGAAGAGCATCGTGACCCCGGAGAATATGATCCGGCTCGCTAATGAGAAGGGTAGCTTGCCGGAAAAAATCGAGCGCATTATTCGCGATCAAATGGGTGGTGTCGGCGGACGCATCGCACAAGGTGATGGCCTACAAACCGGAGGTGGCGGATTTCTGAACAAGCTCAATAAGTCAGTAGGGGGCGGAATCATCAAGAGTTTCAAGCCGGGCTCAGCACCCACCGACACGAAAGTCGTCAAACGTGTGGACACGCCCACCGGCGATTCACCCCCACCAGTCGGAATAGACAATATCAAGAGCTTCTCGTTTGCGGGGCCTCTGGCTTTCGATATCGGCTTTGCGCGCAATCCTAATGCGGTGAAACCAGATTTGACGGCGCGCATGGAGTTCAAGGATTTTGACTGGCGATTGACGCAGGTCGTTCCGCGACTAGCGCCGCAATCGTAATGCGGAGCTGTTTTCTGATTGGTTTAACGGCTCGGTTGTGGCTCTGCGGGGAATCTGAGACCAATCTCCTCCTCGTCGTCACTACCCCTATTTAGTGACACTCGAACCAATAATCGGCGAAGTTGTAGGAATGTATTAGTCCGATGCCTTTGTGCTCGGATTCTACGAGATGATTCCGTCTAACACAGAAGTTTTCTGGTGATAGTAGGGAGCCGATTGTTGCTCATCGAAAGCGCTTCGGGAACGCTAGTCGCAAGTGATTCTGTGGGGCTGGGGACGGAAATGCGGAGCAAGAATATGGCGAATGCGCGGGGGCAAAGACGTTCCTATTTGTCTGATGTGTTTGTGTTCTTTGCGATGGCGCTGGTGTCTTCGGCTCTCGGCGTCTTCCTTGTTGTGCAGCTCGGATACGATCACGCAATCGCTGGGTTTGCCGCTGCGGCGTGTTTTGCGTCGCTTTCGTCCGGCCATATCCTGTTACGCCGTAACGATTCCGTTGCGCGGCTGCAGCGCCAACTAAATCAACAGCCCAGCGCTGATACTCCAAGTCATTCTTTCGAAGGGCAAATCGATGCTCTACGAACCGCGCAAGAAGACCAAATCGACCTTGGCCAGTATCGTCCCTCAGACGACAAGGCGCTGAAGGCAGCCTTGCAAGGCGAGCCTGAGGGGTTGGCACGCCTGCAGCCGAAAGCGGCAGAACCGACATTCGGAAATCGCGGATTGAGAGAACCGGCTTTGAATGACCGGGAACAAATTGGCCGTGTCATTCAGAGATTGGCAGATGATCTATCGCAGGGACGTCCATCTGAAGAAGTGGCGCCGGTAGCTGCACCGGCCGGGCCTCAGCCGCCTGCATTGCCAGCTCAGGCACCCGCTGTTGAGCAGGCCGTTCCGGCGCAACCAACGGCCGGCGATAAACTGGCTGCAATTGCTGATGCGTTGTCCAATGAGCGTGTCGAAGTGTTTCTAGAGCCCATACACGGCCTGGAGGATGGTGCAGCACGCCATTATGAGGTGACCATTCGGCTTGCGATGATGGATGGCCAAGTGCTTGATCAGGCTGCCTATTCCGAGGCAACCCGAGGGTCGGCAATCCTGCCGTTGATTGATGCGGTCAAGGTCTCCCACACCAAGCGCGTCGGATTGCAGTTGCTCCGCAGGGGCAAGTCGGGCGCTTTAATCTCGCAGATCAACGGTGAGTCTGTCCGGGAGTCTGACTTTAGTGATGATCTCAGTACGATCATGGGTGTGGATCAGGTCATGGCCGGGCGTCTCATCCTTGCTTTCAGTCAGCATGACGTGCGGAACTTCGGACCCGGACAATGGGAGGCGATCGAGCGCCTCCGGACAATCGGTTTCCGCTTCGCGATTGGCGATATCGTGGATCTGGATATCGACTTTGAGTACTTGGCGCAGCGTGGCTTTACATTTGCGCGGCTCGATGCAGCTGTTTTCCGGCAGGGCTTGCGGCTAGGTGAAGCCCTCGTGCCGCCGGCCGACATTTGCCGTCATCTGGCATTGGCAGGCCTAACACTTATCGTTGACCGATTGACTACCGATAGGGATGTGGCCGAGGTGTTTGGCTTTGGTGCTCTGTTTGGGCAAGGTACGCTCTTCGGCGGTCCTCGTCCGGTGAAGGCGCACGTGTTGCGAGAAGATCCGCGAGATGTGGCAGCGCAATCACCTCAGAGCGCTGCACATTAAGCGCTTGCGCTCTGTCGCTTCAAGTTGCACTTCCTGATGAAGTCCTAGCGTCGCCATCAGTTCCTGGAGCTTTGTGTGAGCACAATGAGCGCAACCATTCCTGTTCTTCAGTCTGTTTCCAGCCTTGCATCAACGAGTGATGCTTGGTTGGTTGATGTTTGGGGCGTCATCCACAATGGCGTGGCTCCGATCGCCTCATCGTGCGATGCCTGTGCTGCTTATCGTAAGCAGGGCGGCTATGTTGTCCTGCTAACCAATGCGCCTCGGCCAGCTGAAGCTGTGGTCGCGCAATTAGACAAGCTTGGTGTTGGCCGAGAGGCCTACGATGCCGTTCTCACTTCAGGCGATGTGACGCGAGGTTTGGTCAAGGCCTGGGCAGGCAAACCCCTCTGCCATATTGGCCCGGAGCGTGACCTTGGGATTTTTGGCGACCTTGGTGTGAAGTTCACTACGACGCTCGAAGCAGAGATCATCGTGTGTACCGGTCTGATGGATGACGAAACGGAAACGCCTCAGGATTACACCACGACGCTACGCGGTTTCCTACGCCGCAACCTGGTGATGTTGTGTGCCAATCCGGATCTCAAAGTTGAGAGAGGCGATCGCATCGTCTATTGCGCCGGAGCAATCGCGCAGGCCTATGAGCAGATGGGCGGCGAGGTTGTCTACAGCGGGAAGCCTCATCTTCCGATCTATGATCTTGCCCTTAGCATGATCACTGACGGTGTCGGGCGCGATGTACCTAAGGAACGCGTCCTGGCTATAGGCGATGGCCTTTTGACAGACATTGCTGGTGCATCAGCGGCCGGCTTGCGGTCGCTGTTTGTGGCTTCGGGCATCCACGTGCCACGCGGTTCCACGTTCGATCAAGCCACTGTGGCCGAAGTGTTTGAGGGTTATGAGCACACGTTGCCGATTGCCGCGATGCGTGCACTCGAATGGTAGATCTCTTATAGTCTGCTCACGGGTTGGTAAGGAGCAGCTATAATGGATTGGGATGATGTCGCGAAGCCCAAGAGCGATGCAGCCGTGATCGGCCAGAACCTTGAGCGCATGTCGGTCGATGAACTTCAACACCTGGTGAGCAATCTGGAACAAGAGATTGTTCGCGTGAAGGCCGAGATCGAACGCAAGAAGGCGATTGGAGCGCAGGCTGCTTCGGTGTTCAAATCTTAACGACCGGCTGGCGCTGACTGAGAGCAAAAGAGTTAAGGGACAGTCGGAAATAACTTGTTTGCCATTAAGTCTTTCTTAGTCATGGCAAGTGTAGGTTACGTGCATCCAGTCTTCTGGATTTCGAGTGGCATTTGCCCACTCTGTTTGACGCCTCCCTGTCTACTTTTAGGCCGCTCTCCCCGAGCGGCCTTTTTTTTGCGAGATGACTGATTGTGGCCATCCTTTATCTCAATTTGGGACGAGTTATTAACTAGAACAGTCTATGATTGAATTGTAGATAGATGGAAGTCTGTAAATTTGTGTGTCTGTGTGAGGCGTAAGTAGCGAGATGTCGGTGTCAGGTTCAGCGGAAAACGAAGGGTTTGCAATTGTCTTCGGAGAGAAGTTTGCACGCTCCACGCAGTTCGATGCAATCTTCCGCGAGGGGATGCAGCTTGTTGAGAAGACAGCCGAATATTTGGACGGCGCTGGTCGTGAGCAAGCCAAGGGGCTGCGCCCGCCGGTTTCAGTTGTCTACGCGACGGAAAGCATGCGCTTAACAACGAGGTTGCTTGATCTGGCAACCTGGCTGTTGGTGCAACGCTCCCTCAAAGATGGTGATATCACCGAGGAAGAGGCGCTCGCCAAGCGCGAAAACGTCAAGTTGCGCCCATTCGGACGTCCTGCTCACATCAAATTCTTCGAGGATTTGCCAGATGGCCTGCAGGATCTGATCATCTCAAGTTTCTCATTGAGTGACCGCATCACCCAGCTTGACCTTGCGATGCGCGCGAATGAAGAGGACGTCATCGCAGCAGCACGGAACCCGGTCAACGAGCATCTTCGCAAGCTGGAAGACGCCTTCGCAAACCCAAAGTGATCCTGGCGCAAATGGTGCGCGAAGCCGTCAGCCATTTTTGGGTGCGGACAGCGCACGGCCGACTGGTAATGGGATGCGCCCAGCTCAATTCGGTCGTCAAAAGAGAAAACGCCGCGCAAGTAAATGCGCGGCGCTCACAAACATCTGACGTCTCGTAGCTGCGAAACGGTCTAGAATAGGCCTTCGAACTTCTTCTTAAAGCGAGATAGACGGCCGCCGCGGTCGGTCAAACGCTGGTCACCACCGGTCCAGGCTGGATGTGAAGTTGGATCAATATCCAACTGTAGCGTATCACCTTCACTGCCATATGTTGAATAGGTGACGAATTCCGTTCCGTCCGTCATGACGACCTTGATCTGGTGGTAATCTGGGTGGAGATCTGGATCACGCTTCATAGTTCTCATCCGGAGATTAATTGGGTAACGCCAGGCCTAAGCCCTGCCGAACCTTGGTTTTCTGGAAAATTCTGGCTGGGTCATAACGAATTTTGTTGGTTGTAGCAAGCTGTAACAGCTCCTCAGCGTCGCAGCGTCGGAATTTCGGAGTGTGTCGTATCGCGGCGTATGACAAATTCGGCCCAGGGAACGCTTGGCGCAACCCACCGCGTGCGCCGAAGGATTGCCGGAAGGACGGTTAAATTGACGTTAGAAAGCGGGCACCCCGGCCAGGTCGAAGCTGCGAAGAGCACGCATGGCAATGCGCGGGCTACGTCCTCTGGCGAGGGGCAATCGACGGTGGAGCAGGGTGAAAAACGCCCGGATCTCAAACCACTCTTGCGCCTACTGCCTTATCTTCTGCCACATCGATCGATGCTGATTACGGCAGGAATTGCGCTCATTATTGCCGCGGCCATGATGCTGGCGATACCTCTTGCTGTGCGCCGGATGATCGACAATGGCTTTGCCGCGGGCGGCGAGACATTTATTGCGCATTACTTCTTGATGCTGATCTTTATTGGTGGGGTTCTGGCTGCCGCAAGTGCGTTGCGGTTTTACTGTGTGAACTGGCTTGGTGAGCGTGTTGTTGCGGAGCTGCGAGCTGATGTCTTCCGGCATTTAGCGAAACTCGGTCCGGGCTACTTCGATAATGTTCACTCCGGCGAGGTGATGAGCCGCCTGACGGCAGATACAACGCAGATTAAGTCGGCAGCCGGGGTCGCGATCAGTCAGGCGGTGCGGTCTACGATTATGACCGTCGGCGCCCTAATCATGATGTTCGTGACGAGTGTCCAGCTTTCGCTGCTGGTCCTCGTCGCGATCCCGATCATTCTTGTCCCGATCGTCGGGTTCGGACGCGTTGTGCGCCGCCTGTCGCGGTCTGCTCAGGACCGCCTTGCCGATGCCTCAGCTTATGCCGCGGAAAATCTTGGTGCAGTTCGAACAATGCAATCCTTCACCAGTGAGAGCGTGGTGAGTGATCGGTACGCAGGGGCCGTGGAGGATGCCTTCGAGGCGGCGAGATCGCGATTGCTTTCGCGCGCCGGACTGACTGCACTGGCAATGTTCCTGGTGACAACGTGTATTATTCTGGTTTTGTGGCTTGGCGCCTGGATGGTGATCGAGGGCGAGCTGAGTGGTGGCCGTCTGGGCCAGTTTGTTCTCTATGCCATGTTTGTTGGTGGCTCGATAGGCCAACTCTCCGAGGTTTGGGGAGAGGTGCAGCAGTCAGCTGGAGCCGCGGAACGACTAAGTGAACTGCTTGATGCCCAACCGACTGTCGTTGAAGTGGCTCAGCCAATAGCGATGCCGGTCCCAAGCGAAGGCCACATTAGGTTTGAGAACGTGAGCCTCGGCTACAAAGGCAGTCATGACAAACCGGCTGTTTCGGGTATGTCATTTGAAGCACTCCCTGGTCAAAAGGTTGCTTTCGTCGGACCGTCCGGCGCCGGCAAAACCAGCGTGTTCAGTCTCTTGCTACGATTTTATGACCCGATTGAAGGGACCATTCGGGTTGATGGCGCCGACATCTCTCGTGTGCGGCTGAAAGAACTCCGAGATCGTATTGCGGTCGTCCCGCAAGAGATCGATATTTTTGCGGACACCGTTGAAGAAAACATCCGTTACGGCATTCCGTCTGCAACGCATGAAGATATCTTGGAGGCTGCCAAAATTGCCAACGCGCATGGCTTCATTTCCGAGTTTGCCGATGGTTACGATACGCGTCTGGGAGAACGGGGCGTGCAACTCTCGGGCGGCCAGCGCCAACGCTTGGCGATTGCGCGTGCCGTTCTGCGAGAGCGACCCATTTTGCTGCTTGATGAGGCTACCAGCGCTCTCGATGCGGAGAGCGAAGCTGCGATCGCAAAAGGGCTGCGCAATGCCATGCAGGGACGCACCACGTTAGTCATTTCGCATCGGCTGGCGACAGCGCAAGACGCTGATTTGATTCTCGTGGTGGATCGGGGGCGTATTGTCGAACGTGGTCAACATGATGAGCTGATCAAGCTCAATGGGATTTACAAAAGGTTCGCCGATTTGCAGCTTGCGTGATGCTCGGTCGCGTACAGGCTACCAACGTGGGCCAGAATTGCGCGCCACAGCCTAGATTTCACGAAAGGCTGGGAACATTGCGTCGACCAGGGGCTTCAGGAAATAGCTCAGGATCGATCGGGGGGCTGTCTCGATATAGATCTCTGCCGGCATGCCCGGGATTAGACGGTGCTCGTTTGGGATTTTGCCAAACTCAGCTGCGGGAATCTCGACCAGGGCAGTGAAGTAGGTTTCCCCTTGCTGGTCGTTAATCTGTGCCGGAGAGACGGTGACCACCTTGCCTGCAAGGCGCGGCGTCAATCTCGCGTTGAATGCGGGAAATCGAATACCTGCTGATGAGCCCTGGCGGACGCGGTCGATCTGTTGAGGTGGAACACGCGCCTCAATCACCAGCCGCTCATCGTCGGGGATAATGTGCATGATCGAGCTTGCCGGCTTGATCACCCCACCCTGGGTGTGGATCTGCAGCGCATGAACGCGTCCGCTGTATGGACTGCGCACAATCGTGCGGTTCAGTTTTTGTCTAAGCTTGGTTCGGTTCTCCTTCAACTCACTCAGATCAGCTACTATCTTTTGCAATTCATCGACGACCGATTCAGTGAATGCCTTTTCGCTTTGGACTTTCTGGAGTTGGGCTTCGGTCAGGGCTACCTGAATGCGGACGACATCTGCGAGCAGGCGGCCAACGTCACCCTCCAGTCGCGCGGCATCACGTGCCAAAGAGGTGAGGCGTTGGCGATTGGCAAATCCCTTGTCGAATAGCGATTTGACAGCTGCAAGATCGGTCTGAGTGAGGTCGCGTTCGGCTTTGCGAGAGCCCAGCTGAGCCTGCAGACCAGTCAATTGTGCGGTGAGTTGTTCGATGCGCTGGGTCAGGAGTTTCTGCTCACCCGTACGGCTTTGCAGTCGCGCTTCGAACAACGCGCGTTGTGATGACACCGTTGATGTTAGGCGCAGCTCCGACGCGATAGATTTGACGTCTTTCGGAATTTCAAAGTTTTGCTTTCGATCGCGCTCTGCTTTCAGCCGGGCCAGTTCGATTTGCCGGCTCAGGATGCGGCTTTCAACAATGGAAAGATTGGCACGATCTTCGGTTTCATCGAGGGTCACCAACTCCTGACCGACCTTCACGAGCTCGCCGTTGCGGACGTGGATGTGCGCGACTATACCGCCATCAGGATGTTGCACTGTCTTGTAGTTGTTCTCAACGGTCACAGTGCCGGTTGCCACTACGGCGCCGTTGATCGAGACGATGCCGCCGAAGATGATCAGACCGGCTATCAGGCCTAAGACCGTGCGCATGCCAAGTCTGATCCAAGGCGCAGCGTCTGCCGAAAGGGTCTGACCCGTCTCTAAATTCGGCCCTCCGACACTTTGTGTGTGCACGTCAGGCATCAGTTAAGTCCGTCTTCCTGCGGCCGATGTTCGGGCCGTCTGCGTTGGTCTGGCCGCTCTGGAGCATTTTCATGACTTCCTGTCGCGGGCCGAATGCACGCTGAACTCCGCGGTCGATGAACAGGAGGAGGTCAGCCTTGCCAATGGCCTGGACCCGGTGTGAGACGAGGATGATCGCTTTGCCGTCTGCGCGCATGTCATCAATGGCAGCATCTAGGGCATCATCGCCGATGCGGTCGAGGTTTGCGTTGGGTTCATCTAGCACCACTAGGCGTGGCGAACCGAATAGCGCGCGCGCAAGAGCAAGGCGTTGACGTTGACCGGCTGATAGGTGGGTTGCGAACGAGCCGAGTTGCGTCTCGTAGCCCTGCGGTAGGTTCAGGATGAGATCGTGGGAGTGAGCATCTTTGGCGGCGGCGATCACATGATCATCAGTCACGTCAGCGCGAAATCGCGCTATGTTTTCCCTGACCGAGCCGGCAAACAGTTCGACACTTTGTGGTAGATAGCCAATGTGCTCGCCGAGCGCTTCCTGGTCCCACTGATCGAGGCGAGCACCATCAATGCGAACGCTTCCCTTGGCTGGAGGCCAGAGGCCGACGAGGGCCCGCGCAAGGGTTGACTTGCCCGATGCCGATGGTCCTATGACAGCGCACATCTGACCTGGCGCGACTTCGAATTTCAGGTTGTTAAGAATGGTACGACGGCCGTTTGGTGCGGTAACGCAGAGATCGCTGACTGAAAGATGACCCGCGGGTTTTGGCAGCTCTGTGCGCTGGCTTGGCTCGGGTGTTGTTCGCAGTAAACCATCGAGCTTGAAGTAACCCTGAATGGCACGCTGGAGGTTGCGCCAATGACCTATGGCTTGCTCAACTGGTGCAAGTGCGCGACCAAAGATGATTGTGGCCGCAACGATCGTGCGGGCGGTGATCTCATTGTTGAGCGCCAATGCGGCGCCGATCGCCAGCATCAAAGATTGCAAGCCAAGCCGGAGCGATTTTGTTATCGATTGAAACGTGCCCAGCCGATCCGCTGCCAGGAGCTGCCAGAACAACGCATCGCTGTTGGTTGACTGCCAGCGCCGACGGTAGGCTGACTGCATACCCATGGCTGTAAGCGCCTCAGCGTTGCGTTGGCCAGTCTCAGCGATGGCTATGCCTTTGCCAGCCTCTATGATCGCACTTCGGCTCATACGCTCGCTGACGACTGCGAGACCTATCAGAACTGCTGCGCCTAATGTTGCAGCGGTGCCAAGCGACCAATGCATCAAGAATATCACCAATAGATAGACTGGAGTCCACGGTGCATCAAACAATGTGATTGGCCCTGGTCCTGCAATAAACTGGCGGATGCTATCGAGTTCGCGAAGAATGGTCGTTGAGAAGCTCGACTCTGTGACGCTCCGACGAAGAGATGCGTTGAACACCCGATCTGTAACCCGCCGATCAAAATCCATACCGATGCGGACTACGACTCGCGAGCGGACTAGTTCCAAGAGTCCAATAACAGCGTATAGGCTGGCGGTGAGTATAGATAGTGCAACCAGGGTCGGGATGGACCCGGAGGTCATAACGCGATCGTAGACCTGCAACATGAACAGGGGACCTGTCAGCATTAACAGGTTGATCGTGAAGCTGAAGACTGCTGTTGCAGCAAACGCCAGCCTGCTCGCTAAGAGGGCCTGCCACAACTCGCCATCGCGCTTCAGTCGAAAGCCTATCTCGGATGCTTCCTTCTTCGGCGCATTGATGAACTGGTTGCGGGGCGGCTTTTGCCTCGAACTACGCACAAATGTTCGGGCATCCCAAAATGAGTGATCGTTCACTTCTGTTTTTATGCGAGGTGCACGCGACAACACTGAGCCATTACCAATTGGTTACGCGGCGTCGCTGTAAGAACCACTTTGTCAACTGGATCTGAGCGCAGACACTGTTGCCGCTCTTGCGAGTTTTTGATTAGCTCAGTTTATGATCAGCCAGCAGAATAAAGATTGCAGTTTCTCTCGGTTTGCTTAGCAATTCCTTATTTTTTGTTGTGGTATGTTACTAAGACGTCTGAACCAGCGTATCGGGAGTTAGCAATGCATTGGAAGAAGTTGGCAGCCCTGGTTGTCGCGATTGTCGCGATGATGGCCTTGCTGCCCCAGACAGCAACTGCACATAGATCATACCATTCCGCTCATGGCGCCGATCCATACGCCTATCGTTATGAGCCTCGGGGCTATTATCCTTATTACAAGTCTCATTATTGGCGTCCGGCACACCTCGTGCGCCGTCGTCGTGGCATCAAAGCGCCGAAGTACTATCCGGCTTGGGGTTACTACAAGAAGCACTACCATCACCGTCAATGGCACAAGCGCCATCACGGTCGCCACCGCGTTTGGCAGTGGTAATTGGCTGACCCCGGCAGTTGGGGCAGCTGGCAGATCATTGGGCTTCTGACACAATCGAGGTCTTAGGCCGTCTCGTTCATGCCCCATTCAGTACCGGTTTGCGACACAAGGAGTGCTTAGCGAGAGCGAGCACTCTTTTTTGTGTTGCGGGGCTACCTGGGGAGAGGACGAATGCTTCAGCGCATCAATCACGGTCTTTTGGCAGCAATACTCGCGTGTGGTTTTGTCATGGTACACATGCAGCCTGCAGAGGCTGGCCGCGGGGGACGTGTTGCTGCGGGTGTAGCAGCCGGGATTATCACACTGGGCATTCTGGGTGCCTATGCCAACTCACGCGGTCGCCATTACCATGATGCAGAGTGTTACCGCGGACCGCGCCGGTGTCGTTGGGTGCGGGGCGGCTGTTGGCATGACCGGTATGGTGACTATGTTTGCCGTCGCAGCTATCGGAAGTGTTGGCGCCCGCTTTACTGCGACTAAGGTCCCAATGTTTAAACCCGTGTCGATACACATTTGAGATTTAGCCGGTAGCTGTTCTGGAGGCGTCAGCTACCGTTGCACTGGTGTGTCCCCAGTATTTCGGGCACTGCGAGGTAGGGTCCGGTCTGCGAGAAGCGCTTCCGACCAGCAACCGCCACTGGAACGCTTCAGGGGCTGAGTGTTTTGCCGCCAATTTCTTGTCCCGCAGACCATCATGTTTAACAAGATCCAAAGCAATTTTCGGTAGCTTGGCTGAAACCCATAGTTATTGTCACACGCGTGGTTTGCCCTCTCAAATGCTAGATTTCAAGCAGACGCTGATCCGGTTCTTTGTCCTTACGTTGCCGTTGAGTGCCCTGGTCTATTGGCGCATGTATATGCCCAATGCTGATCTCGTGGATCCCGGCACAAACTACATTGCGCAAGACTTCATGAAGATCTGGACGGCCTCCCGTTTGGCCTTGGAGGGACGGGCCGAAGTCGCTTACGACATTGTCGCCTATTGGGAGATCGTGAAGACCTGGTTCGCACCGCACGAGCTCTTTGCCAACATGTCCTATCCACCAACGATGCAGGTGTTAATCGCACCGCTGGCAGCGCTGCCATTCTGGGCCGTTGCGCCGTTTTGGGTTCTTGGAGGCGTGGTGGCGTTTTGGTTCGCAGTTATGATGCGTTCGCCAAAGCGTGGTGAGTGGAAATGGACCGTCGCGTTGGCCCTTAGTCCAGTAATGATTGTCAATATTGGATTGGCGCAGAACGGAGGCTACTCAGCTCTTATGTTTATCGCCGGTTTCCTGATGTTGGACCGACGGCCGATGTTGGCAGGACTCCTGTTTGGTCTTTTAACGGTCAAGCCGCAGATCGGTCTGTTGATCCCATTCGCATTAGTTATTCTTGGCGCCTGGCGCGCGTTCTGGACGGCAACGGTCGTCACGGTTGCACTCATTGCGGCTTCAGTCTTGCTGTTTGGAACTGGTCCATGGCATGGCTTCCTTACCGAGACGCTGCGGGTGCAGGCGATGTATCTCGAAGACCCGACTGGTCCAGTAAGCTGGCTCAGTCATACGCCGTACATTTTTGCCTGGTTCCTGGGTGCTCCGGCTCCAGTGAGTAGTGCATTCCAGTTGGTTATCGCCTTGCCGGTTGCGGCCATGGCGTTGTGGCACTTGGCCGGAACCAGCGACTATCGTTTGCGGCTGGCCTTGCTGGCGCTCGCAACATCAATAGTCTCGCCTTATGCACTCAGTTACGATCTGGCATTGCCAATTGCGACGGTACTTGCGTTTGTTATCCAGGATGGCGGTCTTAAGAGCGACCGAGAGCGATTTCTGGTGTGCGCCCTGTTCCTTCTGCCCACGATGATCATACCGGTTCAGACGGTCAACGTTGCGATTGGCTTCCCGTTGCTCTTGATGGTGTTCTGGCACTTTCACGGGCGAGCGCTTGCGGCCGATATGAGCCCGCTGCAGCTACGGACGCACGGTCTTGTCAGCCCGTTGTTGGATCGCGTGAGCACGAAGCTCAGGTCAGTCGCCCTTGCCTGGTCAAGGCGTGTACGTGAAGGGCAATAGCAGCTGCGTTGGATACATTCAGACTTGCGATTGTGCCTTGCGCGGTGATGCGCGCAAGGGTGGTACAGGCCTCGCGGGTCGATTGACGGAGACCTTTGCCTTCGGCGCCTAGTACAATCGCTGCCGGTGCCGGCTTAAGTGCGTCGACTAGGTCCGCCGGGGCATCACTATCCAGACCGACAATCGGAATTTCGTTGTCAGAGATTTCGACCAGAGTGCGCACTAAGTTCTGAATGAGGCAGATTGGTACGACTTCGAGTGCGCCTGAGGCGACTTTGGCGAGTGCCCCGGATAAGGGCGGGCTGTGCCTGCGTGTCATCACCAAGCCCGATACGCCGAATGCAGCTGCAGATCGTAACACCGCTCCGACATTATGCGGGTCGGTAATTTGGTCCAGCACCAGGATCGGCTGGCCGTTCTTTTGGGCAGTTGCAAGCAACGATGGTAGTGTTACTTCAGGGAGCGGTTGGCAGACAGCGAGGGCGCCCTGATGCACAGTGTCGGCCCCCAAACGCTTGTCCAGCTCCTTTGGTGTGACCCGTTGAACTGAGAGACCAGCAGCGTTCAATGTCTCTTTGATCCGATTTTCCGCATTGAGCGTGAGATACAACTCATCGATCTGACGATTTGGGTTGGACAGGGCCGCCAACGTGGAGTGCACGCCATATATCAGGTGCCGGTCGTCGTCATCTAGGCCGCTCTTCCATGGTTTGCCTTCGCGCCTCATGCCTGCAGTCTGCGCAGAGCGTCCTCGGAAGGTGCGTGTGGCTGGTTTCTTCGTTGGCTGAGCCATTGCGCGGCGGTCCTTCGACTAGCAATTTTTGCGACCGGTGAATCGATTGACCATTGACATTAGCCGGCTGCGGCGAGATATACACGGGTTCCGGCCCCGTTGGCGACATCGGGGCTTTATTCGTCGCGGCTGATGGCGGCGGAGCGTGCACTGCACCGGAGGGATGCCCGAGTGGCTAAAGGGGACGGGCTGTAAACCCGTTGGCTATGCCTACGTTGGTTCGAATCCAACTCCCTCCACCAGCTGCAGTGAGCAGGAGATGATGCGGGTGTAGCTCAATGGTAGAGCCGCAGCCTTCCAAGCTGAAGACGTGGGTTCGATTCCCATCACCCGCTCCAACATATTGTTTTGTCCTGGCTTAGATCCTTTACGGTTTGCTCGTTTCAATTCGGACGGCGATGCGACAGTTGACGGGATCGCCGACGATATTTCGCCGCGCCCCAGCTGTACTCCATACATGGCGATACCACTTGAAATGGCGAACGGCAGGCCTTAGACGGACGGTTCAGATTCCCGTGTGCGCCCGCGTCAGGCAGGCTGCGCCGAGGACATACGAATTTCGACCATACCGGAAGGGATTGATTTGAATGGCGAAGGCAAAGTTTGAACGAAATAAGCCGCACGTGAACATCGGCACGATTGGTCACGTTGATCACGGCAAGACGTCTTTGACGGCTGCGATCACGAAGGTTCTGGCTGAAAAGGGCCAGGCTGAGTTTTCTGCTTATGAAAACATCGACAAGGCGCCGGAAGAGCGTGAGCGGGGCATCACGATCTCGACGGCCCACGTTGAGTACGAAACCGACAACCGCCACTACGCGCACGTCGACTGCCCAGGCCACGCCGACTACGTCAAGAACATGATCACCGGTGCCGCCCAGATGGACGGCGCAATCCTGGTTGTGTCTGCTGCCGACGGTCCAATGCCACAGACCCGCGAGCACATCCTGCTGGCACGTCAGGTCGGTGTTCCGGCACTGGTTGTGTTCATGAACAAGGTCGACCAGGTTGACGACGAAGAACTGCTTGAACTGGTCGAGATGGAAGTGCGGGAGCTGCTCGACAGCTACGAATTCCCAGGCGATGACATTCCGGTTGTGAAGGGTTCTGCCCTGTGCGCGCTGGAAGACCGTGAAGAATCCAT
Source organism: Hyphomicrobiaceae bacterium (assembly GCA_965247245.1). Taxonomy (GTDB): domain Bacteria; phylum Pseudomonadota; class Alphaproteobacteria; order Rhizobiales; family Hyphomicrobiaceae; genus Tectiglobus. Next base: position 1,303,715 of record CBDFGV010000003.1, on the reverse strand, counting down.
CGGTAAGGGAGCCGTCCTGAAGTTGATGGACGAAGTTGACCAGTACATTCCGACACCTGACCGTCCGAAGGACCAGCCATTCCTGATGCCGATCGAAGACGTGTTCTCGATCTCTGGCCGGGGTACTGTTGTGACGGGTCGTGTTGAGCGCGGCATCATCAAGGTCGGTGAAGAAGTCGAGATTGTCGGCATCAAGGAAGAGATCGGCAAGACGACGGTGACCGGTGTCGAGATGTTCCGCAAGCTTCTGGACGAAGGTGAAGCTGGCGACAACATTGGTGCGCTGGTGCGTGGTGTCGGCCGTGAAGAGGTTGAGCGTGGTCAGGTTCTTTGCAAGCCTGGCACTGTGAAGCCGCACAAGAAGTTCAAGGCTGAAGCCTACATCCTGACAAAGGAAGAAGGTGGCCGCCATACGCCGTTCTTCACCAACTACCGTCCTCAGTTCTACTTCCGTACGACTGATGTGACGGGTGTTGTGACGCTGCCGGAAGGCACGGAAATGGTGATGCCTGGTGACAATGTGACGATGGACGTCGAGCTGATCCAGCCGATTGCGATGGAGGAGAAACTCCGCTTCGCAATCCGTGAAGGTGGCCGCACCGTCGGTGCTGGTGTCGTCGCATCTATTAGCGAGTAGTGTCGCCGGGCCGTCGCCTCACTCAAGCGTTGAGGCACCGACAGACTTAAGATGGTGAACTGCGGAACACCGCAGTTCACACGGTGCCGGTGTCGTCGCATCTATTAGCGAGTAGTGTCGCCGGGCCGTCGCCTTACTCAAGCGATGAGGCACCGACAGACTAAAATGGTGAACTGCGGAACACCGCAGTTCACGCGGTGCCGGTGTCTTCGCGTTGTTTCTGGGTTGCTTCCAGCCCACTGGAAAACTGGAGGGATCAATCATGATCCCATTTGAGCCAACTATCCAACTGGTGCCGAGAGCTCCGTTTAGTAGTTAATGTTGCTGTTTTGTTCGAGGCATTCGCGACTCGAAGAAAAAAAGTCAAAGTCAAGAAAAAAAGTGTGACAAGCTCTTTGTAATGCGCTAAGAGGTCGTCTTCTGCGAGTTAATCGGGCCGTGAGGGCAGCTGCAACTTGACATTGGCGCATTAGCAACGATGTCGGGGTGGTGGATGCTGGCTCGATTTTCGGTTTTGCAGATTTCCGTAATGACGGGCGATTTGATTGACCCGCAGCACAGGATATCGAAGGGGTATAGCTCAGTTGGTAGAGCGACGGTCTCCAAAACCGTAGGTCGCGGGTTCGAATCCTGCTGCCCCTGCCATCGTGTGCATGACGGATGGGGATTGGGCGAAGTGTTCGTATCGGCAGATGTCGGTGTGCATGAAGGGTGAAATATAAGGTCAAAGATGGCGAAAAACCCATTCGAGTTCGCTCAGGAAGTTCGGCAGGAGACCTCAAAGGTTACTTGGCCGACGCGTAAAGAGACGACTGTAACAACGATTGCCGTTGTCATCATGGTCGTGCTGTCAGCGCTGTTCTTTATGCTTGCTGATCAGCTGTTGGGTTACTTGGTTTCATTAATTTTGGGTCTTGGCCGGTAGGTAGTGCGTCAGGTGCAAGCGAAGAACGGGTGAGCGAATCTATGGCGAAGCGCTGGTACATTGTGCACGCCTATACAAACTTTGAGCGCAAAGTCGCCGATGCGATCAAGGAGCGGGCAAAGCAGGCAGGGCTTGAGCACCTGTTTGAAGACGTCGTCGTGCCGACTGAAGAAGTCGTCGAGGTGCGTCGTGGGCGAAAGGTGCAGGCGGAACGCAAGTTTTTGCCAGGCTACGTGCTGGTAAAGATGGAAATGACGGATCCGGGTTTTTTGTTGATCAAGAACACACCCAAAGTGACTGGGTTCCTTGGTGCCGACAACAAGGCGATGCCGATCTCAGACGATGAGGCGGCGCGCATACTGAACCAGGTCGAGGAAGGCGTTGAGCGGCCTAAGCCGATGATTACTTTTGATGTCGGTGAGCAGGTCCGAGTGGCGGAAGGCCCATTTGCTTCGTTCTCCGGTCATGTCGAAGAGGTTGATGAGGAGCGGGCGCGCCTCAAGGTAGCTGTGTCGATCTTCGGCCGTCCGACGCCGGTCGAATTGGAGTTTGGGCAGGTGGAGAAGGTCTCATAGAGGGCTTTTAAAAGTTATGAGTTCGGGCCCGTGTTCCAGATCGGATTGGGCTGTTCATGGTGACTTGTTTGGATCTGGTATTCGATCAAGTCGCGAAGCTGCGGGAGGACATTGCCAGTCCGCAAACCGCAAACCCAGAGGAAGCAAGTGCTTGCTCGTTTTCGTTAGCACCTCATTAGGGGAAAGAAATGGCAAAGAAGATTGACGGCTATATCAGTCTGCAGGTTCCTGCAGGTCAGGCCAATCCGTCGCCGCCGATTGGTCCTGCTTTGGGTCAACGCGGCGTCAATATCATGGAATTCTGCAAGGCGTTCAATGCCAAGACGAAGGACATGGAGCAGGGCACACCGATCCCTGTGAAGATCACTGTGTTTGCTGATAAGTCCTTCACGTTCAATATGAAGACGCCACCCGCGTCATTCTTTTTGAAGAAGGCAGCCAAAATCAACTCCGGTAGCCAAGAGCCTGGCCGAACCGTGGCTGGCAAAGTGACAATGGCTCAGGTTCGCGAGATCGCTGAAGCGAAAATGGCTGACCTTAATACGACAGACGTCGACCAGGCTGCTCGCATCATTGCTGGTTCTGCCCGTTCCATGGGCCTTGAGGTATCGGAGTAGGGCATATGGCAAATTCAGGTAAGAGAATTCGTTCAGCGCGTGAGTCAGTCGATCGCAGTAAGCAGTACGATCTGTCGGAAGCGGTCAAGGCCGTAAAGGACGGTGCCAAGGCGAAGTTCGATGAGACAGTCGATATCGCGATGAACCTTGGTGTTGATCCGAAGCATGCAGACCAGATGGTGCGCGGCGTGTGCAATCTGCCGAATGGCTCAGGCCGTTCTGTCCGGGTCGCTGTTTTTGCACGTGGACCAAAGGCAGAAGAGGCGACCGCGGCTGGTGCAGATGTCGTTGGCGCAGAGGATTTGGTTGAGGAAGTTCAGAAGGGCAACATCAACTTCGATCGATGCATTGCAACACCAGACATGATGGGCCTTGTTGGTCGGCTCGGCAAAGTGCTTGGTCCCCGCGGCCTCATGCCGAACCCGCGTGTTGGCACGGTTACAATGGATGTCGCCGACGCTGTCAAAGGTGCCAAGGGTGGCTCAATCGAGTTCCGTGTCGAGAAGGCTGGTATCATTCATGCCGGTGTTGGCAAAGTGAGCTTCTCCGAGGAGCAGTTGGCCGAGAACATTAAGGCCTTTGTCGAGGCTGTTAATCGGGCCAAGCCGTCCGGAGCCAAAGGAACCTACATCAAGCGGGTTGCGATTAAATCCACCATGGGACCGGGTGTCAAAGTTGACCACGGAACGATTGCAAGCGGTTTGACCTAGAATTTTGGCGGGCTGGCTTGGACGAGAGCCGGTCTGCCGCAGAGTTCCGGGCCTGGTGCCCGGAGGCAGGACCAGAGCCGCTTGGCGAAGGTCCATGCCTGTCCGAGATTGCAGATGCCGGCGACGATGGTTCGCCTGAGAAGCCGGCTTAATTCGCAAATGAAGCGGGTCTGCATGAGACGCGAGATCAGTCAGGCCGGTTTAGCCGGTTTTGATTTGGGCCTTCGTGGGTCGCACCGTGCCAGAGGATCTCCTTTGCACGGCGAGGACAGGTCAAACGTCAAATTGCTTTTAAGCGGTTTGGCATGGTGCAACCCGTAAGCCGCATCTCGCGACTTACATTTGAAGGAGAGAGCAAGTGGACAGAGCTGCAAAAAGCGAGCTCGTATCACAACTCCACGACGTGTTTCAGAACACGGGCGTGATTGTTGTGAGCCATTATGCTGGTCTTTCCGTCGCCCAGATGTCGGATTTTCGCGATCGTATGCGAGCTGCCGGCGGACACGTCAAAGTGGCGAAGAATAGACTGGCAAAAATTGCGCTCCAGGACACACCTGCAGTTGGCATTTCAGATTTGTTCAAAGGCCCAACGTGCCTTTCATATTCTGAAGACCCTGTCGCTGCTGCAAAAGTTGCCGTTGGATACGCCAAGGAGAACGAGAAACTCGTGATCCTAGGTGGCGCCATGGGTAACAGTGCACTGGATGCCAATGCCATCAAGGCGCTCGCTGAACTGCCCTCGCTTGATGAACTGCGTGGCACTCTTGTCGGCCTTATCCAGGCACCGGCAACGAAAATCGCCCGCATACTCAACGAGCCGGGTGGGCAACTGGCCCGTGTCATCCAAGCCAAGGCCTCACAGGACGAGGCAGCTTAGGCTGGCACATCCGTCGAACTTTCATTCTGGGACTGCAGACGCTGCATATCCCATCGAAGAGACCAAACATATAGGACTGAGATAACATGACTGATCTAGCAAAAATCGCTGATGACCTTTCCAGCTTGACCGTTCTTGAAGCAGCTGAGCTTGCCAAGATGCTGGAAGAGAAGTGGGGCGTTTCTGCGTCAGCAGCTGTGGCTGTTGCCGCTGCTCCAGGCGCCGCAGCTGCAGGTGCAGCTCCAGCTGAAGAAAAGACAGAGTTCACTGTCATTCTGAAGTCTGCAGGTGACAAGAAAATCAACGTCATTAAAGAGGTTCGTGGCATCACCGGCCTCGGCCTGAAGGAAGCCAAGGAGCTGGTAGAAGCCGGCGACAAGGCGGTCAAGGAAGACGTGCCAAAGGACGAAGCAGAGGAAATCAAGAAGAAGCTGGAAGAAGTCGGCGCAACTGTCGAGCTGACCTAACAGCGAACAAACCGGGAGCTGGTCAGTTGTGCTGGCCAGCCCCGTCGGGCGTTGGAGTTATAGAGTTCGGTACGGTTTTCCAAGGTATCCGCTCCGCTTTTATAGAGCAGCGGGTTTCTTGGTGAGCCGTTTCTTCGCAGGTGGATAGTGGTGCAGCCGTTATCTGCTCTGCGAGTTGACTAGAAGCGGACGCAGCACCCTTGCAGCGCGGGCGCCAGCCAACCCGCGAACAGGATGAGGAGCCCACATGGCCGAAACTTTCACTGGTCGCAATCGTATCCGGAAAAAGTTTGGTGGAATTCGCGAAGTTGCGCGGATGCCGAATCTTATCGAGGTTCAGAAGAGTTCTTACGATGATTTCTTGATGGTGCGGGAGCCTGAGGGCGGCCGGCCAGACGTTGGTCTACAAGCGGTTTTTAAGTCGGTTTTCCCGATTTCTGATTTCTCCGGCCGTTCGACGCTTGAGTTCGTGCACTACGAATTCGACCCGCCGAAGTATGATGTCGAAGAGTGCATGCAGCGGGATATGACCTATTCGGCCCCGCTAAAAGTCAAATTGCGCCTGATCGTCTTTGATATCAACGAAGAGACTGGCTCCCGATCCGTCAAGGACATGAAGGAGCAGGATGTCTACATGGGCGACATGCCGCTGATGACGACCAACGGTACGTTCGTGATCAACGGTACCGAGCGTGTTATCGTCAGCCAGATGCACCGTTCGCCGGGTGTGTTTTTTGATCACGACCGCGGCAAGACCCACGCGTCTGGCAAGTTGTTGTTCGCGGCACGGATAATTCCGTACCGCGGCTCCTGGCTGGACTTTGAGTTTGATGCCAAGGACATCGTCTACGTTCGTATCGACCGTCGCCGTAAGATTCCGGTGACAACGCTGCTCTATGCGCTCGGTCTGAATGACGAAGAGATTCTCGAGACGTTCTACGACAAGATCACGATCAAGGACTCAAAGCGCGGTTGGCGTATGCCTTTCGTGCGTGAGAAGTGGCGTGGCACTGCGCCGTCGACGGATCTGGTTGATGCGAAGACGGGCGAAGTCGTCGCTAAAGCAGGCGAGAAGATTACAGCTCGTAAAGCACGTGAGCTGGCTGAGAACGGTCTGAAAGAGATCCTTGTCACTTCAGAAGAACTGGCAGGTACCTATCTCGCCGAAGACATCGTGGATATGAGCGATGGTCGTATCCACGGCGAGGCTGCTGATGAGGTTGAGGCTGAACTTCTAGCCGAGTTGAAGGACCAGAAGGTCAAGCAATTCGATATTCTCGATATTGACCACGTGACGGTTGGCGCTTTCATGCGCAATACGCTCAAGCTCGACAAAGCCAATGGGCGTGAAGATGCGCTGATGGACATCTATCGCGTGATGCGTCCGGGCGAACCGCCGACACTGGAAGCTGGAGAAAACCTGTTCCACGGTTTGTTCTTTGATCCGGAGCGTTATGACCTGTCCGCGGTTGGCCGGGTTAAGATGAATATGCGCCTTGACCTGGATGCCGAGGATACCGTGCGTACATTGCGCAAGGAAGACATCCTGGCTGTTGTGAAGACGCTCGTCGACTTGCGCGATGGCAAGGGCGATATCGATGATATCGACCACCTGGGTAACCGCCGTGTTCGCTCGGTCGGTGAGCTTATGGAGAACCAGTATCGTGTTGGCCTGCTGCGCATGGAGCGGGCGATCAAGGAGCGTATGAGCTCGGTCGATATCGACACGGTGATGCCGCAAGATCTGATCAACGCGAAGCCTGCCGCCGCAGCGGTTCGCGAATTCTTCGGTTCTTCGCAGCTGTCTCAGTTCATGGACCAGACGAACCCGTTGTCCGAGATTACGCACAAGCGGCGCTTGTCGGCACTTGGACCAGGCGGCCTGACCCGTGAACGCGCTGGCTTCGAGGTGCGCGACGTCCATCCGACCCACTATGGCCGGATCTGCCCGATTGAGACGCCTGAAGGGCCGAACATTGGTCTGATTAACTCACTTGCGACGTTCGCCCGGGTCAACAAGTATGGCTTCATTGAGAGTCCGTACCGACGTGTGCGCGATGGCAAAGTCACTGACGAGGTCGTCTATCTTTCTGCCATGGAAGAGATGCGCCACCACGTCGCTCAGGCCAATGCCGACGTTGATGAGCAAGGCAACCTCACCGGTGAACTGGCAACCTGCCGTTATCAGGGTGACGTTCTGCTCGTGCCAAAGGAAAAGGTCGACTACATCGACGTTTCGCCGAAGCAGCTGGTTTCCGTTGCCGCAGCGCTTATTCCATTCCTGGAGAATGACGACGCCAACCGCGCTCTGATGGGCTCGAACATGCAGCGTCAGGCTGTGCCGTTGATCAAGGCCGAGGCGCCTTTGGTCGGGACCGGCATGGAGGAAGTTGTTGCGCGCGACTCTGGTGCTGCGATTGCTGCACGCCGGACAGGTGTTGTCGATCAGGTGGATGCAACGCGTATCGTTATCCGGGCGACCGAGGAAACCGATCCGTCGAAGCCTGGTGTCGACATCTATCGATTGCGCAAGTTCCAGCGTTCCAACCAGAACACCTGTATCAACCAGCGCCCGCTGGTGAACGTCGGTGACCGAGTGAGCCAGGGCGAGATTGTTGCCGATGGTCCTTCCACGGACCTAGGCGACCTGGCACTTGGTAAGAATGTGCTCGTCGCGTTCATGCCTTGGATGGGCTACAACTTCGAAGATTCTATCCTGCTGTCTGAGCGGGTTGTGTCGGAGGACGTTTTCACTTCGATCCACATTGAAGAGTTCGAAGTGATGGCCCGCGATACCAAGCTGGGTCCGGAAGAAATCACGCGTGATATTCCGAACGTATCGGAAGAAGCCCTAAAGAACCTCGACGAAGCGGGCATCGTCTATATCGGCGCCGAAGTGCATCCTGGCGATATCCTGGTCGGCAAGATCACGCCGAAGGGTGAGAGCCCGATGACGCCGGAGGAAAAGCTGCTCCGCGCGATCTTCGGTGAAAAGGCTTCTGATGTTCGTGATACGTCGCTTCGTCTGCCGCCAGGTGTTGCCGGTACGATCGTCGAGGTGCGCGTCTTCAATCGCCACGGCGTTGATAAGGACGAGCGTGCGATGGCGATCGAACGCGAGGAAATCGAAAGCCTCGCGAAGGACCGCGATGACGAGCTGCAGATCCTGGACCGCAACGTCTACGGTCGTCTGCGCGATACCTTGCTTGGTAAAGAAGTCGCCAAAGGGCCGCGCGGAGCTCGTAAGGGTACCAGCATCGACGACGAGATCCTCGACGATATCCCGCGCAGCCAGTGGTGGGAAATCGGTCTGGCCGACGAGAAGGCCCAAGGCGAAGTCGAGGCGATCAACAAGCAGTACGAAGACGCCAAGAAGAGTCTCGAGCGTCGTTTCGTAGATAAGGTCGACAAGCTCCAGCGTGGTGACGAGCTGCCACCTGGCGTGATGAAGATGGTCAAGGTGTTCGTTGCGGTGAAGCGCAAGCTGCAGCCAGGTGACAAGATGGCCGGACGTCACGGCAACAAGGGCGTCGTGTCGATGATCGTGCCACGTGAGGACATGCCATTCCTGGAGGACGGCACGCCTGTTGACGTGGTTCTCAACCCGCTTGGCGTTCCGAGCCGCATGAATGTCGGGCAGATCCTTGAGACGCACCTTGGTTGGTCATGTCGAGGGCTTGGCCGGATCATTGATGATGCGATGGCGACTTATCATGAGACCCATGACACCTCGCCAGTGCGCAAAACGCTTGAGAAGGTCTACGGTGACCAGGACGGCATCAACAAGCTGAATGACGATGAGGTCAGTAAGCTTGGCGAGCAGTTACGAACTGGTGTTCCTATCGCGACCCCGGTATTCGACGGCGCCCGTGAGCCTGAAATCGTCGACATGCTTGAGAAGGCTGGTTTCGATTCAAGCGGACAGGTGACTTTGCATGATGGTCAAACCGGCGAGCCGTTCGATCGCAAGGTCACGGTTGGCTACAAGTACGTCTTGAAGCTGCACCACCTTGTTGATGACAAGATCCACGCCCGCTCGATCGGTCCGTACAGTCTTGTTACGCAACAGCCGCTTGGTGGTAAGGCGCAGTTCGGTGGTCAGCGCTTCGGTGAGATGGAGGTTTGGGCACTGGAAGCTTACGGTGCCGCCTACACACTCCAGGAGATGTTGACAGTTAAGTCGGATGACGTCGCCGGCCGGACGAAGGTTTACGAATCGATTGTCCGTGGGGATGATGGCTTTGAGGCCGGAATTCCAGAGAGCTTTAACGTCTTGGTCAAGGAAATGCGTGCACTTGGCATGCATGTCGATCTGATCGATTCGGAAGTAGATGCCATCGAGGATGAAGCCGAGGAGGAGCCGCGTGCTCAGCTGCCGCCAGCGGCAGAGTGATCTAATTGACACAGATATGGATCGGGCAAGTCCATTGCCCGATGCCTGCCACTAATTCACGCCAAGAGGCTAACGAGATTCAGTTGCAACTGCACCAAGTGTCACCGGGAAGCTTGTTGTTGCAGTTCATGTTGCGAAGCGACCGCTGATTGTCACGGTCGTTCTGAGATGCACGGGGCCCGCCCAACCGCGTGCTGAGGAGAAGAGCGAATGAACGAGATCACTAACCTATTCAAGCAGCAGCAAACGCTGCCGTCTTTCGATCAGATCAAGATCTCTATCGCTAGCCCTGACGATATACTGTCTTGGTCATTCGGCGAAATTAAGAAGCCTGAGACGATCAACTACCGCACATTCAAGCCGGAACGCGACGGCCTGTTCTGTGCTCGGATCTTTGGCCCAATCAAAGACTATGAGTGCTTGTGCGGCAAGTACAAGCGCATGAAGTACAAGGACATCGTCTGCGAGAAGTGCGGTGTTCAGGTGACCCTGGCCAAAGTGCGTCGCGAACGCATGGGCCATATCGATCTGGCGGCTCCGGTTGCGCACATCTGGTTCCTGAAGTCTTTGCCAAGCCGCATTGGCTTGCTGCTCGATATGTCGCTCAAGGATCTCGAGCGGGTTCTCTATTTCGAGAACTACATTGTTATCGAGCCCGGTGTGACGACATTCACCGAGATGCAGCTGCTGACCGAAGACCAGTACAATCAGGCGCTGGATGAGTTTGGTCCGGACAGCTTCACAGCAGGTATCGGTGCCGAAGCCATTCGCGAAATTCTGATGGGTATGGATCTGCCGACGATCCGTGATGACCTACGTCAGGAAATTGCAGAGTCAACTTCGGAACTGAAGCCGAAAAAGCTTGGCAAGCGCCTCAAGGTGATCGAAGCGTTCATCGAATCTGGCAACCGTCCGGAATGGATGATCCTGACCGCAGTACCAGTCATTCCGCCTGAATTGCGTCCGTTGGTGCCGCTGGATGGCGGTCGCTTTGCGACGTCTGATCTCAATGACCTGTATCGTCGCGTGATCAACCGCAACAACCGCCTGAAGCGCTTGATGGAACTGCGGGCGCCAGACATCATCATCCGCAACGAGAAGCGGATGCTGCAGGAATCGGTCGACGCCTTGTTCGATAACGGCCGCCGCGGCCGGGTCATTACTGGTGCCAACAAGCGTCCGCTGAAGTCTTTGGCAGACATGCTGAAGGGCAAGCAGGGCCGCTTCCGCCAGAACCTACTCGGTAAGCGCGTCGACTATTCCGGTCGTTCAGTGATCGTGGTCGGCCCGAACATGAAGCTGCATCAGTGCGGCCTGCCTAAGAAGATGGCTTTGGAACTGTTCAAGCCATTCATTTATGCGCGGCTACAGGCGCTGGGTCAGGCTGCAACGGTCAAGCAGGCCAAGAAGCTGGTGGAGAAGGAGAAGCCGGAGGTCTGGGATGTTCTCGACGAGGTTATTCGCGAGCACCCGGTCCTGCTGAACCGCGCTCCAACATTGCACCGCTTGGGCATTCAGGCATTCGAGCCTGTTCTGATTGAAGGCAAGGCAATCCAGCTGCATCCGCTGGTTTGTGCTGCGTTCAATGCTGACTTTGACGGCGACCAGATGGCTGTGCACGTGCCGCTGTCACTTGAGGCACAGCTTGAAGCTCGCGTTCTGATGATGTCGACCAACAACATCCTGCATCCAGCGAGTGGTGATCCGATCATCGTTCCTTCGCAGGATATCGTTCTTGGCCTTTACTACCTGTCGATCATTCAGGATGGCCAGGTTGGCGAAGGCATGATGTTTGGCTCCGTTTCCGAAGTGCGTCACGCCTTGGAAGCTGGTGTTGTCGGCCTGCACGCCAAGATTAAGGGCCGTTTTGTAGGTGTCGACGAAGAAGGCAACGAGGTCGTTGGGGTACATGACACGACCCCTGGCCGCATGATCCTCGGTGAATTGCTGCCAAAGAAACCGACCGTTCAGTTCGACCTCGTCAACCAGCTGCTGACGAAGAAGGCGATCTCCGGCATGATCGACGCTGTTTATCGCGGCTGCGGTCAGAAAGAGACGGTGATTTTCTGCGACCGCATTATGGCGCTGGGCTTCCGGCATGCGTTCAAGGCCGGCATTTCGTTCGGCAAGGACGACATGGTCGTTCCAGATACCAAGACAAAGATTGTTGACCAGACCAATGATCTCGTTCTCGAGTTCGAGCAACAATACAACGACGGTCTGATCACCAAGCTTGAGAAGTACAATAAGGTCGTTGACGCCTGGTCGAAGTGTACTGACCAGATCGCCAAGGAAATGATGGATCGCATTTCCAGCGCGCAGAAGACCGATACGGAACAAGGTCAGCAGATCAACTCGGTCTATATGATGAGCCACTCAGGTGCCCGTGGTTCGCCAACCCAGATGCGTCAGCTGGCTGCTATGCGTGGTCTGATGACCAAGCCGTCGGGTGAAATTATTGAGACGCCGATCATCTCCAATTTCAAGGAGGGGCTCAGCGTTCTTGAGTACTTCAACTCAACGCACGGTGCACGGAAGGGCTTGGCCGATACGGCTCTCAAGACGGCGAACTCAGGCTACCTGACCCGCCGTCTGGTTGATGTGGCACAGGATGCCATCATTTCCGAAGTGGACTGCGAGACCGACGCCGGCATTAACGTGCAGGCAGTGGTGGATGCGGGACAGGTTTTGGTCACTCTGGCTAATCGCGTACTTGGCCGTACGGCGGCTGAGGATGTCGTGCATCCTGAGAGCGGCGAAGTGCTTGTCGAGCGTGGTACGCTGATTGAAGAGCGCCACGCCGAGGCGATTGAAAAAGCCGAACTCCAGGAAGTCCGGATCCGTTCTGTGCTGACCTGCGAAACGACAAGCGGTGTTTGTGCCAAGTGCTACGGTCGTGACCTGGCACGTGGTACGCCGGTCAACATCGGTGAGGCCGTCGGCGTTATAGCTGCTCAGTCTATCGGTGAGCCGGGCACGCAGCTTACGATGCGGACCTTCCACATCGGTGGTGCGGCCCAGGTGACCGATACTTCGGTTATGGAGTCGAACTTCAACGGATCCGTGCACGTTAAAAACCGTAACGTGGTCAAGAATGGTCGCGGTGAGTTGATCGCGATGGGCCGATCTATGGCGATCACCATCTCTGACCAGTCCGGCAAGGAGTTGGCTTCTCAGAAAGTCAGCTACGGCGCTAAGCTGCTGGTTGATGATGGTGATACCGTTACACGTGGCACACGTCTCGCTCAGTGGGACCCGTACACTCGTCCGATTTTGACGGAAGTCGATGGTTTCGTTGAGTATGAGGACCTCGTTGAAGGGGCCTCGATGCGCGAGCAAACGGACGAGATGAAGGGTACATCTAACCGCGTTGTCATTGACTGGCGTGCCTCACCGCGGGGCGCTGACCTCAAGCCGGCTGTTCTGGTCAAAGACAAGAATGGCAAGCCAATCGAGGTCGCGCGCGGTGGTGATGCCCGTTACTTGCTGGCCAACGAAGCGATCTTGTCAGTTGAGCCAGGCCAGGAGGTCAAAGCCGGTGACGTGCTGGCACGTATTCCGGTCGCCTCAGCCAAGCAGAGTGACATTACCGGTGGTCTGCCGCGGGTTGCTGAACTGTTCGAAGCTCGCCGTCCGAAGGATCACGCGATCATTGCCGAAGTGTCCGGCACGGTCGAGTTTGGTAAGGACTACAAGAACAAGCAGCGCATCGCGATCCGCCCACCGGAGGAAGATGCTGAGCCTGTCGAGTATCTGATCCCGCGTGGCAAGACGCTTGCTGTTCAGAACGGCGATCACATTGAGAAAGGTGACTATATCTACGATGGTCACCCGGCACCGCACGACATCCTGTCCATCAAGGGCGTCGAGGAGCTGGCGAACTATCTGATCAATGAGATCCAGGATGTTTACCGTCTGCAGGGTGTGACGATTAACGATAAGCATATCGAAGTGATCGTTCGCCAGATGCTGCAGAAAGTTGAAGTGACCGATACGGGCGAGACTGACTTCATCAAGGGCGAGCAGATTGATCGGATCGAGTTTGCCGAGAAGAATGCCGCTTTTGAGGCTGCCGGAAAGCGTCCGGCCGTGGCGCAACCGATCCTGCTCGGGATCACGAAGGCTTCGCTGCAAACCCGGTCCTTTATCTCGGCGGCCTCGTTCCAGGAAACGACGCGTGTGCTGACGGAAGCGGCTGTTGGCGGCAAGGTCGACACGTTGGAAGGCCTGAAAGAGAACGTCATCGTTGGACGCCTCATTCCGGCTGGTACAGGCGGAATGCTGCGGCGTGTTCGTCGTGTCGCGACCCGACGCGATGAGCTCATTGCCAAGGAGCGCGCACGTGCCGAGGAAGAAAGTCAGGCGCTGGCTCAACCGGAAGCCGCCCTACCAGAGGAAGCTGCGGAGTAAAACCGCTCTTCCTGCCTGCCGAAGGCAAGCATTGCGGCCGCCGCAGATAATGTCTGTGGCGGCTATTTTTTTACCGCTTCGAGCTCCCTAAATTGGCGCTTGGGACCAGGTGTGATTCTGCGTGCGATTGTTGAATTTGCCAGCGTCAATCTGAGCAGCCGGTCTTTCCAGCATTTTTTTCGTTTTTCGTGTTAATCACTGTTGACCACAACCGAACGGACGTATATGGTCCGCCAACTTTCAGCAGGTCGTAGGGTCTTGATGCGCGCTTTGCGGCGCGAACACCTAAACGCTGCTGACCGAAAGCTAGATACAATGTGAACCCACGATCTCCATCAATCGGATGATCCTCTGGTTTGTGCCGGGCGCGCTATCGAGCGATGTCCGGCTACGATGTTTGTGTTGAGGTCGGGAGCCTCGACGACTTAGGGAGCCTGGTGGCGTATGCCAACTATACAGCAACTTATTCGAAAGCCGCGTGAAAAGCAGCTGAAGCGGAACAAGGTCCCGGCAATGCAGGCCTGTCCGCAGAAGCGTGGTGTTTGCACACGCGTTTATACAACTACGCCGAAGAAGCCGAACTCTGCTTTGCGGAAAGTCGCCAAGATCCGTCTCACTAACGGTTTCGAAGTTATTGGCTACATTCCAGGTGAAGGCCATAACCTGCAGGAGCACTCTGTGGTGCTCATTCGCGGTGGCCGTGTGAAAGACCTTCCGGGCGTGCGCTATCACATTATTCGTGGCGTGCTCGACACCCAGGGTGTGGCAGCTCGCCGTCAGCGCCGTTCGAAATATGGTGCAAAGCGACCGAAGTAGGTTTCAGGCAGGGGTTTGCAGAAGTGCAGGCTCCTGAATTCGTTTGTGCGGGCTATGCGTTCAAGCTGCCCCGCTAGGCTGATTGTAAGTATCAAGAGGGCGCTGATGTCCCGTCGTCACAGAGCTGAGAAACGTGAAGTCAATCCGGATCCAAAGTATTCGGATTTCGTTCTGTCGAAATTCATGAATGCCATCATGAAGGCTGGCAAGAAGTCGACTGCAGAGCGGATCGTCTACGGAGCTTTGGACAAGGTCGAAGACCGTGCCAAGCAGGATCCGATGCAGATGTTTCATCAGGCTCTTGAGAATGTAATGCCGTCCGTCGAGGTGCGTTCGCGCCGTGTTGGTGGTGCGACCTATCAGGTCCCCGTAGAGGTCCGAAACGAGCGTCGGCAGGCGTTGGCGATCCGCTGGATCATCAATGCTGCTCGCGCACGCAACGAAAATACGATGGTTGACCGTCTGTCGGGTGAATTGCTCGACGCGGCCAACAACAGAGGAACCGCCGTTAAGAAGCGCGAGGACACGCACAAGATGGCGGAGGCGAACCGCGCCTTCTCCCACTACCGTTGGTGAGCGAAATCTTCGGAGCACGATCATGGCCCGCGAATACAAAATTGAGGACTACCGCAACTTCGGCATCATGGCCCACATTGATGCTGGAAAGACGACAACAACAGAGCGGATCCTCTACTACACTGGTAAGAGTCACAAAATTGGTGAAGTCCATGATGGCGCTGCCACGATGGACTGGATGGAGCAGGAGCAGGAGCGTGGCATCACGATCACCTCTGCTGCGACGACCACTTTTTGGGAAGGCCGTGACGGCAAGAAACGCCGCCTGAACATCATTGACACTCCAGGCCACGTTGACTTCACGATTGAAGTTGAGCGCTCGCTGCGTGTTCTTGATGGTGCAATTGCGCTTCTGGATGCAAACGCTGGTGTCGAGCCTCAAACGGAGACGGTTTGGCGTCAGGCGGAAAAGTATAACGTTCCGCGCATGATCTTCGTCAACAAAATGGACAAGACAGGCGCGGATTTCTATCGCTGCATCGATATGATCAAGGATCGCCTGGGTGCGAAGCCGGTTGCCGTTCAGCTGCCAATTGGAGCTGAGAACGAGTTTGCCGGTGTCGTCGATCTGATCGAAATGAATGCCTTGATTTGGAGCGGCGAAGAGCTTGGCGCAAAGTGGGATGTTGTCGACATCCCGGCAGAGCTGGCTGACAAGGCCCAGGAATGGCGCGAAGCTATGATTGAAGCCGTTGTCGAAGTCGACGACGACGCCATGGAAGCTTACCTGGAAGGCAACGAGCCGGACAACGACAAGATCCGTGAGCTCCTCCGCAAGGGAACCTGCGAAGTTTCATTCTATCCTGTGTTCTGCGGCTCAGCTTTCAAGAACAAGGGTGTTCAGCCGTTGCTGGATGCTGTTGTTGACTACCTGCCGAGCCCAGTGGAAGTGCCGGCCATTAAGGGCATCAATCCGAAAGATGACTCGGAGATGCTGCGCGAGTCTTCTGACGACGAGCCATTGTCCATGCTCGTGTTTAAGATCATGAACGACCCGTTCGTTGGATCTTTGACGTTCGCGCGGATTTACTCTGGTGTCGTGACCTCGGGTTCGTCACTCATGAATACCGTACGCGACAAGCGTGAGCGTGTTGGCCGAATGCTGCTGATGCACTCGAATGACAAAGAAGAGATATCTGAAGCATTCGCCGGTGATATTGTTGCACTCGTCGGCATGAAAGACTCAACAACGGGCGACACACTTTGCGACCCGAACAAACCTGTCATTCTTGAGAGAATGGAGTTCCCTGAGCCGGTTATTGAGATTTCGATTGAACCGAACTCAAAGGGCGATCAGGAAAAGATGGGTATGGCTCTTAGCCGCCTCGCAAAAGAGGATCCATCATTCCGGGTCAAGTCCGACGAAGAGAGTGGCCAGACAATCATTGCTGGTATGGGTGAACTTCACCTCGACATCATTGTCGACCGCATGAAGCGCGAGTTCAAGGTTGAGGCGAACGTCGGCCAGCCGCAAGTTGCCTACCGCGAGACGATTTCGAAGAAGGCAGACATCGATTACACACACAAAAAGCAGAGTGGTGGTTCTGGCCAGTTTGCTCGCGTGAAGATGGTCATCGAGCCGAACGAAACAGGTGCAGGCAACGAATTCGGCTCGACGATCGTCGGCGGTTCGGTTCCTAAGGAATACATTCCTGGCGTCGAAAAGGGTCTTCAATCAGTTTGGGACTCTGGCGTTCTGATCGGCTTCCCTCTTGTTGATACCAAGGTCACGCTTGTCGATGGTGCGTTCCACGAAGTCGACTCAAGTGCCATCGCGTTTGAGATTGCAGCGCGCGCTGCAATGCGTGAAGGCTGTGAGAAAGCTGGTTTGAGCCTGCTCGAGCCAATCATGGACGTTGAAATCGTCACGCCGGACGAATTCGTCGGCACAGTCATTGGCGACATCAATAGCCGCCGTGGTCAGGTTCGTGGTCAGGAAATGCGGGGCAATGCAACGGTGGTTAGCACCTACGTTCCGCTGGCAAACATGTTCGGCTACATCAACACGCTGAGATCTTCGACGCAGGGCCGTGCATCTTACACGATGCAGTTTGCGCACTATGCCGAGGTTCCGCGTCAGGTGGCAGACGAGGTTAAGGCGAAGTACGCCTAAGGTTGGAAGTGCCGGGCTTGTTCGCAGGCCCGGGAGAATAGGGATTGCAGTAGCGAACTGTTTCGCGAATGCAAAAGACACTGAAATAGGAGCCAGGTCCCATGGCGAAGGCAAAGTTTGAACGAAATAAGCCGCACGTGAACATCGGCACGATTGGTCACGTTGATCACGGCAAGACGTCTTTGACGGCTGCGATCACGAAGGTTCTGGCTGAAAAGGGCCAGGCTGAGTTTTCTGCTTACGAAAACATCGACAAGGCGCCGGAAGAGCGCGAGCGGGGCATCACGATCTCGACGGCCCACGTTGAGTACGAAACCGACAACCGCCACTATGCGCACGTCGACTGCCCAGGTCACGCTGACTACGTCAAGAACATGATCACCGGTGCGGCCCAGATGGACGGCGCAATCCTGGTTGTGTCTGCTGCCGATGGTCCAATGCCACAGACCCGTGAGCACATCCTGCTGGCTCGTCAGGTCGGTGTTCCGGCGCTGGTTGTGTTCATGAACAAGGTCGACCAGGTCGACGACGAAGAATTGCTTGAACTGGTCGAGATGGAAGTGCGGGAGCTGCTCGACAGCTACGAATTCCCAGGCGATGACATTCCGGTTGTCAAAGGCTCTGCCCTGTGCGCTCTGGAAGACCGTGAAGAATCCATCGGTAAGGAAGCCGTCCTGAAGTTGATGGACGAAGTCGACCAGTACATTCCGACACCTGACCGTCCGAAGGACCAGCCGTTCCTGATGCCGATCGAAGACGTTTTCTCGATCTCTGGCCGGGGTACGGTTGTGACGGGTCGTGTTGAGCGCGGCATCATCAAGGTCGGTGAAGAAGTCGAGATCGTCGGCATCAAGGAAGAGATCGGCAAGACAACGGTGACCGGTGTCGAAATGTTCCGCAAGCTTCTGGACGAAGGTGAAGCTGGCGACAACATTGGTGCGCTGGTGCGTGGTGTCGGCCGTGAAGAGGTTGAGCGTGGTCAGGTTCTTTGCAAGCCTGGCACTGTGAAACCGCACAAGAAGTTCAAGGCTGAAGCCTACATCCTGACGAAGGAAGAAGGTGGCCGTCATACACCATTCTTCACCAACTATCGTCCGCAGTTCTACTTCCGTACAACGGACGTGACGGGTGTTGTGACGCTGCCGGAAGGCACGGAAATGGTGATGCCTGGTGACAACGTGACGATGGACGTCGAGCTGATCCAGCCGATTGCGATGGAGGAGAAACTCCGCTTCGCAATCCGTGAAGGTGGCCGCACCGTCGGTGCCGGTGTCGTCGCATCTATTAGCGAGTAGGGACACTTACTTGAGCGGCGTCCAGGTTGGTCTGGGCGCCGCAGCGATTCTGGTAAGTTGATTTAAGGTGAGATACTGGCGATGAACGGCCAAAACATACGCATCCGGCTCAAAGCTTTCGATCATCGCGTGTTGGATGCATCGACGCGTGAGATCGTGAATACAGCCAAGAGAACCGGTGCCGAAGTGCGTGGACCGATACCGTTACCGACCCGCAAGGAGAAGTTCACGGTTATTCGCTCTCCTCACATCGACAAGAAAAGCCGTGAGCAGTTCGAAATGCGCACGCACAAGCGACTGCTGGATATCGTCGACCCGACACCACAGACCGTCGATGCTCTTATGAAGCTCGACCTGGCTGCAGGTGTTGACGTCGAGATCAAGCTGTAAGCCTTGATCAGTTAAGGGTGTGAAGGATCCTCTGGCCACGAGCTACGATCCATCGGAAAAGGGGTGGCGCACATGCGCTCCGGATTGATTGCACAGAAAGTCGGAATGACCCGCATCTTCCTCGATAGCGGTGAGCATGTTCCGGTCACGGTTCTCAAGATCGATAGCTGTCAGGTTATCGGCCAGCGGACCGATGAAAAGAATGGATACACGGCTGTCCGCCTTGGTGCCGGTACAAAGAAGCGTTCGCGCGTTTCCAAGCCTGAGCAACAAAACTTCGTCATTGCCAATGTCGAACCAAAGCGTAAAATCGCCGAGTTTCGGGTGAGCGCGGACAACCTGATCGATGTTGGTTCGGAAATGACGGCCGATCACTTCGTGGCCGGACAGCACGTCGATGTCACTGGAACCAGCCAGGGCAAAGGTTTCCAGGGTGCGATGAAGCGCTGGAATTTTGGCGGACTGCGCGCCTCGCACGGTGTTTCGATTTCGCACCGTTCGCATGGTTCAACCGGTAACAGTCAGGACCCCGGCAAGGTCTTCAAGGGCAAGAAGATGGCCGGTCACATGGGTGCTGAACGCGTTACAACGCAGAACCTCGAAGTGGTGAAGACGGACGTCGAGCGCGGCCTCGTAATGATCAAAGGCGCTGTCCCTGGCAACAAAGGTGGTTGGGTTTTGGTGCGCGATGCCGTTAAGCGGCCACTGCCTGACAGCGTACCAATGCCTGGAGCTTTCAAAGCACCTGCTGGCGGCGCACCAGCTGCAGCTGATGAATCCGCAGCGGCTCAGGGTGAGGAGTAATCGCGATGGAAGCGAATGTAACCAATCTTGAGGCTGGTGCCGCCGGGACGATTGATCTGCCGGATGCTATTTTTGGCCTGGAGCCGCGCAAGGACCTGCTTCAGCGGATGGTGCGTTATCAGCAACTGAAGAAGATGGCTGGTACGCATCACGCGCAGGATCGTTCAGAAGTGAACGTGACGACGCGCAAGTTCATGCGCCAGAAGGGTTCAGGTGGTGCGCGTCACCGTACCAAGTCCGTTCCGCAGTTTCGTGGTGGTGGTAAGGCGTTTGGTCCAAAGCCGCGCAGCCATGCGATTGATATGCCGAAGAAGGTTCGGGCTTTGGCATTGCGCCACGCCCTTTCAGCGAAGGCTCAGGCTGGCGAACTCGTCATTCTTGATCAGGCAACGTCTGAGGATGGCAAGACAAAGGGTCTTAAGTCCAAGTTCGAGCAGCTGTCATGGAGCAATGCGCTTATCGTTGATGGCGTAGAGCCAGAAGCCAACTTTGTCAGAGCCGCGCGCAACATTCCGCAGATCGATGTGCTGCCGGTTCAGGGCATCAACGTTTACGACATTCTGCGTCGGCACAAACTGGTTCTGACCAAAGCCGCTGTTGCTGCACTTGAGCAGCGTTTCGACGGTGCAAAGATGCCGGCGGCATCGAGCGAGGGAGGTGAGTAATGGCTCGCATCGACGCTTACGACATTATCGTTTCCCCGGTGATCACCGAGAAGTCAACGGTAGCTTCCGAGTTCAACCAGGTGGTCTTTAATGTGCGCAAAGACGCTAGCAAACCTGCGATCAAGCAGGCTGTTGAACAGCTCTTCAGCGTGAAGGTGAAGTCGGTCAATACATTGGTGCGCAAGGGCAAGCGCAAGGTGTTCCGCGGCATTCGCGGCCGGCAGAGCGATGTGAAAAAGGCAGTTGTCACGCTGGAAGATGGTCATGCCATCGACGTGACGACGGGTCTTTAAGGAGAACTGAGTTATGGCGCTCAAGACATTTCGACCAACCTCGGCCGGTCTTCGTCACCTGGTCATCGTTGATCGCTCCCATCTTTGGAAGGGTAAGCCGGTCAAGATGCTGACCGAAGGCCAGTCACGTAATGGCGGTCGCAACAACACCGGCCGGATTACGTCGCGCCATATTGGTGGTGGTCACAAACAGGCCTACCGGAAGGTGGACTTCCGCCGGCGCAAGGCTGATGTACCAGCGACCGTAGAGCGTATCGAATACGATCCGAACCGGACCGCATTCATCGCCCTCATCAAGTATGAGGATGGCGTGCTGTCATACATCCTTGCACCGCAGCGTCTGGCAGCAGGCGATACGGTGATCTCGGGTGAGAAGGTGGACGTGAAGCCTGGTAACGCGATGCCTTTGTCATCGATGCCGATTGGGACCATCATCCACAACGTCGAATTGAAGCCGGGCAAAGGCGGTCAGATAGCTCGGTCAGCTGGCGCTTATGTACAGCTTGTTGGCCGCGATGCAGGTTGGGCGATCCTCAAGCTGAATTCTGGGGAGACGCGGCGGGTCAACGCAGCGTGCATGGCGAGTGTTGGCGCGGTATCGAACCCGGATCACGCCAACACTGTGGTTGGCAAGGCTGGTCGTTCGCGCTGGCGTGGTATCCGTCCGCAGACACGCGGTATTGAAATGAACCCGATTGATCACCCGAACGGTGGTCGCACCAACGGTGGTCGGACCTTCAAGACACCGTGGGGCAAGATCGCCAAGGGCGTTCGCACACGCAAGAATAAGTCAACGGACAAGTTTATTGTTCGTAGCCGCCACAAGGCTAAGAAGAAGTAGCAGGATTGAGGAAGTCGCTTTCAGACCGCGTTGTCGGACTGCAGTAGCGATGAATAGGAGACATTCGGTTGGCACGTTCGGTTTGGAAAGGTCCATTCGTAGACGGGTATCTGCTGAAGAAGGCAGACAAGGTACGCGAGTCTGGACGCAACGAAGTGATCAAGACGTGGTCGCGCCGTTCAACAATTCTACCTCAGTTCGTTGGATTGACGTTCGGCGTATACAACGGCCAAAAGCACATCCCGGTTAACGTGACCGAGGACATGATCGGACATAAGCTCGGTGAATTCTCTCCGACACGGACCTACTACGGTCACGGTGCCGACAAGAAGTCGAAACGCTAAAGGGCAAGGCGAAGACAGATGGGTAAGCAGAAACGCGAGCGCGTCCTTGCTGAGAATGAAGCAAAGGCAATGGTGCGCAATTTGCGGATTTCACCGCAGAAGCTCAACCTTGTAGCCGGGCTCATTCGCGGCAAGCCAGTTGCGCAGGCGCTTGCAGATCTTGAATTCTCGCGCAAGCGCATCGCGATCGATGTGCGTAAGTGCGTGATGTCGGCCGTCGCAAACGCTGAGAACAACCATGGTCTCGACGTGGACGAGCTCGTGGTCGCTGAAGCCTACGTCGGAAAGAACCTCGTTATGAAACGCTTCCATGCTCGCGGTCGCGGCCGTTCGGCAGGGATTATGAAACCGTTCTCGCAGATTACTGTCATTGTCCGTGAAGCAAAGCAGGAAGCATAGGAGCCGGGCCAATGGGTCATAAAGTCAATCCGGTCGGCCTGCGCGTCGGCATTAACAGAACCTGGGACAGCCGCTGGTATGCGAATACCGGCGACTACGGCCGGCTGCTGCATGAAGACATGCGTGTGCGCGACCACATCATGAAGATGAAGCGTCAGGCCGGAATTTCTAAGGTCGTGATCGAGCGTCCGCACAAGAAGTGCCGCGTTACTGTTCACACGGCGCGACCAGGCGTACTGATCGGCAAGAAGGGCGCTGACATCGATAAGTTGCGCGGCCAGCTGGCAGCGCTGACCGACTCGGAAGTGCATCTCAACGTTGTTGAAGTTCGCAAGCCAGAGATTGATGCGACATTGATTGCCGAAGGCATTGCACAACAGCTTGAGCGCCGTGTTGCATTCCGTCGTGCCATGAAGCGTGCTGTTCAGTCCGCTCTGCGTTTGGGTGCTCAAGGCATTCGGATTAACTGCGCAGGTCGTCTTGGCGGTGCGGAAATTGCGCGGACGGAATGGTATCGCGAAGGACGCGTTCCGCTGCACACACTGCGGGCGGACATCGACTTTGGATATGGCCAGGCCAAAACAGCGTACGGCATCATCGGCATCAAGGTCTGGATCTTCAAGGGCGAGATCATGGAACACGACCCGATGGCTTCGGAACGCCGCGCCATTGAAATGCAGGAAGGCGGCGGCGGTGGACGTCGTCGTGACCAGGACCGCGGTGAGCGTCCTGGCGCCGGCCGCTAAGAGTTTGGGCGAGGATTAAATTATGCTGCAGCCAAAACGAACCAAGTTCCGCAAAGTTATGAAGGGCCGCATTAAAGGTGCTGCCAAAGGCGGAACTACTTTGAATTTTGGTTCTCATGGTCTCAAGGCCGTTGAACCGGAACGTATTACGGCCCGCCAAATCGAGGCGGCTCGTCGTGCCATCACGCGTCATATGAAGCGTGCTGGTCGCGTCTGGATCCGTGTGTTCCCTGACCTGCCGGTCTCTTCCAAGCCAGCAGAAGTGCGCATGGGTAAAGGCAAGGGTTCCCCAGACTATTGGGCTGCCAGAGTTAACCCTGGTCGGATAATGTTCGAACTGGATGGCGTGTCGGATGAGTTGGCGCGGGAAGCTTTGAAGCTTGGCGCAGCCAAGTTGCCGATCAAGACACGCATCGTAACGCGTATCGGGTAAGGGGAAAGTCATGGCCGCAGCATCCGCATTTCGCGACTTGTCGCTTGACCAGCTCGATGACGAACTCGTCAAACTGAAGCGAGAGCAATTCAATCTGCGCTTCCAGCAGGCCTCTGGTCAGCTGGAAAACACTGCTCGTGTTCGACAGGTCCGCCGGGATATCGCCCGCGTGAAAACCATTGCCCGCCAGAAGGCGGCCGGCGCCAAGCAGGAATAGGAAACGAGTTATGCCAAAGCGAATTCTGCAAGGCACCGTCGTGTCAGACAAGAACGATAAGACAGTCGTTGTCGAAGTGGAGCGTCGTTATACGCACCCGCTCTACAAGAAGGTTGTTCGTCGCTCGAAGAAGTATCACGCGCACGATGAAACCAATGCGATCAAAGTTGGTGAGCGTGTCCGCATTCAAGAGACGGCACCGATTTCTAAGAACAAGCGGTGGACAGTCGTTCAAGACTCGACGGCTTAGCGAAACTGGAATGAATGGGCTCAGCCGGCGATTGACTCTGTCGGTTGGCAAATGAAGGGAAAGGGAGTGGTCCGATGATCCAGATGCAGACCAATCTCGACGTTGCAGATAATTCCGGTGCGCGGCGCGTCCAGTGCATCAAGGTGATTGGCGGCTCGAAGCGCAAGTATGCCCGCATCGGGGATACGATTGTCGTGTCTGTGAAGGAAGCCATTCCGCGTGGCCGCGTGAAGAAGGGACAGGTCATGAAGGCCGTTGTGGTGCGCACCGCGAAAGGTGTTCGCCGGCCTGATGGTTCGCTGATCCGCTTTGACCGCAACGCGGCGGTTTTGATCAACCAATCGGGTGAACCAATTGGAACGCGGATCTTTGGGCCGGTTACACGCGAACTGCGGGCGAAGAACCATATGAAAATTGTATCGTTGGCGCCGGAGGTCCTCTGAGATGCCGTCTCTGAAATTCAAAAAAGGTGATCGGGTCGTGGTGCTCTCCGGTCGCGATAAAGGCAAACAGGGCGAGATCCTCGTCATGATGCCTCGCGAAAATCGCGCCGTGGTACGCGGCGTGAATGTCGTGCGACGCCATCAACGCCAATCAGCCCAGCAAGAGGGTGGGATTGTTTCGAAAGAAGCGCCTATCAACTTGTCCAATCTGGCGCATGAAGATCCGAATGACGGCCAGCCGACACGGGTTGGTTTTAAGTTTTTGGAAGACGGGAAGAAGGTTCGGTTCGCAAAGCGTTCTGGTGAACTGATCCCGGATAGGAACTAAGGTAATGGCAGAACAACAGCAATCGCAGGGTAAGGCTGGTAAGGCAGCTGCCGATGGCCAGGAGTTGCGTTCGTTCACGCGACCTGAGGGCTACAAGCCGCGCCTGAAAGTCGCCTACGAAGACAAAATCAGGCCAGCGTTGCGCGAGAAGTTTAGCTACGCCAACGTGATGCAGATCCCGCGGATCGAAAAGATCGTCATCAACATGGGTGTTGGCGAGGCCGTGAACGATCGCAAGAAGGTCGAAAGTGCGGTCAACGATCTTAGCCTGATCGCCGGTCAAAAGCCGATCATTACGAAGGCTCGCAAATCGATCGCGACATTCAAGTTGCGCGATGGCATGTCGATTGGTGCCAAGGTAACGCTACGCGGCGATCGGATGTACGAATTCATCGATCGTCTCGTGACGATCGCCTTGCCGCGGGTGAAGGACTTTAGGGGACTCAATCCCAAGAGTTTTGACGGTCGCGGTAATTTCGCGATGGGCTTGAAAGAACACATCGTTTTTCCAGAGATCAACTATGACAAAGTAGATGAGATCTGGGGCATGGACATCATCGTGGTGACTTCGGCCGCTACGAACGACGAGGCGAGAGAGCTGCTCAAGCAGTTCAACTTCCCTTTCCCGCAATAACACACCCATACGAGGGACCACGGCAATAAGGCCGGTCGGCCTCTGGAGGATCACATGGCGAAAGTCGGTTCTACTGAGAAGAACAACCGTCGCAGAAAATTAACAGAGCAGTACGCGAATAAGCGTGCAGCGCTGAAGGCGATCATTATGGATCGCAGCAAGCCGATGGAAGAGCGGTTCGCCGCGCAGCTTAAGCTCGCTGAAATGCCACGCAACGGTGCAAAGAACCGTGTTCGTAATCGTTGTGAAATTACGGGACGTCCGCGCGGCTTCTATCGGAAGCTGCAGATCTGCCGGAACCAGCTGCGCGAACTCGCATCGCAAGGCCGTATTCCTGGCATGGTCAAGTCTAGCTGGTAGAAAAGGGAGGGAATGGAACCAATGAACGATCCTCTCGGAGATATGCTGACACGGATCCGGAACGCGCAAATGCGACGCCGGCCGAAGACGACAACACCAGCATCGAACATGCGCACGCGCGTGCTCGAAGTGCTGAAGGACGAAGGCTACATTCGCGGCTACGCCCAGATCGAGCAGAAGGGTGCGCGGCCGGAAATCGAGATTGAGCTGAAGTACAACAATGGTGAGCCGGCCATTCGTGAGATCAAGCGCGTCTCGAAGCCGGGCCGCCGGGTTTATTCTGGTGCCAAAGACATTCCGACTACGGCAAACGGACTTGGTGTGGTCATCTTGTCTACGCCGAAGGGCGTGATGTCTGACTGGCAGGCACGGGAAGAGAATGTTGGTGGTGAGGTTCTCTGTAACGTTTTCTAAGCGTTGCGAGTGCGCCAGCACATGATGGAGTTGAGATAATGTCTCGAATTGGTAAGAAGCCGATCTCTGTACCGGACAAGGTCACAGCTACGGTCGACGGGCAGAGCGTCAAAGTGAAGGGCCCGAAGGGTGAGCTTGAGTTCACGTGCCCGGAAGACGTGAAGATTGAGTTTGCTGACAATGAGATCACGGTTGCGCCGGTCGATGACAGCAAGAAGGCGCGCTCAATGTGGGGCATGTCGCGCACCATGCTGCAAAACCTGATGGTCGGTGTGACCGACGGTTACAGCAAGACACTTGAGATCCAAGGGATCGGCTATCGCGCTGCCATGAAGGGCAAGGATACGCTGCAGCTGAACCTGGGCTTCAGCCACGAGGTTCTTCATCCCGTGCCAAAGGGCATCGAAGTAACTGTCGGCGGTGCGAAGCAAGAGATCGTTACAGTTGCCGGTATCGACAAGCAGCTTGTCGGACAAGTGGCGGCAGAAATTCGCGGTTACAGGCCGCCGGAGCCATACCAAGGCAAAGGCGTTCGCTATCAAGGTGAATACATCTTCCGCAAGGAAGGCAAGAAGAAGTAGGGACTGTTGCAATGGGTGCGCTTAGCCAATTTGAGCGGCGGAAACTCCGGGTGCGTCGACAGCTGAAGAAGGTGTCGAGTGGGCGGCCGCGGCTTTCGGTCCACCGTTCGTCAAAGAATATCTATGCTCAGGTGATCGATGATGTTACCGGCCGTACGGTCGCTGCTGCATCAACGCTTGAAAAAGAACTGAAGTCATCTTTGAAGACCGGAGCTGATAAAACAGCCGCAGAAGTCGTTGGCAAGACCGTTGCTGAGCGCGCTGTTGCTGCTGGTATAAAAGATGTTGTTTTTGACCGTGGCGGTTATCTGTTTCACGGACGCGTTAAGGCTCTTGCCGATGCAGCGCGCGAAGGCGGATTGAATTTCTAACGGAAGGACTTGAGCGTGGCACGTTCACCTGGAAGAGGCCGCGATCGTGACGATCGCGATAACGAGTTCACCGATAAGCTCGTCCACATCAACCGTGTTGCTAAGACGGTCAAGGGTGGTAAGCGCTTCGGCTTTGCTGCACTCGTCATAGTTGGCGATTTGAAAGGCCGTGTCGGCTTTGGCCACGGTAAGGCGCGGGAAGTGCCGGAAGCTATTCGGAAAGCAAACGAGTCCGCTCGGCGTGCACTCGTGCGGGTGCATTTGCGTGAAGGGCGAACACTAGACCACGATACCTTCGGGCGTCATGGTGCCGGTAAGGTCTTGATTCGTTCGGCTCCTCCAGGCACCGGCATCATCGCGGGTGGCGCTATGCGCGCCGTTTTTGAGATGCTTGGTGTGCAGGATGTTGTCGCGAAGTCGATGGGTTCTGCAAACCCATATAACGTTGTTCGGGCGACATTTGATGCTTTGGCACATCAGGAGTCACCGCGCGCGGTTGCTGCGCGCCGTGGCAAGAAACCGGCTGAGATCAATGCCCGCCGTCGCGATGGCGCGAGCGTGGCTGAGAACACCACTAAGGAACCGGAAGCAGAACAAGCAGCAGCCGAAGCCTAGGGCTAGGCGCTGCTTCATTCGACCTAAGGATTGTCTGTTATGTCTGAGACATCGTCAGGAAAGACCGTCACCGTTGAGCAGATCGGCAGCCCGCTTCGGCGTGATGACCGCCAGCGCCGCACTTTGATCGGTCTTGGTCTCAATAAGCTCAACCGGCGTCGCACGCTGGAAGACACGCCTGCTGTGCGCGGCATGATTAGAAAAGTCAATCACTTGGTCCGTGTCGTCGAGCAGTAGCTCGTCGACGAGTGAGACCAGAAATATCTCGGAGCAAATCCACAATGCGCCTCAATGATATTCAAGACAACGACGGTGCGCTGAAGCGCAGAGTGCGTGTCGGCCGCGGTATTGGTTCCGGCATTGGCAAAACATCCGGTCGGGGTGTCAAAGGACAGAAGTCGCGCTCAGGTGTCGCCATCAAAGGTTTTGAAGGTGGCCAGATGCCACTTTATCGACGCTTGCCGAAGCGCGGTTTCAGCAAATGGCGCCGCAAGGACTACAACGCACTGAACCTCGGTGCACTTCAGTCGGCTATTGATGCCAAGAAGGTTGATGCTGGTCAGCCGATGGACGTTGAGAGCCTTGTGGCTGCCGGCGTTCTGCGGCGCGCAAAGGATGGTTTGCGCATTTTGGGTGGCGGTGAATTTTCAGCGAAAATCACTGTGACTGCGAACCATGTGACGAAGTCTGCGCGCGAGGCCATCGAAAAGGCTGGCGGCGGCGTGACCTTGGTTGAGAAGAAGGTATTAGAGGCGGACGAAGCCAAGCGTGCTAAAACGGCCGCAAAGAAAGAGGCGAACGCGAAAAAGTAAGGGGTGCCATGGCTTTGCCAGCGGCGCTTGCCTCCGGCGGGATGGTTGCTTTGTGCGCCCGGGATCGCCATGTTGAACCAAAGCTTTGTGTCGGTGCTGCAAACTGACAGAATTGCTCCGGTTTAGGAGAGACGAAAATGGCATCTGCTGCCGAACAATTGGCCGCCAATATCAACTTTGGTGCTTTTGCTAAAGCTGAGGATTTGAAGAAGCGCATCTGGTTTACGCTGGGTGCGCTTTTGATTTATCGCTTTGGCACGTTCATTCCGCTGCCTGGTGTCGACTCAGCTGCTTTTGCTGAGACGTTCCAGAACAACTCAACCGGCATCCTTGGCATGTTCAACATGTTCTCTGGCGGTGCGGTCGAGCGTATGGCGATTTTCGCTCTCAACATCATGCCGTACATTTCGGCATCGATCATTATGCAGCTGCTGACATCCGTCGATAAGCGCCTTGAAGCGCTGAAGAAGGAAGGTGAGCAGGGTCGTAAGCAGATCAACCAGTATACACGCTATCTCACTGTAGCTCTGGCTGCGTTCCAGGCCTATGGCATTGCCATTGGCTTAGAGGCGTCGCGTGGCTCTGCAGGGCCCGTGATCCCGGATCCAGGTTGGTTCTTCCGCATCACAACGGTTATTACCCTGGTTGGTGGAACTATGTTCCTGATGTGGCTGGGCGAGCAGATCACTGCCCGTGGCGTGGGTAATGGTATTTCGCTGATCATTTTTGCCGGCATCGTCGCGGCGCTGCCGAATGCCATCATGCAGTTGTTCGAAACTGCGCGTCAGGGCTCAATCTCGACTTTTGCTCTGCTGCTGCTGCTGGTCACCATGGTTGGGGCGATGGGCGTAATCGTCTTCATGGAGCGCGCGCAACGGCGATTGTTAGTGCAATATCCCAAGAGGCAGGTCGGCAACCGAATGTTCCAGGGTGACTCGTCACACCTGCCATTGAAGCTGAATTCTGCCGGTGTTATTCCGCCAATCTTCGCGTCGTCGCTGTTGTTGTTGCCAATTACGGTTGCATCGTTCTCAGCGGGATCAGCTGGAGCTGCCACACCGGATTGGTTGACAGTGATTACGACATCACTGGGCTATGGTCAGCCACTACACATGCTCTTGTATGTCGTCCTGATTATCTTTTTCTGCTTCTTCTACACGGCGGTTGTGTTCAATCCTCAGGAAACGGCTGATAACCTTCGTAAGTACGGCGGTTTCTTACCAGGCCGACGGCCTGGTGCGCAAACGGCGCAGTATATCGACTATGTTCTGACCCGCATTACGGTAGTCGGCGCGATCTACCTGGCGGCTGTTTGTTTGCTACCAGAGCTTCTCATCGCAAACCTCGGTATTCCCGCGTCGTTCGGAGCTGTGCTTGGTGGTACGTCGCTACTCATTGCGGTGAGCGTGACCATGGACACCGTGGCCCAGGTACAGAGCCACCTCGTGGCTCATCAATATGAGGGTTTGATTAAGAAGGCGAAGTTGCGTGGTGCTTCTTCACCGCGGGGGCGGAGATGAGAATTGTTTTTCTGGGGCCACCAGGTGCCGGCAAAGGGACACAGGCTGAGCGCATTGTAACGGAGCGGAAGATACCGCAGCTCTCAACGGGTGATATGTTGCGGGGCGCTGTGGCAGCCGGAACGCCGGTGGGCTTGCAAGCCAAGGCCGTTATGGAATCTGGTGGTCTGGTCTCAGACGATATCGTCGTTGCCATCATCTCCGATCGCATAGAGGAAGCGGACTGCCAGAACGGTTTCATCCTGGATGGTTTCCCGCGCACTGTTGCTCAGGCAGAAGCTCTGGATGCATTGCTTGATGCGAAGAGCCTTAAGCTGGACGCCGTAATCGAACTCGTTGTTGATGAAAGTGCACTCGTCGCGCGTATCGAAAAGCGGGTTCAGGATACAATTGCAGCCGGGAAGCCGGTTCGCAAGGACGATGATCCAGAGGCGTTTAAGCAGCGTCTTGTGGTTTATCGCGAGCAGACCGCGCCGTTGTCTGAGTTCTACGCCAAGTCTGGCCGGCTCAAGACCGTGGATGGGATGATGTCAATTGATCAGGTTGCTGACGCGATTGATACGCTGCTGGATGGTGCATAGGAAAAAAGTACAGGTCGTGGCGGCTTGCCGCGCCTGAAAGATATTGACGCGGGTGTGCAGTGGGAGTATTCACTGCGTTTTGATGACGCACCTGTCGGTCAATAACAGTGGAACTGTGGGCCGGATAGGTTTTCCAGCTCTCAATTATTGAATGAGCTGTTTGCCATTTGAGCGGGAATGGCAAACCAACGGCGGACCGCAAGGATCTTTCATCGGTTGGACTAGCGTTCAACCGATGTAACACGTGATGAGGTGACAAACGTGGCTCGTATCGCAGGCGTGAACATACCAACCCAGAAGCGTGTGGTGATCTCGCTTCAGTATATCCATGGGATCGGTGCAAAGTTCGCGAAGGACATTTGCAACAATGTCGGCATTCCAATGGAGCGCCGGGTAAACGAACTGAGCGACGCGGAAGTGCTGCAAATTCGTGAAACGATCGACCGTGACTATATGGTTGAAGGCGACCTGAGACGCGAGAATTCGATGAACGTCAAGCGATTGATGGATCTCGGTTGTTATCGCGGTTTGCGCCATCGTCGTGGATTGCCGGTGCGCGGGCAGCGGACGCATACAAATGCTCGGACGCGCAAAGGTCCGGCGAAGCCGATTGCAGGCAAGAAGAAGTAACACTATGCCGTGGCGCGCTCTGAGAGGTTGAGCTGCGGCATCACATCAAGACATTCCAGGCGCGGAAGAGAAACAGTAGATGGCCAGAGATCAGCAGCGCGGCAAAGTTCGTCGTCGTGAACGCAAGAATATTTCCTCAGGCGTTGCCCACGTCAACGCTAGCTTCAACAACACGATGATTACTATTACGGATGCGCAGGGGAACACGATCTCCTGGTCGTCTTCCGGAACAATGGGTTTCAAAGGGTCACGAAAGTCGACCCCCTTCGCCGCGCAGATGGCCGCAGAGGACGCCGGTAAGAAAGCTGCCGAACACGGTATGAAGGTGCTTGAGGTCGAGGTTTGTGGTCCTGGTTCTGGTCGCGAGTCGGCACTGCGGGCACTGCAGTCCGCCGGTTTCCAGATCACTGCGATCCGCGATGTGACGCCGATCCCGCATAACGGATGTCGTCCGCGCAAGCGCCGCCGCGTTTAATCTTTATCTAGCGCAGGTTCTGGCGTGCTGTCGAAGCGCGCCACGGATCGGTTTGAACGCCGATCGATTTCGCGGACCAGCCCTCCTCCATTGAGGATAAAGGCGTCCGCCTCAGAAGATGAGGTCCCGCATGAATAATGTGATGCAAAAAAACTGGCAGGACCTGATCAAGCCTAACAAGCTCGGTGTTGAGCAAGGGCGTGATCGGGACCGGATTGCGACAGTTATTGCCGAACCGCTTGAGCGTGGATTTGGCATGACGCTCGGCAATGCATTGCGCCGTGTTCTGCTATCTTCGTTGCAGGGTGCTGCGATTAAGACCGTACAGATCGATGGCGTTCTGCATGAGTTCTCGTCAATCCCTGGTGTCCGCGAAGATGTCACCAACATCATTTTGAACATCAAGGAAATTGCGCTGCGTGTGCACTCCGAAGGTGTTAAGCGCATGGTCTTGCGCAAAGAAGGCCCTGGTCCGGCAACTGCCGCCGACATTGAGACCAGTTCAGAAGTCGAAATCCTCAATCCGGATCATGTGATCTGCCATCTTGACCAAGACGCATCCGTTCGGATGGAATTCACGGTTGATATGGGTAAAGGCTACGTTGCGGCTGACCGTAACCGCCCGGAAGACGCACCAATTGGTCTAATTCCTGTCGACAGCCTCTACAGCCCGGTGAAGAAGGTTTCTTACCGCGTGGACAACACGCGTGAAGGCCAGATCCTGGACTACGATAAGCTGACCATGACGGTTGAAACCGACGGTTCAATCCGGGCCGAGGACGCTGTCGCTCTCGCGGCGCGCATCCTGCAGGATCAGCTTGCAATCTTCATCAACTTTGAAGAGCCCAAGAAGCCTGTCGAAGAAGAGCGTCATCCGGAGCTTTCTTTCAACGCAGCTCTGCTCAAGAAGGTCGACGAGTTGGAACTGTCGGTCCGTTCTGCGAACTGCTTGAAGAACGACAACATTGTCTACATCGGCGATCTCATTCAGAAGAGCGAAGCAGAGATGCTGCGCACGCCGAATTTCGGGCGTAAGTCGCTCAATGAGATCAAAGAGGTGCTGGCGACAATGGGCCTTCATCTCGGTATGGAGGTGCCGAACTGGCCGCCCGACAACATCGAAGAGCTGGCTAAGCGCTTCGAGGACCAATACTAGGTCCTCGATACGGCTCCGTTCAAAGAACTGGGAATTCAACAACGAGGTGAGGCAGCAGAACCTCCCCGTTAAACAACACAAGGGAAAGTAAAATGAGACATAGAAGAATTGGCCGTCGTTTCAGCCGTGACTCCGGCCATCGCCAGGCGATGTTCTCCAATATGGCGGCATCGCTAATCCAGCATGAACAGATTGTAACGACACTTGCTAAGGCGAAAGACCTGCGGCGGGTGATGGACAAGTACATCACGCTTGCCAAGAAGGGTGATCTGCATTCTCGGCGTATTGCGATTGCGCGCCTGCGCAACGAAGACATGGTCAAGAAGCTGTTTGATACGCTTGCTGAGCGCTACAAGGATCGCAACGGCGGCTACACGCGGGTTCTGAAGGCCGGTTTCCGCTACGGTGACTCCGCGCCAAGGGCCGTGATCGAGCTTGTCGACCGAGATCCGGAAGTGAAAGGCGTCGAGGATCGCGCGCGCGCTGCTGAACAGCGTGAAGCTGAGGCCGAAGCGGAAAGCGTAAGCTGATCTGCCCGTTTCAATTCGGGAAATAATCAAAACGGCGTGACATCATTGATGTGGCGCCGTTTTTTCTTTGCATTGGTAGTTTTTGCTCGAGTTCGCTAGTTTACTGCGAGGCAACGCAGAGTTGAGGAGCTTGGCACGGTTGTTGTTTTCAGATTTGAGAAATGGGTTGCTTGCAATCACCCTTGTCGCTTCGCTTGTCGTTGCATCTGTTGTTTCTGCACATGCACAACGTTCCGTTCCAAGGTCACAGGCGCAATTAACATACTCCTTCTCTCCGATTGTTAAGCGCGCCGCGCCAGCAGTCGTGAACGTTTACGTGCGCTCAACGCGACGCGTAGCGAATTCGCCTTTCTTCCGTGATCCGTTCTTTCGTGAGTTTTTTGGTCCAGGCTTTGGTGTGCCGCGAAATCGGACACAGAACTCACTGGGCTCCGGTGTGATCGTCAACGAGAAAGGGCTTGTCGTCACCAATTCCCACGTCGTGAAGAGCCATGGCCAGGCCAAGATCCGGGTGGTGCTTTGGGATCGGCGCGAGTTCAGCGCCCGCATTGTTAGCATAGACGACAAGACTGACATTGCGATCCTACAGATCCAGGATGCCAAAGAGAAGTTTCGCTATTTGTCGTTCGAAGACTCCGATGCGTTGGAAGTTGGTGACATCGTACTTGCGATTGGCAATCCATTCGGTGTTGGTCAAACGGTCACGAGTGGTATTGTTTCGGCGCTAGCAAGGACGGGCGTCGGGAAGTCGGATGCGCAGGTGTTCATCCAAACAGACGCAGCGATAAACCCAGGTAACTCCGGCGGTGCGCTTGTTGATATGAATGGCCGCCTTGTCGGGATCAACACGGCGATATATTCGAAGACGGGCGGTTCGCACGGCATTGGCTTTGCCATTCCGTCGAACCTCGTTCGTCTCTATGTGAATAGCGCAGTGACCGGACGTAAGATTGAACGTCCGTGGATTGGCGGGCGACTACGGACTGTATCGCGCGCGATTGCAGAGAGCTTAGGATTGCAGCGTGTTGCTGGCGCGGTCGTGGCGCGCCTATACACACGAGGCCCTGCGGCGAGGGCGGGTTTGAAAGTCGGTGATGTGATTGTTGCTGTCGATGGTCGTGAAGTTGCAACAGCGCGGGCAGCCCTCTACAGGTTGACGACGCGGGGTATTGGTAGCAGCGCCGAGATCGATGTCATTCGGCGCGGTCGACGACTGAAAGTATCGCTGCCGCTGCAATCGGCTCCAAAGCCGAAGCCAGGTGATATTCGCAACCTCTCGGGCCAACATCCGCTCGATGGCGCGCGTGTCGCCAATCTTGTTCCAACGGTGATTGATCGTCTGAAAGTGGATGTGTCTGAAGGTGACGGGGTGGCGATTTTGTCGGTTTCACCAGGATCAATTGCCGAGAACATTGGCTTCCGGCCGCGTGATATCCTGGTTCAGGTCGGTTCCGTTAAGGTGCAAAGGATCGCTGACCTTGAACGTGTGCTGAGGCGACGACCGCGATCGTGGTTCTTGGCGATCCGTCGCGGCAAACGGATACTGCGGGTGGAAGTACCAGGCTAGTCGAAGCTTGTTGGTAGGCCGGTGGATTGGGCTTCGGAACAAAGGGTTAGGCGTCATGCTCATCTGGTTGCGCCGATATCTGGTTGCATTGTTCGCCGTTATGGCCGTGGCCGGTACTTGGGTTGCCATCGCAGAGTGGCAGGCGCTTCGGCAGTCTGAACGGATACTTAGAGACGGCCAGTCTGTAACAGCGCTTATCGAGAGCGCACAGTCGGTCGAGCAAAAGTCACTTCTTACCTACGCGGTTGATCTTGCCTGGCGAGGCAAGGACGGCAAGCTCCTGCGCGCGCCGAAAGTGCCAATCAGCTCCGAGTTCGCCGATCAGATCATATCAAATGGCCAGCTGGTCGTCCCGACCGTCAAAATTCGCTATGTCGCTGATCAAGGCTCCGGCATTTTGGCGGTTGCGACTGACGACGCAGACCGTCAGCGAGCACAGTCACAAGCCTTCGGATTCGTCGGTCTGGTGCTGGCACTGACGGGTGTGCTTGGAGCAATACTGGTTGGGGTGAATTGGTTTCGCAGATTGCGACGGGGTAAACCTGTATGAGCGATCTGTTTCAGGCTGCAGGTTTGGAAGGTGAGGCGCCGCGTCCTCTGGCTGATCGATTGCGGCCTGAAGTTCTAAGCGAAGTCGTTGGCCAGGATGGCTTGGTTGGGCCGGAAGGCACCATAACGCGCATGCTGGCCCGTGGCCGTTTGCAATCCATGATCCTTTGGGGACCTCCCGGCGCCGGCAAGACGACTGTCGCTCGACTGCTTGCCGATCAGACACAGATGGCTTTCGAGCAGCTTTCGGCGATCTTCTCCGGTGTTCAGGATCTACGAAAGGCTTTCGATCGGGCCAAGGCGCGTCGTCAGAGCGGCCAGGGCACGTTGCTCTTCATCGATGAGATCCATCGTTTCAATCGCGCCCAACAAGATAGCTTCCTGCCGCATATGGAAGACGGCACGATCACGTTGGTCGGTGCTACGACCGAGAACCCGTCCTTTGAACTCAACGCGGCGGTGCTGTCACGCGCTGCTGTTCTGGTTTTCGCCAGACTGGATCGTGATGCGCTCTTAGAGCTTATTGGTCGCGCAGAGGCGGTGGAAGGCAGAGCTTTGCCTCTCGATGAAGAGGCGCGTGAAACGCTCATGGCCATGGCGGATGGAGATGGTAGAGCGATACTCAATCTCGTCGAAGAAGTCTTTGCGGCCAGTCCGGAAGATGCAGGTCTGCTTGATCGCGATGAGATGATGGGGATCGTGCAGCGACGCGCACCGATCTATGACAAAGGGCGTGATGGTCACTACAACTTGATATCTGCCTTGCACAAAGCAGTCCGTGGGTCGGATCCTGATGCATCACTTTATTGGTTGGGGCGGATGCTGGATGGTGGCGAGGACCGTTTGTTTATTGCGCGCCGTCTCGTCCGGATGGCTGTTGAGGACATAGGTCTGGCCGACCCGCAGGCGCTAACGCAGGCACTTGGTGCTAAGGACGCGTTTGACTTTCTGGGATCACCTGAAGGCGAATTGGCTTTGGCGCAGGCAACGATTTATCTGGCGACGGCGCCGAAGTCGAATGGGTCATACATGGCCTACAAGGCTGCGTTGCGGTCAGCCAAACAGAACGGCAGCCTGATGCCACCGAAGCATATCCTTAACGCGCCGACCAAATTGATGGACGAGCAGGGCTATGGTGAGGGGTACGAATATGATCATGCGACCCCTGAAGGATTTTCTGGCCAGGATTACTTCCCGGAAGAGATGGATCGCGAGACCTACTACGACCCTCCAGAACGCGGATTTGAAAGAGAAATTCGCAAACGCCTCGCTTACTGGGACGGTCTGCGCAAGACCAAAACTTGAGTGATGAAAACGCTAAGCGTGGCCAATAACCCGCGCCTTGCACGCCAAACACTTTCCGGCTCTAGTCCGCTTGATTTTCAGCAGATATAGTCGCGCGAATTTTGTTGCCCTGTCAGTTGGCGGGTTTGGTGTTTGAGGTCTGCAATGGTTCAATTTCACGATCTTTGGTACGGTCATCCGATCAATGAAAGTGTGCAGGCGCCCTGTATTGCCCCCCGTGATGGTAATTTTCAGGGCTCGCAAGTCAAAAAAGGCTTTCCGACTTTTGCCAATCAATGTGCCATCCGGATGGGTGTCTCTTTGAAGCGGGCAGGTGTTCAACACAGCCAAATCGGTAATATCTTGACGTGTGGGGCACATCCGCCTGAGGAGATGCACTACATTCGAGCCCAGGAATTGGCGAATGCGTTGGCCAACAGAAGTATTCCCGGCATTGGACCGGTCCAGCGCATCCGCGGACAACAGGCCCAGGATTTCTATCCGGAACTTTTCGGACGTACCGGAATCATCTTTATCAAGGATTACTGGCAACGCTCGGTCGATCGCGCCGGCAGCCCGACGGGTGATCACATTGACGTCTGGAACGGCTATCGCTCATCAGCAAAATGGTTGATGGAGTGGTTCGCCTGGCTTGGATACTACTCGAACTATGCGCAGGCGCGCGAAATATGGTTCTGGGAGGTTAAGTAGTCTGCGACTGCGCTAGCTTCGGTGCAAGGCGTGACTTTCGCTAGGCTTGGAGGATACCGATGCGCTATGTTTTGGCGATGATCTTTGGAGTGGCAGGAGCTGCTGTTGCTGCCTGGCTGTTTGCGGGATGGGTCGCATCCTGGGTGAGCACGAGTTTCACCTACGAGAGTCCCGATGGGCAGGCAGATGTTGAGCAGATGA
This sequence comes from Hyphomicrobiaceae bacterium, assembly GCA_965247245.1. Taxonomy (GTDB): domain Bacteria; phylum Pseudomonadota; class Alphaproteobacteria; order Rhizobiales; family Hyphomicrobiaceae; genus Tectiglobus. The sequence continues at coordinate 1,266,160 of CBDFGV010000003.1, read as the reverse complement.
CTTTCCTGGCTGTACTTATCGTAGGCATGGCAATCGGCTGGACGATCGGCTGGATGTTTGGTGCGCCATTTGCCCGAAAGCGTGGACAGTCGTGAGGTAGACCAAGCTCGGCTTTGCTTCGTACGAGGCAACTTTGTTCGACGCAATCCTGTTGTTCGCCAATCGCTAGATCGGCCTGAATAATGAAATTGATCTTACTGGCTTGTGCGGGTGGTGCAGTTGGCGCTGGTCTTCGCCATATGGCAAATCTGACTGCTGTCCGCTCATTGGGCCTTGAAGTCGCGTGGGCAACGTTAACCGTCAATGTTGTCGGATCGTTCCTGATGGGTTGTTTGTTCGCCCTGCTTTACTTCAAGTGGCCGGATGCTATGGCAGTCCGCATCTTTTTCGCGACCGGTGTACTTGGCGGGTTCACTACGTTTTCGGCTTTTTCGCTCGATGCCTTGGTTTTTCTTGAGCGCGGAGCGATTGGTTTGGCATTAACGTACATTCTTGGTTCCGTCATCATGTCAGTTGGTGCGTGCCTTATCGGTTATCTCTGTCTGAGAACGATGCTGTTATGAACAAGCCACTAGAAACGATTGCCGTGGCGCGAGACGAAGGTGGCTTGCGGCTCGATCGTTGGTTCAAGATCCATTTTCCGGATTTGACCTATGGGCGGCTGCAGAAGCTTTTGCGGTCCGGGCAAATCCGCGTCGATGCCAAGCGGGCCCAATCCAATACGCGCCTTGAAGGTGGCCAGCAAATCCGCGTGCCTAAGAGTGCGCGCGAGGCACCACAACCGAAACCATCGGTGCGGCCACCTCCAGGTGTCTCCAAGGCGGACCGTCGCTTCATTGAGCAGCTGATACTGCACGAGGACGATAGTGTGCTGGTCCTCAACAAGCCTTTTGGGATTGCCGTTCAAGGTGGCACGGGAACAAAGCGACATATCGATGGTTTGCTTGAGGGAATGACTGACCGTTTTGGTGGCCGGCCTAGGCTTGTTCACCGTCTTGACCGCGATACCACCGGAGTGCTGCTTGTGGCTAAGACGAGGACGGCTGCCGCAACACTTGGGCGAACCTTTCAAACGCGCTCTGCTGCGAAGACGTACTGGGCCCTAGTTGTCGGTGTTCCAAGACCAGCCCAAGGCAAAGTTGAAGCGGCGCTCGTCAAAGCGTCTGGTCCTGACGGCGACCGTGTCCGCAAGGCGCAGCCTGGCGAGCAGGACAAAGCGATGCATGCAACCACCCACTATTCGGTGATTGAAGCGGTTGCGCGCAAGGCTGCCTGGGTATCGTTGAAGCCCGTCACCGGGCGGCAGCACCAGCTTCGGGCGCATATGGACTTGATCGGACATCCAATTGCTGGCGACAACAAATACAAGAGTAACTGGAATCTCGCAGAAGATACCATTGAGGCGAAGCTGCATCTGCATGCGCGGCGTTTAATGATCCCGCATCCAGACGGTGGTGGGAAGTTGGATGTGACGGCGCCGATGCCGGAGCATATGTTGCGGACGTGGGAAGTGCTGGGCCTGAACCCGAACCGGTTTGACGCCGATAATGCCTGAGATGTCCGTCAGCTGCCGTTTTCGTAGGGTTTGAGGCAGGCGTAGACGGTATCATGATGCGGTGTTGGGACGCCAAGTTCGCGGCCCAGTTTTGATACCAATCCCGAGAAGCTTGCAATCTCTAACGACCTGCCGGCCATGAGGTCATGATAGGTCGAAGCATACATGTCATCGGAGAACGTTTTGATGATCTCTAGTGATCGCTCGACAATGTCTTCGGGGATGGCAACGCCTTTCGCTCTTCCAACCTCGTAGACTTCCTGCATCAACGCTTTGGCAACTGGGGCAATGTCGGGATCTTTGTAGACTACCCCGACCGGTTGGCGCGCCAATGTAGTCATTCCTGCGTTGGTCGCTAACATGACGAACTTGGACCACAACGTACTTTCGATGTCTTCGCTGAGTTCGACCGTGAAGGGGCAACCCTGACACTGTTCGACAAACGCGAGTGCGCGCTCAGACTTGGATCCGTCCCGTTCACCGAACAGCAGGCGGTCCGGCCCTTTGCGGTAACTGACAACGCCAGGCTCGTCGATCTTGGCAGATGCGAAGGCTGCTCCGCCAATGGCGTGCTGATTGCCGAGTACTTTGCCGATCCGATCAGGACCATCAACTCCGTTCATGAGCGAGATGACCATGGTGTCCGGCCCAATGATCGGACGGATCAATTCGGCAGCGGCTTCGGCTGAATAGAGCTTCACGCAGAACAACACGACATCAACCTTTGACATGGTTGAGGGATCATCCGTTGCCTGTGCCGGTTGGATATGAATATTTGTTTCCGGCCCAATCAGGCGGAGCCCTTTCGATCGGATAGCTTCGAGATGTGCGCCACGAGCGATGAAGGTGACATCCCGTCCTTGGGCTGCGAGTAGCCCGCCGTAGAAGCCGCCCATGCCGCCAGTTCCCATAATTGCAATACGCATGTGTTCTTCCTCGAAGCCATTGCTCACTTATTGCTATCGGCAGGAGCCGCTGTTCTGCAGTGTGTCAGGCAGATTATCTTTGTTCGAGTTTAAGGGGAAGCATGATGGTCACCTGTATTAATGGCTCCGATCCCGGTCTTGTGAGCATGTATCAAAGGTGTCGTCGTCTCCTGTAAGGAGATCGTGAATGGTTGGCTCTCTCAGTTTTCACTTCCGACATTGCCATATGAACCGCCTGGAAGGACTCCACGTCACGGAGATAGGTCCTACTTGCTGCCTGATAGATTTTCGGAAGGCCCGACGTGATATCACCCACCGGTTCGTCTCGCTGGTAAGCTTGATGTTTCCCTTCGCGTCAGGCTGGATACACTGAACTGATGAACCGGCGTGAAAGGCAGAGACGATGGCAAGTACATCCGATGGCAACTCCTCCCCGACAACAGTGCGGCTGCAGAACATTGCGCAATCATATGGGCAATCGGCAGCTTTAATGTCAGCTGTTGAGCTGGGTGTCTTTACCGCGGTCAGCAATGGAGCCGGGACGTTTGATGAAGTTGCGAGCGCTGTTGACATTCACCCGACGAATGCTGAGCGTTTGATTGTCCTCCTCTGTGCTGCTGGGCTGATGGACGTGGCAGACGGGCGACTGCGGAACGCACCTGACGTCGAACGTTTCCTTGTCGAAGGTCAGTCCAGCTACATGGGACCCTGGATAACCTTTACTAAACCGCAGTGGAATGAGTGGGGTCGTCTAACCGAGCACTTGCGCAATCGTGATCTCAAAGACCTTGGCTGGGTTGGTGAAATTTCGGTTGAGGATGCGAGGCGCTATCATCAATCGACGTATTCGATCGGAATGGGCGCTGGGCGCCGGTTCGTGCGGCACGTCGATTTGAGCTCGCGCAAGAAGATCATGGATATCGGTGGCGGTTCAGGTGCCTATTGTATTGCAGCAGCAAAGACGCACGACGCTATTGGAGGAGTGGTGCTGGACCTGCCATCGGTGTGTGTGGTGGCCAACGAATTTCTCACTGAGAATGGTGTTGCTGATCGCGTGCGTGCGGAGCCTTGCGATTTTACGAGAGATCCGTTTCCGAAGGACTGCGATGTTGCGATAATGGCGTCGAACCTGCCGATGTATGATCGCGATATGATTGGTGCTGTGATCGCAAAGGCTCACGATGCTCTGCTGCCGGGTGGTGAAATGCATCTCATCGGTGAGACCACGAACAATGAGCGTACAGGGCCATGGGGACCTGCATATTGGGGATTGGGCCAGGCTGTAGCTGATTCAAAGGGGCTGGCGCACTCGGAGAATGATGTCATTGGGTACTTTGAAAGTGCCGGCTTCAAGGATGTTGAGTTTGTTGACTTCATTCCGGGCTCGTTAAGCCGAGTGTTCGGTCGTAAGGAGTAAGGCTGTGTTCCATACAGTTGTCTGCGATCTTCTCGGTATCGATGTCCCGATCCTGCAAGGTGCCATGCAAGGCGGAGGGGGCGTTGCGTTGGTTGCAGCGGTTAGCAACGCTGGTGGACTGGGAGTGCTCCCGACTTTCGGTGGCACAGACGGCAAGTTGAGAGATGATATCGCTGCCGTTCGGAAACTCACATCGAAACCGTTCGGTGTGAATATCATGCCGATGGGGCGCGGCATCACTGAGCGTTGCGTCGCGACTTGTGTCGAACTGGGTGTCCCCGTTGTTACGACCGGACGTGCTGATCCGGGTGAAGCGGCGGTCCGAACGCTCAAGGATGCCGGTATCAAGGTTGTGTCCGTCATACCTACCGTCGCGCATGCGGTACGAATGGAGGATGAGGGTGTTGACGCAGTGGTGGCGTCGGGCTGCGAGGCAGGTGGTCACGTCGGAATGGTATCGACATTGCCATTGGTGCCGCAGGTTGTGGACGCAGTGTCGATCCCAGTCATCGCTGCGGGTGGCATTGGCGATGCGCGAGGTTTTGTTGCGGCGTTCGCGCTGGGTGCGGTTGGCGTGCAGATGGGTACACGATTTATGGCGACAGCTGAATCTGATCTCAATCAATGGGGTCGATCCCGCCTACATGATATGAGGGAAACCGATACGATTGTTACGCGGGCAATGACGGGGGCAACGGTGAGGTGCGTGACGACGCCCGAGATTGAGGCCTATGAAAAGGGTCTAAAAGACGGTCTGCCAGAGGATGCGATAAGCGAGCTTAAGCGGGCTGTACGTTCAAGCCGTAATCCAACAGATCGGGACGAGCGGCAGCAGTCGGCCATGGGGCAGATCGGTGGTCTGATTGGAGATGAGCCGAGTGTCGAAGAGCTCATTGATGCAATGCTGCAGGGTGCGGCAGAGATTGCGCATCAGCTACCTGGCATGGCGAATAAAGAGAAGACGAGAGTGAGTGCCGCTTGACTGCGTCAATTCTGTTCGGATGCGTGTGTTGGACGCTGACCTTTAACACCATTGAGATAATGAGGGTCGCACTCTTGCTGAGCGCGTTTGATTGAGCGAACGTCGCGAGCAAACGTTATGGCAAAGCCGCATGGGAGCGGAGGAAAAGATGACAGCCGTGCAAGCTCAGATTGCCGACCTTCAGACAGGCCTGCCGCCACGTGTCGAGGGAGCTTCTGCCTGGTACGGGGCAGAGATGCAAAACAGTACAGAGTGGCTTTACTCGCTCACGCCAGATGAGGTTGCTGAAATCGATGCGGCTGCCCGTCCGTTAGCTCAAGCTGAAGCTGACATTGCAAGGATTACCAAGGCTGACTTTCCATTGCCGTCGCTTGGGCCAAAGCTCGATGCCATGTTCAACGATGTCTTGAATGGGCGCGGATTTGCCTTACTTCGCGGCCTGCCCGTTGAGAATTGGTCGACGCGCCAGTCAGCGACTGCGTACTATGGTATTGGCGCGCATTTCGGTCACGCGCGTTCGCAGAATGGAAAGGGCCATGTTCTGGGACATGTGCGTGATCTGGGGCGCGACGCTGTCAATGATCCAACAGCACGCATTTATCAGACCAGCGAACGCCAGACCTTCCATACTGACTCTTGTGACATTGTTGCCTTGCTCTGTCTCAAGACCGCCAAGTCCGGCGGTGCTTCTGCACTTGTTAGTTCGATGACGATCTACAATGAGATGTTGAAGCGAAGGCCGGATCTGTTGCCGCATCTCTTCAAGCCTCTTTGCACGGACCGACGCGGTGAAGTTCCCGCAGGTCAGAAACCATGGCATGAGATTCCCGTCTTCAATTGGTATGAGGACAAGCTTTCAGCGCTTTATGCCCGGCGCTACATCGAGTCTGCGCGGCGCTTCCCGGAAGTGGCGCCGCTGACGGGTGATGAGACTGCTGCCTTGGATCTTTTTGATGAACTTGCAAATGATCCAGCCATAAGCATGCAAATGGACTTCAAGCCGGGCGATATGCAGTGGGTCCACAATCACACAATGCTGCATGACCGGACTTCGTTTGAGGATTGGCCCGAACCGGAAAACAAGCGGCACCTTCTTCGTTTATGGCTGGCAGCGCCTGGTGCAAGACCGCTGCCAGAAGTTTACGCCGAACGCTTCGGCTCCATCGAGATCGGAAATCGTGGCGGTATCATTGTGCCGGGGGCCCAACTAAACGCACCGCTCGAGCCGGTTTGATCGTTTTGCGCTCGGCGACGCTTCGGCGTGGTGTCACCTGCATCGATTCCTCTTCTGTGTCCTGTGGTAAACCCCAGAACTTCGCGACGCTTGGGCCGTGCTTGGTCAATGGGTCAATCAGGAAATTTTTGATTTCATAAGGCCAGACACGACGACCCATCTGGCTGTACCAGCGCATGGCATGTCGTAAACCAGGGTCAGATTGTAAGTACGTGCGGTAGATCGCTTTGGGGCGTGCTTGCAGGACGACTTCCGTAAACTTGAACCATATCAGCACACGCCATGGTGCCATATGACGTGTCGCTAGTACTTGATGCTTGTAATCCCATTTGCGTTGATCCAACTGAATGACTTTGCGGTGCTGAGCGAGCCGGAAGAACGGTGTCCAGCGGTGCGGCGTGACATACAACATCTGGATCTGGTCGGGATCATAGGAGAGTAGTTGGCGCAGACCGCGCCAGTGATCGCGGTCTGTTTCTTCCTCGAAGCCGACGACCCAGGTGGCCATCGATAGTATGCCGTTCTTACGCAGCAAGCGAATTGCTTCGCGATCTGTGGCAGTTGTCGCGCCCTTGCGAATGAGCTGCAGCGTTTTCTCGTCGGTATTCTCCATGCCGAGGAGGAAGCGTTGCCAGCCTGCCTTCTTATAGAGATGGAGGATGTCGGCGTCGCGGACAATGTCGTCTGCCCGGGTTGATCCGACAAGGATTACATCGACGTCTTCGGCAATGAGGGCTTCGAGAAAGATTTTCCAAACTTTCTTTGATACCGTCGGGTTCTCATCTGCAAAGTTGAATACTTTGACACCGTGTTCTCGGTGGAGACGGGCGATTTCCTTGGCGAACAGCACAGGATCACGGTGACGCCAGCGGGTCCAGAAACCTCTCTGACCACAGTAGTTGCAAAGATGCGGGCAGCCGCGTGAAAATTGAACGACCACGGCACGCAAACCGCCCCAGTAGCTGTATCTCCTATGGTCGATTAGCTCCCAACCGACACGATAGTCATCGAGGTTGCGGATAACGGGGGCTGGCATGGTTGCCATCGGCCCACCAGGTGCAGGCAACGCCACTCCCGGGATGAGGGCTAGATCGGTTTTTGCCTCAAGCGCTGCCATAAGCCTGCGGACGGTTTCTTCGCCTTCGCCACGAACAATGGCGGTGACGTATGGCTCCTCTTCCAGGATCTCGCGCCAGTGATACGTCGGGTAAACGCCGCCATAGACGATTGGAAGTTCCGGTCTGTGGCGGGAAATCGCGCGCGCGATGTCTTTGATGACGGGATGTCCGGACGTGGAGCCGGAGTGGCCAAAGAGAATAGCGTCGGGTTGCCAGGCGATGGCGCGGCGCACCAGTGCTCGCGTTAGCATCGGGCCAAATTCAGCGTCGATCAGATGCACGTCATGACCGTCGTCAATAAGTGGCCCGCCGATGGCGAGAAGGCCAAGTGGCGGAAGATGATCGTCAGGGATGCGGCTGCCAATGGCAGGGTGAGGGACGTTGATCAATAGAATACGCATGGTGCTCCAAAGGGCCTTAGGTCGAGCGGTAGCGTTCCGAGACCACTCGTTGGTCTTCGGCCTGCTCTGCATCGGACGTGGTTCATCATTGCCGGACCGCGTCTATGCGCGACCAGCCCCCGACTTGATCAGTGAAAGTGTTAGGTCGTGGCTTTACGCGGCTGTTGATGCTGCGTCTTGGACAGTGCCGTAACGACGGTCGCGGCGATGGTATTCCTCAACCGCTGCGCTCAGGTCGGCCTCCCCGAAATCCGGCCAGAGTTGGTCCGTGAAATAGAGTTCGGCATAGGCCGCTTCCCAAAGCAGAAAGTCACTCAGCCTCTTCTCACCGCTTGTGCGAATGAGAAGGTCAACATCCCGCGGTGCTTCGCTGCCGGCAAGCTTGTGCGCGAAGATTGCGCGGTTCGGCATGATCTTGTGGCAAGCAGCAGCGGCGGCCAAGATCGAGTCGCGCGATGAGTAGTCTAATGCCACTCGCAGATGTAGTTGCGTACCGTTGGCAGTGATCTTTTCCGCATGTTGGAGTGCGGTGGCGATTTCACCAGGGATGCGATCGCGCCGACCAATAGTTGTCAGTTTGATGTTCGCTTTGACGAGACTAGCCAATTCGCGCTCGAGGTAACGCTTGAGCAGAGTGAAGATGGCGGAGATTTCTGCCTTGGGACGCTTCCAGTTATCAACTGAGAACGCATAGACGGTGAGCATAGTGATACCAAGTTTCGGCGAGGCTTCGACGACATCTCGTAGTGCTGATACACCAGCCTGATGACCGGCTTGGCGGGGAAGTCCGCGCTTGGTGGCCCATCTACCATTCCCGTCCATGATGATCGCGACATGAAGATTTTCCCTTATCAGTTGTGTGTTCTGTAGAGTGCTTTGCATTGCAAAGTATCCTTTCGTGAGGTGGCGTAGCTGGATGTCAGTGAGTTAGAACGGGAGGCTTTCGGGGGCTTCAGATTTAGGTCGGGAAATACGGGCTAGATGATCGCGGGCTCGGTCGGACTGCTGTTGTGGACTGTTAGCCCGTTTGGGGCTTCAGGAAGTCCTGGACCTTTGAGGGCTCGTCTGCAGCATCGGCTGCGTCGCGGACGACTTTTTCGAGAACCTCGAGGTAGGCCAAGAACTGTTTGCGTCCCTTCGCCGTTATTCGGCATGTCGTTAGCGGACGGTTCTTTTCAAAACTTTTCTTGAGTTCGACAAGACCGGCCTCTTGTAGAACCTGTAAGTGTCGACTGAGGTTGCCGTCTGTTAGGCCGCAAAGTTGGCGCAGGTCTCCGAAGGCGAGGCCTTTGGGATGGCCAACGAGTGAGGTCATCACCCCGAGCCGGGCCTTCTCGTGGATAATTCGGTCGAGTCCATCGTAGGCGTAAGGAGCTGACTGCTTAGTCTTCGACATGCTCGTCTCCATAGGCGACGTGAAGGATGGCAGCGAGTAGCAATTGGCCCACGGTAAAGGGTATCCCCATGAGCCATGGTGACAGGCTGCGTTCCTGACTTGCAATAATGAGGACTGCAATGCCTGAGATGAAGTACCAGGCTGCGGCGACGGCGATCGCTCTCGGCAGAAATCGAACAGCCGCAAACAGGCCAAGGCTTACAAGGAGCTGCCACAGTCCGGGTAACATCCATGTGGTATCTGGCGCATAGGACAGGATCACAATGGCGAGCGCTGCTCCCGCGAAGCCCATCGGTAGAAAGTTTTCGACGGCATTGAAGAGCATCGCATCGGCCAGGCCCGAGTGATGGCGCCGTGAGCGAGCGTACATCTCCATGCCTATGAGTGCTGCACAAGCGACTGCAACGACAACCCAGGTCGTGATGAAGGTCATTGGTTCGGTGACGAGATAGACCGGCCATGCAACCTGGATGAGTGTGAGGGCGAGGGCTATTCCGCCTGTTGTTGCAATGACTGCCGGGCCGAAACCACGGAACATAGTGCCGGCTGCAAGTTGGAGCCGAATATCGGCGATATCCGCTAGCGCCTTATTGAGATCCTGCATCCAGCCCGTCCTGTGCAACTTACTTTGCAATCCAAAGTAGGTTGCTTCGTAGAGTGGTTGCAAGGCGAAAATGTGGTCGCATTCAAACGTGGTTTACAAGCGTGGTTGTTCAGGTCGATGCAACTACGTTGCGGACTGAGTCGCCTTCCTGCGCATCAGGCGGATTGCCGAATGGAGATCATCGCGGTCCGCATAGCAGCCTTCGAGATGACGATGACCGCCGGCTTCGCTGTAACTGGACCGTCCATGGAGCACGCGCCGATTGTCGAACGCTAATAGGTCCCCAGGGCGATACGTGACGTGCATCTGATACTTGGGATCGGCGTTGCGACGCATGAAGGCGCGAATGGAGTGATAGGCTTGCGTCTGGATGTCGATGGGCGCGCGGAGTGGTGCCCGCAGCCACGGCGTGTATCTTACTTCTGCGAGTGCGCCTGCCTTGTCGAGTGAGAAGATTGGACCATAAGCGCGGTAGTCACTGTCTTTCGCGCGGTTCTTAAACTCCCAGACAATGGTCGACAGGCTTGCAAAGTTTTCCGGCTCCTCGCGCCGCATATCTTCTGCAATGCGATAGGCATCCACGTAGACGCCTTGGCCACCGGTGGTCGAGTTCTCGCGACAGAACAGAAACTGCAATCCGGGAGGCATTTCGCGCGTGCCGAGGTCCATATGGGGAACTAGTGTTGTTGACGTGTAGGCGTTTGAGTTTGGGTCGTTTTTGACAACAACCTGGAACAGCTTTCCGAAGTTAGTCGGGCGGATCGTGCCAATGCGCTCGACGATTTCCTCAAGCATTCCGTCTCGCACAGGGATGCCCGATAAGCGTGCGACACCGTAGTCTCGTAGTGCTTCCAGCCAATCGGCAAAGACATTGCTGTCATTGAGCGCAGTGCCGCAATCGGCCGTCACAGGTTCGCTGAGATCATGTACGGTCCATAACTTCAGCTGATTGGTGTCGTGATTGCTGACATTGCCAAACCAGGCGTGCGCGCGCAGCCATCCCGGATGATACTGGCTTGCCTGAGGACGGTCCGACCAGGCAACTTCCAGCGCGCCATTGCTCGCAATGCCCGTTGAGGCTGCCGCGATGTCATCCGGAATTTCGAGAGGGTCGATCAACATCTCGCGCGAGAGTGGGTGAACGGTTTCCTCGTCCGGACTGTTTTCTCGCAACCATAACGCATGATGTTCGCTCCGTTTCCCATCGCTCCAGTGGACCGTCACAACCTGTTGGTTGGTTTCGGCAGCCGAGATCGAGTGTTCGATGGGATAGGATTCGAAATCCGGTGTCCATGGGAGTGCAAGCTCTGTCATGGTGACGTCCTTTACGGTCGCGCTTAGTCGTTCGGGATATAGGGATGGGAAGCCGCCAGTGCTGTGACCATTGCGGCAACTTCGGGCAGCGGTTCACTCGATCGGCGCGTCTCCAGGCTGACATGGATGAGGAGTTGTTCCCCGATCGCCAGGTGATCGCCGTTTGTGTTGAAGATGTCATGGCGAAGTCGAAGCTTCTTGCCGGCGCCTTCGCGGATTGTCGTCTTGACCGTGACGTGTTCGCCCGCACGGGTCTCATGCAAGTACTGAATGTTGGTGTCGACTGTGAAGTAGCTGTTGCCTGCTGCAACATAGTCGGCATCCGCACCAACTAGCTGCATGACTTCATCGGCTGCATCGGATAGGAGCTGGGCGTAGCGGCTTTCGTTCATGTGGCCGTTGTAGTCAGTCCAGTCTGAGGGGATTGATCGTGCGATCGTTGTGATGGAGGAGCCGGCGACCAGTTCCCTACTCGGCTTCATGCGACCGTCGAGTTCGTTGAGGAGGGCACCGGCACCCCAATCCCGGGCCTTGAGTGCGCGCATCATGGCAACCAGATTATCATCGCGAATGCGTTCTAGTTCTCGGACGGAATACTGAGCTGACTGGTTGTCCGACTGTGTTGCGATCTTTTCGATGAGTGCGGGTGTGAGCTCGGGGACGTCCATTAGCTTTGTCCAAGGCCAATGCAGGGCTGGACCGAATTGTGCGATGAAATGGGACATGCCGGCTTCGCCGCCAGCCACCCGGTACGTATCAAACAACCCCATCTGCGCCCAGCGTAGCCCGAAGCCAAAGCGGATTGCGTCGTCAATCTCTCCGGTGGTTGCGATATCGTCTTTCACCAGCCAAAGCGCTTCACGCCACACGGCTTCAAGCAGACGGTCGGCAATATGCGCGTCGATCTCCTTCCGCACATGCAGTGGCTTCATGCCGAGTCGTACAAGTATGTCGGTTGCACGGGTGACTGTTGTCTGGTCACCGACGAGTTCGACGAGCGGCAGTAGATAAACTGGGTTGAAGGGATGGGCGACAATGATCTGAGTAGGACGGACAGATCCCATCTGGAGTTCCGATGGCTTGAAGCCGGAGGTAGATGAGCCGATGATCGCATCTGGCCGGCAGGCGGACTGGATATCGTTTAGGGTCGTATGCTTGATGTCCAAGCGCTCCGGTACACTCTCCTGCACCCAGTCGGCTGACTGAACGGCGTCGGCAATGGTTGCAGCAAAGCGAATGCTCCCTTCGTCAGGCAATGCCACTTCAGAGAGGCCCGGCAATGAACGACGGGCATTGGCCAGCACTTCGCCGACTTTGCGCTCCGCATCAGTTGCGGGGTCGAAGACGACGACATCCCAACCCATCAATAGGAACCGCGCAGCCCAGCCGCCGCCAATAACGCCCCCGCCGATAACGGCTGCAGTCTGGCCGGTTTCCAAACTCATTGCGGCGCTCGCTTGATTAGGTTGAGCTTTTCGCGAACCGCATCTGGCCCGATGACCGTTGCGCCAAGGTTCTCAATGATAGTGACAGCACGTGCAACCAAGGCGGCGTTAGTGGCAAGCTCTCCCTTGGCAAGCCAGAGATTGTCTTCCAGACCCACACGCACGTGACCGCCCGCTAATACAGCCGCTGCGACGTAGGGCATTTGATTCCGACCAAGCGAGAAGGCTGACCATGTCCAGTCACTGGGTACATTGTTGACCATGGCCATGAACGTATTGAGGTCATCAGGTGCTCCCCAGGGAACGCCCATGCAAAGCTGAACCAAGGCTGGAGATGATAAGACACCCTCGCTGACAAGCTGCTTGGCTAGCCAGAGATGACCCGTGTCGAAAGCTTCAATCTCAGGCTTGACCCCGAGCTCTGTCATCATCGTCCCCATTGCGCGCAGCATGCCGGGCGTATTGGTCATGACGTAGTCGGCTTCGGCGAAGTTCATTGTTCCACAATCAAGTGTGCAGACTTCCGGTCGACACTCAGCGATATGAACCATGCGCTCTTCCGCGCTGATCATATCTGTGCCTACTTCCTGCAGTGGCAATGGTGCTGATGGTGGACCAAACACGAGATCGCCGCCCATACCCGATGTGAGATTCAAAACGACGTCAGTGTCGGCTTCACGAATCCGGTCAGTGAGTTCACGATAGAGTTTTGGATCTCGCGCTGGGGCTCCGGTTTCCGGGTCACGGACATGGCAGTGCACAACTGCAGCCCCTGCCTTTGCAGCAGCAATAGCACTGTCGGCAATCTGCTGTGGGCTGCGCGGCACATGCGGGCTTCGATCCTGGGTTCCGCCTGAACCTGTCACGGCACAAGTAATGAAGACCTCGGTGTTCATAGAAAGCGGCATAGGAATCGGGCTCCGTGAGATTGCCGGTCGAGCCTATGCGTGCGGCATACTTGGCGGTATGCCTGAGCAGACAAATATTTTGCGGATTTGGACATTCTGGCGGCAGATACTATTCTGGTGTTCTGCATTTTCAGCTTGGATTTCATCTAAGAGGAGAACAACTGATGCTGCGTTCAGTACTTGGTGTCCTGGCTTTGATTGTAACCTCTCACGCTGCTTCTGCGATGGACGTGCGCGGTCAGGCCTTCGTTATCAATGGAGCCATTATCAAGGTCGGCAACACATTAGTGCGGCTGCGCGATATTGATCCTCCAGTCAGTAACCAACGCTGCGATCTCGGGAATGGAACGGAGTGGTATTGTGGGCGGTCAGCGGCTGCGGTGTTGCGATTGATGGCGCATACACGGTCTGTATCGTGCAAACTGTCGGGTGAGAAAGACCAAGCCAAGTTCGCTGAGTTGGCTAATTGTGAGGCCGCTGGCCAGGACATTGGTGAAGAAATGTTGCGTCGCGGTATGGCCTGGGCTGCAAAGGGCGCGCCGCAAGCGTATCGGGATGCCGAGCAGGAGGCCCGCGAGCGCAAGATGGGTGTTTTTCAAGCCGCTACGGCAACTGCTTCGCAGTTTCGCGTTCAACAACAGCGGGATGCACGTGCCAAGTTCGGGAAGGATTGCGTGATCAAGGGTAATGTCGATCTGTTCGGCCGACGGATTTACCATGCACCTTGGTCGCAATGGTACGCGCTTACCAAAGTAACAGAGAGCAAAGGTGATCGCTGGTTCTGCAGCGAGAAAGAGGCCGTCGCCGCAGGGTGGCAGCTTGCTGAATGGGACTTTGTTCCGCGCCTTGATGCCAATGATATGCCGGAAGGCGGTGTGCTCGAGAACCAGCGCTGATTGGTCTTGAAGTCCATCGGACTTGGCTTCACTGGGTTTCAACGTCAGGTTCGAACAAGAACGTGGCGATTGGCGAACAGCGTCAGTGGTCTGGCTGTGGGATTGAATCAACATTCATGATCTGCTGACCAGGGAATCACCATGTCCGTTATTGAACAATCCGTTCTGGATCGGGTGCGCCAGCCGGTGGAACGCGCGCTTGGTCTTCCGAATGACTGCTACACGGATGCGACTTACTTTGAGTGGGAAAAGAAGGCTGTCTTCTTTGCCAACTGGGCCGCGATTGGGTTCGGAAAGGATATCCCGAAAGCCGGAGATGCTATGCCGGTGGATTTTCTTGGGATGCCGCTACTTGCTGTGCGGGATCAGGAAGGCAAGATCAACGTCTTCCAGAATACCTGTCGACATCGCGGTATGATTCTTCTGGAAGAAAAGGCGAACCTCAGAGGGGTCATCCGGTGTCCCTATCATTCCTGGTGCTATGATCTCAACGGCGACTTGCGCATGACGCCTCACGTTGGTGGACCGGGCAACAATGTTCATTGCGAAATCAAAAAACCGGATTTGGGACTGTGGGACATTCGGTCGTTCGTTTGGCGCGATGTTATCTTTGTCAATGTCAGCGGTGATGCGCCTCCTTTTGAGGAGCATGCATCCGAGCTTATGGAGCGTTGGAAGGAGTTCGAGCAACCTGTTTATCACGCCGGCGAGGACAGCTACTTCGAACTCAGTATTCAGACCAACTGGAAGTTGGCAGTCGAGAACTACTGCGAGAGCTATCATCTGCCCTGGGTCCATCCAGGGCTTAACAGCTACTCCAAACTCTCGGACCACTATCACATCGAAGAGCCTGGTCGGTATTCGGGACAGGGGACCTTAGTCTACAGCCCGATGATGGATGAGAGCGGGACACGGTTCCGGGAGTTCGCAGGTCTTAGCGAAAAGTGGGACCGTGCCGGTGAGTACATCGCCTTCTTCCCGAATGTCTTATTCGGGATTCATCGGGATCATGCATTTGCGATTATTTTGGAGCCCGTTGGCGTCGACCGGACCGTCGAGCACATCGCGCTCTACTATGCGAGCGATGAGATGTGCGGCGACGACTGGACTGAAATGCGCCAGAAGAACTCTGCGATATGGAAAGAGGTGTTTGTCGAGGATATCTTCGTTGTTGAGGGCATGCAGAAAGGCCGCAACGGCCCCATGTTCGATGGCGGAAAGTTCTCGCCGGCAATGGATAGTCCGACACACGTGTTTCATCGCTGGGTAGCTGACCAGCTGCGCGACGGTGGTTGAGCCGACTGATCGCGGAGGATTGGAGAGGGCCTTACTCGAGGCCCACGCTCAAGGTGATGGTAAGCGCCTGGCTGAACTCTATGAGCGCGCTGCTGATTTGAGCGAGGCAGACGGCGATGCTGATGCCGCAAGTTTCTTTCTCACACAGGCGCTCGTGTTTGCCTTGCAGGAAGGTCACGAGAATTCGAAACTGCTGAAGGCGCGACTGCACCATTATGGCCGCGAAGATCTCTGATCTTTGCTGCAGGCCAGTATTCGGAGATGGAGGCCGGTTATGAAATCACACGCTAAAGTCGTCGTTGTTGGTGGAGGCGTGGTTGGTTGCTCCGTTCTCTATCACCTAACCAAGTTCGGCTGGGCTGATGTCGTACTGTGCGAGCGCTCGGAACTGACGTCCGGTTCGACCTGGCATGCCGCTGGCGGCATGCATACTATCAACGGCGATCCAAACGTTGCCAAGCTGCAGAAGTACACCGTCGAACTCTACGAAGAGATCCAAGCCTATTCCGGCCAGGATGTCGGCCTGCACATGACATCGGGCGTGATGCTGGCTGCGACGGACGCGCGGTTTGACTGGCTCAAATCCATTGCAGCCAAGGGTCGTTATATGGGCCTGGATGCGGAGATCATCTCGCCCAAGGAAGCGCATGAGATCATGCCGCTGATCGATCCCGACAAGTTCGTTGGCGCCCTGTTTGATCAAGTGGAGGGCCATCTTGACCCTTCGGGTACGACCCACGCCTACGCCAAGTCGGCGCAGAAGAATGGTGCAGAGATCTATCTACGTACAAAGGTGGAGGATCTCGTCCAGCGCGCGGATGGGCATTGGCGCGTGATCACGAACCAGGGTGAGATTGTTGCCGAACATGTCGTTAATGCTGGTGGTCTCTGGGCGCGTGAGGTTGGCCGTATGGTCGGACTTGAGCTTCCCCTGCTTGCCATGGAGCATATGTATCTAATCACCGAAGAGATGCCGGAAGTGGTTGCCTTCAATGAGCAGACCGGTAAGGAGATCATGCACGCCGTGGACTTCGACGGTGAACTCTATCTGCGCCAGGAAGGCAAAGGCATGCTGATGGGGACCTATGAGCGGGATTGCCGCCCTTGGTCGCCGAAGCATACGCCATGGGACTTTGGTCACGAGTTGCTGGCACCGGATCTCGATCGGATCACGCGGGAACTGGAAGTAGGGTTCAGTCATTTTCCAGCCTTTAACAGCGCCGGCATCAAGCAGATTGTGAATGGCCCGTTTACGTTCGCGCCCGACGGTAACCCGTTGGTCGGTCCAATCCGTGGGCGTCGCGGACTTTGGTCAGCCTGTGCAGTCATGGCTGGATTTAGCCAAGGCGGTGGTGTCGGGCTCGCGCTGGCGAATTGGATGATTGAAGGTGATCCAGGGTTTGATGTCTTTGCCATGGATATTGCGCGGTTTGGCGATTTTGCAACCCCGGCCTTTACGAACGCACGAGTCCGAGAAAACTACTCACGGCGCTTTTCTATTCGCTTTCCCAACGAAGAGTTGCCGGCCGGCCGGCCGCACAAGACGAGTCCGATCTACGATAAACTCAAAGCGGCCGGTGCACAGTTCGGTGCCGCCTATGGTCTTGAAGTTCCGCTTTGGTTTGCCCCGGCGGGCGTCAGCGAGGAGTTCGCCTGGCGACGCTCGACGGACTTCGAGCATGTTGCGGCGGAAGTGAAAGCGGTTAGGAACAGTGTAGGTCTGACCGAGACCACGGGTTTCGCAAAGTACGAGATCTCGGGCGAGGGTGCCGCTGATTGGCTGGATGGAATTTTGGCCTGCCGTATTCCTGCGGAAGGCCGGATTACGATGGCGCCGATGCTGAAGCACGATGGTCGGCTCATCGGTGATTTCACGCTTGCAAACCTTGGTGTTGATGGGTTCTTCCTGGCGGGTTCGGGCATCGCTGAAGACTACCATATGCGTTGGTTTCTGCAGCATTTGCCTGACAACAGCTCGGTCAACGTTAAACCAAGAGGCAGTGGTTTGACGGGGCTGTCTATAGCTGGGCCTAGCGCACGCGACTTATTGGCTAAGGTTGCTGATGAAGACGTGAGTCCGGACGCCTTCAAGTTTATGGACATTCGCAAGATGTACGTTGGGATGGCCCCGACTTTGGTCGGGCGCATCAGCTATACGGGTGATCTTGGCTACGAGCTATGGATGGAACCTGAGTATCAGCGCTACGTGTACGATCTGCTGATGGACGAAGGCCAAGAATTCGATATCAAGTTGTTTGGCGGGCGCGCACTGAATGCGTTGCGGCTGGAGAAGAACTACGGCAGCTGGGCGCGCGAGTACAGGCCGATCTATGATCCCTATGAGGCTGAGCTCGGTCGTTTTGTTGCGTTGGGCAAGGAAGCAGAGTTCATCGGGAAGGCAGCGGCTGCAGAGGCCAAAGCAGGTGGAGGAAAGCTCAGACTTCGAGCCTTTGTCGTCGATGCCAAGGATGCGGATGTCATCGGTGATGAACCGATCTTTCACAATGGCGAGGTCCGCGGCTGGGTGACATCTGGCGGCTTTGCTCACGGTGCGGGTCTATCGATGGCGGTCGGTTACGTGTCGCGCGAGATTGCGGATGAAGAAGATGGTTGGGAAATAGAGCTGCTGGGCGACATGCTTGCCGCGCGATTGCAACACCATCCATTGTTTGATGCGAATGGCAGCAGAATACGCGGTTAGAGTTGTCTGAAGTCAGATGGTGTTCGCACCATCAGACAAAAACCGCTCTCTTTTCCTGTTGCCCGACGCCAAAGATCCGTTTGTAGCGCTCGACCTCGCTCGGGAGGCCGACGGCTTTCAGCGGATTGTCAGACAGCTTCACTGTCTCGATGCCGTCCGCAGATACAACTTTGCAGACCAGTGATATTGGATCGAGACGGTCGTCGTCGAATAGACCTCTGAAGTCGTTCGTGAGGAAGGTGCCCCAGCCGAAACTGAGACGGACCCGATCATGGAATTGCGCGTGCAAAGACTGAATGACGTCGACGTCGAGACCATCTGAGAAGATCAGTAGCTTTTCGCGAGGATCTTCACCGCGATCCTGCCACCACTGCACGGCGATCTCTCCAATCTCCGCGGGATTGCCGGAGTCGATGCGCATGCCGGTCCATTTCGGCATCCAGTCCGGCGCGTTCTTCAGAAAGCCTGCCGTGCCATAGGTATCCGGAAGGATGATCAGGAGATTGCCGTGATAGTCTTCCTGCCAATCTGCGAGCACCTGATAGGGCGCTTTTGCCAGCGCAGCATCATCACCGTTCGCGCCGGCCAATGCCGTATAGATCATTGGCAGTTCGTGAGCGTTTGTGCCGATTGCCTCAACTTCGCGGCGCAACGCAATCAGGCAGTTTGATGTTCCGAGGAAGCGTGTCCCCAGGCCTTCCAGCATTGCCTGAACGCACCAGTCCTGCCACAGGAAACTGTGGCGGCGTCGCGTTCCGAAGTCTGATATGCGCAAATCGGGGAGCTTGCGTAAAGTCTCGATCTTCTCCCAGACCTTGGTCATTGCGCGAGCATAGAGAACTTGCAACGCGAACTTCCCCATCCCCCGCAGGACCGCGCGCGAGCGTAACTCCATAACGACTGCCAGCGCGGGCACTTCCCACATCATGACATCGATCCACGGTCCCTCAAACGTGAGTTCGTACTGATCGTTGTGGCGAGTGAGTTCATAATCAGGAAACTGGTAGTCTTCGAGCCAGGCGATAAACGCGGGATCAAACATGCGCCGTTCGCCGTAGAACGAGTTACCTCTTAACCAGGTGGACTCGCCGCGCGTCAGGCGGAGGGTGCGGATGTGATCCAGCTGCTCACGCAGAGCGGCTTCATCGATCAGTTTTGCGAGTGGGACGCTGTCAGTGCGATTGATCAGGCTGAAGGTAACGCGGGCCTTTTTTTGATGGCGAAAGATCGATTGTGCCATCAACAACTTATAAAAGTCGTTATCGAGTACTGAGCGCACAATTGGATCGATTTTCCAAAAGTGATTGTAAACTCGGGTGGCGATTTCAACCATTTTTTTGCCCGGCTCGTCTTCTTCAGTTTGGAGTATAGAGTTTGCACAAGCGCAAGACGTGCAGCATAGACTGGATTGTCCTTAGATTGCACTCGATCCGTAATAAATCGATTTTCTGATTGCGCCAATTTAGAGGGTGATCTTAGCCCAATCAGCGCCGTCATTCAGTGCCACCATACGGGTGTGCATCCGAAGCGAATGCGCAAGACAAAAATTGTTCTTGGTAAAGGATCATTGCTGTCATGCCGATCATGACCGAGTTAGTTGTTTCGATTGTCGGTGGCGTGATAACGGCGATGATCCTTGGTTTGTTTTCGCGAAGGGCAAGCGGCTCTGCGCAGGTTCAGCAACCGGTTGCGACTTCGCCTGAACCGAGAACGCGTAGTGCCTTCGGTGATATTGTCCGCTTGGTTTTAGCCGTCGTGGGCGGCTTCATTGTTGCTTTGTTGGCTGGGCGAATGCTGATCCAGGCGGGCGTCATTCCAAGGGGAATGCCGAGTCGCCTTGGCCTCATGGTGGTTGGTACAGTTCTGTGTTGGTTGCTGTTGTCGATGGGTCGCCGGAGATAACGCGCAAGTCCTGAGCATCTGCGTAGTGCACTAACGGTTATACTTTCGTCCAAGAAAATTGTAACGCACACCGATTGGTTTGCGCCAAAAGCGCAACAGTTGGTCTTCGAATCATGGCGTTCAGGACGAGTTGAGCATTTCTATTCGCTGCCCACCTCCATCCATGCTGTTGTTAACCATTAGAGGAAACTGATGTTCCGAGTTTGATACGGGCTGGGGAAGACGATGGCTAAGTCTGCAGAATTGGAAGCCAAGGAAGACCTTGCTCAACTGGGCATTAAGAAGGGATCACGTTTCTGGCCTGCCCTTGCTGCGATCCTGGCTGCTGTTCTGACAATCATTTTCTTGCCGCACAAAGAGCCCTTGAAGCAACGGTTCATCGATGCGTGCTTAAAGGCTGAAGGCCTTGTTCTGCAATCTGGTATCGCTCTTCAGGATTTGAACAAGGTTGGGCTCTCGAAGGTCCTGGAGCAAACAGAAGCAGACCTGTTGACTACGAGAGCGGAGCTCAACACAGCCGAAGATAAGCTCAAGGCGATTACGGGAACGGATGCAGAGGCGGCTGAAAAAAAGGCAGCGGCCAGTGCGGCACTAGACGAGCTCAAGAAAAAGCAAACAAGCCAAGTCAAGACATCCGCGCAGGCAAAAAAACTGCTGGAATTTGCTCCGAGTGGATTGAAGCTTGTTGGTCTTTGCCTTGCCAAGAAACCCGCTGATCAGCGGGGCATACTGATGGAAGGCCTTGCTCGCGACTTTGGTCGGTCAATGACTGAAGATGGCTATTTCAAGAATGTCGGGGCAGGCACCAAACTCAAGATTTACAACTTGTTGACTGCCTCTACCGAGGACCCAGCAGCGCCGAGCAATTGGAGGGAGGTCAAGGAGAAGGAGATAAAGGACGAGCTGGAGGCTTTGTATCTCCACCCGCATAAGCTGGAGAATGAGCAAGCTGCCGCGGCTTTGATGGAGCATTTGTGGAACTGGAATCTGCTTGCAGCTGCGAAGCAAGTTTCGCCCGTCGTTGCTGATGGCACGCGACACCTGATCAGAGACTTCTATTTCGACTTCAGCCAACGGGTAACTGATCTACTTCTCATCATCCTTGTTGTCGGGCTGATATCGGTCATACCGGGCATTATCGGAATGATCTATCGGAGGAACTTTTGGAGTTGGTTCATTGTTCCATTCGGGATCTTTCTGATCGTCAGTCTCTGGGGGCAGTTTGGCGGAGAGCCGACATCTGGTTCAGTGATGATCCTTGTTCTGGCTCAGGCGTTCATAATGCTCCTTCTGCTCCGCCTGCGTCGGTATTCAAACAATGACAGCCAAAGTAGCAGTCCATTGTCCTTTGGTACTTACAATTACCTTCTTGCTGCCGTGTTGAGCCTTATCGCCGCTCATTGGGTATTGTCCGCCTTTGCGGATCTTCCTTTGGAAGGCATCTGGAAGTCTAGTTATTGGCCGCTGGGCTGGTATGGCAAGCTCGCCTTTGTCGTTTTGGTTTTGCCGGCGTTTTTCACGCTGTTTAAGCGCTCCAGGGCGTGGCGAGGAGCTGGTTCGAAAAACATCGTCGTGTGTCTTGATGGGACGACGAATACGCCTGACCAGATGGAAGGCGGGCGTCTGGCGCAAACCAATGTCTTCAAGCTGTTCAAGATGCTGAAGTCTGATGCGCCATCGAAGGAAGCCCAAACGAGCAACTACAATGCCAGTATTGCGAAGCGTTATGGTGATCGGCAGCTTGGCCTCTATTACAGTGGGGTCGGAAACAAGTTTGAGTACAACCCGATTGTGCAGATGCTTGGCGGGGCCGGAGGCCTCGGTGCTGCCGACGTGGTGGACCGAGCTTATCTTGACGTCATGCGAGTCTATCGTCCGGGCGACAGGGTTTTCATCGTTGGATTCAGCCGAGGGGCTGCGATTGCCAGGTTGCTGGCTAGGGCGCTCGACCAGCGAGGCTCACCGCGGACTGTTTGGACACTTCGATTGTTTGGTCGCCATTGGACGATCTGGACATCTAAGCGTGATAAGTCAAAAGATCTGGAAATCCCCGTTACCGTGCTCGGGTGCTGGGATACGGTTGGCGCATTTGGTATAGCGAAGAACATCGCCGGTATCGACTTCCAAAAACTGGATCTGTTCAAAGATCTGACTGTGCCGGACAATGTCGAGCAGGCCTACCATATGGTTGCGCTCGATGAAGAACGCGAAGAGTTCCAGCCAACTCTGATGGATCCAGATCCGCTGGCGCCGTCGCGCATTGTCGAAGTCTGGTTCAGTGGAGATCATGCCAATATCGGTGGAGGCTGGGCAACGACGAAGCTGTCGGATCTAACGCTGGACTTCGTGTTGCGCAAAGTGTCGAGCGGCTATGCTCATACTCAAGGCATGACCGCGGGCGATGAGACATGGGGAATCTATCTCAGCGGAGTCAATGGGGAGACCATTGCGCCTGCCTCAGAAGGTGACAAGCCTTACATTGACAGTGATGGCGAGGAGCCGTTTGTGTTGCATCCGGATTTCCTGGGACAGCTGCGCAAATGGTCGAGTGCGCTCTACGTCTACAAGCCGCGAGACTTACCAAACCACGCGATTGTCTCCCAGACTGTGTTCGATCGCATGGTGCACGCGAAACCGTTGTACGCGCCGCAGAGTCTGTTCAATCTGCACGATAATCTGACGGAGAAGCGGCAGACGGTGAACAATGCCGTTGACCGACTGCGGGAGACCGACTCCCTCAAGCCGGAAGAACATCAGACAATTCTGGAGTTTAAAGATAGGCTGCAGCTGACGCGCTGGGAAGAATACTTCGACGAACTCAAGCAGCTGAAAGGTTCGGATCAGCAACCCGTTTGGAAGGAACCATCGGAACGGCTGATCAACAAGACGAAGGTCTATACGCTCGATGCTTGATCGGAGATGCAGCGGCCCAGGCCGCTGTCAGCTTGTTGCGGGGCCTTCATGGGATATGGTGGCGTCATCGGCGTCGACGAACAACGCGAGCCAGACGGTGTCTTGAGCTGGGTCTGTCCAGGCTACGCGATGCCGGCAGTGCGCCGGCAAATACGGACAGTCTCCTGGCCCGAGATCGTGCTCGTGTTCATCCTGTTCGATTGCTAGGCGCGCACGGCCGGCAAGCAACATGACCCATTCGGCCTGGCTTTGATCATACCAGAAGTCCTTAGGTGATGCCTGACCACGCGAGACTATGCGCTCCAAACGTACATTGGGCGACGACAGCAGCACTTCGGTTATCTCCTCAGAAGCCGCATTGGGTAGGCCATCCAGAAGATTGTAAACTCGCTGTCGCATGGCATCTAAAAGTCCGTCTTGGCACCGCCTTCGCGTTTGCGGCGTTCGACAAAGTCGGCAAGCTCTTCGCGGATGGCGATGTCCATTGGCGGTGGTTCAAATTCCGCGAGAACCGCTTTCCAAATCTTGTTTGCGCGTTCGGGTGTTTCTACAGCGCCAGCCTCCCGCCAGGCTTCATTGTTTTGCCAGTCTGATAGGAACGGAGCGTAGAACGCGGTCTTATAGCGCGATTGGGTGTGTTCGGCACCAAAGAAGTGATTGTGAGGGCCGACTTCCCGAACGGCATCAACGGCTAGATCCTCTGTCGTCGTTTGAATGGGCTGTAGATATGCAATCATCTGTTGAAGAGTTTCGCAGTCCATAACGAACTTCTCGTAAGACGCGCAAAGGCCACCCTCCAACCATCCGGCGGCGTGATAGACCATGTTGGCTTTTCCAGTGACGCAGCCCCAAAGCGAGAATGCACTTTCCCAGGCAGCTTGCGCGTCAGGTGGGTTGGCAGCGCAGGCATTGGATGCCCGCAAAGGCAAGCCATAGAAACGTGCGAGTTGGCCTGAAATTTGTGTTGCGCGCATGTATTCTGGTGTGCCGAAGGCAGGGGCTCCGGTTCGCATGTCGACATTGGATGTGAACGAGCCGTAGACAACAGGCGTGCCTGGGTTGATGCATTGCAGCAGTACAATGGCTGCTAGACCTTCCGCCGTTTGTTGAGCTAGAGCACCGGCCAAGGTCACGGGAGCCATGGCACCCGCCAGGGTAAAGGGGGTGACAGTCACAACCTGCCCGCGTCTTGCGAGGCGCATGGCGCCATCGAGCATCGGCGTGTCATGCTTCAATGGTGAGGACGAATTGATGTTGGTGAACATGCGAGGAGAGGCATCAAACTCCTCATCCGTCAGTCCGCCGGCAATGCGAACCATTTCGATAGCGTCTTCCACACGCTCCTGACCAAGTGAGTAAGTGTGGCAGACTTTGTCTGTCAGAGTGAGCTTGTCGTACATGCAGTCGAGGTGCCGGATCGAAGCGTGAATATCGATTGGCTCAACCGGGTAGCCGCCAGCAAGGTGAATGCAGTTAAAGTATTGCGTGAGCTTGATCAGGTCTTGGAAAGAGTCACGTGTTCCAGTGCGCCGGCCTCGGTCCAAGTCCATCACATTTGGTGGGCTCGAAACATTGACGAATGACATGCTATTGCCGCCGACTGTGACTTGGCGGTCCGGGTTGCGCGGGGTCATGGTGAACTGGCTGGGCGCTAACCGCACCTTCTCCATAACGAAGGCGCGATCCATACGAACGGTTATACCATTCGCATCAATCTCGCAGCCGGCTTTGCGCAGCTCAGCGATGGCGTCGTCGTGCAGAAAGTCGATGCCGATCTCTTCGAGGATCCGCATGGCAGCATTGTGGATGGCGGTCACGCCGGCTTCATCGAGTGGCTCGATAGGCGCGTCGCGGTTTTGCGGAATACACCAACTAAGCTGGTCGATGATCGGCGCGACCGAATCTGATGAAGAGGCGCTCGTTCCACGCCGGCGTCCGCTGCGGCGCGGTCGGTTGGTGTCCTGTCCCAATTCGATATCTCCCGGTTAAAGCCGGTGGTCCTAACGGTTGAGCCGTTCATCCAGTGGGTAGACGGACAGTTGCTCGTAACCTGTCTCGGTGATTAAGCACTGATCCTCGAGCTTCACGCCTTCATCGCCGCCATGACGCCCAACGTAGCTTTCGACGCAGACGACCATGCCTGGCTCAAGAACACCATCGTAGCCGCGCTTTTCCCAATCCGAGGCATAGGGAATGGATGGGTACTCGTCGCAAAGCCCGACACCGTGGATGAGGCAGGAATATCTGTTTGGCAGGTAAGCATCGGGCAGGCTCTTGGCCGTGTGAGCAATCTCTTTGAAGGTCATGCCCGGCTTCAGTAGCTCGCGGTTCGTTTCGATCTGGTCAACGGCCATCTTATAGAGGTTGCGCTGTTCGTCAGTTGGTTTGCCGTCACCGGCGAGCCAGGTGCGGGAGATGTCACAACAGAAGCCGTATGGACCGACAAGATCGGTATCGAAGGCGACAATATCGCCATGCTCAATGATGCGCGCAGACGATTCCTGGAACCACGGATTTGTCCGCGGCCCAGAAGAGAGCAGGCGCGTCTCGATCCACTCCCCGCCGCGACGGATGTTCTCGGCATGGAGAATGGCCCAGAGGTCGTTTTCCGTCATGCCGGGTTGGAGCTGACGCTCCATCTCATACATGGCAGCTTCGCAGGCTACGGTCGCGCGGCGCATGGCGAGGATCTCATCAGGGCTCTTAATACCCCTGGCTTCCTCCATGATGTCCTCGCCGTAGACGACTTGGATACCGTGGCTGGCTAACGGCTCAATGCCGTGACTGTCGATTTGATCGAAGGCAATGCGCTTGTTGCCGCCGCAGTGCTGTTTGACGATGGCAGCAACTTCGCCAGCCCATCGCCGTGCCATTTCGTGCGTTCTGTCGCCGCCTTTGAAATAGAACCAGCTGGTGCCGTGGTGGACTTCATCAACGGCTTCCGAGAAATCGGAAAGATGCTGGCAGTTGTGGTAGTCGTAGAGAATGACCGGTCCTTCCGTGGGCACGAAGGCGGCGCGCACCGGGTTATGCATCACCCATACCTGCATGTTCGTTGTGTCGGTGGCATAACGAACGTTGAGTGGGTCGTAGAGATAGATGCCGCCGAGGTCGTGCTTCACCAGTTCGGCGCGGATCCGGTCGATCCTGTACTCCCGCATCGCTGCAAAGTCTGGCTCAGCAATGCCGGCTGCAGCCCATTCACCCTCGGCAAGTGCGCCAAAGCCGATGACGTACTGATTGAGGGCAGAAGCCTTCTCTAGCGACCACTGGTTCAGTTCATCGTAGCCGGCGTCGAAACCAGGGTGCTCCGGAATGTCAAAGGGCTTGATCTTGCGGGTATGGCGCCCGAAACGCTTGATAGGTGCATTGTCTTGCATGATTGCGTCAGATCTCTTCTAGGCTGGTTCTTACTCGCCGGATCAGCCGATCGTGTCGCTCGTTAAGTTTCAGAGGCAGGTTGGACCAACCATTAGGCAAGCCGTGTGATGATTGCCTATCGCGCGCTTGGCTTCATGTTCGACATGCGACATTTATGGTCCAAATTGGACAAGTTTGACGTGTTCATTCTTGTCAACGTTTTGATCAAAGCTGACGGCGCGTACGCCCACAACTATGTCACGACAAGGTGCACATAGTACAACCGACGTATTGCCAAGATTTTGTGCAGTATAACTTATCCAATGACTTCTTGTTTGGCTTTCGGAATGCACAAATTTGGGTCAAAGGCTTCGTAATCCCTGCAGCGTGGATGTCTATCCAATTTAGTTGCTCAAAATTTGCAAAACTTATGTTTGCAAGTTGGGCATAGTGGTGCAAAAATATTGCCATCGAAGCTTGTTGTGGTTCAGTCCGTCGCAGAATAAACTATCGAAATTGTACACGGCGTGATTGTTCTTTCGCTGAAAGGGAGGAAGCTACATGACAATCGAACGTACTGACGGTCCGGTGTTCGAGGATCTCAGTCATCATGACCGTGACGTGGTTGTGACCGCTCTGAAGAGTGGCGCCACACGTCGTGAGGTCATGGGATGGCTACTGGCTGCTGGTGCATCCGTCGCCTCGGCAGGCAGCATAGTCGCCGCTGCAAGTCAGGCCATTGCTGCAACGCCGAAGCGTGGTGGTAAGTTGCGTTTTGCCTGGGACCTGCATGGTCCGTCTGACACGCTTGATCCAATCCTGTTCACGTCGTCGCTCGACTACGGTCGCGGACGCGTGATCTACAACAACCTTACGCGCTTGCAAGAGGACCTGACAGCTGGTCCGGAACTCGCGGAGTCCTTTGAGTCCAACAAAGACGCTACCGAGTGGACATTCAAGCTGCGCAAAGGCGTTGAATGGCATGACGGATCGAAGTTCACCGCTGACGACGTCGTCTATTCAATGATGCGCCACCTCGGCAAGGACTCGAAGTCCAAGGCGAAGGTTCTGGTCGAATCCGTCACTGAGTGGGTCAAGGATGACGATCATACCGTCAAGGCCAAGCTCAACGCACCAAACTCTGAATTGCCCATCATTCTCGGGACATTCCACTTCAAGATCATCAAAAACGGTACGACTGACTTCCAGAAGCCGGTCGGGACCGGACCGTTTACGCTCAACGAGTTCAAGCCAGGTGTTCGTTCGGTTCACAAGCGCAACGACAACTACTGGAATAACGGCCGGCCCTATATCGATGAAATCGAGTTGTTCGGTATTACCGACAGCGTTGCACGCACTAATGCGTTGCTGTCCGGCGACGTGCAGATGATCGGTAACCTGGACCCGAAGGCCGTCAATCAGGTCAAGGGCAGCGCAAATGCCGAAGTGTTCTCGATGCCGTCGGGTGCGTACATGGACATCGTGGCTCGCTACGACAACAGTCCTGCCGGTGCAAATCACCTCGACTTCATTACTGGCCTCAAGTACCTCCAGCGTCGCGACCGCGTCCTGAATGTTGTGCAGAAAGGTATTGGCGATATCGGGAATGATCACCCGATTGGGCCTGCTTATGGTGCTATGCATTGTAAGGAGCTGGCAGTTCGTCCTTACGACCCAGATAAGGCGAAGTTCCACCACAAGAAGGCAGGCATCACCGGCGCTGAGCTCAAAGTTGCCGAAGTTGGACCTGGCTTGACCGACATTTGTCTGTTGCTACAGCGCGAATGTAAGAAGGTTGGCTTCGACCTCAAGATCAAGAAGGTGCCGAACGACGGTTACTGGGGTGCGATCTGGAACAAAGATCCATTCCACGTTTCGTCGTGGAATATGCGCCCAAGCGCCAACATCATGATGACTCTGGCATATAAGTCCGATGCCAAGTGGAATGAGTCGGCCTGGAAAGAGCCAAAAATCGATAAGCTGCTCGCTGATATGCGTGCTGAACTGGATCCGAAGAAGCGTTACGAGTACAGCTGTGCCGCGCAGAAGCTGATCCACGAAGGTTCAGGTACACTCATCGCGACGCACCGCGCCTACATCGATGCCAAAGCAAAGAACGTCAAAGGCTTCCCACGGGTGCCGATCGCGACGTTCGGTGGCATGGAATGGCCGGAGTTCATTTGGATCGACGCTTAAGATCCACATGCTATTCCGATGAGAAGATGACAACGCCGGCCTCCATTCGTGGGGCCGGTGACCACTGGGCATCTACTCGCCGAATAGCACCGAACTCCTGCCAGCGAATTCCCTCAATTTGCCGGCCCCGCGTTCTCTTAAGGCGCCAGCAAGCCACCAATGGGTATTAGGTTTCTATGTGGGCCACCGTATTGAGACGCATCGGGATCGGCATTGTGCTGATCTGGGTTGTGTCGCTTCTAATCTTCCTCGTCACCGCTGTTCTTCCTGGTGACGCAGCTACAATCCGTCTTGGACAGAACGCGACACCAGAGTCGCTTGCCGCTCTACGCAAAGAGCTTGGCTTGGACCGTCCCTTCTATGTTCAATACATAAGCTGGATTACGAACCTGTTTACAGGTGATCTCGGCATTTCTGCTGCTGGAGGCGCAACGATTGCCAGCCTCATTGATGCGCGGATTTGGAATACAATCTTCATGACGGGGATTGTCGCTGCGATATCAATTCCATTGTCGGTTTTCCTGGGTCTCGTCGCCGCTATGAACCCCGGTCGCTTGCTTGACCGGGTCGTGACATCAGCAACGCTTGGCCTCATTGCGGTTCCCGACTTTCTGATCGCGATTGTCATGATCCTGATTCTGGCCGTACAGCTGGGCCTGGTTCCGGCAGTCAGCTATCTGAGTGGAACCGAGGACTTTTGGAGATCGCTCCAGATTCTGACGCTGCCTATTCTGACCCTCGTGGTGGTTGTCTCTGCGCAAATGATCCGAATGACGCGTGCCGGTGTGCTCAATGTAATGAGCTCTCCTTACATCGAGATGGCAATCTTGAAAGGTGTGCCGCGGCAACGGATCATTCTCCGGCATGCGCTCCTCAATGCTATTGGCCCGATCGTCAACGTAATTGCTCTCAACCTCGCCTACCTGGTGAGTGGTGTCGTTGTTGTCGAGACAATCTTCTCGTATCCCGGGCTGGCCAAGCTGATGGTGGATGGCGTCCAGACACGTGACATTCCCCTGGTGCAGGCTTGTGCGATGATCTTCTGCGGCACCTATGTGGTCCTGATCCTGATCGCCGATATTGCATCCATTGTTTCCAACCCGCGCCTGAGGCATCCAAAATGAGCACGAGCGAACAAGACCGCGATAAGGATCTCACCGCCGGCGTTCCGGCTCGCGGCGAGGTGGCGACAGCTGAGCTGGCGGAGGGTAATGATAAGGGCCTGGCTAGTCAGTTCGACGAATTGCCTGATGCCCCACCACAACGTCGTTTGCGGTTGTCGTGGACAGGACGCATTGCGGTTGGGATTACCCTGTTCTGGATCGCAATGGCCTTCCTCGGTCCTTACATCGCGCCTTACGATGAAGCCTTCTTTATTGAGCAGGACCTCAAAGGGCAGGAGATCCTTGATCCAACCTTCTTGCCACCGAGCCAATTGGCTTATCTCGGCACCGACTATCTCGGCCGTGATGTTCTATCCCGCGTTATGTGGGGGGCACGCACGACCATTGGCATTTCATTTGCGGCGACCCTCCTGGCTTACTTCGTAGGCATTACACTGGGTATCGCTGCAGCTGTTGCAGGTGGCTGGACCGATAGCATCATGAGTAGGATCGACGACGCGATATTGTCGTTTCCCAACATCATGCTTGGGTTGATTGTGATCGCCGCGTTTAACTCGTCGATACCGCTGCTGATAGGGCTGGCGGGGCTGATATACGCGGCGAGTGTTTTTCGAATAGCCAGAGCCCTCGGGCAAGACATCATGGTGCAGGACTTCGTCGAAGCTGCGCGCGCCCGTGGTGAAGGGCTTTGGTGGATCATTACGCGAGAGATTCTGCCGAATGCCGCGATGCCATTGGCGACCGACTTTGGCTTGCGCTTTGTGTTCGTTATTCTCTTTATCTCCAGCTTGAGTTTCCTTGGGCTGGGTGTGCAGCCGCCAACCAGTGACTGGGGCAGTATGGTGCGTGAGAACCTTGCCGGATTGGGCAACGGCTTCTGGGCGGGTGCGATCGCATCGCTGGCGCCAGCAGCTGCGATTGCGAGCTTGACGATCGCGATCAACCTGATTGTCGATGACATTTCTGCCCATGAGGGCGGCAGCCTTGCCAAGAAGATGGTGTGATGACAGAGAACAATACACTTGAAGTCCGTAATCTCGTTATTGAGGCGCGCCCGCATGGAGCCGAGCCGATCCGGATCGTCAAAGGCGTCGATTTCGATGTGCCGGCAGGTAAGGTCGTCGCACTAATCGGAGAATCTGGCTCTGGGAAAACGACGATCTCATTGGCGTCGTTAGGCTATACCAAGCCGGGCCTGCATTTTGGCGGTGGTGAGGTGCGCCTTCAGGGTCGTGACATGATCCAGTTGAGCCCGATCGAGCGCCTTAATATGCGTGGAGAGAACGTTGCCTATCTGGCGCAGAGTGCGGCTGCAACTTTCAATCCAGCACTGAAGATCAATGAGCAGGTTACAGAGTCAGCCGTTGTGCATGGCGCAATGACCCAAGCGGAAGCTGATAAGCGGGCCCGGGAACTCTATGGCGCCCTGGAACTGCCAGAGCCGGATCGCATCGGTGGCCGCTATCCGCACCAGGTCTCCGGTGGACAGTTGCAGCGCTTGATGGCTGCGATGGCGCTGGTGACTAAGCCTGCTTTGCTGGTCTTGGATGAACCAACGACCGCTCTTGATGTGACTACGCAGATCGAAGTCCTCAAGGCTTTTAAGAAGGTTATTGCAGAAGAAGGTTCGGCTGCGATTTACGTGACACATGATCTTGCAGTGGTGGCACAAATCGCCGACTACATCGTCGTGCTCTATGGCGGCGAGATCATGGAACAGGGGCCTGTTGAGCAAATCGTCAACAATCCTCAGCATATCTATACCAAGCGCCTGATGGCGGCAGTGCGGCCATCGCCGGTTGCTGGTCTGGGCGACAATAACGCGAATGCGCATGCCACCGAAGTACCGGCCCTCGAGGTCAAGAATGTCACGGCGGGTTATGGCCGCGCGCCAGATGGGACGCCGGCCGTCAAGGTTCTCAAAGACATCTCGATGAAGATTGGCAAAGGCCGCGTTGTTGGGGTGATCGGGGAATCCGGTTGTGGGAAATCAACACTGGCCCGGGTTATGGCCGGTCTCCTTCCTGCCAGCCAAGGTGAGGTGTTGTTGGATGGAACTCCGCTCAAACCCAGCCTTAGCGATCGAAGTCGGGCGGATCTTCAGAAGGTTCAATTCATCTTTCAGATGGCGGATACAGCGCTCAATCCGCGCCAACGCATCGGCAATATTATCGGCCGGCCGCTTGAGTTT
Organism: Hyphomicrobiaceae bacterium; assembly: GCA_965247245.1. Taxonomy (GTDB): domain Bacteria; phylum Pseudomonadota; class Alphaproteobacteria; order Rhizobiales; family Hyphomicrobiaceae; genus Tectiglobus. The sequence continues at coordinate 1,234,281 of CBDFGV010000003.1, read as the reverse complement.
TATCACGGGTTGCGAGGACGAAAAAAGCGCGAGCGCGTGCACGAACTTCTGAGCCTTGTGGAATTACCCACTGTGTTTGCCGACCGCTTTCCGGCGGAACTATCCGGTGGTCAAAAACAACGTGTGAACCTGGCACGTGGTCTCGCGGCCAATCCTGAAGTCCTGCTGTGTGACGAGGTGACATCGGCGCTTGATACGATTGTGGGTGCGAACGTCATTGAGCTTTTGAAGCGCCTGCGTGACAAGCTTGGCGTTTCTTACGTGTTTATCAGTCACGATTTGTCGACTGTCGCCGCCTTCGCAGATGATCTCGCGGTTCTCTACAATGGCGAGCTGGTTGACTACGGCACGGTCGATGAGGTTCTTTCACCGCCTTTCCATCCATATACTGAGCTGCTGATCACTTCTGTTCCCGAACTGCGTGTTGGTTGGCTGGATGAGACGGCGGAGAAGCAGCAAGCGCTGGCAGCTAACTTCAAGGCCGGTGTCTACGCCTGACGGGGGGCGTTTGCCGCATTGTTTGAGTATCGTAATGCCCCATCTGCATTGCCGCTTGGTTGCTATGCGATGGGCGCGATGCAGCATTGCGTACTTTTATACTTCCCAACGAATTGACATGTCTTTATCGCTTGCGCGCTGAAATTTGTCGTATTGCGCAACTTTTGTCCCGCGCATGGATTCTATGATCATCCTAATCGAAACCTGATAGGCTGGGCCGATCGACTTGGCCGTGCCAGAAAGCAGGCGCCCCATGTGGGAAACCCTCCGCTCCATTAAGTCCCTTTTGACGAGCTTTGGCTTGTTGTTGCTTGCCAACGGCATGTTCGGGACTTTGCTGGGTCTGCGCAGTAAGCACGAAGGCTTCTCGACCGAGATGATCGGCTTCATTATGGCCGGCTATTCACTTGGTCTATTGCTCGGCGCCTTGTTTGCTGTGCGCGTCATTACGCAGGTTGGCCACATTCGATCGTTCGCCGCCCTCGCCTCCGTTATGTCGGTGGCTGTTCTCGGGCACTTGCTCTGGGTCGATCCGATCTTCTGGCTGATCCTGCGGACAATAGCTGGTTTTTGCATGGCCGGTATGGTCATGGTCACAGAGAGTTGGATTAATGAGCGTGCGGGCAATGAGACCCGCGGTCAGATCCTGTCACTCTATATGATCACCAACTACCTCGGCTCAGGCGGTGGTCAGTTTCTCCTTAACATTGCCCCGCCGGAAGACTTTCAGCTCTTTGTGGTTGCGTCCATCATCTATTCTCTTGCCTTGGTACCAGTGCTGTTGACGCGCGCTACGGGCCCCAGTCCGGTGCCATCCAAGCGAATGCCGATCCGCGAGCTCTATTCCATTTCCCCCGTCGGTTTGGTTGGAACGCTGGCGGCTGGGTTTTGCAATAGCTCTGTTAACAACCTCGGCGCGGTTTATGCAGCTGAAAGTAATCTCACCGTCGCACAGGTTTCCTTGTTTATGGCAAGCATCCTGGTTGGTGGAATGCTGTTGCAGTTTCCGATTGGGCGTTTGTCGGACAAGTTCGACCGACGGACGGTACTGTTCTCCGTTGCGCTGATTACTGGGGGGGCTGCGTGGGGTATCAACTGGGCAGCTCAGGGTGAGGATTGGCTGCTGTTTGCAAACGCGGTTCTCTATGGCGGTTTTGCCTTTACCGTCTATCCTTTGTCTTGTGCGCAGGTGAATGATATGGCCGATCGCGAGCGCTTGGTGCAGGTGTCGTCAGGCTTGCTCGTAGCATTTGGTGTTGGCGCAATCGCCGGTCCGATTGTGTCGGCGATGGTGATGGGGAAATTCGGGGCACCGGGACTGTTCTTTGTCATTTCCAGCATCTGGCTGGCGCTCGCTGGATTCACACTTCTGCGCATGTTTGTGCGCGTGCGGGGTGATAAGCCAAAGGCTCCATACTTGCCGCTAGGAAGTGTGGGCATTGCCGGCAAGCAACTCTATGCGTCTATCGTGAAAAGTGTGAAGCACCGCGGACCGAAGAAAACTGCTCCAACAGATCTATCGACCGAGAAGCCTTGATTCCTATCAGGCTGTGAGAGGCGGTAAGCCCTCAACACGGCCGGTCTGGATGACATCGGGGGCGTAAGCTTTTCGCGAGAAGACTTCTCGGATCATGGGTTCGAAAAAGTCGAGTGCTTCCGAACTATACTCTGGATCGAAGGACGACTGGTCCCAACGCTCGCAGAAGTCAGCGCAGGACTGGAAGCAAGGATGATCTTTGAAACGATCGCGGGCATTGGCATCCCAGTTATAGTGATGGCCGTAGTAGATCATCTGAAAAATGCCGTGATGTTCGACGACCCAAGAGACTTCTTCGCGGACAAATGGACGGATGACTTCTGCGGACATGCGATCGTGATTTTGTGGGGCGAGGCCATCTCCGATGTCGTGTAAGAGTGCGCCGACAACCCAATCCAAGTCTGCACCCTCGCGATGTGCACGCGTGCCGGACTGAAGGCCGTGCTCCAGTCTCGTGACTTTATAGCCTGCCAGAGACACTTCACCCTGCCTCCCGAGTTCGTCCAGAATCCGATCGGCAGTCAGTGCAAGGAATGGTCGCTCAAGCTTTTGAAGAAGGATGTAGTCTTCCTTCGTGCCGTGCTTCATCTCTGTGAAGCTGACTGTCTGTTCGTCCTGCATCGTGCTCACCACTGCTTACTACCGTCGGAATCTAGCGGAGTTTCTCATCGAATGGATTATCCACCCGCTGGTCTTTCGATGCTAGCGCAGATCCGACATTAGACGGACGATTTTGCTCGTTCGAGTGTGAAGAGCTCCTGAGCCTCGCTGACCCCTCGGAGCTCGTGAGTCCCAACCGATATAAGTTCTGCGCCGGTTTTAGCTGCAAAGGCGCTTGATATCAGCACCGAGTGGCCCAGTGGCTTGCACAGTCCCTCAATGCGCGAAGCTTCGTTTACGGCAGACCCGATGACGGTAAAGTCAAGCCGCCGTGTGGTGCCGATGTTGCCGTATGTGAGGGCGCCGATATGAAGGGCTGTACCGAAGGCAAGTGTCGGCAAACTCTTATCTGAGCGTTCGCCATTGGCAGCGTCCATCTTCACCTGGGCTGCGCGCACCGCCTTGATGGCGCGCTCGCAAGCCGGACGATTGCAGGTTGCATCATCATCGAGCGGGAATATAGCCAGCACAGCGTCGCCAATGAATTTGAGTACCTCTCCGCCATTTTCAATGACGGCGCCGGCCACACTGTCAAAATACTGATTTAGGGCTTCCAGGTACTCCGTGCGTGAGAGTGTTTCTGCAAGTTTTGTCGAACTGCGCAAGTCTGACATCCAAATGATGGCCTGCATTTCCTCGCCATCACCGCGCTTAATCAGGCCATCGAGTACTCTCTGACCTGCATTTTTGCCGAGATAGGTTTGCAACAGCGTGAGCGATGATAAGCGCTGGGCATGCGCTTCGAGTAGTCGGCTCATGTTGGCGAGAATCTCGTACAGCTGACCGAGCTGCTCGGTTGAGAAGCCGCCGGGCTGATCAGAAACGAGCACGAGTATGTTGGTCTGCCCGTCCGTAAAGCGCAGCGGGACAGCAACGTAGTCGGTTGCTCCTTCAGCCTTTAGATCTTCGAGAATTGGGTAGTCGAGGCGAACGTTTGGGCCTTCCAACCGTCGTCGGATGCCACCTTCCCCGCGCAGGATCGTCGCAAACGGGCTCGCCTGATACTGGGCGGATTGCAGGCCGGCGTGGGTTGCCTGAAACTCATCGATGCCGTCGACGCCGTTCTCCCAGGTGTAGGCCAAAGCAAAGAGCTGTGGATGCAATGTCTGAATGAGTATTCGAACGCGTGAAATCGGGAACTCGTTCGACTTCAAGACACTGACAAACTCGGTTAGCAGATCGGGAACGTTTCTTGGTTGCCATGCCCGTTCAACGAGCCAGTCAACAAATGGGTTTGCTAACGATATGTCGTGATCGGAGGTAGGTACGTCTAACAAGGTCTCGTCGCTGTACCACTCATCGACCATGTCCCAAACAAAAGCGACATAACCTTTGACGGCGGCTGATTCATCGAACGGGTCGCGATACTGCCAAGCAGCAGGGCTGTGCTGATCATCTCCGAGCGTCAATGTCCAGTGATTGGCGTTGCCCTTGAAAGGGCAATGGGTGCTGTGGTCGGTCGCCTTGAGATGTGCCATCTGCACATCTTTTTCCGGGAAATAAAACACCGGCGGATAACGTGTTTCGTGCATCACCAATGCGCTGGCGCTTTCGGCGACCGTGACGCCGTCCACAACCGCCCGAATAGTAGCGGCGACGGGTGCAATTTTGACCCGGTAGCCGTCGTGGACGGCGTCTTCATTGATGATACTGTCGTCCATGCCCAATTATCCCGCCCATTGGCTCTCTCGCACTAGAGCATGGTGTCGGCGGTCGGATTGTGCAAGAGGGAGACCAAATGCGGTGTTTCGTAGAGCGGACCTCGTATTATGGAGCTTGCTTCGCACTGTCTTCACATTTGAGCTGCGAACTCTGTCTATGCGGGAGATTGCCGAGTTTGCGTTTGGAGCAGGTTGCCGATTGATGCTTTGCTCGGGGAGTGAGGGCTCTCTCACGCGGCGCCTCATTGAGAAATCAGATGACCGCTTGCCGATCGCCGAGCTGATCCGATACCGTCGCCGCGATCTGTTTCAGCAGGGAGCACCAAATGGACGCGCAGAACTTTGACTATGTTGTCATCGGCGCCGGGTCAGCCGGAGCGGTTGTTGCTAGTCGACTATCAGAGGGCGGTCGCCATAAGGTGCTGCTGTTGGAAGCTGGCGGTAAAACGCATCCGTTGTCGCGCGTGCCAATCAGTTTTGTGCATTTCATCAACAAACCAGGCGTTAACTGGCTCTACGAGTCGCAGGCTGATGAGAGTACTGGTGGACGCAAGATTCCCGTGCCGCGGGGGCGCATGGTGGGAGGTTCGAGCGCAATCAATGGCATGGTCTGGGTGCGCGGCCAAAGTCACGACTATGATCATTGGGCGCAGTTGGGAAACCGGGGCTGGAGCTACCAGGATGTCTTGCCGATCTTCAAGGAGCTTGAAGACTACGACGGCGGGGATGAGCAACTGCGCGGGCGCGGTGGACCCCTGAAAATCTCGGACATCGATGAGTGGAGCAAGCTTTACGAGAGTATGTTCAAGGCAGCTGAGCGTTTTGGCGTACACCGTAATCCTGATTACAACGGTGCCAGTCAGGATGGTATGGCCATGACCCAGGCCTCCATCCGCAACGGGCGCCGGATGAGCACGGCACACTGCTATTTGGAGCCGGCCAAGTCGCGAGACAATCTCACTGTTGCGACGGATGCCTTGGCTGAGCGTCTCTTGTTTGATGGCCGCAAGTGCACTGGGGTGCGCTACACGGTTAAGGGTGTCCCCCAGCAGGCAAACGCGACCCGGGAAGTGATCTTGTCGGCAGGCGCGATCGCTTCACCACAGCTTCTTGAGGTGTCAGGTGTCGGGCAGTCAGAGCGTTTGGCGAGCCTTGGTATCGAGGTCGTGCATGATTTGGGAGGGGTTGGCGAAAACCTGAGGGATCACTGGGCACCCCGCCTGAAATGGTACCTCGGTCGTCATGGTGTGACGTTCAACGAACGTGCTCGTGGTCTCGGGGCGATCATGCAGGGCCTCCAGTACTTCGCTAGAAGAAATGGCTTCCTCAGTCTGCCGGCGTCACCTCTGCGAGGCTTTCTGCGCACCCGCGACGGGCTGCAGAGTCCTGATGCTTATATGATGGTTCAGCCCTTCCTGGTTACGCCTGATCTCAAACTGGCGAAGGAGGCGGGCATGTCAATTATTGCGCATCAGCTCCGTCCTGACAGCAAAGGAAGTATCCATATTGCATCGTCGGATGTGCACCAGCATCCCGAAATCCGGTATAATTTCCTGTCGGCTGCGAGCGATCGCGATTGCGTGGTCGCCGCCATACGACTCGTGCGTAAGATTGTTGAGGCGCCTGATATGTCTTGGTTGGGTCCGCGTGAATTTGCGCCCGGACCAGATGTGCAATCTGACGATGAGCTAATTGATTACGTGACCCAGACCGCCGAGACGACCTATCATCCGATCGGGACCTGCAAGATGGGCCAGGATCCGATGGCAGTCGTTGACGATCAGTTGCGCGTCCATGGGTTGCAGGGCCTGCGCGTCGCAGATGCATCGATCATGCCGACGTTGACGTCTGGCAATACAAACGCGCCATCAATCATGATTGGTGAGAAAGCTGCCAAAATGATCCTGGCGGCTGCTTAGAAGAATTGCTCGACAATGATGATGTTTATCGGTGATCTGACCGTTGTCACTGACGGCGACCTGATGGCCAGATCGGTCCAGTTCAGCCGACAAAAACGGCGAGAAATTCGAATATGGTGCGGTCGAGAGGACTCGAACCTCCACGGGTTGCCCCGCTAACCCCTCAAGCTAGTGCGTCTACCAATTCCGCCACGACCGCATATATTCAAGTTCCATAGGTCCAAACCGGGCTGGAAGGCTCCGGACAACCCAAGGCCGCTTGAGATATCAAGCAATGAGGGAAATTGCAAGCAGGCAACCATGGTAAAACGCGAAACCGGAGTTTGGGCTGTCCAAACCACAGACTTGCAGCTGGAGGGTTGTTTTTGCGTGATGTGGGAGAATTGAGGGTGCGAAGGCGTCTACCCGGAGGATTTCAGCCTGACATCGCCCATGAAGTGGACTGGGCGGTGTCCCGAAAGCCTGTCGACTATCAAAGTGCCGTCACGATAATGGAGACCAGGGCGACGGCCATCGCGCGTGGGGAAGCGAGCGAGCTGATCTGGCTGCTTGAGCATCCTGCGTTATATACGGCCGGCACCAGCGCGAAAGACGAAGACCTTTTGCATGTCAACCGTTTTCCAGTCTTTCGAGCAGGCCGCGGAGGTCAATACACGTATCATGGGCCTGGACAGCGCGTCGTCTATGCGATGTTGGATATCAAGAGACGCACAGGGGGAGATGTCAGGAAGTTTGTTGCGCTCCTCGAGTGGTGGCTGATCTCTGTTCTTGCCGAGTTTGGCATCCATGGCGAGACCCGCGATGACCGCGTTGGAGTTTGGGTGCCGACGCCAGACCGGGGCGAGATGAGCGAGGCAAAAATAGCTGCCATAGGTATTCGCGTGCGCAAATGGGTGAGTTTCCACGGGCTCAGTCTGAATGTATCCCCCGACTTAGAACACTTTGATGGTATCGTGCCCTGCGGGATCAGTGAGCACGGAGTGACAAGTCTCACTGATCTTGGGCAGACAGCTTCATTGGATCGCGTGGATGATGTCCTTCGACAGGTCTTTGACACGTCTATTGGTCGAACAAAGAGCAGCTCACCACCGGCCTAACGTTCAAGCAGGATTACTGGCTCTTGTTCTTACCAGGCGCCGGTTTGGCCAATTCTCCATCGTAATAGAGTAAACCGCCTTCGATCGTCACGCGCTCGGTGCCTTCCAAGACAAAATCGCGGTTTGCGTCTTTGTCTATCCGCACGATGCATCCCTGTGCGCAGACATCCTTCATTACTGCGCCCGGTTTGAGCTCATGAGGCGTCCTAGTGGATCCTTGTATTACTAGGATGTTGCGTGTCACACGGTCAGCGTTGACCATTGTGCTGGCCTCTGCCGTAGTGAGAAACCCCACAGACAAGCTGGCTATTCCGATTGAGAGAGAGAGAACAGTTCCGAACTTGTCTGTGGGTTTCATCGCTGACTACTTCTTTCTGGCGGGTGCTTTCTTCCTCGCCTTTGTAGCCTTCTTTGCTGGCGCCTTTTTGGCAGCAGCAGATTTTTTGGCAGGTGCCCGTTTAGTGACAGCCTTCTTCCTGGCTGGCGCCTTCTTCGTTGCGGCTTTCTTGGCCACGGCCTTCTTTGCTGCCGCTTTCTTTGCGGGAGCTTTCTTCATCGGCGCCTTCTTTGTAGGTGCCTTTTTCGTTGCAGCCTTCCGTGCAGCAACTTTCTTAGTAGCGGCCTTCTTCCTGGCCGGTGCCTTCTTAGTTGCTTTCTTAGGTGCAGCTTTCTTGGCCGTCACCTTCTTCGGTGCCGCGCGCTTTGCCGCTGTCTTAGTAGCGACTTTCTTCTTGGCCGGAGCCTTCTTAGTTGCTGCCTTTCGAGCCTTCGATTTAGCAGCGGCTTTTTTGCTTGGTGCCTTCTTCGCGGCCACCTTCTTTGCTGGAGCCTTCATTGCCTTTTCCCTTCAAACAGTCTACTCATGGGAGGGACCATGAGCTACGCGTTCCAACAAAACGCCGGAACAGCTTGCACTGTCTTTGTTTTCTGCTTTCACTACAAACGGAATTTTCCGGTGACTATTATCGGAAAAATCGATAGATAGACGATGAAGCTAAAATTCATCGCTGCTGTTGAGCGTACGTTTGCGTGAACGAACAACATGGACATCAACCTAGCCCGTACCTTTCTGACTGTTGCCGACACAGGTAGTTTCATTGAAGCTGCGCGCAAGATGCACGTCACACAATCGACTGTAAGTGCCCGCATCCGCACGCTTGAAGATCAGTTAGAGAAGGACTTGTTTGAGCGCTCGAAAGCAGGTGCTGCGCTGACAAGTGCGGGCGAGCAGTTTCGCAGACACGCACTCGCACTTGTTCGCGTCTGGCAACATGCACAGATGGAAGTCAGTGGTTCGGATAAACACCGCGATCGCCTTTCAGTCGGGGCGCCGATGGCTTTATGGGATGGCTTTTTGTTGCGATGGGTGTGCTGGTTGCGTAGCAATATTCCAGATATTGCGGTGAGTGCGAGCGCACAGTTGCCCTCGGTTGTTACGCGTGGGATGCTGGAAGGCACGTTAGATCTTGCCGTTCTCTATCGCCCATTGAACTACTCCGGACTGGAGTGTGAGCACTTATTCGATGAAGAGATGGTGCAGGTGACCAGCGTTAAGGCAGGGGCTCGGAGAAGCTCGCACGATTTCGTGGCTTTGGACTGGGGGCCTGACTTTGAGCTGGATCAACTTGCTGACAGCGCTGATTTTCTCAATCCAGATCTGAGCTTAGATATCGGTGCTGGAGGTATCGAATACCTTCTGTCCAACCCAGCTACCGCCTATTGTCCCCTGCGGACTGTGCGCCAATATCTAACGCGCGGGCGCCTTCGTATTCCGTCGCGATCGCGCAAAGTCAACCTGCCTGTGTATATGGTCTATCCTGAGGTTCGGGACGAGGAAGCGTTCGAACCGATATTGTCAGCCTTGCGGGCCGAGGCCACTCGGATTGTCCGTAGTACTTCGCGCTAGTGCAGTCTGCTTTGCTCGGGGCTGACTCAATTGACTATCCGCCAGGGCGCTTCCTCTGAGGCGACTTGCGACCGAGGTAAGGCCGGCTTCCTCCGATTGGATATCTGGGAAGCCATTCTGCTATCTCGTTTCTGAAGTCCATCGGTAGTTCAAATTGCTCGGCGCCTGGTAGAATAGCATGTTTGATGTAATGGGGCCGACCCTGACCGGGAGATGTGTAGGCGCTGATGTATGTGATGGCTGTGCATAACTTCCCATCAGGCAGCTGAACCCGAACCCAGGCTCTACGATAGACACCCTGCGCGACACCTTCCCATCGGTCCATGAGGCCGACGTGGTGTGGAAGAAACCGCCACACGGCACCGTGGGTCTCACCGGCGTGAGCGGGGATGATATTGGCGGCACCGCGTGTGTTGAAAATCAACTTCCAGCCATCAAGTCTGGCACGACCCACGGCACGCGCTCCAGGGCAGCGCCGCTGCATTTGTTTCGGCAAAAGATTAGAGCCATAGGCAAAATACAGCACGGACGCCCTCGATCGTTGTCACTGCTTCAAGAGTTTTTGCGATCTGCGCTCAGGACGCTTGCCGCGGTACCGTGTCTATTCGACGTCGGCTTAACGATCAACTGCTGGCATAAGGCTCTCTTCAGTTGGAGCCTGGGAAAAGCCGGTGTGATCAGGTTTTGGACCGAAACGGTTTGATGCTTCATCGCCTTTGGCGAAGTGAAGCCAAAGCGTTGCACCAAAGGCCGGCAAGGTCGCAAATGTGATCAGCCACATGTAGAGCGGGTGTTGCGGGTGGAGGACGGCCTGACCGAACGTGAACACCGCCATCAAGATGAGGAGAACTGAGAACGCCAGACTGCTCGCGACAGCGTAGAGTATCCAGATGGCACCGCGACCCGTGTCATGTAGGCGTTTGGCCGCTGCAGTGAGGCAGATCCATAAGGTCGCTAGATCAAACACGCGCAATACAATGGATTCTGCCTGCAAGCCGAAGCTCAGGGTCATACCATAGGTTGCGACCTGTATGCCGAGGATGATGAGCGCGAGATATAGGAAACCCGTGCGGTTGATACGCCCTGCCGGATTGCAGGATGCTTTCAGAATGGCGACGAACGGCATTTTAGAGCCCTCTATTGAGAGCACTTAGTCTATCTCCGATAGATTGATGCGCTATAAGCCTGATGCCTCAAATCCAAACAATGCTGTTAAGGATTTGTTCGTATTGGGTTTAGGCAAATTCGATAATGACCGCGTCAACGGCGAGGCTATCGCCTTCAGCTGCCTTGATTTTGGAAACCGTTGCGTCTCGCTCGGCGCGCAGGATGTTCTCCATCTTCATGGCCTCAACGATGGCGAGTGCGTCACCGGCCTGGACGGCCTGTCCTTCTTCGACCATCACCGCTTTGACCAGTCCTGGCATCGGGCAAAGCAGGAACTTTGATAGGTCAGGTGGAATGCGGACCGGCATTAAGGCCGTGAGCTCGGCTTCGCGATTGGTGTAGACGCGCGTTTCAACAGTAACGCCACGGTAGGCGAGATCATAACCGTTCAAGATGGGGCGCACATGGACGGAGATGTCTTCGTCATCAACTGTGCCCTGCCAAACGGGCATGCCGGGCCACCAGTCTGATGCTACCTCAACGGTTGTGGTGACCGCGTCGTCGTCATCGAGCAGTGAAACCGTGACAGGTTCTCCCAAGTTGCCCAGTACTTTCACGCGCTGGGATACATCGCCTAGTTTCACAATGCGTTCGATAGCGAATCTTACCTCAGGCCCATCCATCTGGTCCGATATTTCGCGCCGACGTACGTTAGATAAGTGATCTATCGAGGCTGCAACTGCCGCTAGCACCCTGATGGCCTGACCTTCAGGAGCACTGCGAGAGAAACCGTTTGGATACTCATCAGCAATAAAGCTCGTCGATAACTCTCCCTCCCGCCAGCGAGGATGCTGCATTATGGCGCTCAAGAACGGGATATTATGGCTGATCCCGTCGATATAGAACGCATCCAAAGCCTGGGCCTGCGCGTCGATGGCCGCTATCCTGCTTTGTGCATGGGTCACGAGCTTGGCGATCATCGGATCGTAATACATCGAAATCTCGCCGCCCTCGACGACACCTGTGTCGTTGCGGACTGTGGCGGTTTCGCTCGTGCCTTCTTCCGGCGGCCGATACTTAGTCAGGCGGCCGATTGACGGTAGGAAGTTGCGGTAGGGGTCTTCGGCGTAGATCCGGCTCTCGACGGCCCAGCCGTTCAGATGAATGTCGGACTGGCTGAGCCCCAGTTTTTCTCCAGCAGCGACACGAATCATCTGCTCAACGAGATCGATACCGGTCACCATTTCGGTCACAGGGTGCTCGACCTGAAGGCGGGTGTTCATCTCGAGGAAGTAGAATGAGCGGTCCTGACCGGCGACAAACTCTACCGTGCCAGCCGAGTCATAGTTGACCGCTTGGGCTAGGGCGATCGCTTGAGCACCCATGGCAGCCCGTGTGGCCTCGTCAAGTAGTGGGGACGGTGCTTCCTCCAGGACCTTTTGGTTGCGGCGTTGGATAGAGCACTCGCGCTCACCGAGGTGTATGATGTTGCCATGCTTATCGCCGAGGATCTGTATCTCGATATGGCGTGGATTGACGATGAACTTCTCAATGAAAACCCGATCATCGCCGAAGCTTGATTTGGCTTCTGATTTGGCCAGCGCGAAGCCTTCTTCGACTTCTTTGGCATCTGATGCGATGCGCATGCCCTTGCCACCACCGCCCGCTGAGGCCTTGATAATGACCGGATAGCCTATGCCGTCTGCGATTTTGATGGCTTCGGCCGGTGAGTTGATCTCGCCGAGGAAGCCTGGGACAGTTGACACGTCAGCTGCGGCCGCCGCTTTCTTGGATTCAATTTTGTCGCCCATTGCGGCGATGGCTTCTGGATTAGGGCCGATGAAGACCAAGCCAGCGTCTGACAGAGCTCTGGGAAATGCCTCGCGTTCGGACAGGAAACCGTATCCAGGGTGAACAGCCTCGGCACCGGTCTGCTTGCAGGCGTCGATAATCTTTTCGATAACAAGATAGGATTCGGCCGCTGCTGGTGGACCGATATGAATGGCTTCATCCGCCATTTCGACATGAACGGCGTCTCGATCAGCATCCGAATAGACCGCAACTGTCTCGATGCCCATCTGGCGCGCAGTCTTGATGACGCGGCAGGCAATCTCGCCACGGTTAGCGATCAGAATCTTTTTGAACATCTCTTTTGGGATCCCACTGCGTTATGTCGTCGAGCGGCGATCACCATAGCCGCGCGCAATATCCTGGACAATTCAGCGTTGGTCGGAAATCTGGTGCGTGGCCCCAGGCCGCAGTGTCGCAGATGCCCCCGAATCCCTTTTATCACTCGCCTGTAGCTAGGCAGCTTGGTCAACCTTGTCCAGGAGTGGTAGAAGTTCCGGTGCAATCCTTGGGCTTGCCTCTTTTATGCACAGAAGCAGCGCTTGCTCATTGGGCGTGATTTGATCATCACGGTCGATGCGGTCCACAAGCCAGCTTGCTTCGCTGTTTGTAATCTCTTGATTTGTAATGATTTCCAAGCGTTGTTGCTCAAGCCTCGCGAGAGCACGCTGTTCTGCTGTCTGTTCCTGATAAATGCCGAAGATGCCCGCAAAGCCGCCCTGGAATGCACTGGTCAGCATGTTCCCGAGGCTTAGGTCGCCGCGGCTCTCAAGCCAGGCTTCGCGACGCAGCATCTCCTCGCGGGGCGGAGCGCTGTAGCCAGAGGCTGCCATCACGCAACTTGATATCGCTTTGATGAAGAGCTCAGTGAATGCTGGATTTTGCGGTCCGTCCGCTATACGGTCGTTAATGTCGAACAGGATTTCCGCTTCTTTTCGTGTGATGGCGATGTTGCCGTCGCCAGCAAAGGCGTAAAGGATGCGTCGCAGCAGGTCGACATCATCATCTGTGATTGTGCCAGCGTCTAAAGACGTTCCTGCGCGCAGCGGGCCAGTTCCATCGCATACAGCCAGTTTGACCTGCTGAAGAGTGAACTCCACGAGGCATTCCGGCGACCAGCGAGCCGTATCCAAAACCTTCAGCAGCAGTTCGAGTTCAGTCTGCGTCTGGACACTGCCATCGCGAGACACACACTCAATCAGCCAGTCAGCGTTGGCCTTGGTGATATAGCCTTGAGGGTCTGCATCATTAACAATGAAGTCTGTAATGGCCTCGATGAAAAAGGGAGCCCACGTTGTTTCCTGTACACGGCAGGCATCATTGATCTCGAACAGGCTGGCAGCCTCATCCTCAAGGATCTGTCCATCGGCGTAGTAGGCTTCGCGGAGCTGGGCAACATCGGCGTCACGAATACAGCCCCGGTTGCAAATTTCGTCGAAGATTAATGAATTGACGATGCTCATCGCGCTTACCTTCGTTAACTAGTCACCAACTGCAGTCACCATAGGAAAGGAGCCTTAACGATCTGTTTATGATCGTGCCAAAAACGAATCAGTGTCTTGTGAACCCGTTACAGCACGCCGCGTTGTGATGGTGAGCTTGGCGCGATAGGACAGCGGTGAAACAACCAATACACCAGCAGAAGTCTGCACTTGCTGCTGGGAGAGCCCAAGTAGGATGATGTGAGCGGCCCAAATACGTCACGGTCCTGGCAGCGCGAGTTTGATCGAGCGCAGCAGTCGCAGATGGCGAATGTCGTTTGCATGAAATGGGGTGATCGCTATGGGCCCGAATGGGTCAATCGCCTCTACGGCATGGTCAAGCGCAATACAACTTGGAACATCCGTTTTGTTTGTTTTACGGACGATGCCGAAGGAATTCGCCCTGAGGTTGAGTGCCAGCCAATGCCTGAGGTGCGTTTCGACAGTAAGCTGGGGAAGTACTGGCCGAAGCTTGGGCTGATGCAGAAGGATCTGGGTGGTCTGGATGGCATGACCTTATTCCTAGATCTCGACGTGGTCATCATTGGCTCAATTGATGACCTTTTTTGTCATCCCGGCCGGTTTCTTATCATCCAGGAGTGGAAGGATCCGCATCTTGGGTACGGAAATAGCTCCGTCGTTCGCTACTTCATTGGTCACGAGGCCGCTGTTCTGGATCGATTCTATGCGACGCCGGAGCAGGTGATCTTCGATACCTATGATGGCAAGGAGCAGAATTTTCTCACTAAAGCTGTCGATGAGGCTACTTTTTGGCCTTCTGACTGGTGCGTTCCGTTCAATATTGCCTGTTTGCCGCGCAACCGGGTGTTGCGATTTTTCTCAAAACCAAAAAAACCGGCGGAAGGTAAGATCCTTATCTTTTATGGATCGATTACACCTGCTACTGCAATGCGTGGTGAACATGAGCCCAAGAAGCGCGTTGGCCAGGGTTTTCAGCTGCGGCCTATGAAGCGTCGTTTCAAGCCAGCAGACTGGATTGCGGAATATTGGCGGGAGTGAGTGTAATGCAAGATACGACGCCAATATTGAGCAGCACCGGAGAGGTGCTTGAGGAGCTGCCTGAGGAGTACTCCTGGCTTGAAGGCGGTCAGCCCTACATTGCGTGTGCGTTTTACACTCCCAACTATCTTGAACAGATTACCTCTCTGAAAAAATCGCTCGAAGCCCAGGGGATCAACCACTACTTCAAGCTTTTTCAACGTGCTGCCACGTGGGAGGCAACGACGCGGCTGAAGCCGGTCTTCGTCAACCATTGCATTGAGAAGTTTGGCGACAAGGATATACTGTATCTTGACGCAGATGCTGTCGTGCGCCGTCCTTTGACGTTCTTTGACGACTTGCAAGCGGATGTTTCTCTGCTTTTTCATCCGACCAAAGTTTACAACACGCACTACTTGCGAATTTCGGCCGGTACAGTGTTCATCAAGAATTCTGAAGGCGGGCGCAGATTTGCCAGGCTGTGGAAGGATGCCGAGCAGCATTGTAAGCCGCTGACAGTCGACGAAGACATGATCTACATGGCTTTTGAAGATATGGCAGGGGTCTCAGTAGCTGTTCTGCCGCCAACTTATTACAAGATATTTGACAAACCCGGTGCGGAACCGGTGATCGAGCATTTTCAGGCAAGCCGACAGCAGTTCAAGTGGCGGCGCTTAATTCGTCGGGCCCGACGCGTGGCGATGATCTTAGGCGGTGTGGCAGCTGCAGCGCTGATATGGTGGGTCAGCCAGCACATCGCTTGGGTGCCTTGACCACCACGCTTTGCATTCGCGGATTAGCTTTTAGCCACAATGAAAAAGAAAAAAGGACCGTTCGGGGGAGAGACGGTCCAAGAACCACGTGGGCGTTGCTTTTACTCGCCCGACCTCCACGTGGGGCTAATAATAGATCAAAACTGCTTGGCCAGAAGGGGCTGGCCAAATCGGACGCCGCGGCTTAGGGGGGACTTCGCTGCGTCCGGCTGGTTGGCGATGAGCCGGGGGAAAGCTCTGTTCGCCGTTCTTGATAATCTTTATAGTTTGCCGTCGCTGAATGCGCTGTGAACAAGATCACACAGCATCGTTCATTGGCTTTCGACGTAGTTTTCGATGAAGAAAGCAGCGATTTCCGGTTTTGCTACTAAAGAAACATTTTGGCGTCCGGCTCTAGGCCAAGCATTACCCGGCCCACGGTCGCATAGTGTGATTTGCGACCCTGGACCTGCTGCGAGGCCGCATTGGCGTCACGAAGTCGGCGCTCGAAGCTGCCACTCTGAAAAATGGCATTCTGGCCTGCCATTCGATAGGCCTCGACCGCCAATTCGACACCTTGGTTGATGGCGTGTGTCGTCGCTAGGCGCACCTCTGCACGTTGCTCGATCGATAGACTGCGTCCCGCTAGAATTTCGTCCCAGATTTTACTGAGTGTCTCGTGCAGGAAACTGCGGGCTGCGCCATGTCGTGCCTTCAGATCGGCGAACTGGGCATGAAACATCTGGCTATCCAGCAGCGACGATGCGGCGCCTCTTGGCGTCTTTGTCAAAGCAAGCGAGCGCAGGTCATCTATCATGCCGCGAGCGATACCGAGCATGACGCCTGCAAATGCTGAGGCAAAGACCTGTGTGGTCGTTAGCTCATAGACCTCACCATCGACGCGCAATTCGTTGTGGTTCTCACGGTCTAACGTGTATTCTTCCGGCACAAAAAGTTCTTCGACAGAGTAACTGTCACTGCCAGTTCCGCGCAGGCCGACCACGTTCCAGTCATCGTGGATCTGCACATTGTCGCGTCGGAAAAGTGCCGTCCGGTCAACTTGTTTGCCATTTGGACCAATGCGCGGTGAACCGTCCGCATTAAAGACAAAGCTGTGCCCACCAAGCCAAGTTGCGTGGCGACTGCCACTGGCAAATGTCCAACGGCCACTTACCCTGTATCCTCCGTCAACTGCAGTGGCTCTGCCCTGGATGCCGGCACCCCAAGCCAGCACGGAGTTTGACGGGCCAAAAACCTCCTTGGCGATCGAGCGATCAAGGAATGCCGCTGACATTGCGCAGCCTGCGCCCTGCCCAAGGCACCAAGCGGTACTTCCGTCTTGTGCCGCAATAATCTCAGTCACCTTGGACAACGTGACAGGGTCGAGTTCATCGCCATCAAGGTCCTTGGGCAGCAGGAGCCGAAACAGGCGGGCATCATGCAACACATTCAGCAGCGCAACCGGCAGCTCACGTCCGCTCTCGATTGCGTCGCCTGCGTCGGCGACAGATCGAGCAACGCTCTCGGCGCGGCTGGTGGCTGTAATGTTGGGCGTCGTATCCATGTCAAGGCCTATCATCAAGTCTGATCGCACTACTTTTGTAGGCTGCCCCCGCGCGTACTTCGTCGTCAAGCGGGCAACGAGGCGGACATCTCATCACTGATGCATTGGTAATTCAGGTCGATCGCCGAAACATGTTCTTCAAAAGGTTGGCTGCAGGACCAGGGAGCATCATCCAGGCGAAGTAAATCCAACCGAATAGGGCGCTGAAGATCCATGTGAACACGATCAACCCAACGCCTACTAGGATCACGTCACTAAGAAAATGGCCGGTCATGTGCGTGATCCTTCCGCAATTGCGGGTTGGGTAGTGCCGGCTGAGGCGGCTGTTGAGGGTTATCGTAGCTCGTCTTAACGCTCATGCAACTCTTGGAAACGCCCTTGGGAGACACCCGCTTAGGAATGCTGGTCTCGCGGCGGGCTGCTGTTGCCGTCGTTGGCGATCCGGTCCAAGCGGGATTTTCTCGGAGGTATGCACCATATATTGCTGAGATCTGCGACTAACCAGGAGATCGGTAGTGCTAGCCCAGCAGCAATAAGGAAAGTGATGCCCATCCAGAATGCGCGGTCTGCTAGCACCGGATTGGGCGCTTCGGCACTCATGTGGAGAGAAAACACAGCGACTACGGCATACCCAATGCTTAGAAGAGTTGCGCCTACGCGAATAACCAGATTGTCGGTATGGATCTTCATGGCAATGCCCATTGTGTTCGGGATGGGTGCTAAATAATGGCCTGCTCATCAAATGGTGTGCCTGCTGCGATGCGCTCATAACCAAGTTCTCGCATATCGAGCTCGCGATACTCGCCGTAGGTTACGAGTTCGGACACACCTCGTCCCATGGCAGGTGATTGCTGGAAGCCATGTCCAGAAAAACCGTTCACTAAAACGAAGTTTTTGACCTCTGGATGTTGGCCAATGATCGCGTTGTGATCAAAGACGTTGAACGCGTAGTGACCGACCCATGAATTCACAACTTTGATTGCCTCGAATGCGGGAACGCGGTTGGCCAGGGCCGGCCAGACCTTGTCCTGCCAAATGTTGTGATCAAATTCAAAATCGTCGAACGCGACGGCCGGATCGTCATCGGGTGGACAACCGCACAGGTAGTTCTGGCCGTCGCTGCGCATGTGAACACCGGTCGGATCAATCGTGAGTGGTAGATCTTTTTCCAACGGCTTCTCTGCCGAGAAAACAAATGTGTAACGGCGGCGAGGCTCGACTGGAATGTCCAGCCCGGCCATTTGCGCGGTTTTGGCTGCCCTTGGACCACTGGCATTAATGAACTGGCCGGCGCTGATTGTTTCGCCTGATGCGAGTTCCACGCTGGTTGCCTGCTGGTTGGTGCGGTTAATTCCTGTGACCTCGGCCGTGACGTACTCAACGCCGTTCTGTCGAGCTTTCCGACGCCACCAGTCGAACATGGTGGCACCGTCGAAATAGCCTTCGTCACGAGGATTGTGGCAACCAAGCAGAATGCCATCGAGATTGTAGAACGGATACTCTGCAGCAATCTGGTCTGCTGTGAGCAGTCGCGTTTCAGCACCGAGAGCTGCTTGTTGTTCTTGGCTTCTGGTCATCGCCGCAGCAGACGCTGGGTTGTCTGCCAGGTACATGTATCCAAACTCTTGCAGAATGATCTCCGGCACCTCGGGGTCGCCGCCAAGGCGCTCGCGAAACGAGCGCAGGAATTCGACACCGAACTGTGAGATCTTCACGTTGAGAGGATTTGAGAACTGTTGGCGAATGCAGCTATTCGTGCGGGCCGTCGATGAGAACTCGTAAGTCGGATCCTTTTCGATGACGAGGATCGAACCGTCGAAGTCAGGGTTGGCGGAAAGAAACCAGGCGCTAGAAGATCCCATGACCGCACCGCCGATGATGACGACGTCGTAGCTCTGTCTCTTAGGTCGTGAGACGATTTTGGGAAGCGCCATCTGCTGCTCTTTCAGTAGAGTTGGCGAAGGCCCGGTTATTCAGGCCTTCGCATTTGGGGTTCAATTACTCTGCTGGTTGGTTTTCGAAAACCTCCAACTCGATGCCGGTTAGTTCCTGATCGTTGAGGGTCGCTTCAAACGCTGCGAGGCGCTTATAAATTGAGATCAGCTCAACGATAGTCGTCCAGGAGTGAACCAGGAACTGGAAGGCACCTTCAACGCGACCGAATGCTCGGACGATCTGCTGCATGACACCCAGAGTGATGGTGCCGGCAATAATGGTGGGAGCGAGCGCCATGTAGGGTACCAGCACGCTGAACTGCAAATAAGAGTATCGTGCCACATCGAAGTACATGTAGTGGAAGAACAGCCGAAAGTAGTTCTTTCGTACGTTGTCGAAGAGTTCGGCAACTGTGGGCGGCTTTGCGTGACTTTCATGGTCTTCGCCGAGGACCAGCTCTTTGCGGTAGGCCGCCTCAACACGCTGGTTTCGGAATTCCAGACCTGGCAGTTTTATGCCGACTGATGCAAGGAGCGCGGTCCCGCCGAGAGCCCAGATGATGGCAACGAACACCAGGCCTTTAGGGACTTCGCCAAAGACTGGCAGCACGCGCACCTGCTCTGACAGGACCCAAAGGATAGGGAGGAATGCCAGCAGCGTCATCACTGCATCAAGAAAGCGTCCACCGAGGCTCTCGGTGATGATCGCAAAACGCTTTGTGTCTTCCTGAACGCGTTGCGATGCCCCCTCAATTTTTCGCAGTCGATCCCAGCGATCCATATAGAAGTCGTTCATCGCCGTGCGCCATCGGAACGTGTAATGCTTCGTGAAAAATGCATTCAGCACAGCGACGACCATGTAGATCATGACGATCGTCAAGAATGACCAGATATGGTCCCAGAACTCGTTCGGCTGAATATTGTTGGGTTTGGCAAGAGCCTTCTGAATGGTGTTGTAGAACCGGCCGAACCACTCATTCAGCATTACGTCCACTTGCACTTGATACCAAGTGACGAACACAATCAGCGAAGTACCGCCGACAGACCACCAACTCCACTGATGCGGTGAATACCACATCCAGAATGCGGTATAGATCGCGAAGCATGCGATCAGGTACTGATAGTACCAAATGTTGAGTGCCCACTTGGTGGCAGCTGTATGAGCCGTCTTGGCCGCCTGATCGGCATTTGCGGCCAGTGCTTCCGGATTGCCATACCCAATCAAGTTTCCGATGCTTAAGGCATCTCCCCAATCGCGCGCGCCAGAAAACCAGAAGATGACGCAGAACAGCGCCCAAACTGCGAATGATCCGAAGAACAGTCTGGGTTTGGGAAAAAACGAGTGAAACATGCAGTTCAGCTCCGCTTGATGAGAAAGTTGGCCGAGGACACGGCAGGTGTTCGTTACATGAGGCTCGGACGTAAGTTAAGTCCTGAGCATTTTGATGGCTTTGTTGTTGGCAGCGTATATGGCGGTTCAGGTGGCCACAAGCGCTTCGCCTATCGTTGATGCGGTCTTGGAATAGTGAAAGCGGTTGCGCCTGTGCCTTGGAATGCTCAGTGACCTGGACCGAATGAAGTGGCAATGGGATTGAATTTCCCTTTGTTTTTGGGACCTGCAGTCGGATTTCTTCTTTTGACGGACCGACTTCCACTCACTCTGCAAGTTGATTTGGGAGCGATCTGCTAGGCTTGCGGCAACTTTGCCGTGACGGTTCATTTTGACGTCCGTCAGTCAACGTTATGTGTTATGCCGTGATCAACGAGAGACGTAGTGTTCAAACTTGGAAAAAGAGATCATGCAGCGCGTGCTCGTCGGCCAACGCAGGTTGCCCAATCTAGTGGTAGTCCTTCTCATATCGCTGTTGTCCTGGAGTGCTGGACCGGTCAATGCGGCGCCGCAGCAGGCGGACGCGTTTCAACCGCTGCTCGGCTGGTGGGTTGGCCAGGGGCGCCTGGGATTTAAGAGCGGCAAGACCGAGAACGTGAGGTGTCGGGCAACTTACCGGCGCACAGAGACAGGCGATGGAATACGCCAGAATCTGCGTTGTGCGAGTGCCAGTGGTGCCATCGAAGTGAAGAGTACGGTCCTGCGCCAAGGCGAAGAACTTTCCGGCACGTGGTCTGAGACAAAATATAATTTCAATGGTGCGGTCACTGGGAAGATCATTCCGCGCGGTTTCCGTGTCGTTGTGTCTGGCGCCGGAGTGAAGGCCAATATGACGGTTGCTGTGCGCAAGAAGCGGCATATCGTTGAGATACAGTTTGTCGATAGCTCCTTGATTGGTTTGACGATGATCTTCGCTAGATCCTAACAATCAGTATTTCTCGCGGGGATCTACGCCGGCTGATTGCGTTTGTTTGCAGCTATCACTGCAGTGGCGGCAACTTACGTTCGATTTCTGTGCGCTTGTGTTCAAGATGCGGTGGCAGGCATAGGTGTTGGCCAAGGCTATTGATTGGCTCATCTATTGTGAAGCCACGGTCTTTGCTTGACGTAATCTCGATCAGGATCCCACCCGGAGTGCGCGCACTGACAGACGTGAAGTAGTCGCGGTCGATAACGTCTGTCACCTGCATGCCTGAAGCAATGAGCGCTTGGCGCACCTTCAACTGCGCTTTTGGCGAAGCTACACTCAAGGCAACATGATGAATTGTGCCCGTACCTTCCCGACCACGGATCATGTTGGGATCAATTTGAACATCGATGACGCCGGCATTGGCATTCGGCAGCACGAACCGATGCTGGGTTGTTGTGGTAATCCGTTCGACGTTGGTTTCAACGAAACCAAGAGTTTGGGTGAGCAATTTCGGCAAATGCGCCGTTGACTGCTGAGCTAGCGTAACGCCGTAGAGGCCACGAATAGCTACATCGATACTAATGTCGTCAGTCTGCCAAGGCATTCGGTCGTCAGTCTCACACTCGACAAAAGCGACGAGCAGTCCGCTGGGAAACTGGAAGAGTGCACGGGCATCACCAAAGAGTGTCTCATCGACAATATGGTTGCAGTTGTTCTGCCGGAGCCTTGAACGCCAAAATCGCAAACCGCCATAGGGCACTGACAACTGAATGATAGTAGCCTGACCGGCTCCGATACGACCTGCATGCGAGTTTTCGCGTGGAAAGAGGGTCAGCAATGTGCCTGCATCACCCAGCTGGTTGCCAAAGCATAGGTGATAGCCGGTAACGTCATCAGGATTGACTGTCTTCTTGACGAGCCTGAGCCCAAGCACGTTGGTGAAGAATTCTGCTGTTGCTGCGGTGTCGTCAGAAATGGCAGTAACGTGATGCAGACCATCGATAAATGTGGTCACAATATTGACCTGTAACTTAAGAACTTGAACTAAAGAGTTTTAAAAAGACCAATACTATTCAGTCTGGAAATGTGGCCGATTACCTCAACCCAGCAAGGGGTTGCCGATCAGTGGGCTGTTGTCAATCTTAAGCGACAAGACCTGTTCTATATCTGATGCAATGGCGGGATGAATTCTTGCAAATCAAAGATCTGAAACAGCCACAAAATTCAAGATGGAACAGAGCTGCCGGACTTACTTCAACGACGTGCTGATATCCAACCGTTGTTTGACATGGGGAGCCGGACGACCGCCGTTTCGGCCGTCCGGCAGTGCAATTCGATGTCAGATGTCCAATTGGTAGGACATTGGGATCCAGCGGTGTGCATCGCCAACCTTTTCGACGTAACCCATCGCCGGGAAGGGCATATGATAGCCCGTTGCTGCAATCTTGTCCGCAGCTGCCATGTCGAGGATCTTCTTACGCGAAGCAATCGCGGCGTCCTTGTCCATATCGAAGATGACATGCCATTCTGGCTTCTGCAGTGATGCCACATAGTGGTTGCAGGCATCTGCCCAAAGCAGGAGGCGTTTGCCGTCGCTCTCGATGTTATAGGCCATATGACCCGGTGTGTGACCAAAGGTTTCGATAGCTGTGATACCCGTTACAACGTCCTTGCCGCCTTTGATGAAGGTTGTCTTCTCGGCGAGAGGGACGACGTTGGACTGGATCTGCTTTGATCGGCCCATCATCTTCTTGTCGGTGCTTTCCGTGACCTTCTTTGAGGTCCAGAAGTTGTTCTCGGCTTCACCGGTTACATAGCGTGCATTCGGGAAAGTCGCCTTGCCATCAGCGATCAAGCCACCGATGTGATCTGGGTGATAGTGGGTGATGACGACAACATCAATTTGATCTGCTGAAAGGCCGGCGGCTTGCAGTGATTTGGCGAGGTGTCCGCGCGTCGGGCCACGACCGGATCCGTTTCCGGAGTCAAACAGCACCAGCTCACTGCCAGTATTCACGATAACCGGCGTGAAGCCGATCTGCATTTTTCCGCCGGGCAAGTAGTTGGCTTCCATGTGCTTGGAAACAGCTTCGGCGGATTGGTTCTGACCGAAGATCGGGAACACCTTTGGAACGTTGGCAAAGCCATCGAAAACCGTCGTGACTTCGAACTTGCCAAGCTTCACTCTGCGGAATGCAGTCATGGAAGCTCCGCTCATCGGGGCCTTTGCTGCTGCTTGCTGAGAGGTGCCGACCAGTCCGGCTGCTGCCAGGCCAGCAGAGCCGAGCATGAGTTGACGGCGTGAAAGATCTACGGCGTTACGGGGCATAGGGGATCTCCTCTTGGTACCACAAGCGGTTATATACGGAGAAATTGGGCGATCCGATTACAATTTTCTGTCAGCGGAAGTATTCCGTGACCCTTGAAATGCAGTTTGTTGTGGACTGAAATGAATTCAATGATCGTAGCGGTTTGATAAATCGACGTAAATTAGGTTCGCAAGGTGTTGCGACTCTCGAGCAGTCCCTCTGCTGTAAAGTGCTAATTTACTGGTTTGCCAGTCTCACTGTCCGTTGCAGCTTTGTGCTCAATGATGGACGTCCAAGCTCGACCGTCGATTGACTCAACAAGATTGCGAACTCTCTTGGCGCGTAGTTTGGCGAGTTCGACTTTGCGCTTCGCCGGCGCAAGGTGGGTGACTGGCGGTGTCGGTAGAGCTTTCTCAGGGTGAGCGCGTACCGTACCGTGGAAGCCGGCAAGTGACAGCTTTGTTGCTGGCTTCTCGCTTTCCTTTAGTCTGCGAACCATCTTCTCCTGGAGTGGTTGCTGAGGGACCAACGTAAACTTCGAAGTCAAGTGAACAACAGAGTAGCCCTGCTCTTTAAGTTCAGTCAGGATTTGTGGGAGTGCCTTTGCGGTCACGCTCTTGATGTCATGAAAGAGCAAAATACCGCGACCTTGAAGTTTGACGCGGTCGAGCGTGTTCTTGACGAGTTCATCGACGTCCGATGTGTAGCTATCATCAGAGACGACATCGACTGAAAAAGTTGCGACCTCCCGCTTCTGGAGGTAGCGCAAGGCTCGTCCATCGTCATTCAAGCCGGGAAATCTGAAAAACGGTGCAATGGGCTGTCCTGCAGCTGCGGCGACGGCTGCAAAGCCTTTCTCGATTTGTGACTCTGCTGATTTTTCGGACAGACGACGCATGTTATTGGGATGTGACCAGGTATGGCCACCAATGGTGTGACCCTGTTTGGCCATGGCCTGAACGATATGCGGGTATGCGAGCGCCATACGTCCAACCGGGAAGAAAGTTGCCTTGACGCAAAATCTCTCGAGAGTTTCCAGTATTGAGTTCGTCAGTCTTGGAGAAGGGCCGTCATCGAAAGTCAGGACCACTTCTTTTTCGCGCAGAAACTGTGGCTCGCTCGCAAAGCGACTGATCCGGCCAAACATAGGGCCGGTCGATGCATCAACCTGAACGATTCTGCTGGTTGGCAATGCATCGTCAACGTTCAGGCACGCAACGGCCGGATGGCTGATCGCTAACGCTGCCAAAACTGATGCCCAGATCAAAAATGGATGGCGCACAAGCCGCCTCCGATGCCAAGAAATTTTGCCCACGTATCTCGCGCGTCGGTGGGCTAACCGCAAGTCCTCACTGCCTACTTACAGCGTTTGATGCCAAGTTGTTGCAGAGATGACAGTATTATGATCACTCATGCACTAATGTGAATGCGCTGGACACTATTTGCAATCGGAAGATCTCCGCATTGTCGCGCTATCTACAACTGACAAAAATGCAAAAAAACCCACATTCGGTGTTGCGCGTGGCGGGTTAGTTACCGAGAACCTGTCGCCGCCAGTCAGACGCTGGCTTTGGTGGGGCAGACTTCTTCTTTCGAGGCGCGGCCCCTGACTGGTTGGTCGGTTTGCTGGCTTGGGCCGTTTTTGTTGTCTTCTTCGTCTTTTTTGTGCGCCTTTCGTCGATTGGGCTGCCAACAGGTCGGATCTTAGTTGAGTAGCGGCGGTTCGCGTGGAGATCCTCGGCCTGCTTGTCGTATGCTGCCAGGGTCGGTGTTGTACTGCCTGCTACTATGTGCACCACTTTGAAGCCTTTGCGATGCAATTCGTTCAGCAGTCCCGGCATAGCGCGCACGGTTGAGATTTGGATATCGTGGAACAGCAGAATGCCTTTGCCGCGACTAGCCAGCTGACGCATGATCGTGCGCCTTACGCTATCACCGCTGCGTGTGCGGTAATCATAGGAATCGACATCAATTGAGAAGATCGCCAGGTCACGCCCTTGCAGATACTCGATCATGCTGTTTGGGTCTGACAGGTACGGGAAGCGAAAGAATGGTGCGATTGGCTTTCCGAGAGCTTTCTCAATCGCGCTGATTCCCAGTTCGATTTCACCCTTTGCCCGGACTTGGCTCCAGCGTTTCAGATTCTTGTGCGTCCAGGTATGGCTGGCGATGGTATGGCCTTGGGCCGCTACTTCGCGGACCATGCCGGGGTCTGCGACGGCCATACGACCAACCATGAAGAAGGTTGCTTTTGTGCAATGATCTTTAAGCGCTTTGAGCACGCGACGGGTGTTG
This sequence comes from Hyphomicrobiaceae bacterium, assembly GCA_965247245.1. Classification (GTDB taxonomy): domain Bacteria; phylum Pseudomonadota; class Alphaproteobacteria; order Rhizobiales; family Hyphomicrobiaceae; genus Tectiglobus. The sequence goes on along the minus strand of CBDFGV010000003.1, from coordinate 1,208,414 downwards.
GTTCTGAGCGGTCCATCGTCGAACGTGATGACAACCTCGCCATCCTTGAGCGGGCTCGGTGACTCGTATTGGACGCTGCCATAGAGCGGCCCGCCAGATGCATCAATCTTCAGGGTGCGCGAGACCCCAAGTTTGCCTTCGCAAGCTGCGGCACCCACTGTTGCGGCAACAAATAGCAACGTTGAACCGAGCAAAATTGTTGCGGAATTTCGCATAGTTATACCTTGTTTGGCCGCATTGTCTGATAGTTCAGACGACATGTAGTGGAGATTTGCCCAGGTTTGCAATAAGCCAGCCTCAATGCACGCACATGTGATTGCCCAGCCGTGGCGGCGAAGTCGCACGGTTTTCCGGGTCATGCAATTGTGTTAGGGCGCGCGGATGGCTGATGTTCAAAATATCGCGAGTGTTTCTGACGCTGAGATTGATCTGAGCAGCGAGTTCGTTCGCTCAGTCTCGGATGCGCTGTCGATCGGGGACAATGAGAGCGTCCGTTTTCAAGTCCGTGAATTGAGGCCACCTGATCTTGCTGACTTGATCGAGCTCTTGGAGCCGAGCCAGCGTGCACCGTTTGTGACGGCGCTGGGCGCGGACATCGACTATGATGTCTTTTCTGAACTCGACGGAAAGGTGCGGGACCAGCTCGCCGACGAGCTGCCGAATGCCTATCTCGCCCAGGCTGCAACTGAACTTGATTCAGATGATGCAGCCTACTTCTTGGAAAACCTGGAACCACAGGATCGCGAAGAAGTTCTTGAGCAGCTGCCGCTGCCTGACCGCGCCGCGTTGCAGCGCAACCTTGACTATCCTGAAGAGACTGCCGGTCGCCTGATGCAGGGCGAATTTGTTTCGGTGGCGCCTTTTTGGAATGTCGGCCAGGTCATCGACTACATGCGCGAAACCGATGAGCTGCCGACGACTTTTTCCGAGATCTATGTCGTTGATCCGCTGTTCAAGGTGCTGGGGTCTGTCAACCTCTCTCATCTTCTACGTAGCAAGCGTCACGTGCCCATTGAAGAGATCATGCGTGACGACATATCGACGGTTGATGCGACGGCCGACCAGGAAGATGTGGCTCGTCAGTTTGAGCGCTACGACCTTTATTCAGCACCTGTCGTAGACGCTAGTGGACGTTTGGTTGGTGTTGTTACGGTGGATGATGTGGTCGAGGTCATCCAGGAAGAGGCGGATGAAGATATTCGACGCCTTGGAGGTGTTGGCGATGAGAGTGTCGCTGACAATGTTTTTAATACAACTCAAAGCCGTTTTATCTGGCTGTTGGTCAATCTCCTGACTGCGGTCTTGGCTTCGGTTATTATCAAGATGTTTGATGCATCGATTGAACAAATGGTTGCCCTGGCTGTCTTGATGCCAATTGTTGCTTCGATGGGAGGCAATGCTGGTACGCAAACCATGACGGTTGCGGTTCGAGCGCTTGCGACGCGCGATCTGACTGCTGTGAATGCCTCTCGGATCGTCCTGCGAGAGGTGTCCGTCGGATTGCTCAATGGTCTACTGTTCGCGCTTATTCTGGCGCTTGTAACAGTCTTATGGTTTGGCAGTGGCGCGCTCGGACTCGTGATTGCTGCTGCTATGATTTTCAATCATTTGGCCGCCGCACTCGCCGGTATCCTGGTGCCCTTGTCCCTGCAGCGCCTCGGACAGGACCCGGCAATCGCCTCAAGCGTGTTTGTGACGACCATCACGGATGTCGTGGGCTTCTTCGCTTTCCTAGGTCTGGCGACGATCTGGCTGTTCTAGCTCAGTCAAATCTGCCGACCCTGTAAGGCGACATGTCAATGTTTGGTGTCCGCCCGGCGATAAGATCTGCTGTGAGGCGACCAATCTTCGGACCTGATGTCAGTCCGATGTGATGCGTGCCAAAGGCGAAATATACGTTGTTCGCTTTCGGGCTTTCGCCGAGGAACGGCAGGCTGTCGACAGGTGCTGGCCGGTGGCCTAACCAGCTTTCTGTATCTTCCCAGGTCATGTCTGGATAGAGCGCCTTGAAGCGCTTTTGGATCAGCCTGATTGGGGCCTCCGACGGACCAGCTTCCGTGCCGCCAAACTCAACCAATCCGGCGCAGCGGACGCCCGCATCCATAGGTGTTGCGACCATCTTGGCATCCGACAGGCAGTAAGGATAGGGCGGCTGATAGGACGGCGACTTGAACACCATGTGATAGCCGCGTTCGCTCTCAAGTGGTGTTTTGTGCCCCAATCGTTCAGCAAGTTTTTTTGACCACACGCCAGCGGATAGCACGACCTTGTCGTACTGACGTGTCTCGCCTTGCGTCTCGATGGCAATAGTACCGTCGCCATTCGGTGCAATATCTTCGACTTCGGCTTTCCAGTATGTGCCGCCGTTGGCCCGGAAATGATCTGCCAGCGCTGCGACGTAGCCACCAGGGTCGCCGACCCAGCCGTGATCGACCATGAAGATGCCGAACTGATAGCGCTCGCCAAGATGTGGATCGACGGCGACGAGTTCCTCGCGTGTCTTCTCCTCAAAGTGCATGCCATGTTCTTTACGAAGTTCGAAGGCGAACGGGTCCTTCTCGTAGGAGGCTCGACTTGGAAACAGATAAGCATAGGGCCCGTGCTTAATGAAGTGTTCGGCTGGTGTGCCCCGTGCAAGGGTCAAATGCTGATCGACACTGTCGCCGCAGATATGAGCCAGTCCATCCACAATGCGGCGTACTGTTTTCTCATTCCCATTGGCAAGGAAGCGCGTAATCCAAGGCAGAAGGCGCGGTAGATAGCTCCACTTTAAGAACAGTGGGCTTTCTGGATCGAACAGCATGCTTGGGATCTTGCTGATCAGGCCGGGTACGGCAACAGGAACGATGGACGAGTTGGCAAGAATGCCAGCATTGCCATAGCTGGTTTGCTCGGGACTGCCAGGTTCAACCCGGTCAATGAGTTCGACTGTGTTGCCATCGCGGCGCAGCCATTCCGCGGTGGAGACGCCGAGAATGCCCGCACCAACAACTGCGATCTTTTGGGTTCCTGGACTCATGCCGTATTATCTCCGGTTCTAATTGCTCGCGACGATCGATGGTCGATTGTTCAAAACATCTTTGTCGAAGCCGGCCAATGCCTTGTAACGATCTGCAATCTCTTGGCGCTCGGCCAAGGGTGAAACCGCTTCAATATCGGCAAAGCCGTCGGGGGCGCGATTTTCGATGACATCGAGGACTTCATCCGGCCCACCGGCTCGATTGCCGGCTACGATCTTTGCTGTTGCCGGACGGCGCTCCGCCTCGTAGGCCTGCAGTGCAGTTTCGGAAATGCCATGCTTTTGGATCTCGCGTGTGAGTGTGCGGGCGTCGAGGATGGCTTGCGACGCACCATTGGAGCCGATTGGATACATCGGGTGAGCCGCATCGCCGAGTAGTGTCATGGCACCGTGGGTCCATCGCGGTAATGGATCGCGATCAACCATCGGGTACTCGAAGATGTGCTGCGCGTTGCGAACAAGATGGGGGATATCGAGCCAGTCGAACCGCCAAGTCTCAAAGGCTGGAAGAAAGTCGTTGAGATCCCCGCCTCGATTCCAATCTTCACGTCGCCAGTTGTAATCTTGATCAAACTTGAGCTCGGCTATCCAGTTGATAAGTGCGGTATCCGGGTCATCGGTTTGTCGTGATATTGGATAGGTTACGAACTTTTGGAACTCGTGACCGACCATCGCCATTGTTGCGCCCGTTAGGAACGGCTTCGCAATGGTCACGCCGCGCCATAGAATAGCGCCGTCCCAAGCTGGAGGCCCCTCATTGGGGTAAAGCGCGGCCCGCGCTTCGGAATGAATCCCATCGGCCGCGACGAGGCATTGCGAAGTGATGGTTTCCGTGACCGCTTCACCGCTGCGGTCCGTAAATGTGATTTTGATTTCTGAGCCCGTCTGTTCCCAGGCCTTGAGATGATATCCCATCCGGACGGCGTCGTGGCCCAAGCGCTCCTGCGTGGCTGCCAGCAGCAACATCTGCAGCTGGCCACGATGAATGGAAAACTGCGGCCAGGTATATCCTGCCAGTTTGCCGCGTGGCTCTGACCAAATCAGCTTTCCATGCTTTGAGAAGTAGGCGAGTTCGGCTGTCTCAATCGCAGTCTCGGCAAGTCGCGCTTGCAGGCCAAGTTCGGTTAGTTCGCGCACGGCATGCGGTAGAACATTGATACCGACGCCGAGCGGTTTGATTTCGTCGACACTCTCGTAGACGACACAGTCGATGCCGATCTGATGTAGGCTCAGTGCAAGCGTGAGGCCGCCTATGCCTGCTCCAGCGATAACCACCGTCATTGTCTAACCCGTTCTGCTTCCCACGATGACAAGTATCACGCCACTGACAACAAGCAACACGGTGGCTACTGTTCGCCATGTCACAGTTTCTTTTCTAAGGACCAGAATGGCAAGCAATAGCGCAAACACTGGTGAGGTAGAGACGATCGGTGAAACGCTCAGCACCTGACCGGTTTGCAACGCGATGTTGAGAGCGAATACTCCACCTGTGCTCAGCAAACCGGACATTAAGAACCAGTAGGTCGATGCGCGAGTTGTTGTCAGTCGTTGCCCCGTGGCCAGCATCTGACTGGTCAAGATGACCAACGACAAGGTCGTAGAGACAAGTCCGACGAATACTGGACTTGCGACCTCTTCATATCCAATTTTGGTGACGGAATGTGCCAGAGCACGACCCGCTGCGGCGCCGAGTGGCAGCAGAATGGCCCATAGGGGCCAATTGCGGGCCATGTTACTCGGCCTGATGGATGTCACTAATATGCCGGCAACTACGGCAAGTGTGCCGACGGCAATCTGTGTGTTCAGATTCTCTCCCAACAACGTGATCGCGAATGCGGCGCCAAAAATCGGGCCACTAGCGGATAGACCGGCGTTGAGCGTTGGTCCAAGCCGATGAACCCCCTCTACCCACAAAGGGACTGTCAAGGTTGGCCGGATGAGACCCGTGAGGGCGAAGAGCAGTGTTGCCGTGGTTAGCCAGAATTCCGGTGAAATCGTGAACGGGGCTGCCAGCCAATGGAGCGCCGCTGCTGTACTGACGATAATTAGCGAGGCTTGGCGGGAATTGGTCTCATCAAGCCCGATATGTTGGACATGGGCTGCGAGGGCAAACAGGAAGGCAGCCAACAGGGCGAGCACAATCGACAGATGAGATGTGAGATCCATGTGTGGATGTGCCCAGTCCTGTATCTGTTTTCGTCGATTGGCGATGGACTATTAATTCTGCTCTCAATCAGCTGCCGGCGACGAGCGGATCGGTGTGGCGCTTCAGCGTTGCAATGACACTCTGTGCAACAATACGGCCCGTGCGTGGGTTTTCTACGGAAGGAATGTTCCGGATCTGCATTGTGGCATCGCCAGAATCCGATGAGATCGTAACGGATTGCATGTTGCGGTCGATGGCCGGATCTGCCCAGACTTCCACTTCGGTCTTATCTGGCCCGATGCCTGCTAGCGAGAGTGCGGCCGCGACATTGACATTCGCGGGAAAGCCCTTCGCCGCCTCACGTGCATTGCCTTTGAATACCAGCTTTGCTTCCGTCAGGTTCTCGACCGAAATGTCATTGTTCACGAGATGCGGCGCGCCAGCGAGACCATTTGGAGGCTTCCGCGTTTCAAGTACGACGCTGCTGATGTCTCCGACAGCCATGGCGCGGACGGTATCTAGTCCAATTATTGCGCCCGTCGGAACAATGATTTGCGCGCCAGTCGCGCGCGCTTTGTCGACCAGATCCATGTTTTCGAGGAGAGCCGCCACAGATAGCGGCATCAAGATCTTGCCGTTCTCAATAACGGCTTCCGCGACCTCGCGAAATATCGATGCCGGTGTGCAGTCCACGATGATGTCAGCCAGGGTGGGCAATTCCTGCAAAGGACAGACCCTCGGAGGTTGGCGAAGGCCGTCGATCGATTTCGATGCCTTTTGCGGATCTCGCGAGGCGACTGCGCTCAGTTCGGCGCCCGCAATCGCACCGTCGTCGATGTAACGTGCGACCCTGAGGCCGATCACGCCGAGGCCAGCAACCGCTACGCGCTTCACGCCATCTCGTCGGATCTGATTTTCCATGGTGTCTATCTCTCCTGTGGTGTGATTATGGGCGTGATAAATGCAGCTGTCACCGGGGCAAATCCCTGCAGTTAAGGCCTCTGACTTTTGTTGGGCCGGCTATTGTGGCAGTGTCTGATCTAAATCAACGCTAAGAAAGAAGGCGATCGATGAGAGATCTTGAACAACCAGGCCGTTCACCAGTGCATGCACCGGAAGGTATGGCTAGCACATCGCACCCGCTGTCAACGCAAACAGCAATTGATGTCCTTCGAAATGGGGGTAACGCCCTGGATGCAGCTGTTGCAGCCTGCGCCGTGCAGTGCGTTGTTGAACCAGAATCAACAGGCATTGGAGGCGACTGCTTCTGCATTTACGCACCGGAAGGTAGTGACGACCTTGTGACGTTTAATGGTTCGGGTCGTGCCCCGGCAGCCGCAACTGCTGAGTGGTATGCCGAGCATGGCATCAAGACCCTTGAGCGGCAGACACCGCATGCGGTGACGGTACCCGGCGCAATCGATGCATGGGACACATTGGTGCGTGATCACGGTACGCGACCGCTCAGCGAGCTTTTGCAACCCGCCATCAAGTACGCCCGGGATGGCTATCCGGTGTCATCGCGCGTGAGCGTCGATTTCGCCAGTCAGATCCCGCTTCTCAAGAAAGACGAAGCAGCCATGCGCGTCTTCATGCCAGGCGGCAAGACACCGGGTGTCGGCGAGATGCATCGTCAGCCGGAGCTGGCCGAAACGCTGAGAAAGGTGGCGGAAGGCGGCCGAGAGGCTTTTTATACTGGTGAAGTTGCTGATGACATCGTTTCTTACCTGCAAAGCAAAGGTGGCCTCCACACCATGGAGGATTTTGCCAATGCTCGCGGCGAGTACGTCACGCCGATCAAGTCGAACTTCCGCGGTCACGATGTCTACCAATGTCCGCCAAATGGACAGGGTGTTATTGCCCTGATGCTGCTCAACATCATGAGCGAAGTCGAAACGTTTGGGGATCAGCCGATTACGTTGGAGCGTGTCCACGCTGAGATTGAAGCGGGGCGTTTGGCTTACCGGGACCGCAATCTCTATGTGGCGGATCCGAATCAGGCCGAGGTCCCAGTGGATTGGTTGTTGTCACCCGAGCATGCAGCGCAGGTCCGTTCTGCCATCGATCCGGTTAAGGCTCTCAATCCTTTGCCCGAATTTTCAGGTCCGAAGCACGAAAGCACGGTTTACATCTCCGTGGTCGATAAGGACCGCAATTGCTGCAGCTTCATCAACACCCTTTTCTCGAACTTCGGAAGCGTTCAGATGGCGCCGAAATCCGGTGTCTTCCTGCAAAACCGTGGGCAGGGTTTTGTGCTTGACGCGAACCACCCGAACTGTATTGCGCCAGGCAAGCGACCACTTCATACGATCATTCCGGGAATGGTTGTGAAGGATGGCAAGGCCGTAATGCCGTTTGGGGTCATGGGGGGGCAGTACCAGTCATTTGGTCATATGCAGTTCCTCACGGGCATGTTCGATTTCGGCCTTGATATTCAGGAAGCGCAGGACCGGCCGCGGTTCTTCCCTGACCCTTACTCCGGTGAGGTCGAAGTTGAAGGGACCATTCCAGAAGACATCCAGGCTGGTCTACGTGAAAAGGGGCACAAGCTAGTTCGTCCAGCCAAGCCGATCGGTGGATCACAGGCGATCTGGGTCGACTATGAGCAGAACGTGCTGACAGGTGGATCAGATCCGCGCAAGGACGGAAGTGCGATCGGCTATTGATGGCTTGGGGGTGTTTGCGCGCCCCATCATGTCTGGGAGGAAACAATGAGTCAGGCAAGCTGGCCATCAGACGATCTCGGCTTTGGCGACAAGGTCGCCATTGTAGCGGGTGGCGGCGCAGCGGATGACGGGATCGGAAATGGTCGTGCTGCCGCGATCCTACTTGCCCGCGCAGGTGCCAAAGTCTTTGTTGTCGACTACGAGCTAGGGCGTGCGCAAGCAACTGTCGACCTGGTTACTGAGAGTGGTGGGATAGCGGCGGCGCATGCCGCTGACCTGACCGATGAGGCGCAATGCAAAGCCATGGTGGCGGCCGCAGTTGATCAGTTTGGTCGACTTGATTTTCTCGACAACAACATCGGCATATCGAGCCGCGGCAGCGTTGTTGAGGAAGATCCGGATGTCTGGCGAAAGATGATGCAGGTCAACGTCGAAGCCATGTTCCTGACGTCGAAGTACGCCATTCCGGCCATGATCGATAGCGGTGATGGTGGAGCGATTGTCAATATCTCGTCGATCTCAGCTCTTCGACCACGCCGGTTGACGGCCTATACGACGACCAAAGGTGCTGTGATCGCATTAACCCGGGCCATGGCAGTTGACCATGGACCTGAAGGCATTCGCGTCAACTGTATCGCACCTGGCCCGGTTTATACGCCGATGGTTTACACGCGTGGCATGCCGGATGAGCAACGCGAGCAACGTAAGAATGCGTCTGCTTTGAAGCAGGAAGGAACGGGTTGGGACATCGGTTTTGCCGTGCGGTTCCTACTATCAGATCACGCGAAGTACATCACAGGGCACACCTTGGTGGTGGATGGTGGTGTGACGATCCAGGCACCCGCGCGCGAAAGCCAACAGCATTAACGGTGTCTCTCATTTCATTGCCGTCTTGAAGCCGGAGTATCCTTATGGCCCGACTGCCTTATCTTGAGAAGTCTGATCTGCCGGAGGCCGATCATGATATACTTTCGCGTGACATCAACCTTTATAAAATCCTGGCTCATAGCCCGAACGCTGCGCGCGCGTTTCAAGGCCTCGGTCGGTTCATTCGCTTCGAGAGCAAACTTGATCCACGGCTACGCGAGATGGCTATTCTAATGGTGGGTTACCTGGCTCGCTCACCCTATGAGTATTCGCATCACATTAAAATCGGTCGTGACTTCGGTGTTTCTGATGATGACATCCGTGGCCTCATTGAGGAGGCGGAAGGACGGTCATCATCGCTTGATAATCTGAGCAAGACTGTTCTTGTTGCTGCGCGAGAGATGACAGTCGACGGCACGGTCTCCGATGAGACTTTCGCAACCCTCAGCAAAGACCTCAGTCGGGAGCATCTCCTCGATCTGATCATCACGATCGGTTTTTACAACGCTGTTGTGCGTGTACTTGCGTCGACCGGTATGGATGTCGAGGACAGTTACATGCCTTACCTGGATGAATTTCCGTTGCCGCAGGACTAGGGCCTTGGCAGGCACTCAGGAGTTGGGAGAATGAAATGACGGATGTCGGCAAGCTTGGTTTCATCGGTCTTGGGGTTATGGGCGGACGCATGTGCCGCAACTTGGCGAAGAAATCGGGGAAGCCAGTGATCGGCTTCGATGTGGATGCGACTAAGATTGAGGAGCGTAAAGCAGATGGCGTTGAAGCAGCATCATCTGTTGCTGACGTTGTTGAGCAGGCGGACATGGTCTTCATGTGCGTTCCCGGAGAGCCGCAAGTGCGCGCTGTGGCATTTGGCGAGGGAGAGCTGATCGCCAATGCGCGATCAGGCCAAACGATCGTTGATATGACTACGGCGACAGTCGAAGTGAACCGGGAGGTTGCAGCGGCATTAGCCGAGAAGGGTGTCGACTTTGCAGATGCGCCGGTGGCACGCGGCGTGCCTGCCGCTGAGAATGGGACACTGGCTATCACCGTCGGTGCCAGTGATGAGGTTTTCGCCAGGATCCTGCCGTTTCTCAAATGCATGGGCGAGCAGATCTCGCATTGCGGTGGTATTGGTAATGGTCAGGTTCTGAAGTTGATGAATAACATGATCATCTTCCAATCTGTCAGTGGGATTGCCGAGGCCATGGCAATTGCAACGCGCGCTGGCGTTGATCGGTCGAAGGTCTTTGAGATCCTGTCGAAAGGCTCGGCGGATAGCTACGTCATGCGCAAACATGGGACGCATATGACGTCTGGTGAATACCCGGATGATCAATTCCCAACCACATACTCGCTGAAGGATCTCCGCTATGCGCTTGATCTGGCAGAGAAGGTTGGTGTCGATGCGCCGGTCGCTAAGGTTGCCGAGCAGCGCCTGCTACAAGCTATCGATAAAGGTTTAGGCCACCTCTATAGCCCGGTAGTCTATAAACTATTTGAGCCGGATGAAGGGTAAAGCTTAACCGTGCCCGTGTTATAAGGTGCTGGCTCTTGAGCAGTTCGGCTCTTGATCACTGGCAGGTGAGGTTTCCAATGACCATTTCAACAATCGGTTTAATTATTCTGGGCGTTATCGCGCTTGTCGCGCTTTGGACCATCGGCGTCTACAACGGTCTTGTTGGGTTGCGTCAGCGTGTGTCTCAGGCTTTCGCAGACATTGATGTACAACTCACCCAGCGTCATGAGCTGATCCCAAATCTGGTTGAGACGGTCAAAGGCTATGCGAAACATGAGCGGGAAACTCTGGAGTCTGTGATCAAGGCGCGCAACACGGCGATGACAGCTGAAGGCCCAGGTGAGCAATCAGCGGCAGAGGGCCGTCTCACTGGAGCAATCAATCGGCTGATGCTGCTGGTCGAAAACTATCCCGAGATCAAGGCGAACGAGAACTTCCGCCAGTTGCAGACCGAACTCTCAAATATCGAGAACAAGATTGCGGCAGCGCGAAGGTTCTTCAACAACACAACGGCAGAATACAACACGACCCGACAGACATTTCCGGCCATCCTGATCGCCAACGCAATTGGTTTCAAGCATCAGGAATTCTTCAAGATTGCCGATGAAGAACGAGAAGCGGTTTCACGCGCGCCGGAAGTGAAGTTCTAGTTTGGCTCGTTCGATCAGCCGTCTTCCCCCATAGCTCGCAGATCGGCCAGAGATGTTTCAGGCCTACGGACTCTACACCCACATTAACAAGAACCGGCTACGTTCCGTTTGCCTGTTGCTGGGCTTCGTGGCGCTGCTGCATGCGTTCATGTTTGCGTTCTTTCTTGCGTTTGAAGCGTTAGGCGGCGGAGTGCTCGATGATATTATCGCCCGCGCTGCCTATCGCTTCGGTCGCAATTGGTACTTATGTGTGATCGCCGCAGCGCTTTGGTTTGGATTTGCCTATCTCTTCCATCAGAGTCTCATCAATGCTGCGGTTGGTGCCAAGAGTGTCAGCCGAAGTGAGCAGCCCCTACTCTACGACGCGCTCGAGACTCTTTGCATTTCGCGCGGCGTTACCATGCCGAAGCTGCAGATCATGGAGACGCCAGCACTCAATGCTTTTGCTTCAGGCATTTCTGACCAAAGCTATACGATTACCGTGACGCGGGGATTGCTCGAAACGCTTAATCCAGCGGAGCTTGAAGCCGTGCTGGCTCACGAGCTGACACACATTCGCAACCGAGATACGCAGCTAATGGTCGTGGCGGCAATTTTTGCGGGCATATTCGCTTTTATTGGAGACCTTTTGATTGGTCGGTGGGACTTTCCATATGGCTTTTCACCAGTTGGTAAGCCACACCCGAGGGATCATTGGCGTGGTGCTGATGGATGGCAGGAACCTGACCATGTGCAGCGCTCCGGAGGTCCGGTCATCCGGCGCGTACCGTCCGGCGGCAAGAACGACGGCGCGGCGGCAGGTGCGATCATCGCAATCCTCATTGCGGTTGCCATTATTCTGATTAGCTGGGGAATTTCGATGCTCATTCGCCTGGCGCTGTCGCGTACCCGGGAATATCTTGCTGATGCCGGTGCGGTTGAGCTGACCAAGAACCCGGATGCGATGGTGAGCGCGTTACGCAAGATATCCAAGCGCAGTGAGATTGATGTGCCTTCCCGCATGGAGGCATTCTTTATTGAGAATCCAGTGCGCTATCGCCTTGGCGGATTGTTCTCGACGCATCCACCAATGGAAGATCGGATCGAGGCGCTGACCAAGTTCGCTGGTGCGCGTGAATGGAATGAGACAGCCGAAACAGTGGCTGCGCCGTGACGACGATTGTCTGACCATCACGATATCACCAAGTGAATCACTGCTTCACCTGACTTGGTTTTACGACGAGCGCTCAAGCGTCAGCGCACGCGTTGATTCTGTCTCACATACTTGCGTTCAAGGCGGCTGTCTTTATCGCGGCGACCATAGCTTGCGTCACCTCAGGTGCCGCGCTTTGATTGATGAGGATGCCGCGCTCAGTTGGTGGTAGGACTGGGAAGCCATCATCTTCCGTCAGTTCAACCATTGTTGCGTCAACGAGGGAGCGTGGCAGGACGCCAACGGCCAAGCCGGATCGAATGGCTGATTTGAGGCCGGCAAAGCTCTCACTTGTGTACGCGACGCGCCAGTCCCTTCCAAAAGCATCAAGTGCATCAGAGCCGAAGTGGCGCCAGCTGCAGGTGTGGCGGTCAAGGACAGCGAGAGGCACGGGCACATTTGCTCTGCATTCCAGTTCAGGGTTTGCAACCCAGATATTGCGCTCCGAGGTTATGCGATCGGCCAGTGTAGCATCACTGCCGGAGACGACTGCAACGTCCAGTTTTCTCTTTTGGATGGCGGCGGGGAACTCGGACGTACATCCAAAGCGTGCCGAGATTTCCACCATGGGATGTCGTTTAGAAAATTCTACAAGCGCATGTTCCAGAACGGATTCTGCGTAGTCGTCGGGAATCCCGACGCGTACCTGACCTTGGAGTGGATCATCAAACAGCGTTCCGATGCGGCTGAGTTCAGAGACAATCCGACGTGCAACTGGGAGAAGGCGCTCTCCATCGACGGTGAGCTGCATGCCGCGTGCCTGGCGATCAAATAAGCGGACCTCTAGCGCGTCCTCTAGCTTTCTGGTCTGCACGCTAATGGCTGACTGTGTTCGACCCAGCAGGTCTGCCGCAACTGTGATGTTCTGGTTTTCAGCGACCGCAACAAAGGTGCGCAAGAGGTCGCTGCTCTTAGCCAAGCGTTCAATTTTGTTCATGGCTCGCATCAAAACAATTCGTTTCTCAAATGTCAAACGCAAGCCTAGCTATCTGCCTCATTAAAGGGAGGCAGGATTATGGATGCTGGTACGGCGGTTTTTCTGATTAGCGTTGGTGTCGTTGGCGGTGCTTGGAATGCAGTGGCTGGTGGAGCCACTCTGTTTACATTTCCGGCTCTAATAGTGGCCGGGCTGCCGCCTGTGGTGGCGAATGCCACCAACTACCTGGCGATGTTGCCATCGAACGCTGCTGCCATTCCGGCCTACGTACGCGAACTTAAGGAAGTCGGCGGACGCGTCTGGCCGCTCATGATTATCTCAGGCGCAGGGGCAATCGTCGGTTCGCTTTTGCTCATTGCATCTGAGCAGGCCCTGTTCGAGTTCCTCATTCCATTTCTTGTTCTGCTGGCGACGGTTCTATTCGCTTTTGGTTCAGAGATTGGTGGATTGGTGCGCGCTCAGCTTGTCGGACGTGCTTCTATGGGGGCTCTCTATGGCGTGCTGTTTCTGTTCTCGATATACGGCGGGTACTTTGGTGCCGGCCTGGGGATCATTCTCTTAGCCGTCGTGCAGGTTATGGGCTTCTCATCATTTCACGTGGCGAACAGCCTGAAGAATCTGCTGGCAACGAGTTTCACAGTCCTCAGCATTATCGTCTTTGGTGTGGGCGGGATCATCGCGTGGCCGGAGGCACTTGTTATGATGGTGGGCAGCACACTCGGCGGCTATCTGGGTGCCCGTTATGCACGGCAGATCAATGAGAGGTATCTGCGAACGGCCGTGATTATTTTCGGTGTGGTGCTATCGGCAGTCTACTTCGCGCGATTGTCGATCGTATAAGTCGTCGCCAACTGAACTAGATTGTGCTCAGTTTCCTTCGCGTTCGGCTGCCTGCCGTAGGGCGACGCTATCTCTGACTTCGACGTCGAGAAGCTGAGCCGTCAACGACACTGTATGGCGTTCATCGCCATCGATGACGCCATCGGCGTTGGCAACCTCCCAAAGCCACTTCACCATGCGCTGGCGACCCTCGCGATCGAGTCTGCCGTGCAGCACACGCGTGAAGCGGTGAATATCCACGGCATCGGCTTCGCGCTGCTCTGCAGCGGTGACAACGCGGTCGATTTCTCCAGACGAGAGCTTGAAGTGATCCTTTAGGATCTGGCGCAGGCGTTCGTCTTCTGCCGGTGAGCGTAATCCATCGGCGTTTGCACAGTGGACGAGCAGGGCCGCGCAGGCGACCCGCTCTTCTTCATCGTCGACAATTTGCTTCGGCTGACCGTCAAACAGGTCATTGAGGAAGTTTTCAATACTGCTAATCATCGGCGTTATGTGGGTGTTGTGCTCCTAGACGTCAATGCGGGCCTCCACGGCCGCACTTGCGATGACGGTTAGGTCGTCTCCTTCGGGATCTGGCACGTTCAGGCCGCCCTTCTTCACGTTCACCACGACTTGGCCGTGCGGAAGTTTGGCTTTGACGGCGTCGAGGTCGACCTTGTCCGGCTCCTGCACGCCTATCGTCACCGTGACATGCATGTCTGAAGGCTTAATATTGAGAGAGCGCAGAAAAGTCAGCGAACTATGGTGAATTGCGTCGTCAACGGCGCGTGTCGCTGCCTTTGTGTAGTCTCCGCCGTGTAGCGCCGTGCCGGCACCCATTTCGAGGATTGCGCGTTTCAATGCCATAAGAATTTCTCCCCCGTTTAGTCGAGTTCAAGGCTGACGACAGCAGCTGCGTGCGCGATCAAGGTCGTGTCGGTGCCTTCGTCGTTTGGCATTTCGAGGCCCCCTTCGGTGACATTCAGCGATGCCGTTCCATAGGGAAGGATCGATAGAACCGCATCGTGATCCACCGTCTCAGGTCGCGGTACGCCGATATGCACGACGATCTTCATGTCTTCAGGCTGTTTTCCAAGGATGCGGGCGATGCTTAAGGTGTTTCGCCACAGTGCATCACGCAGCGCGCGCTGGGCCGCCTTGGTGCTGTCGGCGCCGCGAATGTCGGTGCCCATTCCGATTTCCAAAGCCATGCGCTTCAGCGCCATTGTCCAATCTCCAATCCGTGGGTTTTCTTTCCGAGAGCATAGATCAGCGGAAGGATGCAGGCTACGATATCTGTCAGATCGTCGCCAGCCGGGATAGGAGTAGGCAATGTTGACAGAAGAGATGCAGTCAATCATCCGCAATTATACCTGCGGGTCCGTCGCGAGTATCAACGAAGACGGCTCGGCAGCTGTCTCACCAAAGGCCACGTTTGTGGTTGTTGATGAGGCGACGATTGCTTACGGTGATATCCGGTCGCCTGCCACGCGCCGCAACATCAAGGCGCGGCCGCAAGTCGAAGTGGTGTTTCTCGACGTCCTGCACCGGAAGGCCGTGCGCGTACGGGGGAACGCAGAGGTCGTGGACAAGGCTGATGCCGATCCGAAAATGAAAGCTGCCTTCGATGAGGTCTGGGCGGATTTTCTTGATGGGATGTCCGCGTTTGTTCGGATCAACCTTTCTTCTGCCAAGCTCATCCTGTCGCCCGCTTACGACCGCGGGGCGACTGAAGAGCAGTTGAAGCAGGCTAACCTGGAGAAGCTGAACAGTCTCTGACCCGGTACCAAAGCCATCACACCGTAGCGTAGCGGTTCGATCAGTGCCGCTTTGCGGGTAATCCGCTTCTTAGAGATGTGTCAGCTAGAAATGGCTGGCCAATATCAGATGGGATGTATGTTCGGTCATTTTCTATTCTAACACCTTTGATTGCATGGTTTTGAGCATTTAGTTAGCTTTGCTGCTGTGCATTTTGCATTTAAAATTCATAAGCAAAATCAATTATTTAAATCGAAAATTGGTCGTCAAATTTTCTTTTTCCGGCCCGAATCCGCTGCGAAATGAAAACGCAGGGGGCAACCCCAGGGATGCACGTCATGAAGACTGCATTCCATCATGGAAAAGGAGAGAGACCATGAAAACTATTATCACAACAGCAGCAGTCGTTGGTATCGCACTTGGCAGCCTGACCCCGGCACTCGCCGCTTCGGAGAAGAAGTGCGATGCTGGCATGGAGTACGATAAAGTTACGCAGAAATGCGTGAAGAAGCAGTCATAAGACGCTTCTTGGGCGTTGCCCTTTTGGGGCAGCAAGACCGGGTGGCCTTGGCCGCCCGGTTTTTTGGTTGGAAACTAGCTGAGAGATCGTGATCTTCCTGCACTTGCGTCTGCGCTGTGTTCATTGTAAGCGACTGCACATGATCCGATGCAGCACAAAAAGTCTTTCTTATTTTTGGCGTTCCAAATAGGAGCGGCACGGATTACTCATGTTCAAACCGAAGCCGCCGTTGTCTGGCTGGCTAGGTACAAGGATCTTTGTTGGCGGACGATAGTGGCTCCACGAAATGGAGCGTCAGATGCCCAACTACACGATATCGACAAAAGACCCCGATCTATGCCGTGATATGCTCGAACTCAGGACTGAGATCGATATCCTGGACTTTCAGATCATCAAACTTCTCAATCATCGCAGCAAATACATTGATCGAGCCGTCGCGCTGAAGCGGATTGAGAATCTGCCAGCGCGGACACATGATCGTGTGGCTCTCGTTATGGCAAAAGTGCGCAGCAATGCGGAGCAAGAGGGCTTGGATCAAGAGCTCGTTGCGCGCATCTGGCATGAGCTGATCGAGTGGTCGATTGCCCGTGAAGAAGAGCATCTTTCTGCTGCGTAGGTGTTCAGCTGCACAAGCGACTGAGTGTTCCGCTTCTCGGTTGTGCATTGTGATTGAATAGCCGGTCTCGTCTGGGTCCGCCAGGCGAGATCGGATCGCTTACGACACAGCAATC
Organism: Hyphomicrobiaceae bacterium; assembly: GCA_965247245.1. Lineage (GTDB taxonomy): Bacteria > Pseudomonadota > Alphaproteobacteria > Rhizobiales > Hyphomicrobiaceae > Tectiglobus. The sequence goes on along the minus strand of CBDFGV010000003.1, from coordinate 1,191,590 downwards.
CGATTAACTCGGCTCTACTTGGTCACACGACCAGGCAAGTCGCTGATTTCCTTGCAGCCCAACTGGCTCATGTTGTTGACGAGATCATCCAGCAATAGACCGGCGACATGTTCTCCGCCCTTTTCTCCCAGGGCGGCAACGGCGTACATGAAGGCGCGACCGCACAGCACGAAGTCGGCACCGAGTGCAAGGGCGCGGGCGATATCAAGGCCGCTGCGAATGCCACTATCGAAAACTATTTTGGCGCGGTCACCGACAATGTCTTTTATCTGAGGCAGAGCTTCGATGGAGGCCGGTGCGCCATCTGTCTGGCGGGAACCGTGGTTCGAGACGCCAATACCATCAATGCCCTCTTCGATGGCACGGCGCACATCTTCATGGTCGAGCAATCCTTTGACCACGATAGGTCCATCCCATTCTTTGCGGACCTCTTTGAGATAGTCCCAATCCAGCGTGCCTCCTAGTCCCTGGCCGATGAACGCTGTCATGTTCTGAAGATCCTTGGCGGCCACATACTTCTCGACACTGCGGAAGCGTGGCGTGCCGTGCATCAAGGTTGCCAGCGACCAACGTGGGCGGATGGCGCAGCGGTAGATCATCATTGGTGTAATCTTCGGAGGAACAGCAACGCCGGCTTTGCGTTGGCGCTCGCGGGTGCTGCCGGTCGGCACATCTGCAGTCACGAGCAACGTCGTGAAGCCTGACTCCTTTGCGCGTTCTAACAGGTCTTTGCGAATGTTGGCTGAGCGCGGTGGGTAAAGCTGAAACCAACCCATGCCGTTTGCTACGGCGCCAATTGTTTCTGGCGTCTCTGTCGCAACGGTACTGAGTGAGTAAGGAATGCGATACTTAGCGGCTGTCTTAGCCAAAATGATTTCTGCGCCCGGCCACATCAGGCCTGTGAGGCCAACCGGTGCGACACCAAACGGTGCAGCATAGGTCTGGCCGAAGAGCTCGGTTTCGATATTGGGTTCGAATTGACCCTGCAACAACTTGGGCGTCAGGCGCACATCGTGCATGGCATCGACGTTGCGTTTGGCGCCTACATCGTAGCCAGTGCCGCTGTTGAGATACTCCCACGCAAAGAATGGAATCCGTGAATAGGCCTTATCGGCCAAATCTGAAACGCGTGGATACCGATTGCGTGCAGGATCGATGGTTGGCTGGGGCATGTCAGGGGACCTTGTGGATCGGAATGCTTTGTGTTTGCCCAATTGCGATCAAATTGTCCAATCGGCTGGCGGATTATGGCTTCTAGGGGTGAGGCGTCTGCTGCAGGGACCGGAAAAGATGCTATGTTGGTTGCAAGTGTAGAGGAGCGGATATTATGCCTGACGGATCACTGACAAACTCGCAAGTTGTTGCCGCATATCGGCAGAAGACGCCAAAGTCTGCTCAACTGGCTCAGGAGGCTGGTGATGTTTTCCCGAGTGGCATTGTTCATGACTCGCGTCGGACATTGCCCTACAGCATCTATGTTGATCGGGCAGAAGGCTCACGCAAGTGGGATGTGGATGGCAACGAGTACGTTGACTACTACGGTGGCCATGGCGCGCTGCTGCTTGGCCATGGGCATCCCGACGTTGTTGCGGCCGTTCAAGCACAAATGGCAAAAGGCACTCACTTTGGCGCCTGTCATGATCTCGAGGTTCGCTGGGGGCAGCTAGTCAAGGACATGGTCCCGTGTGCAGAACGCGTGCGGTTCACGTCTTCAGGAACCGAAGCCAATCTGATGGCATTGCGGCTGGCGCGCGGCTTCACAGGTAAGTCAAAGATTGTGCGCTTCAACGGTCATTTCCATGGTTGGCATGACCATGCGGCATTTGGAGTGACCAACCATTTTGATGGTACCCCAACTCCGGGCGTATTGGCTGAGATTGCCCAGAATACGATTATGGCACCGCCGGACAGTATTGAAGAGACTTGCGGGATTCTTGAGAGCAATGATGATATCGCAGCTGTAATATTGGAGCCAACTGGCGCTAGCTGGGGGCAGATCCCGGTTAGTGGTGACTTCCTCAAGCAGTTGCGTGAAACAACACGTGAGCGTGGCATCGTGCTCATATTCGACGAAGTCGTTACAGGTTTCAGAGCTTCGACGGGAGGGGCGCAGGCGCATTTTGGTGTTACACCTGACCTGACAAGTTTGGCCAAGATTCTCGCCGGTGGATTGCCCGGTGGAGCGGTGTGCGGAAGGGCTGATATTCTCGAGCTGCTCGACTTTGATGTCGCGCTGGCAAAGGGTTTCGAGAAAATTGGACATCAGGGAACTTACAACGCAAACCCGTTGTCGGCAGTGGCTGGTATTACAGCGCTCGAGATCATCAAGAGCAGTGATGCATGCGAGCGCGCGAATGCTCAAGGCGCCAAATTGCGCCGAATGTTCAATGAGGTATTTGCATCCGAAGGCGTGAAATGGGCGGCCTATGGACAATTCTCCGGGTTTTACTTTTTCCTCAATCCGCAGGGGCTCGATTTTGATCCACTGACGTTTGATGCGGACTCGATCGGGCATGACGTGTTGAAGGTAAAGAGCCCGCTTGGTGAAAAGCTACGGTTGGCCTTACTCGTATACGGTGTTGATATGGCGTCCAAGCCCGGGGGCTCGCTGTCAGCTGTCCACAATGATGCGGATCTTGAGCACACTGCAAATGCGATGCGCTCGGCGATCCACCTCATGCGGGAGGACGGCGAGCTGGCCGCGTGACCCTTCGTTTATCAAGCGTTCTAATCAGGAGTGTGCTTTAACGTTCGAGTAACGATTATGGCAGCTCAACCGACATCCGGGTTAAAGCTAATTCAATGCCGATCGCGCATACTGACCGGATCTTGGTCGGGGATGAAAGCGGCAGCCAATGAGCATCCTGAGTAAAATTGCTGGTGGTTTGGGGCAAGGGCAACGTCTTCAAGGCAAGATCGTTCTTGCAATTGTTGCGTTCGTTTTGCTGTCCAAAGGCTTTGATGGTTTGCAAAAGGCGGCGCAGGTCAGGATGTCTGGCAATGCCGTCACTGGTGAGGTCGTTCAGCATTTGACTGAGTGCACCGTGCGGCTCCGCGAGTCGGGGCGATGGGACCGTTTCGATGTTCCATGCAAGTCTGTTCATTCCCTGCGGCAGCGTTACGGCTTCTCGAATGTGCGGTCGTATCGCAAGCGTTTGGTGATGGTGCGGTTTGTCCGACAAGACGGGCATGTACACTTCGCAAAAGTTCGCCCATCCAGAAAATTCATCCGATGGCGCACGCCAGTCGGGACTAAAGTTGATCTCGTCTACAACACGAGCAATCCCGATCGCATTAAGCCGCAGCCTGCCTGGAAGGCAGTCCAGGGTGACTTGCTGTTTTTCCTGGGTGGCATCGGCATGCTTGGGTTCTTATTCTGGAGTACGGTCGGTCCACTGTTGCTTTGGTTGACCCAGTTGTTTGCGGGCCTTGGCACACGACAGCAGCGTGGGCAACGGGCCAATAAGCCAAACGAAATCATTGACGCGCTCCAGAAGATGGCTGACGACCTTGGCAAGTCTTCCAGTAAGCGTGACGAACGATCCTGGAAGAGTGAAAGTGGTGCAGCCCATCGAAAGCGACGGGATGAGCGGGCTGACTCTGGTAACTATCAGGCGAAAACGGTTGCGCTTGAGAGCGGTCGCGGAACCGTCAAGCGTATGTATCTGCGCCCCCGTAATTGGCGCAAAAGACCTGTCGGTAATCCAGGGAAGTATGAGCCAGGGAGCTGGTTCGGATTTGCCAGGTGAGCGATCACCAATATGCTAAATTTTTTGGCAGCCAAGACTGCTTGAACTCTAAACGCGTTGTTCTAGCATTGCAGCATTCCGATCCAAGAGGACGCTGCTGCTATGGCGCAAGATATCGATCCAATTACGTTCGAACTTTTTAAGAACGCTATCTTCTCGATTGCTGATGAGATGGCGCTGACGGTGTTCCGAACGACATACTCCGCAGTCCTCAAGGACAATATGGATTATTCGACCGGCTTTGCGGATGGCGCCGGTCGCCTTGCAGCGCAAGGGCTTACACTACCGGGGCACCTGGGCTCCACGCCAACCGCTATGCAGTCGATCATGCGTCACTTTGAGGGTGACATTCACCCGGGCGATGTCTTCATCATGAATGACCCGTTTGATGGCGGCATGCATCTACCTGACATCTTCATATTCAAACCGCTGTTTCATAAAGGTGAGCGGTTGGCGTTCGCGTGTACTGTTTGCCACCACACTGACGTCGGTGGGCGGGTTGCGGGTTCCAATGCGTCGGACTCAACGGAGATCTACGCGGAGGGGCTGCGAATTGCGCCGATGAAGCTCTATGACGCTGGTGTGCTCAACCAAACAATCATGACATTTATCGAACGAAATGTTCGTGTGCCCGTGCTTGTCCAAGGCGATCTCAGAGCGCAACTGGCGGCGTGCCATATTGCAGAGCAACAGTTTGCAGAACTGGTTGAGCGTTACGGTCCCGAAGAGACCAAAGCGATGCTCAACGAAACAATTGAGTATTCAGAGCGATTGACGAGGGCAGCGCTCCGTGACCTACCTGACGGCGAGTGGAGCTTCGAAGATTGGATCGATGATGATGGCATCGATGTGGGGCAGCCAATCCGGTTGTTTGTAACACTACGTAAAAATGCCGATACCATGGTGGTTGATTGGACGGGAACTCATCCGCAGGTCCGTGGTGCGATCAACAATACGTTGTCGTTTACGAAGTCGGCTTCATACACAGCCATTCGCTCTGTCCTGCCACAAAATATCCCAAACAACGAAGGCGTGTTTCGCGCCATTGATGTGATTTGCCCGCCCGGTACCGTTGGGAATGGCGCGCTGCCTGCTGCCTGTGCCGCGCGCGGGCTGACAGGTTTTCGCATGGTCGACTGCATGTTTGGCGCGTTGGCGATGATGCTGCCGGACAAGGTCAAAGCCGCAGGGGATGGTGGTAACACGGGTATCTCGATTGGTGGATATGATCGTGAGTTCAATCCCTTTGTTTATGTAGATTTCACCTGTGGGGCCTGGGGTGCGCGGCCTTGGGCGGACGGACTAGATGGCAATAGCCACATGTTCGCGAACATGGCTCTGCCGTCGGTTGAGGTAACAGAGGCGGAGCAACCGATTTCCATTCTCAGATATGAGTTTGTTCCAGATCGTGCTGGTGCTGGAAAGTTTCGTGGCGGCGTTCCGTTCATGCGTGACTACCGATTGGAGGCGGATGAAGCGATGCTGAGTGTCCGCGCGGACCGTCATGACGTGCAACCCTTCGGGCTCTATGGGGGTAGTCCGGGCGCGCCATCGGAGAACTGGCTTGATCCTTTGGGTGATGCGCAACGCGTACCGTCCAAGCCGACAATGATGTTTCGGAAGGGGGACGTGTTTCGACATGTCCACGCTGGCGGTGGTGGCTGGGGCGACCCTTTGGAACGCGATCCAGAGGCTGTGCTCCGTGATGTGCGGAACGAGTTTTTGTCAGTCGAACGCGCTCGGGCGGACTATGGTGTCGTCATAGACGTTGAACATTGGAGCGTCGACAACGAAGCAACGAGTAATCTTCGGCTAGATCTGCAGGGGCAGCGGGGATGGACGTCTTGCCCAGCTGTGCAACGCGGCAATAGTCCTGCAACCAAGCAGGCGGCGGAGTGAGCGATATGACAAGTTCTCCGCAGTTTCGGGTCGGCGTTGATATTGGTGGCACGTTTACAGATATCGTCGTGATGCATGATGACGGTACGATCCACACGAAGAAGATTTCATCTAGTGTTGGTGACTACGCAGCCGCCATCGTTGATGGTCTCGCCGAGGTGTTTGAAGATGTCGGCCTGTCCGGATCTGATGTGAGGGAGATTCGCCACGGCACGACTGTTGCGTCCAACGCAATTCTCGAAGGCAAGGGCGCACGCGTTGGACTGATCACCACGGCTGGATTTCGCGACGTACTAGAGCTACGCACTCTGCGCATGCCAAGGCTTTACGATATGGCCTGGCAAAAGCCACCTCCATTGGTCGAGCGCTACTTGCGTAGAACCGTGGCAGAGCGGGTTCGGGCATCAGGCGAAATTGAAACGCCCCTTGCAATGGATGAAGTGCGCGGGGAAATCCGGGGGCTACTTGATGATGACGTAGAAGCGATTGCTGTTTGTCTTATCAACTCATTTGCAAATCCGAAGCATGAGCTGATGATCAAGCAGGCTATCGAAGATCTGGCGCCCCATCTCATTCATTGCATCTCGTATGAGGTGTTGCCGGAGATCAAGGAGTACGAGCGGATATCGACAACGGTCATCAATGCCTATGTAAAGCCGATTGTTGCGACTTACCTTGAGGTGCTGCGTAGGCGGCTGAACCAGAATGGTATCGAGGCACCTCTTCTCCTGATGCAATCAAATGGTGGTTTGACGACAGATAAGGCTGCAGCGGACCGGCCCATCAACATCATTGAGTCAGGTCCTGCCGGCGGCGTCGTGGGCGGCCATGCCATTGCGACCACCAAGGGCCTCGATAAGATCATAACGTTCGACATGGGCGGGACGACGGCAAAAGCATCCATGGTCGAAGATGGCCAAGTCATGCGTGCGCAGGAATATGCTGTCGGTGCCGGCATCATGGTCGGGTCAAGATTGCTGTCGGGAGCAGGTTATACACTGAAGGTACCGGCGATCGATCTGGCCGAGGTCGGTGCGGGTGGTGGTTCACTGGTTCGTATCGATCAGGGAGGTAGCTTGCAGGTTGGTCCTGAGTCCGCCGGTGCTCTTCCCGGGCCGGTTTGCTATGCCTCGGGTGGTGAAACAGTGACGGTCACTGACGCCAATGTCGTGCTGGGATATCTCAATCCGGAACATCTTGTGGGTGGTGCCGTCAAACTGGATTCGGAACTCGCTCGGCGTTGTTTCAAGGAACAGGTTGCGGATCCGCTTGGTCTTTCTTTGGAGGAGGCAGCATTTGGCGCATTTCGGATTGCTGCTTCAAACATGATGCGTGCCATTCGTGCAGTATCAAGTGAGCGAGGGCGCGACCCCCGTGAGTTTTCTTTGTTTGCTTTTGGGGGCAATGGCCCCTTGTTTGCCTGCGAGATGGCCGCCGCACTCGGGATGAAGCGAATTGTTATCCCACCCGCACCCGGACTGTTCTCTTCATTTGGTCTACTCTACGCTGATCTCGAACATCACTACTCACAGACGTTGCGTCGTGTTCTGCGTGAAGTGGACACTGAGGAAGTCGTCCGGGCCTGGTCTCACCTGGAAGAAGATGCAAAGTCGCAGCTATCGCGTGACGGCATCAGTGAAAACGATATGAGGCTCAAGCGTTCAGCTGCGCTGCATTACAAGGGACAGAGCTTCGAGCTGACTGTTGATGCTCCCAGCGGTCCTATCGACAAAGCCTATTTGGATATGCTCGCTGAATCCTTTGGTGCTGAACACGAGCGGATGTATGGCCATAGAGCAGGCCAGGATGAACCGGTGGAACTTGTTTCAATACAGGTGCTAGGCATTGGATTGCGAGCCGGCAGTGGTGTGCCGGATCAGATCGCGCTGCAACAACAAAGCCAGGTTTCATCCGGTGTACGCGCGGCCTACTTTGGTCCAGACATGGGATGGCGCGATGCTGAGGTTCTGGATCGTTCTGATCTCAGACGCAGACGAGAGGGACCGCTGATCATAGAGGAATACGATGCAACATGTGTGGTGCGGCCAGGTGCGTCGGCTCAGCTAGACGGAGCTGGCAATATCATCGTTGAGTTAGATGATTCTGGAGCTTAACTTCAGGTAGCAGGCTGGACTCGCAAATCGTTGAAGAGAACCGCGCCGGCATCGCCCCGCTACCGATGCCAAGTTGCGCGGTTCAAAGCTGTCCGCTCGCGAACCTTGCGATGCGTTCGCAGACAACCTCCTATTGCACGGATGTGAAAACACCGCGCAAAAGAAAACCTAGGCTCAACCTCGTCGCAGAATGCGCGAGCGCCTTACAGTGAAAAGCTTTTTTGAAATGTTGTTTCTTGGGTTGGCTGCGTTGATCAGCAGCGCCCCGCAAAACTCTACTGCATTGCGATACTCCGAACTAATCCGCGTTACTCTCGATTTCAGCCGCCTCAAAATGGTATCGGAATGTTGACCGACCAAATTGCTGCGCCTACTAGAATACCGGCAATAATGCCGATCGTCCGCATTACGAAAATGCTCATAGCAAAGTTCCCCGCTTCAGCTAATGAACGAGGGCAGGATAGCGCTATTTTGCAGAGGTTGGTCTCTACTTATGGTTGGGTTCCACAGTTGATATGTGATTGTGGAGAAGTGAGTGAACTCAATTGAGCTGTGATATTTTTTGCACAGCGATCACTCGGCAACAAAGATGCCGCCCGCCACAGCCACATGTGTGGTGGACAACCCGATTGGTTGCGCGTTGGGAAACGAGCGATGCTAGTGGAGTGCTTCTTTCGCGATCGGAGCCGTCGCATGCATACCCGTTGCTGCCCGGACAATCGGCTCGGTTGGTGCAGCGCGGCGACGTTTGTGCTCAATCGTGCGGATCATTTCGCGAATGCGAGGCTGGATCTCGGTACGCCAGCGCGTGCCATTGAAAACCCCGTAGTGTCCGACACCTGGTTGAACATAGTGGAAGTGTTCGTCGTCTGGGACATTAACGCATAGATCGTGAGCGGCTCTCGTTTGTCCCAGCCCGCAGATGTCGTCCTTCTCGCCCTCAACGGTCATGATCGCTGTCTTGCGAATAGCAGAGCAGTCGACCTTTTCGCTCCGGTGCATCATCGCACCATTTGGCAGAGCATGCTCTTGGAATGCTGTTCGAACGGTCTGCAGATAGAACTCCGCAGGCAGATCCATAACTGCGAGATACTCATCGTAGAACTTGCGGTGCTGGGCAACTGAATCGCAATCGCCTTTGACAAGATTGTCGAACAAGTCCCAGTGAGCCTTGCGATGCCGATCCAGGTTCATCGTCATAAAACCACTTAGCTGAACGAAGCCCGGATAGACACGTCGAAATGCGCCCGTGTTCGGCCATGGCACCATCGAGATAACGTTATCTTCGAACCATTCAATCGGCCTCGTCGATGCCAACTCATTGACCACCGTCGGATTACGACGCGTATCGATGGGCCCGCCCATCAGCGTCAGAGATGCCGGCTGAGCTTGGTGTTCCCGTGCAGCCATCACAGCAGTTGCTGCGAGTACCGGTACAGCTGGTTGGCAGACCGCTATCACGTGCGTGTTTGGACCGAGAAAGCCGATAAACTCGATGATGTAATCGATAAACGTATCGAGATCGAACTGACCTTCGTAAATCGGAACGTGACGTGCATCGACCCAGTCGGTCATGTAGACGTCATGTTCCGGCAGCATGGCCTTGACGGTTCCGCGAAGCAGGGTCGCATAGTGACCCGACATTGGTGCAACAATCAAAACGCGTGGGTCTGGCTGACCGGTTGTGACCGGGAGATGGCGACGAAAATGGATCAGCTCGCAAAACGGCTTCGTGAGAGCCGGCTCGATCGTCACGGGGAAATCCCGGCCATTGTGCATAGACGAGTCGATTTCCCAGTCAGGTTTGCCATAACGCCGCGTGATGCCTTCGAATACTTCACATGCAGCTGACACACTCTTCCCGAACGGTGTGAGCGAGATTGGGTTGAGTGGAAAATCCAACTGATAACGCAGCCCCTTGGCCGCTAGGCGCATTGGTGAGACCATGGCATGCGCCAACTCGTAAGCGTGGTATTTCATTGCCATAGGTGCAGATTCCCAATGTTGCGCTGCATGATCGTGTTGTCGCAGTGCAACATTAGATTCCTCAATCGTCAAGGTATTGCTGAGGATTGGCTGATAGATCGTTGATTTTAGCCTTTATACGCTACGTTTCTGTCACATTTTCTACTCTGTACCGCCTCAGCCGCGTCTTGCGGGCCCGATTGTTCGACCAATTCGAGTTGGCAAGATTGGCCGCTGTATCCACAACCCTTGGTCCCAGCCATCGTTTGTAGTCAGGAATCGACCTATTGTTGGCGTTTCAGCAAGCGGGGATATTCGCCATGGTTGCGTTAGCTCATCAGCCAAAGTGGGAAGATGACACCGGTCAATATTTCCTCGGTGTCCGAAGCTCTGTCCGTGGCCTGCAATGGCGAGAGCGTCTCGCTGTGCCGCAACGCAATGTCGCTACAGCCATAGCCCAGCGCCACGATTTGCCTGAATTGCTTGGCCGCATACTGGCTGCCCGGGACGTTTCACTTGAAGGCGTCGAGACATTCCTGGACCCAACAATTCGGCGGTTGATGCCGGATCCAAGCACGGTTCGAGATATGGACACGGCGGCGGCGCGTCTCGCCGATGCAATTGAGCGGCGCGAGAAGATTGCCGTATTCGGCGACTATGATGTCGATGGCGCCTGCTCATCAGCGCTGATGCAACTTTTCTTCGGCCTCCATGACCTTGGCTGTCGGATTTACATCCCCGATCGCCTCCATGAGGGATACGGGCCGAACCCAGATGCCATTCGTCTCCTCAGTGAGGATGGAGCCACGCTGATTGTCACGGTCGACTGTGGAACGACGAGTTTCGATCCCTTGGATGTCGCCGCTGAGATTGGTGTTGATGTCGTCGTTGTCGATCACCACCAGGCGGATGCCGAACTCCCCAAGTCTGTCGCGGTTGTCAATCCCAATCGCCAGGATGATCTATCCGGGCTCGGTCAGTTGTGCGCTGCTGGCGTTGTTTTCCTGTTGCTTGTTGCAGTTAGTCGCGAGCTTCGCAGTCGCAACTACTACAAGGGCAGTCCGCCAGACCTGCTCGCACTGCTGGACCTAGTTGCACTCGCGACGGTTTGTGATGTCGTTCCGCTGATGGGGCTCAACCGGGCTTATGTGACGAAGGGACTGCAGGTGATGCACGGGCGTCAGAATGTGGGTCTCAGGGCACTGTTTGATGCAGCTGGCCTCAAGCAGGCGCCAACGCCTTATCACCTTGGTTTCGTGCTTGGACCACGCATTAACGCAGGCGGCCGGATTGGCGACTCGGGTTTGGGCGCGACCCTGCTATCGACATCGGACGAGATGGAGGCTGCGCGCATCGCAGTGTTGCTCGATAAACTAAACGGCGAGCGTAAAGCCATCGAGACAGAAATGCTTTCTCAAGCCATGGCTCAAGGTGAGGCTCTGATCGAGAGTGACGCCGATGCGGCCTTGATCTTGTTGGGCTCTGAGGAGTGGCACAAAGGCGTCGTTGGTCTCGTTGCCAGCCGGCTGACGGATAGATATCGCCGTCCGTCCTGTGTCATTGCCTGGGACGGCAGCGGACGTGGCACTGGATCTCTCCGCTCGGTCGCCGGGGTCGACATTGGCGGTGCCGTACGGGCCGCGCAGGCAGCGGGCTTGCTCGTGAAGGGTGGTGGTCACGCGATGGCTGCGGGGCTGACCGTTGAGAAGGACAGGCTCGAAGACTTGCGGAAATTCATGGACGAGAAACTGCGCGCAAGCGCCAAAGGAGCTCGTGAATCGGCGTCACTGGATATCGATGGCGCGCTAACGCCACGCGCGGTCAATCATGAACTCATGGGTCTCATCGAGCAGGCGGGTCCATTCGGGCAAGGCAATCCGCAGCCGCGCTTTGCGTTTGGTAGCCATGTCATTAAGTTCGCGAAAATCGTTGGTGAGAGCCACGTCCGATGTGCGCTGCAGGGCAGTGACGGTGCACGACTTGATGCCATCGCCTTTCGGGCTGCGGACCAGCCTCTTGGCGAGCTGTTGCTCAATTCCGGTGGCATGCCAGTTCATGTTGCTGGGACGTTAAGACGGGATACCTGGGGTGGTCGGGACAAGCTCGAGCTGTTCATCGATGATGCTGCCGACCCTGCAAGTCAGGGCTAAGCGGGTACCTATCGGCATTTTTTGACTGCGACGTGTGCGCTAATCAGCAGCTGGCACTTGCATGTCGCTGCAAAGCGCCGTATATGAGCCGGCCTGCGCTCCCTTCGTCTATCGGTTAGGACGCCAGATTTTCAATCTGGAAAGAGGGGTTCGATTCCCCTAGGGAGCGCCAATCTTTTCACACTCAATTCATTGAATTAAAACAATCTTTCTTCTAGGTGGATCTGGGCTATTTGTTGGATCCTAGTACGTTTTATTCGCCAGTGATCATCCTTTGCAGACCTTGATCGACGTGCTGATGCTGGTTTTTCAGAGCTCGAGTTGGGTATTGGGGCTGCTACGGCCTTGATTGCTTCTCGCGCTCTGTGAGCATGTGAATCCGCCTCAGATCTTAGGACTTGCGACCCCGCCAAGGCAGATTCGGCCCAATTGTTCCTCAACCTGCATACCAGGATTAATCAGTCGATGTCTGATTTACCGTTGTCATCAGTTGCACTTTCCGCCAGTTGCTCTGAGTGCACCTCCTCCGCAGCTTCGATTGCAACCGATGAAGGTGCCGTATGGAGCGCGATATATGGGCCTTGCGCCTCCTGCTCAAGCGGTGGGCGTTGTGACATGCGCCAAAGCGCGAACAACGAGAGGGCGATATGCACGATAGCGATCAATAGGAAAAAACCAGATGCTCCAAAAAAGCTGAGCATTGGTCCAACAAGTAATGGACCCGCAACCGATCCTACGCCAAGGACCAGCACGAGAAGGCCGCTTGCCCCAATCATTTCCGTTGGTTCGAGATAATCGTTTGTGTAAGCAATCGAGAGTGTATGGAGGCTTAGAGACATACCGCCAGAAAGTAACGCCACGATCCAGAATTCGGGCCCATCGGCGACGACGTTCGCCATAAGCGCTAAAGCGGCAGCAGCAAAGGAAACGCCGGTTATCACTCGGCGTCGATCGAACGCATCAGACAGCTTTCCAATAGGGAATTGCAGGATCGTCGCGCCTGCGATGATGACGCTCATGAAGTAGGCAGCGCCTTCCACTGAAAACCCACGTTCCAGTGCGTAGACTACGCCCATGCCGAGCATGGTGCCGTTGATCAGGCCGGCTGCAAAGGTGCCGACAACTCCGAGGGGTGAGGCCCTGTATACGCTGAGAAGTGTTGAAAGCTGCGGAACAGACGGAGCTTCAACCTGCTGAGTGGTCTGCGGCGTGGGGGCTGTGCTGAGGAGCATAGGCACAATTGATATTGAGATCAGCACTGATACCAGAATGAAGAGGTCAATATCTTCCGGTTTCGCGAGATTTAGCAATAACTGGCCGCCACCCATGCCGGCAAAAGCGGTGAGCATGTAAACTGAAAGAAGCTGGCCGCGGGACTCATTCGTCGCCGAGTCGTTCAACCAGCTTTCGGCGACCACAAATACGCCAGCATAGCAAACCCCGGTCACAAACCGGAGCATCGCCCAGACGATCGGCGACACAAACATTCCATGTGCGAGGATCGCCACAGAGGCGACGGCGGCTAGAGCGGCGAAAGTTCTGACATGTCCAACGCGTTGGACTGTTCTGACTGTTACTGTTGCGCCTAATAGAAAGCCACCAAAGAAGCTTGCCATTACAAAACCGATAATGGTGGTTGAAAAGCCCTCTGAGGCGGCGCGCAATCCCAATAGACTGCCTTGTAATCCATTGCCCAACATCAGAAGCGCTACACCAATCAGAAGCGTTCCAATGGCCGCACTGTTTTTTCCTGCCGACTGGGCAGGTGATGGAGATAGCTCTGATGTCATTTGTTGCGCTCGAATCTCGGAGTTGTAGCTGTGTGTTCAGGCTGACCCCCGATCTTAAAACTAGCAGTTCCTGGAGATGAGACAAACGATACGGCAACTGGACTGCGTTGAAACCCAGCATGTTCAAGGGCGCATATCCGGGTAGGCAGTGTCGGAAAGGATAAGGGACCAAGAACTTCACGTGATTGATACCCCTATCGCCCGAGTCGCGGGACGAGCAGCTCAGCATTGATCAGATAGCGCAACGTTAGTCTCAGATAAGATTGTGCACCTACGGTCGGGCTTGTAGCGGAAGCAGCTGCTTGCGTCGAAGCAAGCCCTGCGCCGTGAAATATCCTTGGCTTGGAAAGTGCACAGATGTCGAATTTCTTCTCTATCGGTTCCCAGGGTGCAGCCTCTACCTTGGCCGCCATCGGCAAATCTGCCGCCCTGATTGAGTTTGATCCTTCTGGAAAGATCAAATGGGCTAATGAGCTGTTTTGCAATGCGATGGGATATAGGCTGGACGAGGTCAAGGGCCGGCATCACAGCATGTTTGTTGAGCCGAGCTATGCTGCAAGCAAAGATTATAGGGCGTTCTGGGAACAGCTTGGCCGTGGAGAGCCTGAAGCGCATGAATTCCGACGCCTCGCTAAAGGTGGCAGAGAAGTCTGGATCCAAGCCTCATACAATCCGGTCGTCTCACGCCTTGGCCGGGTCACCAAGATCGTCAAGGTTGCAACTGACATTACCGAAGCCAAGCAAGAAGCGATGCGTGACGCCGGTAAGATTGCTGCAATCAACAGGGCCCAGGCGGTCATTGAATTCACACCCGATGGCATAATCACATCAGCAAACGACAATTTCTTATCCGCCGTTGGTTATAATCTCGATGAAATCACCGGTAAGCATCATCGGATTTTCCTTCAGGCTGCTTATGCCGAGTCTGCTGACTATGCGGAGTTCTGGAGGCGACTGGGAAGTGGTGAGTTCATAGCTGGCGAGTTTGAAAGGGTAGGGAAAAGTGGACAAAGCATTTGGATCCAAGCGTCCTACAATCCGATTTTTGATAGCGAAGGAACAGTCATAAGTGTCGTCAAGTTCGCTACTGATGTGACTGATCGTGTGGAGGCTGTCGAGGCATTAGCAGACGGACTTGGGCAACTTGCCGATGGTAACTTGAGAACCGAACTTGTTAAGCCCTTCCCAATGGCTCTTGAGAAGCTGAGGAAGGACTACAACAAGACTGTCACATCACTCAGCAGCATCATGGCGGCGCTGACAGAAATATCGAGCTCAGTTGATGCAGGCGCGCAAGAGATTTCGGTTGCGTCCCAGGATTTGTCCAGCCGAACTGAGAAAAATGCAGCGAGCCTCGAAGAGACAGCGGCTGCTCTTCAGGACATTACCTCCAATGTTCAGGAGTCTGCTTCGGGCGCAAAGGACGCCAGTACCTCGGTGTCGACAGCAAAGGTCGCGGCCGAGAACGGAGGGGCTGTGGTCAGTCAGGCTATTCAGGCCATGAGCGAGATTGAAGGGTCCTCGCAGGAGATCCGCGAAATTATCACCGTTATCGATGAGATTGCGTTCCAAACGAATTTGCTCGCGCTTAATGCTGGTGTTGAAGCAGCACGTGCCGGTGATGCCGGTCAGGGATTTGCTGTTGTAGCAACTGAGGTTAGAGGTCTTGCGCAACGGTCGGCGGATGCTGCCAAACGCATTGCAGAGCTTATTGCAACTTCGACGTCCCAGGTTGACCAGGGAGTCAAGCTGGTTGCTGAGACCGGTCAGGCGCTGGACGAAATTGTGAACAACATCGGTGCCATCAATTCAGTTATCTCGGAAATTGCTGAGGGAGCTCAGAACCAATCAGCGAGCATTCAGCAGATTAACAACTCGGTTCTGCAGATGGATCAAGACACCCAGCAGAACGCTGCTATGTCCGAACAGGCAACTGCGGCCAGTCGGTCGTTAGCTGAAAAGGTCAGAGAGTTGGCCATCTTGATAGCTCGGTTTCAGTTTCGGGACGACCGCTCCAGCCCTACGTTTGCAAGATCCAATTCTGAAATCCATCAAGGGCTGCACTGAGCAGAGTTCTAGTTTGGCCGTTTAGGTCGGCACACATTTGGTGCTGGCCGGTTACTATTGCACGAAGCCGTGGTGACGTGCCGATGCTAACGTGTTCCACCATGAGCTGCTGTCAAACAGTAACTCTGTCTTGGTGTGGGATGGAATGGTTAGTCTAGTGCGCTGGCGACTGGGGTTTCATCATTCGTCGCGAGACTATTCTGATGATGGTACGTGCGCAGCATCTGTAGAAATGCTGCACGGACTGCGGGATCGTCGATCTTTCCGAATAGCTTGAGAACTTCCGTGTTTTCGCGATCCGCTAGCATCGAGATCATATCGTCGGGCATTTCATCAATTTCGCCTATGCCGCGGATGAGATAATCAAGGGGAACCTGCAGCTCGTCAGCAAATTTCTGCAGTCGGAAAATCGTAATTGTGCTTTGGCCCGTCTCATACTTGCTAACCATTTGAAATGCCAGCCCAACACGATCGGCAAGCTCTTTTTGGGTGATACCAAGCAACTGCCGGCGAACTCTCAAACGATCGCCGATCAACTTGCTAACATCAACGGGCCGCTGGCGGCTTGGCTTGTGAACCATTTTACTCACTTGAATTGGCTTTGGTCTTATCAACTAAATAGACAGATAAATGAATAATTCCACCGTAAAGATCTCTCGTTAAGTGATTCAAGCAACTCTTCTCCACTTAGTCGAGAATTAGAACGATCCTGTGCACTCAACTGGCATGGGAAGGTTCTAGTTATGACGAACGGAGTTGGCAAATCCGCGCTCATTGACAGTATCGATATCCGGCACGGCCCCCCTGAGTTGCTCACACGATTCTTCTTCAGGGCTGAACAAGAGGCCGCAAGGATTGGCGTCAGGTTGGAGGTCGGTACTTTTGACGATCTGTTGAAGACGAACAACGACAATCTCGACACCTGGACTCCTCTGACTTCGACATTTCAGCCCAAACTGGGTGGGATCAATTACGATAATGGAGCGGTCGTCCTCGGTCGGGATCGCAACGGGAGGGTTATCGCGACGTACTCGGTCCGACACTTTGATTGGACGAATTCTGATTTTACAACTGAGGCGGAGTCGCTGCGCTTCTTTTACGCCGATCCTGAACACGATAAAGGCGAAGGCGAGACCTGCCATGTCATGCCACCGCAGGGGCGTGATCTTAAGGGCTACTGCCTCTACACAGGCGCACTGTGGATCCACCCGGACTTTCGCGGGCTAGAACTCGCAACGATTTTGCCATGGACTTCACGTGCCGTTGGCTGCACGAAGTGGCCCATCGATACGTCCTTTGCTCTGATAGGGCACTATAGCATCGCAAAGGGATTGGACTGGAAGGTCGGATACTCTGCTGAAAATGTGTTCAACGGTGTGCAGCTCTTCAACAACGTGACCTTCCCGAACAAGAGCATGCAGCTCTCATTGTGCGTTATTCCAAGGGACTATCTGATGGACGGACTATTTCGGTTCGTAACCGAGTTCAGCGTCGACGATCGTGCTGTTGTGAATAATCGAACCGCTTAGCACTGCCGTCTTGTCGATTGGAAGCGCTAGTCTTGTGTACTGCTTGCGAACTTTGAGGCGAGCGGCTGGGTCATAGGTCGTCACGTCGACGCGGCTCAATACCGGCTCGTTGACGATCATTACGTCACGGTAGCTGTCCGATACCCAGCGACCGAAAGCCAGGTCGGGCTGTTCGTCCAGGCGGCGGCCAGTCAGGCGCTGACGCCAACCTTTGCTCGGATAGAGGTCGAGACCTTTGCCGTAGTGCTCGGCCACGATGTGCGGTGAGTCCTGTCCGCGACGGACAATGAGAAACTTAGCCTTGCTGATTTCTTCCAGCTCATGCTTGTGGCGACGCAGGGAAAGTTTCCCGCCTTTGTCCTTCCAAAAATTGAGTAGGCCTGACAGCGCGGAGTCTTTTGCTAAATCGGTGCACTTTACAGGATGACTTGAAAACGGTGAGCTCTCTTGCACGTGAGTTGTCAACATGAGCTCGACGAAACGTTCAAGCACGGCCCTGGAACCTCGGTGTAGTTCCTCATGCCATTTGCGGTCATACCATTCCAAAGCTGCCATGGCCGGCTCGTGGCGACTAACAAGGCTCGAGAGGGAACTGAAGGCGAGGTGGCCAACGCGACCAGGTGTTGCCCTGATCTGGCAGCTGCCGGGGCGTCCCCGAACCGCGATGAAACCGAGATTGCGGATGCTGTAGTCAGAAAACGACGTGCTTCCAACATCGGCGCCATAGCGCAAACGCAAAACGCCTGATCGCCGGTCATGGATAGCGCCCGCATTATCGATCAGATTGTCGAAAGTCCACACAGGCATCATCCGTCTCGGCGACCGTCGTCGATTGCTCGGTATTCATAATTGCCAATCCGCATGTTGACCAGAGGTCAAATGGTGACGGCACAACGATTAGGCCGGAGTTGTCGTACGCCTCAGTGGGCAGATGTTTCCAGAGAAATGCCGTTGTGACTTTGAGTCTTCAAATGTCTAAGAACCCGGTACTTTTCAGCGTGTTGCAGCATTCGAACCGGAGCAGGATACCGGCTGCGACCGCAGGTTCATTTATAGATTCTTCAGTTGCATAAAATTGTAGGGAAATTTCGCACAGATTGTAGAGATGTGCCGTGTAAGGTTGCGTTACCTCCCACTCGTCGAGACTTCCCCTCGGGAGGTATGTCCAGCCCGGCCACGTCAATCACTGTGGTCGCCGTGGTCGGGCATTAGCCGTTTGGCGTATCTCATTAAATTTCTGCTAGTCATCAGGTTTGCTGCTCAATGCGCCAGGCCCGTCAGCGTATGCCAAGTTTGGCGACGAGCCGCTCACGCTTCATCAGCCACCAACCGGACTCAATTGGCCATAGCTCATGATTGCTGTTGCATCCAAGCGCTTGCGCAGCATGTAATGGCCAGTTCGGGTCATCGAGTAGCTCTCGCGCCATAGCTATCATGTCGGCGTCACCATCCGCGATGACTGACTCACATTTGTCAGCGTCCCACAGGAACCCGACCGCCATGGATGGCATATCGGCAGCTTCTCGAATCTGACGGGCAAATGGGACCTGAAATCCTTGCTCGATCACCATGCGCCTTGGCCTGTCTTTGCCGCCAATGCCGCCCGAAGAGCAGTCGATCATGTCGACGCCCTCGAGCTTGAGTGCCTGAGCGGTTGCGATTGTGTCGTCGATCTCCAGTCCACCGTCCAACCAATCTGTCGCTGAGAGTCTGAATATCAATGGATACCGTTCTGGCCATTCAGATCGTATCGAACGGGCTACTTCGATAGCAAACCTTCGTCGATTAGCTTCGCTGCCACCCCATTGGTCAGTGCGTTGATTGGCGATTGGTGACAGGAACTGATGTGCGAGAAAGCCATGGGCGGCGTAAACTTCTATGATTTTGAAGCCGGCCTCGAGCGACCGGCGCGCGGCATCTCTAAATGCCTTGAGGACTGTGTTGATATCATCCTCAGTCATGGGCTGTGGTGTTGGCCAACCGTCGGCATAAGGCATTGGCGATGGTCCAATAGCGGTCCAACAAGCCTCATTCCTCTCCGCTAGATCCACATCATCGACAGGTGTCTCACCATGCCATGGGCGTCGCTCGGATGCTTTACGCCCTGCATGGGCAAGCTGAACGCCCGGGACCGCGCCTTCGCTGTCAATGAACGATGTGATTTGCGCAAGGCATTCTACCTGATCGTCTTGCCATAGCCCGAGATCACCATGTGTGCGTCTGCCGCGTTCCTCAACGGCTGTCGCTTCAGCAAAGACAAGCCCAGCCCCACCCAATGCGAACCGGCCAAGATGAATTGCATGCCACATGTTTGCGTGGCCGTGCTGTGCTCGATACTGGCTCATTGGTGACACGGCGATACGGTTCTTGAAGCGCACATCGCGAAGCGTGAAGGGTTGGAAAAGTGCCGCCATAGACTGGTCCTCGATCAATCATCAAACAGCGTTTGATAGTTCGGGTTGGAATGGGGATGCAATCCATAAACCGATCTCGATGAAATCACCCGACAACACTATTAGGTGAGCAATTACGTGCTGATGCAATTGGTCCAGCCAGTGCTGTACGGTCGGGTGCCGCTGTTTCCAAAACCCTGTCATGGCTGGTAAGTAAGAGTAAGTGATCCACGCCGGAAGTGACTTATGACCGACAAACCGTTGGCCGTTCTGGGTCTTCCCCAGGACAACAACTCGAGCTTTCTAGCCGGGCCTGCTCTGGCGCCAGCGCGCATCAGACAAGCGTTCTTCAGCCCGTCTGCAAATCTGTTTAGCGAGCTTGGCTTTGAGCTCGCTTCGCCCGCGGTGTGGATTGATTCTGGCGATGTCGATTTCGATGGATTGTCTGGTGAAGCCGCGTTTTCTGCGATCTACAATCACGTCCGTGGACTGCTTTCAGATGGTTATCAGGTGATCAGCCTGGGCGGCGATCATTCTGTGTCCTTTCCAGCGATTCAAGCCCATGCTGAAGCTATTCCGGAGCTAAGCATTCTGCACATTGATGCTCATCCAGACCTTTATGAGAATATGGATGGTAACCCATACAGTCATGCGTCACCGTTCGCACGGCTTATGGAGCGAGGTACGATCAGTCGCTTAGTTCAGGTTGGCATTCGGACATTGAATGCTCACCAGCGTGAGCAAGCACAAAAGTACAATGTTGAAATCCATGAAATGCGAGATCTCTCAAGTGTACCCGATATTGCATTTGATGGTGCCGTCTACCTAAGTGTGGATCTTGATGCGATGGATCCAGCTAATGCACCGGGTGTATCACATCACGAACCGGGCGGATTGTCGGTTCGCGATGTTCTCAATATCATCCATACATTCAAGGGGCGGTTGGTTGGAGTAGACCTGGTTGAGCTTAACCCGCATCGTGATCTGCATGGTATGACCGCGATGGTTGCCGCAAAAATCCTCAAGGAAATGATGGGGCGCATGTTGCAAGACCGTTCGGTGCTGTGTGGGGGTGCATGAGAACGTTCCGGTGGTGGACATTTAACCTGGCGCAGCGGGATGGAATTCCGCTTCGCGCACCCACGGATATCTGTCGAGCCCGTCAATCAGCTGCCTGGCTGTTGCACTGGCTGTTGCTTTGTTCGGTTGGCGCGTTGCACCCGCAGTCCGCGTCTGCCCAAACTGAGAAAAAGGGACCGTTCTGGCCAGAAATCGAGGCGTTCCTACAAGAGGACAAAGCTGTTCCACCGACGCCGTGTCAGACGCTTTTTGTCGGATCTTCAAGCATTCGCCTCTGGAGGAGTCTAAAGCGTGATCTGCCGCATCGATCTGTCATTCGGCGCGGTTTTGGCGGGGCCCATCTTACACACGTCCTGCGCTACTTTGATGATCTAATTGCGCCTCATCGTCCTCGAGCGATTGTCTTGTATGCGGGCGAGAATGATATTGCCTGGGGACGCTCTCCTGAGGAAATCGTACAAGCCATGAAAGCATTTCTGAAGCGCAAGACAGAAGCCCTTGGTGTGACACCCGTCTACTTCATCTCGATCAAGCCGACTGTCTATCACTGGGACAAGCGTGCGATACAGAAGAAGGCCAATGCGCTGGTCGAAGTGTTGGCCGAGCAGCGCTCGGACCTGGTCTACGTTGATGTGGCTTCCGTGATGTTAGAAAGTGGCCGGCCGAGAGATATTTTCTTGGGTGATAAGCTCCATATGAACCGTGATGGATATCGTCTTTGGACAAAGGCTGTTGGCGATGCGCTCAAACAGCGCGGCGTGCCGCTTGCCCCACACTGTGGGTCCTGAGGCTGCTTGGTGATGAAAGCTAGGGGGGATTGGTTTGTCTGTCATAGATATCGAAGGTGATGCGCAACGGATCTGGGATGTCATGCAGGCCGGTGGTGTTGCCCTTATACCGCTAGATGTCGCTTACACGGTTGCCGCGCAGACTATCGAGGCGATTGACCGTACGTATGAAGCCAAAGGCCGTAGTTTCTCGAAGCCTTGCGGTTCGCTGGGCAACTTTGAGATGATGAGCGAAGTGCTCGATGTTGACAGTCGGGCACGCGAGATCGTCGAAGCTGTTGTCGTGGACTATGATCTGGCGATGTCGGTGGTTGGGCCGTACCACTCGGATCATCCATATCTTGCAACAATCGATCCGCGATGCATCCAGCGTTCAACCAAGAATGGCACCATGGATATTCTTCTCAATGCGGGGCGGCTGCACAACGCACTTGCTGACCTGGCCTGGCAGCATCAGTTTCCAGTTCTTGGTTCGTCCGCCAACGCCTCGCTAACTGGAAGCAAGTTTCGCTTGCAAAATGTTGAGCAGGTCGTGCGAAACGCAGCTGCGATTGAGATCGACTATGGGCTTGTGCCGCTGCACAATAACGAACAGATCTCAAGTACGATCATTGATCTCACAACTCTGGAAGTGCATCGCTTTGGCGTGAACTATCATGTCATTCAGGATATCTTGAAGCGCCATTTCGATGTTGATCTGCCGGACAAACCTTTGACGCGCGACGAGTTGATCCGCGGTGCAGCGCGCGGCTAGGTTTTTTCGCGCACAGAGCGACTGGCAGCGCACAGATCTTGAGTCGTTAGACAGAGGACCTTTATGGCACGCATACCCTACCCCGAACCCGAGGCACTCTCGGCTGAAGCGCGCGAGATGCTTGGTCGACTCCCGGAAAAGATGCATATTTTTAATATGCTCTCGCATGCCGACACTTGTCTCAAGCCGGTTATGAAACTGGGAGGTGCGATCCTCGGCAAGACGAAACTCGATCCGCTGTTACGTGAGTTGTGCCTGTTGCATGCGGTTAATCTTGAAGGTGGACGATATGAATATATTCAGCACGTTCCTGTCACGTTGGATCTTGGTGGGACGCAGGAACAGATCGATGCCATTGAGCGTGGTGCTGACGATGCTCCCTGTTTCAACGACGCTGAGAGGTCTGCTCTGAAGCTGACGCGTGAGGTGGTCGTCGATGTGCGTGCATCACAAGAGACGCTTGAGGCAGCGCGCCAACATCTCTCGGAACGAGAGATTGTCGAGCTGATTCTGATGGCGGGTTACTACATTATGTTGGCGCGCGTGACGGAAACCCTTGGCGTGGAGGAAGATCCCCCAATGGGCGGCGCCGTTGTCGACGATGTCAAGAAGTGGGTTGCCAAGAAAGGCAAGTGAATTGGGGTGGCTTTCTCTGTGCCGTTCGTGCCGCTCAGAACATTTGCATCTGCTGATCAGTGAGGTCTCTGAAGCTCGTATTGAGAAACTGGAGAATGCTGTCGGCTGCTGGCGCCAGCTGTTTGTCGAGATAGTGCTGATAATCCGGCGCTGACTGAAGTGCATCCAATGGTTCCGGTCCGTTAGAGGTTATGACGTAGCGAATGACACTGCCGTGGGTGCTCAGCTTTCTTGCTGCTTGAACGTGCGGAGGCACATTGCGCTTATAGTCTTCCAGTCGTCGTCGCAGCCGCTTGCGATAGACAAGATCTTGGTCGAGTTCACCGGCACGCAAAGCCTCGGCTGTAGCTCGCACAAAGTCGTCGATGGGCTGATTGAGAAACACGCGTTGGTAAAGTTCGCGTTGGAAATTTCTTGCCAGCGGTGTCCAATCGGAACGGGCTGCTTCTAGGCCCTTCACAATGAGTTCTAGCCCGCCATCCGTGCCGACGACCATACCAGCATAACGCTTCTTGCTGCCTGTTTGCATGCCGCGAACGGTTGGCATCAGGAACCTTCGGAAGTGCGTTTCAAACTCCACCTCTAAATGACAATTGATGGCGTAGCGCTTGTTCAGCTCCTTTGTCCACCAATCGTTCAGATCCGTCATGAGTTGGCGGCCAATTTGCTGGGCGCTGTCATCATCGTGTGACGGTCCGAGCAGAATGAAAAGGGAGTCGGTATCGCCGTAGATGACTTGATAGCCCTGAGCTTCGATCCAGTCCCGCGACTGAGTGATGATCTCGTGGCCGCGGCGCGTGATGCTGGACGCCAGTTTTTGCGAGTGGAAACGGCAACCACTTGACCCCAGAACTCCGTAGAAAGAGTTCATGATGATCTTGATGGCTTGCGAAAGCGGTGCATCCTTGGCGCGTTTGGCGGCATCTCGAGCCTGCCAAAGTTCTTCGATGAGTCCGGGCAGGATATGTCGGTCGCGTGAAAATGTGGCATCGTGGAAACCGGGGACCGGATTGTCGCCGGGTTGTTCGAGGCCCATCGGATCAATGAAGAATGTTCGGATGATGCTGGGGTACAGGCTTTTGAAATCCAGCACGAGGACGTTGTCGTAGAGCCCCGGTTTGGAGTCGAGTACATATCCGCCTGGGCTGGCTAACCCTTCGGCTTCTGCACGAACGTCGGGTGCAACAAAGCCATGGCGATGTAGGCGCGGCAAGTAGAGATTGTCGAGAGCGGCGACCGAGCCGCCTAGGCGATCAATTGCGAGGCCTGTCAGGTTAGCGCGCTGGACAGCGAATGGAATAAGATCGGCTTGGATGAAGATCTCATTGACGAGAGTGCAATCGCGCATGTTGTAGTCTGCCAGTTGGCGTTTGTCTTCGCGGAACTGACGATTGATCTCGGCTACCTTGTTTTGCTCCGTGGTGATGAGTTTGCCAGTGCCTAGCAGCTCGTGGGCAACATTGTCCAGAGAGAAGCTTTCAAAGGCCCAGAAACCAGCTTTGAGTAGATCAACACCGTCGAGAACACCGCGACCGGGTATGCGCGCGATGCGCGGCTGACCTGGGCTGCCCGGTTGAAGAATGCGTGCGTCCTCTCCACCGCGACCCACGGCGAACGGAATGCCCAATGACTGGCACTTGCGGTCAAGGAAGCTGAGGTCGAAGTTCACGACGCTCCAGCCAATGATGAGGTCAGGATCAACGTGGTGGAGCCATTCGAAGAAGGCCGCGAGTAGTCTGCGTTCATCTGGATAGTAACGTAATGTGTAGCCGTCGCGAACTTCGTCGTCTCCTTTGCCGATCATGAAGACGGCAGACACTGGACTATCGGGTGTCGTTGTCATCATTGCGCCCGCGACAGAATAGAGCTGATCAGAGTTACCTCTCGTTTCGATGTCGAGGGAAAGAGCACATAATTGCGGTTCGAAATCAGTCCTGCGTAGCTGTGGATTGACCATTGTGCGAATGCCGTCCTGTCGGGCAATTGCTCCCTTCGCTTCGATGCCAGTCGCAATGAAGCGTTCCATCAGGTAGCGATCGGATGGCTTGACGTCGGATTCTGCTAATTGGATTTCTGATTGCCGAATGGACTGGAGAGTTCGCTGATTGCGAAAGTAAAGTGCGTCGACTGGACTGCCATCGAGAAGCTTCAGATCTCTTGGCTGCCTGCGTGTCCCTTGCGGCAAGGCTAGAGGCTGGTTTCGAGCGATGAAACAAACGGCCTCTTGATCTTGGACGACAAGTCGGACCGGACCATAAGCAGTGGCGCACCAGAAGGTCAGCTCAATGCCGCGAGTTGTATCGCGCCAGCCACGCGTCAGCAGATAACCTGTTGTGGTATCGTCCATAGAGCTAACTCTATTCGAAAACAGCGGTTATGGGCAGTCCGAAGTATCCGGGAGCGATAAGTGCTGTCGTGGCTCAATGACTGGGCATGAGAAGAGGACATGAGATGGCCGAAGCCGAGAACGTATTACAGCGCCATGCTGAGGCGATTAATGATCGCGATCTTGCCGCTTATCGCGAGACGATGAACTACCCCTTCACCTATCAGAACTATAACGGTGTGGCACTCACGATAGCCGTTGCAGATGAGGTAGGCGTCAGCGCAAAACCTCCTTGGGAGATCATTCTGCAAACGGACCCGAATTGGATGCGAACTGAATTCGATCATGTGGAAGAGCTTGCCCGATCTGTCGCGTCCGTCGTGTTCAAGGTACGCTTTCGCCGGTTAGATCGAGCGAGTCTCGATGATGGATCGTATGAGGCCATCTGGATTGTAACCTGTCAGCAAGGGCGCTGGGGCGTGCAATTTCGACACAATCTTGGACAGGTCAATAAGGATTGACCAGTAGATGATGAAGACCTAGGTGAGGCCGAGGCCAAGCATAACTTTGCAATTCTTAACGCTGATGCGATCACGTTGTTTCCCGACCTTGCTGGCATCACGTAAATACAAGGCCAAGATGGCGTGGCCCATCGTTTGATAGCATGTATGGCCGCTAGGACGCGCCAGCACGCCACGCGATCAGTTCAATAGGCAGAGATCCGCAAAATGACCCAGCAAGACATTGCCGAAGCCGATGGATCGTTTGCGGCGGAGTTCGATCCAGCGCTTGACGCGCTCGAGGCACAAAAAGAAACCTGGGCGCGGTTGCCCATCGAAAAGCGTATTGCGTTGTTGGAGGCGACGAAGGACAGCCTGCTTGCGGTTGCCGACCGCTGGGTAGAGACGGCAGCGCGTGGCAAGGAGCTTCCGGTGGGCTCGACCTTTGAGGGGGAAGAGTGGTTGTCCGGGCCGTACTCGGTCATGTGCGGTTTGAATGCCTTGATCGACACGCTGTCTCAGTTGGATGGCAAGGCCTATCTCAAGCGGGCCAAGACGCGGCCGCTCGCGACCGGTCAACTTGCTGTGCGCGTTCTGCCCCTCTCTTTCAAGGACGAACTCGCACTGCCCGACGTAAAGGCGGAAGCCTGGATGCGAGCAGGAGTGACAGCCGAGAACCTCTTTGAACACGCTGCGAGCGCCTACGATGTTCCATCGGCCGATCGCAAAGGAGGAGTTGCGTTAGTTCTGGGCGCTGGGAATATCTCGGCCATTGCACCGCTTGATGTGCTGCACAAGCTCATTTCAGTGCATCAGGTTGTCATCCTCAAGATGAACCCGATCAACGCAGACCTAGCCGATTGTCTTGAAGCTGCACTGGCTCCTTTTATCGAACGCGGCTTTCTTCGCATTGTGTGCGGGGGAGCAGATGCAGGGGCTTTCCTATGCCGGCACCCTTTGGTCGAGGAGGTTCATGTCACGGGGTCGGCAGCAACCCATGATGCAATTGTCTGGGGTTCGGGGCCCGAAGCCGAGGAGGCGCGTGCCGCTGATCAACCCAGGTTAACAAAGCGCATCACATCGGAGTTGGGTGGGATCAGCCCGACCATTGTTGTACCCGGTCCGTGGAGTGAGGCGGATATCAAGTACCAGGCCGAGCATATCGCAAGCCAGAAGCTGCATAACTCAGGTCACAACTGCATTGCTTGTCAGGCTCTCATTCTGCCGAAGATGTGGGATAAGTCGTCCCAACTCCTGGACACCGTGAAAGAGGTTGCCAGAGCACATGGCCGGTCGGCCTACTATCCGGGATCCCTGGATCGTATGGCAGCCTTTGCGGCAACGGCACAAGATGTTGTTCATGTCGAGCGCCCGAACGGTGCACCGCCGCTGATGATTGGCAATCTCGGTGATGCGGAATGGCAGATGCAGCAGGAGTGCTTCGCGCCAGCGCTTGGAACCAAAGAGCTCGATGACCCGGACGTTGAGACTTATCTTCGGTCCGCTATTACCTATGCTAACGACAAGCTGTCGGGAACGCTGGGAGCCAACATTCTTATCCATCCACGCACTGTTGCGGACCTTGGACGAGATCGTTTCGAGGAACTCATTGCGGAACTGCGATATGGCACCATCGCTATCAATTCGTGGTGTGGGCTTGCCTTCAATGCTCCGACGTGTCCGTGGGGCGCTTATCCGGGCCACACGCTGGCAGATATTCAATCCGGTATTGGGACAGTGCACAACGCGCTCATGCTGGAGGACGTTGAACGTGTCGTGATCCAGGCGCCTTGGCGTCCGTTTCCACGGAGCATATTTTCTGGTGAGATGACGGCCTTTCCACGTCCGCCCTACTTCATTACCCATAGTACCCAGCATAAGTTGGGTCCACTACTCACCCGGTTCCAACACTCTCCGAGCCTGCTGAAGCTGCCAAGAATTCTCATGAGTGCTGTGTTTGGATGATCTTGTTCACGGATGGCTTGTAAGCTCGCTCCCAGCTGTTCAGCCCTGTCACGCTAACTTGTCACTGACAAGGCCCCCCGGTCCGCAAGGAATAACAACGCTGTACTTAGGACCGCAGCCCCCAGCACGATCAGATAATTTGGCCGAAGTGCTGACCAGCGTTGTGAGAGAGCGGCGATAACTCCTGTCGAAACGACGGCGAACACAAGACCGGCAAGGAATCCATATGGTACACCGAGCGCCGTGCCAATGTCGGGATCAAGAAGATTGATTGTTATTGCCAGTGCCGGCGGAACCCACATCGCGGCGACGATCAATAAGGTAGTTGCTGTACTTGCCACGAATGCTCCCGAGAACAACGTAAGACATCATCTTACGGCGCCTATCGTATTGGTTTGGTGGGCAGGTGCAAGCCAGGTGATGTTGTCGCAAGAACTACGAGTAGTTTTGCTGCGCGACGCTATCTAAAACCAGTCGCGCAGCAGGTCTGTTTAGATGGGTCAAGCCGCGTCCCGCAGCAGTGCGTCGACGTCGAGCGGTTGCGTCGTCATTGCTAGTTGTCCGTCATGATGACGCGGCCAATCGACTTCATCTCGGTCGTGGTAGAGTTCAATGCCATTGCCATCTGGGTCCGTCAGGTAGAGGGCTTCACTGACACCATGATCGCTTGCGCCGTCCAGTTTGATGTCAGCTTGTATGAGGCGCTGCAGAGCGTCAGCTAGTGCGGCGCGTGTGGGGTAGAGAATAGCCAAATGGAACAGGCCGGTGGTGCCGCGTGGCGGCGGATCGCCATCCTTGCTTTGCCAAGTGTTCAAGCCGATGTGATGGTGATAGCCACCGGCCGAGACAAAGGCTGCCTGATCGCCGTAGCGCTGCTTTAGCGAGAAGCCAAGTACTCCGCAGTAGAAGGCAAGTGCGCGGTCCAGATTTGCAACTTTGAGGTGGACATGCCCGATGGTTGCCTGCGGGTGGATCGGATCCGGTGTCAGGTTGGGTTCTGTGGTTGGTAGCGTTGCTGTATTTTGCATTGCTTTTCTCCGGTGGTTGGGAGGCTGTCTAGAGTGAGCCTAGGCAGTTGCTGTTTGACGCTGTAGGAAGCCTGGTCGCCATGCGTATGCGCCATCACCGAGTAATGCCTGGACGATCAATGTAATGGTCCAGAAGGCTGGAAACTCCCAACCGCCGTTTGCTGCGGAAAACAGCCATCCATTGCCGGCATGTTGAAGTGTTGCGCCGATTAAGATGGGCAGCAGCAGAAGAGAGATGGCGCGGGTCCATACACCAAGGATCAATGCGATACCTCCGCCGATTTCGCCGAGGATGACTAGGTAAGCAAAGAAACCGGGATAGCCGATGCTTTCGAAGAAGCCGACGGTGCCGGGAATGCCGAACGTGAAGACTTTGAGGAGTAAGCCGTGGGCAAGCAGTAGAACGCCGAGGCTAACGCGAAGCAGCAGGGCAGCATATGGAGCGGTTTGATTGTCGATCATTGTGGTCTCCTTTGGTTGACATGATCGAGATATCGCCCCTGAGGTAGCGTTTGATAACTGGCGATTTTTGCATATTATATCACACTATTAGTGTGAGGTGTTTCATGGCTGATCGTGTGACCGCAATGGAAGTCTTTGCCCGGGTGGCCGCTCTAGGGAGCCTGTCAGCCGCAGCGCGGGCTCTCAGGATGTCGCAAACGATGGCGACGAAACATGTTGCTTCTCTGGAAGAGCGTCTGGGTACAAAGCTGCTGCACCGAACCACCCGTAGAATGACGCTAACCGAGGCAGGGCAGAGCTATCTCGATGCAGTTGAGGGCATCCTAGACTCGATCGCAGAGGCGGATGCCCGGGCGTCACAATCAGCGACAGAGGTACGGGGACGTTTGCGCCTCAATGTACCGGTCTCTTTTGGCATCCGCGAGGTTGCGCCTTTGGTGCCGAAACTCGTGTCGCAGTATCCGAAGCTTGAAGTAGATCTTGGATTGAATGATCGTCAGGTCAATCTGATCGAAGAAGGTTGGGATCTCGCAATCCGTATAGGCGATCTGAGAGACTCCAGTATGATTGCAAGACGGCTCGCGCACTGTTCGATGGTGCTCTGTGCCTCGCCGCAATACCTCGAACAATTCGGCGAGCCGAAACAGATTTCTGATCTCAAGCATCACAATTGTCTTGGCTATACGCTATCGGATCGCGTTGGGACGAACCGCTGGCACTTTGGTTCTGATGGAGCGAAGAGTGTTGCCATCTCAGGGACAATCCAGGCCAACAATGGTGATGTGCTAGTACGAGCTGCGGTTGAAGGGCAGGGCATCATCTACCAGCCAACTTTTCTGGTTCGGGAAGAACTAGACAGCGGCGCATTGGTAGAACTGGAGCTTGATCATACGACAATGGACCTGGATGGGATATTCGCCATCTTTCCTGCCGATCGCCGCCCGCCGGCGAAACTCCGCGCGACGATAGATTTCTTCGTTGACGCGTTTTCGCCTGTTCCACCTTGGGAACATCGATGAGGTAGCAAAGATCAGCTGTGTTCGATAGATTTTCTCTATTATGATGGGAATCTGAGACTAAATCCCCATGTCCAAAGCTTGCTCGATCTAACCAGAGGAAGCACGGTCGGTGCCGAACCTTCGCCAGCTCGAATACCTTGTCGCCGTCGCTGACACCTTGCATTTCCGCCGTGCTGCCGAGCGTGCAAATACAACTCAACCGAATGTGAGCGAGCAACTCAAAGCGCTCGAAGAACGACTTGGCGCGAAACTTGTTGAGCGGAGTCGATCGCGAGTGCTGTTGACGCCCTTGGGTGTGCAGGTTGTCGAAGTTGCACGTCGCATGCTTCGGGATCTCTCCGAAATAAGAATGCTTGCAAGTTCCGGCGGGCGCGAGTTGTCGGGATTGTTACGATTGGGGTTGCCCCCAACAATTGGCCCATACTTACTGCCTCATGTGATGCCTGAGCTGCACAAGGCCTATCCCGAGCTTAAGCTCTATGTTCGCGAGGATCTTCCGGAGCAGCTGCCGCGTGCGCTAGAGGAAGGCAGCCTGGATGCAATCATAACATTGCTTCCGATCACCAAGGCGGATTTTGAAGCGAAGCACCTTTTTCGTGAGCCGCTCCACCTCACCGTCGCGCACGATCACCCTATCGCCGACAAGGAGGTGGTTACCAAGAGTGATCTCGAAGGTCAGGACATGCTCGCGCTCGGACCTGGTCACCAGTTGCATGATCTGGTCGTCAGTTTGTGTGGTGAGTTTGGCGCGAATCTTCGTTTCGAATTCGAGGGCACGAGTCTCGATACCTTGCGCGAGATGGTTATCATGGGCCTGGGTATCACCTTGCTGCCTGGATTTTACGTGCGCCGCGAGATAGAGAGCGATCCCAACCTGCGCACGATCCCGATTGAAGGCCGCTCAATTCATCGCTCTGTTGGTATGGTTTGGCGTCGCGCGAGCGCTCACGCCGATGACTATGCGAAGCTAGCTAACTTTTTCAGTCGTATCATTCAGGAGCACTTCTCATCCATCGAGAGCCGGCCTTAGTCTAACTTAGCTTGTCGTTTGGATCACCAGTTGCAGCCCATAGTAGGCCGGCGCCAGCAGAAGAGCCGACCAGATTATCGACGACAACGCGCTTGCCGGGATGAAGACTGACCACGACATATACGATGCGCCTGCGAGCATCGGAAGAATAGGCCGTAACGGTCCGAGAAGCTTCGATGCAACAATCGCCCATACACCCCATCGATCAAATTGCTCCCTGGTCTTCGTCAATAACCCGGGGTACTTCGTCAATGGCCACATCTCGGGAAGCTTGTCACGAAGTCTGACGCCGATTGCGAACGAAACCATGTCACCCGCCAGCGCGCCGAGCGCCCCAGCAATGATGATGGTCAATAGCGGGCCGTTCGCAGCGCCTTCCAACGCACCCACGGCAACAAAGATTACGCTGGAAGGTACAAAGACTGAGGCAAAGATAATGGACTCGGCAAATGCCAGGATGAACATGATCACTTCGATCAGTTCATTGTACTCGCGCATGAACGAGAGCAGTTGCTGCCAGATTTCATGCGTATCGATCTGCATTGTGCGTGTCCTTGGTGAGACAAACCACAGTTCAGCTTGATCCGTGGCATGCATATGAGGTGGGCAGCGATGAGGCTCATGACCGGTGCAGCTAACTAGATCGTGTTCAACCCAGGATCAAGCCTTAAGAGAAACCGCTCACTGCGCTTGGCTCAAGCCCCCGTGATTACATGGATTTGCATCAACGATTGTTTTTCCTGTTTATTGATCCCCGATAAGCAAAAGTCAGATATCTCTCACTATTGATAAGTGTTGGCGATCAGGGCGTTGGCATATTCCAATTGGCCAAATCCGTGGCGGCACTCCAACTCTTCGGTATAGGCAATGACGCCTGAAATCACCGAGGACTGAAATGACCCACGCGAAGGCGAATTCACATCAAACAGTAGTTGCGGCCGCTGAGAGAAATCAGAGGGACCAACAGCATAGTCAAGTCGCACCGCCGTCTTTCGCCTCAGTGCATGGGGCGGCTCAAGCGGTCGTCGTTGTTGCCCGCAAATCTTGACTTGAATACCGCTATCTTTGGAAAGGAATGAGAGACATGTTTGACCTTGCGCGACTAGCAGAGTTTGCAGGCGGTTTTCTTGGACAGAACGCCAGCGAGATCGATGCAGGTGGCATTTTGCAGCAACTCGCCGAGCAGGGTGTCGACCCAAGTCAGCTGCAAGATCTCGGAGCAGACGAGCTGTTGAATGTGCTGTCTGAAAACGGCATTGACCCATCCGAGTTGAGCGTCGATCAGCTGAGTACACTTGCTGAGAACTTTGGTGTGGCGGAGCATGTTCCAGAGTGGCTCAGTCATTTCACTGATCGTGCAGCATGATCCTATTAAAGGCGAGAGATGAGTTACGGAAACGAGGATTAAACATGTCCACACACGCCACAAAAGTGGAGGCGCTTGTGCTTGGTCGCCGCGTATCGAGCAATCGCGTTCGAACGGACGCGGGTAAGTCGTCGATGCGCGGCATCCTTCGGCAAGTGACGGCCGGTTACATCGACACCGCCATGGCTGCACGTCAGTCGCGCTGGAATGTACGCGGCCAGGACGCGGCGACCTGGCAGGAGATATTCGAAGCCTGTTACATTGACCTTGATGCTCATGCCGATGCATTGGCGGAGCGCGTGGTTGATCTAGGGTCTCTGCCACCCGGGACCGTCCAGGTGGTGACGACGACGACCTCTCTGGTGCCGTTTCCTGCCGAGATGAGAGAAGAGGTAGATCTGGCCGAAGCACTAACGGTCCGTCTAGGGCAATTGGCAACGCTTACGCGCCGCGCGACTGCGCAATTCGAAGTGTCTGGTGATCCAGTCACAATCAATTACCTGAATAAAGCATCGGCGACGGTCGAAAAGTATCTTTGGGTGATTGAGAGCCAGTCTCGACCAAACTGATACCTAAGCATTACTCTCCAGGTCTAACTGCCCAACCGTGAAACACCGGCTGGGCATTTTTTTTGCTTCCCTGATACCTACAGCAGCTATGTCCGCAGCAGTTTGAGGTGGACTACGCCAAATGGTTGCAAGTTGAACCGAATGACTTGACTGAACTGGCCGAACGTTGACACAAAGCTGCTTGTTTTCAGGCCTTTGTGGGTTTCCGGGAGAAGGAGGGCAGATTGGTTCGACCTGGTTACTTGACGCAACTAATGGAGCGCAGGCAGGCCGTCAGCGATTTCATAGAGAGTCCGAGGGTTGTCTACTTCATAACGGCTTTGATCGTTATCAACGCCGTGCTGTTAGGTCTTGAGACGGATCGCGGTGTTGTTGCTGTGGCCGGCGATCTCTTGCACATTCTGGATAGGATCATTCTACTCATTTTCACGGCTGAGCTTCTCATCAAGCTCTATGCCTACCGATGGGACTTCTTTCGTTCCGGATGGAACGTTTTCGACTTTTTCATTGTTGCGCTGGCCTGGGTGCCGGCAGCTGGTCCCTTATCGGTTCTGCGCGCCTTGCGCATTCTTCGTGTGTTGCGATTGATTTCTGTAGTGCCGCAGATGCGTCGTGTCATTGCCGCTATCGGCCACTCGATTCCCGGCATGTTGTCTGTTATTGGCGTGCTATCGCTCGTGTTCTATGTGTCGGCTGTGCTTGCCACAAGCTTATTCGGTCAACACCCTGACCCGAGGATGCAAGAGTGGTTCGGAACTATTGGGGCGTCCGCCTATTCGCTGTTCCAGATCATGACGCTTGAGAGCTGGTCGATGGGTATCGCGCGTCCAACCATGCAGCTCTTTCCCTATGCTTGGGCATTTTTCGTACCTTTCATCATCGTGACCAGCTTTGCCGTTCTGAACCTGTTCATCGGTATTATCGTGGATGCCATGCAGACGGCACATCGCGACGAGGAAGAAGAAGAACAGGCCAGCAGGGAAGCCGAGCAGACACGTTCAGCGGCTTCTGATGTCGAAGAGCTAAAATCCCAACTGAAGGACATTGATCGTAAGTTGGAGAGTGTTATCGAGGCCGTCTCGAAAGAGAAGAATGTGCCTTGAAGATAGAAGCGAGTGCCGGCTCACGTTTGAACCGCCTAAATTGTCAATGCTCATGGCCTTGTTTTGCTAATGCAAGGCCATGAGCGCCTGTTGCTTCATGATCGAATTGTTGTGCACAGAGAGAATTAAAAGGCCGCGCGAAGGGGGGAGGGCGATCGCGCGGCCTTCAGACAAACGCTACAGCAGCGGTTAGGCCGAAGCCGCAGCGGTCTGATCTGTTGCAGTTGATGACGTACGAGCAGGCCTTGCGCCTTCCTCGACGGGAAGGATGAATGAGCAGACCGCGAGGATTGCCGCATGAATTACGAAGGTAGCAACGAACGCCCAGCCGGCAGATATGAAGGGCTCGAGTGTGTACGCGAGATAGAACAATGAGCCTGCGAATGCTCCGGTCAAAAGCAAAGCTGCGACCGCTGCGACGATCGCGTTGGCAAACCAAACAGGAGTCGATGGCGATCGCATTGTGCGGCGTAGAATGGCAAAGAACGAAAGTGCGCCGACAGCGCAGCTCAAGGCTACAAGCAACTGGGTTGAGTTCTCCATTAGCGTTTATCCCTTTGTTGATCTTAACTAGCCCGAGTAGCGTTGACTCAGTTGGCGTCCTCACTGGAGGGCATGCTTGGTACCCCCAATGTGCGAGGTGTTCCTCATAACCGCCAATCGGAAGCGCTGACGTGTTTGATCAGTTTCATTGATCAGGGATGTTTGACCGCTTGGTTGTCAGATGGAGACCTGCAGCGTTCGCGCGTTATACCGTCGTGAGCGCCAGTGTAATGTCACAAAACCATGCCATCGATTCGCTGAGCCTTCTTAAGCCGATCTCTACGGAGGAAAGACAAATGACCATCACCCGTCGCCGTGTTCTCAAAGTTGGTCTAGCAATGGGTGCTCTCCTGCCGATGCAGACTGCCTGGGCTGAACGGCAGGGCAATGCCCTGCTCAAGCGTCGGGTCAACGGGCTCAACGAGGACATCCCGCTTGTTGGCTTAGGCAGTTGGATCACCTTCAATGTTGGCAATGATAAGCAGTTGCTGGATGAGTCGGCCAAGGTTATTGGAGCGTTTCTTGACGGCGGTGGGCGCATGATTGATAGCTCGCCAATGTACGGCTCGTCGCAGCAGACGATCGGCTATGCGCTGCGCAAACTGGATCAGCATCAAAATGTCTTCTCTGCTGATAAGGTCTGGACGTCATCACAGTCCAACGGACCAATTCAGATGGAGCAAACGCGGCGCAACTGGGGAGTCGAGCGATTTGATTTGATGCAAGTCCACAACCTTGTGAATTGGGAAGGGCATCTTGAAACGCTTGGTGCCATGAAAGCAGAGGGCAAGCTGCGTTCGATTGGCATAACGACATCGCATGGATCTCGTCACCAGATGTTAGAAAAGATCATGGCTTCGCGGCCAATCGATTTTGTACAGCTGACATACAACGTTGTTGATCGCGACGTGGAGCAGCGTCTGCTACCGCTGGCGCGTGAGAGAGGCATAGGGGTTATTGTGAACAGGCCTTACCGTCGAGGCGCGTTGATTCAGCGGTTTGAGAAACAGCCGTTGCCTAGCTGGGTCGCTGAAACCGGCGCCAAGAACTGGGCCCAATTCCTGCTCAGGTTTGTCATTTCGCATCCTGCCGTTACGTGTGCTATTCCGGCGACGACGCGGGTGGATCATGTCCGAGAAAACCTTGCCGCTGCGCGGGGCGAACTCCCAGATGCAGGATTGCGCAAGCGCATGCTGGACTACATCGGAACGCTTTGATGTTTCGCTCGAACTACGCGATCGGTGATTTTCTACTATTCTCCGAACGGGTCTACGATCGAATGTTTGAGCTCCACAACGCTCACTTGTGGCCTCTGCACGTCGTAGCATTAGCTATTGGTCTGCTCTTACTCGTTGTGGCTGTTCGTCCAAGCCCACGACTTATTCGGATCGCCCTCGGTTTGCTCAGCATTGCTTGGTTGTTCGTCGCCGTAGTCTTTCTCTATGGGCGTTACGCAGCGATTAATTGGGCAGCGATCTATTTGCTGCCGATATTCGCTGTTGCGGCGGCTGCGCTCATGTTCTGGGCGCTGCGGTCTCAAGCGCCGGTACTCGAACGAGGAAGGGGCCTCGCGTTTCTTACAGCTTTGGGAGTGTTAGCATTCTCAATTGTTTGCTACCCCCTGCTGGGCCTGGTCACTGAGAGGTCGTGGGGCATGGCGGAGGTGTTCGGTATCACTCCAGATCCGACTGTCATGGCGACACTCGCGTTTCTTGCGTTGGTCAGAAGTTCGCCAGCATTGCTGCCGATGCTTGTCGTGGCTCTTTGGACGGTGGTAACCGCTCTGACACTCTACGCGCTGGGCAGGAGTGACTTCTTCATCGGGCCACTCGCTGCTGTACTATGTATTGCCGCCTATATGGTAGGGACCCGGCATAGTCATTCACGCGAAACTAGGGTGTAAGGTCTTTCATCGCCTTGGCTTTCGCGAGCTGAATGCGTCCGGATGAACGGCTGTCGTCTCGATTGTAGACATCGGAGCGAAACACGACCTGGCCATCATCTTCGACCCAAGCGGTCAGGTAGACGAGATGGACCGGGACGGGGTTAGCCAGACTGAAGTTGAGGTTCTTGCCGCGCTTCTCGCGCAAGTCGGCAGCGTCGGTTCGGTCGAGTAAGCGGTCTACGGCTTTCGGTTCTAGACCTGGGTTGCCTTGGCCGAGCCAGGAGACAAGCGCCATCACGTCGTGCACCCGAATGCAGCCGGCACTGAACGCCCGGTATCGTTGTTTGAAGAGATGCTTCATCGGAGTGTCATGTAAATAAATGATGTCCTTGTTCGGCATATTGATGCGAACAAGTCCGAGGGCATTCCAGGGGCCAGGGTCTTGGCGAAACTTCAACTTGTGTGCGGAAGCTCGGTTCCAGGAAATATCTTCCGGTGAAATGCGTGGGCCGTTGAACGAGCCCGCGGAAACCCTGAAGCGTTGTTTCTCAACGAAGCTGGGATCTTTCCGCGCGCGAGGAATGAGGTCGCGCTTCGCGATGCTCGCGGGCACTCGCCAAAATGGGAAGAAGTTCACACCGCGAATAGTGGCCGATAGATCAGGGGTTTGCCGGTCAGCCCGGCCGACAATAACCGTGTGGCGCCGCTCGACTTCACCCTTTGCAACAGCTTCCAGTTGGTACCCCGGAACATTTACCAGGACGTAACGTTCGGACGTTGTCAATTTTAGGAGCTTCGCGAGTCGTTCGCGATTTCGCTTCAACTGTTTGAGGCGATCCTTTGCGGAGTATGCCAATTGACCTCGCGTTGATCGATCGAGCCGTCCTGTCACGCGGAGGCCGTGACGATGTTGATAACTCTTCAATGCAGCGACGAGACTTTCATCAAAGTAGTCCTCGTCCTGGGGCCAGACAGTGCCGAAATTGTCGAAGTCCCCGGTAATGGTCAGCTGTTGTCGCACCAGGGGGATGGTGCGGTGTCGGCTGCCTGAACGTAGGAAGCGACCGCGCTTGAGCCCGGGCCAGCCGCCTTTTTTAACAAGGCGCTGATAGTCTTCAATCGCCTCATCGAAGCGTTTCAGCATATCTTTGCTGACGAGCGGCACATTGCTGGTGTTGAGGTCACTATCATCAAGCCGCAAGACTTTTGGCTTGCGGGAAGGCTTTGCCAGATCGACCGCATCGTCTTTGAAGATCGCGTCGTACCAGCGTTCTTCGCGACCAAATGCACTTGAGACCGGCGTCAGGCTCGCTGCTAGTCCGCCAGCAGCTAGGAGCACCTGACGCCGGTTAACTCCGTTGGATCGACGGGGGCAGCGATCCGCCGGAGGATTTTGTTTCTTGATCATGATCAATTCTGTCTCGTTCCGTGATTTGCCACGTCAGGACGAAGCACTTGTGGTTTATCGACTCGGTAGGGTTTGCGGCCCAAGTTTTGGATCAGTGTTGCCAGCTCGCGGCTGCAAGCGGGATGATCGGGGCACTAACGCGCCCCGACCGATGGCGAGGTGTTATGCTGTCGCCTTCTCAGTGCGCCCAGCCGATTGACCGAGGTTCGCCATCGCGGCAGACACGCCTTCTCTCAAACGTCGTGCAATGTCGGGCGCTGTCCAGAGCTCACCACAGCCTCGCGCCGAGATGACGAAGGCGGCCGCAAATAGAGCAAGCTCACGCTTGATGGCGTTGAGGCTGCCAAGCAGACCTTTGTCGATGCCGATCTTGCTCATCATGTAAATGAAGAGTACGGCGCAGGTCGCTGCAGCAGCGTAGCGTGCTGGTCGGCCGCCCCATAGCAGGACGAGACCGATTGCCAGCAGAATGATGCCAGGCTCCATGAAGGTCTTAATGTTCGGCATGCCGGCAAACGCACCGCCGACGATGAGTACGACCGCTGTTGACAGACGTAGCAGAACTCCGGCGACATCCCAGCTGATCACTGACTTTGCTGCATCCTGACCAAAGATTCGGACGTCAAGCGATCGTATTCCTGAGCCAAGCCCGAACAAGGCGAACATGATACCTGACAATGCTACGTCACGGATTTGCACCAATAGCGCAGGCGCCATGTATGTGTTCACACCCGGATTGATACCGTTTGTCGTCACAACAGGTAGCGACACGACGAATGTCCAAAGCAAGAACGCATAAATGAGTGCAACGGGACGCACCAACAGCCCTGCGAGCAGCATGAAGCCGGTAATGAGTTCGAAGGCCGACAGAGCCGTCAAGAAGGACCATGGCGTGAGCAAACTTCCTGCGCCGAATAGATAGCCCATGAAGAATTCATTGATGTAGCCCGTCGTCGACGTGTAACTGGCAACGATTGCATCACTAT
Organism: Hyphomicrobiaceae bacterium; assembly: GCA_965247245.1. Taxonomy (GTDB): domain Bacteria; phylum Pseudomonadota; class Alphaproteobacteria; order Rhizobiales; family Hyphomicrobiaceae; genus Tectiglobus. Next base: position 1,152,486 of record CBDFGV010000003.1, on the reverse strand, counting down.
TGGCTGGAGAGAGCAGCTTGGAAAGCTTGTTCCAGCCACCGATTACGAACAAAGCGCCGACGCCGAGGCGGATCGCATACGCGACTGCTGCCAGATCGGATATGCTTGCAGCAATCTTGTCGCCGACATCGCGGAAGCTATTGATACCGTTGCGCGCTAACATGCTGCGTAACCGATCCCACCATGGTCGGATCACGGTTTCGGCTTGTGCGAGCAACTGCTTGGATTTTGAAGTTGGCCGGTCTGAATTGCCTGAGCCACCATCACTGGATCTGGCCACAAGAGAGGACGCAATTCGTTTCAGATCACCCTTTGCTTCGGTGGACTCAAGGGCGCTGCGGGTGGCGTCGTCCTTGGCCTTCTTTTCAAGTGAGGCTGATTGGCGCTTGGCGCGCAGTTCAGCAAACTTGGTGGTCATTGGCGTTAGCATTCCCTGAGCCGCGGAAAGTAGACCAGCGGATGCTTGTTTGACCTTCTCGGTTGTCTGCTGAACCAGGGCGGACTTGGTTGCGGCTGGATCAGTCGCGAGGGAACCCGATTTCTCTTCGTCCAATACTTCTGAGTTCAATGATTGAGCAGGCTGCTCCGAATTCTCAACAACCTTGGTTTTGTCGGTATCGGGCAGATCGCGATTGCAAGGAGCAATCGCCGGAGCGTCGGATTCATCTTCCAGTTCCGTCTGCGCGGGTTTGGCCTGCCGTTGTTCAGCCTCAGCAAGAATTGTTTCGGCGGCGGTAATCTCCAGAATTGGTGGGCGTCGCAATCTGCCAACTCTAACGATTGGTTCCTTGGTTTGTGGTGCGGCTGTGATCTCGACCAATGGTTCTTTGACCGAGGGCTGGTGATCTACAACTTCAGGAACTGGAACGACCTTGTCGCCTTGCACTTCGACGGAGAGGTCTTGCATAAGGGACTGGCTAGCTGGTGTCAGCATACGTGACGCGTTTCGGCGTCGTCTGCTCTTGGATTTCGGCATCTTACTTTCTCGTGCAATCTAATTGGAAATTGTGCCAGCGCTTAAACCGGCACCGGGTTGTCTTGAAATATATTGGCTTAGCCAACACGCTTGGCCCGGTAGGCCTTCCAGGTTGCCAACACTTTGGCTCCGACCCGAACCTTGTCGTAGAGCTCGATCACGTGCGCGTTGTGCATGCGGATGCATCCACGTGATACGTTCTGGCCGATTGTCCAGGGCGCATCTGTGCCGTGGATGCGGTAGAGCGTGCTGCCCAAATATAGAGCGCGCGCACCCATAGGGTTGCGTGGGTGTCCACCTGGTACGAATGCCGGCAGTTTGGGGTTGTCACGTCGCATGGATGCTGTCGGTGTCCACGATGGTTTCACCTTCTTGCGTGTGACGTTGAGCGCACCTTGCCAGCGGGCTTCCTTGCGCGGGATCGCGATGGGGTAGCTTATGGCTCTGCCACGCGAAATCACATGGTAGAGGCGCCGGTCTCCAAAGCTGACAATGATATTGCCTTTGGCGTACCTGCGCGGGAAGCTAACAAGGACCTTGTCTTCGAGTGAGTTAAGTTCTGGCATCGAAGACCAGAAACTCTGGGCTTGTGCTGTAGGTGTGAGGGCGAGCGTAATCGCAGCCGCGGCGAGGGCGCAGCGTAAATGGAATTTCATCAAAGTTCTCCTGATCGGCGCCCGCATAAGCGAGACCGCTGGTGCTCAGATCTGACGAGTGACGAGTGGTCGAACTCTCTCGTGCCGCACGACGCAGTTGAAGCGTTGCAAACGAGAAAGTCGTGCTTGAGCAGGGATCAGGAGCTAGTTTCGAAGGCGACCAGAATAAGCGAAGACCTGCCAGAATGAGGACCGGCGAGAGGCTTGGCGTACTTTGAACTCTGGATACTCAGGCTCGCCTACGCCGCTTTCAACTTGCGTCGGGCTTAGCGCCGCAGACTTCAGATCAGTCGTTTCGGACTTTTCGTTTGGTCTCGGACGAGAAGAGACTGGAGCCTGAGATGTAGCGCGATGGCATTTATGCTCAATCGGATCAGGCAGCTCAAACTTCTTGCACGGGGTGCTGTCAACGTGATGTACGCCAGCTCGAGGCTCAATCTGATCAAGCGCATGCTTGCCTGCCTGGGCCCCGACATTCACTGTCGCGAGCAGACCCAGAAATACTAGGCATCTAAGCAATATGTTTGCTGTTTGGCTCACGTCTGCAGGTTCACTTCTATCGCGGGGCTTTAGACGTTGGACATTAACCGAGATCTCGTTCACAGGCACCTCACAAGCCTGTCAGATTGGTTGAGAACTCGTAAATGTGGCCGATGGGTTAGGCTGCCTGTTGGCACAGTTCAGTAAGGCCAAAAAGTCTAGCCGCTGACGAGGTTGGGAACCAGCTTCTCGATAACCTTTGCCGAGGAAACAACGCCGGGTAGGCCCGCTCCAGGGTGTGTGCCGGCTCCAACGAGATAGAGGTTCTTGATTCCTTCCGCCTTGTTGTGGAAACGGAACCAGGCAGACTGTGTGAAGTGGGGTGCAATCGAGAAGCCTGCGCCAGCCGTGCTTAAGTAGTCATTCTCGAAATCTTTTGGCGTCATGTAGAATGGTGACTGAATAACGGACGACAAGCCAGGCAGCATCGTCTCTTCCAACGCTTCGATTACGCGCGCTTGGAGACGTGGCCCTTCAACTTCCCAATCGACATCACCATCAAGGTTTGGCACTGGGCATAAGACATAGAACGAGTCGTGACCCTCCGGTGCGAAGGACCGATCGGTAGCCGTTGGTCGATGTACGTAGAGCGAAAAATCCTCTGTCATGACTTTACGGCGGAAGATGTCGTGGAGCAGCTCCTTGTATCGATTTCCAAGCCAGATCGTGTGGTGCGCAACATCCGGATATGTCTGCGACGTACCGAAATATAGGACGTAGAGGCCCATCGACTTGCGCGAATTCAGCTTTAAGCGCGGTATCGACTTCAACTTGTCTTTGGGAAGCATCTCTGAATAGAGGTGGAGCGGATCTGCGTTGGATACAACAACATCTGCGTTGATCGTTTCGCCTGTTGTGAGCTTGACGCCTTTGGCCGAGCTTCCGTCGAGCACCAACTCAGAGACGGTCCGATTGTTCTCTAGCCTTATTCCTTCCTCAGCCATGAGGGTCGTCAATGCAGATACCAACTTGCCAGTTCCGCCCATAGCGAAATAGACGCCCCACTCGCGTTCCAAATAGTGGATGAGACCATAGATGCTGGTTGTCTCGAACGGGTTGCCACCAACAAGCAAAGGCTGGATCGAGAACGCTTGGCGCAGCTTATCGCTTTTCAAGTGGCGGCAGACGAGTTGCCAGACCGTTCGATCGCTGCGCAGCCCGACCAATCGCGGTATCTGGCGGACCATCTTGAGCGGATTGTGGAACGGTTGATCTGCAAGTTCAGTGAAGCCGACGTCATAGAGATTCTTGGAGTGCTCCAGGAGGCGCATATAGCCAGCTTCATCTTGCGGCTCAATGCGCCGGATCTCGCAGAGCGTGTCCTCGAGCGTGCCGCCGTAGTCAAAAGTATCGCCGTCTGGAAACCGGAACCGATACCAAGGTTTGAGTGGCACGAAGGTTACATAGTCTTTGATGTCTTTCCCGAACAGTTCGAAGAGTTCGGCAAATAGAAACGGTGCAGTAATCACTGTCGGGCCCGCGTCGTGGCGATAGCCGCCCATTTCGAACACCTGCGCGCGGCCACCGGGTAGTTTTGCGCGATCCAGGACGGTGACGTCATAGCCTTTAGCTCGCAGCCGGAGGGCTGCCGCCAGTCCGCCGAACCCTGCGCCGATTACGACGGCTTTGGCAGTTTCTGCGTTGGAAGTTCTTTGCGATTGGACGGGAGCATCATTGATAGTCGTCGACACGGCAGCTATCTTCCTCTGCAAATCGTCTGGCTAAATTTGGCGCGTGGCCTACTGCATATACGATGGTTGGTCGAGGAGTGGTGCATTGCGAAGTTGGGCCAGATCGCCGCTGCCGGTGCAGAAACATGCGATGCGTAACTGTTGAATTATGACCTCAAGCTGCTCGATGAGTGTCCGCTCATCATCGATAGCTGCGGTCAGGACACCAGCGGCAAGTCCTGCCAGGTCGGCACCGAGCCGAATTGACTTGGCGCAGTCGAGGCCGTCACGTATGCCACCTGATGATATAATCGTTGTATCCGGACAGGACTTTCGGACATCGACGATTGCCCGGGCCGTAGGAATGCCCCAGTCATGAAACGGCTCCGCGATGAGCTTTTGTCTGGCATCTTCAGCCCTCTCGGCCTCGATGGTGACCCAGCTGGTTCCACCTCGACCAGCCACGTCGATGACTGAGACACCCACATCGACAAGCTTGCGCGCTACGGTGCCAGAGAGTCCTGCACCGACTTCCTTGCAGATGACGGGAAAATCGCAAGCCTTACAGATATTCTCGATCTTTCGGAGAAGGTCCGACCAGTTCGTATCACCGTTCGGCTGCACGGCTTCCTGCATTGGGTTGAGATGGATGATCAGGCCATCTGCCTCGATCATGTCCACGGCGCGGTGTGCCATTTCAACACCTTCCCAATCGTGCAGTTGGGCGGCGCCGAAATTGGCCAGGATGACGGCATTCGGCGCGGCTTGGCGAAGATCCTTGCCAAAGCCTGCGGCGCTCGTGCCCTGAAGTGCGATCCGCTGGGAACCTACGCCGAAGGCCAGGCCAAGGGCGTCGCACGCAACTGCAATGTTCTTGTTGAGGGTCGCGGCGCGTACCGGCCCACCGGTCATTGAGCTTATCAGGATCGGCGCATTGATGCGTTTGCCAAGGAAGTTGGTTTTGAGATCAATTTGTGACAAATCTAACTCAGGCAGGGCGCAATGGACGAAATGTATGTCTTGTAAGCCACTGTCTGGCTGAATGGCTTTAACTTCGTTGCGCAAAACGATATCGAGATGGTCATTCTTACGTTGTTCGATATCTGTCATTGACCTGACGCCGTATCCGATTGCAGCCTGAGCCCAATCCAATCGGCCCAGTTTGTCGTAACGCTTGGAAGTCTAAATCGGTTCATAGTCATGATCCAAGGTATCTCAACTGTTTTGGTCAAAAAGGGCCAGTAAATGAGCGCACAATCGGGGGATATTGAAGCGCTGACCTGTCCGGCTAGTGGGCACGGCGATCAGTCGGCCCTTGTCACGGATATGATCAACGCATTGTCGGAGATGCCTGAGATCCGCAGTGCTGGTGATGAGTCGGCCGGCGACATCGTTAACGAGGCTATGCGCTATAGTCTGAGGTTGCGGGGTAAGCGCGCACGCGGTCTCCTGGTTTTGCTAATTGCGAACGGCTGGGAGAAGCCCTGGAAGACCGCAACTGATTGTGCTCATGCCGTTGAGATGGTCCATACGGCGTCACTGATCATTGATGATCTACCATCAATGGACAATGCGAACACCCGGCGCGGCGAACCGACGAACCACGCAAAGTATGGGGAGCCAACAGCGGTGCTGGCCGGCATTGCGCTGTTAAGTGAGGCCTTGAGAATTCTGGCCGCGAGTTCTCAGCTATCTGCTGTGCAGCGTAACCAAGCAGTCATCTGCCTTGCCAGTGCTATCGGACCGACAGGTATGTCAGCCGGCCAAATGCGCGATATCACGCCGCCGGAGCCGTCGCTTGCGAATGTCGAACTGACCCATGCCTTAAAAACAGGCACACTGTTTGCTGCGGCTGCGGAGTTGGGGTGCATAGCTGCTGGTGTCGATGGACCACGAAAGTGGATGCTCAGCGATTTTGGTATGCTTCTTGGCAAGGCGTTTCAGGAATTCGATGATCTGATTGATGTTTCGACTGCGGCACAGGATGCCGGCAAAGATACGCTCAAGGATGAAGGCAAGCCGACCGTCGTTGGGTTGTTAGGCAGGGATGCTGCAATGAAGCGCGCACTTCGCCAAATTGCGATGGCGCTGGATTGTCTGGAGGCTTCACGCATCCAGGTCGATGAGATTCGCCAATACACGCTGGATCTTACACGCGCCATGCGCACTGTGATCGGATCAGCTCCGGTGATGGCTGGCAAGGTTGAGTGATGGCAGCGACAACCACTGATAAAGGTGATCAGGGCAAGCAGGCGACTTATGGATTGTTGCTAGCAGGTGGCATTCTTGCCGGTTGGCTCATCACGCACCTCGTCGGCGTTTTCTTTTATCAATGGGGCTGGCATTCCATTGTCACTGCGCCTGCTTTGGTGGCGATCAATTGTTGGCTGTTTGTCGGCATGTTTATTGTTGCTCACGACTGTATGCACGGGTCACTCGTTCCATTCCGCCCGTCATGGAACAGGTTAATCGGACAAATCTGCTTGGGACTTTATGCTGGTTTCGAGTTTGATAAGCTCAATCGCAAGCACCATCTCCATCATCGCCATTCTGGAACTAAGGACGATCCTGACTTCGATGAGCGCCCACCGCACGGTTTTCTGAACTGGTATGTCCGGTTCTTCATTGAGTACTTTGGCTGGAAGCAGCTCGTCTTCTTGTCCCTCGTGAGCGGTGTGTATCTGCTGATCCTTCAAGTCAGTTACAGCAACCTGTTGGTGTTTTGGGCAGCGCCTGCGATCTTGTCGTCGTTACAGCTCTTCTATTTTGGTACGTACCTGCCACACCGGCCGACTACGGAGACGTTTGTTGATCGTCACCGTACGCGCAGCAACGAATGGAGTTGGCTGGCCTCGCTGCTGACTTGCTTCCATTTTGGCTATCATCATGAGCATCACTTGTATCCGTCGCTGCCTTGGTGGCGACTGCCAACGGCACGGAATGCGCGGGATGATGCTCCCGGATTCAATGCGCCCTAGAATTGCTGCTGCTCAATCCGGCATTGTCCATAAGCCGGTTCTGGGCGACTTCAGATTGTCGTTCTGTCGTGTGCGTGAAACCAGCGAAACACCTAATCCTGAGGCGACACCGCTGAGCTTTGAAAGTTTGCTCGTGCTGGCGCGTTGATCCCAGGCTGCTGCGCCACGTTCGCGTACCTTCAATCCGATGGCTCGATAGACCTTGAGCGCGACTGCGACTGCCCACGCAGATCGCAGCGGCAAGTGCGGTAGACCAAGCATCGCAGATCGATAGTATGGCTCTGCAGTGTCGAGCAATCTATTGGCAACGTTGGAGAGCTGAGCTCGATGTGCAACTTCTGCCATGTTGGTGCGGTTGAGGCCCGCGCTCGCCAGCCAGTCCTCCGGCAGGTAAACGCGATCGACTTCATGATCCGCAACGATGTCGCGTGCAATATTCGTGAGTTGAAATGCAAGCCCCAGATCGCATGCGCGATCTAGGACCGCGCGATCCTTAACGCCCATGACCATAGCCATCATGACACCGACGACCCCAGCCACGTGATAACAGTATTCTAAGGTGTCATCGATGGTTTGATAGGTCCGGGCCTCCGCATCCATTCGAAAACCTGCGATCAGGTCCAGTGGGTATTTCGACGGAATGTTGTGTTTTGCGCAGACGCTGCTGAGCGCTTGGAAAACCGGTTCTTCGGCTTGGCCGGAGCAAGCTGCCAGAGTTTTTTCTTCCAGATCTCTGACGAGCGCCAAAGCACTTTCGCCGATTGGGCTGTCGTTTGTCGCCTGATTGAACCCAAGTGTTTGACCATCGATGACATCATCGCAGTGGCGGCACCACGCATAGAGCATGAAAGCGCTGGCACGTGTTTCTGGCGCAAAGAGTTTGGCGGCAACTGCGAAGCTCTTTGAGCCTTGCTCAATCTGCTCGCGGCTGAACGCGACAAGGTCTGCTGGTGAATGTTCTGGCGCATTCATCGTTTTCTTTGCTGCCTCATATGCTTGCCGATTCTGGCCATCGAAACATTGCCGCGAGTTGTACACAAAGTACGATTAAGACGGATAGAGGATCAATCTGCGCTGGATCGCTACTCGTAAGGTTTCTCGCAACGTGATAACGAAAGTTGGCGTCGAAGGTCTGAAGCGATGCTGAGTGGACGAAGTGGTCGTGTTCTGTCGGCGCCTGTCCTTTTTGTTTGTCTTTAGGATTGTCTTTGCAAGATGCAGCAGCGCGACCCTGTTCTGTCCATATCTCAGCTAGATGTCGTTCTCGGCGGAAAGCCTGTCCTCAAGGATGTCGGGTTAAGCTCGGTTGCCGGAGAATTGGTGGCTGTTCTTGGACCCAATGGGGCTGGCAAGTCAACGCTGTTGCGTACGATTAGTGGTCAGATCAGGCCGCGCCGAGGTCGTGTTAGTATACTCGGTAGGGACCCTGTCAAATCCGCTATGGCGCGTCGTTCTCTCGGACTGGTCCCACAGCGCATCGCTCTTTTCGAGAAGCTTACGGCGCGAGAAAACTTGCTGGCATTTGGTGCACTGATGCGCGTCCATGGGCGGAAGGCGAAAGCGCGCGCTGATGATTTGCTGGAGCGCGTTCAGCTCGCAGACAGGATGAACGAGCCTGTTAACCATCTATCGGGTGGAATGCAACGTCGCATCAATATCGCCGCTGCTCTGATGCATCGTCCTTCCTTGTTGGTGCTCGACGAGCCGACGGTTGGACTGGACGTGGATGCTCAAGCCGGCATCGTAGATTTGCTACACGGTCTGAAGGCCGATGGCGTTTCGATACTGCTTGTCACGCATCACCTCGATGAGGCGGAAGCTCTTGCTGATCGCTTGGCAATATTGGTCAAAGGTCGCATCCGCGCGCTGGGCGTTCCAACCCAGCTCATCCAGCACGTCTTTCACAATCTGCGAGATATCAAATTGGTCAATCCTAGTCTGCCGGGCTCCAATGGTTCAGCCAATCCGCAGTTTGGACTCGAGAACCTTGGTTTGTTTTTGGATGAATCCGGTCAGACCTGGTCCGGTGTTTTGCCATCGGACGACCCGCGTTTGCTCAAGTTGTTGGACGCGGTTGGTCGAGGGCAACTGTCTGCCGGTGAGTTGACCGTCAGGCGCGCTGGCCTCGAGATGTTGCTTGCGCGATGCGTATCAGAATCTGAGCGAGAGCACGCGTGAGACAAGCCATTGTCAAAATAATGCTGCTCAATCTGCTGCGTGATCGCGCAACACTTGCGATGAGCTTCTTGCTACCCGGAATCGTGTTTGCGATCTTTGCCGTGATCTTTGCTGGTGCTAGCGGGGGCGAGCTGGCAATCCGGGTAGCTGTCCTTGACCAGCGAGCGAATGCGGCATCCCAAGAGCTTTTGAGAAATCTGTTTCGGACAGACAAGCTGCAACGCGTTGCCTTGGAGACAAGTACTGTCAATGAGCTTGCCAATGCAGTGCGTGACGGTGCGGCAGACGCTGCGATTGTCGTCTATCGACGCAGCGGTCCTCTTGAGAGGCCGCCCTTGCCTGGGCAAAAGCACTTTGAGATCCTCACTGATCCGTCGAAGGAAATTGCAAGCTCAATGCTGGCGGGATTGCTGCAGGAGGCCTACGTCGATCGACTGCCAAAGCCGCCCGGTGCGGACAGGATCATCGTCAGGCGTTCGGTGATTGAGGCTGACGGCGGATTCACGGCAGTCTCCTACTACGCTGGCGCGGTCGCAATGATGTTCTTGTTGTTCTCGACATTGACCGCGGCGCTCAGTTACCTGGATGAGCGCGAGCGCGGATTGCTCGATCGTCTCGCTCTCGGGCCTGGTGGTGTCGGCATTATCATAGACGGCAAGTTCATATTTCTCATTCTGCAAGGCTTTGTACAGACTACGGTCGTATTCCTTGTGGCGTGGCTCGGCTTTGGTATCGGGCTGCCGGATAAGCTCTGGCCGTGGATGTTCGTTGCGGTTTGCAGTGCCGTCTCAGCGGCTGGTATTGCACTTGCGTTTGTGACGCTCTGCCGAAGCAAGCAGCAGGCCGAAACCGTCGGGCAGATGCTAGTCCTCATTATCTCCGCAATCGGCGGTAGTATGGTACCTCGCTTCATGATGCCAGTAGAGGTGCAAACGCTCGGCTGGCTCACACCGAATACGTGGGCGCTGGAAGCCTACGCGTCGGTTTTTTGGCGCGGAGATTCGTTCTCGGCGATCATCTTGCCGGGTGCCCTACTCGTCGTGAGCGGTCTTGGCGGTTTGTTGATCGCACGCCTCGTCAGTAGAAGAACGATGCGCGCGCACTAGGACTCTTCGTGCTCAGTTTTGCAAGCTCCCGAGTACCTCGATTGTTATACCATCGGTCAGTTGCGCAACAATAATTTCACCGGAGCTGGTGAACCGATCCGTCAGCGCGGATACGTTGACTTGATGTGTCGACAGAATAACGACGCCGGATGGTCGATCATTCTTCAGCCATTGCAAGAGCTGCTGCGTCTGGGGTTCGCGTCGTTCGAAGCTCTGAAAGAATGAGTTGAGTGGCGGAAGGTCAATGGCAGGACCCAGATCGAGCAGCTTGGCGGTTTCACGACATCGACACCATTGACTGGTGAAGACATTGGCCTTCTTGATGCCGTTACGTCGGAAACGATTGCCAATCTTGATGGCTTGTTTTCTGCCAATGTCAGATAGGTTGCGCTGGGTCGAGCAGTCGTTGATCTTGAAGTTATCGGGATCACCAGTTCCAGGTGCGAGTGCGTGACGCATAATCGCGAACGCTTTGCCGTCGCGTAATGCTGCCCAGAGCTTTGCCTCATCATTGGCGTTTGCGGCTGTCGTGCTCAGCAACAAAAGAGACAGCTTCAGGCATACGGCAAGAACGGCGATCGGTTTCATCCGTGTGGTTCCCTAATGCGGAAAACGTGTTTCCGCACTACGCTGCCGGAAGCCCTATGGATTATTCTAATTGTGTTGTGGCCGTCCGGCAGCGATGAGGTGTCCGCTCGCTTATGCTTGCAGCTCGGCCAGGAGTTCAGCAAGGAGATCCATGCCGGTGGCCCAACCTTTATCCATGCCAGCAATTGCATTGGCAAAGCAGGTTATCTCGGCCTCGCTCGCCTCATGGGGGACCCAGGTTAGGCGCATATCGGTTTGGCCATTGGCTTCGGTGAATGTGACAGTGGTTAGGAGGATGCGCGGCCAATCCGGCATCATTGGGTTGGAGGTTACATTCCAGTCGGCATCGGAAACCGCGTGCAACCAAACAAGCCTTTCCGGCGGGGTAACCTCAGTGTATTCGACGCGCTGATAGTGGGAGTTGTCGCCCCACTTCATTTCATTTAGCCAAAGTCCGCCAGGGCGAACGTCAAGCTTGTGAACAATCGTTTCGACATTCGGGCCATACCACCGGGCCAAGAATTCGGGCTCTGTCCAGGTGCGCCAAACGAGATCGCGGGATGCATTGAAAGTGCGTTCCAGTACATAAGTCGGCAGGTCGGTCATGCGCGATTGTCCTTCTTCGGGGTGGCTTTCAACTCATCGAGGAGTTCGTCCAGCTGGTCGAAGCTTCCTGCCCAGAATTGTTTGAACTCTTCGAGCCACTTCACAGCCTCGGCCATTGGCTCCGCCCGCAACTTGGCCGGGCGCCGTTGCTTATCGACCGTGCGGTCGATAAGGCCGGCTTGTTCCAGAACTTTTAGGTGCTTTGAAACTGCTGGTTGGCTCATCTGGAATGGCGCGGCCAGTTCATTGACCGTGGCTGTGCCTGCAGCCAGACGGGTGAGAATGGCTCTTCGTGTCGGATCAGCGAGAGCCGCAAAGACGGCGTCAAGATTCTGCGGCTCTTGGCTTAAGGGCGTGATATTCATGCCCTATAGGTTATATAACTTTTCAGTTTTGTAAAGGGCCGGTTTCGGCTTTGTAATGGAATCGCTATGCAGAGGCGCGTACCGAAGGTTCGGCCTATGTGCCGATCAAGGTATGAACGCCTGCACCTGCTTGACGCGTTTCAGGGCAAAGCTTGAGCGGGTCTGCCGCAGGCCCGGGATCCGGAACAGCTTTTCGCGCAGGAACGCCTCATAGCCCGTTGTGCCGCTGGCAGCGACTTTGATGAGATAGTCGTACTCGCCGGTCATGAGATAGACCTCAAGGATTTCCGGCATTTCAGACATGCGCGCTTCAAAGTTCTCAAGCACGTCTTCATCGTGGTGATCTAACGAAATCTCGCAGAAAATGACTTCAGAGATGCCAAGTTGCTTGCCGTTTATTTGAGCTGTGTAGCCTTCGATGACTCCGTCATCTTCAAGCCTTTTGACACGTTGCCAGCACGGGCTCTTTGACAGTCCGACCTGGTCCGCCAGGTCGCTATTTGAGATCCGGCCGTCATCAACGAGGGCCGTAAGAATCTTTCGGTCCGTTTCATCAAGTTTGCGCATAGTGCCTCAGAATATTTATCTGCATAGAGGTAGAATAGCAGGTGATTATTTCTGAATTCAATGTGTATGGCAATAATTGGGGAGCACATTCTGTGATCAGGCGGTTAATCTTCTTGAAACGCCTGCGCTGAGGTCGCGATGATTAACGCGTGTGGAATTCTGCAATTGTGAGTGGGGTTGGCCTAATTGGCTGCTTATGGTGAAGGCAGTTCCTGCTCGCAGTTGCTACTAGCAGAAAAACCGGGAGATTAAGACACATGAGCAGCACTGAGCCGCTTTCCCTCCATGTCCCGGAACCGGAATGGCGCCCGGGCGATACGCCTGATTTTTCGCAAGTTGAGATCCCGCGTGCCGGTACAGTTGATCGCCCCCCAGTTGATGCCGATCCGGAAGATATTCGTGATTACGCTTTTACGATCATTCGCGTGCTGAACCGTGATGGCGAGGCTGTTGGCCCATGGGCAGGAACGCTCACCGACGATGAACTGAAGGACGGGCTGCGCTACATGATGCTATTGCGCGCCTTTGATGCCCGCATGCTCAATGCGCAACGCCAGGGCAAGACGTCGTTCATGATGCAGCACCTCGGTGAAGAGGCTATCAGTACGGCGTTTCGGCGTGCACTCAATGATGGCGACATGAACTTTCCGACTTATCGCCAAGCAGGCCTGTTGATCGCGGGAGGCTACCCGATGGTCGACATGATGAACCAGATTTTCTCGAACGATAAGGATCCGTTGTCCGGGCGACAGCTGCCGATCCTGTACTCGTCAAAGGACTATGGGTTCTTTTCCATCTCCGGGAATCTTGGAACGCAGTTTATTCAGGCTGTGGGCTGGGGCATGGCATCGGCCATTGCCGGCGACACCAAGATTGCGGCCGGTTGGATTGGTGATGGTTCAACGGCTGAGAATGATTTTCATGCGGCGCTCGTCTTCGCATCAACCTATCAGGCGCCGGTCATACTCAATATCGTCAACAACCAGTGGGCGATTTCAACATTCCAGGGTATTGCCCGCGGTGGGTCGGGGACTTTTGCGGCGCGCGGACATGGTTTCGGCATTCCGTCGCTGCGTGTTGACGGCAACGACTATCTCGCAGTGCATGCTGTTGCGAAGTGGGCGGCGGAGCGGGCGCGCAGAAATCTTGGGCCGACACTTATCGAATATGTCACTTACCGTGCGGGCGGGCATTCAACAGCTGATGATCCTTCGGCTTATCGCCCGAAGGAGGAAGGCGATGCCTGGCCATTGGGTGATCCGATCCTTCGCCTGAAGGCGCATCTCATCAAACGCGGGCTTTGGTCGGAAGATCGTCACACGCAAGCCGAAGCTGAAGTCATGGATGAGGTAAAAACCGCACAGCGGGAAGCCGAGGCTAACGGGACATTGAATTCCGGGACGCCTCCGTCGCCGCGGGATATGTTTGAGAAAGTCTACGAGACGATGCCGCCGCATCTCGTCAAACAGCGTCAAGAAGCGGGGTTCTAGGTCATGACTACAACCCGCATGTCGATGATTGAGGCCATCCAGAGCGCGCACGACGTGTCTATGGAGCGGGACGAGCGTGTCGTTGTCTTTGGCGAGGACGTCGGCTTCTTCGGTGGCGTTTTCCGTTGCACTGCGGGATTGCAGAAGAAGTATGGTGCGCAGCGCTGCTTCGATACACCAATCAGTGAGTCGGGGATTATTGGCGCGGCTATCGGAATGGCAGCCTATGGCATGCGACCGTGCGTTGAGATTCAATTCGCCGACTATGTCTATCCGGCCTATGACCAGATTGTCTCAGAAGCGGCACGCATCCGGCATCGCTCAGCTGGTGACTTCACGTGTCCGGTTGTGATCCGTATGCCGACAGGTGGTGGAATTTTTGGTGGCCAAACCCATAGCCAAAGTCCCGAAGCGCTGTTCACGCACGTCTCAGGTCTGAAGACGGTAATCCCATCCAATCCTTATGACGCCAAAGGCTTACTGATCTCGGCGATCGAGTGTCCGGACCCGGTCATATTTCTTGAGCCCAAACGGCTCTACAACGGACCGTTTGATGGGCATCACGATCGACCGCTCAAGCCTTGGAAGGACCATCCTTCCGGTGAGGTTCCTGAGGGTCACTACACCGTTGAACTCGGCAAAGCCGCGGTTCGGCGAGAGGGTCGCGATGTAACGATCATAGCTTATGGGACGATGGTTTATGTGGCTGAGGCCGCGCTGGAAGAAACCGGCTTGGATGGTGAGATCATCGATCTCAGAACGCTACTCCCATTGGATGTCGAAACTATCGCTGCATCGGTGCGCAAAACGGGACGATGCGTCATCGTCCATGAGGCGACGCGAACATCAGGCTTTGGCGCTGAACTGTCCGCAGTCGTTCAGGAAGAGTGTTTCTACTCATTGGAGGCGCCCATTGAACGTGTGACCGGCTGGGACACGCCCTATCCGCACGCGCAGGAGTGGGACTACTTTCCTGGTCCGGATCGATTGGCCCGCGCCCTTCGCAAAGTGATGGAGGAGTAGGTGGGAGTCTACGCGATTAAACTGCCTGACGTTGGCGAGGGCATCGCCGAGGCGGAGCTCATAGAGTGGAACGTCGCAATCGGTGATGTCGTCCGAGAGGATGATGTCATTGCCTCTGTGATGACCGACAAGGCGAACATTGAAATCCCATCCTCTGTTTCCGGCAAGGTGCTGTGGCTTGGCGCAGATATCGGAGAAACTGTTGCCGTTGGCGCCGATCTCATTCGGCTGGAAGTCGATGGTGAAGGCAATGTCTCCGCTGAGGCCGAGGGGGCGAAGGTTTCCGAACCAGAACCTACAACTGAGGCCGCCCCTGCAAAGGCGGAGCCTGAGGCTAGCGCGCCCGACGGCGGAGTTGAAAAACCTGCAGCTGCATCGCCCGCGCCCGAGGCGGGGCCGATAAGCACGGCTACCCAAACAGGTCCAGCAGGCGGTCGTGCGCTGGCGGCGCCATCGGTTCGTAAGCGTGCACGAGAAGCTGGCGTCGACTTGCAGGTTGTTGTTGGGTCCGGGCCGGCCGGACGCATTACACACGACGATCTCTCGGCCTTTATCGAAAATGGTGCACCTTCGGCCAACGGCGCAAAGCCAGGTAAGAACCTGCAAGTCGAACAGATCAAGGTTGTTGGTATGCGCCGCCGGATTGCCGAGAAGATGGCGCTGGCCAAGGCGAAGATTCCACACATCACCATTGTTGAAGAAGTCGATGTCACAAACCTTGAGGATCTTCGCGCTGAACTCAACACAACCCATGAGGGTTCGCGTTCCAAATTGACGATCCTTCCGTTCGTGATGAAGTCAATTGTCGAAGCTATTCGTGAGCAACCAGCACTCAATGCGCACTTCGACGATGAAGCCGGGGTCATCCATCAGTACGGCGGTGTTCATATCGGGATCGCAACACAGACACCGAACGGTCTCGTTGTTCCGGTCGTGCGCCACGCCGAAGCGCATTCGCTATGGGATAGTGCTGACGAGATCCTGCGCCTGTCATCCGAGGCACGTGATGGAAAGGCCGCCAGAGATGACCTTTCCGGGTCGACGATTACGATTACCTCATTGGGACCGCTTGGCGCGATTGCAACAACACCGATCATCAATCATCCGGAAGTGGCGATTGTTGGTATCAACAAGATTGCTGTGCGGCCCTGGTGGGATGGCCAGCAATTCATGCCGCGCAAGATGATGAACCTGTCATGCAGCTTTGATCATCGGATTATTGATGGCTGGGATGCCGCCGTGTTTGTTCAGAAACTCAAGTCGCTCCTGGAGCGACCTGCCATGTTGTTTGTGGGGAGCTGAGCCATGGACAGCGTTTCATGCAAGTTGCTTGTCATCGGTGCCGGGCCCGGTGGATATGTTTGTGCCATACGCGCTGGGCAGTTGGGTATCGATACTGTCATTGTCGATGAGGCAGATTTAGGGGGAACCTGCTTAAACGTGGGCTGTATTCCCTCTAAGGCACTGATCCACGCCGCTGATGAGTTTCACAAGGTTACAGAGTTTGGCGGGGAGTCGCCGTTAGGGATTACCGCAAGCAATGCTGCAATCGACCTTGCTCGGACGGTTGATTGGAAAGACGGCATTGTGAACCGCTTGACCAAGGGCGTCGGCGGGCTACTTAAGAAAGCCAAGGTCAGAGTTGTCCGCGGGCGGGCGCGCTTCATAGATGGCAAGACGGTGATCGTCGCGGGCGAGACTGAAGATACCCGGGTGCGGGCTGAAACCATTGTCATTGCGACCGGTTCGGCACCCTTTGAGCTACCCGCTATTCCGTTTGGTGGCGATGTGATTTCCTCAACCGAGGCCTTAAGCCTCCCCGAGATCCCACAACGGTTTGTTGTCGTTGGCGGCGGTTACATTGGCATGGAGATTGGAACAGCCTACGCCAAGCTTGGCTCGCATGTAACGATCGTCGAGGCTGAGGAACGTGTGTTGCCGCAGTACGATGCCGAGTTGGTTGCACCGGTTGCAAAGCGGTTTGCTTCACTTGGTGGTGAAATTTTGACGAGCGCGCGCGCGCAGAAATTCAGCGCAGGCACGCTCGAAATTGAAGAACAGCAAGGCGGCGTACAAGCCTTGGCCGCGGACAAGGTGTTGATTGCTGTCGGGCGCAGACCGCGCACGCAGGGTGTTGGCATTGAGGAACTCAGCCTGACAATGGACGGCGCGTTTGTGCAGATCGATGATCAGTGTCAGACATCGATGCGCGGCGTTTATGCGATCGGTGATGTCACGGGGGAGCCGATGCTGGCGCACCGGGCCATGGCGCAGGGTGAGATGGTGGCGGAAATTGTCGCCGGTCACAACCGCAGCTGGGACAAGGTCTGTATCCCGGCCGTGTGCTTCACGGATCCGGAGATTGTCACGGTCGGCTTGTCTGAAGCAGAAGCCCAAGCCACTGGGGTCGAGGCGAGAGCTGTTTCATTTCCGTTCCAGGCTAATGGCCGGGCAATGACAATGGAGCGTGATGACGGGTTTGTGCGCGTGGTGACGCGAGCGGAGGATGGCGTCATACTGGGATTGCAAGCTGTCGGCGTTGGCGTATCCGAGTTGTCCGCGGCCTTTGCCCTGGCGATCGAGATGGGGGCGGTCGTTGATGATATTGCAGGCACGATCCATGCCCACCCAACTTTGAGCGAAGGCTTCCATGAAGCATGCCTCAGGACCTTGGGCCACGCGTTGCACATCTGATGACGGGCCAGTCCGGAAGTTGGATTTGGTTGGCTAGTATCTCTTGCCTTTCTGCTCAGGGTCGGCGCCCGCGTAGAGCACACGGCGCTTAATGTCCGCGTCCTGGCGGCAGAGTTCGAAGTCTTCGGCGAGCAGGCGGCCCTTCGGTGGTTCAGAGATTCTGAAGTGGCCGTAACGATCCTCGCCGTTGACGAGTGAGACAAGCGACTTATCACCGGTCATCTGTTTCATAGAGGTCTTGATGTAGCGGATTGCTGAGCCAATGCGGCGGTCGTCGGTGGTGTTTGGGCCTGATGCATGAAAGAGGTGGCCGTGATGCATTGAGGCCTGACCGGTTTCTAACTCCGCCGGGACGCCATCCTCTTCGTTGACATCAACGGCGATCTCCTGGCCGCGCGTGAGCAAATTATTGTCATCGAACGTATCGTTGTGTGCGACCAGCTTTTGTTTGTGAGAGCCCGGGACAAATTTCATGCAGCCGCTTGCGGTGTTTGCGGGCGAGAGTGCAACCCAACATGTTGTCTCTTCCGCATCATCCAAACCCCAGTAGGTCAGGTCCTGATGCCAGCTCACAATTTTCGGTGAATTTGCTTCTTTGATGAACAGGCCCGAGCTCCAAACCATCAGGTCTGGTCCGAGGACCTTCGATGCCGCGGCGATCAAGTTTTCGTTGCGGATAAGCTTGTCGAAAGATGGCAGGAGCTGTGCGGGATACGAGCGTAACAGGGCGAGGCGCTCCGGGTCACTGGCGAGTTCGGCTTCGGCGGCTTCGAGATCGGCCCTGACAGCCTCGGCCTCTTCCTTCGGCACGACATCAATTGGGAAAACGAAACCATCGCGGTTATAAGTTTCAGCAATGTTGTCACCGGCGCCCTGCTGTACATCGGTCATCGCCATTGTTTGCTCTCCCATCGTCTTCTTTGCGGTAGGTCGGATCATCACGTTTTAGGTCGCATCTGTAAAACAGATATTGCGCTTGTCCGGCTAAGGGTAAATCACTGGGGACCGGCTCGCATGTGAAACGGGGGAGATATCATCATGAAAATTGGCTTCATCGGCTTGGGGAATGTCGGCGCCAAGTTGGCTGGCAGTCTGCTGCGCAACGGCTTTGATCTCACGGTTCACGATATCAACCTGGAAGCCGCTCAAGGTTTGCGTGAAGCCGGTGCGGGGTGGGCTGAGACGCCTGCGGCACTCGCGGAAATCTGCGATGTCACAATCACCTGTCTCCCAAGTCCAGTGATCTGTGCTGAGGTGCTGGAGGGTGAGAACGGAGTTTTGCAGGGATTGAGCGCTGGGAAGATCTGGGCTGAGATGTCGACGACGGATGAAGCTGAGGTCAAAAGACTCGGCGCGTTGGTTCAGGCAAGGGGGGCTGATCCCGTTGATTGCCCGGTGTCCGGCGGATGCCACCGCGCAGCGACTGGCAATATCTCGATATTCGCTGGATGCGAGCGTGAGGTGTTCGAGCGCATGCTTCCGCTTCTGACGACCATGGGGCGGCGGGTCCTTCATACCGGGGAGCTTGGTTCGGCATCGGTTTTGAAGGTGATTACCAACTATCTCGCCACAGCGAATTTGATCACCTGCTGCGAGGCCTTAGTGACCGCGAAGGCAGCCGGCATGGATCTTGGAACAGCATATGAGGCGATCCGAATTTCATCGGGCACTTCTTTCGTTCACGAAACCGAAAGCCAGGTGATTTTGAACGGCTCGCGCGACATCAGTTTCACAATGGATCTTGTCTCCAAGGACATTGGCCTGTTCCAGGAGATTGCGGATCGAGCCGGTGTGCCGCTGGAGATCAATCCCAAGATGATTGAGATATTCAAGGACGGTGAGAAGCGTTTCGGTTCGCGAGAGCTGTCGCCGAATATTATTCGCCGCTTGGAAGAGGCTACCGGTCTGGACATTCTTGCGCCAGGGTTCCCGGCTGAGATGGTCGATGACGAGCCGGAAGTGGCAGGTGCGGAAGTTTTGGTCAACAGGGGTTAGGCATGGAAAAGCTGATCGGCAACCTCGGTAAGTACTATATCGGCGGCCGCTGGGTTGCGCCGTCATCAGAGCGCGCGTTTCCGGTTCTCAATCCGGCAACGGAGGAACAATTTGGGTCGATTACTCTTGCTGATAACGCGGATGTTGAAGCCGCAGTGGCCGCAGCGAAGCAAGCTTTTGAAGCCGACATGAGCTCCAGCAAAGAAGAACGGCTGGCGCGGCTTCAACGTTTGCTAGATGTTTCGCAGCGGCGGCTTGAGGATATGGCGCAAGCGATGGTCCTGGAGATGGGTGCGCCAATCTCCTTTGCGCGCGAGATGCAGGCGGATGCCGCGGTTGGTCATCTGCAAGGATTCATCTCGGCCTTGCAACAACAGGATGAGCGCGAAGAATTGCCGAACGGCGATGTCCTTGTGCGTGAACCAATAGGTGTATGCGGTTTGATTACGCCATGGAACTGGCCAATTAATCAGATCGCCTTGAAAGTGATACCCGCGCTCGCGGTCGGTGCAACCTGTATATTGAAACCGTCAGAGCACACGCCGCTGTCGGCTACGATCTATGCCGAGATCATTGATGAAGCTGGTTTTCCTCCAGGTGCATTCAACTTGATCCACGGTGATGGGCCCGAAGTTGGCGCAGCCCTGTCCCGGCATCCCGATATTCAAATGATGTCATTCACTGGCTCGACGCGCGCCGGGACGGCGGTCACCAAAGATTCAGCTGACACGGTCAAACGGGTTACGCTGGAATTGGGTGGGAAATCTCCGAACATTGTGTTTGCTGATTGCGAGCTTGAGGTGGCCGTGAGCCAAGGTGTTGCGGAGTGCTTTTTGAACACCGGGCAATCGTGCGATGCGCCGACGCGCATGTTGGTTGAGCGATCCTGCTATGAGAAGGTCCTACAACTTGCCAAGCTTGCTGCCGAGCAAACAAGCGTGGGTGATCCGACGGTTGAAGGTGACCATCTGGGTCCGCTGTTCGACAAGATCCAGTATGATCGGGTACAGGCCCTCATTGGTGCAGGTATTGATGAAGGCGCAGAACTTTTGGTTGGTGGACTGGGAAAACCAGAGGGTTTTGAGAAGGGCTGGTTTGTAAGACCGACGGTTTTTGCCAACGTCAATTCTGATATGCGGATTGTGCGCGAGGAAATCTTCGGTCCTGTGCTGGTCATCATGCCATTCGATACGGAGGAGGAGGCGATCGCGATGGCCAATGATACGCCCTATGGGTTGGCCGGCTTTGTCCAGACCGGATCGCGTGAACGCGCAGAAAGGGTTGCTGCGAAGCTTCGTGTTGGCGCCGTGCACGTCAACGGAGGGGCTTACAATTACGGTTCTCCCTTTGGCGGGTATAAGCAATCCGGAAATGGTCGAGAAGGTGGTATCGCCGGCATTGAGGACTATCAAGAAATCAAGACGATCCACTGGGGTTAGGTCTAGGTCGGAACAGGTGCGGCCTCATCCAACAACTTCTCCGACTTGAGCTCCTGCCAGAGGTCAGCGGGGACTTGCGTGGCAATGGCACCCGCATTGGCTTTGACTTCTTGTGGTGTCACTGCGCCAAGGACCAGTGATGATATCTGGCTATGCCCAAGACAGAAGTGCATCGCCGCGGTTGCAAGAGAGATGTCGTAAGACGTGACGACACGCTCTATTCGGCGGACCTTGTCGAGAATATCCTGTGGTGCGGGCAGGTAATTGTATCGTGCACCGTCAATGGGACCGGTTGCCAGTATGCCCGAGTTGAATACACCGCCCAACATCACGCCGACGTTCTTCTCGACTGCGAGAGGCAAAACCTCGGCCAGGGCCGGTTGTTCTAGAAGTGAATACCGCCCAGCCATAAGGAAGCAATCGAAGTCACCATCCCGCAGAAACTTTGCTGCGTAGGTCGGATCGTTGGTCCCAAATCCGATCGCCTTGATCATGCCGCTTGATCGCAACTCATCGAGCGCCTTGTAACCGCCGTCCATCGCTTCCTTGTAGCGTTTGGGTCCGTTCTCTGGTCCATGGGCCCACGGATCAGCATCATGGATCAGCAGGATATCGAGTTTCGGGAGGCCAAGGCGTAAAAGTGAGTGCTCCAGCGAGCGCATGACGCCGTCGTAGCCATAATTGTGTTCAACATCGAACTCGAGCCCGCCGACAAAGCGGGAGGTCTTGGTGCGGCCCGAAGGAGCCGGTTTGAGCAGTCGCCCGATCTTGCTTGAGAGAACAAGCTCCGGTGGCAAGTTTCTTCGCAATGCGGTACCGACGCGATGCTCGGCACTGCCTTGGCCATAGAGGGGAGCGGTGTCGAACAAAGTCACACCGGCATCGATCGCTGCTTCGACCGACGCAATGGCCGTCTTGTCGTCGAGTACTTCATAAATGTCGCCAATTGGTGCTGAGCCGTAGCCGAGTGCGGAAACAGTGAGGCCGGTTCGCCCGAGTTTACGTCGTGGAAGTGTCTCTGCTACTGCCATCACCAAACCTCCGGGCAATCGCCAGTCGACAATGTTTCAGGCTGGCGTCTTAACTGCTACACATCCGTAACCAGTGAACCCGCAGAAGTCGAGGTGAGAGCTATGACCGTTACCGTTCGCGCATTGGCTGAGAAGGATCGCCAAGCTTGGGAACCATTGTTCCGTGGTTACCTTGAATTCTACAAGTCCAGCCTCACCGATGAAATGATCCAGATGACCTGGGAACGGTTGATGGGAGATGATCCACAGTTTCATATCGGTCTGGTTGCCGTTGACGCGGATGATGTGCCCATTGGCATGGCGCACATCCTGTTCCATCGTTCGACCTGGTCGCCGAGCCACTACTGTTATCTTGAGGATCTATTCGTTGCACCGGACCGGCGTCTTAAAGGTGTCGGCCGGAAGCTGATCGAGGCGACGTACGAGGAGGCTGATAAGCGAAATTGTACGCGGACGTATTGGGCGACGCAGGAGTTCAATTATCGTGGACGTGCGCTCTACGATCAGGTGGCGAACAAAAGCCCCTTCATCCAGTATCGCCGGACTTGATCGGCTGGCAGTCTTCGCTTTCGATATCAGAGATTGGATCGCATTCGTTGGAGCTCTCTGCCACCCTCTTCAAAGGGATTAGTTTGTGGTGCAAGTGCCGCTCGATGCAGTCGATGGCACTCCATGCGATACGAGAGGATGGCAGATGGAATTTGGAACATTCTTGCTCCTGCAGTCACCTAATGCTGAAAGCCATGAGGTTGTCTTCAAGCGCGGTGTTGAGATCGCAAAGACGGCAGATCGTTTGGGCTTCGACAGCATTTGGTGTGCTGAGCATCATTTCTCCACCTATGGCTATCTCTCGCGCCCGTTGATGTATGCCATGCATCTCGCGAGCCAGACGGAGCGAATTCGTGTTGGTTCGGCCGTCGTGGTTTTGCCACTGCATCATCCACTTGTCGTGGCGGAAGAGATTGCAACAGCAGATATCTTGAGCGGTGGGCGGCTGGATGTTGGGTTGGGACGAGGATATCAGCCCTACGAGTTTGAGCGCCTCGGCCATGATCTTGCAGAAAGCCGCGAGCGCTTCGAGGAATCGGTCGATATCCTACTTAAGGCGTTCGAGGGCAAGCCGTTCGGTTATGAGGGCAAGCACTACAAATTTGGCGAGACTTCTGTGTTCCCGACGCCGGTGCAAGATCCGCATCCGCCGATTTGGGTTGTCGGACAATCTGAAGAGTCCATCATTGCGACGGCGAAGCGTGGTTTCAATCTCGTATCAGGCGGATTCGGAGTGCCAATCGAACGGCTCAGAGAGTTCCGTAAGAGCTTTGACAAAATTGTTGCCCAAGGCAACGCGTCCTCCAACACCAAGATCAGCACGCAGCGTCCGGTCTACGTGACGACCGATGAATCGGAGTTGCCGGAGATTGTCGAGCAAGCGCGTTGGAACATGCGCGTGACGCTGAGCCTGCGGCAGGGCCTAGAGCGCGTCGAGAAGGGACATGCCATCGCCGTTCCGTTTGATACCGAACCATCAACCGAGGAGCTGCTTGAGCGCTACTTCGTGATGGGGACGCCGGAACAATGCGTTGAGAAACTTGGCCGATTGCGCGAAGCGATGGGGATCAACCACTTCAATGCGAGCTTCTGGTTTGGGGATCTGAAGCAGGAGCAGATCCTGCGCTCAATGGACCTGTTTGCTAATGAGGTTATGCCGGAGTTCCGTCCGGGTGGTGGCTCTTACAAGCCGGCTGCAGACACAACGCTTGCGCAAAGCGCCTGACGAAATCTGATGAGACTGCGGAAGTCCCGATCAGCTTGTCGGGACTTCAAGCTTCTTGGTCAGATTTTCGAACTCGCGGCGCAGTTCTTCGTTCTTGAAGATCTGCTCGAACGTCGGTGCTTCTAGCTTCTGCAGGGCCTCGAAAGTAGACTTCGTGTTCTGCATCAGATTGCGCAGCTGGAAACTCGCCTCAACTGTTTCATAGGTGTTGTCGGCGATCGACAGGTCACGTGCGGCGCGACGGCGCGCCTGAGCAACTTGTTCGCGCTGTTGCTTGAGATAGCGCTCATATCCTCTGGCGGCTTTTTCGGCCAATGCCTGACTGCGCAGGTTCGATTCTAGAATGCGCTTTTGGTCAGCGCGGTTGTTGCCGCGCAGCAGCTTCTGGGTTCGGCGGCGCGCGGTGCGGAGGTCCTTCATAATCGCACGCAGCTTTGGAATGTATTTCGTGTCGATTTTCTCAATCACGCTGTCTTGCGCATGGACCAGCATCGCGAATAGCGCCGCGTGCATTGCGAAGTACTTGCGGGCGGCTTTCATGTTCTCGCCTGTTGCGGCCATACGCTTGCCAAGCTGTTGATCGATCATTTTGGCCGAATTGAAAACAGCAACAAGCCGGACGAGGTCGCCCGACAGGACGCCACCGAGCAACAGATCAACCTGTTCGACTGACATCTTGAGGCCGGACTTGGCGAGGGCTTGGCGGATTTCATCCTTTGCTGCTTCGATATCATCGCGGTTCTTTGCGATGCGCTCTTCCGAGTCCTTGATCTGATCACCGAGGCTATCGACCGTGTCAGCAATGACGCCGGGCAGGAGTGAGCTCTTAGGAGCCGTCAGCTGCTTTTCGCGGAGCTGAACGATGCTGTCTTCCAGTTCGCGAATGGATTTGCGGCGCTGTTCGATGCGTTTTTGAACATCAACGACAGGAACATCGGTGACGATACCAAGCGCTGCATCAAGCAGTTCTTGGATGCGCTGCTGACGGTCTTCCTTGGTTTCTGTCCAGAGCGGTGTGAGGAGAAAATCATCCTTTGAAGGGAGCTTCTGCGAAGCCGTGCGCTGGTCTGCGGCATCGGCCAAAATCGCATCGATGGCCTGCATCAACCGTTTGGCTTGCTCGTATTCCTTGTCGCCTTCGCGCGGATCCCTGGCCTGCTTTCGGGCTTCGCCAGTCTGACTGGTTGTGGCTTTGCCGGATTGCGCCAATTGGGTTGGCGCCTGTTTGTTTGAATTCAGCAGGTCAGCAATGGCATCGCGATAGCTGCTTTGGGCATGCGCTGTCGTAGTCAGCATGCTCGATGCCAACGCACACATTCCCATCATTTGCAAAACAGGCGACTTCATTTTGACCTCCGCTCGCACCTACTGATGTACAAGGGGATTGATTAGGGCGATTCCAAGGTTTGGGCTCTGAAAACCCTTGAAAAAACAAGAAAACATTTGTTCACAGCCAGCGCCGTGAGCGTTGCTTATACTCACGATAATCGTCGCCAAACCGGGCCTCCAGATGGCGTTCTTCTGGCAGTATTGCGAGCCATGTCACCAAAACAGCGAAAATTGCTGCGCCGATCGCGAACCAGATGTTCTTTGTTAACTCTGCCATACCCAGAAGTAACATAACGTCAGCAATGTAGATGGGGTTCCGAAAGCGCCAGTATGGTCCGCTCGTGACCAGGGTTTCAGCGGCCTGATTCGGCATAACTGTTGTTTTGGCCTGCCGTAGCGTCCACACAGCCCAGGCCATCAATATGATTCCACCAACACCGATTGATAAGCCAACGATCCGTGCCGCGATGTCATCGACGCCGGGCCAAGCCAGCGGCACGAACCGTGGAATGATCATGGCCGCCGCAACTGTGCAGGCCAGCAAGATGGGAGGCCAAGGTATCATTGAGGGTCGGTCTGTCATGGTTCCACTTTCATTTGTGCCAGGCGGGTCGGTGTTCCGGAATGGCGCGGGAAGCGCTTTCTTGGCACATCGTCAGCCTGCTTCTGCCGATGTCATATCATTCATGCTTGGTGAGTGTTTTAGAACAGCGCATTGGTTCAGGCCCTGGCCTGATCGGGTGATGTAAGGCGACAAACGGTGGGGATTACATGAGCATTTTGACGCCGGAGGAGAAGGCGGCAGCGACACGCATTCTGAAGAGTTTCGAGAAGCAGGCCTTTGTCAGCACAATTGGCGCCCAACTGGGCGACGTGAAGGTTGGCGCCGTCGACATTGTGTTGCCGCGCAATCGGTCGTTGGATCAGCAATATGGCTTTGTCCACGGCGGTGTTTTGACAGCCATCGCAGATGCTGCTGCTGGTTATGCGGCACTGACGGTTTCTCCCGAGGATGTTGGCGTTCTCACAACCGAGCTCAAGGTCAATTTTCTGCGGCCGGCTAGCGGTACTCAGCTCGTCGCGAGGGGGCGCGTTCTGAAGCCAGGCAAGACGCTGTCGATTTGCACCGGAGACGTCTTCGATATCCAAGACGGCACCGAAAAACACGTGCTGACCAGCCTGGTGACGATGATGCATGTTGACGGCCACTCAGATTAAGCGTGTTCTGCGCATTCATCGGTTTCAGTCGAGAATAGGTCAACGCCATGATCCCCAATTCAATGCAGACATTCAATTTCGACCTCGGTGATATTGCAGACCAGCTGCGCGATACCGTGCAGTCGTTCACGGCGGACCGAATTGCTCCCATCGCTGATGAGGTTGACCGGACGGATGAGTTTCCGCGGCATCTCTGGCCTGAGATGGGTGAGCTTGGGCTTCATGGGATAACGGTTGAAGAAGAGTTCGGTGGCACGGGATTGGGTTATCTTGAGCACTGTATCGCCGTTGAAGAGTTGTCGCGTGGTTCTGCGGCTATCGGTTTGTCGTATGGAGCGCACTCCAATCTTTGCGTTAATCAAATCCGGCGGAACGGCAGCGAGGAACAAAAGCGCAAGTATCTACCAAAACTGATTTCCGGCGAGCATGTCGGGGGCTTGGCAATGTCTGAGCCGGGGGCCGGTTCTGACGTTGTCTCGATGAAGTTGCGTGCAGAGAAGAAGGGCGATCGTTACATCCTGAATGGCACCAAGATGTGGATTACCAACGGGCCGGGAGGTGATGTCATCGTGGTTTACGCCAAGACGGATCCTGATGCCGGCCCGCGAGGCATTACCGCATTTATTGTTGAGACAGGGTTCAAAGGATTTTCAGTCGCACAGAAGCTGGACAAGCTCGGAATGCGAGGCTCAAACACCGGCGAGCTCGTTTTCGAGGACTGCGAAGTTCCTGAGGAGAATGTTCTCGGAGCAGTTGGCCGTGGGGTAAATGTCTTGATGAGCGGTCTTGACTACGAGCGTTCGGTCCTAGCTGCCGGCCCGCTCGGAATCATGCAGGCGGCAATGGATATTGTTCTTCCCTACATTCATGAGCGCAAGCAGTTCGGCCAGCCGATTGGCGAGTTCCAGTTGGTGCAGGGCAAAGTTGCCGACATGTACGTGACGATGAATTCATGTCGGTCGTACGTTTATGCGGTCGCCAAGGCTTGCGATCGGGGAGAAACGACACGAGAAGACGCGGCTGGTGCAATCCTGATCGCAGCTGAGAAAGCGACCCAGGTTGCGCTTGATGCGATCCAGCTGCTCGGTGGCAATGGGTACATCAACGACAGTCCAACCGGGCGGTTGCTACGCGATGCCAAGCTTTATGAGATCGGCGCTGGGACAAGTGAAATTAGGCGTATGCTTATTGGCCGCCAGCTTTTCGACAGGACGGCATAGCAAGTCTTAAGGTTTACACGTAAGGCGCTGGGTCGATGCTTGTTTTTTGTGCGCACGCGATGCGGCAAGCCGAATCTTTACCATGCTGTCAACTCACCAGGGCTATGTTGCTGCAGAGTTAGTAACTTTCTCGGCAATACCTTTGACAACTCGGACTCAGCGTGGCACCGTAAGGGCCCTACTATACTTTGGTAGGGATCTTCCAAGGACGGGACATGAGCAGTCTGGCAACCTACGAATTTGCCAGGCAAGTGGATCAGGCGGCCACATAAAAACAGCGAGAGCCGTTGCCACCACCCATTTGGAAGATTGGAGGAAACCGATCGGAGGGTTATATGCGCCTCAAGACTGTAGTCAGCGCACTAGCGTGTGCTGCATTCGTTGCTATTCCGGCAACTGAAAGCTTTGCGCAGAAGCGTGTTAAGTGGAAAATGCAGAGTGCGTTCGGCTCGTCGCTGCCGCACCTCGGTACGTCAGGCACTCGCTTCGCTGCAAACGTTAAAGAAGCAACTGACGGCAAGTTCCAGATCAAGTTCGAAGAGCCAGGTGCTCTCGTTCCTGCACTTGAGTGCTTCGACGCAGCTTCTAAGGGCTCTGTCGAGTCTTGCTGGACAACACCTGGTTACCACGCAGGTAAGTTCCCAGCTGCTTCATTCTTCACAGCTGTGCCATTCGGCCCAGGCTTCGGTGAATACCAGGCGTGGAAGCGCTTCGGTAACGGCGACAAGATGCGCAACGAGCTTTATGCTCAGCACAACTTGATCGCGTGGGACAGCTTCTGCATCGGGCCGGAAACTTCCGGCTGGTTCAAGAACGAAATTAAGGGCGGTGTTGAGTCCCTTAAGGGCATCAAGATGCGCTTCTTTGGCCTCGGCGCCAAGGTGATGCAAAAGCTTGGTGTGTCAACTCAGCTTCTCGCTGGTGCTGACATCTACCCAGCTCTTGAAAAGGGCGTGATCGACGCGACTGAGTTCTCGATGCCGACAATCGACATCAAGCTTGGTTTCTACCAGATCGCTAAGAACAACTACTATCCTGGCTGGCACCAGCAGGTTTCTTGCTCTGAGCTTCTCATGAACAAGAAAGAGTTCGAAGGTCTGCCAAAGAACTACCAGATGATCCTGAAGCTGGCGCTCGGCGAAAGTGTTGTTGACACATACGCTGAAACCGAAGCTAAGAACCCTCAGGCCATGCTGGAAATGAAGTCCAAGTACGGTGTTACCAACCGTCGTTGGGAAGACAAGGACCTGGCAATCCTCGAGCAGGCTTGGCTTGACGTCTTGAAGGAAGAAGCAGCGAAAGATCCGCTCTTCAAGAAGGTGGCTGATGACTACCTCGCATTCCGTAAGACTTACAAGCTTTGGGGTGATGCTCAGGCTCTGAAGAGCACTTACCTTAAGTAAGTCACGTTGTACTCCTGGCGCGCCGTTCAATAGAGCGGCGCGCTTCAGTCTGTTCTAATCCGATCGCCGTTTTTTTAGGGCATGCTGGCGTCGGAATTGAAAACTCCAAGGGTTTCCAGAAAATGGCTGATTTGCAACGCGCTCCAGAACAAGCCGAGAGCCGGGGGTGGACCGGTACAATCATCTCGCTTGTTGTCCTTGCGCTAATCGCGGTCGCAGTGATCTACGTCTCAGGACTGGATGCTGAGGGCCGAGAAAATCTGTACTACGAAGTGCAGCACTATCTGCCGATCGTCATGTTTGTGACGCTCGCGTGTCTGCTATTTTCTGGGTATCCTGTCGCCTTTATCCTGGGCGGTATCGCATTGCTATTCGGTTTGATCGGCTACTTTATGGATGCCTTCAAACTGATTGAGTATTTCAACTTCCTGCCGCGTATTTGGGGTGGCGCTGCCGAGAACCTTGTTCTCGTGGCTGTTCCTGCATTCGTCTTTATGGGCGTGATGATGGAGCGAAGCGGTATCGCCAACGACCTGCTCTACTGCGTGCAGGTGTTGTTGAAGCGCGTTCCCGGCGCCTTGGCGCTAGCCGTGACCATTATGGGTACAATCCTGGCGGCGATGACCGGTATTATCGGTGCCTCGGTGACGATGATGACGGCGTTGGCGCTGCCGACAATGATGCGGCAGGGCTACTCCCATGCCCTCGCGTGCGGAACGATTGCGGCCTCGGGTACGTTAGGGATTCTTATCCCGCCCAGCATTATGCTCATCATCATGGCCGACTTGCTGGCCATCTCGGTTGGTGATGTGTTCATGGCGGCAATTGTGCCAGGTCTTGGTCTGTCGGTGCTCTACCTGACCTTTGTGGCGACAGTCTCAGCCTTGAAGCCATCTTTGGCGCCGCCATTGGATCCGGAATCACTGACGGTCCCAAAAGGTGAGATGCTGCCGCTACTGCTGAAGAGCTTCTTCCCACCGGTGTT
The DNA here is from genome assembly GCA_965247245.1 of Hyphomicrobiaceae bacterium. Lineage (GTDB taxonomy): Bacteria > Pseudomonadota > Alphaproteobacteria > Rhizobiales > Hyphomicrobiaceae > Tectiglobus. The sequence goes on along the minus strand of CBDFGV010000003.1, from coordinate 1,122,655 downwards.
CCTGATCACGTTGATTAAAGGCTCAATCCTGCTGGGCTGGGCAACGCCGTCTGAAGCCGGTGCGGTTGGTGCATTTGGTGCGATGCTCCTGGCTTTGCTAGCAGGTCGATTGAACTTCGGCATCCTTCAAGGCGTTTGTCATACGTCAGCACGAACCATCGCGATGATCTTCTTCATCATCGTGAGTGCGACTTGTTTCGCTTATGTTTACCGTTCGCTTGGCGGTGATGACATCGTCGAAGAATTGATCCACGGCGCCGGACTCGACTCTTGGGGCTTCCTGTTCCTGTTGATGGGCATCGCGTTCGTCCTTGGCTTCTTCCTCGATTGGATTGAAATCACATTGATTGTGCTGCCGGTGTTTGCGCCGATGGTTGCCGCACTGGACTTTGGTGATCACGTTGCCAAAGCAGACGTTCTGATCTGGTTCACGATCCTAATGGCGATCAACCTGCAGACATCGTTCCTGACTCCACCGTTCGGGTTTGCACTCTTCTATCTGAAGGGGATTGCGCCGAGAGAGGTGAAGATCCAGAGCATTTATACCGGGATTATCCCGTTCGTTATTCTGCAGCTCTGCGCTCTCATCCTGACCATCAAGTATCCGCAGTTAGCACTTTGGCTGGTGAAAATTCATTAGCGAGTTCTGTGGCGATCGACTCGACTGAATTGAATGGAGAACGGCATGTCGGAACAAACCGACGGTGAACTCAAGCAATACACTGATGCTGATCGGCCCGCGGCACTCCGATTGAGTGACCAGTTGCGCGGGTTAGTCGACCAGTTGGGGAAGTGGGCGTCCTGGTTGATTGTACCGCTCGTCCTGATCACTTGTTTCGATGTTATTATCCGCAAGCTGACGTGGCGTGCTGAAGATGGGTCAATGATCTTCGGGCTGCAGTATTGGTTGGTCAACAACGTCAGCGAGTTTTTTGGATCGACACTCTTGCAGGAACTGCAGTGGCACCTCCACACCGGCTTGTTCGCTTTGGTGTTGGCTTACGGCTACATCTACAACACGCACGTTCGCGTGGATCTTGTTCGTGAAAACCTGCACTTCAGGAAGCAGGCTTGGATTGAGTTCCTCGGTATCACGATCTTCCTGATCCCGTTCTGTGCAATCACGACCTACTTTGCGTTCGACTATGCCTACACGTCGTTCGTTCAAAATGAGATTTCGGCGTCGACAGTTGGTCTTTCTAATCGTTGGATCATCAAGTCGGTTCTAGTAGCTGGGTTGTTGCTAGTTGTGCTCGCAGGGCTTGCTGTCTGGTTGCAGACGTTCTTGGTGCTGTTCGGGGAGCCAAGCCGGCGCTTCAGCCTCATGACGCTAGAATGGCCCGAAGAGGCTGGAACCATGATCGAGGGCAAGAAGCGGATCGAGATTGACGATGAAGCTCCGCCGCCGCCCGTGAGTAATGCCAAGCAACCGGCTGAATAGGCTCGCACTGCTCTGCGAAGGTTGTTAGTGGGAGCAGTGCAAATTGCAAAAGCAAAGGGTCGGGTCCAATTCCTGGCCCTTTTTGTTTTGACGCGGTATATGCTTGCGGGTCATGCTGAAAATGGACCCAGGGCACGATCCTTGCTGCGAGAATCGCTCGGCGATTTCCAATTAGGCGATCGGGCTCCATAGGAGGCGATATGGCATTCGAATGGGAAAAGATGTTCCGTCGCTACGTCAGCGACGAGATCAAAACGCCATACGCGACTGCGCCCGAGAAGATGACCAAGCTGCAGGCGCGCTACGAGATTTTTGCCTATGCACTCTTCATGGCGGTTGGATTTGCAGTGATCGGCGTGATTTCGTTGTCAGGGAAGCTTCCACATGGCGACGTGGTCGGCGTTACAATCTATGCCTTTTTCATGGTCTGGATGGTGATTGCGTTCGGCTATTCGAAAAACCAGATGGCGGCTGCTTTTTGCGCGACAGCGCCGATCGCTGTTTTGCTGTACTTCGCCGTCTACGGTTTCTATCCGAAACAGTCTGTTCTCGACAAAACCATCATGGTGTTAGTGGTGGTCGGCTGGGTCTATTATAGCTGGAGGATTGTCAGGATCGCTGCCAGTTACCCAAACATGCCCGATCCACCTGACCAGAAGCCGACTGGACGGCGCAACCCTTATGATTTCTGGACGAAGGATTGAGGAGCTCGGCCGGTTCATCCGGATAACTCAAAACCCTGGAGGCGAGGTCAATGTCCGGAATTCCCAAAAACATTGAGGAGCAATGGGCGGGCACGCTCGCGCTCATCCAGAGGTTTTATCCCTGGCATCGTAATGCGTTCATTGCATTCAACGTGTTGCTGACCGCAGCCAATATTTATAGCGGGCCACCGTGGTGGGGGCTGTGGCCCTTGCTGATTACTGGGCTCGTGTTTGCGCTGCATTATCTGATCTACAAGGCGAGCATTATCGATGATGACTGGGTCGATGCGCGCGCTGCGGATCTTCATTACAAGAGCTACGATCAGGGCCACATCGATTTTATCGCTGAGCGGCATGATCTCGACCAGATCAATGATCGTCTGGTCAAAGAAGGTAAAGAAAGTAAGGAACGTCGCGAGGGTGGCGATTGAGCAACCTGCTGCGTCAGGGGCGAAGGCAGTAACCGCATGTTGCCGCGGCTGAGAAGTCCATGTTCGGCGGTTCTGGGCTTCCTTCTTTTGCGCCCCCTACGCTTGTCTAGCATATCGTAGTGATCTGAAGAAAAAGGGCCAAGTCCAACATGTCAGGTATCGAAAGTGATCCAATCGTCATTGTTTCCGGTGCGCGTACCCCAATGGGTAGTTTTCAGGGCTCCCTGCAAGCACTGACAGCACCTCAACTCGGGTCAGCTGCGGTCAAAGCGGCCGTCGAAGGTGCTAGTATATCACCGGAGGACGTCAGTGAAGTCCTGATGGGATGTGTTCTGCCGGCGGGTCAGGGGCAGGCACCGGCTCGCCAGGCGGCATTCGGTGCGGGTTTGCCGGAATCGGTTCCGTGTACGACGGTCAACAAGATGTGTGGCTCCGGCATGAAGACCGTGATGATGGCGTACGACGCACTGCACGCACGCGAGACTGATATCATCGTCGCTGGCGGATTGGAGAGCATGACGAACACGCCGCACATCCTGCCGAAGATGCGGGCTGGACAGCGGCTCGGGCACTCGGTGGTGCAGGATCATATGTTCGTTGATGGCCTTGAAGATGCTTACGACAAGGGCCGCTTGATGGGCACTTTTGCCGAGGACACCGCTCAGCACTATCAGTTCACGCGTGACGCGCAGGATGCCTTTGCCGTCGAAAGTCTGACACGGGCCAAGAAGGCCAATGAGGATGGTTCGTTCTCAAGTGAAATGACATCCGTGAGCGTCAAAACTCGGAAAGGCGAAACAGAAGTCACGCAGGATGAGCAGCCGTTCTCGGCGGATCTGGCCAAGATTCCGACATTACGTCCAGCATTTCGTGATGGTGGAACGGTTACCGCCGCTAACTCCAGCTCGATTTCGGATGGAGCTGCAGCGGTCGTGATGATGCGGCTGAGCGAGGCAGAGCGGCGTGGGCTGAAACCACGGGCCAAGATCGTTTCGACTTCCAGCAATGCACAGGCACCGCAGTGGTTCACGACAGCGCCAATTGGAGCAATTCAGAAAGTGCTCGTTTCAACGGGCTGGTCTGTTGGTGACGTCGGGCTCTTTGAAATCAATGAGGCCTTTGCGGTGGTTGCCATGGCAGCGATGCGCGATCTCGATATTCCGCATGATAAGGTCAACGTGCATGGTGGTGCATGTGCGCTGGGCCATCCGGTCGGCGCATCCGGCACAAGGATTATCGTGACGTTGCTCAATGCCATGGAGAGGTATGGTCAGGACAAAGGGATCGCCTCGCTTTGCATCGGCGGTGGCGAGGCGACGGCCGTGGCGATCGAGCGGATGCACTAGCGCAGCAAGCTCAGCTGCGCCATTTTTGCGTATGGTGCAGTACTTTCGGTGTCTGAATTGCCATGAAAAAGAGGTGGTCGCGCCTGATTGATGCTCCAAATGTCAGACATGTACAGTGTTCAATGCTGATATTGTAGCGAGTGGCGCGGCTGTCCGTATGTTCTATATCCTCTCTAAGGTCGTTTTCTTCGTTATTGCACCATCGCATCTGTGCCTGATTGCGCTTGGCACTGGTCTGGCATTGCAAACATGGACGGCATGGCAAAGCCTTGGCCGGAGGCTCGCCATCTTGGGATTTGTCGGCATCGTCGTGCTCGGATTCAGCCCGGTTGGCAACTTGATGCTCTATCCGCTGGAAGAACGCTTTGCAGGACCCAAGGATCTGAAAGCTGGCTCATATGACGGCATTATTTTCTTGGGTGGCTTCGAAGATGGAAACATCAGTCGTGGCCGTCAGACTCTTGCGTTGATTGATGCGGGGGAACGGTTGAGTGAGAGTGTTCGGCTTGCGCGGATGTTACCGCAGGCCAAGGTGATCTTCTCGGGCGGTGCGGGTTCGATATTCCTAAAGGCCAAAGATGCCGGCGGCGCTGTTGGCAAATACTTGCGTGACGTTGGCATCCCAGCCGATCGCATCGTTGTTGAAAACAAGTCCAGGAATACCTGGGAGAACGCCGTATTCACGCGCGACCTCATCAAGCCCGCCAAAGGCTCGCGCTATTTATTGGTAACGTCGGCTTGGCACATGCCACGGTCGATGGGGATTTTCCGTCAGGTCGGTTTTAATGTGGATGCTTACCCAGTGGATTATCGCATCGCTGGCCCAGGTGATTTGCAGCGCCCGTTTTCAATGATGGCAAATGGACTGAAGCGGGTCGATCGTGCAGCCAAGGAATGGATCGGCTTACTCGCCTACTGGATGAGTGGGCGTTCAAGCGCGCTGTTTCCGAAGTAATTGAATTTCGAATGGCCATCAATCAAGATCGGCGTCAACGCTTTGGCGATGGGATGTGATTGATGTCGCGATTGGCGAGGTCCGCCTTCAGGTCAAACGTTGGGCAATTCAACTCTGCGAGTCGGCGATTGTAGGCTTCCAGCAAAGCAAGATCGCGGTCGCGGGTCTGTGGTGCGGCTGCTGAATTCGGCGCACTCCAGACTCCAACGGTGTTGGTGGTTTGCCGCATCGATTGCGAGATCGCGCTGGGTTGCTCGCCATGATTCAGATGGCGCAGGTGCAGGATGCGGAGCTGGATCCGGCCATTGATCTTATTGCATGGCAAGGCGCGCTCGTCTTTGGATAACTGATAGGACCCGTCGGTTGAAACCTGTCGTGGCACGGTGTTGGTCTGAATATCGGACACAATGCCGGATGACGCGCAGCCGCTCACGCAACCGACAACAACGGTGCACAGCAGCATTCGACTGAGCGATAGATGGCGCAAGATAGCGGTCCCGGTCCGGTTCGAATCAATTGAGCCCAATGAATTCTACCACGATTGCATTGTGACGTTGGCAGTGCGGCGGTGTTCGGTTTTGTCATTCCAGATTGGCAATGACTTAGATTGCCTTTACTAAACTTGCACTTAGGTTCGTATCATGGCCATAGCAAGGAGGCATTGAGTTGGCTCAAACAATTTCAATCGGGGCGAAAGCTCTTGTCGACGCTGCCAAGCAGGAAATCACTGAATACACGGTAGAGGATGTCGTAGCCCGCAAAGATGACCCGAATGTTGTGTTGGTCGATATTCGCGATCCGCGTGAGCTTGATCGGGAAGGCCAGATTGAAGGTGCGTTCAGGTGTACGCGCGGGATGCTTGAGTTCTGGATCGACCCAGACAGCCCCTATCACAAGCCGGTCTTTGCGGAAGACAAAGAGTTTATCTTCTTTTGTGCCGGTGGCCTGCGTTCCGCTCTAGCTGCAAAAACCGCCCAAGACATGGGATTGAAGCCGGTTGCGCATATGCTGGGGGGCTTCGGAGCATGGAAGAAATCAGGCGCAGATATTGTGCCACCCAAAGCATGATCCACCCCAGTCTGACGAACTGCTGACACTTGTGTGAACGAGACCGTACGGCAACTCACACGCCATTTAGGCAGCTTGATTTGAGATTCCGGCTGCAAACAGCGATCTAGTCTCCAGAAGCAATCGATGGTCGATTGGAAAATCGGGAGGCTGGATCATGAGCCAGAAAAGCAATGAAAGTGGTGTGCGACCGGTACGCGTGACGCTCTATCGTTGGGCCGGCAAGTGGGGACCATTCAAGGTCAAAATTCCTTGCGGCGAGTGCGCGCTGACCAAGGACGTTCTGCTGGATACCTTTGAAACCGATCTCGCAGGTATTCCGGTTGAGCTGGATGTTCGTGATTGGCTGACCGAGTGGTACAAGCCTCTGCCGAAGGGTGGTTGGCACGCCCCGATCGTTCTGGTCGAAGGCAAGATCATCAGCCAGGGCTATGCTCTCAATCGCGGTATCCTGACGGAAGCCGTCATTAAAGAGCATGTTGCGCAATCCAAACTTGATGGCACACATCTATTTGGTAAGGAAAGCTGTCCCCATTGCGTTCGCGCGAAATCCTACATGGATGCTGCTGGGATTGCCTATGAGTATCATGATGTCGTCAAGCAACCGCGCGCTCTTTATGAAATGATTGCGCGGGTAAAGCCCATCGTCGGTCCGAAGACTCCGATCACCGTCCCGCAGATCTGGGTTGATGGCGCTTATGTTGGCGGCGCTGACGAACTTGGCAAAATGCTGGGCGTTCTGGAAAGTGAGCCCCGCGCTCAGCCGGAACAAAACCAGACTGCTGCTGCGGCTGGTCTTGTGACAGCGGCTGCTTAGAACAATCACAGATTGTCGTAACTCACTTAGCTGCCTGAATAAACTGTGTTGAGGATGACACAATAGACAGGCTTGCCGGACTATGGCCTAGGTCTCTAATGTGACGCTGAGTTACAGGAGAGATCATGGCCAGACTGGCATCCAACATTAACCCAGCCTCCGAGGGCTTTCAGGCCAACAAAGCGGCCATGGAGTCGCTCGTCGCGGACCTCAACGCAAAGCGCGCTGAGGCGGCGCTCGGCGGTTCGGAGCGTTCACGTGAACGCCACATCACGCGCGGTAAGCTCCTGCCGCGCGATAGGGTGATGGGGATACTGGATCCAGGTTCTCCATTTTTGGAGCTGTCGCAGCTGGCTGCTTACGGCATGCATTCCGGTGACATCCATAGTGCCGGGATCATTACTGGCGTTGGGCGGGTTGCCGGACGCGAATGTCTGATCATTTGCAACGATGCCACGATCAAGGGTGGCACCTACTATCCCGAAACAGTCAAGAAGCATATCCGAGCGCAGGAGATCGCCTGGCAGAACCGGTTGCCGTGCATCTATATGGTGGATTCCGGTGGCGCCAACCTGCCCCACCAGGCAGACATCTTTCCTGATAGAGACCACTTCGGGCGCAGTTTCTTTAATCAGGCGAGAATGTCCGGAGAGGGAATTCCGCAAATTGCTTTGGTCATGGGGTCCTGCACGGCTGGTGGTGCGTATGTGCCAGCGATGGCTGATGAAAGCATTATTGTCCGCAAACAAGGGACGATCTTTCTCGGTGGCCCGCCCTTGGTGAAGGCCGCGACTGGCGAAGAGGTCAGCGCGGAAGACCTCGGTGGCGCTGATGTTCATGCGCGCCTGTCTGGTGTTGTCGATCACTATGCACTCAATGACACGCATGCATTGGAAATCGCCCGATCTGTCGTTGGGCATCTGCGGCCACCAGACAAAGCGGTCGTCAATGTACAGCCACCGCGACCACCGGCCTATGATCCGGATGAAATCGACGGCGTAGTGCCAGCCAGTTTGATGACGCAGTATGATGCGCGCGACGTGATTGCACGCCTTGTCGACGATTCGGAATTTGATGAGTTCAAGGCGCTTTACGCGACGACCATTGTCACTGGCTTTGCTCATATTGAAGGCATTCCGGTCGCTATCCTGGCGAACAACGGCATTCTCTATTCAGAGACTGCTCAAAAGGCGGCGCACTTCATTGAGTTGGCGAGTCAGCGGCATATTCCGCTCCTGTTTCTGCAGAATATTACCGGGTTCATGGTTGGGCGCGAGGCTGAAGCCGGCGGAATTGCGCGCAACGGCGCCAAGATGGTGACGGCTGTCGCGTGCGCGAACGTTCCAAAGGTTACAGTTATAACCGGTGGCAGCTATGGTGCTGGCAATTACGCCATGTGTGGTCGCTCCTACAGTCCACGTTTTTTGTTCACATGGCCCAATGCGCGGATCTCCGTGATGGGTGGAGAACAGGCGGCCAGCGTTCTGGCAACGGTCAAGCGCAGCAATATCGAAGCCGCTGGCGAGCAATGGTCTGAGCAGGATGAGGATGCCTTCAAGGATCCGATCCGGGACCAGTATGAGTCCGAAGGACACCCGTACTTTGCGACGGCTCGCTTATGGGATGATGGTATTATTGCGCCACGGGAGACACGACGCGTTGTTGCTCTAGCGCTATCGGCAGCGCTCAACGCGCCGATCGAGGATAGCAAGTTTGGCGTATTTCGCATGTAAGGGATCGGAGACCGGTGCGATGAGACATGTAACTGGATTGATCGGAGTTTGCTGTTGCGCGCTCCTGCTTACGATGGGGCATGTCCATGCCGCTACCGGCTATAGCTGCGTCTTTCCGAGTGGCAAGGTTCATACCTTCGAAAACGACGTATTTCAGGAAGACAGTGCCAGTAAGCTATCCTTCAAAATCGGTGATATTAAACTTGACCGGCAGACGGCTTCATTGATTACGGAGAATGGAAAGGGCGGTTTGAAGATTGTCAGGGCTATTGGGGCCAATCACTTCCTCGAGGTGATTACCGAGGGTTTCCTCAATATCACGACGATCTATGGCTCACCCGCCAGTGATGGATCATTCCCTGCAGTTCATTCGCGGCACATCGGTTTGCTGGGGACACCCGTCGTTTCGCAGTATCACGGAACTTGTAAAGCCCAGTAGCAATTCGGCTGGTGAGGCTCGCGTAGATCGTCAAAGGTTTTCAGTGACGTCAAAACACAATGCACGTTGAAGCTCTCAGAGCCCGTTCGACACCTTTCACATGAGACAGGATCCATGCTCCAGAAAGTCCTAATTGCCAATCGCGGTGAGATTGCTTGCCGGATTATGCGAACAGCTCGTGCGATGGATATTGGAACAGTTGCTGTCTACTCAGATGCGGATGCGAAGTCGCTTCATGTCGCGATGGCCGACGAAGCCGTGCACATTGGTGGCAGCATGGCGTCTGAGAGCTATCTCAACATTGAAAAGATTATTAGTGCTGCGCAAAGCACTGGTGCGGACTGCATTCATCCCGGATATGGCTTCCTGGCTGAAAATGCAGAGTTTGCCGATGCATGTGCGGCGGCTGGAATTAAGTTTATAGGGCCTTCTTCAGATGCGATGCGGGCGCTGGGCGGTAAGGCTCAAGCGAAAGAGATCGCCATTGGTGCAGATGTGCCGGTCGTTCCAGGCTATCAGGGCGAGGCCCAAGACACGACCACGCTGCAAGATCAGGCAAATACCATCGGATACCCCGTGATGATCAAAGCCGTCTCTGGTGGCGGCGGTCGCGGAATGCGGCTGGTCACGGACGCTGTTGATTTTGCTGAAAACCTGGAAAGTGCGCAGCGTGAGGCGCAGGCAGCGTTCGGCGATGCGCGCGTGCTGATCGAGAAACAAGTCGTTACCCCGCGGCATATCGAGGTTCAGGTCTTTGGCGATAGTCACGGCAATGTCGTACACCTCTATGAGCGTGACTGCACGCTGCAGCGACGCAATCAGAAGGTCGTCGAGGAAGCGCCTGCGCCTGGTATGTCGGATGAGCTTCGACGTAACATGACCTCTGCCGCCGTGCGATTGGCGGAGAGCGTCGGCTACGAAGGGGCGGGAACCGTCGAGTTCCTTGTTGAGGGAAGCCGTCTTTCTGGCGAAGCAAGCTGGTACTTCATTGAGATGAATACCAGGTTGCAGGTCGAGCATCCGGTCACGGAGGAAATCACTGGTCTAGATTTGGTCGAGTGGCAGTTCCGTGTTGCGGCTGGTGAGGAGCTGCCGCAGCAGCAAAATGATATTGCTTTTGGTGGCCATGCTATTGAAGTGCGCCTTTGTGCAGAGGATCCCGCGAGAGACTTTGCGCCTTCACTTGGTACAATCCACGAATTTGATCTCTTGGAAGATGAAGGTCTGCGGATTGAAAGCGGCGTCGAAGCCGGTAGCAGCATTTCACCGTTCTACGATTCCCTAATAGCGAAAATTATTCGCGTCGGGACCGATCGTGATGAGGCGATTGCTGAGCTGGCCGCGGACCTGGAAGATGCTGAGGTTCTCGGCCTGAAGACGAACCTCGGCTTCCTGCATGCGCTGTTGACAGATGAGGATGTCATCGGGGGGAACTTCTCGACCGGGCTGATTGGCGAACGGCTGGATGATCTTGTCCAACGTGATCCTGATCCAAGAGCGGTCGTGGCTGGTGTACGCGCTCTGCTCGCAAGTGAGTTTGATAAGTTTCCAGGTGCCGAGCAATTCGACCCATGGGAGACGATGGATGGGTTTCAGCTTGGCGGATCACGCACGGTTGAGCGCAAGGTGCAGGTTGATGATCAGCTCCAGACGGTCGGCCTGATCTGGGAGAATCGGAATCTTGCAATCGCTGTGAATGGGATGGAGCCTCAGTTGATTGGCTCATTGACACCTGACGAAGACATCTTCGACGGTGACGGTAGCCTGGCTCCCGTGGCGATTGCCGAAGCGGGGCAGGCGCACGTTTTGTGTGATATGCAACACATTACGGTGTCCTGGCCGGTTCACGACGTAAGTGCTGTGGACGAAGAGGATGCGGCGGATGCGGTGCGCGCACCGATCAATGGCCGCGTAGCTAAGTTATTTGTGGAAGAAGGGGCCGAGGTCGCTGAAGGTGACAGTATCGCAGTAGTCGAGGCGATGAAGATGGAGCATGTTCTGTCGAGTCCTCGCGCTGGGGTGGTCGGTGAGATTCGTGTCACCGTTGATGCACAGGTCAGCCAGGGCGCCGTAATTGCTTCATTAGTTGCCGAGGAGGCCGCGTGACGGTCAATATCGTCAAACTGTGCGTCGGCGTAGACGCCATAGAAGACCTGGCGCGCTGGCAGAAGGAGCGGCTGCGGACGACCAAGCGGGAGACCGGCAGGCCCTTTCTCTACCATACGACACGCATGGTGCCGCGCCGGCAGGACGACGTTCTAGACGGCGGCTCAATCTACTGGGTTATTCGCGGTGTCATTCAGGTGCGCCAGCGCATTGTTGCTTTCGAGGATGGCCAGAAGGCTGATGGCACGAAATGCTGCTTGCTCATTCTAGATCCTGAGCTTGTTCCGGTCAGGCCCACTCCGCGACGGGCGTTCCAAGGCTGGCGCTATCTGGAACCAGACGATGCGCCAAAAGATCTTGAAGGGACGGAGTCTGGTGATTATGCCGACATGCCCCCGAAAATGCGCCGCGAATTAGCAGAGCTTTGCTTGCTTTAATGCGCTGCTGAGGGCAATCATTCGGATCTGAAAATTGTTATCCGAAGAGCTGCTCTATGACTGGTCCGCGTTTCACAAAAATCATCGAAGAACTCCCCTCTACCGTACCGTTCGTCGGGCCGGAAGCGCAGGAGCGCGCGCGGGGTGCACCGTTCCGCGCCCGCATTGGTGCGAATGAGAGTGTCTACGGTCCTTCGCCCAAGGTTATCGAAGCCGTTCAGCAGGCCACGCAGGAAAACTGGAAGTACTGTGATCCGGATAACTACGACCTGAAGAATGCGATTGCTGAGTTCCACGCAGTCAAGCCTGAGAACGTGGTGATCATCGAAGGTATTGATGGCGGACTGGGGCTCGCTAACCGGATGCTTGTAGAGCCAGGTGATCACGTGATCACATCTGACGGTGCTTACCCGACGTTCAATTTCCACGTGGCGGCCTGTGGCGGGCAGTTGACCAAGGTGGCGTTTCGCGATGACAAAGAGGACATCGGCGCGCTCCTGGATCAGGCCAAGGCCAAGTCGGCCAAGATCATGTATTTGAGCAATCCTGATAACCCGATGGGGACGTGGTGGTCTGCGGCAGATCTGGAGCAAGCCATGACGAGCCTGCCCGATGGTACCGTAATGGTTCTCGATGAGGCTTATTGTGATACAGCGCCGAAGGATGCGTTGCCGCCAGTCAACGTCGACAATCCGATGGTGATGCGGTTCCGGACATTCAGTAAGGCCTACGGCTTGGCAGGTGCCCGCGTTGGGTACTGTCTGGGTGAAGCAAGCGTGATCTCCAACTTTGAGAAAGTACGCAACCACTATGGTATCAATCGCCTGGGACAGGTTGCCGGATTGGCTGCCATCAAGGACCAGGAGTATCTCAAGGAGACCGTCGGCAAGATTGCAGCCGCGCGCGAGCGGATTTCCGAAGTCGCGCGCAAGAATCAGTTGTTGCCGATTGAGTCGGCGACCAACTTTGTCACCATTGACTGCCGGCGCGATGGGGCGTACGCGCAGAAGGTCATGCAGGAGCTGCTGGCACGCGATGTTTTCGTTCGTATGCCGGGAGTGGCGCCGCTCGACCGTTGTGTCAGGATCGGTGCCGGCCTGGACCGAGATATGGACTTGTTTGAAGAATTGCTGCCCGAGGCACTGGCCGCTGCCGCCAGTTCGTAGGCGTCACGCTTGTCGTGACCGGTGGGTGTCCGGCTGGCTCATAATGTGAAGGATAATCGAGATGGATTGGTCGCAGGTGGTTGCGTTTGCAGTCGTCGCTGCGTTGCTGGTGATGTCGCCCGGGCCGAACGGCCTGCTCATTGCTAAGACTGTTCCGGTGTCGGGGAAGAGCGCGGGCTTTGCTAACGTCGCTGGCTTCGTTGCAGCATTCTACTTGCATGGCGCACTTTCAATCTTTGGTATCTCGCTGCTTCTCGTGCGATCGGCCGAAGCCTTCTTCATTGTCAAAATGATTGGTGCTGGCTATCTCTGCTGGCTCGGCTTCAAAGCATTACGTGACGCGTGGCAAGGACAAGCTGCCGTAGCAGATACAGCGGAGAGTGCTGCCGTTGGTGGGCACCGCAGGGTACACCTCGGGACTGCGTTTATGGAGGGCTTCCTGACGAATGCGCTGAATCCAAAGGTATCAATGTTTTATCTTGCTGCCTTTCCGCAATTCATACCAACCGGCAATGAGGCGGTTGCTTCGGCTTTTCTCCTCGTGGTCGTACACTCCCTAATTAATCTGATTTGGTTCACGTTAATTGTTCTGCTGTTTGCCCGGTTAACCCAGGCTGTAAGCAATGGACGTTTTCAGCGTTGGTTGAAGGGCGTGACAGGGGCGGTGTTTGTCGGCTTTGGTGTCAAGCTCGCGAGTTATCAGCCTTAACGATGCCTTTTTTTCGTCGGTTTTCAAAAGCCTAAAGGGGTTGTATTGAGCGCATGCGGAGGCTGGAATGCGCGTTTTGTTTGCGAACTCCCCAAGTGCGCGTTGGATAAACCGGGTTGGTGGAACAATATATCGACTGTTTCTGATTGGCATAGTGTCAATCGGTCTGCAGGCGTGCGCCACGTCATCCGTACGACAGGTGGTGCCAGCCCAACTGGTCGATGAGGCAGCCGTTGTCGGCCTCAACAGCCAGCAAATCCGCTTCTGGGGGGATGAGGCTCCTAGAAACTTCCCGGCCATGGTCAAAAAGTTTGAGAGCCAGCAAAAGGCGGCTGCTCAGGCTGGAGCTCGCAAGCGCCCCCGGGTCCACAACATGCTGGTTATCTCAGGCGGTGGGTCGGACGGTGCATTCGGTGCGGGGCTATTGAACGGTTGGAGTGGTAGCGGGAAGCGGCCGCATTTCTCGGTCGTGACAGGCGTGAGCACGGGGGCCTTGATTGCTCCATTTGCTTTTCTCGGGCCTCGTTACGATGCCGTTCTCAAAGAGTTCTATACCAAGTATTCGACCAAAGACATTTTGCGCCCGGCGGTGCTTGCCGGTCTGTTGGGTGGTTCAGCTGTTGGCAATTCGGATCCACTTGCGGGTCTCATTGCGAAGTATCTGACACGGTCATTGATTCGGGAGATTGCTGCCGAGCACCAGAAAGGGCGTCGACTACTTGTTGGTACGACCAACCTTGATGCCGAACGCCCGGTGATTTGGAACATGGGCGAGATTGCATCCGTAGGCACCAAGCGCGCGCTGCAACTGATGCGCAAAGTTATTTTGGCGTCTGCGTCAATTCCTGGCGTCTTTCCACCAGTCCTGATCGACGTGAAGGTCAATGGCAAGGTCCGCCAGGAAATGCATGTGGATGGCGGGACGACTGACAACGCTATCCTATTGCCGATCCAAACGAACATCCGCGCCATCGAAAAATCCTTGAAGCACAAAGCAAAGCGGCGGCTCTACATCATCGTCAACTCGCACGTTAACCCGGAATGGAAGAAGGTTAAGGCATCGACCGTTGATATTGCAGGCCGTTCGATTGCGACGCTGATCAAACAACAGACACTCGGGGATATTTTGAAGCTCTATGGATTTGCGATTAAGAACAAGATCGAGTTTCGTCTTGCGACCGTTCCAGATGATTTCAATGAAGAGAGTAAGGAGCCCTTCGACAGGGCTTATATGACAAAGCTCTTTAATACCGGACAAGCTATTGGACAGACGGGCATCAAGTGGCGTCGCAAGCCGCCGGGACTGTAGTGAGGGTCTTCATGCGTGTTACCTGGTTTATTATCGGAGCAGCGGTTGCTTCAGCATTCTGGCTCTTAGTCCTGAATGACATAGGGCGATCAGTTTTTGATGCGTTTTTGCAGTAACTTTCCCGGATGTCGCGTCAGTTCGAGTTGGACGGCGGTTGCCAATATCCTGTTTTGACGAGGGATTTCGTTCTTACAGCCGTCCGTTGCCGTTTGCGCCTTCGCGTTGGGCACTGGCGCTTCGTACATGCGCAGCAATGGCCGCTAGCATGGCGATTGTAATGGCGATATTAGCTAACGCCATGAGGGCGCCGGAGATCTTGATCATTGTCTTAACCCTTTAACTATCTGATTTGTTTGTACTCTCCCTTGTTTTGTCGCGCGGCGCAGTGAATTGGTTCACTGTCTGGCTCCTTTTCTCACTCGTCCAGAATGGCGACAGCACGAATTGGACTGGCTGTCCCGCCACGGATTTTGAGTGGGAGACCTATGAACTTGAACCGCCCTTTCCCGACGAGTGCCTCAGTATTCCAGAGGCATTCGATGTGCGTGATACCACGCTCCGCACAGGCGAGATGGGCTTTGAAATTTGGTTCACCCTCTGGCGCCGGACTGATAGCTTCAACACCGAATGCCACGACGCCTTTGTCGGCTAGCCAATGCACGGCAGCGACGTGGAGACCGGGAAAATCGTGCAGGTAAGCCGGCGAGCCAAAGAGACGTGCGTTGACGCCCATGTGGATGATGACGGTGTCACCGGCTTCGATTTGTTGTCCCGTGACTGACAGGGCTGCTTCCATCTCCTCAACTGAGATTTCGTGGCGAAGCGGTGCAACAGAAAGATCGAGACACAGACCGCCGGTGATGCAGTTCTCGAGGGGGACCTGATCAATCGATGCTGCAGCAGGATCAGCGTTGAAATGGCATGGGGCGTCCAGGTGAGTTCCTGCGTGATCACTCAATGAAAGATACAGAGCCTTGGAAGAAAATTTTGTGTCACCCGCTGACTTGATTTCACTGTGGTCATTCCAAACCGAAGTCACGACGGGCGGGTGAGATGGATGTGTCGGGGTGCGATGGTGGATCTCGCGGCTCAAATCGATGATCTGCATGGTGTTACTCACGGAATGTAAAGTTGGAGTATGAAAGTCTTTTATTGAAAGGCTGGTGGTGGTGTGAAGTCGACGATGTCTCGGGCTACAAATTCGGAGAACTTGGTTGCGGTCTTGTCGCGACAATGTCCGGCAATGGCCTGATAGCCAACCGGTAAACCGGGCTCGATGATACCGGCCGGGCCAACGGTCGAAGGAAGATAAACGACGCCGGAAAACCCGGCCCAGAACAACTGATCCGTCGTTGGCACTTGTTTGCCATTGACCGGAATGGTCCGATTATGGCGTTCACCTTCCTGATCATGAGGCCAGGCTGCAGAGGCAGCTGCCGGGCACAGAAGAATGTCCCAGTCCTGGAAGAATTCTTCGAAAGCAAAGCGCATCGCATGCCGCTCGTTATTAAGCCTGAGCCAGTCACGATGTTGGATCGTATTGGCGCGCGCCATACGCTGTAGGTAGCTCTCATCTGCATCGTCGTTGCGATCAGCAATTTTTTGCCAGCGCCGCATTTCTTCATCCGGGATGCGGGACGAAGTAGCCGCACGCAACAGCGATATGTAGACTTCATGCAGGCGGTGCGTATCGATGTTTGGGCGAGCTTTGTCGTCGATCGTTGCTCCTGATTTAGCAAGTTGATCAACAAGCGACTGGAGGGCATCCGCGTAAGCGGTATCAACTTCCGAGTTTGGATCATCGAGTTTCACGGCGATGCGGAAGTCTTTCAGTGACTTTTGCGGGGCCTCTGGCAGTTCCAAGCGCCAGCCCACTTGGTCGAGCAGATCTGGACCGCTCATGACATCGAGGGCGAGATCGAGGTCCTCAGCACCGCGCGCTAATGGGCCGATAACCGAGATGTCAGCAGCAGCGACAACACCGGGCATCGCTTGACCACGAGTTGGAATAACGCCGTACGTTGGCTTCAGGCCGAATACACCGCAGTAGTGGGCGGGATCCCGGATCGAGGCACCGATGTCGCTTCCGGCCTCCAACCCACTGAGCCCGGCAGCCATGGCGGCAGCTGATCCGCCGGATGACCCTCCAGGGGTCAGGGCCAAATCCCAAGGATTGTTGGTTGTGCCGTAAATCTCATTGAAGCTTTGCCAATCCGCCAAATGGATCGGTACGTTGGTTTTGCCGAAGATGATCGCTCCTGCCGCCTCGAAGCGTTGCACCGCCAATGCACTTGTCTCGGTGAAGTTGTCTCTGAGATCAGGCACCCCCCAGGTTGTCGGTGAACCTGCGACCTCGTAGGACTCTTTGATCGTCATGGGCAGACCATGCAATGGTCCCCAGTCCTCGCCGCGTGACAGGGCGGCATCAGCTTCGCGCGCGCGCTGCATCGCGGCGTCTTTGTTCATCCAGATGATGGCGTTGAGTTTTGGATTATGGATCGCTGTGCGCGTGAGAAAGTGTTCAAGCAGCTCGGTGCTGCTGATCTGTTTGCTCTTAATGAGGGCTGCTAAAGCCTTGGCTGTCTTGAAATGCAGACTGTCCATTGTTTCCGGTGAACCTCTGTATTGGCGCGTGGGCCTCTTGCCGTGCTTAACAATGATCGATTGGCCGACAACGTGCTGGAAACTGATGAACGCTGCAAGAAAAGAAATGCAGCTGGCCATTGGGCCAACTGCTTTGGTGACGTGTGGGAAGGTGCGCAGAACGCTCAGCGCAAAGTGCTCATAGCTTCTGGTGCATGCTCAGTTGCCGTTCTGATAAGTGTTTTCGAGGAAAGCGAGCCGGCGTGTGTAGACGCGATGGAGGCAGGACCGGCTTCTGCCGCAGCGATTGCGCTTTCGCAACCATCTGCGTTGTGATCTGACCAGACGTCGCTTGGACCAATGGCTTCGGGTGTAGAGCTTGGCGTAGCCGTATTCCGAGTTGAGCTGTTCATCGAGATAGCGCAATGAGGAGCTGCCGCAAACGGTATGTTCGGCGGAGTTTTTGGCTTTCCTGCAATCAAAGGCCTGAGCTGACCCCGACGCAAGGACAGTGGCGATTGCGAGAATGATGGCTGGGGCTGTGACATACTTGTTCATGGCTAGTGTTCCTCAGTCTGATTTCGCTTTCAGCGGTTGTGATCAAGTGTTGACGTCCTCAAGCTAGGTCAGTGGGATTGGAAAGTTCAGCCCATTGGCCGATGAACAGAGATAGGGTGCGATAATTGCCGGAATGTACCGATATTCGCTGGCTCGCACGGGGTTCGTGTCGCGACCCGATTGCGCGTTGATCTTTTGGCTATATTTCGCCTATCACTGGCCCGGACTTGCAGGGCTTCGCGAGGCAGTGTCAGTACGCGATGCATAAATGGGGCAGGCTTTAATGGCAGGCATTTTAAGGGCAGATGAAGCGCGTATCGCTGTATTGGGGTTGGGCTACGTCGGATTACCCTTGGCAGTCCATTTTGCTGCCCGCTATCCCGTTGTCGGTTTTGATATTGACGAGCAGCGAATTAAGGAGCTTCAGGCGGGTTTCGATCGAACCCGGGAAGTGACCGGAGAAGAGTTCGCGCGGGCGCAGTCAATTACGTACTCCTCAAACATTGACGATATTGCGCAGCAAAACTTCTATATTGTCACGGTCGCAACGCCCATTGATCAGGCTAAGCAACCTGATTTGCGCGCTATCAAGAGCGCTAGCCGGACTGTCGGCCAAGTGTTGTCACTGGGAGACTATGTCGTGTTTGAATCGACAGTCTATCCAGGTGTGACCGAAGAAGTTTGCGTCCCAATTCTCGAACAAGAGTCCGGCCTCAAATTCAACCAGGACTTTTTTGTTGGGTATTCGCCAGAGCGGATCAATCCCGGCGACCTTGAGCATCGACTGCCGTCTATTCTGAAGATCACGTCAGGCTCGACCGCTCAAGCTGCCGACCTGATAGATCAAGTTTATGGATCAATCATTGAAGCGGGTACGCATAAGGCCGGTTCCATCCGCGTGGCAGAGGCAGCCAAGGTGATCGAGAACATCCAGCGTGACGTGAACATTGCGTTGATCAATGAGCTGGAGATTTTGTTCCAGCAGCTGGATATACCGACGCGCGAGGTTCTTGAGGCGGCCGGTACAAAGTGGAACTTTCATCGCTATACACCCGGCCTTGTTGGTGGGCATTGCATTGGTGTCGATCCGTACTACCTGACCTACAAGGCGCAGTCGATTGGGTTTCACCCTGAAATGATCCTGGCTGGCCGCAGGATCAACGATAGTATGCCGCAACACTATGCGAACGAAGTTGTGCGTCAGCTGGTGAGAAGCAAACTACCTGTTCACGAGGCACGGGTCCTGATGATGGGCTTTACGTTCAAGGAAAACTGTCCCGACGTTCGCAACACCAAGGTTATTGATCTCGTGGCAGAGCTGCAGGATTTGGTGAAAGATATTGTTGTGTATGATCCCTTAGCAGATCGCGACGCGGTCAAGCATGAGTATGGTATCGATGTTACGAACACTTTGCCCAATGAGCAGTTCGACGCCGTTGTGTTGGCCGTGAGCCATCAGGAAGTCCGCGATGTGGTTGCCAATGACAAGCTCGATGATTTGTTAAAGCCAGGTGGCACCGTTTGCGATATAAAGTTCCTCCTGAAATCTGCTGAGTAGCGTTCAGGATCACGAGCGGAGTGGATGATCGATGCCTCGTATTCTAGTCACTGGTGCTGCCGGCTTTATCGGATTTCATACGACCAAGAAGTTGTTGGCGCGCGGTGAGACTGTTGTCGGTTTCGATAATGTGAATGACTACTACGACGTGAGTCTCAAGGAGGCGCGGCTTGAGCAGCTATCTCGTGAAGAGCGGTTTGAGTTTGTCCGTGCCGACCTTTCCTCGAAGGAAATGGTTAACTCAGTGTTCGAGTCACATCGGCCAGATCGCGTGATCAATCTGGCGGCGCAAGCAGGTGTGCGCTACGCCTTTGACAATCCTCATGCCTATGTCGATTCCAACCTCATGGGATTTCTCAACATACTCGAGGGTTGCCGTCACTACGACGTAAAGCACCTGGTCTACGCGTCTAGTAGCTCTGTTTATGGTGCAAACACCAGTCTGCCATTCAGCGTCGATGACAATGTGGACCATCCTGTCAGTTTCTACGCTGTAACGAAGAAGGCGAATGAGTTGATGGCGCATTCCTATGCGCATCTCTACGGGATCCCAACAACCGGCCTACGCTTTTTTACCGTTTACGGGCCATGGGGACGGCCAGATATGGCGATGTTCATTTTTACGAGGAAGATACTGGCAGGTGAGCCGATTGACGTCTTTAACAATGGACAGCACTCCCGCGATTTCACCTACATTGATGACATTGTCGATGGCATCTTACGGTCAATGGATCATGTCGCCGAGGGGGACCCGACATGGTCGGGAGACGCGCCTAATCCGGCAACGTCGAAGGCGCCCTATCGGTTGTTCAACATCGGTAACAACCAATCTGTAGAGCTTATGCACCTTATTTCCTGTATCGAGGACGCTTTAGGTCGTAAGGCCGAGAAGAACTTTTTGCCGATGCAACCTGGAGACGTTCCGCGCACCTTTGCCAACATTGACGCGCTGACGGAAACGACCGGCTTCGCTCCAACTACACCCATTGAAGCGGGCGTGAAGAAATTTATTGATTGGTATCTGTCCTACTACGAGCAAAGGACGTCGTGAGCCTGTTTGATTGATTATGTAACCTTCAGATTTGATCTTTTTCTGCTGTGCTTGCTAAGAGGCCTTGACGGTCTCTCAACGACCTATCGAATGGTTAACCAGTGGCAAGGCAGAGTCTTCTTTGAGGAGCCAAGGGCCCAGTGCGCATGCCTGGCGCAGCACTTGCTTGAAAGAACTGGAATGCATCCCGACTGTTCCGTCTCTAGACGCTCATGGGTCGATGGACTGCGGTGATTGCACCATTTTGAATTGAGCAAGGTTGCTCTCTGTTCATACAACTAAGAACTGAGAGCATCGGGAAGTGTATCTGTTGCAAATCCTCTTGGAGAATGCATCGCTTTTCGTGCACGTGTTTGCTGCCATTGCGTTCGGAGCTTTGGCGGTCCCCCGTGCAATGAACGGTAAGTTGGAGCTGCGCAGTCTTTGTGTCTGGTTCAGTGTTGTCCCGATTGTCATCTTTGCGAATGAGCCTCTCTATATCGTTCTATGCTTTTTGGCGTTGCTTGCCCTGCTGACGCCGGCAGATGCACTCGATCGCATCAAATTTTTTATGCTGATTGTTCCCGCGGCGCCTGGCTACATTGAATCGAACCTTCCGGTTCCGGGGATCAATTATTTCTTCGACCTGGACCATTACAAAGCGGCTGTTCTCGCAGTTCTCCTGCCAACATTCCTGATGAAGCGCGGTGCACGGAATGAGTATGTTCCATGGTCAATAGTCGACACCTGCGTGGCAGCCTACGTCGTTTATACAATCTTGCAAATGGGATTGCATTTTGGGTTCA
The DNA here is from genome assembly GCA_965247245.1 of Hyphomicrobiaceae bacterium. Taxonomy (GTDB): domain Bacteria; phylum Pseudomonadota; class Alphaproteobacteria; order Rhizobiales; family Hyphomicrobiaceae; genus Tectiglobus. The sequence goes on along the minus strand of CBDFGV010000003.1, from coordinate 1,101,459 downwards.
ACGGCGGCGCCAGGTTCGCGCTTGAGCAAGCGTTTTTGATTGTCCTGCCTTACTTCGCAATTCGCAGGGTGGTTGCGAGTGCCAAGGATGTGCGTGAGGTCTTCAATGCCTTCATCGTTGCAGCAGTTATCTTGGCAGCCATAGCGCTTTTGAGTTCGCTCAGAAACTGGGATTTCTACCGCTTTGACCAAGGCGATGGTCTCAGTACTTTTGCGGATTACAGGGGCGGCTCTCTGAGAGTGCAGGTAACACTCAACACTCACTCTCTCGCCTTTGTTCTGGTCTTGGCGCTGCTTCTCCTCCAGTACGTCAAACAGTACGTTTCAATGAGCTGGATCCGTCTGTGGGGATTGCGTGCGCTTCTACTCGCGGCCGCCATGACGCCCGGTTCAAGGGGGGCATTGGCCGGCTTTGCTGTTGGTGCAGCGGTCTATCTGGTATTATCGGTCAAGGCAAGTTGGCTGCGCTGGACAATGATTGGCGCGGGTGCCATTGGAGCAGCGGTCGGTGGCTACATCCTTATGTTTGGTGATGTGGCGAGGTTTGATGCGCATGGTAGCTTTGTCTATCGTCAAATGCTGATTGATACGTCAATCAAGTATATTGCCGACCATCCGTTCTTCGGCGATCTCCAGTTCTTGCAATCAGGTCGTTTCGATCATCTTGTCCAAGGTCAGGGCATTGTTGATGTCACAAATCTCTATCTGCAGGTGCTCCTTAAGCATGGACTGATCGGTGGTTTGTTACTCTTCGGGCCGATCTTCTTGGTGATTGCCCATCTCAGTTTTCGCGCGATGTACTTGGCGAAGAGTGTTGGTCCAGACCATCAGGAGATGCGTGGCGCCTGCATCGCAATCTGTGCTGGTTTTGTTGGTTGGCTGCTATTGATTGCTACGACGAGTGATGTCGGACTGACTATGCATCTCGGTTTGTTCCTTCTGGCTATCGGTGAGGGCATCCGTCTCAAGCGGAGAACATGGCTTGCTGATCGGAGGGTTGCGTTTAATACAGCCATCCCCGATGTCGATTTCATAAAGAAGCTTGAGCCAGGCATCCGACCACAAGCGCAAACATCAACACTTTGAGTGGGAAGCCGTTGTTCATTGGATGTGCGCAGGCTAGGCGGGCATTCGCAGGATAGGGACTGGGCGTCGAGTATGCTCTCGACTGAACCACTTGGATTTCAAATTCCTAACGGATTGGGTGCGAGACTGTGCGAAGCTGCAACCCTAGTTGTTAGAGAACCAATATGCTGCGTCATTGTTTGCAGACGGTACGATAAACGGATTGGGTGGGTCCTCTCCACGCGGAAGTTCTGAAGTCGAAGAAAAGTAGGATCGACAGCTGTTGGTCATTTGATGCTCGTCCAGGTAGGCATCCCACTGCGCGCAAAAGGTGTTGACTAAATGCTGCCTGCATTGAGGCATGGTGACTTGTGGTTTGTTCTGAATCTCCGAACGATAGAATTTCCAAACAGTGTTCTGCAGATAGGATTTAACGGCGTCGTTGATGTAGGATGGTGCCCAGGTGCCCTTGGGGTGTTTTCCGGTGATAGTCGTATAGGTCACTTGCGCGGCGTAATACTTGCCGAGGTTTGAGAGATGAACATCATCAACAAAGAAGCGGTTGACGATTTGACGTGTGTTCATTCCCGACCAGGGTTGTTTCTTCGAAGATATCGTTTCCTTGAGCAAGACTGCGAGTGCATGACCGATGGGCAGATTGCGGATGCGATCTGTTCTGTTGTCTTGCTTCAGGCTGTTGTTAACTCTCTGTGAGACGCAGGACCAGAGCGTACGAGCATTGCTTTCCAGTGCGATCCAGTCCGCTGGGTTGCTCTTATCTTTGATGAACTCCCAAGGATGGAAAAGATACGTTTGCGCCCCCGGATTGTGAGCGATCAGTTTCTCATGAAAATGGCGGAGATAGCGCGGTGTTTGGTTGGCCATGACTGTTAACACGGCGTCATTCGCCTCAGCTATTATCATGTGCGTATAAGGGCGCTTAGAATTGGGAACAAACTCGCGGTTGACGTCGACATGATAGTCGCCGTCTCCGTTCTTGCCTTGGCGATATCCCGTCCAGTTGGAGTTGTATTGCATGCCGCGCGTGCGCACCCGAATAGGGGAGCCCAGGATCATTTGCTGGTTCCAGTATGTCTTAACGCCGGCGCTTTTGAATAAACCTAATAGATAGTTACCGTAGGGATTATCAGTGAGACTGTGACCGGAGACAAAAAAGCGAACATAATTGCTTCTGTTCGCCTTCTGGGTTTCCAGTGTGCTTGCTTGGACTGATGTGCATAGCGCGCAAACCGGGAGCGCCCAAAAGAGAGTACTGGTAAACGTATTCTTTTTTTGCATGAGTTTTGACCGGATGAATTGCCAATTTCTACCGCATTTTCTGACGTGACTCTGATGCGCACGGTCGCGACATGATAATTCGTGCAGCTTATTCAGCCCAATCTGGTTTTTGTTAAATATTAACGTGGTAGAACTGTGCAAAGATCATCACAAACTCTCAACGAGTAGAGTGCGTTGCCGACACGCTTGATAACTCTTCCTTAAGTTTGTGATGTTGATCGGTCTCGGTTGCTGCTAGGGCCCAGTGACTGGTAAGTCAAACAAGGTTGGAACTCGTGTGGAGCAAGGTTTGCAAATTGGTATGCGGGGCTGCTCCATTGAACCCAAAAATGTGTTGGCTACGATACATCGCATGCACCAGGCTAATCTTCTGGAACCTTCGTGGAGAGGGATGCCACGTGTTGGCGATGTCGTCTGATGGATAGCTCCGCGAATATAGCGCCTGGTGGCAAGGCGGAAGGGGTTATGCGTGTTCTACGTGACCGCTTCAAGGATGCTATGGCAGGGCGCATTGCGATTGCGTTTGGGTGGACGGCATTCGGTACCATCCTCAGTCAGATCATCCGTCTCGTGACAAGTTTGATCATGACCCGACTTTTGGTGCCAGAAATGTTTGGCACTATGAGTATCGTCCTGTCGGTTCAAATTACAATTGCATTGTTCCTAGATATAGGTTTGCGCCCGGCAATTATTCAAAGCCCGCGCGGCAATGACCCGGTGTTCTTGAATACCGCTTGGACGGTCCAGATTGTTCGCGGTTTTCTGATCTGGGTCTTCATAGCAGTTCTCGCTTCACTTCTTCCTACGATCGTAGCCAACGGATGGGTGGCCGCAGATTCTGCTTGGGCTGCGCCGGAATTGCCTCTGGTACTTATCATAGCGAGTTTTGCCGGTGTGATTACTGGTTTTGATTCTACAAACATAATCACTGCCGAACGCAAGCTTGCATTGAAGCGCCTGTTTCTCGTTCGACTATCCGGTCAGCTTCTGAGCTTTTTTGTAATGGTGCTGATCGGTTGGCTGACGGGGTCGATCTGGTCTTTGGTTATCGGCGTTCTTGTGACATCACTGGCGGTGACCATTCTCTCACATACTGTCCTTCCGGGCATTCGAAACCGACTGCTGTGGAACTGGCAGGCCCTGTGTGAACTCATCAAGTATGGGTCCTGGGTGTTTCTCTCGTCAGCTGCATTCATAGTTGCAACTCAGTTTGACCGGATCTTTCTGGCTGGCGCAGTTGATAGTGCTACGCTGGGCTTTTACTCGATTGCATTGAACCTCGCTATGATCGTTGAATTACTGGTGGGTACCTGCGTGTCGGGGATCTTCCTGGCGGCGCTCAGCGAGGCGCACCGTCAGAGTCACCAGGCCATGGTTGCCAAGTACTTCAGTTTGAAGTGGCCATTGGATATTGGTGTCCTCTTTGTCGCCGGTGGTGTGTTCGCTAGTGGCCCGGTCCTGATAGATATTCTGTTTGACGATCGCTATCAGGCGGCTGGTGCCATTCTGCAGACTCTGGCACTGATGCTGATCTTCACGCGCTACACTCTGACGACTGCGGCCTATATGGCGATGGGTCGGCCTGATCTTATGGCTGGGATCAACCTAATCAGGTGCGTCACACTGATTTGTATGTTGTTCACGGCTTATCATTTCTTCGGTTTCATTGGTGCGCTGTATGCCATTGCGTTACACATGATCTTGCCGACGTTGGTCATGTTCGTCTTGAACCACTCCCGTGGTCTCAACAATTTCAAACTGGAAGCGGTTGTGCTCGTGGCGTGGCCGATTGGCTTTGCGCTTGGCCTCATCTTCAATGCGTTCGTTGGATTGTTTTAGAACCGCGCTGTGCCGTTCACCATAGCGATGGAAGCGCGTGAATCGCCCGCTCTCATCTGCACCGCTGTCGGGCGAGGGTCAGCCGAAGGTCAGGCGCGCCAGTGTCATGGCTCCGCGCATTGAGCTGAACTTTTTTTCCACCTTGCGACGCCCGCTGGTCGCTAGACTTGCTGCTTGCGATGGTGATCTAGCCAACTGCTCTATCTGGTTCGCCAGGGCGTCTGCATCATGTGGCGGAATCAGTAGGCCGTCTACACCATGGTCGATGAGCTCAGGCACGCCACCCGCATTGGTGGCGATTGTCGGGACCTCGCAGCTCATTGCCTCCATGTAAACAACACCCAATGGCTCGCTGAAACTCGCGAGCGCGAACATGTGAGCAGAGAGGAGCTGCTGCTTGACCTCTTCATCGGATACGGCACCGAGAAGATGGACTGTGTTTTCCAACCCGAGCGCATTGATTTGCTGCTGTAGGATTTGCTTGAAGCCGTTGCCCTGGTTTTCGTCTTGGCCTGCAATATAGACCTCTAAGTCAATCCCCCGTTGAGAAAGCTTAGCGGCAGCGTCGATGAGAATCTGATGGCCCTTGACTACGTGAAGGCGGCCGCAGCTGAAAATGCGGAGCTTGCCTTTACCGTTGTAGGGGATGTAGCGGGTTGTGCGTTTCAAGCGGTTTGGATCAATTCCCATGCCTTGTACGACGGTCCCGTTGGGAAGATCGGTACCGAGCTCTGCCTTCACCTCCCGGAGCAACTTATGGGTTATCACAGTTGCAAACTTGGCGCGGCGCCATTTCAGGTCTTGTAGCGAGCCATAGTCCTGCAACGGGCCGTGAAGGGTGAGGCTGTAGTCAAGTTTGCCGATGCGATTGGCAAGGGCGCAGATGAGAGCGGTGCGGCCGCAGGAATGCGCATGCACGTGCGTGACTTTCTTGCGACGGCATGCGCGGACCAACTTGGTCGCGAGTGGCAGGCTCAGTAGGGCATCGACTATCGGGAGCGGTCCAGCCTTGACAAGTGATTTGCGAACATCCCGTTGCAGTAGAATCGGGAGATGCTTGAGGCTGGTAAGGAGATCGCGTAGGGGGAGATCACGCAGGTAGGTTGTGCGGAAGACTGCGTCTTTCGTCCAGAGATGGGAGCGGATGGCTTTATCAGGTTGGCGGGTGCTGAAGAGACAGACATCGACATTCAGTCTCTCGAGATCCTTGATCTCACGCCAGTAGAAGATGTCCGTTTGTCCGGGGAATTCTGGCACAAGATAGGCAACCCGCTGTCCGCCATAGTTGGCTAGCTGTTTTGTATGGGGTCGCTCTAACTCTATCAGCATTGTTGTGCCCAGGTTTTGCTCACCGCCAATAGTTTGACGGATTGGTTGGGTTGGCGTCTCGGCGTTCCATCGGAAGCTACCAGTCACCTAGCAAGCCGTGGGCCAGTCGGCGGCAAGATGCTACGGGCGTTCACGAGAGACGAGGAAGCTTTCAAAGCTACTCCTGCGCTCGGGATGGACTTCTAGAAGCCCATCAGATTGGCATCGACGATTGCCTTTCGCAGGAATGCCTCACGATTAGCTTCGGGCTGCCAGTCCAGGACTTTCTTAGGGTGTGAATTGTTGAACGGCGAGAAGTGCGCACGCGATTTCCAGTCACGCAATGATGGTCGGGTCACGCCACACTTGCGCAAGACATATCGCTTCAGCGAATACTTGATGGCATCTGAAGCAAAGAAACCGACAAGGGACCCTGAGCTGACGGATATCCGAGCACCTATCTTGTCATGAATGGCTTCGAAATAGTCGCGGGCCGACAGCATTGGCTCGCCAACGATGTTGAACGACTGTCCGATGGCTTCATCGACCTCCATCATCTTGATGAGGGCATCAGAAACGTCATCGATGAGAACGAAAGGTAGAACATTGTTGCCATGGCCCCAGATGCGTACTGCTCCTGCGCCGTGCCAGCGGCCTATGCCCCAGTGTTGTAACGGGCCGCCGTGGCCGACGACGATGCCGGGGCGTGCGATAACAAGAGGAAGTCCCTTGTCCTTGTGCATCTTCATGAGCCGTCTTTCACACTCAGCCTTGGAGCGTGCGTAGAGATTGCGATCGCTCATGTCATCAGCGAACACTGTGTTCTCATCGATCTCGGCGGCCGGTGAAGACATATCGTAAGATGCTATCGTACCTGTGTAGATGAAGCGTTCTACGCCGGCGTCCATCGCAGCCTCTGCAATGAGTTCAGTGGTGCCGACATCGTTCTTGAGGCAATCTTCCCACGTTTTCTCGAGGGCCCGCGCGAGGTGATAAACGGTCTTGATCCCGTCCATGGCACGGCGCATACCTTCGGCATCATGCATCGAGGCTGATACGGTCTCGATTGAGCTGGCATACTCGTCGAAGAGTCGTGACTTGCCTCGGCTGAGAACACGCACTTGATGACCAGCCTTGACCAAGCTTTTCGTCAGGTGGCGGCCAAGGAAGCCGGTACCACCAATAACGAGTATAGTCGGATTGAGAGACCCATTGACCGATGCTGATGGTTGACATGCAGCCGATGCGGGCTGTGCTGGCAACTCTTTTAGTGTATCCTCGATGGATGCAATGACAGCTTCTGCCGAAGCACCTGAGAATTGCGGCGCGATGGGTTTGTCTTGTTGGATTGCTTCGTAGAACGCGCGGACTGTGCCTTGAAAGCTGAGGCCGTAAGGGGATTCCCGGTTGAGAGACTTGACCTGGCGAGTGGCATTGATGACACCCTCGCGCAAGTGCTGCAACGTGGCTGATGTTTCGCGTCGCAACGAGTTGATGACGATGTCGGACGCGTTTTCTTTCTGCAGGACGAGCGTATCTGAGGCGTAGTCCAGCTTTGCCAGTCCGCTACTACCGCGCACCGTAACGGAGCGATCATCAACGGTTTCTACGAGCTGAAGATTGATTGAGATATCGACGGGACCTGCGTTGGCGAGGATGCGCCATGATTGGTAATGGTTTCCGACACTTGGCACATCGATCGGTTTTCCAACCGTGAGCTGCCAGTTTTCCGGCTGGCCAAAAAGATCATGGGCGAAGGCGTATAGATGCGGTCCTAGTTCCAGAAGAATATTCTCTGGCTTCCGCAACATCCATAAGCCAAAGGGACCGGAGCGCAACGGGGCAAGTGGGAAGTGCCAATTGATTTCTGCTGATGTCACGCGTCCCAGGTCGCCACTCGCGATTGCATTCTTCAAGCGTAGATAGCTCGGTACTGCCAGGAAGTTGTGGCTCACCGCAGCAATCTTGTTGGCTTCCGCAGCGGCGGCATTGATGTCGTTGCACTCCTGCTGCGTCTCAGCAAAGGGCTTTTCAATCAACACATGCAGGCCACCCCTGAGAGCATCCACGGCGATATCGCGGTGTGTATGTGGCGGAGTGAGGATATGGACGGCATCGCAAACGTCTGCGGCGATAAGATCGTCGAGGGACGTATAGGCTTGGACGCCGAGGCCGTCGGCCATTGCTTCCGCGGCGCTTTGGGACACATCGCAGATTGCAGTGAGTTCCGACGTGCCAGTCGTGCGAATGGCGTCGGCATGCCAGGTTGCGATGTATCCGGCTCCGATCAAAGCTGTACGAGTTTTCTTTGCGCTCATGACTGTACCGTATTTGGATCAAAGATGTTCGTGTTGGTGGCTATTTGTATTCAATGAGACGCATGCTGTGCCCACGCAGTTGCCGCCACCAGAACGTCAGGATTCCGATGAGATTTGGAAACTTCGAGAGCGTGAGGAGCAGGCTATGCGTTGCGGCCTCTGAAATTGGCAGTCCGTTTGATTGTAGTCCGCGGATCGTGCGGAAGTAGGAGACGAGGTAGACGAGTGCTACGCCAACAGGGACCCACAGACTGACCAAGCTGCCGAGCGCGGCAATGGTCGGTAGTAAGAAACCGAAGAACCAGACGCGGAGGCGTTCTGTTGAGAAGTATTCAGAGTGCAAGCTTCCGACTTGAGCAAAGCCATGCCCGCTGCGTACAGCGCGGCGCCACCACTGCATGAAGGAATGCATATCGGCGTCGTGCATCGTCATTTCTACTGGAAGTCGGCGGATGCGCCATCCAGCATCACGCATGCGAACGCAAAACTCATCATCTTCGGCGGCAATAACCGTGTTGTTGAAGCCATCGATCTCTTGGAATGCCACTCGGCGAACCATCATGTCACCGCCACAGGTCTGAATGTCTCCTGCTGGTCGGCGCCATTCGAAGTCACAGATCGCATTGTAGATGCTGGCGCCGCGATGGATTTCTGAGCGCCAGCCTGTCACAATTCCGAGTTCGCTATTTTCCTGGAGCGCCTGCACTGCAGCTGGTTTCCACTCGGGTCGCAGTGCGCAATCACCGTCGACGAATTGGACAAAGTCGAACTCAATGTGAGCGTCTTCCAAGGCAATGAAACCGGCATTGCGAGCACGTGCAGCCGTGAAAGGAACAGTCAGATCGAGCTCGACGATTTGTACGCCGGCTTCTTTGGCGATGTCGAGACTGTCATCAGTTGAGCCAGAGTCGACATAGACGATGTGGTCGAATTGATCCTTCATGGAGGCTAGGCAGCGGCGCAAGCGTTCGCCTTCATTGCGGCCGATCGTGACGGCTGCAACGCGAGGCAGTGACTGTGGATGGTTGCTTTCGCTTCCTGTCATGATCTCTTGCTTCAAAAACCAGTCATTGGCTATTTTGCTCGGGGCGCATCAATTCCATCGTGCCTGAGCCCGACCCACTACAAGTGTCTCGATCTTGAACGATGACCGTCAGAACACGGTTAAGTGTTTCGATCGTAAGCTTGCGCCGCCTCTGCAGAATTTCTCTCAACATGGCTGCAAGTTAGGTGCCAATGGCATCGGGGATCTTAGTGAACTTTGTCGCGAGCTTAGGGGCGCCAGGACGCACGGGAAGGCTCTCAGCTTTGGCCAAGTAGGAAGTCAAGAGATGTGCGAGCCACTTGGTTTCGTGCTCGATATTGTATTGCTCCTGAACCTTAGCTCTTCCTGCTTGACCATATTGCTCTCTGACGTCGGCATTGCTCGCAAGCTCTTGGATTGCGTCAGCCAGCGCTCCCGGATCACCAGGTGGTATGAGCAGTCCGTTGACTTGGTCCTCGACGAGTTCCGGGATACCGGCAATGCGGCTGGTAATGACAGGAACAGAACTCGCAAGTGCCTCCATGAGCACGACCGGGACACCTTCGGCGAAGCTTGGCAGTACAAAAATATCTGTCTTGCTGAGTGCCTGGGCAACTTCGGCTTGTGACTGATAACCTGCAAACGTCACACACTCCTGCAGGCCCATTGTGCGTGCCTTCTCTTCAAGAGCTTTCCGCTCGGGACCGTCTCCAATCAAGGTTAAATGTACTTGAGATGATGATGCGCGCAACGAGCGGAGTGCCTCAAACAGAACAGGCACGCCCTTCACGCCGGCGAGACGACCAACGAACAAAAGCTCGCATGGTGCCGTGGATGAGGTGCGTTTCGTTTCGAAACGCGCAGAGGATTGGTATCGTGCTGGTTCAATTCCGCAATGGACGATATGCAACTTATGCCAATGTTCTTGATCGGCGAAGATCATGGCTTGGCTACGGCAGAAGTCACTGATGCAAGCAACGAAGCTTGCCTGAGCCATCTTCTCATCGATGCGCCATCGTATCGGCTCGAAGAAGATATCTGGGCCATGCATTGTGAAGCTAAAAGGTATGCCACTCGCCTTGCTCGCCAACATGGCAACTGTGCAGCTGGCGGTGGCAATGTGATTGTGAAGATGAATCACTCCTTGGCGCTTCATATCATCTGCGAGAACGATCGCCTCAAGAAAGTAGAAGAGCTGGTAGATGAAAGCGGGGAGACCAGGGGGGCTGGTTCGCACCGCGAGGAGAAGGCTCGCAAAGTAGCTGGCGGGGCGTGACCAGATTGCCTGGACATGACAGCGCAATAAGTTCAACGGAGACTGTGCTGCCGGCAGGACGTAGAAGGTTTGTGCAGCCTCTTCGCGTTGTTCAGGCCCAACCAGATGTTCGATGTTCGTCCGGCGTACGGAGTAGGTTCTTACATCCAATCCGTGCCGGCGTAGGCCATGGACCTCACGCTGAATAAAGGTGTCGGTTGCGCGCGGGTACTCACCCGTGATGTAGGCGATTGGGCCTTGAAGTTCTGTCACTCCAGAGTTGGTCATGGCTGCCACTTAGGTCTCCATCGCGGCCGAGCTTCGCATGGCTTCCGCAAACGTTGCGGTTGCCTGCCAAGATAGGCGGTCATGTAATCGCCGGTTGCAGTAGCGCAATGGCTTGATGCGTGCGTGCAGTACGGCAGGTCTTAGTAATCCTGGCGCCTTGCGACCGAGACCGATGGCCTTGAGTACCTCGCCGCCAATTGCCAAGACCCGCCATGTTCCCGGCAGGACGATCTTGGGCCAGCCCGTCTTCCGTATTTCGGCGAGGTAGTCATTACGTGTTGGTCGATCATCATCTACAATGTTGATGAACTCGATGCGTCCTGCTTGTGTGGCATCCGTGCGATCATCATGGGTGACTGGGCTCGTTGCAGCGAGAACCAACGCGTCGGCACAATGTTTGACGTAACAAGTTGGTATCTCGCCCTTATGCGCGAGTTGTACAGCGACCGGGCCTGCTGTCGGCCCGATGTGGCCATTCCAGAGGTTGCCAGAGCCGAATACAGCGCCGGGTCGCATGATGCGAACCTGTAAGTCAAGTCGCGTGGCAGCGTGTAAGACAGCCTCTTCCTGCGCGAGCTTAGCTCGACAGTAGGCGTCACGCTCAGCCGCGCCGCTTGCCAAAGGCGTCTGTTCCGTCACTACCGCATGCTCGGAAAGGGAGCACGTGTCGTAGACTGCGAGTGAGCTGACCAGGACCAAGGTCGGGCGCGGCGCTTCCCCATCAGAATAGGCGTCCAACAGATTATTGGTGGCCCGAAGTGTTGTAGAGCGTTGTGCAGCATCGTCACCGTAAAGAGAGGCAGCCGCGTGAATGACTGCTTGGCAATTTCCGATGACGCGGGAAAGTTCGGCTTTGTCTTGTTGACTGGTGAGATCTAATTCGTAGACGCTTATCCGATCAGTCGTTTTCCAATTGTCCGGAACCGATCGTCCCGGTCGGACAATTGCCGCGATGTTAAATCCCCGCGCCTTGGCGGCAGCCACGGTGTGGCGTCCAATGAACCCGGCGGCTCCAGTGATAGCTATTGTCATCGGCGTTGCTACTTGGCCCATGGCATTGGCTCCGGCTTTTCACATGTTGTCGTCATGATCTGCGCGCCGGTGGTTTCTCCAGCGTTCTGAATGGCAAGCGTCACTTCATTGAGATGAAGCGCAAAATCGGGTGATAGGCGGCAGGCGCGGCCTTGCTCCATTGCTTCAAGCATCTCAACAGGACCAAGTGCAAAGTTCATGGCGGCAGCACCGGTACGCTTTACCTTTGGATGGGTCGGGCCGGCCAAACGAATTCTTTGTGCGAACGGATTGTTGATGAGCCTTCGGCGTAACGTGAATCTCCGGCGGAACTTAACTGGAGCCGAGTTGTTCCAGGCAGCTGGGACTTCGAGGACGCCGTTGTCTGTAATGACCTGCAGGCCGTGATTGTGTGGGGCTGCGATTGAACACGTCAACCGGGCGACCATACCAGAGTGAAAGTAAAGGATGGCGGTAGAAAAATCGGGGGCCATGGCGCCGCTGCCGATTTTGTCCGGAAGGACTTCTGCGGAGGCAGCAACAACAGTGCGAATGGGGCCGAATACTGCGATCAGCCAGGTCAGGTAGTAGCCGGCATGTTCTAATGTGCAACCGACGTTGAACTCATCCTCGTACGGCCAGGGCGCGCCAGACTCGCTTATCCATTGTTTGTACGGCGCCTGGGGGATGAAGTCATCATCAAGCTCAGCATAGATGAGCCGCGGCGCGCCACCGATGTCATGCCGGATCGCATGACCGAGTGTCTGGGCTGTTTCACTGAGAAAGCTACAGGGCGCAGAGGCGAGCATGACGTTCTTGTCTTCTGCCAGTGCATAGAGGGCGCGCGCGTCCTCCATGGTCATTGCCAGCGGCTTCTCGGAATAAACATGAAAGCCGGCGCTCAAGCAGCTTTGAGAGATTTCAAAATGTGAGTCCGGATTGGTCAGATTGAGGATCAAACGACTCTCGGGGCCAGGGTCGAGTAATTCTGCCAATGTGTTGCGCGGTTCAACGTTCCAGTGCGAACAAAACGCCTGCAGTCGTCGCGGATCGCGATCGTAAGCTGCTGCAACCTTTATCTGCGGAAAGGCTTCCAGCGACTTCATGTAAAGGTCTGCAACAAAGCCGCAGCCGATTATTGCTATCTCTTTCATCAAATCAGATCTGTCGTGCCCGGATTGAAATCGGCGAATAATGCGAGTGTTCGGCTTGCTTCAGCTATTCGTTCGGCGCCTTAGAACAATGCAATGCCCGTACCATCTTTCACCCTGGTTAATTCGCGCGATGCTGTTGGTGAACGTCGTGTCTCAATCCTTAAGGCGGTCTGCTGGTACCAACAGGCGCGCAGTGGAACGAATATTGAATTCAACATTGCAGTCGGTTTACGAGCGCAGGTTGCGCACGCTCTCGAGGTTAATAAATGGGACTGTCCGAATTCGTTTCAGTGTTGTTGATTGTTCTCGGTTTTGTGCTTGCGATTCCGGTAGCTGTCCTTTGCTTTGAAATCTGCTGTGCCTATCTGCTGCCTGCACGAACCTGGCCATCTGGAAGGCGCCCGCGCGCTGCGGTGCTCGTGCCAGCGCACAATGAAGAGGCCGGCATTGAACCGACACTAATGGGGATCAAGGCACAGTTGCGCGACGGTGATCGCCTTGTCGTGGTTGCTGACAACTGTTCTGACAGGACGGGCGAGATTGCTGAGGCAACAGGTGCAGAGGTTGTTTACCGTTCTGATTTGACACAACGCGGGAAAAGTTTCGCCCTGGACTTTGGATTGCGTCATCTTGAGATGGATCCGCCAGACATCGTGATCATCATCGATGCGGATTGTGACTTGTCTGAAGGTGCGCTTGATCAACTGGCCGCGGTATCGGCGGCGTTGGATCGACCAGTGCAGGCGAACTACGAGATGGATCTGCCAGGCGGGACGGTGCCACGCTCAATGCGCGTGGCGGCATTCGCGTGGCGTATTCGGAATTTTGTACGGCCACTCGGTCTGCAAAAGCTCGGGCTCTCATGCCAGCTTATGGGAACTGGGATGGCCTTTCCTTGGGCGCTGATCTCCAAGGCGGATCTAAAGTCCGCAGAGATTGTTGAAGATTTGGCGCTGGGGCTGGCCCTGGCGCGTACTGGCAAAGCGCCGGTGTTTCTCCCGGATACAACTGTCAGCAGCGTCTTCCCGGCGAACGCTGAAGGACAGAACTCCCAGCGTGCGCGTTGGGAATCGGGGCATCTCAATGCTATTGTGCGCTATGCTTTGCCAATCGTTAAGGATGCAGTGATGCTTCGGGCGCACCGCCAGGCACTAGTGCTCGCAGCTGACAATCTCGTGCCGCCGTTGTCCTTTTTCATTCTATTGCTAAGCGCCTACCTTGCGATATCAGGGCTCTTTGCTCTCGTTGGAGGGAGCGCGTTCGCCTTTCTTGTGGCAGCTATTCACCTAGGTCTCGCCTTCGTAAGTATCGTTGCCTTTGGATGGTGGCGTTCCGGACGCGATGTCCTGCCATTTGGCGAATTGACGATGGCGGTGGGCTATATGATTGGAAAGATCCCGCTATACATCAAGGTGTTGGGCGGGTGGCAACTCGCTTGGATTCGCACCAAGAGGGACTGATCGAACCCCAACTGTTCACGGATACTTCTAGCGCGTGATTGCTCTGAATTAGGCGTTTTCCGCTGATCAGCGCTTCTTGTTGGCGTCGATCAGCGCGCGCTGTTTTGGCATCTCCGAAGGCGGCTGGTCGTATCGCTCAAGATGCCCCCAACTGCCATATCTGCTGCCCTGTTTGGAAACGCTGGAGTAGGCGCAGAACATTGTGCAACCGTTGTTGGCGTAGTGCTTGAGATGCTCGGTGTAGCGCTGATACATCTCAGGGTTCTTCTGGGCGGCGCCTAAGGCAGCGTTGTAGGGAGTTTCCTGCTGATGGAGGGGCTGGATGTGCTGTCCGCCTTCATAGATGACCAGCTCGACACCGGCTTTCTTTGCCGTCTCTGCATATGCTTTCAGTTGTTCTGCGTTGACTGCAATAGATCGCTGCATGTCGGAAAGAACCTTTTCAGGTGTGAGACTGGCACCGCGTGCTTCCCATTCACGATAGATCTCTTCGTCTGGACCAAAGTAGCCGCCGGGTGAGAGCGCATCGCAGCCGCCGTTCTTCATGACCCAATCAAGCGTGCGCTGGGCTGTATCATGCCACCCGTTCTGAACCGCGCAGACGCGAACAAGGCGTTTGCGATCTTCACCTTTGAAGACATTTTCCCAGATGCGGAAGCAGCGGCGGAAGAGTGCTCCGGTGCGTTCGGGGTGGAGATCTCCTCCAACGTCGATTGCAACTCCGTTGCGGAACCGTTGCGGTGTCGCGCCGCCTTCCCAGGGTGGAGGGCCACCCTGGTCGACCACAAGCTTGCCTGCTAGTTGGCTGCGCAACATCCAGTGACTCTGAATGAACTGCCAATTCCAGATTTCGTTGCTGAACTCCACGTAGACCTTGAGTGACGGGTCGAGTGTGTCGCGCACGAGCTCAGCCATCTTCTCGATGTAAGTGTCGTCGGCGAGGTGGGGGACACAGAACCATGCATCGCGTTTCACAGCATTGGCGAGCTGAATACAGAACTCGATAGCGACGCCCGATGACCATTTCGCCTGCCAATCAGGCGTCGCGTCGTCCTGAATACCAATAAGATCACCACCACGTCCTACTTGTGTATAAAACTCAGTCCGTTGCCGTTTGTCCCAGGATCGATTGAGGCTGCCATTGGTGCCGAGCCAGTCCATAAACCGTAGGCAATGCCATTGTTTACAATAGTCGAGGGCTTCCTGTCTGAAGGGATTCTGGGCCAGATCCGCATGTTCATGTTCGATTGCCAACAGACGCATATTGCGGATGTGGTTGCCGCGTCGGCTTTCCCGGATCTCCAACACTTCTACGACATCATCATCGCTGCGGTGGGCCATAAAGATTTCGATACGACCAGGCCGTGCGTTGAGTATGCGGGTGACACTGTTCGTGGAGATCTTGCCTTCACCATCATAGAGCAGAACGTATCGGCCGCGCTTGAGAGTGTTAGGGACAATTGTGAAGACGGTCTGGGCCTGGGCTATGCCGGGGGCTCTGAACGGGACTTCAAGCGGGTAACCGTTTTCATCCATCTCGAGATACTGGGTCAGACCAGTTGACCACGGGCCTTCGCCTCGCGCGCTACGTGTCAGCCATGGCCGGGCGCCCAACATCAGGTTCAAGAACGGAAAGCCGGGTCCGAAGTCTGAGATTCCAGATAGATTCATGCCGATAGGCAACAGCCCTTGCTCTGTCGCCTGGGATGGTGCTGTCAGCATGGGCAAGGCGGCTGAGGCCGTGGACAGAAGACCGATGCGCTTTGCATGACGAAGGAGCTGCCGGCGTGTCATTTCGGGCCCCAGACGTTTGCGCATGATTTCTGTTCCTCTGGCGCCTGTAGATAATTGAGTTTTGTCAGGGTGAGACAGCTGACCAGGCCGATGTCATGCCTTGCCAAGGCAGATGATTGTTAAACGACGTGGTCAACGGTTTGTCCTTGGCGTGTCAGCTATCCTGTCTTCGATCGACTAGATGGGCTAACCTTGCTTCTGTAAACGTGGCAGACGGGCGACGACCATCAGGTTGGACAGGCCCTCAATCTCGTCCCTCGTACGAACCTTGGTGCTTAGGTACTCGAAGAGCAGTGCCAGTCCGATTCCCAATGCCAGTCCGACGAAGATAATAATGGCGCCGATCTTGAGCGCAGCGCTGCGACCGGTGACAGGATCCGATGGGCGACCGACGATGACGAGCTTCTCGGGCTCTCCAATTGTTGCAAGGTAGCTTCGGTTGTACGAGCGATTAGAACTCTTGAGCTGCGTATGGCGAATGTTTGCCAGGTAATACAACTGGTAAGCCTGCTCAAGTTGAGTGAGCCGGTTAGTGTCTTTGGTTAGCTGCTTGCGCAGGTCAGTGAGATCTTGGTTCAGCTCCTGAAGCTCTTGGTCTTGGTTAACTGGGCCTTGGCCGGCAGGCTGAGTTCCGGAGTTTGCCTGACTGTTGCGATAGCTTGTGAGTTCGTTCAACCGGATCTTTATTTTGTGGATCTGATCAAGGATGTTGATCGAGTTTTCCAGAGCAGGCAGACCACCTGTCGTGATTTGAGCCTCAAGGTTCAATCGTGCATCGCGCTCTGCCGTCTCAGCACGCATCATGAGCAGGCGGCCACCGGTTAGGATTCCCCGATCGGGCTCGATCAAAGACTCCATCAGCCGTGAGAGTACGATCTCGAGTTTGCGTCCGAGGCCGACGTTGTTGTTGTCTGTCATGCGGAGTTCGAGAACTGTCCGGCCATTGAGTGTCAGTGTCAGGGCCTGGCGGAGATCGGTGATATGCTTGTTTCTCGTGCTCTCTTGATCAGCAACGGCATCACCGTGAATTTTTCGGACGAGCTCGCTCAGAATACGATCGCTCTTGAGCCATAGCTCTAGCGTGCGGATTTGCTCTGCACTGACTGATGGTGTTTGCGGTCTGTCATCCAGTCGTCCTGGTTGCATTGCCGGGCTGAGCAGAATGGTTGCGCTTGACTCGTAAGTCTTTGGCGCATTCACCGCTGCAAAATAGGCCGCGGGTATGGCGATCAGTAAAGGAGCGAGCAAGAACTTCCAGCGCCGGAGTGCCAAATTGAAACCGAGAACGATGAGTTCGATTATCATGTTTTTTTCTCGCATCCTGCAACCATACCTTGGTTGTTGAGCATTCAATTTTCGCGCCAGAACAAGTTGCTCCGTTCTGGTCGTTGCGGACTAAGTTCTACACCGCTTCAGTTTGCAGCCTCTTTCCTGCGCGGCAGCTGCAACGCGGGCATCTGGGGGCGGCTGTACAACCATCTTCAGGTTTGCTGAGAGGTTTCCGTTAAGAGGCAATCAATTCAGAACCGATGAGTTGTCGATCATTCATGATAATGCCGCCAAGTTTCGCATCGTTAATGATGCATTGCTCTAGGCAATCTCTCAGCTCTTCGCGCGGTGTCATGTTGGTGACGCAAATTAGAAAGATCAGATCGCACAATGGGGCAAAGCGCATGAATTCCGGTGTGGAGCGGCCTGGCGCCATACTCACAGGCGGCAGGTCCACGACAATCACGTCGAATTGGGCTGTCAGCTCATTCAAGTGATTTCTCGCCTTGTGGCGTGGCATGTCCGCGTCAATAATCTCCGGCAAGCAGAGGACTGTGGGTTGATTGAGTGTCGAAGACACGGTTGGCGGGAGTAGCACTTCGCCGTTCTCGTCGCGTTCCAGTTTGGTCTTCTGGTGTGCCGTGTCACTACAATGCGCAAGCAGTGTTTTCTTACCGAACCCAAGGTAGCTTTCAGTAATTGCCCTGGAGAGCATGCTGACACCAGCTCCGGTTTGGGTCGCGGTGATGCCGATGGTGCGGACGTTTTGCTTGTCCGCCATTGCAATGATGTGGGTGACGGAACGCGACCAGGCGCTCTGATCATACTCACTGCCAGATAAGGTTGCGGCCGCTTCGTCTATGTTTGATGCCATGGCGGTCATGTCTTGCTCTTCACCGTTTGCCATTTGATTGCGTCTTTACGAGCAAATTTCGGGCCAGAGTTCGGTTGGTCCATATCTGCGGAGACTTTTGCAGCGGTGGCTCGACGAATATTGCTTGGCCCTCGCATTCGGCCGTTTGATTGCGGGTCGCAATTCACGGGCTGTGTCGCTCCTATGAGGTCAATGCAGGCTAGCCTTTTGACATGGTCCGCCCGACAAACCTTTGGAGCTGGGCGGCAAGTTCCTCTCCGACTTCGGGGATTGCCGGTAATCCTTCTGGTGTCTGTTGGTATATGGCGGTGAAACTGACAAGCGACATGATGTAGATGCCGACGACGCTAGGGTGAATAGCGTCGTGATTGTGATCGGGGTGGGCCAGAACCCAATTCGCTGTTGCACTCGCACCTCCTTGCGTGTTGCCGGGTTGGGCGTTTGGTGGGAGGAACGGATTGGCGAAGAAGTTTTCGATTTGAAACGACCGACCGTTCGGCAACCTGTACGAAGCGGCGTTTGGCCCAGAGAGCTCCTCCCTCAGCGCGACCAGAACGTCTGCGACTGGGATCATATTGATCGATAGTCGAGCGTCGCAACCGCCGTTTGAGTGGCTATCGAAGCCGATACGTGAGAGCAGGCCTGGCGCGCGCACTTTGGGCTTGTTCGCCCCAGTGATCAGCGACTGCCAGATTGGGCGATCGTTGGCCATCGAGTCCAGCCACTTGCGATGAGATGCCAGGTCTTCATAGACTTTGTCATCTTCGCCCTTCTGCAGATCAGCCCAGCCCTGATAGAGGAAAACGCGGGCATTCGGGCTCTTTTTTAGGATCTCACAAGCGAACCTGCGCATATACAAAGTCGTAAACTCTGACTTGCTGCTCCAGGCTATTGGAAGCAGTTCCGTCATAACGAGTGTGTCGAATTTGGCAGAACTGTTTTGGAACGCCTCGCGTTTGGCTTTCATTTCCTCGGATTGCCGAGGGTAACCATGTGCCTTGCCGTTCCATAGCGTTGATAGGGATGAACCCCAAAGTGTGTGGTCACCGAAATCGTAACCAAGTCTTTTAGCGTCTGCGAAGCGCTTCAGTAGGGTCATAAGGCTGAGTGTGCCAATTTTGGACTCACCTTTCGCCTCGATCAAGCTGTGGCCGACCCAGAAGACACTGGCATGTTTGATTGGTTGTTCCTTCATAGTAGTGGCTTTTGCTGCCGTTGAAACGCCTCTGTCATCATCACTTCCGCGGGCAATGCCCGTTTGCATGAGGATGGCCGTTGCCAAGCTGAGCGGGACAAGAGTTCTCATGGGACTGGTTTCCTTGACGGGTCTTAGTGTTTCGCCATGCGGTCGTGAGCGAAGCGTAGTGGTGTAGTAGGCTTAGGCCATGTCGGATAATGCCTATGTCGCCGGGTTGAGCAGCGCGCTGTGCTTAACAAGATCTACAATGAACGATTTTGGGTGAGACGGGGGCGAGCGGGTAATTGCTGTACGCAGCTTGCGGATCGCGACGCCCGTAATCAGCGCCAGATCGGCGGCGGCGGCGTAGAGCCTGCCGTGGTTCTTCACGAAATACTTGCGCCTTGATACAAACCAGTAGGAGGGTCGTCTTGCCAGTGCACGCTCGTTGGCTGTGACACCGCTGCTTTGCCCAACCAAATGAATGACCCGGCTATCGACGACGTACCAAGACTCCCAACCGAGGGCGTGTCCTCTCTTTGATAGATCAGTCTCTTCGAAATAGAGAAAGTAGTCTTCGTCCATCAGTCCGGTTTCTTTCAGGACACTGGCTCTTATCATCATGCTGGCGCCCGATAGCCACTCGCAAGGTTGCGTGTTGTGCGGGCGGTCGGGAGCGACGATCTTGTTCTTGAGTAAGCGGGTAACAAAACCCAGCTGCAGTCCGTTCTCGAATTCACTGAAGACGTTATGAAAACGAAATGCTGAGTGCTGGACCGAGCCATCTCTGTGCTCAAGGCAACTGCCCGCGAACCCGGCTGAAGGTGTGTTGTCCAGGAAACGCACCAAATGCGAGAGCGCTCCTGGATGAACAAGTGTGTCAGAGTTTAACAGCCAGAAGTAATCAGGCGTGTGCGCGCCACCAAGCCATTGTCGAATGACTTCATTGTTGCCGTAGGCAAAGCCACCATTCTTGGGCAAAGGGAGGACCGATGCCCAGCCTGACCAGCCTTCGTCGACAATTGCATCTGCAATTACCTTTCCTGAGCCGTCTGGTGAGGCGTTATCTGCAACGATAACGCGGGCATGGGCATACTCAGAAATGTTCTCACTGATGCTGCGCAGACAGTCGATTGTCAGTTCCGCTGTACAATAATTGACAATGGCAATTACAACGCGCGGCTTGTCCGAGTGCTGTTGGGTGTCGGTCATGTATCGCCCAGGCTGTTGGTCACAGGAGCGCTCGGTCGTCAAAAGACTCAGAATTGTTGACCGAACAGATTTCGGGTGATCCGAAGCAAGTTCCAAGCCATGGGCAGAGTAGGGCAGCGGACTTGGTTAATTGACTGGAGGCGATGCGGTTACAGGTCTTGGATTTGTAGTCAGTTTTGATGGATCGTGCTTGCATACGTCTCGGATCCAAATTGGCACAGACTTGTGGTGATGATCTGAGCTGAAGACAAAGGCTTCTCCTGCAGCTGTCGCGCTGGTCGTTGCTATGCCGTTTGGTTAACCGGTTGCCGGCAATCGGGGCCTTGGTTGGAGCGATTGAACGTTCACTTCACTGCATGCTTAAAAATTCACTACTATTTCAAAAAAATACTGCAAATATAGTCTTCTATCTGCTTTTGTTCTGATTTAAGTGTAACTAGTCAGACGATGATTGCCATTGTTTTTGGCAAGCTACTTGCTTGATCCCTCAACAGTGTTGTCACGAACGGCAAGAACTCTGCCTGCTGCTCAATAGTTGAGGCAGGCTGAAACTCAGAAGCGAGGATTGAGATGCGCGGAACCGGCAATTCCCTGACATCATTCTACAGGCGAATGGCTTGTGGTGCTGCACCGATGGTGATCTGTTCATTGTTCGTAGCTGCGAGTGCGGGGCACTCCTGGTCGTCGCAGCTGACGCCTTTCGGGGATTTGAATTCAGGTCTTACTAGTGCTGATGACCAGATCTGGTCAGTGAGTGATCATTCGTCATCACCACGAGCCGGCTGGCAGATGGCGGCCGTTGGTGGCAATCAGGTTGGCGGTGATAGCGGCGCAACGAACGTTGGCAAGGCAGATAAGGCGATTGCAGCGGCCAAAACATCAGGCGACGCAAAGCAGGCAGTGCCGGCGCGCAGAATTCCAGACCGTCCCGCGAGCAACACGCGCCAAAATGATAACGCCAGTTTCACGTTGTCGATGGTCGACCGGATCCAGCTACGCGTTCCAGGTTACGCTTCCGTGAGTGGTGAGTACAACCTGAGTTCAGACAACACGATCTCTATTCCCGGCGTTGGCCGCATGGATGTTGCTGATCTCAGTCCGACGGGCTTCGAGCGGAAACTGAGTAGTGTTTTGAGTCGGCTGATGCGCCGCGAAGTAACAGCGTCCATGACTGTCATTCGCTATAAGCCGTTTTACATTACAGGTCAGATTTTCCGGCCGGGCGCCTTTGATTGGCGTCCAGGAATGACACTCATTCAGGCTGTGTCTGTCGCCGGTGGCGTCTCCCGTGCTGCCGCCCGCGGCTCAACGGCTAATACGCCGGAGCGTGAACTCGTGATCCGTCAAACCCAGCAGCGTCTTGGTTTCGCACTGGCACGCTTGGCGCGCTTTACTGCTGAGCGTGATGGCCAGGAGTCTGTTCAGGCGACAGGCCTTTTGAGCGGATTTCTAAACGTGGAAGAAGACGAGCAGGTCACGGGCCTTCCTGAGTTCATCAAGCGTCAGAACGAGATGCTCACGGAGCGCCTGAAGATCAATGGCACGCGTCTTTCTGATCTGCAACGCACCAAGGCCTCTGCAGAGCGGGAATTACGATTTGCGCTTGAGCGTGAAAGCGCGGTGCTTCAACAGGTCAAGATTGCACGCAAGCTGGCCCACAGCATGGAGAAGCTTCGCAATCAGCGCCTGGCTCCGAACTCCCGCTATCTGGCACGCAAGTCAGCCCTTATTCGTAACGAAGTGGCTCTGAGCAACATCAAACACTTGGTGGCGCGCTCACGCACTGCGGTCGAAGTTGCACAGCAGCGTTTGGATGTTTTTACACGTGACCGTCGCGCGCTCCTCAGTGAGCAAATTGAGACGATTGAAACACGGGTCGCCCAACACCGCCTCGTGCTCGGAGATGATGCTGATACGGGACGGAATGGGATCCCGAACCGTAAGCGCCTGTCCTACTACATTGCCCGCAAGTCAGAGCGTGGAGTTGAGACGATCGTAGCAAGCCTCTTCACCCAGCTGGTGCCAGGCGATGTTGTGATCATCTCTAACTCGCCAACACGACGCGCTCCGTTGGCTGTGTCGAGCACGCAAGGCTCAACACGACACGCCGGTCGTGACCGTCAGCTCGATGTCCATGAGCAGCAAATGCAGCAGATCATGGAAGGTTCGATCTCTGTGCGTACAGCGCGTGAGGTTGGCCCGCAGCGGCGCTGAGGCTATCGCGCTATCGGACCCGATTGTCTGACGATTGGATCGAATGCCAGGAACTGCTATGCGCCGCGCTAGGTCTCGATCTAGCGCGGCGCATTTGCGTTCGATGGCTGGAGCTCGATCAAGTTTTCAGACCGGCTGATATGTCCATTGATGACTTGCGCGAAAAACTACTCGATCTTTGAAGCGCGATTTGTGAAGAGGATTATTTTAATAATACATTTACTAATATTACTACGGCAATAATTACGTTCGGCACTTTTGTGGCGCGATATGTTATTCTGAAAGCAATAGCTTATTGAAAGACATTCGCGCTAGATCCGGGGATTCCATTTCGATGGACTTCTTTCCGGCCCTGATCGTCTGCGACTCTGTATGTCATAAGCTGAGGCGGCGAACAAAAGATGCAAGAATTGTGATGATGGCGGAACGAACAGGTTTTTCTTGTGTTGTCATGGGCGATGAGACCCTACTCGCACAATGCGGCGAAGAGCTCTTGGAACGTGGGCATGACATCCTGGCGGTAGTAACAGCGAACTCTAACCTGACGAGCTGGGCCGAGCAGCACGAGCTCAAAACGCTCGATCCCGATGAATTTCTGAATACTGGATGGGAAGGTGAGCAGTTCGATTGGTTCTTCAGTATTGCGAACCTGAGACTTGTTCCTGGTGCAATCTTGCAGCAAGCGAAAAGGGGGGCAATTAACTTTCACGATGGTCCTTTGCCGCGTTATGCGGGATTGAATACACCCGCTTGGGCTCTCGTGAATGGCGAACTCAAACACGGCATTACCTGGCATGAAATTGTCGAGGGCGTTGATCGCGGTGATATTTACCTGCAGCGTGAGATTGAAATCAGCAAAGGTGAGACAGCACTCACGCTTAATGCCAAATGCTTTGAGGCGGGCATGGCGTCGTTTGCAGATCTTTGTGATTTGATTGAACGAGATCACTTGCAGGCCGTGCCGCAGACATTCGAGGACCGAACTTACTTCGCGAAGTCGAAGCGACCGGATGCAGCAGCCACGCTGGACTTTGGCGGCCGGGCTGAAGATGCCGAGCGCCTTGTTCATGCGTTGGACTTCGGCCGAGGTTACGTCAATCCAATTGCCATTCCCAAGGTGTGCATTGCTGGGGTTGCCTACAATGTCGCGGAGGTCGAAGTCCTTGCGGCTACACGCGAGGCCGCCCCGGGTGAGGTGATCGATGTTGACGACCAGGGCTGCGTTGTGGCGACCGGTGATGGATTTGTCCGACTTGGTTCGCTGAGTGATGCGAGTGGTGCAACGCTCAGTCCGTCAACAATTGTCTCGGTTGGTGATCAACTCCAGGTTCTGAGCGAAGATCTGACGACACGATTGAACGAGCTTGCATCGGACCTGGCCAGAAATGAGACGACGTTCAGTGCGAAGCTGGAACGTCAGGCTGATGCTGAATTGGCGGGCGTTGCTGCGCCAAAAGATGAGGCAGTTACTGACTGGCGCTCTGTAACGATTGATGTTCCAGGGCTTACCCCGTCAGACCTAGTGGCTTCTCTTGCTGCCTATGTCGGGCGGACGTCTAGCCAGTCCAGATTTCAGTTCGCGTACTGCGGCCCCCGCTTGTATGACCTGCACAACAGGTTCGCGGGGTATGTCGCTTCGTCGATGCCGCTCGACATCACGTTTGATGAGACGGCAACGCTCGCGTCCTTCAAGGATGCCACGTCTGGCGAACTTGAGTGGCTCGATGCGTCTGCTGGGTATTCGGCTGACCTTATAGCGCGCAACCCAAGTCTCGAAGCTCCGGTGTACTCGATAGGAGTACGTGTTAGTTCGGCGGTCTTAGATACAAAGGGTTTGTCTGGAACAGTCGTGACCTTGGCGTTGGTCGAAAACGACGGTGTTACGCAATGTCAGCTGCTTTTTGATCCGGCGCGTTATTTGGAGGACGACGCGGAGGCCCTCGCACGGCGTGTGTTGACTATCGCGACAGTCGTTCGTGATGAACCTGAGAGCCGGATTTCTGATTTGGCGCTTCTGACGGATGCCGAGCTTGAGGAGATCCTATATCAGCGCAACGCTACCGAGGCGGCGGTCGACCCTACAGCAACTGTGCATGCGTTGTTTGAGCGACAGGCCGATAACACGCCAGACAGCGTGGCACTGGTCTACCGGGACCAAGAGCTAACGTATGGCGAGCTGAATGACCGCGCCAACAAGGTTGCGAATGCCTTGGTCGCTAAAGGCGTTGGTGCGGATGCGCTCGTTGGTCTTTACATGACGCGGACTGCTGATCTGGTGATTGCAGCCCTCGGCGTGTTGAAGGCGGGTGCCGCCTACGTTCCCCTTGATCCTGAGTACCCGACCGACCGGCTTGCTTTTATGATCGAGGACAGTGACCTCAATATCCTCATTCGCGATCAGGATGGTGAGCCGCCGCTGCCGGATAACCATTCCGTTGACGTCGTCACGGTCGCGAGCCTGAGTGAGGTGTCAGACAACAGTAAGCCATTGGGCAGCCGTTGTGATGCCTCGAACCTTGCTTATGTGATCTACACCTCCGGCTCCACGGGGCGGCCCAAAGGCGTTATGGTGGAGCATCGCAATGTCGTGAATTTCTTCTGCGGCATGGATCAGCGCGTTGCGCGGCCACATGATGATAGCCAACCGGTTTGGTTGGCCGTGACCAGTCTCTCCTTCGACATCTCTGTGCTTGAGTTGTTCTGGACCTTGGCTCGCGGCTTCAAGGTTGTCATCTACAGTGACAATGCCAAGGCGGCTTCGCAGGCGGACCACAAAGCGCCTGCCCATCGTAGCAACGGCGCAATGAATTTCAGTCTGTACTATTGGGGCAACGACGACGGCGCCGGCCCGCGGAAGTACAAACTGTTGCTGGATGGCGCCAAGTTCGCTGATGAGCATGGCTTCTGTGCTGTCTGGACTCCGGAACGGCATTTCCACGCGTTTGGTGGCCCCTACCCCAATCCCTCAGTGACGGGTGCGGCCGTGGCATCGACGACCAGTAACGTCGATATTCGAGCCGGAAGCTGCGTGCTGCCGCTGCACCATCCAGCGCGCGTTGCTGAAGAATGGGCGGTGATTGATAACATCAGTAATGGCCGGGCAGGTATAGCAGTGGCATCGGGTTGGATGCCGGAAGATTTTCTGCTGCGTCCCGAGAATGCACCGCCCAACAACAAGACGGCGATGTTCCGCGACCTCGAAGTCGTGAGGCAATTGTGGCGCGGCGAGAAGGTCACAATGACCGGACCGACTGGCAAGGACCAGGAAGTCACGACACTACCGCGTCCGGTGCAAAAAGAACTGCCGATATGGGTCACGACGGCCGGCAACGAGGATACGTTCCGACAAGCCGCGCGTGCTGGTGCCAATATCCTGACCCATCTGCTTGGGCAGTCGATTGCCGAGATAGAGCATAAAATCAAAGTCTATCGCGACACGCTGCGTGATTGTGGTCGCGATCCTGAGCAGTACACAGTTACATTGATGCTGCACACGCTAGTTGGCCAGGACCGCGAGGAAGTTCGCGAAATGGCGCGTGAGCCGATGATGTCCTATTTGCGATCGGCAGCTGGGCTTATCAAACAGTACGCCTGGGCGTTTCCGGCTTTCAAGCGTCCACAGGGCGCCGCTAAGGCCATGGATCTTGATCTGCAGAGCCTGGAGCCAGAGGAGATGGACGCCATCCTGGAGTTCGCGTTTCTACGATACTTTGATGATAGCGGACTGTTCGGCACCGTGGACGATGCTGTGGCGCGCGCCGAGCAGCTGCATGCAATCGGCGTCAATGAAATTGCCTGTCTGATTGACTTTGGTGTACCGACGGAGACGGTTCTTGAGTCACTTGAGCCACTAGCCGAGGTTGTGAGCCGCTTCGGGCACCATCGTGATGAGGTTGTTGTCGACGAGCCTGTCGCAGGATTTGGTTTTGCTGATCTGATTGACCGCCATGGCGTAACCCATCTTCAATGTACACCGGCCATGGCGACGATGCTTCTGGTCGGAGAGGATGAGCGGGCGGCGCTGGCCGACGTTCAACATCTCTATATCGGTGGTGAGGCATTGACCGGCCAGTTGATGCGCGACTTGAGAGAGGTCACCAGCGCACCGGTTGAGAACATGTACGGCCCGACTGAGACGACGATTTGGTCGTCGACGGTGACGGCGCAGGCGACAGACGCAAGCGTTCCGTTGGGCAAACCGATTGTAAATACGCAGCTCTATGTTCTGGATGATCAACTGCGTCCGGTCCCTGATGGTGTTCCAGGCGAGCTCTTCATCGGTGGGACAGGTGTGACACGCGGTTACTTCGAGCGGGAAGAATTGACGGCAGAACGGTTTATCGAGAACCCGTTTGTATCCGGCGGGCGGATGTACCGAACCGGAGATCTGGTGCGGTATGATAGCGAAGGACATCTGCGTTTTCTGGGCCGCACAGACTTCCAGGTCAAGGTTCGCGGTTATCGGATCGAGTTGGGAGAGATCGAAGCCTGTCTCCATAGCCATGACGATGTTGCCGAAGCCGTTGTCGTGGCACGAGAAGATGTTCCTGGTGATGTCCGTATCGTCGCTTATGTGCGTGTGGTGGATGATGCGTCGTTCTCAGAAGAAGCACTTCGTGCCCATACCGGTGAGAGCCTGCCGGAGTTCATGGTGCCTGCCCACTTCGTGAGCATGGATGTATTCCCGCTGACGCCGAATGCGAAGGTCGACCGTAAAGCGTTGCCCAAGCCGCGGGTAGCACGTGCCACGAACTCACCGCTGAAATTGGTCAGCGAAGGAGCGCCAGCATCGGATACGGCGGAGCCACGCGGAGAGCTTGAGATCAAGATCGCCAGTGCTTTCCAAACTATTCTGGGTGTTGACCGTGTCGGTTTGAATGATAACTTCTTCCTGATCGGCGGCCACTCGCTGCTGGCAGTGCAGGCGCATCGCAGTCTCAAGGCAGATGTTGCTCCGGAGTTGACAATCACTGACCTTTATCGGTTCCCGACGGTGTCCGGTCTTGCGCAGCACCTGAGCAATCGGGGTCAGGCAGATCAACAGCTCAGCAAAGTGGCCAGCCGGGCTGCAGCGCGGCGGCAGGCCATGGCACGGCGCCGCGCATAACGTTTTGGTGTGGTGTGGCGCTATCGTCTTTGTTTGATGGCTTGATGGATGATCGGATCAGCCTGGCGTTCGGGCTGATCAGTGCCAGTCAGCCAATCGCGTTGTCCGATGCTGAAGCGCGAGCCGTCGCGGAGGCTGTGGAGAAGCGAAGACGGGAATTTGCAGCGGGGCGGGAACTTGCGCGTTGTGCTCTGACCCGCTTTTCCCAACAGAATTCTATAATACCGGCAGGTGCGGACAGGGCTCCGATCTGGCCGCCTGGCATTGTTGGCAGTATCTCTCACTCGGACACAGTTTGCGCCGTTGCGGTGGCACAGGTCTCTAGTGGTATTGACTCAATTGGCCTGGATATCGAACAGGCGAAACCGCTGGCATCTGACCTTTGGGAGACGGTTATGTCTCCGGCAGAGCGGAGCCGATTGCCGACGGTTCCTGATTTGAAACCGGGCCTCCTGGAGATGGTCGTGTTCTCTGCCAAAGAGGCGTCCTACAAGTGCCAGTATCAGCTCAGTAAAGAGTTCTTTGATTTCTCAGACTTCATTGTCTCACTCGATGTTGGCGAGGGTTCATTCAAGGCTCGCTTTAATCGGGATGCCGGTCCTTTCGCGATGAGGGATTGGCTGCAGGGCCGGTGGCGCATTGCCGAAAACCACATAGTGACAGCAGTGCACCTGGATCATGTAGGTTGATCCTACGTTCGTTTCGCAGGACGGCGACCAATCTGCGTCGAGAGTCATCTGGCTCTCGCTGTTTCAGTGGTGTGACGCCGTAGTCTCTGTCGAGCACGCGCTGCCTGGCAGATTACTCCGCGGCTTCCAGCGCGCTCGGTTCACCAATCTCGGCCAATCGCAAGTGGCGATTGAGATGGCTTGCAAGAACGCGGACATTAGGCTCCAGAACCATCTTGTCGTGATCGCCTGGCACTTCGATCACTTCGAGATGTTCTACGTAGGGCGTCCAACCATTGTCAGCGCGGAGTAGTTCGCGGTCGCGATTGAGTTCGCGTCCATCGCTCAGAGTGTAGGATACTTCGAGCCGCGGGCGGCATAGGAGCAAGGTACCAGGCTGACGTTCTGCACGGTATGCCGACAGCGCTCGCATAAAGGCCGCTTCAATCTCGATATCATGGAATTGTGCGGCATCCTGGCCAGAAGCCTGGTCTACTTTGTCCTGCTGCTTCTGTTTCCAATCGATATGTTTTTGGATCCAGTTCCTTAGGAACGCTGACTTATCGCGCACCAGATCCTGCTGCTTCATTTTGAGCTTGTCGCCAAACGATAGCTCAACCGGTGCCGGAAATGGAGTGTCGAGCATGACGAGTGCTGCAACCTCTTCGCCGGCTTCTCTGAGTTGACGTGCCATCTCAAAGGCAACGAGACCGCCACCTGAGAAGCCGCCAATCAAGTAGGGGCCATGCGGTTGGATCTGGCGCATTTCAGTGATGTTGGACCGCGCCATGTCCTCGAATGTTTCGTGTGGTTGCTGGTCACCGAGCAAGCCTTTTGCCTGAAGGCCGTAGACGGGGCGGTCCTGGCCACATTGCTGCGCGAGGTGTCGAAGGTTGAGGATATTGCCGAACATGCCAGCACATATGAACAACGGCAGGCGATTGGGATCGCGACCGGCGTGCATCTTGACGAGATGTGTCCACTGCATGCGCGGCTTTTCTGATGCTGAGCCTGCAACTTCATCGCTAGCTGCACCGATGTCGGTTGAGTCAGCAATCATTTCTGCGCAGTCGGCAATTGTTGGAGCGTCGAACAGCACCGACATGGGGAACTCGCAGCCGAACTCTTTCTTGATCATTCGGAACAGGCGCACCGCGATCAGTGAATGTCCACCAAGATCGAAGAAGTTGTCTTCAACGCCGACGTCATCGATGCCCAAGAGACCGGACCAAAGACCGGCCAGCTTTTCCTCAATTGGGTTGCGCGGTGCAACGTACTCGCTTGCCAAATCAGGTCGGCCGAGTTTGGTGGATGCGTCCTTGGTTTCGGGTCGCTCTTCGGCGGCGCGCTGGAGCGCATGCAGGTCCATCGAGCTGACAATGACTTGCGGCTTGCCTGTCGCAAGTGCGCGCTTCAGGAGTGTAAAGCCTTCATCGGGTGTAATGCCCTGGCTGACCTGCCCGGCGAGTTTGATGAGAGCCGGTGAAAGCTCGCCCGGCGCCGCCTGCTTTTGGTCGGCGTCGAATTGAATACCTGTCGTATCGTTCAACTGATCGGTAAAACTGACGTCGTCGTCGATCTTGCGGACCGTGAAGCCGTTGATGTCTGCGATGCAGTCGCCGGCCGCATCGATGAGCTGAACATCAAACGTGGCATAGTCGTCACCTAGATTGTGCTCATCGTTAAGCTGGATGCGGCTCCAGATTTCGGCCGGCAGCGGACGATACAGCCGAACATTTCCATATGTCATGGGCACCCATAGACCGTCAGCAGGATCATATCCGCTGATCAGATCCATGGCGAAGCCGGTTGCAATGTCCAGCAAGGCCGGGTGGGCCAGGAGGCCGCGATCCAGATCCGCCTTGAAATTGGACGTCAAAGACAGCTTGGCTAGTCGCGAGCTCTCGTCCTGGTGGACTTCCCGCAAGACGTGCCATCGTGGGCCGAAGTTCAAGTGTTTTTCCTGCGGTGCTCGCAAGCGCGACGAGGATGTGGCTTCTGCTGCTACCAACTGGGCGCTGTTCAACAGAGCCGTGATGTCGACAGTGGTGGGTTGCGAGTTCCGAATTGGGCGGATGGTTGCTTCTGCGTGACGCAGCCAGCCTTCGCCTGAAGCTCCCTGGACACGGCTGTCGATGGTCGCCAAGAACTCGCCCTGTTGACGTTCAAGCTGAACGCGAACCGTACGCTTTTCATCATCGGGCACATAGAGTGGTCGCAGGAATGTCAGGTCCGAGATGTCGATCGGCAAGCGAAGGCCGTATTCCTTTGCAGCCTCGGCGACAAGCTCAAGATATCCCGTTCCCGGCCAGAGGGCTTCACCAGTCGCCAAACGGTGTTCGTCGAGCAGCCAATGCCTGTCGGCGGCGATGCGGAGTTCAAACCAACTGCCCTTGCCGGGTTCGGTGATCTTGCGGTCGAACAGCGGTTGGGTTGCTGGTTCTACAAGAACCTGGGCGTTCGTGCCCGCAGTATTATCGATGGCACGTGCCGCAAGCCCGACCTGGTTCCAGATCCCCCAGTGGACCGCGAGTGTGTGGGGTGCGGCCTTGCCGGATTGGCTGTCCGCGATGGCGTTTAGGTAGGCATTGGCGGCGACATAGTCCACCTGGCCAGCGGGTGATGTGTCTGTGCTGGTTGATGAGAACAAGACCATCAGGTCCAGTCCTTCGTCGCGCATGACGTCCTGGAGGACGACGGTCCCGAAGATTTTCGGAGCGAAAACATCTTCAATGTCATTTACGTTCTTCAACGACATGAGGTCATCGCGGACGATGCCTGCCGTATGGAGAACACCGTTGATCGGGCCGAAGTGAGATTTGGCTTCATCGCGGACCCGTGCCATGGAGAGTGGGTTGGTAACCTCGCCACTAAGATAGAGAACCTCACTGCCGAGTTCCTCCAGCCCCTTGATCGACGCAATAGCCTTGCCGATCTTATCGCTCGACCCATAGGCACTGCAGTAGCCGTTCCATTCCGAACGGGCGGGTAGTTCTGTACGGCCAACAAGGACAAGCTTTGCTTGGTGCTCCCGAGCAAGCTCTCTTGCGCAGGCCAATGCCAGATCGCCGATACCACCGGTGATGATATAGACACCGTTCTGTCGGAATTCTGCCTGGGCGGATTGCTGCGACTCTTTAAGTGGTAGGCGGGACCAGACCCGGCGCCAGCGCTTTGTTCCTCGGTAGGAAACGATCTCGTTGTCGTGCGCTGCGAAGATGTCCGACCAGATGCAGTCAACTAGCGGATGCTGTTGGTCTGCGTCTGTTGATTTCAGGCGTGACGACAGATAGGCCTTTGCCTGGTCAGACAGAGAAGTGAGATGATCGTCTGCCTGTTGCACCATGTCCATGGGAAGATCGATTACCCTAACAAAGGTGTTCTCCAGTTCTTTTGGAATGACCTGTCCAGGACCCAATACGGTCGACTTCTCCGGATGAGGTAGATCCTCGTCATGCACTCTTTGCATGCCGTTCGTAAGCACGGAGAATTGTATGGCTTGCTCGCCACGGTCGTAATTCTCGAGGGCCTGGGCCAGATGAAGCAGGCTGTAGAATCCACGCTCCAGATTGCGCTGGAAGAAGCTTGATCCGGGGCGATGATGCTGATCCGAAGTCAGCAACCACATATGGATGATGTGGTTGATCTGTTTGTTATCGCGCTTCAATGCCTCGAAGATTTGATCATAACCTTCGCGGCCAAGCTCCGGGCAGAGAACAAAGCGATCTTGATCGCGTTCGGCGAAACTATCGCCAACGTCCACCGTGGTTACGCTATGGCCACCGTCTCGCAGAGCTGCGACCAAGTCAGAACAGTGTTTGCTGCCATCGCCGAACAGTAGGATGTTGGTTGGCGTTTGGTCATCGCCCAATGTGAAGTCGGCAAGAGTGGTTTTCCAGGTTGGTTGCCAGCCACAGTTCTCGACGTCCTGAATACGAATGAGGGGTTCCGATGATTGGGCGTCATTGATGCCCTTCAAATGCTCGAGGAAATAGGGCTGATGCTGGAAAGGATAGGTTGGCAATGGGATGCGCTGGCCTGAAGATATTGAATCGTCTTCGGTATCCGGTTCCAGGCCAAGGCACTGCACTTCACCGATCGCTGTCAGAAAACGCAGGTGGTCGTCACTCGGATCATCCGCGTGTGGCAGGCTGGCAACCAGTTGATTGGCATCAATCTCCGAATGGGTTTTTGCCAGGGTTGAAAGCGTGCGGCCCGGTCCGACTTCGATGTAGATGCGGGTGCGGTCTTCAGCGAGCGTGGCAAGGCCGTCAGCGAACCTGACGGTATTTCGCAGGTGGCCGACCCAGTAGTCAGGACTTGTCGCCTCAGCATCGGTGAGCCAAGTGCCTGTTCTGTTTGACACCACAGGAATGGTGGGCGGCGAGAGCTCAATGGAACTGAGGAACGCGTGGAAGCGCTCCAGAATTGGTTTGAGCATGCGCGAATGCGCTGCAATGTCGATCGCAATGCGCGAGGCTTCTATGTCGTCGTTGTCGAGTGCGGCTGCAAAGCGCTCTAATGCATCGTCCGGGCCCGAAACAACACAAAGCTCTGGTGCATTTACCGAGGCAATGTCGAGTTCGCCAGGCAGTCGCTTCTGCAACTCAGTTGCGGACAATGGCACGCTGAGCATGCCGCCACGATCGACTTCATCGAACAACTGGCCACGCAGATGTACCAGCTGCACCGCATTTTCAAAGGTGAATACACCTGCGAGACATGCAGCCGTGTTCTCACCCATCGAGTGTCCAATGAGGGCGGTGGGTTTGACGCCGTGAGTTGCCCATAAACGAGCAAGTGCGACTTCGACAATCAGGATGGCGGGAAGCTGCAACGATGGCTGTAGAAACTTTTGAGCGCTAGCCTGATCGTCCCTCTCACTTTCGAGCCAAAGTTGACGGATCGTCGAGGCCGTGTCGGTTGGTAGATAGGACAGGCCTTCATCGACAGTCTTGCGGAATGACTCGACGTTGCGATAGAGCGATATAGCCATGCCGGGGTGCTGCGCGCCACCGCCCGGGAACATGAAGGTGGCACCAGAGACGACATCCATCGCAGTATGATCCTGCACCCGTCGGCTACGAGGGTCAGATAGCACGGCAATGGCATCGGCGCGGTCTTTGACGGCTACGATGCTGCGGCGTTCGAATTGCCGTTGTCCATGCTGCAAGGTGTGATGGACGTCGCTTAACGGAACATGCGGCTTAACCTCGAGGAACTCGGCAATTTGGAGGCGTTTTTGTTCGAGTGCCTTCTGGCTCTTCGCCGTTATGACAAGCGTTTGCGCTTCGTTTGTTTGGCTTGGAGACTTCACTTGGCGCAGCGGTGCTTCTTCCAGGATTGCATGCGCGTTGGTGCCGCCGACACCCAACGAATTGACGCCTGCACGACGAGGCGCCTCCGTCTTGCGTGGCCAGGCCGACAATTGGTCGTTGACGCTGAAAGGGCTTGTGTCGAAAGGAATGGTCGGATTCGGCTTCTCGTAGTTCAGCGTTGGAGGAATGTACTCGTTTTCCAGCGCCAGAGTCGCTTTAATGAGGCTGACAATGCCGGCGGCTGTGTCGAGGTGGCCAATATTAGATTTGACCGATCCCACTTTGCAGAAGCCGGTCTTGTCGGTGCTCTGCCTGTATGCCCGGGTCAAGGCTTCGATCTCGATGGGATCGCCCAACGATGTGCCGGTGCCATGGCATTCCACATACTCAATCGTATCAGCGTCGATGCCAGCCAAACCTAGGGCCTCGACGACGGCCTCTGCTTGACCGTTGACGCTTGGCGCAAGGTAGCCAGCTTTGTCGGAACCATCGTTGTTGATCGCCGTTGCTTTGATCACGGCGCGAATAGGATCGCCATCTGCGATTGCGTCGGTCAATCGGCGTAGGACGACAACGCCTGTACCACTGCCGAAGACCGTTCCTGCTGCGCGATGATCGAAGGCGCGGCAGTGTCCGTCCGGGGAGAGGATTTCTCCATCTTCATAGAGGTAACCGACGCGGTGTGGCAGCTCTATCGTAACGCCACCGGCGTAGGCCATGTCGCACTCGCCGCTCAGCAGGCTCTGACATGCGTAGTGGACGGCAACTAACGAGGTTGAGCATGCCGTTTGTACATTGACACTCGGGCCGTGCAGATCGAACAGGAAGGACGCGCGGGTTGCCAGGAAGTCTTTGTCATTGCCAGTATGGCGCAGCAGGAACATGCCTGTTTGTTCGACAAGGTCGCGGTGGCTGCAGACATTGAAGTAGAAGTAGCTACCCATGCCGCAGCCGGCGAACATGCCGACAGGGCCTTCTATGCTTTCCGGTGCGCGCGTCGCGTTCTCGGTGGCCTCCCAAGCGCATTCCAAAAACTGGCGATGTTGGGGATCCATGATGAGAGCTTCTTTCGGACTCATGCCAAAGAAGTCTGCGTCGAAGCACTCCATCGCTGGCATCTCTGCGGCCCGCGCGATGTAGTTTTTGCGATTGAAGCGTTCGGGGGATTCGCCGGCGGCGATCAACTCGTCTTCCGTGAGGTCGCGAATGGACTCGACACCGTCGCGGAGGTTTTTCCAGAATTGGTCTGTGTTCTTTGCTCCAGGAACCCGCAATGCCATACCGATGATGGCAATGTCACTAGGATTAATGGAATCTTGATGGCCGGACATAACGGCAATTTCCCCAGCTCTTAGCTAACGTCTTAGGCGTTTCAGTCTTCTGCGGTGGTCATCGCTGTCGCCACATCGGATGGCCCACGCATTCATTCGGTTCATGATGGATTGCAAATCTGACGCCAGATCCGCCGATATCTTAGGGAAATTTTTGATCCCGAGATTGCGACGGTGTTGGCGAGGGATTGAGCGATTTCTTGCAGGATTTATGGCTCTTTGAGATTGCCGCTCAGCGCGCCGGTCTATCGAAAGAGGCGCGCGCTGCAGGTCGGATGCAATGTCAAACTGATGCTAGTGTAACAGCTTGGCTCATGTCCCATTTTGGGCTGGCCGTACAGATTTGACTGGGGCAAAGTGGAAATCAGATCCAAGCCCGGTCGGAGCGACCTTCATAATTGAGGATCGCTCGAAGGCGTTTCAGTTAATAGGCGCCGCGGATAACGGTCACGACGGTCCGGACCATGATCTCGACATCCAGCCAAATGGACCACTTGTCGACATAATATAGATCCAGATCCATGCGCTTGCGGATATCGCTGAGCGTCTTTGTTTCACCACGGTAGCCATTGACCTGGGCCCAACCGGTTATGCCCGGCAGTACACGTCTGCGGCGGGAGAAAAGGTCAAGCTGTTGCTCAAACTTTCGGTCGTGGGCCAGTGCGTGTGGGCGGGGTCCGACAATGGACATTTGTCCGAACAAGACATTGATGAGCTGTGGGAGTTCGTCAATGCTTGTCGCGCGGATGATCCTACCGACGCGTGTCACACGAGCATCGTTGCGCTTGGCCTGTTCGATGCTGGCTCCGTCTTCTGTCACCGTCATCGAGCGGAACTTGAAAATCCGGAAGATGTCATCGTTTCGGCCGTAGCGGCGCTGGCGGAAGAACACGGGTCCACGACTGTCTAGTTTGATGGCGAGCGCGACCAACAGCATAACCGGCGCTAAGGTGATCAGCGCGGCCGTTGCGACGGTGACGTCGAGGAGCCGCTTGAGGACAATATTGTTTTCTGACGCAGGTATAGGAGCGACGATATCGGCCCTAATGTTTCCGATTGACCGTGAGTCATGCAATGGAACTGGTGCAGCTGTCAGATCGCGGCACAGCAGGATTTCCTGTGACCCAGAGCCAATTGCGTTCATGACATTCACCACTTCGTCGGGGTTGAGGTCAGGTAAGCAAATGATGACACGGTCGCAAGTGCCGCGCGCCACGGAGCGTTGCAACTCTCGCAAACCGCCGTTGTTGCTGACGGTGGACGAGTCGGCATCATCAACGTAGATACCGCTAATACTGAGATGCGGGCTCGATCTCTGAATAGCGGACTTCAGCAGGTTCACTTGTTTGGTGGTGCCGAACAAGGCTGTCCGCGTCTGCAACATGCCGGCATTCGCCATCTGGCGGATCCATCGCGTCATTGTCCATCGGACTGTAATTACGGCAACGATGCTGAATGCAAACCAACAGATGATCCAGCCACGTGAATAGATCTCTGCTGTTTTCAGAAGATAGAGGCCGCCGAGAAGAACCAGAAACGAAAGCGCTAGGCCGCCAATGATGGTGCCGAAATTGAGCGAAGGTCCGGTTAGGACGTCGTAGTCCTCTAGACCCATTCGATGATATGCCACGCAAACGATGAATGGCAGGGCAAGGATAACCGGGAGATAGAGTAGAAAGCTCGGAACCTCGCTATAGAGCAGGTCGATGTAGACGAACTTGGCTACGGCACCAGCAACGAGTATGGCTAGGACCTGCCCTACGGTCAGAAAGACCGTGCACATGCGAAGTGGAGAACTGCTCAGGCGGGCACGGCCATGCTCTGCGGGCAATGGGCGGTACGCCGCTGTGCCAGGACTC
The DNA here is from genome assembly GCA_965247245.1 of Hyphomicrobiaceae bacterium. Classification (GTDB taxonomy): domain Bacteria; phylum Pseudomonadota; class Alphaproteobacteria; order Rhizobiales; family Hyphomicrobiaceae; genus Tectiglobus. The sequence goes on along the minus strand of CBDFGV010000003.1, from coordinate 1,064,616 downwards.
GGTACTCTAGTTTCGGACATTTCTTAAACGGCCTACGATTACTCTGCATTTCTTGAGACGCCCGTGCGGGATCGGGCGCCGCGATAGTCGGTCGGGCGATGTTTTCGTTAAGTCAATGAGTAATACTCATTGAATTAACATGGGTTCTGGCGATGGCAAGTGTTCTTTATTTATTTCAATTATTTGTAGCTGTTTCCTGACATCACGTTTCATCCTGCCCGTTAGTTCAATTTTGTGACAAGTGGTGGAGTCGCTTGGCCCAATCTGCAAGTTCGATGCCGGAATCTCTTCTTGCTTGAATGGCATCCAAATTTTGGCTGATGCCGAAGGTGATTGCGTCGGCATAGTGACATTGGGAGACAACTATGCCTCTTGTTCACTGGCACAACGAGGAGGCTGACGCTTCAGTTAGTTCAATAATTTCAATTGTTTACCTTTTATTTCCAAATGCTTTTCTTCGTGTTGCAGCCTCACTCTGGCAGTTAACCTTTATAATATAACCTTTACTGATAAATTAGCGCCGTGAGCATCAACTAATCATATCGACCGGTTGGTTTGACGATAATTATTGAATATCAATGATGCGAATACTCTCGAACGATTAGTAATTTTCTGACTTTATTTTCGGGAGGTGCAAGTAACATCCTCGCAATAGTAATACTGTTTCTTTGCTTCGTGGAATGCTTAACGGCTCAATTAACTATTAACGCGACCTTAGATTAAGCTTCAGGCTTGCTCTTACCTGGTTGGGCGGTTAGGGCTTGCGGGAGGCTCAACCCGGCAAGAGCAATCGCGTGGCTGCTCAGGTACGTATGGCTGACACACGACGCGCCGATACATCCTCCGACGAACCGATTGATCATGGGCAATGCCAAATTTCTTGAGTTCACCTGTCGCTGAGATCTCTCTCGGGTTGGTGCTGTGGCTCGCCTGACGACGCCGGATATTCAGATCAGAAAATAGGCTCATTTCAGCCCTAACGTACATCTCATCGTTTTTGGGCTGAGAGACGAGGACTTCGGATGATGTGGCAAGCCGTGAGTCACCGAGCAGCGCTGATGCTTGGTTTCATTTTATGTTTGAGCGTTCCTGGACATGCTGCCGAGATTACATTGACTTTGAAGGGCGGCGGCGGGTTCAAGATTGTCGGCGAACTCAAGGCCTATGACGGCAAAAAATATACAATCATTAATCCCTCGTTCGGTCGGATGGAAGTCGATGGCAGTCGCTTTGATTGCGTGAGCTCTGAATGTCCCACTGGGCCGGTGAAGGCAGCGGTGTCACCAGCATCTCTGTTCGGGCGTTCAAAGGCAGAGTTCGAGATCGCGGGATCAAATGCCATCGGCAGTCAGTTGATGCCACTCATCATCAAAGCCTATGGCGACAAGCTCAAACTCAATGTTACGGAGGTGCCTCAGCCGGACCCTTTAGACGCCGTCTTCAACTTTGCTGATGGCAGTGGACGCGAGTTGGCTGCGATCAAGTTGCGCCGGCGCGGATCCAGCACCTCGTTTCGTGCGCTGCAAAGCAAGACGGCCTCCATCGGCATGTCGTCGCGACCCATTAGACAGACCGAAGCTGATCGTCTCAGTGCGGCTGGGCTCGGCAATATGCGAAGCGCGAACAATGAGCATGTTATCGGTCTCGATGGATTGATCGTCATTACCGCGGCAGACAACCCAGCCATTTCGATGTCGCTCGATGATGTTGGGAAGGTTTTCTCCGGTCAGGTGACGGACTGGTCGCAGCTGGGCTATCCGCCGGGTGAGATTAATGTGTATGCGCCGGCGGCAGATTCTGGGACTTGGGAGTCCTTCAATACGCTTGTGCTGGCACCGAGGAACCTGGAGCTGGTGAGTACAGCCAGGCGTACTGGTACTCTTGGCGAGCAGTCGGATATGGTGGCGGGCGATCCGCTCGGCATTGGTGTCGTGGGGTTGGCCAATCAACGTAATGCGAAGGCTCTCAATATGGAGGCGACGTGCGGTCTCATTACGCCGCCTTCAGTGTTCTCCATCAAGACTTCTGAATATCCCCTATCGCGCCGACTGTACTTGTATACGTCCGGCAAGCCCAAGGAGCCGCTCGCGGCAGGGCTTCTGGATTTCGCTTTGTCTGCGGAAGCACAGCCTGCGATCAAGAACGCTGATTTCATAGATCAAGCAGCTGAGTTCTATAGCTTTGGGGATCAAGGCTCCCGGGTCGCATATGCTCTGAATGCACCGCAGGGTGACTTTGATCTTGGCCTCATGCGGACATTCCTAACTGACCTGAAAGGTGCGGACCGGCTGACCTATACGTTTCGGTTCAATACAGCCTCGTTCTTTCTCGATAATCAGTCGAAGCAGAATGTGAAGCTTCTCAGTGAGCTCATGACGTCAGCAAAGCTTCGCGACAAGTCCGTAAAGCTGATCGGGTTTGCTGACTCAGGTGGGGCGTTCCAGACAAACCTGACGCTGTCCTTGTCGCGCGCCGAAGCCGTGCGAACAGCCATTGTGCGGGCCGGGAACGGCAAGATCGAACCCTCGCGGCTGTTGGTAAAAGGTTATGGAGAACTGGCACCAGTGGCCTGTAATGATACCAGCACCGGCAAGGCGTTTAATCGTCGTGTCGAGGTTTGGGTCGATCGCGATCAGTAAGCCTATAGACTACCCGTACAGCGCACTGTCTCGACGTGAACAGGCGCTGGGCTGGAGGCTGACCAGCCTCGTTCCCGCTTTCGGATGCCGAGGCTGCGACCGAGCGGAAGTTCGTTGGCGGATCAGACCTCTATAATATCAGACTGACGACTTGATTTTGCTGAAGCAAACGGAAAAAGTCTCGGCAAAGCCCGGCTTGATGGATAAAGGGATGACGCTGAGGTGTCGGTGATCCCTGTGGTTCCATCGATTTCACGCGAGGAGAACGAAATGCCAGCTGCGGAAGCCCTCATCTTTGATGCCGTACGCACGCCACGGGGCAAGGGACGCCCTGACGGATCGTTGAACGAGATCAAGCCAGTGGATCTTGCGGCGCAGGTATTGGAAGCGGTTCGAGATCGCAATGGCGTTGATACAACCCTTGTCGACGACGTCTTGCTCGGCTGTGTGTCGCCGGTTGGCGAGCAGGGCGGCGATATTGCCGTCGCGGCCGCGGCGCGGGCCAACTACGATCAAACGGTTGGTGGCGCGCAGCTCAATCGCTTTTGTGGTTCGGGTCTGGAGACGGTCAATCTCGCAGCCCAGAAGGTCGCTTCTGGCTGGGAAGACCTTGTGGTCGCTGGTGGCGTTGAAAGTATGTCCCGCGTCAGCATTCTGGCCGATGGAGGGGCATGGATCGGCGATCCAGACACGATGCTACGCAACAACTTTGTACCCCAGGGGATCGGCGCGGACATGATCGCGACGATCGATGGGTATTCGCGCGAAGACGTTGATGCCTATGCGGTGGAGTCGCAGAAGCGCGCCGCGAACGCCTGGGCCGCCAATAGCTTCTCAAACTCTATCGTGCCGGTGAAAGATGAGATTGGTCGCGTCGTGCTTGACCGTGATGAACATATGCGGCCAGAGGCGACGGTTGAAGGTCTATCAGCACTCAAGGCGTCATTTGCCGGTCTTGGAGACATGGGTTTTGATGCCGTGATGCTCGATAAATACACGGATTATGATACGATCAATCATGTGCATCACGCAGGGAATTCATCCGGCATTGTGGATGGCGCTGCGGCGGTCCTCGTTGGTTCTGAGGCGATGGCCAAACGCATTGATGCCGATCCGCGCGCGCGTGTTCTTGCAACGGCGGTGACAAGTTCAGAGCCGACCATAATGCTCACCGGTCCGGCGCCGGCAACGCGGAAGGCGCTCGACAAGGCAGGCTTGAGCATCGATGACATTGATCTTTTCGAAGTCAACGAAGCCTTTGCATCGGTTCCCATGCGTTTCATGAAAGAGCTGGGGGTTCCGCATGAGAAGGTCAACGTCAACGGAGGCGCCATCGCCATGGGGCACCCGCTCGGTGCAACCGGTGCAATGCTGCTCGGAACGCTCCTCGATGAGCTTGAGCGTCGCGATCTGAAGCGTGGATTGGTCACGCTTTGTATTGGTGGCGGCATGGGGATCGCAACAATCGTCGAGCGGGTTTGAGGGTTCGGATCATGGATGGATATACCTACGAGAAAGATGCGGAAGGCATTGTAACGATCACGCTCGACAAACCCGGCAAGCCCGTCAATCTGATGGATGCGCAGTTTACCGCAACGATGGATGAGATCCTTGGCCGGCTGGCAGCAGAGGACGGTCTGAAAGGCGTTATCCTGGCGTCAGCGAAGTCCACGTTTTTTGCCGGTGGCGACATCGCGCTTCTCAATACGTTGGATGATATGCCGGCTGCCTACGATCTTTCAGAGGATCTGAAGCGGCGGCTGCGCGCACTAGAAAAACTTGGCAAGCCGGTTGTTGCGGCGATCAATGGTGCGGCGCTCGGCGGCGGGCTGGAACTGGCATTGGCGTGTCACGGCCGTGTTGTGCTGCGTGGCGAGAAGACGAAGCTTGGCTTCCCGGAGGTCGGCCTTGGTCTACTGCCAGGTGCTGGTGGTGTGGTCCGTCTCGTGCGTATGACGGGATTAAAGAAGGCGTTGCCGTTCCTCATGCAGGGGACGCGCATCGATGCCGACGCAGCACTCAAAGAAGGTTGGGTCGATGCTGTCGTTGATACGCCTGAAGAGATGTTTGCTGCCGCGCGTCAGTTCATAGCTGACAATCCTGAACCAGTGAAACCGTGGGATGAAAAGCGTGAGACGCTGCCGGGTGGCAAGCCTTACGTCGGTCCGCTCGCCGATGTGGTGCTCGGGACGTTTGCGCAAACCTTTAAGGCTGTTGGTCGAGAGCCAGCGCCGCATGCGATCTTGGCTGCAGCGACGGAAGGTGCGATGGCCGGGTTCGATGCGGCAAGCCGCATTGAGAGCCGCTATTTCGCGAAGTTGGCTGTGACGGATGAAGCGAAGCAGAAGCTAACGGCGTTTCTGGCGGCCTGATGACAGCCGTCACCGTTGTTTGCCTCTGAGACTTTGTTGATAGCGGGATGGCGATCGGAACGGCGCAAACTAGCCGGCCAGGAAGTCAGCAACAATCTTGATCTGTTCCGGGACGTTCAATGCCGGGGTGTGACCGCATCCTTGAATGTCGATGATCTTGGCTCGTGGGCCACGTTGGGACATTTCGGCGGCGATCTCGGGTAGCAGAAGGTCAGACTCGGCGCCGTGCAGCACCAACGTCGGTCTGTCGATGGCGTCCCAGTGCGGCCACTGCTCGTAGTCGTCGGGAAAGACGAACATCTGGCGGACAATGGTTGGATCGTAGTGCGTTGTAAACTTGCCTGAGGGCAGGCGCCGCGATGACGTCTCAGCCATGTGACGCCACTGCGCGTCGGTGTGATAGCCGAACGGTTGATAGATCACCTTGAAGTAAGCCTCAAGCTCGCCCATCGAGTCGAATTCTGGTGGGCTGCCGATATAGGCTTTGATCCGCTCATAGGGTGCCGTTGGAAATGTCGGCCCGATGTCGTTGATAATGAGCCGGTCGATGCGCCCCTTGAGCGTTGTCGCTGCCGCCCGGATGCCAAGTGAGCCACCCATAGAGGTTCCGAGCCACTGACATGTCTCAAAGCCAACGGCATCGGCCAGGTCTGCGGCCCACCGTGCGTAAACATCGAGGCAATAGTCTTCGTCAGGTTGGCTGCTCCACTGCGATAGGCCACGACCGATCGTGTCGGGGCAGATGATGTGGTAGCGATCGGATAGCGCGGTAGCAATGGTATCGAAGTCGCGACCGGTGCGCGCCAAGCCATGCCACATGATGAGTGGTTGTGCGCCTGGCGTGCCCCACTCTGTGTAGTGCATCTCATAGCCTTGGATTTGCACGTACTGCGATCGGGGTGCTGCGGTAGCTGTCGTCATGGCAGTTAGAGTTTTGTTCTATTCAGTGCGATGGGTGGCGAGCAGTAAAGTGGGGGCCTTTAGGGATGAGGACCCCAGGGCGCAGCTGTCAATAGTTTCACTTCCTGGCTGATCACTAGCGGCCGGAACTTTGAGGCGAAGCCCTCGACGAAGTCTTTATTGGCATAGACGCCGGCCCAGTGTGCCCGTCGGTCGGCATCGTCATCAAATTTCCAGATGTGGACCAGTTGGTTGATCATGCCGGTATCCGCCTGGAAGTAACCGACTAACTTGGTGTCGTGACCACCCTTCTGTAATGCTGGGAAGCCAAGCTCCTGGTAGAGCTTGGTCGCCTCCGCCATCTTGCCGACCTGGAGATTGTAGGTACGCAACTCATAAACAGCCATGGCCTCTCTCCCTTTCCACTTCCGTTTCGGATACGTCTGGGCGCACGGATCAAGCAGTTGCCGCTTCCTTGGCCTTCGTCAGTTTGAAGCCTTCGTAATCATTCGCAGCCACGTCGGCGCACTTCTTCCGATAGACGTCCATTCCACCGGCGTAAGGCATGAAGACTCGTGGTTTACCCGGCACGTTGGCGCCGAGGTACCAGGAGTGTCCGGCCTCGGGCAGGAGGGTCGCGTGGGCTGCATCATTGACATGTGTGACCCAGGCATCCACCGCTTCGGGTTCGGCTTCAATTTGGGCAATGTCATTCCGGCGCAAGTCATCGATGCATTGCGTGATCCACTCGACGTGCTGCTCGATGCAGACGGGCATGTTGCAAAGCACTGATGGACTGCCGGGACCGGTCACCGTGAACAAGTTTGGGAAACCGACCGATTGCAGACCGAGATACGTGCGCGGGCCGGCTGACCAGGCATCGCTCAGTTTCAGTCCATCGCGGCCTGTAATGTTGAGCCCAAGGAGAGGGCCGGTCATGGCATCAAAGCCGGTGGCGAAGACGATGATATCCAGTTCGAACTCTTCGCCGCTCTCAAGCTTCACACCTTTCGGCGTGATCTCTTTGATTGGGTCGGCCCGGACATCGACGAGTTCCACATGGTCCTCGTTGTAGGCCTCGAAGTACTGGCTATCGATCGGCGGACGTTTGGCGGCGTAGGGATGGTCGATGTTGGTCAACTTGTCGGCGGTTTCTGGATCATTCACGATCTCGCGGATCTTGCCGATGATGAAATTCTTCGCGGTATCGTTCGCCGTCTTATCAAACAACAAGTCCTGAAAGCTGGCGCGGAATTCGAGGCCACCTTTCTCCCAGGCCGCTTCGTAGATGTCTTGCCGTTCGTTATCTCCGACGTCGAACACCTTGCGATCACGAATGCGGAATGAGTGGCCGTTCGGCGTCGTGTGCATGCACTCCTTGATCTCGTCGAAGTTCTCTTTGATGTAAGATTTGAACTCCGGTGTCAGGGGAACATTGCGCGCTGGTACCGAGTAGTTCGCCGTGCGTTGGAACACCGTGAGATGTTTGGCGGTCTCAGCAATCACGGGGACGGCCTGGATGCCGGTAGACCCGGTGCCGATTTGGCCAACACGCTGGCCGCTGAAGTCCACGCCCTCATGAGGCCATTGGCCGGTGTGATACCAGCTCCCTTCGAAGCTATCGCGACCGGGAATGTCAGGCACGTTTGCCGTCGACAAACAACCAACTGCAGTAATGAGATACTTTGCTGTCAGGCTGCCGCCGTCGGAGGTGTTGACGGTCCAGATATTGGCCACTTCATCAAAGGTGCAGGCGGTTACATTTGTGGAGAAGCGAATGTCACGCTTGAGGTCAAATTTGTCGGCGACGTAGTTCAAATAGCGGCAGATCTCTGCGTGGCCTGGATAGCGCTCGGTCCATTCCCATTCCTGGATGAGCTCGTCTGAGAATGAGTACCAGTAGGAATGACTTTCAGAGTCGCAGCGCGCGCCCGGATAACGGTTCCAATACCATGTGCCACCAACACCATCAGCGCGCTCAAGGACGACAGCACTCATGCCCAGCTTATCGCGCAGAGAGTGCAGCTGGTAGAGGCCGGAGAACCCGGCGCCTATGATGATGGCATCAAAATCAGGCGCAGACTGTGAATTGATCGATGAATCCATGGAAACCGGGGCTGCATCGTTCGCCATTCGCTCTTCTCCGTCTGTCGGCTGGGTCATAACGCATTCGTCGCTGTTACGACCCTTAACAATTGCGCCGTGCATAGCACGATTTGGGCGTTGAGTTGAGCTTGGGCGCAGGCAGATGCGTGAATATCCGCGTTATGTTGGATTCCGGTGGATCGTTACGATGTTGCTTGCTTTTTCGGCAGTGTTTCTGGTGCCCAAATGGCGAAGGCTGCGCCGACGATAAACATCAACCCGCCGCACAGTAGCAGCGCAACCGTGGTGTCGTAGGCGTCGACAATGAGCCCGAGAACGACTGGTCCCAGGACATAGCCTCCATCACCCATCATGCGGAAGGTGCTCATGGCTGTCGCATTCATGCCTGGCGGTGCTGTGTCGGCTGCGTAGGCGCCCGGCGTCGAGCCTCCGACCGTGCTCGCGACGCCCCAGATGATGGATGCCAGGATGAACCACTCGAACGTGTTGGAGTAGCAAAACACGATCATTGCTGCACCGGACAGGATTGTTGATGGCACGATGACCGCCTTACGGCCGAAGCGGTCCGCAATCCAGCCGCCGGGGTAAGCAGCGACCAGGCCGAGGATGCTGCCGACCATCATCGCAAATCCAACCTGCGAAACAGACAAACCGAGCTGTGATGCGGCAAAGATCGGGATGATGGCAAACAGACCGCCCGTGCGCACGACGGCATTCATGAAAACGATGAGTGCCGCGAGGAGAAAGCCGATGCGAAATCCAATCAGACGCAATTGATCGATGAACGATGGTGCCTTACCCGGCAAGGCTTTGCCTTGGGTCGAGAAATGTCGTGTCTCTGAGACAGCGAACCAGGCCACGATCGTGGCAAGGAGACTGGCTGCCCCGTAGGCAATAAACGGTGCGGCAAGTCCGTAGTGTTCCGCTAGAAGCCCGCCTGGAAATGGACCGATGCCAACCGCAAAGATAAATGTTCCCATGTAGATCGAAATCATTCGACCGCGCCGTTCCGGTGGACTGATGTCGGCGAGAACGACATGGCCGGTCGTAATGATGAGGCCGGCACCGGCGCCGGCGACGAAACGTGCGACCATGAACTCCGGGTACGTGACGGCCCAGGCGCACCACAGGTTGCCAAATCCGGATATCAGGCCGCCAATCGCAAGCGTTGGCCTTCGCCCCAACCAGTCCGAGAGTTGGCCGGCTGGGATTGCAACGAAAAAGCGTGCCAGTCCATAGATGGCGACCGCCATTCCTATGGCGGACGCAGCAACGCCGAATGACTGGGCATAGAGTGGCATCGACGGCACCATCGCCCCGAAGCCCAATTGGTTGATGGCGATCAGGACGCACATCCAGAACAGGATGTAGTTGGCATTTGGTGGCTTGTCGGTGCTGCCGGTCTGGTCGGGTTGACGTAAGGCTTCTGCTTTGTTGGCGTTTTCCAGTTCGCTCATGCAAAGCTCGGCGCGTGAGAGTGTGATGCGTTTGTCATTGAAGGCTAATGATGCGACTGGGCCGACGAAACTGCAATGCGTCAGGTTTGTTGAGATGCAATTATCCGAGACCGTTGAGCCGGTTCGGTGGTAGATCAAGTTCGAAGCAATGAACATGGGCGCGGACAACAACGGCCGCAGGGAGCATTGAGATGACTATTCGACTTGGGATTTATGAAAAGACACTGGAACGCCTCGGTGAACGGATCCGCAACTTGGGAATCGCTTTTGATTTTGCGCCCTTTAACAGAGATGGTCAGTTCGTGATCGATGGTAAGAGCATCGCTCCTAGCGATGTGGATCTCGATTATCTGTGGTTCAGCCCCGACATCGCGCTGGATAAAATCCAACCGGTGGCATTCAAGCTGGCACTGGAGTGCAAGTCTGTCGGCGTCCTGCAGACATTCAACGCCGGGCTTGATGCCCCTGTGTACAAGTCTGCCGCAGCGAAGGGCATTAAGATCAACAATAGCAGTGCGCAATCAGTCGCGATATCCGAGTATGTGCTGGCTCATGTCCTGAATGTATTCCATCCAATGGAAGAGCGGCGGCAGCTACAGGCAGACAAACAATGGAAGGTCACGCCGTTTCGCGAAATCGCGGGGACCAACTGGATCATTGTTGGATTCGGCCCGATTGGCCGGGCGACTGCCAATCTTGCAAAGGCGTTTGGTGCATCGACTACAGTTATCCGGCGATCGCCGCAGACGTCCGAGATTGTTGATCGCTCAGGCACACTCTCCGATCTGCCGCAGTTCCTACCAGATGCCGATGTCGTTGTCCTGGCGTGCCCGCTGAATGCTGAGACAGCTGGCTTTGTGAACAGCGCATTCTTCGACAATCTCAAGCCGGGTTGTGTTTTAGTGAATATTGCTCGTGGTGGCGTGGTCGATGACGCAGCTATGATTGCGGCACTCGACAGCGGCAAGCTTGGCACAGCTATTCTCGATGTCTTCCATGAAGAGCCGTTGCCGGTCGACAATCCACTTTGGTCACATCCGAAGGTGCAGGTGACTGGTCACACGTCGTTTTCAGGGAGCGGCACGCGCGGGCGCTGGGATGAATTGTTCTTCGAGAACATTCAGCGGTTTGCGAAAGGTGAACCGCTGCTCAATGAAGTTGATCCGAAAGATCTGTAGATTTGGAATGGTATTGCGAGGTGGGACCACACAAGGTTACCGGCTCAAACGAATGAGGACAGTATGGCCCAGGGAATACTTGCGGTGGCATTCGACTACAGCAACACGCATGTCGATGAGTTTCATGACTGGTACGACCTTGAACATCTGCCTGAGCGGCAGGCCATTGCAGGCTTCGGTGCTTGTGAGCGGTGGCTTGATGATGGCGGCGAACAAGCTGCAGTCGCAACTTACGATCTTGCTTCGATCGATGTCTTGCGCAGTGAGGCCTATAACGCGATCGCTTATGAGAACTCATCCGTTTGGACGAAGCGGCTTGTCGGGATGTGCAGGCGTCTGCTGCGCTTTGAAGGCATCCGCATCACACCTGGCGACGCAGCAGCACCTGCCAACGCCGGAGGGTTGTTGGTCAATGCGATGAATGTCGCGCCGGAAGCGGAAGATGACTTTAACGCGTGGTATAACGAAGAGCATATTCCCGCACTCGCGGCGGTTCCAGGCACGATGCTCGCACGTCGCTATCGCGCTGACGAGAACGGGAGTAGTACCCACAAGTACTTGGCCATCTACCATCTGGAGTCGCCAGACGTGACGCGGACCGAGGCCTGGGCCAAGGCGGTGGACACGCCGTGGAGTGCCCGCGTACGGCCTCACTTTCAGGATCGATTGCGCATTTTGACTAAGCGCTATCAGCGAGACGCGTGATTGGGGTTTTCGTTACGCGTTCCCGGAGTGGCCAAGTGTTGGTCCTACTTGAGCAGGCTTTTCAGTTGGGTCTCTGGATCTGCTATGGCCTCGAATGGCGGATTGGTGCCTGCTTCCAGCAGACGCTTGCCGGTCATATAGGCTGCTGCATCATTGAAGGCATCGACAGCGACGAAAGTATCGTCGTTGAAATACCAGACGGAGCCGGAGCCTTCGCGCGCGCCGGTTCGCTCGGCAGTGCGGTTGAAGCCTTGGCTTAAACCGGCAATCTGTAGTTTGACATCGTACTGGTCGGACCAGAACCATGGCACGGGATCGTATGTTGTGGTTTGACCCAACATGTTTGCGGCCGCAGCCTCGGCCTGGTCGATAGCATTTTGAACGGATTCAAGGCGGAGACGTGTGCCGCGCCATTCGAATGATGCACAGTCACCTGCTGCAAAGATTGAGGAACTGCTGGTTCGGCATTGGTCGTCCACGCTAATGCCGTTGTTTGTGTCCAGGCCGGCGGTAGCGGCCAGTTCGGCGTTTGGGATCACGCCGATGCCGATGAGTACAAGGTCTACATCAAGTGTATCGCCGTTGCTGAACGCTGCACGGCACTTGCCGTCACCCAGAGATGTTATCTGCGAGAGCCCCGTTCCTTCGCGGATGTCGACACCGTGTTTGCGATGCAGGTCGGCAAACCGTTTCGATGTGGCTTCCGCGGCAACCCGTTGAAGTATACGATCTGTCGCTTCAACCAATGTGACGGTGACGTCAAAGTGTCGGGCGGCGGCTGCTGCTTCGAGACCAATGTAGCCTCCACCAACAATGAGCGCGTGTTTCGCTGCTTCCATGGCGGGGGTAAGATCGTGCACATCGCGCAAGTTGCGCAGGACGTGCACAGGGCAACCCGTCTCAATCACCCCATCCGGCAATTCCCGCGGGCGCGAACCGGTTGCAAGAAGGAGACGGTCCCAGTGTAAGCGCTTACCGTCTGAGAGCAGGAGGCCGTTGTCGTCAGGTTCAATCGCGACGGCTTCGACATCCAGATGCAGGTCAATGTTGGCCGTCTCGTAAAAAGCTTCCGGTTTTATCAGAATTCGCTCAAGTTCGATCTCACCGGTGAGGTATTTCTTGGACAGCGGAGGGCGCTGGTAGGGAACATAGGGTTCATTGCCGATCAGATGAAGCTTGCCTTCAAATCCAAGCGATCTGAGCTTGGCCGCAGCACTGGCTCCGGCTTGGCCTGCTCCGACCACAACGATACTTCCAATGGGTTCCATAGGTCCTTCGGTCCCTGCTTCCGACGGTTCGTTGGCTGTTCACTACTCAATGACAGCTAATGGTGACCCTAGTACGTCTAAATCAGGAGTGATGCCGAGGCCAGGACCATTTGGTATGGCAATTGAACCTTCTTCGCGTGTCGGCGCGTTGGCGGCCAAACGTGGCGTTGCATAACCTGACAGGTCGCAAACGTTGAGCACGGCAGCTGGTGACGTTGCGGCGGCCAAATGAAAGGCGGCACTCATCGCGATGTCCGAGCCCCAGGTGTCCTCAATGCACATGCGCGCACCGATGTGAAGACAGAGGTCACGCGCCTGACGTAATGCACTGAGGCCACCGAACTTTGATAACTTCAGTGCCACGACGTCCATGCATCCAAGCTCATAGGCCTTGAGCAGTGATGCGGTATCATGTGCGTTCTCATCAATCTTCATCGGCAGGCCGGTAGCGGACCGGACAGCTGCGCAGTCATCCAGCGTGGCGCAGGGCTGTTCCAGCATGACATCGATGTTGGCGACAGCGCGCCCGACGCGCGTGGCATCGAGCCGGTTCGAGCCGCAGTTCCAGTCGCCGTAGACCAATGGGCCTGGACCGACAGCTTCGCGGACCAGGCGTAGTCGCGCAACGTCGGCTTCCCAGTTGTTGTCGGCACCGAGCTTAGCTTGGAATTGCCGCATGCCCTGTTGTTGCGTTTCGCGTGCGATGCGGGCCATCTCGTCAGGTTCGAGGCAGGAGATCGAGTGGTAGAGTGGCAGGCGTTGCGATTGCTTGCCGCCAAGCAGGGCGTAAAGTGGTAGGTTCGCAACTTGTCCGGTTAGATCCCAAAGCGCGATGTCGATTGCGGATTTTGCGTAGACGTGTCCCTGCAGATAGGCGCTAACTCGGCTCATTATAGCTTCCGGACCAACCGGCTCGGCGCCAAGCAATAGGTGCGCGATCTCCTCGACCACGGGTTTGACGCCGTTGGCATAGGCCGGCAGATAGTGCGGGATCGGACAGGCTTCACCCCAACCTGCTAATCCGCTATCCGTTTCTATGCGCAGTACGATCGTATCGACTGTCGCACACGTTTTTCCTTCTGCCATGTAGTATGTGACATGGCTGGTGAGTGGGACCCGCCAGAGTGTCAGGCGCGATATCTTCATGAGCGCTAGTCTCCGTAAACGGCGATAGGTTGGCCGAGGGCAGTTGGATCGGGGGCGACGCCTAATCCCGGATGCGACGGTGGTGTGGCGCTCCCTTCGACATTGCGGGCGCCTTGATCGGGAACAGGATCGACCGCCAAATGTGCATGACAGAGCCAGCTTGCGAGGCGATGCTCCGCGGGTGTTGCCGAGGCCAAGTGGATGGCGGCCGTATCGGCAAGGGCTGAGCCGCCGACATCTTCAATGTGCATCTGCCAGCCGACTGAAATGCCAAAGTCAATAATCTGCTTGGCCCTCGTCAGACCGCCGACGCGGTTGGGTTTGACTTTAACGCCTTGGCAGGCCCGGCGTTGCCAGGCCTCAAGATGATCCTGGAAGGTGTGCATGCACTCATCGAGCATGATTGGCTGTGGGACTTGAGCGGCAACTGCCGCGCACTGGTCGAGTGTCTCGCATGGCTGCTCAACCCAGTCGCGTGCTGTGACGCTGCCGAGTACTTGCAGGGCGGTTGCGGGCTGCCATGCCCGATTGATATCAAAGGTGACGGATTCGCCGGCGGGAAGTGCGGAGGAAATCGCATCAATCCGGGCAATGTCAGCCTTGGCATCGGTGCCGCCAATCTTTGCGGAGTGAACCCGGTAACCTTTGGCGCTTGCACGTTGGATCCGCGCGATCATCTCATCAGGCGTTCCGGTGGAGATCGACGAGTTGATCGCAACAGGGTTGGCAATGTCACCACCGAAAAGCTGCCAGAGCGGCATATTGCTGGCCTTGCCGATGATATCCCAACAGGCGATGTCGATGGGCGACTTCACATAAGGGTGGCCCGGCAGAATTGTATCCATGGTTCGGTTGATGAAGCCGATGGATCGCGGGTCGCGCCCGATGAGCTGTGGTGCAATCAATTCAAGCCCGGCGCGAATGCCGCCGCCGTGGGCCGGCAGATAGGTATGTCCCCACGGGCAACCCTCGCCCCAACCAGCAATACCTTCATCGGTCTCGATCAGAACGAATGTTGAATCGAGCTGCTCGAACTTGAGACGCCCGCCAGAGAGCCAGTAAGGCTCGTTCAACGGCAGATTGCATTGCCAGACCGAGATGCGTGTTATCCTCATGGGACCGGGGCTCCGTAGTCTGAGACCGGTGAACCGAGGCTCTCATAGTCCGGCTCCACCCCAAGCCCGGGATCATCGGACGCGTAAAGCTTGCCGTCGCGCGTTGGCGGTCCGGGATGGCCTGTTCTGCGCGTATTGTAGTTGTGCAGGTCGGTTGAATTGATCAGATAGTCCACTGGTGTTGACGCTGCGAAGTGAGCGACCACGGCCGTTGTGATCTCGCCGCCCCAGGTGTCTTCGGAGACGACCGGGATACGATTTTCGACCAGGTAGTCTCGGACCTTGCGTGCCTTTGAGAGACCACCCAGGTTTGAGATCTTGAGGCAGCAGATATCGGCGCCATGGTCTTCGACGATGCGATGGGCCATGCGCATGTCCGTG
The DNA here is from genome assembly GCA_965247245.1 of Hyphomicrobiaceae bacterium. Lineage (GTDB taxonomy): Bacteria > Pseudomonadota > Alphaproteobacteria > Rhizobiales > Hyphomicrobiaceae > Tectiglobus. Next base: position 1,049,349 of record CBDFGV010000003.1, on the reverse strand, counting down.
ACACACTCGTCCAGCTTCATCGGCTGCGCGACGTGCCGGCGGACCTGCTGGCATTCTTCGTAGGTCTGACAGGGTTGCTCGAAAATATAGTCGAGATCGCGCGTGGCGTTGGCAACTCGAATGGCATTGTCGACACGCCAGCCTTGGTTGGCATCAGCCATGGCTTTCTCGCCCGGCTTCAAAAGTGGAACGGTTTCGCGAATGCGATCGATGTCGCTCGACCAGTCAGCACCGACCTTGATCTGAAACTGCCGGTAGCCGATTTGCCGATACTTTTCGAGTTCTGCGATTGTCTCAGACGTAGAGTTGTGCGGCGCCACCCGGTACATCGGAGCCCCATCGGTGAGCTTGCCGCCGAGCAACATCCAGACGGGCTGACCAGTTGCTTTTCCGAGAATGTCCCAGCAGGCTGCAATGAACGGCGCTTTGGCATAGCCGTGACCACGGATCACGTGATCCATCAGGCGGTCGATCTTCTCGGCCTGACGTGGATCTTCGCCAAGTAGTTGCGGTGCGAGCAACCGGGCCGCAGCTTCTACGCCTTCGGAGTGGGCGATCATATAGTTTTCGCCGCACGGGCAGAACTCACCACAACCGGATAAGCCAGCGTCGGTGTCGATTACCACAACAGAAGTCTGCGCGACGGTGATGGCATTGCCTGCACCCCAGCCATAGCTGCCACCGACGTAAGGCAGTGCGGTCTTGAAGACTCGGATGCGCGTGATTTTCATGCAGTGGTCCTCACAACGCCAGTCTTCAAACCGTTAGGTCCCAAAACGTTAGTCCCCAAAACTTTAGTCCATTGTCACGACGATGTTGCCGACATGCTGTTTGTCGATGAACGCCTGCTGGGCTTTTGGAAGTTCGGCCAGGGGATAGGTGGCTGCCAGCATGGGTTTAACTTCGCCGCGTGAAATGTAGCCAACGAGATCGGCAAACATGCCGGGTGGCACGATGGTGGCACCGGTAAAGGTCAAATCCCGCAGGTAGAACGTTCGCAGGTCGAAATCGACCATCGGGCCTGCGATCGCGCCAGCGCATGTGTAGCGGCCGCCTCTTGCGAGGGCATCGATGAAACGCGACCAGTCCGGACCGCCAACAACGTCTGCCACGACTGTCACGGTATCCTGACCAATGGCACCACGGATTGCACCTTTTAGGTCTTCCGGTGAGCGCGGTAGGATTGCTGAGGGGCCCGCCTTCTGCACTTCAGCGTGTTTGCTTTCACTGGCCATGGCGATCGTCTTGGCGCCGCGACGGTTGGCAAGCTGGATGAGTGCTGAACCAACGCCACCCGATGCGCCCGGTATCAGAACGCTGTCACCCGATTTGACATCAGCTCTGTTGAGCATGTTTTCGGCCGTGACATACGAGGTTGCGAAGGTCGCTAGTTCAGCGTGGCTCAATGTGCTGTCGACTGGATGGACATGGCGCTGGTCGATTTTGAGATAATCAGCAAACCCGCCATCGCACTCCGAGCCGAAGTAGCCGCACTTGTCGAGATCGAGGGGGTTGTCCCAGTCGCGCAGCCAGACATCAATGAGGACTCGCTTCCCAATGAGACCAGTATCTGAACCTTCGCCGACAGCAACGACAGTGCCGGCAGCATCTGCACCCTGGATGCGCGGGAAGGTAATCGCGGCTCCGCCCCACGTCGCGTCCTCATCATCGGCATCGTCAAACGCGCCGCCTGTCGTGTTCTCAGATACTCCTTTCGAGTACCAGGCCGTGCGGGTGTTGACGTCAGTGTTGTTCAATCCACAAGCATGCACGTTGATCAGGACTTCGCCTGGCCCCGGTATCGGAGTCGGCCAGTCATCGTGGAAAACGAGTTTGTCGAGGTCACCGTGGCCTGTCAGCACGAACGCCCGCATTGTTTCAGGAATGCTGTTTGTCGCAGGCATTACGCATCCGTTCTTGGCTTGATGTTTTCCGGGTCGTAAGCTGCTTCACCCAGGATGCGGGCTTTGCGCGGCTCGCCGAGGAGGACGACTTCGACCTCGGTGCCTGGAACTGCGACCTCGGGTTTGACATAGGCAAATGCGAGGATGCTTCCGACGGTATGACCATAGGCAACGGAACTTGTTAGACCCACCGACTGGCCATTCAGGAGCACGGCTTCCGAGCCGTTCCCGTCAACGTCACCATCAGCATCGATGGACAGGTAGGCGCAAATCCAGGGCAGTTTGCCATCCACACTGGTCTGCGTTTGCTCCTTGCCAAGAAACGCGCCTTTGTCGAGTTTGACGAAGCGCATGACGTCGGCTTCCGGCAGCGTGACTTCGTTGGTCAATTCCCCGGCGCCCTTGAAGGCCTTCTCCATGCGCATGCCGTTCATGGCAAAAGAGCCATAGTCGGCGATCCCGTGGGCTTCACCTGTGGACCAAAGTGCATCATAAACTGCCAGCATGTGTTCGCTGGGGCCATGGATCTCCCAGCCGAGTTCGCCGGCGTAGGACATGCGCATCGCCAACATTTCGTGGCCGGCGATCGTGATTAATTGCGACGACAGCCAGCGGAAACTCGCATTATCAAGTTTCGCATCCGTGTTTGCTGCAAGAACGTCGCGTGAGTTCGGACCTTGTAGTGCGATGGCGGCCCAGCCCGTAGAACGGTTGATCACTTCGGCAGTTTCACCACTGCGGTGCGCTTCCAGGTGATCGATGAGGCGCTGTTCGAAGAAGGCTGCACATACGAGATAGAACCGGTTCTCGGCGATCCGGACGACGGTCAACTCGATTTCGATGCGTCCGCGGCGATTGAGCAGGTGCGTCAATGCAATGCCACCAACCTTTTTGGGCAATCGATTGGCGACCAAGCGGTCCAGAAACATCTCGGCGTCATCACCCGCGACCTCGATCTTGGAGAAGGCGGAGATATCCATGATGCCGACATTTTCGCGGACTGCTTTGATTTCTGCTGCGACCATATCGTGGACGATGGTACGGCGGAATGAATAGTGATCCTCCTGCGCAACGCCGTCGCGAGCGAACCAGCGAGGACGTTCGTGGCCGTAAACCTCTTCATAGACAGCGCCTTTTTCCTTAAGGCGTTCGTAGAGAGGGCTGGGCTTGATCGGCCGACCGTCGAGCCGGTTAAAGTGCGGAAACGGAATCTCGTGGCGCAGGCAATAGTCTTCCTTGGCCTTGACGACCTGCCAATCTTTCTCAGCATAATCACCGAAGCGGCGCGGATCGAACTCGCGCATGGAAATGTCGGCGGCACCGTGAACCATCCAGCGGGCCAGTTCACGTGTGAGACCAGGGCCCCAGCCAATGCCGATCTGCGTGCCGCAGCAACACCAGTAGTTTGATGCGCCAGGAGCCGGTCCGATCATCGGGTTGCCGTCGGGCGGATGAGAAATCGCGCCGTGAACTTCCCGCTTGATGCCTAATTCGCCGAAGATGGGCATGCGGTCCATGGCGTTTTCCAGCCATGGCATGATCCGATCATAGTCTGCTTCGAAGAGCTCGTTCTCCGCGTCCCATGGGCACTCATCAATCCAAACGGCATTCGGATTAGTCTTCTCGTAAATGCCGATGAGACCGGATTTCTGTTCCATGCGGATGTAGCCCGAGACGAGTTTATCATCGCGGATGACAGGAAGTTCGGTGTCGAGTTCGAGGAACTCCGGAACCGTGTCGGTGACCAGATAATGGTGGGTCATCGAGGTCATCGGTAACTGCAGGCCGGACCATTCTCCCATCTGGCGGGCGTAGGTGCCGCCGGCATTGACGACATGCTCACATATTATGTCGCCCTGTTCGGTCGAGACTTTCCATTCGCCGTTGGGCTGTACCTTGATGTCGGTGGCGCGACAGCGGCGGATGATCTTGGCGCCGAGCTGGCGTGCGCCTGTCGCCAACGCCTGTGTGACGCCGGAGGGGTCAACGTGACCATCTTCGGTCGTGTGGAGGGCGCCGAGAACTCCGTCGAGGTTATAGAATGGGTGCAGCTCGCGGATGCGCTCGGGCTTGACGATCTCCATAGGAAATCCAAGTGCCGCGCCGACGCTCATCGTTTGACGGAGCCAGTCGAGCTCATCCTCGGTGTAAGCAAGACGAAATGAGCCGCAACCGTGCCAGGTCACAGACTGGCCGGTCTCCTTTTCAAGCTCGCCGGAGTAGAGGCCGATATTGTAATCGACGCACTTGCCAAGGCCGAAGCTGGATGTGGAATGCGTGATCTGACCGGCTGCGTGCCAGGTTGAACCGGATGTCAGCTCCGCCTTTTCAAGCAGGACGACATCGCTCCAGCCTTCATGGGCCAGATGATAGGCAAGTCCGCAGCCCATGACACCGCCGCCGACGATGACAACCTTTGCCGTTGATGGGACCATTCGACGAAATCTCCCTGGCCGTGAAGCCTGTGCTTCTTCTCAGTGTTCTGCTGACCGAAATATCGAATCTGTTCTGAGGTTTCTTATTGCATTTGTATTTGGAACCATGATCCTGACGATCCGACGAGCTTTTGGCGGTGAGCGACAGACACCGCAAATCCACTATCAGACTTGCAAGCAAGAGGAGCAGTTATGTCCACCAATGATTTCGAAGTCGGCCTGGCCAAGCGCAAAGCCACCCTCGGGGCCGAGTATGTTGAAAAGAACCTTGCGGCGGCGGATGACTTTACGCGTCCGTTCCAGGAGGCGATGACAGGTTGGTGCTGGGGGTTCGGTTGGGGTGACGAGACGATCGACGTGAAGACGCGGTCGATGATGAACCTCGCGATGATCGGGGCGCTTGGCAAAATGACGGAGTGGGAAACACATTGCCGCGGGGCATTAACCAACGGTGTGACCAAGGAGGAGATCCGTGCGATCATCCACGTGGTTGGCATCTATTGTGGTGTACCGCAGGCGCTTGAGTGTTTTCGCGTGGCGCGCAAGGTCCTGGAAGAAAAAGGCGAACTGTAACCTCGCTAGATTGGTTTGGCGGCAGTGGCTATGGCGGCGGGCCGAGAACCAATCTCGGTCGGCCGCGGATCTCGGTGAGGCTTGGCCGTCAGCTGCAAGACCGTCCGCGTTGGTCCGTTTGCTAAAGCGCTCGCTTGCGCTCCAGACGTGGCGAATAGCCGAACCGATCGCGATAGCGTTTTGAGAAATGCGACGGTGTGGCAAAGCCAGAGGCTAGTGCAATTTGCACAATCGGCATGGAGGTCTGCAGAAGCAGGAGTTGACTGTGTTGCAAGCGCAGATTGACGTAGTAGTCGTTTGTCGTTCGGCCTGTGTGTTCGCGGAACAACCGCTGAAGCTGGCGCTCGCTCAGCCTCACGGCTTCAGCGATCTCAAGTGAGGACAGTGGTTCTTCAATGTTTTGCTCCATGAGTTTCATGGCGTTGAAGAGCCGCTCTGACTTCACACGCACCGCAAGATGTTTGGACTTGCTCTGGACCTCCTGTGCATTGCGCACCCGATCCTGCAAAAATTGATGGGCGATACCGGAGGCGATCTGCTCGCCATGATCCTTCGAGACAATATGGACAAACAGGTCGATCGCTGATGTCCCTCCGGCGCAAGTGGCCAAACCACGATCGTTTTCAAAGACGCCGTCGACGAGTTCGAGCTCGGGAAACTCTTCTCGTAACGAGGCTGCCTGATCGAAATGAACTGTGCATTTTCTGTCTTCGATAACGCCTGCTCTTGCCAGTATGCATGTTCCAGTGCTGATGGCACCTAGCCCGACACCGTAGCGATAAAGGCGGTGCAGCCACGCCAGAGTTTTGGCATCGGCTGACTTTTCTGGTTCGAAACCGGCACAAACAAACAGGCTGTCCAGATTTTCAGCCCCCGTGATGGACTGGTCAGCAATAACCGACACGCCGTTTGACGCCCTCACGGGGGTGCCATCTGTTGAGTAGACCTGCCAGCCGTAAAAGGCCTGGTTGAGGAACCGGTTGGCTGTTCGTAAGACTTCGAGGGCGGCGAAGAAGCCCAGTGGCGCGAAACCCGGCGTCAAAAGAAATCCGAAGCGTCTGGTTGGCGCGTCGGATGGGCAGGGGGTTCCGGTTCTGGGGTTGCTCTCCATTTGCAAATGATATGGCGCGTGAAAGTCATGGCAAGTCCCTTTGCACAATCGATTATGTAGCGTTCATCCCTCGTTCTCTGGGGATGGTCGTCTGCATTCGGGCTGCGCGGCCGGGGACTGAGGCTGCCTTTGGGTTCTCAAGGGGAGCTGGAGGATGTCCGAAATCCGGTAAACGGCGTCTGAATTGCAGCGACTTTATGCTCGATCTGCCGTTCAATAATCGGTTCTGAGCCATCGGGTTAGGGGCATGGGGCGATCCGGACGTATCATTGCTGGCGGCAGGTTCAGGCTTGCTAATTCCTCCATCTGCGAGCGATGTCCGTCGTTATTCATGTCTTGCGATCCGGGGGCTCAGTGCCCTTAAATGCACGCCTGAATTCCGAGCGAGCTGAATGTCCGCACTATGATTGGAAAGTCTATGTCTGCAGAAACTTCAACGGCTGCGCCGAGACGCCGGAGGGGGAAGTCGCCCAGGGATCGCCAGCAATCCAGTCAGAAGTTGCCCCAGTTACCATGGCGCCAGGTCAAGAACCCCTATCCGCCGATGGCGGTTCTCAGCGAAGACCAATTGAATGCGATCCACGAGACGTCGCTGCGTGTGATCGAAGAACTTGGCATCGAATTGATGAGCTCGCGGGCAAGAGATCTGTTTCGTGCAGCAGGTGCTGATGTCGACGATAGTACCGGGCTTGTAAAGGCCGACCGTGAACTGATCATGGAGGCCGTTCGCAAGGCGCCATCGAGTTTCACGTTGACATCGCGCAATGCCGAGAAGCAGCTCGTGATGGGCGGAAACAATATGGCGTTCGGTCTGGTTGCAGGGCCGCCCAATGTTCATGATTGTGTCAATGGCCGACGGACAGGCAACCTCGAGGACTACCGGAACTTCACCCGCCTCGCACATTACTTCAATGCCATCCACATGATTGGCAACCAAGTCGTGGCGCCTGTTGAGCTGCCGGCGAATACCCGCCACATGGACACCTATCGCGCCAACATCGAATTGTCGGACCTTTGTTTTCACTGTTCGGCGATTGGGCGTGGCCGCGCTCTCGACGGCGTTCAGATGATGGCCATCAGTCGTGGCAAGTCCATCGAAGAGATGAAGTCCGAACCTGGCGTTGCCACTATTATCTCAGTCAATAGTCCGCGTAAGTTCGACGATGCGATGGCCGAAGGGCTGATGGCGATGTCCGAGTACGGGCAGGTCGCAGTCGTGACACCGTTCACATTAATGGGTGCGATGACGCCGGTCACGCTGGCTGCCGGTCTTACGCAGCAGAATGCCGAAGCTTTGTTTGGGATTGCGCTGACCCAGCTGACCAATCCAGGCTCGCCCGTGATCTACGGCGCTTATACGTCAAATGTTGATCTGCGATCCGGTGCACCAGCGTTTGGCACGCCGGAAAACACCAAGGCCAATATCGCCAGCGGACAACTGGCGCGCCTCTACAACTTACCGTATCGCGCCTCACCGACGAATGCTTCCAACTGTGCGGATGCGCAATCAGCTTACGAGACGGAGATGGCGCTGTGGGCGTGTGTGCTGGGTCATACCAATCTGCACTATCACGCGGCTGGTTGGCTTGAAGGTGGTCTCACGTCGTCTTTTGAAAAGCTTGTTCTCGATGTTGAGATGCTGCAGCACATGATGGAGTTTTTGGAACCCATCAAGGTTGATGAAGATGAGCTCGCATTCGAGGCGATGGCGAATGTGCCAACCGGTGGTCACTTCTTCGGTGAACCGCATACAATGGAACGATATGAAACAGCGTTCTATCAACCTCTTGTTTCGTCGTGGCAGAACTCTGAAGCCTGGGAGATGGCTGGAGCGCAGGATGCGACGCAGCGTGCGACAGGCATCTGGCAGCAGGCACTCAAGGAATATGAACAACCTCATCTGGATCCGGCAATTCAGGAGGAACTGGATGCCCATGTCGCTCGGCGAACAGTAGAGATCGGAACTGGTGAGCCGTAGGGCGGTCGCGGTCGAATAAGATCAAGCCAATAATTTGCGCGAAGGGACGTCATGGAAACGCATGCCAGAGTAGTTGTGATCGGCGGTGGGCTGATCGGGTGCAGTATTCTTTATCATCTCGCCAAATTGGGGTGGAAAGATCTGGTTCTCTTCGAGCGTGATGAGTTGACGTCAGGGTCGACATGGCACGCTGCGGCCGGCCTGCATGGTCTGCACGATAACAACAACATCACCAAGCTGCAGTACTACACCATGAAGCTCTATAAGGAGCTGGAGGAGGAGACAGGACAAGGCTGCGGTGTGTTTCAGCCAGGCTCGCTCTATCTCGCACAAACCCAGGACCGTGAGCACCAATTGCGGATCCAGGCTGCGAAGGCGCGCTACTTCGGGTTTGAGTTTCATGAGTTGTCGATTGCTGAAGCGAAAGAGATGCATCCGCTGGTCGACTTCACGGGCGTGCGCTGCGTCATGCTTGAGCCTGACGGTGGCAACGTTGATCCGTCCGGCGTGACCCATGCCTATGCGCAGGGCGCCCGCAACATGGGGGCAAGCATCCAGCGCTTTACGCCTGTCCTGGAAACTAACGCTCAACCGGATGGTTCCTGGGAAGTGGTGACCGACAAAGGTACTTTGCGTGCGGACATCGTCGTCAACGCGGCCGGGCTGTGGGGACGCGAGGTTGCGAAGTTGGCTGGCTTCGAGCTGCCGCTTATGACCATGGAACATCAGTATTTTGTCACGGAGACGATCGAGGAGATTGCGGGTCTGGATCGACGCCTACCATCCGTGGCTGATCGTGACGGCGAGTATTATCTGCGCCAGGAAGGCCTCGGCTTGTTGGTTGGGGCCTACGAGAAGGATGGACGGTTCTGGGCAGAGGAAGGCACGCCGCTGGACTTCGGTCACGAATTGTTGCCGGACGATCTTGGCCGCATTGAAGAGAACATCATGCGGGCCTGCGAACGCATTCCTGCACTTGCGACAGCTGGCATCAAGCGCGTCATCAACGGTCCGATGATCTGGTCGCCAGATGGTGCGGCGTTGTTTGGGCCGGTTCCGGAGCTCAAGAACTACTACTGCTGCAATGGAATTATTCCCGGCTTCAGTCAGTCCGGCGGGCTTGGCAAGTTGTTGGCCGAGTGGATCGTCGAAGGTGAGACCGAGCTCGACATGTTCCCGTGGGATATGGCGCGGTACGGTGACTGGGCAGATAAGTCATTTGCCAAGGATCGGGCACTTGATTGCTACAGCCATCGCTTCAAGATTCATTTTCCATACGAAGAGCGTGATGCCGGTCGTCCAGTGCGCACGCGGCCCGTTTATGAGAAGCAGAAAGAACTTGGTGCTGTGTTTGGCCTCAGCTACGGCTGGGAGCATCCGCTCTGGTTCGCCGGCGAAGGTGGCAATGCAGTCGATGAGTATGGTTTCGAGCGGCAAAGTTGGTTCGAGCCGGTTGGCGCCGAGTGCCTTGGTTTGCGCAACGGTGTTGGGATCATCGACGTTTCGAACTTTGCCAAATATGAGATCAAGGGTGCCGGTGCCGCCGAATGGTTGGATCGCGTCGTCGCCAACAAGGTACCGACAGTCATCGGCAAGTCCTGCTTGTCGCCACTGTTAAGCCTGCGGGGTGGCATCGCCGGTGATTTCACAATTACCAAGCGCGGCGATGATCATTTCATGATGTTCGGGTCGGGTATCGCGGAGCGTTATCACAAGCGGATCTTCGATAGTGTCACGCGACCCGATACTGTCAGTTTCGAGTCACGCACCAACGCGATGGCCGGATTTAACGTCGCCGGACCGCGTTCGCGCGAACTGCTGGAACGACTAACGAACGCTGATCTGTCGAATGAGGCCTTCCCATTCTTCCATTCCAAGGCGATTTCCTTGGCGGGCATTGATGTCTTCGCCTTGCGCGTGTCCTTCACCGGTGACCTTGGCTGGGAATTGTACGCCGAGGAAGACCGCCAGTCGGAACTCTATGAGGCGCTGCTGGATGCCGGCAAGGATCTCGGAGTGCGCCCAGTCGGGAGCCGGTCGCTCTTGAGCCTGCGTGTCGAGAAAGGATACGGCAGCTGGGGCCGCGAGTACTCACCAGAGTATTGGCCACAGGAAGTGGGGCTGGATAAGCTCATCAAGGTCGACAAGCCGGAGTTTGCAGGGCGTGATGCCTATCTCAAACTCGCTGATAAGGCACCACGCGAAAGACTGGTGATGCTTGAGATCGAGGTCAATGGTGCTGATGCTGTCGGCGGTGAGCCGGTCTTTACATTGGCTGGTGAAGCGGCTGGTCGGATTACAAGCGGCACCTACGGCCATTCTTTTGGCAAGTCCCTCGGGCTTGCCATGGTCAAAACCGAGTGCCTCGAGGCGGATAGTGAATTTGACGTGGCCGTCCTCGGGCAGCCGCATCGTGCAAAGCTCCTGGAGCAACCACCGTTTGATCCACAGGGGCAACGCTTGCGCGGTTGATGTGCGGCTCGTAGAGCCCGATCGTTTCAGAGGTAAGCGCTCGGCGCATCCATCTGAAACGTGAATCGGTCTCTAAACTTATGAAGTAGAGAAAGATTCACGTTTCAGCCGATAGCGTGAGCAATTGGAACAGTGATTCGATCTGGAACGATCTTTCTCTAGCTGTCGGCCGCTTTCGCTCGCTTCTCGATCTCCGCCAGCTGGATTTCGCGAATGGCAATGAAGAGCCCTGATGCAACAATCAGGGCGATTCCGATCCATGTGATCTGATCCGGGAAATCACCGAAGACAAAGTATCCGATCGCCGTCGCGAACACGATGAAGGCATAGGAGAACGGTGCCAGCGTGACGGCGGTTGCGAACATGAAAGCGGATATCATCAAGGCTTGGCCGACCACGGCCAGCGCGATGATTGCGGCAAGCTTCGGAAAGTTCTCAGCATCCACCGGGGTCCAGAACAACTGGAAGAAGGGCGTTAGGGCAAGACCACCAAGTAGGGCATTGTGCGTGATGTTGAGGAGCGGCGGCTGCGCGCCTGCCAGTTTCCGATTAGCGATGAAGTAGAGGCCGATCAGGATTCCAGAAAGAAGTCCGATATAATATCCCAAGGTCTCCCCGCTGAGATCGGGTCGAAGGATAACAATGACGCCGGCAAAACCAACACCAACGGCGGTAGCACGGCGGATGCCCAGCCTCTCGCCAAGAAGAAACGGCGACAGCAATGTCACGATGGTCGGTGCGAACATGAACATGGCCGTTGCGTCGGCGAGCGGGATATAGATCAAAGACCAATAGAGCGCGACGATGGCAACGGCATTGAGTGCGCCACGGATGAATTGGCCGAACACCGGCTTTGGTGTGAAGGTGCGTATGCCATGACGCGGAATGGTGATCAGGCTCATGACGACGAACGTGCCGACAAACTGTATCCAGATCATCTGAACTGGATTGACCTGCTCGACGAACGTCTTGGCCAAGCCGTCCTTCGCAGACAGGACTGCGGTAGAGGCAAGCATCAGAAAAATGCCCAGTAAGGGCTTGTTGGTGGTCATTCGTTTCTCGTGTTTGGGCCGGTGTTAGTTACATGCAGTTCGGCCCATTGTCTCTTGATATTTGTTTCCTGGAATGAATTGCTGGATGATGCGCGTTGAATTTGCTGATCAGCGGAGTGTCGTACGTATGGAAAATGAACAAGGTGCCGACCTGATTGTGACAGGCGGCAAGGTTGTGACGCTCGATGCAGCTGAGACGATGGCGCAGGCGGTTGCCGTCCAGGATGGCAAGATACTCAAGGTCGGCTCTGACGCGGAAGTCCAAGCCACGGCTGGAGCAGAGACGGTCCGTCTTTCGGCCGACGGCAAGCTGGTTTTGCCGGGGCTAATCGATGGTCATGCCCACATGGACCGGGAAGGCCTGAAGGATGTGCTGCCTTCGTTGTCAGGCTGCCGGTCGATTGCTGACATTCTCGATCGTGTTCGTGAATTGGCAAAAGTTACGCCGGCCGGCGAGTGGATCGTGACGATGCCGGTTGGCGAGCCACCGTTCTATGAGGGTGTTCCGCAGAATCTAAAGGAGGGCCGATTCCCAAACAGATGGGAGCTCGATCAGGTCGCTCCGGACCATCCGGTTTACATCCGGCCGATCTGGGGACATTGGCGTAATACACTGCCATTGATTTCCGTTGCTAACTCTCGGGCGCTGGAGGTCGCAGGGATCACACGTGAAACCATGCCGCCGGTGCCATCCATCCAGATTGACAGGGATTTGACTACGGGAGAGCCAAACGGAATCTTCTACGAGTTCATCTACAAACCGGTCGTCGAGAAGACGCTGATGAGCTGTATTCCGCAGTTTACATTGGACGATCGGATTGCCGGTCTGCGGCGATCAATGGAAGTCTACAATAGTTTTGGGACGACGAGTGTTTTCGAAGGACATGGCATAGCCGGCGAGGTTTTTGCAGCCTACCAGCATTTGCGCGAGGAAGGCGCGTTGCCGGTCCGTGCCTCTTTGATGTTCAGTCCCGCCTGGTCATCGACTTCGAGCGAAGATGTAACTGACATGTTGGTCGATTGGGGGCGTTGGTTGGCGCGACGCGGGCTCGGTGATGAGTTTCTTCGGATGGCAGGCGTCTACACCGAATATGAGGTGTCAGAGGAGAATCGCCTCCGCGCTCTCTGCGGCCCGTATACCGGGTGGGCCGGATTCAATTTTGATTGCTGCCTGCCGAAAGACGTCATGATGGACATGATGGTCGAGGCCGCTCGGCTTGGTGTGCGCGTCGGTTCGTTCTCGCCCGGCATCCTTGACCTGTACGAGGAGGTTAATCGCCAGACACCTATTACCGAGCAACGCTGGCTGATCGAGCATATTGGGCGCTTTTCGAAAGACGAGATCTCGCGGCTTCGTGATCTCGGTTTGGTGCTGCAGGCCTACTCGTCAAAGTGGATCGCACAAGACGGCGAGAAACTGCGCGATGAACTCGGAGAAGAGGGTTGCGAAGCCGTGTTGCCGTTGCGGGACCTGGTTGATGCCGGTGTTCACGTGTCGCTGGCAACTGACAATGTTCCGCCCAGTATGTTCGTTCCGATTGAGCACGCCGTGGCTCGCAAGACGGACGCTGGCAGGGTTTTGGGTCCTGGCCAGAAGCTCAGTCGCGTTGAAGCGTTGGCCTGTGCCAGCCGGGAAGGTGCGTGGCTGAGTTTTGAAGAGGACTTCAAGGGCACGTTGGAGGTCGGGAAAGCCGCTGATATTGCAATACTTTCAGACGACCTGCTCGAAGTCGATGAGAGCAAAATTTCCGACATTGTCGCGGACACTGTTATCACAGCAGGGAATGTTGTTTATGAGCGGGGGAAACCTGCGGCCGAGTAATTGGCCTGGGCTCTGCTCAAATTTTGGGCGCGAATATTGATTGTCGCAGCGGGCAAATGAAACAGGTAAACTGTGGTATCGCGCCAAATAATTATACGATTGTCGTGTTTGAGTGCGCGTTGTTCGGGCCTATTGATGTTGATCAAGGACACTGGCGGTTATCTTACAGTTGTAAAACGTCGTGGGTCATTGGGTTATAACCAGTTTTTAGAAGGAAGAGGCGTCAGATATGGAAAACCGTGTAGCACTGGTAACTGGCGGCATGGGTGGTCTGGGTGAGACTATCTCAAAGCGATTGGCTGCAAAGGGTTGCCGGGTCGCGGTGACGTGCTCGCCATCAAACACTACGTCCGAGGAATGGATCGCAGCCCGTAAGGAAGAAGGCTTTGAGTTCGTGGCTGTGCCTTGCGATGTCGGTGACTACGACAGCGCAGAAGAGTGCATCAAGTCCGTCGAGGCCCAGCTCGGTCCGGTTGAAATTCTGATCAATAATGCCGGCATCACCAAAGACACCACGTTCCGGAAAATGACCAAGTCGGCCTGGGATGCGGTGATCAGGACTAACCTCGACTCCGTCTTTAACATGACCAAACACGTCTTTGACGGAATGCTGGAGCGTGAGTGGGGCCGCATCGTGAATGTTTCATCGGTGAATGGTTCCAAAGGAGCGTTCGGCCAGACCAACTATGCGGCGGCCAAGGCCGGGATGCACGGATTCACGAAGTCGCTCGCACTCGAGTGTGCGCGCAAAGGCATCACGGTGAATACGATTTCGCCGGGCTACATCGGCACCAAGATGGTCACGGCTATCGATCCCGAAGTGTTGAACAGCAAGATCCTGCCGCAGATCCCACTGTCTCGCCTCGGCAAGCCGGAAGAAGTTGCCGGTCTGATCATCTATCTATGCTCGGAAGAGGCAGCTTTCGTGACCGGTGCGAACATCGCGATTAACGGCGGTCAGCATATGCAGTAAGTGCTGCTGTCACAGCAGGTTAGTTCTCTTACTTGAAGCCCAGACCATCCAAGGTCTGGGCGAATCTTATCCGAATGCGGGTCATTCGCCGGCCTTCTGACTCTTGCCGACGAGAAATGCGCGTGAAACACTCCCTGGAATAATAAATGTCTCAGGGAGGTTCGCCATGGATGTCGGTTTTATGATGCTTTTCACCAGCTACGGCTGGGATGACTGCTCCGATGCCCAGGTATGGCAGGAGGAACTGCGCCTCGCAGAAGTTGCAGCCGACTCTGGTTTTGATGTGCTTTGGTCAACCGAGCACCACTTCTGCGACTACTCGTTTTGCCCTGACAATGTTCAGCTGATGACGCATTTGGCGGCGAAGTACAGCCATGTCGATATCGGTACGGCGGCTGTCATTCTGCCGTGGCATGATCCACTTCGCGTTGCCGAGCAGGTTGCGCTTTTGGATCTTCTGAGCGATGGCCGGCTGCGGTTTGGCATGGGCCGAGGGTTGGCGCGGCGCGAGTTTGAGGCGTTCCGCGTGCCGATGGATGAGTCGCGTGGTCGCTTCGATGAGGCTGCTCCGATGATCCTTGAGGCGCTGAAGACCGGGTTCATTGAAGGTGACGGCCCCTTCTACAAACAGCCGCGCACCGAGATCCGGCCACGGCCACAGCATTCGATGGATGGCCGGATTTATTCGGTGGCGACGAGCGAAGAGTCTGTGGATTCCGTCGCCCGTCTCGGCAATGTTCGCATGGTTATGTTTGCAGACCGGCCCTGGGAGATGCGTGCGCCGATCTTGAATAAAGGTCGCGAACTGCACCAGAAGTATCATGGGACACCGGCGCCGACGCCGATGCTGACTGACTTTGCTGTCTGCACGACGAACAATGAGCAGGGTGAAGAGTGGGCGCGCCAGTATCAGGGCATGTTCACGGAGAGCAACTTCTATCACTACGAGTTTCTCGGTGAGCACTTCAAGAATGTGAAGGGCTATGGCGGCTATCAGCAGAAGGCGGAGTTCGCGCGCAAGACAGGTGGTGATCTGACCGGGGCGGTCGACAACTTCATGAAGGCTGCAGCCTGGGGAACGCCTGACCGGATACTGCGCCAATTGGAGGAACGCCGCGAAGTCGTCGGTGACTTCGAGTTGAACGTCGCCTTCCGCTTTGGCGGTACGCCGATGAGTGTGGCCGAAGAGGGCCTGAAGCTCTTTGCCAAGGAAGTGCTGCCGGTCCTAAAGACCTGGAAGACGGAACCGGCTTCGGCCGCGGCTGAGTAAGGCACCGCTCACTCGTTTATAGACTTAGAATTGGAACGGGCCCGGTCGAGCGAGCCCGTTCACTGTTTCGCGGTATGTATGGCTGAAGAGGCCCGCGCCGTTCGTACTGGCGCGTGCGGCTTACTCTTTCAGAGCTTCCGGGCCGAGGAGAGCTTCGCGGAATCTGGTCAGTCCGATCTGGCCGTTGCGGATCGGCATGTTCACCGGCGGCATGTCTGCGCTGACGAGAAGATGGATGAAGACCGGTCCTTCTACTTCGACCATGGCGGTGCGCAGCTTGTCGATCTCGTCTTCCTCGTAAGCTTGATGCACGGCTGTGAGGCCCGATGCGCGGGCGACGCCAGCCAAATCAAGATTGATCCCGGTGTGGCTGATCTGGCCGCCAGTTTCACCAAACCTGCCATTGTCGATGCAGACGATGGCCAGGTTCTTCGGCTTGCGCCAGCCGACGGTTGCCAGCGCATAGAGCCCCATCCCGAGTTCTGAGTCGCCGGTGAAGGCGACGACCCGCTTGTCAGGCTGGGCTGCAGCCAGGCCGAGCGCGGTCGGGACAACGCTGCCCATCGCGCCGAGCAGATAGAAGTTAAGAGGGTTCTCACCCGCGGTCTCAACATCCCAGATGGCCGAGCCGAGACCGGCAACCACCAGCAGGTCTGACGACCGGTTGGCAAGAAGCTTGAGAACTGCGCTGCGTCGTTCGAGGCGCGGTTTGTTATCAGTATGCATGGCGCGCGCTCCTATTTGAAAATCTTAGCGCCGGTGACGCGCTGGGAAATGAGCGTGAAAACCGGCAGGTAGGATTGGAAAGCCAACCGGCCGCTAGCTTCGGTCACTGGTATGACGTCGGCGGCCGTCTCAGCGCGATTGACCACGACGTTGGCGGCCTCAAGCACCTTGGGGACCGCCTGTCCCAATGGAGTTTGCCAGCCGTTGAATTCACCCCACTCGCCGCGCATGGTGGCAATCGTGAAGAATGGTGCGCCGGTTGAGTGAGCCAGTCCCAGGGCGTTGATCGTGTTGCCGACACCGCTGGATTGAATCAGCGTGCAGGCGCGCTTGCCGCCGAGCCAGGCGCCGACGCATATGCCGACGGCTTCGAATTCGTTGACCAGGGGAAAGCAGTCGATGTCCGGGTCTGCCAGGCAACGATCAATGAGGACGGCGTGGCCGGCGTCAGGGACATAGACAACGACTTCGATGTTGAGTGCTTTGAGCGAGTCATAGAGCTGGTCGCGCCAGGACGGATCTGCGGCTTCCACCATTCGTGTTGCCCCCTTCGGTTGGTTTAGTTTGTTCTGTCAGACTTGCTGGCTTGTGACTTCGTATAATCGCGGCAACAAACTACATGCTTGCTTGCGCGGTGTCGTCTTTGTTGGTTGCCTGGTGCTTCCATGGACCGACGTAGCCCTTCGACCAGTCCGGCGGCAGTTCACAGCCGCGGGGGTCGTGACAGGCTTGCTTGGCTGCCTGGCCTCTTACGATAGTGCCTGCGAACTCCGTCGCGAGAGGATTGAAGGTGTAAGGCATCGAGTCAGCGGAGGAATAGACGTTCAGAAGAAGCGGACGCATCTTGTCCGATGCGTTGCGCTCTGAGCCGTGAATGACGCGGCAGTTAAGCAGCGCAAGTGAGCCTGCTGGTCCAGTCATCTTGACTGTGTCTTCGCGCCAGTTGGCCGGCATGTCTTCTTCTTCGATGCGCAGGACCCAATTGCCCTGCTTGTCATACATGCTGCGCAATGGCTCCAGGTGGCTGCCCTTGATTGCCGTCAACGGCCCTTGCTCCAGATTGCAGTCATCCATGTAGAGCCCGACCGTCACCGGACTGTAGTCGGTATGCGGCCACGCTTGAATGTCCTGATGCCAGTCAAACAATTGTCCACCCTTGGGCCATTTGAAATTGAGCTTCGAGTGATGGAACTTCACATCCGGTCCGCAGACATCGGCTGCAACATCCACAATTCTGGATGTCGAAGCGAACTCCCAGAATGTGGGATGATGCGCGACAGGGCTCGAAAGCCTACGCAGGCGCGGATCATCCTGAGAGTGTCCCTCTTCCAAAACGAAACGGGCATCGCTTTCGGCTACCTGCCGACTGGCATCGATCATTTCGTCCATGGCGGAACGCAGCCGGTTCAGCCACATCTCATCTATGATACCTTCGAGGACAAGGCAGCCTTCCTCGAAAAATTGCTCGCGCTGCGTCTTGGTCATGATCTGCGGATCGTGCTTGAGTACATCATGTTGGAGCATCGCGATCACCAATCGTGGTCGTTGAGGACCATATAGTTTGTCTTGATGATCTGGATCGCGTCAATGGTTGTCGGGCAGAGATCAGTCCCTGGGAGGCGCGCATGAATGATGCAGGTTCTAGACATGTTGATGGGGGTGCCGCGACTTCAGCTGGGTTCGAGGTTAGGCCACTCAGCGAGACTATGGCGGCAGAGGTGACTGGCCTCGATCTCTCGCAACCGATGGATCAGGCCACGCGGGATGCGGTTCTCGCTGCGTTTCTCAAGTATAAGGTGCTGGCGTTTCGCAATCAGAAGCTCAGCAAGGCGCAACAAATGGCGTTTACCGAACAGTTCGGCACGCTTGAGCGTCACGCCAAAGGCAATGTCGGGCAGGATGAATTTCCGCTCGTGCACATGGTAACCAATCTTGGCCCCGATGGTCAGCCGACGGGTGTCGTCAAGTCAACGCGGTGGCACTCGGACAAGTCGTTTCGCCCGGCGCCGTCGATGGCCACCATTCTTCATGCAGTGACAATACCGCCGGATGGTGGTGACACGTGTTTCGCCGATATGCAGGCGGGTTTCGAAGCTCTGCCCGAAGATGAGAAGGTTAGTCTTTCCGAAATGACGGTTGTCCATAGTTGGGAACATTCTCGCGACAACGTCGGCAAGAGCTTTACGCAGGCCGAGCTTGATGATGCACCTGACATGACCCACCCGCTGGTGCGTGTGCACCCGAACACCGGCGAGCGTGCGCTGTTCCTGGGAATGCACGCAGCCTTCCTGGGAGATATGTCGAAGGAGGATGGCCTGACGAAGATCGAGGAACTCGAAGAGCACTGCACGCAACCTCGGTTTGTCTATCGCCATAACTGGCAGCAGGGTGATGTATTGATGTGGGACAACCGGTGTCTGCTGCATCGCGCAGATCCGAACTTTGATGCAGCAAAGTTCCCGCGGGTGATGCACCGAACCTGCCTGCGTGGCACGCCGACGACGTGATGCTTGAGGCGGTCAAACGCCAACGATAAGGAACAATGCTGTGGGCCAGAAGGTCATCGTTACTGGCGGAGCTGGCAAGCTTGGCATGCATGTGGCGAGGCGCGTAGTTGGTGCATGCGATCTGACTATCCTCGACATCAAGCGGCCTGATGATCCGGAACTCGCCGACGTCGCGTATGTCGACACTGATATCCGTAACCTTGATGCACTCCGCGCGCAGTTTTCCGGATGCGATACCGTTGTCCATCTAGCAGCCATTCCCAATCCGCGGACGGCGCCGGCAGATGTTACCTTCAATACCAATGTGCAAGGCGCATGGTCGGTTCTGCAGGCCGCGGAAGACGCCGGTGTCAAACGTGCTATCGTGGCTTCAAGCGATTCCGTCTTTGGGCTGTCTTATAATCCACCGGACTGGCCACCGCAGTACCTTCCTGTCGATGAGGCGCATCCGCTCAGACCGACTGAGTTTTATTCATTGAGCAAGCGGGTCACAGAGACCATTGCAGAAAGCTTCGCCGCACGCGGACAGATGGAAGTGTTAGTCATTCGACCAGTGCATGTCGTTTTCCCGCCGGAGTATCCGGAGCTCAGGGCCCGTGGCTCGGATGTCCAGAACTATCACTTCTGGGCTTATGTCTCACCGGAAGATGTTGCTCAGGCATTCAGCCTGGCGCTGGCGGCACCGTACCAAGGTTATGAGGTCTTTACGATTTCGGCAGGTGACGGGCTCAACGAAGTTCCAACACTGGAACTGGCCAAAGAGCGCTGGGCACGTCTTCCCGAACTGCGCAAGCCTGAGATTTACAAAGCTAATCCGTTGGCGTCGGTGATGGATATTTCCAAGGCACGTGAGCGCCTTGGATATGAACCTCAAGTGACCTGGCGGGACATGTTGCGGGACGAGTAAGGTCCTGCCCAGGTCGTCGCCTAACCCATCTGATAACCGGGTGTTGATTTCGACAGTGCGACTTCCTCGTCCGTCATGTCTTCCGGAATACCCTCGAACAGAGGTGAGGAGAGATAGCGCTCACCGGTATCTGGCAACATGCACAAGATGACGGTCCCGGGTTCGGCTTTCTCAGCAATGCCCATCGCGATGGCAAATGTCGAACCACCTGAAACGCCGGTTAGGATACCCTCCTTCTGGGCGAGCTTCTGGGACCACGCGATACCCTCAGGTCCGGGAACCGGAACCAGGTCATCATAGAACTTATTGTCGATGCTTTCCTGGAGGACGTGCGGAATGAAGTCCGGGGTCCAACCTTGAATAGGGTGCGGTTCGAAAGCCGGATGGCTATGTGCCGGCTCATTGTCCGATCCGCGTTCCTGGACATGTCCGCTGCCGATCAGTTGCGCGTTTGCTGGTTCAGAGAGGATGATCTTGGTATCGGGACGTTCCTTGCGCAGAACGCGGGCGACACCCGAGACGGTTCCGCCGGTGCCATAGCCGGTCACCCAGTAGTCGAGACGATCACCGTCGAAGTCGGCCAGGATCTCGCGTGCGGTTGTGTTTTCGTGAATGTCAGCGTTGGCGTCCGTCTCGAATTGTCTGGCCAGAAACCAGCCGTTGGCTTTGGCGAGTTCAACAGCCTTATTGTACATGCCGAAGCCCTTTTCAGCTCGCGGCGTCAAGACCACTTTGGCGCCGAGGAAGCGCATCAGTTTGCGGCGCTCGATTGAAAAGCTGTCGGCCATGGTGACGACCAGAGGATAGCCCTTGGCGGCACACACCATCGCGAGGCCGATGCCGGTGTTGCCACTCGTCGCTTCAACGATTGTCTGGCCCGGTTTGAGTGAGCCATCGCGCTCTGCGGCTTCGATGATGTTCAGTGCCAGGCGATCCTTGACGGAACCAGCGGGATTGAAAAACTCAGCCTTGACATACAACCTAACACCTTCAGGTGCGAGGTTGTTGACCTTGATGCACGGTGTATCGCCGACTGTGTCCAGGACACTTTCAAACAGTCGTTGTCGGCCGCCGGTTTGTCTGATGTTACCCATGGCATAATGCCTTTCCAAAAATCCCTAGACTTTAACTTTACTTATCTTGCCGCAATGCGGTTCCGCAGGATGCAAAAATTCTCACATCTCCTGACTTGATTTGATGTTACAGTATTTTTTCACTGATAGAACACCCCTACCGGCTTGTGATTGCCTGTTATTTGGGTCGATTGCTGAGTCTCGGCAGTGTGGAGTTGCCCAGGGGTTTGAGAGGACGGATTGGAACGTCGGCTAACAGCGATATTGGCAGCGGATGTTGTCGGCTACTCGCGCCTTATGGAGCGAGATGAAGCGGCGACGCTGAATCGATTGATGTCGCTGCGCCGAGAGCTGGTTGAGCCATCGCTGGCGCAATTCAACGGACGTGTCGTTAAGCTGATGGGTGACGGTCTGTTGGCGGAGTTTTCAAGCGTCGTCGAAGCCGTCCAGTGCGCCATTCAGCTTCAGCAAAGTATGGTTGAGCGAGAGCCTGATGTTGCAAGCGATCAACGGATACAGCTGCGCATTGGCGTCAACCTTGGCGACATTATTGTCGAGGACAGTGACATCTACGGTGATGGCGTCAATATAGCTGCGCGACTGGAAGGTCTTGCCGAGCCTGGTGGTGTTTGTATCACGTCGGTCGTTCGCGAAAGTCTAGGCAATCGGATCAACGAGGATTTTGAGGATACCGGGCTTCACGAAGTTAAAAACATTGCCCGTCCGATTCACGTCTATCGGTGGTCAAGCCAGGCGCCGACACAGGTAACGGTAGCGGGGGCAGAAGCCCCACTTGCTCTTCCGGACAAACCATCGATTGTCGTTTTGCCGTTCGACAACATGTCCGGTGATCCAAGCCAGGAGTACTTTGCGGATGGGATCGTCGAGGCGATTACCGCGGCGCTTGCCAACATTCGCTCGTTCTTTGTGATCGCCCGGAACACGGCCTTTACCTACAAAGGAAAGCACATCGACATTCGTGCGGTCGGTCAGGAGATCGGCGTGGGCTATGCCTTGGAAGGCAGTGTGCAACGGGCCGGCAATCGCATTCGGATTACCGCCCAGCTCATCGAGACGCAAAACGGCGCGCACGTTTGGGCTCAGAAGTTCGATGGCTCGGTCGATGAAATCTTTGAATTGCAGGACCAGATCACCGAACAGGTCGCTGGTTCATTGCAGCCGTCGATCCACCAGGCGGAAATTGAAAAGGTCCGCCGGAAGCGGCCGCAGGACATGGGTGCCTATGATCTGACGATGCGGGCGCTGCCGCATGTCTGGGTGCTTGAGAAGGAAGAGTCCGGTAAGGCGCTGGACTACCTCAGTAAGGCGCTCGAGATTGATCCGGATTATCCGCTGGCCTTGTCTCTCGCTGCATGGTCGCATGCGCAACGCGCTGTCTATAACTGGGCCGAAGACACTGAGGCGAGCAAGCGTGAAGCTATCCGCCTGGCTGAAAAGGCCGCCAACCTCAGTGGTGATGATCCGCTTGTGCTGTCTGTTCTCGGAACGGCGCATACGGTCGTTCGCAATCACGGCACAGCGCGGATCCTGCTTGAGCGCGCCGTATCGATTGATCCGAATGCGGCTTGGGCGCTCAGCCGTCTTGGTTGGCTCGAAACCTATGCCGAACGTTTGGAGCCGGCTTTGGAGTACTTTGGGCGCGCGCGGCGGCTCAGTCCGCTCGACCCGTTGACGTTCAATACGTACGTCGGCATGGCGTCGGCTTATCAGGGCGCCGGGCAGTACGAAAAGTGCATCGAGTATTTTCATCGCGCCTTGCAGGAACGACCGCAAGCATTCTGGATCTATCGGAGCCTGGCGCCGGCCCTGGTCAGCGCTGGGCGTATGGATGAGGCCAAGGCTGCCTACGCCACCCTGATGAATCACTATCCGGATCTCACGCAGAAGCGTTTCAAGGAAGCGATGGCGTTCACCGATGAATTCATGGCGGAACTGCTGCGTGGCCTTGAGGTCCTTGGCATGCCTGCGGAGTAGCCACAGCACTTAGTAAGTGGCGCGACCGCCGCTTAGATCGAAACAGGCGCCTGTGTTGAAACTGCAGGCCTCCGAACAAAGCCACATGACAAGCTGGGCCGTCTCTTCGGTTGTGCCAAGCCGTTTGAGCGGGCTCTTATCGATCATGATTTGCAGAAACTCTGGTGTGACTTGATCCAGGATCGGTGTTTCGACCGCAGCCGGTGCGACGCTGTTGGCGCGGATGTTGGTTTGCGCCAGTTCCTTTGCCAGCGATTTGGTCAGGGCGATCACACCGGCCTTTGCTGCTGAGTAAGCAGATGCATTGGGTGTGCCTTCTTTGCCGGCCAGCGATGCCATATTGACGATACGACCTGCCGGGCTTGCCATCATATGTGGAACGACATGGCGGCAGCACTCGTAGGTGCCTGTCAGATTGACGTCGACAATGCGCCTCCACTCCTCGGGGTCTGCTTCCAGGACGCTGACGGTGTTGCCGGCAAAGCCAGCGTTGTTTGAGAGAATGTCGATCGTGGTGCCGCCTGCGGTTATCGCGGAAACGGCGGCTGCGATGGAGTCCGGAGAGGAAACATCGACGACGTGTGATGTGACGTCGTCTCTTTGTGCCGGCTTCAGGTCCCAGACGTGAACGTCAGCGCCGGCTGCTTTCATGCAGTCTGTTATGGCTTGGCCGATGCCTGATGCGCCGCCGGTGACAACAGCAACGCGGCCTGAGAAATCATAGGTGACTGTCATCCTGTCTGGCACTTTCTTTTCGAGGAAATCACTGGCTTGGTGGCATTGGTCTCTTTACTATCAACCGCCATGCCCGGTTGCAATGAACGTCAGCGTGGATCGCACCGCTTCACAGGACGAGCGGACACTGTCGTGTGCGCGAAGGGCATCTGTGTCGAAGTGGTCAACACCAACCGATGACCGGATCATTGGAACAGTTCATCGGACCGATCTCGGATGTCGGCGTGGCAATCGTCTTGGTGACGGTCATCATTGCTGGCTTTCTTCGCGGCTTTCTGGGCTTCGGCGGTGCACTCATCATCATCATGGTGGTCAATGTCGTTGTGGGACCGCAGTTCGCAGTGCCGTTGGCCTGCCTGGCGGGCCTGCCACCGACCCTGCAATTGCTACCTGCTGCCATCCGCCATTCCGATCGATCCTTCGCGCTCCCCTTTGGCGGCATGAGCCTGCTGATGGTTCCGGTTGGCACACTCGCTCTCGTCAAGTTTGACCCTAGCCTGATGAAGATCATCGTGTCTGGTGTTGTCCTGGCGATGGTGCTGTTGCTCTATCAAGGCTGGACGTTTCGGCAAAAGGCCAATCGCAGCGTGGTTCTGGGAGCCGGCGCGGTGACCGGTCTGATCCAGGGTGCGACGGGCGTTGCGGGACCTTTGGTTGTGGCAGCTGCCATGGCGATACCGGGTGAGCCTGAGAAACAGCGGGCCAACGTTATCGGCGCGATTACGTTCCTGTCGTTCTTTCCGGCGATCCCGCTTTGGTATCATGGCATGTTCACTCGCGAGGTGGTCATCGCGAGCCTGGCGATCATTCCGATTTACATGGTCACCACGTGGATTGGCGTACGCTATTTCTCAGGCCAGGGACATCGGATCTATCGTCTGGCGACACTTGTCGCCTTGACCATGATCAGCCTGGTCACGCTCTGGATTTCAGTGCGCGATTACCTGGCTGCGTAAGCGAACGCTTGCGAGTTGCTGCTGATCAGAATGGGACCGAGCCATTCACAGTAATGCGATGAAGATAGCGGCGATCACGAGGAAACTCATAGTCGCGGTTGACGACATGTTGCACGGCACAGTTATCCCACATCAGGACATCGCCGATCTGCCATTTGTGATGGTACTGGAATTCGGGTTTCACGACATGGTCTGAGAGCCGTTTGAGCAAGGGCAACGCGTCATCATCAGACATGCCTTCAATGCCGGTGCATTCGTCGGCGGTGACATAGATCGCCTTGCGGCCGCTGATGGGGTGCGTGCGCGCGATGGGATGGCTGACCGGCGGGTTCTTATCAATCTGCTCCTGGGAGACTTTGACAGCTTTCTTGACGCCCCGTTTCTTGGCACCGAAAAAGTGCACAGCATTGCGCCCGTCAATTGATGCCTTGGTTGCATCGTCGAGGGCGTCGTAGGCATCCTGGGCACTAGCAAACATGGTATCGCCGCGCGATTGGCCATGGTCGTCAAACGGAATCTCTATAGCGTAGAGCATTGTCAGGCGGGGTGGTGTCTTGGTGTACGACATATCGGTATGCCAAAAGCTGCCGGCATCGGCATAGCCTTGTGGCTCGCCATCCTCGATGACGTTCGACAGCTTGAGAATGCCCGGGTGACCATCGAGCGCAAACTTCGTGAATGCATTGATTTCGAGTTCGCCAAAACGCTGGGCAAACGCGAGATGGCTTTCCGGCGTCATTTGCTGATTGCGGAAGACGACCACAGACCAAGTAACGAACGCGTCTTCAATTTCTTTGAACGTGGCTTCGTCAACAGGTTTTGAGAGATCGACATTGCCAATCTCGGCGCCAAATCGATCACCGAGGGGTCTGACCGTGATTGTCTGGTAAATGGCCATTCGCGCGGTCGCTTTCTGATTCCAACAGCAATTCATATCGACTTTAGGATGATCGGCACTGAGGAGCAGTGCAAATCTCAGCAAAAGACTGATTTGTTGCGTGGCCTTGCTTTACTGGTTTCGCCGAGCGTGTCCCAATTTCCCGACCAGCACCGCGGTAGCGCGGCGAGATGGGTGGCCGAGATTAGTGACATGGCGACATCCGATAGAGTGCCGATGGGCGAAGAACTTTCTGTAGGCCCGGTTGAAGACTTCCCGGTTGGGGAGTTGAGGCTCATTACTGCTCATAATCGTGAGATTGGCGTGTTGCGCCGCAGCGACGATACCGTTCATGCGGTTCGCAACTGGTGCCCGCACAAAGGTGCGCCGATCTGCAAAGTCCAACCCACCGGAACCGCACTTCCTGGTCCACCAGGCACGCTGACCTGGGGCATGGAAGGTGAGATCCTGCGGTGCCCTTGGCATGGCTTTGAGTTTGATATCAAGACTGGTGAACGTCCGTTTTCCGAGAGCCGGATGCGGTTGCGGGTTTACCCGGCGCGGATCGCCGATGGAGAAGTTCTGGTTGATCTCGGTCCACGCAGAGCACAGGAGCAAGTGCAATGAATGTTCAGGTTCCAAATGCTGATCGTGAAACTGGTGGTCAGGCCGGGCTGAAAGTCATTGACTGTGATGTCCATCCCATGGTGGCGGGTGGGCTGGCCAGTCTTCTGCATCTGATGCCGAATGCTTGGGCGGAGCGCGTTAAGCTCAAGTCGGCGACAGCGACTTCGCTGGGATTTCGTTTCGAGCATCCGGCTGGCTCAGCTGCGCGTCATGACGCCAAGACTCCGTCAGGTGGCCCAGCGGGTTCTGATCCAGATTACATGCGCGAAGACCTGCTCGATCAGCACAACATTTCGCTCGCTCTCCTGACGTCGCTGCAAGCTGGACAATTCAGTGCGATTGCGTCGGGGCCGGATGAGAGTGCTGTCATTGTATCCGCTTTCAATGATCACTTTCTCGATGTGTGGCCACTCAAGGATGAGAAACGTTTGCGGCTGGCCATGACGGTGCCTGTGCAGGATCCGCAGGCAGCTGTTGCCGAGATCAAGCGCGTCGGGAGCCGACCGGAGGTTGCTGCGATCTATCTACCGCTGATCAACATCCTGCTTGGCAATCGCTATTACTGGCCGATTTATGAAGCAGCTGCTGAGTACGATCTGCCGATCCTTCTGCACGTTACGGGAACCGACAGTGTCTATCAGGGCGCACCCAATCAGGCGGGTGGGTTTCCCGAGAACTATCCGGAACGGTACGTGGCTCTGTCGCAAATTGGTGAGGCGAACCTCACGAGCCTCTGTTACTCAAGCGTGTTCGAGCGCTTTCCGACGCTGAAGTTCATGTTCGTCGAGTATAGTTTCGCGTGGGCCTTGCCGTTGCTGTGGCGGATCAATCGGACATGGGAAAGCCTACGCTATGATGTGCCGTGGGTTAAGCGACCACCGCGGGAGTATGTATCGGAGCGCGTACGGTTTTCTACGCAGCCCTTGGATGAGCCTGATAACCCCGCACATCTCAAGGCGTTGATTGATATGCTGGGGCCGGAGCATCTGGTGTTTTCGACCGACTATCCGCACTGGGACAATGATATGCCGGGGCAAAGTCTGCTGATGCTGGAACCGGATGTAAGGCGGCAAATTCTAAGTGAGAATGCAGAGCAGGTGCTGCGAATTTGATGTTGCCTTTCGTGATTGGCGAACTTGAGAATAGAAAGCTCTTAACGCGCTGGAGGATGCGCCCATGACCAAAGCAGAGCATGACCTTATTATACGCAACGGTAACGTGGTGGATGGCACAGGGGCTGATGCGGTTGAAGCAGATGTCGCGATTTCCAACGGTAAGATCGTTGCTGTTGGCAACGTCAGTGGCAGCGGTGCCGAAGAAGTCGATGCCAAGGGCAAGATGGTCACGCCCGGGTTTGTCGACATTCATACGCATTATGATGGGCAGGCCGTGTGGGACAATCATCTGGCACCTTCGGCCTGGCATGGCGTGACGTCGGCCATTGTCGGCAACTGCGGCGTTGGTTTTGCACCGTGCAAGCCACAGGACCGGGAAAAGCTTGTTGAGCTGATGGAGGGTGTCGAGGATATCCCTGGCCCTGTTATGCATGAGGGTTTGACCTGGCAATGGGAGACATTTGAGGAGTACCTCGGTGCCCTCAAGACACGGAACCGCGACATAGACATTGGTTGTCTGCTGCCGCACGCAGCAGTCCGCGTTTATGTCATGGGGGATCGTGCCATTCGGCATGAGAAAGCGACGGAAGCCGACATTGCGCAGATGCGCAAGATTACGGCTGATGCTGTCCGCGCTGGTGCATTTGGTTTTTCGACGTCACGTACTTTGAGTCACAAGAGTTGTTCCGGTGAATATACGCCGACGTTACGGGCCAACGAGGATGAGCTCACAGGCATTGCCATGGGCATGGCCGATGCTGGTTCGGGCTTCCTGGAAATCGTTTCTGATTGGAATGAACCGAGTCCGGAAGAGGAAATGGCGATGCTGCGGCGTGTCGTTGAGGCATGCGGGCGTCCAGCCGTGTTCTCATTGGCGCAACGCCATGAGCGGCCGCGGGATTGGGAGATCATGATCCGTGAAGCCGATCGCGCTATCGCTGATGGCCACTCGATCCGGGCCGTGTGTCCGCCGCGTGCGATTGGATTGCTGCTCGGGCTTGAAGGTAGCCAGAACCCGTTTTCTGGTACGCCGTCCTACAAGAAGATTGCGAACCTGCCGCTGGCCGAACGTGTAAAGACCATGCGCGATCCCGAGTTCAAGCGGCAACTCCTGTCTGAAGATCCGATCGCGGAGAGTACGTTCCCTCTGATCGAGCGCTTGTCCTATGCGCACATGTTCCGCTTCGGCAGCACACCAAATTACGTGCCGCAGAAAGAAGACTCGGTCGTCGCCATTGCGGAGCGCACAGGCGTAACACCCGCGGAAGCTGCCTACGATATCCTACTTGAAGAAGAAGGCATGGGCTTCATTTATTCACCACTCAATAACTACGCGAGCTTTGACCTGCGTGTTCCCGAAAAGATGCTGTCCAATCCGAATGTCATTATGGGGCTCGGTGATGGCGGCGCGCATGTCGGCTTCATCCTGGATGCGGGATTCCCAACCTGGCTGATGACCTATTGGCAGAAAGAGCGCCAATCTTTCGGTATCGGCGAAACGATCAGGCGATTGACATCTGACACAGCCGCGGCGGCCGGGTTGTTCGATCGCGGCGTGATCAAGGCCGGCAAGAAGGCCGATATCAACATAATCGACTATGATCGGCTGACGTTCGGCAAGC
Source organism: Hyphomicrobiaceae bacterium (assembly GCA_965247245.1). Classification (GTDB taxonomy): domain Bacteria; phylum Pseudomonadota; class Alphaproteobacteria; order Rhizobiales; family Hyphomicrobiaceae; genus Tectiglobus. Next base: position 1,020,619 of record CBDFGV010000003.1, on the reverse strand, counting down.
CCTACGTCGCCTACGATCTGCCGACTGGCGCCAAACGCCTGCTGCAGAAAGCCGAAGGCTATGAGGCCACCATTGTTTCGGGGGAAATAACCTACCGAGATGGTGAGGCGACAGGGGCTTTGCCGGGCCGGGTCATTGAAGGCCAGAAGTTGGACGAGCAACTCATGGCCGCCGAGTAAGGATCCAATAGGTTTCAGTCAGCATTATCACTGGAAAGCCCGTATGCATCAGCATGCGGGCTTTTCTGTCTGCATTGGTCCGCTTAAGCGCTGATTAAGGTTAACAAATCTGGCTCAAAAAAAATTTCGAACCCGTCGAACCTTTTTCCTGGTGGCAGCGTCTCACCTAACAAGAGCGAGGGAAAAGCCCACTGCTCTGAAGATTTCAACCACCTGACCAACGCTTAGGAAGACACGTTATGCGCAACACAATCACAGCAGTAATCGCAGCCACCCTGATCGCAACTTCTTTCTCACCAGCAAACGCTGGCATGGCAGGCCTCAAGGCCGCTGAAGCAAATGCTCAGATGTCGGAAAGCATGGTTCAAAAGACACGTGGTCGTGGTTTTTGGATTGGTGTCGGAGCGCTTGCCGCTACTGCAGTCATCGTTGGAGCTTCCAGCGCCCAGGCCCGCCGCCATGCACGCCAATGCCGACGTTGGGCACGTAAGTGCAATCGCTGGGGCAACGAGAGAGCCTGCTGGAAGCTAGACACGCGCTGCTGATCGTCGTCAGGTGAGATCAGTCCCCACCAGGTTCCTCATATGGGTCATTCCGTGAGGCTCGAGGTTCCTGGCTCAGCGCTAGGCCGTGCGCGTGTCATGAACGTGCACGGCCTTCCAAGCCATCGAGCATACCTTGCTCGGCGCCTGGCACTCGCATCTCGAAGACACTTTCAACGACCGTATAGTCGTAGTATCCCATTCGGGCGATTGGCTTGATGTTCGGGATATCGAGTTTGCCGTCCGCCCCGACCACGTTCTCGTCAATGTGGATGCGGACAACCTCCCCAAAGATTACATCGACAGTCCCAACCGGCGTGCGGCCGGGGAACCGTTGTGTCGAGAGGTACTTGCATTCGAAATGGCAGGGGCTCTCAGCAACGCGCTTGCCGGGTGCATCAATGCAATCGGCCTTGGTGACGCCAGCCTGTTCGAACTCATCCTCTTCTGATGGGAGTTCCATGGCCGATATGTTGACGGCCTCGCGCAGGTCCCATGTTGCCATGTTCCATACAAAGTAACCGGTGGTCTCAGCATTGATCACAGTGTCCTTGCGGCGGCCATCGCGCAATTGATTGGCGGCAAACATGACCAATGGTGGATCAAAGGTCAGATTCTGCCACTGGCTGAACGGAGCCAGATTGTGGATGCCATCCGTTGATATGGTTGAGAGCCAACCTATGGGCCGTGGCACCGTACAGCTCTTAAATGGGTCGTAGGGAAGTGGGCGTTCGTCGGTTCGCGGGTCGAAGTGCAATTGTCTATCCTTGCGTCATGACGTCAGTGGGAATTGCCGTGGCAGAAGGCCGGCCTGGAACCAGAGTATGAAGCTGTAGATGCTGTAAACGGGTATGCCGAGTTTTTGCTGCATGTCGCGGGCGTAGGGCACCATGTTGGTGCACTCGAGGATGATTGCCCCAGTGTTGGGGTGCTTCTCCATGATGGTCTGACCAGCCCGCAGCAAGTCGATCCGACATTGGTCGATATCCATGCTGGTGGCATTGCCGATAATCTTGGTTGCGAACTCGCAGTCCGTGGGGAGCCCCTCGACAGGTGTATCGGGGGCGACTTTGGCGGCTTCCAAATGAGTTGGTGTCAGCGAGGCGCCTGATATCGTCAGGATTGTCACGTGTTTGTCTTGTGGCAGTGTTGCCTCGATTAGAGGCGCCTGCATCAGCGAAGAGGCCGCAACAGGAACCGGGACCGCTGCTTTGAGATCGGACTGCATGAGAGAGAGGAAACCGCAGGTGGTGGTGATGCCGTCCACGCCATCGGCGACGAGTTCCTGTGCGGCTGCCACAAAGGTGTCGCGCAAACCTTCCGATTGCTGCAGCACGACGCGCTCAGGTGAGGCACCGCGGACAATCTTGAAATGCACCGGGAACGGCCACGTCGTGGCGTTACCGACATCGCCGGGGATACGCGGAATGTGGGTGTCGAGCATCAATATGCCGACGCTGGCGCCGCTGATGGCCTTGCCGCCGTGTGCGATCATCCGCTCCTCCTGATGTCTCGCTTGTTGCTCTGCCAGATCGGATCATGTCTTGCCGGTGAGATCAAGCGGCATCCGTTCGGCTGCGGCGGCGACAAACAAAAACGGCGGCCAAGGGCCGCCGTTCAGGATTTTTGCTCGTGGTCTGCGACGCGTTACGAATTCACGTAGTTTGGCAGCCACAGAACGATTTCCGGGAAGGCCAGGAACAGGCCGACAGTTGCGGCATCCGCCAGGAAGAACGGGAAGATGCCGCGGAAGACATCGCCGAGCGGTATATCCGGCCTGACCGCCGCCACAACGTAACAGTTGAGACCAACCGGTGGCGTGATGAGACAGACTTCGCACATCTTGACGACGATGATGCCGAACCAGATTGGATCGTAGCCCAGTGGGATCACCGCTGGGTAGACCACAGGCAGGGTCAGCAACAGCATGCCGATGGCGTCCATGAACATACCAAGGACGGCATATCCCAACAGGATCATCACCATAATCACCGTTGGCGGGTATGGCAGGCCGATGATCCAGTTCGCGAAGGCTTCAGGAAGACCAGCGAAACCGAGGAAGCGAACGAAGATCAAGACGCCCCAGATCAGCGCGAAGATCATAACCGTCAACTTGGCGGTTTCCATCAGCGCGTCTTGCAGCGAATGCCATTTCATGCCGCGGATCAGCGCGATCACGAGAACGACGAACGCACCCAAGGCACCGGCTTCTGTTGGCGTCGCCCAACCGGCAGCCATCGCGGAGAAGATGATCGCAACAACTGCGAAGATCGGGATCGTACCTGGCAGAGTGGCAAACCGCTCCATCAGTGGTGGAGAAGGCATCGCCGGGCCAAGCTTCGGATTGATTGCGCACTGACCGATAATCAACGCGGCATAGATCAAAGCTGACACGATACCAGGCAAGAAGCCTGCAAGGATCAGGGTGCCGACCGATTCTTCCACGATGATCGCGTAAATAACCAGGATCGCACTCGGCGGGATCAGGGAGGCCAGCGTACCACCGGCCGCGACGACCCCCGCCGCCAGCCTTCGATCGTAACCGGACTCGAGCATATGCGGGATGGCCACACGGCTAAACACCGCGGCCGTTGCAGTACTTGCACCCGACACGGCGGCGAAACCAGCGGTCGCGAAAACCGAGGCCACAGCCAGACCACCAGGCACCCAGCCAACCCAGGCGCGCGCCGCGTTGAACAGGTCGTGGGTCAGGCCGGCGTGATAGGCGATAAAACCGATGAGAATGAACATCGGCAAAACGCTGAGCACGTAGTTCACCGACTTGCCGTGCGGGATGGTGCCGACAATGCCGCCACCGATGCGCCAGGCATCTTCAAACGATTCACCACCGGCGAGGCGAAGTGCGACCAGACCGACAAGACCTGCGATCGAGGCTGCCACATAAACGCGGACACCGAGGAAAACTGCAGCTAGGAGACCACCCGTGACGAGCAGTCCAACTGTAAACTCGTCCATCAGGTTTCTCCCTTATTCCGATTGAGAAGGTCCACCTTCTCTTCTTCACCAGCGAGACCGGCATCAATCTCGTGCTGGGCTTGTTCATCCACTGTTTCGATCACCGGCACGCCAATCGGCTGTGCATCAGGATGTAGGAACAGTCGGATAAACCCGATCAACTGGATAAATAGTCGGAACAACAGAATGCCGAACGCGAATGGAACGAGGAGCTTCGATGGCCAGACCGGCAATTCGATATCGATCGTACTGTCACCGATTTCGAAGGCGCGCAGGAAGTGCTCGTAGCCATAGTAGCCAAGAACAGCGACGATGAAGATCGCGCAGACCGTGCCGAAGATCTCGAAGAAATAAAGCAGGCGCCCTTTCATACGGCCCAGGATGATTTCCATCCTGACGTGGCCGCCGAGGCGTTGCGTGTACGATATCGCGACGAATGCGAATACCGTCATGATCATCTCGATCCAGTCCACATATCCGGGAACTGGGAGGTTCAGCAATTTGCGACCGAACACCTGGTAGGTGCCGATAAACATAATTGCGAGGATGACCAGTGCTGCGATCAAGTTGAGGAACTTCTCAACCTGGAAAAAAGCTTCGTCCACTCCCTTGAGCATGCGTGCCCCGGGGGACAGTTCGGAGGCGTTATCCATCGAACCCTTAAGCCGTTTGTAATTGAATGGGACCCGTAAGCAACCGGGCCGCGCTAGGCGGCCCGGTCGGTAGTTCTAAGCTCTGCTTATTTGCCTGCTGTCTTCAAGACGAGATCAAGCAGTTCCTGAGCTGGGATCTTGCCCTTGTTGTCGGCAACCCATGCATCCCAAACTGGCTTACCAGCAATCTTGCGGAATTCAGCCATTTCGTTTTCTGGGATCTGGACCATCTTCAACTTGCCCTCTTTCTTCCAGCGAGCAACGTTGGACTTGTCCTGGCTATCATAGGCGTCGTTAATCGCCTTGTAGGCACCGTCCTTCAGGTCTTCCAGAAGCTTCTTGTACTGCTCAGGCAGCTTTGCATAAGCGTCTGTGTTGAAGACTGTCGGGCAGTTAACAGTGCCGAGCTTCATGTTGGTGGTCACCCAATCAGAAATCTCTTCGGTCTTATAGGACACGAAGGTGTAGGTGTAAGGGAAACCAATCGCATCAACCGTACCACGCTGCAGAGCGGTGTAGGTTTCAGAAGCAGGCATTGTCGAAGGTGTTGCGCCGAGAAGCTTCGCTGCACGGCCCATACCACCGAGAGCACGGAGGCGCTTGCCCTTGAAGTCAGCCACTGACTGAGGAGGCTTGCCGCGGCCCATGTATTCGTACTGCGGCAGGATGTTGGACATGTAGATGACGGCTTTCCACTTGGCCAACGCCTTCTTTGAAGATGGGTGACCGTAGATTGCGTCATGCACCTTGCGCATTGTGCCGAAGTCAGCCAATGGCAGGAATGGCAGGTCAAGCACGTTCAAAGGAGCGTTCTTACCTGGGTGGTAAGCGGCGCAGAACGTTGCAGCTTCGAAAGCACCGATGCTGAGGTTGTCGAGGTTCTGCTTACTCTTGGAGAGCTGCTCACCGTAGTAGAGACGGATGTTGAAGTTGCCGCCTGTGCGCTTCTTAGCTTCGGCAGAAACGTATTCCATGCCTTCGGTGAAAGCACGGCGCTTGCCCCACAGAGACAGCTTCCAGTTAACCTTGGGACCCTTTACATCCTGTGCGCCAGCAGCCGTCGTAAAGGCAACCGGACCAGAAAATGCAAGCGCGCCTGCGCCTGCGAGAAGGGCAAATTTCAAACCTTTCACGATGGATATCCTCCCATATTGTGCTTCAGTTTGTTGACACCTGGGCATGTTTGCACAGGAATTACGGATATGCACGACCTTAGTCTAACGTCGCATGTGACGACGCGCCAGACAAAAATTCTTCGCTTTCATTACCTGGACGGCAACTAGAACACAGAATCGCGGTCGTGATACCTTGATGCTATCTAAGTTTGACCCAAGCAAGGTAAGTCCTCGTCTCTTCAACTCAAAGTGTTGTGGATTCTAGACTTAACTATGCCGACAGAAACACTGCGGAATTCTTTTGTTAACTGACGATTGGTGCCGATGCATCGACTTTTGGCGCTGGTTGATAGCTGTCGGAATTGACCTTCTGCGAACCGAAAGTGCAAGTGTTAGCCTCCTTGAACATCCAATAGGAAACCCACATCCACCATGATCCGCGATCCCGATGCTTTTCAAAGCCTGCTCGATTCGACGCGTTCGTTTGTGCGTGACGTTGCTATTCCGAATGAAGATCGTGTCGAGGCCGAAGATCAAGTGCCCGAGCATGTCGTCCAAGCGATGCGTGACCTCGGCTCGTTTGGGTGGAGTATTCCGGAAGAGTTCGGTGGCAGCGGTCTGACGAGTGAGGAGCTCGCGTTAGCGTTTCTAGAGCTGACGCAATGCTCTGTCGCTTACCGCGTGATCGGGGCGCAGAACGCCGGGATCGGTTCTGAATGCATCATTCGTGATGGTACCGATGAGCAGAAGCGCAATTATCTGCCGCGGCTAGCGAGCGGAGAGCTCATTGGTTGTCTGGCTCTGACGGAGCCTGAGGCTGGCTCTGATGCGACCGCACTCAAGACGCGCGCAGAAAAGCAGTCCGACGGCAGCTACAAGATCAACGGCCACAAACACTACATCACGCTGGCACCGATCGCCGATGTCTTTGCCGTGTTTGCCCGGACAGACGATCGCGAACGAGGTGGGAGTGGCATTACGGCCTTCATTATTGAGCGCGGAACGCCGGGATTATCAACGAGCGGTTCAACACCCAAGATGGGGCAGGAGGGAGCGCCGATCGGTGAGGTTTTCCTGAAGGATTGCGTCGTTCCGGCGTCGGCGATCATTGGCGGTGAGCCCGGCCTCGGCTTTCGGACGGTTATGAAGGCGCTCAACAAGCAACGGATCAACTTGTCAGCGCTGTCGACTGGTCCAGCCATCCGCATGCTTGACGATGCCGTGGCCTACACGAAGGAACGTGAGCAGTTCGGTAAGCCGATTGCCGAGTATCAATTGGTCCAGGCAATGTTGGCCGAATGCAAGGTTGAGATCGCGGCGGCGCGCGCCTTGATCCTGGAGACCGCACGCAAGCGAGACGCTGGCGAAGACGTCACTATGGATGTTTCGATGTGCAAATACTATTCAACCGAGATGTGTGGGCGCGTGGCGGATCGCGTGGTGCAGATTTTCGGCGGCCAGGGGTATGTCAAAGGGCGCGGCATCGAGCGGTTCTATCGCGATGTGCGTGCCTTCCGCATCTATGAAGGAACCAGCCAGATCCATTTGCTGAACATTGCCAAGCGCATGTTGGACTAGGGTTGATCGCCGAGAAACCTTCCCTGGCGCCGTACCGGGTTTTGCTTGCATCAATGCGCGTAGCTGTTGCTCTGCGATGCCCGACTGAGTGGCTGGCTGCTTGACCGGCTCGTCCCACCTTTAATTGCTCGAGCGGATGGTCGCCTGGATCCCTGCCTGTGCAGGGATGACGATTGTGAGTGGCGTGGGGATTGGACTTTAACGTCCCCTCTCCCCATTCTTCAGGGGTAGAGGGTCGAGGTGAGGGGCAACTGCAAGCATGGAGCTTGCGGTTTGTTTTTCTTCTCTTTCTCTCTTGTCGACAGAGCACGGCGAAAGTGCTGGCTCGCGAGAGTGGAAGTGGACTAGCGGACATACTCCTTCGTCATCCCCGGCTTGGCCGGGGACCCAAGCAAGTCGCGACTTGATCTGCGATGATGTGTTGGGAGGCCATGCCGCCTCACCGCTTTTTCCCACGCAAATGACCCGTGCAGATGGTCGTCTGGATCCCTGCCTTCGCAGGGATGACGATCGTGGGTGGCGTGTGGATTGGATTGCAGCGTCTCCCTCTCCCCATTCGTCAGGGGGAGAGGGTCGGGGTGAGGGGTAACTGCAAGCATAGAGCTTGCGGTTTGTTTTTCTTCTCTTTCTCTCTTGTCGACAGAGCACAGCGAAGATGCTCGCTTGCAAGAGTGGAGGTGGACTAGCGGACATGCTGCTGCGTCATCCCCGGCCTGGCCGGGGACCCAAGCAAGTCGCGACTTCATCTGCGATGACGTTTTGGGAGGTCATGCCGCCTCACCGTTTCTTCCTACGCTAGTGATGCTAGTGGATGGTCGTCTGGATTCCTGCCTGCGCAGGGATGACAAAACCTATTGGGCTTAGACTGGAATGCAATTTTCATCGCTGCCCGCGTCGTCACGAGTGAGTACCCGTGACTTCACGCGAACCTGATTTCCTCATAGCCGCCGGCTGCGACGCGATCGCACCAGGCGCGGTATTCCGGTGCAGTCCCGCTGTAGCGCACCAGGCGGCGAACTTGTTTGCCTTCGACATTCATGTTGACGCCAGTCATCCAGGAATCGATGTCGTTGGCCAATAAGCCTTCGGACTTTTGGCGGACGAAGTCGGTCCACTCTTCCATGGCACGCGGTGTGGCGTCGGCAAATGTGAGTTCGTGGTCACCCATGTGTTGAATGACATCGCGCACCCACTCAACATTGTACTCCATGCTGCGTGGGTTGTTGCCTAGCGCGGTGTGCGGTCCGAGGATCATGAACATGTTGGGGAATTGCTCAACCATCATGCCGACGAATGTCGTCGGACCTTCGGACCAAGTGTCGATCAGGCGTTGGCCGTTGGTGCCGCGAATGTCGATGCGATCAAAGCTGCCTGTGACGGCGTCGAACCCTGTAGCGTAGACGATGACATCGAACTCGTAATCTGCTGCGCTGGTCCGAAGGCCGTTAGCCGTGATGCGCTCAATCGGCGTCTCGAGCATGCTGATCAGCTCAACATTCGGCTGATTGTAGACTTCGTAATAAAACGTTTCCTGGGGGACGCGACGGGTACCGAAGCCGTGGTCTTTCGGGATCAGCAGCTCGGCTGTTTCCGGGTCGTTGACCCGGCCACGAATCTTGTCGGCGACGAAATCCGACAGCAGTTTGTTGGCCTCCGGGTTGACAAGAACATCTCGGAAGTTGCCCTGCCAGATGCCGAAGCCCTTGCCGCGGTAGAGACTTTCCCAGAAGGCGTTGCGTTCTTCCTCTGTGACCTCAAATGTGCCGCGGGGATCGACCGAGTGAACAAAGCATGCCGTGGTGTTGCGGCAGTGCTCGAACAGCTCGGCGTATCCGGCTCTGATGGTGTCCATCTCGGGCTTTGGGATGGGACCGTTGTTGAGCGGCGTGCACCAATTGGGGCGACGTTGAAAAACCGTGAGGTGGCCGGCAACTTTTGCCACTTCCTGGATTGTTTGGACACCACTGGCGCCGGTGCCGATGACGGCGACCCGCTTGCCGGTGAAGTCGACCGGTTCCTTGGGCCATAGGCCGGTGTGGAATGAGGGGCCTTGATAATCATCCATGCCCTCGAACCGTGGCATGGTCGGTGCGGAAAGAGCGCCAATCGCGGTGACTAGGAAACGGCAGGTCAGTTCGTCACCGTCGTCGGTGCGGAGAAGCCAGTGGTGCTCAGCGTCCACGAAATGTGCAGAGGCGACGCGGCAGGAAAACTGAATGTGCTTTTTGAGGTCGAATTTATCGGCCACGTAGTTGAGGTAGCGCTCTGTCTCAGGCTGGCCGGCAAAGTGCTCAGACCAGTCCCACTCGTCGAGAACCTCCTGTGAGAATGAGTAGCCGTAGGAGTAACTCTCGGAATCGAAGCGGGCACCTGGGTAGCGGTTCCAATACCAGGTACCCCCGACGCCGGTTCCCATTTCAAGAACGCGGACACTGAGGCCGAGCTCACGCAGACGGTAGAGCTGATAGAGGCCTGAGATCCCGGCGCCAATGACGATGGCGTCGTAGTCGAGACTGCTCGATTGGTGGGCTTTCGTCGTAGCGTCCTTATGAGGTGAAAGCTGCATCAATTGTGTCCGCGTTTGGATGAGGTGTACTCGTTCGGGAGGACGTTATGTGAGTTCGCAAACGAGACGCAAGCCTATGCGATCAACCTTCTGATGCGTGATCGATCATCCCGGCTGGTATCCTGGTTTGGTGCTGTCTTGCTTGTGCGTGGTTGAGAAATGTGGGTGTAGCGTCAGGCAACCCTGCATTTGTCGGCCATGTCGGGATCGAGCTGGATGCCAAGTCCAGGTGCGGTCGGTGCTTTGAGATAGACACCGTCATTGCGAACAACCTCCTGCATGGTGTTGGCAAATAGCTCTCCCTGGAATGCGAGGAGGGCGTTGTCCGGCATGAAGTATTCGATCCACTGAACGTTCGGGAGGCCGGCTGCCATGTGCAGGTGAACAAGCTGAAGGTTCCAAGGTGACACCGGCACACGGTTGGCTGTTGCCAGGGCATGCAGTTCAAGCCACGGTGTGATGCCGCCCGCCACCATGGCGTTCGGTTGGACAATGTCGACGCCGGCCGCGATGAGTGCGTTGAACTCGACGGCGCCGACGTTTTGCTCGCCGCCGACAATGTATGTCGATCCGGAACGCTGGCGGATGCGCTGATAACCGGCCATGTCATGGGGCGGGACGGGTTCTTCGAGCCAATAGACGTCGTACGGTTCCCAGGCCTTGAGTTGCTGGATCGCCGTATCAACATCCCAGGTACCGTTGACGTCGACCATCAGCCTTACGTCGGGCCCGATGGCAGAACGAACGTGCCGGACGCGGTCAGTGGCTTCCGCCAGCGAAACGAACGTGGCCGAGCCGCGGACCTTCAATGCTTTGTGGCCGGCGGCGACATACTCTGCCGCGCGCTGGGCTAGTTCTTCCGGTGGGAGATGATGCGCGCAGTTGGCGTAAGAGGGCACGTCCTCGCGGAACTTTCCGAGTAGTTTTGCGACCGGTACATTGGCCGCCTTACCCTTGATATCCCAAAGGGCAAAGTCGATCGCCGCCAAAGCTGTGCGCATCATGCCGTCGCCGCCACGGCGCGGCGCGGCTTCCCAGAATAGATCCGTCCAGATGTCCGCATTGCAATGGGGATCTTTGCCAATGAGGCGCGGGCGCAGCAGGTCGGTGATCAGGCGGGTGACCAGGTCACCGGTTTTGGAAGGGGCGCTGGCAAATCCCATGCCGGTGATGCCGCCATCGGTTTCAATCTCAACGATCTGGATTTCGGCACTGTAATCGGTACCGCCAGCCTCGGAGGGTCGCCGATACTGTGTGACATGAACATCTGTTATCTGCATAAACTGGCCCGCTGATTGATTTTTCTTCCTGCGTTATTGACCATTATTGCAGCGCAGGTGGCGACCACAAAACGAGAATGTTGCTGCAACTTGTCTGCCGTGACCGCATATCGTCCGAGTGAGCATTGAAAATTGCAACAATCTTTCGATATGTAGCGACGGAATTTCTGTCACAATGTTATTCTTTACAGCATGTTAAGTGCCCTATGCTGTGATCAGCTGGAAACTTTGCCGCGTTGCGCATACCAGCATTTCCCAAGTTTTAAAGAGTCGCGTTCCTGCAGCATCAGCATCGAGTTAGCTGTTGCAAGTGCCACCCTATGAACGAGGACTGCAAATCAGCTCGTGGTTCAGCTCCGACCGATAGTGCTCACACTTGGGCTCGTGCTTTGCGCGATCGCCGCAACCATGGTGTTGCCGGCGATTGTTGACATTGCCGATAACGAGCCGGGCTGGCGCGTGTTCCTGGCATCTGCGGTATTCACGTTCTTCATAGGCGGACTGATGTTGCTCGTCGCCTATGATGACAAGCCAATGCAACTCGGCTTGAAGGAAGGCTTTGTTCTTACAACCTTCATCTGGGTTTTTGTGGCAGCCTTTGCAGCCGTACCGTTTGTCGGACAGGGCCTGCCCTACACCGATGCTTTCTTTGAATCGATGTCCGGTCTCACCACCACAGGCGCAACCGTGCTGGTGCCGCTTGATTCGTTGCCGAGAGGGATACTGCTCTGGCGATCAATTCTGCAAGGATTGGGCGGTTTGGGGATCGTTGTTACCGCGCTGATCATCCTGCCGTTTCTACGTGTCGGTGGTATGCAGCTGTTCCAGACCGAAAGCTCGGACCGCTCTGAGAAGGTGCTGCCGCGCGCGCTGGAATTGGTCACTGCAACGGCTGGTATCTATGCGGCCCTCATCGTTGCTTGCATTGCCACGTACATTGCGCTGGGCATGACGGCCTTCGATGCCATTAATCACGGCCTGACGACGGTTGCGACAGCAGGGTTCTCTACGCACGATAAGAGTTTCGGGTTTTGGCAAAGCCCAGCCCTGCATTGGGCCTGTATCGTTTTCATGATTCTGGGCGCGCTTCCGTTTGTTGTGTTCATCCGGATGTTGCGTGGCGAGCCTTCCGCATTGTGGCGGGACTCGCAAGTCCGTGGGTTCGTGGCCTTTCTGGTTACGATCTGCATCATTGTTTCGCTTTGGCTGAGTGCATCACGGGATCTGCCGCTGAGTGATGCAATCCGACTCGCAACGTTCAATGTCACGTCCATCATAACAACGACAGGCTACTCGTCGGGTGACTATACGGCGTGGGGGTCGTTCGCCGTTGGCCTGTTCTTTTTGCTGATGTTCATCGGTGGGTGTTCGGGTTCAACGTGTGGTGGGATCAAGATCTATCGCTTGCAGGTGGCAGGCGCTTTGACCCGCAGTCACTTTCTCCATTTGATGAGCCCCAATCGTGTTGTGACGCTAACCTACAATGAGCGCCGCCTACCGGATGACGTACCATTTTCTGTCATTGCATTTCTTGCCATCTACATGACGACAGTCGGTGTATTCACCGTGATCCTGAGCGCTCTCGGGTTGGATCTGACAACCTCGTTGTCGGCAGCGGCTAGTGCTGTTGGTAATGTTGGCCCGGGTCTTGGTGAATTTATTGGACCCGCCGGCAACTACTCGAGCTTACCAGCGACGGCCAAGTGGATTTTGTCTTTTGCAATGCTTCTTGGGCGCCTCGAACTGTTTACGGTTTTGGTGTTGCTGAGGCCGGAATTCTGGCGCAGCTAGGGCTACGTGATCTTTCGAGTCACAGCCCGCGTGCCGCCGCCCCATAGCGGCAGCACGGCCATCTTTGTTCCAGGTCCGCCGGTCACGACGACGAAGATGTTAGCGGGGCCGGCTGCGATAGGACCCCCGCCAAGGTTTGCGGACTTGTCGTAGATGTATTGCTTAACTTGATCGAGTTCCCATCCGCGTTGCGAGATCAAGTTTGCGAGTTCCGGTGGCAAGAGGAAAACCTGGTCGCCGCGCTCGGGCTTGTGCATGCCACCTCCGCCAACCCAGGCCGCCTGCATCACCTTTGCAATTGGGTCGAGAACGGACTCCGGTGTATCCCAGTTCCCTTCGCTCTGTGATGGAAGGACCTCGATCGTTCCTGAGACGCCCAAGACTGTGACAGCGTTGTCTTGCGATTTCAGGCCTTGGTTCACGTGGACTGCCATGAAAGGTGATGACTGGGCCTCAGCAAAGCAAAAAGTGTACTTTCCTGGCTGACCGAGCGTTGCCATATCAGCGGCCCCAATTCGCATTCCCGCAATGTTGCGCAACACGAGACTCACGGCTCGACCTATTGTGGCATTCGCTCGGTTGCCGGGCCCGAGGCAATTGATGCCGCTGTTCATAACAATCTGTTGCGTGATTGGGCCATGGACAACAATCGCGATTGCGGGTGAGCCCGTGGTCGTTGCTAGTCCGAGAAGGTTGAACGTCTCGTCACGACATGCTTCAGCAGCTGCTAAGACTACGGGCATGGCGTCGGTGGTACAGCCGGCTAGCACGCAGTTATAGGCAACGGCTGCTGGCGTCAGATCCCCGAAAAGCGGTGGAATTGGGCCAAGCGATTTTTCTGGATTTGCTGAGCCGGCAAGCATTGCAGACAGGCGATCGGTCGTGGGCGGAACTAATGGAAGTCCATCCGATAGTCCCGCTGCGAGCAGTGTTGACTGGGCGTCATCAAAACTCACGTCAGCTTCGAATAGCGGCCAATCCCCGAACGTGCTCATGGTAGCGCCTAAGGCTGTCGGATCATCACGCTTGGAGCACCGGTGTTCCCAAAGGCTGGAATAAACGCGGAGTGTTTGCCTGGGCCGCCGGCTACCACAACTCGGATGTCAGAAGGTTCAGCCGCTGGATAGTAATGATCGTTTATGGGGTGTCTGTCTTGGCCGACCCAGCTCTCCAAATTCTCCTCCGAGATCCGCGAAACATGAACCTTAGAATTCTCTCGCAGGTACTCTTGGGCGGCTGTCACGGAGAAGCCGTCGCGCGCGACCGTCTGCGCGTGTTCAGGACCGAAGATGACGAACATCGGGCCATTCAAGTACACGTTGTTGGAACCAACCTGGCAAATGGTGCCGGCAATAGTTTTGAGGATTCCCTCTCCGGAGTTGGAGCCGTGGTCATTAATATTGTGCGGTGCCTCCGCAGCCATGGTTGTGGCGACGCTGTCCGTTACCGAGAAGCCGTTGCGGACATGAAACGGTTCCCAGGGGCTCTCTTCCTCGTTTTCACCGAAGCAGAAGGCATATTTGCCCGGTGATCCCTGAGTAGCACGATCCATATCCGCTGGGCGGGCGCCACCAATGTTGACCATTATGAGCTGTAGCGCTCTGCCGATCGCTGCATTCGCACGCCAGCCTTGCCCAAAACAGTTGCTGGAACAGTTGATGCCGATCTGACTTCGGATCGGGCCGCTCAGTAGCACCATGTTGGTGCAAGGATGTGTTGTCGCCAAAGTGCCGTGAAGATTGTACTCAGGCTTAAGACAGGCTCTCAAGGCTGCGACAACCGCGGGGAAATAGGATGGTTTGCATCCTGCCATGACTGCGTTGGCTGCAAGGCTGTTCAGTGTCGGAGTGATCTGGCGCGGTGAAATCGGGCCGATTGGTTCGTTGTCGCCACGCATCGTCTCGACGAGGCTCGCAACCGCTGTTTCGGTTGGCACATACAGCGGCATGCCATCGCTCCAGCCCTGCTCTTCCGCCATGTCGTTGAAGTCCTCAAACGACATATCGTCGATATCGATGAACTCAGTATCGTAAGCTGCTGTCATGCGGAATGCTGTACTTTTCTGATTTGGATTGACGCCGCCTTGTTTATTCAAATGCGGCGGCGTCACGCTGGTTTCGATCAGGTCGTCGCAATGTTCTTGAAGGCTGCGTAAGCCGTATCGATCCGCTCGCTCAGTTCTTCAGCGTTCAGTCCACCTATAGGATGCTTCACGATGATCATCTTGGGCTCAACCCGACGGGCTTCGGCCTGAGCACGGACCAGCGGTTCGAACGTATCGGAAGCAATCAGGTAGGCTGTGATGCCGCGCTTTTCGAGTTCAATGCAGTCATGGAAACTCCACGATGAGCAGGAGCCTCAATCCCCGAGAGCGAGGAGTGCAGCGCGATATTTCTGAACAACCTGATCGATGATTTCTGGAGCAGCTGGTTGGCTGGCGCTTGGCTTGTAGATGAAGTCAATGTTGTCGATTGGCCTGTCTTGCGCCAGCTTTGCCTTGAGCCCGTCCATGAGCTCACGCGCGTTCGGCTTTGAGTTCGAAAAAAGCGCAATGGGATCCTGCATCCAGTCAAGTGGCTGGGCTGCCAGGGTTTCACTGGAGCTGTTGTCGATCCCATAGGTTGGATTGACTATGCGCATACCCACTTCCTCGCTCGTCTGACGCCTGCGGTCATCTCGAAATTGAGGTGACGACTATGCTGCAAC
Source organism: Hyphomicrobiaceae bacterium (assembly GCA_965247245.1). Classification (GTDB taxonomy): domain Bacteria; phylum Pseudomonadota; class Alphaproteobacteria; order Rhizobiales; family Hyphomicrobiaceae; genus Tectiglobus. Next base: position 1,005,233 of record CBDFGV010000003.1, on the reverse strand, counting down.
GGATCAGAGCTGTACAGCGCGTGGCAGCAAAATCAGAAACGTGTCAGCGCTGGGGCTGGTCGGCTCGATGAATGCCACGCTTTGGCCAAACGGCTGTGGCGGTTAGCGATCAAATGCTCGTTCTGATATCAAGCTGCTGCCAACACTAAGGAATTAGGGATCCAACGCGTCTGCCGAGGATCGCCAGAATGATTGGGTTACATGAACTGGTGGGAATTCTTTTCGTTTCAATCCAACAAGTTGGATGATGCATCGAAGATTGAGGCGCTGGCCGCGATAAGCCAGACGGTTGCGGCTCTTCTCTCGCTTGTCGCGTTGATCCTGTCTCTATGGGTCTTTTACCGCCAGCAGCGGCTCAATCGTTGGCAACTCCGCCTACATCGGGAGGATCACATCATTCAGTGGTCGCAGGCATGTATTCTGCTTATGGCGGAAGTGGAGGAGCATTTGAAGCTGGATGCAAATCTGCCACCGACAGACTATATACAACTCAGGTCCAGGTTGAGTGCGCGGATCGATGAAGGTCGTCTCTACTTCCCGAATTTACAGGATCCGACCCACGGTGAGCTGAAGCACGAAGCCTACAAAGGACATCGTCAGGAGATACTTGACCACCTTGTTGATGCCTACGATTTCTTGCGAAGCCTGCAAGAGGGGCGCTTGGGCGCTTCGCCTGATGAGGTTCGAGACGCGTTCAATAAGCTGCGAAGGGCGTTTGTTTCTGATGCGCAATCAGCTATTGATCCTCGCACGTTCAACCGAATTCGGGCTTAAGTCCGGGACCGGACTTGATTCGTGAGCGGGTTCGACCGTAGAAGGCGGCTCTCACCCGAAGTGTGCCATTGATGGATCTGACTGTCAGTGAGCGCAATGTCTCTATCATTTGCAGTCTTTGCTTTGTGGCAGGTTACGATGAAAACCTACATTACGACACCGATCTACTACGTGAATGGTGCCCCGCATATCGGCCATGCGCATACGACTGTCATGGCGGACATTCTGAAGCGCAACCGGGTTGCGATTGGCTATGAAGGTAAGCTGACAACCGGTTGTGATGAGCACGGGCAGAAGAACCAGGAAGCGGCAGCCGAGAGTGGGTTGAGCGTCGAGGAATATCTCGACGGCCGTTCTGCGGAGTTCCGCAACGTGTTTGATCGGCTCTCGGTTGACTACGACTATTTCGTGCGCACCAGCCGGCCCGAACATAAGGAGCGCGTTGCCGAGATCGAGCAGCGGATGTTCGATGCTGACCTGATTGTCAAAAAAGAATACAGCGGGATCTACTGTACGGGTTGCGAGCAGTTCAAGAAGCCCAGCGACTTGAATGATGAAGGAAAGTGCCCCGATCACCCGACGTTGGAGCTTGAGCAAATCAATGAGGAGAACTACTTCCTCAAGATCGAGCCATTCCGCGAGGCTTTGCTGAAGCACATCGCTGACAACCCGGATTTTGTGCAACCAGAGATCTACAAGACCGAGCTCCTCAAGATGCTGGCTGAGCCGCTCGAAGATCTATGTATCTCGCGTCCCAAGCGTCGGGTCTCTCTCGGTGTGACAATGCCGTTTGACGACGACTATGTGACTTATGTCTGGTTCGATGCGCTGATCAATTACATTACCAACGTCAACTGGCCGGAACCGGAACATGCCGCTTGGTGGGCGGAATGCGAGCACCTCATCGGTAAGGATATCCTCAAGACGCACGGTGTTTACTGGCCGATCATGCTGATGGCGATTGACATGGCCCCACCAAAGCGTCTGTCAGTGCATGGTCACTGGGTTGGCGCTGGCGGCCTCAAGATGTCGAAGACCATGGGCAATGTTGTCGACCCGATCGAGGTGATGGACAACCTTGGTGCCGATGCGCTGCGCTACTATCTGGCCCGCAATGCGCGTGCGGATGCGGATAGCCAGATTTCGGTCGAGCTGATTACGCAGGCCTACAATAGCGAACTTGGCAATAAGCTTGGCAATCTGCTGTCGCGTGCCGGTAAGTTTGCCAGGAGCCGGTTCGATGGTCGGATTCCGGTGCGGACCGAGAGTGCTGTTGCTGACGCAGATGAGGAATTACGCAAGCAGGTGATGGAAGCGTGCGCGCCTTTTGGCAAAAAGCTTCAATTGGCTGAGATCCCGTATGCGACCCAGGGCTTGATGACGGTCTGCGATCATATGAACAACTATTTCGCGGACCAGGCGCCTTGGGATCTCATTAAGAACGAGGATACCAAAGAGCGTTGCGCTGCCGTTATCTATGTAACGCTGGATTGTTTGCGCTTGGTGTTCGAGGCGTTTTCGCAAGTCATTCCGACGACGTCGGAGCAGGCTCTGACCATGCTGAACTGTAGCGTGCCTTCGGGAGATGATGGCCCGTGGGTGGCAGAGCTCGATAAGTTGGAAGCCGGTAGCGAGCTTGCTGAGATCGGTACGCTTTATCCGCGGGCTGCCTAGTCCGTAGCGGCACGACATTTGCGGGTAACGTGCTTGAAAGCCTTGCGATTGCTGGCCTGTTGCAGGTCGCATCGTCAACCAGCTATGCTCGGGCGATATTGGAATCTGAGCCGAGGTTGTCCAGCGAAGAATTGCGTTCGCTGGATAGCTGGCTTTCGAAGCAAGCGGAGCGATGCATGACCGACTTTCCGGGCGTAGGTGATATCAAGATTCATTTTGCCCACAGTGCTTACTGTTTGGCAGAGCGCTTCGCGATGCAGCGGCCCGAAATAGCGCACTTTCAAACCTGGACGCCCGAAGAGACGCGTGAGCGCATAGGTGAGGGCGACGTTCTTGTTGCATCCGGCTTTTGGAAGAATGATTTGTTGCCGGAAGCGACGAAGCTCAAGTTCATCCAGGTCTGTGCAGTGGGTCACGACCAGTTTGACAAATCGGCGATTGCGGATCGCGGAGTTCGACTTTGTAATTCCGCTGGCGTGAATGCGAATGCTGTTAGTGATCATGCATTCGCATTGTTGCTCGGGCTGACGCGGCAGGTGCACGTTGCCCGGAGCAATCAGCAGAAGGCGTTCTGGCGTCCGATGATTTCAGACTTATCGAAGCGCGAAGAAGAGCTGCCGGGTAAGACGATGCTGATTTATGGCGTCGGTCAAATCGGAGGGCGCATCGCTAAGTTGGCGAAGGCCTTTGGCATGACTGTGCTGGGCGTGCGGCGCGACGTTTCAAAAGCTGTCGAAGGCATCGATGAACTGCACTCGACCGACGCTTTCGTTTCCCTGCTGCCGCGGGCCGACGTCGTCGTGCTCGCGTGTCCTCTGACCGATGAGACGCGTGGTTTGATGAATACGCCAGCATTCGCGGCGATGAAGTCGTCGGGATATCTCATCAACGTGGCGCGCGGTGGTTGTGTTGATCAGGAAGCGCTCATCGCGACGCTCGATGCAGGCGGTATCGCGGGAGCAGGGATCGATGTGACAGAGCCGGAGCCGCTGCCGTCCGAGTCTCGGTTGTGGTCGTTTGAGAACGTCATACTGACGCCCCATACGGGCGGCGAGACACGCGCTTACGAGGACAATGTCATTGATGTTCTCGTGGACAATCTTGAGCGTCTCTGGCGTGGTGAGCAGAACCTGCGTCACGGGATTGTTTGATTGTGCGTTCAGATTGAAGGCTATGGCTGAAACATTCGACGTCGTGGTGATTGGGACGGGCGCAGCGGGCCTCAGCGCGGCGTTAAGTGCGCATGCCGAGGGCGCCAAGGTCCTGGTGGTTGAGAAATCAGAGTTAGCCGGTGGTACCACCGCGATGTCTGGCGGTTGCATCTGGGTGCCGCGCCATCACTACGCCGAGCGTATGGGTGTGAATGATAGCCGTGAGGCTGTCCTGGAATACATTCATGCAGTTTCACCGGATGGATGGCATAATCGAGAGGCACCGTCGTGGGCGGCCTTCGTAGATCATGCACCAGAGATGCTGCAGTTCCTGGAAGCCAATACGCCGCTCAAATTCAATCCGAACCGTGATCCGGATCCCTATGCCGAGGAGGCAGGAGGGTTGCCGTTCGGGAGAAATGTCTCGGCGGCACCGATCCGGATCGGCATCCTCGGTGATTGGCAGAGCAAAGTGCGGCAGCCGACGTTTGATCTGCGGCTCAGTTACGAAGAAATCGTCGATACTTTCTTCTTCGCCAATCCGAAACGGTGGGGGGCGTGGTATCTGCCCCGACTTGCCTGGCGCCAGTTGATGAATATGCGTGCGCGTGGCAATGCCTTGTCGATCGGCCTGTTGAAGGGATGTCTGGACAAAGGCATCGACATTCGCCTGGCAACACCGGCAAAGCGGCTCGTAGTGTCCGAGGGGCGGGTCACGGGTCTCGAAATTGAGGCTGATGGCGAGATCCAGGACGTGAAGGTCGGCAAAGGTGTTGTGCTCGCAAGCGGTGGGTTTGAATGGAACCCGGAGATGATGGCGGAGCATTTCCCGGGACCAGTTGAGTGGACCGCCAGCCCGTCAACCAACACCGGTGACGGTCAGCGTATGGCGCAGGAGGTTGGTGCCCAGCTGGACCATATGGATCAGGCACTCATCATGGGTACAACACCGGTGATGTACGAGGGGCAGTTGCAAGGCCAGCCGGCCGCTGACTACTTCCTGCCGCACTCGATGATTGTCAACAGGCATGGCAAGCGTTTCGTCAACGAGAAGCAGATGAACGTCGGGCTCGCGTTTGCTGAGAAAGACCCTGAGACCGGTACGCCTGCACATCTTCCGGCATGGCGGATTTACGATGCACAGTTTGCCCAAAAGTACCCCCACGCGTTGCCGAAGACGTCGATCCCCGGCAACCACTTTAAGGCTGATACGCTCAATGAATTGGCCGCACAGATTGGCGTCGCCCCCGAAGGCCTGGAAGATACGGCACAGCGGTTCAGCACCTTCGCGCGTAAGGGTGTTGATGAAGACTTTGGACGTGGCGGTAGTGCCTGGGATCGCAATCGCGGTGGTGATCCACGGCACAAACCGAACCCGACCCTCGGTACAATTGAAGAGCCACCGTATTATGCGATGCCGTTCAAGGCGAGCTTTCTTGGTACCAAGGGTGGGCCACGGACCAACGAGCGGGCTGAAGTGCTAGATGAGAATGACAATGTTATCGCCGGACTTTATGCGGCAGGGAATGTAATGGCCAACTCGTTCGGCTCCAAGGGCGTCGGAGCTGGGACCACGCTCGGCCCCTGTTTGACGTGGGGGTACATTGCTGGGCGCAATGCGGCCGGTCGATAGCAGGACCGAGCTGGGCCTTGCTTTGGACTGCAAACCGCAGCACTGTGGTCTCCTGAAGGAGATCCGCCATGAACTCGGTTGCCCCTGCACGACTGAAGTCGGCCTGCCCGCACGATTGTCCAAGCGCCTGTTCTCTGGAAGTTCAGATTGATGAAGACGGTCGTGTTGGCCGGATTCACGGGGCCAAGCAGCATCCTTATACCTCAGGCGTTATCTGTGCCAAGGTCGCACGATATGCCGAGCGGATTTATCACCCCGATCGTCTGTTGCAGCCTATGCGGCGAAGCGGACCCAAAGGCAGTGGCCAGTTCAAGCCGGTGTCTTGGGATGATGCTCTGGATGAAGCTGCTGAGAAGATCGCAGGTGTTGCCAAGGCATTTGGACCGGAGGCTGTCTGGCCCTATCACTCTGGCGGCAACATGGGTGTCCTGCAGCGGTATGGCCTCGACCGTTTACGCAACGTCATGGGATACTCCCGCCAGCAGACGACAATTTGCGTGACGCCTGCAGAATCCGGTTGGTTGGCCGGTATCGGGAAGCTCACCGGCTGCGATCCGCGCGAGATGGATCACTCCGACCTGATCGTGATGTGGGGTGGAAATCCTGTGTCGACACAGGTCAACGTTATGACCCACGTCGCGAAAGCACGTAAGGAGCGCGGTGCCAAGTTTGTGGTGATCGATGTCTATCGAACGCCGACTGTTGAGCAGGCGGACATGGCACTGATCGTCAATCCTGGGACTGATGGCGCGCTGGCCTTGGCGGTTATGAATGTGTTGCTCGAGGAGGGTTTTGCCGATCGTGATTATCTTTCCCGGTTGACGGATTTCTCACCAGATGTCGAAGCGCACATTCGCGGGCGGACGCCGCAGCGGGCCGCAGAGATTACTGGGCTTGAAGTTCAGCAGATCCTGGACTTTGCGCGGCTCTATGGTCGCACGCAAAGGAGTTTTCTGCGCGCCGGTTTTGGTTTCACGCGCACGCGCAATGGCTCGGCAGCGATGCATGCTGTTTCGTGCCTGCCCGCCCTGACAGGGGCTTGGCAACACGAGGGAGGTGGCGCGTTTTTCCTGACCTATGATCCTACGATTTGGGGCCTGGATACCAAGTTCCTGTATGCCGCCGAGACGATCGATCCGTCGACGCGCATTCTTGATCAGTCGCGTATCGGCGCTGTGCTCTGTGGTGAGGAAGATGCGCTTAAGGGTCGTGGCTCGGTCAATGCGATGATCATGCAGAATGCAAATTCTGCCACGGTGGCGCCGGATACGGCATCGGTGCTCAAAGGTCTGTCGCGCGAAGACTTGTTCCTCGTTGTCCAGGAGCAGTTTATGACTCCGACAGCACGCCACGCAGATCTTGTCTTCCCTGCAACGATGTTCGTTGAGCACGACGACCTCTATTATGGACTGGGTCATACTTTTCTGACATGCGGTCCAAAGTTGCGAGAACCATTAGGTGAGGCGCGCCCAAATAGTTTCCTGGTGCGTGAGCTCGCTAGACGACTGGGCGCCAGACACCCGTCATTGGAAATGGCTGATCGCAATGTGCTTGATACAGCTTTGCAACGTGGTGGTTTGCCTTCGTTCAATGAGCTGGCTGAGATTGGTTGGTTGGACCGAGCTCTGTCCTTTGATGATGCACATTTTCTGAGCGGATTTCCTCAAGCTGATGGACGCTTCCATTTCAAACCCGATTGGACGCGTATTGGTCCATTGCATGCGCGGATGCCGGCGTTGCCGGATTGGACTGATGATTACGAACGGGCGACTTCCGAGTTGCCTTACAAATTAGTGTGCCCACCCGCACGGCACTTTCTCAATTCGACATTTTCTGAGACACCGAGTGGCCAATCAAAGGAAGGTGGTCCGCATGTGCGCATGCATTCCCAGGCTGCATCCGCGCTCGCTATCCAAGGGGGGGACAAAGTTCGTATTGGCAATGCGAGAGGCTCGGTCATTCTCAAAGCGACCATCGACGATGGTCAGAAAGTACAGACGCTGATTGTCGAAGGCATTTGGCCGGCTGAAGCGTTTGATGAAAAACAAGCAATCAACACGCTTATCGGTGCTGACCCAGTACCGCCGAACGGTGGTGTTGGTTTTCATGATACTGCGGTCTGGCTCCAGGCCGTCTAGCGTCGTCACTTGAACTAGGCCTGAAGCGTTTCACGTGGCAGTGTTGTTCCAGCCCTCTACATTGTTGAGGTAATTCACACAGGTGTCGACGGATTCAACATCGGCGAACTTGGCGTCGATGTCGTATAGGTTCCATGCGACGGCCCCGGGGACGCGGTCACCGATGCACTCACGGACAGCAATTGTTCGAAAGCCATCCTGAATGCCATCACAAATGGTCGTGCGCACACAGGCGGTAGCGGTAACTCCGGTGACAAGGATGGTATCAACACCGCAGGTTCTTAAATAACCGGCGAGGGGCGTGCCTGAGAACGATGACGCGCGCTTTTTCATCATCACCCATTCGCCCTCAATTGGAGCAATGCGCGAGTCGATAGCCCAAAGGTGTTCGTCAGCGAGGCTCACAGCTTCGACCGGGATCTTGTTGTGCCATTGCCCCATGTCGGTGTGAGGGTCATCGCGGTTGGTGTTCTGGTAAGCTGTCGTGACGTGGACAACCACATGGCCATTTGCGCGGGCCGCCTCCAGTAGCCTCTGCATGCCGGGAATGATCTCATTGTCCATCTTCTGCATGTCGCAGGTGAACGGGTTTCCAGGACGGGTCCAGGCGTTGGCGAGGTCAACGCTGACAATCGCAGGCTTCTTTCCGAACCCGATACGCCGTTGAAAGCCGCGCTCTTGATAGATCTTGGTGCTTTCATCAAAGGCCTGCTGCAGCATTTCATCGAGATTTTCAATTGTCATCCGGCTGTTCCTCGTGCTGCTGGGGCATGTGCATCTCTTTGGTATGGGAACTGCAAAAGAGTGCTCTTCAGTTGGGGTGGACTAGGGACGTTCCAGCCGGCGGTCCCGCGCGAGATCAAGTTTATAGGTGACTTGTGCTTTGGCAATGGTTTGATTGCCATCTGCTGTGCGTGCAGTCACGTCAATGATCGTGAGCGTGCCTCCGCGACTGATGACGCGACCTTCGGCCAAGAGGTCGGCTTGTGGTGCGCCCGACAGGAAATTGATGGTGAGGGCAACTGTTGTGCCACGTGTTGTTGGCTTGACCTCCGATGATGCCCAAGCTGCAGCCGTCGCAGCAGTGTCAATCAAGGTTGCCAAAGCACCGCCGTGGGCGATGCCAACGCCATTCATGATGTGATCTTGGCCGCGCATGCGAATGACGACGCGGTCAACCTCGGCTTCTTCGACGGCCAGTCCGACATGGCTTGCAAATGGTCCGGTTGTGATAATGCCAAAGACATGGTCGTGGGCTGCAGGCGAAAGGCTGTTTGTCATTGCTGTTTGCGCGTCCTTTGTGGGCCGATACTTATTGACTCAATGGTGCCGTTAAGCATCAAAAATGCCTTTGGCGGGATTGGATTGCATGTATTTGTCCGGTGCAGTTGGATTAAGCGTGAGTAGCTCGTGCGCTGTCAAATCCGGAAGCTGGGTGACAAGGTTTAGATATCTATGTGCTTCTTCTGGCTTGAGGACATCGCTGGTCAGAGTTTGGAACTTTCGGACGTAGTCGGCGCGTTGGAATGGCGAAGCGCCTGCTGGATGCGCGTTGGCCACGGCCAGTTCATCGGTATGCTCGGAACCGTCATTGAATGTAATTCGAACGCGACCACCGAACGCCTTCATATTTGGGTCGGGATCGTGGTATCGCTTCGTCCAGATTGGATCTTCCACGGTAGAAATCTTGTGCCAGAGCCGAACCGTGTCCTCACGTGTAGCGCGTTCCCGCGTATAGGAGTCGACATGGTGCCAACGTCCGTCCTGCAGCGCCACTGCAAAGATATACATAATGGAATGATCAAGCGTCTCGCGTGATGCTTCTGGGTCCATCTTTTGTGGATCATTTGCGCCGGTGCCAATCACGTTGTGGGTGTGGTGCGAGGTGTGGATCTCGATGGTCTGAATGGCTTCACTATCAGGGACCTGTTTCCCGACACGGAAGGCCAGGTCGATAAGAGCCTGTGACTGATACTCCGCCGAATGCTGTTTGGTGTAAGTCTCCAGGATGGCTCGCTTCGATTCACCTGGTCCCGGTAGACTGACTTCATAGGTTGCAGCAAATGGATCCTGGCCCCGTTCGCGCGCTGAACGGCCATCGAGGATATAGGCAAGGATGCTGTCTTCACCCTCGTAGATTGGGCTGGGCGCACCTTCGCCACGCATGGCGCGGTCAACTGCCTCTATAGCCGTTTTGCCGGCGTAGGCCGGCGCAAATGCTTTCCAAGAAGAGATTTCGCCCTTCCGGGATTGTCGCGTTGTAACGGTGCAGTGTAGCGCTTGTTGAATGGCTTGATAGGTTGTTTCCGGAGGCAGTCGTAACAACGTACCAAGTCCGGCAGCAACCGACGGTCCGACATGTGCAATGTGGTCGATCTTGTGCGCGTGCAGGCAAATGCCTTTGACGAGTGCAACGTGGACTTCGTAGGCGGTTGCGATAGCCCTTACAAAATCGATACCTGAGCAGCCGCACTGCTGTGCTACCGCAAGAAGAGGTGGAATGTTGTCGGCGGGATGAGAGTAATCGGCAGCAAGGAATGTATCGTGATAGTCAAGCTCTCGGACAGCCGTGCCGTTGGCCCACGCTGCCCACTCTGCACCAACCGTCAAGCTTGACGGCATACCGACTAACGTTGCCCCTCCCGGTCGTGGATGTGCCATGGCCATGGCTCTCGCGGATTGTACGGGACCGCGGTTGAGGGAGGCGATAGCTACCGCTGCATTGTCAATGATGCGATTGGTGATCATCTCGATGACGTCTTCATCGACCGCAACTGGATCACTGGCGAGTTGCGCGAGTTGCCAGGCGAATTGTTTTTCTCTGGGTAGGCGCTGGGCGGAGGGGACGGCGTGGATCTTGTGAAGCGTCATGGTGTTGTGCCCGGACTGATCTGTGAAATCTGCTCCGATGCATAAGTCATGTTTGTACAATCGCCAATAAGTCGAGCCGCGGTCGGGTAGGTGAGACCGGGCATAAGCTCATCCTAGAGGCAGGGGTGAGAGGCTTGAGGATCCTAACGAAGAATGAACGTCATCCAGAGCCGTTGGTCGCGATTGCACTTCGTCGGGCAACTTAATCAAGTGTGAAGATCGCATGCTCGCTTCTAATAATCTGACCTCAGATTAATTCACTATTAGGGTAACTCAATTACAACTTTAGATTGAGTATGAGGAGTTGTAATGATTATCGAGTGGATGCCGGAACCTGAACAGGTTCTCGAGGCGGATTCGCAAGAGACAGATGAAGTCTCGATCATTAAGGCCGCCATTAGCCACATGGCGCAGGGGCTTGTCGTATACAACGCGAACTCTGAGCTCGTCTTTCATAACGCAGCCTATCGTGCCATCTATAAGCTCCGCAAAGAAGATCTCTATCATTCGATGCCGATTGCCGAGGTGATTGAACGCCAGGCTTTGTCTTTGGGGCTGGATGCAGAGGGCGTTGCAGAGTTCAATTCTCCTTTCTCACAGATTACGACAAGAAGTTGGTCTGCTATTCGCCGTTTGCCGGACGGCCGTAGTGTTCAGCTGTCTCGCCGTTCCATGCGGGCTGGTTACTTTGTGGTTACGCACGAAGATATTACTGACCGGGTGAAGATGGAGAATGAGATCCGCTATGCAGCCAATCATGACAATCTGACCGGTCTGGCCAATCGGAAGGCGTTTCTCGATAGTCTTGAGGTCGGCCTAAAGCGAGCCCGTCGCGGTGAGTCTATTGCACTCCTGGCGATCGATCTGGACGGTTTCAAGAACATCAATGATACGCATGGCCATGCCACTGGTGACAAGGTGCTGAAGCTTGTTGCTGAGCGCATCCGGGCGACAGCGCGTGATACAGATGTTGCGTCGCGGTTTGGTGGCGATGAGTTCTCGATTATTCAATTGCCAGCCCAAGATGTCAGCGATGCCGAGTCGTTGTCGGCACGCATTGTTGAAGCGTTGGCAGCACCGTTTTCTGTTGACGGTCATACATTGATTGTTGGTGCCAGTGTGGGCGTCGCTTTGGCTGACGAGGGAACAAAAGATATCGAGTCCCTCATGCAGAATGCCGATCTTGCTCTCTACAGAGCGAAGACCGACGGAAAGGGCTGCTATCGCTTTTTTGACAACAAACTCAATAAGATCATGCGTAGAAGGCGCATTGTCGAGGCACGTATGCGCAGTGCCGTTGAGAACGAGCAGTTCACGCTTTACTACCAACCCATTGTCAACGTCGAAAGCCGGCGCGTAGAGTCTGTCGAGGCCCTGCTGCGGTGGAATGATAATGGCAACTGGATATCCCCTGGAGAGTTCATTCCAATTGCCGAGCAAACCGGTCTGATAATTCCGCTCGGCGATTGGGTCATTCAGGAAGCTTGCCGGCAGGCGGCTCAGTGGCCCAAACACGTCAACGTCTCGGTCAACGTCTCGCCGTTGCAATTTCGCACAAACAGGTTGGTCGGTGTGCTGCGAGAGGCTTTGTCCAAGACAGGTCTGGAGCCCAGCAGACTAAAGATTGAAATCACCGAGTCACTGTTGATCGATGAAACAGCTGATGTTGTTGCGACGTTGCATGCGATCGATGACTTAGGCGTGCGATTTGCGCTCGATGATTTTGGCACGGGATACTCTTCGCTGCGGTACCTGACCAGCTTCCCGTTCAATAGGCTTAAGGTTGATCGTAGCTTCGTCAGTGACTTGCCGAAGTCTTCGCAGCATCTCGCTATTGTTCGTGCCGCGGCCGCGTTAGGTCGTGACCTGGGCATCGAGACTGTCGTTGAAGGGGTTGAGTCTCCGCACCAGCTAGAGGCAGTTCGGGCCGCTGGTTGTAAGCATATTCAAGGTTTTTATTTCGCCCGACCGACACCACCTCATGAACTTGCTGAGGCGATTACGGCGGCGGAGGCCATGTGCGAGCTGCAAGATGTAAGTGTCTCCTCAACTGAAGAGAGACAGTCTGCTTGTTTCGATGAACCAACGTTGGACGTCGCTTAGGTGCAATTCGATGAAACTTAGCAGACAAGCTGCCTAAAACTACAACCTATAGTTTAGGAATTTTCAACGGCGCCGGTTTAGTATGTATGGATCGTATTGGCCGGTCTTGTCTGAACTGGCTGCTGTGGACGCTTATTGAACAAGTACTAAACTCATGTCTGAAACGTATATTGCTGAGCAGAGTCAAGTCGAGACGGCGTTGCAGCTGGAAGCGCTCAACAATCCAAAAGCAAGGCAGCAGCTTCTAGCAATTGCTGAAGTGACGTCAGACTGGATTTGGATCACTGATGAAGCTCACCGCTTTGTCTATGTCAGCCCGAAAGTCTATGATCATATCAAGCTGCGACCAGAGAGTCTGATAGGTCGCCGTCGCTCCGAGTGCTTCAACGCTGTCAATGATGACAATCTCCAATACCTCACAGATCTTGTTAGCCGCGAGCTCCCGTTCAGATGTTGTGAGTACAGCTGGATTGGTGAGGATGACGAGGAATATTTTGTCGAGGTCTCGGGCACGCCACTGAGGCACCCGGACGGCCGGTTTGCTGGTTACATTGGTTCTGGACGTTGCATCACGAGCCAAATTCGCAGAGAGAAAGAGCTCGAGTCAGCGCACGTGGAACTTGAAAAGCGTGCCACGACGGATAGCCTGACTGGACTGTACAACCGCGATTACTTTACGTGGAAACTTAAAGCACTTTGCCAAGCCGGTGAGCGTTCATTCATCCTGGTTTTGGCTGACCTGGATCGCTTCAAAAGAATAAATGACACCTATGGTCATCAAGTTGGTGACCATGCGCTTGTGACCTTTGCGCAGCGCTTGAAGTCAACTGCCCGGGCTGAAGACTTTGTATGTCGACTTGGTGGCGATGAGTTTGCATTGCTGATACTGACTGATCCGTTTGCGGGAGCAGACGCTGTTGCCAAGCGAATTCTGCAAAACGCTCATTTTGATATGGAAGTGAACGACCAGAAACTCCGAGTTTCGGCAAGTTTCGGTATGGATGGATATGCAAAGGGTAAGACCAAGCGTTGTTCCGAGACGTTGATCTCAAACGCTGACTTTGCTCTCTACCGCGCGAAAGCGAGTGGGCGGGGACAGCTCATCCAGTTCAGTCGCGCACTGGAAGATGGGCGACGTCAAGAGCTCGACCTTATCCTCGAATTGAACGAAGCCATCGACAACAATAAAACCAGCGTGTGTTTCCAATCGATCGTGGACTTGAAGACTGGTAAAAACACTGCTCTTGAAGCGTTGGCGAGATGGACGCGAAAAGATGGAACGCCAGTGCCTCCCAGCGAGTTCATTGCCATTGCTGAAGCGCAGAGCTTGATCGATCAGCTGGGCTTGAGCACGTTTGAGCAGTCTGCAAATGCAGCGGCTTCAATCGATCCTTCGGTTTCAGTATCGGTAAACCTGTCTGCTGCGCAGCTGGGAGATGGAGAGTTCGTTCGTCACTTCGAGCGCCGAATTGCGAGCTCTGATCTTGAGGCTCGGAGGTTTTGGTTCGAGGTCACTGAGAACGTGTGTTTCGATAATGACGACGCCGTGCTCTCTGACCTGCAGCGGCTTGCCGATCTCGGCGCCACGGTTGCGCTGGATGACTTTGGTGCGGGCCACTCCTCGCTGTTCTGTATCAAGCAATTTCCTTTTACTGTGATTAAACTGGACCGGGCCTTCCTGACAGATCTGCAAGATGCGAGATCTCGAGGTATCCTTGAAGCCGTATGCACGATGTCGCGAGCGCTTGGCGTCAAGATGGTTGCAGAAGGCATCGAGAACCAGGAGCAGCTGCGCCTGGTGAAGGAGTTCGGTATAGATATGGCGCAGGGATACTTCTTTCAAAGACCGATCCCCTTAAACGAGTACCTCCAATTGGAACGAGCTGAATCTGCGGCCTAGGGAATTCCCAATTCTCAGAGTGCCGCTGCCGGACAAGGCGGCAAGAGCTGGGACTGTTCCCGACCTTTTGGAAGTCGTTGCGAGCATAATCGCGAATTGTGGGCTTGGTCCATTTAGGCATTGTCGAGCATTTCTCAGATCGTCTTTTTATCCGGCCAGAGTTGCGTTTTGGAGCGGTCGCCTACGTTGGTCGACGGCTAGCAGATCTGCGTTGTCGAAAAGATTTTTTCTCGAAGGAAATCGTGAACCAATTGGTGGAGCCCTTCGTTTACTGGCCACATCGCACAGTTAACGACTGATGAAATTTTCACGGTCACGCGGTGGAACAATCAACAGATAAACGGAGATCAACCATGGGCTTTCTAAAGAGTGCTGCAGTTGCGCTAGGGCTGATGTTTTCACTGGCAGTAACACCTGCCGTTGCCGGCAAAAAAGATATCGTTGATACAGCTGTCAAAGCTGGATCATTCAACACACTCGTCGCCGCTGTGAAGGCTGCCGGACTTGTCGATACCCTGAAGGGCGCAGGTCCGTTCACCGTATTTGCCCCAACAGATGCTGCATTCAAGAAGCTTCCAGCTGGTACCGTTGAAGACCTGCTGAAGCCTGAGAACAAGGCGAAGCTCGCTGCCATCCTGACCTACCACGTCATCCCTGGTAAGGTTATGTCGAAAGACATTGCGGGCAAGAAGCTGGACGCAAAGACAGTCCAGGGCCAGAAGGTATCCGTCGACGCTACGAATGGCGTGAAGGTAGACAACGCGAAGGTCACTCAGGCCGATATCGCAACGTCCAACGGTGTCATCCACGTCATCGACACCGTGATCCTGCCAAAGTCGTAAGCGCGCGCTAGAATATCGGCGGGGCAGGGCGTGTCGCTCTGCCCCGCGTCTTACTTGGGAACGCTGTTGTTTGAAGCTCGCGCGGTTTCTCCAGCAGGATCCTCTTTTGAATTGAGCTTTCTACGCCTAGCTTTGGGACCTCGTGTGATTGCATTGAGCGAGCCGCGCGACTGGTCTATATTTACCCCTACGCCTCCCAATCAAGTTCGTTTTGACACTTAGCGTTGCGCTAAGCCGGAGGACGCTAGTGAAAGGCGTCAGCATGAGACGGGTATTCCGAGCATTTGAGAACTGGATTGACCCGTTTCGCACGCCGCCAACTCCTGACCTTCCCGACCAACTGACACCGTTCATCCTTCACTTTCTGCGCCAAGCACGCTGGCCGTTCTTTGTGTTTCTACTGGTCGGCGGCGTTGTGGGTTTGGTTGAAGCAAGTCTGTTTTACTTCGTGGGCGTGCTTATCGACACGTTGAAGGATGCTGATCCCGCAACTGTATGGGCCGAACATGGGTTGATGTTCGGTGGCATGATCGTAACGGTTTTGGTCATACGCACCATCGCTTTGTCGACGAGTACGCTCATCAATGAGCAGGCGATTGTGCCGTCGTTCTTTGCACTGGTGCGCTGGCAGAGCCATCGCAGAGTGCTGCGGCAGAGCTTTCGCTTTTTTCAGGATGATTTTGCAGGCCGCATTGCAACCAAGGTCATGCAATCCGGCCAGTCTCTTGGCGATTTTCTGATAAACTTGATCCAGAGCATTTGGTTTTTCTTCATCTTCAGCATTACGTCTGTTGGGCTCTTTGCTGTTTTGGACTGGCGACTGGCTCTTGTCCTGATCGTCTGGTTTGCGGCCTATCTTGGTATTCTGGCTTGGACATTGCCGGAAGTTCGCAGACGATCGAAACTGATGTCGCAAGCACGGTCGGGATTGAACGGTCGTATCGTTGATAGCTACACGAATGTTCAAACCGTGAAGCTGTTTGCCGGTCAGGTTCACGAAGATGAATTCGGCCGCGAGGGGCTGTCCGACATGCTGTCGGCTGCGAGGGCTTTTACGCGTTTAGTGTCGGGACTTAGAATTTCGCTGGCCGTGCTGAACGGCCTGCTGATCACGGCGTCCGGCATCTTAAGTGTCTGGCTATGGCAACAGGGAACGATCACCGTTGGGGCTATTGCTGTTTGTTTGGCCCTCGTGCTGCGCATCAACAACATGTCCGGTTGGATGATGTTTCAGTTCAACGGTATTTTTCGTGATCTCGGTACACTGCAGGATACAATCGCTACGGTTTCTGTTCCGATCGAGGTCAACGATCATCCTGAGGCGGAGGTGCTTGCGCATGTGAAGGGCGACATCAGGTTCGAGAACGTTCGCTTTACCTATGGCAAGCACAGTGGTGCAATTGAGCAGCTCGATCTGTCTATTCGTCCCGGTGAAAAGGTTGGGATCGTAGGTCGGTCGGGAGCGGGCAAGACCACAATGATGAACTTGCTACTGCGCCTCTATGATCCCGAGCAGGGCCGAATCTTGATTGATGGAAACGATATTGCGCAGGTGACCCAGGACAGCTTACGCAGTTCTATAGGTGTCGTTACACAAGACACATCACTGCTTCATCGCTCGATACTTGACAATATTTCCTATGGTGCGCGCGGTGCTACCCGAGATGATGTTATTGCTGCTGCTAAACAGGCACATGCGCATGAATTCATTAAAGGCGTGCAGGACGCGCAAGGCCGCAAAAGTTACGAAGCTCATGTTGGCGAACGTGGCGTGAAGCTGTCTGGCGGACAGCGACAGCGCATTGCCATAGCGCGGGTGTTTCTTAAGAACGCGCCGATCTTGGTCTTGGATGAGGCAACGTCCGCGTTAGACTCGGAGGTCGAAGGTGCCATTCAGGAGCATCTCCTCGCGCTGATGAAAGACAAAACGGTGGTTGCCATTGCCCATCGTCTCTCCACAATTGCTCACATGGATCGTTTGATTGTGCTGGATAACGGTCGAGTTGTTGAGGATGGAGAGCACGATGAGCTCATTCAGAGCGGTGGCCTGTACGCGGATCTATGGGCGCGGCAATCGGGCGGATTCTTACCCGTGGCTGATGCTGCAGAGTAGTCAAGATGCCAGCCCTGATATGATTGTGTCGCCTGTTGCCGGTTGCGTCGTTTCCATGCTTTCTGCGTCGTGAATCCCTAAGGGAATCCACGGATGGAGGTGAGCGCCTCGCGGTGCTACAAGTAGCACCTGATTCCAGCTGGAGATATTGCTGGAGTTGCTCTGCATAGGATCACAGATATGACGCCAATCGATCAGCAGATCGCTCACGAGCTTAATGTAAAAGTACCTCAGGTGAGCGCCGCCATAGAATTGCTGAATGAGGGCGCTACGATTCCGTTTATCGCGCGTTATCGCAAAGAGAAAACCGGTGGTCTCGATGATGGTCAGTTGCGTCAACTTGAACAACGGCTGGGCTATCTTCAACAATTGACAGAACGCAAGACGGCGGTACGCAAGGCGATTGACGAGCAAGGAAAGCTGACGCCTGAGCTCGCGCGCGCGATCGAAGCAGCACAGAGCAAGATCGATCTGGAGGATCTTTATGCGCCATACAAGCAGAAGCGGCGCACCAAGGGCCAGATAGCGCGGGAGGCAGGACTCCAACCGTTGGCCGATGCGCTGCTGTCCAACCCTTCGTTAGACCCAAGCACGGAAGCTCTCAAGTACTGCGGTCCGGATAACGCTGTCACTGACGCAAAGAGTGCCTTGGAGGGTGCGCAGTCCATTCTTGTTGAACGGATGGCGGAGGAACCGCAACTCGTTGGCCGTTTGCGTGACTGGCTATGGTCAGACGGTCGGATTTTCTCTAAAGCGGCCCGCGGTAAGCAGTCTGAGGCCGAAAAGTTTGCGGACTACTTTGAGTTTCAGCAGCCTATTCGAGAGATTCCGTCACATAGGGCGTTAGCCTTGCTGCGAGGCCGCAATGAAAGCCTTTTGTCTCTCAGGTTGGATGTAGATCACGCCGGTACAGGCCATCATCCCGGTGCGGTTCGGGTCATGACACAGTTCGGGATTTCAGACCGTGGGCGATCTGCAGATAATTGGTTGGTCGAGACTGCCGAGGCTGCGTGGAAGGGCAAGCTTCATCCAGCACTGACAACGAGCCTTCTTGCACGTGTCAAGGAGCAGGCTGATGCGGCCGCGATCGACGTTTTCAAGTCCAATCTCAAAGACCTCTTACTCGCGGCTCCGGCTGGTCAGCGTACAACGATGGGTTTGGATCCTGGCATTCGAACCGGTGTCAAAGTTGCGGTGGTTGATCAAACCGGAAAGCTGCTAGAGACAGCAACAGTTTATCCGCACGAACCGCGCAACGATTGGCGCGGTGCGCTCGCGACGTTGGCGGGGCTCTGTACGAAGCATGCGATTGAGTTGATCGCCGTTGGAAATGGAACGGCCAGTCGCGAGACGGATAAACTTGCGGGAGAAGTCATCAGTCAGCTTGAGTCTCGGACGATTGCGAAGGTCATGGTGTCGGAGGCTGGTGCGTCTGTTTACTCGGCTTCGCAACTCGCAGCGGACGAGTTTCCTGATCTCGACGTGTCGCTCAGGGGCGCGGTTTCCATTGCGCGGCGTTTGCAGGATCCGCTTGCCGAATTGGTGAAGATTGAGCCGAAGGCTATCGGCGTCGGTCAGTACCAGCATGACGTCAATCAGAGCGAGCTCGCGTCGTCGCTTGATGCAGCCGTCGAAGACTGTGTGAACTTGGTTGGGGTTGATATCAACACAGCCTCTGTTCCGCTGCTGTCGAGCGTTGCCGGGCTGAACGCTACGATTGCGCATAACATCGTCAACCATCGCAATGAGAATGGCGCATTCAAGAAGCGCACTGAGATGAAGAAGGTGGCACGGCTGGGACCCAAGGCATTTGAACAGGCCGCCGGTTTTTTGCGTATCATGGATGGACCCAACCCTCTGGACGCGTCGGCGGTGCATCCGGAGGCCTATGAGGTCGTTGAGCGCATTGCCAAGGCTAAGAACCGGTCGGTGAAGTCGATGGTTGGTGATGATGCATTTTTGAAGACTGTGCAGCCTGATGCGTTCGTCGATGATCGGTTCGGGTTGCCAACGGTGCGCGATATTCTAGCAGAGCTTGAGAAACCGGGTCGCGATCCGCGGCCGGAATTTCGTACGGCTAGGTTTTCGGATTCGGTTGAAAAGATCACTGATTTGGCTTCGGGAATGCGGCTCGAAGGTGTTGTTACCAACGTCACGGCTTTCGGAGCGTTCGTCGATGTCGGCGTTCACCAGGACGGTCTCGTGCATATATCGGAACTGGCAGACCAGTTTGTGAAGGATCCGCGCGACATCGTTAAAGCGGGGGATGTCGTCAATGTACGTGTCAAAGACGTTGATGTTGGGCGGAAGCGGATAGGTTTATCTATGAAGTCGCAGAGTAGAGATGATAACCCGCCGGCGGACGAGCGTAGCCAGCCTGCGAAGGATACCAAGTCACGCAAAGGCCAAGGGCGCGCTGAACGAGCTGTGTCGCAAGCAGCCGGACTGGACGGAGATTCGGCGCTCGCCGCGGCATTGCGTAGGGCACAAGGCGGCAAACGCGCCGGTTAACCGTGAATTGGCCCGATAGCGGCATTATCGCCATATACTTCCCTGTGCGATGGCGATAAGAACGGCGTCAGATTAATTGGGCTGCGCCTACCGCGTGACTGAGCACGCATGCTGCGCGCCAAAGCTTCCTGATTTGCCGGTTTGCTCCGCCCCAGCAGAGTGCTGGGGTTTGAAAGGTTTTCCATGATTGAACTTGAAGCCGTTGCGCCTGACTTGCGCGATGCAATGACCGCGCGGGGCTATCACGAGCTGACACCCGTGCAACACGCCGTTCTGGCCCCAGATCTGGCTGGCCGCGACATGCTGGTTTCGGCACAAACCGGTTCCGGCAAGACAGTCGCCTTCGGTCTGGCGCTCGCGCAGTCTCTGCTCGTTGGTGAAAAGAGACTAGGCCGACCAGCTGCACCTTTGGCGCTGATCGTTGCGCCTACCCGTGAGCTGGCACTGCAAATCAGACGTGAGTTCGAGTGGCTCTATCAGTCAATGGGCGCCGTGATTGGTTCGTGTGTCGGTGGTATGGATATGCGCACGGAGCGACGACGCCTTGAACAGGGTGCTCACATTGTCATTGGAACACCCGGTCGCCTGCGCGATCATATCCAGCGGTCTTCGTTGGTGACAGAAGAAATCCGTGCGGTGGTTCTGGATGAAGCCGATGAGATGCTTGATCTCGGATTTCGTGAGGATTTGGAGTTCATTCTATCTGAGACACCGTCTGACCGGCAGACACTATTGTTTTCAGCGACGGTGCCGCGCGGAATTTCCAACTTAGCGTCCAAGTATCAGCGAGATGCCGCTCGCGTTTCGACGACGGAAGAAAAGAAACAGCATAGCGATATCGATTATCGCGCACTTACCGTTGCAGGGAGTGATCGTGAAAATGCGATTGTGAATGTGCTGAGGTTCTATGAGGCGCGAAATGCCATCATATTCTGTGCGACGCGTGCCACGGTGAACCACATCACAGCCCGTTTCAACAACCGTGGATTCTCCGTTGTGGCCCTTTCAGGGGAGCTGACGCAGAGTGAGAGATCACATGCGTTGCAAGCCATGCGGGATGGTCGCGCACGGGTCTGCATCGCGACTGATGTGGCGGCGCGTGGTATCGACCTGCCAAACCTTGAGCTTGTTGTTCATGCGGATCTGCCGACAAATGGCGAGACTCTGTTGCATCGCAGCGGCCGCACCGGACGGGCGGGTCGTAAGGGCGTCAGCATCTTAATCGTACCAAGCAGCAAACGGAGAACTGCAGAACGCCTACTTGCAAGCGCCAAGATACGTGCAACTTGGGATCGTCCGCCCTCTGCGGATGAGGTTGCAGCGCGTGACGACGAGCGGCTACTGGCGCACTCAGCATTGCAGCAGCCGATCGAAGAGGATCAATCTGAACTGGTCCGGCAGCTTGTCTCCAACTACAGCGCTGAGCAGATTGCGCAGGCATTTGTTGGTGTCGTGAGGGAAGGCCAGTCAGCTCCAGAAGAACTGCAGGACGTGGCATTGCCCGAACCAAGGTCGCGTCAAGCGCCCAATCGGCTGACCAACAGTGTCTGGTTCTCGCTGTCTGTCGGCCGTAAGCAGAAGGCAGAACCGGGTTGGTTGCTTCCTGTAATCTGCAAGGGAGGCGGGCTCACAAAACCTGAGATTGGTGCGATTAGGGTTCAGCAAGACAGGACAATTGTCGAAATTGATGCTGACAGCGTCGATCAGTTCCTTGCTCATATCGGGCCGCATGCGACATTGCAGAAGAACATTCGTGTCGTTCGTCTGGAAGAAGCGCCAGAGTTTGACAGAGAGAAATCTCACAAAGGCAAGAAGCTACGAGGCGGGCGCGGCGGAGAGCATAAGAGAGTGCGGCCTCGATCATCCGATGGTGGGAGAGACGCTTCCAAAAAGTCTGGCAATAGCAAATCGCCGAACAGGAAGGCAAAGCCCATAAAGGCGGATGCGAAACAGCGGAAGCGCAAAACCAAGCAGTATCCGACTGCAGCTGCCAAGAGTTGATCGCTTCAAGGGCTGGTGGAGCATCGTGCTGCGACGCGGGTCGACAGAGTTGCGGTGCCAGGCGCTCTATGCGTTCTCCCCCGCCATCTTCATACTGGCGGCCAGGCAATCGCACGTGCCAGATGACATCTCACTTGAGTTCTTTTTCTCCTTCGGGTCCCTCTCCCATCACATCACGTGCAACCTTCTCCAACGGTGGTTTGCTATCGGTAAATGATGTTCGGTAGGGCGGGGCAGTTTCCGGCTTTAGCCTTCACTTAGGATGTTCGTCCGCGACCTGTCGTTCGTACGGTGTGCTGAAGCTGCTATTCAACTTGAGAGCATTGGATTGAGCAACTGGTGGCTTCATGTCTGGCTTCCACACTCTTGGCGTTAGATAGACGACAACTTGGTTGCCCTCTTCTAAGCCCTGTTGTTGTGAAGTTAGGAAGTTCAATCCAGGTATGTTGCGCACCCATGGCAATCCCGTGTTGCTCGCGCCACTGCGAGAACGATTGAGGCCACCAATTACGATCGTCTGACCGCTCTCCGCATTCATGGATGTTTGGGCCGTGTTGCGCCGCTTGGCCAGCAGGCCTTCAATGGGGCCTGAAATGAAGTCAGAATCTTCGATGTTAATCTGCAATCGTATCGTGTTTCCAGATTGTACTGTTGGTACAATTCGCAATGTAACCCCTGCGGAAATCGACTCGTTCGTACTAACGCTGGCACCGTCATCGCTCCTGTTGATAACGGTAAATGCCTCCTGAACGATTTCGATCTTGGCAGTTTCCCGGCTACGCGCCGTCATATATGGCCTTGAGAGAATACGCGCCCTGTTCGCTGCCACATAGATATCCAGGATTTCGCTCAGGGTCTTTGTATTCTTCACACCGTGAAGAAACGTAAACGTTATGTTTGCTGCCGTTTGACCGGGTATAATATTGATGCCCGAAAAATTGTTGATCGCAGCGTTCGTGACACTGCTCTGGAACGATCCGGCGTCATCCTTGGAGAAGGCAACCACCAGAGCCTCGATCAAG
Source organism: Hyphomicrobiaceae bacterium (assembly GCA_965247245.1). Classification (GTDB taxonomy): domain Bacteria; phylum Pseudomonadota; class Alphaproteobacteria; order Rhizobiales; family Hyphomicrobiaceae; genus Tectiglobus. The sequence continues at coordinate 982,500 of CBDFGV010000003.1, read as the reverse complement.
ACGTGAGGAACTTCCTGGTCGGCTCTAGCTATAACGGCTCGCGCAGACGATACTGCTTCCGCATGCCCGGCCAGATAGATTGCATTTCGTTCCGGCAGAGTGCCAAACTTAATCTTGTTAGTCTGACCTTGGAATACGGCCTGGATCATTTTCAAAGTGTCTTCCATCTTAACGTGGCGCAGTGGAACTTCCTCATAGACGACCTGCGGTGTTTGCGTCTCTTTGTTTGAATGCGCAGCCTTCTCCGTCTTGGCCTCACCTTGATGAACCGTTTTTGCTGGTTTGATGGGCGCACCGTAGCGCAACCTAATGACATCGCCCTCTTTATAGGCGCCCAGCCCGCGATGCGACAGCAGCTGATTCAGTGCATCCATGAGCGGGAGGTTTTTGAACTTCGCGGTAACACGACCGGCAATAGAAACACCGGAAAGATTGTATGACGCGGCCGATCGAACAAGGATCTCCCCTATCACTCTGCCGAGAGGTGCATTCACGAGATCAACGCTCACCAACTTTCGCTTTTTAGAACTATACGATGGCGCACTTGAAACCTTCAAAGCACGAATAGAACGCGCATCTGCTTCGACCTGACGTTCTTCCTCAATTCGGCTTTGCTCGGCATACTCACTGATCAGGCTCTTCAGTGCCTTCGAATCCGCAAACTTCGGGCTCTGAACGCATCCTGATACAACTGAACCTAATGCTATGAATACGACCGCATGTCCGCGAAAATGCCCGATAACAGATTTCCAAATGTTCACCGGGCACAATCGCTTCTGCTTAGACTTCGTTGCTGTCTGCTTGGGAAACAGAACTCGAGGTGACGACTACATCTTGTTCTCTCGTCCGCAATTATTGCCAGCCGAATCCTGGACATTGCCGGTCGCGCCTGCGTTTTTGGCCTGAGTGGACCAGTAGACCTTCTCTTTCCAACTATTGGATGTCGTGGTTCCGGCCGTGCTCATTTCGATCACACACCCTGGGACTAAGAACAGATTTCTGTCCTTGTGGTTTCCGGCTTTGATATCGATATCCAGCTGGTAGGCACACTCACCAGGCGCAATGAATTGCGCTGCCTGATCGACGGCGATGTCATTGCCGACCTTTGCGGAGATTCCGGTGCAATTCGATTCAACTTTCGGATCCTCATTCACTACAACCGGCTGACTAATGGGTTGCGAGCCGCGCGCCTTTAACTTGACCGGATTGACAACATATCCGCCCTTGTTGACGTAGATGATCGCTCCGCAGTAATTCGACGATGCCTTACTCGTCTCGCAACCCTTCATCACGATGCAGGACTTCACCTTACTGCTGCACCGAGAATCTGCCGACGCACTCGTTTGAGGAACTGAGATTGCCAGTAAGACAACGCCAGCTGCGCCGTAGACAGAACTTTTAGCCATCGATTTTACTCCACTGTTTGGTCATCACTCTGCAAAGATCTGCGTAATCTCTTTGCTGAAATTCAGCTTACAGATGAATGCATACTGGAGTCTTAATTTCAAGTTGCAATTTGTGTTATCCGCACATTTCAGGTTGCAACTGTAGTTATCCGCGCGCGCCTTGCCCTTGGTGGGGAGACGTCACCCGCAGGTCCCTTTGCCACGCAGTCTTCATCGGCTTGAGATGCAACCAGGGCAGACATATCTTTTGGGCTCACATCATCCGGAACAACTATTCGCTGTAGCGTTGCCCGGCTTCTGTCTGCTGCCCGCAGGCTGTGTGATTTCCAATGCAAAGATCGCGCTGCTGATGGCGCTTCTGTTTCACTGAGATATTCTGTTGGTCGCTTATTTTGATTGTGGCAGAAGTCCATGAAACGCCAGATCCACTTGAACCTCTTTATATACTCGCGCGGTCACCATGAGACGGCTTGGCGTCACCCGAAAGCGCCGGCATTGGCGCTGACGGATATCGAGCACTTTGTAGATTGCGCAAAGAAGGCCGAGGCGGCCTGTATGGACTCGATTTTCCTGGCGGATACTCTGGCCTTGCCTCCGGATACGGATCGTACCGCGCGTTTATACCTTGAGCCCTTTACGATGCTGTCCGCAATTGCCATGGCGACAGAGCGCATCGGGTTGATTGGTACGGCCTCTACGACACACTCGGAGCCTTACAATGTCGCGCGGATGTTTACCTCATTGGACTACATCAGTCGCGGTCGTGCCGCTTGGAACATCGTGACATCGTTCAGTATTCCAGGCGCTGCGAATTTTGGTAGTGAAGGTCGACTGTCGCATTCGGATCGGTATGAGCGCGCAGACGAGTTTGTTGAGGTTGCCAAAAAGCTTTGGGATAGCTGGTCAGATGACGCGGTTGTCGATGATCGCGAGAACGGTCTTTATTATAAGCGAGAACAGGTCAATCCGATCAACCACCACGGCCAATACTATGATGTGGCGGGGCCGCTCAACATTCCGCGTCCGCCGCAAGGCTGGCCTGTATTGGTGCAGGCAGGTTCCTCGGACACGGGCAAAGACTTTGCAGCCAAGCATGCAGAAGCCGTGTTTACGGCGCATATGACAAAGGATACGGCAAAGGATTTCTATAAGGATCTGAAGGCGCGCGTTGTTGCCTGTGGCCGGCCAACTGACCAATGTCTCATTTTGCCTGGGATCAGCATGATCATCGCTGGAACTGAGACCGAAGCAAAGCGTATGGAGCAGGAGCTGAACGAGCTCTGCGATATTAAGACATCTCTCTCGCGCCTTTCACAACGTTTCGATGGCCACGATTTCACACACATTCCATTGGATCGCGTTTTGACGGTGGGAGATTTTCCCGATCCTGCGGAAAACCAGAGTTCGCGCGGTCGAACAGAATTGATTGTCGGTGCCGTTGATCGAGAGCAACTGACAATGCGCCAACTCCTGGGCAAACTTGCGGGTGCCCGTGGGCACTTTGTTATTGCTGGGACACCGGAGCAGATTGCCGACGCTATTGAAGACTGGGTTGACGATGGGGCGGCTGATGGTTTCAACGTGATGCCGCTTCTATTGCCGCATATGCTGGAAGTGTTTGCGGATGAGGTTGTGCCGATCCTACAACGACGAGGGCGGTTCCGAACTGAATATGAGGGCGCGACGCTGCGCGATCACTACGGTTTGCAGCGCCCTTCGGCGTAGATTTCAAAGACGATGACAAGCAGACCGACAGAGGTTTGCTGTGGAGGATTGCTATTCATGGCGCAGGATCTGTCGGGGAGTGGGAGCTTGAGCGCGAATGCGCAGGCCTCGGAGCACATTAGCGATGCCGTGAGAACCTTTACGCTCAACTACGGTGATGCGAATGCTCATCTCACATTGGCGCGTGAGGCTGATCCCGAGTGCGCCATGGCGGACATCATGCAGGGTTGGTTGTTAGCGCTCAGCAATGATGGCGTGCAGGTTGCCCGGGCGCGTGAACTGCATAACGGTGTCGACACAGCTGGCCTGAGCAATCGGGAAGGCGCGCATCACAAGGCATTGCGACATGCCGCGCATGGACAATGGCCATCTGCTGTCGCGGCCCTTGACCGCCACCTTATGAGTGATCCGCACGACCTTGCTGGTCATCAGTATGCTATGCGGCTGGACGGCTATCTCGGTCGATTCCATCGAGTCGCAGGACGTTCAGCTCGTGCGCTTCCATCCTGGTCGAAGGACGATCCGAACTATGGGATCATGCTGTCGTTCCATGGTTTCGGCCTGGAAGAACTTGGCGACTATGCCCGCGCTGAGGATGTCTCTCGGGCCGCCGCTGAGTTGGAGCCTTACGGTTACTGGCCGCATCATGCTGTTTCGCACGTGTTGGAGATGACGGGCAGGCCGGAAGAGGGATTAGCTTGGATGGATGGGCGCAAGCCTTACTGGTCGGACGCAAACTGCAACAACCGCGTCCATATCTGGTGGCACAAAGCCTTGTTTCACATTGAGCTCGGCCAGTTTGATGCAGCGTTGGCGATCTATGATGACGAGGTTATTCCAGCCATGCGCCCTGTCGGCACCCAGCTGTGTAATGCAACAGCTCTCCTGTGGCGGCTAGAGACCTTGGGCTGTGAGGCGGGTGAGCGTTGGCAAAAGCAACTCGGATTATGGCAGCAACAGCTGAGTGGTATGTCGAGCCCGTTCAATGAGATCCACGCTGCCATGGCCGCGCTTCGTGCTGGTGACACATCCGCTTACGGTAGAGTCCTAGATGGAATGGAGCGGTCAGCTGGACTGGGTGGGGAATTGGTGCCTGCCTACCGAGACGTTGCCATTCCCATTGCGAAAGCCATGGGGCGATTTGTCGATAAAGACTATGCAGGTGCTGTTGATGGTCTGCTTCCCGTCGAGGCTGAACTTTGGCGCATGGGAGGCAGCATTGCCCAGCGAGATCTCGTTGAGTGGACGCTCACCGAGGCCGCAATCCGCGCCGGTCAAAAGGATGTGGCGATTGCTCTTTCGAACGAGCGACTAGCGCTACGGCCAGAGAGTGTGGTCAACAGGCAGTTCCTGCAAGAAGCAGAGGCTATCCGGGTTTAGGCAGTCCGTTTTGGTTGTGCTCTTTTGATCTTGCTCGATGCTCAGAGAAGATTGCGTAGATGCAACTCAACGCCGCCAGTATATGTCTGCTGCAGTCGACTGCCGCTAAACATGCAAGCAAATCTCTGGGGATGCCCCGCTGTGTTGATGTGAGGCAGAGTTAAGCGGCCTCGATGTCGGCCGCCAGGAGATCGTAGAGCTCCTTGGTCACTTCAGGGCGCTGGTCGAACCACAGTTCGAAACCGCGTACGGCCTGATGGAGCAACATGTCGAGGCCGTTCGACGTTGCGAGGCCCCGCGCTTGAGCTGCAGCCAACAACGGAGTCGTCAAAGGCACATAGACGATGTCTGATACAACGGCATCATTCGCCATAGCGGACACATCAATATCGAGCGGGTCGTGACCATGCATCCCCAGCGAGGTCGCATTCACGAGTAACTGAGACCCTTGAATAAGGTTGGGTAGATCGGCCCACGTTGCAGGCTTGACGTTAGCTCCGAACCGATCTCGCAACGCTTCAGCTTTCGCAATGGTCCGGTTGACCACATGAACTTTCTCAACGCCACGCTCTATCAGACCATAAATGACGGCCCGCGCGGCTCCTCCCGCGCCGAGCACGATTGCATTGTGCTGATTGCTATGCCATCCAGGTGATGCAGCATCCAAGGCACCAACGAAGCCTTCAACATCAGTGTTGGTCGATCGCAGCACGCCATTTTCAAACCAGAGCGTGTTGGCGGCGCCAACTGAAGTAGCACGGTCATCAGGTTCAGACAGCTCAAACGCTATGTCCTTATGTGGCATTGTCACGTTGGCGCCGACATAGCCGTGATCAGATAGGTGGGTGATAAACTCTACAATGTCATCCGGTGCAATTTCCTCGGCTTTGTACGAGCCCTGGATACGATAACGCTTGATCCAGTAACCGTGCAGTTTGGGCGAGCGCGAGTGCTTGGCTGGATATCCGATGACGCATGCCGCACGTTGCTGTCCTGTCATTCGAGTTTCCTATGTCCTTGCAGTTCCAGCTAACATCTCGTCAATGCTTACAACTTGTCCGGTCTCGGCTGACTGGGTGATTGCGAGGGTTGTGGCCAGGGTCAACATGCCATCGCGACCTGACAGAACGGGTTCTTCGTCACCCCGAATAACGGCAGCGAAATTACGCATCTGCTCGAAATAAGGGTCGGCAGGTACAATATGCTCTCGGCGCTGGGACAACGGCTCTGACCAGCTTTCGCTGCCCGGATTGTGCCAGCGAACATCAAGTGACGGCACGGCCAGTGAGCCTTGCGTGCCGCCAATGAAAATACTGTCCTGGCCGGTTACAGGAAAGGCTGGGTTTTCTCCGGATGTTGTTTCCCAGGCCCAAGGGCTTGAAACTGTGTCGGATAAAAGGAGCGTGCCAAGTGCGCCGCTTTTAAAACGGAAAATCGCTGCTGCCGTGTCCTCGACAGCAAAACCGCGGATGGCCCGTGAGTCGGCTGCCTGAACTGTTTCTACATCGCCACAGAGCATCCTGAGACAATCGACATCGTGGATCGCATTCAGAAGCACTGGTCCGCCACCTGGTTCGCGGCGCCATTGTACGTCATGATAGCCTGCCGGTTTATGGGCCATCCAAATGCTAGTGGCTGCCACAATGCGTCCGATAGTGCCCGCGCGGATAACTTCGGCTGCGCGGCGCATAATCGGGTTGTGGCGTCTGTGATGCCCTGTCAGTGTCGCGACATCGGCCGCTTCAGCTGTTTCGACGAGTGTCAATGCTTCTGGGATCGTATCAGCGACAGGCTTCTCGATGACAATCGGTACGCCATACTGAATGCACGTAAGCCCAGCTTCCACATGGAGCTGGTTTGGTACGGAAACGACCGCGCCATCAGGGTTTGCTTTGTCGATCATCTCCTCGACAGACTCGTAGCACGCGTAACCAAGCTGCTTGGCCTCTGCCTTTGCCACGGGTGACGGGTCAGCCACTGCCGCCAAAGTGTAGTCTGGATGACCTGAGCGCAGGACTTCAATGTGTTTGCGACCTATAAGGCCAGCGCCAATAACACCGATGCGCACTTGCGACATGAAAAAAGGCCTTCCAGCTGACTTGCTCTACTTTAGTGCGCGCTTCACGGTCGCTTGAGGTGTCTGAATTACAGTGACTTCTTGCATCAAAGCTTTCGGTTGCAAGAACACATTGTCCAAACCGTTCGATGACGGGCTGTGTTTTAACCTGCCTCGAGCAAGTCAATCATGGCGTCGACCGCAAGCGGATAGCCATTGACACCTAGGCCGCATATGGAACCAGTTGCGGCGTTGGCCACGTAAGACACGTGACGGAAAGCCTCGCGTTTGTGCGGGTTGGAAATATGCAGCTCGATGATCGGCTTGTCGAACATATTGAGGGCATCGAGGATCGCGACTGATGTATGAGTGAACGCAGCGGGATTAATGATGATACCCGAAGCACTATCTATCCCGTCATGGATCCATTCGATGATTTCATACTCTCGATTGGATTGATGGAATGAGATTTTGTGGCCGCGCCGTTCCGCGCGCTCGCGGCACATTTGCTCAACGTCAGAGAGCGTTGTTGTGCCATAGATCTGTGGTTCGCGCTTTCCGAGCCGATTGAGGTTGGGTCCATTGAGTATCAGTATTGGTTGGCTCACAGCCCGGTCCTTTTCGAATGCACTCCGCGTCGAGTTGCGCTCATGCTTCTTGGCGTTGTCGCTGACCGATGAGCTCCTCGTTCCCTCGTTGTGTCCCGGTATTCCGGTGTACAATAAAGTGGGTCACTAGGAGCAACGTGCCGGTCAACAAGCACAAGCCCGCCCTGATGGCAATGTCTAGAGCAATATCTGTTTTGATGGAAGATCTGCCCGATGTCTCTGCGCTTTTTAGGATGTGATGGGGTGATAACATAAGTCTTCAAGTCGGTTCCGCGGACTGATGTACACTCCTGAAAGTGACTGTTCAGGGGTTAAGCATCCGGCACGCAACGCCATTCTTGCTCATCAAGTGCCTTGATCTGTTCCAGCATCGACTGAACCTTCCGCGTGCGGTGCAGGTCCACGTGAGTGACGAGCCAGAGCGGGATCGTCCAAGAAGATCGCGATGGAATAGCTGGAATAAGAGAGGAGTGTGATAAGGCCGAGCTTTCCGGCATGAAACCAATGCCAAGGCCGTTGAGGATCGCGTGATCTCCTGTCCGCGGATAACTCACGCGCAGCACGACCTGATCATCGTTGATGTGTTTAGCAAGCCAACGCTCAAACAGGGTCGACTTGCTAGTCGCGGCCCGGACAACAAAGCGGTGTTTGGCGAGATCCGCTGGCCGCTTGGGCTGGCCGAACCTGGCGAAGTAATCGGCATGGCCATAGAGCCCAAACTGAATACCTTTGAGTTTTTGCACGACGTAGTCTGGATCCGTTGGGCGACTGCCAGCGCGAACTGCAATATGTGCCTCGCCATGCTCAAGCCGCGCGAGTTGTTCGCCACTATCACAGATCACCTTCGTCGATGGGTTCTCCGAAACGAAGGCGGCAATAGCGGGCATCAAGAGATCAGAAATTTCGGTGATAGTGGCAACGACCAGCGTACCAGTGATTGTTGTTGCGTAACCGCGCGTTCGACCTGCAACTTCATCGATTAACTCTTCGGCTTGACTGGCTACTTCGAGGACTTCCCTTCCGATCTCCGTCATAGTGTAGCCACGGGCATGGCGCTGGAAGATCTTGGCACCCAGTTCGGTTTCCAGTGAATCAATGTGTCGGTTGACCGTTGCGCGGTGCACCCCGAGGTCCTTCGCGGCAGCACTCACTGTACCCAATCGAGCGACTTTGCACGCCGTTCTTAACTCAGTCCATTTGTCCATTGCCGGGCTACCGTTTCGTCTCAAGAGGCCATTGCTCTGTTTTCGCGCACTGAGTGTGCGCTGCTTCAGCTTGAGTTGTGCAATGCAACACATCACTGTCAGCGCGACTGCACCACTGAGCTTGTGCAGTATGTAGGGAGCAACGCGATGCGTTCATTTGCACTAAAGGCCGCAGCAGTTCTCTGGGTGATCTGGGGCATTGTTCATGCGTTTGCTGGCGCTCTGGTTATCTCAGGCGATACAACGTCTGGGTTTCAGGCCATTGCGGATGCGGTAGAGCGAGCGGCGCTCGAGGCCGACTACCATCCCGCTGTCGGTGCAGTTCTCAATCAACATGCCTGGAATCTGCTCTGGGGCGGCGTTGTTACAATAATTGGCGCAGTCTTTATCTGGCGCGGCAGCGTAACGGCGATCTGGGTCACGGCCATGGTCGGGGGGCTCCTCGATCTCGGCTACTTCATGTTCCTCGATCTTGGCGGCCACGTGCATTTTTTCCCTGGTACTCTCATGACGCTTATCTCTTCCGCGGCGATCATCCTCAGCTTCGCTGTATGGCTGTCTAATGTGCGTGCTGAGAAAGAAGCTGGGCAGTCTTAGGTGGCGCGAGGTGTCCGATCCTAGGCGGGAGCTGGTCTTAACCGAAAATGAGCGGTGTACCAGCGATGAGGTGAACCAGATGCACTTTATCCGAGAGGCGACCTGATTTGATCGTGGCTTAGAAGCTGGTCAACCTACGCGCATTTGCTCGCAGATTGGCGATTGAATTCGGATCGGACAGAAACAACTGAAGCGCAAGCGCGGTCAGCTAACCACTGCCACGAATTCAGCGGACAATGGGTTGGAAGCCAAGAGATCTCAGTTTGTGTGCCAATCCAATGGCACAACTGTCGGGCGGAGCTGTCTGGAAGCTCCCGCCTTGGCTCTGGCAGCAGAATGTGATCCTGATTCGGTTTGGCACCCTGTCCGCGACGGAGACATGGTAGGCGTGTTTATCCTGTCTCGATGACCTGAACCATTCATCTATCTGGAAGATCACTGGGAGTTTGCTGTTTTCCCCCGGTGCGCTTTGCCTCATTGCCAGTTCGTCTTCTCCGGGCGAGGAACGGAGCAGTATGCTGGTTTAGCTTCCTCAATACGTTTCTATTGCGGGCTGCTGGTCAAGTATCGTTCATTCGAATCCGCTTGGATCGCGCTACGCCTCTTGTGATCCGTTCCTGCCATAATACCACTCGTTGATCGGATCGCAGCCAATGCCAAGCACACCAACTCCTGCCGAGAGCCGCAGGAGCGCTCGCGATTGGATCGAAGTTCTTAACGGATACCGGAAACCCAATGCTGGGCAGGGTGCTTTTGAGCTGATAGCGACTGTTGTTCCGCTCGTTTTACTTTGGGTCCTTGCCTGGTTAGCCCTCAGCTATAGTTTTTGGCTTACGCTTGCGTTGACAATACCGGCTTCAGGATTTCTCGTTCGCCTCTTTCTCATTCAGCATGACTGCGGACACGGCGCGTTCTTTCGTCGGCAAGCGACGAATAATTGGGTTGGCCGGATCATAGGTGTTGTAACTCTGACACCCTACGATGTATGGCGCCGGAGCCATGCGATCCATCATGCGACGACCGGCAATCTCGATCTTCGTGGTATGGGTGATTTTCGCACGCTGACAGTCGATGAGTATCATGGATTGAGCAGGCGTGATCGTTTGTTCTATCGGCTCTACCGCCATCCGCTGGTGTTTCTTGGGCTTGGACCAAGTTACGTTTTCTTGCTGCAGAATCGATTGCCGCTCGGCTTCATGAATGCGGGATGGTTATATTGGCTGAGTGCACTTCTCACAAACGTCGGCATCGTTGTGTTTGCTGCAATTATGATTTTGTCGGTTGGTGTCACTCCGTTCCTCGCTGTTCATTTGCCGATTGTTATCCTGGCTTCGACAATCGGTGTCTGGTTGTTCTACATCCAGCATCAGTTCGATGACGCACACTGGGAGCGCCAGGCCAACTGGGATGTGCACGACGCCGGCTTTCACGGAAGTTCATACTATGATCTTCCTTTGGCTCTGCAGTGGCTCACGGCGAATATCGGTATGCACCATGTGCACCACCTGTGTAGTCGAATTCCCTTTTATCGTTTGCCTGAAGTCCTGCGAGACTACCCGGAGCTGGCGGATGTGAAACGCATAACGCTGCTGGAGAGCCTACAGTATGCACGGCTGCAGCTTTGGGACGAGCAGCATAAGCAGTTGGTTTCGCTAAAAACGCTTAGGCAGCAGTAGCTCTCGAGCTCGGTCTGTGCTTTTGCTCCGGTGCGTTTGTGTCCAGAACAGCTCCGCCTATTGTTGCCAGAACAGAGCGTCATTCCTGATCGTCACTGTTTGAGCAGCGTCAAGGCTGGGCGCAGGCGAGATAAACAGTTTGGACGGCTTGTTCTGATTGGTAGGGATTGTCGAACACAACGGTTTCGGCACTCGCGGATTCAAACACATTTGACAGCCGTTCAGTAAATTCGTCGTCAGGCCGATTGTTCGACCAAAGTGCGAATATTCCACCCGGCAAGAGTTGTCTTAGTATGTTCTGCAGTCCAGCTACTTCATAGAAAGCACGGCTGCGTTCATCCAGAAGTGCGTCCGGGGAATGATCGATATCGAGCAGGATTGCGTGGAACCTTCGCCCTGGTTGATGATTGTCGAACCCATCACTGGATGCTGCCAGCGCAAAGAAGTCGCCTTCGCGTAGCTGAATGCGGGGATCATTGATGAGCTCCCTGCTCAGCGGAAGTAACTCGTTGCGGTGCCAGCCAATGACTGCCGGCAGCAGATCGACAACCAGGAGAGACTGAACCGAGCAATGCTTGAGAGCGGCGCTTGCAGTAAATCCAAGTCCAAGGCCACCAACAACAACATCGAGATTGGAATTCGTCAGCGCGCCCAGTGCAAGATCAGCCAGAGCTGTCTCGGATGCCGTGAACAAGCTGGACATCAGGAACTCATCGCCGAGCTTAACTTCATAGACGTCCTGGCCGACAACCGGTTCGTATCGTCGCCTCAGACTAACGGCACCAATTGGTGTTTCCTGGTAATCCAATTCTTCAAACTGCAAACTCATCAGGCAATGCCCCGCTTGCGCAGCGGTTATCGCTCGCGCCGATACGAACCAGGTCAGGCGCTATTATAGCACAACACAGAAATTGACAGTTGTTAGGAATTATGAACTCGAGGCCGTTCGGACAGAGTGGCTCGACGGTGCAACGAGAACCTGAGTGGAATACGAAGTGGCGCGCAATGAATGGGCAGCATGCTGATCGCTATGGTTCTGCGCTTAAGACAGAAGGATAAGTACTCGGTATACGGTTCTCAAATTGCCGTTCCCGCCTTTGATTCCGCCGGATGAGGCACGCAAAGCCAACAGGTCCTTTGCTATGCTTAAGGGATTCTTAGAGCTCCACAGCTAACCTCACTGCGCACTCTCGCGTGTGGAGCAATGTCGTGCGTAATTCTACTCCCTTGCCAGTATCCGAAGGCGCCTCTGTCGACGTGACAGTGGTAATGCCTTGTCTCAATGAGACACTCTCCATTCCACATTGCATAGACAATGCGAAGGAAGCTCTCCGGCGTATGCATCAGACGTACGGGCTGAGCGGTGAGATTGTGATCGCAGATAATGGTTCCACCGATGGAAGCCAGGCTTTGGCCGAGTCGCTTGGAGCGCGTGTTGTTCATGTCGCTGAAAAGGGATATGGCGCTGCCTTGATCGGCGGAGCGCATGCAGCCCACGGTCGTTTCATCGTTATGGGCGACTGCGATGGTAGTTATGACTTCACCGACAGCGTCGCAATGATCGGCAAGCTGGTTGACGGTTATGCTGTGTGCATGGGCTCACGCTTCGATGGTGGCATTGCACCAGGCGCCATGCCCTGGAAGAACCGCTATATCGGCAATCCGATCCTTACGGGCATTCTCAATGTATTCTTTCGGACGGGTATCAATGATGCCCACTGTGGCCTGCGCGCGATAACAAAGTCAGCTTTCGAGGAGTTGAATCTCTCCGGCAGCGGAATGGAATTCGCCAGCGAGATGGTGATCAAGGCAGCGCTGAAAAAGCTACCAATGACACAGGTGCCGGCTACGCTCTCAAATGATCTTAGAGATCGTCCTCCGCATTTGCGTCCATGGCGGGACGGTTGGCGCCATCTGCGCTATTTGCTGATGTTGAGCCCGACATGGGTGTTCGGCGTACCAGCAATGGCTCTTCTTGGCCTTGGCAGTATGATCCTCCTGCTGACAATGCTGACTTACGTTGGCTTAGCCGACATCACTTACTTCGGTGAAGGATGGACGATCGTCGCTGGCACTATGGTCATTATCGGTCACATGGCCGGGATTATCGCAGTTACAGCGCACCTCAACGGCGTCAAAGCCGGTTACCGGCTGCCGCACTTGTGGTTGTGGAGGCTTCGTAGCGTCCTATCACTTGAGGGACTTCTGATCAGCGGCGGCGCATTCGTTCTTCTTGCCGGGGTTGGGCTGGTCGGGATTGCCGCCTATTGGTCAGCTTCATCGTTCGCGGCTTTGCCGACGGTTTTGCCAATTGTCTTATGCTCCTGCCTTGGTGCCATCGGCATGCAGAATGTTCTCGGCGGTTTCATGCTGGCGATTATCGGCGGGCACGAAGCGATGTTTTTAAATCCTCTTACAAGTGACCGTGAGGTGGGTGAACCGGCTGCTTTGCCTGTGCGGGGGTGAACGCTGGTGGTTCGTCTGACGGATGCAGTTGCGCGAGTATCGCTCTTATGGAAGGCCTGCTTTCAGGTCCCACGTTATGCTTTAGTCGCGATTACCTGTGCAGCACTGCACAACGTTATCATGATTGCGCTGGACGGTTTTGGAATTCATTACGGCTTCAGTCTGCTGGCTAGTACATGCTTCCTGGTTCCCGTTGGCTTCTGGCTCCATTGTGCATTTACGTTCACCGTTGATCGCAGCTGGCGTGCCTTCTGTCGTTACGCCGTGGTTATGGCTCTGAACCTGCCACTGTCGTTCGTGTTTGTATGGCTCAGTTTCGATATCATGCAGTTGCCCATGATAGTTGCTGCCCCGCTATCGACAGTCTTGCTGTTTGCGTGGAACTTCCTGGCGTCGCGCTGGGCGGTTTATCAGCGGCCGGCGGAGGCTGTGCAGCAGTAGTTTGCTGTGGTGGGAGAGGACAACAAGCATGCGGATCCTTACGGTCACACACTTCTACGAACGTCATGGCGGTGGCATCGAAATTGTTGCCGGGCAGCTGGCGCGGCAGCTTGGCTTGATCGGGCATGAAGTTCAGTGGGCGGCATCGGCCGCAGACCAACCTCCAAACGACAAACGAGTTTCGGCGCTGCCGTTGAACGCATTCGATCCGCTAGAGCGCGTGTCGGGTCTGCCGATGCCGATCCCAATGCCTGGCAGTGCTCTGAGACTTTGGCGCGCCGTCGGAAGAAGTGACGGTGTAATTGTTCACGATGGATTGTACGTCACGTCAATCATCGCGGCTCTCGCCGCTCGCTGGTATGGAAGACCATTCGTCTTGATCCAGCACATAGGATCCATTCCTTTTGCGAACGGGTTTCTTTCTGGGTTAATGAAATTGGCCAACAGGCTAGTTACGCGCCCCATGATGAAGGCAGCAGACCGGACTGTTTTTATCAGCCACAGCGTCCGCCGTCAGTTCGACTCCGTTCGCTGGAAGTCCGAGCCAGTCGTTCTGTTCAATGGAACGGACACGAGCCTACACCGCTTTCCGGCAGACGCAGAGGCCAGGGCGGCAAAGCAAAAGTTCAGCCTCTCGTTGGAGCGACCTACAATTTTGTTTGTTGGTAGGTTCGTTGAAAAAAAGGGACTGACAATCCTCCGTGAAGTTGCTCGATCGCTTCCGGATCATGATTTTGTTTTGGCTGGGTCAGGCCCAATGCGGCCCAAAGACTGGAAACTGGCCAACGTGCGGGTTCTTGGATCTTTGCCGACCAACGAGCTAGCAGAACTGTACCGCGGTGTTGATGCTTTGCTGCTACCCAGCACGGGCGAAGGCTATCCACTAGTGATTCAGGAAGCGCTTGCCAATGGACTACCGGTGTTTTGCGGTGAGGAGAGCGCTAGTGCAGACCCCGGTGCAGCACACTTCCTTACCGGGTTGCCCGTAGATCTGGCTGAAGCTGCGCGTACCGCAAAAGCGTTCGTCTCAGCGATTCGGGAACATTCACTGCAACGCTCTGAAACTGCCGCGTGTTATGCGGCGGAGACTTATGACTGGCACAAGAATGCTGTAGCCGTTGCTCGCATGCTTGAGGTCGGACAAAGTTCCATTGAATTGCAGACAGCTTGACCTCTGCTCCGGGCAATGGTCGAGTTAGCGTGAGTGGCCAGCAGAGTGAGAGCCAGCATTCGTTCTGGTTGGCATAGCATAAGCCGCATCTGTTATTCAGTTGCAGACCGGCGTAGACATCGGCTTTGGTTTTCGCCCGATGTTGATCACTTCTAAGACTGAGTAACGTCTACACAGTTCCGCGCGGCGGGCAGCGTCTACCTTGCTGGCAACCAGTCGGACCGGCCGGTTGGTGACTTGTGGCCTGTTGATGGCCAGGTCAATTGCCAGGCGCGATGCGGTATCGTCGATAAGCACGACGTCGACATCGAGTTGACTTATGTACTGATCGGCGACGGCATATTTGCTGGTGAGTTCCCGTGCCGTCCACAATAGGAATGGCGCAATCAGAAAGACAGTTGCCATCGTTGGTATCCAGACAGCGTGAATTGTGCACAAGCCTCGTTCACGAAGTTGGTGCCATCCTAAGGCGCCGACTAGGCATGCAATTCCGATAAGCCCATGCATGTATCGATAGCCCCAGCCGTGCCCCTGAAAAGCAAGCAGAATGCAGACAACAAGTGGTGTGAGCAACACTGATGCGAGCATTGCCAAATACAGCGGCGACTGGCTGCGGCGTACTGAGATTACTGCAATGACCAGCAGTGGTAACAAGATGAGATTCTGCCAGGCAAAGAACCTGACGATGTTCGCGGCCATCAGGGCAAAGTTATCGGGAGGTGCTTGCCGAATTAACGACCAGACGCGCTCGGCATAACCAGCCATGCCGCTGACTTGGAGACCTTCTGCTACAGCGCCGCTTGCGACAGCCAACTTGGCGTAGGAGATCCAGAACAACCCGATCAAGGCGTAAGAGACGCCGTATGCGATAACCGTCCGCCACTTTCTCTGATGCATCAGCAAGACAAGGAAGGGGAGTACGAACAGCGGATGAAAGATCACCTGGTGAAGACCGCACGCTAGGAAGCCAACAACGATGGCCGCTGCGTGCGAGCGCCAACGACCCTCCAGAAACAGCATCAACCAAACCATGTTCAATGCGAGGTGTCCTGTCATCGCATAACTTGTCATGCTCATTGCCAGGACCTGTGTCGACGTCAGATACAGCAAGACTGCAACTGCAACTGTCTCCGAACTTTCTGGCCAGAGCCGTCGGGCAATGCGCCAGGTTGCGAACAATCCGATCACCGCGAGGAGTGGGTTGACCATGAAGGCCAGCCCGAAGTCGAATGCTAACGCGTGGAACATCCCGTTGACTGGCAAGTACGCAGATATCCATCCGGTACCGTCTGGAGTGATTATGAGAAATGTGTGGTTCATCAGGTCGAGAAGTTGACGCCATTTTTCCGGGATGGAGGCGACCAACTGCAGGCCGGAGAAAACTTCAGCGTCGAACAGAACCATCTGCTCATCGCGGCTGAATGCAAAGCCCCTCATGATGAAGAGATGACCCACCATAGCCACAATCAACATGGCAGCGGCTGCCAGGCAGATGTTGCGTGTCGTGACATTCGGTAGTGAGGGTGCGGGCCATCGCGTTGCAAATGCAGTGAATCCGAACACCAGAACGCCAGCTGCCACGACAAAGACATCCTGCTGCAGAAAGAAGATCAGGCTGATCTCATGATCTCTAGGATTAATGGCCAATGCAGCAAGTGCTGTCAGTATGGCCATTGCGGCAGTTGCCAGATAGGCAAACCTCAGACTAGGCGATTGATGTGAGCCGTTTGAGCCGATCGCAGGATCAACAGTATTGATGCTCATTTGCATTCCACCGGTGCTTGCCGAGGCGACGTTTACGACTGCGCAGGGCAATTGCGCCTGCAATCTAAGCGCACAGATGCTATCCGACCCGCGTTAATGCGCGTCTAACGAAGCCGATTTGTCGAGCACTTTAGGGAAACATTAGCCAATAGAACGTAACAATAGTCCGGCTGAGTTTCAGGTATTTTCAATCTCGAGCGACCGATCTCACACTTGAGTAGCCGGCTCCGGGTGTTGGTTGAAATTGTCGTCAGACATCGGGCTTTCAGGTCGGTTGAGGAGCTAAACCTATGGCAGTTACTGCTATCGACAGTTTGCGTGAAAATGCTCAACGCCGACTTGAGCCTCGGATTTTTGATACCGACTGGCTCGTACTGAAAGATCTTCGCAAAGCCATCGAGGAAGCTGCTGACAAGGTTATCCAGCCTGGCATGAAGGTGATCGATTTCGGTTGCGGCATTGAACCTTATAGGCGGACTTTCGAGCAACGCGGCGCTTCGTACGTGGGTGCTGACTACGGTTCCGATCACGACCTGAAGATTTCCGAGAATGGCCGAATTGCTGCGCCTGACGGGGCGGCTGATGTCGTGCTCAGCGTTCAAGTGCTTGAGCACGTGCGAGACCTTGATGTTTATCTCGGTGAGGCGCGACGCATACTTAAGCCGGACGGGCAGTTGATTTTGTCAACGCATGGGACCTGGCTTTACCACCCCCACCCCGAAGATCACCGTCGATGGACGCGGCAAGGCCTCATCACGGACCTTGAGATGCGGGGCTTCGAAGTCATTGACTGTGTTCCAATTATTGGACCGCTCGCCTGGACGTTAATGATTAGGCTCACGAGCTTTGCTTATGTGCTGCGCCAACTGCCCGTTCTTGGGCCGTTTCTGGCAGGCATGGCTGCCGTTTTTTACAACGTTCGAGGTGTCCTTGAAGACAGAGTTACTCCCGAATGGGTTCGCTCTGACAATGCTTGCGTTTATGCCATTCGCGCTCGTCCACGTTTGAGTAACGAAGCGGCAGCGCAAAGGAGTGAAGGCCAGTGAGTAGCGACATTACTGTGGAGGCTGTTTCCGAGCTGCTAGGCAAACACGTCTCGCTTTATAGCATCAAGCCTCCGACGTATCAGACTGAGATGCTGTCTTCTCTAGCGGCAGTGTGGTTGGAACATCATCGGGACTTGCTTGATATGGGTGGTGGGACAGGACTGATGGCTGAAGCCATCTCGAGGTTCTTGCCGGTCGGCTCTGTTACTTCAGTAGATGTCGTCGATCGCTTTGCTCCCGGGCTATCCATTCGTACTATGACCTATGATGGCGAGCGTTTGCCATTCCGTGATGGTCAATTCGATGCGGCTACGATCAACAACGTCGTGCATCATATACCGGTTTCAGAACGCACCAAGGTGTTTCAGGAAATTCGCCGTGTCGTTTCCGGTCCGTTGTACATCAAGGACCACATATCAGTTGGTCCAGTTAGTGACTGGCAACTGGCGGTGCTCGATCTCCTCGGCAACGTGCCATTCGGTGGAATGACGTCCGCTAAATACTTATCCAATGCAGATTGGGAGGCACTTGCGGAGTGCTCCGGATATACAGTCGCGCGGCGACAGAATGGCACCTATCGCCATGGCTTGTCGAAAGCAGTTTTTCCGAACGAGCTTGAAGTCTGCTTCAGGTTCGACCCAACTTCGTAAGTGTGTCTGACTAGGCTTCGCGTTCCCAATAACGCCGGCTGCAGAGGTCGCCTTCTCTAAGACCATCTCGGTCTGCGATGAGGTTGCACTTGCTTAGATCTGTTTGGGCGCGCGAATGCCTCGATTGTGAATTCCTTACAAGTTCTTGGGTGGCTGATGTCCAGGCACTTTGTGGGCTCAATCCTTTATATTGCCGGCCAGATAATGCTTGACCATCGGGCCTGACGGCTGTGCCAGCAATGCCTTGATGCGTTCTTGCAGTTTGCGGTCTTCGCCACTGACGCGATCATGGTGGCGCAAATGGTCGGTCCATGAGGCCTCAAACCAGGTCTCAACGAACGTGTCATCATCTTCGGCACTCTCCATCAGTGTCCAACCGTAGCCGCCGCCGCGCCGCCGTGCCGTTTTGAGTTCATCCATCAAGTTGGCAAACTCAGTGACATTGCCAGACGGCACCAGGTAGGTCACCTGGATCATGACCGGGCCGCGAACGGTGTCCGTCTCATCCGACAGGACCGGTGTGGGCCAATGCATGGACGGTGCGAGGTCCAGTTGTTCGCCCTGGTTGAGCTTGGCGCGCCAGGTCAGCGGGATCATCAGGACAGCCCCTGCTGCAGCGACCAGCAGACTGGTAACGATGCCGGCGCTTGAGGCGACCTGTCCCCAGATCAAGCTGCCGCCGGACATGGCACCAAAGAACACTGTTAGGAAGAACGATAGCCCACGGGCGCGAACCCAGTCCGGTAGCGCTGTCTGGGCAGAGACGTGGAAGCTTGACAGCACGGCGATCCACGACATGCCGGCCAAGGCCGAGACGCCGATGGCAACAATCTGGTTTTCGACAGTTGCAAAGACCGCCAGCACAAGCGCGGTTCCCAGCGTTCCTGCAGCGACAGTCTTGTCCGGTCCAAGCCATTGTTTGATGGTTGGCAGAGCCAGTGCGCCAATGACGGCACCGCCGCCGACAGCCCCGAGTAGCAAGCCATAGAGCGTTGGACCGCCGGCCAACAGTTCGCGTGCGATCAACGGCAGCATCGCCCAGTAGGCGCTGGCAAAGGCAAAGAATGCGGCCGCTCTGACCAAGGTCGCGCGCAGCGCCTTGCTGTTGGCAACGTAGCGCCATCCCGCAACGATCCCTGATATGACATGCTCCGGCGGCAGTTTGTGCTGAGGCTTGGCCGGCTGTCGCCACCACAAAAGTGCGGCGATAATCCCAATGAAGCTGAGCGCGTTGAGGGCGAACGGCGACCATACGCCAAGGGCAACGATTAGAAATCCTGCCAGAGCGGGACCGATGGCACGGCTGATGTTGATGCCAGCCGAATTGAGCGCGATGGCCGAGGAGAGATCAGAGCGCGGCACGAGCGCCGGCACAATGGCCTGCCATGCAGGTGCCATGAACGCGGCGCCTGTCCCAAGGACGAAGGTGAACAGGATGAGGACAACTGGTGTCACGAGATCCAAATAGACGAGGAATGCGAGACCGGCAGCAGCAACAGCTACAAACAAGTTGACGACTATAAGCAACCATCGTCTGTCAACAATGTCGGCGATGGCGCCAGCCAATAGTGCGAACAGGAATATCGGCAGCGTTGTGGCGGCCTGCACGGCGGCGACGGTGAGAGGTGACGTCGACAATTCGGTCATCAACCAACCGGCGCCAACATCATGCATCCATGTGCCAACGTTCGAGAGTACCGTTGCCAGCCAGAGCACAGTGAACGCGCTGTATTGGAACGGAGCCCAAGGGGATGGACGGGCGGCGGCCGTTGCCGGTGTCTCAGCCATTACTGCTCTCCTAGCTTCGCATCAACGCGAAGACGTGAATGCACGCGGACCTGCAGGCCGGGCACGAGGATCCGATCCGCATTTGGGAACTCGCTCCAGACCTTCAATGCCTTGGTATCGGTTTCAATACGGGCGCTCTCAAAGAGTGCACGTCCCTTCTTTGCATAGGTCTTGCCGCCGGGCAGCTGAATGGATAGGCGCAAACGCTTGAGAAGTTCGCCGACGGTACTTGCACCGGCTTGCCTCATCGCCTGCTGGCGAACTTGGTATGGTACCGAATATGACACCAGAACGGGGTCGAGCTGCACAAGCTCAAGCAGGGCGCTGCCACCCTCAGCCTCGACAAAAGCTCCTCTTGCCACGCGAAGTTGGCCGACCGTACCATCAATCGGCGCTGTCACCTGCGTTCGTGTCAGTGCGAGTTCGGCTGCGTCGAGACGCGCCGCCGCCTGCTTGACTACCGCCTTGGCAATGGCTGCTTCCAATGATCGCTCGGTCGCGAGCGCTTCTCGGCCTGTTCCGCTCGCAAGGAGCTGTTTTTGTCGGCGCACCACATCATTGGCCAATGCAAGTCGGGCGTTGGCTTCCTCAAGGGCTGCCATGGCGACCTCGACCTCAATCTTCGCATCGGCATCGTCAAGAGACACCAGGAGTTCACCACGGCGCACGCGCTGACCGGCGACGACATGGATCTGATTGACGATACCATTGATCTGGTTGGCGACCTCGACAGTTTGGCGCGGTGCCACCTGTCCGGAAAACGTCCAGTCACGCGCCGGCTGTGCCATGGCAGCTCCCGCAAACGACATCCAGGCAAGCAACCCGATTGCGGCCACATGTCGGATAAATCGAACGGTCAGGGCAAATATCATGCTCATCCCTGGATCACGTCGGACCAATCGGGATGACGATTGGCCTGCGCCTTGAAGAACGGGCAAAGCGGAATAATTTTGAAGCCTTGTGCGCGTGCATCAGCCACGACGCGCTCAGCCAGTCTGACGCCGACGCCACGACCGCGTAGGCTATCCGGTACACCTGTGTGGTCAATGATGATCAATGTTGCGCTTGCACGCGAGTAAGTCAGCTCCGCAACGTCGTCGAAGCCGGGGACCCGGCCAACATAACGTCCTTTGCTGCCCTGTTCTTGCAGCTGAATTGTCATGTCGTTCGTCATCTTTGCTCCGTGTTGCAATGAGGTTGCTTGCTTCAAGTTTGACTCTCAGCTTTGCGCAGCTGCCGGAACACCGGGTGCTCCAAAGATGGGAACTGGCGACCAATCGGGAAGTTCCGGAAGTGGTGGTGGCCCGTGGTCAGAAAGTGCCCCCTCGGCGTGAACGATCCTGCCGCCGGTCATTGTCATGTCGGCAGTAATCTCCGTGATCTCATCCTCTGCCACGTCGAAGTAGTCACGGTCCAAGACTGCGAGGTCCGCGAACTGCCCTGGCATTAGTTGACCCTTCTTGCCCTGCTCACGACTGAACCAGGCGCCTGCTGCAGTCCAGTGGCGCAACGCGTCTTCGCGGCTCAGCCGGTTTTCCGGTGCCCAGATCACGTCGCCACCGCGTCCCTTGCCCGAAACCGCCCAGTGGATCGCGAGCCATGGGTTGTAGGACGAGACCCGGGTCGCATCCGTGCCGGCAGCTAGCGGCGCCCCCGATGCCATCATCTTCTTGACCGGCATAACCTCACGCAACGCAGCCTCGCCGTAGCGCTCGCGATAGGCGTTGGTCTGGAACGCAATGCGGTTCTGGTAGGATATCCCACCGCCGAGGCGGGCAACCCACTCCATCGTCCGCTCGGAGATCGTCTCACCATGGTCGAAAATCCAGTTCAGTTCGTCGATACCCTTGTCGCGCCCGACTTCTTCGACCAGCGCCAGCAAGCGATGCGCACTTTCCTCGTACGTGCAGTGGAAGCGGATCGGCCATCGGTTTTCAAACAGGAACTCGAGCACGGGTTTGAGGTCGCCTTCCATACGCTTCGGCAGATCAGGCCGGGGGTAGGAGAAATCCTCAAAATCATAGGCCGATGCGACGAGCATCTCACCAGCGCCAACACACTTCAGGTAGTCGTCTCCCTGATCAGGTTTGACGATGTCATGCCAACGCTTGAAGTCATCGAGTTCGAACAGCGGGCGCTGTGCAAAGAGCTGATAACCAATGCGCACGGTTTGTTCGCCGCGGCGGTTCAGCTCGCTGATGACGCCGTAGTCGTCAGGGTAGTTGAGGAATCCACCGGCGCAATCCAGTGCTGACGTCAGGCCGAGGCGGTTCAATGCCCGGAAGTAGTGCTTGGTAGATAGCACCTGCTGCTCGAAGTCGAGCTTTGGTGTCATGTCGAGAAGAGCATAGAGCGGTTGCGCATTGGGCCGTGCCAGTGCCAGTCCCGTTGGGTTGCCGTTGTCATCACGTTCAAGCCGCCCCGACACAAACGGCTCATAGTAATGCTGATCAATGCCCAATGCGCGCAATGCTGCTTTGTTGAGCCAGGCACGATCATAGAGATGCAGGACATAAACCGGAACATCCGGCGCCACCGCATTAATTTCTTCAAGTGTTGGCAATCGCTTCTCGGCAAATTGGTCCGCCGACCACCCACCGACGACACGGATCCATTGACCGGCGGGTGTGCGTTGCGCCTGGGCCTTCAGCATTGCGAGCCCATCGGCAAGAGATGGCACCGCATCCCAGCGCAGTTCCATCGCGAAATTGTTGCCTTGGCGAATGATATGAGTATGGCTGTCGATCAGACCCGGGATGACGCATTGACCTTGCAGATCAATTGTTGTCGTCCCGTTGTCGGCCAGCCGAGAAATGTCAGCGTCATTGCCCACGGCTTCTACGACGCCACCTTTGATCGCGATAGCCTTGGCATTGGGCTGGTTCGGGTCGAACGTGGTGATTTTGCCGTTGATCAGAATGACATCGGCCATCGCAATTGCTCCGATTGATCAAGAGGTAGGGGAATTGTCCGGAAGCCAGCGTGGCTTCCGGGGGTGTCAGGTGTGGTGCATTAGGTGTTGCGGCTATCGCCGAACGTGATGATTGGCGACCACTCCGGGCTGACCGGTGGCGTATGACGCAAGTCATGCCGCGCAAACTTTTCTCGGCCGTAGACGACCTTGCCGCCGACCACGGTGAGATCGGATTTCAGTTTGGCGATCTCGGCGTCTGTCACCGTGAAGTAATCACGGTCCAGGACGGCGAAGTCAGCAAGTTGACCGGTCTTGATCGCGCCCTTGCGGCCAGCATCTCCGGTAAACCAAGCGGCGTCGGCGGTCCACAGGCGCAGCGCCTCTTCGCGCGTGAGAAGATTGTCATCGCCGTACATCCGCATGCCACCGCGGGAGAGACCTGTCGACAACCATTGTAACGAGTACCAGGGATTGTAGGAGGTCACCCGTGTTGAATCGGTGCCGGCACCCACAGGGACGCCGAGGTCCAGAATGCGTCTGAAGTTCGGCGTCGTGCGCAGCTTCTCTTCGCCGTAGTTTTTGATGAAATCTTCGGCCTGGAACTGCAGACGGTTCTGCAGTGCGATACCGCCGCCAAGTTTGGCAATGCGCTCAAGGTTGCCAGGTGAGAAGGTCTCGACATGATCGATAAACCAGCCCTTGGTCAAACCCGCGCCTTTGGCAACAGCTTCGTAGACTGGCAGAAGGCGATCGCCTGTTTCGTCATAAGTGATGTGCTGACGGAACGGCCAACCGGCTTCACCAAGTACCGTCATGATCTTGGTCTGGATCTCTTCGGCGTCGCGATCAATGTCGGGACGCTTGTCGGCGAAGATCTCATAGTCGTAAGACGACCAGGTCAGGTTCTCGCCCGCACCGACGAACTTCAACATGTCGTCGCCCGTACCTGGCTTGATGCTCTTCGTCCACTTCTGGTAATCGGCCAGTTCACGACCTTTAACCTGAGGGAACGAGTGGTACCCGACCCGCACTGTCATGAGATCGCGGTCGTGCAGCCAACGAAACACCTTGTATGGGTCGGCATCGGGGAACTCCATGCCGCCGCCGCCCGCATCGGACGCCGAGGTCAGGCCAAGACTGTTGAGCTCATCCATGTACTGCATCGATGAGTTGATCTGATCGACCAGCGATAGTTTGGGCGCGCCGGAAAGCGTCTTGTACATCAGCAAGCCGGATGGCGCTGCGAGCAGACGGCCGGTTGGTTCACCATTGACCTTTTCAATGATGCCACCTGGATAAGTCGGATGACCTGGCTTGTTGTAGCCGAAGTACTCGGTGGCGCGTGTGTTGAGCAGCGTCAACTTATAAAGGTGGTGGATGAGTACCGGGTGCTTTGGCGCGACAGCGTCCAACTCGGCGACGGTCGGCAGCCGCTTCTCCTTGAACTGGAATTCCGAGAAGCCGCCGGCAACACGAATAAACTGGCCTTCGGGCGTGCGTTCAGCCTGGACGCGCAAGAGATGCAACGCCTCTTCAAGACTGTCCGCACCGTCCCAGCGGACTTCCAGGTTATAGTTGACGCCACCGCGGATTGCATGCGTGTGGCTGTCAATGAGGCCTGGAATGACGCGTTGCCCCTGGGCATCGATGACCTGCGTAAATGGTCCGATTAACGAGGCGACGTCTTTGCGGTCACCGACCGCCACAAATGTCCCACCACGCGCAGCAAGAGCTGTGGCCTCCGGGCGGTCTGGGTCCATTGTCTTGATACGCGCATTGACAAGAACCAGCTCGGCTGCAGACGCCTGTGCGATGGCTGGTGCCGCCCCCATTGCCACCATTGCGGCAGAGCTGGCTAAAAATGCGCGACGATCGAGTGGCAGGTGTTTGGTTTTGCTCATGATCAACTCCATTCGGAAGTGTCGCTGACTTGCTGCACGGTTGGCGGCAGACAAGCCGGTATCGTGTCAATACCGGCCTCGTTCCTACGAAGTCCGGCACTGGCTGTTCGCAATCTGTTTTTTTGGCCGGGGCGAGTCCCGCGAGCGAGCGCGGTTAGGCGGCGGCCGCTGGTTCGATGCGTGGGCCGTGCTTGACCCGCTCATCGGACTTGTGGACCATGGTGTATGCGTAATCGACACCCATGCCGTAAGCGCCAGAGTGTTCCTTCACGAGATCCATGACAGCATCATAGGTATCGCGGTGCGCCCAGTCGCGTTGCCACTCAAGGAGAACTTGCTGCCAAGTCATCGGCACAACTCCTGCCTGGACCATGCGGTCCATTGCAAAGTTGTGTGCCTCTGTCGTCGTGCCACCGGAGGCATCAGCGACCATGTAGATTTCATAGCCGCCCTCGAGCATGGCGCTGAGTGCGAACGTCGTGTTGCACACCTCGGTCCATAAACCGGAGACAATGATCTTCTTGCGACCGTTCTGCGCGAGAGCATCGCGTACCTTCTGGTCGTCCCACGAATTCATTGACGTGCGCTCAAGTAGGGGATGCTCCGGGAAGACGGCCAGAAGCTCGGGATAGGTGTGGCCAGAGAAGGCCTCAGTTTCGACTGTCGTGATCGTTGTTGGAATGTTGAAAATCTTTGCTGCCTTCGCCAAGCCGACGACGTTGTTCTTCAATGTCTGGCGATCAATTGACTGGACGCCGAATGCCATTTGCGGTTGATGATCAATGAAGATCAATTGACTGTTCTCGGGGGTCAGGACTTCAAGTTTCTCACTCATCGTTGTCATCTCCATGCTCTTCGAGTGGGTAGGTCCACTACACTGTTGCTCATTGCAGTTTTCTGCTGATTATTGATGTTTCCTAGGTGGGCTCCGTCGCTCCTTGCAACAAACGATAGTTTCTAAGTCTCAGCCTCAGCTCTGCTTGCTCAACGCACTTTCAGAGCAACGGTTGGTTGGCCTTTGTGGCGGCAGCTTCCCGCCGTGCCCAATCAAGGAAGGCTGCAATCGCCGGTGTCTGTTCCGTGCCAGCGGCACAGACCAGGTAGTAGCGAAGGTTTAATGCGATGGTCGGACCGAAGGGTGAGATCAGGCGCCCGGCCTGGAGGTCGTTGCAGGCAAGTAGTGATCGTCCCAGCAGTACCCCAACACCGCCTACTGCAGCATCCACCGCCTGATCTCCGTAAGAGCCAAAGTGCACACCGCGGTTGGCCTGAGACGGGTTAATACCGACCTGTTCGAACCAGTGGCTCCAAGTCGGTGCTCCGGGAAAACGTTCGGTCAGGCTGTCATCATGGATGAGTGGTGCTCGCCGGATGTCTTCGGGAACCTCGAGCTTCAACCTTTCAACAAGCTCGGGACTTGCCAAAGGAATGAGCGTCTCATCAAAGATCTCCTCGCTGTAGAGGTCTGGCTCGGGTGGACTGCCAAAACGTATCGCCACGTTTGGTCCCGACGTCGTTAAGTCAGCGATCCCAAACCTTGCATCAATCTGAATGGTAATGTCCGGAAATTGGTCGGCGAACCGCGACAGGATCGGCACAAGCCACTTGTTCAACAGTGGTGCAGAGCAAGTAATGATCAGAGATTGATGATCAGGCGCGCGCAGATCCTCGACCGCGGCATGGATCTTTGTGAAAGCCTCCGCTAACTCTGCCTGTAGTCGCCGCCCGCCCGCCGTCACCACGACGGAGCGCGGCTCACGGCGAAACAATGTCACCTCGAGTTCTGCTTCCAGCAGCCTGATTTGTTGGCTGATGGCTGCCGGTGTTACGGCTAATTCATCAGCTGCCAACTTGAAGGAAGAGTGTCGCGCCGCAGCTTCGAACGCGCGCAATGCGTTCAACGGCGGCAGACGTCGCAATGGCATGGCTTCAACTCATCGGAGGGGGTTCGGGAGTGCCGCCGACCGAAGCCGGCGGCTTTTGGGGACCCGCTTAGTACGTCAGGTCAAACAGAAGAAATTCCGCTTGTTCATTTGCCGAGAGCTGCAATTGTCCAGGCTCGGCTTTGGAAAGGCCGTCACCTGCCTTGATCACCGTGCCATTGACGGTGAGCTGACCTGCCGTGACCTGGATCCAAGCGCCGCGCGCTTGCTGGACGTCGTGTGTGACGCTCTCACCCTGTAACAGGACGGATGCGTAGAGGTTGACATCCTGGTGGATGACGATTGAACCATCGCGTCCGTCGCGGGAACCTATCAAGCGCAACACGCCGCGCTTGTCTTCGAACGAGAATGTCTTCTGCTCATAAGATGGTTCGAGCCCATCACGCTCCGGTACAATCCAGATCTGGAGAAAGTGGACCGGGTCAGTTTTCGACGCGTTGTATTCGCTGTGGCGTACGCCTGTGCCAGCGGTCATGCGTTGAATATCGCCTGGCTTGATCACGGATCCTGTACCGAGGCTATCGCGATGCTCAAGAGCACCATCGAGGACATAGGAAATGATCTCCATGTCGCCGTGTGGATGGGTCGGGAAACCACCGCCCGGAGCAACGCGATCTTCGTTGATCACGCGTAGCGGACCAAAGCCGAGATGGTTGGGATCGTAATAGTGTCCGAATGAAAAGCTGTGTTTGGAGTCTAACCAGCCGAGATTGGCGCCACCACGCTCTTCGGCACGTCGTAATGTCAGGGCCATATCAAAGCTCCCATGTTCTTGGCCATAGGGCCGTTGCTTATGATGGGAAAGTGGTTTGGCCGCCTGGATTGTGCAATCTGTCGATTTCAACTCACACCGCATCCAAATTGGATACAATCATCTGGCCTGGTTCAGAAGTTGGCGGTGCTTCCGACCATTTACGATGTTGGCTGCTGTTTCAGTGCGTGTTTGTGCCGAGTTGGCGATCTTCTCGTGACCGGGCTGATCCGATCCTAAATCTTGTTCCAAGGGTGCCTGGTGCACGCTCTCAGCTAGCATGTGTAGTGGGAGAATTGGTGCCCCGACGGTCCGTAGCGTTTCATACTTGCTTGTCCGGCATAGTTGCCATCAGAGAATACATGGCCAAGTGTACGCATAGCTCGAACCGATGGCGCTAACGTTGATGACAATCCTAGGTTCGTCCACCCAAATCTAGTCCAGTGTGCTTGCAATATCCGTCAATAATTCGCGGAACCATATGTGCGCCGGATGTGAACCGAGCCGCGCATGCCAGACCAATGTCGCCGACGCATAGGAGCGCGGTCCGGAGAACGGTGCCGGTCGCGTAACGATGTCATAGAGGGGCGCGTAGGTATCCGCGATCCGCTTCGGCGCAGTCAGTATCAGGTCAGAGTCTGCGAGCAGCAGTGGGGCCGATGAAAAACTATTGATTGTCATCGCGATCTGGCGGGTCAGGCCGTGCTCAACCAGCGCACGATCAACAAAACCGTTGGGATCTCCGCGTGGCGACATCAACATGTGCCGTGCCGCAGCGTACTTGGCCAAGGTCAGTTTGCCTTTGGCAAGCGGATGGCCTTTGCGCAGCATTAACACGTACGTGTCTTCAATCAGCAGCTTCGAACCAAAACGCTCCGGGATCTCGCCGAACGCACTGAGGCCGAAATCTAGCTCCTGTGCGTCAAGCATTTCAAACGTATGGCCGGCGCTCAGAACGAGACGGATGTTGATGCCCGGTGCTTCCGCCTCCAGGCGTCGCGCGACCTCTGGCATGAGCGTGGTCACGCCATAGTCATTGGTTCCGATGGAGAACATGCGTTTGGCCGACTTTGGATCGAAGTCAGCTGGATCAAGTGCCGTTTCGAGGCTTTGTAAAGCCGCACGAATAGGTGTTGCCAGCTCAACCGCGCGCGGCGTCGGGCGCATACCGTCCGAACCGCGGACAAACAACTCGTCCTTCAAATGATGACGTAACCGATTGAGCGCATTGCTCATAGCCGGTTGCGACATGCCGATCCTGTCGCCGGCCCGGGTGACATGCCGCTCCGCCATCACCGCATCAAAGACGAGCAGGAGGTTGAGATCTATGCCTGCTAAATTCATGAAAATGATAATAGTTATATAAACAATCAATTTCAATTATTCATTGGCTTGCGCCATGTTCTGATCATCAAACGAAACGCCAGACGCAATACGAATAAGCAGAACCTCTGGCTTCACACCACAGGAGATGATCATGAGCTACAATCTTCAAGACAAAGTCGCAGTCGTAACCGGCGGCAATTCAGGTATCGGGCTCTCAACAGCGCAAACGCTGATTGACCAAGGTGCCAAAGTCATCATCGTTGGCCGCAACCAGGAAAGCCTGGACCGGGCGGCTACAGTGCTCGGCCCACAAGCCACGGCCATCCAAGGTGATGTTTCCCATACGCAGGACCTGGATCGCGTGTTCGATACGGTCCGCGCAACACACGGTAAGATCGACGTCCTTTTCGTTAACGCCGGCGTCGCAGAGTTTGTACCTGTCGAATCCGTCGACCTGTCCCACTTCGAACGCCTTTTCGATATCAACGTCAAAGGCGCATATTTCACCATCCAGAAGGCGCTACCTCACCTGCAAGACGGCGCGTCGATCATCTTGAATACCTCGGTCGTTAACGGTCTTGGAATAGCGGGCGCAAGTGTCTATTCAGCGACCAAGGCAGCCGTCCGATCGTTCGCACGCTCACTCGCGACTGAGTTGGCTCCGCGCGGTATCCGGGTCAATGCCGTTTCACCGGGTCTCACCGAAACACCAATCGTCGGGAAGATGGGCCTTGAGCCCGAGACCGTCGAAGCGTTTGGCGCAGACGTTGCTGCCAAGACACCACTTGGCCGCCTCGGAAAGCCACATGAGATTGCCAACGTGGCAACCTTCCTTGCATCTCCAGCCAGCTCCTTCGTCAATGGCGCTGAGTTCGCGGTGGATGGCGGCTATGCGCAAGTCTAACGACAACCAATCGTGGAGCCTGCCGCACCACGGTTGAAGACAGTATTCACAAGAGGAAAAAGCATCATGAGCATCTACGCTGTTATTCGAGACACCAACACGACAACGGAAATACCTGCGGATTTCATGCGCAACCAGGATGTTGCCGTTTGGGATGGCATCCAGGCAGGCGTCTTTCGCGCCGAAACATTGCGCAACGCGAACTGTGGAACTGTGATTGGTTTGGTCGCAGACGACGAAGAGAAAGCACGCAAGCAGCTGGCTCACCTGCCCTTCATTGCCAATGGCAACGTCGAAATCGACTTGGGTGAACTGCAACCGCAACAGACAACCGCCGAAGTTGATTGCGCCGATGTGCAGCCAATCCCGCCGATCGAAGAGCGCCTGCCTCAGCCCATGCGCTTTGTTGCTTAGGTTGGGTAATAGTGCGAGCAACGTTGAACTGGCTTGTGGCCCGACGTTGCTCGCTTAACGCCTATGACTGCCGCTCTCAATTAGGAGATCTCAACCGGTCTCGGTTGCTGGAGAATTCACTTGCCGCCTTTGCAGCCAAGGCGAGAGCAAACTTGATCACTCCGAACCATCCTGCCATCAGCAACTCAAACGCAACAGGCTAGAGTTGGAACATATTGAACCTGGCACGCCAGCAAAGGCCGCTATAGCGTGACTGGACATAACATGTTTTCAATTTGGCCAGAACCTACCATGCGTGAGGAATAGCTTGAGCAGACTAGAGGACGTCGTCGAAGAAATCGCTCAGGAAATGGCGAACCGGCCGGATCGTGGGGCGGTCGCGACTTACATCCCAGAATTGGCGGATGCTGATCCAACAAAATTTGGAATTGCGGTCTCTGGGCCCGACGGCACAGTTGTGGGTGGCGACGCCGATGAAGCGTTCTCAATTCAGAGCGTATCCAAGGTCTTCACGCTGACCCTGGCGCTGGGGCGATTGGGTGAACGGCTATGGAACCGTGTCGGCAGAGAACCATCCGGCAGTCCGTTCAATTCTATAGTGCAGCTCGAAGCCGAAAATGGGATTCCGCGCAATCCCTTCATCAATGCAGGTGCAATAGCCGTGACGGATGCGATCGTCTCTGGGCATCCGCCGCGCGAGGCTCTCGGTGAGATTGTGCAATTCATCAAGGCTGCTGCACAAGACGACAGCATCTATATCGATAAAGCAGTCGCGGCATCTGAGAAGCTGACCGGCTATCGCAACATGGCACTCGCCAACTACATGAAGGCTTTTGGGGTGATCGAAAACCCTGTCGACCATGTGCTCGGCGTTTACTTCCACCATTGTTCTATTGCCATGTCATGCAGGCAACTTGCGGCGGCAGGACGGTTTCTGGCGTTCGAGGGACGCAGCAATCCTAGCGACGGTAACTCACTCGTTAGCGCTGATTGCGCGCGCCGGATCAATGCCGTGATGCTGACCTGCGGCCATTACGATGGTTCTGGTGAGTTCGCGTATCGTGTCGGACTGCCCGGCAAGAGCGGCGTTGGTGGCGGTATTCTTGCAATCGTTCCCGGAAGAGCGTCAATCGCTGTATGGTCACCCGGACTTGATGTCTCCGGTAACTCTCACCTTGGACGGCTGGCTCTCGAAAAGCTCGCGCGAGATATGGGCTGGTCAGTTTTCGCACCAGCCTAAATCCCCAGCTGGACGCCGTTGTTCAGTCAATGGCAAGGCATGTCTTGAGACCGAAATAGTCAAAGGGCGAACAACTGAAAGCGGTTGCTCGTCAACTGGGCGAGCGATACGGTAGATGGATTATTGAGAGCATCCGCAGAATGAAAACCGTAGAGATAGCTGGTGGCGGCCTCGCAGGCTTAGCACTCGCCGCAAAGTTGGGACAGGATGGATGGCAAGTTGTCGTCCACGAGGCGGCCGATCGTCTCCGCTCCACTGGCGGCGGCCTCTATCTTTCGCGCGACGGTTTGTGGGCGCTCGACCAGATTAATCAACGCGAGGCGTTCTACAACTGCTCGTTTGCTCCGAGAGGTTTCGAGACATGGATAAACGGCAGGCTCCATCGTGCGCACGAAAACTCAGATGTCTTTCGCACAGTGCTCCGCCAGAAACTCCATGGTTTGTTGGCTGAAGCTGCAAGAGACGCTGGCGTTGAGATCCGCACGAGATCACACGTATTAAGCGTTGACCCGGCTGGTTCACTCACACTGGCGGACGGTAGTCGGAGATCTGCTGACCTAGTGGTGGCGGCGGATGGGGTTGGATCCCAAGCATTCACGTCGCTTGGTCTAAAGCGCGACTTGGTCAGACATCAGGATGGGCTGGTCCGCGTCCTTCTGGACCGTCAAGGAGTGACAACTGACGATTGGAGCATGAGTAAGGACTGTTGGTCCTACGAGACCGTGCCATTACGCATTCTCTACAGCCCTTGCAGCACAGATCACTGTTATCTCGTCATGATGGTGTCTGACGATGACACCGAGAGACTGGCGTTACCAACGGATCAATCACTTTGGATTCCTTCGTTTCCAATGCTTGAGCCACTGTTGAAGCGGCAGCCACTGGAAGCGCGTGTTGATCGCTACAGTTCGATCCGGCTTTCGTCTTGGATTGCAGGTCGGGTCGCTCTGGTCGGGGACGCAGCGCATGCCATGCCTTCCAGCCATGCTCGTGGTGCAAATATCTCATTGCGGAACGCCATCAAACTGGGCCAAGCCCTCAGCAAGACGGATGAGATTGATGCTGCCCTTGCGTCATGGCAGGCAGAAGTGCGACCTCTGACGGACGCAGATCAGAGAGAAGCAGAGCACTTGGCCTCGTCGCGTTCCCTGCACCGAGGATTCCCAGATATTGACCTTGACGATCTGGTGCCATCCAACATGAAACCAACGCAAGTAGAAAAGGCTTATTGAATGTGGTTGGAACCCGAAGACGATCGCTGGCGTGGTCTGATCGCTGAGTTGGAAGAACGCCATAGCGGTGCCAAAGACCTAAATGGCCGCCCGTGGGCTGAACACTTTCGGCGCGTCGCGCTTCGGCTCTGTCTGCGTTATCCGCAACCCAATCGCGATCAATTGGAAGCGGCCTTGATTCACGATGCGCTTATGACGGGCGGTGGCGGCCGCGAACGCATGGAGGCACTGCAACTCTCACAAGCCGCCATAGAGATTGTTCGCGTAACGACGCCACCACCAAATGCTGATTACTATCGTGACTTCAAGGCCGTAACGCCGGGGGATGATCAAGGCTATCTCGATTATGTGCGAGGCCTGGTTGCGAGCGGCAATCTTGCAGCCATAGAGATGAAACTGGCAGATGTGTGCGATACCATAGACCAAATGCGCGTGCTTCAGGATTCCCAGATCAGCCAACAAGTACCAAATCGCTATGAGCCAAGCAGAGCACTATTGGAGCAAGGGTTGAACAAGTAGCTGCGATCGATCCTTCGGTGTCTGTCAGTACAACCTTTCGCCGAAATCAGGTTGCTTGGGACTGCTGGCGAACTTCTACGAAGCCGTGTCGCCCATCCTTTGCGATGATCTCGTTCAGAACGTCGTGGATGATTGCGATAACGCTTGCGCCGACTCGTGACGGTGGTGAGTCGTTTGCGTAGATCAGTCCCAACTCGATAAGGATTTCAGGCTCGCCGATCGGTAGGGCGACTAAGGATCCTGCATCAAACTCTTGTTTCACAGCACCAAACGGTAGAACACCGCAACCGCTTCCCTGAAGAACCAACTCTTTGAGCAGGCCAGCTGAGTCCACTTCAATGGCTGCCGAAACTGTCTCTCCTTCTCCCGCAGCAGCGCTGTCAATCAATCCGCGCATTGGGTTCTGCGCCGAAGGTAGAATGAGATCGCTCTGGAGAAGCGCTTTGAGGGGTACGCTCGAGTTACTGCTGCCAAAGGCTTCAGGTCGTCCGATTGCAAAGAGGCGCTCCGTTGCGAGGCACTCACTGGTGATCCGTGGATTTACCGGCTGATAGCCGTTCACGAGGGCAAAGTCGATGTTACCTGCCAGCAGCCATGTCACGAGATGGGCGCTATAACCTTCCGTGATGCGCGGGCTGACGCGCGGAAGTTGTTCACGGCAGCGGTTGATCAAGGTTCTGCCAATCATTGCAATGATTGACGGCGTACCACCGATGGTCACAACGCCTTCGAGATGGGCGCCTTCGGCCATCACCTCCTGCCGTGTGAGTTCGACCTCTCGTAGGATGTGGCTGGCCCTGTTGTGCAGCATCTTTCCTGCCGCGGTGAGTTGCATGCCGCGTCCATCACGTTCGAACAACAGGCATTTCAGTTCAGCTTCCAACGAGGAGATCGAGCGACTGATCGCCGGGCCTGCCACGCCGAGATGAGCCGATGCCTGAGCAATGCTCTGTAGATCGGCAACAGCCGTAAAGTACCTAAGTTGGCGAAGATCCATTTAATCAGCCTCGGGAGCGGACGTGCTTTGTGAAGTGTGTGACCACTGCAGCATCAAGCTTGCCGGTCTGCAAGTCAGGATTGCCGAAACGGTAATTCGTTTTGTCGGGAAGGGCAGTTAAGACCACTGGATCTCAATATGGAGGTTGTGATGCGCATCGGTGCAGATATTGGCGGAACATTTACGGACATCGTATTGGTGGATGATGAAACCGGCGCGCTCCGCCTCGGGAAAGTACTCACAACGCCTGGGCAGCCTGATGATGGCGTGATCACAGGTATTGGTGAGACGATTGAGGGCGATGCAGAGCAGGTCTCTCATGTCGTCCACGGCACGACCCTTTTCACCAACGCCCTTATTGAACGGAAAGGCGCTCTGACAGCGCTCATTACAACCAGGGGCTTTCGCGATGCCATCGAGATTGGCCGCGAGCACCGTTATGATATGTATGATCTGAGGTTGCGACGGCCTGAACCGATTGCGCGCCGCCGTCATCGGTTCGAGATCTCAGAGCGGATCTTGTCAGATGGCACGGTTCGCGAGACACCCGATCCGGTTGAAATCCGGTCTTTAGCGACAAAGCTCAAGCAGGCTGGCGTGGAGGCAGTTGCTGTCAGTCTCCTCAACTCTTACCTCAATGGTGCTCATGAACGCGTCGTCTATGACATTCTGGCCGAGGAAATGCCGGAACTTGCCATCACGCTGTCGAGTGAAATCGCGCCGGAAATCCGCGAGTTTGAGCGTACGTCAACAGCGCTCTGCAATGTCTATGTGAAGGGCATTGCCGAGCAATACCTTAGTCGCTTAGAAGCAAGAGCGCGCGAGCAGCTAACGCCATCAACCAATCTCTTCGTTATGCAGTCCAACGGCGGGCTGCTGACAGCCTCGCAGGCGGTGGATGCCCCTATCAGGTTAGTTGAGTCCGGTCCAGCGGCCGGTGCATTGGCTGCGGCTCACTATGGTCAAGCTCTCGGTCTTAAGGACATTCTGTCTTTCGACATGGGTGGCACGACGGCAAAGGCCTGCCTGATTGTTGATGGCGAGCCGTTGCTGGCACCAGAGTTTGAAGTTGACCGCCAGTATCAGTTCAAAAAGGGTAGCGGATTGCCCGTCAAAGTGCCGGTGATCGAAATGATCGAGATTGGTACCGGCGGCGGCTCTATTGCTGAGATCGATACCCTTGGTCGCCTCAAAGTTGGCCCGCAAAGCGCTGGATCGGTTCCGGGGCCGGTCTGTTATGGGCGTGGCGGTGACAAGCCAACGGTCACCGATGCAGACCTTATGCTGGGCTATCTCAATCCAGACTTTTTCCTAGGTGGAGACATGCAGCTCGATCAACCGGGCGCGCAGTCGGCCATAGAACAGCAGGTCGGCCAGCGGCTAGGTCTCGAACCGCTCAAGGCTGCATGGGGGATCCATCAGCTGGCCAACGAAGCCATGGCGTCAGCAGCGCGTATCCACGCCATCGAACGAGGAAAGACGATTTCTGAGTTCCCGATGTTTGCATTCGGTGGTGCGGGGCCTGTCCATGCATATGGTGTGGCCAAAATCCTCAAGCTTCCCAAGATTGTCTTTCCCTTCGGTGCTGGTGTGATGTCGGCGGTCGGCTTCCTGACAGCTCCTCTCGCATTTGATTTTGTGCGGTCAAACCCGGTGCGACTGGAGAACGCCGATTGGACGGCGATCAACCAGCAGATTGCCGAAATGGAAAACGAAGGCCGCGGACGATTGTCCCAATCACTGGATGGCGCGGCAATCACATTCCAGCGTTCGGCCGACATGCGCTATCGCAAACAAGGCTTTGATATCCGTGTCCCGATGCCCAATGGTGAACTTGGCCCCGAAAGCCTGGATGAGATCGTTGCCGAGTTCGAACGCGTTTACGAACAACTCTACGGGCACACCATTCCTGATACGCCGATCGATGTGATGTCCTGGCGCGTCGTTGCAAGCGGGCCCAAGCCAGACCTCAAGTTACCCGAGAACATGGCAAGCGGCGACAATCCACTCAAAGGCGAGCGGACAATCTTCGTGCCCGACAGTGGCATGATGAGTGTTCCAGTTTATGACCGCTATCTGCTGCCGGCGGGACAATCTTTGCAGGGGCCGGCAATCATCGAGGAACGCGAATCCACGGTTGTTATCAATGGACCTGGAACGATCAAGATCGACGAAAAACGCAACCTGATTGTTGATATGGAATACACAGCATGAGCGCTCAGAATATTGACCCAATCACCCAGGACATCATGTGGGGGCGGCTGATTGCGACCGTGAATGAGCAAGCCGCCGCGCTGATGCGGTCATCGTTCACTTCGATTGTCCGCGATGCAGGTGACCTTTCTGCATGCGTTTTCGACCGTCGCGGCCGGATGGTCGCGCAGGCCGTGACCGGGTCTCCGGGACATATCAATTCCATGGCGACAGGCATGGAGCACATCGTCAGGAAGTTTCCTGTCGATAGCATGAAGCCTGGTGATGTGATCATCACCAACGACCCTTGGATTACGGTCTCACAACTGCATGACATTACGATCGCGACGCCGGTCTTTCATAACGGCCGTGTCGTGGCGTTGTTTGCAAATTGCTGCCACGCCTTGGATATTGGCGGCCGTGGGCTATCGGCCGATGCACGTTCGATTTTCGAAGAAGGCCTCTTCATCCCAATCATGAAACTCCACGACGGTGGTGAGCCAGTTACCCCGCTGTTTGAGTTGATTGCCAGTAATGTGCGCACACCCGATGAAGTCATCGGTGATATTCACGCCCAGATTATTGCGAACGAGGTGGGTGCACGACAACTGCAGTCATTTCTACAGGAGTTCGACCTCGACGACATTGATGCCATCTCGGATGCCATTATTGAGCGCACCGAGTCTGCAATGCGGGCATCGATTGCAGCGTTACCGGACGGCGAGCATGCTTTTGAGCTGACACTCGATGGGTTCGACAATCCAATCGCAATCAAGGCCAGGGTGGCGATTCAAGATCAAACCATTGCGGTCGACTATGATGGCTCATCGCCCGGCGTAGATCTCGGTATCAACGTTGGTTTCAACTATACAGTGGCCTACACAACTTATGGCGTCAAATGTGCGATCGCACCTGATGTCCCGAACAACGCCGGGTCTTTCATCCCGATTGAGACCACCGCGCCTGAGGGCTCCATTCTTAATGCACAGCATCCGGCTGCCGTTGCGGGCCGGCACACGATCGGTCACTTCTTGCCGTCAGCCATTATGGGCGCTCTCTCCGGGATCCTACCCGACAAGGTAATGGCGCCCGGTGCGGATAGTCTCTGGAACACGCATATTAGCGGCCATGACCAGCGCGACGGCGAGTATTTCTCTTATACCTGGTTCTCAACGGGAGGCACCGGCGCCTTGAAGGGGCAGGATGGCCTGTCTGCCACCTCTTACCCAAGCGGTGTCGCAGGTGTGCCAGCCGAGATCATTGAAGCGTTGACTCCGCTTGTCGTTAGGCAAAGGTCTTTGCGGCAGGATTCCGGTGGTATCGGCGAGAACCGCGGCGGACTTGGCCAGACCATGGAGATCGAAGTCAGGACAGAAAAACCCTATCTGTTCTCCGGACTCTATGAGCGTTGCACTTACCCGGCGCCAGGTCTCTACGGTGGCGGTGACGGTGCAGCCGGCGCGATAGAGACATCAAATGACGAGGTCGTGCGTCCTAAGCTCAGCTGCATGCTGCAGCCCGATACGGTTGTCACCCTCCACATTCCTGGTGGCGGTGGCTTTGGGGACGCTTCACGACGAAGCGCCGACGCTATCCGCAATGATGTGCTAGACGGCTATGTGTCCAAGGCAAGTGCAAAGCGTGACTATGGCGTTGAACTTGACTGAAGAAATCTCTGAACACGTGTTCGATCAAAGCTAGGCGAGAGACAAATACAATGCCGACCGAGACACGCTATATTCTGATAGCGTCAATGGACGTTGATCCAGCCCACGAGGCTCTGTTCAACGAGATCTATGATACCGAACACGTCCCGAACCTACTCGGTGTTACCGGCGTGCACAGTGTTTCGAGGTACAAAGGTGTGCCTTTTGCGCTCGCCATTGCAGATGGCGTGCAAGAGGTGGCGGCGCCAAAGCCTGTCTACACAGCGATCTATGAACTGGATGATCCCGATGTCCTTGCGAGCCCTGAGTGGGCTGATGCCGTTGAGCAAGGACGTTGGGGCAGCGAAGTGAGGCCGCATACACGCAACCGCCACCATGCTGTCTACGAGAAGACATTCATGTCAGATTGAGTCCGTACAGAAGAGGAAGCCCAATGACCAAGCACCCTGAATTCCATAGCCAGGATGACAAGACAGCTGGCATTTTGCGAGAACTGGCGCCGGGGCTGAACGCCCAGATCTTTGTCGGCGACCAGGCCATGCTTTCGTTTGTCGACATTGAGCCGCATGCCGTTGGCTCGCTGCATCATCACCCAGAGGAACAATGGGGCGTGATGCTTGAAGGTTCCGGTGTTCGCGTCCAGGGCGATGCTGAAATTGAAGTGAAGAAGGGCGACTTCTGGCGCACGCCCAGCGATGTCCCTCATTCTCTTCGCGCTGGCCCGCAGGGCTGCCGTGTCCTCGATATCTTTAGTCCACCACGAGGTGATTACCGCAAGGCTGGCAGTGGATTTGGGAGTTCCGAATAATGCCTGTTCAATTTCACGATGCGAAGTTTCGACAACTGAGCCAGGACGAGCTGTCCAAATGGTCTGGTGCCGAAGCGGCCGCAGTGTCGGACTGCCTCGAACGGTCAATGGCTATGGACGGTGGCATCAGCCCGCTGGATAGTTCAATGCGGATCGTCGGGCAGGCGCGGACTGTGCGCTGCATGGTCGGTGACAATAGCGCGCTCCACGCCGCGATTACCTTGGCGCGACCAGGCGATGTTTTGGTGGCTGATGCCGGTGGTTTCCTTGGAACGGCTGTTTGGGGCGGACTCATGGCCCACGCCGCGTTGCGCCAGAAGGTTGCCGGCCTCATCATCGACGGTGCTGTCAGAGACAGATCAGAAATCATCGAGATCGATTTCCCCTGCTACGCACGCGGCTTGGTCCCCGCAGGCCCTCACAAGGCATTCGGCGGCGCAATTGATTGTCCGATAAACTGTGGAGGCGTGGCCGTTCGACCGGGCGATCTTGTGATTGCGGATGGTGATGGCGTGACTGTCGTCCCTCTCGAACGCATCGAAGAGACTTGGGACGCCTATCAGCTCCTGAAGGAGAAAGAGGCCAAGGCCCTCGCCGCATTGGAAGCTGGCGGCACGCTTGGTGAGATCTACGGCGTTCCTGAAATCATTCGCGTCTGACCCAGACTTACAGAGTATTCATTTCGCGCTGGCGGATTTCATCCGCTGGCACGATGGAGTTATGCACCATGACACACGGTTTCGAACACTCTGTCGCTGAGCTCCAGGTGGGAGGCGTGCCGATGAAGCTCGCAGCGATTGCGCGCGCCGGGAAGCGTGCACCTCTTGTCTTTCTACACGGCTTTGGCTCCACAAAAGAGGACTACGCCGACATCGTCCTGCATGACGCATTTAGCGACCGGGGGTTCCTAGCCTACGACGCTCCCGGATGTGGTGAAAGCGACTGCGGCGACCTGGATAGGATTTCAATTCCGTTTCTCGTCGATACGGCTTTGGCCATGCTCGATCGGTTCAGCATCGACAAGTTTCACCTCGTCGGGCACTCGATGGGCGGCCTGACCGCCTTGATGCTGGCGCACGCGCAGCCTGAGCGTGTGCTCAGTTTTGTCGATATAGAAGGAAACATTGCGCCGGAAGACTGCTTCTTGAGCCGCCAGATCATCGAGCATGCGAATCCGGATCCAGAAGCGTTCTTCGATGCTTTCATCGATCGTACCTTGCACCAACCCGCCTATGCGTCAGCTCTCTACTCCGCGAGTCTGCGTCACAAAGTTCGGCCAGCTGCCGTCAAGGGCATCTTCACATCAATGGTCGAGCTGTCTGACCATGGTGACCTGATGAGCAAGTTTCTTGGATTGTCCTGTCCCAAGATGTTCATGTTTGGCGAGCAGAATAACAGCTTGAGTTACCTAGACGACATTCAGGCGAACGGCGTGCGCTTGTCAGAGATTCCGACCTGTGGCCATTTTCCCATGTATTCCAACCCGACCATCATGTGGGCAGAGATCAACGATTTTATCGGGAGCGTGTGAGCGAAGTGATTTCGGCGGAAGCACCGAGGCGATCGTTGCCCCCAGTACTACTTAGCAGGGCTATAGAATGAAGGGTGCATCTGAATTTCGGTTTGCGGCGTATCTGCGGCCATTATGAATGCGATTTATGATGCAATAGGCTACTTACTTTGTTCCATCCCAATACGACTGGTGCATGGCCTTGATGCTCTAGCCTGTCGAGAGCGAAACTCGTCGTATCAGCCAGTTACTCTATCGCGCTACTCGATTCGCCTAGCACCAACTCGAACCGGGGACGATAAGGTGCTGCCCCTTTCGCTGCTGCCAATCGTGATTGTTTTGACTTGGGATGGCTTATACTCTTGCAGAATCGTTCTTGCTCTGATTCGTGACCTGCCACTTCTCACAGGGGCGTTCCGAGTTGGACGCTAGTCGCGCTAGAGGAATAAACAATGCATAGAGTTGGAATCATCCCGTTTGATATCAAGGACGATCTCGTCGCCGTGCTGTTTGTGACATCGCAGACGAGAGGGCGGTGGATTTTGCCGAAGGGTCAAATCGAACCAGGCGAGAGCCAAACCGCAGCTTGTCATCGGGAAGTCTTTGAGGAGGCAGGAGTTAAGGGAACGGTGCTGGAAGAGTTTCCCTCAACTGTCGTCGTCGGCAAACAGACAAAGGCCGGATTACAGAAGGTTCCGGTGACGTACTATCCACTGCTGGTGCAGGAGCAGTTCGACGACTGGCCTGATCAGGCGAAGCGACAAAGGCATTGGGCACTCATTGAAGATGCGCCGAAAGTGTCTTACAGGGCAGACTACCTAAGTATCGTTCAGCAGTTTCAGGCGTTAAAACCCTGGATTATAGCAGCTGCAAGATCCCATAAAGCGTCGCTGCAAGCAGAGCAGTCGCCGGCACAGTAATCACCCACGCGGCTGCGATCGACCAAACAAACTGCCGTCTAACGAGGAAGCGCGTTTGGCGCACATTATGGCCCCTAAAGGCGTCTTCAGCAGTGGCGTTGAGCTTATGCCCCGGGCGTAGCTTCCGGCGATTTGGGTTCTCTGCAAACTCACGGAGGAAGCCGACGCCAAATACTGCTCCAACGGCAATATGAGTAGAACTCACCGGTAGTCCGAGGGTTGTCGCAATGAGCACAGTGATTGCCGCAGATAGCGCGACGCAATAGGCCCGCGGTGAGTTAAGCCGGGTTATCTTTTCGCCAACGACCGCAATGAGCTTAGGGCCAAAGAGACCGAGGCCGAAGGCGATGCCCAACGCGCCGACCACCATGACCCAAAGCGGTATCTCGACCTTGCTGGCGATTGCACCGTCAGCGCCGCTGGTGGAAACGATTGCTGCCAGCGGACCAACCGCGTTGGCGACATCATTGGCGCCGTGTGCGAATGAGAGCAGGGCTGCGCCGATAATCAGTGGTAGATCGAAGAGACCATTAATGTCCTGCTTGCGATTGCTCAGTTTTTCGGTCTTGCGAGCAATATAGGGACGCGCGAGTGCCCAAGCGGCACCAAAACACAAAACTGCAAACGCTGCGATCTCAACACTGGACGGCTTCCAGATCTTTTTCAGGCCCTTCATCGCCATGTAAGCAGCAAATGCAGCTGCCATCAGTCCGATGAGAATTGGGACCCACTTGCGCGCCGCTGTGAGGCGGTCTTCCACATTAAGCACGCGTGACTTGATGAAGAACAACAACAGAGCCGCAACTGTTGCACCAAACACGGGTGATATGACCCAACTGGCCGCAATCTTGGCCATGGTCACCCAGTTGACTAGCCCGAAGCCGGCAGCTGCGATGCCTGCGCCGAGCACACCACCAACGATTGAGTGTGTGGTTGATACAGGCGCGCTGAGAATAGTTGCGAGATTGATCCAAAGAGCTGCAGCGAGCAGTGCGCTCAGCATCAGGATTTGGAAACTCTCGACGCTGACCGCTCCGCTAGGCGATATGATGCCCTTCGAAACGGTCTTAACAACATCGCCACCCGCCAATACTGCACCGGCAAACTCACACACAGCGGCGATCGCTATTGCGGTGGTAATGGTTAGGACCTTGCCACCAACAGCAGGACCCATGTTGTTTGCAACATCGTTGGCACCGATGTTGAGTGCCATATAGCCACCAACAACTGCTGCGCAAACGATCAGGATAGAACTTTCCGTTGCTAAGCCGAATTGATGCCCAACGAAGACGGCGACGAGCGATAGAAATAAGAGAGCGATCCCTATCGGGACGATAAGGCTCCGTACGCGAACGACCTCTGACTGGCTAAACTGCAACCTTCGCAGATCATTGACATAACGATGCTCGGGTTTCTTTGATACCTCGGCCATTGGACGCCTCGTTCCCAGTCAGTCGTTCGCGATCCAAAACGCTCGCTGCATTTTCTGCTTCTCTTGCGAGTCAGTGGATGTCACTAGTGTCCGCTGTTAGATGGGTGGCTCTTTGAAGGCAAGACTTAGTATACTTGTCCTCAGAAAATACACATGCAGTGACAGGTTGCTTATGTTGGGCGCGCTGCTGACACAGGAACAGCTGATAGCAAGGCGATCGGTGGCACGGCCAGCAGAGCGACAATCGCCATGGCATAGACGGAAGCCTCTATTCCGTACACATCAGCTACGACACCAAACACCAAAGGGCCGGCGACCGACGAGAGGCTCGACGATGAATATAGCAACGCGTAGCCACGTGCCATTCGTTGTGGATGGATGAGATCAGCTGCAAATCCATAGGTGATCGAAGTCGAACCTTGAACCACAACACCC
Source organism: Hyphomicrobiaceae bacterium (assembly GCA_965247245.1). GTDB lineage: Bacteria > Pseudomonadota > Alphaproteobacteria > Rhizobiales > Hyphomicrobiaceae > Tectiglobus. The sequence goes on along the minus strand of CBDFGV010000003.1, from coordinate 939,415 downwards.
AGCGGGATGAGCAGCAATAGCGATACCCAACCAGGGGCAATTGCGACACCAATTAATCCAATTGCAGTCAAAGCCTGGATGAGAACGAAGGCACGACGCACGCCGAGGCGGTCGGCAAGATATCCACAACCAGCCTTTCCGAAGATGCCTCCGACGAGCAAGACGACGGTTGCTGCAGTGGCCACTGCAAGCGGCAATCCTTTTGAAAGCAGCAAAAAGGCGACAAATACGAGGATGCCTGCCTGGACCATCGTGTCCATGAACACGGCAGTCAGCAGAGTGCAGTAGGAACGCCAGTTTAGAATACCCCATCCCAACTGCTCTTCGCCTTCTGCTGTTTGCGGATGCGGCGCAGTATGCTCTTGGCTGGTCCGACTGTTGGAACGAGAGAACAATGCGATTGCGGCAGCTGCCGACATAGCAACCAATCCGAAAAAGAGACTGATGTTCTGCCAAGCCAGTCCGGCGCCGATTACGAGACTAAAGCATCCGGTGAATAGTAGCTTTCCGACATCGCCCGATGAATTGTACAAACCGAGTGGGCCGCGGCGGCTCTCGACTGGGTAAGCAGATACGATCAAAGCGGAGGCAGGCGCATGTTGGAATGCAGTGCCTGCACCAATGATGAACAAGCAGAGCAAAATCACCAAGGCACTGGGCGCAAATGCAAGTGCGACGTAGCCGATTCCGGAAAACAACAATCCGACAGCGATAACACGGAGTTCACCCAGTCGTTCTGACAAGACGCCGGAGCTCATTTCAAGAACGGCCTGAGCGAGGCTCTTCAACCCTTTAAACAGACCAACCTGGGTGTAAGACAGCCCAAACGACTGAGCTAATACTGGCAACAGGACATAGATGGTGGCCGTTAGCCCGTCTTGTATGATGTGTGCAGTGCAACCGACCGATAGAGCCGATCTCTGGGACGTGAGTTTTGGCAGCATTCATCCAAGATAACAGAGTCTGCTTAAGGAGCCAGCGATCAGTAGTTCAGTCTGGTGAGTACGCCGCAGCGCCGTTCAACGCATTGCTGCAACGTTCGTTATGCAATGAACGAGTGCTCTTCGATGTACATGAACGCCCAAACCCCAACTCAATGCTCCAACCATTTTTGAACATCAGCCACGCCCATCTTCGTAGACCGCGAACTGGAGTGAGAATCGTGGATGTTGCCTGTTCGCAGAACTCTCGAATCGTTGATGCTTAAGCTCGCGAGGCAAATCTAGTGCGATGCGCCGCCACTTATCGATTGTTCTCCTCAGCTCAGCATGGCTTTTGAGGACAGCTGTTGCAGCGCAGCATGGGTTGGACCTTAGTCTAGCAATTGGACATCGGATTGATGCTATAATGCCCAGCTTTACGCCAACGATGCCCAAAAGAGGATAAGCTCTGACTTGACGACCCTTATTAATATTGTTGGCAGTGTAGCACTTCTGCTTTGGGGCATTCGGATGGTGCGAACTGCGGTTACCCGGAGTTTTGGTGCCGAGCTCAGATGGTTGGTTGCCAACGCACTGGCGAATCGATTGAAGGCGCTTCTTGCTGGTGTGGTGGCTACAGCTTGTCTTCAGAGCAGCACCGCAACGGCGATGCTTGTTGTGTCATTTGCCAATTCGGGCGCGATAACAGGTGCCATGGCGCTCGCGATTCTGCTCGGTGCAGACATTGGGACAACACTTGTCGTTCAAATCTTCACTCAGCGTGTGGAAGTTCTGTCTCCTCTACTTGTTGCGGCCGGTGTGATCATTTTTCTGTCCTCGCAAAGGGCGCGATACCGCAATGTTGGCCGGGGCCTTCTGGGATTGGGTCTCATCACCTTGGCTCTGCAAGGCATCAGCTCAGCCGCAAAGCCGCTGGCTGCATCAAACGTGACAGAGTCGATTATGGCGGCAGGCGCGGGTGAGCCGCTGCTGATGATTATCGTAACTGCAGCGATTACAGTCTTGGTGCATTCGAGTGTCGCGATTGTCTTGCTGGTGAGCGCACTCGCAGGTGCTGATGCGATCTCTTTTGAACAAGCCATGATCCTTGTGCTTGGCGCCAATCTTGGAGGCGGCCTGCTACCCGTGATGGCGACTTGGTTGCAACCACCTGCCGCGAAGGTCCCAGCGATGGCAAATGCCACTATTCGCGGTGCCGGGGTTCTACTGGTTGTGCCGGCGTCGGACATGCTGGCAGCGTATGGTGTGCAGTCTGGTCTCAATGGCCAACTGCTTGTTGCGCATTTTCATACACTATTCAATTTGGCTCTTGCACTGATCGCGCTGCCCTGGGTGGCGACAATTACTGCGATTGTAACCAGGTTCTTTCCCGAACCAGCATCTCCGGCTCTCGCGCAATTTAAAACGAACTTACAGGAAGATGCCCTCGACAGCCCAAGTGTCGCTTTGGCGTGTGCAACGCGTGAAACCCTGCGCATTGGAGATGCTATCGAAGATATGCTCGAGCGCTCCTTCGATGTCTTTCAAGATGACAACGCAGAACAACGCAAACAAGTTGAGGCAATGGATGATGAGGTCGATCAGCTGCACGACGGCGTCAAACTCTACCTTGCACGTTTAATGCGGGAAGAGCTTGATGACGATGAAAGCAGTCGTGCCATCGAGATCTTGAGCTTTGCGACTAATCTCGAGCATATCGGCGATATCATTGATAAGAACTTGATGGAGCTTGCTGCCAAAAAGAAGCGTGCTAAGGCCGTATTCTCTGAGGAAGGGCTGCAAGAACTTGGCAGTTTTCATGTCGAGGTGAAGGGCAACCTCCAACGCGCTATCCATGTCTTCATGACGGGCGACGTGCAACTAGCTCGCGAGCTGCTCGCACAGAAGACAAGTATTCGAGAAAAGGAGCGGTCGTCGATTGAGCGCCATTTTGAGCGTCTCGGCCGGGGAACAGCGCAGTCGATTGACTCAAGCTCACTTCACCTTGACATACTGCGTGATTTGAAACGCATTAACAGTCACATTACGTCAGTCGCTTATCCAATCCTGGAACGTGCAGGTGAACTGGCCGAAACAAGACTTCTTGAGATCGATACCGATTGAGCTAGCGCAATGCTATTGATGGGCGCACGGCTTGTATGAATTTGAATCTGCTATGCGTTAAATCTTTGGGATGACGTAGTCCGGGACTATCATTGCTGTGTTGATGCAATCAGCAAGGTTTAGATCCTTCAATACACCGTGGTCTGTCACGAGAATGGTTCCGAGGCCTGCCGCAGCGCCACCAAGAATGTCGGTGTGCAGTGTGTCACCAACCATTGCAATTCGATCTCGTGGTGTCTCTGGATCAAGTCTCCTGATCGCTTCCTCAAATGCATTCGCAAACGGCTTGCCGAAGTACTCTGGCACAATGCCTGTTTTGTCGGTGATCGCGTGCGCATAACTTCCTGGCTCGAACGAGAACCAATCCTCCCGCGGGGCTGCAAGGTCGGGATTGCCGACTAGAATAGGTCGCGGCCGCTGCTGCAGCGACCTGCAAAGCAAATCCTGCATTTCGGAGTTCCATCCCGAGCTGCTCAACAGGACAAAGCCATCTGCTGCGGAGAAAAGTTGCTCATCGGTTGCGATGCGCTTTGCTCTAACGCCGAGTTCGTCAATCTCTGAGGAGGCCGGTGCAGCAATAGCCCAAAGCATATCTCGGTCATAAGCAGCCAGGTTCTTCTGCAGCACCTCCCGACTACTCACGATTTCCTCAATCGAAAAATCGAATCCGAGCATTGCATACTTCTCGGTTAAGCCCGACAACGGACCAGTGGCGGCATTCGTGAGGACTAGCACCTGCTTGCCGGCTGCACGCAACTTTCCGATGCGTACCGCGGCGTGGGGTATCGGTGTTTCGCCGGCATTCAGAACACCAAAGGAATCAAAAAGGAATGCATCGAATTGATCTGTTAGAGCGGAAAGATCCTGGTGCGCCGAATAAGTCGTCTTGAACTTGGCTTTGGGCAAACGCTCTCTGATCTGCTCATAGCGCGAGAATATCCATTCAGCAGTGCAAGTCTTTGGGGTCGTCATTGCTATCCTAACTCAGGCGAATGCGCTGGGTTACCATGAGCTTCCAGCGATGCAAATTGTTCAGATTGTGTGTGAAGTCGCTGGCCATTCCTCAAAACGTTCTCCATTATGTCTTTCGGCAGTACTGCGAGATTATTGTCAGCAGGCAGCCGAAAAAAACATTGGGAGGAAACGAATATGAAGAGACTGTTTGGGGCTGGTTTGCTTGCCCTTTCGCTCGCACTGCCGGCTGGTGTGGCGAGTGCTCAGGAATGCCATCGCGGTACTCTCGACAAGCGTTACTGTGATCAAAACTATGACCAAGTTGCCGACCTGCCAACGGATTCCTCCAAGTGGGCCAATCCGGGCACGATTATTTTTTCATATACTCCGGTTGAAGACCCTGCCGTGTATGCCAAGGTCTGGGACGGCTTTATCAAGCACATGTCTAAAGTGACCGGAAAGAAAGTCGTTTTCTTCCCGGTTCAATCTTATGCGGCTCAATATGAAGCCATGCGCTCTGGGCGCTTGCATGTTGCCGGCGTCAATACGGGCGGCAATCCGGTAGCGGTCTCTTGTGCCGGTCTCGTTCCATTCGCGATGATGGCTGCCAAAGATGGCTCGTTTGGCTATGAGATGGAGATTATTGTTCCAGCCGACAGCCCAATTCAGTCTCCGAACGATCTCAAAGGCAAGACTTTAGCGTTTACTTCCCCGACCTCGAACTCAGGCTTCAAGGCGCCCTCAGCGATCCTCAAGAGCAACTTCAAGCTGATCGCGAAGGAAGACTTCAAGACGACGTTTTCGGGTAAACACGACAACTCTATTCTTGGTGTCGCGAACAAAGACTACGAGGCTGCCGCTGTTGCCAACTCAGTACTCAAGCGCATGATCCGCCGTAAAGCAGTTGACCCAAGCAAGATCCGCTCGATCTACAAATCTCAAACGTTCCCGACAACGGGTTATGGTCATGCTCACAATCTTCACCCGGAGGTCGTGGCCAAGATCAAGCAGGCATTCTTTACATTCCCCTGGGAAGGATCAGACCTTCAGAAAGAGTTCAAGAAAGAGGGTCGCTTTATCGGTATTCACCACAAGAGTGACTGGGCCGTGATCCGCCAGATCGATGCAGCGAATGGCGTCAAGTACGAGTGCAAGTAGTCAAAAATTTTAGCTGCTTTCCAAGAGAACAACTGCGCTGAAGCCCACCGTTGATGAAGATCAATGGTGGGCTTAGCAACAACTTTGGCTGGCTCTCTCAGGGGACTTCATGCTGCGTCTCGAAACACTGACCAAGCGTTACAGAACTGGTGACCTCGCCCTCAAAGGCGTCGACCTGGAAGTTCCTGATGGGCAAGTGGTAGCTCTTATCGGCCCCTCTGGTGCTGGCAAGTCAACATTGATCCGATGCGTCAACAGGCTCGTCGAGCCGACGTCAGGCAAGGTAACACTCAACGATCTCGAGCTGACATCGCTATCTCAGAGTGCTTTGCGCAAAGCGCGCCGGCGTATGGGGATGATCTTCCAGGAGTACGCCCTTGTTGAGCGCCTGACCGTAATGGAGAATGTTCTTTCAGGACGACTAGGTTACGTCGGCTTTTGGCAAAGTTGGTTTCGCAAATTTCCCCCGGATGATATCAGCGAAGCGTTCCGACTTCTGGATCGTGTCGGCCTTTCTCAGATGGTCGACAAGCGGGCAGATGAACTTTCTGGCGGTCAGCGGCAACGCGTCGGAATTGCGCGCGCCTTGATCCAGAATCCTGACTTGCTGTTGGTGGATGAGCCGACCGCCAGTCTGGACCCAAAGACCTCTCGGCAAATTATGCGCCTGATTTGTGAACTCTGCGAAGAGCGGGGCCTCACTGCCATCATTAACATTCATGATGTCCTTCTGGCACAACTGTTTGCCGAGCGGATTGTCGGGCTTCGACTTGGCGAAATTGTTTACGACGGAGCGCCATCGGGCCTGACGACAGATGTTCTGACGGATATCTACGGCGAGGAGGATTGGGAAGCGACCATCGACCCGGTTGACGTTGAAGACGAGGAGGATGCAGCTCGCAAGGATGCAGCTGATAAGCTGCGCGGAGCTAAAGAGACGGTGTCACAGTCATGACTGATACCGGCGCGTCGGCAACGGCAAGCTATCCCACAAGCTGGAAGAAGCCGCCTTTTATCAAGAGCTCACTCTTGCGGTGGCTGCTATGGATCGGTGTCGCCGCGTATCTTGCGACGGCGTTTGGCACCATGGACGTCAACTGGGCTCGGGTGGCTGAAGGAATTCCGCGGGGCCAAAAATTCGTTCTGTCATTCTTTCCACCGGATTTCATCAGTCGCTGGGAATCGATTGTTGATGGCCTGCTCGAGAGCATCTGGATGGCCATAATTTCGACCGTTGCGGGTATTGCGCTTTCTATTCCGGTTGGTCTCGGCGCCGCCAAAAATCTGTCGCCAACACCCGTCTATCTCTTCTGTCGGGGCGTTATCGCTCTATCACGAACATTCCCTGAAGTGATCCTCGCCATCTTTGCCGTCAAATTGTTTGGCTTCGGTCCCTTTGCTGGTTTTCTGGCACTGTCGATTGCAACGATTGGCTTTTACGGCAAGCTGCTGGCCGAAGATATTGAGAGCATGAACCCGGCTCCTGCAGAGGCTATTCGGTCGACTGGGGCAGGCTGGTTCCAATGGGTTAACTACGCAGTCCAGCCACAAGTTGCGCCTCGCATGATTGGTCTCGCGATGTACCGACTGGACATCAACTTTCGTGAATCTGCCGTCGTCGGAATTGTCGGCGGGGGCGGTATAGGCGCAACTCTGTTGACGTCTTTCGACCGCTACGAATTCCAAACGGCAGCTGCCATCCTCATCACCATCATAGCCATCGTCATGGTGCTGGAATACCTATCCGGCTATCTTCGCAAGTGGGTACAATAATGCCGGTCAGTGGAACACCTGATAAGCCAGTTTGGAAACTCAGAACGACAACTACGGAGTGGCTTGTCTGGGGCGGCTGGTTGCTCGGCCTCGCCATTGTCGCTTTTGCTTGGAAGCTCATTTCCGACAAGACAATCTGGGCCTTTGTGTGGGATGCCGGTACCCAGGCAGCCGATCTAGCAACACGCATGGTGCCGCCAAAGTGGTCATACATGGACAACCTTTGGCTGCCGATCTGGGACACGTTCAACATCGCAACCTTGGGAACCTTGTTGGCACTGATTTTTGCTTTTCCCATCGCCTTCCTGGCAGCCCGTATCACCACACCGCATCCGACGGTTCGTGCTATCGCGCTGCTGGTTATCGTGTCATCACGTTCGATCAATTCACTTATCTGGGCTCTTATGCTGGTTGCCATCATCGGACCTGGTGTTCTGGCCGGTGTTATCGCGATTGGTCTGCGCTCAGTCGGCTTCTGCGCCAAGCTGCTCTACGAGGCGATTGAGGAGATCGACTTGAAACAGGTTGAAGCAATCGAGGCGACAGGGGCGAGCGGAACACAGAAGCTAGCGTTTGGAATTGTACCGCAGATCTTGCCAACCTTCGCCGGTGTGTCTGTCTTTCGGTGGGATATCAACATTCGCGAGTCGACAGTTTTGGGTCTAGTTGGAGCAGGCGGTCTGGGCCTTCAATTGGACGCATCCATTTCAAACCTGGCATGGACTCAGGTCTCGCTAATACTGCTCGTGATCCTCGCAACAGTCGTTATCAGCGAGTGGGTATCAGCGCGCGTTCGCCATGCCATTATTTAGCCTACGAGGCTAACGGCAACGCGCTCATTCTTTGGAACTGCCATGCCTGTTAAGCGTGATCTCTGAGCCGCCGTTCCGGGCTGATCACGCTGGTCGTTTGCAACGGCGCTCAATCGTTGGCACTTTAACAGAACCATACGATCGCGTGTGGTCTGAGGCCAGACTTTGCTACGGTAAGCGCCCAAGCAAAGTGGTTACAGTTCTGCTCCAGCGCGGAACTCCTGCCAGTGCATTACCGAGTTGGCTCCGATGGATGCAATGGGCTCGGGCGGCAGTTTGATGGGATCAGGCTGGGCGAGCGTGCGTTGAAGTAGCTCCGAAGTTTCGCCAACAATCTGCTCGGCGGCCAGAATGCCATGGAGTGTGCCGCGTGCGGTGCCCAAACCGTTTTGGCAGCAGGCAGCGAACACGTTGTTCTCGATTTCACCAAAGGCCGGTGCGTCGTTACGGCTGAGGCATAGAAGTCCGCCCCAGCGATACTCCATGTCAACGCCTGCCAGTTCGGGAAAGCGTTGGGTGAATGTCCGGTCGTGACGCGCACAGACCCGATCAAGCTTACTGTCGCTAACAGTTCTATTCGGAGACCAGGAGAACCCGTTCCTCACGACAATCCGATCGCCACCAGTTCCCGATATACGACGGACGGTGGTTCCCAGTGGATCAGACGGCGTGAAGCCCCAATTGCGCTCACCACCGAGTTTCGCAATCTCTTCACTGGAGAGCCCCCGCGTCATCGAAGCAAACAGGAAGATGTGCATCAGGCGACGCTTGAAGTAGCCAAAGCTCTCAATGTGCCCGTTGACCGTCAGCACTAGAGTGCCCGCAGAAACCTCACCATTCGGGGTTGCCACGGCCCAACCGGTGCCGTTGCGCTCAAACCGGATTGCTGGACTGTCTTCGAATATTGTGATGCCACTGCGGTGCAGACCGTCGGCCATGCAACGGCTGTACAGCGCCGGTTGAAGCATCGCCGTTCCGGGTGTGAACAAGCCGGATCGGTAGTATTGCGAGCCGCACAGCTCACGCATCGCCTTGGCATCCAGAAGCTCAAAGGGCTCGCCCATTTCGCCAAGATGCCTGGCGTAATCCTGGTTGTGGTGATCCCCTTTATCGGTCGCAGCAGCATTGATCTTGCCAACAGGCCGAACCGCTTCTTCCGGCATTCCATAGTCTTCTGCGGCCTGCTTCGCGAATTGGATGGCCAGCCGGTTGGCCTCCGTCTGCAGGCGATCTACTTCTAGGGCACCGGCATAGTCGTTGGAGGACAAGTGATGGGGCAGATCGATCATGAAGCCTGAGTTGCGCCCGGACGGGCCTTCAGCAATGCGCCGCGCCTCAAGCACTATGATCTTGAGATCCGGAGCAAGCTGATGCAGCCGACGGGCCGCGGCCAATCCGGCAAAGCCACCGCCAACGATCACCACGTCTGCGGTCTGCTTGCCCCCGCAGCTGGGGTAACGTTCGGCCGGTGGCAGAATAGCGTTCCAAGCAGCGGGGCCAGGATCGCGGGGAAGGCGTGTGACTTTCATGGCAGACTCAACTTGGCGGTCCGCCCGCCATCCACAGTGAAGATTTGTCCCGTTACAAACGCCGCCTCATCCGAGGACAGCCAGACAGCGAGTGACGCGACTTCATCCGGGACACCCGTTCGGCCGACCGGATGCACTGTTTTGATGCGCTCGCGAAACGCATCAGGCTTAGGGAGTGACTGTACGAAATCAGCATTGAGTGGCGTGTCGATCCAGCCAGGCGCGACCGCATTGCACCGCACGCCATCGGCACCATGGTCAACGGCGATGGCTCGCGTCAGTCCATGGAGACCGGCCTTGGATGCACCGTAGGCCGGGTGCCGCGGGTTAGAACCGAGCCCTTCGATGGAACCGATATTGACGATTGCGCCACCTCCCTTGCGCAGCAAAGGCAGCGCATGCTTTGAGAATAGGAAAGGCGCCGTCAGGTTGATCGAGAGTGTTTGCTGCCAAACATCCAGGGTTGTCTCTTCGACCGTACCCTCATGCATGACACCGGCGTTGTTGATCAGCACATCCAGCTGGCCGGCTGTTTGGGAGACTCTTGCAACAACATCAGCTGGCACACCTGGGTCGCTGAGATCCGCCTCGATACTTTCAAGTCCTGGCGACTGGGCGCTGGTTCTTTGGGCCGTGAAAACACGCGCACCCTCGCTGTGGAACCTTTCAGCAACGGCTGCACCGATCCCGCTACTGCCTCCCGTCACGAGAACAACTTTGCCTGAAAACCTGCTCATCCGACAGGTTTACCCCCGTTGACCTCGAGAAGAGCGCCGCACATGTAGCGCGAGTCATCGCTGGCTAGAAAAGCCACCACATCCGCGATGTCTTCCGGTTGAGCAATCCGTCCGAGCGGGACGGTGGCATCGAGCTCTTGAACACCCTGCTCCACGTCGAGGCCTCGAATTGCAAAACCGGATCGCAACATCCCGGTATCGACTTCATTGGGGCAGACCGCGTTGACGCGGATGCCTTGGTGCGCATGGTCACGACCAAGGCACTGCGTCAGCGAAGCAACGGCCGCCTTCGACATCACGTAGACAGGATGATTGGGCCCTGGATGCAGGCCCCAGCAAGAAGCGGTATTCACAATGGCACCACCGCCGTTCGCCGACATGATCGGGATCGCAGCACGGCAGAGACGGAAAGGTGCTTCGACATTGATCGCCATGCTATCCGAGAAATCGTCGTCACTGGTCATCGTGATATCACCACGCCTGATGATGCCGGCGTTGTTGATCAGAATGTCGAGGCCGCCCAATGCGTCCGCTGCCTGCTTCGGCAGTTGATCGCAATAGTTTTTGTCCATGAGGTTGCCGGGCAGGCTGACGTCACCATCCAGTTGCGATACGTCGAGATCGGCGACAGCAATGCATGCACCGTCTCGTCTCAAGCGGTCCACAATGGCTCGACCGATACCACCGGCTGCGCCTGTTACCAGTGCCTTGCGTCCAGAGAGCCGTCTTGCGGCTGCTGCACTAGTACTCATTGTTCAATGCATCGACCGCGGGGATTTCGCGTTCGCGGCGCGCAATGTAATCGCGCAAGGCCTCATCGACCCCCGTATCAAGTTTGGGCTCTTCGTAGGCCTCCAGCATGGCGCGTGCTTCTTCCAAGGCGCGCGTGTTGATCTCCTTGCTACCGTCGGCAATCCACTGTTCGATCGAGTTGTTGTCGAACAGCTTCGGCATGAAGAAGGCGCGCTGGAAATTCTTCTGCGTGTGTTCATGACCGAGGAAGTGACCTCCAGGTCCAATATCACGAACGGCTTCCAGGGCTTCATCAAAGTCGTCCCAGCGCACGCCCTCGGTCATGCGATAGGCCATGGCACATTGTTCGGCATCAACGACGAATTTGGCGATTGAGCAATGCATGCCGGCTTCGTTCCAACCGGCCGAATGCCAAAGGTAGTTAGCCCCTGCCAACATCACGGCCATCAAAGTGGATGCGCTTTCGTAACCGGACTGTGCATCGAACGTCTTGGCACCACCTAATGTGTTCGATGTTCGCCACGGCACGTCGTAGTAGCGCGCCATCTGGCCGATCATGAAGTTCATCAGGCTGATCTCAGGTGTCCCTGCCATCGGCGCACCGGATGCCATTGAGACCGTCGAAAGGTAATGACCGTAAATCGCCGGGCAACCTTTGCGCACGACCTGGGTGTAGGCCAGCGCAGACAGTGCTTCGGCATTGAGCTGAGCTACTGCAGGTGCTGTCGAAGCCGGCGTATTAGCACCACCGAGAACGAAAGGTGAGCACAGAACAGGTTGGTTGCGCCGGCAGAAAGCGCGCTTGGCACCTAACATTGTTTCATCCCACACCAACGGCGAATTGCCATTGCAATTGCCGGTGACGACAGGGTGGTCTTCCATAAACTCGTCGCCGAAGAGTATGGCGCACATATCAAGGACGTCCTCGGCATTCTTGGGCGAGGTTGTCATGCCCATGAACGTTTTGTCCGAGTGCTTCATTGAGGAGTACGTGATGCGTAGATGACGATGCGCCACGACGTGGTCCATCGGTTCCACAATATGGTGTGCGCTGGAATGCAAGGCGGGGCAAACGTGCGCAAGCTTATGGAAGGTCGCGAGATCATCCAGCGTCGGCCCGCGGCGCTGATCATCAAGATCGCGCAGATATGGAGCTCCCGTCATCGGGACAAAGATGGCATGGTCGTTTCCGAACGGCAGGCTCTTGGCGGGGTCACGGGCATGATAGGTGAACGAAGATGGGATCGAAGAGATAAGCTCTCGGATTAGTCCCCTATCAAAGTGCACGCGTTCGTCGTCGCGAATTTCAGCTCCGGCTTTGCGCCAGTCTGCCAGCGCCACCGGATCACGAAAGATCACACCGATCTCTTCCAGAATGCGCATGGACGCTTCGTCGATCTTCTCGATCTGCTCCTGTGTCATGGGCTCGACAAGAGGAAGATTGCGTTTCAGCGCAGGCAACATTGTTGCCGTTCTGTCAGTCCGAACTTCACGGCGTGCCTGACGCCCGCCGCGCCTGCCACGCCTCTCACTGCTTTCGCCGGTTGCCGCTTCGGTCATTGGACGAGATCTCCCGATGCCGGGTCACTAAGATCCACCCAGATTGTCTTGACTTCCGTGTATTGATCATGGGCGTGGAGAGAGTTGTCGCGCCCGCCGAAGCCAGACTGCTTGTAGCCGCCAAACGGTGTGGTGATATCACCCTCACCATAGCAATTGACTGTCACGGTGCCGGCTTTGAGCTCGCGTGCGGCGCGGATCGCCCGCTTTGCGTTAGCCGTGAAGACGCTGGCTGTCAGGCCATAGGATGTATCGTTGGCAATGCGGATGGCTTCGTAATCGGAACCAGCGGTTATCACCGAAAGGATCGGTCCGAAGACCTCTTCACGAGCCAGTGCGCTTTGTGCGTCCACGTCATCGAAGATTGTCGGTTGAATGAAGTTCCCCTCAACCTTGCCGCCTGTCAGCGGCTTACGACCTGCTTCCGAGATGTAGTCAGCAACTTTCTTACAATGTTCGCTATCGATCAAAGCTCCAAGGTGATTGCCCGGTTCGAGCGGATCTCCGGTCTTCCAGTCGCGCACGCGTGCAAGCATGCGATCGAGCAAAGGCGCCTTGACGTCCTTATGCACAATGAGGCGGGAGTTGGCCGAGCAGTTCTCACCCATATTCCAGAACGCTGCATTGACGACGTGTTCAGCGACGAGGTCGAGGTTCTCGGCATCAGAGAGCACGACGGCTGGGTTCTTGCCGCCGCATTCCAGAACCGTCTTTTTGAGGTTGCTATCGGCCGCATAGCGCAAGAAGCGCCGGCCAGTTTCTGTTGAGCCGGTAAAGCTCACCATGTCGACGCCGGCGTGCATCCCGATGGGTTGTCCGACGGTTGGCCCATCTCCGGGCAAGACCTGCAGAACACCGCGTGGCAGCCCTGCTTCAGATGCCAGCTCTGCAACGCGCAGCGCCGTCATGCTGGTCTGCTCGGCTGGTTTAACAATCACCGAATTGCCTGCCGCTAGAGACGGTCCAGTTTTCCAGGCCAGCATCAGCAACGGGAAGTTCCAGGGCAGGACAAGGCCGACCACGCCGATAGGTTCGCGGACCACCATGGCCAGTGCATCTTCCCCACTGGGAGCGACCTGATCATAGATCTTGTCGGTCGCCTCGGCATGCCACTTAATCGTGTTGATGGCTTCCGGCACATCGATGGTTTCACAATCGCGAATGGGTTTGCCGCTTTCCAGTGACTCGATGACCGCCAGCTCACGTCGATTGCGGGTTATGAGCTTGCACAAGCGGATCAGCACATCTTTGCGCGCCGAGGGATGCTGCCTAGACCACCGCCCTTCGTCGAACGCTTGTCGCGCCTTCCCGACGGCGAAGTCAACGTCATCGCTGTTGCATGCTGCAATCTCGCAGATGACATCGCCGGTTGCAGGGTTGACCGATGTCAGAGGGGCGCCATTGCCGGGACGGTAGCGACCATCGATGAATGCCGACCGTGGAAAATCAATTTCCTCGGCGATAGCTGAGTATTCTTGCCGAGTCAGCAGGTTGCTCATCGGTTGCCTCATTTTCGATTTGCAGGAGCGCGGCGTTCATCGCGGATATTACCTCCGCCAGTGCGCGCTTTTCGTCTTTGTTCAGGGGGTGAAGCGGTCGCCGCGGCGGGCCTGCTTCGATACCGCGTAGCGTGAGGCCGTGCTTGATGCACTGGACGAACTTGCCGCCCTGTTCGAGCACCGCCATCAATGGCAGCATGGCCGACATGATCTTTCGGCCCTTTGTGAAGTCACCTTCGACAGCGCAGGCCTTGTGGAGTGCGATGTGGGCTTCTGGCGCAAAGTTTGATCCGGCACAGACCCAAGAGCGCGCGCCCCAGGCGAAGAATTCCAAGGCCTGATCATCCATTCCGCAGGACAACTGGATGTGAGGATAATCGCGCGCCAGCATGTGCAGACGATTGGGATCGCCGGAGCTCTCCTTGATCGCGCAGAAGTTGGGCGAACGGCCAAGACGATCAAGCGTCTCCTCGTCCATGTTCACGCTCATGCGTCCGGGATAGTTGTAGAGCATGACCGGTAGATTGGCGGCGCGATCAATTGCCAGGGCATGAAGTGCTATTTCACGCCCGGTTGGGTAGGCATAAGGCGGCGTCGCAACCAGCAAGGCATCAGCGCCAGCTGACTTGGCAGCATTGGCATACATGATACTGTCATCAGTTCGCATCGCACCGGTCCCGATGATCAATGGGACCCGGTCCCTGATGAGTTCCTTACAGAACGGCATCATTTCGAGACGTTCCTCTGGCGATTGTGCATAGTACTCGCCGGTGGTGCCCGCCAGAACAATGCCGGAGACGCCTGCTTTGATCAGAAACTCGACTGTCTCCGCAAACGCGTCTCGATTGATCTCGAAAGCTTCCGTGTAAGGCGTTACGATCGGCGTGTAGATGCCGTCAAAGTGCATTGGTTCGTTTCTCCAAATCGTCAAACTGACCTTCAATCGGCAGCGGATCGGGCTGCACATACTTTTCGATTTCGCTGCGCGAGAGTTCCCAATGCTGCAACGCCAGTTCGGCCGAACGCTCCGCGTCCCCCGCTTCAATAGCTGCGATCATCGCTTCGTGCTGGTCACATGCGAGCAGAACACGCTGCTTGCCGGCCTCTTGTCGCGGACGATAGAAGCGATGGCTCATCCGCGTGTGATCAATCAGTAGCCGATTAAGGCTTGGCAGCAGGTAAGGATTGCCTGCCATCGTTCCAATGACTTCGTGGAAGCTGTGGTTCAGCATGCTCATATCGGTCGTCGCATCCTGCCGTACAGCTTTGCGAAACCGGGACTGGATTTTCTTGAGAGCAATGATCTGGTGCGAAACCGCATTCTCGGTGGCTAGCCGCGATACCGCAGAGTAGATCAACGGCGCAGTCTGAAAGAAGCTGCGCATGATGTTCATATCCATAGACGAAACGCTGGCGCCGCGATTAGCGGCGATGAAGACGTAGCCTTCACCAGACAGACGCTGCAGAACCTCACGCAAAGGTGTTCGTGAGAGCCCGTAAGTTACGGACAGCGCCATTTCATCCAACGGCGTTCCCGGCGCGATCTCGAGTTGCAGAACGCGCCTTTTTAAGTCGTCAAAACAGTGATTTTTGCGGTCTGATTTCATGACTTTAACGACAAAAACATCTCACTGAGGATCGTGTGAGAACAGTCAGAACTTGAATAGGTGTATTTTATTTGTATACAATTTGAATGCGCAAATGCAACATATTTTTGTGTACAAGGGGAGGTCACACGGGCCATAGTGCTGCGTCGCAGGTAACAAAGAAACACCTCGAAACGGATACCTGAAAGGGAGGAAATTCAGGCATGAAAAAACTTTTGATCGGCATGGCGGGCGCGTTGTCCGTTTCCATGCTTTCCACAACGGCGCACGCCGCTGACTGCGGTGAAGTCACTATGACCGAGATGAACTGGGCATCCGCTCAGGTCGTTTCCGGCGTGGCAACCTTCATTCTTGAGCAGGGCTACGGCTGCAAAGTTAAGAAGGTGCCATCAGCGACAACAACTGCGATTGCGTCCCTCGCTGAAACTGGTCAGCCAGATATCGTCACTGAGCTCTGGGTGAACTCGACACCGTCTTACGGAAAGCTCGAGTCAGCTGGCAAAGTGAAGACTGCTGCCAATGTTCTATCTGACGGCGGTGTTGAAGCTTGGTGGATTCCAAAGTATCTGGCGGATAAGCACCCAGAACTGAAAACGGTTGAGGATGTCCTGAAGAATCCGAAGCTTGTCGGCGGACGTTTCCACAACTGTCCTGACGGCTGGGCATGCCGCAAGATCAACGACAACCTGATCAAAGCTTTTGGCCTCGACAAGAAAATGGAAGTCTTCAACCACGGCTCTGGTGAAACTCTGGCGGCAGCGATCGCATCTGCTTACGCCGACAAGAAGCCTTGGTTCGGTTACTACTGGGCGCCAACTGCGATACTCGGTAAGTATCCGATGGTCAAAGTCGCGATCGGCAAGCACGACGCCGTTGCCCACAAGTGCAATGCCGAGGGCAAGAAGTGCGCGAAGCCAGGCGTTTCGTCTTACCCGGCAAGCCGCGTGATTTCCGTTGTCACGACAGGCATGGCGAAGAAGAACCCTGAAGTGATGGCACTGATGCAGAAGGTGTCATTCACCAACGAGCAGATGGGTTCTGTTCTGGCATGGAAGAAAGACAACAAAGCATCTTCCGAAGAAGCTGCGGTGCACTTCCTGACCAAGTACAAGTCGGTCTGGGCTGACTGGCTGAATGCTGACGCAAAGAAGAAGTTGGCAGCCATCATTAAGTAAGCCGAACGCTTAAGATCGTGCAGGCGCAATCCGATTACTGGAGGGCGCCTGCATTTTTCTCTCAGCTCTCCATTCTGTAAATCCTGCTATCGTTGCTCGGTCAAATCCAGGTCTCGTAGGCGCAATGTTCAGCCCCGTCGGGAGGGGCGGTAAGTTATGAGTACATATAAAGGTTTTTTTGACGCCCTCGGCCTACGCGAATGGTGCGGCGATACTGGCGGTTCGGGCGGCACAACGAGTATGGCTGACCTGCTTGCAAAAGCGAGGGGGCAAAAGGCAGAAACATCCATTTGGGACTTGCCGTTTCCATCGTTAGACAATCTCAATGCGTCCTGCAGTTCCTTCCCGAGAACGCGTGACATGACTGCCGGTGTGGAGAGCGTATTCCTCGCAGTCAAAGATGCACTGAAGTTTGTTCTTGATCCTCTCACCCAACCACTCAGCTGGATATTGAATGGCGCGCTCTATACGTTCCAAGCGATGCCGTGGTGGATCTTGATACCGCTGATCCTTTTGGCCGTTCAGGCTGTTGCCCGCTCCTGGTCGATAACGTTGTTTGTCGCCGCATCATTTCTTTTTCTGGCGTTTATTGATCACTACAGTTTCGCGATCCAAACGCTATCGATCATTTTCACTTGTACGGTGCTGAGCATCATGTTTGGCGTGCCGACGGGCATTGCCATGTCGAAGAATGATGGCTTCCAGAAAGTCATGATACCTATTCTCGATATGCTGCAAACATTACCGTCGTTCGTTTACCTGATACCTCTCATCTTCCTGTTCGACGTTACCGAGCCGAAGCTCTATGGCATTGCAATCATTATGTACGCCATCGTGCCGGTGATACGTCTGACCGACCTCGGAATAAGACTAGTCGACAAGGATGTCATCGAAGCGGCGGATGCCTTTGGCATGACGGCGCGACAGAAACTGTTCGGGGTTGAGATACCCCTGGCGTTACCGAACATCATGGCCGGTGTAAACCAGACCATCATGATGGCCCTGGCTATGGTTGTTATCGCCTCGCTGGTTTCTGCTCCTGGCCTCGGTGTTCTTGTGTTGCGCGGCATTCGTAACCTGGAGCTTGGTACCGGACTGATATCGGGTATCTGTATCGTTCTGCTCGCCATTATCCTCGACCGGGTCAGCAAGGCATCGCTGGCCCGCATCGATACATCACAGAAGCAGTAGGGCCGAGCCATGACGAACGATTCAAACAAGGTTGTCATCAAGAGCCTCTACAAAATCTTCGGACCTGAACCGCAGATGGCTCTGGAACATGTCATGGCCGGGATGAGCAAGGCTGACCTGCTCGAGAAAGAGGGTCATGTCCTGGGTCTGCGCGATATCAACGTCGATATGGGTGATGGCGAGATCACCGTGATCATGGGGCTTTCCGGCTCGGGCAAGTCGACACTGATCCGCCACCTCAATCGTCTTATCGAGCCGACCGCGGGGGAAATCCTGGTCGACGGCGTCGACGTGATGTCTTACCCGGAAGACAAGTTGCGCGATCTTCGTCAGTCGCAGATGTCGATGGTGTTCCAGAAGTTCGCTCTACTGCCGCACCGCACGGTGCTCCAGAATGCCGGCCTGGCACCGCGGACACGTGGTGAGGCGGAAAGCACAACCAATACCGAAGCCACCAAATGGCTGGACCGGGTTGGCCTCAGTGGGTTTGAGCAACATTATCCGCACCAACTATCCGGTGGTATGCAGCAGCGGGTCGGCATTGCCCGTGCGCTGACGTCGAACTCACCGATCATGCTGATGGATGAGGCGTTTTCCGCTCTCGATCCGCTTATCCGGACTGATATGCAGGATCTGCTGTTGGAACTACAGAAAGACCTGCACAAAACAATCATCTTTATTACCCACGACCTCGACGAGGCTCTTAAACTTGCGGACCATCTCGTGATCCTGAAGGACGGTGAGGTCGTGCAACAGGGCGAGCCGCAACACATTCTGCTCAACCCGAACGATCCCTACATCGAAGACTTCGTCAGCGACATCAATCGTGCGCGCGTTCTGCGCGTTCGATCGATCATGACCCCGCTTAATGGTGCGGTTCCCAGCGATGCGCACGGCGAAGTCGACTCTGATGATACGCTTGAGAGCATGATCGCACGTTCGGGCGGTGACACGACCCACTCTTACGTGGTGATGCAGGACGGCAGCCCGATTGGTATTCTGGAAATGACCAATCTGGTGAAGGCGCTGGTTCCCCGGGTTTCATCATCGGCTGGAACGCGCGTGTTGTAAGTCAAAACTCGCGTTCAAGATCGAAAAAGACCTGCCATCTGTTGCGAGGGTCACGGCGTTTGCCTGGTTTTAAGGACCAGATGTGCCGCAAATCCAGCCCACGACGAACAATCAGCGGGCTCATTCTTGAGAAGGCTCGCTCCCACTCCTGCGTTGGAGTCTCGTGCCCAACTTGCTGATTAACCGGCTATTGAACACCGGTGGCAGTTGGGGATCTGGTGCTACGAAGGCAACGTGCTTGGACCCTGAGCACCAACTCGGATTTGATCAATCAGCGGAAGCTAACAGCGTGAGCCACTCAATCGGTGCATTGTGGCTGACCAACATTAGAGCCTAGCACTGCTTCCCACTCGGAAACTGGATCAAGCCCCATCCGTAGACAGCGTCGCGTCCACTGGCCCCAAGATCACGAGCTGCCGCACTCAATGCTTTATGTGCATCTTCGCGTGATTTACCAGCTGCAAGCTCAAGTGCGAACGCTGCTGAAACAAATGGCGCAGCAAACGAACTGCCTGTCACCAAGCGGATCTTCCCACCTGACACCGCTGCTGGAAGCCCGACGCCTGGCGCGGCGAACATGACGTGCGCACCGCGCGCAGATCGGCGTGAAGCGCGCAACCTTGAATCGACGGCCGATACGCCCACGACGCCCTCATATTTTGCCGGGTAGCCGGCGGACCTACTGGGGTGTCCGACAGCCGCAACAATCAATATTCCGGCCGCTTGTGAGTTAGCAACAGCATCTTGCAGCAGTGCATTTTTAGGGCCTGTCAAGCTCATGTTTATCACACTGGCACCGCGCTCGCGTAGCGCATCAAGCGCGCTTATGAGGTCGAATGTATCTGCTTGATCGCCACGCCGTGTGCGGTGGAACGCATTCACCGCGATCAGAGTAGAACCTGGCAGTACACCCGCGATGCCGTCGAGCTGAGCACCAACGAGCAAACTTGCAACAGCGGTTCCGTGACGGCTCGTCGAACGACGGCGATCCTTTCTCGATGTATTTAGCAGTTCAATCTTGGCCAGCTGTAGTGAGGGATGTTTGGCGTCCACCTGTGTATCAATCATTCCCAACTTTACGCGCGTTGAGCAGGTTGTCAGAGAGTCAGTCCAGTTCGTTAAGCGAAATGCAGTGCACTCGCGCCCGCAACGGCTGCCAGACGGTCGGTATCGCTCTCGCCTCGGTCGTCTGTAGTTAGTATTGCGTACTGCGCGAACACCTTGGGCGATGCGACGAGCGAGCCGCAATCCACTGCGGTAGCCGCGGCGCCTCGGCAAACGCAGTCGCGTGATGCGGGCTCCCAACAAAGCGCTCCGTCGATCACCTCGAACACGAAACCCTCGGCGCGTCAGTCTGCTCAGTGCAGCATCCGACAGTCCGGTTACCAGGATCTCCCGGATGCGACGAGAGGCTCTACGTCGAGCTGCCGCTCGAGCCCGCCGCCGGCGGGTACTTCGCGCCCTTTGACGTGCTCTCCTGCGGTAGCTTGGAGTGGATTGAAAGAATGGGAAATTGGAAGTGCCGGGCCCACCACCTCCTATCGATCCACCAGGCCCGCCGCCGCCACCGGATCCTCCTCCACCGCTGCCACCTCCGCCGCTTCCGCCACCGTCACCATCGCTATCGCCGTCACCATCTCCGTCTCCGTCGCCATCACCATCTCCGTCGCCATCTCCATCACCGTCGTCAGCCAGTGCGGAGGTGACATCGGCGAAAAACCCGATCGGAGAGGGCACTGCCGAGAAACTGATGGCGAAAGCTGTCCAGAACAATAGGAATGCAATCTGGGGGATCTTCATTTCAGCCTCTCAAACATCTCATTGCAGTGATGACACTAGAAAACGGAAGCGAAGGTAATTTATTCCACTTCGATTAGTCGTTGCGAACGATGTAATTTTTTTGGTGAACTGGGTGGAATGGATGCGCTGAGTGCTCGTTATCAGTCCGACAACAATGTTGGTGTTCCGTATGACCCAGAATGTTCACGAGGACTTGATTACAATTCTGCCCAGGCTGCGCCGCTTTGCATATTCGCTTTGCGGCTCGCTTGACGACGCTGATGACCTTGTCCAGGCCGCGTGTGAGCGAGCACTAGCTCGACTTCATCAATACACACCAGGTAGCCGTTTGGACAGCTGGATGTTCAGGATCGTGCAAACAACTTGGATCGACCTTTTGCGGGCCAACAAGCGACGAAACGTGGTTAACGATCCGGAGGCAATTGAGATGATTGCTGTTGATACCCGCATTGCCGAGGGTGCAGAAGCACGGCGAGACCTAGAAATCGTGCAAGCTGAAACTGAGCGGTTGCCCGAAGAACAGCGGCTCGTCCTGAGCTTGGTAGCGGTGGAAGGGCTGTCATATCAGGAAGCAGCAGACCTATTGGAAGTCCCGATAGGGACAATCATGAGCCGGCTCTCGCGAGCCAGAAAGAAATTGGCGGCCGCTATCGAGCGTGGCAGTAGCGCCGAACCTATAGCGAGGCCCGTATGACCGTGCACATCACCGACGAAATCCTCATGGCTTATGCTGACGAGCAACTCAATGCTGAAACTGCCGAAGAGGTCGAGGCATACATCAGAGATCACCCAGAGGCCCGGGAGCTCGTTGAAGACTACAAGCGCACTGCGGCACTAACTGCGGCTGCGTATTCAGCTCCGATGAACGAGCCTCCACCTCAACGCCTTGTTGAGACAATTCGCTCACATGCTGAGAAGCAGAACGAACGAAAAATCCTCAAATTTCCAGTTTGGAAACGCTTCGAACACTACGGCATGGCAGCTGCGGCGGCGATTGCGCTGACTGTCGGTCTGGCCGTTGGAGCCAACTTTCTAAACACTGCGGCACCGCCCGCCGGCACGCAGCATGTTCGGCTCGGTCCATTGCCCGTTCAAACCGCGGTTGCCAAAAATCTGGAGCAACGCCCAAGTGGGCAGGTCTTTCGTATTCGCGACGAACAGTTCATGACAATCATCGGTACGTTCGCAGATCGCGGACAACGTTACTGCCGAGAGTTTGAGATTCTGCGCGGACAGTCGCGAGATGATGCGCTACCCGAAGCGGCTGCAATCGCCTGCCGGCGTCCGGACGCCACTTGGGTTGTGGAAGGTGCTGCTCATGTGGAGATGGCTGATGCTCAAGGTGGGAACTTCGTCCCCTCTGGTGCAGCGGAGAAAGATGCGCTCGACGGACTCGTCAAGATGCTTGGACTGGGCGAAACGCTCGCTCCCAAAACGGAAGCAGGCCTGCTCGAAAATGGCTGGAAGGCTCAGGGTTAGTTCGGCTTCTCCATGATAGGGCATAGCCATTAGGGCTATGCCAACTAATTCGGAAATGTAACCCGTTTGACAGCTGCCGACGGCACTCGCCGCATTGGTTGCCCCGGCTCTCGAAGCAACTGTTTCGCAAGAAGGCAGCAAGATTGCTCCATAGAAAAATCGCTGACCGTCAGAGTGTCTCGATAGAAACAGCAGACATGCACCAGATTATCGAATTAGCAAGAACCTACGGACTGCATTTGTCAGTCATTGTCTTGGCAGTCGCTGGAGCTCTCGGTGTCAACGCAGCGAACTTGCTGCTCCATGCTGATCGTAATCGTCAGCTCGCCGATCGTGGAATTGTTGCCGTGGCAGAACAAAAGATAGAAGGCCCGGTTACAGTTCTCGGCGGACGGCTTCTACGCGTTGGTGGCTCGACGGTTGCACTACTGGGCATTGATGCGCCGGAGCCCTATCAGCGTTGCCGAAGCCGTACTGGAAGGTTTGCTCGTTGCGGTGAACAAGTTGCTCGCACGCTCAGCAGGATGACGCGCGGACAAACCGTCAACTGCCGAGTATTGGCGAAAGGCTCAGACGATCGGGCGCGAGCAAAGTGTCGATTGAATGGAGCCGATATTGCAGCTGAGCTCGTCCGAAGAGGCTTGGCGCACACCGTCGGGACACACGACACGGATTATGCTGACCTTCAGAACGGTGCCAAGGCATCAAAGCTCGGCATGTGGGGCGGGGAGAGCGAGACACCAGCCGCGTTTCGCGCCAGGAAGTGGTCGAGCGCAGCTCGCTCGAGACGTGATCGCTGTCCGATTAAAGGCGATGTGAGGCGAGGGGAGAGGCATTACTATCTGCCTTGGGCGCGACACTACTCCAAGATCTCGATTTCCCGCTCCCGCGGAGAGCGATGGTTCTGCAGTATCTCCGAGGCTGAGGTAGCTGGATGGCGTCAAGCCGCTTGGCTCTAGTTACCGAGACCTCCCGTCTGTCAACCAGCTTGCGGAAGAAGCATGATACAACAGCCCTTCGTGAGGATTTCGCTTGGGCCAGTGACAGTCCTTTTTATTCTCTTGCTCAGCGTGATGCTCCCTTCCAATGCGCCCGTGCAAAGTACGCCTGCGCAAGATATGCCGACGCAACGGGTTCACGGTTATGAGTTTTGCGTTCTTGAAGCGGTGCGTCGAGTCAATGTTCGCTCAAAACCAAGCAAGTATAGTCGGCGGGTTGGCCGTCTATCAGGAGGCGCGTGCGGTCTTGAGCATCTGGGCTTGGAGCTGGCCTCCGAAGATGGAGATGGCCGGAACTTCACGGCCAGGCTGGGGCTGCAAAGGTATCGCGGGAACTGGATCTTGTTGCGGCGTGGAGGCCTGCAGGGGTGGGTTCACGCCCGATACATTCGTGAAAAGATAAGCGACATATCGTATGACCTCAAAAGAGAGTCTAAGGAAGCTATTGAGCCAAACGGCTTGCGGATCCCGTTGCTCTTGACGTTGCTCGTTGCTGGAGTCGCGGCCCTGATTCCTCATGGAGCAATGGCTGGAACGCTTGTCATTCAATTGTCAGCGCTTCTGACCGCGGTGGCAGTTCAGACAACTGCGCCCAGGGAGGCGACTTACTGCGTAGTGGGTGTTGATCGCTGGAAGACACTTAGCCTGCGCGCTTATGCCGGTGACTTTGAACATCGCGTCGGAACGATCGCAGACAACCGTTGCGGCATCGAAGCTAAGGGGCTCATGACGAAGGATGGCCGTTGGAGGCTGGTAGAGCACGATGGCTCTGCGGGTTGGGTCGACAGCACGCACTTGCAACGCGATACACCCGCGTTCACCCTTCGATGGCTCGAAGACATGACGATTGTCCAGCTCGCGCTATTGCTGCTCATTCCCGTTGGATGCATGGCGTTTCTGCTTGGCCTTGTCGCGGCCGTGCGCCAAGCGACCTATGATACCAACTCTCTGCTTCAGGTGTTGTCCATCGTGAGCAGCATTTGTCTATTCCTCTCGATCGTCGTGGTTTCCTATCTCCAGGTCGCGGCCTCTGGATGGGAGATGACAGCGGCATTCATTCCTCCGGCAATAGCAGCGCTAGTTGTGACAACAATAATGCTGAACCTCCCAGGGGTTCGGTCGAGCAAGGTCTCTTCACGCGTTGTATGTTTTGGCCAAGCTCTTCTTATCGCATCGTCAGCGCTCTTTGGATTGATGTCGTGACCAGGATTTTGAGTCCGCCCAGGGAAACTAATAAATCCTAATCATCCGCCGGAGGGGGAAACCTGTCTGTCTGTCTGTCTGTCTGTCTTTGAGAGAGGTGGCGTGCTTTTCTTGGATCGCTGGGAAAAGTGAGAGCGGACCGTCCGGGTCTTTTACGGGCTAGCGCGCTCAATCACAGCGAACAAGCTGGCTTCTCCCTGCCGCTCTAAGCCGTAGACAGATCGACCAAGCGACCATCACTTAGTTCCCAGACTTTGGTAATTGGTAACCTCGCACAACTGGCCTGCCTCGGGGCCGCTACGATTGCAATAACTTGGCCCTCACTAAGAACGTTCGCTAAAGCATCCTGGGCCTCACCCTGCATTGCAAATTGAGGATGATCTACCAGCAGGACACCCGGCTTCGCCGCCAATGCCCTCGCCAAAAGGATTCGACTGTGAAGGTCATCCGGTAGGTTCGTACCACCGTCCGCAATGCGCGTGTCCAACCCACGGTTCAGATGATCGTCATCGAGCGATACTCCGCAACGCGCGAGAATAGTTTCGGCACTCTTGTCACTTAGATCTTGTGAGCCAAACCGCAAATTTCGCCGCAACGATCCCTTAGTGAGTGGCAGCTTGGGAGAAACGAGTTTTGTCTTGGCGTGCCATTGCATCCTTGACATGCTGTCCATCGTGAATTGGTCAATTGCAACTTGCGAAACAGGCGATTCCGGATGAGCCGAGTCATTCAGTCCTGCAATCAAATTCATGAACGCAGTCTTACCACTACCGCTCACTCCGGTCAGCAGAGCAGTCTCACCTCGCGCAAGTGACACGTTCGTGAGCGGAGCATCGTGACCCGGCCAAGCACTTTGAAATGAGAGCACTTTGGCTCCGGGACGCTCATCAATCTTCGGATTGTGAGCGCGATCTCGCGTCTCGTAGCGCCCCAGAACGGTCTCAAGGCGGTACCGACCTTCTCGATAGGCCATGTAGTATTCGAGGGACAGCATGATGCTTCGCAGTGGCGACACAAGCAAACCTAGGAGCAGAAAGGTTGTCGTGAGCTCGGCGGCATCGAGCGATATTGGTGTTGCTTGCAAATAGACACCCAATCCCAGCGAGACGACGATTAATGGGAAGGTCGCATCTGGCAATGAGCGCATAAATCCCGCAATTCCTCGCCATCGCGAGAGTTCGTTGGTCATTGTGATGCTCTGATCACGAATCCGTTTCTTCTCTCGCTGGTCGCGCTGAAAGTGCTGGGCCAAACGTGGCGCCAGCATCTGGCCGCCAACATTGGCAGCCAGCCTTCCTCGGATGCGACGGGCTGATCTGATGGCTATGCCAAGATAGATACTGGCCGAGGTTCCCAGAACCAGCACCAGCATTATCGTATTGGCTGCCGCGGTAGCCAAGACAGGACTAACAAAGAAGATCGCTGCAACGATCCCGGTTAACGACATAGCGGAAACTGCCAATTGCGCGATGCCGTAACCAACCCAGTTCTTCAACGCGGTGAGGTCTGTAATCATGCGCGTCATGTTCAATCCAAGCCGGCTGACTGGGGCGCCTGAAACCGGTTGCGACGCGAGCGCCCGATAGAGGCGCGTTCTACAAGATGTCACATAGAGCTGCCCCAGCCGTTCGGCCGAAGCTCGTTCGGATGTGCGCAAGGCGATAAGAGCGCTTACAAGGGCAAGAAGGCTCACCGCTGTTACCGGTGCAATCCGAATGACTCCGTCCTCCACCGTCAGGCCACTGGACAACAACCAAGCCATCGTCAAAACCGATAGCGCCTGACAGAAGCCGTTGAGCAAAAGGCTCACGAGAATTGATAGCCTTTGTCTGCGAAATGGGCGTGGTAGGAGTCCCTTATTCGACATTCAGGACCACTCTCCATGGAATGGATGATGCAAGACGTAATGGTCGCCGCACAGCAAGGCTGATACGGCGGGCCTTCCGAGTTTTCGAACTTTGTGTGTCAGGCAACACCCGTTTTCGGGGCAGCGATGACATTGTGTTTCTGCAGGTCCTCGCAGATGCCACTGACGATTGCACCGGAGCTAATCTCGTCGAGTCTCAACGGCTCCATGCCGGCGACCAATGCAAACTCCTTCATCGCCAGTGGTGCCTGCGTGAATGCGCCAGTGATGCCCAGAACATTATGGCTTACTTCCAGGAGCCAGTTGACACCGGCAACTGCACCCATGGAGTCTTGGGCCGCTAGCACAGTGCCCAAAACTCTGCCCTTCAGTTTTGGCTCCAACAGTAATGCCGCGGTTTCGGCCTGTAACAAGCCATCGGCAATCTCTAGGACCGTCATCTGACTGCCCTCATCCGCCGCCGCGTCAAGCAGATGAACTGCCTGATCAACCAAGGTATGTGTGGATTGTCGATAAGTGCTCGCCAAACCTGCATCCGTGAAATCTAAGGCAGGATTGGCACCTGCATCCTTGAGCGTCCAGATATCGCCTCCGGACCCTGTCCCAGTTGCTTTGACATAACCGGCCTGCAGGCCCTGCTGCCTGATACCCTTAAGCAGTGCCGCGCACGTCGCAGTTTTACCAGCATTCATGGATGTTCCAACAACGAGAATGACCGGCACTTCGGGCGCACTCGGACGAGCATCAAGCCTGAAGTCCCAAACGTTGAGGGGGCGGGCGTTCTGATCGACGAAGCGTCCCAGAATTGTGATCCGGGTTGCATCCTTGATGCGGCTGTTACGAGAGAGTTGCAGCCCCGCGATGCCACCGGCTGCAACCAGATTTGCCGGTCCAAGACCGGAGGGGGCTTCGGCATGAAATTGATCTGGAGCGTATCGCGCTCCGCAGGCGACCATAATCTCATCACCAGGATGCATGACCGCGCGGCGCCCACAGGGCAACTCTATCTTCTGGTGCTGACCACACTCTTCAACACGAGCCAGCACGATATCACCGGCAGTCAGTTGACCAGGGTCCTGATCCAGGCCGCGGATTGCGCTCAACGGCACGCGGCGCGTTACAAAAGAGCGTTTGATGCCTTCAAGGCGGGCTGGGTGAAGCATCGTAATCATAATCCATTTCCTCTGGTTTCTACTGGTTCAGCTTCACCACCAAAACGGAACTAACCGAAACCTATTCCAGCTTTTTTTGAAGTCCTCTCTCAAGTATCCGAGCAAAGCCAAAGTACTCTCTGTGAGACAATCGTCTTCACACGTGCATGGAATATGAGCCGCGCCTTGGCGTTGTCAGCAGACAATTGAATTGTTCGAATGTGGCGAGGGAAAACCGATCAATGGCAATACTTGAACTGATCCAAAAGCAGCGTCTCGGCGCACTCTCCGAATTCCGTTTCCCGGTAAAGGGAGAAGTCTCCGACAAAGAGGTCAGCGCATTTGTATATGAGCCGGTCAACTACAATCGAGATGCACCGGCGCTTGTGATCTTGCATGGTGTAACGCGGGCATCCGGACTCTATTTGTCTTCGTGGATGCCGTATGCCGAGGCCTGCTCCTCGTTACTGATCGTACCGCGATTTTCCAAGAGCCACTGGCCTGGCGCGCGGAGTTATAACCTTGGCAACATGTATGCAAAGGATGGGATGCCATTGGGAGAAAGCGCTTGGTCCTTTACAGCGCTTGAAAAACTCTGTGATGAAGTCCTCTCGGAACACAACCATCGACGTTCCCAAGTAGCTATCTATGGTCACTCGGCCGGTGCGCAGTTTCTTCATCGATATCTGATCTTTAAGGGAGGGCATCGCATTTACCGTGCTGTCGCGGCCAACGCCGGATGGTACACTGTGCCCGGTTGTGATCACGCCATGCCATACGGCATCGCAGATGTGCCTCCACAAAGAATAAAACTGAAAAGCGCGTTTGCTACTCCCCTTACGATCGTCTTGGGCAAAGACGATACCCAGACGCAAGATCCCGAACTGCGTCAGACGCAAGGCGCGCTTGCTCAGGGTCCACACAGGCTTGCGAGAGGACGTCACTTCTACCGCGCTGCAAAGGAAGAGGCCCGTCGCCGTGGCTTAATCTTCAACTGGTCCGTCGTAGAGATAGAGGACTGTGGTCATAGCGATAAATCCGTGGCAAAGGGCAGCGCTCGGTACCTAGTTGGTTCAGAAGCTACAAGCCTTGCTTTGGCGGCCTGAAAGAGTCCTTGAGTTACAGAATTTCGTCTTCACTTGCATGTTCCAATCCTCAACGTCTTTTTCAAGTTTGCCGTTTTGAAGCATGGCCGATGCGGACACTTTGAACAACTGGTGCTAGTGAGCGCATAGGGTTTGACTTGTGGACTTTGCTGATCTCTGCGACGCATCAACGACGCAAAGTCCACTAACCGGACTTAATTGGTTGCTCGGGGATCGCACTAATTCTCGTTTGCGATCGAGTTTTAAGTCTGTTGCATCAGTAATGCCAAAGCACACGTCCCGATATCTATTTGAGCCCTAACTCAGCGAGATAGCGGCGTGCGCCCGGATGTATGCGTTCCGGCCTGCCAGCCGCGCTCCAAGT
This sequence comes from Hyphomicrobiaceae bacterium, assembly GCA_965247245.1. Lineage (GTDB taxonomy): Bacteria > Pseudomonadota > Alphaproteobacteria > Rhizobiales > Hyphomicrobiaceae > Tectiglobus. The sequence goes on along the minus strand of CBDFGV010000003.1, from coordinate 910,584 downwards.
GTTCTTCGGCAAGGTGTCCCGACCCTGCGTCAGTCGCTTCTCCAATTCAGGCTGTGCTGCATGTATCGCCTTCGCGAGTTGATAGGCAATCTCATCAGGCAAATTCGCACGTGCAAGTAGAAAACTGAACGACCCAATCGTTTTGAAAGCTGTTGCTTGACCGGGATACGAACCAGCCGGGATTGTGAGTGGTTGAAGGAAAGGGAACTTCGCGTTCACCTGGGAAACCTGTTCATCTGTTAGACCAACGAGACGACCACCCGCTTGCATGATCTTGGTGAAATTGGGCCAACCGACGCCGCCGCCCCAATGAGCGGCGACCTCCCCGTTCAGGACCAAAGGAGCCCCGTGGCCAGCGCGCTCCAAATACACTGCATCGAAGTCCTTATCCGGATTCAACTTCAGCGCTTCGGTGACATGCTTGCTCAAGAGTGTCAGCCCGGATGACTTTGTTCCCCAGGCAACCCGCTTGCCGATAAGATCGGAGAACGTTGTGGCCGTGCTATCAGCTCTAACGGCGAAGGCGCCGAAAGTGGGATAGATGGCTGAAATAATCTTGAGATTTGTCGGGGCGCGGCCAATCACTTCAAATGCCTCGCGTGCTGGAAGGCTGGCCACCAAAGCAATATCTAGGGTGCCTTGTTCCAATAGCGGGATGTTCTGCCGGCTACCGCGCGTGTTGCGCGCCAGCACGTTTAACGTTTTGTCCGTCTGGTTGACCAACTCGGCCAAAACACCACCATAGAGCTCGAATCCACCGCCTGGCGTTGCAGTTCCCAAGATAACCGGCGCACGATCTGTTGCCGCCACAGGATTTATCACTCCTGCTATCATCAACAGCGAAAGCAGACCCGAAGTAACAAAACGTGTCATTTGTGAATCCATTTTCTGTGAGACATGACGCTCAAGGCTGAAATCACTGCAGTCTCACGCGATAGACGGAAAACTCACCGCGTGTGCGATCCTTACCATCGTTGAATTTTGGCAGCAGCCTCAGTTGCGGTGCAGGGATGTAGAGATAGCCGTTGTGGATGCTCATTGCGTCAGGCCAGAGCAACCGCTCATCTTGCAGAAGTTTTCGCCGCTTTTGCGTTGCCGGATCAAGCAACCAGACTGCGTTGTCCTGGACGCTACCAAGATAGAGCCGATTCTTGGCATCCCGTGCGATGCCTCCAATTGTCATCGACTTCCCTGCAATTTCAACATGGGGCTCCAATTCGAAATTGCTTGCCGGTTCAATCAGCCTGTCCGTCGCGATTTTCCAGAGCACGCGCCCTCCGGTCGGTTGATAGAAGAGCGTTTCACCGTCCGCTGTCAGTTCGATGTCGTTGACCTGCAGAAAGTGGGTCCGAAATGTCTTGCCGAGGAAAGTTGTCCGCACATCCGGGTGAGCGCGCACCGAGTAGTGCCGGTCGAGCGCTCGGAATGCCTTACCGGTTTCCGTGTTCAGGACGATGATCGCACCAACTCCAAACTCGGAGATGTATGCGATACCGCGCGCTGCATCGACACGCACATCGTTGAGCTTCGCCCCCTTCGGCAATACCGTTTTGTCGAACCGGTAGACGCGGGAGACCCTGTTTGTTGTAAGGTCAATGCGCACGAGTTTCTGCGCGCCATCAACGGTGTGTCCAAAGTTGGGAGCAGCATAGTCGACGGCCCAGAGTGAGCCGGCACCATCGTCATGAACGGCATTGACATTCACAAAGCGATCCTTTGCGTGTGTGAGGTCAAATGCGTTCCAGCTGCCGCCCGGATAGGGGACAATATTGCCGTCTTTAATCTCGGCGATCGATGGAGATTTGTACTTGGTCCATTGCGGGATACTGACAAAAACTCGACCTGTCTTAGTCACGGCCACGCCATTCATTGCGTATTTTGCGGATCGAGCAACCGCTTCGAGTTCAGTAGATGATGCTAACGGCGCACTCAGTGCTACTGCGCTTGCGGTTACTGCAAGAGCTAGAGGTCCAGATAGATGGAAGTTCCGCATGAGACGAGACCTTTGCAGTTCGATCATTTACTGGAGCTTGTCTGCGATTGCTGCGAGCCCGGCCTTACCGCAAAGATCATCGAGGTCTCGCCCTTGGCTATCCTCTCCAGGAGCCCCAGATACTCCAATTCCACCAACGACGGCGCCCTTGTAAAGAATAGGCAACCCGCCCGAGAGAGTGATCAATCCGATTTCGTTGAACACGGCACCGAGTGTAGGCTCGTGCGCATTCTCAGCCTCAATCTTTGCTGTTGGCTCTCGCCGGGATGCCGCTGTGATGGCCTTGCGCCGGCTGGTGTCGACCGAGTGCGGAAATGCACCTTCGCGCATGAGTTGGACGCGCGGTTGTGCTCGTTGATCAACAACCGTTACTGTTGTCCGGAACCCTTTTTCGAGACAGACTTCGGATGCGCGTGTCGCGGCCACCAGCGCCCAAGAGAGAGGGATGCTCCGCTCAACATGGACCGCATCTTCCGCGTTGGACGTAGATGCCGTTCCCAGCAGCACAGCCGCCATCAGCGAAGCTCCTGCAAGAGCAGGCCTGTGATATCGATGCATTCTAGTCTTCCTTTTCGATGAGGTGAGTATTGGGACCCAAGGCCGGCATCATGGATCCCCACACGCCGTCCTTTCGGACCAGCAAGTGCCAGAGCGCGCCGAGGATGTGCGCGGTGATAAGAAGCGCCGTCATGTCGAGCGAAACCTCATGAAGCCCAATCATCACGGATACAAACCCAGCACCGAGCGCTGGACTAGCGACACCGAGTGCAATCGCGAAACCCGACGCGATGACCATGGCAAGTCCGAAATACATCCCCAGGTGAGCGCATCGCGATAGCGCGCGCTCCCAAGTTGGGGCTTGCCTCGGCAGTCGGGTGTGACCGTTGATCAGATGCATCCACAAGAAGCGTGCGACCAGGAGAAATCCGAGCAAACCGGCAAAGAGAAGTTCCGAGCGGAACCGTGTTGGGTCTGAAAGTTCCGAAACGTCCTCAACACCACTCAAATAGCCGTACGCAATCAAGCCCGCCGTGCCCCAGTGCAACGTCTTGGCTGGCAGTCCATGTTGACCTTCAGACGGTGTCGAGCTTCTCATTTGTCGGACCATTTTAGTGTTGCTCTTGGCGTCTAACAGAACGACTGAGCATCCGATGGCCTAAAGGGAAATGAGGTGTACAATCCATCCGGCAAACGCCGTATCGAGGGGTTCGGCGCATCCAGCATTAGGTCGTAGCCAAGGAGTTGGGCTAATGCTAATATCTTGAATACAATGGAAAATTGAAGCGGGGTGCCATGCTCGGCGCGTTAGAACAAATCTCGTATCGACGTGCAGTGCTTGCGGCGTTCGTACTATTCGTTCTTGGGACAAGCGCCCTAGAAATCTTCCTCGAAATCTCTGACGGTCAAGCATTCGGATCGATGGCGTACGATCTGATCAGGTTCCTCATAAGCGCAGGTGTATTGGCTTTGTTAGCTGCTGAGTACATCTTTCAACAGCAAGAGCTGAGAAGCTTGCGAGAACAACTGGAGAGAGGCCGAGGTCGGTTGTCTCAGCTTGACAATCACTCCGAGGAGCTTGGCAACCAATACCGCGCCGTCATGCAGGAGCAATTCGTTGCTTGGCAGCTGACTCCAAGCGAGCAGGATGTCGTGATCATGATGTTGAAGGGGCTCTCTTTCCGCGAGATTGCAGAACTGCGGGAAACGCGTGAGAAGACAGTTCGTCAGCAGGCAACGAGTGTCTATCGCAAAGCCGGTGTGACGAGCCGAAATGAACTTGCTGCTTGGTTTTTGGAGGATATGTTGGAACCTCGGACGGCCACAGAGCCCTCCTCCACCAAACCACCTTAACAAGCATGCTGTTGAGAGTATCGTGTCTGCGCCTGGCGTGGGTTCACAAACAGCAGACTAGTTCCTCAACATCGTCACTTCGCCCATCCGATGTCCGGCATTGATCAAAGCTAACTGGGTGCTGGGTGGTCGGCTATGCAGCGCTGAGAGTACTAGTGACCGACTGTCAGCTAGACGCCATATCAGCGAAGTCCAGCAAGCCGACATTCAGTATCAAACGTGGTCCTGTTCTAACGTAGCGTACTTGTAAGACCGGGTGACAATCGTCTTGACCGTTTCCAATTCTTCTTGATCACGCGGAGAGAACACCATGACCAGGCCAATTGGAAAATGACCCTGCGTAACGAGGTAATGGCTCTCGCCCCAACCCTTATTGATAACCTCAATGGCGTCATCCTGGGGCAGTTTTAGGTGCATGCTGCCGCTGTCGGGATGAGGATGAATGTGTGCGAATTCCCGGCCGATCATGAACGCTTCGTGATTACAGTTCCGGGTTTCGTGTAGGACCAAGGCGCGGGAGCCAGGGACTGAGATGCCGCTATCTTCGTTCTCAACCCAGAGCAATGAAAAACACCAATCGTGGAGGCTTTGGATCACATCATCGGGTCCGTGCTGGTCCAGCTGCGAATGTGGCAAACGACTTGTTGTATTGGGCTTCTGACCTGACCGGATTGGGAGCTCTAGCGTCTTGTTCATACCGCCTCCTGATTGCTGACCCGTATCGATATGCATCGTGGAGGAAGGCGTTGGTATCGCCCAAAATCGAAAACGGTCCTTGCGCAGACGCACAGGCATGGACACCTGAGTTCAATTGATTGCCTTCAGTTGCGCTGTTATTGTTTGCAACAATACATACAAGTTTAGCGAGATCACTGTGCATGAACGCACAAACACTTGACTGGAGTGACGTACCCTTCGTATTGGCAGTTTGTGAAACGGGAAGCCTCTCGGCAGCGGCCAGAGCTCTCAATGTCAACCACTCAACAGTCTTTCGTCGCATTGAGGGAGTTGAGTCGCGACTTGGTGTGAGACTGTTTGATCGCCGCAGCCACGGCTATGTCATGACGATTGCTGGCGAGCACTTCTATCGCAACGCACTTGATCTTCGCGATGGTCTCAACGGCATTCAGCGTGAACTGGGCGGTAAAGACCTGCGGTTGGAAGGGGCGCTCACAGTTACGACTACAGATTCATTGCTGTACTTCCTGACGCCGGTGCTTTCTAAGTTCCAAGCCAAGTACCCGGAGATCGATCTGCGCTTGATTTCAGAGTCGCGCGCGCTTGACTTGATGCAACGCGACGCAGACGTGGCTATTCGCCCAACAACCGCGCCACCCGAGCATTGGATTGGCCGACAGGTTGCGCCGATCATCTGCGCAACGTACGCCCATGAGAGTTATTGGACCTCCGTAAAGCGGCTGCCAAAGCAGAGCCGGCGATGGGTGCGACTGGATCGCGATCTTAGTCAGTCCCCTATGAGCACAATCACGAAGTGGCGCATGCCAATTGAAGCACCCTGCACGGTCGTCAACACAGTGATGGGCGTGTTCGATTATGTGCGGTCCGGGCAGGGAGTAGCGGTTCTGCCTTGTTACCTGGGAGAGAGGGCATCAGAGCTTGTACGAATTGAGGAACCGGACACTCAGTTACAATGGGACCTGTGGGTCTTGTCCCACCCTGACGTCCGTCGCAGCGCACGTGTGCATGCATTCTTCGAGTTTGCGTCAAATGCAATAGCCAGGGTATTTGCAGACCTAATCGCATCATAGTTGCGCTTCCACCAAACATTTGTGCGCCAGTGCAAACATGGATTGCACAACCTGCCAATTGATCCTCACCAACCGGTTCCCAAACTCAAGTGGGCCGCCCAAAGCGGTGCGCCACACTTAATCCTGAGGTGATCAGATCATGAGATTACGAACTACCATTGGGGCAGCCGCGCTTTGCGTGACATTTGCTACGCCGTCTTCCGCCGTCGATATCGAAACTCGTTCGCTTGATGAGCTTTACGCTGCAGCTCAACAGGAGGGAGGAAACTTCGTCCTGCGAGCCGGTGGAGATAAGCCTGACCAAGTCGACTATTATCTGAATATGTTCAAGAAGCGGTTTCCAAAGATTAAGGTCACGCACACGGTCGATGTCAGTCTCAATCATGCGCCCCGCTACGACAATGCCCGCGCGGCCGGCGGTGAGACCAACGTACCCGATATCATTCAGTTTCAGACACTGCATGACTTCGACTATTACGCTGATCGTGGATTGTTGGTGGCCTACAAGCCAAAGAATTGGGACAAGGTTTTCCCTGATCACAAAGATCCGCATGGACGTTGGACTGGTCTTTATGGCGTAACGTTCAGCAACTTCGTCAACATTGATGTGGTTGGCAAAGGCAATGCGCCGCGGGATGCCATGGATTATCTAAATCCTGCGCTTAAGGGGAAAGTGATTTTGACCTACCCCCACGATGACGACGCCGTTCTCTATCAGTTTTGGAATCTGAAACAGCGCTATGGCTGGAGCTATCTGGAAAAACTGGTTGCCACCAAACCAAAGTGGGTCCGCGGTACAGCTATGCCATACGTCGCCATCAACAAAGGTTGGTACGGCGCGAGTTTCACGACGTTCTGGGCATTCTCGACTAAGACCAACAGCAAAACGCAATTCATGCTGCCTAAAAATGACTACTTCCTAACTTGGTTTCAGAGTGCTGCCATTCCAACTCAAGCTAAGAACAAATCAGCGGCAAAGCTCTACCTAAACTGGATGCTCTCCGAAGACTTCCAGGGCAAGTGGCTACAGTTCCCTGTGCGGGGAGATGTTGAAGCACCGGCGGGCTATAAGTCGGTCCAGCACCATAATACGTCTCCTGCAGACTTCTTCCGATGGATGCTCAATCGCGACCGTGTCGAGCGTTTCCGTCTACAGATGCGTCAGTTGATTGGCCCGCTCACCGGGCCTACACCGGTCGAGATCAACTACAACGTGAAACCTTAAACAAAAACTGACCAATGGCTCGCCGCGGTTAACAGAGGTGGAGCGTGACGCGAATGTTTGCCGCGCGCTCCATCTACATCCTATAGACGGTCAACCCGGTGGATCCTGATTTCCGCTGATGATCATTCCTGCCATAGCTGCGACCAGTTCTATTGCATCGCACCAACAGTGCGAAGTCCACAAAGCAGGCGCTGAGGAGAACTCGGTGACGAGACTACAAGTGAACAGTTCTCAAGACAGTAATGCATTGCGTGCTTCAACCAGCCGCCGAAACATCGCCGGATCACCACCTGCATCCGGGTGATGCTCGCGCGCTTTAATGCGGAACGCCGCATGGATCTCGTCGACTGTTGCAGTCTCAGTAACGCCGAGTACGCGGTGCGGCTCCGCAAGCTGATCGGTAGTCGTTTGCACTTGCTCCCGTTGAAGTGGGTCATTGATCAAGTAGGGGCCGAAGCCGTCGAGCGCTTCGGGCCAATGAATTGATCGCGCTAGTGGCAGGCATCGCGGATCGTATGGAAGATTACGCCCATCACTCAGCTCTCCATTGCCGACCAACTTCAGCTCAAGCATGCGCCAATTAGCTTCTGTTTCTGCGCCTTCTCGAAACCAGGGGCTGTCGGTGAAGACGTGTGTTGGAGTTGCCTTCAGGATTGGCCAAACCTGTCCTTTCCAATCATACAGATAACCGAGGTCGCCCACCGCCTGCGAGATCTTCGGGGCTTTCGTAGTCGGCATCTGATTGGATCCTTCATGACGACAATTCAAACGTCGATCACATGGCGATGATACGGTGCGCAGAGTGCAGTAGTCGAACTAGAGTACGGAGCATCAAAAGCATCAGACGTGAACAGGCGACGGTATCCATCTAACACGGATACAGCCGAAGCAATGTCCCCGAGCTTAAGCGCACGAGTCGAGATCGCAGACCACGTTAACCTGAGGCGTTGCCACACCAGTTGCTGAGGTGCGCTCCTAAAGGCTGCCCATTCAAAGCACTTCAAGATAGAGCCGTTCATAGTCTTCGGCCGTTGCCTGACGCGGATTGGTGCGATGGGCGAGATCTGCAAGTGCGTGGTCAATGCATCCCGCAATCATGCTCTCTTCAACTCCCATTTCTGAGAGGCCCGTAGGCATACGGATTGCTTTGTTCATGCGTTCAACCTCAGCCGCCAGATCCGCTCCGACCGCAAGACCCATTGCGTTCCGCAGGCGGTCATACTTCTCTGTAGGTACAGAGGCTTCGTTGAAGCGGATTACCGCTGGCAGCAAGACTGCATTGAGCGTTCCATGATGCAGACGTGGCTCCGATAAACGTCCAAGCGCGTGGCTCATGGCATGGACGGCGCCGAGACCCTTCGGGAAGGCAAGGGCGCCTTCTGTCGAGGCCATCATCATTTCCCAGCGTGCATCTCGGTCCGCGCCGTCTGATACCGCACGCTCAAGATGTCGCCAGCCGCGCCAAAGACCATCCAGGGCAACCCCATCTGCCGGTGGGTTCACGCTCGGCGACAGATAGCCCTCGATGCAATGTGTGATGGCGTCCATGCCTGTACCGGCAGTAATCGCAGGCGGAAGGCCGATCGTAAGCTCAGGATCACAGATCGCAGCGACTGGGACGAAACGGGGACCACCAAAAGCGATCTTGCGTCCGTCTTTCAACACTATGACAAAGCCAATGGATACCTCCGAGCCCGTGCCCGAGGTCGTTGGCACTGCAATCACTGGAGCAATGTCTTTGACGTGGCGGTTACCACCTGCCAGTGGGTCGTAGGTCGACAGTTCTCCGCCACTCCCTGCGAGCAGGGCAACGGCTTTGCCAAGGTCCATTGCCGAGCCACCACCCAGTCCCACTACACCGTCGCAGTTTGCCGATTGATAAACCTCAAGTGCCGCGATGGTTGCGTCCTCGGTCGGGTTGCCGGGTGTCTCGTCGTAGACTGCCGCTGGAAAGTCTTGTCCGAGGACCTGTTGAACAGTCTCGAGAATACCGGCCGCGACAACACCCTTGTCGGTCGCAATCAATGGTCGGCTGACACCGGCCCTCTTGAGAACCTTCGGCAGGGTTTGCAATGCACCGAAATCAAAGTGCGTGGTTGTCAAGTACGTAAGCAACGCCAAGATCTTCTCCTTCGCCACATTAGCTGCGGCTTGTTACTAAGCTCTTCTTGCGAGCAGGCCTTGCCAGCCTGTTGCATCCGCGGACGCAAATATGATCGAGGCTTTTCAACCTGACAAGCTACGACCAATCATTATTGAAAGTGCTGTTCTAGGTCAGCTACCTTCGTCTAACAGTTCAACCGGCCTTTGCAAGGAAGTGCATCATGTCAGATCTACCCGAGTATGAAGTTTTTGCCATTCGCTATGCGACCCAGGAACTAAGGTCAGAGGGACACTCATTCGTAGATGGTGACAACGCGAAGATGATACCGGGCTTGGACTTCTTTACATATGCGATCAAAGGCCCGGACCGCAATTGGATTGTTGATACGGGCATGACAGAGGCGCATGCCAAGCGCATGGGGCGTGACTATCAGTTTGTCTGCCATCCCAGCGAAGGGCTATCCAAGATCGGTATTGATACAGCGGCAGCGACCGACGTGATCATGACGCATGCGCATTTCGATCACACAGGGACGATGGACGACTATCCTAAGGCCCAGTTCCATATCCAGGATGTTGAGATGGAGCACATCACCGGCCGGGACATGACCCATCCATCATTCCGCCTGGCCTATCATCAAGATGACGTCAAAGCGCTCATCGATTTGCTGTACGCCGGTCGTCTGATCTTCCATCGTGGTGACGTCACGTTGGCCCCTGGTCTCGAGTTTATCTTGATTGGTGGGCATGCGCGCGGGCAAGCAATCCTGCGTATCCACACCAAGCGTGGCTGGGTCATTCTTGCGTCTGATGCAATCCACTTGTTCGAGGAAATTGACAAGGAACGACCCTTCGCCATCTTCTACGACATGTTCGTGATGCTCGAAGGCTACCGAAGGATAGGCGAACTGGCTGGGAGCCGCGATCTCATTGTGCCGGGCCATGATCGTATCGTTACGGACATCTATCCGGCCGCAGGCCCCGGGTTAGAAGGTCAAGTCCTCAAACTTCACGAACCACCCACGTGGTAGCGAGCAGGGATCGCGTCTGGAGCACCGAGGGCCATGTTCAACGGCTAACAATGGCTGTGGGACCGAATCCAACGACGTCAGAGCGGAGGTAAAAAGGATAGTGTGTCTCCGTGTGCATCGTTGCCGAACACGGAAGTTCGGGCTCCTGTTCAGCACAGATTGCAAAACCCTTGATCACGGCTGACCGTACTGCTAATTGTCATGATATAACATATGTAATTTGACATCGCTTCTTAGCATCAGGGGCGGTTATGAGGGTGCCCGAAAACGCATTGGTATGAGCCATTATGGTGATGAGTTGCGCGAACCTGCCATAAGTACATTGAAGCGATCGTTCTCCTTCTCGCTGCGGTAGACGACCGCTTCTTCAGATAGCTACGAGAAATCCATGATTCTACCCAGTCAGCGCCTACCCGTTACTGTTCTCTCCGGCTTCCTCGGAGCTGGTAAAACGACCTTGCTCAACCGCGTCTTGAATAACCGTGAAGGGCGTCGCGTCGCGGTGATTGTAAATGACATGAGCGAGGTCAACATTGACGCTGACCTTGTGCACGCCAATACCGAGCTTAGCCGTACGGACGAGACGCTGGTTGAGATGACGAACGGCTGCATCTGCTGCACGCTACGTGATGACCTCTTGGCCGAGGTGCGACGTCTCGCTGAAGAGGGTCGGTTCGATTACTTGCTAATCGAATCCACAGGAATCTCTGAACCACTCCCGGTTGCCGCGACATTCGACTTCCGCGATGCTGAGGGCGCGAGCCTGTCTGATGTATCGATCCTCGATACGATGGTGACAGTCGTCGACGCGATGAACCTACTCCAAGACTATTCAAGTCGTGATTTCCTGCGCGATCGCGGTGAAATGCTTGGCGAGGAAGATGACCGAACGCTCGTAAATCTGTTGGTGGATCAGATTGAATTTGCTGACGTCGTGATCTTAAACAAGGTTGCGGACGCAGGACCAGAACGGACAGACGCGGCGCGAAAAATCATTCGCAGCCTGAATGCAGACGCGAAGATCATCGAGGCCAATTACTCTGATGTGCCTGCTGATGCGATCATGGACACTGGGCTCTTCTACTTTGAAGACGCAGAGGAGCATCCGATGTGGGCGAAGGAGCTCTACGGCTTTGCGAAGCATGTCCCTGAGACTGAGGAATATGGTGTCGAAAGCTTCGTCTACCGGGCTCGTCGGCCTTTTGTTCCAGAAAAGATAAAGCCAATTTTGGAAAGTGAAATGCCTGGCGTCATCCGCGCGAAGGGGTATTTCTGGATTGCTACACGACCGAATTGGTCGGCCGAGTACTCTCGCGCTGGCGTGCTGTCTTCTATGGAGCCAATGGGATCTTGGTGGTCAGCGGTTCCAAAGGAGCGTTGGCCGGATGAGGCACGAGTGCAGCGGAACATAAAGAATAACTGGCAAGAGCCGTGGGGTGACCGGCGACAGGAGATCGTCTTTATCGGATCGGGTATTGACTGGCCCGCGCTTAAGGCACGTCTCGACGCAGCGCTGTTGCCTGAAGACGCTGCAACTGGGCCTGACACACTTCCCGACCTACCCGACCCGTTCCCGGTCTGGCGCCTCGAAGAAGATGCGGCGTGACAGATGTACAGAGATTTGTAGGCTGCAGGTTGATGCACAGTTTCTAGGTATTGCGATGCTTGTTTCTCATTTTCTTTGAGAGTAATGACCCATCTCCAGTAGACCCTGCACGGTTTAGTCCGAAGTGATGGGTACTATTTGACTTCCCAGAACCAGATCATGCGCGGGTGTTCTGTCATTGTGCCTATGCCGCGCGCAGAGTTGTGCAAGCCTACAACCAGCTCGAACGCACGACTTCAAACTGTAAAGACCTTTTCTTCCGTTCTGAGAAACTAAGAACGCTACGAACGTTGACGGATGTCTGCAGGGCCGCTTGAGTCGATCTGCTTCGACAAATATGTGATCGTAATCCATCCTACCGAATTCAATTGATCGAACTAATCAAGCTGTGTGTAATGCGGCAGGTAGAATTGTCCGCTACCTATATCCCTCAAAAGTCATGCAAGGATTTTTGGAAGATGCTCACGACCTTGCCATTTGATACTGATGCAATGCTTGTCGGCTTGCGGTCTTGGGTCGAATGCGAAAGCCCAACTTATGATGCCGCCGCGGTTGATCGCATGATGGATCTGGCGGCATACGACCTCGCATCTGCCGGAGCCGAGATCGAGCGTATTCCGGGTCGCATGGGGTTTGGTGGTTCCGTGCGCGCACGCTTCCCACACAAAGACTTTGGTGAGCCTGGCATCCTGATCTCTGGCCATCTCGATACGGTTCACCCTATCGGCACGCTCCACAAGAATCCCTGGCGCATCGAAGAAGGTCTCTGCTACGGCCCAGGTATTCAAGATATGAAGGGCGGGAACTTTGTTGCTGTTGAAGCGCTCAAACAACTTATGTTGGCCGGCATTGATACGCCATTGCCCATCACCGTACTCTTTACGCCGGACGAGGAAGTGGGCACGCCCTCGACGCGCGAGCTCATTGAGATGGAGGCTCGCAAGAACAAGGCAGTACTGGTTCCCGAGCCTGCGAAAGAGAATGGTGGTGCAACCACGGGGCGGTATGCGATAGCGCGCTTCAATGTCAAAACAATTGGCCGCCCTAGTCACGCGGGCGCACGGCTTTCTGAGGGCCGTTCTGCGATCGCAGCTATGGCACGGAAGATCCTTGAGATCGAAGAGATGACCACGGACGATTGCACCTTTAGTGTTGGCGTTATTCATGCTGGCCAGTGGGTCAACTGCGTATCCTCGGAGTGCGAAGCTGAAGTCTTGTCGATGGCAAAAAAACAAGTGGACCTCGATCGCGGCATAGAGCAGATGCTAGCGCATGCTGGCGAGGCAAATGATGTGACGATCGAAGTCGTGCGAGGCGTTACGAGGCCTGTCTGGGAAGCCAACGACGGCACACTGGCACTCTATGACTTAGCCAAGGATATCTGTAGAGACCTTGACTTTGAACTCACACATCAAAGTTCGGGTGGCGGATCTGATGGTAATTTCACAGGAGCGCTGGGAATACCGACTCTCGATTCTCTAGGTGTTCGTGGCAGCGGTGCCCACACTCTCGAAGAATACATAGAGGTTGCGAGCCTCATTGAGCGCGCGCGCCTGCTTGCCGGACTGTTGACCCGCATCACATAGATGCTGTCCGAACGCAGTTGAGCTCAGTCGCCAATGGTCAGCGGTGTTGGAGGTATATGTGCAAGTCCGCTGACTGATGTTAGCTACCGTGTTGCTCATCGGCTTGTTTGCATAGCTGCAAAGCAACGTTGCAGATAGCAATGTCCGCTCTCGCCAACAGTCGACATCCAGTCCAGAATAGTTAGCCTTTGCTAAATAGAAGAGATGGGTTATGGACGAACATTGCGATGAACCCATGGACCGGCTCTACCCTCTCGGGCAGACATTTGCCTGCGGAGTGACGTGGTCATAAATAGGCTAGATCGGGGCATTGTTCTGCAACTTTGTTTAAGCCAGCTGCTGACATCCAGTCACGAGAAGCAGTGCGAATTCAAACGTAGATTGCCAGTGAGAGCACGAATTGCGGATCCGAACAGAATCGCTCCTGAGCTGGCGTCGAAAAATGCCTACATCATCGAGTGCGAGTAGGCGATGGCGTTGTTCGAGTTATGGGACCTGCACCACTAAGATATTTCGACTCTCGAGGTGTTGACTTATCAAAGACCTAATTCTCTCTTGTATTTTGTTGACGTAGGTTCTGGTACGGCTCGTACCAGCTAATGCACCTATATAAATCGCTAAGTCATTGAAATATATGGTGCCGCAAGAGGGACTCGAACCCCCAACCCCCTGATTACAAATCAGGTGCACTACCAATTGTGCTATTGCGGCTGACCATCTGATACGTCCACAGAACGATCGAGCGGTATTCGCTCATACCTCGCGGCTGAGAAGAACGCGCGGTATTGAGGTAGACCTCGCCTTTTAGTTTCGATTTTGGAGACCGTCAATCACCAAAACATGGTGTGTTGGGAAGCGCCTGACGTCTTGGGGAAAATGTGGTGTTTAGCTATCGCTTTGGATAACCACACGTCGGTAGAGATGCCATGTGGCGTGGCCTAACACTGGGAGTGTGATCAGCAATCCAAGAAAGCCAGGGATAGCCGAGATCACAACGCAGGCGGTCACGAACAATCCCCAGAAAATCATGACAATTGGCGACGCGCAGACGGCGCGGATACTCGTGATCATGGCTGTGACAAAGTCAACATCACGGTCGAGCAGGAGCGGACACGAGATGACGGTCAAGGCGAACAGAACCAAGGAGATGATGGCTCCGACAAAATGTCCGGCGAGTAGAAATGTCCATCCGTTGGTTGTCGTTAAAACGGCGGTCAGGAAGCCTTCAAATGTCGCAAAACCTTGGAAGCCGAAGAATACAGCAAACAGTGTCCGGGCCTGATACATCCAAACCCAGAACACGAACAACATCACAAACGCCATCCAGCCGAGTTCACGGCGACGTTGGTGCCAGACAACACCTAACACACCACTCCAATCAAGCTTGCGCCCTTGTTCGCGACGACGGGACACGTCATAGAGACCAGCAGCAATAAACGGCCCGATCAGCGAGAATCCGATGACTAGCGGATACAGCAGCCAGTAGATTCGAAACTGCAAGACGCAAGCGGTCAAGATTAGACCACCGAGGGCATAGATACCGGCGAAGAACAGACCGAAAGAGGGCGCGGCACGGAAGTCTGACAGGCCCAGGTGCAAAGCATCTTTGAGATCGCCAAATGTCAGTTTCCGAATTCCGGGAAGAGACGGATCGGGACGACGTTCTGCTGTAGTCATGGTCCCTCCTCAGGGTGCGCCGGCTTCATCGTGAGCGGCGAATGGGTCATGATCGATCCGCACAGTATTGTCTGCCTTCTAGTGATCGCACCGGTTCCATTCACTTAGATGCCCGACGCATGGGTTGCCTTTGACTGATGTAAGTAGGCGTCGAAACAAGCACAGATCGAGCGCAGAAATGGGCGTCCACGCTCGGTTACTTCGAAGCCATCCTCAGTCTGTTCGATCAAACCATCAGTGTCTGCCGCGACCAGTGCAGCTGCTTCCTCAAGCACAACTTCTGCGTGGTTGCCAAAACGTTGCCGGAGCGGTTCGCGGCGTAGTGCCAAACGACACATCAGATTGTCGATGACAGTGCTGCGCAGTCGATCGTCTTCGTTTAGCTGATAGCCGCGCGCGGTTGCCAGGCGTCCCGCATGGATTTCTCGCATGTAGGTCGCTGTCGGCACAGCGTTCTGCACATAGCCTGAGGTTAAGCGGCTGATGGACGAGGCACCAAGTCCGATGAGCGTCGTGCAATCATCTGTCGTATAGCCCTGGAAGTTGCGTTGGATTGTCTGCGTGACAAGTTGGTCGTGTGGCAAGGCGAAATGATCGAGTCCTATACGTACGTAACCTGCGGCGGTGAGTAGACTTGCTGCGCGGTTGGCTTGCGCGAACCGTTCAATTGTTCCCGGCAAATCCTCACTATTGATCATGCGCTGATGCGCTATGCGATTTGGTAGGTGCGCATAGCCAAACAACGCTATGCGGTCAGGTTTGATCTGCAGGACTTGCTCGACGGTGCTTTCAACGGTCTCTCGCGATTGTTTAGGTAGACCAAAAATCAGATCAATATTGATCGAGGAAACTCCCGCCTCGCGAAATGTTTCGATTGCACCACGTGTCTCCTCGTAGGATTGGTGCCGATTGATCGCCTGTTGGACATCGCGATCGAAATCTTGAACACCAAAAGAGACGCGATTGATGCCGATCTTTGCGAAGGCTTCGATGCGGGCCGTATTGGCGTTGCGTGGATCGATCTCAACGGCAAATTCGTGCTGACTGCTGAGGTCGAAATGCTGCCGGATTGCCTCGCCAAGCCGCCGGATATCGTCTGGTGCAAGGATGTCAGGCGATCCGCCCCCAATATGGATGTGGCTGATTGTCGGCGAGTGGCCAACCGTTTCTTTCAAAAGGCCCATCTCATCATGGAGCGCTGCCAGATACTTAGCAATCGGCTCATAACGCCGAGTGGCCTTGGTGTTGCAACCGCAGTACCAACACAGCGACTTACAGAATGGAATGTGCAGATAGAGTGACACTGGACCGCGGGCCAGATCAGTTGCCAGCCAGCGCGCATAGGACTCAGGCCCGATGTCGGTGGAGAAGTGCGGTGCCGTAGGATAACTAGTGTAGCGGGGAACTGGGGCTGCGTACTTTCTGACAATTTCAGGCATCATTGCTCGGGACCGTCCTCAGTTGCTCGCATTTTCGGCGTTTTCCAGGAAATAGATTCAGGTTAGGCGAGCATATTCGGCATCTCTCTGATCCAGATCAAAGTCAGCTTTCATCGACGTGGCTAGTTTGACCGGCGCGTCGCTCCGGCCGTCCGGCGACGTCAGTCGAATTGGTGACGGGGAGATTTGCCGATGTCGAACGGACCGCTAACTGTCTTTCTTGCGCTGGGCGTTGTTCTTTGTGCCTTCGCATCTATTTTTGCCCAGGATGCTTTGTTTCAGGCGCATAGTCTGATCGTGGCAGTGGTGTTGTTTCTGTCGATGTTGGTCACCATCGGCAGCGCCGATTATCGGCCGGTTCACTTGCGCACAGTACCGGAGCAAGACTCGATCTACATGGATGATGTCATCCGCGCCGGTGCAATTGCGACCGTCTTCTGGGGCGTGGTGGGGTTCTTGGTTGGCGTCGTTATCGCAGCCCAACTGGCTTGGCCTGATCTTAACTTTGAACCCTACTTCAATTTCAATAGATTGCGGCCGCTCCATACCTCAGCGGTGATCTTTGCCTTTGGTGGTACCGCTCTTCTGGCAACAAGTTTCTATGTCGTACAGCGCACGTGCCGAGCGCGATTATTCGGTGGCGGGCTCGCCTGGTTCGTGTTCTGGGGTTATCAGCTATTTATTGTCATGGCGGCGACCGGTTATCTCATCGGCGCAACGCAATCGAAAGAATACGCAGAGCCCGAGTGGTATGTTGACCTGTGGTTGACCGTTGTCTGGGTCGCTTACCTTATCGTCTTTCTCGGGACATTGCTGAAGCGCAAAGAACCGCACATCTATGTTGCCAACTGGTTCTTTCTGTCATTCATCATCACCGTCGCGATGCTGCACATCGTGAACAATCTGAGCATCCCGGTCTCGTTCCTTGGTGTAAAAAGCTATTCAGCGTTTTCGGGTGTGCAGGATGCACTGACACAATGGTGGTATGGCCACAACGCGGTCGGCTTCTTCCTAACCGCGGGCTTTCTCGGCATGATGTATTATTTCATTCCGAAGCAAGCGAACCGCCCGGTCTACTCTTATCGGCTTTCGATCATCCACTTCTGGTCACTCATTTTCCTCTACATCTGGGCCGGTCCTCACCACCTGCATTATACCGCCTTGCCGGATTGGGCGCAGACGCTTGGTATGGTGTTCTCTGTGATGCTCTGGATGCCGTCTTGGGGTGGAATGATCAATGGTCTCATGACGTTGTCAGGGGCCTGGGACAAGCTGCGCACGGATCCCGTTCTCCGCATGATGGTGATCGCGGTGGCCTTCTACGGGATGTCCACATTTGAAGGGCCGGTGATGTCAATCAAGTCGGTCAACTCGCTGTCACACTACACCGACTGGACGATCGGCCATGTCCACTCTGGCGCACTTGGCTGGAATGGCATGATCACCTTTGGCGCGATCTACTATCTGGTGCCGAGGCTTTGGGGGCGGGATCGTCTTTACTCACTGCGCATGGTCGACTGGCATCTGTGGCTTGCCACGATTGGTATCGTGATCTACGCGGCCGTCATGTGGGTTGCCGGCATCACGCAGGGCTTGATGTGGCGCGAATATGATGACCAGGGCTTCCTTGTGAACTCCTTCATCGACACCGTCACGGCCATTCATCCTGAATACGTCATGCGTGTCTTCGGTGGTTTGCTCTATCTCACTGGGGCACTGGTGATGGCCTTCAATATCTACAAGACAATTCGTGGCGACGTTCGCAAAGAGGCACCGATGGGTGGTGTCGCAGGCGAGCTTGCACCGGCTCAATAATGGGGATTACGAGCAATGTCATTCTTTAATCGGCACGGTGTAATTGAGCGGAATGCGACTCTCTTGATGGTCGTGTCGCTCGTCGTTGTGATGATTGGTGGCATCATTGAGATTGCACCACTCTTCTATCTGAAGAACACAATTGAAAAGGTTGAGGGGATGCGGCCCTACACACCCCTCGAGCTTGCCGGACGCAATATCTATGTCCGGGAAGGTTGCTATGTCTGTCACAGCCAAATGATCCGCCCGTTCCGTGATGAAGTGGAGCGCTACGGTCATTATTCGTTGGCTGCCGAGAGCATGTACGATCACCCGTTTCAATGGGGGTCAAAGCGGACAGGTCCGGACTTGGCGCGTGTCGGCGGCAGATACTCGGATGAATGGCATGTCGAACACTTGAAACGACCGCGCAACGTGGTCCCTGAGTCGATTATGCCAACCTATTCTTTCCTGCTTGAGCGTAAGCTCGACACCAAAAACATCGCCACACATCTGTCAGTCAATCAGACGCTCGGAGTGCCCTACTCAAAGGAGATGATTGAGAACGCTGCAAAGGATCTTGTCGCGCAGGCGACGCCTGAGTCTGATGACGCCGAGGCTTTGCAGAAGCGGTACGCCAAGATCAACATCAGAGACTTTGACGGTAACCCAAACATGATCAGCGAGATGGATGCTCTCGTGGCCTATCTCCAGATGCTTGGGACGTTGGTTGATTTCAATGCCTACAAGCCAAAAGAGAATCTGAGATAGGGGCTGATGAATGGATTACGAAACTTTGCGGCAACTCGCCGATAGCTGGGGGCTTGTCTACCTAGTGGTGGTGTTCGTCTCGGTGATCATTTTCAACTTTCGCCCAGGAACAAAGAAACGCGCCGAAGATCTGGCACAGATTCCATTTCGCGAGGATGAGCCCAATGGCTAGTGAGAACAATTCTACAAGAGAAATCGATGAGCTCTCTGGCACGCAGACCACGGGGCACGAATGGGATGGCATTAAAGAGCTTGATACACCGATGCCGCGTTGGTGGGTCTGGACCTTCTATGCCACGATCGTTTTTTCGATTGGGTACGTCATTTACTATCCAGCAATTCCGCTGATTGAGACGTCGACGGTTGGTGTGTCAGGCGAAACGGCGCGTGGCTTGGTTGAAGATCAACTTGCCAAGGTGCGTCAGGCGAAGTCGGCACTGGATAAGAAGCTGATAGATACGCCGCTTGAGAAGGCCCGCGATGACGAGCGGCTTTACCGTTATGCGTTGTCGGGTGGACAGTCTCTTTACAAGGTCTATTGCTCACAGTGTCATGGTTCTGGAGCCCAGGGAGCGGCGGGCTTTCCGAACCTGAACGACGATGATTGGTTGTGGGGTGGAGATCTGCAGTCTCTCAGAACGACAATTGCCCATGGTGTGCGCAATAGTGAAGATGAGGATGCGCGCACGTCGGAAATGCCGGCTTTTGGGCGTGACGAGATCCTTGAGAAGAAGGACATTGCGGACGTCACGGAATACGTTCTGAAGATGTCTGGTCAGGAACATAATGCAGAGGCCGCTGTTGCTGGCAAGACCATCTACAACGACAACTGTGCAGCATGCCACGCTGAGGATGGTCGTGGTCTGCGTGAGTTTGGTGCACCAAACCTCGCTGATGCCCTGGCACTCTATGGCAATGATCGCGCGTCGCTGATCAAGCAGATCAGCAATCCCAAACATGGCGTTATGCCACCATGGCTGCCGCGCTTGGGGGAGGCGGGTGTACGCCAGTTGGCTCTGTACGTTCATAGTTTGGGTGGTGGTGAAAAGCCCAAGCCGGCCGAATAGCCAGACACGAGAGGGATGAAATCAACATGCTGGCAAAGGATGACATGCCAGACGTCGAAAAGTTTCTGGTGGAGCCGACCAATTCAAAGGCCCATCGGGAGCTTTATACTGCGCGCAAAAAGATCCATCCCAAGCGCGCCGAGGGCTTTTACAGGTCACTCAAGTGGGTTGTAATGTTTGTCACGCTTGGGATCTACTATGTCACCCCTTGGTTGCGATGGGACCGGGGGCTTTACGCGCCAGATCAGGCCGTTTTAGTCGATCTTGCGAATGCTCGTTTCTATTTCTTCTTTATTGAGATTTGGCCGCAGGAGTTCTTCTTTGTAGCCGGCATGCTTGTCATGGCTGGCATAGGGCTGTTTCTCGTCACGTCGACCGTTGGGCGAGCCTGGTGCGGCTACACCTGTCCACAAACGGTCTGGGTCGACTTGTTTCTCGTTGTGGAGCGCGCTGTCGAAGGTGATCGCAATGCAAGGATTAAACTTGATGCCGCAGCGATGTCATTCGACAAGTTGGTCAAGCGCGTCACAAAGCATACGCTTTGGTTGTTGATCGCAGTTGCGACAGGTGGCGCGTGGATCTTTTACTTTGCCGATGCGCCGACTTTGTTTGGTGAATTTGTAACGGGCCAGGCCGCCTTTGTCGCCTACGCAACAGTGGCGGTGCTGACCTTCACAACCTACACCTTTGGCGGGCTTTTGCGCGAACAGGTCTGTACGTATATGTGTCCTTGGCCCCGCATTCAGGCCGCCATGCTGGATGAGCAGTCCCTCACGGTCACCTACAACGATTGGCGCGGCGAGCCGCGCTCGCGGCATACGAAACGGGCTCTCCAGGAAGGCAAGACAATTGGTGACTGTGTCGATTGCAATGCCTGTGTCGCGGTATGTCCGATGGGCATTGATATTCGCGATGGTCAGCAACTTGAGTGCATCACCTGTGCACTGTGCATTGATGCCTGTAATGGTGTGATGGACAAGCTTGGTCGTGAACGCGGATTGATTTCTTATACAACTCTCAGCGACTACGATGCCAATATGGCACTAGCAGGTGCGAACCGTGTTAACCGGAGCGGTGACATGGTCTGGGATACTAGCGATGCGCAGCCGATCGTCAGCGGGCGAGCCGATGAAGAACGTACAGCCTCTGTTGCACTCACTCAGATCAAGTCGTTCATTCGTCCGCGCACATTGATCTATATGGCAATCTGGAGTTTGTGTGGGTTGGTGCTGCTTGGAGCGCTGTTTATGCGCGATCGGCTGGACATCAATGTGCGTCACGATCGCAATCCGCTCTATGTCAAGCTGAGTGACGGATCCATTCGCAATGGATACGAAGTCAAAATTCTCAATATGAAGGCTCGACCACGAATCTTTGAGCTGAGGCTTGCCAATCTTAAGGGTGGTCTCATGAACCTGGCTGGTGCGCCCCAGTCAAAGTCCGACAAACTGATTGTCTCGGTGAAGCCGGATCAATTGCGCCAGATCAAGGTTTTCGTCACCGTGCCAAAGGACGATCTGCAATCAGGGCGCCAGAAGTTTGAGTTCAGAGTGAACGAGATCAAGGGAACAGAAACGGCGACCTACACGGCACACTTCGAGACGCCGGGAACTTAGGGATCAAAGGAACAATGCTATGGCGGATCAGGTAGTGCGCAAGATCAGCACTGTGCGTCGGTCAGGTGAATTTACTGGTTGGCATATGCTTGCTCTGATGCTGCTCTTCTTTGGTGTCATAATCAGTGTCAACGTCACGATGGCCGTTATGGCTGGGCGAACCTGGACAGGCCTGGTTGTCAAGAACAGCTATGTTGAGAGCCAGAAGTTCAATGGCTATCTCGCGGCGGCCAAGGCACAGGACGCGAGGGGGTGGCGCACCAAACTCAACTATAACGACGGTGTTGTGGTGTTCGAAGTCTTTGACCGAGATGGTCGACCGGTAACGCTTGAGCAGGCGAGCCTTTTCGTGGGTCGACCCGCCTTTGAGCAAGCCGATCGAACCATGGTACTGACGCCGACTGAGCCGGGCCGTTACATTGCCGCTATCGAACTTGCATCAGGGACCTGGGCACTACGTATAACTGGGACCAGTGATGGACAGGCATATCGCCGTGATAGCCGCCTAGATGTTCGGCTGTCTGGTGCTGCAGGGCGTGAGGATCGAGGTTAGGAAGCATTCATGGCCTGTCCGTGTGCAGTAGCAACCCAACCGATGCCGAAAACGGCCTATGACATGGAAGAAGAGCGGCTGCGCAGCGCGTCAACTGTTGTTGATGAGAATAGACTGCGCACCAGTTTTCTAATTCCTGATATGCACTGCATCGCCTGTGTGAGGCGGATCGAGACGCGTCTGTCTCAGCTCGAATTCGTTGTTGAGGCGCGCGCCAATTTGACTCAGAAAACCGTCCGGGTTGACTGGCGACCACGTGATGGTATGGCGCGGACAATCTCGGAGGCGTTGGATCGGGAAGGCTTTTCTGCGACGGTTCTCCATGCCGGTAATGATGCTTCCGCTACTATGAGCAACTCCTATCAACGTTTGCTGTCATGCGTTGCAGTTGCCGGCTTTGCGGCGGCGAACGTCATGTTGTTATCGGTTTCGGTTTGGTCAGGCGCGTCGGGTGAGACGCGGGATCTCTTTCATCTGATATCTGGTCTTATTGCGATCCCGGCTGCAGCGTACGCTGGACGCCCGTTTTTCAATTCGGCAATGGCAGCATTGCGCAACTGGCGCCTCAATATGGATGTGCCAATCTCACTTGCTATCGTGCTCGCGCTTGCCATGAGCGTTGCTGAATCATTGCGTGGTGGCGAAGAGGCTTACTTCGATGCAGCCTTGATGTTGCTCTTCTTCTTGCTCATCGGAAGGACGCTTGATGCTTTGATGCGGGACCGTGCGCGTAGTGCAATTGACGTGTTGTCGAAAATGGCAGCAAAGGGAGCGGTCCGTCTCTCGAAGGAGGGCAAACACGAGTTTGTCGATGTGGGAGTGCTGCAGCCCGGTGATCACGTCTTCCTCGCGGCCGGAGAGCGGGTGCCGACTGACGGGCTTGTGCGCTCTGATGAAGGAGGTGTGCTGGACCGCTCACTGGTGACGGGGGAGAGTGAGCACGTCCGCGTTGATAAGGGCGAAGAGGTTGAAGCGGGGACGCTCAACATGGCTGGCCCGATGGAGATTGAGGTCACGAGAACGGCGGACGAGTCGTTCCTGGGCGAGGTTTCCCAGATGATGGCCGCGGCCGAAAGTGGACGGTCACGTTTCGTCAGGATGGCAGACCGCGTTGCTGGATACTACGCGCCTGCGGTCCATCTGCTGGCGTTGATTGCCTTTGTTGGCTGGATGGTCGCTACCTCCGGTGACTGGCAGTTGTCTCTTTATACGGCGATTGCGGTTCTCATTATCACATGCCCTTGCGCGCTGGGCTTGGCAGTACCCATTGTTCACGTCATTGCTGCCGGAGAACTCTTCGCACGTGGCATACTGGTCAAAGATGGCTCGGCGTTGGAGCGGCTCAGCGAGATAGACACTGTCGTTTTTGACAAGACCGGGACACTTACTTTGGGCCAGCCCGAAGTTGTGGACATGGATGTCTGTGACAGGGATGTACCGATTGCGGCCGCGTTGGCTATTTCATCTCGTCACCCTGCAGCGTTGGCAATTGCCAGACGCTTTGAGGAGGAGGGCGTTCAGAAAGAAGCCCTCGATCACATCCGTGAGGTCGCTGGAGCCGGAGTCGAGGCAAGTTGGCGAGGACGAGCCATTCGTCTCGGGCGCCGTGACTGGGTTGCAGAGATTGCCCGTCCAGGCTTCGATCACCCTGCTGTTACGGGGACGTCGCGTGTGAGTTTTGCCATCCAAGACAATGGAATTTCCGAGTTCCAATTGGCTGATGCTTTGCGTCCTGATGCGGACTATCCGGTGCGATTTTTTGGTGAGGCTGGTTTCGAAGTTCGGATCCTGTCTGGCGACAACTTGGCGGCAGTTGCCGGCGTCGCAGACGAACTCGGTATTGAACATTACAAATCAGGTCAGAAACCTGCGGATAAGATTGCTGAGTTGGAGGCCATGTCATCGCAACGCAGGCGAGTTCTCATGATTGGCGACGGTCTCAATGATGGCCCTGCGTTGGCAGCTAGCCATGTATCGATGGCGCCATCATCGGGATCGGATGTGGGCCGACAGGCTGCGGACTTTGTATTCACGACTGAGCATTTGAGATCCGTCGTCTCAGCCTGGCAGGTGGCGCGTAAGGCGCATGCAATTGCATGGCAGAACATCGGCTTGGCGATTTGCTATAACTGTGTGGCTGTTCCGTTGGCGATGGCAGGCTTTGTCACGCCACTTGTGGCCGCTGTGGCCATGTCGGCGTCATCCATTCTGGTGGTTGCCAACAGTTTACGCCTCTACCGGTTCAAGGGTGGTTTCGTTCCGCCAGCCAAGCAATCGAGCGCGACGATCTCTTACGGTCAGGATCTGTTGTCTAGTGAAGAGGCTGGCCTGAGGGCTTCCGCATGAACCAGCTAGTTATCCTTATTCCTGTTGCCCTGTTCCTTGGCCTTCTGGGGCTTGGTGCTTTCGTCTGGTCATTAAACAATGGCCAATATGAAGACATGGATGGTGCAGCCAGCCGCATACTGCTTGATGATGATGACACTCCGGGCGACCAAGATAGGCGGTCCTGAATTGCATTGAGCCAATCAAGATCTAATCAGGCTTGCTTTGGCACAATAGTTTTGTCAGCGTCGCAGGGTTTGCAACTGTGGGAGCGCATCATGCAGGCCTTCGATGGAATCCGTGTTCTCGATCTCACACACGTTCTTGCCGGTCCGTTTTCGACTTATCAGCTGGCCGTTCTTGGTGCTGATGTCATCAAGATTGAGGGACCTGACCATCTCGACATGAACCGCGAGATCGGTGCCGTTGAGCATTTCAACAATGTCTACATGGGTACGCATTTTCAATCGCAGGCGGCGAACAAACGGGCCATGCTTCTAGATCTCAAGTCTGAGGAAGGCCGGGAGGTTTTTAAGGCACTAGCCAAGACGAGCGATGTGATTGTTGAGAACTATCGTGCAGGCAAGCTTGCTGCGCTTGGGTTGGGCTATGAAGATATTCGCGCCATCAAGCCAGACATTATCTATTGTTCGTTGACGGGCTTTGGTCAAACCGGTCCCAAGAGTAAACATGCAGCATTTGACAACACGATCCAGGCCTATTCCGGCATGATGCTGCAAACAGGACCGAGCGATGGGGATGCTGTTCTCATCGGTCCACCAGTTCTGGACTACGGGACGGGTGCGCAAGCAGCATTTGCTATCTCGGCAGCCTTGTTGCGCCGGGAGCGGACGGGCAAGGGGCAGCACATTGACATTGCTATGCTTGACGCTGCCTTGATGCTGATGACATCCGGTGTGATCAACACAAATACGACACAGAAAACGCCGGGACGCACTCAATATGCCCGCGCGCCCTATGCCGGCTACGGTGGTTATGTAACTGCGGACGATGTCGTGATGATCGGTGCTTGCACGCCGGCTCAGTACGCAAAACTGTGGTGCGTTCTCGGTCGTTCGGATCTGGCAATGGAAGTGCAAGGTCTTCGTACAACGGATATGGCCAAACGGCGCGAGCGTGATGAGGCTATTCTGATCGATATCTTTAAGACAAAGACAGCCGAGGAATGGGAGGCGTTGCTGATTGATGCGGATCTTCCTGCGGCGCGAGTGCGAACACTCAACGAGGCTCTGGCAAGTGAGCAGGTTGCTAGCCGGTCGGTGGTAGGAGAATTTTCGTCAAAACACGCAAAGCGAGGTTCACTTAAACCGGCAGTTGCCGCATTCAAGTGTGATCAGGATGGGCCACAGGTTAAGTTCGAACCTCCTGAGCGTGGCCAGCACACGGCTGAGATATTGGATGAGATGGGTTACTCAACTAGTGCGATTGCTCGCCTGGTGGAGAGCGGCATAGTGAAATAGACACGGCCGCTGTCCATGCACGCAATGACGTCGCCAACTTTGGCTCTACCACTCAGTACTCCGCTTTCGGTGGCACCCTAAGTAGTCACTTCGTGAAGAGGCGATGGGCGAACAGTTCGTGGCTTTCGAGCCATCCTGGTTTTGGTGCGCTGGTTCAATGCGGCAGAGGTTGATACAACACTAGCCCGCTGGTTTAGCCGAAGAGCTACAGTGGATGCTCGATCTGACGGAACTGCTGGAGATACCCTACTCTTTGTAGTGTCGTCGCATGTACTCGTCTGAAAATTTTTCTGATGCTTGATCTATTTTGAGGTCTTCTGCTGCACGATCGGCCGGTTGGCCATAACCGCCGGCGCCAGGTGTCTCGACAATAACGGCTTGATCTGGTGCTAACCAACGACGTCCTGTTTTGGGTGGTAATTCATCAATTGTGCCGTCACTTTCTCGTAGCCGAAAGCGACCGCTCGCCCCTGGCTTCCCACCAAAGATCCCCCACGGTTGATGACGGAACCGCTCACCGACTCCGTTGAGCTCGCAAACGTGCCCGATGGGTCGAACAACCCGACGTAATCCAAGGCCGCCTCGGTGCCTGCCCGCGCCACCTGAGTCTTCGACTAATCCATATGACTCAACGCGCAGAGGGTACTCCATCTCAATTGCCTCAATGGGGAGATTTGAGGTGTTCGTGATGTGGACCTGCACACCGTCTCTGCCGTCTTTGTCCGAACGCGCGCCCATCCCGCCGCCGAGCGTTTCAAGATAGACGTAAGGGTTTCCAGTGCTCGGGTCCGTCCCAGCAAATACGATGCTCGTATTGGCACCGTTGGCGGCGCCGATTGCTTGTTCGGGAAGGACGTCGGCCAGTGCGCCAATGATCACGTCAACGACGCGCTGACACGTGTTGGCGCGCAGTGCGACGGCTCCTGGTGTGACACAGTTCGCGATGCTTCCTACAGGCGCGATAATGTCAATGGCATCGATGGCTGCCTGGTTGTTGGGTAGGGCCGGGTCGAGAAGTGACTTCAGCGCGTAACACACCGCAGATTGGACGGCATTCAGAGTCAAATTGACATTGCCAGGGACTTGCGGATCCGTGCCTGTAAAATCAAATACAATCTGCTCACCCGTTTTGCGCACATCCAGCTTGAAGCGAATGTCTCTCGCATCTAATCCATCATCGTCGAGGACATCTTCGAAGGCATATGAGCCATCTGGTATCTGGGCGATGGCAGTCTTCATGCGCCGATCCGTCCGCGCGAGGATTTCTGCAAATGCCGTTGACACGGTGCTGCTGCCATACTGGCCAAACAAGGTCTTCATACGCTGGACGCCTAGGTGGCAAGCTGCAATCTGGGCGTTGAGGTCGCCGCGGCGCTCGTCAGGCAGACGCATATTTAGCAGCAAGAGCTCCATGACTTCGCTGTTCAGTTTATCGCGGCTGTAAAGACGCATCACAGGGATGCGAAGTCCCTCCTGCCAGATCTCCCGCATGCCGCCGGACATTGACCCTTGAGCGGCGCCGCCGACATCGGCATGGTGCGCTAGGTTGGCAACAAATGCCGAGAGTTTGCCGTCGACAAAGACGGGACTGACGAGTGCCAGATCAGGCAAATGTGTACCACCTGCAACGTGTGGGTCATTGGCGATGAAGATGTCACCTTCGTGAATATCGCCACCATACTTTTCGATTAAAATGTCAAGCAGTCCGAGCATCGAAGCGAGATGAATAGGCAATGACCATTCTGCCTGTGCAACCAGACGCCCGGCGGCATCGGCGATGGCCGTCGAGTGATCGTGCCTCTCCTTAATGTTAGTCGAAAAGGCGCTTTTCTGGATAGTTATCCAGGTCTCATCGTTGATGGAGCGCAGTCCGTTCCACACGATCTCCAGTGTTATGGGATCGAGGCTTCCGGCTGCAGTTGTTTGTTGGCTTCCAGCTTCGGTCATTTGCGAGCCTCGATCAGCAGGCTGCCGCCGGAGACAACACTGAGGCTGTATCCTGGTGGTAGCAGAGTTGTTGCATCGAACTGTGAAATTACTGATGGTGTGTCGATGGTCGTGCCTTCATGCAATGTTGCGCGATCGACGATTGCGGATTCGTGGGGTTCATCAGCGTTGAACCAGACGTTGTGGGTACCGGTTGCCTCTGATGCGGGGGGCTCTTCCCCGTTGCTGCGGGAACTTCTAAGCGTGGGCGGTCGTAGCTGACGCGCTACGACTCGCACGTTGACAATCTCGATTGCTGCTTCTGGATCCGCATGTCCATACTTCGTCTTATGAGCTGCTAGGAAGTCACCGCGCAAAGATGCTGGATCGAGGAAGTTGTCGTCCAATTCGTCCCTGGGGACCGTGAGCTCAAAGTTCTGTCCGATGTAGCGCATGTCGAATGCCATGCTCTTGTTGCGCAGGGATGCTGCGACCTGTTCGGTTTCGAACCAGGCGTTGGCCTCTTGAAGCAGCTTCGTGGTGCTGGTGCTCACAAGCTCCAGAGAGCCACTCAACGGGGTTCTGCAAGTTGCAACAAATGCTTCTTCGAGATCGGCCGCTGCGACGCCCTCGGCACACAATATGCCGGGTGCAGGCGGGATGAGAATGGATGGCATATCCAACTCTCGTGCGACCTCAACAGCATGCAACGCGCCTGCTCCACCAAATGCAGCCAGTGTGAACAAGCGCGGATCATAACCTCGCTCGATCGATACGGCCCGGATGGCGCGAACCATGTTTGAGTTGACGATGCGGACAATGCCATGGGCAGTTTCCATCAGGTTTAAACCCAGCTTCTGGCCCAAGTTCTTGATGGCTGTTTCAGCTTGCGCAATGTCCAGACGCATTTCGCCACCGACCAGTTGGGCCAGTAGGCGCCCGAGTACGAGATTGGCATCGGTGACCGTTGGCTCGGTCCCACCCTGGCCGTAGCATGCCGGGCCTGGTGCTGCTCCGGCGCTGCGGGGTCCAACTTTCAAGAGGCCGTCCTTGTCAACAAATGCGATGGAGCCACCGCCAGCGCCGACGGTATGAATGTCTAGCATTGCCAGACGTACTGGGAATTCTGCAACATTGCGTGCATAGGCCATTTCCGCCTGTCCATTGCTCACCAGGCAAACGTCAGTTGAGGTTCCGCCCATGTCGAAAGTGATCAGGTTCTGATGTCCACTCAACTTGCTGAGGGCAACTGCTCCTGTCACGCCGGCTGCGGGGCCGGACAGTGCTGTCCGTATGGGGACTGCTGCCGCACGATCGATGCTCATCAGACCGCCAGATGATTGGCTGATGCCGACTTTTGCCCCAAGTGACTTCTTCTCCAGAGCGCCTGCGAGAGTTGTCATGTAGCGGCCGACAAGCGGTTGCAGGTAGGCGTTAAGGACCGTCGTCGACAGCCGCTCATACTCACGGAATTCGGGTTGGATGTCCGACGATAGAGATATCTCGATATCTGGGAGCTGCGCACGAATAGCTTGTCCAACCAGCCGCTCGTGGTGAGGGTTGAGGAAAGAAAAAAGGAAGCAGATGGCAACACTTTCCGCTTCACTGTCTCTGATCTCTTCAATCAAGCCTGGTATCTGTGATTCATCAAGCGGTGTGTCGATGTCACCTTTTGCATCGATCCTCTCAACAATCTCAAAGCGTCGCTGACGCGGCACGAGCGGCTCAGGATTATCGGCCTTGAGATCGTAGATTTTTGGTCGTGTCTGACGTCCAATCTCTAGAAGATCTCGAAAACCCGCGGTGGTGATTAAGGCGACCTTGCCCCCGCGGCGTTGGATCAATGCATTGGTTGCCACCGTTGTGCCATGAGCCAGGAATGCAAGACCGTCAGACATGAGCGGTGCAAGAGCGTCGATGCCACTTAGAATTGCACGTGACGGATCGTCCGGTGTTGAATTTACTTTGTGGACCCAGGTCTCACCAGTTTGATCATCGATCAGGAAGAAGTCAGTGAATGTTCCACCAACGTCAACTCCGAGTACTTTGGGCATAAGTCTGCGATCCCCGACGATATGTTTGCAACGCAGTCATCAAGCAGTTGGATGCTAGAACATCACGTTGCCCATTGTAACCAGCACGGGGTGTTGAATTTCATCGCAGATCAAATCTTTTGGTGTAGCGCATTGATCCCAAGCTCGGCGCGCAAGGCTTCGGTGCGCGCAGCTTTATCGTCTTCCAACGGGATTCCTGTGCTGTCTGCAATTTTGACTACAGCATTGAAGGAGGCAATGGTTGCGCACGTATCTACAAATCCGGCCGGCCCGATAGCGGTAAGGACGTCACGTCGTGCCAGCTCCCGTTTCGCTGGATCATCCTGTAAGACAGCATCGACAAATCTGATGAGCTCCGGACCATCGGCTACGCCGCTTTCGGGGACCCGTTCACTCACCAAATCGGTCAGTTCGTAACTATTACCGGTAACCTTGCTGCTCTCACGGAGCAGTGCCGCGTGACTGGTGGTTCAATAGAAGCACGCGTTGATGGCTGAAGCTCGGGCGGCGATCAACTCAATTTGTGCATGGCTGATGGCACGGTATTCAACTTCGAAGTCGCGTATCTCCTGATCGCGAAGATAGAGTTCGACGTCGAGATCGAAAAAGTTCATCACTTCCTGCGGGACCAGGCTTAGGCCGCGATGGATATTCTTGTCTCCATGAACGGCAAACGGATTTAAGTCTCCCGGTGGGATATCATCCGGTGCAAGTGTGGCGACCCATGCCAGGTCGCGTTTGGCTTGGACGGGACGTATCTGAGTTGCTCGGCCCGGCATTGCTTCCGGCAATGGTCTGCGCGGCTGCCCAATCGCATCATCGAATGTATCGACTGCTGTCACAATTGCGGTAATCGAGATGATCTCAACGTACTGCTCTTCCGTCAGCGCGTCCGCGACCATGCTGCGGACCCAGGTTTCGGTAATGCGTCCAGCGTCTGTCTTCAAACGATGAATGGCTTCAACAACTGGTTCGGGTAACTGATTGTTGGACTGGTGGGTGCCTACGATGGCGTAGGGAGTGACCGATGCTTTTCGTTGTTTGCATAGCAAGCATGTTTCGGCGCTGCGGACTTCTGCAGCAATCGCCACACGTTCTTCGCCGCTCCACCAAGTGCCTGGCTTGGACAGGCGCAGCCATGCTTCGTCGAGCGCGTCCGACAGACTTGCCCGAACAGGGAGGATCCGTCCATCAACCTTGATTTCAATTGTTTTGGCTTGCGTGGCCATCTCTTTATCCGAGTTGCTTATAGTGGGGATCGCTCTAACTGACCTCGCTGTCTTCGATACGAGGGCGTCGTGATGCTTGGCAGAATAGTATCGTGGCTGGCGGATAGTGTCAGCTATCCATTCGTAAATTGGCTAGCAGCTATAGTTCCAAATTTGTTTATGCCTGTTTCGGCGCGCTTAGTTTGATTGATGGCATCAACGTAGTGGATATCGATAAGTCTTGACTCTGGCCAGCCAGCCCTTGCGCCAGCGCTGATCTCTTGGATTGTTTGAAATCCGCCTTAGTAATACAAGTCGGGCTGCATCAGAAAAGGCGTGCAGGACCTGTGAGGAACCACCCGTGGTTTCTTTCATGGCAAGCAACACATGTTTCAAGCCCCACCCTTCTGGCTTCCCAGTCTTCTTGTTCGGAAACGTCTCACGACTTTCCACGCCTTCGCCTTTGAAGTTGACGTAGTCAATGAGCGGATAGAGATCAGGTGATGATCTGACCACTCTATAGAATTGGCACCTGACGCGGATGCGTTCACGCGGGAGGCTGAGCGCGGCGAGAAGCTTCGGTAGAGCACTTTCGAGCCGGCGGACGAGAAACTGTGCCTGGATGTCTTTCGTCCTAAGAAGAAAGTCCCTCAACTCGCTTAGTCGTGGCTTATAGAAATCTCGTTGAAACTGTGCCTTGGTCTTCCAAGGGGAAGGTGGAATGTTCGATTTGTCGAGCCACTTTGGCAGAGTGGCACCGCGCCCTCTCAGAAACGTCATCATTGTCGGAAAGCTCTCCACAAAGCGCGATTGCAGCCCCGCGGAAAACCATATGAAGTGACCTATGCCAAGTGAGGCAAAATCCTCGGAGGCATTCCAAGCTGTGATCATCTCACGTTTGCCCCCTGTTTCGTTGAGCCACACCTGCCGTCCAACCTTTGCTGCAGTCCTCTCGTCAATCCTCAGGCGCCCTTGCGGCTGCACCGCACATTGCGGGGCATTGGCCAATAGCAATGGCTGACTCTGAAAACCTGTTTGTGCTTCAGAAGTTTTCGTGAAGCTGAACAATACGAGTAGGGCTGTGGTTGCTATACCAGTGTAGGTCGTCTTCATACTTGCGCTTTTCATATGTCTGGTCTGGTTTCTCAAGATGTTGGGAAGCGGCTCATCGCTGGTAGGTATGTCGGCCAAGCATGCTGATAAATAGTGCGAGGAGACAGGTTGAGGTGGCGCCTATAACCACGGCCCAAGGCCATGGAACCGGATCAGTACCGAAACCGACGCCCCATTGCGTTAGCACGACAACGATGACGATGCTGCTGAAGACAGCAACAACACTGGCAATATCGTGAGCAAAGCGGGACAGGAAGAGCGCGACAAGGAAGAGACCCAGAAGTCCGCCGTACGTATAGCCCATGATTTTCAATCCAAACCAAAGGATAGATGGTTGGTGCCCGAAGCCAATCGCGACAACCGCCAGTATTATTGCGAAGGCAATGACGAGAATGCGTGTCCAAACCAGATTGAGCTTTGCCGTTAGAGCTTGGCGTTTCGCAAAGTCAAAATAGGCGGATGAAGATAAACCACTGAGGGCTGAATCAAGTGACGACATCGCAGCAGCCAGGAGACCCGCAACTAGAATACCGCGAACGCCTGCGGGCAATTCATGCCGTATAAAATGCGGGAAGATGTAGTCGTGACGGTTTTCCTGTGCCAGTGCGGTGGCTGCGCTGTCCGGCATTGCCTGATAGTAGGCAAACACCGCGACACCGACGGACAAGAACAGAAACGTACTGACGAGATCTGCCGCACCGGCCCATATCAAGGCAGAGCGCGCCTGACCAGCACTTCGGCATGCAAGCGCGCGTTGCGCGATGTCCTGATCGGCGCCGCCGGTTGCGAGACCGAGAACGAAAGCGAAAATATTGCCAGTCCAGAAAGTCGCTGGGTCAGCGATATCAAAACTGAAATCGAAAATCTGAAACTTGTCCGCAGCCATTCCGGTCTGGACGATTTCTGAGAACCCACCCGGGAGTTTGATGGCCACAAATAGAATGGCCGTACAGGCCCCGATAAGGAACAGAGCAAGCTGCAGCACATCTGTCCAAATCACGGCTCGCAATCCACCGACAAGCACGTATACGGTGGCAACAGCAGAGATAGCGATTATTGATTGGATCAAGCCCATATCAAAGAATACGGATACCGCAATTGCGCAGCCTGCAAGCCGAACTGCGCTGGCCAGGCACCGGCTAACAATAAAGACCAGTGCGCCGCTCATCTGTGACCAAGGCCCTATGCGCAATCCAAGATATGAATAGATCGTCGGCACTTTGAGCCGGTAGAACTCAGGTATCAGTAGCGTTGCTACAAAGTATGCGGCAAGGAACGATCCGAACCAGAGTTGCACATATGCGAAGTTTCCTGAGATCGCAGCACCCGGCACGCCAATGAAGGTCAAGGCAGATAGCTTTGTAGCCCAGGTAGAAGCAGCAACGGGAAATCGACCGGTCTCTCGCCCAGCCAGGAAGTATTCTGATTCAGTGTTCGAAGAACGACTAGCCAGCCGGCCGAGGAGAAGAAGTACCACTCCGTAACCGGCGACAATTGTCCAGTCCAACCAAGTCATACTGCAAGATCGCTATGCGAAGAGATTGGCGCTTCGAAGAATAACACCGCAATCGACATCTGTTTCAGCATTCAACACCCGAGTAGAATTGCACCAACGCAACACTTCTATCACATCGTCTGATTTCGGATTGGCGAAAGTTCGGCCAATCAGACCAAGCACTTTGGAACAGAGACCTAGGTGTTTTTGATGCATATCCCACCCGATTTTTGTCAGCTTGAGCAATGTTGACCGTGAATTATTTTGAAATGTCATGTGATCGAATTTGGTCTTTAAATCACATTTCTCCGGCTTAGCTGTTGGGGTCTCGGCGGCAATGCGTTCGATTAATATTGCTGTCCGAGTTTGAAGCGAAGCGAACAGGAGCAACATCATGTCCAAGGTATACTTGGCCGTTGCCGCCGCATCATTCGCCTTGGCGACGGTAATTGCCTTATCATTGGGAGCGATCATCGCGTACGAGCGCGTTGCATCCCCGGCAATTGTGGAAAGCGAACCACCTCGGGTGCAATTGCGCGATCGAACCGTCTTGCGACAGTCGGAACCTCGATCCTGATCATTGCAACATCTCCGTAATGAGCCATAGCCGGACAACGGTTGATGGCCTGTTGGGTCTGGGCTGACCACGAGCAATCGTAGTTACCCAGGATGCCCCGGATCGCCCGGCCATTTGATCCATTGAGATCAGGTCTGACCCCCACCCACGTGGCGGTCCGGGGCTCTTGCAAGGCCGTGCAAACACGCACGGTATAAACCGTCCGCCTCGGCGGACATTGGAAGGAGCAGAAAGATGAATAATCACTCTAAGCTCACGATCCTTGCCTTTGCGTTGGCCGGCGTGATCGGCTTCAACCAGGTCGCATCAGCCCAAGATGCAAAGCCATGTTCGGTGAAATGGGAAGAAGCCGACAAAAATGCTGATGGCAAAATCACTGTCGATGAAGCCAATGACGCGCTGAAGGCCAAGTTCAGCGCCATCGACAAGAACGCCAACGGTTCAATCGAATTGGATGAGTATGAGGCTTGTCAGAAGGCCTAACTTGTCTTGAGCGTTCTAGTAGACGCTTAACAACAATGGCCCGAGGTTCAGTCGAGCCTCGGGCTTTCTGTTGACAAGCCTAAAGACAGTGGTGCGCAACCTTGCGTCTGATCACGGAACTTTTTCTTTGCCACTCCGATAGCGATAGCAACCGAATGCGACAGCCGAATACAACTCTGATCTTATCGTCTTCGCTAGCTAGCAGTATTGCGAGAATGTCGAAGGGCAATCATTTCTTGATCTGAGAGACGACGGCTCGGAAGCCATGCATACCCATTCTCACATAAAATCAAACATTCCCGCAGCCCGTGCATGTGGTTTTCTGGTTCTTTGAGGACCGCAGCTTCGTGGGCATGAGAGCGGGCTCGCTTGATGGCAACATCGGGATCTGTCTCGTAAAGCCGAATTTCAACTCCACCGCCGCGTGCACCTGACTCTGGCATTAAAGATGGCAGAGGATGGCTGTGATAGGTGTGGTCTGCGTGCAGTTGAAAGATGCTGGCTCCGTAGGTCATGATTGCAAAGTCTGCGCTCAGCCTGTGGGCCTTCATCTCGAACACGTCTGTGAGAAAACCGGCCAATCGGCGCACATCGCGAACGACCAGGTTCAGTCCAAGACCAGCAAGCGATCGTCCAAACTCATCTGCTGATGTAGTCTCAAAATCCATATGCGCATTCCCTCAAGCAAAGTGATCAGATCTCGTTCGGGAAAGTTAGAAGGCAACAATGATTCTATAAAACTAGACATATAGAATTACAAGCTGGTTGTGAACGGAATGGAGATGAAAAGGCCAGGGACTGCAGTTGTTGTCCGGCATGGGATGGAAGAAGCCTTTGCAGCTTGCGACAGCGAGGGCACCAAAAACTGTTAGCTTGACGGAGCATCTCGACCGACTAGCTCGGATCTTCTTGACTGTCGGCGCTGCAATAGTAGGGGATCGTTAATGGAGAGCATTGACGTAGTGACGTGCGCGCAAACCAAGTGTGTGTAGCTTGGTGGTGCCTGCGCTCGATCAGCTATTTGTTTTCGCAATTGAGTATCTCGCATCGGCCTTGGCCGTTGGCTCGCGTTGTGTCACTACGGAAGCACTCGGGTATTGTGCGCAGCTGCAATAGCATCGATCACAAGCTCTCCTTGATCAATGCTTCCTATAAACGATGGCGAATGGACACGACAAACTGACGACTGACGCTTCATCCGAGCGGTTTGACTATGTCATTGCGGGCGCGGGTTCAGCCGGCTCCGTTTTGGCCTCCAGGCTAAGTGCTTGCGGCCGATTTCGCGTTTTGCTGCTTGAGGCGGGGCCGCCAGATCGCAATCCTTGGATTCAAGTACCCGTTGGAGTGACCAAACTCTTCACGAACCCTTCCGTCAATTGGTGCTTCGAGACGGAGCCGATCGCCGCCCTTAACGACCGCCGGATCTATCAGCCACGCGGTAAGGTTCTCGGCGGAACGAGCTCCATCAACGGAATGGTCTATATTCGAGGCAACCCTGCGGACTACGACGGATGGCAACAGCGCGGGTGTTCCGGCTGGGATTGGCAGTCTATTCTCCCGTACTTCAAGAGGTCTGAACGCCAGTCTCGTGGCGGTGACGCGCTTCACGGTGGCGACGGGCCGCTCCATGTATCCGACGTCGTTGAACCATTCGCTTTGTCTCGCGCATGCATTGCCGCGGCAACTGAAGCTGGAATCCCAGCGAACGATGACTTCAATGGAGCTGAGCAGGAAGGCACCGGTTTCTATCAATTTACAATCGATGAGAACGGCCGGCGGGCAAGTGCCGCACGGGCATTCTTAGATGCAAAGGTCCGGCGTCGCTCAAACTTAAAGATTGAAACCGAGGCACTGGCAGAGCGTGTTCTCATTGACGGAGGACGCGCTATCGGAGTGGTCTATGCGTGTCGGGGCAAGCAGCGAACGGCCTATGCTGACGCCGAGATCATTGTCGCCGGCGGTGTTTTCGGATCGCCTCAGCTCCTGCAACTATCTGGCATCGGCCCAGGAGACGTGCTGCAGAAAGCTGGCGTGCAAGTACACGTCGCGCGCAACTCGGTTGGGAAGAATCTCCATGATCACTTCAATGTACACTTGACCTACAAGTGTGCTGGTGATTGCCCCGTTACACTCAACGATCTGGCACGCAGTCCGTTCAAACGTTTTCAAGCAGGCTTGCACTACGCACTAACAGGTCGGGGCCTTCTTGCGACTTCAGGCGTCTGCGCCGGTGTCTTTACGCGCACTGACGCAAGCTTGGATTTCCCCGACCTGCAGATCAATCTTCTTCTCTACAGCTCTGCTGGACGGAATGAGTCTGGGATTCTTCCGCATCCATTCTCAGCATTTGCATTTAGTCTCGTACATTTGCGCTCGGAGAGTCGTGGATCAGTGTCCATTGTCGGCCCTCGTGCAAACCAACCGCCGTTGATCAAGATGAATTTCCTCAGCACTGAGTACGAGCGACGGGCCATGATAGAGGCAATGCGTATCGGCCGACGAATTGGTGCGCAACGGTCTCTGGCCAAGTTCATTGATAAAGAAATATTGCCGGGGTCAGGCATCAACACCGATGAAGAGATCCTGGCCGATCTGCGCGAACGCGGCATTGCAAATTATCATCCCGTTGGTACGTGTCGCATGGGTTCTGATCCAGAGGCTGTGGTTGATCCAAGGTTGCGGGTCAACGGTGTATCGAACCTACGTGTCGCAGATGCTTCGATCATGCCACAGATCACAACCGGAAATACCAACGCGCCTTCGATTATGATTGGAGAAAAAGCAGCTGACATGATCCGCCAAGACGCGCGTTGATTGCGCTGAAAACGATGCTTCAAAAGTTATGCAAAGAAACCGATAGTGATGTGCCGGAGGAACAATGATGAAAATGAAAGCCGCAGTCCTGCGAGAAATAGGCGCCAAACGCCCTTATGCTGCGTCTCAGCCAATTCAGATTGAAGAGGTGGAACTCGACCCACCGCAGGATGGCGAACTGCTTGTCCGCATCGTTGGTGGTGGACTATGCCATTCAGACCTCTCAATGATCAATGGTAGCCGGTCACGACCGCTACCCGTCGTGATTGGCCATGAAGGCTCCGGTGAAGTTGTGGAAGTTGGACCCGGAGTACGGGACATAAAACCCGGCGACCCCGTCATCTTCCAATTCTCTGCCTCCTGCGGGCGCTGTGTGAACTGTCTTGGAGGGCGAACGCAACTTTGTGAAACCCATGCCGTTGCGCGTGCGAAGGGACATCTTATGGGTGGCGGTAGCCGACTGAAGGATGCCGCAGGAATCGAGATCGCGCATCATTCGGGTGTGTCATGCTTTGCCGAGTACGCCGTGGTTGATCGGGGCTCGGCCGTCAAGGTGGATAAGGATTTGCCATTGGCTGATGCTGCGATTTTTGGTTGTGCCGTTATGACCGGGGTCGGTGCTGTCATGAACACCGCCCGTATTCGCGTCGGTGATACTGTCGCCGTTGTTGGACTGGGTGGTGTCGGTCTGAATGGCTTGCTCGGTGCAAAGGTTGCTGGTGCGGAGAAGATCATCGCAATCGACATTAGCGACGACAAGCTCGGCCTCGCCCGGCAGCTTGGTGCGACTCACACTGTCAACGCAAAAGACGAGAACCATATCGAACAGATCATGGATATCACCGGTGGCGGGGTCGATTATGCGTTCGAGTTCTCAGGTACAGTTGCCGGAACCGAGACCTGCTATAAATCGCTGAGTGTGGGCGGTGAAGTAATAATTGCTGGCCTAGCGCCCAATAACAGCGAGTTCAAATTCAATCCCGCGGATATCGTCAACTCCGAGAAGTCCATTCGCGGCTCCTACATGGGTAGCTGCGTACCCGTTCGGGATATCCCCCGCTTTATCGAACTCTATCGCCAGGGGCGGCTTCCGGTCGACAAGCTGATCAACCGTTCGGTTGGCTTCGAAGAGTTGAACGAGGCGTTCGACAAACTGTCCGACGGATTGGTGATCCGGCAGATCCTCGAACCACAAACAGGATAGTCGGTTGGCTGTGGTTCGTTTTGGACTGCGATGACGGTCGGTGCACGGAGGGAAGGCTAGGCAGGTTTCCATTTAGCATTGAGATGATGGCAAGGACGCTAGAGGGAGTGCAATGGATCAGCGCAAGTAGGAGGGCACCAGCTGTTGTCTTGTTTCATCTAGTGGGCCTCAGCATATGCGACTGCAGTTTTCAAAAGATCATCAAATGAGATCTTCAGACCTTGGGCGGAAACTGCCAGTCCATCGGCTCCAAGTGACCTATTTGGACCGCGTGACCATCTCGCAATCCGTGTCAATGACAGCCCTGCTTCAACAACGGGATCAACTTCAAGGATCATAACCTTCTGTCCCTGCATTTCCCATGTCGAGATACCCCGGATCGCTGACCACGGGATGAACTCGGCCGCGACGCGCGTATCACGTATTCCGTAAGGCGATATGACAAGTAGTGCTTTAAATGATGTCAGCAAGCGATACAGGATGGCCGTGGTACAAGCGCCAAAAAATAGTGTCCCAATAAGTCCGACAAATTGCGCAAGGTCACCGTCTGCTTGCCCGGTAAACATGGGCAAAACTAACAGCAGAGAAGCCCCCGTCATGATGAGGCCTAGCACGAGAAACCCGACCAGGGCCATCGGCGCTCCCCGCACTTCGATCGTTTTGGCTGTATCGATCATGGGCATGTTTCATTCAAATTTATCAAGCATACCGCATACCTGAACCAGGTACCCACCGCCGAATACGGCGAGACCAATGCCAAGTGGATCAAGCATGCTTCACGCCGCCGAGCCGGGCACTTCCCCTTATCACGGTGCAGCGTGTCAATACTATGCAATGATGATATCTGACCTCCATTGTTGTGGCGGCAAT
Source organism: Hyphomicrobiaceae bacterium (assembly GCA_965247245.1). GTDB lineage: Bacteria > Pseudomonadota > Alphaproteobacteria > Rhizobiales > Hyphomicrobiaceae > Tectiglobus. The sequence continues at coordinate 870,953 of CBDFGV010000003.1, read as the reverse complement.
AACATTCGGGCCGCGCAGAAACCAACACTGAATCGAATGCTCCTGATGTTGGTCTCCGAAATCGTATTGTGTTGCGGGCGGCCTAGTCGCGTGTTTGGTGCATTGAGCAGCGCAAAACAAAGCTGCCAATCCTCAGCTACTTGGTGGATCGCGTCCGCTGCCCCAAGGCCGGCAACCGACGTGGTGTTGCGTGACCTACTCATGCATCAACTCAGTTAGTACGAGTGTGAGTAGCGAACGCGATCCGGGCAACAGCAGCACGGTTTGAAAGGGAATGTGCTGCTGGTTGCAACTTAACTGGCCGCGCGCTCTTTGAGACTTGCTTCGAATGCACTCACTGCTTTCTCAAACCTGTCACGGCAACCTTGATTGCAGAATCCAACAACAGCACCGCGGTAGGTTGTAAGCGAGTCAGCGGATACGGAGTTGCCTGACCACGGACAAATGTCATTGATGCAGTCTGCGATATTCAGAGTTTTCATCGTCAGCTCCTATTGAAACAATGACGCTATTGTACGAACTGTTGCGATGGCATAAATGACATTTATCCTTTGAATTACGCCAATTCGTGGAGCGGAGAAATAGCTATACGACCGCTTATCGTTTTCATCGTCTATCCCGGAATCAAACTATTTGATCTAGCCGGTCCTCTTCAGGTGTTCGCCGACACCTCATCCAAGTCAAATGGGAACCCGCTTTATGAGACCGTGGTTGCATCTGAGTCAGGTGGCATCGTCTCGACTGACACGGGTATCGACATCACCACTGCAAAGCTGTCGACGATCATGAGAAGAAAGATCGACACGCTATTGGTTGTCGGAGGCAGCGCAGCCAAGGAAGCAGCCCGCGATGAAATACTGATTTCAAAGCTTTCACGGCTGTCAGCACGATGCCGACGCATTGGATCTATCTGCACGGGAGCGTTCCTATTGGCTGCAGCTGGATTGCTTGATGGCAGACGTGCCGTCACACACTGGGAGTCCTGCGATGCCTTGGGCGCGGCATTTCCTGCCGTGATGGTCGACCACGATCCAATTTTTGTCCGGGACGGAGAGATCTGGACATCGGCCGGTGTATCGGCTGGTGTTGATCTGGCCCTAGCCATGGTCGAGGCTGACCACGGCCATGCCGCGGCGATGGAAGTTGCGAGGTCCTTGGTGGTTTTCTTAAAACGTCCGGGGGGCCAATCTCAGTTCAGTAGTCTGCTTACGGCGCAGGATAGCGATGGGTCCGGGAGGTTTAGTGAGTTACATGATTGGATCGCGGATCACCTCCATGAAGACCTTAGTGTCGAAACACTTGCTCGTCAGTGTGGGATGAGTGGGCGGAATTTCTCGCGTGTCTACAAGACGGTTGTTGGAGTTTCGCCGGCCAGGTCAGTGGAATTGATACGTTTGGATGCGGCCAAACGCTTGCTCCAAATGAGCGATTTATCGCTCAAGCTGGTGAGTAGCCGATGCGGCTTTGGTGATGAGCAGCGGTTACGGCAGGCCTTTCTTCGGCATCTAGGTATTCCACCAAGTGACTACCGAGCCAAATTTGGTGCGCACTGAAGGATCTCTTATGCAAAGTGTTCAGTATGGGCCACCCTCAATTCAGATCGGCTGTCATGACTGCGGACTTTGTTAGGCGGTTATGTTTCGCTAACTTTCGACGACGTGCCAGACTGGCCCAGGCAGCCGCATATGCTGATGCTAGCCTTCAGCTGCTGAGTCCATGACGCACTTCGCCAACGTCGTTCCGCTTGTAAACGCGTGCTCGACATCGCTGCCAAGACACCAGTCGCCGGCTAATCCGAGCCTCATGTCAGAATCCCATAAGCACGGTTTTCCGAGCGGTTGACTAACTCTAGCATACCGCCAACGATGTCCCCTGAGGAAGGCAGGTTCAACGATCGGCAGGTCATTAGCGTGCGCAAACTCGTGGAGCATGTCGCGAGCAATATCTTCGCGCTCGCGATTGATGTTCTGTGCACTCCACTCAAGAGCCGCATGAACCACCCAGGCCTGGCGTGTAGAGGTGCTGTCATGATTTTCGACTGCTTGAGATATCTGCTTGTCCAGTACCTGTTGCCCCTCGAATGAACGATCGCCGAGCTCCGGATAACCTGGCGCAGTTCCCAGTAACATCGTTAGGCACGGATCATATCGCACGCTTTCAAGTGGTGTAGCCCAGCCTTCTGTGATGGCAGCAACTAGGCTTTTGGCTTGCGGCGCGGGAATGCATATCAAGAGCGTGTCAAACCCGTGGAAGACCTCACCCCTATTTGATGCTAACTGCCATCCCTGTTGCGTCTTCTCTGCCTTGGCAATCTCAACCGACTGCCGTATGTCAACGGTTGCTGCTAGAGGTTTGAGGAGTTCATTCATATTTGGACTGCCGCCGTACAGACCGCTGTCATAATTGATGCAACGCGCGGAGCCTTTCGCAACGAGGTGATCCATGAAATTGCGAAAGGCTGGCTTATCAGCATGAAAACTCGGCGCACCATGATTGAATAACCAATCGCCGGAATGACGCGTTGCCATGCGTCCGCCTATGGCGCGGCCCTTGTCGAACACAGTTACGTTACCACCGGAATCTGATAGAGTGCTGGCGCACGTCATCCCACTCATGCCCGCGCCAACAATGGCAATTCTCTCTCGCAAACTTTGGTTCCTGGTTTGTGTGGCAGGCTACGACCGTACGGTCGCGCCCATATCTAGGCTACGCTGACAGCAACAGATAGGCCGCGACGGCCAGGCACAACATTTCGATTGTATTGAGAACAACAGTTGCGCGATGCCATGTGTCGAAGCGAACCTTTGCAGCGGCGTCTCCTGCCAATGACTGATCACGTGCTTCGTTTATGATTGGTATTGCTCCATATCGAATGGCTAATAGCACAAGGCCCGAGACAATTAGGATCGAAGACGCTATGGCATCGATTGCGAACAACCCAGCGCCCACTGCAGCAACACCGTTGATCAGGAAATACCGTGGAAAGACAGCACGCAAAAAGGTGCCCGCTTGCTCTTCCGGCAGTACCTGGAAAACAGTTGGTGCAATGGCAGCGGAAAAAAACACCATTGCGCCGAGAGATGCGATAGCAATGGCTGCAGCAAGTTCTGGCATATTGTACCCCTGACCTGTGTTACCTGTGACTGCGGCGATCTAAGGTGCTAGCCAAGTTGCCTTGTGTGCCCCGTCCGGCTCGTAGGAGAGCAACGCGCGTCGATGTCCGCTGCGATCAAGCTCAAGCCAGTCGATTGTTGAGATCCGCACGTCAATAGCGACGAAGTTGGAGAAGCCGTTGTTGCTCGATGATCTAGCATTGGTCAAATCCGACATGTCGCTATCAATCACTGACCCGGGTGGAAGATCTTGCGTGTAGGTTGCCTTGGCGCCATCGTGCAGCGCTTGCCAGGCGATCTCCCGGCCTTGTTCTGATGCGAGTTCCGCAATGCCTGCCAGGCGCAACTGAACCGAGTGGCGACGGGAGTGGAAATGTAGGGTGACCGATTGCCGTTCAGTCAATTCCACGACCTTCTTTGACCGCCTATCGGTATGAAATGTCACTCGGTTCTCAGACTGTACGGCTTCACGAAGAACGACTGTTCGGACCTGCGGGAAGCCGTCGGGGTCAACAGTACCGAGATTGACCCAGCGAAACTCGGAGTGTCGATCTTTTGTTGCGCGGCTCAGTTGCGCCCAGCACCAATTGCTGAGTTCTTGAATGTCTTGCACGTCTATCATCGTCAGTTCAATGTCGTGGTCCACTTGCTGAGAGGTGCTCAAATTCCAGGACGCTTGGTTTCAACCATTGGAGCGACAGTACGATCGATTATCGCATAGGAGTTTACCATCATTGGTCGATGCTCAACAGCTGCAGGGGCTACGTGTTTGCGTGCTCCTGCCCTTTTCGCAGACCGGACATCTTGTACGAAGTTAACGCGCTACAGTCATCGATGGATCAGCGCGCCCGTCATAGAGGAGCAAAATGACGTTCAAGCCAACGAACGCGGCATTCCGTGCGCGGCTGTCAGATGAATTGCGGGTCTCGCGCAAAATGCTGCGGGGCGGTATCGAAGTCGGTCCGCGCTTCGTGATGGCAAGGCCCCAGGGCGACCAGATGGTCATTCTCACAAACTTGGCGACGTCTGGCCCAAAACGAGAGCAGGCCCTGCAATTTGTCGACACCTTCATGAAATTTCATATGTGCGACGTGTTCGTCATGGCGTTCCAGACGATCGCGCCGAAGATGCTAACGGCAATTCTTGTGTCACGAACCGGTTTTGCGGCCGCTGCTCATAAGATAGATGCCTTGCCCGATGGCTTGGGCGAGATTGTATTCTACGATCCAAGGCACACGGATATCGACATTCTGGACCTTCTCCCTGGTACGCGGAACGACCTGTCCCAGAACCAACTGGATTCAATTCGCTCGTTCATGGAGCAAAATGAAATTGCGCCGAACACCTATACACTCGTGGTTTGATTTTTCTTGCCGTTGACGCTGCTGTTCACCGACCGGACCTACTTACACTCGCTTTTGTGGCTGGCACACATCGCAGATAAACGCGCGCCGACCTGCAATTTCAACTCGGCGAACACGGTCCCCACAAGATGGGCAAGTTGACTTACCGAAGATGTTTGTTCTTTCGCCATAGCGTGAACGGGCACGGATCGCTTGGTCCGCTGTGATGATTGCGTTGCGTTTCACACCGATCTCGAGCAAGTTCTTTGCATCCTTCCAGAGAGCGAGCAGCTCTGAACGCTCAATAAGCTTGCCCGGCGTATCCGGATGAATGCCAGCTCGCCAAAGCAGCTCCGTTCTGTAGATATTGCCAATTCCAGCAATCACAGATTGATCCATAAGCAGACGACCGATAGGAGCGCGGCTGCGGCCTATGCGGTCTAAAGCTTTGCTGGGATCAGCATCTTTGCGCAGAACGTCAGGCCCGATGCGATTGATCAACTCGTGAAGTTCCGGCTCATCAATATTCGTGCAAATCGTTGGGCCGCTGATGTCAGTGAAATGTGTCTGACTGACAAGCCGGACGCGGATCGCACCTTTGGGTTCAGAAAGTGGAAGCTTACGTCGTCGGATACGTCCAAAAAGACCCAGATGAATGTGTAACCAGATCGCGTCCTCGAAGCCAAGTATGAGATGCTTCCCGTAAGCTTCAACGGTGAGGCATTGCCGTCCATCCAGCACCGAGGCACCGCCGGCAAATCGGCCTTGTGGTGATGTCACGAGAAGAACCTGGCCAGCCAGCGCTCGGCGCAGGTCCCGAGCCGCGCGGTGGATCGTATGGCCCTCAGGCATCTTGGCCGGCGGTTAGGCGCAAGGAATGCGCGAAATTAGCGCGGTTGAGTCAGAACCGAATGTTGCCCTCATCATTGAGCCATCAGCTGACCTGCCGAGGATCTCGGCACCTGCGATCTCGCCACCGGAGACCCTGGTCTGGCCGAGCTCGCTCCGCGTAAGTGTATCGTCAACATCGATCGTGAATGCGATCCTAGCACCCGGCTTTAGCGGCTTGATCTTTAGCATCACACTCTGGCTTCCATCGCGAACTGTGCTGATGTTTTCGACAATGTCTTGCCCAGTCGTGATCTTGAGTGGTTGAAACACCTCAACGCCGGCTCCGCTTCCGGTGGGATCGAAAATCAGACCGCTTCTAGACGGCTCAAGATCGATTTTGAGATGCAACCCAAAGGTTGTGCAAGTGCCGGCATTGGTGATCGTGAAACTGTCTTTTGGAGCGCTTTCTTTGAATGCGACCGACACTTTTGTTTCTATTGCGGCGCTATAAGCCGGGGCGCTGGTCAGAACCGTTGCCGTTAGAACCGTAAACCACCATTTCGAAATGAACCGCATCACTACCCCATCGATGTCGTCTCGATAACCACTACGTGCGAAGAGTCCGATCAGTGCACTAACGCACCTGGTAGGCTGGCTGGAGCCTCGGAAGAGGCATGCTGGCCTCATCGCCTAGAGCCAACCGACCAGTGACGCACTGTCCGAACGTTTCAATCCGAAACCCAAATGCTTGGCCTAAACCGATCATTGCCTTGTTTTCGGGTAGTGTCGTAAAGGACAATTCAGTAACACCACTTGCAAATGCACAATCGGTAGCACCTTTCATTAGACGCGTTGCTACACCGACGCGCCGATAAGCAGGGTCAACGGATAACGCGATTTCCCATTCAAGCGGGGTGGATTGCTCGCATGCTAATTGAGCGACCCCGATTAGCAATGTGCCAACATAGTATCCCAAGAACACGTGCTGCTCGCTGCCTATCCTTTGCTGGATCAGTCTTTCAATTGCGGCGTCACTTGCCGAGCCACAGAACCGCAGATAGCGATCGTGAGCGGACAACATATGGAAATGCTTTGTCACTACGCGCGTGTCCCGGGGGCTGAGCAACCGCGTGTGGTGCAACAGTGCATTGGAGTTCTGGAAGCCAGTTGTCATGCTGGCGATACGCATTGGGTGCCGCGGAGGATGATGTCGTCCGAGGTTCAAAACGTCACGCCGGAGTATGACTTGGTCCAGAAATGGCAAGAGACGAACCGATTGATTGTCCACCCTGGCGCATTACTGCGCTGTTTACGCGATTAGGCCGTTAACTATTGCTGGGCATGGCAACAGTTTTCGACACCTATCCTTGATGCATTGGCAGCGTTGTGAGCGCGTCGTCGCTACTGCCTTGTAGCAATGAAATCTTGGCACCAGAGTTTGCTAATCAGGCGTGCGTGCATGCTACTTTGGATGTTGCCGGCAATGTTATTTGCCGTTTCGCTTTGCCAAGCTGTAGCTTTCAAGTGTTGGTGGTGATCGAGCTCCAATGTGTCTGCAGCTGGGGCCAGTGAAGATAGTTCAAAGCGCTTGTGACCGAGGTTTGTCTCGTTGAAAATTGCTAAACTCATTTCTGGTGGGCAAACCGGTGTTGATCGCGCAGTCCTGGATACTGCTGTCGAGCGGTCGATAGACTACGGCGGATGGTGTCCGCTAGGTGGGTGGGCAGAAGACTTCCCCGATCCTCCTGGCCTCCTGACGCACTATGACAAGCTGCAGGAAACACCTGACCGCCGACCTGCTCAGCGCACGGAATGGAACGTTCGCGACAGCGATGCAACGATGATACTCTTCGCCTGCCAGGGAATTGGTTGCTCGGCCGGAACAGTTTTCACGCAGGAGCAGGCCCAACACTACTGTAAACCAGCCATTGCGTTGGATGTCGGCGATTATAGTAGCGCGGATCTTGCCAGCCTTTGGCTTGCAACGTTGCGGCCAAACACGGTGCTCAATATCGCAGGCCCGCGCGAAAGTGAGGCGCCCGGGATTTACGGGGCCAGCCGTTACTTCATTGCTGATCTCTTGCCTAGTTAGCGATAATGCACCTGAGGAGCTGCGTGTGATGGATCTATCGAACGAGGAGCGACTCGCGCGCATACCACGTGACGTTGCCGCAATCATTGGTGATGCAGAATTTGGTGATCCCGATCGCGTACAGGCCAACATCGAAGACTTGACGGCGCTCTTGGCCCAACTTGCTGCGAGTTATGCAGCCGTTGTCACCACTATCGGCATGCACCGGGAACCTGCAGTTGCCCTGACGCGTGAAGCAGCCGTCAAACAACTCGATAAAGAGATCGCCCGGCAGATGGATCTGTGGGCGCGCATGTCGAAACCCGGACGTGCCTAGATGAAACCGCGATGACAGCGATTACAAATCAAGGCCTGGCGCTCAAGGACGATTCCAGCCCTGGCTCGACTGTGATCGCACCGTGCGACAGCCTGATCTGTCGATGAAAGCGATCCTCCGGATTGGATATCGGAAACGCTATATGCAGATGAGCCGAGGGGCGTACGTGTGACCGCCATTCCAGTTGGGTCTTTGGCAGTGACGATGCCGCGGGCTAACTTGGAACGAGTAGTTATTGAGAATATTGGTAGCGGAGGAGGGACTTGAACCCCCGACACGCGGATTATGATTCCGCTGCTCTAACCACCTGAGCTACTCCGCCGCAAGGAACGCGATATAGATAGATCAGGCGCGCTCTGTCAAGGAGATAGACCAAGCGAGCCCGATCCAAAGGAGCGTCAATTGTTCACGTTTTGCCCTGCTGCTCTCGGTTAGGCTTCAGCAAGCAGGCGAACTGGGGCTTGGAAATTCATCCATCCGATTTTGCCTGCTCGCGGTTGGCGACTTTCACCCATGGGATTATGGAGTGTTTCCCGTTGGGGCGGCTTCAGCAGGCAGGGGTGGGGCTAGGTCATGACCGTTGGGTTCATGCGTTTGCCGGACGGGCGGTTCGGATGCAACCGAGGTGCGCTCGATCCAGCCGCCTCCCAGGAGTTGTGCTCCTGCGCCTGCGCCGTTGTAGAATACGCACGCTTGGCCCGGTGCGATGCCGTTCTCGGGCATGGCTAGCTCAACGCATGCGGAGTTTGAATCCAAGTCGACTTTCAAAGTCGCAGGCTTCGGCAATTGTGTTGAACGAACCTTGGCGTAGATATCGAGTTTCTCCGCAGCCAGAGATAGCTCGCTCTTGTCTCCGAGCCAGTTGATATCCTTCAAATGGACGAGGGTCGTTGTCAATGCGCTGCGCGGACCGACGATAACGCGATGATTTTTGGTATCAAGGCGTGTCACGAAGAGGGGTTCACCGGTGGCAATGCCGAGCCCGCGCCGCTGGCCGATGGTGAAGTTAATAATGCCGTCATGTTGGCCGAGCACGTTTCCATTGAGGTCAACAATGTCGCCGGCAATGACGGAGTCAGGTCGCAAGCGGGCAACTATGTCAGCATAACGTCCGTTCGGGACAAAGCAGATATCCTGGCTGTCCGGCTTTTGGGCGACGGGTAGCGCAAAGTGATCGGCCAGCTGGCGGACAACGGACTTTTCGAGCGTCCCCAAAGGAAAGGCTAGATTGTCCAACTGCGCGGCGGTTGTGGCGAACAGGAAGTAACTTTGATCACGATCCAAGTCGGGACCTATGAACAATTGTGGCCTGCCATCTTGGCTTCGGCGTTCGATATAATGACCGGTTGCCATGGCCTCGGCACCGAGATCTTTGGAGGCATTCAGAAGGTCGACGAATTTGACTGTTTGATTGCACGTAATGCAGGGAACAGGCGTATGTCCTGAGGCATAGCTATCTGCGAATGACTCAATCACCGACTTGCGAAACCGTGCCTCATAGTCGAGGACGTAATGCGGGATGCCAATATGCTCTGCCACGCGACGGGCATCGTGAATGTCTTGTCCGGCACAGCACGCACCCGTGCGAGCTGTCGCTTGGCCATGATCGTACAGCTGCAGTGTGACGCCGATGACGTTGTGACCGTGATCGTGCAGCAGTGCGGCCGTGACGGAGGAGTCGACGCCGCCCGACATGGCGACCACGACGCGCCGTCGTTCGCCGGGAAACGGATTGAGCTTTTGCATAAGCGCTTGTGTCATCGCGTTGATTTATACATTCCGCGGAATGATGACAATGGGCGTTCCGTGGTGGAGTTGATAGCAAGAGAAGTGTGGCGGGCGCTACGCTGCTGGCCGTACTAGTCGTCGTCTCGTGAGGGCGAGGAAAACGGGATTAGCTGGATGCTTTCTCCGCGACAGTCCATTCCAAGTTGTTCGAAGGAATGCACACCTGAAGTTGGCATGTGAATTGCTCTTTCACCGTTATGTCCATGGAAAGTCTGTTTCCAGGTTGGATTCTACTTCGGTGTTCCAAGTCAAGACAATGGTCATGCGCCTGTTAACCTTATGATTTATGAGGAAATTAAGGTGGATGGTCTACATTGAGGTCTTGGTCAGACAGGGTGTATGAGTAAAATGACCGAACAACAATTTAGATCCCGTGTTAGATACGTCATCGGGCCTGACGGGAGCCCGTTAACAATAGCTGACTTGCCGCCGAAAGATACCAAGCGGTGGGTGATTCGGCGCAAAGCCGAGGTCGTTGCTGCGGTCCGGGGGGGCTTGCTCAGTCTCGATGAAGCTTGTGAGCGTTATAAGCTTACGGTCGACGAGTTTCTGAGTTGGCAGCGGTCAATCGAGAAGCATGGGTTGCCAGGTCTACGCGCGACACGCGTTCAAGACTACCGCAACTAAGGCGTTCGTTCGTCGGGTCAGGTGGAAGTCCGCTATATCAAGCGGTCTTGCGCCAAGCATGACGGATGGCATCTGCTATTCTTGCAAGTTGTCGTTCTGGCTAGCAGAAACGGTTTTCGGAATTGCGTCTGATTTGTAGTCAGCGATACGCGACGAAAGCCAAACTCTTGTATGAGTATACGTTGTGCCGTTGGGTGGCATGGCGTTGACAGTTCGAAACTCCAAATCAAACTGTTATTTCAGTTTTCAGCGTTTGAACATGCTGCAAACGCTTTCGCCTGAATTTGAGAATATTCGAGACACGCTACGCGCTCGATGTTTCCAGGCGCTGCTTCTTATCTATAGAAGTGAATTTGGGTTTTAGGGTTTTTGCTTGTAGCTCATCAGGCTGGTGCCTGTCAGGGAGCCGGGGAAATCAAACCAATCGTATTTGGCTCGCCTTTGAGCCGGCTTTGCTCGAAATACATTATGTGGGCGTCGCACTTTGACAACGCCCATGCTCTTCGACACTCGCAATTACTCTAGAGCGTAAACTGGTCGATCTCGATCAGATTGATTGTCAGCGTGCATGCGCCGTATGGACGACGTCTTCGCGAACCCTGGTGCGCTGATCATCACGCTGCTGTACGGCGTCGACTTGGTTCAGTTCGGCGACAGCCTCATCGCGTTCCTGAATAGCGGCATTCAAGCGGTCGTGAAGGTCCGAAATCGAGACCAGCAAGTTCTCGCGGCGTTGCGCGGCAGAACGAGCAAATGTCGAGTATGCGAAGTGATTTACGTCGCGCACACCGGTGCGTTCTTCCTCGGCCTGGATCTGTCGCTCAAGATCGGTCGCCATTTGTTCGAACTCATGCAGCATCTGCTCGAGTGCAGTGACCTTCTGAACCTTTTCATCAGCGTCGAAACGCTTGTACCGCATAACGGACTCGCGAACTTTCATGTCGAAACCCCAACTCACTGTCTACATGCGTTAAAGCAAATCAAGAATTGTGCCAACGCGGATAACTTGCTCTTTTTTATATGTTTGCAAGTCTTTGTTTTTGATGCAACCGTTCAATATTGCCCCAATCGTCCCGATGGCGCTGACTTGAACCGGGTAGATGATGCCAAATTGTTGTGAAGTTGCGGTTAAGCAACATTTGAGCATTGTATGAACCAGCGTGCCGTTTCGGGCCCATTTTCATCAGTCTGAGGGCTAGGGGCGATTCAGCGAATTTGTTATGTTGTGATTCGCGAGAGGGCTTCGATCGGCGTTCGTGACGAAACTAGGGCCAATGTGGGGTTGGCTTTGTTTGGTCGCAAGTTCGGGGCTAGCGCGTTGGGGGCGGCTTTTTACATCAGCAAGAAGCGGGGCAGGGACTGTCCGTTATTTGTTATTGCGTCAGCGGCAGGCAAAACCTTTATCATTTGTCACCAGGAATCCCGGATTTCGTGATTCTTCAAGACAAAATTAGGGTTTGTTAACTTCTCATGCCTAAATTCCTAACGATCACTTAGTGGTTTGGCTCTGCGTACACATGAGCCCGGGGCAGCGGGTGGCAGTGACAGCCAGGGAAAGAGGAATGGCATGAGGGTCCTACTCATAGAAGATGATAGCGCTACAGCTCAGAGCATTGAGCTGATGCTGCAGTCGGAAGGTTTCAACGTCTATACAACTGACCTCGGTGAGGAGGGCGTTGATCTCGGTAAATTATATGATTATGATATAATTCTCTTGGACTTAAATCTGCCGGATATGAGCGGATATGAAGTTCTCAAGACGCTACGCGTCAGTAAAGTGGCAACGCCTATTCTGATCTTGTCCGGATTGGCGGGGATTGAAGACAAAGTCAGAGGGCTCGGATTTGGAGCCGATGACTACATGACGAAACCGTTCCACAAAGACGAATTGGTTGCCCGCATTCAGGCCATTGTTCGTCGTTCGAAGGGGCATGCTCAGTCGATCATTGAGACGGGTGAGTTGAAGGTCAATCTCGACACCAAGACGGTGGAAGTCCAAGGCCAGCGTGTGCATCTGACCGGTAAGGAATACCAGATGCTGGAGCTGCTTTCGCTGCGCAAAGGCACAACGCTGACCAAGGAAATGTTCTTGAACCATCTCTATGGCGGGATGGATGAGCCGGAATTGAAGATTATCGATGTCTTCATTTGTAAGCTGCGCAAGAAGCTTCAGGCGGCAACTGGTGGCAAGCACTACATTGAGACAGTCTGGGGGCGTGGCTACGTGCTGCGTGATCCTTCAGAGGACGCGAGCTCAACGCAGACGGCCGCCTAACTTCTCGCTGCAAGACATGATGATCTGACAAAGGGGCCTCAGGGCCCCTTTCGTGTGTCTGGATTGCACTAGCCCTTTGGTGCGCTTACGCCACATGCGGCACTTGCCGCTTCACGAGTTTGTGCTCCGGTCGCACCGTGCCTAATGTTGTTCAAATATGTTCAATCAAGAACAGTCCTTTGATCAAAGTTCTGCAGAAAGGCACGCTATGTCATCCGGTGAACAACCCAATCTGAATGTCGCGATTATTCCGGTGACGCCATTGCAGCAAAACTGCACATTGATCTGGAATGGTACGGACGGGACGGGAGCCGTTGTTGACCCTGGCGGGGATGTCGATGAAATCATCCGCGCCGTCACCGAAACCAATATGAAAGTTGAGAAGATCATCCTGACCCATGGGCATGTGGATCATGCCGCCGGGGCCGATGAGCTGCGCGAGAAGCTGGGCGTGAAGATTGAAGGGCCGCACATCGCCGATAAGTTTCTGCTCGACTCGTTAGCGAGCCAGGCCGGAAAATTTGGGATGACGGGTGCGCGAGATGTGGCGCCTGACCTCTGGCTTGACGAAGGTCAGACGATTTCAATCGCGGGTTATGATTTTGAAACGTTCCATTGTCCGGGGCATTCGCCGGGCTCATTGGTCTATGTGCAAAAGGAAAACAATTTTGCCCTGGTCGGCGATGTGCTGTTCCAAGGCTCAATTGGTCGAACCGACTTTGAGTATGGCGATCATGATGCCTTGATTAATGCCATCAAGACAAAACTACTGCCGCTTGGCGATGACATCGCCTTTATCTGCGGTCATGGTGCGCCGAGTTCGTTTGGCCATGAGCGGCAGATGAATCCATTTCTGCAGTGATGGTTGGACCGGTGGCCCTTTTGGGGAAGCGGGAGGCGGGCGCACAAGAGTTGTGTCCGGCTCTTGCTAATCCAGCGTTTCGCGATTGATACTCGTGCTATGCCAGGATAGTTCCAGGTGGCTGGCCCCGGAACTCAGTTGGGATAGACGGACATGGACAACATCCTCTACGAGAAACAGGGCCCGATTGCCTATGTAACGCTCAATCGTCCAGACAAGCTCAATGCGCTGTCGGATGATCTTCAGTTGGAAGTTCGTGATGCGTTGGAGGATGCAGGTTGGCACGATGACTCAATTCGGGTCATCGTTTTGAAGGCAGCTGGTCGGGCTTTCAGCGCAGGGTTCGATATTTCGACAGGACAGACTAAGGATGCCGTCGAACAACGCGAGACCTTTCTGAAGGGTAAGAGCTTCAGCGGGTCGGCATGGTGGGACGTCTTCTGGAACAATCCGCGGCCAATCATTGCTCAGATCCAGGGCTTTTGCATCGCAGGAGGGCTTGCGACCGCGACCTTCTGCGATCTTAGAATTTGTACCGAAGATGCCAAGTTTGGCGCCCCTGAGATCCGTACGGGCGGTCCCTATATCCCAGCCGTTTGGCCCTGGGTGATTGGAATGACCAAGGCACGCGAGTTGCTTTATACAGGCAATCTCATTGATGCCGCAGAAGCAAAGCGCCTCGATCTGGTGAATGAGATCGCGCCGTCGGATCAAATCGATGAGATCGTGGAGCAACGCGCAATGACAATCGCGAAGCTTCCCAAGGCAACCGTCGAATACAACAAGAAACTGATCAATATGTCCTATGAGTTGATGGGCATCCGACAGGTTCTGGAACGTTCCATGGAGCTAGAGGCGATTGCCTTGACCTCTCCTGACTCATCGGAAGAGATTGCGGAGTTTAAGGCGACCAGGGCGGAGCACGGCTTGAAAGCAGCATTGAGCAAGAGTGCGGCGCGGTTTGCAGAAGAAGACGCCTGGTTCAAAGGGGATCGAGAGAGGAAGTAGCAAGGCTGCGATTTTGGGCTTGTGCCCGGGTACAGGCTGATCGCGTTCTGAGACAGAGCGCTCGATTGATTGCACGCAACAATGAGAGTGGTGACCTAATGAACTTCGCAGCTTCACGTCTGTCGGTCGTTAAGCCGTCTGCATCGGCTGCTGTCAGTGCTCAGGCGAGTGCGCTGAAGGCTGCCGGACACAGTGTCGTCGACCTTGGTTTGGGTGAGCCTGACTTCGACACCCCCGAACACATTGTCGAGGCAGCTTATCAGGCGGCCCGTGCTGGTCAGACGCGTTATACGCCAACGGGCGGAACGGTCGAGCTTCGCGAGGCAGTCGTCGCGAAGTTTGATCGCGAGAATGCGCTGAATTTCTCCGTTGATGACATCATCGTCTCGAATGGTGCGAAGCAGGTCATCTTTGATGCCTTCATGGCGACCCTTGAGCCGGGCCAGGAAGTCATTCTCTGTGCGCCATACTTCGATATCTATAAGACGATGACCTCCGTCATTGGCGGCACGCCTGTTACTGTTCATTGTTCGGCGGACGACCAGTTTCGTTTGACACCTGAGGCTCTTGAAGCGGCCATCACAAGTTCGACGCGGTGGTTGCTGCTCAATCTACCTTCAAACCCTGCTGGTGCCTGCTACACCAAAGACGAGCTCAGGGCGCTGGGTGACGTTCTCCAGCGCAATCCGCATGTGCTGATCCTGGCAGATGAAATTTACGAGCACATCATTTTCGACGGTCGCGAATTCGTCTCGTTTGCGAGCGCCTGTCCCGAACTCAGGGATCGTATGTTGGTCGTGAATGGAGTGTCGAAGGCCTACGCAATGACTGGTTGGCGGATTGGCTATGGTGCGGGGCCGGCTGGGCTCATCACGGAAATGACCAAAGTCCAGTCGCAGATCTCTTCTGGAAGTTGTTCTGTTGCTCAGGCTGCTGCTGCGGCAGCGCTGAACGGACCGCAAGACCACATTGGGCAGTTTCGTGCAGCCTTTGAGCGTCGCAGGAATCTCGTCGTCGATGGCATCGCCAAGATACCCAGGCTTTCTCTCGATCCTCCGGGCGGCGCCTTCTACACATTGATTGGTTGTGACAATGTGATTGGCGCAGCGACGCCAGACGGCAATGCAATTCGAGATGATGCGGACTTTGCCCGGTTCCTACTTGAAGACGGTCACGTTGCCTGTGTTCCCGGCGCCGCTTACGGATTCAGTCCCTTCATCCGTTTCTCGACGGCGACGTCAGATGAGAACTTGAACGAGGCGGTCTCGCGTGTCGCAAAAAGCGTTGCCAAGCTGACTTTGCGCGATGGGATCAACGCGTAGTGTCCCGACGCAAGCAGGGTTGAGCAAACTAGCTGGCTTGGGCGAGAAACACGTTTCGCGTCATGTCGTCTGCCGGAAACATCAGCTCGATCTTGAGATCGGCAAGCGCGATGTCTTCCGCGGTGCCGAACTGCGCGATCGTTGAAAAGAGCGAGAGTTGGATGTCACCGGCACGGTAGATGGTGGGCACGATGGCTGGCAGTGTTTCGGTCTCATGATTGGGTTTGACGTTACCAGCTAGTTGGTCAGCTGCAGCGTCCAGGATTGAATCGCCTCCGAGGTAGGCGCTCTCGGTGCGCAAGCGGACGATCATGTGGTGAGCAACATCCGGCCAATTGACGATGCTGTTGCGCAGTGCATCCGAATTGAGGGCAGCATCGAGCATGCTGTCGCCGATGTTCAATCCGACGCCGGAGAGAAGCCCGGTCGCCGCAGTATTGGCCATAACCAGACACCAATGCCGGTCGACGGCCAGTGCTGGGTAAGGATCATGGCGTTGCAGGGTCCAGGTGACAGCATCGCGGACGTGAACCAACTCAGCGTCATCAAGATCGCGCCGTTTGTAGGTCTGTGCGAAACCGGCCGCATGCAAGAGGGCATTACGGTCAGCGCGTGGGATCGAGAGGGCTTCTGCGAGCTGCGCGATCATCTCCCGGCTGGGCTTTGAGCGGCCTGTCTCGAGAAATGCGATATGGCGGGCGGAGACATTCGCCGTGAGTGCCAGATCCAGTTGGCTGAAGCGGCGCTTGCCGCGCCAGTCCTTTAACTGCATCCCAAATGCCGCAGACATGATTGAACTCCGATCGGTGCTGGCGTGTCGCGCTCGGTAAGTGCCCACATGTATGTGGGGTCGTCACTTACCTCAGAGGTAATTGTGGTGTTGCAGTGGCTCGCGATAAGTCCGTCGCACTACGCATCATAAGGAGTCTTAATCATGCAGCATCAATCAACTGTTGTCTGGCTGAAGATTGGCGCCGGGCTTGTCATCGTCTTTGGTCTCATCACCGCGCTGGGTGCCTATCCGCTGACAGCAGGTGTGCTCAGCTTTCTGGTTGATATGATCAAGTGGCCGGTCGATGGTTCGCAGTCCATTACCAATGAGGAATTCCGATTGTTGAGCGCCGTGTCCGGCGGGGTCATGGTTGGTTGGGGGCTTATGATCTGGCTGATTGCCGAACGTCTCTATGATCGTGAGCCGCAGTTAAGCCGGTTGATGATCATGGTCAGCGTTGGTGCCTGGTTCGTGGTCGACAGCCTGGCATCCATCATGGCGGGTGCCGCCTTGAATGCCGTGTTCAACATTTCGTTCTTGGTGTTGTTCTTTGTGCCGATGATGGGAAAGGTAACTGAGGCATCGGCCAGGGGCGAACAGCACTGAACAATTGTGGGGCGAGCATGGGAGAGCCTGTTCCATTGTGAACAGGCTTGCTCTAACGTGTTCAGGCTGTCCTAAGTGGCTCGTTGGAATGGTCCATGAAGCACTTACTCATTGTTGCCCACGCTCCATCTGATAACACCCTTGCCTTGCGCGACGCTGTTGCGCGCGGGGCAACGAATGAAGACATAGATGGTATAGCCGTGCGCGTGTTGACGCCGTTCGAGGCTGGACCTGACGATGTGCGCAAGGCCAATGCAATTATTCTCGGGACGACAGAGAACCTTGGTTACATGTCCGGCGCGTTGAAGGATTTTTTTGATCGCACTTACTATCCCGTTCTTGAAGAGAAGCAGGGGCTGCCATATGCGCTTTATATTCGCGCGGGACATGACGGCACGGGTACGCGTCGCAGTGTCGAGACAATTATCACAGGGCTGCGGTGGAAAGAGGTGCAGCCGCCGTTGATATTCAAGGGCGCGTATTCGACCGACTTTGTTCCGCAGTGCGAGGAACTTGGCTTGGCTATGGCCGCCGGTCTCGAAGCGGGTGTGTTTTAGGGTCGATGTCTTCCGGACCAGAGTTGGGTTTGGCCCGGCTTGCTGGACCACTTCAAGCATATCAAACTTGAACAAGCCGGGCCTGGGTGCGGCCGTGATTAGGCCTTTGTGATTACGGCATCAACATATGCGCCGGGGGCGACCATCGTGCCGTCGGTTGCAACGTTGAACTGATCAATCAATGCGCGGATGTCTGCATCCAAGCCTGCCTGGCCGTCTTCATCAAGTGCGAGAAACGCCTTGTGTGTCGGGCCATAATAGGTTCGGAAGATGTGCATGAAGTGATCCGGCGATTGGTAGCGGAAGTTGAAGCTGCGATTGTGCAACTCGATCTTCGATGCGTCATTCGCGTAGAACTCTTCCAGTCGGGCTTGCGTGCCCCACAGCGCAGGTGAGCTGACACCTGGTGCTGGTGGGATGTACTTGCCGATTGTTTTGAAGAGTTGGCCGATGAAGCTTTCCGGCGTCCAGTTGGCGAGCGCAATTGTTCCGCCCGGCTTGACGACGCGGATGAGCTCGGATGCGGCTTTGGCCTGGTTGGGTGTGAACATCACGCCGAATGTGGACATCACGACATCGTACGTGTTGTCAGCGAATGGCAGGTTTTCTGCATCCGCAGCTTGGAAGTTTATGGTCAGGCCATCGGCTTCCGCCCGAGCCGCGCCCTTTTCAAGGAGCGTGTCGACATAGTCGGTCGAGGTGACATCGCAGAAGCGGCGGGCAGCAGCGAGCGTGGCATTGCCGTTGCCGGCGGCGACGTCGAGTACCTTGCTGCCGGAGCGCAGGTCAATTGTTTCGCAGAGTTGTTCGCCAACGATTTGCAGCGTGGTTCCAACGATCGCGTAGTTGCCCGAGGCCCAGGCACCTTGCTGCTTGGTTTTGACCGCTTCGAGGGATGGCGTTGCAGGTGTGGTCTGGGTGGTGGTTGATGATGTTGCAGTTTCAGAAGTGGCAGGTTTTGACTTGAGGAGGTTCATCAGCATTGTCGTTCCTGTTTGGTTATGTGTTCTTGTTTGATGTGTGATCTAGTTAACAGCGTCGTTCGTAGGGCGGTGTTCCGCCGGGAACAGGATGCGATCGCTTCTGATGACGTTGCTGTGAGGGTTCTGTGAGCTTGCGCGCGCGCATCAATATCACCCTCATGTTCGTGACCGGCCTGACAGGCCAAGTCGGCCTATGGCAAAATATGGCTTGACTGATTGGACTACTGACCTGGTTCGTTGATTTGAATTGAGGCCAGTGGTGTTGCGGGGCAGAGGGCTAAGCCACCGTCGCCATGACAAACGGGTGTAAGATGACACAAGCGATATCCATCGATCCCGATACGGGGCTCAAGGTGTTCAACACGCGTGCGGCCAAGGCCAGCGACCGCATCGCGGGGCAGGGCTATGCCATCCTCGATGATGTTGAGATGAAGACGTTGCCGGAACCGCCGCCCGGGGCCGTGTTCAACGCTGCAGAACAGGCGACGTACCGCGAGTTCAAGGAAACACGGCGTGGTGCAGCCGACTACATGACGATGGAAGGCGAATTCTCGAAGTATCTTGAGGATGTCTATTCCGAGCCGCCGATTGAGCGACCAGCGTTGGATGATGAGTGTGAGATTTTGGTTGTTGGCGCAGGCTTTGGCGGACTGTTGATCTGGCACAAGTTGCAAGCCGCCGGTTTCAAAGATGTTCGCTTCTGCGAGAAGGGTGGGGATGTTGGCGGGACCTGGTATTGGAACCGTTATCCCGGCATCGCCTGTGACGTGGAATCCTACAGCTATCTGCCACTGCTCGAAGAGATGGACTACTACCCGACGATGAAGTTTTCGTCGGGTTTCGAGATCCTCGAATACTGTCAGTCGATGGCAGAGAAGTTCGGTTTTTACGAGCACTGCCTGTTCCACACCACGGTGGAGAAGACCGAGTGGAACGAAGAAACCGGTCGGTGGACCGTTTACACGGATCGCGGCGATGCCATGAAGGCAAAGTTCGTGGTGCTCGCCAACGGCATCCTGACGACGCCACGGCTTGCCCGGATCGATGGCATGGAAACGTTCAAAGGTGAGACGTTTCACACCTCGCGGTGGAACTACGACGTTGATCTGGCAGGCAAGCGGGTTGGCATCATCGGGACAGGTGCAACGGCGGTACAAGTGATACCGGAACTGGCTAAGGTGGTTGGCGAACTCTACGTCTTCCAGCGTACGCCTTCGTCGATCGATGTGCGCGATCAGCGCGCGACAACGGATGAGGAAATCGAGGAGTGGTCGCAGACACCGGGCTGGGCGCGGGCGCGGCGGGAGCGGCTTGCCACCATCTCATCGGGGCGAACAGCGCTGAAGGGGAACGATGACTTCCTGTCTGGCAAGGTATCGGACTTCAAGGAGCGCAAACAACATGAGCGCGAGCTGTCGCCGGAAGAGCTGATCCAGGCGCAGCTCAACACCAACTTCCGGATCATGGAACAGATCCGTGCGCGGGTTGATGCCGTGGTCAAAGATCCGAAGGCAGCCGCTGCGTTGAAGCCCTTCTATCCCTACGGTTGCAAGCGGCCGACCTTCCATGACGAGTTTCTGCCTGTCTTTAACCTGCCGCACGTGACGCTCGTCGACACCGCGCCGCTTGGCGTGCAGAAAATCAACGCGCGTGGCGTCGTGCATGATGGCACGGAGTATCCGTTGGATGTGCTGATCTATGCGACTGGCTTCCAATGGATGGCGACTTCAACGTTCAACATGATTGTCGGACGCGGTGGGCGATCGCTTTATGACAAATGGAGTACCGAGGGCACGAAGACGTTCCTCGGGCTACACAGCCAAGGCTTCCCCAATCTGCTGATCATGTCCGGGCCACAGGGTGGCGGTGGTCAGTTCAACTTCACCCGTGTGATTGACGCGCATGCCGAGTATATTGTCTGGTTGCTCGATGAGATGCGCACGCGTGGTGCGGATCGCGTTGATGTTCGCAAAGAGCCCGAGGAAGAATACGCGGCGCATTGCCGTGAGGCTGATGTCCGAACGCAACCGTTCCGCGACTGCATCTCCTATTACAATGGTGAGGGCCAGGCGGAACCGGGAAGTCTCGCGTACTATGGCGGAGCGCAGACGTGGCATGAGCGTCGTCGTGCTGCGCAAGTCTCCATGGAGGCTTACGTATTCGAATAGCTCAATTCGAGGATTGCGAGCTATCTGATGGCGCTGATGGTCTCAACTGTCGCTGGGCTTACTCGCGACCGAACGTGATGCCCAGTTTGCCGAAGATGCCGCCTTCATTGGTGGTCGAATTCTGCGGACCAGCACCTTCATCGCTGTGCCAGAAATCAACCGTTTTGACGCGCAGCGTTTCTGCACAGGATCTGGAGCAATAAACCCAGTTGCCGCCGGGTAGGCGAACCTGGCGACCGAGTCGGGTATGGCGGACGGGGCCGGCAACGCGGCCGTTACCATATTCGCTTTCCGCGACGACGTAGTTGCCTTCGTTGTAGCCGCGCTTGAAACGGCCGGCCTCTGACACGGTGGTCGTGATGGCGAAAGCTGTTGCAGTTGCGAGCGCTAGTGCTGCGGATTTGTGAAACATCGCATCCATCTCTGTTGTGCCCTCGGTCATGAGTCCATGTCATGAGCTCGTGTCACAAGCCCGTATCAGGAGCCAAGGGCAATCCCGTCAGTTGGCTGCAGTGTAGCATGAGTTCGTCCGAAATGCGGCAGGTTTGACGGAAATGTGTGGTGGGTGGTGCAGTTGCATCAGATGCTGCAATTGCTCAAAACCGGATATGTACTGGTGAGACGCTGTCATGCAGTAGGAATTGTGATGAGAGCATGTAAAATGGCGCTTTAAGAGCCAATAATGACCGATCAGGAGGATGAGATGACAAACAAGGTGGCATTTGTAACCGGAGCAGGCAGTGGCATTGGTCGGGCAGCAGCGGTGGCACTTCAGAAGGCGGGCTTCGACGTCGCATTGGCTGGTCGGCGTGTGGAACAGCTGGAAGAAACAGCAGCTATGGCCGTCGATGGTGGTGGCAAAATGCTAGCGGTGCCGACAGATGTCGGCGATGTCGAATCGGCACGGGCCGCCTTTGCCAAGACAAAGGAGACATTCGGGCGGCTCGATGTCTTGTTCAACAATGCGGGTATGGGTGCGCCACCAGTTGATCTTGAGGATCTGCCGATTGAGACGTGGAAGCAGGTTGTCGACGTCAACCTGACAGGTTCATTCATTTGTGCCCAGGAAGCTATCAAGATCATGAAGGCGCAGGACCCGATGGGCGGACGGATCATCAATAATGGTTCGATCTCGGCTTATGCGCCGCGACCGAACTCTGTCGCCTACACCTCGACCAAGCATGCGATCACCGGTTTGACCAAATCCATCTCGCTCGACTGCCGCAAATACAACATTGCCTGCGGCCAGCTCGACATTGGTAATGCCGATACGGATATGGGTGGGCGCATGAAGAACGGCGTGCCGCAGGCCCACGGCGAGGTGATGGCTGAGGCGGTTATGGATGTCAGTCATACTGCGGATGCCGTCGTTCACATGGCGAGCCTGCCGCTGGATGCCAATGTGTTGTTCATGACGGTCATGGCGACCAAGATGCCATTTGTCGGGCGCGGCTAGTCTGGCTCGCTGTCAGTTGCGATGGCTGCCGAGGGTAGCCATCGTCGCGTTGCTATCGTCGCTGGGGTTGCCGCGTAACAGTTGGAGGTCACATGGCATTGGATGCTCCCACAAAAAAGTGGACCGACTTTGCTGCTGATGAGTTGGAAAGTCATTACAACCCGCGCGCAACGGGCGTGGACGTCGAGGCCTATGACAAGGCCCGCGCTGATCTCAATGCAGCTGGCCTCGCCTGGCCGGGCCGTGTTGCCGATATCGCCTACGGTGACGGCAATCTCATGGACCTGGATATCTACACCCCGGCTCAAGGCACAGCGCCGCATCCGGTCCATGTCTATATTCACGGTGGATATTGGCGCGCGCGCCAGAAGGAGAACTTCGGCTTCATCGGCGCGTCGCTGGCCGGCCGAGGACTGTTGACCGTCGTCATCAATTATCCGCTCTGCCCGGTCGTGACGTTGGATACGGTAGTTGCCGGCGCACGAGATGCGTTTGAATGGGTTGTGCGGAACATATCTGAACACGGCGGTGATCCGGATCGCATTACCGTTTCCGGGCATTCCGCCGGCGGGCATCTCGGAGCTGCCATCATGGCCGAGGATTGGGCTGCGCGCGGACTGCCGGGCCATCTTCTCAAGGGCGCCGTGCTGATCAGCGGTATCTATGATCCAACGCCAACACAGCACCTGCGCGTCAATGAAGAGATCGGAATTACGGCCGAGCTGGCTGAACGACACAACTATGCATCGCATCAGCCAATCCTGAACTGTCCGACACATGTGATTGTCGGCGGGGCTGAGCCTGAAGGCTGGATTGCGCAATCAGCGGACTATGCGCGGCATATCAGGGACGCCGGACTGGATGTGACCTATAAGATTAGCGACGGTGACAATCACTTCAGTCTGCAGGATCAGTATCACACAGAAGGCTCAGATATTCTGCGGGCTATTGATCAGGTTGCCGGAATCTAGAGCCAGTTTTTTGGAAGAGGCGTATGACCGACGACCCTTTGTTTGAGGCCGCATATCCCTTTCAGGATGATGTTTTAGCCCTTCCGGTTGCTGATGTTGAGGCTGCGGTCAACTGGTACGGCAAGACATTTGCCATGCAGCTGGTTGAGAGACGCGATGAGCCGTGCCCGTCTGCCGTTCTTGAGCGTGATGGCGTGCAGATAGGGTTCGCCCAGAACGGTGGCGACTCATCACAGGATGGTGCGGCCATTCGAGTTTTTGACATTGATCGTGCGAAGCGGGAACTCGAAGATCGCGGCGTGCAAGTCGGGAACTGGCGTGTCGATGAACGTGATGGAAAAAAGTTCCAGGTGTTCTTCGTCGTCGCGCCTGATGGGCTTTGCTACTACTTCCACCAGCCTATCGAGGACTAGTTCAGGGCGGCAGGCGCCAAGCTAGTATCGCTCGCGTTGCGTCTGGCGTTGTTCGGATACCGTCGGCCCGTCGTGTTTGCGGCGATTGCCACACATCCAGCATGAGCACAGCTTGGGTTGGGATTTGAAGCGGGCCATAGCGCGTGGGTCTGTCCAGCATGCGCAGTCCAGATCATCATAATGTTGGTTACGGTCCTCTCGGAGGCGCCTGCGGAGATGGCGGCGCTGCTGATGGCGCCGGAATGCTGTTCCGCGCATCGTTCAATCTTTCCGTTGTAATGTCAGAAACTGCCAATGCCAGGGATGCTTGAGCCCGCATTCCCACGTTGCTGTGAACGGCCGGGCGTACGGATGGTCTCCCAGATTACGCTGGCACAAAGCACAGCGCCCAAAACGGGCAGAAGCCAGATCAGTAAGGTCTGGTTGATCTTCTGCGAGCGCTTATAGAGATTGGAGCGCCATACCAACAATGTAACAACGGCGTTGATGCTCGCGAGGATGACTATTGCGATTATCAATGCGTTTGGCATTGAAGTTCTCCGATCCTTTGGGAACCGACGCGCAAGATGAGTCTTTGACTAAGCTAACTGAAGTAGCGGCGTTTAGCGAATCCAAGTCAGCGAACCAGGCTCAACACCGATGTCCGCCAATGTGTGGCGCGCGACCGATTCCTGCTCGGAGACGTTTGACTTGCTCTGCGAAGCGCCAACGGCTACGGCGACAGCCGAGGCTGCAACAACGGTCGATGCTTTCAGAATAAGTGCGGTGTTCGTAACGAGCAATGTCATCAGCGGGCTCATTTTTCTCTCCTATGGTCGGTCCGCTTCGGAATGATTTCTGGTTTGCAATGCGTGCACCTTAGGGGCTGTCGAGCTATCAGCCTGTTCCCTGCGGGACTCGCACAACTGTTTTTCTTGAGGACGTTTTAAGTGGCTTTGTTTGAACAAGCTCTGCGCGGCTTGTTCATCTCGGGTTCAGTGTGGTGATGTCTTGCCCAATGCGTTGCAGCCACAGGGCCCGTAGAGCGAGGATGTGGAGCAGAATGCCAAGTGGCGGGCCAAAGAATAAGGGTATGGCATTGATCGGAAAATCATCTGTTCGGGGTCCGCCATAGGTCATTGCTGTGGCGGGCGCCAGAATGAGATCCGAAATCCCGATGATGCACCAAATGACGACCGCTAAGCGCCAAAAGGGTATTCGGTAGTAAGCCGCAAAGGCCGTTGGTACCGCCAGCATGCCGGTTAGGACATCGCCCCAACCCGCGTTGACGGCAAATTCGCGTGACATGTAGGTCCCGAAAACAAAGTACGCGACGAGAAACACAGCGCCGGCGTTTCTGTAGATTTGAACAGCAACGAGCTTGGTGATGCTGATGTTGCGCAGCACATCCTTCACAGGTTCAAGAAACGTTATCATCGTCCCAAGCAGAATGGGTGGCGCGATGGCAGGAGCGAGCCAGACGAAACCGTTAGGGACCACAAGGGCGTAGGCGTTCGCGAGGATAGCCCAGGTCCATAGGCCGGCAATCATATAGGTGGCGGTTGTTGATCCGTAACTGCTGCTGTTGCGCCCTGCTTTGCGGAGCGTGTGTGTTAGAAACGCGAGCACGGATAGCCCGACACCGTAGATGATGACGAAGAAGAGGAGCTTGTCGGTTGGCATTGTTTGGGTTCACCTTGCGGCTGGGTCCATTCTGAGTGGGAACTTTCTTGGTAGTGACTATAGAAAATATAGTTACTTATCAAAACGACGATTGCGTAGGATTTCTACTTCGCTTCTCAGGTGTTTGATTTCTTTACGCAGGTGGTCTGCTTCGTTCGTATTGATCGCTTCGTCGAATTCGCGGATCCAGGTCCAGATGCGCTTGAGTGTTCCTTCTCTCTTGATGCCGGTCATTGAGTATTCCTTTCGTCAGATGTTGATTCTTTTCAAATAGTCGCTATAAAAAATATAGTCAATATGCCATCGTAAGTTTTCGGAAGGATGCTATGGCAAAGCACTACGCGCTAGATTGTCCGGTGGCACGTACGCTGGATGTCATCGGCGAGCGCTGGACGATCCTTATCCTAAGGGATCTCTTCCTGGCCGGGCCACGCAGATACCAGGACTTTGCGGACAGTCTGAAGGATATCAGCCCGAATACGTTGTCTGATCGCCTTAAGACGCTGGAGGCGCATGAAATTGTTGAACGTCACTTTTATTCAGAGCACCCACCGCGCGCGGAATATCGATTGACGGCGAAGGGCAAGGAGTTGGGTCCGGTTCTCAAATCGCTGCGTGCCTGGGGGCGCAAGCATACGGTGGGCGAATAGGCGAGCAAAGCTCGATACCAGTGGGCAGGCTTGGTGTCTCTATCTCAGGACTGGTGAGAAATCACATCAGTTCGCGCACGACGGTCTCAACCATCATGACGTCGTCGCGCGTGCAATCGAATTGGCCGACTTGGACACGGATGACGAAGCGGTCGTCGTGGCGCGTCTGGGTCAGGTAAATGCGTCCGTCGTCGTTGATGCGATTGAAGAGCGCTTCCGTTGCGTTGTCGTCACCGAGGGCAAAGGTGAACAGTGAGAGCGATGGCCGGGTGGTGATGTCGATACCGTCGATGGCTTCAAGGGCGGTGCACAACTCCTCAGACCAATTGACATGGTTACGGATGCGGGATCGTAGGTCTTCGAGACCGTGAATGCGCATCAGGAACCACAGCTTGAGGGCGCGAAACCGGCGGCCCAAGGGAATGGTCCACTCGTTAAAGTTGGTTGGCTCATCAGTGCCGGCGGTTTCCAGGAACGCGGGGCGCAAGCCGAGGGTGCGGATTTGCGGAATGGGATCGCGCAGGAACTGGACGGAGCAATCGAATTGGGCGCCGAGCCATTTATGCGGGTTGAAGACGACGCTATCTGCGCCTTCAACGCCGGCCCACAGCTCACGATACTCCGGGCAAATCATGGCAGAACCGGCCCAAGCGGCATCGACATGGACTGGAAGGCCGGCTTCTTTGGCAACGGCGATGCCTTCGCGAATGCTGTCAAAGGCGCCGATGGACGTGCCGCCGGCGCACAGGATCACGCCAGCTGGTATAGCGCCGGCATTTCGGTCGTCGGCAATGGCCTGGGCAAGAGCATCAGGGCGCATGCCGTGATTGTCGTCGGTCGGAACCTTGATGAGGTTGTCCTGACCGATGCCGGCCAGGCGGGCTGCCTTGTCGACAGAGGAGTGCGTTTCGGCGCTGCAATACAAGGTGACCCGTGGCCCGCCACTCAGGCCTTTGGTTAGGCCCTGCCAGTCCAATGCGGCCTCGCGCATTGTCAGCACCGCGCAAAGCGTTGCCGTTGTGGCGGTGTCATGGATTGTGCCGGTGAAGGCCGCCGGCAGGCCAAGCGCCTGGCGCAACCAGTCAACGATGACTTCTTCCATCTCGGTGGCGGCCGGAGATGTCTGCCAGAGCATGCCCTGAGCAGCAACGGCGTTGGCCAGTTGCTCGGCTAGCATCGATGCCGGTGCGGCGTTGGCAGGAAAGTAGGCAAAGAAACGCGGATGCTGCCAATGGGTCAGGCCATCCGGTACGATTGCTTCGAAGTCAGCAAAGACCTGTTCAATCGGTTGGCCCTGTTCCGGCGGGCTGGCGTCGAGCTGTTTGGCGATGGCGCCTGGGACCAATGGCGCCCGCACAGGTTTATCGCGCAGCGAGGTGTGATAGGCGTGCGCCCAGTCGGCTGCCCGCTTCGACCAGTGGCGCAGGTCATCGTGGTCCATGTGCTGATGCGTTCCCTAAGCCTTCGGAACCGCGGTCCCGATCATGCTGTCGCGTGTGACGATGGCTGCCAACTGGTCTTCATCCCAGCCTTCCGTGCCTTCGGGGCGGGCCGGCAGCACGATGTAGCGCAAGTCAGCCGTGGAATCGTGCACGCGGACCTCGACGTTGTCTGCGATATCGGTGCCGAATTCCTTCAGGACGGCGCGGGGCTCGCGGATGGTCCGGCTGCGATAGGCAAGGCTCTTGTACCAGGCCGGTGGGATGCCAAGCAGCAGTTTCGGATAGCACGAGCACAGCGTGCAGACGACGACGTTGTGGACGTCCGGTGTGTTCTCGATGGCGACGAACTCTGCGACCTCGCCTATGTCGATATCCAACTCGGCCAGTGCGGAGCGGCAGTCCTTCAGGAAACGCTCCTTGAATGCCGGATCGCTCCATGCCTTGGCGACGACCTTGGCGCCAAGCGCGCCGGAGCGGCTGTCGGTCATGTCGATCTGCTTGGCGATTTCCTCTTTCGTGAGCACACCCTTCTCGATCAGTAGTTCGCGGACGGCAGCTTCGAGGACCTCATAAGGTGTGGCCGGGCCGGAGTCGTGGTCGGGCTGGAACGTGGAGTCGTGATCGTGGTCGTGACCGTCATGCATGGGTTTGATCCTTCTGCGGGGTCGTTTCTTCGTTGGTTGGTACGGCTGCGCGTCTACGCGGGGCTCAGCCAGTTGTCATAGATGTCGACTTCCATCTGGTCGGTCGCCGGGCCGGCGTAGTCAGGCCAGATGTCAGTCTGCTTAAAACGTACCTTGTAGAGCACCTGCGCTGGCAGGCCGGGTCGGTGATAGGCCAGCCGCTCGGGGTCGCGGAATGCACCGTGCACGCCGCAGATCTCGCCGGGTTTGCCACGGATGAAGCTTGGTGTGCGGCAATGACCGGTTATCGGACGATCGTCGACAACGACTTTGTCACCGGGTGAGAATCGTGGTGGGGCGGAGGTCTCGCGGCTCATGATGCCGCTCCTTTGCTGGCCTTTCCAATGTCATCCCAAGGCACGGATGATCCTGCCACATCACGGCCGTTGGTTTTGAAGTCCTCGGCGACCTTGGCAATGCGCGCCTCGATCTCGTCTTTGCTGACGAGCTCCTGCTCGACAATGAGATTGCGGATGGCACGGACCCACTTTTCATAATATTCGGTGGCGTCGTACTCCTGCTCGCCATAGCTCTCGATGACCCGGCGCATGGCGTCGATCTTGAACGCCTGCTTCTTGGTTGCGAGCAGCACCAGCATGGCGTCGACGCGCTTTTCCCAGAGTGCGAGGTCGTGTTCGTGCATGTCGATCGGGCCGAAATCCAAACCTCCGACATCATGTGTCGTACGGCCATCGGTTCCAGCGCGCAGTTCATTGCGCTTGTCTGGTGTGGGCATATCTCATGTTCCTGCTGATCAATCGGCGTTGAAACCTATTTTGCCGTGGAAATGGCCAAAGGTGAAGGGGCAAGGCTATCTTTGTGATCGATCCAAGGCCTTGTTGTGCTGTGGATTAGCCAGTCATGATGTTGCCGCCTTCGCCGCGCATGTGCTCAATCAAGAGATTGACCGCAATGAGCATTTACGGGGGATATGTTAGTCGTGATGCGCTTGCTTCTCACATTTGGTTTGTTCGTTTTGTCGGCCACTCATGCGATTGCGCAGCAGAGCCGGGTTGCCTTGGTCATCGGGAACTCAGCCTACGAACATACGACGACACTCAAAAACCCCAAGAACGATGCGATCCTCTTTGGCCAGACTCTCGAGAAACTCGGGTTTGAAGTGATCCTCGAAACTGATCTCGGCTTGAAGCCGATGCAGCGTGCGATCCGAACCTATCTCGCGAAGCTCGATGCCGGCGGCAAAGATGCTGTTGGGCTCGTCTATTACGCCGGGCACGGGCTGCAGGTGGAGGGCATCAACTATCTCGTACCGGTTGATGCCAGGATCGAACGTGAAGGTGACGTTGCCATCGAAACGGTCAGCGCATCGAAGCTGCTGGCCGGTCTGCGTCTGGCGAAGAACAATCTGAACATCATTATTCTCGATGCCTGCCGGAACAATCCCTACCGTGGCTTTTCACGCGGCGCTTCGCGCGGCCTGGCCCGACTGGATGCACCCAAAGGTTCATACATTGTGTTTGCGACGGCGCCCGGCGATGTGGCCGCTGATGGTGCCGGCGATAACAGCCCGTTTACGACGGCGCTTTCGCAGTACATGTCGACGCCCGGGCTCAATGTCGAGCAGATCATCAAGCGCGTTGGACGCAGCGTATCCAAGGTCACCGGCGGGCGGCAGCGCCCATGGTTGTCGTCCTCGGTCTATGAGGACTTTTTCCCGGCGGGTCGCGGCGCGGGTAAGTGGGCATCGGTTACCTCGAAGGCATTGGGCAATGCGCTGGGTGGTGGTGCCAAGAAGAGTGTTACGCCAGCTGCTGCTGCACCAGCCGCGACAGTAGGCAAGAAAGTCAAAGGCACGTTCCGTGATTGTGCGCAATGTCCAGAGATGACCGTTGTGCCGGCCGGACGCTTCAAGATGGGATCAAACAATCCGGCATTTGAGGACCGCAATCAGAAACCGCTGCATGAGGTGACGTTTGCGAAGCCATTTGCGGTCGGGCGATTTGAGGTGACCTTCGATCAGTGGGAGGCCTGCCATAAGGCACGCGGATGTGCGAGATACAACCCGAAGGATGAAGAGTGGGGACGTGGCAAGCGGCCGGTGATCCGGGTCAACTGGCTGGATGCGATCACCTATGTCGAGTGGCTCAAGCAAAAGACCGGCAAGCGTTATCGCCTGCTGACCGAGGCAGAATGGGAATACGCCGCGCGCGCAGGTAGCAAAACACTGTTCTCCGTCGGTGATACGCTGACCACGTTCCAGGCCAATGTTGACGGGCGGCGCAGCTTCAACAACGGACCGAAGGGCGTTCTGCTGGCCCAGACCCAGCCGGTCGGAAGCTATAAGCCCAACGCATTCGGGCTCTACGATATGCATGGCAATGTCTGGGAATGGGTCGCGGATTGTTATCATCGGACCTATGAGGGGGCACCGGCGAACGGCAAGCCCAGAACCCTGCCGGCCCGCGGACATCGCTGCCATCGCCGCGTCCTACGCGGTGGTTCGTTCAATCGGAATGCGCGGTTTGCGCGCTCGGCCATGCGATACAGCCAGTCGGCCTCGATCCGCAGCCGTGAAACAGGCTTCCGCGTTGCTCGGGATCTCGATTGAGCCGGAAGACTGCGTCAGGGCCTTGTTCGACCAACTGCGGTGTCGCATCGCAGCGGTGATAATGTTACGCCTCCCGCTTTGCCCACAGAGGGTTTTTTCTCTAAAAGGTCGGGCGAGAGTCATGTGACGTGGTGCCTGAACGCGGCCTAGTCGCCGCCGTGCGGGCTGATCCATATCCAGCAAACTGTGCAACAAGACAGCGACGAAGCGAGGACACCGGGCCATGAGCGATAAAGCCGATATCATCTACACCATTGTTGACGAGGCGCCGGAGCTGGCCAGTGGCTCATTTTTGCCGATCATCCGGGCCTTTGCGAAGCCGGCCGGGATCAGCTTTGGCACCCGCGATATCTCCCTCTCCGGCCGAATTATTTCGCAGTTCCCGCAATACCTGACTGAGGCGCAGCGCCAGTCTGACGATCTCGCTGAACTGGGTGGAATGGTGACCACGCCAGAGGCCAATGTGATCAAACTGCCAAACATTTCGGCCTCCGTGCCGCAGCTCAATGAGGCGATCAAGGAGCTGCAGGACAAAGGATACGCGCTGCCGGATTACCCGGAAGATCCGCAAACCGATGAGGAGCGCCAGGTTCGTGCCGCCTATGATCGTGTCAAAGGCAGTGCGGTGAACCCTGTCCTTCGTGAGGGTAACTCGGATCGCCGCGCACCGAATGCGGTGAAGGAGTATGCCAAGAAGAACCCGCACTCGATGGGTGAATGGGTGTCATCGTCAAAGACCCATGTTGCGTCGATGACGGGAAGCGACTTCTTTGCGAACGAAAAATCGACGACGATCACGGACGCCCAAGCCGGTGATGCGCGGATCGAGTTTGTGGCAGGCGATGGGAGCGTGACGGTTCTCAAGGAGAAAACGCCGCTGCAGCCAAATGAGATTGTCGACGCGACTTTTATGAGTGCGAAGGCGCTGCGGGCATTCCTGTCGGAGCAAATCGCAGATGCGAAGGCACAAGGCGTGCTGTTCTCATTGCACCTCAAGGCAACGATGATGAAGGTGTCAGACCCTGTCCTGTTCGGGCATACGGTCTATGCCTATCTCCAGGATGTCTTTGAGAAGCATGCTGCGACGTTCGATGAGCTCGGCGTCAATCCCGACAACGGAATTGGTGACCTGGAAGCCAAAGTTGCGATGCTGCCGGATGGCAAGCGCAGCGAAATCGAAGCCGACATCAAAGCGGCGATGGCCAGCCAGCCGGACATGTACATGGTCAACTCCGACCGTGGCATAACCAATCTGCATGTGCCGAGCGATGTCATCATTGATGCGTCGATGCCGGCACTCATCCGCGCCGGTGGCAAGGGCTGGGGCCCAGACGGCAAAGAGCACGACACCAAGTGCGTGATCCCGGATCGCAGCTACGCGCCGGTCTATGCTGAAGCCATCGACTTCTGCAAAGAGCATGGCGCGTTCGACCCCTCAGAAATGGGCACAATTCCAAACATCGGTTTGATGGCGCAGAAAGCGCAGGAGTATGGTTCGCATCCGCAGACCTTCACGGCACCTGCTGACGGCACCATGCGCGTGGTTGCGGCCAATGGGGATACGCTGCATGAGCATGCCGTTGAAGCCGGTGACGTCTGGCGGATGTGCATGGTGAAAGATGCGCCGGTCCGCGACTGGATCAAGCTAGCAGTTGGCCGTGCGCGCATTACGGGTTCTCCTGCCGTGTTCTGGCTGAACAAAGAGCGCGCGCATGATGCGCAGCTGATCAAGAAGCTGGATGCCTATCTGCCGGAGCATGACACCAACGGCCTCGAACTCCACGTCATGGCGCCAAAAGATGCCACTCGTTTCTCGATGGAGCGCATGAAGAAGGGACAGGATACGATCTCGGTGACAGGTAACGTATTGCGCGACTATCTCACCGATCTGTTCCCAATCCTGGAAGTCGGCACGAGTGCCAAGATGCTGTCGATTGTCCCGCTGATGAACGGTGGCGGTCTGTTCGAAACAGGTGCAGGTGGTTCGGCACCGAAGCATGTCGAGCAGATGCTTGAAGAGGGTCACCTGCGCTGGGATTCACTCGGCGAGTTCTGCGCGCTGGGCGCCTCGTTGGAGCATCTTGCCCAGGTCACCGGCAACAAGAAAGCCGATGTGATGGCCAAGGCTTTGGACGCGGGTATCGAGCAGTTGCTCGACAATAACAAGTCACCGCGCCGTAAGGTGGGTGAACTTGATAACCGCGGCAGCCATTACTACCTCGCGACCTATTGGGCAGAGGCCTTGGCAGCTCAAAACGACGACGCGGATCTGAAAGCACACTTTGGTCCGCTCGCAGCGCAGCTCAAGGATAACGAAGCCAAGATCATGGCCGAGCTGGATGCAGCGCAGGGCAAGCCGGTTGATGTCGGTGGTTACTACAAACCAAACCCAGCCAAAGTCGCCGAAGCGATGCGTCCCAGTGCAACGCTCAACGGGATTATCGGCTAGGCCGACTAAGGCTGACAGCTATCGGATGACTATATCGATAGAGCGAGAGGGCCTGCAGGGATGCAGGTCCTCTTTTTTTGTTCGGGCTTGTCTACTTGCGGTTTCGCGTAGCTCTTGCGCTCGTCGTCCAAGCCGGCTCGTCGACGAATGCGATTGCTTCGTTCCTGCGTGCGCACAGTTATTCGGCACAAGCCTCCAAAGCAAATGTCCGAGACAGAACACTAAGACCAGGGTTCGAGAATGATCTTCGGTGAATGTGCCTGACCCTTGTCGATTTCCTGGAATGCGGCGGGTCCGGCGTCCAGCGGGCGCAGGTCAACCCAGTCCAGTGGACCGTATCGCCCATCAAAGATGGCAGCGGCTGTGTCCTTGAAGTCTTGGACCGTGTAGGTGTAGGTGCCGATGAAGGTGATTTCCTGCAAAGTCATGCGGCGAACGTCGAGGCCGCCGGTCGCTTCGCCGAGGCCGATGTGCACGATTGTGCCGCCGCTCTTGATCGTTGCTGTGGCAGCCTGACGGGTGGCCGCGTAACCAACGCCATCAATGATGAGATCAACGGTGTTGTCTTCCGGGCCTGTGCCAGCGCGCGGGTCATAAACTTTGAAATCACCAGCCTTGTTGAGTGCTGCGTGGCGCACCTCGTTGGTCTCGGCGATCCAGATGTCGGTGGCGCCGAAAATCCTGAGGGCTAAAGCGGCACCAAGGCCAATGGCACCGCCACCGAGAACCAGGACGCGCGCGTCTGCCATCGGTTTGAACATCGCCTGATCAGCGAGGCGTACGGCATGCCAGCCGCAGGCGAGTGGTTCAGTCAATGAGGCGGCGACTGGTTTCACGTGATCGGGTACGGGCACGAGGTTGCGTTCGGGTACGGCAATGAACTGGCTGAATGCACCTTCGCGAGGTGGCATTGATATAATTTGCCGTGTGAAGCACAGGTTCTCGCGACCACTGAGGCAGTGTTCGCAGGTTCCGCAAGTGACCAGCGGGTTGACTGCGACGCGTGTGCCAGCGCGATTTCCCTCAACAATGGTGCCCACGGCCTCATGGCCGAGAACCAGTGGCGCCGGGCGACGGTCGTCATGGCCGTGCCAGGCGTGCATGTCGGATCCGCAAATCCCGCAGGCTTCAACGCGGATGAGAACTTCGTCCGATGCTGCAGGTGTCGGATCAGCAACGTCGCGCACTTCCATTGCGTGCGGACCAGTGTAGACAAGTGCCTTCATTTGGCGGTGAACCCTCCGTCGACAAATAGGACCTGGCCGGTCACGTAGCTGCTGGCATCTGAACAGAAAAACAGCAGCGGACCTTCGAGGTCACGCAGTTCGCCGTTACGGCCAATGCAGGTTTGCTCGGCGAGTTTGTTTGAAAGGTCATCGTTGGCGAAGACCGGTCCTGTGAGCTCCGTGGGAAAGAAACCCGGAGCGAGGGCGTTGCACATGATGCCGCTGGACGACCAAGCTTCGGCCATAGCGCGGGTCATCTGTTCGACACCGCCTTTCGACGCGCCGTAGGCGATGCCGCCGGGGAATGCACGGCGCGACTGCAGCGACGCGAAATTGATGATGCGGCCCCAACGCTTGGTTTTCATGGCAGGCACAAGAGCTTTGGCGAGGAAGAAGGGCGCCGAGAGGTTGAGCTCGATCGTCACGTCCCATCCATCCTCAGTGACATCATCGGCAGGTTGGCGTGTATTGATGCCGGCTGCATTGATGAGAATGTCCGGTGCGCCGAAGGGTTCTGCGACGGCTGCGGCGATGTTCGGGATGGCGCTTCTGTCGCCAAGGTCGGCAGCAACGATTGCTGTGTCGCCCTTGCAGTTTCCGCTCCATTCCTGGAGTTGTTCCTCGCGGCGCGCTACACCGACGACGCGTGCGCCATGCGCAGCCAATGCTGTGGCGGCCGCGCGACCAAGGCCGCTGCTTGCACCTGTGACGCAAGCAACGCGGCCTGAGACATCGAACATGGTCATATCTCCGGATTAGATGTCGTCGGTGGCAGAAAGGTCAAAGTTCTCGCCCGGGAAATATTTGGCCAGGCGAATGTCTGCCGTTCGTGCGTGGCCTTCCATGCCTTCGAGGCGGGAGATGCGCGCCGTTGCCTGACCGATCGAACGGTTGGCGTCGCGGGTTGCGCGCTGCCAGGTGACAATCTTCATGTACTTATGGACCGACAGGCCGCCGGTGTAGCGGGCCGCGCCTGACGTGGGCAGCACGTGATTGGGACCGGACGACTTATCACCGTAAGCAACAGTGGTTTCTTCGCCGAGGAACAATGAGCCGTAGCAGGTTAGGTTTTCCAGCCACCAATCTAGGTCAGCGGCTTGGACGGTGAGGTGTTCGGGCGCATAGCTGTCGGAGGTGGCCGCAACTTCCTCGCGGCTGTCGCAGACGACGATTTCTGCATAGTCGCGCCACGCTGCACGGGCATTGTCGCGATTGAGATCCGGCAAGTCCTCAATAACTTCAGGGACGCGCGCGAGGACCTTCTCGGCCAGCGACTTGTCGGTGGTGACCAGCCAGACCGGTGAATTATAACCGTGCTCGGCCTGGCCGACGAGGTCGGAAGCGACGACCTCCGGATCGGCTGTCTCATCGGCGATGATGAGGCTGTCGGTTGGGCCGGCAAACATATCAATACCAACGCGGCCAAATAGAATGCGCTTGGCTTCGGCCACGAACTGATTGCCCGGGCCGACGAGGAGATCTGCTTCAGGCACGCCAAATAAGCCAAAGGCCATGGCGGCTACACCTTGCACGCCACCAAGCGCGAGAATGCTATCGGCGCCGCAGATGTCGGCGGTGTAGACGATGGCCGGTGCAATCCCAATCCCCGGGCGTGGCGGCGAGCATGCAGCGATATGTTTACAGCCGGCGACTTTGGCTGTCGTCACCGTCATGATGGCTGATGCGATGTGACTGTAACGGCCGCCGGGGACGTAACAGCCGGCGGAATTGACAGGGATTGATCTCTGGCCGGCAATCAGACCAGGAACGACCTCCGTTTCAAAATCGACAATCGACTTCTTTTGCGCCTCGGCAAAGCGGCGGACGTTGTCGTAGGCGAAGCGGATGTCATCTTTGAGTTTCTGCGGGACTTGTTCCGTGGCAGCTGCGATCTGGTCCTTGGTCAGAACGATATTGCCGTCATATTTATCGAACTGGGCTGCGTAGCGACGGGCAGCGGCTTCACCGCCTTGCTCAATTTCGTTCAGAATGGATTGGACCGTTTCGCGGACATCGCCGGCGTCTGTCGTGGAAGTTTTCGGTGCCTGCTTGAGATAAGTGATTGCCATCGCGCGTGTTCGTGCCTTTGCGGTCCTGAGGAGGTGCCGCAATGTACGCCTTGACAGCCGGGATGCAAGTGGGACGCGCTGACCTGGGGCAGGGTTCCCTGATCAACCGATTTTCGGGCGAGATCTTACACGGGAATATAGATGTAAATCGTCCCTTCCATGTCCTTGTGATAGGTGCATCCGCGCGCTTCGACCATAATTTGCAGGCGTTCGCAGAGCTCGGTGTTGTCGCGCAGCGCGATCGGCAACCAGTGACTACGGGGGATTTTGAGGGTTGGGATCCATAGCTGTTCAGGACCACTGACCTCGGCATCGGTGCTTGCCGGCGCAGCTGTCGGCGCGGCTGCGATCCAGTTGCGCACGAAATCGATCAGCCTTTCGGTCGAGATTGCCCGATCCATACTCCAATCCAACATCTTTTTCACAGCAGGCTGATGAATAATGATGTCAGAGTTCGGAGTCAATCAACCGGGGGGCGCAATTTCAGCCCACTTGTTGCAGTGGCGGCGGAACGAGCGCGGGAGGCTTGTTACCAAGCAAACGGGCCTGGAATTCATCAGTGAGTGCCCGCAAGTTGACGCCGATGTCACCTGCGTACTTGGTGATGTACATGCGCGGATCCTGAGAGAATAGTGCTGCCTTCTGCAGGTGTGGCGCGAGCGGAATGGTTTGTGTGAAGCAGTTCAGCTCTGTCTCGTCACGCAAGTGCTGTTGAATGATCTGGTCGTCGCCGGACATGCGGTCAACCATATTGAGGACAACACCGAGATGCTCGGCAAAGCCCATCTCAGGGTTCCGTGACCTGAAACGTCGAAGGTATTCAAGACCGCTCACGGCCAGGAAGTCTGGCTTGACCGGGACCATGTGGTATTCACACTCGCGCAGCCAAGTCTCTGTCGCGACCGAGATACCGGGCGCGCAATCGACCAGCACATAATCAACGTACTTCTTCGCTTCCTCGAGAATGCGGCGCGCTGCAGCCCGCGTTTGCGGGATTTTGCCCTGGGCAGCAATCTCTCTTTCCAGCAGTGGAAGATCGAGCTCACCCGGGATCAGGTAGAGACCCTTATTGTCTTCGACGTCCGAAACATTACTCATCACGTACTGGGGCCATTCGACGTGCTCGTTGTCTAGGACGCTGCGAGCCAGATAACCAACCAGGTTCAATTCGTTGTTGCGGCGGGTAATGAGATCGTCGCCAGGTGCCACCATTAGGCTGAGGCTCATCTGACCATCGGCATCGATCAGGAGAACGGATTTATTCTTGTGGTACGTCAGGGTCTCTGCGAGCGCCATTGTCAGGGTCGACTTCCCTACGCCACCCTTGGCATTCATGACTACAATCGACGTCATCGCTCTTTAGTGCCCCCCAGTTCCTTTGCATGCTTCCTGCGCCTGGCCTTTGCGAGTTCGGTGAATAGTCGCAATCAGAGTTATGCCTGCGCGACAACGAGATACCACGCGATCTCGAACCTGTCGTTTGCAATAAGATCCTGTTCGATGCAGCAGCATACGATTTGCAGCGTCCAAAATATACTCTGGGGTCTGAATGGCAACTCCATCAATGGACTGCCAGGAAGAACCTGCATCCAAAGAGCGGGCAATTGGGCGCTAATTGTGGCGGGGCGTTGGATTCAGTCGCGATTATTGTGTATTGCCACGACTTGGATGAAGTCTGAACAGAAGAGAGCAGCCCCGATGCCGATGAGCGCCAAGTATGCCTTTGTGGTCTCCATGGATGTTGATCCC
Source organism: Hyphomicrobiaceae bacterium (assembly GCA_965247245.1). Lineage (GTDB taxonomy): Bacteria > Pseudomonadota > Alphaproteobacteria > Rhizobiales > Hyphomicrobiaceae > Tectiglobus. Next base: position 832,951 of record CBDFGV010000003.1, on the reverse strand, counting down.
GCCCATGAGGATCTCTTCAACGAGGTTTATGACACGGAACACGTGCCGTATTTGTTGGAAGTAGAAGGTGTTCATGCCGTCAGCCGAATGAAAGGCCAGGCATTCCAAATGGCGATGGCCGGCGAGATCAACGAAAAGCCGGCTCCCAGTCCTGCGTATATGGCAATCTACGAGATCGACTCACCCGACGTTCTGACATCGGATGCCTGGGCTGAAGCCGTCGAGCGCGGGCGCTGGGGGACAGACGTTCGTCCGCACACAACCAATCGCTCGCACGTCCTGTATCAGGTTCGCTAGGCCAAAGAGACCGGCGTTTCGGTACCTGCTATTTCCGTAAGGTGAGCAGCAGGCTTTTGAAAGAACCGAAGTTGCCGGTCAGGCGGACATTCTGACGTGATCCACTGTAAGTGAGAAAGAGGCCGGCTTGCACTGCTCCATTGATGGACAGTGCGAGGCGCCCCGGCCGTGACGTGCCCGATAGCGATCCAGTGGCGTTGAAGTTGCGCTCTTCCCAGGAACCGTTCACCCGCTTGCCGTTGATGTCGAGTTTGGATCGGATTTCGATTTTGTAACTCGGGGATGCGCAGCGAATGGCCATTCCCAATCGGGCGCCTTTGTTCTTTGGCGTGTAGTAGGCACGGCAGCGCAGACGTTCAGACTTGCCGCCCTTGAGATTGAGGCGGCCACTGCCTCTCCATGAACCGCCAAGCGCACCAATAGGTGCAGCCTTTGCGGAAGGGCCGTTACCGACGAATGTATTGACCTGTGGCATTGCCAGGAAGGCGAGGGTGAGCGGTAGACCGATGAGATATTTCATGTGTTGAGCCGCCTGTGCCATTGAATTGTGTGCCGTTGATTGCTCTCGCCGATTGTGCGGTAGGAGTTCGAGCCAGTTAGTGCTGTGGCGAAGAGCTCTTCCGTTCACTTATGTGCGTCTTGCGTAGTTTGTGCGAAAGACATGCGCAGATACAACTTTTATTGATGGTTTGTTGAAGCAATGCCACTGATGGTCGGCCGGCAGTTGTGGCCGATGCTGGTTGCGGCAATGGAAATGAGATTCTCGCAGACGAGCGCCTTGCCCTGTTGTGGGATGTCGCCGCGTATATCAACAAGTTGCAATTCTGGACCGGTGCTCACCGCGAAAGTATAGCTCGGCGTTTGAGAGCTGCTGCGGTCAGCCGTGGCCTGGGTCAATCCGAAGCTGACAAGTAAGGCGCCAACAAGCGCGACCAGCCAAACGTCTCGATAATTCGCCGTGTTCATTGATTCGCCCCGTCTTGCTGGAATCAACAGCTAACTGATTCGCACAAGATTTAGGCGATCGAAGTTGTGTCAGACTTTCGAATGTCAATTCCGAGTTGCAGGAGAGCCGCTACTCAAGATGCTCGCTCTCTGACAGGCTTGCCGGTGCGCGGAGAACGGCAATCGCAAGCAGGGCACACGCCAGGGGGATGAGTGCCAAGAGACGCAATGTCCAAGTGGCATCGTCGAAGGCATCAAAGGCCCATCCGACCGGTAAGGGCCCAAGCGAGGCACCCACGACACCAATCATCTGGCCGGTGCCTTGAATGCTGCCGAGGTGTTTGCGTCCGAAGTATCGTGGCCAGAGATAGCCAAACATCGTCATCGAAAACGCATTGTTGACGCCGAATAGCACTGCGTAGAGTGCAGCCGACAGTCCATCCGTCGCGAACGTCACGCAGATCAGTGACAACGCTGTAATTGTCAGGCCGGTGGCGAACATGTAGCGGGTTCGAAACGTGTCGAATGCGCGGCCGACCAATGGCATTGCGCAGGCCATGGCAATCGCAGAAATCGTGAAGACCTGAGCTGCAGTTTCTGCATTGACGCCTTGGCGCGTCATCACCGCGACCTGCCAGAAGTGCAGGGTTGTGACAAGCATTGCGATCGCGAACCAGCCAACCGATACGACATAGAAGCTGAGCGTGCGCAGAGCTTCGTCAAGGGTCAGGCCGGGAATGTCAGCGGCGCTCTCGCTGCCTGCTGCATCGTTGGCTGTTGGTTGCTCGCCGTCGGGGCGCAATTCGACGTCTTCGGGTTTGTCGAAAACGAGAAACAAAAGAGGCGGCAAGAATAGCAGCCACGTCAAGATGCCGAGGATGACCCAGGCCTGACGCCAACCAAATTGCTCAATCAGCCATTGTCCGAGTGGCGGGTGAACGGCCATGGAGATGCCAAAGCCGAGTGCCATCAGGCCCATGGCAAGGCCGCGCTTCTTGGCAAACCACTGCGAGACGAGGTTCGCGCTGCCCAGCATGAGAGAGCCCTGGCCAAAGAACCTAAGAAGTGCAAAGCCAACGGCGAGCCACAGCACGTTCGCAGCAGCTCCAAAAATCATGCAGGCTATGCCAAGTAAGGCTGTAATCGCCAGCATTGCTGCACGGACGCCGAAGCGATCGACCAGCTTTCCAGTTTGTGGGAGCAAGAATGCGGCGACGAGCGTTGCGGCACCATATGCGGTTGCGATTGAGGCGCTCGAGATGCCGAGATCTTGGCTGATCGGGCCGACGAAGACGCTGAATGTGTGTGACTGTCCTGGGCCGCTGACGAAGATCCCAAGAGCCGCGACCACGACCATGGCCCAGCCATAGAAGAAGCGGTCATTGGCATAGGACACTGCTCCGTGCCGTGTCGCATTGATCACTATCAGGCCCCTGTGTTTCTCCGTGCAGCACGCTATCACGTTCGCATTGCCAGTCAGCGCGACATTGTGGGTTTGTACGCCGGTCAGCTGCCATATCAGGATCTCGATGATTGTACGCGTGGGTGCCTGTCCGGTTCTGAATTGGGTGCTTAGGGATTTCTGCCGATTGGGGAAGTAGTATTGGAAAGCGCTGATCGGAATGTTTGCAGTCTTTTGGACGAGCGCAGTTGTTTTGGTTGAACGGTTGCGATTCCATGTGGTGGCCCAGGTGATGGCAGTAATTCGATCGTTGGAGTTTCGAGCGCTCGTTTTGATTTGTGAGCGGTTTCAACTTGGGTTCCTCCATCGGTGACAGCATTGCAGCCTGACGGACGATCGCGCGACAGATCTGGTGCGAAGAACGTTCAAGTTTTGTGTGAATTCGCACTGTCGGTATTTTGGATCTGGGATATTGCGCGAAATCTCTCGATAAAATGAAACTTGCCGAGGGAGCTAAAGTTCGAACCTGGCTCTTGTCTTTCGACTTTGATGATTGTGCTGAGCGTTTGGATTTAGGGTCCGAGCCCTATCGATACCCTGCTGGATCGACGGTCCGATATGCTCTGTTTGAGATGATCAAGAAAATCGAAAAAGCTTTTTCAATCAGGCAGCAGAGGACCCGTTAATCATATTATTTCTTTGCCTCAACCCTGCAGATTTTTATTTTCATTCTGACCGTTTAGTTGTTTACTTTAAGAGTAGGTGGCAGTCGCTCTGTGGGGGAGGACTGCGGCTCATCGGGGTGGTCCATAACCTGGCTGTCTTGGTCATAGTCATCTAGCTCTGCCACGAGTGTTAGCTTGGGAGTTTGGCAACATGTTTGGTCGGACTAATGATCGCTCGCGGCAAGCGCAATCCGACGTAACCTATATTGTTCGAGAGCCAGGGAAACAGGGAACTATGGATCGGCAGCGTGAAACACGGAGCTATTCCGTCCTGGACGGTATTGACGGCGATGGAACTATATTGATCGGCAAAGGTACGCGCATTGTCGGCGAGATTTCGAATTGCAAGAAAGTTGAAGTCCAGGGTGAGCTTGAGGGCACGCTGACGGCTGAGAGCGTCACGGTGAGTGAGGATGGCGTCATTGCCGGAACCATTCGTGCTGAGGAAGCAGAAGTCCATGGCGTCGTGACAGGCGAGATGGAAGTCGTTGGTCTGTTGGACGTTCAGTCGACAGGGCGTGTCGACGGCAACCTCGCCTATGGGCAGATTGCCATTGCAGCCGGTGGCGAAGTCTCCGGTAACATTCTTGGCCCGAAGCGCGTCATGGCAGAACAGCAGCCGCCGGCCCTGCCAAATGGCCAAGTGGCCGATCAGGGCTATAGCAGCTGAAGTTGATCAAAGGTCGCGAGTGGCCTTAAGTTGCACGGATGTGCAATCTCTACTCCATGACGGCCAATCGCGATGCGATCATTCAACTGTTTCGCGTCGGGCATAATCGAGCAGCATCATTCGATCCGGTGAGCGCGATCTTTCCTGGGCATTCCGCGCCTGTGGTGAAGGTCGCCGATGACGGTGACCGCGAACTCGTGGTCATGTCATGGGGCTTCGTGCTGCCGCAGAAGGATAAGGCGGCCAAACGGGTGACCAATGCTCGCGATGATAAAGTCCAGGGGAGCGCATTCTGGCGGTCATCGTTGGAAGAGCGTCGTTGCCTGGTACCGGTGACGTCGTTCAGTGAACCAAAAGGGCGCTCACCAGCGGTTTGGCATTGGTTCGGTCTGAATGAGACACGCACACCCTTTGCCTTCGCGGGGATCTGGCGGTCGTTCAAGGGGCGGCTGAAGGCAGACGGTGACCCGATTGAGTTGCAGACTTATGCCTTCCTGACGACGACGCCCAATTCGATCGTGCGTCCCGTGCACCCGAGCCGTATGCCGGTGATGTTGTCCAATGCAGACGAGATGGACGTCTGGCTTGAGGGTTCGACGGAGGACGCGTTTGCTCTGGCACGGCCGTTTGCAGATGACGGTATGGCTGTTGTGCAGGCGGGCTCGTCAAAGGAAGATCTGCTTGGTGGCAGCGATAGCGCGGGGGGGCCAGAACCGTTTGGCCGGTTGCTCTAGGTCGACGACACGGCTTGATGTTTGCCGACCCTTATCCAACGCTTAGAGAGACATGCGATCGGCCATTCAGCCAGATCACGACAAGTCGCACTTATCAGCTGACATCTTGATGGTTGTGATGCGTACGCCCTTCTTGTCGTTGTAGCGATACTCATAGGAGCCGCCGAGCTTGAGGACTTTGCGCATGGCGCGTGAGCCGCATACGCGCTTCAGCAGGTGTTTCTTGCCGATGCGCCGGAACTTCAGCACGTCGATGGATTTCTTCGAGACGTTGGCTGTGTAGTGATAGCGCAAAACCCCGCCGTGGGCTGTGGCGTTGACGAGTGTGACCCTGCCCATCTTCTTGGGTAAGCGCTCGCGCAGGATTTCAGCTGCCTTGTCCTGATAGTAGGCGACGCGATCAATGCCTGATTTTGGTGCCTTGGCGTCAATCTCGCTATGAGGGTTGCTCAGGACAGAACTGGTCATGTGGAAGGCCGCGAAGTAGCCGACACCAAATAGAGCCAGGGCGCCTGCTATCGAAGTAAGCGTGCTGCCGACACCTGAGAACGACGATCCAGATTGTTGATGCTGCGGTCGTGCTTGTGCTGTGGCGGATGACCGAATGGGCGACGTGGCTCGATTGCCAGGTGCAGGCCGATTGCCAAATCCTTTGCGCATGGGAATTTGTCCCTTTGCTGCTGCCTTCCAAGTTTCAGCAGACTAGGACCGTCAGGTTAAACTTGCCTTTGCTCAGCGCAGAAACAGGCGAGTGCCAGTGAAACTGGCCGTTGTTCTTGTCGCTATGGTTTCGAGAGCCTTAGCGCTGCGCTTGCGGTTGTCTCGTTTGAGGGCGATCGATCATCGGTTGTTAAAGCGCTCTTCGTGGAGCAGGCCTTGCCATTGGTCTGATTCGTTTTCTCAATCCAATTGCGAATTACGCAACTCTTTTTGATGTTTTGTGACAGTATAAATTGTTGATTCTAAAGTCTTTAATTTCGTTTCGGAACTTGATTGTCATAAATTCATAAAACTGTCATTATGCGTGTTCAAGAAGGAGGAAAAGGAGGATTGCAATGCAGTCTCTTATGATCCTGTTCCGGAGTGCCACGCGGGAAGGCTATGAAGATGATTTCGCCGTGCGCACCCAATCGCGCCACGAGCCAATTGAGTTGAAACGCGCTGCAGACGTGCGCGCCGATGGAGAACGGCCACAGTTGGCAACGCTCAAACGAAGTGCCGAGCCAGCTCATCGTAAAGAAAGTAAGCGCGCAACAAGCTGAGCGTGCCTTGGATTATCCGTTTTGTACTGCCGGTCCAGCAATGGGCCGGCAGTTTGTTTTTGGGTGGGCTTGCTCCGGCTCAGAAGTGCCTCGTGACTAGCGGTTGCGAACAGCGCCGAGCAATCGTGCCCAGGCGGTACCTCCCGTGCGTGAGCCAATGACGAAGTACAAGATCACCATTGCGAAGCAGATTAGAGCTGGCCAGCCACTGAGGCTGAAGCCTTGATCGGTGATGCCGCCGGTGAGAGTCGCAACAATCCAGCCGGACAACAAGAACGCGCTGATCAAGTCAAAGATGAAGGCGACAATGATACGCCATGTTGGGACGGACTTTTCAGACATTGATGGACGTTCCTTTCAGGCAGACTGGTTTTCGCGGCGATCTGGTAAGATGGATCCGCTTACTGGATTGCCGCGTTGCTCGCACATCCGTTTGGCCAGCCAGTAGGTCACGTCAAACGATCTGACCCTCAGATCATTGCAGTCTTGGACCCTCGACTTTGCAAAAGAGAAGCCGAGCACAGCCACAATGAAAAGCGCGACCCACCAGATGCCGGCAATCTTTCGCTTCCTCATATCGCTGCAACTCCGGGCGGCTGGATATAGTTGCAGCAGTTTAGCCTAAGTCTGGTTCGTCTTGCGACTGTGCAACGTGAAGATGATCGAAGCATTGATCTCATCGCATTCTTTGCGGCGATTTTGACATCCATCAAAGCGGTCAGAGTTCGACTGCCTAAGCTCCGTGTGGTTGCCCATTTTCCCTCTTGGGTAACGCGACCTGTCAGGCAAGCGTGTCGAGACCGTTCATCTCCGGTTATCCTCCCTCACGCTTGTTCATGTCATCTTGTGACTTAGCCCGGCGGCATTGTGCTTGTCGGGTTCTTTTTTGTTGGTGACCACGCCAGACAGTTTTGCTGAGCTGCACTCGCGACTGGCAACTCGGCTGCTTAGTCAATCAGTCCGCAAAGCTGATAGAGCATTCCGTCACCACGGCCATTGCACATCTCTGTCCATGCTTCGCTGAGCGAGCCGAGCAACAACGTTGCAGCCATTAGGGTCAAGAAAAGCCAGGCCCAGCGAGATGTCTTACGACTGTCAGAACGTAATCCCATCAGGCTCCCGATACCCAAAACGAGAAGTGACGGGGCGATAATCAGAATGCAATGCAGTACCACGAGTAGCAGCATAACGGCAGAGACGCGGTCCTGTAGTGGCCCGCCGGCAATGCCGACAGCCTGGCCGAACCAGTCGACCAGCGGAACAAAGGCCGAAATTTCGGTCATGTACCTAAATGCAGCTGCCTCTCCCTGCTCAATGGTCTTCGCTGTTTGTAGGGCATCATAGAATTGTTTGCCTGTTGGCCCTTGCAAATGTTCCTGAATGGAACTGAAGCCCGCCCAAACAACCATAACGGTAACCAACGAGACCCCGAGTAGGGCGAGCACCTCAGTTCGCCAGTTCGCTTCACGCCAGGATCTCGGCACCTCGGCACGCGGGCTGAGTGACCCGAGGGCGATGATTGCAAGGAACGCCGCCATGTTGAGAAACAGAACATCCATCGGACGTGGCGAAATGGATAGCCAAGGCAGAACGAATGCCCAAAAGCTGGCCGCGGCTGATTGGAAGCTGTCAACAAGCGCCCGTGCCCAGCTCGCGACGGTTAACGTGTTCTGCAGAGCCGAGATTACGGTCAGCGCTGTGCCGATAGCACTGACGATAAACAGCAAATCACCGCGCAGACGACCAATGAGCCCCTTGCTCTGAGCAGGTTCTAGCCGTGCCGAAGGGCTAGACGAATTGTCGGTTTCCGTCATCGATGAGAGATCCGTGTTATAGTCGCTTAGTTTTTTTGAATTGATCCTGCACAGCTTCTTTGAGCGACGGCTTTGTCGCCGGCGCACGGATGATGTGCCAGATGGTTTATGGCTGGACTAGCTGATCTGAAGACGCAGGATCAGTTGGATGTTGGCTTGAGAAAACACCGCATAGCGACTTCTGCGACGACGTCATCAGATACATCTTCCTCAAACTTCACTGAAGTCACAAAGCTGAACAACGAAAAATTTGGCGGGTTGGTTCCGTGACGTGCTGCCATGTAAAATCGCATTTCGGGATGTGTCTTGTCTGGGCATTGCCCAATCGGCGTAAAGCGCGCTGCCATGTCGACACTGTTTTCAGCGATGGCTTTTTTCCTTTGAGCGTGCTCGTACTCCATCCATTTACGGACAGAGAGAACCTGCTGCTTCGAGCCGTAGGCTGCGAGCTGTCTGCGAGCCATGTTGATCTTCTTGACATCCCCGGTCTCTCGGCCTTCGATCCAGAGGTTGTGGGCTTCCTGTGCGCGGAGAAAGGACTGCCGTTTGAGTTCGCGGTCTGCCTGAAGAGCACTCTCCGCACCTGCCCCTACGACTGCGCCAAGCACCACGCCTAAGAGGCTTGCGACGCTGTATCCCCCAATGCTTCCTGAAGCCATGAGCACGCTCCCCATTCACATACCAAGCCGTCCGGCTATGAAGGTTCTTCGCCTTTGATGCTGAAAGCTAAGCGGAGGTATCACGGATTGTCCAGAGGGGTACTTAGTATTCGAGTGGAGTGGTCCACGCTCAATTTGTGTCGAACATTTCGACGTGGTCTGAATAGCCGTGTGCTTCATTGCATGAAAAAGATCAACGCTCGTGGAAGAAGTCGTAGTTCTTGGTTGCTTATTTTATCGAAGCGCTTTAGGCATTCGGGCGAAGTTCAATTTCGCACTTTAACTCATTGATTTTCTAATGTGAAATTTGGTTTTCGTGATGTGTTGTCGAACGTCGTCGTTTGACGTGAATGATTAGCAAAAGATTAGCAAAAGATTAGCAGAGACCTCAATCGACGTGAGAGATTGAGACTATAAGAGGGACGTGAATGCCAAATCTGAAGCTCAACTCGACCACCATCAAAGGGCTGCATCCAAAAGACAAGCGCGTCATCTATTGGCAGAGCGATCGCAGTGGTCTTGGTGTTGAAGTTAAACCGAATGGCATCAAAACATTCGTCTTCCAGAGTCGACAGGATGGAACGCCTCGCCGAATGGTAATTGGTCGTGTTGGCGATTGGACATTTGAGGAGGCGAAGGAGTGGGTAGCGCTCAAGCGTGCCAAGATATACGGAGGCGATAAGCCGGCCGAGGAGAGGAAGGCCGACCTGATGACTCTAGACGATCTTTTTGATGCTTGGATCGCATCACGATCAGATCAAGACTGGAAGCCTGCAACACGCAATCAGTATAACGGCAAGTATCGCAATCAGTTGAAGCCGACGCTTGGCAAGAAGACGCCATGGAAAATTCAGCTCAAGGACGTGACGGCGATCAGAAAGTCTATGCAGGCGTCTGGGCAAGCTCGTACATTTAACTTGGCTCTCGCAGTGTTCAAACAACTCATGCGCTGGGGATGGAAACAAGGCTACTTCCCGCGAAACTACGAGGAGCGTGACCTACCAATCCACAATGATGATATCAAACCGCTACCAGTGGTCGACCGTGACAAGGTTATGTCGCCGGCAGAGATGGTTCGCCTCATGGCGGCAATAGATGAACTAAGCGGGAAGGTTGGCGGTATCAGCGTGCATGCGGCGGCGGCTCTGAAGATCCTCATCTTTACCGGCGCACGGCATGCGGAAATTGTTCGTGCGCGCTGGGATCAGCTAGAGCGTGACGCTGCATCTGGTGACCCCTGTTATATTTTACGGATCGACGACCATAAGACATCTCGCCATCGAAGAACCGGCAAGAACGTCGTCAAATTGATCACGCTGTCCGGACCATGTGTTGCAGTTGTTGACGGGCTCCCCAGGGTCAATGGCAATCCGCACCTGTTTGTTGGCCAGAAGCCTGGGAAGTCGATTAAGTGGCTATCGTGGCCGTGGGAAGTTGTCTGCAAGCATGCTGGATTTGTTGCCGGCCGTAAGGGGTTTACGATCCATGACTTAAGACACGCCTTTGTCACTTACGGGATTGAGGCGGGTGCTTCCATTGAGGCCATGGGGGCAGCTGTTGGGCATTCGTCGGCATACATGACCGAGAGATACGTCAAGCGCCGAGAAGAGGCGCAAAAGGCGGCTGCTCGCATTGGCGTGAATGCCATTGCCGATTTGCTGAACAAAGAAGCCGACGCTAATCGAGGAAACGTGGTCCCGTTTGTTGATCGGAGGGCGTCATGAGCGGACCTCGCATTGTCAAGAAATCTGATAGTCGGGTTGCCTCCGAGACAAAATTCCTAGTGGCGCAGTGGGAGGAGAACAAGCGGCCTGCAATATCTCGCAAGATCTTCACCGAATATGATGCAAACTTGTACAAGCGCAATCACCCTAACCCTCACTTTGCATTCTTGTCGCGGATGCGCGACGCGACGCGCGACGACAATCTCGAGCTAGCTCAAGCTATCGATGCGGTATTGGAGGCCGGTGCCTCCTTGGGTCTCGATGCTCCGGGCTGGGACAAACGATTGATAGCTATTGAGGCTGAGAAGGTTCCGAACCGATGGCTTCCGATGCTGGCGGATGTCGACAAGATGATCTCAAACGACAATCACAGCCAACAACGGGCATGTCGCAAAGCTGCCGCCAAGTGGGGATTTCCGGCTAACAGTTTCGATGCCTCATGGCGTGAGGTCCGGCGGTTGCACAATATGGTGAAGGAAATCCCAGATTGGGCTTACAGGATACAACCTCTTACTGGTAGGAACTGACGCCCATCAACTTCTACCAACACTTATGTTTTGATTTAGGTATCAAGAGATCCATCAACGATGAACGACGGATCAAAAGATGCCAATAACGATCAACGAGGACGCATTCTATAGTCCGGACGAGACCGCCCAGGTTTTAGGCTACGATATCAAAACGCTTGCCAGTTATCGCTCGCAAGGCGGTGGACCACCATTTTCAAAGCGTGGGAAACGCATCTTGTATCACGGCAAGGATCTGGCGGCCTGGTTGCTGGGCGGGCGCGTGAAGAGCTCCAGCCAGGAGCCACCTATGCCATTGGATAGCAAGCGAGTTTATCAGAAGCACATCTTGGCTCTGCTCAACGATGCGATTGTCAGTCCGGATAAATCAGTTGCAGCACTTGCCAAGGCTGCGGATGTGACGCCGGAGCAAGCTCAGCGGATTCTTGCCGGCGACTATGACAATCGCTGTGCCCCACAGAAGGTCAGGCCGCTTCGAGAGCAATACGATGCTCGACGAGCTGACTAACTCCTAACACCAACAACAATGCAATCTCAGCAACTCGGGGGCGACTCCGAGAACGGGGAACCAATGACCAACGACAGCACGCAAGTATCCGAAGCTGACAAGATCGTTCATTTCGCTACATATGCGCGTGAGATTGTCGATCACCAAGAGGCTCTAACCCGAGGTGAATTGGTTGAGCTGATCTTTGCACTGGCTGGCATGGTCGATCAGGGCGCCAAGATCACTGATTTTCTAGATAACATTCGACAGACGAAATATCTGACAGAATGTGCCCAAACGGTTGCTGAGCTTCATCTGAAAGTAATGAGGTACGATGCGACCGGCCAGAAATCTGAAATGGTCATCACCAAGGCACCAAGACAGCCCGCCGAGTATGATGAGCACTTTGTAATCGAAGACTAACACCAACCAACAACCGAACACCTGCCCGTCGTGGTTGATTCTGCGGACGGGTGAGGTGTGCCCAATGGAGAGCGAAATGACAGTACTGTACCACCACTCGACCACAGCCCACTTACCCTGGATCGTCAAATCTCAAGAGTTGCAGCCCGAGGCGAACCTACACAATGATTTCTACGACTGGGCTCTGCTGTGGGCGACTGAGCATCCTGGCGGTGACCGTACAGCGACATCCGGAATCTACCGTGACGAGGTAAAAAAGGGCATGGCTCGTTACATCCGTTTCACCTTGCCAGAGGCGGCGTTCGTGCCGTGGAATGAATACAAGGCGGGCTGCAACCCGGACGGCATCGAAGCCGTCGAGACGAGGGCGCGACAGCTGAAGGTTGACCCACAATTATGGTGGTGTCGAGAGCAGCCTCTGGAACTTTCCAAAGTTCTGGAAATTCATCATCGCGGCGTGGATGGAGCCTGGCACCCGCTCGATGATACGCAATTCGTGCGGTTTGGCAGATATCAAAATACGCTCGGCATCCGGATAAACGACACAATTTACGCCGCGATGCGAGACGTCGGCGATGACGGTCTCGCCGGCTACATATGCGGTGAACCAATCCACCAGAGTGGCACTCGGCCTTGAAAAGGAGGACTGAAATGACTTGCAAGGAACGTGAGAACCGAGCCCGTAAGGAAGCACAGCGCCAAGGACTACGGCTAATGAAATCCCAGGCGACAGACTCCCGAGCAGTTGGTTTCGGATGCTTCTCAATTGTTGATGTCAACACTGGTATCGTTGAGGCAGGCAATAGTTGCAGCACTCTACTGAACCTCAAGGAAGTTGAAGCTTATCTGAAAGGCTGAGTCATGAGCCAAACTGCAAGTACCTATGATCGGCTGCCACGCGATCACTACGCAACGCCCATGCAATTCTCACAGATGATCGTACCGCACATATCCGAGCGCGTGAGGGAAATTCTAGAGCCTTCGGCGGGCAGTGGTGACATGGCAGCCGTGTTTCATAAAGCCGGGTTCAATGTCTATCAGAACGACATTCATCCGACGCCGAATCTTGACCGGGTTGGTGATTTCCTGGACTGGGATTGTTCCGGCGAGTTCGATGCGATCATTTCCAATCCGCCATTCAAGACCGGCGACAAGTTCATCGAACATGCGCTGAAGATGACCGAGCCAAACCGAGGCTGTGTCGCGTTCTTGTTGCGTGTTGACCACGATAGCGCCAAGGGTCGGCGTCGGTTCTATGCCGAGCATCCAGCTTTCCGCAAGAAGTTGGTCTTCACCAGCCGCATTGCCTGGTTCGTCGAAGAGGATGGAAAACCGAAAGCGTCGCCGTCCGAAAATCACGCAGTTTACTTCTGGGACTGGCGGCATTCCGGCCCACCGACGATTGCTTATGCGTGAGGTCAGGCCGTGACACATCATCGATATCTAACCCGATCGCAAGTTGCCGAAGAGCTTGGTGTCTCTCCAAAGGCAATTGACTATCACGTCGCGCGCGGCTCACTCCGGCGCTATGCGCGTGGTCGATTCCTATTGGCAGATGTGTCGGCCTTTCGACATGCTCGCGAGACGGGTCGCGCGATCGTCCGCCATCCACAAGCGCAACATTCGAAAAGTGAAAGATAGGTGCTCACGGTGGCTCAACAACTCAAACGCGATGGTTCGGCATGCGTACGGCGATCGAACGGCATACTGCAATTGTGTATCCCCAGTTCACGGGGCTTTTTCCCTATTGTGTACCAGTCATGCGCCAATTCTGCACCAATGAGCGAGGGAATGAGCGGCATTATACAGGTGGTACAACCTTCAGAATCTGAAGGAATAAGCCTAGCTCAAACTTTCATTATTTCACGCGACGTTACGCACGTTCGATTGCAGTTGCAATGAATATGTCCCGTTGAATAATTCACGTGCTTGAAACGAATGGAGCTAGGCATGAAAATTCAAATTCACGGTGAAACCTGGGACGTTGAAGATGAGGATCAGGCCGCTCGCTTCTGGAAGCTGATGCTGCAAGATGGTTCGGTGATGGCGGTTCCCGATCCGATCCAAGGGCGCTTGGAAGAGGCTGGCCTCAGCTTCGACGATCGTGATGTCTCTTGCCTGCGAACGGCGGCCGAGGCGCTCTTCGAACTTGCTGAAAGCGTAACGCATCAGGCCGAAGTCTGTTCTCGAAACAAGGTGGCCGGTTGATCGATGGTGGCGCAAGGCTTGATAGCCAAGCAGCTGCATATTGATAGAAATTACCGTGGAATACGACGTTGTTCAGGTGCCTTGTTGCAAGACTGACACCATTCAGTGCATAATTTTGCTCGCGATTGAGCACCCCAGTTAATCGCTAGTGGTCGATGGACGGCCGAAAAGATCTTGGTCGCCCATCGACGTCGCTCCGCCTACTTGTCCCCGCAGCATCGTAGGCGGAGCTTTGCTTGTATGGCGAGAAGTCATCTTCTACTACTCACAAAATTGCAAGACATCTTTAGCGCGGTTGTGAGTATTGACTTCGCAAGATCCCACACCGAACAGCTCGGCAACTGATTGGCCTTTAGAAGTGCCGCCGACGAGCTGCGGGTTTAATCGCATCGCTGATAATGCTGCAATGCCCGATGCGACACTTGTTCATCGCTACTCGGTTCTGGCCTGGTGCACTCGCAACCTGCCGCAGCGAAGTGAGTGACAAAGGCGAGGCGTAGTTGTCCAAATACGGTTCGCTGTCTAAGCCGCTCAATGTTTTATACGTAATTGCCCTAGTGGCAGTCCTACCCTCTCGCTGGCTTTTTATGTTTTGAGGCATTGCTCAAGACGTTTGATGGCCAGCGAGGTCGATACGATTGCAGGCAAACCGCCAGCGTGCGAGGAAATCTAAGTATCAGATTATGGGAGGGTCGGAATGGGCAAGTGATTACCGCCCGCATTGCCTAAACAATAAGCAAAGCAGCACAGGGGAGCACAGTCGCCCAAGCTCGTTGCAGCACGAACACATTTCGGTGCATCATAAGAAGAACGAGCGATCACGCCGGCCTCAGATGATCGCTTGTGGTTGATGGATGGAGCAAGCTAAGCCGCTCCGTCCATCAACGTTTGTCACTTGCAGACCCGCCGCGGCACTGCAAGTGACGTGTCAGTTCTATGACAACCCTCAGCGCGCTGCCATTCTATAATCTGCACTTCTGTTTTAACTAATCTAAGTGGATTGGCCCCGATACCGACTAGGTTTGCGAGACGGACGTCGGTTTCTTTGGAGCGACGCTCAAGGGCACCGAGCTTGGTGCCTTAACAAAGCTGCCAGAGCCAGAGCGCAACACCAAGATTTTCAACGTTTGCCTGTCATGACGCTGTAATACTTGTAGTGATCAAATTGAGAGCCACGGCGAAGTCCCCGCTTTCGTGGTGGCCTGGGCCGGCACTGAACCTGTCCGCTCATATAGGGTGCCGGCCCGTAGCGGTTCATATGGCCAAGCCTTACACCTGTCTCTCACAAACAACATGACGTCGGGTTGACACGACGCACGAACAGAGCCATTCCACGCATCGTTAGCTCTGAGCCAATCTTAGGAGCGCAAGTAGTACAGCCTAGATTTGGGCGGACCTGGGTGGTAGGGGTGCGCAGCGATGTTCCGCAGTAGGTTCGGAGCATAACCAGTCGGAAGCGTTTGTACCCCGACTGACGATACCTTCATCGAAAAAAACTTTGAGCAGCGGATGGCGAAGTCCGTTTGCGATGATGAAGGATACCTACCATGGGCAAGCGCCTACGCTTGATTGACTGCAATCCCATCGAAGCAACTATTGCGCGCTACTTGTTTGAACAAGGGCCGGCCGACAGGCTTCAACTCCACAACACATTCCAACTTAGCAAGGCCCAATTGGAGCCAGCGCTGAAGCGCCTTTACGCCGGTCGGATTATCACCGAAGAGCGCCGTGTTGGCCTCTATTCGGTTTACCGCATTCATCCGGAGAACGGCCACAACGAGCTGTTGCTTGCGCAGTTGTCGGTTGAAGGAAAATTAGGCCCGGTCAAACAGCTTGAAGTTGCCGGCTGATCCGTCGGCGAGGCCCACGGGAACCAACCTAAGCCTCGCCTGTATGAAATCGGACAGATCACCGGGCAACGAACGACGCCGGATTGGCGTTTCAATTAAGTGATTTGCAGCCCGGTTTCAACTGTCCACAAGCAAGGTTGAAACCAAATGACAAAGTTAGCAGGACCGAAGTTCAACACCACGCAGATCCTAGAACGTGGATGGCGCAGGGCTTGGATCGAGCCGATGCTCGGTCAGCCTGAACGCGATGGTCCGCGAAAGCTGTGGCCTCAATCAATGGTCATTCAGGGTGAGGCGCATCCGGTCTTCATTCGCGCCACTGAGGTCATTGATGGCCTCAACAAGCGTGGCCGCTTCATTACCAAGGACGACGAGGCAGCGGCATTCAATCAGGCCGTGCGAGAGTTCAAAGAGGGCAAACTTGGTGAGCTTGTTGCCGGCAAACAAGCTGAGCCGATCGACTTTGAGCGAAGGTCTGGCGGCGGTGAGTTCTGCTGGCTGGAATGGGAAGGCGGAGCGGTCCACGTCAAGTTCGCTGATGGCTGGCACATCATCGTGCCCGACGCCTTCATTGAAGCCACGCGCCGAGGGCTACGGGCAACACGTGAAGAGATCGTATCAGCAATGGAGGTGGTTGCCGCCGACTGGAATGCGGCAAGGAAGATCGTGCAGCCCGGAGTTGGCGCCCGCAACTACTTTCTCGGTGGCGTGAAAAACGTTGTCCGAAAGTTGCGGGATCTCGAGCGGGGCGACGATGAAGATATCGCTACCGGTCAAACCAAGAGCGAGCCTGCCACCTCGCGTCACTTGCATTGAGGGAGGCGATCATGCGGGGAGAAATCGAAACCGAGGTGGAATTCAATCCACCACCGTTGGCGTCTGCCGAGATTGAACAGCATGTGCAAGCGATCGAAGAGAGTGCGGCCGAGGCCCTGAAGCCACGGGCAGCGAAAGACATTCAGCACTTCCGTGATCTGCGTAAGGCGGCGGCCTATCGCGCGGGCGCAGACAAGAAGCAAATCGAGAGGATCCAAGTCGCCAAGGCGCAACTGCAGGACGCCGTTGTTGAGGATTTGGTTGCCTTTCTGAGGGGCCAGATCGATAGCGGCGTTGTGGAGGGCGTCGAAGTCCGGAAACACGCGTGGAAGAATGAAGCTGTTGGAGCGGCTCAATCATTAGCGCAACGCATCGCCCTGGCATCCAATCCTGATTGGTCGCTGGCGTCCGTCTTGCTTGACCGGATCATCGGTGAAGCCGTCATGAACGGCGAATGTAAACCCAACGCTTCCGAGATCGCTAGGCAGTTCGGATGTAACAGAAGTAGCGTCAACCGAGCGCTGAAGAAGATCTCCCAGATCGAAGAGCTGAGTTCACTCATCAGCTTCACCAAGTCTAATCGCGGTGGCAGCAACACTTGGCACATTCGGCTAATCCCAGCATTCGCTGCAAGCCATCAACGCGATGTGGATGAGGCTTGCAATGCGATCGGCTTAGGCTTGGCATCGAGTGGTCGTGAACCGCGCGACAGACCTCAATCGAAGTCAGGAGCTCGCCGAAAGTCGATAAGCCGGGCGAAAAAAGTTGATGCACAGAGGGCACCAACTTCTGGCGCAAAGTTGATGGTCCCAGGGCATCAACTTCCAGAATGCGAGTTGATGCCCACGGGGCACCAACTGGGGGTAGGAGTTGATGCACAGGGGGCACCAACTTCGGGGACAATGGCCGGTAATGTAAAGGCCGTTACTACAGTGGCCGGTAGTGCGCTAACGCGCCAACAACCTCCAGCAATCGACGTCGAGGCTGAGATTGTCGAGACGAAGCATAAGGCTGAGGCTAATGATTTGCTTGTTACCGCTAATCCCCAAGGCTCTCTGCTCGAACCATCACCAATCGAGGACTTGCTATCGCGAGGCAAGGCTCCAGCGGCAGAGGCGCGGTTCCGCCAAGCTTACGCGAAGGCTCTCGATGGCGGATACCCTCACGTGGACATTCAGGCTGAGGCGATCAAAGGGCTAGCAGATGCCGAGGCCAAGGGCCAGCACACTCCGGCTCAACTGCTTGTGCGTGCCTCAGTGTTTGTCGAGAACATCGCGAAGTACGCAAAGCCCGATCAAAAACTCGCTCTTGCGAAAGAGCCGGAGCTCAACGCCGACGGCATCCGTGTTGATCTGGCCGAGTATCTCGAAAAGCGGAAAGGCTTCGAGACAAGCGACGGGTCGTACATATCAAGCTCATTGGTTCATGACGCCGCGACGCGCTGCAATGCAGATGCCCGGAAGTTGTTCACGAAGGCTGACGTGGATCGAGCAACTGCGCGCATGAAGCTGGGTCCCAAAGGAGAAAGCGATAGGAGAACCGACTTCGCCAGGATGCTTGGTAAAGTCTTGATCGAGCGCACGGTTGGCATCAAACGACCACCTCCAAACACGTTCAAGCATCCTTGGGCATGGTGGATTGATCACGACGTGATCCGTAGCGCAATTGGTTGGCTGGCTTTGCGCAAGGGCCACGATGTTGCTGGGCAAAGCTACTCGCGCGGATGCCCGCTGGAGGAGATCGAAGCGCCAAAAGTGTCCGATCAGGACGCCGTGAATGCCGGTCGCCATGAGGCAAGCCATGCATTGCACGACATCCTCTCGCATCTGGTGAACGTCACGGTTTGGACGCCCTCGCCCCAGGAGTATCCAGATGGGATCAATCGGCGAGCCAAGAGCGCCTTCTTGGCCAGAGTGGGTGTGAGCGAGGAGCAACTAGAGCGCGGCTGCGAGCTGTTCGATCTGATCGAAGAGAAGCCAAATCTGCCAAACCGTTAAATGCATTAGGGGGACTGACAATCACCACAACCATCACAACACCAAGCCGACTGGCACAGCTGACCAACGCAACCGAGGCCGACCGGCTGGCAACGCTTGTTGACTTCTCTGAATCCGAAACAGCTGGTCGGTAAGACGTGGCATTGGCTGACACAGGTGAAGTTCTCGCAACAGTCAGCCCGATACCAGAACTTGCCGCTGCGCGAGCACTGCTCGCCAAGCGCAAGACCGGCGCAATGGTCACGACCTGGGCCGGTACCAACATCATTGCGATGCGTATTCGGGACATTCAGGCGTTGGTCGATCGCTTCGAACGCCGGAGATCAAATTAAAATATCAATTGCTGGCGCGTTCAGTGGGGTAGGAGCGGCGGGAATGGTTCTTAGCCCCCCTAGATGCCAGACAGCAAAGCACCGCCCAAGCACGCCTTCCACGAGCGTATTTTAATAATCGCACCGAAAACCACGAAAGCAGAACGATGAAAATACAGCAAACAATCGGTGTCGAACTAGATTTAAAAACCCTACTCGCAGACTCCTGGCTCGTTACTATTTCCGATATGCAACATAAAAAGCAGCAGCTCCGGTTGGCCGTGATTGCCGCTTGTGCAAGTGTCGGCTGGGAATTGTGGGACGAGCGGATCACAAGCGAGCCAAAGGTGCGCTTGACGACCGTTGCCGGCGTTGGTCGGTTGTATGCCAGAACAGTGGCCGCACAATCCTTTGAAATGCACGAAAGGGTGTTCGATCGCCTGATCTTGCAGGAATTTGAGCGGGAGCAATTTCACCATTGGCAATTCGGTAACTTCGGCGATTGGTGCTTCTCACCGTCCGTCCCCACGCAGATGACGGACGGCGATTGGAAGGCAGTATGCGAGCGCGACCAAGCAATATTCTGGGCCGTCGAAAATCACGCTGCACAGCTAGCAGGCGAGACGCTCCGGTCAATCAATTGAGTTTCTGAATCGCAAGACATTGCGCATTTAGGATCGTCGTCGAAGATAATCGAAAAAAATTTCTAAAAATGCAATTCAATCTCTTTCAGTAGCTTGCCTGCCAATTGTGCTAGTTAAAACCAAGGTTTTCATTGACAGCTTTGAATTCAATGCCTTGTCATTGATTCGCGAATCGCCGAAGCCATTGGCAATATGCTTGTTGGCCGTTCCGGAAGATGCAGGACGCTTCTGCGACCGACAAGCTCTTTGACGAATAGCGATGGTCACGTGAGACTTTGGTATGCAGATTGACATAAACGAAAACAGAGCGATCACAAAGTTGACGGCTTTGGAGCTTGCGGCATTCGAGCGGTGCTGGCGTAAGCGTAAGCGGTCAGTCGCGGAACTGTCTGTCGGATTTGGCATTTCCGTGAGCCAATGCCATCGATTGCAAGCCGCGATCAGAGCAGGGCGGTCCTACGTCCGGGAACTTCAAGACCACGTCACGGAACGCGGCGTGCGCAAGGCAATCCGGTAGTTACTCATGCACTCAATGCCCAAAAACATAGGAGCACGTGTTTCGATAAACACATCACTACGCTCTCAAACTGCATTTGTGCCGGCCGTCTTACTAGCTCAGGCTGCTAGTTATCTAATTGTTTTCATCGTCATCTTTGGCTTTGTCTTATGCGTTGCTGCAAGCAAGGCATATGCAATCTATAGAGATGCCAGCATGCTGGCTACTGGTGGAAGCCCTTCGTTGCTTGCCTCGAATCCCAGTGACGCACTGGATGCGGTGAACACCCCCTTGATGCGATTGTCTGTTGCGCAACCAGGTCACACGATTGATGACCCGGCAATCTGGTTTCGATGTCACGTGTTTGGGTCTGTACCCATCTGCGCTCAACACCATCAACAGTGCGCCGGCGTAAATCGTGTCTTCGATACACAGGGCATTGATTGCCAGCAGACCGATGGCCTCCCCGTGTCGGTGCTTGATTGTAGAACCGAACGGCCGCTAGCGTTTGTTAAGGCGCACATATATCAGCGGGTCCCTCTGAGTACGTACCCCCTGTATGCGGGGCCACAGCAGCCCGAGGTTTTGCTAGCCAGCAAGTTTTACCTACTAAGTAAATTGCCGGAGCATCGTTTTTACTCGGCTGCGTATGCAATTCGAATATCGTGACAGCTCTCAAGCGACAAAAGTATAGATGAGAAACGCGCTTTTGGCGAATTTACCTGCCAAGAAATTACGCGCCAAGTTTCTACTCGGACAGGTAAATTGGCGGAGGCCAGAATGGAACTAATGACGGCGCAAGAGGCGGCAGATTACGCCGGCGTTGAGAAGCAAACTATCTACAATCATGCGAGCACCGGACGGCTTAAAAAGGCGGGACGGGGCAAGTTCAGAAAGCTGGATGTTGATGAGTGGTTGAGCAGTCGGAATGTGACGGCTCAGATCACCACGAAAATCAACACTAAGGTCAATAAGCGTATTGGCCATATCACCAAGCCAGTGAAAGTTAAGTCCGACAAGATCGAGAAGAAAGATGCGCCGGATGAGGACCCTCGAACGGCGCAGATCATTGAGGCTCGCGTTCAAAGAGAACAGAGCCAAGCGGAAAAGATCGCGTTGGATTTGGCGGTTCAGCGTGGCGAATACCTCGACAAGAAGGAATTCTTTCGCTGGGTCGACGAGCTGGCCGCAATTGCGGTTCGGTTTCGAGACGAGACGCCGCGACGCCTAGCTGCCGAGTTGGCTCCAATCACAACTCCACAAGACATCGAGTCAATCGTCGAGCGCGAAGTGGTCGATCTTGTCGAGCGTATGCGCGAGGTTGGTGCTGCAGCCAGGCATGCCGCTGACGCGATTGGATCCAGACTTCCAGATCAATCCTAACAAGTTCATATCATGGCGAAGCTCTTGAGCCTTGCCTGGTGCGAGGCAATGTCCGCAAAGAGAGGAGAAGCAGACGATATCCACTTAATCCAAGCATTTCACTTAGTGACCCAACTCGCAAGTATGCACAGATGTCACTTCGCATCGCACCACCGATTGGATCTCCCGAAAGCGGACTTGCGCACGTGCAATATCGCTCGCCTTAGAGATGGCAGCTAAGATCAAACAGCAGAAGTACGAAGCCGCAAGTTGAGCGCACCACGCATCGTTCTTTGGATCGTCGCAATACCCTAAAGAACGGACACATGTGCTCAAACGTGGCCTAGCTCGGTTGGGCCATCGCCAACCTCATGGCCTCACTGAACCTCTCTGAGCGACAGCGCGATATCTGAGCCAAATGACATCAATGGATCAGTTCTGGCCGAGACGTCTTTCGCAAGATCATCCCAGCGTCTCAGTTCTACCGCCTCTGATGCATGTGGGCGTGCAATGAAAGCTTCGGCCTCAGCATCACTGAAGACACCTCCTTGGACTTCAAGCGACACTACAGATGCAGGCGACAAGCCGCTGAAATATGTATCATCTACTGAGCATAGATAGCGTTTAGCAGGAACATGCATACGAATTGGTTCGGTTACTTCTGTTGGAAACCACTGCGCAAGATAGTTCGCTGCAATCTCCTCGTGAAACATGTCTTGCCCCCTTGCAGCCGCAGCGGCATCATCCTCGTTGAGTAAATGCCCATAGTCATGCAGCAACGCAGCCGTGACTAGTTTGGAAGGTGAGCCAGCTTTACGCGCAAGCGTTGCGCATTGTAGCGCATGCTGAAGCTGCGTGACTTCCTCGCCTCCATACATTTCACCGCCACGTGCCTCGAGCCTTGCCAGAATTTCATCAGCAACGGTTGTCATCATTGCGCCCTTCGTAGTGCACTTCGAAACGCTTACAACCGGACGAGCTAGATGATTATTGTAAATCGCTTGTGACAGTTGGCTGGACGCTCCGATGAAGATCATATGATTTCGCCTAGTGGACTGCATTAGACCATTGCCCTTGCGCGCCCTTAAAGGTCACCCCATGCCCAGAATCTGCCGACAAACGCCGATCTACGCATTGCTATCACTCGAGAGGTCAGGACTTTGCCTAGGTGTGACCTAGGTAACAGAACGACTTTCACAAATCCTTCAATTTGAACCTTATCAGCCAAGGGAACGACATAGTTAGTAGTGTTTGTAGAAAGGAAATCAAAATGCTGAACCATATGATTCTGCACCGCTCGATGAATGCTATCAAGCAAAGAGACGATCTAGACGTCTCCTCCAATGTCCGTGATGGACACGCTCGCGATCCAGTAAAACTCTCTGAGACCAAGCAACGAGATCGTAAGTCAGCCTAACAGTATTCGAGCAGTTTGCTGCTAGCTGGAACTCGCGGCGATGCTCGATGACATTGTTGGCTAGTGATGGCGCTTTCACGCTGCTCAACTGGTCTTCCGTTCTCTGCGAAGAGGCAATCAAAAGCTTGCAGGCCCCACCCGCATTAGATCTGAATTTGCTTGCTTCTAGCCTAATGACTGTTGACGTTTCGCCAATCCCAACTTTCGAATATCAGTCTTTAGTTCTGCTGCTTTCTCATCTTGATCAAACACGTCAAGGTCGAGCATCGGACGAAAGCGATTGATGATTGCTTCAAGTCGCTCAACGCGCTTTAGAGCCTCCAAGTGATGGTCTATGATGATGTTATACACTCACTTAGGCCATTTGTTAGCCGATCAAGGTGCGACCGCATCGGCTCACGCCCAATGCCCTCTCGCTTCCGCGAGTAGGCCCAAAAATTGCACCTTGACCAATGATTGGAAGTGAAGCAGAGCGGGCACTGCCTAGCGAGTTAGTAGATTAGCTGATCCATTTTGCAGAATTATTACAACTCCCGGCGCAGGTTGGTGAAGCCCTGTGGGTAATGCGATATACGAAAGCAAGTATGCCATAGTGCTTCCGATTCAGGGACAATTACGCAAAGGCCTTCAAGGTTTGAGATCGCGCGATTGTGTTAGTTCGCCATCATGGATGACTTGTGCGCCTACTTGTCAACGGCGCCATTCAGTTTGGATCTGGAGAATAGGCTCAGCGTTAAACAGTTGTCACAAACGCAGGCTACCGTGAACTTCATACTTGCAACACCTTATTCGCCATTCAGCCCGTCACATAAGTGTGGCGGGCTTTTTGTGTCTGCGCAGCATCCTGCGTCGAGTGATTTCGGTGTAAACCACCATCCGCTATTTTAACGGCCTAGGGCAGATCTTGATAAAGGTCCGCTATCGAAACATTGAGAGCCTTGGTGATCTTGAGCAACTCATGTGACTGAAACCGACGTTTGCCACTCTCAATCGCCTCGTAGACCTGAGGATCGAGGCCGCTTGCTGCAGCAGCCATTCCTATACTCAAGCTAGCTGACTGCCGAATAAAGCGCACTTTGTGGGCTACCGATTTGTCTACTTCGCTCACCATTGACTCAACGCGCCGTATTAGTTGCTCGCCTAACGTTCAACAACTGTTACGATTTTATGTCAACCGCGATTGAAATCATTTTAGCGATGACTTGTTCACCCATCCACAGGCTGAGTCTGGGCAATAAAACTGACATTGGAGCTTACTACAAATGTCGGCGAGCCATTTTTGAAATGGAGTGATGGCATGGACGCGAGCCCGAATGAACTGCAGCGAGGCGATGTTGTTCAGGTGATGTACAAAGATGGCTCGGGAAACTTTGGCTTCCGTGAACGATGGGTCCGAGCAAAGGTCATGTACTGCGAAGCTGGCACCTGGCCTATTGCAATACTTGTTGATGGCCAGTTCACAGAGTTGCGCCCTTTTATGGCTTGGCGACTTATTCGACCGGTAATCTCAGGTCATTGACACTTAGAAGCTGTTTAAGCTGGGACGCTGCTAAGAAGGGATCCCACCTCAGGCTATTAAGCCCGAAGGAAATTGGCATTTACGGCGTACTCCTACTCGAGGTGCTAACAACACGAGAGCCACTTGTTGTCATCTGCTCATTGCTAGTCTGTGTAGACTTCCACCTGGCATACGAAATTGAAGGCGTGAAGCGTGCTCGAGCGAACTAGAGTCGTATCTTTGAACACCTGGAAGTGTGATGGGAATTACCCGACACGCCTCGAATGGATGGCTGACGGATTACACGCTCTTGCTCCCGATATCGTCTTTCTGCAAGAAGCATTCGTATGTGAAGAAACTGGCGCTGATACCGCGGACTTTCTTGGAAGCACGCTCAACATGCATGTAACCCAAGTCAGTGGTCGCAAAAAACTTCGTTTGCATCTCGGAGAAATGAGAAACAGCAGATCGAACCTCGCTTTGTTGACCAGAACATTGCCCGTCCGCCAAGAAACGGTCCAGTTGTCACCCTGCGATGGCGACGAAGACCGCATGGTTCAAATTGCAGATTTGAAGATATCCGGTCAGCTCATACGACTGGCGAATACGCACCTGACGCACGTCAAAGGATATGAGGGAGATATCGCCCGTGGGGTGCAAGCGGAACAACTTTTAAACGCGGCCGAACCGCCTATTGGAGGTCTATCTATATTCGGTGGTGATCTGAACGCCAAACCACATGAAGCTGCGACACAAAGACTGGCAAACGCCTCAGGAATTATCGAACCTGAAAACAACGACATCAACGGGACCTTCCAAGGAGAAACTGCTGACCAAAGTGCATGCTCCGAGACTTTGGATTATCTCTTCATGAGGCGCAGTGATTCAACTGAAGTCGTTCGTTTCCTGCATCTCTGGCAGGCACTCGACACTCCGATCGGCCCCGACCACCTGTTCCCAAGTGACCATGCAGCCGTCATTGCGGATGTAAGTTTCTCGTAGCGGGAACAGGAGTCACGATCACAGTTCGAGCATTGAACACAGTGGGACATCATCGCTGCATACTAGCTCGGTTCCAGTCAGCATAGTTTGGCGATCCTTCGGCGCGAACAGCGCCAGCATAACCGTACTCGACCATATGGATGGTTATGTGATCTGGTTTGATGAAGGCGACCCCGTAGGCCTCAGGCAAATCAGATGCGCACAACATCTTCGGCTCTGAAAACACCGAGATGCCAGCATGGTTTGTTCCTCTTAGCGACGTGGTCGGCACACCTGCCGTCGACCCGGCCAGAGGAAGATGGCAGTGCCCAAAGAAAATATGTCGGATCTTGCAAGCATGGCGACCGATGAGTTCCCGAAATGGCTTATCGTCGAGTAGCTTGATCTCATCCACTGGTCCGATATGCGTTGGAATCGGGTTATGGTGCATGAAAATCAGGAATGGTCCTTCATGTTCCGCCAGTTGGCCATCAAGCCAACGAAGCCGCCGTTCGCAGTAATGGCCTGCGTGGGTTTCAGGCCCCCAAGTATCAAGCAGCAGGCATCGACCTGCGGACGTGTCCCTTATATTCTGGACAAAGCCGTCGGCACCTGCGTACTCAGGGAAAACGCTAAGGAACGTGTCGCGGTCATCGTGGTTTCCGATACATAGAGCAACGGGTACCTCCAGCTTATCGAGACGCGCGCGCAATCGCACGTAATCATCGCGATCTCCCCAGTCAGATAAGTCGCCCGTAATCACAAGCAACTCTGCGTCTGAATGGTCCTTCAAAGCGTGGGCCAAAGCCTTATCAAAGTTGGTATTCGGATCCCGCCCGCCGATGGTTTCTCCCGGCGTCGTCAAGTGAATGTCTGTGAAATGCAAAAGCTTCATAGCGCGTGATTCGTCTTTGCTTGGTGAATGAAAAGACTGCGACCGGGGAGGAGTTGGGGCCCCGGTCGCTATCGCCTTCCGTGTTGAAGGCGACCTCGCCGTTATTTTTTTGGCATCATGTCGGTAACTTCTTCGACAAGCTCTTTCTGCAGAGCCTTCATGTCGTTCTGTTCACCTGTGACGATGCTTTCGATGCCATCGTAGACAACCTGTGTAATGGCAAGGCCCTTATCGCCGGGATAAGCGAGCCAGTCACGCAGGAGAGGCAGCTGGTCAACGGCTGTCTGCTTGTTGGGATTCTTCTTGTAGAAGTCAGCCAGAATGATTTCGTTAGCGGCCTTGTTTGGTGGCATGTAGCCTGTTGTGCGAGCAACGGCGGCTGCACCCTCACCAGACGTGATGAATTTCAGCCAAGCCCAAGCTGCGGCCAGTTTCTTTGGATCTTTAGAAGCAGACACGAGCATTGCAGCATTGCCGCCAGCTGGCAGCCCCTTTGGCGCACCAGCTAGTCCTGGGAATGGTCCAGTCTTCAGTTCGAAGTCACCCTTGGCACGTTCAACGGCACCAAGAGCAGAAGTCGACCAGAACATCATGCCGATTTCACCCGCCGAGAACGACGCCAGTGCTTCCTTCCACTTCAGGTTTTTCATCTCGCAACCGCGGAAGATCTTCTTCATGGTTTCGAGCGCTGTCAGGCCTTCCTTGCCGGCCATGTTGAACTGGCCAGCCTTGACGATTGGTTGGTCCTGCGTCCACATCAATGCTTGTGCAAACCAGTTGCCCGTGATGTTCCAACCCCAAAAGATAGGGTTCTTCACGCCTTTGGCATTCATTTGCTTGCACGCAGCAATGACTTCGTCCCAAGTAGTTGGCAGCTTTGAGATACCTGCCTTCTTGAGCACGTCCATATTGTAGTAGCCAACAGGCAATGAGATCGAGAATGGTAGACCATATACCTTGTCGCCAAACTTCGAGAGGTTGAGCATGGCTGCGTGGTAGCCATCCTTGGTGAAGTTCTTTTCCTTGGCGATGAATGGCTCAAGCGACTTTGCGATACCCTTTTCGACAAGGATTGCTTGGCGGTTCAGGCCCTGCATGGTCACATCAGGTAGATTGCCGGAAACGGCTTCCCGCAGAATCGTGTTGGTGCCGTCTTCGTAGCTTTCGTAGGTCGCGCGAAACTTGATCTCGATGTTTGGGTGCGCTTTCTTGAATTTCGGCATAACGGCTTGGTAGGTTACGTCGAACAAGTGCGAGTACGGATAAGCGAACTCAACCGTTATTTTCTCTTCCGCAATAACTGGGGCTTGCGCAGACACTGCGAAGCCTGCCACCATAAGGGCGGCAAGGGTGAGCTTAGTCTTCACGGCTCTCTCTCCTTTGTTAAATGGGGCGCTCCGGTCGGTTGGCAGACTTGCCCGGGGCGTCCCGGCTCTTTCGGCACGTGCCGAAATTCGGTCAGAACAATTGCTCTGTGTAATAAGTCGATTACTTCATCCCCGTCATTGTGATGCCTTCGATGAAGCGGCGTTGGGCGAGCAGAAATGCTATGATGAGCGGTGTGACAATGATGGTCGCGGTTGCCATCATTGGTCCCCAGAAACTGCCGTCGGCATCCCCCTTGAATTCGCGTAGCCCGAGCGGAGGAGTAAAGAGATCCCGATTCCCCGTAATAACGACACGTGGCCAGAAATAATCGTTCCAGTGGGCGACAACGGAAAAAATGCCGAATGCCAGTAAGGCTGGAATGGCCGTTGGTAACATGACACGCCAGACGATTGAGAACTCAGTCATGCCATCCATGCGAGCTGCATCAATCATATCATCTGGCACCGTCATGAAGAATTGGCGCATAAGGAAGATACCGAAGACAGAGATCGTCCACGGAATGATCAGTGCAGCGTAGGTATTAGTCAGCCCTGCTTTCGACAGCATGATGTAGAGCGGCAGTGCGATGGCGTGCACAGGGATCAAGAGGCAGAATAGAACCAGACCGAATACGACATCGCGTCCCCAAAATTTCAACTTGGCCAGCGCGTAAGCGCAAGGTAGTGCCACGAGAACCTGGATGAAAAAGATCATCAGCGTCACAAAAACACCGTTGAGCAGGTATCTCAGGAGTGGGGCCTCACTAAATGCTTTGCTGTAGTTGAAAATGATCGGGAGCATGCTGCACTTCTCGCGAAGTTCTGCCATGAGCTTATCGCGAACATCGCGTTCACTGACGCCAGGAGACTTCTGCTGTGCTGCTAAGACGGCCTGCCGATTGGGTTCCTGTCGCTTGACGCAACGCTCATCGACCATCGGTGCTTGCGCGCCCATGAAGCCACCCACATTCCGCTCAATCTCGCTGGGTGACTTCAGCGAATACGACACCATGATATAGAACGGCAGGATAACGACGATCGCACCAAGTATGAGAACAAAATGCTTGAGGGCTTCGCCGATGTTTGTCCGGGCACCAATCATGCGTAATGGGTCCTCCGGTTCACAAATCGATACTGCACCAAGGTCATGAGTAGAACGAAGGCGAGGAAAACAATGGTGATCGCCGAGCCCATTCCGATAAGGTTTTCCTTGATGCCTTTTTCATAGATGACGAACATCATGACGTAGACCGACTTGCTCGGCCCTCCGCCGTCAGGAAAGATCGCTTCGACAGTATCGAAGACCTGAAATGAGCGGATTGCCGTAATGGTGACAACGAATACGGTTGTTGGTCCAAGCATTGGCCATGTCACAAGACGAAACCGATCCCAGGCCGTCTTGGCTCCGTCCATCTCAGCAGCGTGATAGAGCTCACGTGGTATCGATGTTAGGCCGGCAAGGTAGAGAACCATATTGAAGCCAAATGCCTGCCAGATGCCAATAAAGCAGACTGTCCACAGCGCGTACTTCTTTTCGCCGAGCCACAACGGAAAGCTGTCTTTGCAGCCGTTATCATACCAATCCCAGGCCCGCAACCACTGCACATCACAAAAGCTGGCAAGCGTATCGTTGACTATGCCGATCGTCGGGTGCAGCGCAAATTCCCAGACAATGGCCATTGCCAGAAGAGCCGCCATCACCGGCAGAAAGTAGATTGTCTTGTAGAGATCCCCACCCCACCTCAGTGAGTTGATGAGAAGTGCTGCCCCGAGCCCCAACCCGAGTGACAGTGGCACAACAACACCAACGTAAAGCCCGGTTGCCCACAGCATCTTCTCGTATCGCGAGCGTGAGACTATCTTGTCGTAGTTGTCAGAGCCAATCCAATCGAAGCTGTTGTTGCCGAGGCTGTAGTCACTGAAAGACAAAACAGCCGCGACGATTACTGGCAGTATCAGGATGACGAACATTAAAATCAGCGCCGGCAGCACGAATAGATAAGGCTGAAGCCGGTATGTCGACCGTGCACTCATGCCCGCTCACCTGCGAAGTAAATCCGGGAATTGTCTCTTGCAAAGACTAATGGCCGTTCGCGCTGAGACCACACTTGTGCCGGACCATTGAACGGAAGGGCTTGAGCTGTTTCAGGTCGAGTGCGAACAACTAGGCGATGATCGGTCCCGTCAATTTCGGCATGCACGAAGTAATCGGCTCCAAGATTCTCTTTATGTCTGATAGTGACAGGAAAACAGCGACCATTCGGTGCCTGGGGCGCGATATCGAGATGCTCGGGACGCATACCGACAGTGACTTCCTGTGCGGGTAGCTGTAACTGTCGTCCAAGTTTGTAACCGTTTAGGGTGGTGACGTGTCCAGTGCTATCCACGCGACCTGGAAGGGTGTTCATCTTTGGTGAGCCGATGAACTCTGCCACACGAAGATCGTGTGGATCACGGTACACGTTCTCAGGTGTATCGACCTGCAACAGTTCGCCACCCATCATAACAGCTATACGGTCAGACATTGTGAGCGCTTCAGCCTGATCATGCGTTACATAAATGAAAGTTGTTGCAAGCTGTCGATGAAGGTCTGCGATCTCGGAACGCATATGAACTCTCAGTGCCGCGTCGAGATTTGATAGTGGTTCGTCCATTAGAAAGGCCACTGGTTTGCGAACCATTGCGCGGCCGACAGCCACGCGCTGACGCTGTCCGCCTGATAACTGACCAGGCTTTCGCTTCAGCAGGTCCCGCATTTTTAGCGTGTCGGCGGTTTCATCAACCACGCTGCGTATCGCCCGCATCTTTCGCCTGCGACTTGGAATCAACGGTCCCAGCACCGGCAAACGCTCGAAGGTGGTGAGATCGCGCAACTTAAGAGGCACCATCATGTTCTCTTCGACCGAGAGATGTGGATAGAGCGCGTATGACTGAAAGACCATCGCAAGGTCACGTTCGCTTGGTCGCGTATCATTAACGTTGCGATCAGCGATACCGACATCACCTGATGACTGGGCTTCTAGGCCGGCGATTATTCGAAGGAGTGTTGACTTCCCACATCCTGATGGTCCGACGAGTGCGATGAACTCTCCATCTGCAATTGTGAGGTTGACACCTTTGAGAACTTCCGTCGTCCCAAAACTCTTGCGAATATTCTTCAGATCAACGCTTGCCATCGACCTACCCCATGACGGCTGCAGATGCCGTCGGGATAGCAAGTATAATTGACATAAAAATATACGATTATTAGCTGAGCTAATGTTCAGGCGTAGCGCTGGTCATGGCTGATCGTAATGGGGAAGCGACAGACAATGAAAACCAGTCCGCAACAGATTGAGGCTTTTACCTATGCAGCGCGAGAGCGAAGCTTTTCGCGAGCCGCAAGGGTTTTAGGTGTAACCCAATCTGCCATCACTCAGCACGTAGGCAGACTTGAACGATCAATGGGCGTGCAGCTCTTCGTCAGAAATCGCAATGGTCTAGAACTGACCCAGCCCGCCAAGGAATTGTTCGCTCTATCTGATCGTATGTGCACAATCGAAGAACTCATTTCTGAGCGTCTGCAGTCCTATGGCGCATTATCCACAGGTCATCTTCACGTGATTGCGAACGCACCGCGTCCGGCCTTACCCCTGATTGCCTCTTATCGTGACTACTACCCAGACATCAACGTTCAGTTTGGCCTCTACAGCTGGACTGTTGCGATGAGCATGGTGCGCGATAGGGCTATTGATATAGCTATCATCACCGAACCAGATCATGTCGACGGCATGTTCTCTCAGGAGTTGGAGCAGACGCGTTACATGGCCTACATGCGCAAAGAACATCCCCTTTCCAAGCAAAAATCAGTTTCCCTTCGCAGTCTTATTGATGAACCCATTATTGTACCCGAAGCAGGCTCACTGACGCAGAGAGTGGTCAATGAACGCGCGGCTAGCCTTGGCATTGCATTCAATAAACTAATGACAATGCGGACATTCC
Source organism: Hyphomicrobiaceae bacterium (assembly GCA_965247245.1). GTDB lineage: Bacteria > Pseudomonadota > Alphaproteobacteria > Rhizobiales > Hyphomicrobiaceae > Tectiglobus. The sequence continues at coordinate 801,459 of CBDFGV010000003.1, read as the reverse complement.
CGGTCGTGAAAGAAGCAGTTCTTCACGGCATAGGTGTCGGCATATTGCTGGATACTAGTTTCTATCCGTCGCAACAGCTCGTTCTCAAGCCAATCAAAGAAATCAACGATGCCTTTCGGACTTACTTGGTTGCGCCAGCAGACAAATCAGATCTGCGCTTTGTCAGATCATTTATCGACATTGCTGCCTCATAAGGCGAAGTCATTTTTGGTGGATGTAACTCGGCGCTGCGATGAATGTTCAGACTACCCAAGGGTCTTCAGTAAAGAAGGCAAATCAGCAACTGTATCGATGATGTAATTAGCTCCAGCATCCTTGAGCTTCCTTGCTGCTCTGTCACGCAGGGGTGCAATCTCTTCCTCACTCATAGTGCTTAGCTCTTCTGGAGTCTTTCCAACTTCATTGCCCGATAAAGTCACTCCGACGGTCAAGCATCCCGCTGCGACGCCTTCTAGAATACCAGGTTCGGTATCATCGACTTTGACAACTGAGGAGGGCGGGTAAACGGCCAAATCAACAAAGCATTGGTACATGCCAAGTGGCCCAGGGCGGCCTTCAGGTAGATCATCAGAACAAACGAGGTTATCTGGTTCGTAACCCTGGGCAGCAGCGACTGGCAGCACATGCTCCATAATCGATCGGGTATAACCCGTTGTGGAGCCGATCTTGATTGAGTTCGCTCTCAGGAACTCGATCGTTTCAAGTGCGCCAGGGACAAGTCCAGCATAGTCTGCTGCAACCTTTTCGTTCATTGGCACAAAGACGTTATAAACCTTATCGATATCTGCTTCACTTGGAGGCTCGCCATAGGCTGTGGTCCAGGCATCGGCAATCCTGTCAGATCGGATCATAGCGGCAATATGATCGCGCTTTGGCATGCCCATTGGGCCACGCGCTTCCTCAACCGAAACTTCGATACCGAATTGTGTGAATGTCTCGACAAAGACACCCATTGGCGCGAAAGAACCAAAGTCCACCATCGTGCCGGCCCAATCAAAGACAACCGCTCTTACTTTGCTCATGCCATGTTCTCTTGTGACAATGGATTTTGAAACATGGGCCGTCCTATACTTGAAGAAGGCACGCAAAGACAATGCTGGAGTGGTGCTGTCCCACGTGCGGAGATTTAGCGGTGAATCATGGCGGCATACATCATCGAGTGAGCCTCCGCGGATAGTCAGGAACCATGATGAACTGTCCGCATCACAACAAGGCGACTGCTCAGGCCAGCTTCAGGCAAAAAGCTCAAAATGCCAACTGTGAGTGGAGCTTGTGGCCTTTCGAGTACTTTGCCCCAGCTCTGGATGAAGGTGCGTGAGGTCAAGTTCGCCACCCATCGATCGCTCGTTATGAGGTTTGGGACAAACGATTCCTCCGCGAAGGAAGCAACACGGCTGGCAGCCTGAGACGTTATGGAACTGTCAAATAACCTTCATTCGCCTGACATACATCGCGCCTAGAGACTGCCGGTGTGACTTCCCCCATCGGAGAGTTGATCATGAAGAAAGTATTCGCAGCAGCTGCATTTGCAGTCGCAATGTCTGGTCAGGCGTTCGCCGCCGAAGTTTCCGGCAATCTGGTCATTTACACTTCACAACCTAATAAAGACGCCCAGCAAACCGTTGATGCTTTCAAAGCAAAGCACCCGAAGGTCGATGTTGAATGGATACGTAATGGTACGACAAAGGTCATGGCCAAATTGCGCGCTGAGTTTGCGGCGGGCGCTCCGAAGCCGGACGTGCTGCTAATCGCCGACGTTGTGACTATGGAAAGCCTTAAGAAGGAAGGCCGCTTACTCGCGCATAAGGACGCTAACATATCCGCGTATGATGTTGGCATCATGGACAAGGACAAGTTTTACTTTTCGACGAAGCTCATCACCACTGGAATTGTCTACAATACTAAGGCACCATTCAAACCAACTTCCTACAAAGATCTCTTGAAGCCGGAAGCCAAAGGTAAGATCGCGATGCCGTCGCCTCTGACCTCGGGAGCTGCGACGATCCACATGGCAGCACTGACATCTAACCCTGATCTTGGTTGGGATCTTTACGAGGGCCTTGCCAAGCAAGGCGCTAATCCTAAGGGTGGCAACGGTGGAACCTACAAAGCGGTTGCCGGTGGTGAGAAGCTGTTCGGCTTCGTTGTTGACTTCCTGCCAATCCGCAACAAACTGAAGGGTGCGCCGGTTGAGTTCGTTTTCCCAAAAGAAGGTGTCTCAGCAGTGACCGAACCTGTTGCTATCCTTAAGACTGCAAAGAATGTGCCTGCAGCGAAGGCGTTCGTCGATTTTCTGCTCTCACCTGAAGGACAGAAGTTGGCTGCCAGCCAAGGCTATCTGGCAGCTCACCCGGCCATAGACCCACCACAGGGTTTCCCATCTCGCGACAAAATCAAACTTATGGATTTTGATGCCGCTAAGGCGCTCGCCGATGACAAGAAGAATAAGATGAAGTTCACGGAAGTATTTGGCGGCTAGGGATATATGCCGCGATCGAACCACAATCTGGTTTTGAGCGGCGAGGTTGCAACCCTCGCCGTTCTTAGTTCTATCGTATTCCTGTTCTGTGGCCTCCCGCTCCTGTTGCTTTTTCGCTACGCGTTTTTTTCTGCTGACGGTTTCACGCTGCAGCCGCTGTTCGAGGCAATGTCCAGCCGCAGTGTTTTGCTCGCCCTTTGGAACAGTTTGGAAAGCAGTTTTCTGTCTGCATGTCTCGCAACGATTGTTGGCACAGCACTGGCACTTGTTATCGGCCTGACAAATGTCCGTTTCAAAGCTCTGTTTGTCTTCTTTCTGCTGCTGCCCATGATGATCCCGCCTCACGTGACGGCGATCGCCTGGATTCAAGCCTTGGGTCCGGCCAGCCCGGTGCTGCAATGGCTCGGAATTGCACCCGAGGTGGGTTCAACCCATCCCATATATTCACGGGAGGGTATCGTCGCACTTCTGACCATCCAGCACGCACCACTGGTGTTTTTGGTTGTGCGCGCGGCCCTACGCGCTTTTCCGCGTGAGTTAAGCGATGCGGCCCGGTCCTGTGGTGCATCAACTCTCACCATGCTGGGACGGATCATTGTGCCACTTCTGGCGCCAACACTGCTGGCAAGCTTTGCTCTTGCGTTCATTGCGGCGATGGGAAACTTTGGTGTCACCGCTCTGATTGGTGTGCCCGCGCGTTACACGACACTGCCAGTATTGATCTGGCGGCGCCTGGCTAGTTTTGGACCTGATGTGCTTCCGAACGTGGCGGTTCTTTCGGCGGTTTTGGCGCTGGCCGTGATCATGCTCCTAGTCGCCCAGCTTGCAATTCAGCGACGCATGCAACTGGCTCTAATTGGGCCGCCTCAGCCGCCGCTTGCCATAAACCTTGGCAGATCAAGGTTGGCCATTGAGCTGTCAGTGCTGGCGTTCATTATTGCGACACTCGTACTGCCGAGCGTATCGCTGTTCGCCACAGCTCTTGTGCCAACCTATGGTGTGCAACTGTCGTTCGACACCCTGACATTCGACAACTATGCTGAGATACTTTGGAAACAAGCAGCGACAGCGCGAGCATTTTTCAACTCGCTGCTGCTTGCTGGTGCCGCCTCTCTGGTGATTGCTATTGTCTCCACCCTCGCTGGCTACTATCTCGCGGTGGCGCGCCCTGGCCCACGGCAAATTGCGGCGATGGGCGCGGGGCAGGCGGAGATTGCCTATGCCATTCCGGGACTCGTGATATCGATTGCCTTCATACTGGCATTCATCCAGCCGATACCTCTGATCGGCGTTTCGCTTTATGGAACGGTTTGGATCATTCTGTGCGCCTACATTGCCGCCTTCCTAGCTGTTGGTCTCAAGCCAACGGCAGCGGCGTACGTTCAGCTGGATCAAAGTCTGGACGATGCGGCCCGAACGAATGGTGCGGGCTTCTTCAAGCGCTTGGCTCGCATATATGTGCCGTTGATAGCGCCGGCCGCCGCTTCAGGAGCTGTTCTCGTGTTTCTCACTGCTTACAATGAGGTCACTGTATCAGCATTGCTCTGGTCGACCGGATCGGAGACAATCGGCACCGTCATTTTCAACTATGAAGACGGCGGCTACACCACGCTGGCAGCTGCCATGTCGTCAATTACCGTAGCAGCAACGATACTCATTATGCTGGCGCTCAATCTGGCAGCACCATACCTGCCAACTGGCGTTATCCCTTGGCGTGACTAGCCGTGTTGTTGTCTGGCAGAACCCATCCATCGCATATGAGTAGAGATAGTGTTTCGCCGCCGACAGCGCGTTGGTCCAAAAGCACATTGAGCCTTTCGGGCAGGCCAGGAAGCGAGACAGTCGCTTCCCATGATCCACCACGGTATGTGCTTTGAGTAACAGTTGCCTGCGTGCTTCCCGTACGATCGTCAGAGACTTTTACATCTTGTGGTCGGATGAGGATGCTAGCTTGGCCAGGGTGGGTAGCTTCCCGACAACGAGCTGTTAATTGATGGCGTCCGATCTTGACTTGCGCTTCGCATCCTCTGACCCGCTCGACTTGTCCGGGCAGTATGGCTCCGCGACCAATGAAACTGGCAACACGTTCATTGATGGGGCAGCGATAGATTTCATCAGGTTCGCCCACTTGAATCAGTTGACCATTCCACATCACAGCAAGGCGATCCGCAAGCGCCATGGCTTCGCGTTGGTCATGCGTGATGTAAAGTACAGTGGCATCTGTTGCGCGATGGAAATCGGCAAGTTCCTCTTCCATGGATGCCCTGAGATGCGGATCGAGATTGGCCAAAGGCTCATCCATCAAAATCGTTCGGGCGCCCTGCGCGAGACATCGTGCGAGCGCAACTCGTTGGCGCTGGCCACCGGATAGTTGCGCTGGCTTACGTTTGGCGTAGTCCACCAGTTCGACAGTTTGGAGATGGGATTGCGCTCTCTGTCGCGCGCCTTTGCGCGTATGCCCCGAGGTTTCGAGTGGGAAGGCCACATTCTCCTCGACAGACATGTGCGGCCACAGCGCATAGGATTGGAAAACAACACCAACCCGACGGGCTTCCGGCGGAACATGCAGTGCTGGCCCAGCGACCAACCCTCCTCCAAGTTTGATTTCGCCAGTATCCAGTTGTTCAAGTCCGGCGATCAGACGCAAGAGCGTTGACTTTCCGCAACCAGAAGGGCCTAGGACGGCGAAGAACTCTCCCGCGCCTATTGACAGATCCAATTTATCAACTGCGCGCTCCGATCCGAAAGACTTTGTTACGTTCTTGAGAGTGATGGACATTGTTGGGATATTACTTGTGCGATTACGAACGATATGACAAGTATGGCAGCGTGATATGACATCATTTGCAATACTATTGCAGCTATCGAACAGCTTAATGCGTGAGATGTCCGCTTTGTGGACTTCGCGTCATTGATGCGATGCAACGGTAGACTTCCGCGCGATGTCCGATTTTGTAACGGACCATTTATTGCAGGCCAGGATCGTGCTGCACCTGCTCAGATCCGCAAGTGGCCCATTTGTTTCGTTGGGAAAATCAGCACATCACGTCAGCTTTGGGGGCCACTTCTGCCTTGATGTGAGTATCCTGGCGAACCGACGCTAGTCGTCAATGACACGCATCTGGAACACCCGCAATGCACCGTAGCTCCCCGTTGTGGGTTCCTTCAGCGATCTCGCAATCAGACAATTATGTCAAAGCTTCGGCTTGGACTAGCCTTGGCGGCATGCCTGGAATTTCAGATCACCGCCCGGCCGTTGCTATGAATCTCGGAAACTAAGCTCTGCAAGGTTCTAACCAGACTCAAAACATAGGTATTTTGAATAGCCATCCATCGAGCGACGGGCGCGGCATAGGCAAAGTCTCGCTTATGAAATTTCACACAGATGGAATTCTACTAGCTCAAAAATCGAGTCGCAGACGATGGAGTGAGCATCAGCACACCATGTTTGCTTCCTGTGCAATTCCTGCCTCGATATGCTGGGTATTTGTACTTCCGAAACTGAGCCTTCGCCGACGTCTGGATCCGTTAGAGGGGTTTGCCGGTCACGATGTGAACCCACCGGACATCTGGTTTGTCCTTGGGCGCGCTTAGCATTCTTCCAACCGCAGCAAGGGTCTTCTCAGTATCGGTTGTCGTAGAGCCCAATACGTCCGCTATGGAGCTTGCCTCGTAGTGCTCTAAGGCAATTCCCAATGAAGCTCGAAGCTCCTCCATTTCAGATTGAGTCAATCGCGCCATAAATGCGCGCATCCTGGTTTCGACAATTGCTCTCTTCTCATGACACCTGCGGCAGAGTGCACGAAAGGCCGACAGTGGGTACTCCCACGGTTCAAAGGCGTACCTCATTGCCATGTAGTAACAGTGGTGCGCTTCCAATGGTTTGCTGCCACCACAATCCTGACATTTGTAGTTTGCGTGAGCTCTCACTCGTTCCGCTTTCTGCTTCCATCTCGGGTCGTCTAGCTTTTCTTTGTAGCTCGCCAGCGTCCGACCAAATTCATAGTCATCCTGGGGATAGAAGTGAACAGAGGCGAAACCCATACCGTAATCGCCAATTAGACCGAACGACTCGATTAGATCTTCGAATTCAAAGTTTGGCTCGTCTGGACCGAATTGAACGATCTGACTTAGAGACGATTCCTCGATAAACAGAACACCTAGACCATGGGTCTCTTCAGGATCGCTGAAATGTGCCTCACCAAAACCCTGTTGAAGCATCCATTCGCGAACCACGTCTTTGAACCGCTCGAAATTTCTTCGGACTTCATTGTTGGTCACCCGTCTAGTCCCCCAGATTTAACTATTTGATGTTGGAGGTACAACACCTTCGACTGGTTGTTCGATTCTCTAGTAAATGATGACGACACCAAACACTAACGGGGATAGCACATGCACTCAAAGACCAGGCTCATGCTCGCCAATGACGTAATTTGGATTGTTCTGGGTTTCTGTATCTTGGTCGGAAGCTTCGGCTACAGCTATAGCAACAACGACTTTGTGACGTTCCAACGCTTCGGGGCATTGATGGTCTTGGTCGGCGCGAAACTCACACTGGATGTGCAAAGGCGCACGCTTTTTCACAGCCTCTATATCGCCAATGGTCATCTAAAAATGATTGGATTGGCAATGCACGCAATTTCACGTGTAGACGCTGACCTCAAGCACGTTATGCGGCAGCTTACGTCGGTGACCGAGGCGGCTGGAGTTGAAAACCCATGGGGACCAATGGACCAAATTAAAGCCATGGAATTAACTCCCGCGATCAAAGCCATGCAGGATATCGAAATAGATAATCCGACTTGGTCGCGCTACCATCGCCGCGTTGAAACGTTTGGTACTTGTTTCATTTGGGGTGGAACTGCCGTATGGGGGTTCGGCGACTTGGTTCCGAATTTGTTACCGGTAGGTCATCAGCTCATCGAATACATCAGTGATTTTCTGAAGGTCGGTTGAGCGAGCTGGCAACTGATCTTGCCGCGATCGGGAGGAAGCTGGTCTCGATGAGCAGGCGGTGCGAACGTCTGGCCATCTGTGTTCACCAGTGAACTAGGGCGTTTTTCTCAGATTGTCTTAGCAACCTTGAACACACAAAAAAGGGGCGCCACGAAATGTGAACGCCCTCTGATAAGTTATGCAGCTGTCAGGATTTTATTCCGGTATTTCGAAACCGTTGACGGGGGCAGTTGCAGCGCTGTCACCGTCTCTTTGTGTGAGGCGTCGCGACCACGACGCGCTCTGAAGTCGGTCAGGAACAACCGGATCTGCTGTTCGCGACCTAGGGCCTTGATCTTTCCCGGCTTCACCTCGACGGCCGTGCCGTTGATGATCGTTGGCGGTGTAGATGCGTTGGCGAACATGCTACCGGCGAGCAGTAGCAGGCCATTGAACAATCCAGTGAGACTAATCACGCCCAAGATTGGGTGAAGAATCTTCCACTGTTGCGGTTTGATTGCTCCGAACGTCAAAGCGGCAACCCTTGCGCCGCCGCTATCCGTTTCGCCAACAATGCCAAGCTGGTCTCGCTTGCTGATGGCAGACTCTAGCTCTGACTGGTACTGCTTGGTCAGAGACTTCGCAGTCAGACACTTGGGCCAACGCTTCGGCTTTGATTTGCCTTCACGGTAGCCACGGCACTCGAGGGCCGCAATGGGCCGCTGTTGTGCAAGCTTGTCCTGCCAGCGTGTGACGGCGGCCTCTGCCCGTTCGATCCGTGCATTGACTGTTTGTGCCGCGTGGATCTTGCTGTCTTTGGCGCCGGCTACGCGATCGAGCGAAGCGCCGATTGAGAAGACAAGACCGAATAGCCAGCCGACCACGAGGACCGAACCAGCCACCTTGTTATGCTTGAAGGCCGTTTGAAAAAACAAGCCAGCAAGCGCACCGAGAACTGCTATTGTTGCAACGTATGCCGCAACATCGAGATTCCAGGCTTTGCCGCCACTATTGCAACGATGTTGCTCCAAGTATCGACCGCGAGGCCGACGAGACCGCCAATTGCGATCAGGCCGGCAATGATGTATGTTGACATCGTAGCTTTCCTTGTCGGGAGAGTTGAATTTTGAGGCCCGTCGGTGTTCCAGCACTGGCGGGCTTCGTTAGTTTTGGCGTCCGTGAGAACGCCGAAAGGCCGACCTACTAGATCGGCTATCCGTCATTCTCAGACATTGTTTGATTTGTTCGGCTGATACCGTGCGCCCATAGCGTTGCCATCCCCTTCGAGAGGGCTTTGCCTGGGGCTTCGGATGTCGGCTCAGTCTTTAGGCCATGTCCGCTTTAGCGGTTCGTGCGTTTCTTTCGTTTGGCTTACTTCACTGTCCGGCCTCTGCCTTCTCGTTAACTGACCATTATCATACACCTTAGTTGTATAAAAATCAACAGGTAGGTTGACATTTTGTACTGTATTCATACAACTAGGTTGAATGACAGGATCCGAAGCAGTTGAGATCATCCAAGAGTTGGGAATTAGTCAGGCCAAATTTGGCAGACTTTCCGGGCTTTCCGCGAACGCAATAACCAAGTGGGCTAACGGACAGCCGCCCAGTGGCCCCGCGCGCACGTTATTACTTCTCTTGCAGGAGCGTCCTGAATTGTTGGCTGTGCTCGAGCGGCTACATGAGGAAACAGAATGACCTACGCCGGGCACATCAAACGCAGCCAGGTACGGCTAGAGCTTGAGCGCCTGGATTCACGAGTGGCTCCACACATGATCAAGCCCGGTGCCACTACATTGTCACCGGTTGAAGAGTTTTACCTCCACGAGGCATTCATTCAGGCCTAACAGGTGCGCAAGGATGTGGCTCTTGTTGATGTAATCAGTAAAAGTGCCAAGGTAAGTGAGTGGTATCTGAGAGAGGCGATAGTCAAAAGTAGGGCCTCCTTATCCATTTAATCAATTCATCAAGATATTTCAGTTTCAGTGAGCCAACATGATTTGGAGAACACTCCACTCCTTCGTAGTTCGTCAAGCTCTCAAGATGGCAATGCGTCGGAGGCTGCCTAATCGAGTTACAATAATGGGAGGCGATGCAGAAACCATTGTTGGTTTTCACGTTCGTCTTTTCTCAGGTCAAGTTGAACGCGCCATCCTGGTTGATGAGATAGTCGACGAGGGCATAGCTGGCCGATGTTTCAGTGACGACCTAGAACCGGAACCCTATCCGATAGTTGTCCCTAATAAGGCACTGCATAACTATCGAGCAACCTTCTATCGTCGTAGTGGACTCATCGAAGTGCAATATCGCGGCGCTTGGTCTTGCCTAATACTGGAGTGGCTATTTTATCCCGGAATTTTGCGCGTCATTGAGTGGTTTACCCAGAAGAGCTTCAATCTTACGACCAATGTTAGACGGGATCGCATGCAATGGCTGGAGGTGCTTCTTGAACACCGCCGATCCCATCGATCGCGGATGGCCGAGAGAGGCATCGTCGAGCCGTATGCGGGAGTAACAGCTAGCGGGCTTTTACAGCATGTCCATAGTTGGCGTATCTTCAATCGACCCAGCTGGATGCAGGACAGCGAAGATATCCAACTCATCCTGAATTCACTTGTTCAATCAGGTGATGCAGCACTAGAACGAAATTTATACAAAGCAACTGATCAGGCGCTCGCAACACTTTCAGATTACTCATTGGAAGAGAGACGACACAGAACACAGTCTTGGCAAAACTGGGCGATCGTCGGCTTAACGGGCGCCCTGCTGATGACGACAATAATGCAGCTGTATTGGACGATGAAGAAAGACAGCCTGGATCTCATTGAGCGAGAGCGCCAGAAAGCATATGGCACAGTTCAGCCAAAGGGATTCGGAATAGATGGCAATGGACCATAAGAGTTCACATCGGAAAGGCCTGATCCAGTCTCAAGGCGTCCGCGTGATTTCGCAAATGTTGACTGATCACAGTAGATAAAGCGCAAAAATCTTTGCGCTTCCCACTTGCCCGTCAACGTAAGATAGGCCACCCGTCGATTGTCGCCCGCGGAATTCGGTTTGACCGATACGCTCGATGAGTCGTTAGTGGAGATCAAAGCAACGGTGAATGATGAGAAGCTGACACGATTGCCGCCAAAGTCATAAGTCTGGTCTTGAAGAGCTAAGCAAAATGTTACCAACTCCTAAGATCACCTTGCCGGATCCGCCTCCAGCTGGCCTTCCCATTCGGCATGAGAATGGTCGATGGCCTGTTATCAGGGACTGGCTGTTATTAAGGGGGTGTACCTGGGTTCTTGTGGCCGCTTTCATGAAGACCCGCTTGGCTCAAGCCGCGCTATTTATTCCAACATTGGGCTACGCGTTGCTGTGGAGCAAAGCCGTTCAGGATTACGCGAAGCTAAATGATTTCCTTCAACCCGTGGCGCAACTCGCACCGACCGAGCGTCTGGCGTTGCTCCACCTGGGTGCAATCTTTCTAACGATTGCTCTAGTGCTTTATTGGTGGAAATGTCCTGACTTTCTTAAGAGCACTCGTGACCTCGACGATTACCTCCAGCGTTCAGTTTCGATCGCCGATGAAGAAGATCAAAAACGGACACTTCACCTGCTTCAAATTGCGATCAACGAAGATGTCGTTGAAAGACGGCATGTCAAGGAATGGAATGAGGCTCTTGCACCTGTAACACTTCAGCGTGAATTTCGAGCCCAGACTGTGCTAGGTCTACGGCCGGGCAGTAGAGATTGCGCAAAGACCTACAAAGCTATGTACTACCGCGAGATAGCACGACATCCAATTGCTCTTTTCTCATGCTCTGCGTTCATTGTGCTTGGGCTATTGGCGTGGTTGCGACCAGCAGCAGAAAATCTGTGGCTTGTAGCAACGCATGTATGGCCCACGCTCTTGGGATTCGGTTAGCGGGTTAGCAGCACCTTCTTAACCGACGCCGCGACCAGCTTCGATGGCTTTGCCTAGCTCACAGAAGCTTCGTTCGTCCTCACAGATTGGCCGCAAAGATTTTTGCGGCCAATCCCCCGTCAACGTCAAATAGGCGACCCTGCGCACCGCGGCAGCGACGGTATCCATCGGCGCCGCAGCGTTAATGCCAAGCTGGGTGACTCATCTCACATTGACGGAGGAGTGGGGTCTCAAAAATCCTCGAGACCCTATATGCGACACTGATAGGGCAGTGGGTTTCTGAAAAATTCGTCAGAAACCTTTTTAAGTGTGAGCTTGCGTTCAACCAGGCACAAGGAAATATCAAAGCGGGTCGCGGTATTGGCTCTGATCCTGACGGGAAGATTGGGATACTACTGAAAGATCCTTCAGAAGTATCTACATGACCTGCGGACCAAATTTCCTTGGCCGCTGAATTCTTGGTCGAAGCAGTCATATGTCACCGAAAGTCCTCGTCATACTGCTTTCGCATCTTGGACATCTCTCCTGTCTTAACCCAGTGGAATCGTCCGTATCCGTCTAGGATGCCCACTTGATGGATCTGCTTCTCGATTAGAAAGCAATCCTTGTTGTAGGGAATACTAAATGTGACTTCATCCCCGACCTCAACTCGCTGCCCTTTGGCGCTGTGGGTTCGATGGTTCTCGTCAGCCGATATGATGAAGTGAGTATTGGATCTCTTGATCAGCCGCTCCTGCCAATGCGGTCTGCCATAGCAGAGTTGCTGAGTCCGGTTCGGTAGAGGGCCTAGATTTAGAGCTCGGATCAATATCAACTGCTCATTTTCTCCTAGTCCTGTAGAGACCATGATGGACGCTGAAACGCGAAACTTAGGTTTCTGGACTGCATCACGGTAGACAGTCCACCCTGCCACAAACAAAGCGATTACGAGGGATGCAAGGGATATAGAGAGTGTGATGATATTTAGGGTTGATTGATCCAAGTTGGCCTCCGGAGCACTTCCCTTGTGCCAAATTCGCAGATGCAACTAGAGCGCAAAAGATTAGCAGATGATTAGCAACGAAAATAAAATCCTTTATAATCAATCATTAGCTATTTATCGTGGAAAAAGTCGTAGATCTTCTGCGCCATCTCTGCGGAGATGCCTGAGACATCTTTGAGGTCTTCGACGCCGGCGCGTGAGACGGCTTTGGCGGAGCCGAAGTGCTTGAGCAGGGCGCGCTTCCTTGTCGGGCCGATGCCGGTGATCTCATCCAGTGGATTGGCACTGATCTTCTTGGCCCGCTTGGCACGGTGTGCACCGATTGCAAAGCGGTGGGCTTCATCGCGCAGGCGTTGGACGAAATACAGCACGGGATCGCGCTGCTCGAGCATCAACGATCGATCGCGACCTGGAATGTGGAAATGCTCACGACCGGCATCGCGGTCGGGCCCCTTTGCGACGCCAATAATGGCGATGTCATCAATGCCGAGTTCGGCCGCAACTTCGCAGGCGATGCTTAGCTGGCCGGCACCACCATCGACAAGGATCAGATCCGGTCGATCGGGGAAAACGTCGTCGTCTTCCTCCTCGACGTCGTCGGATAACTCAGTGTCATCGCTATCACCGCTAAAGGGTTGATCAGCCGGCAACACGCCAAATGCAATAGCATCGGCACCGCGTTCGGTGATTGATGGCGGTGCAGGCTCGGTGATGCGCGACGTCTCGCTTTCGTCCGCGTGGTTGTCGATCGGAGGCGCGTCGTCACTCGTGGTCGAGACTGCTTCTGTGTTTCCTGTTGTTAGCGCCTCTTCGTCGTCGTTCCCGCTTGTATCGTCATCCTCAACCGCAAGGCGCTTGAGGCGCCGCGTGAGAACTTCGCGCATCATGGCGTAGTCATCACCGGCGGTGATGTCAGCCGACTTGATGTTGAACTTGCGGTAGGCGTTCTTCACGAGTCCATCCGGGCCCGCAACGATCATCGCGCCAACAGCATTTTCACCCTGGATATGGCTGTTGTCGTAGACCTCGATGCGGCGCGGTACGCGGGCGAGGTTAAAGCGTTCTGCCGTGCCTTTGAGAAGCGCGCGCTGGGACGATGTTTCAGCCATCTTGCGGCCGAGTGCTTCCTTCGCGTTTTGGACGGCATGGGCGACAAGATCTGTCTTGGCGCCCCGCTGCGGAACCTGGATGGTGACTTTGCGATCGGCCTTGGTGGCCAGGGCTTCGGCGAGTAGTGAACGGCTCGGAATGTCGTGTGACAGCAGGATCTGTTTGGGAACAGGCTTGTCGTCGTAGAACTGCGCGATGAAGCTCTCGAGCACATCCTCCGCACTCAGACTGCGATCAGCCTTGGGGTAGTAGGCGCGGTTGCCCCAGTTCTGACCGGAGCGAAAGAAGAACACCTGGATGCAGGTTTGCCCGCCTTCTTGAAACGCCGCGAAGACGTCTGCCTCCTCGACACTCTCAGCGTTGATTGATTGGTCGGAGGTGACGTGCGCCAAGGCCCAAAGGCGGTTGCGATACTTGGCGGCGCGTTCGAATTCCAATGCCTCGGCGGCTTCCTCCATCAGGCTTTGATACATGTTGCGCACGTTCTGGCTCTCGCCGCGCAGGAAGCTAACGGCCTCATCGACCTGGGCCTTGTAATCGGCTTCGCTGATCTCGCCGGTGCACGGGCCGGCGCAGCGCTTGATCTGGAACAGCAGGCAAGGGCGGGTGCGACTGTCGTAAACACTGTCCGAACAGGTGCGCAGCAAAAATGCGCGTTGCAGCATGTTGATTGTTCGGTCGACAGCGCCGGCGGAGGCGAAGGGGCCGAAGAAGTCATCCTTGGCGGTGCGCGCACCGCGATGCTTCAGAATGCGCGGCGCCGCGTGATCACGCGCAATCCGGATATATGGAAATGACTTGTCATCGCGCATCAGCACGTTGAAGCGCGGACGGAAGCGTTTGATCAGGTTGGCTTCGAGCAGCAGCGCCTCGGCCTCGGTGCGAACCGTGACGAACTCCATCGATGCGGTCGCCGAGATCATGCGGGCGATGCGATTGGTGTGGCCGCCAAGGCGTGCATAGTTCGAGACCCTGGCCTTGAGAGAACGGGCCTTGCCGACATAGATGACATCGCCGTCCGGATTGAGCATGCGGTAGACGCCAGGGGCACTTGGCAGTGTCTTCAGATAGCCCGCAATGATTTGCGGCCCGGTCTCCGTCGGCTTTTCCGGCTCGTCGCTGGCTGTCTGGGACTGATCTGTGGCCTCAATTGACATGGGGCGAACATTGGCGTTGTCGATGCAGCCGTCAAGCTGGCAACCCGCTGGTAACCAAAAATCGCGTAAAATCGGGCGCTTACCTGTGGATTTTCGGTTCTGGCCGTGGCTGGGACCGGCTCAAACCTGCGGTTTGCGCAAATTTCGGCTTGGCCGGATCCGCACTGCCTGCCCATGCCCTGTCACGGCCGCCCGGTCGATCGTGGTTTTGGGTGGCCGGGAAGCGGCGTGGGGTGGTCCAAGCTAACTCTGAAGGGCTGTAAGGCTGACGAAATGGAATACTCAGTCGATCAAATCGGACAGCTGACGTTCTCGTTTGCGATCAGGCTCGTCATCGCAGCGGTTGTCTGGTTTATCGGAACGACCATTGCCAAGATGATCTGCGATGCGCTGCGCAGTTTCCTGCGTCGGCAGCAGGGTATCGATCCATCGGTTGCCAACTTCTCGGCCCGCGCTCTGAACTGGGTGATGATTGGCGCGATTGTTGTCGCGATCCTCGACCTGTTCAATGTTGAGACGACAGGGATTGTTGCCGTTCTTGGCGCTGCAACTCTGGCAGTTGGCTTGGCGCTTAAGGATACATTGGCGAACTTTGCCGCCGGCGTGATGATCCTTCTGTTTCGGCCGTTCGCGACGGGCGACTTCATCGAGGTCTCGGGTGAGATGGGCACGGTGAAGAATATCAACTTGTTCCGCACGGAGATCGCCACTGTCGACAACGTGCAGATCATCATCCCGAACAATGATACCTGGACGACCGTCCTGAAGAACTATTCGGCCTATGACCGCCGGCGTATGGATCTCGTAATCGGCGTCGACTATGGCGCTGACATGGATGATGCTGTCCGCCTCGTGCGCCAGGTGGTGACGAGTGATCCGCGCGCGCTGCCCGATCCGGAACCGTTCGTGAAGGTGACCAATCTCGGGGCGAGTTCCGTGGATATCACGGTGCGTGTGTGGTGTCGGCGCGAAGACCTGTTCGATTTCAAGTTCGAAGTGACCAAGCGGATCAAACAAGAGTTGGATCGTGCCGGGATCTCGATTCCCTACCCGCACATGCAGGTTGTCATGCAGCGGGATGCTGCAGCCGAGAAGGCCGTCTAATACGTCTCCTGGCTCGATGGTCATGAAAGCGAAAACGGCACTCCCATCGCTTGATGGTGAGTGCCGCTCTCGTCGATCCCAGTTCTTGTTCCCTGATATCTGTGCGCGACTACTCGGGTGACTGGCTCTGGTATTGGCCGGTCCGATGACCAGCAATACCCACAATAGACCTAAAGTCTTCGCCAAGTTTGAAGCAATTTGGACGGATTTTATCTTTTCGTGTGCGGAGGTTTTGGCGCCGGCTCGTTGAGATTTCGGGAGTTGCGCTGGCGTTCTGGTTAATCAATCAAAAATGCCCTCTCCCGGCAATTGGGAGAGGGCCAGTTGCTCTCACTCATCTCGGAGTGGGAACATGCCAATAGTCGGGTGAAGGGAGGTCAGGCCCGGCCGGTGGCAGTTGGTTTTCCGGATTGACCGAAGCCGCCGGTCAGTGTTCTCCAAACGGACTTCACTGCGCGGGCGATCGGGGCTGCGATGATTTCCCGGTATGCTTTTGCTCGCTCAACGCGCGCCTTGGCGATCGCGTTGTCGATCTGTTCGATGGTTATCATCGGGGTTCCCAATGGGGTGGTTTTGCTCATTTCATCTCTCCAGGTTTTTATGGGCCGCTTTGTTTTTTGTGCGGTCCCTGTAAACATAATTAATACACCCCTCCTGACAGCCTAGAGTCAGGAGTGTCACGGTTGCAAAATGCTCTTGTCAGGGTTGTGTTTGGAGCATGGATGGGGCTGGTTCGGCCTATTGTTCGCGCTGATTTGAAGGGCGCTGCCACCTTTCCGCCGCGAAATGTTCGTGTTGATAATTGGATTGAGTGTGCGGAGGTCTCATGCGTAGCCCGCTGGGGTGGTTGATTGTTGCTGCGGTTGTTGCCGGAACGCTGAGTGGTCTGTCAGGCCGGCTTAGCGCCGAGGAACGGCAGCTGTTCCGCACGCGCGAGCAGGTCCTCCACTGGATCAGCGTTTATCGGGAAGATGCCGAGCCGCACAAGTTGCCGGCGTTTGTCAAAGCGGTTGGCCGGCTGCGGTTGCTCGATGATGATCAGCGCTCCGGTATCTACTTCGGCTTTGTTGCCGGGATCCTGGCGGACAACCAGACGAAAGCCGCTGAATTCACCGCTGACATGTTTCCGCTCCGGCCGGAAAACCAGATCATTATCATCCGCGGCCTCGCCTACTCGGGTCTGCCGCAATGGAAGAAGATCTTGAGTGGCCTGACCGAGCGCATGCCAGCGCGCAAGAAGCTGATCACTCAGTATCTGTTCGGTAAGGGTAAGACACTCGAGAATCTCGCCTTTGAAGATGGGCCGCACGTGCTGGATGCCTGGTGGGGCTTCTACTTTGCAACGGGTTCCTATCATCCGGCCTTGAAGATTGTCTCGGCGCTGAAGTGGGCTGGTGAAGAGGACAATCTCGAACTGCTCACTGTCGGGAGCATGGCAAAGTGGACGCTGGCGACGAATGCGTCCCGCGACAAGTACCTGCTCGACTTTTTGCGTGAAGAGCAGGCGCATCAGAAGGGCCCGATCAAAACGCACCTGCGTGAGGTGGTGCAGGCGGCTGAGAACTTTGAGGTCGGGAAGCTTCGACGCAAGACTCTGGCGTCAATCGAGAAATTGAAGAAGAACGGCCCCGTCAAATGGAAGAAGTGGGCCTGGTGGGGTAAGGCCGGGCAACTGGCTATGACGGCCGGCTGTGTGGCTGCGAGTGCGCTCGGTCAGGTTCAGTTTGGTTTGCCGTGTGTGCTCGGCGGCGCTGCATCGACCGGGTTGCTACAACTCTTGAACCTGCAGCAGACCAAACCTGAGTGAGTCCGTCTGCCAGGCCAAGCCAAGCGCAACGTGTCGTGACCGAGTTGGCCGTGATCGAATTGGCCATGATCGGACTTGGTGGCCAGATCATTGAGGGCACACGCGACGTAAGACAAATGTGATTAAGTCAGCGCCTGCCAATGGCTTATGCTGTGCGCATGACTATTTCAATGCGCCGCGCCGGCCGAAACAGGCGCTCTTTCGTTTCTGCTGTTCTCTGCGTTTTGGCGGTGCTGTCGGTCGCGTCGGTGCCGGCCGTTAGTGCGCAATTGCAGTCGGTCCAGGCGACTGTGCCGAAGCTCGCTCCTGATAAAGGTGCTGAAGGCAAGAAGGCCGGACCAAAGGTGGAGAGCCCCAAGCGGTTGCCGGGCCCGATCTTCGAAGGCCAGATGACGCTGACGCGGATCGATGAGATTCTGCGTCGTCTCGATGAGAACGTGAAAGCACCGCAGCCGGGTTCCTGGCAGCTCACCATCAGCGAGCGGCCGGTGATTATCGTGACAGACATGATCAACAACCGGATGCGGATCATCTCCCCGGTCAGCAAGACGGAGGGCATGCCGGAGGCACTGCTCAAGCGGTTGATGCAGGCGAATTTTGATACGGCGTTGGATGCGCGCTATGCGATCGCCAAGGGGGTGCTGTGGGCAACGTACATCCACCCACTGCGGGCGCTGCATGACCGTCAATTCATTAGTGCCATCGGGCAGACTGTGAACCTGGCGCTGACCTTCGGCTCAACGTTCTCTTCGGGCGGTATGAGTTTCGGCGGTGGCGATAGCCGGGACATCATTCGCAAGCAGCTGATCGACAAGCTGATAAAGAAGGGCCTGCCGATCTAGTGATCGGGCTGCCCAGATCAATCTGCGACGGCATTGAACTCGCCAGACTAGCTCCGGCGATTGATCTCATCGCACATGGCATGCGCGCGAACCAGCGCTTCAGCGCGTGTCTTGTAGCTCGCGATTTTGGAGCCGCCGCGGGCATAGGACATGATGAACTCGTGAGCAAGCTCACGCTCGTATCGTGGGTCGACATCAAGAGCCGTCAATTTCAGATGGCTATCCTGACGCGACTTGATGAGCACGGTTTGCTTACCACCATAACTCGCCACTGCGACGGAACACTGGTCAGGCTGTTGAAGCACAGCTGGCCGGGCGGCGATCTCTCGCGAAGGCGGCTGCAGACGGTACTGTCCAGCGCGAAGGGCGGTTGCTGGATTGAATGCTCGTTTTGGCTTGCGCGCCAATCGCGGTGTGATGGCCGGCGGCCCATACTTCGGCTTGGATAGCGCCGTTTGCGAACGAACTGGGTGGCAATGGTTCTTGTGAAAGAGGCGCGCCAATCGCAGTATCGAACGTCCGTAGCGGCGATCAACTGCCCACCTGCCTGAGAGGTCCTGGAACGTCATAGGACGCCGGCGCACGACGCGTGCTGAACCCTTGAGGATGATATGCTGCTTGGCTCGGGTGCGCTGGGCAACAGGGTTGGGAACACGCTCACCGGAATAGGCCACGAGGTGCTGGATCTGCGCCAGGACGCCAGTACTTACATTCGGGAAGTTGTTGCCGGGTACGCCGCCGCCAGTTGTGCCAATACCCGCGAAATTGTTTTGATTTGGATTAACATCGCCCGACTTGCCGTTCGGTCGCCGGTAGGACAAGAAATTGGTCTCAAGGGCCATCTGGTAAAACGCGTAGTCCCAACGCACCCGCCAGGACTCACCATGGTACTTGTACCACTCCGCTATGCGCTGGAAGCGTGGATTGAGGCGCTTGTTACGCGATTGCAGGAAGGTCATCAGCCGTTCAGGCGTCACGCAGTCTGGCACCTGGTTTGTTGAGCTCAAGCGTATCGGTGGTGTGGCGGCGCTGACTGGTGCACTCGCCATGATCGCAAAGGCTGCAAGGCAAACCCGGGATGAAATCCAGGACGTGTACGACATACTCGCGCCTCGCGGCGTTACGGCGCTCTTGGTTTCACAGAGCGCCTAACGCTTGGGTTGATCACTTGGGGTTGGTGACTTCGGCAGGCTCGTCTCAGTACGGTTTGACTTAGCCGTCAGGGCACAGCTTGAAGGCTTGGTCCAAAGCCATTGTCGGCGAGTCATATTCCGCAATCTTGCTTCCGCCTTTGGCATAGGCCGAGATGTATGCTGCAGTTTCCTGCTTCTCGCGTCCCTGGTTCACATCCAAGACAGTGTAGTTGATGTGGGCCTTGTCGCTTGACTTGATGATGATTGCTTTCTGACCACCGTAGCTGGCAGTCCAAACTCTGCACTTCTTGGAAGCTGCAGGTGTTTGAGCGGCGCGCTGCTGGTCTTGTGCCGGGGCTTGTTTTTTGACTTCGGCCTCGGCAGATGCGCCTGGCGTGGCTGGCTTGCTCGGTTCTTTCGTCGAAAGGCCCGGGTTGGCGAACTTGGCTGCGAGGCTGCCGGCTGCGCTGGCGACCTTGTACTGCTGCTGGCCGCTGGCTGCAGGCTGCTCGGTTTTTGTCGCTGCCTGATTAATGATTTTGAACTGCTGCGTAGATTTGGTCGCCTGGGTCGAGGTCTGGGTCGAGGCCTGGGCCACCGAACTTTGAGACGGGCGGACTTCCGACGCGCCGAGTGCGGCACGTGTTTTCAGGCTTGTCGGCAAGTTTGGTGTTTTGGCAGGCTGCTCAATTCGCGTCTTGGTGGCCGTGGCGACCTTCGCGCCTTTGATGCCGCGCTGTGCTTCTGCCAACAGTTCGGGGTAAGGATCGGGCTTGTCACAATAGCGCTGGAAAAAGCGTTGGGCGGTGAATTCAATGTTCGGTGCGTAGTCCCGGGCCTTGGGCGCCCACTTCACGCCGATGTCGCGATATGTCATCGGGCGCTTGAATGTCCGCTGCCATTTCGCCAGGACTTTCCATTCCTGGATCTTGCGTGTGCGTTCGGCTACGGGATTGTCCACGTAGACGCCGGCGTAGATCAATAGGTGTTCGAGATGAGCGCGGACACCGTCAGATACCGTTCGGAAGCGTTCGCCTTTGACGCCACCGCCGGTCGCGCCGAGGCCAGCGAAGTTGTTCTGTTTCCAGTGAACGTCGCCAGTGTACTTCAGCGCATTGGTTTCCAGCATCATCTGGAAGAATGCATAATCCCAACGGATTTTGAGGTTCTCGCCATGGCGCATGTAGTCGGCGGCAATCTTCGCGAAGCGCTTGCGCAGGCGCGGGTTCCGATCCTTCAGGTAGGCTGTAAGGCGGCCCGGAGTGACGCAGGCTGGCGTTTGATTGGCACTGTGCAATGACACTTGTGGCATCTTGGCTGCCACTGAATTGGCACTGAGGCCAAACGCAAATACGGCAATTGCCGAACTGGCTAGATATCTCATGAACTCTCCCACCCGTCTGAGAATTCCGGTCTCAGGTCCGGCCGAAATATCGCTAAAATGCTCGGCTGCGAGTGTCAGGCAACATTATTAATGAAACCTTACCCTAACCTGCACTAAAGCAGG
The DNA here is from genome assembly GCA_965247245.1 of Hyphomicrobiaceae bacterium. Lineage (GTDB taxonomy): Bacteria > Pseudomonadota > Alphaproteobacteria > Rhizobiales > Hyphomicrobiaceae > Tectiglobus. The sequence goes on along the minus strand of CBDFGV010000003.1, from coordinate 780,488 downwards.
CGAAGCTGGGCGCGAATTTGTGCGATATGGGGAAATTTTGTGGCAGGCTGCTGGTCTGGCCATGCCTCACTGTCTCCGGCTTCACACTAGATTGAACCGTCGCCTTCTGATGATTGGGCGGTAGGCATCATCTCTCACCGCCCTCGATTTGTTCCGGTGACCAATCGTTATCTGTGCTGATTAGCCGTTGTCGCCGTCAAACATGTCGCCGACCGGCCCAAGGATTGATCCCTCTCCGGTTCCGCCGCCGGGTCCGGCGTTTGCGAGGATGCGACCTGCCAGACGTGAGAACGGCAAGCTTTGGATCCAGACGGTGCCGGGCCCCCGCAGCCTGGCGAAGAAGAAACCCTCGCCGCCGAAGATCATCGATTTAATGGATCCGGCTCGTTCAATGTCGAAATCGATGTCCGGGGTCATAGCGGCGACACAACCGGTATCAATATGAAGCTCCTCGCCGGGGCCGAGCTTGCGCTCGATAACGCAACCGCCAACGTGAATGAAGGCAAATCCATCGCCTTCGACCTTCTGCATGATGAAGCCTTCACCGCCAAACATGCCGGTCATAATTTTGCGCTGGAAGTGGATGCCGATTGATACGCCCTTCGCAGCACACAGGAAGGCATCCTTTTGTGCGATCAGCGTTCCGCCCATGGCGGCAAGGTCAAATGGGATGATTGTGCCTGGATAAGGTGAAGCGAACGAGACCCGTGCCTTGCCCTGGCCCTGGTGGGTGAAGACGGTCATGAATAGGCTTTCACCAGTCAGCAAGCGTTTGCCTGCCGAGGCCAGCGAACCGAAGAAGCCAGATGGCTTCTGGCTGCCGTCGCCAAAGACCGTATCGAGATGGATCTGAGGGTTTTTGTACATCATGGAGCCAGCTTCGGCGATGGCGCTCTCACCGGGGTCGAGCTCAATCTCGACAAACTGCATTTCCTGGCCATGGATTTCGTAGTCGATCTCGTCTGCGCGGCCTTTGCTGCGACGGGAGACATTACCAACAGTTGGCACGGTGCTGGACATCTCAGTGATCTCCTATGTTGCGATCAGAGCGTTTGTCGCCTTCGAGAGTGCCCCTATTGAGGCAAAGACGTACGGGAATCGGTGTATTCTCTGGGAAATTGCCATATTCAGCTTCGACACATCAGGCAAGTTAATCCTCCGGCTTCAACAAGGTTGTCGTGTGGAATTGTGGACCGTTCTTCGACGGTTCCACGATTGTTGTGTTGCTCTTGACTGCTGTCTCATGCATTATGATCAGCAGGCAGAAGAAAAATTCAAGGTTCATCGAACGTGCCATTCGTTTGCTATGACAAACTTGCCGCTAACGGGTTGGCCGAGCCAAGCGATTGGTCATCTCCCACTTTGTCGGAGTTCGAATTCGTTCCAGCGCACGCCATGTGCCGCGCCACGGACAGCGTGCGCTTCAATGCTCTCGGTCAACTGACGAGTGAACCCAATGCAACCTTGCGTGGTCGGGCGGAGCGCTATCAGCCAGGCTCAAGGTCTCAGTCGCAGAACCGCTTTGGACTGCTAATGCCTTGCATGCAGGAGATTGGATTGGAGAAAATCTATTGTCGGATGGATGGCGGCCCCGATGATGGTTTTTCCTGGGTGTCCCATGCCCATCTCAAGGGCGGGCGACGGATTGAGGTAGATGCGCTTTGCGAGATGCTTGCAGGGGCTGAGACGTTTACGAGCAAGATGCGAGCAATGCTTGGCTGGGAAGGGGACGTTCGTTCCAAGGCCATGGTGGTTCGCGACACACTCGATATTGATGTGTGCTCTTTGACGTGGGGCCCCTGGTTGTTTGGCCATAGCTTTGGTCGTGGACCCTTCAGAGTGTACGGGGCCTACGTTGTCGATCTGGTGCGCGGGACGATTGAAGAGGATCCGGATGTTGATCCAGTTGTCCAGAATATAACGATTGCCTTCAGCTAGATGTCTGCTTCGCCTTATCACTCACACCGAGAACTGGCGTTTGTGGGGCTCACTAATGATGGCCTTTTCCACAGGACCAACAGTCCAGACTGACGATTGTCGGCCCTGTCATGTTCGCTTTAACTTGAGCCATTATCCAGACAGTAGCGGATAGGTCGCCGGGCTTGGCACCCTCCCCAAGGCTGTGTCGGTCGTGCGGCTTAGGATGCTTGTGCAAAATGCCCTCTCTCTGGTGCAGGCATCCCTATTCGGGGCAGCTGTGGTTCGGCTTGATTACCCCGCTTTTAAGCCCTCGATCAGCTGCCCCACTATTCGCTCGTCCATCATTGCGGTTGGAATTTTGCTCCTGGCGTTTGCGATGGCTGCCGCAGGTCAAGAATGGATCTGTCCGGCGTTACGCGAGGTTTGCCTCAGTGGCGTGATTTTGGCTTGCCGACTCATTTGCGGCTCGCTTATTCAATATATGTGCTTGGATCAAGTGGCACGGCGTGGGTGTGGATCTGTATCGCTTAGAGCATCCGGTTTCTGGCTAATCGAATTTGGCTCGGTTCAGAACTTTGGGGTCTGGTGAATGCCTGTGCTTGCGATCAGTGTTTTACTAGTCACGCTGTTTGCATTGGGCGGTCTTGTGTGGCTCATCGCGCGCCAGGAGGCGGCGCAAACGGCAACTCAGCGAGAAAACGGCGAAGCAGCGCAATTCAGTCAACTCGGGCCGAATATGTCCTGGCTGGTTGTCGGGACTGAAGACGTCAATCGCTTGATATCAACGCTGGGTTTGATCGATGTGCAACGATGCAGATGGAACGCTGGAGTGAGCGCGATCTATCGTGGTCGAAAGGCTGATAAGTCGGTCTTCATTACCTCGCCAGTTCATGGCTGGGTCGTGGTTGCGGGCGTGTCTTTGCCTCAGCCTCTCGGTTCCAGCTTCGTCGATAAGACTTCACCGCTGCTTCTCGAGCTTAGTGAGACCTTTGGTGAGGCGCAGTATTTCTCCACCTTCCCAGAGTTCGACCATTATGCCTGGTTCAAGGCCATCAATGGACGGATCGTGCGCGGCTATGCAACGAGTGATCAGGGTGAGATCTGCAACCTTGGGCGGGTGACCGCCGCGGAGCAGTTGTTGGGGCTCAAGTTTTTCGAGTTGCGCGGTGTGGACGAGCGCTCAGGTGATGCGGGTGGCGCGATGATGCTGTCGCCAACGCAATCCCAGGTCCTGCAACTGGCTGCGCGTTGGAGTACAGATCCGACCCGTTTAGCGGACAGCTTTGCCCAGCTTGAGACGTCCACCTGTTTTACCGGGACGTCGCCCTATCACTGGCGTTCAGAGCGGGTTGCCAAAAACCGGGCAGCCTGACCCTTGGCAAAATGCGCGTGTCTCAGCAGGTTGATGCCTCCGAACAGTCAGGCTTCTCCGGCTCGGGCGTAAGCCTTTAGACGCTTCTGGTTGGGTCTAGCGACTTACTCGAACCGGCGGCACATACATGTTCTTGCGTGCACACTGATGGCGTGTGGACCGACCGCTGCAACGGCGGAATTTGCCCTTCTTGTCGAAGCAAACGCGGATCTCGCGCAACTGGTTTTTGTTTCCGCGCTTGCATATGACCTGCATCATGCCAGCCCCTATAGCCGGGTTGACCTCTTGGAAGTCGCGCACCAGATCTTCAGGGCGCAATAGAAACGCCTTTGTTGGCTTGTTGTAGCGCTTTGGGATTTTCACTTTATTGAAGAGGATTCGACTGGCCTTGAAATAATTGACAGCATCGTAACCAGAGCAGGTGCCGTGCTTGCGATACTGATGGATGATCAAGCCGCGACTTGGCATGATGTCCATCATGGCGTTGATCGCCTTGTTCGGGACGAACGGCTTGTTCTTGGTTCGGCAAGCTTCCGGGTAGCCGATCTCATACTGTGGCCAAAGGCCGTGCAGAACGAATGCGAAGGGACGCGCCCGTCGCAATCCACATTGGGTATCGTTGCGTCCGCGAGAATTGTCCTCGCAGTGCGTTGGACTCCAGCTCAGCACAAGCTGGTAATAGTCAAAACGACCGGCCACGTGTTCGCCGCGGTTGGTGTGACGTTGGGCTTCGGCAGTTGATACCGTCGCTGCCATCAGGCCGGCCAGGACGAGTGCGCTGCACTGCTTCTTAAGCGCCATTGAGCATTCTCTCTGAGTTAAGTCTTGTGTTGTCTTCAAACGTCATTGAGATTTATGGCCAAGCTTGGACAGCTCATCAATGATCCGGACCCATGAACGGGCGCCTTTTTTGAAACTCTTGAGATTGTATTTCTCGTTTGGTGAATGAATGCGGTCGTCGTCCAAACCATAACCGACCAGAAGGCTGTCAATGCCGAGCACTTCTTTGAAGGACGTCACAATGGGGATCGAACCACCGCAACCCATGAGAACGGCCGGGGTCTCCCACTCCGCTTCAAGGGCCCGGGCGGCGGCCTGGATTGGCGCGGAAGATGTGTCAAAGCCGATGGCGCGGCCGCTGTGGCGGTAGAGAAATTCGATATTGCAATCCGCCGGGATCTGCTGTTTGAGATGCGCCTCGATGTTGTCGAGGATTGCCTCAGGATCCTGATCCGGAACCAGGCGGCACGTGATTTTTGCTGAAGCTTCGGCAGGAATGATGGTTTTTGTTCCGGTCCCCTGGTAGCCGCCGGTCACACCGTTGAACTCCAAGGTTGGCCGTGCCCAGATTTGCTCGAGTGCCGAACGGCCGGACTCGCCAGCCGGCTGGCTCAGGCCAATGTCGTCGAGAAAGGCAGAACTATCAAAGTTGAGGGCGTTCCATTGCTGGGCTTGATCTTCGCTCAGTTCTGCCACGCCATCGTAGAAGCCGCTTACCGCGACGCTGCCATCGTCGTTGTGGAGGCTGGCCATGGCTTTGGCCAGAACCCGGATGGGGTTGGCCGCCGGGCCGCCGTACATCCCGGAATGGAGGTCACGGTCAGGTCCGCGCACGACGATCTCTGTCGCAGCGAGACCGCGTAGCATCGTTGTCACCGCCGGGGTGTCTTTGTTCCACTGACCGGTGTCGCAGACTAACGCGAAGTCGGTCTTGAGGTCGTCTTTGTAAGCCGCGAGGAAGGCGGGCAGACTAGGACTTCCGGTTTCTTCCTCGCCTTCGAGTAGAACGGAAATCGCGCAAGGTGTTTCGCCTGTAACTTCACGCCAGGCGCGCACGGCTTCCAGGAAGGTCAGTAGCTGTCCCTTGTTGTCCTGCGCACCGCGCGCGACGATGACCTGACCGTTTGCCGGGTCCTCAACCAGGGTTGGTTCAAAAGGATCCTGCGTCCAGAGATCGAGGGGATCCGGCGGTTGGACATCATAATGCCCGTAAAACAGAATGTGGGGCGTGCCTTCCGGTACCGAATCACGGTCATGTGCCACAACCATGGGATGGCCTTCGGTTGCTATGACCTGCGATTTGAGGCCAATGGCGTTCATCGTATCGGAGCACCAGTTGGCCGCAGTCTTGCAATGCTCAGCATAGTTGGGATCAGTGGAAATGCTCTGGATGCGGAGTAGCGCAAACAGTCGATCGAGCGCGTCGGCGTTGTTGGCATCAACTTTCCCGAGGACGGAATCTAATTGGTCGGTCATGCGAATCTCATTTGCGTCGTTCGTCTGGGTTTCGGAATTGCGGATACTCTTAGTGGTATTGTCGCGCATTAGAAAGTCGTAGTGACGGCGAAACAACGTTCGATTACGTTGCGCCGCAGCATTGGTCGCAATTGGACCACCCGGACGCCGGGTCCGGTTCACTTCACCCATCATGTGAGCCTGGGGGAGCTGTCATGGCTGACAAATCGGTTTACTACTTTGGCGATGGATCCGCTGATGGAAAAGCGGATATGCGCAACCTTCTCGGCGGGAAGGGCGCGAACCTGGCTGAGATGGCAAGTATTGGCTTGCCTGTGCCGCCAGGCTTTACCATTACCACCGAAGTCTGCACGGCCTACTACGACAACGATCGCAGTTACCCAGCCGGCCTCACCGAACAGGTTGAAGCAGCTCTCAACCGCGTTGGCGAAGCTGTGGGAATGGGCTTTGGCGGAGCTGACAATCCGTTGTTGGTTTCAGTGCGCTCGGGTGCGCGGGCATCGATGCCTGGTATGATGGACACCATCCTGAACCTCGGTCTCAATGATGAGACAGTTGCCGGCCTCGCAGCGCGCTCTGGCGATGAGCGTTTTGCCTATGACAGCTATCGCCGGTTTATCCAGATGTATTCCGATGTCGTGCTTGAGGTCGATCACGGTATTTTCGAGGACATTCTCGATACGTTGAAGAACAACACCGGCAAGTTCAATGATACCGAACTGACCGCAGATGATTGGAAGGAAATCGTCGCGGAATACAAGGCCGCTGTCCATTCCGAGACTGGAGCTGACTTCCCGCAAGACCCGCATGCCCAATTGTGGGGCGCGATTTCCGCCGTGTTTGGTTCGTGGCGCAATGCGCGGGCGAATACGTATCGGCGCTTGCATGGTATTCCTGAAAGCTGGGGAACGGCCGTCAACGTCCAGGCGATGGTCTTCGGCAACATGGGTGAAACCAGCGCGACGGGTGTTGCGTTTACGCGTAATCCGTCAACCGGTGACAAAGAGATTTACGGTGAGTTTCTTGTCAATGCGCAAGGCGAGGACGTGGTTGCGGGCATTCGCACACCGCAGCCTTTGACGGAGGCCGCGCGCGAGGCGGCCGGTGAGACGTCACCCTCGCTCGAAGCGCTGATGCCGGACACCTATAAGCAATTGGCCGGGGTCTTCCAAACGCTCGAGTCGCATTATCGCGATATGCAGGACATCGAGTTCACCATTCAGGACAGCAAGCTTTGGATGCTGCAGACGCGGTCCGGCAAGCGGACTGTGAGTTCAGCGCTCAAGATTGCCGTCGATTTGGCCAATGAGGGTGTGATCACCCAGGACGAAGCTGTGATGCGTGTCGATCCGGCGGCGCTTGATCAGCTGTTGCATCCAACCATTGATCCGGATGCCGAAAAGCAGGTCGTTGCGACGGGACTTCCGGCCTCGCCGGGTGCTGCATCCGGGGAGATCGTCTTCAATTCGGACGAAGCTGAAACCCTCAAGGCGCAGGGTAAAGACGTCATCCTGGTGCGGGTTGAGACAAGTCCCGAAGATATTCATGGCATGCACGCTGCCGCGGGCATTCTGACAACGCGCGGCGGCATGACGAGCCATGCTGCAGTTGTGGCGCGTGGTATGGGACGACCCTGCGTTTCCGGTGCCGGTGCATTGCGGATCGACTATGCAGCAGCGACCATGACCGTGATGGGCGAAGTCTTCAATAAGGGCGACATCCTCACGATTGACGGTGCAACGGGAGAAGTTCTGAAAGGCGCCGTCAAGATGCGCCAACCAGAACTGTCCGGCGACTTTAGTGTTCTGATGGGGTGGGCTGACAAAGCCCGCAAGTTGGGCGTGAGAACCAATGCGGATACAGCACGCGATGCCCAGCAAGCACTTCAGTTTGGCGCTGAAGGCATTGGGCTCTGCCGAACCGAGCACATGTTCTTCGAAGAGGACCGCATTCTCGCGATGCGCGAGATGATTTGTTCAGACAGCGAGACTGGTCGGCGGGCCGCGCTTGCCAAGATATTGCCGATGCAGCGCCAGGATTTCATCGAGCTGTTTCGCATCATGGCAGGATTGCCGGTGACAATCCGATTGCTCGATCCGCCTCTTCACGAGTTCCTGCCGCATGGCGAACAAGAGCGCGAGAGCGTCGCCGAAGCACTTGGTGTTCCGGCCAGCCGACTGCGCGAGCGTTTGACCGAGCTACACGAAGTGAACCCGATGCTCGGGTTCCGCGGATGTCGTCTTGCGCTGCGTTATCCGGAGATCACCGAGATGCAGGCCCGCGCAATCTTCGAGGCGGCCATCGCCGTGAAGGGCGAGATCGGCAAAGATGTAACCGCCGAAGTCATGATCCCTCTGGTTGCTTACCGTAAGGAGTTTGACATTCTTGCTGCTGTCATTCGGACGACAGCTGCTGCCGTCGAAGCTGAAAGCGGTGAGAAGCTGGATTACCAGATTGGTACTATGATCGAGTTGCCGCGCGCCTGTCTCAAGGGCGGCGAGATCGCTGCTGGAGATGATGGCGCAGAGTTCTTTTCGTTCGGGACAAACGATCTGACGCAGACCTGCTTGGGACTATCTCGTGATGATGCTGCGCCTATTCTGACAGACTACGAGCGCCAGGGCATCTTCGAGGTTGATCCGTTTATTTCAATCGATCCGGAAGGGGTCGGCGAACTCGTCCGCATTGGCTACGAACGTGGTCGGAAAGAACGAGCCGATCTCAAGGTTGGAATCTGCGGCGAGCACGGTGGTGATCCGGCTTCGGTGACGTTCTGCCATGAGGTCGGATTGAATTACGTTTCATGCTCGCCTTACCGCGTGCCGGTTGCACGATTGGCAGCGGCGCAGGCAGCGATCGCTGAGCGCAGCAACGCCTAAGCTGCTGCGCTGCCGACTCGCCGAGATCAGTTGCTAAACGTGATCACTCATTGTGTCTTCTTCATCGAGGGTCGGACGGCGCGGCCGGCGTCCCTTGATGCGAGGGAGGAACAACAGAATGATCAGAGTTGGTGGGATGATGAAGGTCCACGCCAGCCAAACTGAAATGTCGCGATTCTTTATTCCTGCAAGTACGGCACCAATGATGCCGGACACAATCATAATGCCGCCGACGAGTGTGATGAGAGCTATGGTCGTCATCTGAGTGCCTACTGGTTGCCTAACGTTGCGTTGTTATTAGCGCTGTTTCCGTCTCTGATCATCTATAATCATGATTTGGGTATTGAATCTGGCGGAATTGTGCATGAGGCAATATTGTTCGGCCATTCATTCAGATTTGTGTGAGAGAGGCCGGGCGCATGGTTAAGATTGGATATTTGTTGCCGACACGCGAAGGCGTGATGGAAGGCCGGCACGCTGCGCGGCCAGTGATTGACCTTGCGGTGCTGGCTGAGGATGTCGGCCTCGACTCGGTCTGGATTGGTGACTCGGTCACAGCCAAGCCGCGGCACGATCCACTGACGATGCTGGCGGCCATTGCGGCGCGTACTGAGCGGGTTGAAATGGGCACGGCAGTGTTGCTGCCGATATTGCGCAATCCGGTTCTCTTGGCGCAACAGCTCGCAACGATCGACCAATTGTCTGAAGGTCGATTGATTGTGGGGATTGGTATCGGCCAGGACAGTCCTGCCGGTCATACTGAATTCGATGCCGTTGGCGTGCCGTTCGAGAAGCGTATCGGGCGATTGATGGAAGGGCTGAGACTCTGCAAGGCGTTGTGGAGTGGCGAGCTGGTAACTCATGAAGGGCGATGGTCGGTTCGGGATGTCACTCTTGGTCCCGTACCCCATCGCAAGGGCGGGCCACCGATCTGGGCCAGTGGAAGTGTGCCGCCGGCGATTGACCGTTGCGCGAAACACTTTGATGGCTGGTTTCCATCCGGACCTGCCGACAGTGGCGTCTGGGCTGATCAGTTAAGCCAGTTGCGTGCAACAGCTGCGGCGGCCGGGCGGTCCGATGATGCGGTGACAGCGGCAGCTTACCTCACGCTTTCAATCGATGAGGATCAGGATGCTGCTGACGCGGCCCTCGATGCTTATCTGGAGAGCTATTACAAGGTGCCCGCCAAAGCGATCCGTAAATACCAGGGTTGCTTCGCAGGCAATATGGCTGGCGCTGAAGCCTGGCTCAAAGGCTTTGTTGATCACGGTGCAAGCCACATAAGCCTGAGGATCATTGGTGACCACGCGCGGAACATTCCTATAGCAGCGGAGTTAAAAAATCGACTGAACTAACCTGGTTTCGAGCTGACCCGACTTGGAACCGGTTGGCGGGAGTTCAGTCAGCGCGCCCTGGTTCCATAAGCCAAGCAATCCCGAAGGATGAAGAGTATGACCAAAGCGAAAACGCACATGATGTTTCAGGGTCAGGCTGAAGAGGCGGTTGCACTCGATGCTTCGGTTTTTTCCGAGTTTGAAGTTCACTCGGTTGATCGCTACGGCGAAGGGGAGGGCGGCACTCCCGGATCGTTCAAGTTGGCGCAGGTGTCACTGGCAGGTCATGAGGTGCAGATCTTTGACAGTCCGCCTGTCCACGCATTTAGTTTCACGCCGTCCTTCTCGCTCTATGTTGATTTTGACTCAAACGATGAACTTGCTGCAGCGGTCACGAAACTTTCGGAAGGCGGAACAGTTATGATGCCGCTCGACAACTATGGCTTCAGTGAACAGTTCGCGTGGATCGAGGACCGCTTTGGTGTCTCCTGGCAGCTCAACCTGCCGAGCTCTGCTGGCGAGTGATGCTGTTGTCTACAGATCTGCCTTGCGCACATCGCTGTCGAGACCGAAGTCCAATACCGTCACTGAATGTGTGAGCGCGCCAACGGAGATGAGATCGACTCCTGCTTCCGCGGCCGCCCGAACGGTTTCGAGGTTGATGCCGCCTGAGGCTTCGGTGATAATTTTACCGGCACAGCGATCAACAGCCTGACGCAGTACCTGCGGTGGCATGTTGTCGAGGAGGACTGCGTCAACAGGATTGGCGAGGGCTTCGTCGAGCTGTTCGAGGGTGTCGACTTCGACCTCAATCTTGACTATGTGGCCGGCGTGTTGCTTGGCAGCTGCAACGGCTTGCGCGACGCCGCCTGCAATTGCGATGTGGTTATCTTTGATGAGAACGGCGTCGAATAAACCAACGCGATGGTTCATCCCGCCACCGCAACGCACGGCATACTTTTCGAATGCGCGGAGGCCAGGCGTTGTCTTGCGTGTGTCAACAATCGTTGCCGTTGTGCCTGCCACGGCAGCGACGTAGCGATTGGTCAGCGTTGCGATGCCGCTCATCCGTCCGAGGAAATTGAGCGCGATGCGCTCCGCGCTGAGGATGGCGCGGGCGTTACCAGCGATGGTCATGACCGTATCGCCGGGAGATACTTGGTCTCCGTCTGCAGCGGTCACATTCAATTCAATGTCGGGATCGAGCTGGCGAAATGCTTCGCATGCCACGTCCAGGCCAGAGACGACGCCGTTCTCTCTGGAATTTATGCTGGCAGTTGCAGTCCAATGTGGTGCGATGACGGAGTTGGTGGTTATGTCGCCGGCAAGGCCGAGATCTTCGCTAAGGGCTGCTGCAACAGTTGCCTGTATCAGCTGTGGTGGGAGGGAGGCTAAGGTCATGGCAATGCATTATCTCGGGCAATGATCAGGTATTATCGTCGACGCGCTTTCCGGCGTGCATGATTTCCGTCAGCGTGCGCTGGGCACTGAGATTGGATCGCAAGTTGAGGCCGGTCAGGGTCATTGATTGGCGCTTGGCCATCGCGTCATTGGTGTCTGGATAATCTTCTCTGAAATGCGCGCCGCGGCTTTCTTTACGGCGGAGTGCGGCCTCCGTGATGAAGCGGGCTGTGATGGCGGCGTTCTGGACGACATTGTCTTCTTGCGCAGCCGTCTCAATGTCCTGGAGCTCTGTAAGTGCTGCTCGTAGGTCATCTTGATTGCGCACGACGCCGACGTTCATGGCCATCGTCTCGCGAATAAGGCCAAGGGCCATTTCGCGCGCATCGTCATCCTGGAGGCTATCTGCCTTTAACCGCTCAACAGCGATCTCTTTCGGCTGGATGTTAGCCTTGATGTCGGCGGCAGCGCGGTCACCGAAAACTACGGCCTCAAGCAACGAATTGGATGCAAGGCGGTTAGCACCGTGGAGTCCGGTTGAGGCGACCTCACCGATGGCCCAGAGATTAGCAACGGTTGTGCGGCCGTGGTTGTCCGTCTTGATACCACCCATGTGGTAATGTTCGGCTGGCACAACCGGGATTGGCTCAGTGACCGGATCTATGCCGGCTGCTTTGCATTGCTGGTAGACGACGCCGAAGCGTTCGGGAAACTCGCTGCCGATGGCTTCACGGCAATCGAGAAACGCGCCGTTGCCAGACAGGATCTCGGTGTGCACACCTCTCGCAACTATATCGCGCGGTCGAAGTTCGGCATCTCGGTGATGGGCCAGCATGAAACGTTCGCCGGCATCATTGATCAACGTCGCGCCTTCGCCGCGCAGTGACTCTGTTGCAAGCGGTATCGGTACGGTACTGACATCGATGGCGGTGGGATGGAACTGGACAAACTCGCTGTCAGCAATCGCCGCTCCGGCTTTAGCAGCGAGCGCAATGCCGCCTCCACGTGACGTCAATGGATTGGTTGAACGCGCATAGAGTGCGCCGATGCCACCGGTTGCAAGCACCACGGCGTCTGCATTGGCGATGACCAGTTGTGCCGCGGGATCTTCAGGGTGTTCTGCGACTAGCTCGAACTGACCCGTCTCGCTGGCTCTTAGCCCGCTGACGGTCAAACCTTCGAGCACGTTGATGGAGGGTGTCTGTCTGACCGTGGCAATGACAGCTTCCATGATCGCGCGACCGGCGCCATCCCCGGCGACCCGAACGACGCGTTTGGCTGAGTGGGCCGCTTCGCGAGAAAGCACAAGCTTGTCTTCGAGATCTTTGTCGAACCGGACGCCGAAGGTCAGCAGATCCATCACTCTTGCACCGGCTTCGTTGGCGACCAGATTGGCAATGTCGATGTCGACGATCCCAGCTCCGGCGGCAATGGTATCGGTGGCATGAGCGGCCGGGCTGTCACCTTCGCCCACGGCAGCGGCGATGCCGCCCTGCGCCCAGGCGCTGGACGCGCCCTCACCCATAGGGGCTGCTGCAATGACTGTGACCGGCAGTGGGGCGAGGCGCAGAGCCGTAAACAGGCCAGCGAGGCCTGCGCCAACAATGACGATGCTGGAAGTTGTTTGTGCGTCGTTCATGTCTGACTGTTCATCCTCGGTCCGGCAAACGAATAGTCCAGGCTAGTGCACCACCACTCTAACGCAAAGAGTGGCCGGGGCTTTGCTGTTAATTGGTCAGATTGACCATGCGTTCAACTGCGCGTCGAGCCTTTGTGGCTACGAGCGGGTCGACGGTCACTTCGTGCTGCATGAAGACGAGGCTGTCGAGTATGTTTTCGAGTGTGATCCGCTTCATGTGTGGACAGAGATTGCAGGGCTTGACGAACTCGACGTCAGGCGTCTCGGCGGCCACGTTTGATGCCATGGAACACTCGGTGACGAGGATGACTTTGGGCGGCCGGTTCGTTTTGACGTAGTCAATCATGCCAGACGTCGACCCGGTGAAGTCAGCAGCACGTATGACATCCGGAGGGCATTCCGGATGGGCTACAATCTTGATGCCGGGCTCTGCCTCGCGGTAAGCGTTCAGCTCGTCGCCTGTGAAGCGTTCATGAACTTCACAGCTGCCCTTCCAGGTCAGGATCTCGACGTCCGTCTGAGTCTGCACGTACTTGGCAAGATACTCATCGGGGATCAACAGGACGCGCGGTGCGCCAAGGCTCTCGACAACCTGGACGGCGTTGGAAGACGTGCAGCAAATGTCGGTTTCAGCCTTCACCTCTGCTGAGGTGTTGACATAGGTCACGACGGGAACACCTGGATAGGCTTCACGTAAGGCACGCACATCGGCACCGGTGATTGATGAAGCGAGTGAACAGCCTGCTTCCAAATCCGGAATGAGTATCGTTTTGTCAGGGCTTAGGAGCTTGGAGGTCTCAGCCATGAAGTGAACGCCGGCTTGGACAATGATGTCTGCGTCGACATTCGCTGCCTCTTTGGCCAGCTGCAGGCTGTCACCGCGGATATCACCGACGCAGTGAAAGATCTCAGGCGTCATGTAATTGTGCGCCAGGATGACGGCGTTCTTCTCGGCCTTGAGCTGATTGATCGCGGCAATGATCGGGGCATAGTGCGGCCATTCCAACGGCGTGATCACACTTCGGACGCGGTTGTAGAGTGGTTCCATTTCGCGCGCCAAGGCTGGCGTGAACTCTGGCAGAATGTCGACGTGTCGGTCGCGAAACTCCTGCACTTGGGTGTTGCTGTTGGCGCGTGAAGGTTCGCTCGCGTTGTTCGCTGCATCATGGATCGTGATAGCCATCTGTCTTCTCCTTTATACTCATTTTGAGTATTTTAAGGGCGCAGTTCTTGTCTCGATTAATGCTCATTTAGAGCATTGTTGACCCCTACGAATATAGGAAACTGTACCGGTTATTTCCAGAAGAAAGATGGGATGCTTGCGAAGCGTGATGTCTTTGGTGCGGTTCGCAAAGTCTTCTCACTTGAGTTCGGCGCCGCAAGTTGTCGCTAAGAAATGCGGCGCCGATAAAATGAGTCTGACCGGTATTGTCGGTTAGTGCCGACCTGCTTTCACGCGCACACCAGGCGCCGGTCTCTCGAGAACGACTTCCTTGCGGAAGTGATACAGCTTCGCGGGGCGACCGCCGGTCTTGACGCGCAACTCGCCTGTTGGCTCAACAAGGCCTGCGCTTTCGACAAGTCTCCGGAAGTTCTGCTTATGGAGGTGCGGGCCGAGGATGGCCTCCACCGTCTTTTGCAGTTCGAAGAGCGTGAACTCTTCGTCCATGAGTTCGAAAATCACAGGTCGGTATTTGATCTTCGCGCGGGTTCTGGCAATCGAGGTTGCAAGAATGCGACGATGATCAAATCGCATCGGCAAGCCGAGTGCCGGTGCGTCATCCCATTGGGCTGCTGCAGCGCGACCGTCGCGATGCGCTTCTTCGATCAGTCCTGCTTCATACAGAATTTCGTAACGCTCAAGGACTTTTTCTTCATCCCACGAACCGCCATCGATGCCGAATGCAACGCGTAGGCGTTGGGCCCGATCCATTGGTCGGCTCGGTGAAACCATAGGCTGCGGGAGTTGCGCCCAGTTCACGAGCAGTGGCTCGATCACGTCCTGTAAGATCGCTGGCTTTCCGTTACGCCAGTCTTCCCACGGGAAGTAGTCATACCAGCTGCGCCACTGTGCGGTTCCCAGCTGCTCGTCCTCCAGCGGCCGGGTGAGTGCAAGATAGCCAATTGATACGACGTGTGGTGTAGCATCGGCCGGGCGAGCATGCCGACCGCGGTCACCAAAGGTGTAGAGCTGCTCGACATAGCCCAAGTCGAGGTTTGATTGCTCTCGCACCCAATCGCGTAAACCGATTTCAAGTGTCCGATGATTGATTGGTGAAAAGGGCCCCGAAGGCAATGAATCTGCGGCCGCTCGGCCACCACTGCCACTCTTTACAACTAAAACCTGAGGAGCATCATCTCGCACTGAGATGATGGCTGCGCTCAGCCCAATCTCGATTGTAGAAGTTTCAGTACGTTCCCGAGGCTCAAGCATGCGTTCGGTTGTTATTGTTTGCTCAGCCTCAGCGTGATTTAGGTCCATTGTCATCGCGTCTCTCCAAAAGCGAATTGACGTGCTCGGAGATTAGTGTTGATGATGGCTTATTTGGGAACAAGACTTGTCCCTATTTAGGCAAAATCGAGATTTGGCGGGAATAGACTGCATAGCAGCATTGCGCTGAGCGGGCAGCTAACTGATTGAATGTGCAAGGCTGAAGGGTTGGCCAGCCAGTCTGGCTTCGCCCCGTCCAATCGTACTGACGGCTTTGGTCATACGTCCGCACCGATGCATTTTTCTGTCTGCGAGAGCAACCATCCGGGAGTTTGGCGTAGCCGTTGAAGAGGCCTGACGCAAGGCTGTCGCGATCACATGTTCGTCGGTTTGCTCATTGAGCCGGCAGAGGGTGATGAACGCAGCAGCGCTTGAGCGACTAATGCCAGCCAGACAGTGAATGACGAGCGTGCCGCCGCCATTCCAACGATCGACGAACGAGAGCAAGTCTTCGATATGGTCGCTGGCAGGCTCGACCAGACCCGGTTGCGGTTCGACGATATCGTTCATCGCGATCTTGAGATGATTGGTCGGATCTATGCGCGTAGGCGTGTCGGGTATCGACCATGGATTGATGGCTGAGATGACATGCGTTGCGTGTGTCTGTTCCACGACGGTATCAAGCGCCGCGAGGGAGCAGACATGTATGCGATGATCTCTGTCACATTTGAGCGCCATGGCGAAACCCGCGGTGTTGCTTGCGTATTCAAACAACTCATGTCGCGCTGCGCGCGATACGCCTCATAATCAAGTGGCGTGATTTCATGACAGTTACAAGACAAAGCCGATCATGAAGCTGCGAGTTCGGCGAACTTAGTTAAGAATCTTTCCTGAGCGAGTCTTGTTGGCCACGGATCGAGGTCGTTGAGCCGGCTTTGGAGATCACTTGGTAACTCGGTCGGGCAGCCAAAGATCTGGTCGGCTTCTGTTTCGGAAAACCCAGCTAAGACTCTAGCTTCATAATATGCGGCAACTGCATCAGCTGATTTGATTATCTTTGCCACAGGTTCGTCGACGAGGCCGGGTAGACCAAAGCGGATGTGAATGGCCGAAAGGAGTTTGATTTCAAAGTTCTTATAGTCAAAACCGATAGCGGATTTGAACGGACTAATCAGATCTCCAATCACGTACTCAGGAGAGTCGTGGAGCAAGGCAGCGAGACGCGTTTGTTGTGATACGCCGGGTGATAGCGAAGTGACAATGTCCTCGACGATCATCGAGTGTTGGGCGACTGATAGAGCATGCTCGCCGATTGTCTGACCGTTCCAACGCGCAACGCGCGCGAGGCCATGGGCGATATCGGTGATTTCGATATCAACCGGAGTTGGGTTCAGAAGATCGAGACGGCGGCCGGACAACATGCGCTGCCAGGCACGAGGTGCATTGGTCTTGTTCATAGGCAAACAGTATCCGAGTGCGTGACGAAATTCGGTCTCGCTTATATCGCGCCGTCGTCGCGCAATGTCGAGATCGCGCTTTCGCTCATGCCCAGCCAGTCTTGTAGCACTGCCTGTGTGTGTTCGCCGACGCGTGGACTGGGACTGGTTTCGACTTTGTCGGACCCATGGAACCGCAACGGACTTGTCGGCACAACGAGGCGTCCGTATTCCGGATGATCAAGCCATTCGAGCATACCACGTTCGTGCATGTGGGGGTCGTTTGTGACTTCGACGAGATCGCGGACAGCGGCAACGGGAAGGCGATGCTGGCGGGCCTGCTCCATGATGTCGGCGCGGTTCAGAGTGCGTGACCAGGACTCGACCAAGGCATCGGTCTCTTCCATGTTGGCGACACGGGCTTTGTTCGAGTCGTAGCGCGGATCGCCGAGCAGGTCCTCACGTCCCATGATCTTGAGAAGACCCTGCCAGTGCACCTCCTTGACACAGTTGATCGCGATGTGGCCGTCCTTAGCTTCGTAAACGTTATAGGGGCAGACTGATAAGCCGCCGTGCTTGTTGGCGGTACGGGGCGGCGGTGCACCATCTTGCGAGTACAGCATGCCGAGGTTGGATGCGAGCGCAGGGAAGACGGCTTCCTGCATGGCGACTTCGACAAGCCGACCTTTGCCGGTGACCGAGCGTTCGTAAAGCGCGGTCATGACGGCGCCATAAAGATGAATGCCGGAGAGAAAGTCGACCACGGCCGCTCCGCACTTCATGGGTGGTCCGTCGGGAAAGCCGGTGACACTCATCGTTCCGGACGTTGCCTGGATTGTGAGGTCCATCGCCATGGCATCGCGGTCGGGACCGGTTAGTCCGTAACCGGTGCCAGAGGCATAGATCAGGCGTGGATTGATTTCGCGCAATACCTCCCAGCCGACGCCAAGTTTGTTCATGATGTCGGGTGTGAAATTTTCCAGCAGAATGTCTGCCTCGCGGACCATATCCTTGAGGAGTTGCTTTCCAGCTTCTGATTTTAGGTTGAGTGTCATGCCGCGCTTGTTGGAATTCAACATCGCGATCGGGATACCGGCGCCGCGCGAGGCAGCCGCGCGTTGGCGCATGGGTTCCCCTTGCAATGGCTCGATCTTGACAACATCGGCGCCTGCCTTGGCCATGAGAAGCGTAGCATAGGGACCCTGGTAGATCTGGCCGAAATCAAGCACGCGTACGCCAGCCAGTGGCAGGTTCGGGCGGGTAGTGTTGGTATCAGGCATTGGCATACCTTTCGTCAGGCGCTAGCCCTATTTGTAAGAACCGCCCAGCAGATCGCGGGCGATGATCAGGCGTTGGACTTCGTTCGGTCCTTCGCCAACGCGTCGGATACGCATTTCGCGATACCAGCGCTCAAGCGGCAGATCCTTGGTCATGCCCATGCCGCCAAAGATTTGCATGGCGCGATCGACAACGCGGCCGCCGGCTTCGCTGGCCACGAGCTTGGCCATCGCGGCCTCGGTTCGGAACGGTTCACCGCGCTCAGCCTTGGCGGCTGCTTCCAGCGTGATCCAACGGCTTTGGCGGATGTCCAGTTCGTTGTCGATGATCATCGATTGAATCATCTGGCGGCTGGCCAGCGGCGCGCCGAACGTGTGACGTTCCTTGGCGTAGGCGATGGCCATTTCCTGAGCCTTAACGGCGACGCCGATACATGCGGCAGCGTACGGAATGCGTTGCCTTGTCAGGCGGTCGTTCGCGATGGCGAAGCCGCGGTTGACCTCACCCAGTACATTGCGGTTTGGCACGCGCAGATCTTCGAAAGCGAGTTCTGTCGCGTAGTGGCTTGACCGCAGGGTGTGGACGACACGGCGCACGTGGAAGCCCGGCATGTCCGTGTCGACCAGGAAGCAGGTGACGCCGTTGCGGCCCTGGTCTGGATCGGTGCGCGCGAAGACCAGGCCGAAGTCAGCTTTGTCGGCACCACTGATCCACAACTTGGAACCATTGATGATCCAATCGTCACCGTCTTTAACGGCGCGGGTTTGAATGGCGCGGGCCGGGTCACTGCCACCGGATGGTTCAGAGAGCCCGAAGAAGCCGCGCTTTTCTCCGCGCAATACGGGGCGCAGATAACGTTCCTTCTGATCTTCCGTTGCCTCGTACAGCTGCGCCAGGCCCATTGCTCCAAAGACGTGGTAGCAGGGCACATATAGGCCGGCGCGATGCTGGGCCATTTCGATGGCGATGAGCGTGCGTGTGACAAGGTCAATGCCGGGTCCGCCGTACTCCGCGGGTATGTCGAGGCCATAGAAGCCCATCTCACGGACCTTGTTGCGCAGGCGCTCGAAGTCTTCCGGTGGTAGTTCGCTGGCATCGGGATCGAGAGTCTCCTCGAGAGGGACGATCTCTTCACGCACAAAGCGACGGATCTGGTCGACGATCAGTTGCTGTTGTTCGGTTGGTTGCAAGTCCATGAGTTTGGTCCTGGCATTTGCTGGTTCGTTGCATCAAAGCGGGCTGAGGCGACCAAGATAGTGCGGCGGGTCTGACTGATTGTGTCGTGGCAGTGCGCCATGATCGGCGTGGTGAACCATGAGAAGCTCGCGATAGCGGGTCTGGTACTGCGAGTTGATTTCGACGCGAAACTGAGTGGCCCCGACGGGTGGGTTGGCGGCGAGATCTTTTAGGATGCCACGCAGACCAAACAGCGAGCGTCCACCGGCAAACCCTATTGCGATGATTTCGCCGGCGTCGTTGGCGAGTTGGTAGACACCGAGTTGGCCCGGGAGTTTGACAGCATTCTCTTCTGTCAGCGGTTGCCAGGACTTGGTCATGCGGATCGCCATAGGTTTCCTCTCGCCCTAAGTTTGTCCATTGCCGATGCCTTCCCCCTCCCCGTGTGCGGGGAGAGGGCTAGGGTGAGGGGCAGATACCTGCACCTTGCCTGCCGTGGCCCCTCACCCCGACCCTCTCCCCATAAAGAATGGGGAGAGGGGGCGGTCAACGTTGTCGTTGAGAACGTGGTATCGCGTTGTTTCACCTTGTTGCCCGTCAACGTTCCTGGAAGTTCGGTTTGCGCTTTTCAAGAAACGCGGCGATGCCCTCACGCGCATCTTCACTTTCGCGGACGGTGCCGAGCACCTTGTCCAGGTCGGCATGTTCAATATCATCTCGGAAGGTCATTTGGCGGACGAGAACCGACTTGATGGCCTTTAACGCCATCGGCGCGTTTGCAGCAATGCGGTCAACAACTTTCTGAGTTGCCACATCCAGCTCATCTGGTTCGGCCACGTGGGAGATGAGGCCCAGCTCATAAAACTCTTCTGCCGAAAGTGGATCACCGAGGAAGAGGATGCGGCGGGTGGCAACGGGACCGGCAACTTCCTGGAGTTTCTTGCAAAGGAACCAGCTCGGAGCGAGACCCAGCTGCGCCGGCGACATGCCAAACTTTGCTGTCTTACTCGCGACGACGAGATCGCAGTGAAGGGCGAGTTCGTTGCCGCCGGCGATGGCAGCGCCTTGAACCTTGCCAATCACGGGCAGCGGATAGGTCTCCATCGCGTGTAACATCTCTTCGAATGGCTTGATGCCGGCTGCCGTCCCGTCGCGTTCTCGCAAATCTATACCGGCGCTGAATACGGTGCCGTCAGCCTCGACCAATACCAGTCGTTCGCCAGGTTGTGGCGGTGTCGTGAATGCTTCTGTGAGGATGGCGATCATTTCCGGGTTCAGCGCATTGCGCTTTTCCGGACGGGTCAGCCGCACCCGACGGACTGCGCCATCGATCGAAAACTCTGCAACGGCCATCGCGTTCCTCCACTACTTTCTCGCACGGACTTCGTCGGTCCTGTTTTGGAGATGTTAGTTGTGAGGCTGGCTGGTGGCCAGGGTGCTGTTGTTATCTGGAAACCGATATCTGGGGTTCGCGGCAACTATTCGCGATGTGATGCGCGATGATCTAGCCCTAGCCTTTCGCGGTCTCGGCGGTGTGATCGCATTGAATGCCCCCGTGCATTGTCACTGACCTGCTGAGATGCTTAGTTCATACAGGTGTCGTGAAGTGTGGGTGATGGTGTGACGATTGATATTGAGTATCTCGGTGGGCCTGAGGTGAAGGCGCTGGGGCTGACGGATGCAGAAATTATTGCAGCAGTGGAAGCCGGGCTTGATGCTGCAGGACGTGGGCAGACGGTGATCGAGCCGCGCGTCCATTTAAGGCCCGATGCTGGCACTGAAGGGCATTTCAACGTGTTGCGCGGGTACGTTGCACCGCTTGACTATGCCGGTGTGAAAGTCGTGGGAGACTTTGTCGACAACTACAAGCAAGGTTTGCCATCGGAGATGGCCCTGCTCAATCTGTTCTGTCCGCGCACAGGGATTCCGAAGGCTGTCATTGATGCGGCAGGTATCACGGACATGCGTACCGGCGCGTTGACTGCGATCGGCGCAAAACACCTGGCACCGAAAAAACCGAAGCGACTGGGACACATCGGGGCACGTGGCACTGCGTATTGGAACGTTCGCCTGCTCGATCATTTATTTGACTTCGAAGAGATCCGTGTGCATTCGCGCCGGCCTGAGAGTCGCAATCCTTTTGCGGAACGCCTGAGTAAGGATCTTGGCAAAGAGGTTGTCGCGACAGAGAACTGGCAGGATTGTCTCGACGGTGCGGACGTGATTGTTGAGGCATCGCGCCTGCCAGAGCCGACGCCGCTGTTCGAGAGCGCTTGGATCCCGAAGGGCGGCTTGGTCGTCCCATATGGCACGATGAGTGCGCTGCCGATGGATTTTACGGATCATTTCGACAAGTTCGTCATGGATGATCTTGGTCAGGTGATGGCCGGGCCTTACGGTTCGCTGCGACCGCACATCAATGCCGGCAAGATTTCAGTCGAGAGTTTTTACGCCGAGGTTGGTGAAATTGTTGCCGGCCTCAAGCCGGGACGTGAAAGCGATGATGAAACGATCTTGTTTTGGCATCGCGGATTGGCGACCAGTGATATTGCGCTCGGCGTGTTCATGTTGAACAAGGCGCGCGACATGGGCTTGGTCAAATCGCTGCGCTATGCGGACTGACGAAATGGACTAACTTGGATGGTTTGTATGATGCTACCGCGCTGCGTGCGGTTGAGTGACGGGGGTTATCAGAAATATCTTGCTGCCCCTCACCCCGACCCTCTCCCCATGAAGAATGGGGAGAGGGGGCGATCGCAGTTGTCTTCGTGATTGTTCCATTTATTCCCTCTCCGCGCGCGCGGGGAGAGGGTTAGGGTGAGGGGCAAAAACGATCTCGGAGGCGGCTATATCCCCCCACTTCGCTTTCTTTAGTGCTGTCGCCGCTGACACAGTGTCAGTACTGCCCAGCGACAGAACAGCTGACGGTTTCAGACCGTGGCTGTCAGACCTGACCTGTGAGGCGATCAATCTCGCCGCTGCGTATCCATGCTGCGACTGTGTCGATTTCACTGCTGAGCGGTCGGTCAGCCACGAGTAACGGTGAGATCTCCTGTATCCGTTCGACGAGCGGACGGAGGCCCGGCGCGATCAAGCTCGCTACTTCACGCAATCGGATAGCGTGAGTGGCAAGGATCATTTCGATGGCGGTCAATTGGGAGAAGCGCTCTGAGATCGTGATGAGTGCCTTGGCAGACACCGTGTAATTGGAGACGACATCCTCGACGCCATCTGCCATGGCCGACGGATAAACGACAGGTGGCGTTGCGAGCTGCACGATCTCCGCAAATAGTGCCTCTGAAATCTTTGTTGTCGGTGTGAAGCCGGTGACATTCGCATCATCTGACAACAGGCCATTGGGGAGATCCGTGAAGCGATTGAAGAGAAGCTTGCCGGATCGCGCAACCATTTGAGCCGCCAATTGCACGATAGCGTAGTTCGTTGCGACCAGCGTCGTTCCCAAATGCGGATTGAGATAACCGCCGCCAGAGACAATGGTCTCAGAGTCGGGGATCACGACGGGATTGTCAGAAGCGCCATTGATTTCGCCGAGCAGCGTATCCTCAAGAGTGGCCAAGGCCGCGTACGTTGTGCCGTGGACCTGGGCGATGTTGCGCAGACTGAGCGGGTCCTGCAGGCGCCTCGCGTTCCCCGGCTGATGCAACTCTGAACCGGTCAATCGGGTCATCAGGTCGGCCGCCGCTTCGGCCTGGCCAGGCTGTCGGCGCGTTGCAATGACAGCCGGATCAAACGGCGTGAGTGACCCGCGAAAGCCTTCCAATGTTAGCGCTGCCGCTGTCTGTGCTGCCCGCCAGGCGCGCGTTGCTTGGTGGTGGCCAATCGCTGCATGGGCTGTCGAAAAACTGTTGTGGCTGACCAGGGCCAGGCCATCACGTGGGCCAAGCTGCAGCTCGGGAATGCCGGCCTCGATGAAAAGTTCGGTGCCGCTTTTCTCTTCGGGGTAATCGAGGAACTGGCCTTCTCCAATCACGGCAAGGCCAAACGTTCCGCCCCACAGGAGGTCGGCGACGGTTACCGACGCAGTTTCACCGATGCTCGGGACGAGGTCGGCATTGAGGCAGGCTTTGATGTGGGTGGCGACTGCCGGTGCGGCGCCTGAAGAACCGGTCAACAAGGAGTTGAGCCTGATGGCCATGGCAGCGCGAACAATGGCGCGCGGTAACGGTTTGCCAATGGCGTGGGCACGGCCGCGAATAGCCTTTGCGGCAAACTCCGTGGCTTCTTCGCGTGTCAGTGATTGTGTTGCCTTTGCACCGAGGCCCGTTGTGACGCCATAAACCGGCCGACCCTCGTCAACCGCCTTCAGGGTAATCGCGTTGCTGGCTGCCATTCTTTGCAGTCCGGCTTGCGCGGTGGTCACGTCGGCGCCTGCCGCAACGGCATTGACCATCGCGATCGACATTGTGGTGCCATCGAGTTCAACTGCGGTTTTCATGGATTGATCGATTGGCCTATAGCAGTGCGCTTCGCTCAGTTGACCTGAAGCGAACTACTTGAACTTGAAATTGCGTTGCAGCTTGGCGCATGGCTCATGACGGAAGCAATCGATGATGTGGTCGTTGACCATGCCAACAGATTGCATGAAGGCGTAAGCAGTTGTTGGACCGACAAACCGAAAGCCTTTTGACTTGAGTCCCTTTGACATCTGTTTTGAGATCTCAGTCTGGGCCGGAATGTCCCGCATCGTTTTTGGCTTGTTGATAATCGGCTTGTAGTCGACAAAGCTCCAGATGAAGTCGGCAAACGGACGTTCTTTAGCGAGTTCCAAATAGGCCTTTGCGTTATGGATCGTCGCCTCGATCTTCAGGCGATTGCGAACGATACCCTCATCATTCAAAAGGCGTTCGAAATCCTTGTCTTTGTAGCGCGCTATCTTCTTGGGATCGAAGTTATGAAAGGCGCTGCGGAAGTTGTCGCGTTTCTTGAGAATGGTGATCCAGGACAGCCCTGATTGAAAGCCTTCGAGCACCATCTTTTCGAACAATTCGATATCGCCTGTTTTCGGAACGCCCCACTCTTCGTCGTGATAACGGGTGTACTCGGGATCTTCGACCTTCGGCCAGCTGCAGCGAATGAGGTCTTCGGTGCTCGACTTCTTCTTGGCCATTAATGGTCTCCCGTCTTGCCGGTTGTGATGTCCAATGTCATCCAGTCCGGCTTGTTGATTGTGAGTTCGACGTTGGCAGCCGTAAGTGGGACGGCCTTTTCACTGGCTTCGTGCGCACGATCAAGTCGAATGAGTGCCAGGCCACTGCCATCTGCCACAGACCCAATCGTGCCGATGGTCGCTTCACCAGCCATGATATCGGTACCCGTCTCGAGTGTTGAGGACGCGGTCACCGGGACAACGCGTTTGCGCGCCGTTCCGCGATGTTGCATCCGGCTGACGACTTCCTGGCCGACATAACATCCTTTCTTGAAGTCGACACTGGCAAGCTCATCGTAGAGCGCCTCATGCGGAAAGGCGTCGCCCAGACCATAGTCAAGTTCGGCCTCTGGAATACCGATGGCAATGCGATGGGCGTGGTAGTCGGCCTCTGTCAGACTTTCACCGGGGATCTCAGGGATGCGTTCGGCCGGCATGATCAGGCGTTGACCAAGCTTGGCATTGCGTGGGTCGGGGAACGCGAGAACGCCGCCGGGTGCATCCACCGGATCACCCCAGGCTGCCATCACGGCCAATTGTTCTGACTGATCTTCGAACGTAACATCGGCACGGAGACGATAGAGTGTGAGGCGCTGGATAAGCGAGGGGATCTTGTCTCTGTGGGTTTCCAGGAGCAGATCATCACCTTCACGAACCAGAAAGAAATCAAACTGGATTTTGCCCTGCGGGCTGAGCAGTCCGCTGTGAATGGCTGGTTGATCGTCAAGCCGGACCAGGTTGTTGGTGACGATGCCGTCCAGCAGTTTAACTGTGTCGGCACCGGAGATCCGGATAATGCCTCGGTTTTCAAGGTGCGCCAGTTTTACTGTCGACATGTTGCTTCCCGCCTGGCTGTGAAACTGATAGCTCCTAAGTAGGATGCGCGCTCATGACTGGCAAGCCGGCGGTGGGTATGGTGCACAAGCTGACACGACGGTCGGAGAGGACAAGATATGGCTGAAGTTTTTGATTTGATCCTGCGCGGCGGCACCGTGGTCAATCACGATGGGACCGGTGTGCGTGATGTCGGTGTGCGTGATGGCCAGATCGCAGCAATCGGAGGTATAGACGGCGCAAGCGCGGCTGATGAGATTAATTGTAAGGACCTGCATATTTTGCCGGGCGTGATCGACAGCCAAGTGCATTTCAGAGAGCCGGGTCTCGATCACAAAGAAAACCTCGAAACTGGCAGCCGGGCAGCCGTGATGGGTGGCGTTACGGCTGTCTTCGAGATGCCGAATACCGTGCCGTTGACAACAACCGAAGAAACTCTCGCTGATAAGGTGTCCCGTGCACGCCACCGCATGTTTTGCGACTTTGCCTTCTACGTGGGGGGCACGCGTGAGAACATTGATGACATTCCAAAATTGGAGAAGCTCGAGTCATCAGCCGGGATCAAGGTATTCATGGGTTCGTCGACAGGTAACCTGCTGGTCGATGATGAAGCATCGCTCGACAAAATTATTGCGAAGCTTGGGCGGCGTGCGGCGTTTCACGCGGAAGATGAAGACCGGCTGATTGCGCGCGAGGGCGTGCGACGGGCCGGTGACCCAACCTCACACCCCGAATGGCGGGACCCGGAAGCAGCCTTGATTGCGACACGGCGCTTGGTTGGCTTGGCGGAGAAGCATCGCCGTCGGGTGCACGTGCTGCATATTTCCACCGGTGATGAGATGGATTTTCTCAAGGACCATAAGACCTGGGCAACGGTTGAGGTCACGCCCAACCACCTCACACTCGTCGCGCCGGAGTGTTATGAGCGCCTTGGCACGTTTGCCCAGATGAACCCTCCGGTCCGGGATGCTGCGCACCAGTCGCGGATTTGGCAGGCGATCCAGGATGGCACCGTCGATGTTCTCGGTTCGGATCATGCGCCGCACACACGCGAAGAAAAGGAGCATGCCTATCCAGGTTCGCACTCAGGCATGACGGGTGTGCAGACGCTGGTTCCGGTTATGCTGGATCATGTCAACGCGGGACGCTTGTCCCTGGAACGGTTCGTCGATCTGACAAGCCATGGACCGCAGAGGATCTTCGGCATGGCCAACAAAGGCCGCATCTCGGTTGGCAACGACGCGGATTTCACCGTTGTCGATCTAAAGCGCAAGTGGACGGTGACAAATGATTGGATCGAGAGCGCTTGCGGTTGGACACCATTTGACGGCGTGACGCTGACCGGGGCTGCCCAAGGTACGATTATCCGTGGTCGCCGTGTAATGTGGGACGGCGAGATTGGCCTGCCGGCAAATGGAGAACCGGTTCGCTTCTGGGAAGGCGGCTAGCCAAAGAAAAAGGCCGGCGCTTTGCAACGCCGGCCAATTCGATTGCCGTGACGGTATACCTGGTTTTAGCTACGCTTACGGCTTTTTTTGCCCCGGATGCTGGCTGCGATCGACTTGGGCAGTTTGCGGAGGACAACAACGCGTGTACCGATGCCGGCGCGTTGTGCCAGGTGGACAACGTGCTTGTTGTGCATGCGGAAGCATCCGGATGATGATGCGGTGCCAATAGACTTTGCATTGGCCGTTCCGTGAATGCGATAGAGCGTCGAACCAAGGTAGAGTGCCTTAGCGCCAAGCGGGTTATAGATACCGCCGCTCATAACGACCGGTAGTTTGGGTTGGCGTTTGCGCATCTCAGCAGGCGGGCGCCAGGTTGGCCAGCTCTTGACGTTGGTAATGCGCTTCTGGCCTGTCCACTGGAAACCTGCGCGACCAACCGCAATCGGATAGCTGTAGGCCTTCGCGCTGGATAGGACATAAAAGAGCCGACGACGGCTGGTGTCGATAATAATGGTGCCTTTGCCGTATCCAGACCGGAAACGCACAGTGGATGGTGCAGCGGCTGAAATCTTAGGCTTTGGTCCGCCGACCCACTTCTTTTTGTTACCTTGGTTGAGTTGGCTCTGGCTTGATGATGCTCTCGGTGCCGTCGAAGCGCGATAGCGGATTGGCTTTTTCTTGCGGTAATTGGACCACTGCTCGACCGGCATATGGTCTTCGAGTTCAGTGTCGGCCCAGGCCGGCTGTGCGATAGCAATCGTGAATAGTGCGACAGACGCGATACGAAACATGACACTTGTTCCCCGTTTGAAACTCCCATCGCATATCGATTTTGCTTAAGGATAAATAGGGGCTTGCGACCAATAGTTGCGACGTTGCTTTAATTGTGTTCCGGACGAGCAATCAGCATGTCGCTTTGTTTGTCAGCTGTTTATCACTCTGGCTTTAGGAACTCGTGCCAGGTGCCATCAGCTCCGATGGCGAGACGCCAGTACGCGTATTTTCCACTTTCCTTCATAGACTTGTAGTCGGCTCGCGGAACAATTTGCAGGAGCTGAACATCCTGCTCAGGCTTGAGCTTTTTCAGAGGAAGTTCAGCCAGGTAAGGCCATACGTATATCTTGTTGTTCTCGATATCGCGCCCCTGTCTGATAACAGCATATGGCATTTGGAGAAGCTTTGTGAGTATAGCCAGGATCTCTTTGCCATCTCCGTCAACGGACAGTTTTTTGAATGCTGGGATCGGGTTTGAGGCGTCGATCTTACCAAAGTCCGGGCGCAACTCGTTCCACTGGATGGGCACGAGCAATTCCTTGATCCTGCCGGACTGTGCGGCGGCAAGGATAGCCTCGTGCATCTCGGCGACCTGAACCGGCAGTTTCTCAGTGTCGTGCTCAACAACAACAGTCGTTTGAGGTTTCTTCGGCTTGGCAGCAAGCGCTGTATCGATCGACAGCGTTGCTGACAGGTGAGCGATTACGAGTAGTGCTGAAAGAGTTAGATAATGCAGGCCGGTGCGGCTGAGAATAGGCGTCATGGTTGGGCGCTGTCTCATTGGTTTCAGGGAAGGAGCGCTTCCCGTTCTGGTGTGTGATCGATTTGATAGCATAATCGCGCTGGGAATGTGGTTGGTTATACTGACAGTGGTGCGATGGGGGCACGACATGGGGACGATCGGCTTATGCCTCTTGCGAGCTTTTCTTGCCATGGTGCAGAAGAAGCGTAGGTGGCACGGTGGTGAAGGCGATGAACCGCTGCGCATGAATGGGGCTTTGATTGCTGTTTGACTACATACCGAACCCACTCGTCATTCCGGTGGGCCTTGCTATCGGAGTGCTTGTGGCGGCGCCGGTTGGTCCGGTCAACGTGCTCTGCATTCAACGCGCCCTTGAGCGTGGCTTCTGGGGCGGTGTTGCTGCGGGTTCCGGAGCAGTTTTAGGCGATGCTCTTATCGCGCTTACCGCCAGTCTTGGGGTTGGCTATATCTCAGGCGCGGTCCAGACCCATCGCGGTTGGATCCAAATCGTCGGCGGCGTTGCACTTGTTGCCTTTGGGCTTCGCCTGCTTATGCGGCGGCCGGAAATAAAAGGCGCGGGCTCGGGCTCCGGTCTTGCGACCTTCTGGGCTTATTGGAGTGATATTCCGAAAACCTTCCTGCTGACTGTCACCAACCCCGGCGCAGTTCTGGGACTATTTGCGATTTTCGGGGGGATTGGCAGTTTTGTCTCGATCCGGGGCTACATCGATGCCCTGTTTCTCGTCGCGGCAATTGCCGCTGGCAGTCTGGCCTGGTGGGTATTCCTATCACTGATTGCGAGCCACTTCAGGGACCGGTTTGACGGGTCAAGCCTGCGGGCCATCAATCTGGGTGCCGGCATTTTGCTGGTTGGTTTCGGGGCTGTTTTGGTCGGGGAAATCTGGCTGAAGAAAATGGGTTTTGAGATGATATCGATCTGACCGGCCGCGGATTGCTTTGAGTTCGGTGCTGTCCGCTTCGGCTTAGGCGCGGGGCATGATGGTGGCTAGCAAGACTACTGACAGGTCTCAAACAGCGTGAATTCACCTGTCCGAACGCGCCGGCTGAGGCCTTCCACCAGCGAAGCCACATTGTCTTCGCCGAACTTGTCCACGAGATCAGCCAGCGCCGTGTAAAGGGCAGCATAAGCGAGGAGTTCGGTTGCGAGGCCAGCATCGCTGCCTTCTTCCCACGCCGCAAGAATGTAGGTCAGCGCTTCGATACTATCGGCGCGTGATCCGATGCTTTCCAAATCGTGCAGCGCTTTCATGAGTCTCGTCCGGAAGAAGAAGAATTGATAACAGTGCGTACTGTCGGACTGAGTGTGGGTACGCGCAGCCGCGCCTTCCCGTAGCCAGACGAATGTCGATTAGCACGTGGTTTGGGCCCGCGCTGCTGCGATTGAAATTAAGCGTAAACCGCCCGAAACAGCATCGCGGTTAGTTGGCAAGCTTAACGAGCTCATCGGTAATTGAGATGGCTTCCTTGAGGAATCGCTCGATGGTGCCCTGCGCCGATGATGTACAACCGCGATAGGTGCGCGAGTAACCACGATAGCCACGATTGAAGCGGCGGCTGAGATTGGCGCGGCGCAATGCGGATGTGCCCTCGGAATCGAGCAGCTCCTGCATTTTATCGCGCCAGAGTTGATTGTCTTTGGCGCCACAAAGCTCACGCAGATAATGGACGGCACCCAGAATTTCAGACAGTCGATAGAGCTTTTGGTCGTAGGGCTTAGAGCGCGATTGGGCCTCGGCACTCGGTGCGATAATCGCCGCTGACACGAACAATGCGGCGCACAGTGATAACACGACTGATTGTTTCGCTCGCTTCATGCGCCTGGTGCCTGCAAGTTTCCTGTCACACGTATCGGCGATGCGTCAGCCGTGATCAAGTCCCTATGGGGATAGCGTCACCTATTCCGTGCGAATCTTCTCCTTGGGATGAAAAGCATGGAAAACGAACGCGAATGTGACGTCATAGGGTACATCGCGGAGCTTGCCGTCGCCTCCACGCTTCTGTGCCAGGACCGTCCCAACATCGCGTCCCTTTGCGATTTCCGAGGTGTCGAGTGCCGAAGCCTGACCCGGACGCCAAGACAGCTGGATGCCGGCGAGATCGACGGTCTTTTTGTCTCGCAGCAAGGCGAGGCTGATAGCATGAGGCTGCGCTCCGGTGCGCACCATGACGACGCGGGCCATAGGATTGATCCCTTCCGGCATGGCGCCACGATACAGGAACGGTCGGGCGGCACTGTCGTAGCCAACATAGGGATTCCGCCCGTAGTTCCGCTTGCCCGGATTGTTGGGGACCAGGACCTTGCCGTCGGGATGGCGTTTTTTGAACTCTCCAAAGCTTTCCAGGCGCGATGGTACTAAAGCCAGCTCGGTGCCAAGCATCTCTCCGACGATCGCTTCGCCGGTGAACTGCTGCCACCAGGTTTCTGACTGACGGTCGTACATCACGAGATCCGAATTGCGCAGTTTGCCGGTTGTGCCGAAGTCTAGGATCTGACCGTTGACCGTGCGCTCGAACACGAGCGCAGCATTACAGAGTGGGCAGTAGGTGACGGTGACCGGTTTCTTGCCGACGGTATCGTTGACGATCTCGTGCCACATCAGCACGCTGAGTGGATAGGCGCGCGCATCTCCATCTATTGTGAGGCCAATAACCGGCGCCTGTTCGGCAATGTCGGTGATGTCTGCGATTGACTTGAACTGCGGTTTATCAATCGATGGAATACCGTCTTTCGGCGGCCCCCCGGACAGGATCTCATTGAAATTGATGCTGGATTTCGCGAAGTCGGACTTCTTCCAACCTTCTGATTTCCAGCGGTCGGGGTTCGACTGGGCAGGCATGCTGATCAGCAGTGTTGCAATAGCGATTGTGACCGTGGCGGCTTGGAGTTTTTGCAGCCTATTCATCATAAACCCTGCCCGTTCAGATAGGTAGTTCGGCGTTGTGCCCGACTACCTTCGGGTTGCCAGAAACGCGCCGCCAGTCAACTTGGTTTACAAACGTGTGATTGGTCCGGTGGTTGAGATCGCGGACGCAATCAGTTGGGGGTGCCAATCAGAATGCTGGCCTCCCTGACAAACCTCTCGACCCCGGGGGTCAATTTGTACTCCTGGAGTTCATCGGGGCTTACAAAGCGCGCGTCACGGGCATCCGTGGCGGCTATTGGTTCGCCAGCCTGCCATAAGCCATAGTAGACGCAGAGGACGTAATGGGCGCGTAGATTGCCGTCATCATGATGGAAGATGACGTCGTGGATGTCGACCAGGCCTTCAATGCGCACAGCAATCGAAGTTTCTTCGTGGACTTCGCGGGCGGCGGCGTCGCGGGCACGTTCGCCCGGCTCTATGTGGCCGCCGGGCAGGCTCCAAACGCCGGTCATGCTGCCCTTACCTCGCTCCACAATAAGGACCTTTCCATCGCGGAATATGGCTGCACTTGCGGCCGCCTTCGGCCAATGTTCTGGTATTTGATGCGTTTCAGTGGGCATGGATTGATGAAGAGCGGTGCGGGGATATGGTGCTTCGGTATTGCCTGACGACTGAGCCAGAGGTCGTTCGCGATACTTTTGGTTACCACAATAACGAAGAGTTTCCACCGCGCGATGGCATTTGGCCGGGCCAGCCAATCGTCATCGTAAGAAACAGTCATGCCCAACGCAGGGAGGCGGTCTTGGTGCGCTGGGGGCTGGTGCCGTCTTGGGTGAGAGATTTCGATAAGCTTGGAATGCTATCGACAGCACGGATTGAGACAGTGCTGGAGAAAGCGTCGTTTCGAGGCGGTATGCGGCACAAGCGCTGCCTCATTCCGGCAAGTGGTTACTTTCTTTGGCGCGGTCCGACAGGGCGCAAGCAGAGCTACATTGCCGAACTTATTGAGCAGCAGGTTTTCGGCATTGCCGGCATCTATGAGCAATGGATGGGCGCTGATGGCAGTGAAATTGATAGTGCAGCTATCCTGACGCGCCGGGCAAAGGGTGTTTCGGCTGGTTTCACCGAACGAATGCCGATTATTCTGGGCGAGGCGGACTTCGAAAACTGGCTCGATTGCAGGAATTATAGCGCCAAAGAGGCTTTGGAGCTTGTTGCAAGCAAGGGGATCGATGAATTGCGGGTGAGTGTCTGGCCGGGTTGAGATCGGTATTGACCAGGTCCCTGCTCCAACGGCTCAAAACGTTAACGCTGGAGTCAATTCTGGGAGATTTTCCCTTTATTCCGAATGACATGTTCCGGTTTGATGGGGATGCCGGGGCATGATCGTCATTTCTGGGCCACTATTCACGATATTTCATAGTGTTAGCGGTCAACCAGGAGTTTTTCTGCAACAGTCAATAGTTCGTTGTGCTATTATGCCAGGGTTTCTGGTGAGGGCTTCTGGTCTTCGGCCGGAATTGTGCGCGTCAAGGCGGTGTGTGAGGCAGCCGGATCGTTTTCCGGTCGATTGGTGCCGCTCGTGGCGAAAGTGCTGTTGTGTTGTTAATGGGTCGAGGTTCAACTGACCATGCTTTATAAAGGCGAAGGTCTGGAACTGATGATGCCTCAAGGTTGGGGTAGTGGACGTG
Organism: Hyphomicrobiaceae bacterium; assembly: GCA_965247245.1. GTDB lineage: Bacteria > Pseudomonadota > Alphaproteobacteria > Rhizobiales > Hyphomicrobiaceae > Tectiglobus. The sequence continues at coordinate 747,825 of CBDFGV010000003.1, read as the reverse complement.
CGCTCTCACCGCGCGTTGATCAGGAAGCAGGTTGGCTGGCGCGTGCGCTGGAGCCGGCCGATGACCTACAGTCGATGTGGGTTGATGAAGCTGTTTTGCGCTGCTGCAATCAGGCGTATGACCTTGCTGTCGCCCATCGGGCCACTGAGGTCGGCCTAGAGCACTTAGTGCATGCAATGACACTGGTTGTTGAGTCGATCGAGGTGCTACGTACCTACAATGTCGACGTCACAACGTTGCGACACGAAAGTGCGGCAATCATTGCCGCCGATGGACCGATTGCCTACAGCAACGGCCACGCTTCGCCGGCAAACTCGGAGCAGTTTGTCAGAACTCTGAAACTAGCCGCCGATCGGGCCTACAGGCATCGCTCTCCGATCACAATTGAAGATATCCTGGACACGTTGTTCGATATGAAAAACGATCTTTCAAGCCGCAATCTCCTATCGCGTCATCGCTCTGACTGGCGCTTGCGCTCTAACCCGGAAGTGTCGTTAGAGGACCCCAGGGAGCGACGTGAAGCGCATACCGTCACGGATTCCTTCCAGAACACGCGGATCGATGCGCTGGAGCGCATGGTCCACGAGTTGTCCGAGCACATCGCGGAAAATCGTAGCTCGGTATCCGAGCTATTGGACGAATTGCGCGGCAATACTGTAGTCCGGCCACCGAAAGCGCTCAATGGCGCCGGTAGTCATCAACAGGTCACGGACCCGAGTGTCGACCGTGATGTTGTTGAGCGGCTGTACAGCCTCGATCGCAGCATCGATGGGAAGTTCGATGAGTTAGCCCGGGCCTGGGATGTGCTGGGCAAGCGCATCGATGGGCTTGAGGATACGGTCGAAGCGCTGCCGGTTGGCGGGGACCCGTCCACTGTCGAGACGCTGGTGACCAAGATTGATGGATTGGCGGCGAAGTCAGACAAGTTGCCGGCGCTCGAAGGCTTGGCTGAGCTTGAACAGAAGATCGGCCGTCTTGAGGCTGCTCTCACGGGTCTGCCTGATCGGCTTATGGCCATGGAACGACGGCTTGCACAAGCTGCGGGTTCGGGCGGACAGACAGTCGACATCGCACCGGTTCTGAAGGATGTTCGTGAGATCCGCGAACTGATTGAAGGCGGCCCAAACGAACCGTTCGAACTGACGCCGCTGTTTAACGACGTCAACAAGATCGGCCGCGATATTGACGATACGCGCTTGGTTGTTGATGGCTTTGCCGATCGCTTCGACCGTTTGGATCGTGCCGTTGACAACTATGGCGTTGACGATGCGCAGATGCAGCGCCTGATCGATAACGCCATGGGTCGTGTTGGACAGACATTCGCAACACAGCGCGATGATATTGCGGAAGGTGTGGCGACTGTTGTGTCGGACAAACTCGGCGCGTTGACGACGATGGTCAATGATCAACAAACCGAGCGCAACCGCCAGCTGGCTATCATTTCCGAACGTGTGAACGCACTGGAAGCGCGCTCGCAGAGTGAAGCAGAACGTATTATTGCTGCGATTGGAACTGGCGGCGGCGGTGACGGGATCGATACTCGTGACGCTCTCTATAAGCTGAACGGCAACCAGAAGACTTTGGCGGATGCCGTCGATCAGCTTCGGGCCGACGCCAAGGATGATACCAACGAGATCAAGCGTGATCTTGCAGCGCTTCTGACCCGCATGCAGGTTCCAGTTGCGGATACGGGGTCAACTAATCCGCAGATTAATGATCTGCAGAACAAGTTGGATATTCTAACCGGTCAATTGCAGCGACGTCAGGATTTCTGGACGCGCTTCCGCATCTGGCTGTTCGGGACGGACGATTGGTATGAGGCGAGCTGGGGCGCATCCCGCAGCCGCATCGAGGACTGATCCAAGTCATCGTTCGATGTTGAAATGCAGTGAGGCGTGGGCTGTTGCCCGCGCCTTTCTTGTTTGTCAGGCTGTTTTTAGAAGCGTCGTGGGGTGGCTCACGGCAGTCTTCAGTCGCTCCCATCCATAGGCTTGGGCCAGGAGCCAGATGTAGAATGCTGCCATAACGAGCACGCCGCTCGGGACGCCATATTCGCGCTGCAAGATGTAGTTGGTTGCGAAGGGCAGCAGCCAGAACACCGCCACGAAGCGGTAGTCCAACTTGTTGGGTTGGTGGCTAACAGTCGCGAGATACCAAAGCAGCGCAGCTGTTGGAATCGTCAAATCATAGGCCAGGACATATGGGGAGATCATAACGCTCGCGGTCGCAATCATCAGGGCCTTCAGCGGCCACTCGATCCGTTGCGAACGGCAGACCAGCAATGTCGCGGCCAAGATGCCCACTGCAAACAGGCCGTGCGCAACTAAGGCCGCTGTCTCACCCACGCCGATCAAGCGCAGGCCAAAGAATAGAGAGACATTGTGGAACGCAAAGGCGCTGGTCGTGTTCAGCATCAATGCGGATTGGAGCGGGTGGATGTTTGTGAAATAGAGCTGCCAGGCTTCGACGCCAAAAATCGTCAGGCTTGCGCCAACCAGCACGAGTGTCGATGCTGTTGCGCTTGCGAAGGCCCGCCATTGCCCCAGCGCAATGAGAGCAAACGGCAGGACGACGCCCAGCTGTGGCTTAATTGTGAGAAGGCCGATGAGTGCCCCGGCGATGATCGGTCGTGTGGGAAGGAAACGCAGGGCGGCGATGAAGACAGCTGCGTAGAGCAATCCCATTTGGCCGTAACCCCAGTTCATCCAAACAATAGGTGCGAGCAGAACAATTGCGACAAGCGGCCAGTCTTCACGTTGTGGAAGGCGGAACAGCACTGCAGCAGTCAACGCGATGGTGCCAAGAATTGTCCAAACAGCCAGGCTTGTGCCGTAGTCGAACTGACCGAATGGGAGCAGCAGTACAAGGCCGTTGGGCATATAGGAGAAAACAAGATCATCCAGTTTATGACCAAACCAGCCATGAATGATCGCGTTATAGGTCGGAAAGTCGTAAAGGCCAGAGAGGTTGCCGTCCGCTGCCAGCCGGGAGCCTGTCCAGATGTTAACGAAGTCATTACCGATGAACGTCTTGGTCGGCGTTATTCCATCGGCATTTGGCCAGAGCTGGGAGTGGATCATCCGGGCAATCGGGATGAGCGTGACCAGCGGCAAAAGCAATAGAAGGCGAGTAAAGCGAGCGTCCATGGTTGTTCCGGCAACTTTAAGGGTCACCTAAAGCCTACCAGTCTGGACTAAAGATCGATTTAACCGGACGTCAGTTGGGTGCCCTGATCTACAACAGGTCTGGGAGCCGCCGCACGGCGTAGGCGATCGTTGATTGCCACTCCAATGCCTGTTTCCGGTATTGGCGCGATGGCGACGGTCTCAATGCCGGGCTGATCGATCTGGCGGAGGATGGCGAAGAGATTTGTGGCCGCCTCGACGAGATCGCCACGCGGGCTCAGGTTGGCCATTGGCTTGATGCCATCGGGGATGGCAGAGCCGAAGGCCAGGTAGTGTTCGTTTGGCCTGACGTCAGTTGCATTGAGACGGACCTGGCAGGCTGGCGCGTAGTGGCTTTCAAGCTGACCCGGGGACGTCAGCGACGCGGCATGACCCGACCGCGTTTCCGGTTGGGCACCGATCAGATCTTCCAGCGCTTCAGCTGTGATGGCCCCGGGCCGCAAAATCACGGGAACATTGCCGGTGGCGTCAATGACCGTCGATTCAACGCCATGGACGGTCGGACCAGCGTCCAGAATGAGGGTGACGCTCGCGCCGAAGTCATCGGCAACGTGAGCGGCCGTCGTTGCGCTGACATGACCTGAGAGGTTGGCGGAAGGCGCGGCAATCGGGACTTCTGCTTTGATCAGCAACTCAAGTGCGATCGGATGGTTCGGGATGCGGATCGCGATTGTATCCAGACCGGCCACCGTGATGTCCGGGACCCTACGCTGCTTGTCGCGTGGCAGGATCAAGGTTAGCGGGCCCGGCCAGAACGCATCTGCGAGGCTTTTTGCGAGCGGTGTCAACTCGGCAAGGGTTCCGGCCAGTTCGAGTGACGGTACGTGCACAATCAGCGGATTGAAGCTTGGCCGCCCTTTGGCAGTGAATATCTTGGCAACGGCCTCGGGATTGGTTGCGTCGGCGCCGAGGCCGTATACGGTCTCGGTCGGCAACGCCACTAACTGGCCCGCGCGAATGATCTCAGCAGCCTTGGCGATCGTTTCCGGATTGGCCGGCACTATGGGCATTCGCTGGGTCAAAACAGCTCCGTGAAGGGCGTCGAATTCGGCTTCCCGAAGACTCAAAGCCGGATTATTGTCAGATCAACAGCTGAACCGCTGCGCATTGGGCGGTTTAGCAAGGGTTACAGAACAAGCGCAATGGGTTGGAAATGGGTTACAAAGCTCCGGTTGAAGATATCCTTTTCGCTCTCGATACAGCCGTTGGCATGCCAGAGCTGATTGAGCGCGGTGTCTATGACGGTCTCGATGCCGATACCGTTCGCGCCATAATCGAGGAGGCGGGCAAGTTCGGAACCGAGGTTTTGGACCCGATCAACCACTCCGGAGACCTTGCCGGTTCTCGGCTCGAGGATGGTAATGTGTCGACCCCGGCCGGCTGGCAGGATGCTTATAACCAGTTTTGCGAAGGCGGTTGGAACTCGCTACCAGGCCCCGAAGAGTTTGGCGGCCAGGGTCTGCCTGAGGCGGTATCCGTCGCTGTGATGGAGATTTGGAACGCGGCCAATATGTCGTTCAGTTTGTGCCCGCTGTTGTCCCAGGGTGCGACTGCGGCCTTGCTGTCCCAGGGCTCGGACGAGCTAAAGGCGCGATACCTCCCGAAGATGGTGTCCGGTGAGTGGCCCGGGACCATGAATTTAACCGAGCCGCATGCGGGGTCGGATCTCGGGCATTTGCGTGCGAAAGCGGAACGGCAGGAGGATGGCACCTACAAGATCTTTGGGACCAAGATTTATATTACGTACGGTGACCATGATCTGACAGAGAACATCGTGCATCTGGTCTTAGCGCGCGCAAGTGATGCGCCTGCCGGCACGCGCGGGATCTCTCTGTTCCTGGTGCCCAAGTTCCTCGTCAACGATGATGGCTCAATTGGTGAGCGCAACGATGTCATCACAGCCGGCGTCGAGCACAAACTCGGTATTCACGCGAGCCCGACTTGCACATTGAAGTACGGTGAGAATGGTGGCGCCATCGGCTACCTCGTTGGCGAGGAGAACCGTGGCCTCAACGCGATGTTCATCATGATGAATGCAGCGCGGCTTGCGGTCGGTATGCAGGGTGTTGCCATTGCAGATCGCGCAACGCAGCGGGCGATTGAGTATGCTAACGATCGCACTCAGGGTCGTGGTCCAGGGGCGAAGAACGGCGAGATGAGCCCCATCATCGAGCACGCTGATATTCGTCGTACGATTATGACAATGAAATCGCTGGTTCAGGCTGCGCGCTCGATTTGTCTGGTCACGGCACGCGAGATTGATCTCATGCACCGCGGTGAAACCGACGAGATCCGCGAAGCCGCGGGGGCGTTATCAGCTTTGCTGACGCCGGTCGCCAAGGCATTCTCCACCGACATGGGCGTTGAGGTCGCGTCGATGGGTGTGCAGGTGCACGGTGGCATGGGCTTCATGGAAGAAACCGGCGCTGCCCAGTATTACCGAGATGCACGTATCCTGCCGATTTACGAGGGCACTAACGGCATTCAGGCGATTGACCTGGTGACTCGGAAGTTGCCGCTTGGCAATGGTGGGGTTGTTCGCAAGTACATTGCGGAACTGAGAGAAACCGCCGATGAGGTGCGGGCTTCCAATCGGCCGGAATTTGGCTTGATGGGACAACGGCTAGACGAGGCTGTCACGGCATTGTCGGAGGCCAGCGAATACATGATCGAACAGTTGCAGTCCAATCCTGAAGCGGCGCTCACAGGTGCCGCCCAGTATCTCAAGCTGTTCGGGCTGACCGCCGGCGGGACATATCTCGCGCGGGGTGCATTGATGGCTGTTCGCGACGGTTCGTCGACAAACGGCAAGGCCGCAAATGTCAAATCAGCCCGTTTCTTTGCTGAGCATCTGTTGGTGGCGGCGCCTGGGCACGGACAGTCGGTCGTGACTGGTGCTGATGCGCTGGCAGATGTGACGCCGGAGCTGCTGTCGGCTTAGACCGCGAAACTGTTGGCAACTCGGGCAAAGTGAATTGTGCTGATTTCGCCATAAGCATGGCTTAGGTTCTGGCGATGCTTTTGCGATCTTATACTCTCTTTGTAGTTCTGTTTGCGGTGGCCCCGCTGGCCTTCACTGCTCTGTCAGCCTCGTCCGTTCATGCCGGTTGGTTGACACGATTGGCGAAAGAGGCTGGCGAAGCCGGTGGTAGCGGCGCGCGCAAGGGTGCCGGCCAACTCGATGAGGCGGCCTCTCAACTCAAGAACCTACCGAAGGTCGCGCGTGCTGGTGCGGTTGCGGCTTCGGTGAGCGGTGAGGGTCACTGGACGTTTATCAATAAGGCCGGCCAACGGTTTACCGCCGCCAACGACGCTGAGATGGGGCGATTGAGTTCCTTTCTGTTCCCGGAAGGTGTGGGGCCGGCAGGCCTCAACATCTATGTCACCAGAGATTCCGTCTTCAAATATCGCGAGGCTTTGGAGAAGCTTCCAAAACGTTCGAAGGTTTGGCTGTCAGACGGTAAGCGTGCCTATCAGTTGCGCTACCGCGCCGAAGGTGGCGATGCAAAGCCGTCGTTATTTGCCCAAGTGCGCCGGGATCTATTTGTTCGAGTGGACAAGCGTGAGCTGTTCGACGAGGCGGTTTGGCGGCTTGAGAGGCCTTTCAAGCGGAGCAGCGCAAGAGTTTTGTCTTTGACGTTGGATGGTCCTGCCAGCTTGCCCGTTGTTGGCGCGTCGGCGACCAAAGCGGGCAAAGAGATCATCGAAAAGGTCGATCCGCGCCATATCGCCAGTGCCATCAGCCCGCTCAAAGGGCAAACCGTTGTTCTGACCGGACGATTGACTGGCGATAAACTGGTTTACAGGTCGGCTCGAGGTTTTGAGGCAGAATTGGATCTTGCCTCACTGCGCCAAGCGGCGGCGGCCAACGATATTGATCTGGTGCTTTTGAACTCGCCGGCACCGCGCCAGCCAGGCGTTCGGAACTGGCTGTGGCAAACCGTTGGCATCGACGGACTGGGGACTGCACTGAATAGCAAAACCTATGGTGACTTCGTTGGCTCGCTCGCGGGTGGAGGGCGGAAGCTTGAAGTGCGTGTTGCCCGATCAGAAAGCAATCGAACTGTTTTGTCTGTTGTCAGCTTTCCTGACGGCGTGGCTGCGCCGGGCATTGAAACAATTGGCGATGTCATCGCCGAAGTCGCGTCGGAAGTTGCTGGCTCGGTGGTAACCACGGCCATTGAAGTTCATGGCACCAGCGCTGAGCGTGCCAAAGAGCTCGACCGCAGAATCGTGCCCGGCATCTCGTCGGACGTGCAGTTCGGTTTTATCATCATGGTTGTTGCTGGAATGCTTGGCTTACCAGTGGCTTGGCGTTGGTGGCGCTGGGTCTGGCCGCAGGAAGAACGAGCGGAGTATGGCAGCTGGCTTGGTTATCGGGCGGCGCAGCTTGTGCGCTTTATGTTCTTTTTGCTGTTCTTCCTGCCGTTGATCGGTGTGCCGGCGATGATCTGGAACTTTGTCCTACAAGTGTGGGCCTGGTTGACATTTCCGTGGCGTGCCATGAAGTGGTTGTTCGGTTGGGGACAGGCCAAATCGCCTGCCTAAACTCTCCGTGCCGATTTAGCCGTGACTGAATTGAGGAACGCCTATGTCCACCCTGCTGCTGACGCATCCGTGCTTTGTCAATCATGACACGGGCTACGGCCACCCGGAGCGCGCCGACCGCATGCGGGCCCTCGATCAGGTTTTCGCACATGAGGTTTTCGATGGTTTGGTTCGTGATGAGGCGCCGATCCGCGAAGATCTCGAAGCCGCCGTCGTGCGGGCCCATCCGCAAGAGTACTTTGATGCAATCGTCGCTGCTGATCCGGGTCCCGAGGGTGATACGGTTCGCCTAGATGGCGATACGGTGTTGTCGCCCGGCTCCTGGGAACCTGTCATCCGAGCCGTTGGCGCCGGTCTCGAAGCCGTTGACCGGGTGATGGATGATGGCAGCCTGATTAAGAACGCGTTCTGCCAGGTGCGTCCACCTGGTCACCACGCGGAAACTGCTACAGCCATGGGCTTTTGTGTTTTCAACAGCATTGCTGTTGCAGCGATGTATGCGCGGGCCAAGTACGGATTAGAGCGTGTGGCAGTTGTTGATTTCGATGTTCACCACGGCAACGGAACGCAGGATATCTTCTGGTCTGACAAAGACTTGTTCTTCGGCTCCACGCATCAGATGCCGCTCTATCCGGGTAGCGGGGCGGTTAAGGAGACCGGGGTTGGGAACATCTGCAACGCCCCGCTGCGGCCCAATGACGATGGCGGACCATTTCGTGAGGCCTTCGAATCACGCATTTTGAGCGAACTTGACGTGTTTCAGCCTGATCTTCTGATGATTTCGGCTGGGTTTGACGCGCATGAGGCGGATCCGCTGGCTAATCTTCGACTGGTTGAGGCGGATTTCGCGTGGGCTACGGAGCAATTGCTCGACGTGGCTGCGCGTCATTGCGGTGGACGGGTCGTATCCATGCTGGAAGGCGGGTATGATCTCAAAGGCTTGGCCGGCTCCGCTGCGGTTCACGTTAAGACGTTGATGGATGCTTGAGCGAGCAAAGGGTGTTTAGTTCGGATGGATACAGTTATGGCGGCACCAGCCTCAAAACACGCTGATATCAAAGAGTTTAGCTTCGAGCGGGCGCTCAAGGAGCTGGAATCGATCGTGGGTCGCCTGGAAAAGGGTGACGTCGAACTTGAAGACAGCATCGTCATCTACGAGCGCGGCGAGGCCCTGCGCAAGCATTGCGACAAGCTGCTGAAGCAGGCTGAAGCGAAGGTCGAGAAGCTGACTGTCAGCGGTGATGGTGCCGTGACGGGTACGGCGCCGCTGGATCCGCAATAGAGCCAAGTGATCGATGAATATGAATGTTGGCGGGCTGGGCCGGTCGTTAGGTCCAGCTTGATGTTACTGGTGCGCGGTCGAAAGAGGTCAACGAGAAGCTCAATGGCTTCGATGTCTGAACCGAGATCAGAGCGCCCACTAGAATTGAAATTGCGATAATACGCATCGAACGTTCTTTCTGCCCCTCAGGCTGTCCGGATTGTCGCGGGTGTGTGCGTGGCTGGCAATGGCGTTCGGAGTATTGAACGTCGGTTATCCACCCATTCCGTCGCAGTCTGCCATCCAGTCGTAAAGAAATCGGAAAGGATGCCTTATTGGCGCGCTGATTGGACGCTTTAAAGCATATCGGTCGCGGGGCTAGGATGATTATTCGACAAGTCGCAATCTCAATGCGCAATTCTTACGTAACTAACATAGGCGTCAGGTTTTTCTGACGTCGACGAATATGGATGGCCGATAGCGACTCATGTCTAGCACCGAACTCCTCGACACGATCCAGACGCCGCATGATCTGCGCAAACTCGATGCCAAAGAGTTACGACAGGTGGCGGACGAGTTGCGACAGGAAACCATCAATGCCGTTTCAGTGACGGGTGGGCATCTTGGAGCAGGACTGGGTGTCGTTGAGCTGACAGTTGCCATCCATTGGGTTTTCAATACGCCTGATGACCGATTGATTTGGGATGTCGGCCACCAGTGCTATCCGCACAAGATTTTGACCGGTCGGCGCGATCGCATCCGCACGTTGCGGCAAGGCGGCGGACTATCGGGTTTCACCAAGCGCACCGAGAGCGAATACGATCCGTTCGGCGCAGCGCACTCCTCGACGTCGATTTCTGCCGGCCTTGGCATGGCCGTTGCCCGTGACCTGTCCGGCGGTGATAACAACGTTGTTGCGGTGATCGGTGATGGCGCGATGAGCGCCGGCATGGCCTATGAGGCGATCAACAATGCCGGCGCGCGCAACGAGCGTCTGATCGTTATTCTTAACGACAACGATATGTCGATTGCTCCGCCAACCGGTGCGCTCTCGCATTATCTGGCGCGCACGACATCGAGTGGGCCGTACCTCTACGTGCGTGATATCGCAAAGCAGCTTGCCAAGCGCTTGCCGAAGAGCTGGGAGCGTCGCGCGGCACGTATGGAGGAATACACGCGGCACCTCTGGCAGGGCGGCGCCTGGTTTGAGGAGCTCGGCTTTTACTACGTCGGGCCAATCGATGGGCATGATTTAGACCAGCTGGTGCCCATTCTTCGCAACGTCAGGGATGCCAACCAGGGACCGATCCTGGTGCATGTGGTGACCCAGAAGGGCAAAGGCTATCAACCCGCTGAGGACTCCGACGACAAGTATCACGGTGTCAGCAAATTCAACGTCGTGACAGGAGACCAGGTCAAGCCGGCTCCGAATGCGCCAAGCTATACGAAGGTGTTTGCGCAAAGCCTGATGCAGGAAGCGCGCAAGGACGACAAGATTGTTGCGGTGACTGCGGCTATGCCTTCAGGAACAGGTCTCGATCTGTTCGGACAAGAGTTTCCTGAGCGTACGTTCGACGTCGGGATCGCCGAGCAGCATGGCGTGACGTTTGCGGCCGGGCTCGCAACGGAGGGCTACAAGCCGTTCGCGGCTATATACTCGACATTCCTGCAACGCGCCTACGATCAGGTCGTGCACGACGTTGCGATCCAGAAACTCCCCGTTCGTTTTGCCATTGACCGCGCAGGATTGGTCGGAGCTGACGGCCCGACGCATGCCGGTTCGTTTGACGTTGCCTATCTCGGCTGTCTGCCGCACATGGTGGTGATGGCGGCTGCCGATGAAGCCGAGCTTCGCCACATGGTGGCAACGGCTGCTGCCATTGATGATCGTCCGAGTGCGTTCCGCTATGCGCGCGGTGAGGGTATGGGCGTCGACATGCCTGACGAGGGCGTACCGCTTGAGATCGGCAAGGGCCGGGTGCTCCGCGAAGGTTCGACGGTGGCGTTGTTGTCGTTCGGGACACGTCTTCAGGAAGCGCTGACGGCCGCCGATCAACTGGCCGCCATGGGACTGTCAACGACTGTCGCGGATGCGCGCTTTGCCAAGCCACTTGATACCCATCTTGTCGATCAACTCGTCAGGAACCACGAGGTGCTTGTGACCATCGAGGAAGGGTCAATTGGTGGTTTTGGCTCATACGTATTGAATCATCTATCGACCAGCGGTCAGCTTGATCACGGTGTTCGGGTGCGCACGATGGTGCTGCCGGATATCTTCATTGATCACGACAAGCCCGAGACGATGTATGATCAGGCCGAGCTCAACGCGTCACACATTGTGGCCAAGGCGCTGGGTGCGTTGGGCAAGGAAAGTGTCATTGATGACGCCAGCCGGGCCTGACGCCTGAGATTTTCTGCTGGTTGATGGTTGGGCGAGCCTATGACGGAGCATCAGCCAGGTCGTCGACTTGATCAGATCCTCGTCGATAGAGGTTTTGTTGATACGCGTTCGCGGGCGCGCGATTTGATCCTGCGTGGTTTCGTGCTTGTCAGTGGTTCAGTGGAGAAGCGACCTGCTCGGAAGGTAGCTGCTGATCTCGACCTGGCAGTCCACTCGGCGGCACCGCAGTTCGTCTCTCGCGGTGCAGAGAAGCTCGCCGCGGCGCTTAATCACTTCTCATACGATCCTGATCGAAAAACAGGACTTGATATCGGCGCGTCGACCGGCGGTTTCACGCAAGTGCTGCTTGAGCGCGGCGCAGAGCGGGTAATCGCCGTGGATGTTGGCCGCGCACAGTTGCACGCGACGCTGCGCGATGACCCACGGGTTACCGTGCTTGAGCAAACCGACGCTCGACAACTCAACGAGGATCAACTTGGCAGTTCGGTTGACTGCTTGGTGGTGGATCTCAGCTTTGTCTCAGCAATCAAGGTGTTGCCCTTTGTTATCGACTTCGTTCGTGCTGGCGGTTTTGCCGTTGTGCTGATCAAGCCGCAGTTTGAGGTCGGCAGTGAGTTTGTCGGCAAAGGTGGTATTGTGCGTGATGAGACTGCACGGAATGGTGCGGTTCAGCGCGTGCGTGATTGGTTGGCGGCTCAGGCTGGCTGGCACATTGACGGTGTCATCCAATCTCCGATAAGCGGCGGCAGTGGCAACATCGAATACCTTTTGGGAGCACGGAAGCTTGGCTGAGCCGTCCGACATCGTTGTCTCGAAGTTGGGAGCGAAGGGCGACGGCGTCGCGAGCGTTGATGGCGATCAGGTCTTTATCCCATTCGCCTTGCCAGGGGAGAGATGGCGGCAAGAGGAAAACTGGCAACGCCTCTCGGATAGCAGCGATCGCGTGGAACCGATTTGTCCGCACTTTGGTGTTTGTGGGGGATGTGTTGCGCAGCACATGTCACCGGAACTCTATCGAGATTGGAAGCTTGATAGTGTCCGCCAGGCTTTTGCCCATCAGGGCTTGGAGGTTGAGCCTGTTTTGTCGGAGGCATTTCCGGTTTCGTCTCGGCGACGCTGTTCGCTGACTGCGAAGAGGACGCGAACCGGTCTGGTCTTTGGATACCTGGAGGCGCGCTCTCATTCGGTTGTCGACCTTGAAGCATGTCCGATCCTGGTTTCGGAAGTCAGCTCAAAACTTGATGTGTTGCGTGAGTTATCCGAGATCCTTGCAGCGCCGAATGGGACATTGCGGATTGATGTTCTGGCGGCGCGCAATGGATTGGACGTCGCGCTTCACGGCGACCACGTCCCGCTTCGACCCGAATTGCGGGTGACGCTGGCACAGCTTGCATCTGATGCCGGTATCGCCCGGCTCATGGCTGGTGGGCAGGAAATCGCGCAACTGAGTGCTCCAATCGTGAGTTGCAGCGGAGTTGATGTCGCCATTCATCCGAATGCGTTTCTACAGGCCGTGGAGGCAGCTGAGGTCGAGCTCACCGCGCTTGTGATGCAGCATGTGGGGCGGGCCAAGGCGGTTGGCGACTTGTTTTGCGGTATCGGGACGTTTGCGTTTGCCCTAGCACGCAAAGCGAAAGTGCTCGCACTGGATAGTGACAGGGCATCGATTGAAACGCTCATGGCAGCAAGAGATGGGGCGCAGAAACTGAAACCCATTGAGGCCCGTGTGCGAGATCTATTCAGGGAGCCACTGTCGCGCAAAGAGCTCGAGGGACTGGACTGTGTTGTGTTTGATCCGCCACGCGCAGGCGCCGAGGGTCAGGCCCGTATGATCGCCAAGTCGCAAGTGCCCAGGGTTGTTGCTGTCTCATGCAATCCAGGGACCTTGGCGCGCGATGTTCGGCACCTTGTCGATGGTGGATATCAGCTCGAAGCCTTGCATGCGGTCGATCAGTTTCGGTTCAGTGCTCATGTTGAGTGCGTCGCTGCGTTGAGCCGACCGAAAGCCCGGCGCCGCCGATAGTCTCAATTGTTTACGCCTTGGTGCCTTCGAGTAAGGCACGATCGCGGCGGAGCGCCTTTGTCAAAAATGTCGACAGGGCTGAGACACGGGCTGAGGATTTCAGCTGCGGATGGGTTAGCACCCACATCGATGTTTCAAGCTCCTTGATCGGTGAGGTGATCCTGTGCAATCGCGGATCTGGGTCGCCGAGGCAACAAGGCAGGATGGCTGCTCCGAGACCGCTGGCTGCGAGCTCGCGCAGCGCTGTGAACGAGTCGGCTTTGGCTACAAAGTTTCCGTTGGGCAAGGTTGCACGCAGCCAAGTGCCGACTGGCGAGTTCATCAAGGCCTGACTGACGTCAAGCCAGGCATCAACATCTTCCAGTTTCACCGATGCTTTATGAGTTTTGCTGACTTCTGCTCGATAGGCTGCAAATGCGAGGCCGCATGCTTTGCGGCCGATCAGCTGTTCCGGTGGGTTGCGCGACGGACGAAGGCTCACATCGGCATCAAGCCTGCCAAGATCGAGGCGTAGGTTGGTCATCACGAGTTCGACTTCGATATCGGGATAAGTTTCCCTGAAGGCGTGTAGATGCCGGGGAAGGCAGGACAGCGCAATCGAGTCCGTCGTGGTGAGCCGAATGGTTCCCTGCAAGCGAGAGTCTTGTCCTAATATCTCGCGTTGAATGCTGGAGACTGATGACGAGATCCCTTTGGCTGCTGCCAGAATAGCCTCGCCAGCGGACGTCGGCCGGTAACCCGTACGGTGACGCTCGAATAACTTTACACCCTGGCTCTCTTCAAATGCGTTGATGCGCCGTAGAATAGTGGCATGATTAACGCCAAGTTCTGCCGCCGCAGCCGTTGCAGATCCATTTTCAGCAACAGCCTGAATAATTTGGATGTCGTTCCAGTTCAGTTTGTGCATTATCGCACAACGATATCGCAAAATTGTCAGTTTAGCTTGGTAAAACTGCTGTGTACGGTTGAGAGGCTTCTTTCATGCGCCGACAAAGGAGATGTTTGCAATGAAGTTCACTTTGATCTTGTCTGCCGCCATAACGGCTCTGCTTATGGCTTTTGCACCGGTCAATGCGCGCGAGCCATTGAATACCAAGGATCCAGTCGAGAAAGCGATTAAGGCGCGCCAGTCGTACTATCAGGTCGTTAGCTTCAATGCCGGTCCGCTGTTTGGCATGGCGAAGGGAGCTGTCCCTTACGACGCGAAGAAAGCCCAGGAACTGGCCAATAACCTCCTTGCACTGACTTCGATGAAGAATGGCGCGATGTGGCCTAAGGGATCTGACAACGTTGCCAAGAAGGGCAAGACCCGCGCGTTGCCAGCGATCTGGGAGACGTATCCAAAGATCACTGAAGCCTCAAAGGCGTTCAAAGATGCGGTGACTTCACTTGCAAGCGCGGCAGGCAACGGCGTTGATGCCCTGAAGCCAGCAGTAGGTGCACTCGGTAAGTCTTGCGGTGGATGTCATAAGCCTTACCGTGCGAGCTCTTTCTAAAATCGCTTACGGTTTTTGACGCCGATGAATTCTGAGCAGAAGACACCCACGCAAGAACGGCAGCGTTTTGCGTGGGTTCCCGTGTGGGACGTGCCGACGCGCCTGTTTCATTGGGCGTTGGTTATTTGCGTGTGTGCTGCTTGGTACATTGGCTATTATCGTGACTTCTCGAATATCGATTATCACTTCTATCTCGGCTATGCGATCGGAGGCCTTGTGGTGTTCCGATTGCTATGGGGGCTGGTCGGTCCTCAACCCATCAGGTTGGCGAGTTTGTTCCATGGCCCAGCCAGTGTTTTTCGCTACCTGAGTAAGGTCTTCCGGCGTGAACCCAGTGGGACGCGGGGGCACAACCCGATCGGGAGCCTGTCAGTGCTGGCCATGCTGCTGTCACTCGCCGTGCAGGTCACAACCGGACTTTTTGCGGAGGATGACGGACTTTTCGCCAGTGGACCGTTGGCAGTTTACGTCAGTGCCAACACGATCCTGCAGATGAATGAGATCCACTATTACAACTCGCGCATCCTGTTTGCGCTCGTCGGCCTGCATGTTTTCGCGGGACTTTTCTATCTGATCTGGAAGCGCGAGAACCTGATCGGCGCGATGATCACCGGCAAAAAGTGGGTCAAACTCGATGATGGTGAGCGGGAAGAAAGCTAGTACCGCGCACAGCCCATTGCATCAGCCACGCCATTGAAACTGTCTGTGACAATGTCCCAGGCCCGCGTCGCGCTTTGATCCTTTGTAGAATTTGGACCATGCTCGGTTGGGCGCACGACGAAGGCGGTGCGGAGACCAACATTGGCTGCGGCCTGCAAGTCGTCATTGTGAGCGGCAACCAACATGCACTCGTGCGGTTCAAGATTGAGCGCTTCGGCTGTTCGGCGATAGGCCTCAGGCTGCGGCTTGTAGTGCTGAGAGACTTCCGCACCCAGGATGACATCCCAAGGTAGGCCGGAATGTTTGGCCATGCGTGTCAACAAACCGATGTTGCCGTTCGATAGAGGGCCGATGATGTAATTGCGCTTGAGGCGGTAGAGGCCTTCGACGCTGTCGGGCCATGGCGTCAGGCGGTGCCAAATCGTGACCAGATGCTCGATCTCATGTTCGGCGAGCATCGTGATGTCATAACGGCGTAGCAGAGTGAGCAGGCTTTCGCGGTGGAGTGTATCCAGGATGGTGAAGTCGCGGCGCTTGGTGCGGACTTCTTCCATCGATGGCTGATAGAGTCCGCGCCATTCATCTGCTAACTGTTCCCAATTGATGTTGGGAATGCCGCGGGCGTTGCCAAATGATGTTAACTCGCGGATACAACTTGAGCGCCAGTCAACGACAGTGCCGAATACATCGAATACCAACGCTTTGACGTCGTCACGTCCTGCCACGATCTACTCCTCAGTCTCCCACTTGTGCCCGGTGGCGCAGGTAATGGTCAGCTAAGACCAGCGCCACCATCGCTTCGCCGACCGGTACGGCACGAATCCCGACACACGGGTCGTGACGGCCTTTCGTCAGGATCTCAGTTTCGCTGCCAAAACGGTCGATGGTTTGGCGAGGAGTGAGAATCGACGAAGTCGGCTTTACAGCGAACCTGGCCACAATAGGCTGCCCGGTCGAAATCCCACCCAAAATTCCGCCAGCATGATTACTAAGGAACCGTGGTTGGCCGTCATTGCCGATTCTGAGTTCATCAGCATTGTCCTCGCCGGACAGGCTAGCTGCTTCGAAGCCATCGCCAATTTCGACGCCTTTCACGGCGTTAATGCTCATCAGTGCGGAGGCGATGTCCTGGTCAAGTTTACCGTAAATCGGTGCGCCCCAGCCGGCGGGTGCGCCTTCGGCAACGATTTCGATCACGGCTCCTGCTGACGAGCCGGACTTTCTGACGCCATCGAGATAAGTCTCCCATTCTTTGGCTGCGACGGGATCAGGACAAAAGAACGGGTTGTTGTCGATTTCGTTCCAATCCCAGCGGTCGCGGTCGATCTTATGTGGTCCGAGCTGGACGAGGGCGCCGCGGACAGTGACCTGGGGCATGACCTTGCGCGCGACGGCCCCGGCTGCGACGCGCATGGCAGTCTCCCGGGCTGAAGATCGCCCGCCGCCGCGGTAATCGCGAACGCCGTACTTGGCGATGTAGGTATAGTCAGCGTGTCCGGGGCGGAACTTGTCCTTAATATCCCCGTAGTCCTTCGAACGCTGATCGACATTCTCGATGACGATGGAGATGGTTGTGCCGGTTGTGATCTGGTCACCGTCCTCGTTCTCGAACACGCCTGAGAGGATTTTTGCCTGGTCCGGCTCGCGCCGTTGAGTCGTATGGCGGGACTGGCCGGGGCGGCGCTTGTCGAGGAAGGTCTGGATGAACTCGGCTGTGAGAGGAATGCCAGGTGGGCAACCATCCACCGTGCAACCAATGGCCGGGCCATGACTTTCGCCCCAGGTTGTCATCCGGAACATATGGCCAAAAGAGTTATGTGACATGCGGTTGTCTCACCGGTGGTTGTGTTGAGCAGGCAACTGACAGTAACGGTTGCGAAATCTTGACCTCAGGTGACTCATAAAAGTCAGTGTTGCTTGTCGCAAGTGATCTGAGGATCTTAAATCGCGTGACAAAACAACAAAATGCAGCATATTTTTGCAGTTGGAGTACTGCGTGATTCCTGTGCATCGGCAACTTCGATGGCACGGGTCGCAGCGTTGTAACATAACGGTTCGTGTTTCGTGCGACACGCAGGGCAAACTCCCGGGTGGAAAACTGGCATAGCGCCACCACCCTTCGCAATGAGACGATGTCTCAGGCCCGCTACGTTGAATGAAGCAGTGAAACCTTGTGCCGCCGATTTTTGTCACTGACCGGCGGGTATATTGCGTGACCACTTTCGAAGTGGTGCACGCTATTTGATGTGGGCATCAGGTCTGAGCAACCTGGGTGCAGGCATCCAATCCCGGAAACCGGGACTGAAAGGGCTGGGGGTCGCTACCCAGCCCTTTTTGTTTGCGCGATCGCTTTTGGGGAATGATCCATCGTCAGGCTCGAAACTGATTTGGATGCGCGGTAGGGTCTCAAGCGACAACGGACGTGAGATGCGTTGGGCAAGGCTTGCCGATCGCTCACGCATTGACCATCCGGATCCGGGAGCTTGGTTGAGGTGGATGATGGCCCGTTTGATAATCGCTCTGGCGTTGGCATGTATCATCGCTGTCGGATGGTCTGGAACAGCGGCAGTTGCCAAGGATGGTGCGCAAAGCCTTCCATCTGGTTTGACACTGGCGAAGGCGAACAAGGCCGGGTTTGCCAATCTTCCAAATCTTCTCAATCGCGGGGGTGATCTGCTGGAACGGGCGCAGTACAGCTGTTACCGCGGTTGCAAGCACTGCCGGCGGCGGTGCATCGTCGATTGGAAATGGGATTGTGACGGTTACGGCTGCCGACGTGGTTTTTCGCGCTGCATGAAGCACTGTTGGGAAGATATCTGCCGGTACTGCAATTGATGGTGCAATGATGACGGAAGCTCCTACTGGCACGCGGATGATGCGCTCGCCGTTCGGCGATGTCGGGGTCGTCGAGCGGGACGGAACTATAATTAAGCTCGTTTGGAGCGGTGAAGACGGTGGTGAAACGTCTAAGGTCGCGGACGAGGCCGTTCGTCAATTACAGGCCTATTTCGATCACGAGCTGACCCGTTTTGATTTGCCGCTCGCGCCTAATGGCACGCCGTTTCAGCAGCAGGTCTATGCCGAAATGCAGGCCATTCCGCTCGGTGAGACAAAAACCTACGGCGCCATAGCAGACAAGTTGTACGTGCCACCGCAGCCGGTCGGACAGGCGTGTGGTTCGAACCCCATACCGATCATCATTCCATGCCACCGTGTGGTCGGTATGGATGGACTAGGTGGGTTCTCGGCCCCCGGTGGCATTGAGACCAAGGTCAAGCTGTTGCGGTTCGAAGGCGCTTATTCGCTTCTGCTTTAGTCAGTTGCACCGCGGGGATTGAGGCTTTGAGCTGTTACTCAAAGCCAGGATTCGTCCAGCGTTCATGCTCCAGGTGCAGTCCTTACTGTAACGAACGGCCTTCTGCTTTGAGCATCTTGTTGAGGATCTGACGGACGCGCATGCCGGCGCCGTCGGCGCCAAGCGTCACTTCCAGGTAATCCATGCCGCGTGGGTCCTGGCTGATCTGTGCCTGCATTTTTTCGAGCAGGTGTTTGTCCTCGTCGAAAGCTGCAACCACGCTCTTCTTGGTTTTCTCCGCGACATCGTCCGGAATGTTGGGCACATCGAACGAAGCGCCCCAGAAGTAGTGCGTATGGCCGCGGCGAGATGGCGTCACAATATGGCAGCCGCGCATGATGAAGTCAGACCTTCGTCCTTCCTCAGGGGCAGGATCGTGGACATTCCAGTCTGAGAAGGAAATGGCCAAGGTCGGCATACGGCCCACCTGTTTGCGCTTGATCGGTTTGTCTTCAGGCAGACCCATGCCGGCACAGAACAGTGGTGACAGCGGTGCGAGATCGAACTCCTGCTCGTAGCACACTGTTTCTCCGTCCATGTAGGTGTCTGGTGCGTTGATCCAATCATCCTGCTTGAAGGTGTTCTTGTGCAGGAAGGCGATGTGGGTGAGGTCGAGAACGTTCTCGCGGATCAACACCCAGTTGGCAGCAACTTCGTAGTATCCGGTAATGAAGCTCCAACCCGGATCAATCTGATAGTCAACATCGGGTGGATCGCGATCGATGGCGTCGGGATCGCCCATCCAGATCCAGACAAAGGCACCGGCTTCACGAACCACATAGGCCGGGATTTGAGCCGTATCAGGCGTCATGTTCTGGGTTGGCGCCTTGGTGCAGTTACCAGCCGTGTCGAACTCCATGCCATGGTAAGGGCAAACGATCTTGTTGCCTTCCACGTGTCCTTCCGACAAAGGCGCCCAGCGATGCGGGCATCGGTCGTAAAGTGCAGCGGGCGTTCCATCAGCTAGTCGGTAGAGGACAACAGGTGTTTCAAGCAGCCAACGTGACAGGGGTTTTTCCGTAACTTCTTCACGCCATGCCGCGACCCACCACATGTTGCGCGGATAGTTGTCCTGAAGCATGCCGTTGGGGATGCGTTGTCCGTTGCGGGGTGCGATTGGGCTGAGTTCGTTCATGCTCTTCCTCCCGTAGTACCGGCAGTTTGGGTGAACTGTTTGCTCCATTATGAGGGATGGTTGGATGATCAGCAACGATGCTATTGCGTTGCTTGTAAACAATCACCGTCGTGAGACAGCAGCTACGGCTACAGGCCAGTTGTGCTGACCTCTGCAGAGTTATGAGGATAGCGCAACGATTGCCCAACTCCCCCGGTTTACGCGCGCTCTACACGCGCTCTAGGCACAGAGCTTCCTCAACGCCAGGATGTCTGCGAGGGAACGGCGAGAGCGCGCTTAGCGCAAGCCATTTTGGCAATGCGCGCCTGTGTTTCTGAGTGCCTTCAAGTCGGATATTGCCGTTGGCAATTTCGGTCTTGAGGCAGCGAAACCCACGCCAGGCTTCAACAAAGCGGCGGATGTCCGACATGACTTTGACATCTGTTTCAAATCCCGGGTGTTTCATGCACATGTCGACAACACCGTCCAAGTGAACCAACCAGAAGCGCGAGAAGCCCTTGTCGATGCCGACAAACTCGAACTCGATAACCGTGCGCCCTTTCGGCATCGCATCGGTATTGAGCCGAGTGTGCATGCTCCAAGCCAGGAATGCCGGGTCCAGGTCTTCGTCCACCATGTCTCTGGACCACTTCTGTCCCCAGACTGCGAGATCCATGACGATCGGCTCAAGTTCTTTGCCTGCTTCGGTCAGGTGATACTCATATCCGCGCCCGTTTTCGACTGGCTTGCGTACAGCAATGCCGGCGTGTTCAAGCTCAGCCAGGCGCTTGCTGAGCAGGGTTGCTGAAATGCGTGGGACGCCGCGATGGATTTCGTTGAAGCGGACGCAGCCATCGATTAGACGGCTGACGACCAGCAACGTCCAGCGCTCGCAAAGCAGTTCCGCTGCGAGTGCCAGCGGGCAATATTGACCGTAACTTTTGCTCATTGGAAAATCTCTTCAGTGACCAGTAGTCGGCGTAGGATTCCAGGCGAGCGGATGTCAAACAACTACATAATCTGTAGCACTCCACATTTGTGAGTTTTTTTCGTCAGTGGGTGTTGGCAACGTGGCTGTCGAAATCAACGAGATGTGATGCTCAACTTGAACGAGAAAGCAATGAGCCAACCTGATTTTGCGAAGTTGCAGTCGGATGTGGATGGGACAGTGCTGCTGCCCGGGAGCCGTGCGTACGAGGCCGCTCGAATTTTGTGGAATGCGCTGATTGATCGGCGCCCGGCAGCGATCCTGCAAGCGGTCACCAAGGATGATGTTGTTGCCGGTGTTCGCTTTGCTCGAGCTTCGGTCATGAAGATCTCTGTACGAGGAGGCGGCCACAATATCGCTGGCACAGCGAGTGGTGACGGCATGTTGATGATCGATCTTTCTCGCATGAATGCCGTATCGACGGATACAGCCGCACGGACGGCGACGGTTGAAGGAGGCGCGACATTGCATGATCTCGATGTTGCCACCATCCGTCATGGTCTTGCGACACCCGGCGGGGTTGTCTCATCAACAGGTGTTGCCGGTCTGACATTGGGAGGCGGCTTCGGTTGGCTGTCGCGCTTGCACGGTCTTGCAGCCGACAATGTTTTGTCGATCGAGCTGGTGACGGCCAAGGGCGATCTGATTGTCGTCGACCCGGTCCAGAATGCAGAGCTGTTCTGGGGGCTGCGCGGAGGAAGCGGAAACTTTGGTGTCGCGACTGCCATCACATTCCGTCTGCATGATATGCCAAAAGACGTTCTGTTCGGGCCGATGTTCTTTGCACTCGAGGACGCATCCCAGGTCCTTCGGCAGTACCGTGAATTTGCCGCTCAAGCCCCGCGTTCCTGTTGTGTCTGGGCTGACTTGATGACGGCTCCGCCGGCTCCGTTCTTATCGGAGAGCCATCATGGCCAGAAGGTCCTCGGATTGATGCAGTGCTTCGTTGGTGAGGCAGAAGAAGGCAAGGCAGTTCTGGCGCCGTTGCACGAGTTCGCGAAGCCTCTCGGTGAGGCTGTGGCCCTTCGGCCTTACATTGAGGCACAGCAGTTCCTGGATGAGACCTACGCCAAAGGGATGCGCAACTACTGGAAGTCTGGGAACTTCAGGACCCTATCCGACAATGCGATTGATGCCTTGGTTGAACTGGCAAGGTCAATGCCGACGCCGCAGAGCGATATTCTATTCTCGCAGCTCGGTGGACAGATTGCAGATGTAGCCAGTGATGAGACGGCCTTTCCTCATCGCGATGTCGGTTTTGTTGTTACGCCTGGGGCACGCTGGGAAAGCGCGGATGGCGACGACATGTGCATGAGATGGATTGAAGAAGCCGGCGCTGTTCTCAGTCGACACGAGGATGGTGGCCAGTACGTCAACTTCGTTGCCGAGCGAGAGGGCAGTGAAGATCGCGCCTACGGCAGAAATCTTGAAAGGCTGAGACGCCTCAAAGCTCTGTACGATCCCGACAACCTTTTCGCGAGCAATCAGAACATCCGTCCGGCTGCATAGGTTTTTTGCGACTGGCGATGTAAGAGCAGTTCGCTGCTCTCGTTCCTACTACATTTAGAACTGGAGAAACGCATGAAGCAATTCAATGCGATGGCGGTGCTGTGCCTGGCGGCCAGTGCATACTTGACAAGTGGTCTGCCTGGAAGGGCGGCGATGCCTAGTACGGCCGGAAGCGGTGCAGGACAATCCGTGATTGTGCAGGATGTACAATTCCAAAGAAGAGGCTTTCGACGGTTCCCGCGAGTTGGTCGACCGTTCCGTGCCCAGCGCCTGCCACCACGGATCAATCCGCCTGGCGCGAACTGGCGGCGCATCCGCCAGTATCCCCGTTATAGGACGCCTTATCGTGGAAGAGCGTCTTGGTCTTGTGGTGGATATTACGCCAAATGGCGGCGTAGCCGGAATAGGTATTGGTACCGGCTCTATCGGCGATGCTTGAGAGAGTCTGGCAATTGAGCTGTTTCGCATGCGAGCCCTGAATTAGGATTCAGGGCTCAACTTGTGGTCGGATCAGCCTCTATGAAGAACGGCGCTTTTGAAGGCAGGGGAACAAGCAATCATTGTTGCGCTGCAAGCTTTAAACTTGGCTGGCGAGGTCTAATTCTCCGGTGGCAGGATCTCCTGAACGCAGACGTCATCAATGAGTTGCTCGCGCCTGATGTCGTGCAGATGGGCTCGTTTCTGGTCGTTGGAGAGGTGCGCTCCGATGCCATTCGTCATAGCAAGTACGACGGAGCGGTCGCTCATATCCAGCCAGAAGGAGCGGCGGACGAGCTTGCCGTCAGCATCTCGTGCAAATGGACTGTTTGGGTCTGTGCCGAGATCCGGCGTGTAGTATTGCTGCACGGGTGTGATCCTTCATAGAGGTCGGCTTCAGGGCCTGGACCGACGCACCATTCTGGTCGATCCACTCCTATCACAGCCACTGGTAATCAGACTTGCGTAACACAAGGATCTTGTCCTGCGGAACCTTCAGTTCTGTCATCTCCGCAGGATCAATGTCGTATAGATTGCCGCGTAGCGCCCGGCTGACACCGCCATGAGAGACGACAAGTGTGTCTTGCTCCAATTCCTCTATCCAGCCGGCGGTGCGGTTCGCGAGATCAGCATAACTCTCACCACCATCTGGACGCCAATTGTAAGGATCGGCTTCTCGAGCTGCCGCGTGCTCGGGATATTGAGGTGCAAAATCTTGCCAATAGGTGTCCTGTAGGAATCCGAAGTGGATCTCCTTGAGGCGGTCGTCAGTCGCGTAGTTCTTTGGGTCTAGACCAAGCTCGCTGCGAATGATTTCCATCGTGTTGCGGCAGCGCCGCAACGGACTTGCAACGAATGGTAGTGAGTCAATATCCGGTCTGATCTCACGCAGGCGCCGGCCATTGCTGGCTGCCTGCGATCGGCCAAGTTCACTCAGATCTGATTCAAGCTGGCCCTGGATGCGGCGCGCGGCATTCCAGGTCGTCTGCCCATGGCGGACGAAGTACAGCGTGATGCCATCTTTCATAGGTTCTAGACTTTCAATACCAGCTTGCCATTGTTGCCACCGGTATAGAGCAGATTGACGACATCTGGAAACGCGTCGACGCCGCCTTGACGTACGTCCTCTCTAATCTTCAGTTGACCTGAAGCGTGCCAGTTGCCGAGTTGCTCGATGGCTTCCGGTATGCGGTCATTCCAATCGAAGACGATCAGGCCACGCATACGTAGACGTTGTGTGAGAATGGTGCGGAAGTTCTTCGGGCCTGGTGGCAATTCCGTAGCCGTGTATCCAGAGATCAAGCCGCAGATTGCGATGCGGCCAAAGACATTCATCTGCGTAAGAACAGTATCAAGGATGTCACCACCGACGCTTTCAAAGTTGCAGTCAATTCCGTCGGGGCAGGCCGCCTTCAAATCAGCTGCAAGGTTGTTTGCTTTGTAGTCAACAGCCGCATCGAAGCCGAGTTCGTCCTTTATGTATGCGCACTTCTCAGCACCACCGGCAATGCCAACGGCGCGGCAGCCCTTGATCTTCGCGATCTGCCCGACGATGGAGCCAACGGCCCCCGATGCAGCTGAGACAACGACAGTCTCTCCGGCCTTGGGTTCGCAGACATCCAGTAACCCGAAGTAGGCGGTCCATCCAGGCATGCCGAGGCCACCGACCCAGCGCTCCAGCGGTGCCTTGGCCGTATCGACCTTCACGACATGCTGGCCGTTGGAGGTCGCGTACTGTTGAACGCCGAACAATCCTTGGACTGCATCTCCCTCCTTGAAGCTCGGATGGTTGGATGCTTCGACGTGACCGGCCGCATAGGCGCGCATCACTTCGCCTAAACCGACAGGTGGAACATAGGATTTGGCATCATTGACCCAACCGCGCATGGCTGGGTCGAGTGACACGCAGTCGATCTTGACGCGGAACTCGCCCTCTCCTGGATCGGCAACCGGTGTGTCCTCTATCGAGAAGATGTCATTGGTGAAAGGGCCGGGCTTGGGCCTTGCGATGAGTTTGACTTGTCGATTTGAGGGCATGATGAACTCCGCGGCGTGTTAAAAAGATTCACGTGAAACATGGCGGACCTGCATATTCGGTACAAGGGTTTTGGATGCATGGTCGCGGAGGATCGCTTTGACATACGCGCTTGAGGATTTCGGTAGTTACACTGTTGGTGGGAGATGGATTGATGTCGATGGACAACCGACCCAGACCATCCAGTTCACGCCGACTGCTAGTTTCGAATACGATCCCAACGGCCGTTATGCGATTGCGCATGCCTATGTGCAGTACTTCAAGCCGGCGAAGCGGAACACCAGCCCACCGATTGTATTGTTACATGGCGGGGGGATGTCGGGTGCGATGTGGGAGACGACACCGGACGGCCGGCCGGGATGGCTGCAATTGCTTGTGAGTGCTGGCTATGAGGTGCATGTCGTTGACAATGTTGAGCGGGGCCGGGCCGGGTGGTGCGCGGTTGAGGGGATCTGGCCGGATCGGGCTCTACTGCGAACGGCGCAAGAGGCCTGGCAGCTGTTTCGCATCGGCGCGCGCGAGAGTTTTTCCGATCGGCTGGGATTTGATGGTTGCCGTTTTCCGGTTGGTTCGTTTGATGCTTTCGTGCGCAGTTTCGTGCCGCGCTGGACGTCGACAACGGCTGAAGCGACGCTTGCGTTCGCTGAAGTGTTGGAGAGGCTCGGGCGAAGCATTGTGATCTGCCACAGCCAGGGTGGGCAGATTGGATTTGAAGCGGCCGCGCAAGACAGCGAGCGTGTTGCAGCTATTGTTGGAGTCGAACCATCGGGATTTGCCAGCAGTCCGGTTGCGGTCAAGGATGTTCCGGTCCTGCTTGTTTACGGTGACTACCTGGAGTCAACGCCCGGCCTGCCGCCGCTCTTGGACATGGGAAAAGCGTGGTCGCGCACGTTTGCCAACTCGGGTGGACGCGCAGATTTGATGGTGTTGCCAGATGCAGGTATCGCCGGCAACACGCATATGATGATGATGGATGACAATTCAGCCGAAGTGCTCAATCTTGTGACGTCGTGGATCGAGGAGTTGAACTGATCGCCCCGATCCGCGCTCTTTATTTCGCGACGGAGATGTCAGGAGCTTCTTCGTTCTTCATGCCCTGGACATGGTAGCCTGAATCAACGTGGTGGATCTCGCCCGTGACGCCGCGCGATAGATCCGACAGTAAGTACAACCCAGCACCGCCAACTTCGTCGATTGTGACATTGCGGCGTAGAGCAGAATTGTACTCATTCCATTTCAGAATGTAGCGGAAATCGGCAATGCCTGAGGCGGCAAGCGTTTTGATGGGACCCGCGGACACGGCATTGACGCGGATGCCGTTCTGGCCGAGATCAGCTGCCAGATAGCGAACGCTAGCTTCAAGAGCTGACTTGGCGACTCCCATAACATTGTAGTGGGGCATGACCTTCTCGGCGCCGTAGTATGTTAGCGTCAGGAGTGAGCCACCGTTCGTCATCAAAGGCTCCGCGCGCTTCGCGAGAGCAGTGAATGAGTAGCAGGAAATCAGCATCGTTTGCGAAAAGTTGGCCTCTGTCGTGTCGACGTAGCGACCGTCCAACTCGTTCTTGTCAGAGAAGGCGATGGCGTGGACAAGAAAGTCCAATCCGCCCCACGTCTCCTTCAACGTCGCAAATACGGCATCCATCGAAGCAGCGTCTGTCACGTCGCACGGCAAAACTAGAGATGAGCCAAGCTCTGCCGCCAGTGGTTCGACGCGCTTTTTCAGTGCATCACCTTGGTAGGTGAGCGCGACTTCAGCGCCTTGTGCTGCAACGGCTTTCGAAATCCCCCAGGCGATCGAACGATTGTTCGCGACGCCCATGATCAGGCCGCGTTTGCCGGTCATCAGGTTGCCTTGCGGCATGGCCTGTTCGTCCCGGTCGGTTGTCATCAGCCCCAGTCCCCTTTTGTGTTCTGTTTTATACGCATCCTACACAAACTCAGGACGCGGTCCAGCAGGGATAGGCCTTCGGCAGGAATTTGCAAGCGGTTTGATACAGCAAGGCCATATTATCGATAACCTGCTGAAGTCATGATGATTTTAGGTGTCTGAGGTCGGTGATTATGGTCAAATGCCGCAGTTCGAATGCAGTCTGATTAATCCATCAACCGGCAAGTGACCAGGTGCCACTCTCCAGGCGGCAAGCTATCCCTTCAGCGCGCTGGGATTTCAGGCCGGAATTAAGCATAATGACCACGTGTCGACACACGCGCTGATGCCGGTCCATAAACGAAACTGTAGGCTGCAGGATTGCGTTGAGCCGGCCATGTGCTGCCCGCCAGACAAAGGTTTCACCATCAGCGGTTTCTGTCAGCGCGCGATGAACAGCTTCAAGGGTGGCCAATTCGTCTCGCGCACCGAGGGTTTCCTGCGGTCGTAAGTAGCGCGGAGTGGTGGTATGCTTTGATGTGCCAGATGTTTTAGCTATTTCACTGGATCCGCCTTCTTTGAGGGCTGAATCAGCGAGCACCGGCTGGGATAGCGGCGCTACAAGCAGGGTAACGAAGACTGCGGTGGCAATCATACACACATAACTGATAATCGGAACTTCACGCATCACGGCTCACTCCAACGCGACTCTTGAAACAACAAACGAGGTAACTGAACCGGAGTATGGCGCGATGGGGTTAACATCGACTGAAGGTCTGTCTCAGAATGAACCAAGGTCTGCTACGAGCGGCCGATTTCAGAAGTAAATGCAACGAATAGTGATGAACATGAAGAAGCAAACCACTAACGTTACAGAGGCCGATTGGGATACAGGCGCAGCACCACCGGCTGGTGATTTTGCAGAGTCAGATGAGCCATTCCGTCTTTTTGAGGAGTGGTTCGCTGATGCCGAGAAACATGAGCCCAACGACCCAAATGCAATGGCGCTTTCAACAGTTGATGGGGATGGGCTGCCGAACTGCCGCATGGTGCTCTTGAAGGGGCTTGATGGCGCTGATTTCGGGCATGCGCGGGGGTTTGTCTTCTATACCAACTACGAAAGTGCCAAGGGCACCGAGATTCTGGCCGCGGAGAAAGCGGCCCTACTGTTTCATTGGAAGTCGTTACGGCGGCAGGTCCGCATTCGTGGGGGTGTGCAAAAGGTTAGTTCGGAAGAGGCTGATGCCTATTTCGATAGCCGTGCGCGCGGCAGCCGGATTGGGGCCTGGGCGTCACAACAGTCCCGTCCACTGGAGAGCCGCTTTGCCTTGGAAAAGGCAGTTGCCGGCTACACAGCGAAGTATGCAATTGGGGCAATCCCTCGACCTCCTCACTGGTCGGGCTTTCGAGTTGTGCCATTAGAGATGGAATTCTGGCACGATCGTCCGTTCCGCCTCCACGAACGTGTCGTGTTTCGGCGCGGCTCGATGGAGCTTGGCTGGGGCAAAGATCGCTTGTTTCCCTGATCCAACTCGAATTCCGCTTTTCACCGCGATTGTGCCCGAATGTCGGCAATGTCTGACGTTCAGGTAGCGTTCAGCTTGTCTGGGCTCTCTGGGTTGCGCGCTCGCGGGGGCGCAACCGGGCCTTGAGCCCGGTGCATATGTTGGACGTTCGTCGCCGAGAAGGGGAGAGTTTATGGGAAATCGACTTAGGCGATCATTGTTTGCTTTCTTTGCTGTTGTAGGATTGGCCGTGGCTGGGATGACTGGATTTGCCCAAGCCGCGCCGGTTGGCGGCATGGCTGCTGTTCAAGGCCATTCCAGCACGGCTGGATCATCGTTGCTGCAGAATGTTCACTTCTGTCATCGCAGAGGCGTCATCGGGCCATTCACAGGGCTCCGCCATCGCCATGTTGGTCCTGGATGCCGATGGGTGCGTGTGCGTCGTCACCGTAGGAATGCCTGCGCGCGCTGGCGGCGGCGGTGTTGGAACCGTTGTGAATTCGCGCCCTATCCTGGTCGGTGCGCGCGGCGCTGCTTCAATCGCAATGCGCCAGATCGGTGCTTTTGATTGATCTGGTCGCAATGGTGCAGTCTGCCTGACCGCAGCGGCACCCTCCAGCAGTTGGGCAGCGCGACGTGTCGGGCTGCCTTTTTTCATTTCTTGCATTAGTGGCGTGACGGTTATTCGCGTCCGCTTTCAACGTGTGCATAAAGCTCAATTTCAGCTTATGGATGTAAAGTGTGACGAATGCGCCACGGGCGCTGTGGTTTCTGCAAGTGATCAGTGTTCTGTGGCCTTCGTGATTTGCCTTGTCCAGTTCTGCTGATCTCTACTCTGTGACAGTCTTATGTCTGTAAATCGGCTTCTGAAAGACCGATGCGTAAGTGTTACGGGGGAAGTATGCGTCTGAGTAAGGTCATTGCTGCGGCTGGTTGTTCGGCAGCACTTTTCGGTGTCTCGCTTGGCAGTATGCAGGCAACAGCCGGCGGTCTCGCAGTCCGGGAACAATCATCACAATTCCAAGGCTCATCGTTTGCAGGCGCTGCAGCAGGCGGCGGCCTGAGTTCGGCCTTTTGGAACTCGGCTGCGATAGGCGAAGCCGGTAAAGGCATGCAGTCGGAAAGTCATGCTGCTTTGATTTTCGGTGAGACCGACTATACGAGTGTTGCTGGAACTGGGCCAACAACGATTCCGACGCTGGTTAGCCCAACAACACCGACTGGTGTTGGTCCAGGGGATAGTGTCACTAATGATCGCCCAGCAATGGTTGCGGCTAGTTATGCATCGTACCGTATCAACGATAAACTTGTTGCGGGCTTAGCACTCAACGCACCATTCGGTCTTGGCAACGAGCTTGACGATGATGACTCAGCTTTCAGGTTGCATCATCGCTCAGCAAAACTGTTCACACTCAACGCTAATCCGATGATGTCGTATGAAGTCGCGAAGGGCGTCTTCGTTGGTGTTGGTGTGCAGGTCCAGTATGCACATTTGAGTTTCAAGACGGCGAGCGGTTTGTTTCAAACTGGAACTGTGACCACAACAGGAGTGCCAAATTCAGTCCTGGATGGTGATGATGTCGGGTTTGGCTTCACCGCGGGTGTTCTGCTTAAGCCATCTGCGGGGACGTCTATTGGCATCGGCTTCCGCTCTGCTGTCGAACATGACATCGAAGGCGACCAATTCACCGTTGGCGGATCGAAGAACAAGTTCACGCTTGATGTTGACACGCCGGAGCTGGTGACCCTGAGTATCCGTCAGGCCTTGTCACCTAATCTGCGGTTGTTGGGAACCGTCGAATGGGCGAATTGGGAACACCTCGATGTGCATCCCATTATCGTCAATGGTCAGCCCATCGGATCGTTTGACTTTCAGTGGGACAATGGTTGGTTCTTTGCGCTTGGTGCCGAGTATGATTATTCGCCCGCCCTCACACTCCGCGGTGGTGTGGCTTACGAGATCTCGCCAATTCAGGATCCGAGTCAGCGGTTGCCGCAGGTGCCTGATAGTGACCGGGTGTGGTTGAGCGTCGGCGCGACCTACAATTATTCGAAACATATGTCGTTTGACTTCGCTTATACGCATATCATCTTTGAAGATGCGACTTTGGATCGTGAACCTGCGGCCGATGCCGCGAAGGCGTTTACTTTGGTTGCGGACACGGAGTCCCAGGCGAATATCTTCACAGCGTCAGTCAAAATTAAGTGGGGTGAAGGTGGCGTGCTGGGTCTCTTCCAGTAAAGACACAGTCATCAAGCTGGTATAATGTCGGCCCGCGGTGCGCTGTACCGCGGGTCAATTATTGTGGTGAACCCTTATGCCTGGGTCGACAAACCAGCCTCGGAAAACTCTCATCCTGACAGGTGCTTCGCGTGGGATCGGCCATGCGACCGTTAAGCGGTTTTCGTCCGCTGGTTGGCGGGTGATTACCTGTTCGCGGCAGCCTTTTCCTGAGAACTGCCCCTGGGAGATGGGGCCGGAAGATCATATTCAGGTCGACCTGGCGGATCAGGCGGATACTGAGCGAGCCATCGCTGAAATGAAGGAGCGCCTGACGGACAATCAAGGACAGCTCAATGCGTTGGTGAACAACGCTGCGATCAGTCCAAAGGGGCCGGAAGGGGAACGTCTCGGCGCCATCGACACCAACATCAATGATTGGCAGCGGGTGTTCCAGGTGAATTTCTTTGGCCCAATCATGCTTGGGCGCGGTTTGCTGTCTGAGCTGGAGAGTGCACAGGGTGCCGTGGTCAACGTGACCTCGATTGTTGGGAGCCGGGTGCATCCGTTCGCAGGTGCAGCTTACGCTACGTCGAAGGCCGCGTTGGCCTCTTTGACACGAGAGATGGCGCATGAGTTTGGACAGCGCGGCGTCCGCGTTAATGCGATCTCTCCAGGTGAGATAGATACGGCCATCCTCTCTCCTGGTACCGAGCGGATTGTTGAAGAGCAAATTCCTATGCGGCGGATGGGTGAACCGGAGGAAGTTGCCAAGGCGATCTATTTCCTTTGTACCGAGCAGTCGAGTTACGTGAACGGTGCGGAGCTGCACATCAACGGTGGTCAGCACGTTTGATTGTGGCGATGAGGGGCATCACCCTTTCTCCGCTAACTGTTCAGAACTCAAGTATCAGTCGTTGTAGTTGAGTTGGGCGATGGCGGCGCAGGGTCGATCAGCCGACGGCTTCAGTTCGCCCAATTCCACCAGCTCTGCCGGTAGTTTGTCGGCTGCTACGATGGTTGGGCGTTGGCTACTCTTGCATCTGGATTTTGCTGCTGCTTTTTGACTGGCGTCTTTAGCTGCTTCCTTATCAGCTTCACCGTCTTCAGATTGTCTCTGTGCCGGTCGCTCGGTTGTCGTGGCAATGATGATGGGTGTCTTTTGATCGGTGAACGTGCGCAGCCAGCGATGAATTTGATTGATCGGTGGTTTGCCAGTGGGGCAATCGCTGCGATCCTGATCAGTGATTGTGCAGGTGACATCAACGATGGGTGTCATCACCCAAATGAAGCGGCCAGTTGCGTGGATGCGGGCGGCGAGCGCGATGTGTCTTGGTGGGCTGCCAGTTTGCGCAATACCGGTGCCTATTGTTTGGGTCGTGATGTGCCGGATGGCAGTGATGCGCAGCCCGCGGCGGCGGCGGATGGCAATGGCCGGGAAGGTCTCATAGGTGAAGGGAGATGGTTTGACCTTTTCACCTGCAATCAATTCGGTTGAACGACTTACTTTCGCGAGTGCCGCGCGCGAGGCGATCACTCGATGGGTTCGTGCGGGGAACAGTCGACGAACATCTGCCAGCGACTTCAACCGTTTCAGGACAACAATGTCGGCGTCGATACTGCGCTTGCCGAGCTTGCGCCATCGTGCTGTTTTGCGTTCCTGCCCGAAAGTGTTTCGCCAGGTTGACCTTTTGGCATTGCCGTCTTGTGATGTGCTTTCATCGGAGGCAAGTTGAACAACCCAGGCGGCTATTGTCAGCTGCTTGATGGCTGGTGGTGAAGCCGATTGGTAGTTCTGTGCATGAGCAGATGCTGGGGCGAGCACCCACAGCACCATGAGGCAGGCAGTCCACTGTCGCAGACTGGGAATAAGAGCAAGGCCGCGCATTCGTGCGTTATCCGGCAATGGTTATCCCGAGGTCCTGCTTAACCCAGTTGAGGCCGCGATTAAGTGCCCGCTCCATCGCGTCAAACGCTTCGTTGATCTCGTCCGGTTGGATGACGAGCGGTGGGCACAAGCCGAGTGTATCGCCACCAACAGCGCGTGAGATCAGGCCTTCATCCTGGGCAAACTGCGCGATCTTTGCGCCGACAGCGCTCTTTGGATCGAAGCTTTCCTTCGTCGACTTGTCCTTCACCAGTTCGATACCGCAGATCAATCCAGTTCCGCGCGTTTCGCCGACGAGCGGGTGATCGGACAGCTTCGATAAGCGATCGAGGAAGATCGGTGAAACATTGCGAACATGCTCGACAATATTGATGCGCTCGTAAATTTCGATTGTCTTGACAGCGACCGCGGATGCAACCGGATGGCCAGAGTACGTAAAGCCATGAGCAAACATCCCGAGCTTCTCACTCTCACTGACGAGAGCATCGTAGACCGGCTCGGACACTGTCACAGCGCCAAGCGGCATGTATGCTGACGTGATAGCCTTTGCCATCGAGATGGTGTCTGGCTCGATCTCGTAGGTCTGGCTACCGAACCAATTGCCGGTGCGGCCAAAGCCGCAAATGACTTCATCGGCAATCAGGCGAATGTCATACTTTCTCAGGATCTCCTGGATTTTGGCGAAGTAGGTTTTCGGTGGGATAATGACACCGCCGGCGCCCTGAATCGGTTCTGCAATCATTGCAGCGATCGTATCGGGATCTTCGCGCAAGATAAGCTGCTCGAGATTGTCCGCCATGCGTGTTGCGAAATCTTCTTCACTCTCACCAGCCTCCGCGTTTCGGTAATGGTGCGGGCAGTCGGCATGGAGAAAGCCTGGCAACGGAATGTCGAAATCGGCGTGGAATATCGGCAGGCCAGTCAGACTAGCGGCAGCGACGGTGACGCCATGATAACCGCGGATGCGGCCGATGATTTTCTTCTTTTTTGGTTTTCCGCGTGCGTTGTTATAGTACCAGGCCAGCTTGATCTGTGTGTCGTTGGCTTCGCTACCCGATGAGGTGAAAAACACCTTGGAGGTTGGCGTCGGAACGAGTTCCTTTAGTTTCTCTGCCAGTTCAATGGCCGGTTCGTGGCTGCGGCCGCCGAACAGGTGAGTAAACGAGAGTTTGCTCATTTGTTCGCGGGCGGCTTCCACCAGTTCTTGGTTGCCGTATCCAAGACCTGTGCACCACAACCCTGCCAAACCTTCGATGTACTTCTTCCCACTTGTGTCCCATACGTGAACCCCCTCCGCGCGATCTAGGACCAGCGGACCGGTTGTGCGGTGGGCGGCGAGATTGGTTGTAGGGTGGAGCAAAGCGTCGACGTCGCGCATTTGGAAGTTGGTAAGCTGATTCATGACTGGACCATTGATAAAGAACGGTTGAGTGACACGGGCCGGGCGAGCTTGGCGTTTCCCTTTGGCGCCGCGGTTCGGTATGACTGTCCGGCATGGGAGCATACCTGTGATCTGCTGTCATCCCTTGATTGAATCTTGTAGACTTTGGCAAAGCTTGTGGTGTCCGGGTCGTCAGCCGGCACCGGTCGAAAATGGGTGTATGCAATGGTGCAGAGCACTGCCTTTATTGAGGATAATCGTGCGATCCAGTCCAGTGTGTGGACGATTCGCCTTGCACTCTTCTCGACAGCAATAGTTGTGTTGACGGCGTTGTTTCATCGTTTGTTTGGCATGCCGACTGCCGTTGCCCTCAATCTCTTTGCCTTGTCATTCATTGGGTGTGGCCTTGCATTGTTGATCGGACTGTTTGCACTAGTGCGGATTTGGCAGCGGGGATGGGCCGGAGGATCCAACGCTGTCACTGGGATGGTGATTTCTGTTCTGCTATTGGCCTGGCCAATGGGCGTTTTGGTCAAGGCTGGCGACTATCCGCGGATCAACGACGTTGCGACTGATCTCGCCGATCCACCACTATTCGTCTTTGCAGCTGAGAAGCGACCACCAGGCTCGCATGATACGGTCTACCGTCAGGAGTTTGCGACGGTTCAGAAGGAATCGTATCCGGACTTGCGAACTTTGCGGGTTCAGCGATCGCCTGAAGCGGTTATGGAGTTGGTCCGCAAGGCCTTGCAGCGCAAGCGCATGATCCTGCAGGGCGAGATACCTTTCGGTACGGGCGGGCGGGACTTTGGTCAGTTGGAAGCGGTTGACCGGACTCTGGTGTTGGGCTTCTACGACGATGTGGTCGTCAGAGTTCGCGCGGTGAGGGGCGGTAGTGCGGTTGATATCCGTTCTGCATCGCGGTTCGGTGAGTCAGACTTTGGTGCAAATGCCGGGCGGATACGTGATCTGCGCACCGAGATTGTCGCGCGCGTCGAGGCGAGTGTGCCGGCGGGGGCGCGTGCCCGGCGTCAACGTTCACGGCGTCAGGGAACTTCGCAGTAGTTGATGGGTGGGCGTCAGATTTGGTTCGGCCTAAGTCACCGTGATTTTTGAATCGAATGTGACCGGCTGCTCCAGGCGCACTTTGGACAGTTCGGCCAGATGCTCGACGTGGGCCTGGACGGATAGTGATGCAGCACGCACCAGACGCGCATCCAAATTCTTGTAAACGACGGCCACCACCTTTGCGATGTTGTCGTTGCCGTCCTGAATAGCAGACAAGATCGCTTGTTCGCGCCATCTGCGATGGACAAGATAGGCTTTGGCAAAGCGCTGCGGTTGTTCGATACGGCCGCCGTGTCCTGGGAAATAGACGTCGTCTTGCCGATCGAGCAACTTTTCGAGGGAGGCAAGGTAGTCAGTCATGTTGCCTTCTGGTGGTGCTACAACACTGGTGTTCCAGCCCATCACGTGATCGCCCGAGAACAAGACTTTTCGGCCTATCAGCTCGAAGCTCAAGTGGTCGGGAGCATGACCTGGTGTAAAGAGTGCCTTCACGGCCCAATCGCTGCCGGAAACCTCATCGCCGTCGACGAGCTTTTGGTCGGGTGTAAACGCGAGTTCATAGGCTTCAGCGCCGGATGGACTGGCTGAGAGTGCGTCGCCGTCGAAGGCCGTTCGGCCATAACCACAGACTTTCGCGCCCGTAGCGCTGGCGAGGCGTTCCAGTCCGTCAATATGGTCGCGGTGTGTGTGCGTTATCAGGATATGTGAAAGCTGCCGGTCACCAATGAACGCCATAATCGCATTGAAATGTGGATCGTCTTCCGGGCCTGGATCAATCAGTGCCAGATCGTTGCCCTGACCCAGGATGTATGTGTTGGTGCCTTTGAACGTGAAGACGCTTGGGTTGTTGGCAACAATTCTTGTCACCCCAGTGGTAACTTCGCGTGGCACCGCGTATTCGAAATCGATTTCGGTGCGAAACTTAAGATCGGTCATGCTGTTGGTTGCTTTTTGACGTTTGGCGTGATCTTCCACACCTTTGTTGCTGGCTTAATTATGAGGCTTTTGCGCACTGGTTGAAGCCGATATAGCGCGTCTATCAAGGGTTGATTGCTCGAATCAAAGCCGCGATTCCTCTTATCTTACCAATCGTTAGTAGTCCAAAGCAGTTGTCAGTGGAAAGTAGTTTCTACAGGGAGCAACGTGTTTGTCGCTGCCAGGCGTAGTCAGTCGGGCATCGCCATTATGTAGACAGCGATAGACGTTGTGATAATTCTGTTGGCTTATGCGGGCTGCAATTATTTGAGCGCGGGCAGAATGAATTCCAAGCTTGTTGACCCCACTGGCATGGTCTGGGACACCGGATCCGGTCGGCTGAGATTGAAGTATAATTCACGTATCGACAGCGATGTTCTGCCTGATTATCTCGTGAGAAATCATGGGTATGTCGAGGTTTCGAGCTCAGCAAAAGGCTGTACGCTTCGCTTTGCCCCCGGACAGCTGAAGTACGACTGCTATGTTGCAACAATCGGACTGATTGAAGGTCACAGCGGCGTGCGGGCAACCCTCGCATGGTACGATGGTCAGTGGCACTATGAGTTTGTTCGGGGCGCGCGCGCGCTTGCCAAACGGTTTTTGTCCTTGAAACTGGAGCATGCCGAGAAGCTGCATGATCGCTATTTCATGCTGCCCCGGTCCATCTCCAGTATTGAGCACTGTCAGCCGCATGCGGCTCTGCTCGATTTCTGGAAAGCACATTCTGGGCGCATTGATATCCAGCGTTGCCGCGAACAGATCAGCGAAATTACAGGCGGGAAGTATCTCGCAATCTCTCGCAGCAACGAGACCGGGGCGTTGCAATTCAAGGAGATCGGAAAAGGGCTCATCACCTATCAGGACGACAAATGGGCCGAACACTCCCGCGGCAATCCTGTCGAAATCCAACCTGATATGCGCTATGGGGCCTGGATTGCAAACACCTATCGCCAGGCATTGGTGGTTGGCCAGCCCGACTTTTCGGAAGTTGAGGCTGTGATCGCCGGCGGCAAGAATGGCTCACTGGTGCATCACATCTACACCCGCCTCATTCTTCCTGTTGAAACTGATGATGGTGGCCGTGAGCTACTGAGCGCTCCGCTGATTAATCGCAGCGTCACTGTCGAAGTCTAGCAGGAAGCGCACGCTATCATTGTAGATCTCATCGAGTGACATCCGGACAAGGCGCAGTTTGACTGTTTGATCCGGATAGCTGGGTGAATTCACAAACGTCACGGGCGCAACGTCTTCGATCAAGCCAATACGCTTATGGAACTGGCGTGAACAGTTGTACTCGGAGATCACGCCAAATGCGCTGTCGATGGCCCAACGACCGGTGGCGTAGGCACGACTAACCCGCGGAATGATATTGGTTAGCTGTCGACCGCGCATGTCACTGTGAAACCAACCTGCGCCGGTGTGTAATGTACGCTCTGACAAGGCGCCTTGCCCTTCCTCGCCAACTTCGCACGCTTCGCCCGGCGCTGCATCCCGCGCTGGGTTGACATAGAAGAAGCGCAGACTTTCGGCTTCGGATTTGAAGTCGGTATGTCTCCAGTCCAGGTATTGGATTGCTGTCGTCGTCATGATCTGCCCGTCAGCGTTGCGCCCGATGATGACGTAACCTGTACTGTTGTCGGCATGGCCAAGACCGGGTTGCCAGCTTGTTGAGAGCGGCCGCCAGCTATCGAGGTTTTGGCTGTTGACCGACATCAGTTCGTCGAATGTCGTCAGCTCGAGAAAAACGCCGCGGTTTGCAGCTGCAGTAAGCCCTTTGATAATGACACGGGTGATGAGCTCTGTCGGGCCAATGGGAATATCAACTTTTGCGAGAAATCTGTCGATTGTGCGTGTGGTGATTGTCATCGCTAGTCTCTCTTTCGTTGAGGTAGAAAAAACTAGCGTCGTCTACTTCAATTGCGGTGTGAAACTTTGAATCTTGGCTAATTCCGCTTGACCCAAACTGCAGGTTGAGTGGATTGTGCGTTAACTAATATGAGTTGGTAATTCTCGATCCAGGGCGGGGAACGTTTTGTCTAATTTGGAATCCAGAGATTTTCGACTTAAGCCCAGAAGTGCGTCAGAGGTCGATGTCAGCGTCGGGAAGCGCCTTCGCGCCAGACGTGAAATGCTTGGCATGAGCCAACAAGATCTGGCCGACCGCTGCCATATCTCACCGCAGCAAGTTCATAAGTACGAAACCGGCATCAGCAGCATACGCGCGTCCCGGATTGTCCAGTTTGGTTATGTGCTGGATGTGCCGTCAGCGTATTTTCTTGATGGGGTTGGCCTTGTGAACGCCTATCCCGATGATATGATTGAGTTATTTTCGGATAGAATGACTGCCGAAATCGTGCGCCTGCTATCAAAAATGGACGATGAAACGGTCAAGCGCGGAATGTTGGAGATGGCGCGCGCCTATCATGCTGTTCGTTTCGAAAATGATGATGAAGACGGCGATAATCTGAGTCAGCGTGGGGCGAGTGGATAAGCGTTCCGGATTGCTCTGATGGGGCCGCAATTGCCACTTGTAGCAGAGCATCAAGGACCGCTGGTCAATTGATTTCATCCTAATCTACAGTGACTTGCTCAGCCAAATGATTTGAGTTTTAAAGCTCGATCGAATTTATCAGATAAGTTTATATATCTTGGCTTTTCAATCCTAAGGTCACGAGAAGTGTCTCAACTTGTGGTTGGGCGGCGTTGTCAAAGTCGGCTGTGCCCCGTTTGATCAAGATGCTCAGCCCGTCATTCACAATGGGCGCACTGATCTATAGGCAAGGCGCAACGCTCTACGAGTGCGCTCGTTCTAGCCCCACATGGGACGCCCCTTGTATCATCTTGGATAGCTGAGGGTGCCGGCGGTCAGACTATTTCTTGGTCGGATTCAGCATGATACAGGAACTGCGCCGTATACAAATGCTGGATCAAATCCAGTGCCTCTATCGTTTGTATAGGAAAAAAACACTTGAACGCGATCACATGTCGCTGTGGCGCTCACCTCCACTTATTTTGGTTTGAGGTGGTCGCGGATTTGGCCCGGCCTTATGGTTGCCTGGGTTTCGAGGCCGAGCATTCGAGGCGAAACAGCGAGGTTCGGTTGTAGCGCGATAGGAATGCTTGTGTCGTGTTTCGCTCGTGACGTATCGTTTTGTTTGAAGCACGATCTTTAAAGTGCCGCGACGCGTCGCTTGCATCCGATTGTTGCGCATGTGGCTTAGTTAGCGGTCCAGGAGCGTATCAGTTCTCATCAACTTGCGCGGATCGATGGTGGTTGCGTTGCCCTTTCAACTGGTTCCGGTGGATGTGGGCTTTCTTGATTGCCTCGGCGAGGCGGTGCTGGAGCGATCCCACGTCGCCAAGGTAGATCCAGTCTAGCGTCAGCCCGTACGTGTCGCGAAGTTTGATGGCAATATTGACCGATGGTCGATGGCGCCCTGTTTCAGCGTGGTTGTAGTTGGTGCGCGTAATTTCGGCATTGTCGGCAAACTCCTTCTGCGAAAAACCTAATACATCGCGAGAGATCTTGAGCCGGGCTGCAATGCCGGCGGAAGTTCTGTCGCCAAATAGAGTTGTGTCAGTCGTTGTTAGTGTCCCCATGGAGTCGAGCTAGCACAGATCAGTGCACTGGGCACCTCTCCGCATACCGGAAGGGAAAAGCTAGTTCTTCTGGATTTTGTTTCGCCGTTGCGAAGTATTTCGGTTGGTTCCGAGTGACGTTTGAAGTGCCTGACCAGGCTATTTGCTGACCGAGCGAGACAGAGCCGGTGTCGCTCACGTTACGCGTCGGTCTCCACTGCGTAGAGCAGCATGAACTGTTGATGGCGGAGGGAGTTCGGTCATGACGAGCGCATGCTGCGGTCTGTTGATCGCGATCAACAATAAGTCGGGGTTCTCAGTGGCGGCCTTGCAGTATCTGCCGTCAGGGTTTCGAACCTTCGATGTGCGACCGAGATCTGAAAGCGCGAAAGAATGTTTGTTTGTGTTGGTCGGAGCGGCAGGATTTGAACCTGCGACCCCCTCGTCCCGAACGAGGTGCGCTACCAGACTGCGCTACGCTCCGCTACTCCACCACTAATCGTCAGACCACGCGTGAGATTAGTTCTGAGTGTTGGCGGACCCGTTTTATAGCTCCGGCGGAATTTGGGGGCAAGCTGAATTCCAATCCAACATGAGCTGGCCTATGCAACTGAGATCCGTGGGCTGATTTCGATTTTGATATACTGTTGTGACGTCCGTTGTGATCGCATACTCGGCAAGTATTCGAGATGCGCGGGTTGGACGATAGGGTTGTCGGAGGACGTGATGGCGAAGGATATTCCTGGAGATGCAACACGATTGGACGTCGCGATTGTAGGTGCCGGTGTGGCAGGCCTTTATGCGATCCATCGGTTGCGCAAATCTGGATTGAAGGTCCGTGCCTTTGAAGCGGGGGACGGCGTTGGCGGAACGTGGTTCTGGAACCGTTATCCCGGATGTCGCTGCGATGTCGAGAGCATGGAGTACTCCTACTCTTTCGACAACGATTTGCAGCAGGAGTGGAAATGGCCCGAGCGCTACGGCACGCAACCTGAAATCCTGCGCTACGTGAACCACGTCGCGGAGCGTTTCGACTTGATGAAGGACGTGCAGCTGGAAACGCGCATCCAATCGGCGAGCTTTGATCGGGCCGGCAAGGAATGGGTCCTTAAGACAGAAACAGGTGAAACGATTGTTGCGCCATTCTGCATTATGGCAACGGGCAATCTCTCAACACCACAGGTTCCGAAGTTTCCAGGCATCGAAGAATTCAAGGGCGAGACGTATCACACGGGGCTTTGGCCGAAGAACGGTGTAGATTTCAGCGGCAAGCGTGTTGCGGTCATCGGAACTGGCTCTTCCGGTGTGCAATCTATTCCGCACATAGCCAAGCAGGCCAAGCATCTGCACGTGTTTCAACGGACCGCGAACTTCAGTTTGCCGGCGCGCAATGCGCCGCTGGATCCTGAAAAGGAACGAAAGCATAAATCCGAATACCCTGAGCGCCGCACGGCTGCCTATGACACGCCTTTCGGGATTGCCGGTTATCCGCCACCTCAGAAGACAGCGGAAGAAGCAACCGCCGACGAGCGTGAGGCACAGTATGCGGCCAAGTGGGCCGAGGGCGGCAGTATCAGTTTTCTGTTTTCCTATACCGACCTGCTTCTGGATGAAGCTGCGAACAAAACCGCGTCAGATTTTGTCCGTGCGCGCATTCGGGAAACAGTCAAAGACCCGGATGTGGCGGAAACGCTGTGCCCGAATGATCATCCCATCGGTACCAAGCGTTTGATCCTGGATACCGACTACTATGAGACCTACAACCGTGAGAACGTCACGCTGGTGAATGCCCGCAAGACGCCGATCGAGTATCTGACTGCCGCCGGCATTCGAACATCGGACGCCGATTACGAATTTGACGCCGTGGTGTTCGCAACCGGTTTCGATGCGATGACCGGTGCCATGAAGGAAATCGACATTCGCACGGATGAGGGATTTGAGATCAAGTCAAAGTGGGAGGATGGACCGCAGACATACTTGGGAATCATGATTCATGGATTTCCGAACATGTTCATGGTCACCGGCCCTGGCAGTCCGGGCGTGAAGAGCCAGATGATCCTGTCCTGCGAACAGCACGTCGATTTCATCGCGAACTGCATCGACATGATGCGGGACAAGGGGCACGACGTTATCGAGCCGACAGCCGCTGCTGAACAAGGGTGGACACAGCATGTCGTCGAGGTTGGAGACTCGACCCTCTATCCGCTGGCCAACTCCTGGTACACCGGCGCGAACATTCCAGGAAAACCGCGGGTTTTCATGCCCTATGTTGGTGGTGTCCACAAATACACCGAGAAGCTAAGAGAAGTCGTCGACGGCGACTATGAAGGCTTTGTGCTTTCCGACTGATTGTTAGTAGAATGCTGTCATCTCGCAGGGCTTGAGAGGGATGGCGCGCAATGGCGGAAAAGATCTATCGGTTTGGTATCGTCGGCGCCGGCATGATCGCCGAGTTTCATGCCTTGGCGATCGCAGCGATGGACAATGCAGAACTCGTTGCTATTTTTGCGCGGCGGCCTGAGGCGGCTGAGAGTTTTGCATCTGAGCATGGCTGTGCCGCCTATACAGACTTCGCGGCATTTCTCGCCCATGACGGGCTTGATCTTGTCACGATTTGCTCGCCCAGTGGTGCGCATCTCGATCCCGTTATCGCTGCGGCTCAGGCCGGGAAACACATTATTTGTGAAAAGCCTCTCGAGGTTACGACCGGGCGCGTTGATGAGATGATTGCCGCCTGTGAGAGCGCTGGCGTCATGCTCGCTGGCATCTTTCCGCGACGATTCAATCAAGCCACCAGTTTGTTGAGGCGCGCGATCGATGATGATCGCTTTGGCACGATCGTGATGGCCGACGCATCGATAAAGTGGTGGCGCGATCAGGCCTACTACGACAGCGGGGCGTGGCGCGGAACGTGGGCCCTGGATGGCGGTGGAGCTTTAATGAACCAGTCGATCCACACCATTGATCTGCTGCTGCATCTGATGGGTGACGTGCGCCATGTCCGTGCTCAGACCAGATTGGCAGCACACACCGGCATTGAAGTCGAAGACGTCGGTGTGGCCATGCTTGAGTTTGAAAATGGTGCGTTCGGAACAATTCATGGCTCGACCGCGTGTTGGTCGGCCGAGGGTCACGCTGCAGAAATCCA
Source organism: Hyphomicrobiaceae bacterium (assembly GCA_965247245.1). Classification (GTDB taxonomy): domain Bacteria; phylum Pseudomonadota; class Alphaproteobacteria; order Rhizobiales; family Hyphomicrobiaceae; genus Tectiglobus. The sequence goes on along the minus strand of CBDFGV010000003.1, from coordinate 705,138 downwards.
GATCTGTGGGAGTGCCGGCTCAGTCTTCATGGCCGATGACAAGTTTCGCGTCTGGGAGTTTCAGGATGAGCGTCCGGAAGATCAGATGATCCTGTTGGATCATGGACTGAATGCCGATGTCGCCGGGGCCGGTGCGGCCGATCCCAAAGCCATTGACTTCACATGGCACCAACGCAACTTCGAAGATGCGCTGGCGGCTCTCAATGACGGGCGAGCGCCGCTTGTCGATGGCCGCGAGGGTCGGCGGGCGGTTGCTTTGATCCGTGCGATCTACGAGTCAGCTGAGCGCGGCGGTGAGCAAGTGACAGTGGCGTGATCGTGAATGACCACCGCGGCGGTTCGTTTGGTGCTAGGATGGGCCGGCATCGTAAACTGGATTAATCTCCTATGCACAGACTGTCTTTTCACGTTTTGCTTCTCGCTTTGGTTTTGATGGGCGTCTCGACGGCTCAAGCGAACATTGGCGAGAGCATTCAATCTGTTGTCTCGATCTTGCCCGTGCGGGCGGGTGCGCCGGTTCAAGCCGGACAGGGGCGTGGGCAGGTTCCTGAGGCCAGCGGGATTGTTGTCGACAGTCATGGTTTGATTGCGACGGCGGCGCACGTGCTTAAGGCCGTTCGGCGCATTGACGTCCGATTGGCTGACGGCAGGATCCTACCAGCAAAGCTCGTTGGATCCGATTCAGCATCGGACATTGCACTCATCAAGGTGAATGCCTCGCTCAAACCCTTCAAGGCTGCACCACGTCCTGCTGTCTCACAACGGGTCTGCGCGATTGGCAACGCTTATGGTCTCGACCTCTCGGTGACATGTGGTGTCGTGTCAGCTCTTGATGTCAGTCACGCCGGTTTCAATGCTATTGAAGATTTCGTGCAGACGGATGCGGCTGCCAACCCAGGGAGTTCCGGTGGCGCGTTGGTGGATTCAGACGGCCGGTTGGTCGGTATGATGTCAGCCATTTTCGCTGCAAAGAGTGACACGAACATCGGCGTAAACTTCGCCGTCTCCGAGCAGTTGTTGCGACGGGTTGTGGAGGATCTGAAAGACGACGGCCGGGTTGACTATGTGAAGGCAGGTTGGCGGCTTTCGCCATTGTCGAGAAGGGCTCGCACCAACGGTCACGGTGCGAATATCATTGATGTTGCCGCCGGCGGTCCGGCGGCCGTCGCTGGCCTAAAGGCAGGCGATATACTGCGCTCGGTCGGTAGACGTATCGTACGCAATCCCAAAAGTGCCTTGTCCGCTCTTGCGCTGGTTCGCGTTGGCGGATCGGTGGAGATTGTCTACGAACGTGCAGGCCAGAGGCGATCAGCCAAGTTTTCGTTCCCGTCGGATGCCGGGGCAAGGAAGAATTCAGGGAGCGATACCGCGGCTGCGCAGAGTGGTGCTGACTGTCCCTACCCGCAGGCGGTTTGCGGCGTCCGGCAGGCGGTGTTCCCGATCGAGAGTTTCGATCCGATCGCGAGTGCCGTGCGCATCGCAGATGATTTGCTGGTGACGAACCGGCACGTTGTTGGTGCACGGAAGACAGCGCAAGTGTTCACTCCGTCCGGCAAATTAGTGGCAAAGGTGCTGCCATCGACCTATGCCGGGGACCTGGCACTGCTGCAGGTCAAGGGTTTGCCCAAGGATGGTCTGGTTCTGGAGTTTTCAGACAATACAGCCGGGGCAGCAGGTTCAAAACGCTTGTTTGTTGTTGGTGCCGATGTCGCGCGCAAAGAAGTGCGCGTGTTCAAGCCCGGGCCGTTGCGGTCGAGACCTGCTCAAGGCGCGGAGCTTGGCCGATTGCACGTCTCGGCACAGATGCAACCTGGTGTTAGTGGCGGTGCCCTGGTGAATGAGAATGGTACACTGGTTGGTGTTGCTGTTGGTGGCGGAGAGGGTCGAAACGAAGCGGTGCCGTTGGCCCAAGTACGCGCACTGATGGAAGGTTTGAACGCGACCGGGGCCGAACAGCTGCAATCGCAATTGGGAGTGTCCTTTGAAGAATGCGCTGGCGCCATCGACGCGGCGAAGCGACGGCGTCGGGGCCAACGGCCCGATCCTCAGGTAGTTGCAACTCTTAAGTCGCAGTGTCTGGTCTCTCGTAATCCAGGTCAGCATTTGAAGGCGTCTCGGTTTCTTGCCTTTGCACGGCAGTACGATGCATCGATTGCCCTCAGCAAAGCCGCTGTCGAACAAGTCCCCAACTCGATCAACGCGCGGGTTTCCTATCTCGTGGCGCTGCAATTGGCGGGGCGGTTTGAGGATATGCTGTCCCATGCGCGTTGGGTGATGTCGGCAGACCCCAAAGATCCGCGACTGCTACGGTTCGGCATTCAGGCCGGTATATGGGGTGGCGATCGTGCATTGGCTGAAGAGGCCTACAGCAAGTTGGAAGCTGCTGATCCAAGGCAGGCACAAGCAGCCCGGCGATTCATCGATCGTCCGCCACCGAAACCGCGACGGAGATAAGCCAGAAGACTTTCCGTTTGCCTAGTCGCGCGTGGGATCAGGGATCCAGCCAACGGCAACAACGTTCTTCTCGTAAGGTGACGGCGTGGCTCTGGCAAAGATCTTCGCCTTCAACTCTGCCGTCGACAGTTTCGGCTCTTTTGCTAGCAATCTTGCGGCTAGAGCGGCAAGGCGTGGAACGGCGTAACTTGAGCCAGATGCCTTGCCCTTCGCACCGCGGAAGTCGAGGACCGGAACATTTTCTGCCGGCAGCATGATATCGACGCTCCGGCGTCCCCAGTTTGAACCTTCGGCCAAGCGACCGAAGGCGTCCGCTGAGGTCACAACGATCATGTTTTCGAGCGCGAGGGCTGCCGGCCAGATTTTGCGCTGTTCTATATCTTCCCCGTCATTCCCGGCGGAGACAATTGCTAGGACATTCGGGTTTGCCTTCATTGCTTTCGCGAAGGCTGACCATTGCTTTGGCTTGCGACTGCCCAATGGCATGGCAATGATGCGAGCGCCGGCGCGTGCTGCGAGAGTAATTGCATCGGCCATCCTATTCATGTCAGGGCGTGGATATCGCAACGGAATGAGAGCGGCCGTTGGTGCCTCGCGGACAAGCACAGAAGCGACGGCAGAGCCGTGGCGAATGGGTAAGAAGCCGCCGCGTGACGTATCACCATCGTAAGGCCAGGCATCCATATCCCAATAGTCAAACCCCAGCGGCTTGCCATTTTCGTCCCGTGCCAGACGATTGCGATAGACGGCCATGTCGTAGGCCAAGCCAGAATCGATCATCGCTACCCTCGGTCCACCAGGGTCTTGGCCTGCCGGCCAAGGTGCCTGGAGTGTTTCGCTCCAGCGCACAGTTGTGAGATCACCATCAAGCTGCTCCAGTTTGACCGATGGACCGGATGAGCTTCGGATGATGCGGCGTCCAGACCGCAAGGTGCAGGCTCCGTCAGCCATTGCCTGCAGATATGGCTGCAGCTTGTCCTTTGCCTGTCGGTGCACTTCGGCTGTAAAGCGGCGGAGGCGGCCGCCTGGCTGAAATCTTACCACGCGTAGTTCGTCGCCTGTCAGCAACGAAAAGCGCTGTTCGATGCGGAATATCTGGCCGCGACGTTTGCCTTCCGTCTCTTTGAGAAGCCAGGCACCCTGCAGTTGTTCTTGCGCCAGAAGACCTTCAATCGGTTCGTTGCCACAGAGTTTTTCAATTGCGAGTTTGATCCAGTCGCGCGGCTTTGGCTGCTCGTTAGCACGGGATGGCGCGAGACATACAGGCAGGCAAAGGAAAAGTAGCGCGACAAGTGGCTTGCTGCGAAAGATGGGCCTTGCGATGAGCATTGATTGTACCGCGATGGTTGTCTCAGAGCCTGACAGAGAGCTTAACTTTGTTGAAGCTAAGGCGCCACGCCTGCGCGGGTGCGTGGTCCCAACCCGATCCGTAAACGCTCTTCGGCAAGCGCTACATACTCGCATAGAATTGGCCGGGTCTCGCGTGGATCAATGATCTCTTCGACGCCGAGGGCTTCGGCGGTGCGAAACGGTGACGTGTAAGCGCGTAACTCCGCTTCGAGTTCCTGTTCGCGTGCTTTGGGGTCGTCTGCTGCCTCGATCTCTCTGCGAAACGCTGCTGCGACACCGCCCTCGATGGGCAGTGACCCCCATTCGCCGCTCGGCCATGCCAATTTCAAGTCAATATCGTTCTTGTTGCAGGTTGCCATGCCGGCCATGCCATAGCACTTGCGGATGACGAGCGTGACGGTTGGGACCTTCAATTGGCCAGCGACATAGACAGCGCGCATGCCTTCGCGCAACGTTCCTGCCTCTTCGGCCTGAAGGCCAACCATGAAGCCTGGAACATCAACAAGGAAGACGATCGGCAAATGGAATGTGTCGCATAGCTCCATGAAATGGATCTGTTTACGGGCTGCGTCCGCGTCCATCGCACCGGCGTAGACCTTCGGGTTGTTCGCGACGATGCCGACCGGACGTCCGCCAAGGCGGGCCAGCATCGTGATCACGGCGCGGCCGTAGGTCGGTCGGATTTCAAAGCCAGAGTCATGATCAACAATGTGGCTGACAAGCTTGCGCATGTCGTAGGGGTGACGGCGGTTCGCAGGTACAGCGTGAAGGAGGTCTTCATCGCATCGGTTGACCGGATCACCATTGTCTTCGATTGGTGGTAGCTGCCAGACGTTCTGCGGCAGGTAAGAGAGGAACTGTTTGACCTGCTCGAATGCGTCGTCCTCGCTTTCTGCAATATTGTGGATCGCACCGGATTTGTTCACGGCAACGGCCGGCCCACCTAGATCTTCCTTGGTGATCGTCTGTCCGAGAGAGCGCTTAACAACCGGAGGTCCTGCTGCAAACACTTGGCTGGTGCCTTGGACCATTACTGAGAAATGCGAAAGGATGGCGCGACCGGCAGGGCCGCCGGCAGCGGTTCCGAGCACGGCGGATGCAACGGGCACTTCGCCAAGAAGTTCAACGGAGCGCTCAAAACCATCAATGCCTGGGAACGTAACAAAGCCGCGTCGCTTGGCGGATGTCACGGTGCCGCCGGCACCGTCGATGAGATTGACGAGTGGGATCTTGTAATGATGGGCGAGGTCTTCGATGTAGCCGCCCTGCCCGCCTTTGCGCCGCTGCGCGCCGAAACTGGTGCCGCCGCGAACGGTAAAGTCTTCGCCGCCGATGGCTACCGGTCGCCCGTTAATGCGCGCGGTGCCGGCAACGTAGGTTGCGGGTGTCAGCTTCTTGAGCTTGAGGTTTTCATCGTATTCGCCGGTGCCAGCAAGTGAGCCGATCTCTCGAAAGCTTCCTTCGTCCGTTATGCGGTCCAGACGTTCGCGAATGGTCAGACGACCGGCGGCGTGCTGGCGGGCGACGTTATCAGGACCGCCCATCTCTTTGTTGAATGCGCGGCGAGCGCTCAGTTCATCGATTTGCTCGGTCCAGTAGTCGCCGGCGCCATCTTTTTCGGTCACGGGGAAAGTCCTGTTGACTGCATGGGTTATTTGTTCGTCTTGCTGAAGCTTGGACCGGCGACAATGCCTTGGTCGGCGAGGTCATCAATCTCTGCTTGATCAAGGCCGAGTTCTTCGATGAGAACACTGGTTGTGTCCGCCCCGGTTTCACGGCCGGTCCAGCGAATATGGCCAGGCGTCTCGGATAACTTCGGGACAATGCCCGTAAGAGTGACCGGACCGAGATCGTCGTCTTCAACATCGACCAGCATATCGCGTGCCTGGTAGTGCGGGTCCTCGAAGATATCGGCCACAGTAAAAATGCGGGAGGCTGGTACACCGGCTTCTTCAAGCTGCCGTTCGATATCTGCCATATCGTGCTGGCTGGTCCAGGCTGTGACGGCTTCATCACAAGCCTGCATGTTTTCGGCACGCGGGATGGCGGCTGCAAACCGCGGATCTTCCTTCATGTCCGGACGATCAATGACGTCTGCCAATCGACGGAAAACGGCATCGGCTGCGGCGGCAATCAAGACGTAGCCACCGTCGCGGGTTGGATAGACAGAATTTGGTGCGTTGCCTGGGAGCTGTGATCCGGCCCGCTCGGCAACAATGCCGAGTTGCTGGAACGTTGGGATGTGTGACTCCATTAACGTAAACGCGCCTTCGTAAAGGGCGGTGTCGACAATCTGCCCGCGACCAGTGCGTTGGCGTTCGATGATCGCCATTGATGTGCCGAAGGCGGCGTAGAGCCCGGCGATGTAATCCGTCATGGGTGTGCCGGACCGCGGCGGTGGACGGTCAGGATCGCCAGTGATTTCCCGTAGTCCGCTGACAGCTTCACAAACAATGCCGTATCCGGCGCGACCGCTATAGGGACCACTCTGACCGAAGCCGCTGACGCGGACCATCACCAGGCCGGGATTATCGGCGCTTAGGACGTCATATCCTAGGCCCCATTTCTCAAGCGTGCCAGGCCGGAAGTTCTCAATCACGATGTCGGCGGATCGGCATAGTTGTTTGACAAGTTCGCGACCTTTCTCGGTCCGCAAGTTGAGCGAGATAATTCGCTTGCCGCGTTGGATGGAGGCGTTGTAGAGGGACTTTCCTTTGTGGCGATGGCTCAGCGAGCGGACGGCGTCGCCTTCCGCCTGTTCGACCTTGATCACGTCACAGCCGAAATCCGCGAGCAGCCTACCGCAGAACGGTCCCGCCACGGTCGAGCCCAGTTCAATAGCTTTCAGACCTTTCAATGGACCCGCGGGCGAGTGGGATGGGGAAGCTTCTGGCATAAATTGATCTCGCGGCTTGAATTGCAACGCGATGTTGAACAAGCGGCGCGACCCTGTCCAGGTGAAGGTCTGGTCGCTGGGGTGTTCGATCTTATAGAGGATTGCCTGAAGTCGACATAAGGCTCTACGTGGGCTGCGGACGGAAGCAGGTTACAGCGCGCTTCGCAAATCCAACTATTGATTTGCCAGCTTGCGTGTGTCGGACGGTCGTTCGCCGAAATGTTTACGATACTGCATTGAGAAACGGCTGAATTCCCAGAACCCTTCTTCCGCAGCGATATCTCCGATCGCCTGATCCCGGCGCTTGGGATCAATGAGCTTTCGTCTCGCGTTATGCAATCGTATCACGCGCCAATAGGTCAGCGGGCCCATAGTGATGTTTTGCGAGAAAGCCTGCTCAATCGACCGCTTCGAGCCCAGATGGGCAAGTGGTTGCAGAACCTTGTTGTCGGGTTCTGTCGCTCCCCCTCTGCTGAGTTGCTCGAGCAAATGTTTCCGCGCGTAGTAGAAACGTTCAAAAGCGGCGGTACGTACAAACTGTGTGAGGTTCTCTCGTTTCAACCAAGCAATAGACAGGGTGTAACCGAACTGTAGGACAAACGATTGGGCGAGGAGGTCCATTTCCTCCTGGTTGCGGATTATGGCTGCCGTTTCAAGTGTTGTTGCTATGACGGCGCGAAGGCTTTGAGCTAATTCAGTCGAGTTGAGGACAGCACCTTTTGGGCCAAGGTCCGTCAGCCGGTCTGCGGCTTCGGGTGCAAGGGCTGCGCTTTCAAGGAGCGCCTTGTGGTGAATGGGAATGAGTGCATAAACGCTGTTGGATGGCAGGACCGCATCAACAATGCCATGGGGCGTATTGATATCGACCCAGTCGCCTTCGTGTTCCTCGCCGAACATTTTGAATGGTTGTGACAGGGCAAGTGGAACGCAGAAATTGTAGCGGTCAGTTGGTTTGGTGACCTGTGCCTCGATTGTTTGATTGCCGGCCTCGATGTGAAGCGTGGCGTCTTTCATAGTGAGAGACAAGCACTGGCCTGCAAACTTGCCGGCCGACAATTGCGTGTATCTCGCGTCGGTATTCTGGACGCGTTCGGCTTGTTGATCGAAGTCGTCGAAAGTCTCGTACGAAAAATGAGATCTGGATGCGCAGAGATCCGGATCCGGAAACCAATTGCTTGCCATATGCTTCCCGCTCCTTTCTGCACGTCACAGGCAATCTGCGGAGTTTGGGCAAGTCGCGTTTTGTCATTTGTATGCAAACAATAACGCGATCGCAGAACAACCGTTATTCGAAAGGCGAAGGTGGTTGGAGCGCTAAAGATGTGATGCGTTCTAACAAAACGACGGCGTACGGCGCTCTATTGTGTTCACCGCGCAGGATTTTTTGCCTGTCAGGGCAATGACCGTGCAGGCGCAGCGCTTTAGCCGTTATTGCTACCTGTTTGCAATGACCAAGTCGCTCATTGGCTGGCTAATAGATCAGCTATAGTTTTCATCCGGCGCTTCTACCGATATCCATAGGTCGCCAAAAAGTAAGGCCGCCCGAAAGGCGGCCTTGATTGTTTCAGAACTGGTGTCTCTTCAGAAAGCTCAGCTGTCGAGGAAGCTGCGCAGTTTACGTGAGCGGCTCGGATGCTTGAGCTTGCGCAGTGCCTTGGCTTCAATCTGGCGAATACGTTCCCGGGTTACCGAGAACTGCTGGCCGACTTCTTCCAGCGTATGGTCGGTATTCATACCGATGCCGAAACGCATGCGCAGGACACGCTCTTCACGTGGTGTCAACGAAGCCAGAACACGTGTCGTCGTCTCGCGCAGGTTGGCCTGGATCGCGGCATCGATCGGCAGGACGGCGTTCTTGTCCTCGATGAAGTCGCCCAGGTGAGAATCTTCCTCGTCGCCGATTGGCGTTTCAAGAGAGATCGGTTCTTTCGCGATCTTGAGGACCTTGCGGACCTTCTCCAGTGGCATTGCGAGCTTTTCAGCCAGCTCCTCTGGTGTTGGTTCGCGGCCAATCTCGTGCAGCATTTGCCGTGACGTCCGGACAATCTTGTTGATTGTCTCGATCATGTGCACTGGAATGCGGATGGTGCGGGCCTGGTCCGCAATCGAACGCGTAATGGCCTGTCGGATCCACCAGGTGGCATAGGTCGAGAACTTGTAGCCACGCCGGTACTCGAACTTATCAACGGCCTTCATCAGGCCGATGTTGCCTTCCTGAATCAGGTCGAGGAACTGTAAGCCACGGTTGGTGTACTTCTTGGCAATGGAGATGACGAGACGGAGGTTGGCCTCGACCATTTCCTTCTTGGCCTGGCGGGCTTCCCGCTCGCCCTTCTGTACCGCGCGAACAATGCGGCGGAATTCAGAGATCTCAAGACCGGTCTCACTGGCGAGTTCGTGGATGTCGGAACGCAGGTGCTCAATGCGCGCGCGCTCTTGGTCGACCATTTCGCCCCAGCGCTTCTTTTTCTGTTCAGCTATGCGGTCCAGCCACGTCTGATCGAGTTCATTGCCATAGTACTCGGCAATGAAGTCGGTGCGCGGAATGGCATAGCTATCCGCGAGTCGCATGAGTTGGCTCTCGAGTTGAACAAGGCGCTTGTTAATCGCATAGAGCTGTTCGACGAGGCTCTCGATACGATTGTTGTTAAGCGACAGGCTCTTCACGTCGCGAATGATTTCGTCACGAAGCTCGTCGTACGCTTTCTGCTGCTTGGCTGTGCCGGATTCACCGCTCAGCTGTTGCTCAAGCTTCTTGTCCTGCTGCTTGCGCAGTTTAGCGTAGTTGGCGGCAATAGCGTCGAAGGTTTCGAGGACCTTCGGCTTGAGCTCGGCCTCCATCGCGGCGAGTGAGAGGGCGTTCTCGTAATCGTCGTCGTCCTCGTCATCTTCCTCGCTGGCGTTCTCGCCGTCGGCAGACGTTTCTTCGCCGTTGGTCTGATCCTGCCCATTCGCAGCTGCGGCTGGTGCTTCGCCGTCTTGTGCAGCTGCTGGAACAGGTGGCGGCGCTGCTTTGGCCTCGGGGCCTTCGTACGTGGCTTCGAGATCGATGATATCGCGGAGTAGGACGCGACCTTCGTTCAGTTCGTCGCGCCAAATAATAATCGCCTGGAAGGTCAGCGGGCTTTCGCAGAGGCCGGCGATCATGGCTTCGTGGCCAGCCTCGATCCGCTTGGCGATGGCAATCTCACCTTCGCGAGAGAGAAGCTCCACGGTACCCATTTCGCGCAGGTACATGCGGACGGGGTCGTCAGTGCGCTCAGATGGCTCCGACTTGGTCTCTGCCTTTGTTGGCAGGTTTTGTGCCGTCAGCGCACGGCTCTCACCTTCCTCTTCTTCGGCCTCGTCTTCCTCATTCTCGACAACGTTGATGCCCATTTCTGAAAGCATCGACATGATGTCTTCGATTTGCTCGGAGGAAACTTCGTCGGAGGGAAGTACGGAGTTCAATTCGTCGTAAGTGACAAAACCACGAGTCTTCGCGGCCTTGATCATCTTTTTGACGGCGGCATCAGATAGATCCAACAACGGAGCATCGTTCGACTGCTGTTGAGTGCCCGTTTGCGGTTCGGCTTTCTGCTGCATTTTTGGGTCTCGATTGCTTCTGGTTTTGTCAGGCTCTGCGAGAGTGACTCGCGGCGGCAGGGCTTGGATCCGGTGAGGGCAGCCTATGCAATCGCTGCGCCGCTCGCGCGGATGAAATTAGCCCTTGAAAAAGGGTGTGGTCTGCGTTTTGGTGAATAGACACTGGCATTGCCAGAGGTCGCTCCTTGATCACCGTGTGCGCGAACGCACGTGTTAATCTTCAAGTAACGCCTCATTCGCAAGCGAATGAGCTATTTGGCGCTGTAGTTCGACGAGACGGGTCATCGCGTCCTCGTCACCGGTGTCGAGATACTCACGCTCGGTTGCAAGCAGTTCGCTCTGCATCATTTGCCGCCGGTGAAGTGCAACGGTATGGCGCCAACCGGCTACCACGTCGCTTGTTTCGGCGTTCTCTTCGGCGAATCTGTCGCTTTTGTGCGTTGCAATACGGTTTACGAGTTCCAGGTCCTGACCCAACCTCAACACTTCCAATTGGTTGTGGATGAGCGATCTGTCAAGTTCTATTTCGTTTGCATGTATCGTTAAGAGGCCATCTCGCAACTTTTTCGCCGTTTGCGAGGTAAATTCGAGGTCCGCGATGTCTTCTGCGAACTCATCCAGCAGCCAGGGATGGTTCAGCAGTGTTCTGATCAGTAACGCCTCGCGATCAGGAATGGATTGGCCGGCTCCAGCGACAAGACCACTTTGTTTGAGACTGGCACTGTGCTGGATCCACGAGTTGGAGGCACTCAGCCTGGCGCCAAGCGAGTTCCGCTTGTTCTGTTTCCAGTTGCGTTGCTTGGATTGGCGACCGCCGTAGTTGGAGCGGCGATCATTTGATTGTCCTGCCGGTCCGCGATCTATGTTCCAAGCGGCATCCAAGCGTTCCCGCAAGGCCTGGCCATAATGGGAACGGACCCCTGGATCCTTGATCTCGGAAACCAGGTGGCGCAGACGCTTCTCAAGACCCGCACGGCGTTCCGGTGTTGACCAATCCGAGGCATTCCACTCGCGTTGCCACAATACGTCAGCCAGCGGCTGGGCGTGATTGAGAACTTCCCGCATCGCATCTGAACCCTGTTGGCGGATAAGATCATCCGGATCGAGGCCGCTGGACAGGAATGCGAAACGCAGGCTTTGGCCGGCCTGCAAGAGGGGCAAGGCCGTATCAATGGCTCTGTAGGCTGCTTTCTGGCCCGCGGCGTCGCCGTCGAAACATAGGATTGGCTCGCTCGACATGCGCCAGAGCAATCCCAGCTGATCACTCGTGAGAGCGGTTCCCAGCGGTGCAACGCTTTGCATAAAGCCGGCCTTGGCGAGGGCGATAACGTCCATATAGCCTTCGACGGCAATAACTTCGCCGGCGTCGTAGGCGGCCGGTCTGGCCCGATGGCTATTGTATAGGACTGCGCCTTTGTGAAAGAGCGGCGTTTCGGGAGAGTTTAGGTATTTAGCCGGTTGGTCGGGATCCATCGCCCGACCGCCGAATGCAACGACGCGCCCTTTCAGGTCGTGGATAGGAAACATAATGCGATGGCGGAAGCGGTCATAGGGTGTGGCGATATCTTCGCCACCGATCAACATGCCCGTCGTGATCATGTCGTTAACGGAATAACCGAGCTTCGCCAGATGATCCTTGAGCGCGTTACGCGAGTTTGGGGCATAGCCCAGTCCAAACGTGTCGACCGTGGCGTGGTCCAGCTGTCGGCGTGCGATGTACTCGCGCGCTTCGCTTCCGCTGTTCGCATGGAGCTGGGCAGTAAAGAAGGCAGCCGCGTCCGTCATGAGCTTCAACTGCTTGGCACGCTGACTTTCTCGCTCCGGATTGTAGTCGGGTTGCTTGGGCAGTGAGACGCCGGCCTCGTCGGCTAATCGCTCGACGGCCTCAGGAAATGAGATCCCTTCTGTCTTGATCAGAAATGTGAAGATATCGCCATGCTCACCGGTGGCGAAGCAATGATAGAAGCCCTTCTCGTCATTGACGGTGAATGACGGTGTCTTTTCCTGTTTGAACGGAGACAGGCCTTTGAATTCGCGGCCGGCCCGCTTGAGCTGCACCCGCTTGGCCACGATCTGGCTGACAGGCAGACGTGCGCGAATCTCATCAAGCAGGTTTGGCGGTAGTCGCATCCGGCTTCATCTCACTTTTCTAATGTGTAGACATGCCGTGATTCGGTCGGAAACGCTCAGTTGAGCCGGTGAGAACCAGCTTTTTGCCCACTATCCACAAGAATTCCCGTGTGGCTGCCAGGAATTCACCTATGTCAGCATTTCCTTCGCGAGAGCGCTCGCTTTGCCAAAGTCCATTTGGCCGGCGTATTTGGCTTTGAGGGCGCCCATTGTGCGCCCCATATCTTTCAATCCGGCTGCACCCTCAGCTGCAATAACATCTTCGACCGCGGCGCGAATTTCGTCTTCGCTCATTTGTGCCGGCAGGAACTCCTCGATTACGGAAATCTCGAATTGTTCCTGTTCGACAAGCTCAGCACGGCCGGCTTGGCGATAAGTCTCCTCGGATTCCTTGCGTTGCTTGATCATCTTCTGCAACAGCTGGAGGATTTCCGTTTCATCAATGGCTTCTCTGCCGGTTGACTGGCCTTTATCGTCAACCCGGGCAGCAATATCCCGGTCCTTGATGGCGGCGGAAATGAGCCTGAGCGTGGAAAGTCGGCGCTTGTCTCCAGCCTTCATGGCCGTTTTCGTAGCCGATGTGATGGATTCACGCATGTCTGTCTCCTTATCCGCCTACTACGGTGGGGCTCATTGTTTGAGCGCGTATCTCGTTACCTACAGCGCATATTGTGTCGAATTGGCCCGAGTGCATCTGGATGATTGATTCAGCGTCGTACGTCACATAGGTTTCGCGAAATTTTCCAACTGAGACGGTCGCTGTTGCACGTGTGCGCCTAAAGCACGTGAACGCCGCGCCGCGGAGGCTAAAGATGACGCAAGCAAACCCGAAGGTTATTGCGCCCTGGACCGAGGCCGTGCCGACGGCTGCCCTCGTGCTGAGTGATGGCACGACAATAAAGGGCTTTGGCCTGGGTGCAACAGGGCACGCGGTCGGTGAGGTTTGCTTTAATACTGCCATAACCGGTTATCAGGAGATTTTGACCGATCCGAGTTATGCCGGTCAGATCATTACATTTACCTTCCCGCATGTCGGGAACGTTGGAACCAACACCGACGATACGGAGACGTCCAATCTGGCGATGCGGTCAGGCGTGCGAGGGTGTGTTCTGCGGGCTGACATTACTGAGCCATCGAATTATCGCGCAGCGGAGCATTTCGACCAATGGCTCAAAGCGCGGGGCATTATTGCAATCAGTGGGATCGATACGCGCGCGCTGACGGCAGCAATCCGTGAAGAGGGTATGCCAAATGCTGTGATTGCCCATGATCCCGATGGCAAATTCGATTTTGATGCGCTGAAGTCAGAAGCTTCGGCTTGGAGCGGGCTTCTCGGTCTCGATCTCGTCCCGGATGTCACGACAGGGCAGTCTTATGATTGGGATGAGCTGCGTTGGACGTGGTCAGATGGCTATCAGCGGTTGGAAGATCCCGAGTTTCACGTTGTTGCCATCGACTATGGGCTGAAGCGGAACATTCTGCGCTGCCTGGCCAACGCAGGATGCAAGGTTACGGTCGTGCCAGCGACGGAGAAGGCGGCGGATGTGCTGGCGCGCAAACCGGATGGTATTTTTCTGTCCAATGGTCCGGGCGATCCAGCAGCCACCGGCGAGTATGCCGTACCTGAAATCCAGGCGCTGATTGAGTCCGGACTACCGATTTTCGGGATCTGCCTCGGCCACCAGATGCTTGGGCTGGCAGCTGGCGCCAAAACAATGAAAATGCACCAAGGCCACCATGGTGCAAACCATCCAGTCAAGGATCACACAACCGAGAAAGTCGAGATTACGTCAATGAACCACGGGTTCGCGCTCGACAGTGCGAGCCTGCCGAATGAGGTTGAGCAGACGCACATCTCGCTGTTTGACGGCACAAACTGCGGTATCGCCCTCAAAGGCAAGCCGGTGTTCTCGGTTCAATATCACCCGGAAGCGAGTCCGGGTCCGCAGGATAGCCATTATCTCTTCACGCGCTTTGCCAATCTGATGCGGGAAGCCAAAGGGCGGGCCCCGGTTGCAGAGCGTTAGCGCATAAGGATATGCAACTCTGCCTACATTGATAATCAGCAGCAAGGCGCAGTTCTGCTGTCGAATTTCCTCAATGTTGGCCGGTTAGTGCAGTAAGAGTCGGTATCGTCTTCGTTCAAAGGAGCACTGATGCTGGCGTCGTCCTTCACCCATCGCAACGGTATCAATCGGCCAAGTTCTTGCGCTTTCGTGGCTGGGCTGATTGCGCTCGCCGTGAACTCAAGCGCCATAGCGCAGGCACAGATGACAAGTCAGCTCTTCGCTAAGCGCCTGACCGACGCCGCGATTGAGCGGACCAAATCGCACGTCATTTATGATCCGGCTTATCGCAAATTGTCTTATCCTGGCGGCGATGTCCCTTCGGACCGCGGTGTTTGTTCTGATGTTGTCGTGCGCAGTTATCGTGCGCTTGGCATCGATTTGCAGAAGCTGGTGCATGAAGACATGCGGCGCTCGTTCCGTTCCTATCCTAAGCGCTGGGGTTTGCGGCGACCGGACCGGAACATTGACCATCGTCGTGTTCCCAATCTACGGACATACTTTAAGCGGCATGGCAAAGTTCTGTTGGTGAGTGCCAATGGAAGTGATTACCAGCCCGGAGATCTTGTCACCTGGGACATTGCCAAGCCGTTCGATGGGACTGAATTGGCATCTCGCAAATCATCCAGCCGGAAACGGCAACGGTTTGCTCAGACGCCTCACATAGGGATTGTGTCGACCAGGATGAGTGCGGATGGCCAGCGACCATTGATTGTTCATAATATTGGTTGGGGCACACGTCTGGAAGATATGCTGTTCAAATTTCGCATCACCGGCCATTACCGGTTCCAGCCGGGTGTTACGCAGTAGCGTTCCTAGTGGCGCCAGCTGCATTCAAAATGTCAGATTGCGTCGACGTATAGGACCCGTTGTTCGCTGTGAAGTCCGATGAGATAGGAGCCGTCCGATTGTTGTTGGCAGGTCTGATCGTTGAGTTCTATTTTGCCGGATCCCCCTGGTACATCGAGGATGTATTTGGGACGCAACGCTTCCGGCATCGTATCCGCGAGTTCCCGCATCAAAGTCATTCCGGCCGCTATCGTTGTGCGAAAGTGCGATGTGCCAGGTGCTAGATCGCCATGGTGCAGATAGTAGGGGTGGGCGCCGACCTCACTGTAACTCATCATCAGTTCGGCGATGGTGTTGCTGCAGTCATTGATGCCTTTGAGTAAAACTGACTGACTAAGGATTTCGAAGCCTGCAGCGTGTAGGGTCAGGCATGCGTCCTTGGATTTGTTGGTGAACTCATTCGCGTGGTTGGCATGAACTGCTATCCTGACGTCCCTGCCAGGTGCAGTGAGAGCTGCAATGAGTTGTGCATTGATCTTTTCCGGCATGACCATCGGTACACGTGTGTGCCAGCGGATCTTCCTGACACTTGGGATCGAACTGATCTTGGCTGTCAGGTCGGCCAGGCGCCGCGGAGACAAAATGAAGGGATCGCCGCCCGTTACGATGACTTCGGAAATGGCTGGTGTCTCCGCAATGTAAGTCAGCGCGGCGTCGAGTTCGGCGCTGTTGAGACCTGAACCTTGCGATGGTCCAACCATTTCGCGGCGAAAGCAAAAACGGCAGTAGACCGGGCAGATGTTAACGACCTTCAGGAGCGCACGGTCGGGATAGCGATGGACGACACCTTTAACGGGAGAAAATGGCTCGTCGCTGATAGGGTCCGGGGTTTCAGCTGCATGGGTTTTGAGTTCGTCCAACGTGGGCACGAACTGTTTTGCAAGTGGGTCATCAGGATTGGCCATGTCGATGTTGTTGGCGATGGCCGGGGTGATAGCAACGGCGTATCTTTTAGCCAGTTGCTCGAACTCTGCCGAGTTGTCGACGGTTAGTAATCCCGCATCGGTCAGACCAGCAATTGAGTTGATTGTTCGATCGGTCATTGAACGTGGGCCGTCTGCATCGGCTTGATGGCGAGTTTGAGAGTGTGAACGAGGGTGTACCACGAGCGCTCAGAACCTAGGTAGTGGGTTCCATATAACTTGTTCAACGCTTTGTGCGCCGGTTGCAAGCATGACCAGTCGATCAAATCCCAATGCACAACCGGATGCAGCCGGCATTTCATGCAGTGCTGCAAGGAAGTCGTCGTCGATTGGATAGCGTTCGCCATAGATGCGTTGTTTCTCATCCATGTCTTCGATGAAGCGCTGGCGTTGGATCTCGGGGTCTGTCAGTTCTCCGAATGCGTTGGCGAGTTCGACACCGCAGCAATACAGCTCGAAGCGTTCAGCCGTGCGCGGGTCCAGTGGGCTTGGGCGAGCTAAGGCAGCCTCGGTGATCGGATAGCTGTGCAGTGCTGTTGGTTGACCGCGCCCAAGGTTAGGCTCGACACGCTCGACGATGATGCGCGAGAAGATATCAGACCATGTATCATCGTCTGCAATTCGAACCCCGGCACGTTGTGCGGCTTCGGCCAACAGCGTGCGGTTTCCGATGTTGCGCTCAATGGTTGCCAGGAGGTCGATATCGGCGAAGCGCGTGAAGGCGTCGGCGACGGAGAGCCGTTCCAGCGGCTCGTCGGGTCTGGCGCATGCGTCCGCGTGTTGCCAAGTGCGATGATCTGTTACGCTTGCGGCGATCTGTAGGATTTCAGAGCAATGATCGATTAGGCTCTCATAAGGTGCATCCGCTTCATACCATTCCAGCATGGTGAACTCTGGATGATGCAACGGACTGCGCTCGCGGTTTCTGAACACCGGGGCGAAAGTGAAAATCTTGGTTTCCCCGGCCGCCAGCAGCTTTTTGCAGGCGAATTCGGGTGACGTGTGAAGATACATAGGGTGTGTCGCGCCGTCTGGGGCAGCCAATTGGGTGGCGAAGGCATGCAGGTGCGTTTCGTTCCCCGGAGATACCTGCAGACAGGCTGTCTCGACTTCGATGTATCCGCGATCATTGAACCAGTCCCGAATAGCCTGCTTGATCCGGTTGCGTGCCACCAGAAACGCTCTGCGGTCCTGATGACGGGCGCTATCCCACCATGGTGACTGGGGCGTGCCACGAGCGGTTGTTTCCATATCGGCGGTCCAGTGATGACTGTCTTGTGCGGTGCCTGAAAGCCGCGCGGGCTTGGCGATCCGGTCTGAACCGAGTACAAGCCCCTCAAACCGAATGCAAATCGCCGGTGTTCAGCTGTCGCAGCCGCCCGGCCCAATCGAACTGACGATTAAGTTGGAGGCTGACCCATGGCGAAGGTCATCGCAAGTTCTATCCGTAAGGGTAATGTGCTGGAAATTGGTGGCAAATTGTGTGCTGTTCTCAAGGCTGAGAACATTCATCCGGGCAAGGGGACGCCCGTGACGCATTTGGAAATGCGTAGGATCTCTGACGGTGTGAAGGTCACCGAGCGCTATCGTACGACCGAGCAGGTTGAGCGCGCCTTTATGGAAGAACGTGATCTGCAGTACATCTATGAGGACGATACTGGCTATGTCTTCATGGATCCCAATACTTATGACCAGATTGCCGTTCCGGCTGATATTGTCGGCGACATGTCGGTTTATCTACAACCCGAGATGATGTGCATTGTGATGTTGCACGAGAACATCCCGGTTTCGCTCCAGTTGCCGCAGCGCGTGACGGTCGAGATTGTTGAGGCTGACCCGGTTGTGAAGGGGCAGACGGCCTCATCGTCCTACAAGCCAGCTGTCGCAGACAATGGTCTGCGGGTGATGGTGCCGCCGCATATTTCTGCCGGCACGCGGGTTGTGATCATGACGGAAGACGGTTCCTACGTGGAGCGCGCCAAGGACTAGTCGCTCTGCTAGTGTGTGACCTGGGGTATCAACGGGAAGGGTCGCATGAAAGTTTCAGCCATCGAGACGGTTCGCTGTGAGGAGTTCCCAAATCTTCTTTGGGTGCAGGTTCACACAGATGAAGGATTGACGGGGCTCGGCGAAACATTCTACGGCCCCGCTTCAGCCGAGGCGCATATCCATCAGATGATTGCGCCGAAGCTGATTGGACAAGATCCGCGAAATATTGAACGACTGCAGTCCGAGTTGATCGGTTATGTCGGGTTTGTTGGTTCCAGTGCCGAAATGCGCGGAGCCTCGGCCATTGATATCGCGCTGTGGGATATCTTTGGCCAGAGCGTTGGCCTGCCGCTTTGTGATCTGCTTGGTGGCCGTGTTCGGGATCGGATCAAAGTTTACAATACCTGTGCCGGTTATTCCTACGTTCAGACCAAGGTCACTCAAGGCACCGACAACTTCGGGCTTGATGCTGTAACCGGCGACTATGAGGATCTCGACGCGTTCCTCAACCGAGCAGATGAGCTTGCGCAGTCCCTGCTCGAGATGGACATCACGGCCATGAAGATCTGGCCGTTTGATTATGCGGCCGAGGCCACGCAGGGCCAATGGATCGGTGCCGATGACTTAAAGCGCGGCTTGGAGCCCTTCGAGAAAATTCGAGATGCCGTTGGTGACCGGATGGAGATTGCGGCCGAGCTGCATTCGCTCTGGTCGCGGCCGATGGCTGTGAAGATTGCCAATGCTCTCGAGGACATCGCTCCGGTGTGGGTCGAAGACCCGGTATTTATGGACCATTTGGGCTCGATTGGTGATGTTGCTGCAGCCACCAGTTGTCCAATCGCTGTTGGTGAAACACGTGGTGGTCGTGCGGATTTCCGGCAGCTTTTGGAACTTGAAGCGCTGTCGATGGTGATCATGGATCTGTCCTGGTGCGGTGGCATCAGTGAGGCGCGCAAAGTGGGGCAAATGGCCGAGACGTATCATGTTCCGGTCGCGTTCCATGACTGTACTGGGCCGGTCGTGCTCACGGCCTCGACGCATCTGGCGCTCAACGCTCGCAACTGCTGGCTGCAGGAGATGGTTCGTGCCTTCTACTACGGTTGGTATGGGCGGTTCGTAACCGAGCTGCCTGCGATCGACAAGGGCGAGATCACCGTTCCAGCCGGTCCGGGCTTGGGAACAGCACTGCAACCTGATGTCGTCGGCCGTGCTGATGTCACTGTAAAGCGAACGACAAGCGCTGACGTGTAAGCCGCGTGCAATCATCAATCCCGTAATCGATCTACTCTTTTGTGCTTTCTATTGATAAGTACGCCGGATTCGATCCGGTCTGATTACTTAGTTTTTTCAGATATTTGCGCGTTTCTCTGGGCTTCTTCTTGATCATCCGCGCTGATAGTTGCAAGCTACAGTCTGTGGACTGCCGTTAAGGCCGTCCCAGATAAAAAAAAGAGGTAACGCCATAATGAATACGAACACACTCGTCACCGCGTGTGCGGTGTTGCTTGTGGGTGGGGGTACGGCTCTCGCACAAGACAAGTGGTATCCGTCGCCATACGGCAAGGATGATCAGGCAGGTCGCTCCAACCTGATGACACCAGCCCAGGTCAAGAAGGCCATGGGTTACATCAAGCAGGGCAAGACAGTCTCACTCGCGCGAACATATAGCGGCAAGATGCCTTTGTTCGGTCACCGCGTATTTGCTGTGCGCGGAACGAATGGCTTATCGGGTGGACCGCTTGGCGACAACAAGGTGATCTGGATGGACGATACGCTGTCCGCGGAGATTGGTCAGGTTGGTACTCAGTTCGACGGCCTTGGCCACATCGGGATCGGCGATAAGTTCTATAATGGCATCCCTGGTAAGGACATTTTTGGCCCAACCGGCATGAAGAAGCTTGGGATGGAGCATGTGAAGCCGTTCTTCACCAAGGGTGTCTTGATTGACATGGTTGCCTACAAAGGCAAGCCGATGGATGGCGGTCAGGAAATTACGGTTGCCGACATGGAAGGTGCGCTGAAGAAGCAGGGCATGAGTGCTGACTCGATCGGCGAAGGTGATGTGGTCATGTTCCACACCGGCTGGGTTCGGTATTGGATCAAAGATAACAAGACCTACAACGGCGCTGTTCCAGGTATCGGTATCGAGGCCGGTCGTTGGTTGGCCAAAAAGGGTGTCGTGGTCGTTGGTTCTGACACCTGGCCTCTGGAAGTTGTGCCGAACCCGAACCCGAAGATGGCATTCCCGGTGCATCAGATCCTGCTGACGCAGAATGGCGTTTTCATTCATGAGAATGCTGCAACGGAGCGACTTGCGGCTGCCAAGGTCTATGAGTTTGCATACATCTTCAACCCTCTCGCAGTTGAAGGTGGCACCGGCTCGCCGGGTAACGCGCTCGCAGCTTACTAGGCTCTCTGCGCACTGTCAGAGGCGCATGCAAAGTGCGCTCCTGACCGCGGTATGGGCTATCATTAAGGTTGAATTGGTGCCGGGCTGACTGCCCTGCGCCATTTTTCCATTGGCAACAGACGAGTTTATTCGCTAGGGCTGGTCGCCACAGAATTTCCAGCACAAACCAAGGCTTAGGGAAGGGGAGACGACCCATGCGTGTTTATTATGATCGCGACGCAGACATCAATCTGATCAAGGACAAGACGGTTGCGATCGTCGGGTATGGCAGCCAGGGGCATGCCCATGCGCTGAACCTGCGGGATTCCGGCTGCAAGAACGTGGTTATCGCACTTCGCCCGGGCTCGGCATCCGCTAAGAAAGCCGAAGCCGACGGTTTGCCGGTCAAGTCTGTTGCTGAAGCGTCAGCTGAAGCCGATGTCATCATGATGTGTGCGCCGGATGAGATTCAGGCGGACATCTGGAATGACCATATTGCAGCTAACATCAAAGACGGCGCGGCTATTGCCTTTGCGCACGGTTTGAATGTCCATTTCAGCCTGATTGAGCCGCGCGACACCATCGACGTGATCATGGTGGCGCCAAAGGGGCCCGGCCACACCGTTCGCTCTGAGTACGCGCGCGGTGGCGGCGTTCCTTGCCTGATCGCGATTGATCGGGATGCATCTGGCAATGCCCATGATGTTGCTCTGTCGTACGCCTGTGCAATCGGCGGCGGCCGCTCCGGTGTTATTGAGACAACATTCAAGGAAGAGTGTGAAACCGACCTGTTCGGCGAACAAGTTGTTCTGTGCGGTGGCTTGGTCGAGCTGATCCGGGCTGGTTACGAGACGCTCACGGAAGCGGGCTACGCGCCGGAAATGGCGTATTTCGAGTGCTTGCACGAAGTTAAGCTAATTGTTGACCTGATCTATGAAGGCGGCATCGCCAATATGAACTACTCGATCTCGAACACAGCTGAGTTCGGTGAGTATGCTTCAGGTCCTCGGATCATTACTGATGAGACGCGTGCCGAGATGCGCCGCGTTCTGCACGACATCCAGTCTGGCGCTTTCACATCTGAATGGATGCGCGAGTGCAAGAGCGGCCAGGCCAAGTTCAAGGCGACCCGTCGCATGAATGATGCGCACCCAATTGAAGAAATTGGTGCCAAGTTGCGTGGCATGATGCCATGGATCACTGAGAACGCGCTGGTTGATAAGTCGAAAAACTAGCGAACGAACGTCGTGAGGTTGCACCGACCGGATCTCGTTTGGGTTTGGTCGGTGATCGTTAGAGCGTTCCGATAATTGTCATTGGGATGGTGAAGCCGGACGGCAAAGTTGCGGGGAGACTCCGCCGTCCGGCAAGCGGGCATCCGAGTGAGGGGAACGCCCGTAACTGTGCGCTTAGCGCATCTGTCAAATGACTTTCGCAGATAGCATCCCGAATGTGTACAGACTGTGACACGGCCTCAAAATTATTGAATTGCGGTAAGTTATAATCTCTTAGTTCAGAATTATTCATAAGTAGGGATCAGCGCTGTGCGAATGCTAGCTCGATTGGTCTCTGGATCTGTTGCTGCGATCAGTGCCAGTTAAGTGAGCCAAGTTCAAAAGCGAGACTGTCATGGCAGAACCGCGACGGCGACTGAAGAGTGGCGAGAGCATCCACTTTGATAGCTGTGTCCTGCGGGTAAAGGACGGGCACTGGGCGTATGCGGCCCGGCACAGTGGTCAAATTGAGGGGCATTGGTCTGAAGCCTCGTCTCGAAACCCGCATATCTTCAACGGCGTGATCTACCCACTCGTTGATCACTCAATCGATGAGCGCCAGTTTTTTGGCGAATACGTCCAAAGTGATTTTGCGAGCTATCTGTATTGGCGGGAGAACGGTTTTTGCGATCCTCCGACCTGCGATGGTTTCGCCTCAGTGATGCTTATGAGTTCGCGCGGTCGATATCTGATGACTAAGGCTGCAGCCCATACGCTCAACGCTGGTCTCTGGGTGCCTTCGGGCGGCATGATTGACCGAAGAGATGTCTACTCCGACGGTACTATCGACGTATGGCGTTACGGCCTGCGTGAGCTTGCTGAAGAAACGGGGCTGTCCGATTCCGATATTGTCCGCAAGCCAGGAATGCAGATTGCGAGGGATGGAGCGCTGATAGTGTATGGCTTGTTCTGCGAGACAGAAGAGCCCGAGGAGGTCATCCTTCAGCGCTTTCAGGAGCATAATAAAGGCCTGGCGGAGACACCTGAACTGGACGATGTGAGATGGTTCTCGACGGATGAGATTCTTCGAGGAGAACTCGTCCCGAGACATGTGCAGCTTTTACTTCAGTCGAGTTCGGAGTGCGCCACTAGATAATGCTTGGGTTGCGCTTCCGGTTGGGTTAGGTACGGCCCTGACTTATGGCGCGTCCAAGGTCTATGCACAGAACTATTGGAGTGTCGGATGGAGCTCGAATTCTATACCCTGGATGTCTTCACTGACAAAAAATTCGCAGGCAATCCATTGGCAGTGGTTCTCAATGCCGATGCATTGACCGGCGAGCAGATGCAGGTTGTGGCGCGCGAGTTCAATCTTTCTGAGACCGTCTTTGTTCTTAAACCAGACAATCCGGCTCATTCGGCACGAATTCGTATTTTCACGCCGGCAGCAGAGATGCCTTTTGCGGGACATCCAACCGTGGGTACAGCAGCGTTGCTGGCTGAGCTGCGTGCTGATGAGGTCGGCGGCAGCAGTTCGGCCTTGGTCGCGCTTGAAGAAGAAATTGGTTTGGTCCGTGTTGGCGTCAGAATGCAGGACGAAGGTGCAACCTTTGCCGAGTTTGACGCTCCAAAGATCCCGGAAGAAATAGGGAATGTGGCATCGCGGGACGACTTGGCAGCTGGTCTTGGATTGATGCCTGGAGAAATTGGTTTCGCCAACCACAGGCCAACGTGCTTCAGTTCCGGTCCACGGTTCACCTTTGTGCCGGTTAACTCGATTGATGCCGTCGGACGCGCCGCTCCGAATATGGCTCATTGGAATAACGCATTCGGTGGAGATGGCGGTGGTGCAGCTTTCCTTTACTGCGCTGAGACCGTTCACACCTCCTGTGACTACCACGCAAGAATGTTTGCACCGACGCTGGGTGTGGCAGAGGACCCTGCCACCGGATCGGCGGCTGTTGGCTTTGCCGGTGTTATTGCGAAGTTCGACGAGCCGCCAAGCGGAATGCACAAGAAGCAGTTGGAGCAAGGCCTGGAAATGGGCCGTCCGAGCTTTATCGCGTTGTCGGTTGAAATGCGCGGGAGCGAGCTCAGTAATGTTCGGATCGGTGGCTCGTCCGTACGCGTTAGTCACGGTCAGCTCGGGATGTGATAGCGGCGTCAGGCGTCGCTGTGGGCGATTTGGTCTTCGGTGCAACTCATTGGGCTGAGAAATGACGGTTGTCGGTTGCCCTCGTAGGATAGCCAGCTTGCTGTCATTGGATGGGTGTCTATGTCCGAATTCAGGCAGGGCATAACGCCATAGCTGTTTTGCTTGGTTAACACTGTTCAAAGTGTTGCGGGTTTATTAACAGTAATGGGCGCCTACATACGGTGCGTCGGCTTATGCCAATTATCCATCTGTTTTGCTGAAAGATGAAAAACGCAATGAGACAGGCTAAGACACAGTGCGGCGGTTTCAGGAACTGCCGAATTGGCAGTTTAAGAGGATAACTCACAAATGCTGTCTGGTGTCGGCAGGGCATTTTCCGATGACATTGCGATTGATCTGGGTACGGCAAACACCCTGATCCATGTTGTCGATAAGGGCGTTGTCATCGATGAGCCGTCTGTTGTCGCGATCCGAAATCGGAGCGGGGTCAGGGAGGTGCTTGCTGTTGGTCAGCAAGCCAAGCTCATGCTTGGTCGGACACCTGAGACTATCGAGACGATCAGGCCACTGCGTGATGGCGTGATTGCAGATTTCATCGCAACTGAAGAGATGCTTCGTCAGTTCATCAAGAAGACGAAGTCGATGCTTGGGTTTCGACGTCCCCGCATACTCATCTGTGTTCCGGCCGGTGCCACTCCGGTTGAGCGGCGGGCTGTTTACGAAACGGCATTGTCGGCTGGGGCGCGCCGCGTCTACATGGTGGAAGAGCCGGTTGCGGCATCGATTGGGGCTGGTTTGCCCATCAATGACCCGTTCGGTCTTATGGTTGTTGATATTGGCGGTGGGACAACGGACATCGCTGTTTTGTCTCTTGGTGGTGTGGTCCAGGCCCGATCCCTGCGTTGTGCAGGAAACTCGATGGACGAAGCGATCATCCGGTTCGTTCGCCGAAATCATCAATTGTTAATTGGCGAGGCGAACGCTGAGCGGATCAAGATTGAAGCGGGTACGGCTTCTCAGAGTGATGCGAGCCACACGACCGAGATCCATATCCGCGGACGTGATCTACGACAGGGTCGGCCCAAGAGTATCGTCTTAAATCCCGGTGATATTGCGGGGGCGCTGGAAGGCCCAATCGAGGAAATGACAGAGTTCGTGCAGCGCTCGCTCGAGGATCTCCCGCCGGAAATCGCCAGCGATATCTGCGATCGCGGTATTCATTTAACGGGCGGTGGCGCCCTGCTCAACAAGCTTGACGTTGAGTTGGAGCGACGTATCGGTGTTAAGTTTTTGGTTCCTGAAAACCCAACGCATTGTGTTGTGAAAGGAACAGCTGTTATTTTGGAAGAGTTAGGAACTCATGATCATTTACTGATCAAACCGTAAGAAATTGCTGATATATTCTATTTTGGCGATTGTTGCTGAATGGTCGCATAATTCGCTCGATTTGGGATGTAATCTTCGCAGATGCCGGTTTTGCGTGACGATCCGTTTGCTCGTGGTCAACGCCGCCGACGCCGCTATGCGGTGAGCGGTTGGCATTGCGCGTTGATCTTCGTCGCTGTGGCGCTTTTAACCTTAACGCGCCTGGAGCATTCATCGGTTCTCCAAATGCAGGCTCAGTTGCGGGACCGTTTAGCAGGCCCGATTGGTGAAGTCCGCTTGCAACTCGCCTCCGTCACACGCTTTTGGCAGCGGGTCGGTCATATCTTTGCTGACAGCGATGCGGAATTGCAGGGACTTCGTGCTGAGAACCGGGAGCTCGCCAAATGGAAGTCGCGCGCCAAGGTACTTGAGCGCCGGCTGGCCGATGTGTCGTTGTTAGTCGGACAGAGGCGCGGAGGCCAGCAACATGATCGCGTCATTGCGCGGGTGGCGGCCGGCACACATGGCAGGCTCAGCCGTTCACTTCTGCTGCAATCCGGTCGGTCTAATGGCATTCAAGATGGGTTTCCCGCATTTGGCCGTTACGGCTTGATTGGTCGTACGTTTGAGACCACCGATCGAAGTTCTCGAGTACTCCTGTTGAGCGATGTGAATAGTCGGGTGCCGGTTCTCGTCGGCAGCAATCGGGTGCGCGCGGTTGCGCTGGGAGATGGTGGCGAAGCCGCTCGACTTGGATATGTCGAGAAGCGAGGTTCTATCTCGATAGGCGACAAGGTGATCACATCCGGTGCAGCCGGCGTCTTTCCGGCTGGTTTGACAGTTGGAACAGTTGTCTCGAAAAGCGGGCAGTTTCGTATTGCTCTGGAAGGGCGGAACTACCCAGAACTCTATGTGGAGTTGTGGATGTATGTCGGCCCGGGTAGCAAGCTGACCGGCTTTATGGCGGCACGGGCGTTTGAGCGGCAGCTGCAGCAGAAAGTGCAAAGCCCAGCGGACAACAAGAAAGCGCGCCAGCTCGGAGCGCGGTCGCTACCCAATGGGGAGCTTGTCCAATGATCTGGTTGTGGCGTGCTGTGTCCGTTCCGTTTGTCCTTCTGCTGGTTGTGTTGTCGAGTGTGCAGTTCGGCTTACCGGGGCTCTCAAGCGAGTTCGGCCAGTTGGTCTGCATCCTGATACCGTTCCTTGGCATGACGCTCGTTTGTATGCGTGTTCCCAGCGCGATGCCCTCGATTGTGGTGTTTGCGTTCGGTTTGATTTTGGATCTCTCCTCCCAGGAACCGCTCGGTTATTGGCCCCTGATGTTTCTGATCGGAACAGCGCTGGCCAAGCTGCATCCTCGCGGGACGAGCGAACAGCTGTCTCTACGCCTTGCGTGGCTGGCCGTCGTTGCGGCCGGGATGCTGTGTAGCTTCGTGACTGTCGAGAGCATCTACTTTTTGCAGATGCCGGAATTCGGTGCATTCATCGGTGCAATGGCAATCTTCCTGGCGATCGGTTGGACGCTGGAGTTGTTGTTGGCGCTGCTTGGCATGGTTCGTCTGCAGGTTCCGGAGCTTGGCAAACTGGAACGGGGTGAGGCCTAGTCGTGTTCACATCTGGGGATGATGATGACCGGGCCGACTTCACGCGCCGCAGTGTCCTCTTTGGTGGTGCCCAGGTTATCGCTTTTGGCGTCCTTGGTGCACGGCTCTATGAGCTGCAGGTCATGCAGGGCGATGTCTATCGTCCGCTGGCGGATAAGAACAGGTTATCGCGGTATGCGCTGGAGCCGATGCGCGGAAAGATCCTGGACCGGCGCGGTGTTGTGCTCGCCGATACGGTCGAGTCTTTTCGTTGCTATCTGACTCCGGCGCTTGCTGGTGATGTAGGCAAGGTCCTCGAGGCTCTCTCTCCGCTTATTGAACTCGATGAAAGTGCATTGCGTAAGCTGGCGGATCGCGCGCGTCGGTCTCCCCAAAACCTACCCGTTGTGGTGGCGGACGATCTGGGCTGGGAGCAAGCGGCCAAGATCGGCGTCCATGCCCCTTATCTTCCCGGGGTACAGGTCGAACCAGTTGGCCGCAGGATTTACAACGGCGGGAGCACAATGGGCCACATCGTCGGCTATGTCGGTGCGGTCGAACGGTTTGCACTCGACGATCAACCAGAGCTTCGCCTGCCAGGTATTCGGATTGGCAAGACCGGTGTCGAGCGCGGAATGGACAACGTGTTGCGCGGTCGCGCCGGCGCGGTTGAACAGGAAGTTGACGCGCGTGGTCGTGTCGTTCGCCAGTTGTCGCGCCGGGAAGCCGTCGCGGGCAGAGATGTTCAATTGACAATCGACCGCAGGATGCAGGCCCGCGTCCATACGCGATTGGCAGAGTATCGCCGTGCTTCGTCCGCGGTGATCGATACGGACTCGGGCGAGATCATCGCTCTTGCCTCTTCGCCTGGCTATAACCCGACTGGTTTGACTGAGGGGATCTCGGCGAAGAACTGGCGACGCCTGCAACGTTCGTCGGATCATCCGATGCTCAACCGCGCCATTCAGGGGCTTTATCCACCGGGCTCGACGTTCAAGATGGTGACTGCGCTGGCGGCAATTGAAGCCGGTGTCATCAGGCCCGGTGATAAGATCAATTGTAGTGGTGCTGTCAAAATCGGCCGTCAGAGATTTCGGTGCTGGAACCGTGGTGGGCATGGGCCGTGCAATCTGCATCGTGCTCTTCGAGAGAGTTGCGATGTCTACTTCTACGAGATTGCCCGGACGACGGGAATGGATCGCATTGCACGTATGGGCGAGCGCCTCGGACTTGGGCAGGTCTTTGATATTGGTTTGAGCGCACAGGAGAAGGGGCTGTTGCCAAGTCCCGACTGGAAACGCGCGACTTATGGATCGAGTTGGTACACAGGTGAGACGCTGCTGGCAGGTATCGGGCAGGGATACGTTCTGACGACTCCGCTCCAACTGGCAGTGATGACCGCCAGGCTCGCCACTGGCCGTGCCGTTGCACCACAGCTTGCGTTTGAAAGCGGCGTTGAACGATCGCAGAAGTTTGACCGATTGGATGTCTCTGGCAGCACGTTGCGCAACATTCGGCGCGCAATGCGTTCCGTCGTTGCGGAGCGTGCAGGGACTGGTCGACGTGCCAATTTGGGCAATGGTCGGTTCATACTGTCCGGCAAGACCGGAACCTCACAGGTGACACGGTTGTCATCGCGGGTGTCGACCAGTCGGTTACCCTGGCGATTGCGCGACCACGCGCTTTTTGTTGGATACGTCTACGACTCGTTTCTGGATAAGCCGGCGTTTGCGATCTCGACAATCATTGAGCACGGCGGCAGCGGTGGCAAGGCAGCGGCACCGCTGACACGACGCATTGCGATGGATGTGATTGCCCATCGGTTCGGTTACGATGATGAGCAGTTTCTCGGGCTGGATTCATCTGGTTCCTCAAGCAGGTTGCGTTGATTGGGTAGCGCGTGAGCAAAGAGATCACATACGGTGAAGACCTCAATCTGAGCGTTGGTCAAAAGCTAATGCGGTTGCATTGGCCTGTGATCATCGTTGTTTGTGCACTGGCTGGCATTGGTGTTGCAGCGCTGTACTCCGTAGCTGATGGTTCTCTCCAACCTTGGGGAGACCGGCATATTGGCCGTTTCGTTGCTTTGCTGGGTATCGTTCTAATCATTGCAGTTGTTCCACGCGAAGTTTGGCTCGGAATGGCCTATCCAGCCTATTTCGTTTCGTTGCTTTTGCTGATTGCAGTCTTGTTTGTGGGCGCGGAGGCTGGAGGGGCGCGACGCTGGTTGAGTATCGGCGGCATCACCCTGCAGCCATCGGAATTCATGAAGATTACGTTGGTCCTGGCACTTGCGCGCTACTACCAGTGGTTACCGAAGCGTTCGGTCTCACATCCGTTTGCTCTGCTAGTGCCTGCGATGCTGGTCGGAGCGCCTGTTGGACTGACACTTCTGCAACCTGATCTCGGTACTGCCATGATATTCGGCTTGGTCGGGGCGGGTATACTCTTCCTGGCCGGGGTTAGTGTTTTCTATTATCTCGCCGGTATTGGAGCTGTCGCGCTTTTGTTTCCCTACATTTGGGCAGCGTTGCATGACTATCAGCGCAAGCGAATTGAGGTTTTTCTCAATCCCGAGGCAGATCCGCTTGGGGCCGGTTATCATATTGCGCAGTCAAAGATCGCGTTGGGGTCTGGTGGCCTAAGTGGGCGCGGTTTTTTGCAAGGCACACAAGCGCAGCTTGATTTTCTACCTGAGAAGCATACCGATTTTATCTTCACGACCATCGCAGAGGAGTGGGGTTTTATTGGTTCGGCAGTTGTGCTGGCACTTTTTGCCGTTCTGGTCGTTTTGTTGATTGTCATGGCGATACGGTGCGTCAGTCAGTTTGCGCGTTTGACGATTATGGGCACGGCTTTGATCGTTTTCTTCTACGTGTTCATCAATATTGCCATGGTGACGGGGCTTGTGCCGGTAGTTGGCGTGCCGCTGCCGCTTGTGTCCTACGGAGGGACGGCGATGACGACCATCATGATTGGCATCGGATTGGCGATGTCGGCCTACGTCCAGCGCGGACAGGTCATGAACCGTCGTCGCTTGGGCGCGCTTTGGTAGAATGAGCGCTGTTCAGAATAGTAGTTCTGCTCAGCATGCTGCACGCAAATCAGCTTTGTCTTGATGATTGCTCTTATCATGGTGCGCATTGCCGGTAACAGATGATTGCCACTGAGTTTTGTTGCATAATCGCTTGAATCATCTGCTTTTCCATTATTGAGGAAGTTATCTTCGGACCGTGGATGGATTCCGTCTTACTGTTGCCAATTGCGCGATTGATATCAGTGTATTGTCCTGAGAACAGCTGTTTTGCGAGGGAGATAAAACAGCCGTTGAAGTTCGGTTAACCTAGTTCAGCGAGGTTTGGGGGGCGCACTTTGGGTAGGGATGTAGATGGCTAGGGTTCGTTCCCTGACGATCGGGCTTGTTTATGGGTTGGTATTACTGCCAGCCTATTTCGTTATGGCGTCCCTCCCGGCATTATCCAACACACGTGACCTGACCACCGGTGAGATCCGAAGAACCATCACTGGTGCCGTGATCCATATGCACACTCCGCTTGGGACAGTTGTTCCCGTCAAGTATGCCGTTGACGGTACGTTGAGCGGCAAGGCGGGTGCAGTTGCTTTCTTTCTAGGTTCGGCAACTGATACGGGGAAATGGTGGGTCAAGGAGAGGCAACTCTGCCAGAAATGGAATGTCTGGTTCAAAGCCAAAACGCGGTGCATTCGGGTTAAGCGGGTTGGTCGCAAGTTCTATTGGCGCGATGGCAAGGGTGAAAGCGGGACGGCAACGATTGTCTCGCAACCTGCCCCGAAAACGCGGGTTGCGAAGAAGCGACCCCAAAAGGTCGTCAAGCCGCGCCGGATTGCAAAACTAAAGAAACCTGCTCGTCCGAGCAGAAACGCATTCTCTGGTCATCGCAAGGTTGTGCCCAAGGGCGCGGCCGCGGCGCCGATTATCGTTCCGAAGCCGCAGATAGCGTTGCGTCCCAATCGGCCGAATGTTGGTCAGCAGCAAGTTGCGCGTCAGACGCTGCCTGCCCCGGCGCAGTCGCTGGGGACACAAGCACAGGTTAGTCCTGAGCCGTTCAGACAGAGACATCAACGACGCTTTCGTGTTGTTGGGGTCAGGGCTGATGATGTCTTGAACATGCGGGCTCGGCCGAACTCTGAATCTGGCGTAATGGCCGGCATTCCCGCACAGGCACGCGGTGTCGACCTGGTCGGACCTTGTGTCGGAGAGTGGTGCCGCGTGCGTTTTGCTGACCGATTGGGGTGGGTTCATAGTGCTTACATGGAACTTGAAGACCCGCCGGCTGCCAATCGAACGAATGGGGAAATCAATGGTTTCCGGGTTGTCGGCGTGCGCTCTGATGACCGTCTCAATATTCGGATCGCGCCGTCTTCAGAGTCGAAGATTGTTGCGACGATCCCTCCCTTTGGCCGCGGTATTCGCATCATAGGTGCATGCGCTGATGTCTGGTGCCCCGTCGCTTATCGCCAAGCGAACGGCTGGGTCAACAGTCTATTCATTGAGCGCGACGACGGCCAGGTGACGACCCGGGTGCGTTGAACTGAATAGCATTCGGCTCGCGCTGTCGCGCTGTTGTCGATCTGATTGCAACATGCCGAACCCGTCCCTTGCTATTTGTAAGATTTGATCTGCCGAACAGAGCCGAATGCGTTAGTCTATCGGGGTTACGGAGTTCGGGGACGAATTGAACATGGCAACTGCGGGTCTATTGGTCTGGCTGGCGTCTGGCTGGCTTTACGTTGGGGCGGTCGTTTCTTTCTTCTTCCTGATCTTCGGCATCGGCCGGGTAGATGAGAGCGCTAAAGGTAGCTTTACGTTTCGACCCCTTCTTGTTCCAGGGATCCTCCTGCTGTGGCCTCTGGTATTGTGGCGGTGGTGGAAGTTGGAAAGCGATTGGGATCCAGCGACTGTTCATTATCGGGCCGTTCGCCGTGCACATGGCTGGGTGTGGTTGGTGCTTGGGATTGGCATTCCTGTTCTGCTTGCTATTGCTCTCGTCAATCGACAGGACTGGCCTGGAGGGTCGGCTGCCGTCAAGCTGGAAGCAGCACGGGAGGTCAGCCAATGAGTGTCAAATACACCCCCGTTCAGTGGACGAACTCCAAGATATTCTACGACATCGTATTGGCTCTGATGGCCGGCGGTTATGTTCTCTTGTTCCTACGATTGGCTCCGGAACTATTGGAACATGAGAAGTCCGCCGACGGTGCCATTGTTCGCGCCCGGGCATTTGGAACATGTGCGTTTTTAATGCTGACGGTGATCTTATGCATTGGGCCACTGGCTCGGCTGAACACGGCGTTCCTACCGCTGCTTTATAATCGTCGGCACTTCGGTGTGATGACGTTCTTCGTTGCGGTGACGCATGCGATTTTCGTACTTGATTGGTATTTCAACTTCAGTCCATCGCCACGCATAACGGCGCTTCTGGGGTCGAATACAAGCTATGGGCAACTGCTCGGTTTTCCCTTCGAGATTTTGGGCGTCTTTGCGTTGCTATCACTGGCCGTGTTAGCTGCAACAAGTCATGATTTTTGGTTGCGGTTTCTGACGCCCCCGGTTTGGAAGTCGCTCCATTACCTGCTCTATCCCGCCTACGCGGCTCTGGTCGGACACGTGGCACTGGGAAGTCTGCAATCACAAGTGAACACGACCTTCACGTTGGTGGTAGGAGTTTCAGTGGCTCTGGTTTGTGGCTTGCACGTGATAGCCGCTGGCTTGGATCGCAGTAAGGATACGCGATCCAAGAACGTCGGGGACTGGCACGATGTTGCTCGCGTCACGGCGTTTGAGGAAGGCTATGCACGCATTGTGCGCCTATCAACGGGAGAGCGGGTTGCGGTGTTTCTTAACGATGGTGCTTTGTCGGCTATCGGTAATGCCTGTGCGCACCAGAACGGTCCTCTCGGCGAGGGGCAAATTCAGGATGGTTGTGTCACCTGTCCGTGGCACGGTTTTCAGTATCGCCTGAGTGACGGATGTTCGCCGGAACCGTTCACCGAGAAGGTCCCGACCTACAATCTCCGGCTTGACGGAGAGATGGTACAGGTCAGTGGTGCTGCGAATGCGTTGGGTACCGTTGTGGAGCCGGTTCGGGTTGCAGGAGGTGCCTTATGACGTCGTCTAACGGAAAACCTTTCTACGTCGGGTATTTGCCAACACCACCCGGCCTGAAGTTGTTCCTTCTGGGAGTGGGTGCCGCTCTGATTGGTATGTTTGCCGGGTTGGCCGTCTTGATTGGTGCCGGGCAGGATGATCCAGGCAATGGCTCATTTCGCTGGGATTGGGGGCCGCAGACCGTGACCGGGGTTGTCGAGCTCAAGCCCTATCCGGTCCTGCACGTGACCACGGGAAGCAAGAAGATAGCCGCCGGCAAATCACTATTGCTGAGTGCTGGTGGTAAGAATGGCATGCAGAAACGCCTCGCTGACTTTGATGGCAAATCGGTGTCGCTCAAAGGCATTGCGCTGCAACGTGGTGATATCGATGCCCTGCAAGTTGGCGGTGGCAAGGACAGCATCAAAGCTGCGGCCGGTGGTGCTGCAACGGTCGCGGTCAAGCCACTTGGTCGTTGGCGGCTCAAAGGTGAGATCTGTGATGGCAAGTGCCTTGCGGGAGCCATGCGTCCCGGGCGCGGTCTTTCGCACAAAGCGTGCGCCAATCTCTGCCTGATTGGCGGGGTGCCGCCTGTGTTTGTATCGAGTGGTCAGGTTGATGGCTCCGAGTTCTTTTTGCTCGCGAACAAGGACGGTGAGCCTCTGCCGGAGAAATTCCTTGAGCATGTTGCCGTCTATGTACAACTTGACGGTGATGTCGAGCGGCGCGGGCAGATGCTCGTTTTCAAAGTCGATCTAGAGTCACTGAAGGTGCTGTGATGGCGACACTTGGTTGGTTACTGCATCGCGGGATCGGACTGTTGGCGGTCATCGCCCTGACACTCATTCTCCTTTACCTCTCTCGATTCTGGATCTGGGTGGCACCTTGGGGGCCTGAGGGTTTGTTCGGTATCAAGCAAATCTCGCCCTGGGGTGACAACGTCCGATGGTGGCTGCGCGGGACGGGTCTGGGCGAGTTTGCCATCGTCATCTGGGGCTGCGGCGCAATCATTGCTTTGTCCATCATCCAATGGATCACCAGCAAGTTCGTCAAATAGATTGACTCGCCTGTTCTTGTGCTGGGCCGCAGCAACCGGTGTCAGTTCCGGTTGCCGCTGTGGTTTGTGATGATAACAGGTCAGATCAATTCTGCATCTGTCATGATCTCAACAAGCGCTGGGCCTTCGAAGTTCAGTGCCTCTTCCAGGGCTGCTTGCAGCTCGCTTGGATCGGTCACCCGAATACCCTTGCCGCCGCAAAGGCGGGCATAGGCTGCGAAGCTTGGATTGACCAGTGATGTCTGCCAGACCGGCCATTCGCCAGCCTTCTGTTCCTTTGAGATTTTTCCGAGCTGGGCGTTATTTAGGAGAACATGCGTGATGTCCATGTTGTACTTCACGGCCGTTGTGAACTCCGCCATGTATTGACCAAATCCACCATCGCCACTGACCGAGACCACCTTGCGTCCGGCATGCTCCTCGAAGTCCTGTGTCGCTGCCCATGCGCCGATAGCGGCCGGAAATGAAAAGCCGATTGAGCCGAGATAACCGGACATCAAGACAGACTGATTGGCGCATTCGAAGTACCGCCCAAACGAGTACGTGTTGTTGCCGACATCGACGGCAATGACCGCATTGTTAGGCACGACTTCGGTGAGGACATCGAACACAGTGGCAGAGTTCATTCCGTTGCCAAGGTTATCAGGGCGACGACTTGCTTTTTCCTCGCGCCAGATCTTCCAGCGCTCGGTGAGCTCTCCGAGTTGATCAGAGGCGCGCTTTGTTGACAGTTGTTCGAGCATCAAGCGTGCTGTGGTTGCGATGTCTCCCCAAACTGGAAACTCGACAGGATGAAACTTGCCGAGTGCCATGCGGTCGAAGTCGACCTGTACAATTGTATTTTTGGGATCGATGCCGGTGTGGTTGGAGAACGAGGTGCCGAACGCGATGATGAGATCAGCCTCGTTCATAAACCAGCTGGCGATGGGTGTCCCCGAGCGACCTAGTACGCCGGCGGCGTTGGGATGAGAGTCTGAAATCTGTCCCTTGGCCTTGAACGTGGTGAGAACTGGCGCATCCAGGTGTTCCGCGAGCTTGATGACGTCCGACATACCGTCTTTAGCGCCATAGCCGACAACGATGACCGGGCGTTTGGCATCGGCAATGGCCGTGTTGGCAGCGGCCAGCTCTTCCACGGGTGGTGCTATCGCTGTTTGACCGATGCGGCCGGTTGGTGATCCGGCCTTTGCATTGTTTGCGGGAAGCGTCTGGACATCATCAGGAAAGATGAGGTGGGCGACATCACGTTCGACGATGGCGTTCTTGAGAGCGAGCGACATCAACTCGGCATGTTTTGATGTGTGGAGCACCGTCTGGCTAAACTGAGTAACAGCGTCAAACGCCGATGCCAGATCGATATCCTGGAAGGCGCCCGGACCGAACACTTGCACGTTGACCTGGCCAGTCAGTGCCAGGACTGGCGCGCGGTCGACCTTTGCATCCCAGAGACCGGTGAGCAGATTGGTGGCACCTGGTCCGGCAATGGCAAGGCAGGCTGCAGGCTTTCCTGTCAGCTTGGCGTAGCCTGAAGCCGCGAACGATGCAGCGCCTTCATGGCGAATGCCGTAGTAGCTGAGTTGCCCGGCCTTCTCCTGCAGACGTAAGGCGTCGGCGAGACCGAGGTTCGAGTGTCCGACCATGCCAAAGACAGATCTTACCCCCCAGTTGACCATGGTTTCGGCCATGACATCCGTGACGGTGTTCTCACGTTCCGGTTCGGCAGGAATGCCGACATAAATTCCATCATCGCGAACCTCGACGGTGAACATGTCTTGTCCGGTGTCCTCGTGACCGCCTGGCGGCTTACCTGTCAGCGGATCGAAGTCCCAGCCGTGCCATGGACATCGCAACCAGCATTGGCCATCGACGCCGTCTTCGATGGAACCCTCGCCGAGCGGACCACCTTGGTGGGGACAGCGATTATCCATGGCGGCATAGGTGCCCTTGTAGTGGACGAGAGCCAGTTGTTTGGCAGCAGCCGTCACCGTTTTGACGCGACCTTCGGGGAGTTCATCAAGAGCGGCAACCTTGTGCCAATCGAGTGCTTCGCTCATTCGTTCTGGTCCCTGTCCCACGTTGCCTCCTGGTGGAGATGCAACAGTTCCTGCTCACGATACACTGAAATGTTTTTGAGCGGATAGCTTGTTGCTTGGCATGCGAGCGAACGAGCGGTTCTCCAGGCGGTAAATCCTGAAGTCAGGGCGGACAATTAACTCACTCAGCAGGGCAAGCGCGGACGATACCTGACGCACCTAGGCGTTGGCCACGGGATCTATGGCTTATATCAAACGGAGAGCCACGAGTTGCAGCTCTCTGAATGGCAGCTTTTAATAGAATTGCTGCGGCAGCCACAGTGCGATGCTTGGGAAGGCGAGCAGAAGTCCGATCATGGCCAGCATGGCGAACACAAATGGGACAGCGCCAATACTCACGTCGTTGAAGTTCCCGCCGCGCTCGCGGATGCCGTGGACGACGTAGAGGTTGATGCCGATCGGTGGCGTGATCAGAGCCGTTTCCATAAGAACGGTGATCAGAATGCCGAACCAGATCGGGTCGAAGCCCATGTGTGTGACAATCGGGAAGACCACCGGGATGGTCGTCAGCATCATCGACAGCGTTTCCATGAACATGCCGAGTATCAGATAGAACGCAACGATGACGAGCATCGTCTGCATGGGTGTCAGACCCATGGCTTCGATGGCTGCCAGGATGGCTTGGGTAATTCCCATGAAGCCGAGAACGAAGTTGAGGAAGACCGCAGCCAGGATGATCAGCATGATCGTTGCCGTCGACTTCATCGTGCCCTCGAAAGCTTCCAGGAGCATCGACATGTTGAGGGCGCGGTTCCAGGCGGCGATGATCAAGGCAAAGACAACGCCGATCGATGCGGCTTCTGTCGGCGTTGCGACACCAGCATAGATGGAGCCGACGACGGCAACGAACAGGAGGATCGGTGGCAACAGGTCGGGCAGAACACGGATGCGTTCCGACCAGCTTGTCTCGACTTTTTCGCCGCCCCACTGTGGATTTCTAAGGCATGCGATCACGATCACGGCCATAAACAGGCCAGCCAGCATGAGGCCCGGGAAGATCCCTGCAAGGTAGAGTTCAGGCACCGATGAGTCCGTCAGCAAGCCATAGATGATCAGGTTGATGGACGGCGGGATGAGAATGCCCAGCGTGCCGCCGGCTGCGATCGATCCAAGGAACAGGCTCTCATTGTAGCTGCGCTTTTCAATCTCGGGGTAGGCGACCGTACCGATCGTTGCTGCTGTCGCGACGCTCGAGCCTGACGATGCAGCAAAGATCGCAGAAGAGCCGATATTGGCGTGCAGGAGGCCGCCCGGGAGCCATGAAATCCACTGGATCACGGCGTTATACATGCGCACTGCAATGCCTGATCGCAGCATGATTTCGCCGAGCAGGATAAACATCGGGATCGCAACGAGAATGTACTCGATGGATTGCTCCCACACGAAATCGCCCATCATCAGTGATCGGCGACCGCGCATGAACATTTCGTCGAGCGACAGACTGAGGATGCCGAGGACGGCGGCCACTGGGACAGCGGAAATGACGAGCACAAGTAGGATGGCGACTATCAGGAGTGGCATTAGCGTTTACGTGTCCGTTACTTGTGTTGTCGTCTTGACCCCTCGTAGTCCATATGAGGTCAGATGCTGGTGGATGATGATCGTCTAATGTTGCGAGCAGTTCGTTGGTGTTTGCAAAAACAAGTCGATGTTGGCAGCAGTGCCAAGAGACTGTCTAAGCATGCGTTTCTTCTTTGATTTCCTCTTCGACGGACTTCACGCCGGCAATTCTGTTGACCGTGTCCCAGCGCCCTTGGACGATGCTGACCAGGACGTAGAGTGTCATGAAGCCGAGACAGAACAGGAAGAAGAAGAGACCGGATATCCAGAAGCTTTGCGGGATCCAGAGCGGTGTTGCCAGAGTGGTCTGAGCGGTGGAGTTGTACTCCAGATTGTCCCGAAACATCGACAGCGCATTGGTCGACAGCAGATAGATGTAGTACGTCAACAGCGATAGTCCGAGCAGATCAAGCCAGCCGCGTGTCTTTGTTCCAAGCTGATTGTACAGAACGTCGATGCGGATGTTCGATCGAGTGAACAGGCAGTAGCTGTAGGCCCAGGTCGTGGCAGCGGCGAAAACGTAGCCCGTAATCTCATCGGAACCACTCATAGTGACCCCAAAAATTTTGCGGCTAACGACGTCGGCGGTCACCATGATTGCTGATAGCAGCAATGCGGCCCCACCAATCCACGTCGCAAAGCGGGAGACTTTCTGGAGCCCGCCATGAATGCTGTTGAACATGAGAATGGAGATTCCTGAGTGAGATGTCTCAGTGATTAACCCCGGCCGGTCCATGCAGGGTAACCTTACGGACCGGCCGGTGGCTGACTTCTAACGTTGCTGATTACTCAGTCGCTGTCATGCCGACAACTTTACCGATGGTGTTGTTCCACTCATCAGCACATGCTTTGCCGCAGCGCTTTGCCCAACGCTTCAGAACGACGTTCTGTGCGATGTCCTTGAGCATCTTTTGGTCTTCAGCTGTTGGTGTGATCGGAACCATTCCACCTGGCTTGCCTTTGTCGCAAGGGCCTGCCGCGTTGCAGTCCATGCCCTTCTGGTCGAGGCTGACTTCGAACTCCCAGATCTTGTCTTCGAGCTTCTTAGCTTCGTCCAGGATCAGCGTCTGTGTCTCTTTGCTGAACTTGTTCCAGACATCCATGTTGATGGCCGTGAACGTTGCAGCATAGCCCACGCGGACGCGGATGTTGTGAGTCACAACCTGCCACCATTTGGCATTGTAAGCTGGCATGGTGCCAGTAATTCCGCAGTCGGCAACGCCCTTCTGGAGCGCTGGAACAACTTCGGCGAATGCAATGGTCACAGCGCTTGCGCCAAGGCCTTCGATGAAGTCGCCCAGTGTACGGCTGTAAGTTCTGATCTTCTTACCGGCAAGGCTCTTCAGAGGAATTTCCTTGACGTCTTTGTTACCCATATTGCACCAGAGCTGCTGGCTCGGGAATGGATAGATGTTGATCACCTTGCCGTTGTACTTGTCGGCAACTTCACGCTCGATAACGCCACGGTAGGCGTTGACAGCCTTGCGGTAGGTGTCGAAATCCTGGATCACACCAGCAAGGTCAATACCTTCGAGCGCAGGGCTTGCCTTGGCGCTGTAAGATGTCAGTGCGTGAACGGCGTCGTAGGCACCTTTCTTGAGGCCGGACATGACCTCATAACCCTTGAGGCCGAGTTCAGTGTATGGCTTGACGTTCGATGTCAGCTTGCCACCTGAAGCTTTTGGCAGGATCTCGCTCCAGAACTTGTTCTCGAACTCTTTGTAGTTTTCGAGGAAGCCCCAGGTGCCGACGGCTTCGAACTTGTATTCATCAACAGCGTTGGCAGGCGAGGCCAAGCCAGCAGCCATAATCGCGGCAGCGCTAGCGGCTGCAACGGTAAGTTTGAATTGTTTCATCAGGTTCCTCCCTTGATGCTTTCGAATTACGCTAGGATTCTTGCGACGTTTCCCTCACGCGAGTCCGATCGATTTTGTCGTTTTAGCGTTCAGACTCCGACACGCGGCGGCAGCTTTACAAATTGTCGCGATAAGCACAACACCCTAGTTTGCAACAACTTTTGTCAGGTGTTGCTGATTTACCGTGCAAGCTCAGTGTCAGCACAATTATTAACCCCAGTCCTGGCCATGTGCTGTTGGTGGCTTTTCGAAGGCGACGTGGTCGCCGAAGTGAAGGACCTTTTGTTTCCAATCAGCGATTTGAGCCTGATCGAGGACGAAACTAGCACCGTCTGGCTTGATGTGGTCGCGGGTTGCGACGTACTCATCTGCAGGTTGTAGAGTAGAGCCGCGCTGGACCAGGTCCCAGATGAAATAATGATGTGGCACAACGACTTTGGCGCCAATTCTGGCAGCTAGCTCGTCGGCTTGTTCATACGAGAGAATGTGCATTGAGGCATCGATCGGCAAAAGTGCAATGTCGATCTGGCCGAGCAAGTCCCAGACATGTGGATTGGGATCGGGGCGATTATCGCCCCAGTGCATCACCCGCAATCCGCCGGTCTCAACTACAATGATGGTATTGTCGAACTGGCGTGGATTGTTCGGTGGACGTGCATCAATGCCGGCGGTCTTGAGATACATTTCCGGCCAGTCATAGACGCTGCCTGGCGGGGCGACGCTGCAATGCTTTTCGGCAATGCAGGTGATCTTCACGTCGGCAAACCGGTACTCCCCGATGGGGCGATCGAGCACGACATGCGCATCCGGCATGTGCACGGCGTCGTGATCGAAATGAGCATGGGTGGAGCAGGCGATATCAACTTCCACTTCGGGGAAATTGCCGCGATACCAATCCCACTTCCCCGACGGATGATTGCGCCAGGGATCAATGATGATCGTGACCCCTGCCGGGGATTTGACCTGGAAGCTCGAGGCACCGAAGTAGGAGAGTTCAACGGGACCGGCGAGGTTTGGGTCAACCGGGTTTGACTGCAACTCAATCATCCGGTTGTGATTAGTGGATCGGCGCCAGGCAATCATGCCCTCGTCGAGATTACTCATGTCAGGTCCCTGTTGAGCTTTTGGTCTTAGAGCGCGGCGAGTTCAGCGTTGAGCAGGTCCGTCACAAGCATCGATCCCGGATAGTGCGTAATCGAAAACGAAGGTTTGGCATGCTCAACAATGGCTTGGGGCGTGACACCACAGGCCCAGAAAACTGGAACTTCGCCAGGTTTGATTTCTGCTGCTTCGCCCCAGTCCGGCTTCATAATATCCTTGATGCCGATGGCTTTAGGATCGCCGAAATGAATTGGAGCTCCGTGCACCTGCGGGAAGCGCGATGTGATTTGGACAGCGCGGATCGCGTCAGCTGGTTTAAACGGGCGCATGGAGACGACCAGCGGTCCTTTGAAAGGACCGGACGGCTGTGTGTCGATGTTCGTTCGATACATCGCAACGTTCACGCCACGCTCAATATGGTTCATTGACAGGCCGGCTTCGAGAATAGCCTCTTCGAAGGAGAACGAGCAGCCCAGGATGAAGGCCACCAGATCATCGCGCCACAGCGGGCTGATGTCGTAGCATTCGTCATCAACGCAAGTTCCGTTCTCGAAGATCCGATAACGCGGGACGTCTTTGCGAATATCGATGCCGTCACCGAGCATCGGAAGCGACGGGTCACCCGGTTGCGACATGCCAATCAATGGGCACGGTTTCGGGTTGAAATGGCAGAATGCGACAAAGTCGTCGGCGTATTCCTTCGGCAGGATCGCGACGTTGCCCTGGACCATGCCGGGTGCGTAGCCCGATGTCTGGCCTTTCAATTCTCCGCGGCGCGCCTGCTCACGTACAGTTTTTGCCAGGGAGCGGCGATCCGGCGTTGGGACGTGGATGTTCATGGAGGGCCTCCGGCTCTGTTATCGAGCCAACAATAAGACCGATTGGCCTGAAGGCAATCCCATGATGGAAAAGTTTAACTCTGAGTTGGTGTTAGTCCGGTCAATACTTCTGGGAAGCGCGCCATGTCTGAGAAGGTGCTCGTCGCGCCGATGTCGAGGAGGCGTTGCGCGAGACCCGGTGGGCAATGGCTGCCGCCGGTAAAGCCTAATGTTGTCATTCCCGCCGCAACACCGGCCTGTGTACCGGCCGGACTATCTTCAATGACAAGACATTGGGCAGGGTTAACGCCCATCTGTTTGGCTGCGAACAGGAAGAGGTCCGGTGCAGGCTTGCCTCGGGCGACCTGAGTGGCGCTGAAGATGTTTGGCGCGAAGAACTCATACAGCTTTGTGGCGATCAGCCCGGCTTCCAGTTTGGCTGGAATGCTGCTCGAGGCAACGCACTTCGGTGTTGTGAGCTGGCTGATGGCTGCATGGATCCCC
Organism: Hyphomicrobiaceae bacterium; assembly: GCA_965247245.1. Taxonomy (GTDB): domain Bacteria; phylum Pseudomonadota; class Alphaproteobacteria; order Rhizobiales; family Hyphomicrobiaceae; genus Tectiglobus. Next base: position 663,074 of record CBDFGV010000003.1, on the reverse strand, counting down.
GGGATAGGCTTGAGGTCGCTCTCATAAGCTTTGAGAACATTTCGTTTGACCTCGTCGTGGTGCCCATCGGGAATCGGCCGGCTGAACTCTGCTTCCAATTCCGCATACATCTCGGCGCTGGTCATGCCCGTGAAGCGTTCCATGACATCGGCCTGGGAGATTGCAAAGCCGGCCTTGTTCAAGGCCAGCGTATGCGCGCGCGCCGCGATCAATTCACTGTCGATGAGGACGCCGTCACAATCAAAGATGACGAGTTCGAAACCGCGATCGGATGCCATCGCGATATTCCCTAAGCTTTCGACTTGTTCTGAAAGTGATCAGGAAGATCCAGCCCGACGCCGATAAGGTGGCCGAAAGCTTTGTGGAGTCGCTCGACGAATTCAGCGGCAAGTGGCGGCCTGAGTATCGAGTCGACGTTATCTTTGACGTGGTTCTTGTTGCCGGTGCCGAACAGGATCACATCAGCGCCTGCTTCGTGTCTCGCGAACCTATAGGCGGCGTCTGTGATGCTGGTCGCCTCACCCTCGCTGACAAGAAACTCCAGAGGATCATTGTCGCCATCGAACTCGGCCGGCAAATGCCCCTCCTCTACGAGACGTGCAAAAGTCTCGCGTCGGTTGTCCGGTCGGCTGAAGACGTTTCTGACGACAAACATCAGGAGGGTCCCGATCTCGCGCCGCTGGGTTGTCGGGAACACGGAATGCCGGGCGTTTTGATTAAGCAGGCTGTAGGCCAGCATGATCACATCCCAAGGTTCTTCGTGGACAGCCTCGCTAAGCATTTTTTGCTCGGGATCATTCGGACCGGTTTCGGTGATGCCGGCAAAGCGCACTTTACCCTGCTCTTTAGCGCGCAGCAGCGCCGGGGCCAGGACGTCACGCGTGGTGGCATAAGCGTCCGGCCTGACGGCGTGAAAGTGAAAGATGTCGATGTAGTCCGTGTCGAGCCGCTGCAAGGACTCGTCGATTTTGCGAGTCACATCTTCAGGCTTGGTCTCACTGGCTCGAAAGAGGGATTTGGTTGAGATGACAAGTTTGTCGCGATCGTAGGATTTGGCAGCCTTGCCAACAATTTCCTCTGTGCCGTAGTTCTCAGCTGTATCCAGGAAGTTGACGCCGAGGTCGACAGCTGTGCGTACGAGATCAACGCACTCGTCCGGGCTCGCACCACGACCGAGACCCAGTCGACTGTTGCCACCACAGCCGAGGCCTGCGACGCTGACGCTCAGGCCGGTACGGCCCAGGGTTGTGTATTCCATAATCCGCTTTCTGGTTTGGTCCTGCAATGCGTACAGGTGGTCAATCTTTGCGCTCGTAATGTGATATAGGCGCTCGCATGAAACTCGTCATCTTCGATTGTGACGGAACGCTCGTCGACAGCCAGCACGGCATCGTCGACTCGATGTCACGTGCGCTGGCCAGCGAGGGCTTTGGCCCATTGCCGCGGGATGAGATCCTGTCAGTTGTGGGCTTATCACTGTCATTCGCGGTCCAGCGTTTGTTGCCCGAGGCTGAGCCTGTCGTCGTTGAGCGGGTGGTTGATGGTTACAGGCAGGCGTTCACGGAGTTGCGTCAGAATAGCAGTGTATCCGAACCGCTTTACGCGGGGATCAAGGAATTGGTCTCCACCCTGCAAGCGCAGGATGATGTGCTGCTTGGTGTGGCGACTGGAAAATCCATCCGCGGTGTGAATCGATTGTTCGATCAGCAAGACTGGCATGCGACATTCGTGACGATGCAGACGGCCGATACGAATGCTTCCAAACCGCATCCGGAGATGATTGAGAAGGCGATGTCCGAAGCGGGTGTTGATGCCGTCGATACCGTGATGATCGGTGATACGACCTTCGACATTGAGATGGCACGGAATGCCAGGGTGCACGGTATTGGGGTGGCCTGGGGGTACCATCCTGTGGAGCAGTTGCATGATGCCGGGGCGCATTCGGTTGTTGATGACAGCCACGCCCTCTCACAGGCAATCGATGATTTCCTTGGCACGCGGAGGTAGGCATGGCTGACAAGAAATCCAGTAGCGGGCCGCGCATCCCGGGTAAGGAAGCGATGCAGCCCGAACTGCGCAAGCGGTTCTATAAATCGGTTGCCACTGAGGCGAGTGACCATGGGTTCGTTGTCACGCTGGATGGTCGCGCTGTACGCACGCCGAGCAAAGCTCAGTTGGAGCTCCCCAGCGCAGACTTGGCTGGCGAGGTGGCTAAGGAGTGGGAACGGCAGGCTGAGTTCATCGATCCGGCAACCATGATCATGACGAAGATGGCCAACACGGCCATCGATGGCATTCGCGGCCAGGAAGCCGCCATACGTGCGGAACTGGTTAAGTTTGCCGGCAATGACCTGCTTTGCTATCGCGCCGATCACCCACAGGAATTGGTGCAACGGCAGCAAGCGGCGTGGGATCCGATACTGTCGTGGGTTCATACAACTTATGGTGCAGAGTTTGCCCAGACGGCTGGTATCATGCCTGTTACCCAGACTGACGCGGCACTCAGTGCCATTGATGGGGCGTTTGCCGGCGAAGATGCGCTCAGCCTTTCTGCCATGCATGTTTTGATTACGCTGAGTGGCTCGGCTTTGCTCGGTGTTGCTGTCAGGGCCGGTCATCTGGCGCCGAAGGAAGCCTGGGACCTGGCCCACCTCGACGAGGATTGGCAGATTGCCCAGTGGGGTGAGGATGCCGAGGCACAGGAGCGCCGCAAGAAGCGATGGGCGGAATTTAGTGCCGCGGCCCGGTTCCTTGATCTGCTCCCCTGATGGGGCTTGCTGCGCGCAATGGGCCTCCCTTTGACTGATTTGACGATCCGTATCGGCATGCTATGCCATGTCACTGAAAACACGCAGTTACACCTAGGAAGTCTCACCCATGAAGGACATCATCCAGGAGCTGGAACGCCGGCGAGATATCGCACGCCTTGGTGGTGGTGAACGGCGCATCGAGGCGCAGCACAAACGTGGCAAGCTGACCGCGCGCGAGCGGATCGATCTCTTGATGGATGAAGGCTCCTTCGAAGAGTTCGACATGTTCGTCGAGCATCGCTGCACCGACTTTGGCATGGAAGACACGAAGTTTCCTGGTGATGGTGTGGTCACTGGCTGGGGCACGATTAACGGCCGGGTTGTTTACCTCTTTGCCAAGGACTTTACCGTCTTTGGTGGCTCGCTTTCTGAGACGCACGCTAAGAAGATCAATAAGATCCAGGACATGGCGTTGCAGAACCGGGCGCCGATCATCGGGCTGTTCGATGCCGGTGGCGCGCGCATCCAGGAAGGTGTCGCAGCCCTTGGCGGCTATGGCGAGGTGTTCCTGCGCAATGTTCTCGCATCCGGTGTCATCCCACAGATCTCAGTTATCATGGGGCCGTGCGCGGGGGGTGATGTTTACTCCCCGGCGATGACGGACTTCATCTTCATGGTTCGTGATACGAGCTATATGTTCGTCACAGGGCCTGACGTTGTGAAGACTGTGACGAACGAGGAGGTCACAGCGGAAGAACTCGGTGGTGCTTCGATCCACACGACGCGGTCCTCTATTGCTGACAACGCGTATGACAATGACGTCGAGACGCTGCTGCAGATGCGGCGTTTGATGGACTTTTTGCCATCCAATAACCTGTCCGGCGTGCCGGAGTTGCCGACCCGGGACTCGGCCAAGCGGATTGAGCCGTCGTTGGATACGCTGATCCCCGACAATCCGAATAAGCCCTATGACATCAAGGAGCTCATCACCAAGGTGTCCGACGAGGGTGACTTCTTCGAAATCCAGGAGTCCTTTGCCAAGAACATCGTCGTTGGGTTCGCACGGATGGAAGGCCGTACCGTTGGCATCGTCGCCAACCAGCCGATGGTGCTGGCGGGCGTTCTGGATGCGGACTCGTCGCGTAAGGCGGCCCGCTTCGTTCGGTTCTGCGATTGCTTCGATGTTCCGATCGTCACGTTTGTCGACGTGCCGGGCTTCCTGCCAGGAACCGCGCAGGAATACGGCGGCTTGATCAAGCATGGCGCGAAGCTTCTGTTTGCTTACTCGGAAGCAACAGTGCCGAAGGTGACGGTGATTACGCGTAAAGCCTATGGCGGCGCCTATGACGTGATGAGCTCCAAGCACATTCGCGGTGATGTCAATTATGCCTGGCCGTCTGCCGAGATCGCGGTGATGGGCTCGAAGGGTGCAGCCGAGATCATCTATCGCTCTGAGCTGGACGATCAGGACAAGATTGCCGAGCGCATTGCCGAGTATGAAGATCGCTTCGCAAACCCATTCGTGGCAGCCGAGCGGGGCTACATCGATGAAGTGATCTTGCCGCGCAATACAAGGGTGCGGGTCTGCCGCGCGCTCAACATGCTGCGTAACAAGACCGTCGAGAATCCCTGGAAGAAGCACGACAACATTCCGCTTTAAGTTTGGGCTTGGTCTGAACCACCCATCCTGCACCATTGGCTCCGCGCGCTTGTTAGTGCCGGAGTGATAATGTCTGTTCAGGAGCGCGGGACTTGATCTGCACCGCTGTCTAGTAAAGGTAGGCGCAAACAGAACTCGGGTGTTCCCGAGTTCTGCAAATCAAAACAGCGACATCGGAAACACCCGATGTCGCGATACGCCCCGCGTCTCGGCCGGCAGCGGAGGGTCCATCCTTGGCACGCTGCCCGACTTGAGGCCGGTGGCAAGTCACTTGGGCCTCTGTCCTCTCCATCAGACCCGGTTCGCCGCCTTGCTCTTTGCGCGCCGATCTGTTCAGCGCGTCTTGCGCGGCTCCGGGAAGAACATCGCCATGCGGGTGGCGACATCGGATGTTTCCGATGTCGTAAATCAAAACAGAGGAACTCGGGAACACCCGAGTTCAGGTTGCCTCGCCCGCACAGAACCGAACCCCGCCCTTCGCCAACAAGTCGCCACCGGCACGAACTCGGATGTTTCCGATCTCGCCATTTAAGATGGCGAAGTCCGAAACATCGGACTTCGCTTCAATCCTGAGTGAGGCAGGTGAGAAGGAGTATCGTGCAGTTCGGGTGAGGGAGGATAAGTTTGGGGTAGAATAGCGGCGACGGTGTCCGCCATTGATGTCTTCTTTGACTGGCAGCGGACTTGCGTTTGGCTGCGCGGAGGATAGCTTGCTTGCCAAAGCTACGAATCAGAGCCGTCCGTGCGCTGCCGCGCGCATTGAGACAAGTATCGCAACTCGATCACTGATGGGCTGGTTCTGAGTCATCGCGAACGGCCATGCTTTGCTGGAGCCAGTCGCTTGCGTCTTGACAGCTGATTGGCCTCACTTCAAGCAACAACCAAGTAAGCTATAACTTGAACGGCACAACGCGAGATCATCTTGCTTGCGAAGTTGAGGACAAATCATGTCAGGCAAGCGGCTCATTTTGCAACTTGGGACCAACAATTGGCAGCGGGGCGGTGAATTTGCGCCTGGCTCCGGTATTCTCCATGAGGCGCATCACAACGCCTTCAACGCACTGCCAGACGTTGAGGCCTACTCGATTTATCCATCGAAGACGCAGCGAGTGAATGGCCCTGACTATCGCGTATTTGAGCTTGATCATGACATCCCGATTTGCGAATCGATATCGCCGGTTAGCAGCTACCGCTGGCACGGTATGAGTGATCAAGAGATCTCGAGCTATCGCGCGCGTCTGACGAGCTTTGTTCTGGACTGGATGGAGGAGATCGAAACGCGCTCAAAGAGCTATTTCAGCTTAGCCATTGCTCACCATACGTTTCTGAACCCATTGATCATGCGCGACGTGAATGCGGTGAGGGTCGCAGCCGGCAAGCCTCGGATGCCGTTGATCTGTTTCGTTCATGGAACTGCCCTCAAAATGTATGCGAACGAACGGAGTGGTGATAATCGCGAGGAGTATCCCCTTCGCTTTCTTCCGATGATCGAACAGGACGGTATCTTCAACGCCGAAGATGGTGAGGCCGATGTTGATCTATTTGCTGCGATTTCGGCCGAACAAGTGGAAGCACTCACCGGTATATTTCCGACGATTTCAGCGGATCGGGTTGTTCTTTCGCCCAATGGCTACAATCAGGATATCTTTCGTGTCATCGACACCCCTGACGATATCTATGCCAACCGGCGAACGGCACTGCGTGCTTTTCAGACCTTGTCTTTCGAAGGCAGCCCTCACTCCTCGCAGTTCCTTGATGTCAACGCAGATGCAATCGTTGTTTTTTGCGGAAAGTTTGCGGACTGGAAACGTCTCGACGCTTTGCTCCATGCGGCCGCAATTTATGAACAGCGGCCTGAAAGGATAGTCACTTTGATTGTCGGGACCGGTCCGATTGAAGACCAAACTAGTTTGCAATCACTCGCATACGAGCAACTAAAGCTGGATGATGTTTATTTTCTCGGACCACGCAATCAGGATGAACTTGCAGTCCTATTCAACGCAGCTGACGTCGGTTGTTTCCCATCGTACAGGGAGCCGTTCGGCCTTGTATTCCTGGAGTGCATGGCCTGCGGTACTCCGGTTATTGGTGCGAACTCGGGCGGCCCCCGAGACTTTGTCTCGGCTGACGTCGGACACCTCGTCGAAGAAACGGACGATAGACAGTCTCTGAGCGAGGCTCTGGCACAAGCGATCGGCAGAGCAATCAACGAGAATTGGAAGCTGCGTAAAGGGCCGGCCGCGGCGCGACACGCAGCGCAGAACTACAGTGTATCGAATCAGGTCAGTCGATTGCTTGAGGAGATTGACCAGCGTTGTGCCTGAGGCCGAGTCGCTCTAGTTCGTTGTGGTCGTGGTTGTGATCCGTTCGACGGCCTCGGTCGTGAGTGAGACGGCGCGCTGCAGTTCACGAAGTCTGGAACGGACTCTCTGTTCAGCCTCACGATAACAGTTGCGCTCGAATTCAAGTCGCACATTGTTGCTGAGCTTGCCGTTTTCTGTGCGCTTTCTCGCTTTGCCGGCTGTGAACTGGCAACGGGGTGCAGGAGGTGCGCGCAGGAGTGAGGGAGAGGGAAGTGGAATCTGTGAGACTTGTGCCTGCGGAGCCGTGGTCGTGGCTGTTGTCGCACAGCTGCTCAAGACACCCAAGCAGGTGACCAACATTACAATACGTAGTGTCGCAGACTTGCTGCCATCACCCGGAAAAAACATGTCGAAACTACCAATACCAACGCAACCTGCTCTAATTCGACATGCGAGCAGGCTTTCGTCTTACCTAGTGGACGAAAAACGTTAGGATTGGGTTGAGGCGTGGAGTTAATACTGCAAACTAAACCAACTTATTTCTTCAGTGGTGGTTCTATTTTACAAATTCTTTGGCTCGTCTTGAGTAATTGCATCAGATGCGCGAAATAATTTCTAGGCTGCTTTAACAGTTGCCTTTTACAGTAAGCGCAATATCACGAAACATACGGTTTGAAACTTTCTCGAAGAACACTTGTTCTGCCTGCGGATATATTAATGTCCAGGATACGCTTTGCCTTCGATTGCAGGAGAGCACAATGCGTTGTTGAAATCGCTCGTTGGCCAACGTCCCAGCGACGGTGAGTGACCTGGCCGTCGTTGTATCACTTGAAAGCTCTGCGCGTGGATATCTTAAATCCAGCAGTTCGCGTCGCAGTTTGGCGATTTCAAAGGGCCGTGTTCGTGACTTTTGTCGAAAGCGCAGGAGTGCACGACCATCACGCGTCGTCCAAATCTTATCGGCATTGGACGGGCTTGCGAGTGAGCGCTTAAAGAGACGCGTGGGCAACGATATTGTTGAGCCGGGCTTGGCGATTGTGAGCTTTCTCCAGCGCAGAGTTTCGATATTGGGGTGTTTTGGTACTGGCGGCAGCTGTGCCCTTTCCTCTTGTGGCGGCTCGGGTGGTGCAAGGCTTGCCAGCTTCTGCGGATCAAGAGGTTGGTGTGCCTGGATCTCAGTCTGCTTGAACTGTGGCACCGGATCTGTCTGGGTCTGAGGAGGCGCCTCGTTAGATAGCGTTGTGGTTGCTGCGAGATCAGCCCGTGGCGTGATGAGTTGCGTGATTGGCGGGTTAGATCTGCTCTTTGCCGCCGCTACGGATATGGCACCCAGCACATTGCTGGCTAGCGGCTCGGGCGCTGCAGACTGCTCATGATCGGCGGTTGAACTTGAAAGTATTCCTACTTGCTCTCCCGTCGTTTTCTCGTTCGCAACGTGCGTGGTTTGATCTGCGAAACGAACAGCAAGGCCGGGATAGAATTGAATGACAAGCAGGCCAGAGATGACAGCTGCGCCGGTAATTCCCATCGCGAAGCTATGAAAAGCGTGCTTCCTCTGACGGCGGACTTTCTGATGTCGGTAGTTCGGCAATTGGTCGATGTTCGGAGGAGCTGCCATGTCACCCGGATGCGGGTTTGTCGTCTGTCGGGCGTGACCGATGCCAGAAGAGCGCCGGTGGCTCTCCGCGGTTCCTTTTGCGCGAGAGCGGTTCGATGCGCGGTCCGCACGTCGAAGCACGCCAAGAAGTCTATAATGGTTGACTTTGCGCACGATTAAAAATTTCTGCTGTGGCAATTCAATGCAAGGTAGAATCTGAAAAGATAAGATTCAATTGATTATTACTCTGAATACTTATGAATAATATTGGTATTATTCGATTTGTTTTGAATGCAAAAATGCGCTCGGAAAGGACTTCTGTGAGACGATGCAGTAATTTGCCAAGTCACGCAGTCGACATACGACAGCCGTGACGATCCTGGATGGAGCAACTGTTTGGATGCGGAACGCGCGCGCAACTGGCGATGCGGGTGGACGTGACGTTGTCAGCACGGACAGACAATAGCTTCTTCTCTGTTGGAGAATAATCGGATCAAGTTTGTCTGGCGTCGTTTTTGGCCGGCCTCACGATTCACGCACCTTGCTGCATGACTTCGATCAGCCTCAATGAGGGGGTGTAGACCAGGAGTGAGTTGGCGTTTGCTGTTGGGCAGGTTCCACCGTCGGAATAAAGGATGTCCGCCGCGGCCATTCTCTTCCTCACGGCATCCACGTTCGCGACCTGGATGGCAAAGTGAGGATCGATGGTCGGGTTGTGCAGGAGGCCATGTGAGCTGGGATAGGTGGCGGACGGTTTAACCAGATGGATGCCGCGGCCGTTTTCACCAAAGAAGGCGGCATCACGTTTCTCGGCACCGCCATCGTATCCTGCGTCCGGCGCGACGCCTTCTTCTAGGCCGACGATATCGCGGAAGAAGGCGACGGACTGCGCCACGTCATGTGCCGGGATCATGACGTGATGGATTTCCACGTGTTCGGATGTGTCTTGCTTGGCGACCTGGTCCGCTGGCAGGGCGGACTTGGTCTGATTGATCTCGATGACGTTGTAGGAAGGGTCATAGACGTAGATCTGGTGTACGCCCGCCATGGCGTAGACGCCGGCATCGGAGAATGGAATGCCGGCTTCTGTGAGGCGTGCCATGACGCCCTCGATGTCGGAGACACCAATCGCAAAGTGGCCGCCGATCGTTGGGTTATGCATAAAGCCATTGTCACGGGCGAAGCTTGGGATCGAGCGGACCGCGTGGATGCCGCGGTTCTCGATCCCGAAGTATGCAATGCTGCGCTCATCGTGATGCAGCTCGCCGACGGTTTCGGGGTAGATCCATTTGCCTTCCACAAGACCAACGACATCGCACAGAAAGCGCCGCGTTGCGATGACGTCCTGGGCTGGAAGATTGACGTGATGAATTTCCCAATTCATGGCGTGCTCCAATTATTTGTATTGTGTTTTTGTCTTGCGCGTCGGCTTAGAGAAAGCGCTTCAGGCTGGCGACGAAATCATCAAAGCGGTCATGATGCACCCAGTGACCGGCGTTGGCATACATTTCAACTTTTGCGGTGTTGAACTTGGTCAGGCGGCCATCCTCTTCGGGGTTTGTCGCCCAGCTCTCCTCACCGTACATCATGAGGGTTGGGCATTTGATCTGACTCCATAGATATTCGATGTCAGCCTGCGGCATGTCACTTGGCGGCCAGGCACGCAGATAGTTGTCGAACTTCCACGAGTAGGTGCCGTCTTCATTCTGATTGACACCGTAACGCGTCAGGTGATCGGCCATTTGCTTGGTCAGAAATTGGTTCTTGTCCTGCATGCGCGCGGCGGCTTCTTCAAGGCTTGGGTAGCGCTTGGGATGGCGGCCTGAGAGGTCACGCTTGCGGTCGATCCATTCCGAGAGGCGTTCTGCTGCCGTCTTTTGCGCGCGCTCAGCAAGAACGTTAGGTGAGGCGCCGAGGCCTTCGATGGCAACCAGTTTGCGGACGTTGTCGGTATAAGTGCCGGCATAGCGAATGGCGATGTTGCCGCCGAGTGAGTGTGCGACGATCGTTACAGGTGCCAGGTTCTGCTGGTGAATGAGCTGCGCAAAATCATAGACGTAGGCCGCCATCGTGTAGTCGCCGTCGGCTGTCCATTGGCTGTCGCCGTGCCCGCGTAGCTCAGGCACGATCACGTGCCAGTCGTCTTTCAATGCAAGTGCGACAGGGTCCCAGCTACGGCCGTGGTCCATGCCGCCATGCTGCAGAATAAGCGGTGGCGCGCCGTGATTGCCCCAGTCCAGATAGTGCAGGCGCAGGCGCTGAGATGTGTAGAAGTTTGACGTTGGTCCGATCGTTGTTGGGATGCTCATGTCTGCAGCTCTTTTTTGTTTCAGATCGTTTGGATTACTATCACTCCGACTTACGGGGGCGGGCAAGGTGGTTGGGCGCAGAGTCGCCGTCGAACATGTCCGGCAAGTGGGTGCCGAACCAAGTTGGCCCGCGGCGCACGCTTAACCATAATGGGCCGTTCCGTCACTGGAATGTCGCTTTATCTAGTGGATGAAAACGTTTGCATTGTTGTTTTCATGGGCTAGTTTTACTGCAATGAGAGTACATGGCCGGCCTATTCTCGATTCTTCTACGCGCGTCGGCGCACTGGGCTCTCGGGTCAAGCTGCACATCAACTGAAACGGGGACGGCATATGGGCGAGGCTCAGCCACGCGTGGATCTGCACGAGCCAATCGGCGATACGGTCAAAACAACAACTTGCTACATGTGCGCCTGCCGTTGCGGGATTAAGGTGCATCTGAAGGATGGCACCGTTCGCTATATCGAAGGCAATAAAGACCATCCGGTGAACAAAGGCGTGCTGTGCGGCAAGGGCTCCGCAGGAATCATGCAGCACTACTCGCCGGCACGTTTGAGTGCGCCGATGAAGCGAGTTGGCCCGCGCGGTTCCAATGAGTTCGTTGAGATCAGCTGGGATGAAGCTCTTGGCTTGGCGACAGAGTGGCTGAGTGATATCCGGGCCAAGGATCCACACAAGTTTGCGCTGTTTACCGGTCGCGACCAGAGCCAGGCGCTGACGGGTTGGTTCGCGCAACAGTTCGGAACGCCGAACTTTGCGGCGCATGGCGGGTTTTGCTCGGTCAATATGGCGGCGGCCGGCCTCTACACTTTTGGGGGCTCATTCTGGGAATTCGGCGAGCCGGACTGGGAGCACACGAAGTATTTCATGATGTTTGGTGTGGCCGAGGATCATGGCTCCAATCCGATCAAGACGGCGCTCGGGAAGCTAAAAGGCAAGGGTACCAAGTTCGTTGCCGTTAACCCGGTGCGGTCCGGCTATGGCGCCATCGCCGATGAGTGGATCGGCATCAAGCCCGGCACTGACGGCATGTTCGTTGCTGCAATCATCCGGGAATTGTTGGTCAACGAGAAGATCGACCTGCAATCGCTGGTGACGTACACCAATGCACCCTGGCTGGTCATTCAGGATGAGGGGGCAGCAGACCACGGTCTCTTCGCGCGCAATGATGATGGAAAGCCGTTGTGCCTCGATAAGGCCAGCGGGGAGATTGTTGATGCGTCGCGCATTGACATCTCGCCGGCACTGACAGGCTCCGTCGAGTTGGCTGACGGCCGTAAGGCAGTTCCGTCGTTCCAGCTGATCGCAGAGCGCTTCTTGAGCGATTATCACTCGCCGGAGGAAGCTGAGAAGATTACCGGTGTGTCAGCAGCCACAACACGGCGCATCGCAAACGAGATTGCAGACGCCGCATTCGAGAGCCAGGTCGAACTCGACATTCCCTGGACGGACTGGGCGGGACGTCGGCACGAGAAGATGGTGGGGCGACCGGTTTCATTCCATGCGATGCGTGGGATCTCGGCGCACTCGAATGGTTTCCAGACCTGCCGCATGCTGCACCTGTTGCAAATCCTGTTAGGCACCATCGATTGCCCGGGCGGCTTCCGTTACAAGGCGCCGTTTCCGAAGCCAACACCACCACCTCTGAAGCCGGCCGGCAAAAAAGGTACGGTCAAGCCGAACACGCCGATCGGTGGTGCACCTCTCGGTTTTCCAACCAGTCCGGATGACCTGCTGGTCGATGATGACGGCACGCCGCTGCGGATCGACAAGGCCTATTCCTGGGATGCACCGGTGGCGGCCCATGGCCTGATGCATATGGTTTTGACCAATGCGGCCAATGCTGATCCGTACGGTATCGATACCTTGTTCATGTATATGGCGAACATGAGCTGGAATTCGTCGATGAATATTCCAGCCATCCTGCGCCATTTGACAGAGAAGAATGCCGAGACTGGTGACTACAAGATCCCGCGGATCATTTACTCGGATGCCTACTACTCCGAGATGGTGCCGTATGCGGATCTCATCCTGCCGGATACAACCTATCTCGAGCGCTGGGATTGTATCTCCATGCTGGATCGTCCGATCTCTGATCCGGACGCGCCGGCCGATGCTATTCGCCAGCCGGTCGTGGAACCCGATCGAAACGTTCGGCCATTCCAGTCCGCCTTGCTTGAGCTTGGTGCGCGATTGGGCCTGCCCGGTTTTGTCGATGATGAGGGGAATGCGAAGTATCCGGGTGGGTACTCCGATTACATCGTCAATCACGAACGAGCCCCTGGTGTTGGTCCGTTGGCCGGATACCGCGGTGAAGATGGCAAATCCTATGGTAAGGGGGCGCCTAATCCGAAGCAGTTGGAGCAGTACATTGAGAATGGCTGCTTCTATGCACACGAGCTGGAGCCTGACCAGCGTTACTTCAAGCATGCTAACAAAGGCTACCTGGAGTGGGCGACGGAAGCTGGTTTTATCGGTGCTCCCAATCCGGTGACCTTCCAGCTTTACCTGGAGCCACTGCAGACGTTCCGGCTTGCAGCAGAGGGACACGGTCCGATCCAGCCGCCGGAAAGCCACAAGGCTCGGATCCAGCGCTTCTTCGATCCGATACCGTTCTGGTATGCACCGTTTGAGCAGACCATGCTTGATGAGGATGAGTATCCGATGCATGCGGTGACCCAGCGCCCAATGGCGATGTATCACTCGTGGGGGTCTCAGAATGCCTGGCTGCGTCAGATCCATGGTTACAACCGTCTCTATATGAGCCGCAAGAAGGGCCAGGAACTCGGGGTCGAGGATGATGGCTGGGTGTGGATCACCAGCGCCATCGGCCGCGTCAAGGCGCAGGTGCGTTTGATGGAGGGTGTCAATGACGACACCGTCTGGACCTGGAATGCGATCGGGAAGCGGCGTGGCGCCTGGGGGCTATCAGAAGATGCGCCCGAAGCTAAGAAGGGCTTCCTCTTAAACCACCTGATCTCCGAATTGTTGCCGGAACGCGAAGGCGGCTATCGCTTTGCCAACAGTGACCCGATAACAGGGCAGGCAGCGTGGTATGACTTGCGGGTGCGCCTTGAAAAGGCCAGCCCGGACGAGGCAGAGGAAAGCTATCCGCAGTTTGAGCGCCTGACGCCGGCGAATGAAAAAGAACGCCCCGAAGTGTTGGCGTTCGGTGGCGACCTTAACGGCAAGGCGGGAGGTGTGCGATGACGGCTCTTCCGCAATCAACCGACAAGAAGCTCGGACTGGTCATCGACCTCGACACCTGTGTCGGCTGTCAGGCCTGTGCGACTAGCTGCAAAGAGTGGAACACCGGCGGTTATTCAGCTCCACTGTCGGATAGCGAGCCTTACGGTGCCGATCCAACAGGTGCCTGGCTCAACCGTATTCACGGTTATGAGGTCACCCAGGGTGACACGTCACGCACCGTGCACTTTCCGCGGTCCTGCCTGCACTGTGAGGAGCCGGCCTGCGTTACGGTGTGTCCAACCGGGGCATCTTACAAGCGAGCCGAAGATGGGATCGTCCTGGTCAATCCGGATACCTGCATCGGTTGCAAGCTGTGTTCGTGGGCCTGCCCTTATGGCGCGCGCGAGTACGATAGCAATCACGGCGTGATGAAGAAGTGCACACTTTGCGTCGATCGGATCTATAACGAGACGCTGGAAGAAGAAGATCGCGTGCCGGCCTGTGTGAGAGCCTGCCCGACCGGTGCCCGCCACTTCGGCGATCTTGGTGATCCCAACAGCGAAGTTTCCCAGCTCGTCAAGGATCGTGGTGGCTACGGTCTGATGCCTGAGACGGGCTACAAGCCGGTGAACCGCTATCTGCCACCGCGTCCAAGGCGCGATGGCACCGGTGATGACGCGAGTGCTGCCGCACCAGCGCAGCTCTCCGCCAATTCTAAAGATGTTGCCGAGCGCTTCTTCAGCTGGGCCGATAAACTGCTGTCGCGATAGGAGGCACATATGCATCCCGCATATTCGGTGATTTTCTTTACGACGGCATCCGGTGCCGGCTATGGCCTCCTGATCTGGATGGCTGTTGGTGTGCTGCTTGGCGTTGTTCCGCCAACGGCTTGGTTCGGGTTCTTTGGTCTGGCTCTGGCAACACTGTTGATCGTATTCGGGCTACTGTCGTCGATGCTGCACCTAGGCCGGCCGGAACGAGCCTGGCGCGCGTTTTCGCAATGGCAGACGTCATGGCTTTCGCGCGAGGGTGTCGCCGCTGTGGTGACCTTTGTGCCGATGGCGATCTTCGGAATTGGCTGGGTCTTCTTTGAGGATGCGAGCGGCATATTTGCCTTGTGTGCCATTCTCTCCGTGGTTGGCGCCTTGGTGACCGTTTGGTGCACGGGCATGATCTATGCGTCGCTGTCGACAATCAAGGCGTGGCATCATCCCCTGGTCGCACCGGTCTATTGCGCGTTGGCGCTGATGAGTGGCTGCATCTTGTTCAACGTGCTGGTGACCGTCTGGTTTGGCAAGGAGTCGGAGCTCATCTGGCTTGGGTTGATCCTGGTGCTCGCAGCCTGGCTGATGAAAGTTGTTTATTGGAGCCAGATCGACACCGAGCCCAAGACGGCAACCGCGGGCGATGCCACGGGGTTGGCTGAGTTCGGTACCGTTAAAGTTCTGGAGCCAGCGCACACGCAACCGAATTTCGTGATGCGCGAAATGGGCTTTTCTGTCGGTCGCAAGCATGCCGACAAGCTCCGGCTCGTCGCAACGATGGGACTTTTCGTGGTGCCGGCGCTGTGCCTGTTGATGCTGCTGGTGGCCGGGCCGGGTGCTGCCGTGCTCGTCGGCTTGATTACGGTCATATCGGTGGTTATTGGCGTGCTGACCGAACGTTGGTTGTTCTTTGCCGAGGCCAAGCACATCGTCATGCTCTATTACGGAGCGGAAGCCGTTTAGAGCTTCTCCCTGCGAGGAGCCTCCACGGACCTCGCTTTTGACGTGAGGCGCCAGTGGTGGATCCGGGTTGGCGAGATCGAGGTCGGGTTTTGATAGAAATTCCTTGCCACAGGGGCACGGCTCAAGAGTTGTGCCCTTTTTTGTGTGGTTTTGAGCCTACAAGCTGCGTCTCGCCACAGCCTGCGACAGTCGGCGGATAGAGATGTTCACAAATTGTCTTTGCGACAAATCGATCGCGTTGTAGCCAAACGGGCAACGCTCAGTTACAAGGCAGCCCCGATATGCCAAAACGCACCGACATCTCCTCGATCATGATCATTGGGGCCGGTCCGATTATTATCGGGCAGGCCTGCGAATTCGATTATTCCGGCACGCAGGCGTGTAAGGCTCTCAAAGATGAGGGCTATCGGATCATTCTGGTCAATTCCAATCCAGCGACTATTATGACTGATCCGAGCATGGCCGATGCAACTTATGTCGAGCCGATAACTCCAGAGATCGTTGCGAAAATCCTGGCCGAAGAACGACCGGATGCTCTGCTGCCGACTATGGGTGGCCAGACCGCGCTGAACACCGCGCTGGCGCTGCAAAAGAACGGGGTACTGCAGGCGCTGGGCGTTGAGCTGATCGGTGCCAATGCGGCTGCAATCGATAAGGCTGAGGACCGCAAGCTCTTCCGCGAAGCCATGCAGAAGATCGGCTTGGATATGCCCAAGTCAGCGCTTGCGCATAACATGGCCGAGGCTATGACGGCGCTCGAAGTCGTTGGCCTGCCAGCAATCATCCGACCGTCGTTCACGTTAGGTGGAACTGGCGGTGGTGTGGCTTACAACCGGCAGGAATACCTTGAGATCATTGAGCGCGGACTTGATGCATCGCCGACCAACCAGGTGCTGGTCGATGAAAGCGTTCTCGGTTGGAAGGAATATGAGATGGAGGTTGTCCGCGACAAGGCGGACAACTGCATCATTGTGTGTTCGATCGAGAATGTCGATGCGATGGGTGTCCATACCGGCGACTCGATCACGGTGGCGCCGGCACTGACGCTAACGGACAAAGAATACCAGATCATGCGCGACGCATCGCTTGCGGTGCTGCGTGAGATCGGCGTTGAGACGGGCGGATCGAATGTCCAGTTTGCCGTCAATCCGAAGGACGGACGCCTTGTCGTGATCGAGATGAACCCGCGTGTGTCGCGTTCATCGGCACTGGCATCCAAGGCAACCGGTTTCCCGATTGCAAAGGTGGCTGCGCGTCTGGCTGTTGGTTACACGCTCGACGAGTTGGAGAACGATATCACAGGCGGCGCAACGCCGGCCTCGTTTGAACCGACGATCGACTATGTCGTGACCAAGATCCCAAGATTTGCGTTCGAAAAATTCCCGGGCGCGGATTCAACGCTGACCACCGCTATGAAGTCGGTCGGTGAAGTTATGGCGATTGGCCGAACGTTCGCTGAAAGCCTTCAGAAGGCATTGCGGTCAATGGAGTCTGGGTTGACCGGTCTCGATGACATTGAACTCGAAGGACTAGGCCAAGGGGACGATAAGAACGTCATCCGCGCCGCTCTTAGCCGACCTGCACCCGATCGCCTGCTGAAGGTTGCGCAGGCGCTCCGACTGGGTTTCTCGGAAGAGCAGGTGCACGAGTTCTGCCATTTCGATCCTTGGTTTCTTGCGCGTATTCAGGAGATCATCGATCTCGAGGATCGCGTCAGAGCACATGGTCTGCCGAAGTCGGCTGGTACGCTGCGGATGTTGAAAGCCAACGGTTTTTCCGATGAGCGCCTGGCCTCACTGGCGAGGGTCCCGGTCGCCGACGTCGTGAAGCTGCGCGATGAGCTTGGCGTCCATTCGGTCTACAAGCGGATTGATACCTGCGCCGCGGAGTTCGCGTCACCGACTGCCTACATGTATTCGACGTACGAGTCCGGTCTGGTCGATGAGCCGATGAACGAGGCCTATCCGAGCGATCGGGAGAAGATCATCATTCTGGGTGGTGGTCCTAACCGGATCGGTCAGGGTATCGAGTTTGACTATTGCTGTTGCCACGCTTGCTTTTCGCTGTCGGACGTCGGCTATGAAACGATTATGGTCAACTGCAATCCAGAGACGGTTTCGACTGACTATGACACGTCCGACCGCTTGTACTTCGAGCCGCTGACTGCGGAAGACGTGCTTGAGCTCATTCGGGTTGAGCAATCCAAAGGGACGGTCAAGGGCGTCATCGTGCAGTTCGGCGGTCAAACACCGTTGAAGCTGGCTGCGGCTTTGGAAGAGGCTGGTGTGCCGATCCTCGGAACATCGCCGGATGCGATTGACCTTGCTGAAGACCGGGATCGCTTTAACGCACTGATCAAGAAGCTCGGCCTACAGCAGCCGGAGAGTGGCATTGCCGGTTCGCCGGAAGCGGCCCGCGCGGTGGCTTCTGAGATCGGATATCCGATCGTGATCCGGCCGTCCTATGTGCTCGGTGGCCGGGCCATGGAAATCCTCTACGATGCAACCGACCTGGACAAGTATGTGTCACGGTTGTCGGCAACATTGGACAGCCCAACCGAACTGGTTGTGTCTGAAGATCGTCCGCTCCTGATTGACCGCTACCTGACCGGTGCCATCGAAGTTGATGTCGACTGTCTTTGTGATGGCGATGATGTCTTCGTTGCCGGGATCATGGAGCACATCGAGGAAGCTGGTATCCATTCCGGTGACTCAGCATGCACCTTGCCGCCCTACTCACTCGGGCCGGAGATCCAGAGTGAGTTGGAAAGGCAGAGCCACGCCTTGGCTAAGGCGCTCGGCGTTGTCGGGCTGATGAATGTCCAGTTTGCCATCAAGGACGGACGCGTATTTATTCTTGAGGTCAATCCGCGCGCCAGCCGGACGGTGCCGTTTGTTGCCAAGGTCGTCGGCTTGCCCGTCGCCGGGTTGGCGGCGCGCATCATGGCGGGTGAGAAGATCAAGGATCTGGATCTCAAACCCGTTTCAGTCAACCATATCGCGGTCAAGGAAGCGGTGTTCCCGTTTGCACGCTTCCCGGGTGTTGATCCGGTTCTTGGCCCGGAAATGCGCTCCACCGGTGAGGTCATGGGGATTGATCACGACTTTGCTGTTGCCTTCGGCAAGGGGCAACTTGGCGCTGGTCAGCAACTGCCGATATCCGGGAAAGTGTTCGTTTCAGTCCGCGATAACGACAAAGACGGTATTGTTGAGCCGGTTGCTGAATTGAGCCGCATGGGCTTTTCGATTGTTGCAACACGCGGCACGAAGCGATTCCTCGACGCCAACGGTGTCAGCTGCGAATCAATCAATAAAGTTCTGGAAGGTCGTCCACATATTGTAGACGCCATGAAGAATGGCGAAATTTCCATTGTTTTCAACACGACAGACGGTGCCAAAGCACTTGCGGACTCAAAGGACATCCGTCGCACGGCCTTGCTGAACCATATTCCCTACTATACAACCCTTGCCGGCGCCGTTGCGGTCACTAAGGCGATTAAAGCTTTGAAGGCTGATATTCTGAAAGTGGCCCCATTGCAGTCTTACGTTTAGTCGGTTGGGCGTAGGCGGCTCTTGAAGCCGAAGTCGTGCGTCCTTAACTGGTAGGGCTTTACTCCACGCACAATTGTGACCTTAAATGAGAGAGGCCCGACGAGTTGAACGGGTCCAAGAGGAGACGTGAAGATGGAACGCGTGCCGATGACGGTTGAAGGCCATGCCGCTTTGGAGGCCGAATTGCATCGACTCAAATCTGAGGAGCGTCCACGCATTATCCAGGCCATCGCCGAAGCGCGTGCACATGGCGACCTGTCGGAGAACGCAGAATACCATTCGGCGAAAGAAGCCCAGGGCATGAACGAGGCCAAGGTTGCCGAGCTGGAAGATAAGCTTGGCCGGGCCGATGTCGTTGACCCCTCGACGTTGTCGGGTGACAGCGTCAAGTTCGGCGCGACCGTGAAGCTCGAAGATGAAGATACGGAAGAGGAAGTTACCTACAAGATCGTCGGCGAAATGGAAGCCGATGTGAAAGCCGGTAAAGTGTCGGTGACATCGCCTATTGCGCGGGCATTGATCGGCAAGAGCGAGGGTGACTCAGTGGAAGTCAACACACCCAAAGGTGGCCGGTCCTACGAGATCCTCAAGGTCGAGTGGAAGTAGGCGCGTCATTGCCTGCGTCCGTAACAGCAACGCAAGACCGCGACGCAGGTGATTGCCAATACTACTTTGGCTGGGCGATTGGGCTAGCTGTCCTCTACAGCGCAATCCACATCATCGCGCGGCTGCTTGCCTCGCCGAACCTCGGCGAAGATGATCCCCTTACCAACATCCTCGTGCAGCAATGGTCGGCTGGCTATTCCGTCTGGCATCCGCCGATGTTCGAGTGGATGGCCTGGGTTGTCCAGCAGTTCGGCGGCCCATCCCTGATTGGCTTTCAGCTTCTCAAGTATGCGCTGCTGGTTGGGACAATCGGAGCAGTCTATTGGGCGGCCTTTTATGTCACCGGTCACGGCCTCTGGTCGCTGATCACGGCTGAAGCCCTCACACTCATCTATCATGTCGGGTGGCGGTTCCACGAAGGCTTCACCGGAATAATACCGGCGATGTTCTTTTCCGCGTTGGCGCTGTGTTTTGTTCTCAGGATTGTTCGGCAGCCGAAGTTTTCTGACTTCTGTTGGTTAGGATTGGCGTTCGGTGGTGGCCTATTGTCGACGCATAACTTCGCCATCGGAATCGCGGCGTTCTTTATCGCCGCTATCTTTGTCGGAGATGTACGCCATGCGCTCTTGCGCTGGTGGTTGCTCGTCACGGCCTTGATCGCTGGTGCTGCTGTGGCGCCCTACTACGCCTGGATCGTGAGTGATAGCGCGCGGGTTGCGCAGCTTTTCTCTGTCGAAACAATTTTCACGAACTCGAATCCGCATATCAACTTCTCGAAGGCGATCCGGAAGACGCTCGGTATTCCGTTCGGTTTTTTCTGGTCACTTTTGATCTTCTTGTTGATCGGGTCGTTGCATCGCGTCATCGGGCACTTTCGCCAGAGACTCTTACCGCCCATCAACTGGAGCGCGCATCCGCTGCTTGCTTACCTGGGTCTCTATGCGCTTGTCTCATACGGCCTACTGTTCTTGGCGGGGCTTGCCTTTTCCTACGTTCGCTATGCCAGTCATGATCTGCTGGCGTTCATGGTTCCGGTCCTGGTTCTATTGTTTGGTTTGATTTTCCTGGTCGAGCCGACCGAACGCGAAATGCGGCGCTGGGGGCGGATCTGTCTTTCGATTATTGTCTTTGCCTTCTTCGCGCGTGCGGCCAACATGTTCGTCCTTGATCCGGTGTGCAACATTTGTCGGTGGGGCGTGCCTTACGGCCAATTGGCAGAACAGCTCAAGAGCGATGGTTTTGGTGAGGGTCGACTTGTCGTGTTGGAGGAGGAACTGGGTGGCAACCTCCGGCTTTATTTTCAGAATTCAACAATCGAGCTGAGGCAAGTGCATCAACTCAAGGCAGATGCTGTTCGTGAAACCGGCAAGCGTCCGACAGCCCTGGCGTGGCAGATCGGTGGACGCAATGGCCTCCAGGATCCGCGTGGTCGGTTGCAACGCGTGTTGGCGGAGGCAGGTCTCAAGAACTCGGTACGTGAGCTCCGGGCGCCCTGGTCACACCTCTACAAGGACGATGGCTATCGCCATACCGTCTGGCGATATGTCGTGTTGCCGGCCCGAGACTAACGCCGCTGGTGCGCTCTAGGTTCAGTTAGCTTTTCACGAAGTTCAGGATGAGATTGTTCGCCGGCATTTCGGTGATCACCGGTTCGGCCAGGCCGGCCTGACGGGCCAGCTCTTTCAGGTCGTCCAGCTGGCGAATGCCCCAGTCCGGGTGACGGGAACGCAAATCCTGATCGAATGCAAGGTTGGTTGGCGCCGTCTCGTGGTCGGCGCGGAAGAATGGTCCGTAGAAGAGCAAGCTGCCACCTGTCTGCAGATGCCGCCCAGCGCCGGCGATGATGCCGGCGCAGACTGACCAGGGTGAGATGTGTATGACATTAGCTGAAAAAATGGCGTTGAGCGTAGCGGGTGGTCGGCCGTCGGCTCCTAGTTGCCAGTCGCATTGGGAGGCATCAAGTGAGACAGGTGGTTGGACGTTTGTTGCGGCTTCTGTCGATCGCCATGCATCTATGCTGGCGATGTTTTCTGGTGCGAACTCGGTTGGCCACCAGGTGAATTCTGGGAACTGTTTGGCGAATGCGACGATGTGTTGTCCGGAGCCACTACCGATTTCCAGAAAGTTCCCGGGGCCTTGCGGCAGTGTTTCCTTCAAAACTTCTGTAATTGGCACGATGTTGCGATGGAAGGATGGGGCGTCACGGCGTGCGTCTGTCGTCGTCATGTTGATTGCTGCTTTTCTTGATGGGCTGGCGGGGCGGCGGCAGAGCAATTCCTCATGCATGCGTCGGGGGCTTTTCCTCAAAAGGCAGGCCAGGCGCATACTTCGTGCGTTTGATGGTGACAGCGGTCTTGACGCTGGCGACGTTGGGCGAAGCGGATAGTTTGTTGATCAGGAAATCCTGAAAGAGCGCCATGCTGGGTGCAATGCACTTCAGAAGGTAGTCCGTTTCTCCGGACATCATGTAGCTTTCGCGGACCAGCGGCCAGGTTAGTACCAGATTGTCGAATGCACGGAGATCGGATTCGGTCTGACTATGGAGGGCGACGGATACAAACACCGTCAGTTCGTAACCGAGCGCCTCCTGATCAATATCGGCATGGAAACCGCGTAATAGTCCCGCCGCTTCCAGAGCCCGCACTCGTCGCAGGCAGGGTGGTGGTGTGATGCCGACGCGTTGGGCAAGTTGGACGTTCGTCATGCGGCCATTCTCGGTTAGTTCCTTGAGAATGCGCCAGTCGGTGGCGTCCAGATTAAAGCTCATTTCAGCAGGTACTGCTCTATTGTTCTTAAAACGGGGCTCAACTTAAACGTGATTGTGGGAATGTCACGCTCAATCCTGGAGAATCAGGTTTCTGGTTGCCGCTGTGGCGTGAAGCCCCGTCGACTCGTAGCGTGGGCACGCTATCTATGCGCTTATGGCTGATGCAGGAAACAGCAGCGTCGTTGGTTCTGACGCAATGCGCGGATTGCGGGGTTGGCTGATTTGCGATGGCAAAGCCGGCATGATGGTGCAGTTGCGCGGCGTGGCGGATGCCCTCGGGCTGGATTACGACATGAAAATCGTCAAGCCAACGGGTCTTGCGCGCATTTTGGCCCCTTGGGGGCCGACATCCAGCGACGGCAAGATGGGTGGTGAGGACGGTCTCTTTGCGAAGCCATTTCCGGCAATTGCGATCGCGACGGGGCGTGCCAGTATTCCTTATCTGAGGAAGCTGCGCAGCTTGCTCGGACCGTCCTGTTACACGGTTGTGCTGCAGGACCCCAAGACAGGTCGCGACACGGCAGATTTGATCTGGGTGCCGGCACATGACCGCAGACGCGATGTGAACGTGATAACCACACTGACATCACCGCATAGTTTTTCAGAACAGCGTCTGGCTGAACTACGCAGTTCGATGCCGGAGGATATAGCCGCGCTGCCGCAACCGCGGGTGGCTGTCGTTCTGGGTGGCAAGAACGGTATCTATAAGTTTACTGACGCTGATGACGACCGGCTCGGACAAAGCCTGAAGTCGCTGAAGCAGCTTGGTGCCAGCTTCATGATTACACCATCGCGGCGATCGCATCAGCGATTGGTGAGAACCGTTGATGCTGCGACGGCTGATGCACCTCGCATTTTGTGGGATGGTTCCGGCGACAATCCATATCCATCATTTTTGGCGCATGCTGATATGCTCATCGTGACGGCCGACTCTGTGAATATGACGGGCGAGGCCTGTTCAACCGGCCGGCCGGTTTATGTATTCTCTCCGTCCGGTGGTTCCTCCAAGTTTCAACGGTTTCATGACGCGCTCAAAGGACATGGGGCGACTAGGGAGTTGCCCGAAAAGTTTGTAACATTGGAAACTTGGGACTACGCACCACTCAACTCTGCGGAGTTGATTGCGCGGGAGGTTTGCGCGCGTTGGCAGCAGCGCCAGCGCGTTATGCCTGGCTTAGTCCAGCAGGAGAATTCGTGAGGCAGGACGCAGAAGCGTCAGTCTCGGCCCAATAAGGATGACTGCCAATGGGATACCTCAATATTGAGAAATTGAAGCAGGCTGAGGTGAGTTCTGAACCATTCAATTATGTCATTGTTCCGGGGTTTCTGGATGCCGATACGGTGCAGAGCATCAACGCGACATATCCCAATATTGAGAAGGGTGGTTCGTACCCATTAGAGAGTCTCGAGACCGACATGATGATCAAGGATGTCATCGACGAGCTTGATGGTCCGGAGTTCGAGTCGACGGTTGCACAAAAGTTTGATGTTGAGCTCGAAGGACGGCCAAAGATGTACTCGTTGCGTGGGTACACGCGTGCGAAGGACGGGCGCCTTCATACTGATTCGAAAGACAAGATCATTACGGTGTTGCTCTATCTCAATGAGAACTGGCAACACGACGGCGGTAAGCTGCGGCTGCTGCGCAATGGTCATGATGTCGATGACTTTGTAGCCGAGGTGGCACCCGACAACGGAACGCTGCTGATTTTCAAGCGCTCGGACAATTCATGGCACGGCCATCATCCGTTTGAGGGGCAGCGGCGATCATTGCAGATGAACTGGATGACAACCGAAGGCGCCAAGGGTTTCCACAAGCTCCGCCACAAGCTGTCGGCAGCGGTCAAGAGCCTCACAAAATCCAGTTAAAGTGGCGGTTCACCTTAATTCTGACGTTCCATGTTTTTTTAGGGTAGTCGCGATACTCTCACGTTAGGAACGCCGACAGGCGAGTGTGTGGGGCGATGGAACAAACGAACTATGCCCGCTTATCTGCTGCCGGTTCACTCGAATGGCCGGTGACAACCGCCCGGCCGCGGCTGGCGCGCCGCGTCTGGTTGGTTAGTGAGCTAGTGCTTTTCTATATCGGCGTGCCGCTGCTCATGAGTTGGGCGATCTTCGCCTGGCACATTCCCCTGGTTTATGTTCTGCAGCCACTCTTGATCGGGTTCATCGCATACTTACTGTGGGATGACACCTTCCGCATTCGGCGGGAGTTCTCGCGTGGTTTCAGCCTGCGCCAATTGGGCTTTCTATTTCTGACATTCTTGGTGGTGGGCGGTGGCATCACGCTCGCGACCTACCTCGTATTCCCTCACCTGTTTCTTGGCTTCCCGTTATACGCCACAGAGATCTGGTTGATCGTCATGGTGCTGTATCCGCTGCTGTCCGTCGTGGCGCAGGAATTGGTCTTCCGTACCTTCTTCTTTCACCGGTACGGGCCACTCTTTAAGGATGCGAAATGGTTGGCCGTCATTTCGAACGGGCTGCTGTTTGGCTTTGCGCATATTATCTTTGGCAACATCATTGCTGTCGTGGGAACAGCTGTGGTCGGCTTTATCCTGGCCTATCGCTACTACGAGACGCGATCGTTCTGGGCCGTATGGTTGGAACATAGTCTGTTTGGCTGTCTTGTCTTCACGGTCGGCCTCGGACGCTTCTTCTTCACCGGAGTGTCGAACTTCGGTTGAGGTGGGCTCAGTCCGCGGGGCTGGGTGAAGCCTGTTGCTCTAGCCAAGTCTCAATCGCTTCAGGTAGCCCGGCTAGCGGACGAAAGCCGTGTGTGACGAGAACGTAGCCGTTCTCCTCATTGCCCACCAGCAAGCACGGGAAACCCTCAACGCCGGATTGCTGCGAGAAAAGGAAATCGCGGAAGGTTTCGTTGCGAATGTCCGGGTTGAGCATCTGCTGGCGGAATTGGTCTTTGTCTTCGCCCTGCTCGGCAGCGATGTCGCATAGGACGTCGACGTCGGTGACATCACGATTGTTGGCGTAGAAGGCTTCGCTAATGGCTGCTTTCATTCGCAGCGTCTTTGCCGGTGATGTATTGCGTGTAACGACGACGGCGCGGCAGGCGGGTTCTGTATCATAAACGAACGTCTCGCGGTCGAAGAATGAGAAGTCGAAAGGTTGACCTGAGGCTTCGCCAACATTTGTCCAGGCGCTGCGGATATAGTCGCGATCCTGATCACGCATGGCCTGCGTATTCCCGGCGCGTAGACCGCCCATCACGACGCGTAACGAGAGACGGTCGCTGAAAAGTGTGGCCAAGGCTGATATGACGGGTGAAAAGCCGTAACACCATGAGCACATTGGATCGGCGAAGTAGAGCAGATGGCGTTCGCTGGCTGCGGACATGGTTCCGGACATGGCTGGGGATCCAGTGCTGCTGAGGCGAATAATACGTTGCAAGTCTATCTCGTCATGAGACGTTGAAAAATCAAGTTTCTATCCCGGTGGCGATCTGGGCAGTTTGCAATTGTTGCACGATGATCTAGAACACCGGCCAATTCATGATTATGCGCCGCGCGACGGTGTTGGATCTTCGGGAGAATGACCACGAATGGCTACGCCGCAATATGTCTATCATATGCACAAGCTCTCCAAAACCTATCCGGGTGGAAAGCAGGTTCTGAACAATATCTCCCTGTCGTTCATTCCAGGGGCCAAGATTGGTGTTGTCGGCGTCAACGGTGCCGGTAAGTCGACCTTGCTGAAGATCATGGCAGGCACGGTCGATGATTTTGTTGGTGAGGCCTGGGCAGCCGATGGGATCAGGGTCGGTTACCTGGCGCAGGAGCCTGAGCTGGACGACAGCAAGAGCGTGCTTGAGAACGCTATGGAAGGTGTCGCCGAGAAGAAAGCGATGCTCGACCGATTCAACGAGCTTGCCATGAACTATTCCGACGAGACGGCGGAGGAGATGGCGACGTTGCAAGACCAGATCGATGCGCAGGACCTCTGGGATCTCGACACGCAGGTTGAGCAGGCGCTCGATGCCCTGCGTTGTCCGCCAGGCGAAGGCGCCGTCGACAATCTGTCCGGTGGTGAGCGGCGCCGGGTGGCGCTGACACGCTTGCTACTGTCGAAGCCTGACATCCTGCTACTCGACGAACCGACCAACCATCTCGATGCCGAAAGCGTCGCCTGGCTTGAGCGATTTTTGATCGATTACGCAGGTTGCGTCATTCTGGTGACCCACGACCGCTATTTCCTCGACAACATCACTGAGTGGACGCTTGAGCTCGATCGCGGTCAGGGGGTTCCTTATAAGGGCAACTATTCGGCCTGGCTGGAACAGAAGGCCAAGCGTTTGGAAGTTGAAAAGGGACAGGAAGAATCCAAGCAGCGCGCATTGAAGCGCGAGTTGGAATGGATCCAGTCCAGTCCCCGCGCACGGCAGGCCAAATCCAAGGCGCGTATCGAGGCTTATGAGCGGCTTGCCGAAGAGGCTGGCCGTGAAGAGGTCACAACGGCGCAAATCCGGATCCCGCCTGGGCCCAAGCTGGGCGGTGTCGTCGTTGAAGTCGATGGGCTCCACAAGGGATTTGAGGACCGGCTGCTCATCGACGACCTGTCGTTCAAACTTCCGCCAGGCGGTATCGTCGGTGTGATTGGCCCGAACGGCGCCGGTAAATCCACGCTGTTCAAGATGATCACGGGGCAGGAGCAGCCGGATGAAGGCACCATCCGCGTTGGTGAAACCGTGCAGCTTGGCTATGTGGACCAGTCGCGCGACGCGCTCGACCCCAAGAAGACGGTCTGGGAAGAGATTTCCGACGGCATGGATGTCATCGCCCTGGGTAACAAGGAGATTCAAAGTCGCGCTTATACTGGCTGGTTCAATTTCCGTGGACCGGATCAGCAAAAGAAGGTCGGGTTGCTGTCAGGTGGTGAGCGCAACCGCGTGCACCTCGCGAAGATGCTCAAGCAGGGTGCGAACCTGATCCTGCTCGACGAACCAACCAATGACCTTGATGTGGAGACGTTGTCTGCGCTTGAGGCGGCACTTGAAGACTTCCCGGGTTGCGCGGTTGTCATCAGCCACGATCGTTTTTTCCTCGACCGTTTGGCGACGCATATCCTGGCCTTCGAAGGGGATAGCCACGTTGAGTGGTTTGAGGGGAACTTCGCGGACTACGAAGAAGACAAGAAGCGCCGTCTGGGAGATGCTGCTGTTGAGCCGCACAGAATCAAGTTCAAGCGTTTTGAAAGATAACAGCACGGGAGCCTGCAGCTTGCTGCAGGCTTCGAATTCTGAGAGCCGGTGATTGGGTGCCCGCTAAGGCAGCCGGCTCAGCACCGTGACCAATGCGCCGACTCTACCGCCGTTTTCCTGGATGTAATCCTGGAAGAGCTTCGTCAGGTATGTGCTGACCCAGTTGGTATCTATGCCGAAGACAAACACCTTGGCATCTATCACTTTGAATGTGCGGCGGTTCTGTAAGAGCCGCCACTGCACGTCGTATTCGGTGCCGTCTCGCAGAATGACCTTGCTGTCGACCAGGACGTAACGCCCATCTCGCTGGGCAACTGGCGGGAATTTCACGCGCGAGACTGGGTACTTTGGCGCCTCGTTGGCTGCATAGCGAGCGATGAAGCGCACGGTACCCTTGTAGTAGGTCGATCTTTTGCCGCGTGGCAAGGCCCTGCGATAGTCGCCCAGCGCACGCAACGCGATGTCCTTGTAGTGTCCGTATGTGCGGATCGCGCTGGAGAATGCGCCGGCGGAGCCCTTGCGCTGTGCGTTTAGGAGAGCATTTGTGGCCTGTCGCATGAAGCGGACAGCAGGGTCTTCAGATCGCGCCGAAGCTGACTGAACGCCAGCCATCAAAATCGTCATCGCACATGCCGCGAGCAAGGCTTTAGAGATCGAGCGTGGCTGCATGAATGTCATATTTACTTTTCCGTCTGGGGAGGACGCATTTCCGGGTTTCAGTGTGCATGGCACCTTTTGTCGGCAATCGACCATGATTGAATTTGCGGGTCAAACTATGTTCAGTGTTCGGTTGCTTCCCGTTTTGAACTGTGGCGTTACAACACTCGTTCCGCAGCTTTGTGACCGATGTCAGACAAAATACCAAATCACAGGTGTCATTCGCTATTTTGCGGGTAGAGCGGTGGTCCTGCACTCGTGGGAATTGTTGTTGCGGATCAGTCTTCTGGATGTACCGGCGAAGTATTACCTCGGCGTTAAGCGGTGTCTCACTTTCGTGCGATTGGGGCCTTCGGTTGACATATAAAGATATTCTTATATCTTTCTGTTCATGTCTTCGAGGGCTCAAGATACAGTCGATCTCACTGCCGGATTGGCGGTGCTCAAGGCGCTTGCCGAGAGTACGAGGCTGCGCATCGTGCTGCTTTTGGCGGAACGAGAGCTGACGGTCAAAGATCTGACAACAATCCTCGGCCAAAGCCAGCCGCGTATCAGCCGTCACCTGAAACTC
Source organism: Hyphomicrobiaceae bacterium (assembly GCA_965247245.1). Lineage (GTDB taxonomy): Bacteria > Pseudomonadota > Alphaproteobacteria > Rhizobiales > Hyphomicrobiaceae > Tectiglobus. The sequence goes on along the minus strand of CBDFGV010000003.1, from coordinate 634,169 downwards.
CTTCACGAGGCCGGCGTTATCGAACGCTACCGCGAAGGTAGCTGGGTGTATTTCCGTTTGTCGGAAACAAGTTGGATCGGCAGTGTTCTGGCTGGTTTCGATCGTTCGGACGCAGAACACGGTCGGGATCTCGATCGGTTAGATCTTTTGCGGGGTGAGCAAGCGGCGCAGGCGCAGGCCTATTTCGAGCGCAACGCGGGTGATTGGGATCGTTTGCGATCGCTCTACGTTGATGAGCAAGCCGTGGATTCGGCGATCAGCAACGCCGTTGGCGCGCAAGACATCGGTTTGCTGGTTGATCTTGGTACTGGGACAGGCCGGGTGCTTGAGTTGCTCGCAGGGCGTTATCAGCGCGCACTTGGGATCGACATCAACAAGGCGATGTTGAACTACGCGCGTGCACGCCTTGACCAACAACGCGATGGCCATGCCCAGGTCCGCCATGGTGATCTCTACAACTTAGCAATGGATGATGCCTGCGCCGATCTGGTGGTGATGCATCAGGTGCTGCATTATTTGAGCGATCCCGCCGCCGCGATCCGCGAGGCGGGTCGTATTCTGCAGCCGGGTGGGCGGCTGTTGGTGGTGGATTTCGCCCCCCATGACTTGGATTTTCTACGAGAAGAGTTCGCGCACCAGCGCCTTGGCTTTGGTGAAGACCAGATGGCGGGTTGGTTGCGCGAAGCGCAGATGCAGACGCTTGGGATGGAGACTCTGGCACCAAGTGGTGCGCGGCTGTCAGAACGGCTCACGGTAGCGGTTTGGACAGCACAAAAGATGGATGTAGTTGGAGTGGACGCGAAGCGCGCGTCAGAAGTGCGGCAAGTGGAAGGGGCTCGATGATGTCTGAACATGGTCAAATGCGCAGCAGTCGGTTGCTTGGTGCGGAGGAGATTGCGGTATCCTTCGAGTTCTTCCCGCCAAAGACGGATAAGATGGAGGCGACACTCTGGTCAGCTGTTGAGCGGCTCTCGCCGCTTTCGCCTGAGTTTGTTTCTGTGACCTACGGCGCCGGCGGTAGCACCAGGGAAAGAACCCATTCGACGGTGACCCGTTTGGTCAAGGAGACCGATCTGGTTCCAGCCGGTCATCTGACCTGCGTCGGCGCGAGCAAGGACGAGGTCAACGATGTCGTTCGCAATTATTGGGACGCCGGTGTGCGCCACATCGTGGCTTTGCGCGGTGATCCACCGGAGGGTGTGGGGCAGCGCTACGAGCCGCATCCCGGTGGCTACGAGAGTACGGCCGATCTGGTCGCCGGCATTCGTGCGATTGGTGAGTTCGATGTTGCGGTTGGCGGCTATCCAGAGATGCATCCGGAGAGCGTTTCATTGTTGGCCGAGATGGATCATCTCAAGGCGAAGGTGGATGCTGGGGCGTCGCGCATCATCACGCAGTTCTTCTTTGATAATGCACACTATCTGCGTTTTGTGGAACGTGTCCGTGCGCACGGCATCTGGTGCCCGATCATGCCAGGTATTGTTCCGATCCATAACTTCAGGCAGGTGGCCGGGTTCGCTAATCGATGCGGGGCGAGTATCCCACCCTGGCTGGCGCACCGTTTCGATGGCCTTGATGGCGATCAGGCAACGAGCCATTTGGTTGCCGCTGCTGTGGCGGCTGAACAGGTCATGGATCTGGTCGACCATGGTGTTCGGACATTCCATTTCTACACGTTGAACCGGGCAGATCTCGTTTACGCGATCTGTCATTTGCTCGGGGTTCGCCCGCGGCAAGCGAAGGCATTGGCATCCTAACAATGAACCAGAACAAACTGCTGCAAGACGCGGTGGCGAAGCGCGTGCTCGTGACTGATGGCGCAATGGGCACAATGATCCAGCGTCTTGGACTGGAAGAAGCGGATTATCGTGGCGAGAGGTTTGCGGACTGGCCGCAGGACCTGAAGGGCAACAACGACTTGTTGTCAATCACACAGCCGCATCTGATCCAGGAGATCCATAAATCTTACCTGCTTGCCGGTGCTGATATCATCGGTACCAACACTTTCAATGCCCAGTCCATTTCGATGGCGGACTATGGCATGGAAGAGTTGAGTTTTGAGCTGAATGAGGCGTCGGCCAAGGTTGCGCGGGCCGCCGTCGATGATGTCAACGCCCTATCAGCTGGGCAACCGAAGTTTGTTGCGGGCGCCGTTGGGCCGACCAACCGTACGGCGTCGCTGTCGCCGGATGTCAATGATCCGGGGTTTCGCAACATTTCGTTTGATGATCTCGTCGCCGCCTACGGAGAACAGATCCGAGGATTGATTGCAGGCGGTGTCGACCTTGTTCTGATCGAGACGGTCTTTGATACGCTGAACGCGAAGGCCGCTGGTTTCGCGGCCTTGACGGTTTTCGATGAACTGGGCGTCGATTTGCCAGTCATCATATCGGGCACGATTACCGACCGCTCAGGTCGGACGTTGTCCGGGCAAACGGTTGAAGCCTTTTGGTATTCCATGCGCCATTTGCGGCCGCTGGCCATCGGCCTGAACTGTGCTCTTGGGGCTGACCTGATGCGGCCTCATATTTCCGAGCTTTCCGGCTTGGCTGACTGCTATGTCTCCGCTTATCCCAATGCCGGCCTCCCGAACGAGATGGGTGAGTACGAGGAGACGCCGGAGCAAATGGGTGAGCAGCTGCTTGAGTGGGCGAGGAGTGGCCTCGTCAACATTGTTGGTGGGTGCTGCGGGTCGACACCGGATCACATCAAGTTCATCGCCGAGGAAGTTCGCGACTTGCCCCCAAGGCAACTCCCGGATATCGACACTAAGATGCGGTTGTCGGGCCTTGAGGCATTTGTGCAGGCCTGAGAGCAATGCAGTCGCTATGCTCTTTTTGAGGTTGAGTGGGCACGATGAACCAGACCGATGCGATCGAGATTGAAGGACAGATTGAAGTTGTCGGGGTCAATCTCCCGCAGGACATGGAGCAGGATGATCGTCTGAAGGCACAGCAAAGCAAGGTCAGTGACGTGCTGGTCGTCCTGGAGCGCAACCATGCGCTGGTTGAGAGGGCTCTGGCTGACGGGATCGCAACAGAACTGCCGGAAGGCATCGAGGCAACAACAACGCTTTCGTTCGCCAATACCGGTGCAGGCTTCAACGTATCGGTGTCACCGGTTGTGTCCGGTGAGGCCAAGATTGACAGGCGCCAGCTGACGAGTGTGCTGCCGGGGCGCGTGACGAGCGTCATGACCGAATGTATTGGTGCTAATGCAACTCGAGTGGGTGTTTGGGAGCCTAAGGTTGTTGCGGCGGTAAAAGGTCAGGGCCAGCCGGCCCAAGCTGAAGCAGGGGACGTCAAGACATCGACAGGATTGGGGCATATCGGTTGGGTGTTGGGCGTTTTGGGGGTAGGCGCAGGTCTAATTGCGCTTATGCTGATGCAGTAGTACGCATCTTTTTTGGGAGAGGGAAATGCGCGTAATCAAAATTGTGCTGCCTGCGGTGCCGCGGGCGCTCGATGACAGTGTCAGTCTCTCTTCATCGGAAATTCGGACCCAGCTTTACAATGAGCTGAAGGCCCTGGATGCCGAAATCAATGAGCTCGTGAAGGCGAAGGCGCAAGCGTACTTTCCCAACCACTATAGCGTTTTCACGCGGACACATCTCGATGATGTGCGCAACATCGTGACAACCGAGTTGTGGGTCGTGGATCCAACTATTCGTTGGCCAGCGGGCCTGCTGACTCGATCGGCATGGCGTTTGTTTATTCCAGTGATGGGGCACGTTGTGCGCGATGCATTCGCCGAGCGCATCACAGGTGCTGCGATGGATGTTCGCGAGAGCGAAGCTACCATCACGGTGTTGGCTCCAACGCGCGGATGGCGTGATCCGATCATCTTGTCTGGTATCGTGTTGGTCTTGACGACAGTGTTCTGGCTACTGGCCTGGCCGTTCTTGCAGCAGTACGTGGCTGCGTTTCTCGGCGGTGGGTAACACGCGTCATTTATTTGGATTGAAAGCGACTTCGCCGGGTTGGCGACGTTATTGAAGGAGGACTTGTCAGTGACAGGGTCCGCAGCAGCAACATTTGTCAACATCGGTGAGCGCACGAACGTGACCGGCTCGGCCCGGTTCAGGAAACTCATCGAGAATGATGACTACGTGGCGGCCGTTTCGGTTGCGCGCCAGCAAGTCGAGAGCGGCGCGCAGGTCATTGATGTGAATATGGACGAAGGCCTTCTCGATAGCGAGAAGGCGATGGTGAAGTTTCTCAATCTCATCGCATCCGAGCCGGACATTGCCCGTGTGCCGGTGATGATCGATTCTTCAAAGTGGTCGGTTATTGAGGCTGGATTGAAATGCGTCCAGGGCAAAGCGATCGTCAACTCGATCAGTCTCAAAGAGGGTGAGGATCAATTCCGCGAGCAGGCCCGTCTTATCCGTCGTTATGGTGCTGCGACCGTGGTGATGGCGTTTGATGAAACAGGTCAGGCCGACACTATTGAGCGGAAGTTTTCGATTTGTGAACGGGCCTACCGCATCCTGACAGAAGAGGTCGGATTTCCGCCTGAGGATATCATTTTTGATCCGAATATTTTTGCCGTGGCCACGGGGATTGAAGAGCACAACGAGTACGGCATTGCCTTCATCGAAGCGGTCAAGCTCATTCGTGAGAAACTTCCGCACGCACATGTCTCCGGTGGTGTATCGAACCTCTCGTTCTCGTTCCGCGGCAACGAGGCCGTGCGCCAGGCGATGCATTCCGTGTTCCTGTATCACGCCATCAAGGCTGGTCTGGACATGGCGATCGTCAATGCCGGCCAGATTACGATCTACGACGAGATTGATCCGAAGCTGCGCGAGCTTTGCGAAGATGTCATACTCAATCGCCGTGACGACGCGACGGACCGCTTGCTTGAGGCTGCTGATACGTTCAGGGGGCAGGGAGCGAAAGATAAGGTTGCCGATCTGGCCTGGCGAGAAGGGCCGGTGGAAGAGCGCCTGAAGCATGCCCTGGTGCATGGCATTACGGACTTCATCGAGGATGACACCGAGGAAGCTCGTGCTGCTGCTGCACGCCCGCTTGAGGTTATCGAAGGGCCGTTAATGGCTGGCATGAATGTCGTTGGTGATCTTTTCGGCGAAGGGAAGATGTTCCTGCCACAGGTCGTGAAGTCGGCTCGTGTCATGAAGCAGGCGGTTGCCTATCTGCAGCCCTATCTGGAAGAAGAAAAGCGCGCGACCGGCCTGGATGCCATGCCGGCAGCAGGCAAGGTTTTGCTGGCGACAGTTAAGGGCGATGTGCATGACATCGGCAAGAACATCGTCGGCGTCGTTCTCCAATGTAACAACTACGAAGTGATCGATCTCGGTGTCATGGTTCCGGCCAACAAGATACTTGAGACCGCGAAAGCCGAGAACGTTGACATCATCGGTCTATCAGGACTGATCACGCCGTCGCTTGATGAGATGTGCTTCGTAGCATCTGAAATGGAGAGGGAAGAATTCAACAAGCCGCTTCTGATCGGTGGCGCGACGACCAGCAAGGTGCACACAGCGGTCAAGATCGACCCCAATTACGATCGTGGACAAACAGTTTATGTGACGGATGCCAGCCGGGCCGTTGGTGTCGTTTCGAACTTGCTGTCCGATACCGAGAGCGAGCGATTTGTTGGTGGCGTGGCTGAAGAATACGAGACAGTGCGCGCGGCACACCTGGCTGGTGAGCTTCGCAAAACACGCATCTCTCTTGCTGATGCCCGAGCAAACAAGCAGGTCTACGATTGGTCGGATTACGCGCCACCAAAACCAGCTATGCTCGGTTTGAAATCATTCGAAGACTATGACCTGTCGGAGCTTGTTCCTTACATTGACTGGTCGCCGTTCTTCTCAACCTGGGAGCTCTCTGGCCGGTATCCGGCTATCCTGAATGACAACAAGGTCGGACCGGAAGCAAAGAAGTTGTTTGCCGATGCCCAGGCCATGCTGACGAAGCTGGTCGAAGAGCAATGGCTGAAGGCCAGTGGCGTCATCGGGCTTTGGCCTGCAAACGCGCTGGGAGACGACATCCTCGTTTATGCGTCGGATGATCGTGACAAGGTCATCGCGACCTTCCATGGCCTGAGACAGCAGATTGCACGCCGAAAGGACAGTGACCGCGCTCATGTTGCGCTGTCTGATTTTGTTGCACCCGCTGAGACCAAGGTTCCGGACTATATCGGTGGTTTTGCCGTCACTGCAGGGCTTGGCTTGGACGAAGCGCTGGCAGAGCATTTCGACGCAACTGATGACTATGGCCGTATCATGCTGACTGCGTTGGCTGATCGCCTGGCAGAGGCCTTTGCGGAACACATGCATGCCTGTATACGGCGTGAGTTCTGGGGCTACGCCGGCGATGAAGAGCTGTCCGTTGAGCAAATCATCGATGAGGCATACCAGGGCATCCGACCGGCGCCGGGCTACCCAGCGCAACCTGATCACACGGAAAAGGCTACACTTTTCAACTTGCTTGATGCATCAGACAAGACGGGTATCTCACTGACCGAGAGCTTCGCCATGTTACCCGCCGCCTCTGTCTCCGGCCTCTACTTCTCGCATCCGGGCTCATATTACTTCGGTGTCGGAAAGATTGAACGTGATCAGGTCGAAGACTATGCACGGCGCAAAGGTTGGCCGCGCGAGACAGCTGAGCGTTGGCTGTCACCGGTACTTAATTATGACACTCGTGCAGCCGGTTGACGTGCGGTGCCGCCCGATTGGGTTGACACCGTAGCTACAACGATGCAGAGGCTTTGCTCGAATACGTGCAAATACGGGGAGTGAGCGATGTTTGGCCGTCTTGTGCTTATCTTGTTGCAGTTGGCGGTTGGCTGGTTCGCCGCGCCTGAGATTGCAAAGTATATTCCGAAACTCGGGCAGCTCGATATCTTCATTATGGCTGCGATCTTCGCGCTCGTCGTCTGGCTGGTCGGTTTCATAGGTGCGCTTGTCTTGAAGGACGTCGGTCAGCCGACACCATCGACGCTCATCGTTGCTTTGGCCTGCGCCGTCATTTTCGCGGGATTGACGCTGATCCCGGATGTTATGCGGGCGATTAACGGCGTGGTGCGCATACCCGTTTTGGCGTACCCATTGATTGGTGCTGTCATAGGGTACGCAATCAAGCGTTGAACGTGACGGGTGGAGCGTGGTTGTAACCCCGCTCCAACTTACACGGTCACTTACCTAAGATCTGTTGGCTGTGCTGTTGTCAGCTCGCTACGCTGCTGTGTCGCCTACAGCATTCCGAGGACAATTGCGCCTAGGAACAGGAATGATGCTATCGCGAGAAGCATCGTCAGGTGCACTTGGTGTCCCATGTTTGCCTCCTTCCCTGCACTGCGAATTTGAGTTGGCATGCGTTCGCGTTGTGCCAGTTAACTGAGATTAGTGATGCCATTGTGCAATTTGCAATTGAATAATGTGCTGCGCTGCGGGGATAAATACGCGTCAAGTTCGATCATTTGGATCGCGCGAAAACGGTGTGGATCTATGGCACCAGGTGGTTGCGCATCGGCATCAAGTTCCTGGGATCTCAACCGCTCCAGTTTTGCGCCATATGATCAACGAGCTATGTGTCCGAGCTCCGCTGCAATATGAATCTTGTTCCTGGATGTGTTGCGCCACTGCTGAAACTCGGCCCGTCAACGCCCTATTGTGCAGTGCACAAACATTTGTTCTGTGAATAACTGGCCGTTTGCGCTGAGGTTTTTCTTTGCCGTTCGCTGAGGGCTCCCGGCGCGGCGATCCATGCTGATTGCATGGAAGCGGGGTGACGTTTGCGTGAAGCCAACATATATTGAACAAAACTCGAAGGCCTAACCAAGGGCCACAACATGATATGAGCCGGAGTGATTTCGATGTCATCAAGTTCACTCGCTACCTCGGAACGCGTCGCGTCGGTTGATCCGATTTGGGCTGAGGTGAGAAGCGAAGCAGAAGAAGTATTAGGCCGCGAGCCCGCGCTCGGCGGTTTCATTTTCGCGTCTGTTCTCAGTCATGAGCGCCTGGAAGCTGCGATCTGCCATCGTCTTGCGCAGCGTCTTGATCACTCCGACGTTGACTCCGGATTGATGAAGCAGACCTTCCTGGAATTGGTGGACGAAAACCCGCATCTCCGGCAGGTCTTCCGCGCCGATCTGGCAGCTGTTTACGATCGCGACCCGGCATGCAGCCGATACTTGGAGCCCTTGCTCTATTTCAAAGGCTTCCATGCGCTGGCGACGCATCGCTTTTCACACGCGTTGTGGAATTCCGGCCGTCGTGACTTTGCGCTTTATCTACAGAGCCAGGCCTCGCAGAAGTTTTCCGTCGATATGCATCCCTCTGCGCGGATCGGGCAGGGCATTATGGTCGATCACGGTCACAGCATCGTTGTCGGTGAGACAGCGCGGATCGGAGATAATGTTTCGATCCTGCATGGCGTCACCCTCGGTGGAACCGGCAAGGAGAGCGGTGCGCGTCATCCGAGTATTGGGAACAGCGTTATGATCGGTGCAGGTGCGAAAGTGCTCGGCAACATCCATGTTGGCGATTGCTCGCGCATTGCAGCTGGCAGCGTGGTGCTGAAGGACGTGCCCGACGCGTCAACCGTTGCTGGTGTGCCGGCCAAGATCGTTGGCCCGGCTGGATGTCCGGAACCCGCGCTGACGATGGACCAGCGTATTGTGATTCCGGACTAGCTGATACGTCATCGGTGATCTTGGAGCGCACCTTGGTTGAGATACCATGGTGCGCTTTTTACAAGGTGTCGCAGACATAACCGACGTTGTTCGGTTTGCACCCAAGCGGCAATGAATTAGAAACTGGCGCAGTCATATTGCGCAACACAACTTAGACCTGCACTAGAGCACTTCGCCTAGGTGGGATAATTCGAGTGCTCACGGAGAAGGCGAGACATATGAAGAGTGATTTGCCACGGTTGCAGGGTTATCTGCAGAAGATGTTCAATAACGGTGAACTGAAAATTGTGCCGCATCAAAAGAAGACGGACATGGCAGAGGTCTTCATCGGGGAAGAATTCATCGCGCCGATTTATCGTGAAGAAGAGGATGGCGAGGTGAGTTATCAGTTGCAGATTGCTATTTTGGATTTTGACCTGGATGAATTCGAAGACGGGAAATAGGCCCGATCATCGAGCAATTATTGGCGAGGGATTGGGATGAGTTTGTATAGCCTGGATGATGTTAGCGTTCGGACGCCTCAGTCCGGAGAGTATTGGGTTGCACCCAACGCCACCGTCGTCGGCAATGTCATCATTGAAGAGAATGCGAGTGTTTGGTTCAACTCGGTTATCCGTGGTGATAACGAGCCGATTACCATCGGACGAGGTTCGAACATTCAGGATGGCTGTGTCCTGCATACTGACCCTGGTTTCCCGATGGTCATCGAAGAAGACGTTACGGTCGGTCACATGGTGATGCTGCACGGGTGCACGCTCAAGAAGGGCTGCCTGGTCGGCATCGGAGCCGTCGTGTTGAACGGTGCTGTGATCGGTGAAGACAGCCTCATCGGTGCCCATGCGCTGGTTCCTGAGGGCAAGGTGATCCCGCCACGGTCAGTGGTGATGGGTGTGCCGGGTAAGATCGTTCGGGAGGCATCCGACGATGATATCGCACGCAACCGCAGCGCAACGGCGAACTATCAAAGAAACTGGAAGCGGTTTGCGGCCGGCATGAAGGCGCAATAGTTTGCGCCTTGTTTCAATTTGCGTGAGTTAGCTTCCTGTGAAGCCGAACCGCGTGCGTGGGGCTCAGTTCGTTCTCAGGCCAGCGAGCGCCTGTGGTGTGATCGTTGCCGACGGATCGAGCGACATCCAGACCTTTGGATTGATGTAGGATTGGCGCATGACGTACTTGTATGGCGTCTGCGACCAGAGCTTCACCGACTGGACCTTGTTGTCGAGGACAAAATCACCCTGGGCTGTTCGTGCCGTCAGAACAGCGTGGCCTTCGCCGTTTTCGTCTAGCACGACGGTGATCAGGAGCGAGCTGGCAGGCCAACCACTGTTGATCAGAATCCGGCGCTTGAGAACGACGTAGTCCTCGCAGTCACCCATCAGTTGCGGGAATGTCCAGTGCTCTTCGACACCGTAGACTTCGCTATCCGTTGCGGGTTGGACGGCGGCATTAACCCGGCGGTTGATTTCGTCAAGCTCGCTCAAGCGGGCAGGTGTTGCATTGAAGCGATAGTTTTGTGGATTGGGATTGAGGCATTCGCGTTGATGCGACTTGCAGAATTCAACAAAACCATATGGCGGAATGGCCTGGCCGTGGATGCGCATGAAGCGTCGTTCCGATTGAAGGCCGTAAGCACTGGCAGCTGTGATCTGAGCTACGCCGATTAACAAAAAGACGAAACAACGCGCGATATTCATACTCGCCCCCGAACTCATACGCATTAAGGCAGTGCAACAAACTCGCCCACTACTGACCGTACTAGGTGACTTTCCAATTTGGGCATTCTGCGGTCGAAACATGGCAATCTCGTACTTAACCACCACAATCGTGTGGTATGCATGGGTTACGTGTCAGTCGAAGTGTTTTCTGATGGCCTCGGCGTTTTGAATCCCCGTAAATGCAACGCCAAATCCGCGCTCGTGATGCCTCACAACTTCTGCGCGTAGCGTGCCAACGGTGATCTTGGAGCTGAGTGCCGGTCGGGTCTTGCTTTGCAGTGAGGCACCGGAAATCGATACGTCGATGGCTTTACATTCTTCTGTTGTGCCGTCTTCGTATTTGATGATGAGTTTCTTGCTATCGAGCTTAATGCGATCGTGACCTCTGCGGCGAAGGTCAGCGACCTCGATGAGTTCTTCGTTGATCAAGCCAGTCAGCTGCGCAGCCAGTTTTTGCCGGCGGTGCACGGTTGCGTTGAACTCGATTGCGAAACCGTCCGCCATGGTGCGGACGACCCGTCCTTCCAAACCGCCGAGATGATCGAAGTAAGCAACGATTTGCTCGTCGTCTTCGACAGCCACGGGTGAGGAGATCGCGGCGCCACCGACCGATATATCGATCAAGCGGCAAGGAAACTCGTTCTTGCTGGCTCGCATGAAGCGACCGAGCAAGTTCAGCTCTACGCGCTTGTAGCGGCGGCGATCAGGAGCAATGCGGCACAGATCGGAGCCGGGGGCTGCTGTTGTCGTCGTAGGCTGTGGCAGCATACTAATCGATCATCCTGCGGGGTCGCGCGTCTGGACAACACTGCGACGAAAAATATGGCGTAGGATGAGTATGCGCGGGAGAGTTTAACGAATTGCAAATTTGTTGTTTCGTATTGGGACGATCGACTGATTCTGTTAGCTGTTAGCTCGTACAGACCCTTAGTCGGTACGGCCTCCATCCAGGACACCAAATTGGCGCCGCTCACGGCGGACGATGCGCATGCCAAGATTGCTGAAAAGCGTTGGCGGAGGCTCAATGGCGGGCGCCTCGAATAGCGGCGGAGGCTTAGTCGCGTCGCTCGGCCAACTGCCGGAGATGGCTGACAAGCTGTGGTGTTTGACAATCCGGCCCGGTATGCCGATCTGGCTCGGTGGATTTTCTTGGCTCCAGCTACCCAGCAGGCGCGTCAGCTGCCCGTGATGATCATGCAGTGGCAGTAGGATAATCTCAGAGGTTTGGACTGTGTCGCCGAATGCGCGGGAGGAAACGTTTGCGGTGACAGGCATACCAGAAGCTAAAGCAGTGTCGAACGTCGCCTGTAGCTTGCGGCGATCCGATAGTGTCCAGAGCTCCATGAAATTGCGACCACGCATTTCTGCGCCGAGAAATTCACAAACGGCAGTGCCGGCGATGCGGAACGGCAGATTGTTTGCGTCTGAAACCTCGAGAATGATCGTCTGGGACAGGATTTTGGACAATGCGGACGGGTCGATTTCAATGCGTTGCGGCGCCGTTCGACCGTCACGAACAGTGTTCCAATAATCGAAGAGTATCTGACTGGTTCTATTGCGCATTGGCCGTTCCGGTTGCATAGATCGTGGTAAAGGACCGATCAGCTCACTGTTCTGTTCAAAGAGGCGTTCAGCTCGGTGCGATCGCTCGCCCAGCTGCTGCTGTTGGTATGAGCAGGAAACGTGCCAGTGTTGGGATTGGCGTTCAGTGTTCAGAAAAAAACATCTAGGTCTTGAGTGCCATGCCATAATGTCGCAGTATTTCGGGAAGCGGTCGCAGATGAGGGAGCCGATAGTTCTCTCCGGCGACGCAGCGGCTCGCACATCGCTGTTAATTCAGTAAGCAGCCGAATTAACAGGGCGATCAGAGCTGCCTTTCCTTAAGAAAGGACCGAGCGATGAATGTTGGCCAGATACTCAAGGAAAAGGGACACCGGGTCGTTGTTAACGATGCGACGGCGACAATCGACGTGATTGTTAAAGAACTTGCCGAAAAGAAAATCGGTGCCGTTGTGATCGTTGATGAGGCCGGAAAGGTTGTCGGCATTGTTTCAGAACGCGATGTCATGCGATCCCTGGCCCAGAATGGGGCAAGCACGCTTGGGCAATCTGCAGCCACGATTATGACGCGCGATGTCGTGACATGCAGGGAGCATGACAGCGTCAACAGGATCATGGAGGCCATGACGGCTGGTCGTTTTCGGCACGTTCCAGTGGTCGGCGATGATCTGAGACTAACTGGTATCGTTTCGATTGGTGACGTTGTCAAAAACCACATCGCCGAAGTCGAACTGGAGGCCAGCGCGCTCAAGAGTTATGTTGCGGGTTAGCCGGTCGGCTCTATTTCGATGAATTGACGATGACTGTAGGGCGTGCTGCTGCAGGTGAGTGGTCAAGGTCATACTTGACGTCGCTTAGGATGCGCTCTGCTGCGCGGTGGCCGCGATCAATCATCTCGGTTGCGCGATGAAACTCGAACAAGCCGAAACCGGATAGGCGCGGACTGATCATAACATCCGGCGGGTCGCCAGCGAGACGTGAGCGGGCGATACGATCGTGGACGATGTTGAAGGCATCGACCATGACGGTTGAGATGCTGGGTGCGGCTTGCTTATCACCAGTGCCGCGGCCAAAGATCTGACGCTGCAGCAGCTTGCGCGCACCCCAACCATTGCCGCGCGTGGTTGGTTTTTCAGTTGTCTCGGTCGCTGTTTCAGCGGTTGCTTCAACGTCGTGCAAGACGGTGCCGAGACCAAAAAGGTCGGCGTTGAGGTTGACGGCAATGACGTACTGCGCGCCCATCGCCCGGCAGACGGTGACGGGGATCGGGTTGACCAAAGCACCGTCAAACAGCCAGCGCCCGTCAAAGCGCACCGGCCGGAACACACCTGGTATGGCGTAGGATGCGCGAAGTGCTTCGACAATGGATCCGCGAGACAGCCAGACCTCGTGGCCCGTACCGATTTCTGTCGCGACGGCCGTGAATGGGAGCTCAAGATCCTCAATGACTGTTTCACCCAGCGCGACCTGTAAGGTCTGGCCAAGTCGATTGCCGTTGATCAGCCCGGAGCCCGTGAGGTTGAGGTCAAAATAGCTGAACACATTGCGGCGGGTCAGGTTGAGAGCAAAAGCTTCGAGCTGATGCAGCTGCCCGGCAGCGAAGCATCCACCGACAACGGCGCCGATGGATGTGCCTGATATGCAGTGCGGTTGAATGCCGGCTTCGAGCAGCGCCTTCAGGACTCCAATGTGAGCCCAGCCGCGGGCAGCTCCTCCACCGAATGCAATTCCAATCCTAGGCGTCGCCATTTGCTGGTTCCGTTCCTGACGCACAACCTCAAATTTGCACGACGCGTGATGTGGTCCGGTCTTTCACGGCCAGTTCAATCACGGTTTGTTAAGATACCTTATTTGCGCGATTCTGTCCGGCTTGGATAATCACAGGAGCTGTTTGGCAGAGCTTTTGATGCCGGCGTGATCTGGAATCGCTAGTCGTCGCTGAATGTCAGGGTTGTGATGCCGTCGTCGCCAATAGGCCCGAGTTCACGATAGAAACAAGACTTGCGTAGAGTGTGGCAGGCAACGCCATTGCCTTCAACGTCCGCATCGATGACCAGGCAATCTTGGTCACAATCCGTGCGAATCTTGCGAACGCGCAATAGGTTGCCGCTTTCCTCGCCCTTGCACCAGATCTTCTTGCGGGATCGGCTCCAGAAGTGAGCTAGTCCAGTGCGCTGGGTTTCGCTGAGGGCTAGCTCATTCATCCAGGCGAACATTGCGACGTCATTCGTCTCGGCGTCCATCACAATGGCGGGGATCAGACCTTGCGAGTCGAACTTGGGCGTGAAGCGGTCTCTTTCTTCGATGCTTTCTTTATTGGTCGTGGCTTCGTGCTGATTGGAGTTATTGGTCATTGTTGATTTGCCCGATTTGAGGTGCGGGTGCGCTTCAGATGTTGCGTGTGCCTTGATAGGTCGAGAAATCTTACCGGGACAGCTCTTCGAAGCGCTGACGGAGCGACGGGTCCGTCTTAAAGGCGCCGCAGAACTTGCTGGTAACGGTTTTGATGCCGGTCTGTCTGATCCCACGAAATGACATGCATTGATGCTCTGCTTGCACGACGATGGCGCTGCCACGCGGTGCCAGTCCGTCTTCCATGGCCTGGATGATTTGTTCGGTCAGCGATTCTTGCGTCTGGAGGCGACGGGCGCAGGTGTCGACCACCCTGGCGAGACGCGACAGCCCGACGACTTTTTTGTCGGGCAAGTAGGCCAGGTTGGCCGTGCCCTCGAACGGCGTCATGTGGTGTTCGCAGAAGCTCTGAACACGCACCCCTTTCAGCAGGATGATATCGTCGTATCCGCCCGACATGTCTTCGTCCGTGGTCGCCAGCCAAGATTGCGGGTCTGTTTTGTATCCGCTGAAGAACTCTTCGTAGGCCTCTACAACTCTGGCGGGTGTGTTGCGTAAGCCATCACGGTCTGGATCTTCCCCTGTCCAAGCCAAAAGCGTGCGTACTGCGGCTTCAGCCTCTTCTCGGCTGGGTCGCGTTGCGACGGCTCGGGGGGACTGGGAGAGATCTTGTATTGTGTTTGTGATGGACATAGATCCGTTACATATGTGAGGGATTTAGAGCGTTTGCTTGCAACTTGTCTTGTTTGAGGTTTGGGACCAGGCCCCAAAGGGACTATATAGAGCAGTCAAACTGCGGTTTCCATGGCCTTCTGGGGAGGGTCCTTGGTCAATTGCTCCAGGTGGGACAGGCTTTTATGGCAGATCTGAACGATATTTATAGTGCGCGGCTTTTGGATCTGGCCGCTGATATCCCGCAGTCGTCGCCACTTCAGGACGCTGATGCGTCAGCCAGTGCGCATTCCAAGCTATGTGGCTCAACGGTGCGTGTAGAGATCAAGGTGGACGGCGATGAGATCACCGACTTTGGTCAAGTGGTCAAAGCCTGCCTATTGGGCCAGGCCTCGGCTGCCATCGTCGGGCGCGAAATCATCGGCACACGATTTGACGAGTTTCGCGACGTGACGGCGCAAATGCGTGCCATGCTGAAGGAGAACGGCGCCCCGCCAAGCGGGCGCTGGGCTGATCTGGGTTTGTTGGAACCGGTGCGGGACTACAAGGCGCGTCACGCATCAACGCTCCTGGTGTTTGATGCGATTGAGCGTGCAATCGATGAGCTTGAGCCGCAGCAGGAGACCTGCTTGGCGGATGATGGTGCGCAGGTTCTTTCCACGGCGTCTGTGAGGTAGTCTGAGAAGATGCCCGCGGCGCGTGTTTCACGACTGGCTCGCTGGCTACTCAAGGCGCCGATCCATGTTTATCGCTACACTTTGAAAGCGTGGTTCGGTTGGCCGTGCCGGCATCTGCCGACCTGTTCGGAGTATGCCATCGAGGCGATCGATAAGAATGGTGCCACGCGTGGTTTCTGGTTGACGGTTTCGCGACTGCTACGCTGTCATCCCTGGGGGACGGCGGGTTTCGATCCAGTTCCCGATATTCGCGCTGAGCGTTATGTTTGGCAGCCGTGGAAGTACGGACGCTGGAACGGGAAACACATCAAGGTCAAATGGACCAGCGATGGGCCGCCGGACAGGGCTCAAGATAATTGAATTATGCGGGCTACTACGGCGCAAGGCGTGATTGGCCGGCGAGATTATCTACTCAGCTGTCAATCGCTGCAATCTATCATCAGCTACTGGCGAGCCCATTTCCTTGGCTTTTTCGTACCACTTGCGCGCTTCATCTTTACTGCCCGGCAGGTCAACAAGGCCGAGCTTCGGGAGCTCATTCGGATCATAGGTCGACGCCATCGCAATCGCTGCCGTCGCCAGACCTAGCTTTGCGGAGCGTTGGTAGAACTGCCGCGCGATGCTGATGTTGCCATCCAAGAGAAATGAATGGCCGCGTTGAAGCAGGCGTTGGGCGGGCGATGATGATGCAGCGGGGTTGGCGGTCACAGGTGCAGCGGTCTGTGTGCTTGAACCTGCGCTATTGGTGTCCCCTGACTTTTTTTCACCGACAGCCAGCGTTGAAGTTGCGGCAATCACGTCAGCGGCGCGCTGGCGTGCCTCGCTGGCGGACTTCTGTCTCTTCGAGGCGAGCTGAGGCGGGGCCAGTGGACTGGGCCCCATGATCAATGTCGTTTGTCGCTCCGCGAAGACTTCGCCTGATAGCGTTGTGAGCTGGACTTTGACTGGAACCGGTTGTTCGATCTGGCTTGGGATCGTGATCCTGAGCTTCATCAGGCTCTTTATCGGAACGGCCCACGTGCCCTTTTTGTTGACCCGGTATCCCTGAGTGAGCGTTGCATCGGATGGCAAGCCACGCATACGTACGAACGCGCCATTGGGTAATTGTTCGCTCGGCTCGATTTGGATCGCGATGGGTGTTTGCTTGTTGGGTTGAACCAACAAGCGTTCAGCCAGAATGAGTTCAATGTTCGGGTTTTGCGCTTTTGTAGGGAAACAAAGGAACAGGCCCGTCAGTAGGACGAGTGTGGCGAATGACCAGACAGCAGTAGCCGACCACCTTGTGGCGGTGCCGCGCGGCATCAGCGCGGCGGCTTGGCTGGTGTTCTGAATACGGTCACTCATGCGTTGTTCAATGGTCTCGATCTCGGGCATCATGCACCAGCCCTAATATCTTGGAGTTAGTTGTTTTTGGGTTGGCGTTGGACCCAGTTCAGGAATTGTTTGAAGAGCTGCTCTTGCTCGTCTGTGTTCAATGACTGCGATGAATTGGATTGTGTTTCGCGCCGCGGCAGACGGGCGGACGTCAACGTCTGTCTCGACCGTGCCGCTGTTGCCCGTTGTTCAAGCCATTGCTGGGCCGGCGGAAACCGCTTCAGTCCCTTCACTTTGGCTGCGATGTTGAGCGATCGCCATTTCGGTTGCCGGGGCGGTTGTCGGAATTCATCGATGTTATCAAAGAACAGACGCACAAACTTCGCGATCTTTTTGTAGCGCGCTGTTGTCGTGGACTTCCAATTGTAGACGCCGAGAATGGATTGCACCGCGATGGTCTCGATCTGCTCGCCTTGAGCAATCAAGTTTGGATAGTCAACGGATGTCAGGACGGCCGGAAGAAATGTTTCCTCCAATTCCGGAGCATAAGGCACCTGCAGGAACTTGAAGCCAGCTTCTTTGGGCAGATTGCGGATTGAGCGTAGTGGTTTTGGGCAGGTGCAGGTTGTGGCATCGAGTTCGCCCCGCTTCATCATCTCATAGGCGTCAGCCTGACCGAGGTTGACCTCTTCGACCTGCATGCCGAGTTCTTTGAAGATGATGCGCATCGAAATCTGAGTGCCGCTGCCGAGTTCTCCGAAATTGACACGTTTACCGCGCAGATCATCGAAGCTCTTGAGCTCTGGCCGGGCGACGACATGCAGTTCATCGGCGAACAGCGGTGTGATGTAGGCGACGCGTTTGTCGACGTTCGCGCCAATCTCACCGGTTTTGTTGAAATGCTTGATCACATGCGGGTGCATGATGCCCATGTCTATGCCGCTGAGATAAAGCACATCCTTGAGATTCTGCGCGCCACCTTTGCCGACGACCGGGATCACGCGGAACTTTGCCTTGCGCTCCAGGACCGCTGCGATGTCGTAAGCTGTGTATAGAAATCCGCCGTACGGGTCGCTTGAGATAATCGTGACGACATCACGGTTTGTCTGCTGGCGCAGGCGTGCATTGAGGCTCAATGGCGGCGGTGTGCGCTGTGGCGTTGCCGCAGGGCGCGGCTGTGGTGACACAGTCTGGGCCTGGGCGGCAATGAATTGAAACAAGAGCAAACTGACAGATAACAGCGCGAGCCCCAAACAACGCACGTCATTCACTCCCCGGTAGATCGGCTTGGCGCTAACAGTAGCGCAGCGGATCGTGGAAACAAACCACTACTGGTCACAGCGCGAACATCGTCAGCCCCGTGTTGCGCGCCAAGCCATGAAGCAAGTTGCTTAATGGTTTGTTAATTACATCCCTTGAGAACGCCCAGAATGCGGATTTTTGATGACAGTCAGTCAACTTGGTCTGAAGGTCGGGACCGCACGTAACTGTCATTGGGGCATTTTGATCGAAACGTGTGTCTTTCGTTTATTGCCTAATGTTTGACGGGGTTTGAGCGCTCTATGGGAGGGCTTGGGTCATGGTCTCGTTCGCTGAAGGCGTCGGTTTAGCGGACCTTGGTATTGCATTGGGGGATTAAGTTTGACAGACAACGTCGTTGTGCTGCAGTCCGGGAGCTGACAAAATGGATCGTCGTAAGATACTGGTTGGTGGTGGCGCCGCCATTGGTGCTGCTGCGACGGGCGGCTTGGCCGCGCCTGCGATTGCGCAAGGCCGACTGGAATTGAAGATGGTGACCACCTGGCCACGGGATTTTCCTGGCTTGGGGACCGGCGCGCAGAATCTTGCCAACCTTATCGGTGAGCTATCCGGTGGACGGATCAAGGTTCGCTTGTTTGCTGCTGGTGAGATGGTGAAGGCATTTGAATCGTTCGATGCCGTCGCGCGTGGCGATGCGGACATGTATCACGCCGCCGACTATTACTGGCAGGGCCGGCACAAGGCCTACAACTTCTTCACATCCGTGCCGATGGGTATGACGGCGCTGGAGCTGGATGCCTGGATCCGATTTGGTGGCGGCCAAGCGCTGTGGGATGAGTTGTCCGGTCAGTTTGGGATTAAGCCTTTCCTGGCCGGTAACACGGGCGTGCAGATGGGCGGCTGGTTCCGTAATCCGATCCGCTCGCTGGATGATATGAAGCAGCTCAAAATGCGCATCCCGGGACTTGGCGGGGAAGTGATCAAGCGGCTTGGCGGCGAGGCGATCACGCTTCCAGGAGGCGAAATCCCGGCGGCACTGGCCAACGGCAAGATCAATGCTGCCGAATGGGTTGGTCCTTATAACGATAAGGCGTTTGGTCTGCACCGCTACTTGAAGAACTACATGTTCCCTGGTTTTCAGGAGCCCGGAACAGGTGTCAGCCTTGGCATCAATCGGCAGCTTTGGGATGGTTTGAGCAAGACGGACAAGACCATTGTTCAGGCGGCCGCGACTGCGTCGAACAACCTGATGCTGGCGGAGTATAACGCCAACAATGGCGATGCTCTTGCCGATTTGCGCTGGAACGAAGGTGTCAAACTTCACATCGTTCCCCGCGACGTATGGGGTGAGATTGCCAAGGTGTCTCGCGATGTGATCGAAGAGGTCGGCAACAGCGATGGTCTTAGCCGCCGCGTGCTGCAGAGTTTCAAGCAGTTCGGCGAGCGCGTCTCCGAGTGGCAGCGGATCTCCGATATCAGCTATGTCGCCTACCGGGCTATCTCGCGGCGCTGATCGATCGCACATCCAACAGCGGCTTTTACAGTTCGCGGTACTTGCTTTGTAACAGTGTTTGGCCTAGGAGGGGCAGCTGTTTCGGGCACCTGCCTCGCGAAGGCGCGGTGCCGATCAATATCAATCTTACCTGCTTGGTATGCAGTGAGTGAGAGGACGATATCATGGGTTCCATTTCCCTATCATTTCCCGATGGCGCGAGCCGTGAATTTGACGCCGGTGTCACCGGCCACGATGTGGCCAGTAGCATTTCAAAGTCACTGGCCAAGAAGGCCGTTGCTATCACGCTGAATGGCGAGCTCGCCGATCTCGCAGATCCTATCCAGTCAGATGCCAGTATCACGATCGTGACGCGCACCGATGATGCAGCGCTTGAGCTGATCCGTCATGATTGCGCACATGTGTTGGCTGAGGCTGTGCAGGAACTGTTTCCTGGCACCCAGGTCACGATCGGACCAGTGATCGAGAATGGCTTCTTCTATGACTTTGCGAAGGACGAGCCGTTTCATCCCGATGATCTTCCCAAGATCGAAGAGCGGATGCGTGAAATCATTCGCCGGAATGCACCGTTCACCAAGGAAGTATGGTCGCGTGAGAAGGCCAAGGCACACTTCGCAGAGGTGGGTGAGCACTACAAGGTCGAGTTGGTTGACGCCATCCCCGAGGGTGAAGACGTCAAGATGTACAAGCAGGGGGAATGGCTGGATCTGTGCCGTGGTCCCCACATGGTCTCGACCGGACAGATCGGCAATTCGTTCAAACTGATGAAGTTTGCCGGTGCCTATTGGCGCGGCGATTCAAATAACCAGATGCTGCAGCGGATTTACGGAACCGCATGGGCTAGCGACAAGGACCTCAAAGGCTATCTCACGCAGCTGGAAGAAGCCGAGAAGCGCGACCACCGCAAGCTGGGTCGAGAGATGGATCTGTTCCATTTCCAGGAGGAAGGCCCAGGGGTCGTGTTCTGGCATCCGAAGGGATGGGAGCTGTTTCAGCGCCTGACCAACTACATGCGGCGGCGTCAGAACGCTGCCGGATACAAAGAGGTGAACGCGCCGCAAATCCTGGATAAGTCGCTTTGGGAAACGTCCGGGCACTGGGAATGGTACCAGGAGAACATGTTCACGACGATCACCGAAGATGATCGTCAGTTCGCCATCAAACCGATGAATTGCCCGGGCCACGTACAGATCTTCAAGCACGGCTTGAGGTCATATCGGGAGCTGCCCTATCGGGTCAGTGAGTTTGGCTGTGTGCATCGCTACGAACCGTCCGGGGCCTTGCACGGTCTGATGCGGGTGCGTGGCTTTACGCAGGATGATGCACACGTGTTCTGCACTGAGGAGCAGCTCGAAGACGAGTGCATGGCGATCAATGAGTTGATCCTGTCCGTCTATCGGGACTTCGGTTTTGAAGAGTTCGTGGTCAAGCTTTCGACCCGGCCGGAGAAACGCGTTGGTACCGATGAGCAGTGGGATCGCGCTGAAGAGGTCATGCACGAGGTGCTCGAAAAGATCGCTGAGCAGTCTGACGGCAAAATCACGACGGGTATTAATCCCGGCGAGGGCGCTTTCTATGGGCCTAAGTTTGAATATGTCCTGCGCGACGCGATCGGCCGGGAATGGCAATGCGGCACGAACCAGGTGGACTTCAACCTGCCGGAGCGGTTCGATGCGTTCTACATTAACGCGGAAAGCGAAAAGCAGCGCCCGGTCATGCTGCACCGCGCGATTCTGGGATCAATGGAGCGC
This sequence comes from Hyphomicrobiaceae bacterium, assembly GCA_965247245.1. GTDB lineage: Bacteria > Pseudomonadota > Alphaproteobacteria > Rhizobiales > Hyphomicrobiaceae > Tectiglobus. The sequence continues at coordinate 612,688 of CBDFGV010000003.1, read as the reverse complement.
TTTCTGGGCGTTCTGATCGAGAGCTACGCAGGTCATTTCCCGTTGTGGATGTCACCTGTTCAGATCGTAATCTGTACCATCGTGTCAGAGGCTGATGATTACGCTATTGAGGTCAAAAAGCGCCTTGAGGCCGCAGGTTTAACGGCCGAGCTTGATTTGCGGAATGAGAAGATTAACTACAAGGTCCGTGAGCATTCGTTAAGTAAAGTGCCGGTTCTATTTGCAATCGGTCGACGAGAGGCGGAGGAAGGTACAGTATCCATCCGCCGGTTTGGCAGTCAAAAGCAGACTGTCCTCAGTGTGGACGAGGCTGTTGAGCAGCTCCGTGTCGAGGCTATTCCGCCAGATCTCCGGAGAGCACAAGACGCCGATTAAGGGAATGCATTTCTGACGACGATGAAATTTCCTGAATTGACTTATGCTGCGGTTGATGACCCGGCGATGAAGCGCTGGGTCATTCAATCAATCGAACGTCTGGCGGGGCGGGACTATTTCGTACCGCTGTATGAGATCTGGCGACGCGAATACGTCGAGCAGGACCTGCCGATCATGCGTCCTGCTTTGGATCTGGTTCGGGTTGATCTCAATATTGCTTCCGGTACCTGGCCGCTTCAGCTTGCTGATGGCTCTCCGTTGGTTATCGTCTCAAATCACCCGTACGGCATACTTGATGGCTTTGGCGCGTTGACGCTGGCCGAAGAGCTCGGCCGTCCATTCCGTGTGTTGCTGCACAAGGACCTGATGAAGGTCCCTGAGATCCGCCCCTATTCGCTGCCGATTGACTTCGCAGAGACGCGGGAAGCTCAGGCAATGAATATCGCGACGCGGAAAGAAGCTTTGCGCCTGTTGAGCGAAGGCACGACGATTGTTGTGTTCCCGAGCGGTGGAGTTGCAACCTCACCGTCAATGTTCGGGCGTGCCGTTGATCTGCCGTGGAAGACCTTCACAGCCCGTATGGTGCAATCAGCCAAGGCGCAGGTGCTACCGTTATACTTCGAAGGACAATGCTCGCCGTCATTCCATTTGATCAGCAAGTTCAGCGCAACCGTGCGATTGTCTTTGATGATCCGGGAGTTTCGCCGGCGGGTTGGTCAACCACTAACGGTCCATGTGGGCGACGTTATTCCGTTTGAGGAACTGAGCGCCGGTGGAGATCGCAAGGCGCTGCTCAACACACTTTTTGAGCGCGTACATCAGATGTCACATATTCCGGTTGAGGAAACACGCCAGCGGATGTCTGAACTGCCAAAGTGGCTGCAGTCGTAGCTGACCGCGTTGCCGGCCTTAGTGGGTGGTGATTAGCCTCTGCCGCGGTAGGGCTGAACGCCCTGGTCGGGTAGCCAGACGTCGTCAGGGCATTTGCCGGCCTGCCAGAACACATCGATTGGTATACCGCCGCGCGGGTACCAATATCCACCAATGCGAATGAAGTGGGGTTCGAGCAGGGCTTGGAGTTGCTTGCCAATAGCGACCGTGCAGTCTTCGTGGAAGGCACCGTGATTGCGGAAAGATGTGAGATACAACTTAAATGACTTCGACTCGACCAACCAACCGTTGGGAACATAGTCGATGACCAGATGGGCGAAGTCCGGTTGACTTGTTACAGGGCAGATTGAGGTGAACTCCGGTGCTGTGAAGCGCGCGAGGTAGTGCGTGTCTGGATGCGGGTTCGGCACTCGGTCGAGGGTGGCCTCCTCCGGTGAGTTCGGGATCTCAGATGGTGTGCCGAGGTGTGCAAGCTGTGAATTTTGCTCTGCCATGAGGTCGTATAGTCCGTGTCGTTTTTCTTCGATGGGGATGCGGTCAGTACGTTAGAACCGCCCGGATGGCTCTCAGTTCTTCCTGCGCGTCACCCCAGCTCTCGTAGTTCTGTCCTGCGCGGCGATACCAATAGCGCGAGTTGGATTCATCGCCTTCGATCTTGTGGAGGATGGCATGCAGCCAGTCTGCGGTTTTGTCCCCCTCCATTGACTGGCAGGCTGCGTGTGCGTCGTCCCACTTTCCGGCAATGGCCTGATCTACAGCGGTAATCAGCGCCGCTCTTCGTGCGATGTCACCCGTCATGTCAATGCTCCGTGGGCTGCTCTTAACTTTGGGCTGCTAGAGGCTGTCATTAATGGATTTTCCAGGTGCGGTCATGGATGATCTTTCAGTTCGCCGCAATCCCTATTAGGAGTGACGCCAGATTGAACCGCAATACAGGCAGGGAACTGGCATGACAGCGATCATTGATATCATTGGACGTGAGATACTTGATAGCCGGGGCAATCCGACAGTTGAGGTCGATGTCGTTCTTGAAGACGGTTCCATGGGTCGGGCCGGTGTTCCGTCCGGTGCGTCGACTGGGGCCTATGAGGCGGTGGAGCTGCGTGATGGCGACGCCAAGCGCTTCCTGGGTAAAGGCGTCGAGAAGGCTGTTGATGCTGTTAATGGCGAGATTTTCGATGCCATTCGGGGCATGGATAGCGAAGATCAGCGACGCATCGACAAGACCCTGCAGGATCTCGACGGCACGAAGAACAAGGCCCGTCTCGGTGCCAATGCCATTCTCGGCACGTCATTGGCGGTTGCCAAGGCATCGGCTGAAGCTTGCGGTTTACCTCTCTACCGGTATGTCGGTGGTGCATCGGCTCATGTGATGCCGGTCCCGATGATGAACATCCTGAACGGTGGTGCCCATGCGGATAACCCGATCGATATCCAGGAATTCATGATTATGCCGGTGGCTGCTGAGACCTGCCGCGAAGCCATTCAAGTTGGTGCAGAAGTGTTCCACACACTGCGCAAGAAGCTGCACGATGCCGGCCACAACACGAATGTTGGTGATGAAGGTGGGTTCGCGCCGAACTTGAAATCAACGACCGAGGCGTTGGACTTCATCATGGCGTCGATTGAGGCAGCTGGTTACTCGCCAGTTGACGACGTCAAGCTTGCGCTCGATTGCGCCGCCACGGAATTTTACAAAGATGGAAAATACGAGCTCGCCGGAGAGGGCCGGTCGCTGAGCAGCGAAGAGATGGCCGGCTATCTCGCGGAGCTGGTCGGCAAGTATCCGATCATCTCCATTGAAGACGGCATGGATGAGGATGATTGGGCTGGTTGGTCGGCTCTGACCAAGGCGATTGGCGATAAGTGCCAGCTCGTTGGTGATGATCTGTTTGTGACCAACACCGAGCGCCTGTCTCGCGGTATAGCGGATGGCGTGGCGAACTCCATTCTCGTGAAAGTCAACCAGATCGGTTCGCTCAGTGAAACGCTGGATGCCGTCAACATGGCGCAGCGCGCGGACTATACGGCGGTTATTTCCCACCGTTCCGGCGAAACCGAGGATGCCACTATTGCTGACCTGGCGGTTGCTACCAATGCCGGGCAAATCAAGACCGGCTCGCTCTGCCGTTCGGACCGGCTTGCCAAGTACAACCAACTCATCCGAATTGAGGAAGAACTCGGGAGCGTCGCGCACTACGCCGGGAGATCCGTGATTCCGTCGGGCCACGCATGAGGAGTTCTTTTCCCGAATTGGTTGTGAATTTTACGCCCTGTTAAACCTGTCCTGTTAGCTTCATTTTGTTCCTTGATTACAGGAATTCAGTGTTGCGTACTCACACCCAAAATAGGCGGATGAGGAGACCGTTGCGGTCCTTTTTAGTGTTGCTTGGCTGCGCAATAATCTCGGCCTACTTCATTCACCATGCCATCAATGGCAAGCACGGCTTTGAGGCTCGTACCAGACTGACCGAACGCACAGCAGTGCTGGCGCGGGAGATCAGGAGCCTTGAGGCCGCGCAAGCCCGTTTGCGGCGCGATGTTGGCCTGCTGGCCAGTGATCCGCCGTGGCGCGATATGACCGAGGAAATCGCCCAGCGCGACTTGGGCCTCGCTTATCCGACGGACGTTGTGCTGCTGGCACGATAACGGATTCCCAACGCTCCTCACCTCAGTTCAATTTCTTCTTACCTTGATCCCCCAAAGGCGGTGGCGCTTGGCATCGCCTCAGACTGTCGTGTAAGCTTGCGCGATAGAACAAAAGGGCCGATCGGCTCAGAGGCTGTGTGTATCGCTTCGACGGCTTCTCCAATTGATCGGCATCAATAGGGAGGTGTGGCTTTGAGCGTGGACGCGTTGCAATTCACGGACGAGCAGGAGCTATTTGCCTACAAGGAGATGTTGCTCATCCGGCGCTTCGAAGAGAAGGCCGGCCAGCTTTATGGCATGGGCTTCATCGGTGGCTTCTGCCATCTCTATATTGGCCAGGAGGCCGTGGTCGTTGGGCTGCAGATGTGCGCCAAGGAGGGCGATCAGGTTATTACAACTTATCGAGATCACGGCCACATGCTCGCCTGCGGCATGGACCCGAAAGGGGTGATGGCCGAGCTCACCGGGCGGCAAGGCGGTTACTCGCGCGGCAAAGGCGGCTCGATGCACATGTTCTCGAAGGAGAAAGGGTTTTACGGCGGTCATGGCATCGTCGGTGCTTCCGTTCCACTTGGAGCCGGGCTCGCCTTTGTGAATACTTATCGTGGCAACGAGAATGTTTGCTTCTGCTATTTTGGTGATGGTGCAGCCAACCAAGGCCAAGTCTATGAGACGTTTAATATGGCCAAGCTTTGGAGCCTGCCGATCGTGTTTGTTATCGAAAACAACAAATACGCGATGGGTACGTCGACAGAACGGGCGGCGGCGACAACGGACTTTTCACAACGCGGCGCGTCGTTCGATATTCCAGGCGAGCAGGTCGACGGCATGGATGTGCGGGCGGTGAAGGCGGCCGGCGAGAGAGTTGTGGAGCATATGCGGGCCGGGAACGGCCCTTTTATTTTGGAAATGAAGACCTACCGCTATCGCGGGCACTCGATGTCTGACCCAGCCAAGTATCGCACCAGAGAAGAAGTCGACAAGGTTCGATCGGAACAAGATCCGATTGAGCAGGTGCGGGCGCGGTTGATTGCTGGCGGACGTGTGACCGAGGACGAGCTGAAGGCCATCGATCGCGATATCCGGGCCATCGTGAATGAGTCTGCCGAGTTTGCGCAGAACGACCCTGAGCCGGATGTCTCTGAGCTTTGGACGGACGTGCTGGTGCCGGTATCGGCGGCATAGATTTTGGATTGGATTGTGGAGCCGTTGGTTGGCTTCAGATTTTAACCGGCGATGCTGCTGGGGATGTTGAGCGGTTGGGACACAAGTGTTCAACGGCGCTCTGAATAGGGAACTGGAATGGCAACACAAGTATTGATGCCGGCGCTTTCTCCGACCATGGAGGAGGGAAAACTTGCCAAGTGGCTGGTTGCTGAAGGCGATACGATTACATCGGGCATGATTATCGCTGAGATCGAAACCGATAAGGCGACGATGGAAGTTGAGGCGGTCGATGAAGGCATCCTGTCTTCGATACTGGTTGCCGAAGGAACGGAAGGTGTTTTGGTCAACACGCCGATTGCGCTGATCGCGGGCGATGGTGAAGAGGCCAGCAGTTCTGCCGCCACAACGCCTGCCGCAGTAGAAAGTGCACCGGCTGCAGCACCGCCGCCTGCAGCACCTCCCGCAGCGCCGCCCGTTGCAACGGCACCAGCTGCGGTGTCGGCAAATCCGCCGGTTCCGCCGGCGAAGTTGAACGGTAGCACTCCTGCAACTGCGGTCAGCTCGTTTGCCGGGGAGACGGAAAAACTGACCATGCGGGAAGCATTGCGTGATGCCATGGCCGAGGAGATGCGGCGTGACGGTGATGTCTTTCTGATGGGCGAAGAGGTTGCTGAGTATCAGGGCGCTTACAAGGTTAGCCAGGGTTTGCTCGAAGAGTTCGGCAGCAAACGCGTGATCGACACACCGATTACCGAACAGGGCTTTGCCGGTATCGGTGTCGGTGCGGCGATGGGCGGATTGAAACCGATCGTCGAGTTCATGACTTGGAACTTCGCCATGCAGGCGATTGATCAGATCATCAACTCTGCAGCCAAGACACTCTATATGTCCGGTGGGCAGATGGGGTGTCCCATCGTGTTCCGCGGCCCCAACGGTGCTGCTGCGCGAGTTGCGGCCCAGCATTCGCAATGTTTCTCGGCCTGGTATGCGCATTGCCCTGGCTTGAAGGTTGTGGCGCCGTCCAATGCCAGTGATGCCAAGGGCTTGTTGAAGGCGGCCGTGCGCGATCCCAATCCGGTTCTCGTGCTAGAGAATGAGATCCTCTATGGGCAATCAAGCGACGTCCCGAAGATGGATGATTGGCTGCTGCCGATCGGTCAGGCGCGTATCGCCCAGGAAGGTGACGATGTCACCATCGTCTCGTTCGCGCGGGGCATGGTCTATGCCATGGAGGCGGCGGAGCAGTTGGCGGCGGAAGGCATTCAAGCCGAGGTGATTGATTTGCGGTCTTTGCGACCGATTGATTGGGATACGATCCTGACATCTGTGCGCAAGACTAATCGGATTGTGACTGTCGAAGAAGCATGGCCTGTTTGTTCCGTCGGCTCGGAGATTTGTGCCCAGGTTGCAATCCAGGCGTTTGATTATCTTGATGCACCACCGGCCAAGATTTCCGGTGCCGATGTGCCAATGCCGTATGCGGCCAACCTGGAGCGTTTGGCGCTGCCCAATGCCGATCAGGTTGTCGCTGCTGCGAAGTCAGTCTGCTACGCTTCGTGAGTGTGCTGGAATGTCATTGCTAAATTCGAAGAGGGCGTAGCTATGCCGATTCAAATTCTCATGCCGGCGCTTTCTCCAACTATGGAGGAAGGAAAGCTCGCTGCCTGGCTCGTCAAAGAGGGTGATGCGGTGACGCCTGGCATGGTGATTGCCGAGATCGAGACCGACAAGGCGACCATGGAGGTGGAAGCCGTTGACGAAGGCACGGTCGGTACGATCCTCGTGGCTGAGGGAACTGAAGGAGTGGCGGTCAATACGCCGATCGCAACATTGCTCGAGGAGGGCGAGACTTCAGATAGTCTGCCGGCCGAAGCTGAGCAGTCCGCGGTCAGTCCACCACCTTCGGCGCCGGCACCGCAACCCGTAGCAAACGCAGCCCCGGTGGCCGCGACTGCGAGTGCTGCCGTGGCACCACAAGCATCCCCGGCGTCAGTCGAGCCGGCACCGTCAGCAGCACCGCTTAAGCCTGTTGCCCAGCCAAATAACGGAGCAAGGATTTTTGCTTCTCCGCTGGCCAAACGGGTGGCGAAGGAAAAGGGCATCGAGCTGGCTGGACTGACCGGTTCCGGGCCGCACAATCGCATTGTCTTGAAGGATGTCGAGGCAGCTGTTGCGAGCGGTGGCGCCACCACGGCTGCAAGCGGCGCTGGGCGTTCGGTTATCCCGCAAGGCGCGGCAGCCCAGGGTGGCACAGGTCAGGCTGTCGCTATCAGTGGCATGGGTGATCAGCAAGTTTTGGCGCTTTATCAGGATGACACCTACGAGGTCGTTCCACATGACGGAATGCGTAAGGTCATCGCGCAACGCCTGACACAATCCAAGCAGACGGTGCCGCACTTCTATTTGTCGATGGATTGCGTGCTGGATGAGTTATTGCGCTCGCGCACACGCATCAATGAGGCTGCTCCGACCGAAGGGCCACGTGCCTACAAGCTTTCGGTCAATGACTTCGTGATTAAGGCTTTAGCACTGGCGCTCCAGCAAGTTCCAGCAGCCAATGCAACTTGGACGGATGCCGGTATGCTGGTCCACCGCCATTCTGATGTTGGCGTTGCCGTCGCGGTCGAAGGTGGTTTGTTCACGCCCATCATCCGGCACGCAGAGCTCAAGACACTGGGCGAGATATCGAATGAAATGAAGGATCTGGCCGGTCGCGCCCGCAATCGTCGTCTGGCGCCGCAAGAGTATCAGGGCGGCACCACATCGATTTCCAACCTTGGTATGTTCGGCGTGAAATCGTTTGATGCGGTGATCAATCCACCCCATGCCACGATTTTGGCGGTCGGTGCAGGTGAGAAACGGGCCATTGTCGACGGCAACGACGTGCGGGTTGCAACGATAATGAGCTGCACGCTGTCATGCGATCACCGAGTCGTCGATGGCGCTGTTGGCGCGGAATTGTTGAATGCTTTCAAACGGTTCATTGAAGATCCGGTTCGTATGCTGGTGTGAGCGGCTGTCATCGCGAAGAGCCTAACTGGTGCAGTGGCAGCCCAACGACTCTGTTTGATGTTGCGCGACAATCACATTTCAGGATCTAATTGGATGTGCCGTGGCGAGTAACGGGGATAACCACGTGTAACCGTGATCACTGTCTTGTTAAGCCCCGCGATCAAGGGCAAGCATCAAGCAGTGTTTGTGTGATTCGGTGATTAAAGGGGAGGCGCAGATGCGCTCCAATTCTCTGTTTACGTACGTTGCTGCAGCCGCTTGCATGGGTTTGGCAGGCTGCGCATCTGACGGTTCGTCCATTCTCACAACTGCCTCTGTTCAGCCTGCAAAACAGCCGGTTGTTGCAGCAGTTGATCCCGCCTGCCTGGCGCTTCAGAACCGGATTGACCTGCTGCGCGAAGAAGGCACGGTCGCTAAGGTTGAGAAAGCAGCCAGCGGTAAGACAAAGACGGTTGTGATCAAGCGCGCCGCGCTGGGTAAGGTTGCTGAATTCAATCAGGCTAACGCCGAATTCAGACAGCGATGCTCAAAGCTACCGCCACAGCGCACAGCCAGCATTCCGAAGCCTGCATCTGCGGCAACAACAGCGCAGGCATCTGCTGCTGCAGCTCAAACCGCTGCTGCTGCTCCAGCGCAGAAGCCACAAGTGGCCGCCCAGCAAGCGGCAACTCTGACGCGACAGTAGAACGTCGCTGAGCACCCGAGACCCAGGCGCCTGGACAACTGCATTGGCAGTTCCATGGCCTGGGTTATCTGACTTTCGAGATATGTAGTGCCAAATTTCCACAGCTGTGAGGATTTGGTTGCTAACTTATGTCGGGTGCTTGCCTGCTGCCCAATATTGTGGTGCACCTTCCGGATCAGATAGCAGAGTATTTCGGAGCGGCTTTGGCATGTTGATGCGTAACCTGATGAGCATTCCCGGCACGGCCTTGGTGGCAATCGCCGTTGCAGGTTGTGCAGGCGGTCCCGGGGCAGGACCTGATGGGATTGGACTGGCCAGTGGTGCGGGTTGCAAATCGCTGAAGAGCCAGATCCGCAAGTACGAGGCGCGTGGTATCCAATACAAGGCAGATGCTGCCAACAGAGGTGCGCGCCTCTCGGCAAAGCAGCGCGCCGATGTCAAACGCTACAACAGCCTACTTGATAGTTATCTCGGCGGTCAGTGCCACGTTTAGGCCTGCAGCTGCAGTTGATGGGCAGCTCATGACCCGGACTTATCTGGGTTGCGCGCGGCGTCTCTGTTCGGCGCACCTGAGCTAACTAACCTCTCGCATTCTATTTTCGATTGGACATCTGAAGTTGCGGTGTCCTATGGCTTCTCGAAACATTGCTACGAGATGCTTAAAACATGCAGAATTATGATGTCCTCATCATCGGCGCCGGTCCGGGTGGCTACGTTGCAGCAATTCGGGCTGCGCAACTTGGTTTGAAGACAGGCATTATCGAACGCGAGCATCTCGGAGGGATTTGTCTGAACTGGGGATGTATTCCGACCAAGGCTCTACTGCGGTCTGCCGAGATCTACCACTACATGCAACATTCTCAGGACTACGGGATTGTACTGGAAGGTCAGGCGCGGCCGGATCCTGCAGCCGTCATCAAGCGTTCCAGAGGGGTTTCCGGACGCCTGAACGGCGGGGTTGGCTACCTGCTTAAGAAGAACAAAGTTGATGTTATCTGGGGTGAAGCCGTTATCGGTAAGCCGGGGCAGGTGACGGTTTGCGAAACATCAAAACCCGCTGTTGAGCCGCAAAACCCAATACCAAAGGGCGTCGCCGGAGCAGGTGTCTATCAGGCCAAACACATCATTCTTGCAACAGGTGCGCGCCCGCGGGTGTTGCCGGGCATCGAGCCTGATGGAAAGTTGATCTGGACCTACTTTGAGGCAATGAAACCAGCTGACTTTCCAAAGTCGTTGGTGGTTATGGGCTCCGGTGCCATTGGGATCGAGTTTGCATCGTTCTATCAGGCGATGGGGGCCGAAGTGACAGTGGTTGAACTGTTACCCCAGATCCTGCCGGTCGAGGATGCTGAAATTGCGGGGCTCGCCCGAAAGCAATTCGAAAAACAGGGAATGCGCATCCTAACGGGTGCCAGAGTTTCCCAGGTCGAAAAGAATGCGAATACCGTGACGTGCAGCATTGAACTGGCTGACGGAAAGCGTGAAACGATCAGTGCGGAGCGCCTGATTTCAGCAGTTGGGGTCGTCGGAAACGTTGAAGGTCTCGGTCTCGAGGCGCTCGGCGTCAAGACCGACCGTGGCTGTGTTGTCATCGATGATATCGGCAAGACGAATGTCGCCGGCATCTACGCGATCGGAGATGTGGCGGGTCCGCCGATGTTGGCGCACAAGGCCGAGCACGAAGGGGTGATCTGTGTCGAAGCGATCGCTGGTCACAAGGCACACGGCATGCTGAAGGAACGCATTCCTGGATGTACGTACTGCCAGCCGCAGATCGCCTCCGTTGGTCTCACCGAAGAAGCTGCCAAGAAGGCAGGGCATGAGATCAAGGTAGGGCGGTTTCCTTTTCAAGGGAACGGTAAGGCTATCGCGCTGGGCGAACCCGATGGTCTTGTGAAAACAATCTTTGACGCAAAAACCGGCCAGTTGCTTGGCGCGCACCTGGTTGGCGCGGAAGTTACCGAGCTCATTCAGGGTTTTGTTGTGGCGATGCAACTTGAAACGACGGAAGAAGACTTAATGCACACAGTCTTCCCGCATCCGACATTGTCGGAAATGATGCATGAGAGTGTTCTGGATGCCTATGGACGAGTCATCCACATGTAGGAACGGCACAGCGGACAAACGACATAACCAGCGAGGGGGATAGCTATGGATCGGAAAGCGCTGATTGTGATGGGTTTGACCGGTTTGTTGGCTGGCTATTTGGCATCATTTCTTGTCGGCCCATCATCCTGGGGGCTGATCGGCTATCTGGTCAGCGGTGTTCTGGGCGCTTTTGTGGGTGGATTTGTGTTGAATGCGGCTGGGATCAATCTCGGTATCCGCAATCCGTTTCTTTCCCAGGTCGCCGTTGCGACTATTGGAGCAGTGATTGTCGTTATAGCCGCGCGCATTATTGCGTGACGGCGTTTTTTCAGCCTGAAGACTGAATTGGGGGGATCAAAATGGAAGACCTAGGACCCTATGGACCGTGGATTGTGATGGCCATCAATGGTCTGATCGCCGGTTGGTTGGCCGGGCAGTTGCTCGGCGGCGGTGGGCTCATCCGCAATCTTATAGTCGGCATCATTGGGGCGTTTCTTGGCGGCGCCATGGTCCAGGCCGGGTTGCTGAACCTACCGTTTGATTTTGGACCGTGGGGTAATCAGATCGCAGTTTCGACGATCGGTGCCGTACTGGTGATCATTATTGCTCGGATTATCGGACGATAGCGCCTCACCTTTGATCGTTCACAATAGCGCCATGTGACTGCTTGCAGCATGGTTAGAGCCCTGTCATGCCTCCATATTATGGGCGTGATAACTAGAATCATGGGCTATTTGCTGGGCTATGGTCACTCTGGTCGATAAAACCACCAGGCATCCTGAAAAGCAGGCACGCGTCGACACGCCCGTTGTTCGTAAGCCTGAATGGATCCGCGTCAAGGCACCGGGCTCGCCGGAATACGCCCGCACGCGTGCTATTGTCCGTGAGAACAACCTCCATACGGTTTGTGAAGAAGCCGGCTGTCCGAACATTGGCGAGTGCTGGTCGAAGCGCCATGCCACCATGATGATCATGGGGGATACGTGTACGCGGGCTTGCGCTTTCTGCAATGTCAGAACCGGTATGCCGGGGCCGCTCGATCACGATGAACCGAAGAATGTCGCGACGGCAGTTGCCACGCTCGGATTGCAGCACGTCGTGATCACGTCGGTTGACCGTGATGATCTCAGTGACGGTGGTGCGCAGCATTTTGCTGAGGTCATACAGGCTATTCGGGAAGCTGCACCCGGCACGACAATAGAGATTTTGACGCCGGACTTTCTCAGGAAAGATGGCGCTCTCGAAGTTGTGGTTGCAGCCAAGCCGGACGTGTTCAACCACAACATTGAAACGGTGCCATCGAAATATCTCTCGATCCGCCCCGGAGCACGCTACTTCCATTCGTTACGACTGCTGCAACAGGTTAAAGAGATCGATCCTGAAATCTTCACCAAGTCCGGTCTGATGCTCGGCCTCGGTGAAGAGCGTGAAGAGGTTCTACAGCTCATGGATGATCTGCGGAGCGCGGACGTCGATTTTCTGACTATCGGTCAGTATTTGCAACCGACACGAAAGCACGCAGCGGTGGAGAGCTTTGTAACGCCAGACGAATTCAAATCCTATGAACGTATTGGCCTCGCCAAGGGTTTTCTCCTGGTGTCGTCCTCGCCGCTGACGCGTTCGTCCTATCACGCTGATGAGGATTTTCATCGTCTACAAGCCGCGCGCAAGGCAGGTCGATGAGTATGTGTAAGCGCAGAGTTGGGAACTGAGAGCGAGGACTGCAGATCATATGAACTCCTTTACAACGAAGCGTCCTGTTTCTTTCACGCCGACACAGATGTTTGATCTGGTCGCGGACGTTGAAAAATACCCGGAGTTCCTGCCGCTTTGTGAAGCCCTGACGATCCGACGGCGATCTAAGGATGATAAGGGGCGCGATGTCCTCGTGGCCGACATGGAGTGCGGATACAAAGCTATCCGTGAGCGCTTCACTTCACGTGTAACGCTCGACGCTGATCATCATCATATTCTAGTCGAGTACATTGATGGTCCATTTCGGCGGCTTGAGAACAATTGGCGCTTCGTACCGGGACCCAAGGGCTGCGAGGTGCAATTTCAGATTGCCTATGAGTTTAAGTCGCGGATGTTGCAACTGCTCGTCGGTGGATTGTTTGACAAGGCATTTAGGAAGTTTGCCGAAGCCTTTGAGCAGCGCGCCGTGCGTGTCTATGGCTCTCGTAAGGCGACTGACGATGTCACTGGCCTGATGCCTGCAGCTGCGCCATCAACAGCTCAATAGCAGCATCAACGGTCGCAATCCGAACCTCAGCCCGACCGATATCTCCAAACCGGCATTCGCGGTGGACTGTTGGGTGCCCTTCAAGTGCAGCTGCGATATGCACGAGGCCGACAGGCTTACCAGGAGTTTCACCGCCTGGTCCGGCGATGCCGGTGACAGACATGGCGGCTTGTGCTGCAGCGTTGGCAAGTGCGCCTTCCGCCATGGCTCTGGCAACTTCCTCGCTAACAGCTCCATGCGTGCGCAGCAATTCATCGGCGACACCAAGGCACTGCATCTTTGCTTCGTTAGAATAGGTGACGTAGGCGCGTTCTACTACGGCCGATGAACCGGGAATCTCTGTCAGCAAGGCCGATATGAGGCCGCCTGTACAACTTTCAGCAGTTGCAACCATCATTGAGCGAGATTGCAGCGTGTCGAGGAGCTGGCTAGCAGATTGGCGTCTGGCGTCGTCAAACATCTGGGGCGGCCTTCCATCAAAAAAGGGCGCTCAGTGGCGCCCTTAGAAGACTGATGCTCAGTTGATTTGAGGTCAAGAGCTGCCGAGCTTCTCGGCGTTCTGCAGCAGGTTATCCAGGGTGGCCTTGCTGTTCTCACCCATCAGGCTGAGGGCACGCGACTGAGCCTCACTCCATGTCGGATAGGCCTCCTTGATCATGACCTGACCCTTTGGTGTCAGGTGCAGACCACGTCCGCGACGGCCGGCCGGCGGGTCCATCTCGATCAGGCCCAGCGCAATCAGGCGCTTCAGGTTTCTCGAGAGTGTCGATTTTTCGATATCCAGAGTGTAACCAATCTCAACGGCGGTAATGCCGTCTTGCTGGCCGAGTTGTGTCAGCAGCGTGAACTGGCTGCCGGTAATGCCGAGCGGACGTAGCGCATCATCGTAAATGCGCGTTACGATACGACTCAGTTGGCGCACGCGGGTAGCCAAGCAGCCACTGGATGTCGCCTCTGCAATTGTTGCAATATCTGGGACTTGCACGAGCGGACTAGCCGCGGGTGTCGGTGTCATCACATTCATCGGAATCCCCTTGTCGCGATTGACGCGATACAACGACTCGGGTCCGACATGCCGTGATTCTGTTACTCGCGGCAAGCGTTGTGTTGCGTAAGCAATGGACTTTTTTGGAGGTGTATCTGTGAAACGAATTTCGGATGTTCGTACTTATGTTCTGGAGGCACCTCTCAGTGAACCGTTCTGGTGGTCGTTCAACCGGGCTGATGTGCGTGGTGGCTGCCTTGTCGAGATCATCTGTGAGGATGGAACATCGGGTTGGGGCGAGTGTTTTGGCCCCCCAGCGCTCAATGCAGCTGTGGTCCAGGCCTTCAAGCCGCTGCTGATTGGCCGGGATGCGCTGGCTACGGAATTGCTCTGGCAGACGCTATACAACCAATTCCGAGATCAGGGGCAAAAGGGATTGGTTGTGACAGCGTTGAGCGGCGTTGACATTGCGTTATGGGATGTCAAAGGCAAGCACTTCGAAGCTCCAATTTATCAGCTACTCGGCGGGCCGCTGCGGACGTCGATACGAGCCTATGCAACTGGTACCTACCGCCGCGGCGACGGTGACCCGCTCGACTACATCGTCGAGGAAGTCATGGGTTACGTGCGTGAAGGCTTTGGCGCCGTGAAGCTCAAGATTGGGTTTGATGTTGACGCGGACGTCCAACTCATTGAGGCGGTGCGCGATGCCATTGGCCCGGACATTGGATTGATGATCGATGCTAACCACGGCTTCGATGTTGTCGAGGCGGTGGAACTTGGCAACCGGGTTGCGCATCTTGACATCGGATGGTTCGAGGAGCCCGTCGTGCCGGATGATCTGGATAGTTATCGCGAGGTGCGGGACCGTCAACCGATCCCGGTTGCGGGTGGGGAATGTGAGTTTACGCGCTGGGGTTTTCGCGAAGTGCTCAATCGCCGGGCGATCGATATTCTGCAACCCGACACCTGCGCTGCAGGGGGCATCTCGGAGTGCAAGAAGATCGCCGATATGGCCACCGCCTTCGGGGTGCGTTACGTCCCGCACGTTTGGGGCACGTGTATCGGGTTATCAGCTGCGCTGAACCTGTTGGCTGTGTTACCGCATACGCCGCCAAGGCATACGCCAATTGAGCCACTCTTGGAGCTTGACCGCTCAGAGCACCCGTTTCGGCAGGCGGTTATCCAAGGTATGATCGAGCACGAGTCTGGTTGGGTTTCAGTGCCGGAGGGACCTGGGCTTGGTATCGAGATTGATCGTGATGCCGTGGCACAGTTCACTAAGAAAGATTAGGCGGGCGCCGTTTGCCTAATCTGAGCGGAGAAGGACTGTGGCTGTAGCCAAGGCGGCGATCCCTTCGCGCCGGCCGGTAAAGCCCAGGCGCTCACTGGTGGTGGCCTTGACGCCCACCCGGGTCACATCAATGCCCAAGATCTTTGCCAGCTGCGCGCGCATCGTTTCGCGGTGCGGGCCGATCTTCGGTGCTTCGCAGACAATAGTTACATCGACGTTGCTGAGGCGACCATCTTTGGCGGTAACGCGCGCGACAGCGTCCTTGAGGAAAATGTCTGAAGCTGCGCCTCGCCATTGTTCATCGGTTGGCGGGAAGTGTTGGCCGATATCTCCATCGCCGATCGCGCCAAGTATGGCATCAGTCAGCGCGTGCATCGCAACATCGGCGTCAGAGTGCCCGTCCAGCTTGTGGGTGTGCGGAATATCAATGCCACATAGCGTGACGTGGTTGCCTTCGGCGAATTTGTGGACGTCATAGCCCTGCCCGACGCGGGGCTCAAGCGGACGGGCTGCAACAAGTTGCCTTGCCAATGCGAGGTCTCCAGGCGTGGTGATCTTGAAGTTGTGTGGGTCACCCTCGACGAGCGCGACCTCAATGTTGGCGGCTTCAGCAATCGAGGCATCATCGGTAAATGGACGGTCTACCATGGTGCTGGCCGCTAGGTGAGCGGACAGGATGGCTTGATAGTCAAACGCCTGTGGCGTGAGGGCCCGCCAAAGCGCAGACCGATCTATTGTTTCAGCAATCGTCGCGGCTTGGTTGTTAGTTTGACGCTTGAGTGTATCCGCGACCGGGAGTGCGGAGATCGCACCCTTTGAGGTTTGCAGCACTGAAAGGAGTTGGTCGATCGTTGAGTGGGAGAGGAAGGGTCTGGCTGCGTCGTGTATCAGGACATTTGCCGGCTGTGCTTTCTCGAGTGCTTTCAGTCCACCCAAGACAGATGCCTGGCGGGTTTCCCCGCCCAGCGCCGGCGGCAGGATTTTGGGATCCGATGCAACGGACTGATCGTAAAGATGTTGATCATCGGGATGGATGACGACTTGAATGATGTCGATCGACGGATGATCCAAGAACGGCTGGATACTGTGCTGCAGGACAGTCTTGTCGCTTAGAAGTTCATACTGTTTCGGGCCCGACGTCGCAGCGGTCGCCCGGGAGCCGCGGCCGGCGGCAACGATAACAGCTGCGTTGGTCACGTCGTGTGCCCTTTACTATCCCGTGAACGTGTTTCGGATCACGTTATTGCCCACTTGTAGGTTGCGCTGCAATACGCTATTGGTGATGAAGAATTAAGCGCTCATGATGTCTGCCTTAAGATTAGGCAAAAAGTGGTGCCGAAAGAGAATACGATCAAAATCGGAGACCGTGCGGTCACGAATCCCGTGCTTCTGGCACCCATGTCGGGGGTCTCAGACTTGCCGTTTCGTCGGCTTGCCCACGAATTGGGGGCAGATTTTGTCGTGTCAGAAATGGTCGCAAGTGCAGACCTAATGCGTGGGCGTCGCGACGTCTGTCAGCGAGCCTTGGGTCGGGATCTCAACCCGTTTGTGATACAACTCGTAGGTCATGACCCGTTCTGGATGGGTGAGGCTGCGCGCTATTGCGAGGACCTCGGCGCCGATATCATCGATATCAATATGGGCTGTCCGGCTCGTGAGGTGACGGGGAAGCAGTCCGGTAGCGCCCTCATGCGCGAGGTGCCCTTGGCGACAGAGATTGTACGCTCCGTCGTCAATGCGGTGTCGGTGCCTGTCACCTTGAAAATGCGCCTCGGTTGGGACCGTTCTTCCCTCAATGCGCCGGAGCTGGCTCGGATTGCAGAGGCAAGCGGCGTGCAAATGCTGACAGTGCATGGCCGAACGCGCTGTGATTTCTTTAAAGGGCAGGCGGATTGGCGGGGCGTGCGTCCGGTCTGCGATGCGGTGACTATTCCTGTTGTTGTGAACGGCGATATTGCCTCGTTCGATGACCTCATGCAGGCGCTTGATGAATCTGGCGCGGATGGGGTTATGGTTGGCCGTGGTGCCTACGGTGCCCCGTGGCTGCCTGCGCGGCTGAGTAGGCATTGGCGTGAAGGATCAGATCCGGGTGCGCCTGCGCTTGCGCAGATCGGTAGCATTGCCCTGGAGCATGTTCAGGCGATGCTGTCTCATTATGGCGTGTTTCTCGGACTTAGGAACTCGCGCAAGCATATTGCCTGGTATCTCGATCATGGGCGGTTGTCGATCGGTGAGACCAAGGATTGGCGCAGGCGGTTGTGCACCTCTGAGCAGCCCAATGACGTTCTGGCCGGTCTGACGGAGTTTTTCTCGACGTGTCGGGAGAGAGCGGAGGTCAGGGCATGACGGCCGCAGGCGCCTCGCAAAGCAAACGAGATCGTGCGGTTTTTGCCGTCGATCACAGTCAGATCCTGGAGTGTCTGCCGCATCCGGTCGTGCTGATCGACTCGGATGATCGGTTTGTCTTCGCCAACCCGCCGGCCGAGTTGTTTTTCGATGTCGGGCAGGCTGTTCTCAAGCGTGGCACGCTTTCCGAAGTGGTAACGTTTGGCTGTCCTCTGCTTGCGCTGGTTGATCAAGTTCGACGTACCGGCGCGACCGTCAATGAGTACGGTGTAGAGGTTGCCGTGCCGCGTAGTGGTGCGTCGCATCTCGTTGACGTCTATGGCGGCCCGTTTGTCCAGTTTCCCGGCTGGATACTGCTGATGTTGCAACAGCGCAGTATGGCCCAGATGATCGAGCGGCAACTGACCCATCGGTCAACGGCGCGTTCCGTTTCGGGGATGGCTGCGGTGCTGGCTCACGAGATCAAAAACCCTCTGTCGGGTATTCGTGGAGCAGCTCAATTGCTTGAGCCGCAGCTTGGCGATGACGACCGGGCGCTGACTCAGCTGATCTGCACAGAGACCGATCGGATCCGCAACTTGCTGGATCGCATGGAGGTGTTCGGTGATGAGCGCCCGATTGTGCAGGAGCCGGTCAACATTCACACCGTCCTCGATCATGTCCAACAGCTGGCGTCCGCAGGGTTTGCGCGCGATATCGAGTTCCAGTCTGAATATGACCCGTCGTTGCCGCCTGTGCCTGGCGTGCGCGATCAACTCATTCAGGCATTCCTCAACCTCGTGAAGAATGCGGCGGAGGCGATCTCCGAGAGCAAAGACAGTGGTGGGCGCATCACTTTGATGACAGCCTTTCGGCCCGGTGTTCGATTGACGCTGCCGGGAAGCGACACGCGTGTGAGCCTGCCATTGATGATCGAGGTGCGGGATAACGGGCCCGGCATTCCTGAAAACTTGCGGCTGCATTTGTTTGACCCGTTCGTCTCCTCGAAACACTCCGGGTCGGGGCTAGGACTTGCCCTGGTGGCGAAGATCATTGGCGATCACGGCGGGACAATCGAGTTCGAGAGTTCGCACGGGCAGACGGTCTTCCGGGTTCTGCTTCCACTTCATGAAACTTCAAGCGCTGACACAGAATAGGGCTGGCAGGATATGGCTAAAGGTACGGTTCTTGTCGCTGATGATGACAATGCAATTCGCACGGTCTTGAATCAGGCACTTGCGCGCGCGGGTTATGTGCCCAGAACGACGAGCAATGCGGCAACCCTTTGGCGCTGGGTGCAGCAAGGTGAAGGTGATGTTGTCGTCACTGATGTTGTGATGCCGGATGAAAACGCGTTCGAGCTGCTGCCGAGAATATCGCGCGTGCGGCCCGACCTGCCGGTTATCGTGATGAGCGCGCAGAACACACTGATGACGGCTCTGCGTGCGGCCGAGCGCGGTGCGTTTGAATACCTGCCGAAGCCGTTCGATTTGAATGAACTGGTCTCGGTTGTTGGTCGCGCGATTGAAGCACCGAAACGAGCGTCGAGTGATCAGCGCCATCAGAGCGAGGGAGAAGATCTGCCTCTGATCGGGCGCTCTTCTGCCATGCAGGAAATCTATAGGGTCATCGCGCGGCTCATCCAGACGGACCTGACGGTCATGATCAATGGCGAGTCAGGCACGGGCAAAGAGCTCGTGGCGCGCGTTCTCCATGAACACGGCAAGCGCCGGGCTGGTCCGTTTGTTGCTGTCAACATGGCGGCGATCCCACGCGAGCTGATCGAGAGCGAGCTGTTTGGGCACGAGAAGGGATCTTTCACGGGTGCACAGGCGCGCTTTGCCGGTCGATTTGAGCAAGCTGAAGGTGGCACACTATTCCTCGACGAAATCGGCGACATGCCGATGGAGGCACAGACGCGTCTGCTTCGCGTCCTGCAGGAGGGTGAGTATACAACTGTTGGCGGACGAACTCCGATTAAGACCAACGTGCGGATCGTCGCCGCCACCCACCGCGAATTGAAAAGCCAAATTCAGCAAGGTTTGTTTCGCGAGGACTTGTTCTACCGACTGAACGTTGTGCCGCTTCGTCTGCCGCCACTCCGAGAACGGGTCGATGATATCGGGGACCTCGTTCGTCATTTCCTGAAGGGCGTGGCGAGTGAAGGCCTCGGCGAACGGTCGTTCGACGCCGGAGCGATTGAGCGGCTTAAACTGCACCACTGGCCCGGTAATGTGCGAGAGCTTGAGAACCTGGTGCGCCGGGTGGCCGCCATTTACGGCGAGGAGCACATTACGCGCGATATTGTCGAGACGGTTCTGTCCGAGACCGATGTGCAGCCAAGCCCGATCGTGCAGAACGAAGAGGCGCTGGGACTTGGCGAGATGGTTGAGAACTACATGGCGCGCTATTTCTCTGAATTCGGGGATGAACTGCCGCCGCCAGGTCTCTACGACAGGGTCGTCCGGGAGGTTGAGGTGCCGTTGATTTCCGCAGCATTGGCAGCGACACGGGGCAATCAGATCAAAGCCGCAGAATTGCTCGGGCTCAACCGGAATACGCTGCGCAGCCGGATACGGTCATTGCAAATCCAGGTGGTAAAGAGCCCAGCGCTATAGTGCGGTATTTGCAGCACTCATCGGTGCGTATGTCGTTTTAGGGGGCTGGATCTGGCTAGCCCTTCGATAATATGGGTGCGTCGCAATCACATAAAGTCGTAAAATTATCACATTAAGATGTGAACAGCGGAGGATTG
The DNA here is from genome assembly GCA_965247245.1 of Hyphomicrobiaceae bacterium. GTDB lineage: Bacteria > Pseudomonadota > Alphaproteobacteria > Rhizobiales > Hyphomicrobiaceae > Tectiglobus. The sequence continues at coordinate 592,220 of CBDFGV010000003.1, read as the reverse complement.
CGTCACTATTCTGCCTCACTGTGACCCTTAAACGACTTGAGGGCGGAAGGGCATATGACAACCGATCAGATCATTCGCATAGCCAGTCGTTGGTACACCCGTGGATTGCTGTTGGCAATGTACGCGTGGCGCTATCTGAAGTCGGTTGCAAGCCGGTTGCGTGAGTGGAGCGTCCATAAGCTTGGATTGCGGCGATCTTCCATCATCTCCAATAGTGGGCTCAGCCACGAGTTCGATGATGCGCGGTTGCCATTTGCTGACTCTGGGTCGCCGCAGTTCCGAATTGGTCTGACCGTTGTTTCGCTGGCCATCATCTCAGGTCTGGCGACCTATTTCATTTTGACCGGACTGACACCGATTGTGCCGCGCAATTGGGTTGTTCTGACGGTGCTGTTCTTCAACGTCGCCATGATCATTGCGATGATCGTCGTGATTTCGTGGCCGATTGTCGGGCTCTGGCGCGCGTGGCGCGAACAGATCCCGGGCGCTCGTCTCCATGTTCGCATTGTTGCGCTGTTCAGTGTGATTGCGGCATTGCCGGCGATCCTCCTCGCGATTGCTGCAACCACGACGTTCTCACGCTCTTTGGATGGCTGGTTTTCGACACGCACGCGGTTGGTGGTTGAGAACTCACTCGACATTGCCAACGCTTATCTCATTGAGCACGGCCAGGTGATTAGGACCGACGTCGTCAACATGGCCAAGGATTTGGATGACGCGGCTTCCAAAGCACTGAGCGATGAGGAACTGTTCCAAAGGCTCGTTTTCTCGCAAGCCGGTCTGCGTGATTTGCCGGTGGCCTACGTCATCAACAAGCAAGGCCGACCGCGGGTTACGGCAATTGAAAACAAGAAGATCCCGTATCGACCACCGCCGGCGAATGTCATTGCTCTTGCGGAGAAGGGGCAGGTGCCTTTGCTGATGCCGCAAAATGCCAATCGCGTGGCGGCCATCGTCAAGTTGCAGAACTATCCGGACTCCTACCTGTTTGTGGCGCGCGGCGTCAGCCCAAAGGTGATGCGCCACTTGCGCCGAACAAGGGCAACGGTGAACGAATACCAGCAGCTGCGTCGACGGCGTGGCGGTCTGCAGGCGGCGCATGCCCTGATGTATTTCATGATCTCCTTCACTGCGCTGCTGGCGGCGATCTGGGCTGGGCTGTGGTTCGCCGGTCGTTTCGTTGCGCCCATTCGGCGCCTGATTGGTGCTGCGCGTGAAGTCTCGACGGGCAACCTCAACGTCAACTTGCCGATTAGGCGAGGTGAGGGCGACCTGCGGCGCTTGTCGCAAACGTTCAACACCATGACGTACGAGTTGAAGTCGCAGCGCGATGCGCTGGTCACAGCGAACGAGCAGCTGACCGATCGTCGGCTCTTCATGGAGGCCGTGCTGTCGGGTGTCACAGCCGGTGTCATCGGTCTCGATAGTCAGGGTGTCGTAACGCTTGCCAACAAGTCCGCAGAGCAGTTGCTCGAAGTACCGTCGGATGGGCTCACGGGTAAGCGACTGGCGGATGCCGTTCCGGAGTTGGCCGAAGCCGTAACTGAACTCGGAGTTGCAGGGCAACGAACCGGTGCGCAGTACAATGTCACTCGCCTGGTCAATGAGGAAGAGCGCACGTTCGCTGTGCGTCTGACGCAAGAGGATGGTGCTGACGATGGCGGTGCGGTCGTAACCTTCGATGACATAACCGAGCTTGTCAGCGCCCAGCGCACGTCTGCCTGGGCTGATGTTGCGCGCCGTATTGCGCATGAAATCAAAAACCCATTGACGCCGATACAACTTTCAGCCGAACGCATTCGGCGCAAGTACGGCAAGGTGATTGTCGAGGACAAAGAGGTGTTCGACAAATGCACTGAGACGATCATCCGACAGGTGGGAGACGTCTCGCGTATGGTTGATGAGTTCTCATCGTTTGCGCGCATGCCGAAAGCGCAAATGGAGGTCCAGGATCTGCGCGACGCGATCAAAGATGCCGTCGTGATGTTCCAGATGAGTTCTGAAGGCGTCAAGTTCCAGATGGACCTCCCCGACGAGCCGGTGGTCGCGTCATTCGACCGACGCTTGCTGTCACAAGCCATGACCAACCTGGTTAAGAACGCGGCTGAGTCCGTTACGGGCTATGTCGAAGCCGGGCCAGCCGAGGAAGATTTCCGGGGCCGGGTGCAGGTATCACTGGTCATGCGTGAGGGCTTTGCTGTCACAGAAGTTCGTGACAACGGAACTGGGTTGTCGAAGCAGCACCGGTCGCGGCTGCTGGAGCCTTATGTAACGACCAAGGCGAAGGGTACCGGACTTGGTCTGGCGATCGTGAAGAAAGTCATCGAGCAACACGGCGGCACGCTCACTCTGCAGGACATCACTGACGTCTCCGATGAGGCGCACGGCGCTGTGGTGCGAATGACAATCCCGCTCCTCAGTGAAGAGGGTGCAGGGGATGAGGGACGAGTTTTAGAAACCAATGCGAATTAGCAATTTTCAAATCGAAAGGGGACTGCTCAATGGCGTCTGACATCCTGGTGGTTGATGACGAAGCTGATATCAGAGATCTCATTTCGGGAATTCTGGAAGATGAGGGCCACACCTGCCGTCTGGCACGCGACAGTGATGAGGCACTCTTGGCTATTGAAGCGCGCAAGCCACATTTGGTTGTGCTTGATATCTGGCTACAGGGAAGCCGTCTCGATGGCCTCGAGGTGCTGTCGATTATTCGTAAGGTCCACCCTGATCTGCCGGTCGTGATTATCTCAGGCCACGGCAATATCGAAACGGCCGTCACGGCTATCAAGCGTGGCGCTTATGATTACATTGAGAAGCCATTCAAGGCTGACCGCTTATTGCTCGTCACAATGAGGGCGCTAGAAAACTCGCAATTGCGCCGCGAAGTACGGCAGCTAAAAGAGCGATCACCGCAGAGCAGTGAGTTGATTGGCAAGTCCGGTGCCATCAATCAGCTGCGGAGCCAGATTGAGAAGGTTGCCCCGACCAATAGCCGGATACTCATTCGTGGTGGCTCGGGCGCCGGCAAGGAATTGGTCGCGCGTTTCCTGCATGAGAACTCAGCGCGTGCCGACGGTCCGTTTGTTGTCTTGAATGCGGCTGCCATGGCACCGGACAGGGTTGAGGAAGAGCTGTTTGGAATTGAGGCCACGAGCGGTGGTGCACGAAAAGTCGGTGCGCTCGAGGAGGCTCATGGTGGCACGCTTTACATCGATGAAGTGGCTGACATGCCCCTTGAAACGCAGGGCAAGATTCTACGTGTCCTGGTTGAGCAGAAGTTCTTGAGGATCGGTGGCACGCAGAAGGTTGCCGTGGACGTGCGCATCATCTCGTCGACAGCACGCGACCTGGAACGCGAGATGGGTGAGGGCACATTCCGCGAGGACCTCTATCATCGTCTCAATGTTGTGCCACTGCGGGTGCCTTCGCTGGCCGAGCGGCGCGAAGATATCCCGTCGCTTGTGGAGCACTTCGTGCGGCAGGTCTCCGAGTCGTCCGGGCTATCGGCACGCAAGATTGGTGAAGATGCCATCGCCGTGCTGCAGGCCCACGACTGGCCGGGCAATGTGCGGGAGCTGAGAAACAACATTGAACGTCTGATGATCATGGCGGATGGGTCGGCTGATACAACTATCTCGGCCGAGATGCTGCCGGATGAGATCGGTTCAGGCGTGCCATTGCCCGTAAACAGTGGTGCTGAACAGTTGATGTCTCTGCCTTTGCGTGAGGCACGTGAGATCTTCGAGCGTGAGTATCTTTTATCGCAAATCAACCGTTTTGGCGGGAATATCTCGCGGACGGCTGAGTTTGTCGGTATGGAACGCTCCGCCTTGCACCGAAAGCTGCGTGCGCTCGGGGTAAGCTCGGAACAGCGCTCTGGTGTACAGGCGCCGGCATGAGCCAGTGCGGTGCAACTGTGCCGCGCATTGCAGGTTGCTCCTGGTTTCGTTCGGGAGTTGCTCTGTTGGGAGCTAAGTGGTCCTGGGACTGACATAGGAACCGGTGAACATGCGGGTTATCGTTTGCGGCGCTGGGCAGGTTGGGCTCGGGATCTCAGAACGTCTTGCGGCTGAAGGCAACGACGTGTCGATCGTCGATTCCTCGCCGGAACTGGTGCAGCGCGCTAATGATGTTCTGGAAGTCAGAGCGGTCTGCGGGAATGGCGCGCATCCTGATGTTCTCGCGCGAGCTGGTGCGCGTGACGCAGATATGCTGATCGCCGTGACGTTCCATGATGAAGTCAACATGGTGTCGTGCCAGGTTGCCTCGACGCTATTCGATATTCCGACAAAGATTGCACGCGTCCGTGCGCAAACGTACTTGGACAAAGATTGGTCGAAGCTGTTCAGCAGTGATGGCTTGCCGATTGATTACATCATCTCGCCTGAACTCGAGGTCGGCAATGTCGTGTTGCGGCGGCTTGAGCTGCCGGGTGCATTCGAGACCGCGAGTTTTGCCGATGGCCAGGTACTGACGATTGGTGTGAGCTGTGGGCCGGATTGCCCAGTGGTTGATACGCCGCTTCGCCAGCTACGCGAGCTGTTCCCAGATCTGCCTGCCACCATCGTGGGTGTGGTGAGAGATGACGAGCTGTTTCTTCCCACATCACAGGATCAGCTGAAGGTTGGTGACGATGCCTACCTTATTCTGCCGGCCGACCAAGTCGCTCGGACGCTCAAGATTTTTGGCCACGAGGAAGTCCAGGCGCGGCGTATCGTGATTGCCGGTGGCGGTAACATCGGCCTCTATGTTGCCCGCGCCATTGAAGACCGTGAAGCCAACGTACGCGTAAAGGTGATCGAGAGCCGCCGCGAACGCGCAATTGCAATCTCGGAAACCCTCAACCGGACTGTGATCCTACATGGGTCGGCGTTGTCGGAGGATCTCTTGCGAGAGGCGGATGTTGCGTCAGCGGAGACGATGGTGGCGCTGACCAACGACGATCAAGCCAACATCCTGACCTCGGTGCTGGCCAAGCACATCGGGTGCCGCCGCAGTTTGTGTCTGGTCAATAGTGCAGGCTACAGCACAATGGTGCGATCGTTTGGGATTGATGCTCAGATCAATCCGCGCGCTGTGACGGTGTCGCGCATTCTGCAATATGTGCGGCGTGGACGCATACGTGGCGTTCATGAGGTGCACAATAGTGCAGGCGAAGTTATCGAGGCGGAGGCGCTGGCGACAACGCCGATTGTGGGGCGGCCCATCAAAGAGCTCGGAATATCTGAGGGCATTAGAATTGGGGCGATCCTGCGCGGTGGCCGTGTTATCATTCCCGACGGGACGACGGAGCTGATGCCACGGGACCGTGCGGTGGTTTTTGCCAAGGCTGATCACATCCGCGAGGTCGAACAGGCCTTTCGTGTCACTCCGGACTATTTCTAGAATTCTCAGCAATCGGGTTCGAACATGGCACGCAGCGTATACGTCAATGGTTCATATCAGTCATACGGGGATGCGTTGGTTCATGCCGAGGACCGCGGGTTCCAGTTTGGCGATGCCGTCTATGAAGTGATTGAGGTCAGATCCAGCCAGCTTGTTGATATGGATCGTCACCTCAAGCGACTTGATCGTTCGCTCAATGAGTTATCAATCGCGCCGCCAATGTCGCAGGCGGCGTGGACTGCTGTGATCCGTGAGACGCTTCGGCGGAACCGCGTGAAAGAGGGCAGTGTCTATTTGCAGGTCTCACGCGGTGCGGGACCGCGGAATTTCCTGTTTGATGGCGTCGAGACGGGACCCACCGTTGTGTGTCTTGCCCGTCCAGGTAAGCTTGACAAGCAGCAGCAAGCGGCAGAAGCCGGTTTGGCTGTCGTGACCTGCGAAGACCCGCGCTGGGCGAGGTGTGATATCAAGACAGTCATGCTGCTGCCCGCGAGCCTCGCCAAGGAGCAAGCAAAGGCTCGCGGTGCCCAGGAAGCCTGGTTTCTTGATGAGGCTGGCAAGGTACTCGAAGGTGGTTCGAGCAACGCGTGGATTATTACTCAGCAGAATGAAGTTGTGACCCGTCCGGCTGACAAGGCTATCCTGCGTGGCGTGACACGAACCACGCTAATTGACACGCTTGAGGCAGCCGGCCTGCAGTTCGTGGAGCGGGCATTCACCTTGGAAGAGGCTTTTGCGGCGAAAGAGGCGTTCTTAACTTCCGCAACCAACATGGTTATGCCAATAGTTAAGGTGGATGATCAGATGATTGGTGACGGCAAGCCAGGTCCGGTCGTTGCTCAGTTGCGGCGACTTTTCCATACCGTTGCGAGTTCTGAGCCGATAACGTAATGCTAACAGTTGCGTCACTGATGATTATGGATGTCATCCAGTTGCGGCAAACGAGCGTTAGACAAAAATATCGTCGTTAGGAGACATCGGCGGTAGAAAAGTATCAAGCGAAGAATGGATAAGAATAATGGCAGAACGCGCCCAAAGTCTTCAGGACAGCTTTCTCAATCATGTTCGGAAGCAAAAGACACCCCTGACCATCTTTCTCATAAACGGCGTCAAGCTGCAGGGTATTGTCACGTGGTTTGACAATTTCTGTGTTTTGTTGCGCCGTGATGGGCATTCACAACTCGTCTATAAGCATGCCATATCGACAATCATGCCGGGCCAGCCTGTGAATTTGATGGATGGCGAGACGCAGGAATAGGCGTCGTCCGTGAAAGGACAACCAAAATCGACGATAGAACTGAACCTGAACGGTTAGCGGACGACGAACTCGGCAGTGAACATCACGACAGCCGAAACCGTCAGGCTCCGGCTGTTCGTGCTATGGTGGTTCTTCCCCTTATTTCATCCGATAGGACGCGCTCTCAAGAACGCGCAAATGATCGGCTCGATGAGGCCGTGGGCCTCGCCCAAGCCATTGAGCTTGATGTTGCCTGGCAGGACATGGTGACGGTTGCCTCCGTGCGTCCTTCGACTCTCTTCGGGTCAGGAAAGCTGGACGAATTCTCCGCTATCATCGATGAGTGTGAAATTGGTCTGCTGATTGTCGACCACGCGTTGACACCCATCCAGCAACGCAACCTTGAGCGCGCTCTCAATACGAAGGTGCTGGATCGAACTGGCTTGATCTTGGAAATATTTGGTCGTCGCGCTCGAACCCGTGAGGGGCGACTGCAGGTGGAGTTGGCCCACCTGACTTTCCAACGCAGTCGCTTGGTGCGGAGCTGGACCCACCTGGAACGTCAGCGTGGTGGTTTCGGCTTCCTTGGTGGTCCAGGTGAATCCCAGATCGAGACTGACCGTAGATTACTGCAAGACCGGATTACGAAGATCCGGCAGGAACTCTCCAAGGTCGTGCGGACACGGGAATTGCATCGTAAAGGCCGGCGGGAAGTGCCATATCCGGTGGTGGCGATCGTGGGTTACACGAATGCCGGGAAGTCGACTTTGTTCAACCGCCTGACAGCTGCGGATGTGCTGGCTCAGGATCAAGTCTTTGCAACGCTTGACCCGACAATGAGAGAGCTCGAGCTGGAGAGTGGCCGGCGGGTCATTCTCTCTGATACGGTTGGGTTCATTTCGGATCTACCGACGATGTTGGTGGCGGCTTTTCGTGCAACTCTTGAGGAAGTTGTTGAGGCTGATCTTGTTCTACATGTGCGCGACATCTCGCATCCGGAAACGGATGCCCAGCGCACAGATGTCGAAGTCATTCTTGAGGAGCTTTCACTGCCAATTGAGGGACCGGACTGCAACATAATCGAAGTCTGGAATAAGGTGGATCTGCTCGACGATGAGGCAATTGAGCTATTGGGATTAGAGACGCGACGGAGTGCTCATGATCCCGTCATGATTTCGGCACTGACAGGCGCTGGTTGCGATGATCTTTGCCAGGCAATTGATCGGTGGTTCGGCCGTGATGATATCGAAGTCACGATCGAACTCCCTGCGTCTCGTGGACGTGAAATCAACTGGCTGCACGAGAATACGCAGATTATTGAGCGGACGTCTTTTGAGAGCGGTGCGCTTAACTTCAAAGTACGGCTTTCACTTGCCGATCTGGGACGGCTGAATACCCGGCTGAAAGAAGCCGGTCTCGCTGAGGTGGCTCAGCGCGCTGACGCGTAGCTATAGAGCGGGTAGGTAAAGCCTTCCAAGGGTAAACACGAACCATCGTTGTTTAAGGCACGCGGAGAGCTTGCTATTTCCTCTCCTCTTGCTTTGCCTGATCCCATAGCCCGTCGAGCACGTCGAGAGAGGCCTTGGCGTTTTCCTGGCCACCTGTTTGTTCGGCCAGCAGAGCTTCCATCCGTTGGAACCGTGATGTGAATTTTGCGTTGGCCTTGCGGAGGCTAGCCTCAGGATCGAGGTCGAGGTGGCGTGCGATATTGGCGATGACAAACAATAGGTCGCCAAACTCCTCATCGATGGCATTCTGATCGCCGCTGGAGACGGCCTCCTTGAGTTCGGCAAGTTCTTCGTCGAACTTTTCGAAGACTGGGTCGAGTGAGGGCCAATCAAAACCAATCCGCGCTGCTTTCGACTGCAGTTTCTTGGCGCGGGTCAGGGCCGGCATTGTGGGTGGTACGCCGTCCAAAGCGCTCTTTTTTGTGGGCGCCTCATTGATAGCTAGTCCTGCAGCGCGACGTTCCTCTTCCTTTTTGCGCTTCTCGTCTGCCTTGATGCGCTCCCAAAACCCTGGGGCAGCACCAGCTGCGCGTTCAGCTTCTGTACCAAAGACATGCGGGTGTCGATTGATCATCTTCTGTGTGACAGCTTCAGCGACGGCTTCGAAGTCGAAGTGGTTCCGCTCCTCGGCAATGCGTGCGTGATAAACCACCTGCAGGAGCAGGTCGCCGAGCTCTTCCTTGAGATCAGGTAGATCGCCGCGTTCGATGGCATCTGCGACCTCGTAAGCTTCTTCGATCGTGTAGGGGGCAATGCTTTCGAATGTCTGCTCGATGTCCCAGGGGCAGCCTGTCTCAGGATGCCGAAGAGCAGCCATGACAGAGTTCAATCTTGTTACGGCCGGAGAGGTGGACTGTTTGCTCATGAGATATCCTAGCAACGAAGGATCGGTGCGACCCTGTGATTGACCCTTAGATATGTCGGCATTGACATTTAATCGTCTTGGCTCCGAATGTCAGAGATCATGAAGTGTGCTGGAGCCTTTTTGTGTATTTCCTGTGGAGCTTACTGCTACTCTTATTTGAAGTCGCCGCCGCTGTCGCGGTCGGGAGCCTCGCGTATAGTGCTCCACTGGCATTCGTCGCCGTGACGTCAGGTCTCGTGCTCATTATGGGGTTTGGATTGGAGTGGCAGCGATTGCTGCATGAGTTTCCATATTTTTTCTCCGGCGTATTGAGCTGGCGCAAACGCGCAATGATGATGGCGAGTGCTGTCTTTGAGACGAGTGGTAAGGCTCTTATGGCCGGCTTCGCTGCGCTGCTGGCATTCGGTGGTACGGATCAGAACAGACTGTTGGTGTTGTCGGTCGTGATGACGATCGCGATCTTTGCCGGCACAGGGTTGTTGCGACGCGCTTATTGGACATTTGGTGCGCGTCCGGTGCGCTGGGGCTACTTCCGTCTCGTTGTGCCGTTAGGATTGTTGTTCTCTGCCCTGATTCAGATTGCGTTGCTTGGTGGGTTTCTGGAGACGCAGTCTGTGCAGCAGGTCGCCAGGTCATTCGTCTTCGATCTGCCGGCGCAAGCGAACTACGAACAAGTCATGGAGTTGATCTTCCAGGTGCGGCAGTTGCTCGATGGATTGCTCACAAACCTGATCGTGCAAGTGCTCGGTCCGCAGTGGTTGGTGCCGGCAAGTATTCTGATCAGCCTCAATATCCTGAGCGGGTTCTTCATCGCGATCTATGCGGTGATCATCGGAGAGGTTCTGCTGCGCATGGAAGAGCGTGTCGTCAAGTCGTGATGAGCGTAGGCGCGTTTACCTTAGATTTATCGTCGTGAAGTGCTCTGGCAAAAAATGAGCGTCAGCTTTGCGAAATTCGCTCGCCAAGTTTCTGAGAGTTTTCTCGGCGAGCGCACAGGTTTTGTGAAGGCTGTTGATTCGCATAATAAATATTATGGAACTTTTAGTGGCTTCTCTCAGATTTTCAGAAGTCATATTTCAGTTTTGAAACAACACTTTCTGGGTTATTTCTCATATTTTGCTGCAGCAAGGTGATCGAGCAAGCGGACCCCCCAGCCGGATCCCCAGGACTGATTGATATCGTTCTTCTCAGACGCCATAGCAGTGCCTGCAACATCGAGATGCGCCCACGGCATGCCATCATCGACGAAGCGCTGTAGGAACTGTGCAGCGGTGATTGATCCGGCCAAGCGACCTCCGACATTCTTCATGTCTGCGTTGGGTGTGTCGATCATCTTGTCGTAGGATTTGCTGAGAGGCATGCGCCAGACTTTCTCACCGGTTGCCAGTCCACACTCGGTCAGTTCTGCGGAGAGTTTGTCGTCGTTTGAGAAGAGGCCGGCGTGCTCCTTACCTAGCGCGATCAAAATGGCACCCGTCAGCGTCGCGAGGTTGATCATGAAGCGCGGCTTGAATTGTTGCTGAGCATAGGTGAGAAGATCTGCGAGCACCAATCGACCTTCCGCATCCGTGTTGATGACCTCAATGGTCTGTCCGGACAATGATGAGATGATGTCGCCTGGTCGTTGCGCGTTGCCAGATACCATGTTCTCAACGAGGCCGACGATGCCTACGGCATTGATCGGTGCGCTTCGCGCAGCAAGAGCGTGCATGAGACCGGTGACACAGGCCGCACCACCCATGTCGCCCTTCATGTCTTCCATGCCACCTGCCGGTTTCATCGAGACGCCACCGGTATCGAAGACGACGCCCTTGCCGATAAAGCAGAGGTGCTTGGCACGTTTCGACTTTGCACCATGCCATTGCATCACGGCGACGCGAGCGGGCCGGTCGCTGCCCTGTGCGACAGCGAGCAAGGAGTGCATCCCGATGTCCTGTAACTGGTCTTGGTCGAGGATCGTTACTTCCACGCCGACTTTACTGAGCTCTTCGCAGCGTGCTGCAAACTCGAGGGGGCCGAGGCGGTTGGCGGGCTCGTTCACCAGGTCGCGCGTGATGGCGACACCTTCAGCAATTGCCTTGTGGCGATCGTAAGCAGCTTGTGCCGTCTTTGGGTCGGCTGTCTGGACGATAAGCTTCTTCAGCTTGTCTTGCTTTTCGTCATCATTCTTGGTGGCGTTCTTGGTCTGGTACTTATCGAACTTGTAGCTTCGTAGCAGTGCACCTTGGGCGATGAGGGCGGCAGCAGTTGCGGCAGCCGCTGCATCCAAATTGGGAATGTCGACAACCACACTTGCGGACGCACCTGCCTTTGTTTGGCCGAGCTGTCCCATGGCGTAACCGCCCAACATCAACCAGTCGTTTTCTGCGATGTCTTTGAGATCGCCGGCGCCGACCAGGACGAGGTTCGTAATGTCCGTGTTCGCTGGCACAGCGATCTTGAGATTGGTCTTGGCCTTGCCGCGGAAGCTCATCGCTTCGATGGCGCGCGATACCTGCCCACCGCTATCCTTGTTGATGCGTTGGAGCGCTTTGTTGAGCGTCAGTGAGCTGTCGGTTACGACCAGAGTTTGTGGCTCGAGGGTAGACGAGAGGTTTGTGAACGCAATTTCGAGCTGCAGCGGCATTGGGTGTCCTGTGGAAGGTATGGTTGCGGTTGATGCCAGGGCGGAGAACTGTGGCTAGAACTTAGAGGTTGGCGTGTTTTCCGAGTGAACCAGACGCCTTACTCTGAGAGGCAGTAGCTAACAACCAATATCGTCGCGCTTCTGTCAATCATCTGCAGGCGGTCACAGTGGCGATATCATGCTAAACAGCGGTCTTGACGCCGAATTTCCGCCACGGAGATGTGGGACTTGCGCTTGATGCGGAGGCCGCATTTGTAGCGGTGGGATTGTCGGGGCGGCAATCTATGCGAGATTGGCCGGCGATGTGTCTGGCTCATCCGTGGAACGAAGCGGTGGCTAGCCGGCTTATTCGGTTTTGCCATTGTCTAGGCGCAGCAGGTTTTGGGGGCGAGAGTCGATGTCGACTTTCGGTAGCTACTTACTTAGGCAGGCGACGAGTGCGCTTGCCCTGATCCTGCTCTCGCTTTGCGGGGTCGTGTGGATCGCGCTCGCTCTCAAACAGCTCAAGCTTGTGACGACCAAGGGTCAAGATGTCGTGACCATGGTCATGATCACGACGTTGGCCTTGCCCAAGCTTCTCGCCGTTATCGCCCCAATCGCCTTGTTGATTGCCGTCATCCATGTGCTGAACCGACTGAATGGCGATAGTGAGTTGATTGTTGTGACGTCGTCAGGCGGCTCAATCTGGCGGATCGTCCGGCCGCTTCTGATGCTTGCTGCGTTTGTTGCCGGTCTGGTGGCATTCGTAAACCACATTGGAATGCCTTGGTCGTTGCGCGTGTTGCGCGCCAAAGTCACCGAAGTGCGCTCCGATCTCATTTCCCAGGTCCTGTTGCCGGGCCGGTTCTCAACTCCGGAACCTGGTGTTGTTGTCCATATCCGAAGCCGAGGCCTTGATGGCACGCTGTATGGATTATTGATCAGTGACCATCGGAAGAAAACCCACATGTCGTACTTGGCCGAGCGCGGCCGTGTGGTGAAGCAGGATGGAAATGGCTATCTGGTGATGGAGAATGGCCATATTCTGCGCGGTCCAGACGATCTGACGCCCAGAGAGGTCCTGGCTTTCAAGTCTTATCCCATTGATCTTGAACGATTTGAGAGGCGCACGGCCGAGCATGTCTGGAAGCCTCAGGAGCGTTATTTGAATGAGCTGCTTTATCTTGACGAAAAGGCGCTGAAAGCCCGGCGGGCAGGGCGATATCATGCCGAGTTGCATGAACGATTTTCAGGCCCACTGTATCCGTTCTTGTTTGTGCTGCTGGCAGTTGCGTTCGTGGGGCAGGCTCAATCAACGCGTCAGAACCGGACACAAATGATAGCGACGGCCTTTGTTGTGGCTGCCGTTTTTCGTGGAGGTGGGCTGGCTCTCAACAATATGGTGTCGCTCAATACGTCGCTTGCACCTCTCATGTATCTTCTGCCGGCGCTGGGGATAGTTGTGGCTCTGTGGATGATCGTCAGGAACGAGCACCCGAAGCCGGGCCTCTCAGTTGGTGATCGTGTCGAGATGGCTTTGGGAGACCTCCTAGGATGGATTGCAAGTCAATTCAGGCGGCGCGGTGCGTTGCAGCCGGGTGAATGAGGCTATGAAGCTATCATGACACTAAAGTTGTATATCATGAAGCGCTTCGCCTCGATGGTCTTTGTGACCTTCCTGCTGTGCGCAGGATTGATCTTTATGATTGATTTTGTTGAGCTTTTGCGCGAGGCAGGGAAGCGGGGCAGCGTCGGATTGGATGTATTATTGTGGTTGGGACTGTTGCGGCTTCCAGCCTACACCGAGATACTTCTGACATTTGCTGTGCTCGTTGGGAGTATTATGTCCCTTCTAATGCTGTCTCGAAAAAGCGAACTGGCAGTTATGCGGTCCGGCGGGCTCAGTGCCTGGGGATTTCTGGCGCCGTGCGTATGCTTTGCGTTCGTTCTCGGTGTGTTCTCAACAACTGTTTACAACCCAATCGCGGCGGCTGGACGGGCCAAAGCCGAAGTCCTATTCGCAGAAGTCTTTAAGAAGAACGCGAACTTTCTTAAGCAGTCCTCCGGCTTGCCTTGGCTGCGGCAGGATGGTGTGGATGGCGCGTCTGTGATTTCAGCAGATGCTGCTACCGATAGTGGAGTCACCTTGGTTGGCGTGCGGGTCTTCCAATATGACAAGCAAGATCGTTTCATCGAGCGGATCCACGCCACGAAAGGGCGCCTCGAAGATGGCTTCTGGTTGATTGAAGATGGATGGGTCACGAGACCCGGCCAAGCACCTCAAAAATTCGAGACATATACGGTCAGTACCTACTTATCCCCGGACCGCGTGAAGGATGCTTTTGGCTCGATCATTTCTTTGTCATTTTGGGAGCTCCCGAGGCTCATAGAAGTTGTTGATAAAGCTGGACTTTCTACCGCACCCTACATGGTGCAGTATCAGCTGCTTCTGGCGCGTCCGATTTTGTTGATTGGAATGGTGCTTTTGGCTGCAACTGTGTCGTTAAGGTCATTTCGGTCTGGAGGGGTTCAGACTATGGTGATCGTCGGAATGGTTGGGGGCATTGGCTTCTTCTTGGTTGCAGAAGTCTCCCGACAAGTAGGTGTTGCTGGGCTCGTGGCGCCATGGGTGGCCGTTTGGGTTCCAGTGACAGTTGCATGTCTGGTAACTGCGACAGTGCTGCTGCATCAGGAGGATGGGTGAGTGGATGCGTAATGCGCGCCAAAGTTTGAGCGGACGCTGGGGGCATCGCAGGCTTAGCTTGCGAGGGCTCGTGTCAGGCTTTGCTGCTGCTACAGCTGCGGCTACGCTGTCAGCAGTGGCCGCGTGGGCGCAGGATCCTGCAGCCGTTGCGCCCCAAACTGCTGCACAACCTGGCACATTCTCAACCCAGACATTGGGCTCCGCTGGGCAGCGGCTTGATCCAGCTCAACCGCTCTATCTCCAGGGCGACGAACTTATCTATGATTCCCGCGGCGATCGCGTTACAGCACGTGGTAACGTGGAGATCTACTACAACAATTACGTGTTGACCGCTGACAAGGTCATTTACGATCAGTCGGCGAATACGTTGACGGCGTCTGGGAACGTTATCTTGCGCGAGCCCAACGGGGCTATCACCCGGAGTGAACGGATCACCCTGACGGATGACTTCAGGGATGGTTTCGTGCAGTCGCTGAGTATCGTGGCGCGCGACAAGTCCAGAATAACGGCGCGACGTGCGATCAGACGTGATGGCAACGTCACCGAGTTCGAGAATGGCAAGTTTACGCCTTGTGAGCATGATCCCGCCAAGCCACCACTTTGGTGTGTCTCGGCGAAGCGGGTGATCCACGATCAGAATGCGGCTACCATCACTTACCTAGATGGCACGTTTGATGTTCTTGGCGTGCCTGTGTTGTATTTGCCGTTCTTTCAACATCCGGATCCGTCGGTGAAGCGCAAGTCCGGCTTTCTTATTCCGACTTACTCGTCATCCGATGATCTCGGTTTTGGAATTGAGGTGCCTTATTACTTTGCCTTGGCGCCAAACTATGACTTCACATTCCATCCGATGTATACGGCGCGGCAAGGTGTGCTCTGGAAAGGCCATTGGCGACACAGGTTGGTCTTCGGAAGTATTCGTGGTCAGTACAATGTCAAAATCTCGGGGATCAACCAAGATGCCGATGACCTCCCTAACAACGACCAGCGACTTGACGGGTGGCGCGGTTCGCTAGAGACCAAGGGAGAATTCTCACTCGCCTCCTGGTGGAAGTTTGGATGGGATGCGATTGTAGAGAGTGACGATACCTACCGGCGTTTCTACAAGTTCGACAATGTTTTGCAGACCGACCGCGTAAATTCGGCGTACATTCAGGGGCTGAGTGAGCGGAACCACTTCAGCATGCGTGCCTACCATTTCGGTGGCTTGTTGCTAAGCGACAGCGATGTTTCAGAGAGCCGTGTGCACCCGATCGTAGATTGGAATTATGTGGTTGGGACACCAATTCTCGGAGGCGAGCTTAGCTGGAATGTCAATGCTCTCAGCTTTTCGCGCGACTTGACGTTTGTCGATGGAAACAATGTTGCGCAGGACACTGGCACAACCATGCAGCGCGTCGTTGCCGACGTAAACTGGCGACGCAAGGTCATCGATCCGCTAGGAATCACATACACGCCGTTTGCGAATTTGCGCGGTGATCTGTTGTCCTATGACAATGCGGTTGACCCGCTTACAAATTTGGAGATCGATGAGTCGACAGTTGCGCGTGGCGTCGCGAGTGCTGGGCTGCTGGCTTCTTATCCTTGGCTTGCTAGAACTTCATCTGCGTCGCATGTCGTAGAGCCAATCGGGCAGGTGATTGTTCGTACAGCGAAGGTGGAGCAGCGTCGGCTTCCTAACGAAGAGTCGCGCAGCATCGTCTTTGATGATACGAACCTTTTTGAACTCAATAAGGTTTCTGGCCTAGATCGTGTCGAGACGGGCTCTCGGGCAAATGTGGGCGTGCAGTATACATTCCAGGCGAACGCTGGCGGTTATGCTCGTATCCTGGCGGGGCAAAGCTTCCATCTATCGGGCGAGAATATTTTTTCTGGTGATTCAGGTGTCGAGCCGTCAACCGATCCCAATACTGCTGCTAGCATAATTGACGAGAATAACGGTCTGGACGAAGATCAATCTGACTATGTACTTGGTGCCTATCTCGCTCCGTCGCAGGTGTTCCAGTTTATCGGACAGGGACGGTTCGACGAAGATGATCTCGCGCTTGTCCGGGCTGACGTGGCCGCTAATGTTCGGTATGGGCCAATTAATGCCCAGGCTATTTATACTTTTGCGGCGAATGATCCTTTGACGGGATTGGATACCGGCGATCAGCAGGACATTCTCGGCTCCATAGGTATGCAAATCGCTGAGCGCTGGCGACTGACTGGTGCATTGCGCTACGACATCGATGAGTCGCAGATGCGTCAGAACTCGATCTCGCTGAGCTACCATGATGACTGTTTCGTCCTGACGACTACCTACGCAGAGTCGCGCATTGAGAACGAGGATCGCGACCTGACGTCAGATCGAACCATCCTGTTGCGGTTCCAGTTGAAGCACCTGGGCGAATTCAGCTATCGGGCTGATGCGCTGGATCATCTCTTTGGTGAAAACCAGGACTAGATCTGGGCTAATCGTTTTTGGTTGTGCGTTTCGTTGCTTCTGCGTGCCTATGAAGGCATGTCAGTCAACATGTTGATTGCATTGCCCTAAATATTTCACAGAATGGTTACATCTATCGTATTGCGGAAAGAGAGAATCGCATGCTCTTTTCGATCATTCTCTGAGGTTGTCGCAGACAAGACGAGCTATGAGCGCTATGAGATTCAGCAACTTTGGCCATGATACCCGCATCCCGGCAATGGTGCTGGCGTTGTTGATTGCAGCGCCGACGACTGCTTTGGCTCAAACGGCGGGTCAAATTCCGGGGCTCATCGTCTCTGTGCCGTCAGACAATGACAACAGCGCAGGTCAATCTGGTGGTAGCCCGAGCGTTGGCGGTCCAGCCAATCCACTACTTAATACTAGACCTCGCAATGTTGCGCCGCGACAGCAATCAGCGCCTTCCAGACCGGTGAAGAAAAAGCGAGCTTCGCTATCAAATTCGCGCAAGAAGTCTACTAAGCCCAAGGCACGAAAGCGTCCAGTCACCCGCTCAGTGAGTGCACGACGCAAACACTCTGTTGCCGTCCTGGTGAATGATGAGCCTATTACGCATCATGAAATTGATCAACGTGCGCGGTTATTGTCGTTGAGTTCACGACTTGGCAGTCGCGTTAAGGCGAACTTCCAGGCTCTGATTAAGCGCAAGTCGACCAATCAGCGTCTGCGTGCGATCCTTGGTGAAACCATCAAGGCCAATCCTGGCAAGTCTCGAGACCAAGTGCTGGCAATTTTCGAAAAGCGGAAACAGGCCTACGCGCGGTCTTTGCAGCAGCAAGCCGTCAAATCGGCTCGCGCCCAGATGATTCCACGCTTCCGACAGGCAGCAAAGAAGGAGCTGATCGAAGAGCGGCTCAAGATGCAGGAAGCCAAGCGTCTCAAAGCCGTCGCAAGTCAGGCGGCGATAGATGGCACGATCGGCAACATTGCGAAGCGTAACAAGGTGACGACCAAGCAGTTCCTCGCGAATATTGGCCGGTCAGGGATTGGCAGCGCGACGTTCAAAGAGAAGATCAAAGCACAGATTTCCTGGGCTGGTGTTGTGCGGAGAAAATTCAGTCGTTCCGTTGCCTTTAATCTGAAAGACATTGACCAACAGGTCGGTCTCACTGGTGGCGGCGGTGGTGTTGCACTGAAGTTGCAGAAGATCAGCCTCAGGTTGCCAGCATCTGGTTTCAATCAATCCGTGATGGCTGCAAGGCTTCGCGACGCAGAGTTGTTGCAGAGCAAGTTTTCCGGGTGCAAAGGGACGCGATCATTAGCCGGATCTGTCCGGAATGCAGTTTTCCAGGACTTGGGATCGGTCAAACCAACGACGATTGCGGAGCCGACGCGCAGCATGTTGCTGCAGGCGCGCGATGGGCAGATGTTGCCACCCGTGATTTCAAGCAACGGTGTTGTACTCTATGCTGTTTGTGGTCGCGATGCGGCTGCCGGAAAGCAGAAAGCACGCAATACTGCACGGGCGCAGTTGCGGCAGCGTGAGTTTGAGGTCATGGGCCGTCGTCACCTGGCAGATCTGAAGCGCGATGCGCATATCGAGTACCGCTAGTTCGCCCTATAGGCGGTTAAGAACGGGACAATGCACCGATCTTATTATAGGGGCTGACCTATCGAACGTTCATGATCAGCAGGGCGACTTTTCCGCAGCTGTCTGCTATCGATAGTTGATATGAACTTAGCTGGACAAACTGGGCTCGCTGATGATGGGTTGCCACCCGTCCGCGAACTCATTCGGCGCTTTGAGCTGAGAGCAAAAAAGAGCCTCGGCCAGAACTTCCTTCTAGACCTGAATTTAACCCGAAAGATTGCGGGACTGTGTGGATCACTGGCTGGTCAGACAGTCATTGAGATTGGTCCGGGACCAGGTGGCCTGACACGCTCTCTGTTGTTTGAAGGAGCTGATCGTGTTGTTGCTGTCGAGCGAGATGCACGTTGCCTCCCAGCGCTTGAACTGATCTCGGGGCATTGGCCGGATCGTCTCCATGTTGTGTCAGGCGATGCGCTGGAGATATCGCTCTCAGAGCTTGCATCAATGATTGGCGATGCTGAAAACAATAGCTACCGGATCATTTCCAACCTACCGTACGGCATAGCGACGAAACTGCTTGTTGGTTGGCTTGAACAGTCGACATGGCCGCCGCCGTTCTCCGGTATGGCTCTGATGTTTCAGCGTGAGGTGGCAGAGAGGATTATCGCCAAGCCAGGTACCAAAGCCTATGGGCGCCTCGCCGTTCTTTGTCAGTGGAGTTGTGAGGTTGCCATCGGTTTGCGGTTGCCGGCCACGGCGTTTACGCCACCGCCGAAAGTTGATTCAGCTGTCGTGACGTTCGTGCCTCGGGAAACTCGGGAACCAGACGCTTCGGCTGTCATGGTTGGTCGTGTTACGGCAGCAGTATTCGGCCAACGACGGAAGATGTTACGCAGCAGTTTGCGGCAATTGACACCGTTGCCCGAAAAACTGCTTGATGATATTGGACTTGCACCGGACCTACGTGGAGAGCAGGTCGCAGTCGAAGACTTTGCGCGACTTGCCGCGAGGCTTGAGCGATAGCCTTAGATTACATCTCGGCCTGAAAGTTGTATTGGCTTGTGGGCGTGCGGCCTCTCAATTGGATCCACTCATTCGACGTTCTGGATCTGCTCGCGCATCTGATCGATGGCTGCCTTCATAGCGAGGCCATCTCGCGTAACGGCAATGTCGTTGGACTTTGAGCAGATCGTATTGGCTTCCCGGTTGAACTCTTGGGTCAAGAAGTCGAGTTTGCGCCCGATTGGCCCATCTTGCTGCAACAGTTCGCGTCCCGCTATTAGATGCGCGTCGATGCGATCAACCTCTTCCGAGATATCGGCTTTGGTCAGTATGATTGCGATCTCCTGATGCAAACGGTCCGGCTGAATCGCCGCCTCATCCCCCAGAAGCAGACTGATTTGTTGCTTCAGGCGATCCGTGATCTTCTGAGGTTGTGTGGTGATGGTTTGCCGAATTGATGCCACCTGCTCTTCAATAGTCTCGAGCTGAGTGAGAATGATGGTTTTGAGCTGTCCGCCTTCCGAACCGCGGGCGGCTTGGAGATCAGCGATGGCCTGGGTTAGTCCGGCCATGATGGCGGCTTGCTGTTGCTTGAGCGTTTCTTCGCTTTCCGATCTCTCCCGGATGTCCAAAACGCCTCGCGTGTTGATCAGTCCCTCGGCTGTAGGTGCAGGTGCATTTGTGAGCGTGCGAATTTTCTCCACCGCTTCCAGAACCTGTTGGAGCACTTTTTCATCGAGGTGGATTTCCACATCAGCAACACCGCGCTTAGCAGTGAGCGTTGCCGAGATGTTGCCTCTCGAGAAGGCATTATTGAGGGCCTTCCTCGCGTCCTGTTCCAAGGCTTCGAAACCGGTTGGCAAGCGCAAGCGCACGTCGAGCCCACGGCCATTGACGCTCCTCAGCTCCCAATGCCATGAGAAGTCACCGTGTGTTCCTTGGCTCCTGGCGAAGCCGGTCATGCTGTTGACGGTCATTGTTTTACGCACCTGCCGCATGGGGCAATCGGAGCTGTGCTCCGACGCATGAAATGATGAGTTGCAGCGGACGTACTACAGATACGGAACCCGGTCCAACATAAGTGGTGATTATCTGGCTGGTCGGCGAATGGGGAGTGGCAGTGTGCCTAGTTCCGTGGTCACCATAATTTCTTTTGTCGGCTCAGTTTTGGATGCTGTCTTTGTCCCAGTCGAAGGCTTCGCTACCTTGGTATTGATCGTCACGACCTGGACAGTCTTGGGCGTAACTGCAGCGTTTGCCTCAGCGAGCTTTTTCTTGGCCTTTTGTTGGGCGCGGATTTCCTTCTCGATTTTACGCCATTGGACAACTGCACGGTTATGTTGTTGGACGGTTTCGGAGAAGATGTGGCCACCTTTGCCGTTCGCGACAAAGAAGAGTTCTTTGGTTTGTGCTGGATTGAGCGCGGCCTTGATCGAGGCACGGCCTGGGTTGCAGATGGGAGTCGGTGGCAGCCCGTCAATCTGATAGGTGTTATGGGTGGTCTTTTTCTGGATATCCGACCTGTAGATGGTGCTGCCCCAGGCGACCTTTGTGCCGAATTTCCCATAGAGAATTGTTGGGTCCGACTGCAAACGCATGCCTTTTCTCAGTCGGTTGATAAATACTGCTGAGATCCGCGCTGGGTCATCATTGCGACCCGTTTCTTTCTCGATGATTGAGGCAAGGATGAGCGCTTCGCTGACGTCTTTGAGTGGTAGATCTGGCTGCTTTTGCTCCCAGACGGAACGCAGGAATTTCCGTTGCTCATTCGCCATCATTTCAAGCACGTCTTGCCGGTTGGCATTCATCGATACCCTGTAGGTATCTGGCATTAAGAAACCTTCCGGAGGAACTTCTGTAATCTCACCGGTCAAGTTTGGATGCTTGAGAAGGCGATTGACGATCTGATAGCTGGTCAGGCCTTCAGGTATGGACACTGAAACGAGTGTCGCCTTTCCGCTTCTGATGATTTCGGTGACCTTGCGGACGCTATAGCCAGGCTTGATCTCATAGTCACCGGCTTTGAGCTGCTCGACCTTACGGCCCTGTCCACGTTGCCACACTCTGTGTGCAAACTGATGGGCCAGAAAGACGTGGCGACTGCTGATAATACCCTTCGATTCGAGAATACTGGCTATTGTTCGTGTGCCGGCGCCGCTGGGAATGGTGACCATGGTGGTCTCAGTCACTGGGCCAGCTTTGTCGACCTGGTCCGTGAACCAGACCGCCCCACCGGTCATTGCCAACAGAACAACCATTACGAATGTGAGAAGACCATTTAACCAGCGCATTGTGTTTCTCACTGATTTTGTTTGTTTTTTGCGACGTCGTCCACGTGGGCGTGTGGGCGCGCGTGTAGGCTCAATTATTTCTTTCGGACTGCGTGGCGTTTGGCCCGGTCTTACCGCAAAGTACGCCTGTCGATCACTCACGCCAGTTCCTTTCTGGCTTTGTCCGCTCCAGATTCGGCTGCTCCCGTGTAAATGCCAAACCCTAAGCGAAATTGTGGCGAAAGCAGGCGTCGCGACATTTGAGATTGTGATAAAGGCCTATGACGCTTGCGGATGCATCAGCTTGCTTACTAATCGACTCGACGCATAACGAGCGAAGCATTTGTACCGCCAAACCCGAACGAATTCGACAAGACAGTATCGACACTTAGTTCTTTTGCGGTGTGAGGCACTAGATCGATCGCGGTTTGGACGGAAGGATTGTCCAAATTGAGCGTTGGCGGCACCTTGTTGTCGCGGATAGCCAGGATTGAGAAAATCGCTTCGATGGAACCTGCCGCGCCTAGCAGGTGGCCGGTTGCTGATTTGGTCGACGACATCGCTATGC
The DNA here is from genome assembly GCA_965247245.1 of Hyphomicrobiaceae bacterium. GTDB lineage: Bacteria > Pseudomonadota > Alphaproteobacteria > Rhizobiales > Hyphomicrobiaceae > Tectiglobus. The sequence continues at coordinate 570,060 of CBDFGV010000003.1, read as the reverse complement.
CGTCGGCAGCTTTGCCGAACAAGCGTTCCGCCGCACCAAGTTCGATTTCGTCACCCATCGGCGTCGATGTACCATGGGCGTTGATATAGTTGATGTCAGAGGCGGAAATGCCGGCCCGTTTGATGGCGTTCGACATGCAGCGGAATGCGCCGTTTCCATCTTCCGCAGGTGCCGTAATGTGGTAGGCATCACCGGACATTCCATATCCAATGACCTCGGCGTACATCTTTGCGCCACGCGCCTTGGCACGTTCGTACTCTTCAAGCACGACGACGCCTGAGCCTTCACCCATGACGAATCCGTCTCGCGCCTCATCGTAGGGACGTGAGGCCTTGGTTGGCTCATCATTGAAGTTTGTTGAGAGCGCGCGGCATGCTGCGAAGCCGGCGAGAGCTATCCGGCAGATCGGGCTTTCCGTACCGCCTGCCACCATAACATCGGCATCGCCCAGCGCGACCAGGCGGGCTGCATCACCTATCGCGTGGGCACCTGTTGAACAAGCGGTCACGACTGAATGGTTTGGGCCCCGCAGTTGGTGCCGGATGGAAACATATCCGGATGCGAGGTTGATCAATCGGCCTGGAATGAAGAAGGGGCTGACGCGTCTTGGTCCCTTGCTGTCGAGCAGAAGCGACGTTTCTGCGATACCCTGCAGACCGCCGATGCCCGATCCAATCAGTACGCCGGCGTTCTCGCGGTCTTCATCTGTTTTTACCACATCGCCCGCGTCAGCCATCGCTTGTTCGGCGGCCGCCATAGCGTAGATGATAAAGTCATCGACCTTGCGTTGCTCTTTTGGCTCCATCCAATCGCTTGCGTTGTATGTGCCGTTGGCGCCGTCGCCCCGTGGAATGAAGGCGGCGATCTGAGCCGTCAGGTCCGAAACTTCAAACTCTTCAACGCGACGGGCGCCATTCTTGCCGGCTAGCAAAGCTGACCAGGCTTCTTCGACCCCGCATCCTACGGGTGTTACCAGTCCCAATCCGGTGACAACGACGCGTCGCATGGTGTTTCCAGGTTTTCTGTCAGTCTATATTGGGGTGCGCAATGGGCGACCGTTAGGGCTTAAGTTAAGCTCTGAACGGCTCGCCACACACTCGTAAAAGAAGCGTAGTTGGTTTGGCGCACACCCGCTTCGTTCGCTTAGCCTGAGCTTGCGTTCTGCTCCAGGAACTTGACAGCGTCGCCGACTGTCAGAATGTGCTCCGCAGCATCGTCTGGAATTTCGCAGCCGAACTCTTCTTCAAATGCCATGACTAGCTCGACTGTATCGAGGCTGTCGGCTCCGAGATCATCGATAAAAGCAGCGCCATCGCTCACTTTTTCCGCCTCAACACCCAGATGTTCGACGACGATTTTTTTTACCCGATCAGCGATATCGCTCATTTGTAGTCCCTTCGACTTGCTCTCGTTTTCATCGTGACTGTACCGCTCCTTCCATCCTTGGCGCATTACTTCTGCATGGCCAGAGCGTTACCGTGGATTAGCTTTTCTGGACTGGGCGTTTGGTTTGCGCTTTTCGCGCTTTCATTCCCCATTCATTTGTGCAGCACGACCCGGCGCCAGTTAACACAATTCCTTTATGTATGCTAGCTCCGCTTGCTTGCAAAGAGCCCGATTTTGCGGTGTTTTTCCCGTAAAATGCTGCGACATTGCAGCCGTTATACCATCACCATCCCGCCGTTCACATGCAATGTTTGACCGGTGACATAGCGTGCTTCCTCGCTGGCGAGATAGACCGCGGCATTGGCGATGTCATCCGGCGTGCCAAACGTCTGTGCCGGGATTGCATCCATGATGCCAGCAACCTGCTTTTCATTGAGTACGTCGGTCATCGCTGTCTTGATGAAGCCAGGTGCGATGCAGTTGGCCGTGATACCTCTGGAGGCCGACTCGCGGGCCAGAGATTTTGTCATGCCGATCATGCCGGCTTTCGAGGCCGCATAGTTGCCCTGGCCTGGGTTGCCGATGATGCCGCTCACCGATGAGATGTTGATGATCCGACCGTATCCGGTTTTTGCACGCATCATTGCGCGCGCAGCCGCCCGCATGAGCATGAATGTAGACGTCAGATTGACGGCGATCACATCGTCCCATTGATCGTCTTTCATGACCATGAAGAGATTATCTTTGGTCATACCGGCATTGTTGACGAGGATATCGACGCTGCCCATCGCTTTCGAAGCTTGGTCAATCAGTTGGCCAACGGCTTCTCGGTCTGCAAGATCACACGGCAAGACGTGGACATTATCTCCAAGATCGCTAGCCAGTGCCTGCAGTTTGTCCTGCTGTCGTCCCGAGACGGCCACTGTGGCGCCGCGTCCGTGTAGCGCGCGCGCAATGGACTCGCCGATGCCGCCGGTTGCGCCGGTGACGAGCGCATTTTTTCCTGATAAATCAAACATGTCCACGATCCGTAGAGTTGATGCCTTAGAGGCGTTTAAGCCCGAAGTTGTTCGATCACAGCTTCGATATCGGCCGGTGAGCCAATAGATGAAGCTGGTGTACCCTTCTTGATCCGTCCGACGAGGCCTGAAAGCACCTTGCCAGCCCCAATCTCATAGAACTCGGTGACGCCGGCATCGGTCATGGCCAACACGCATTCGCGCCAGCGCACGGTGCCAGTGACCTGCTGGACCAGGGAACTTCGAATGTCGTCGGGCGAGGTCAGAGGCCCGGCTGTCACGTTTGCAATCAGCGGAACGCAGGGTTGCTGCATATCCACCTTGGCCAATTCCTCAGCCATGACATCGGCTGCGGGTTGCATCAGCGCACAATGAAACGGTGCACTTACTGGCAGTGGGACCGCGCGGCGTGCACCATGCTGTTTGCTGATGTCGGGCACGCGATCAATTGCGGTCTTGGAGCCTGACAAGACGACCTGGGCCGGGTCGTTGTCGTTGGCGACCTGACAGACGTCGCCCTGAGCTGCTTCTTCGGCCACTTTCTGCGCCGCGTCGAGGCCGACGCCAAGTAAGGCTGCCATAGCCCCTTGTCCAACGGGTACCGCCTCCTGCATGGCGTTGCCGCGGGCGCGCAACAGTTTTGCCGTGTCAGATATTGTGAATGTTCCGGCGGCCGCGAGGGCTGAATACTCACCGAGGGAATGGCCAGCAACGAAACTTGCCTTGTCACGAAGAGCAACGCCGAAATCTTTCTCAAGCACCCGAACAACTGCCAGCGACACGGCCATCAAGGCCGGTTGCGCATTCTGGGTCAGCGTCAGCGTGTCCTTTGGGCCGTCCCACATAATATCGGTCAGTTTTTCACCCAGCGCGTCATCGACTTCATCGAAGACCTCCCGCGCGGACGCAAACTGATCAGCAAGGGCCTTTCCCATGCCGACGTCCTGGCTGCCCTGCCCAGGAAAGACGAATGCTTTTGCCATATGGAAACCGTGAGTGCGAGCGGGTTTAAAGATCGAATTGCATTGTATTTAGGGTGCAATCGGCGGAATAGGCATACCACGCGCCATTATGTCAAGCTGGCAGCGCGCCCGGTAGGCAATCGACGCAATGTGTTTTTCATTGCTGCTAGTCATTTTTTGTGTATAAAGGCCGCTTGCTTCAGGCTGAAGGCTGAACAGAAGGCAATACTTTCGGTGTTGTTGGTCATTTCGACCGGCTTCTGGTGTCTTCGCTCTTTTGGGTCATCCTAACGGACCTTTCCGGTTTCACTGCTTGCGATAGCTATAGCAGCGATTGCCCGGTGGTTCTTAAGGGGCTTTGCGCCGGAAGCGTCGTGGGCAAATTGGAAAGGTGACCAATGCCATTATATGAGCACGTGTATCTCGCGCGGCAGGATGTCTCGCAACAGCAGGTCGATTCCATGACCGCTGAATTCAAGCAGTTGATCGAAGAGAATGGTGGCTCCATCGGTAAGACCGAGTATTGGGGTGTTAAGTCTCTCACATACAAGATCAAGAAGAACCGCAAAGCGCACTTCACATTGATGAACATCGATGCGCCGGCACCGGCTGTTTCTGAGATGGAACGGCGAATGCAGCTGTCGACGGATATTATCCGCTTTATGACAATTCGCGTCGATGAGCATGACGCTGAGCCGTCAGTGCAGATGCGCAAGAACGATCGCGATGATCGCAGAGGCGGTGGTTTCCGCGGCGACCGGGGCGGACCTCGTGGCGGCGACCGCGGTGATCGCGGCGGCCCACGCGGCGGTGGTGACCGCGATGGCGGTTCGACCTTCCGAGCACGCCCACCGCGTGAAGACAATGCTGGTTCCGGACAAGAGGGGGCATAACTCATGGCAGCACCAGGAGCACGACGCCCGTTTCACCGTCGTCGGAAGACATGCCCATTCTCAGGCGATAATGCACCGAAGATTGATTACAAGGACGTCCGTTTGCTCGGTCGTTATGTGTCAGAGCGCGGCAAGATCGTTCCAAGCCGTATCACGGCGGTTTCAGCGAAGAAGCAGCGGGAACTCTCTAAGGCGATCAAGCGCGCCCGTTTCTTGGGCCTTTTGCCTTACGTCATCAAATAGTCGCTTGCGACGCATAGCTCGTCACTGACCATTCGGGTCATTGGCATTACCAATGGTTGGGGCATGCAGACTGACATGCCTCTAACCGCCTAGCGCGGGACAGCTCAGGTTGATTAGCAAATTCTCAATTGCGGCTCTCTGTGGAGTTGTATCGGCGTTGGTGCTCGTTGGGAGTGCCAGCGGCGGTGGGTTTTTGCTCGCGCTGTCCTATCTATTTGTTGCTGCATCGCCGATTGTGTTCGTTGGTCTCGGTTGGGGTTGGCTTAGCAGTCTGGTCGCCACTGTGGTGGCTGCTGTCTTGCTACTCGTTATTCCGAGCCCCGGCGCCGCAGCTCTCCATCTGGTTACGATCGGGCTACCTTATACAATCGTAAGCTATCTGCTTCTGCTCTATCGCGAGTCGGTTGGCGCGGATGGCAAGCCGGTCGTTGAGTGGTACCCGCCGGGGCGCGTGCTTGGTGTCATTGCGCTGATTGCAGGCTGTGTCGGTTCCATTGCCATCTTCTCGATCGCGACCAATATTGAAGATCTGCAAGGTCGCGTGCGTGAGTTTGTTGGCCAGTTTGCGACAGTTCTGGCTGAGCGCGGCGTCAATTTTCCCGGTGGCGAAGTTCGCAACCCGACGGATCAACAGCTGGACGAACTTAGCCGTTTGATGACCCGCAGTTTTGGGGCGTTGATCGCGACTGTCTGGATGATGATCGCCTGTCTCAATCTGTGGATCGGCGCATCAATTGCGCAGGCAAGCGGCAAGCTGCGGCGTCCGTGGCCTGATCTTTCCTTGATGGTACTGCCGAGAGAAACGCCGCTGGCATTCGTTGCCGCGATTGGCTTGTCGTTTCTACCAGGTATGGCCGGCCTCGTGGCAGCGTGTTTCGCGAGTGCGATCTTCTTTGCCTATGTGTTTATTGGCCTTGCCATTCTGCACAACGTGACCCGCGGAAAGTCAGCGCGCCCGTTTATCCTCGGTGCAGCCTACGCCGCGCTGCTGTTGTTCATGCCGGCCCCGTTCATCATTGCAATCATTGGCATTGCGGAGCCGGTTTCACCCTTAAGACGCCAATTCGGGTCGGGAAATCCCAACCCCAATGATTGAGTTTGATAGTCAGACTGAAAGACGAGGAGACTGAAGTATGCAGGTGATTTTGCTTGAGCGTATTGGCTCGCTTGGCCAGATGGGAGACGAGGTTTCAGTGAAGGACGGCTACGCCCGGAACTTCCTATTGCCGCAAGGTAAAGCGCTGCGCGCGACGGCTGCCAACCGCCAGGAGTTTGAGAACCAGCGGGTTCAGCTCGAAGCGCGCAACCTTGAAGCCAAGAAGGAAGCTGAGGCTGTCGGCGAGCGACTCGATGGCCAACAGTTCATTGCGATCCGTCAGGCCGGTGACACCGGTCAGCTATATGGTTCGGTTTCAACCCGCGATATCGCCGACGTTGTCAGCGATGGTGGCTTCAGTCTGGACCGTCGTCAGATTGTATTGGCACAGCCGATCAAGGCGCTGGGCGTGCACGCGGTTGAGATCTCTCTGCACCCGGAAGTGTCGGTGAAAATCGAAGTCAACGTCGCGCGATCCGAGGACGAAGCTGAACGTCAGGCACGTGGTGAGGACGTTACTGTTGTTCAGGACGAGGAAATCGAACTCGAGACATTCGATCCTGACGCTGAGTTCGGTGATGGCGGTGATTCCGAGTTGCCTCCGCAAACTGAAGGTGAGGACGAGGCACAGTCCTAACGCGCAGCAATTGATTCGTTCATGGAATCAATGGCGCGAATGAGGTGGTGTGCAAAGCGGGGAGTGCGGGTGCAGAAGACAGAGGAGATGCAACGCGAGTCACCTTGAATCGGTTAGCTTGCGGGCATGGTTGAACAGAACACACTCCTCTCCTTTGCCGACCAGCTCAAAGCACAGGCCGCATCGGACGAACCGCTGGAATTTCGCCAGCCGCCGCACAACATTGACGCCGAGCAGGCTTTGCTCGGCGCTATCCTGGTGAACAATGAAGCGCTTGACCGGGTTTCAGGCTTTCTCGATGGAAGCCATTTTTATGAGCCGATCCACCGCGAGATATTCGAAGTGGCATCGAAGCTCATTCAGGCCGGCAAGCAAGCGACGCCGATTACGTTGCGCACGTTCTTTGAGAATGCTGCGCCGATCGATGAAGATCTCACGGTTCCGCAGTACCTGGTGCGCCTTGCGGCGAGCGCAACAACCATTATCAATGCGGCCGACTACGGTCGGACAATCTATGACTTGGCGGTGCGTCGGTCTTTGATTGTGATCGGCGAGGACATGGTCAACACGGCCTTCGATTCGCCGGTTGATGCCTCGCCTGAGTTGCAGATCCAAGAGGCTGAAGGTCAGCTTTACGCATTGGCTGAGAGCGGCAAGTACGGCCAGGGCTTCGTCAATTTTGGTCATGCGCTCACCGAAGCCATCAATATGGCCAATAGCGCCTATCAGCGTGACGGGCAGCTCTCAGGTCTTTCTTCTGGGCTTCGCGATCTCGACGGCAAGATGGGCGGTCTGCAGAGCTCGGACTTGATCATTCTCGCCGGACGTCCGTCGATGGGTAAGACGGCTCTGGTGACGAACATCGCTTACAACGTCGCCAAGAACTTTGAAGTCGAAATCCTGCCAGACGGTACGCGCAAACTGCTCAATGGCGGTTGCGTCGGATTCTTCTCACTTGAGATGTCAGCCGAACAGTTGGCCACACGTATCCTTTCGGAGCAGGCGGAAATCGCATCGGAGAAGATCCGACGTGGCATGATTGATCAGAGCGAGTTTGATCGGCTCTACGAAGTCAGTCAGGTGATGTCGAAGGCGCCGCTGTTCATTGACCAGACGGGTGGTATTTCGATCGCACAATTGTCCGCGCGGGCCCGAAAGCTCAAGCGTCAGCACGGCCTGGACCTGCTGATCGTGGACTACCTTCAGTTGCTTTCAGGTGGTAAGCGTTCCGGAGAAGGGCGCGTGCAGGAAATTACAGAGATCACCACCGGGCTCAAGGCCTTGGCGAAAGAGCTTGAAGTCCCGATCATAGCTTTGTCGCAGTTGTCGCGTCAGGTGGAACAACGTGAAGACAAGCGCCCGCAGCTGTCGGACCTGCGGGAATCGGGTTCGATTGAGCAGGATGCGGACGTCGTTATGTTCGTCTTTCGCGAGGAATACTATGTGGAACGCCTGAAACCTAACGAAGGCACGGCAGAGTTCACGGAATGGCAGCAGAAGATGATCCAGGTTGCCGGAAAGGCCGAAGTGATTATCGGCAAGCAGCGTCACGGCCCGGTGGGCACGGTTCCACTTGCATTCGAAAGCAACTTCACCCGGTTCGGTAACCTTGCGCTTGAAGACAGAATGCCGGAGCGTCTGGAGTAAAGGGCCGACAGAAAGGCTGAATTGAGCATGGCGATGGCACAGCAGATAACGGACAGCACGGTCGATGATATGTCGTGGGCACCAGCTGATGCCCGCGCTGTCCTGGAAATTGATCTTGATGCCTTGCTGGCCAACTGGCGGCAGTTGCAGGATGTGGCGGGGCCTGCCGAGTGCGCCGGTGTCATCAAGGCGGATGCCTATGGCCTCGGCTTGGAAGAGATTGCAACCGAATTGGCTGGGGCCGGTTGCGAGACCTATTTTGTGGCGTCGCTTGAGGAAGGTCGGCGTGCGCGTTCAATTGCGCCTGGGGCGAAGATCTACATTTTGGATGGTTTGTTGCCTGGCGCCGGGGATTTCTACAAGGGCTTCAATCTTCAACCGGTGCTGTCGAGCATGCCCGAAATTGAAGAGTGGGCAGCTATCTGCCGCGAGCTCGGTAGACGCTTACCGGCCGCAATTCACGTTGATACCGGCATGCATCGCTTAGGCATCTCATCAGGTGATCTCGATAAACTGACCGCGAATGGATTGGCTGCGGACTTTGCACCGACGTTGGTCATGAGCCATTTGGCCTGTGCCGACGAGCCTGGACACGCGGCCAATGCTGAGCAGCGTGCGGTCTTCGAGCGCGCGCGAGTGCGATTGTCCGATGTTCCAGCTAGCTTGGCGAATTCAGGTGGGACATTTCTGGGAACCGACTACCACTACGATCTGGTTCGCCCGGGCATTGCCCTTTATGGCGGGCGGGCTTTTGACGGCGCGCCTAACCCGATGCGACCTGTCGTGACGTTGTCCGCTCGTATCCTGCAGGTCCAGGACGTGAATCCTGGAGACACTGTTGGCTATGGCGCGACCCATGAGGTGGAGAAGCCATCACGGATTGCAACGATTGCCTGCGGCTATGCCGATGGTTTCTTGCGCGCGCTGGGTGGTCATCACTCTCAACCGGGTGCTGTTGGATATATCGGTGAATACTCTGTGCCGATCGTTGGGCGCGTCTCGATGGATCTGATCACGCTCGATGTGTCAAATGTACCGGAGAACCTGGCTCATCGTGGCGGCTGGGTCGAGGTGATGGGCGGACGGGTCACTGTCGATGATCTGACGGACCGCGCCGGCACCATAGGCTATGAGCTGCTGTCGCGACTCAGCCGCCGTGTTCACCGTGTCTACCGGAAGCGGTCATAATGGCGAAAGCAGCGAAGCTCTCATTCGTTTGTCAGTCCTGCGGCGCGGTCACTTCGCGCTGGTCCGGCAAGTGCTCGACCTGCGGCGAGTGGAATTCGCTTGTTGAGGAAACCAATAGCGGGCCGCCGCCTGGCAGCGGCATGCCATCCAAAGGCCGGGTTGGCCGCATTACCACGTTGGAGCCCCTGTCCCAGGTCACGGGCAAAGTTGAGCGGATCGTCTCTGGTATTGATGAACTTGATCGTGTCACTGGCGGCGGGATCGTGCCTGGCTCGGCTTTGCTAGTCGGCGGCGAGCCTGGCATCGGTAAATCGACACTGTTGCTGCAGTTGGCGGCCGCCATTGCAAATAAGGGACGCGGCGTTGTCTATTTTTGCGGTGAGGAGGCAACTGCCCAGGTGCGTATGCGCGCTGATCGCCTTGGCCTGCTGGACGCCCCGGTACAGCTCGCTTCTGAGACCAACCTTGGGAACATCATGGCAACGCTGAGCGATGGTGCCCCGGCGGATCTTGTGATTATCGATTCCATTCAGACCTTGTGGGCTGAGGCGGTCGAAGCGGCACCGGGAACGGTTAGTCAGGTGCGCGCTGCCTCACAGAGCCTCATCCATTTTGCCAAGCAGAAGGGCAGTGCCATTGTGCTGGTTGGCCATGTGACGAAAGAAGGCCAGATCGCCGGGCCCAAGGTCGTCGAGCATATGGTCGACACTGTGTTGTATTTCGAAGGCGATCGCGGTCATCCCTTCCGCTTGCTCAGGGGCGTCAAGAACCGCTTTGGGGCGACCGATGAAATCGGTGTCTTCGAGATGTCGAATGATGGCCTTCGCGACGTTAAGAACCCATCAGAGCTGTTTTTGGGCGATCGCGATTGTTCAGCACCGGGTGCTGCTGTTTTTGCTGGGATCGAGGGATCGCGGCCTATTCTCGTGGAAATTCAAGCGCTTGTGGCACCATCTTCATTGGGCACTCCGCGCCGTACGGTGGTAGGGTGGGAAGCAAGCCGGCTGGCCATGGTCCTGGCTGTGCTGGATGCGCGGTGCAATGTTCCTTTTGGTCAGCACGATGTGTATCTCAACGTGGCTGGCGGCCTCAAAGTGACCGAACCGGCCGCCGATCTAGCCGTTGCGGCTGCCCTTCTCTCGTCTCTTTCTGGTGCTCCCCTGCCTGCAAATCAGGTGCTTTTTGGCGAGGTTAGCCTCTCCGGTGCAATAAGGGCCGCTGGCCATATGAACAACCGGCTGAAAGAGGCGCAAAAACTGGGGTTTCGTTCGGCAGTGCTGCCGGCAGCTGGGGAAATTAGCAAAGCTGGCAACAAACTAGAGTTAACCAGGTTGAACCACCTCAAAGAGCTTGCGATTGCACCGCCTTCGTGTCAGTGAACTTGGCGCGGGAAACCAAGATTGGCATGGAACACGTGAACGATGATTGGCCCCTTAACATATCTTGACGCTGGATTGATCGCGATTGCCCTGCTGTCGGGGTTATTGGCGATGTACCGCGGGCTAACGCGCGAGCTGTTGTCGATCCTGTCGTGGTTGATCGCCGGTGGCGCCGTTGTCTACTTCATCTTGTTCCAAAAGGGTGTCGCTGAAGACTTCGCGAATACAATCGGTACACAAACTCCGATCGCCCAGATCGCGATTGGTGGGATTATCTTTCTCATTGTGCTCGTCATTGTTCACCTGATCACGACGCGGATCTCGGACTCCATCCTGGAGAGCAGGGTCGGTATGATTGATCGCCTGTTCGGCCTCGGATTCGGCGTTGTGCGTGGCTTTTTGCTGGTTGTCATTCCTTACATGTTTGCTTTCGGTTTCTTAGCTCCCAATTATGCCGAGAGCGAACCCTGGGTGCGCGACGCGATTTCACGACCATATATCGAAAGCACAGGCGGGGCGCTGCGCGGGTTTCTCGAGCGCGTGTTGCCGGAAAACCTCGATCTACGGGCAGTCCGCGGCGAGGAGCAGCAAAGCTAATTGCCACTTTTGCAGGAGCTTGGCTCAGCTGTGAACTTGAGCATTAAGTGTTGCGCGCTTAATCAACTCACCGGGAAATGTTAATTTTGTTGTGATTAGGGCTAGGAATTGCCGCCCTGTTTCATATAAGTGTCGCATTCAGTATTAGGGGAACGTCAGTTCCACTATTCGTGTCGGTTTTGTCATCGACTCGTGCGATCGTCTTGCATGGTCACCTGGGCATTTGGAGGCATCCATGGCTTTTATCGGTGGGGCGGCTGAGGCCGGCGAGACATGGGAGGACGATCGCCTTCGCGAAGAATGCGGCGTCTTCGGAATTCTCGGACATAAGGATGCGGCGGCCTTAACGGCGCTGGGTCTGCATGCGCTTCAGCATCGAGGGCAGGAAGCATGCGGGATCGTGACCTTCGATGGCACGAAGTTCAACTCTGAACGCCGCCTCGGCTTGGTTGGCGATGGGTTCAACAAACAAAGCGTTATTGACTGTCTGCAAGGACAACTGGCTGTTGGCCATGTCCGCTACTCGACAACAGGCAGTACCATCCTGCGCAACGTACAACCGTTGTTTGCCGATCTGCACAGTGGCGGGTTCGCGGTTGCGCACAATGGCAACATTACAAATGCCCGGACACTGCGCGACGAGCTCATTCGCGATGGCGCGATCTGCCAGTCAACGTCCGATACGGAAGTTATTCTGCACCTTATCGCGCGCTCTCAGAAGTCGCGCATCATCGAGCGCTTTATCGAAGGTCTCAGACAACTGGAAGGCGCGTTTGCCTGGGTCTGTTTGACCAACGGGATGTTGATCGGTGCGCGCGATCCTGTCGGCATTCGGCCGTTGGTTATCGGTCTGCTGGATGGCGCCTATATTCTGGCCTCGGAAACCTGCGCCCTTGATATCGTTGGCGCAGAGTTCGTGCGTGAAGTGCAGAACGGTGAGGTTGTCGTCATTACAGAAGACGGCCTGGAAAGCCATCGCCCATTCCCGCAACGTCCAGCCAGACCTTGTATCTTTGAATACATCTACTTCGCACGACCGGATTCCATGGTCGGTGGACGCAACGTCTACCAGGTGCGCAAGGACATGGGTCAGCAACTGGCCTCCGAAGCCCCATGTGATGTCGATGTCGTCGTACCGATACCGGACTCCGGCGTCCCTGCTGCACTCGGTTTTGCCGAGGCATCGTCGTTGCCGTTCGAGCTCGGGATTATCCGGAACCACTATGTTGGCCGGACATTCATTGAGCCCGAGCAGCAAATCCGTGCACTGGGTGTGAAACTGAAGCATTCGGCCAATCGCGGTGTGATTGCCGGCAAGCGCATTGTCCTGATTGACGACAGTGTTGTGCGTGGAACGACATCTAAGAAGCTTGTCTCAATGATGCGCGAGGCCGGGGCGCGGGAAGTCCACATGCGCATCGCGTGTCCCGAGATCAAATATGGCGATTACTATGGGATCGACACGCCCAATCGCACTGAGCTGCTGGCAGCCACGATGAGCTGCGAGGAAATGCGGGCATTCATGGGGGCAGATAGCCTAGCATTTCTGACCGTGGATGGGCTCTATCGCGCTATGGGGCACGAAGGTCGGGATAACTCGATGCCTCAGTTTACCGATCATTGCTTCACTGGTGACTATCCGACGCCGCTCACCGATGTCGAAGGCAATGACATGTCGAGACAGCTCTCATTGCTGGCCGAAGTGCGATAGCACGGCCACGGCAACCTTGTTTCCAGGCAGTTCTAGTCGTATTTATTGTGAAGCTGCTAGTTTGGCTGCTGGGCCGAACCGCTGATCCGTCGGTCAGGCAATGTTGAGTTAGAGGCAGTTTCATGCGTAGAGTTTTGGGTTGTATTGGCCTGATTGGATTTTTTGGTGTTACGGCGATCGCGCCAGCCAGTGCGAACCAGATCCATACCGGCGGTGCGAACGGATCCTATCATACGGCCTTTTGTCCGCTTCTACAGCAACGCCTCGGGTCACTTGGTACGACGCATGAGTGCTCGACATCCGACGGCTCAAGCGCGAACATCCGACGCGTTATCCGCAACCCATCGCATTTCGCTTTCAGCCAGCTTGACGTGTTCACGCTCGAAAGCCAGATCTTGGGTGGTGCAAGCCGCTTCTCCATTGTCCGGTCCGGAGACGTCAGAGAGTGCGTGTTTGCAGTTACCCGGAACAAATCTCTGACCAATTTCGGCGAACTGGCGGTCAATGCACGGGATCTACGGTTTGTTCTACCGCCAAGACAATCCGGCAGTGCACGAACCTTTGCATATTTGCAGAAGCTCGATCCAGATGGCCTGGGAAAAGCGCGGCGGGTCAGCCATTCGAATGGTACCGATGAAGCGATCCGAACTGCGCTGGCTGACAATTCTGCAGTGACATTCTTCGTGCAGTTTCCAGATCCAAAGAACGAACGGTTCCAGCTGATCAAACGGTTGGGTGGTCATATTGTACCGGTCGTTGACGGCACGATCCTGAAACAGCGCATAGCGGGGCGGTCAGTTTACTTTGCTCAGGATACCGGTATCTCGCAGCAGCCGCATTTGTGGAACTGGGTCGGCAAGCGGGTGATTACAGCGTGTACGCCGATGATCCTGGTGACGGGTAACTCCAATCGGGTTCAAGGCATCGGCAATCGCCAGCAACATGAGCGCCTGATCGCGATATTGCGCGGTACCGAGCGAAACCTCCTTGTGCCCAGAACCGATCGGTTTCGTGCAATTGTTGAGCGATCACGAGAGATTTCAAGGCGCGCGCAGGCGCACTTTATCCAACTGTCTGCAGATGCGCGGGAGAGGGCTCTGCCTCTCTTCGAACGTGCTTATCGCAGTGCGCGGCGGGGAATCCATGAAATGATTCTGAAAGCCAGGCCACAGTAGGTAATTTGGGACTGTGTGGGAGCTGAACCGACGGCAACCCCGGACTTGACGATGGCTCGATATTGTGGCTCGTCCCAAGGTGAGATGGGTCGTCGGATTGTATGTGTCGACCTCTTCGACAAGTGGTAGATGGCGCGTCTTTGCTGAGAGCAATGTGCCTTATCTAGGTTCCACGACAAGCGCACGAATTCCTATCGCTCAACTCCGATAGAAGGTATGGCGCAGTCGTCTGGCGCAAGGCGTTGATGATGAGCGACTATGATTTTTCGGACAGGCTTGCACTCGTTACCGGGGCATCACGAGGGATTGGGCGCGCTGTTGCTCTGGCTCTCGGTAAAGCCGGTGCGCACGTCATTCTTGCGGCACGCCGGACGGGAGCGTTAGAGGATCTCGATGACGAAATTCGCAGTGCGGGCGGGGTAGCTACTCTTGTTCAGCTTGATGTGACGTCGGGCGAGAAAATTGATCTGCTTGGCCCAACGATTTTCGAGCGCTGGGGTAAGCTGGATATGGTCGCTGCGTGCGCTTCCATATTGGGGCCGATCTCACCGCTGCCGCATATTACCGAGGATACCTGGGATGCTGTGCTGACCACCAACCTCGATGCCAATTGGCGTTTGATCCGGAGCATTGATCCACTTTTGCGGAAATCTGATGCCGGACGAGCAGTCTTCGCGACCTGCTCGGCCGCCGATGGCAAGCTCGGCTACTGGGGCCCCTACGCGGTTTCAAAGGCCGGGCTTGAAGCGTTGGTGCGTACCTACGCGGCTGAGATGGTCAACACTCCTGTGCGGGTGAACTTGGTTGATCCAGGCGCCGTGCGCACGGACTTACGCGCCAAAGCATTTCCTGGCGAGGATGCGAGTTCGCTGCCGAGCCCGGAAGACGTGGCGCCGCTGTTTCTATCGACACTCGACGTTACTTGTCAGACGAATGGTGAGATATTTCGGGCTGAGGCACCGGCGTAGAAGTCGTCTTTGGGTCTAGGGCTCGCTTTTGCGGTGAAGCCTGATATTTGCTCAGTTAGTTGAACTCGCGCGGAGCGGTTTGCCGGATTTCTTTGTAATGGGCTCGAGCACGATTCGCGCAGTAGGATAACGCCATTCATTTTTGCTGTTATCGGACGCTGCATCAATGACCGCAACAACAGCGACACCGATGAGTCCACCCTGGGTGCTGTGGGAGAACCGCTGTCGGCGGACGATATCAACTGGTGCAACTGAAGCATGTTTCTTGCGGTAACCGTCTTTCTCGCAGACTACACCCAGAATGCTCGAGCTGCCGCGATACAGCGGAACCCGCACTCGCGCTGGGGTTGTCATCTTAGCGGAATAATGCGCGGTTGAGACTTCGCATTGAGCATTGCCAATCTCGACCCGTCCCTCATCTTGTTTGTAGGTATATGTGCGAACCTCGACAAACTGGTCGCCGGCATAATCCGGGATGCCTTTCTGACCGCGGCGGCGATGCGGCTCGTAAACATCAATACTGCTGCTACCTGTGTTTGGTTTGATTTGTGTGACGCTTGCAATGTCCATTGGTTTGGCGCAACCGGCCAAGGATAGAGCAACAAGAAGAATGATGAGGCGCGGCATAGTTAGCTCTGCTGTTGGACTTGATTTGGCGAGCAGCCGTAAATCAGTTCCGTGAGCAATTCAACGAGCCCTAGGTTGTGCTTGTGCATAACAGCAAGAATGCTGATTGGGCGCCGCCGTCAGTCTTCCCCTTCGATAACGAGGCCATCGTAAGCCGGTTCGACGCCGGCGGGCAGTTCGTTGCACAGCGTATCGTAGTCCAGCTCGACATTGAGGTGGGTGAGAATGGCTCGCTTGGGCTTCAGGATCTTGATCCATTCCAATGCCTGGTCAACGCTGAAGTGACTGACATGGGGTTGGTACCTAAGCGCATCGACAATCCAGACATCGAGGTTTTGGAGCAGCTCTTCTGCGCCATCCTGGAAGCCGCTGATGTCAGGCGAATAAGCGATGTTGCCGATGCGAAATCCAAGCGACGGGATGTGGCCGTGCTCTTGCGCGATGGGGATGACTTTGACGGGACCAGCGTCGCCCGTGATTGTTATCGGTTCCGGTGGATGGATCGTGTTTGCGACCAGAATAGGTGGGTAGTCCTTTTGGCCGCCGCCAGCAAAGCAATAAGCAAAGCGGTTGGTCAGGCTTTCGCGCGTGCGCTCATTGGCCCAGACTTCGATCCGGCTGCGCATGCGATAGGCGAGGAAGCGCAAGTCATCAATGCCGTGCGTGTGGTCAGCATGTTCGTGCGTATAGAGTACCGCATCGGTTTTGC
This sequence comes from Hyphomicrobiaceae bacterium, assembly GCA_965247245.1. Lineage (GTDB taxonomy): Bacteria > Pseudomonadota > Alphaproteobacteria > Rhizobiales > Hyphomicrobiaceae > Tectiglobus. Next base: position 553,823 of record CBDFGV010000003.1, on the reverse strand, counting down.
GGATGCCGGCAGTTAGCATTTGTGCGCGAATATCTGGTCCGGTATCGATCAGGATCGACGTCGTCTTGTCACCATCCCGCTTCTCAAAAAGTGCCGCGCACCGCAGCCGTCTGTTTTTCGGATTGTGCTTGTCGCAGGCGCCCCAGTCGCCGCCAACGCGGGGTACACCGCCGGACGAGCCACAGCCGAGGATTGTACAGCGTATTGTCATGCGGGGATCGTACTCCGGATAGCTTCCGGGGGTACTTTGTCGAAATAGCGCATGAAGTTCTGCGTCGTTGCGGTTGCCAGTTCGTTTGTATCGATGTTCTTGACGGCCGCTATCGTCTCAGCCGTATAGCGCACGTAGGCTGGTTCGTTGGTCTTGCCGCGATACGGCATCGGCGCCAGATAGGGTGCATCGGTTTCGACGAGGATTTGGTCGAGCGGCACATTAGCGGCGATCGCGCGCAGCTCTTCCGACTTCTTGAACGTCACGACACCGGTGAATGAAACGATCATCCCGAGACGCACGGCTGTTTGTGCCAATTCCGGTCCGCCCGTATAACAATGGAGGACGGCCTTGAAGGGACCATTGGCATACTCTTCTTCCAATATGCGCGCCGTGTCCTCGTCCGCGTCGCGGGCATGAATTTCAAGCGGAAGTCCCGTTTGCCGTGCCGCTGCGATGTGACGCCTGAAGCCTTCCGCCTGTCCCTCTTTCGAACTGTGTTGATAATAGTAGTCGAGACCTGCCTCTCCAATCGCCACAATCTTTGGATGCTTGCTGAGCGCAATAATCTCGTCAGTGGAGATGTCGAGCTCTTCGTCGGCGTAGTGTGGATGCGTGCCAACCGAGCAGAAGACGTTGGGATATGCGTCTGCAATCTTCAGGATCTTATCGAGTTCGCGAATGCGCGTGCAGATCGTAACCATGGCCGCGACGCCATTATCCCGCGCCCGCGCAATGATATCGTCCAGTTGCTCTGCGAACTGGGGAAAATCAAGGTGGCAATGGTGGTCAACTAAGATGCCATCGTCCAAAGGAGCTACTCCGCGTTTTCGCTGTCGGAAGTCAGGTCCGAACTCATAGAAAATGCAGCGCGCTCAAGCGGCTGCGTTTGGGAAGCTCTTATAGAGACGAATTACGGTTGCGTCCGGATTGCTTATCAATTTGTCCCAGTATTCGGGTGGATAACACTGGAGGTGCGGCCAATCCGGCCTCGAAAACGTGTCCCCGCAGGTCTCGGGGCCGGATTGTGTTGTGTTCGCGTCAGGACTTGACGAGATGTTTCAGCATATCGTCGAGGTATTCGTCGGCGAGAGCATGGAGCTCGTCATTGGTCCGATCCTGGATCGGATGTGGCACAAAAACGTAGGCTGGATCCGTGCCCAGCGCTTTCGATTGTGCCGCAGCGGCCTGTTCAAATTCCGTTGTTGCGATTCCAACAGTTGGGATGCCGCGATTTTCTAGATCTGCCATGTCATGCGTACAGCACGACGTGCATGAGCCTCAATCGCTTAGCGCTTCTATGACGACATCGACTTCAGTCGCGATCTGCTGCGAGAGAGCTGTCGGCGCCGGACGCGTGTTGGTCGGTTTGGCATATCGCTTCACCTCATGACCGCGCTCGGACAGTCGTTGTTCGAGTCGATCAAGAAAGATGTCGCCCTTGGTCTTGGCGATGTCGAGCAGACCGATACGCAGACCGTCCAGGCTCTCGGGCCTTGCCAGTCTCGGTCGGGCCGCAACCGATCGTTCGGCTGTGGGATCAAGTATTGTCGTCAAGGCGTGATCTCCTTTGTTACAGGGGCAGAACCCTTTTCACCACTTGCGAGCCATCCACCGATGATCCCGCTGAACATTCCAGCACCACCTCCGGCGCGGACAATCATGAGGCCACCGTCGCGGAACTTGTTGGCCATAGTGCCGGCGGGGAAAGCACTTGTACCTTCGGCGACTCCGCCAACGCCCGGCATGATTTCGTCAGCTGGTGTCTGTGTGCGTTTATAGAGTTCCCCGTAGAGCCGCTGCTTGCTCCAGCCAGCCTTTTGGAAGGTGCGTTCGTGTTCCGGCGATATCACGATGAGAGCATCGGCGCCGGCATATAGTTTCGGGTGGTGAAACGCCTTCAAGCATTCGGCAAATGATTGCGCCAAGCTTTCCGGGTCGCGTGATTTTTGATCGACAACACCTTGGAGGCCAAAGCCGGCGAATACGGTGACAGCGTTTTTGCCCTCGGGGATGCCGCGCTCCGTCGCGAGGCTCTCCCAGCTTGAACCTTCCTCATCCTCGGCAAAGCAATACGTCAGCTTGCCAGGGTTGCCGAGTGTGGCGCGGTCAACTTCCTGCGGTCGTCCGCCGCCGACGTTTCTAATCACCAGCTGCAACGCACGACCGATGGTGTTGTTGGCACGGTTGCCTTGGCCCAGCGCATTGCCTTTTGCGTTCATGCCGATGGCTTTGCGAACGGGTCCATTCACAATCACGACGGGACCGACATACATCGTGGTGGCGAGCACACCGTGCATGGCGAATGGCTCATCGAGGACCGCCTCGACGGCAGCGATGACAACGGGCAGGTATTCCGGTTTGCACCCGGCCATGACCGCGTTGATGGCGATCTTCTCGACAGTACAATCTGCAAGGTCGCTTGGCACCTTTCCGATGACCTCTTTCGGGTCACGCGCGGTTCCCCCGAGCATGCGCAAGACACGCGCTTCTGTCGGCGGAACAAGTGGCAATCCATCCGACCAGCCCCGGTCGAACAATGCTTCGATTTCGTCTTCCTGCGCGCCGAGTTCGATCTTGCGGCTCTGCAGGCCGGTTTCGCCATGTTTGACGAGGAGATCTTCGATAATGCCTGGTTCGATGTTCTTCGAGCCACAGCCTGGTCTAAGATCGGGGAGTTGTTCGCCTAAAGTTGCGAGGCCAGTGAGCTTGCGCCACTCGTCCTTATGCCAACCGTAGGTGCGGCCAACCTCGCGGCCACCTTCTCGACGGATGATCGTCGGGACAACTTCGATCTTGAGTTGGTGCGATACATCGAGTGCTTTGTCGTACTCGTGAGGCACACTCTCCGGAAAGCTTGGATCATCCTGGCAGTAGACTGTGAGAGACGTTGTCTGCGCCAGGGTCGCGAGGACTGGTTCGGTCAACTCGCACGTGGGGCAGTCGCGCTTGACAACAGCGATAAGACCGGTATCTGGCAAATTCATGCGTTGGCGTCCTCGATGGCTTGATCGATCTGCCGATTGTAAACGTTAAGGCGGAGCCCTGTCACGGGAACTACCCGCCTGCTACCACGTATTCTTTACCTGATCTCGCAGTGTTCGAGGTTGGCGGCGCCGAATTTAACCAGCGCTCGAGACCTTGCGAATACGGGTCATGGTTTCGATGAGAAATTGGGCTTTATCCAGATTAAGGGCCTTCATCGTTTGCCTGTCCCGCTGAAGTTGCTCCCAGAGTTCAACCCAGTCCGAAAGGCGGTCTTCAGGGATGATCTTGCTGGCGAGATCAAGGTCTTCCGGATTGGATTTCCCACCCGCTCGGGCCTTGATGAGGGCAGCCATGCGTTCCAATACGATTTGCAAGAAGAGATCGTAGTTTGTCTGCATTTGCGCCGGGGCATATTTCTCTGCCGTCGTATGCCATTTCGTCAGGTTATTTGGGCGCAGTAGATTTGCATAAAAGTCTCGTGCTTCGCGATCGACCGAAGCACCGTCACCGGTTGCAAGCGATAGCAATCGGCGAACACTGCCCATTGCCGAGGGGACAAGTTTCGTCAGATCGGCTTGCGTGATGTCTACTCCTTCAGTGGCCTCGATGGCGTTGGTCGCGGCAACGAGAAGGTCATCATCGGCAAGCGGTTGCAGGCTCAGCAGTCGGCATCTCGATCGGATGGTCGGGAGCATGCGACCGAGTTCGTTGACAACGAGCAGGAAAATTGTGCGCGTCGGTGGTTCCTCGAGAGATTTGAGAAGTGCGTTTGCGGCATTGATGTTCATTTCGTCTGCGCGATCAACGACAACAACGCGCCAACTGCCGCTGGCCGATTTGTGTGTCAGGAAGTCCTTGAGCCGACGGACATCATCAACAGTAATCGCGGTCGGGAAGCGCTTATTTTTGATGTCGTAGCTGCGCCGAATGACCATTAAACCAGGATGAGACAGCGTCAGGACTTGCCGATTGGCGACACTGTCAGTTCTGACCTGTAGACGGTCGTCACCGCCTTCACGATCGTCATCGTCAGCGAGGAGATACTTAGCAAGTCGATAGGCTAGGGTCGCCTTTCCGATCCCCTCAGGACCGGCAATGATCCAGGCGTGATGGACCTGGGCGGCGGCGATGACGTCGAGGGCAGATGTAACAGCTGCTTGATGGCCCACTAGTGCGTCGGCCTCTCGCGGATGGGGGAAGTCTTCAAGTCGATCGGCTTCGGGGTAGACTTCGATCTCCGCGACGCTTGTACTTCGCCTCGCCACTCGCGTTACTCCTGCAGCAACTTCGTCTGCACCAACGACCAGACGTTCTGGGCGATGGTCTGCTGTTCCGGCTCTGCATCAACGACTACGCATCTCGCAGGCTCCTCATTCGCAATGTCGAGAAAACCCTTCCGCAGTGCTTCATGGAAGTCTCGTTGGCGGCTCTCGTAGGCATCATCAGGATCTGAAGCGGCTGCTTGCTCCACGCGTCTGGCCGCTACACGTTCAAACGCCTTTGCAACATCTAGATCAAGAATCACCGTCAAATCCGGCCGCGTTGATTGGATCACGGTGTCCTCAAGTTGCAGCAGCACGTCTAAGTCAAGCCCGCCCGCCGCACCTTGGTAGGCGCGGGTCGAGTCGGCAAATCGATCACAGAGCACCCAGTTCCCGGCGGCCAGTGCGGGCCTTATGGTCTTTTCCAGGTGATCGGCGCGTGCGGCCGAAAACAATAACGCCTCGGATAAGGGACCATGCTGGGGTGTTTTTGGTTCGAGGATGATGTTGCGAATGGTTTCCGCGAAGGGCGATCCCCCGGGCTCGCGCGTTTCCACGCAAGTGATACCCTTCGCCCGCAGGGCATCGGCGAGCAATCTGATTTGCGTTGATTTGCCGGTGCCTTCGCCGCCTTCAAAGGTTATGAAGCGTGCCGCTGTCATCGTTAGGGCAGCCAGCCGAACGCAAGGTGAAAGAGCGAGTCTAAACCGCGCCGCATTGTTCCTGCGCGTTCAACATCCTGGGCAGCATAAAGCGGGACCCTGTTGGTTGTACCCGAAGTGCTGGTCACCTTAAGAAACGCGACCTTGTCTCCCTTTGCGATCGGCGGCTTGAGTGGCGTGTCGTAGACAACCTCCGCACGCAGTTTCTGGTTGACCGGGTAACGCGGTAGCGTGACGGCAATATCGCTCTGCCCGACCAGCGGCACGAAGATTTGCGATCCGCCCCATACGCGGGCCTGACCGACGACCTGGTCGCCACCAAACAGCTTGTAGTCGCTGAAATCCTTGAAGCCCCATTCCAGAATACGACGGGCCTCGCTCCAACGGTCATTGCTGGACTTCATACCGGCAATCACGGCAATCAACCGGCGCCCCTTCTGAGTGGCCGAAATCACCACACCGTGGCCGGCTTCCTTTGTGTATCCAGTCTTTAATCCGTCGACACCCAGGTCAGAGAACAGCAGGCGGTTGCGGTTGATGAATTTATGGCGGCGATAGTTGAAGCGCCGCTGCGCGAACATCTTGTAGAGCTCTGGGTATTCCCGGATGAGGTGCTCGGCCAATATCCCGAGTTCCCGAACGGACATGAGCTGTTTTGGATTTGGTAGCCCGGTCGGATTGCCAAATGTTGATTTCTCAAGCCCGATACGGCGGGCTTCCTTGGTCATGATCTTGGCAAAGGCTTCTTCAGAGCCCGCCAGGCCCTCCGCAATCGCGATGGACGCGTCGTTGCCGGACTGCACAATGATACCTTGTAATAGCTCCGAGAGCGTGGCGCGCTTGTTGATCGGAACAAACATCGCTGATGTGCGCGACGGTGCACCACCAGTGCGCCAGGCATGTTCGCTCATGACGAATTCGTCTTGCATGCTGACTTTCCGCTCTTTGAGAGCACGAAATACAACAGCCAGCGTTACCAACTTGCTCATGCTTGCTGGTGGAATAAGGTCGTCTGCATTCTTTTCGTAGAGTGTGCTACCGGATGCATATTCGATCAGGATTGCGCGCTTGGCTTTCGACTTGAAGCCACTCTTTTGGGCTGTGGCGGGCACAGTCCAAAGTATGATCAGCAGTCCGATGAAGAGGTGAAGCGGCCCGTAGCGCATATTTGCCTCAAAGCGAAGTTTGAACGTTGTTTACGTTAGTCCTTTACGCACGCATCCGTGAGTCGGGTCTGTTGTATTAGATCTAGCAGATGACCCCAGAAGTTGGGAGTCTTGTGCCCGGACAAATCCGGGGTTGTGGCGGGGGGCTACCGCTCATGGAGTTGGTGCTCAGACTGTGGATCTGCGGCAATCCGGCCTGAGGTGAGGCTTGAGATTGGCCGGAAACACCGTTAGACGATGTCTTCCGCGTTGTTCCCGGCTGCAGCCGGGATAAGAGCATCGCATGCGGAGGGGTGGCCGAGTGGTTGAAGGCACCGGTCTTGAAAACCGGCAGGCGTGAAAGCGTCTCGTGGGTTCGAATCCCACCCCCTCCGCCAGATGGCTGGCTCTGCCAGCGACTTTCCCGCACTCGTTTATGGATTATCGGCGTTGCGCTCAGCTTGCCCAGCCGTTTTTGGTTGCTTCGCCCTGACGAGTGGAAGAATTCGACTCGATCCTAACGGGCCAAAAAAAAATACAGCTGCTGGTCGGGGGGACCAGCGGCCTTGGCAAGGGAGGGGGAGGAAGACCAGAGCGGAAGGGAGGGGGAACGCCCTGATCTGATGAAGGCACTATGGCCGATGCTTGAGCGCGGGGCTGTTACCTATGTCACAATCGGGAGATTTTTTTCCACTTGCTACCGTAGGCACTCGCATTGTCCCTTGGTGTTGGGGGGGAGAGGTCTTTTCGGCTTGTGTCGCGGTTATCTTCGGCAGGGTCTGGCGATGATGGAACAGACCCAGCGGCCATTGGACTGTTCGCAGCGTTGTCGCTTGCCAACCGCCAATCTAAGCTTGCCCCAGGCTTTGCCGTATTCCCAGGTTGTAAAGCCTTCCCACTGTCGATGGGCATAGGCTATGGCGCCTTTTTTGGTCACCCATGGCGGGCTCTTGCCATAGTGCTCGTGGTTCTTCATGCAGAGCTTGCCCTGCACTCGCACCTTTTCCCACATCTGGTGGTTCTCGTAGGCACGGGCTGGCGTCACGTTGGCTCCAAGCAAAGCGATGACGATTGTGAGACTGACCACCCATCCTGTGACCATCGGTTGGTAGTTGGGAAACCTGGTCAGCAAGATCGATATTGGTTCAAAACGCTGGTTCTCGCCCATTGAATGTCTCCCAATATCTTAGCCGTTCAAATTAATCGATGCGTGGAATGATACGGTTAGTCATTGCAGTTGCGGTGTCTTCGTTCACTCAAGGTCAATAGGTTTCTTCTAACATGATGCGTTCGTGTTGCAGCAGCATAAAGTGCGCTGCGTGAGGATGTATATGCGTATTGGCTATCCATGATCCTGAGTACAGATAAACTGCCACCCGCCCTTCACGTGACCAGTCTGGTTAAGTCGTTCGATGACTTCACGGCGGTCGATAATCTCTCCTTGAACATTCGTCAGGGCGAATTCTATGCGTTGCTTGGGCCCAATGGTGCAGGCAAGACGACAACCCTCCGGATGGTTGCTGGCTTGTTGCAGTCAGATGCTGGATCGATTTCGGTCTTTGGGACCGATGCCCTCAGAGATCCGATTTCAGCGAAACGGATCACGGCCTGGGTTCCGGATGAGCCGATGATCTACGATAAGCTAACGCCGATTGAATACCTTGAGTTCATCGCCGGGCTGTGGGGCATGGATCCGAATGTGGCGCAGCTCCGAGCCGTGGCACTTCTCGAGCAATTTGGTCTCGCCCAGCATGCCGGGGAACGCTGTCAGGGGTTCTCTAAAGGGATGCGCCAGAAGGTGGCTTTGACCGGTGCGCTCCTGCATCAGCCGAAGTTGATCATCCTGGACGAACCACTCACCGGTCTGGATGCAGGGTCCGCGCGCCAGGTGAAGGCCGTTCTGCGGGAGCTTGTCGCCAGCGGCGTGACGGTCATTATGACGACCCATATCCTCGAGGTCGCCGAGCGGATGGCAGATCGTATCGGCGTGATCGGCAATGGGCGGCTCTTGGCGGAAGGAGCGCTGCATGAGTTGCGTGCTGGAGAAGGTCGAAGGGATCAGACGCTCGAAGAGATCTTTTTGCAGATCGTTGCGGAGGATGAGAGCACGGCTGATGCGTTGCACGCTAGCGCGGTCGTCGCATGAACAGCGTGGCGTCTCTCCAGTGGTTTGCAGCACATGAGCTTCGTCTGGCCTGGCGGGATTGGTCGTGGTTGTTTGGCAAGGCCCATCGATGGCGAAATACCGGTATCGCAGCAGTGCTCTTGGGGCTGACGGTTGGGTTGCATGGCCTCGCCTATCACATTTTGAACGCACATTTGGTCGGCGGCTTCGTTGTGTCAAAGGCGGCGTTGCTGGTGCTCACCGGTGGCGCGTTGCTGGCGTTGACGATGATGCTGTCACAGGCACTGGAGATGGTGACGCGGGCATTTTACACACGCGATGATCTCGATCTCATTCTTTCATCTCCGTCTCCAGCAGGCCACCTGTTCGCCGTTCGCCTCATCATGCTGGCTGCCAGCAATGCGGCGATGAGTGGCTTGTTCCTCGCGCCATTTATCAATGTGGCTATCGCTTTGGATGGGTGGCATTGGATCGGCGGTTATGCGGTGGTGCTATCGTTGGGCATGATATCGACCGCCCTCGCAACAGCCATTGTTCTGTGCTTGTTCTCAGTGATTGCTGCGCGTCGAACACGACTTGTAGCGCAAGTCACGGCGGCGATTGTCAGCGCGTCGTTCCTTATTGGAATTCAAGCTGTTGCGATCGTTGGTTTTGGTAATGTATCGCGTCTATCGGTGTTATCTTCTGACTGGCTCAGGTCGCTAGCCCCAGATGCTGGTTCAACCGCGTGGGTGGTCGGTCATGCCGTGACTGGTGAGCTCAGCGCAGTCTGTCTCCTCGTGGCCTTCGCTGTTGTATCACTGGGCTTGGCTGCGTGTTTTGGCAGCCAAAGATTTCGTGGCCATGTATTGACGGCAGCTAACATTGGCCAACCGAAACAGGCGCTAAACTCTGGTTTGCGCCCGGTTCAGACCCGATCCGTCCGCGCATCTTTGATGATCAAAGAGTGGCGATTGTTGGCTCGTGATCCGTGGCTGGTTTCGCAGACCCTGATGCAGGTTTTCTATCTGGTTCCACCGGGTTTGATGTTGTGGGTGTCGTTTGGCGAAAACAACCCGATGGCAGCGATCATTGGACCAGTCGTCGTTATGGCAATCAGCCAGCTGGCCGGTGGGTTAGCGTGGCTCGCGATATCTGGCGAAGATGCGCCGGATCTGATGGCAACGGCGCCGGTCTCCAATCACTCACGCGTGACGGCGAAGCTTTGTGCCGTGTTATTGCTTGTTGGCTTGGTCGCGATGCCGTTTCTCATTGGCTTGGCATTTTTGTCCATTTGGGGTGCCGCAGCTGCTTTACTCGGTACATTGTTGGGCACGTCGTGTGCGATCGTCATCCAAATGATGTTTCACGTTCAAGCCAAGCGGAGCCTGTTTCGCCGGCGACAAGCGGCATCCAAGGCTGCAACTCTGTGTGAAGCCTTCGCTGCCATCCTATGTGCAGCCATCGCCGGTGTCCTTGCCACTGATTTGTATGCGCTGGCTGTGATACCGGGCGTTTTCCTATGCCTCGTGATGACAACGGCATGGCTGTTGCGTCCAAAGGCATAACCTTTGGCGCTGCAGTCCGTGAAACGTTGTACCGAATGGATGACTGTTGCTAGAAGCGGTGCTTGATGGAGCCACGAATTCGAAGATCATCAGTTTCTTCTTTTGGTTCTCTGACGTCTTCGTTCGGTTGATTTCCTCCGTAGAGAAGCTCCAAGCCGAAGTCCATCTTGGGCAATACGCCTACCGTCCCGAGACCAGGAATCGAGATCTTTGCACCACTTTCGTCTTTGCTCTTTGATGATGCGGCATCAGAACCAACCAAGTTAGTGGTCGCGTTGCTTGAACTTGCAGCAGCGGATGGCGATGCACTGGTTGCGTCGGCTGGTGAGGCACCGACACGTTCCTGCTGAAACGACATAGCAGGTGCCGCGCTGAAAATGCTCAACATTACTAAAGTACTGGCGATTGCACTAAAATACCGCATTGGTCTTGGTACCCCAGATGGCCGTTGTGATGACCGTCGTCTGATATTGAACTATTACCTAATGTTTCAGCAATCTTGTTTCCACAGCACTTAACATCAGATGAAAGTTTCACTGTCTGAGTGTATCAGATATGTCATGTTGCAGAGCAGCAACGGATAACTGTATCGGATGCAGACAGAGAAAAAGGGGGCTAAATAGCCCCCTTCTCCAATTCTAGATCGTCTTGCGATAATCTTAGAACCTGATCCGTGCACCAAGTACGACCTGGTCAGATTCACCGGTTTCAACACCGTTGACCTCAGCTTCCATGTGCTTGTACCAGAGGTACATTTCCATAGCTGCTGCGTCGATCTTCTGGTCTACACCGAAGCCGTATACGTCGAGCGTAGAGTTCAGCCCGATTTCACGATCGTTCGTTGTGTACATACCCCAGAAGTTGGTCTTACCCAGTGAGTTCAGCTTGCGGTTCAAACCGACTGTGATGTGGTGACCAGTGTTGGTGTCGTTAGTGACAGCGAAGTTGTCGTGGTTGTATCCGAACGCGTATGCGAAGTACAAGCCACTTGGAACGTGCTGTGCAGACACCGACAGACCGATCGATTCACAATCACGGTCGCCAGAAGCACCAGAGTTTGTGCAAGAGTTTCCGGAGATGCCGGCAGAGTCAACACCGTTGGTGTCCTTCTGGTAGGCAACACCTGCACCGACGCGGATTGAGCCGAATTCACCGGCATAACGAAGTGCGACGTCGTAGAAGTCGTCACCACCCCATGCAGACGAGAAGACGAAACCAGCGAAGGTTGGTGAGATGTAGCGGACCATGTTGCGACGGTCGCCTTCACCAGAGAAAGCACCAGCAGCTGAAGCATGTGCAGCAAATGATGCACCGTTACCAGCTACGAGCGAACCCATGTCATCAGAGAAGTCAGGACCGTTGCCCAGGCCACAACCGATACAAATTTCGGTAATGCCGTCAGCAGCAGAAGAGGTCCAGCCTACCCACCATGTACCGTAAGTCTTAGACTTGAGGTACAGAGCTTCGTGACGAATGTCGATACCGCTTGTCAGGCGAGAGTCGCCCTGGGTGGTACCGGCCAGGTTGTTACGGCGAACACCGAACTCCATATAGAAGCCAGCAGACCAATCACCTGTGATGTTCGCAGAACCGCGGAAGCGGAAGCGCGAACGAGATGCGTTGTGCGTACCAATGTATACGTTAGATTCATTGGTTGCGAACGCCAGGTTGGTTGGGTTGCTTGGTGTGTCAACATCCCAGAAGACGATCGCTTCGTGCACGTGACCAGATACGGTCAGCGAAACACGGCGATTGCCCTTACGAGCAGTTGTTGCTTCGAGTTCAGCAACACGCTCTTCAAGGTCAGCACAGCAGTTGCCGCCAAGGTCGGCAGCCATTGCAGCGGTTGAAGACATCGCGCCTGCAGCGGCGACGATGGCAAACCGGCTGACCGTTTTCTGTAGTCCCCCAATCATGATATTCTCCACATCTGTGGTTGCGGTTGTTGCAGAAAGCATCACGCGCTGCCCGGCGACAGCCCGTGCCCAGACCGAACGGCACGCACGCGCGTGTGCGCACGCGGCTCGGACCGGACGCGAATTACAACGCTCTACAGACTCGGAAACTATGAGTGCGGCTCAAACTACGCCGGGCTTGCTCCCTGCGGTGCCGGTAAGATGATTAAGCTATCTGACCGATCACATTGCGACCCTATTGGGTTGCCGCACGACTCATACTGTGGGTTCGGTTGTATGCGAGGATTCCTCGGCAAGCAAACTAGGTTGACATCTTATGCCGGTAATTCGGCGTAATGGTTGCATAGTTGCAACGGAATGCCTTTCTGCCACAGTCATGGCTAAGGTGAGGCAACATTAAGACATAGCTATCGGCGGCGACGGGTTGGGTTGCTAGTTGTTTGTTTTTTATGAAGTAAGTTCGCTTACGCGCGACGAGACTGTTGGTTCGCACTTCGGGAATTGAGTTGATCTTGGAGCTGGAAGTTCGAGAGCGGATTGATAGCTTTGTGAAATTCGCGCTTAGCTTTAAGGACTTTTGAATCTTTTTGACTATCACTTCAATACTAGCTAGCCCGCAACGCGGTGCCAGCGATGGTCCATTCAAACAACACTATTTCTCTGAGCTTGTCGTCGAGGAATGCTGAGAACCAGTAAACTGTCAGGTCACCGTAGGGTGCAGATGAGTTTGATGGGCCTTGGATTCTCGCACTTGTATCCGTGCCGTTGCTGCCTTCCCAACGATCCACATTAGTTAACCGTACGCCTATCCTTGAATTGCTTAAGTTTGCTTGGATGGACTCGATAGAACGGTTAGATATGTCAGCTTGGTGAGCATCATTTTTTGAATTTGGCTACTCACGAGCTGCGGGACTCCAAATTGGACCTGGTAGAATTGAAGCGGGTTGGCCGGGTGTGCCTTGTCGCTCAACGGGCTGTCCATTTTGCCTGACGTACTAGTGAGGGACTGTTGTCCGCAGTCGTGAACCCGTACATCAAAGAAAAAAGGGAGGCTTTTGCCTCCCTTTCCCAAGCCTCGATCTGAGACTGTTTTAGTCCATCAACTAATATTAGAAGCTGATCTTTGCGCCTGCGAAGATGATCTGCAGGTCTTCCAGGTCACCCTCTGTGTCGTTTGACGCTGAAAGGTTGTGATATTGGATGTAGATATCCATTGCAGCAGCATCGATTTTCTGCGTGATATCAAGACCCCATGCATCAGCTTCACGGCCATCAGCACGCAGCTCGAAATTACCGTAGTAACCACCGAAGTGCGTTTTGCCGAGCGAGTTCAGCTTGGTGTTGATGCCAGCCATGACGTGCCACATTGTGTCATCGCCAGTTACGCCGTCACCATCCAGGCCACCTTCTTCACCAGCACCACCAGCAATGTACAGGCCGGTTGGTACGTGAGCGACAGAGATCGAACCACCGAGTGTGTTCAGGTTGTTTTGATCTTCATATCCGATGCCTGCAGCAACGCGGAAAGCACCAAACTCGCCTGCGTAACGCAATGCAACGCCAACACCGTCTGGTCCGACTGCCTGGTCTGCCCAGTTTGCGGAGAGGCTAAAGCCGGCAACAGTTGGAGACGTATACTTTACGATTGCCTGGCGTGTGCCTTCGGCAGATTCTAGGTACTGACCTGCAGTCGTGGTTCCGGAGTTTGGTCCACCAGCAGCTGTGCGAAGGGTGAATGCGTCGTAAAGGTCTCCACCAGCAACGCCAGCGTAGTTGCCAGACTTACAGCCTAAGCAGATTTGCGTGATGCCGTCCGTCGCATCCGATGTGTGACCAAGATGCACGGTGCCGTAAGTCTTCGACTTAACGAACAAAACCTGGTGGCGAACATCGATGCCGTCACCGAGCTTGGCAGTATCATCATCCTGGTCAACGTTCAGACTTGAACCTGGATTAGTCATGCCCATTTCAAGGAGGAAGCCTGCAGACCAATCAGCATTGATTGTTGCGCTACCCTTGAAACGGAAACGTGTCCGCGACTGAACATTGGTTACAATGTAAGCGTCGCTGTTATAGCCGTCATCCCAGAACAGAACGCCTTCATTAACGTGTCCGGAAACGGTGAGAGAAACCTTGCGATTTCCTTTGCGAGCTGTTGTTGCTTCCAGTTCAGCAACACGCTCTTCGAGATCTGCACAGCAGTTGCCACCAAGGTCGGCTGCTTGTGCTGCTACTCCACCCGAGAGAAAACCAGCTGCTGCAAGTGCTGCAACACGGCTGGATGACTTAAACAGTCCCCCGATCATACTTTCACTCCATTGACTTACGCCACAGGACCCTACCCAGCCCCGAAAGCTGAGAACTCAAAATACTCAAGCGAACAACTCGTACTTTGACTAATGCCCGTACTCTTGAGCATGGTTTCCAGCGCGAGGCTGGGGCTAGACCGATTTAAAGTGACAGCAACAACTACTCACTTCCACGACCTTGCTGACAATAGCTCTAACCGAACTCGTTTCTGAGTAGCAACTGGTAACGAACGATGTGAACAACTTGATTCGAGTTATGTTGCTGGCTTGCAACTGATCGCCTGTTGACCGGGTAGATTGACCGATGAGCTGAGCGGTAAATATGGCAGGAATTTGATGAGTCGAGGCCTGCGCAATATGTTTTCTTTCGCCTTTGGATCATTGAAAATACTGCTGAGAGTTCAATATTGTAATCATCATTGAGGCGTCCGATAAGGCTGTATTGATGCGTGTTTGGCACACTTTTGCTCAACCTCTGCTATAGGCGACTTTTTTAAATGACAGCAGATATTGAGTTCGATGCAATCGTTGTTGGGGCCGGTAGTACGGGGCTGCTAGCGGCCATTGGATTGTCACGCCTAGGATCGCGTACGGCAGTGTGTGGCGAGTATGCACCAGTCGCCTCCGAGGCGGTGAAATCAAGAACTGCGGCGCTGTTAAACCCGAGTGTCGAGTTGCTCCGCAATATGGCGGTTTGGCGGCATCTTGCGGACAGTGCCACCGCAATTAGTGCGATACGGATTATCGATGATACCGCTCGCTGGCCGCGAGCTCCCGAAGTTCTGTTTACGGCGCGCGAACTGGGCCTGGAAGCGCTTGGTTGGAACGTAGCCAACGCCGATGTTACGGCGGGTTTGTGGGAGTCAATCAAGGATGAGGGCTCATGTCATTTGCTTTCCGGTGCATTGGTCAAAGAACTACGGCTCGAGGATGGTTTCACAGCTGTTGTTCTAGACAACGGTCTGCAATACCGCGCGAAGCTGGTCGTTGGTGCAGATGGTCGGAACTCTGTCTGTCGGCGGGCGATGGACGTGCAGATCTCCCAGCAGATCCTCGATCAAGCGGCGATAACCTGCGTTTTTGACCATAGCCGACCGCATAATCATGTCTCGACGGAGTTCCACAGGAGATCGGGGCCATTTACGACGGTACCGTTGGCCGGAAACCGCAGCAGTCTCGTCTGGGTTGAAACGCAGGCGGAAGCGAAGCGCTTGGTTGAGCAACAAGGCACTACATTCAACAGCAAGTTGGAAGATAGATTGCATGGGCTTTTAGGGGCTGTTGATCATGTGACAGGCTTGCAGATGTTTCCACTAACCAGCCTCTCCACACAGAAGATGGCCGGTCAACGCATTGCGCTGGTTGGGGAGGCCGCACATGTCTTCCCACCGATCGGGGCGCAGGGCTTAAACCTTGGCTTTCGTGATGTGGCATCGCTCATTCGGCTTGCCGAACAATTCAAGGATGAGCCGGGCGGATTTGGATCAGACGCGATGCTCGGCGCGTATGACCAGGAACGCCGGTTTGATGTCACCAGCCGATCTGCGGGTGTCAACTTCATGAATAATATGCTGTTGTCGCCGCTGTGGCCGACACATCTCGCGCGTGGTGCGGCGCTTCATGCGATCAACCATCTTCCTGCGCTCAAGCGCCAAATTATGCGTTTGGGTATGGGCGCATCTTCTCCTTTGCAATCGAAAAATCAGGAATCGTGATAGTTTTGGCGCGTCATGCCGGCGACTTGACCCGGCTGTTTCGACGCTGCAAGGGTCACTGCCGGACGCAGTTGTTGGCGTCTTATGCATGATTGAGACGAAACTGCGGAGACGACGGCTCGAATGCGCCTGCTGAGCATGTTTGGACGGCCGGACCTCCGCGACCTCCAATTCCGAGCGGAATACTTTTTTTTGCGGTCGATCGTTGCGATCGTTCGGTCCTTTGGTTTGCGGCGCAGCGTTCAGCTTTCTGCACGTGCCTGGCGCTTCTTGGCTCCGATGATTGCGAAGAAGCGGCACAACAGAGCGCTTGAAAACCTGGCGGTTGCGTTCCCTGAAATGGCAAGGGCGGAGCGTGAACGGATTGCGTTGGCTCATTGGGAAAACCTCGGCCGGGTCATGGCGGAGACAATGCAGCTCGATCGAATTCTCGCCGAACCAGGCCGGGTCCAAGTTGAAGATGCTCACGTGTTCGAGCGCTATATCAACAAATTCGGTCCAATCGTTGGTGTGTCCCTCCATATGGGGAATTGGGAGCTCGCGATTTGGCCGATGACAATGGGCGGCAAAAAGCCTGGTGCTGTCTATCGTTCAGTCAATAATCCATATGTAGACCAGTATCTTCGCGATCAGAGGGCCGACATATATCCGGGTGGTCTGTTTGGCCGGGGGAAGGTTGAAGGTGATCACGGAGACAACCAAAGAACTGCGCGACTGATTACTGATTTCGTGCGACGGGGCGGTCAGCTCGGAATGGTCTGTGATCTCTATGATCGCAGTGGGATCCCGGTGCCGTTTTTCGGGCGGGATGCCAGAACGCAGGCCATAGGCGCCATGATTGCGCGTCGGGTTGGTGCGCGCGTGTGGATGGCGCGGTGCTTGCGCATTGGTGATGAGAGCCGCTTTACCATCCAATTGAAGGAACTGAGGGTTCCGCGGTCAGCAAATCAGTCGGCCGATGTCCGCGAGATGATGACCCAGATGCAAATCCAGTTTGAGACGTGGATCAAAGAGCATCCGGAGCAATGGATGTGGTCGAACCGTCGCTGGAGTTAATCAGCGATGCGAATGGGCATTGTGTGCAGTGCACTAAGTTGAAATACTGCGCCGCAGCAATTGAAGCGGGTTACAAGTCGGAGCATGTGAATGCCACACCAGCGAACAGCAGCAAACTTCTTTAAACCGCTTGCCATCGGTGCACCGGCGCCGATGACGGAGTTGCCGACACGGCTTGAAAGAATGATCCATTTCATTCCGCCGCACTCGGAGAAAATCACCGCTAAGCTGGGTTCCATCATACCGAAAGTGGACGTCGTTCTTGGCAATTTAGAAGATGCGATACCCGCCGATAGCAAGCAAGACGCTCGCCGTGGATTTATCGAGATGGCAAAGGCCAATGAATTCGGTGAGACAGGTCTGTGGACGCGGATCAACTGCCTCAACTCGCCGTGGGGTCTTGATGATATCCTGGAGGTCGTGACCCACGCGGGTCACAAGCTCGATGTCATCATGTTGCCGAAGGTTGATGGCCCTTGGGATATTCATTATTTGGATCAATTGCTTGCGCAGTTGGAAGCGCAGCAGCAGATTAGACGTCCGATCATGATTCACGCGATCCTCGAAACAGCGGAAGGCGTTTCGAATGTCGAAGAAATCGCCGCCGCCAGTCCGCGCATGCACGGCATGAGTCTTGGCCCCGCTGATCTTGCGGCGTCGCGCGGCATGAAGACGACCCGTGTTGGCGGCGGGCATCCGGCCTATGGAGTGCTGGGTGATGAGCCTGCTAGCGGCAGCAACAGTTCAAGTGACAGAACATTCCACCAGCAGGACCTTTGGCACTACACGGTGGCGAAGATGGTGGATGCCTGTCAACGCAATGGAATCAAAGCATTTTATGGGCCGTTTGGGGATTTCTCAGATCCTAGCGCCTGTGAATCGCAGTTCAGAAATGCATTTTTGATGGGCTGCGCTGGGGCCTGGTCGCTTCATCCCAGCCAGATAGACATTGCGAAACGAGTATTTTCTCCGGAACCAGAGGAAGTCGGGTTTGCCAGACGCATTCTGGAGGCGATGCCAGATGGTACCGGGGCTGTTATGCTCGATGGCAAGATGCAGGACGACGCGACCTGGAAGCAGGCGCGGGTCATTGTTGAACTTGCGGATCTGGTTATTGCCAAGGATCCTGAGTTGGCCAAGGTTTACGGTGCCTAATGTGATCTGTGTGCCGCCATTCTCGAAAAGCTATGAGGCTCATCGACCGACTTGGGCGTCTGGCTCTTGACGGAACTTCATCAGCGGTCACATCATACTCCGTAAAGAGCACGAGTTCGGTTGAATTGGATGATGAAGCAAGCGAAGTTTTCTGTGGGCCAGATTGTGCAGCACAGAATATACCCATTCCGTGGCGTGGTCTTCGATATTGATCCGGAGTTTGCGAACACAGAGGAATGGTGGCTGTCGATTCCCGAAGATGTTCGCCCGCGCAAGGATCAGCCCTACTACCACTTGCTCGCAGAGAATGCTGAAACTGAGTATATTGCTTATGTGTCTGAGCAGAACTTGTTGCCCGACACGAGCGGTGCCCCGCTGCGTCACCCGCAGGTGACGGAGATGTTTATGGAAGGTGATGACGGGGAGCTGCGTGCAATCTACCTGCAGGAGCATTAGAGAGCTGAACTGCTTGCGGGCTTGCCTACTACGATTGCTGCTCGGATATGAAAAAGCCGCGCCAGAGAACCTCGGCGCGGCATTGAATTTAGTCCACTTGAGCGTCAATGCTCCAAGCAGGCAGCCTTAGTTCTTCTTCGGTTCCGGCAGTCTGCCTCCAGCAGCTCGTTGAGCGATCCGTGCCCGCATACGCTCTCGGATTTGGGTCATCAGGTTGGCGCGTGCACTGCTGTAAACCTTGTTGTCGACAGGCTTGCCATCGTGTGCCTGCGTAAAACCTGTCAGTGGAATAGGAAATGCCACTGGCTTGCCGGTTGCGTTCAGGGCCAACACCATGAGACCGCCGCCGGTCTTCATTGATTTTACGACAGCTTCCGTAATTTTGATTTCTGCCGTGCAGCCAGCGGGATGGCATAGGCTGTACTTCAGCGAGATCGGCTTCAGCTCTTTGTCGGCTACTTTTTCTTTCTTCTGCGCGCGCGCCCACTGATCCTTATTGTAGACAGCGGCTTTCATGCCGGGGGGGATCGCCATGCCGAGAGGCACCATGACCATCAGGCTTGGATCTTTTTGCCCCTCAACCCGCCGAATAGCGGCTGAAACAATGACCATGCCCGTGTTGCCATCGAGACGCTCATGGTGTGTCAGGCAAATGTTCTTCTTTACCTGGGTCTGCCCTCCGCCCTTTTTAGCTTTGGACAGAGTTGGCGCTTCACAGAGCTTGACCCAGGCACTTTGTTGTCCAGCAGCAGCTTTCTTCTTCTGCGCTTGTACTGTCCCAGCACTCAGTAAGCTTCCGCCGACCAGCGCGGCCAGAGCTACCGTCAGGTGATATCCGTATCCGCTGACTTCGCTAAGTCTCATCATGTAACGCTCCGAATTGTTGCATCAGCGACTGTAGTCGCTTGTCCCCACGCTCTCTAGCTAAATTCGATAGCAGCCGGTGTTGTCCGTTCGCTGCCGACAGAGGCGGAGTAACGGCTCGAATGAGGCAATCCAATGGCTAACTTCCGATCAAGTTTGCCACACGCCTTAAACGTGTGGATTTCGTTGCCCAGCGGCCACGCGTCCGGGGGAGCGACAAGTTTGCTACCTTACCTTGTCCGTAATGTGGTGGCATGTGTCGCAGGAATTGTCGGCCATCGCCTACTAGAGACCAGAAAACATCGAGGTTCTGCTATGCTTGCGCGCGCTCTGATTGCCGTTCTTGGCTTGCTGGCTTGGAGCAATTCGGCGACGTCGGGTGATGTTGCGCAGCACGGTATCGCCATGCATGGAGCTCCGGCACTGCCGGGCAGCTTTACTCACTTCCCTTACGTTAACCCTGATGCACCGAAGGGCGGCCGTATTGTCCTTGGACAGGTTGGGACATTCGATAATCTCAATCCATTCATCGTCAAAGGCGTTACGCCGGCAAGTATTCGCGGGTTTGTCTATGAAAGCCTGCTCGCACGATCCGCGGATGAACCGTTTTCGCTTTATGGCCTACTCGCCAAGAGCGTTGAGATGCCGGATGATCGGAGATCGATAACCTTTCAC
Organism: Hyphomicrobiaceae bacterium; assembly: GCA_965247245.1. GTDB lineage: Bacteria > Pseudomonadota > Alphaproteobacteria > Rhizobiales > Hyphomicrobiaceae > Tectiglobus. The sequence continues at coordinate 533,737 of CBDFGV010000003.1, read as the reverse complement.
TTGAATCCGGCTGCCCGGTTTTCTGATGGCAAGCCTGTTACGACGGCCGATGTCGCGTTCACGCTGGAGCTACTACGCAGCAAAGGTCGGCCATTTATGCGCAGCCACTACAGCAAAGTGGCGCAGGTCGACGTTGTTTCGGAGCGAACGATCAAGTTCACTTTTGGTCCTGACGGAGACCGCGAAATTCCCCTGATTATGGGGTTGATGCCGATATTGCCAAAACATGCCATCGATCCGGAGACGTTCACGCAGACAAGCTTGCAGTTTCCGGTTGGGAGCGGGCCTTACAGGATTACGAATGTCGATCCTGGTCGGGCTGTTACGTACCAGCGCAATCCGTCCTATTGGGGAGCCAAGCTTCCGGCTCGTGTCGGGATCTATAACTTTGATACCATCCGCTACGATTTCTTTCGCAGCACGACGGCATTGTTTGAAGCCTTCAAATCCGGCAAGCTTGATTATCGCGTCGAGTCCGATCCCGCGCGATGGATCGACAGTTATGATTTTCCGGCTGTGAAGGCCGGTCAGGTCACCAAGCACACTTTTACCTCCGGCCTTCCAGCCGGCATGGCGGGGTTCGTGTTCAATACGCGCCGCAAGGTGTTTGCCGATCAGCGTGTCAGGCAAGCCTTCCAACTGGCGTTCGACGCGCGGCGTGTAAATTCGCAGATGTTCCACGATCGTTATGCGCGGTCGACCAGCTTTTTCTCTCGATCCGCCCTGGCTTCGACGGGTCGTGCGGCCAGTCCCAAGGAGCGCGCGCTGCTCGCATCATTCGACGGCGTCGTTAAGCCCTCTGTCCTTGACGGTACCTGGCGGCCACCTGAAGCGACCGACCGAAAGGCACGACGCCAGCAACTGCGTGCAGCCTTTGGTCTGCTCAAACAGGCTGGCTACAAGCTTGCTGGACGCAATCTGGTCAGCGAGAAAACGGGCGCGCCATTTGCCGTGGAGTTTCTAGTCACGACTTCCGAGCAGGAGCGTCTAGCACTGGCATTCGCCACAGACCTCAAGAAGCTCGGCATCAAGCCGACCATTCGTCAGATGGAGAGTTCGCAATACTGGGCCCGACTCGGAACGTTTGACTTTGACATTATCCAGTGGCGCTACCGAGCATCGTTGTCTCCGGGCAATGAGCAGATCCATCGCTGGAATAGCAAGTATGCGGATGTGCAACGCAGCTTCAATTATCCCGGCGTTAAGAGCCCGGCCGCCGACGCCATGATCGAACACATGCTCAAGGCGGTCTCTAGGGAAGACTTCGAAGCGGCTGTACGGGCCTTTGATCGTGTGCTGCTGTCTGGCGACTTTGTCGTTCCGTTGTTTCACGATCCCAAGCAGTGGGTTGCAGCCAACAGCAAGTTGTCCTTTCCAAAAAGAACACCACTGTTTGGTGTGGACCTCAATACGTGGTGGTTAACCAAGTAGCGTTTGTTGGCGTGCATCGTGATGCGCCGGCTTCACTGTTCATGATATCGACCGGTTGATTGCAGCACGCAGGCGGGACGCTATTCTTTTCGTCTGAATGGTGCGATCATGAGCTGAAATTATCGGCTAACGATCATGAATAGCCAAGTCGCCTCAGACGAACTTACTTTGTTTGGCCGAAGTGCAGTTTTGTTCTTCTGCATTCTGGCACTGACACTGTATTTCACAACGATCCTAGTTGTATCGACTGTGCTGCCGCAAATCCAAGGCGCGCTGTCGACCACGGCCGATGAGATTTCGTGGATCGTCACATTCAACATCCTCGCCATTGGGATTGCGACGCCGACAACGGGCTGGCTTGTGGCGCGGTTCGGGCGCAAGACGGTGATGTGCGTGTGTACCGGAGGATTCGCGTTCGCAACCCTCATGTGCGGTACTGCAGACAGTCTTGAAACGCTGATTTTCTGGCGCATTTTCCAAGGCGCGATCGGAGCGCCGACGGTGCCACTCACGCAGGCCATTCTGTTAGATACGTGGCCGCGCGATCGTCATCAGATGGTGCTTGGCATCAATGGAATGGGGGTGGTTCTCGGACCAATTATCGGGCCGACTTTCGCGGGGCTGATCGCTGAGAGCTATGGTTGGCGCTGGGCGTTTTTCATGCTGGTCCCGATTGCGACTGTCGCTGCTGTCGGCTTGGTCTACACCTTGCCGCGCGATGGAGCGACATCTCGCATCAGATTGGATTGGACGGGTTTTCTCTCACTTTCCGTTGCAGTCACCGCGCTGCAGTATGTTCTGGCTCGCGGTCAACGACTGGATTGGTTCGAGTCAGATGAGATTGTTACGGCAGCGTTTGTCGCCGGGTTGGCCTTCTACGTGTTCCTCGCCCACAGCTTCACCGCTCAGAACCCGTTCCTCAATCTCAGTCTTTTGAAGAGCCGGAACCTGTCGGTGAGTTTCGTTCTGTCATCAATTTTTGCGATGTTGAACTTCACGCCGATGGTCATTCTGCCAACACTCCTTCGCCAACACTTTGACTATCCCGATGCGTTGATTGGGTTGGTTGTTGGCAGCCGGGGAATTGGTGGCCTGATCGGTTTCTTTGTTGCGATGTTCACCAGTCGGGTGGATGCGCGCTTGAGTATGGCGACAGGCTTCACCGTTCTGACTTTGGCCAGCTATTGGATGACACATTTCGACCTGAACGTGACGCCGATGGAGCTCGCGTTGAACGGGATACTCCAGGGCGTTTGTATTGGGCTTGTGTTTGTACCGATGAACGTCGTCGCCTTCTCTGACCTTGACCCGAAGTATCGTCCGGAAATGATCGGCGTCTTTCATCTGCTGCGTAACGTCTCGTCGAGTATGTTTATCTCCATCAGCATTGCGGAAGTCATCCGTTCCACGAGTACAAACTATTCGCGCATGATTGAACTGGTGAATCCGTTCAATCCTGACTTCACCACGCCGCTGATTGCAGGCGCTTGGAACATCGCGACGCAACCGGGATTGGCGTCTGTCTCTAGTGAGATCACAAGGCAGTCCGCGATGATTGCTTATCTCAATACATTTGGTTTGTTTGCAGCCGTGTCGGCGGTGGCTATCCCGATATCATTCCTCATCAAACCAACACAGCCGGCGCGTTAAGGGCCAACGTAGGCCACGGCCTCGATCTCGACCTTTAAGCGCGGATCGACCAAAGCCGAAACCTCGAGCAGCGTTGAGGCTGGTCGATGGTCTCCAAAGTATTCCTGCCGCACGACATTGATGGCGGCGCGCTCCGAAATGTCAGTCAGAAAGACTTGTACCTTGACGATGTGTTCTGGTAGGCCGCCCGCCTTTCTCAGGCAATTATCGATCGTGGCCATAGCCAGCTTGAATTGCTCAACGGTGTCTTCGGGAATGTTGCCTTCCTTTGTCATGCCGACCATACCGGATAGCCAGATGTGGTCGCCTGCGCGTACCACATGGCAGTAATGGCTGAACGGTGCCTTCTCGTCTTCGACAATCAGTCGTTCAATTGGCATTGGTGGGTCCCTTCTGCTTTACTTGTCTTCCACGGTTATCAGTTCGATTAAAGAGTTTGTTGGAGATGGGGATGCAGACGTATCATGGCAGCTGCCACTGCGGTGCCGTCAAGTACGAGATCAAAGCCGATCTCAGCAAAGTCACGCGGTGCACATGCTCGGTTTGTACCAAGAAGGGCATCCTGCTGACCCGCGTGGAACCAGAGGACTTTCGTATCACCTCAGGTGAAGATCACGTTGAGGTCTACCAGTTCAACAAGATGGTGGCGAAGCACTGCTTCTGCTCGAGGTGCGGGATCCATACACACGGGAACCCGCGGACCGCACCCGATATGTATATCGTCAACGTCAACACACTCGACGACTTTGATGTCCATTCCGAACAACCTGAAGTGCGGACGTTTGACGGTCGCAATTGGGAACAGGCATTCGCCGCGAGCCAGCAGGCATCACGCTCAACGTGACGATTGTGCGAGATCAATATTGTAGATCCTTGACGTACTTTTGCTGAGCGGGACGGACCGTATCTGGCTTGAGCATGCCGCCTGCCAGTAATGTATTCCAGAACATGTAATCGGCTTGATGCACGATCATGCATTCCAGGCTACGCACCAGAAGCTCGCCTTCGCCGGAGTGTGCCATCGCAACGTGCGCGATTTCTTCAGGCAGGCCAGCGGTCAGGCAGATATGCGCGCCATAAGCAGGGTGTCTTATGGATGGTTTGCCATAAGTGCGTTGTTCTTCGCGCCACCGCTTTCTGTTTTCAGGATCGAACTCCCAGGCCTTTCCAACGTCGTGCAGCAGACCGCCTGCAACAATGACATCCATGTTGATGGCTAGCTCGGGATATGCGGCTTGCATTTCCTTGGCGATACCGATCGCCAAGCGAGTGACCCCGCGCAGGTGATCTGTCTGATCGCCGCGGACAGCCTCGTTGGTGCCTGGGTTGCCGGAGGGTGGTATATCTTTGATTGACTTGAAGCTTGAGTTCGCAATTGCAAATGCCCAGGCCCAGACACTCTTTGTTCGAAGTTCGGGATCGTGCACCTGTGAGAATTCGGGTAGCTCTTCAAGTATTTGCGCGCATAAGGCGTCGGTCACTTCCATCATCATACTTTCGCAGCTGAATTGTTGATTCAGCTACGAGCATACACGGTCTGAAGCTCTTTCAAATGCTATGACAAAGGTTTGTCGCCGCGCTCGGCGAGCTTTGCCAGTTCCTGGACGATGCCTCTGACACCCAACATACGCTCAGAGTCTCTTTCCCAGTCGGCCGTGAACACCATCTTGTGGTCGGGTTGAATTTTCGCGCTCGCGCCTTGCCGTCCGATGTAGCGGATTAGTCCTTCTGGATTGGCGAAAGTATCATTGCGGAAGCGGAAGGCAGCGCCTTTAGGTCCCGCGTCGACTTGTGCGATGTCGGCAGTGCGGCAGTAACCTTTGATTTCCATCACATCGAGTAGCCCTTTGACCTCGTCCGGCAGCGGGCCGAAGCGGTCAATCAATTCCTCGCCGAACTCATCGATCTGGGCCCTGGTCTCCAAGGTTGAGAGCCGGCGATAGAGGCCGAGGCGCGACTGCAAGTCGGCGACATAGGTTTCCGGGATGAGTGTCGTTGTGCCAAGCGAGATTTGAGGAGACCAGTGGTCCTGGGTCTGGCCATCCTGACCACCCTTAAGAGCGGTGATGGTCTCCTCGAGCATTGACTGATAAAGCTCGAAGCCAACCTCTTTGATATGACCAGACTGTTCTTCGCCCAACAAGTTGCCGCCGCCACGCAGATCGAGATCATGACTGGCAAGAGAGAAGCCGGCACCAAGTGTGTCCAGTGACTGCAGAACTTTGAGCCGCTTTTGTGCGGCATCGGTCAGCTTCTTGCCGGGTGGAGTCGTGAAGTAGGCATAGGCTCGTGTCTTGGAGCGACCAACGCGACCGCGCAACTGATAGAGTTGCGCCAAGCCGAACATGTCTGCGCGGTGCACGATCATCGTGTTGGCGTTTGGAACATCCAAGCCTGACTCAACAATAGCGGTTGATAGTAGAATATCGAACTCGCCATCATAGAAGGCGGTCATAATGCGCTCGATTTCGCTCGGAGGCATCTGGCCGTGAGCGCGACCCACGCGGAGTTCCGGCACATGCTCGGATAGAAACTCAGAGACGTCGTCGAGATCGGTAATGCGCGGCACCACATAGAACGATTGGCCGCCACGATAACGTTCGCGACGGAGCGCCTCGCGCAGGATGACGGGATCAGTAGGTGAGATGTACGTACGCACAGCCAGACGATCCACAGGCGGCGTCGTGATCATCGAAAGTTCGCGGACGCCGGACAACGCCAGCTGCAGTGTCCGCGGGATTGGCGTGGCTGACAGGGTGAGCACATGGATGCTTTCGCGCATCTGCTTCAGGCGCTCCTTGTGCGCGACGCCGAAGTGCTGCTCTTCGTCAATTATGAGCAAGCCGAGATTGTGAAACTTGATCGATTTGCCGAGGAGGGCATGTGTGCCGACGACGATGTCGAGCGTGCCTTTGGCGAGTTCGTCCTTGGTAGCGTTGAGTTCCTTTGTCCCAACCAACCGGGACGCTTGTGCGACCTTCAATGGAAATCCCACAAAACGCTCGCTGAAGGTGCGGTAGTGCTGCCGGGCCAGAAGTGTGGTGGGAACAACGACGGCGACCTGGTAGCCGCTCATGGCGGCGATGAAAGCTGCCCGCAGTGCAACTTCGGTTTTGCCAAAACCCACATCGCCACAGACGAGGCGGTCCATTGGCTTGCCGGCTGCGAGGTCTTCGTTCACAGCCTCAATGCTGGCGAACTGATCTTCGGTTTCATCAAACTGAAAGCGGGTAACAAACTCATCGTAGGCACCCTCGGGTGGGCTCAGGACTGGGGCTTCCTGAATTTCTCGGAGTGCCGCCACCTTGATGAGTTCGGCAGCCATTTCGAGCAGGCGCTGCTTGAGACGTGATTTGCGCGCCTGCCAACCTGCGCCTCCGAGCTTGTCGAGTTGGATGCCTTGCGAGTCCGAGCCATAGCGTGACAGCAGCTCGATGTTCTCGACAGGCAGAAAGAGCTTGTCGCCGCCCGCGTAACTGATCTCGATGCAATCGTGGGCGCTGCCGAGTGCTGTAACGGTTTTCAACCCATCGAAGCGGCCGATGCCATGTTCCGCGTGCACCACTAGATCGCCAACCGCGAGGGCAGTCGCCTCGGTGATGATGTCAGTTGCTTTCTTCAGGCGCTTACGTGGCCGCACAAGACGGTCGCCGAGGATGTCTTGTTCTGCCACCACACACAGGTCGGGAGCGCTGAAGCCGCGTTCCAGTCCCAGGATGCAGACGCCAACCGTGCCGCCTGGCAATGCTAGTGCTTCATGGAATGTGTCGACTTTCTCGATGTCTTGCAGTCCACGTTCTTTGATTAGATTAATCAGGCGTTCGCGGGCGCCAGGAGTCCAGGCTGCAACCAATGTTCTGCGGTTCTGCGCCAAGTGGGCTTTAAGATGCCCGACGACGGAGCCGAAGAGATCTCCATCGTTGGCCTGACGCTCTGGGGCAAAGTTGCGGCCGGGTTCACCACTGAAGCTGCGCGTGGCTGCTGGTGGTGGCACATCGAATGGGTGAAACCAGCCGACATCGAGTTCGCTCAGGCAACGCTGCCATTCAGCTTCATCCAGGTACATCCGGTTGGTCGGCACTGGCTTGTAGGGAGGGGCTCCGAATGTTGAGGTCTCGAGAGAGTCAACGCGGGCCGTGTAGTGTTCAGTGATGAGTTCCAAGCGTTGACGAACTGCGTCTTCGGCCATGTCGTCCAACGTGATGCTCACATGATCGCCGGCATAGTCTAGGACAGTTTCGAGGTTGTCGTGGAATAGTGGCAACCAGTGTTCCATACCGGGGTAGCGCTGACCTGCACTGACCGCTTCGTAGAGCGGATCATCACCTGTGGCTCCACCGAAGAGTTCCACATAATTCTGACGAAACTGTTTCGTTGCGTCTTCGCTGTGTGGCACCTCGCTGATTGGGAGCAGGACGAACTTTTGCACGACCTTGCTGGTGCGCTGAGTCTGGGCATCGAATGTCTTGATGCTCTCAAGCGTGTCGCCAAAGAAATCCAGACGAAGTGGGTTGACGCGGCCAGGCGGAAAGAGATCAAGAATACCACCACGGACTGCAAATTCACCAGGCTCCATTACGGTACCGGTGCGAATATAGCCACCGAGTTGTAACCGCTGCATCAGCCTGTTCATGTCGATGCGTTGACCGGGTGCGATCTGACGCATGGCTTGGCGAATGAATTGGCGAGGTGGTAGCCGTTGCAGGATGGCGTTGACGGTTGTGAGCAGAACCATTGGTTCTTTGCCGGCACGCAACGCCAGGCGCGCCATGGCTGTCATGCGTCGGGCAACGACGTCGGAGTTCGGTCCGATCCTGTCATAGGGAACCGTTTCCCACGCCGGCAGACTAACGACACGTGTTTTTGGCGCAAAGAAGGCCAGTGCGCGTTCCAGCGCATCAAGGCGGCGGTCATCTCGGGCAACGTGGATCAATGTTGCCGGCGCCTCGGGTTTGGTTTGATCGTTCAGCAACTGGGCGATCGCAAGCGCGTCCATGCCTTCGGGCGTGAACGTAAAGTGGATCTCAGGTTTTGCGGCAGTTGCCGTTTCGGCTGTAGCGATGCTCATATCGTTGGGTCGAACTTTATCGGCGCGTCAAGCTTAAGACTTTTAGTGCGTCTTTGAGATGTTGTGGAATGATCGTATCCGTTCCAGGAGCACAAAGAATTGTCCCTGTGGATATGTCGATGGATCCAGTATCCACTCATTGATTTCGGGATCTGGAATGGAGAGCAACTCTTCGAAGGTGGAAAGGTCCGGATCGGCCATCTCGTCGATGTGAGCATCCGCGTAGCGCCCTAGGATCCAGTCCATTTCCTTGGTGCCGCGGTGATTTGCGCGAAATTTCGCGCGCCGGCGGCGAGTGTCTGTTTCATCGGTCATTGGGAGCCTGTGGTTGTGAGCTGCCGGTTTGGGATGGTGAGAAATGTGCGTGTTCGCGCACGTACTTATGCACGGCGCAACTGGCCAAATCTCATCGTGTCTGGCAGGTTGGTATAACTGGTGTTGCACTTGAAACCAAGCATCAAAGGGTGCTTGAACAGCGCACTTTCGCGTCGAATGAGAAGGAGAGTGGCCGCGCGATGCGACCGAGTGTTCTCAATGAGCTGTTCGCGTCTGCCCAGACCTTGAAGGGTGTTGGTCCGCGCGTAATCACCTTGCTCAAGAAGGCTATCCGGCTGCCGCCCGGCGTCGTCGAACCGCGTGTCATCGATTTGATCTGGCATATGCCGACGGGTGTTGTCGATCGGCGCGCGCAACCCCAAATCGCAGACGCCGTGCCGGGCACGATTGCCACATTCGAGGTTGTTGTGCGCAAGCATCGTGCGCCACCAAGAGGGAACCGCAAGGCGCCTTACAAGGTGCGCTGTGAGGATGCGACTGGCAAACTGGACTTGGTTTTCTTTCATGCCGAGCGGAGCTTTGTTGAGCGTCAGTTGCCCACTGGCGAAGTCAGGTTCGTGTCTGGTCGTGTGGAGAAGTACGGCGAGCAACTCCAGATGTCGCATCCTGATTATATTGTCTCGCCTGAGGCGCGGGACGAGCTGCCATTATTGGAACCGGTCTATCCTTTGACGGCAGGACTGTCGGGTAAAGTGCTCGGTAAGATTAGCCGCCAGACGTTGAAGTCATTTCCGGATCTGCCCGAGTGGATTGATGACGGCTTCCGCGCTTCGCAGGGCTGGGCGCCGCTGAAGGATTGCCTGCAAGCGCTGCATCTTCCGCAGGACCCAGCAAATGTTTCGCCTGGCGCGGATGCGTGGCAGCGATTGGCCTATGACGAATTGTTCGCAGGCCAAATCGCGCTCGGTCTCGTACGCATGAAGAACAAACGTCAACGCGGCCGTCGTGTCGACGGGGATGGTCGGATCAGGGAACGCTTGCGGCAAGCGCTGCCGTTTGAGATGACGAATTCGCAGGTCACTGCCATCAATGACATTGCGGCGGATTTGGCGGCAGAGAGCAGGATGCTTCGGTTGCTTCAGGGTGATGTGGGATCCGGCAAAACTGTTGTCGCGCTGATGACCATGGCGATTGCCATTGAGGCGGGAGCACAGGCAGCGCTCATGGCGCCGACGGAGGTTCTGGCACGACAGCATCTGGAGACAATCGAACCGCTCGCAGAGGCTGCGGGTTTGACCATTGATGTCATTACGGGGCGCGAGAAGGGGGCGGCCCGCAAGAGTGCATTGCAGCGCGTGGCTGCAGGGGAGACAGACATCCTGATTGGGACGCATGCCCTGTTCCAGCCGGACGTGGTCTTCAAAGACTTGGCGATTGCGGTTGTCGATGAGCAACATCGCTTTGGTGTGCACCAGCGGTTGGCGTTGCAGAGCAAAGGCCGCGAAGGCGGTGCGAATGTTTTGGCGATGACGGCGACGCCAATTCCTCGGACACTGCTCATGACACACTACGGGGATCTCGAAGTATCGAAGTTGACCGAGAAGCCGGCTGGGCGAAAGCCGGTCAAGACGACCTTGGCGTCGACTGACCGTCTTGAGGAGATTGTTGATGGTCTGAAACGTGCGGTGAGCGATGGTGCGCAGATCTATTGGGTTTGTCCGTTGATCGAGAGTTCTGCAGTTTCAGAGCTGGCTGCAGCGGAGGAACGTCAAGCTCACCTAGCGCAGGTGTTTGGTAAAGACGTGGGCTTGTTACACGGGGCCATGACGGCGACGGCCAAGGACGCCACGATGGCCGCTTTCTCGGAGAACAAGCTAAAGATTCTCGTGTCGACAACCGTGATTGAAGTCGGTGTCAACGTCCCCAACGCATCGATCATGGTGATTGAGCATGCGGAACGATTTGGACTAGCGCAGCTGCATCAGTTGCGTGGGCGAGTCGGTCGTGGTTCGCGGCAATCCTATTGTGTGTTGCTCTATAAGGCACCGTTGGGACAGGTCGCGGAAGCTCGTTTGAAAATGATGCGCGAGACCGAGGACGGCTTCCTTATTGCTGAGAAAGACCTCGATTTGCGAGGTGGCGGTGAGGTGTTAGGTGCGCGTCAAAGTGGAATGCCGGAGTTTCGTGTGGCCGACGTTCCGGGGTTTGAAGACTTGCTGGCGCGAGCACGCCACGATGCGCAGAAGGTATTGGAGGAAGATCCAGAGCTTGAGACAGAACGTGGCTCGGCCATACGGACATTGCTCTATCTATTTGAATGTGACGAGGCTGTTCGATTGTTCCGGGCTGCCTAAGGGTGGCAACGGGTCTGGGTTGGTCGCAGAACCTCTTGAGTGCTCAATTCAGGCTCAGCGCGTGACGTCATCCAAACTGGCGTTCGCCTGCCTCAGCATCGCTTTGATTTGCTCCTGTTGCTCCGGCATAAACATCCCGGCTGAGACGACCGTCTTGGCCGCGTCCTCCATGCTGATTGGAAGGAAGATGACGTTGCGGCGCGGGATGAAACAGACAAAGCCGGTGGGCGGCACCATGCCTGTGGGCATGAACGCGGCAATCAAATCTGTTTCGCCGCCGGGCTGCGCCTCCATAATAGCGCCTGACGCTTCTCCGGTGACGTAGACAATCGACCAAATGCCCTTTGATGGGAACTCAACCAGGCCCACCCTGTGCGGGCCCTTGTTGTTGCCGTCCATGAATCCGGATTCAGACGCGGTGATGACGGATTCAAAGATCTGCTTTAGAGCGCGATGGACATTGCGAACGATCGGCATGCGGCCGAGGAACAGTTCACCGAAACTGATGATCGTCTTGCCAAACAGGTTGGCTGCCAGAGCACCAATTGCGATCAGGGCGATGACCCCGAAAATCAGACCGATGCCGGGGACGTGGAACGGCAGATAGGTGTCCGGATCATAGGCCTCTGGAACGAATGGCTTGACCCAGGCATCGATGATCTGGATGAACCACCAAACGATGTAGATCGTGATCGTAATCGGGCCAACAACGACTAGGCCTGTCAGGAAGTAATTGCGCAGCCGGGCACCAAGTGAAAACGGTTTGCGGCGTCGCCGTTTGCGATCACGCGCGCGCTGCCGTCGTTCCGCGCGCCGCCCCTGCAACTTCTTTGGTTTGGTATTGGAGGGCTCGTCTGTCGACATATCTGCGCCTGGGTTGGTTGCTCACCATTGATCGTCGCTCAGCCCTAGACTTGATACTCGAAATTGATGCAGTGCGAAAGGATCACATCTTTCAACTTATGCGTGAAACTCACTAGCGTGGGGATATAAGGGACTCTGATGCGTTTGTGCATCTCGACCGGCGTCTCGGTCCAGGTCGATTCTCTGCGGGACACGAGGGCAACTTTGCCGTGGTGGGGCTTTGACGCTCGGATTCGCGGCTGCACAAAGAGATTGATCAGACTGAAGGCGCTGGAAATTTCATCCCGCGACTAACCTTTGTTCACAAGGCAGTCCAGGCCACTCGCCAAGAGTTTCTGGCAGAGTTTTGCTGCTTCGTTCTGCGTCCGGAACGCTCGGATACGGACAAGATAGAATGTGCCCATGTTGCCGAGGACACCTGTCTCGATAGTCGGCTTCCGGCCTTGAAGGAGTGCCTGATGGCGTTGCGTTACGGTGCTGGCAAGGGTTTTCGCCTGACCTGGATCACGAACTGATGCGACCTGAATGAAATACCTGCCCGTTGGTTGTCGCGGTGATGGAGTGCGTGTTTGGGCTCGGGTCACTGTCGTTCGGATTGTGCCAGTACCGGGACGCTGAGAGGTTGTGGTTCGAGCTGTCTCAGTCCGGGTCGTTACACTGCCGGTTGTCGGGGTCGTGTTTGCGCCACCGCCAAACAAGTTATTAAAAAAGTTTGTGACGCCGTTGCTGGCCGTAGCAAGCGGATTCGAGCTGGTTGCTGGCTTTGTTGGCGATGTTTGCGCGGTCCAAGTGCCGCTTGGTTTTTTCTGTGTCGGTGCGGTCTTGGCTACAGCTGGCCGCTTCGGCGTTGGTGCCTTGGGCGGCTGTGGATTGGCCGCTGTCGTCTCAGTCGTCGTGGTGCTGCCGAAGGGCAATGCCGGCCCGGCGACGCCGAGTTGCTGATAGGTTTTCTGGCGCAGTGCCATCGCGGCTTTGCGCTCACGCTCTGACAATGCTCCCTTCATCCACAGTGCGCTGGTAAGGTCTGCGATGGCATCTGCCGGCCGCTTCGCCGCGCGGTAGGCCTGACCGCGATAATAAAGCGCTTTCGCCATTTCACTGGAACGCAATTTGCCTGATTTGATGGCCTGGGACAGCTCCGTTATCGCCTGCTTGGTCTTCTTCGACGTTAAAGACTGATAGCCTGCATGGAGCGCTGCCTGAGCCGCTTTGCGGTTGAGAGCCGATGATTTCTGGCTGGTGCTTTTGGTAGTTTGTGCGCGCACGTCATGAACGACAGTCATACCAGCCGCTGCCGCGAGGCAGACAGTCATGCATGTAACTGTGAGCTTTGATCTCCACGCTTGCATTGGAGAGCCTATCAATTCCCAACCCCGAAACGTCACCTAAGACTGATAACACTCTAACATTGAGGCGAAAATTGCCCCACTGTTGATGATCATCAAGCCTAATTATTCAACCGTCACCGATTTCGCAAGGTTTCTTGGCTGATCAACGTCGGTCCCCATCAATACAGCTGTATGATAAGCCAAGAGTTGCACAGGCACAGCCTGGATCAGCGGCATGACGAATGGGTGCGCCGATGGTGTTTGGATATGTTGCATCAGCGGGCAACCTGCTTCGTCGGGATCAGCATCGGAAATCAGGATCATCTGGCCGCCGCGGGCCGCCACTTCCTGCATGTTGGAGATGGTTTTTTCGAACAAGGCATCTTTCGGAGCGACCACGACCACTGGCATCTTTTCGTCGATCAGTGCGATCGGGCCGTGCTTCAGCTCGCCGGCAGCGTAGCCCTCAGCATGGATGTAGGAAATCTCCTTGAGTTTGAGCGCGCCTTCCATGGCAATTGGGAAGTTGATGCCGCGTCCCAAATAGAGAACGTCCTTTGCCTTGGATAGATCCTGTGCAAGTTCATTATAGTTGGCTTCGGAGCGCAACATGGTTGCGATATGGCGAGGCACCTCTGTCAAAGCAGCAACGATCTCTTGCTCTTCTTCCACGCTGATCGTGTTGCGTGCCCGTGCAATCGTGAGCGCTAGGCAGGCAAGAGCCGAGAGCTGACACGTGAAAGCCTTGGTTGATGCGACGCCGATTTCGGGCCCGGCCAACGTCGGAAGGATGGCATCGGACTCGCGGGCAATCGTTGATGTTCTGACGTTCACAATCGAGGCAATCTTCTGTCCTTCAGATCGGCAGTAGCGCAAAGTGGCAAGCGTGTCTGCGGTCTCGCCAGACTGTGAGATGAAGAGTGCTAATCCGGTATCCGGCAGTGGCGCCTCGCGGTACCGCATTTCGGAGGCGACATCGATTTCTACTGGCAGACGTGCGTATCTTTCTATCCAGTACTTCGCGACGAGACCTGCATAGTAAGCAGTTCCGCACGCAGAAATCGTAACGCGATCGATGGCTGCGAGATCGATACCAAGATCGGGAAAGTCGACCCGTTGGGTGGCCATATCGATGTAGTTTGTCAGGGTATGGCTGATGACTTCCGGCTGTTCATGGATCTCTTTGTGCATGAAGTGCCGGTGATTGCCTTTATCGATGGTTAGGGCGCTGGCAACCGAAGTCACTCTAGGCCGATCGACGATGTTTCCGTCGCGGTCGTAGATGCGTGTTTCGTTGCGCGTGATCGCCGCGCAGTCACCTTCTTCAAGGTACGTCAGAGCCGATGTGAATGGGGCCAGCGCGATCGCGTCCGAGCCGAGATACATCTCGCCGTCGCCATGCCCGATGGCGAGTGGGCTGCCTTGCCGGGCAGCAACCATCAGATCATCGTGATCGGCAAAGATAATGCCGAGCGCGAAGGCGCCTTTTAGTCGGTTTAGGGCCTTCTGGACAGCGGCTTCAGGATCAAGACCACTATCCATGTAATGTGTGACAAGGTGAACGATGGTCTCGGTGTCCGTCTCAGATTGGAAGGCGTGACCAGCTTGTACGAGTTCTTCACGGAGCTCTCGAAAGTTTTCGATGATGCCGTTGTGTACGACCGACACCCGGTCGTTCATATGAGGGTGGGCGTTTCCTTCTGTCGGCTTGCCGTGAGTCGCCCAGCGCGTGTGCCCGATGCCTGCGATGCCGCCGAGGGGATCGTCGGTTAGTCGAGCTGCAAGGTTGTTGAGCTTGCCCTCTGCCCGCCGGCGATCAAGCTTGCCGTTGCGCACTGTCGCGATACCTGCGGAGTCATAACCGCGGTACTCAAGCCGGCGCAGAGCCTCGACCAAGTCGTTTGCAACTGGTTTGGATCCCAGAATGCCAACAATGCCGCACATTGTGCGCCTCCATTGAAATGGAAATGTTCAGTCTGTTGTGACTGCTTCGTTTATCGGAAACAATTCAAACCATGTTACGCGTTTTTGCTGATAACTGGGCCTCAATTGCCAACATTACTTCGTTCTTCTGCTCATCATGGCACGAAATTTGGCGGCCCAGCCTTCCTTCACTGTGATCGGCGCACGCTCAACCATAAGGGAGTCGGCCGGGACGTTCTTCGTGACGACACTGCCTGAGCCGACAAACGCACCTTCACCAATCTCAACCGGAGCGACCAGCGCGCTATTGGATCCAACGAAGGCACCCTTCTTGACCGTCGTCGTGTGTTTCCGGAAGCCATCATAGTTACAGAATATCGTTCCGGCACCGATGTTCGCGCCTTCACCGACAGTTCCGTCGCCAAGGTAAGCGAGGTGATTTGCTTTGGCGCCAGGGCCCATTTCCACATTTTTCACTTCGACGAAGTTTCCAACGTGGACCTTTTCCGCGAGGCGGGCGCCAGGGCGCAGTCGTGCGTAGGGGCCGACCCGGCAACCGGCGGCGACATGAGCGCCTTCGAGATGCGAATTGGCGCGGATCATGGCGCCGTCTTCGATGGTCACGTTGGGACCAATAAAGACGTTGGGCTCGATGACCACGTCTCGACCGATCGCGGTATCATAGCTGAGCCAAACCGTCTCCGGTGCGATCATGGTAGCGCCATTCAGCATCGCATTCTGGCGGAGGCGGTGTTGGAACTTGCTTTCGGCGTCTGCGAGTTGGACACGATCATTGATACCCAGGAGCTCTTCTTCGCTGCACGTGATGGTCTTGCACGAGAGACCGTCCGTGCGCGCAATTTCTATGGCATCCGTGAGATAGTATTCACTCTTCACATTGTCATTGCCGATCCGGTCCAGGATGCCAATCAGGTCTGGGCAGCGGAATGCCATCACACCTGAGTTGCAGAGCCTGGTCTGACGCTCCGCCTCTGTGGCATCTCGGTGTTCACGGATGGCTGTCAGTTCGCCGTTGACATCTGTCAGCAGGCGGCCGTAGCCGGTCGGATCATCAGCCTCGAAACCGAGGACAACAATGTTTGCCCCCTGATCAAGCGTTTCGGATACACGGTTCAGGGTCTCGGTTTGCAGCATCGGCGTATCGCAGAACAATACAAACATATCGCCGTTGTGCTGCTGGATTGCTTCTCTTGCGGCCAAAACCGCATCCGCAGTGCCTGCCTGGCGATGTTGAATGAATGTCTGTGCGTTAGGGTCGTGAGCCGCAGCCTCAGCCTGGACGTTGTCCATGTCCGGCCCAATGACGACAGCGACTTGACTATGCCCCGCGGCGCGTGAGGCCTGCATGGAATGGCCAACCAATGTGCGTCCGGCAATCTTGTGGAGCGGTTTTGGCAAGTCAGACTTCATGCGGGTGCCTTTGCCCGCAGCTAAAATGACCGACAACGTGTCTCGGACCGGCATACCTGATCTCCAATGGCGCTTCTGGCGTGGTGTTTACACCACTTTTGCAACGCATACGCCCGTGTTTGATGCCGCATATCATTGGCATCCTTTGGAATATTCGGCTGGCGAATCAGTAGGGGCAATTGCTGAATGAGTCCTAGACGACCTGTCAATGCATAGAGTTGACCTTGCTGTTAGTCATTCTGGCATGGTTGATGTGGATTTTCGGCCCTGTCCACAGTTGGATATCCAAGTGTAGAACTGCCCCGTTGACGCTCCGAAAGGTTCAGTCTCAAAGTGCGGCAAGTTGCGTTGTGATTTGGCTCGCGTCTTTTGAGCGTTCTGAACAAAGTTTCGGAGTTGGCGGATGACGAATGCAACGAGTGAGCCGTCGCGGGGCGGCTCGATCTTCTGGCGGTTATATATGCTTTGTTGGGTGGGGCTTGCCGGTGCTGCCCTATTATACCTGTCTGCGGCCGTGCTGCAGCCTGATTTGCTGAAGCCGCTCGTACCTCAACCTGTCGCGCAGACAAGTGGACCGGACGATGTCGTCTCGACCAAGCTTGAGACCCTGCAGCGTTCACTTGATTCGCTCGAAACTAAGATTGCCACTGTCGAAAGTAAGGTTCGTGAAGTTGCAAGCGCCGCGCCAGCGCAGCAGGCTGCTTTGAAACGCACCGTGTCTCAAGAACCGGCCACCGAACCCGCTATTCCAGTTGTTGCGCCGTCGGTGATTGCAGAGAGCGCGAAGAAGGAACAACAACACGTTGAGCGTGCCATTGTTCCACGTAGCCGCCGCCTCCCTCCTCTCCCCGCGCGTGCACCACAGCGCAAACGCGTTGCATCTGCTCAGACGACTGGTGCCGGACCTGAGGTTCCTTTGGTGATTCTAAATGGTGTTGCCGCGGCGGGTATCGCGACAGGCAGCGTCGATCGCGCAGCACCTACGCGCACGCCAACCGCGTCTTCAGTTGCCAGGAGTGCGCTTCCGGAGATTGTTCCAGCAGAGCCAAAACCAACGAAGCCGGTAATCGCGTTTGGCCAACCAACCGTTCAAACCACGCCAACGCGGACTGGTACAAATTCTATTGTTGTCTCTGTGGCAGGGTCGATCGACAAGCTCCGATCCGATTGGGATCTGCTGTCGGCGAAGCATCCGGAACTCTTGAGAAACCTGCAGCCAAGATATGACATTATGGCTGCGAACGGACCTTACCGATTGTTGGCTGGACCACTCACCAGCAGATCAGAAGCCGGTCAGCTCTGTAATGTTCTTCAGTTGCATGGTGTGACATGTGACGTGGAAGATAACTTCCTTGGCAACGCGCTCTAGGTTTGGGTGACAGACAGCTTCCGAGCCTGCGTGGGAGAGCCTGTTGGTTTTAAGGAGATCAACTGTTCTCATACTGCGATGAATCAAGGAGCGCCCTTTTATCGTCCCACGGCTGAACCTGGCCGTGGGACTTTTTTGTGCGAGTTTCCGATATCTCGCTGTGTGGCTCGCTCATCGGGGTTGTAGACCAGCGCATGTTGGCTAAAGTTGACGCTGACTGAATGTGTCACAATCCTGCATACGGCCAGAATTGTATCCTCTTCTGAACCATCGAACGCGTTGCTCCGATGAGCCATGTGTGAAGGCATCGGGCACGACCCGCCCTGTTGACCGGCGTTGAATCATGTCATCGCCAATTGCACTGGCGGCACGAAGACCTTCTTCGATGTCGCCCGGTTCAAGCCGGTTCTTCAACTGATGATTGAGATTGGCCCAGACGCCAGAGAGGCAGTCGGCCTGAAGTTCCATACGGACCTGGATCTGATTGGCAACGCGCTTTGAAGACCGCTGCTTCATCTGTTGAACCTTGGTGGCGATGCCAAGCAGGGTCTGGACGTGGTGCCCAACCTCATGCGCGATCACGTATGCCTGTGCAAAGTCGCCGGGAGCTTCGAACCGCTGCCGCAATTCTCTATAGAAGCTGAGGTCGATGTAGATCTTCTGGTCCAGCGGGCAATAGAACGGTCCCATGGCTGCTTGCCCCCGTCCGCACGCCGTGGATGTTGCTCCGGTAAAGAGGACCAGCTTGGGTTCGCGATAGCGCTGACCGAATGATTTGAAGACACGGCCCCAGACATCTTCGGTGTCGGCGAGGACCTTCTTTGTGAAACTCGCGAGGTGGTCGTCCGGACGCGGTGTGTTAGATTGGCGCTGATTGCCCGGCAATCCCGGAATATTGAATGGGTTGTTGCTCGTCGTAGTTCCTGATCCGCTGTCAACGCGTGGCATTTGCGGCATGCCACTCATATCCGGAAGCCCGCCTCCGCCGAGGAACTTGAGTGGGTTAATGCCGAGCATCAGCATGATGCCGCCAATAATCAGTAGGGATATTAAACTTAGGCCTCCGCCGCGCCGTCCGCCTCCGCGCCCCATCGGAAACGGTATCCGCACTCGGCGGCCTCGCCCGCCCATGCTTCCGGGAAAGCGGAACATCCCGCCGCCGCCCTGGCCGCGTCTGTCCTCTACGTTTGAGCTTTCGCGATCACTATCGTCATAACGCATGGGGTCGATCCATCAGAAAGGGCGGCAGCGGCCGCGCTGGTATTAATATGCACGGCATTGTGCATGGCCTTAGCGGTCATTCAAGTTTTCCGAGATGTGTCGGCGACGCGCGAAGGCAGTTATTCCTTTTCAGCGGTAATCGTCTCTGCCTGCTCCGGTTTGTGCTCAAGGACCGGTCCGGTCACTTGTTCAGCTGGCACTGCGCTTGGTTGCACTTGGTTAATGGGCTCACGCAGGCGTGCCTTGCTCTTCAGTTGATTGCGAATGCTACGGGCTGCCGCCACCGTGCCGTCGTGGGCAAAGGCTTCGTGGTTGCGCTCAATATCTGCCAGCTCATAGAGGTAGTTGACCATGAGGCCGTGGGCTTGAGCTAGTCCGCGCTGCGAGAGGTCGGCTGGCCAGTTGATCCGTTCCAGTCTGGCACCGTTGCCAAGATGGAACCTGGCAACCGGATCCAATGGCTGGCCGCGTTTGTTCTTTTCGTTGAGAAAATACATGGCCGCTAAAGCTTGGACAGATGGGGAAAGCGCAGTGGTGGCGGTGTCGTCCCGTTGCCAGTCACCAGTTCTGAGGGCGACGATGGCCGCCCGGCTACCATCATCGATACCGGTATTGTCCGGCGATGTATCGATTGACTCAACCCACTTGGCGAATCCCGGGACCGGCGAGAGAGTGACGAACGTCTTAAGCGTTGGACACTCCTTGGAGAGTTCCTCGACGACCTGCTTGATCAGGAAGTTGCCGAAGGAGATGCCGCGCAAGCCTTCCTGGCAGTTTGAAATCGAGTAGAAGACCGCAGTGGTTGGGCCGCGATTTTCCGCAGCTGCATCTGTTGATTCCATCTCGAGGACATTCGCGATGTCACCTGGAATTTCCTGTGTCAGAGCGACCTGAACAAAAATTAGCGGCTCATCGACCAAAGAAGGGTGAAAGAATGCAAAGCAACGGCGGTCGGCCGGATCTAAGCGTCGCTTGAGATCGGACCACCCGGTAATTTCATGGACGGCTTCGTAGTCGATGATTTTGTCGAGGATCGTTGCAGGCGTGTGCCAATCAATCCGGCGCAGGACGAGAAAGCCTCGGTTGAACCAGGACTGAAGAAGATGCTGCAGATCCGAATCAATTGTCCGTAGTGCCTCAAGCTCGCGGTTCTTTTGGATGAAATCGAGCAGATCCTTGCGCATGCGGACAATGTCAGCCGTACCGCCAGGGGCCATGTTCAACCGACGAAAGAATTCCTGCTTCGGACTATCTACTGCAGTCTGCAGTTGTTTGAGGTTGCTCGCGCTGGGATCGTCAATAAACGCGGAAGCCGCAGCAGTGATCCCGTCTGAGTTGGGCTTTAGTTCTTCCGCGATGTAGCGGAAGAAGGCGAGCCGCAGATCCGAGTCCATCAGCTGATAATGGCGCAGTAACTGGCGTGCGATCGCAACACCTGACGCTTCACCTCGCCCTGACATCAACGCTTTGATCAGATCCTGCAAGCCTTGCTCAGGGTCATCCCGAAACAGTGACTTCGGCAGTAAATTGCGGCTCTGATCGGCCACGGATGACAGCAGTTCCTGAAGAAAGGAGATGTTGCTCATAATGCTCTTCCACTCGTGGCTTCGAGGCCTGTCCCGCCGAAACGGCTCTGATTTTTCGCGCTCAGGCTCGACGAAACATCCCTAACAGCGCATCCTGTCTGTGCCAAACTAATTTGAGAGGATGCACTCGATGTCAGACACGGAAACCTATGAAATTCTTGGCCTAAAGTATGGTTGGCATCCAAACCGTACGCGCAAAGACAACTTCATGCACGACGATGACCACGCTTCACCTGCGCCAATTGCATATTTTGTCTGGGTCATCCGGAACGAGAACCGAACGATCCTTGTCGATACAGGCTTCGATACGAAGGAAGCGACGCGGCGCGGCCGCAAGGTTGATCATGAGCCGCATCAAATGCTGAAACAGCTGGGCATTGCCGCGGATGAGCTTGAGACGGTCATTGTCTCGCATTTACATTTTGATCATGCAGGCACATTGCATGACTTCCCCAAGGCCCAGTTCCACCTGCAGGAATCAGAGATGGCTTATGCCACCGGTAAGTGCATGTGCGAGCCATCCATGCAGGTGCCATTCACGGTCGACCATGTCTGCGACATGGTCCGTCATGTCTATTCGGGTCGCGTCCAGTTTCATGATGGCGATGGCTATGTCGCTCCCGGCATAACCGTCCATCATGTGCCTGGCCATTCCAAGGGGCTGCAGTGTGTGCGTGTGATGACGAAGAATGGTCCGGTTGTTGTCGCGAGTGACGCAGCGCATTTCTATGAGAACTTCGAACAGCGCAAACCGTTTTCGATAACGATCGACATGGATCAGACATTGCGCAGCTATACCAAGCTGGCTGAATTGGCTGGCGATCCGCGCAACGTGATACCGGGCCACGACCCTCTAGTGCTTGATCGTTATCCGGCATTGAAGTCGGAGACCGAGGGATCCGTACATCGTCTAGACTTGGCCAGGCTGGATGGCTGAGCATCCCAACCAACGCATCAACTAGTTTGGCTAGGATGGGATAGCGATCTTCATAATGACCGGGCGATGGTCCGAACCAACGTCCGGTCCAATCTTCGATGACCTGATCTGGAGCAGATTTGAAACGAAGAAGTTGTCGATGAGGATTAGCGGATAGATGACGCTCGGCCAGCTCCAGGCAAATGTCATGGCGCGTTGCAAACTGTGTTGAGTGGCCATGCTCATGAGTTGGGTTGACCAGGGCGTCGCATTGAAGTCGCCGCCAATGATCAGCCGTTCACCACTGGATAGGCGCTCAGAGAGCCAACGCATCTGCTGGGCGTGAACAGCTGGATAATGAGGAGCGACAGTGTGGACGCCGACGACGCGGTAGGTGCCGCGACCCGGTCGTGCAAAGCGCGCCCAGATCATGGCGGGTTTCGACCGTGTTGACTGGTTTCCGCCAGCGACCTGCCAAGGAATTCGCGATAGCAAGACCAGGTTGCGGCAAACGCAGGTATGGATGAAGGGATACTGCTTGCGCAGGCTGTCCTTGATGGCCATGAGATGCTCGCCGTGCATCTCCTGTAACAGAACGATATCTGCTTGCTCCGATTGTAGAAATTTTGCGACGCGCTCGATGCTTTGATTGGCTTGCCATACGTTCAGCGAAACAAGCTTAAGCTCTTTGCCTTTGGTTGGGGCGCTCCCGGTCGGATTCGTGAGCACGGGATAGAACAGCAGGGTGGCGTTGATGGTCACGATGATCAAGCCAAGCGTTCGTGTCAGCGCGGATTGCTGGCTGCTCAGGAAGAGCACGACTGCTGGCAAACTGGCGAGTAGAAACCAGGGACGGAAATAGTTCGCGATGTCGAACATCGGATTGATTGCAGCCAAGGTGCCGACCAGGGACAGCACAAGAATGCCAATCAAGTAGACACGAACAAGAACCAGCATGGCTCATACGCTCCATGGGCATTGTGCGGCTTCACCATACGTAAGGATCAGATGAGACCGGCCTGGCGCATGGCGCCTAGTTCATCGCTGTTCATGTTCAGTAAGTCGGTCAGGACTTCATCGGTATGTTGTCCAACACTCGGCCCCGTCCAACGGATCTGCGCGTCGCGGTCAAGCCCGTCAATTACCGGGACGACGCCTGGGTGCATAACCTTACCGTGGAGCGGATCATCAATCATCGTCACCATCTTGCGGGCGCGATAGTGTTCGTCGGCGGCGATGTCGGCAGCGGTGTAGATCTTACTCGACGGGATGTTGGCTTCTTCGAGTTGGGCCAATGCATCCTCGGCAGTGGTGGCATTGACCCATTCACCGATCATCCGATCGAGCTCGGCATTGTTTTCCAACCGGTTGGGATTGTCGATGAAGCGCGGATCAGATGCGAGCTTCGGTTGGCCCATCAAGCGTGCCAACTCCGCAAACAGTCGATCCGAGTTTGCGGCGATAAGAACCCAGTGATCATCTTTTGATTTGTAGGCGTTGGTTGGCGAGGCTGTTGGAATGCGGGAACCGACAGGCTGTCGGATCATGCCGTAGCGTTCGTACTCTGGGAGAATGCCTTCCAACATGGACAGTACAGACTCGCCCAATGCCACGTCGACAACACGGGCGTCCTTCGCTCCGGTTTCGCGCTGACTAATGACCGCCGACAATGCACCGAGGGCACCATAGAGCCCCGATATCGAGTCACCTATCGAGACGCCGACGCGCACCGATGGCAGATCTGTCATCTCGGGCGGATGGGCGCAGAGATGACGGAGACCGCCTTGCGCTTCTCCAATAACCCCGAAGCCTGCCCGCTTTGCTTCGGGACCAGTTTGCCCGTAACCGGAAATGCGCACAATCACGATGCCGGGGCGCGCCTCGGCGAACGCGGCAGGGGTCAGTCCCCATTTTTCCAACTGACCTGGCTTGTAGTTCTCGACAACGACGTCGCACTTCGATGCGAGTTTCAGAACGAGTTCGGGTGCGTTTGCGTCACGTAGGTTCACTGTTACGCTGCGCTTGTTGCGCCCGTGAATACTCCACCACAACGAGCCATGCTCTTCCTGGATCCCCCAGGAACGAACCGGGTCGCCGCTGCCCGGCGGTTCGACTTTGATGACATCAGCGCCCAAGTCAGCAAGCGTGCGGGTGGCAAATGGTGCCGCGATGTAGTGGCCGAGTTCCAGGACCCGGAGATTTTTCAATAGAGGTTCCACAGTCGTGATGCTCTTGATTTCTCTTTAGGTGGTCAGCGGACCGCGCGTGCTTCGAGGTCTTACGACAAGAGATAATGGTCAGCCAATGTGGCCTGTTTTCGCTCAGACAGTACGGCAGAAGCCGAAATCAGCCCCATCCGGTGCCTGCAGAACATTTTCGCGGAACATGCGATCGTAGCCGCGGAACGCAGATGTATCTTGATTGGCGGGTTGTTCGGCTCTTCGCTTTTCCAATTCGCTTTCGTCTACGAGCAAGTCGATCGTCTTGTTTGCGACGCTGAGGTTGATCAAATCGCCGCTACGAACAAGACCTAATGGTCCGCCGGCTGCCGCTTCGGGTGCCACGTGCAGTACGATGGTTCCATAGGCGGTACCGCTCATACGGGCATCGGAGATGCGGACCATGTCCTTGACGCCCTGCGCGAGTAGTTTTTTGGGAATGGGCAAGAAGCCTGCCTCCGGCATCGCATAGTCAGATCGTGGACCAGCATTCTGGAGAATGAGAAAATCATCGGCTGTCACATCCAGATCTGGATCGTCGATGCGGGCGGCGAGATCATCGAGGGACGTGAAGACGACTGCGCGTCCTTGCTTTTCGAAGAGCTCAGGTGTGGCAGCGGATCGTTTGATGATGCAGCCGTTTGGAGCAAGTGAGCCGAATAGCGCGACGAGGCCGCCTTGTTCTGCAAGCGGAGTTTCCGCCGACATGATGACCCGACGATCAACATAGTCGCCTTCTTCTTCGGCAAGCCGGCCACCGAGCGTCTGACCCGTTATGGTCGTACAATCGAGATTGAGGAGCGGTTTGAGTTCGCGGAGAACGGCGCCTATGCCGCCTGCTGCGAAGAAGTCCTCCATATAGAACTCATCGCCGACAGGCTTGACGGCCGTTAGTACGGGCGTGGTGTCTGAAAGTTCGTTGAGTTTGGCGAGATCAAGTTTGATCCCGGCCCGGCCTGCTATGGCTGCGAGGTGGATGACACCGTTGGTCGAGCCACCAATGGACAGCAACACGCGCAGGGCGTTTTCGACGGCCTGCGGCGTTACGATTTGCTGCGGTGTGATGTTGTCTCGTGCAATGCGGACAGCTTCCTGACCGGATGCTTCAGCGGCGCGCAGTCTATCGGCATGAACAGCTGGGATGGCGGCGGTGCCGGGGAGTGTCATACCAAGGCTTTCCGCGATGGCTGCCATTGTGGATGCCGTGCCCATCACCGCGCAGGTTCCGGCAGTCGTTACCAGTCGCCCCTCGACGGCTTCGATCTCCTGATCGTTGATTTCACCGGCGCGATACTTCATCCAGAATTTTCGGCAATCGGTGCAGGCGCCAACACGGTCATCCTTATAGCGTGATGTCATTTGAGGGCCGCCGATGAGTTGTATTGCCGGCTTGTTGGCGCTGATCGCCCCCATGAGTTGCGCTGGCACGGTCTTGTCGCAACCGCCCATAAGGACAACGGAGTCCATAGGCTGGGCGCGGATCATCTCTTCGGTGTCGAGCGCCATCAGGTTGCGAAACTTCATGGAGTTTGGCGCGAGCGTCGATTCGTGGAGAGACGTCGTTGGGAACTCCATGGCGAGGCCACCGGCGGCAGCAACACCACGCTTGATGGCATCGAGCAGTTCAGGAAAATGACGATGGCAGGGATTGAACCGGGAGTACGTGTAAGCGATGCCGACCACCGGCTTCTTCAGTTCCTCACCGGACCAGCCTTGTGACTTCGCAAAAGCTCGCCGCATATAAATTGAGAAATCGCGATCGCCATAGGATTGCAGGCCGCGCAGAAACCCGCGCTCATTGTCATCATTGCTGGTCATTTGTTATTTCCTCCGTCGCGTGTTTCTGCTGCCCGACAAGCTTAACGATTCGTAAATCACCTCGCGGCAAACTGCCATTAACTTGGCATTAAGTTTGTTCGGGAGCGAGTCATGGCACTGTCATTGGACGATCTAGGACCACGGACGACCTCATCACTAAATGAAGTCCAGAACGACACGGGTCGCACTGCTTTTTGTGGGCCTTATGTGATCTCTGCTATCACAGGCTGGTCGATCAGTAAGGTGGAAGATGAAATCCGTCGCATCCGGGAATTGCCGGAGCACTCCAAGCCTGTCGTCGTCGGAACTTACACAGAAGAGGTGGAAGGCGCGCTCGCTGTATTTGGCTATCAGATGGTCGAGATCGAGAATTACACCCATTTGGAGCGTAAGGAGCGACCCACGCTTTGGTCGTGGATGCAGAAGCCGCGCAACGCCTGGACGCACTATATTCTCGGTGTCCACAAGGGCAAAGAAGGCCACTGGATCCTCATTAAGGGCGTCAAGATGTGCGATACGTTCACAGAAGGGCGGTGGCAGTTTGTCTGCGATGGACCGCATCGCGGCGCGCGGATCATGGAGGTCTTCCAGGTGCGTAAAGCGATGATCTAAGCGATTTGTCAGCTCAGTTGCGCCGATGATATAGGGTGAACTTCCAACTCACTGTTCTCCTATATGACAAGGCCGACCGATGACCGGTGTTGACGACGATCTGCCGATTATTGATGCTCATCATCATTTCTGGGATCCGGAAAAGAACTATCATCCGTGGTTGCGCGATGAACCGATGATCCCGTTTCGCTACGGTGATTATTCATCCATCCGCAAACGCTTCTTGCAGGATGAGTACAAGGCGCTCCACGGTCAGCACAAAGTCGTTGCCTCGGTCACCATGGAGGGTGAGTGGGACGAGAACGATCCCGTTGCAGAGTCAGCTTGGATGTCGGAGCTCGCGAGCGAGCAGGGCGCACCTGCCGCTCATATCGCGCGAGCGTTTCTTCATCGGGACGACGCCGTAGACGTGATAGCGGCTCATGCTGAGTTTCCGCTTGTTCGTGGTGTTCGTCATAAACCGACCGCTGCTATCAGGCCGGAGCTTGTTGAGAAGGGTGTGCCAGGCAGCCTGTCTGATCCGGCTTGGCAGAACGGGTTTGCCGAGCTCGCCAAGAATGGTCTTCACTTTGAGCTGCAGGCGCCCTGGTGGCAGATTGATGAGCTGCTAGACCTCACAGACCGCTATCCGGAAACACCGATCGTGATCAATCATGGGTTCATGCCAGTTGACCGGAGCAAGGACGCAATCGCTGCCTGGAAGAAAGCTGTCCGTCGAGCAGCTGAAGCTCCACATTTTTCGATGAAGATCTCTGGCATCGGCATTGCTGGTCGCCAGTGGCAATTGGATGACCATATGAGCGTGATCTATGCGCTGCTCGAAGCATTCGATAGCGAGCGCTGCATGTTTGCTTCAAACTTCCCGGTCGATGGCTTGTGCGGATCCTTCGAGACCATCTACGAGGGTTATAAGCGTTCGGTGGCCGACGTTTCCAGATCGGAGAAGCTAAAGTTGTTTCATGACAATGCTATCCGAATCTATGGACTCGATATCAAGCCACTGGCAGAGTGAGAACTGTTATGCGGATAATTGACCTCTCAATGCCGATCATCACGGACCATGTTCGATGGCCAAGTGAGCGGACTGTCAAAGGTGATCTGTCAGCCGGGGACATTGCGCAGGTGACAACCATCAAAGTGTCCTGCCATTCGTTTACGCATGTCGACGCCCGGCGGCACTACTTCAGCGATGGTGATACGATTGAGAATACGGCCCTGGATGCGCTGGTAGGTGAGGCTGCTGTCATTGATCTTATGGATGTGACCGCTGATCAAGCCATTGAACCCGATTTGCTGGCGGCGCGCTCTTCGCATGTCAGTAAGGGTGACAAGATCATTCTCAAAACAGGCTGGCATCGGCATCGCAGCTTCAACACGCGCGAGTTTTGGACGGAGTCGCCTTACCTCACACAAGACGCTGCGAAGTGGCTACTAGAGCTTGGTATCGAGACGATCTGTTACGACTTCCCGCAAGACTATGTGATCCGGCTCCTGCTTGATGGGATCGCCAGCCCGGTTCCTGAGCACGTGACGCATGATATTCTTCTGCGCAACGGCGTGCATATGGTGGAGTACCTGACGAACACGGCAGAGATCAAAGAGGAGCGTGTGTTTCTGTCCGCTGCGCCCTTGAAAGTGCCGGAAGGAGATGGAGCTCCGGCACGGGTCTATGTGATCGAAGGCCTGTAAGGTGGTGGCTTGTCAGCTCGTCTGGTAAAGGATTGAACCGCGAACCTAGAGTCCGTCCTTGCCACGGGCAATCGCTGCAATACCGGTGCGCGAAACTTCCACCAATCCCAGGCCAGCCATGATGCCAATGAAGCGCTCTATTTCTACGGACCGACCGGTGAGCTGAAACACGAAGTGCTCGGTAGATGCATCAATGACATCGGCTTTGAAGATTTCAGCAAGTCGGAGGGCTTCGATACGATTGTCGCCCTGCCCGGCAACCTTGATGAGCGCGAGCTCGCGCTCCAGCGATTCACTCTCCAGCGTCAGATCAGTGACTCGGTGGACTGGAACCATGCGTTCCAGTTGATGCTTGATTTGCATGATGACACTGGCAGTGCCGCGCGTGATGATCGTGATCCGCGATAGGTGCTTTTCGTGCTCTGTCTCGGTGACAGTTAGGGAGTCGATGTTATAGCCGCGGCCTGAAAAGAGGCCGATGACGCGGGCAAGTACACCTGGTTCGTTGTCAACGAGAATTGACAGAGTGCGGGAAACAATCTCCTGATCTGCAACGGGATCTGGGTAATGTGATTGTTGTTGTGCTGGTGACATGTTTTTGGCTTTCGTTTCAATCCGTTGGCTACTCAGCGCGCGGGTGTTCGAAGATCTTCGAGCGCCTCTTCATCCACTTCGTCCTGGTCAATGATCCAGGGTTCCTGAAGTCCGGCGTTGCGCCATTCCAGGAAAGCAGGATGATTTAAGATGGCGTCCATGTAGGCCCGGCTCTGCTGCCGAACCTCAATGTTGTAAGTCTCTAGGCGAGTCACCACCGGTGCATACATGGCATCGGCGGCGCTAAACGCTCCGTAGAGAAATGGTCCGTTGCCATTGGAACCGAAGCGATCGCGCGCCTCGACCCACAAGTCCTGGATACGCGCCACGTCAGCTGCAACATCAGCGCCACGATCCTTGCGGGCAAAGCGCTTGGCGAGATTCATCGGGCATGCCCCACGCAGACCGACAAAGCTTGAGTGCATCTCGGCGCTGCTTGAGCGTGCGTGGGCACGCGCTTGGGTTTCTGTCGGCCAAACGCCTGCGTCTGGGAAGCGTTCATTGACGTATTCCGCGATAGCCAAGCTGTCCCAAATCGTCTGACTATGGTCGACCAGAACCGGAACCTTGCCTGCCTCAGAAACGACACGGATCTTCTCGGCTGTATCTGCCTCATCGAGTGGAATGAGAGTCTCCTCGAATTCCAAATCGAAGGCGCGCAGAAGTAGCCAGGCCCGCAGTGACCAGGACGAGTAGTTCTTATTGCCGATGTAGAGGTGCACAGGACTGCTCCGAGAATGGCGATAACGCTGGCCTAGACCAGCATCTTGCCTTCTTTGTCGATTGCAGAGCCGATCTCTTCTTCTGTGACCTCATCCCCGAGCAACATCTCATTGTGAGCCTTGCCCGATGGGATCATTGGGAAACAATTTGCAAGATTGGCAACGCGGCAGTCGAACAGCACCGGACCAGGTGTGTTGATCATTTGCATGATCGCATCATCCAGGTCTGCAGGGCTGTCGCAAATCATACCGGTGGCACCGTATGCATCAGCGAGCTTTACGAAATCTGGCAGTGATTCCGTATAGCTCTCGGAGTAACGATTACCGTGCAACAATTGCTGCCACTGGCGAACCATTCCCATGTACTGATTGTTCAGGATCATGACCTTGACGGGCAGACCGTACTGGATGGCCGTCGACATCTCCTGAATGTTCATGAGGATGGAGGCATCGCCGGCGACGTCGACCACCAACGCTTTCGGATGTGCTAGCTGCACACCAATTGCCGCGGGTAGGCCGTAACCCATAGTGCCTAGTCCACCCGACGTCAGCCACCGATTGGGCTTATCGAAATGAATGAACTGGGCCGCCCACATCTGGTGCTGGCCAACCTCGGTCGTGATGTAAGTCTCGCGATCCTTGGTGAGTTCATGGAGTCGCTCAACGGCGTATTGCGGCATGATGAAATCATCGGACTTCTTGTAGGCGAGTGACTTGCGGTCCCGCCAAGTGTCGATCTGCTTCCACCACTGCTTGTGGGCTGACTTGTCCACCTGGGGTGCTTGGGACTTCCACTCTGCAATCAAGTCTTCCATGACGTAAGCGCAATCGCCAATGATCGGGATGTCCGCGCGGACATTTTTGCCAATCGAGGACGGATCGATGTCGATGTGGATACGTTTGGAGTTTGGCGAGAAAGCATCCAGCCGGCCGGTAATGCGGTCGTCAAAACGGGCGCCGATCGCGATCATGACATCACAGTCATGCATCGCCATGTTGGCCTCGTAGGTCCCGTGCATGCCGAGCATGCCCATCCACTCCTTGCCGCTGGCCGGAAACGCACCAAGTCCCATGAGAGTTGAAGTGACTGGGTAACCGGTTAGCTTGACCAACTCGCGGAGCAGTTGCGACGCCTTTGGGCCTGAGTTAATGACGCCGCCGCCCGTGTAAAAGATCGGACGTTTGGCCGATGCCATCAGTTTGACGGCCTGCTCAATCTGGGTTGGCTGCGCCTTCAGCTGTGGCTGGTAGGTCTTGTGTTGTATATTCGATGGTCCAACGTAGTTGCCGGTCGCAAACTGAACGTCCTTGGGAATATCGATGACGACCGGTCCAGGGCGGCCGGATCGGGCAACGTAGAACGCTTCATGCATAACCCGGGCGAGGTCATCCGTGCTTTTGACGAGATAATTGTGTTTGGTGCATGAGCGCGTGATGCCAACCGTGTCGCACTCCTGAAACGCATCGGAGCCAATCAGATGCGTTGGAACCTGGCCAGTGATGCAGACCACAGGAATGGAATCCATCAAGGCGTCGGTTAGTCCAGTGACGGCGTTCGTTGCACCTGGTCCGGATGTCACCAGAACAACGCCGACCTTTCCCGTCGACCGGGCATAGCCCTCGGCAGCATGCACCGCGCCGCCTTCCTGGCGCACCAGAATGTGTCGAACTTTGTCCTGCTGGAAAATTTCATCGTAAATCGGAAGTACCGCGCCACCTGGATAGCCGAACACGATCTCGACACCCTGATCCGCGAGTGCTTGCGTGACCATCTCAGCGCCGGTCATTGTCCGTGCCATCTTATCCTCCAACTGTCGAACGTGATTTACTGCTGCGCAGTGTTCTTCACTGGCAGGCGGAGCACGCTTGCTAGTCCGTTCAGTTGGCGATTTCAAGATCTAATGCATGATTGGCAAAATATTGTCCGTTAGGCTTTCCAATTGTTGCGGAGAAATCCATTTCCAAGACATCATATTACTATTAAGCCACGTCGTCTGTCGTTTTATGTAGTTGCGTGTCTCGGTCTTTGTGGCTTCTACGGCGGCGGCCAATTCAATGTCACCGCGGATATGCGCCAAAATTGGCTGGACGCCGAGGGCCCTCATAATGGGCAATGACGGGTCATATTTCTTTTTTGACAGAGCAACGACTTCCTCGATTGCTCCAGCAGCGAGCATCTGGTCAAACCGGGTATCGCTTCGGCGATAAAGCTCTTCGCGGGGCATATCGATGACGATCTTGACGGTCGCGGATGAGGGAATGACGGGCACACCGGGTATCCGCTGCCAATCCGCTAGGGATTGTCCCGTCGCATCAATAACTTCCAAGGCACGCACCAGGCGCTGGGTATCTGTTGGATGGAGGCGCTCAGCCATCGTCTGGTCTTTAGTGCTGAGGATCGCGTGCAACTGCTCGGGTGGGATACGCTGGGCTTCGGCACGCCAATGTTGGCGGACCGTGCGGGGGATTTGAGGGATGGGCGACAGGCCCTCGAGCAAGGCCCGGAAATAAAGTCCTGTACCACCCACCAGGATAGGCAGCTTGCCCCCTTCCACACACTCAGCGATGACTTTTTCGGCGTCTTGGGCGAACTGGCCAGCGGAATAGGGCGTATGCCCCGGGACGAAACCGTAGAGGGCGTGGGGCGCTGAATTCAGATCCTTGGCGTCTGGTCTCGCCGTGAGGACTTGTAGGTCTTCGTAGACCTGCATGCTGTCGGCATTGACGATGACCCCGTCGACCTTTTCTGCAATATCGAGGGCAAGTTGCGACTTGCCGCTTGCAGTAGGACCTGCAATTAGAATAGCCCGGTACTTCGACATTCCTTCCTGCCAATCGATCGTTCAGATTGCGGCGCTGCCACTGACTGCGACGGGAATCTTCTTATGCCTCAAAAGCTGTGTGCCATCGTTTTTACGTGTTCACCAGCATCGCCGTGCTTGTCACTTGACCGCTTGATGGCGCTGCCTGCCCTCACAAGGGAAGCAATGTCACCAAACCCGCGATGGTTGAAGCCGGGAGTCGCTCTTGAACTCCAGGTTAGCATATTGGATGACAAGGTTGCTATGCTAATTGCGTCACTACGCAATGAGTTAGGCGGCGAACCTATCGATGTGAATTGTGTCGATGTTGGTGCACAGCGGCGCAAGAAACTTCTGATTGCCGATATGGATTCAACAATCATTGAGCAGGAATGTATCGATGAGGTTGCGGCTTTCGCAGGGGTTGGTGATCGGGTCAGCCAGATAACTGAACGCGCGATGCGCGGCGAAATCGGCTTTGAGGGCGCGCTGCGCGAGCGTGTCGGGCTTTTGAAGGGACTCGCGGAATCAGATCTGGACAGGGTGATTAAAGAGCGGATTTCAATCACCGATGGGGCGCGCATGCTTGTCGGCACTATGAAGGCAAATGGCGCTTACTGCGCATTGGTGTCCGGCGGATTTCGATTCTTCACCTCGCAGATCAAACAGCTTGTTGGTTTTGATGAAGATCGTTCCAACGTGTTGCTGTTTGAGGACGGTAAGCTTTCGGGGGAGGTGGACAATCCGGTTCTGGGCCGCGAAGCAAAGTTGGAGCGGCTTGAGGCCATTATGGGCGACAAGTCGCTCACTCCTGAGGACTGCCTGGCCGTTGGTGATGGTGCCAATGACCTGGCGATGATCGAGCGGGCCGGCCTAGGCGTCGCCTTCCGTGCGAAGCCGATTGTTGCTGAACAGGCTGATGCCGACATCCGGCACTGTGATTTGACTGGATTGTTATATCTGCAGGGTTACACAGAAAGTCAGTTCGTCGACAGTACATCTTGAAACCTCGTTCAGCACCTGTTTGTCTGCAGGACGTGATGAAATCCAAAGGCTCTGAGATATGGATCCAATTGTTGCAGTGATCGCCGGCTTCGTGATGCTGATTGTCGGGGGCGAACTGCTGGTGCGTGGTTCCGTCAGGGTCGCGGAGCAGATGGGCGTGTCGCCACTCCTGATCGGGATTGTATTGGTGGGGTTCGGTACGTCGGCTCCCGAGATGGCGACATCAATTCATGCTGCGAAGATGGGTTCCCCAGGCATCGCGATCGGCAACTTTGTTGGCTCCAGCATCTCGAACATCTGCCTGATCCTGGGATTGTCCGCGCTGATGATGCCGATTGCGGTCTCGTCCAGAGCCCTGGTGCGGGATGGCACTATGGTGGTTGTGACGGCTGTCGTTTTCTCTGGAATTAGCCTGTTTATGCCGCTCAACCCGCAGGTCGGCTTTATTCTGCTTCTCTGGTTGGTGGCGTACCTGTTCTACGCGTGGCGGCAGGAACGAGTTGTTAATGGTACGGATCCAACAAGTGCTGTTCAAAAGGCCGAAGCGCACGGGCAACTGCGCAATCTGCCGACAGGTTCAAGGACAGTCGCGCGCATCAAGTCGGTTATTCCGCCAGCGCTCGCGGTTCTCATGGCCCTGTTTGGGTTAGCAGTGTTGGTCTTTGGCGGTGGCGTGCTCGTAGATGGCGCAGTCGCACTGGCCCGTCAGTACGGTGTGTCGGAGACAGTGATTGGTCTGACGATCGTGGCTGTTGGGACATCCATGCCGGAACTCGTGACCTCGATCATCGCCGCGCTACGAGGGCAGCAGGCGATGGCGCTCGGTAATATCCTAGGCTCGAACATCTACAACATCCTCGGCGTGGGTGGCTTGACCGCTGTTGTGGCTCCGGTGGCTGTTCCTGCCAGGATCGCGACATTCGACAACGCAGTGATGGTGGGTGCGGCAGTTCTGTTGATGATCTTCGCGCGCTCCGGCTTCCGTATTAATCGCTTCGAGGGGCTGATCCTGTTCGGCTGCTACGCCGCGTACATTTATTCGCTGTTGCCGGGCAATGCGCTGGCCGCTGCATTCACTCAGTAGAGCGCAGTCTTCTAGGTTGTCGGATCGTCGAGGCGCGCCGATGACATGAGGCTAAGTTTCATCGTCCAGTTTGTACTGGTTGCCGCGGATAGCACCACTGCGCTGTGCCTCTTCCAGAGTCCGCGCCAATTCCGCCCGCGCTTCTTCTGCCTTCTGCTGCTGCTGCCAGAGCGAGGCATAGAGGCCATCAAGTTGCATCAGCTCACTATGTGTTCCCTCTTCGACGAGCACACCCTTTTCCAGCACCAGGATCTTGTCGGCGTGAACGATCGTCGACAATCGGTGGGCAATGACTAAGGATGTTCGACCCTTTGAGACTTGGTCGAGAGCGTCTTGAATGTCTCTTTCGGTTTGGCTGTCGAGAGCGCTGGTGGCCTCATCCAGCATGAGGATTGGCGGCGCCTTGAGAATGGTGCGGGCGATTGCCATGCGTTGCTTTTCGCCACCGGAGAGCTTCAGTCCGCGCTCACCGACCATCGTCTTGTAGCCCTCTGGAAGCTGCTGGATGAATGTCTCGATCTGGGCAAGTCGGGCCGCCTCGAAGACCTCTTCATCACTGGCAGTCGGGCGCCCGTAGCGAATGTTGTACTTGATGGTGTCATTGAAGAGCACGGTGTCTTGCGGCACGACACCGATGTGGGCGCGTAGTGACGCCTGCGTAACGTCTTGAATGTCCTGGCCATCGATGAGAACGCGGCCGCTTTGGATGTCATAAAAGCGAAACAGAATGCGACTGATGGTGGACTTTCCAGCACCTGAGGGTCCGACAAGGGCGACCATGCTGCCAGGTTCAACATCGAAACTCAGATCCTTGAGGATCGGACGATTAGGATCATAGGCGAAGGAAACGTTTTCGAATTTGATACGGCCCTTTGAGACATCCATCGGCTTGGCGCCGGGTTTGTCTTCGATCTCGGGATACTGTTCCAGCAACCCGAACATGGTTTCCAAATCAACCAGGCCCTGTCGCAATTCGCGATAGACGAAACCCATGAAGTTCAGTGGCATATAAAGCTGGATTAGCAGCGCGTTGATCATCACAAAGTCGCCGATGGTGTGCGCGCCGCTCATCACACCGTGAGCCGCCATCACCATGCAAATGGTCATGCCTGTCGTGAATATGATCGACTGACCCGAGTTCAGAATGCCAAGGGAATAGTAGGTCTGAATGGCTGCGCGTTCGTACCGTGCCATGGACTGATCGAAGCGGTCCGCTTCCATCCGTTCATTACCGAAGTACTTGACGGTTTCGAAATTGAGCAGGCTGTCGATCGCCTTGGTGTTGGCTTCCGTATCGCTGTCATTCATCTCGCGGCGGATCGTAATCCGCCACTCGGTGGCATAGAGCGTAAACCAGATGTACAGCGCGACAGTGACGACAATGACCACGACATAGACGAGATTGAAAAAATAGAGCAGGACGCCGGCGAGAAATACGAGTTCGAGTATTGTCGGGCCAAGATTAAGCACGCCCATTCTCAGAATGAGTTCGATGGCGCGCGTGGCTCTCTCAATGACGCGGGAGAGGCCACCAGTCCGCCGCTCGAGGTGAAACCTCAGCGACAACTGATGGAGGTGGCGGAAGGTGCGATTGTTCAATGAGCGCACAGCATGTTGGCCGACCGCGGTGAACAGAACGTCACGAACTTGCGTCAGAGCGACCATCAGGACCCGGCCCACACCGTAGGCGATGATCAGCGCTGTTGCACCAACGGCAACGTTCGAAGCTGTCACGGCGGCACCACCGGATGCGTTCCCGGTTAGCGCATCCGTTGCATACTTGTAGAGCACTGGTACGAGGACTGTTACGAGTTTGGCCAGGACAAGCAGGATGGCGGCGGCAACAACGCGACGCTTAAGGTCTGGCCGGTCGGACGGCCAGACAAACGGCATCAGGCCGCGCATCACGAACATGTGGCTCTTGCGCTGGTGTTCTACTGCCGGCTTTTGTTGAGCATCGTCATCTGCCTTTGACGGCGGAACGGCTCTGTCTTGTGGCATCAATCATGTCCTACCTGGCCGAGCTTGCCGCTGCGGCGCATGCCTGTCGCTCAACGCAACGATAGCAGAGGTGGGAACAGATTACTTCCGCCGCGATTTGCGCTTCGGAATGTAGAACCGCTGGCATGGGTAGATCAAATCCGGATTGCGGATCTTGCCAAGGTTTGCCCGGTAAATGCGCCAGTACTTGTGTCCGCGACGGTAATGGCGTCTGGAGATTCGCCAGAGTGAATCACCCTTCCGCACCACGTACTTGCCTGGGAGACGGATGCGGCGGGCAGACCACTTGCGGCAAGGATGTGAGCGCCGGCGATAGGCCAGAACGCGCTTGCGGCGCTTCTTATTGGCTTTGCGGGCGACTCTTATGCGTTTGGTTTTCTTCTTTGGTGCGGCCGCTGCCTTTGCAATCGTTATGCGCCTGTTGGTCGTCTTCTTCCGAGCCGGCAACTTGGCGGCAATCCGAGTTCGTTGAGCGCGCCGGGTCCGATCCGGGATAGGCGGTAGCGTCGCGGAAATGCGCCGGTTGCGAGGTGGTTCGCGACGCACGGTCCGGAAACGGTTCTGCGTCGGTGGAGCAGGTGGTCGGGTGCGAACATTGCGTCGGGCCACCTGGGTCGATCTCGGTGGGGCTTGCCGCTCAACGAGCTGGTTTTCTGGGTCTTGTTCAGCTCGTGTCCGAGCCACAGCGTTGCGGGCCGCCCGCTTTGCTCTCTGCCAGAGCTCACTGAGACGTGTGCGCTGTTGTTCTTCTTCTGCCCGGCGCTCCTCGCGTTCCCGCCTGATACGTGCGAGTTCGCGTTCCCGCGCAGCCCGACGGGCCTGCCGTGCGTCCTCCAGAAGCTTCTGGGCGCGCTCACGCTCTGCCTTGGCGGTAGCGATTGCTGCATCTCGTCGACGCTTTTGCTCGAGTAATTCCCGATTGACGCGGGCGCGCTCGTCCTCGATTTCGCGCTGGACAGTCAGCTCGGCTGAGCGCTGAGCTTCTTCTGCTTTCCGGCGCTCGGCTGCTGCCCTCAGGCGTGCTGCTTCCGCACGTCTCAGCTCCTCTTGCGTCCGACGGCGTTCGTCTTCTAACCGGGCCTGCTCAGCTCTTTGAGCAGCCAATTGGCGTTCTCGATCGCGCTGGGCGGTTCTCTCGGCTGCAAGTTCGCGTTGGCGACGCAATGCTGCCTCACGGCGCTCATCCTCGGCCCGGCGCGCGACTTGATCCTCATCAATGCGTCTTGGCGGTCTTACGACCTCTGTCTCGACAGTTCGCTGGATGACGATCCGTCGTTCTTGCGCGCCCGACAACCTGGGTATGATCTGGCCGTCGTAGCTATTGGCTGAACGGCCAAACCATTGTTGAACGTTGTTGGTTATACTGTCCACGGTTGGCAGGGTCCAGGCCGAGAACTGCCGAGTCTCACTACGGCTACGTACGGTGACGTTGGTGGGCAGGCTCAACGCTCCACCGATTTGCAACCTCGGTACGATCTGGCGTTGATAAGCCTTATTCGCCGTGCCGAGCCAGCCCAGCGTGGCATCCAGGATAGGTTGATCAGAGGCATCTGTTTGCTCGCTGTTATTGGCGTTCGATTGTGCGAGCCGTGTTTGCGGTGCAGCCTTGTCGCGGAAGAACTGATCGAAGACTTTTGAGGCCTCCTGACCAACCTGTTCAGCATGTCTCTGAAGGGCGTCTTCCTGCTTGAATTGCACGTTGATGGGCGCGTCCTGATGTGACGGTACTGATATCCGAACTTCATCCGTCACAATGTTCCCGAGCAAACCGTTGTCGAGCTGCTCTAGGGAGAATCGATAGTTGCCCGGCAGCATGCGCATGTTTGGCGCAACCTGCCACTGACTGTTGCCATCCACGGTGATGGCCGCGAGGCGCACACGGTTCATGGTTACAACCAGCCGCGACCCAGGTCGACCATAGCCCCGCAGGTTGAGTTTTCCATTTGTTGTCAGAAACAGCCGCGCAATTGCAGACCGTATTGGGCGTTGCCGTGTAATCGGTCCTTGGACCATGGGGCGACCGACCGCGTCCAGGGCCTCATTGGCGGGTTCCAGGCGTGGGTGAATCGCGGCCGTCTTGATGGGCTTCGTTACGCGCTGCGCAGATTTTGTTCGGTCGGTCCCCACCTGCGATTGTGCATATGGGGTTGCCAGCAGGATGGCAGTAAATGCCAGTGCAAAGGTCCTCATATGATACTCAACTCCGATACGGGCGGTACTCTTAGCGCGAACGGCGATTTAATCCGATATTACAAGAATTTCAAGTATTTACCATGTTGAGTGTGACGATGCTTAATGGACGGGAAAACCCATTTTGGAGCATTTCCCTAATTGTGCTGCCTTCGATGTGCAGGCTGCGCACTTCTACAAGCCAGCAGTTTCACGTTGTCGACTCATCTCTGGTGGCGATTTCCTGCGGCGATTGATGTTGGTCCCGCGTGACCGGTTCCCATATCGACCGCGATGATCTAAGTGAACGCGGGTGAGAGCGACATCATCCATACAAGCCTGAGGCAGCCATGCTTAATCCAAGCGCTGAACAAGCTCACAAGAACAGCAATCTGGCCCAGACCGTGGCCATTTTGCTGGGCATGTGTGTGATTGTGGCCGTTTCTGCGGGGTTGCTATGGGGGCTGACTGGCGCACTCATTGCGACTTGTTTTGTGGGTGTGTTGGCATTTTGTTCCCCTCAGATTCCAGCGTCTGTCGTGATGCGGTTTTACAAAGGACAGCGTGTTGCGGACGATTCACCTGGACAGCTGAGCCACATTCTCAATGCGCTGACCGAAAGGGCGGAACTCAGCCATCGTCCGGCTCTCTATGTTATCCCAAGTCTGACCATGAATGCGTTTGCCACCGGCACAAAGTCGAACCCCGCAATCGGCATCACAGAGGGGCTACTCCGACAGTTGTCGTTGCGCGAACTGGCCGGTGTACTTGCGCACGAAATCAGCCATATCAAGAATAACGATCTGCGCGTGATGGGTCTGGCTGATCTTATGAGCCGCTTTACGCAGGTCCTGTCCTACACCGCTGCTATTCTCGCTGTCGTGAATATTCTCGCGCTTATCTTCGCCGGTGAATTCGCATACAGCTGGTTTGCGATCGGTCTTCTCTACGTTGCTCCGGCGCTCTCCAATCTGCTGCAACTCGGACTTTCCCGCGTGCGGGAATTTGATGCGGATCTTGAGGGCGCAAGTCTCACCGGGGATCCAGCCGGCCTCGCCTCAGCGCTTCAGAAGGTTGAGAGGTACACCGGGTACTTCTGGGAAGACCTCATGTTACCGGTACCGGCCCGTCGCGTCCCTGTTCCATCGATGTTGCGATCTCATCCAACCACAGAGCAACGGGTCGCGCGTCTCCAGGAACTGGATCTCAACCGCAGTCATCCGCAAATTATTATTCGCGAAGAGCCGATGATATCAATGGTTGGACTTGGTCCAATTGCGATGCGACCGCGCTATCGTTTCCCGGGTATTTGGTATTGATGGCGCTTCACTGGCGTGACGCCTGGCTATAGGAACTCGTGAATGGCGGCGAACGTTAAGTTGGTGGTCGACCGCTTGCTGACAGGCGATCGCGCTGCGCTTTCACAGGCCTTGAGTTTGGCTGAGCAGGGCGACGACGCCTATCAGGAGTTGCGGCGCGCGCTTCAGCACGCGGTTGCTGGCAAGGTTGTCTTCGGCGTGACTGGGCCACCGGGTGCGGGTAAATCCAGCCTGGTGAATGCGCTCACACTAGAATGGCGTGCGCGCGGTTATCGCGTGGCAATTATAGCCGTCGATCCGTCTAGCCCGATTTCAGGTGGCGCCCTTCTTGGCGATCGCGTTCGGATGAGCGCCGCCCTTGATGATGATGGCGTTTACGTTCGTTCTTTGTCGAGCGCCGGCACGGTTGGCGGATTGGCGCCAGCGGTTGTGCGCCTGATTGAGCTGTTCGATGCAGCGGGGTTTGAGCGCCTCATCATCGAAACTGTTGGAGCAGGCCAATCAGAGATCGATGTCGCGGCTGTTGCTGATGTGAAGTTGGTGGTTTCAGCTCCCGGCTTAGGTGATGGCATCCAAGCGATCAAATCAGGGTTGCTTGAAATTGCTAACGTCCTTGTCGTGAACAAGTCCGATCTACCAGGAGCTGATGCGACGGCGGAACAGTTGCGCAATGCCGTGTCCTTGCGTGGACATGAGGATGGCAACGTGCCTGTTATTCTGACGAGTGCCGTCTCGGCGGACGGTGTTGCCGCGCTGGCTGACGTCGCGGACGCGTTACTGGCGCGACTCTCATCCGAGCCGCGAGAGGAACGAGTGCACCAACGCATGCTCTACATGATTGAGCAGGCCGCGAACGCATTACTCCATCAAAAGCTGCATGAGGCTCAGAGCTTTGCCAAAGTACAGTTGATTGTCAGCTCTTTGGCAGCCGGAGAAATTGATGCACGCACGGCGGCATTGCAGTTGATGCGCGACGCGGTTGATCAGAGTGAAGACCTGAACGATTGATCTAGCGCTTGATCTCCCAAGTCGTGATGCCTTCCCCAGTTTCCGGGTCGCGGCCATCCTTCAACTGGACACCCATGTCGCTCAACTGGTCTCGAATTTTGTCCGATAGAGCCCAGTCTTTCTCCTTCCGTGCGAATAGTCGCTCGTCAATGAGACGTTGAACGGTTGCCTCATCGATCTCGATTCCGCGATTGAGGTCCGCTGTCCAGCTTTTCTGTGTGCCATTCAACAACCCGAGCTGGTTGGCTAGCGATTTAAAGTGTGCGGCAGCTTCCGTCGTTGGATTTGCCCGCATTTGATCATAGGTCGCATGTAATTTGGCAATAGCCGCCGGCGTGTTGAGATCATCGCAGAGAGCCTCGTCGACTTCATCTGTCTCGCTTTGATCAGCAGACGCCTCGGTCTCACCGACGGCGCTGTACCAGTTTGCCAATGTCTTTTCGGCAACCTGGAGAGCGTTCGATGTAAAGTCGATTGGTTGGCGATAATGGGTTGTCAACATGGCGAGACGCAAGACTTCGCCGGGCCATCGGCGACCGCCAAAGCTGGTCGTTTCCAAGAGCTCGTTAATGGTTATGAAGTTGCCGAGCGATTTCGACATCTTCTCTCCTTCAACCTGGAGAAAGCCATTGTGCATCCAGATATTGGCCATGCGCTCCGTTCCGTGCGCGCAGCAGCTTTGCGCCAATTCGTTTTCATGGTGCGGAAAGACCAGATCAACGCCGCCGCCATGAATATCAAAGACCTTGCCAAGATGCTCTTCAGCCATGGCTGAACACTCGATGTGCCAGCCCGGACGACCCTGGACATCAATGCCACCGGGCGAAGGCCACGCTGGTTCTTTCTCGCTGGATGGCTTCCACAGAACGAAATCCATGGCTCCCTTCTTGTAGGGAGCGACATCGACCCTGGCGCCAGCCTCCATTTCGTCAACGGATCTGTTTGCCAATCGTCCATATTCAGGCATGGACTCAACATCGAACAAGACGTGGCCTTCTCCAACATAGGCGTGGCCTTTGTCGATCAGCGTGTCGATTAGGCGACGCATTTGTTCGATGTGGCCGGTTGCCCGCGGTTCGACCGTTGGAGGCAGAACACCGAGTTCGTGAATGTCGGCATGAAACTGTCGTTCGGTGCGCGATGTTACCTCAGCGATGGCCTCATTAATGGCTATTCCCGGGTATTCTTCGTTGGCGCGCGCATTGATCTTGTCATCCACGTCGGTAATGTTGCGTGCATACGTGACATGGTCTGGCCCGAAGTGCCGACGCAGGAGCCTGAAAAGGACGTCAAATACAATGACTGGGCGGGCATTGCCGATGTGCGCATAGTCGTAGACGGTTGGGCCACAGACGTACATTCTGACGTTAGCGGGGTCGATTGGTTCAAAATCAACCTTGGAACGTGAGAAAGAATTATAGAGTCTAATCTGTGGGCGGCCCATCGAATCGATCCTCAGCGGGGCGGCTAACCAACACGTATTGCGACTTCGCTTGCGTTGGATTTTACCCCTTCCCGGTGTTTATCCCCAAAATGCACGGACAGTGAGTATGGCTAGCAAGACTGCAAAGTTCAGCCTGCGGCCTTCTGAGTGCTCTGGAGGATGCGGCTCTATATGCGTGTGTCGTCAGCCGGGGTCAATATGTTCATTTTCTCACAGGTTTAGGTGCAGATCGCTCCCTCAGCTGGTTCACATGAACAGCTCCCGATCATTGCCGCAATTTTCGCTAAAGTCGGCTATCTGGTCACTGTGCTTCGGCTTGCTTGGCGCTATTGACCTATTGATGACGCACTATGGCATGGTAACAACCGACCATGAATAAGTCGAAACGCTGGACAAAGCTCGTTTGGTGGAGCTCCATTTGCGCCGTGTTGGCCTATCCGTTGGTAGGAAGCCTGCCAACGACGCCGGCCGTGGCGCAAGGCTGGGTGTTTCCCTGGGAGACGAAAGAGGAAAGGCCTCGTCGACCTCCGCCACGGCGTGAGCGCGGGCACCAAATAGCGCCCCAGGGCTTTAACAATGCGTACAACCGTATCAATCCAGGCAATCGACCACCGATCTGTTTGCAGCTTGAGCAGAGACTGGCCGAAGAAGCCAATCGGGGCAGCCAAGGCCGCTCGCAACTGCCGCAAATTGAAGAGAATATTCGCGTAGCGCGTGGCTCCTTGCGTCGGCTCGAGCGGGAATTGGACCGCCGCGAATGTTACGACACGTTTCTTTTCACAAAGACTTTGCGGCGCACGCGCCGCTGCGTTGGTTTGGATCGTCGGGCCCGCCAGGCATCGCGCCAGTTGAGCGATATGCAGGCGCGACGCCAGCAGATCCTGGGTTCAGGCGATAAATCCTATCAGAATGAGATCATTCGAGAGCTTGCCGTCAATCGATGCGGTGCAGTTTATCAGCGCGAAAATCGCCGCCGTAATCCGTTTGCCAACTTCTGGCAGGATGAGGACAGTGGCGACCGTGGCTTCCGGGGCAACACTTTCGCAGGATTGCCGTTTGCTACCTATCGGACGGTCTGTGTGCGATTGTGCGATGGATATTATTTCCCGGTGAGTTTCTCGACACTGCCCAATCACTTCGGTCGAGATGCGAACGCTTGCCAATCACGCTGTGCAGCGCCGACCGAGTTGTATTTT
The DNA here is from genome assembly GCA_965247245.1 of Hyphomicrobiaceae bacterium. Lineage (GTDB taxonomy): Bacteria > Pseudomonadota > Alphaproteobacteria > Rhizobiales > Hyphomicrobiaceae > Tectiglobus. The sequence goes on along the minus strand of CBDFGV010000003.1, from coordinate 490,639 downwards.
CATCAGAACCCGGGTCAATCCGTCGATCAGATGGTCTCACAGCAGACCCAACGGCCCTACTCTGAACTGAAAACGGCCTTTCGGTATCGCAAGGAATATGTGGCGGGGTGTTCGTGCAAAGCAGCTGAGTTCATTCCAAATGCCGGCAACGGCACGCCTGGCGCGCAACCTGCTGCACAGTCGCCTGCACCGGCAGCAGGACAGAGTGGCGAGCGGCGGCAGCTCTCGCCAGTTCGATAATACAGCACACGACTTATGTTTTTGGACGCAAGTCAGGTCGGATGGCACTTCATGATGTGTCATAGTTTTGAATTGTTCGTGGCCTAAAAGCCTGTTCGGACTTCTAATTGTTTTCAGACCTAGTTCTTTTTGGACGACGGCAGTGCACGCATAGATGCCATTGAGCGTGCCGCGGTTCAGGACCGTTTCGAATGTCAGAAATTCCGCGATTTCCGCCTATGAGCGCCTTTGGTGGCAGAATGGAAGTTTCACCTGTCAGCATCGATGAGTTGTCCAACGTGCGTGCCCTGGAGCGCAGTTCGTTTGCTCACTTCCATTCAGCACGGACAACTGAAGCGGAGCTAGAAGCATTCAATGCGTGGATCGTGTCTCCTACACACATCGAGTCGTTGGTGGAGGATATAGCGAATGATGCACTCTACGGTGCGCGGCTTGATGGTCGTCTGATCGGTATCGTTGGATGGGGTCGTGTGAGCAGTCAGGAGGGCACGTTTCGCCTGCACCTCCTGTTTGTCGACCATTTCTTTGCAAAGAGTGGCGTTGGCCGGCTCCTCATGCGCTTCTGTGAGCAGCGTGCTCGACTGTCTGGGGCCGACGTTCTGGCAGTCAGGACGTTGGTGAGCTCAGTGGGCTTCTTTGAAGCTGGTGGTTACGAGGTGACGTCGTATGGATCACATGCCGTTTCCACCCAAGAGACTCTCAGCGTCGCTTTCTTGAGGAAGGGATTGCGATAGCGACCACCTATCTCTTCACGCGAACGCCTACGTCTGACATGGCGGCCACGAACTCCTCAGCATCTTCCAGAGATGCTGTCGTGTATGTGTGTGCTACGCCATCGGTAGTTTTGATGTCGACCCGGAAGTAAGAGATTTTATTGGTCGTCATGACGTCTGCCAATGACATACCCGCGATCGCAAAGAAGAGTACTACGGCAGCGAAGAATTGGAAGCGCCAGGCCGCCTCGACGACGAGGAACAGAAAGACAGCGGCGAAGATGACGTAGAGGATGAAATTGAAGTGCTGGCCTGCAACGTCCCAGTCGCGAACCTTTGCAATCCGACAGTATCGAAGTTCATCCAAGGCCAAAGTTGTAGCGCCATACGTCAGAGAACCGGCATCTCGTTGATTGATGCCAGTGCGCGATGGATGGCGTATCGACCAAGCTTTAATGCCTGTGTTGGCAGCTGTTTGATGGATGCCCATCAATTCCGACCCTGAGAAGTGGCACGCTCTCAGGATCTTGCGTCATTTGGATTACCATTCACTGAAGACACTGGCTTCAAGCCTCACGGCAGTGGTTGGATCGCTCTAGATGGGCTCAACGAAGCGGTTGGTGATCGGATAGCGTCGATCACGACCGAAGTTTCTCGATGAAATCTTAACTCCTGGAGCGGCCTGTCTGCGCTTGTATTCAGCGATGTTGAGCAAGCGAGATACGCGCCTGACGGTTTCGACATCGTGGCCACGCGCAACGATTTCCTTCAGAGGCAGCTCATCTTCAACCAGACATGTAAGAATGTCATCGAGAACGTCGTACTCTGGCAGGGAGTCCTGGTCGGTCTGGTTTTCCCGGAGCTCGGCGGTTGGAGCTTTGGTGAGGATATTGGTTGGTATGACGATACCCGTCGGACCTAGAGCACCTTCAACCGTGTTTTCGTTTCGCCATCCCGCGATACGGTAGACTTCGGTCTTGTATAGATCCTTGATCGGGTTGTAGCCGCCGTTCATATCACCGTAGAGCGTGGCATACCCGACCGACATCTCGCTCTTGTTGCCGGTGGTAACAACCATGCTGCCGAACTTGTTGGAGACAGCCATAAGGATGGAACCGCGCGTTCTGCTCTGGATGTTCTCCTCTGCGACGCCAGAGTTTTGTCCTGCAAACAACTCGGATAGGGCGTTCATAAACCCTTCGACAGGCTCTGAGATAGCAATCGTGTCGTAACGTACGCCCAACGCTTTCGCGCAAGCTGCTGCGTCGCTCAGGCTTTCGTCTGACGTGTAGCGGTAGGGAAGCATGATGCAGTGGACGCGATCCGCGCCCAAAGCATCGACCGCCATTGCTGCGACGAGTGCGGAGTCGATACCACCAGATAAGCCAAGGACGACGCCAGGGAAGCCATTCTTGTTGACGTAATCTCGGAGTCCGAGCACGCATCCTGCATAAGCGGCAGCGTCACCTTCGGGCAAGAGCGCGCGTTCGGTGGTGGTGCACGACCAGGTCTCATCCGTGCGTGTCCAGTTGGTATAGACGAGGCTTTCGCTCCAAGCTGGCAACTGCGCTGCCAAGGATGCATCGGAGTTCAGGACGAATGATGCGCCATCAAATACAAGCTCGTCCTGACCGCCGAGCTGATTGACGTAGACCATTGGTAGTGTGTTCTCGTTGACCCGCGCCACGGCAATGTTTGTTCGAACGTCAGGTTTTTTCCAATCGAAGGGTGAGCCGTTCGGGACGATCAGTAGTTCGGCTCCGCATTCGGCGAGGCATTCGCAGACATCTTCGTTCCAGATATCCTCGCAGATGGGAACGCCTAGGCGGACACCGCGGAAGTCGACAGGGCCAGGAAGTGGGCCGGCTTCGAAGACTCGCTTCTCGTCGAAAACTCCGTAGTTCGGGAGGTCGGATTTGTAACGGACAGCCTTGATTTCACCGGCATCGATTAACACGGCCGCATTATAAACCTTGCCGTCTTCGGGCCAGATGGTGCCGATGATGATGCCCGGTCCACCACCTGTTTGTTGCGCAAGCGTCTCTGCTGCCGCCCGCGAAGCGCTGGCAAAGGCAGGTTTCAAAACAAGGTCTTCTGGAGGATATCCAGGCAGGAAGAGTTCTGAGAAAACAATCAGATCAGCACCGTTCTGCGCTGCTTCCTCGTGCGCCTTGAGGGCTTTGGCTAAGTTGCCCTCAAGATCCCCCACGGTTGGGTTCAATTGAGCGAGTGCGATAGTGAGTTGACCAACGGGTGCCGTGCTCATGTGTTTTGCTTCTCTGCGCCAGCCATCAGGCCTGTTCCCGGAACAAATACGGCCGATGCGATCCTGTGCGATCACATCGGCCGCTGATACCCTCTCAACATAAGGCCAAGAGCGTGCGCGCGCTATTCCGCCGCTGCAATCGGTAGCGGGTGAATGCGGCTCGTACGATCTTCCTTCAGACGCTCGGCGACGAGAAACGCCAGTTCCAAGGCCTGATCTGCGTTGAGCCGTGGATCGCAGTGGGTGTGGTAGCGATCTTCCAGGTCCGCTTCGGTTAACGCCCGGGCGCCACCCGTGCACTCCGTCACGTTTTTGCCAGTCATTTCCACGTGGATACCGCCAGCATGCGTGCCTTCAGCCCTGTGGACGTCAAAGAAAGAATTCACCTCTGACAGAATCCGATCGAATGGGCGTGTTTTATAGCCGTTGTTGGACGTCAGCGTATTGCCGTGCATCGGATCGCAGGACCAGACAACCCAACGCCCTTCCTTTTCTACCGCGCGGATCAAGGCCGGAAGCTTCTCTTCGACTTTGTCGTCTCCGAAGCGGCAGATAAGCGTGAGGCGACCGGGTTCATTCTTTGGATTGAGAGTATCAATCAACTCCAGCAGTTCGCCTGGATCCAGGCTCGGACCACACTTGAGGCCAATCGGGTTCTTGATGCCGCGGCAATACTCGACATGGGCGTGATCGGGCTGCCGTGTGCGGTCGCCAATCCAAACGAAATGACCCGAGGTCGCGTACGGCTCTCCCGAAGTGGAATCGGTGCGGGTAAAGGCCTGCTCGTAACCCAATAGAAGCGCTTCATGGCTGGTATAGAATGGCACAGTCTTCAGGCCGGGCGTGTTCTCAGATGTGATACCGCACGCGTTGATGAATTCCAAAGCCTCGCTAATGCGGTCCGCCAACTCTTGATAGCGGTGCGCCTGAGGGCTCTCGGCAAGAAAGCCGAGCGTCCACTGGTGCACGCGGTTGAGGTCAGCAAAACCACCCATCGAAAAGGCTCGGATCAAGTTCAGCGTTGCCGCTGACTGACGATAAGCTTCGAGCTGACGAGCCGGATCCGGAATACGCGAGGCTTCGGTGAAATCGGAACCATTGATGATATCACCACGGTAGCTCGGAAGCTCAACTCCGTCCTTCTTTTCATTCGGAGACGAACGCGGTTTGGCGAACTGACCGGCAATACGTCCGACTTTGACGACAGGCGAGCCGCCGGCATAAGTCAGGACAACGGACATCTGCAGGAAGACGCGGAAGAAGTCGCGGATGTTGTCAGCCTCATGTTCGGCGAAGCTCTCAGCGCAGTCGCCACCTTGCAGCAGAAAGCCGTTTCCCTGGGCGATTTCAGCGAGCGATTGCTTGAGATTGCGGGCCTCTCCGGCAAACACCAAGGGAGGAAACGCGGACAACTGTTCTTCGACAGCCGCCAGTGCAGCGGCGTCTGGATAGTCGGGGACCTGGACGATCGGTTTTGATCTCCAGCTGTCTGGACTCCATGCGGCCGGCATAATTCTCTCCTACCAGTTCTGAGTTGCTGTGACGGTGTTTTGGCTGCCATTTTTGGCAGCTTTTTTTGTTTGGTTGCGGGCTTATAGGACAAGCAACACCGCCTGTCAGCCCTATGATTCGCATGAGGCTGATTGATCGCGGATGTGACACCCCTGGATCGCCACGATCACAGAGGCGATCAGTGAAGAGAATCAATCCCCGTATGGATCTCAGCCAGACGAAGTTGCCTAGTGGTTGGGCACGGAAAACTGTTTCACCGCAAAAAGTCTTGGATTCTTCGAGTCGCATGCGCAACTGATGTTGGCAATTTGTTCAATGATGTGCAAACAGGTTCAAATTTCGTCACCGCTGAGTCGCGCGTTCAGGCACCCGTGCGGGGTGCGAACAAGCAAGGGGTTGAACCATGCTGCAAGATGGCAAGATTTTTGTCGGCAAGAGTGTCAAAGGTGAGTATCTCGATCTCGCGCTGGCGAACCGGCACGGTTTGATCACGGGTGCGACCGGTACCGGTAAAACGGTTTCGCTGCAGGTTCTGGCTGAAGGCTTCTCTGATGCCGGCGTGCCGGTGTTCGCTGCTGACATCAAAGGTGACCTTTCCGGTATCGGCATAGCCGGTGAGCAGAAGGATTTCATCGATCAGCGCCTGGTTGATGTCGGGCTGCCGGCATTTGCGCCGAAAAGCTATCCGACAGTGATGTGGGATGTGTTCGGTGAGCAGGGCCATCCCATCCGCGCCACTGTCACCGATATGGGCCCGCTGCTGCTGGCGCGACTGCTGGAGCTCAATGAGGTTCAGGAAGGCGTTCTCAATATCATGTTCCGCGTCGCCCAGGACGAGAACATGCCGATGCTGGATCTGGCGGATCTGCGCTCGATGGCGGTGGCTGTTGACGAGCGCTCAAAGGAACTCTCGGCGAAGTACGGCAACGTCGCCTCCGCTTCGGTCGGTGCCATTCAGCGTCGCTTGCTGGTGCTCGAAGACCAAGGCGCCAATCAGTTCTTTGGTGAACCAGCCGTCGACATCCAGGACTTCATCAAGTCGACTTACGATGGGCGCGGCTTCGTCAACCTGCTCGCCGCCGACAAGCTGTTTCAGAACCCGCGGCTCTACGCGACGTTCCTATTGTGGTTGTTGACGAAGCTTTGGGAAGAGCTGCCGGAAGTCGGTGACCAGCCCAAGCCGAAGATGGTGTTCTTCTTCGATGAGGCGCACTTGCTATTCGACGAAGCGCCGAAGGCTTTGCTGGAGCGCGTCGAGCAGGTTGCCCGATTGATCCGATCGAAGGGTGTCGGCATCTACTTTATCACACAGAACCCCCTCGATGTTCCTGACACCGTATCCTCGCAGCTGGGCAACCGTATTCAGCACGCATTGCGTGCCTACACGCCACGGGAGCAGCGGGCCGTACGAGCGGCTGCGGAAACCTTCCGACCGAACCCGGACCTCGATGCCGAGCGGGTCATTCTTGAACTCAAGGTCGGTGAAGCGCTGGTGTCGTTTCTTGAGAACAAGGGTGAACCCTCGATTGTTCAACGCACCCTGATCCGGCCACCGAACGGACGCATCGGACCGATGACAGCGGCAGAGCGTACCGATGCGATGTCGCGCAGCCCGGTTGCGGGTAAGTACGACACGGCCGTTGATCGCGAGAGTGCGCACGAGATGTTGCAAGCCCGAGCCGCCAAGCTTGCCGAGCAGCGCGCGGCTGCTGAAGCAGAAGCAGAAGCGCAGAAAGGCAGCTGGGCTAATGTTGTTTTCGGAAAGGGACCACGCGGTGGCCGTTCGCTTGGTGAGCAGGTTGCCCGTGATGTCGGCCGCTCGATCATGCGTCGTATGATTTCGGGATCAGTCCGGTCTGTTCTTCGCGCTTTGGGCATGCGGTGAGATAGGTTTGGATTCTAGAAGCTGGTTGTTTGGCACTATTTTTTGTGCATCTCGAAATGCGCCGTGTGGAATGGAACGACCTCAAACGGTCAGTTTTCTCACGCTAAGTTGGTTGCGTCGCGTCCGTTTGGCATTTCTTTCTAGTGTGTTGTCGAGCTTTGCTTAGGGCTGATCTATTTAGATCCATCCTCATTCGTTTGGATTGCCGATCGTCATGTTTGTAACAAATTCGCAACTGTACTGAGTATGATTGCCGTAGCTGAGCAGGCTCAATGGACTTGATGTAGATCTGCCTGTTATGAGTATGACTGATAAAGCCGTTAGTTCTATTAAGTTAAGTTATGTTGTGTGGGGAATATGTTGAGTTATTTCTTTCGGCCTGCAAGAAGCCATATTATTGCGTGTGTTGCTGCAAGTTTCTCACTTCTGAGCCACCAAGCAATTGCCCAGCAATCCAATGTTGCACCTGCTATAGTGGGCACAGCTGGGGCCGCACAAATTGGCGCTGTTGAGGCGATCCAAACTAATGCCATAAACAGCAGACCCGGCGGCGCGTCATCGGAAGGTTCCGGGCAGGCTGGCGGCCAAAACTCGTCTGGTTCAAACTTTTTAATGAGCGGTATATTCCCAACCGGAAGGTTGGCTTTCACAGAGCATCGGGGCTACGACGGAACCGGTACTGGCCATGGACCGCGGGCCCCTTTTCAAGCTTTCGAAAAGTCTGCATTTGCATCGGTCTTTGCGAATTACCATGGCATTCTGGGTGGGGGTTTCACGCGGATTGGAGCCTTCGCCGGTATTATGAAGATAGACGTAGAAGTGGGTGCTAGAGAGCATAGACCCTTTGAAGGCAAGAATGGAGAAGGCGAGAATACTTCCGGAGCGTTGGGTGGTTATGTGCTTAAGGCTTGGGGCAGCACATATGCCATGGCGACGATAGCCGGTTTTGCCGGGGAGACCACAGCGCAAGAGTTGCGAAGAGGCACTCTAGAAGCAGACTATAACACGCGCGGTGTCACAGTTAGTCTAGTTGCTGGCAAATCCTTTCCTTTGGGCATCGTACTTGGCGGATTAAAGGTCTCAGGTACCGTTCAAGGCGGCTTGAATTACAGTCATCATGATGGAGAGAGCTATGATGTTTTCGATTTAGATGGTCGGATTACTCAGAACCTCACGACGTCGCTGTCAGCATTTAAGGGAGCTCTGTCGGCGAGCATCTACGGTATCAGGACGATGGATGACGGGGCAACCTTGCGGCCGTATGTGAAAGTCGGGCTCGACCACAACTTCGATTATGAGAATGAAGCGGTAAATGTGGCTTTCCGCCAACGGACAAGGCCTAGTGGAACATTCAATTTCGATGATGCCGATATTCGCGGTCACGCAGAGCTAGGCTTCGACTACAATTTTGGCAGTTATCGCTTTAATGGCGCAACAAACTACGTGTTTTCCGAGGATGAAGACACGTTTGCAGGCCGTCTCGGACTGTCGGTTCAACTGCAATGAGTATGTTTTTGATCAACATTGATGTGCAATGAAGGGACTGGACCGGCCTTTCCGTATGTGGAAGTTATATCTGTGAGTTTTTTGTCTTGATAGATTAGGCTCTCATTCAGTGGGCAAATGTTTTGTTGCAAACTGATCCGTGAGGTGGAGGTGGGAGTGAAGACCCGTGTCACGCTTAAGCTCCTTATGTTCGTTGCTATAGCACTTGTGGTTGCCCATCCATCTTTTGCGAACGTAAGCGGCAAGAGTGCGCGCGTTGCACTTGTTGTTGGCAATTCAAATTATCGCAGTCAAGAAATCGAAAAACTCCGCAACCCTGGGAATGACGCAGTTGCCATAACCGGAGCGTTACGTCGGTTAAAGTTCGAGGTAGTTCAGGGTCGAGATCTCACCTATCGTCAGTTTTCTGCTCTGGTTGAACAGTTCGTCAAACTGGCGCAAAGCGCTGAAGTAGCGCTGATATTCTATTCTGGTCACGGCTTCCAGTTTCAAAGCAAGAACCACCTGGTTCCAGTTGATTTCGAGACTAAGCAGTTGCGTGATCCTTCTCGGCAACCGAGGACAATTAATCTCTCGGATCTGGTGAGCCGTCTGGAGATAACCACTCCGACGCGCCTCCTATTTCTTGACGCTTGCCGAGATGATCCATCAACGCAGAATAAGAGCGTTCGTCAGTTCGGTGCGTCACTATCTCGGAGTATCAAGTCTATTAACAGGGACTCTCGGAATAGAGGCTTGATTCCGGTGGTGCAGGAGGGCTATAGCGAGATATCTGGCTCGACAGGCACTTTCATTTCCTACGCTACGGCGCCTGGGAAGACCGCAATGGACGGAACTGGAGATAACAGCCCGTTCGCATCGGCGTTGCTCAAGCATATTGAAACGCCAGGCCAACGACTTGAAGATCTTGTACGACTAGTGCGGGCAGATGTTGCAAGTACGGCGCGTGAGTATGGGCAGGATCAGACGCCTTGGCATACATCGTCACTTAGCGAAATATTCTATTTTGTGCCCGAGTTGGTGGGCAGAGATCTATTTGCAGCTCTACAGACGAGTTTGCGGGGCATGAGTTGTTATTCCGGGAACGTTGACGGTCAATGGGGGGCGGGTTCTCGGCGCGCGATGCGCCGCTTTAATTCTGAGACGTCATCCACATACAGCGTCGACCGACCTGATCACTCAGTCGTAGCTGCTCTACAGAAGCAATTTGGAAATGGCTTCCGTTGTACAGCTAAGAGTTTGAACGTGTTCGCCGGGACGAGGTCGCAAGGCACGAGTAGTTCGCGCAGAAATCGACCCGCATCAGCTCGAAACTCGGGTTCCAATAACCGCAGGAGCAGGCCAGCGACAGTACCACCCTCAGTCGGGGCTGGGGTTGGTGTGGGAAGTTTTTAACATCAAGTGGTAAAGCGGAGTTGCGCTCTGCTGTTACCTTCTACGTCGCTATTCTCCCAACCAATCCTTAATGACCTCATCGGTGTGCTCCCCAAGGACCGGTGCTGCTCTTCGAACAGCGCCCGGGGTGTCCGAGAGTTTCACGGGCACGCCGATGGCTTTCATCTTTCCGACCTTGGTGTGCTCGACCTGCGTGACCATTTCGCGGGCCAGGGTTTGCGGGTCATTGAAGACTTCGACGTGGTTCATCACAGGGCCGGCTGGAATGCCCCTCTCCTCAAAGGCCTCACATAGCGCTGCCGTCGTCTGCTTTCTGAAAAAGACTTCGAGCTCTGGCACGAGTTGCTTGTTGTTCGCGACGCGGTCGGCCTTAGTTTTGAAACGGCTGTCTTCGACGAGATGCTCGCAGCCCAAGATCTCACACGTGCCGCGCCAGAAATTGTCTTGCGCACCGCCGACGGTGACGTAGCCATCCGAAGTCGGGAAGAGTTGGTAAGGCGCACTGCCACGATGGGCCTGACCGAGGCGTTCCGGCACTTCACCGTTGGCAAAGACGCCGGCAGCCTCATAGACACCCAATGCAATTCCGGACTCATAGAGCGAGGTGTCGACATGCTGTCCTTTGCCGGTCTGCTCACGTGCTGCGAGTGCGGTGAGGACACCAATAGCGCCATTCATGCCACCACAGACATCGGTAACGGGCATTGGAATACGGTATGGCGGGCCATCTGGCGGGCCGTTGATCGACATCAGGCCGGACATACCACAGGCGATGAGATCGAAACCGCCACGTGGTGCATACGGGCCGGTTTGACCGAAGCCAGAAATCGAACAGTAAATCAGTCGCGGATTGATTTCGGCCATGGCCTCGTAATGAAGACCGAGCCTTTTGGCTGTTCCGGGCTTGTAGTTTTCGATCATAACGTCAGCGCACTCGACCATGCGAAGTAGCGTTTGATGATCGGATGAGTCTTTGAGGTCGAGCGCTACGGATCGCTTGTTCCGGTTCCACAACATGAAGGGCGCGCTTTCACCTTCCTGGAAGGGCGGTGTCTGCCGCAGTTGATCTCCACCTTTTGGATTTTCCACCTTGATGACGTCGGCGCCGTGATCGGCAAGGATCATCGCGCAGTAGGGGCCGGCAAGATGGCTGGTCAGATCAATAACTTTGATGTGGGACAGAGAAGACATTTGAGGTGTTCCGCTGGCGTAGGTGGTTGGCGTGTCGAAGGGTTACTTCACTTTGGGGTCAATCAACTTGATGACGCTGGACGAGTCTTCATCGCCATGACCGCTTTCGACCAACTGCTGGTAGGCCGCTGTTGCTGCAGCGCCTAGTGGCGTTGCTGTTTTGGAGACCAACGCTGCGGACTGGGACAATCGGAGATCCTTGAGCATCAGTTTGGCCATGAAGCCCGGCGCAAAGGCACGACTTGATGCAGCCGTGGCAACAACATCCGGCATCGGGTTGGCGTTCTCGAACATGAACGTGTTGCCGGTGGATGTGGAGATGACGTTGTACAGCGTTTCCTTCGGCACGCCCAAGCGTGTTCCCATAACCATGACTTCGGCGGCTGCCATGGTGTTGATGCCGGCCAGCATGTTGTTGCAAATCTTGGTCGCTTGCCCGAGACCTGGCCCGCCGCAATGGACGATATTCTTACCCATACCTTCGAGGATGGGGCGGGCCTTTGCAAACGTCTCGGGCTCGCCACCGCACATGAATGTCAGGGTGCCGGCGTCAGCGCCTGCTACGCCACCCGATACAGGAGCGTCCAACATTGCAAAGCCTGCCTCCTTCGCGGCGGCGCATGCGGCTTGCGCCGTGTCGACATCAATGGTCGAGGAGTCAATCAACACTGTCCCGGGATCCGCGCCGGCAATGACGCCATCGTTCATGACGACCTCGCGGACGTGTGCGCCTTCAGGCAACATGGTGATAGCAAATTCAACACCAGCGGCTGCATCCTTCACGGATGTGGCGGCTTGCGCTCCGGATTGTACCGCGTAGTTCATGGCGTCTTCGCAAAGATCGAAGACTTTGACGCTATGGCCGGCCTTGATGAGATTGCGCACCATCGGACCACCCATGTTGCCCAATCCGACAAATCCAATTCGCGCCATGATGCGTGTCCTTCCTCTTTCGTGGTGTTCTCTTTATCGGTTTCAATTGTCGCCAGTTCAGGTGATGCCAGCTAGCGACAAGGCCTGATCCCAGACAGGTTGTTCGAGATCGACCGGATCGTTTTCTACCTTACCCTGACCCGGCATGCGTGCACCTTCGTCCTGCGCGATGCCGGCGGCGACCTGTTCCAGGCGATCGTAAAAAGGCTGCGATGTAGCCGGGTCCATCAGCACATAATACTGACCGAGATCGTGGGGTGGGCCCTCGGGCGCTTTCAATGGCTTGACGTCCTGGCTGACCACACTCCCGGTCAAGCCAGCTACGAGCAACTCGACCATAAGCCCAAAACCCCAGCCTTTGTAACCACCGGTGCTTACGAGCGAGCCTGCGAGTGCCGCTTCCGGATCAGTGGTTGGCTTGCCGTCGGCATCGACCGCCCAACCTTCAGGAATACGCTCTCCGGCAGCCTTGGCCATCGTGATCTTTCCGAGGGCGACTGTCGTGGTGGATTGGTCAAACTGCATGGCGATGCCGCCCTTGCCATCCGGGACCGAGAACGCGATGGGGTTGGTACCGATGACGCGTGTCTTGCCACCGGGGGGTGCCACAATCGGTGACGCGTTGGTCATGCCCAAACCGATGAGGTCGGCCTTGGCAATTTGTTCCGTGAAGTATCCGACCGCGGTGCAGGTGTGTGCGTGGCTTACGGCGAGGGATGCCACGCCGTATTCACGGGCTGCCGCAATCGCGTCGGGGAGCGCGCGTGTGAATGCAGATTGAGCAAAACCGAACTTTGCGTCTACGAACACCGTTGCGGGTCTTGGACGAGAAACTTTGGGTTCGACGTCGCCCTTCACACGTCCGGTGACAAGTTGCTGGCAGTAACTCTCGAGATAGTAGAGGCCGCAGATGCGATTGCCGACGGCTTCGGCCTTGCGAACAGCTTTCGCAACTTCTGCAGCAATCCACGGGGCCGCACCATGACGCTCTAACGCCTTGATTGTGGTCGTTTCAATTTCGTCAAGCGACACGCGCGGCATCAACGCCTCCAGGATTTCCAGTGATCTTCATCATGGAAGCATACAAATCGGCTTTGCACCAAGGTGATTTGCAGGCGGCGCATCACACCCTGGATAGAACGGATTGGGCGGCGGCCTACAGGATCGCCAGGCGTGATGGTCCGTTGGGCGGTGGGAAGACGTCTTCAAGCAGTGCGAGGTCATCGGCATCGAGTTCGATGTTGCCCGCGGCGGCATTCTGGCGAACGCGTTCAGCGTCAGATGATTTCGGGATCGCGATGACGTGCTCGTGGCGCATGACCCATGCGATGGCAACGGCAGCCGGCGCTACGCCATGCTTATCACCAATTTGTTGCAAGGCTGGCTCAAACAGGATGGCGCCCTGTCCGAGGGGCGAGTAGGCCATCACCGGAATGTTGGCCGCTGCACAATCGGGGAGTAGATCCCATTCAATGCCGCGTTCTCCAAGATGGTAGAGAACCTGATTGGTTGCGCAATTGTTGCCGCTCTCGACGTTTCGGAGTTCGTGCATATCATCGGCGTCGAGATTGCTGACGCCCCAGTGGCGGATCTTGCCTTCGGATTTGAGCTGTTCGAATGCTTCAACGGTTTCGGACAGTGGGACGCCGCCGCGCCAATGCAGAAGATAGAGATCGATGGTGTCTATTTGCATGCGCTTGAGACTACGTTCGCAGGCGGCAATAGCACCTGTGCGTGAGGCATTATGAGGGTAGACTTTGCTGACTATGAAGACATCGTCTCGGCGACCCTGAATGGCTTCACCGACAACTTCTTCTGCGCCGCCTTCACCGTACATCTCTGCGGTGTCGATCAAGGTTAGCCCCAAATCCATACCGGTCTTCAGGGCGTTGACTTCGCGGTCGTGCTCGGAGTCTCGCTCGCCCATATGCCAGGTGCCGAGACCTAACGCCTGTACAGTTTTTCCGTCGGGCAGTTTCACCGTCCGCATGGTGTGTTTCCTTGCTCAATCGCTGCGTGCCGGCATGATAGTACGTTGAGTGTGGTGCCGGCTAGCGCTAGAGTCAGCGGCTTGAGCGGAGGATATCAAGTGTCAGACGAATTGGATCTTTGGGGGACAACGGCAATCAAGGCGTCAGGAGTTGCGCCCGGATCTGCCGCGGCTTCGGCAACTGAGCTGCGCGCGAACATCATGGCGATGACACAGACCGCGGAAGACGCCGTTTTGCGACCGGCTGAGCCCGGACGGTGGTCGCATGGTTTGCGGGCCGCGCTGGCCGGGCGCATTGCGCGACTGAACGATTGTCCGCAACTTGCGGAACATTATTTGGCGTTGCCCGGGGCAGATGACTATTTGCAGCTGACGGACCCTGCTGCGGGAGAGGTCCCAGCAGATCTCAAAGCCTGTCTTACTTTTGTTGATCGTGTTGCCACGCAGCCGGCTGATATCACCGCGGAGGATATTCGTGTGCTGCAAGATGCCGTCATCGCGGATGCCGACATCGTACGACTGTCAGAGCTCAATGCGTTTCTTGGCTATCAGATCCGCCTGGTGGTCGGGCTCTCGCTGCTGTCTGGTTCGAATGAGACGGAGGCCGGCGCATGAGCAAGGTGCTTCACAAGTTTACAAAGACCGTGCCGGAGTGGCGGCCGCGCGTTGTGCCGGTTGACTTGGAGACTGCAACCGAAGAGCAATTAGACGCGTTGCAGGTGACGCCGTCAAACACCAAGGTGTCGGATTACGTTCTGGTGTTGGCACATGATCCAGAGTCACTGAAAGTGCGCTCACCGCTTTTCAATGCAATTATGTACGACGAGGGTGGGCTCAGTCGAGCTGAGCGGGAGCTGGGCGCGATTGGGTGTTCGATTGTCAACCGTTGCATCTATTGTGCGGCCGTCCACGCGGATCGTCATATGAAGCTCGAGAAATCAGGCGATGTCACCGACGAGATCTTTGAGAAGGGAGTGGCCGCGAAGCTCGAACCTCGGGATCAGGCGATCTTCGACTTTGCCGTCGCACTTTCGAAGTCTCCCAGTGAGGCGAAGAGCGAACACATTCAGAAACTACGCGATGCCGGACTAGATGAGGCCGAGATATTGGACCTGGTGCTCTCAACGGCGCTGTTCGGCTGGGCCAATCGCCTGATGCATGTGCTCGGGGATCCGGTGCGCGCCGATACCTAATGTGCCTGCGTGGTCTACTGAAACGGGACCTCGTTGAAGGCGCGCAGCTTGCGTGAGTGCAAGCGTTCTGCCGGTAGTTCGCGCATGATTTCCATCGTGCGGATGCCGATTGCGAGGTGGCGATCCACCTGGGTGCGGTAGAACTCGGATGCCATGCCCGGCAACTTGAGCTCTCCATGGAGTGGGCGGTCCGACACTACCAAGAGCGTACCGTAAGGTACCCGGAAGCGAAAGCCGTTGGCGGCGACAGTCGCGCTTTCCATGTCGAGGGCAATGGCGCGCGACTGTGAGAACCGGCGGATAGGCTCCGACTGATCACGCAGTTCCCAGTTGCGGTTGTCGATGGAAGCGACCGTGCCAGTGCGCATCACTTGTTTCAGTTCGCGGTTGGAGATGTCGGCGACTTCGGCGACAGCTTGCTCCAGCGAGGTTTGCACTTCCGCCAGGGCCGGGATCGGCACCCACAGTGGCAGGTCTGCGTCGAGCACGTGGTCGTCGCGGACATAGCCATGGGCAAGGACGTAGTCGCCGAGTTGTTGCGTACCGCGCAGTCCTGCGCAGTGGCCGAGCATGATCCAGGCGGAGGGACGCAGCACTGCGAGATGGTCGGTCATGGTCTTGGCGTTCGATGGACCGACACCGATGTTGACCAGCGTGATCCCGTTGAGGTCTTCGCGTTGAAGATGGTAGGCCGGCATTTGCGGACCATGGCCGGATGCGGCCGGCTCCACGAATGCTGTGTAGTCGTTCGAGCTATCCGCGACCAGGCGTTCGGCAATCTTGCGAAAGCCATCGATGTAGAACTGGTAATTCGTCAGCAGCACGAAGTTCTGGAAGTGATGACACTCGGTTCCGGTGTAATGGCGCAAGCGATGGAGTGAGTAGTCGATGCGCGGCGCAGTGAAGTGCGACAGCGGGCGGGGATCGTCGGGGCCCAGCTCAATCTCGCCATTGACCCACTCGTCGTCCATGACAGCGAGATCCGGTGGATCAAACAGCGTCTGGAATTGCGCGATCTGGTTGCTGTCTAGGCCATGCTCGACATGGATGCCGTCCTGGTAGGCGAAGTGGATTGGGATCGGTATGTCGGACAGGCCGAGCTTGAAGCTGCAATCATGATTGCGGCGTAGCTGTTCTAGTTGCTCATGCAAATAGCGTTCAAAGAGAGCGGGTCGCGTGATCGTGGTCTCATAGTGGCCGGGTTGATCGCAAAAGCCATAGGCATGGGTCACACGCGCCTGACGCGGCACGCCGACTACCGTTTGGATCTTGGGATAGAACGCGCGCACTGGTTCGTTCAGTTGCTCGCCCTTGGCAAAGTTGTCGAGC
The DNA here is from genome assembly GCA_965247245.1 of Hyphomicrobiaceae bacterium. Lineage (GTDB taxonomy): Bacteria > Pseudomonadota > Alphaproteobacteria > Rhizobiales > Hyphomicrobiaceae > Tectiglobus. The sequence continues at coordinate 474,486 of CBDFGV010000003.1, read as the reverse complement.
TGGGCGCGCAGATAGGACGTCTGTTCGTCGTAGATGCGCACGAGCGCCGCAACGGCTTTGGCGGGGTCCGTGAATGTCTTGGTTCTCATGCCAGCGCTTCTTTGTGTTGATGCGATTTCGGACTGCTACCGCGGGGCGACACCAGAACAGCTGCTCTCGACCCAATTCGTTACGGACCGCCCATGATTGATTTTACACCATCGATGATTCGTCTGCGATCCGGGAAAACGTGGTCTTCGAGATGCGGTGCGTATGGTACCGGCACTTGCAGGGCGCACACCCTGCGTACAGGCGCCTTCAGTGATGCAAATGACTCTGCGTCCTCTGTGACCAAGGCTGCAATCTCCGCTGATGCGCCGGCTGTCGGTCCGGCTTCATCGGCGACAACAAGCCGGCCGGTTTTGCGCACCGATGCGCGGATAGTTTCAGCATCCATGGGCACCAGCGAACGCGGGTCGACGACTTCCGCTGAGATGCCGTCCTTCGCGAGCTCTTCTGCAGCGGCTAACGCCTCGTGCACCAACCAGGCGAGGGCGACGATGGTAACGTCGGTACCTTCCCGTTTGATATCGGCTTGGCCAAATGGAATGATGAGATCTTCGTCCGGCACTGCACCTTTGAGCCCACCGAGGCGCCCGGATTCAAAAGCGACAACCGGGTTGTTGTCTCGAATGGCTGTTTTGGTGAGGCCCTTCACATCGTAAGGCGTCGACGGCAGAATCTGTTTGAGGCCGGCGAGGTTCATGAACATCGAATATGGGCTTTGGGAATGTTGCGCCGCGCGCCGGGTTCCGCCGCCAACGGTGGTGCGAAACAAAATGGGAAACTTGGCCTGACCGCCAAACATGTAGTGAATTTTGGCCGCCTGATTGACGATCTGGTCCATGGCGACGAAGGAAAATGTGACTAGGCGCCAGTCGACGATCGGTCGATAGCCCGAGCCCGCCGCACCGATGGCCATTCCGGTCAGAGCGCTCTCGGTGATCGGTGTCTGACGCACGCGCGTCGGGCCGAACTCGTTCAGCAAACTTGGTGGCGCGTCGGTTGACAGGTGGAAGATTTTTTCATCACGACGCATCTCTTCGGCGATGGCTTCTGTGATGGCGTCGAGGTAGGTGATGGTCCGCATGTCAAAGCCTCCTCAACTTGCAAAGACGTCGTGTTCGGCAGCATCAAGCGCGGGGAATGAGCTGGCTTCGGCAAACGCGACGGCATCCTGAATGGCGCGCGTGACATCGGCGTTCATATTGGCCAGCTCATCACCACTGAGTTGACCTTGTTGAGCCTGTAACTGCTGCTCCAGTCGATCGATGGGATCCTTCGCGAGCCAGGCATCCAGCTCTTCCTTTGGACGATGATCGGGTTGGTCGGCGCGTTCCGTATGGCGGCGGTAGCGATACGTCTTGCATTCAATAAGGGAGGGACCATGGCCGGCGCGTGCGTGCGCTATTGCTTCCTGCGCACACTCATGAACAGCGAGGACATCATTGCCGTCAACGATGTGACCCGGAATGCCGTAGCCCTTGGCACGTTCAGCAACATCCTGCACGGCCATACTGTCTGTCGTTGGGACATTGACCGCCCAGAGATTGTTTTCGCAGACATAAATGACCGGCAACTTCCATTGTGCTGCAATGTTGATGGACTCGTGAAAAGGTCCGGCATTGGATGCACCATCGCCAAAGAAGCAGACGGCGACACGCCCATTGCCATCAAGCTGGGCAGCAAGTCCGGCGCCTGTAATGATGGAAATGCCACCGGCCACAATGCCATTCGCGCCGAGCATGCCAATATCAAAGTCGGCGATGTGCATCGAACCGCCTTTGCCTTTGCAATAGCCGGTTTCGCGACCGTAGAGCTCGGCCATCATGCGATTGAGGTCCGCCCCCTTTGCGATGCAATGGCCGTGACCGCGATGGGTTGAGATGATCTGATCGTCTTGTGTAAGAGCGCTGCACACGCCGACCGCAACGGCCTCTTCGCCGATGTAGCAGTGGACCACGCCGTAAATGTCGCCGGCGAGGAATCCCTCCGAAGCACGTTCTTCGAACGCGCGAATGGTTTTCATCTGGCGCAACATCGTGCGTTGCAGTTGAGGTGATGGGGGCATGTTTTCCTCGCAGCTCTTGCTATGGCTCCGTCATTCGTTCCTGTGCCGTCTCTTCCCTGCCTGCAACTGATCAGAAGGAATGCGCGTGAACCCTACGGATAAGTATAAGGCACGGGGGCAAGTTGGGTGCGTGCCGGCGTTGATGAGAGTTGGGCTGGATACTTGACGGCGTAGAGTTGGCCATAACCCGACTCAATTTCTGTCATCAGGTCGGGAAGTTGCTCATTGCTCGGTGTCGTAGGACCAAAACCGTTGTCGATCCGACCAAGTGAACCTAGCCATTGCCGCGTGCGGGCGAGTGCGACGCGGACACGCCAGCTACCGCCTTCCGTCGCTCGTTTATAGAGGCCAGCCATCGCACCCAACGCGAGCAAGTGCCCTGAAGCGTAGTCCAAAGCCTGGCAAGGCAGAGGTTTCGGGCCTTCAACGCCGGCAGCTTCAGCTTCTTCGACATTAATGCCTGTTGCTGTCTGCACGAGAGAGTCAAAGCCGCGTCGTCTGGCCCAAGGACCTTCGTGTCCCCAGGCCGAAACCGAGACGCATACAATGCCCGGGCGCAACTCCGCCAACCGTTCCGGTGTGAAGCCCTTGGCATCGATGGCGCCGGGGCGGTATCCCTGACTGAAAACATCAACGCCTGGCACGCGCTCACCCAGTTCTCTGCGTCCATCCTCGGTTGTGAGATCGATGAATTCGGATTGCTTGCCGCGCCCGGCATCTGCTTCCAAGGCAAGCGAATCTCGATGGAGGCGCTCAGCTGCAATGCGGGTGACATTGGCACCATGAGCTGCCAACGTGCGGCCACCTACCGGTCCGGCGATCACGCGCGTCAGATCCAGGACTTTGATGCCGGATAAGGGTTGATCACCTTCTTTCGGCAACGGCTCCACCGGTGCCTCGCCGATCTTCTCCATGTCGAAGAGAGGGAGCGCAGCAAGTGCTGCGCCTTGGGGGTGCTGGCTCCATTCTTGCGGCGACCGCATCATGAAGATCGGCAGTCCAGTTTCTCCGCACGCGTCTTCGAAATCGGATGCGGTCCAGGCTTTCAGGGTTTGCGCAACGGCGTCCTTTGTCGGCTCGCACTTCAAAACCGCGAGCGCACCCGCTTCGTGATGGGGGAAGTTGGCATGGATGCGGACCCAGCGCCCGTCTCCGCATTGATAAAGACCGGCGATAGGACCCCAGATGTCCCTTGGTGGACCGTTATCGATGCGGATCCGTTCGACACTCAGAAATTCCGCCTCAGCGTGTCTGGACGAGACGGTGACGGTCTGTGTCTCGCCCGTGCGGAGGCGCCAAAGCTCGGCGGCGGCCAGAGCGGCGGCCGCAATGGTTGACGTGGCCATTGCTGCGACATGAAACGAGGACGGCAGTGTCGGTGCAGTCACGTCGAGGTTGGCGTTGCTCAGCGCCTCTTCCGGCAAACCACTTAATGACCAGATCTGACGTAGTGCTTCGTTGGTGACTGCATTGATGTTTTCCGCCGTCGGTGAGGTCGCCATGATCAATACTCCCCTGGATCAGCTTCAGCTGTTTCCGGGCAGTATACATGGTGGCTGTGCAGAGGCGAAACAGACCGCGTGGCTGGTCGGATAATCTACTGCGCGCTGATCTGGTCGATGACCTCGGGCAGGGAGCCGATATTGCCTGGTGCCATCAAGTGAACGCCGTGAATACCGTCGACTTCGCGCAGCTGCGCAACAAAGTCGAGGCAGAGCTTGCGTCCCTCTGCCTTTGGATCAGCAGCGTTTTCCAGCTTGTCGATGACGGCGTCTGGCACCTTCACACCGAAGAGGTTCTCATTCATCCACCGGGCCGACTTTGCAGAGCCGATTGGGCCTGTACCGAGCAAAATGTAGAGGCGTTCCGTCAGGCCATGCTCCTTCAGGCAAGCTGCATAGGCCTTGGCTATGTCGATGTCATAGCAAAGCTGAGTCTGAATGAAGTGTGCACCGGACTCTGCCTTACGCATCAGGTCTTTTGGTTCCCAACCCGGTTCTGGAATGCGCGGTACATCTGCTGCACCATTGAAGAATTGCGGTGCAGTTGAGATTGCGCGACCGGATGGCAGTTGCGCGTCTTCCGTCATGGTTTTCGACCACGCCAGAAGTTCGTGAGACTTGGCGTCAAAAACGGCTTTGGCTTCTGGTTGGTCGCCTGCGGTCGGGTCGTCTCCAGTGAGGTAGAGAACATTCTTGACGCCCATTGCCGAGCCGCCGAGGAGGTCCGCTTGAATGGCGATGCGGTTGCGGTCCCGACAGGTCATTTGCAGAATTGGCGTGTAACCGTGTTGCGCCAGGATCCCGGAGGCTGCGAGACTCGACATGTGAACCCGGGCGCCTGGTCCGTCAGTGACATTGAGTGCGGCGAGGCGCTCTTTAAAAGGGGCCGCGGCCGCGAGCAGCTCTTCCGATCCACCAGATACCGGTGGAACAATCTCACCCGTCAAAACGAACTTACCGGACTTCAGCTGGTCGGCCAGGGGATTGGATGCGCTGCTCATAATGGTCTCGTTTGATAATCTATTCTGACACGGATAATCAGACCCGTGTCTGTTAAGTTTGGCGGCATTCTGGTTTGGATCTTCGCTCCGCGTTGGTTGAATACCGACGGGCTCTTGTCAAGGAACGTAATCTCAATACCGCAGTTCAATAGACGGTCATGAGTTGTAGATCCGCAGTCTGTCGGTGAGGTTGTTGAATTGTTGGAATTCTGGCGAGGTTGGAATGGGTGGTGATGCGGGCGTCAATTAACCATACTTCGGTCTGCGGAAAGGTTTTGAGGCCGGTGGCTCCTTGGATGTTAAATCCCGAAGTGTTATAATATAACGATGTTGATGCTGATTGATACGCGTGGAGAAATTCACAATCCGTTTTCCGGCGGATTGCGCCAGCATTATCATGCCCCTCTTTCGAGCCAGTCACTGCCTGACTTTTTGGTGCGCAGTGGGTCACACATTGAGCTCAAGATGCAGCGGGACTCGCTTGCCGTAAGGGCGGTCCCGAACCGGATTACACTGGCGTCTTTTTCGAAAGCCGCGCGGATCGTCAAACAGCATAGCTTTAACCGAGCAACCCTGTCCTGGTTGGATGGACGCTGGAAGCATGAATTCTTTCGCGAAGGTCGAGAAGCTATGGGTCGCCTCATGGCGCTCATGCTGGATGAAGACCTCATCGAGCGCTCGCAGTTCCGCGCTGAGGGTCGTCACATTGATAGCCTCGAGAGGTTCGATCCTCTGGGCGATATCATCGCGTTCTGGCGGGACCATGGTGGGGCAGTCAACATTCCGTCGGCACGCGATGTTCTGAATACGAAGCTCGCGGCGAAATACTCCGTGGTCGCGCGGGATGCCGAGCGTGGCACGCTGAAGTTCCAAGAGTTTGGCCCTGGCCTCTCGATCTATGCGAGCCGTGGCGACATGTCGAGCTGCCTGGGCAAGCCCGTGCAGGATCAACCTGATTATCAATATGGCCGTTGGATCGCGGAGGGGTATCGCGATGCCTTTCTCGCAAATGAGCCGTTGGTAACGGACATGGACGTCGTCGTTGGTGATCCATTGAATGGCGAGGAGAGACGTCTGCAATACAGGCGCCTCACATTGCCGGTGCGGGCGAGCGATGGCTCGTCTGCTCTGTTAAGCGCGGTTTGCGTAGACCCGCGCATCGACCTCAGTTTCGAAGTCCATAACGAAGTTGAATAGATCGTCCATCAGCTCGTCCGGTGTCTGCCGGACAAGCGTCAGGCGGATCTCCTTGTCGGGATAACCAGGGGAATCCCGCATGATGACCTGACCCTCCGTCATCCGCATCGCCAGTTTTTTTGCCAAGTTCTTACGAACGTTCTCGCCCGATACAATGCCAATCATTTCGCTCGCCCCGTAAGTGCCGTAAGCGCAGGCCCTGCTGAGGCGTGGAACGATCTCTGCAAGTTGGATGCGTCGATAGTCCTCGCGGTACCAGATACCGCCACCCAATAGGACTTTGCCGGTAATCTCCTCTGCGCCTTCCGATGTCACTTCACAGGTTTCATTGGGCCGGCGGTGGCGGTCGGGGTCGGCGTAGAAGAACCTTAGTGCTTCCGCTTCGGCCTTGAAGTTTGTGCCGCGCCAATCGAACAGACGCATTGCCTGGGTTGCCACGACGTCGCCATGTGCGTTGCGACCGAAGACGATGAGGCCAGCGGCGTCATCGGCCCCGCCGGGGTCCGCGCGCAACGTCGTCGTCAGTGGTCGCCAGCTATCCTGGTTGCGCTTGTTGACCTCAAGCAGTTCGCCGAATGTTCCTAACTCCAAGTACACACCGCGTTCTGCTGCGACCAGACACGCCTTGATGATAAAGCGGGTCTGAAGCTCTGTGGGTCCATATCGCAACTGAAGACTGTCGAGAAACTTGTCGACAGTCCGGACCCATATGTCTTGCAGCATGATGACTTCCTTCCGTTCCGGTTGAAGTCATCACCATCTGTCGCTGAGGTAGGAAGTTCACCCATTTTGCCACTGCTTTGCACAATGAGTTTGCAAAAGTTGTCAGAAATTGCTCAAAAGGCGGGCTCGACGATCGATTGAGAACCTGTTTTTGTGAGGCCTGCTGACTGTACTATGCGTAAAATCGCGACGATGAACGAGACAATCGAATCACTGCCAGCACGGCGTCCAACAGAAGTTGACAGGTCTATCGGTCTGCGTATCCGGATGCGCCGCGCGATGGTTCATATGAGCCAGGAACAGCTCGCAGCCGCCTGCAACGTTTCGGCTCAGCAAATCCATAAATATGAGCGTGGTCACTCAAGCATTCGGGCGTCCCGCCTGCTGCAGATCAGCCGCGTACTGAAAACGCCTGTGTCTTTCTTCTATTCGGGTGCAGATGAGATGAATGGCATGCCACCAGAATTGGTGGAGTTGCTGTCAGATCCGGATTGTATCGATGCGCTGCTCGCAATCCGGAAGGTCAGCGATCCTGTCAGCCGCGCCAGGCTGGTTGATGTCATCAAGGTCTTTGCTGACGACGACGAGGTTGATGCCGTTGCGGTGGACGACGAGACACTCCAGTCCGCTTAGGCGATACGTATCATTTCACGGCGAGTTTGATTGAGTTGCGCAAGAATGGCTGCGCCATCGCTGCTTGCGATGTGCGCTGTGGCGAGTGGTTGCGTGGTGGCGTACGCCAGCAGCACAGGATGCGCGCTTGCGTCATCACCTGGGGCACTTAATTCCTGATTGTCTGGGAAACTGAGACTGGCTCCGCGGGTAGGATTCGAACCTACGACCGATCGGTTAACAGCCGATTGCTCTACCACTGAGCTACCGCGGATCATCCGTCTCGAAACGCGGCTGATAGCAGATTGTTGCGAGCCGCGCTAGTGGAAATTGTTCGCACCGTTGTGAACTGTGCAAGAACAATGAGGGGGTGATAGCCGACCTGCTGGCGTGGCGCTGTGAATTGGCCCACATCAGGCAGATCAAGCCATCGAAATTATTGCAGATTGACCCGCTTCTTGGTCTCCGCTTCGAGCTGGCGCTGCTGCTCCAACCGCTCGTTGTCCGAGAGCTTCTTCGGCGACAGATCCTGCACCTGAGCGCCTTCGGAGACGGTCGGGGCATTGACCTTCAGTTCTGTCTTTGGAATGGCGATGCGCGGGCCGTAGGCCTGCATCGTAGAGAAGGCTACACCGCCAATGAGCAGTACGGCCAACCAGGCCATTGGCGGCCAGGCGTAGGCCAGGACCTCGCGCTCGGTCATGCGGGTTTTGTTGCGGGAACGCTTGATGATGGCGCTTGTCGCACGCCAGGACAGCCACAGCAGCACCAGGATGCCGACGATCGCAAGGGCTGTCTGATAACCGCCTAGTGCGAGGGCGTTTTGATTTACAATGAAGTCCATAGCGGATCTCCTTGATCGTTCTGGGTCATCGCTATTGCAGCCGGATGATGGCTGCAATCGTGCGGGTCTCTCGGGCCTAGTTCAGCGGCGTCGCAGCGTTGGCCGTGCCTTTGACGGCAGGTGTGGTCGGAGCCGTCGCCGGCTTGCTCGCTTGGTTTTCGCGGAACAGCGCTACGCTTTGCCCAACAGATCCTAGTGCCTGGAAAGGAACCCACTTGGTATTGCGGCTACCGGCCAGCTTTTCGAGAACCTCAAGGCGGCGGTAGGCGAGGTAACGATCGCTAACCGATTTGGCATAGATCCGGTTCTCTTCAAGAACAGCCTGTGCCCGCTCTCGTCGAATCTGACGTTCGGCTCGGGCGGCTTCCAGGTCGGCCTGCAGTTTGACGAGACGGATTTGTTTTTCGGCCTCTTCCTGCTGGATCGCTATGCGCCTGCGCGCTGCAGTTTCCTTCTGGTCGAGAATGACTTTTGGGAAGCGCACATCGGCGAGACCAAAGCGGAGCGCAAGCAAAGGCGTCTTGTTGAGTGCGGCTGCAATCTCACGGTTCAGCTCTGCATTTACAGCTGCGCGTGATGAAGCGACTTGCTCGATCGAGTATTTGGAAACAACGCGGCGAACAACATCGCGGATAATCGCCTTGCCATAAATATTGTAGATGCGTCTTTTGCTGATGAAGCCATGCACCAGTCCACGGAGCTGCTTGCGTGGGCGGACGGCAGGTACCCGATCAAACACAGCCTGCAGTGAGGCTTCATCATTGCGAATGGCAAATGTGCCACGGACATCGAACGGCATAGCAAGTTCAGATTTCGGCATGTAGAGCGCGTGATCCTTGCGGAACTGCTCGACGTGGCCGAAGTCGCTGGACTCGACGACAATCAAACGATCGCAGTAGAAAAAGCAAATGGGTAAGCGGAATTGGGAGGGCTTGATGAGGCCGGGTTGAAAACCGTCCTTAGAGAGAATTTTTCCGACATAGGCTGGTGGGACCTGAACGGATTCACCGATACATCCTGTCAGGACGAATGCGGCTGAGAGAGTTGCTGCGACCTTAAGAGTACGCTTCATACAAAGACTCCGAATACTAGTTTTGACTTGATGGATGGCGTATTCCGATCTGCATCAAGCCTTCGACATCCGATATGTGGTGATTGTCGACCATATATTCTATAAATATATATGCGGATTGAGTTTGATTACGGTGAATGCCGTATTAATATTTGATTAGTACTTCAGTGAGTTCGTTATATATTTTTAATACTTGTATTTACCCGATCACCGGATTGCGGTTCGCTCAAGACAACGGTGTCTCATTCGGCTACGTATGGCGCAATTATTCGCAACATTGCCCAGGCTCGGAATACAAGATGCGCGTTATCTATCTGCTGTGTTTTGCTCTGCTGCTCGTCGCGGGTCAGATCTTGTTCAAATACGCGGCCCTGCGCGCCAGTCCTGATGCGCTGCCGTGGTCGCTGATCAACATCTGGCTCATCCTGGCGTTGGGGCTTTACGGCGTTGCAACGATGCTGTGGGTCTGGCTGATGACGTTTGTGCCACTGGCCTACGCTTACCCGTTTGCTGCTCTGGGCTTCGTGATCGTGCCGCTCGCTGGTGTCTATCTCTTCGATGAACCGCTGTCGTGGCGTTATGCGATCGGCGCGGCGCTGATTGTGACCGGCATTGTCACCATTGCATCCGCGGACTGATGCATATCGGCAGTGAGCTTTGGCGCGCGCATTGAATGACTAAAGTCCGGCCGCCATCCCGCCGTCGACAGCAATCTCAGCGCCCGTGATAAAGCCCGACTCATTTGATGCCAGGAACAGGGCGGCGTTGGCGATATCTTCCGGATTTCCAAACCGGCGCAGTGGCGTCTGATCGATCAGCGCTTTGTTGATCATCGGATTGCGCAACACGCGTTGGGTCAACGCGGTTTCGATGAAGCCTGGTGCCAGGGCGTTCACCCGAATGCCAAATGGCGCGTACTCAACGGCCAATGCGCGGGTCAATGCCGAGACGGCGCCCTTGGTGGCTGAGTAGCCGGCCAACTGGCGCAATCCGCGATGCCCCATGATGGAGGCGAGATTGATGAGAGACGCATTGCCGGACTTTCGCATGAGCTCGAAACCGTCCCGCGCGATCCGGACAACGCCATCGAGATTGACCTCGCGTATGGTCTCCCAATCGGCATCCGACATATGGCGGAAATCGCCGCGCACGTTGAGGCCTGCATTGTTGGCGACGATATCGAGGCGCGCGTGCTCGGTCTCGATGCTGCGAAACAGATTTGAGATATCCTGACCCTTGGAGACGTCGCACGTCACGGCAGTGGCGCGGCCGCCGCTCTCTAGAACTTCAGACGCGACACGCTCAGCATTCTCGCCATTGATGTCGGCGACAAAGACGGTGGCGCCCTCTTGCGCGAACAGCTTTGCTATCGCTTCTCCGATACCGGCGCCGGAGCCTGTCACCAATGCGATACGATCCTGCAGTCTTGCCATTGCTCTTACCCGCTGAAAGCCAGCGCCCGAATGGAAGCGGCGCCAACTCTGCATAATTCGGCCCTGGGTTTTCGCCAAGGCTGAAATGTCCGCAAACGTTCACCTGGTTAATTGACGGCAGGAAGCCGATAGATGTTACAGTACTGGTGCTTAGCTCGGTGGGGTCCACTTCTCGCGCATGGTGACGAGTTCTTCGGCGGCACTCGGATGCAGGGCCATCGTTGCATCGAAGTCTTGTTTCGTTGCACCCATACGCATGGCGATGGCGGCCATCTGGACGATTTCACCGGCATCAGGACCAATCATGTGGCAACCGACAACACGCTGGTCAGCGCCGTTGACAAGAAGCTTCATGAGCGTCCGCTCTTCTCGGCCAGATATTGTGCCCTTCATCGGACGGAAGCCTGATTTGTAGATGTCGAGCTCGGGGAAGGCTTCGCGGGCTTCGTGTTCGGGCATCCCGACGGTCCCGATCTCCGGCGTAGAGAAAACGGCGGTCGGGATCATCTCATAGCTGACGGTGCGCGGTGCGTTGCCATAGACGCTGTCGGCAAAGGCGTGACCTTCACGGATGGCCACCGGCGTAAGATTGACACGGTCCGTGACGTCACCGACAGCGTAAATATTGTCGACCGACGATTGTGAGTGTTCGTTGACTTTGACTTCGCCCTTGGGTCCGAGCTCAACTCCGGCGTTCTCAAGACCCAGGCCTGGTGTATTGGGACTGCGGCCAATGGCAAACATGATCTGATCCGCCTGCAGGACTTCGCCGCCAGTGATGGTACCGGCCAAGCCCGATGCGGTTTTCTCGATGTTCGTGAATACGCTGTTGGTGATGACGCGAATACCACGGCGTTCCATCTCGACTGTCAGCGCATCGCGCATGTCTTCATCGAAGCCGCGCAGAATTTTCTCACCACGGTAGATCAAGGTTGTATCGGCGCCGAGGCCAGCGAAGATGCCGGCAAACTCGACAGCAATGTAGCCACCGCCGGCGACCACAACACGCTTTGGCATGTCCTCAAGATGGAAGGCTTCGTTGGACGTGATGACGTGCTCGATGCCCGGAAGTTTGTTGTCGAGATTGACGTGACCACCGGTGGCGATGAGGATTTTGTCGGCAGTTATGGTCGTGCCATCAGACAGCAACTTGATGGTATTGCGGTCGACCACTTCGGCTCTGCTGCGGTAAGGCGTGACGCCGGCGCGTTCCAGGTTGCCAAGGTAGGCGCCCTCAAGGCGCGCGATTTCCTTATCCTTGTTGGCAATCAATGTTGACCAGTTGAATGTTGGTTGGGTTTCGCTCCAGCCAAAGCCAACGGCGTCCTCAAACTCATCGCGAAACCTGCTGGCGTAAACCATGAGTTTCTTCGGAACACAGCCGCGGATGACGCATGTGCCGCCATAACGATACTCTTCAGCCAGTCCAACTTTGGCGCCGTGACCGGCTGCAATGCGTGCAGCACGGACCCCGCCTGAACCACCACCGATAACGAACAGGTCGTAGTCAAAGTTTGCCATCTGTTTCTTTGCCTTCCGTCAACTGGGTGGTGCGCTGTGAACCAACTCTTGGTCTTACTTCTGGATCTCGGTTTGAATGCTGGAGATGACATCGGAGGCCACGTTGCGTCCCCACCTCTGCCCAAGAACAATTGTCTTTTGCGTAACAAGCGGCATCCGCTTGAGAAACTTCTTGCCGAGCGGCCCGCGGTAAAACTTGAGAAGCTCGCGCAGCTCAGCAGTGGTGAATTCGTCGGCGTAAACTTCCGCGATCTGCGCGTGCAGTTCGCTACGGCGTTTCACTAATTCTTCGGCGCCATCGTCAAGAACCTGGTTGATAATGGCCTCGCGACCCGGATGCGCCTGGACCATCAGTTTCTTGATGTGACCCATCAGTGCGTTGACCACGGTTTGCACCACTTCCTCGTTGTCCGTCGTACGGATCACTTCCATGGCCGCGTCGATGCGCTTGGCCCGGTCATCGGCGAGGACAGGTTGGACAATCATCGCTGACAGGCTGAGCACAATGGCAATCAGGGAAAGTTTCAGGGTTCTTGATGCTTGGGTCATGGAGATCGTTCCTGGCGTGAAGCCTTTATGTAGTGACGTTAGGTGAAGTTATCACCTCCACACCATTGTCGCTGGCGATGATGGCCGCGTCCGCGATGCCAAGGAACAGGCCATTGTCGACGACTCCGGGCACCGTGTTCAGACCTGCTGCAAGGGCTTCCGGCTGTGGAATAGCACCAAACGCGCAATCCAGAATAAAATTGCCGTTATCGGTAACGAAGGGTTCGCCACCGGAGACTGACCGCAGAGTGATATCGCCCATCAGGTCTAGGGTCTGTGAGAGGGCAGCAATGCGGGCTTGGGTTGCTGCAAGTCCGAAGGGAATGACCTCGACGGGCAGTGGATATTTGCCCAGGGTCTCGACCAGCTTGGTGTCGTCGGCAATGACGACCATGCGGCTTGAGGCACAGGCGACAATCTTTTCTCTGAGGAGCGCGCCGCCACCGCCCTTGATCAGACGCAAGGCGTGATCGAGTTCATCGGCGCCATCGATGGTCACGTCGAGGGCCGGGGTTTCATCCAAGGTCGTCAAGGGAATGCCAAGGCTCTCGGCCTGTTGGCGCGTGGCTTCTGATGTGGGAACCGCGATGATTTCAAAACCCTGCTGGACCTGTTCGCCAAGTAGCGTCACAAGCTCTGCAGCCGTTGAGCCGGTTCCCAGTCCAATCGCCGTGCCCGGGCGGATGTAGTCCAAGGCCCGCCGCGCAGCAGCGATTTTCTTTTGCCGCGGATCCATGGTCGGCTCCTTAACTCTCTGTCCGTTGCTGAGGTTGGTGCTTCCGGTTCACTGATGGCGACGTTTAACGCGCTCTTCAAGCCCAAATTGTTGAACCATGGCCAACGACAGCGTAATCCTGGCGACAAGACTAACACGAATGAGTGCCTTGAGATTATCATGACCGGACGTACACCGAGCCCGATTGTTGTTTTTGACCTGGATGGCACGCTGCTTGACACGGCTCCGGACCTTATTGCCGCGGTCAATTCGGTCATCATCACCGCGGGAGGAACATCCGTCGACGAGGACTGGATGCGGCCGAATGTCAGTTTTGGCGGGCGGGAGATGATCCGACGCGGATTGGTGGCTCAGGACATCGCGCATACAGACGATGAGCTGAGTGTCTTGTTCACACAGTTCGTCGCCTACTATTCGCAGAACATCTCGGCCAAAACGCAACCGTTTCCCGGCCTGCTAGATGAGCTTGCTCGCCTTAAGAGGCTGGGCATGAAGCTCGCGGTATGTACCAACAAGCTCGAAGGCCTGACTTGGCCTTTGCTGGAACAGATGGAGATGGCGCATTGGTTTGCCGCAGTGACGGGACGCGATACGTTTCCCGTCTATAAGCCTGATCCGCGGCACTTGTTGGGTGCGATTGCAAAGGCTGGTGGGGACCCAAATCGGGCTGTCATGATTGGTGACAGCAACACCGACATCAAGACGGCCAAGGCCGCGGGTATTCCGGTGGTGGCTGTGACGTTCGGGTATACTGATGTGCCAGTCACGGAACTTGGTCCGGATCGGGTGATCTCTCACTATGATCAGCTGCAAGCGGCACTCGATGAGCTGATGCCGGCGGCCTGACAATTGCTGCGGCTTTGCCAATAACGGGGACGACTTGCAATGTGAACCGTTTTCGGGTCGACAGTGCAGGTGCGGCTGCTTAGTCGCTCATGTTCTGGTGTTGCAAAGCACGGGTGGAATTCACGCACGAGGGGCACATGTCGCTTTCCCAATGGCTTTATCTGGCCTTGTTATCACTGCTGTGGGGCGGGTCGTTCTTCTTCGTCGGCGTGGCCGTGCATGATGTGCCGGCATTTACACTCGTCTTCTTCCGGGTTGCACTCGCGGCGCTGTTCCTGTGGCCGATCGTGATGATCTTTCGACTATCGCCGCCGGGCACCCTCGCCGCGTGGTGGCCGTTCGCCGTGATGGCGGTGTTGAACAACATCATACCGTTTACGCTGATTACGATCGGGCAGCGGGACATCGCCAGCGGCCTGGCCTCTGTCATCAACGCGACAACACCATTATGGACGGTCTTGATTGCTCACGGCCTGACGACAGATGAAAAACTGACGAGCAATCGGCTGGTCGGGGTTATGCTGGGCGTTATCGGTGTGGCCTGCCTGATGGGACCGCAGGCAATTGCCGGTGAGACTTCCAGCGTCATTGGTATGCTGCTAGTGATCGGCGCCACGATTTCCTATGGCTTTGCAGGGTTATGGGGTCGTCGCTTAAGGGAAACGCCGCCACTGATGTCAGCCGCATGCCAGCTCACAGTTTCGTCGCTGCTCCTTTTGCCGGTGGCCTTGATGGTGGACCGGATGTGGCTCTTGCCGATGCCAGCCGCGCATGTCGTGTGGTCGATTGTCGGGCTCGCCGTGCTGTCGACGGCGATCGCCTATATCGTATTCTTCCACATCTTGAAGGTGTCCGGCCCGACCAATGCGATGCTTGTGACTCTGCTCATACCCATCAGCGCAATCCTGCTTGGCACGATCGTGTTGAATGAGACTTTGCTTCCGCAGCACTTCCTTGGCGCGGCGATCATTGGTTCGGCCTTGATTATCTTCGATGGCCGCCTGATGGCATGGCGGCGTGGTTCATCGTCCTCGCAGGCCTAGACGACCTCGGCAAGGTCTGCGGTGAAGGCTTCGATCGTCGCTTCTTCCGTGTCCCACGCACACATCAGTCGGCAACCGAGTGGTGGCAGGAACGTGTAGAATGACCAGCCGCGTGCGCGCATAGCCTCTTGGACGTGTTCAGGGATCCTTGCGAAGACGGCGTTTGCCTCGACGGGATACATGATTTCCGCGCCGGCCTTCGTCGTTAGGGCCTCGGCCAATCGCAAAGCCATCTGGTTGGCGTGCTTGGCATTGGCGATCCAGGTGTTGTTTTCAAGCAGGCCGATCCAAGCGGAGGTCACCATGCGCATCTTGGAATTGAGATGGCCGGATTGCTTGATGCGCCATTCGAACTCGTGGGCCAGTTGCTTGTCGAAAAACAATATCGCTTCGCCAACCGCCAGGCCGTTTTTGACGCCGCCAAAGCACAGCACATCGACACCTGCTTTCCAGCTCAATTCAGACGGTGTCGAACCGGTCGTCGCGACGGCATTGGCAAAACGCGCGCCATCCATATGCACGCGAAGATCATTCTTTTTGGCAAGGCTGGCCAATTCACGAACTTCATCGACCGCATACACGGTGCCAAGTTCTGTCGACTGGGTCAGGCTAAGGGCAGCCGGTTTGACGTGATGCACACCGACGAATTTGGTCGCGAGCTCTTCGACGACTGTTGGCGTAAGTTTTGCTGCAGGCGTGTCCGCCGTCATAAGTGTCGCGCCGCCGGACATAAACGATGGTCCGCCAGCTTCATCGATTTGAATGTGCGAGAAGCCGTGCGCGATAACGGCGTTGTAGGACTTGGTCAGTTGCGCCAAGGCGAGTGAGTTGGCGGCTGTGCCATTGAACACGAAGAAAACGGTCGCATCACATTCAAACAGGTCTTGGATGTGTTTGACGGCGCGTGCGGTCCACTCATCGTCACCGTAGCCCACAGCGTGGCCGGCGCTATTGGCTTCTAGGAAGCGCTCCAAGGCCTCAGGGCACATGCCGGCGTTGTTATCTGACGCAAACTGTTGCGGTTTCATGTTTCGCATACGGTTGGCTGGTCCTGGCTAGGCGCCCCAAGGCCGTCCGCGCCAACCGCCGAACGTGCCCTCGGTACCGGATGATACAGATACGATGGTCTCAAGCGGATGCGCTTTACTGTCTGCTTCAGGGCGAATGAGATAGAACTCGGCATGGAGAAGGCCGTCGGCCTCCTTGCCTTCAGTTTGGATCTCCTGGCCTTCCAGCGTGATAAGCGCCTGTGTCCACTCTGCAGATGAGTGAAAGCGGCGTTGGATGAACGTCACACCCTCAAGTTTCTCAACTTTGAGATTCTTGCTTTCAAAGTAATCCGATAGCGTATCGAACGGCTCGGTGCGCAGGACGAAGACAGCCAACCAGGGAATGGGCCCATCAACGGCTTTGAAGATCTTTTCAAACGTGGCTTCTGTCACGTAGCCAGCACAGCCGGTTGAGATGATCAGATCAGTCCCGGAGAGCATTTCGGTTTCTTCTGCTTCCGGCTCTTCCAATTCGAGGTCGCGCGAGAAGCCGTCATCGACCAGGCGCACGGTTTTCGCGTAGCTCACTGGCAGTTCCGCAATGTCAAAGCCGATGTAATCGACGTCGACCTGAGGTGGCCAAGAAGCGAAGTAGTTGCGGTCGAATTCGATCACACTGGCGGAGCTGATCTCGCCTGTGTCGAGGTCGCGACAGCGGTGGGCGAGGCGGTCCATATCCTGGGAATATCGCAGCAGGGCAGCGTTGATGCCGAAACCGCAGCCCAGATCGAGAACTTTGACCCGCTCTTCGCGAAACTCTGTTATGGCGTTGATAACGTTCCGGAAGACGGGCGCTGCAAGTTCAGGAATGCGATAGTCTAGGCCGTGCAAAATGCGATAGTAGGCGCGTGGATCGGGTTGTTCGTAGACTTGCTCGTATTCATCTCGCACATCGTGCGGGCGTTCTTCGGGATCAAACGATGGGTCACTCATTCCATTTTCCCTTTGCCCAATAGCCCATCGCGGGATGCGTTCTTGTCCCGCTTCAACGAATGCTGTTGGGATTGGGTTGTTGGGCGCAACATATCCGATTGTGGCGCTGGCTACAAATTGCGGCGTTTTGTGCGGCTGATTGGTCTCAAACGGTGCCCGCTCAGGTCCATTGGCGCGGGAAAATCCGGCGGTAAAACGCGATTGTTGCCGGCAAAATGATGAGCTGA
The DNA here is from genome assembly GCA_965247245.1 of Hyphomicrobiaceae bacterium. Classification (GTDB taxonomy): domain Bacteria; phylum Pseudomonadota; class Alphaproteobacteria; order Rhizobiales; family Hyphomicrobiaceae; genus Tectiglobus. The sequence goes on along the minus strand of CBDFGV010000003.1, from coordinate 457,088 downwards.
CCGATCAAAGAGGCAAACAGACAGACTGCTGTCAGAGCTCCGAATAATCTGAGCGATGGCAGATCTGACAGCATCGTCACGCCGAGGCCGAGCGCCAATACGATGGTTGTGAGCACAATGGCCGGACCAATGTGATGAATGGTGGCGGTCAGCACTTGTTGGTAGGTGGCTGTCGGCCCGAGACGAGCTTCTTCAATGTGGTAGCGATTGAGGAAGTGGATCGTTGAATCGATTGCCAGCGCAAAGGCAACCGTGATCGCGATGATCGAAGCGAACTGCAAGCCGTTGCCGGAGAGCCAAAGCACCGTCCCCGTCAGGAAGATCGGGAATAGTGATGGCAAGACACTGGCGACACCTGCCAGGAATGAGCGCAGTGCAATGCCAAGGAAGATGAAGATCACGAACATGTCGCCGATCAGGCCCCAATTGAGTTCGCCGATCAGCTTGGCTGAGTTCCGGGCAGCGATGGCCGAGAGGCCGGTCACGGAGATGCTGTAACCCGGACTGGCGTCTCGCACGGGTTGTAAGGCGCTGTCGATGGTTTGGACAACGGGCAGGATTTCGCTGGCGTTGATATCTGGCAGTCGTCCCGTCACTAGAACTGCGTTTTTGTCCTCAGCGATAAATCGGTGTTGCAGGTGCTTGGGTAGAATATCGACGTAGCGTTTGATGTTCTTCGGGCTGGCGTCGCCGGCATCGAGCAGCCAGCGGCGAAGGCTCTCTATCGACCACACATTGCCCAGGCCGGCCCGCTTCTCAAGCACGCTGTGGGCGGCGGCAATAACCTCAAGTGTCTTGGGATCGTACAGGCTTTGCCCGCCTTTCCACTCGATCATGACGTGAACGGGATTGGCACCTGTGAGCTTTTGGTCCAATCGGGCAGTCGCAGCGAGCGCCTGCTCCTTATCAGGCACCTGGTCGGCAAGCCGATACTTGGGTTCAAGCTGCACGTAAACGAGACCGGTGAGAATGACGCCGGCCACTCCGAGGATGAACCAACCGGTAGGGCGCGCAGCCACGCTGTTGGCAATGCTTTCCGTAGCCGTCTTAAGGAAGACCATCGCGCCGTTGTCGGTGTCCTCGCTCTTCTGCGCAGCTTCGGGCTCCGCGCGGATGAAGAACACCGCCAGCGTCGGGACGACGGTTGCAACGGCCAGATATGAAATACCGACGGCCATCATCGCGGCCATGCCGAAGGTCTTGATCAGAGCCGATTCAGCCAGCGAGAACGACAATAGTGCGATCGCTGCATTCATGGCGGTCAACAGGCATGCCGGAGCCACTTCACGAACGGCGTTGCGCGCTGCTGTCAGCCGATCCATGCCGGCAAGGATGTCACGGCGTATCGCAAACACCAGGTGCATCGAATCTGAGAAGCCGGCAACGAGGATTAGTGGTGTCAGGACGTTGATGAAGAGGTTGAGGCGGAAGTCGAGCCCACCAACGACACCGAGGGTCCAGAGAATGGCAATGGTCGGTCCGAGGACGGCGAGGAGAGTCAGAGACAGGCGCCTGAAGAACAGAAAGGCTGTGATGGCACCGAGCAAAAAGCCAAGCCCGTTATAGACGAGGCGGTCGCGTTCGACGGCGTTGCGGATCTCAAGCTGCATAACCGGTGCACCGGTCAACTTGACCTGCAGTCCGCTGCCTTGGAGCGCGGCTTCAGCTTCCTTGCGGATGGATGTAATGACTGCGCGCGAGCCGGACGCCTCAAGGACCTTGCGGTCGAGGGCCATTACAATCAAGCCCAGTTGGCCGTCGTCGGATAGGAATTTGCCCTTAACGATTTCGTTCTCACGGAGCGCCTTGACGATCTCTTGAAAGGCCTCCTCGCTCTCGGGAAGTTCGTCAGGGACAATCGGCGCCGCATATCCAGTCGCATCAGGACGGCCGCGCGCCGACAACATGGATACAAGGCCATCGACCCCATCTGCGAGTTGTAGATCAATGGCGGCATTGGTGAAGGCGCGGAGCCCCTTGCGCGTCAGCAGGGCTTCGCCTTCGACGACTGCCAGGACATCGTGCTCACTGGAGGGAAAGCGTCGATCAATGGCTTCGTACTGGCGAAACTCCTTGGTGTCGGTGCGGAAGAGTTCCGAGAGTGAGTCGTCTACACGCAGCTTCATCACGCCAAAGATGGCAGCGACACACAAACAGATAATCAGGATCAGCGACTGTGTCGGGGCACGGAGTGCAATGAGTCCGAGTTTCTCTAGCCCGAAGGTGAACCTGAACCGTCGTTCTTCGTTGTGCTCGCTCATAGGCCTAATTTGTGCTGAAGGGGACGACTGCGAAGGGACTCAATTACAGAAATCGAACCTAATGACTATGACATGCGTGACGCAAACGTGGGCGCAGAAATACAACGCCTTTTGACAAATTTCTTGCCCATTGCGGGCTGACTTGCCACATGGTTGGATGGTTTCTGTCGGTTATCCGGTTGGCCTCGGTTTATTTGTATGAGAGCTGACCAAACTTAGCTGCATTCGCGGATCAAAGGGGCTGCACCGTTGGTAGACAAGACGTTGGACGCGACGAATCTGCAATGCCCGATTCCCATTCTCAAATCCAAACGCGCGCTGGCTGAGGTGCCCGTCGGTGGTTTTCTCGAAGTATTGGCGACAGACCCAGGTTCTCCGGATGATTTTGTCGCCTTCTGCGAATCCACTGGCAACGAGTTGATTTCCAGCGAGACAACGGAAAATTCTGTTTTTCGCTTTGTTATTAAGCGTTTAGTGTAATTTCAATCGAACATGCCGTGTTCCCAGCTAGTGGCGTGCCCAGCTGGCTTAACTCAACTCATCGATAATTCATTGGTCTTCTTCGAAATGTCGCCTTAGATCACAAGCAATACCTAGTTTCTCACCGTGATCAATGAGCGTGGAATGACCAACGTTATGTTTCGTCCCTGGAATGTACTTGCTTATCTCGCAGCTTTCGCCGCCGCCATTGTGTTGGCTGCGGGGGCCAGCGCCGAGTTACGGCAGCCGCCCGGAAGCCGGGTCCAAATGGACGTCCCGAAGAACTTTGAAACTTCGAAACTGTTTTCAGGCTTTGTACTCCCAATCGCGCGGACCAGCATTGTTATTGCCGAGTTGCCGACTAATCGCCTGGATCAACTCAAGGCTAGTCTGACCGATGAGGCGTTGGGCAAGAAGGGCATCAAGGATATTCAACGCCGCAAACTCAAGCGCGATGACGACCACGTTTATCTGGTCGGGAAACAGGTGGCGCGCGGAAATACGTTTAGCAAGCACGTCTTGTTGATCAAGGATGACAAGAGCGTTGCGGTCATCACGTTCAACATTCCGGAAGACGCTTTCACTGATGGGTTTGTGAACCAGGACATCATCGACAAGGCTTTTGTGACTGCCGCGTTCACAGCGAAGCCGGCGCCTATTATCAAGCAATTCAGCCTCGGGTACCTCGGTGCCTTCAAAGAAGCCGGAAAGCTGATGGGCAGCGCGATCATGTATTCAACTGATGGCAAGCTGGTGCCCAAGGTCAAAGGTATCCAACGCAGCGTTGTCATCATTGCGCCATCTGTCGACCGCGTGCGCGTGAATGACCTCAAGGGCTTCTCAGAGCGGGCACTGCAAAGCGTGGGTGGTTTCACCAATTTGAAACTGGATAAGACAAAGGGTGTTACGATTGCGGGCTTGAACGGCGCCCGGACGGAGGCCACCGGTGTGTCCAGCGATGACAAGTCACCGGTTTCCCTGGTCCAGGTCGTTTTGGACAAACCGAAGGGTGGTTACTTTCGGTTGCTGGCGATTATTCGTGAGAGCGAGAAGGCGAAGTTGATGCCTGACGTCGAGAAGCTGATCGCCAGCTTTAAACCTGTCGGTTCCTGATACGCCTCGCGAGAAGTGGGCGACTTGCGAGAAGTAGCTTAAGCGGCAAGCTCCTGCTCTGCCGTCATCTCGGTTCCTGCTACGGTTGTCCGGCGCATGTCGCGTGGCTGAGTTTCATCGAAACTACGCACGCGATGCATGGTGCAACGGTTGTCCCACATGACGAGATCGTGTTGCCGCCACTTGTGCGCATAAACATACTTCGGTTGCGTCGCATGCTCGACAAGTTCGCGCAGCAGCATCAGCGCTTCTGGTCGCGGCATGCCGTGGATCTCGCCAATATGCGATGACAGATAGAGCGACTTTCGCTTCGAGGCCTGATGGACGCGGATCAGGCTTTGCAGAACCGGCTTGAACGTGACGTTGCGTTCTTCATCCGTGACTTCGAAGCCCAGTGCGCCACGCGAGTGCATAAGGGAGTGTTCGCAAATCAGCCCTTCAAGTTCCGCCTTGGTCTTGTCATCGAGATCATCATAGGCGGCGCGCATGTCAGCGAACTCGGTGTTGCCACCGGCGTCAGGAATGACCCGTGCCGACAGTAGGGAATACTTAGCCGGAATAGCGCGGAACGAACTGTCTGAGTGCCACAGGCGGTTGCCAAGATTGAAGAGACGCTGGCGACTATCGCGTGGCAGAGGCTTGTTATCTTTGCCGAGATTGGAGACGTCATTCATGCCAACCTGAAGACGCTGATCTCCTGGTTTCGTCACGTTGCCGCCCTTGGCATTTTCCAACTCACCAAAGTTCTGTGAAAAGGCCTGCTGTTGTTCGTCTGAGATCGGCTGGTCCTGGAACACCAAAACAGCGTGCTTATCCATGGCGGCTTCGATCTGGGATGCGACCTCGGCGCTGAGCGGCTTGGTCAGGTCGACGCCGGTGACCTCACCGACAAACACGGGATGGACTTGGCTGATTGTCAAAGACATGGTGACACCTCCAATGGCCGAAAGTCAGCAGGAGAGCTGACCGACAAGGATGTTTGAACTCTACGCAATGGTATCGAATTGGCAATCGGAGTGATGATTGATCCAGCACAAGGTTTTGCAGGGTTCGAAGTCCTCGTATGCTCTTTTATGCGGTTTGCGTCGCTGGTGGAGCCGTTCCGCGGGTTGCGCGCCTAGAGTAGACGTGGAGAGACCATGATCATCCGTTCCTGGCTGTTTGTGCCTGGTGATAGTGAGCGCAAGCTCGAGAAGGCCATCGAGAATCCGGCCGACGCCCTCATTCTTGATCTTGAGGACTCGGTGTCGAATGATCGCCAGGAGATCGCGCGCCAGATGGTCCAGGACTATCTCAAGACGCGCTCTGATCGTACGCGCCAGCAGCTTTGGGTGCGGATCAATCCGTTAGATACTGAGCTGGCACTGCCGGATCTCGCTGCGGTAATGCCGGGCGCACCGAACGGGATTATTCTGCCCAAAACGTATTCGGCCGATGAGATCAACACACTGTGCAATTACCTCTCCGCACTTGAGGTGCGTGAGGCGCTGCCGCTGATGTCGACACGGATCGTCAATGTCGCGACGGAGACGGCGGCATCGCTGGTGACGTTCCACACCTATCTCGAAGGTGTATCAGAGCGGCTTGTTGGCATGACCTGGGGCGCTGAAGACCTGGCCGCAGCACTCGGGGCGTCCGACAACATCAATCCGGATACCGGGCTGTATGATGATCCCTATCTTCTGGCGAAGTCGTTCTGTCTGGCTGCCGCGCGAGCCATTGATGTGCATCCTGTCGGTGTGGTGTATCCGAACTTCCGTGATCTTGAGGGTTTCGCCAAGGACTGCCAACGCGATCGTAAGGCGGGGTTCATCGGCAAGGTGCTGATCCATCCAGCTCAGGCAGAAATTGCCAATGATGCGTTTACACCGAGCGATGATGAGGTCGCGCATGCGAAAAAGGTGATTGCCGCATTCGAGGCCAACCCGGGAGTGGGTGTCGTCTCTTTGGACGGAATGATGCTGGACATGCCGCATCTCAAACAAGCCAAGAACACACTGGCCATGGCCGAGCAGATCGCGGCGCGGGGTTAGATCAACCTGAGGCCCCGAACAATTGAAGTCATAGCGGAGGAGGTACCATAGATGTTAACTGACGCGCAGGTCGCAGCCTACCACGAGAATGGATACGTCATTCCGGACTTCCGCCTGACAGACGGTGAGTTGGAAGACATTCGTTCGGCCCACTCACGCCTGTTGGACAAGCATCCTGAATTCCGCGATTACTGCCCTAACCTGCTGGCATTTGATCCTGGCTTCCTGACCACGGCGCGGCATCCCGAAATTCTCGATATGGTTGGTCAGGTCATCGGCCCTGATTTCGCGCTTTGGAACTCAAGCTTCTTTGCCAAGCCATCCAAGAATGGCAAGCGAACGCCGTGGCACCAAGATGGTGAGTACTGGCCGATCCGACCACTTGCCACCTGCACGGTGTGGATTGCGATCGACGATGCAACGCCGGAGAACGGATGTTTGCGCGTGATCCGCGGCTCGCACAAAGACGCTTCGCTCAAAAGCCATCGCACGGTGGACTCTGATGACGTGACGCTCAACCAGGAACTCATGCCGGATCAGTACAATCAGGATGACGCCGTCGACCTGGTTCTCAAGGCCGGCCAGATCTCCCTGCATGACGTTTTCATTCTGCACGGATCTGAGGCGAACACGTCCCCGAACGCGCGCCGCGGAATGACCCTGCGGTTTATGCCGACAACATCCGTGTTCGATCGCGGCAAGGCGCGCGACATGCATGAGCGCATCGGCATTGTCGATCATTCGGACCGCACGCTTTTCCTCATGCGTGGCGTCGATCGCAGTGGCGAGAATGACTTCCGGATGCGTCTGTAACTAAGAGTGCGATGCTGCTGGTGCCGCGGCAGGCTCAGTGCCGTAAAGCGCATAGTTCATGATCTTGTAGGCGACGGCTGCCGCGGTGTAGTCGAAGGCGTGAAAGCCTTCGATGGGCGCTAACTCGACAACATCTGCGCCGACGATATTGCCGGCCTTGGCGGCGCAGCGCACGATACTCAGCGCCAACCAGTAGTCGAGCCCGCCGGGTGTCGGTGTGCCTGTCGCCGGCATCTGGGCGGCGTCCAGCCCGTCGATGTCAAAGGTGACGTAGATGTTCTTGCCGCGGAGCTTGTCTGCCAGATGATCCAGGTTCCAGCGCGCTTGATCCTTGGCCCACCAGATCTCGATCCGTTGACGATTAGCTTGGTAGAAATCAGCTTCCTGTTGTGACAGCGCGCGGATGCCGAGCGAGACAACCGAGATGTTGTCGAAGTCGAGAGCCCGTCGCATGGCAGACGCATGGGAATAGTGTTCGCCGAGATAACCATCGCGCAGATCAGCATGAGCATCTATTTGCAGGACGACGAGGTCATCATAGCGCTTGGCGAAGGGACGCAGAGCACCCGGCGTCAGCGAATGCTCACCACCGAGGACAAGCGGAAACCTGTCCTGTTCGAGAATTGCGTCAACGGTTTCCGCAAGCGTGTTGAGTGCTGGTTCGACGGAGGGTTCCTGCGGCAATGGCTTGAGCGTTGCAATACCGTAGCTGGCGTAAGGCTCACACCACAGTTCCTCATCGAACAGTTCAAGCTGATGGCTGGCCGCAAGAATTGCTGCTGGCCCTTGGGCCGTGCCGCCACCGTAGCTGACCGATGCTTCCAGACCGCAGGGGACGACGACGGCCTTGGCCTCATCGGGCGTCGCCGGCAGCAAACGATCGGGCTCCAGGAAGCCGGCGTCGTAGGTGAGGTAATCAAGTTTGGTCATGGCGGAAGGCCTTTGCTGCCGGCGTCAAGACTAAGCGTCTTGCGCCAAAGCACCAGGCTGGTCGGCAAACATGGAGTACATTGGCTCATCGTCGAGGATGACCTCGCCGTAGTTTCCGTAACCATTGAAATTGCCAGCGATTGCGCGCCCGTAGGCACCCATGTTGCCGATCTCGATGTAGTCACCTTCCTGGACGGTGTCGGGCAGGTAAAACGGTCCTTTCATGAAATCGACCGAGTCGCAGGTTGGTCCCCAGAACTGGAATGGTACACACTGGCTCCGCGGCGTGTTTTCCTGACCGACGAGACGGACGGGGAATACGAAGCCGAGGTTGGCTGCGTCGAACAATGCCCCGTAGCCACCGTCAGTTATGAAGAGCTCATTGCCGCGACGATGATCGACGCGCACGATGAGGCTTTCGGCCTCAGCGACAAGGGCCCGACCTGGTTCACAAATGAGTTTGGCATCATGACTGACAGGCAGGGCTTCAAAGCACTCACCGATGACAGTCATGAACTCGGAAAGTGCGGCAGGCTCCTCTTCGGAATAACGTGCGGGGAAACCTCCACCGCAATCAATGGCATCAACGACCACGCCAGCTTCGACAATAGCTTTGCGAACCATCTCAAAAGCGAGACGGAAAGAGTCGGTTGTCATTGTCTGCGACCCGACATGAAAGGCAATGCCAAGCTCATCGCAGGACTGCCTCGTCTTGATCAGCAGGTCCTTGGCTGCTTCACCTGCGATGCCAAACTTGTGCTCTAGCGGAAGGCCGCTGTCTTTGCTCGGTACCGTCAGGCGAACATAGAGCTGTAAGTCTTCTGCGTGATCAGTTTCTTCGAGAATCTTCTCAAGCTCGGCTTCACTATCTAAAGCGAAACATTTGACGTCGAATTCGTGGTAGGCACGGCGGATCGCCATCCGCGATTTGATGGGATGCATGAAGTGCAGTTTGGCCTTGGGAATCGTGGCTGCATCTTCCAATTCAGGCAATGACGCGACATCGAAATTGCGGATGCCGGCTCCGTAAAGCGAGCCGACAAGAAAGACGGAGCTGTTTGCCTTATAGGCGTAGGCGACTTCGCCCGGAAAATTGTCCAAGAACCATTTGGCAGCGCGGCCAGATGCATGGGGCCGCAACCCGAAAACCGCCCGCTCGGGTCGCATGGCTTCGATGAAACTTCGTGCGTCGGCAAACCTGTCCATGGTGCTTGCGATCCCAGATTCTATATTTCGCGGAGCCTGACGATGGGCTTCTTGTTTCGGATGTCGACGGTAGGAGAAACAAACGGGCCCAATTGCTGGCTAGATAGAGGGCTGGATGCTGCATGTAAAGGCGGAAAGCAGGCCCTTGGTTGTCCGAGTCTCCATAGCCGAACCGCTACGGCGAGTACCTATTGCGTCCTGGCTATGGGTCAGAACACAAACGGCGGCCGAACCTAATCGACCGCCGCAATCTGTCTTGAGGTGTAACCAGTTAGGGGTTAGCGACCGCCCTTGCCGGCCGCCTTTTTAGGAGGCGGAGCCTCGGCTTCCTCAGCAGCGCTCAGGATCTCGCCGGTTTCCGGATCGACGGTCTCCTCTTCCTCGTTATCAGCTTCCAGCATCATCTGATCGACAATCAAACCGGCATTCTCGCGAATGGCGCGCTCGATTGACCGGCATATGCTGGGGTTCTCCTTCAGGAAGTTTTTCGTATTCTCCCGGCCTTGACCAATCCGTTGGCCATCGTATGAGAACCACGCGCCGGCCTTGTCGACGATCCCGGCCTTGACGCCAAGGTCGATGATTTCACCGGTTTTCGAGATACCCTCGCCGTACATTATGTCGAATTCGATCTGCTTGAACGGAGGCGCGACCTTGTTCTTGACGACCTTGACGCGGGTCTGGTTGCCGACCACTTCGTCCTGAGCTTTGATCTGGCCGATCCGGCGGATGTCCAGGCGGACAGATGAGTAGAATTTGAGTGCGTTACCGCCGGTGGTTGTTTCCGGGTTGCCGAACATGACACCAATCTTCATCCGGATCTGGTTGATGAACACCACCATGCAGCGCGATTTGGAAATTGAGCCGGTCAGTTTTCGCAGCGCCTGGCTCATCAGACGAGCTTGGAGACCCGGGAGACTGTCTCCCATGTCACCTTCGAGTTCGGCTCGCGGCGTCAGGGCTGCAACCGAGTCTACGACCAACACATCAACGGCGCCGGAACGGACAAGGGTATCAGCGATTTCCAGTGCTTGCTCACCGGTATCCGGCTGCGAGACCAGCAGGTCGTCCACTTTGACGCCGAGCTTTCTCGCATAGATCGGGTCCAGGGCGTGTTCGGCGTCGACAAACGCGCACACACCATCGGTCTTCTGTGCTTCAGCTACCACATGCAGCGCGAGGGTGGTCTTACCTGAGGATTCAGGCCCATAGATCTCGATAATGCGGCCGCGCGGCAACCCGCCGATGCCGAGGGCAATGTCGAGACTGAGCGAGCCAGTCGGCACTGCGTCCACATCGACATTGAGGTCATTTCCGCCGAGGCGCATGACGGAGCCTTTGCCGAAATTCTTCTCGATTTGGGCAAGGGCGGCATCGAGTGCCTTCTGCTTATCCATATCGTTCCCTTCAACAACGCGTAGTTGGGGAGCTGCCATGTCATTCACCCTTTCCATATCGTGTTCTGCTGAATCATCTCAGCTTTAAATGTACACGATATGTTCTCATTTGTCTAACTATGATAAATGAGCGTTTTCTGACACTTGACTCGGCTGATCCTATTTTGTTCTGGCCACGATATCGCTGTCGCGCACCCTAGATGTTGCGCGATTCGACACCCACGGCAAGTAAGTTGTACCAGCTATTCTTCGTTGAGCCGGGTTTTAACAACTTCAGCTATCTGAGCAAGTGTGTACGGTTTTGGCAAGAATGTATATTCGGCGTCTTCGTCCAGTGTCTTGGTGAAGGCATCGTCGGTATAGCCGGAGACGAACACAAATTTGAGTTCGGGATTGTGGTTCCGGAGTTCCTTGAACAGCGTCGGGCCATCCATCTCGGGCATTTTTACGTCGCTGACAACGATGTCGACTTCATGGTTGTTATCTTCCATGACATCGAGAGCTTCGAGGCCGTCGCTGGCCTGCAGAACCTCATAACCCTGCCGGCGTAGTGCTTCAGTTGCGAAAATGCGCACGGCATCTTCGTCCTCAACAACCAGAACGCGGCCATGACCGGTCAAATCACGCGTGGATTGTGATTTGTTGCGCTGGTTCTTGCTGACAGCGACTTCGGCTTCGCTCGTGAAATGGTGCGGCAGGTAAACCCGGAAGGTGGTGCCCTGACCCAGTTCACTATCGACGAAGATGTAGCCGCCGGTCTGCTTGATGATGCCGTAAACGGTTGAGAGGCCGAGACCTGTTCCCTTGCCGACATCCTTGGTGGTGAAGAATGGCTCGAAGATCTTTTGCATGACGTCTTCGGGCATGCCGGAGCCGGTATCGGTGACTTCAATGAGTACGTATTGGCCAAGAACGACGCCAACGTCGGCAAGCCGGCGGCTTTCGCGTTCGCCGATATTGCGCGTTTTGATGGTCAGGCGACCGCCGTCCGGCATCGCATCGCGGGCATTCACGGCGAGATTTACAACGACTTGGTTGAGCTGGTTGAGGTCGGCCTTGATCGGCCAGAGGTCGCGACCGGACGAGATCTTGAGTTCGATGTTCTCACCAAGCAGGCGGTTCAAGAGAACAGAGAGATCGGTGACAACCTCGTTGAGTTGGAGAACCTCGGGCTCAAGCGTTTGACGGCGCGAGAAGGCCAGCAGCTGCTTGACCAGGCCGGCGGCGTGATTAGCGCTTGACCGGATGTTTTGCAGGTTCTTGTAAGCATGGTCCGTTGGGCGGTGATTGGCCAACAGAAGATCTGAGAAGCCGATGATAGCCGTTAGGACATTATTGAAGTCGTGTGCGATACCGCCCGCCAGCTTGCCGACCGCTTCCATTTTCTGGCTTTGCGCGAACTTGTGGCCGAGGGCGCGTTCCTCGGTCGTGTCGGTGACGTAAACGATAGCAGCTGCGTCGTTACCATCCTGGCGGGTCAGACGCTGGATATAGAGCCGGCGAGCGATTTCGCCGTCAGGCCCATCATCAACATCAATCGGTTGCACAGGCCCCTTGTTGGTCGCCAAACCAGCCAGCAAAATTGAGAGTTGATTGCCGGCATTGACATCGGCCTGGCGAACGAGCTCGTCCAGTGGCTTCTCGCGGACCGTCGCACGATCACCGGCGATCAGTTTTTCGAAGCTCGCGTTGTTGCTGATCACGGTACCGTTGTCGTTGATGATCGCGATACCGAATGGAGCGGATTTCAGAACACTTGTGAACTCGAGGCCGACTTCAGCGATGGCCGGTGCAGCGGCCTCCGTGAGATCCCGGTCGACGATGAGAACCGTCGCCTGGCTGCCGTTCTCGCTATCGAAAGGCGAGCGGACGAAACATGTTGCAGGATATCGATCGCCGTCGGCTTTCTGGAAGTCCAGTTCGATCGCTGTCGTGCCCTGTCCGGCGGCGGCAACAGCTGAGCGGAGCCGTTGCACATCATCCTGCGCGAGGACGTCAGCAAGACGCGTCGGCTGTGAAGTATGGCTCGATTCGTAACCGAGCTGGTCGGCCAGGATGCGATTCATGAATTCGACGCTGCCGTCGGCGGTACAGGTCAGGAGCCCTGCCGGCATAGTGCTGTATTGTGAAAGCTCGGCGTGCAGATTCTCCAGGGCCTGTTCACTGCTGGCGCGTTCTGCCGTGATGTCTTCGATGGACCAGACAACGCTCACGCCAACATGCTCCGGCAGGTCGACATGGCCTGATGGCATGACGGTCACACGATACCACGGTGGGTTGCTGGCATAGCGATGCACACCCGGCAGGCAGACCTCTTCGCTGTAGGACTGACGCCGCTGCGCAGCGCGAAGCAGCCGGAACAGTGCCTCCGGACCCTTTTGGGATGAGGCAAAGATTTCTTCGAGACTTCCGAGATCACCCAGCTCGTTGTGACCGAGCATATCGAGTGCCATGCGATTGGCATAGAGAACGCGTCCGCCTGGCGTTGTCAGCAGGCAGGTATGCGGCAGGTCCTCGACCATCGCTGCGGCAATCGCCGTTGAGGCGGTGCGCTCGCCAATCCGAATGTGACCGGCAGCAATGCCGAAAATGAAGAAGGTGCCCAGCGTCGCCAGAAGCCCCATAACCGTGAGGACGAACGGCTCAGCGGATCTGGCAGAAAGGAAGGCGAGCGCTCCGGCTGCTCCGACAAGGAAGAGCAGGACGACGGTGGCAACATTGGCCGTGCTGGATGCAACCCCGAGGCTGCTGGCCCAGTCTGGCGCGTTGCGCTGTTGTTGAGCGTCGGACATGAGGCCGGACTTTAACCGATTCTCTGCCTGACAAGCCTTCTGAAGAAAATTCAACGTCGAACGCGTACGCGGCATGAGCAACCTTATTCCACACCATTCCAATCGGCCGCCCTTGACCCTTCTGCACCGACGCGTCACTCAACCACGATCAACTGTGGGAGATTCGCAACGTTGCGTCCGTTGACCGGCACTGCCAGGCCAGAGCGCAGTCAACACTTCGGTCATCAGGGTTAAAAAGGAATGAAGGGGTGTTCAGTCCTGCTCCTATTTTGGCCATATCTTAAACCAGGAACTGGAGTGAACTCTGCCTCTGAAGTGCGCCCCTTGCGACCATGTTTGGATGGATTAGCGGTGCGTTTCGTTTGAGCAGTTACATACCGAAAGGACCGGATTATTCCGGGCGGCTAAGCAATGTGGGAAGTCCTATCCTGGCTGTTATTCATCATCTTCATCGCTGGTCTGCTCGTCGTCGGCGGGTTGTTGCTGCGCGGTTATATGGTTTCAGGTTCATCGACGAATGTCGGCGATTTGTTTGGCGGAAGTTTTTTTGCTCCCAAGCCGGTCAAGCGTCTCGATGTTGTTGATCAGGCGACAGTTGATGGTCGCCGGCGATTGGTCCTCGTCCGGCGCGATGACGTTGAGCATCTGATTATGACGGGTGGACCGGTCGACGTTGTGATCGAGACCGGAATTCAGCCTGAAGGGAAACCGCAGGTCGAGCGTCTCAGATTGGAAAAGAAAGAGCTGGATAGCGAACAAGGCGCCAAGCCAGCTCGCAAGTTCGGACAAGCCGTCGGTGAATAACAGCCGGGTTGGGTGTCATATGAAAATCTGCGCCAGGCTCATTCGACTTTTCGCAGTGTGGCTACTGGTTGCTCTCAGCTTGTCGACAGCTGCTCTGAGCCAGCCGATTGATGTCACGCCGCAGACAAAAGTCGCCACAGCGCTTTACCCGCCTGCTCTAACAGACGAAGTTGATCGACAGAGCAAAGAGCTGGAACGTTTCCAGAAGGCCGTCGAGCGACTACGGAGGGACAGCGCCGCGCTGGAACGCCAGCAATCGCTCATTGAGGAATTCATTGGCCGCGTTGAGGACACGAAGTCCAGACTTGAGCCGTTCCGTGCCAGTGTCGAACGTCAGCTGGAAAACCTCGGTGATCCTCCCAAAGAAGGCAGCGAAGGACCGGTCATTGCGAGTGAGCGCGAGAAGCTGGCTCAAGCACGCAGCAAGCTCACTGACGCGCAGCAAGCGAGCGATCTGACAATCTTTCGGTCGGGGCAGCTAGTCCAGCGCATCCAGAACCTCCAGCTGCGCAATTTCTCGGATGGCATTCTACAGCGCAGTCAGAGCATCGTCAGCGCGGAGCACTGGAGCAAGTTGTGGCAGGCGATGCCGCGGTTTGGCATTCAGCTCACCACTATTGCGGAGCTGTGGCTGTCGACTGTGCGGGCGCGAATAGTCGAGCTGTCAATTGTCATCCTGCTGGCCTTGGGCGCTTACTTTTACCTTGCGCGACTGCGTGAGAGGTTTCTGGTCCGCAACTTTGTGGAACCTCAGGACCCGCTGCCGAGCTTCTTTCAGCGCGTAAAATCCGCAAGCTTGCTTGTGTTGGTGATGGCGCTACCGGGGACGTTTGCAATCGTCCTGTTGTTTCTCAGCGCCGACGCGGTTGCGGTTTGGCAAGATACAATTCGAAGCCTGTTTCGATCAGCGCTCATCTCGGGGCTTATCTTCCTTGCTGCTACGGCGTTGGCATTTGCGATCCTGTTGCCACGACGCCCAAGCTGGCGCCTGATTGGAGCGCCGACACCGTCGGTTCGACGCTTGCTGCTGATCAGCAATTTGATCGCAGCCGTTTTCGCGATCGACCTGTTCCTGAACGACGGCATTCGCGTCTTCCATCTGCCTGTCGTCGCTGGCATTACCGCCACCAGCCTGGCCAACATAGCCTTCGCCGGCCTGTTGCTCGCATTGGTTTGGACGCCGATGCCGGAAGACTCATCGCGCACCAGCGCGCGGCTTGTCAGTTCTGTGCTGTGGTGGCTGCGCATTCCAGCCGTGATCATCGCGGCAGGCATCGTGGCGGCAACCTTGTTCGGTTACGTATCGCTGGGCCGGTTCGTCGCCGGACAGGTGATGTTGATGGGCGTTGGCGGAACTTTTGTTCTGCTCCTGCATCTGGCCATTCGGGCGCTGTCTGCCAACCCATCAGGCGTGACACAGCCAGTTGAGCGGATCTTCAAACACGGCGATCAAAACCTTCTAACGGACCGCCGCCGCGGGTTGATCGCGTCGATCTTGGCATTCTTCCTCAACGCCTTGCTGGTTTGCGGCGTGCTTTTCCTACTCCTGCTGTCGTGGGGTGTTCCCTATTCACAGCTGTCCGATCAAGTCCAGTCGCTGTTCTTCGGATTTGAAATCGGCCAGTTCCGCATTTCACTGGCACGGATATTGATCGGGATTGGTCTGTTTGTTGCGGTGCTGTTTGTAACGCGCCTGCTGCAAGGTTGGCTCAGTTCGAGCATCAATGCCGGCAGCAAAGTCGATAGCGGGATTGCCAACTCTCTGCACACCGGTCTGGGCTATCTGGGCATCGGCGTTGCAACGCTTGTGGGGCTCTCTTACTCGGGCATCGATCTCAGCAATTTCACGGTTGTCATTGGTGCCTTGTCACTGGGTGTTGGTCTTGGTCTGCAGACCATCGTTAACAACTTCGTATCAGGCATTATCCTTTTGATCGAGCGCCCGATCAAAGTTGGTGATTGGATCGTGGTCGACGATCAGCAGGGTTACGTGCGCAAGATCAGTGTCCGCTCAACAGAGATCGAGACGTTTGACCGGGCCTCGGTCATCGTTCCGAATTCTTCGCTGATCAGTGGCTCGGTGCAAAACTGGACCCACCGCAATGCGCTGGGCCGCCTGGTCGTGACTGTCGGTGTTTCGTACAATGCTGACCCGCACCAAGTTCGTGAGGTGCTGATCGATGTTGCCAAGTCTACCGAAGGCGTCTTGAACTTCCCGGAGCCGTCTGTCTCGTTCGATGATTTCGGGGCGAGTTCGCTGGATTTTACACTGCGCTGTTTCATTGCCGATGTGAACTATTCGCTCTCAGCAAAGACACAGCTGCGGCTCGCAATCTTTGAGCGCTTCAAGGAACTGGATATCGAGATCCCATTCCCGCAGCAGGATGTTCACTTGCGTGACCTCGATGCGGTGCGGGGGTTCCTGACCAAGATGGCTGAACAGCGCGCAGCGCAGGAAGCAGCTGCCGTCAATAAGGACGAATAGGCCAAACCTGTTGTCGTCAACGCGCGCAGTGGCGCCCAGCATCAGGTCTAGAGATCTTTGACGAAGCGTGTTGCGGCGTCAAAGGCGACGGATGGCTTGGCTCCTTGCAGAAATCCCATGCGGAAGCCCTTCTCAGCTGCCGCCAGGCGCTGCTTCGGGGTGCCGTGATGGTGTTGGTGCTCGAAGTAGGTATCACCGCTCTCCCAGCGCTTCATGCCGGCACTGCGAAACGATGCCTGTGGATTTTCGCGCTTGCGTAGCCCGAGATAATAGCCCGACAGGAAGTCGGCGTGCAGCTCCGCACGTTTGACGGTTGGTTGGCCCTCAAGAAGCGCGTCGAGCTGACCGGATTGATACATCCAGACGTGCGCGAACTCATGGGCGGCAGTTTGGAGAAAAGTGATACCGCTCGGATCGTAGGTGAGCAGCTTGGTGAAGTAGTTCTTTCCGAATACGACCGCGTAAGTCCGTTTGCCGTTTTCTTCGTACCAAATTGCAATCGCATTGGGATTGTCGCCGTCGTCGTAAAACCCAACCTGGGGCCAGACTTTGAATGTCCGTGCGATGCGTTGGAGCGCAGCGTCAAGCTGCTTGTTGAGATTGTTGTTTCCGGTGGTGCGAGAGCGCTGTTTGACCAGATCCGGCAGCTCGTCGAGGGTGCTGCCCAGGATACCGCTGCCGAGTGCGCGGGCCGCATCACGGCCACGCACAACACAACCGGTTGTCGGGCTGAACTTCTCCGCGATCGCTGGCGTCCCCGGTGTGACGCAGCAGGCGCAAGCTCCGATGAGTAATTGACGGCGATCGACTTGCATGGTCCGTCCCCGATGTTCGTTGTATGAGATCCTATTGGCGTTAATTGCCGGAACTAGTCAAAACGCGGAGCTCCGTAATGGCAGTGTCCTTGTACTTTTTGCCCTTGTAGACGGAGCGAATTTCAAACTGCACCCAGCGCGTCTGGATTGCGGGAAAGTTTATGGTCTGTACGCCAGCCTCATCCTTCAACTGTACGTTCCGACTTGATCCGTTTGAAAATGCGAGCCGCAACGTGCGCACCCGGCTGTTGGCGCGAAACAGGCGGACATTCTTGTGGTAGCCGTTCATGATCTGAATGCCGCCCACCTTATGCGTTTTGCCAAGATCAACGACGACATACTCGCCTTCGCCCTGGCCTCGCTTGCCCTCCACCCAGGCAGTGCGGAGGTTCTCGTCAATCAAATGACCTGGCCCATAGGTGTTGCCATATTGGGGTTTCAGCACCGAACTCGCGCAATAGTCGAAGCCTTGCACGAACATGCAGGTTTCTGAACGGCGTCGCGGACGGTCGGCATGATTGACGGTGCCGCGCGCAACCGGAGTAGCATTGGCGATCACAGGTGCGACGGCCGGGCTGGGGTTGGGTTTGTTCGATGGACCACACTCAAGGAAAACACATTTGGGTTGTGCGTGGCTGGCAACGGCACTTATAAAACTCAGCAATATGACAGTGAAATATAGGCCTAGTTCGCGCACATTCCCCTCCATGTGGACCATTTTGGCGAGTCTGGTTGGATCCGACAATTCTTACGATAGTCGGACAACACTTTGATGCAAGAGCAGGGTAGGATTGCTAAAGGCTATCTCTGTTTGCAGTGGAGCTGAGGCCATGATGAGCACGGTTGCGCGAGGACTATCAGCGTTGCTTGCGGCGCTAATGGTGTCGTTCTGCCCGTCTCACGCAGCTATGGCGCAACAGACGAGCACCAAGGCAACGATAAAGAAGCTGCCCAAGCCCGGCCTGCCTCGTGATCTCGTCTATCTGCGCGACATTGACCCGACGATCCGAGAGGATATTCGTTACGCGACGGCCAACAACTTCACCGGCGCGCCGCTGCCTGGTTATTATCGCGGCGCCTGCATCCTGCGGAGAGCGGCCGCCTTGGCCCTCAAGCGTGTTCAGGCTGATCTGATGGCGCGGACGCCGCCTCTTTCACTGAAGGTCTTCGATTGCTATCGCCCGGTTCGTGCCGTTCAGGCCATGGTGCGTTGGTCGAAACGGAAAACCAATCGCGATTTGAAGCAATTTTATTTCCCAAACATCCCAAAACGTAGTTTATTCAGCTCGGGATACATTTCTGCGCGCTCCACCCACTCCACCGGTTCCACGGTCGACCTCTCAATCGTTAACGTTTCACGTGAAGCAATTTTGGAAGCATCCGGCTCTGACGAGGCCAAAAAATCCTGCGTTAATGGTGGCCGGGACAAGAATGACCCTTCCGCCATGGATATGGGAACGGCTTATGACTGTTTTGATGTTAAGAGCCATACGTGGAGCCGGGGCCTCAACGCGACCCAGGTATTCAATCGGAAGACGCTTGTAAACGCCATGAGCCGGCATGGATTTTCCAACTATCGAAGGGAATGGTGGCATTTCACGCACCGGCCGTCGCGGTCCAAGCGGATGTTCAACGTGCCGGTCCACTAGTGCCGTTCGTTACTTTTGCGTGGGAACGATGCGCACCTAGGCGCTCGTATCAGGACTGCGCGTCGTTGTAGTCGCGCGGAGCGAGCTGCTCAGGATGAAAGGGTGAAACCGTGACCACGACTGAACCAAAAGATGCCGGCAAGGTTTGCGGCAGCATTGATGCATTTGTCTGGTGAGACGTCGTTAGAAACGCTGCGGCGGCCATCGTTATCGATGCCGCCAGCATGAGCTTAACGAGCATTTTGGTGGAGGCCGGGAATCTCAGCGTAATCATCGGGGGTCCGCACAGCAGTTGCAGTCTTCACTAGCAAACTACTTTAGGACGAACTTCCTTAGGATCGGATTAACTCGCGTCCGATAACGGGCCGATTAATCGTCCCGATAGACTCGTTCCCGGCGCTCATGGCGTTCCTGCGCTTCAATGGACAGCGTCGCAATCGGCCTTGCATCCAGGCGGCGCAGGCTGATGGGTTCACCGGTCTCCTCGCAGTAACCGTAGCTACCATCCTCGATGCGTGCCAGCGCAGCGTTGATCTTGGCGACGAGTTTGCGTTGGCGATCCCTTGCCCGGAGTTCCAGAGCTCGATCCGTCTCCGATGTCGCGCGGTCGGCGAGATCAGCATGTTGGGACGAATCAGTCGTCAGGCCAGCGATCGTCTCCCGCGTCTGACGAATGATATCGTCTTTCCAGTTCACCAGCTTGGTGCGGAAGTATTCCCGCTGCACCGCATTCATAAACGGTTCGTCATCTGTCGGCAGATAGCCTTCAGGCAGGATGATCTGGGACTGTCTGACCCGGGCGTTTTTCGAAGTGGCGCGCTTTTTCTTAGCTGCTGGCTTGGCTGCTGCCCTGGCAGTCGGTTTGGCGGCTGTCTTCGCCGGCGCCGCCTTAGGCTTAGCCTTTGCTTTTGTGGGTGCGCGCTTAGTTGCTGTCTTGCTCACGATTGCCTCCACGAGACGACCAAATTGGCATCCGAGACGCTATTGATCTGAATTAAGGGGCTATTTAGCCGCATCCGTGGCCAAGTCAAGGAAATCAAACGTGATATAGGAAATGTTATGAGTTGCAGCTGCCTTTTCTATCACGTCATTTGAGCGACAAATGCCGATGAAATACCGGCCTCTGCTGGATGGCCCGGCTTATTGCCTGTCTGATAATTTCTGGATTGGCGATACACGCTGTCTCATCTGCTTGTCGCGCACTGGCTCACCCCATACTGTCGGCCACAAAGTTGCGCAATGAGGGGCTCAGATGAAGTTTGAAGGGACGAAAGACTACGTGGCCACGCGGGATCTGACGGTTGCCGTCAATGCCGCCATCACACTTGAGCGACCGTTGCTCGTTAAGGGTGAGCCCGGAACTGGTAAGACAGTGCTCGCCATAGAGATAGCCAAATCGCTCGGCGCGCCGCTTTTGGAATGGCACGTTAAGTCGACAACCAAGGCGCAACAAGGGCTTTACGAATACGACGCTGTCAGCCGACTGCGTGACAGCCAGCTGGGTGATGAGCGCGTTAAGGATATTCGCAACTACATCAAGCGCGGGCCGCTGTGGGATGCGTTTACCATGGATGAGCGCCCGGTCTTGCTGATCGACGAAATCGATAAGGCCGACATCGAGTTTCCCAATGACTTGCTGCAGGAACTCGATCGCATGGAGTTTTTCGTCTACGAAACGGGCGAAACGATTTCCGCCAAAAACCGGCCGATCGTGATCATTACGTCGAACAACGAAAAGGAACTGCCGGACGCGTTTCTCAGGCGTTGCTTCTTCCATTACATCAAGTTCCCTGATGGCGACACGATGCGTGAGATCGTTGATGTCCACTTCCCCGACATCAAGGGCATGTTGGTGCGTGAGGCGCTTAAGGTGTTCTACGAGATGCGCGACGTTCCGGGGTTGAAGAAAAAGCCATCGACTTCGGAATTGCTCGATTGGCTGAAGCTATTGCTGAGCGAGGACATTTCTCCGGAGACGCTGCGCGAGTCGGATCCCCGTACTTTGATTCCGCCGCTGCACGGCGCGCTTCTAAAGAACGAGCAGGATGTGCACCTGTTTGAACGTTTGGCGTTTCTGGCCCGTCAAAAGGCCAATCAAAAGCAGTAGCTTTTAATCTCGGGCGGGGCTCAGGCCGGGCGCCAATGATCCAAGAGAGGGGCGCGGGTGCCGGTGAACGGATCGCTTCGTGGTAACGGGACATGTGGGATCTGCTGCAAAGCTAGTTCGTAATCATCGGGTTGGTCGCCGCGTTTTAGGTCCCAATCCTCTTGCCCGGCCGGATAGGCGCCGACGATGCCTGAAGCACTTGCCGATCCGACCAAACAATGCCCGCCACCAGCTGGGATGAGAACGATGTCACCAGTGCCGAATGCGACGACTTCACCCTCTGGTCCGCCGAATTGCACCTTGATTGGTGCGCCTAGGTTGGCGAGCACTTCATGGCTTTGGGCATGGTAATGATGGAAGGGGAAGACGCCATTGACCCAACCACCGTGCCAGCCGTTGTCGGCAAAATGGGCCAAGGCCTTCTGCGGGGTTTGGCCGTGTTGCCAGGCCTGGCGGTAGATCACGAACGGGAACGCCGGGTGATTGGGCACATAACCGTTGGGCTCAACGGTGATCGTCTCGACATTCGGGCTGGTCATTGTTGCTATCGACTTGCTAAATTGCGGCGGTCTAACGACGGCTGACCGCACAGGGACACCAGTGAGGCTCTATGTTTACGAACTTCTTTCTTGAGCTCAAGGCCGCGAAGGTGCCGGTCTCATTGCGTGAGTATCTCACCCTGCTGGAGGCCATGTCAGCAGACCTGGCGGAGCAGAAGGTCGAGGATTTCTACTATTTGTCGCGCTCATGTCTGGTCAAGGATGAGCGCCATATTGACAAATTCGACCGCGTTTTCGGGCACGTTTTCAAGGGCTTGGAAGCGATGCAGGACGCGGCGGAAGCGGAAATTCCCGAGGAATGGCTCCGCCTCGTCTCTCAGCTTTATCTCAGCGACGAAGAAAAACAAAAAATCGAAGAGATGGGCGGCTGGGACAAGATCATGGAGGAGCTGAAGAAGCGCCTCGAAGAACAGAAGGGTCGCCACCAGGGTGGCAGCAAATGGATTGGAACCGGCGGCACGTCGCCTTACGGCGCGTATGGGTATAACCCCGCTGGTGTGCGGATCGGTCAGAAAGAAAACCGGAACTTCCGCGCGATCAAAGTCTGGGACAAGCGTGAGTTCAAAGACTATGACGACTCAGTTGAGCTCGGCACGCGCAACATCAAAATGGGTCTAAGGCGCCTGCGCCGGTTTGCTCGCGAGGGGGCCGCCGACGAACTTGACCTCGACACGACGATCAAGGGCACGGCACACAAGGGCTACCTGGATATTCACATGCGGCCGGAGCGGCGCAATGCTGTGAAGGTTCTGATGTTTTTTGATGTCGGCGGATCGATGGACTGGCACATCAAGATTGCCGAGGAACTCTTCTCTGCCTCTCGTGCTGAATTCAAGCACCTGGAGTACTATTACTTCCACAACTGCCTTTATGAGTTCGTATGGAAGAACAATTCCCGCCGATGGACCGAGCGCAGCTCGACCTGGGATGTGCTGCACAAGTATCCGTCTGACTACAAGGTCATGTTCGTTGGCGATGCCTCGATGAGCCCTTATGAGCTTTCAGTTGCAGGTGGTTCAGTTGAACACATGAACCCTGAAGCCGGGACTGTCTGGCTCAATCGCGTGACGGACATTTACGAGAATTGCGTGTGGCTCAATCCGGTTTCCAAGGAACACTGGAAATGGACACCGTCCATTCAGATGGTAAATGAGCAATTCGGTGGGCGCATGTATCCCCTCACAATCGACGGTATTGATAACGCGATGCGCGAACTCATGCGCTAGCGCCTATGTCGATGTGCGTGATGTCGCGCGCAGCCTGCCATTTTGTTGCTGTTGTTGTCCGCCATGCCAGGGTTCGGGATTAACGGTTGACCACTCACCGGCTGAGAGTTGACCAGGGGTGGCATTTGGGCAAACTGCGCGCATGACATATCGAATCACATCGCTCCGCACCTTGGGCTTGATCGGCGCGACCCTGTTTCTAACGGGTTGTGGCAGTCTCAAACTGCCGAGCCTGTCAACGGGATCCATTGGCTCTGGTTCTCAAAACGCGACAGCAGCTGCGCCAGCGGTGAAACCCGACGATCCAGTTGAGCGCGCCGTGCAGGTTGGAGCGACGATCGCACGAGCCCAAAAATGCGGCTATTACTTCGATCCGGCGCAACTTAAGGCGAATTATCTGGCCGCTGAGAACGTCCGTTATCCGGCTCCGGACGTGCAGCAGAAAGTTCAAACCGGACTTGAGTATGCACGCATCCGCGTTTCGCGCAGCATTGCGTCGGTGGACGGCTTCTGCTCGGCAGCGAGGACCGAGAAGATCAAGAAGAACCTGACCCGTTACTTGGCCGGCGATTACACGGCCGAAGTCAAGAAGGTTACCAAAGAAGCAGGGCTCCTCGATGGCCTGACTGATGCTCCGGTTAAAGAAGAGAAGTTTAATCGCGACCGGATATATGACCCTATATTAAACGAGTAGATTTCGTTTTGCGCTTTGAATAGGCGGCGACGTGTTCGTGGTATCGTCCGTTAAGTAAAGTTGTGGCCTATGGCGCACC
The DNA here is from genome assembly GCA_965247245.1 of Hyphomicrobiaceae bacterium. GTDB lineage: Bacteria > Pseudomonadota > Alphaproteobacteria > Rhizobiales > Hyphomicrobiaceae > Tectiglobus. The sequence continues at coordinate 433,644 of CBDFGV010000003.1, read as the reverse complement.
AAATACTCTGGTTCGAAACAATCTTGAAGTTTTCGGCAGGGATTGCCCTTTTAGCCCTGCCTGTTTCGCTTGCCCGTGTCTTTGGCCTACCCCATGGCAATGTCGGGTTCTGGCCACGACTGCTGGGAGGCGTTCTCATCGGCTTGGCAGGAGCCATCTACGTGGAAGCAAGCCAGCCCAATATCAGAGGCTTGGGTTTCACTGGTCTGGTCATCATCAACATCAGTGCCATATTGCTTATGATGTCACTCATCATCATGAAGCAAGTTGAGACCTGGAGAGGCAATGCGGCCCTGTGGGTCGTTTGCGGTGTCTTATTGTTGCTTTCGATGTTTGAAATTGCTCAGATCGAACAGTGAGGCACCATTAGTGCCCGATCGCAGTGCTGAGAATTGGTTCGCAATATCTATGTTGCAGCTTCGTCGATCTATTTCGCAATCACGACCTAGTCTTTGACGCCGAGCTTCTTCTGCAGGCTTGAGGATGACGTTGTGTATTGGAAGAGAAGCTTCTTATCCGGATAGATCAACCGGTGTGCCTGTTGCGACATCAGGGCTGCTTCATGGAAGCCAGACAGAATGAGCTTCAGTTTTCCCGGATAGGTATTGATATCGCCAATAGCGAAAATTCCCGGCTCGCTGGTTTCAAACTTCTCGGTGTCGACCGGAATCAGGTTCTCATTGAGATTAATGCCCCAGTCGGCGACAGGCCCGAGCTTCATCGTAAGCCCGAAAAAGGGCAGCAGGCGATTGCAGGTGAGCTCCGATTCATCCTCTTTCGTCTTGATGACAACCGATGACAGTTCGCCGTTCTCGCCGCGCAGCTCTTTGACCTGCCCGATCTTAAGGTTCATCTTGCCGTCAGCAACGAGTGACCGCATTTGTTCGACTGAGTGTGGCGCGGCTCGGAAGTCATCACGGCGGTGCAACAAGGTCAGGCTCTTAGCGACAGGCTGGAGGCTGAGGGTCCAATCGAGCGCTGAATCACCGCCGCCTACAATGAGCACGTCTTTGTCGCGAAACTCTTCGATACGCCGCACGGCGTAGAACACGGACTTGCCTTCGAAATCCTCGATACCTGCAAGAGGCGGGCGTTTGGGTGTGAACGAGCCACCACCTGCTGCAATGACAACAACCTTAGCCAGGAAAGTTTTTGCGTCGTCGGTGCGCAGGAAGAAGCGTCCGTCATCTTCTCTTCGCAGCTCGTCGACACGCTCGTTGTAATGGAAGACGGGGTCAAAAGGTTTGATCTGTTCTAGGAGCCGATCGGTGAGTTCCTGACCCGATACAATAGGAAGGGCCGGAATGTCATAAATGGGCTTTTCCGGGTAGAGTTCCGCGCATTGCCCACCGGGCTTATCCAGAATGTCGACAAGATGCGTTTTGATATCGAGCAGTCCGAGCTCGAAGACGGCAAACAGACCAACTGGTCCGGCACCAATGATAACAACATCAGTTTCAATTGGACTCGCGTCGCCGTTGGCACCATTGGCCGACATGATGAGAACTCCTCTCGCGGCCGGGTCAGCAATGTCACCCGCGGCCTCATCCCGTACTCAATCAAAGAGCGACAGGGATAGGCACATTCGCCGTTTTCTTTTTGCCCGTAATTGACCTCGCCCGCTCCTGAGCAACATTTTTGGGAGGTAGCGTGGTCGATCCTCAGAACTGTTTTTCAGGGACCGTTACGACCAGCCCGTCCAGCTCTTCGGTGACTTTGATCTGACAAGACAAGCGGCTGGTCTCTTTCACATCAAATGCGAAGTCCAGCATATCCTCTTCCATTTCGGAGGCAGTACCGGTTTTCTCAACCCAATCTTCCGCAACATAAACGTGGCACGTTGCGCAGGCACAAGCACCACCGCATTCGGCTTCGATACCCTCAACGAGGTTGAGCTTTGCAGCCTCCATCACGGTTACCCCAACCGACGCATCAACGACGGTCTCGGTTCCGTTGTGTTGTACATACGTGATCTTTGGCATTCCGTGCCATGCTCCTTGATTCATGACAGTTCCGGATCGAAGAACTATCGCAGCGTCAGGTGGCCAGCTTTCGGCAGGCGCGTGGTCATCTCATTGGCAACGTTGTGACTCGAACCCCACGCGAAACGCAAGGTACGTTGCAGGAATAGACCGCGCCAAACGTCACAGGGTGGCGAGGTCAGCTGTCACAGCTTGCGGTGGTTTTGGACCCCATGGAAACGGAGTTGGGCTCGACTGTGTGTCAGGCAGCTTGGGCCAGATAGTCGATGATGCCGCGCGCGTCATCCCTGATGGGTTGCAAGTCAAACCGATCACGGTCTGCTGCTTGGCTTTCAGCATCGGCTGCCAATTCGCCCAATCGCTCGGCACCGACAGCGCGGGCCGATCCTTTGAGGGAGTGTGCCGCAACATACCAGTCGCGATCGGTCGTCGCCTCTGCCAGCTGGTTCAGCAAGCGCGGTAGTTGGTCAACAAACAGTTGTAGGATCTCACGCTCAAGTTCGGCGTCGCCCAGCGTGTATTTCGCCAGATGTTCGCGGTTGATGGGCGAAGTATGAGCTGCCGGACCACCTGAGCGCGCACTTGCGCACGCATTGGCCTCTTCGGTCTGCTCATCTCTCGGACGATGGTGCTCAGCTAGCGGCATATCCAAGGCTCACATGCTCCCATTGCGAGTGGCGATCATTGGCATCGTCGCCGTTTGGGAGCGGATCATAAGCGGATTTCTACAACGCTGCGTAAATCCCATTGGTAAAATATGGCTAAGCTGACCAACGATTCGGTCACTTTTGGCACACCAGCTTGGCTGGTTTGAACGTACCGAAATCGCGATTTTGCCAAATTGGTAAATTAGTAAACGCGTGGTCTGTCACTCAGGATTTTTGCGGATTTTTTGATCCTGACAAAGATTGCGCATTTCGGGGTATCGGGGCGCTATAATCTACAGTAAAGTCTGGGATTCATTGGGGTTTGTGGCGACCATGCGCGCAGCTTGGTTGGCCAGGTGGGCAAATTGAATGGCGCAAAACAAAAAGGCAAAAGCGGCCAGTGGCCCTGATTCTCTCTCGGCACGTCTGAACGAAGTGCAAGATGGTGAGACAGTAAAAGGGAAAGACGGTGCAGAGGCTGGCGGCCCACCACCGCTACCCGGTGCCAAATCCAAATTGGAAGACGAGGCGTCTGGCAAGAAATCCCAGGGCGATAAGGCCGCGAGCAAGAAATCCAAAGCAACACCGCCGCCGATACCTTCTGGCACCGAGGCGAAAAGCGCCGAGCCGAAGACGAAAACTGAGGCCAAGAAGAAGGCTGCTGACAAGCCTGAGCCGCCTGCCTTTCAGCGCCCGTTGGAAATTGATCCCTCCGATCCGCTACCGGCAGCCGTCAAACCGAACAAAAAGGATAGTACCGACGCCGCGAGCGAAGCACAGACAAGTGCTCAGCGCCGCGAGGCAGCGCGCCGCCCAGCCGGCCCGCCGCGCGAAAGGCTTGCAGCAAATGACGATGCGCCTTCGATAGGCGGTTTGATTTACGCCCTTAATCAACGGCCTTCCAACAAACCGTTTGGCTATGCTGCGGTGGCGACTGGTCTTTGGACAGCTGTCGCGCTTGGTTTTGCCTGGGCGTTCATGATCGAAGGCCTGCCGGCCGGGGCAGGAATTGCTCAGGTTGCGACGCACCCATCTTTCCTGACGTCGCTTGCGTTATGGGTTGGGCCCATCACGCTGTTCTGGTTCCTCGCCTTTTTGGCCTGGAGAACCGAAGAGTTGCATCTGCGGTCCAGTGCAATGACCGAAGTCGCCGTCCGGCTCGCCGAGCCTGATCGGATGGCAGAGCAGTCTGTCGCCTCGCTAGGGCAGGCGGTTCGCCGCCAGGTTTCATTTATGAATGATGCGGTCTCGCGAGCGCTCGGTCGCGCGGGCGAACTCGAGGCGCTCGTCCATAACGAGGTGAGCCAGCTCGAACAGTCGTACGAAGAAAACGAACGCAAGATCCGCGGTCTCATTCAAGAGCTGTCAGGCGAGCGACATGCCCTGGTCAACACCGGCGATCGCTTCAAGGACACGTTGCAACAGCTTGGCACCGAGGTGCCGCAGCTGATCGAGCGTCTCTCGCAACAGCAATATACGCTTGCCAAAATCATCGAAGGTGCGGGCGCGAACCTGACACAGCTTGAAACGGCTCTGGCAGGTGAAACGTCACGGCTCGAACACACTTTGGATGGCAAGGCCGGCAAGCTACAGGGCGTGCTTGAGGACTATACGCAGGCTTTGGCGACGGCTCTCGGCTCGCGCACCGAGCAAATGCAGAATGTCCTTGGCGGCTACACTGAGGCGTTGGGAACAGCACTCGGCAGTCGCACCGAGCAAATGCAGACCATGCTGACCGACCAGCGTGCCGGCATCGAGAAAGCGATGGAGGCAAGCCGTGAGGTCGTCGACGGGTCGATAGAGTCTTTGAGCAATACTCTGGGTGATCGCGCAGAGACCATGCAGATCATGTTTGAGGAATATGCCAAGGCACTCGACACCACGCTCGCCAATCGAACTGATAACTTTGATATCCAGCTCGTCGAACGCACCAAGGCACTTGATGACGCGTTCAGTGAGCGGTTGCGGTTGTTCGACGAAGCAATTCTGAATTCTGCACTGCAGATTGATCAGGCTGTCGGCAGCAGTACCGAGGTCTTAACATCTGCCTTGAGAACACATGCACAAGAGCTCGACACGACGCTCACGGCACAGGCCAGCCAACTCGATGAAACCTTGGTCCGCCGTATCGAGGCGGTCCGTTCTTCAAGCGAGAATATTTCCCGGCAATCCATCAAGGCGATCGAAGGGCTTGCGGGTCAGTCGGATATGCTGCGCAACGTATCGGAGAACCTGCTCGGACAGATCAACAACGTCTCCAACCGTTTTGAAAGCCAGAGCCACGCCATTATGCGGTCGGCCAATGCGCTCGAGTCTGCGAACTTCAAGATCGACAAGATGCTTGCCGACCGGTCTACAGAGCTCAATGATACGCTTGAGCGGATGTCTCACCGCGCCGATGAGCTCGGTAGTGCCGTGCAGGGTTATTCCACGACACTGGAAGGCTCATTGTCTGAAGCGGAGCAGCGCGCAAAGTTGCTCACGCAGGACCTGACCCGCGAAACGGAAGAGCGTGCCAAGGCTGCTGTCGGCGACATGGAACGCATGAAGCAGGAAGCCAGCATTGAAGCTGAGCGGGCGTTGGCAGAGCTGCGCTCGGAGTTCACGACAGTGTCGCGTGAGGTCACGCAACGGCTCGGTTCATTGTCGAAAGAGTTTTCGCAAACTTCCGGCGCCGTGCGCGAGCAAGCGGCCATGGCGGCACAGCAGCTCGAGGCCGAGCAGACCCGGCTGAAGCATCAGATGGAACAGTTGCCAGGTGCCACACAGGAAAGTGCCACCGCGATGCGCAAGGCGCTGCGGGATCAATTGAAAGCGTTGGACCAGCTGTCTTCGCTCGCGACATCAACGTCGCAGCGCGCAGCTGCAGTGCCGGCTGCACCACAGCAACCGATCCCGCTGAAGGAAACGCCGGTGCCTGCACCGCGGCCAGCGGCAAGAGAGCCGCGCGAGGCGGCACCTCCGGCTGCCGCTCAGACGGATCGTCGGTTGGCGCTGGGCAGCCTAACTGACAAGTTGCGGACTGAGCTTCAGCAAAGGAGCCAGGCTGCGGCACAGCCACAGGCGCGCACGGCGAGCCCAGCTGTCAGTGCATCGCGGACAAACGATCTTGCAGCCGCCATCAGCAACCAGCCGGCTGCGGAAGAGAAGGGCAACGACGCGAAGTGGTCGTTCGATGAATTGTTTGCTCGAGCGTCTGATGCAAACGGGGCTCAACAAGAACCTGAGGCCGAACCAGAACCCGAGCGGCAACAGTCGTTGGCCGACGCTATTGCTGCCGCGCAACCGGCACCGCCCGCACCAGCATCAGCTGCAAACAACTCTCTCGATATCAGCGCTATCTCGAACGCCTTGGATCGCGCAACAGCGTCAGCGATCTGGTCGCGCTTCCGAAGCGGTCAACGTGGCTTCATGGTGCGCAGTATCTACTCGCCCGAAGGCCGTAAGCAGTTCGATGATGTTGTATATCGTTACCAGCATAACAATGAGTTTCATCAGAATGTGGACCGCTTCCTCTTGGAGTTCGAGCAAACCATGCGGGAATCGGATCAACGCGACTCGTCAGGCGATGAGACCCATGCCTTGATCATGAGCGATGCAGGTCGCGTTTATTTATTGTTGGCGCATGCTGCCAAACGGCTTGTCTGACAAAGACCGCCTCCAATCCGCGTCGTTGCCTTACCAGTGTCCTCAATTCGAGCGGCACCGTTATCGTTTTAGATGGATAACTTGGTGCCGCCCTTAAGTTGGCTGCCCATCCCGATCGCTTGTTCTTGCGAGCCAGCAACCGAGCGCAACACCGATTAGCCCGAAGGCGGCCATCGCCAGATAACTTGTGGCGGCGATGTTGGCGTACATTGCGCCAGCGAGAAGCGTGACGCCGCCCATGATGACGCCGGTGGCGATGGCTGAGTGGATTGATTGCGCGGTACCCGCCATGTTCTCTGGAACCCTGCTTTGGACGATCCGCAGGCCACCGAGATAGGTTGCCGCGAAACTCAACGCATGCAGCGCCTGCAATGGAAACAGCATCCAGAACGGTGGATCGAACGCCATCGCTGTCCAACGCACCACGGCACCGACACCGCCCAGGATGAGCAAGCCTGTATCTCCCAGACGTTTGAGCAGGGTCGCGGATATGGCAAACAAGCCGATCTCAGCTGCAACGCCGATAGCCCATAGAATGCCTATCCAGGTGTCAGAAATGCCTTGCCCGCGCCAATGGATGGCACTGAACGCATAGTAGACGGCGTGAGACGCCTGGATCAGACCTGCTGCCAGAACAATAGTCACAAACCAGGGCTGGCTAAGCAGCGTGGAAAGGATGACCCACGTGCTTTGCTGTTTGGACCGATCGCGGTTAGCTGCATCTTTCTGTTGCTGGTTGCGCGGCAGGATGTGGGCGCAAACGGCTGTCGCGAGCGCTGATGCGATGAGCATCGTCAAAACGGAAGGGCCGCCGTATCCAGCAATGACCATGCCGCCAAGAATGTTGGCTGCAATAAAGGCGGCCGAGCCCCACAGGCGAATTCGACCATAGGCGACATCATGCGCCTGAGCTGCCGCCAGCATCTTCGTGTCGGTCAGGGGAATGATCGACTGGGTTGCGAGTTGAAACAGCACAATGCAGATGATGATCTGCCAAAACCCCGTCGCGAACGTGAGAGCAGCAGCAGCGGCCAGACCAGCCCAGCCACCAATTATGATTGCGGTTCGGTGATCACCACGACGGTCAGACCATATGGCTATTGCCGGGGTTGCCAGCACGCGAACAAACAGCGGTGCTGAGGTGATAATCCCGATCTCAACTGGTGTCATACCGCGCCAGTCGAGCCAGACGGGAATGAAGGGCAGATAGATCCCAAGGTTGCCGAACATGGCTGCGTAGTAGAGCGATGCGCTCACTGCAAATGGCAACGCAGCAGGTTTCAATGGATCACCCGTTATGATTCGCGGCTGTTGTCCAGGTTTCCATGCGTGATGAAGGGCATCATTGCAACTGACCAACCTTCCGTTTGGGATTTGTGCCGCAGGTACAGCGTGAGCGTGCAGTCCGGAGAGCCACAACCGTAGCCGAGGCGTACGATACCCACATGTATTGTTGCCGGTCTGACGATGCGTGGATCGAATCGCCCTATGGATGTTCTCGTCATGACAACCAGGGCTGAGGCAATGGATCAAGGATTAGCGCAGGCGGCATTTGACCCTGAAACGGAATACCGGGCAATTGAAACGGCACTCCTCGAATCTGCGCGGGGACGCTGGTTTCTTGCCGAACATGGCCGTCGTGCTCGGCGGCTGGATGCAGATGTTCTGCAGCAGGCGATTGGCCAACTCCAGACCTCTTTGCGCGATCCGCCGGCTCTTCTCGGTCAGCTCCGCAATGAGATCGTGTCACTCCAGATCTTGCTTCGAGAGACACGGGCCGCGCTCACGCTCAAGCCGAAGTCGGAACAGCCTTCTGAGCCCAACGCTGTCAACGGGAGCGTTGCAGCCTACACGTCGGGGCCTGACGGCATTCTTGCCGCCGCTGAAGGTATCCACGAGCTTGCATGGTCACTGCATGCGCAGGAAATCAGTGTCGAGACGTGCGAGCGTATCGCCCGCCAGGCGAGCAGCATTTATGCGCTCAGCGTAAGACATGCGGCCGAATCTGAACGCGTTCAGCAATTGACCGAAGCACTTGATGGTGCGCTGCAACGGTTGGATGGGCTGCTGGAGACGATTGGCCACGAAGCGCAATTCGACGACTTCTCTCTCCCGCCGCCCGAGGATCTCGCTGCTGAAGATGCAGCACGCCTGATGGATCCCTACGACTGAGGTTGCGTAATCTATCAGGCCTAACCGCTGATGATTTCGCTATACGCCACGGGATCGGCGTTGCCGCCCGATAGCAGGCAACAGACCGTTTTGCCTGCCGCGGAGAACTTACCGGACAGCACTGCTGCCAGCGCAACCGCTCCGCCGGGCTCGAGCACCAGCTTCAATTCGTGAAATGCGAAGCGCATGGCGTCTCGCGCTTCTTCATCAGTGACGACGAGGCCTGCACCGCAATTCTGTTGTGCAATGGCAAAGGTGTTCTCACCGGGGGTCTCGACGAGCAGCGCGTCGCAGATAGAACCGGACTTCAGTTCATTGAGGACGCGCTCGCCCTTGTCGAGTGAGCGGGCAAAGTCATCGAACCCTTCAGGTTCGACACTGTGTACGCTTGTTGATGGATCGGCTGCTTTGACGGCCAAACTAACGCCCGACAACAAGCCACCACCTGCACAGCAGACGAGAACGACATCGAGCTTGGCGCCAACTTCCTTGGCTTGCTGCATCAGCTCCAGGCCTGCTGTGCCTTGGCCGGCCATGACGTGCGGATCGTCAAAAGGGTGGATGAAGGCTGCCTTGCGCTTACCCGCGATCTCCATGGCGATGGCGGTGCGGTCTTCTGTTGCCCGGTCATAGGTGACCACTTCCGCACCGAAGTCTTTTGTTCGCTTGAGTTTTAACGGCGGTGCGTCGAGAGGCATGACGATGACAGCGGGCAGCTCACATAACGCAGCTGCGTGTGCAACGCCTTGGGCGTGATTGCCCGATGAACAAGCCACGACGCCACCGGGGTATTCGGCGCGGTCAATCTGGCTGATCGCGTTATAGGCACCGCGAAACTTGAAAGCCCCGACGCGTTGAAGGTTTTCTGCTTTCAGGAGGACGCGGCCAGAGACTCGTTCGTTCAAGACAGGATGCTCGATGAGCGGCGTGCGAACGCTGAGACCCGCGAGTCTTTCAGCTGCGGCCTCCACATCTTTGATTGTCGGCAAGTTGCTGACTGGCATTCTCGTGTCCCCGCATAGATGATTGGTTCAGGCAGCGCCGGCGCCTTCGCATCTCGCACTGTTTCGCCTACTCAGGATTGCTGCTGAAGCTCAGCAGCGCTTGAGATCGACAGTGAGCGAGCGCACTTCAATCTGCCGTGGCGTGATCACGGTTGTCTGTCGACAGCGACCGGAATGAGAGATCTTGATGCGGCCGGCAAAAGTGGACGAACGGATCGTTCCTTGAAGGCCAGAGCCGGTCATTTTGGCTGCGATGCTACCTTCCATGGCGTAGATGGCTTCAGTCCAATTCGCCGTGACCTTGCCACCGGCAACCTTGTAGTTGGCCTTGGCATCAAAACGGTAGCTTTCGCTTGAGCACCGGAAACTTTGTTGAGCACTATTCCCGCCCTTGCCGATGCGAAAGACGGTGACGCATTTCATGCTCTCCGAGCGGCCGCTGTCGAGGGTGATCCGACCCCATCCAGCCCAGCGGCCATTGAAGCGGTCAAGTGGGCCCGCCATGACGGTTCCAGCTGTGGCAATGGCCGCAGCCAAAAGAAGAACAGCACCAGTAATTTTGTTACGCATCGAGCCAACTGCTCCTGTTAGACCCCAAACAAGAATTCTTCGCTTCACTCCAAGACATAGCTGGTCATTTCAAGCTTGGATAGTATCTGAGAAATTGCGCCTCTCGAATGGCAAGCCCCATGAAACAGTTATCCCTGAGCTTGCCTCATGACGTGCGGCACACTGACATTCGATGGGTCGCTGAATTTCCTAAGCGAGGTGATCAACCGGACCATGGCCTTGTCCGATATTCTGGGTGGCTCCAGCCTCCAGTGCCCGGGTCAGGTAGGCCTTGGCTTCTCGTGTCGCAGTTACAAGATCATGGCCAAGAGCAAGCTGCGCCGCGATGGCTGCGGAAAGTGTACAGCCAGTGCCATGCGTATTTTGGGTTGCAATACGCCTGGCGGAAAACCATTGAACGTCGCCGTCGGTACCAACCATGAGATCGGCCGCCTCGTCACCATCGAAATGACCGCCTTTGACCAGGACCGCATGGCAGCCGAGCGTCAGGATCTGCTTGGCTTGTGCCAGCATTTCATCTTTGGATGTGGCCACTTTCGCCTGCACGAGCTTAGCCGCTTCATCCAGGTTCGGCGTCAGCAGCGTAGCCCGTGGAACGAGCCGCGTCCTGACCGCCTCCATGGCGTCTGGCGCTAACAGCGGGTCGCCACTGGTCGCGACCATAACGGGGTCGGCGACCAGAGGTATCGATGGCTGGGCGTTGAGCTTCTCGACGACAATCTCAATGATGTCGTGGTTGGCCAACATGCCGGTCTTGATGGCCGCGACCTTGAGATCTGCGAAGACGCTATCGAGCTGGGCACCAACAAATTCCGCTGGTGGCGTATGGACGGCCTGCACGCCGGTCGTATTTTGCGCCGTCAATGCCGTGATTGCCGATGCGCCATAGACGTTATTGGCCGCGAAGGTCTTGAGGTCAGCCTGAATCCCGGCGCCGCCCGAGGAATCTGATCCAGCTATCGTGAGTGCTATCGGACGAGTTGGCGTTGGTTCAGACATCTGTACGGACGTGTCTACGGTTGAGCCTCTATGGACGCTTCATGATATCAGCAGAAAGGTCTTTGGGGGCGGCCATTTCCTCAATTCTTGCGAGTTCAGGAAATGTTTCAATCATGAATTGTCCGATCCATGTCATCGACCCGCCAATCAAGGTCATGGCGAGAACGATGACAACCACGCCTGCTGCGCGCGTGTTAGCCACCTGATTGCTCAGAACCAACCAAAGCCCGCCAATGAGCAGGGCTAGTCCCAGCCAGCTGCGAACATCGTCGAGGAATGGAACAACGCTGACGAGAGCAACGCGACCCCACTCCAGAGCAGCACCAGCGAACAGAAGACCGGTGACGAGCAGCATCACGCCCATCACTGTTTCCATAGTTCCCAGGTGACGCTTGAAGCGTTGCATAAACCGCATGAACGGACGGATTGCAACGGCAGCGAGAATAAATGGAATGCCGAGACCGAGCGAATAGACGAAAAGCAGTTGAACACCTCGGCCAAGGCTTGCCTCGCTTGCGGCAAGCGTCAGCACCGCTGCCAGGATCGGCCCGATGCAGGGTGTCCAGCCGAAGGCAAAGGCGAGGCCGATGAGATATGAGCCGGCGAAGCTCGCGCCCTGCACATTGGTCTGATAGCGCGCCTCATTATAGAGCAGCGAGATGCGGAAGACGCCGATAAAGTGCAGACCGAAGAGTATGATGACCAGCCCGGCGGCTATCGACAGTTCTTGCTGATAGCTGTGCAACAGTTGGCCAAACATGGACGCGCCAGCGCCCAAGCCGACAAAGACCGTCGTAAAACCCAGAACGAAGAAAACCGACCCGAGGATGACGCGGCGCCAGACCACATCGTCGATTCCATCATCGACGCTGGTTTGGCTGATGGTGGTGCCGCCAAGGTAGCCAAGGTAGGGCGGGACGAGTGGGAGGACGCACGGGCTGAGAAAACTGACCAGGCCAGCGAATGCGACACCGAAATAAATGTAAGCCTCTGCAAGCATTTAGCCGTTTTCCATGGATTCTGCGCCAACCTACAATCTAGGCGCAGTTCCGGCTGCCGACAAATCAAGCCGGCTCACGGTGATGTGTTGTCAGGCAGTCAATGCCACAACGCCCGGCAACTCACGTCCCTCCAGCCATTCGAGGAATGCGCCTCCGGCAGTTGAAACATAAGAAAATGTCTCTGTTACGCCGGCTGCGTTGAGCGCAGCGACAGTGTCACCACCGCCTGCAATCGACTTGAGCTTACCGGCCTCCGTCTGCTCTGCGGCCGCTTTGGCCAGGGCAAAGGTACCGGCTCCAAAGGGGTCAATTTCAAATGCTCCCAAGGGGCCATTCCAGAGCAGCGTCCGGCTGTCACTCAAGAGGTTCGTCATCTCGGCAACTGATTCTGGGCCAACGTCCAGGATCATGCGGTCATCTGGAACGTTGTTCACATCGACAATATCAGCTGCAGCGCCGGCTTCAAACTTAGCTGCAACAACAGCATCCGTTGGCAGAACGATACGGCAGCCGGCCGCATCAGCCTTCGCCATGATCTCTAACGCGGTTTCCTTGAAGTCCGGTTCGGCGAGTGAGGCGCCAACAGATATGCCTTTGGCCAGAAGAAACGTGTTGGCCATACCGCCGCCGATGATCAGGCTGTCGACCTTGCTGACCATATTGGTCAGCACCGGGATTTTGCTCGAAACCTTCGCGCCACCGACGAGAGCCGCAGTGGGCCTGGTAGGATTATCCAAGGCCGAACGCAAGGCATTGATCTCCTCCATCATGAGGGGACCGGCAAATCGCGGTAGTCGCTTTGCAACACCTTCCGTCGATGCATGTGCGCGATGCGCGGCTGAAAAGGCATCGTTGACGTAGATGTCGCCAAGGGCAGCAAGCTCAACCGCGAAGTCCTGATCGTTGGCTTCCTCGCCCGGATGGAACCGCAGGTTTTCGAGGACGCAGATGCTGCCATCCGATAGGCCACTGATCACCTGCTGTGCTTCACTGCCGATACAGTCCTCGGCAAATGCAACAGGTTGGCCCATCAGCTGAGCGAGCGAAGTTGCAACGGCCTTTAGCGACATGTCCGGATTGCGTTGGCCCTTCGGCCGACCGAAGTGTGACATGACCACGACCTTGGCGCCGCGCTTTGTGAGATCCTGCAACCCCGGCACCAATCGCTCGAGGCGGGTAGCGTCGGAGACCTCGCCATTCTGTACCGGCACGTTCAGGTCGGCACGCACCAGGACGCGCTGGCCTGCAACATCGATGTTGTTCGTCGTCTGCAATCGATCGAAGTTCATTGATCAACTCTCGTATTCGTTGTCCGTCAACCGACTGTTAGCGTCCCAACTGGGCGAGCGCCGTTTTGACGACGTTTGCGGCGGACAGGCCAAAGTGCTCGAACAGCTGCGCGGCTGGTGCGGACGCACCGAAGTCGCTCAAGCCAACGAACTTGTCTTCGGGTCGCATCCACTCATGCCATGCGTGCTGAACGCCAGCCTCGATATAGATTGTCGGAGCGGTACCAAGCACCTTCGAGCGGTAGTCGGCGTCGGCGGCGCGGAATAGTTCCATACAAGGCATCGAGACAACGGCGGCTTTGACGCCCTGGCTTGCCAGTTCGTTTGCCGCGTCAACGGCGAGGCTAACTTCCGAGCCGGTCGCAACCAGGGTCACGTCCCGGTCACCATCCACGTCCTTGATGACGTAAGCGCCCTTTGCGCAACGGTTCTCACCCTCATCGGCAGCTCTCAGGTTGGCGACGCCCTGACGAGTCAACGCCAGAACTGATGGCGTCTCGCCTGCTAGAAGAGCCAGCTCCCAGCACTCGGCAGTTTCGACACCGTCAGCAGGGCGGAAGACATTGAGGTTCGGAATCGTCCTAAGCGCTGCCACATGTTCGACCGGTTGGTGGGTCGGACCGTCTTCGCCCAGACCGATCGAGTCATGTGTCATGACGTAGATCGCACGCTGCTTCATCAAGGCCGAGAGCCGGATGGATGGCCGGCAGTAATCGGTGAAGACGAGGAACGTGCCGCCATACGGTATCAAACCGCCGTACAGCGCCAGACCATTCATAGCGGCTGCCATGCCGTGTTCGCGCACACCATAGTGGATGTAGTTGCCCGAAAACTCTCCAGCCTTGATGACACTGTGCGTACCGACACGGGTGTTATTGGAACCGGTCAAGTCGGCAGAGCCACCAATCAATCCTGGAACAGCCGGTTGAAGTTTCTCAAGGGTGAGCTGGGACCAAACTCGCGTAGCTTTCTTATCGGTCGTTGCCGCTGCAGCTGCTTTGGCATCCTTGACCGCCTGCGCGATGTCTCGCTTGACGTCAGCGTTCACCGGATCGGCGTAGCCTGCGCGAACACCAGTATCGATCTTCTCCCAGGATGTAGACCAGCTCGCATAGTCTTCGGCTTGGCGCTCTCCCGCAGCCCGCCACGCCGACAATATGCTATTGGGTATGATGAACGGCTCGTGCTGCCAGCCCAGTTCCTGGCGCGTGTTTGCAATTTCATCACCGCCCAGCGGTGCACCATGAACTCCGGCAGTGCCGGCCTTGTTCGGCGAGCCCTTACCGATTGTTGTCTTAGTTGCGATCATCCAAGGTTTGGATGGGTCGGCCTTGGCGGTCTCAATGGCGTTGTAGACGGCTTCAGGATCGTGACCGTCCACTTCGGCTGTGTTCCAACCCGAGGCTTCGAAGCGCTTGCGCTGGTCATCGGAAACGGCCAGCGATGTCGGACCGTCAATCGAGATGCCGTTGTCGTCAAACAGAACGATCAACTTGCCAAGACCGAGATGGCCCGCCATGGAGATCGCTTCGTGGGAGATGCCTTCCATCAAGCAGCCATCGCCTGCGATCACATAGGTGTGGTGGTTGATCACGTCACCCACGCGCGCATTCCAGATCCGTTCAGCGAGGGCCATGCCGACGCCGTTGGCAATTCCCTGGCCGAGTGGTCCGGTTGTGGTCTCGATGCCTGCAGCATGACCAAATTCCGGGTGCCCGGCAGTTTTCGAGCCCAGCTGTCGGAAGTTGCGCAGCTGCTCGATATCCATGCCGGGATAACCCGTCAGGTAGAGCAGCGAATAGAGCAGCATCGAGCCATGGCCGGCTGAGAGAATAAAACGGTCACGATTGGGCCATTCTGGATTGGCTGCGTGATAGCGCATCGAGCGTGTAAAGAGCACGGTTGCAACGTCGGCCATACCCATCGGCATGCCGGGGTGTCCGCTTTTGGCTGCTTCGACCGCATCGATGGATAGGGCGCGGATGGCATTGGCCATATCGTTGCTCGATACGGTCTGGCCTGAATTGCTCTCGGCCATGTTTTGTTCCTCTCGTACGATGGGGCGCCGACTCGTGATCAGGCGCGACCCGCACCGTTTAGCGATAGTCCGGGGCTCCGTCCACCGTAACGCTGCAACCGTGCGAATACGGCGCGGAAGGCGATAAATCAGGGATTGGACGCCAGGAACGCCTCGACGTCCTTGCGCTTGGGCAGTCCGGCCCGCGAGCCCAGCCTGGTGCATTTCATGGCTGCAACTGCGCTGGCAAACCGGGCACAGTCAGCAATTGGTTGCTGCTCGGCCAAGGCGAGCGCAAAAGCGCCATGAAATGCGTCGCCAGCACCTGTTGTGTCGACCACGTCGACTGAAAAGGCAGATGCCTGGCCACCGCCGAAGGTATCGCGCCAAACATAGCCGCCGGAGCCCAACGTTACACCGGCGTGGCGCGGGCCGAGCAGCATGATTCGATCCAGCCGCGCCTGCTGGTCGAGATCAGGAAGGTAATCTGCAAGCGCCTCTTCCGAGAAGACGGCATAATCAGTCAGGGCGAGAATATCGGTCAGCGCATCCCGGTTGCCGACATCTGCATCCAACACTGTTGGGACGTTCGAGGCTCTGGCACGGGCAAAAACGGCTCTGACAGCCTCAAGCCAACGCAAATCGGCGAGCACGATCGCTGCATTGCTGATTCGTTCGACCGGTAGCCAGCTGGTGCCGGACGGCATATTGGGATCTCTGGTGCCGACAATCAGACGCTCGCCCTCGTCATCGACAATAATGGCCGAGGTTGACGTGCGCCCCTCGTCGAAGGTCTCCACATACCGAACGTCGACTTTGGCCTGCTTGAGTGCGCTTCGGATGCGGTTAGCTGCATCATCCGCGCCGACCCTGCTCCAGAGTTCGACCTGTCCGCCAAGGGTTCCGATGGTTGCTGCCGCATTGGCCGCCATGCCGCCACCGCTTTCGACATGTTCGAGGGCGCGGACTTTGGTTGGGCGCGCAGGAAAGGCCTCGATGCGGTAAATCCGGTCGAGGGCCGCATGACCGACACAGATGATCGATCCTGTCACGCTTTGACCTCACTCCCTTTTTCGCTTTCGGCGAGTCGCGCCTGCTCTAATGCGTCCTCGTCGAAGAGTTTGGCCAAACTTTGCGCATCACTCAAGGCTTGGGTGCGCATCTTCTCCTGATCCGTGAAGTGCGAATAATCACTCACGAGGCGGCGCTCATCGTGCTCAGCAAACATCTCGACGGTGTATTTCACATCGCGTGATGACAATCCGAGGCCATCGAGCAGGTCCGTTGTCATGTCCAACGCAGCACCGTAGGTCTCGCGGTGGATGCTTTCGATACCCAAATCCATCAGGCGGTGGACGTGGTTGCGGTGGCGCGCACGCGCAATAATCGGCAGCTCGGGATAGTTTGCCCGCACAATTTCTGCGGTGCGCATAGACGCTTCTACATCATCAATCGCGAGAACCATTGCCTTAGCCTTCCCGGCATCCGCCACGGTTAGAATATCTAACCGACTGGCGTCGCCATAATAGGCTTCCGAGCCAAATTGCTTAACGAGGGTGATCTGTTCAGGGTCGAGATCAAGCGCCGTGAAAGGGATCCGGCGGGCACGCAGAACGCGCGCAACGATCTGCCCGACACGGCCAAACCCTGCGATAATTACGTGGCCCTCGTTTTCGGGTGGCTCCACTTGTTCCGGTGGTGCAATACGATCGGGGCTGAAAGCTTTCTCCAGCGCTAGCAGCAGGGGCGTTGCGGCCATCGACAGTGTCACGATGACGGCAAAGACTTCCGCCAGTGACTCCTCAAGAACGGCATAGGTCACACCCGCGGTGAGGAGAACGAAGGCAAACTCTCCGCCTTGTGAGAGTGAGAGTCCAAGCCGGCGCGATGGCCCAGGCTCAAGCTCAGACCAACGACCGAGCCCATACAGAATGCCGGTTTTGATGGCGATCAGCGCGGCAGCAATGGCGAGGATGGTTAATGGTTGCTCGAGGAAAAGTCCGAGATTGAGGGACATCCCAATGGCTGTGAAGAACAGGCCGAGCAGCAAGCCTTCAAATGGTTGTATGTCTGTCTCAAGCTGATGCCGATAGGAGGATTCCGCAAGCATCGCACCGGCGATAAAGGCTCCGAGTGCCGGAGACAGCCCCGCGCTCTGCATGACGACTGCGGCGGTGATCACGGTCAACAGCGCGGCGGCTGTCATGGCCTCACTGACCTTGGTGCGTGCCACCAACTTGAGGAATGGATCGACGATCAGCTTCCCAGCCAGGATGACCATGCCGATGGTCGCCAGGATCTGTAGCGACGATGAGAGCGTCATCGGCTCGGCCTTGCTGAGGCCTGATATCGCAAAGATGGGAACGAGCGCGATCAGCGGTATCGCCGCCAAGTCCTGGAAAAGGAGGACGGAGAAAGCGGTGCGGCCGTGCCTGGTCGTCAATTCGTCGTTCTCTTCGAGAACCTGCAGTGCAAAGGCTGTCGACGAGAGGGCGAGGACCAGTCCGAGGAAGACGGCCGTTTCAAGCTGCAGGCCGAGAACATATCCTGGAATGGCCAGCGCGAGGGCGGTCAGGCCCGTCTGCAGACCACCGATGCCGAAGATGGTTTTCCGCATAGACCAGAGGCGCCTTGGCCTGAGTTCCAGACCGATCAGGAACAACAGCAGCACGACGCCGAACTCGGCGAAATGCAGGATCTCTTTCGCCTGGTAGAGGGAGAAGACCTGACCGGCACCGAACGGCCCAAGAAGAATGCCTGCTAGGAGATACCCGAGTACCGTACCGATGCGAAGCCAGCGAGCAAGTGGTGCCGCAATGGCCGCGGCAGCCAGCAACATGGCGACTTCAGCAAGCGATATGTCTTCCATGAACGCTCAGCCCCGTTGTCTTTGGCGTTGACAGATGATGGTCTGAACAACGCATAACACGGAACAATCGGTACGGGCATGAAGCTTTAAGACAACGCGGCGGCGCTTATGCCGTCGCAGTGGATTTGCGCACACGATCGATCGCAATCAGCTCCGTCAACAGGGCTTCGAAGTCCTTCAGTGGCACCATGTTGGGGCCATCGGACGGCGCACTGTCGGGATCCTGATGCGTCTCGATGAATAATCCAGCGACGCCCACGGCGACGGCTGCGCGAGCAAGCACCGGCACAAAGCGGCGATCACCACCGGTTGTTCCGCCCTGTCCTCCGGGTTGCTGCACGGAGTGAGTTGCATCGAATATCACCGGGCAGCCGGTCTCAGCCATGATCGGCAGAGCCCGCATGTCAGAGACGAGCGTGTTGTAGCCAAACGAGGCGCCGCGTTCGGTCAAAAGTATATTGGGGTTGCCGGATTTTACGACCTTGGTCACGGCGTTTTGCATGTCCCAAGGCGCGAGGAACTGCCCCTTTTTGATTTTGACAGCCTTGCCCGTCTTGGCGGCTGCGACCAGAAGGTCTGTCTGGCGACACAAGAATGCTGGGATCTGGAGAACGTCGACGGCTTCTGCGATAGCCGCACACTGTGCCGGCTCGTGGACGTCGGTGACGACCGGCAGGCCGAGCTTTTCGCGGATTTCGGCGAATATGGAAAGCGAGCTGACCAAGCCAACGCCACGTTGGCTGCCGAGGCTCGTCCGATTGGCCTTGTCGAAGGAGGACTTATAAACCAAGCCAACGCCGAGCTTGGTGCAGGTCTCCTTCAGCGCACTCGCCATTTCGAGTGCGTGATCGCGGCTCTCAAGTGCACAGGGACCTGCAAAGATGCTGATCGGCAGGTGATTGCCAAATTGGACGTTGCCAACGCTTACAGTGCCGTTTGGTTCGGTGCTCATAGCCACCCTCAACGATGCTGACTGTCGGGCCGGCGCTGACGCTGCCGGCCTATTAAGTTGTAGAGACTTGCCGAGACTTAGACCAGTCGACTTTGTTCTACGGCTGCTTCCACGAAGCTTTTGAACAATGGATGCGGATCAAACGGCCTGCTCTTGAGTTCAGGATGGAACTGTACACCGATGAACCAGGGATGATCCGGGTATTCAACCGTTTCAGGCAAGAGACCGTCTGGAGAGAGCCCTGAAAACACGAGACCGGTGTTTTCCAGCTTCTCACGATAGGTCATGTTGACTTCATAGCGATGACGGTGACGGTCAGAGATCGTTTCGTCACCGTAGATTTCGGCAATCCGGCTGCCCGGTTTGAGCCGCGCCTCGTAGGCACCGAGCCGCATGGTGCCACCAAGGTCACCGTTGGCCTTGCGCTGCTCCAGCTCGTTGCCGCGCAACCACTCCGTCATGAGACCAACAACGGGTTGCTCCGTCGGACCAAACTCAGTTGAGCTTGCGCATTGTACTCCCGCCAGGTTGCGGGCTGCTTCGATACAGGCCATCTGCATCCCAAAACAGATCCCGAAGTATGGAACGTTGCGTTCGCGGGCGAATTGGGCAGCGCGGATCTTTCCTTCTGCGCCACGTTCACCAAAGCCGCCAGGAACCAGGATCCCGTCCACGCCTTCGAGGTAGGGAGACGGATCCTCGCTCTCAAAGACCTCTGACTCGATCCATTCGATGTTGACATTGACGTTGTTGGCGATGCCGCCGTGGACCAAGGCTTCGTTGAGGGACTTATAGGCATCCTGCAGGCCGGTATATTTGCCGACAATGGCAATGGTAACTTCACCTTCTGGCGAGGCAACGGCCTTTGAGATTGTTTCCCAGCGCGCCAGATCCGGCGATGGTGCACCTGTGATACCAAAGGCTTCCAAGACTTCCCTATCGAGGCCCTCGCGGTGGTAAGCGAGGGGCACGTCGTAGATCGAGCTGACGTCGAGCGCCTGGATAACGGCGCTGTCGCGCACATTGCAGAACAATGCAATCTTGTTGCGCTCCGATTCTGGGATCTCACGATCACAGCGGCACATCAGGATGTCTGGCTGGATACCGATTGAACGCAGTTCCTTGACGGAATGCTGAGTGGGCTTCGTCTTGAGTTCGCCAGCGGATGGGATGTAAGGCACCAGTGTCAGATGGACAAAGATCGAGTGGCCTCTCGGTAGCTCATTGTTGAGCTGACGAATGGCTTCGAAGAATGGCAGTCCTTCAATGTCACCGACCGTACCGCCGATTTCGACAAGAACGAAATCAACGCCATCATTGTCACTGACGACGAACTCCTTGATGGCATCTGTCACATGCGGAATGACCTGGACCGTGCCGCCGAGATAGTCACCGCGGCGTTCCTTCGCGAGGATGTCCTGGTAAATCCTACCGGCCGTCACGTTGTCGGATTTCCGGGCTGGCACACCGGTAAATCTCTCGTAGTGACCAAGATCAAGATCTGTTTCCGCACCATCGTCGGTGACGAAAACTTCGCCGTGTTGATACGGGCTCATGGTGCCCGGATCGACATTGAGATAGGGGTCCAGTTTGCGCAAACGCACACTGTACCCACGCGCTTGAAGCAGCGCGCCTAACGCGGCCGATGCGAGGCCCTTGCCAAGTGAGGAAACCACGCCGCCGGTAATGAAAATGTACCGTTGCATGGGCTTGTACGAATACACGAGTGTTGGGATGATTCGAAGCGGCAATTCAGCACTATCCACTGGGCGGTGCGCTGAATTGATCTGCTTAGTGAGCGACTTAGCTGATTATGACGCTATTGGCTCTGAGGAATGGAGGGCAGTCTTTGACCGGCCTGGCCACCCTTCAGCTTATCCAACAGGCTGCCACCGGCTGGGGCCGCACCACCATCGCCACCACCCGTTGGTGCTTGCTGCTGCGTCGAGGCAGGCGTCGTGAACCGCGATTGCGGAGTATCCGGCCGCCCCACCCATGACAGGGCAATGCTGGTCATAAAGAAGGCTGCCGCCAGTCCTGCAGTTGTACGGGTCAGGAGATTGGCCGTTCCGCGGCCAGTCAGGAAGCCGCCACTACCGCCACCACCGCCGATGCCGAGGGCACCGCCTTCGGATTTCTGCAGCAAAACCACGCCGACCATAGCAGCGCAGATAATAAGATGGATGATGAGGAGGACCTCAACCATGGCAGCGACCTTCGTGCTCGGAGAAATTGCTCGTTAGCCCGCAAGCCAGCGCCCAAACAAGTAGAAGCGCTGAATTCCGGGCTTTAACGATCATTTGGCATCAGAACGGCGCGTTGGCAAGGGGACAATGTCTCTCTGCGCCCGCACCTGTCGTTTGATCTTTGGTTTCCGGATTGGCAGATCGGGTAGTACCGCGACTTGCTGTGCTGCAGGGAGTTTTCCGCCTTTCGCAGCAGTTTGCAGGGGCTTTAGACCGATCCGGCAGCGAAACATGAGGAGTTCATCAAGCTCGATCAGGCGCTTGATCTTGTTGATTTCGTCTTCAGGGAGCTCAGTGGCGATCTTTAGGGGATCTTCCTTTAGCCGCTCACGAAGAGCTGGCGTATCAAGCGCCGTCAACTCCTTTTGATAGGCTGTACACTGTTCGCGCGCTTCATCTTGCTCCGCCGTCTTGGCAGCCGCGGTAGCTGCCACAGCCAGCAACGGCAGAAGAAGGAGAGTCATGATCAAGCTGCGATAGGGCATACAAAACTGTCTCTTGCTGATCCCATTGTCGTTCTGCAACGGATTGATCGGAGGCCTTTAACCGAAGCTCTAAGTATAAACCTGGGCGATTCCGAGAAAATCGGCTGCTTTCAGACTGGCCCCGCCAACTAAGGCACCATTGACGTTGGCGACGCCCATCAGTTCGGCTGCGTTGGAGGGTTTGACCGAGCCACCATAGAGAATGCGGAACGCGTCGCCATCTTTGAAGCGCTCGGCCAGATGCTTTCTGATCTCGGCATGCACCTCTGCCACATCATCCGCGGTCGGTGTTAAGCCTGTGCCGATGGCCCAAACTGGCTCATAGGCAACAACTGTGTTGTCGGCCGTGGCGCCGTCCGGGACAGAGGCTGCGAGCTGCCTGGCATTCACACTAAGGGTCAAGCCTGACTGGCGCTCACCGGCCGTTTCACCAATGCAGACAATGGCTTGCAAACCAGCACGATGTGCGGCCTCAGCCTTAACTCGGACATGGCGGCTGAGCTCACCGTGGTCGGCCCGACGCTCGGAGTGCCCAACGATAACAGCGCTGGCGCCGAGGTCTTTAATCATTTCCGCAGAAATGTCTCCTGTATGGGCGCCGCTAACATTGGCGTGGCAGTCCTGACCGCCCACGGATACAGCACCATCCTTAAGGGCCGTGATCATGGGGGCCAGCAAGGTTGCTGGCGGGCAGATCATGACCTCTGCCGAACAATTCATGGCCTGCAAACCAGCGTTCACCTGGACAGCTTCTTCCAATGCGGCGCTTAGACCGTTCATTTTCCAGTTACCGGCGACAAGAGGCTTAATCACGCGCATTCCCCGCTATTGGCCCAATATTCGCTGCTGAAATACACCTCAGAGGGGTGGATTGACCAGGGGGAATATCCGGTCTCGGCTCAGTGTGCGTCCGCAATACGTGCGGTCGGGGTTGATTTCATGCTCTAAAACAGCAAATTGCTGTGCAACAGTTTGGATTTGGCAGGCCGCCGCGGTGCGAGCATCGACGAGGCTTTAGCCAAGCGAATGAATGGACGGACCATGCTTGAGACTATCCGCAAGAACGTTGCCGGCATCTTTGCCAAGATATTGATTGCGCTTCTGGTTCTAAGTTTTGCCGTCTGGGGTGTGGCCGATGTCATCACCGGGGTCGGTCGCAACGTGGTCGCTTCCGTGGGCGGCAACGATATCGGGGCGGAGGAATTCCGTCAGGAGTACCAACAGCAGCTCGGCGCGATGTCCCGGCAGTTTGGTCGCCATTTAACGCCGACACAGGCGCGTGCGTTCGGCATTGAAAATCGCGTTTTGGAGACGATGATTGGCGCTCGGGCGGTCGACAATCACGCCAAAGAGCTGGATTTGTCGATTACGCCGAAGGCACTTGAGGACAGCGTACGCAAGGACCCATTGTTCCAGGGGAATGATGGGCAGTTTGATCCGCAGCGTCTGCAGAACATTCTCTACAGAATTGGATCAACAGAAGAGTATTTCCTGAATTCACGACGACAGGACACGATACGGGAGCAGCTGACGAGTTCCATGTTGGAGAATGTGGCCGTCCCCAAGGTGCTCTCCGATCTCATTCGTACGTATCGTGGTGAAGAACGCATTATCCAGTACTTCTCGATCGACCCGGCCAAATCCGTGAAGATCGGCGAGCCTGCTGAGACGGATCTGCGCAAAACATACGATGATAACAAAGCGCGCTTCATGACGCCGGAAACCCGGCAGATCGAAGCACTGATGATCACGGCCAAAGAAGCAACCAAGAACCTCAAGTTCACGGACGATGTCCTGAAAGAGGAGTACGAAAAGCGTAAGGACAGCCATTCTGTGCCCGAGCGCCGCAAGGTTTTACAGCTTGCCTTTAAAGACAAGGCCGCAGCCGAGAAAGCACTAGCCGAGATCAAAGGTGGCAAGAGCTTTGAAGATGTTGCCAAGGCGAATGATGCGTCCGAGACAGATATCGATCTTGGTCTGGTGACCAAGGCGCAGCTGATCGACCCCAAGATCCGCGATGCTGCATTTGCGCTCGAGAGAGACAAGGTTTCAGATGTCGTCGAAGGACGCTTCTCGCCGGTCCTGCTGAAAGTGACAACTATCGAAGAAGGCAAGGTGCCGTCGTTTGACGAGATCAAGGACAAGTTGCGTGAGCGGCTCGCCGAGCTGGAAGCGCCGGGTGAAATCCGCAAGCTCCAGGATAAGGTCGACGACAATCGCCTGGCTGGAAAATCGCTGAAGGAAATCTCCGATTTGCTCGGCATTACTTACAAGTCAGTCGATAATGTCGAGCGCTCCGGCAACGGTGCTGACGGCGAGCCGGCCTACACCGTTGGTGGTTCCGCCAATATTGTGTCGACCGCATTCGGCAGTTCCGTTGGCGTTGAGAATGAAGTCGTTGAACTGGCCGACGGTGGCTACGCCTGGGTGCGCGTCCTTAAAGTCAATAAGTCCACGCAGAAGCCCTATGACAGCGTCCAGGATGGCGTGAAAAAGCTTTGGTCGGAGAACCAAACCGCTGCGGAAGTCAGCAAACTTGCGAAGTCTTTGGCTGACAAAGTCAAAGCTGGCACGTCCATCGAAGAGGTTGCGAAAACAGTTGGAGCCGAGCTCAAGACCTCACCAGCATTCAAGCGCAATGATAGCTTGCCGGACCTGCCGGCTGCCGGTGTGCAACGGGCCTTCAGCCTGAAAAGCGGCGAACCGGCATCCACGGCGTCGTCCGACGGTAAGACTCGGGTAGTGTTCGCCGTGAAAGAGATCAAGGCCGCCAAGAAGGGCAAGAAGGAAGACGAGGAACGGATTGATCAGGAAATCCTTGGCCAATTGCGGACCGATACCATTGCCCAATACGTCGGCGCTCTGCGCAAGCGGATGGGCGTTGATCTCAATCAGCAACTGATCGACCAAACTGTTGGCATTCTGCCGCGCAGCTACTGATCGGCAGTGGCGGCCAAGTTCTTAGCCGTTAAGGTTTCAGTACTGATTTAGGCCCTCCACACTTGGACAAGGCCGCCCGAACTTGTTGAAATGGCCAAGGCTTTGAGCTTATAGGTGGGGCTCTTCAAGCTGTCTCGGTTCAGCGCGCCTTGGCGTCGCTGCTAATCTTTGCCGATTGATGGCTTTGCTGCTCAAGTTCGGGCAGTTTTTGTTGCCGCCCGGATCAGACAAGGATTTGACTGTGAGTGACCGCCGCCGAAGCAATGCGATCGAACTTGAGCCGCGGCAGGCGGAGTTTGATGACGTTTATCAGTCCGGCAAGGCCCAGTTGGTCAGCACAAAGCTGGTTGCCGATCTTGAGACGCCCGTTTCTGCCTACATGAAGCTCGCCAAAGATCAGGCGATGTCTTTTCTACTCGAGTCGGTGGAAGGCGGCGCGGTGCGCGGCCGCTATTCGATCATCGGGATGGCTCCAGATGTCGTCTGGCGCGCGCAGGGCAACGCAGCCGAGATCAATCGCAATCCCATTCGCAAACCGAACGCGTTTAAGCCTCTTAAGGCACCAACCCTGGATGCCTTGCGCGAGTTCCTTGATGAGTCGGCGATCGATGTACCTGAAGGCCTGCCACCGATGGCTGCCGGCGTCTTTGGCTACATGGGCTATGATACCGTGCGGTTGGTGGAACACCTGCCGGACCAAAATCCGGATGCGCTTCACGTTCCCGATAGTCTATTGATCCGTCCGACGCTGATGGTGATCTTTGATGCGGTGAAAGATGAACTGACTGTCGTTACGCCGGTTCGGCCAGATGGCAAGTCGACATCAGAGAAAGCCTATGCAGCAGCCAAACGACGCCTGCGGAGTGTCATCAAGGCCTTAGAAGCACCTATCGAGCATGGTATGGCCGCGCCGCGTAACGGTCGCCTGGCCGCCGGCGAGCCTGTGTCGAACACGACCCCGCATGAATTCATGGCCATGGTTGACAAGGCCAAGGAATACATCAAGGCGGGCGATGTGTTCCAGGTTGTGCTCTCGCAGCGGTTCTCGGCTCCCTTTCCTTTGCCGCCGTTCTCACTTTACCGCGCTTTAAGGCGGACCAATCCGTCGCCGTTCCTGTTCTACCTGGATTTCAATGAGTTCTCGCTTGTTGGTTCGAGCCCTGAGATCCTGGTTCGGGTGCGCGATGGCGAGGTTACGATCAGGCCGATTGCCGGTACAGCGCGGCGCGGTGAGACCGCGAAAGAAGACGACCATCTGGCTGAGTTGCTCCTCGCTGACCCCAAGGAGCGAGCAGAACACCTGATGTTGCTCGACCTGGGCCGAAACGATGTGGGTCGCGTTGCAGAGATTGGAAGTGTCGAAGTTACCGAGCGCTTCATTATCGAGCGTTACAGCCACGTAATGCATATCGTATCGAACGTCATCGGGCAGCTCGATGAGAACCATGATGCAATCGACGCATTGATGGCCGGCTTCCCGGCGGGCACCGTGTCCGGCGCGCCAAAGGTGCGGGCGATGGAAATCATTGATGAGCTGGAGAAAGACAAGCGCGGGCCATACGCGGGTTGCGTCGGGTACTTCTCAGCTGATGGCAATATGGACACCTGCATCGTCCTGAGGACCGCCTTGGTCAAAGACGGCACGATGCATGTTCAGGCCGGTGCCGGGCTGGTTTACGACTCTGTGCCTGAAAACGAGCAACAAGAATGCATCAATAAGGCCAAGGCCCTAGTGCGCGCAGCCGAGGAAGCCGTGCGCTTTGCAGGCGGCAAAACGCCGGGCGACGGTCCCGGCAGCAATCGTGGCCAGTTCGCCTAGGGGCAGCGTGGCCGCCCTACGTGCATAGGAATGGATCAAGGGCTTAGGAGCTGAGTGAGAAGGATGCGAGAACTCATTCTTTTTCGGCACGCTAAGTCGAGCTGGACCGATATCAGTCTGGATGACCATGACCGCCCACTCAATGCACGGGGTAGGAATGCGGCACCGACTATGGGTGCGTTCATGGCCGAGAACGCAATCACACCGGACCTCATCCTGTGTTCAACATCCGTTCGCACCCGGGAGACCCTGGCACTGGCCTTTCCCGATCCTGAGGACAAGCGGCCACCGGTGATTTTCACGGAAGAGATCTACGAGGCACCGCCGGGGGTCCTGATGGCCTGCGTTCAAACTGTCGATGACAGCGTACGATCCCTGATGGTTCTTGGGCACAATCCTGGATCCCAGATACTCGCCTTGCAGCTCGCGGCGACCGGCGAGGGAGACGCACTGCGACGCCTTTCCGGCAAGTTCCCAACGGCCGCGATGGCCCGAATTATGTTTGAAGCTGAGAGCTGGCGAGACATTCAGAATGTTCGTGGGCATCTTGCCCAGTTTATCACGCCCAAGCAGCTTGCTTGACTGTTTATAGCTTCAACCTCTACATCATCCGCCATGCTCTTATTGATCGATAACTATGACAGCTTCACCTACAATCTGGTTCACTTTCTCGGTGAACTGGGTGCCAGCTGTGACGTCGTGCGCAACGATAAAATCACGGTTCAGGACGCCCTCAAGTCCAAGCCTAAGGCAATCGTGCTCTCTCCTGGTCCCTGCACACCGAATGAGGCCGGCATCTGCCTGGACCTGGTGAAGGAGGCCAAGGGACGGGTGCCGATACTCGGCGTGTGCCTCGGGCACCAGGCGATCGGCCAGGCCTATGGTGGGACGATCACGCGGGTTCTGCCGATGCACGGCAAACTCTCCAAGATCCGTCACTTCGACAATGGTATGTTCGAAGGCGTGCCGCAGAACCTAGAGGTGACGCGTTATCACTCGCTGACGGTGGACCGTGACAGCCTGCCGGATTGCTTCGAGATAACCGCCGAGACGACTGACGGCCTGATCATGGGATTTCATCATCGCGATCATCCGGTTCACGGCGTCCAGTTTCACCCCGAGAGTATTGCGACCGAGGCCGGCCACGACATGTTGGCCAACTTCCTGAAAGCTGCAGGCTTCAAATCAAACCGCCGCAAAGCAGCCTAAAGCCACCACCTTACAGTAAGAGCGTAAAGCGATGTCAGACAACGAACTCCGCGGCCTGGTCCAAAAAGTATCTACCGGGGCTTCGCTAACGCGAATGGAAATTCAGACGGCCCTCAAGTCGATGATGACGGGTGACGCGACGGCCGCGCAAATGGGCGCGTTCCTGATGGCCATGCGGGTGCGCGGTGAGACCGTTGACGAGATTACGGGTGCTGCCGAGTTTCTGCGTGCTCATATGACCGGAGTTGCGGCGCCTGCTGATGCTGTCGACATTGTTGGCACCGGAGGTGACAGTCACGGAACGTTCAACGTTTCAACGTGCGCTGCTCTCGTCGCGGCGGGCGCCGGCCTCAAGGTCGCCAAGCATGGCAATCGATCGGTCTCCTCAAAAGCTGGCGCATCGGATGTGCTTGCCGCGCTCGGTGTCAAACTCGACATTACGCCAGAGACGGTCAGCCGATGCATTGAGGGTGCCGGTGTTGGTTTCATGTGGGCGCCCTTACATCATCCGGCGATGAAGCACTGGGCACCCGTGCGAGCGGAACTGGGAGTGCGAACGATCTTCAATGTGCTCGGACCGATTTGCAATCCGGCCGGCGTGAAACGGCAGATCGTCGGCGTCTACAGTCTTGAACTGGTGGAGCCTATTGCGCACGTGCTGAACAACCTTGGCAGTGAGCATGTCTGGGTGGTGCATGGTCATGATGGTATGGATGAAATGACAACCACCGGAGCCACGCGTGTTGCCGAGCTCAGGGGCGGCATGGTCAAAACTTTCGAAGTCACCCCGGCTGATGCAGGCCTCTTGCCGGCCCGCCTTTCAGACCTTGTTGGCGGTGATGCTGAGACAAACGCGGCAGCGATCCGAGACGTCCTCGCGGACAAGAAAGGCCCGTTCCGTGATATCGTGTTGCTGAACACTGCAGCGGCACTCGTAGTGGCGGGCAGAGCTGATGGTTTGAGCGCTGGTGTTGATCTGGCTGCAGGCGCCATTCAGAGCGGGGCGGCCCAAGGTGCCTTGGATAAACTGATCGAAATCACTCATGCCAGCACCTAAACCAAGTCTGCTGGGTTCCAATCCCGTCCTGGCTGCGTCCGACTACGAACGCGCCCGTGCCTTTTATCGCGATCAACTTGGCTACACTGTAGTTGAGGAGGGTGGTGATCCTCCACGCTTTGGCATCTTCCGGCGCGACAAGAGTCAATTGTTTGTCGATAGCTGGAACGGTCATCGCGAGCCAGTCCCAGGCCTGTGGAGCGCCTACGTGCACGCGGTCAGTTTAGACGATCTGGCCAGCGAGTTTGAGAGTAAAGGCGTGCGCCTTACCAAGCCGATTACAGACACGGTCTATGGCATGCGCGAATTTGAGGTGACCGATCCGGACGGCAATGTCGTTTGCTTTGGAGAAGATCTCGACTAGGTCATGCCGTGACGCCGAGTGATTGAACAGGCCCCGGTCACGCCTCGCCATTTGTGATTGGTAGACCGGCCGTCTTCGCCGGAGGGCCCTTCCTGGCGAACAACTGACGGCCGGTCATTTTTTCTTCTCACTCGCACAAGTTCCTGCCGGTTCTGCTACGGGTGCTGCTACGCTGAGCGTAGTCGTTGATCACCTTGGCATCGCAGCCATCACCATCAGTCTTGTGCGTTCGTCACGGCACTATCTCAGCAGCCCGATAGAAGAAGTGGCACGGCAGTGCTGAGGCAGTCCGTTTCGAACCGGCGAACTATCGGAGCATTTTCGGCGTTAACACCGGCTCGAATAGACGCAATGCAAATCGTACAAACTCATACGCGCTTACCCAGGGTAGGGCCTTCAAGTATGCTGGCCGACTTGTTGCTTTTCATTAGCATGCAGCGCAGGGCGGTCGAAGCTAGGAAACGATCACATTCCGGGTTTGGCGCCTTACGGACGACGGACCCACAGGCTTTCAACAACTGAAACAAGTCGTGTGTGCGGGCTGATGCGAGACATCATCGGCACTTTGAAAACTTCGGGCCGCACAGTCGAAGAACTGGAATTTTTTTCGCTACGATTTGATCAATTCGAGCTTGAATTTTCGACAAACATGCGGGCGCTTCGACCGGTCATCATTTGTGCTGAGAAGAACCGCGACACAGCCGGCAAGCTCGCCGAAAAGTTGAGTGGCTCGATGTCGGTCGACCAGAAGCGATCAATGGTTCCCATGTCCTGGACGGCGTCCATGGTGGCCGACAACGTCATGGTGAATTTGCCTGCTCCGGGGACGACGCGTTGCTCGCTAAACTTCTTCGGATAGAACAGAAGCGTTCCCGTGAAGGCGCTCCGGCCTGGGATGTTCAGTGGCGCGAAAGCGGTCTTCGGGCGGCTCTGTCCCTTGGTATAATCCTCTTTGGTCGAGAAGTACCCGGGCGCCGCGACAAAGCTGGCAGCAAACTCACGCGTGAGCCCAGTTTCCTGATTTTTTACCTGAAGCTTCAGCGCTGAGACGACACCATCGCGAGCACCACTGTTTGCAACTGTGACCGGCAGGACAAGGACTTCGAAGCTGCCGTTCGGATCACGCGTATAGGCGATCGTGTCAGGCACATAGAGGTGCAGGTTGGCTTGCTTGAGTACGGTCTCGTAGAGGCTGAGGCCCGAGAAGACGAGGGCTACCATCGATACGATCCCCGTCAGGATCGTTGCGGTGCCGAAGGAAGCGACCTCTCGGGCCGTTTGTGAGGTCTCATCCGTTGTATCAAACCCAGTCCCAGCGCTGCGCCTGACCATGCTATCCCCCCGGGTTATCTCTTGTTAGGCGGCCACCCCCTGCGGTCGCCGTGCGCGCCACAACAGCATCAACATTATGGAGATGTTGAGGACATTCCAGGCGATGCCGTTGAAGAAAGCCATCGCGTAGGAGCCGGTCTGGTCAAAGATCCAGCCAGACATCCAGCCGCCAATGGCCATGCCAAGGACGGTTGACATGACGACAAGACCGACGCGCTGACCGGCCTCACGGGCAGGTAGATATTCGCGGACAATGATAGCGTAGCTCGGAACGATGCCGCCTTGTGACAGCCCGAACAGAAGCGACACAACGTAGAGCGAGACAAGTCCATCGAACGGCAGAAACAGCGTAAGAGCAATGCACTGCAGAACGGAGCCCAGGATGACGGTTTTCACGCCTCCTATGTAGTCCGCGATCAAGCCGGAGATGAGCCGGCTTATGACGCCTGCGCCAAGCATAATGGACAGCATCTCAGCACCGGCTGCCGGGCCGTAACCGAGGTCAACACAGTAGGCGACGATGTGGACTTGCGGCATCGACATCGCAACACAGCATGAGATGCCGGCGATAATCAGCAGGACCTGCAAGGTTGTCGGCGAAAAACCCGCCGATACACGCGGCCCAGCCATGGGCATGGCTTGATCTGCCGGCGCGGCAGTGCTTTCCGGTGGTTTACCACGGAGCAACAGGCTCAGTGGGATCATAACCAGAACGCAAATGATGCCGATGGCGATGTAGGTGGTCCGCCATCCCTCAGTGGCGACGGACTGTTGAATGAAGATTGGCCAGATCGTACCAGCAAGATAGTTGCCGCTTGCTGCAGCCGCGACCGCGATACCGCGACGGCGCTCAAACCAATGCGAAATGCTGGCCATCAACGGACCGAACGTGGCCGAGGTTCCGAGGCCTATGAGTACGCCCTGAATGACCGTAAACTGCCAGATGTCTGTTGTGTAGGCCGCGAGCACAAGCCCGCTGCCAAGCATCAAGGCCGCTGCGATAACCGGGATGGTAATGCCAAGACGGTCGACGTATCGGCCGACTATGAAATTGCCTAGCGCAAACCCAACCATGGTCGCGGTATAGGGCATCGATGCATCGGCGCGGGCGACCCCAAATTCCGCCTGCACAGACGGCAGCACAACGACGACTGCCCACATACCAACCGCACCGACTGTACCCAGAATGACTGCGACAACCAATCGAAACCAGGCTTCCGGTCCATCAACACGGCGCGCAGGACGACCTACGGCTAAATTTTCTGCCGACATCATGGTTTGCTTTCGGTTGTTGGGGTCAGCTCTCTGACCAGGCTCGCGCAGGCTGAAGCGGTGCGGAGAAATGAAACTGCCTATCCTTTTAGCACATCGATTGCTGCTTGACGTGCGGCATCATCGAGCCACCTCCCGATATAGCGGTCACTCTTGTTTTTGACGATTTCTGCATTGCGGGCCATCGTCGCCCCGCGCAGCTGTAGCTTGACCTCGCGATAGCCTCGCGCCGGGATTTTGAGGCATTCGCAAGCTTTTTCATGCGCGCGTTGGACAACGTGATCGGGGGCCGTGATCTCATCGACGGCACCCCATTCGAGCGCGGTCTGCGGTTCGATATTCTCGCCAAACTGGATCAAGCGGCGCAAGGTTTCAGGGCGTAGTTGATCCGCAATGACGTTGTATGCGACCTCCGGAAAGGGGACGCCCACGCGCACCTCTGTCAGGCCGAAGAGTGCATTAGCATTGGCTGCAATGCGATAATCGCAACAGAGTGCGAGCACCATTCCGCCGGCAATTGCGTGTCCGTTCAGCGCGCCGATAACGGGCTTTGGGCAGCCGTAAACAGCAGCGAAAGCTTGGTTGAAGCTTTGAACCAGCCTGTCCGATGCGGCTGTATCGGTCACCTCCGCTGCCGCCTTTAGGTCCATGCCAGCTGAGAAGACGCGACCATTGCCTTTGACAACGATGGAGCGAACGTCATCGTTGCTGCCCAACTCCTGGAAGCAATTGGCAATCTCATCCAGGAATTCCGGGACCATGGCATTCGCCGGCGGACGCGCCAGCTCGACATGCGTAACAGCTTCAACTTGAGTTGTATGAACAGCCATGCTGTGACATTCCTATCTGACGTGGCTCTACGACTACCGCTTTGGCGAGGCCTGGGTTATGGTCCGGCATCATGAGCGATATTCTGAATAAAATCACCGCTTACAAGCGCGAGGAAGTGGCAGCTGCAAAGGCTGCGGCTCCGCTGGCAGAGATCGAAGCAAGGGCGCAGGCCGCCAGCCCAGTAAGGCCGTTTGCTGGGGCTTTGACGGGGCGTCTGGACGCCGGTGAGTATGGCCTGATTTCGGAGATTAAAAAAGCAAGTCCCTCGAAGGGGCTGATACGCGAAGACTTTGATCCGCCAAGCCTCGCTCGCGCTTACGAGCAAGGTGGAGCGACGTGTCTGTCAGTCCTTACCGACACGCCATCATTTCAAGGCGCACCCGAGTTCCTGACAGCAGCGCGGGAGGCAACCGGCATGCCGGCGCTGCGCAAGGATTTCATGATCGACACCTATCAAGTGCCCGAGGCACGCGCGTGGGGTGCCGATTGCATTCTCATCATTCTCGCACAAATCGATGACGGCCTGGCACAGGAACTCGCAGTCGCAGCTGCTGAATGGCAGATGGATGCGATTGCAGAGGTTCATAATGACGAGGAATTAGAAAGAGCGTTAAAGCTGGACTGCCGGATGATTGGCATCAACAATCGAGATCTGCGGACGTTCGAGACCAAACTTGAAACCACCGAAAGACTGGCGCCGCGGGTTCCGGCAGATCGTATTGTCATCGGCGAAAGCGCCATCTCGGATTTTGATGATGTGCAGCGTTTGGCGCGATGTGGCGTCAGAACCTTTCTCGTCGGCGAAAGCCTGATGCGCCAAACTGATGTCCAGGCGGCAACAAAAGCACTACTGACCGGGGAAGCAGCTTGATGGCTGAACTCAGTCACATCAACGAGCGTGGCGAAGCGCAGATGGTGGACGTCGGCGACAAGCCGGTGACGCAGCGCACGGCGCGAGCGGAAGGCCGCATTGAGATGAAGCAGGAGACCCTGGAGCTCCTACGGTCCGGGCAAACAAAGAAAGGTGATGTGATTGCGACAGCGCGCATTGCCGGCATCATGGCGACCAAACGCACGCATGATCTCATTCCTCTTTGCCACCAACTGGCGCTGTCCAAGGTCGATGTTGATTTTGAGGAGTTGTCCGATCGTGTTGGTTTGCGCGTGACCAGTGAGGTCCGTGTCAATGGCCAAACAGGCGTGGAGATGGAGGCGCTAACTGCAGTTACTGTGGCCTGCCTGACCCTTTACGACATGCTGAAGGCTGTTGATCGATCGATGGTCATTGCCGGCGTCCGCGTGCTTGAGAAATCCGGTGGCCGTTCCGGACATTTCCAAGCGGATCAAGGCGGAGATACCTAGCACCATGGCGCTTCTGAGCGTTGAAGAGGCCCGCTCGCGCATCCTTGCAGATGTCACCGCGACTGCTGTTGAAACGGTTGACCTCTTGTCGGCGGATCGGCGTGTGCTAACCGAGGACCTCGCGGCGCTACGAACGCAGCCTCCTTTCGATGTGTCGGCTATGGATGGCTATGCGGTGCGCGCGGCTGATATCAAGGCTTTTCCTGCAAGACTGAAAGTCATCGGCGAGTCAGCAGCCGGCCACGGTTTTCATATTAATGTGGACACCGGCCAGGCCGTTCGAATTTTTACCGGCGCGCCTGTACCTGCCGGTGCGGATGCAATCGTCATCCAGGAAGATACTGAGCGCGATGGCGAGACAGTTGTTGTCCAGGAGTGCATCCCGGAGGCCGGGCATGTTCGCAAGCGCGGTTTCGATTTCCAGGACGGACAAACCTTGCTCTCGGGGCGAACGGTTCTCACACCTCGTGATATCACACTGGCGGCCGCCATGGGGCATGGGTCCCTCGAGGTGCGCCGCAGGCCGACCGTCGGGTTGATTGCCACGGGCGATGAGTTGGTCCTGCCGGGTCAGGAGACCGGGCGCGACCAGATTGTGTGTTCCAACCCATTCGGGATCGCAGCGATTGTCGAGAGGATTGGCGCTGAGGCTCATTTCCTCGGTATCGCCAAGGACAATCGTGATGACCTGGCAGCTCTTTGTGAGCGGGGTCGCGATATGGATGTTCTCGTGACCATTGGCGGCGCATCAGTCGGCGATCATGACATTGTCGCCCCCGTCCTGCAGGACATGGGTATGACGCTCGATTTCTGGCGTATCGCGATGCGTCCCGGCAAACCGCTGATGTTCGGGAGATTGGGCAAGACCCATGTGATCGGCTTGCCTGGCAATCCCGTCTCCTCGTTGATTTGTACTTGGATCTTCATTGTGCCGCTGATTGCCAAGCTGCTGGGTCGGCAGGACAGTGGCTTGACGATGAAGCCTGCGAGATTGTCGGAAGCCATGTCTAAGAACGGCCCACGCGAACACTATATGCGCGGGGTCAGTGAGACGCTGGCGGACGGTTCATTGGCGGTCGCCCCTGTGCGGTCTCAGGACAGCTCCCTGCTGTCGCCACTCGCTCAGGCTGACGTCCTTATCGTCCGGCCACCCCATGATCCAGAGCGCGCGATTGGTGATTCGGTATCGATAAGCCAGATTGATTTTTGAACACACATTCGAACCAATTTCGCGAAACAGTTGCAGAACTTAAAAAGAACATTTATAGATTAGATCCAAGAGTTCATGTTTTGTATCCACTCTGAGCCCCACGCTAGGAACTAGCGCCAGGAGACGACAATGCTCACGCAGAAGCAAAAAGATCTGCTGATGTTCATTCATGAACGCCTTCAGGATGCAGGCGTGCCACCCTCGTTTGACGAGATGAAGGATGCCCTTCAACTTAAGTCAAAATCCGGGATCCACCGCCTCATTAAAGCTCTGGAAGAGCGCGGCTTTATTCGTAGGCTGCCGCATCGCGCCCGAGCGCTGGAAGTGGTGAAACTACCAGGTTCCGACGAGACACCGACGGAGCGGCCGCAACTCAGTGTGATTGAAGGTGGCGGTGGAGGAGATCCGCAGCGGGATCGTCTGCTGCCGCCTTCTACGGTTGTCGATAGCCGGACTATTTCGGTTCCGGTCATGGGTCGGATTGCAGCCGGCGTTCCGATTTCCGCGATTGAGAATCACACCCATGACATCGCCTGTCCGCCGGATCTACTGACCGGTGGTGAGCACTACGCTCTTGAGGTGCGCGGTGAGTCGATGATTGATGCCGGCATTCATGATGGCGACACCGTCATTATCCGCAGCTGCGATACGGCTGAGAACGGCGATATCGTCGTCGCACTGGTCGATCAGGAAGAGGCAACGCTCAAGCGACTACGCAAGCGCGACGGCAAGCTTGCGCTTGAGGCAGCGAATCCGGATTTTGAAACGCGCTACTTCGAACCCGGTCGCGTGAACGTGCAGGGGCGACTGGTCGGCCTCATTCGCCGATACTAGGCTTGCACAGACTGGACAGCCTTGAAGCGGTCCAGTGCGCAGTTGAGTACCGTCGTGGATTGTTAGAAGCGATCGAACGCAAAGTCGTCGGCTTCATTTTCGGGGCGCTCAACAGCGTTGATATCGGACTGCAGGCGCTGTGCAGCTGCGAAATTCTTGAGTCGCGTGCCACCGCCGCGGCCCGGTTCTCGGTTTCGCCAGCGCTTTGGCCTTTGACGAAAGTGCGCCTGTGACCAAGGGCGGTTGCCGCGACTTTCCGCAACCGTTTTCACGTGCGCCTGATTTCCGCTTCCAGCGTAGTAGGCATGTGTGCCCTTGCGTCTTAGATCCCAGAAGTCCCAGACCATTGCATCGTTCGTTGCACAACCTGCAGGTTCCGGGTAAGGCAGAATCAGAATAGCGGAGCGCCGGCAGTCGGCGCGAAGCGATATCGCATGGCGAGACACCGCTACCTGCTTCCCGTTGAGCCGGGACGTGCAACCATCCCGGTCGCAACGGAAGCCCGCCCGGTTGGAGATGTCCTTTGCGCTTCGATTATCGCCATCGTGCGCAAGCCATCGCTCCAGTTCGAACTTGGCGCGCCGGTTTTGAATGATCGCGTAATGGCCGTCACTCTGACGTAGCGCGATGAGACGGCCATCGCGACCTGCTAGCAAGTCAGGGCGTTCAAGGTAGGGCGCGCGGGCGATACCAATCGCAATGATGACAATTCCGAACCATCGCCACGGTCTTTGCCAAAGGCACACCCATAAGCCCCCAAATATCATCAGGCCAAAGGAGAGGGTCGAGAACGCCGGGACACGGCTCACGGCACCGGGGAGCGCCGCCACGGTCTGCGCGCACCACGTCATCAGCTCGATTCCCTTTCCCATAATGGTGAGGGGCAAGGCTTCCAAACCGAAAGGCATAAGTATGAACGCCAGCAATGCTGATGGCATGACCAGCAGGTTGCAGACAGGAACCGCGATGAGGTTGGCGAGCACCGCGTACTGCTGGCTTTTGTGGAAATGAAAAGCTGCGATTGGTGCAACGGCAATGCTGGCAATGATCGTCGAGCCGACAATACCGAACAGAAACAATATGGTTGTTCGTGACCACCCTGTGTGCCTTGCCGAGCTTTCCTTGCTGCGCCTGTCTTGTAGATATTCATAAGTCGCGATCAAGGCGATAACGGCCGCAAAGGACATTTGAAATCCGACATGCAGGAGACTTTCCGGAGACACCACCAGAATGGCCATAGCAGCGAGAGCGAGGTTACGCAGGGCTAATCCCGGACGGTCCAACATGATGGCGACCATGATGATGGTAACCATCACAAACGCTCGGATGGTGGCGTGCGTAGAACCGGAAATCTGCAAGTAGGCAAACGCAGCCAGGATGGCTCCAAGCGCGGCCCATTTCTTGATCGGATAGCGTAGCGCTGCGGTTTCAATGCAGGACAGAAGCAACCGGAGCGCAAAGAATACCGAGCCGGCCATGATTGCCATGTGGAGGCCCGAGATTGACAGGAGATGCAGGAGTCCGGCATCGCGATAAGCTTCGAGTGTCGCCCGCTCAATAAGCCCGCGTTCGCCTGTCATCAATGCGTTGGCGATGGCTCCCGTCTGACCAGGCAAGGCCGCCATGATGCGCAATCCAATCTGCTGGCGCCAGGACTGAACAGCTGCTGAGAGCTTGGCCGGAAGTTTCTGATCCGTTGGCGACGGCTTGATGGTCGGTTTGCCGATCGCAAAACCCACGGCGCCTAAGGATTGGTAGTAGGCAGCGCGACCGAAATCATAGCCTCCTGGCAAGGCGGGGGCAGCCGGAGGGCTCAGAGTGGCCTTGAACGACAGCATCTGGCCCGGCATTAGAGTTGGCAGGCGCGCTTGAAATCTCACTCTGATCTTATGTGGCGTTCTCTCCGGCGCCAGACGTTGAATTGAGATCACGGCAATGCTGACACGCGGCCCGCGTGACGGGCGCGGCTGAACGTATTCAACCACCCCTTGGACCGATGCCGCATAAATGGTGCGTTCAAGGATAGGAGAAGCGACCCACATTGTTCGGACGGATGATGCCAATCCGCCGGCGGCCACCAGTAGAAATGCAGCGGTCAGCGGCAGCGCACCCATTGCCCAACGGTGCGAGCAGTGGACCGCGGCTGCAATGACGGTGCCGAGCGCGACTACGGCGAGGTGTGGTTCGAACGGCAGCGCGAAATAGATCGCAATTCCTGCGGCGAAGCATACCGGTGACCATAGGAACCAGCGCGCACGTTCAAACTGGAGGAGCGCCAGTGGATTGGCCAGTCTGGGCAAGTGGCGGGCGATACGTGGTTCCATCTACGCAAGCCGCGTGAACTGTCGTGCTTATCGTCCAGCGATGAGTGTGCTACAGCGGCGGCACGAACTGAAAACCTCATTCTTCAGCAGGCAGTATATCAAGCAATGAGCTCGCCAATCAAGCAAGGCACTGTAGTCACGCGCTTCGCTCCGTCACCGACCGGTTTTCTGCATATCGGGGGAGCCAGAACAGCGCTCTTTAACTGGTTGTACGCCCGACATCACGGCGGCAAATACCTTTTGCGCGTTGAAGACACCGATCGCGAACGTTCGACGGATGCGGCCATCAAGGCGATTATCGATGGCTTAAGTTGGCTTGGCCTGGAGGCCGACGAGGAACCCGTCTTCCAGTTCAGCCGCGCTGACCGGCACCGGGAGGTGGTCGAGGATATGCTCAAGCGTGGCCAGGCCTACAAGTGCTACTGCACCCCGGAAGAGCTGGATCAGATGCGCAAGCAGGCGGAAGCAGAAGGCCGCCCGCCGGTCTATGATGGCCGCTGGCGTGACCGTGACCCATCCGATGCACCGGCTGGCGTCGCCCCGGCTATTCGCCTCAAGAGCCCACTGGACGGTGAAACTCTTGTCGATGATCAAGTTCAGGGCGCAACTCGTTTTCCCAATGCCAGCCTGGATGACCTTATCATCCTGCGCAGCGATGGCACCCCGACCTACAATCTCGCGGTTGTGGTGGATGATCATGACATGGGTATCACTGACGTCATTCGTGGTGTCGATCACCTGACGAATGCGGCCCGGCAGAGCTGCATCTACCAAGCAATGGATTGGCCGACACCAGTGTTTGCGCATGTTCCCCTGATCCACGGTGCAGATGGGGCCAAGTTGTCGAAGCGCCATGGCGCCTTGGGCGTCGAGGCCTATCAGGAGATGGGTTACCTGCCAGAGGCCCTGCGCAACTATCTGGTGCGGTTGGGCTGGAGTCACGGTGACGATGAGATTTTCTCGCAGACACAGATGATCGAATGGTTCGACTACGGTGGTCTTGGCAAATCGCCAGCACGGTTTGACTTTGATAAGCTCGGCGACGTGAACAGTCACTATCTCAGGCAGGCGTCACCTGCCGAGGTTCTGGCTGAGTTTCGAGGTCTGCTACCGCACGTCGACAACGGTGCTGATCTGTCTGAGCGCTATGAGAATGTGGGCTGGCAGGCTTTTGAGGCCCTGATACCGGCTTTGCAGGAGCGCGCGAAAACACTGACAGACCTCATCGATGGCAGCGCATTCCTGATCGCTGAGCGACCTCTGGCAATGGACGAGAAAGCGGCCAAGATGTTGAGCGATGAGGCGCGCGCCAATCTGGGTAAGCTTGCACTCTCGCTGGCGGATTTGGAGTCCTGGACTGCAGAGGCCATCGAAACGGCTATTCGCGCGTTTTTGGAGCGGGAAGGCCTGAAATTGGGTAAGATTGGACCGCCGATTCGGGCCGCATTAACCGGAAAAGGCGTTTCGCCCCCGATATTTGACGTCCTGGCTGTTGTCGGGCGCCAAGAGGCATTAGATCGCCTACGCGATCAGAGCGCTTAGACTTTGTTTTCTAGGTCAATTTTCCTTCACGACACGGTTAATTTCTGGCCGTGGAACTTGTGAGATCGGCTGCTTTGTAATAGCTAATGGGGCAGACGATCTCCTCATATTGCATTGCACGCTCGCCGGCGCGGCAATGAGCAACTCTAAGGAAGGGGTAGGCGATGAACGTGCACGACACGTCAGCGAAGGCTGGCCAAATCTCACTCAAGGGTAACGATGTACAACTGCCGGTTCGCTCAGGAACCGTCGGCCCCGATGTTGTTGATATCACACGACTTTATCGCGACACCGGGTGTTTTACATATGATCCTGGTTTCACTTCAACAGCCAACTGTGTGTCCCGCATCACCTACATCGATGGTGATGAGGGCACGCTGCTGTATCGCGGCTATCCGATTGATGCGCTCTCAGAGGGCTCAAACTTTGTAGAAGTCTGCTACCTGCTGTTGCATGGCGAGCTGCCCAATCGGGCCCAATACGAAGAATTTGAGTACACGATCACCAACCACACCATGGTTCATGAGCAGATGACCCGGTTTTTCACCGGTTTTCGTCGCGATGCACACCCGATGGCGATCATGGTTGGCACGGTCGGTGCGCTTTCTGCGTTTTATCACGACTCAACCGACATCAATGATCCGAAGCAGCGGATGATTGCCTCACATCGCATGATTGCGAAAATGCCGACAATCGCTGCAATGGCCTACAAGTACTCCATTGGACAGCCGTTTATTTATCCGCGCAACGATTTGGACTACTCGTCCAACTTCCTGCAGATGTGCTTTGCAGTGCCTTGCGAGCCATATCGTGTCGATCCAATCCTCTCGCGCGCTCTGGACAGGATCTTCATCCTGCACGCAGACCACGAGCAGAATGCTTCGACATCGACGGTGCGTCTGGCAGGTTCATCAGGTGCCAACCCGTTCGCATGTATCGCAGCCGGCATTGCCTGCCTCTGGGGACCTGCCCATGGTGGTGCCAACGAAGCTGCCCTCACGATGCTCGAGGAGATCGGCACTGTTGACCGGATTCCTGAGTATGTCGCGAAAGCCAAGGATAAGGATGATCCATTCCGCCTCATGGGCTTTGGCCACCGGGTCTACAAGAACTACGACCCGCGTGCGAAGGTCATGCAGCAGACCTGCCATGAAGTCCTAGATCTCATGGGCGTCAAAGATGAGCCTTTGTTGCAGGTTGCCATGGAGCTGGAAAGGATCGCGCTTGAGGATGAGTACTTCGTCGAGAAGAAGCTCTACCCGAACATCGACTTCTATTCTGGCATCACGTTGCGTGCGATGGGCTTCCCGGTATCGATGTTTACGGTGCTCTTCGCCGTTGCCCGCACCGTTGGCTGGATCGCACAGTGGAAAGAGATGATTGAGGATCCCGAGCAGCGCATCGGTCGTCCGCGTCAGCTCTATATCGGTGAGGGGCAGCGTCCGTTCGTTCCGCTCGATCAGCGCACCTGATCCGCACGAGAGCTAACTTACGACTTATTAGGCAGAAGCGTCTCAACTCAGAGGCGCTTCTGTTTCTTTTTCGACCATCGACAAAACGATTTTAGCTGCTAGGTCGCTTGGCTTGCCATGAGGGACAGCCATTTTGTCTGCGACCTGAGCCAAGGCGGTGAGCTGCTTATCCCGTTCCGCACCATCGACCAGAATGGCTGATAGTGCGCCAGCGAGTTTCTCTGGCTGACAATCCTCTTGGATGTATTCGGGAAATGCGTTCTGGCCGAGGACAAGGTTGGACAAAACCACTGACGGCACTTTGACCAGAAACCGCAGACGCGCAGCAACGGCGTCAACCCGATAGGCCACAACCATCGGTGTTCCAATCAAGCCCAGTTCCAGTGTGACTGTGCCGGAGGCTGCAAGAGCGGCGCGCGCAAGCTTGAAGGCCGCGAACTTGTCTTCTTCACCGGCAAGAATGTGAACTGGAACATTCCACTCAGCCACGCGCGTCTCGATCTCCTGTCGCAGATGGTCGACGGCCGGCAGCAGCACCTCCACTGGGTGGCCCATTTCTTGGGTGCGTTGAATGGCCTGCCCAAATACAGCTGCCAGGCGTTCAATTTCCGAACCGCGACTCCCGGGAAGCACCACCAAAGGGATGCGGTCCTCCGACAAGCCCAAACGCCTGCGCAGAGCTTCGGGATCGAGCGAGTTCAGCCAGTCGCGTCGCTCGATGAGCGGATGACCGACGTAGGTACAGGCCGGCCCACCTAGTCGAGCATGCGCTTCTGGTTCGAATGGCAACAAGGCCAACAGATGATCGACATATGGTTTCATCTTCTTGGCCCGACCCGGTCGCCAGGCCCACACACTGGGGCTGACGTAATCAACGATTGGGATTTCGGGGCGGCGTTTGCGTATTCGCTTGGCGATGGGATGGGTGAACTCGGGGCTGTCGATAATCACGACAACATCGGGGTTGGCTGCGAGCGCGGCATCAACGGTCTGGTGCACCCGACGAACAATCTTTGGCAGCTTTGGCAGGATCGCAAGGGGACCCATTACGGCCACATCCGAAATGGGGAAGATGGTTTTGAAGCCGCGCTCCGCCATGAGATCGCCGCCGACGCCGGCGAAGGAAAGCTTTCCATCGTATGCGGCCACCAGACCATCCATCAGGCGGGCGCCAAGTGCATCGCCAGAGTGTTCGCCGACCACGATAAAGACGGATAGATCTTGCATTAGCTCAAGTCCACGAGTTCAAGATTGTGCCGGTTGCAGATGTCGGTTAGCGCAGCGAGCTGCTCCCCGTCCACGGACTTTAGGAAGGCAACACTGCGCACGCCTCGGTTGGCAGCGCCCAACAATATAGACGGCGTTATAGCTTCAGCATGGGCAAACGCGATTGCAGCATCCCGATGCCTGCCTGACCGGTCGCTCCACTGCCTGATCTGGCTTTTGTTATTGACGATCTCATTCACTTCGTCGCCGAGCGCGATTGATAAGACTCGTTGCCGGCTCGTGCAGACAGCTGCTTGAGATTTCCACTTTGTAATGCGGGAGAGAACTCTCGCCGCAAGAATCGTCTCATTGACCCACGCCTGTCGATTGGGCGATGCGTTAAGAACGCGGTGTTCGAGGCTGCGATCCTCGTCCGTAGGCGCAACGTTGGTGAGGGAGTGTCGAGGCGTACGGTTGATACCCACAATGCAGATCCCAGCTTCCTCCGCATTCAACGTGGTTGTTGCGCGTTGAGCAATGACACTTCGCCCTGCCTCAACGGCAACTGCACTCAGCTTCAAGGCGGCAGCCGCTTCGATGGTGCGGGGTCCGATTGTTGGCAAGTCTGCCCTGAGTTCCTGGTTTGGCTTGGTTGCTTTGACAAGCGTGCCCCCGCTGGCCACGCGGGGATTGAGTTTGTGCAGCAGCCCGTCTGTGCCCTCGGCGGCCTCGATGCCAATAGGTTCGCCGCGATGAACGACGATGGCCTGGCCAATGTCGAAGGCGGATAACTCATCGACAATCTCAAAAGCCAGCTTTGCATCACTTTGTAAGCCTGCAGCTGGTGGGCTGCTGGTCAATGGCCCGCGCGCCGCCAGCAAGGATGGTGCGATATCTCCTATGCCAACCGCCTCGAAGCCCTGGGCTTCAAAGAAACGCAGGATCTTGCGTAGAACAGTGTCGTCGCCGCCACGCATAAGGCCAAGGATTGTTCGCAAATGAAGGAAGAAGCCCAGATCCGGCGTCAGGCGGAGCAGGTTGGGTCGATCCATTCCGCCAGACATGATGAACTGTTTGCATCCTGTTGCATGCAACGTGCGCAATATCCGGCCCACCTGGCCCAATCCGACAGTAGTATGAGGAAAATCTGCAAAGTCGGCGTCGGCGATATCACGTAACGCGATGACGTGGATTTCGCGGCCTGATCCGGTGACGGCCTCTGCTATTTCGAGCGGGACAGAGCCCGCGCCAGCAATCAGGCCAACCTTTACTTGCAGTGGTCGTGCGCGGTCTGGCTCATGAGCCGTCATTGCCGTCGCGGGGCGTGCAGAGTGAGCGCTTGCCGCCGTCCTTTATGAACGTCAGGATTTCTTGCACGATAGGATGCTCACTAAAGCTCTCAGCAACGTCATCCATGCGCTCCTTTAACGTCCCCTCGTCAGCGAACAACAAGCGGTAGGCGCGGCGAAGGTCATGGATGTCTTCACGTGAGAAACCGCGTCGCCCCAGACCAACAATGTTCAATCCAGAGAGATAGGCCCGATTGCCAAGTGCCATACCGTATGGGATCAAGTCATTCTCGAGACCGGACATTCCACCAACAAAGGAATGGGCGCCGACGCGTGCAAACTGGATGACGGCCGCACCGCCACCGATGATGGCATAGTCACCCACGTTGCAATGGCCCGCCAGCATGACGTTGTTTGAGAAGACAACGCTATTGCCGATGATGCAGTCGTGACCGACATGGGAATTGGCCAGAAATGCGCAGGCGTTACCGATCTCGGTTTTCATGCCGCCACCCTCCGTGCCAGGGTTCATCGTAACCCCCTCGCGAATGATGCAGCGTTCTCCGATGGCTAGTGTGGACGGTTCGCCCTTGTATTTGAGATCCTGCGGTTGATGCCCAATGGAGGCGAAGGGAAAAATTCTCGTGCCGGCGCCAATCGTTGTGCGACCTGAAACGACGGCATGTGAAATCAGTTCACACTCTTCGGCCAACTCGACATCTGCGTCCACTTTGCAGTAGGGACCAATCCGACAGCCTGCGCCGATCTTCGCGCCGTCTT
Organism: Hyphomicrobiaceae bacterium; assembly: GCA_965247245.1. Taxonomy (GTDB): domain Bacteria; phylum Pseudomonadota; class Alphaproteobacteria; order Rhizobiales; family Hyphomicrobiaceae; genus Tectiglobus. The sequence goes on along the minus strand of CBDFGV010000003.1, from coordinate 388,920 downwards.
CGATGATTGCCGTCGCGTGAATGTCTGGCTCAGCCATGCAAATGTGCCGTTTCCTCGCTGTCGACGATCATCGCGCTGATCTCAGCCTCGGCAACCGTCTTGCCGTCGACCTTGGCCTCGCCAAAGAAACGCCAGGCACGACCGCGGCTTCGTATTTTCCTGACATGAAAATAGAGTTGGTCACCGGGGACAACCGGTTTGCGGAATTTCGCCCGATCAATCCCCATGAAATATACGAGATGAGGTGTGTAGCTCTCTCCGAGACTGTGAACGCACAAGGCGCCCGCGGTCTGCGCCAGGCCTTCAATAATCAGGACCCCAGGCATAACGGGGTACTCAGGAAAGTGACCCTGGAAGAACGGCTCATTAATCGTGACATTCTTCAGGCCAACAGCCGACTCATCACGATCCATGTCGAACATGCGGTCGACAAGCAGAAACGGAAAGCGGTGCGGCAGCAGTTTCATAAGGCGCGCGACATCTGCGGTGCCGAGCTGTTTCAGGCCTTCTGAGGCATCGTTCATTTCAGCATTTCTCCAGTCATCTTGGCAGGACATCCCCCAAGTTTGTCTGCCATACGATCAGTTCGTCCAACACGTCATCAATACACAGGCTACGATTTCCGCCGTTTAACCTTACCAGCCAGGAACGCCAGCTCCCGTGCCCATTGATGTAGCGGACGTGCCGGTGTCCCGCCCACGCGAGCACCTGGCGGAATGTCGTCCTTGGGATGCGACGCTCCGGCGACCTGAGCACCCGTGCCGACCTTGATATGACCGACGGTGCCCGACTGACCTCCCATCACGACAAAATCACCGAGCTCGGTGGATCCCGAGATACCGGTCTGGCTGACGATAACGCAGTGTCGACCAACTACGACGTTGTGCCCTATCTGTACAAGATTATCAATTTTGGTGCCCTCACCAATGACCGTATCCTTAAGAGCGCCGCGATCGATTGTTGTATTGGCACCAATCTCAACCATGTCCTGGATGATCACGCGGCCAATTTGTGGGACTTTATCGTGGCCCTGCGGGCCCATCGCAAAGCCGTAGCCGTCCTGGCCAATTCGCGCACCTGCGTGAATGATCACGCCGTTGCCAATCAAGGTATGGCAAAGCGTCGACTGTGGTCCGACAAAGCAGTTGCGCCCGACATAGGTCCGGTAGCCAATTGTTGCATGGGCAGCGATACGCGTCCCGGCTCCAACTTTAACCTCGGGCCCAATGACAGCACCTGGCTCGACAATAACGCCGTCTTCAAGCTCCGCTGACGGGTGAATGAATTCGTTAGGCGCATTGGTCGTGGCGATGCTGGGGTGCATTGCCGTTGGGTAGAAATGCTGTAGGCTTTTGGCAAGCGCGCGATAAGGTTCCTTGACGATCAATCCAATCGTCCCCGGTGGAAGAGTTTCTACTGCTTCCTCGCGTATCAGGCAGGCGCCAGCTTTCGTCTCTTGCAGCTGCGCAGCATATTTCTTGTTATCGAGAAAGCTCAGATCCTGCGGTCCGGCTTGGTCAAGGCTTTTGATATCAGCGAGTTGAGCGGTGCGGTTGTCCGATGGTTCGGCGCCAAGGTGCGCGCAGAGTTCTTCAACCGCAAAGGGGCCGGCACTTTCGATAAAGCCTGGATGCTCCATGCCCTTCCTCGCCTCTGTTTGGAGCTCAGTTTCCTCGCCATACGCTTCAGCGATCGCCCGAAAGATGGGATGACCAGTAGGAGCTCAGTGTCTGAATATTTGCGAGTTTGCATAGCACAACTGCCCAACAAACCAACAAAAGAAACATGGCGCGAGGCTGGTGCCTCGCGCCATGCGTCTAACTCTTTATTCTCAGTCCTAAGTCTCGCAATCGGTGAGAGTGCTTAGAACTTTGTCGCCGCGCCAAATCGGAATGACTGCTCGTCATCATACTCTTCACTTTGGAGTACGTGGGCGTAGTCAACGCGCAGTGGACCAAGTGGTGAGTTCCAGATGATACTGGCACCAACCGAAGCGCGGATTGTGTTGTCATCGACAAGACAAACAGCGTTTGCAACTCCACAACCCTGTGTCGCTGACTCTGCGCCTTCGCCTGCACCGAACAGTGAGCCAGCATCGGCGAATACCGCGCCACTCATGCCAAGTGTTTCAGAGAGGTATGGCAGCGGAAAGCGAACTTCCGCTGTCGCAGCCCAGAATGTCGTACCACCCAGGGCGTCATCCGTGTTGAGGTCGCGTGGACCGATACCTGATTTGTCGAAACCACGGATCGTCTCGCCGCCCTTGTAGAACAGATCGAGCAGGCGAACGCCATCGTCGCCCCAACCCTCGATATGGCCGGCCACAACGCGGCCAACCAGGGTGACCTTGTTGAACAGCGGATAATATGCGCGACCCTCGCCTTGGACCCTGACGTACTGGACGTCACCGCCAACACCAGCGAAGTCGGACCCGACCTGGAAGTACAGGCCACGGTTCGGATTGCCGTGGGTGGTTGCGCGTATCATAGCGGATCGAACCGCCAAGCAATGAGGTGATCTGAGTTCCCTCAGCTTCCTTAACCGCCAGAGAGGCATCGCTTTCGACATCGAACAGTTCGTCGCGGGTCAGACGGTAGTGCGCAGATACCCAGATATTCTCAGACAGCGGCGCACCCAAGCGGAGGTTGCCGCCTGTCTTCCGGCTCTTGTACGACGACTCATCGGTGAGATCGATTTCTTTGTGGAAGAGGTCGAAACCAGCCGACAGGTTCTTATCCAGGAAACGAGGCTCAGTGAAGCTCAGATCGACCTGTGCACGGGTCAACGAGCCGCTGAACTTCAGTCGCAGGAACTGACCGTTACCCATCAGGTTGCGTTCGGTGATTGAGATATCGCCGATGACACCTTCACTGGTGGAGTAGCCGCCACCGAATGACAGTTCACCAGTTGGTTGCTCTTCGATCACGAAGTCGACAATGACGCGGTCACGCGCTGAACCTGGGCGTCGGCGTGTCTCAACCTTTTTGAAGAAGCCAAGATTCTGCAGACGCTTTTTAGCACGGTCGACGAGCAACGGATTGTATGCGTCACCCTCGACAAGACGGATCTCACGGCGAATAACGTGGTCTTTGGTTCGGCCGTTGCCGACAACATTGATCCGTTCGATATAAATGCGGGCGCCTTCATCAACCACATAGGTCAGATGGATCTGCCGTGCGACTGGATCACGTTCAGCGCGCGGCCGGACACGGGCAAAGGCGAAGCCCTGCTCGGCAACAGCCAATGTCAGTTTCTCGACCGTCTTATCGATCTGGCTAGCGTTATAAACCGCGCCGGACTTGGTCAGCATGTAACTCTGCAGAGTCTCGGGCTGCAGTTCCGGCAAAGAATTCTCGATGCGGACGTCACCGAATGTGTAACGCGGTCCCTCTTCCACCGTGAAAGTAATGAAGAAGCCGGTTCCGTCACGGTCCAACTCCGCGTTGGCAGACAGCACCCGTGCATCGGCATAGCCGTTTTTGAGGTAATACTGGCGAAGCAGCTCACGATCGAGCTTCAAGCGCTCAGGATCGTAAATTCCGCCACTCGTCAGGAAGTCCAGCCAACCGGACTGTGTCGTCGTGATGATGTCGCGAAGCTGCGAGTCGCTAAACGCACTATTACCAATGAAGTTGATGCTCTGAACCTTCGTTGCGACCCCTTCGCGGATTTCGAACACAAGGTTCACACGGCTATCGCCTAGCTCAATGATTTTCGGCTCGACCGTTGCGGCGAAGCGGCCTTGACGGCGATAGACGTCCAGAATGCGCTGCGCGTCAGCGATTGCGCGAGCCCGCGTATAAACTGCCCGCGACTTGAGGCGCACTTCGGACTTCAAGGTCTTCGTGTCGACCTCGCTATTGCCCTCGAAGGCGACCTTGCTGATGACAGGGTTCTCGACAATCGTGACAACAACCACAGAGCCCTGCAGGTAGATGTTCACGTCTGCGAATAGTCCAGTCGCAAACAGGGCGCGCAAAGATGAGTTCACGCGCGCATCGTCATACCGGTCGCCGACAGTGAAGTCGAGATAAGAGCGGACCGTCGCGGGTTCTACGCGCCGATTACCTTGGACCTGAATTTGTCTGACGACTGTTTGCGCGTAGGCCGCGCTATTGAACCCGGTTCGTGTTTCGATAGCAGCCGCAACAAACACGCCAGCAGTTACAGCCAGGAGCATACCGAGCTGTCTAAGACGTTGGAAACAAGCTTGAGGCATCCCTGCGCTCGCCCTTCCTGTGCCGATCCCCCAGTTACTACGCCTACCCATCGGCCAGAGCGGGCGCATCAAATCCCCCTACTTTTGAATTGCGGACATGATGAGGCCACCACTTCCGCAACTCTGGATTTGATCAACAACAATTAACGATTCAGGAACGATTTTGGAAGTGGCAAGAATGCTTCACTGGGACTGATTCTCAGCAGGCGGTTGTTGGAACCAAGACTTTACAACTACACGATCATTCCACGTTGCGAAGAGCATTAAGGAGATCACCAGGGCAAGCCCGACTTTAAAGCTCATTTCCTGTGTTCGATCGCTCAAAGGCCGGCCGCGTACTGCCTCGACGGCATAGAACATCAAATGCCCGCCATCCAGCAGCGGAATCGGCAAAAGATTGATGAAACCGATACTTACGGACAAGAAGGCGATGAATTGAATGATGTACTCAGGCCCGAGTTGGGCGACTTTGCCCGAAGCATCAGCAATTCTGATGATCCCACCGACCTGATCAGCACGCTGACGCTGCCAGATAATATCGTTAATGTAGTTCACAGTCTGGCTGATGATCGTCCAGGTGCGCTCTGCACCGAGCTGAACGGCGGTCAGCGGACCGACGTCTCGATGGGAAACCAAGCTTCGATCGCGAGACGCCTGAAGGCCGATCTCGGGCCGCATGTGCTTGCCGGCAATCCGGTCGTATCGCTCTTTCAGGATCGGTGTGACGCTGAGCGTTACCAAGTCTCCTGACCGCTCGACCGCCACTTCTAGTTGGCGCTTTGGGCTGGTCGCCACGATCTGTTGCAACTCGGCGAAATCATCGATTTCCTTGCCGTTCACACGACGCACCAAGTCGCCCGCTTTAAAACCCGCAGCTGCAGCAGGTGAACCAGGTACAACACCTTCCACTTTTGGCGACAACTTGTACTGACCATAGATCATGTACATCAGGGCAAAGATCGCAATCGCCAGTATAAAGTTGGCAATTGGGCCGGCGGCGACCACGGCCGCACGCTGCCAGATTGGTTTGCTATGGAAACGGCCAGCCTTCTCTTCTGGCGTTAATTCTCTAGGGCGATCAGCACCTTGATCCGATGTGGAACGATCCGTACCATTCTCGGACGCGGTATCAGCAGAATTCTGTTTGCCCGGCACGCTGGCCGCATTTTCATCATCGATGAACTTCACGTAGCCACCAAGCGGGATCCAAGCGACGCGCCAGCGTGTTCCGTGCCGATCGACAAAACCAAAGATTTCGCGCCCGAAACCGATCGAGAAAGTCGAGACCATCACGCCGCAACGCCGTGCCACCAGAAAGTGGCCGAGCTCGTGAACAAACACGACCACTGTCAGGACTAAGAGGAAGGCTGCGATGAAGAAGATGATAGTTGGTAGTGTTTCAACTACACCGATCAGCATGCTCATGAATTGTTATCCTTAGACGCCGATAGCTTTGTTCGGCCTAACCGTCTTAAACCAAGACACTCAGTTATAGTCCCATCACATCACGTGCCAATTGCCGTGCCTGCCCGTCGATTTCGATCACATCGTCTATGTGATTGGCACATTTGAACATCCCATGCTGTTCGGCCTTTTCAAGGCAATCGGCCACTGTTCCCGGTATGTCCTGAAAACCGATCCGACCGTTCAGAAACGCAGCAACAGCACATTCGTTTGACGCGTTGAGGATATTGGGCGCGGATCCACCGAGTTCCAATACGTGACGTGCCAAGCGTAACGCTGGAAAACGGTCTTCATCGGGCGCTTCAAAGGTTAATTGCCCAAGCTCAACGAGGTCGAGTGGCTTGGTCGGGGCCTTCATGCGACGTGGCCATGCCAAACTGTAGGCAATCGGTGTACGCATGTCCGGATTGGCGAGTTGCGCGACCACCGAGCCATCCTGAAACTCGACCAAACAGTGGATGATCGATTGCGGGTGGACCACAACCTTCAGCTGGCTGGCTGAGACCGGGAACAGGTGAAAGGCCTCGATCAGCTCAAGGCCCTTGTTCATCAGGGTTGCGGAATCGATCGTAATTTTTGCGCCCATCGACCAGTTTGGATGCTTCAAGGCCTGTTCCGGGCTGGCTTTTTGTAGCTTGTCTGCTGACCAGGTTCGAAAGGGTCCACCAGATGCCGTGATGGTAATCGCTTTAACGTCTTCGATGCGGCGGCTGTCGATCACCTGATGGACGGCAGCATGCTCGGAATCGACTGGCAATAAGGCGGTTCCAGCAGCTTCCACTTCCTTAACGAAGAGATCACCGGCACTCACCAGACATTCTTTGTTGGCCAAAGCCAATCTTCGGCCTTGTTTTGCGGCCGCGAGGCTCGGTTTCAGGCCGGCGGCGCCGACAATTGCTGCTACGACGCAATCGGCGGGTCGCTCGGCGGCCTCAATGACAGCCTCTGGACCTGCCGCGCACGCGATACCCGAGCCAGACAACTCGTCCTTAAGTGCTTGATACTTCGTTTCATCTGCGACGACTGCCAGCTGTGCATTGGACGCTCGAGCCGCCTTCGCAAGCTTAGTCACATTGGAATTGGCCGATAAGGCTACAACCTCGAATGGTCTTTCCGAACCCGCGATGAGATCGAGCGTACTATGCCCGACTGAACCGGTTGCCCCGAGCACGCTAATCGACAATGGCAGATCGTGTTGTGTTCTGTCTTTCATCAAACCGCCATTGCGTGGGTTGGGCATGTAGTCGGGATAAATGTGGTTTCGTGATCTGGCAAGCAAGCGATCCTACTCTAGGAAAAGTAGCGCACGGCCGGGTGCACTTGAGTTTACTCCCAAGCCAATGATCGCAGCCACAGTTATCGCGACCACTAATCCATCCAAGCGATCGAGCAGACCACCATGGCCTGGGACTATGCCGCTCGCATTTTTGATCTCGTAGGTGCGCTTAAAGGCCGATTCAGCGAGATCCCCCACCAATCCGGCGACACCGAGAATGAGACCGAGACTGGTCAGCCAAAGCATTGGTGGATTTCCCCCGATGGCAAGGCTCAAGAGACAACCTGCGATGAGGCTTGCAGCCAAACCGCCGAGGACACCAGACCAAGTCTTGTTGGGCGATAATACCGGCCACAATCTCGGTCCGCCCACCAGTTTCCCGGTCAGCATTGCAAAGGTATCGTGGGCCGCGACAACAACCAGAACAAATAGGATGGCCTGAATGCCGTAGTCAGTGTCCTGCCGCAGCCATAGAACGAAAATGGCTGGTATGCCGATATAGGCAACTCCCAGCGCGGACATGCTACGCGTACCGTGTGGTGCAATTGCGAAGACCAACGCTGTCGCCATGATCAGTACAAGAACTGTTAGGAGAGCTGGGGCTGCGTACGCTGCAACAACCACGCAGATGAGGCCGGCACAGTGCGCAATCAGGCACCGGTCCCAGTCGACTGAGCGAACCGCCCGTCCCCATTCCCAAGCCATTATGCCGGCAAGCGTCGCGACGAGAATCGCAAAGCTCAATTGATGGAGCCAAAGACCGATAAATGACAGGACGCCAAGGGCCACTGCGGATATGAACCTGAGCCGCAGTTCACGCTGGTCAAATCGCTGCGCCATTCAGTTCTTTCCAGCTTCTGACCTGGCATTCATAACTGTGCTAGGCGCTCGTTTTCTGGTGTAGACCACCGTATCGACGCTCACGGCCTTGATAGCGTTCGATAGCTGTTCGCAAGAGATGGATATCAAAATCCGGCCAGTACTCCTCTAGGAATACAAACTCGGTATAGGCGCACTGCCAAAGCAGGAAGTTGGAGAGCCGCTCCTCACCGCTTGTCCTGATCAACAGGTCGGGATCCGGAATCCCTAAGGGGTTAATCGCATCATCCAGCGCCTCTGCCGTGACATCATCCAGATCGAGCTGCCCGGTTGCAACCTTGGCTGCCAAATTGCGGGCGGCGAGTGCGATTTCGGTCCGTGCGCCGTAATTGAAGGCGATGACCAGGTTCAGCTTGGAATTAGCGGCGGTGACCCGCACTGCATCGTCAATCATGGATAGCAGTTCTGCATCAACACCGTCCCGCTCGCCGATTACCAGAATACGCACGCCGCTCTTGTGCAACTCGGCAAGATCACGCCTGATGAAGCGCTTCATCAGCCCCATGAGGTCATTAATTTCGCCCTGTGGCCTGGTCCAGTTCTCCGTCGAGAAACTGTAGAGCGTCAAATACTGGATACCCAGTTCGATGGCCGCCTTGACCGTGCGGCGGACTGCTTCGACGCCCATGCGATGGCCGATAGCGCGCGGCAGCTTGCGCTCGCTCGCCCAGCGGCCATTGCCATCCATGATGATTGCAACGTGAGCCGGCGCATGCGCCAGTTCAGGTTGCCAGCTTTGGGTTGCCAGGACGTCGGCCACTATGCCAAGGCCTCTCGAATCTCGAACTGAGGAACTTACAAGCGATGCAAAGGTTCAAGCCGTCTACACGGTGTTGATCTCGTCATCCTTGGTCTTCAGCAAGGTATCAATTTCACCAATAATCTCATCAGTGAGAGATTGGACATTGGTTCCGTTCTTCTTATGCTCGTCCTCGCTGATTTTGCCATCCTTTTCTAGCTTCTTCAGTAGGTCATTGCCATCACGCCGCACGTTGCGCACCGCAACTCGGGCCGCCTCGGCGTACTTATGAGCAATTTTGACCAACTCTTGGCGTCTCTCGGTTGTGAGGGGCGGCACTGGCAGGCGCAGCAGCGTGCCGTCGACAACCGGATTGAGGCCCAGATTCGATTCGCGGATGGCCTTGTCGACCGCTGAGACCGCCGATTTGTCCCAGACTTGAACGGATAATGTTCGCGGCTCTGGAACCGAGATCGTACCAACCTGGTTAATGGGCATCTTCTGACCGTAGATATCGACCACGATCGGTTCCAGCATAGCGGCACTGGCCCGGCCGGTGCGCAGTCCACTGAAATCGCGCTTAAGTGATTCAACTACGCCCTTCATCCGCTTCTTGAGAGCATCCAATTCAAAGGTATTATCAGCCATTTTTCTCTCCTCGTAATTGGTGCGACGTCAGCTAGCAAGCAGGACAATCACTAAATTAGTCAATGAAAACCTAGCCTGCGCTACCGGATTGTTAGCGTGGGCTGCGAACGACTGTACACCGTGCCTCACCACGGACGACCTTTGCAACGTTGCCGTTCTCCATAATTGAGAACACAACTACTGGAAGTTCGTTATCGCGGGCCAGCGCGATAGCGGCCCCGTCCATAACCTTCAGGTTGCGAGAGAGCACATCGTCGTAAGTCAATTCATCGTAGCGCTCGGCATCGCTATGGGTCATTGGGTCAGCTGAGTAAACGCCGTCGACCTTTGTTGCCTTCGCAACGGCATCACAATCCATTTCGACGGCTCTCAGGGCCGCTGTTGTGTCCGTCGTAAAGTAAGGATTGCCGGTGCCTGCCGCAAAAATTACCACTCGGCCATTCCGCATATGATGCAGGGCCTTTGGGCGGACATATGATTCACAGACGGTTGGCATCGGGATCGCTGAGAGGACACGTGCCGGAATGTTCAGTTGTTCCAGCGCGTTTTGGAATGCCAGTGCATTCATCACGGTAGCCAGCATGCCCATATAATCGGCAGTAGCGCGGTCCATGCCATCGGCAGCGCCTTGTAGGCCACGAAAGATGTTTCCGCCACCGATGACGACGGCGATCTCTGCTCCAGCCGCAATTCCTTCACCAACATCGCCTGCAAGCCGCTGTGCCATCGAGACATCGAAACCGTAACTCTCGTTGCCCATCAGGGCTTCGCCAGAGAGCTTTAGCAGTAACCGCTTGTACTTGAGTTCAGCCATGATTGTTCATCTATCCGCACAAAAATTCGATCTAGTGGCCAACGCCTGTCGCTTGCCCAAGCTTTGGTTCTCATAGAATTATCAGATGCATAAAGCAAAAAGGGACCGGCAGAAAAGCTGCCAGTCCCCAATAATTGTGTCGATTATCTAGAAAGTCCTTAACGACAGACTTAGCTAGTGCCCGCGGCAGCGGCCACTTCAGCGGCAAAGTCGTCTTCTTTCTTTTCGATGCCTTCACCAAGAGCAAACCGCACAAAACCTGCAATCTTGATTGGTGCGCCAATTTCCTTCTCGGCGTTCTTTACGGCCTGCTCGACTGTCGCCTTGCCATCGATGACAAAGGTCTGCTGTGGCAACACCACCTGCTGGAAGAATTCCTTGCGGAGGCGACCTTCAACCATTTTCTCAATGATTTCCTGAGGCTTACCACTTTCTTTGGCCTGCTCTAGGTAAATCGCCCGTTCCTTGTCGATGGCCGCACCGTCAAGCTCGTCGATCGACATGGCGAGTGGGGCAGCAGCCGCGATGTGCATCGCCAGCTGGCGGCCAAATGCGCTGAGTTTGTCCTTGTCAGCTGCGCTTTCAAGACCAACCAGAACACCGATCTTGCCGAGGTTCTTACGACCGCTCACAGCATTGTGGACATACTCAGAAACGACACCATCACCGACACTGAGCGTGGCCGATCGACGAACCGTCATATTCTCGCCGATCGTCGCGATGGTTTCCTTCAAGACATCGTCAACGCTGCCGCCGCCGGTTGGGTAACTGGCAGCAAGCAGTTTGTCGACATCGCCACCTGCATCCGTTGATAATTCGGCGACCTGGGCGACCAGGTCCTGGAACTGTTCATTCCGCGCGACAAAATCGGTCTCAGAGTTAACCTCAACAACTGCACCAGAGGTGCCCGAAGCTGTTACGCCAACGAGGCCTTCGGCTGCAACGCGGTCAGATTTCTTGGCCGCCTTGGACAAACCTTTTTTGCGCAGCCAATCGATCGCTGCTTCCATGTCACCGTTGTTCTCGGTCAGGGCCTGCTTACAATCCATCATGCCGGCGCCAGTTGATGTGCGCAGCTCTTTGACCATGCTGGCTGAAATTGTCGTCATCGTTCGCTCTCTAAATTGCGGGCAAAGCCGTGCTATGCCCGGGTCATGACCTGTTGTGACAGTTGGTATGCCTTGGCAAAAATGCCAGGATCATGGTGCAACACGTCGAGACCTGCATGGTGTCTCAACGTGTCACGTGTGTGCCTGGTTATCGGTGCAGTCGCTTAAGCGGCAGCGGCCTCTACCAGCTTCTTTGCGGAGTCGATCCAGCTCTTACTTGTTTCGTCGCCTTCCAATTTCAAGTGTGCGTCGAGAAGGGCAACATTAGCGTCATCGAGGTCGGCAATCTGCCAATAGTGGAAGACGCCTGCACCATTCAGTGCTTGCTCTAACTTGTCTGAGACCCCGGCGATCAGCTTGAGATCGTCTGCTTCGCCACGAGGAGCTTCAATACCCTCAAAGCCGGCAGCAACCTCTGGCAGCACCTCAGCCGTTGGCTCCTCAGAGGCACCGATATCGACGCCTGAAGACACCTGAGCGCGTTCGATTCCGTCAATCGCGGCGCGCGCAATGAGATCGCAGTAAAGTGTGAGCGCGCGTCCGGCATCATCGTTGCCTGGGATCGGGTAATCGATGCCATCAGGGTCGCAGTTTGTATCAACCACGGCCACGATGGGGATCTTGAGCTTGCGAGCCTCGGCAATCGCGATCGCTTCTTTGTTCGTGTCGATCACGAACAGCAGGTCCGGCGTACCGCCCATTTCCTTGATACCACCGAGCGACTGGGTGAGCTTGTCACGCTCGCGAGTGATATTCAGGAGTTCCTTCTTGGTGCGGCCCTGGCCTTCACCTTCCAGGATCTCTTCGAGCTGGCGCAACCGGCGGATCGACAATGAAATTGTCTTCCAGTTGGTCAGCGTGCCGCCGAGCCAGCGGTGGTTCATGAAATATTGCGCTGAACGTCGGGCCGCATCTGCGATTGCATCGGATGCCTGGCGCTTCGTGCCGACAAACAGCACGCGTCCACCGCCCGCGACAGTGTCAGATACCTTAACCAACGCCTGGTGCAGCAGTGGTGTGGTCTGCGTCAGGTCAACGATATGGATATTGTTGCGGACGCCGAAAATGTAAGAATCCATCTTAGGATTCCAACGGTGGCTCTGGTGTCCGAAGTGCACGCCTGCTTCGAGCAGCTGGCGCATAGTGAATGCTGGCAGCATCGATCTTCCTTTTCCGGTTCAACCGCCATGATCCTGAGAAGGCCATTTGGCCCACCGGAGCGTTGTACGGGGCTTTTAATCCGTTCAACGCGGGATCATGTGTGAGATGGGCACTACTTAGCCGGCAGTTGCAGGGATTGCAAGTGCCGGCTTCAATGTGTGCGGGTTTGAATCAGTTCGCCGGCCCTTAGGCCGGCACAGCCTCAGCAGCGATAGTCGTACTTATCACAGGCCCAATCCCGCCCGCGATCGCACAATCTGGCCCAACGGCGGCACTTGCGGCCGTAGTGATCATAATGGCGGCGGTCATGGGATCGTGCGGCTTCGGCAGCAATAATCGCTGCAATGCCAAGCGCAATTGCGCCTGCAACAGCTCGTCCGCGCCGACGGCTACGACGGCGACGGCGCTTCCAGCGCTGAGCCACCTGAATTCCAGTTTTCGCCTTCGGGCCGCGCACGTAATCCGGCAGACCCGATGATGGGGTCGATAGCTGGCCAATCTTGAGGCCACTAGGACTTGCCACCGGTGCCTCGGCGGCCAAACTGGCCGTCGCGCCCACCGCGATAATTGCGACTGAAGCGAGAAGTGTTTTGGTCAATGCCATGTGACTGCACTGCCTCCGCGAACAATTTCCGTGATAATCAGGAAGCCTGCGCCTCAAATGCTGCAAAATCGTGTCTTTGACTGATCATTGTTTGAGTTCTGTTATTCTTTGCAGGCCAGAGATCGTGCCTATCGCGCCGCGGGTGTGCGGGCCCGTGTCAAATCGGCCTTTGAGAGCAAGTTCGCAGAGCTTCCCAGTTTCCGGGAGACTGACCACGACCCGGATTTGGCCATTGCCTGGCTTGAGTTGCTCCTGCAGCTCTTGCAGGGTTTGTTTGCCCTCACCATTGGCTAGAAGCGATGAGTCAAAATAGAGCTTAAGTCCGCGCTGCACGGTTCCAACCGCGGCATCCAGGGCTTCCAGCGATTGCACACGCATTTTTAGGGCATCGCCGTCGCGCTCAGCCTCGACACCGACAATGACAGCTGTTCCAGCCTCAAGCAGTTGTCGGGACCGATGCAGTAGATCAGAGAATATGACAGCTTCGAATTGGCCGGTGGTGTCTGAGAACATCGCAAAGGCAAAGGCATTGCCTCGCGACGACTTACGCTCCCGCGCCGATACGACGATGCCGGCAATCCGGCCAGCCATAGTGCCGGCCTCGGCAGCGGCCTCGAATTCGGAGTAGGTTTTGACACCTAGCTCCGCAAGTGAGGATTCATATTCGTCGAGTGGATGGCCCGAGAGGAAAAAACCCACCGCGTCGAATTCCCGTTCCAAACGCTCCATCGGTGTCCAGCGCTTGGTCCTGCGAATGTCCAACTGTGGTTTATTGGCTGAGCCATTGCCACCGAAGAGGTCGTCAATGCCGCTGGCCTGATTTGTTGCGAGACGGTTCGAGAGAGCGAGGATCTGCTCGGCATTTCCGTGCACGTTGGCTCGATCGCCCTCAAGGGCATCGAATGCCCCTGCCGATGATAATGTCTCAAGACCTCTGCGGTTCAGAGACTTTGGTTCCAGTCGGCGCGCAAAGTCGGACAGATCCTCATAGGGGCCGTTCTCCGTGCGCTCTCGCACAATCGCCTCAACGGCACCGGAGCCAATGTTCTTGAGGGCTGCAAGGGAATAGCGGATGGCACCGGCGCCACCCTCTTCCTTAGGCGCTTCCGAGGAGAAATCAACGCCAGATTCGTTCACACAAGGCAGCTTGACCGCAATGTTACTTTTGCGTGCCTCTGACGCGAAAATCGCGAGCTTGTCGGTGTTGCCCATGTCGAGGGTCATGGACGCGGCGATGAACTCTTCGCGGAAATTCGCCTTGAGATAGGCCGTGTGATAGCTGATCAGCGCGTAGGCGGCTGCGTGCGACTTGTTGAAACCATAGCCCGCGAACTTATCGACCAGCTGGAAGATGTCAGCTGCATCCTTTGCTTTCACACCATTAGCAACGGCGCCTTCAACAAATTGCGCCTGCTGCTCGGCCATCGCAGCCTTGTCTTTCTTACCCATCGCGCGGCGCAGCACGTCCGCTTTTCCGAGGGAATAGCCACCCATGACCTGGGCAATCTGCATCACCTGTTCCTGATAGATGATGACGCCGTAGGTTTCGGTGAGGATTTCTTCCAGCATCGGGTGCAGGCAGTCGACCGGCTCTTCACCATGCTTGCGGTTGATGTAGGTCGGGATGTTATCCATCGGGCCAGGGCGATACAGTGCCACCATCGCGATGATGTCTTCGAAGCGGTCCGGCTTGAGCCGCTTAAGACTTTCCCGCATGCCGGTCGATTCAAGCTGGAATACGCCAACAGTATCTGCATCGGCGAGCAACTGATAAGCCGCCCTGTCATCCAAGGCCAAGCTGGCGAGGTCAACATCGATGCCGCGGCCACGCTTGATCAGTTCCACGGCCTTTTGCAGAACCGTGAGGGTCTTGAGGCCCAGAAAGTCGAATTTCACCAGACCCGCGTTTTCAACGAGTTTCCAGTTGAACTGCGTGATCGGAAAGCTGGACTTGGGATCGCGATAGAGCGGGACCAATTCATCGAGAGGCCGGTCACCAATCACCATACCTGCCGCGTGGGTCGAGGCGTGACGGTACAAACCTTCGAGCTTTTGTGAGATCTCCAGTAGCCGTTCGACTACGGGCTCCTCGTCGCGTGCTTCCTGCAACCGCGGCTCTTCCGCGATCGCTTCCGGAAGCGTCACCGGATTGGCCGGGTTGTTCGGGACCAGCTTGCAAAGCTTGTCGACCTGCCCATAGGGCATCTGCAATACACGGCCAACGTCACGCAAGACGGCGCGGGCCTGAAGTTTTCCGTGCGTGATGATCTGCGCAACACGGTCTTCGCCGTACTTTTGCTGAACGTAGCGAATGACTTCATCGCGTCTGTCCTGGCAGAAGTCGATATCAAAGTCCGGCATCGAAATCCGCTCTGGATTAAGAAAGCGCTCGAAGAGCAATCCAAACCGAAGCGGATCGAGGTCGGTAATCGTTAGTGACCAAGCAACCAGCGAACCTGCTCCGGAACCACGGCCGGGACCCACAGGTATGCCCTCATCCTTGGACCACTTGATGAAGTCCGAGACGATCAGGAAGTAGCCTGGAAACTTCATTTTGACGATAATGCCGAGCTCAAATTCGAGACGCTCATCGTAGTCTTTGCGCTCGAAGCCTGGTGCGAGTGGCAACTCGGCAAGGCGCTTCTCGAGGCCTTCGCGGGCTTGCCGCGAAAGCTCCTCGGCTTCCACTGCGAGCTGCTCTTCGGGGCTTGCGTTATCACCGGCAGAGACGAACTGCGGCAGGATTGGAGGTCGACCGAGTGGGCGGTAATGGCAGCGCTGGGCAATCTCGACCGTGTTCTCAAGCGCTTCCGGCAGATCAGCAAAAACACCCGCCATATCGCTTTCGGACTTCAGGTTGTGTTCCCGGGTCACTTGCCGGCGATCATCTTCGACGACGTAACGGCCCTCAGCAATGCACAACAATGCGTCGTGGGCTTCGTGGTCGCTGGAGGTCGCGAAATAGCACTGGTTGGTTGCCACCAGAGGAACGTTCTGCTGATAGGCAAGATCCAGGAGCTTTGGCTCAATGCGCCGTTCGTCAGCCGTGCCGTGCCGTTGAAGTTCTAGATATAGGCGGTCGCCAAATACGGCCTTTAATCTGTCGAACCGCGCTGTTGCTTGAGCGTCATTGCCGTCAGCGAGCAAGCTGTCGATTGGACCATCAGGGCCGCCGGTGAGTGCGATCAGGCCCTCATTGAATTCTTCCAGGCGCGAAAACTTAACGTGCGCCGGCTCTGTTTCTGTCGGGTCGAAGAAAGCCTGGCTCGACAGCTTCATGAGGCACGCGTAACCCGCCTCCGACATCGCCAGCAGGGCAATGCTCGGAAGCGGACCCAGACCGCCAGGTGCGGCCGCAGGATGTCCGTTGTCGTTGCGATTGTCCTCGAAATCGACAGTCAGCGTGATGCCCGCAATTGGCTGGACACCTTCACCCGATAGCTTGTTGGAGAATTCCAACGCACCAAACAGATTATTGCGATCCGTGAGCGCCATGGCCGGCGCATTGTTGCCGACGGCAAGCTTCGCCAATTTTCCAATCGGCAAGGCACCTTCAAGCAACGAATATGCCGAGTGCACGCGCAGGTGGATAAACTGGGGCGCAGCATCTTGAGATGCGGCTGTCTCGGCTGCCGGTCGTCGAATCATCATGTTCATGGGCAGAGATTAGCCTGAAGCTCAAACCCGCGCACCCAGATGTCCGCGCTTTTCACAATGGCGCTCGGTGAAAACGACGATCGACGGGCGTTCTCGACCGCGCAAAACGATTCGCCATGGGCATATCGGCCTTATTGCCCGACTTTCAGAAAGCTATCAGCTTGGGGCGTCAACAGTTTCGCGAATCTCCTTGGAGTTGTCCTCGTCCCGATCTCAACAATTTGCATGACTAAGGTTGGAATACTTACCGCGTCTTTCGGCGCAGCCCCACAAGGGAAATGGGTCAACGATCCGACTCTGAGTATGGCCAGGACACACGATTGATCGATGATGAAGCGACGGTTGGCAGTATTCCTCGGAGTGGCCTTGGTCGGCAGCCTGTCTGCTGCCGCAGTGACGAGCATTGCTGCGCCGTACCTTCCAAGATTGCTCATCGAGCGCTATCCGCAACCTCGCTGGCCGGCACCTGGATACTTCTTGAAGCTCGATGGGGTGGCCACGAGCAAAGAGTTCGCTCAGATCGGTCGCCTTGATCAGCAATCAAAGGTGCTGTTCGACACTGGCGATGGCCGCGCCCTTCTCATCTATCAGGGTGAGAAGCTGCATGTGGCCCACTATTCCAAGGGTGTGACAGCTTCAACTAAGTTCAACTCGTATTCTCTTGCAAAGAGCTTGATTGGTGCATTGCTCTTGAAGGCAATCGCTGAGCGGAAGATTGCCAGCCTGGATGTTGCGATCGGTCAGTTCCTGTCCGATGCGGGCGACACACAGTTCAGGTCAACCTCAGTCCGCGACTTCGCACGAATGCGCAGTGGCATTGCCTTCAAGCCCGACAAGATCAAATCGACGGCCGGGCCGGTGCCTAAGGACGCGCGGACATACATTCTCAATCCGTTCGGGCCGATGGCCCAACTGCACATGCGCGGTGTTACGCCTCTGCTTCCTGATTTGCGCCTCGATCCGCAGAAGCGAGATAAGTTCAGCTACCAAAACGCGAACACAGCGATCCTCGCAGCCGTACTTGAAAGAGCTTACGGCAGGCCATTGCATGCACTCATTTCTGAGAAGATCTGGCGCCCGGCCGGAGCATCTGATGCTCACTGGCGGCGCTACAGTGCAACTGGCCCTGTGACACCTTATTGCTGCATCTATGCGACGCCGGGCGACTGGTTGCGGGTTGGTCTGTTTTTGATGAGAAATGGTTCCAGGGCGCAACCGTTCCTGCCGCGCGGACTTTGGGAACTCTACTTCGGCGACCATGTCGACGCTGCGAGCCGTCATGACGGTCATTACGGCATCCATGTCTATCAGAACATTCTGGATCTACCGGGTAATCATCTGAAGGGACGCTTCACGTTCATGTTCGGAAGCCGCGGGCAGGTCGTCTACATGATGCCGGAACGTGATCTGGTGGTGGTCCGTTTTGGCGAGAAAGTGCAGCGGCTGCATTCAACCCTGCGCGCTGCCTGGAAGTCAGTTGCGATCAATTACTGAGCAGCAAGCTGACTGCGCTCAACCTCGATTAACTTGCCACCTTCAAGGCGCAGGACACGGTGCATGCGTTGCGCCAGTTCCATATTGTGGGTCGCAATGAGTGCCGACACACCGGTGTGTTCGATCAACGACATGAGATCGCCGAACACGCGATCAGACGTCGTTGGGTCGAGATTGCCCGTGGGTTCATCGGCGAGGAGCAAGCGCGGTTGGTTCGCGATGCCGCGCGCAATTGCGGTGCGCTGTTGCTCACCGCCTGAGAGTTCGGCTGGGCGATGGTCGACGCGTTCGCCAAGGCCCAACATGGTCAGGAGCTCGCGGCCCCGTTCACCGGCGGCGCGGCGCGATGTACCGCGGATCATCTGCGGGATGACAACGTTCTCCAGAGCGGAGAATTCCGGAAGCAATTGGTGGAACTGGTAGACAAAGCCAAGTTCTGCCCGGCGCACCCGCGTGCGTTCACGGTCGCTCATTTGCGCGCAGTCCTGACCATTGACGAAGACGTTGCCGCTGTCCGGTGACTCCAAAAGGCCGGCAATGTGCAGCAGCGTTGACTTGCCCGATCCTGAGGGCCCAACCAGCGCCACGGCCTGTCCCGGATAGAGCTCCGCAGAGGCACCATCCAAAACGCGGATCTCCCGCTCACCCTGATGAAAGGCGCGTTTGAGGTCGACCAGCCTGAGAACCGGATGCTGCATGAGTGTTTCCTGCCCAGACTATTCGTATCTTAGTGCCTCGACGGGATCGAGTTTCGATGCCCGCCAGGAGGGGTAGAGGGTTGCCAGGATCGATAGCGTCAGCGCCATCACAACGATGCCAATCGTCTCCTGCGGATCGATGTCAGCCGGCAAGCGCGTGAGATAATAGACGCTCGGATCCATAAGGGTCGTGCCTGTCAGCCACTGCACGAACTGGCGAATGGCTTCGATGTTTTCACAGAATATGATCCCCAGGATCAGTCCCGCGATCGTACCGACCACACCGATGGAGGCGCCGGTTATCAGGAAGACGCGCATGATGGCGTGCTTCGTCGCCCCCATCGTACGCAGAATCGCAATGTCGCGGCTTTTGTCCTTCACCAGCATCATAATGCCGGAAATAATGTTGAGAGCTGCCACCAAGACGATCAGCGACAATATGATGAACATCACCGTCCGCTCGACTTCGAGCACAGTGAAGAACGTTTGGTTCCGCTGCCGCCAGCTGACAAAGTTATAGTCGTCACCCAGCGCGGCCTTCATGGCCGCAACGCGACGATCTATGTTTTCCGGATGGTCGATCACGACCTCGATCACGTCGACCTGAGGGCCTTTGGAAAAGTACCGTTGCGCTTCGAGCATCGGCATGAAGACCATGGAGCGGTCATACTCAGACATGCCAAGTTCGAATATCGCGACCACACGATACGGTTTCGTCCGCGGTGCCGTTCCAAACGGGGTTCGCGCTCCCCTGGGAGACACCAGAGTAATCACACCACCCAGATTGATGCCTAGGTCGTTCGCAAGGCGCGAACCAATGGCGATGCCACGTTGATTGTCAAAGCCGTCAATCTTTCCGAGGATGATGTTGTTCGCGACAAGAGGAAGGTTGCGGATGCCTTGCTCAGTCATGCCACGGACAAAACCACCCAGCGCCTGCCGTGGAGATGAGAGCATCACTTGGCCTTCGATCAACGGGATTGCTTTTTGGACACCTTCGACACCCTTCAGGCGTTCGACCACATCCGGATAGTTATCGAAGGGACCAGACGCAATCTTCTGGACAACAGCATGCCCATTGAGGCCGAGGATCTTCTCGAACAACTGATTGCGGAAACCATTCATCACTGCCATCACGATAATCAGTGTGGCAACGCCAAGCATAATGCCGACAAACGAGAATCCCGCGATAACGGAGATGAAGCCCTCTTTGCGCCTGGCGCGCAAATAGCGGCTTGCGAGCATCCACTCGAAAGGAGCAAACGGCGCCGTATCAGTGGATGTGGTCATCGCGTCCCCCTTGTCAGCCTAGACGAGCATGCGCTGTTGCTTCACGCGCTCTGAGATGACGGACGCAACCGTGTCCAAGCTGATGGTCTCTTTGCCGCCTGTTTGACGATCCGTAACTTCGGCCTGACCATCCTTGAGACCTTTCGGACCAACAACCACCTGGTATGGCACACCGATAAGATCCATTGTCGCGAACTTTCCGCCGGCCCGTTCACCGGTATCGTCATACAGCACTTCAATGCCGGCGTTCGCGAATTGCTCGTACACGGAGCCGCAAGCGGCGTCTGTACCTTCATCACCAGACTTCAGGTTGATTAGACCAACTTCAAACGGTGCGGCAGGTACCGGCCATTTGATTCCCCGATCATCGTGGCAGGCCTCAATGATCGCGCCCGCAAGTCGCGAGATACCGACGCCGTACGATCCCATCTGGATGTTGGCCATTTCCCCGTCCGGCGTTTGCACACGGCACCCCATCGGCTCTGAGTACTTGGTTCCGAAGAAGAAAATATGGCCGACTTCAATCCCGCGAGCTGAAACCTGTTTGTCAGCAGGCACTTCGGACTTGAAGCGGGCCTCGTCATGCATTTCATCAGTGGCGGCATAGAGCGACGTCCACTGGTCGACAATCGGGGTCAGATCCCCGTCGAAATCCAGGTCGGCAGGTGGAATATCGCCATCGAACAGATCCTGATGGCCGTAGACTTGGCTCTCACCGGTTTCTGCCAGGATGATGAACTCGTGACTGAGATCGCCGCCAATCGGTCCGGTTTCAGCCTTCATCGGGATCGACTTCAATCCCATTCGGGCGAAGGTTCTGAGATAGGCGGCGAACATCCGGTTATAGGACTTGCGACCGTCTTCTTCGGTGAGATCGAACGAGTATGCGTCCTTCATGAGAAACTCGCGGCCGCGCATCACGCCGAAACGCGGGCGGATCTCATCCCGGAACTTCCATTGGATATGGTAGAGGTTGCGCGGCAGGTCGCGGTAGCTCTTGACGCTGTCGCGGAAGATCTGCGTGATCAATTCTTCGTTTGTCGGACCATAGAGCATGTCTCGCTCGTGGCGGTCCTGGATTCGCAGCATTTCCTTGCCGTAATCATCATAGCGACCAGACTCGCGCCACAGATCCGCGGACTGGATCGTCGGCATCAGGACTTCGATTGCGCCCGCCCGGTTTTGCTCATCACGAACAATATCAGCGATTTTGTTTAGCACGCGCAATCCAAGCGGCAGCCAGGAGTATATGCCGGCGCTTGCCTGTTTGATCATGCCGGCCCGCAACATGTACTGATGAGAGACAATTTCGGCTTCCTTCGGCGTTTCACGCAAAACCGGGAGGAAGTATCGCGATAGGTGCATGGCTTTCAGATCCGCTGCAGTTGTCAGTCGGGCTCAGCCAAAGAAGGCGTCTTTGTACTGAGTGACACAGGTTCCGTGCTTTGCGCTCATAAACCGGGATCGCGCATTAAGCAATGCAATGCGGGCCGTTCGTCACGGCGCGAAGGTGAATTATACCCAGTTGGAATAGGTGAAAGCTAGCGGTTCACCGCGGCAGCGAATTCGGCGATCCCGAACACGTCAAGCTCAATGGCGCCCCAGACAATGCAGAAAACTATGATCGCGACGACTGTGTTGATCTGCGCCACCCGAGCGAAGGAGAACTTCTTTGGCGCACTTTCCGGCGTTCCGGGCACGACGTGACCGTCTTCGGCCTGCGTGTAGACGCCAAATGGCAAGACAGCAAACAGAATGATCCACCAGATGACGAAGAAAAGCGCTATACCGAGGGGAATGCTCATTCGATCGTACTCGTTTGCGCGGCCGAAACAGCCTTTGATTGATTAAGCCTGCTCGAGTTCGGTCAGCACGCCGTTGAAGTCTTTTGGGTGCAGGAACAGCACTGGTTTGCCGTGCGCACCAATTTTCGGCTCACCATCCCCAAGGATACGTGCGCCTTCACTGATCAGTTTATCGCGGGCGGCAATGATATCATCCACTTCGTAGCAGACATGGTGGATTCCACCGTCGCTGTTGCGCTCGAGGAATTTGGCAATTGGCGAACCTTCACCGAGAGGTTCAAGCAGTTCGATCTTGGTGTTTGGCAGGTTGATGAAGACCGTTGTTACACCGTGTTCGGGCTGCGGTTCGGCGGCCGTTATGTCAGCACCAAGCGTATCGCGATAGACAGCGGCAGCGGCCTGAATGTCCTTCACAGCAATTGCAACGTGGTTCAGTCGGCCAATCATAGTGTTGTCCCATCGATGAATTCAGTCTGATGCTACCGACAAGCGTCAGCTTCTCGTCGGTACAACGTTGATCAGCACCTTGACAATGGGCCTCTTGCCCCATGCCCGATCAACAGCAGAGCGGACAGAGCGGCGGACCGCTTCTCGAACCATCTCGATGTCCTTGCGTCGTTTGGGCGGAATGCTGTCAAGTGTGCCGTCGACCGCGTCGAGGACGAGATCCTCCATCAGTTCGCCTTCTGCGTCTTCCTCAGGCACGCCGTCGAGGGCGAGATCAACATCCCCCAGAACTTCGCCGCGCGGGGTCATGGCAAGAGCAACGGCGACTAGCCCTACGAACGATAGCTTACGGCGTTCGCGGACCGGGCCATCGCCTTCAGAGATGATCAACCTCCCGTCACGGAAGTATCGACCGACCGGTACGTCGTCGATGATCTTCGGTTTGCCGGGCAGCAGCCGTAGCATTTGACCGTCTGTCACCGGCGCTACACTCGGGATTTGGGCCTGCCGGGCGAGACGCGCATTCTCCTTAAGGTGGCGCATCTCTCCGTGCATCGGCACCATGGTGCGCGGCTTGATCCAGTCAAACATCTTGCGCAGCTCATCACGCCGGGGATGGCCTGTGACGTGAACAAGACCCTCGTTATCGGTGATGATCTTGCAACCCGCACCGGCAAGCTTGTTCTGGATTTCGAGGATGCCCTTCTCGTTTCCGGGAATGATTCGCGATGAATAGATCACCGCGTCGCCTTGGCCGAGTTTGATATCGCGATGGTCACCGTCGGCGATCCTGGACAAAGCAGCCCGTGGTTCGCCCTGGCTTCCCGTTACAAGTGCCAACGCTTCATTTGGGGCGAGATAACTAAAGTGTTCTTGGTCTACGTAGCTGAAATCTGTTGGAAGGTAGCCAGTGTCAATGGCAACACGGATGACCCTGTGCAGCGCGCGACCCGCGACAACAAGCTGACGCCCCGTTGCGCGCGCGGCATCGCCAACGGCTTTGATCCGGGCGACGTTTGAAGAGAACGTTGTGAGAATGACCCGGCCAGATTCCTGCGCAATGATCTTCGCGAGCGACTCCGCGACCTCGGTTTCTGATGGAGATGTGCCATCTCGAAAGGCGTTGGTGGAGTCGCAAACCAGGACATCGACGCCCTCCTGGCCGATCTCTTCTATACGCTTTTCATTAGTGGGTTTGCCAACCAATGGCGCGTGATCGAGCTTCCAATCGGCGGTGTGAAAGACGGTGCCTTTGTCTGTTCGAATGACCAATCCCGACGTCTCCGGGATGGAGTGAGACATCGAAACGTACTCAAGGTCGAAACTGCCAACTTGAAAGCGGCTCTCCGGATTGATTTCCTTTATGGTCGGTGCCTTGGCTGCGCCGAACTCGGCCAACTTGGCTTTCAGCATACCTGCTGCGAATGGTGTCGTGTAAACCGGCGCACGCAGGCGCGGCCACATTTCGATCACCGCTCCGATATGGTCTTCGTGGGCGTGCGTTATGACGATCCCGGACAACGCCTGAGCCTCAGCCTCGATGAAACGAAGGTCAGGCAGGACAATGTCAACGCCGGGTTCGTGCTCACCCGGGAAAGTGATCCCAAGGTCGACCATCAGCCATTCACGATCGTCCGGTGGCCCTTTGCCATAGAGATAGACGTTCATGCCTATCTCCCCGAGACCGCCGAGAGCAACAAACACCAGCTCGCTGCGATCGTTTTCTGGATTGCTTTTGCTCAAGTGGTCCTGGTTTCCCCGTTTGCGCTGGTCGCTGCTTCACCCCCTACAGCGACATCACCGAAGTGAAAGAGTTCAATTTTACCGTCAGTTGTACGGATGAGCAACGCGCCATCGTTATCGAGACCCGCGAAGCCGCCTTGAACGCGCCCCTGGGTTGTATTGATCGCAATGGGATGATCGAGTGGAAACGAGTTATTGAGCCAGGCTTGTCTGATGCGATCAAATTCGCGTCCGTTGTCCCAAGTGCTGATTGTGTGCGCGAGCCAGCTATCGAGGAACGGTAGAAACTCTTCTGGCGTCGTCGTCAAAGCATGATCTGACAGGCTCGTCGTGTTGCGATCCTCCAGCTGTGGGGCCGCCTGCAGATTGACGCCGAAACCGATGATCGCCATTGCAAGATTACCCACGATCGAGCTTTCGACGAGTATTCCCGCGACTTTGGCGTCATCGATCAGGACATCGTTGGGCCACTTCAAGCACGGTTTCAAACTGCTACCTTTATCCCGACTGTACTCGGTGATTGCCTGGTGGAGTGCGAGACCACTGACCAGCGAAAGATGGTGCAACACGCTTGGTGGACACTGGAGAGGCAGGAGCAAGCTCACCAGCAAGTTGCCGTCTAGGGATTGCCAACTACGACCTGATCGACCGCGTCCTGCCGTTTGTCGCCCAGCTCTAATCCATGTTGGTTCATGAACGCCGGCTGCGATGCGCCGCTGCGCCTCCATGTTGGTCGAGTCGAGCTCACCAAAGGTGACAACTGGCCAATGCATAGCGGTCAATCCAGTTGAACTAGTCGGCGATCCTAGAACCGGAATGTCTGGGCGGCCGCCATGGCAGCGTCAACGAAGGGGCCAAGCGCAACAACGCCGACGACCATGAGCAAGGCAGACAGTCCCATCACCACCCCGGGCGCGAAACGCACCGGCTGGAATGCATCGCGGGCATCATCAAAGAACATGACCTTGATGACACGCAGATAGTAGTAGGCACCGACGACACTTGCGAGCACGCCGACAATCGCCAACGGATAAAGACCCGCGTTAATGGCGGCCAGGAAAACGTAGTACTTGGCGAAGAAGCCAACCAGCGGCGGGATGCCGGCCAACGAGAACATCAAGATCATCAACGCAAATGCCATTGGCAGGTTGGTACGCGCCAAGCCGGATAGCTCGCTGATCTCCTCAACGGCCACATCGTTGCGCCGCATGGACAGGATGCAGGCGAAAGTTCCGAGCGTCATGACGACGTAGATCGCCATGTAGATGATCACGCCCTGTGTGCCTTCGACGGAATTCGCGGCCAAGCCGACCAAAGCGAAGCCAATATTCGCGATGGAGGAGTATGCCATCAGGCGCTTGATGTTGTTTTGGCCGATGGCTGCAAACGCGCCCAGCAACATCGATGCAATGGCGACAAACGTAATGATCTGCTGCCACTGCACTGCAATGCCGGGAAAGGCATCAAGCGTGACGCGAACCAACAATGCCATCGCCGCCACTTTGGGCGCTGTTGCAAAGAAGGCTGTGACCGGTGTTGCAGAACCCTCGTAGACATCCGGCGTCCACATATGGAAGGGAACGGCGGATACCTTGAAGGCCAACCCGACCATCAGGAATACAAGACCGAAGATCAGCCAGAGATTGGTGGCGACCTCGGCACCCTTGGCTGCGTTTGCGATAACCTGGAAATCAGTCGAGCCGGAGAAGCCATAGAGCAGTGATGCGCCGTACAGCAGCATGCCTGAAGAGAGCGCTCCCAGAACAAAGTACTTCAGGCCGGCCTCACTGGCGCGCACGGAGTCTCGTCGATAGGCAGCGACGACGTAAAGTGCCAAGCTCTGCAGCTCGAGACCAATGTAGAGGGCAATGAGATCGCGCGCCGAAATCATGACCATCATGCCGGTAGTCGCAAGCAGCACGAGTACCGGATACTCAAACTTCATAATCTTGAGATCGCGGAAGTCATCAAAGGCGAGCATCAGCGCGAATGCCGATCCGCCAAGGGCTAAGACCTTCATGAAACGCGCGAAGTCGTCATTAACGAAGGCGCCTTCGAACAGCGACTGGCTGCCCTCGCCGTAATAGAGCATGACGCCGCCAGCCACGATCAGCAGCAAGATGGCCAGCCAGCCAACGGTGATAGCCTCTTCCTGTGTTTCCGGGCGAAACACGCCGTACATCAAAAGAGCCATCGCGCCGATCGCGAGGATCAGCTCGGGCAGCAGCGGCGCATAAATCGCAAGGCTCTCAGGCATTGGCAGTGTCCTTGTTACTGTGCGACCAGCGCCGTCGTTGTTTGGATTGCGGCTTCATAGTTGGCCACCAGATTTTTCACGGACACCGCAGTGACGTCGAGAATAGGTGCCGGGTAGAAGCCAAAGAGAATGGTGAGGATCACCAGCGGCGCTATCACCGCAATCTCTCGCATGTTCATGTCCTGGATTGCCATCAACTTGGGCTTGTCCAACTCACCGAACACGACGCGGCGATAGAGGTAAAGCGCATAGCCAGCGGATAAGATAACACCCGTCGTTGCCAGGAACGCCACCCAGGTGTTGGCTTTGAAGGCGCCGAGAAGCGTCAGAAATTCACCGACAAACCCCGACGTGCCAGGTAGGCCAACATTCGCCATGGTAAAGACCATGAAGCAGAATGCATAGATCGGCATACGATTGGCGAGACCACCGTAGGCTGCGATCTCGCGCGTATGCATGCGATCGTAGACAATGCCAACGCACAGGAAGAGGGCGGCTGAGACGAGACCGTGGCTCAGCATCTGGAAGATGGCGCCATCAATGCCTTGTGTATTGCCGGCGAATATACCCATCGTCACGAAACCCATGTGGGCCACCGATGAGTAAGCAATCAGCTTCTTTACGTCCTCCTGCGCCAGCGCGACGAGTGAAGTGTAAATGATGGCGATGACGGACAGAGTGAATACGAGTGGCGCCAGGTCAATCGATGCCAATGGGAACATCGGGATTGAGAAACGCAGGAAGCCATAACCACCCATCTTCAGAAGGATGCCGGCCAGTATGACTGACCCGGCAGTTGGCGCTTCGACGTGGGCATCAGGCAGCCAGGTATGGACCGGCCACATCGGCATCTTCACTGCGAATGAGGCGAAGAAGGCCAGCCACAGCCACCATTGGGCTTCTGCTGAGAACAGCGTCGGGTTCTTGGAAACCTTATCGATCAGTTCTGGGATGTCTGTCGTAGCGGCTGTCCAGTACATGTACATCATGGCCAGCAGCATCAGCACCGAGCCAAGCAACGTGTAGAGGAAGAACTTGTAACTGGCGTAGACACGCCGCGCTCCGCCCCAGACTCCAATAATCAGGAACATCGGGATCAGGCCGGCTTCGAAGAACAGATAGAAGAGCACCAGATCGAGTGCACAGAAGACGCCGATCATCAGCGTCTCGAGAACCAGAAACGCGATCATGTATTCGGTGACGCGCTCCTTCACTGACTCCCAGCTTGCCAGAATGCACAGCGGCATCAGGAACGTCGTCAGGATGACAAACAGCATCGAGATACCATCGACGCCCATCTTGTATTTGAAAGCACCGAACCAGGCCTGCTCTTCAACGAACTGGTAGGCCGCCGTTGAGGTATCGAAATTGATCCAGATGAGAAGCGACAGCAGGAACACGAAAGTCGTCACGAACAACGCGATCCGCCGCGCATTACGACGGCCGCTGAAGTCATCCGGCAGCGTCATAATGAAAAGCACGCCGACCAACGGCAGGAACGTGACGAGAGATAGGATCGGAACGGTTCCGATGCTGATCATTGCCCGAAACCTCCGCTGGTGTACATGAAGTAGGTGATGATGATGGCCACGCCGATCATCATCACAAAGGCATAGTGATAGACGAAGCCCGTCTGCATTTTGACGACACGACCTGTCACATCCATGACGCGCGCGGCAATGCCATTGGGTCCAATACCATCGATGATCGCACCATCACCGCCCTTCCACAGAACACGCCCCAGCCACTTACATGGATTGACGAAAATGAACTGGTAGAGTTCGTCGAAGTACCACTTGTTCAGGAAGAATAAGTAGATCGGCTTAAAGGTCGTTGCCGTTGCAGCCGGCAACCAAGGCATTTGGATATAGTAGAGCCACGCCAGTGCGAAGCCGGCCGCCATCGCTACAAACGGTGCCCAGCCGACCCAGCCAACGTTTTTCGCCACTTCGTGCATTTCATGCAGGATGTGGTTGTCGGGGCCCTCGAATATCGACTTGTTCCAGAACTGTTTGTAGAAGTCGCCGATAAAGTAATCCTTGAACACGTAGCCGGCAGCGACGGCGCCTGCTGCAAGCACGAACAGCGGCACCAGCATGACATACGGGCTTTCGTGCGCATGCTTGAACGTCTCTGGTTCTGCGCGCGTTTTGCCATGGAACGTCATGAACATCAGGCGCCAAGAGTAGAAAGACGTCATGAAGGCTGCGACGACCAACGTCCAGAAGACGTAGTTGTAAGGTGTGTGTGCCGCGTACGCCGCCTCGACAATCGCATCCTTGGAATGGAAGCCCGCAAAACCGATCACGTGCGGGTAACCAACGCCCGTGAGCGCGAGCGTTCCAATTAGCATCATGGCCCAGGTGATACGGATCTTAGGCGCAAGGCCACCCATGTTACGCATGTCCTGTTCATGATGCATGGCGTGGATCACTGAGCCGGCACCGAGGAACAGCAGGGCCTTAAAGAACGCGTGTGTGAAAAGGTGGAAGATGGCAACAGTGTAAGCGCCCAGTCCGCAGGCAGCGAACATGTAGCCCAGCTGCGAGCAAGTCGAATAGGCGACAACGCGCTTGATGTCGTTTTGCACTAGACCAACAGTGGCTGCGAAGAAAGCCGTGAGCGTTCCGACAAAGGTCACGACAAGCAGAGCTGTCGGCGCAAGTTCAAACAATGGCGAGAGGCGTGCCACCATGAACACCCCGGCGGTGACCATCGTCGCGGCATGAATGAGTGCCGAGACAGGTGTCGGACCCTCCATCGCGTCAGGTAACCAGGTGTGCAGTAGGAACTGCGCAGACTTGCCCATCGCACCCATGAAGAGCAACAGACACAGGCAGGTCATGATATCGACCTGATATCCGAGGAACTCCATCGTCTGACCGGACTTGCCGGCGGCTGCCGCAAAGATGGCATCAAGTTGTATTGACCCGAAGACAGCAAAGAGGCCGAAGATACCCAACGCAAAGCCAAAGTCGCCAACGCGGTTGACGATGAAGGCCTTGATGGCTGCTGAATTGGCCTCAGGCTTCTTGAACCAAAAACCAATGAGCAGATAGCTGGCCAGACCAACGCCTTCCCAGCCAAAGAACATCTGCAGAAGGTTGTCGCTAGTTACCAGCATCAACATGGCAAATGTGAAAAGCGAGAGATAGGCGAAGAAACGAGACCGTGCATTGTCCTCGTGCATGTAGCCAATGGAATAGAGATGCACGAGACTGGATACCGTGGTGACAACGACGAGCATGACACCGGTTAAGGTATCGATCCGTAGGCTCCACGCGACTTCCAGTTCGCCGGACGTGATCCATTGGGCGATAGGGACCTTGATCGTTTCGGCATCAAAACCGACGCGCCAGAACACGATCCATGACAGAATGGCTGACAAGAACAGCAGCGCCGTCGTGACAATCTCCGATCCGCGGTCGGTGATAAAGCGCCCGAAGAACCCGGCGATGATTGCCCCAAGCAAGGGCAGGAAGACGATGGCCTGATACGTCATGGCAGCGGCTAGCCCTTCATCATGTTGATGTCTTCAACCGCGATCGAGCCCCGGTTGCGGAAATAGAC
Source organism: Hyphomicrobiaceae bacterium (assembly GCA_965247245.1). GTDB lineage: Bacteria > Pseudomonadota > Alphaproteobacteria > Rhizobiales > Hyphomicrobiaceae > Tectiglobus. Next base: position 359,046 of record CBDFGV010000003.1, on the reverse strand, counting down.
GACGACGATGGCGAGACCGACAGCGGCTTCGGCAGCAGCAACCGTGAGGACCATCATGGCGAAGACCTGGCCAACGAGATCCTTGTTGAAGGACGAGAAGGCGACGAGGTTGAGGTTGACAGCAAGCAGCATCAGTTCGATCGACATCAAGATCACAATGACGTTCTTGCGATTGAGGAAGATGCCAAAAATGCCAATCGTGAAGAGCACAGCCGCGACGGTGAGGTAGTGACCAATACCAATTTCCATGTCGGTTACCTCATTTCTCGTGCGTCTGCGCCCGCGTCGAACGCGACGAAATTGGCATACATCTCTGCTGGCCAAGACTTCCGGCAATGAATGTGAGTGAAGCCCATCATGACGCGTCTCCATCATCGCGCGATGGGATCATGGATTGACCGGAGGCAACCGGAACAACCTCGATCGCGGTCTTTGGCGAGCGTGCAACTTGTTCGGCAATGGATTGGCGCTTGACGCCTTCCTTATGGCGCAAGGTAAGGACAATGGCGCCAATCATGGCAACCAGCAGAATCAATCCAGCACCCTGGAAATAGAAGATGTACTTCGTATAGAGGATCCGACCGAGTGCTTCGGTGTTGGTCAGATTAGGATCCGTTGTCACGATCGGAGCAGCCGGTTGCCCAGCTATGTTGGGCGCGAAGCTTTGCAGCCCAACGACCAGAATAAGTTCTGCGAGGACCAAGCCGCCAATCAGCGCTCCGAGTGGCGCGTTCTTGATGAAGCCGGCGCGCAACTCTGCGAAATCGACATCCAACATCATCACAACGAAAAGGAAGAGAACGGCAACTGCGCCGACATAAACGATGACCAGAAGCATCGCCAGGAACTCGGCGCCGAGCAGCACAAAAAGTCCAGCTGCGTTGAAGAATGTCAGGATGAGGAACAGCACGGCGTGCACAGGGTTGCGCGCGACAATGACCATTGAGGCCGAGAGTATCGCGACGACTGAAAACAGGTAGAAGAAAAAAGCTGTCAGTCCCATTACCCTGTCCGCCCCTTACACGCCGCTCCCAGACCGGCGCGCCTTTTCCTCAGCAACTGCCTTGCAATGCTTGTCCCAGAGTCTGCGCATTTTGACCTTTTGATACGGCCAGATACCCAGCACTGTGGCGACAAGCACCAAAAGGAGCGCTGTCCACGCGCTCCCGCCTCCATGTATGCTCCATATCGCGCTACCGAGCACGACGATGGCGCTGATCGCTGACAAGATCTGAGCCCACCAGTGATCGTATTCCAAGTTGCGCTGGTCCTCTGCAATGCTGCCGTATCGATCCAACTCGTCGTCGGTTAGCGATTGCAATAGTTGGCGCCAGCCCTTGTCCTCATCTGTATTTTGCGTCGAGACCAATGTTTTGTGCGATCTCGCGCTCCCAGCGATCGCCGTTCGCGAGTAGTCGTTCCTTGTTGTAGTAGAGTTCTTCCCGCGTTTCGGTGGCGAATTCGAAATTCGGACCTTCCACGATGGCATCAACGGGGCATGCTTCCTGACACAGCCCGCAGTAGATGCACTTGACCATGTCGATATCGTATCGCGTTGTCCGGCGCGTTCCATCATTGCGGCGCGGGCCAGCTTCGATCGTAATCGCCTGGGCCGGACAAATCGCTTCGCAGAGCTTGCATGCGATGCAGCGCTCTTCGCCATTGGGATAACGGCGCAGCGCGTGCTCACCGCGAAAGCGTGGGCTGATCGGGCCTTTTTCGAACGGGTAGTTGAGCGTGTGCTTGGGCCGGAAGAAGTATCTCATGGCCAGAAAGAATGCGGACACAAATTCCGTCAGGAATAGCGATTTTATGCTCTGTGCAACACTCATTTCGCCTCCTTAAGACTGGGTCGTGAACATGATTGGGCCAAGAAGGAAGCCGAGTACGGTGAACAGCAACCAGTCCGCCAAAGCCACAATTCGGATAACGGCCGCGGTTTTCTTCGGCTCGGGCGTGACATCTTTCGACTCGATGCGATTGGCAACAATACGCAGCGAAACAAAGCCCATGAAACCGATCACGAACCCGATCAGGGCACCTGTCATTGCCGGGCTCATAGCCGATATCCCTTTCTTATTGACATCGGTGCCTCCTATTGCCCGACCAGCTCACCGCCGAATTGCAGAACTCCGGCAACAACCACAACCATGATCAGAGAGAGCGGTAGGAAGACCTTCCAACCAAGCCGCATCAGCTGATCGTAGCGGTAGCGCGGCACCATTGCCTTGACCATGGCAAACATGAAGAAAACAAAGATGACCTTGAGCAGGAACCAGATAACACCCGGCACCGCATTTAACGGCCAAATGTCAGCTGGTGGCAGCCATCCCCCTAAGAAGAGAATGGTGGTCAAGGCGCACATCGTGGTGATGGCAACGTACTCGCCGAGCATGAAAAGCAGGTAGGGCGTCGAGGCATACTCGACCATGAACCCTGCCACGAGTTCTGACTCAGCTTCCGGTAGGTCGAATGGCGGGCGATTGGTTTCCGCGAGTGCCGAGATAAAGAAGACCACGAACATCGGGAACAACGGCAGCCAGAACCAATTCAGCATGCCGTATTCGCCCTTCTGGGCGTTGACGATCTCCGTCATGTTCAAAGAACCGACGCAGAGCAGCACCGTGACGATGACTAGGCCGATCGAAACCTCGTAGGAGACCATCTGGGCCGCAGAACGCAGTGCGCCCATGAATGGATACTTTGAGTTCGATGCCCAGCCACCCATGATGACGCCATAGACGCCGAGAGATGAAATCGCCAGGACGTAGAGAATACCCACGTTGAGATCGGAGATCACCCAGGTCCCGAAGCTGTCTTGATTGACCGGGATAACGGCCCAGGCAGCCAGAGCAAACAATGTGGTTGCAATTGGCGCCAACAGGAAAACTGGCTTATCAGCTCCAGCCGGAATGACCGGTTCTTTCAGCACGAACTTCAAGAGATCGGCGAAGGACTGCAGGAGACCAAAGGGCCCGACGACGTTTGGTCCCTTGCGCATCTGGACGGCCGCCCAGACCTTCCGGTCCATCAGCAGGAGATAAGCGATGATCAACAACAACGCGACCATCAGCGCCACGCTTTGGATCACGATGAAAGTCAGGGGCCAACCGTAAGCCCACCAAATCTCAACTGCTTGTTCCCACATGCCGCTCGCCTCTCTATTCTGCCGCAACAGGCGTTTGATTGGCCTGCCTGAGCGCACTCAACTCAGCCATGACAGCTGATGAGCGGGCGATTGGATTGGTCAGATAAAAGTCCTGCACTGTCGTCTGGAAGGGCTCGCTGCCGATTGATCCGGATCTGCCAGCAAGTCCGTCAACCGCATCCAAGGCTCCAGGTTCTTGCGCACCAATTTTTGCTAACTGCGGAGCGGCCTTGTACATCTCCGCCCTGAGTTGCTGCAGGTTGTCATAGGGTAGCTGCTTGCCAAGGCGTGCCGACAACTCACGAAGTATTGCCCAGTCTTCGCGCGCGTCGCCCGGCGGGAATGCTGCTTTGCTCGTAAGCTGTGCCCGTCCCTCAGTGTTGACATAGGTGCCGGACTTTTCCGTGTATGCCGCACCCGGCAAGATTACATCGGCACGATGCGCACCGCGATCACCATGACTGCCCTGATAGATCACGAAAGGCCCTGGTGCTATTTCGACTTCGTCGGCACCGAGATTGTATATGACTTCAACGCCACCGCCAGCCATCGCAGCCGTGTCGAGGCCGCCATTCGTCGGGACAAAGCCAATGTCCAAAGCCGCTACGCGTGAAGCAGCGGTCTGGAGAATGCATAGACCATTCCAACCATCTTTCACTACACCGAGTGATTTCGCTGCTGCCGCGATCTTGGCCAGTATCGCGGCACCATCCGGGCGCGCATAGGCACCAGGACCAACAATAAACAGCGGTCGCTCTCTATCGATCGGGCCGTGGTTTATGAACTGGTCGAGCGCATCTGCCCCGGCGCCGAGATAATTGTACGGATAGCCCAGGTCTTCCTGTTCTCCGATAACCCCAACGAGAAGGCCGCCGGCACTCCAGCGCTTTCGGATCCGCCCGTTCAGGACAGCAGCCTCTGTCCTTGGATTGGTGCCGATCAGCATGATCGCGTCTGCTTCATCGATCGCAGCAATGCCGGCATTGAAGATGTACGATCCGCGTCCCAGGGCAGGATCCAGTGCCTCGCCGTGCTGGCGACAATCCGTGTTGTTCACGCCGAGCCGGTGCATCAAGTGTCTGAGTGCAAAGATCTCTTCTGCAGCTGCTAGATCACCAACTAGTGCACCAACCTTGTCAGGTGTCACAGCTGATAGATTCTCAGCGACTGCACTGAGCGCCTCATTCCAGCTGACGGGTTGCAGGCTGCCATCTTTGCGAAGGTACGGTTGATCAAGACGCTGCGTCCGCAGTCCATCGGCAACGTGTCGCGTCTTGTCTGAGATCCACTCCTCGTTCACGTCTTCATTTAGACGTGGCAAGATCCGCATCACTTCGCGTCCACGGCAATCAACGCGGATTGCCGAGCCCAGCGCATCCATGACGTCGACAGACTCTGTTTTGCGCAGTTCCCACGGACGGGCATTGTGCGCCCACGGACGGTGGGTGAGGGCGCCAACTGGACACAAGTCAACGACGTTTGCGGACAGTTCCGACATCATCCCCTGCTCGAGATATGTCGTAATTTCCATATCCTCACCGCGTCCGATCGCGCCCAGCTCTTCGACGCCAGCGACTTCAGTCATGAAGCGGACGCAGCGGGTGCATTGAATGCAGCGCGTCATCGAGGTCTTGATCAGGGGGCCGAGATGCTTCTCGTCAACCGCACGCTTGTTTTCTTCATAGCGTGTGCCGCCGATACCGTAGGCCATCGCCTGGTCCTGGAGATCGCACTCTCCGCCCTGATCGCAAATCGGACAATCGAGCGGGTGGTTGATCAGCAGGAACTCCATGACACCTTCGCGCGCCTTTTTGACGAGGGGTGACAGGGTATCAACTGTATTGGGTGTGCCATCGCGTGTCGGACGGAGATCGTTGACGCTCATTGCGCAGGAAGCGACAGGCTTTGGCATCCCGTCGACCTGCACCAGGCACATCCGGCAATTGCCGGCGATCGACAGACGTTCGTGATAACAGAAGCGGGGAATTTCGCGACCGGCCAGCTCACATGCCTGCAGAAGACTTGTTCCGTCCTCTACCTCGATCTCGTCACCATCGATGATGAGCTTTCTCGGCATATGTCATTCCCAGTGTGTGCGTGAGCGTACTGCGACAAGCTTACAACTATGAATAGCCGTATACGCTACGCGCGTTGGCAGTGGAAGAGGTGGCAGCGCGACCAATGGTGCTTTGGAGAATTATCCGCAGCAATCACAGTGTTATGATCGATAATCTGATGTGTTTTGTTGGGTACAAAGACCTCTCAAGTCGTTATTCAGCGGCTTCTTGGGCGGCCTGGGCTGCCTCGATGCGCGCCTCGATCGTGGGTCGGAAGTGTCTGACAAGCCCCTGGATCGGCCAGGCAGCAGCGTCGCCCAATGCGCAAATGGTGTGACCTTCGACCTGCTTGGTGACATCGAGCAGCATGTCGATCTCTCTCTTGTCGGCCTTTCCGGTTTCAAGCCGTTCCATCATCCGCCACATCCAGCCCGTTCCTTCGCGGCAGGGCGTGCACTGGCCACAACTTTCGTGCTTGTAGAAGTACGAGAGCCTGCGGATAGCAGCGATAATGTCGGTCGACTTATCCATCACGATGACCGCTGCTGTACCGAGGCCGGACTTGGCCTTCTGCAGCGTGTCAAAATCCATCGTCAGCTCGTCACAAATCGTCCCCGGCACACACGGCACGGAAGAACCGCCAGGTATGACTGCCAGCAGGTTGTCCCAGCCTCCACGCACGCCGCCGGCGTGACGTTCGATGAGCTCCCGCATCGGGATACCCATTTCCTCTTCGACCACACACGGCTGTTCTACGTGACCCGAGATCTGAAAGAGCTTGGTCCCGGTGTTGTTCGGCTTGCCCAAATCGGCGAACCATTCCGCCCCACGCCTCAAGATAGTGGGCGCAACAGCAATGGACTCGACGTTGTTGACCGTTGTCGGGGCACCATACAGGCCAGCGCCAGCCGGAAACGGCGGCTTCATGCGCGGCTGACCCTTCTTGCCCTCGAGGCTTTCAAGCAGTGCCGTTTCTTCACCGCAGATGTAGGCGCCGGCGCCATGGTGAACATAAAGATCGAAGTCCCAACCATGCTTATTGTTCTTACCGATCAGGCCGGCTTCATAGGCCTCATCCACGGCGCGCTGAAATGCTTCGCGTTCACGGATGTATTCGCCACGAAAGTAGACATAGCAGGTGTGGGCCCGCATAGCGAACGACGCAATCAGGCATCCTTCGACGAGGTGATGCGGGTCATGACGGCAGATTTCGCGATCCTTGCAGGATCCTGGCTCGGATTCGTCTGCGTTGACGACGAGATACGAAGGTCGCGCATCTTCCTTCGGCATGAACGACCACTTGAGACCGGTGGGAAATCCGGCACCGCCACGACCGCGCAGGCCCGACGCTTTGATTCGCTCGACGATTTCGTCGTGCCCAAGCTCAATGATCTGCTTGGTGCCGTCCCAGGAGCCACGCGCCATGGCGCCTTTCAGGCTGGGATCGTGAATACCGTATATGTTCGTGAAAATTCGGTCTTTATCCGCGAGCATGCCAAAGGTCCTGCGATCGGTCACTGGCGACACAGTACGCATGTTTCGGCGCGGTTCAAGCTGTCAGGTTGCGCAGATTGGCACAGATTGCCGGCCTGCACACAGTTGTGTCCGGTTGTTTCATGAAATCGGCTTGATGAAGTCAGATTCGCGAGCGCGAGGCCGTGGCTCCAGCGGATCAGGGTGCATCCTTGAGCGACGTCAAGCCGCCAGCAGGGCTCGACGCGACCCGACCAATCTGAGAGCCGGGTTTGGGCGGGTCTCCGCTGGCAAACCCATCAAGGACCTTCTCGAACAGCTCAGGTGTCAGATCTTCGTAGGTGTCCTTCCAGATCTGGACCATGGGGGCGTTAGCGCAGACGCCGAGGCATTCGACTTCTTCCCAGGAAAAGTTGCCATCGGAGGACAATTTGTGCGGTGCATCGGCGATCCGGCGCTTGCAGACAGACACTAGGTCTTCTGCGCCGCGTAGCATACATGGCGTTGTTCCGCATACTTGCACGTGAGCCAACTTACCCACGGGCGACAGCTGGAACATCGTGTAGAACGTGGCGATCTCGTAGACGCGAATATACGCCATATCGAGCATCTCGCCGACGTAGCGGATCGCCGGTTCGGGAAGCCAGCCCTCGTGCTGCTCCTGCGCGCGCCACAGCAGAGGTATCACGGCGGACGCCTGACGCCCTTCCGGATACTTGGCTATCGTCTCTTTGGCCCAGGCCAGGTTTTCCGCCGTAAACTCGAAGTTCGCGGGTTGTTCTGGGTGTAGGCGACGCACGGCCATGGAAGAGCCCCTCTTCGGAAATCATGACGGATGAAGTCCATCCACGTTCAACAACCACGCAGGGTGTAGCGTGACGTGAACACACAAGCATCAACTACGGGGAGAGGATTGATCTGGCAAGCCACAAGGACCAATCGACGCCGAACAACAGCGCAGTGGGCACTGACAACCATAGATAAGCCGAGTTTTGGTTAGGCGCCCTAGCGGCTTCGATCGCTTTCGACGTAGCGCGTACGCGCATCGCTGAGCCGCAACGGCGAGCGCTGGGGCAGCGGAATGTAGACATAGCTGTTCGGAACGAACGACGTCTCAGTCGAGAGATCTGGTGGAATGCGCGTGTTGATCCAGGCCATTGTCAAGACAAGCGTGGCCAACGGTGCCAGGAACAGTGAAATCTGCGAACCGACCCGCATCATACCGATCCAAACGAATGCGAAAGCTAGACCGCCAACAAAAATCCACCAGCCATCGAGCTCAAACCCGGTCCAGTACTGGCGCGATGCCGCAAACAGGATCGCAATGGCTATCGAGAACACACCGAGCAGAACCGGAACAAGAGGCTTGTTGGCGTGCAGTTCGCCCATCGGCCAGTCATTCCGAACGGCGAATATTCTGTAAGATGCGAGCGCCATTCCCCAACCCATGGTGAGGACGGCTGCAACAAACAGAAAATCGAAAGTGAACATTGTGGCTCTCCAGGCACAGCACGCAAGTTTTGAGCATAGCAGTGCAATGCCTTGTTGAGAAGCCAAACCGTCAACTTGACTAACGGTGCTCAGACAGTTTGCGCATTTATCGGGTAGTGGTCGAGGGTTCGCGGTAGACGAGCCGGGGCCTGGCAAGCATCCGGCAAAGCCGGTGGTTGGACGGAGTTAAACGGAGCAATTATCTATGCGCGAATTAATCGGCCGAGCACTGTGTTTTGGGCTGGGCTTCCTGTTTATGGCCGGCGCGGTGCCGCTCTTCAACTTTGGTGAGCCAGGGCAGCAGATCTGGTCAGTGTTCCAAAGCTATGTGGCTATGCTGGCCGAGGCCATTGGCGTCTGGCAATGGGTGATCATGTGGTTGCTTGGCACGTTTATCATTGCCGGGCCGCTGGCACTGGTCTGGTTAATCGCCGGCCGCGGGGTCAATCGCCTGCTATGGATCCTTGCTGGCATCCTTGGCTACGGTCTGTGGTGGATGTTCGGCCCAAAGTTGTAGAGGCGCTGCGCAGTCCTGATCACGTGCATTGTGTGCTCTAGCAGACTGGCTACCTATCGATCTCACCAAACACAATGTCCAGCGAACCAAGGATCGCGCTAACGTCGGCCAACATGTGCCCGCGGTTCATGAAATCCATGGCAGCAAGGTGTGGGAAGCCGGGCGCACGGATCTTGCAACGATAAGGCTTGTTTGAGCCGTCAGCGACGAGGTAGACGCCGAACTCACCCTTCGGTGCTTCGACACAGGCATAGACCTCACCCTCGGGAACGTGGAAGCCTTCGGTATATAGTTTGAAATGGTGGATCAGCGCCTCCATGGAACGCTTCATCTCACCACGTTTTGGCGGCACTACTTTTTGGTTGCTTGCAGAACAGGGCCCACGCCCCTCTTCGGAGAGGAGACGCTCACAGCACTGCTTCATGATTTTGACCGACTCTCGCATTTCCTGCATACGGATTAGATAGCGATCATAGCAGTCGCCGTTCTTGCCGATGGGAATATCGAACTCGAGTTCGTCATAACACTCGTAGGGCTGTGACTTGCGTAGGTCCCAGGCAGCTCCTGAGCCACGGACCATGACGCCCGAGAAGCCATAGCGAAAGCAATCGTCCAAAGATACGACGCCGATATCAACGTTGCGCTGCTTGAAGATGCGATTGTTGGTCAGAAGGGATTCGATATCATCGAGCACCTGCTCGTGGGTTTCGCAGAACTTGGCGATATCCTCGACCAGCTCATCGGGAAGATCCTGATGGACACCGCCGATACGGAAATACTTAGCGTGCATGCGCGAACCAGAAGCACGCTCATAAAACACCATCAGCCTTTCGCGCTCTTCGAACCCCCAAAGCGGCGGCGTCAGGGCGCCGACATCCATAGCCTGTGTGGTGACGTTCAGAATGTGTGATAGGAGGCGGCCGATCTCAGAGAACAAAACTCGGATCAGCTGACCGCGCTTGGGTATTTCCAGACGGAGCAGCCGTTCTGCCGCCATGCAGAATGCGTGCTCCTGATTCATCGGCGCCACGTAGTCCAGCCGATCGAAATAACCGATGGCCTGCAGGTAGGTCTTGTGCTCGATGAGCTTCTCAGTCCCGCGGTGCAGTAGGCCAATATGCGGATCGACACGCTCGACGATTTCCCCGTCCAACTCAAGCACGAGGCGAAGCACGCCGTGGGCTGCCGGGTGTTGCGGGCCAAAGTTGATATTGAACTGTCGAATATCGGTTTCTGGCATGTCTAATTCAGGTCCGCTTCGATCATCTGAGATCTCAAAGTGCGCTATTGTTTGGGTGTCTCATCGGAGGCTTTCTCATCGCCCGGCAATGGATAGTCCACGCCTTCCCAGGGGCTCTCGAAATCAAAGCTCCGGAATTCCTGTGTGAGTTTGACTGGCTCGTAGACCACTCGCTTGTTCTCATCGTCGTAACGGGTCTCGACATAGCCAGTCAGAGGAAAATCCTTCCGTAGAGGGTAACCCTGAAAGCCATAATCGGTTAGCAGCCGGCGCAGATCCGGATGATCAGCAAAGAGGATGCCGTACATGTCGTAGGCTTCGCGCTCAAACCAGTCCGCTGCCGGGAAAATCTCCACGACCGATGGAACCGGCTCGATCTCATTCGTCTTGAGTTTGACACGAATGCGCTGGTTCAGGCGCGGAGACAAAAGGTGATAAACAACGTCAAACCGATCTTCGCGCGCCGGCCAGTCAACACCACACACGTCTATCAGGACTTCGAACTGGCATCGTGCATCATCACGCAGTTGCTTGAGCACGCCTTTGATGGCCGCACGCTCGACGTCAATTGTCAGCTCGCCGAAAGCAATGTGGCTTCCGACAACCTTCTCGCCCAGGCGCGCCGAGACTGTGTCCGACAAGTCGCTAAGAGCTTCATCAACTGCGAGATTGTTCAAAGCTTACATCCAATCCAGCCGCGTTAGCGCGCTATCGTTCCGGTTCGGCGGATCTTTTTTTGCAACAGCAAGATCCCGTAGACCAATGCTTCGGCAGTTGGCGGGCAACCGGGGACGTAAATGTCGACCGGTACGATCCGATCGCAGCCCCGCACCACAGCATACGAATAATGATAGTAGCCGCCGCCATTGGCGCATGAACCCATTGAGATCACGTAGCGCGGTTCCGGCATCTGGTCGTAGACCTTGCGCAGAGCCGGGGCCATCTTGTTTGTCAACGTGCCAGCGACGATCATCACATCAGATTGGCGCGGTGAGGCGCGCGGCGCAAAGCCGAACCGCTCGACGTCATAGCGCGGCATCGAGGCCTGCATCATTTCAACAGCGCAGCACGCCAGGCCGAATGTCATCCACATCAACGAACCCGTTCGTGCCCAGTTGATCAGGTCATCGGTGGTGGTGACGAGAAAGCCTTTGTCAGCCAGCTCGTTGTTGATCATCGTGAACGACGGGTCACCTGGTTTGATGATGCCCGAGCCACCATCCACTTGTTGCGGCGCGTTTAATCCCATTCGAGGCCGCCTTTCTTCCACTCGTAGATGAAGCCGACTGTCAGCACCGCCAGGAAGGCCATCATCGACCAAAAGCCGAATACGCCGATTTCCTTGAAGGCGACAGCCCAGGGAAACAGAAACGCTATCTCAAGATCGAAGATGATGAACAGAATAGCTACGAGATAGAACCGCACGTCGAACTTCATGCGGGCATCGTCAAACGCATTGAAACCACACTCGTAGGCCGAGACCTTTTCAGGATCCGGGTTGTTCACCGCGACCAAGAACGGGGCGACCATCAAAGCCAAGGCGATCAGCAAGGCAACGCCAATAAAAATGATGATCGGGAGATAGTGTGTGGCGAGATCCACCATGAAACAACCTCTTGGGCGTGCAGATTCATCCGACTACAGCTGGTATAGCACGGACCCGGAGTGTGCAAGCCATGGCAGATTCATACACTGGGGCACGTGCGCACACATTTCAGTGTGCAACGGCTAAGACATTGCTGCCGCGCCTTGTCGAGGGGAACAACCCTTCAACCGTCTTTTCGAAACATCCCCGCCCGACCTTCGACCGAATACACAAGCAGAAGACACAGCAAGCTGAGGATGAAGAAGCTGAGACTGAAGGGAATGAGGGTTCCGTCGTAGGCACTGCCAAACAGCCAGCCAAGGATCGCTGCCAAGATTGTTGTGATAAAGCCGACCATGGATGAAGCTAGGCCGGCAATGGCGCCCATTGGTTCCAGTGCGATGGCATTGAGATTGGGCGTGATCAGGCTGAACAGAAAGAACAGGCCGGCGAGACAGCCAAGGAATACGATCGCCGGCGGGTGCCCAAAAAAGGTTATTGTCAGTAGCACTGCGGAGAGCGCCACAAAGGCCAGCAATGCGCCGTGACAAACCCGGCGCATACCGCGACGCAGAACGATCCGGGCGTTAGTCAGTGAGGCCGCCGCCATGGCCAGCGCAACGCTTCCGAACACCAGCGCGAACGCGTCGCCGAACGCGTACAACTCGCCAATGATCTGCTGGGCGTTGACGATAAACGTACAGAGGCAGCCGAAAATCATGCCCGTCGCCAGCGTATACGTGACGGTGACCCGGTTACTTAGATAGTGGCCAAATGCTGCGGCGACTGATGACCAGTTGCCGCCACGCAAGTGGGCGGGCCTCGTTTCAGGCATTCTCAAACTGGCCCATAGAAGGAGTGTGGCGCCGGCAATCAGAATGAAAATGAAGTGTAGTTTCCAGTCGCCGATGTAGAGAAGGCCCTGTCCGATCAGAGGCGCCAGAACCGGAATGAGAATGAATACCGTCATGATAATCGACATCACGCGGGACATCCGGGCGCCATCAAACAAATCTCGCACAATCGCCGTGACCGTTACCCTGGATGCCGCTCCACCAACGCCCTGAAGGACGCGCGCGGTGAGCAGCCAATCATAGTCAGGTGCCCAAATCGCGCCGAGAGCGCCGATTGAGAACAGGGCGAGTCCGATCGACAAAACGGGAATGCGTCCGAAGCGATCCGAGATGGGGCCCCAGAACAGTTGCCCGACAGCAAAGCCCACGAAGTAAGAGATAACGACCAATTGACGGTCGTTCGGGTTCTCAAGCGCGAAATGCGCGCCGATGTGCGGCAACGCCGGGAGCATGATGTCTATCGACAAAGCCGTCAGCGCGGTCAGGAACGCGGACAGAACTATGTACTCTGAAAACGGGATGGTGAGTTTGGGAGCGTTTGGCGTGGCGTCCGGCCTACTCATGTGCCATGGCTCCGTGACAGCGCTCGAGACACTGCTCTAAAAATTCTCGATACTCTCGTGGTGATGCGGTGTTCGTGGCGCCACCAAGTGGCGCGAGTGACGGGACTCGAACCCGCGGCCTCCGGCGTGACAGGCCGGCGCTCTAACCAACTGAGCTACACCCGCATCCCGATGCAGATTGCAACGGCGAACGATCAGGCTGGATCACCTACGCTAGCGTGGCCTGCACGTCAAGCATGATCAGCAATCCGGGTTCCAAATTCGTAGCGGCCGCACAGGAAGAGGCAGACACGATTTAGAATGGTGGGCGGTGACGGGCTCGAACCGCCGACCCTCTCGGTGTAAACGAGATGCTCTACCAACTGAGCTAACCGCCCGACGGAGGAACAGGTCTAGCTGCGTCCCGCAGCGGGCGCAACTGGTACGAGCTGAATTTTGTATGATTTATTGTCGCCATGGGGTGCACGAGACCGCACGATAAAGAAAAAGCGCGCTGACAGTGCAGCGCGCTCAAAAGTGACAATAGACCTAATCGAGAAGAGATTACTTCTTCTTCTTGCCCTTTGAGTTCACTTCTTCCTTCAGCTGCTTGGAAGGTGTGAACTTTGGCACGTTCGATGCTGGGATCTTGATCTTCTCACCTGACATCGGGTTCCGGCCTTCGCGCGCAGCACGAGCGGAGACTTTGAACTTTCCGAGCGGGGCGAAGTTGACTTCGTCGCCACCCTTCAGTGTTTCGGAAACGTAATCAGTCAGTGCGTCCAAGGCGAGACCAGCTTTCTCTTTGGTGATCTCTGCACGCTCTGCCATTGAATCAATGATTTCTTTCTTGCTCATTCTTCTGTGTCCTTATCCCTAAGCATGCGACTGTCGCGGCCCGCAGTTTTGTAAGACCTCCCGCAGACTCACAGGTTTGCGGATGCAACATCGCAGGAACACAACGACCGTTCGACTTGCTTCGTCAAGCGCAAAACCAACAAATATGCCCGAAAATAGGGGGATATTCGCAGTTTTCGGACCCTCTGACGCATTTGCCCCCCTCTGGAGGGGTCCAGAGAGGGGCACATTGTCACTTCAGAGGCTCTTTCAGCCGGGGCGTTTCAGGCCAATTAATGGGCTGTCACGCCTGATTCTTTGCTGCCACCGTCGACTGCGGTGACGGCTGCTGCAGGATCCTCTTCCTGCCATTCGATGGCTTCCGGCTGGCGGACGAGAGCCAGTTTCAGAACCTCGTCCATGCGGGACACTGGCAGGATCTCAAGTGCGTTTTTCACATCATCGGAGATTTCTGCGAGATCCTTCACATTCTCTTCCGGGATGACGACGCTCTTGATGCCAGCCCGTAGCGCGGCCAGGAGCTTCTCTTTGAGACCACCAATTGGCAGCACACGACCACGCAACGTGATCTCGCCAGTCATAGCGATGTCCTTGCGGACTTCTATGCCGGTGAGGACCGAGACGATGGCCGTCACCATGGCAACGCCGGCAGATGGACCGTCTTTCGGTGTCGCGCCTTCGGGCACGTGAACGTGAATATCACGCTTCTCGAACATCGGCGGCGCAATGCCGAAATCGACAGAGCGTGACCGCACATAGGCGCTCGCAGCCTGGATCGATTCTTTCATGACATCACGCAGGTTACCGGTGACCGTCATCTTGCCCTTACCGGGCATGAGAACGCCTTCTATGGTCAGGATTTCACCACCGACTTCAGTCCACGCCAAACCGGTTACCACACCGACCTGATCTTCCTGCTCGGCCTCGCCAAAGCGGTACGATGGCACGCCGAGGAAGTCCTCGATGTTGTCCGTTGTGACGGTAATCGTCTCCTGCTCGGTCGACAGAATTTCCTTCACTGCCTTCCGGGCAAGCTTGGCGATCTCCCGCTCCAGGCTACGAACACCGGCTTCACGCGTGTAACGGCGGATAACAATCTTGAGGGCTTCGTCATCGACATGCCACTCCTCGTCCGTCAGGCCATGCGATTGGCGCTGAGAGGGTATGAGGTGACGCTTCGCAATCTCGACCTTCTCTGGCTCGGTGTAGCCGGCGATGCGGATGATTTCCATCCGGTCCATCAGTGCTGGCGGAATGTTCAACGTGTTCGCCGTCGTGACAAACATCACGTTCGAAAGATCATAATCCACTTCGAGATAGTGATCGTTAAACGCGTTGTTCTGCTCCGGATCCAGAACCTCGAGAAGTGCTGCTGCTGGGTCGCCGCGGAAGTCCGAACCCATCTTGTCGATTTCATCGAGCAAGAACAGCGGATTGGTCTTCTTGCCTTTGCGCATCGACTGGATGACCTTTCCCGGCATCGAACCAATGTAGGTCCGACGGTGACCGCGAATCTCAGCTTCGTCACGAACGCCGCCAAGAGACATGCGCACGAACTCGCGGCCGGTTGCGTTGGCAATCGACTTACCCAGCGATGTCTTACCGACACCTGGCGGGCCGACCAGGCACAGAATTGGGCCCTTCAGCTTGTTGGTACGGTTCTGAACAGCGAGATACTCGACAATCCGCTCTTTGACCTTTTCCAAACCATAGTGTTCGAGATCCAGCACTTCCTGTGCTTCACCAAGGTCCTTCTTGACTTTGCCTTTGACACCCCAGGGTATCGACAGCATCCAGTCGAGGTAGTTGCGTACAACCGTTGCCTCGGCTGACATCGGGCTCATCTGGCGGAGCTTCTTGAGTTCGGCCAGAGACTTGTCACGCGCCTCTTTTGTCAGCTTGGTGTTCTCGATCTTCTCTTCGAACTCCGAGATATCGTCGCGCTCGTCGCCATCGCCCAGTTCCTTCTGAATGGCTTTCATTTGCTCATTCAGATAGTACTCGCGCTGGGTCTTCTCCATCTGGCGCTTAACGCGCGAACGGATCTTCTTCTCGACCTGCAGAACAGAGATCTCACTCTCCATCAGCGCGAACACCCGCTCCAAGCGCTCCGAGATAGAACGGACCTCCAAAATCTCCTGCTTGTCGGAGATTTTGATCGCCAGGTGAGAAGCAATCGTATCAGCCAACTTCGAATAGTCATCGATCTGGCCGATAGTTCCCAAGACCTCAGGTGAGATCTTCTTGTTCAGTTTGACGTAGCTCTCAAACTGCGAAATCGCGGATCTCGACAGCGCCTCGACCTCTTCGTCGGCACCGATGTCTTCTTCAATCGGTTCGATACCGGCTTCGAAGTAATCGTTGTTGTCTGTGTAATACTTGATCTGAGCGCGCGAGCTGCCCTCGACGAGCACCTTCACCGTTCCGTCAGGCAGCTTCAGCAGCTGCAGAACCGATGCGAGTGTGCCGACTTCGTATATTTCGTCGGGCTCTGGATCATCGTCGCCAGCATTCTTTTGCGCGGCAAGCAGAATGTGCTTGTCCGTCCGCATCACTTCTTCAAGTGCGTTTATGGATTTCTCTCGTCCGACAAACAGCGGCACGATCATATGAGGGAAAACGACGATATCGCGCAAAGGCAGGACTGGATAGAGCTCCTCGCCAGGGCCGATTTCAGCAGTCGTTGTTTGGTCGCTCATGGGCTCTCTCTGAATTTAGATTCCGGGTTATCCCGCAATCGTGTAGTTCCTCAGACAGGATCGCTTTACTCAACCGTTCCAAGTAAGCCCGGGTCTTTGTCCTGATGACAGCAACGGCAACCCGTCGATTACGATCCTCTCAACTTCATTTCGCCGGCGGCAACTCTCAGCAAGCTCCGTGTCTTGCCGAATAGCTACGAACGACGACTACCGGACATAAGCACTTCGATCTCAGGTTCCAATAAGATCACAATTAATCGTGTCGCTGCATGTCGCACGCAGCAGGTTAGGCTGACGTCTCTTGTTCTTCAGCCCGTTCGGTATAGATTTTCAATGGCCGAGCGCCACCTTCAACAACTTCTGGTCCAATGACGACTTCCTCCACACCTTTCAGGCTTGGAAGATCAAACATTGTGTCGAGAAGAATTCCCTCCATGATCGAGCGCAGACCGCGCGCGCCGGTCTTTCGTTCAATCGCCTTGCGGGAGATTGATTTGAGGGCATCCGTTGTGATGGTGAGCTTGATGTCTTCCATCTCGAACAGCCGCTGATACTGCTTGACGAGCGCATTCTTAGGCTCGCTGAGGATTTGCACGAGAGCTTCCTCGTCGAGATCCTCTAGCGTTGCCAGGACCGGCATACGACCAATGAATTCCGGGATCAGACCGAAACGCAACAGATCTTCCGGCTCCACACCGCGCAAAACCTCACCTGTCTTGCGCTCATCCGGGTCGCTCACTGTGGCGGCAAAACCGATCGACGTGCCTTTGCCGCGGGCCGCAATGATCTTGTCCAGACCGGCAAACGCACCGCCGCAAATGAAGAGAATGTTGGTTGTATCAACCTGCAGAAACTCCTGCTGAGGGTGCTTGCGCCCACCTTGCGGTGGTACTGATGCAACAGTCCCCTCCATGATCTTCAATAGGGCCTGCTGAACACCTTCGCCGGAGACATCCCGCGTGATCGACGGATTGTCCGATTTGCGGCTGATCTTGTCGACTTCATCAATGTAAACAATACCGCGCTGGGCGCGTTCAACATTGTAATCAGCAGACTGTAGCAGCTTCAGAATGATGTTCTCGACGTCTTCACCAACATAACCGGCTTCCGTCAGCGTGGTCGCGTCGGCCATTGTAAATGGCACGTCAAGGATACGAGCAAGTGTCTGCGCAAGAAGGGTTTTACCGCAGCCTGTCGGTCCTATCAGCAGAATGTTTGACTTGGCGAGTTCGACATCGTTGTTCTTGGCCGCGTGATTGAGCCGCTTATAGTGGTTGTGCACCGCGACAGCGAGGACACGCTTGGCGTAATCCTGGCCGATGACATAGGAATCCAGAACTGTCTTGATTTCTTCGGGCGTTGGAACGCCGTCGCGCGACTTGACGAGCGTGTTCTTATTCTCTTCCCGGATGATATCCATGCACAGCTCAACGCATTCATCGCATATGAATACGGTTGGGCCGGCAATCAGCTTGCGAACCTCATGCTGACTCTTGCCGCAGAATGAGCAGTAGAGCGTATTCTTTTCTTGGCTCGGCATGTTTCGTTCTTACCCTTCGTCTGCCGCTTAGATCGTGCACAATCTAACCCGGATCTCTATCGCTAGCAGCGCCGACAAGGCATCAGCACTAACAAACGGTGCGTGCACTCAAGTTGCACATCCGACCTACTGTGCGGTTGGAACGCTCGAACACTGATCTCAACATGCTGCCGGTGTCGCAATCAAGATTGTATTAACGCTGCTGCGAAACCTTAACATCGGCCCATGGCAAGAATGCACCACGTGTGTCCTATTTTCCTCTACCGTTACAATCGGTCAATATTCAATCCGCCTACACTACGTCAGCAACTATTCCAGACAATATGTTCTCCCTGCGACGCATGAGCTCCTGTCCGAAACAATTTTCGCGCGCCATCCCACTCGCTCGCTCCAGTTGACACACACCGAGCAAGGCAAATCGGTGCACTAGCACTGGCCACGGGCGGGCTTTACGCAATTAACTGCCTTGCACGAACTATGCCGTCATGCCGCATCTTGGCTGATGACCTGGCTGATAGTCAGCAAAAGAATCAATCAAAGTTAGCTGCTGGAGCTTTCCGGTGGATTACCAAGTTGAGCAACTTCATCCCGGCTTTCAAGCACCCGATCGATCAGGCCGAATTCTAGCGATTGCTCGGCAGTCATGAAGTAATCCCGGTCCAGGGTCTTCTCAATAACATCATAGTCTTGGCCCGTATGCTTCACATATACTTCGTTTAGTCGCCGTTTCATCTTCACGATATCTTCGGCATGTCGTTCAATGTCTGAAGCCTGTCCTGAGAAACCGCCTGACGGTTGGTGAACCATGATGCGGGCATTGCGAAGGGCGAACCGCATATCCTTGGCACCTGCGCACAGAAGGAGAGAGCCCATCGAAGCAGCCTGACCGATGCAGAGCGTGGCAACGGGCGGTTTGATGAACTGCATCGTATCATAGATCGCCATCCCAGCAGTCACGACACCGCCGGGAGAGTTGATATACATCGAGATCTCCTTAGTGGGGTTCTCGGACTCGCAATACAGCAACTGCATACAGATGGAGGTGGCCATGTGGTCCTCGATCGGACCGGTCACAAAGATGATGCGCTCTTTCAACAATCGCGATGGCAGGTCGTAGCCGCGTTCGCCGCGCGTCGTTTGCTCGACCACCATCGGCCAGAATGTGTTGGTTAGGGTATTCACGGGATCTTGCATCGGGGAACCTTTCGATCGAGCTGGCGGGCGGCGTGCTTCAGCGCAAAGTGAGCCGCGGAATCACTGCATTCGTTTTAACATAAGAACGGGCGTGCGGACGTCAAAGGCAAGCCGTCCACAATAGACTTGCACAGTTGCAAAGTGAGGCGAGGAAATGATCCTCGCCTGCCATCAACAAGAGCAGATAAGCTGCTCAATATGCTTTATTTTTCTGCGTTCTCACCGGCATCGGTTTCGGCCACCTCGTCACCGTCGATCGGTGCTGCCAGTTCCTCACGCGTCACTTCTTTATCTGTGACTGTGGCTTGACCGACCAAGAAATCAACGACCTTTTCTTCGAAGATTGGCGCGCGAAGCTGTCCAATCGCACCAGGTGTTTTCTCGAAATAGTCGTAGACCATCTTTTCGTGGCCAGGATACTGGCGGGCCTGCTGGACCAGAGCCTCGCGGAGTTCTTCCTGCTCGACCTGGATCTCGTGCTTGTCGCCGATCTCGCCGATGACCAGGCCAAGCCTGACGCGGCGCTTTGCGATATCCTCGTACTCGGTGCGGGCTTCTTCTTCCGTCTTGCCCTCATCTTCGAAGGACTTCTCTTCCTTCTTCATGTTCTCTGTGAGTTCATTCCAGATGCTGTTGAACTCTGCCTCGACCAAGGAGGGCGGCAATTCGAAACTGTGCTTTTCATCGAGCTGATCTAAGAGCGTGCGCTTCAGCTTGGCGCGCGAAATCTGGTCGTACTCGCTTGTGATCTGGTTGGTTACGAGCTCGCGCAGTTTTTCAAGGTTCTCGACGCCGAGTGTTTCGGCGAGAGCGTCGTTCACCTCAGCTTCTGCTGCCTTGGCTACTTCTTGAACCGTCACAGCGAATGTCGCTTCCCGGCCCTTCAACGTGTCGACCGGATACTCTTCGGGGAACGTCGTTGTGACGTCGCGCTGCTCACCTGCTTTGGCACCTTTCAGGCCCTCTTCGAAGCCAGGAATAAAGCCGCCCTGGCCGATGATGAGATCAATGCCTTCCGCGGTGCCGCCTTCGAATTCCTCACCGTCGATCCGCCCGACAAAATCGATCTTGAGCTTGTCTTCGTCTTCGGCGACAGCTTCGGGATCGGCATTGTAGGCTTTGTTGCGCTTCGCAAGGTCTTGAAGTGCTTCGTCAACCGCTGAGTCATCCACCTTCGCAACCAGGCGCTCGACGTTCATGGTTGAGAAGTCAACCAGCTCAATTGGCGGAATAACCTCATAACTCATTGAATATGATAGATCTTTTGAGCCTGAGACAACGCTCTCGATCTCAGATTCATCTTCCGGCAGTGCAATTTCGGGCTGGGCAACCGGACGCTCATTGCGATCGTTGAGTGCCTGCTTGCTGCTCTCCTCAACGGCTTCCTGGAGCACTTCAAGCATCAGACGACGGCCATAAACCTTTTTCAGGTGAAGCTTGGGAACGCGGCCCTTGCGGAATCCCTTGATCTGCACATCATCCTTGATCTCATCGAGCCGCTTGTCGCATTTCTGGTTCAGGTCAGCTGCGGCGAGGACCACCTGAATTTCACGCTTCAGGCCTTCGGAAACTGTTTCAGTTACTTGCATTCGTCTCAAACCCAGATTTGCCAATGAGATCCAGCATTGTGCCGCCGTCACAACGACAGCGGACATGCTATCCGGCTATTGCTCCATGGTGCGGGCGGAGGGACTTGAACCCCCACGGCCGAAGCCACCAGAACCTAAATCTGGCGTGTCTACCAATTCCACCACGCCCGCCTATGGAGCAGTTTCGTGGACCAGCCTAGGAGGCCGTCAAAGCCACACAACCAAAGAGTGTTTCCTATGCTTAATCCGCTTAATGCAAAAACAATTGCCGCAACACGTCTCCGTGCGCGGCTACATGATCGCATCAGTCCGCATGTATATCGGCAGGACGCAGGAAAAATCAATCATCAATTCAGCCAGATTGGGGTTGCGACAGTTTTGCCGAGCGCGGGTGCCCATGTGAGCTCGCGGTGGAATGTGCACTTGCGGCAACCGTCTGCTGTGCGGGGCAAGTGCTCTCGTGTTCTCCTCATTGGCAGACCAGTACGGCTCATCTGGTCGATGTCGCGGGTTGCGGGTGGGCATTTGGCTGATTAGGTTTGGTTACAGATCACCAATCACTCCTCAACAAAGGACGCCAAATTGTACGTCGCCGCTAATGTCGCCGATGCTGTCGGCCGGACCCCGCTCATTAAACTTAAACGCGCATCAGAGGAAACGGGTTGCACAATTCTGGGTAAGGCCGAATTCATGAACCCCGGCCAGTCGGTGAAGGATCGTGCTGCCCTGTTCATCATCAGAGAGGCCGAGAAAGCCGGACGCCTCAAGCTTGGCGGCACAATAGTTGAAGGCACGGCCGGCAACACCGGGATTGGGCTCACTGTAATTGGTGCCGCTCTGGGCTATCGGACGGTGATTGTCATTCCGGAGACACAGGCTCAAGAGAAGAAAGATGCGTTGCGCCTGCTCGGAGCACGCCTGGTTGAAGTGCCGGCGGTGCCTTATCGCAACCCGAACAACTATGTGAAGTACTCAGCGCGGCTGGCCGAAGCTCTGAATGAAAGCGAGCCGAATGGCGCGATCTGGGCCAACCAGTTTGACAACACCGCCAACCGTCTCGCGCATATCGAAACAACGGCACCTGAGATTTGGGAACAGACCGATGGTAAGGTCGACGGGTTTTCTTGCGCTGTCGGTTCCGGCGGCACACTGGCTGGCGTCTCGATGGGGCTGAAGGCCAAAAACAGTGACGTCAAGATTGGTCTCGCAGACCCGCCGGGTGCTGCTCTTTATTCCTACTACACCACCGGCGAACTCAAGGCAGAGGGTGGTTCTATAACAGAAGGCATCGGCCAGGGGCGCATCACTGCAAATCTGGAAGACGCGGTGGTCGATCATGCTTACCAGATCCCCGATGCCGAAGCCGTTGAGATTGTATTCCAGATGATGGAAGAGGAGGGCCTGTGCCTTGGTGCATCGTCAGGCGTCAATATCGCCGGCGCTAAGCACTTGGCCCGCGAGATGGGGCCGGGCCATACCATTGTGACAATCCTCTGTGATTTCGGCTCGCGTTATCAGAGCAAGCTGTTCAACCCTGAATTTCTGCGCAGCAAGGAGCTTCCTGTTCCATCTTGGTTGGAAGCGAACACTAGTGGCATTCCGACAGTTTTTGAGGACGTTGACGCCTAAATTTTGGAGCAGCATGTAGCTGAGATCGATGTCTCGTCGACGGGGATAATGAGATGACTGAAGCGGTTTTTCGAGACGATGCTTATGCCAGGGATTGCACGGCCACAGTCGTAGCGGTGAACGACCGCGGCGGCATCGTCTTGGACAGGACGGTGTTTTACGCGTCCGGAGGCGGTCAACCGGGAGACGCCGGAACGTTAGAATTCGATGGTCGAACTTGCGCCATTGCAACAACGGTCTACGACCAGGATCGCAAGACAATCGTCCACGTTCCGCAAGATCCAGAGCAGTTGCCGGACGTCGGCCAGGAGCTGACAGTCGTTCTGGATTGGGCAACACGTCATAAGTATATGCGCGTCCACACGGCGCTCCACCTGCTATGCAGCGTGATCAAGTATCCGGTCACCGGTGGCCAAATTGGTGCTGGCGACGGGCGGCTTGATTTCGATATTCAGGATGCAGGCGCCATCGAAAAGGACGCCGTTGAAGCGCAACTGAATGAGATCATTGCAGGCGATCATGCGGTCTCGGAAACGTGGATTAGCGACGCCGAACTAGAGGCTAATCCAGGCCTTGTGCGCACAATGTCGGTGAAGCCGCCGATGGGCTCAGGAAAAGTCCGGCTCGTTTCCATTGGTGAGGGCGGCAGTGTGGATCTGCAGCCGTGTGGTGGCACACATGTCAGATCAACCGCCGAAATTGGTCGCGTTGCGATCCCCAAGATTGAAAAGAAGGGGCGGCAAAACCGCCGCGTTCGTTTGGCTCTGATCGAGTAAAGTTCCTTCATCCATCGATTGGTATCTCATTCAGCAAAGGGTTACAGGAATGCCTGAACTTCGCGGTCGTTACATCGTTGAAACTGACTGGCTGGCGGATCATCTCGAGTCACCGGATCTCGTCATTCTGGATGGCTCTACCCATCTGCCAACGGCAAACCGCGACGCCCATGCTGAATACGAAGCGGAGCACATTCCAGGGGCGATCTTCTTCGATATCAATGACATTGCGGACAAGAAAAACCCTCTGCCACATATGCTGCCGTCGACCGTCCAGTTCGCGTCACAGATGAAGAAGATGGGCATTGGCGATGGTATGCGCGTTGTCGCTTACGACAGTGTCGGTCTCTATTCTGCAGCGCGTGTTTGGTGGATGTTCCGGGCCATGGGTCACGAGGATGTTGCCGTCCTCAACGGCGGCTTGCCAAAGTGGAAGGCGGAAGGACGAGCCGTGACAGCGCAGCCAACACCTGCCCGGTCCGAGCGCCACTTCACGCCGCGCTTTAATGCTGGTCTGGTCCGCGATATCGATGACATCAAATCCATCGTGCGCAATGGTGGAGAACAGATTATTGATGCACGCGCCGCTGCCCGCTTCAAGGCAGAAGCACCGGAGCCACGCAAAGGATTGCGCTCGGGACATATGCCGGGTGCCTTCAACTTGCCTTTCACCAACTTACTCAATGAGGATGGTACATTGAAGTCGGCCGACGACCTACGGTCGGCATTCGATAGCGCCGGTGTCAACCAGCGCCAACCTGCTGTGACGAGTTGCGGCTCCGGCGTCACGGCGTGCGTGCTCTCGCTCGCCATGGCGGTGATCGGCAATCCTGATGTCCCGGTTTACGATGGTTCCTGGAGCGAGTGGGGCGATGAGAACTCCGGCGGCGAAGTCGTCGTTTAACGCACAACGCACCTACCAGGTTAGCGCGCCATCGCAACACAACGCGTGTGGACTAGGCTGATCTATTTCAGCTCGAACTGGATCGCTAGATCCTGACCGTTGGAAATCGTCAGCCGCGTGAAGCCCATGAATTTGCAGAAGTCGAGGAACGTTCGTTTCTCTGGCTCGGGCAGCTTGTTGAACAGCGATGTTGAACGGGCTTCCGATGTCATGGCTGCAAGCAAGGCGCGCAACTGATAGTGCGTGGCGTAGCGACCGGTCTCGGTCGCAACAATGATCAGCTTTTCCTTGCGCGCGCCTTTAACAAACAAATGGTAAGTCGGCGCAAAGCTGCGCTTGTTCTGCATGAGCGCAATGCCAACTGCAAATGCTGCCCGTGACCGCGAACTGGAAATCGGCGCGGTGATCAAAGCTGACTCATACATCTCACGGATTTGCGGCTCGGGATAATAATAGCCGACATGGCGATCTTGCGCTTCGGTTTGAGTTTGGGCCGCCGCCGCTTGGGTCTGCGCCTGCGCGCTGGTCATCACTAGCATCAAGCCCGCGCACAAGGTAACGAAAGCAGCCAAAGCGTATCGAATGGTTATCATCATCGCAGAACTCTCACTGAACCTAAGTGAACGTCCCGCGATAACCCTTCCGCGTCAAGCTGGTGCTGATGGAATTGTTACTGGAATCAAGCAGCTAGAGTTCAGCTTGCCGATCAACCCGTAGTGATGATGACCGAGATGATGCGCGTTGTGCTGAGAAGCTGGCGGAGACGGAGTCCGCAGAATCTTGTCGATAGTGCTCTGATTTTACAAAGAAATTCCTAATTTGTGTTTTTAAAGACACTAATTGGATACTAATTGACGTCCTGCAACATTTTGTTGGCGGACGGAACGGGATTCGAACGCTGGTTGCAAGATCCCGCGAACTAGCTCAAAAACCGGTCCGGGGTTGCGGGCGGTCAAAGAGGGTTGATCGCCATGGACGAGAAAGACGACAGACCGATTGTGCCTGCGTGGGCTGTGCTCTGCGACGGCAGACTGCTTCACATTACGCTGGAGCAGCGAAACGCCGACGAGATCGCGCAGCCAACATCAACGTTTAGAAACCGTCGCGTTGTGCGCGGCTGGTTTCGGGTTGCCAAGGATCAAGGCGAATAGCTCAACGCAAAATTGCGTTCAGCTCAGTCGAAAATTCGACCCAGTGAATTCATCAGCACACGTTAGCTTAAAAGTAAGCCGAGTGAATGCACTGGCCACAATCCTGTGGTGAGTGTGCTGGGTCCAAAGTTGGACCCAGTGCGCTGCATTGAATTTTCAATGCTGCACGCTGCACTCAATTTTGAGTGCAGGGCAAAGACGCGATAAACATTCTTGTCTGGCAGGTCTGGAACGTAACAGGTTGCACGAATGAGTATGCGAATGTGCCTTTACAGCTCCGGAGTTCTGCTTTGGCTGCAACAGCAGACACGAATTGCTCCGGACGACGTTTTCAGGTTCTGACCCAATGCTGCCGTCCAGCTTGGATCTAACTTTTTTAGTTCGAGGCGAAAAGGGCTGCGACCGCCAGAAGTTGATAACCACGAGCGCTCGCCTTGGCAGATTGGCAGTTATCATGTTGGCGCAAAATTCCGCGAGCATCCAAAGTCCAATGTCCTAGACTTGGTCCGAGCAACGACGTTCCAACATGACGACATCTCGCCAGCTCCCTGCCAGCGGCCCGTAGGCCATTTTGCCGAGCTTTCGCCGAGTACCGACAAGATGGAATCCAAGTGAAGTGTGAAGGGATAGGCTAGCTTTGTTCTCAGGAAAGATCTGTGCAACCAGAGTCCAATAACCAGCAGACTCAGCATTTAAGAAGAGCATTTTTAGCAACCTGCAACCTATCCCGAGACCATGACGGCTGGGGGCTACATAAACCGATATCTCGCCAACACCGTTATAGACTGGTCGCATAGAGGTTGGGCTGACACCAGCCCAAGCTACCACCCCAGTCCTGTCTTCGGCGACTAAGGCCAATCCACGACCATTTAGAAAACTGGCTTGGAAACTCGCCCAGTCGTGCGGCTGATCACGGAACGAGGCATGTCCGGTCGCTAGCCCCTCGGCGTCGATCATAGTGATGGCTGACTCATCAGCCGGTATCGGGAGGCGCAGTTCAATCTCAATCATTGCCATAGGAGGACCATTGCCATGAGTAGGGTCATGCCCGTACCCGCCTGCACCACAGTCGCTCCGGTCAAGATCCAGATGGCGCGAGCCTCTTGTTTCTCGCCTTCCAGCGCATCCCCACGAACAAGCCAGTAGTAACTGTCGTTAGGCAGGACTGCGATGAATGACCCAAGGCAAATTGCAAAGACCGCAGCTATTGGATCAACGTCACTTGCAGCCACTATGGGTGCAGCAACAGGCGCGATAGCGGCAAAGGTGGCCATTGACGAGCCCTGAGCAAGTTTGAAAACTACAGTGAGTATAAAGAGTGCGAGCAGCGTCGCGATTCCGTTTCCGACTGGCACGAGCCGATCGAACGCCAGCAACCCAGTCAGCACCGCGCCAAAAGCACTTGCTGCACCAATAACCAAGAGGAGTGAGCCGGTTCGCCTTACTGCAGAGTCCAAACAGTCCCGTCGTTCAAGGGGAGTTGTCAAAGCAAGCGCTAAGATCGCAGCACTCAGTAAGGCTCCTTTTGGAAGCAGTAGAAAGTCGATTACACCGATACCAGTCTTTCCGACAAACCCTCCAACGAAGAGCAGAGCTGCCATCAGCATGAACGGTGTGAAGGCAACCAGTAGCCGACCACTGTCAGTCCGCACTTTTTCGTCAGTCACCGGTGTAGACGCATGATTGGCGAACCACGCCCATGCCACTCCGGCCACCCAAACTGGTAGTGTCAGAGCCAGTCCCAACAGCAAGAGCACAAACGGTTTGGTTTCATCCAAAACCGCACTGCCGAGGCCCGCTGCAACAATCAGCGGTCCTGCTGGATAGAGCAGCTTAAAACCCGTGTAGGCTCCGAAAGCTGTTGCTAACTTGTAGCGGCCTGCTGCAGGGGATAAAGCCGCATAAGCGGTGTCTGGGCAAATCATGCCTGCGCCAGCAACAGGTGAAGCCAACGCAGCCGTTCGGCCAGCACTTTCTGACGCAATGTTCCGGCGCGAAAGCGCCGCGGCAAGAGTGAATGACGGTAAAAGTATAAGAGCGAATTCTCCGAGGGCGCGCCCAAAACCTAGATTAAAACTTGCCACCAGGTCTGTGGCCTCCAGACCGCCGGCCAACCCGAGCAACAGTGATAGCGCAACCATCCAGATTACCAAGGGAAGGTCCGGCAACGCTCCTTTGAGTGATTGTGCATTGCCAATCATAGCCTGTGAGTCAGACATGTGTATGAACCCCTTCTTCTTGAACAGGAGTCATGCTAAGCGCAGGTTTTAATCTGTTAAAATGAGAAATAGGGATGATCATCATGACTACGGGTCATGCAAACATAACCCTACGCTCGCTGCAGGTTTTCGAGGCTGCTGCGCGATGCCAAAGCTTCACTGGGGCCGGGGATGAGTTGGGTATCACCCAAAGTGGGATATCGCGTCAGATATCAGATCTTGAGGCTAACCTTGGCGTTAAGCTGTTCTCTAGAAAAGGTGCCAGAATAACAGTAACGCCCACGGGTGAGCGGTTGGCGCAACAATTGGCCCAATCGTTTGATCGCGTTTGGAATGCCGTTGCTGATGCAAAGAGATCAGAGGATGTGGTCACCCTCTCTATGTTGCCTTCGATCGCGACGCGTTGGTTCGCACCGAGGCTCGGCGAGTTTATCTCAAAGCATCCAGACATCGACTTGCGGATTACTGCTTCACGCCATCTCGTCGACTTTGCATCTGAGGGCGTTGATGCAGCAATCCGATACAGTCCGCAGCCGCATGGAGGGCTCGATGCAGTTAAGCTTGCAACCGAGACCGTGCAGCCGGTCTGCTCTCCGTTGTACGCCAGCCAACTGGATTTAGAGGTGCCGGAAGATTTGTTTCGGGCGACACTTCTATATGGGGACATACCGGAAGACTGGCCTGCTTGGTTCGCCGCATCGGGATGCAAACAATCGCCACCTGTCGGCCCCCGCCTTGGAGATGATGGAGCTATTCTGCAGGCCGCCCTTGACCATCAGGGTGTTGCCCTCGGCAGGTCGATGCTTGTAACGAGCGACGTCGAAGCTGGGCGGCTGGTGAACCCGTTTCCAGTTTCAATGAAGGCTAGCTTTGCCTACTGGTTCGTCACGCCAAAGAGACCAGCTCAATCAGCGAACATTGCGCTCGTTCGGTCATGGCTCATCGACCAATTCGCCAGCTACTCATAATGAGCGATAGTGGTTGAAGATACTGGCCTTCGCATCCTCTAACAACGTAGTTTGCAAGCAGAGCTTTGGAAAACGGCATGACCAACCTGCGCATCCACCTAACAAATAGCTGTGGCAAACCTTCAGGCTAACTTGTCCTCATACTAGGCGGTCTCCTCTGATAGAAATTGGAATCTTCAATGTGTATTTGGGTCGTAACCCCAGACTGCCAGGTGCTGGTCGCAACGACTGTCCAGGATTGCAGCCATGACCAACCGGCTCTACGTATTCCTTAGTTTCGAAAGACATCGGCTACCGGCCCAAACAACATTATGCACATTGTTAGCGCAGACAAAAAAGGCTCTCTGGATGTTAGCGCTGAAGCCGTTGCGGATGTTTGTGCAATGAATTCCTAGTGCAAAGTGATATCGGCGATGAGTGAATTAGTCATTAGACCCGTGCGTGACGGTGACAGATCGGAATGGCAAGAGCTGTGGGCACAATACAATGCCTTCTATGGCCGTGAGGGCGAAACGGCCCTCACAATAGGCATTGTTGATACGACGTGGAACCGACTCCTTGATGTCGGCGAAGCCGTACACGGCCTAGTCGCAGAGCAAGATGGTGTACTGATTGGACTTGCTCATTTCGTGTTCCACAGGAACCTCATCCGGATACCAGAAACGTGTTACATACAGGATCTCTTCACAGCTGAAGCAACGCGAGGCTTAGGTGTTGGACGAAAACTGATCGATGCCGTAGGGCGTGCGTGTCAGGCACGCGGCGTAGTCGACCTTTACTGGCACACGCATTCAAGCAATGCAGCAGCGCGCGCACTCTATGACCGTGTCGCAACGAATACCGATTTTATAGTTTATCGACGATCACTGGAATGACACGTCCATCGCGGTAAGTTCTGCTTTTGGCCCAAGCCGGTACTGATTTGCTTGAGGATAACTCGTCCGCTTTGGGGGTAAAAGATGTCTACCGCATAGTTCAGGACAAATGCGCGATAACCTTTCTTGTCTGACTGCCCACTAGGGCGCGGTAGCGCAGCAGCAAACGCGATCTTTGCAAAGTCTGCAGCTTATTCGCGACAAGAATGAGTGCTAATTGTCGGTATGTGCTGGGATAGCTTGCTCAGGTTCAAAGAAGCCTGTCGGTAGTCGAATTGTAATCTCTGGTGAATGCCTTGTCACTTCGCGCGGCCTTGGACCGAGAGTTCATCCTCAACCGCACTTTGAACTATCGAAGGAATGCGGTGGTGTTGGCGATAACTTTGCTCTTGCTGCATTGGATTCCGGGCTTTGATCTCGAAACCCTGCGAGTTTTTAATCTGCCAATCGGCAAACAAGGTCCGGCTGCAATTATGGCGATCCTGACAATCGGCTTGCTCTACAATTCACTCTCATTTGCCTACTTTATCTACCGAGACTATCGGCCTTGGCTCAGCGAATGCCTGAAGGGCGACGCAAGCAGCGGACGAGAGATCGATCCGCGAAAGTGCTTTCCAGAAGTTCGCATGTTTTATTGTCTGGCGCCACGAGACCTCAGAAACAAGACCAATAAGAAAGGCGCCGTTTTGGAAGAGTGGAAGTACATCGTACATCGCAACACAAGCCCCCAGGCTGCTGAATGGGTCTCACCGGCGGTTGAGAACCAAAAATCCTGGCGTTTGGAGTTAGCGCAGGTTTGGAGGTTCCGCGAACGCCACTTGTGGTTCTGGCTGTACGAGTTTTCCGTACCGTTGGCGGTGGCAACGCTAGCAGCGGTTCAGGTCTTCTCACTATATGGCAGGCAATGGCTGAACGCCTTGCTGGGCTGACAGAACTGCTCAGCAGCTCCCCACACGGCGAGACAGGCGGCTCGGTATCGTTAGGCTTCGAGATCAGATTCGCAGATCACTATTAGTTCCGGGATAAGAATGTCGATCCCTTCGTAAGCCAATTGATACATTGCTAGTGAACCAATCAAAGCATGGAGGCCAAGAGATGCTTGCCGTTCAGTATTTCGCAAATTCCGCCCGAACTCAGTCAGTACCTTCTCATGGTCAACTCTTGAGAAAAGGCCTGATACGCCTGACCAGTTAGGGTGTGCGTACTCACACAAAGATTCATACACGTTCCGAAAGTTGGGGATGCGCTTATCTATGCTGTCGATAAAGTCCAGAACGTTATACGCATCGTACTCCGATAATTCGTCCCTACTGCCTTGCAGCAATCGCATGATCTTGTCGTCGAACGAACCGACGGACTTGTTCTTCACGACCTTCTCAACACTACTCTTCAGATACCATGTAGCTGCTATCCCTTCGATAGCTGCGCGAGTCAACGTGATAGCGCTTGCCAAGTCTTCCGATTCGTAGTGACGACATGCAGAACGAGAGAGTTCTTCCGTGCGCCACAACAGAGCTTCTCGGTAGCACAAAACTTTGGTCGGAATTTTTGCGATAGTGCCCAGTTCCGCCGGATCAACGACAATGGACAGTGCAGCCGTCAAAACCGCGACACTCTCGTTGGCTTCATTCAACAGCGCATCCACAACCAGCTCCTAGTAAGACATTGCTTGACCACACAAGAGCGCCGATCCCACGACGACAGGCGCAAGCCGACTAATGAAACATATCTGTTTGTCGAACGTGTGTTTGATTAACAACCACACCGCAATGAAAATCACGCCGCCTTTGCTTGGCCGAACAGGCGCACACGACGTTTGCGGGCGGGCTTGGTTTTGGCATCGCCGTAGCGCAAACCAACGCCGTCGAGCTTATGAGCGCCGCGCTTGATTTGGTCCGCCTGTTCGCCGTAGCGAGCAATCATGTTCATGGAAGCGTGCAGCGTTGTTGATGCGATATCACTGTCAGCCGCGCCCGATTCTTTCGCAGTCACCACGAAACCAACGCGGCCACTGTGCGACGTGAATTCCTTTGCAAGCCGCGTGGCGGTTTCGTCATCCTTGCCGATGGATTTATAGTATGACTGCATGACCGATCGCACAGCGCGGCTAACACCATCAACGCCAAGCCGACGCTTGCTAATCGCGCGACTTCCCGGATCAATTGCACGCAACAGCGGTTCGCCGGGTTTGACGTTGGCGCGAACTATCCAGCGTTCCAATAGATCAAACAAAACCGGGTTGGCTTGGCGGCTAACAGAAACAGATCGCTCTTCTGACTGACTGGTTTTGCTCTTGAGCATCGTTAGCTTTGCAACTTGTTCGCCGATCTCAAGAACGGAGTTGCCTTGGCCTTGGCTTTGAAAGTCAATCTCGATGATCTCACTGCGGCGGCGTGCAAACGTGTAGAGCAGTGACACAATCAGAGCATCGCGCCAGCCGTGTTGCGTGTCAGGTATCGTTCGCAGCACCTTAAGCAGCAGCTTGCCGCGCAACGCTGCTGCCTGTCGTTTCTTGGCCGGGTTGTCTTGGCGCAAACCTTTCCAGAACCGTTTAAACGGTATCGGGCCGGTTTCAGTCATAACAGTGCCAGCGTCATCGAACGTTAGGCCGTTGGCAGCGTGTAGCGCTTTGATCGCCGCCACAGCGACAGACAGCGCCGAAACCTTCACCGGCTTGCCTTTCGACATCGGAATGTCTGGACGGCCTTCTAGCCGCTCTACAAGCCATAGAGCGACGTGATCGGGATTGATTGGCAGGTAGACCGGAAAATCTGAGTTTGTCGGATAGATTTCGATTTCGTCTGGTGAAGCACGAAGCTGGCGAGCTGCAAACCAAGCCGCAAACATTCGCAGTTGCGATCCATACGCCTTGCGTGTGTTGAGCGCTTCTGCTGCTTCTGCCGATTTGGTGATGCGTGCCCGTGTCTCGCTCAACCGGTCCGAGACTTCGTAGCTTTGAACCGGAACAATCGCGCCGTGTGTGCCGTCCATTGAAACCCCCTTGCGCCAGATAACGTTGTTTGTCTGACCCATTATGTAACCGCATGTAACCGATTTGGCAACAATCCGCGAGTCTGAATACAATCGGTGAGATTTCACATTTTTGTGAATTATTGCAACCGAAGCGGTTACATAATATGTCAGAGACCAAATCCAAACGTAGAGGCCGACCGCCTCTGAAAGAGAAGACAATGGAAAAGTCTTTGACGATTAGATTTCCGGCTGCGCTATGGGCCGAAATCGAAGCGATTCAAGCAGAGAGACCGCTAGAGAACATCACAGCCGCAACGGTTGTGCGCCAGCTCGTGGCAGAGGCCGTCACGGCGCGAAAGGCCAGCGATAAAAAATAAGGTTGTGTGGTGCCCGAAATATCGCCGCCCGGTCCTTGTGGATGGTGCCGACGAAGGAGGAAGCAGAGCAGCGCGAGCCGCTTGAAGCCCCTGGATTTATGCATGGGGAGCAATCACGCAACCACTTTCGCTCGCTGCGCCTCACGCTCGGCGCGCAGTCGTTGAGTATTGCAAAAGGAAATTGCGTCGTCATACCAGCGTCTGATTGTTGCCGCTGACGGCGGCCTTCTGCTTTCTGATCCGAAGGTGCGCGCAATCCATGTCCAGGACGGTTGCGGATCTGAGAGGCGCGCGAGCACAACGCGCTGATACGGACTCATGTGTCCGGGCCGCCAATGCTTTGGCCGTTTCTTAAGTGTGTCCAGAGCTGCAAACCATCGTAGCGCCTCTAAGTGATCATCTTCGGAATTGAACCGGCCAAGACGTTGTGATCGCGACGTGGGCTCATCTTCCGTTTCAAAATCGTAATCGTCTAAGTCGCTTTCGCTGAGCGCGTCTGTTGCTTTAATCGCACCGCTCTTGATGGCAACCACAAGTGCTTGGGAGCTTTGTCTGAGGTCGGTTGGCCAAACGTCATTCGGCATGCCACGCGGGCGGCCTGAGCCTTGAGCGGAAACCCATTTGAGCGCATCGCGCAAACGGTTTTCTGTGTCTTTCTGCTGGTCTTCGGTCATCTGCCATGGTCTGGCAAATTCGCGGAAATCTTGTAAGGATAAACTGTCGAACGCCGAGTTTTCCACATCGATCGGCGATCAAAAATTCCGATAAATCTCGTTCAAATATCGTTCGTTTATATCGGCTCGGATTGTCCGCTTTTTCGGTGTTGACGATAGCTAGAGAATTTGCGCCAAGCGTCATTCAACTTGCAACTTAAGAGGTAGATGCAATGACGAATGGCAGCATTCACGAACAGCTTGAAAACTCACAGTTCACGATCACGGCGCGCCTGAAAGATGCTCGCGAGAAAGCGGGCCTAACAGGCAAGGCGTGCGCGGCAGCGCTCGGCGTAACTCCCACACAGTACAGTCGCCTGGAATGGGTGCCGCTTCATATGAACGGGCGCCAGCTTTTGATTGTGTCGCGAATGCTTGGCATGTCTATTGACGAGCTTCTAGATCTTGGTCCCGATACGGACAAGGCGATCGTTGAGCACGCCGAAAGTGTCTCTGATCCAAAGCATATCCTGCATTTTGGTGAGGCGCTTGCTCGCCTTGATCAATTGCGGGCAACGTCGGAGGCTCTTAAACGGGCTCTTGTGTTGGCGTTTCCGCATTTGTTCGAAGCTTAACGGCGCTTCGCAGTTGATTGGGTTGTTCGCTCATGTCAATCACTCCGCGCCTTTACCGTACTTGCTGAGCAGATCGGTCAAAGCTTCAACCTGTAGAGATTGCAGCGATCTGCCGGTGTTAGTGGAAAGCGTTTTGAGCGCATGTTTCTCTTGCGGCGTGATGTGATAGGTTTGCGCAATCAAGCCTTGCCGAGATGGTGGTGTTGGGTATTTGAGCTTTGCGGGCTGTATCTCGTTGCCCTGATGCTTGCCGCCAACGATGTCATAGGCACTCGAAAGTGTGTGCTTGGTTTCGTCGGTCATTTCGCCTCCAGCGATTGAATTTCGGCCCATAGGTTGCGGATCTCGGCAGCGGCCTTGCCTTTGGGTTCGGTCTCGATTGCTGAGCTTCCAGCGACCATAGATGCGCGAAACACTTTGCGCTCATGCATGACGGTATCGAGCACCGGCAGGCCGATCGAAACCAACGCAGCGCGCGCTTCGGTTTCTTCGTTGCCTGATGTTGGAACTTGAGTCAGCACGGCATGACACTTGCCGCGCGCCTTGCCCGCATCGATCAACTCAACCGTGTGACGCATGGCCAAGATATCGGCAACACCGACCCGCGCAAGAATAAGCACTGTATCGCAAAGGTTGATTGCGACCGATGCTGAGCGGCCCGCGCTGCCTTGCGTGTCTACAATAACCGTGTCGCGTTCTTCCTTTCGAGCCACGTCTAAAAACGCCGCCAGCTTTTCAGACGAGCCAGCGACCACGGGCGGGTTTGCCAGTGGCCGAAGCTTCGACCAGTCATAGAGGGTTTCTTGCGGATCAAGATCAAACAACACCGTGGATCGCCGCTGCTCAACTGATGCGGCACCAAGATTCAAAGCGAGCGTTGATTTAGCGACGCCGCCTTTACTGCTGACAACTGCGATTGTTTCCATAACGGTTCTGGTCTCATGGATATGCTGTCATGTCAACATGTTGAAGTTGACTTCAACATGTTGCTTATGAGAGATCTCGTCAAATGTTGATTGGCCGCGTCAATGGCCTGAACGATACAGACCGGACTAGAGGCCATGCTTGATAGATTTGTTGCTTTCGTTTGCGGGTTGTCAGCCGCCGATTTAACCGCCACGAACGCGCTTGACCTAACCGTGACAAACGAGCCGAAAACCCCGAAGACAACGGCGACAATCGAGTTTGACGCGTATCCTGAGCCGTTGGACTATCAGCCCGAACACCAGACCGACGAAAACGCGCATGCGGTGATTGCGGAGTTTGTTGATTGGCTCGGTGAGCAAGGCGTGTCCGGGGTTGTCACGGTCGACACGATAGAGTCCGAGTTCTACGAATTTGCGTTTGCGACCGGCAATCCGCTGTTTGAACGCGGGCTTTTTTTCACGACGCTTTCGGCGCACGGCATCAAGCGCCAGAAAAAGCAGATCGATCTTGATCCGGAAGGCTGGCGCTATCGCATCGACAAGCGACGCGGGCGGGCAAGGCCAAGGCGATCAACTTACGTGATACCACTGCGCGTGCCGCAGCGGCTAGCAGCATAAAGGATTAGCGCAATGCCAACGATAACTCCCGCGCAGCGTGAAGAGGCGATTCACAGAAACTTTGGTAATCAGGCCGCCACGCAGGTACAGCGTGACTGTGATCATGCGCAACCTTGGGAGCGCTGGCATGTGGACAATGGAAGCGCTCGCAATTCTAAACCGGGTGAGATAATTCGCTGCAGACAGTGTGGCCACACGGAAAACTGGAGCTACTAATGTTGAGATTGAAGTATGTCAGCATACTCGAAACGACTGAAGCTGGATTCCGATACGAGATCGGTGAATTTCCTGGTTGTTACGGTGAGGGCGCAACGCGGAAAGAGGCTGTTGAGCGAACCCAAAAATCATTGCATGAGCATGCAGAGCGCGTTTTGTCTGTTGGCGAAAAGCTTCCAGGACCAAGAGATGCCGGTGTGGTGATGCAGAAGTATTTTGAACGTACCGGTGTCCGGACAAATCACTATCTGCCATTCGTTCTCAGACCGGAGTCGCTCGTGTCTGGCTCGTGACCGTCGGTAAGAGTTCGCCTTGCCCAAGCGACCGTCGAAACCTTTGTGTTTAATGGATGGCCCGAAGAGTTTGGGCGCAAGTTCAACAGCAACGGTGAGTTTCCGTTGGGTGAGATTGTCAGAGAGAATAGATGAGCGAACAACCACCACCAAGTTGGAATGACATTGTGCGCTGTGAGCGCGCAGAAGATTGTGTCTGTCCTGAGTGTTTGAACGTAGCTCGAAGTCGGGTGAATCTAAGTTTTGCAACAAATCAAGAATTTAACCGGCTGCGCGCCTTGGAGGGGCAAATTGAACTGAGCTGCAAGAAGCGTGACGTCATTGGCTACCTGTGGCAGCGTGGTGCCGTGATGGAAGTTGTTTCGACGCTCAAGCAGCGCATGGCGACCGGCGAAAGGCCGAAGATTTAGCCATTCTCAAAAAGTGCCGATCGAACGGTTTCACCCTTGCCAGACAAGAACCTTTATCGCGCATTTGCCGTGATTGGTTCAGTCGACTTCGTCCATCCCAAAAGCGGACGAGTTATCCTCAAGCAAATCATTGCCGGCTTGGGCAAGGAGCGGACATGCGCAGCCCACGGCTGCGCAAACCAATTCACGCACATCATGAACATGTCCATTGCGCTCGTCAGCACACATATGCTTGGATGATGCGAAATTCTATTGAACTTGTATTTTGCGAGCCGGATTTGCGTTCCCCTAATTCCAACTATCGCTACCTAGCTGAGCCTGGAGGGCGACGGGTCCTACCAAAATCGCCGACGCAGCCGACGCCGGATCCGCATGCGGCGATACAAACGGATCCGCGGAAATTGCTCGACGCGGCGAATTCTGCAAGCGGAGCAGCGCGCAATGCTTGGCTCGCTTTCCTCTTCATCATGGCCTATTTGGCTGTGACCCTGGCCGGTGTTTCTCACAAAGATCTTGTCCTCAACACACCTACGAACTTGCCGTTTGTCCAGGTCAGTATTCCACTGAAGGCGTTCTTTTCTTTTGCGCCGTTTGTACTCCTGTTTGCACACTTCGGTATGTTGGTTCAGCATCGCATGCTGTACGACAAACTCAACCAACTGAAGTGCTCGTTGCCAAATAACCTCGATCCGCACGGGAGTGATCTTCGCGACGAGATACACTCCTATTTCTTCACACAATCCGTAATTGGCAAGCCGGTGGACATCTGGATGTCGACGGCATTTCGCTTCATGTTGGTGTCGACATTCATTTTGACGCCTTTTCTGTTGTTCTTCTATTTTCAGACGCAATTCCTGCCCTACCACGATGAGGGTATTACCTGGCTGCATCGCATCGTATTGTTGGTTGACGTTATCATATTGGTCAGGATCGGCTGGTTTCTCGGTAATGTCCGCCGTTACTCAGACTGGAGCTTCATCGGCGCCTTCGGAAACTGGCTCTATAGTCGCCTAGTCCACCGCCCTTATCGTGTGCTCACGAGCCAGTCTTGGCGTTACATAAGCCACAAGAGCCTTAGAGGCCTGATTTTTCTTGAAAGTAACATCAAACATCTGATGCGCATACTCACTCGAGGTGCTGCATGTCTGTTCGGAGCACTCGCTCATGTTACACACTACTGGATCAGCTCAAACCCGATCGTTGCGCCGGTGTTGGCGTTCACTCTAGCGGTGTCCTGGTTTGTCGCCACAGTGCCTGATAGCCGGATGGATCGACACGTGCTGGCTGGTGCTCAAGCGATGAATCGCTACTTCGGCTCAAGCTCCTTTACGTATCGCGTGCCAGTTCGGTGCGATGGTCAAAAACAAGAGCATGGTCGTCAAGTCTTTGCGCCGACTGCCGTTTTGTTTGAGCGCAAGACATCAACACAGGTCGGTAGCTGGGGCTGTCTGCTCGGTAATGCATTGGGTGGAAACCGCAATCTGAACGTAGCAGATGTTGACTTCGTCAAAGAAAAGAATCGCCGGGACGGAGAGGTGACCCATTCGCTGCGCGGGCGCGACTTCAGGTTCGCCAACTTTGACCGCGCTGATCTCCAGCAAGTCGATTTTGACGATGCGATACTGAGTGATGCGAGATTGGATGAAGCGAACTTGACAGGTGCGCGTTTTCGGCGGGCCAGGCTACAGGGTGCCAATCTTGTGGGGGCCGAGCTGCAGGGTGCCGATCTTCGGGGGGCCGAGCTGCAGGGTGCCAATCTTTGGCGGGCCAGGCTACAGGGTGCCAATCTTCGGGGGGGCAAGCTGCAGGGTGTCAATCTTGGGCGGGCCAAGCTGCAGGGTGCCAATCTTCGGCAGGCCGAGCTGCAGGATGCCAATCTTTTGGAGGCCAGGCTGCAGGTTGCCGATCTTCGGGAGGGCAAGCTGCAGGGTGCCAGTCTTGGGGGGGCCGAGCTACAGGGTGCCAGTCTTGGGGGGGCCGAGCTACAGGGTGCCAATCTTGGGGTGGCCAAGCTGCAGGGTGCCAATCTTAGGCGGGCCAGGCTACAGGGTGCCAATCTTGTGGGGGCCGAGCTGCAGGGTGCCGATTTTGAGGGGGCCAAGCTGCAGGGTGCCAGTATTCGGCTGGCCGAGCTGCAGGGTGCCAATCTTGGGGTGGCCAAGCTGCAGGGTGCCGATATTCGAGTGGCCGAGCTGCAGGGTGCCGATCTTCGGGGGGCCGAGCTGCAGGGTGCCGATCTTCGGGGGGCCAAGCTGCAGGGTGCCAATCTTCAGGAGGCCGAGCTGCAGGGTGCCGATCTTCGGAGGGCCAAGCTGCAGGGTGCCAATCTTCGGGGCGCGAATATTTGGGCCACTTCATCGCCTGGCCGGCGGCCGGCGGAACTTGCCAATTATCGAGATATCAGAGTATCGCGCCCCGGAGCCGGGGCGCTGAAACGGCTTTCGGGTCGAGTCAATTCGCTCGAAAAACTTAAAGCTGCAATGTACAAGTACCAGGCCGCTGGCCACGAGCGCATCTCGACTGCACTCGAACAAGTGAAAAGGCGATTGCAGCCCGTACTCAAGAGCTCCGGAAGCTCTGAAGCGGAAAAGAAGAACGAGGAAGAGTGGAGACAACTCAGAGAACAGGCGTCGTTGCCAGACCCCAAAAAACTCGCAGACTTCCTCGCTAAACTTGCTTGCTCGGATAACACTGACAAGGGCTATATGGCACAGCGTTTGATTGGGCGCGGTATTCAAATTGCGCCACTAGCGTTCTACACTAAGTTCATCGCATGTGATTTACGCAAAGCCTTACGCAAGAGAATACCTGAAGCACTGCTATCCGAACTCGAACGCGCAGCCGAACAAGCAAAAGTCAAACGAAAGCCCGCAGCGGTGCTGCTAGAACCTACTTCCAAAACGAAAGAGAAGTGATGCCGAGGACCGAGTTTGGGTCAGATCCTGAAAACGTTGTCTGGAGCAATTCGTGTCTGCTGTTGCAGCCAGAGCGGAACTCCCGAATTGTAAAGGCATATTCGTATCTCCACTTGTGCAACCTGTTACCTTCCAGACCAGTCAGATAATTTTGCAATCGCGCCTTGTCGTCGGTGCGATCGATCCGCGGCCTCGGTCGCCGGAAGGACTTTGCAAACTCCTGGCCAATCCGAGCCTTGTGCGCTGCGATTTCCGCGGCGGGATCGACAACACGCCGCGACGGCTCTTCAAGCGGTTGCCAGTTCCAAGGCCTTTCGATTGCATCAGGCATGGTGACTCCTATTTCATGTAGCGGAAGGGAATTTTCACAAAGATGCTGTGAAGGTTGCCCGCTTCCGTCTCGGCAGCACGTTTGATGTTTTTGCGAGCGGCCATTTTGCCGGTCCCGAATTCCTGCGCCGTCGAATAATCAAAGCTTCCGTTGTAAGCGCCGCGCGATTCAAAAACGAGATCAGTTCCAGGCACAACGGTAAAATCAACCGAACACAGCAATTGCCCGGTGACGACTGCAGAGCTTTCCTACCTGTAACAGTTGAGCGTTTGATCTAAGCGAGTGTTCGGCTCATCAGTTTCGTTTTATGCGTGCCGCCTAACAAAGTGCGCGCGCAGACCTGATAATGTTCTTTGTCTGATGGAATTGCAGGAAGGCTAATGCATCGCCTCACTGGCGTGCAACGCACTACCTAACAACTGATGCTAGCAATATCACTAGCTGGGCAAACTGGGATGCGCGTCCGCATTCCACAACCCTGAAGTTGCTGATGTGTTCGATTTACTTGCCCGGCAGTTTACTGCATACTTTTCCAATCTCGTTGAACTGACTGGAGTAACCCAAAATTACCGAGTTTGGACCTTTAATCACACGGCGAGGCGTCATGTCAGCAAGTCTGGCATTGGCGATTTCATATCCGTTGTTGAAGCCTGCAATAGCGAAGCGCAAGCGGAATGGATGTTGGCTTAGACCGGCGGGAGGCAATCTATCGAATGTTGTCAAGAATCCGCAACGATCATCTGGTGATGCGAGAATAGATCTATTCTGCAGTTACGAGGCGGACAGGCTCAACACCGCTTTCTCTGTTAAACCATTGCTGCTGTTTTTCGATGATTCAGGGAGTCCGAATGCGCTAGCAACACCAGAAGTTTCCGAAAGGTCTCGCCCCGATGGCACGGTCCTCATCGGGATCACACTGGCTCAAAATGCGTTTAGATCTTCACGGAATGAACCGCTTGAACTCGCGGCTGTTATGGCACACGAATGGGCGCATATTGTTCAGTTCAAACAGAAATTTGCATCCGACTGGGGCGTCCACTTTGAGCTGAATGCCGATAGTGCGGCAGGCTGGTATTTGGCTAGTACGCGGCCGCGACGCATGCTTCTTGCCAACGCCACGAAGATTGGCCAGTACTTTGCTTCACTAGGCTCCACCAGTTTCAACAATTTTGAGTCTCACGGCTCACCTCGGCAAAGAACAGCAGAGATCTTATCAAGTGCAGGGCTTGCTCAGTGCGAGTCATGCGGCAATGCAGGGTACACTTATCCTGCAGAGGGGCCACTTGAGGCACTCCGGCTAAGATGACAAAATAGATGAATGGGCACCAGCAGACAACAAGGGACTAGAGCGAAAATGCGGGCAGCACCGGTGGTAGTTATGACATTAATAGTCTTGAGTTCTGCAATGAGTGCAGCTGCTGATCAGATTGACCGCTTCTACGGATACTGGGAACCAGTGGGTGAAAGATGGTGCAACCTCTCTCGTGATCAATGGCTCACCGAAGGTAGTCAGATGATTGTCTCTCGGAACACGATATTTTTCGGCAACGCGGGTGGTTGCAAGGAAGTTGGATTGTGGATGGACAAGGGGCGAATGAGAGTTTCAGCAGCTTGCGTAAGTGAAGGTGGCCCGATGAACATCCTTGCCGAGTTCTGGACTGACAAAAAAGGAATTCTTCATGGTCGCAACGGTTCAGGAGACCGCTGGCCGACGACTTATCGCAAGTGTACTAAAGCCCAGTTGGATGCTGCAGATGCCAAAGCTAAGAGATCCAATCAATAGGTTTATTGGAAGTGGCTGCGAAGAAAGGTTGAAGTTGTCCAGGCTGCAGGAGCTTTGCTTCAACCCGTCGCGACCCAATGCTTCTAATGTCGAACCGATGTGAGAAAGACTCACTTTGGCACTGGATGGCACTGACTGCGAATTTCTTGGTTGCTAATGTACTTGCGGCTCCTTTTCTCGCCGGTAGTCACGCACACTCTTTGAGTGTTTCGCGCCAAGCGGCCCGGATGTTTTTGGTTCTGGCATTCGGCCATCGCGCGTGCACCGCTTCGGCAAAGTCGATGCCGTTCAAAAACTCACGTGTCGTCTTCCAACGTCGCGAGCAATCGTGATTGACTTGCCGGTGCAGCATCACGGCATTGACGCGCGCACCGGCTGAATAGAACGATAGCACCCGGCCCGGTTCGTCTTCGCAGTCGATAGCAACATGGCACGTATAGCCGCCCGCTGTTTTGACAAGTGGACCGATCAGGCAGACGCTCTGCGCAGAGCGTTTAAACGCCCGGTGTACGTCGTTGGTGATTTTCGAAAAGTTCATGTCATCCCTTTCGGCAAGGGACACGCCTCGCCGGTTCAAGTTGTTTTCGGCTTTGGTCTTCCGTGGAATCCGGTACGCGGTGCAAATCCGGCCATGACTACTTGCCTTTTGTTTCGTTCAGCAGGCTTGATCCGCTCGGCAGACTGATGCGTCGTGCGGCCTTGGTCTACGGTGTCGGTTCGGGTTGCGGCGTTGGCTTGATATCAACCCAACTCGCGCCGCAAGACTTGTTCAGACCATCTCGGAACTTGAGAAAGTCGGCAGCGGTCAGCTTTTGGCCCGTCCGTTCAAGCGGAAGGCCGTCCGGGTCAAGCCCTCGATGGTATCGTTCGCCGAGCTGATGCGTGAACGACCGCATTTCGATTGCCAGCTCGCGCGCTGGCAAGTTGCGAAAGTCAGGAACCTGCAACGGCGCAAACGAGTGTCGCCCCTTGGCCAGACTCTTGTTCGCCTGATCAAGCAGCTTGCGAATTGACTCGGTGCTAGCCATGGCTTGCAAACCTTTCTTCGTGCTTCTGCAACAGCTCTTTCATTTCGGCGACTTCGCTGCGAAGCTCGGTCATCTCGATTGTTTTCCGTCGCGCTTCAAGCTGTGCAGTCACCGCCCCGGCTTGCTCAGCATCAAGGTTGCCATCGATCAGGGCGCGAATGATTACGTCATGCGTTTCGACCATGTTTGCAGGGTCGATTTTGCCGAGCGCTTCCGGGTCAATCTTCGGCGTTTTGGGAACCGGTGCGATCCGGTCCAATATGATCCGGCCCGCTTCGACGTGACCTTTCTGCGCTCGTGCAACAAGCGCCGCCGCGACTTCCGGTCCGTTCTCTTCGAACAGTTCCCGGATCTGGCGCGTGATCTTGTTGCGACTGCCTTTCGGGCGGCCTTTAGGGTTGGCTTTGTTGCCAACCTTGAACTGAGTCGATGCAGATCCCGGCCCCGCTTTTGGTCCGTTATTATTCGGACTATCATGCGCAACCTTCTCCGCTGGCTTTTTCGCGGCTGGTTTTGCCGTCTTTTTGGGCGCCGCTTTCTTCGTCGCGGTTTTCTTAGCCGTTGCCGGTTTGGCGGCTGGCTTGCGTGATGCAGTCCCCTTGACCGCTGTTTTCTTTGCAGCCGTCTTGCGTGCTGGCTTCTTTGCGTCCTGTGCGCTTTCCGCCATGGTTCAATTCCCCTGTTATGATCGACGACGCTTGCGAAAGCTCTCTGCCTGCTTGCGCGTGACCTTGATGACATCGCCTTTGGATGTCTCGTAAGTGATTTTCTGGTTTGCCGTTTCCGGCTGCTTTTGATTGTCTTGCTTGGCACGCTGTTTCGCAGCGGCCTTGCGCGCCATAGGCTTGGCGGCGTTCTTATCCCGCCTTACCGGATCTGGTCGCTTTGCTTCTGCAGCCATCCTGCGTTTTGCTATTTCGCGTTGCGCCTCTGCTGGCGTTGCGCGCGGGTCGCGTTCGGCTTCTCTTCGATAGGCTGACTCGCGATGCTCCGATTTAGGGTGACGCATGAAGCTCAAGTTCGCGAGTGCTGCGCCGCTGTTTGCTTTGGCGAAAAGGCTCATTCGTTTCGGCTCCCGTGCCATTCCGTGTGCGCGAGCGCTGCGAGCCAGTTCATTATTTCGTTGTCGATTAGATCATCGAGCGTCATTTCCGGGTCGTGATCGTATTCGGCAACCGTTCTGACTTCGCAATCAACCGGGCAATCGCGCAGAGCTTGAATGTTGGCATCGTCCAGGCTGTCAGCTTCGATTGCGTGACTGAACCTGCGATGCCAACCCTTTGGTTTGTGGTCTATCGAGAATGCCGCCATTAACCGCGCCGTCTCTTTGCTGCGCGTGACTGCGCTTCTGTGAGACGTGAAACGGTGCCATCAACATTCCGGTGATTGACACGACGCTTGGTTTTGCTGCGCTGCTGTGCTTCTGCGGCGGCGCGAGCTGCACCATTGATGGACTCTTCACCGGCTTGAGCGGTTTCCATCATCACCGGGCGGCGTCTGGCCTGCTGCAAGCGTGCAAGTGCGAGTTTTCTCTCTGCGTCTGCGCGTGCGTTACCAGCTCCAGGCCGCGACGTAGCAATCAGCGGTTTTGAACCCGCACTAGGGCTTGCCAGCTTCTCACCGGTCGCAAGCAAGGCGCCAACCAGGCCCCCGGATATCGCGTCCGCTGCTCGAAACGTTGAGTCGCGTTTAAACGCGCTCAGACTGGTGTCTGTTTCTAGCAGTGTTTTCTTGCTGTCGCGGGCTGATGCGTCTTGCGATCCAAACATTGATGTGAAGAGCGCGGCGCCGAGTGCAACCGGTGCGAGTTTCATCGCGCCTTTGCTCAGCTTTGACACCGTACCTTCAAGAGCCTTCACACGCTGCGCCATCGTTGATGAATTCGGCGTTGCGGTTTTGGCCGTTGCCGTCTTCCGTGGTGCCCGCTTTGGTTTGGGCTGCTCAACCGGGATTTGCTTCACCGCTTGCTTGGCCGCTTCAATCGATGCGGTCTGCGCGGGCAATGACTTTGTCGGGTTTGCAGAGAACAGCGCGCCAGACTTGATAGAGCCCGCAGCCAAACCAGCTTCTAGACCACTGAATGCGAGCAAGCCCGCACGTGTGATTTCGTTTTCGGTTTCGAAAGCAG
Source organism: Hyphomicrobiaceae bacterium (assembly GCA_965247245.1). GTDB lineage: Bacteria > Pseudomonadota > Alphaproteobacteria > Rhizobiales > Hyphomicrobiaceae > Tectiglobus. The sequence continues at coordinate 314,451 of CBDFGV010000003.1, read as the reverse complement.
CCACACCCGCCCGTGCAGACAGGCCACCAAACACCAAAGCCGGGATGATGCCACGAGACGCACGCGGGATTCTGGTTTCTTTCGCGATGCCTTGCAGCTTCACACGCTGCGCCGCAGTCATTGTCGATTTGTCGCCGATCGCCTTCAACACAGCGTCGGCCTTTTTGGCGTTCGCCTTGATCGTTGGCGTCGCGGCGGTAACGGCTTTGACGAAGCGCGCATCAGCATAGGCCGCACCGGCTTTCGCTAACTGCGTTCCAACGACAACAGCACCAACACCCACACCGGCACCGGCTGCGGTGATCAAGCCTTCGCGCAACTTGTCGGAACGCTCTTTTTCAGCTGCTCTGATTTCAGCCTGTTTGGCAGCGGTTTGCGCTTCTGCGGCCTTTGCCTGTGCAGCTGCTGCGTCTGCCTGTGCTTTGGCCGTTGCAGCCGCAGCGGCGGCTTTCTTGCTGGCGGCTGCAGCCTGTGACTTGGCCAAGTCAGCTTTCTGCTGTTGCTCACGGAGGCGGCGATCTTCGGCCTGCTGCTGTTCCCGGCGAAAGCTCACCAAGCGCGAAGCCGTACCACGACCGGCGCGGCCATCATCGGCAACACCAATTTTTCGCTGCAATGCCTTCACCTGTTCGGCGGACATGCCTTTAAGCTCGGCAAGTGCTTGGCGCACTTCCGGCGATAGTTGTTCAGCCATTTTTCTAAAAACTCTACTCTACCAAATAAGCGCAATTATCAGGTGCGCGCTCAGCCCTATGATGAGCCAGCCAACCAAACTTTTGACGTGATCTACGTCGGCGCGCAGATCGGTGTTTTCGGTCTCGGTCGTTTCAATGCGTGCGACCAGCTCTTGAAGTGTTGTGAGGTTGTCGCGCAGTTCTGCGGCGACTTGATCAAGCTCGGCAGTCGCCGCTTGGAATTCAGCAATTGCGGTTTCGGCTTCCGCATCAAAGTCAGGGTTGTAGAAACCACGCCCAACGTCGAATTCATCGATCGCGTTTAGGTACTCATCGCGGCCCGATTCCGTGCCATCCCATGCGCGCGTACTCATGCGCGCTCTCGTTGCTTTCTGCGGCGATCGGTTGCCGCTTTCAGCCATGCAATCTTTTCGTCGGGTCGCATCTTCTGCAACTCAGCTTGGCCGGGTCGCTTGAAGTTGACCGCGCTGTGATCGTCTTCTGTGTCGTCGCCCGGCGCGTGCTTGGCAAACTGGCCAAGTTTCCGCTGCACTACATCGGTGCGCGCGTAATCCATCAAGCTTTGTCCGCCGCTGTCTCGCGCAACAACCTGGACACGCCCCGCGCCCAAGTGCATGACTTCACCAAGGTTGCCGATCAGGCCGCTTGTAAGGTCTGCATCGGTCGACACCAGACCGGCAACGCGCTGCGCTTCGGTCTTCAAATAGGCATCTTCCAACGTGCGATTTTTTTCCTGCAAGCTTGCGATCTGGTCGCGAAGCTCTTTGATTTCGTCACTCATCTTTTTGAGTCTCCATAAAAGTCTGGTCGGACCGGGCACAATCACCCTTGCCCAGTCCGACCACCCCGCGAATGAATTTTAGTGCAAGCCGGTACGCGATCCGGAGTAAGACCATCCGGCTTGCGTTTTGCGCGTGGAAGCACAAACTAACAACGCACGCGCCGATAGGGTCGCTTGATGCGAACCGCAGCGCGGCGTATTTCGTCGGCCATGGTGTCGGACCGCAATTCATGGTCCGCCATGATCAAATCAACATCGTCGCCGCTTAGTCTCGTGACTTTGAGCAAGCGTTTTGCAACGGCGATAATTTGAGCACGTCGAGACCACACACGGTCCAGCGCAGACACCCAACATTCCAGCTCGCAAGCTTCCTGTGCAACCCGCACCACCTGGATTTCATACGATCGGTACACGACAACATGCGCCGCTTCGTGCGTTGCAAACACGCGTTTCATGTTCATGGATTGCCTCAAAGGTTGGGGCTGGCTTACCAGACAAGAAGCAAGCCAGCCCCGGCATGCCGCGCCAAGGTCGAACAAAGCGCGATCCCGGTTTGCCAGGGCATTCTTGGCTTGCCGGAATTCATTGCGCGGTCGGCCCTCTCGAAACCGACCGCGCCGCGCGCCCCGCGTGCGAATGCTGGCGCGCACCGGCCACCCCCGAACCCATCAGCAAGTGACCGGCATCTAACATGGCGCACGTGTTCAAACGCGCTGCCAATTCGAGAAAGCGCGAGCGATGCAGTCAGGGATTAGCCGGAAACCAGCAAAAGCCGCATCGCTCGCTTTCGGACGTGGCGCCAACTTGAAAACGCCTCGCCTACGCCGGGGCACCATAATTCAATGGACCGGCAACATTCACCCAACGGACGAAATCTTTATTCTGCTGGCAAGTGGTCGGAAATCTCGCTAAGCGGCCAACCTTGCGTGCGCACGCCGCAACGCTGCAATTGTGGCAAGTCGCCATTCGCAGCCATTTGCACAACGGCATATCGTGTAAGGCCCCACGCCCGCGTAAAGTCGCTCAATCGAACAAACGCATCTGGTTTTGGCTGTGAAACCTCGCTAACTTTCTGATTGTGTTCCATTTTTCCACCTTCAAAAACAAAAAAGCCCGCCGAAAACGAGTTTCGCGCGGACTTTTGCCATGATGTTTTCTAACTCAAACGGTTTCTGGCGTCAACTATTATTTTAAGGTTTCGTAATTTTTTTTGTTTTTTTCACAGCCCTAGATAATGCTGCGCATCGATGTACGCAAAATGCGTAGTTTCTAAATTAGCGGGCTGTTCAATAACAGGTCTTATCGTGTATATGGGAAACTCGATACACCCGACATAAGCCCTGCCACACTCTCTAGGGATTGCGGATCCTAATTACCGCGTCAGCTATTGCCCTTGTGGTGCATCGTTTGGGTCAGGGCACTTCTTAAGTTTGATAGTCTTTCCTTGCCACCTCGGATAGTTGTCACTGGCAACACAAGCCTGCTGCAGCTGTCTTAGTTGTAGTGATTTATTGCTCCCAAAATCGAGTCCATCAACTAGTGTTCGCTTCATAGATGCTCCCTCAAATAACGCCCCCGAGAGATCAGACTTCCTGTCCAGACGAAAATCCACGTCAGTCATGTTTGCATTGGCGAATGACATGTCGCCTCTGATCAGAGCACCTGGAAATCTCGATCCTGACAGATCCGCACCCCTAAAGGTGACACTTTCAAATCTGGTCTCGACGAATTGCGCACGCTGCATGTTGGCAAGAGCGAACGACGTGCTCGTGACGGAACCGCCAACAAACGAAACTTCGGGCATGAGCGCCATTATGAAAGACCCAGTTCTAGTTTTGACAAAGCGGTCTGGATCGGTGTGATCGCTTCGTCTCGGCAAACCGTCAATCGGTCCATCGAATGCCTTTGCATTGGCTCCCTGGAAATAGGCACCGAATCTCGACACGTGCTCCAACAACCATTGCCACCAAGTCTCTGCGGACTGAAGCCGTTGCTTGGCCTGTAGACCTGCCCGCAAACGCAAAGCCTTGATGTCTCTGGGCGGTTTCAGACCATCATAGCTCAAGCCTAGACGAACGCCTCCACCGTCTATTGTTGAGTTCTCGAACGTGGCGTCGCTTAAGTCGGACTCTGCGAAGTTTACGCTCGATAGCTTGGCTTGCTCGAAGCTGGCATATTTGAAAGATGATCGCGTCAAGTTGCTGTAATAGATGCATGGACCGACAAAGCGAGCGCCACTCCAATTTGACTCCTTGGCATCGAAGGAGCTGATGTCAGGCCTCACGAACACCCGATTGGCCGCATCAATTCTCTGAATTGACGAGGCATCAAATGCAGCTAAAGGCATCCCAGACTGCACAATCATGCGGAATACCTGCGATCGCAATATACGGTGATGCTGGCGTGAGGTCTGCGCTGTGCTTAGCGCCAGAGCAATCCTGTTCTGTACCGTTGTTATTCGAAACACCAAGTTCTGATTCAGCTCGGGGCTAGGTCTCGTGTTTTCACTAATGTCACGGCAACGATTGAAGACTGCATACAGGTTTGAGCGATCACTATCGGTAAGGCTTGTTGAGAATGACTTCAGTGCCTCAGCAATCCTATCAAGCTCTGCTGTTCGCGTTGTTGTCAATTCCTCTTCAGCAATTTCGCGCTGTCGTTCTAAGACCTTGGTCTGCTCACCTATTTTCTCGTTCTGTTTAAGCAGTACGATGGTGCCCAAGGCTCCCCCGAGCCCAACAATGATGGTGAGCAACACTCCAAACATCCACTTATAGAATTGGGTGAATGTAATCAGTGCTGCACTTTGTCGAAGTAGCTCCCCTGATCGATGCTGGAGCTCTTCGCGATCTCCATCAACCACGCTCCAGATTACTTCGTTAGCACGATCCGCAATCTCTTTTGCTGAGAAGTCTTTCACCCCCATCAATCTTAGCAACACCCTTCGTCCCAACGTAAAGATGACGAGCATTAGTATCGTGGCAAATAGGAGGGAAGAGACTAGCAGGATCGCGTGTCGCTCCAGCCCGCTTATAGCAAAATCCCAGTATATTCCAAACGCTGGCGCCCCAATTGCCAACCCGATGGCGATCCCCATCACTAGCATTATTAGGCGCATAGAGAACTCCCTGCATCGGCGTCTGATACTGAACTTCTATCAACACCAGATCCTTGGAGATTTCCAGCGCAGGAACAACTGAATTCAGCTGACAAGGTCTATGGTAGCTGCGCCAGCCACCGGTCATCAGAACAAACAAGAACACCTGTATCGCGATTGCAGAACGCGGCCTGTCAAACACGAAATCTCCAAGATCAGACGCAGCGTTGACTGCCCTAGGTTATTTGTCGGAAAGGCAGCACGTTTTTGCTGGGCCTGACTCTTGCAGGCTGAATTGCGGGCTTTGCAGGATTGTCGTCAGTCAATTCGCCGCGAATAATCTTAAGCGTGCGCAGAAAGTCCTTTCGCACACCGTGTGCATGTTCGATAACTTCGGCGGCAGTATCAGCGTCACCGGCAAAGCTGAGCTCAACCATCAGCGAGACTGCTTCACCGGCAAGCGCGGAAAGGTTGGTTTCGATCACTTCTGGATCAGTCTCATCGTCCGGATCATGCAGAATCGAGATCCATTCGTCGTACTGTATCGAAACTTCGTTGATCTCTGACATGAGGAATTCGACATCGCGTTCCGTTGCCATTCTTGTCTTCCCTCTTGCACGCGATAAAATCCATTACTGGGCTTGGAGTCGCTTATCGGGCCACTCGCTCAGAATTTGTCGCCCAACCGCAAGATATTCACACTACAAAAGCACCCAGCACCTCCGTCTATAGGCAATAGACGCTCCTATTTCGACCAAGCAATAAGTGATCGAGAGATGCCCAGGCAAAGCTTCGGATTTTTGAGACAAATTTCGGGGTTCCATTGTGAGGGTTCCGCAAACTACAAATGGAAGATATCTACTAACAGAATTGCGAAATGTAGCAGCGATGACAGTTTGCACTACCAATTCAACAACGACTTTGAGGAGACTGTTTGCAATTTGCCAGTGACCATCGGCGGGCCATGCAATCAAACTTGCAACGAACTATTTCCCAAAACGTGACAATTTTAACGGTAACAATCCGGCAGTTTGGCGCGCTGAGTTGATGGCGCCTGCACAGTTGCTGCAGTCCCACGCCACTCATCATTAGCCAGGTGATTATGGAACATCGCAGCTTTCACATTGGCCCACGTACACAATCATTCGAAAGTTATGAACAGTGCTCATCTGTCGAATATTGTGGTTTCTGCTCAACTATTTGGCAACCTGCGCGAGATTTACCTATTGATATGTTTTACACACTAATATCTTATGTTTGCCACACTTTTGTCACACTTCGAGCGCTGAAGATCGCGTTTCGCGCTGAAGCTAGTGGTGAAGCTCTGGGGGCGTTTTAAGCGGCAGCGAAGGGCTTGAGGACGATGGGCTTCGATACTTCCGTATGCCGCATTGGCGGCTTTGCACGAACTTCTTTCCCCGACGAATTGGGGATCCCTGAAGATGGTGTACCTCAAAAAATAACTGCGGCGGCGGAAGCTACCCAAGGCACAGAACTATTTACTTCTGGAGTTCCAGACGCGTTCAATGCGACCATTGACAGCCAAAGGTTCGGAAATTTTCAGCTGCGCAATGAAATCCAGTGCTCTCAGGCAGACTTCCAGCGACTTTCGCTATCCGATGAGATGGAGCGGATCGATCCAAATCTGCGCAAGTTATTAGTCGCACACCTGCCTCAGCATTCAATGCAGATCAACTTTGTGGGCACCGATCCAGACGAACCAATAGAATTTGAGCTGAGAGCTCGGCCCACTTTTACAGCTTGCTCGATTGTGGATGATACTAGTCTAACTAAGCTATGGTGGTCCTTAGATGCCCTTCCTCGCGAAGGCTGGGCCGAGAGAGATCTGACGACGAAAATAGAGGCTGCAAGCAGTCTATTGCTTCTTATGGAGGCAATGGGCCAGTCCGCCATGCTCCCGTTGTTTCAAGCGTTCTCGACCGGATTAAGAGCTACTATTGATGCAGAAGCGGAAATTGATTTGATGCCGCAGAGGATTGTTGTCTCATTGACTGATAACGACCATAAACCGTTCCTCGAGCTTTTGGATAGGCTCGATGAGGGCTCCGAATCCGGGAATACCAAGGCGGACGTTGATTTTGATGGTGGCTCGAACCTATTGCAGGAAGTCTTGCTAGATAGGTTCATAGGCGAAATGAACACCGAGCAAAGATTAGTATTCTCCACCGAAATTGAAGAGGCCGCTGCGCTCTACGTTGAAACCAGCGATGACATCAGCGGGCTTTCAACTGGCAAACCAGCCATACGCCAGATTACCGGTTTCACCTATCCCTTTGGCTACCTAGGGTATGAGCAAGCCATCAAAGTGCCAGGTATGGTTGAGTCAATTCGAACGATGTCTGGCGCCCGCAGCGTGAGTCGACATCTGGCCACAGAATACGCGGTAAACTGTGAGAAACAAATCCTCAGTTCATTCGAAACTTGAGTTCTTCCACACTGGGCACATATGATGCATCCAAAAGAGCATTATATAGAAGCCTAGGGGGAGATATTGGATAACTTTGAAGATCTAATTCTGATCGATCCTTTTCTAATAAACGACAAGACCGTAGATGCATACCATAACGAGTTGCTAGCCAATTTTTTTGAACGCACGAATACTCTCAAAGCAGCGTTGAGTGACGTAGATGGGTCGATCAACCCACCTCAATTTCGGGAGGTCAACCCACCCAACCCTGTCTTGAGCGACCGGCTGAAGCAGCTCGTCGCGAAGCTTGACGAAGAGTACTGGAATGCAGCGGCGGAACGGCGTAGCTTTCAAGAGGAGCTTGTTAGCAACCTTGTTCGAGAGTTCGGAGATCTCATGCGCCGCATCCCACCTGTAGGTGAGACGACCTCGGCGCGAAATGAGTACAAGTTGCGAAGGGCATTGTCACCAGTTGGTGGGATTATTGACGGCGCTCGCACGGAAGATCGCGGGCGCACCATTTTTGAAGAGAGAAGTGTAGAGAAATTACCGGATCGCATCCGCATTGCAGCGATAGGTCATCGAGTGCCAATTGCGCTTCAAAACAGTGGCTCAGTAATGGGTGAGTCATTGGAGCAGATACCTCACACTGACAACGATGTCATCTTCAAACGCATGGGACAGCAAGTGCCCGTTGCAGCGACCGGCAGGACATGCTGTTTCCGCGTCGGCGAAGACAAGCTCGACGCCGAGCTTCGAACCCGCTGGGACGATTTAGAGAAGAAACTTGAATACGCTTTGGCGTATCACGCTGACATTGTCATGGCGCCTGAGTTTGCCATGCCCCATGGCCCCGATTGCACCGATGAGAAATCAGCAGAAGCGCGAATTGAGAAACTTTGCAATCGCCACAATGATCATGACTTCCTCTTATTCTCGGGCAGTCGCCATGATGGGCCTTACAATCGAGGATTGGTAGCTAGAAAGCTAAGAGGAGAGGATTGTTCGCCTCAGTGGCACTACAAATTCGCATCATCTCGACCTCTCGGGGAAAACATTCTTGGCCCCACAGGTAGACATTTTCCAATATACCATGTCGAGCTCAATGGTGAGAAGTACAATATTGCTATACCAATCTGCTATGATGCCTATGATCCGTCGGTTTTCCGCGCCTTGGCTTTCCAAAAAGACAATGACGACACCAAGAACTCATCGCGCTTTACCAAAGACCGAACCCTCTCTGAGTCGTTGCCTATAGTGCTTGTTCCTTCGTACAATACGGCCTCGAAATTTATCGAGTTCTTGCGAGATATTAGCATCTTAAATCAATGCTTGGTCGTATATGCCAATAGCCTACACGGCGACGTGCGGCTGTTTCTATATGGCATCGCGATACGTGACCTTCGCGATAAAGACCGCAGAATGGAGATAATAGCGTCACTGGAGGAGCGTTTGAATGAAATTGCAACGGAACGAGATGAATTGAATAAGGAAGTATCCAATCCATCAGTCCAGTGGGATCGTCCAAAAAGGCAGCTCTATGATGACTTAACGCGGCAAGCTATGAATATACCCAGCGTCATCAAGCACCTCAATGATCTTGAGCATTCGGAGGCATTCGATCAACTACTGACTATCGGCAAGTGTGAGAAGTGCGAAGAGAATGAGAGAAGCGGGGCATCTCAGTGGCACTACGATTGCCTACGAGATGTTGTTTTCTACAACATTCCAATGGGTTTGGTGCGGCTATGCGTCAAAATCCACCGCCTGTTACGAGACAAGAAGCGCCTAGTTCCCAACTCTATGCTTCGATGAAGCGATTTGACGGCATGCACCGGCGACCGCTGCAATTCGATTGGCGTTTGCCATCACTATCACAACGCTCCACCGATATGCCGCTTAAGCTCTTCAGTCGCCATTGCCATGACGACTTCGTCTTTCTCGGCCCAATTGTACAACTGCAAACCCATTTGATCAGCAGCTGATTCAATCACGACTTCCGCGTGCCACGCGCTAACATCAGTCCATTCTTTGGATGCCGTGCCATTGCGCAACATTTCGAAGCCGTCGCCGAGAACGTCTTTCACATGCGCTAGTAGTTGCGTGCAGTCAAAGTGGCCTCTTACCCATGGCGCGCTATGCAACACAGTCTCATGCCAACCAAGATCGCGGCGCTTGGCATAGGCGCGCGGATCAGCTGTCATGTACAGGTGCAACGGCAAGGCGGTCCGATTAGGCGACATCCAAACCGGTTGCAGCGTTCCAATCACCGCGATTGCATGGAAGTTGAGATTTTCTTCGGCGCGTTTAAACCGCTCGTCCCGCTTCCGCAGCTTGGCGGGCGGCGCGTACAAACATTCATGCGCGTTGCCGGTTTGCAGGCTAACAACTTGTGACACTCTACTTCGAACCCCTCTGACAATTGTGATTTATCGCGTTTGCGTCTGATTAGAACGGCACGGCATCATTCAATTCGTCGTCGGTTTCGCTTTGCCCGTGCAGCTGATAGCCGCCCGGATCTCCGAAACTGTCAATTCCCGGCTCAAATTCGCTCGCTGGCGGCGTTCCCGTGACTGGGGCGTGAACATGTTGCCGAGCCAGCTCTTCGCGCTCTCTGCGCCCCCCTGCGCCGTTTCCTACTTCGGAACGTGAGACTTTGTACTCACGACGCTCGGCAATATACGCACCGTAGGTTGTTTGGCCGTTCGCAGCTGGCTCATCATCACGAAATATCATTATGTTCGCATCGCCGAGCCTGCCTCGAAAGTATTTCACGCCCTTGCGCGACGTCACGGCGAAAAGTGTGCCTAACCTAACCATTGCTACTGTCCATTTCTTCTATTCATTTCCTGCCACTGATAGGCGCTGCTAAACGGCCAGTCTGGTGCGTAAGGCTTGGCGTTGATTTCAATGTCGATTTTCTCGGTGTTCGGAACGAATTCGCCGTTTGTGTTCTGTTTAGAATTCAACAGCTCAAACCATGGCGCGGACACCATCGACAGCGCATTTTCTTGCATCCAGTCGATGAATTCGTCAGTTGGAGTAGCTGCACGATCGTCGTAACTGATATTTTGATGCTCGATCTTTTTTATCGCACTGATCATGCATCCAATTCGGTTCGAATTGGTTTCAGCTTGTTTGATTCTATTCGCTTCTCGGTTGAACAGCTGGTTGGCGTATTCATCGAACCGGGCGATCGTTTCCTGCATCTTTGGCGCAACTTCGGGTAGCTTCTTATAGTTCGCTACACGCTCTGCGGCCTTGGCTTGTCGCTCGCACTCTGCTTCTGGCTGGCGTAAGTTTTTGAGCACATCATGCGGCCCGATGTTGGCCTTGGTTTCGATATCAAGTGAAACCATCGATTTGCGGACGGCCTCGATGTGTTCTGCGCTTGGCAAGGTTACCAGCTCCGCGACCATCTCGCGAGTCTGGCGGACCATAGCCGCCCGGTCTTCTTTGGGTTTGATCAAGCCGGACGAATAATCGGCATAGAGCTTTTCAAGCTCTGCCTGTTGCGGGGTGAGCGCTTCGCTGTTTGCACAGTCAGAACCGCCATGATTGCTCGGCAACGGTTGGTGTTCGGGCGATCCTCGTGGGGTCAGCGTGTAGTTCTCACTTGCTATAAAGCCGTCCCAAGCGTCACCCCAGAATTGAGCATTGCGCAGCCACCGAAAAGGTGCAGGCACATATCGCAACTCTGGATTGGTCCTGGCGTAACGTTCGGCTCGATTGATCAACTCCGCAGCGGTGATCGTAATTGGCGAGCCCTCGTTGGGGTCATCCATTTGTCCCGATGTTATCGCCACAAACCATTTCCACGCCTGAATCTTGTCTTTTCGATGCGGTGTTCTTGGGTAGGCTTTCCAAAACGCGTCGAACTCCGCGCCATAATCAAACCGACCATGAACTTTCGGCGGCGTGGACGAACCGGTCAACACTAAGGCTCGGATTTGCGGCTCTTGCTGCGGCGGTTCAATGTCTTGCAACACCAGCTGGCCACTCGTAGGCGCTTGCTCTGTTGGTTTTGTTTCTACCTCAGAAAATTCCGCATCAGCAATTTCTTGATTTTGCAGAGTCTTAGATTCTGAACGTAGTGAAGAATCTTCTGATCTTTCAAGTGTTGGTAGGACACTGGAGTCCGTAGGCTTAGGACAAGAAAACATTTTGTTGGCCGTAGCCCCCGAATTTTCTGTCCGTAGCTTTTCTAAATTTTTGTCCGTAGTTTCTGATTTTTCTGTCCGTAGCCCCTCGACATGTGGGTCACTTGGTTTTGGCTGTTCAACCGCTAGGTCTAATTCAGCTACCAAGCCCGGCATTGCGTAATCATTGGCAAGCTGTTTCTGGCGGAAATACTCATGTCGCCTGACAGCGATGTGACCATATCTTTCAAGTTGCACAATTCCGCGCCGAACACTGCGCGCCGAGCAATGCACTTTGTCCGCAATGCAATTTTGACTGCTAAACCAGAAACCTTTAGACCAGTTCACGCTAGAAACGAGATAATATGCAATCTCGCGATCCAGGCGGGTCAGTCGTCGATCTGCGCGGATCGTCGTCAATGCCTGCTCTTTTGCCTGCTGGCGCTGTTTTGGCGGCAATTCCCTGATCCGCCTCACGAGGTCTTCGAATTCCTCTGTGTGTGGCGTTGGCGGGCATTCCCGCTTACGCGGTCTGCCGCGCGGGCGGTCTGGCTTGGACATTTGCTGAACATCACCGGATTGCGAGCTGGCGCCGTGTTTTTCTTGCTGGTCTGATTGGTCGGTGATTCCACCCGGCGGCCCGCTGGCACTGCCTTGCGCTTGATAAGTATTCTTGTCTGCTAGTGGCTCGGTCGGGGTTTTCCCCATATTCGGGAACCACTGCGCAAAACCACTCTGGTTGGGAAAATTTTGCTCTGATAGGTCGAATCGCAGCTCTAAATTAGAAAAATCAACTTCAAAACGTCGATTTTTTTTGCAATCGTTGCGCGACTCTGTTATTTGCTGTCTGGTTCCGCATTCGACGCAATTGACGTGCGTCAGCGAACCATGTACGGCATCGTACATAGTGATGTCTCCTATTTTTGCGGGCCTTCCTTGCCGCTGATTTGCTTGGGTACTCACTAACTCGCCCGTTTCGTCTCACAGCGACTAACGGGCTCCGGTTGGCTCAATAACCGGTTACAAACTCCCCCAAACGCCCGCCCACGTGCGGGCTTTGGACTTTCTGGGGCTACTTACTCAATCTGCTGGCGTTGACTTATGCGGTTGGCGAGTCCTCCCGGTAATCTGGATTTCTCGGCACCAAAGCGCGCCTCTTGCCGCCTTTCGAGTTGGCCGCCTGCTGCTGCTTCACGAGCTTTTCCGTGGCGCGTGCTGCTCGCTGCGCCCTGTCGCGGGCATCTCCCGCCAGAACTTCAGAAGCAAACATGACCGGCTTGTCTCCCGGCTCGACTTCTGCAATGAGCGCTTCAATTTCAGCGATACGCTCCAAGGAATCTTCATCGGCGATATCGTTCAAACCAGACTTCGACAGCAAGTATGTGTGCACGCCGAAGTTCTCGACCATGAAGCGATCCCAAACGAGAACTGCGATGCGTGGCCGACCGACACCACGAGAGAACGACGGTATCTTTCCCGCCTTTTCAAGCTTCGTGATGATCTGCCGACAGCTGGCTCCCAAATCGCGCGCCACATCTTCGGCATACACCCAACGCTTGATACGGCCATCTTTGATGAACTGAAGTGGTGAGTCGTCCAGATCCTCAAACGGATGATTGTGTGACGCCACGACTGCGCTCCTTTGCTACAAGTTCCCTGCGAATCTTTAGACACAACTCGCGCGAAAACTCGGAAAACGCAAACCGAAACCAGATGGATGACTGACTAACCCATTGAAATAATACGCATTTTGCGTATCTTCCTGCACATGCAGCAACATTTTCAGCTTTTTGATGCGCAGGCGGACAAAAATATTTGTTCGCACGCAACACGAATCCAGAGCCGTAACACCCTGAAATATTGAGCAATATCTGCTCAAACCCCTTCATTGCGTCCAGTTGTCACGTACGTTTCCCACAGGTGCATCAAGCGAACCCGCCGTTCGAACAGATCGGTGCGCTCATAAGCGCCCCGGACCTTGTCGAGCGCGTGCGCCGCTTGCCGCTCTGCGACGTCACTCGAATGACCGTTGTCAGCTGCCCAATCAATGAATGTGCTCCGGAACCCGTGCGGCACAGCGACGTTCTGATATCCGGCGTCGCGCATCAGCTTGGACAGCGCAGAATCAGACAACGGCCCGCCCGGAGTGAACCCCGGAAAGATCAAATCGCTTGCCCGGACCTTGAACCGCTTCCGCGCCTCATCGATCACAGTCGCCAGGACAGGCGTTATTGGCACCGCGTGGTCGTCTCTCGACTTCATGACCTTAGCAGGCCGAACCAATGCGTTTCGCTCTGCATCAATCCAATTCAGCTTAGCAAGCCTCACTTCCTGCGATCGGCTGGCCGTCAGGATAATGGCCCGCAAAGCTAGAAGCGTTTGCGGCTCGTTCGGAAGGTCATCAATTGCCTGCCAAAACTCTGGAATCCGTCGCCAGTCCATAGCTGGTCGGGGCTTCTGCTTGCCTTTTGGCTGCGGCCTCAAAAGCGATCTTGCAATCGTCACCGGGTTATCACCCGTGCGCCATCCCTTGGCTGTTGCGAAGTCGAAGAAAGCGTTTAAACGCTGCGCCACCTTGCTGGCGGTGTCAGCCTTGGTCCGCCAAATCGGCTGCAACACCTTGCCCAAATGAACATGCGTGATCGAAGCAACCCGGAGGCCACCCAGAACCGGGTAAGCGTGTCGCTCGACCTCACTCAACCACTGGCGGGCGAACTTGTCATTGGTCAGATCTTGCCGTCTGAATGCGTAGAATTCCTCAAACGCATCTGAAAAGACCGGCGACCGGCTTTCAATCCGTGGTGGAACAGCAGGCGCCCAATCATCCACGAACGGTCGACCGTCTTTGTCAACGACGATACTGATTTCGCGCGGGTTTATGCCCTTGGCGCATGCCATCCTGTAGAGTTGGGCGAACGCGCGCGCATCAGCTAGCGTCACATCTCGCGTGTTGCCGATCCCAATCGTGACCGGCTTACCAATGCCGCCCGCGAGATTGCGGACGGTGCCAGTCCATTCAAAACGCTTGTTTCCGCCCTTGGCAGCGGGATCGCAGAGCAAAGACAAGCCATCGCCATCACCGTAGCGTCGCCGCTTCTCGGCTGGCTTTATGGCCCTGATTTTTGATGGTGATAGACCGTTGCGATACCTAGCACCGCTCGACATTGCAGCCTTTCCAGCAAGCAACGGCGTGTATACTTTCGACGGTGTTAGTATCGAATCGGCGGCCCTCATGGGTACTAATTAGACTACTAACTCAAACCGTCAACAGGGGCTTACCACAGCTTACCTCAGCTTACTTTTTCGACAGCCAGCCCGCCGTAAACTCGCTATTTCATTGGACTTTTTGCCTGTTTATTACCTCAGAGCTTACAGGGGATTACAGGCAAATGGCGGAGACGGAGGGATTCGAACCCTCGATACGGTTTCCCGTATACTCCCTTAGCAGGGGAGCGCCTTCAGCCACTCGGCCACGTCTCCTAACCGCCTGAAGCACCGTAACTACGGATTGTTCGGCCCGATTGCAAGCTCTATCCTGCGGCTGCGCAAAACTGGCTCGGAACTCCAGTCCATTGCCCCATGCAAAGCGCAGTTCAAAGCGTGCCTCGCTTTGTGATCTAGCTCAAGGCGGCCGGTCTGGCAGCGAACTATCGTAATGAATATCGGGAGGCGGGACCGATGCTACCGCGTCTTCGCGCCCGCCCTATGGCCGGGCCCCATCAATGGCTCCATCAGTTTCATGACGAGAAAAGGATTATCCGCCATGTACAAGAACATCCTGACTGCGACGGACGGATCCGAGATTGCCGTGAAGGCAACGGAGCAAGCCATTGCGCTGGCCAAAGCACTCGGCGCGGAGCTCACGGCCGTCGTGGTCACCGAGCCTTACGAGGCCATCGCCTTTACCAGCACGATGAATGTCATTGACCCATCGGCCTATCGCGAGCGCACCAAGGCTCATGCGGAAAACGTCCTGGCCACAGTGAAAACGAGTTCGGAAGCCAAGGGCGTGACCTGCCACACAGTGCACAAGGACAACCACTATCCCTACGACGGCATTATTCAAGCGGCCGATGATATTGGTGCGGATCTGATTGTGGTCGGATCACACGGTCGGAGCGGGCTTGAACGTCTTCTGGTGGGCAGTGAAGCCACCAAGGTTCTGACGCACACCAAGATCCCTACCTTGGTTGTCAGATAGGCTTGCTCGGCGTGGTGAATGTGGTCGGCTCTGTGGCGCGGCGCTTGCGGGCTGTCAGTCCGCAACACGTGGGCTGTGGGGCAGTCCCATTCAATGCCGCCGCGCCCCGCAATGATTCACGTGAAACAAGATGCTGGTGAATGAAATCATTGGTCGGAGCGGCAGGATTTGAACCTGCGACCCCCAGTCCCCCAGACTGGTGCGCTAACCAGGCTGCGCCACGCTCCGCCATCATACCAGCGCCAGATCAGGTTGTATTGACCAGCTGATAACCTCAGCCTCTTCGAAGTACAACATGACCGCGCAAGGCCTCGTTCCTACGACATCCCTGCGGCGTGCGTCAACGCCGACGTGTTGCACCCGTCATAGCGACTGATATCACGAGCGCTTCAGAACCGTGTTTGAAGCCTCTACGGACCCAAGTGACATGTCACAGACGCCCGCGATCAACGATACCATTACCTGGGTCTATACGGATGACCTGGACACAACATGTGCTTTCTATGCCGATGTCTTGGGATTGAAGCTATGGCGCGACGCCGGTGTGGCGCGCATCTTCGAACTTAAGCCGTCCAATTATGTCGGTGTTTGTGTCGCCCTGGATTGGCGCGTGGTGGAACCGCGCGGTGGCATGCTGACCCTGCTCACGGATGATGTCGATGGCTGGTACACTCATCTGACAGCGGTCAATGCGCCATGCAAGAGCCCGCCCGCGCGAAACGACAAGTTCGGCATTTACGCGTTTCTCGTCGAAGACCCGAACGGTTATCTCATCGAGTTTCAACAATTTCTCGATAGCTGAGCGGCAGGTGGCAAGCCGGGGAATTCTGGTCAAAGCCCGCGTTTCTTTCATAGGCTTTGACCAGTATTGTTTCAGCGTTTGGGCACCCCTGCCTCTACCAGCAGGCGTTCAATCACTTCGTAAGGCTGGGCGCCAACGACGCCGCGTTGCCCGGTAACGAATGTCGGTACGCCCGTCACACCGTACTGGCGGGATTTGGCCCAGTCTGCATCAACGACATCCTTGAACGTGCGGTCGGAAAGAACCGACTGCGCACCCTCCCGAGACAGACCCACGCTCTCGACGACGTCTAGCAGAACATCGACGTCATGCAGATTGCGGTTCTCGACGAAGTAGGTCTTGAACAAAGCGTCGTGGATCTCACTGCCCCCGTCCTGGGTCTCAGCCCATGCTCCGAGCTCCTGGGCCAGCCGGCTGTTATAGGTGTGAGAGCGCGGACCATAAGGCAGACCTTCGGCCTCCATTAACGCTTTCATCTGCGCGTTTTTGGCCGCGATACCCTCCGACCCTGTCCCAAACAGATCTTCGAGGGAGCGTCCCTCGGGCGGCGTGTCGGGATGCAGGGGAAAGTGAATGTACTTCGGCGTGACGTTATAGGCCTTGGCGATGTTTTCAATACGCACGGTACTGAGGTAGCACCATGGTCAAACGTAATCGCTGAAAACCTCGAGAATGGTCGTGTCGTCAGTCATTTTGATTGGCTCCCGATTCACTAGATTGAACGTGACACGCTTTTCCGTGATGAGCAAACCACGTTCCCGGATTGTGCAACTAGCCGACCACGTTTGCGGCCCAGTGGTCCTCAGTCGATCGCCTCGACGCGACAGAGCTGGCCACGTATCGCGGACGAGCCTGTGACCGGATCAAAAGGCCCCTCATAGGATAAGGCTGCGTTGATGTTGATCTCGATGGCCCCCATCGTCCCATCGGTTGCACCTTCCGGGCGCCACCACCCCATACCGGTACTGACAACATCGGGTGGTGTCGTCTCAGAGAGCTTAAGGCGAAGCTGGCAACTGCGCCCAGTTCCTTCGACCTCCAGTCTGACCCAGGACTCGTCTTCGAGTGACAGCTCTGCGGCTGTCGATGGATGCATAACCAGCCGAGGGTCCGGAGAAACCTTTTGCGCCCAAGCCTGATCTCTGAAACGCGAATGATGATAGCTCTTCTCACGATCGCCCGTGATGAGGGTAAAGGGGAAGCGCTTTCGGATGTCCTGGCCCCTGTCATCGCGCGGCGGGGAGACGAAGCAAGGCAGAGGATCTTCGCCAATACTTTCCAAGGCCGTTGAATAGAGTTCGAACTTGCCTGTC
This sequence comes from Hyphomicrobiaceae bacterium, assembly GCA_965247245.1. Classification (GTDB taxonomy): domain Bacteria; phylum Pseudomonadota; class Alphaproteobacteria; order Rhizobiales; family Hyphomicrobiaceae; genus Tectiglobus. Next base: position 296,995 of record CBDFGV010000003.1, on the reverse strand, counting down.
TTAGTCGGGATTGGTTTGGCTTGTTGAGTGCCGGTTGCAACCTGATGATAGCCGCGCTCTTCCAGCTCCTGGATCGTGATGCCGGTGTCGCCTAAAAGGAATGTGTTGAACTCGCGCTGGCTACGCCATGGCAGAAACCGTTTTGTTAACGCGGCGCGCTTTTCGAGACGATCTAGAAGCGGGACGGCAATATCGATCTCTTCGCGCGCTTCGCCCACTGGCGAGACGACCGCCTGGGTGAATAGGACAGCATGCGCGGACGGCATGAAAGAGACTTCCTCTTCTTCAAGCGTTGTGGTTTTGGGCAGCACAAGATCGGCCCACTGTGCTGTCGGGTTCATGTCGTGCGTCGCGACCACGAGGTAATCAAGCGACTTAAGCGCTTCGATTGTGCGCTGCGTGTCTGGATAGGTGACAGCGATATTGACACCGCTGACGTAAGCCGCTCGCACGGGATAGGGCTTGTCCGTCAGCATCGCGTTGATCACTGTCGGATTATGACATGCCGTCTGCCAGCCGCGAGCGCCGGCCCAGAGCGGGTATTGGTCCGCACCTAGTGTCCGAGCCTCGGTTGCTGCAGACAAACGGAACTCGGGACGATGGAGGACTTCGATGTAGTTCGAGAAGCCTTGGGGCTGCCGTGACCGCAGATTGCCGCCCTTGCGATCAAGATTGCCACTGATCGCGACCATGGCGTGGAAGGCGCGGAACGTCTGCACGCCCACGCTCGATGCATCAATCCCGTGCCCCGAGACAAACGTTGAGGGACCATCGCCATAGAGCCGGGCCGCAGCCACAATGTCGTCAGCGGCCAGCCCGGTTATGTCCGCAGCACGTTGCGGTGAGAATTCGGCGGCTCTGGCTTTCAGCTCTTCGAATCCATGACAGTGTGCATCAACGAATTCCCGATCATAAAGTCCATCCTTGATCAGGATATCAATCATCGCCAGAGCGAGCGCCGCATCAGTTCCGATCCGGGGGGCCAACCAGATATCGGCCAGGTCAACGGCGGGTATCCGCTTGGGGTCGATGACGATGATCTTTGCCCCACGTGCCTTGGCCGCTTTGATCTTCGTCCATTCAATGGGATCGGCTGCATAAGAGTTTCGCCCGACAATGAGAAGGCACTTAGCATTGTCGATATCTTCGCCGCGGCCGATGCCGAGACCGGTAATTTTGTCTGACACCGCTCGGCATCCACCGCAGAGATCCTGATTGATCATCCAATTGGGGCTACCGATTGAACGCATCATCAGGGCAACCATCAGGCTGCGACTAAAGTTGGCACCGCTCGTGGCTCCGACAATGGCTTCTGCACCAAACTTTTCGCGTACAGCTGCAAATCGCTCCGCCATTTCATCGAGCGCATCATCCCAGCTGATCTGCTGCCATTCACCGGAACCGCGCGCGCCAACGCGACGCTGCGGGTAGAGCAGCCGCCTTGGATTGTAAGTCAGGTCCGGAGCACCGCGGATCCCCTTAATGCAGAATGCACCCTTGGAGTGGGGATTGGCCTTGTTCGGTGCATACTTGACGACGCGCCCGTCTTGCACGGTCGCGAGCGCACCACAGTTGGTTGAACACTCCCAACATGTGGTTGGATAGGTGCCATCCGGCAGCGCCGCTTTGCTGGCGGAGGATTGAGACAAGGACGGCGCTGGAGCAGCTGTCATATGTGGCTCCTGGAAAACAAGTATTTGGAGATCTTGGCAGCCGGTCGAGGGAGAAACAAGTCAGGAGTGTGAATAGCGCCAGGAATGATGGTGAACAGCAGCATGATGGGTTGGCCAACTGTTTTGACGCCTCGTTCACTTCGATTATTCTATGATCTTGATCAAGCTTTGCCGGGAGCAAGCCGATGGCCACCGAGACTGTGACCCCACGCGATGCCAACGGAGATTGGCGGCCAGCCGAAACCATCAAGTTGCCGCCGATTGTGGCCTGGCCACCGCGACCACTTGTTGTTGCCAAGTGGATGTTCGGCTTCCCCGGGTATCTCTGGCCTATGAATACCATCTGGCTGGCGATTGCAGTGCTCACATGGGTATTTCTGACGCCTGACCTTGCGGCGATGAAGACCTTTGAGTTTTGGTGGATCGCGCTGGTGTTTGCCCGCAACTTTGCCTTCGTACTCGTACTCTATGGCGGCCTGCATCTCTATTTCTATGTCTTCAAGCAGCAAGGCGATGAGCACCGATTCTCTAACCGGCCTTTTGCTACGGATAATCCCAGATTCCTGTTTGGTGACCAGGTTCGCGACAACATGTTCCGAACATTGGGAACCGGAGTGCCGATCATCACGGCTTTCGAAGTCGTGACCTATTGGCTGTTCGCGAATAGCTACATTGGTTTCCTGCCTCTTGATCCCGGCTCAGTTGGCTTCTGGGTATGGTTCGGCGTGATGGTGTTGCTTGCACCGGTTATTCACGCCGTGCACTTCTACTTCACGCATCGGTTGTTGCATTGGCGGCCGCTTTATAAGTCTGTGCACAATACGCATCATCTGAATGTGGAAATTGGTCCGTGGTCCGGCATTGCCATGCATCCGATCGAGCAGGCGATCTATTTCTCCACCGTCTGTGTGCAATGGCTGCTGGCGCTACATCCGGTGAACGCTCTTTATCAAATCCAACTGGCCGCCTTCTTGCCAGCGATGAGTCACAGCGGTTTTGAAAAGATGCTTGTGAATGGGAAAGACTCTGGCTGGGATAGTGGCAGCTATTTCCACTACCTCCACCATCGCTATTTCGAGTGCAATTATGGCGGTGCGATCGCTCCGCTTGATCAGATGTTCGGGACCTTCCACGACGGATCAAAAGAGGCACAACATGCCATGCGTGAGCGTATGATGGCGCGCCGCGGCAACGCCGTGTGATGCGACGCTCCTCTCGTTGATAGTCGTCACTACGGGTCAAAGGATCAGGCGTTGAAGATTACAAAGATACAAGACTTGCACGCGGACGCAGGCTGGCGCATTTTCTCGTTCTTGAAGGTTGAGACGGATGCCGGGATTGTCGGCTATTCCGAATACAGCGAGAGCTACGGCTCCAAGGGGCTGACAGCTGTCATCCTGAAGCTTGCTGAGACTTTGATCGGTCAGGATCCACGCCCCGTTGAGAAGATCTCAGCCAACCTCTACGCGATGACACGGCAGGCACCAGGCGGACTAATTCAGCAAGCTATTGCAGCCCTGGAAAATGCACTCGTCGACGTCAAGGCGAAGGCGCTTGGCGTACCGGTTTATGAGCTGCTTGGTGGACCGGTGCGCGATCGCTTGCGGCTCTATTGGTCACACTGTGGGTCCTACAGGTTACATCACGCCGACATCATGGGTGTGCCCGCGCTACGCAACCTGGACGATGTCCGGGAACTTGGTGCGCACGTGCGTGATCAGGGATTTTCAGCACTCAAGACAAATATATTTCTCTTTGATGAGGATACGCCAAAGCTATACATGCCCGGCTTTGGACGCTCACCAGGCAGCCCGGAGCTCAATCTGACACCACGCATTGTCTCCGCTCTCAATGATCAGTTGGGCGCATTGCGCGACGGCACTGGCAGCGATGTGGAGTTCTTGCTCGACCTCAATTTCAACTTCAAAACCGAAGGCTACATTCGCTTGGCCCGCGCACTTGAGCAGCACGGGTTGATGTGGGTGGAGATTGACTCGTTTGATGCCCGCGCATTGAGCCTGATCAGGCGATCTATTCAAACGCCTGTTGCAAGTTGCGAGTCTCTGTTTGGTCGCCGCCAATTCAAAGACTATTTTGAGAACTACGCCATGGACGTCGCGATTATCGATGTGCCGTGGAATGGCATTCTGGAATCTATGAAGATTGCGGCGATGGCCGAGGCCTATGAGGTCAACGTCGCGCCGCATAACTTTTACGGGCATCTGTCGAGCCTGATGAGCGCGCATTTTTGTGCTGCTCTGCCGAATTTCCGGATCATGGAAATTGATATCGATGATGTGCCGTGGAAAGACGATCTTGTCACGGAACCGCCCCGCATTGAAGGCGGAGAGTTCATCCTTCCGACAGGTCCGGGATGGGGTGCGGATATCAACGAGGATGCTGTCCGCCGGCATCCACCGAAGTGAACGCCATCTACAGCGGCTCAGTGGTGCAATGAACTGGGTGCGAGCAGCACTAACATGTCGGGCATGAGGACAGACAGATGAAAGCGATCCAAGCAGATGCCTTCGGCGGCCCAGAAGTTTTGCAATTGCGCGACCTCGATGATCCTGTGCCAGGACCCGGCGAAGTGGTCGTGGACATTCGTGCCGCCGGCGTTAATCCCGCCGACACTTACATGCGGACCGGCGTTTATGCGATTGTCCCGGATCTGCCATACACGCCGGGTGGTGATGCCGGTGGGGTCATATCCGCCGTTGGCTCAGAGGTCACAAGTCTCTCAGTCGGCGATCCGGTATTTGTTGGAACAGGCTTAAGCTTTGATCTCACTGGCTGCTATGCCGAGAAAGTTAAGCGCAAGGCCGACGAGGTCCTGCCGCTGCCTTCCAATGTGAGTTTCGCCCAGGCTGCCGCTTTCGGCGTCTCGTATACGACTGCGCACTACGCCTTATTCGAGCGCGGTGGCGCAAAGCCGGGTGAGACTGTCTTCATTCACGGCGCTAGTGGATCGGTTGGGACATCCGCGATCCAGTTGGCGAAGCGGGCCGGGCTCAATGTGATTGGCAGCGGCGGCACCGAAAAAGGCCTCGCATTGATCCGAAGCGAAGGAGCAGACCTCGCTGTCGACCATACTGCAGACGGCTACCTTGATGAGGTCAAGCAATTCACCGGCGGTCAGGGTCCGCAACTCGTTCTAGAGATGCTGGCCAACGTCAACCTGGCAGCAGATATGGATGTTGTCGCCAAATATGGGCGGATCATTGTGATTGGTAATCGCGGTGAAATTAGCGTCAATCCGCGGGTTGCAATGATGAAGGAGATCGACATTCGCGGTATTGCACTATGGAACGCGACACGTGAGCAGATGCGCCCAATCATGGAGGACATACTGGCCGGCGTAGCCGACGGTGCATTGAAGCCGGTGATTGGACGAGAGATGCCATTGTCTGAAGCTGCTGCTTCCCATGTCGCAGTCTTGGAACCTGGGGCCTATGGAAAGATCGTGCTGGTGCCGTAAGTGCGCCAAGTCCGTCGCTTACCTCTACTCCCTCAAGCTACGAAAGTGCGTCCTTGAATTTCAGGAACCTTGCGTCTGACATTATGCGCGTGCCCATCGCCTCGCGTAGTGCACCGATTGATTTGTAGGGCCGCATGACGACTTCGAATCGTGCGATCAGACCATCTTCGTCCAAGGTGATCAGATCAACGCCAACGGCATCAAGATCTCCGACTTTGCATTCGAACTCCAACGCCCAGTCAGGTCCGTTCCCCATAACGCGCCTGTAAGTAAAATGGGAAAAGACCTCTGCGACGTGAGCGAGCAGAGCGGCGACGGGTTCCCGACCGACCCATGTCTTGTAGTAAGTCGGCGGCAGAAACTCGACCTGTTCGGCTAGCAACTTGATGATCTGATCCTCGTCGCCGGTTTTCACCGCTTCCAAGGTACTTTGAATGGTTGGATGCATCGCGCCCTCAAACTAGTGGCCAATTCGAAAGGAAACATGCAGGAAACGATTGACTTGCTGCTAGGCGTTACGGCCTCGGCGGTAGTGCGCAACGGTATCCGCGATGCCCTCACGTATCGTTGTCTGCGGAATGTCCGGATAGTCCTCGCGTAACGAACCAGGATCGATCTGCGGAGCAATTGGCAACGTCGGACCATCCGCACGCACGTGGGTGTTCGGAGCCGCGCGCATGATCTCCTCCGCAAACCCTTCAGCTGTTCCTAGATCTCCGACAACGTTATAGACGTGCGCACCAGGTCGCTCTTTAATGGCCGCAGCAGCATAAGCAGCTGCCACGTCCGACACGTATATGAAGTCCGTATCGCCGCTGAACGGGATCACGTAGTCATCTCCTTGTGCTGCCGCCTTGCAGGCGAGAGACGGACCGGCCGTCAATCCCGTTTCCCGCCCCGGGCCGTAAACAATCAAGGGGCGAAAACCGACACTTGCAATCGCATGGTCGTCCCAGTAGGCGCGGGCCGCGCCCTCAACCGCCAGCTTGTAGGCACCATAAAGCGTGGTTGGTCGTGGATAGATTCCGTCATCTTCGGGTCCAAAGACACCGGCGCTCGACATGTAGAGAACGCGCCCAATGTTGTTTTGGCGGGCTGCCTCGAATACGTTGAGCGAACCAATCAGGCAGATTTCTGCCCCACGAACGGGGTTGCGCGCGCAATCTGGTGTCAGGATGGCTGCCAAGTGGACAAGCAAATCACAACCACTCGCGGCGTCTGCCAAAGCTTGAGCGTCTGTAATGTCGCCCGTGACCCAGTCGATATGGTCGGCATCGGCACCCAGGATCTCTCGCGGAATGCTGCGATCATCTTTGATATCGAAGGAGCGGATAGCGAACCCTTTGGCAATCAAGGCCTTCGCTATCCAGGATCCAATGAAACCGGTTCCTCCGGTGATCAGCGCTTTCATCTATCAATCCAACATCGTCAAGTTTGGTTCAGTCCATCCTCAAGCTCAGCTGAGACGATAAGTTCGGGTGCCTGGTTTGTCGAAGCCATTCACCCCCGTCCTCTCAGTCATCAGATAGCCGTCATATTGCCGATGGATATCACTTGCGTGAGGCCGGTTTGAACGTCACTGCTTTGTCAGTGGCGGGAGGCCTTGGACCAAGTTGAGAGACAGGCGATGTTAAAAATTTTCCATTCGAGGGGGACGCGCGCGTTTCGCGTCATTTGGGTTTGCGAGGAACTCGGTATTCCTTACGAGATTGTTCCAGTCGACTTCTCAGCCGAATATCGGGCGACGCCTGAGTGGCGCAGGATGAATCCGGTTGGCAAGGTCCCGGCGATGATCGACGGTGACGTGAAGATGTTCGAGAGCTGCGCGATGATGCAGTACGTTTTGGATGTCTATGGCAAGGGCAAGCTGCAGCCGGACAAGGCGGATGCGTCTTATCCGCATTACCTCCAGTGGTGTTGGTTTGCTGAATCGACGTTTGCGCGACCGCTTGGTGAAATCGTCAATCATCGCCGCGAGTTCAAACCGGAGTTGGATGACGTGGTCGCGGAAATGAAAAGCCGCGCGACGCTTAGCATCCACGCATTGGACCAAGCACTGAGCGATCGACCATATCTGCTTGGCAGCGCGATGAGCGCAGCGGATATTAGTAACGGTTATACTATACGCGCCTATCGACGTTTGGTGAGCGAGAATCTTCCAGCCAATGCTCAGGCATTCTTTGACCGCTTAACGGCCACTGAGTCTTATCAGCAGACAGTTGCTGCAGATGCAGCTACTGCTTGAGTTCACTACCGATATTGCTGCTGCGCGCCGCTCGCTACCCAGAATTCAGTTGCGAGTCGTAAAGCTCACGCAGGCTGGAAAGATCGGAGGGCAACGTGCGGACTTGCACCGTGTCGCTGTCACTCGGTTTGGCCAGCGCGGCAGAGAACTCAGATGACAAGGATATGGGCTCGACCTTGATCGACGCTCCGTCTATCTGATCGAACATGTTGGTCGCTTCAGTGGGAGTTGTTTTGAGCTGCGTTAAGACGGCACCTATCCCATCCCCTCGCGCCTTGGCGATGGCCTCCAGCTTGGTCCAGACACCCAAGAATCTGCTGTCTCCAGTGGACCCTTCCTCATTTGATGGTAGGGCCAGCCCGTGATTGCTCGCCTGCCGCATGATGCCCTGTTGGCGTTCGCTACTCATCTTAATGGATCGATGATACTCGATATCAATACCGAGCGGCCCGACGTCCGCGATGGCCACAGCTATATGATCCGCGCTGTGGCTGATGCTAAAGATCGGACGACCTGACCCCACGAGTTCCGGGCGTCCCTTCGTGTTTCTGGTGATGGGGCAGCATACCAGCGATTGGTTGCCAAACCGCGATAATCCGAGCCGCAAGATGATGCGTGCCCAACGGCTGGCATCACTGACGTTCTCGCTATCTGTTGCGGCCGGTAAAGCTGTCTCGCTGGCGAACTGATCCAGCACAGCAGACGCAGCCTGGGTGTTGGTCCACCAGATCTCAATGCGGTTTGAAGATAAACTCATCACAGGGCTGCGCACTTGATGTTCCGCCCGAGAGGTCGCACGGCAAATCAAATTTACTTTTATCAGTTCGGCACAGTGGGTATTCCCACCGAGCAATTCTAGGCGCGCGCCATTCTTCGCCCGGCGGTTGCCGTTTCAGCGCTGCTTTGGGCTGCAATAAGTACGCTCCGACATGACTCGAGTTCGTCGAGCATCTTTTGGAGCATGCGCTTATCGATGTTGGCCGTATCGCGAGCACGAGACGCTCGTTTCTTGGCTGGAGCCTTGGCTGCCTTACCGGCCTTTGTTTTGCTCGCTGGTGCCGTGCCTTCATCCGCAAACTGGCCGAACGATTTTGCGTAGTCCGCACCCTGTTCTTTGAGGATCTTTTGAACACCCTTGATCGTGTAGCCCTCAGAATGGAGCAGTTCACGAATACCACTGAGGAGGGCCATGTCCTCAGGCCGATAATAGCGCCGTCCACCGCCGCGCTTCATTGGCTTGATTTGAGGGAACTTGATCTCCCAAAACCGCAAGACATGCTTGGGCACATCCAGCTCGTCCGCAACTTCACTAATGGTTCGGAATGCGTCGGCAGATTTGCGCATCGCTCGGCCCCTCTGGTTCAGCACAACGAAGCGGTTCTCTGGTGTTAACCATACCCCCCGTTCATGCTTACCTATTAGCGGGCCGCCACCCGTACAGCAATAACTCGTCAGCCGGGAAAGGAAGTTTTGCAGAACCTTTATTCTGCAGCCTTACGCCTGACCAGGCCTGTGTTGATGCGGTCCTTCATAATATTGCTGGGTCGAAAGACCAAAACACGGCGCGGCGTGATTGGCACTTCTTCGCCGGTCTTGGGGTTGCGCCCGATGCGCTCGCCCTTCTCGCGAATGCCAAATGAACCAAATGACGATAGCTTAACGGATTCTCCGCCTGCCAATGTCGTCGAAATTTCGCTCAGTACAAGTTCGACAAGTTCCTGTGACTCGTTCCGCGGAAGACCAACCTTTTCCACAACAGCTTCTGCCAGGTCTGCCCGCGTAAGTGTCTTATTTGCCATGGCCCTGCGCCTCCCCAGTTCCAGGTTGCGCGATGCTAACCATGTCATTGAGCTCGGTCAATCGAAAGAATCGCTCAAGACGCTGAAAACGAAGAGAATTTGCACGTGCAGCTCGATTATTAACGCGTGTGGCCGCGAATCTACGGTGCAAACTGAACTTGTGGAATAAGGGCGGTTTCGGAGACTACCAGCGAACCAGGGCAGCACCCCAAGTGAATCCCCCGCCCATGGCTTCCATCAGAACTAAGTCGCCTTCGGATATTCGTTGCTCTGCCAACGCCTGATTGAGTGCCAGCGGGATCGAGGCGGCCGACGTATTTCCGTGGTGGGCCAATGTCTTAATGACCTTTTCCGGGGATATGTTCAGCTTCTTGGCAATGCCATCCAAAATCCGCGCATTTGCTTGGTGGGGTACGAAGAGGTCGATTTCGGACGCAGCATAGCCTGTCATGACCAGGGTCTCTTCAATCACACCGGAGATCTTCTGGACTGCGTGACGGAAAACCTCGCGCCCGTTCATCCGAAGATGGCCGGTCGTCATAGTCGAGCTCGGTCCGCCATCAACGTAGAGCATATCTTCATAACGCCCGTCTGAACGCAGTCGGCTCGCCAGGATACCGCGATCTTCGCGGGAGCCGAACTGAGTCTGGGCTTCAAGTACGATGGCACCCGCGCCATCCCCAAATAAGACGCAGGTTGTGCGATCTTCCCAGTCCAGAATGCGGGAGAATGTCTCTGCGCCGATGACAAGAGCGCGCCGCGACTGACCCGCTTTGAGAAAGTTGTCGGCGGTGGCCAAGCCATACACAAAACCCGAGCAAACAGCTTGCACATCAAAGGCGGCGCCCTTGGTGACACCCAGTTCATGCTGAATACGCACGGCCGTTGAAGGAAACGTGCGATCTGGCGTTGCTGTCGCGCAAATTACCAGGTCAATGTCAATCGGATCAATCCCAGCGCGCACGAGCGCCTGTTTGGCGGCGGCGATCCCGAGATCAGATGTCAACTCGCCGTCAGCAGCAATATGACGTGATTTGATGCCCGTGCGCTCGGTGATCCAGTCGTCAGTTGTATCGACGATTTTGGACATGTCTTCATTCGTCATAACCCGTTTCGGTAGATAGGCACCGACACCACGGATGACAGATCGAATAATGGCCACGTGTGCTCCTTCGCTTCCGGATTGATCCGGACATCAGCAAAAACGTCGAGGCAGCCATACATCTTGAGCGCTGCCTGCGGCTATCGTCAACTCGCTACGCTTTCGGTGAGGCGGCTGTGGAAAGCCGTCAGATCCAGTGCGACGCGTTGCACCAATCCCGCTTCAGCCATGTCGTAGCCGAGATCAATTGCGCTCGCAAAGCCGAGCGGGTCCGTCCCACCATGGCTCTTTACGGCGATTCCGTTCAATCCCAGGAAGGTTCCACCGTTAACGCGACGAGGATCCATCTTCTCTTTCAGGATACGGAAGCCACCTTGCGCGAGAAGCGCTCCTATCCGCGAAAAGATCGATCGCGTCATCGCATCCCTCAGGTATTGGGCAATTTGCCGAGCAGTTCCTTCGGCTGTTTTGAGTGCGATGTTGCCTGCGAAACCTTCAACCACAATGACGTCAACCAAGCCCTGGCCGATCTGATCGCCTTCGACAAAGCCATAATAGTTGATTGGCAGATCTTCGTTTTCGCGAAGCCAGGCATGAGCTTGTTTGACTTCGTCGACGCCCTTCACCTCTTCGACGCCGACATTCAGCAACCCAACTGTTGGCCTCTCAACATGAAACAGCGCCCGAGCCATCCCGGCCCCCATCAGCGCATAGTCGCAAAGCTGCTCAGCGGTCGCGCCGATATTGGCGCCGACGTCCAGCACGATGCTCTCGCTCTTTACGGTTGGCCAAAGGGCAGCGATTGCCGGTCGCTCAACGTCGGCTACCGGTCGCAGAATGAGTTTTGCCATGGCCATCAGGGCGCCGGTGTTACCGGCGGAGACAACGACATCCGCTTCGTCATTCTTTACGGCGTCGATGGCCATCCACATGCTTGAGCCTTTGCCACGGCGAACGGCCTGGCTGGGCTTATCGTCCATGGCGATCTCAATATCCGTGTGGATAATCGTAGACTTCGCTCGCAAATCGGCGTGGGCCGCGAGTGCGGCTTCTATGCGTGCTTTGTCACCAACCAGCTGAAACTGGAGTTGCGGGCGTCGCTCCAAGGAGATGGCGGCACCGGGGATGATGACCTCGGGACCGTGATCACCGCCCATGCAGTCCAGTGCAATAGTTCGCGAAGCAGCCATTATTCAGTCGGCGAGATCTCGTTACGCTTTATCGCGCTGGTCTCGCATTCCCTCTGGTTCAAGTCTCATTCGCCCGCTCGGACAATAGCCATCTACTTTCAGTAAACAATAGACAAATCTTCGCGCTCCCAACACCATTCCGCCACGTCTTTGATCGCTGTGATCACATTGTGGATTAACCGGCTTTGATTGGTGTTTGGCCGCGTAATGTACTCAATTCCGAGCACAACACGTGGTCATCAATCTTTGGTTGCTGTTTTCAAGTCGGCCAGGACAGCAAACGGATGATCCGGAGTCTTGTCTTCTCCAATTGATGAACTACGCTCAAGCTCAGCATCGGGCGATCTCGGATAAGGATCAATGTTTGCCGCGATCGCTTCATAGACCACCCGGCCGATTTCAAGCTCCCCATCGACGATTGGCTCGGGGTCATCACGCTCGGGCTCATCGTATTCTTCGCTCAAAGATCCAAGTTGCGCAGATGGCCAAAACTCAACATCGAGATCAATCTCCAAATCCTGCACAACCGGATCCAGCGTGACGACGCAAATCTGTTCGAAAGTCGCCCTGATTGATCCGGAGACTTTAAAGCGGTTGCCGCGTAGAGCCTTCACGTCGTAGCTGCAGGAGACAAGGTCACAGCGAGTAACTGCCAAAGCGTCTGCAATTCCGCGCCTTTCGTTGTCGGTGGCCAGTTTCGTTGCAGATAGCCCATTCTCCGGGATATCGGCCAGGCCCACACTCCAATCTAGCAATTCCATGCTGGCACCTCTTGGCTCAACTAATCGGCATGCTGCAGAACAACTGGAAACAAACCGAGACTCTCGAGCTGCTGGTCTTCGTGAGAGCTGGTCGGCGACGCTTTGGCGGCCCGGCATGCATAATCTGCAACAAGTTTTGTCTTATCAGATGCCAGGTCGGTCAGAAATTCAGCAAGCAATGCTATCACTGAATTTCGGTCATCGGCTTCGAATGCGCCGCGGTAAGCGAGACATCGCTCCATGAGGCCTGCGGCAGCCTTCTTGACCCGACGTGGCACTGACATGTCGCCAAAGGCCATTTCGCGCAGCGAATCATCAATATCTGCCACAAATGCCTCAGTTAGCGCCCGTGACAACGGACCATCGGGCTTCTCTACAGCTTTTAGACGGTGCAACACGATCGCCATATGGAGAACAAGCACTTCGTAGCGGCCGCTCGGTGTGTCTGGAATGCCCAGCTCCCGATAGAATGTTGGCTCACGCGACTGCGTCACGATCGAGCCATAAAGCTTTGCTGCTTTGCGGCCTACGGGAGAGCGTGATCTGATCCAATTTGCCAAGTTTAACACGGCGCGGGCCAATCTTTGTTGGGCAACAGAGCGGTTCAGGTGCGGAGAGTGAGCGCAAGTTGCATGATTGTCGGATGCACGCTATTCGACGGAATGGGTGCGGTGCTCGATTCGACTACGACGGATTACATATGCCTATCCACGCGCAGAAATTACAGGTTGCCAACCGACGCATCACAACCGCGTTGGTTGCTGGTTTGTTGATCGCCTCCGGCGGCCTTCTTGCTGGTTGCGGCGGCACGAGCCTGGCGAAGGTTACGAAGCATGGCCACCAGTTCCGCGCAACGGACGCTCAACTTGTTCAACCTGGTATGAGCCAGGAGGATGTCCGCCTGTCGCTTGGTACACCCACAACAACGTCACGGACATCGACAGGCGAAGCGTTTTACTACATTTCATCCACGACCAAGCAAATGGCCTTCCTTGATCCCAAGGAGATCGATCGCCGTGTGTTTGCTGTCTATTTCAATGAATTGGGCACCGTCGACCGGATCGCGAATTATGGCCTAAAGGATGGCCGCGTGTTTGACTTCATCAACCGCAAAACTCCGGCTGCTGGCGGCAGTGATGAAGGCTTGCTCAGTCAAATGTTCAAGAACCTGGGCAGGCGTGGTTCGGTGTTCGGGCAGTAAAAGCCTCTTTGCATTCCGCGGCCTTTCGATACTACTTCGCCAGCACAGGGCGGCGTGCTACAGCGGCGCTGAGTGGATTGTCACGCTGGCTCTAACGTTCTGGTTTGCTCAGGCTTCGGCGACTGGTGGGATTGTAGCCGCAGTTCAAGCAGCGACCGCACCCGCCTTCCCCAAGCCGTCCAGTTGAGATGAGTTTCAAAGTAATTGCGCGCGCTGCGCCTCAAGGCTGCGTATGCCCCAGGTTCGTTTAGGTAGTGCACCATAACATTGATGTACGCCTCCGGCGGCGTCCCTAACGCGAACGCGTGGCCATTTACACCCTCCTTGATTGGAACGCCTCCCACGCGCAGTCCTAGCGATGGCAACGCATATGCTGAAGCCTCGGCAAACACGAAGCCGTAGGATTCGAGCGATGGCATAAGCAGGAAGTGGGCATTCCGGAATGCATTTGTGAAGACAGCAAGTTCGCTTGGATCAGACTTGTCCAAATGACCATGGACTGTCATCTCCGCACATCGATATTCCTCGGGAGGCGTGCAGCCGATCACCGTGAGGTGCGCATGAACAGCGCGAGCCAATAACAGCTGCAAGATTTCTACGGCCAAAGGGCCACCTTTCGCGAACCAATCTCGTCCAACCAATAATAACTCCAGGCGGCCGTCGATTGGCTGTTCAATTCGCAGGTCCTTATGTGGCGGGGCCTCAATATTGGCGCCCCAAGGGACCACGATGGATGACTGGTCATTCAAGTCATAAAGTTCGTCCGCACTCTCCTTCAGCCACTGCGAAGGCCACAGCAGCAAGTCCGTTGACTGGAAGACTTTCTTCTCAGATTTGAGGATCAAGGGGTCGAGCAGCCGAGACAGAGCGAGATACGAGCCAAATGACTGACCGACTTCGGAGCGCTTGTAGGTTGTGGGAGTTGCATCCGATGTGTGTACGCTAAGCATCGGATATGGCAGGTGCAGGTTTGCGAGCGAGTGAAAGCTGTAAGGACAGAACAAAACGTCAAATTTGTCGGCACTGAGCTCTCGAGCGACTCCGCGAGAGATTGTCTTTGACAGAAACAGTTGCGTGCGCCACCGCGCACGAGCTGAAATCTTCTGGGGAAGATTGTCGATCAGGCGGCGCGCACTGTCAGCGGCATGCCAACTCGAACTCAATATCGTTACGTCGCCAACGTGGGTTCGCAGTTCTCGAAGAATTCGCGCGTTGCCTCCGGAATAGCTCCAGCTTTCTTCCGGACTCCGATCGCACAAGTAGGCAATCTTGATCGTCATCAGCAATCCCATCTGCTTAGGCAACGGTCGCCCGCGCCCGGCTCACGATGGTTCGCTGGTTCTACCTTCAGAACCTCAGATGCAACATACCGCAAGGCGCTATCAGCCCTCTACAGGCAAGGAATGCGCCAAACGCCAATAGACTGAGTGTATCATTTTTGGACGATAAGATCTGTGACATCATCGTCCAGTCTGCATCGCTGAGAGATGATGAAGCTACTTGCGAGGTTGGGTCGTGACTGCTGGAGCTTCAATCATACCTTGGCTGTGACCACTTCCGCTTGCTGCCGCTGGGATAATGACTTGGGCCGATGCCGTGTTTACTTTCGACGGGCGGGATACATGCAGTGACATGATACTCGTTCCTTCCTTGATAGTATTATTCAGGTGGTCGCTTTGAGTCACGATATGGTTCAAGCGTGCGCGAACGAGCATGAATGGTCAGTGAACCATGACACAATTGAGAACGGCCCCGCGGGTCATCCACAGGGCCGTTCAATCTTGTCGAACATGTCGCTCCGGAATTACTAGGTCTTCCAGAAGCGTTGGTTGGTTTTAGTGGGCCAACACTGCGAGCAATAGCAGAGCCACAATGTTCGTGATCTTGATTGCCGGGTTCACAGCTGGGCCAGCAGTGTCCTTGTATGGGTCGCCGACGGTGTCACCGGTGACCGAAGCCTTATGCGCTTCAGAACCCTTCAGGTGCTTTTCGCCATCCTTATCGACGAAGCCATCTTCAAAAGACTTCTTGGCGTTGTCCCAGGCACCACCACCTGAAGTCATCGAGATTGCCACAAACAGACCGGTGACGATCACACCGAGCAGCATCGCGCCGACTGAAGAGAATGCAGCGTTCTTACCTTCGACCCCGCCACCGGCGACATAGAAGATGATGACGTAGACGACGATTGGTGCAAGGACCGGCATCAAAGACGGCACAATCATTTCCTTGATTGCCGTTTTGGTCAGCATGTCGACCGCCCGTGCGTAGTCTGGACGATCTTTGCCTTCCATGATGCCTGGCTTTTCGCGGAACTGGCGTCGTACTTCTTCGACAACCGCACCACCGGCGCGACCAACAGCAGTCATCGCAATACCACCGAAGAGATATGGGATGAGACCGCCGATGAGTAGCCCGACAACCACGTATGGGTTGGACAAGGCGAAGTCCGGATTGACGTCCTTAAAGTAGGGGAACTTGTCCGCATTTTGGGTGAAGTACTGCAAGTCGTAGTTATAGGCTGCGAACAGAACCAATGCGCCAAGGCCAGCAGAGCCAATCGCATAGCCCTTCGTTACCGCTTTGGTCGTGTTACCAACCGCATCCAGCGCGTCAGTCGACTTGCGGACTTCTTCGGGCAAGCCTGCCATCTCTGCAATACCACCGGCGTTATCAGTAACTGGGCCGAAGGCGTCCAAAGCCACAACCATACCGGCCAAGCCAAGCATCGTTGTGGTGGCAATGGCGGTACCGAACAGACCGCCAAGCTTAAAGGTGACAATGATGCCGGCAATGATGACGAGCGTCGGTAGGGCGCATGCCTCTAGTGAGACGGCAAGACCTTGAATGACGTTCGTGCCGTGGCCGGTAACCGATGCCTGGGAGATCGAGCGAACAGGGCGGTATCCAACACCCGTGTAATACTCAGTGATCCAGACAATCAAACCGGTAACCATCAAGCCAACAATGCCACACAGGAACATGTTCATGCCTGTGATCGAGACATCCCCGGCCTTTCCGATTTCACCCCAATTGCCGAAAACCAGCTCAGTCGCGAGGTAAAGACCACCGACTGACAGCACTGTTGTCGCGATAAAGCCTTGGTACAGCGCGCCCATGATCGAGTTGTTTGATCCGAGGCGAACGAAGTAAGTGCCGACAATCGAAGTCAGCAAGCACACGCCACCGATGGCCAGCGGGTAAATCATGAACTTGTCGAGCGAAGCCTGGCCCACAAAGAAGATGGCGGCCAAAACCATGGTTGCGACGACGGTCACCGCGTAGGTTTCGAACAAGTCGGCAGCCATACCAGCACAGTCGCCGACGTTGTCACCAACGTTGTCAGCGATCGTTGCAGGGTTGCGCGGATCGTCTTCAGGAATTCCAGCTTCAACCTTACCAACAAGGTCGCCACCAACGTCGGCGCCTTTGGTGAAGATGCCGCCGCCCAAGCGAGCGAAAATAGAGATCAGGGAGGCACCGAAGCCGAGCGCGACAAGCGCATCGATCACGGCCCGGTCGGCTGCCTGGTAGCCAAGGCCGGCCGTCAGGAACATGTAGTAACCGGCAACGCCTAACAGCGCGAGGCCGGCAACGAGCATGCCGGTGACGGCGCCAGATTTGAAAGCAACGCTTAGTCCGTCAGCAAGCGATGTAGAGGCGGCCTGCGCTGTTCTCACGTTCGCCCGGACAGAAACGTTCATCCCGATGTAACCGGCTGCGCCTGAGAGGACCGCGCCAACCACGAAGCCGACAGCAACTTGCCAGCCGAGCACGACGAATGCCGCAACAAAGATAATTGCACCGACTATGGCGACGCTTGTGTATTGGCGATTGAGATAAGCCTGAGCACCTTCGCGAATAGCGCCGGCAATTTCTTGCATTTTTTGGTTGCCAGCATCAGCGGCCATCACGGATTGAATAGTCACTACCGCGTAGACGATCGAAATGATGCCGCAGGCGATAACCGCCCATAGCAGTTCGTTCATTACAAGCTCCCTCTCCCTTTTCGGAAAACAGTCCAAGCGAAGCCGGGCGGACGGTCCCTCACCGCCACCACTCGGACGCTCGCCTAACACAAATTGGCGCGGGGACCATGCCAAAACCGCGCCCCCGTGACAACATGGACACAGTTGTCCATTGGTCGAATGATGGGAACTGTTGCCGCAGTTTCGTTAACCGAAATGGTCATAGCCTTGGCTGGACCAGTCCAGCGCTGCTCCGTCACTATCGATCAATCGAACACCAGCTTCGGCCGTCATGGTCCCAATCGGCGTGACTGCGATGCTGGCAGAGGCTGCCAATTGCTCAAAACCAGGACTGTTCCCCGGTTTGACAGTGCAAAGAATTTCATAATCGTCACCGGCAGATGTGAGAACTCTTCGCGCCTCAACAGACTGTGGGGCCACAGTTCGAAAAGCATCGGACAATGGGAGCTTGGTCTCTTCCACAATCGCACCCAATCCACTCGCCCGGCACATCCGGCCCAGATCCTTGCCGAGGCCATCAGATAGGTCCATCGCGGCATTGGCGTAGGCGCGCAAAGCAGCGCGCAAGCCCAATCTCGGTTGGGGGCGAAGATATCGATCTCGTAGGTACTGCTCTTCGCCAGTCAATGTCTGCGTTGTGGTCTCGCTTTCTGGCTGATCGCTTCGGATCTTTAAGCCCAGTGCTGCGTCCCCCAGCGCTCCCGAAACATAGATGACATCGCCCGCCGATGGTGTTGCACGTTGGATCATCCGGCCACGCGGGACTTCTCCGAAAACCGTGATTGCCAATGATACCGGTCCGGCGGCGTGGTCGGTGTCCCCGCCAATCAGGACACAACCGAACGCGTCCTGAGCCTCGGAAAGCCCATCCGTGAAGGCACGCAGCCAGCCACGGTCGGGTGCGGCTGGAAATGACACCGCAAGCGTATAAGCGAGGGGTCGGGCGCCCTTTGCAGCCAAGTCGGATACATTCACAGCCAGCGCCTTCCAGGCAATGTCTTGCGGTCGATCATCTGCAAAAAAGTGAACGTCGGCGCGGATCGGATCCGTCTTTATAATCAGATCCTGACCGGGAGCCGGGGATATCGCGGCACAATCGTCACGCAATTGGAGTGCCCCGGGCCATCCACGCGCGAGTGGCGCGAAGAAGTCAGAGATGATTTGCTCTTCGCTGGATGTCTGCTTCGTGGTGTCGGCTTCGGACGTCATACAGGACTGCCAATCAATCAGCTGTTTTGGCCGCCGTCTTCATTTCGTCAGCGCGGAACCGCTGAGCTAGATTATGGAGTATTCCATTCACGACTTTGGGCTCGTCTTCGCCAAAAAAGTCTCGGGCAATCTCGATGTACTCATTGATCACAACACGCACCGGAACGTCGGGACGGTCGAGCAATTCAAACATGGCGGCCCGTAGAATGGCACGCAAGGTGGAGTCAACCCGCACAAGTCGCCAGCCCTGTGCCAGCTGCTGGTCGACCTCAGGATCGATATCAGGCTGGCGACGCACTGCGCCGCGGACAATCTCACTAAAGAACGTTCCGTCGGGCTTGTCGCCACCCTCGGCCGCCTTATCGTCTGCCTGAAACCGATACTCTGTAAACTCGTGAATAACTTCGTTATGGCCCGTGCCGGCCATATCCATTTGATAAAGTGCCTGCACTGCCGCGAGCCGCGCAGCATGCCGCGCATTGCGTGCCTTCTGATTTCCTTGCTTGCTGCTCATTGGCCGGATCGCTGATCGAATTGTGCGCCAATTTCGATGACCTTCAGACAGGCGCGCGCTGCATCAGCCCCTTTGCCTTCGCGACCGCCTTGGGCGCGTGCCATGGCTTGGGCATGGGAGTCGACGGTCAGGATTGCGTTACCGACCGGAATGCCGTGACACATCGCAATGTCCATCAGCCAATGATTGGACTGATTGCACACAATCTCAAAATGGTAAGTCTCACCCCGGATCACGCAGCCGAGTGCAATTGCTCCCGTATAGACTGGATTGGTAGCGTCGCTCCCGATGATACCCTTTTCTACCGCTTGCGACAGAATCTGAGGAATTTCCAGCGCACCCGGGACCACGACGTGGTCGTAACTGACACCGGCTGCTTCCAGCTCGGCTTTGGCGCCTGCGAGAAGATGATCGCCGATATCCTCGTAGAAGCGCCCCTCAATTATCAGCACGTGCTGTTTTGCGAGAGCCTCCGCACCAGCGCCCAATTCAATTTTGCTGCCAGGTCCAGCCATGGGATCAGTGCCTTACTCTATCGGTCGCTGGTCGGTAATCTTCAGGCCATAGCCATCTATGCCGACATACACGGACTTGGGCGAATTGGATAGTAGGATCATGTCAGTGACGCCAAGATCTCTCAGGATCTGGGAGCCAACGCCGATTTCAACATTGCGTTGTTCTCTCATGTCGCGCTTGCGCAGGTTGGCATCTTTGATCCGGGTCATCTCGATTGATACGGCCTTTGTCCGTCTGTCCCGTATCAAGATCAGCACGCCGCGCCCCTCGGCTGCAATCATGCGCATGGATTTGGCGACATTGGAATCCTCGTCTGGGTCGACGCCTATACCCAGCAAGTCGCCGAGGAAGTTGACAGCATGGACACGAACGAGCACGGGTTCAGGACCCGAGATATTGCCTTTCACGAGTGCGAGATGTTCCACCTGGGTGCCCGTCGTCTCATAGACGTGGAGCATGAACTCGCCGCCGTAGGAACTGTTGATCTTGGTTTGGCTGACCTCCTTCACCACACGATCATTGCGGAGGCGGAAGGCAATCAGGTCCTCGATCGTGCCAACCTTCAAGTTGTGCTTTTGCGCAAACTTGATGAGATCCGGCACGCGCGCCATGGTGCCATCATCATTCATAATTTCGCAGATCACGGCGGCCGGGTAGAGCCCTGCCAGACGCGCTAAGTCGACCGAAGCCTCGGTATGGCCAGCACGCATCAATACGCCGCCTTCGCGGGCGACCAATGGAAAGACGTGGCCCGGCGAAACAATGTCGTTGTGATCCTTAGTGGCATCGATTGCTGCAGCAATCGTGCGCGCGCGATCATGTGCCGAGATGCCTGTTGTGATGCCTTCGCGGGCCTCAATCGACACGGTGAACGCTGTACCAGTTCGCGAAGCGTTCTGACGAACCATTGATTCTAGTCTGAGCTCGTGGGCGCGCGCTTCGGTTAAGCTGAGACAGATCAAGCCTCGGCCGTACGTTGCCATGAAATTGATGACATCGGGTGTCGCCATTTGTGCCGGAATGATTAGATCGCCTTCGTTCTCACGATCTTCGGCATCGACGAGTATGACCATACGTCCATTGCGCAGGTCTTCGATGATATCTTCCGTTGGCGACAGGAAGCCTTTTCCATCTTCGTAGACAGCGGTCTTCAGATCGTCAGTTTTGCTTTCACTCACTTGCGGTGCTCCAGCAGGCGCGCAACGTAACGCGCGAAAAGATCAACTTCGATATTCACTTGATCGCCGACTTTGCGATCACCCCAGGTCGTCACGCTGAGGCTATGAGGAATGAGGTTCACTCCAAATTTCTCACCGGCGACTTCATTGACCGTCAGAGATGTTCCGTCCACGGCCACCGAACCTTTCGGTGCAATGTATAGCGCCAAATGGTCTGGCGCCTCAAAGACGAACCGTTGGCAATCTCCATCAGGATAAATGTCAGTCACAGTAGCGATGCCATCGACGTGACCGGTTACGACGTGCCCTCCCATCTCGTCACCAACCTTGAGCGAGCGTTCGAGGTTAATCCTGGAATCTAGCTGCCAAGACCCGAGTGTTGTTTTTGACCGGGTCTCATTCGATACGTCCACTTCAAACCGAGCTCCGGCACCGTGAGCAGCGACGGACGTTACGGTCAGACAGCACCCACCACAGGCGATCGATGCGCCAATCTCAATCGACGACGCCTCATATCCGCAACTGATTGCGAACGTATCGCCATTCTGCGCTTCTACCTTGCCAACGTCGGTGATGATGCCGGTAAACATCACTTCTCCTCAGATCTCAAAACGATCTTGGTTAATCAACTCGCTCTCAAGCCGGGTCCGCCAGTCGGCAGACTTAGCACTGTTGGGCCCTAGGACAAGCCCACGTGACATTCCATACAGTTCATTGGCGTCCAACTCGCTACACGAAGCGATGTTCATGCTGTCCACCAAGCTGGAATCGTGCCGCGACGAAAGACATAACAGTAGTCCTCTGAAACTGGGTATGATTTGACCAAGCCCATAGGGGTTTGATGAACATACGAGGCTAGTGCCTGCCCCGGTTCAAACGGCGTGATCTCGGGCTTGGGGCCTCGGCCAGCCCGGAACATGATAACCTCATCGACCAAGTTTGCCCGATCAAAGGCTCGCCAGATCGTCGGGCCACCTTCGACCAGAAGCCGTGTTACGCCATTCTGCACCAGCACCTCCATGACCGCTGGCAGCCAAGGTCGCTTATCGACCGACGCAACCTCAAGCACCCGGTCTTGAGCTCTTTCAGAGAGCTGTGCGGCCCCATTCGCTCTGCCAACAACCCACCACACAGGTACGTCGCTGGTCATCAGGCCGCTCTGTTTCATGTCATCCGAGTTGACCTGACTTGCCAAGATAACACGCACCGGGGATTGCTCATCAAGGCCGGGAAGACGGCATGTGAGGCTAGCGTCATCGTCAATCAGGGTCTGGCGACCAATGAGTATGGCATCAGCTTGGGCTCGCAGAAGGTGGCCACGATTGCGTGAATCAATGCCCGTCACCCAAGTCGGTTGGCCCTGTGCTCCACGAGCGACGCGGCCTTCTGCGTCCAAAGCCATCTTCAACTGCACGAACGGGCGGCGCTCGGTAACACGCAGGATGTGGCCCAGCGTCAGGTAATGGCACTCTTTGCGCAGCACCCCGACCTCGACATTGATTCCCGCTTCACGGAGCCGTTGAATGCCACGACCCGCAACCCGTGGGTCGGGATCCTCAAGCCCACAAACTACGCGTTTGATGCCCGCTGCGATGATTGCATCCACGCACGGTGGGGAGCGACCAAAGTGAGAACAGGGCTCCAGCGTCACATAGAGGCTTGCACCAGTGGCCGCTGTTCCGGCCCTGTCAATTGCGTTGGGCTCGGCGTGCGGACGCCCGCCCGGCTGGGTCCAACCGCGAGAAATGACTTCATCGGTCTTGGGGTCAACCAGAACGGCGCCGACAGAGGGATTGGGCGCCGTACAGCCCAGCCCACGTCGAGCTATCGCAATAGCTGCGCGCATGTACGCTATATCGCGTCGTGACTGGGAACTACTTGTCATTCGGATCTACGGTGCCATCAGGCACACGCGTGGCCAAGTTTCAGGTCTCAACGGCATCGCTGGTGACCGGTCCCTGCTTGGCGATTTCGCCGAGCACGTCCTCAAAGTCGGCAGCGTCACGGAAATCGCGATAAACCGAAGCAAACCGCACATAACCTACTGCATCTACCCCGCGCAATGCTTCCATGACAAGTTCACCAATGAATCCGGATGAAATCTCACTCTCTCCGGTGCTTTCAAGCTGGCGAACGATACCAGAGACCATGCGGTCGATCCGTTCTGAATCCACTGGTCGTTTCCGCAATGCGATTTCGACGGACTTCTGCAGTTTGTCGCGCTCAAACGGTGCCTTTCGCCCAGATCTCTTGGCAACACTCAGTTCGCGCAGCTGAACACGCTCGAATGTCGTGAAGCGTCCACCACAGTCAGGGCAAATCCGTCGGCGACGGATTGCTGTGTTTTCTTCGGTGGGACGGCTGTCCTTCACCTGGGTTTCGTTGTTGGAGCAGAAGGGACAACGCATATTCACGATCCATGAAGGGCGCGGCTGGGCTAAGGAGCCCAAGGCGTTTGCAGCCCTAGGTGACGAGTTAGTTGTCACGAAATACAGCAATGAGCCAGATTGCAACCGTGTCTGCAGATGAGTCCACATATGGTTCGGGGCAGCCCGCCTTAAACGGCTGCACATGCACCATTCTGACTAATTAACGGCTCAGACGTCTGAGGAAGTCTGCGGCATCTGCGCAGACTTCATGTTTTCCCACCTGGCTTAATAGGCGGCCGCCACAGCACCAACACCGTCGCGGCGGTATAGATCTCGACGGAACTGAATGACGCCGTCCTCTGTTGCCCAGGCCGTCAAATAGACCATGTGCAATGGCACGTTCCGCTTCATGCGAACGTTCTTGGTCTCTCCAGACTTCTTGATGTCTGCAACCGCCTGCTTGCTCCAGCCCTTTTTGTCCTTCAGCAGCCAGGCAACAAGTTGTTTGACGTTGCTGACGCGAACACAACCTGAGCTCGCAGCCCTGAAATTCCTACCGAAAATGCGGTCTGATGGGGTGTCGTGCAGGTAGACCGAGTAGGCGTTGTGGAAGTTGATCTTCACAAAACCCAACGGATTATCTGGTCCCGGCTGCTGACGATAACTCAAGTTGTATGGCTGACTAGACCGCCAATTGATCTTCTTTGAATTCAGCTTCTTCCCACCCGAATAAGCATCGATGCCATATTTCTCCAAGACATCTTTCTTGGCACCCTGCATCTGACGGCCTTTGGGGATCAGATCCTTCTTGATGACGGTCGGAGGCAACCGCCAGACCGGATTGAAATTCAATTCATGGATGTGGGAATTTAGGATTGGCGTCTTGCGATCAACTTTCCCAACGACACCCGTGTGCCTCGATACCACCTGCCCGTCTTCCACGGCTTCGATCTGGGCCGCAGGAATATTGACCATGACATAGCGGCGCTTACCGGATTTGGCATGCGCCCGCAAGCGATTGAGATTAATGCGCAATTGGCGCAGCCGCGCTTTGGCCGGCACGTTCATCGCATTGACTGTGCGCCTATCGACGATACCGGTTGGAGTCAGGCCGTTAGATGCCTGGAACCGTCGAACTGCTTTCTCAAGTGTGTAATCAAAATAGGTCGGGTAACTGGAAGCACTGCGCAGATCACCTGACGCGAGCAATCGATCGTGGATTACTCCGATCTTGGGGTCAGTCGTACCAACCTCCAATCGCTTACGCTTGGCGAGCTTTGGAATTTTCTTCCAGCCGCCTGCCTTCACAATCTTTGCGTATCGCTTGATCGCCTCTTTGGTGGGCTCAATATTCTTTTTGGAAATCGTAGGGTAACCGCGCGGTGGATTAGCCTCCCATCGCTGCGTGTAGGAACGGTCATAGGATGGGTTGGTAGCCTGCTCGTAAGTTTGGCCTCCAAATCGAATCCAGCTCGTGCCGGATTCCCCGTCGGCATAAGATGGGGCGAAAGTTGTAGAGACCATCAAGGCCGTAAGAACTGAGAGAGCGAAAGTCCTGTCGATGCCGCTTGGCCGCTCTTGCCGCAATTGTATCACCGCTCAAAATCCCTCATTTTTGCCGAGCGCTCTTTGCGAGCTTCCCGGTCTCATATCGATGATGAACAGTTCATGCTGACAAGCGAACGGCACGCCCGCTTTCGCGACGCTCGTCGAGTAATGAGCTGTATTAACCCAGAGCTAAAATGGGAGAATTCGGCGGCAAAATAAAGACGATCTCGGGATAACTCCACCAAACAATGCGGAAATGGTGCTGGTCCGCAACAAATGTTCGGGACAACCCGTGCCGTTAGCCGTTGTTTGAGCACTAAAGTATTGTGTTTGATGCGTTTTCTGTCGGTGACGCTTTCAAACGCAATGCGGCCGCCCTCCCCCCGGTGGGCGACCGCATTAGCTGGAACACAGAGCTTATCGCTTAGAGGCGATAGCGGATCTGGTCGGTCCAGAAGCGCTCTAGCCGCATGAGCGCGTTGTTCAGTCCGCGGACATCGTCTTCAGAGACTTCACCTACAGCTTCCACAGAGCCCAACTGGCGCTCGTAGAGGTTGTGGACGACGTCGCAAGCTTCCTTGCCCTTTTCGGTCAGGCTCACCCGAACAGAGCGCCGATCGGTCTCGGAACGCTTGTAGTGGATGTAGCCCATGTCCACGAGTTTCTTCAGATTGTAAGAAACGTTGGAACCGAGGTAATAGCCGCGTGATTTCAATTCGCCAGCAGTGAGCTCGCTGTCGCCGATATTGTACAGCAGCAGAGCCTGCACACTGTTCAAGTCAGCGCCGCCCGAACGGTCGAACTCACTCTTGATGACATCCAGAAGAAGACGATGCAAACGCTCGATCAGACGCAAGGCCTGCTCATATTCGCCGCGGAAGGAGTCCTCTTCCTGCCCGGCCTGCCCCGGCCCGGCAAAATCCAATAACGCACTCATAGTTACTGCCTCTACTCTTTTTGACGCTTACCAGTTATGTCCCGGCTTCCCTTGTCCAGGGTTAAACCCAAAGTAGAGTAGTTGACTAAATGTTACGCTAATAGACATAGTAAAAGAATAGTAAAAGTGGTTTTGCCGAACACTTTATTATTCTTAACTGTTCCTAACCGAATTCATCGGGATTACTTGAACTCAATTTGCTCCTTGGTCGGCAGCAAGAATGCAGCCTCATCTCCAGTTTCAAAATAGGACTGAACCTCTGAATCGGTCACTTCGCTGACCTCACCATGCTGCCAGTCGGGATCCTTCGTCTTGTCCACTAAGAGAGCCCGCACGCCTTCGCGGAAATCGGCAGTCTCTAGGAAGCGGCAGGCGAGATGGTAATCCGCAATGAGCGTCTGCAGAAGATCCTGTTGGCTTGCGCGGCGGACATGTTGCAGCGAGACCTTTAGCGCCACAGGTGACTTCTGGCGTAGTTCGCTGGCAACTTGGTTGCACCAATCTCGCTCGGCTTCAGCGCTTGATGCAGCCTCGTCGCCCAGCGCTGCAAAAATGTCACCCAGTGTTGGCTTCGAGAACACCCTGGCAATTGTGCCGTGATGGGCGTTGAGCTCACCCTCGCCCGGAGATTGGTGTCGATCGTCCAGCAAAGGATCAATAGGTTGTGCATCAGCCAGCTCGACCTCGATGGCTCCGAAGTCTTTGGCATCGATGCAATGAGTCACTAGACCCAAGTTGTATGCATCAACGCGGTCAATCGTGCGACCAGTCAATGCCAAGTAGACACCAACTGAATGAGGAAGGCGCGCCAACCTGTGCGCCACACCGACATCAGGGAAAAAGCCGATGGCCGTCTCTGGCATGGCGAAGCGATAGTTCTCTCCGGCCACGATGTGTGTGCCGTATTGTACTAACCCGACGCCAGAGCCCATGACGGCGCCATCAATGAGAGCCACTGTCGGCTTGAAGAAGCACTCGAGGAGCCAATTCAATCGATACTCATCAGCTAAAGCCTGATGGGCCGCTTGCAGATCCGTACTGGCAAGGCTTATGAGCTCTTTGACATCGCCACCAGCGCAGAACGCACCCGGGTTGGCAGTCTTCAGGATCACCGCATAGACTTCGGCATCTTTCGCCAGCTTTGGCAGTTCGGCCGCAAGCCGTGCCTTCATAGCAACTGATAGCGCATTCAGGGCTTTCGGGCGGTTCAGTAACACATGGCATGCAGCCCCGTGCCGCTCAACGAGCAGTTCCTCAGTTATCTCGCTGGCAACTGCCGTCATGGTCGTCGGATCAATTCATTTTTGTTGGAAACTCGGATAATCGGTCGACAAATCGTCGTAATTTGACCTTCTACGTCAGCGATCGTTCGAGGGGAACGCGTCGAAGTGCTCCGTAATGCGTTAAGCACGCGCGTGAATGGTTTGGTGGTTTTGCCGCCTGGCGGATCCGACGGGGGAAAAATGCGCTTGCATTTCGCAACGCTTGCAATGCTTTTCGGAGCTGCGCTTTTGCCGATTTCTGAGGCCAATGCCCAGTTCAGCGAGGCCATGTCTGCGATCAAATCGGCGGCTCGTGATGTGAACCGAGCGTTGAATGGGCGCGCCACGAAACGCCGCGACCGGCGCGCACCACGCTCCACCCTTGCGGACCAAGGTCCACCACCGCTGCCGACCGGAAATCCCAATCGCCGGCGTGCCGAGCAGCTGAGCACCGGGATTCAACGAGCGGCGGCTCAAAGAAAACCAGCTAAGCCCGCAAATCGTCCGGAACCAACTCAATCGACACCGGAAGCCAGAAGCGCGAAGTTGCCGCCCACCTTGCCAGCGCCTGATGTTTGGACACCGCAGCAGATCGCAAAAGCCCGCCGACAGTGTCGGGCAATATTGCGCAAGGTGCGCGCCAAGTTTGAGCCAGCAGATCCCATAAAGAGAGGCCCCTGTGGTGACGCAGCGCCTTATAGGCTCTCCAGCCTTGGGCAGAAGCAGCGCGTGGTCTTCAAGCCGGCACCCGTCTTGAACTGCAAAATGATCCAGGCGCTCGACATCTGGTTTCGTAAAGGGCTTCAACCATTAGCCAAGCGCCATCTTGGCGGCCCCATCACAAACGTGTCGGTCATGAGTTCGTACTCTTGTCGCAATGCGTATGGCCGTAAGAAGACGCGTTTAAGTGAACATGGCAAAGCCAATGCACTGGACATTGGTGGATTTCGAACAAAGGACGGCGTGACGGCTTACTTGCTGGCCGATTGGGGACCAACGCGGCGAGATCTTATTGCCAAAGCGAAAAGAGAGCAGGCGGAAAGGCTAAAAGCAGCTAAGACACCTTCGACAACGGGCAGCCTAGGGAAACGGGATGTTGCGGCCAAACCGACAACGAGTTCACGGACACCGCGGACAACCTGGAGTTCTCGCAGTTTGGGCAGTTCGCCGCGAGCCCCTGTCCAGGAGCGTGCTGCACCGCGAAAGCCCTTGCCCGTCGTGGTCCTCGGAACCCTTGCGCCACCACTACCTGACCGCAGGCCAAGCTTGCGCGAGCGCCTAGACTGGGCCAAAGCCGAGCAGGAGCGCAAAACGGCACAACGCGTCAAATCCCAGCGCGGGGACTATAAGGATGAACTCAACAACTTCCTCTATCCGCGTCAGGATCTCGGAGGACCGAAAGCAAAACAGTCCTCAAGTTCTCGCAACAGTGGAGCGAAGGAGCGTGGACCAAAGCTGGACAAAGAGGCCTTCCTGAAAGGCGCCCACCATACGGCATGCAAAATCTTTGGAACTGTACTAGGGCCGGAAGCCAACGACGCGCATAGAGACCATTTCCACGTCGATCTCGCTGAACGGCGACGGAGAAACTACTGCCGATAAGGCGTTCCATGCCTACCGCCGTCGTGTTTAGGTTGGTCTCTGACGCGTCCCTTTCGCAGCCACTCTTGTTATGTCTGGCCAGCGGTGTAGTGCTAAGCTTCCGATTTATCGTGTTTCTGGGAGCGAAAAGTCATGGGCCCGTCTACGAAGTCTGCTGGTCAGTTCCCTGCTGTGCGCATGCGGCGGAACCGGCAGACAAATTGGTCCCGCCGGCTGAACGCCGAGAACGAACTCTCTACGTCTGACCTGATCTGGCCAATCTTTGTCGCGGAAGGAACCGGCAAAAAAGAACCTGTTCCATCGATGCCCGGGGTCAATCGCATTACGGTGGACCTCGTCGCAGAAACTGCGCATGAAGCGATGCAGCTGGGCATACCGGCATTGGCACTATTTCCATACACAGATCCTGAAAAACGCACGGAGGATGGCGCCGAAGCCTACAACCCCGATAATCTCGTGTGCCGCGCCACGCGGGCAGTTCGCGATGCCGGATTGGATATTGGGATTGTGTGCGATGCGGCGTTGGATCCCTATACCAGCCATGGCCACGATGGCGTGATGCGTGGGGAAGAGATTCTCAACGACGAAACCCTGGACATTCTAACTAAGCAATCACTGGTCCAAGTGGAGGCAGGCTGCAATATCATTGCGCCATCCGATATGATGGACGGCCGGATCGGCGCCATTCGCAAGGCGCTGGAAGACGAAGGCCACAAGAACACGCAGATAATGGCGTACTCTGCAAAGTACGCCTCAGGGTTTTACGGGCCTTTCCGTGATGCGATCGGTTCGACCGGTGTCCTGCGCGGTGACAAGCGGACCTACCAGATGGATCCAGCAAACTCAGATGAAGCCTTGCGTGAAATCGAACTCGATCTCAACGAAGGCGCCGACATGATTATGGTCAAACCGGGCATGCCGTATCTGGATATCATCCGCCGCGCCAAAGACCGGTTCGGCGCACCGACCTTTGCTTATCAAGTGTCCGGTGAATACGCCATGCTGCAGGCGGCAAGTCAGAACGGATGGCTCGACGGCGAGAAGGTCATGATGGAGAGCCTTATGGCTTTCAAGCGTGCCGGTTGTAATGGTGTGCTCACGTACTTTGCGCCTTTTGCGGCGCGGCTATTGAACCAACGCTGAAGTTGTCCTCTGCTCTCTCGTTTTGACAAACGGTCCGGCGCAGCCCACGGGTTGCACTGTCATGGCGATCTCGCGTTTGAGAGAAAAATTGAAGGGCTTCATCGATAACTTTTGAAGCTCAGACCTTTCATGGTCGAATATTGTCTGTAAACTCCCAACATTAGATCAGCATGGCAGGTGGCTGCGAACCGACCTGCCGCAATCCGAGTGACGGAGTTGTCCATGCGCGCCGTATGGCTGTTTGTTTGCCTGTTCATGCTGATGCAAACTGCTAGCGGTGCCAGCGCTATTTCATTGCGGATCGATGGCATCAAACATCCGGCACTGGATGGAGCCCTAGTTCACAAAGTGGACGTCATAGGCAGGGATCAGCGTGTCCGGTTGCCGAAGGACTATACGGCTCTTGGCAAAGGCATTGGCATCGTATTTCAACCGGGTGGCGGTTGGGCATGCACCGCTTTTTGTGTGAAGCCGACAATTATAGCGACGAACGCGCATTGCTTGTTTGGTCAGCCTGGTCAGCGGAAAGCTGTGCGCCTCGATCGGATCCGGTTCGCGCTTGCTGCCGTCAATCGCGGTGGTCACTTTCAAACGTCCAACCTCGTTATAAAAGACAAAAGGCAGCCGGGCCTCTCGATCTATTCCGGCTACTACCGCTCTCGCCGTTCAGCACTCGAGTTCAAAAACGATTGGGCCCTCGCTAAGCTGAGGCGTCCGATCTGCAAGGGAGCCGAACTGAAGCTGCAACCGATGTCGCCAGCACAAGTGGCAGCGCAAGCGAGCAAGAACAGGTTGTCATTGATTGGCTATCACGGTGACAAACACATGGACGGCAAATGGCTTTCGCGCCGTTGCCGAATTCGATCAACGACTGATCGAAAGTACCTGTTACCCAGTCAGAGACGTCGTCTCCGGACCGTCGGTTCGTTAGTGCTACACACCTGCGATGCCACGCGTGGCGCATCTGGTGCGCCTCTGTTCGTGAAAAGTGCGGACGGCCCGAAAGTGGTTGCGATTAACGCCGGCACTATTGGCTTCACTAAGTATCGCCGTACACGATCGGGGCGCCGAGGTCGGATTGTGGTGAGCCGCGCAACTAACGTTGCGGTTCTCAGTCGAGCATTTGCGGACGGCCTCGACCGGTTTGCGAACGAGCCTCTCCTTCGGTCCGTGCAGGACTTTGAACGCGTTCAACGACTGTTGCGCAGGGCGGGTCTCTACGAAGGTCCAATTGATGGAGTCTATGGACCGGCCTCACGCAGCGCAATTGTTGAGTACGAGAGACGAAACCAGCTCGCCTCCCTTGGACTTCCCACCGCGAAACTACTGCAACATCTAGGTGCCACCGTCGGATCAGGCTCGTCCGTCTCTGATAGTGTCAGGACTGCGGCAGCGGCAACCTTACCTAGCGATCCAACAAACGGTGACGCTAGCGGCAAGCGAGAAACGTCGGATGATCGAGCGCCACTGGTCCAGCGCATACAACGGCGTCTCTATCAGCTCGGCTGCTATCAAGGTCCGATCGATGGATTATGGGGACCGCAAAGCCGACGTGCGCTTAGAACGGCATTGCGAACAACCCAGCCGGTACGACCGAGTTCCGCTGTGCTAGCTAGACTTCGCGGCCAACAAAACCCAGCATGCAAGTGATATCGAAGCAGCTGCTCATAGGTTGTTGACACAACGGCAGATCGCGTGTTGCCGATTGACCTAAGAGTCGCATAAAACGACTGAAGTGAAGCTTGATCAGCTTGAATGACTAGCCCTAAAGTCGGAGCGTATTGCCGACAGGGCGACAGGTGTTATGACGGTACGGGAAAAGAATGACCGAGCAGCAGAAGAACTTCCCAGAGTTCTACGTTACCTCTGCCCAGCCGTGTCCGTACCTTGAAGGTCGCCTAGAGCGCAAACTGTTCACACACCTCACGCATGATAAACCACCAGCCCTGATCGACAACCTGCTCAAGGGCGGTTTCCGTCGCAGTCAAAACATCGCCTACATGCCTTACTGCGAAGGTTGCCAGGCGTGCGTCTCAGTGCGTGTCCTTGTCGACCAGATTGAATTCACGAAAAGCCAGAAGCGCATCCTCAAGCGGAACTCTGACGTTTCCGTGAAGCGCATGCCGGCGCGCCCAACGGCAGAACAGTATCGATTGTTTCGCGACTATATCGACTCGCGCCACGGTGACGGCGGCATGGCTGACATGACGGTGTTGGACTATGCGATGATGGTCGAAGACTCAATTGTTGAGACTGTCATTACCGAGTATCGCAAACGACCGGCAAACGCGCTCGATAGCAAGAGTGAAGAGTGGCCACTGATTGCCACGGCACTATGCGATCGCCTCTCCAATGGCGTCTCAATGGTCTACAGCTTTTACGATGTCGAACGGGCCGATCGCAGCCTTGGCACCTACATGATCCTCGAACATATCGAGCATGTTCGCCGCCTTGGGTTACCTTATCTCTATCTCGGCTACTGGATCGATGGCTCGCGCAAAATGAGCTACAAGACCAAATTCCATCCTCAGGAACATCTTGGCCCCAATGGCTGGGAACGCTTTGTAAAGTGATAGCCGCCTACGGCCGATGAGCGCCTAACATGCGGCGCCCATGGCAATCCGATCACCCCTCACCGCATGCTAGAAGGCCGGGCCAAATCTATTCGACCGAGGGAAACCTTTAGGTACAATCTTGCCCGCCTGCGCGCGCAGACCATACCACTGCTCGAGATCTTCCAATGACAACGTGTATGTCCGTCCCGCGGAGTCCAGCCAAGTTAGCCCCTCCGTGCCACTGAATACGCGAACGTCCGAGAGGGCCGTGCCTTTGAGGCGCTGTAGAATGACACCCTTGCCCCGGGTCATTTCATTGACTTCGCCTAGCGTGAAGACAAGCAGCTTGCGGTTCTCGCCCACCACAGCGACCATATCGCCTTCGACGGGAACGACCGCCTTTGCTTCATCAGGGTCACTGACATTCAACACCTGTTTGCCCTTGCGGGTCGAGGCAACAATCTCATCTTCGGGAACAACGAAACCGTAGCCTGCCGTTGATGCGACGAGCAGCTTACGGCCCGGCTGGTGCACGAAGACATCAACGATGTCATGGTTCTCTTCGATGTCGACCATCAGACGGACTGGTTCGCCATGCCCACGGCCGCCAGGGAGCTGATCACCCGCCAACGTGAAGAAGCGCCCGTTCGTTGCGTAAACCAGAATGCGATCCGTGGTGTAGGCCTTGACGGCAGCCTTCAATTCGTCACCCTGCTTGAAATCCAGGCGCGAAAGATCGTCTTGGTGGCCCTTCAGTGCGCGGATCCAGCCCTTCTCTGAGAGAATGATCGTAATCGGTTCTTTCTCGATCATCGCCTGTTCAAGATCAATTTCGATCTCAGGCGCTTGAGAAAATTCAGTGCGGCGGCGGCCTATGTCTGTCTTCTTCGAATACTTTTCCCGCACATCGCGAATTTCTTCGGAGACCTTGGCCCACTTCAATTGATCCGAGGCAAGCAGCTCCAACAGCTGGCGCTTCTCTTCACTGAGGCGGTCGTGCTCCGCACGAATCTCCATCTCCTCAAGCTTCGACAGCGCACGCAAGCGCAAGTTCAATATGGCTTCAGCCTGCACATCGGAGAGCTTGAACGTTGTCATCAATTGCTGCTTCGGCTCGTCTTCGAACCGAATGATGCGGATGACCTCATCGATATTGAGGAAGGCGATGAGATAACCATCGAGCACTTCGAGACGATGCTCGATCTTGCCGAGACGAAATTCAGATCGCCGTGTCAAAACCTCGATGCGATGATCCAGCCACTGCTTGAGGACATCGCGCAGCGAGAGAACGTTTGGTATCTGGCCATTGGACAGCACGTTCATGTTCAAGCCGAAGCGGATTTCCAACTCCGATAGCTTGAATAGACTCTCCATCATGACGGTCGGGTCGACCGAGCGTGACTTTGGTTCGATGACCAGGCGGATTTCTTCTGCACTCTCGTCGCGCACGTCGCCGATCAATGGCAAACGTTTTTCGGTTATGAGATCGGCTAGCTTTTCAACCAGTTTGGCCTTCTGAACCTGATAGGGAATTTCAGTGACGACGATCTGGTAACCACCGCGACCGGTGTCTTCTTTCTCCCACTTGGCACGAATCCGAAAACCGCCACGGCCGGTCTTGTAGGCCTCAAGAATGTTCTCGCGAGGCTCGACCAAGACGCCTCCCGTCGGGAAGTCCGGACCGGGAACGAATTCAATCAGTTTCTCTATGGTCGCGTTAGGATGCTTGATCAAATGCAAAAGGGCATTGCACAGCTCCTCAGCATTGTGAGGCGGAATGTTTGTAGCCATCCCGACGGCAATACCTGATGCACCATTCGCGAGAAGGTTGGGAAACGCTGCCGGCAATACGGCCGGCTCTTCATTGGCTGCATCGTATGTCGCACGGAAATCGACGGTGTCTTGATCAATGCCGTCAAGCAACGCCGTTGCGGTCTCCGTCATGCGGCTTTCTGTATAACGCATGGCCGCCGCGTTATCGCCGTCGATGTTGCCGAAATTGCCTTGGCCATCGACCAATGGGTAACGGACAGCAAAGTCCTGGGCCAAGCGCACAAGGGCATCGTAAATCGCCTGGTCACCGTGCGGGTGATAGTTACCCATCACCTCACCTACGATCTTGGCGCATTTCTTGTAGGCCTGATCAGGATTGAGCCGCAACTCACGCATGGCGTAGAGGATCCGGCGGTGGACCGGCTTGAGGCCGTCCCGCACGTCTGGCAACGCGCGGTGCATGATCGTCGAGAGCGCGTACGAAAGGTAGCGTTCTTCCAACGCCTCGCGCAGATTAACGGGTTCTATTGGGCCTTCGCCGGGCAGAATCGGTTTATCACTCATAGAGTTGACCTAACCGACCCAATTGCGCGCCTCAAGTGTCTTTAAGCAACTCTCACCAATACAAGTCAGATCACCGTCGTTCCTATCAAGTTGCTCCGTTGCAATGCGATTTTCTCACAGTGACTATTAGCTGAAGACTATAACTCTCTCGATTTTCGACACTTTTGCCGCAGGCGTAACTCTGGATTTTGACAACTGGGCGGTCTACCACCCGCCGATCATATGAAACGGAGGGTGGCAGGCTGATGATCGGGCGTTGACCGTTACGCTAGCCCTTATGTCCGCTCCTTCGTTCGTTGGGAGTATGCGTTATGTATAACCTGCGTTCTCTAGCTGCCGCTGTTGCTATTCTGGTGTTAGCTGCAGCTTCCATTCCCTTATTCACATACACAGCAGATGCTGCGCGGGCTCGTGCCAGCAACAGCGCATCATGTCTGCCGGGCGTCCTAAAGCGGCGATTATCGCAGCTCAGATCGCGATTTGGATCAATCCGCGTGATCTCAACATTCCGCCGCGGCGCGCGCATTGCAGGCACCGGACGACGCAGCTATCACGCATCCTGCCGCGCAGTGGACTTTCTTCCGCCTCGCGGGAAGTACCGTGCCGTGGCTAACTGGCTGAAGAAGAACCACTTCGGCGGGGTTGGTACGTACAGTTGCGGTATGTACCATATCCATATCGATAATGGTCCACGCGTCAGGTTTCATAAGTGCGGCCGACGCAGCAGCGTCCGTTATGCCAAACGCAGTCGCCGGGGCTCGCGGAAAGCCACATACAGGAAGAGGCAACGACGTGTTGCCACGCGCAAGAGCACGCGTCGTACGGTTCGCCGAACGGCAGGGAACCGTGCATTGCGCAAGACGGTTGTCACGAGACAACCTCGCAGAACACTCGCGAACCGGTTTGCCAACAATCGCGACAATGTCAGCGCACAATAGATCACACGATCGCAAACCATTTGGGCTCGACTTTGCCCAACTGGTTTGGGTCGCGAAGACTGTTACTTTTTGATCGCGAAGTTGAGCCCATAGCCTCCAGTTCCACGCTCTGACGCGACTTATCCAGGTCGAAATGTTAGGTTTTGATGATCTGAAGAGGCATGGAGATTCGGCAATATGAGTTTGCTGCAATGACGCCAGACTTGCCGGCTGTTGAGATTGCTATTGTTCAAAAGACGAATGATTTTCGTC
This sequence comes from Hyphomicrobiaceae bacterium, assembly GCA_965247245.1. Classification (GTDB taxonomy): domain Bacteria; phylum Pseudomonadota; class Alphaproteobacteria; order Rhizobiales; family Hyphomicrobiaceae; genus Tectiglobus. Next base: position 261,197 of record CBDFGV010000003.1, on the reverse strand, counting down.
GCGCCAATCAACTTGCTGCTCTTCGCCGAAATCCTCTGCTTGACCAAGCGGCCAAGGCTTACGCGCGCTACCTCGCGCGCACTGGCAAGTTCTCACATACTGCCGATGGGCGCAGCCATAGTCAGCGGATCAAGGCGGCCGGCTACAAGTACTGCATCACCGCGGAAAACCTTGCGCTCAACGGGGATACGCGCGGCTTTCGCTCCAATCAGTTGGCCCAAGGTGCGATTACCGGATGGAAAAACTCACCTGGCCATCGCAAGAACATGTTGCGCAAACATGTGACTGAGATTGGTGTCGGTGTCGCAAAGGCACCAAGCGAGCATCGCTATCTGTCAGTGCAATTGTTCGGAAGACCGGCGGCATTGAAGTATAGCTTTCGCATTGAAAACCGATCACCGGCACCGATGCTCTATTCTTTTGATGGCCGCAAAGGTGAATTGCCGAAGCGTGTTATCGCAACGCACACATCATGCCAACCAGCGCTGCTCAAGTTCCACAGCATCAGTGTTCCTGGCAAACGGCAGAAAACAGATCAGATGTTCGAAACGCGCGATGGCGATGTCTTTGTTTTGAAGGCCTCATCAGCCGGCGTCCGTGTCATCCACAAACCCAAGCTCAGATAGGCGATCTAGGCAGGACATGAGCCGCGACCAGCAACGGCCGCGGCTCGGATAACTTTGTTCTATTTGGCGAGCTTGCCTTCCAGGCCTTCGACGTAGAAATTCATACCGGCCAGGTCTTTGTCAGCAATCACCTCACCCGCTTTCAGAAACTCAGTGCCGTCCTGCTTCTTCAAGGGGCCAGTGAAGGGATGAAGCTTGCCGGCCGCGATCTGATCACGTGTGGTTTCAGCCAGCTTCACGACGTCAGCAGGCACAGCCTTGCCCCAAGGTGCGAGCGCCAACATGCCGGACTTGAAGCCACCCCATGTATCGATGGACTTCCAGTCACCGTTCATCGCCGCCTTCACGCGTGCCACATAGTAGGGCGCCCAGTTGTTGATCGATGCTGTCAGTTGGGCTTTGGGCCCAAACTCTGCCATGTTGGAAGACTGACCAACGGCATAGATGCCCTTCTCTTCAGCTAGTTTCATCGCCGTCGCAGAGTCGGTGTGCTGGAAGAGAACGTCAGCGCCCTGGTCGATCAGCGCCTTCGCGGCTGCGCCTTCCTTCGCCGGATCAAACCAAGTGCTCACCCAGATGATCTTGAACTTGACGTTGGGATTGACAGACTTCGCACCGAGATAAGCTGCGTTGATCCCCATCACAACTTCAGGAATCGGGAATGACGCGATGTAGCCTATCGTGTTGGACTTCGTCATCTTGCCCGCAACGATGCCATTGACGTAGCGCGCCTCATAGAAGCGGATGTTGTAGGTCGAGATGTTCTTGCCGCGCTTGAAGCCCGTTGCATGCTCAAACCGAACTTTCGGAAACTGCTTGGCGACTTTAAGGGTCGGGTTCATGAAACCAAAGGACGTCGTGAAGATGATGTCGTGGCCTTGGGCTGCAAGCTGGCGGATGACTCGTTCTGCGTCCGGTCCCTCGGATACCTTCTCGACGAAAGTCGTTTCGACCTTGTCACCGAACTCCTTTTCGACAGCCACACGACCGGCATTGTGTTGATAAGACCAGCCATGGTCGCCAATCGGACCAACGTAGACAAAACCGACTTTAGTTTTGTCGGCAGCGATTGCTGATGCGCCGAAGACAATCGCAAGAGCAGCTATCGCCGAAGCCACCCCCCGCGCCAGTGTTGCCGCAAATTTCATCACCTTGCTTCCTTCTTGCTCAATCGCATCAACTCGATGCGTAAAACGTCTTACCGAGACTGCCGGGTGCGCTGGTGTTCGCACGCAGTCTATTCTGGGAAATCAGGACTAAAACCAGAATTGTTGCCAGGTAAGGCAGCATAGCCAGTAGCTGCGGTTCAACCTCTAGTCCGAGAGCCTGTCCGTGCAGTTGTATAATGGTTATGCCACCAAAAAGATATGCGCCAAGGAGCGCCCGGTAAGGTTGCCAGGCGGCAAACACAACGAGGGCCAGAGCGATCCAGCCACGGCCGGCTGTCATCGCTTCAACCCATATCTGGGTCTGCACAACTGAGAGGTACGCACCGGCCAGTCCAGCGCAGGCGCCACCGAACGCGATCGCCCCATAGCGATAGGCCAGAACGCTGTGACCAATAGCGTGCGCTGCTTCATGGTTCTCACCCACCGCGCGCAGGACCAGCCCGCTTCTGGTTTGGTTCAGGTACCATTTCACGGCAACGACCAAAGCAATCGACACGTAGACGATCGGATCATGGCTAAAGATGAGCTTCCCGACGATCGGCAGATCGCTCAACAATGGGATGTCAAGTTGCGGTACCGGAGTAATCGACTTGCCAGTGTAGCCTTGACCTATGAGGGCGGTCAGGCCGAGTCCAAAGATAGTGAGCGCCAAGCCACTGGCAATCTGATTGGCCAATAGCGTTTGGGTCAACACGGCAAAGATCATCGACAGCGACATCCCGGCCAAGATGGCCGCAATCATACCGATCCAGGGATTGCCTGTGAGGAATGTGACGGCAAATCCGACCAACGCACCGATGATCATCATGCCTTCGACGCCAAGGTTCAGGACACCGGCACGCTCCGTTACAAGCTCACCAATAGCAGCCAGAATGAGAGGTGTGGCGGCGATGATGACGCCTACGGCAATGTTGACCACGAGTTCCATGGGCCTACCCCTCCACCGGCTGCTGCGGTGTCTGGTCTGTATGCCCGGTCGTGCCGCTCTGCCAGCGAAGGCGGTACTTGATCAAAAGATCGGCTGCCAGGAGATAGAACAGCAGCAAGCCTTGAAAGACCTGTGTTGTTGCACTGGGTAGGTTCATCGCGATCTGTGCGGTCTCGCCACCGATGTAGGTGAGGGCAAGCAAGAGTGCTGCCAGCACCACACCGATCGGTGAGAGGCGCCCGAGGAATGCGACAATGATGGCGGTAAAGCCATAGCCAACCGGAAGTGCCGGAACGAGTTGACCGACGGGTCCGGTTGCCTCGAAGACACCGGCAAGGCCTGCGAGAGCGCCGGATATCAAGAGACAGAACCAAACGATCCGCGTTTCTGAGAACCCTGCGAAACGGGCAGCGCGTGGCGATTGCCCGAGCACGCGGATTTCAAACCCAAGTCGATGGCGATGCAGGATCACCCAGGCCACAACGGCGGCAAAAAGTGAAATGAGTATTCCAACGTGTAGCCGTGTGTTCTCAACCAGAATCGGGAGCACCGCTGAGTCATGGAACAGTCGGCTTTCCGGAAAGTTCTGCCCATCTGGGTCGCGCAGAGGACCGTGTACGAGATAACTCAGCAATAAGTTCGCCACGTAGACCAGCATCAGACTGACAAGGATCTCATTAGTGTGAAATCGCGTGCGTAGTAGCGCCGGGATGCTCGCCCAGGCCAGTCCGCCCAAGGCCCCAGCAAGACACACGACTGGTAGAACCCACAGGCCTTCAACCTCGTAGAGTGCGAGGGCGACAGCTCCGCCAGCGAGAGCACCCATACTGAACTGGCCTTCGGCACCGATGTTCCAAACGCCGGCACGAAAACAAAGTGCCAATCCGCTTGCGATAAGCATCAATGGAGACGCCTTGATGAGCAGCTCGGTTACCGAATAGACAGAGGTCAGCGGCTCGATAAAGATCAGCAGCATCGCCCGGATAGGGTCTTTGTCGAGGGCAGCGAACAGAATGAACCCGCTCAAAACTGTAAGAATGACGGCCAAGAGGGGAGACGCGATTTGCATCGTATGCGACGCTTGCGGTCTGGGCTCGATCTTCAGCATCTAGGTGAGCCCACCCATCATCTGTCCAATGGCGGCAGCGTCCAGCTCGTCCTTGGCGAATGCTGATGACAAACGACCTTGCGCGATCACGGCCAGCCGATCACACAGATCGAATAGCTCGTCCAAATCCTGAGATATGACCAGGATCGCGCAGCCCGATGTTGCGAGTTCCAGAAAGGCATCATGAATTGCTGCGCGCGCGCCGGCATCGATCCCCCAGGTTGGCTGCGAGACGATCAATACAGAGGGGGCCTGCAGGATCTCACGGCCAAGAATGTACTTCTGCAAGTTACCGCCAGATAAACTTGCTGCCGCGTCACGCGGACCGCCTGTACGGACGTCGAACGCTCCGATCACATGCTTGGCAAAAGTCTCAGCCTTTTGCCAATCCATGAAGCCGAGCCTTTCGAGCTGCTTGCGCACTCGCGCTGTCAGCGTGGCATTCCCGATAAGATCCATTTCGGGTAGCGCCGCATGTCCGAGACGCTCTTCGGAAACAAAGCACATGCCGGCCGCTCTTCGCTGATCTGGCTTCCAGAGGCCGACGGCTCTGCCATCAAACTGAATTGCATCGGCAGCAGAACTCGCGGCCTCGCCTGATAGTGCGGCGAGCAATTCCTGCTGACCATTGCCCGCGATGCCGGCGATGCCGAAGATCTCTCCAGCGCGCAGTGAAAATGAAATGTCCTTAAGCGTAACTCCAAACAGCTCTTCGGCAGGCAGCGAGAGGTTTCGTACAAGCAAACGCGCGGTGTCATCGACTTTTCTAGCCGGACGTTCAGCACGCTCGATTTTTCCGACCATGAGTTCGGCAAGTTGGCCGGCATCGACGTTCCTTGGATCACACGTCGCCACGACTTTGCCGCGTCGCATGACCGTTGCGCGCTCGCATAGAGCACGGATCTCATCCAGCTTGTGGGAGATATAGATGATGCTGCATCCGGCGGCTGACAGGCGGCGCAGGGTCACAAACAGTTGCTCTGCCTCCTGCGGCGTCAACACCGAAGTTGGCTCATCCATTATCAGGATTTGCGGGTCTTGCAAGAGACAACGCACAATCTCGACGCGTTGTCTTTCGCCTGCCGACAACTCGTTGATGCGGGCCTTTGGGTCAAGCGTCAGTCCGTAGGCACCAGAGAGGTCATTGATCGTCTCAGAAAGGTTCGCGGTTTGGTGACTATCCAGAGCGAGGGCAATGTTCTCTTCAACCGTCAGAGCATCGAATAGGGAGAAGTGCTGGAAGACCATGCCGACACCGGCACGACGGGAGGCCGCCGGATTAGCTGGGGCGTAACGTTGGCCATCGAGAAGCATGCCGCCCGTGTCGGGGCGCAAAAGACCATAGATGATCTTAACGAGCGTCGATTTCCCAGCCCCGTTTTCTCCAAGCAGGGCATGGATCTCACCACGTCCGACCTTGAGTGAGACCTCGTTGACAGCTCGCAAAGATCCAAATGTCTTACTCACTTCAGTGAGTTCCAACACCGGCGCAGACGTATCAGCCTTGTCGGCTGCAGCGTTGGCCGAAGCGCCGCCCTTCAAATGACTTTGCACAGTGTCGGACAAGTGTCGCTGCCTTCGCCTCTTACTTTGTGACTTGGTTCCGCTGCGAGCGTCTCATTTCCTATAGTCCAGTCCTATAGTCCAGCAATCGCCTTGAGGCACATGCGTCCTGTCGCGCGATGACAGCTGGCTGACGTTCAATCGTTATCGGCGGCTGTTCTCCTGCGTAGGAGTTCCCGAAGTCGGCGGCGCGCCTCCGGCATCTCTGCTTCACGGGGCGTCAAGACCCGAGTCTGCAGGAAATGTTCGGTCAAAGCCAAGCCCGCGATTGTATCAGACACACCTGAATGCCGGCTGCGCTCCGGCCTGAGAAATGGCGGCAGGTGGAGCAGTCGGTCGCCATAGGGCCGCCCCGCAGCGGCCGAAACCGCCCGCCCAGACTTTGGGGAGACGTAAACCAGTTCGTCTTTCGAACCCGTGGCCGCGCAGGTCGTCAAATCTAGTCCGTACCCAAGCTCTTCAAGCAAAGCGAGTTCCCAGCGCACGTAAAGAGCCGGCCAGACTTCCGGATCATCCAAGTAGCCCAGCAAGAACATTGAAATCTCATACAGGCTGCCGTGCGGATCGCGCTCAGGTAGCAGCCGGGTCAGCGCTGCCATTGATGTCAGACCAGCCAGAGCAAATGCATCATGCATCACTTCCGCAGCAAAACCCTGCCGAAGTTCGACATTGATATGGCCGAGTTGATCAGCCAGGCGTGCTTTCCAGGTGGCTTCGACATGATTGCCGATTTGCAGGACAGGACGCTTCTTACGTGAGCGACCACCATGGACCAGGCCGAGATGGCGACCGTGGTCGCGGGTGAATAACTCAACGATGGACGCCGTTTCGCCGTGAGGGCGAACTGACAAAATCAGAGCTTCATCTGTCCATTCCATTGGCGGCACAGGTCCAGCGGGTCAGAGCTTGTGGATCAGTCGGCAACGCTTCAACTGTCGGATTGAAGCCCCGAATCATCAACTTGGAAAGTCTAACCCGAGATTGCGGTAGCGCTCAGGGTCATCGGCCCAGTTCTTGCGCACCTTCACAAATATGAACAAATGGACCGTGGTTCCGGTCAGCTCAGCAAGTTCCGTGCGCGCCGCTGTCGATATGGCTTTGACGGATTGCCCGCCTTTGCCCAGCACGATGCGTTTCTGGCTGTCCTGCTCGACGAATATGGTTTGTTCGATCCGGATCGACTTGTTCTTCAGTCGCTTCCAATCGGTTGTCTCGACAGTGATCGCGTAGGGGAGTTCCTGGTGAAGGCGGTCGTAGATCTTCTCGCGCGTGATCTCGGCGGCCAGCAAGCGCATCGGCAGATCGGAGATATCGTCCTCCGGGAAATGCCACGGTCCGACTGGCATCCGAGCCTCGAGCAGGCTTAGGAGCTCCGGCACGCCATCGCCTGTCAGAGCCGACACCACTAGTGTTTCTTCGTAATCGCCGGCTTCGTTCAGTTTCTCGATCAGTGGAAGCAGCGCGGCCTTGTCTTCAAGGCGATCAACCTTGTTGAGGACGAGCACCTTCGGCGCGCGGATGTCCCGAACCTTCTCAATTATTGTCTCGACGTTGTCATCAATACCGCTGGCAGCATCAATCAGCACAACAATAAGATCGGCGTCGCTGGCACCGGTCCAGGCAGCTGAAACCATGGCGCGATCAAGCCGCCTGCGGGGTTGGAATATGCCAGGCGTATCCACCAGCACAATCTGCGCACTGCCGGACATTGCGATACCGCGCACAGTCATCCGCGTCGTCTGCACTTTGCGGCTTACAATAGTGACTTTGGAACCGACCAGCTGATTGACAAGCGTGGATTTGCCTGCGTTCGGCGCCCCGATAATGGCCACAAATCCGCAGCGCCGTTCGGGATCCGACTGCGGGTGCGAGATGGAGTTTTGTTGGTCGTTACTCATGGGCCGCTAATCGCTCATCGTGCCTTCTGCCCAGACGCCTTCCCTGACCAAAAGTGTTCGGGCGGCAGCCTGCTGGGCTGATCGCTTGGAGCTTCCTTCGCCGCGTTCGGGCTGCAGCCCCTCGACGACAACCTCAGCAACAAAACATGGATTATGATCAGGTCCTGTTCGGGAAATCTCTGTGTATCTCGGCAATCGCAAACTCTGTGATTGCGCCCACTCCTGTAAAGCCGACTTCGGGTCGACCTTCGTCGTTCGGATTTCTTCGAGACGCTCGGCCCAGACCGCATGAACTACGCGGCGCGCCGCCTCAAAGTCACGATCCAGGAATACGGCTCCGAGCACAGCCTCCATAGCATCCGCCAGAATGGTATCCTTCTCCCGGCCACCGTTGTCCGCTTCACTCGTCGATAGAATCAAATACTGACCTAAACCGACTTCCCGCCCAACGTCCGCGCACGTATCACCGCAAACCAGAGCGTTAAAGCGGCGAGCCAAGTCTCCTTCTCGGACATCCGGGAGTGACTTATGCAGATGCTCCGCAACCACCAGCCCAAGGACGCGGTCACCGAGGAACTCAAGCCGTTCGTTATCAATGCGCTTGCTGGCCGACTGGCGCACACTGCCATGTGTTAAGGCTCGCACTAGCAGATCTTGATCGCGAAACTTGCAACCTAGTGCTTTTTCTAATGCAGCGTATTTGTTCTGCCCAGCCAACTCTACCTTACGAGATCAAAGAAGCGGGTCCAACGGATACCTGTTGGCCATGTCCAGGGCATGATGAGGCGGAAATTGCCACCTTCTCCGCTGTCTGCTGAGAAGAAGATGATTTCCGCGCGTCCAACGAGGTTCTGATGCGGCACGAAACCGACGCCCCACTGAGCCCGGCTGTCGGTTGAGTTGTCCCGATTATCGCCCATCATAAAGTAATGGTTTGCTGGCACCTGGAACACGGCAGTGTTGTCGAAGGGACTGTTCACCTCTTCGTCGAGCACCTTGTATTTTACGCCATTCGGCAGCGTCTCCTCGAATTGAGGCACGCGGCGGCGCAATCCTGATTCGCTGACAGTCTCGAAATCAGCAATACGCCTCTTCGGTACAGCCTTGCCATTGATGTACAGCACACCGGCGCGCATCTGGATCCGGTCGCCCGGCATTCCGACGACCCGCTTGATGTAATCCGTGGAATTGTCGCGCGGTAGTTTGAAGACGGCGACATCGCCTCGCTTCGGTATGTCTGAGAAAACTCGACCATTGAACGGCACCATGCCCCAGGGAAACGAATAGCGGCTGTAGCCGTAGGAAAGTTTGGAGACAAACAGATAATCGCCGACCAACAAGGTGCCCTTCATCGAGCCGGATGGGATGTTGAAGGGCTGATAGAAAAACACGCGGACGATCATCGCCAGGATCAGCGCCTGGATGACGACCTTGACAGTTTCCCACCAACCGCCTTCACCGGCACTTTTGGTGCTGCTATCTGCACTCATTCACAACTCCTCAGCCCCATCCGCCGGACAGGCGCTGATGGTCTTTGGTTATCGCTATAGCCGTCTCTCCTAGCGCGCTATTCAGCGGGCCACAAGCGAGACAGTGTCGCCATTCAACCTGTTGCATCATTATCTTTGGGATTGGCCGAAATTATAACAATGGCCTGGGCCCAGGGAAAATCATCGGTCAGTGTCAAATTAATCTGCGCGCTGTGGTTTTCAGGGATCAAAGATTGCAATTGCAAGAGTGCTCCGCCGCTGAGTTTCAGCGTCGGTTGCCCCGTGGGTAGATTGATCACGCCCATGTCGCGCCAAAACACACCGCGGCGGAAACCGGTTCCTAACGCCTTCGAGCAGGCCTCTTTTGCTGCAAACCGCTTAGCAAGCGTTGGCGCAGCATTCGGCCTACGAGCAGCCTTTTGGCGTTCTAGCTCTGTATAAATGCGATGCGTGAAGCGATCACCGAATCGATCAAGTGTCTTTTCGATTCGACGAATATCGACCATGTCATTGCCGACGCCGATAATCATGGCCTGCTCACCGCATTTAACTTCGACATTAGGCTAAGCGTCGGACATTACTGGGGAAACGGGCTTGATCCATGACTTGCCGCATCTGACGAACCGCTGCATGCAGCCCAGCGAATATCGCCTCGCCGATCAGAAAATGGCCGATATTGAGTTCGATGACTTCATCGATGGCGGCGATAACCGGAACCGTGGCATATGTCAGGCCATGGCCTGCATGAACCTCCAATCCTGCTGCATTGGCGTGCCTGGCGGCCTGGATTATTCGCTCTAATTCAGCTTGCATTGCCGCCGTGTCCTTAGCCAAGGCCAGCTCGCAATACCGACCAGTGTGGATCTCGACGACATCGGCACCAATATTCTGACTGGCATCAATCTGTGCGCGGTCAGGTTCAATGAACATCGAGACACGTGAACCTTTGTTCTTCAGTTCGGCAACAAAACGCGTGAGCTTGTTTTGGCCTGCATTGACGTCCAAGCCGCCCTCTGTCGTGCGCTCCTCACGGCGCTCAGGAACCAGGCAGCATGCGTGCGGAACATGAGAACAAGCAATTGCCAGCATCTCATCCGTGGCTGCCATCTCGAAATTCAACGGACGCGTCAGTTGCTCCTTGAGAAGAGCAATGTCCCGATCGGAAATGTGCCGGCGGTCTTCGCGCAGGTGAGCCGTTATGCCGTCAGCACCAGCATCAATGGCAATATGCGCAGCGCGTAGTGGATCCGGGTGATTGCCTCCGCGCGCGTTGCGGATGGTTGCGACGTGGTCAATGTTAACACCCAGTCTCTGCTCTGGTCTTGCGCCTGTGCTCATAACTTTCCTCTGATCATGCCATGCTCTTTTCAGTCACTCGGTCCAGCTGCAAGCCTTGAGCAGTACTTCATGATTGTGGGCAACTCCAGTTGCTTGTCACTCAAACAGGCGCTCAACCTTGTTCACGACTGGAATGGCCCTTAGTCCACTGATGATACTATTGAGGTGCTCAAGGTTCCAAACGTCAATCTCAATTAGCATTTCCGTGTAGTCAGACGCTCTCTTAACCATGCGCAGATTGTCGATATTGCCATCTGCGACGCCGATTACTTCTGCGATTTTGGCGAGTGAGCCGGGCTCGTTGATCGCGGTCACGCTGACCTTGGAAGGAAAGCGCTCCGGCCTCGTCGGGTCGATGTCCCAAGTCACATCGACCCAATTAGCGCTCTCGAACTCGCGCAACTTTGGTGAATGGATCTGGAAAATCTTTATGCCTTCGTTAGGGACGAGAACCCCCACGATCCGATCGCCCGGAACGGCGCCACCCTCCTGAAACGTAACCGGGAGATCCTGTTTGAATCCGCGTATCGGCACGCGTTTGCCTGCACTACTGACCGGTACCGCGGATGCTCCGCCCGGCAAGTAGAACTTCAGCCCCATGACACGGGCCAGATTGAACCAACCGTCCTGATCCTTACCGTGGTCGTGACGATTGCGGGGGAAGAAGCGTGGCGGCGTCAGCGACTGATGAACCGCCTCCGGCTCAATGCCTTTCAAAGCATCTTTGACGGAAAGCTCGCCACGCCCAATAGAAACGAGAACATCTTCAACTGTTGCAACAGAGAAGCGGGAGAGGTTCTCCTCGAGCCGGTCATCTGAAAACTCAACATTTGCCTTCAGGCATGCTGCTTCCAGTAATCTTCGTCCAAGTTCGACGTACTGACGCCTTAGTGCGTCCCGGGCGGCCCGGCGGATTGCTGAGCGGGCTCGGCCAGTCGCTGCGACACGCTCCCAGGCGGCAGGCGGTGTATGGGTTTCCGAGCGTTGAATATCCACTTCATCGCCGTTGCGCAGGACTGTCGACATTGGCATCGGCCGGCCATTGACGATTGCGCCGTTCGCAGTGTTGCCGACATCTGTGTGAACCGCATAGGCAAAATCAATTGGCGTCGCGCCTCTCGGCAACGCGATCAAGCGGCCTTTCGGGGTAAAGCAAAACACCTGATCGTGAAACAGCTCAAGCTTAGTGTGCTCCAGAAACTCTTCCGGATTGCCCTCAAGAAGCGTCTCGACCAAGTGCCGCAACCAGCCGTAGGGGCCGCTATCCCGGTCGACGGGCCCAACTTGGCGATCATCATCATCAGAAGATTTGTAATTCGCATGCGCTGCAACGCCATACTCAGCGATCTCATGCATGCGCTCGGTGCGGATCTGGAGTTCCACGCGCTGATGTTGCGGTCCAACAATTGTCGTGTGAAGCGAGCGGTAACCGTTTTGCTTCGGCGTGGATATGTAATCCTTGAAACGACCAGGAACAGCACGCCACTTCGTGTGAGCTATCCCGACAACTTGATAACATTCCGCGATGTCGCTCACGATGATACGGAAACCGTAGACATCAGAGAGCTGCTCCAATGAGATTTGCCGGTTCTCCATCTTTTGCCAGACGGCATAGGGGGTCTTTCGCCGCCCATCTATCTTGCCGTCCAGCTCGACGTTAGCGAGCTCAAGTTCCAAGGCCGATTTGATTTCTTCAATCAGGCCTTGATTGCGGGCGTGGAGACGCGCCAAACGATCTCCGACTGCGCGGTAAGCATCAGGATGCAACCAACGAAAAGCATGATCCTGCAATTCTTCCAAGACGTTGCGCATGCCCATGCGACCGGCCAGCGGCGCGTAGATATCCAACGTCTCCTGAGAAATCCGAACGCGTTTTTCGGGTTTGACGTATTCCAGCGTGCGCATGTTGTGCAGCCGGTCCGCCAACTTAACGAGAAGCACGCGGATATCACTGGATATAGCGATCAGGAGCTTGCGAAAGTTCTCCGCCTGCTCGGCCTTTTTGGTCACCAGATCAAGTTTCTTGATCTTTGTCAGGCCGTCGACGAGGGCACCAATATCCGGTCCAAACAAGCGATCGATTTCCGACCGTGTTGTTTCCGTATCTTCAATTACATCATGGAGAAGTGCGGTCGCTATCGTCTCATCATCGAGCCGCAGGTCCGTCAGTATGGCGGCAACTTCAAGCGGGTGGGCAAAGTAAGGGTCACCAGATGCACGTCTCTGGTTCGCATGCGCCTTCATCGCGTAGACATACGCGCGGTTGAGCATGGCTTCGTTGGCATTCGGGTCGTATGCTAAGACCCGTTCCACCAACTCGAACTGGCGCATCATTGTGTTATGGTTGAACTCCCAAAGTCATTGCCGATCGATCTTGTCAAACAGCGCACAAAATCCCTTTGGCCCACGCGGTATAGCGAGAACCATTGTAGCGGGATTGACCAATTATGACTAGAGACACGTAGGTCCGCGAAAGCGCTCGCTCGTCTTTACCGACCGCGACCGTTACCGCTGCCACCACCAATTGCGGCAGATGGCTCGGTTGGCGTTAGGCTTTCCATGCCACGTAACAACTGCTCTTCCGTCAGCACATCGACAATCGTGTCGGTCGATTGGTCGTCACGACCCAACATTGGCCCACGTCGCTCGCTGACCAAAATAGGTGCCGCACCTTCTTCCGGCTCGTCGACTTCAACATTCTTCTGAATGGAGTGGATAAGACCTTCCCGCATGTCGTCCGGAGCGACAGTCTCATCGGCGATCTCACGTAGCGCAATAACGGGGTTCTTGTCGTTCTCGCGCTCAATGGTTATCGGACTGCCGTTCGCGATCGAACGTGCCCGGTGGGCAGCGAGTAGCACGAGTTCGAACCTATTATCGACCTTATCAACGCAATCTTCGACGGTCACACGTGCCATAGCAGTTGCTCCAGTTGAACCGGCCGGACGCCGATCAGATGGTCAGTTGTTTGAAAGGAAGCGTGTTTATCTATCTCGAAACACCACCTATAACTATCGCATGACTTGTCGCATTAATCAAGATAGCTATGCTTCGTCTGGCCAATTTGTGCTGAATAGCTCCAGATCTCCCGTTGCGAGTCGGCCATTTCGCTGATGCTCTCTGGACACTTCCAACAACACGACATTGGCAAAGACGACTAAGAAGACAGTTACGATTTATTCAGCTTAACCTCAACTAGAGCGTTGAAACACCGTCTGAATCACTACAAAGTTGCAGTTGACACAAGCGGCGACTAAGTTAAAGTCAGTATTCGTGCGACACGGTGCCTGATACGATTTGGTCAATTCTTGGCCGAAATGAATGCGATTATAACGCTTACGTGATACACTAGCGATATTGCAGGGTGGATTCCGATCCCCACATCGCAAGCATTGCGGATAAAAGTTTAGCTCGAACTTGACATGCAGCCTACTGAAGAATTAACTGGACACGCTATATGTCGTCAGTTGTCTGATTTTTGGCTCCAGGGGTAATGAATGCATTTCTATCAAGATGAGAAGATAGCGCTGTTTGTTGATGGAGCAAATCTCTACGCGACTGCAAAATCACTCGGCTTCGACATTGATTACAAGCGATTGCTGAAACATTTCAGACAACGCGGCCATCTCATCCGTGCCCTATATTATACCGCGCTCGCCGAGGACCAAGAATACAGCTCCATCAGACCGCTCATCGATTGGCTCGATTACAACGGCTACACGATGATTACCAAGCCGACTAAGGAATTCACGGACGCGCACGGTCGGCGAAAGATCAAGGGAAACATGGACATCGAGCTGACTGTCGATGCCATGAAACTCGCCCCTAGCCTCGATCACATTGTGCTATTCACGGGAGATGGTGACTTCCGCGCGCTCGTGGCTGCGATCCAGGGCATGGGCCGTCGCGTGAGCGTCGTTTCAACGCTTCAGACACAGCCGGCAATGGTGGCAGACGAGTTGCGGCGGCAAGCCGATCAATTCATTGATCTGGCCGATCTGGAGCAAGTCATCTGCCGCGATGGCGGCGGTGCACGCCCGCCCGTGAAGCCGACAACTGGCGGACGGAGCGGACGACCCGCAACTGCGCCTGTGCGGTTTGATGATCTCGGGGATGACGACTATTCCGACGACGACCTCTAGCGCCACCAATCGCGGGTCATTTTCCGTCAAGCAGTTGACCCAGACCGGTTGTTCCGGCTTGAGTGTGCGACCAGCACACTAAAGCCAAGCGGGCACACTCTTGCAATCTGAACCTTCGCGCGACTGTCAGCTCTGCCCACGATTGGCTGAATTCCGAGCCGATTGTCAGGCCAAGCATCCGGATTGGTTCAACGGTGCCGTACCGTCGTTCGGCCCTGATACAGCACAGCTCCTGATCGTTGGACTGGCACCTGGCATGCAGGGGGCGAACCGGACAGGGCGCCCGTTCACAGGTGACTACGCCGGCGACCTTCTCTACGAAATGATTGATATCTATGGCTTTTCTGCGGGCACCTATGGCGCATCGCCAGATGACGGGCTAGAGCTCAGGAACTGCATGATTACGAATGCAGTGCGATGCCTGCCGCCGCAGAACAAGCCGACGACAGCTGAAATAAATAGCTGCCGACCATTTCTCGCAGCGCGGATTGCGGGCTTACCGAACCTTCGCGCAATCGTCGCGCTGGGTCGTATCGCGCACGATGCCACCGTCGTAGCGTTGGGCCAGAAGAAATCAGCGATCAAATTCGGCCACGGTGCCCAGCACGAGATTGATCCCCCCGACAGCGGGGATAAGATTTATCTGTTCGATAGCTATCACTGCTCGCGCTACAATACGAACACGGGCCGTTTGACGCCCGAGATGTTCCGTGAAGTGTTCAATGATGTGCAGAATTGCTTAAACATCTAAGTCGTTTGTGCAATCACGGTTGAAACGTGGCCGACGGCGAATTGCGTGTCGGAACCCGCTCAGGTTGTAGCAGCCCCACGGTTCGATCGCAGTAAGTCATCTCACCTGCAAATTCCCTCTGTCGATTGCAACGCGTCATGCTTCTCGTCGGTTTAAGAAAATGAGCGGCTCGAGTTACCCGAACGTCGATCTACCTGATGCTGTCCGGCGACGAGCCGCGGCGGCTGGATCCATTGGCTGGCTGGATGCGCTACCGCAACTTATCAGTGATCTCTGCGCGGACTGGCAGTTGACGCTTGGCCAAACTTACAACGACGCGACGGAGGCCTATGTTGCAGATGTGACGAGAGCCGATGGCAGTGCAGCGGTCCTCAAAGTTCTTTTGCCTTCCGAGACACAGGATGCCAGTGACGAGATCGCCGTGCTCCGTCTGGCTGATGGCGCGGGCTGCGCGCAGCTTTTCGCAGCAGATGAAGCACGGGGCGCGCTCCTGCTCGAGCGGCTGGGCCGGCCGATGGCGGAGCTTGATCTCTCTCTCGTTGAACGCCGAAGACACTTGGCCGACGCAGCACAGCGTCTTTGGCAGAAGATCCCGCAGCAAAGTTTCATCAACGGTGCCGAGAAAGGCCTATGGCTCAAAGACATGATTGAGCAGCAGTGGCAACAACTCGACCAGCCATGCTCACGCGCCGTTATTGATCACGCGTTACGGTGTGCCGACCGCCGCATTGCAGCACATCATGATTTTCGCGCCGTGCTTGTCCACGGCGACATCCACGCCTGGAATGCCCTTGAGGTTCTCGATCGCGCACCTGGTGCACCGCGGTTCAAACTGGTTGACCCTGATGGCCTTCACGCCGAAGCAGAGTACGACCTGGGTGTGATCCTGCGCGAGGATCCGGAGGAGCTTCTGCAAGTTGCCGAATGCAATGGAGAGGCGGGTGCTCTTGCAGCGTCGTGGCAAGCGGCTCGGGACATGGCAGCTGTCACCACCTGCAATCCCACCGCAATTTGGGAATGGTCGGTTGTCGAACGGGTTTCGACAGGACTTGTCTGCTGCCAGATTGGTGTGCAGCCCGTTGGCGCAGACATGCTAGCGGCAGCCGAGGCCATCGTTGCCGCTAACTCTTGCGATAATGAAACCAAGTGAAGGCACCGCGAACACAAAGCTGTGCAACGCGCGCCCCTTGCCAAGCCGAAGCGCTCCGCTAAACTCTGATTTCGCACCCGCCACCGCGTTTCAGCGAAAGGAGGTGCCGTGGCTCCTGGTCAGAACATCTTCAGACAGTCATTGCGACGAAGCTTAGTCGGCTTCGCGGTCATGCTGATGTTGTTCAACTCGGTCGGTGTTACGATCGTCCGCGCATGCACCGAAAATGCGATGCTGGTTTTTGATGCCTCGGGCTCTATGACAGCCTTCCAGGATGGCAGCTCGAAGATCAATGTGGCCCGGCGCGCGGCTGCTGATGTTCTGCCGGATGTGACGCGCACCCGTCCTACCGGTCTCATTACCTACGGCGGCGGGCAGGGGCCAGACTGCAGTGATTTTGTGATGCGCGTGCCGCCGACGCGCAATTCCGGGCCGCGCATTCTCTCAGAGCTCCACCAGATCGTACCGGAAGGTGCAACACCGCTTTCCAATGGTGTTGAGATGGCCGTCGACACTCTGCGGCAGCGCTCTGAGCAAGGTATCGTTGTGCTCGTGACCGATGGCATTGAGAATTGTGGTCAGCCCAGTTGCAAGCTTGCGGACAGGCTCGTGAAGAAGGGCTCACGCATCCGCATTCACGTGATCACATTCTTCTTGCGCGATTGGCGTACAGACACTTTGCGCTGCCTGACCGATGCAACGGACGGCACGTACGCCACGACGCATTCATTGGAGACCCTGCGCGCGGCATTGCGCAAGGCCCTGGGATGCACACGCATATCCAAGCTCTCAATCGACGGTTTGCGCTAACCAGCCACCAGTTGCTCCGCCTGGGCCAGGCTGATCGGCCGGTCTTCCAGCAAGACGTCGATCTTCGTATCGTCGGATGATCCAGCAGCCAGTGGGTCGCGCGGGCTCAGGCGGTGGTCAACGACCATCCGTGACAAGACCAGACGCCGGGCATCGCCACCGGCGGCTCCTAGCGCGGCACCTTCGCTCGCCAGCAACACGGCGCTTGCGGCATTGTAGAGGGCATCCGATGCCTGACGGCAAAGCGGCTCGTTGCCGGAACTGGCAACCTCTTCAGCGAAGCCAAATGCGCGATCAACGGTACTCGACAGCTCGCCGCGATACTGGCCCGGGAGATCGGAAGTCTGCTCCAACCGTTCTTGCAGATCGTCCTGGAGATCGCGGTGGGCGCCGACCTTGGCGACGGCACGGGTGATGATGTCGAGGGCGTTGATGTTGGAGGTTCCTTCCCACAAGACGCCAAGATGAGCATCGCGCACCAAGCGGGCGTTGACCCAGTCCTCGATGTAGCCATTGCCGCCACGCACTTCCATCGCACCGGTAGCAACATCGATGTTATCGCGGGCCGAGCGAAACTTGATCAGCGGTGTCAGGATGCGGACAAGCTGCTGGGCCTTTTTGTTGCCCTGCTCGGCCAGATGCAATTGTTGCGCAGTGCACATAACCATCGACAGGACTTGTTCGGTTGGCACCATGATTTTCATGAGCTGGCGGCGCAGCAGTGGCTTGTTCTTGATGTAGTCACCAAAAGCGATGCGATCTCCGGCAACCATAAGCGCTTCATTGAGGCAACGACGCATCATGCCGGCTGCGCGAACACCATGGGACAGGCGGGACATGTTCACCTGGTCCATCATCTGCTTGAGGCCCTGATTGCGCCCCGGGCCGACTTCGCCGAGAGCATAAGCGGTTGCTCCCTCGAACTTGATCTCTCCGGATGCCATTGACTTGGTCCCGAGCTTTGGCTTCAGGCGGACAATCCGATAACTGTTGCGGCTGCCGTCCTGGCGGTGGCGCGGCAGAGCAAAGAGTCCGAGGCCTGATGTGCCCGGTGCACCGCCTTCCGGCCGCGCCAATAGCAGCGCCACATCGCCGTCGGCGCAGGAGCAGAACCACTTCTCACCGTAGAGGCGCCACTCGCCATCCTCCCAACGCGCCTCGAGCTCGATGTTGCCCACGTCCGACCCACCGGTCTTCTCGGTCATGAACTGGGCACCCTTGAGGATGTTGCTCATATCCTGGCTCCACATGCCCGGCAGCAAACGTTCTTTCGTCGCCTCATCAGCGTAGCGTTCGATGAGCATAGCCGATGTATCCGTCGCGGATATCGGGCACATCAGGCCGAACTCGGACTGCGTGAAGATGTACTGGAATGTGTACTTTGCAATCGGCGGCACCTTATCCGGCCAGCCATGCACGCCAGCTTTGCGCGACATGCAATGGATACCGAAATCGCCGAAGCCGATTTGCTCCATCTCACGGTAGGCTGGATGGAACTCGATCCAGTCTTCGTCCAAGCCGCGCGGTGAGCGGACATGCAGCACCGGTTGATGCGTGTCGGACAGACGCGCCAGCTCATCCAAGCGGTTGCCGGCAATCTCACCAAGCCTCTCATAGTGTGGCGTCATGTGAGCGCGCAGATCAGGATCCATGTAAAGCTGCAGCAAGGATTGCAAGCTATGGTCAAT
Source organism: Hyphomicrobiaceae bacterium (assembly GCA_965247245.1). Lineage (GTDB taxonomy): Bacteria > Pseudomonadota > Alphaproteobacteria > Rhizobiales > Hyphomicrobiaceae > Tectiglobus. Next base: position 242,536 of record CBDFGV010000003.1, on the reverse strand, counting down.
CTCGAAAAAGTTTTCGCCGCTGCAGTCGCGGGCAATCCACTCGTCCAGTGACTTAGGCAGCTCGACTTCAATTGCTTCGGCAACGCTCATCTTCGTCTCCCGTGTCGCTTGCGCATATGGTGTCAAATGTTTGGGCAATTGACCAGTGATAGACACCGACCAATCCAATTCGCTTCATTCATCACTTCTCGGATGTTGGGCCGACCCGAATTCGCTCGTTGCCCAAGGCGAGGGACGCAGAAAACAATTCGCTTATCTCTTTCAACGTTATGACGTGCCAGTCCGCCAGCTTGATGTCAGGCGATTGTGCATGGATACGGCCCCACGGGCCTCGTTCGATAAATATCGTGGCCATCCCGGCGGCACGCGCCGGGAGAATGTCATTGTCGAGACGGTCACCCACGTAAGCAATCGACGGCGCTTCCAGACTGCACTCTTCGACTATACGGCTGAAGAAGCGGTGATCTGGTTTCGATACTCCCCACCGTTCAGAGGAAGCCACGAAGTCAACGTTGAAACCTGCTTCCCTTAATGCGCGTTCGGCGCCAACTGGCTGGTTACCAGCTATTCCAATGCGCAGGTTGAGGTTCTTGAGTTGGTTAAGACAGTCCAATGCATCAGGGTATAAGTCTGTTGTATCGAATAGATCGCCATTTCCGTTGCGTTCTCGGTCCAGTCTCGCTGCGTCTAAGTCCAGTTTCGGGTCGAAATGGTAAAGGGCTTCGTGGTGGTGTTCTCCGCGTGCGATAACTTGATCCAGAACCTGACGAAATTCGGCTTCAGTCACGCCGAGATAGGTTGCCCAGCCTTGCCAAAGACGTGCCTCGTTGACCAATGTTTCGCCAACATCGAATGCGACTGTTTCAATGTTGCAGAGCTTGATTGCTTTCTGATCGGCCATCCTTCCATCATTTCGGAATACCGACCATTGTCAAAGGCAGGCCGCTCAGCGGCTATCCGATGATCGAAGGCCCGGCCCGCTGCCAGCCTCTCCCGACCACTCATTCACAATGGATAGGGCACGATGGATCGGGCACGAAGGATCGGGAAGTCAATTGGTCCTTGATCGCCATAACGTGTTGCAGCGCCGGCCCAATACGCTTCCATCGATGAATCCGCTTAGCTATATAAGGATGGAACGTCGTGACGCCCGGGAGACAATCTAGTTTTGCGTTGGCCAGTCTTGCACTGACAAGTCTTGCACTGACAAGTCTTGCACTGGCCAAACGTCGGGTGTGATCATCGATGACGTAGCCGGCATCTTTTGCTATAGGCTGCACGTCCGCAGCACAGGGAGACTGTACGGAAATGCAGACCAGCCGCGTTCGTTGGTTTTGGGGCTTGCCCGTCATTGCAATCATATGGCTGATTGCCTGGCAGGTCGAGCAGCCGCGCATGGCCGAAGACCTCAAGAGCCGCGCGGAGGCGGCGCTGCGTCAGGCCGGCGTGGATTGGGCCTTTGTGGTTATGTCCGGCCGGAATGCTCAACTTGTTGGCGAAGCCGTTGCGGAACAGGAACAAAATCTCGCAGAGCGCATCGTTGGCAAGGTCCATGGTATCGCCGCGGTACAGAATTCATCGCAACTCGCTGCCATCGAAGAAAACTATGTGTGGTCGGCGGCCGTCAAAGGCGGATCACTGCATCTCACGGGCTATTTCCCGAATAAGGACGTGAGGAATAGCGTCGTCTCTGCTGCCAAGCAGGTCTTCCCAAGCATCCCCGTTAGCGACAAGATGCGGCCGGCGCGCGGTGCGCCTCAAGACGGTGTCTGGCTCGGTGCGATCCAATTTGGGCTCGCCCAGCTTTCACGGCTTGAGAAGGGCGGCAAGGTTTATCTGGACGGCACAAAGCTGGCGATTGCCGGTGTGGCCAACAGCGTTGGTGCCTATCGCACCATCAAAGGCCAGCTCTACCGCAATGTTCCATCCGGTGTGATCCTTGTGAACGATAAGGTGAAACCGCCGGTTGTTTTCCCGTTTGAATGGCAGGCTGTTTTTGAGAACAGCCAACTATTGCTGCAGGGCTATGTGCCCAGCGAGCGCGACCGCGATGCGCTGATCAAGATTGCCAAGGCAGTGTTCGTCAAATCGCCAATTGTCGATAAAATGGCGGTGGCAGGCGGGGCGCCGGACCAGTGGTTGAATACCGCAGGGGTCATCATTCAAGAGCTGGCCAAGCTCAACAAGGGCACTGCCAGCCTCTCGAACACCAAGCTTGTCGTGAAGGGCGAAGCGCAGAAACAGGCGGTTGCCGACGCGGTCCGCACGGCGCTGCTAACGCGGATTACAACGCTCTATCAGCTCACCCACGACCTGAAGTATGTCGAGGCGACGATACCAACCATTCGTCCGTTTACGACGACAATAGTTAGCGAGGGCAAGCACCTGCTGCTCTCCGGCTATACGCTCGGAGAGAGCCAGACAAAGAAGATCGTTGCCGCCATCCGTAGCGCCAGGCCGGACACCACGATCGATAACCGACTGGCTTTGGGCAAAGGTGCGCCTGACGGCTGGCTCAGTTGTGTCTTGGCTGGTCTCGAAGGCCTGCTGAAACTGGACAACGGCCGCGCCGAAGTTTCGGACCGTGACCTGTCGGTCAGCGGTCTGACACGAGACGAGGCGGTCAACGATGCTTTGCCGAAGCTCGTGCGTGCGGCCGCTAATCGCGCCTGTAAGGAGAAGCTGGATATCACGCTCAAGCTTCCGCCTGAGCCCAACCTGGATTGGCGCGCGAAGTATGACGGCACACAGCTGACATTACAGGGCGAGGTACCAAACTCAGGCGTCGTTGAGGCGCTGAATGCGCAAGCAACGAAACTGTTCCCGAAGGCCAAGGTGACCAGCGACCTGCGCATCAAGCCGTCGCAAAGCAAGAAGTGGGGCCGGGTTGCAACCGTTGCGTTGGAACAGTTGGCCAAGCTGCGCCTCGGTACAGCGCATATTAAAGCGCAGGTTCTCACCCTCGACGGCGAGGCGCCCGATACCGCCGTCGCAACAGCTGTCAAAGAACAGCTCAAGGCAACCATCGCCAAGGGTTATACTGCTGAGTCAAAGATTATCGTGAAGTCTGCAGCCATGTTGTGGGCCGAGCAGAAAGCCAAGCGCAAAGCTGAAGAGGCCGCCGCAGTTGCCGCCAAGGCGGAAGCCGAGCGCAAGCGCAAAGAGGAAGAAGCGCAGCGCGCTGCAAAGCTGGAGCTGGAGCGCCTGACGAAGGAACGCGAGCGCCAAAGACTTGAGGACGAACGCCGAGCGCGCGAGGCTGCGCTTGAGAAAGAGCGCCGGGCGCGCGAGGCTGCTCTCGAAAAAGAACGCAAGGCGCGCGAGGCGGAAGAACGCCGCAAAGCGCAAGAGGCGGCCCGTCTGGCTGAGATCGAGAAGAAGAAGCGCGAATTGCAACTGGCGCGCGACAGATGCCAGCAGGCACTCAATGCAACGACGACTGAAGGCACCATCAGCTTTGCACCGGGCAGCGACAAGCTGCAGTCCAAGAGCTTCCCGACGCTCGATAAAGTTGCCGGCCTGTCGACCCTTTGCGGCACGATCAGCATCGAAATTGGCGGCCATACGGACTCGTGGGGCTCGGCTGAAGCCAACCAACGTCTCTCTGAACGGCGGGCCGAAGCCGTGCGATCATATCTTGAGGGAAAGGGCTTGGCTGCCGCGCAGCTCAAGGCCGTGGGCTTCGGTGAGACCAAGCCGCTGGTACCGAACACCACGGCACGCAATCGCGCCCGCAATCGGCGGATCGAGTTTAGGGTCGAGGTCAACTAACGGCGTGGTTGGTCGGCGTCCGCCAAACGAATAAGGTTAGACATGGATTATCTCATCGCCCAGTTGGCATGGTACATCGCGGCTGCGTTCGCTGTCGGGTTGGCTATCGGTTGGTTCTCGTGCGGGCCGCGGGAAAAGTCTTGAGTTTGGGGAACTAAGCCGCGCGCCTGGACTTGGCGGTCAAGGCGCGCGGATCGGAATATCTGGAAGGTCTGCGTTTATGTGGTCGTTGCTTTTGCAATCCCTCGTTCTTCTGTTGGCGGCGTACTTTGTGGGGGTCTGGATCGGCTGCATGGCTCGGCGCATGATTGCGCCGCCGAAGGGCCGCGTCGATGATCGCCAGGTAGCGCCCGTGGCCAGCCCGCAACCTGTAAAGGCAGCAACGCCGGCACCGCAACAAATACCACAGTCAGCATCAGAGGCTCCGGCAGCGCCTCCAGTCGCTGCAGCTCCGAGCCCGGCGAGCGCAGATCCGGCCTTGCAGGCAGCCGCGGCAGCCAGCGCCGCGGCGGCGACCGCCGTCGCAGCCCAGACAGTGACTGCGGCGCCCTCTCCGGAACCGAATCCGAGCCCGACACCCGCGCCGGCAGCACCTGCGCCGGTTGCGGCAGCGCCAGCCCCGAGCGTCGCGCAACAGATGGAGACCATCGGCACGGACGTAGACCCGGTTGCGGCGCGGTCGCACATCAAGCCGGAACCTTTTCCTGAAGGCCAACTCCCAGCGGCCGTCGGCGGCGGCGCTGACTCAGCATCGACGGTGGCAACGGCTGTCGCACCGACCGAGGATGCTGCTGCACCGGCGGCGCAGCCGTCCATGCCGCAGGATTTGACGGCGATCCGCGGCATCGACGCGGCAACGGCCGTTGTTCTGGAGCGCGAAGGCGTGACACGATACGAACAACTGTCGGCTTGGAACGAAGGTGATGTTGCACGCATCAATCGCGCGCTCGGTGGCATGCGGCGCGTGCAGGAGGAAAACTGGATCGAGCAGGCGAGCGTGCTGGCAGGCGGCGGCCTGACTTCTTTCGCACGGCGGCGAAAGGTGAGCACGGCGGCGGGTGGCCCGGGAGCGGCGCAGATCGTGCAGCCCAGCGCTGATCAGGGAAGTGCAGTTAGTCTCGCATCATCATCGCCGGCAGTTGCCGCTCCGATTGCGGCAGCGCTTGTGGATGTGGCACCCACCAATGGATCTACTGTCTCGGCTGATGTGATGGGTGACGACCTGACAGCAGTGGATGGTATCACGCCTGAAATTGCACGGACCCTGAAAGAGCAAGGCATCAATCGCTATGCCCAACTCGCGCGGTTGGACGAGGCTGGCGCCAATCGGCTCAATGGTTTGCTTGGCATCAAGGACCGAGTGCAGAGCCAAGGTTGGGTTGCACAGGCTGCGGGCCTTGCGGGTATTGCAGTTGCTGCGGCTAGTGTTGACGCAAGCCCCGCCGCCTTGACAGCCAGCCCTGTGAGTGTCGACGCGGCACCATCAGATACCGCAGGCGCGACCGATGCGAATGACAATCTCAAGCGGATCCGCGGGATCGGCGAGCTGATCGAACGCAAGCTTTACGACATGGGCTACGTCACCTACGCCGCGATCGCCAACTGGACCGAGCACGACGTTCGTCACGTCAGCCAGGCACTGGACTTTCGCGGCCGGATTGAGCGCGAGAACTGGATCGAGCAGGCCCGCATTTTGGCAACCGGTGGTCAGACCGAGTTTTCACGGCGGTTTGATACCGGCGCCTAGGCGGCTTGCATCGGCGGCACGTCATTGATCCGGCATCGACCGGGGTGGTTGGCCGCGGGCCATATCCTGCAGTTCCGCAAATCTGTCAGCCGGGATCGGCACGCCGTTGGCAGCGTAGTCCGCCATGGTTTGTGCTTCCGGCTCACCAGGAATGATGACGGGTTGCTCCGCATGGACCGATGGCGTCGCCGTTGTCAGCGCACACATGGTGTCTATGCGGTCCAGAAAGGCTTCACGACCGATCAGGCGATCCGGGTCTATCACCAGGAAGAAATGACAGACGCCCTGGGCCTGTTGATCACGACGGTAGAGTGCGTTGACCTCATTGACGACGGCACCACCGGAGAGCGCTGCAGCCAAAATCTCAACGCCCAACGCGAGCCCATACCCTTTGTGCTCACCAATCGGCAGCACCCAGCCACTGAGACCCGCGGCGGCATCAGTCGTCGGTTGCCCGGCGCTATCCGCAGCCCAGCCGAGTGGAATACCTTCACCTGCTTCATGGGCATGGCGCAGTTTGGAGTAAGCGACGACGCTTTGCGCGATATCCAGAATGAACGGCGGACCGTTTCGGCGCGGGGCAGCGATCGCGATGGGGTTATTGCCGTGCAGGATCTTGGCTCCATGCCAGGGCGCCATCACGGGCTGTGCGTTAGTTCCCATGAACGCGACATAGCCTGCCTCGACGGCGCGCAGCGCATAGGGTGCAACCGGTCCGAAGTGATGACTGTTGCGGCATGAGACGAAACCAATGCCGGTCTCGCCAGCTCTTCGAATGGCTTCCTTTGCCCCATAGCTGCCAACCACAGGCCCCAATCCATTGTCGCCATCGAGAACTGACAACGAGGGCGAGGAGGTATCAGTCGAAATGTTCGGCTTTGGGTTGATGGCGCCGTCGTGAATGCGTTGGACATAGGTGATGACGCGACGAACGCCGTGCGTCGAGATCCCCATCATTTCACCAGTCCACAACACGTCGGCCGCCATGGCTGCATCATCATCCGGCACGCCAACTGCCGCGAATGCATCGCGCACGGTCACGCGCAAATCTTCGGCATCAACCCGAATGATGTCGTCGCTCGCTCCAGCCACGTTACTGCACCACGAGGCTATAGCTGACGGCACCACCAGAGGTCTCGGCGACGATCTTCGATGGGACATCGGCGTCGAAGGGTTTGCTGATCGAGCCGGTTGTCACGATCTCACCGGCCTTGAGCGCAAGGCCGCGCTCGGCAGTGTGCGCCATCAGGTAGGTCATCATTTCAAAGGGGTCGATCGCATCATCGCCCTGTTGCGCGCCAACAGCGCGTTCACCGTTGTTATCGACCGTTACAGAATTCGCAATGGCAGGCACAGCATCCAGACTCAGTTGCGGCCCCATCACCAATGCATGAAAGCCGACATTGTCCGCTACAAAACTTGGAAGCCCCACCGTGGTCCGATCGACAAGTCTCGACAACACGATCTCTGAGACGAGGTTGGCGGAGGCAATCATGTCGCGCGGATCTGCGATGCTGTCACCTGGAGCAACATCTCGCGACAATGTGAATGCGATCTCGATTTCGATCATACCCACGGATCCAGCGGGCGCCGGAACGTCTGCACCGTCGTCAAACAACCGCCCCTTGAAAACACGCCCGACCACCGGTCGTGCAAGACCTGCGCCCTTCATTGCGTTGACACTGCCAAGCCCCAGTTTCCATCCTGCCAGAGTGTCCTGCAGTGTACCGTCTACCGCTTGGTGTGCTGCAAGGTAGTCCTGGACGTCGTAGCCCTGTCCGAGATCGCCGGGCTTTTGCTCGGCGCTGAGATCCGCAATCCGCGCGGCAGCATTCATTGTTTCGACAAGGGTTGCGGCGGCAGGTGCTGGATTGAATGTCATGATCGTCCCCGGATGCGTGTTGCGTTTTCCCGGATCAGATAATGGCGGCCTGAACAGACGAGTGTCCAGGGGACGCTCCCGTTCATCACATGGCGGCGCGAATACAGGCGACGATGGCTACCATTTTGACCAGCGGCCCGTCGATGAATGTCTCCAGGGCCTGGCGCACGCGTGCCTCGCTTTCCGCCGACAACGCGGTTGCAGGCTCATCAAGCGCGCCTGCCAGGTGTTCTGCTTTCGCGGCGGCATTACTGAGAATCTGCTGCATCATGGCTTCAAGGCGTCCGTCAGCGTGGATGGTGGCGAGATAAACATGGAGCAGCGCCAGAAAGCCCGGCCAATGTGCAAGGTGACGGTACATGCTGGGCATAATGGCGGTGCGCGCACCGAATTCGTTCAAAGCCAGAACGACTTGGCGTGTCTCAGCTGGCATGTCGTCCAACGACAGCAATTTGGGCATTTGGCCTTGGACCGGCTCGCCGGGATCGGATTGGCTCGCCAAAGTTGTAGTGGCTTTTTGTCGACCATCCAGCCTGGCGTAGAGCGCACTCAAGGACAGCAGGTTCATAGCGTTGCTGCGCTCGTAGCTGTCGAGAACCATAACGATGCGCGCGGTGTCCGCTTGCGACAATCCAATGACGTCAATGGCGTCGGAACTCAATCCACGACCAGGACTGATGGAGATGTCGCCTCGGAGACTTGCGGCCTCCGATGCAATCGCCCCCGTTTCATAAAGCGGCTTCACGCTGTGCCAGGCCCAGGACAGGCCGCCCGGGATCACGGCGAGATGGCGCCAGATGAGATTGACGACGGGAACACCGAGACCGGCGCGGATCTCGGTGTAGAGATCTGCAATCTCGCCGGTGGCTTCAGCCTCGGTAATCGTTTCGACCGGATCGCCTGATGACTTCGACATATTCTGCTCTGTTGTCCATGGATGAGGTGACTTAGCTTGAACGCAGAGAACCAGCGTGTCCACAGCGATCGAAATCTTCGACGGCTGACATCTCGTCAAGCCCAGGAAGGATACCTATATTGGCCGGATGTCTTTCCACCTAGAGCTGCGCGACTGGCTGGGTTTAGTCTCATTTTCGCTGTTGGCTGCCATCGGCGTGTACTCCGTTGTGGCGGCCGCACCCAACAGCAAGAAGGCTGCACAGGAAGAGCGCGCACTGGCCTCATTTGCTAAGATGGTCACGGTTCTTCAGAGCCCGCGCTGCATGAATTGCCATCGGTCTGATGTGCCACGCGTGCGCGATACCGCGCGCCATCACGTTCCGCGTGTCGAGCCTGGAAAAGATGGCAGTGGCATCGGTGGGTTGCGCTGCGTGATCTGCCATCGGGCCAGCAACAACGCCCGCTCGCGCATTCCGGGCGCCATCGGCTGGCAACAGGCGCCCTACTCCATGAGTTGGGACGGGCTGTCAGCGGCGGAGATCTGCGATAATCTCAAAGACCGTAACATGAATGGTGATCGCGGGCTTTACGATCTCAAAGGACATTTCGAACACGATCATCTTGTCCAATGGGCATGGGATCCGGGTCCAAATCGATCCAAACCACCCCTTGCATACGATGACTTCCTTGCCCACGTAGCGATATGGGTTGACGCGGGCGGGCCCTGCCCCAAAATCACTCCGACGACTGAAACACAGTGATCGCCTCTAGCGACTTCACCGTAGCATCAACAGTTCACCTGACTGATGGAGACGTCTATGGCCTACACCCTCAAAATCAATGGTGAGAGCAAAACGCTCGATGTCGATGGAGATATGCCACTGCTGTGGGCGATCCGCGATATCGTCGGCATGACAGGTACCAAATTCGGCTGCGGGGTCGCGCAATGCGGCGCCTGCACAATCTACGTGGATGGATCGCCAACGCGGTCCTGCCAGTTTCGGGTTGAGGACGCCGATGGCGTTGAAATCACAACCATTGAAGGTCTGTCCGGCAAGGTTGCCAGCACGGTCCAAAAAGTCTGGACGGAGATGGATGTCCCACAGTGCGGATACTGCCAGTCCGGTCAGGTTATGGCCGCAGTTGCCTTGCTGACCGAGAACAAGAAGCCATCCGACAGTGATATCGACGACGCGCTCTCCGGCAACCTCTGCCGTTGCGCCACGTATCATCGCATTCGCGCCGGCATCCACGAAGCCGCCCGTCAGCTGGAGGCCTAAGCCATGTTGTTTTCAGAGAATAATCCTCTTAAGGCCGGCGGGATTGAAGCAGACCGCCGTCAGTTTCTGGTTGGTGCAGCCGCCTCCGCCGGCGGACTTCTGATCGGCTTTGGCTTGCCCACGACGGTGGCCAATGCTGCCAAGAAGACAGCCACACCCAACCCATTTAGCGCTTACGTGCAAATCGGTGCCGACAACAAAGTCACCGTCTTCTCATCGCAGATGGACAAAGGACAAGGTGCCTACCACGGCCTTGCCACGCTCGTCATTGAAGAGCTTGGTGCCGATTGGAGCCAGATCAACGTCGTCGGCGCCTCCGGCAACACAGCTCTCTATGGCAATCCTGTGTGGGGTGGTGTTGCCCAGGGCACCGGTGGTTCCACCTCGATCGCCGGCAGCTTCGATCGCTATCGCATGGCTGGTGCGACGGCGCGGGACATGCTGGTACAGGCCGCAGCCAAGGTCTGGGGTGTTCCGGCCAAGGACATCAAAGTCGAAAAAGGCAAAGTCAGCCATGCGTCTGGCAAGTCAGCCGCATTCGGAGAGCTTGCAGCCGAGGCAGCCAAGCTGCCGGTTCCGCAAAAGGTAGCGCTGAAGAAGCCGGAAGAGTGGACGGAGATTGGCGACCCGAAACGGCGCCGCTACGATACAGCTCCGAAGACCAATGGTACGCATACCTTCACGATTGACGTGAAGCTGCCAGGCATGCTGACCGCCGTTGTGGCGCATGGGCCGACGTTCGGCGCCAAGGTCAAGTCGTTTGATGCGGCGGAAACCAAGAAAGTCCGCGGCGTCCGCGATGTTGTCCAGATCGCGACTGGAGTGGCCGTCGTAGCGGATCACATGTGGGCTGCCATCAAGGGCCGTGAAGCGCTCAAAGTGGAATGGGATGAGTCTGGCTCTGAAAAGCGTGGCTCTGCCGATATCATCAACGCTTATAAAGAGGCGGCAGCGAAAGCACCGAAGGCCGTCGCCCGCAACGATGGTGATGCAGCAAAGGCCATGGCCTCAGCTGCCAAAGTGGTCGAGGCGACGTACGAGTTTCCCTATCTCGCCCATGCCGCCATGGAGCCGCTCAACGCAGTGGTTCACAAGAACGACGATGGCATGATCGAAGTTTGGGGTGGCCACCAGATCCCGGACGTCTACCAATTCATCGCGGCCAAGATCACTGGCCTGAAGCCCGACAAAATCAAGATGAACGTGATGACCACGGGCGGCAGCTTCGGCCGGCGCGCTGTGGCTGATGGTGATGTCGTTGCCGAGGCCGTGATGGTCGCCAAGGCGATTGGCTACAAGGCACCGGTGAAAGTCCAGTGGACCCGCGAAGACGACATGACCGGCGGACGGTACCGTCCAGCCTACGTGCACAAGTTGCGTGCCGGATTGGATGACCAGGGCAACATTGTTGCCTGGGAGAACCACATCGTCGGCCAGTCGATCGTCGCCGGCACGCCGTTCGAGCAGGCCTTGGTGAAGAAGGGCATCGATAAGACGTCCATCGAAGGCTCGGACAACGTTCCCTATGCGATCCCGAACGTGAGCGTCGGCCTGACGACCACCGACGTCAAAGTGCCAGTGTTATGGTGGCGTGCGGTTGGCTCGACCCACACGGCTTATGCGGTTGAGAGCTTCATGGATGAAGTGGCTGCAGCCGCTGGCAAGGATCCATACGAGTTCCGGATGGCGATGCTTGGCAAGCATCCGCGCCATGCCGGCGTCCTCAAGCTCGCAGCTGAGAAGGCTGGTTGGGGCAAACCACTTCCGAAGGGCCGTTTCCACGGCATCGCCGTGCACGAGAGCTTCAGCTCGTATGTTGCGCACGTCGCCGAGATCTCGATCGAAGATGGCGAAGCGAAAGTGCACAAGGTGACCGTGGCCGTCGATTGCGGCGTGGTCGTCAACCCGGATGTGGTTCGCGCGCAGATCGAAGGCGGTACCGGTTTCGGTGTCGGCTCGATCCTTGGCGAAGAGATCACGCTTGATCAAGGCCGCGTCGAGCAAGTCAACTACGACGGCTACACGCCGCTACGCATCGATGCGATGCCGGACATCGAGGTGCACATGGTGGCGTCGACGGAACGGCCAACCGGTGTCGGTGAGCCAGGCGTGCCATCCATCGGGCCGGCGATCGCCAACGCCTATGAGGCCGCGACAGGCAAGCGGGTCCGCGCGCTGCCATTCTCGAAGTCTGTCGGCGGCGCTTGATCAACAAGTTCGGCAGCGGGCGTTGACCAGCGATGGTCAGCGGCCGCTGCTCTCAGGCTCGGTCTTAAACGGCCCAGCCGATGCGCCTGTGCAGCACGTAAACGGCTCAGAAAACCCACCAAGCATCTTTGCGACCGCCGACTGCGCTTCCCTTCGCAGATCGTGCAATGCTGCGTGGAATCCCCAATTTCACCGACACAGCAGTCTCGTATTTTTTGCGGATGGCTTCGCAATCAGCCTAACACTTCCCACGAGAATAAAATTACTCATGCAACTGATGGTTTAGGCGCCTGCTGTTTGTCCGACCTCGGGCGCGTGTCCAATCCCATCGGATGGCAACCTGTCGGATCTCACTGATCACGACACTCTCGGGGGAAGAGACGTATGGCTCGATTGTTGGCACGATCGATCGGTGCATTTGCGGCCGCTGGAGTAGTCCTTAGCCTTTGCAGCGCAACGCAGGTACTGGCGAGCCAACCGTCACAACGCCCGGCTTATTGGCACCCATGGTTCGAGATCGGCGGGGCGCACAACAGCCGTGATGAAGACAGCACCGGCACGACCGGCACCAATCGTGGTGAGACCACCATCTTCGCGCCGATAAGAGGTCGCGAACGCACGTTGCTGTTCGGCCAGCTGACCACCAAGTTCTTCGACGACCATGCCAAGGAGGGCAACCTTGCCTTCGGCTATCGCCGGATGATGCCGTGGGGCTTCAATCTTGGCGCGTGGATTGGCGGCGACGTCCGCAACACGGAGATCGACAACACCTTCTGGCAGCTATCCGGCGGCTTTGAAGCGCTGTCAAAGAATGTCGACGTTCGCCTCAACTGGTATGGCCCTGTGACCGGGGCAAGACCGGGCTCGGCAGACTTCGCCGAGCTGACACTGGATGGCCATCAAATCTATCTGACAGGTGGTGAGGAGGTCGGCCTGATGGGGATCGATGGCGAGATCGGGTTTCGTGTGCCAAGCGAGTACCTGCGGATTGATCCCAACAAGTTTGAACTGCGCGCCTACGCGGGCGCCTATCACTTCGACAGCCATCTGGCCGAAGACAACGTCACCGGCGTCAAAGGTCGACTTGAGCTCAGCGTCAACGATGTCATTGCGGCTTTGCCGGGTTCGCGATTGACGGTCGATTACGAGGTCAGCCATGACGACGTACGCGATACACGTCATGATGTCGGCCTGCGCATGCGGTTCCCCCTAAGCGGAGGCCAACCGGCGCGCTCGCTTGCGTCACTGTCCCACCAGCAACGCCGCATGCTCGACGGCATCGAGCGTGACACCGATATCATCACAGGGCGCAGCAAGCGGGAGAACGTCGAAGACGCATTGACCGGTACGGACTTTGACCGCGTTGCCTATGCGTCTGCCGCAACTGATGTGACGACGACCTCCGCTGCTGCCGGCGACAACTCCCTGATCATTGCCAACGGAGAAATCCAGGGCTCGCAGACCGTCCAACGCAACCAAACCCTGCAAGGCGGAGGCTCGACTATCGCGGTGCGCGGGCGCAACTCAGGCCTCGTTGTCCCGTTTACAGCGCCGGGTGCACCAGCCTTGCTGACGGAGCCAACCGGCAACAACAGCAACCTGTTACTCGAAGGCTCGAACACGCACATCGCGGGACTGCGTATTGTTGGATATGGCGAAGGCAGCGGGCATGGTGTTGAGATCGGCAGTGACAAATCCAACGTGTTCCTGACCAACCTTGATATCTCGTGGATCGGTTCCAGTGGGATCTACGCAGCAGACCGCAATCAGTTTTCCGTCATGGACGTCAGTATTGCCAGAGTTGGTGAAGACGGCATATCCGTGGATGCCGACAACACCGCTGTCGTTACGGGCGGTTCGATATCGGATGCCTATTACAATGGCATCGACATTGGCGAGCGGAACCGCGCAACCATTCGAGATGTTGTCATCCGAAACCCCGGCATTAGCGGCATCAACATCGGCTTCGACAACCTACAGATTGACGTCGAGCATGTTTCAATTTCCGATGCTGGCTCCGTCGGCATATTCATCATCAGCGATAATGTCGGACCAATCTCTATCACGCATTCGCAGATGATCGGCGCTGGTGTCAGCGGCATCTTTATCGGCAAACGCAATGAGGACGTCAGGATCGCCAACGTATCGATCGCAGATGTCGACGAGTCCGGCATCGATATCGATGAGGATAATACCGTCGACATCACAGCGACTTCGATAACGAACACAGGCGAACACGGGATCGAACTGAATGATGGCAATTCCGTCGTTATCGCTGGCTCCAGGCTATCGGACATCGGTCAGAGCGCCATTTACAACAACGGCGATACGACATTGCGGATCGCAGGCAACACATTCGTGGGTTCAATCGGTGGCGACATCTTCAACTTCAGTTATGGCACCGCGGTGGTAGAGACCGGCAGTATCGGCAACATCAACACCACGATATCTCTTGGTGGGCGAATCTGCCGGGCCGAGTCCGGCGGAGCGTTCACTGGCACGATCGAACTCGACGGCACCATCCTCATCGACGACGATGGTCAGCCGAACAACTGCAACTAACACATCCGCGTGACGGAGCATTTGCGAACGGCTCGCTGCTCCGCCGCCGTGGTCGCTGTGTTTGGAAATGGCACACTATCGAGCCTGAGCAGTTTGGCGAGCCGCTTGTCCGGCCGACACGTTACGTCGATTGTATTTCGTCTTGCCGCGGCCTCGCTGCAACAGTGCTGCGCTTCCTGCACAAACAAAGTGTGCCGACCTCTTCAATCAGCTCGCTTGTGCCAAGTGCGAATACCCGGATGCGAGTTCGCTTCCTGCATAACACCTCTCTTCTCAACCGACTTATCAATGCATTAGGCCGCCCTCGAGCTGCGGTGGCGCACCGGAGCTCGTGGCCGCTCGGAGCGGGATGCAAATGGTTAGGTTATCAATTGAGTGCAATTTGATTGCTGTTGCGACGGCGATGCTGGTTAGCTGCGCAGCGGCGACGCCTATCTCCGCCAGGCAACCCTCGCACAAACCATCAACCTGGCATCCATGGTTTGAGATTGGCGGCTACCACAACAGCCGCGATGAAGACAGCACCGGCACAACCGGCACGAATCGGGGCGAGACGACCGTCTTCGCGCCAGTCCGCGGCAGTGAGCGAACGCTGCTGTTCGGCCAACTGACCGCCAAATTCTTCGACGACAGCGCCAAGGAAGGCAACCTCGCATTCGGTTATCGCCAGATGACGCCATGGGGTTTCAATCTCGGTGCCTGGATCGGCGGCGACGTCCGTAGAACGGACATCGACAATACTTTTTGGCAGCTCTCCGGTGGCTTCGAGGCCTTGTCTAAGAACGTCGATGTGCGGTTGAATTGGTACGGCCCGGTGACTGCGCCGCAGACCGGCGTGGCAGGCTTCGCCCAGGTCCAATTGCAGGGCAATCAGATCTCCATCGTCGGTGGCGAGGAGGTTGGCCTCAAGGGCATCGACGGGGAAGTCGGGTTTCGCCTACCGACCGAGTACCTCAAAGTCGATCCGAACCTCTTCGAACTGCGTGCCTATGCTGGTGGCTACCACTTCTATAGTGACGATGCAGAGGATAACGTCACCGGCGTCAAAGGTCGGCTTGAGTTGCGCGTCAACGATGTCTTCGCGTCGATCCCGGGCTCTCGGCTGACGGCCGAATACGAAGTCAGCCACGACGATGTCCGTGAGACGCGCCATGACGTTGGCCTGCGCATGCGCATTCCGCTGAGCGGCGGCCAGTCGGTCCGATCGCTAGCCTTGCTCTCGCATCAACAGCGCCGCATGCTCGATGGCGTCGAGCGCGACACCGACATCGTGACCGGTCGCAGCAAGCGCGAAGACATCGAAGATGCGCTGACCGGCACGGACTTCGATCGCGTTGCCTATGCGGATGCGACGACCGATGTGAGAACAGCCTCAACAACGGCCGACGATAACTCACTCATCATCGTCAATGGCGAAGTGCAAGGCGCGCAGGCCCTGCAGGGTAATCAAACGCTGATGGGCGGCGGATCGACCATCTCTGTGCGCGGCCGACGTACTGGCATCGTGTTGCCATTTACAGCGCCCGGAGCAGCAGGCAGCCTGACATCGCCAGGAGATGAAGCCAACCTCATTTTGGCAGGCTCCAACACCCACGTGGCCGGTCTGACCATAGTGGGTGACCCATTCGCCAGTGGCAATAGTGGCATTCGATTAGGCGACAACAGGACAAATCTCTTCCTCACCGATCTCATCATTTCCGATGTCGGCGACGATGGCATCAGATTTGATGACTGGAATGAGATTACAGTAGAGGACAGTTCGATCTTCGATGCGTTGGGTGACGGTATTCAAGGCGGGGATTACAACTCAATCTCCATCGTTGATGTATCCATCAAAGGTGTTGCGGAACGAGGCATTTTACTTGATGACTTCAATACTGTGACGATAGCGGGCACCACAGTCGCCAAAACGACGTTTGAAGGCATTATGATCGGTGACAGAAGTCCGATGCTCCAAATTGCCGACGTGACGATCAGCAACACTGACCGCGCCGGATTGCGCATCGGTCACGCCAACATAGATATCGATATCAACGATGTTGTCATTGCCGGGACCGGTGGGAGTGGCATCTTGGTTGGTTACGAAAATCTGTCTGTCAGGCTCGCCGGCATCTCAATCATGACAACCGGAGAGGGCGGCATTACATTTGGCGGCGAGAACGAAAGTTTAACAGTCCAGAATGTATCGATCGCTGACACGGCAGGGTCTGGCATCTCACTGGGTTACAACAACTTTTCTGTTTTGCTCGACAATTTGGACATCTCTAACACAGCGGAGCATGGTGTGGAGATTTCTGACCGGCTGAACAGTATTGTTGCCAACAGCTTAGTGCTCACAAACATCGGTCAAAGTGCTTTCTACATCTATCAAGATACAGAACTACGCATCGCAAACACGACGATCGCTGGATCCATCGGAGACCACATCTTCAACTTCGTAGATGGCGCATCAACGATACTGCCTGACAGCACTGGCAATGTGAATAGCGTGACGACACTTGGCGGTCAGATCTGCAATCGAGAAAATGGTGGCGTGCCAAGCGGAGACAACCTTGTCTTCGTCGACGGGACAATCGTCAACGCCACGACCTGTCCGTAACTGGAGAGTGCTGGCAGAGACAGCTGAGGACGCGTCTCTTGCTGTCGTCGTCACTTGTCTTCCACTGATACGGCCCCGACCGTCTTAAATATCTCCCGACAGCGTGCTATCTCGATGTCAGAAACAGCTGTTTGACCGGAGAGTGACATGTTGAAGTGGATTTTTCTGGCTGGAAGCCATACTGCAATGCTGGCCGTTGGCTTTGCGCTCGGCATCTACTTCCTACCCATTCTCACCGCACCAGAAGGCCCGGACAAAGCGATGCTCGCCGCGACGGCCAAAACCGCGCTCTATAACGGGACGCTCACGCGCGACCTCAAGGGCAGCGACTTTCTCCATTGGGGCGAAGGCAAGATCAGTGTCACACCGAAAAAGATCGTCCACGAAGGCCGGCTGGCACCAGGGCCCGACTACAAGCTGTACCTCACAACGGCCTTCGTCGAAGACGAGGAGCAGTTTCTGAAACTCAAAGATGGCGCACGGCAGGTCGGAGACATCAAGACCTTCGATGGCTTCATTGTTGAGCTGCCAGGCGATGTCGATATTGAAAAGTTCAACACGGTTGTCGTCTGGTGCGAGAGCTTCAGTGAGTTCATTACCGCAGTGAAATACAAGTAGGTTGTGACGGCGCGCCGTTGGTTGGTTATGCTCCCAGGCATGATGAGGACAGGAGCACATTATGGAGCTGTCGGCTGAGCAGTTGGCTGCGTTTGAGAAGGATGGCTTTCTCATACTGCCAGAACTCTTCTCCGCAGATGAGGTCGCGCGACTGAATGCGGCTATGGCCGATGTTTTCAACGAAGACAGTGAAGCCAATGTCATTGAGAAAAAGAGCGGCGAGGTGCGCACGGCCATGGGTCTGCATGAGCGCCATGAGACGTTCGCCAGGCTCGTGCGCCCTCCCCGGCTCGTCAAACCCGCACAGCAGTTGCGTGGCGATGATCTCTATATCCAGCAGGTCAAGATCAACGTGAAGTCCGCCTTCGACGGCGAAGCCTGGCAATGGCACTATGACTTCGCGACGCATCACGCCGACGACGGCGTGCCGGAACCGCTCGCGCTCAATCTGCATGTGTTCCTGAGCGATGTGACGGAATTCAACGGGCCGCTTTATTTTGTTCCGGGTTCGCAACGCTTTGGTGCGGCACCCTCACACCATGATACGACAACAACCAGCTATCCGTTGTGGTGTGTTGACCAATCTGCTGTGGGCGAACTGATCAACAAAGGCGGGCTTGTCTCTGCCAAGGGCAAGGCCGGCACCGGTTTGATTTTTGGCGATATCCTCGTGCATGGCTCACCGCCCAACATGTCGCCATGGGACCGGCCGATCTTTTCGTTGATCCTGAACCCCGTCGCGAACAAGCAAACCAAGTTCGCGCGGCCCGGTTACAAGCATCATGCGGACTTCACACCAGTTGCACCGCTGAGCGATGACTGCCTGTTGCCGCAATAGGCCAACACGACCACGCGCGCATCCTTTCCACGTCATGACCCTGCCTCGCACCTCGGTGCGACAGGCCGATACAGTGCCGACGCGCTGACGTTCAATGATTTATGGACCAGTCCCGACAGGCAGGCAGTTGACTACTTAGGACAATCGTCCTAATTATCTAGGGCAAGCGTCCTATTGCAGTCATCAGGTTGTCACTCATGAACACGCGTGAGCGAATTATCGAGGCAGCGGACCAGCTGTTCTACGAGCACGGTTTTGCACACACATCATTTGCTGATGTTGCAGCGGCCGTCGAGATTTCGCGTGGCAACTTTTATCATCACTTTAAGAGCAAGGATGACATCCTCGATGCCGTGATTACCCTGCGCCTGGCAAAGACACAAGAGATGCTGGAGCGGTGGGAGGCCGAAGGCAGCTCCCCCGCTGAACGTATTCAAGGTTTCATTGGGATCCTCATCGCCAATCGCAAGAGCATCATGGCCCATGGATGCCCTGTCGGCTCGTTGTGCAATGAGCTGGCCAAGCTTGAGCATGAGGCGCATGTCGCGGCCCGTGAGATCTTTGCGCTGTTCCGAGACTGGCTTACTCGCCAGTTCGCTGCGGGCGGGCGCAAGCGAGACGCCAAAACACTAGCGCTCCACCTTCTGGCGCGTAGCCAGGGCGTTGCGACGCTCGCCAACGCATTTGCAGACGAAGCGTTCATTCGCGCGGAGGTGCGTGACATGTGCCAATGGGTCGATGCGCAGCTGGAGCGCAGTGCACGTCCGCCCGCCTCAAAGACCTCACGGAAAAACAAGAAAGGCTGAACCCATGTTTGTTGTCCTGCTCCGCTTCTCCGCCAACAAGGCCAAAGCTCCAGAACTGATGGACGCGCACAATGCCTGGATCAAACAGGGCATTGCGGATGGTGTCTTCCTGGTGGTCGGTAGCCTACAGCCCAAGGCAGGCGGTGCCGTGGTCGCCCATGGTGTCACGCGAGATGCCATTACGGCCCGCGTCAACGACGATCCTTTCGTCGCCCAGGATGTGGTCACAGCCGAGATCCTGGAAATCACACCGGCGCGGACCGATGATCGTCTGGCATTCCTGATGGATGGGCAGGGCAGTTAGCCCTCACTGCCAAGGCGAAATTCGTTGCTCGAGAGCGGGCGTCGCAATAACAGCTTGATGATCTGGAGCAACTGCTCACTTGGTTGGACAATGAGCGTCCTTGAACTTGCGCAGCGTCGACAGGATTTTGGCAGCTGTGGTCGCTGTCAGATCGCGCAAGTCCGACACCGAGGGTGCTGCTCCTGAACCGTAAGCCTTGCGTAGCGCGAGATGGCTGCGCTTGCTCCAGCGTCCATCGGCGTTGCCGTTGTAACAACTGAGCCGCTTCAGTTCAGTCTGAATAGCCACGTAGATTGCCGAGCGTTGCGCACGCGCGTTGGCCGTTGACGCCTGCCCACTTGGTTGGGCAGGCCTGGCGCTGCGCGTGGCTTCGGCGCGAGCCACCTTGATGGGGGCCTGTTTTGAAGTCGTGGATGCCTCACCCGGTTCGCGGTTTTGCGCGGCGGCGCGTCGGTTGGCTCGCAACCGCAGCAAGCGTGCGCGGCGGCGGCGTTCGAGTGCGCTTAGGCTGGCGCTGCCTGATTGTTTTTTGACACCTATCGATGCTGTTGATGTCTCAGCGGCGCGTGTGGCCGAACCACCTGCACTTTTCTTAGTTGCCGTCGCGTTCGCAGCAACGGCCGTTTTGCTGTGACGTCCGGCTAGAACCTTGGCCAATGCTGCAAAAGCTCCTTGCGGGTATTGCTCAAGATAGGACCGCAGTAGTGCCGGGTCACCGCTGTCCTTGACCGAATTCCAAAACGCCAACTCTGCACGCTGCGCGAACGTCAGTCCGCCGGGTGAACTTGCAGCCGGTTGCGCTGCCTGAGGGGGCGTTTGCTTCTTCTGGAAATAGAATTGCTGCGTGAGTGCCGAGTGTTCCCATGGAACCTGTTGCTGCGACGTGGCCGCCATCACATCGCGGCGCACCTTGATGAGGATTTCCGTGATATCGCCGCTGCCTTCGGAGATGTATTTCGCGAGCGCGGCCGAGTAAGGCGAATTGCGCATGCCCCGTCCATCCAAGGCAACGTTACCCGGTTGGGTCGAAAACGAGATGAGAGAACCGATACCCGACTCCATCGCGGCCAGGCCATTACCAACGGCTGCGGAACGGGTGCCCATCGACCGGGCCAGGTTGCGCGCGATCGGGTTATTGCGGCAGGCGTCCAGGAAGATGATATTGACCTTGGACGACTGTTCCATGGCCTGATGAATGCGGGAGAGGCGAACCAGCTCAAAGTCGATGCCGAAACTGTCGGTCAACTTGGCGTCTATGGGAACGAGATAATTCTTGCCGCTGACCTGAATGCCGTGACCGGCGTAGAAGAACACACCGACATCGCCCTTGCTCAACGCTCGGCTGAACTTTCTGATCGTGGCCAGCATCCCGGCGTGATCAAGATCAATCCCCTTGATGACCTTGAAGTTCTGCTTCTCCAATGCGGCTGCGATATCATTCGCGTCATTCACCGGATTGTCGAGAATAGCTGCGTGTTTGTAGTCCGAGTTGCCGATAACCAGTGCAACGCGGCCAGTGCTCGCATACGCGTATGCTGTCGAGGCCAGCAATATGGCCAGACCAATTATGTATCTTATCAACATCATTGTCTGAGCTCGTGGCATGAATCCCTTTGATCCATAAGCTATAATACGTGACAGCGGTGGTTTTGTCATGGCCGCACTCATCAGCAAAGTGATCATGCCTCTAAGTAGATCCATTGTTGCAGACTACAGGAAAAACCTAGTGTTGAGCTTAATCGAGGATCTCTCTGCCGGGTGCTGTTGGAAACTGGTCAATGCGCCTATAATGGCTGTACCAAAGACATCTGGAGCTACGCGATGCACTTGCTGAGACCCACACTTTCCGCGCTTTTGCTGGTTGCGGCATTGACTTGCGCGCAAGTTGTATCAGCTGCGGAGTTGGTGGTGATCGCGGCTGATAATGCCGGTGCCAAGCTGGCGCCGGGCAAGACGCTGAAAGCCGGTAGCAGCATTACCCTGGCAGCCGGCGGGCGGGTCACCATTCTCGCGCAGTCAGGCGAGGTGATTAAGCTCAAAGGTCCGTTTTCGGGGCCCGTCAAAGGCGGTAAAAGCGCGAAAGGCGGCAACCGGCTTGCTGCGGTGAGCAAACTCCTGGGCACAACGCGCCGCTCCACGACACTCGGGGCAACGCGCGCGGTCACATCTGGCTCGGGTCCACGTGCGGCGCCCGGCAACATCTGGATCGTCGAAGCCCATCGGGCCGGTAAGGCCTGCGTGCGGCCCAAGCAAATGATGTTGTGGCGACCGACCGCCAATCAGCCTGCAATCGTCGCTCTATGGCCGCTGAACGGCACGCCCAAGAAACTCGACTGGCCGGCCGGAAAATCCACGCATCGGGTCACTGATCAACCGCTCGCCAACGGTGTTCAATTGAGCGTACTGGCCGGTGGACGCAACACGGCCATCGTGCTGTCCGTGCTGCCCGATGATGTTGACGCGGCTCCGGGCGGGCCATTGTTGCAATGGATGGCTGCACGCGGCTGCCGCGTCCAGGCGACTAAGCTCATCCGGCAGCTGCATGGCGGTGGTTAGCGCTTATCGCGCGCTCGATCACTAGCGTAGGCTTCTCATTCCAATCTTTGAGAAGCGCTTCTCATTTTAGCATTGGCCTGCTGCATCGCAGCCACATGCCTGCGCTTTTAGCATGATGGGGCGGCAACGAACCAAAGGCTGATTGGCCTCCAACGTGGTTTGGGTTGCCGTTCGTTCGGAGTGCGCATCTCGCTGGACGATGTTGAACCAGGACGCTTTTTGCCTCTTCGACGCGCCTTACTGCCAATGTCACATGAGCACTGTCCGGCGGCACACCCACCCCATTTCATGACACAAACCGGCCTGCCGAAACCGCTTCGAACTCTTCGCTCGAGGCCTAACACCTCAGCTTTCTCCCGACTTATGAATGGGTCAGCAGGAGTTTGCTTCCTTTTCTGACGGCGCGCGACGCGCATCTGACCGGAAGAACTGCCTGCGCGTGTCCTGCTCTACGTGGTGGCAATTTGGGGGATGGGGATGGTTCGAACATCGCGTGCGCGCAAATCGCTTGCTGTTGCGATGGCGATGCTGGTCAGTTGCGCAGCGGCTACGGATGCCATCGCCAGCCAACCCTCGCACAAACCATCAAACTGGCATCCGTGGTTTGAGATTGGCGGCTATCACAACAGCCGCGATGAAGACAGTACCGGCACAACCGGCACGAACCGTGGCGAGACAACGGTCTTTGCGCCAATCCGCGGTAGTGAGCGAACGCTGCTGTTTGGGCAGCTGACCGCCAAGTTCTTCGACGACAGCGCCAAAGAAGGCAATCTCGCGTTCGGCTATCGCCAGATGATGCCGTCGGGTTTTAACATCGGTGCCTGGATCGGCGGCGACGTCCGCAGAACGGATATCGACAACACCTTCTGGCAGCTCTCCGGCGGGTTTGAAGCGTTGTCGAAGAACGTTGATCTGCGGCTCAACTGGTATGGCCCGGTGACCGCACCACAAGCCGGCGTTGCGGGCTTTGCACAGGTCCAACTACAGGGCGACCAGATCTTTATCAACGGAATGGAAGAGGTCGGCCTGAAGGGCATCGACGGGGAAGTCGGCTTTCGCCTGCCGACGGAGTATCTCAAGCTTGACCCGAACCTCTTTGAACTGCGCGCCTATGCAGGTGGCTACCACTTCTATAGCGATGATGCCGAAGACAACGTCACCGGTGTCAAAGGCCGGCTGGAGTTGCGCGTCAACGATGTCATCGCATCGATCCCGGGCTCGTGCCTCACAGCCGAGTACGAAGTCAGCCGCGACGATGTCCGCGAGACGCGCCATGATGTTGGCCTGCGCATGCGTATCCCGCTGAGTGGCGGCCAATCGGTACGATCGCTGGCCTCGCTCTCACACCAGCAGCGCCGTATGCTCGATGGCGTCGAGCGCGACACCGACATCGTCACCGGCCGTAGCAAGCGCGAGAGTGTCGAAGATGAGCGGACCGGCACGGACTTCGATCGCGTCGCCTATGCCGATGCGACGACCGATGTGACAACAGCCTCAACAACGGCCGGCGATAATTCTCTGATCATCGTCAATGGCGAAGTACAAGGCGGACAGACCCTGCAAGGCAATCAGACGCTGATGGGCGGCGGAAAGACTATCTTGGTGCGCGGCCGCCGCACTGGCATCGTGTTGCCATTCACGGCACCCGGCGCAGCGGGACGACTAACGAGTCCTGAGGACGATGATGACAATTTGTTTTTGAACGGCTCCAATACCCACGTGTCGGGCCTCACGATCGTCGGCCGCGGAAACGATGTTGGAGACGGCAGCGGTATTGCGACAACGGAGAGACTAACCAACGTATTTCTCACCTATCTCAATATCTCGGAGACTGGCGATAATGGTGTTACCATTAGTGACGGCGACGCACTTGCCGACAATGTATTCGGCTTGATCGGCCTAAAGATCTGGAATGTTGGTGACAACGGCATCGGGATTGATTTTTACAACACGGTTGTTGTTCAAGGTGGTTCAATCACCAACGCCGACACCGCAGGCATTTGGGCACTTGATCATAACCTCATTTACATCACTGGCCTCTCGATCCTCAATTCAGGTTACGGGATCTGGGTCAGCGATGACAACCAGCTATGGCTCAATGACGTCGAGATCTTGGGAACCACTGATTATGCATTTGGCCTAAGCGGAGTGGGGAATACGGCAGTTATCGACAATCTGACCATCGACGGCGGTGAGTTTGGTGTTCTGAGTGAGAATAACAACAACACAATCGTTCTGACGAATTCGTCAATCTCCGACACAGAATATGCCGTCTACAGTGGTGGTGACAATGACGACATCAGGATCTCGAATACGATAATATCCAGTAGTTCCATGTATGGTGCTTTCCTGTTCGGAACAGACAGCGTCGTCCAATTCTTGAACACGACCTTCTCGGACATCACGGATCAATTTGTCTACGTCGACGCCGATCTCTCGTTGCTCTTCGCCAACAACACAATATCAGGTACGCCCCCCTCGACGTCGTTCTTCAACTTTGACGGTGACACAACCACGATCCTCGCCGGCAGCACGGGCAACGTGAACACAACAGGTAGTGCTGTCACATGCGTGAGGGATGCGTCGGCCACAATCGTCGATGGTGACAACCTGACTATTGATGGCGTTGCTCTGAGCAGCATCTGCCCATAAGACAGCGTTGCGGGCAGCTGATCGCAACGAATGCCTCGGACTGCAGGCAGCCTACGTGACACGATCTTGCTCTAATGCATGTCATAAGAGCGAGATTAGGCCGGCGTCATACGAGACGGTGCGAGCGCGCCTGTGGTTCCTTTGATCGCTACTCAGTCCGCGCGACCGAGAAACTCCCTGATGGCGCCGATCGAGTCTTTGTCGCGCAATAGTGGCGCGTGGCCCTCACCAGCGATGGTGTAGGTCAGGCAGTTCGGATGGCGGCGCTGCATCTCAGCGACAGTCTCCTTGCTCAACAGATCTGACAGCTCGCCGCGCAGCACGAGGCATGGTACGCGCGACAGGGCGAGAAACTGCGGCCAGAGCTGCGGCACCGGTCCGTCCTTAAGCGAGAACGTCTTGGCGATGTTTTGGTCATAGCCGACGCCGGGGCCGCCATCGCGCTTCTCATTGTAGAATTGGCGGGCGAGAGCCTGCCAGTCGTCATCACCCAGGTTCGGGAAGGCAGTACTGTTGTTCGTCTTGACGCGATTGGCGGCTTCTTCCCAACTTGCGGGCGAAAACTCCTTGCCGACATAGCCAGCGATACGCATCAAGCCATCCTGCTCGATGACCGGGCCGATGTCGTTGAGAATGGCCGCGCCAATCAGCGACGGCATCGCGGCTGCCAGCACCATGGTGATCAGGCCGCCACGGGATGTTCCGAGCAGTGCTGCGCCGTGCAGCTGTTGCGCGGCCATGAAGTCCTGCACATCGAGCATCTCGACGGGCACGACATAGTCTTTCCAGCTCGGCGCATAGTCGGAGAGCCCGCGCCCGCGGCAATCGAAGGTGAACACATCCCGCGCATTGGGGCCGGACCCGGACAGGGCCATTGCAACGCTATGGAAATCGCGGGAGTTGCGGGTCAAACCGGCGAGGCACAGCACCGGGCGCTTTGTCGATCCAGGTGCCGGATAGTGGCGCCCGTAGAGACGAATGCCATCACGTGCATGAATGTAGATATCTTGCCAGCTGTCGGCGTCGGCAGCATCGCTCATGGTCACACTCCCCGCGGTTAACCAAGATCGTTCATTGCCAAGATCACGGCCGCTGTCAAATCAGGAAGTGGTTAGAACGCGTCCCGCTCAGCTTTTTCCGCGGGCGCGCGCCATATCACGGCGTAGGCGAAGCGGCTTCTTTTCGCCCAGACGTGCCCGATAGACCTGCACGTTCGAGAGCACCTTCTGGGTGTACTTGCGGGTCTCTTCGAAGGGGATCCGGTAAATCCAGTCGAGAGGTTCGATACGCTTGTCGCGGGGATCGCCGATGGTGCGCAGCCATTGGCGGGTGCGGCCGGGACCGGCATTGTAGCCGGTGAACGTTAGGATGTAGCTGCCGGCAAAGTCATCAGTCCGGTCCGCGATGTAGGCCGAGGCAATCTTCGCGTTATACTCGGGGTCCGTCAGCAGGTCCTTGATCCGGCATTTGATCTTGTAATCGCGGCAGACATGACGGGCCGTAATCGGCATGACCTGCATGATGCCGCGCGCGCCGGCACCAGAGACGATGCGCGTATTGAACTCGCTCTCCTGGCGCGCGATGGCGAGCATCAAGGCCCGCTCGGGCGATTTCCGCAGCGGCTTGAACGCCGGGATGCCGGCAACCGGATAGGAATAAATGTACATGTTGAAGCCGCGGGCGATGCCGGTCTTGCCGGTGCGCACTTCCAACTGACCATCGCCCAAGGCATTGGCCAGTTGGGCCAGCATGGCGACTTCGGCCTCGGATTCGAGTTTCTTGGCTATGGCGCGGAAGAACTTCAGGACGTGCGTGCGCGGCAGTCCTTCGCGATGGGCGATGGTTGCGGCCTGCACCGCATCATTTTCAAGGAAGCGCTTGATCTGCTCGTTTGCCGGCGCTGTCGGCAGCGGCAGCTCCATCGTGCTGTCTTGCGGCGACAGGGCTTGGCGGGACAGCTGGCCGTGGAACGTGTCCCGGTACTCGGCGCCCTTCTTATAATGTTCGCGGGCCTTCTCCTTGTTGCCCAGCGCCATGTTGGTGCGACCGAGCCAGAACTCGGCTTTGGATGAGCTGAGGGGGCCGTCCACCAACTCGCGCATACGCGTGAAGTGTTCGAGGGCCTGTTTCGGTTTGGCGAGCTTGCGCAGGGCCACCCAACCGGCAAAGAAGGCCTGATCCTTGGCCGGGTTAACTGACTCTGGTCGAATATCAGCGACAAACGAGTACGCCAGCTTGTTGCGCTTCTTGCGCAGCGCGGCCAGTGCGTTGCGATGGCGCTCCTCCCACCAGGCGTCACGATTGATGATCTTGTCCGGATCGGTGGGCACCGTCTTGAGAAGCTTCCAGGCGGCTTCATACTTTTTGGCTTGGCGCAGGTGCTGGACTTTCTGAAACGCAAAGCCCCAATCCTCCTTGGCGAGCTCGGCGGGCACCTGATTTAGCCACTTCGTCGCGACACGCTGGCGGAGGAAGGCCGCAAGGCGGGCGGTGGCTTTCTTCTGATACTTCTTGTCGAGAAGCTTGATGGCGCGGCGAATGGCATGCGCCTTGGTCTTGCGTGTGTTGGTCCAGCGATGGTTAGCGACCAGCAGGCGATCCACCCGGCACTGGTGATCGGCGTTGGTCAGCAAGGCACCAAAGCGCTTCAGGAATGCCTCTTCGCGCGACGCAGCAATGCCACCACCGCACCACGCCTCAGCTGCAAGTTGCTTGGCCTTGTTCTTATTACCCAACGCGAGATGGGCCGATGCCTTGGCTGCGATGCCGGCATCAAAGGCCGGCTTCTTTTTCTCGAAATGCTTGAGAATGCCTTTGGCGCTGCCACCGTCGATAAACAGCGCCTGCTCGAGGCGCCGTGTCATCAGACGCTGGTCGGGCCACATTGGGTTGGCGTCCAGGAACTCGGAGAAATCCTGTGGCCGGCCGTAACCACTCCGCAGCGCCGTCCAGTCGACCAGCTTTCGTGCAGCTGCGACTTTGATCTTGTCCCGTTCAGCGAGCGCGGTATCCCGTTGCCGTTGTTTGATGGCTTTGAGGGCTGCCGCCAGCGCCTTCTTGTCCTCGCTGGACAACTCCAACTGCACGAGCGGTGCAATCGCCTCGGCCATTTGGCGGCGAAACTTGCCTTCCTCGGAGTTATCGACCGGGGTTTTCGGCGCGGCTGGCTTTTCAGCTTTTTTCGGAGCGGGGGTTTTTGGTGGCTCAGTCTTAGCTGTCTGGCTGGCTACCGGTTGCGCCGGCTTTGCAGACGCCTTGGGTGTCTTCGCGGCAGTCTGCTTGGCCGGTGCCTTGTCATTCTCCGGGCGAGCATCCGTTGACGGTGACGCGATGAAATGCAGCGCCGATGCAATGCTGCTCCGCGAGGTCGTTTGCGCCTGAGATGAATGATCAGCCGCGACGGTGGATTGCGACAGCTCATCAGCGCTCGCCGACGTCACCGCACCACCTGTCTGTTGTTGTGACTTCTTGGGAGCCGGTGCCAACATGGCCACGCCCACAACAAGCCCAATCACCAGGCAGATGAAAGTCAGATAGAAGCTCAGACCGATCTTCTGCATACGCCTCGCCAGCTGTCCGCCGTTCTGGACCCGCCAGTTTCCCCCGTCACAACGCACCGACTCACTCGGTTGTCCTCACGCCTACTCCGTGCGACCTGACAACCACGCTTGCAACCATTCAGAATTCACATTGTTGCGAGCATTTACCAAACCGCCTACGCTGTCCTCAACGCAAAATGCGCAGATAACGTGGCATTGGTTTTGCGAAAGCGAAAAAAATCTGACAAAAAGGTGGTGAGAGGCGTGCGCTGAGATGGCTGATACGCTGGTGAAGCCCCGAGAGCAAAGGAGGATGCAATGTTCAAGGGGTCAATTCCCGCACTGATTACACCGTTCAAGGACGGTGCTGTGGACGAAGCGACATTTGCCCGGTTTGTCGAATGGCAAATTAGTCAGGGTTCAAACGGTTTGGTGCCTGTCGGCACGACCGGTGAGAGCCCGACGGTGGACCATGACGAGCACAAGCGCGTTGTGGAAATCTGTGTTGAGACCGCCAATAAGCGCGTGCCGGTGATCGCAGGCGCAGGGTCCAACTCGACCGCCGAGGCGATTGATTATTCCAAGCATGCCAAGGAGGTTGGCGCCGACGCGGTGCTGATCGTCATGCCGTACTACAACAAGCCAACGCAGGAAGGGCTGTTTCGGCACGTCGAGGCGATCAACGACGCCGTCGACATTCCGATCGTGATGTACAACGTGCCAGGCCGCACCGTGTCTGACATGCAGGTCGACACGATGGCGCGCTGCGCAAAACTGAAGAACGTGGTCGGGGTTAAGGACGCAACGGCCAATCTGGCGCGTGCCTCGCTGCAGCGGGCCGCCTGTGGCAAGGACTTCGTCATGCTGTCGGGTGAGGATGCGACGGCGCTTGGCTTTAACGCCCATGGCGGTACAGGTTGTATATCGGTGACAGCCAATGTCGCCCCAGCACTATGCGCGAAGTTCCAGGCTGCCACGCTGGCTGGTGATTACAAGACGGCACTTGAGATCCAGGATGCGTTGATGCCGCTCCACGATGCCCTGTTCGTCGAGACCAGCCCGGGCCCGGTAAAGTATGCCTGCGCCAAGCTTGGCTTTGGTGATGGCTTCGCGCGGCTACCGATGGCACCGATTTCCGAGGCCACCAAAAAGGCTGTTGATGCAGCGATGGATCATGCCGGTCTGCTACAGGCCGCAGCTGCTGAATAGAGATCTGCCGTAAATTCGGCTAAGATCTTGCGTATGTTATTGAGAATAGGCGCCTCCTGACAGCAGGAGGCGCCTTCTTTGTCGAAACCGGTCCATTCCCACGGGCCGAGAGAAGGAATGTCATAATGGCGGCGCAAAACACCGGCGCCCGCAAGACCGTGGCGGAGAACCGCCGCGCGCGCTTCGAATATCACCTCGATGGCGACATCGAGGCCGGGCTCCAGTTGACCGGGACGGAGGTTAAGTCGCTTCGCCAGGGACAGGCGAATATTGCCGAAAGCTATGCCTCGGTCGAAAACGGCGGCATTTTCTTAATCAATGCGCACATTCCTGAGTACCAGCAGGCCGGGCCGTTCTATCAGCATGAGCCAAGGCGGCCACGTCGGCTGCTGCTGCACAAGAAGGAAATCGCCAAGCTGGCCCAGGCAGTCGATCGCGAAGGTATGACCATTGTGCCCGTGGAGCTCTATTTCAATGCACGCGGCATCGCCAAGCTGCGGCTCTGCGTGGCCAAGGGCAAAAAGCTGCACGACAAGCGTGAAACGGAAAAGAAGCGCGACTGGAACCGTGAAAAAGCCCGGCTGTTGCGGGATCGAGGTTGAGGGCCATTCTGCTTGGCTCTGGCCTCGTCGGTTAATTCTCAATCAAACCGGCTTCGCGACGGCCGGGCGCAGCAAACGCGGTGACTTGGCCTTCTGCACCATCATTGTTGGCTTGAACTGACCACGGATCGTCTTGCGGGAGAGCTGATTGGCGGCGCGGCTCATACCGTTCATGTTCAGTGGTGGGGTGAAAGTGACCAGGGGGGCCAGGAAGGTCGCGATAACGAAGAGCGCCATCAGGCCCTCCGACGTTGGAACGATGGTTGCTGCTATCTCCTTCCACATTTCCGTTTCTCCTGGCACCGGCTTCTCTTTGGTCTGCCGGCCTTATTGTTGGGTCGCTTGAAACGCTGATCTGGTTCAGGTGCGGTGTCAGCGTTGAGGAGAAACTGGACGATCTCGCCCCCCGTATCTGTTATGCGCGTCACACTTGGAGACTTTTTCGCGATTTTTCTTTCCTGGACGGAGGAACTGTTCTGAGGTGAAGCCGGTTGAGGCCAGTGTCTGACCTGCTAATGTCGGCCTTCTAACACTTGGATTTCTTGGCGCGGCTGAGCCACGCCCCGACATTTCATTGGAGCATCAAATGCAGGACCTCATTAACCGTGTTGCCCAGAACGTTGGCATTGATGCCAGCATCGCCGAGCCGGCTATCGGCGCCATTCTCAAAATGCTGATGCAGGCGTTGCCGGACGACATTGCCGGCATGCTCAGTGGTGCGTTGCCAGGCGCTGATGATTTGATCTCCCGCGCCGACCAAGGCGGCGAGGGCGGCGGCGCGCTCGGCGGCCTCGGTGGCATGGTTGGCGGCGCGCTGAGTTCACTGACCGGCGGCAGCGGTGGCGGCCAGCTGATGGAACTTCTCGGTCAACTCCAAGGCATGGGCCTTGATACTGATCAGTCCAAGGCCGTCGGTGGCCAGGTGCTCGGGTTCATCAAGGAGAACGCACCTGCCGAGGTTACGCAGGCGATCCAGGACAAAGTGCCGGGCATCAGCGAACTGCTGTAGGCCCGACCAATCGGTCAATCGTCTCATTTGCTCCCCTCTCTTTTTGTGTTCGCCATTGGAGGAGAGGGGAGATCTACTAGAAGTACCCCCAGTTCAGCTTGACCCACGCAGCACGTCTGCCCGGTGGTATCTGGTGGTACTTCCCAATTCAATTCAATCGGAACGTGCTGGCCAGCACGCGGATGGCACTCTAAGTCTTGATGGCGTTGCAAAGCCCGCAATCAGGTCACCACGCGAGAGCCCACTTTCATGTCCGCAGGTTCCGAACTGCAGTTCGTCGTCATTGCACGTATCCCTAAGAATGGCGTCGGGTTCTTCCAGATCTATGAGGATAGAGTTCTGCCGTTGCTCAAGGAGCATGGCGGGAAACTTGAGCGGCGGATGCGAAACGATGACGGCACTGTTGAAATGCACATCGTCTCGTTTCGCAATCAAGCCGGTTTCGACGCTTACGCCCAGGACTTTCGACGGACGTCACAGACGCCGATGTTGGAAAAGTCCGGCGCTGAGATCGAAGTGCTGCCGATGACGGATGCCAGCGAGCCATAGGGCTGAAACCGCAGCTTCAAAAAAAGTTCCTGGCTTTGTGACCCAAGTAACTTCCTTGCGGAGTTGCAACTGCAAAGATGCGCATCAGTAAAGACCTAGCAACGAAGCCAAAGGATATGGCCATGCGCATCCTCAAGACCCTCGCGATCGCCGCGCTGATGAGCACGGCTGCGATTCAAGTATCACACGCCCAGGCGCCGCAGTGCGGTGAGCGTTCAGAAATTGTCGCTCTTCTTTCGGGCAAGCACAAAGAACAGCAAGCCGCGATCGGCCTGTCCAAGGAAGGACGGCTTTTGGAGATCTGGAGCAACAAGCGCTCGCGATCGTTCACTGTTTTGATCACCTGGCCAAGCATGAAGTCCTGCATCGTGACAGCCGGGCAGGAATTCGAAATGCGTGAAATCACAAGTCACGTCGCAAAGCTTGAGTTCTGATCGCAGGTGCCCTGACGCATGCTAGTCATCAGGTTGCCGACTTGCCGGTCGCTGACTTGATGACTGCTGACTTGATGACACCGGCCTCTTCCAGCGTTGTTATCAATGCTGGATCCAGGCCGGCCACATCGCGCAACACCTCGTGGGTATGCTCCCCAAGCAGCGGCGCTCCGTTGAGTGGGGTTGGTTCACTGTCATGCAGGCGGACCGGCCCCATTAGTGCGGGGTAGCTTCCAACGCCGGAGTGGCTGACGTGTTGGACGACATCGCGCGCTTGTGTGATGTCGGACGTCAATGCTTCCGATATCGAGGCAACGGAGCCGACCGGCACATCTGCCGCCCTTAATCGCTTGACCCAATCCTCGCGCGTCCGACTGGCGAAGACCTCGCCGAGCGCCTGCTTCAACGCATCCATGTTTTCGACGCGCAGCGGATTAGTGGTGAAGCGTGCATCCTCAAGTAAGTCCGGACGCTCAATTACATCACGGCATAGCTTTGTAAATTGCGCATCAGTGATGACCGACAACATGAAGGGCCCGTCGGATGCCTGATACACACCCGCCGGTTGCGCCACCTGATTGGTGTTACCTGCACGCGTGGCCTCCTGACCCGTGACCAGATAAGAGCCGGCAAAGTTGATCAGCATATTCATGCCGGTCTCGTAGAGGGAAGCTTCGATAAAGCGGCCCTCACCCGTCCGCTCTGCATGGCGCAGCGCCGCCGTGATTGATTGCGCGGCAAACAGACCGCACACCATATCAACGATAGACGGACCTGTGCGCTGTGCCTCGCCATCAGGTTCGCCGTTCATGGACATGAAACCGGACTCGGCCTGGGCGACAGGGTCGTAGCCGGGAACGTGGGCATTCGGGCCGCTGCGGCCATAGCCAGAGATCGCACAGTAGACGAGGTCGGACTTGATCTGCTTGAGCTTGTCATAGCCAAGGTCAAGACGCTCCATGACGCCGGTTCGGAAATTCTCCAGTACGATGTCTGACTTGGCAACCAAACGACGGAACGCTTCCTTCCCGGCCGGTGCCTTCAGATCGATCGCAACCGAGCGCTTGTTACGATTGACGTGCATGAAGTAAACCGAGTGGCCCTCGATGCTCGGCACGGAAAACGTCCGTGAGTCATCGCCCGTCGTTGTGCTTTCGATCTTGATGATGTCCGCACCCATATCAGCCAGGACCAGCGAGCAATAGGGCCCGGCCAAGACACGCGATAGGTCAAGCACACGGACGCCAGACAATGGCAGCGCCGTTTTGGTCATGACGACGAGCCGACGCGCGCTGGCAGCTCAACCGTGCCTGTGCCGATGATCGACAGTTCGCCATCCTGGTTGCGGGCCTCTTGATTAATTTCGACGAGGTGACGCTCCCCGTCCTTGTATTTGCGAACCACTTTGCCTGTGAAGGTGAGCAGATCACCGGCCGGGTTATGGCGACGGATCTTGGAAGTGGCGCGGCGCAGGAACCCATCATCGCCCATCCAGTTGGTGAGGTGATGCGTCAGCCAGGAGCATCGCTCTGGGCCATAGTCGTAGGCGCCGGGCGTACCGACCATGCGGGCAAAGTCGTCCTCCCAATGGACGCGCTCCGGACAATCCGGAATGCCGAAACGGTTCTTAATGCCGAGACCTGGATGGGCTGCGATCTGTCGCCAGTTGAGTTTATTGGCGCGGATGTAAAGGCCACCCCAGCCTTGTGCGTACGCGATAAAGCCGGTGACCGTCATCGGGCCTTTGGCAAGCGGGCGGAGTTCGTCGCCTTCGTTGACGTCGTCCCAGTAGCGCGTCTCCGCGCCACGTACTTCTTCGTTGGCATAAAGTTCGAAGAAGTCGGCGAGTTCCTCATCGCTGTAGACGCGATCAGGTTTGGCTTTGACGTCTTTATATTTTGTGCCGCGCTCGCGCGCCTCATCGCGATCAGTGCGGAAGCACCAACTATCTGCCTCGGCCACCAGGTCGCCGGACTGGTTGAAGAAGTTGACGTGATAGATCTGCTGGATGGCGCGTCCGGCAAAGCGCGTTTGGTGCTCGACGAGATCCTTGAGATGAGCCGTTGTTGTGATCTCATCATTGCGCAGGACGGGTTTGTGCCAGGTCCAATCTGCGCCCGCCCACATCGCATGTACGCCCGGCAGTCCACCGACGTAGCCAGAGATAATCCGGTTGGTTGCGAATAGGAAACTTGGGAGCGCGACGATGGTACCGAACTTCGTTTTGGCCGCGTAGTCGGGATCGCACCAAAGCGGATTGTCGTCACCGATGCCGTGCGCGTAATGCCGGATGTTGTCGCGTGTCGCCTCGTAACACCATGGCTCCAAGGTATTCTCGATCGGCACACCGATACGTCCGCGCAGAACCTCAAGTCCTTCCTCGGTGATCTTCGGGAACAGATCGGTGGTGCTTTCACTCATTTGTTTCGTCCTATGCCGTTGCTGGCCAAATATTCGATGTCAGTTCTAGCCCTAGCTTCGCGTCTTGCCTCTGCCCCCTCACCCCGACCCTCTCCCCGCTTGCGGGGAGAGGGAGGAAGTTGCTTGCCTCTTTGAAGCCTCAAGTTCACGCAAGGTCTTGCGGTTGACCTTACCCGCTGGTGTCTTGGGCAATGCGCTCACCACTTCGACCTGACGCGGATACTCGTGTGCACTCAGGCGGTCGCGCACAAAATCCTGAAGTTCAACGGTGAAGGCTTCGCTCTGGGTGCGGGCCGACACGATGAAGGCTTTGACGACCTGACCGCGCATGTCATCAGCAATGCCGATCACGGCTGCTTCCGTCACATCGGCATGCTTAAGGAGTGTGTCCTCCACTTCGACCGCACCGATGGTGTAGCCGGCTGAAATAATCACATCGTCGGCCCGTCCAGCGTGGAAGAAGTAGCCATCACCGTCGACCCAACCGCGATCGCGGGTCGGCAACCAACCATCTCGGCGCCGAACTTTCAGCTCGCCAATCTCATCGGGAGTGCAGTGTGAACCGTCCGGTCGGAGAACACCGACTTCAACGCCGGGCACAGCTTTACCGAGCGAGCCTGGCTTAACAGCGAAGTCCGATGCTCCCGGATAACTGGCCAGGATGACGCCGATCTCCGTCGTCCCGTAGATGCTGCACACCGGCGCCTGGAAGATGTTGCGGGTATAGGCTTCCGTCTCGCTGTCGATCGGCTCCCCGGTGAATGACAACTTTTGGATTGTGTAGTTGTGCGCACCAGCGCGACCGCAATTCATCATCATGCGATAGTGCGTGGCTGCAGCTGAGAGATTGGTGATCTCGTACTGTTCTAATGCCTGCAGGAGTCGCTCCGGTGAGAACTTGCCGGCAAAGGTACCTGTCTCCACGCCCAAGGCCAAAGGCGCGAACGTGCCATGCCACATGCCGTGCCCCCATGCTGGCGACGATGGGCAGAAGAAGCGATCTCCCGGTCTGACGCCTGTTGCATAAAGCGCGGCATTGCAGACAACAACCACGGCACGATGCGTATGTTTGACGGCATCCGGCAGTTCGCGCGTTGTGCCGGATGTGTACTGGTAGGCAGCCATATCGTTGGCAGCAGACCCGACGGCATAGGTCTCGGGGTATGCCTGGATGGCTTCCATGACATCCGTATCGAGGTGCACCGCCAAGCCATCCAGGCCTTGTGTCGTTGGCCATTTGTCCTGGTTGGTGATCAGCACCCTGGGATTGCAGTCCTCGACCCTGAGACGCACGCCATCGGGACCGAACAGTGTGAATAGAGGAACTGCTATTGCACCAGCCTTGATCGCACCGAACACGGCTGCATAGAACGCCAGCGATGGCTCCAGCATGATGCAGATGCGGTCGCCCTGTTGCGCGCCCTGTTCAGTCAGCCAATGCGCGAACTGCGATGAGGCGCGTGCGATCTGCCCAAAGGTCAGGATCTCGTCATTGCCATCCGCCCGGATCACGCGGACCGCAACCCGGTCTCCCTCGGCTGCGTGACGATCAATGCACTCATACGCCAGATTGAGCTGCTCACGGTCGCCACTGAACAACTCCCACAGCCGTGCACTGCTATAGTTGGCCTGAGCATCGGCATAGGTTGTATAGTCTGTCAGCTTCACCGGTCGCTGCCTTCATGCCTGCTGGTACGTTCGTTGAACCAGATGATGGCGGCCGCGGTCCAGATGCTCTACGGTTTCATCACGCATGCGAACATCGCAGCCAAAAACCATAAACTCTGGGGGACGAAATGACAGGCCAGGCGGAACTCCTGTGGAATGCACGCAAGAACGGAACCGTGGTGGACGCTGCGGCCATTCCAGAACCAGCCAACAATGACGAGGCCTATGCCATCCAGGGCGAGATTGCGACGCTCTCTGGCTATCCAATTGTCGGCCTCAAGGTCGGTTCGACCAGCGAGGAAGCCCAGCGCATTCTTGGCACGAGTGAGCCTGGCTCCGGCCCCGTTTTGAAGCCCTATTACTTCACGAGTCCGGCCACTGTCGCGATTGTTGCCGAACAAATGCCGGCGGTGGAAGGTGAGTTTGGTTTCCGCATGGGCAAGGATCTGCCAGCGCAGTCTGAGCCCTATGACATTGAGGATGTCGCCGCAGCAATCGATGCCGTTGCTGGTTCAATTGAGGTTGTCGGCACGCGCCTCGCAGGCGGACTTGCAGGTAAGGGTCGCTTTCTGGTGACGGCCGATGGTGGTGCCAACATCGCGTTGGTGACCGGCGCTTGGTCGACCGCGGTCAGTCCGTTCGACCTCAAGGACCATGCTGTTTCTGTGACCATCAATGGACAGCAAAAAGGATCGGGTGTTGGCGCGTTGGCGTTGGGAGATCCTCTGAATGTCATGGTCTGGCTGGCCAACCAGCAATCCAAGTTTGGCCGCGGCCTCAAAGCCGGTGATATCATCACGACGGGCACCTGCACCGGTCTTGATGGCGTCAAGTCAGGCGACCACGTGATTGCAGATTACGGCACACTCGGAACGGTGGACATTACCTTCTCATGAGGACGCCTGTCTCTGTCTCGCCGGCTGCTGATACGGCGCCGCCCGACAATCCCGGGCGCGCGGCGGCGCTTATGGTCTTTGCGCTGTTCCTGCTCGGGTTTCAGGACAGCCTCGTCAAGCTCACCAGCTCGGAAATCTCGCTCTGGCAAATGCAGACGATCCGAGCAACCGGTAACTTGACACTGCTTATCCTGATCTCGTTTGTTCTCTTCCGCACGGCGGTTCCGAGACCGCAACGACTTTGGGCGGTGACTTTACGTTCGCTTTTGCTTGTCGGCACGATGGTGTTGTTCTTTGGCGGCGTTCCTGTACTCAGCCTGTCGGAGATTGCGGCTGGCCTTTACGTATTCCCGCTGTTTGTTGCGGTGCTTTCCGTGATCATTCTGGGTGAGCGCATCGGACCAAGGCGGGGCCTCGCCATTGCCGCTGGTTTTTGCGGCACGCTCCTCATTTTGAAGCCGGGCACTGACGGCTTTAAGTGGGTCTCACTGCTGCCTGTCTGCGCCGGGTTCTGTTATGCCTTGATGGTGATGACCACGCGCAAGCTCTGTCGCAATGAGCATCCTGTCACGCTGGCATTCGGTGTCGGCATTGCCTTTGTTTCAGTTGGCATCATCGGCCTCGCGGTTGTCACCGCTGTTCCGCCTGCGCCTGATCTGGCTGCCGCATGGCCTTACCTCTTGACGGCATGGCGACCGCTGGAGTGGTGGGTTCTTGGGGTCGTTATCGCGACGTCCTTCATCAACCTCACCGCCAACGTCTCGCTGTCCCGGGCTTATCAGACAGCCGAGTCGAGCTGGCTTGCTCCATTCGACTATTCGTATCTGATCTTTGCGACTTTTTGGGGCTACGCGATGTGGGGCCACGTGCCGGACATCCTGTCTTTTGCCGGAATGGGGCTCATTGCAGGTGCCGGCATTTATGTGGCCTGGCGCGAACAGCAGTTGGCCAAACGTGCGGCTGCGCAGGTTGCGGCTGAGAGCGACTAGGGTTTGTTCGCGTAGATGATCGTTGCCGCAACTGCATTGCTCGTCCTGCCCGGGGCGTGGCACCGTTGCATGCATTCAAGTTGCGAGGCGGCAAGTAGGTTCCGGCATGGCAAGCATCAAAGTCAAACCAATCGCCACTGCTTTAGGCGCTGAGATTGAAGGCGTCGATCTCTCGCATGACCTCAATGACGAAACCATTACGCAGATCCGGCAGGCGTTGCTCGATAACTGCGTCATCTTCTTTCGCGACCAGGACTTCGATGTCGACCAACACAAGCGCCTTGCGCGGCGCTTCGGCGAGATTTTCGTGCATCCGAACTTCAATACCGGAGATCATGATCCGGAAGTGGTCACGATTGTGCGCAAACCCGGTGACACACGCATCGTCGGCGAGGAATGGCACACCGACACCACCATGATGGCCGAGCCGCCTATGGGTGCTATTCTCTATGCGCTCGAAGTACCACCGTTCGGCGGCGACACACTATTCGCCAACCAGTATCTCGCCTATGAGCGCCTGTCAGACGGCATGAAGACCATGCTGGCCGATCTCAAGTGCGCGCACACCGATCGCAAAGTGGCCGGGCCTGGTTCGCCGGCTGCTATGGCAAAACGATCAACGGCTGTACGCGATGACAATGATTGGCGCGAGACCCGCAACCTGCACCCGGTGGTCCGCACCCACCCGGAGACAGGCCGCGAGTGTCTGTTCGTCAATCATTCCTATTCGGTAGGCTTCGACGGCATGACCGAAGAGGAAAGCGAGCCGCTGCTCAACTACCTGATGGACTGGGGCCACCAGCCGGAATTCACCTGCCGCTTTCGTTGGGAGAAGGGCTCGGTTGCCTTTTGGGATAACCGCTGCGTCAAGCATCTCGCCCTGCACGATGTTCACGATCACGAGCGGATCATGCGCCGCGTCCAGATTGCGGGCGACCGGGTGGTTTGAATCAATTGTGCTTGCCGCCGATCAAGTATCGCTTCTGTCTTGGTTGCAGCCGCCCAATAGCAAAACAGGCCCCGAAGGGCCTGTTCCGCAAACTCTGGTACTTTACGCAGTTACTCTCAGCGGCTTGATTATCCGCGACGTGCGACAACACATGCTGCGTAAGGGTTGCGGCCGGTTGACTGACGGAAGTCCAGTCGACGATTGCAGCGACGCATTGCTTTGCGGCATGCACGGCGGCCATGACCTTCCGCACGGATGCCCAGACGACGGCCATATCCACCACGGGTGCGAGCAACGGCAACACAGAAGTCATTGAAGTGTCGGCCTCTAAAACCGCGGCGCGGACCGTAGTCGCGGTAGATGACTCTCGGCTCATTTAGGACACCGCTGGCGATGATGCCGATGGCGCGCTTGACGTTACGCTTGATGCGATCATTGCGTCGCTCTTTTCGAATGTGCGCGCGTGGAGCAACATGATTGCGCGCAACATTTCGCTTGGCGCGCTTATTCCGGCGCCTGGCATTGCTCTTTGCCTTTTTGCGATTGTGAGTAACTTTGTGACTATTCTTAGTATAATAGTTGGCTGATCTTGGCGTATCACGACCCTGGCCAGCTTCGCCAGCCGCTAACGACCCAGCGGCAGTGATTGACCCAAAGGCGAGTACAGCTGACGCTACCAGAATCTTGCCTGTGCCAGATGTCTTGAAACTGTTGAACATGGTTTCCCCTTCCCACGAGGTTACTGGACTGATGTCCCGGTGTGATGGCCACCTCCCGGCAGCCGATGAATGGAACCTAGCCGGCGCCATCTGAACGGAAATGGAAGGGTCTGTTATGTTACGTTCATGTTGGCAAAGTGGCGTCAGAACCCGCTTTATCGCGTCAAAACAAGGCCTTCATTGGCTTCAAGGCTCCGTGATCGAAATCTCCGTCCTTTGTTAGGCAGGGTCTTTCTCTCACTGTAGCCTTGAACCGTCTTTGTAGAGAGACGAGGGTGCCGAGCAGCACTCGACGCAAACATCCTCATCCAGACCGCGCGCGCTCGGAATTCATGATACGCTCTCAAAACGACACGGGGAGGAAAACCATCATGGATTTCGCGATTGCCATGGCGACGGCTTCTGATAGCTGGAAGCTTGTCCAACGCGCAGAGGAACTCGGGTTCAAACGCGCCTGGTTTTACGACACGCAGATGCTGAGCGCGGACTGCTTCGTTGCGATGGGTGCTGCCGCGGTCAAAACCGAGCGCATCCGACTTGGAACCGGCGTGCTGATCCCGACCAACCGCATTGCACCGGTGGCATCCAACGCGTTTGCATCTCTCAATCACCTGGCTCCGGGTCGGATTGACTTTGGCGTCGGCACCGGCTTCACAGGCCGCCGCGCCATGGGACTTGGGGCGATGAAGCTGGCCGACATGGAAGACTATATCCGCGTCGTCTACGGCCTGTTAGCAGATGAGATTGTTGAGACCTCCTTTGAAGGCAAGAAGCGCAAGATCAAGTTTCTCAATGCTGATGCCGGCTTGATCAATGTGGCCGATCCAGTCGGCCTCTATGTTTCCGCCTATGGTCCACGATCGCGCGCGCTGACCGCCAAGCTGAAAGCCGGTTGGCTCAACTTTATCGGCGACGTCGAATACGGCGTCACGACGTTGCAAGCGATGCAGCAATCTTGGGCAGATGCCGGCCACGCGGCGAGCGAACTGACCGCGACAGCGTTTGCGCTTGGCTGCGTCTTGGGCGATGGCGAACCGTTCAATTCCGAGCGTGCGATGGCGCAGGCCGGTCCACGCGCTGCGGTGATCCTGCACCGCGCTGCCGATGAAGCCATTGCCGGTCTGCCGAACTCATCGGGGATCCCGCCGGCAGCGGCCGAGGCGATCCAGAAATATGTCGACCTCGCGGTCAATACGTTTGAGCCGTCGGATGCCAAGTATCTCATGAATCACCGCGGGCATTTGATGTTCGTGAAGCCGGAGGAACGCGAGTTCGTGACGGCAGAACTCATTCGCGACACGAGCTTCACAGCAACCGAAGCGGTTCTGAAAGACAGGATCGCTGCATTGCGTGATGCTGGCTACAGCGAGTTCACCATCCAGATTACGCCGGGCCAGGAAGATGCCATCGAGGACTGGGCTCGGATTATGCGTGCGTTTGGCTAAAGGCGTCTGGGACGTTCATCAGCCAGATCCGGATCTAAACCAGGTCTTAACGCGTGGCCAACTTCGAGAACGTTGCCGGGCCATTCAAGTGACAAACGCCCGCAACACGCCCTCAGCACATCATCTCAATGCAACTTATGCGTGTGCTTATTAAGGTAAAACAACTTTTAATTTAGTTCACGCATAATGGAACTAAGTTGTTTTCCTTAATGGGGCGTAAGATGTCTGCTGGCTTTGCGACGTTCGAGCTGCTGAAAGGCGCGGTTCGGTCGTTCACTCACGATAAACGCGGATCAATAGCGATTATGTTCGCATTGATGCTGACCGCTTCGGTGGCGCTGGCTGGTGGTGCGATCGACTTTGGGCGCTGGTTGTCCGCGAAGAGTAAAACCCACAACGCCATGGATGCCGCCGTTCTCGCCGGCGGCAGGGTCCTGCAGCTTGCTGGTAAGACAAATGCGGACGCGGTTGCGGCTGCGCAGGACTATTACAACCTCAACAATCCTGGGGTGCTCTCCAACGACTCGACCAGCTTCTCTATTGCCAACAATGAGATTACCGGCACCTCTGCATCCTCCGTTGAAACCGTGTTCCTGAAGGTTGTCGGGATCGATTCACTCGCTGTGAACTTGACGTCAAAAGCCGTTCTTGCTGCTGGCGGCAATTCCGGAGCGCATGTCGAGATTGCCATGATGCTCGACACGACCGGTTCTATGGGCGGCTCGAAGATGACGGACCTTAAGGCTGCCGCCAAAGACCTCGTCGACATCGTCGTGTGGGATGATCAAAGCAATTACACATCGCGTATCGGACTGGCGCCGTTCGCGGAATACGTGAATGTCGGCGCTGAGTACTTTCAGCAGGTCGCTGGACCGAACGCAAACATCATGACCAGCACGGTCACGCGGTGCAGCGGCTGGGGCTGGCGACGGAGCTGTTCGACAACAACGACGACAAAGGACATTCTGGACGACGGTGACAAGTACACCTGCATCAAGGAGCGCAACACAACAAGCCGCTACACGGACGATGCACCTGGCTCCGGCAACTACTTCAAGTTCTATGGTGATACATCCACCGACCGGCTGTACATTGTGAACTACGAATACGCCTGTAGGCCGAACACCGTTATCACGCCGATGACGAGCGATAAAACAACGCTGAAAAACAATATCGATGCGTTTCCGACAAGCGGCGGCACGGCCGGCCACTTGGGTACGCAGTGGGCCTGGTATCTGTTGTCTCCGAATTGGAATTCGGTCTGGCCAACGGCAAGCGAAGCTTACCCCTACACAATGCTGTCACAGCAGAATAGTGACGGCTCACCGAAGCTCTACAAGATTGCGATCCTGATGACCGACGGGTCCTATAACACCTACTTTTCCGGGTACAACTCGACGACACAGGCGCGCGAGATCTGCACCGAGATGAAGAACACCGGCATTACGGTCTACACCGTCGGCTTCCAGATCTCGCAGAACAGCTCGCCTGACATCACGATGCAGCAATGCGCGACGTCAGCGCAGCACTATTATAATGCTTCGAATGGTGAGGCACTGAAGTCGGCCTTCAGGGACATTGCCTTGAAGATTGCGGACCTGCGTATTTCGGAATAGCCGGTGAGAGCCGCCCTATACGATCGTTACATAACGCCGGCAGGCTTGTGATGTCATGAGCCATACCCAATGCGGATGATCACTTGGATATTTCTTGACTGAAACCGCACAGCAACATGTCTGCGCTAGGTGCGTATTCACATCCGCAAGCATCTGTTTTTGCGGTCTCAATTCTTCCCACAGCAATCTTAATCCGATCGTTTCCAGCATAACGATGCGGCTCCCTCTCGGCTTACTCCTTCTTGCGTGAGGAAAGTGCGCTGATTCAGTTGCTACCGCGCGTGAGGACTTGCTTCGTTGCTAAAGCGTTGTCAGCAGAACTTCGTGCAATGGCTTCGTGACGTGCGCCGCGATCATCCTCGAACCGTGACTTCCCGGATGGGGATATAGAGATGCTGACCCGAACTTTTGTTTTATCGCTTATGCTGGCTGCGTGGTCCGCAGCGGCCTACGCCCAGAAAGTCGACGCGCAGAAAATCGATCTCGATGCCTTCGCGCGCAAGGTGGCACAAGAGACGATACGATCCTTACGGGAAGCCGGCGCTCTCAAGGAGCCCGCTTCGGAGGGCAAGGCACGCGAAGTGACCACTCGGGGCGTCGCAACTCGAGGTAACGGGACGTGGCAAACATCGACGTCGATGAAGCCCACGAGCGGCCATCCGGCCAAGCCGATCAATCCGTCGTTCAAGGACGAACTGGCAGACAGTGCAGCGCCTCCCTCTCGGCGCAAGATCTCCGGCCTGGAAGCTGGCATTGAGGCTGTCATCGCCAAGCCGATCCTTGGACAGGAACATGGAGGGAGCTGTTGCAACACCGTATCGCGGACACCGAACCATGGAGCGAGCGTTTCACCCCGTGTTTGGCTCAGCTGGTTCAGCGAACAAGGATATGGCCTGCGCGCGCGATACTTCGACCTGTCGTCGACGAGCGAGACTTACGAAGACTCGGATGGCTGGGCCAAGGAGCGTCTCAAGTACGCCACCGCAGATCTCGAAATGGCCTATCATGACACCTGGGTCAACTGGGATGTCATCTGGAGCCTCGGCGCAAGATACCTCGACATGACGACACGAGCCGAAACCAAGAAAAGCGGGAACGATACCGTATCTAAGGTAAGTACGTTTAAGGGCGTCGGACCTATGGCCAGCCTTGAGCTCCGCCGCCGCACAGACAGCGGCTTTGCGCCGTTTGCACTTTTTCGAGGTGGTTTTGTTGCAGGCGAAGTGCGCGCCGACACCAATGTCGGCGACGACTTCCTATACGTTGTCGATGACGTCTTTGATTACTATGAGGCCAGTGCAGGGTTCGAGTATCAACGCGCGTGGGGTTCGACGACACTCTTTTTCCGAGGAGCCGTCGAAGCTATGTACATGCCGCGGGCGGCCAACATTCTTGACGGCACCAGCGATCAACAAGAAGACAATCAACACCTAGCAATCCTGGGCGGAACAGTGTCTTTCGGTGCGCGCTTCTGAAGTAGCCGCTGCCAGTCAGCTGTTAACAACGCAGACTTCTGTTTCAGCACCTGAACTGTCCGGTTCGTTGGTGCCGCGCGGTGGACCGCCATCCAAGTAGTTGCAGGATGCTCCGCAACCGTTCCTGCTCACTCGTCCCCTGCCACGCCGTAGCTTGGTGCTTCGGTTGGA
Organism: Hyphomicrobiaceae bacterium; assembly: GCA_965247245.1. GTDB lineage: Bacteria > Pseudomonadota > Alphaproteobacteria > Rhizobiales > Hyphomicrobiaceae > Tectiglobus. The sequence continues at coordinate 198,125 of CBDFGV010000003.1, read as the reverse complement.
TTGATGGCGCGCTGCACGTAATCCTTGATCTGCGGTTTGTAAACTTGCCAAGCGGATGCAATGGCAGCGATGGGACAGTCCTCAGTCCAGTCACATCTGAGATCAACAATCGGCCAGGCCACGTGATCGACGATCTTCATCCCGGCGGAATGGACAGGACCGGCCTCTCCGCCCGCGGTCAGACCGGCTTGCATCGCGGCCAGCAACCGATCACCGAGGTGGCCCTGACTCGCGAGAAACCCATCGACAATCGCCTGCGGCACCCGTGCATCAGCAAGCAGGTTACCGCCACTTGCAACATCCATGGCCTTCGCTTCTGACCAGGTGCCCAGGGCATTCCCGCCGGAATGAATGGCTGCACCGCCGTTGCTGTCGACGATCAGGACCTGACGGTAGTCGATGTGTGCTGCCGTCCGCCGAATGATCGCAATGGCTTCTTCGGCTGTCGCTCCGCAGCGCATCAGGTCGAGCCCGCGTGTTCCCAGCGTTGGATCGGTAACGTTCTGACTGGCGACAGCACCGGTGCCGGCTTCTGCATAAGCACACCGCGCTGCAACGGCTGGTGATGAGGAAGATACTGCTACACCGAACATGCCGGTCTCAGCACAGCGCGCAACGAGAGAGAATGTCATGGATGCTCGTCCTCAATCCGGAATGACAGCGGTGGCGTCGATTTCGACCAGCCATTCCGGCCGTGCCAAGGCCTGTACGACCAAGCCCGTCGAGACCGGATGCACGCCTTTGATGTACTCGCCCATGGTTCGGTAAACCGCTTCGCGATGGCGAACATCCGTAATGTAGACCACCAACTTGACCAGGTGGCTCATCTCACCGCCGGCCTCTTCAATGAGCTGCTTGATGTTCTGCATAACCTTGTGGGTCTGCTCGACCGGGTCATGGCTGTCGATGTTCTTGGCATCCTCAATGTTCTGCGGGCATTGACCGCGCAGGAACACCATGGCGCCACGCGCCACGACCGCATGGCAGAGGTCATTGTCGAGTTTCTGCTCCGGGTAGGTGTCGCGGGTATTGAACGGACGAATGCGCTTGTGGATCATGTGCTTGTCTCAATGTCTGCGGTGATCGGGTTTGGTTCAACCGGACGCCGACGCCTGTGACCGGGCTTGGACCTGGTTGTGATAGTCGAGATAGTTGCGCTGAATCGCAATTTGATCCGCGATGAACCGAGCGTCATGCCAGACGCCCCAGATAAACGATGACCCGCGTCGCGAAAGCCAGGGCAAGCCGAGGAAATAAATGCCAGGCTCTTGCGACACACCGCGGGTATGGTTCGGGCGGCCGTTGTCATCGAAGGTGTCGACCTGGAGCCAGCTGTAATCCACCGTGTATCCCGTGGCCCAGATGATGGCGGAAACCTCCGCCTCAGTCAGGTTCAACTCAAGGATCGGTTTGGTGAGGCACTCTGGATCCGGATCTAATACGTGCGCCTCGCTCTCATCCGGTAGATCCAAACCATGACGCTCGGCGAATGCATCGGCTTCCTGCAGGACGGATAAGTAATTGGCATCACCTTGCGCGATGTTCTCGGCGAGGTCGGGCGCGAAATGCAGAATGCCGTCTTTGTAAGTGTCCGTCATGCCGACAAGGGTAATGCCTTGCGCGGCCAGCCGGCGGAAGTCAACGGAATAACCACCGTAGGCCCCGCTCACCGAGATGGCGATGTGCTCAAGCCCGGGTTCGATAGCCTGAATGTCCCATTTGCCGAGCACGCCGAGCCACCAGCAATAGTCGCGGCCACGATAGCTACGCGGTGGACGGTGGTGGGGACCGACAGATAGGTAAACAGTGCGTCCCGATCGCTGTAATTCATCTGCGATTTGAACACCGGAAGCCCCGGAGCCGATCACCAGAACTGTATCCTCGGGCAACTGACCCGGATTGTGGTAGTCGTTCGAATGGATCTGCGAGATGCCAGCGTCTGAGGGTACGATCTTTGGAAAGACAGGTTTTTGGAATGGCCCTGTCGCCGCAACGATACGTTCCGCCTGGATCAGGCCGTCCGAGGTTTCGACATCAAACCCGGACCCACCTTTTGTCCGGCGCGCCTGTTTGACCTCGACCCCGGTGCGCACCGGCGCCTTGATCATCTCGGCGTAGGCTACAAAGTAATCCGCGACGCTCTCCTTGCCGGGAAACGCATCTGGATCACACTTGAACTCCATGTTCGGGAACCGGTCATGCCAGGCCGGGCCGTTGGCGACGAGTGAGTCCCAGCGCTCGGAGCGCCAGCGTTCCGCAATGCGTTTGCGCTCCAGAACCAGGTGCGGCACGCCGTTGTTGGTCAGGTGCTCGCTCATGGCTATGCCGGCCTGGCCGGCGCCGACAATAAGAGTGTCTATCTTTTCAACTGACATGGAGGCCTTGGTGTTCATCTATCCTTGTATTGCCTGAACACCACCATATCCGACCGCCTTCGTCACGGAAAATGATACCGCATCAGCCGTCTTGGCTTATGGCCGCAAGCACCTCGTCGAGTTCATGGGCCAGACCATCCGAGATCTTCGACAGTGGCAAGCGGCATTCCGGTGACGCGATCAGGCCCTGCCGCCACAGACAATGTTTGACAGGGATGGGATTAGCCTCCTGGAAGAGCTTTGGAATAAACTGCTGCAACGGTCGCCAGATCGCGCGCGCGCCGTTCAGGTCATTCGCCGCAATAAGCTCTGCGATGCGAATGTAGCGCTCCGGTGCGATGTGCGCTGCCGCCAGAATGCCACCGCTGGCACCATTGCACAGCGACGTGAAGAACATCGGATCTTCGCCGGTCAGAACGGAGAAATCCGGTGGGCTGAGCGCGAGCAACTCGAGCGATTGCAGGATAATGCCCGAACTATCCTTGACCCCGACAATGTTCGGGATCTCGGCCAACTCCAACAACGTCTCGTTCGTCAGGTTGACTGATGTGCGATAGGGAATGTTGTAGATCAGAATATCGCGATCCGTGGCACCGGCGATGGCCTTAAAATGTTCGCGCATGCCATCCTGGGTGGGACGATTGTAATATGGGCATACCGAAACAAAGCCCTGAAACTCGAAGCGGCTTAAGCGTTCAATCTGGCCGATGACCTTTGCGGTTGCGTTGCCGCCGGCGCCGACCAACACCGGCACTGCTCCATCAGCGACTTCGAGCGTTGCCGCGATGATCTTGTCGATCTCGTGATCGTTGAGGGTTGGCGCTTCCCCCGTCGTCCCTAAAGGAAAGAGACCGGCAGCTCCAGCTTTGATGTAGTAATCGACCAGCTTGCGGTAGCTCGCCAGATCAACCTCTCCATCCTGAAATGGTGTCACCAGGGGTATCCACACTCCGCCAATCATCTTGCGCTCCATGGCTCGATTTCCTGCGGCTCTGTGCTACCAATTCGCTACTTATTAGTATATCTAAACGTTCTAATGACTCACTTTATTGAATCTAATGAGTAACGAAGATGATCCGTAACGTCGATGTTGCCGTTGCGCGTGCTTTCCTGGCTGTGGTGGAGACCGGCAGCGTGACCTTGGCGGCCCGTCAGCTCAATCTCACGCAAGGCGCCATCAGCCAGCAAATCCGCCGTCTGGAAGAGTTGTCCGAGCATGCCCTCTTTCAGCGTGCCGGCCGCCGCATGGTACTGACCGCCGAAGGCGAGCGGATCATTGCGCCAGCGCGCAATCTGGTTGCGGCTAATGACAGTCTAATGATGACGTTGCGCGAACCCATCTTTACTGGCGAAGTTCGCTTCGGTGCGCCGTATGACATTATGGGGAGCTATACGCCCGGCATTCTCCGCCGCTTCAGCGCGGCGTATCCCAACATCCGCGTGACGCTTGTTTGTGAGGACACCATCGTTCTTCTCGATCAGCTCAAATCCGGCACACTAGATGTCGCGCTGACAACGGAGTTGGGTTGCGGCAAAGGCGGCGAAACGCTGCGCAGCGATCGGCTGGTTTGGACCGGGGCACGCAACGGCCGTGCCTTTACGCGCGATCCGGTTCCGGTTTCACTCGGAGCCGGCACCTGTGTATTCCGTCCCGTTGCCATCGCGGCACTCAAAAAGGCGAAACGGGAATGGCAGCCAGTTTGCGAAGTGAGCAACATGGAACCGGTGCGGGCGACACTGGAATCGGATCTCGCAGTTGCGCCGCTGCTTAGCCATTCCGTACCTGAGAGCCTGGAGATCGTAGACGCCGGGCGCCGGTTGCCGAAACTCCCCCTATTCCGCATCAATCTCTACGAAACGCCTGAGCCAAGCGAAGTGGCCAAAGCCTTCGCCGGCCATGTGCGCCGCAGCGTGGCCAGTGGGTGATGCTTCATGCGGAAAAAGCAAGTGATACGGCGATGGGCTTGGATCGGGCACGGTCAAATTCACTCATTGAGCCTAGAAGCCAGTGAACTCAATGCCAGTCGGCAAACGCTTTTGAGAGCGCGTATAGCTCTGGTCTTCACAGACTTGACCCCCATGCCCTTCACTCACCGCCGTGACAGGTTCACGACATGGGATTGACGTCGGCGGCCGTCTGCGACAACCTTGGCGTTCGTGGTGATTTGGCCGGCCGGCTTGCAGCCACGTAAAACAACTTGCTAAAAGGCCGTAGGGCGGAAGCAAAGCCCCGGATCCTTTGAGCGAGTTGCGCGAGCCGGTGTCTGTTACTGAGCGATGAGCGAACCGCCGATGCCTATCAGAATTCCCGATGCCTTACCTGGCCGCGCCATCCTTGCGAGTGAAGGCGTGATGGTCATGGACGAAACGACGGCCACACGCCAGGACATCCGACCGCTCCAGGTCGGGCTCCTCAATCTGATGCCCAACAAGATCGTCACAGAAACGCAAATTGCGCGGCTGCTTGGCTCGACACCACTGCAGGTCGAACTCACGCTTGTTCGCATTGGTGGCCACACGGCCAAGAATACGAGCGAGGATCATCTGATTTCTTTTTATCAGACCTGGGAAGAGATCAAGGATCGTAAGTTCGACGGCTTTATCGTAACTGGTGCGCCCATCGAGACACTTCCCTTTGATGACGTCACCTATTGGAATGAACTGACACGCATCTTCGACTGGACCAAGACCAACGTTCATTCCACGTTCTTGATCTGCTGGGGTGCAATGGCCGCTGCGTGGCACTTCCATCAAATCCCGAAACACACGCTTGATGAAAAGGTGTTTGGTGTATACCGGCATCGCAATCTCAATCCTGCGTCGCCCTATCTCGCGGGCTTTTCCGATGACTTTGCTGTGTCGGTCTCGCGCTGGACAGAGGTGCGGCGCGGCGATATTCGCCCGGAGATGGCTTTGGAAGTTTTGATGGAGTCGGACGAGACTGGGCTGTGCTTACTCGCAGAAAAGGCTTTCAACCGGCTCTATATGTTCAACCACATCGAGTACGACTCGACGACGCTTGCCGATGAGTACTTCCGGGACATCAAAGCCGGCACCCCGATCAAGATACCGCAAGGCTACTTTCCGGATGACGATCCCACCCAGCAGCCAGTGAACCGATGGCGCAGCCACGCCTTCCTTCTGTTTGGCAACTGGATCAACTGCACGTACCAGACGACGCCATTCAATGCGGCCGACATTGGACGAGGCTGAAGTATGGCTTGCAGCCCTACTCCAGTGCGGGATTGTGGTTTGGACATCAGCGCCGAAGAAGTGCTGCTGCTCGTATGAGCCGGTCTCGCGGCGCCCGGCTGCTAGTCGACAATGAACAGCTTCACGCCCGTCTCGGTGTAGGAACGATGAGCGGCATCGCCAAAGTCTGAAACCTGATAACTCATGCCAGGCTTGAGGATGTAACTGCGGCCGTCCTTCAGCTGACTCTCAAGCTCACCTTCCAACACATAAAGAATGTGGCCACGGTCGCACCAATGGTCGGCAAGATAGCCTGGTGAGTATTCCACGTAACGGACGCGAATGTCGCCGATGTTGAGCGTTCGCCACAGCGCTTCGCCAGTCTCGCCGGGATGCACCGTCGGCTCCACCGCCGACCAGTCGGTGACGGTGAAGGGGAGCTCAGGAATCTTCATGCACCGTACCTCAGTTCGCTATGGTCCTGGGGAAGGCATTGCACCGCGCCTCCTCCAATTCGGCTTCGCTGCCATGGAGAAGTAGAGATCAGCCCGTTTTGAGACCGACCGGGCAGCTCAGCCCGGTGCCGCCAAGCCCGCAGTAGCCGTGCGGCACCTTTGCCAGGTACTGCTGATGGTAATCTTCCGCATAATAGTAAGGTCCAGCATCCACGATTTCAGTGGTGATCTGGCCGTATCCGTTGGTCGACAGGACGCGCTGAAACTCATTGCGTGTGGCTTCCGCGGCGGTCTTCTGGTCAGGCGACGTGACGTAGACGCCGGAGCGGTATTGCGTGCCGACATCGTTGCCCTGACGCATACCCTGGGTTGGGTCATGCCCTTCCCAGAAGATTTTAAGCAGCTCTTCGTAGCCCGTCCGGTCCGGATCAAAAACGACGAGGACAACCTCATTGTGGCCGGTGCGTCCGGTGCAGACCTCCTCGTAGGTCGGATTCGGCGTGAATCCCCCGAGATAGCCGACCGCCGTCGTCCATACCTTCTCCGGTCCGAGGTTCCAGAACATGCGCTCAGCGCCCCAGAAACAGCCCATGCCGACGACCATGGTTTCCATGCCATCAGGGAACGGACCCTTCAGTGGGCGGTCGAATACGAAATGGCGCTCGGCGGTGGGCAACTGCTCGGCGCGTCCTGGCAAGGCGGTCTCGGCAGTGGGCATCTCGGCTGCTTTGCGGAAAAACATGGGGCTGGCTCCATCGCTCTCGTGTTCGTGCAACACCTGCCACAATAATACGCCATAGAGTGCTTGTTAGCTCAATCTATTGAGAGATATTATCGCGCACATTGAATTTTGAATGTGTGGCAGGACCTGCGACCGGGAGTATCAAACTATGGCGGACACGGTAACAACGGCTTCAGAACCGACGCCAGCCGTCGAGCCCAGCTTGCCGACGCAGACCTATTATGAGTGCGGCGCCGGCCGGAAAACGTTCTTCAGCTTCGCATTTGTTTTGCTCCTGCCGTTCTATGTCAGCCTGCCGATGATGCTGTATCAACGGCTCAGCAATCAGCTGTGGCTGGATACGTGGCAGCTGATGATCCTGGCGTTTTTGTTCACTGTCGTCATGCTGCTTATTCTCTTTGAGCTGATTTTCTCTTTGCGCTCCGAAGTGGAAATCGGGGAAAAAGCCGTGTCTTTTACACTGCCTTCGGGCGGCGGCGGTGTCGTTCCATGGCTGTCATATGAATCCCGCCGCGTGCCTTACGATGAGATTGAAGCCATCGAGACGCGGCGTGAGATCTTTGGCGGCACCATGGCACCGATGATGATGCAGACGGTGCGAATTATCACCAAGAGCGGTGAACGCATCCAACTGGGCCGAACCAACGAGAAAGACGACGACCCCAAATTCCCGTTTCCAACGATCGGTCGCCAGGTCGCGGCACGGGCCGGTGTCGATATCATCGACCGCGGTAACATCATGCAGGAGTTTCACCGCCGGATGTTTGGCCTTGCCAATCAGGCCGAGTCCGGCGACACGCCGGAAATCGATAAGCTCAATAAACAGCACAACAAATTCCTGACGATGCTGATCAGCGTGCTCGTCATTTTGCTGGCTCTGGGCGTGCTTAATGATGTTGTCCGCGTCGACTCCGACTCCGGTGAACGTGGACGCAATGGGTTTGTCGAAGGCCGCGCCGGAGCCGGCCAGTAGATCGCTAGTCAGAAGATCAAAGCCAGGATTCTAGATTTCGATTGGATCGGTCGTCTCGGGACGACTGCCCATCGGACAGGCCAATCAGTTGATGTAGACGTTGATCCGCTTTGGTTCCCGTGCCGCAAAGGCCGTGAGCGCGCTCAAGACAGCGAAAAACAACCACGCCGGAACGGCAAGCGCAGACAGAATGATCGGATCCCAGGCGTAGGGATGAATACCGTTACCGATGGCATTCGCCACACCCTTAAAAGTTGCAGGCGCAAGCGTTTTGGCATGATCGGCTAATGAGAAGAACGTCGGGCCATCGGCCCCGACCTGCCAGCGTGTGACGTCGGAAGTGAGTAACATCACGGCCGCTAACAGCATGAGCGCGCTGATAAATCGGAAGGCCGGGCGCAGGATCGCCCAGGCCAGCCATCCGACGCCGCGAATGCCCCGCCAGATAAGTGAGAACAATGCTGAGAATGCGCGCTTGATCATGCTGCTGGCTTAGCGGCGAACGACGACGAAAACAAGGACCCTCTTGCATGCGCGCGCGCGATGGGTATATTCGCGCGTTCGTCGTACAAGGAGAGGTGGCCGAGTGGTTGAAGGCGCACGCCTGGAACGCGTGTAGGCGGGAAACCGTCTCGAGGGTTCGAATCCCTCTCTCTCCGCCAGACTAGCGGCATGACGAATCTCTATGTGAGTGCTTTTCCGAGACGACCTTGCGGTCAGAAGTTAGTCGCAACACTTTTGGGCCGTCCGGCAAAAGCAAGAAACATCGATTGAACTGTCGGCTACCTGCTTCGCTTTTTCCAACTGAGCGCGTATTGCTTCTAGGCTTTTGCTATCGCCAAGACGCTCGCAACATTCCGCGTAGCCCAGCAAGCTCCAGATATTGCTTGGATGCTGTGAAGGTCGCACCAACGTGTCGTCGAGGCCTAGATCGGCGCGGTAAACACTTGCCGCCTCTTCAACATGACCTTGCTCCAGCAGCAACGCGCCTAATGCATGACGCGGCGGCATCATCCAAGACCACGGCTCCGAATAGTTGAGAGTGTCATAGAGTTCGACAGCTTCGCGCAGGTGCCTGAAGGCAACGTCGTAATTCGCTTTCCGATATTCCAGTTCACCTGCCAACATCGGCCCGGCTACTGAAAGAATGTCCCGACTATCGTTCTGAAAGACAATGCGCTCGGCCGGCAGTGCCGCGACCGCCTTCTGCAGCAAGCTCTGTTGTTGCTGTGCTTCTTCAATGTTTCCCAATACTGCATGCGCAATGCCTTTGGCATACTGCCAGAACGCATTGGTGACGCAGAACAGTTCTGGATCCTCTGGTAAGGGTGCATCGAGAATTTCCTGCCACTTGCCGAAACGGACCAGGACGTGTGCCTTCATTCCGTAGAAGGCTTCCAGGTAGTTCACCAGAAACGCGTTGTCGACGCGCAGGTATTCCGGTTTGACCGTCGCTTCCATCTCGTTCGCGGCTCGGATTGCCGGTTCAAACTGGCCCGAGAACAATGCGCCGTAGAGCTGGAAATGCAAATTGTGGAGCAGGTAGATATAGTAAATGCCTAGCTCACTATCCACTGCGAGGTACTTCTTATCCGCCTCCGCAGCCTCGATGTTTGAGGCGATCGTTTTCTCATATTGACCGCACAGGACATAGATGTGTGACGGCATGTGAATGAGATGGCCAGCGTCGGGCAACAGCGGCCGCAATTTATCCGAGGCTTCCAGCGCGCGCTCGGGTTCTGGCGACATCTCCATGATGTGAATATAGAAATGTAAAAGGCCGGGATGTTGCACATCGCCGTTCTTTTCCAGGCGCTGTTGAGTGGATTCAATAATCTCGATGGCTTCTTCGGTATCTGTGCCATCGGCCGGAACCCGGTCCTGTAGATTCCAAAGCTGCCACGGTGTCCGCACCATAAGCGCTTCGGCCGTCAGCGCACACACATCATAGTCCTCCGGGAACTCCCGATAGACTGTCCGCATGGCATCGGCGTAGTCATCGTCCCACTGTGCGAGGATATCGGGGTCGTCGATCTCACTTTCTTGAAAACGCAGCGTGAGGGCCTTGCACAAGGCTTGCTCCACGGGGGTGGCATTTCCGGATGCCGCTATTTCAACCGCCTTGCGGGACTGCTCGTAAGTCGTGGCGATTATCTGCGGGAGCGCATGCGGCGGCATTTTTGCCCAAGGTATATTGTAATAGGGACCTGTCGCGTAGGCGATGCCCCAATACCCCATGGCGCAGCCCGGATCGAGCTCAACGGTCTTTTGGAAGCAACGGCGCGCTTCCTTGTGATGGAAGGCATAACACCATTTTAGGCCACGATTGAACCAGACTTCGGCTTCTTCAGAGTTTGTCGAAATGGAACGCGTGTAATCGCCGAGTGCAAAATAAGGTTCCAAATCTGGCTCTCCTGTTTGCGCGTCCGAAGAATTGGAATGTCGGCTTCAAGCCAATCAACATAACAATCCATTCTTGGCACAGCCTGAGCAAAATGCAACGGCTGGTCTGGCACCAATAGCGTTAGCCATTGTCAACTATGCCGCCTTTTGGCCATGGCGCCGAGCGACAAGACAACTTGTGCGGCATCACCTGACAGCGAAAGCGCTGGCAAGGGATGTGCATTACTGGAGATTGCTTTGGCAGCGATCATCTGCGACCCGGAATACGCGTATCCTATGGGAAGGCATGAAAACCGCGATCGACACGGTGATCATCTCGAACAATTGAGGACTGGCAAGAGCGCAATTGAAGGGAGGAACTGTGACGGCTTTTGTTCCTGTAGTATTTCTCATATTTTTTGCGGCACCAATGTATTTTGTGCTCGTCATTGCCTACATGTTGGATGGTCGTAGGGGCATCGTTCCCGCCATTTTCCTGGGAATAGTCGCCCCATTCGTTGCTTTTGTCGTGTTGGTTGCCGTAACTAAATCCGGCCTGCTGCCGCGCATGGCAATCAAAGATCTTCTCGGGATTGACGGAGCACTTTTTATCGCCGCCACAATCGTAGCTTTAACGCCAACAGCTATCTATGTACTCGGACATAGAGCATATAAGAGCTACCGAGCGCGCAGAAAATCGAAAGTGGAACTGGTCCTGCTTGCAACAACGACCAGTTGTCTTTGCATGATGCTGTTTTTCGCGATTGGCTTCGGCACCCCCTTACCTCTGGCAACGGCAGTGGCTGTGGCAAGTATCGTGCTTGGCATTGCCATTACCTTAGACCTTGCGATCAAAGAATAAGATGTGCTCTCCAGCATGCGCTCCTGCAGCAACGAGAAAAATGCGAACTGCGCAACATACTCAACGTCTTGCGCATGCCTGTGAGTGGCCCATATTTTCGTACGGGAAGTAAGCGCATGAGGGCAGCTTACTTAGTTATCGTCATCCTTGTCGTGCTCGCGAGCGAGATTCGACTGAGTGATCCAAAGCAGAGCTGATCAGATGCGGCGTTGGCGGTCCACGAGACAATCTCGTGGACCACAGGCTTAACGCTGGATGACGGTCCCAGCTCGCAACTTGATCCAAGGTCCTTGGACAACAGCCGCCAGACTTACGCCCCCTCTACAATGAGAAAGTCCGCTTCCGCGTTGGCCACTCGTATTGCCTTTGCCATCTGATATTCTGGCGAGTGATAGCACGCAATGGCGGTGTCAAAATCGTTGAACTCGACAACTACATTGCGGTCGCGCGCAACACCCTCCTTGGCTGTGTAACGACCGCCGCGCACGAGGAACCGTGCCTCATACTTCTCGAACGCCGGTCGCGCTGCTGCCAGATAAGCCGGATAGTTCTCAGCATTTGAAACTGAGACTCTCACGATCCAGTATCCCTTCTGCATGATTTATCTTTCTCTTTGGTTTTATTGAGCTGCAGATTGAGGTGATATGTGATGCATCTGACTTGCCTCGCGAGCTCCTATCAGCATCGTTTCTGACACGATCCCATAGGCCGAGGTCCACGCTTCCTGTGCTTTAGGAGTCCAGGCATCTTGAAGCCCTTGCTCTAATGTCCACAACAAGGCACCGCCAACTGTTTCATAGTGCGTGTCGACAACACCGTAGCCCGCGTGACGCCGACCAAGCTCTGAGAGTTGCGGGGCGAGACTGTCGAGGTTCTCAAGGCTAGCCACGGTCATGGCCAAAGCTTGCAACAACTTCTTTTTCTGAGATGCAAGATCGACGCCCTGAAAAAGAGTTCGCAGATCGGGATCCAGCATAAACAGCCTGTCATAGAAGAGATCCGCCGCATTATCTGCGATTGGAACCACCAATGCCCATGTTTGTCTTACGATTTGCTTCTGTTCTGGAGTCATGGTCAGCCTCGTCCGGAGATTTTAGTCCTCAGCTTTGCGACGCTACTTGCCTGCGCATTCCAACGCCGCCAAGGAGTACTAGCCCTTGCTAGAAGTCATGAAAAATGAATAATTATGATCTTTTTGTTCTCTTGGAGAGATGGATGGACTTGTCTGACTTACGGATTTTCTCTGCCGTCGTGCGCGAAGGCGGCATAACAAAAGCTGCAGAGCGATTGAGCCGCGTCCAGTCGAATGTGACGACGCGCATTCGCCAGCTCGAGGATGATGTCGGGGTAAAGCTGTTTAGCCGTGAAGGTAAGCGTCTAGTCCTAACGCCTGCTGGTCATGTGTTGTTGGATTACTCAGACCGACTTTTATCGCTCGCAGAAGAGGCACGGGCTGCGTTGTATGATGACCGCCCGCGGGGACAGTTCAGGCTAGGGGCCATGGAAAGTACCGCAGCCGTTCGCCTTCCGGCCCCGCTGACAACTTTCGCAAAGCGATATCCCGACGTCGTTCTGGAGCTGCGAACCGGCAACCCGACCCAGCTCGCAACTGCAGTCCTGGCCGGCGATGTAGATGCCGCCCTTGTTGCCGAACCGGTGGCTGAGGCGAAGTTCGACTCCCTGCTGGCGTTCAACGAAGAGCCGGTCATTGTGACGTCGAAGGATCACCCACCCATCGATGAGGCCGTCAAAGTGCCCGAAACCATGATCGTCTTCGAACATGGCTGTCCACATCGAAGACGTCTTGAGCAATGGTACGCCGCTCGCAAAGAGTTGCCGGCACGAACAATCGAGCTCGGGTCCTACCATGCCATGTTGGGAAGCGTGTTGGCCGGCATGGGAGCGGCGCTTGTGCCGCGTAGTGTTATTTCGACGTTTCCTGAGAAGAAGCGACTGAGGATCAATGCCCTCCCTGCAGGTGAGAATCTGATCCGCACGATGCTGATTTGGCGAAAAGGAACCTCGTCTCCGAAGATAAGTGCGTTGGCAAAAATCCTCGGTGAACAATCTTAGTACGTGACGCATTGCCACTTGGAGCTTCTTAGACTTTTGCGGAACGTTGTTTGGGTTCTGCCTTCACATGCAACAGCGGACCAATCCTGCTCAACAGTGCTTTGACCGTGACTGACTGAGAGCGGGCCAGCCTGTTCTGAGCCTTAGATAGGACGATTGATGCAAACAGATGTCGGAACAGTTTTGCAAGTTGGGATAGCACGCAACGATCGCATGCTTCCGATATTCAATGGTGATGTTTCAGTAGAAGGTTATGGCCTTGAGTTCGCTGAGGCGGAGCCAAACGAAATATTCTGGCGAGCGCTCAAGCTTGGTGAATTCGACATTACCGAAATGTCTCTCGCCGCGCATGCCATACTGACATCGCGAGGTGAAAGCTCATTTGTTGGCGTCCCCATTTTCACATCTCGCATGTTTCGCCATGGCTCGATATTTGTGTCACGCGACTCTGGGATTTTGTCGCCACAGGAACTCGCTGGACGCAGAATTGGGGTACCTGAGTATCAGATGACGGCAGCCGTCTGGATGCGCGGTATTCTGCAGGATGATTACGGTGTGATGCCTGCATCCGTGAGGTGGTTCACAGGCGGCGTGAACAAGCCTGGACGTCTGGAACGCCTCGCACTGCGAACCCCACCAGACTACAGTATTGAGAACATCGGGAGGCAACGCACTTTGGATGCCATGCTTTGCGCTGGTGAAATTGATGCGATCATATCACCGCAGATACCGGACAGCTTCATCCATGGTGATGGTGGTACCAGACGCTTGTTTGTGGACCCACGCGCAGAAGAAGTCAGATACTTCGAGCGGACGCAGATTTTTCCAATTATGCATATGCTTGCCATACGCAAGGAACGATATGAAAGAGATCCATCTCTCGCAACCAAGCTATTCGATGCGTTTCAGCTGGCGAAGCAGCTCTCGTTCAAGCGCCTCTACGATGGTGACGCGCTCTACATCATGCTGCCCTGGTTGGTAAGTGAGATCGAGGCGACGTTGGCTGCGATGGGCTCCGACTTCTGGCCGTATGGTATCGAGCCAAATCGGCTGGTGCTTGAGGCATTCGTCCGGCACCTACAAAACCAAGGTTTGGTCGACGGTGCACTCGCTATCGAGGACTTGTTCGCACCCAATGTTTTTGAAGTAGAACGCAGCTCTTGAGTTGCTGAGGGTTTTGAGCCAGCGCGGGATACTTCTAGTCATCAAAGCGAAGTGCAAATTCACCGAGGGCATGATCTGTGCCTGGCGCTGAGCTGAGGAAGCATCCAAGTGGCATTCCGTCCGATGATCCACCTGGTAGTGAAATCATGGGCCCACCAAGGGCGGTCCACGGCGCTATATATTTGGGCTCCCCGGTAGACTCGAGGCCGCTTGGTGCCGGCTTAGGCGTCGATGGCCATAGGAACACATCTGTAGGATGGAAAGACGCGAACAGTCCCTTCTGCATCGACACAAGTTCTGAGCGTTGGCTCAAGTAGGTCTCATCAGAAATAGCCTGGCCTTCGCGGATCAGATTTCGAATACGCTCGCCGACAAGATCCGAAGGATAGTTCAGCATATGAGAGAGCGAACGACCTGTTTCGTATGCCAGGATAGTCCAGTGCAATTCACCAAGACGCGTGAAAGAGACAGGCGCCGGAATCGTCTCGACGACGTGTCCAGCTGCCCGCAATTGGTCGACCTTCAAGTCGAGAGCTGCCTTCATAGCTGACGACATGTCAGCAATGAGATCATCTTCAATGACGATCACACGAGAGTCCAGGAAGGAAACTGTCTGACTAGTTGGTGATACCCCGACTGGCATGACAGCCTTGTAAGCAAAATAGGCATCATCAACGCTCCAACCATAAAACCCAACGGTATCGAAGGCTGGCGCAAGAGGGCTGACTCCAAAGGTGCTCAACGAGCGGGTGCTTGGCTTGAAGGCCGCTATCCCGCAGTATGTTGCGGGCCGATTGAGCGAGGCCATGGTCTGTGTTCCGAGGGCCAGGGGCACCGTTCCCGAAGCAACAGCTGCCGCCGAACCACTGCTCGAGCCGCCCGGCGTATGGTTGGTATCGTGCGGGTTGCGCGCCGGCGAGGGATCGAAGTACGCAAACTCTGTCGTATGAACTTTCCCAAGGGGGATTGCACCGCTCGCCCTGAGCGAGAGAACAATCTCGGCATCGGCCTTTGCTGGTTCCCGATTGTCAAACGCACGGCAATTGCACCGGGTGGGAAGCCCCTCGACATCGATGATGTCCTTTACAGCGAAAGGAATGCCGTGCAATGGCCCCAGCATCTGCCCGCGAGCCACCTGCTGCTCCCGTTGACGCGCAATCGCCAGCGCGCGCTCGCCGTCAACCTCACGCCAGGGCTCGGCGAGATCTTGGACTACATCTATGCGATCCAGGTACTGCTGCACCAGGCTGACCGGCGACAACTCTCCGGCACTAATACGCCTTGAAAGATCACGAAGTCGCCCGGGGTCTTCAACACAATTGGCCACTGCGGTCCTCCTGGATCATACACTCTGAACTGGCAGGCGTTACGATACGATCCTTTGGCTGGCGATGAATGACGGTTCTTTTCGACGGTTGCTGCAGCGTTCTTAAGCAATAGATCCCACAACGTTCTCAGCGAACCCTGGAAAGCTCTCCTTATCTATCCAACGCGTGACCGTCACCATGTTGTTTTCGGGATCAATCCAGATGATGTTTGAGCCAACGCCCTTTGCGAAAAAGCTGGATCGCGATGCAGCCGGCGCTTGCTCGCCGATCGAATTCAGCCACCACATCAGACCGTAGTTCGCATTGAGAGAGCAGGGCTGGACTGACTGGGCAATCCAGTCTTTCGAGAGAATCTGACGGCCATTCCACTGTCCCTGGTTGAGCATCAGAAGGCCAACACGCGCTTGATCCAGAGTGCTGATCCAAAGTCCGCCGCCCCAATGAGCTCCTCCCGAAACGGACTGCATCTGCTGCCCATTAATCTCGATATAGGAATTGCGATAGCCATGCCATTGCCAGGTGTCGGAAGCACCAATTGGATCCATGATCTCGCGCTTGAGAACAGCTGGGAGAGGCTCTTTGAAGACGCGCAGAAGCGCCAATGCTAAGCGGTTTACACGGACATCATTGTATTCCCAATGTGTACCGGGCGATTGCATTGTCCTTTGGATACCTTTGTCACTGGACTGTCCAGGCGGCAAAGAAAGGTCTCGGTTGTGGTCAATTGAGTCCGGCTTACCCCACAGTTCGCCTTGCCACTCACTGGTAAGTTGCAGGAGGTGCGCCCACGTGATCGTTCGGTTCTGCTCACTGTCAAAGCCACCGTCATCTACAAGGTCGCGAACTGGTGCATGAATATCGGGGATGAGGCCTTGGTCGAAGGCTAAACCAGCGCAAAGCGACAGAAAGCTCTTTGTCGCGCTGAATGTCATGTCCACGCGCTCAACATCGCCCCACTCAGCAACAATCTGCCCAGCGCGTACGATGACACCGCTCGGTTCTGCGCGATCTTTGATCGGCCCGATAAGCTCGTTCAATGGCGGTGGTTCGTCAAAGTGTCCCTCTTCCAAAGCACGGCGAATATCACGCAGCATTCTTGACTCATGCGAGATGGCAAACGACACAGCACCCTGGACAGCATCTGGATTAAGTCCGGCGCTTTGTGGAGACCGTCGGGACCATTCACCACGAGGCGGCCAATACTGAGTGGAAGTCGTTTCCGATTGCATCATGTCCACGTGTGATCCCCTTTGCTGCATGAGATGCGCGATGAAAAGTTGATATCACTGTTCTGGCTATCCTGATGACATCCAAGTCCCGGAGGGAAGTACTGTTCTGAAAAGTTGCAGTTACCAATCATATGCGTCAAGGAACCCAATTCAGTGATTGATCTGCAAAAAGTTCATCCGACTTTAGCAACCGTGGCGCAATGCCTTGCTCATGTGAGTAGCGACACAGAGCGTTGATGGTCTGCAGATTTCGCGCGACACCATACGACCAAAAGCTCTCACCAAGCAGGGCCTCAGCCGCCTCGCTCGCCGAAGCGCCCCAGGGCAGCATGGTGTACAAAGCTTGGCTTTCTCGCAAGCGATCTGCTGAGTATTGACGGGCGGCTTCGAAACCGCGGCAGATCTCGATGACAAGTTCGGGTTGTTCGCGCGCCAGTTCCCTGCGTATGCCCATCAGATGCATAATCGGAAACATGCCGGTTCGGCGCGCATAGTCTTCCTCCAACGCTGCGTAGTTTTCGAACAAGCGGCGGATCACCGGAAACCCGTCGTTGAAAGCTGGTGGTGGTTTGTATGCAATCAACGCGTCGAGGTGCCCCGCCAGTAGCAGGTCTGAGAGCGTGTCTTCAGGATCAATCGGCTCCAACTCGACATCGCGTGGCAGCATGCGCGCGATTGGTTGGGTATCCTTCTTGTCTGCCCGGCCATAGCGCCATTTGATATCCCGTGCGCTCACGCCGAACTCGTCTTCTAACATTCCTCGGGCGACCAGAGCCGCGGTCATGGAATACTCGCGCACGCCGACTGTACGGCCAATCAAGTCACGCGGACCTTGAATGCCACGATCCGTCCGGATGTAGATCGCTGAATGGCGAAACGAGCGCGACGGAAAGACTGGCAGGCCGACGTATGGGCTCTGTTCCGTTGCCGTGAGGTAGAGGTAATTGCTGAACGAGAGCTCGGTAATGTCGAAGGCCTGCTCGTCGAATGCCCGCGCAAATATTTCTTCTAACGGAGCAGTGATGAACTCCGGCTCGACATCTTTGAAGCCGACCAGTCCTGCGAGGAGCGGCAACGTCCGGTCATTGATGCCGACTGCAATCTTCAGCTTTTGTCCTGGCAATCTGTTCTCTCCGGTAGTGCGTGTCAGCACCAGCTTCTACGGCCGCCGAACACTAAATGACTGTTTCGATCAGAACGCCACGACAATCCATCTCAAATTCCAGACCTACGATCGGTGGGCGGGCGTAGTGCCATGTTAATCCTGCAGGCGTTGCACCGCGTTGCTCGATGCCGTGTTGCAGGATGTGATGAATGTTGTGAACGGTATAGAGTTGGGTTGCGGTGACCGCACTCCAGTCAAAACCCAAACCTGACAAGCGCCGCTCCATTTCGCCGAGCACAAAGTTCGCCTTGTCTTCTATGGCGCTCGGACTGATATCGCCAAATCTAACAATATGATCGCGATAGTTGTCATGGCCTTCGGGAGCTTCCCCACTTCCGGCCACGACAAAAGATGGCTTGGCGCGCGCGGCTTCCACCGTAAATGAGAATGCGTAGAATTGCGGCTCTTTGGGCCCGTTCACCTCAGGGCAGACATTGCTGCGCGCGACGGGGTTCACCTGACCATTGTAGATGCCCCAGCTTTCGAGCGTTGCGACATAGGTCTCATTGAACGCTCGAAACCCTTCTTCCGAAAACTGGGCCGGTGAGCGCAATTCGCAAGCGCAGAAGGAGGTCAGCGGACGCTTGTAGTCGGCTAGTATTTCTTTGATCCGCGCGAAGCCATCCTCCACTGAAATGGGTTTCTGAAAACGGATACGCCGGATCTCGAAATCATCCAAGGCTGCTACACCAGCAGAGTATTGAAATACTCCTGGAATGTATCGATAGCCGCCTTCCGCAAAGACTTGAGTTTTGGGAGGCTCGTTTGACTTGGACATCGTCTGATCCCTGGTTCGGTGTTGGCTCTGTCAGTGAGCATGTTCCTTGATATGGAGCCGCATGAATTGCCCCACGCGCGTACCAGTCTATAGTCTGAATGCGGTTGCTGGAATGAGGTGATTGATGAACGACGAAAGAATATTTCGCCTAGATGACAAGCCAGCCCTGGTGGTTGGGGCCGGATCAGGTATCGGTCAGGCGATTGCAGAGGCATTTGCCGCCGTTGGAGCGCGGGTCGGATGTGTCGATGTTGCCTCGGGAGCCGCGCAAGACGTGGCCGCGGGAATCAATTCAAACGGAGGTCGCGCGGTCGGTATTGCGTGCGACGTTACCAATGAGGCATCTGTGTCTAACGCAGTCGGTTCATTTGTAGCGTCATTTGGTGCGCCACACATCCTCGTCAATGGCGCTGCGGCACACGACAAGTCCGGCACAATTCTCGACGTGCAACCCGATGAATGGAACGCAGTGCTCGGTGTCAATTTAACCGGTCCTTACCTGATGAGCCGTGCGGTTCTACCTCATATGATTGCTGCCGGAGGCGGAAGCATCATCCATATTGCCTCGCAAATGGGTCGCGTCGGTTCTCCTGAGCGACCGGCCTATTGTGCCACCAAAGGCGCGCTGATCCAGCTTGCCAAAGTGATGGCCGCAGATCACGCCGCTGACAATGTGCGCGTCAACACGTTGTCTCCTGGTGCGGTTGAGACAGGTCGCATGACGTTTCGGTTTGGCAGCATGGAGGAGGCGCGCCGAGTGTCGGGACCTCTGCATCTTTTGAAACGACTGGGGCAACCCAATGAGATTGCTGCCGCCGCAGTTTTCCTGGCGAGCGAAGCATCAAGCTTTATGACTGGGGCTGATCTTCTCGTGGATGGCGGATACACGGCTGTCTAATTGGCAACGGTTTTGCGAAGGCGTCACCTGGGGTGGCGGCCACAATCCGCTTCGCTCGCTCTGAAGCCACTGCTAGGATGGGCAGACGTAATTGCTGACTGGATCACATGCCATGCCTCAAAGCATCCCGATTATTGACTTTACCGACTTTCGTAATGGGTCCTTCGAAGATCGCCAGACAGTTGCAAAGCAGCTTGGTGAGGCGGCCCAATCTCTTGGCTTTGCAGTTGTTGGCGGTCACGGTATCGCTCCCCGGCTCGGTGAAGAGTTGCGCGAGGCGGGCCTCAGATTTTTCGATCTCCCGCTCGAAGAGAAGCTGCAGGTTCGTCGGCCGCGCAACGATCAGAACCGTGGCTACATACCTTATGGTGAGGAAACACTGGTGCGGATGTCCGGCGGCGAAAGCCCTCCCGATGTCAAAGAGGTCTTCGCCATCGGGCCGGATGACATTCCAGATACACCCTACTTCAATGGGCCTGAGAGCTACCCAAGTTTTGCACCAAACCTATGGCCTGGTGCTCCAGCCGACTTAAGGCCGAAGATGCTTGCTTACTGGCGCGCCATGGAAGATCTCATGCGCATGATTGCCCAGGCTCTGGCACTGTCCCTGGAATTGGAAGAAACGGCATTCGATGACGTCCTCGACATAACGCATTCAAGCCAATTGCGGTTGTTGCACTATCCACCACTCAACAGAGCTGTCGAACCAGGTCAACTCCGTGCCGGAGAGCACTCAGATGTGGGGATGATGACAATATTGCGCAATGATCCTGTGCCGGGTGGTCTCCAAGTCAAAGCGCGCGATGGCAGCTGGATTGATGCTCCGGGGATCGCGGATACCTTCATTCTCAATATCGGCGATCTGTTGATGCGCTGGACGAACGATCGCTTGGTCTCGACACTGCACCGTGTTGCCGTCCCGCCGCAGGATGCTGGTGCTCAATCCAGGCGACTGTCGATCGGTTACTTCGTTGGCCCTCGCTACAATGCAATGGTCGAGTGCCTACCCACATGTTGCGGCCCAAGCAATCCGCCAAAGTACGAGCCGGTTTCTGTCCATGACTATCGCACCAAGCGCTTTGCTGCAGGCGCTGGCGACAACAAGCCGTTTGCTGTTTCACGGAGTTGAACAAATGCCAGGCTCGTATGATCGTGACCTGATTGGCTATGGCGCCAATCCACCGGATCCTAAGTGGCCCAATGGTGCGCGTCTTGCGATCAACTTTGTGATCAATGTTGAAGAAGGTTCCGAGCCGTCTGTTCAGGACGGCGAGGGTTACACCGAGGTCCAGCACACCGAGGCCTACGGCCGCCAGCAAGGGTTGGACGGCAGGGATCTCGCAGCTGAAGGTATGTTTGAGTATGGCAGCCGAGTCGGGATCTGGCGATTGTTAAGGATGTTTGAGGAGCGTGAACTTCCTTTGACGCTTTTTGCCTGTGCTTTGGCGCTGGAACGCAATCAACCTCTTGCTGAAGCGATCCGAAACTCTGGCCATGATGTGTGCAGCCACGGCTGGCGCTGGATCAAACATTATCTATTAAGCGAGGACGAAGAACGCAACCACATCCGCAAGGCCGTTACGTCATTGGAAGAAACGACGGGACAGCGTCCCCTCGGGTGGTATTGCCGGTACGGCCCCTCGCTCAACACACGCCAGCTGGTCGTCGCGCACGGCGGCTTCCTCTACGATAGCGATTACTATGGAGATGAGTTGCCATTCTGGAAAACCGTTGATGGACAAGCGCATCTTGTCATTCCCTACTCGCTGACGAACAACGACGGCAAGTACGCTGGTTGGATGGGCACATCGAACGATTGGTTTTCATTCATCCGTGACGCCTTCGACATCCTTTACGAGGAAGGCAAGACACAACCGAAGATGATGTCTGTTGGTCTGCACCCTCGCCTGATTGGGCATCCCGCGCGCGCAATGGGATTGAAACGGTTTCTCGACTACGTCTCTGACCTCCCGGATGTATGGATCACTCGGCGCGTTGATATTGCTAACCACTGGATCGAGACACACCCCTATCCAGGCAAGGGTTTGAACGAATAATCATGTCGCTTGAATTGCCATGTGGGCGTGACACGTGACGTCTACGTTGTGGATTTTTGCTGCAATCAATTGCGCAGATCGATTTGCCCAAGACTGATGGCAAGCAAGGCGGCCTCTGTCCGGTTTGCGGCGTTGAGGCGTTTTACACCGCGCGCAACGTGCAAATCGACAGTGCGAGGTGACAATCCAAGATCTCGCGCGATCTCCTTGCTACTCATGCCGCAAGCGACCCGTTTAAGACACTGCTTCTCTCGCGAAGACAACCGTGACTCGGTACCGTTGTCTTCAACTTCGACCAATCCCTGATGAAACAGGTGCACAGCACTGATCGCATCGTAAGACATGTCCTGCCACCATTCATTGAATAGCTTTGGATGGCAGAACCCAATGAACGCCAACGACCCATGTAAGCGTCGCTTCGGATCTCTCAGGGGTATAGAAAGTCCGGATCGGATACCGTGTCCGCGAACTTGCCTCCAGAGATCATCGTCAGCTCGCTCAATCTGGCCGCAGGGCACGAGAGCATTCCATGCGATGGGACCCATCGAATGGCGCAGATGATATCGGACCGGATCCTCGCGATGGCGGTTTGGGTCTTGTCGGTATTCTTTCCACCAAGGTGCCAACCGTGAGTCATGAAGCAATATCTTGGATCGCGGACCGGCCTCGGTTGGAGCAACATCTTGGGGAGCACCAAAGGCATAAAAAACCGATATGTCTTCAGGCAGCGATAGTAAGCGTCGAAACGTCTTCATACGCTGCTGCGAACCACTCGGCACAAGCAATTCTTCTAAAGGGTCCATGACAGGTTGCCGAAATGAACTGCACACTGGAAATTAGGTAATACTGACAGATTGTGCCGCCATTGGCCACCTGTTCGTATGGTCTCCTCTCAGAAGTGGAGAAGAGGCATGACAGTTTTCGCAAAGATCATTGCTGGTGAAATCCCGTGCGCCAAGGTCTATGAGGACGAGCAGACTTTCGCATTCATGGACGCAGGCCAAGTCAATCCAGGGCATGTGATCGTTGCTCTCAAGCGTCCGGCAGAGACGATACTTGACCTGTCGGACAATGAGGCAGCTGCGCTCTTCCAGACGGCACGAAAGATCGCTGTTGCAGTTCAGAAGACTTTTACACCCGATGGACTAACGATCCTTCAAGCGAACAAGCCAGCCGGATGGCAAACCGTACCGCATGTTCATGTGCATGTGCTTCCGCGCCATGAAAACGACGGTGTCGGTCTTCAATGGCCCCGAAATGAACCAACCATGGATGAGCTCAACGGCCTGGCGCAACGCATCGACGTGCATTCCAGGTGATGGAACAGCGCTATCGACTTGGTTGCACTACAAAACTCTAGGGAGATCGAAATGATTGCTTACACACTTGTCGGCACCAGAGACCGGCAGCGCGCAACTGCGTTCTACGATCAACTATTGGCCGAGATTGGAGGCAAACGCGCGATGGATCTCAATCGTGTGACGCTTTATGCCGGGGCAGAGGGAACACCATTTTTCGGTGTTGCTGAACCATTCGATGGAAAACAGGCTGCGTGCGGCAACGGATGCATGGTTTCATTCGGCGCTCCGGACCAAGACAGCGTTGATCGGCTCCATGCGAAGGCAATTGAATTGGGCGCAACCGATGATGGTGCTCCAGGACCACGCAGCAATGCTGGACTGAGCTTCTATGCAGGTTACTTCCGTGACCTTGATGGCAACAAGCTCAACTTCTTCTGCATGTGACAGGCAGCCAATTCGCAATCATCCAGAACGCTGAGCAACAAAAGCGACGGAGCAGAAGCACTGGTCTGCTTTTTGCTCCTTAGCGAATTTCTCCCAGCACGAAGGCCGAGTCTCATGAGTAGGGGCAGCTTGCGCCAACTCCGTACAAAGACTACTTGCCAGTCTTTTTCTTCTTACCAAAAATGTGATCCCACCCGGCCCGGTACTCTGGTGTTGATACGCTCGAGAAATAGCTGATGGATTCTTGGGATTTGGATTTGGCTGCGGGCTCAGATTTCTTCGCTGAGCTATCTGCCGGTTTCGTGTCGGACTTTCCCGTGTCCGTTTTTGCCGCGTCGGCTTTGGTGGTCGCAGGTTTAGCTTTATCTGCCTTTGGCCGTGCGTCTTTTACTTTTTTAGCCGCTTTTGCGTCGCTCATCTTATTGCCGTTTACTCAATTGGATTTTGATCAACCCGCCTCAGGGGGCGGAGATCTGATTTAGTTTTGTGAATATCGGTTGTCAACGCTGTTCGGTGTCCGGATCATATCCTGCGGGGGCCAAGAACTTGGGGGATATCCAATAGCTGGCAGACAAGGATAGTGTCGGCCGATGAGAGCAATTTCATCATTCACTTGAAGAGTTCTGATAGAGCAAGACAGCCTCCGTGTGATCGGCATAATCTTACCAGAATGTGGGAAAGAGGTGCGTAATGATCGCTGTCGCATTCGATATTGGTGGGACTTTTACCGATTTCGTCCTGCATGACACTGCCACCGGTCATACCCAAGCCCTGAAAGTCGCGACGACACCAAATGATCCAAGCATTGCGGTCATCCACGGGTTGGAAGAGGTTCTAGCTCACTCTCGCATTGCCGCGGAAAGCGTCGGCTCGATGCTGCACGCAACGACGATCGCAACCAATGCTGTCCTGGAACGTAAGGGAGCACCAACAGGCCTCATTACTACGGCCGGTTTCCGTGATGTCCTGATAATTGGTCGTCAAAAGAGATACGAAACATATGATCTCTACATTTCCAAACCCAAACCACTTGTACAGCGCCGTCATATAATGGAAGTCCAGGAACGCGTTGCAGCCGACGGCTCTGTTGTCATCGAACTCGATATGGAAAGCGTGGACAGTGCGATCGATGCGGTTGTCGCATCCGGACGCGAAACCGTAGCTGTTTCATTACTTCATGCCTATGCGAACGCTGCGCACGAACGAGTGATCCGCGATCGTATCAGCGAGCGAGCACCAGAGCTTTCAGTTTCAATCTCCAGCGACGTCTCTCCTAAGTTCCGCGAATATGAGCGCACCAATACGACGGTCACGAACGCCTATGTGCGCCCGGTGGTCGACCGCTACATTGGCCATCTCGAAGCGGCGCTGGACAAACAAGGGTTCAGGGATGATCTACTGATTATGCAATCGAACGGCGGTCTGGTGTCTCCTGCGATTGCTCGTGATTTTCCTGTCCGAATTATCGAGTCTGGCCCCGCTGCCGGTATTCTCATGTGCTCAGAAGTCGGGCGTGCCGCAGGGTTCAGCGAGATTCTCACTTTCGACATGGGAGGCACAACAGCCAAGCTTGGTGCAATCGATGGCGGCACACCTGCTATCATGCCGACCCTTGAAGTTGATCTGGTTCGCCACAAGCGCGGGAGCGGACTACCCATTAATGTCCCGGCAATCGAGATGCTTGAAATTGGGGCCGGGGGCGGGTCAATTGCGCGCGTCGATCGCGGCATGATTGCCGTTGGCCCGGATAGCGCCGGAGCCGACCCCGGTCCTATGTGCTACGGCCGCGGCGGAACGCAGCCAACGATCACGGACGCGAATGTCGTGCTTGGTTACATCTCGCCGAAGGGGTTCAATGCTGGTGCCATGCAGCTCGACAAACGTGCTGCTATTGATGGGATTGCACGGGACATTGCTGAACCACTTGGTCTGGAGGTTGAAGCTGCCGCTTGGGGGGTGCATCTGATTGCAACATCCAACATGCAGAACGCACTGCGTCTTGTCTCGATCGAGCGTGGGCGCGATCCTCGCAAGTACGCCATAGTCGCATTTGGTGGCGCCGGCCCGCTTCATGCTGCTCGCCTCGCGCGCGCTGTTGGTATTCCAACAGTGTTGGTGCCGCATGGTGCTGGAGTCGGATCGGCAATTGGCCTTCTCCAGGCCGAACCGCGTCTGGATGTTACCGCGACGCGGGTCTTGCGTCTTGATGATCCAGATGCACTGGAAGCAATCGCTATGGTCTACCGTACGCTCGAGGATCAGGCCAGGAAAGAGGTCGAACGGGTCTCACCTGGTGCTGATGTCACTTGGAGCCGGTTTGCGGAGATGCGATACGCAGGCCAGGGCTTTGAGATCCGTGTCACCTTGCCCGACGGAGCGATCGACGATGGTTACATAGAAAAGGTCTCCACTGCGTTCGATGAAGCCTATCGTCGGCGCAACAAGTTCCTGGACATGGAAGGGGTAGTTGAGGGCGTAGATTGGAGCCTCGTGGCACGTCTACCCTCTGAGCCTGTTGGATCCATACAGCCAGAAGCTAGTGCTCAGGCGAGTGTGCAACGTGAGCCGGTCAGGCAGTGCTGGTTCCCCGAAACAAACGGTTTCACTGAAACTCGTATTTTGCAGCGATCAAAATTGACCGAGGGTGTGCCTGTGCCAGGTCCAGCAATCGTCGAAGACCAGGATTGTACGACTGTCGTACCGCCTGGTGACAATGTCCGGCTCAATCAAGACGGCCATCTCATGATCGAGATCGACAAGGAGGCAGTCGCATGACCGGACAACCCACCGCTAGTGAAGACGTCGACGCGATCACGCTGACAGTCATCTGGAACACCCTCATCTCAATCGCAGAAGAGCTAGGTGTCACGCTGAGGCATACGGCCTTTTCCGAAGGGGTCAGAGAGGGCGACGATTTTGCTACAGCATTGTTCGATCGTCATGGGCAAATGATTGCTCAGGGGAACTTTAGCCCAGGGCATCTCGGTTCGATGCCATACATGGCGAAGCATGTGCTGGATTACTTTCCTGCTGGTACGCTGAAACCGGGAGACTCTGTACTCGTCAACGATTCCTACATCGGTGCTGGCCATTTCCCCGACACCTATCAACTCATGCCCGTGTTTCTCGATGGTGACCAACTCGTGGGCTACGTCTGCTGCTCTGCGCATCAGGTCGACATGGGAGGCGCAGCACCTGGATCGCAGAAAGTGCACGGGATTACTGAGTCGTTCCAAGAAGGCTTACGCATCCTTCCTGTTCGGTTTGCGCTCCAGGGTGAAATTGATGAAGACATCATGCGTATTGTCCTTGGCAATGTACGCATGCCGGACAAAGTAAGGGGCGATCTACTTGCTCAACATACGGCAAACCTGACCGCAGCGGACCGCCTTCACAAACTGTTTGCCGACTATGGTGTTGCAACTGTCGATGCAGCATTTGCGCAGATACTGGATCGTTCCGAAGCAACGATGCGGGAATTGCTCGCTCGCGTACCTGCCGGCACGTACAGCTTTGAAGACAAGATGGACGACTACGGTCCTGGCACCGATCCCATCGTTATGGCCGTCGACATCACATTCGATGGTAATGGCAACGTTGACTTTGACTTCTCCCGCTCGTCTGACGCGGTTCCAGCAGCGATCAACTCCTACATCAATTACACGCGTGCCTATGCAGTCTTCGCGGTCAAGACGTTCTGCAATGCGCTTGACCCCCAGACCGAGGGCAGCATGCGGCCGATCAAACTGACAGTCCGTGAGGGGTCCTTCTTCAATCCGAAGTTCCCGGCTCCCTCGGGTGGCCGCCCGATCCTTCAGATCCGGATTTTCGATACGATAAATGGCGCGTTAGCCAAGGCTTTGCCGGAGCGTGCCATGGGTGCCTTTTCTCATTGGTCGAATCCCAACATCGGCGGGATCGATGATCGCACCGGACGTCCTTTCGTCATGTACGATGTTTCCCTCGCAGGTTATGGCGGTAAATATGGTAGCGATGGCGAAGAGGCCATGACGCCGGTCATGAATTGTTCGAATATTCCCGTCGAAGTGCACGAAACCCACAATCCCGTGCGCATTCGCTGCCTAGAGCTGATCCCGGACACAGGTGGAGCGGGCAAGTGGCGCGGTGGTTGTGGTTTGCGCAAGGACATAGAACTTCTCAACTCAACCGCTGTGCTCTCCCATCTGGGTGATCGCCACAAGTTTGCACCCTACGGAATTTTCGGCGGTCATGCTGGTGCATTGGCGGAGTCTTTAATCAACCCGGATGGCAGTGCCGAGCCATTGCATTCAAAAGAAACACGCGAGATCGCGAAAGGTGACGTTTTAAGTTTCCGGCTGTCGGGTGCCGGTGGCTACGGCCCGCCCGATGAGCGCGACCCACAAGCAATCGAAGAAGACATTGCTGATGGGTACGTGACTGAACATTTTGCCAGGCAAGTTTATAAAACGACCAAGTAGGCAGGATCGATTGATACGCAACGCACCGACAGTCGGGAACCGGTGACTGCCTTTAGCATGGACCGCAGTGGTTTGATCACCTGCGGCTGTCAATCTAAGTCTCATCGCTTTGCGTGCAATTGGGTCAGGCCCCGAAACGCTTTGGCATTTCTGCTTCAACAGCATCACTGCAGTAAATTGAAGGGAGGTCTGCTGGATTAGCCAAGCCGGATGTCTCATTGTCCTCCGTTGGCAAAGGTGAACACGTTCTAACTCATCAGATTATTGGGTTTGAAGCCTTTGGATTTTGAACAGTCTCTTCTTCGTTAGGCCGTTGTTGCCCCCTAGATCGATGTTTGGATGGGCGAGACCCTGCTACTAAGGTATGTTGTGGCAGCCCGGCAGGTGCTCGTGTCGACTTCGATAACCCGTCTGCGGTTGACTGAGTTGGCTGTGCTTCAGTCGTGAGAGAGGCAAGGCCAAAATCTCTGAGGAATTTCCCTATGTCCAAGAATGAAAATCTCGGGGAAGACTCCGACAACGCGGATTTGGCCGACAATCACAAGTGGGCAGATCGACTTGCAGCCGACCGTCAGCGCGGGCTGGAAAAGATGGGTCTAATCGCAGTTGCCATTGTCATTGTTGCGGCGATTTTCCTTTCGTTGTGGTGACCACGTTTTTGCTGACGAAGTGGCGTTCCGGTTTCTGTGCGAGTACGGCGGCTTTTTTGATCGATGAGCCCGTTGCGGTGTGCGCCCATATTCTCAACGGAACAAAGGCTTGAACCGTCACGTGTCCGCCTCGCGGTTTGGTGCTAGAACGTAAGCCTGTTCTGAGCAACTGACTGAAGGGGATGTCTCGATGGGTTTGGTTTCATGGCCCAATGGCGCGCGGCTCGCAGTTTCCATCGTAGTCAACGTGGAGGAGGGATCGGAGCTGTCGATTGCTGAGGGCGACCGAGGCCCGGAGCCTGTCGATGAGTTGGGCGTGACCCTGAAAAAAGCGATCCGCAACTACGGCAACGAAAGCAATTATTTGTATGGCCTCAAGGCAGGCGCGCCTAGGATCATGAAGCTCCTCGAGGATCGCAACCTCGTCGCGACCTTCACAGCTGCTGCCCTCAGCCTGGAGCGGGCACCAGATCTCGCCCAGCGCATCGTTGCAGGCAGGCATGAGGTCTGTGCTCATGGTTGGCGTTGGGTGCATCAGTTCCATATGGAAGAAACTGCAGAGCGTGATTTTATTCGCAAAGCTGTTCGGTCAATTGAAAAGAGCACCGGAAGCCGGCCGCATGGATGGCTCTCGCGCTATCTTCTCACCGACAACACCCGGCGGCTACTCATCGAAGAGGGCTTCACTTACCACATGGATGACTACTCCGATGATCAGCCGTTTTGGGATACCGTTGATGATAAACCGATTATCATTCTGCCCTACGCTTTGGACAGCAACGACATGAAAATGTGGGTGGCGCCGAGCTATACGCCAGCGGACTGGTGCCAATACGCTTGCGATAGTTTTGACTGGCTCTATCGCGAGGGCCAGGACCAGCCACGTATGATGTCACTGGGCGTGCATCTGAGGATCATCGGCCGGCCAGGGCGGATCGGTTACTTTGAGAAGTTTCTGGATCATATCATGCGTCATGAAGATGTCTGGATCACAACGCGATTGAATATTGCGCATCACTGGGCTGAGCAGAACCCCTTGGCAACGCCATAACGGACGATCAACCCATGACAGGTGGCTACTTCAAAGAAGCTGACTATAAGCGTCTCCTAACCGAGTTCCCAATCGGTCAGCCGTTCCTTGACGGCCCAGCAAAACTGAGCGCCGATGAACTGCGCGCACTGCAGAACAAACGCTTCGTCCACCTCATGGCTCGCGGCTGGGAGATCCCGTTTTATCAGAGGCTTTGGGGCGGCAAAGGGATCGAGCCGGCAGACATTCAATCCATCGAAGATCTTCCCAAACTCCCGACTTTCTCGAAGTCGGATCTCATGGCGAGTGTTGAAGCTTATCCACCCTACGGTGACTTTCATGGCATGGATGCTGCTCCCGGGCGCCGCAACGTTGTCATGCACACAACCAGCGGCACGACCGGAACACCCCAACCCCTGTTCTTCGGTGCATGGGACCGTGAAGTACAGAATGCGCTACTTGCCCGCGCGTATCTCCTTCAGGGCTTGACTGAACAGGACGTTGTCCATTCCGTCTATGGTTTCGGGATGGTCAACGGAGGGCATTACATTCGCGAGGCCATCCTGCACTTTACCGAAGCGATGCTGCTCCCTGCTGGTACCGGACTTGAAACGCGGTCCGAGCAGCAGGTGGAGTTGATGCACCGGTTTGGTGCGACCGCGATCGTCGGCTTTGCCGACTACATCCTTAAGCTTTCATCGGTAGCGCGGGAGAAGGACCTGATACCCGGGCAGGACATTTCAGTTCGGATGATTTCCGGGCATTTGTCATCCGACGGTCATAGCGCAATGGCCAAGGCCTGGCCGGGGGCAGAAATCTTTGATTGGTATGGTGTGGGAGATACCGGGATCATCGCGGCGGAAGGGCCGGATCATGACGGCCTCTATATTTGGGAAGACGCGCATCTTGTCGAGATATTGGGCGCCGATAACCTCGCAGCTGTCGACGACGGCGAGCGCGGCAACATCTGTGTCACTGTCCTCTTCAAGAACACGATCTACCCGGTTATCCGTTTCAATACCAACGATGTTTCGTCTGTCTTGCCCGGTCGCGGCGGCATCGGGATCGGCTTCCGCCGGCTCTCCGGGTTCCAAGGGCGCAGCGACAACATGGTGAAGCTCCGGGGCATCAATGTCTATCCGACAGCCATTGCTGCGATCATCAAGGATATTGCCGGCCTGAACGGGGAATACGTTTGCCGACTCGTGAGCCGGGACGGACGTGACGAGTTGATCGTTGAAATCGAGAGCTCAGTGAATGCCACAGCTCCGCTCAATGCTTTGACGGATAGTGTCAGTGAAACGTTGCGAGAGCGTTTGGGTGTCGCTGTACTGGTCGAACTCCAGCCCGCTGGCGCAACTGCGCGCAAGACGGAAATTGACTCCCGTCAAAAGCCCATCCGGTTGATCGACGAACGATGAGGGACGCAGCGGGCCTTGGCGTTCACGACGCCGCATTGTCCTGGCAACGGGAGAACTCGCCGCGCTGGAGTTCGCAGACACCTGTCTTTGCCGGATTGAAAGTCGTGACGGAAAAACGTTTAGCGCCCTTGTCCACGCCAGTAGCGACTACCAGAACTTTTCTTCGCTGACCGTTGAGACGTGAGCTGCGACGACCTTCCAGCCAAGATCAGGGAAACGCACCCAGGTCTGGCTCTGTCGCCCGACCAGTTCCTTTCCGCGCACCTTGTATTCCAGGTTCACTGTGGCGAAGTCATAGCCAAGCGTGAGAATTTCCAGTCGGATCCGCTTTTCCTTGTGTCCAGGTCCCGGCGGTCTCGCGACGCGGTGCTGGTGAATTTGATCAAAGCCATAACCGTTCTCGTGGAGGGCATAGCGAATCGTATGCGGGCTGTCCCAGAACGTGTCGTCCAGCACATCAACATCTTTGCTGTTGAGCGCCTCCTCGTAACGTTCAAAGAGGGTTGTCACCTCTGCTACGACTTCCGGAATGTTTGGCGTTCGATCGGCTTCGCTCATGCTTGTTCCTCCAGGGCTTTAGCGACTGCGATGAGGGACAGGTCCTCGCCGCGGCCAGCGACAATAGATAGACCGACAGGCGCTCCATCGACTTCTGCCATTGGCAGGCTGAGTTGCGGGTGGCCAGCAAGCCCACCGAGGCAGCAGGCGCAATTGATGCGATCGCGTGTTTCGCTGAGCGAGTCCAAACTCTCTCCCCTGCGAGGCGCTATTCCGGGAGCGGTGGGCAAGCAGAGAATTGTGCCTGGCGGTGTCAGCGACCTGAGTTGCTCGCGCGCGCTCATGCGTACTTCTGATGCTGAGTCCAGCTCAGATGTTGTCACTGATGCTCCGTACTGGAGGGCGCGAGAAACCAGGTAGGCGAAACATGGGTTTTGCGTGTTGACCCACTCTCCAAACGTTGCCCAAGCCTCTGAAAGTTGTATGTCGCGTTGCGCTCGGGCCCAGACTGTTATGCCTTCGGGGGCGAGTTGCACGTCGCGCTTTCTGCCGAAGAGGCCAGACAGACGGGCGATCGCCGGTTGCAGCGCATCGCGAACAGCAGCGTCACAATGAACGAACATGTCGGTTGCGACGGCAAGTTCGCTCGGCAAGGCAGTTGGTATGGGTGCTTCGAACAGAGTTTCTGCCACCCGCGCCATCGTTGCAGCATCTCTCGCAAACCAACCTAGCGTGTCTGAGCTGGGAGCCTGAGGTAACATACCTTTCACCGGCAAGCGGCCATGCGTCGGGCGCAGCCCATAGAGGCCGCAGTAGCTGGCGGGAATGCGCACTGAGCCACCTGTGTCGGTGCCAAGTGCGAAATCGCAAAGCCCTTGAGCCACCGCTGATGCCGAGCCCGATGATGAACCACCTGGTACCCTGTCTGGTGCGCGGGGATTGAGCGGTGTGCCGTAGAAAGAATTCTCGCCAAAGAAACCAAGTGAGATCTCATCGGTCATGGTTTTGCCCGTCAGATCAGCACCTGCGTCCAACAATGACTGCACGACCCATGCATGCGATTGCGCCGTTGGATGCGTCCGGGCCCAGTCAGGATTGCCGGCACCGGTTACATGCCCCGCAACATCGAATAGATCCTTGGCCATGAAGGTGAGGCCGCGCAGAGGGCCGGTGGAACGTCCAACGACATTGACATCGGTACCTGGAACAAGATGGGTAATCTGTTCTCGCAAGTGAGCCTCGCTTGACTATAAGTGCTGCTGACGTCCAGCAAGCCGATTACAAACCTAGCCGGCGAGCACCCGCGCTGTCACCCAGGCAATTGCTCTAGCATTTACTCCGGCAGGACAAAGCGGAGGCGGACATGCTCCGGCGGAGCCATGCATTGATCAAGCTGCCCGAATATTCGGTAGCGGTTCGTTGCGATTAGGTCGTAAAATCGGTCCCGCCACTGCCGCGGTAAAAAGCGATACCATCTGAGCGCCCGCCACGGCCAACGCAGATGCTGCGCGATCGCAATCACACCCTCTGACTTGGCGTGCCCTTCACCATTCTCAACGAACAAGAAAGTCGATGGAATATCAGGGTCAACGCCGTGTCTCTCTGCAATTTGCCGACCGAGTTTGGACTGGATCGCGACAAACGTGATGGTCGGTTTGAGCTCGCGACGAAGCACAAACTGGACAGACCACGAGCACAGACCGCAGACCCCATCGAACAAGCAATAGGCCATGTGATCTTCGGTGCAGTCGGAGCCTGACATCCTTTGAGTTCCTCGGGTTTGGCCGCTCACAGCGTAGATCTGTGACGTCATGTCCGCATCTTCAAGCTGTCATGACGCTGCAGACCGACTGCCCCGACAAAACGCAAGCCACACCTTCGGGCCGGTTGCGCCGCCTAATGGCGATAGTTGCCAAGGAAACTCGACGTCGCAATTGCGATCGTGCTCTCCAACGCATCACCGACCGAGCTGGTTGTTGTAACTGCGCCTTCGCCTGCGTGTGGAGAGAACTCAAAGCGGGTCCCGTCGTAGCGCCAGATCCCTAGTGCGCGGTTCGAGACGGTTACGCCAATTCCACCAACCAGGCCGCGGTAAAACTGGCATCCCATGGCCTTGAGACCGTTGGCAGATTTTAGTGTTTTCAGGAGTTCAAGTTCAGCATTTCGAGACGTTTGATATACGGACATCCGGTTACTCCGATGTGCCATTCAAAACTCAGTTGCGCGTAATATTTCTTGAACCGTTTCCTCCAGCATCCATCCAAAGCTACTGGTCACTGCAAAGCCGATAACCAAGGCCACAGCGATACTGATTGAGATGTTGAGGATCGTTCCCATGCGGGGAAAATAGACAGATAGCTGCCTTTGAGTCTGCGATTAAATTAAGACTTTGTTAACGACGGTCTTGGCGCCTTGTTCCGCCCCGATGAACACTGATTTCCGGGGACGGATTCACTCTTTCCGAGCAAATCCTAAGCTCTTTCGCGAACCCTGCTGCTGCACACCGTGATCTTCTTCTGACGGGCAATGTCTGTGTCCAGTTCGGCAACAACCAGATCGATCATCCCCTCTCGAGCGGATAAACCAGGGGTGCGAGTTCGTCGGCGCTGCGACCGGCCCAATCCAGTTGGGCTGTTCCTTTCATCGCGCGCTTTTGTGCCTCCTCCAATGCGGCTGATGCTGCCGCATAGTCGATGTTCAGCGGCAGGCCGTCACGTACAACAATTTGGCCATCCACATAGACGTCTTTGACCGGTCGTTCTGCTGCCACGTAAACAAGACTCCGGATCGGCTCTCGCAGCGGCATCATGGCTGGATGCCGGGCATCCAAAACGATGAAGTCTGCCTTGGCGCCGACCGCGAGTCTCCCGATGTCACTCCGCTGAAGCGCCTTGGCGCCGCCGAGGGTCGACGCATTATAGACGTCACGCGTTTCGAGATCGTCGACAGTCTGTGCAACGGCACGGGCAATGGTCAACGCGCTCCGCGTCTCCTCGATGAAGTTGTGGGGGTAGGTGTCAGTTCCGATGCCCATGTTAACACCGGCTCTGGTGTAGCCGCCAAAAGTATGCAGGGCGATGCCGCGCCGCATGAACACCGTCGGACAATGGGCAACACTGGTGGCGTGGTTAGCCAAAATCGAAAGGTCCTGCCGTGTTGTCCAATGCAGCCAGGGATGATGATCGAGGAAGATGCCGTGACCAATGATGGCCCGATCATTCAGCACGCCCAAGCTCTCTAGCCAGGCAATCGGTGTTTTGCCATGACGACGAAAGATCTCGTGAAACTCGTTGACGCTCTGGGCGGCATGGATTTGAAACGGCAAGTTGTACTCGGTGGCGTAGTCGTGCGCATCCTTGATGAGTGACGCCGAGCATGTATCGATCTGAGCCGGGCAGACCATTCCACTCAGGCGTCCGGACGGATGTTGATTTGCCAGATTGATCACTTGGCGCGCGTCATCAAAGGATTTTTGACCTTCCTTTGTGTCCCATTCGTAGGATAGCTCGTGTCCGTTTTTGGTGAGCCAGCGGGCATCTCTAAACATCGGTGCGGCGACCGCCCGGAGCCCGGACTCCCCGAGAACATCCAACCATCCCTCGTAGGGGATCGATAAATCGACGACAGTTGTCACCCCGCTCATTAAGAGTTCCGCCAAGGCCACCTGGGTCGACGCGATCATGCCCTCGTGGTCGTTGCGAAAAACAGGAAGAAACTCGTAAAGCGAACTGTGCCAGAACCCTGGACTACGCGTTTCGTCGGTGAGACCTTTTCTGAGTGGTTCACTACTGGGATGCGAGTGGATGTTCACAAATCCTGGCAGCAAGACGCGGTCGCGACAATCGACTTCGACATCGAAGTTCCCGGTATAGTCCTTGCCGAGGAATGCGATCTTATCGTCGTCGATCACCAGGTCGACGTCGCGCAGATAGCTGTGCCGGTGTTCGGTCTCGTTGAACGCTACCACCCAGTCCGCTTTTCGAAACACGGTTGTCGTCATGCCAAACCATCCAGAGTTGCTTGCGCTACATTCGCTCAAGTCACTCTAGCGCAAATTTCTGTAATGGCACCGTTCTCAGGCACAGCAGACTGCATTAGGCACCTATGTTGCTCGGCGCGCAGGCGAACGGCCGTCAGACGCCCGCCCCACGCGTTTGGATCATCAGGCGGCAACCTCTCGCCACTTGCGATACCGTTTGGTCCATTTGCTCGCCTGTAGTTGATTGCGTAGGAGTGCAAGGAACGGAAACCGGATCGCCTTTGGATGTTTGCCAAGAGCCAAGCGCTCGATGCGGTTGTAGGCAAGTACCATGGATGCAAACCCTGCAAGCCGCTTGTTCTTCCAGTTGACTTGCGGGATTGTGACCTCAGGTGCCTTGCCGTGCTTCCATTGATTTATCAGGTCGGGTTCAAACGCGAGAGCGCGGGCCATTCCCAGAACTGAAACACCGATGCCACCCGTCTGGTTCGTCAAAGCGGCTTCCGCGACGGCCTTGGATCGAATGCCCCCGGTCACCATGATGGGCATTTTCGCAGTAGCTGCGACCTCGCGTGCAAAATCAACGAAATAGGCCTCGCGACGACCGGTACTCGTCCCGTCCTCGCGCCGTCCGGACATCGCCGGACTCTCATAGGAACCACCGGAGATTTCAACCAGATCGACAGGCATCTCACTGAGTTGCGCGACCACCCACTTGGCATCCTCAAGCTCGAACCCGCCTTTCTGGAAATCAGCCGAGTTCAATTTGACCGCCACCGTGAATTTAGCGGATACGCCGGCACGCACGGCGCGCACTATTTCAAAAAGCAACCGCGCGCGGTTTTCCAAGCTTCCGCCCCACTGGTCCTCGCGCCGATTGCTGAGCGGAGACAGGAACTGGTTGATCAGATACCCGTGGGCCGCGTGGATCTGCACACCAGTGAAGCCAGCTTCTTCGGCCAATGCCGCAGTGGTTGCAAATCTTTCGACAATGTCCCGGATCTCGGCCTCGCTTAGCGCACGCGGTTTTGCGAAGTTCTTTTCCATCCCGGGAATAGCGACCGCGATGTCGGAGGCCGACACGGTTTCTTCGCCGAGTGATGCCATGACCTGCCGACCGGGATGATTGATCTGCATCCAAAACTCGCCACCACCGGACCGCCCGGCCTCAGCCCATGCCTTGAAGGGTGCGAGGTCGGTCCCTTCCTGCAGCACGACGCTTGCGGGGCCGGACAAAGCGTTGGGTGACACCATCACGTTGCCCGTGATCAAAACTGCAGCGCCGCCTGCAGCCCAACGTTGATAAAGATGGTGCAGTCTCGCGTCAGGAAGCTGGCCATAGGCCGCAAGACTTTCCTCCATCGCCGCTTTGGCTAAGCGGTTCTTGAGGGTTGCACCGTTGGGTAGTGTAAGGGGTTCGAACAGGGGAGAGTGAGCCATTGCGATATCCTTCTCGTGCAAGATATCGCGTGATATAGTCCTTAAACCATGGTTT
Organism: Hyphomicrobiaceae bacterium; assembly: GCA_965247245.1. Taxonomy (GTDB): domain Bacteria; phylum Pseudomonadota; class Alphaproteobacteria; order Rhizobiales; family Hyphomicrobiaceae; genus Tectiglobus. The sequence continues at coordinate 161,174 of CBDFGV010000003.1, read as the reverse complement.
AAGGTCAAGGGTATGAAGATCGGACAATTGGCAGAGGCGGCCGGGGTCACGACCTCAAGCATTCGATTCTATGAAAAGCATGGATTGATCCCGCGGCCGACGCGACAGGACAACGGTTATCGCGACTATCCCGACGAGATGGTTTCGCGTTTGCAAGTCATTGCCATGAGTAAGGCACTCGGGTTTTCGCTGTCCGAGATCCGTCGATTCCTGCCCGATGATCCTGCAAACAATATCACCCGTGCGGATGCGATCGCCAATCTAGAGGCGAAGCTGATCGATGTAGATCAGAAGCTCAAGAACCTGAGACAGATACGGAAGAACCTCGAAGAGATGCTGAAGCATCTCAGAGACCCCAACTCCAAGGCATGTTGAGGACGGTTTATCCGGCCACTGCTCGCCGCAAACCTCTACAAGTCCGCGACCATGTTATGGACGCTTCGCTACCATGTCGATCTCAACGAGCGCACCAACCGCAAGTGCTGTCACCCCGACACACGTCCTCGCTGGCAGCTTTCCTTTCGCGAAGTAACTTTGGTACGTCTCATTCATGGCCGCGTAGTCACGCTCGAACTCGGTCAGGTAGACACGTGCCTGGGCGACGTTCTCGAGACCGAGCCCGATCCCTTGCAATACGATGATGAGATTGTCCATGACGCGACGCGTTTGCGCTTCGACACCCTCGGGCAGCGGGCGCTCGGGCTCTCCCGGCCAGGTCGGCATTTGTCCGGTGAGAAACACCCAACCATCAATTTCTGCGGCATGGGAAAATGTTGCCACCGGCTGCGGCGCAGCATCGATCATATGAAAGCTTGGGAGCGGCATGACTTCTCAAGTGGTTAGTTGTGGAAGGGGTGTTAGCGTAACCCAGCGCCAGCGCCGCTCGCAACCAGATCGAATAAGATCCACGACGCACTCCAGATGCCTGATGGCTGCCGGAGATCCGAAATGGCGTTGGTGAGACGAGCGCAGCGTTACTCCCTATGCCTGCAGTAGGCATTGCCCAATCGACCAGGAAGCGCGACGCACTCCGAGTTGTAGCAACTTCTGAAAGTGTGCGCGCTAGGCTCCCAATTCTGTCAGTGACCGGGCTAAATTAGCTCTTTGGCAACCAAGTTTGCCTACAATTTTTAGTTGTAAATTTTCATACAGGTATCTTTTGGCACCTAGCGTACTCGACTGAAGGCAACTGCAATTCAGACTGTTTGCATTGCTGCAGCGCATTCGTTGAAGTGCCGAGATTCCGGTTGATTTTAGCGTCAGTTGCTGGAGCACTTCGACCGGCACTGAGCCGTTGAGTGGCGGTAGAGACTATGGCGATGTCAATCACTGGCTTCGTAAACACAACTGGTTCTCTGTGGAGACTTCAGCCAGGAGGACGCAGAACATGGAAGCTTTGAAGCAAAGCGAGCAGGATGCTTTTGCTGCCATTGCTGCGCGCGGCAAAGCTTGGCGTTCCAAGCTCGCCAACACGAACAATGTCCGTTCCATTGGTCCAGCAGCACTAGACGTGGTGCAGCGCGAGCTTGAAGCAGTGATCGGGCATATCGACTATGGCGTTTACGTCATGGGGCCCGACTTTCGATCGCGCATCATCAACAGCACATTTCAAGACATGTGGGCGTTGCCCGAACAGTTTGTTGAAGAGGGCACTGACTTCTTCGAGACGATCGAATATCTCCGCCATATCGGCGTTTACAACGTGGCAGATGAAGACTGGCCGGCATACGTCGAGGCTCGCTTTGAGGACGTTCGCGCCGCCGATGGTACGCCGCGCGAATCCAGGCGTCAGGATGGCCGCGTTCTTCTATACAAAACTCTGCCGCTGCCAGATGGCGGACGGATGCTGACCTACTTCGATATCACCGAACAGAAGGCCGCCTCCGCGCAGCTGGAAGAGCTAACACAATCTCTGCAGCATCGGGTGGAAGAGCTTGAGCAACTCCGCCGCGAACTCCGCTCCGAGCGGGACGCAGCGCTGCGCAACGCACAAGCGATGCGGGAAAGTCAGGAGCTACTGGCAGAAGCAATCGAGAGTATCGACGAGGCCATCCTGGTCTGGAACAACGACCGGCGATTGATCGCTTGCAACCAGCGCATCAACAAAATGCTGCCGCGGTGGGCTGACCATTTCCAAATCGGCAATAGCTATGAAACGATTATGCGGGCGGGCGTCGATCTCGGCATCTTCTCATTGACCGAAGGCACTTCGTTCGAAGCGTTTGTGGAACACCGATGGCATCTTGAGTCCTCCGGCATCGCTGATGAGCATACGCAACTGGCGGATGGCCGCTGGCTTCGCATCAATCGACGTAAAACAGGCCATGGCAAGCGTGTCGTTACGATTTCTGACATCACAACCGACAAGAAAAACGAAGCCAATCTGAGAGCCCTCGCAGAGAACGATGCACTGACGGGCCTTGCCAACCGCCGCACCTTTGACAATGAAATAGAGTCAATGACGGCGCAGTTCGCATCGGAAGACCAGGCACCACCGGTGGGTCTACTCCTGATCGATCTGGACAAGTTCAAGGACATCAACGATACGCACGGTCACGTGGTCGGCGATGAAGTGTTAAAGATCGCGGCCCGGCGGATCACGCACAGCATTCGGCGCATGGACATCGCCGCGCGCATTGGTGGCGACGAGTTCGCTGTTATTCAGCGCGACGTGCCGGATCAGCAATCATTGCGTAAAACAGCCAAACGCTTGTTGCGCGCGATGGCGCGGCCCATGCACATTGCGGGACAGACCATAGACTGCTCCTTCAGCATCGGCGGGGCTCACTGCATGGCTGACTCCTGCCAAGTAGGTGACTTGATGGATCTGGCAGATCGTGCCCTCTATGCCGCCAAAGACAACCGTCGCAACGATGTCCAGATCTTCTCCGATCTGTAAGGACTGGATGACGTAGCTGGCACTGTTGCCTGCACTGCTGGTCTACCGCTGGGCTTCCTTGTAAGAGCGAGTTTCGACCCACTGCCTGGAAGCTCGCGCTGCGCGATTTCCGGCATGACCACGAATTGTGCAACACGGCGTACCGTTTGCGCGTTCGCTAGGCATAAGCCAACCTTGCAACCTCTATCCATCACGATCCATTGCACTGACAGCGCGCCATTCCGGCTGCTTTAGCCAACTTCTCCCACTTGGCACACGTCTTGCTGAATAGTTAACGTGCAGCGCGTCTAGGGTTCCGGTCAGATCGTTTGCTTGATCTGATGCTGGTCCGAGAGATGCACTCCGGCCAATGACATGTCGGAGCCACGGCGGGCCAAAATCCCGGGAGATCACTGCACAGGTTTGCCGCGCGCAAGCTTTCTCCCGGTGTGCGCTCGGTGACCACGAACAGCTCATGCAGTCTCACGCGAGGCTGCGCATGTTTGAAAGGGGCCGAGATGGTGTTTCGGAAAATCTTTGCAGCCGCACTTGCCTTCAGTCTGCTAATGCCCGTGTCGTTCGCACAGGCCGCGAAAAAGACCGAGTTCAAGGTGTGTTGGTCGATCTATGTTGGCTGGATGCCATGGGGGCACATCCAGGAAACCGGCCTGATGAAGAAGTGGGCCGACAAATACGGTATCAAGGTCGATATCGTTCAGATCAACGACTACGTCGAGTCGATCAACCAGTATACCGCCGGAGCCTACGACGGTTGCTCGATGACCAACATGGATGCCCTGTCGATCCCGGCGGGTGGCGGCGTTGATACGACCGCGCTGATCGTCGGTGATTATTCTAACGGCAATGACGGCATCGTTCTCAAGGACAAGACCAAACTGGCTGACATCAAGGGACAGAAAGTCAACCTCGTCGAATTGTCTGTCTCTCACTACCTGCTTGTGCGGGCCCTTGATAGCGTCGGGCTTGCTGAAAAGGATATCACTGTCGTCAATACATCCGACGCAGACCTCGTCGCAGCCTATAAGACAGCTGATGTCACCTCCGTCGTGACCTGGAACCCATTGCTGTCCGAAATCACCGGCATGCCCAAGTCCACCAAGGTTTTTGATTCAAGCAAAACTCCGGGCGAGATCATTGACATCATGATGGTCAACACCACGACGCTGAAAGATAACCCAAACTTCGGCAAAGCCCTCGTCGGCGCCTGGTACGAAATGATGTCGATCATGTCGAAAGATGATGAGGCAGGCATTGCAGCCAAGACGGCCATGGCCAAGGCGTCCGGTACTGACCTCAAGGGATATGATGCTCAGCTGGCTTCCACCGAAATGTTTTTCAAGCCGGCTGAAGGCGTTGCCTTTACTAAAGACGCTCAGCTCATCAAGACCATGGATTTTGTTCGAAAGTTCCTGTTCGCGAAAGGCATCCTTGGCGAGGGTTCAAAGACCGTGGACGCTGTTGGAATCTCTTTCCCTGGCGGCAAGACACTGGGCGACACCAAGAACATCAAACTGCGCTTTGACCCGGCGTATATGGAAATGGCTGCAGCTGGGAAACTCTAGACCGGCGACTGATCACTCCGATGCGTCTCATCAACCAAAAGGTATCGCGGCCAGTCGCTTTTCTACTGGCCGCGGTTCCATTCGTCCTGATCCTGGTCATCTACATGACGGCCAGCCACTACCGGCTTGAGGCCAACCCTGCCGACAAGCTTCTGCCGGCTCTGGAAAGCATGGGGCAGGCGTTCTGGAACATGGCAGCCGTGCCTAACCGCCGGACCGGTGAGATCCTGCTATGGAAGGACACCGCGGCGAGCCTGGCGCGCCTAGGCTATGGCGTGGGCATTTCCGCCGCACTTGCGCTCGTGCTGGGTGTCCTGATTGGTTTGATCCCTAAAGTCCGCGCGTTGCTCTCATCGTTCGTTGCAACGGTATCCCTTATTCCTCCGATCACCATCCTGCCGATCCTCTTCATCGTCTTTGGTCTGGGTGAAACCTCGAAGGTCATGCTGATTGTTGTCGGCACGGCTCCGGTTATGGTCCGCTCGATCGCGCAGGCGGTCGTCGATGTTCCGCAGGAACTGATCATCAAGGCGCAAACACTTGGTGCTTCGACCTGGCGGCTCATCGTCCGCGTCGTTGTTCCGCAAATTCTACCGAAGTTGATACAGGCGATCCGGCTGGGTCTCGTGCCGGCATGGATCTTTCTGGTATCCGCAGAAGCCATTGCTTCGACAGAAGGGCTTGGCTACCGCATCTTCCTCGTGCGCCGCTACCTGGCCATGGACATTATCCTCCCCTACGTTGCATGGATCACGTTGATCGCCTTTCTCATTGACCGGTTTCTCCTTCTGGCATCACGGCGACTGTTTCCGTGGGCGCATCTTCAGGGAGAGGATCTATGAGCACGGTCGTGGCTGACGGGGTTTACAAGTCCTATGGCGCGATGAGTGTGCTGGAGCGGGTCAACATCGATGTCTCCAGTGGCACCTTCTGTACAATCGTCGGGGCATCAGGCTGCGGGAAGTCGACCTTTCTGCGCATGCTGCTCGGCCAGGAAGCTCCGAGCAGTGGCGAGATCCTGCTCGACGGCGAAGTCTTGCCACCGGAACCCACGACAGAACGCGGTATCGTCTTTCAGCGTTATTCAGTGTTTCCGAACCTCACTGTGATCGACAATCTGCTGCTTGCAACCGACCTGATGCATGGCAGCTGGATGGGCCGTGTGTTTGGCCGTCGTCGACGCGACGAACGGGAGCGCGCCCACGCCCTGCTTGACAAGATTGGTTTGAGCGCAGCCGCAAAACGTTACCCAGCGCAGTTGTCCGGCGGCATGCAGCAGAGATTGGCCATTGCCCAGACACTGATGAACCAGCCAAAAGTGTTGCTCATGGATGAGCCGTTTGGCGCGCTCGATCCTGGCATCCGCGATGATATGCAAGAGCTGATCCTCGATATTTGGCGCGAACACAAAATGACTGTGTTCATGGTGACCCATGATATCTCCGAGGCTTTCAAACTTGGCACACGGTTGATCGTTTTCGACAAAGTCCGTGTCGACCCGGACTATCCGAATGCCTATGGCGCAACTATCACCTATGACCTGGACGTATCTCAGGCTAACAAGTCGGAAGGAGTGTTGCCGGACACCTTGCCGGTATCACTGATGGAGGGAGCAACACCATGACAATGCGAAAAAATTACTGGAGTACGCCAGGGACAAAGACGCATCAACGCGCCGGTCTTCAAAGTTATGGCCGCCTAGGACACGGAGAGCGTCTGCGCCATCACCATCCCAACTTCGATGCCAAGGAAACGCTCGGCTGGAAGGCTGTCGAAGCGGAAGGGCGGCTACCCAAAGACGGCTGGCGCCGAGAAGAAGAGTGGGCGCTGAAAATGGGCCTGCCCGGAGCTGAATGCCTGACAGACAAATCGATCCCGACGTTTGCGCGTGGCGAGCTTCCTCACTTCGCCGGCATCAACACCTTCCTTAAAGCACCTTACGTCGAGGATGTCCGCGACGTTGCCAAGTATGATGCTGCGGTGCTTGGAATTCCCTTCGACTCGGGCACGACCTATCGTCCCGGCACCCGCTTCGGCCCCCAAGGCATCCGCCGTATCTCAGCGCTCTATACGCCTTACAACTACGAGCTTGGTGTCGACCTTAGAGAGCAGATGACACTATGTGATGTCGGTGATGTGTTCACGATACCAGCGAACTTGGAGAAGAGCTTCGATCAAATCACGCGCGGCGTCTCGCACGTCTTTTCTTCGGGGGCGTTGCCGATCATGCTTGGTGGTGACCACTCGATCGGGTTTCCCTGCGTGCGGGGCATTGCACAATGCACATCGAAGCGCATTGGTATCATTCACTTCGACCGCCACATCGACATCCAGGAGAAGGATCTCGACGAGCGCATGCATACCACACCGTGGTACTGGGCAACCGAGATGGACAACGTCCCGGCAACCAACCTGGTGCAACTCGGCATTGGTGGATGGCAGGTCCCGCGGCCAGGCGTCGAAGAAGCGCGCAAGCGCAACACCAATGTTCTGACCATCGAAGACATCGAGCGGCTCGGGCTGGAACGAACGGCCGAGGTTGCATTGGAACTCGCCTGGAAGGACGCAGATGCCGTCTATATTTCGTTCGATGTCGACTCCGTCGATTGCGGATTTGTCCCTGGCACCGGCTGGCCGGAGCCCGGTGGCTTCCTGCCGCGAGAGGCATTGAAACTGTTAGGACTGGTTGCCAAAGAAGGCATTTGTGGACTCGAAGTCGTAGAGGTCAGCCCGCCCTACGATACGTCTGATATTACGGCGCTATTGGGCACACGGGTGGCGGTCGAGGTGCTTGGCTCGCTGGTCGCGCATGGCAAGATGGGCGCACACAAGTCATTGATCGACAAACCGGTCAGCTATTGAGGCAAAGGAGGTACTCAACATGCACGGTCGTCACGATCATCTCCATGCCTCTGTCGCAAGCGCCCAGGGCATCGGACATAACCACGAGCACCCGGAAGCGGCGCAGTGGCAAACACCGCATCTGCCGCATGACCATGCGCACACGGCGCATGCCAATGACGAACATCAGGACCTGGACTTAGTGGAGAAGGCCTTTGTCCAGGCCTTTACCGGCGCGAGCGATCCAACCAGCTTTCTACGGTTGGCCGGTGTCGTCTTCGAAGGTACCAACGGCGATGGCAAGCGTTTGACGCTCCTACGGGTCGAGCAGAGCCAGTCAACCGATATCGGCAGCGTCACACCGCACCTTGGCGGTGAGTCCTATCGATACGATCCGTTGCCGGCCAAGCTCGTTTCGAGGCGTGATCAGCTCGGCTTCGTCTACTTCGATGGCTCGCAGGTTGTGACTTTGAACCTGCAGGAAGCCAAAGGATTGAGCCGCATTGATGATGGCCACACGCATGATCACCACCATGAGACGTAGCCTGACGGGCTAACACTGACCGCCCTAGTGATGTGCCAGGCTTGGGATCAGAGACTTGGCTGGTAGGCCGCAGTCTCTTTATCCGGTGTGGTCTTTGGACAAGAGACTGCGGCCGCGTGCATATCATTTGCTCGGAAGGGGAATGAACTCATCCGTGTCGCCTGGCGGCAGCTGAAAGCGGCCAGCTTCCCAATCCCCCTCAGCCCAGGCCTGCTTGGCCTGGTCGATTTTCTCCTGCGACGAGGCGACAAAGTTCCACCAAATGTAGCGCGAGCCTGAGAGGGTTTCACCGCCAAGCAAAATGAGCCGTGCGCCGGCATCGCCGGCCTTAAGTGTGATTGGATCGCCGGGCCGAAAGACCATCATCTGACCGCTCTCGAATGTGTCGCCACTGATTTCGATGGAACCGCTGACCACGTAGATGCCGCGGTCTTCGTGGTTGTCGGGCAGCGGTAGAAGCGCTCCAGCTTCGAGGACTGCGTCGGCGTAGAACATTTCGGAGAAGGTCTTGGTTGGTGCGCGCTCACCGTAAGCATTGCCGATGATCAAGCGAACCTGCTTACCCTCGCTTTCCAGAAATGGCAGAGCATCTTTGCCATGATGCTCGAAGCCGGCATCGATTTCCTCATGGCTCTCAGGCAGGGCGACCCAGGTCTGAATACCAAACAGGTGGTGCGCACCCTGGCGGGTTGCCTCGCTGGTTCGTTCAGAATGGGTGACGCCGTTGCCAGCAATCATCCAGTTGACTTCACCGGGATAGATCATCTGATTGGTGCCAAGCGAGTCGCGGTGCTGGAACTCGCCGTCATAGAGGTAGGTCACGGTGGCGAGACCGATGTGCGGATGCGGGCGGACGTCGATACCGCTGCCGGTGACAAAGTCTGCCGGCCCGGCCTGATCGAAGAAGATGAAGGGTCCGACCATCTGGCGCTTCGGCGAGGGCAAGGCACGGCGCACCTCGAAGCCACCCAGATCACGTGCCCGCGGCACGATAATGGTCTCGATGCTATCAAGACTTCCGCAGTCGGGGCAGTTCGGCTCAATGGCAGGGTTCCAGCTCATAGGGTTCTCCTTCCAGTCTCGAATGGCTTACGCGTTGCCGTCTTGCTTGGTTCGCTTTGTATGGCAGCGCGATTGATGATGATGGAAAAATGGGCTGACCATTCGATTTGTTCAATCCGCTGCTTTGGCCGCATACTGCATCCGAAATGGATACAATGAGCGTCATTGATCTGATACGCGCCAGTGTTTGCACCAGCCGCGTCCCCAGTGTTTGAGCGCGGAGGATCGTCCACCAGACATCATTGCACTCAGTTTGTTCGCGATGAAGCCGCGCAAGCGTTGAACCACGCCTTACGAGGTCCGAGCTTTCGAACGGCCATCATCAGACGCATTCAAAGTTCTCAGTGAACGATGTCTGCAGCTGATCGGCAAAGCGCGCGGCAGCAACAGGAAGGCTCCTTCCGCGCAGTTGTGTGAGATGCAGGCGCCCAGCCGGCAGATCCTGCTCCGACACTGGTCGACTGACAACCGCTGCCGCAGCCGATTGCCTTGGCAATCCAATCTCGATTTGGAATGCAATGTTTTCATTGTCCGCCACAACGTGGCGCAGGAACTCGAAACTGTCCGACTGAATGGCGGGATCCAGAGTGAGGTTCTTTTTCGTGGCCGCTTGCTCCATCAGTGCACGCACACCGTAAGGCAGCGACGGCAGGGCCAAAGGGTAATCCACGCATTGCTCCAGCTTCACCGTCTTTCGACGCGCAAGCGGATGCTTCTTCGACATGATGGCATGAATAGTCTGCTTCGCGATGAGGAGCGTTTGACAGTCTGCCAGATGAACCGGCTCGAAAATGATGGCAACATCGACGGCGTAATCACGCAACGCCTGCTCTGCGGCCTCGCGATCGCGCACCGACACGCTGAAGGTAACGCCGGGGTGCTCCTTTCGATAGACCTCGATCTGTTGTGGCAGAAAGTAGGGCAGAAGGGCCTGGCTGCAGGCAATACTCACGTGCCCCCGTCGGACGCCGGAAAGATCAGCGATTTGGGATTGCACGCGATCCAGATCTGACAATTGATTGCGAATGTGGTGGATCAGGAGTTCACCGGCTGTGCTGAGGCGCACGCCGCGGGCCAGCCGTTCGAAGATCGGCACGCCAAGTTCCTCTTCAAGTCCGAGGATCTGCCGGTTCAGTGCCGAGGGTGTAATCGCTAGCAATTCGGCGGCCTGACGGATCGAACCGACTTTGGAGACAACGTCGACATTTCTGTAGATCGAGAGATGCCTCATGTGCTGAGCACCTTACTGTTGCATAATTTGCATCACTATTAGTGAAATTGAGCAGCAGACGTCAACACACTCCAGGCCTAGGCTATTAACGAAGGTCGAGGCCGCCGCGGTCGAAAGGGTCTTTTGCAGAGCAGGAGCGTGTTGTCATGAGCAACGAAGTCCATCGTCGTAATTTTCTCAAAGGCGCGGGTGCGGTCACCCTGGGCGCCCAGTTCCTTCCATTCCTCAAGGTCATGCCAGCGCATGCTGCCAAGGCTGACACGGCCGTTGTCGTTATTGGCCAGACGATCAACTCGCTTGATATTCACCGCAAGGGCACCAACCGTCCGAGCTATCAGATCGCGGTCAACTGCTATGACCGCCTTCTTTCGTTCGGCACGAAGACATTGGCGGATGGCTCTTTGTCATACGACTATTCGGTTCTGAAGCCTGACCTTGCAGAAAGCTGGAAGATTGCTGACGACGGCATGTCGGCGACATTCAAGATTCGGGAAAATGCTGTTTTCTGGGATGGCACACCCGTTACCGCGGCAGACATCAAGTGGTCGCTTGATCGCGCTGTCTCTCTCGGCGGCTTCCCTGCCGTTCAGATGCGCGCTGGCTCGCTGGAAAAGCCGGAACAGTTTGTGGTTGTCGACGAAAAGACGTTCAAGATCGATTTCATTCGCAAGTCCAAGCTGACACTGCCGGACCTTGCCGTGCCGGTCCCGATGATCATCAACTCCCGGCTTGCCAAGAAGAACGCAAAGGAAAGCGATCCCTGGGCAACCGAATACCTACACCGCAACCCGGCCGGCAGCGGCGCCTATAAAATCGCACGCTGGGACGCAGGCCAGCAAATCATTTACGAGCGCAACGATGCCTGGACCAGCGGGCCGCTGCCGGGCGTGAAGCGCGTGGTTGTGCGTGAGGTGCCATCGATTTCAACGCGGCGCGCGCTGCTGGAGCGCAAGGACGTCGATCTTTCGTTCGGTATTCCTGACAAAGACGCTAACGAACTCAAAGGCAAGGACGGGCTGACCGTCACCGCCACACCGATCGAGAACTGCATCTACTGCCTCGGCGTCAATCTCAAGTTCAAGCCTTTCCAAGAAAAGAAGGTCCGCCAGGCGATTGCCTACGCGGTTCCTTATGAGGAAATCTTCAAGGCGGCTGCCTACGGAAACGGCGTGAAGATGTGGGGCGGCAAGTCAGCCAAGCCGGAAGATATCTCGTGGCCGCAGCCTTTCCCCTACTCGACGGACCTGGACAAGGCCAAGGCCCTGCTCGCTGAAACCTCATACAAAGATGGTTTTGAAACGACGTTCTCGATCAACCAATCCTTGTCGAGCTGGATGGAGCCGACGGCACTGTTGATCCAGGAGAACCTGGGCAAGATTGGTATCAAGACCAAGATCGAAAAGATCCCCGGCGCGAACTGGCGCACGGCGGCGCTGGTTGAAAAGCGGCTACCGCTGCATCTTGAGAACTTCGGTGGATGGCTGAACTATCCCGACTACTACTTCTTCTGGGCCTATATCAAAGGCCACCTGTTCAACTCTTCGAACTACGACAATCCTGAAGTGAAGAAGCTGGTTGACGAGACACTGCATATGCCGACGGAAGACCCGGCCTATGCGCCCAAGGTCAAGCGCCTGATCGAGATCGCGTTCGACGACGTTCCGCGCATCCCGCTATGGCAGCCAACACTCAGCTCCGGCATGTCGGATAAGCTGCAAGGCTACGAGTATTGGTTCCACCGTCAGCTTGACGCGCGGAAGTTCAAGAAGGCCTAAACGGTTCCTCCCCAGGCGATCACGGCGGAGAAGACAGCAATGCTTGCGAGCAAGCTTCGGCTCATACTCTACCGGTTCTGGCAGGCCATGCCCGTCGTGTTCGGCGTGATCGTCATAACCTTTATACTGACCCGGGCACTGCCCGGGGACCCAGCCGTCTATTTTGCCGGACCTGCGGCTGATGAGAAATCGATCGCCGAGATCCGCAAGGCACTCGGCCTCGACCAACCGATGTTGGTTCAGTTCGGGTTCTACCTCGAAAGTCTTGCACGGGGCGATCTTGGACAGTCCTTGTCGACGGGACAGCCGGTGGCATCGGATCTCGCCCAACGCCTTCCGGCATCATTGGAACTGACCTTCACAGCTCTCCTGCTTTCAACTCTCATCGCGCTGCCGATCGGTATTCTTGCTGCCTTGAACCCGGGCCGGTGGATTGATCACTTGTGCAGATTTCTGGTGACGGCCGGCGTGTCATTGCCCACGTTTTTCACCGGGCTCGCCCTCTTGTTCTTCTTTTACTACCTTCTCGGCTGGGCCCCCTCACCCATCGGGCGCCTGGACTTTGCTTATATCCCGCCGCCGCACGTCACGGGCTTCTACGTGATCGATGCTCTGATCGCCGGTGATATTGAGACGGCGCAGGCGGCTGCAGCGCAGCTTCTTCTCCCAGCCATTACGTTGGCATTGTTCACGTTGGCACCAATCGCGCGCATGACGCGGGCTGCGATGCTGCAGGCGCTCTCGAGTGATTACATTCGCACCGCCCGGGCAGCTGGTCTCTCTCAGCGCAAAATCATAACCGTCTACGCATTGCAGAATGCACTGCTGCCGGTGATCACGACATTGGGCATGGTGTTCTCGTTTACGCTTGGCGCCAACGTCCTTGTCGAAAAAGTCTTCGCATGGCCGGGCATCGGTAGTTATGCCGTTGAGGCACTTGTCGTGTCCGACTACGCCGCCGTGCAAGGCTTCGTCCTGTCGATGGCGTTGTTGTTTGTCCTGCTCAATCTTGTTGTCGACATCGCCTATACGCTTGTTGATCCGCGCATCCGATTGGACAGCTGATGTTGAAACAGGCGGACACATCCAAACCCGGCGATGCATTATCAATGTCAACGGACGAAGCGGTTGCCGCTGACAACAAGGGTAAGTTTCTCAAGCACGTTGTCTATGTCCTAACGGCAAACCCGGTCACCTTGATCGCATTTGGGCTTTTCTCACTGATACTGGTCGCAGCGTTTCTGGGGCCACTGCTCGTACCGTATGACCCACTCGCGACCAACGCAGACAACGCCCTCCAGGCGCCATCTCTGGCGCATTGGTTCGGTACGGATCAGCTGGGCCGGGACGTCTTCTCGCGCGTGATTGTTGCGACGCGCCTCGACCTTTTCATCGCCTTCTCTGCCGTTGCCCTGTCTTTCGTCATCGGATCGCTGGCCGGTGCATCCGCCGGTTACTGGGGTGGCTGGCTTGATGCCATTGTTAGCCGCATCATCGATACAATCATGGCATTCCCGCTGTTTGTATTGGCCATGGGCATCGTCGCGGCGCTCGGCAATACGGTCGAGAACATCATTTACGCCACGGCGATCATCAATATTCCTTTCTATGCCCGTGTTGCGCGGGCCGAGGTCAACATCCGTCGCAATGCCGGTTTCGCACTGGCGGCGCGTCTGTCCGGCAACTCAGATTGGCAAGTTCTCGCCTGGCATATCTTTCCCAACGCGCTGCCGCCGATGATGGTGCAGATCTCCTTGAACCTGGGATGGGCGATCTTGAACGCGGCGGGGCTCTCATTCATCGGTCTTGGAGTCAGACCGCCAACGCCTGAGTGGGGCATCATGGTGGCGGAGGGAGCGAATTTCATCGTCTCCGGCGAATGGTGGCTGGCATTCTTCCCAGGCCTCGCGCTGATGCTTGCTGTTCTCACGTTTAACCTCATGGGCGACGGGTTACGCGATATCGTCGACCCGGCTCAGCGGACCTGATTGGGAGGTGTGACGTGAGTAGTTCAGCCATCGATCCATCAGGCACCGCCGTTCACTCCGATCTCGTTGAGATTGACAACCTCAGTGTCGAGTTCCAAACGCGTAACGGAACTGTGCGCGCCGTGTCCGATGTCAGTTTCGAAGTGGCCACGGGCGAGACACTCGGGATCGTCGGTGAATCTGGCTCAGGCAAGTCTGTCACGTCCTATGCCTTGATGCGTATCCTCGACCGGGCGGGTCGCATTTCGGATGGCTTCGTCACGTTCTCAGGCGTCGATATCCGCTCCGCTAGCGAACGTCAGATGCGCGATCTACGCGGGCGCGAGATCTCGATGATATTTCAGAACCCGCGCGCGGCTCTCAACCCCATCCGTAAAGTTGGACACCAGCTTCGCGATGCCTTGGTTCAACACGGTCAGGCTGCCGGGGCCAAGGCGCGGCTCAAGGCCATCGAGCTGTTGGACCTCGTGCGCATTCGCGATCCGGAGAGCCGTTACGAGGCCTACCCCTACGAGTTGTCCGGAGGCATGTGTCAGCGCGTTGTGATCGCTCTCGCGCTGGCCTGTCAGCCGCGGCTCCTGATTGCCGACGAGCCGACAACAGGTCTGGATGTCACGACGCAGAAAGCCATCATGGACCTCGTGGTCGAGCTGACGCAGGCACGCGGCATGTCGACCATGTTGATTACGCATGATCTCGGATTGGCGTCGGCCTACTGTGACCGCATCATCGTCATGCAATCCGGCAACGTAGTTGAAACGGCCGATGCCAAGAGCTTGTTCGCAAAGCCACAACATAGCTACACCCAACGCCTGATGCGCGCGACACCGCGCCTGGGCGGCCAGCTCAGGGATCTTTTGCCAGCCGAACCGGCAACCACTCTCAGTCGCCCTTCCAGTGCTGACAGCCCGACGATCGTCGCGCCTTCGACAGGCACGCCGTTACTCAAAGTGCAGAACCTGGTCAAAGATTTCCCAAAGGGAAGCGCCAGTGGAAGCAGCTGGGTCAACCGTCTGCTTGGCAGGCCAAACGATGAGCCAGTGTTTCGAGCCGTCAATGATATCTCCTTTGAAATTCCGCGCGGCGGAAGTGTTGGTCTGGTTGGCGAGTCCGGCTGCGGCAAGTCCACCACGTCTTCCATGGTCATGCGCTTACTCGACACCACCTCCGGTTCGATTGAACTGGACGGTGTGGACCTGACACAAACACCGCTCAAAGCTTTCGCCCGAAGCGAGCATCGCTCCAAACTGCAGATGGTCTTCCAGGACCCAACGGACAGCTTGAACCCACGCTTTACTGCCAGACGCGCAATCGCCGATCCAATTCGCATGTTGGGCAGTCCGGACGATCGCCGGTTCATTAATGACAGAGTAGACGAACTCGCCAATCAGGTAGGGTTGCCGGTTGCCTTGCTGGACCGGTTTCCCCATCAGCTTTCCGGCGGTCAAAAGGCTCGAGTGGGGATCGCCCGCGCCATCGCTCTCAGACCGAACCTGCTGATTTTGGATGAACCGACCGCGGCCCTCGATGTTTCTGTGCAGGCCGTCGTTCTCAATCTGTTGGCCGACCTGCGCGCCGATCTTGGCATGAGCTATCTCTTTGTCTCACATGATCTCAACGTCGTGCGGCTGTTGTGTCAGCACGTGCTTGTGATGCGGAATGGGGAGATCGTTGAACGTGGCCTGTCCGAAGACGTGATGCAAAACCCGAAGGATCCTTACACCCAATCCCTGATCGAAGCGATCCCGCACCCGCCCCTTTAGGATCACGAGCCATCGCAAGAGCAAGTGAACGACCGCCAATGATGAAGCAACTCCAATTCGACATACCAAGTTTGCACGATGCTTACCGAAATGGCCTTGCGCCGGAGGCTGTCGTTGCGGAAGTCTTTCGGCGGATCGATGACGTTGCTGATCCAGGCATCTTTATTTGCCTAGAGGATCGGGACAAGATTGCAGCGGCTGTGGCAGATCTCGGCAGCTTCGACACCGCACGCATGCCGCTGTGGGGCGTGCCGTTTGCCATAAAAGACAATATCGATGCCGTGGGTTTACCGACCACGGCTGGATGTCCGGCGTTCGCCTACACACCCGATGAAGATGCATTCTGCCTGGCTCGTTTGCGCGAGGCCGGCGCTATCCTGATCGGCAAGACCAACCTCGACCAATTCGCAACGGGTCTTGTTGGGGTCAGAACGCCCTATCCAATCCCAAAGAATGCGATTGACCCAGCGCTGGTGCCGGGTGGCTCCAGTTCGGGTTCGGCAGTTGCAGTTGCGCACGGCATTGTCAGCTTCGCGCTCGGAACGGACACGGCAGGATCAGGCCGCGTGCCTGCCGGTTTGAATAACATCGTCGGGTTGAAGCCGAGCCTTGGGTCCGTTTCGAATACTGGCGTTGTTCCAGCATGCCGGACACTGGATACTGTCTCGGTGTTTGCTTTGAATGTTGGCGATGCCAATTGCGTTCATCAGCAGATCAGCTGTTTTGACCCGGCGGACCCCTATGCGCGCCGTACGCCAATTCGCAGTATTGGCCCAGCGCCTGTGAGCTTCCGGGTTGGCATTCCCGATGAGAAGACACGGCAATTCTACGGAGACACAATCCAGGCTCAGTCATTCGAGTGTACCCTGGACAGCCTTGCTGACATTGGCGCCGAGTTCATCCCTATCAATTTTGAACCGTTCTATGAGGTGGCAGACCTGCTCTACTCAGGAGCGTGGGTGGCGGAGCGCGACACAGTTCTCCAGGAGCTGATGCAGAGCAAGCCAGATGCCGTCCATCCGGTGACTCGTCAGGTTGTCGAGGTGGCCCACCAATTCTCTGCGACGGATGCCTTCCGCCACTTCTATCGTGCTGCGAAGCTAAAGGCGGACCTTAAATCCACATTGGAAGAGATTGACCTACTCTGCGTGCCTACAACGCCAACGTTCTATTCGACGGAGGATCTGCGGGAAGATCCGATAGGTCCGAATTCAGCGCTTGGTACCTATACGAACTTCGTCAATATCCTCGACCTCTGCGCGCTCACTGTACCGGTTAAAGACCGGCTGGATGGTAAGCCCGGTAGCATTACACTAATCGCGCCTGCAGGCCGGGACGGTAACCTCGCAGATGTCGGGCACGTGCTCCACGAGAAGGCAGGAGTTAACGCCGGGGCAACATCCTGGCCAGTCGCAAAAACTGCTGCCGAGGCAGCCGCGGCCAACGACGAGATTGAATTGGCTGTTGTTGGCGCACATATGACCGGGCTGCCACTCAATACCGAGCTGACACGCCTCGGTGCGAGATTCTTAGAGAAAAACCGCACTGCGCCCTACTACCAACTCTATGCACTGGCTGGCGGCCCGCCCTATCGACCAGGTCTTATCCGCGATGACAACGGAGACGCGATTGAGATTGAAATCTGGGCGATGCCGAAGCAGCACTTCGGAACGTTTATGGAAGGCGTCCCCCAACCACTGGGTATCGGATCACTGGACTTGGCCGATGGCCGTAAAGTCAAAGGCTTCATCTGCGAAACGGCCGGACTGAACGGGGCAGAGGACATCACATCCTACGGCGGCTGGCGCAACTACATGGCTGCAGTGTCGTGAGTGCTGGTAAGGATGCAGGGCGACTTTAAGGTTGAAACGCGTTTGGCCGACCGAACAGCAAAAGTATCATTGCACTTCTGAGACGCTCCTTAGCTTTTGACAATTCGGCGCTTCTCGGATCATTTACCTCGCATCTCTGACCAGAGGAAATGCTGCAAATGATCAAGTCACTTCTCATCACCGGCGGTGGTTCCGGGATTGGCGCCGCATTGGCTGTGACCCTCGCCGGGCGTAACTGTCAGGTCATCGTTTCGGGACGCCGCAAGACATCATTGGATGCCGTTGCAGAACAGTCTCCTCTCATAACGGCCTGTGCGGCTGATGTTACGGACGACAGCGATCAAACCGCAATGGTCGAGGCCTTGTCCAAGCTTCCTGCACCGCGGGCTGTTTTTCACGGTGCCGGCTACTTCCAACTGGGGCAGCTCGATGCCTTATCACCCACCGATTGGCAACGGTCGTTCGAGACGAATGTGACGTCACGCTGGGCCCTCTCCGTCAAATGTGCCGAACATCTGGATGGTGGCCGTATCCTGTTTGTCGGATCAGATTCCGGAGCCAACCCGCGGGTCGGTGCAGCAGCCTACTCGGTCGCTCAATCTGCCTCCGAAACTCTGCGCCGCGCCCTTCAAGCCGAATGGGCCAATCGAGACATCGCTATCGCCGGCTTTAAGCCTGGCCTCGTCGATACAGAACTGGTGCAGGGATTTCTTTCGAAGTCCGAAGCTGAGTTTCCAGCCCGGACCGCCTTCCAAGGTTACATCGATCGAGGAGAATTCTCGACGCCGGAAACGATTTCCACTTTTGCGTCGTGGCTGCTGCTCGATGTCGAGGCCGCTCGCTTTGCAAGCACAGAATGGGATATACGCCACACAGATCATCATTCGGAGTGGCTCGATGGCCCGCTATACAAGTGACAACCAGCTAGTGGCGTTCATCGGTCACCTGTGACCTAGGTAACAGTCACCCTTTCAGGTTCCTGCCATAGTCAACTGACTGGCCGGTTCCCCCTCTCAACCCCCTCGGCCAAAAACAACATTGGATCGATGGAGAGTTGTCATGGCACTCATTATCTTGAACATCGTCGGAATTGTGTTTGCTGCAGTCGCAGTTGCAATCATCATAAAGTGCGATCGCGAGGAGGCGTAACATTCCGCTAAGCCTCCCGCTGGAACCGAGCTTTAGGCGCCCATTGGCGCGAAGGAGA
Source organism: Hyphomicrobiaceae bacterium (assembly GCA_965247245.1). Lineage (GTDB taxonomy): Bacteria > Pseudomonadota > Alphaproteobacteria > Rhizobiales > Hyphomicrobiaceae > Tectiglobus. Next base: position 142,470 of record CBDFGV010000003.1, on the reverse strand, counting down.
ACAAATCTGGTTGATTGCGCCGATCCGAGAAGAGGGCCAGATCTTGTGGCCCACCAACACAAGCCTTGACGCGCAGTTTCGACATTAGATGACCATGCGCTTCGGACAGCTCCTGCCAACGACCGAGCGCCAGCTCACGATCAATGGTAATGTAATGCGTGCCACCGTCATCACGGTAGACACGCCCCGTGTGCCGACCAACCGCGATACGGGCGATACATTGCGCCGGGCCCACGCCCTCTAGAATATTTTCCTGTTGTTTATGGCCCGTGCCCCGAGCTGAGCGTGCAGCCCTGCTTGTTAGCCTATTGTTGCTGCCGTTGCCTTTGGGACGCATGGCGCTTCCCCTATCCCGCCAATGCTTACTCTTATGCTCATGAGTCGCCGCATCATTCAATTGTTCGCTCGACGATTGCGCAACGCATGATTGTGGAAACAACAAGCGCCTTACACGCTACGTTTGCAGAGTATTTCCCACCCATAACGCTTATTTTTTGATGCGCCTCGTCAGACCCGCGGTTGTTGCTGTGTCGCGCAGTGTATTCCACCACCGACCTCACCGATCGGATCAACTTTCAGCTGGATCACGCTGCGATCCGGATACAGTTGCTGGAGGACAGTTTTAGCTTTTGCATCGGCTTTGCGGTCGCCAAACTGCGCTGAGATCACTGCACCGTTGCAGACGTAGTAGTTGACGTACGACGCGACAAAGTCGGGTGAGCTGACGCGTATCTTTTGAGGCTCAGGCAGACTGATCAGCTGCAACGCGCGGCCCTTCGCATCTTGGGCCGTGCCTAGAATATTGAATGTTTCAAAAGCCGCGACAGACCAAGGGTCGTTGTAATCGAGCTGCTCGGGCAATTGAATGACGACAGTGCCAGGTTTGGCAAATCGCGCCAGCGCATCGATGTGATAGTCGGTGATATCTGCACCAGCCAATCCCGGCGCCCAAATCATTTTGTCTGCACCCAAAGCCGCCAGCAGTCGCTGTTCAATCTGGCTGCGAGGAATCTTGTTGCGGTTCGCGTTCACCCACGAACTTTCGTGCGCCAGCAGCGTGCCGTCTCCGTCGGTTTCCACTCCACCGGCCTCACCGACAAGGCCCGCATCCATCAAGGGCAACCCCATGCGCTTGGCGACACGCTCGGCAACAAGCCCGTCGTTGCGATGGACCTGCTTACCGCCCCAGCCATTGAACTTGATATGCGCGACTGCGAGTTCATTCTTGTTGTTCTTGACGAAGATCGGCCCGGCATCGCGACACCACAGATCATCGGTCGGAATGTCCCAAATCTCAACGCGGCGTCCAAGTTTCTTGCGCGCAGCCGAGGCATATTCGTTACCCATCAACATCACAACCGGCTCAAACTCGGCTATCGTATTGGCCACGACTGAGATGGAATTTTGCAGCAGGTCCAAGAAGCCGGCGTCTGCGTGAACCTTCCGGTTCACAGGCCACTGCATGAATGTTCGTTCGTGCGGCTCAGCTTCGTCCGGCATTCGGAAGCCCTTAAAGCTGTTTGCCTGAACCATTTGACCACCGATCGTCGTCATGCAGAGGGACGCCAATGAGCGTGCTAGAAACTGCCGTCTTTCCATACGCCGAGCTGCCTGATGTTGGACTTCACAGATGACGATATCAGGTTCACGAGCAAGTGTCCCGGTGGTCTTATGCGGTGGAAACAGGCTCTTGCGGAACTACCGCGCCAAGCTGCTTTGGCAGGTCGCTGACGACAGGTGAAGTCAGCTCTCGGGCGGTGGGCGGCGAGAATAGAGAGCAGGTGAGAATGATTCCGTGAGTGACATTCCGCGCAGGACCACTATGCGAAAGGCCTTTGCCGCGACGCGGCAAGAAAGTAACACCCGGATCTCGAAACAGTTTTAGCGCCAATGAGCACTGTAGCTCGGCGGACGAATCGATCACCTTGATATGTAGTTTTTATAAAAAAGCGAGTTGCAGGAGGAAAGTTGCCCACCACTTTTTGAGAAGGAATGTGGTATGCGAACTGCAACACTTCTAGCTGGGTTATTTGCCAGCCTCTTTGTCATGATTGGTTCTGCTCATGCACAAATGCAATGCGGACCTCGGAAACTCATTACTGACCAGCTGAAAACAAAGTTCCAGGAAAGCTCCGGCGGCCTCGGCCTTTCTGGTGGTGTTCTATTCGAGATCTGGAGTTCTCCCAAGACGGGAACGTTCACAATTCTCTCGACGACGCCTCAGCACATCTCTTGCATCATGGCAGCCGGCCGAGACTGGTCTTTCCGTGAGCAAAAAATCAAGACAAAGCGGTACGAGTTTTAGTCCACTTCAGTGACTAGCTGGTCACGTCCATCAAACTCTTTCACCGCGGTGCGATCCGGGATCGTTAGCGCCATTGTCGACTGACAATCATTCTGGAATTGTTGCGGACGCATTCACACTTCGGTGCGGTCAGTCGTTCTAAGTTTTGTGAATTTCGACTCGAGATCCTCAAGGAATTCGACGGTCTTATCCATGGCGTTAGATGAGGCCTCACTCAGCCTCTCATTGGTCTCCGCCAAGGCTTGAAGACTGGCTTCCAGCCGCTCCATTGCCTCTGAGATTTCTTTGCCCATATCCAGTGCCCCCTGACGTAAAGGCGTGCACTGATTTGGTTAACGGTTTATGAACTTGCTTGGACCGGCCGCTCGTTGGTTGCTCGCGTTGCGCCCCGGACTCTCCCGCCTAGAAGAGGGTTCTGGCCGCTTGGCTTTGATTGCTAGGTTCTAGCTGCAAAGTTCTAGCTGCCAAGTTCTGGCAGCCCTGCGCCGATCAGCTTTTATACGAGGCTTCTGGTCCAGCGATCCCGTCGGCCTGAGTCGTTGCGTTGCGAGCCATCAAGTTGATTAGCTTCATGTCGTTGGCGAATGAATGCCTCAAACGGCGTCTCAACACGGTCTGCTTTGAAGGCGCTGGTCTCTGTGAGATCGGCGATGCTAGCTGGCACGGCTCCCTCCTGTATCGGAAATCCACCAAATTCAATGCGTTTATCAACGGCCCGGGCTTTGGGAGAATTCATGATCTGACCGGCGATACCAAGTCATCCGCAAGTCTGGTGCCAATTCGAGCGTCATCTTTTATGACTATTTTTCAACGCACTATGTCGGCCGCGCCCAGCATCAGCCTGTTTGCGTTTGCGATTTGCGAATGTAATGAGCAAACGATTTGCCAAATGCATATGGATTGAGCCGTTGTCGCTAGGTTCAATCCATCGCGCAGGACGCTGCAGGAGATCCAATCAAGCCCGTTGCGAGTTGCATGGTCACTGTAGGCTGTGACGCCCCGCGGCCCTCGTAGGATGAGTTGAGCCTATGGGCGCGAATTAAAGTTTGGTGGCTCGGTGCCTATGTGATCTGTTCTAACCACAACGACATACTGACATATAGCGATCACGAAGCTGTGCTTTCGGTTGACCCATGGCGTGACCGCGCTTAGTTGGGTTGAGAGTAAGGGCACACCATTGACGGCATACTATCAATGTCGGTGACGTCTCAGAATCGACCAGCTTCTTGTGTTGCCAACGGGCGGCTCGACCACGCCCAGCGCCACTCGAGTTTCCGACAACAGGAGGACTATATATGGCGAACTTCCTGATTAACCGACGCAATCTTATCGCGACCGGCGGCGCTGCTCTGGCAGCAGGTGCGTCTGGCCTCGTTGTTCCAGCACAGGCCAAGGGGCTCGCCCCGACGAGGACAATGCGCGGTGGTGCCAACAACTACCGCAAGGGCGCAGCGATCGTTGACAAGATCGGCGGTGGCGGCTTTTGGATGTCCGGCACGGTTCGCCGCGCCGGTGATGGCGCACCATTGGCCGGACAGCGCATCCAGATCTGGGCGCACACGACTGAAGGTTACGAAAGCGATCCGCAAAGCCATGGCGCCACTCTCACAGACGAGAAGGGTGTGTTCCGGCTCGAGATGCCACAAATCGTACCCGCGTTCGGGCAGCCGCACGGGCACCTTGCCTATGACAGCGGGGATTTCAAAACCGTTTTCCTTCGTCCCGTGATGCCGAGCGCCAAAGACAAGACGCTTGAGGCACACTTCGTTCTTGAGCCCGCCTAAGTCTGTTGCGCGGGGCAAGCACGACATCAACGAGGGCAGCTCTCGTCTGGGCTGCCGTAATGCTTGCGATTGGCGTGCCGATCGTAGCTGCCGCATTCAGCCCGCAGCTCGCGTGGCGCCACTCGCCTTATATTATTGCTGGCTTTGCCGGTATTGTTGCGCTTGCGCTCCTGCTGATTCAGCCGCTGCTGATCGGCGGATACTTACCAGGACTTTCTGGCACTCGCGCACGCTCGGTGCATCGCTGGATCGGCGGGCTACTGGTCACCGCCATCCTGGTCCACGTCGGCGGGCTTTGGATTACCAGTGCGCCGGACGTCATCGACGCGCTCCTGTTCCGGTCGCCAACCCCGTTTTCAGTTTGGGGCGTGATTGCGATGTGGGCTGTGTTCGCGACGGCGTTGATCGCTGTACTGCGGGCTCGTTTGCGCATACGACCGCGTACGTGGCGACTTGTTCATGCCTCACTCGCCGTCATCATCATTGTTGGAACGGTCATCCACGCCGTTCTCATCCAAGGCACGATGGAGACTTTCACAAAGTATGCCTTGTGCGCCGTCGTTATTGTTGTTGCCCTCAAGGTGTTCATCGACTTGAGAGTCCTGGTCTGGCGTACGAAGCCTCGCTGACACACGACACCTCGTATTGGAATGCGGGCCAACAACGGGACCACGAGTGTGCTCCCGTTGTTTGTTGTACTATCAAACAACCTGAGGCTTAAGCAGCCACCGCGCCGAACTTTTGCACTTCTGTAATCCAGCGTTTCACCACACCGGGCTTGGGATGGCTCGCGCCGGCGAAGTACGTGATCTTGGCTGGCTTGATGCCGACGAAGCCGAGGATCTGATCGCGCAACTGACGCAGCATCGCATTGTGGTAGACCCAGCGCATAAACCAGCCTGGTGTGTCTGATGTGACAATCACGCGGCCAGAGCGCCCTGACAACATCGGGGTCGGCATGCCCATCCAATCGGTCTTGCGCGTATTGAATGTTCTGCCTGGCAACAGTGCCCGGTCAAACAGCCCTTTGAGTTTTGCCGGTAAGCCACCCCACCACATAGGTGTCGTGACGACGACATGCTCGCTCCACTCGATGTCAGCCAGCACACTCTCTAACTCCGGCTCCAAGGGCTTGACGTTGTCGTAACCGGCAAAACCAAAGTCAGGATCGAAACTCAGATCGTGCAGGTTTGTTAGTCGGACCTCGTGACCAGCGTCACTCGCGGACTGCGCATAGGATTCAGCCAGTGTCCGATTGAGTGAGCTCTCCGCCGGGTGACCGTTGAGGATGAAAATGCGTTTCGTTGTCATGATCTACTCCATTAATTGACCGTGGTCATTTTCCTAAATCGTAAATTGACCATGGTCAACTATTAAATTGACCGTAGTCACATTTATTTGTAGAGTGGGGTCATGGCCCGAGCAGTCCAGAAACGAACACTTGAGACACGTGCACGTCTCGTCGCCGCTGCGGAAGAGATCATCGGCGAAAGCGGCTACGAGGCGCTGCGTGTTGAAGAGGTTGTCCTGCGCGCCGGAACGGCCAAGGGTACATTCTTTGCGCACTTCAAGGACAAGGATGCTTTGATGGACCTCATCCTCGGCGCGCGTATCGATGCGCTGCTGGATGATATGCAGACGCGAACAGCGCCGAAATCAGTTCAGAAGTTGATCGATGCGCTGATACCTGTCTGCGAGTTCATGACCTGTGAGCGCTACGTGTTCGACGTTATCCTTCGCCACTCTGGCGCGGCTGCAGTGGAAGAGATCGGTCCGATCGCAACCACATTCGGTCGCCAGATCGAGATTCTTGTATCCTGGCTGGATACGGGAAAGTTTCGAAACGACATATCAGCGGAACTGCAGGCAGAGGGTGTGCACGCATTTATGCTGCAGGCGATGGCGACAAAGTTCTGCGCGCTGCACAACGCCAATACAATAAAGGATCGCCTCACACCCTATCTTACAGCCTGGCTGAAACCGGCAGCCTAGTGGGCTTGACGCCCTGCAGCCAATCTTGCCAATCGACTGAGCACGTAGAAGATGAGCGCCCATGTCAGGCATTGGATGACGACGGCAGCGATCCATAGTGCAGGCGACATCATCATGATCGACACACCGCTGATGCTTGCGACAACGGCCACAGGAAAGACAAGAATTTTGCCGAACAGCACATTGACCTGCAGGCCGACGAGCAAGCCTATCCAGATGGCAATCAAACCCAACATCGCGCCAAGCATTGCTGCTCTCATTGCGTCCCACTACTCCGTTTTGAATTGTCTTCAAAGAAGACATGGGTTGCGCTGAAACGCTCTCGCCACAGCTCGATTGAGATCATCGCGTTTTCAGTCGGAGTTGCATGCTCGTTTCCAGCATAACGCCAATTGGCAAAGATCAATTAGAACTCGCGCATGCATTGCCTTTCGTCGACACCGTTACACTGTCGATGAAGGCCACCTTGCACTAGTACAAAGTCTGCGAATCGAGCGATAGGCAGATGGCGCAACTTTGAACATGGAGGCGATGATGCCGACACTGTTTTTGCCAGCCGTGGTCGCAATCTTTCTGATCGCTTGCGCCTTGATCATAGTCGCACGCATTCAAAAGCGTCTGATCAGGACCTGGGTCGCATCCGGATCGCAATCCGGCACGTTTGCGCCGGAGTTTTCATACCACCTGCGGCAGTGGTCGAAGGAATTCGGGCTCTGGCATGATGTACAGCGGTTTGCCTTCGCTGTTGGCGCAGCCTGCCCCATCGTTATGATCGGCTACGCACTGTTTGCTTTTGCTCTGTAGCCCTTTGGGGCCTCTGGGGGTCCATTGCAGCACCCCCAGGGTTGGTCATCAGCCGAGCGTTCGCCGCGCTGCACCCGCGATCATATCAGCCGTCGCCCGCAACTGATCTTCCAGGTTGGGCGCGTAGGCGATGAGTGCACGTGGTGACCCCAGCCGCTCCGGTGGTGCCTTCAGGTGCTGCAGACCATTCTGCACGACCGTGGCGACGATTTCCGCACCAAACCCGCCGACCACGACGGACTCCTGCGCAACAACCAGCCGGCCAGTCTTGGTGACACTGTCCAATACCGCTTGCTTGTCCCAGGGCCAGAGGCTGACCAGATCAATCACTTCGGCGTTGATCCCATCTCCAGCCAAAGCCTCCGCCGCCTCAACAGCAAGGTTGGCGCAATGCGACCACGAGACGACCGTGACATCGGAACCGGAGCGCCGCACATGCGCCTTGCCGATCTCGGTCGGCGCTGACGTGTCGACCTCGCCTTCGTTGAGCCAGATATCCTTGTGCTCCAGGTAGACGACCGGATCGTCTGCCGCGATCGCCGCCTTCATCATGGAGTAGTTGTCCTGCGGTGTGGACGGGCAGACCACCACCAATCCCGGAATGTGTGTATACCAGCTCTCAAGGCTCTGGCTGTGTTGCGCGGCTGACGATCGCCACATCCCCATCGGCTTGCGGATCACCATCGGTGCCCGCGATTGACCACCGAACATGAACCGCGCCTTGGCGACCTGGTTGACCAGTTCATCCGTGGCGCACAACGCAAAGTCAGCAAACCGCATCTCGACGATCGGACGCGTGCCCACCATGGCGGCACCGAAAGCCGCGCCCATAATCGCCGCTTCTGAAATCGGCGCATCGGAGATCCGCTTCGGGCCGAATTCTTCCGGCAGGCCGGTGTACTGCTTGAAAACGCCACCGCGACCGAGATCTTCGCCGACGCACCAGACGGTGGGGTCGGCACGCATCGCTTCGGCGATAGCCAGCTTGGCCGCATCGGCATAGGTCATGACCGCCATCAGAACGCCTCCCGCGCTGGAGAGCCGATATCCTGCACATCCTGATAAAGCGTGCTATCGGCAGGCCACGGCGCCGCCTTGGCAGCATCCAGCGCCGCCTGCATTTCGTCGCCAGCACGCGAGCGGATGCCATCCAGATCTGATGTCGCCACACCCGCCGCTTCAAGCGCCGTACGCTGGCGCAGGATCGGACAGTTGGCCTTTTCCTTCTCGGCCTCACCTTCCGGACGATAACCGCTGGTGTCGAAGTAGGTGTGGCCGTCCAGGCGATAGGTCACCGCGTGCAGGAATTCCGGCTTCTGGCTCGCGCGAATGCGGGCCACAATCTCCGCCGCTGTCTCCGCCACCGCGGTCACATCATTGCCATCGACCGTTGTCGTCTTGAGGCCGAGCCCTTCGGCGCGAGCGGCAGCCCCCTTGCCCGACGTCATGGCCGACGTCAGTGTCGACGCCGAATAGCGGTTATCTTCACAGACAAACAGGATCGGCAGGTCGAACACACCCGCCCAGTTGATCCCTTCCAGGAACGGGCCGCGATTGATGGCACCATCGCCGAAGAAGCAGACGGTGACCTGATCGCCACCGAGGATCTTGACGCCGTGGGCGGCACCTGCCGCAATTGTCAGATTGGCTGCGACGACACCGTTTGCGCCAAGCATACCGACATCGAAATCGGCGATGTGCATCGAACCACCCTTGCCGCCGCAGCAGCCACCTTCGCGGCCAAGCAGCTCCTTCATCATGGCGCTTGAGTCCGCGCCTTTGGCCAACGTATGACCATGGCCGCGATGTGTGGACGTAATGTAGTCATCCTTGCGCAACGGCTCCATCACTCCGGCAGCCACGGCTTCCTGGCCAATCGACAAGTGGATCGCGCCGAGCACCAGTTCATCCTCGACTGCGGCCCGCCGCGCGGCGTCCTCGAACGCACGGATACGCTCCATCATCTCAAGGCGGGCCAGACCGCGCTCGACGTCAAAGTTGGATATGCTCACACAACCCCCCATTGAATTAATTGATTGATACGCATTGTGGGCGTGTTGGCATCGGGACGCAATATGACCGCGCAGCGCGCCGTTAGAGATTCTCTCCATTGACTGAAACATCATGGCAACACGGCTGCGTCAACCGCACGGTGACTCCCGTAATCTTCTGAAATTTCAGAAAAAAGCTTGTTGGAACCACTGCCGAGGCTTTCGTTCGTGACATAACGGTCGGCGCATCGGTTGCTGTACCACCACACTAAGGAAATGTGTGAGCCGAAGGACGGGGCTGATGCTGGAAGACCATGGCAATTCATGTCGTGCGAACGATGGACAGCGGTTGAATGCTGGGAGTCACGGTTCGTCGCGCTCACGCGGAGGCACGCGTTCCGGCAGCGGACGATCAGCTATCTTGTCATGGGTCCAGCGTTGGTTGCCGGTGGCCGGGCGCATCTTTGCTCAACCTCTCACCACTACTGGTCGATATGCAGCCCTACTCCTAGCCGTGTTACTCGCACTACCGATGACAACCCAGTCGGCAAACGCGCTGGATTGCATGTTTACGCCTGGAACCTCGACAGAAGCGCATTTTTTTATAGTGGACTTTAATGCCGCGACGCTGACTTGCGATACGGTCGATCCTCGCTCAGCTGTTGAGCCAGATCTTGGCATTTTTGTTCAGGTCAGGCCGGAATTTGTCTATGTTGCATCGTATCTGACCGCTGGCGGAGGTAACACATCGACCGATGTAATGCTTTCGTACACACGTGAGTCAGCAACACCAACCGATCTGCCAGAGGACGAAGAAATCGACCGAGGCGCTCGTGGTATTGAATTTTACACCAAACTTGATGACAGCTCGACAGTTGCCACTGCCACTTACACGATCGTGTCAACACATGTCATCGGAGGCATAACTTATACCTTCACCGTGAACTTCACGCATGTTGCCTATCCGTCTGGACAAGGCAATGATACCGTAGAAATCCATTCCGCGACGCTGAACGGCGGGGCGTTTGATACAACCGCGCCTACTCCCTCAATAGCGGCGTTCCCCAATCCGGGTGATGCCGGCGATACCGCCACACTCGATGGCTCGGGCTCTTCTGATGACACCGGCGGCAGCGGCATTGACTCTTATGCCTGGGTGCAGGTGACGGGGACCGGCCTCGATACGGCAGTGGCCCCAAGCAACAGCTTGTACGTGGCTCTGACCAACGCGGACACCGCGCAAGCAACGTTCACCGTTCCCAGCGTCAGCGCCGATGATGAGTTGTACTTCAGGCTGACCGTCACCGACAACGCCGGCAATAGCGACGCGGCGTGGGTTACGTATGAAATCAACGAGGACACGCGGCCGCAGATAACTGTCATCAGTGAAGTTTCCGAGTACACCAACGATGCCACCCCGGACGTTGTGATCCAATCGGATCAAACAGGCACGATCGCTTATGGCGGCAGCTGCACAGGCAACGTCGGTTCCATCACGCAGGTTGATACCGACACCACCATCACCCTCTCCAGTGACGGCAGCGGCACGGCTCTGGCCGATGGCACCTACAGTGACTGCACGATAACCGTCACCAACAGCACCAACGGTAGTTCTGAATCCTATACACTCACAAGCTTCACCGTCGACACCGCTGATCCCGTCGCTGATGCCGCAGCCAGCGATCAACCGAGCGCCGGCCAGACCGGCACACTCGACGGCTCGGACTCAACCGATACCGGCGGCAGCGGCATTGCATCCTATGCCTGGGTCCAGGTCGATGCGCTGAACAGTGACACCGCAGCGTCTACCAATGTTGTCACGCTGACCAACGCCGACACCGCGCAGGCCACATTCACTGTTCCGAGCCTTAGCGCCGACGGTGAGTTGTATTTCAAGCTGACCGTCACCGACAACGCCGGCAACAGCGCGTCGGATTGGGTCACCTATTCGGTCACCGCTGACACCACCGCGCCTGATCTGACAGTAACGGACCTTACGGTTGATGGCGGGACGACAGGTGTCGATCTGGGCAACGGCATCACCACGACGGCCAACGATGTTGTCAGTTGGGCCTGGGTTCAGGTGGATAGTGATGATGTGTTGACGGCCAATGACGTGACTGTCGATGCACTGACCATCACCGACACAGACAGCACCGACAAGAACGCAACGTTCAATGCGCCGGATGCAGACGCTAATACGGTCTACTATTTCAAGGTGACAGCGACAGATAGTGCGTCCAACCCGACATCGGCCATCGTGACAGTCACGGTCATCGACCCGTTTGAGGTTGTTTCGGTAACGCGCCATACCCCAAGCGAGGAACTGACCAATTCTGATAGTTTGCGGTTCCGGGTGGAGTTCAGCGAGCCGTATGATTCCAACCTGCTTCTGGAATCATTCTCGTTCCATTTGGACGCGACGGGACAGAGCGTCGCAGCCACTGCGGGCGCCTCGCAAGGCAACAGCGGCAGGGTTGTGTTGATTTCCACAGTAAGCAATCCCATCGCCGATGCTAACTCCGTTGTCCGCTTAGAAATTTCTGACCAACTCCGAAACAGCGCCGGCGACAAAGTGCTGGCATCAACAACCCCAACCGGCGACAATGAAACCTATACGTTGGACAATACCGCGCCGACGGTCTCATCCGTTGTCTTCCAGGACAGCACAGGCACCAGCGCAAGTTCAGCGGGTCCCGGCGACAGCTTCCGGGTGGTTGTCACCTTCAGCGAGGCGATGGACACAACCTCACCGCCGTCCCTCGCCTTCTATGATGCCACCGATGGCAGCGGTAACAGCATCGACCTGTCAAGCTGGGCCCAGACTGCCTCCAATGGTTGGAGTTCGAGCGACACCGTCTATACCTTCAACTTCACCGCACCCAGCACATTGGCAGCCAGCGTCGCCGTCCGCTCAACCACCGTCTCGGGCATTGACGATGCCGCCGGCAACGCGCTGTCGGATCACACCGAGAACGATACCTTCGACGTCAATGAGAATACCGCGCCGACGGTGTCGTCCGTCGTTTTCCAGGACAGCGGCGGCAACACCATCACCTCGGCCAGCCAGGGCAGCAGCTTCCGGGTGGTTGTGACTTTTAGCGAGGCGATGGATACAGATACGAGTTCGACCTCACCTCCGTCGCTTGCTTTCTATGATGCCACCGGCGGCACCGGCAACGCCGTCGACCTGTCAAGCTGGGCCCAGACCGGGTCCGATGGCTGGAGTTCCAACGACACGGTCTACACCTTCAACTACACCATACCCAGCACACTTGCGGCCGAAGTCGCCATCCGCTCAACCACGATCTCCTCTATTGATGATGCCGGCGGCAACGCGCTCGTGGATCACACCGAGGACGACAGCTTCGATGCCATCTTTGACACAACCGCGCCGACGGTCTCATCCGTTGCCTTCCAGGACAGCTCCGGTTCGATCACCTCTGCTGATCCCGGCGACAGCTTCACCGTCGTCGTGACCTTCAGCGAGACCATGGACACAACCTCACCGCCGTCCCTCGCCTTCTATGATGCCACCGATGGCAGCGGTAACAGCATCGACCTGTCAAGCTGGGCCCAGACCGGATCAGACGGCTGGAGTTCGAGCGACACCGTCTACACCTTCAACTTCACCGTACCCAGCACGCTGGCAACCAGTGTCGCCGTCCGCTCGACCACCGTCTCGGGCATCGATGATGTCAATGGTAATGCGCTCTCCGACCACACCGAGAATGATACCTTCGATGTCAATGAGAACACCGCACCGACGGTCTCATCCGTTGTGTTCCAGGACAGCACCGGCACCAGCGCCAGTTCAGCGGATCCCGGCGACAGCTTCCGGGTGGTTGTCACCTTCAGTGAAGCCATGGACACAACCTCACCGCCGTCCCTCGCCTTCTATGATGCCACCGGCGGCACCGGTAACAGCATCGATCTATCAAGCTGGGCCCAGACCGGATCCAATGGCTGGAGTGCGAGCGATACCGTCTATACCTTCAACTTCACTGCACCCAGCACGCTTGCGGCCAGCGTCGCCATCCGCTCAACCACGGTCTCAGGTGCCGACGATGTCGCCGGCAACGCGCTCTCCGATCACACCGAGAACGATACCTTCGACGTCATCGAGAACACCGCGCCGACGGTCTCATCCGTCGTCTTCCAGGACAGTGGCGGCAGCACCATCACCTCGGCCAGCCCGGGCAGCAGCTTCCGGGTGATCGTGACCTTCAGCGAGGCCATGGATACAGACGCGAGTTCGACCTCACCGCCGTCCCTCGCCTTCCATGATGCCACCGGCGGCACCGGCAACACCGTCGACCTATCAAGCTGGGCCCAGACCGCTTCCAATGGCTGGAGTTCGAGCGACACCGTCTACACCTTCAACTTCACCGCGCCCAGCACATTAGCAGCCAGCGTCGCCGTCCGCTCAACCACCGTCTCAAGCATTGATGATGCTGCGGGTAACGCGCTCTCCGATCACACCGAGAATGATACCTTCGATGTCATCGAGAACACCGCGCCGACGGTCTCATCCGTCGTCTTCCAGGACAGCGGCGGCAGCGCGACCTCGGCCGATCCCGGTGACAGCTTCCAGGTGGTTGTCACCTTCAGCGAGGCCATGGATACCGCCTCACCGCCGTCTCTTACCTTCTATGATGCCACCGGCGGCACCGGCAACAGCATCGACCTGTCAAGCTGGGCCCAGACCGGGTCCGATGGTTGGAGTTCGAGCGACACCGTCTATACCTTTAACTTCACCGCGCCCAGCACATTGGCAGCCAGCGTCGCCATCCGCTCAACCACGGTCTCAAGCATTGACGATGCCGCCGGCAACGCGCTGTCGAATCACACCGAGAACGATACCTTCGACGTCAATGAGAACACCGCGCCGACAGTCACGTCCGTCGTCTTCCAGGACAGTTCTGGTGCGATCACCTCGGCAGATCCCGGTGACAGTTTTACTGTCGTCGTGACCTTCAGCGAGGCCATGGATACCGCCTCACCGCCGTCGCTTGCCTTCTATGACGCCACAGGCGGAACCGGCAACACCGTCGACCTGTCGACCTGGGCCCAGACCGGGTCCAATGGTTGGAGTTCCAGTGACACCGTCTACACCTTCAACTACACCATACCCAGCCCGCTGGCGGTCAGCGTCGCCATTCGCTCAACCGAAGTCTCCAGCGCCAGCGATGTCGCCGGCAACGCGCTGGTGGATCATACCGAGGACGACAGCCTCGATGTCATTGAGAACACCGCGCCGACCCTGATCACCGTCGCCATCGCGTCGGACAACGCCACTGACACCAGCCAGGCAACGATTGGCGATCAGATCGCGTTGAGCTTCACCGCCAGCGAAGCGCTTGGGTCAACGCCAACGGTTTCGATAGCCAACACCAACGTCACCCCGACCAACATCTCAGGCAATACCTGGGTCGCAACGCTCACCGTTGATGACACAACATCGACCGGCCTGGTGACCTTCACCATCTCGAACCTGGTTGACACCAACAGCAACGCGGCCTCCGATGTCACAACCACGACCGACAACTCCTCGGTGACGATCGACACTGTCGCCCCAACCTTGACCATCTCGGCGCCGGCCGAAGCGCGCGGGTCGTTTACCGCCACCTTCACCTTCTCCGAGGATGTCACAGGCTTTGAGCTGGCCGATATCACCGTCGGCAACGGCACGGCGTCAGACTTCGCCGGCAGCGACGACGTCTATACCGCCACCATCACGCCGACCGAGCACGGTGATGTGACCCTCGATGTTGCGGCCGCCGTCGCCATCGATGGCGCCGGCAATGACAACGCCGCCGCCGACCAGGTGTCCGTGAACTACATCGATGAGACCTACGTGCGCCAGCGCACACAGCGCATCATCTCCAACTTCATGACCCGGCGTGGTGATGCCATTGTCTCGAACCAGCCCGACTTGACCGAGCGCCTGAACCAGGCCGGACCGGGCGGCAGCGGCGCCGGTGCGTCGTTCACCGGTGAGGGTAGCTACGCCAACAACCGTATGGCCTTCGCCACCAGCCTGCGCCAGATGCTGGCCGCCAACAAAGCCAACAAGGACCAACGTATCGCCGGGCTCAGAGCAGGATTGGGGGCCGGCCTTGAGGACAGACAGAAGGAAGGTCCTCAGGACGGACTGAAGATTGGCCAGCAGGGCGGCGGCATGCAGAGCCTTGGCTTCCGCAGCCTGTCCGCCAACGATGGGGCACCCGCCGGCTTCGATCTCTGGATCCGCGGTCGCTGGGCACGCTATGAGAACGACACCAACCAGGGCGACCTCGGGCTGTTGTTCATTGGCGCTGACTACAAGTTCAGCAACAACTTCGTCCTCGGTGTCGTCGCGCAGTTCGACTGGACCGACGAAGTCGATGACACCGATGACTTCAAGATCAACGGCCGCGGCTGGATGGTCGGGCCGTATCTCGTCGCGCAGCTGCACCAGAACCTGATCTTCGATGCCAACTTCTCCTGGGGCCAATCGGACAACGAAGTCTCACCGTTCAACACCTACACCGACAGCTTTGACGGCACCCGCTGGTTGGCGTCGGCCAAGTTCACTGGCAGCTTCACCTTCGGCAATTTGCACGTCGCCCCGCACATCGGCGTGCTCTACTTCCAGGAACGCCAGGAGGCCTACGTCGACAGTCTCTCCATCGACATCCCCGAACAGACCGTCAAGCTCGGCCGCCTGAGCTTCGGCCCGAAAGTCTCGACCACGTTTCAACGCAGGGACGGCACCACCATCAGTCCCTACCTCGGCATCAAGGGACTGTGGGACTTCGAGCGCTCAGCAATCGTCGACCTGACAACGGGGCTCGCATCTGAGGGCACCGATGATCTGCGCGCCCGAGTCGATACCGGCATCACGATCCGCCTGCCTGACGGACTGACACTCAATGGCGAAGGCTTCTACGACGGCCTCGGCACGCAAGACTACAAGTCCTACGGCGGCAGCATCCGCATCAACATCCCGTTGCAACGGAATGGTCAGCCGACGGCGGCGATGAAACTCGGCGCCGGCGCGCGTGGGCCGACCACGAGCTATCGACCTCCACCCGCTGGCACGCAGTCGTCCGACGGAAAGGCGATCGGGAAGAGGTGACGAGAACCCTAGACGTAGGCGCTCTGTCTGGTGCACTGCCAAGGACACTCATTGACGGCTTCATCCTTGGCAAAGAACGCTGGCGTTGCGTGAGGTATTGAACCCGCGCGGCCCGACCTGAGCGCTCGACACCCACGTGACGACACTCATGTCGGAACGTCGACCGAGGAGAGGCTATCAGGCAAAGTCGAGGCCCGTGAGCATGGGTCATTGCTCTGGCGCGCAGAATCTTGAGCAAGCGAGTGCGGGGGCGATCATTCCACTCAACAAGCCGCTCTATGGTGGTAGGTGAGCTGTCTTGATTGCTCAACGTCTGAAGGACACCGCAACCTTGCTCTGCTCGCGCACCAGATCCATCTGTTGGTTCTTTCAGATCAGGCACGGGCTGAGCCTCAAATGAGATCCATTTTTTCGTTTTTGGCATATGGCAAGGCAGGTCATCTGGGCTACCTTTGAATGCGCCGATTGTCTGCAAGAGGATCAGGCTCTGCCGAAGCAGCACTGCGCATTTGCTTTGTGTCAATGACCAAACGTCGATAACGCGGGCACAATGAGTGAGGTGGCATACCGCGGCTTACGTTGTCGACAGATAGAGCCCGACACTGCCGGCTGTAGACATGCCCGCTTTCCAATTCACCGGAGCGTCCACGATGAATGCGCTCGTCGAGTCACCAATGCAAGTGGAAGACCAAGCACCAAATGCTGAGCTGTTTGTTCCTGATACACTCGAGCATCATGAGCGACTTCGTGCAGCTGAGGAATTCATCTATGGAGAGTGCACCGGGTATCTCGGTGAACCACGTATGGTCAGCCTCTCCCCGTCAAATGCGAATTACAACCAATTCAAGAAGCTAACTTGGAACAGTGTGTTCGCCAATCGCACGCTGACCTCGGGCTATGCTGTGAGGGTTAAAGAGGGGCCTGGTAGCGATCCACACGACAACTTCCGGATTTGTGTTTGCGTATCCGGCGGCGTTGCGGTGCGCACGGCTCGGGGTAAGGAAGAACTTGGTGCAGGCGATATCTACGTCAATTACTCACGCAACTACGAACTCTCTTATTCTGAAGGCGAGTATTCGCGAATTGTAGTTCCCAAGAAACTCATGACTGGGCTTGAAGAAGATCTGGACATGCTCCTTGTCCTCAAGAGCAGTGATCCCGTCACGAATTTGGTTCGGACTGCAGTGACGAGTTGTGCGCAGACCTATCAAAGCAGGCACAATGAGGGGGCCCACCTGGCGAGTGATCTGCTTGTCACCATCTCAAGACGTCTGCTTGAAGGCTCGACTTCTAAGAACCAGGCGACAGGTTACAGCCACATCCGCGATCGGGCCATCGCATACATACAAGACAACCTGCACCGGGCCGACCTTTCCGTTATCGAAGTTGCGCAGTACATCCACGTTTCGCGCGCGACTCTCTATCGAGCCTTTGAGATTCTTGGCGGGCTCAAGGACTATATCATGGTAGAGCGCGTAGCCCGCGCCAAGACCATGCTGCGTTTGGGGCGAACAGACCGCGGCTATGTTTCGAATGTTGCGTACGCGACTGGCTTCACATCGCCAGAACGCTTTAGCAAGGTTTTCAAAGACAAAACCGGTATGAGCCCAACGCACTTTGTGGAAGCAGGCTTGACATAGTCAGCGCCTAGTTGCCGCAGCAGGCTGCGGATCTGCGTTTTGCGAACAATGTTTCGGCGCGATCAGCGTTGACAACATGCGAGAGAGGCCGGGGGCGGAGAGCCTGATATCGACAGCAACCACCCAGAGGGTGTGTGAGAGGAGGCATAAATGGCCCTACTATCTTTCACTTGCTTGTTCAAAAGGCAGCAACTCCACCATCAGATTGTCACATCGTGGGGATTGGACACGCACCCCAGAGAGTACCACGCGATGCCGCTTCTACGGCAGGCTACAATTTAGAGAATCTAGATCTTTTTTTTCGTTTTTGGCATAACGCGCCGCTCGCGCGTTTGCTTATGTTTAGGTACTTCGTCCGATGAGCGCAAAAAGGTGCGGGGACATTCATCGCGGTTAGCAACGCTGCTGCGGCGCACGGAGGTGGGACTGGTACGGAGGTAGGACTGGCATGACTGCACAGTTGCCTTTGAATTCAGCGACAAAAGGCTCAGCATCCGGAGCGGAGCTATTCGTCAGCGATACAATTGATGGCCCAGAGCGCTTAGGCGCCTTCGAGGAATTCATCTACGGAGATAGCTGCGGCTTTCTCGGGCAATCGCGGTTGGTTGAACTATCGGCTTCCAACGAGAACTTCAACAAATACGAGCGCTTCCTTGGCGATCAGATCCACGCGTCTCGATTACTGACCTCTGGCTATGCCGCCAGAGCGCTTGACGGACCGGATAGTGATCCACACGACAACCTCTTCCTAAGCAGCTGCGTATCGGGAGAGGGCCGACTCCAAACTGAGCATAGTTCCGAACGCATTTTCAGTGGTGATATATACATCAACCTTTCACGAAACTATCGTCTCTCCTTCGACGCCGGTGAGTATACTAGGGTCGTTTTTCCCAAGAAGCTGATCCATGGCCTGGATCCGTCCCTGGACAAGTTCCTCATTTTGCGTCGCGACGATCCCGCAAACGAGATCCTCCGCAGCGCTGCCGAAAGTGTGGAAGCTGGCATAGGATCCGGCGATAAGACCCAAGCTTCACTCGTGTCCGAACTCATGATTTCAGTTGCGCAACGCGTCCTCGAGCATGTTCTGGCTGGCCCGGACGACTGCGGCCATAATCACCTGCGAGACCGCGCTATTGAGTATGTCCGCGACAACCTGCACCGCGCTGACTTGTCAGTGGCAGAGATTGCCGATTACATCCACGTCTCCCGCGCAACACTTTATCGGGCCTTTGAGAATGTCGGCGGCCTCAAGAACTTTGTCGTGTCAGAACGCGTGCAGAAGGCAAAGACGATTCTTGGCACGGGACGCACCGATCGCGGCTTCGTCGCGGCTGTCGCCTATGGCACAGGCTTCACAACACCCGAGCAGTTCAGCAGGGTTTTCAAGACCAGGACCGGCTTAAGCCCGACACAGTTCGTGAAAGGCGGAACAGTCTAGTGGTGTTCTTAGCGGGCATAACTCGCCGTGGCGCACGACAGCTTTGCGCCGGGCTGGAGCACATTCCTTCTAGCGCAATTGCGAAGTCAGTACGGCACCAATACCGCGCGGGTGCGATGGGTGGGCAGTTATACTGCCATGCAACCGCACGAGAGGAGGCAAGAGCATGAGTGCTCCAACTCCATCCAGTTTCAAGTCCCAGGTTCAGGGACCTTCACCCGGTCTATTCGTGCCAGAGAAGTTCACCCCCGAAGAGCGATTGGGAGCTTACGAAGACTTTGTCTGGGGCGAAAGGATTGGCAATAAAGGCGGTCACCGGTTGACCTGCCTCAGCGCCTCAAACGAGAACTACGTCCGCGCCGAGCGTGTCTTGGCCGGACCAGTCCGCTGCACGCGATTGACGACATCCGGGTTTACGGTCAGTGAATGCGATGGACCCGCTAGTGTCCCGCCGGAGTTCGTTTACGTCACGCTTTACTTATCGGGACAAGCTGATCTGCGTACGCCGAGTCGCGAAGAACATATTGCGTCCGGCGACATCTGCGTCAATTTCTCAAGAACATATCAACTCGATTACTCTGAGGGCGAACACCTCAGGATTATGTTGCCCCGGTCGACCATTGTTCAGTGTCATCAAGGCCATGATCAGGCATTGTTGGTTCGGCGCTCCGACCCCGTCGCAGATGTGATTTGGACAGCGGTCAAAAGCCTAGCGGACGCGGCCGACGACAACGACCAGTCCAGCATTCAACTCATGAGCGATCTCGCAACCGTCATATTGCAGGACGTCATCCGCAGCGCCCTGACGAAACCGACCGCGCTTGAGTGTGACCATACTCGCAATCAGTCGATGGAATACATCCGGGACAACCTTCATCGCGCCAACTTGTCAATTGCAGAAGTAGCCGCCAATGCCCGCGTATCGCGTGCCTCGCTCTACCGGTCATTCCGGAGCGTTGGCGGTGTCAAAGAGTTCATTTCGTCTGAGCGCATTGCGCGAGCAAAAGGCATGCTGCGCCTTGGCCGTGCTGATCGCGGCCACATAGCTAATGTTGCCTATGCCGTAGGCTTTGCGACACCCGAGCAATTCAGCAAGGTCTTCAAGGCTAGGACTGGCCGAAGCCCGACGCAATTTGTTCAATCCGGAGTGAAATAGCTGCGCGGATGAACGCCCATGCTGTGGGATGCTGCCCGAATAGATTTTTCGGCCGCCCAAGTCAGCTTAGGGCAGATCGGCAAGATGCGGCATCTCAGTCATTCGCTCCGCGAACGGCATTGAGAACTGCGTCAGTGACTTGTCGTGTCGTCGCTTCGCCGCCAAGGTCAGGCGTATGGAAACGTGGGTCTGCAGTGACTTGTTCGATCGCCTTCATCAAGCGCTCAGAGGCACCAGTCTCACCAAGATGCTCTAACAGCATCACACTCGACCAGAACGTTCCCACTGGGTTGGCAATACCCTTGCCCATGATATCGAAGGCGGAACCATGTATCGGCTCGAACATGGATGGAAACGAACGCTCGGGATTGAGATTGGCGGTGGGGGCGATCCCAAGTGAGCCGGACAACGCAGCTGCCAAGTCAGAGAGAATATCTGCATGCAGGTTGGTGGCCACGACAGTGTCAATGGACTCCGGCTTTGCAACCATGCGCATGGTCATGGCATCAACCAGCATCTTGTCCCAACTAACATCTGGGAATTCTGCCGCGATCTCGGTAGCAATCTCGTCCCACATCACCATGGCGTGGCGTTGGGCGTTTGACTTGGTGACAACGGTCAGGAGCTTTCGCGGTCGCGATTGGGCCAGACGGAATGCAAAGCGCATGATGCGTTCAACACCAGGGCGCGTGAACATCGCAACATCGGTTGCGGCTTCCAGTGGCGAGCCTTGATGGACGCGGCCACCGACGCCCGCGTACTCGCCCTCCGAGTTTTCTCGCACGATGACCCAATTGAGTTCGTCGTCATTCACGTTGCGCAATGGCGAAGTAATACCGGGCAGGACACGCGTTGGTCGAACGTTGGCATACTGGTCGAAGGGTTGGCAGATGTTAAGGCGCAGCCCCCACAGCGTGATGTGGTCGGGAATGTCGGGATGGCCGGCTGAACCGAACAGGATCGCGTCGTGATTACAGATTTGGTCACGGCCATCTTCTGGCATCATGCGGCCGTGCGTCTTGTAGTAGTCGCCGCCCCAGTCGTACTCATCGACCTTAAACGCGAAACCGGCTTCACGCTCAGCAATGGCGTGCAGTACTTCTACGCCAGCTGAAACCACTTCGGTGCCGATCCCATCTCCGGGAATGGCAGCAATCTTGTACGTCTTCACGCTCATCTCCGATGCATTGTTTTGCAACGGAGTACCGCCTATCCCGCATCAGTGCAATTGGACGTAGTGCGCGTCGTCAACCGCCTGCTGCCGGGAATGCATAGACAGGCGACCGCTGGCCGACGTTGCTCACTTCCTCAGAGCTGAACGGCAGATCCAGCGCGGTCCACGTTTCGGTGAGCGCCTCGCAAAGCTCGGCGATCATCGCGTCGTCATGAAACGGCGTCGGCGTAATGCGCAGACGTTCCGTTCCGCGTGGCACGGTGGGATAATTGATGGGTTGTATGTAGATTCCATGCTTCTCGAGCAACCGATCACTCGCGGCTTTGCACAGCACGGCGTCCCCGACCATCACTGGGACAATGTGGGTGTCGCTCGCCATGACCGGCAACCCAGCTCGCGATAGCTGCGCTTTGGTCTTGCGGACAGCCTCCTGCTGTCCGCGGCGCTCAGCATCGGACGTTTTGAGATGCCGGATTGCAGCGATGGCTGCTGCCGCGACGGGCGGCGGCAAAGCTGTCGTGAAAATGAAGCCCGGTGCGTAAGACCGTACAGCGTCGGCCATCACACTGGAGCCGGTGATATATCCACCGAGTGTACCAAACGCTTTTGCCAAAGTACCTTCGATGACATCAACGCGATCCAATAGGCCATCGCGCTCTGCGATACCACCGCCGCGCTCACCATACATGCCAACGGCGTGGACCTCGTCGAGGTACGTCATGGCATTGTAGGTGTCGGCGAGATCGCAGATTTTCTCGATGGGTGCGACGTCGCCGTCCATAGAGTAGACACTCTCGAAGGCAATCAGCTTGGTGCGCTCGAGCGGCAGTTCCGACAACAATTCTTCGAGATGCTCGACATCGTTGTGGCGGAAGATCTTGCGGTTGGCACCAGAGCTGCGCATGCCGTCAATCATCGAGGCATGGTTGAGTTCGTCCGATAAAATGATGCAGTCCGGAAGCACCTTAGCGATCGTGGAGATACCAGCGAGGTTGGATACATAACCGGATGTGAAGACAAGAGCCGCCTCCTTCTGGTGAAGGTCAGCAAGTTCCGCTTCAAGCTCGACGAGTGGTCGGTGCGTGCCTGAAATGTTGCGTGTCCCGCCGGCACCCACACCGATCGATTGCGCCGCGTCCTGCATCGCTGAAATCACATCCGGGTGGCGCCCCATGCCCAGATAGTCATTTGAGCACCAGATCGTGATCTCGCGCTTGTCACCGTCATCGTGCAACCACGCCCGTGGAAACGCGCCGCCGCGCCGTTCCAGATTGGCAAAAACGCGATATCGCCCCTCATCGTGGAGAGAGGCAACGGCTTTCCCGAAGTGCTCGTCGTACTTGCTCACTTGGCCACCCTTGGAAGTGCGCTGAAAGTAGAAATCAGTGTACCGGCGCCCCACCTGAGATCATGGTTCAAAGGCGAGACTTCGATTACACCGGTATACTATCCAACAATGGTTCTTTTTGCGTCAGGTCAAACCTCGCGAAATGACACAGCGACGCCACGACCGGCAATTGCTCTCCACCGCACTACGCCTCGCGTCATGCAATATGCGCCAGGTTGTCTCAATCATTCCTTCCGCGGTGTCAGATTCCGGGCGTCGGGCGGCGCTGGATGCTCAAGCGCGCGCAGTATCGTGGCGTTCATCTGATAGACGCCCATCACGGCTGTGAGCTCCATCAGTCCCTGCTCGCCGTAACGCTCTCTTACGGCGTCAAAGGTTGTATCACTCACCTTGCGCTTTTCGAGGAGTTCGCGGCCATAACCGATTATGAGCGCCTCATCTGCCGTCAGATCATCCAACGGTGCAAATATATCGATCGCATCAATGGCCTCCTGACGCACGCCGGCTTTCAACCCAAGTCGAACATGTGCATTCCAAATGAAATCTACGTCGGCCGCACGCACTGATGTGCAGATGGCAAGTTCGATCTCCGCATCCGTCAAAGTCGTGTGGTAGCGCAGATGCTCGACAAGGTCTGACAGGAGCACACCGGCCTTGCCAGCATAGGTGAGATAAGAGCTCGGCGGAGGCATGCTGCCCCGGGTTGATTGGATGTGCCGGACAGCCGCGCGTGTTTGATCGCTGAACGCGTCGGTATCGGCTGGAAATGGAAGCCTCGCCATGCCTACTCTCCCTCAAACCTGATAGTGTTGCTCACCCCATCAATCGGTTAAACTGCTGATTGTCAAACCAACACGTGATGATCGCATAGCGGGAGTAGTGTGATGTTCGGATGGCGTGCACGCCTTGGGTTTCTCGTTCCACCGGGTTGTCCCACCGTTGAAGGTGAAGTCCCGCCGATGATGCCGCGTGGGGTTACGGCGCACTTCTCACGCATGGTGGCAGAAGGCAAGACCGGTTCTCTTGAGGGGCAGGAAGAGCGCAATCGCAGCCAGATCGACAATCTGGATCACAGCGTTCGCCTGCTGGCCATGGTCAAGCCGAATGTGATCGCCCTGGCGCATACGGCAACCAGTTACACGCTTGGCCGCGACGGTGAAGAGCGGCTCATGCAGCGCCTGCAGTCCGAGTACGAGGTGCCTTTCATCACCGCATTCGGCAGTGTCGTTGATGCGCTCGCGCACCTCGGCGTTAATCGGATTGCGCTTGGTACCCCCTATGCGGAGGAGATGACCTTGAAAGGCAAGGCTCATCTCGAGACCTATGGCGTAGACGTCGTCAGCCATGGCCGGCTGGAGAATGTCACGAACATCTACGATGAAACAGCTGAGCGCGCTTACACTTTGGCCCGTAAGGTTGACGTGCCAGAGGCTGAGGCCGTGTTTCTGAGCGGCGTCGGTTTGTCAACGATGGCAGTGCTCGGTTTGCTTGAGCAGGATCTCGGCAAGCCGGTGATATCGAGCATGGCAGCATTGACCTGGGCTTCTTTGCGCACAGCCCATATCAATGAGCCTATCGAGGGATTTGGCCGCCTACTCACAAAGTGACTGAACCAATCTCTCCAACTACATTTTATCCATCACCCGGCGTGAGAACTCCTCGATCGAACGATAACGCTGATCTTCCGGCGCGATGAAACTGATCGCGTTGAGGCCCTGCTTCTCAAGATCGCGGAGCTGCTCGACAATCTCTTCGGGTTGACCTGCAATGCAAAAGGCCTTGATGAGATCGGGCGTGACGAAGCGTGCCTCTTCCGGATCGAGATGACTGTAATGGCTAGCATGCAACTGCTGGTGACGTGTCTCCGCCGCACGGGAATTGTGGAATGCCATGTATTCCTCCCAGATCGGTTGGACGTAGTGAGGTGGCTCGCAACCTGTCTCCTTCACGAGCTCCACTGCAAAGTGGACGTTGACCATGATCGATGATCCGCACTGCGCGATCACATGATCATCGGTGAGCTTATCGCCGGGATCCAGCATCAGGAGATTGACCAACGCCGACGTGTAGAAGTTTTCAAGCTTGCGACCGATGCGATCGGCACCGCGTTGGACGTTCGCCAAAGCTTGCGGAATTGTGCCGCCACGCGGAATGCCAGTGACGAGCCCATCGCCCAGTTCGCCGGCCAATGCCTGTGCCTTTGGTCCGAACCCGCCAACATGGATTGGAATGTAGTTGTCGACGTCGATATACCTGTAATGCAGGTTCTGAAACCTGATCGGATGCGTGACGCCGTTCATCGTGTAATCGACTTCTTCCCCATTCAACAAGGCGCGCACAACGCGAATGTGCTCGCGGAACTGAGCGACCCGCATTGGACGTTGGCCTAACGTGCGCATGGCGGTGTTGCCAGTCCCGACACCCAGGAATGTGCGGCCAGGCGCAAGGCGATTGATCGTTGCAATACCATTGGCGGTCTCCGGTGCGAGCCGCAGTGCACCGATTTCCAACCCCGTACCCAGCCTTATCGTTTGCGTTTGTTGTGCTGCAAGCGCCAGCACCGCCCAAGGGTTCGAGCGGATCAGCGGGCTATCCGTTGCCCAAACAAAATGATAGCCCAGGTTTTCTGCGTGCTTGGCAAGACCAACATCATCAACCTTGGCAACCGTTACTCCAAACTCCATGTCTACCTCCCGCCGCTACGCCGATGTGTCAGCCTCCGCGCCACTCAATTTCATGGCATAACGATAAGCATCATCGAGTTTGCTGCAATCGATATCAGGAGTGGGGTTGGACAAATCGTGCTCGACTTCCATTATGTCCCGCAGATCGACTGGCATCTCATCCAGGTTTCCATCGTGCCGCGATGAGCCAAAAAGGGAAATCAATTCGTGAAAGACAATGCTGAGCTCAAAATCTTCGATGTCCTCGCCCGCGCCTTCGCACAGGAAAATGTTGATACATGCTTTGCCTTGCTAGGCGACGCCAACATGAACTGGGCGACCCGCCTGTCTGAGCAGGGCGTGCGCATGATCTATGTGCGCCATGAGCACTGCTCTGTTGCGGCAGCAATGGCCTATGCGAGGAAGTCTGGTGATGTTGGTTTGGCATCAGTCACATGCGGCCCTGGTGTGACACAGCTGATGACGGCTCTTCCGGCTGCCGTACGCGCACGCTTACCAGTCGTCGTCCTTGCCGGTGAAGCACCTTTGAAAAGCGGATGGTATAATCAGGGCATTGACCAGGCCCCGCTCGTGACGGCGACAGGAGCGGCCTACCATAGCCTGCACATGCCGGAGCGGATGCCGATCGCCATTCGTGATGCTTTCCTGCAGGCGCGCCGGGAGCGGCGACCCGTCGTGATAGGGATCCCGTTTGATGTACAGAACCGTCCCTGGTCGAGTCCAGTTGAACTACCGACGCCCTCTCATCAGTTGCTGCCGAAGTTGTCTCCGATCCCACCTCATCCGGATGATGTGGAATCGATTGCGCGTATTGTAAGAGAAGCCGAAAAAGTCGTGGTGATTGCAGGCCTGGGTGCCGTTGAAGCAGACGCGGGACCGGCCTGCCGGGCGCTGGCCGCCAAGTCTGGCGGCCTGCTGGCGACAAGCCTCCCAGCGCGAGGCCTGTTTCATGACGATCCTTACTGCATCGGCATATCCGGCAGCTACACAACGGAAGTCGGGCACGAGTATCTCGCCGAGGCTGATCTTGTGATTTTGGTCGGCTGCTCACTAGCCTTCCACCTGGGCGGCGGTGGTCAATTGTGGCCAAAAGCGAAGATGATCCACATCGATGTGGATCCGCTCGCCGTTAGTCAGGGCCAGGAAGTGGCAACCCATCATCTGCGCGCAGACGCCAGGCTCGGTACAGAGGCGTTGACCGAGGCCCTGCCCGCAAGCTCCAATCCATGGCGCAGCAATGCCATTGCCGAGCGTATTCGCGTTTCCAAACCAGACAGCTTTGAAGTCGAGGTTGAGCCGGATCTTTTTGATCCACGCGACGTCGTTGAGGCCTTGGAAGAGCACCTCCCCCTGGACTGGGAGATCGTCAACTCGTCCGGCCATTGCGCGGGTTTCACCGCGCATATGCCATCCCGACCGCAGTCGAAATTTCTGACAATTCGGGAATTTGGCGCGATCGGCAACGGCACATCATTCGCAATGGGTGTCGCAGCCGCACGGCCCGATAGCAAGGTTGTGCTGTTCGATGGCGACGGCAGTCTGCTTATGAATATCCAGGAACTGGAGACCATCAAACGTCACAACCTCAACATTCTGATCATTGCCATGAATGATGGCGCGTACGGATCAGAAGTGCACAAGTTCCGCTCGGAAGGCCTGTCAGATGATGGGTCAGTGTTCGGGTACAGCGACTTTGCTGGCATCGCGCAGGGCTTCGGCATTACTGGTCACAAGGTTTCTGATCTCGCTGATGTCCCGAAGTTAGTGGCTGAATGCGCAGACAACGGCGGCCCCACTGTTTGGGATTTCCACTTGTCGGATAAAGTCGTGTCGTCGGTTCTGCGGCGCGCCCATCCGCAACCCAAGAAGTCTACTTAGAGCTTTAGCAAGCTAGCTCATATTGTAGGTCAAATTCACGATGCCCCCCGTGTCCGTCAAGGGCGGCGGGTGGCACCTCTTATGCATCTGCGCGTCCTGCTTCAGGTTCGATTAACCTCGTTTCGATCGAATGCTGTCGCGTCAGTTGTTTAGCGCAGAAGTCATTTCTTCTTTACTCAGAGCAACTATCGTCTCCGCAATACACTGCACACTTTGTTTTTGGGCGGCATCACGTTCCGCCCCCTTGCGTAATATTTTTTGAGGCAGCGGTATGCAGAGCACAACGGCCAACAGCGACACGGTGTTCCCGACCCGTGTACAGCGAGGTTATGAACCAAAGCTTGTGTTTTCCCTATTGGCTCCGCTCGTCTTGTGGGTTGCACTGGAGCGCGGCGCATTCAATATCCTGGCGTACCATGGGCTGTATTTCTTTGGCGCAGCCATAGCGTTTCTCTATTCCTATTTCTGCCTGGCGCGCTTCATCTACATTTTTAACAACGGTCGCAATTCCGATGGCCAGCTATCGGCGCAACAGATGCGGATCGCTCTTCAGAGCTTTCGTTACGTGGTTACACCACAGCTGCTTCACTATAAGCGCTTCGGAATGTGGGTGGTTGGTGCAGCGATTGTCATGGATGTTTTGCTCAGCCCGATGGGCTATTTGCATTTCACGGCCGCATACGGGATCGTCTTGCTTGCGAAAGCTCTGACCTGGTTGAGACTTGGACCAGGATTCGTTGAGGCGGTGGCTAGATGCTCGGACACTCGACCCTTCAACTGGTCGCCGTCATGGTCTCAAGATACGACTGAACAAAGAAAGCACTCATCCTTTCACGTGCACGTGTTCTTCCCGCTCCTACTCGTATACCTCGTCATGAGCAGTCCGTATCTGCCGCTCCGGATCTACCTGTTTGGCGAAGATGCATCGCGGTTCGTTTCATTCTGGTTCTCGGTTTTCTATTACTCTTTCTTTGCTGCGTTCGCACTCTATCTTCAGTGCCTTTGGTCGGTTTGGTGCGTCAAGAAACTCAACAACGCTGTACCGCTGCAGGCGGCCCGCCAGGTCGAACGACCAATAATATTTCTGCGTATTGTTGCGGTTGGCAGCTGGATGCTTGTTGTCGTCTCTTCATTTGTGCTGCTGGCTGTGACAACTGTCTATGTATCTTCGAAGCTGTTGGCTGTGGACGCTACTGTTCTGAAGAGCGAACCCATCTGCAGATATCGGTGGACTTGGGACAAACGCAAACGAGAAGTACAATTCGGCGCTTGCGGATCAAAGCCGGTCCCGCGGAAGGCACCTCGAGATTCAAAAGTTACGCAACAAAATTTCGCTCGGCTTACCCTCGAAGCGCGGCATCGCAGTGGTGAACTTGTGCGTGGCGAACTATTCGTACCGGAGCACGTTGGCCGCGTCGCTGTGAACTCCGGGACTTATCGGGTTCTATTCCGAACCGGTCCACCGAGGAGCTTGCGGCACGTCCCATCGCGGCGGTTTCTCGGTGTCGGCTTTGCGAGCCTGGTCATGGCTTTGCTGTTCTGGTCGCTTGCTCGTTCCAGCCAAAGCCAGATCCGGGAGTCTAGAAGCAGAAACAAGCGGCGCTAGGCATCCGATCTCACTGTTCGAAAGGTGGCCGAACCTCGCAGTTGAGGCTTGGCGTAACACCTAGTTCGACTGCAGGAAGTTCTCGGCCCAGCTCTTTTTTTTGACGGCCTTCTTGACCTTCTTCGGCTTGGGCTTGGCGGCAACAGCCAACGGATCAGAAAATGCTTTGCCGGTGAGCGCCAATGCGATCTGCCGATCGTGACCATAATAGTCCGGCCACATCTTGAGACGACCCTCATCATCAATCGATGCCGTGAAATAGGTCATGTGCACAGGAACCGGGTTCTTCAGCGTTTCCTTGTGTAGGACTTTCGGGCCGGCGAGGATCTTGCCAATGCGCTCAGACGTGATGCCCTTGTCGTGGTCCAGCAAGATTTCGGCCATGCGCCGTGGATTCTTGATACGTACGCAGCCGTGGCTGTAGGTGCGCCGGGTATTGCGGAAGAGGCTGCGGTCGTGCGTGTCGTGCATATAGACCGCGTACTTGTTCGGGAACTTGAATTTGAAGTCACCCAGGACGCTGTTCTTACCCGGCGGCTGCGTGAAGTTGCATTTGCTGATGTCGACCGTCTTCCAGTCGATGTTCTTGTAGTTGCTTCCGAGTGCTCCGCAGTTCACACGCAGATTGTAGCGCTCCATCACAGTGGATGTTGGTCGCCGCAGGCTTGGCAGGATATCAGCGACCTTGATCGAAGCAGGAACGAACCACGTTGGATGCAGCTCAATCCATTCCATCCTATCTGAAAACACTGGTGTCTTGTTTTGTACCTGACCAACGATTGTGCGCTCGGAGAATACGGTCTTGCCGCTTCTAACGATGCGTACGCGTAGCTCAGGGATATTCGCCCAGACATAAATGTCGGCCGTATCATCGAGGTCATCGGGAAGCCAGCGCCAGCGCTCCATATTGATCAGCAGTTTTGTGATCAGGCGCTCAGGGGATCGGCCGTTGAGAACCTTGCGTGTGCCGCCGCCGACGACGCCGTCCTCAGCCAGGCCACTCTTCTTTTGGAACGCCATCACGGCCTGTTTCAGGGTATCATCGAACGTGTTGCTTTTCTCATCCGGCTGGCTGTCGCCGGCCGTCAGGAGACCAAGCCGCTGGCGCAGCAGCTTGACTTGCGCATGCGTAACGCCAACCCGCAGCACAGGACCATCCGGGATTTTCGGGCCGGCCTGTTTGCCGTCGCCACCGCGGGCTTCCTTCAGTTTCGCACGCAGTGCCGCGAACTGGGGATGTGGAGGATGGAGGGAGCGTAGGTAGAATGCAGGATCATCCTGCTCGGCGAGCTTGCCAAGGGTCTCCTCAGCTGGATTGACAACCGGCGTGTGGGTTAACTGAGAGCCGGCGTTTTGCCGTGAGAGGCGACCCCCTTGCGCATGGCGGGCATATCGCAGAACTGCGTTCGTGATCCTGATCTCAGCCTCGGCCCGTTGTTCCTCAGTGGATAACGCGTCGCTCAATCCAGCAACAGCATAAGCCTTAGCATCCAGTCCGTAGTCATCGGCATTGGCAAGTTCTTTGACAACGGCGGTTGCCTTGTCGGTCAACCCCCGATCATCGATCCAGAGTGGTTCACGGTCCGGTGCGCCATAGAATGCGGTGAGGGCTGCCTTGGTCGCTTCAGAAAGATTTGCACCATCGCCAACCAACTGTTCTCGAATTGTTGCGATGACCGTCGTAGATACCTCGGTGGGCGGTGGCGCAGCAGCGGGTGGGGCGTCATCATCCTTCGCGGTCGCTTGTACGGCGGACGTACTGACATTGGTGGTTGCTGGTGCGGCGGCATCCTGAGCAACGCTCGGCAACGACAGCAGCACTGACGTCATAGAAATAACAAGAGCGCCTGTTTTGAACCGGTCAAGAGATGTCATTGCTGTTTCCCTTTAAGTGACCCAGATACATGGGCTCTTAACAATGGGATGTTCTGCGCGCAGAAGAATCATCGCCGCTTATGATTTGTTACATTTAACCTGATCCCGAGATGTGGCCAAGGCGGACAGGAGCGGTCGTGGGACAAGTGTGCGCAGCAGGCCACTGACCGTCAATTCATCAGCGTTGTGTTTGGCAGGATCTAGGCGGTATTGACCGACGCTGTATAGTATCACGACCGCAAATCGGAGATGCAGATCATGCCGCTCGATACCGTCCGTATTCACGACCTGCCAGATGATCCGCTTGCCGCCATTGACTATTGCTACGAGCAAGGTTGGACAGACGGATTGCCGGTCATCCCCCCAGCCGTGGCGCGCGTCGAAGAGATGATGTTGTTCGAAGGCCGACCGCCAGAAACCGTCTTGGCGGAGCATCCCGCAACAGGATTTGCCTGCACCGTCCATTCTGCGGCCGTCAACGCTGTTATGGCTGGCTGCAAGCCTGAGTACTTTCCGGTTATTGTGGCGGCCATGGAGGCCATGAACGAACCCGGCTTCAACTTTCATGGCTCGACTGCAAGCACCGGAGGGTCATCGCCACTTCTGGTCGTCAGCGGCCCCATCATCGATGACATCGGCATGAATGCCGACGTCAATCTCTACGGACCTGGAAACCGTGCGAACAACACGATTGGCCGCGCGGTTCGTCTGATCCTGATGAATGTATTTCAGATGATCCCAGGCTTATCTGATAAGTCGACACAAGGGCAACCAGGCAAGTTCAGTTTCTGTATTGCAGAGCGGCAACGTGATAACCCATGGCCGCTGCAGAGGGATGATCTCGACTATCCAGAAGGCGTCTCGAGTGTGACGGTGTTCGCCGGCGGCGGCTTCTGCAATGTCGAGAACCATGGCGGCAACACGCCAGAGATGGTGCTGGGTTCCGTAGCTGATGCCATGGCCAGTTACAGCTGTATCTCACTTGGTCAATCGGTTGTCGTATTGGCACCGGAGCATGTGCGGGTGATCGCTGGTGCCGGTTGGTCCAAGCGACAGGTGCAGGAATTCCTCTTCGCCAACGCGACCAGAACCGTCGAAGGGATGAAGTCAGTCGGCAAGTTCCGCCAGCGCGACTACGACCAGCAGCATGTCACCGATGCGCATGCGCTGACCCAGGACGGCGTCATGCACCGTGGCCTCAGCCCGGACGATATTCTAATTGTCATGGGTGGCGGCGATGCCGGCGGGCATTCGAGCTTCATCCCATCTTGGAGCCGCAAACGCGGATCGATTATGCAATCCAAACCCATTGGCGTTTGCATTGATTGCGGATGATGGGCTGATCTCGAGAGGCAAGACAGGAGCAAGCTGAATGCAGGTCTATGATCCAACAGTTACAGGTCCTGATCGCAACAATGTGCGTGCCGGCGCCCTTGCAGGACTTGAAGGCAAAACGATTGGCCTGCTGGAAAACGGCAAGCTCAACGCGGCCTTGCTGCTGCAAGAAACCGGTGCCCTATTTGCGGCTCGCCATGGCTGCAAGGTTCTGCCGATCTATTCCAAAACGAATGCCAGTGCACCTGCACCAGCCGAGACCTT
The DNA here is from genome assembly GCA_965247245.1 of Hyphomicrobiaceae bacterium. Lineage (GTDB taxonomy): Bacteria > Pseudomonadota > Alphaproteobacteria > Rhizobiales > Hyphomicrobiaceae > Tectiglobus. The sequence continues at coordinate 110,076 of CBDFGV010000003.1, read as the reverse complement.
GGCGCGCGTGACAGAAGAAGTTGATCTCATGATCACCGGCCTCGGGGATTGAGGCAGCTGCTCAACGTGCAGTTTGCATGATGGCATTACATTTGAACAAACGGGCAAAAGAGCAGTGGTCCTGTGCACCGAGCCGTTTGAGGTCACAGCCAAGAACATTGCCCGTATGCTTGGGTTGCCGGACTATCCCTTCGTCATGATGGAGCATCCGGTCGGCAGCCGCACGCCGGAGGAGATCAAGGTCCTAGCCGAAGCAGCGTATCATCAAGCCTTACCAATCTTGCTCGAAGGCTGACGCGGAAACGGCGCCAGTCACTGTCTGGCCATCTGGCAATTACCGCAAAGGCGCGTCGCACGGCATCATACAAACGTCGCCTGGAGACCTGCCAACGCACGTCCGTGCGCTATAGTGGCGGTGTTGTTTTCCGGGACGGGCCAATGAAACTCCTCATCGTCGAAGGCAATCCGCGCGACCTCATTGCTGATGGCTGCCCGGCTTATGCAAAGAACTTCGAAGAAACATTAAGTGCAATCGACGACTCACTTGAGTTTTCTGTGGCCGAGCCGTTCGAGGAACCGCTCAATGCAGACGCCCTCAGTGAGGTGAGCGGCGTCGTCTTTACCGGATCCTCAATTGCAGCCGCGATGGATGCATCGGAATGCGCCCCCCAACGCGAAGCCATGGAACTTGTGTTCCGACACGGCTTGCCGAGCTGGGGATCCTGCGCCGGCTTGCAGCTCGCAGCGACCGTTCTTGGTGGCACGATTGGAGCTTCTCCGAAAGGTGTCGAAGTTGGTCTAGCGAGAGAACTCATACTGACCGAGATGGGACAGGACCACGCTATGATGACTGGTCGTCCGACTGCTAGTTTTGCGGTGCCATGTATCCACCGTGATGAGGTCCAGCGACTGCCAGTAGACGCAACCCTTCTGGCGCGCAATGACCACTCCCCCGTTCAAGCATTTGTCTACGAGACCGACGGCATCGACTTTTGGGGTACGCAATACCATCCCGAACTAACGCCGCGTGTCATTGCTGCCGGACTTCGACGGATGGGTGGAGCGGAGGACTTGGGCAAGCTGCTCGATGTTGCTGAGCAAGACGACGCGTCAGCAGAAGCGCTCGGCGGACAGCGCGCGGCACTCGCCATGCCCGGACGCGCAACTGAGTTGGCGAACTGGCTTGAGCATGTGCGAGAGCAAGGCTGCTGAACGTCAAACGCGCAGTCAAAGGCAGTTCCACTTTGACGTGCACTTCTCATGCATGACGGCAACACTCGGCCAGAATTGCAAGATCTGATCTATCATCACTTGCTGCCTACCAGCACATATTAATACGTTTGCTGAATATTTGCATTCTGCTGAGAGGGCGTGCCTTCATGAAGTTCGTGCGAACCATAACTGTTGTCTGTTTGTTGGCAATCTCTGGGTGCGCAGGCAAGCAGCTTTCCCCGCAAGAGATCGCAAAACTGAAAGGTGGTACAACAACAGTAGTTGTGTATGGATTCTGCGTTCCCATGGACTATCTGATTAGTACGACACTGACGCGTTACACGTTGACCTTCAAAGTCAATGGCAAGCCGATTGGCAAAATGAAGTCATGTAGCTACGCAAAGTTCAGGGTTCCTTCCGGTTATTGGTCGATGAGCTTCGGTCGCACCGATTTTTACATTCCTTCCATCACACCGAAGTATCCCTTCCGACCGGGCAAAACCCAGTACCTCTATATGGCGCCTGGTGGCAATGGTACGTACGATCCGGTTTGGGTCGATAAGGCCAGAGCTGACAAGGACATTGCTGCGATCAAGAACATCGGACAGATGTTCTAATCGGCATGGCAGTTTAGCGCTCATGCGCCTACTAAGAGGTGAACTAACCCAGTCGGCCCGCATGCCAGCCTATGTGCTCCGACATGAAGCTGGAGATGAAATAGTAGGAGTGGTCGTAACCCGGCTGCATACGCGAGTTCAGATCGATGTCTGTTGATTTGCAAGCATCGACCAGGGCCTGCGGACGCAGACCATCGAGAAAGCCATCAGCATCGCCTTGATCGCATAGGATAGGTGAGAACCGGTGACCATCCTGGATCAGCGAACAGGCATCGTACGGGCGCCATCCAGCCTCCTCGGCGCCGAGATACTTGGACAAAGCTCCCTTCGACCAATCGGCGGCCGACGGTTCGCAAATCGGAGCAAAGGCTGAACAGCTTTTGAACTGATCCGGGTTCTTGAGTGCAATCGTCAATGCGCCGTGCCCCCCCATGGAATGCCCCATGATGGATTGCCGTGACATGTCGGCGTTAAACTCGCGTCCAATGAGTTCGGGCAGCTCCTGCGTGACATAGGAGTACATCTTATAGTGCTTGTCGTAAGGTGTCTGAGTTGCATCAACATAAAAGCCAGCGCCCGAACCGAACTGCCAGTTTTCCGGTTCATCCGCAACATCAGCGCCGCGTGGAGACGTATCTGGGCACACAATGATCACGCCTTGCTGGGCAGCCGCAGCCCGATACTCACCTTTCTCCATCACGTTGGCGTGGGTGCAGGTCAGCCCTGACAGGTACCACAGCACCGGGACCGGACCATCTTTCGCCTGTGGCGGGACAAACACGGCAAATGTCATGTCACAATTGCAGACGCTTGATGCGTGTTCGTAGACGCCTTGTACGCCACCATGGGAGAGATTTGTTGAGACCGTTTTCATGACTGCCGATCCTGCTGCTGCCGTCGAATTGAGAATGCGATGTTAACGTCGCGCGAGATCGGTTATTGCGGAAGTTGAGAGCAATGACAATCTTGCCAAAGCGGATTGCGAGCTGCTGCCGGTGCGACATTGATGGTCATGGCTGTTACAGCAAGCTTCAACGGTTTGGCTATGTTATCGGTCACAACCGACGGGTTGCGCGATTGGGTAGCGTTGGCTTTTCGCCCGCATTTGCCCACAGTGGGGTTCCCGCAAAGATAAAAGAGGCATTGCATTTCAACCACTATGGCAACAGGAGCATCGGCCATATTCGATCGGATGAAACAGTACAGCTGGCCATCTCCATGGATGTTGCTCACCTTGCTGCTGGTTGTGATCTTTGTTTCGCCTATCCTGGCGGTCTTTGCCGCTGCGACCGGTGATAGCAATGACTTGTGGACCCATCTCGCAGGAACTGTGCTGCCCCGCTATGTCGGCAATACTCTGGTTCTGGCAGCCGGCGTTGGTTTGATCGCTCTCGTGTTTGGCGTGTCGTCAGCATGGCTGGTCACACGGTTTGAGTTCCCGGGCCGGCGCTGGTTGGAATGGATGCTCCTGTTACCCGCAGCCGTGCCAGCCTACATTGTCGCCTACACCTATACCGACTTTCTTGAGTACGCAGGTCCGGTGCAAAGTCTTCTGCGAGACGTGTTTGGTTGGACCAGCGCGCGCGATTATTGGTTCCCAGAGATCCGTTCGATGGGCGGAGCCGTGCTGGTCATGGGGGCCGTGCTCTATCCCTACGTTTATCTGATGGCGCGCACAGCGTTTCTGCTGACACCGGCCTCGTTGTTCGAAACGGCGATGGTTGCAGGCCGCGATGTGTTCTGGAGCGTTGCGCTCCCGCTCGCTCGCCCGGCTATTGCCGCCGGCCTTGCGCTGGTGCTGATGGAGGCGCTGTCAGACTTCGGTACGGTCGAGTATTTTGCGATCGAGACCCTGACGCTTGGCATTTTCAACGTCTGGCTTGGGATGAACAATCTTGCGGCGGCTGCACAGATCGCCTGCCTGACGTTCCTGTTCATCATTGCGTTACTGGCCATCGAGATTGTTGCGCGCTCGCGGCGACAGTTCATGGACACCGGTCGGCGGCCACAACCGATCCAGGCGAGGAGATTGACCGGACTACAAGGCTGGAGTTGCACGCTCGTTTGCCTGACACCGGTTACGATCGGGTTTCTGGTACCGGTTGGTGTTTTGCTGGGCTTCATTCTGCGCGGCTACTCGCTGTCGCTTGATGCGGCTGTGCTTGATGCCATAGGAAATTCTCTGTTCGTCGCTGGCACAACCGCTATCGTCGTGATGTCGACGGCGACGTTTATGGTCCTGATCTGTGCCTATCGCGGCAATACCTTCCTTCGCCAAGCAGCTGCCGTCGCCTCAGTGGGTTATGCCTTCCCGGGGACCATCCTGGCCATTGGCGTCGTTACTGTCATTGGCGCAGTGGACTGGGTCCTGGCCAACGCTTTGGACTCGGTGTTTGGAATTGGTCGCGATGGTGTGCTTGCCGGCAGCCTCGTCTTGATTATTCTCGCATGTAGTACCCGGTTCCAGGCCATCGGTTACGGCGCGATGACGTCCGGCCAGCAGCGTCTGCCGCCAAACCTTGTACATGCCAGCCGCACACTTGGGCGAACATTCGGCGAAAGCCTGCGCGAGGTTATTCTGCCGTTGCTCGCCAAATCCTTTATTGCCGGCGGGCTGTTGGTGTTTGTCGATGTGATGAAAGAGTTGCCGATGACACTCTTGCTGCGCCCGTTCAACTTCGAGACCCTGGCGACCTATGTCTACCAGTTCGCCAAGGATGAACTGCTCGAAGAGGCCGCACTGCCGGCGCTCGTGATTGTGCTTTCAGGCATTATTCCAGTTATCGTAATGAATGCTGCTCTGCGGCGCATCACACGCTGAAGACCCTCAGTCCGGATCTAGCTTAAAACTGGTTGCGGAGCATCGGGCCAAATCGGCAGCGGGTATCTGCTTCACTTGGCGATGTATTGCGCTCATCGGCTTTCGCGGTCTCTATGATGGAGAGGAACCGGACACCGATCTTGTCATCCTTCTCCCACACTGGTTCGCACTTGACGCGACAGCGGTCGACCGACATCCAGACCCAGAATTCTCTCGGGACATAAGATTGACCGCCGTTTTGGCGCGCTCTGGCGGCACTGAGGCGAAGGCATGCGCCCGACGAGGATTCGTTCACCATCGTGCATGGAATGGCCATGCTTGTGCCCGGGATAAAAATGATTGCGGGCAAGTTGCATTCTCGGCGAGAGCTACGACGACGCTCAACACGACCGGACCCGGCTCGGGGTTTCGGTTGCATCAGCGGCTCGCTTTGTGTTTCCTCTCGTGCCAACGCTCTTCTCCGCGAAGGTTAAGTCGCATTTATTTCTAGCGAAAGTTTCCTAATGGAGCGCTACGAGAGAAGATAAAATTGTATCAATTGGCAGAAATTCCGATCCGCGCCTCGGGCTTTTCCCTAAGGTTGCATTAATAACAGCGCACTTTCTTTAATACTTTTGCAATTGAACTGCCCAGAACCGCCACGTGAGTGGCCTTGACGACCGTTCAGCGTGCGAGTTATCGCTCGCCGTCCCAGGTTGGCTTTTGCGGATCAAAGTGGTTACGCAAGCCTGACCAGACGCCAGGATACTTAACCTGTAGTGTTGGCAGTTCGGCTGCATACTTTGTGAGTTGTTGCGGGAAGCGCGTCTCGAACATGAATGCCATCGTGTTTTCGAGTTTCTCTGGCTTCAACTCCTTAAGGGAGGCGCCATAGAACGCGTCTGAGTCAGGCCCGTGCGGCAACATCATGTTGTGGATCGACATTCCACCTGGAACGAAGCCCTCGGGCTTGGCATCATAAACCCCCTCGATGAGCCCCATGAATTCCGACATGACATTCATGTGGTACCAAGGCGGGCGAAACGAATCTTCAGCAACAAGCCAGCGCGCCGGGAAGATCACAAAGTCGATATTGGCAGTGCCGGGCTCTCCGAGTGGCGCCGTCAAAACTGTAAAGATCGACGGGTCGGCGTGGTCATTAAGGATCGGGCCAACAGGTGAGTAGTGTTTCAGGTTGTACTTGTAGGGTGCGTAGTTGCCGTGCCAAGCGACGACGTCGAGCGGTGAATGATCAACCTCGCAGGCGTGGAACTGACCGCACCATTTGACGGTCACGCGGCAGGCCGTTCCGTCCTTACGCTCAAAGGCAGCGACGGGTGTGAGGAAATCGCGGCGGTTTGCAAGACAGTTCGCGCCGATCGGCCCGCGTTCCGGACAGGTGAAGTGAGCGCCATAGTTCTCGCAGATGTATCCTGCAGCTTTCTCAGTCCCTGCCTGCAAGACAACCCGGAATTTTACAGCGCGCGGTACAACAACAATCTCACCCGGCGCTACATCTAAAATGCCGAATTCCGTATGGAAGCGCAGGCTGCCATCCTGCGGAACGATCAATAATTCGCCGTCCGCATTGTAGAAATACTCGTTCTCCATACTTTGCGTAACGGCGAACGTATGGATTGCAAAGCCCGTCTGGGTGAACACATCACCACCGGTCGAGATTGTTCGGACACCCGTGACGAAAGTCAGCTGCTCATCTGGAATCGGAGAAGGATCCCAGCGCATTGGCGCCAAAGGAAGTTTTGATTCCGCGATGGTCGGCGCTGAACGGAACAACGGCATGTCGATCGGCGCAAAGTCCGAGATATGCTGCACCGTCGGGCGCATGCGATAGAGCCAGGACCGCTTGTTTGTAGCACGCGGTGCTGTAAATGGTGTTCCTGATAGCTGCTCGGCGTAGAGCCCGTAAGGGCAGCGCTGTGGTGAGTTTTGCCCGACCGGTAGGGCTCCCGGTAGCGCCTCTGTCTCGAAGTCATTACCAAAACCGGGCATATACCCTTCGTTATAGGAGGCGCGTGATTTTGCGACGATGACATCCTGGCCGACGTGTTCATTCATGGGCGCCTCCCTTTGGACCTGCCGAGATAGCTCAGGATGCTTTTAGCACACCGCGCGCAAATTGGTCTGCCTCAATCGACTCGAATAGCGCCTTGAAGTTGCCTTCGCCAAAGCCATCATCGCCTTTGCGCTGAATGAACTCGAAGAAAATCGGACCGATCACCGTCTTCGAGAAGACTTGCAGGAGAATGCGCGTTGTCCCACCATCCACAACACCTTCACCGTCAATCAGGATGCCGTGTTTCTTCATGTGCTCTAGCGGTTCTTCATGGTTCTTCACGCGCGACTTTGACTGCTCATAATAGATATCCGGCGGGCCGGGCATGAATTCCAGACCTCGCATCGCGATGGCGTCTGTGGCCGCATAGATGTCATCTGAACCGACAGCGATATGCTGAATGCCTTCGCCGTTGTAGGCTTTTAGGTATTCCTCGATCTGACTGTTCTCGTCAGCACTTTCGTTAATCGGAATGCGGATCTTGCCACAGGGCGATGTCAGTGCCCGACTAAAAAGACCCGTCGCCTTGCCTTCAATATTAAAGAACCGGATCTCCTTGAAATTGAAGATGTCCGCGTAGAACCGGAACCAGGTATCCATGTTTCCGCGTTTGACGTTATGGGTGAGGTGATCAATGTAGTAGAAGCCGACGCCTTCAGGTGCGGCATCGACATCATCTAACCATTCGAATTCGGCAGAATAGGGTGAGTTCTCTTCACTGTAGTTGTCGACGAAATAGAGTAGCGAGCCACCGATACCTTCGATCGCCGGTGCTTCGATCGATTTGCCATCACCGGTGTATTCCTTCGCACCGAAACTGATCGCGCGTTCCACTGCGTGCTGGGCATCAACAACGCGCCATGCCATGGATGGTGCACATGGGCCGTGCTCTGCGACAAACCGAGATGCGTGGGTGCCGACCTCGCGGTTGACGAGATAGTTGATGCCGCCCTGACGATAGAGCGAGATGTCCTTGGTCTTGTGACGCGCTACCTCGCTGTAACCCATTCGGACGAACAACGCTTCCAGATGACCGGGTTCGGGATGCGCAAACTCGACGAATTCGAAGCCGTCGGTTCCGGCAGGGTTGCGAGCACTGATTTCGGCTGGTGGTGCGTCATGCGGATAAGGGCCCATTTTCATCCTTCCTGGTGTCTCTGATTGCACGTCTCTCTTGGCTAGGTTAGCGCCTAAGACGCGCGAAATGCTTGCATAACACCTGCGTTCCTTTCATAAATTGCACAAATCATGCATATTATGAGGATTATTCAATGGCTTTGCGCATCGATGACTTTGATCTGCGACTGCTGAGCGCTCTGCAACATGATGGCCGCCTGACCAACCACGAATTGGCTCAAGAGGTTGGGTTATCCGCATCGCAGTGCTCACGGCGGCGCATGGCGCTTGAGGAAAGCGGCATCATCGAGCGCTATCAAGCATGTCTTTCCAGTGAAGCTCTTGGCTTTGAACTCATCGTCTTTGTCGAAGTCAGCCTCAGTGCGCATTCGCCTGACAACGCCAAAGCCTTTACCCGCCTGCTGGATGATACCGATGAAGTGCAGGAAGCCTATTCATTAACGGGCGACTCCGACTATCTGATCAAGCTCATCGTGACGGACTTCAAACGCCTCTCCGACATCCTCAACAACGTCTTTCTGCACCATAAGAGCGTTGCGAAGTTGCGATCTTCCGTTGTGCTGGATCGCCTGAAACAGACATCAAGTCTACCCTTGAGGACTTTGCGGCTCTGAGACGATCTACTTGGCACTAAGCTGATATGCGGACCGGCAGCTCTGAAAAGCCGAGGACGAAGTTCGACGGCACGCGCACCGGGTCACCGACGACCTGGATGTTGTCAAAACGCTTTAGGACTTCCTCCCAGAGGATGCGCAGCTGCATTTCTGCCACCCGGTTTCCCATGCAGCGGTGGATACCAAAGCCGAAGGCGATGTGATTGCGCGCGTTCTCCCGGTCGATCTTGAAGCTATAGGGGTGGTCAAACTTCGCCTCATCCCGATTACCGGAGACATACCACATCACGACCTTGTCGCCCTCTTTGATCGTCTTGCCGCCGATCTCGACATCTTCGCGTGCTCTGCGCCGCATATGTGCAATCGGAGTCTGCCAGCGAATGGTCTCAGAGACCATATTGGGAATCAGCGAAGGATCGGCGCGCAACTTGGCAAACTCATCTGGATTGTCATTGAGTGCATTGAGACCGCCCGAGATTGAATTGCGCGTCGTGTCGTTGCCGCCAACAATGAGAAGCATGAGATTGCCGAGGAGATCCATGGGCGTCTCAATCATGTCTCTCGTATCGGGATGATGGGCAAAAAGCGAGATGAAGTCGAATTTTGGTTCGGCATTGGCGCGTTCCTTCCAGAGATCCTGAAAACAGCTGACGCACTCCATCAGGATTCGTTGCCGTTCCGCCTGCGGCAATCCGAAATTGCCGACCTGGTCCGTTGATGTCACAACGTCCGACCAGTAGGTGAGTTTGCGTCTCTCCTCCCAGGGGAAGTCAAACAATGTGGCCAACATTTGCGTCGTCAGTTCGATTGAAACAAGGTCGACCCAATTGAAGGTTTCGTTGCGTGGCAGACTGTCGAGTATTGCGCCGACACGTTCCCGGATGAGACCCTCCAACGCCTGCAGACGCGGCGGGCCGACAGCCGGCATCACGGGTTTACGCCACGTCCCGTGCAATGGCTCGTCCTGACTGATAAAGCTGCGCGGCCTAAACTCTGGCAACGAGTCGCCGATCAGAATGCCATCGGATGAGGACAGCGCTCTATGGTTGGTATCGGCGGCCATAATGTCGTCATAGCGCGTGATCGACCAGTATGGCCCGAACGCACTGTCAGCCTGGAAATGTACTGGGTCCTCGTGACGAACACGGTCAAAGAACGGCCAATGAGTATTGGTTTCGAAGCGTGTCGGATCAGCCAGATTGATCTCGCCAAGCGACAGGTCCTGGGCCTCTTCACGTGCCTTGGTGATTGCTGTTGTCATTGATGTCAGCCTTCTTAACTTCGCACGCAGCTCGGTCACCTACCCTAACCTGTGCCTTAGCATATTCACAACACTGAGGTGACAAACTAAACTTGAGCACAAATCTGCGCACAATGCAGGCTGGCTCGCACTGGCATCCAATCACCATGAGTCAAATCATACCCACGGCCGAGCAATCGGTTCTGCGCTACGTCCTGGATCACTGGGCCGGCGTTCAACCAGACACCACGTTTGCCTGCTTCGAAGATGGATCGACGTGGAGCTACGCGGAAACACACACGCGGACGCGCAAACTCGCGGCAGCGCTGCAATCCATCGGCGTTCGGCAGGGCGATCATGTGGTCGTATGGCTGCCGAACTCAAAAGATGCGCTCGTGTCGTTCTTTGCAATCAACTACATCGGAGCCGTTTTTGTACCGATCAACGTCGCCTATTGCGGCCCGCTACTTGAGCATGTCATTGCCGTTTCAGACGCTAAAGTCATGATCGCCCACGGCCTGTTGGTCGGTAGGTTGGGTGACGTCAATCATGGTCTCCTTGAGACGCTTGTTGTGACCGGTGAGGCCGACGGACAGATTGAAGGCCTTGAACACTTGGATTTTGAGGGCTTGCAGGCGAATGCCGGTACGCCAAGCGATCCTGAGCAGCCGATCGAGCCCTGGCATACGCAATCGATTATCTTCACGTCAGGAACGACCGGCCCTTCCAAGGGTGCCCTGTCAACTTATATCCACGCCTACGTCTCGATGAATGATCAATCCTGGTACTGCGTCAACCAGGAGGATCGCTATCTCATAAACATGCCGTTCTTTCACATCGGCGGAAGTTTCATTCTGTATTCGATGCTGTGCCGCGGAGCCTCAATCACCCTGACGGAGACGTTTCGCACCAAGAGCTTCTGGTCAACTGTTCGCGCGACGGGCAGCACCGTGGTGTTTCTGCTTGGAACCATGGCCTCCTTTCTGATGAAAGAACCTGAGACTGGTGAAGATCGCAATCATCCTCTGAAGAAGGCCTTCATTGTACCAATCACGCCGGACTTAACCGCTTTCACGGAGCGCTTTGGTGTCGAGATCTATACCATCTTCAATATGACGGAGATCTCATCGCCGATCATTTCGAAGATTGACCAAGTGGATGCTGGGTTCTGCGGCAAGCCCCGGCAAGGCTATCAACTCCGCGTCGTGGACGACAATGATCTCGAGGTGCCAGTCGATCAAGTTGGAGAACTTATCATGCGGGCGGACCTGCCTTGGTCGCTCAGTACCGCCTATTACAAGAATCCGGAAGCGACGGCCAAGACATGGCGCAACGGGTGGTTCCATACCGGTGATGCGTTTCGCAAAGACGCTGATGGCAACTTCTATTTCGTGGATCGTCTTAAGGATGCCATCCGCCGTCGCGGCGAGAATATCTCATCTGCCGAGGTGGAGGCTGTCGTCATGGAGCATGAGGCCGTGCGTGAGTGCGCAGCTGTCGCCGTACCGAGTGAATGGGGTGAGGATGAAGTGCTTCTCGTACTCGCTTTGAAGGACGGCGAACAGCTTGGCCCAGAGAACCTCCTCGACTATCTGAGACCACGCATGGCGCACTTCATGCTGCCTAGATATATTCGCTTGATGGCCGAGCTGCCGAAAACACCGACAGCGAAGATCCAGAAGGCGGAACTGCGCAACGAGGGCCTGACCGACGACACTTGGGACCGCGAAGCGGCCGGCGTGAACGTCAGAGGTGAGAGGTTCTCGTAAGGCCGACCATGGTTGCTTTTCGGACCGCATCAAGTCGTTGCCCTCCTTATTGTCACCGATTGCCTTGAGAGACGCATGATGAAAAAGAAAGCCTTACTGCCAGCAGGCTCTCATGCTGCGGCGGAACAGTTAAAGATCTCGCCTGGAATCGTATCTGGTGACCACGTTTTTCTCACCGGCATGACAGGGAGTCGGCCGGATGGGTCAATGCCATCCGATCTTGAGAGCCAGTTCCGGAATGCCTTCGAGAAAATTGCCGACGTGCTGAGAACAGCTGACCTGACCTATGCAGCCGTCGTCGAAATGACGTCCTACCATATCGGTTTGCGAGATCATTTCGATTTGTTCTGCGCCGTTCGGGCTGAGTACGTGCAGGAGCCCTATCCGGCATGGACTGCCTTGGAAGTAGCAGGCCTGCGTCGAGAGGGAGCCGTGGTTGAGATTCGCGTCATTGCCAGCACGCATAGCGACGCCTGATGAATGCGTATGTGGGATGCGGGACTGCGTTTGCAGCCTGAGATCACGCTGCAACCGGCACCCAGTTGTAGACCCGCTGCAGGTTGCCGCCCATAAGCGCAGCGCGATCACTATCAGAGAACCAGTCCGATTGGCGGAATGCGCTCACACCGTCTTCATAGGTGATGAGTTCAACCGCGCGTGTCCAATCCGTTCCCCAAAGACAGCGCTCCAAACCGAACGCATCGATGATGCGTCCAACGGGTTCGCGGATATCGCGATACGGGAACGGCTCTTTGGATAGCGTACAGGCACCCGTGATTTTGATGACAACGTTGTCGTGTTTGGCCAATTGCAACACGTTGGACAACTCACCGAAGGGCTCGTCCGGCACAGGTGGTTCAAACGGTTGCTTGAGACCAAGATGATCAATGACGATCCGCGTGTTGGGATTGCGCGCGGCGACGGCAATGCCCTGGGCCGTCCGCCCCCAGCACAACAGATTGACCGGTAGGTTGTGCTCTGCTGCAGCGGAGAGCACGCGATTGATGCCCGGATCAGCCGGGTCCTCGGAGACATCACCAACCATCATGATGCGAACACCAACTGCACCATCGACCTTGGCCCAATCAGCGATTGTCTCGGCAACGGCCGGATCGGTTGGGTCTACCGGTTTGACCATGGCAAAGCGCCCTGGATGCGTGGCATAGACGTCCTTCGCATAACTGGCGTCGAACCGATACATTGTCCAAGGCGAGACGAGAATGGCGGCATCAACCCCGACAGCGTCCATGGCTTCGACCATGTCCACACCAGTCACTTCCACCGGCCCGTGCAGCACTGCGTGCCATGGCCGTCCGGCATGATCGCGCTCGTAGGCATGAACCTGGGCATCGATTGTCACCATGGGGGCGCTCCTTGTGCTGGTGGTTACCTTCGTTCTCAGCCTTCGAATCTATAATGTACCAATGCACCGCCGCGCACCGTTGTCCGGATGAACAACCGCGCCTGATCGCGTGGATAGTCAAGGCGGCCCGCATGGGATAGACCACCGCGGTTGTCCCACATCAAAGTATCGCCGGCCGACCAGACGTGTTCCCAGCGAAAATCTTCCTTCTCGATCTGATCAACCAGCGCCTCGATGATCTCTTCGCTTTCGTCTTCCGGCAGTCCCATGACACGAGACGTGGTATACGGACTGATATAGATGCCAGGCTGGCCATTAGCAGCATGCTTGACGATAACCGGATGGACCGCACCCGTTTCCGTTCGGTCCTTGCCAATTAATCCCTGGGCGGCTTTGGCTGCCATCGGATTGCGCTTGGCCTGACCATAGAGATACTCACCTTCCAGTCCATTCAAACGGCGTTTCATATCTTCCGGCAAGCTTTCATAGGCCTTGGTCGTATTCGAGAAACACGTGTTGCCGCCGCTATCCGGAATCTCAACGGCATGCAGAAGCGTCGCCTTTGCTGGTTCTTTCTCGAATGACAGATCGGAGTGCCAGCCGTCGCGGGTGTCTGCTGCCGCACCGCGCGATGCGCCGACTTCGTCGAAGGTACCGTCCGGTTTTCTGTTTGTCATTTGCACAACTTCCGGAACCTCCGGATGTTGGTACTTTTTCTGCACGTGTTCTTGGAGTTCGCCAAAATGCGCTGAGAAGTCACGCAACTGTTGTGCCGTCATGGGCTGCTTGCGAAAGAGCAGGACCTTGTAGTTGTTGAATGCCTGCTCGATGATCTCGACATCGCTGGAGTCAACAGGCTTAGTCACGTCGATGTTGAGGACTTCGGCTCCGCATGCGTCGCTCAGCGGCTTGATTTGGACCGCCATGGCTTGCTCCCTGGGTTCAGTGTCTTGTGTTTCTTATCAACGGGAGTTTAGTGCAAGTCGCCAGTGTGGGAAGCGGCACTGCAATTTGATGCATGATTTTGTGAATCGCACAAATGCGAGCCGACGCAAAGAAAAAGCAGCCGATTGATCACAATCGACTGCAAGGCAATGTCTCAACTATTATCGTTTTCGTGACTTGGCGAAGGTCCCAGCGCTCGACGCCATGAACCCCATGCCATGTTTTGGCTGTCTAGTTGATGATGCGGTCACCACTCTCGTGGCGATAGGGTGCGCAGGCCGCGTAGACACGAGCATCGTGGCCAATCGCCTGGCAAACCTCTTCGCGCTCTGCAACGACGTTCCGGAGTTTCCGGAAGGACGTGCTAATTCCATAGCTCTTACGCGCAACTTTGTAGAGGTTCTTGATCTCGCAATAAGGCGAGGCGTGATAACCAGTTCCTTTGATCCACTGGAACTCGCCTTTACACTGAATCCCTGCGTGAGCTGGGGCTACGCTCATCATTGCGATGCCTGCAGCTGCAACAGCCAAACCTGCGATTGTCTTCTTCATGAGGGTTCTCCTGTTCCCTGACTTGAGGGTTGTTAGAGCATGTCGGGAATGACGTTTCCATTCACGTTGTTGGGTTCAATTGATGCGATTTACCCACGTCTCGCTGTTCCCTAGGAAACAATTCGCGGGATTACATTTATGTGATGGCTTCCGGCCGATCGTGCATTCCAACTGGTTAATTGTCTGTTATCTAGTTCACACCCCATATCACGGCAAGCAAGCGGATCAGAGCCCAACACACCCGTAATGCACAGCTGCTTTGTGATATCTCGCCTGCCGCACTCGACGGAGAGCAAGCTACCGCTCTAGGCTGGGCTTATAGTCCCAGGATTGATTACGCGGAGTGCCGATTATGATGCCTGCCGAATATGACATGACCGGTAAAACTGTCTTTGTGACCGGAGCAGGGCGCGGCATCGGTAAAGGGATTGCGCGGGTGCTGGCAGAAGCGGGTGCCGATGTTGCCATTAATGCACTGACACCGACTTACGTGACGGATCTGGCCAAGGAGATTGCGGACGATACGGGCCGCAAGGTTGTGCCGATTATTGCCGATGTCACAAAGGCCGACACAGCCAACGCCGCCATTCAGGACGTGCTTGACGCGTTTGGCAAGCTCGACGTGCTGGTGAATGCCTTGGGCGACTCGCTCAAAGAGTCGCTTGTCGGGTTGCCAAATAGCGAGAAGGCGGGTCAACCGATTTCTGACGATGACCTCAAGTTTATCCTCGATATCAACCTGACCGAGGCTTTGTTGTGCACCCGCGCCGTTGGTCCACATATGTTGGAGCGGCGGTCCGGCAAAGTTATCAACATCTCATCCTGGACCGGGATACAGGGCGGCGGCAACCTCGTGCTTTATACCGCTGCGAAGGCTGGGTTGGTCGGTTTCACGCGTGCCCAGGCCCTGGAATGGGCACCCTACGGCATCCAGGTCAACTCGATTGCGCCGGGCCTGTTCCCGGACGTCATGACGGGCGGGCAGGAGCGCTTCGATGAGATGACCGCGAGGGCCAAGGACACAGTTCCTGTAGGCCGCCACGGCGAGTTGCGCGAAGCCGGGTTGCTTGCGCTTTATCTGGCGTCGTCAGCATCAGACTACATGACGGGGCAGACACTGATGCTGGATGGCGGACTGGGGCTCTAATCCTGGTACTCTGCAGTTACTTCTTGACCTTGACGTCTCCGGGTGCCGGAGGATCGCGCTCAAAGACCTCCTGGATGCGTTCCTGTTCGACGTTGATCTCGACGCCCGCACGCTCGTTCTGCAGCATCATTGGCGATCGTGAGTCTAATGCATCCCAACCGCGTGCCATTGCTTCACTCATGTCGGCGTAGGCCATGTTTGCAAGGCGCATCGGGACACCGAGTTCGCGCCCCAGTTCGGTTGCAAGTGTCATATCCTTGAACGCCAATTTTAGTGCGAACGCTGGCGGTTCGTACTTGTTGGGAAGGAACTGTGCGGCAAGGCGATCAAAGGCACGACCACGCCCTCCTGCGCCCGTGCGCACCGCCTCCCACAGTGCCAACGGCTCTACGCCGCCCTTTACACCCATGGTGAAGACTTCTGCCAAGGCCGTCTGGACCGCATAGCCTGCGCAGTTGTGCACCAGCTTGGCAACTGAGCCGGCCCCGATCTCACCGATGTAACGGGCTTGATCTGCAAAGGCGTCCAACAACACTTTGTGCTCATCGAATTGTGCCTTTGGACCTCCCACCCAGATCGCGAGTTGGCCGGTCCGGGCACCACCTGGTCCACCACTCACAGGTGCATCAAGGAAGTACCGACCGGCTTCTGCGTATTTCGCTCCAATTTCGCGGACGACTCGCGGAGCATTCGTCGACAGGTCAAAGACCGATGCACCTTGCTTCAAACCGCCGAGGAGACCAGTCTCCGGATCAGTAGCAACAGCCTCGACATCCTTTGGCCCCGGCAGGGAGAGAAAGACGACATCGCAGACCTCGGCCATGGCCCGTGGGCTATTCGCCCACTCTGCTCCTTCATCGAGCAAAGTCTGCGCGGCATCGCGATTGATGTCATGGACAACGAAACCATGATTGGACGTCTTGAGGTACTTAGCGAGGTTGGCTGCCATGAAGGCGCCCATTGTGCCAAGGCCGATGAAGCCGACTTTCATTTTAGTGATCTCTCGTTGTTTCTTAAGTGGTTTGTCCGGAGCGTAACGCAGACGGACGAAGCGTCAATTCTCGTAGTGATAGTTGTATGTCGCCTGGCGCTACATCATCGCCTATGGAATTGTTGCCGACCGTTGTGCACTGCAGCAGAACGCGTGCTTGGAACAGTTCTGTTTTTCGCCCACTCTCCAAGCGTTTCAATTCGATCGACTAGGGGAGAAAGTCAGAGGCCATGGCGACAGATGTCTACGACTACATCGTCATAGGTGCCGGCTCTTCCGGGGCTGCGGTTGCTGCACGACTGTCGGAGGATGGGCGGTTCACGGTGCTGCTTCTGGAAGCGGGTGCGCGCGATAGCAACCCGTGGATCCACATTCCGCTCGGTGTTGGAAAACTACTGACCAATCCCTACTATGCATGGCCGTTCTACACGGAGCCTGAACCGCAACTCGACGGCAACCAGATTTATTGGCCACGCGGCCGAATGCTTGGAGGATCAAGCTCCATCAATGGCATGCTCTATGTGCGTGGCGCACCGCACCGCTACGACCAATGGCGCAATGGGAATACCCCGGGCTGGGGCTACGATGAGCTTCTGCCATACTTCAAAAAGTTGGAGGATCGAAGCGAGAGCGACCACGAAGACCGAGGACAAGGCGGGCCGATACGCGTCTCGGACGGCTCCTATCGTGACCCTCTTTCTCAGGCCTTTCGGAAAGCCTGCATAGCCAATGGTGCGCCAGCCACTGACGACTATAACCTGCACCACTTCGAAGGAACGAGCTGGCTGCAATACTCGGTCCGAAATGGCCGCCGCAACTCGACTGCCTACGGCTATCTTTCTCCAGCACGGGGCCGTCAAGCGCTCAAGATTGTCACCAATGCTGAAGGCGAGCGCATTGTTCTCAACGGCAGAAAGGCGATTGGTGTTCGCTATTGCATGGATGGCGAAACCATAGAGGCGCGCTGTCGTGGTGAAGTCATCCTGTCAGCCGGCCCCATGAACTCGCCGAAACTGCTTGAACTCTCAGGCATTGGATCCGGTTCAATCCTGCAAGGCTTCGGGATTGATGTTGTGCATGACCTGCCGGCGGTTGGCGAGCATCTCCAGGATCATTTTCAGACGCGTATCACCTATGAGACCAATCTCCCGGTCACAATCAACGACATCCTGAATAGTAACATAAAGGGCGCCAAAGCCCTGCTGCAATGGATCTTTCTACGCAAAGGGATCATGACGATCTCGTCGGCGACCGTGCACTCGATCATGCGCAGCAGCCCCAGCATTCCGCATCCCGATCTCAAGTTGCAGATCATGTTGATGTCCGGAAAAGATCGCTATGCGCGCAATCGAAAGATTGGCTTGGATCCATTCTCCGGATTTAACATCGGAGTCTTTCAGCTTTATCCGGAGTCACGCGGCTCGGTGCACATTCGCTCGACTGATCCTCTCGATCTGCCGAAGATCCATGCCAACTATCTCAGTGCAGAAGTTGACCGCCAACTCATCGTGCGCGGCCTTCAGGTCGTGCGCGAGGTCGCGGCGCAGCCGGACTTGGCACCTCTGATTGTCCGTGAGGTAAGGCCGGGACCGGAAACATCAGATCCAGACGCCTTGCTCGCCTATGCCAAACAGAGCGGCCAGACATCGTGGCATCCGATCGGCACGTGCCGGATGGGACGCGGCAATGATACGGTGGTCGATCACGAGCTCAAGGTGCACGGCATTGACCGTCTGCGGGTTGTCGACAGTTCCATCATGCCGAACATGCCAACGTCGAATACCAACGCACCATCCATTGTTATCGGCGAAAAGGCTGCCGATCTCATTTTGGCTGATGCGCGCCGATCTTAAAGAACCAGCGGAAGGAAAAATCCATGAACAATCCGATGAGCCTCGCAGGTCACAACATCATCGTCACCGGTGCAAGCCAGGGGATCGGTGCTGAGGTTTCACGCCAGATCGTAGCGCTAGGCGGCAAGGCCATCATGGTCGATGTGCAAGGCGACAAGCTGGACGCGGTAGCAAGCGACATTGGTGGATCGGTCGAAACACACGTCGGCTCGGTGACTGATGTGAGTTTCGTGCAGGATTTGGTGGCCAAGTGCGCCCAGGCACACGGCGGCATCCACGGGCTCGTCAATAATGCCGGCATCGTGCGCGCCGCCATGATCAACAAGATGTCGATTGAGAACTGGCAGCAAGTGATCGATGTCAACTTGTCCGGCGTCTTCTACTGCCTGCAAGCCGTTGGTCGCCATATGCTGGAACGCATCGAGGATGGCGATAAGAGCCCGGCTGCCATCGTCAACGTGTCATCCGATGCCGGTCGCCGTGGCACAATCGGTCAGATCAACTACGGCGCAGCCAAATCAGGCGTACTCGGTATTACAATGAGCGCCGCGCGCGAGTGGGCTGCACAGGGCGTGCGCGTCAACTCGGTTTGCTTTGGCGTTGTCGAAACCCCGATGACAGAAACCATTCGCGGCGAGAAGTTCCGCGACCGTATTCTTGCGCAAGTTCCAATGGGGCGCTTTTCGGAGCCAGACGAAGTCGCGCCACCGGTCTGCTTCCTGCTGTCGCCTGCAGCAAGCTACATCACCGGTCAACACCTTTCGATCAACGGTGGCTATACGATCGGAGTTTAAGACGCCTCATGCTTACCAGGCATCGATCATTGGCCGCTTCTTGCCATCCCGTGGCGCCGGCGGGCGGATCGATGCCAGCATATTGGTCAACCAGAACCGCGTTTCTGCAGGATCGATGGTGTCGTCGAAGGGGAAGGTCGTCGAACGCTCCAGCGCTTTACCTTCTTGATAGGACTTGGCGACCATATCTTCATAGTACTGGCGGCGCTCCTCCGGATTTTCGATCGCGGCAAGTTCCGCCCGATAGCCGAGCTTCACCTGGCCTTCGAGTCCCATTGGTCCGAACTCTCCTGTCGGCCATGACACGGTGTAATAGGGCGCATTGAAGTTGCCGCCGGCCATCGCGATGGCACCCAGACCATAGGCCTTACGCAACACGACTGTGAAAAACGGAACGGTCAGATTGTTCCCGACCAAGAACATGCGGGCTGCGTGGCGCACCAGCGCCGTCTTTTCGACCTCGGGCCCAACCATAATGCCCGGCGTGTCGCAAAGATTGAGCACCGGAATATCGAACGCATCACAGAGTTGCATAAACCGTGCGCCTTTATCGGCACCATCACTATCTATGGCACCACCGAGATAGCGCGGATCATTGGCTATGACACCCAGCGGCCGTCCTTCGACACGGATGAAGCAAGTGACCATGGTTTTGCCGAACGCTTCGCGCAACTCGAGAATGGATCCGACATCGGCGAGCGTCTCGATGACGTTGCGGATCTCGTAGATGCGGAGCCGGTTCTCCGGAACAATGGCACGCATGCGGCGTTGGTCCGGTGCTTCCCAGTCCGTTACTCGACCCTGGAAATATCCGAGGTAGCGCTTGGCAACACTCACGGCATCCGCCTCATCGGCGACAGCGATGTCAACGACGCCATTGGGCACCTGGTCAGCCATCGAGCCGACCTGCTCCGGCGTGAAGACACCAAGCCCACCGCCTTCGATCATGGCCGGCCCGCCCATGCCAATGTTGGCGTTCGCGGTGGCTATGATGACGTCGCAACAGCCCAGCAGGGCGGCGTTGCCGGCAAAGCAACGACCAGAGACAATGCCGATGAGCGGCACGAGGCCTGAGAGCTGGCCAAAGTGCTGGAATGTATTCTGCCCAACGAAGCCGCCATAATCGCTTTCACCCGGTCGACCGCCGCCACCTTCGGCGAACACGACAAGCGGCATGCGGCCACGCTCGGCCACGTCAAGGATGCGGTCGGTCTTCCAGTGATTGTGCACGCCCTGGGTGCCGGCAAACACAGTGTAGTCGTAGGCCAAGACCGCCGCGCGGTTATCCGGGTCGGGAAACATGGCGCTGTTGATCTGACCAACGCCCGCGATCATGCCGTCGGCGGGACTGCGCTTCATGAGATCATCCATGCTGCGACGCTGGCGTTGTGCCGCGACGACGAGCGGGCCGTATTCTACGAACGTTTCAGGGTCGAAGAGGTCGGCGACGTTCTCGCGAACAGTGCGTTGGTTTGTCTTGCGCCGTCGCGCAACAGCGTCAGGCCGGTTTTCATCGCGCGTCATTGCGCGTCGCTCCAGCAGCTCCGCGAGATCGGGGCGAATGTGATCGAGATCGATATCGTCTTCGGCTATAGTCTCTTCACCACTATCACCCGAGGGTGAGAGCGCCGCAATCAATTGATCTTCCCAGATCGTATCGCCTTCAGCGACTGCAAGCGTTGAGATGGTGCCAGGCTGTTCCGCCGTTATGACGTGCTCCATCTTCATCGCTTCCATGACGGCCAGTTGAGCGCCACGGGCAACCTGCTCTCCTTCGCTAACTGAGACCGAAATAACTGTTCCCTGCAACGGGGCTCGCACCGCGATAAGCCCATCGGCAACCTCGTCTTGCGCGTTCGACACTATGGAACCAGCAGGAGAGCTCTGGGCCTGGCCATAGTCCAACACGGCAAGCGGATCATCGGAGTTCATCCGGGCGCCAGCTTGCCCTTTAGTGTTACTCGGAGCCGTCTCAGCCGAAGCTGCGAAGTAGAGATGGGGATGTGCGCTTTGTGAAACCGCCAACAGCTCCGCTGCGTTGGCCTCAACGAAGCCGGTGTCGACTTCACCACTCTTGACAGCGTTGTGTGCGAGCAAAGCCTGTAGAAATGTGGCGTTGGTGGGCACTCCATCAATCTGGAACTCGCACAGCGCGCGATAGGCTTTGGCGAGAACGTCCGGCAAGGCAGCTTTGGAGCTATGAACGATGAGCTTTGCCAATAGTGAATCGTAGGATGGATTGGTTCGGTAGCCGACATAACCGTAACCATCGACGCGAATGCCGTGTCCCGATGGCGGCGCATAGGCGGCAAGCATCCCGCCGCCAGGCCGAACATCGCCGGTATCTGTCATCGTCTCGGCATTGATCCGAACTTGCATCGCCATCCCACGCGGCTCAAGGACCTGCTCGGTTCCTAAACCGAGGCTGGCGAGTGTCTCACCGGCTACCAATTCCAGCTGAAGGGCAACGAGATCGTGACCGGTGACCTCTTCTGTGACGGTATGCTCGACTTGTAGCCGCGGGTTCGCTTCAATGAAGAAGAACTCTCCGGTGTCCGCGTCGACCAGGAACTCGATCGTGCCCAGGCTCCGATAGTTGGCGGATGACGCCAGGCGCAGCGCCGCTGAGATCAGCTGATCTCGCAGCGTCGGATCCAGGTTAGGTGCTGGTGCAATCTCGACAATCTTTTGACGTCGCCTTTGCAGAGAACAGTCCCGCTCCCAGAGATGGGAGACGTCTACTCCATCTCCGATCACTTGCACTTCGATGTGCCGTGCCCGACGCACAAGGCGCTCAACGAAGACATCGCCGTTGCCAAACGCTGCTTGTGCTTCGGAGGTGCATCGCTCGTAGGCAGTTTCCAGCTCAGCTTCCGAGGAAACAGGCCGCATGCCGCGTCCGCCGCCGCCGGCGACAGCCTTGATCATGAGCGCGCCGTCTTGGCCGAGCCCGGCCAGAAATGCCTTAGCGTCAGCCAAGGACGTTGGCGCAGCAGTGCCTGGGATAATCGGCACATCGTTTTGCCGTGCGAGCTCGCGCGCGAAATGCTTATCGCCAAACAGCGCGAGTGTCTCTGCTGTTGGACCTACAAATGCTATTCCTGCCATCTCACATCGACGTGCAAACTCAGCATTCTCTGATAGAAACCCGTAGCCCGGATGGATTGCCGTGGCACCAACGTCGCGGGCTGCAGCAAGCACTGCATCCTGATCGAGGTAAGCCGACACACCACGTCCGGGAAGAACACAGACCTCGTTTGCTTTGCGCGTATGCAGGCTGGTCGCATCGTCGGCCGGATGGACGGCGACCGTCTGCCAACCCTGCTCGGCCGCCGTCCGCAGGATGCGTACAGCAATTTCTCCACGATTTGCGACCAGGAGCTTTCTAGGCTGCATGTCTCAAGGGCCTCTCATTCGGCTAACTGACGTGTTCACTGCAGTCATAGGCCATCAACATCGTTAAGACTGGGGTGGCTGCAGAATATTCTGCTGACGATGGTTGAAGAGGCATCCTTGCCTCATCTCAAGTACGTTCCCGCCGTTTTACTTGACGCCGGCAATCGCCTGAATAGGCTAGCTGAAAACACAAAACATCGCCTTTTGGGAGGGCGCCAGCAATGTACATGACCCAGGCTTTGCACCGGGCTGCGAAACTGTATCCGGACGAGCCTGCGCTGATATCTGAAAGGCGCAGTTTTACGTGGTCCGAGATGATCGATCGGGTGGCACGGCTGGCTGGCGCCCTGCGCAAACTTGGGCTGCAGACCGAAAACCGCGTCGCTATGCTTTCCCTCAACTCGGACCGCTACGCCGAGTATTACTACGCCACGTTCTGGGCCGGCGCGAATGTTGTGCCCATGAATATCCGCTGGTCGATCCCTGAGCATGTCTATTCAATTAAGGACTCCGAGTCCCGTTTCTTAATAGTGGACGACACTTTTGCTGAGGCCGGCGCCGAAGTGGCGCGGCAGTGCCCGTCAGTTGAGTTCGTGATTTACGCCGGCGATGGCGAAACGCCTGCCGGCATGCTGAATTACGAGGACCTGATTGCGGACGCGCAGCCGGTTCGCGATGCCGCACGCAACGGCGAGGCGTTGGCCGGTATCTTCTATACCGGCGGGACGACAGGATTTCCCAAAGGTGTCATCCTGCCCCACAGAGCATTGTGGACCAGCGCGGTCTGTTTTGGTTCTGGTGGATCGGTGACGGCCGAAGATAGAACATTGCACGCAGCCCCAATGTTTCACATCGCAGGCAGCGCGATGCTGTTCTCGCTGACGACCTTTGGCGGCTCCCATGTCTTCATACCTGGGTTCGAACCTTCGGCCTTTCTCAATGCAATGCGAGCCCATAAGCCGACGATCACCCTGCTGGTTCCCACCATGATCGGCATGTTGTTGCAGCACCCAGATCTTGAACAGACCGATACAAGCAGCCTGACGCGGCTCATCTATGGTGCGTCGCCGATCACCCAGGCCATTCTGAAAGAAGCAATGGCCAAGATGCCGGAGACTCGTTTTATTCATGCCTATGGCCAGACAGAGCTCGCTCCACTCGTGACCTTGCTTGGCTCGGACTATCACGTCTTGGAGGGGCCGAAGTCTGAGAAGATCCGTTCCGTTGGCCAACCGGTTGTCTCGGTGGAGCTGGAAGTCGTGGACGAAAGTGACAATGAAGTCCCGCGCGGCACCGTTGGTGAAGTGCGTGTCCGCGGCGCTAACACCATGCATGGGTATTGGCGCAAACCTGAGCAGACGGCGGCGACATTGCGCGACGGCTGGGTCTACACCGGGGACGGCGGCTACATGGACGACGACGGCTTCGTTTATATCGTAGACCGCGTCAAGGATATGGTGATTACTGGGGGCGAGAACGTCTTTTCTGCCGAAGTGGAGAACGCGATCATGCAGTATCCCGGGCTGGCCGAGTGCGCCGTCATCGGCATCCCGGACCCCAAGTGGGGCGAGGCAGTTCATGCTATCGTCGTCCCACGCGAAGGTGAAAGTCCGGATCCGACTGCCATCATGGCCCACTGCCGCGAACTCATCGCTGGATACAAGTGCCCGCGCAGTGTCGACATTCGCCCTGAGGCGCTACCGAAGTCAGGGGCGGGTAAAATCCAAAAGTTCGAACTCCGCGCTCCGTACTGGGAAGGCCAGGACCGGCAGGTCAGTTAGAAACTTGATGCGAGACGGCGCTTGATAGCGCGGCCCATTGATAGAGATCGGTATTCATGACAACGCAACTGGATCGTGCTGCGCCGCTGCCAGGATACTTCCAATCGCCTTGGCCCGTGGAATGCGGTGGCAATCGCCGCCAGAAGGCAGCCACGGGCGGCCTGCGTGCCCGCGGAGCGACAGCTCACGTGACCACCTCGGTCAATGGCCGCTGGAATGTGATGATGATCCGCCGTGGCGATGGTGAGTTGTATATGGCCGGCACAATGCCAGCCTTTACCGGACCACCGCCTTTCGGATGGCTGCAGCGACTGGATCCCGAGACGTTGGAGGTTCACGCTCAGTCGCCCGAGCTGCCCTGTGGTGATCACGTCTGGTGTGGTGCGATCGCGGCGCACGAGAGTGGAGACATCATTAAAGTCAACGGTAGCTATATGCACCGGTTGAGTGCGGATTGTGAGGTTGTTGTCGAACGCAAGCTACCGGTAGATCAGGCGCACAATGGTCTATTGATCCTGTCTGATGGCACGATCGTCACGAAAGATCTTCGCCTAGCCGGTCAAGGGCCATCGACCATCACACGGCTAAGCCCCGATAGTCTCGAAATCGTTGGTCAACCGTTGGCGTTGCCGGAGGGTTCGATGGGTCGGATCGCCAGCGACGTGAACGATGATGGAGAGTTTATCTACATTCCCGGCATAGAGCATGTCTGGCGCATCCGGGTTGATGCCCAATCCATGTCAGTGGATCAAAGCTGGTCGCCCCAATACCGCACCGAAGGTGGCCAGCAAGGCCTCTCCTGGGACGGCTGCATATCCAATAGTGCGCTCTGGTTGATGGACTGTGGTGACATTGACTCGCTGCGGGCAATATACGGCGAACATCCGAACGGACGTTTTCAGGAGCCGAGTGACGAGCTCAGCTGGCGCCGACCGGCGCCCTGGCGCGGCCCTCAACGGCTTTTGCGGATCGGTCTTGAGGATGGTTCCGTTCAAGACATCGCGCCGCTCGGCGCCGCGGGCGGCGGCATCATCGCGCCACCTGTTCACGTTCCTGAGTTAGAAATCTGTATAGCGTGGGACAGTATCAATGGCGGCCTTGCCGGTGTCTCAACAGCCAATAACCAGCTTGAAGTCGCCTGGACCTGCGATGCGCGGCCATCTATGCAACCTGTTGTCTTTCCCGAAACCGGTGAGCTGGTCATCAACGATTTTGATGGTGAGGATGACAAGTTGATAGTTGTCGACATAGCAACCGGCGAACTGATTGATCGGGTCAGCACCGGCTCGCGACTCGCCAACGGCATGTTCCTGACGCCGGGTGGTGCACGTGACATTTACTATTGCTCGACTCTTGCCTGTGCGCGGGTCCAGTGGACGTGAGGCTGACGCGGACGGCAGTTGCGCAACGCGCAGACCAACAGATGATTGCGAGGTGAACGGCATGAGCAGTGAGCAAAAGCATTGTCTGTTGATTGGTATCGGCGCCGGGACCGGGGCTGCCTGTGCCCGACGCTTCGCTGCCTCAGGTTACAAGGTTTCGATGATCGCGCGCAGTGAAGAGCGTCTGGCAAACTTTGCGCAGGAAATCCCGAATACGACTCCCTTTGCCTCAGACATCGCAGACACTGAGCGCTTTCGCTCGACACTTGAATTGATCAAGGCCGAGCAAGGCCTTCCCGATGTCATCATCTTCAATGCGACGCAGGCAACGTTCGGTACTTATATCGACATTCCATTGGACAAATTTGAACGTAATTTCCGCGTGAATACCGCCGGCCTGCTGATCACGGCGCAGGTTTTTGGGCCGGCCATGGCGGAACGCGGAAACGGAGCCATTGTTGTGACCGGCAACACCGCCGCCACGCGCGGCAAGCCGAACTATGTTGGCTGGGCCCCGACAAAGGCCGCTCAAAGGATACTGGCAGAGGGCCTAGCACGCGATCTTGGACCGCAAGGCGTCCACGTCGCTTATGTCATTATCGACGCAATCATCGACATGCCATTTGCAAGACGGAGATGGGATCACCTTCCCGAGGATGCCTTCG
Source organism: Hyphomicrobiaceae bacterium (assembly GCA_965247245.1). Lineage (GTDB taxonomy): Bacteria > Pseudomonadota > Alphaproteobacteria > Rhizobiales > Hyphomicrobiaceae > Tectiglobus. The sequence goes on along the minus strand of CBDFGV010000003.1, from coordinate 83,744 downwards.
CAAAGCCCGACGATCTTGCTGATCAGATCTACAGCGTTGCACATCAGCCAAAATCGGCTTGGTCGTTCCTGGTTGAGCTCAGGCCGTTTGGCGAAACCTGGTAAGTCAAACAAACTAGACGAGCACGTCGGCTCCGGGCTCCTGCTCCTCGAGAAACTGCTGAACCGTGCGGAAGAGCAGAATGCGATTGCGCTCCATCATGATGGAATGCGTGCCACCACTAACAATGGCGAGACGCTTCCACGGTGCGTTGGTGAGAAGTGGGTAGAGCGTCTGCGCCATGTATGGTGGCGTGTCGTTGTCCCATTCACCGACCGTTACCAGTACTGGCACCGTTATGTCAGCAGGATTGTAGAGTGGCTTGCCAATGTTCCAGTATTCGGCACCGTCCTGGACAACACCATTGGGCGCGCGAATGGTCGTACCATCACTCTCGGGATCAGAGGCTGCCGTTGCCTGCCACCAGGCCTCAAACCACTCGGTCGGCATGACTTGATCCTTAACCGCCTCAGGCAAACCTGCCTGGCGACGCTTGAGCGTTGCCTCCCGATTGACGGTGCGATAGGCACCGATTTGCCCATCCACATGAATAGGAGATGGTCCGGACTGCGTCCGATCCCAGACAGGCGCGTAGAGCGCCAGCCGCTCGACCTTGTCATTATTTTCAGACGTGAATGTGCTCGTAATCGCAGTACCCCACGACCAACCGACAAGGCAGACAGAACTGACGCCTCTGCGCGCGCAGACAAACTCAATAACCGCGCCAAGGCAGTTGGCAGCATCGCGGGTGCGCATAAAGGGGGAATTGTTCTCAGCCGGTTCGTTCATCTGCAATGGGCGTTCCGAGTGTCCATAGCCGGGCAGATCGAGACAGTAAGTGTCGAACCCACGTTGTGCGGCATAGTCCATCCACGACATTCCGTTGAACGGCAGATCGAAAGCAGCTGAGCCGTAAGTTGCCCCATGTTGGAATATGAGAATGCGTTCGGGAGAGAAGGTCTCGACGCCGGCAGGGCGCTTGTTGCGGACGTAAATGCGACCCCACTCTGGGTGATGAACCTCCAAATTCTCGCCGACAAGTTTCTGGTTTTTCGCGTCCATTCAAGGCCCCTCGATGTCGTCCAGGCATATGGCTTGATCCGCCGCCACCACTATTTGGGCTGGATCAAACTCGGCGGCAAACATTGAGAAGATTGTGCGCTGTTGTCCAGTCGAGCGCTGCTGCTGACATCAACAAGGTCGATGCTCAAACACGAAAAAGGAGAATGCCGCCTGTCGCAGCATTCTCCTTTTGGTTTGCTGGACTACGACCTGCCAGCGCGCAGATCGCAGATTACGTCTTAGTATTCCAGTGTAGCTGAGGCGACGAACCTTGGACCGCAGAGCCGGTCGCAACTGATCGGCACGTCAGCCGTGTCGTGATAGCGGAAGTCCACGCTAAATTTCTCGGTGATTGCGACGTCAATTCCAACTTCCCAGAACCAGTAGTCGAAGTTGCCGCGACCTTCATCGCCGAACTGGTGACCGACAACAGCTTCAAGTGTCGGCTTCCAACCACGGATCATTGGAAGGGGTTTTTGGAGCGAGCCTTCGAGAACAAAGTTGTGGCCCTGGTTAGCCGTATAATCCGGTGACCAGTAGAAGCGCAGACCACCTTTGATGTCCCGAACCAGGATGCCAGCTGCACCGACAGAGCCTTCCCAGTAGTCAAGCTCAGCGTTCGCATCGCGGGCGCCAGGGAATGTTGCGTAGGAGACTGCGACATCCCAATCGATGTTGCGCCAGCGATTGACGTAACCGGCGAAGTAAGTGACAGCAAACCGGCCTACGCTCTGGGTCTGACCGTTTGATGTAATCGTGCCCAGGTCAACATTTGATCCAGAGGCGCCAATGTAGAAATTGCGCCAGATTATCCCGCCGTCCAGCTGGGCGACGGGGTTTTGATCATTGGCCGAGAAGCCTTGGCTTCGCTGATCAGAAAAAACCGTTGCAGATCCGAACAATTCGGGTCGCTCACTGGTGCTGCCCACATTGCTAGGTGGCTCAACCGCTGCGGCTCGGCGAGTCGTTTGCGATTGCGCAGCCGTCGAAAGCAATAACAGCACGGCTGCGCCAGCTGCCATCGTGCGGATGGTAGAGTACATAGTTACCCCCATTTGGTCGCTACCGATTTTCCAGGAGTAACGCGAGACTAACCCCAGGCCGGGTCGCTCGATCTTCAAAACAAACGTTCGAAGTTTTTCTTATGCGATTCGCGTGCGTCTTCGATCGCAAAACTCTCGCGAACCTGGATATTTGATGCGGATGCGAGGCATTTTCACATCATCCCGTTATTCAGCATTCGGAGGAAATATTTAGCCGATTGGCAAAGCCGTTTTTCACTTCTGCATATATTCAATCTGAGGCAAACCTCGAAAAATCCCTCACAACGCCCATAACACCTTGATTCCTTCAGTTTCAGCTTTCTGCGGAGCTGTCGCAGAAGAATGCATATTCACCACACTCATTAAGGTTTCATTAGCAAATCAATATCGCAGGTCTTAATCTTCGGTTAAATTCTGGTTCTTCGCAGAACACTGCGAGTGAGTTTATCCGAGAAACCCGAGTCCTGTTATGCGTTTGTTTACGATTGCGACCTTCGTCGCACTAGCCTTCGCGACAGTGCAAGCCAGCGCGGCGCCCGTTACGATGGTGCCAACACCGGCTGGACTGACGCCACACTCTGAACTGTCAACAACTACCCAGGGCGCATCCCGCGGCCTGATTGTGCTCGCAAGAGCGCCCGGTCCCAATGCCCGCCAAAAGGCAAGGATCGCAAAGCGCGTTGCCAAGCGGATCTCAAAGCGAGTGGCAAAGCGTACTGCCAAGCGGATCTCAAAGAAGATCTCCAAGAGAATTTCGAAACGGATTTCGAAGCGCATCAGCAAGCGCATCTCGAAACGGATCCATAAGAAAATCTCAAAGCGGATCCATAAGAGAATCCATAAGAAGGTTGCGAAGCGGATCCATAAGCGAATCCAGCGACGCATCCATAAGAAGATCGCGAAGCGAGTTCACAAGAGGATCCAAAAGCGGATCTATAAGAAAGTCGCCAAGCGTATCCATAAGCGCGTTCATAAGAAGCTGACCAAGCGCTTCGTCAAGCGTGTCGCCAAGAGGGTCGGCAAGCGCGTTGGGTACAAATATTACTTCAAGAAGAAGCACAAACTGCACAAGCGCTTCACGAAGAAATTCAAGCATAAATTCAAGAAGCGCTACGTGAAGTACTACAAGAAGTACAAGAAGAAGCATAAGAAGAAGAAGGTGGTTCCACCGCCGCCGCCGGCTCCACCGCGGATCGTGGTCAATCCACCTCGCAAGTGCATTGAGTTCAAGAACCGCTTCGCAAGAGCTCATTGCTTCCAACCAAAGCGTCAGCCGCCTTCCTTCAAGGCAGCAATCCTGAACCCACTGGGCTAACAACCCGGCAAGTTCAAAGACCGCAGGTCAAATCGAAAGCCCCTCGCATGATGCATGCGGGGGGCTTTCTCTTTTGGGTTGCTGGGCTTGAAACAGTCCCAGCGCAATGCTTCCCATTCTGCGTGCTCAGCCTCTAAGACCAATTCATCAGCTGCGCGATTTGTTTCCGGGCGGTTTCCGGTAAACATTCCGTCCCAGCCTTGCCTCGGCGGGCAAACGATGGGACCGTAACGAACGCGGTGTTGGTGAATGTGGAGGAAAATCATGGCAGCTGTGGCGGGCAAAGTGATTGTCGTAACCGGTGCAGCGCGTGGCTTGGGCCGGGCGTACGCGTCAGCTCTCGCGGCAGATGGCGCCAAGATCATTGCAGGCGATGTGCGGGACAGCGCCGATACGGTTTCCGATATCCAGAGTGCCGGCGGTGAAGCCAAAGCGATCACGCTGGATGTCAGTGACACAGCCTCTTGTACCGCCATGGCTGTTGCCGCAATCGAGGCCTATGGCCGGATCGACGGCATCATCAACAATGCAGCGCTGTACGGTGGACTGGCCAGCGGCAAGGCCGATGCTCTTGACGAGCAGGAATGGCAGCGTGTCATGGATGTGAATGTCTCCGGCGTGTGGCGCTGCTGTAAAGCCGTAATCCCGCATATGCGCGAGGGTGGCGGCGGCAGCATTATCAATATCGCCTCTCTTGCCGCCGTCTACGGTATGCCGAATGCCCTTCACTACGCCACATCGAAAGCCGCCGTGATCGGCATGACACGATCCTTGGCGCGGGAGCTTGGGCGCAGTTGGATCCGCGTCAATGCGATCGCACCGTCGGCCGTCATGACCGAAGGCACCGAGGAGTTCTTTGGTGAGCGGCTTGAGAAGGCCAAGCAGATCATCGCTGGAGGCCAGAGTTTGCAGCGCAATCTCGAAACTGACGATCTGGTCGGCACGGTGAGATATCTTTTGAGTGATGACAGCAAGTTCGTTACCGGCCAGACCCTCATGGTCGATGGCGGCACTGTGTTTCTCTGACCCGACTGGCTTTGAAGGAACCCGCCCCATGCGCCAGCAAACTCAGATTGAGCTAACCGAACAACTGTTCGCGCATCTTGACGCCAATACGACAGCGATGTTCGACGAGGTGACTGTCAACCCGGTGACGGCGTATACCTGCAAAGATCGGCTGCGACGCGAGCTCGATCTGCTGCGACGTGAACCGATCGTAATGGGACTGTCGTGCACGCTTCCGGAACCGCGAAGCTACCTAACTGATGATAACACGGGTGTGCCAATCCTGCTGGTTCGAGATGAGAACGGTAAGGCCCGCGCATTCCTAAACGCTTGCAAGCATCGCGGCTCCCGCCTGCTTGATGGCTCGGGCGAGGCCAGACGGCGCATCGTCTGTCCCTATCATGCGTGGACCTATAACCTCGATGGCCAACTGGTGACCGTACCGCAGCAGGACGGCTTTCCGGAGCTCGACTTCAATGCCTGCAGTCTAAACGAGCTGCCGCTGTTGGAGGAACACGGGCTGATTTGGGTTCGCCCTACTGGTGATCAACCGATTACCAGTGATGAGGTCTTTGCCGGTCTGAGTGATGAGTTTGCGAGCTACGATTTCGCCTCATACCATCACTACGAGACGCGTCGTATCGACTGCGATATGAATTGGAAGGTCATTGTCGATACGTTCCTTGAGCCCTACCACTTCACACCACTGCATAATGACACGGTTGCACCAATCTTTTTCCCGAGCGTATGCCTTCTCGATACCTTCGGGCGCAATCTCCGTGAGACGCTTCCGCGTCGGTCCATCGAAACCCTCCGGGACAAACCAAAGAACGAATGGGATCTGATCACGCACTCTGCCATCGTCTACGTGCTCTTCCCGAACACCGTCGTGGTCATGCAAATTGATCATGCTGAGATTTGGCGTGTGTTCCCGACCGACAACCGGACCGACCGCAGCCACGTCTTTCTGGAGTTCTACATTCCGGAGCCTGCAACCACGGAAAAGGCTCGTACGCATTGGGATCGCAACATGGATCTGACCATTCGCACGGTGCAAAGCGAAGACTTCCCAACGGGTGCTGGGGCACAGAAAGCGTTCAATAGTGGTGCACTTGATAAAGTTATCTACGGCCGCAATGAGCCGGCTCTGGCTTTCTATCAGCGCACATTGGCCGAAGCTGTCGGCGCGCCACTGTAACCCGTTCAGGAAGGAACCTCTGCATGAGCCTGCATGATGATGCCTTGGTGATTGATGGCTTGGTCTACCATTGCGACGGCGATGCAAGTGATCTCATCGCTGGCGGCATCAATGCGATCAACGTCACCACCTGTCATTTCGAGGCTGACTTCCCGCAGGCTTGCGAAGAGATCGCGCGGTGGCATGGACTATTGGCCAGACCTGAGACACCGTTCCGGCAAATCGAGACCAGTCAGGATCTCGACAAGGCCAAGGCTGATGGAAAAGTGGGTATTGTTCTGGGCTGGCAGAATTCGCGGCCGGTCGCTGACGAACTTGATCGCTTCCATTTCTTTCGTCGCCTCGGGCTGCGCATCATGCAGCTCACCTATAACTATCGTAATGCATTCGGCGATGGCTGCCTGGAACCGGAGGAGGCAGGACTTACGTTGCTAGGTCGCGATGCTGTCCGGATCATGAATGAGCTCGGTATCGCCATTGATCTCAGTCATGTCGGCCAACGCACGATGTTTGATGTGATCGATCACTCCGAGCATCCGGTTCTTATTACGCATGCCAATGCCCGCGCGCTCGCAGAATTGGAGCGCAACAAAACCGACGACATCATCAAGGCGGTGGCAGCGAAAGGCGGTGTCATCGGTGCCAGCATCTATGGACCAATGTGCTGGGATCAGGATCCGAACCGCAAACCATCACTTGATGATTTCTACCGCCATCTGGATTACTTGGTCGATGTGGCCGGGATTGATCACGTTGGCTTCGGAACTGATCTCGCGACCGGCAGCAACTACCAAAGAATGGCATTCGAACGCGGCCACTGGCGCCGCTGGGAAGGTATCAATCGCTTTAATCGTACATTTGGCGAGGCGATCCCGGAGCGCTACCTTTCCGACTGCAACAAGCATAGCGATTTGCCGAGGATCACAGAAGCACTCGTCGCGCGTGGTTGGCGTGAGGAGCACATTCGGGGATATCTTGGCGGCAACTTCAAGCGTGTTTTCAAGCAAGTCTGGGGCAGCTGAACAAGACCGCGCGAGTTGTCCGTTGGCCTGGCAACAACCACTGATCCGCCAGCCACGCGAGTACTGCAATTCAAAATGACATATAAGGGAGTGAGACATGTCAGGCTTTGTGGGTGCACAGCACGAGTTTCATGATGCCGAGTTTGTGCGTGGGTGGGCCAGCAGGTTTGTGCCAACCGAGCCCCGCCTACAGCTGTTTGACATGATCCTCGATCAGGTCAACGCACTTGGCAAGGAAGCTCCGCATGTTGTCGAGCTTGGTACGGGTCCTGGCTACATGGCGCGTCATATCCTCGAGCGGCATACGGCGATGACCTACGAGGCGCTCGATTTTTCCGAGGTTTTCTTCGATGTTGCCCGCGAGACAATCGGTGAACTCGTACCCCGTGTAACCTTCACAAATGCGGACCTGATGGATCAGGCCTGGCCGCAAAAACTTTCACGCCAGCCAGACGCGATCATATCGACATGGGCACTTCACGATCTGGGTGGCCGCGATCCTGTCGCAGATGTTTATGCCCGATGCTATGAGACGCTCCCCGTTGGCGGAGTTCTGGTGAACGGAGACTTCATCAAGCCTGACGGGACCAGCTGGGACTATGAGCCCGGACGCTTCGAGATTGATATCCACCTCGACTTTCTCCGTAAGGCTGGCTTCTCAGATCCAAAATCAATTGCCCATCTTGAGCCGAACATTGACACCCCGACGGCAGCTGAGAACTACGCGTGCCTCGTTGCCGTGCGCTAAGGCCCTTCGTCGTGCTGTTTCAGGTTACCATAGCGACGCGGCGAGCGGCTTGGGGAGCAGAGGTGGCATCAGAAATGAATCTCTGCGCCGCTGCTTACTGTTCCAAGCCGGTGTCACCGAGTTCGGCGCAGAGCTCATCCATGCGCAATTCGCCATCGCGCGTTTGTCCGCCAATTTCGAGGAACCGTTGCATGTTGCGGCGCGCATCGTCGGTGCGCAGGAGTCGCTCAAACAAGTAGGCTTCCTCGAACAACCCATCGAGCCATGGCTTATCAGCTTGATTAACTGATTGCTTGGCCAACCGAACCGCTGCTGGCGGGAATGATGCAATGCGTTGAGCCAGACCATCGACGAAAGGTCCAATCGCGTCCGGCTCGAAGATCCGATTGAGATAACCCCAGCGCTCGGCGGTTTCAGCATCCATGTCATCGCCACTCAAGATAAGTTCCAGAGCGCGCCCCCGCCCCAATAGGCGGGGCAGGCGTTGCGTGCCGGTACCGCCGGGAATAATCCCAAGCGGTACTTCCATCTGATTGACCCGCGTTTGACCGCGGACGCCGAACCGCATGTCAAACGCTGCAGCAAGTTCGCTGCCGCCGCCGCCGACACGCCCTTCGATCTGGCCGATGATCACTTTGTTCATGGTGCGGAAGCGCTCGCACAGAACATGAAATGGCTTGATCTGGGCGTCCCGCTGCGGTTCGAACCCGATGGGTCGTTCGAGGATCGCAGCAACATCGAAGTGGGCCAGGAAGAAATCCGGATCAGCGCTGCGCATGATGACGACCGTCAGATCAGGATCGGCCTTAAGCTCACTGGACAGCGCATCCAGTTCGGCAAAAAGCGCCATAGTAATAACGTTGACCGGTGGATTGTCGATAGTCACCGTCGCAATCCGGCCCTGGATATCCACGCGCATAAGCTTGAACTCATAGGCCATAGTGGAAATCCTCCCAGAGAGTTGTCGTGACGTTGATCTGGCGTCCACTATAGCGAAGATCATCAGGGAGGAAGTAGTTCATGGATCTTGGTCTTGCGGGAAAGCGCGCAATTGTCACCGGCGGCACTCGCGGAATTGGCCGCCAGATCGTCGAACTCCTCGTTGCAGAAGGATGCCACGTTGGCTTTTGCGCCCGTGACAAAGCGGAGGTTGATGGCGCAACCGCTGGTCTTGGTGGCAAAAGCGTCCAAGTAATCGGAGGTGCGGTTGACGTTGCTGACGATGCCCAGTTGCGCCAATGGATCGCCGATACTGCTGATGTGCTCGGCGGTTTGGATATCATCATTCCCAATGCCAGCGCCTTAGTTGGCGGCGCGGACGTAGATGCCTGGCGCAAAGGCCTGGAAGTCGACATACTTGGAACAGTGCGCACTGTCGAAGCGGCGATGCCTTACCTTGAGGCGTCAGACGCTGCTTCAATCGTTGCCATATCGAGCACAGCGGCCATCAATACGGCCGGTGGTGTTCGCGCCTACAGCGGCGTCAAGGCTGCCCTGATTAGCTACTTGTCTGGCCTAAGCACCAACCTCGGAAGCAAAGGTATCCGCGCTAATACGGTCTCGCCCGGCGCGATCTACTTTGAAGGTGGCGTGTGGGATGTCAGAAAGCGTGAGGCGCCTGACGCCTACGCGGCTGCGATCGCGCGATGCCCGATGGGACGACTTGGATCGCCAGAGGAAGTCGCCAACGCAGTGGTCTTCCTGGCAAGCCCGGCAGCCAGCTACATCAGCGGGACCAACCTTGTTGTTGATGGAGCTGCGACGAGTCGAATCCAATACTGAGGTCGAAGAGACCTTCGGAGTCGTGACTGGCGCAGGTTTAGGCTACAGCAGTGCCGCTATCGGACTCGTCTGTGACGCTAGCATGGGCTTTCACTCGGACCCGGTTCCGTCCGCTTTCCTTGGCAAGATAGAGTGCTTCATCCGCACGACATAGCGCATCTTCATAGCGATCATCACGGTCGTCGATCTGCGCGACGCCGATACTGACTGATGTGCAAATCGCGGCATCGTTGCAGGAAATCTCCCGTGCTGAAATGATCTGCCTAATCCGTTCGGCCGTGGCATAGGCACCGCCAAGGCTGGTGTCTGGCAGAAAGACTGCGAACTCCTCTCCGCCATAGCGGCACGCACGATCCTGACCGCGCAGCTCGGCGGTGATGAGTTCGGCAACAGTCTTGAGGACCTCATCGCCGGCAGCATGTCCATAGGTATCGTTGATGGCCTTGAAGCGATCGATATCAATCAACAGCACTGCCATCAGGCGGCGGTGGCGATCAGCCGAATTCATGGTCTCGTGCAAATGATAGAGAAAGGCCCTGCGGTTTTCCAATCCTGTCAGGTGATCGGTTACCGAGAGGCGTCGCAACTCTTCCTCACGATGCTTGAGCTCCGTTATATCAACCCGGACGCCAACAATCCCACCATCGCAGGTCCGGCGCTCGTCAATCTTCACCCATTTGCCATCTGCGAGCTGCTGTTCGAGTGCGCCCTGTGGAGATCGGTGTGTCGCCAGCCGGCTCCGGACCCACTCTTCCTCGCAACCGATGGCTTCCGGATAGTGCCCTCTCGCCACGCCGTCGCGAATAATCTCCTCGAAAGTGTAACCGATCGCGATCTTGTCGGTGCTGCTGGAATAGATGCGATGGTATTGGCTATTGAAGATCTGCAAGCGATCTTCGCAGTCATAGTAGGCAAACCCGTCGGGGATCGCTTCGATCGCGTCGGAGAACCGTGTCTTCGCGGTGCGCAACTCACTCTCAACGGCGTGCTGCTCTGAGACATCAACGACCAGCGCGACCATACCGACGACAGTCCCATCTGCAATGACGTCAGGCACGTACGAAATCTCGACGTGCCGATGCACACCGTCAGGATACGTTAGTTCGCGCCGTTCCTTGATAGTGTTTCCAGCAAAAGCAGCCTCATAGAGCGGGCGGACGACTTTCGTCGCTTCCGGTCCTAGGATGCCGGCTACCGGGCGCCCGATGAGATCGGACTTCTTGGCGTTGTACCATTGCTCGCCCGTTGAATTGACGAAGCGCATGGTGCCGGTGCTATCAACATAGGCAACTAGTTCCGGTAGGGAATTTGCAATGAGATCGAGAAGCTTCTCGTTCTCCAAGACTTCGGTTGTCTTCTTCTCGCGGCGCGTTACATCGCGAATGGCGCCCAGGAATCCCAGTAGCTTGTCCTTCTGACAGCGGATTGGAGTCCCAACCGTTTCGCCGATGAAGACCTCGTTGTCTTTACGCCGGTAATTGACACTGTATGGCTTGGATTTCTCTTCAGCAGAGAGATTGAAGCGTTCTCGCCCCTGAGCTTCATATTCGGACTGGCTCTCGTAGAGCATCGCTGTTGTGTTGCCGATCAGGTCTTGAGACGTATATCCAAAGACGGCCTCTACCGCCGGGTTACAAACCGTGATCACCCGGTTCTTGTCCGCAATGAGCATTGCGTCAGAGAGGCTGTGAAACACACCTTCGTAAAGATCGGCGCGCTGTTGCTGTTCAAGCAACCGATTCTGCAACCGCGCATTCTCTGCCAGAAGCGTCGCTACCAAATCACTTTGGCCGATCTCTTCGCTTTGATCGGTTTGGACTGGCGCTTTGTCGGCGACTTTCCTATCCACTGACGACATTCCCCTAGACCAGCCACCTGGTGACCGTACTCAAAACTCACCAATCTTTGTTTCTTGCGAAGAGCAGTCCACTAACCCCGAGTGGATCGGCATTCCCCGTTGGTCTTGCCCCGCCGGCAAAGATTTGGTCGAACGTACGCTCGCAAATTACGACTTTAGAGTTTAAATTCCATTATCAGCAATCTATGGTTGCAATTTGAATTTGACGAAAGTGTTTCGACCTGAGACTTGCCAAATGCGCGTCTGGTTCGCTTCGACAGCTCTTACCTTGTAGGACCAACGCGCCGTGTGCCTGGTTCCTTAGCCTTCGCAGTCAGCTGCTGAATTGCAGCGGTGTAAACGCCAAGAGTGCCAGAGATCCACCGGCAACAATCCCGTAAACCCAGGCCTTCCATAACGGCCCTTCCTGTTGCCAGTTTTGGCGGTAGCGATAACCGGCGACAACGGCAAGCAAGATGAGAGCGGTGGCCGAGAGCGGGGTCAAATGTAAGGAGGCTGAGAACAAGTGCTTTCCTTTGATTTCAATTCGTGGCTTCATTGCCAGATTGCTACGTACGACCCGCCGGGAAAGAGCAGGAAGTTGACAGCCAGGGAGCCGACGAACCTAACCTAGGAGGACGCAATGCCCAGCAGCTATCAGGCACCAACACGCGGTGACAAGGATCATGCTCCAACCGTGAGCCAATCCGTGCAGTCCAACATGTCAGCCCAGAACTCGACCGTTGCTACCCTACTGGACAAGAAGGGCAACGATATCTTTTCGGTCCGCCCAGATCAGACAATCGAAACGGTCGTCATGCTGTTGCGTGACAAGCGTATCGGAGCTGTCCTCGTCACGGACGATGCCGGCAAGATGGTGGGCATTCTATCGGAGCGTGATATCGTGCGCCGCATGGCGGACACGCCCGGCCAGACGCTGCCGCAGAAGGTTGAAGACCTGATGACCAGCGAAGTTGTGACCTGCACGCCGTCGGACCAGCTCATTGGTGTGCTGCGCAAAATGACAGATGGACGCTTTCGCCATATGCCTGTCACCGATAGCAATGGGCAGTTACTCGGCCTGATCACTATCGGTGATGTCGTCAATTTCCGCTTGAACGAGCTCGAATACGAAGCGCTCCGGATGAAGCAGATGATTGTCGGTTAAGTCGGCGCGTTCAAACTGTTGATGGTTCAAGCCTAGCTCTTGCTAGCGACACAACGGCAAAGCGACACAATCGCAAGGCCGCGCTGCACGAACGCACCGCGGCCATTTTTTGTGTCTTTGGTGCGGGTTAGCCGCCGAAGTCGTCCAGCATGATGTCTTCGCGGTCAACACCAAGTTCAACCAGCATATTGATGACGGACTGGTTCATGATTGGCGGACCGCACAAATAGTACTCGCAGTCTTCAGGCGCAGGGTGATCCTTGAGGTATTGCTCGAAGAGGACATTGTGAATGAAGCCGGTATGACCATCCCAGTCATCTTCGGGGAGTGCATCCGACAGAGCGACGTGCCATTTGAAATTGTCGTTCGTTTCGTCGAGACCATCGAAGTCTTCGACATAAAACATTTCACGCTTGGAGCGGGCACCGTACCAGAAAGTGATCTTACGGTCGGTCTTGATGCGGCGAAGCTGATCAAAGATGTGACTGCGCATCGGCGCCATACCGGCGCCGCCGCCGACAAAAATCATTTCTTTCTTGGTTTCTCTGGCGAAGAACTCACCGAACGGGCCCGAGATCGTGACTTTATCTCCAGGCTTCAGGTCGAAGATGTAAGACGACATCTGGCCGGCTGGAATACCGGTCGAGCCCGGCGGTGGTGAGGCGACCCGGACATTGAGCATGATGATGCCCTTCTCCTCCGGATAGTTCGCCATTGAATAGGCGCGCTCAATAGACTCCGACACGGTTGAGTTGTATTGCCAGAGATTGAACTTGTCCCAATCCTCGCGATATTCGTCGGCAACCTCGAAGTCAGTGTAGTTGAGCTTGTGTGGCGGAGCTTCAATCTGAATATAGCCACCGGCGCGGAAATTGACGTTCTCGCCCTCGGGAAGTTCGAGGACCAGCTCTTTAATGAATGTCGCCACGTTGTCATTCGAGCGGACTGTACATTCCCACTTCTTGACGCCGAAGACCTCTTCCGGGACTTCAACTTCCATGTCTTGCTTGACAGCGACCTGACAAGACAGGCGATCACCGTGATTGGCCTCTCGCTTCGTGATGTGGCTGAGTTCGGTCGGCAGGATGGAACCACCACCGGACAGAATGCGGACCCGACACTGGGCACAGGTGCCGCCACCACCGCATGCCGACGGGACAAAGAGCTTTTCAGCGGCAAGTGTCTGCAGCAGTTTCCCACCAGCAGGTACAGCGATCGTCTTCTCGCCGTTGATCGTGATGTTGACATCGCCTGTCGACACGAGCGCGTTGCGCGCAAACAAGATCACCGTCACAAGGCTGAGGACGATCAAGGTGAACAGTAAGACGCCAAGTCCGAATGTTTCCATAACAGCTGTTCCGCCCTTAGAGTTTCACACCGCTGAAAGACATGAATGCCATTGCCATCAGGCCTGCCGTGATGAACGTAATGCCTAGCCCTTGCAACCCGTCAGGAATGTCTGAGTACTTGAGCTTTTCGCGCACGCCTGCCATAGCCGTGATCGCCAAGGCCCAGCCGAAACCTGATGAAACTCCGTAGGTCACCGACTCCGCCAGAGTGTAATCGCGCTCGACCATGAACAACGAGCCACCCAGGATGGCACAGTTCACAGTGATCAATGGCAAGAAGATACCCAGCGCGTTGTAGAGCGCCGGGAAAAACTTATCGAGAGTCATCTCTAGGATCTGAACCATCGCGGCGATCACGCCGATGTAAGTGATCAGACCCAGGAATGTCAGGTCGACATCGGGAAACCCGGCCCATGCCAGTGCTCCCGGCTTCAGAAGATAGTTGAGCAGCAGGTTATTGGTTGGCACGGTGATCGCCTGCACGACCATCACAGAGATGCCGAGACCAATGGCCGTTGCGATCTTCTTCGAAACCGCGATGAACGTGCACATGCCGAGGAAGAAACTCAGCGCGAGGTTTTCAACGAAGATCGCCTTAACAGCGAGAGAGATCAGCCCCTCCATTAGTGCGCCTCCACTGCCTGGATTTTGTATTCACGCTCTTCGACTTGTGCTGGCTTCCAGGTGCGGAAGGCCCATATGATCAAGCCGATAATGAAGAAAGCCGATGGCGGCAGCAGCAGCAGGCCGTTGGGCACATACCAACCACCTTCTGTCACTTTCTGCAGGATCGTTACGCCGAAGATGCTGCCCGCGCCGAACAACTCCCGGACGAATGCCACCATCATCAGGATCAAGCCATAGCCCATGCCGTTACCGACACCGTCGATGAAGGACGCGATGGGTGGGTTCTTCATTGCGAAAGCTTCAGCGCGCCCCATCACAATGCAGTTGGTGATGATGAGGCCGACGAAAACCGAGAGCGTCTTTGAGATCTCGAAAGCATAGGCTTTCAAGATTTGATCTACCAGAATCACCAGCGAGGCGATGACCACCATCTGGACGATAATCCGGATCGAGTTTGGCGTGTGATGGCGCAGCATCGATATGAACAGCGACGAGAAACCGGTGACGAAGATCACCGCGATCGACATCACGGCTGCAACCTGCATCGACGTCGTAACCGCCAAAGCAGAGCAGATCCCCAGCACCTGAAGCGTGATCGGGTTGGTATCGACGAGTGGGTCAACCAGCAGCTGTTTTCGGGTTTGCGACATCAGATGTCTCCAGCCTTGAGGTTCGTGAGAAACTTTGCGTAGCCGTCCTTGCCCATCCAGAATTTGACAAGGTTATCGACGCCGACTGACGTCAACGTTGCGCCGGACAGCGCGTCAACGTGGAAGTCCTCGCCGGCCTGCGGGGCGCTTTTGGCAACCGTGATTTGTAGCTTGCCGTCGCCATCCTGTAGCTTCTTACCCGACCACATGGCCTTCCACTTCGGATTGTCGACTTCGGCACCCAATCCAGGCGTCTCTGCATGTTCATAGAACTGCAGGCCGTAGATATCGTTGCCATTCTCTTCGACGGCGATGAAGCCGTAGAGCGTTGACCATAGACCGTAGCCATGAATGGGTAGAATGACTTTGTCGACTTTGCCGGCGTTGTCACGCAACAGGTAGATCAATCTATACTTCGCTTTGCGCCCAATGCCTGCCGGATCGTCCGTCAATGCAACGGACAACTTTGGGTCTGCAGCGACGGCACGGTCATCGAATGTCTTGACGTCGAACTGATCAACAAATTTGCCGGTTTCCAGCTCCAGAATGCGCGGCTCAAATGCAGCAAACGCCTGCTCGACGTCCGTGCCCTCCTTATAGAGCCCGGCCACCTGAAGCACGTTGACATACTTGTCGAGTTTCTTGTTAGCCTCTTGCTGGGGTTTGAGAACCACCGCCGCAGCTGAGACGATCATGGACGCAACCAGGCAGACGGATACAGCTACAAAGATCGTCTTGCCGATTGAATCCGCCGGTTGCGCGAAGAAGCGCATAATCGGATTGCGAGGCTTCTCGTTCACGTCACTCTTATCCTGATCAGACATGGCGTTTCGCCCTCCGACGGATGTTTGCCTGGACGACAAAGTAATCAATGAGCGGTGCAAACACGTTGCCGAATAGAATAGCCAGCATCATGCCTTCCGGGAAGGCCGGATTGAGTACCCGGATCAGCACAACCATGATGCCAATGAGCGCACCATAGTAGAAGCGTCCCATGTTGGTGTGCGATGCCGATACCGGTTCAGTCACCATGAATGCCAGGCCAAAGGCATAGCCGCCGATGACGAGGTGCCAGTACCAAGGCATGGCAAACATCGGGTTGGTGTCCGACCCGATGGCGTTGAGCAGCAGAGAAAACCCGATCATGCCCGCCAAACAGCCCACAATCAGGCGCCAGTTGGCGATCCTTGTGAACAACAGGAACGCCAACCCGATAAGACAGGCAATCGTTGAGGTTTCACCAAGACAGCCCTGAATGGTTCCGACGAACGCATCCATCCAGGTGATGCCCTGACTTGGCAGCGTCTGGAAGCCATCGGATGCTGAGATGGCGAGAGCCGTTGCGCCTGAAAAGCCGTCCACCGGGGTCCAAATAGCATCGCCGGACATCTGTGCCGGATAAGCGAAGTATAAGAATGCGCGACCGACCAGCGCCGGGTTCAGGAAGTTCTTGCCGGTGCCACCGAAAACCTCCTTGCCAATCACCACACCGAATGAAATGCCAAGGGCGACCTGCCAGAGCGGTACATCCGGAGGCATGATCAAGGTGTAGAGCATAGACGTGACGAGGAAGCCCTCGTTGACCTCGTGCCGCCTGACCGTGGCGAAGAGTACTTCCCAGAACCCACCTGCGATCAACGTCGTTATATAGATGGGGAAGAAGTACAGCGCGCCGTGGAACATGTTGCCGAGCACACTGTTGGGATCGAAACCAATCCCCAGCAAGGATATGATCGCTGAGCGCCAGCCGGACTCACCATGAATGGCGATCGCCGAATTGACCTGCAGACCTGTGTTGTACCAACCAAACAGGATGCAAGGGATCGTCGAGATGACGACGTACGTCATGATCCGCTTCATATCGATGTGCGAGCGGGCATGCGGCGCCATCGTCGTCACAGTCTTCGGCGTATAGATGAAGCTCTCGACCATCTCATACATTGGGAAATAGCGTTCCCACTTGCCGCCTTTTTGGAAGTGCGGCTCGATGCGGTCGAAAAAGGAGCGCAGACTCATTTCGTTAACCGTCCAATTCAATCTTTTCCAAGCAGTCACGCAGTGCCAGGCCGTACTCATACTTGGCGGGGCAGGCGAACCCAACCAGGCTCAAGTCTTCCTCATCAAGCTCCAGCGCACCGAGCGCCTGAGCCGTATCGGTATCCATAACCAACAACGCGCGCAGGAGCTGTGTCGGTAGATAATCCTGCGGCATCAGCCGCTCGAAGTTCCCGGTCGGCACCATAGCGCGTCGGCCGCCGTTCAGGTTCGACGTTAGATCGTAGAGCTTCCGGGAAAATGCAGAGCCAAGCACCGGCTGAGTCGCAAACTTGTGGGCCATCGGCCTGATCCAACCGAACAAGTTCTGCTTGTGATCCTCTTCGATGATCGTGATCTGGCGTGCATATCGACCCAGGTAGGCCGTCGTATCCGTTGCGGCGCGTCCGCTCAGGATCGAGCCTGAAACCAGTCGCACCGGAACATCGGATGGCCGGTCCTGATCTGTCAGGTCAACCAAAGACGCGCCTGTCAAAGTTTCCAGCAGCCGCGGCTCCTTGCACCGTGGACCGCCGACCGCCACGACGCGTTTTGGATCCAAGAAGCCCGACTTCATCAATGCTCCGATAGCAATGACGTCCTGGTAACTGATCGTCCAAACGGCCTCGGTCGAGGATGGCGGCTGCACGAAGTGAATGTGTGTTCCGGCAAGACCGGCTGGGTGCGGGCCGGCAAAACCCACTGCCTCAACGCCATTCACGCTGCCACCTGGAATGTCGGCGCCAATCTCCTGGCAGAGGTAAGTCTTACCCTCGCTCAACTTGGCGATGGTTGTCAGACCACGCTCAAAGTGTTCGGCAGATCTGGAAATGATCAACTCTGCGCTTGGCGCGAGGGGCTCGGTATCCATCGCTGTCACGAAGATTGCGCTCGGCCGTTCATCGGAAGCTGGAACTTTTGAGTAAGGCCGCGTGCGAAACGATGTCCACAGACCAGCAGCACAGAGTTTCTCAGCAATGCCTGCAGCATCCGCGTCACTGCCGAGCGCCGAGAAGTCGACGCCTTGGTCGGCAACATCGATACTATCAATGACAATGCTCTCAAGAACACGGCGCGGGCCGCGATGAATCGCCTTGATCCGACCAGAGACGGGCGCGACAACTTTGACATCGGCTGTATCGCGATTGAAGAACAGCGGCTCACCGCGCTTGATCGGATCACCTTCCTGCAGGCTCAGACGTGGCTTCAAACCGATATAGTCAGGCCCGACAACTGCGACCGACTGGACGCTGAGTGCGTCAGATATCTCTTGCTTCGGAACGCCCATGACCGGGAGATCCAGGCCCTTGCGCAATCGGAATTCTCGCATTTTCTCACCTTGCTCTGGTGATGTTGACTAGAATCGAGCTCGTTTCCAAACCGATACACTTGGTTGATACTAAATCCTCAGCTGCAACGATAGTCGCCTGTTTCGAGGCTGTCGTTGGCTGGGAATCATAGGATGTCTCGTTGACTTGAAGCTTGAACGGACTTCTAACGATAGCATCCAACCACTCAATGGTTCTTCGATGCGCACTCACCCCGTCACGACCTTTCTACTTCTCCCCATTGCACTCATTTTGTGCAGCTCATGCCAGCCGGGCAATGTCACGCTTCGCTATTCTGGAAAAACGATGGGCACGACGTACAATGTCATTGCCATTGCACCAGCGGCTACATCATCAGAAGACCTGGGTAAGGCGATAGAAGCTACCCTGACGCGCGTCAATAAACATCTGTCAAACTGGGACCCTACGTCAGAGATTTCACGCTTTAATGCAACACGAAAGACCGCTCCTGTCGCAGTTTCCGAAATGTTGGCGCAGGTGATTACGGCTGCCAACGAAGTGCATCGCGACAGCGGCGGCCTGTTCGATGTCACACTCGCCCCATTGATCGAGCTTTGGGGATTTGGAACACGCAAAGCCGAGACACCTCTGCCGGCGCCTGAGAAGATCGCTGAGGCACAGGCCCAAGTCGGTCAGTTGAAGCTGTTGAAGCTTGATCGTAGTGCATCGACGCTGGCCAAGCGTGATGACCAGGTGACGATCAATCTCTCTGCAATCGCCAAAGGATTCGGTGTCGATGAGGTGGCTGCAGTTCTGACGACCTTCAACGTTGAGAACTATATGGTCGAGATTGGTGGCGACCTGGTTACCCGCGGAGTTAACGAACGCGGCCAGAAATGGCGAATCGGGATCGAAAGACCAGATGCCTCCAGTCGCCGGGTTCAGGTGACCGTGGATATCAGCAACCTCGGAATGGCGACATCAGGCGACTATCGAAACTACAAAGAGCATGCAGGCGTGCGCTACTCCCACATTCTCAATCCAAAGACAGGCCAACCAATCAGGCACCGCACTGCATCTGTCACAGTCCTGGCTCGCAACGCCATGCTTGCAGATGCATGGGCAACCGCATTGCTGGTTGCCGGTCAGGACCGCGGAATGGAAATCGCCAAAAAGCACAACCTGGCAGCCTTGTTTATCTCCAAAGGCAACGCCAAGTCTGGTGATCAGAAGGCTGCGGACGGCTTTGGCGTATTGATGAGCCCGAAGTTTATGGATATTAAGAGCGGAAGCTAAGCGAAGGATACCGGTTCGTTGGAAACATTTGCCCTCGCCTTCATTATTCTAATGCTTGCTGTGCTAGGCATGTCGCTTGGTGTCATCTTCTCCGGGCGGACGATCAAAGGTAGCTGCGGCGGCCTCAATGCGCTGTCTGATGCAGACCAATGCCTCGTTTGCCACAAAGAAATCGACCCCAACAGCCCACTCAAAGATCGCTTGAACTGTCCGCGCCTCAAGAATACTCGCAACAAGCTTGCGGCCATGGCAATGAGCGACGAGACGGTGCCGCGAGGCTAAGCCCTGTCTGCCCATGATCTAAGGCACATGCCGGTCTGCAGGTTGCATTGACTGAGCTTGTCGTTCGCTAGATGCTGTCGGCCTTCCATTAAATTTGCTCTTGAGGCGAGGCAAGGCAATGATCCCAGACACGATGGCAGCCGTCCTGCTGACTGGACATGGCGGGCTCGACAAGCTTGAGTATCGTACAGATGCCCCCGTACCGAAGCCGGCTGCCGGGGAAGTCCTCATCGAGGTCGCCGCCGCGGGGATCAACAACACCGACATCAATACGCGTATCGGTTGGTATTCAAAATCTGTCGAGGGCGATACGAATGCCGGTGGTCTCAGCGGGATTGATACCGTCGATTCCGATGATGCGACATGGTCCGGCGCGGCCATGGCTTTTCCTCGCATTCAAGGTGCCGATGTGTGCGGCCGGATTGCAGCCGTTGGCGGTGATGTCGACCAATCTCGAGTGGGCGAGCGCGTAATCGTGCGCAACATGCTCCGGAGCTACGTTGATTATCGGCCATTCGAGTGCTGGACGCTGGGCAGCGAGTGCGATGGTGGGTTTGCGCAGTTCGTCGTAGCGCCTGCGCGTGAGACCCATACCGTCAATTGCGATTGGTCTGATGCGGAGCTGGCATCGATCCCCTGCGCCTACTCTACGGCTGAAAACATGCTGCAGAGAGCCACCGTCGGTGCGGAAACCGTCCTCATCAGCGGTGCCTCCGGCGGTGTTGGTTCGGCTGCGGTGCAACTTGCCAAACGACGCGGAGCGACGGTGATCGCACTAACGTCGCCCGCTAAAGCGGATGATGTTTTGGCACTGGGGGCTGATCGTGTTGTCGACCGAGATGCCAATCTTGAAGCAGAGCTGGGGTCTCAATCCGTCGATGTTGTCGTCGATCTGGTCGCTGGTGAACAATGGCCTGCGTTCCTTGAGGTGCTACGCCGTGGCGGACGTTACGTAACGGCTGGGGCCATTGCCGGGCCGATCGCTCAGATTGATGTGCGGACACTCTATCTCAAGGACCTCACCTTGATGGGATGCACATTTCAGGATGACACTGTTTTCGCGAACCTGATTGCGTACATCGAAGCCGACGAAATACGCCCAGTCGTGGCGAAGACGTTTCCGCTGCACGACATTGCACAGGCTCAGACGGAGTTCATGAGCAAAGGACACACCGGAAAGCTGGTCCTGATTGTGCCGGCAGTTGGACGCTGAGCTGAGGTTTTCGCGGTTACCAGCTCCAACCTGATATTTCATTGATGGCTCTTGGTCTCTGATGACAGACCGGCCGTTTTCTGGCCTGCTGCTCTATAGGCGTGCCGACTGTTTAGGACTGGCGCTGCCGTTGCTGACCGAACTGACTATAAGGACTGACATGGCTCCGACTGCATGGACCTGTTTTGATGAAGATTTCTGAGATCCACATCTATCAGCACGATCTGCCGGTCAAGAACGGTCCCTATGTCATGGCCAAAGCGAGTGTGTGGGCGTTGGACACCACCATCGTCCGGCTTGTGTCGGATGATGGCACCGAAGGTTGGGGCGAAACATGCCCGGTTGGGCCGACGTATGCGGAAGCCCATGCACTGGGTGCGCGCGCAGCTTTGATGCAGATGGCACCAGGTCTGATTGGAACGGCATGCTGGCCCACGCAACTCCATCATCAGATGAACGGTCTGCTTAACGGCCACAACTACGCGAAGGCGGCCATCGATATCGCAGCCCACGACCTGATTGGCAAAAGGCTGGGTGTGTCCGTTGCCGACCTTCTTGGTGGCGCTTACACCGATCGAGTCCCGTCTTATTATGCCATCGGCGTTGGCAATCCGGAGGATGTCGCGCGCGAAGCCAAAGAAAAATCCAGCGCCGGCTTTCCACGACTGCAAATCAAAGTTGGCGGGCGCCCTGTTGAAGTCGATATCGAGACCATCCGCAAAGTCTGGGAGCGCATCAAAGATAGTGGAATGCGGCTGACAGTGGACGGCAACCGTGGCTGGACGGCGCGTGACGCCTTGCGTGTCAGCCGAGAGTGTCCGGATATTCCATTTGTCATGGAACAACCGTGCAATACGATCGAAGACGTGCAGAAGATCCGCGCGCAGGTCAGCCATGCCATCTACATCGATGAAAGCGGTGTGGATTTGAACACCGTTGTGAGCGCGGCAGGCACCGGTCTGGTTGATGGCTTCGGCATGAAGATCACGCGTATTGGCGGCTTGCAGAACATGCGGACGTTTCGGGACATCTGTGCAGCCCGCAATCTTCCACACACCAGCGATGACTCCTGGGGAGGCGATATCATCGCGGCTGCCTGTACGCAGCTGGGTGCCACGATCCGACCGGACCTTTGCGAAGGCGTCTGGTTGGCGGCGCCTTACATTGAAGGAAACTATGATGCTGAAAACGGCATAAGTATCCGCGACGGACATATTTCGCGCCCTACAGGACCTGGCCTTGGTGTGACGCCAGCCGCTGGACTGTTTGGCGACCCCGTCGCCAGCTTCTAAGGGAGACATGTCATGAAACTCGGCTTTATTGGGATTGGGAACATGGGCCTGCCGATGGCCGAGAAGTTTCTCGATGATGGTCATGAACTGACCGTTTTCGATGTGCGCCCAGAAGCTACGCAGCCGCTTCTTGAGCGTCAGGCGCGCCCCGCAACGAGCGCTCGGGATATGGCTGATCAGCTCGAGACCGTGTTTGTCTCCGTGCCAACATTGGAAGCTCTACGTGAGGCCTGCCTGGGAGATGAGGGTGTCATCCACGGAACCTCCATCAAGACACTGGTCAACACCTGCACTGTCGGTGCGCCGTTGGTTGAGGAGATAGCCGCAGCAGCTGAGCAGAATGGTATCACGGTTGTTGACTGTCCGATCAGTGGTGGCCCGCCTGGAGCCAGGGCCGGGACATTGTCCGTGATGGTGTCTGGAGATCCTCAGGCCATCGAGCACCTGATGCCGGTTATCTCGCTGTGGGGACCCGTCACCAATGCCGGCGCAAAGCCGGGACTGGCGCAAGTTCTTAAGCTGACCAACAACATCCTTTCCGCCGTCGCGTTTGCGGCGACAAGCGAGGCCTACGTGATGGGTGCCAAGGGTGGTGTCGACCCAGAGGTTCTGACAGAGGCCATCAACAATGGTTCGGGCCGCAACAGCGCCACTCTCGACAAGTTTCCGCGTGCGGTCCTCACCCGATCCTTCGACTATGGCGCAGAAATGCACATCCTGATGAAGGATATCGATCTGGCCGTCGCGCAGGGCGAGCGCCTCGGTGTTCCCATGTGGGTTTGCCAAGCCGCACGCTTAGTATACAAGCACGCGGTTTTCACGGCGGGTGAGAAACCTGACATCACAACCATCGTCAAACATGTTGAGAGCGCGGCCGGGTTCGAATTGCCGAAGACGCGCTAGATGGTTTGGTCGCCAACAGGAGCGGCCCCGTCATAAGCTCTATTGTTAAAATCAGACTGAGGGTCCGAAGCGGCTGACGGAAAGTTGCTCCTCCTGCCAAACCTCACTGCGTGTCAACTTGCCTTGGGCAAAGGCCAACATGTCGTCCCAGAAGCCGGCTGCAGCAGCATCTAGAGACTGACCGTCGGTGATGATGGCACTGACATCGACATCGATGTTGTCCTTCATCGTCACGGCCGTGTTCGGATTGCCCGTCAACTTCACCGTTGGGGAGATCGGTGAGCCTATGCTGTTGCCGCGCCCGGTTGAGAATATGATCATCTGCGATCCGCCGCCAAGCAAGCCAGTCATCGACTCACAGGCTGCAGAGGGCGTGTTCATGATGACAAGACCGCGCTTTGTCGGATGCTCGGAATATTCGATGACTTCGACAACAGGCCGGGAACCGCCCTTTGCAATTGCACCCAAAGACTTTTCTTCAAGCGTTGTCAGGCCGCCTTCGATGTTGTCGGGTGTTGGGTTTGTGCCCCGCATATCGACGCCATTTCGGATTGCCTCGTCTTCAAACCATTTCACCATGTCAAGTATGCGTTGCCCGTCAGCCGGATCAACAGCGCGTTCCGCCAGAATATGTTCACCGCCCATGAACTCGGCAGGCTCTGAGAGAATGATTGTGCCGCCCCCATCAATGAAGCGATCCGCAAAGAGACCAACGGTCGGATTGCCGGCCAGACCCGAGGTGGTATCCGAGCCTCCGCATTCGACCGCGATGGTAAGCTCGGAAAAATCGCATGGCTGACGGGCCTGAGCTGACGCCGCAACGACGAGATCAGCCGCGATACGCGCGCCCTGGGCTGTGAGTGCCATTGTGTTGCCGGCTTCCTGAAGACCTAGAACTTCAACGGATTTACCAGATGGTCTGATACGATCAGCGAGTGCGTTTGCCGACGCCAGACTTAAACCGAGCACAAGAACCGAAGCGACGTTCGGATGACAGCCGATGCCCGCCAATGTCCGCAAGGTGATCTCGAAATCATGACCGATCTGTGTGCGACCGAATGGTGTGCTTATTGACTGCGCATGGGGCACGATGTTTGCAATCCGGTCTGCGCAAGGATTGGTGTTGTCCATAGCTGAAATCACAGCCACGAAATTGCGTACGCCAACACGCCCATCTGCGCGCCTATATCCCAGGAACTGGGTCATGATTTGTCTCCGCGCGCCCGGATGCTCTCGACATTGTGGATATGGACGTGTTCACCAGCCACAATAGCCTTTGACGCAGCGCCGATCACCTCAGCGTATTTGATGATGTGTTCACCGGCGGCGATATCTGACAGGGCAATCTTGTGTCCGAACGGAATGTCTTGCTTGACCGTCACGGATGTCGGTGCGCCCTTTACACTGATCGTTTCGACGCTGCCGGCCTTTAGGTCGGCGAGACAGGTCGCAACATTGTCCTGTGACTTCATGACTACGGCTCTATCCAAAGTCGGCCTCCTGGTCGGAAAACGCTAGCGGCTCAACGCTCGATTATTCAGATTTTTTCTGCGCCTGCGGCGATTCATGTGTTTTGCAGGTACACAGTAGCGACTGAGTGCTTCAACTTCACATTGCGACCAATTCACTCTAGACACTCCCGCGGGCATTGCACCGCTTGCTCTCTGCTCGCTAGAACCTTTTCCGATGGACGTTTTTTTGAACTGAAAGATAATCTGCCACCGTTGTACGAACGCTAACTTTTCATAACGGAACCCCAAAACAGTTGTTCAAGCTTCTAAGCTAATGGTACCACTTCCATGTCCAATTTTGACGGCATAACGCCCCGCTTCTGCGAGGCCTGGGAACGACAGGACCTAGAGACCTCGTTGAAGTTCATTCACCGCGATATTGTATATTCCATGTTCATTCCTGAGGACGTCGTGCCATTCGGCGGCGAGACTCGCGGAAAACCAGCCATGACGGACCGGATGAAGACCATTCTTGAACAGTTCGCGATGGTTCGGTTTGAGACCATTCTTTTCCGAAAGGATGGGGACACGGAGTACATGAGGGTTGCCTACGAGTTTCGCCATCGTATGACCGGCGAGACAATCGCCGGCGTCATGCGGATTATTACGAGGATCGATAGCGGGCTGATTCACGACTGGAAAGAATTTCACGATCTGGAGATGGTCAAAGCGTTTATGAGACTAATTGCTTACAAGGCCAGTGAGGCCTGACCCTTGTGAACTGAACAGTTTGAGATCACGTAATTAAAGATTGCCTGGGGATTCGAACGATTTCGTCTGGCAAACTTTCAAGACTTGCAGTCGCTCGCACCTGTCCCCTGGGAGGATCATACATTGGATCTTGAGGAAGATGAAAAGACAGCTCTTTTTATCGATGGCCCCAATCTGTTTTCGACTGCCAAGGCACTTGAATTCGGGATCGACTATGGGCAGTTACTGAATGTCTTTAGGAAACGCTGCAGATTAGTGCGCGCTCTCTACTATACCCCTATTGTTGAGGGTGACGGTCCATCGGCTGTAAAGCCATTGTTGGATTGGCTTGACTACAATGGCTACACAATTGTCGCTAAACCCGTCAGATCAGCCAATCCGGACGAGCAGCGACGGGAATACAGCCGCATGCACGTCGAGTTTACGATCGACACCTTAAAGTTGGCACCAAGCCTCGATCACATCGTGGTTTTCTCGGGTGATCGGGAGTACACCGCGCTTGTTAACGAACTGCGGCAGATGGGAAAGCGTGTGAGTGTCGTTTCGACACTAGAGACACAGCCGTCAATGGTTGCAGATGAGCTACGTCGGGCCGCGGATCAATTCATTGATCTTGCAGACTTGGAGCCAATGATTTCGCGCGCCATGGCCGACGTAAAAGTGCCGACGTAAACAATAGTTTCCGACATACCGGCTAGCGATAGATCTATTGCTCCACGGCATTGCCCAATGCAGCCACTAACAAGTTTGTGAGGTGATCGTGAAGGCGTGCTCGCGTACCCTAGCTTCGCCTTGTGGCCTGGGATTCTTTAGCGAGCAGCCGTGCACTTGAGATATACGATATTGCTCCAGAGCCTTGTCGCTCTTTTGCTTCTGGTTACTGCAACAACGGCAGGAAACGCAGTCGCATATGGTCTCGTTCAACATGAGATCAATCAGGAAACAAGTGCGTCCCAGGTTTCCAGCTGCCTCAAACTTAAGACACCTGAACGCCACAAAAAGAAGTGCAACGGTTCGACAGCTTCAGCTCCGGCCTCCAGTAGACCACGCTCACCATCGGAGCCCGAGCGTGTAGCAGTAGTCGCCGCCGCTCCAGTTCCTCGTCCCGAATATACTTCCGAAGCTGTCGACAGCCTGACCCGGCCACCCGACACGCAGCATACTTCGAGGCGGGCCATGTTCTGGCACGTCTTTGCTTATTCAGCCCGGCTGCGCGGATAGCTCCAGAACTGGCTCCTCACGTCCCGCCTTGCTAACCACCAGCAAGTCGTAAAGGCCCGTGAGAGCGCAAACTTCTCACTTTCGCCCTGCCAGACATTAGCGCTGGCTATGAATTGAGACCTTGCAGATGCCCGTACTCGTGAGTGCGGTTCCTGCAAATGGAGCTGACTATGAAACGCAAGAGCAAGAAGCAACGTCATCACGACAAGCGCACCAAGCGCTCAGGCAACGAAGCCTCGACCGCAGATACGAACGCGTCAACGAGACTGGACCGACGCAGCGTCCTTGGACGTTTTCGCAACTGGGCAATTGTTGGCGCATTGAGTGTCGGCGCCGGCTGGTATCTGGTTAGCGAGACCACCGCCATGATCGCTGAACACGATCTAACGCGTGTCGGCAACGGAAAGCCTACTGTGGTCCAAATTCACGATCCGCAATGCCCGCGCTGCCGCGCTCTGCAAAAGGAAGCACGCCGCGCACTCAGCGATCTTGATGACCCGAACGTTCAATACCTAGTTGCCAATATCAAATCATCCAGTGGCCAGGCCTTCGCTTCCAAGCATCAGGTCGCCCATATCACGCTAGTCCTGTTCGATGGGCAGGGTCGGCGCATGGCTGTTCTAAGAGGCAACCGCAACAGCAACGAGTTGTTGAACAGCTTCAAAATTCACCTTGCTACCAAGAAGTAACAAGGTTCATCTCTAGATCTATTGTGCCGTACAACAGCTGGGTGGGTTTGGCCAAAAGGAGCAAAGAGCCCGTCACCTTTTGACCGGCTCTGATTGCCATAGCCGACCCATCCTGGCGTAACGATAGGCACGCCGGAAAATGTCCTTCATGAACTTCTGGTCGAACTCCGTTTCGGGATAGAACCAACGCCGAGGCTGGATGACGGCGATGCGGAACTTCGCGCCTGTTCGCTTGACGTGGGCTGCAACATCGAAGACAGGCCGCAGGAAGATGTTCTCTGATGTGAAGCTTTTGATGGTGCCGGATCGTCTTTGGCCTGCGTAGCGGGCGACTTCGTCTTTAAACAGAACCGAATTGTGGACGACGTACCAGCTGGAAATCCGGCCGGCGAGATCAGGCTTGAACAGGACGGGCAGGCCTGCGCCGACCACTCTGAACGTGTGATTTCTCTGGCTGAACTGGCCCGCCTGAACGGGCGTGCCTGGGGCCGGAACACGGGTTGTGAGATCAACCGAAGCTGCAATTATGCTGCGCACCTGGCGTAAAGCACCTGGATGTCGGCTGGCGGCGATCTTGCCGATATCCCACACAGTTTGCGGTCGAGCGGCCGAACCTTTGAGCGCGATCATCAAGCGCCGCCCTTCGCGGTGACCATCGCCGATACGCATGAGCATGCGTTCGTCCAGATGCCGCAACGCGATACGCACGTAATCGTTCCAATTACGTGCCTTGCAGTTGTACATGTCAGCGATGGCTTGATCACCGGCGCCACCGACAAAGGCAAAAGGTGCCATGACGGCACTCGGCCCGACAGCCGTCACGAGGTCAAATAGCGGGCGATAACCGGTCTCGCCCCAGCCGACTAAAAGCCCGGCTGAAAACGCCGTCCGCTGGATGCCATAGGACAGCAGGAGTGCTGCCGGTCGACCTGTTGCGTTGATAGCTTGCTGGCGGCGCGAAAACTGTTCGGCATTGCGCTGCACATGCCCGACTTCAACAAAGGTTTGCGGATCTAGCTTTTGCCAGCAACGCAGCACGCTTTGGTTTCTCGCAGATGCCGGTTGTGCCACTGCCAGGGATACAGCAGCCATGAGTAACGCAGCTGGCAACTGCGCAAGTCTCGGTCGAACAATCACCCCTCGCCCCTTCACCGATTTGAGTCGTGGGACTTTGAAGACTCAAATTGGCCGAAGTATGGGGACGTGGGGCGAGATGGAGCGACCGTGAGCGTCACGTTGAATAAGCGGTTTACTCGCTGCAGCTCCATTAATGCCTGTCAGTTGTCAGCTCTTACCCTTGAGCGCGGTGACGATAACGCCGAGGTTGTGTTCGAACATCGCCAGGTAGCTCGTCGCGGGTCCGCCCTTCGCCGACAGAGCATCGGAGAACAGCCGGCCACCGACACTGAGGCCCGTCTCGCGCGCAATTTGCTGAACAAGTGCAGGGCTGGTGATGTTCTCGACAAAGAGCCCGGCGACTTCTTCTTGTTTCAGCTGCTTGATCAGATCAGCGAGCTGGCGAGCAGAGGGCTCAGCTTCGGTATCAATGCCAACTGGCGCTAGGAACCGCAGCCCATAAGCATTGGCCAGATAACCAAAGGCATCGTGCGCTGTGACAACGGTCCGCCGTCCCTTAGGCAAACCGGCCAGTTGCTTCGTTGTGCGATCATGCAGCGCCTGGAGTTTTTTGATGTAGGCCGCCGCGTTTGTTTCGTAAGTTTTAGCGTTCTTGGCGTCTGTTTCCGCCAGGGCCTTTGCAATATTGCGTACGTAGACGACACCGTTGGTGAGTGCGTTCCAGGCATGCGGATCAACTTCGCCATCGACCTCGAGAGGTTTGATGCCCTGGGTTGCAACAAAGATCTTCGCCTTGGTACCGGATGTTTCGATCAGCGTCTTCGACCATGTCTCAAAGCCGAGACCGTTGACAAAAACAACGTCTGCTTCCGTGACAGCGCGGGCATCGCTGACACTTGGCGTGTAGACATGCGCATCAGCATTTGGTCCGACGATTGTCGTCACCGAAGCAAGATCACCGGTGACCTGCTGCACCATGTCTCCAAGAATGGAGAAGCTTGCAACAACCTTAAGCTTCGCTGCCTGGACCGGCGCCGCAAGGACGAGCGCTGCTACTGCGCCAGCGGCCAACTGCAAGAAGATATGCTTCATATCGACGTTTCCTTTCTACTAAGTGTGTTTGGATCTGATATTGTTAGGGATGTCATTCGTGGTCGTCTCTTGGAGTGGCTCTGGCGATTGCTCGTTGCGACCGTGAGCCCGGGTCGCCAGTCGAAATCCCTGTGGACCTAGAAAGAGACTGAGGGCGAAAATGGCGCCGGCAACGAGTACAATGGCAGGTCCTGACGGTACTTCTGATGCGTAGAACGAAATTATGAGACCGGCCCAGGAACTGATCAGCGCAAACCCAAATGTTAAAGCGAGGTACGACGTGATCGTCGACACCCAGTAGCGAGCCGCTGTCGCCGGCAGGATCATGAGACCAACGGCCATCAGGGTCCCGAGAGCTTTGAACGCAGCGAGCAGGTTCAACACGACAAGGAACATGAACAAGTGCGCGACCAGGCCGTGATGGCGGGTCTGACTCTCGAAGAAAATGGGATCAATCGTCGAGACGATCAACGGACGCAGAATGATCGCAAAACTGACCAACGTAATCGTTGCTGTGGCGCCAATCAGGATCAAGGTCGCATCGTCGATTCCAAGGATCGAGCCGAATAGGAAGCTCTTGAGCGGCACAGCAGATCCGGCGGCCGAGAGTATGAATATCCCAAGCGCCAGCGCTATCAGGTAGAGCGATGCAAGGCTTGCGTCCTCTCGGATGATGGTTTTTTGCGCGAGCAGTGAGGTCAGAAGGGCGACACTGACCCCAGCAATCATTCCTCCGACAATCATGGACACGACTGACAGGCCGGCAATCACAAACGCTATAACGATGCCAGGCACAATGGCATGTGCCATGGCTTCACCAGCGAGCGAGAGGCGGCGCAAAACGAGAAATGCACCAACGGGTGCCACCGATAGGCTGAGGACCGATGTCGCTGCCAGTGCCCGTTTCATGAAAGCGAAGTCAAGCCACTCAAACATGGCCGCCGCTCCCGGGTGCATGGATTGATTGCGCGCTGTCTTGGCGGCCGGCAAACATCGTCTCGATCCATGCCGCCTGACTGGATGAGAGATAATTCTGTTCGACGAGATTGGCAGGTGTCAGAACCTCACGCGGCTTACCGAACCGGGCTATGCCATTGCCG
Organism: Hyphomicrobiaceae bacterium; assembly: GCA_965247245.1. Lineage (GTDB taxonomy): Bacteria > Pseudomonadota > Alphaproteobacteria > Rhizobiales > Hyphomicrobiaceae > Tectiglobus. Next base: position 53,189 of record CBDFGV010000003.1, on the reverse strand, counting down.
ATGAGCAGGGCTTTGTTGCAGTGCTGTAGAACGGCGGAGAGGTCGTGAAGAACCAGGATCACCGCACGACCTTCAGCGGCCCAAGCATCAATCAGATCGAGCAGCTGGCTCTCCGTTGTCTGGTCGATCGCAGTGAACGGTTCATCCAGCAAAAGCAGCGGCGCGTCCTGAACCATGGCGCGGGCAAAGAGCGCGCGTTGAAGCTGGCCTGCAGATAAGACATGCAGTGGTTGGTCCGCGATGTGGGAGATGTTGGTCTGGTGAAGCGCATCTTCGATGCGACGGTGCTCAGCCCGTCCCAAGCGTCCCAGTAGTCCGAGGCCACGCCAAGCGCCCATGGCAGCGAGGTCGCGCACGCGGATTGGAAATCGGCCATCGAACTCGGTCCGCTGACCAAGATAGGCGATGGTGGATGGCTTTCCCTTAGTCCAATGAAAGTGCCCGGATATCGGTTCGATAACGCCAAGTAGCGTCTTCACCAGCGTTGACTTGCCCGAGCCGTTATGTCCGACCACCGCAAGCACGTCGCCGGCTGCCAAATCAAACGATAAGGAGCTGACAAGTGGCACGCCGGCATAGCCGAGTGTTAACTCTGAGGCTTCGAGTTGCATGGTGTATCCTGGTAAAGCTTGTTCGGGCTTGGCACGAGCTGACTGCGCGCGTTCAGCCGCCGACTAAGTTGCCAGGATGGTCAAGGCGATCAGAGCCCAGATGGCAGTACAAAGGAGGCCAGTCACAACAAGGCTGTCGACCATACTGATGGTCGTCAGATCGTGGGATCGACTCTCTTTATCACGGAGTATTGGCGTCAGAGACATGCAAGCGCTCCTTCGTGGGGTCACCCGCCCCTCTCGATGGGAAAATGAACTACCTGGCAGGTCTTCTGGCTCGCGGTTATTGGCCTCTTGCTCACCTTCCCAGCCAAATCCGGCCAGTGGCATTACGAGCGGGCCAACCGCTTACAGTTGCGGGGACAGCCCCGGTCTTGCTCCCTGTTGGGTACGGCGCACCGGGTTCCCTTTTAAGCCTCGTCCTTGCGGCTCGAAGCACCAAGTACACTCGTTGTAGTCTTGGTCGTTTGAGATGACAAGCCCTTTACACGATCACCTAGCGCCCTCTCAGATTATGCTAACAAGGAACGAGGTCCAGTTGCCGTCCAAAGGGCACGATCACGATTCTCCGGTAACTGTCGGCGACAATCGGATGCAAGATTTTGCTGCCGTTCGCGCAATTGAACGCTACAAACGACGTAATCAACTCGAAGACGACGCCCACAGACCATGGAGTGCGGCACGACATGAGCCTTGACGCGGTTACTCTTGCTATTCTGAAAGGACGCCTGGAGCAGATTGCGGACGAGATGGACGCGACATTGTTCCGCTCCGCGTTCAACCCGATAATCGCGGAGGCACACGATGCCTCGCATGGCATCTATGATCCCGAAACTGGTGAAACTCTTGCCCAGGGCAAATCTGGCCTGCCGATCTTTGTCGGCGTCATGGCATTCGCTGTTAAGGCCGTGATCGACAAAGCTCAAGGAGATGGCGGCCCCAAGGACGGTGACGTCTGGATCTTCAACGATCCCTATCTTGGCGGCACTCATCTCAGCGATTTTCGCCTGGTCAAGCCGCTATTCCGCAACGGCAAGGTGTTCTGTTATCTGGCCTCCGTCGGCCATTGGCATGATGTCGGCGGCAATGTCCCCGGCAACTATAATCCCGTGGCCACGGAAAGCTTCCAGGAAGGCATGCTGATTCCGCCGGTGAAACTCTACGATGCGGGCCAGTTCCGTTCAGAAATCGTCGACATTTTGTCTGCCAACTCGCGCTTGCCGAACTCACTCTACGGCGACCTGAATGGCCAGATCAATGCATTGGAACTTGGCACGCGCCGCATGGAAGCGCTGTTGGATGAATATGGCGACGACACAGTGGCCGGCGCGATGCGAGAGTTTAAGGCGCGAGCTGCTGCCCATATGCGTTCCGAGATCAGCGCCCTGCCGGATGGAACAGTCTCAGCTGAAGATTGGCTCGATAACGATGGTATTGTCGATCAGCCGTTGAAGATTGCCCTCGACATGATCATCAAGGGTGATCAACTGACCCTGGACTTTACACGCTCGTCACCCGCCTGTGCTGGTCCGGTCAACATCGCGCGCTCAACAACGATCGCCGCCTGCTACGTCGCGCTGAAGCATGTCTTCCATGATGTCCCGGCGAATGCCGGAGTGTTGGAGCCGGTGACATTCAAGATCGATCCGGAGTCGATCCTATCAGTCGAAGCGCCCAAACCAGTTGGTGGTTATACAGAGACGATCCTGCGTCTCATCGACATCACGTTTCAAGCTATCGCGCAGCTGGTACCGGAGAGAGCCAATGGCTGCGCCTATGGCACCATCAATGCGCTATCACTGGCCGGCACCCGCGCCAATGGTGCCCGCTGGGTGATGTTCTCCTTCTTCGGTGGCGGACATGGTGGTCATCCCGATGGTGACGGACTGAGCCACGGCAATGCGCCGATATCGATGGCAACAATTCCGCCACTGGAGATCCTTGAGGCAGCCTACCCTGTGATGTTTACAGAATGGGCCCTGCGCAACAATTCAGGCGGCGATGGTAAGCACCGCGGTGGCCTCGGCGCGGTCTATGAAATTGAACTACTGGAAGAGCAGGCCGACGCGTTCTTGTTTGGCGAGCGCGGCCGCTTTCCCCCACGTGGCGTGGTTGGCGGCGGCAACGGTGCAACCAACCGCTTCTTCTACCCGGAGGGCGGCAGCCCGGTCGAACCTGCAATGACATCCAAGGTTCATGGCGTCAAACTGAAACACGGTGATCGCGTACGCTTGGAGACACCGGGCGGTGGCGGCTACGGCGATCCGAATGAACGCGATCCGCAACTCAGAGAAAATGATGTTGCCATGGGGTATGTCACTGAGGACGGACGCTGAGCATGGCCAAGCGATACAGCGTCGGCGTTGATGTCGGCGGAACCTTCACCGATATCTTCGTCCTCGACAACGAGAAAGGCACTGCGGAGGTCGTCAAGACGCCGTCGACCTTGGATGACCAGTCCCGCGGATTGGTTGAGGGCATTTCACATGCCCTGCCGGACTTTGGTGAGATACTCAACATCATTCACGGCACGACGACCGGCACCAATGCGTTGCTCGAACGCAAGGGTGCGAGAACAGGCATCATCACAACGGCAGGATTTCGCGACGTCCTGGAAATGCGCCGCCGTGACCGTCCGACGACCTGGGGCCTGTGGGGTCAGTTCGAGGCCGTCGTCCCACGAAACCTGCGCCTGGAAGTAGCTGAGCGCACACTGGCCGACGGGACTGTGCGTCAAGCTGTTGATCCCGCGGACGTGAAAGCAAAGGCACAGCAGTTGGTGGCGTCCGGTTGCCAGTCAGTCTGCATTTTCTTCATCAACAGTTACGCCAATGACGAGAATGAGCGTCTTGCTACGGCCGCTGTACGAGATGTCTGGCCCAATGCCTACGTCACGTGTGCCACAGAGATCCTGCCGGAAATCCGGGAGTTTGAGCGGCTGTCTACCGCGACCCTCAACGCTTATTTGCAGCCCGTCGTCTCATCCTACCTCGACCGACTTGATAGCGGATTGCGGGCCGCTGACTTCGCTGGTGATCTGATGATCGTGCAGTCCAACGGTGGTGTCATGTCGGTTGACACCGCAAAGGCTATTCCAGCGCGCACGGCATTGTCAGGACCGGCAGCTGGCGTGCGCGCGGCACAGGCGATTGCCGCTGCGGCGGGGTATGAGAACATCATCACGTGCGATCTAGGTGGCACCTCTTTTGATGTTTCACTGATCGCCAATGACGCGGCCGAGCTGACAGCACAAACGCAAATCGACTTCGGCATGGTGATACGCACGCCGATGATCGAGATCACAACCATCGGAGCCGGGGGCGGGTCCATTGCCCGAATTGATGCTGGCGGCTTCCTGCAGGTCGGCCCACAAAGTGCGGGTTCGGATCCGGGTCCTGTTTGCTACGGCCAGGGCAATACCGAACCGACGCTCACGGACGCCAACCTTGTCCTCGGCCGGATCAACGCCGCGCGTCCCATCGGTGGCAAGCTGGCGGCACTCGACTTGAACGCTGCCGGCGAGTCTATTGAACGGGCGATTGGCGAGCCGCTAGGTCTTTGCGCCGAAGATGCCGCCGAAGCCATCCTCCGCGTTGCTAACGCTAAAATGGCTGGTGCTATTCGTCTTGTCTCGATCGAGCGCGGCCATGATCCGGCAAAGTTTTATGCGATGCCGTTCGGCGGTGGTGGTGCGCTTCATGCCGGTGCACTGATCAACGAATGCGGCTTGAACGGTGCCGTCGTTCCAAGATATCCCGGTGTTACGTCAGCGCTCGGATGCGTAGTCGCAGACATGCGGCATGATCGGGTCAAAACGGTCAATACGTTACTGAGTGACATTAACTGTTCAGAACTTGAGACTGAGTTGCGCGGTGTCGCTGATGAGCTGCAATCCTTGCTCACCCAGGCCGGTGTTGACTTCGTTGCCCGGGAAACGCTTTTCGAACTGGATATGCTATACGTCGGCCAGACGCACACGGTTGCGGGGTCTCTCTCCATGCCCGATGGCGGATTGCAGCAAACCGATATCGTCAGGGCTTTCGAAGAGAGCTATCGTGCCCGCTTTGGTCGCCTGCTCGACAACATTCCGATCCGCATTGTGAACTATCGCGTGGTTGCGATTGGCAAGCGCCCGCCGTTTGACATGCGCGTGCTCGGTCCCAACGAGTCCGCGACCGCTACAGACTGCGTCATCGGTGAACGCCGGATTTTTTGCAACGGTGCGTGGCACGATGCCAAAGTTTATGACCGGTTGAGGCTAGGCATCGACGAGAAACTATCCGGGCCCTGCCTGCTAGAGCAGCCAGACACGACGATCTTCATTGACCCGGGATTGCAAGGTCGTGTCGACAGTCATTGGAACCTGGTCATCGAAAGAGGCTCTCAGTAATGGTACCCGGATCAACCGCACTTTTGATCGTCGATCTGCAGAACGACTTTCTGCATGCCGATGGTGCTTATGGGCGTGCAGGGCAGTCAGCATCTTCCATCGCTGCGCTACCGGATCGTGTGCTGCCGGTTGCCAACGCCCTGCGCGAAGCGGGAGGGTGGATTGTCTCGACGCAATTCACACTCGTGCCGGGCAAGGCTGGTGAGCCATTTATCTCACCTCATCTCAAGCAGCTACGTCCGTTCTTGGCGAAGGGAGATTTTGAACCCGGCGCCTGGGGGCATCAGCTGGTGGACACGCTGCAACCAGCTGACCTCACAGTGGAAAAGGTTGCATACACAGCTTTCTATCAGACCCGCATGGAGTGGGTTTTGCGCAAGGCCGGAATAGAAACGCTGATGATCTGCGGGATTGTCACCAATGGAGGCGTGGCGTCAACGCTGCGCGCAGCCCATGTCCGTGACTTCCATACGATCCTGCTATCGGACGGCTGTGCTGCCTTTTCAGAGGATACTCATACGACGGCGGTTGCGGCTCTGTCGTCGGTTTCGGAGGTAAAGACCTGCGCCGAAGCCGTCGCCCTCATTCGAGGCGCGTTATGAGCACGATCCGCTCAGCTGCCGGCCAGGCGTTCGACAGCCACGTTCCCGTACTGGTGATCGGTGGCGGCGCATGTGGGCTCACCGCCGCTCTAAAGGCGCACAATGCCGGTGCCGAGGTCGTGGTGCTTGAGCGCGAGCCCACTCTGTCGGGCTCGACTGCAATGTCATCGGGTTTCATTCCGGCTGCTGGTACGCGATGTCAGCGCGCAGCGGGTCTGGCCGAACAAGATACCGCTGAACTCTTCAAACAGGATATCCAGGCCAAGTCGAAGAACACATCCGAATCCACGCTGGTCAACTTGGCGGTCGACTCTATCGCTCCGGCGTTAGATTGGCTTGAAGAATACCATGGCCTTGAGTGGGTTGTGCTCGATGATTTTCTTTATCCCGGCCATGCCCGTCATCGGATGCATACCACGCCGGAGAAGACAGGCGCGGCATTGATCACGCGGCTCGGGAATGCCGTCGAGGCCAGCGGCATCCCGGTGCTCACGTCTGCGCTGGTCACAGAGCTCCTGGTTGATAAGGATGTGGTCCAGGGTGTTACGCTGCAGCGACCCGACGGCGGATCAGAAACAATTGGGTGCCAGACAATTGTTCTCGCGTGCAACGGCTATGGTGGCAATCGCGATCTCGTGCGCCAGCACATTCCACCGATGGCCGACGCGCCGTACTACGGACATGCGGGGAACATGGGCGACGCCATACTCTGGGGCGCAGCCCTAGGCGCTGATGCGCGGCATCTGTCCGGCTGTCAGGGTCATGGCTCACTCGCTCATCCGCATGGGATTTTGATCACCTGGGCGCTGATGATGGAAGGTGGTTTCCAGGTCAATGTCGAAGGACGGCGTTTCTCGAATGAGCATTCGGGCTATTCGGAGCAATCCATTCCTGTCCTGCAACAGCCGGAAAGTACAGCCTGGAACATCTTCGACCAGCGGCTCTACGACTTCGCGCAGGGTTTCCCTGATTTTGTAGAGGCCTGCAAAGTTGGCGCCGTCCGTTCGGCCGATAGCATGACCACGCTTGCAGATGAGATCGGTGTGCCACTGGACGCCTTGAGCACAACGTTCTCTGAGGTTGGCTCGTTCCAAAAGGGTCAGGCATCGGATCCATTTGGGCGAGACTTTACAGACAAGCCCGGACTGGAGGCTCCTTACTATGCCGTGCGTGTCACTGGTGCGCTGTTTCACACGCAGGGCGGCCTGATGATTGACCGTGAGGCCCGCGTGCTTCGCAAAGACGGTTCGGCCCTGCCCAATCTGTTTGCCGGAGGCGGAGCCGCATGCGGTGTTTCAGGGCCAGACATCTCTGGCTATCTCTCCGGTAACGGATTGCTGACTGCAGTCGCATTTGGCGCAGTCGCCGGAGACGCAGCCGCGCGGCAAGCCCTGTCCGATTAGTGATCAAATTTCTCGGCAGCATCAACCATGGCGTGAATGACATCAGGCTTGGGTGCCGGAGACGCCGGGTAGGCCTGGCGACTATGTGTCAGCCCCAGCCCCAGCGCCGCTTCGGCTAGCTTGTAGGTCAACGGTCCGGGATTGATGACCGGAACGGGCAAATGCTTGGCCAGGTATCCGTGTGCCTGATGCATAGTCGTTGAGCCCAGCAGAATGACGTCAGCGCCATCTTCCTCAATGGCCTTTCTGGCTTCAGCCTCTAAGAGTGGAAAAACATCGTCTTCCTTGCCAGCAAGTAGGGCTTGGTTATCCGGCGTCGCATCGATGCTGCGGATCGATGCGCAGTTCTGGTGCAGCCCGAGGTCGCTTAATGTCTTGTCGTAGAGGTGCTGCCAGTGCGGCCACATCGCGAGGATCGAAAAGCGATTCCCGAACATTAGCGCTGTCAGGACGGACGCGCGGCCCGGCCCGATGACCGGGATGCTCAGCTCCGAACGCAAAGCTGCGACACCAGAGTCGCTCATTGTGTCGATGCAGACCGCGTGAAAACCGCGCTCCTCAGCGGACACACCGGCTTCGTACACACCGAAGTCCGCAATGGTCATGTCAGCCGCGCTGACATAGTTGCGTGGTGCCACGCGGACGCTCTCAAACTCAAACGTAATGTCAGGGCCGAGCGACACTGCATTGAGCTGTTCGCGACGTTGCGCCCGATTTTCTTCACTCATCGGAAATGGAACGACGACCAGAACTTTATGCATTGTGTCTCCCTTTTATCGTACCCATGACATGACATCGATTGCGAACGCAGCATGAACCAACGTACTGTTACCTTGCATACTGCTCCATTATTGGGATCGCGTCATGACATACCTCGATGAACTTGCTCGCTTCGCAGCTGAATATCCGACCACCGATGTTCCCGAAGCGGCCATTGAGCGGACCAAACTGATTGTCGCTGACTGCATCGCGGCGATTGTCGGCGGCAACGCTGAACCGGAAATGCAGGCCTTGCACACTTCCGCCAATGCGCAAGTCAACGGTCCGGCTTTGATCCTCGGGACGGCTCGCAATACATCGACCAGCCAAGCTGCACTTATCAATGGGACTGCCGGCACATTCCTGGAGATGGATGAAGGTCAGACCTTCTCGAAAGGGCATCCCGGTATACACACAGTGCCGGCTGCGCTGGCTTCAGCACAGGCCAACGACGTCAGCGGTGCAGACTTCCTCGCCGCCGTTGCGATTGGTTACGACGTAGGGGCGCGGGTCGGAATAGGATCGGCGCTGCGCCTCACGATGCACCCCCACGGCACTTGGGGCTCGATCAATGCGTCGACCGTTGTTGCCCGCCTTGCCGGCTACGATACTGACAAGATGAAGACGGCCATCAATATTGGCGCAACTCTGGGGCTTTCAACAAGCCGCAGGACCATGCTGGAGGGTGGCACTGTGCGCAACTCCTTTGCCGGAGTGAGCGGCCAGATGGGCATTATGACCGGCGATCTCGTCGACGCAGGCTTTTGCGGCGAGGTTGATGGTGTGGCGCATGTTTACGGGAAAGTTGTTTCCGACACTTTTGATCCTAAGGCTGTTGTTGAAGACCTCGGAGAACGTTGGGAAGTGACGCGCAATTACTTCAAGATGCATTCCTGCTGCCGTTTCAATCACGCGGCACTTGATGCGCTCAATACAATCCAATCGTCAGCCAATGGCCAACTTAACCCGGATCATATCGCGCGCATTGAGGTCGATACTTATTCGCTTGCCGTCGAACTGGATGATCCGGAACCGCAGAACACGCTGGCGGGCAAGTTCTCGCTGCCGTTCTCTCTGGCCACGACCATCATTAATGAGTCGAGTGGCGTTGGAAGTTTCACATGGGACCAAGTGGGGCGCGAGGACATCCGGGCGCTGGCCGCTAAGGTCGTCGTACGCGAAGACCCAAGCATGACGGCACAATTGCCGGCGCGCCGTCCAGCCAGACTGTCAATTACCCTGACCGATGGAAGTGAATTGGCGGCGGCGACGGAAACCAATCGCGGAGACTGGTCAGACCCTTACCAGCCCGCGGAGCTACGCGATAAGTATCTGAGCCTGACCGAGCGGCTGTGGACCCATGAAGGCGCTCAGGCGGTGCATGATGAGATCATGTCACTTGAAACAGCTTCTGGCTTGGGACCGCTCTCCAAATTGATGGAGGCCGCCGTTCGCTAAGTCTTGGCGGGAGCTGCACCGGCGTGGCTCTTCTCGATCTTTTCTCGAATATGGCCGCCGGCCGAAATCGGTGCGTACTTGGCGCGCTCTCCTGACCCGAGACAGGACGGGATACATGCGATCTCGGCATCATAGTTGGGGTGCATAAAGTAGCCGATCGACATCCGGCGGCTTGCTGCATCATCCAATTCCTCAGGAGCGATAACCCGATGCATGGTTGAGACCCAACGGTCATTGGTCCAGCGCTGCATCATGTCTCCGAGATTGACGACGAGCTCTCCGCGTGCGGCCTGGACCGGGATCCAGCTGCCGTCCGGTGCTTGCGCTTCAAGTCCGCCATTCGCTTCTGTCATCGCCAAGATCGTCAGAGAGCCGTAGTCGGTGTGCGCGCCGGTGCGCAGCTGCCCAGGCTTGGGTGGCGCTGACAAGGCCGGATAATGATGGACACTCAGGATCGAGAAATGCCGGTTAATCAGAGGAGCAAAGGCATCTTCAGGCTGGTCCAACGCGACGGCAAAGATGCGCATGAGGTTAGCGGCCAACTGCTCGAAGCCGCGATAGATATCGACAAGTGCGCCGTCAAACCCCGCTGGTTCCGTAGGGATCAAGTTCGGCGCATAGGCTGTTGCTGCTTCTGCGATCTCGGCATAGTGGGCGCGATGGTCGTCAACCGGTCCCAGAAACACGCTTTCGCGCAGATCCTTCGGCGCGTCCTTGTCAAGCGTTGAAGCCAGTCCGCGAGTCTCCATGCCGTGAAAACCGCGCTGCTTGGCAGGTCCAGTGGGATGCCACCGGTTCTTGGTCTCAGCCGGCAAGTCGAAGAATGAAAAACCGAGTTCTATGGCATTGTCGATTGTTGACTGCGGCAGGCCATGCCCCTTGATCACAAGGAAGCCAATCTCTTCGCACGAGCGGGCGACATTCGCTGCAACCGCGCGCTTGTCGCTTGTCGTACCATCAAAGAATGGTGAGAGATCTGTCACTGGCAAGGCTGCATTTGGCTGGTTTGTCATCGGAGCCAAGGTTCCTGCTCAAGAGTTCATGACATCGTGTGCGATGGTATCATCCACAATGTTGTCATAGGGGATATCGCGCGCTATCAGACCGCCGGATAAGAGCGCAGCCTTCAACCTCACAATGGCGGGAGCCGGTAGTGCAGGGCTCCGCGCCCAAAGGCCGGCCTTGCGATAACCCGTTATGATGTTGGCGAGTGCATCAATTTCCAGATCCGGAAAGTAGCCCGCGATGCGTTCTGCCGTTTTGTGCGCGGACTGGCGATACAGACGCTTCGAAGCCTGCATCGCACCGGTCACAAGCTTGACGCACACATCGCGATTGTCGGCAACAAACTTGCGCGTGGTGTAGAACGTCGTGAAGCCGATATCGCCGCGCAGAGAAAAACGATGCCAGATGTGCCCGAAACCGGCACGGACTGCGAGCTCAGCATAGGGCTGGAATACCTGAATTACGTCCACCTCGCCTTTGCCCAGTCGAGCGACGTTCTCTGCCATGGTGGCATCCGTCGCCCGAGCAATGGCGGCTGGATCGATGCCGGCGCGCTGCAGATCATCTTGGAAGGTCATCCACGGTGTCGGGACTTCAGTCGCAATTGCGATGCGCTTATCGGTAAGATCGGAGAACTTGAACTGGCGTTTTGGTGTGCGGCCAACGAGGATGAAAGGATCGCGCGCTACAATCTGGCCGAAGCATACGAGTGGGCAAGCAGGATCACGGTCGTGGTGCAACATGACCCGCATCGGTCCACCCCACGAAACATCGCTCCGACCGTCGAGCAGCGCTTCCGCGGTTTGGCTGGTATCCGGCGACAGCTGGGTGTCGACGTTCAGCCCGAGCTTCTGCCAGTCACCGTCGACAATCGCGAGATAAAACGGCACGTAAGTCGTGGTCCGCAAGTTCTCGTAAAGTGTAATATCAAAGTTCATAGATCGAGGACATCAGTCCTGGAGCTTTGTGTCAATTGTCGTCGCCAGGCTTCATCGCGGATCTGATCTCCGCACGACGCTAGGCATGCAATGACTGAGGAATGATCACTTTGCACAAGTCTCAAGCGTCAACATGAAGTGGACCGCGTGTCAGCGGAATGTTAGCTTCTCGCTTAGCCTTTTTCGGGCGTGGTGAATCCTCACCGGCGGCGAGCACGGTCGGAACCGGATCGCGGTGCGACCTGGCCAGCCGAAGTAGGGAGACAGTTATGACATTCAGAGTATCCAGTTGGACGATTGCGGCTGGCGCAATCGGCGCTGTGGCGTTTTCCGGTATGGCGAACGCACAAGAGATCAAGTTGCGTTGGGGCCATTATCTTGGCAACAGCCCGTTCGTCCAGGTCGAGAAAGACTTTGCGAAGACGATCGAGAAGCGCACCAATGGCAAAGTGAAGATCGACATGACGTTTGCCGGTGGTCTCGGCAAAGGCAACGAACTGCTACCGCTCGCCGGTCGAGGTGCCATCGACATGGCGTCCGTCGCGCCAGGCTACTATCCTGACCGCCTGCCGTTCTGGAAGGCTTATCAGATCCCATTCGTCTTCCCGAATGCGAAGAAGGCTATCGAGATTGTTTACTCGTCCTATAAGAAGTTGCCGGTCTTCAAGCAGGAGCTTGATACGGCTAACGTACAGTATCTCTTCCAGCAACCACTTGGGGAATACTTCCTCACTGGTAAATCTCCGGATTGCGACTCGGTTGCGGGACTAAAAGGTAAGAAGATCCGCAGTTTCGGCGCCGATGTGCCAAAGCTCCACGGTGCTGTCGGCGCTGTGCCGGTATCTGTAGGTGTTGGCGCGGTCTATGAGGCTCTGCAACGCGGCTCGCTAGACTACTCCTTTCTCAATGCCGGCAACATCCTTTCGAACCGCCTTTATGAGCCTGGCAAGTACAGCTGCGGTCCGATCATGACCATTGCTGGCCACCTGATCGTTGTTGGCAAGCGCGCCTGGGCAAAGTTGCCTGCTGATATCCAAAAGATCTTCCTCGAAGAAGCTGCCAAGTCAGGCCAGGCCTACATCGACTGGATCAGCACCGCCGAGGCCAAGGCGATCAAGGATGCTCAAGCCAAAGGTGCGGTCTTCAAGCCATTCAAGGACGGTGAAATGGCCAAGTGGCGCAAAGCAGCCCCTGACCTGCTTGCCGGTTGGGTTGACGCCATGAAGAAACAGGGCAAGGGCAAGGAAGCAGCCGAGGTCGCTGCCTATTGGAAGTCCCAAATGTAACAACCGACGACTGAGACGTCAGAGCGGAGAGCCGGGCATCTTTCATCGGCACTCCGCCTTTTTTTGTGAACGCACGCAGGCCGCCTCCTTGCAACTCATCGCGAAAATCATTGAACGACTGGCACTGGTTATCCTTTTGATTGGTGGCCTTGGTCTTCTCATGTCGATGTTCCTTGGTGTCGGCGATGTCATCGGCACACAGTTTCTTGCATCCCCACTTCCGGGCGCCAAGGAACTAACCGAAAGCACTATGGTGCTGATCGTGTTCGGAGCTTTGACCTACGCTCAGATCCAGCGTAGCCATATCAGGGTCGAGCTTCTCTATACCCGCATGGGGCCACGCGGCCGCGCTGTGATGGATGTGATTGCGGATATAGCCGCTTTGCTGTTTTTCTCACTGCTGCTGTGGCAGGCGATCAACGAAGCGATCTTCAGTATTCAATTGAAGGAAGCCACGGTCGGCCTCATTCGCTTTCCACTGTACCCAGCGCGCATCATCCTCGCAGCCGGAACCGCGCTGCTCATTGTGCGCTTGCTCATCGATCTCTTACAAGATCTGCAGCGCGTCCGGACGGGTGAGGAACTGGAGTCGCCTGCTGATGATCCGGCAGCAATGACTTTGGAAGGCTTGTCGAGCGAACCTGAAACGAACGGCGGAACAGCAAAGGATTAAGTGCGTGCTGGATCCGGCCACGACGGGTGTCATTGTTTTCATCTCCCTCTTTGTGATGCTCGCCGTTGGCGTCCACATTGGCGTGGCACTCGGGCTTGGCGGCTTGCTCGGCATGTATCTCACGATCGGGCCGGATGCTGCCTTTGCTCAACTCGCAACCATCCCGTTCAGTACGACAAATTCCTTCACGCTGGCCGTCATCCCTCTGTTCATTCTGATGGGTGCTCTGTCCAATCAAGCGGGACTAACGACCGATCTCTACCGCGCGGCTTACAATTGGCTCGGTCGGCTGCCGGGCGGGCTCGCCATGGCGACTACACTTGCTTCGGCCGCGTTTGGTGCGGCCTGCGGCTCGACGATCGTCAATGCGGCGGTGTTTACGCGCATGGCGATGCCGGAGATGACCAAGTTCGGTTACGATAAGCGCCTGAGCGCCGGCTGTATCGCTGCTTCCGGTACGCTTGCCTCGCTCATTCCACCGAGCATTCTGATGGTCATCTATGCCGTGATTACCGAGCAGTCGGTTGCGCAGCTTCTCGTTGCCGGACTGATCCCGGGTCTGCTCTCGGCCGCCATCTACATGGCCGGCATCTATTTCATTGTCAAAGCGCGGCCATCGCTGGCACCGATCTCCGACATCAAGATCTCGCGGATGGAGAAGTGGCGCTCGTTGACCGGCGTGTGGGGTATCGGCTTCCTATTCATCCTCGTGATCGGCGGCATTTACACGGGCTTTTTCATTCCCACCTATGCCGGCGCCGTCGGGGCGTTCGGCGCATTCCTCATCGTGATGTTCAAGGGTCGCCTGAACACCAAAATGCTCGTCGACACCTTCAAGGAGGCAGGCACGACCACGACGACGATCTTTATCATCGTAATAGGCGGTATCATCCTGGCGCGTTTCCTGACCTATACCGGTTTGATTACCGAGATTTCGGGTTGGCTGCTCGGCCTTGGTTTGCCGCCCTATATGTACCTTCTCGCGTTTGCTGCGATCTATCTCGTGCTCGGCATGTTGATCGACCCGATCGCGATCATGGTGATGACGCTGCCGGTGATGTTCCCGATCATGACTGGGGTGGGTTACGATCCGATCTGGCTCGGTGTTATTGCGATCAAACTCGCCGAGATCTCACTCATCACGCCCCCGGTCGGCCTCAATGTCTACGTGGTGCGCAGCGCGTCGCCGGTGCCGCTCAAATTGGAAGATGTCTTTATGGGCGTCTGGCCGTTCCTCGTGTTGGATGCCGTCACGCTGGCACTGCTCATCATATTCCCTGAGATCGTGCTGTTCCTGCCGAAGTTGATGAGTTAAGGGGCGGGGCTGGCGAACTACGATCACTGTTTATTCTGAGGGCCCAACGTTACGGCCGGCGAGCAATAGAAGTTCGGAGCTCACAACGTTGCCACCGTGGGTGCGTTCTTGTACGCCCCCACTTGAATCCTCCAATCCCCGCTCCACCCCACCGCTCTATAATCCTTCACACCTGCTTCGCTCAGGATCACAGCGAAGTCCGATGTTTCGGACTTCGCCAGATTGAGAGACGAACTCGGAAACATCCGAGTTCGAGCCGGCGGCGGCTTGTTGGCGAGGGGCAGGGTTCGGTATCCGTTGGTCCATGGTCACGCAGCCACCCAGCGTCGATGCTCTTCCCGGGTCGTGGAGACAACACGATCATTGCGATTGTTGCCGGTCTCCCGGCGAACCGGGGCAAATCGGAGAGGGCGAGGGATTAGGCTCTCACATCGGGCAGTGTTTGTGCGAGGCACCCCGTGCACTGCCAGCCGAAGTGCGGGGCGTACCGCGACATTGGATGTTTCCGATATCGCTACTTATCTCTGCAGAACTCGACAACACCCGAGTTCTGCCTACGCCTTACTTTTAAATAGAGCGGTGTAGATCACGTCCCGCCATCCTGACCAAACACGCCACTCCGCGATACACATCGGCGGAGCGATTGGTCATGGATGTTTTCCGAAAGCTGGAATATCCAAGTCTGGTCTTGGCCACGGCCGGCGGCGTAAAGTGACGAGGCGCGTGGACCTTACACTAGGCAAATTCCTGATGCGGGGCCAATCATGGATGACATAGAACTTCTACTCGACCTCCATCGGGATGGCGATCGTCAGGGCCCCGGGAACGCCGCCGACACGCGTCGTGCTATAGACCTCTCCGGTTTGCGCGGTAAGACCGGACTTCAAATTGCAGACCTCGGTTGCGGGACTGGCGCGTCGACCATTGTTCTTGCTCACGAACTCGATGCCACCATCAGCGCCGTTGATCTATTCCCAGACTTTCTTGCTGTGCTTGCAGCCAATGCGGACCGGGAAGGCGTCGCAGATCGGATAAGCTCGCACGCTTGCTCGATGGACGAATTACCATTCACCGATAAGTCTTTTGACGCCATCTGGTCAGAAGGCGCGATCTATAACGTTGGCTTCGCGAACGGCATCACGATGCTTCGACGGTTTCTCAAACCAGGTGGGGTGCTGGCAGTTTCCGAGCTCACGTGGCTAACCGATCAACAGCCGCAAGAGTTGCAAGCGCACTGGGAGCATGAATACCCGGAGGTCGACACAGCTTCAGCGAAGATGGCGATCCTCGAACAGAACGGCTATGTGCCGATTGGTTACTTTCCACTCGCCCAGTCAAGCTGGCTAGAGCACTACTATCGACCACTGCAGGAGCGCTTTGCGACGTTCCTCTCCCGTCACGGCCACAGCGAAGCGGCCCAAGGCATAGTCGCGTCAGAGCGTCGGGAAATCGAGTTGTACGAGCGCTATGCGGACTTCGTGAGTTATGGTTACTACATCGCTCGTTTGCAGGTCAGTTGAGCGCGATGAAGCGCATTCGTCGAGCCGTGCCAAGGTCGAGCTCGGTGGATTGATCTGCTGGCCCACATCTTGCGTACCGGCCCGTTATACCCGCGTCCTTTTAAATTGGAATAAGTAGGCGATTGGCCGCGTTGTGACATGCCCACTTCCAGCTAGAACGGGCCGCGAAATCGAACCTTCTGATTCCAGCGCAGTGTTGCTCGATACTTACGGAGAACTTTATGACGAACCGCGTCCAGATCGGCAATATCGCCATTGCCCCTGAACTTCATGCCTTCCTCAACGATGAGGCATTGCCGGGCACCGGTCTTTCGCCAGACGCCTTCTGGTCAGCGCTGGACAACATCGTGCATTCTTTCGGCCCGCGGAACCGCGAGCTATTGGCTGTCCGAGATCAGCTTCAGCAGAAAATCGATGCCTGGCACAAGGAGCGGCAAGGGCAGCCCCACGATCAGTCTGCCTATGAGTTCTTCCTCAATGAGATTGGCTACTTGCGACCGGAAGGGCCCGATTTTCAGGTCACGACGGATCAAGTTGATACCGAGATCTCATCGGTTGCGGGTCCTCAGCTCGTTGTACCGGTTTCCAATGCACGGTATGCGATCAATGCCGCGAATGCCCGTTGGGGTAGCCTGTATGATGCCTACTACGGCACAGATGCACTGGGTGATCTACCGAGTGGTTCCGCTTATGATGCAGCCCGTGGCACGCGCGTAGTTGCGGCGGGGCGTGAATTCCTTGCCAAGCACGTGCCACTCGACGGCCAGAGCTACGTCGATATCATCTCGCTGACGGCCAAGGACGGCACCCTTGTGGCCACCTTCAATGATGGATCAACTGTCGGCCTCGCAGATCCCTCTCAGTTCACTGGCCTTGTCGGCAGTCCAGAGCAACCACGCAGTATCCTGCTGCGCAACAATGGGTTGCACATCGAAATCCAAATTGACAGATCGCATACAATCGGCTCCAGCGACCGTGCTGGCATTTCGGACATTGTGCTTGAGGCTGCACTCACAACCATCTGCGATCTTGAAGACTCCATCGCGGCTGTCGATGCCGAGGACAAAGTTGCTGCTTACCGCAATTGGCTCGGCCTGATGAAGGGCGACATAATTGAGGAGTTCGAGAAGGGCGGCCAAACCATCCGCCGCGCGCTTGAAGCCGACCGCGCGTTCACAGCACCCGATGGTTCCCAGATGACACTACCCGGCCGCTCCCTACTGTTGGTGCGCAACGTCGGCCATCTCATGGAAAGTGATGCTGTACTTGACCGCGACGGCCAACCGGTCATGGAAGGCATACTCGACGGGCTAGTCTCTTCTGCCATCGCGCTGCATGACCTGCGCCGCAATGGTGGACACGTCAATTCGCGCGCCGGTTCGGTTTACATTGTCAAACCCAAGATGCACGGCCCGGACGAAGTCGCTTTCAGCAACGACCTCTTTGACGCCATCGAAGATGCCTTTGGTTTGCACCGCAATACCCTCAAGATGGGCATCATGGATGAGGAGCGCCGTACGAGTACAAACCTCAAAGAATGCATTCGTGCCGCCAAGGACCGCGTGTTCTTTATCAACACTGGCTTTCTAGACCGCACAGGCGACGAAATCCACACATCGATGGCGGCCGGAGCGATGATCCCCAAGGCCGACATGAAGGCGACTGCATGGATCAAAGCTTACGAGGACCGCAACGTGGACGTTGGACTGGCTTGCGGCCTTCCGGGACACGCGCAGATCGGCAAAGGCATGTGGGCGATGCCTGATCTAATGGCCGCCATGGTTGAGCAGAAAGTCGGACACCCGATGGCAGGTGCCGACACCGCCTGGGTACCATCTCCGACAGCAGCAACTCTCCATGCTATGCACTATCACGCGGTCAATGTTCGCGAACGCCAGGCCACATTGCGCGAGCGGCCAATGGCCAGCTTGAGTGATATCCTCACGATTCCATTGGCAACAGGAACAAACTGGTCAGAGGATCAGGTTCGCCGCGAACTTGAAAACAATGCGCAAGGCATTCTTGGGTACGTCGTTCGCTGGATTGACCAGGGTGTCGGGTGCTCGAAGGTTCCGGATATCAACGACGTCGGTCTGATGGAAGATCGCGCGACGTTGCGCATCTCGGCCCAGCACATGGCGAACTGGCTGCATCACGGCGTGTGCACGCGCGATCAGGTTATGGAAACAATGAAGCGTATGGCCGAGGTTGTTGATCGACAAAATGCGAGCGATGCCGCCTACCAGCCAATGGCACCGAACCTCGACAGTAGCGTCGCGTTTGCGGCAGCTTGCGATCTGGTCTTCAAAGGCGTCGAGCAACCGAGTGGTTACACGGAGCCCGTGCTCCACGCGCGCCGCGTTGAATCCAAGTCAGTGGCGGTTTGAAATACGCCGCTAGCGAAGAGCCTCAGGCTATGTGGCTGCCCCATAACCGCCGCCGCCGCCTGTCCGAACTGCTAACAGGTCGCCCTTGGCCAGTTTGAAGCTGGTTTTGGGTGGCAACCGGATTTCTTCGTCGCCACGATAAACAATCACTTCGGCGGATTGGCCGGCGCCACCGTCAAACAATCCTTCAGCCTGTGTCTGAAAGCGATCGCTATAGGTGGCAAACTGCACGCCATCGTCGAGGATCCGGTAACAGCGCTCTAATCCCAGGCCGCCGCGATGACGGCCCGCTCCACCTGAGCCCTGGCGTAGGGTGTAGGCTTCGAGGCGCGCAAACGGATAATCCATCTCAAGCGCCTCGATGGGAATATTGGCGCAATTCGACAACGGACAATCAACACCATCGCAGCCATCATTGGATGCGCCGGCACCATAGCCGCCACCAAGAATTTCGAGATAGATGTTATAGCCGTCCTCGCCGAGATGACTGAGACAGACAGACGTGGTCGTATCGAAGCCTTCGGCTATCACATCATGCGGTGCCACCCGCGCCAACGCCTTCATCACGGCATTGAAGACACGATTGGATGGCAGCAGTCGTGCCCGCACGGGGGCCGGTGGGTTAGGATTGAGGATCGAGCCTTGCGGCGCGTCAACGGTGATCACACGCGTTACGCCATCGTTGAAAGGTATATCGGGATCAGTCAACACGGATTTCACGCACGCAACGGCTGAGGCAACAGTTGATGCAAATGGATTGTTCATGAAAGTTGGCACCTGATCATCGGTACCGTCAAACGTGACTGCAATCTGCTGTTCGCCGATACTGATCTGGGTTCGGATGACGATCGGTTTTGCACCGAGGCCATCATCATCGATCTTTGCCTCGGCTTTGTAGACACCGTTTGGCAGATCACGCACAGCCGCCCGCACACGCCGCTCCGTGTAGTCCAGCATTTCCGACATGGCTGTATCGAACGCTTCTGCGCCGTATTTGGCCGCGAGCGCGCGCATCCGTTTCGCGCCGATCGCGTTGGCTGCGAACTGAGCATAGAGATCGCCAATTGTTGCGCCCGGCATGCGGACATTGGCAGCAATGAACCGCTCTAATGGTCCGCCGTTCCAATCGCGCTGCGTGTTGTATTTGGTTGGCGGAAAAACCAATCCTTCCTGATGCACGTCTCCGGCAGCAGGGTTCATACCGGGCGCTCCACCGCCAAGGTCTATGTGGTGGACGACCGAAGCACTGAACCCGATGAGCTCCTTTTCCAGGAACACGGGCGAGAACAGGAAGATGTCCGGCACATGCTGACCACCGTTATAGGGATCATTGTTGATAAAGAAGTCACCCTCGACCAGAGTCTCGACTGGGAACAGCTCCAGGCATGGCGCCAACGTTTGAGAGATTGAGCCAAGTTGAATAGCGATCAGTTCTGATTGCGCTATGACTTCACCGCGACGGTTCACGATCGCGGCCGAGCAGTCCTGGGCTTCCCGAACAATCGGCGAATGTGCTGAGCGAATGAGCTTGGTGCCCATCTCATGGGTGGCAGCAACCAGGGCCCGGTTGATGATGGCAAGATCGACTTGGGAAAGTGACTGATTTACGGGGCTCATATCATCGACCCTCCCGCTGAACGATCAAGTTGCCAGCGGTATCACAGCGGACATGCCAGCCCGCCGGAACATAAAGGGTGGAGGTTCCGTCCTCAATAAGCAGCGTACCCGCGATTTGGGTTTCGCGGATCGCATGTCTTGGTAGAACACGGCACATGACTTTCTCGCCACCTTCAACAATTTCGATTGTGCGATCGGCTTGGTTTGCATCATCGGACTGGAATCCCGACGAAGACGTCTTGGTTGTTGTTGGGAATGTGTCTGTCCGAGCGTGCACACCAACGCGGAACGAGACAATTTCTGCCGGCTTGTCGGGTGGTTTTGAGAACTCAAAGACGCGATGGTGCACATCGCGAAAGGCTTCTACGAGATATGGGAAATCCAGGGCATCCAGATCAATATTGATTGGCACCGAGAGCTCGAAAGCCTGACCGACGTATCGCATCTCCAGGACGTACTCGAAACGCGTTTCACCTTTGACACCGGCTTGCTCGAGGTGGCTGACGGCCTCATCAGCCAGTCCAGCCAAAATCGATTTCACTGTTCCAACCGCTGCCTCTTCCAAGCGTGTCCTTCTGGTATGGGAGCGGTAGTGCACGTGGTCAGCCATCAAGAGGCCGGCCGCAGATAAGACCCCGGCATTCATTGGGACCAAGAGCCTATCGATCTCCAACTCTTCCGCGATCCGAGCCGCGTGCAACGGGCCGGCTCCACCAAATGGAACGAGCACAAAATCACGCGGATCGAGCCCTTGCTCGGTTGACACCTGCTCAATGGCACGGACGATGTTGTTCTCCGCGATCCGTATCGTGTTATCGGCGGCTTCTTCAATCGACACACCGAAGCGGGCGGCGAGCGGTTCAAAGGCCTGTCTCGCGGCAGCTTCGTCCACCTCCATCGTGCCGCCAAGAAAGGAACCTGCCTGGAGTGTGCCGCGAATAAGATGGGCGTCTGTGACCGTTGGCTCGACGCCGCCTCGGCCGTAGCAAGCGGGCCCGGGTGTTGCGCCGGCAGACTGTGGTCCGACACGCAGCAATCCACCATCATCGGCCCAAGCGATGGAGCCACCGCCAGCACCGACCGTTGCTATGTCAATCACTGGCGTTCGAACCGGCAAACCATCGATCATGGTTTGTGGTGCGAGTTGAGGCTGGCCGCCGGCAATCAGCGCAACGTCTGTGCTTGTGCCACCCATGTCGAAGGTGATGATGTCCTTGATGCCCGAGCGTTCAGCTGTGCCGATCGCACCAACGACGCCGGCTGCTGGCCCTGAAAACAATGCGGCAATGGCATTACGGCCCATAGCGGCAGCCGGCATTCGGCCGCCATTGGATTGCATGATACTGAAGCGGCCTTCAAAGCTGCCATCGCCAAGCTTGGCAACTAATCTGTCGAGATAGCCCGAGATGACCGGTTGGACGTAGGCAGCCAGCGTGGTCGTCGTTGCGCGCTCATACTCGCGAAACTCAGGCGATACGTCACTCGAACACGTCACCGGCAAGTCTGGTGCCAGTTTCTTGATGATCGCGCTCAGGGTTCTTTCGTGTTCAGGACTTGCATAGCTGTGCAAGAGACAAACGGCGACAGCGTCGTAGTTTCCGTTTTTGAGGACATCAGAGATTGCCTGTTGCGAGCCGGGCTCGTCCAAAGCCACGACAACCGAGCCGTCAGGCGCTAGACGTTCCGCGATCTCAAACACATCACATCGCTCAACAACCGGAACCGGCTTCTGGTAGTGCAAATCGTAGATGGCAAGGCGATCTTGCCTTTGCAGGCCGAAGATGTCGCGTGTACCTTTGGTGACGAACGCCGCGACACGTCCCCCTTTGCGTTCCAGAACCGCATTGGTTGCCACTGTCGAGCCATGAACAAGATCATCAATTGATGCGAGTTCCAGGCCTGCTGCCTCAATCGCATTCAAGGCGCCGACATCGGGTTGCTTTGGCGTGCTCGGGACCTTGGCGATTTTGATGTCACCATCCCGCACGACAACCAGATCTGTAAAAGTCCCCCCGACTTCGACGCCAACCCGTGTGTTCTGCTCTGCCAAATGTCCTGCCCTGCTTTGCGAGTTGACGGCCGATAGCTACTCCATAGTGGATGTTAGTGCATCATGAGGCTGGTCTCAAACGGCCAGATCAGCCCGCGTGATCAATAATAGAATTTCTACGGTCTGAACAATTGTTGATCTGGCTTTGAATACATTCACCAAATGACTTCGACTGTCAGTCACGAATTGCAGTAAACTACCACGGTCTCGGTCACGTAAAGGGTCTCATAATGTCAACGCAAGAACTCGCCTATATGTCCGCCTCCGAGTTGGCCGGTCGAATCCGGGAAAGGGTGCTGTCCCCGGTTGAGCTTGTATCTGCGATTGTTGAGCGAGCCGAACGCTCACAGCCTGTTCTCAACGCGTTCATCACCATTTGCGCGGACCAGGCCATGGCTGATGCCCGCAAGGCCGAGGCGGCCGTTACGGACAACCAGGAGCTTGGGCCACTGCACGGGGTTCCCGTTACCGTGAAAGACCTGGTCAACACGGCTGGTGTCAAAACAACTTTCGGCTCCTATGTCTTCGAGAACAATGTCCCGACGACCGATGCGGTTTCTGTGGCCCGTCTGAAGGCCGCAGGTGCCATCGTCATCGGCAAAACCACGACGCCGGAGTTTGGCCATAAGCCGCTGACAGAAGCGCCCTTGTTTGGCAGAACCCGCAACGCCTGGAGCGGTGAGCATACGTCGGGCGGTTCATCCGGCGGTGCCGCGACCGCCACTGCTGCCGGTATCGCTCCCCTCGCAATTTCGACTGACGGTGGTGGCTCAACACGCATCCCGGCGGCTTGTAATGGTGTTGTCGGCTTCAAAAAATCGCTTGGTCTTGTACCGCATGATACAGCCCCAGATGCTTACGGGAACACATCGTATATTGATCCGACAGCGCGGACGGTTCGCGACTGTGCTCTGATGTTGGAGGCGATGGCCGGCGCCGACAGCAGCGATCCGCATTCCTATTACCTGCCGTCTACTGGTTTTGTTGCGGCTGTTGATACAGCGCGCGATCTCAATGATGTTCGGATTCGCTGGCGCCCCTTCGTCGGAAATACGATGGTTGACGATGAAGTTCTCGCTGGATGCGAAAAGGCTGCGCGGAGTTTCGCCGAATTTGGCGCCACTCTTTCAGACATGGACGATGATTTCAAACCAACGGAACCTGTTTTCCAGTTGCTCTGGTCCTCGCTCCTCAACGCACGATACCGGAAATTTGTGCCGGAGTTTGGTGACCGTATGAGCGAGACACTCCTTCGGCAGATGGACCAAGGTCGGGCAGCTTCCGGAGAAGAGGTTATCAATTGCATCTTCACGCGCACTGAAATCTACCGGCAGGTTCAGTCGTGGTTCGATGATGCCGACATTCTGGTTATGCCAACCTTAGCCCGGACGGCACTGAGTATCGATCATGACTTTTTTGGCGACGTGATCATCAACAATAAACCGGCTGGCACCGTGCGGCAGGCTTGGTATCCCTACACTCATCCATTCAATTTGAGCGGCAACCCGGCCATCACACTGCCGGCAGGATTCAGTTCTGATGGACTTCCGTTTGCAATTCAACTGGTCGGGCGACGAGGTGAGGATGCGCTCTTGCTACGCGCCGCAGCGCTGTTCGAGCAGGCGCTGCCATGGGCTGATCGTCGACCGGAGATTCCAGAGATTGGTGCTTGAGGACCAAAGAAAGAGACGAGCCGTTCAAAGATGGAAGCCAGTCTAAGCGATACCGAACAACCAATCTCCAATGATCTGTTCGCGCATCTGCATGTTCCAGCGTTCAAGCCCCGTGCGCCCTGGTGGGGTGGTGATCTACAGACCATGCGAAACCAGTTTACAGCGCGACACCTAGAGTTGGATAGCAGCTCAATGCGCTTGGAGTTTCCACTACCCCACGGCACTGGAGATCGCATGCTCGGCATGCTGGAGACGCCTCCGAACTTCCAAGGTGGGCCGCTCATCGTCATTGTCCATGGTCTGACCGGTTGCGAAGACAGTGCTTACGTTCGAGAGGGAGCGCGCTTTCACTTAGCTCGCGGACGCCGTGTTCTGCGGCTCAATCTCCGCGGGGCCGGACCATCCCGCTCAACCTGCGGCGGCTATTACTTTGCTGGCTGCACCGAGGACATTCGTGCCGTGGTGAATGGCATCCCGTCCCACGTCAAGTCGGATGGTATCATTGCCGTCGGCTTTTCTCTCGGCGGCAACATTCTGCTGAACTGTCTGGCACAGGAGTGGGCGACGAGCGCCTTCCTAGCGGCAGCAACCGTTTGTGCCCCGATCCGCCCATCACAAGCGGCGCGACGGATTATGGAAACGCGCAATTGGATCTATCATCGGTTTCTCTTGCAGCGGATGAAACAGGATACGATGGTGCCGGATGCAGCACTGAGTGCTGAGGAACGCACCGCAATCGCTTCCTCTAAAACAATCTATGATTTCGACGACAAGTTTACGGCACTGCGCAATGGATACGCCGATGCGGATGATTACTATGCCCGCACCGCGGGTGCTGAGTTCGTCGCCGATCTAAAGACACCTACTCTCTTGATCCATGCTCAGGACGATCCGTGGATTCCGATTGCGCCATACCATGACTTGGCGGGAAAAGATCTGCGTCAGGCCCGCATTGTGATCGCACCGGGTGGTGGTCATGTCGGTTTTCATGGCCGCGATCTCGATGGGACATGGCACGATGTCGTGATTGACTCGTTTATTGCGCCTTACTTTCGATGACCGCGAGCAGCTGCGATGACCTTGAAGCTTGTCGTGTTTTCTCGGCTTCGTCTTCCTAGGATCGCAGCTCATTCGTAAGTCAGGCGTGTCCTTCGCAGGCATCGCTTGCCAGGGCGATATGCCCGGATGACCCGATCAGCCGCCAGAAGTATCTCGTCTGCAGTCCAATTCCTGGTGAGCCAGATCGTCAAGCCACCGCCGGCCCCATGCCATAGTCCCAGGTCACGATTGCTCTGGGCTTTTGCGTTGTGATGCTTGGAAACCTGCCAGGCAACGAACTGGCCCGACGTGTTGACCGAAGATAGATTGCCCGTCGCAATATTAATCGCGATCGCGGAAGGCGACATCGGCGCAATGTACACTGGCAACTTTTGACCGAGGCATGACCAAAGCTGCTTGGCTTTTGCCTCGGACAGATACGGTGGTTTTGGTGGCGTTGGCCAACCGTTGATCGTGGCGAGAGTGGCCCAATAAAATAGCCAAGGGGCCGCCACGAGCAAGCCAATGACTACGCCGAGAAAAATTCTGACAGATCTGTTCACAGCCGATCAACCGGAATAGATATTCCGGATCAGCCAATCATGGAAATGCTGTCGCATTATGATGAACGTGAGACCCTGCCTAGGCCGCCGACGAGATATCGCTGATGGCAGCTGCAACGGACGGTGACAGATAGGCGCCCTGCTTTAGCAACTCCTTCTGGATCTGTTTGACCGGAACAGCACTCGGTAGAATTCCGCCATTGGCTGCAAGTGCTGCAGCAACACCGGCGGCCTGACCGCTCATCCAGCACTGGGGAACTTCACGCAGGAATGAGTGTGAACTGGCGTCGCAAGCGATATGCCGTCCGGCGCCTAGCACACCCTCGATACCGGTCGGCAACAGAGATGCATAGGGAACAGAGATGTTCGGGAACTTTGGTGACAACGATGGCGATACTCCGATTTCATCATCCCATACCTTGCCCTCGTCCCATTGCTCTCTGACGACTTTGGCTGACGCCATTTGACGGCGGCTGTGGCGGACGCCAATCTGCGGTGCTCCCAGCATCAGGAATGCATTTTCGAAACCTGGAGCATGCTTGCGATAGTGTTCGATATGGCCAACGGTCAGATTGCGAGATCTCACCTCGATCTCTGACAAATCCTCAACGTTGACAGCACTGTAGCCGGAGAGCCGCGGTCCCATAAACAGCGCGACGTCATTGCGCCACGAGCAGAATGGTTTCTCGAAGAACTGCAGTTCTTTTCGTCCGCCCGCCAGGAACTCGGAAAACGTGTTGTCATCGCCGTAGCGGAACTCCAGGAACTTCTCCATATCCACACCACCAACCAAGAATGCAGTGTTGATGCAGTGATGGATATCGCGTTCCTCAATATCAGATTCAAAGGTGAGCCCAGCGCCCGCCAGCAAGTCGGCATCACCGGTGGTATCAATGACCACCTTGGCCATGATCGCCTGCCGCCCTTCCTTGCTCTCGAACACAACCCCTTTCATCACGCCATCTTCGACGATCGGACCGGCAGCCCAGGAGTGGAATAGCAGTCGTGCCTTTTGCTCCAGAACCATCTGCATGGACAGCGTCTTGAGGGCTTCTGGGTCGACCGTGGGTGACCATGTGACAATGCCTTTGTAAGCCGCCGCCCTCTGGGCCCAGTACGCGGCGGTTGCAACATCCTTGGAGCCCCAGTCTGATCGGGACGGTCCCATCACGGCATCTTTTGGCAGTCGGTCAAACACGTCACTGGCAAAGCCCGAGATGACCTGCTGGCCTGTCCAATCGCTCATGCGGTCAATCCAGATGACGAGGCCACCTGTGGATAGCCCACCCAAGTGATTGTAGCGCTCGACAAGCATTGTATCGGCGCCGAGCCGCCCGGCTGCGATGGTCGCTGCCGTTCCTGCGGGGCCCCCACCGATGACCAGCACATCGGTTTCAGCAAAGATCGGGATATCGCGGGCAGCCTCATGGTAGGTACCGGTGGGTCGCGGCCGACGCGCGTGCTTGGCGCTGCCGTCAAAAACCTCGATACCCTGCTCGACACCGATCATGTTCGTCAGATTATCGCTGGCCATTGCGTGTCCTCCGGTTCGCCTTTGATCGAGATTTGCAGGCTCGTAAATCACTATGATTGACTAAACCTAGAGGAATTTACTGCCTCCAGCCATCAATGACTGGATGAATGTCCACTCGCTCACAGCTGCCATTGAATGCCCAAAGTATTGCCGATTTACTTCGTCCTCGGAAGCGCACGTTTTGATTGGCTGGAATTCGGCAAGGCCTTCGTATGGATACGTTTGACTACGTCATCATTGGAGCTGGTTCAGCGGGGTCCGTTCTGGCCAGCAGACTGAGCGAGGATGAAACAGTCAGCGTATGTGTCCTAGAGGCCGGACCACCAGACACAAATCCGATGATCCATATCCCTGCGGGGTTTATGAAGACCTTCTACGATCGCTCAATCAACTGGTGCTACGAACAGGAACCCGGGCCCTACACCCAGGGACGGAAGATTTACTCCCCGCGAGGGAAAACCCTCGGTGGATCAAGTTCCATCAACGGCCATATCATCAATCGGGGTCAGGCTGAGGATTTCAATCAGTGGGCGCAAGTCGGTAATCCGGGATGGTCCTACACTGACGTCCTGCCTTACTTCAAGCGTATGGAGCGGCGCGTCGGGCCTGCGGATGAAGCCTACCGCGGCCGCGAAGGTTATCTCCCCATAACAGACGCTGATATGCGGCATCCTTTGGCCGATGCATTCATCCAGGGCGCCGTGGAGCATGGGATTCCGATCAACCCGGATTATAACGCTGGGAACCAAGAGGGGATCAACTACGCCCAGCGCGCTATCCTTAATGGCCGCCGCATGAGCGTTGCGCGCGCCTTTCTGAGACCCGCCATGCAGCGCTCAAACCTCGACGTGCGAACCGAGGCACATGTCACGAAACTCGAACTGGACGGGAAGCGCGCAACTGGCGTGCGCTACAAGAAAGGTGGTTCTGGCGGGACAGAGACCGTCGTCTGTGCGCGACGGGAAGTCATTCTTTCGGGTGGTGCCTATAACTCGCCGCAACTCTTGCTGTTATCGGGCATAGGACCCAAAGCTGAACTCGATCGCCATGGCATCTCCGTCGTCCACCACCTGGAAGGAGTGGGCGAGGGCCTACAAGACCACTACACGTCACGGACCGTTGTCCGCGTCAAGAACGCGAGCACCATGAACGAGAAGGTGCGTGGGTTTGCGCTTGCTGGTGAGGCACTCAAGTATGCTTTCGCGCGGAAAGGCATTCTCGCGATGACGCCAACGTTAGTCTACTGTTTCTGGCATTCGGGTGTGACGGCAGAGCGATCTGATTTGCAACTGACTTTCACGCCGGCCAGCTACATGGATGGTGTGAAGGGCAAACTTGAAGACGAACCCGGGATGACGGTTCCGTCTTGGCAGCAGCGACCAGAAAGCCGTGGTTATCTTCGCCTTCGAACCTCGGATCCCTTTGAAGCGCCAGTCATTCAGACCAACTATCTGGCAGAAGAGTTGGACAGGCGCGTTTTCATAGCCGGGATGCGATTGGCGCGGGCGCTGCTAAAGTCCAACCCGCTCGCGCCGTACTACGACTATGAATGCTATCCCGGTGACGACGTGCAAACCGATGATGAGTTCCTCGATGCTGGAACGCGTCGTGGTCAGACCACGTTCCACCCTGGCTGCACGTGCCGTATGGGCCCAGCCAGCAATCCATTGTCAGTGGTTGGACATGACCTGCGCGTGCACGGGATGGAGAACCTCCGTGTCGTGGATGCATCGGTGATGCCAAAGATGATTTCCGCCAATCTCAATGCTTCGACCGTGATGATTGCCGAGAAAGCCTCCGACATGATCAGAGGTCGCGCTGCCTTGGAACCGGTCAAGATGCAGGCCGCCGAATAAGCCAGCCATCGGTGTCTCAACCGGCTGTCAGCTTGAATTCGGCAGCCTTACTGAGAACCCGATCAATAGCTGAACTCGTGCTTGCAACAATCCAGTCATCGCGAAAGAGTTGCCCCTGCACGTCAACAAGCTGCGGTGCCAGTTCCGCGAGAACTTCGCGCAGGTGGCGTTGTTCTTCCAGAGCTTGTTGGCAGGCCTGCTTTAAGACGGCTTGGGCTTCCTGACGGGGCATTTTCTGGGCGAGCATGAACGAGGCTGCCTCAGCGTATGGCAGGCCGAGTGACGCATCGATGTTGGTGCGCATTTGATCGACCCGGACCTCAATTGCCTCGACCAGGTTCTGCGCGGTCCGAAGGCTGGCCCCACAGGAAACGATGATTTGAGGTAAAGTCATCCATTCCAACGCCCATCCGGGTCCGCCACGCTCATGCTCTTGAATGGCAGCCTGATGGATTGCTGAAATCGACGATGCGTTGAACCGCGCGAGTGTGATGAGCACTTCGGCAGCAACTGGATTGGCTTTGTTGGGCATCGTCGACGAACCTCCGCCGCCCCTGATGACAATCTCAGCAACTTCACTTGACGCGAGGTTGGCGCAGTCTGACCCAATCTTGCCCAGCGATCCCGTTATGTTTGCGCATAGGCCGGCGAGTTCTACAATTCGGTCGCGTTGCGTGTGCCACACGACATCGGCACGTGCGAGGCCCAATTCCTTGGCCAGCTCATCGGCCACCAGATCGGCCTTATCGCCGAATACTGACAAGGTTCCCACGGCACCGGAGAATGACAACGTCTCGATACGTGGGCGCAACTCCTGCAGACGTTCGATGTGGCGAAGCACAGCGGACAGCCAGGCAGCCACTTTCCCACCGAACGTCAAGGGCGCTGCCTGCATGTTGCGCGTCCGCCCAACCATGATTGTGGCACGGTGCGCCTGCACCATGTCCGCGAGTTGACCGGTCAGGCCGATCAATCGCTGCTCGATAATGTCGAGCGCTTGGCGGACACGCAGTACCAGGCTGGTGTCAGTCACGTCCTGTGAGGTCGCTCCCCAATGAACAAATGGTCCTGCATCAGGACCAACAGCCTCACGCAATCGACGAACAAACTCCGGTATGGGCACGCTGTCTCGTGTTGTCGCGGCCAACAGGTCAGCCGGTTCAATAACCAAATCGCGAGCAACCTCTGAGATCCTGTCGGCAGCGCTTTGCGGGATGACACCGTGGATCGCCTGCGCTCGCGCCATGGCTGCTTCAAAGACCAACATATGCCGGATGTTACAGGCATCACTGAAGAGATCTTCCAGTGCGCTGTCGCCGAGAAGTCCCGAGTGCATATGAGAGAACGTCATCGCAATTCCTACACATTGATGCATGGTGTTGTGCACACTTCTAACGGGTAACGCATGCCGTTGTCACTCAGGCAGCACCGAGCCGAACGATAGCGGCGCTTGGCGAAAGCACTGCTCCCGTGTCAAGCTGCTTCAGTATTTGTGAAAAGGGATAGAGCCGTCATGCATAATGATCCTGCCAAGTTCTTCCTGACGACAGCCTGCCTTCTAATCTTGATTTTTTCTCCCCTCTCACTGCAAGCCAAGGAAGCCGTCGATGTCGAGCTTGTCTTGCTGGCGGACGCCTCAAACTCCATCGACAATGCTGAAATTAAGTTCCAGCGACAAGGCTATGCCACGGCGATGACTCACCCGGATGTCATTGCCGCCATCCGCAAAGGGGATCTCGGCAAGATTGCCGTCACGTTCATTGAGTGGGGTGATGAATATCACCAAAAGACAGTCGTTCCGTGGATGGTCATCCAAGGCAAAGCGACGGCGGAGGCCTTTGCGAAAGCACTGTTCGCAAGGGAGCGATTGGCCTACGGCAGCAATGCCATTGGAGAGGCCCTAGCGGTGGCGCACAGGCAGATCGATCAGAACAAGTATGAGGGGCACCGCAAGGTTATCGACCTGTCTGGCGACAGCGCGAACAACTGGGGTGGCATGCCTATCGCTGAAGCACGCGGCAAAGCACTGCAAGCCGGCATCATCATTAACGGCCTCGCCATTCTGTGCCGATCGGAAAACTGTGGCGGCCGCCCGGTCAACTACAACCTTGAGCAGGCGTTTGCACAGCGCATCATCGGTGGACCGGGAAGCTTTGTTGTGACCGTCGATAGTCCGGCGCGATTCGCCCAGGCCGTGCGCAGCAAGCTTATACTGGAGTTGGCCTCCTTACCGGCCAAGCTCCGGCCTCAGTAGAGACGCGACGTTAGGGTCGCGCAAGGCACAACCGCTATCGATTGCTGATGATCATCATGCGCTCTGCGATCTTTGAGCGTGTGAAACTGCATCGATAGAGGCCATTGTCATGCGGATTATTCTCCTACCGTTCGAAGCGCGTTACATCACACTAACCGCCGTGCTTTTACTGGCTGCAGGCTTTGGTGTGGCCACTTATTTGCTGCCTCAGTACGTAGCATGGCTTGCTGTCCCCACCGGCATTTTTGGCTTTCTTTCGATCTGGGGACTGCGTGATCTTCTCCAGCGGCGCCATGCCATTCTGAGAAATTATCCGCTGGCCGCTCAGCTGCGTTTTCTATTCGAAGAGATCCGCCCGGAAATGCGCCAGTATTTCTTCGAAGATGATAAGGACGGTATGCCTTTCAGCCGCGACAAGCGGGCCGTTGTCTACCAACGCTCCAAACGCCAGCTGGACAAGCGCCCATTCGGCACTCAGTATAACGTCTATCAAGTGCCCTACGAATGGTTGCATCATTCGACTGTGCCGGCCAACGTCGTGAAGGAACCGTTTCGGGTCAACATTGGTGGCCCTGATTGCACACGACCTTACTCTGCATCCGTCTACAACATCTCGGGTATGAGCTTCGGGGCGCTCAGCCCTAATGCCATTCTAGCGCTTAACAAAGGTGCTCAGAAAGGTAAGTTTGCACACACGACCGGTGAGGGTGGGATCAGTACCTATCACAAACAATATGGTGGCCACCTGATTTGGCAGATCGGCTCCGGTTATTTCGGTTGTCGCACGCAAGAGGGGCGGTTCAGCCCTGAGCGTTTCCAGGAGAATGCAGCGCTGGATCAGGTCAAAATGATCGAGGTAAAGCTGTCACAAGGAGCGAAACCTGGTCACGGCGGTGTTCTTCCGAAGGCAAAAATCTCACTTGAAATCGCCAAAGCGCGAGAGATTTCGCGGGATGAGGATTGTGTCTCTCCAGCGCGGCATCCCGAGTTTTCGACCCCCCTGGAATTGATGTCGTTCGTGAACACCCTGCGTCGGCTGTCCGATGGCAAGCCGATCGGCCTCAAACTCTGTGTCGGCCATCCTGTCGAGTTTCTCTCGATTTGCAAGGCAATGGTCGAGACAGGCATCACGCCGGACTACATCGTCGTGGACGGCGCGGAGGGCGGCACAGGTGCTGCGCCACTCGAGTTCACGGATCATATGGGCATGCCATTGCGAGAGGGCCTGGCCTTCGTCCATAGCGCTTTGATCGGCGTCAACCTTCGCGGCCGTATCAAGCTTGGTGCATCAGGCAAGATTGCTTCTGCATTTGATATGGCGCGCGTTATGGCGCTTGGTGCCGACTGGTGTAATGCTGCGCGCGGGTTCATGTTCTCGATTGGTTGCATTCAGGCTCAACACTGCCATACAGACAAATGCCCCACAGGCGTTGCAACGCAAGACTGGTTTCGACAGCGCGCGCTCGTGGTCCCGAACAAAGCGGAGCGCGTCTTCCATTTCCATCGTGCGACGTTGGAAGCTCTGGCTGAGCTGGTTGCCGCCATGGGATTGAGACACCCGGGTCAGATCCAGCCGCATCACGTATCGCGGCGTATGTCCGGTGAGCGTATCGCGACATTTGCGGAGTTGTTTCCGACACTTGCTCCTGGTGAGTTGCTCGAAGGGACTGACGACGACTATTTCGCTGAGTTGTGGCCCATGGCCAGCTCGCAGAGCTTTGCGCCTCCGCCAGTACACGTCATGCGGTGGGACGCCGCTGTGCCCAATCGCGCAGAAATCCCAAGTTCTCAGACCAGCGATACCGGCAAAGCGACCGCCTGACGGATTGACCTGGAGATCCATTGCGTGCAGTCCTGACGGTTTGGGGGCAAACCAGACCGTTTGGCACAGTTGTCATGCACGAGAACGTTAAGCACGCCAGCTCTGCACGTGTGCAACCAGCAACTGCAATTCCACACCGGCAGGAGACGAGCCTGCTGTTGCGGATTGCGGGACCGCTGGTTGCGGCCTACCTCGCAGAGTACTCGATGGTTCTGACGACCAAGGCCCTCGTTGGTCGGCTGGGCTTTCGAGAACTGGCGGCTGTCGGGCTTGCTGGCGATCTCGCCTCACAGATTCAAATTGTTCTCGTCGGGACTTTGTCCGTGGTAGGGGTATTGGTATCACAAGCGAACGGTGCCGACGATCAACACGGCGTTGGCCAAGCCGCGCGTCATGGCATTTTCGTTGCGATACTTCTCGCGCTGCCGGCAATGGTTCTTGTTTGGCATCTCGATCACGTCCTGGCTCTGGCTGGCTTTGAGCGCGATTTGGTTGATCGCATGGGGCCATATTTGCAACCCGTGTCGTTTTCCTTGCTGCCAATGTTGTGCTTTTTCGTGCTGCGCATGTTCGTTGCTGCGCTCGCCAAAACGGCTGCGATTATGTGGATCACGGTCATAGCCGTCGTGCTCAACTACTTCCTTTGTCAGGGCCTGATCCATGGCAACTATGGCTTACCCAAGATTGGGATTGCTGGGGCTGGCTGGGCCAAGACGATTGTTGCGTTGTTCATGGTCACGAGCTTGCTCGTCTACATTTACGTCACACCATTCCTGCGCGGTTACGGATTCTTCAAAGGGCGCTTCAAAGTTGACGCTCAGCTTTGCCGTGAGATCCTGATACTCGGACTGCCTGTCGCGGGTATTGTCTTGCTCGAAGCCGGGCTATTTACCGCTGTCTCGCTGTTTTCCGGCCTGCTCGGTCCGGTCGCACTGGCTACCTATCAAGTCATCATTGCCTGGGTTGCCATTGCATTCAAATCGGCCCAGGGGTTGGCAGAAGCAGGCATGGTTCGTGTCGCTTTTGCAGCCGGTCGCCACAATATTCTTCAGGCGCGACGCTCAGGCTTGCTGACCATGGCTATTGGTATTGTGTGGCTGATTTGTTTGGCGGTCGTGCCGCTTTCGTTTCCAGAAACACTCGTTCAGCTGTTCCTCGATCCCAATGATCCTGGCTTTGCCCCCGTTCTGGCATTGGCCAGCAAGGTTCTAATCCTCGCTGCATTCTTCCAGATATTCGATGGCTTGCAGGTTATCGCGTCATTGATGCTGAGGGGATTGAAAGACACTTTGGTACCGTTATGGCTGGCGGCTTTCGGTTACTGGGTATTGGGCATCGGCGGAGGCTGGTGGCTTGCATTTCGTGGTGGCATGGAAGCCGAGGGCTTATGGTGGGGCATGGCCGTCGGCCTGACCGTCACAGCCAGTCTCTTGGCCCTTAGGTTTGTCCATCTCACACGCCGTCAGTCTGAATAAGAATACTCAGGCCTCTTGGCAGAGGCGCAATGCATCAAGGACGGCAGCGTGAATGTTTCTGCTTGAGACAGCGTCTCCGATCCGGTGCAATTCAAACGAACCTACGGCTCGCCCAGAACTATCTTCGTGCTGTGCAGCACCAGCGACCAATCGATTGAGATCGGTGACACCGTTGTTTGCGGATGCATCACGCAAGTCGTGATAGGTCGCATCGGCCGGGATTGTACCGTAATCGAAGATCACCTGGCCTGCCGGGAGCTGCGTGATTTCTCCAGTCAACTCGTTTTGCAACACGGCCGAGAGCTTATTGCCATCACGACGGACCTCTTTCAGCTGCTCTTCGAAGTGGACCGGGATCCTGCTCTCGTGCACCCAGCGCCGCCAGATTACCCGTTCGGCATAAGCTTGTTCCGTTGCAAGGCTCTCATCAATAGTTGCAAACTGAACTCTGGCCCCCTTGTTCTTGCAGAATTGCGCGGCGGTAAGCGCAGTATGGCGACCAGTGCCATCGATCACAACGACATCTTCATCAGGCGGGACGCTGCCGCTCAGGACATCCCAAGCACTTGTCACGTGCTCTGCGCCCGGCAACCATTCCAGATTTGGTGTGCCTCCCGTCGCGACGATCACGAGATCTGCATTCTCGCCGAGCACATCGCTCGCTTCGGCAAATTGGTTGAGCTGCAGGGTTACGCCTAACCGCTCGAGTTCCGCGACACGCCAATCAATGATTGCGATGATGTCCTTGCGCCAGTCCGCTTCCGCCGCAAGCAGCACTTGACCACCTGCGCGAGGCGCCGCCTCAAACACGATGACTTCGTGACCGCGCTCGCCGCAGACGCGTGCTGCTTCAAGCCCGGCTGGGCCAGCACCTACGACGACAACTTTTCTTGGTTGTTTTGCCGGTTGGATGACTTGCCTTAGAACATTCTCATGCCCCGTTGCCGGATTGTGGAGGCAGGCAGGACGCAGTTCACTCATACAATGCGTGAAGCCCACACAGGGCCGCACGCGCTCCTCTGCCCCCGCTGCGATTTTCTCAACCAGATGCGGGTCCGCAATTTGGGCACGTGTCATGCCCACAAGATCAATGAGACCTTCTCGAACAGCATGGCGCGCTGTTGCGATGTCCGTAATGCGGGCGGCATGGAAGACAGGTAAGTCAATCTGTTCTTTGAAGGCTGCCGCCTTCTGCAGCCAAGGTCCGATCGGCGAAGCCATGCCTGGCATGTTGTCCATGGCCAAGCCGATTTGGGTATCCATCCGCCCATAAACAGCATTGAAGAAGTCGAGCATGCCGGTCGCTTGAAAGATCTTCGCGATTTCGACGCACTCTTGGAAGCTCAGTCCGGCATCGTGGCCTTCGTCCACAACAAAGCGGAAGCCGACGAGGAAGTCGTCACCCACAGCCTTTCGGATTGCTTCGTAGACCTCGAGACCGAAGCGGCAGCGGTTTTCCAGGCTGCCACCATAAGCGTCTGTTCGATGGTTAGTTGCTGGGGACAAGAACTGACCAATCAGGTGTGCACCGGACAAAGTCTCAATCCCATCCAAACCACCGTCCTTGCATCGATTGGCTGCCGCTGCGAAGGCTGCAACTACGCGATTGATATCGGCTTGATCGATTTCTTTCGGGATGCTCCGATGCAATGTCTCGCGAATGACTGATGGCGCGATGGTCGGCAACATAGCTCCCTTGTTGCTCTCACCCCGCCGACCAAGATGCGTGATCTGGCACATGAGTGCTGCGCCCTGGGCATGGACACGTTGTGAAAGCTTCTCCAGGTGAGGGATGACCTCATCAACGCCGACGTTGAGCTGTTGAAACACTGACGGCGAGTCAACGTCGACATTGGAAGAACCACCGAACATTGTCAGTCCAATCCCACCGCGGGCTTTCTCCTCCTGATAGGCCTGATAGCGATCCTTGGGCATACCGCCCTCTTCGAGGCCACAGGCATGGCTGGTACTCATGATCCGGTTACGCAATTGCACATGCTTGATCTGCAGCGGTTGCAGCAACGGATCCGTCGTCTGGGACTGGTTAGTCATGGCACGCCAAGTGAGAATGGTTAGATGTGATTATCATGCAATCCTGACACGACCTCACCTTCGGCTGCAAGCTGATGCCGCAAGCACGAGTTTGGTTGATGGCTACAGCACAGGGCGACCTACTCC
This sequence comes from Hyphomicrobiaceae bacterium, assembly GCA_965247245.1. GTDB lineage: Bacteria > Pseudomonadota > Alphaproteobacteria > Rhizobiales > Hyphomicrobiaceae > Tectiglobus. Next base: position 16,782 of record CBDFGV010000003.1, on the reverse strand, counting down.
GACCCTGCGAACTTCCAGCGTTTCGTTGTCTTTGGCTTGCAGCATTTTGAGACCACTCCCGTCTATGGGCAGAGATCCTGATTGAACTTCAGATGAGACCTCCAGCCATGCCCGCAGCGGCGCCGCTTTGCCTGAGTCAATTTCCACCAGCTCACCGTCTGCGGCGCTGATACGTTCTGCATCGGCTTCATTAAGGCGACAGACGCGATGTTTGCTCACGGTCGTGTGGCAATAGCTATCGGGCTCTGAGGTCGGCTGCAGCCGCAATTTCTTGGCTGACAGCTCCCGCCGTAGGTTTTCTGTGGCTTCGACATCAACTTCGCCCGCTGTATCTAATGCTACGCCGTAAGACTCAGCAAGCGCCGACGCCGAGATATAGCCGAGCCGGAAATCCTCGGCGACTGCCTGTGCTGGTCGTTCCAGCGGATTGCCGTAACCACCACCACCCGCTGATCGCAGGACAACGCGTTGACCTTCCTCCACCACGTGACCGCCAACCTTGCCAGGCGTGGCAAACGCCTGCTCACGATCGTCTTCGAACTGCACCCATGAGGACAGAGGCTTGCCACTATGGCCACTGAGGACACCGAACGCCGGGACAATGGCGCCATCGGACAGCAATGAGTACTTGGCGTCAGGTGCACGCAACTTGATGCGACGGCGCATGGCCAAACCACCGCGCGAACGCCCAGCCCCCCCGGAGTCAGTGTCAAGCTCGGACGCCTCGACCAAAAGCGGGAAGCGCGATTCAATGACCTCTGACGGCTGCACCGTTACGAGGTCGCCCCAGTCGAACGGGGCCATGGCACTTGGTCCGTCAGCTTCGGCAAATCCGCCGTTGCCGCCACCCGACCATTCATAGTGGACCCATTCGCGACCAGCGCGCGTGTCATACCCACCGAGCAGATTGTGGAATGAACTTCGGCAGAGGTCACCGGCAACCTTGTCCGGCACAACCTGGCTCAGCGCGCCGACCATCGTTGCAATGACGCGTTTGCGGATCTCACCATGGGAGCCGGCAGGTGCAGGCCGCGTGACATTGACGATTGTACCCTCAGGGGCAACGACTTCGATTGGCCGGAAAGAACCCTGATTGAGCGGTGCATCGGGATCGAAGATTGACTTCACCGCGATGAAGACTGATGCCGCCGTGACGGCCAACGTAGAGTTCACAGGGACCGGAACCTGCGGAGATGCCCCGGTGAAGTCTGCTTTGAGAGTATCACCAGCAATAGTGAGAGTCAGTGGCAGCAGGAGTGGTTCGAAGCCGCCTTGCGGATAGGTCTCGAGATAATCCTCGTAAGAATATGTCCCATCCGGCAGCGCACTGAGGCAGTCGCGCATGCGAGTCTCGGCGCGGTCCAAATCCTGGCGGACGGCTTCTAGCATCTGGTCGACGCCATAGCGGTCGCACAATTCACGGATGCGGGTCTCTGCGACGTGACAGGCTGCAATGCCGGCGTAGAAATCGCCAATCCTTTCCTCCGGCACGCGCATGTTGGCAAGCAGCAACTCTAATGCTGCATCATTCATCTTGCCGCGTTCCATTATTTTGATTGGCGGAATACGGATGCCTTCCTGATAGATCTCGGTGGCGTTTCCGGACATGCTGCCCGGCACCATTCCCCCGACATCCGGCCAGTGCTCACGAACCGCCGGGAAGAAGATTAGTCGGTCATCGAGAAACACCGGGCAGATGATCGTGACGTCGTTCAGATGTGTACCGCCGACGTAAGGGTCGTTCACCAGGATGATGTCGCCAGGTGCCAGATCGTCACCTAGCTTGGCCATTGCTGATTGTACCGTCCAGGGCATTGGAACAACGTGACTGCCAATGTCTTCGGACTGCGCAACTACCTGACTGTCTGGCGCGAACAAACCGCAAGAAAAGTCCTTGGCCTCGTAGATCGCGACCGACTTGGCCGTGCGCATGACTGTCGCCCGCATCTCACGAACGACGGAGATCAAACCCTGGGTCAGAACCTCAAGTGTTATTGGATCGACTTTGACGGTCATGCTTTGCGCTCCAGGATCAGGCAACCAAACTCCACCGTTCGCGCGTTCCACCCTGGGGGAACGATCGTCGCGGTGCTTGGCTCTTCGATGATTGCCGGCCCTGCAATAGCGACGTCATCCGACAAGGCGTCACGACGGTGAACAGGCGTGTCGTGATTGGCGCCGTCGAACACACAGTTACGCGTTGCCACCTGACTTTGGCCGCTGGCCTCTGCCGTGACATGCGAAAGTTCAGGCTTGTCTGTCAGGCCCCACGCCGCGAGCCGATAGCTCACGATTTCGCTGCCGCCTGCTGGTGCTGAGCCGTAGCGTGCAGAGTAGACATTGCGGAACGCTTCGTCGATCTGACCCGGCTGCGGGTCATTGAGGTCGACCGGCACGCTGAGTTCGAACGCCTGTCCGATGTAACGCATGTCTAGGTTGGCTTCGAGACGCGTTGCGTCAGGACCGAAGCCGGCTTCTGCAAGTTCAGCTCGTCCTGCTTCGGTTAACTCCCCAAACATGCTCTTGATCTCTTGAGCGGACGTGCTGGCAGTCTGGGACACTCGGGTGCGAACGAAATCTCGGCGCACGTCGGCAACGAGCAGACCGAACGCAGAGAAGTTCGCCGGCATGGGCGGAATAAGAACAGTGGACATGCCAAGCTCTTCGGCAATAGCCGTGGCATGAAGAGGGCCGGCACCACCATACGCCATCAGGACGAAGTCGCGCGGATCGAGCCCACGCATAACCGATATCTCCTTGATCGCCGCAGTCATATTCACGACCGCGATGCGAACGATACCCTCAGCCATGGCGTGGCGCTCAAGGGCCACTTCACCGGCGAGCCGGTCCACTGCTGCAGCGGCCAACTCTTCATCAAGTTCCAGGCCACCCCCGGCGGAGGATTTGGCTGCTAGTCGACCCAGAGTGAGATTTGCATCCGTAACCGTTGGTTCTTCCCCACCGCGGCCGTAGCATGCAGGCCCTGGAACTGCGCCTGCGGAGCGCGGTCCGACACGTAAGATCTGGCCATTATCGTACGACGCTATACTGCCGCCACCAGCGCCAACCGTATTAATATCGACCTGTTGCACTTTAACCGGAAAGGCGCCGACTTTGCCGCCCCCGGTCATTGTGAACTTGCCATCGCGCATCAGACAAACATCGGTCGAAGTTCCGCCCATGTCGCAAGTGATGAGGTTTGGAAATCCTACTGCATGTCCTATGTGCTGGGCCGCAATGACACCAGCCGCCGGACCTGACAACATGGACAGAACCGGAAGCCGCTCAATCTGGTAGTCCGGAAGCGTCCCGCCACTCGATGTCATAATCGCAACATCCGCCTGACATCCTATATCGCGCAAGCGCTCACGAAGACTTGCCAAGTAACGGCGCATACGCGGCGCCACATAGGCACTCAATGCAGTTGTCGAGAAGCGCTCATGTTCGCGATATTCAGGTAGGACTTCGGAAGACGTGGTCACGATGGCATCAGGTAATGCCGCTCGCACAATCTCTGCAGTGCGTTCTTCGTGTGCAGCGTTGGCATAGGAGTGGAGGAAGCAGATTGCGACAGCTTCACAGCCGTTGGCTGCTAATGCTTTTGCGGCTGACTGCACGGCCGTCTCGTCTAATTGAGCAACGATGTCTCCATTCACATCGAGGCGCTCAGGGATTTGGTGACAGCGGTCACGCGGCACAATCGGCTCTGGCGCCGTCGCCTTAATGTTGTACATCAACGTGCGATTGCCGCGCCCAGTAATCAGGATGTCGCGATGCCCCTCCGTGACCAGAACGGCAATGTCCGCGCCGGAATGCTCCAAAGCAGTGTTGGTTGCAACCGTGGAGCCATGGGCCACTCGTTTTAGTGCGCCGGGCTCAATGCCAAGCGACTTGATGCCATCAATAATGCCACGCGATTGGTCATCAGGTGTTGAGGGAACTTTACCGAGAGAGAGCTTCTTGCTCTCTGGTTCGTAGATGACGAGGTCTGTGAATGTCCCCCCTACATCGATACCTAGCCACAACAAAATTCTCGTTCCTTTACGTTCGAAGAAATTGGATACATCAGGCGATGATTAATCAGACCGGCGCAATCTTGTCCCGCGGCATGGATCGCCCCTGTGGCAAGTTTGTCTGCAGCTCTGCGACGAGTTCATCGCGCAATGATTGATGTTCTGGTTCGCTCCATAGATTGCGCCATTGATGCGGATCATCGTTGATGCGGTAGAACTCGCCTTCAGTTCCATCGTACCGGTTGGTGGCCCCATAGGACGTCACCAGGTAGTCCTCATTGGCCATTGACTGCATCACGATGTCATTGCCGTCATAGCTGTCGATCCACTCGGTCGTGATCCAGTCACGCGCTTTGCTCCGCGGCGTTGTCGGTAGGATCTGGCCCTGCATCCATTCCGGGACATCGAGGCCAACTGCCTGCATGATCGTTGGTGCAATATCGACATGTCCAACAGGCGTGCTGACTTCAGCGCACGCGATATTGGCACTGGGTGCGGGTCTCCAGATCAACGGCACGTGGGTCAATGCATCGACATGGTACGGCCCCTTGAACAACATCCCGAAGTCGCCCTGCAACTCGCCATGGTCAGTTGTGTAGAAGATGTCTGTATCCGCATCCCACTGACGCTGCTGCACGAAATCCCAGACCAGACCGATAGCCTCGTCAATCAGTTCATTTTTGGCGTGCACGACGGCGTTGACCTCGCGAATGTGATCGGCGGTGGTTTCCGCCGGAACGTAATCGGGGGGAACTTCAAAGTTCAGGCGCGCCTCCCCTCTGTACCAGGCCAGCCAATGCCAGGGTTTCGACTTGAGTACATCTTCACACGCGTCCCGACTGCCAGGATAGCCAGGTGGCAAAGGCAAATCACGCCAATCAAAGCGCGACTTCGCGGCGTTCGGCACATCCCAGGGATGGTGCGGATCCGGAAAGCTCATCCAGCAGAACCAGTCCTCATCATCATCGCGCTCGCTGAGCCAGTCGATGGTCCTTTGGGCTGTCCAGTGGGTATGATAGTGCTCAATGTCAATCGGATTGTTCGCGACCTGCGGCGCGCCACTATCGCCGCCACCGAGCGCACTAGGTTGTCCATCCCGTGTATACTCGTGAAAGCCTGCGACTGCGGAAGGATGAGCCTCTGCCAGCCATTTCGGATAGTGAAATAGCGATCGCCCAGCACGGCCAGTGTGCCCGCTGAGCTCCATTCGGTCGAAGCCGCGGTGCGGGCCAAAGCAGTCCTGGCCAGCGGCGACGTTTTCGAAGAAGTTCTTGCTCGCGTGCGGTTCGAAATGGGCCTTGCCGATGAGTGCTGTTGCGTAGCCACTTTTCTTGAGCTCATGTGCAACGCTTGGATGGTCAGACGGCAAAGGGATACCGTTCGATGTTACGCCGTGCATGCGCACGTACTGACCGGTAAGAATTGTGCAACGGGCCGGCATGCAGACGGCGCACTGGTTGCGCGCCTGGCGATAGTTGATACCGGCTTGTGCCAGTCGGTTGATGTTTGGCGTGCTAGCAAACTCACCGCCATTGCACCCAAGACCATCATAGCGTTGCTGGTCCGTGGTGATCAGGAGTACCTTGCGTCCCATTCGCTTATCCTAATGGCTTGATCGATTGCCCGCGACGTCCGCGATCAGTGCGGTGCAACTGTGGACCAAGTGTCATCCAATGCCGCTTTGAGGCGGCGTGCCAGTTCGGTGAGTTGATCTGATGTGATGATTTGCGGTGGTGAAAAAGCAATGCGATTGCCAACGAGGCGCAAGATCAGACCGTGCTTGCGCGCGTTCGCACCCAGCGTCCCCATGACATCAACTTCGGCAGGGAACAGCTCGCGCGTTTCCTTGTTCTTCACCACCTCGAGCGCTCCAATCAAACCGACACCGCGGAACTCACCAATCAATGGATGATCTTCAAGGGACTTCATCTCAGAAACGAATGTCGGCTCGACACTTTTGATGTGCCCAACAACATCCATCTCGTCGTAGATCTTCAGTGTTTCCAGAGCGACAGCTGTTGTCACCGGATGGCCGGCATACGTGTAGCCGTGCGCGAGGTGACCAACTTTGTCACTCTGCAACATCAAAGCCTGAAAAATTCGCTCGTTCATCAACAAGGCAGATATCGGCTGCAGCCCAGCAGACAACGCCTTGGCGCAGGTGATCATGTCCGGTTGAAGGTTGTAGGTTTGCGAACCCCACATATTTCCTGTGCGACCAAAACCACAAATCACCTCATCCGCGACGAAGAGGATGTCATACTTCTTCAAGACAGCTTGGATCTTCTCAAAGTAACCCTCAGGCGGGAGAACCGCACCACCGGCGCCCATCACCGGTTCGGCCCAGAATGCAGCAACGGTCTCCGGCCCTTCTTTCAGGATCAGGCTTTCAAGAGCTTCCGCCATGCGCGTCGAGAATTCTTCTTCCGTCTCACCATCGATCTGATTACGGTAGTAGTTTGGAAACTCAGTGTGATGGAAACGGTCAAAGGGCAGCCCGCTCTCCTGATGCATGTCGGGTTTGCCGGAGATGCTTGACGATGTGCAAGTAGAGCCGTGATATCCCATCTTTCGACCGATGATCTTCAGGCGTTCGGGTTTGCCCTGGGCGTGCCAATAGTACCAGACAACTTTGACTGCTGTGTCATTGGCTTCTGACCCCGAGCACTGGAAGAACACTTTCGACATCGGCACCGGAGCGATCTCGAGAAGCTTGGCGGCGAGTTCGATGGCTGTTTCGTTCGAAGCGTCCCGATAGATATGGTAGTATCCGACCTTGCACATCTGATCGTAGGCAACTTTGGCAAGGCGCTCGACCCCGAAGCCCAGAGACGCGCACCAGAGTCCGGCAGCCGCCTCAAGATACTCGTTGCCCTCGTCATCGTAGACAAAAATGCCTTCGCCCCGCGTCATGATCGTTGGACCATTCTCAACGAAGTGACGGAGATTGGACTGCGGGTGAACGAGACTCGCTTGGTCGAGTGCACGCAGGCTGTTCGGCAGTTGTGACATGAGACATTCCCTCCGGACGCTGTGATCTCGATTGGTCGAGCCTGAGGAAATCACTAATTGCAAGGCCGGGCAATGGCTCATCCCGCACGAGATTTCATGATCCAATCGCTGGTGTGATGGATTGCTGCTGTGGCAAGGTAAGCCCACGACGATCCTGAAGACTCCCCTCCTAACACCGTTTCAGAGACCAGCCATGTCCGCAGCTTACGATGATGCCATTTTGATCGATGGGCTTGTGATATCGCGATTTTCCCGCGCCATATTCGAGGACATGCGCAAGGGCGGCATAACCGCAGCGAACTGCACGTGCTCCGTTTGGCATGACTTCCAGGCGACCATGGCCAATATTGCGCAATGGAAACACTGGTTCGATCAACACAGCGATCTGATCCTCCAGGTGCATAGCGTTGATGACATCCGCCGCGCCAAGACCGAAGGTCGGGTTGGTATCATTCTCGGCTGGCAGAACACCAGCGGGATCAACAATGACGTCGACAATCTTGTGCTGTTTCGCGATCTTGGTGTGCGTATCATGCAGCTAACCTACAACAGCCAGAACCTGGTTGGTTCCGGCTGTTGGGAGAGCCACGATGGCGGGTTGAGCGACTTCGGACGCCACGTTATCGAAGAGATGAATCGCCTTGGCATTCTAGTGGATCTCTCCCATGTTGGCGCCAAGACGAGTGATGACGCGATCAAGCACTCAAAAGTTCCGGTCGCCTATACGCATTGCTGCCCTATGCTGAAACAGCATGCGCGCAATAAGACTGATGAGCAGCTCAAGACAATCGGTGCCGCCGGTGGTTTTGTCGGATTTGCAAGCTACACCCCGTTCCTGCCAAAGGGCGAAGAGAGCACGTTAGATGATTGCGTTGCGGGCATGGACTACGTGATTAATCTCATCGGGGAAGAGAGCGTGGGCATCGGAACTGACTGGGTTCAAGATCAAGACGTCGCGTTCTTCGGCTATCTTTCAGCGGACAAGGGCAAAGGCCGCTCAACAGCGACACCACATACCAAGGTCCCAAGCATGCCGAAAGGATTAGAAACGCTGGGCGACTTTCGCAATTTCATACCCGCCATGGAGCGCGCCGGATGGAGTGAAACGAAGATCCGGCGCGTGCTCGGAGAGAACTGGTTGCGCTTTCTTGGCGAGGTCTGGGGTGCAAGGTCGGCATGAGCGACGCACTCATCGATACAGTCAACCATGCAATTCAACCGGCAGGCTCCATCGACCAGCTTGGCACAGCGCTGGTCAGCTCACTGCGAAAGTTTGTTGAGTTCGACCGCCTCAACATCGGCCTCATCGATCACGCGGACTACACGTTTCGGGACGCCTTTGTGCACGGCTTAAACGTAACTGGGCGACAGCCTGGTAATGTCCGCACACTCGATGGAACAGTTGTGGAAGCTGCCCTGCAGGCCGACGGAGCGTATGTGTTTTCACACTCGGACTTGAAGGCCTGGCTCGAACAGTTTCCCCGGTTTGGACCGGTCTACGAATCCGGCATGCGCACAATGTTGGCCGTTATGATCGGGTCGCAGCCCCGGCCGGAGGCTGCGCTGGTGCTCGCATCGTCGGATGCTTCTGCCTACAACACCGGTGTCTTGGATAGTCTGCAGAGACTTGCCCCTGTGCTCAACAGCAAGCTGGTTGAGTTTCGGAAATGACGCGTGCCGGACCACATGATGGTGCCGCACGCCTCGTTCAAACAGGACCGGCCATCCTATGCATGTTGGCGAGCGTGATCCTGCTGACGTGCAATGACACCATCGTGAAATCGCTCAGCGGTCACTATCCAACCGGCCAGTTACTGTTCATCCGCGGTCTCTGCGTTTGGCCCTGGATCGTTGGACTGGCGTACTGGTATGGTGGACTGCACACGCTCAAGATCAGGAGTTTCGATGGACAGCTTCTACGCAGTTGCTGTGTCATCGCGAGCGCCTTTCTCTTTGTCGCCGGCTTGAAACTATTACCCTTGGCAGAGACGGTTGCGGCCGCCTTTACCGGTCCACTCTTCATCACCGCAATGGCGCCACTGATGCTTGGAGAGCGTGTTGGCTGGCGGCGTTGGCTGGCTGTGTGCATTGGGTTCGGTGGTGCCCTTGTCATGATCCGACCTGGAACAGATGCGCTGCAGCTGGCACTCCTGTTCCCACTTGCTTCAGCATTTTGCGCAGGGTTGCGCGACGTTATCACCCGACGCATTGCGCAAACAGAGTCGCCCGTTGCGGTTCTGGCCGTAGCGACTGCCGCTGTGATGCTGGCCGGGCTGACGACCGTGCCGTTTGCATGGGTCGACATTCAACCCGACCACATCTGGCGCTTCGTCCTGAGCGGTGCTGTCATTGCACCAGCTCAGTTGCTGATGATTGAAGCCTTTCGTCGCGGAGAAGCAGCGGTCGTCGCACCTTTTAAGTACACATCCCTGATCTGGGCACTAATCCTGGGCTTTCTGGTTTTCGGTGATTTCCCTGATGCCTGGACGCTAAGCGGTGCAGCCATCATAATGTCGGCCGGACTGTACGTCCTTCATCGCGAGACCTTGCTTAAGCGGCGCACGGCTGCGGATCTGGCGGTGAATGACGCGCGCAATCCCAATTCTCTTCAACTCGGCCATGCCAATTCATCACCAAACCCACCCTCAAGCTGAAAGGTCGACCCGTGACGAAATTAAATGAACTGACAGCCACGGAAGCCGCATCCAAGCTTGCTGCAGGTGACATCACAGCGGAACAATTGGTTCAGGCCTGCCTTGATCGCATTGCCGAGCGCGAGGAAGACGTCCAGGCCTGGGTCTATCTCGATCCTGAGCATGCCCTTGCGCAGGCCCGTGCGGCTGATGCTGCGCGTAGAGGTGGCAAGGGCGTCGGACCGCTTCACGGTTTACCTGTCGGCATCAAAGACATTATCGACACAGCCGATATGCCAACCGAGAATGGATCACCGATGTTTGCTGGTCGGCGGACCAATCATGATGCGGCATGCGTGGCTGCTCTGAGAGCGGCAGGCGCAATCATCATGGGCAAGACCGTTACCACTGAATTAGCCAATCTCAGCCCGAACAAAACGCGCAATCCGCACAACCTCGCACACACGCCAGGCGGTTCGTCATCGGGCTCTGGCGCCGGTGTGGGCGACTTTCATATTCCACTGGCGCTTGGTACACAGACTGGTGGCTCCGTTATCCGTCCGGCCTCATTCAACGGTATCTACGGCCTCAAACCGACACTTGGCCTGATCCCCCGCGGCGGCGTCCTCATGCAGTCACACATGCTTGACACCCTGGGCACATACGGTCGCTCACTTGATGATCTGGCGCTGATTACGGATGTCCTCTCCATCTATGACCCCGACGACGCGCAGAGTCACGCCGGAAGCCGCGGCAGCCTCACCGCTATGCTCGCTCAGGATCCACCCCGCACACCCCGGTTTGCCTTCCTGCGCACACCTGCCTGGGACCACGCAGAGCCAAACGCGCAGAAGGCCATCGAAGGCGTCGCGGCATCACTTGGTGCCCAGTGTGTAGAAGAAGAATTGCCCGCGCCGTTCGATCAAATCGTTGATTTGCATATGACGGTGATGGGTGCAGAAGACTTGGCCTACTATGGTCAGTATTTGGATGAGCAACCCGAACTTCTGAGTGACGTCATCAAGGAACGATTGGAAATCGCCAAAGGCATTCGCGGCGATGCCTATGTCAAGGCGCTGATTGCCCGCGAGACAATCTACAAGAGCCTCGTCAGCTTGCTCGACAGTTATGATGCCGTGCTATGCCTCTCTTCCTGCGGGCCAGCGCCCAATGGACTTGAGACGACAGGCAACGCCATCTTCAACGGCATGTGGACTTATCTCGGCGTGCCCTGCGTCTCGCTGCCGAAGCTCACTGTCGATGACATGCCTATGGGCGTGCAGCTTGTTGGTATGCGCGGCGATGAGGGCCGGCTGCTGCGAACGGCTCGTTGGCTCGACAACAAGCTGTAGGCTTCCGATTCAATTGATCTACGACACCTGGCATTGCTCTGGAGGCACTACTGTGTCTTCAGCATTGTCCGCACGATCTTCTCAAAATCATCCATGGACCGGGGATTGACCAACGGCTTGCCGTTGATGAAAAACGTCGGCGTTTCGATCACGCCGAAGCTTCCGTGTGCCCGATTGCGCACGCGCATCACCTTCTGCAGGATCTCTTGTTGACCTAAGCAGGCATCAAACTCCTTGGCCGTCCCGCCAAACTCTTTGAAAATCTTGACGAGGCCACCGCGTAGGTCTTCACCCTTTTGCGTCAGCCAATCTGCCTGACGCTTGAGAAGCTCTGAGTGGAACTTGTAACTATCTTCTGGCTTCACGCAGCGCGTGAGCATCGCACCGGCTGCTGCAATCCGGTCCAGTGGAAAGGTTCGAACAACTAAGCGCACAACACCAGGTTCGACATACTTCGACGTCAATTGCGGTAAGATCTTACGCTCAAAGTGGCCGCACAAACCACAACTCACCGCGGTATACCCGACTATGACAATAGGCGCAGTTTCCTTGCCCACTTGCAATTCCGGTAATGCACCGGGTTTGAGAAGTTCTTCAAAGCGCGCCTTGCTCAGCTCATCAGGGATAGGGGGCTGGAATTGACTATGGCTGCCAGAATTACTTTGCGCCGACGCAGTTGCGGCAAGGGCGCAAGACATCAACACGGCTGAAAGCGCCATCAACAAGCGCTCTGTTCGCAAGTCGATCTTGCCCCTCCGGCTGAAGAACAGCTTCATTGCTTTACCGCCCCAGTTTGTGCTCAGCGCTGTCAGTGCAACGCCAGCATTAAAGAAACCGGCAAGCTGAGCTTGAGGCAAGCGTGTCTTCAGCTGATACGATGATATCTTCGTGAGTTTGCTCGTGTGTGGCGCAACCTAAGCGAGCAAGCTTTCTTCAAACGGAAACTGCGAGAGGACTTCAATGCCATTATCCGTAATCAGGCAGTGCTCCTCCAGCTTGACGCCCTCTCCTTGTCCGTTTTCACCAATGAAACTCTCAACACAGATGGTCATGTTGGGTTCTATCACGCCGTCGTAGCCGGCGTCCAGGAAGTCAGCGCGGTGGTAGAGGTAGGGGTATTCACCGGTCATGCCGGTGCCGTGGGCAGAGAGGTAATAGCGATTGGCAAAGTACTTCTCAGGAATATCCCATGCCTTCTCCGCGTACTCCCGTAGCGTCATACCCGGCTTTATGATGCCGATGTTGTGCTGCACTTGTTCGTATGCGGTTTTGTAGAGCTCCTTTTGAGTGGCGCTTGGCGCATCCGGTCCAGCATGAAACGTGCGCGAGAAATCGCAGTAGTAACCGTAGCAACCCACAACGTCTGTATCGAGTGCGATAAGCGAGTTGGGCCGAATGGTGGTGTCAGATGATTCCTGGAACCACGGGTTAGTCCGGTCACCAGAATTGAGAAGGCGCGTTTCAACATAGTCGCCGCCCTGGGCAATGACACCTTGGTGCAGAACGGACCAAAGCTCATTCTCTGTTATTCCCGGGCGAATTGCACTTCGCAGGTTGTGAACCGCGCGCTCCGTTGCCCGGATCGATGCCCGCACACACTTGAGTTCTTCCGCAGACTTTATCGCGCGGGCTCGCTCGACAGGTTCCTGCGCATCGCACAAGGTGAAGCCCTCTAGAGACAGTGCGATGGCGGAGCCCGAGTTAAAACGTTCCATGCCAACGCGCGCGCCAGCTCCGACCTTTTCGCGCAACAAGTCTGCCATCTCGCCTGCCCATTCTTTTTCGCGGTCAGCGATGGCAGGCCCGGCCGCCACATAGCTGGCCGTCATGGATGGGCGCACTTCCGTGATCGTCTCAAAGCCATCTGCCAAATGCATGCAGCCTGTGAACTCGAACAAAATGGACTCAGACTCGGTTAGAAGCAGATAACGCGCCGCTGCGTTGCGGCTTGTGAATATCTGCATGTTTCGCGTGCCGGTGGCATAACGAATGTTCACCGCATCATTGAGAATGACAGCGGCTATATCACGCCTGGCCATTTCCGACCTAACCCGCCCTAACCGATAAGTTCTGACGGCGACTTCATCGATCTCGCCCGTGGTAGGACTGCGGTCGAGCAATCGAATATCGTCAAGAGAAGCGCGCTCGCCATGCCAGTCTAGAATTGCCATCTTTTGCTACCGTTATTCATCCGCTCTGAACTTCACGCTAGTCGCCTCGAATTTCCGGCTAATTTCAGCGACTGCGCAGAAGCACACGCGCACAAAATTCAGGGTTGGCATCAACTCCGCTCTCACTCAGGCGACACATTCTGTCGAACATCAAGACAATAGGCTGGCAGGCACAGTAAAGTTAGGCCTGATCTTGCTGTACGGAGACACGTGATGACACAAATCATTGGCACCTGGCGACTGGTGCGCGGATCGGCGGTTGATGCCGACGGCAATGCACTTCCCCCGCCCTACGGCGGTGATAAAGCCATGGGGCGCGTGACCTTTAATGCTGATGGTCGCATGATGGCCGTCCTGTGCGACGGCCGAGAGGAGCTTCCTGCGGGAGAAAACCGCGAATACACATCCTATTGCGGCAACTATACGTTTGACGGACGGAAGCTGGTGACACGGGTCGATGCTGCATCGGATGCCGACCGCATGGGTACCGATCAGGTACGCGACGTGCACTTCGATGGCGAGTTTATGGTTCTGCGTCCACCTATGAAGCCCTATGGCGAGAGGATGCAGCAGCGAGAGATTGTCTGGGAGAAAATCGCAGACGTTTAGTCTGCACAATGCTTGTGAAGCTCACTCGGCATACAAGCAAGTCCAGACCATTGGGGAGTTAGTTGACAACAACTGGCTCCAGACTGTTCAGCATCCAATGTGCCAAGGATGTCATCCGTGCATCTTCATGCTGTTGACCGATCAGCTGCACACCAACAGGTAGACCGTCGACAGCCATGAGCGGTACATTCACAACAGGCGCAAACAGCATCGAACTCGGATAATTGAATACAGCGTCGCCAGTCGGCCGTGCTGCAAGTGGCTGCCCCTCTTTGTCGCCGGACCACAATGGTGCCGGCCCGGGACATGACAACGTGAGCATGGCGTCAGCCTTGCGGCCGAACTGTGCATGCGTGGTTTGTGCCTGCTGGCGTTCGAGCAGATGTGCCCGATAGTCCATGGGTGTCATGGCTTCGGCTTTTTCCAAGGTCGCCATGGCACGGGCACTCAAGCCACCGCCTTTCTCTTCGACGATGTTGCGTTGATACCAACGGTTTTCCCAGCCCGTTATGCCGGCACAGATTGCGGTCGCGTTGGCGATGTCGCGCTCGATGCGATCGACCTCGGTATCGTTGTCACGACTGAGTAATTCGATTCCGTGGGAGACCAGTTGGTTCTGGAGGGCCGCGAATGCCTGTTTGCTCTTTTCGTCCAACCGCTCCCAGCCTTCAGTTTCCAATACTATGAGCCGTTGCGGCTTGATGGCTTGAGGCGTCACGTTTGGACCACTGAGAGGCAGACAGCCGCGGTCGCCACCCACGCGATTGGCAATCTCAATGGATGCCTGCCACATATCTTCGATACAGCCGGCATGGATACCGTGGGTGCTCATGCTGGTGGCCAAGCGCTCCCCGCGGTTGATCGCACCCTGTGTCGGTTTCAGCGAGACATTCCCACAGAACCCCGATGGTCGAATGATCGAGCCACCCACCTGACTACCGATGGCGGCGGGCATCATGTTGGCCGCAACGGCTGCCGCCGAGCCGGATGAAGAGCCGCCCGGCGTACGCTTGACATCAAACGGGTTTGTTGTCGGACCTGGATGAGATCCACCGAGTTCTGCCGTGACGGTCTTCCCGAATATGACGGCGCCAGCCTGCCGCAATGCCCACACCGCAGCGTTATCGCGCTTAGGGAAATTGCCTTTGAGTGCCTCGCAATTCATCTCCGTCGGCATCTCGCGGGTTTCCAGGAGATCTTTGATCCCAACCGGCGTGCCATCAATGGCGGACAAAGGCTGGCCTTGCTTGTAACGGGCCGTGCTTGCGTCAGCAGCTTCTCGCGCGGATTCCTTGTTCAGATGTGCGAAGGCTTGGACCGTGGACTCGCGCTCATCAACCACGTTCAGGCAGCGCTCCAGATAGTCGCGTGGCGTGTCTTCCCCCGACAGGAACTTTGGCACCGCGTCATGAAACGTGAGTTGTCGGAATGTGCGAGGATCGTAGCTGCCGGACATGGAAAACCTTCAAGGGTCGTGGAGAAGTTCTAAATTAGACTGGGCTTGGCGAACGGGCCGCGCGCGGTTTCAAACGCCTGACCGATCCGTAGTGCGAGTGGATCATCAAACCGCCGGACGACGATCTGCAAGGCTGTTGGGAGCCCAGATGGTGTCAAACTGATCGGCACTGTCAACGCTGCCAGTTCCAAGTAATTCACGAAGCGGGTGAGGATCGACATCGGCATGATGCCCTCGTCGACCTCGGAAATCGGAATTGCCGGCATTGGGATGGTTGGCAAAATGATGGCGTCGATGTTGTCGATGACAGTTTCGAATTCGCGGATGGCTGTGGCGCGTTCGCGTCTGATTCGCACAAGCTCGGCAGCCGTGATCGATTTTCCATTCGTGAATCTTGTCCGATTGGGTTTGCCAAGTTGTGACGTTGGATCCTCAACCAGCTCAGCATAGGTTGCATAGGACTCAGATGATGACACCAATCCGCACAAGCGCTGATAAGACGGATAGTCGAGTGGCAACTTTGTTTGCGTTATCGTTGCACCCGCCTCGCGCAGATGACCAACGGCAATTTCAAACGCTGACGCCATCTCGTCTGTCAGATGCGGCATCTCCGTGAGGTCCAGGCAAGCAAGGCGAAGTCCCTGAACTCCGCGGTTCAGCTGACGGATTGGGCATGGAAATGCGTGGCCCAGTGTTGTCGGGTCGTCGTTGTCTGGCCCTTGCATGGCGGCCAGCATGTGGGCTGCAAGCTCAACGGTCTCAGTAAGCGGCCCCACGGTATCGAGTGTTTCGGAGAGAGGCGTTACACCGGTGCGGCTGACCAAGCCGATCGATGATTTGTGCCCGACGCAACCACACAGTGCTGCCGGAATGCGCACAGAACCGCCGGTATCGGTTCCGAGTCCAGCCGGAACCAGGCCTGATCCGACAAGCACACCGGTTCCACTGGACGAGCCACCGGGCACGCGCGGCGTCGACATATCCCATGGATTGACAGGTGTACCAACTGTTTCGTTGGTGCCCCAGCTACCGATTGCAAACTCAACTGTGTTTGCTTTCGCAATAGGGATGGCGCCCGCTGCGCGTAGTCGCATCACGGCCGGTGCATCCTTATCGGCCGGTGGGTTTTGTGCGCGGGTCAAAGAGCCGGACTTGGTCGGCACGCCAGCGACATTGATGATGTCCTTCACCACGAACGGCAGACCATGCAACGGACCAAGACTGATGCCCTGATTGGCAAGCTCATCCCGATGGCCAGCATCTGAAAGGGCTGTCGCATCAAACCTCGTCGCGACTGCATTCAGCTGCGGGTTACAACGATCCAACGCATCGAAGGTCCTGCTAGTCTCGGCCTTTGCTGAGCCAGCCTTCGGCACACCTGAAACGGACATCTCATCAATCCCACAATCTAGGAGGCGTGACTAGTAGATGGTCTCCTTCAACCGCTGCGGATAATTACGGTCATATTCGTCTCCATCGACTTCCTGACTGAGTGCAGAGATCATTTGCCCCGTGGTTGGCAACTCAGAGCGCTCA
>CBDFGV010000002.1:0-601432 GCA_965247245.1 Hyphomicrobiaceae bacterium | reverse complement strand
CGGGTGACCGAATGCATCGCGTCATGTCCGAACCGCAGCGTGCCGCAGGGATGCCCCCAGTTCAGTTCCGGCGCCATCGACAGGAACAGATGCCTGTGCCCCCGCAGCCCCTTGCGCAGCGCTTTGCGAAAGGCGCGACGGCGGAGGCGCAGCTCATCCGACAGGGTATATGTCACGGCCAGTTTTTCCGGGTTCGCGGGATCGTACAGCACCCGGTTATGGGCGTAAGGGAAATCCTCCATCAGCCCGACGAACAGTTGCGCATGGCCCAGAAGGATCTGTGCGGCTGCGGCCAGTGGGCGCGACAGGGCGCGCAGGCGCGGCTGGCCGCGCAGGTCGAACATGCGGTTCAGGAAATGCACCATCTCGCCATAGGAGGCGCGGATGCCCATCGCCTGCACCGCGCCCAGCCTCATTTCCTCGCAGTGATAGAAGTCGCGGAACGAAATCGCCTTGGTCGCGCCGCTCTCCGGTACGCCGCGTTTCGGCCACAGGGCAAAGCGTTCGTCGACATGCAGCATCAGGTTGCACCCGACAAGCCCCGAGGAATTGGCAAGGCCCTTCGGGGCGGCCTCACAGCCCGATGCCAGCAGCAAGCGGGGCGAATGCAGGGCGCCTGCGGCGAGGATAAAGCGCTTGGCGCCGAGCCTGCGCGTTTGGCCATCGGCGCGGACCTCTGCGCCGGTGATCCTCGTGCCGTCGGTCAACAGGCGGGTGACCGCGAGCCCGGTGACAAGATGCGCGTTGCCTGTGGCCAGTGCCGGTTCCACCCCGGCAGAGCGTCCATCCATCTTGCAGGCCCTGGGGCATTTCTTCCCCAGGCAGTTCTCACATCCCTCGACCCGGGCGATGCCGGTATGGGTGTGGTAGGGATGCAGGCCTGCGGCGCGCAGGCTACACGGATCGCCCGGCAACTCGCTGGACCACTTACATCGAAGAGTTCGTGCCGGCTTGCGAGAAGCTGGTTGCGAGTGGCCGCATCGGAGCCTGGGGCATTACCGGCATCGGCATCCCGGATTGCATCCTCAAATCGCTCGATGAAGCATCCCGGCCGGCAGCCGTCCAGTGCATAGCAAATCCGATCGACTCGGCCGGGGAGCTCCAGTACTTCGATGGACCGAGCCGCGCGCGCGAACTCATCGCCGCCACACGTCAGGCCGGTGCCGGTGTGCTCGGTATCCGTCCGGTGCAGGGTGGCGCGCTGACTGATACTTTGGATCGAGATCTACCGCCGGATCACGGCGTGGTGCGGGACTTCAATCAGACGTCAGGCCTGCGCGAACTCGCGAAGGACATGGGCATGAGCACAGCAGCACTGGCCCATCGATACGCCATGAGGATGGAGGGCGTTGAGACTGTCGTCCTCGGTTGCAAGAACCGCGATGAACTCAAGGATTGTGTCGACGCGGCCAATGCCGGCAGCCTGGACGACACAGCCATGGCCGCGATCAATGCAGCTGTCGGCCACGCCATAGTACGCGCTTAAGTTCCGGAGCAAATTTATGGAACCGCTATTTCACCTCTCGATACCGGTCGATGATCTCAACCGGGCCAAAGCGTTCTACCTCGACACGCTTGGCTGTAAGATGGGCCGGGAGACGAAAGGGCGGTTCGACATCAACTTCTTCGGCCATCATATCGTCGCTCACCTGTCACCCAGAGAAGCACAGAAGGAAAACGGCACGATCCCGTCGGACGGCGATACCGCACCGCTTCGCCATTTCGGAGTCATTCTGGCACTCGACGACTGGAAGACAATGGAACAACGGCTGGCTGACCGTGACGTCGAATTTGTTCTGTCGCCACGCCTGTCATTTGCCGGTAAACCGGCAGAGCAGCACATCATGATGCTGCGTGATGGTTGTGGCAACGTCGTCGAATTCAAATCGCAACCACGGGACCGCGTCTTCGCAACGGATGCGCCAGACAGTTGATCAAGTTCTGCGATTTGCTCTTGCGTTCCTGACAATTGGCACACGTCAGACCGCTGAGAACTCACCTCGCTTCACGAAACTGCCAACGCTACTGGTAATTGTTCGCGGTGATCTCATATGCCTTTGCAGTAAAGAAATGCGGAGACAGATATGCGAATTCTAGCAATAGCGATGGTCGTATTGGCCGGCTGGTCATTCCAGGCAAAGGCGCATCATAGCGGTGTGAAGTCCAAAAAGTACTCTTCGGCAAAAAAGGCCTACAGTAATAGAAAAGCCTATCGGGGCCGGCACTTCCGGAGTGACAGACGGTCAGCTGTTGGCTCACGCTACCAGTATCAAAACTACCCGATCTGGGCTGCAAAAGCATTCGAGCCAAGATCACTACGATAACCGGATTGGCCTCGGTCTTTGAGGCCTTCTAGAGAGTTCAACGGCACAGTGATCTTCGCCCCAATCTCGCGAGGATGACTGTGCCGAATTGCATTTGATATTCTTGTCCTATGCGGCACATACATCTCAATTGACTGTTTTGCACAGGCACGCAGTCCCGTGAGCCCCAGAACTACGGACTGAATTCCGGGTGACTGGGTAGCGCATAATTTTTGCCATTGCATTGTCATACATCGAGAGCAACCTTTCGGTTGTGCAAGTAGGAGCATTTGATGCGCCTGCACATTTCTCGACGCGATTCACTCACTGGAGATCAGGAGCATGGTGGATTCTCTGCGTTGGGGAGGAACAATTCGTAAGATCTGGCCGATGGAATCGAAGAAGTTCCGCGACCATTTGCTAAGGTTGGATGCCAACTCGCGACGACTGCGCTTCGGCAATGCCGTTTCTGACAGCTTTATCGAAGAGTATGCCTCTCGCTTATCGTTGAGCGACGGTATTGTGTATGCCTTCATCGTCGACGGAGACATTCGTTCAGCAGCCGAGCTCCGCAAGCTCGCCCCGACCTGGGGCGGGGAAGCTGAGGCTGCGTTTTCTGTGGAGGTTGAGTACCAAAACAAAGGCATTGGCAGCGAGCTCATGAGCTACATCATTCGTTCTGCCCGCAACCGAGGCGTGCATCGCTTATGGATGAGCTGCCTGGCGGAAAACAACAAGATGCGGGCATTGGCGCGCAAGCATAAGGCCCAGCTCGAATTTTTGTGCGGCGATGTTGTTGGCGAAATCACATCGGCTGGCCCGGACTTCTTTTCGCTCAGCAGCGAAGCTTTTGACGATCGATTGGGCTTCGTGTTGGCTGCAATGGACCTCAAGAGCGGGTCTAGAGCATCGCGGCCTTAGTTGGCAGCAACCTTGCTGGAACCATGAGCCGCAGCGCTGCACACTCAGGAGAGTTGCTGGTCGGTAATTTCGCGGATGAGCTTTTGGATCATGGCTTTCGCATAGTCATCGTAGCTCTGCGCAACAATGACAAACGAGCCCGGCCCGCCGATGACATTGCGGCGATAGTACTGATCGAGGTCCGATGCTTCGTTGACGATTGCCAACCCATTCACGGTAAAACCAGCTCGGACGGCCAGATCGCGCTCTCCGGCTGGGCGCGGCAGAACGTTGTTGGTGCCATCGCCTGAGATATCGATAACCATGCGATCGGCTGTAAACTCCGCTGAGCGTGCCAGTCGAACCGAATAACGAATGGCGCCGCCGATATGCGTGAACCCGTTGAGTGTCACGCGCGACGTCTCAAGCAGCTTCTGGGCAAAAACCGTTGCGCTGTTGGCGCCATCCACAATATGCCAGGGCACAACGACAAACTGCTTCTGGTACCCTGACCATTGGACAACTGTCACAGCGATGCGCTTATTGCGGCCAACCCCGATGGCCTCGATGACCGACGGGTGTGTCATGGCCGCTGCCAATCCGTTCTTCTGAAGGTCGAACTCGCGAGCATCGACACTGGCAGAAACATCAAGGGCTAGGACCAGCGACAGGTCGACATGCATCGTCGACCGCACGTTCAGAGATGTTGACAATAGAACAGTGAACGCCAGCGACAGCAGGCCAAACCAGCTCGAAGGGCGACGCGAACCTAGTCGCCCAGTAAAGCGCGTGCTTCTAAAGCGCGTGTTTTTTCGATTCCACAAGGCGATGTCACCCGCATGGTAGGTAATGACATCAATAATGACCGAGATTTTTCAATTCACCAAACGTTCGATGCTGAAAAAAGGCAGTGATCAACGTTTGTTGAATGCTCAAATCACTTACTTGCTTGTGGCGTTGGTGCTGGCTTTGTGTGGAACATCACACCGCCAATACCATGATGGCTAATAAGCGTTGTTGTCAGCCGGCCGCCGGGAGGGACCTCCCCGTTCCACCATGCTGTAAACTGCCGCCAAAGATCCGTTACCAGAAGCCAACCGCGCGGTTCATGAGACAGCGGAATGTCATATGGCGCATAGGTGAATTTGTATTCTAGAAACAGCGTGCTCCGACCAAGCCTAATCTTCGCGCCAGCCAGCGCCTGGCCAACGAAGCCAGCAAATTGATATTCGTAGGTGCGTGCATTCTCCGCGCGAATACCAACCTCGGTATGGGGCAGCGAAATGCCGGCTCCAACGCCGATGTAGGGTCTGATCCCGGCAGCCATTGGGGAGAGGCGCAGCAGACCATTCATGGTCAGCATGTTGTGGCCGTGGCTGAATTCGAGGTGGCGGAAGAAAGCACCCATTTTCTGCTTTTCGGGTAGCTTCTTGCCCTCGTGCGTACCCGAGAACGTTGCGATGTCCTCGCGTTTGGAGATCGCTTTCGCATGGGTGAAGTCTAACATCGAACCGACGATGCCGAGTTCCGGCCAGCGCTGTACGCGAATACCGTAGTAAATAGGCGCCTTAAAGGGACGGCCGATCCAACCGAAGTCTTTGACGATGAAGTCTGTACGGCCCGGATTGACGATATGCACCTCTGTCGGATGTGTATGCGCGACACCGCCGTAGCCGCCAATCATCCAATCGCTTCCGGCTGTTGCCTTTGAAGCCGCTCCATCCGGGCTTCTAGTTGTCTCGGAACTGCCTTTCACCTCGTCGGGTGCGGAAGAATTGAGCGTGCTGGCGTCGTGGGAGATATGCGAGAAATGGGATGCGGCCGCGTAGACCAACATTGCTACCAGTCCGAGCCAGACGGCCCAATTGGATTTGGCCGGTTGGACGCTCGGCGTGCCCCAAACGGCATCCTGCAGCCGCCATACGGTTGAACTCATCGTCGCGATCCCCCTCATGGGTGGCATGCCGCCACACAGTATCTGATTGATAGCGGAATAGCATAACCCGGAGAAAGCAGCGCAAAGTCGCATAAGTAGTTCTACGGACGGGCCCGAAGAGAAATCAGTCGCCTTCGGAGCGCAATCTCACGACAACGCTGTCAGTTTCGCCGCGCGCGTCGGTTACGGAAAGGCGGACAAATCCGCGTCGCTTCGTCGGCCATATCACTTGTCTCTGCCGTGGATTGGCTGAGATGGGCGCACCATCTGCAAACCACGTGAGTGGCAGTGCGCCACCGCGGCTCTTGAGGATGATAACGTCATCACGACCCAGTGCGGCCAGTTCAGAACGGTCTGGCGGAAATGCGATGCGAACGGGTTCGTTGAGATAAACACCGCCGTTTGGTCTGGCTGTTCGCCGGTCAAACCGCTTTAACGGTTCGGGAAGTTCAGCGCCTGTCACCTTGAGGATACCGTCAGGTGCTCTTGGAAACGCGGCACGGCTTGGCGAGATCCGTGCGAACGCATCGAACAGAATTGGCGCTGCGGCCGTCCGGCCAAGCAAACCCGGCGTTGTTGCAGCATCCGGACGACCGATCCAGACGACAATGGTGTGGCGACCATCATAACCCGCGGCCCAGGCATCGCGGTGGCCATAGGACGTCCCGGTTTTATAGGCGATGGCTCCGCGGCGCGCATTGGGTGGCGGTGTAGCTTGGCGCAGGATCTGTGTTACATAGTGGGCAGCTTTGGCACTCAATACGCGGCGGTTCTTCAGCTTGTTGCCCAACGTGTGATCAAGATCCGCCTGATCCGCTAGATGGGACTTGAGGGCAATCGGTTCTCCGCCACGCGCCAGAGCTGCATAAAGCCTGGCCATGTCATCCAACGTGAGACCAACACCACCGAGAGCTACGGCCAGAGATGGCTCAGCATCATCGGGCAATTGCAATGGCGTACCTGCTTTGCGCAGCCGACCTACAAAGCGACCGGCCCCCACCGCATCCAGTAGTTTGACAGCCGGCACATTGAGCGATTTCCCAAGTGCTTCAGTGAGGGTGATCGTGCCACGGTAAGTCTTGTCGAAGTTCTTCGGTGCGTAGGTGCCAAACCGGGATGGCTTGTCCTCTATCAACGTTTCCGGATGCGCGATGCCGTAATCGAATGCCAGACCATAAATAAAGGGCTTCAAGGCTGAGCCCGGCGAACGGACGGCCGTGGTCATGTCGATGGAGCCAAATCGATTGTTGTTGAAATAGTCGCTCGAGCCGACCCGTGCGAGAACCTCGCCGGTTCTGTGATCTACAACCATCATCGCAGCGGATAACCGCTTTCCTTGAACAACCACATGCTGTTTGACCAGCGTTTCGAGGCTAGCCTGCAGCGACCGCCGCAGAGTTGTTGGCCCCTTGGCCAGCTTCGGATCGACGCGCAGCATCGCCTCCGCAAAGTGTGCAGCAAGCTTTGGAAACTCTTTGCGGTATTTCGGAATTGGTTCCGATGCAGCTCTGTCGGCCTCCGGTTGGGAAATCACGCCGGCCGCAACGGCCCTGGCAAGAACACGGGATCGCGACCGTCGGGCAGCTTTGGCAAACCGATCCGGACGCCGGCCCTCGGGTGACTGCGGCAACGCAACGAGCAGCGAGGCTTCACCCAGCGAAAGCCGCCG
The DNA here is from genome assembly GCA_965247245.1 of Hyphomicrobiaceae bacterium. GTDB lineage: Bacteria > Pseudomonadota > Alphaproteobacteria > Rhizobiales > Hyphomicrobiaceae > Tectiglobus. Next base: position 594,624 of record CBDFGV010000002.1, on the reverse strand, counting down.
TGGCTCTTTTCCGAAATAGGCAAGCGAAGCCGCTCTCACACCCTCGATGTTGCCGCCAAATGGAGCCAGAGTGAGATACAGGTTCAGGATCTGCGTCTTTGAGAGTTGCGCCTCAAGCTGTAGTGCCCGCACGATCTGCTGGAACTTTGCTCGGGCTGAGCGCTGATATCGGCGATCGAGTAGCCGGGCAACCTGCATGGTCAATGTCGAACCGCCCGAGATGACCCGACGATGCTTGGCAAGTTGCCAGGCAGCCCGAACCATCGCCAGCAGATCGATGCCCCAATGCTCTTTAAACCGCCGGTCTTCAAAGGCAAACAACAGTTTCAGATAGTTCTGGTCAACGTCCTTTGATGACACTGGCAGGCGCCAACGTCCATCGGTTGTCGTGAACGCACGCAACAGTTTCCTGTCACGATCCACCAACGTTGGAGAGACGTTATCGGCCAGGCCCAGCGGTGGCGGACCCAACCGTTTAGCCTCCTGCAAGCCGGTACAAAAGAGTGCTGACAGTGCAATGGTGCCGACGATCAGCAACACTGATCCCGGGATCAGCACCCGACGCAGCAATCGTTTATGGCCCGCAAAGAACTGCATCACTGCACCATCAGTTGGACCGCGGAACGACCTCAAGTCGACCGCTTGCTGTTCGCGCAAACTTCTCCGGCTGATACATGTCCTCCACCAAGGCAGCCGGGTGGACGAACGATCCTGGCGTCACAGCCCGCACGATGTAGGCAACAGTCGCGCTTTTGTGCTTGCCGCCATTCCGGAAGAAGTTGAAAGCTGCAACAAATCGGTCGTCGCGGAATTCTGTGTGCTCCGCTCCCACATTCGACTTGAGCCAGGAAAGCGCGGAGATGTCACCGCCCGTCACCAGGCGCGGATTCTCGATTTCGAGCCCAGCTGGCAACCTGTCGACCAACAGAACGCGGCCACGCTTCTCTTCACTGGCGATCTTGAGGACCACGACCATGCGCTCGTTCTGCGAGATCTGCGATTGGCCACCTTCAGCGCTCTTCATATCGATCAGTTGGCCGTCCAACGTGTAGTAGGTGCGTTCGATCGTGAAGCCACGCGACATGGCTGGCTCAGGCGTTAGCGCTGTGCCGATCACCGACACGACCGCATCAACGGCTTCCTGGCCGGCGTTGGCAATAACCAACTGACCCTGCTGCAGGCGTGCGGCCTTGAGCTGGCGGCGCAGTTGCCCCTTGTGGACCTTGCCGTCAACGCTCAGTTCCGTACCGCTCAGCTGCTGTTGCATGGCGTTGGCTGCCAGCAACATCCAGGCTTGCTCTTGCGTCGACGTGTATTGCCGGGCGGCAAAGGCTTCCGACAGCACATCGCCGAGGCGTGTCTGTTGTGCCTGCAGGAGGCGGCTCTCAGACGCCAGTGTCAGAACGGCTGCGCCATCCCGAATGCCCGAGCCGTAGTCCTCGCGCAGCCCGGTGACCGTCATTGTGCCAAGATCTGCGATGGCCGCATCGAACGAGCGCTGTGCCCGCTCCTTGTCACCCATCATGGCAAGCGCGGCACCCAGCTGCGCCTTGGCAAGCGGTGTTGCGAAGCGTTCCAGACGGGTATCGGCGTAGTAGCGAAGTTCACCGATCGGAGCACGGCCGTTGCGCGCCAGAACATACAAAGCATAGGCCCGGTCTTCACCACCGCTCTTGAAGTCGGAAACATAGCTGACAAAGTTTTGCAGACGATCGAGCGCATTTTGAAACTTGCGCTGATCAACCTTGTGCCCGGCGGACGCAGCACGCCCCAGGAAATCGGTCACATAGGACGTCAACCACATGTCCGCATTGCCTGGTCCCCAGACACCAAAGGCACCGGAGCTGTCCTGCATCGTAAACAAGTGCGCAATGGCCTTGCCAATCCGCGTGTTGGTCTCCGAATTGGAGATCGGCAGCGACTTGTTGCCGAATGCGCTCGCATAGAGAAGCGGCAAGGCCTTACTGGTTGTCTGCTCAGCACAGCCGTACGGATAGCGATCCAGTTGCGACAGCAGCGCCGGGACGTTGATCTTCGCAAGCGGACCAACTGAAAGAGACACTGATGACCGATCCAGCAGCATGTCGACCAGTAGGTCTTTCGACAATGTGATCTGCCCGCCGCCGGCTTCGAGTTTGCTCACCGTAACGCGACGCACATCGCGTGCGGGCGCTTTCACATCAAACACAAGTTCGCGTTTGACATCGATAGTGTCGCCGTTGGTGACGCGAACATTGTAAGATACAAGACCCAGGGTCTTCGGCGAAATCTCAAAGCGTTGTGCAATCCGTTTGCCGGCCTCAAGTTTGACCGTCCGATCAAACACTGAAGTTGCTTTGCCGTTCTCGCTGCCTGCTGTCGTGGATACGGGCTGCCGCATGACGCTGACTTGGTAGTCGGCGGTTGCACCTTCCACGTTATGGATATCCAGCTGCAGGCGTGCCTTATCGCCAAGCGTCAGGAACCGCGGCCCCGAGGCCGTCAGCGTGACGGGATCGCGAACAATGACGTCCCGCGTACCGTGGCCGACCTTGTTACCACTCCATGCCACGGCCATGATCCGAACTGTACCGTTGAAATTGGGTAGCTCAAACGTGACCTGTGCGGTCCCGTCATCCTTGACGGTTACGATGCCGGAGAACAACGACAGCGTATCTTCAACAGGAGGACTGCCTTCGATACCGCTTCCTGCGCCGTCACCACCGAATTTCAGTGCGCCGCGCTCAGCCCGCATGCCATCGATGAGACGACCATAAAGATCGCGGTACTCAGTCCCAAGCAGGCGTTGGGCGTAGAACCACGTTTCTGGTGCGGGAGACTTGAACCGCGTCAGGTTCAGAACGCCGACATCCACAGCCGCAATTGTAATGCGGGCACTTTCACCAGGCGTCAGCCCCTTCACCTTGACAGGAACGGCCAGATTGGACGCGGAGCGAACCTTGTCGGCCACATCAAGTTCCAGCTTCAGCGTCCGCGGTGAGGTGTCTATGCCAAGCCAGGCAACTCCAAGCGCACGCTCTGGCATGCGCTTTTCCTTGATATCCATCGCCCGATAGAGTGTGGCCAGCACGTACGCACCAGCACCCCAGTCTTCGCCAACATTGATCTCAACTTCCGCATCACCTTTCTGGATGACAGATTCGAACGACTTGACCAGATCGTGGCTCACGACATTGATCAGCGCCTTGCCGCCGTGCTTCGAGGTAATCCGCAGTTTGGCCGTCTCGCCGGCGCGATAGCTCTCCTTGTCGAGCGCGACCGCCAGCATTTCCGGACTGTCATTCTCCGCTGTCGCGTACCAGCCAGCCGTAAAGTCGAAGCTGGAAGCCGGACCATCTGGATCGTCAGACTGGACGGTCAGCTTATAGCGTCCCCAGCCGACCGGAGCGGCAATCCGGACCAGACCATCAGGCCGGGTATCCAGCTTTCCATCAGCCACTTTGCGCGAGATCGTAACGGCATCATAGGCCCAGGTGCCGTCACGCTTATACCATTGCCACTTGCGCTCCTGGCGCACAAGCTCCCACGTGAGGGCCTTGATTTCCGTCTGCTTGCCAGAAGGATCAAGGCCGACGACATCGAATGCAGCTTCAGCGCCGTCACTGAGCGACTGGCCATCGAATTGTGGCTTGATGCCGATGCGCGAAATCGCCGACTCGACGGGCATTTTGATGCTGCGTTCGATTGATCGTCCGCCAGGTTCAATCATCCTGATGACGACTTGCGCTTCGAGCGGACGTGCCGTCTTCTTGATCTTTGGCAGCTGAACGGGAACTTCGGCGAGGCCTTGGGCATTTGTGCGCCCAACACCTTGCAGCGGTTCGCGAACGGGATCGATCCGTTCGTCAGAATGTCCAAACCTAAAGCCCGGGAAGGCGGCGACATCTTTCCGGCTGGCGCGGACGATCACCTCGCCCTCAAGGTCAAGATCAGCGGCCGGCGGACCATAGAGGAACTTTCCGGTTAGGTTGAGTTTTCCAGGCACGCCGGGCTTAAGCGATTTCCCAGCCGGCTTTAGCTCCATGGCGAGTCGTTCAGGTACAAAGTCCTCGACCAGAAAGCCTTCCGTGGCAACCGGATCATCCTTGACGTCGGTGTACAGGTTAACCCGCCAAGTACCGGTCATCGCACTGGGGGACAGGTACAAAGTGCGGAACCGTCCTCCGAGGCCCTGGTCCTTCAGTGAATGGCGGGCGTCTTCGACACCGTCGGGCCGCAACACGACCATGGTCACAGGAACACTGGCTGCCGCGCCGTTGCGATCCCGCACCAGAGACGTCACATTGACTTCTTCGCCAGGCCGGTAAACGCCACGTTCGGTATACATGTAGGCATCGATCGGACCAGGTGCAGATCGACCTTTAACACCACGATCCGTCAGGTCGAAGGCTGCCTGACTGACATCGAGATAGCTGTAATCGCCCTTTGGTCCTTCTGCGACCAGGACCGCTGGCGCTAGTCCACCTTCGCCTTTGCCGAGCGCCCCATCAAACCGCGCATAGCCGCGCTCATCCGTTGTGGCCGATCCCAGAACTTCATTATTGCGCGCGACCAACTTGACCGAGGCCTTGGCAACCGGGCCGGCGGACTCCAACGAGCGGACGAAAACGTGAATGCCATCCCGACCATTAAGAGACGTCAGGCCGAGATCTGACACCACGAACCATTGCGTCGCGAGGTCCTCGGCATCCGTTTTGCCGCCGGCAGCCGAAGCTGAAATGGCGTAGACGCCGGGGCGCATCTTTGGCAGTGCCTTGCTGACCGGAATAGCCGTCGTGATTTCCTTGTTGAGGTCCTTCTTGACCGTCAGCTTCCCGGCAAACAGCTGCTGTCCCGTGCGTTCCTTGAGTTCGCGCAGATCCCAGCTACGCAGTTTGTTGCCGACCGTTCCACCGGTTACAGCACCGACCAACCCGCGGTCACCAATGCGGTAAATCTTGAAGGCAATCTCATCGGCATTGATGGAAACCACGGGGATGCCGGCTTGCCCACGGCTTGGCAGCACGTACCCGCGTCCAGAAAAGCGCACTGTTGGCGAGCGATCGCGAACGTAGACCGTCAATTGTGCATTCTTATGCAGCTGGTCATCAATACGGGCCGGTAGTCCGGCTCTAACGTCCACCTCGAAGCGGCGGCCATGCTTGAGCCCATCGATGCACAGGCTCTGCCCCTCCGCATTCACGTTCTCCGGATCTTTGCCGTTCACCGAAATGTACTTGGCAAAATCGACCTCACCGTCTTTCAGGGTTTCGGAGAATTCGACACACAGGCGGGGCGAGGTCGTTTCATTTTCGACGCGGTAGTTCGTGATCCGAAATCCGCGCTCGGCTCGCAGTTGCTGGTAGGCCTGACGGACCTGGGGCGCATCTTCGAGCTGCAGGCTTTTCTTGTAGGCATCAAGCGCCGGCCGCCAATAGGAACGGCGAACGAGAGCTTGCGCCAATATCGAAAGCGCAGCTGCCTTGGTCTGCTGTCGCGTCGCTCTCTGGTAAGCCAGATACGCGGCACCGCTCGCATTGACCGGAACCGAATAACTCTCTGAGCCTTTTTGCTGATCCTTGGGAATCGTCAGCAGCGACTGCGCCAAGAGCATCCAGCCTCGGGCATGGTTCGCTTCGATCGTGACCACCCGCGCAAACTTGCGTGCAGCACCGCGTGGATCCTGACCGCCGTTCAGAATGCGCCGGCCTTCGAAAAACAGCTTGCGGACACTCGTGTTCCGCGGCGTCCGCTTATAGGCCTTCTGAAGCCAGGCCTCGTAACGTCCGGCATCACGCGCGACACCTTCATGCCGAAACGGCGCCGCTTGATCGGCAGCAAGCGCGGCAAACGAAATCAAAAATGACGATAGAATGAGAACGGAAAATCTGAGCACGAGCGTAGCTCCCAGGGCAGCACGAAACGAACGGGCCACAGGCTGCTACGTCAGCAGCCGGGCGACTTTTCGTTAGTGCACCAAATGGGAGTGGTGGAATAGGGGCAGCTTTCGCCCTTTTTCCGGAAAGATGCGCCCCGTTGTCCGGACTTATCGGAGAATACCGTTCGCGAGGCGCGATCAAGCCCTGAAGCGATGTCGGTGTCTGTGCAAGGCGGTGCTGGCGCCGTAGCTTGGATCGCTCAGTGCAGCGTACCGATCACGCTGGTGTCGGAGTTCTTCTCCATGACCGCGACGACACCATCTGCATCAGTGCTCTCTGTTTCGGCGTTATCGTCGGTGCCCATTAACGGAATTGAAACCGACCACAGACGGTCGAAAGAGATTCGTGCCCAACGCGCGGTTTCCTTGCAATCATCAGCGAAGCACTCGAAGGCGTCGCGCTTGGCCGGTTCACGCCGCATGCAGTCGCCAGTCCAGCAGCAACTATCACTCAATACCAGCTGCTCATGCGCATCCAAAAGGCGGATGTTTTGCGCCCAACGCACTGAGATGGTGTCGAACACCGCGAGTTGTTGCAGCAGTTCTTCGGAGGATGTATCTGCCACGATCAACTTGATCCGGGTACCTTTGATCTTCTGAGAAGCGGCAAAGTACTGAAGCGCCCCGACGACGGGACTGTTCACCGACAAGGCAACGACCTGCAACTCATCCGGTGAGCCATCATCTCCGGCGCTCACCCGGCGCTCAAAATGCTCGTTGATGAAGGCAATCAGCTTGTCTTTCTTATCGTCACACTTCACAACTTGCATGCGGGGCGGAGACTTGGTCTGCATCAACGGGCGATCCATTCATTATGATCAACCGGCCAGATCAGATGCCGGTGACGGTTTTCGTGTGGGCTACTCACCGATTAAACACGGGTTGAGTTAAATAAGGATTGAGCCCCGTCTATATTTGAAACAATTTTGAGCGCAGTCGGCATGGGCAACACTTGGCCACATGCCGACTGCGCTCAACCTGCAGAGTAGATCTTGCTCGAAGCTCAATCGCGTTGCGTGCGATCAGCGGCAAACTTCTGCGCCACTCGCAACATCGGGTCATCGCCGTCGGTGCCGTAAACGAAGTGCTCAGTGTCAACGTCGTCGTCAACCGGCTCAAGAATGATCGGCTCAACGCTGTCAGGCTCGATGATCACAGATGCGTCCCGATCGTCCGCGATGGCGAGCAAATCCTCGGACTGTGGCTGCTCCAACTCAGCCGTTTCCGCCTGGTTTTCGGGGTTGGCCGCAAGATCAAACATCAGTTGCTGATCATCGATGCGGTCAATGCTCTGGATGAGACGCTGAGGGATATGGGCTTCCGTCGCTGGTAGCGTGAAGTCCGCTGTTCGCTCTGTAATGCGCACATTGATGCCCTGCGCCTCGGGTACGGGCGGCGGCGCAATGAACTCGTCCGCTGCAGGCAGTGCAATCACTGAGTCAGCGATCTTTGCTGGCTGCGGATCAGCAGCGACGTCCGGCATTGCATCCTCGGTAACCGGATTGGCGCGCGCGCCCATCGGGCTGGCCATCGGCGCCGCTGGCGTGTACGCCGTCGGGTTCTGCGGACCGGCTGACTGCCTTTGCTCGGGCTGACTACCGCGAACAGTTGGCATCGGAATAACGTTGCCCGGGCTCAGCGTGTCGCGCCAGTTTGTGGACGTGTTCGAATTGGCAGCTTCCTGCAGCGCCACCTCAGCTTCGCGCGGCGGTGGAGCCGGGCGTCGCCAGGGCCAACCGTTCGCGGCCGGATGCTCTGGGCGAGAAGTGTCCTCATCATCGAGGGAGATTTCCTCGCGCATGGAGTTCGCGTATGGACCGAAGCGTTCCGAGAGCCGTTCATCAACGGGTGCGTGTGGCGCCGGTTGGTGCGCAGCTGTCGTGGTCTGTGCAACTTGTTCGTCTTCGCGAACGTGCTCCGATGCCGGGACCTCGGCTTCTATCGGCTTTGTAGGTGTTGCAATATCGAGGTCAAGCTCCGGACCACGCTCCATGGCGCGCTTCCGCTTGCGCATTTCGGACCGGCGCGAGGCACCCATAATGGCACCGAGGATGATCTCGGACCATGCGCCGTCACGGAAGCGATAGGTGCGGAACGCTTGGCTGTTGGCGAACTTGCTGCCCTGGCGCCATAGCTTCTTCTGGATAACTTTTCGCGTCAGCAGCGGATTGTAGACGCGGGCAAAGATTTTTTCCTTCTCGAAACTGGCGAACAGGTTGGCCAGCAGGTGCGCTTCCTGCTGCAGCGAATTCACTTCGGCAGGGTTTTGATTGCGCGGCGCGTCAAGCGGCACGGCGACGTAGTAGTCACCGTTGTAGTCAAAGACCACATGCCGGAAGACTTCGAACTTCTCGCGAACCTGTTTGTCCTTATGGATATCATCGAAGCGGGTCAGGATCTGATACACCGGACCGCGTTCGGCTTCGCGCATCTTCGGCAACAGGCCGTGTAATCGGTTGATCGGGCGGCCAATCGAAACCAGCAGGAGGCAGAGGTCGACAAAGATGGCGATTGCCAGCGGAATATAGTCCCGCTTCGCCAGGCCCCCGTGATTGGGGTTGGTGGTCAGTTGGCGATTGTTGTTACCGACAGACTGTATCGCTTTTTGGCGCAGCGCCCGCAGTTCATCGGCTGATGGTGGCAGCTTGAACGTCAGGACACCGTAGAACGTCGCGGTCAATCGGCGGAAGGCTTCAACAACAGCCTGTGCGCCTTCAACAGTCGCGATCTCCGGCTTGCTTAGTTCCGGCAGCTGGTCAATCGCTCTGACAACACCGCGGAGTGCAGACTGCAGTTGCGGGTCAGGGCAGCTAAAGGTCCCGCCGCGTGTATTGGGGAAAACTGTCTTTGCAGACCTTTCAGCCAACTCGGCACGAATCTGCCTGAGCTGTGGATCGGTGCGGAAAGCATTGAAACCCGTGGCCGTCAGTTCCAGCCGGCGGGCAAGGCCTTTCAGGAACTTGTTGCGCGTTCCGGTTTTAGGATCGAATGTCGATGGGTCAACGTTCGCAATCTTCTTCAGATCAACATCGAGCGCGTTCATGTCAGCCTTGGCCTTCGTCGCGCGTGTCCGAACAAACTCGGATGCGAACGAAAAGCGAGCTGCATCTGCATCTCGAAGGCGGCGACGCGGTCCGTCACCAGGTCGGGAGTTTGGACAGGTCGTGCCCCGCTCGCGCTCTTCGATCGCTTTCGCAGAAGACAGCGCCGTCAGTTGACCGAGAGTCGTCTGCAACTGGTCAAGTCGCGACGAAGCGGCAAACAGGGATGTCTTGACCTGCGAAACGGCGCTCTCGGCGGAGCGCGATGCCTCCGACCGGCTCTCAAGAACCTTCCAATAGAAGCCGAATCCAAATCCGACCGAGATAAGCGTCAAAAACAAATAACCAAAGACGTAGGCTAGCTTTGTTGTAAACGGCAGCGGTGCAAACATCTGGTCCAGCAACCAGATGATCATCGTCATCAACATGGCAACCGAAAAGCCGATGATGATTTTGTGGGTCAGCCCAAGGTCGCCCATATTGGATTGGATGAGTTCAAGCATACCGACGTAGGTCGCTACCCACGACAAGCCGCCCAGTCCGAGTATTAGAAAAAGCTTCTTCCAATCGCGCTTCGACTCGACTGGTTCCTGCCAGCTACCGTCATCCCAGTCTTCATAATCGGCCTGATCTTGCCTGCCGGAGTTTGAGAATGTCGTGCTACGCATGTTTTGACCCGTCACCTGCTACCAGACCACCCCCAGAAGAGAACCGGCGGAGCCAGTAGTTCTCTTGCGGAAGCCTGCGACTTTGTTCGTATCAGAAGTGGACGGTAGCGCCTGAACACGAGGTGAATGGTAGAACTCCACCATCGCTACGCCGCAGCCAGCTTCTCAGCTCTTCCCGGTGCGAACGTGAGCGTGCTGCGCTACTGGTAAAAGAATATCGTGATCAGAAACGCATCGTAACTGATGAAGCGGCACTCACATCAAAGCGAGAAGACGTCAATGTTATGAGAATAAGTAGCCGGCGTTTTGGGCTTGAGTTGGCCGGGACCTTGGCCGAAGCAAGGCGTCATCAAGTACGACGCCACAAGTGTTAACACCGGTGAGTGAAACGGCCTGAACGCGCGCTATTCTCGGCGCAGGACGATGACGTCGCCAATCCGGTCGACCTGTGAGAGACCAACAGACTTTGCATCGGCGAGGAGGGCCTGCGTCTTGGCATCCGGGTCGTCAAAGTTCTGCGCATGGGTCTCAACGATGGCCGTATGGCACCGTCTCAGCGCGGCCTTGTCGACGGCCATCATTTCATATTCGCCGCCTTCGATATCGCAAACCAGCGCGAATGGGGATTCTGGTGGAAGCCGTTCGGTGATCTTGCCTAGCGTGTAAGCCGGGGCTACGAAGTTGCCCTCACCCCCTGACGCAATGCGACTGACATGTAAGTTGCGGCGCAGCTGAAACGATACTTCTTCGACACCGTAGGCGATCGCACCGCAGATCACATCTGTCGGACTGTCGGGGGCGGGGCGGCGCGCGTTGGCCTCGCAAACATCAACGATGTGCGGGTTGGCTTCAACGACGACCAGCTGCGCTTCCGGCAATATCGACCGGCGCAGATGAGCGCTCACGACACCAAGACATCCGCCAAACTCGATAACCGGAAGATCCTTTGGCAGCCACTTTGAGATCAGTTCGAACTCTTCATTCTCGTAGTCTTCGCTGACAATCATGTGGCGCACATCGCGCTTCACGGACTGCGGGATCTGTAGGCGCAGACCACGATGCATGAACTCACCGCCGTGCGCCCGCAGATGCCAGCCGATGGCCAGGTTCTTGCGTAGGACTGTGAGTGGATTCGGCATCGTCTCGTTCGATCAGCGTGGGATGTTGTGTGGGCTGCGCCTCGATCTACCCATGACGCATCAGGTTTGTCGAGTGTCGTGACCGGCCTGTCGCAGGTTGTTTAGTTGGAGTTCAACAGGGTCTGCTCGATGAGGTCCCGGATCGAGAACGGCCGCTTCTTCGTGCGGACCGCAATTCTGCTGCGAGCCTGCTGGACCTTACGCGTAAGTTGGGCGTAGCCGCGCGAATGCCTTTCAAGGTCCTGCAGCAGAACGCGCAGCAGCGGAACGGCCAACTGGCTGGAATGGAGGCGGTGTGCAATAGGTTTGCTGGCAGAGCCTGTCCCCACAACCACGACGTAGGAGTACTCGGCACCGTTGTTGAACCGAAGTCCGCCGGTGATCCAGGTATCAATCGTCGAGTCCGGATCCGCCGCGACCGCTGTGCCGGTCTTCGCAAAATGCAGCGCCAGGCCTTTGCGTGAGGGTGCACACCATGCGTTCAGCTGACGCAACGTGCCGTGGCTGCGACCACCACTGCGGTAACACAGCGGAGCTTGCAAGAATGCGCGAATGGCGGCGTGGGCCGGGCGGCGAATAATATTCTGCGCGGTAATGGTCTCCTGCGGGGCACTCTTGTACTTTTGCTCTTCCGCAGCGCTGGTGAAGTCATAGTCTTGCACCAGCGACGGAGCCGGCACTGCCTGGGCAGCACGACCACTGAGCGCCGCCAGAACAACGCTTGCCATATGGTGGACGCGTCGCGGTGAGCCCGTTATCAAGCCGCGCACAGCCGCCGTGGATGGCGGCGTCTGGCTTACAGCATCGGGGGCAGGTGGCATATTAAACCCAAAGCCATCTATCACCTGCCTCGTTTGCGATTGCCTGATCCGGGCCATCCGCCACTCCAGCGGACGGTTCAGCGAGCAGGCAAAGGAAACGATCGCCTTCCGCGCGCGCCGCAAGTTGCCGTTGCGCCGACAGGTTTCAAGGCCCGCCGCTGGCGCCTGATCGTCGACATAGGGTGTATCGGTCGTATCGATCACCTGATTGCCGATGGAGATCGCAGCAATGATCTTGCCAACGGACGCAATCTGTCGTGGTTCATCAGCACGGATATAGCGTCCGACCTGGCGGTCGCGGGCAATGGCCGAACCAAAGTAAGGTGCCAGTTGCGAGCTTTCGTAGTAGCGAATGATGCGTCCGTACCGATCGCTGGCCACAACAATGACGTCAGGAACAACCGGATCGTCATCAAGCGCTTTTGCAGGATCAAGCGTAAAGCCCGGGATCAGACGGTTCTTCCACTTTTCATCGAGTTTCTTCAGCTCCTTGAGGATCTTGGAGCGGAGCTCAAGGTTCTCACCGGGATCAATGGTCGTGGTGATGCCGCGCACCGAGTTCCGCCAGTCGAAGCCGAACGCCTGCTTCATTTCCTCTCGCACACCAATCCGCACAGCCGGTAGCAGTGCATTCGCACGTATGCGCGGGTTGGCCTGCGCGCGTTTGGCCAGCGCCGGTGCGTGACGCGTGAGTGCTGCTTGAAGGCCCGGCTTGACTTTCGGGTCTGGTGGTCCGCCCGCCATTTGTACAAGCTCGAACAGGGCCGCCTTCTTTTTCTCAGGATCTTTGATCAGGACTTCAGCGCATATCCTGGCGCGGACTTCGAGAAGATATTGCCAGCGATCCATGCGCACCGCGTTCAGGCGATCGCTGCCGCGCAGAAGAATGATCGGTTTGTTCACCGCTGATGCCAGGACCAACTGCTCGGCAATGGAAAGATCCTTGGCTTCCTTGCCGAACACAATCCGGCTGGTAACCTCTACGCCGTGGAGCGGAGCGCCACCTGTACGTTGCGCCAACCACAGATGATTGGCAGCCCAACGCTTCAGCGCCGAGTTATCACCGTTACGCGTCAGCTCGAAATAAATGACCGGCGCCGTCCACCATTCGGAGAGCTTGCGACCGATCTTTTCCCAAGGGCTTTCGTCATAGCGCGGCGGGGTCTTATAGATGACGCGAGCGAACTGCATCGGCAGCGTCGAGCCGCCAACACCAAGTGAGATGCGCCGCTGGGAGATGGAGCGTTCAATAGTCGAGTAAGGGATCTTGAGCACGCCCAGCAGGTCAATCCCGAAAGGATTGAGCCAGCCACCAAGATTGCGGTCTTCGTGATAGCTCAGGCATTGCCAGAACATCTCGGGCACGGTTTGCACCGGGATTGACTTGTGATCCGGATTGGCGGTGTAGCTGCCCACTTCAATCGTCTGACCGGTGAAATTGACGTCGCGCTGGCTATCTAGTCGCGGATCATAGGTGCCGGCAAAATTGCCGTTCGTGTCGTAGATCGCCGTGGCCAGCCAGCGTTCCGCTGCATAGCGGATGTTCTGACCCTGCCAGGCAGCACCTGTAATGCCGCGAACTGGTGCCACAACGTAAACAAGCATCAACGCTGCGCAGACGTAAACAGCAACGGCACCTACAACATAACGCAGCGGTCTGAGATTGGGATGAAACGCCAAACCGATCGTGCCGACGCGGATCAGCCAAAGCGGAAACGCGATCAGCGCCTCGATAAGCCTTGTTGTCGACCGCAAAATCGTCAGCATCTGTGGGTTCTTGGGTTATGCGCCTAACATAGCGCGTCTATGCCGGTTTTGTGGCGCTCATAGGACCAAAAACACGCCATCCAATCGCTAATTGTTGATGCCGAATTCTGAAAACGGGATGAAGTCGACAAGTTGACCGGGCTCGACGCCGGGCAGGCCTTCTGGAACATCAATCAGTCCGTCAGCGGCTCTCAGGCCCGATATCAACCCTGAGCCATCACGCTTGAACTTCTCGACCGCGAGGCCCTGTTCGGTCTCCAGGGTCGTTGCGCGCCAGAATTCGCGGCGACCAAGCTTGCGGTTTGAGATGCTGAAATTGGCCGGCAGCTTAAACCGGCGCGGCTCGCTCCAGTGTGCGCCTCCCAGTCGCCGGATAATCGGCGAGACATAGAGGAGGTAGCAGACGAAAACAGCAACCGGATTGCCGGGCAGGCCAACGATGACGGTATCGTCGATCTGGCCGAACATCAGAGGCCGACCGGGCTTGACCGCAATCTGCCAGAAGTGGCGTAAGCCGAGCTTCTCGATCGACCGTGCCATGTAATCTTCTTCGCCAAGGCTGGCACCGCCAGACGTCAGGACGACATCGAAGTTCCGGGCTGCCTCAGCCAAATTTGCTTCAACAACCGCGGCGTCGTCAGGCCAGACACCGAGATCGGTCACATCTGCACCCGACAGTTTCGCCAACTCAACCAGCATTGGTGCGTTGGTATCAAACACCTGGCCCAGGGATAGATCCGATGTTCCGACCCTCACCACTTCATCTCCGGTCGAGACGACGGCGACCCGCGGTGCACGAAAGCAGGAAACTTTCTCGATACCGACGGAGGCCAGTGCTGCGATGTCCTGGGGTCTTAGGCGATCACCGGCGTGGTAGAGCCGTTCGCCATCGCTGACGTCCTCGCCGGCCTTGCGTACATTGGCGCCGTTCTTGACGCCGGCCGGTATCACAACGGTTTCGCTGGAGCTGCTGAACTCGCAGTCCTCCTGCATGACAACCGTATCGCATCCATCCGGCATGACAGCGCCGGTAAAAATCCGGCAGGCGTCGCCATCTGCGATGATGCCGTCAAAAGGCGCGCCAGCCGCTGCCCGACCCGCAACACGGAGCGAGGTGGGCTCGTTGGCAACCAGAGAAGTATAATTGAGGGCGAAGCCATCGACAGCGGCGTTGGTGTGCCCCGGCACTGCGCGCTTTGAAAATACGTCCTGCGCTACGATGTAACCGGCGGCTTCTGCAATCGAGATCTGTTCTTCCGTGACGACCGGTTGAATGCGTTCACTCAGTAGATTAACCGCGTCCGCATGAGACAACCGGTTCGCGTCATTGGGGTCATGAAAGAAGCAGTCATCGATGAGGCGCTTGGACATTCGTTTTCGGCCCGGCGTGGTAATCTGATTGGCCGCAAACCGTGATTGCAAGAACGGCCCACGTCAAGTGGAACGGCTTGCGCAAATGTCTTACTGGTCTTCGAAATTCTCGCCGGACTTACAGACCTTGAAGAATAACGAATACACCGACGCCAACAAGCGGCGCTAAAACTGACAAGGCCACCATCATGGCCATTGACTTACCCAACATAAACTTAACCCCACTAGCAGGCTGCTGTCCGCCAAAGCAGCTTTTATCCCAGAGGTCCCAGTATCAGGGCCTCGCGAAATTTTTGCCCACTACAACCAATAGTACATAAAGATGCGACATTTACTACCAGAATTTTTTCAGCAGGCAAGCGTTCTCACCCTTGAAATTCGTCCGTTCTAGGGCTGTTCGCGTTATGATCAAAGCGGCAACAAGAAATCGAAACGAAAGAAAAGTTTTTCAGCTGAGAAGGTTAGTTAGCCGAAATGTCGTTCAGTATGAACTAAGAAAAATTTCACCGATTGCTCTTGCGAACTGTGCAACGGGCGTGAAGAACTCTGTGAACAACTTTCTACAGTGCCCTAAGAAGGCCGAATATCGATTCGCCCTCGTGAAGCCCTCACCGCAATGACATGGAAGGCGTCTACTTCAGATCAAACAGCTTGAGCTGTCGCTGATCATAGCCCTTCGTTTCGCGAGCCAGTTGCTCAATGCGATCAAACGGCACCTGTTCGGCCATGATCAATGAGCGTTGCGCCTTCATCGCGCGCACCAAGCCTTCTTGAACCAGATGGAACTGACCAACGGTTTGGTGAGGCAGCACGGCTGCAGGGTCGAGACCGCTCTCGCTTTGGAAGGCGGCCTTAAGCTTGCGCAGTGCCGTGTCCTCGCGAACGCGTCCAATGAACCAGGACGTGATCTGATCGCGCGACTTGTAGTCAAGATCACCCGGTGACTGGGTTGCCAGCATCAGGCCAAGACCTGCGGATCGAGCCCGCTTCAAAAGACTTTGCAGCGGCTCCGCCGTCGCCGGCTTGCCGTTAGCAGGGATATAGAGGTCCGCTTCGTCGAACATCACGACGGCTTGCAACTCATCGTTCGGGTTGCGCTGGCAAAAGCGCAGTGCCTCTGACAGGAACTGCGCCACCCAGAACAGGATGTTCTCATTGTCCCCGAGGAAGCCCGTATAAATGATCGACAAACGGGTGCGGTCAGGCCGTGCGTAGTCGCCTAGACCCAACAGCGCATCCATCCGCAGGCTTTCGCCATCGGTATCGAACAGCGACGCGTTGCGATAACGAAGGCTGTCAAGCTGCGCAACCAAGTCGCGGCGGATCTTGCCGGACGGGTCCATCCGCTGTGTGAGATCCGTTAGTTCGGGATCTTCGTCCTCCAGGAAGGCAATGAGATCAGACAGCGAGACTTCATGGCTCGAACGCGAACCGAGTATCCGCAGCGCAACCGAAAGCGTGCCTGACTGCTTCTGGTGCGTCGCAGACTTCTTCATGTGCAACATGTCACCGAGAGCCGCAGCGGAGAGATTGGCCAACAACTGCTGTTCGTGCTCGGGCAGTTCATTCATGCCGTTCGGCAGCAGCGTAATCGATATCGGTCGGCCTGAAGCGCGGCCCGGCGTGTAAACCGCAACATCAATCGCGTCACCAAGCTTCTCGCGCTCGGATGTGCGCTCATTCGGTTCACCTTCGTCTGCCCGCCAGACATCGGGATTGGCGTAACTACAAAGGTCACCCTTGCGGTCGATCAGGATTGCCGGGATTCCCCGGGCGAGGAACTGCTCGATCAGGCTCAGCGCCAGTGTTGTCTTACCAGAGCCGGATCCACCAAGCACGGCTGAGTGCCGTTTCATGACACCACGGTTGAGCGTCACCGGCTTGGTAGATGTCAGTTCACGACCGGCAAAAATGCTGTTGACGTTGTCGCCGTTCTCATCCAGCAGCACGGACAATGGCAGTTCGTCGTCATTGTCAGGCGTTGGATCGTTATCCGTTGGCGGCGGTACGGCACCAGAATTCCAACCGAGCCAGTCGGCCCAAGGCGCACCCGAACTCGTGGCGGTGTTTTCGCCCGGTCGGAGCGGCGTGACATTGGAGGTTGTCGTCATCAAATCAGAGCTATCTGCCGGCGGTGCCGTCAGCGCTGTCAGGTCCTGGCCGGCTTCGACAAGGGTCGGCGCAGTATCGTTCTTGCGCGTCATATGCGGCAGCGGTCGACCGAGGAGATCGAGACGCAGAAGCTGCACAATCGAGATCAGGCCGGACATCAGTTTGGCTTGCTCAAACCAATCCGCAAAGCCAGGGTCATTGCGATGATGCGCATGGAACTCGCGGATCATCATCATGCGTTCCCATTCAGGGATCGGAACCAGCACCGAGCGCCCGCCGCTGTCGCGGAATTTCCGATAGGCCTGGGCGGTTTGGTTCTTTTTGTTCGGCGGGAAGTCGCTCGCCCGCAACAAGTAGCAGGTGCGCCCCTGCATTGTTGCAAGCACCTTGTCCAGCTGGCGCTTCAGGCCGCCGCCCTGGGTCGGGCGATTGCAGAGATAGACGCGAGCGTCATACGAGTGACCTGTCGGATGTTCAACCGTGATGTCGATCGCCGGCAGGTCGTCGGCAATTTCAGAGCGCTTGGCCTTGGTAACAAGTTTGTTGTCCCACTCCGACGAGGTCAGGGCCAGCGACGCGCTCAGCACATCAAGCAAGTCCTGATCGGAGTTCGGCATTTCTGCTTCGGAAGCGTTACAGAAGCTGTCCCACATTTCACGGTAGTCGATTGTGAACTGTGGCTTCTGGGCCGGCTCATCATTATCAGATGCGAAGCCAAGCGCGTCTGCCAGTGTCGAAATGAAACCACCATCGCCGGCGGATTTCTGCTGATCCTCCTCATCCTCGTCGTTGCGGATTCTGTTTTGTGCAAGTTCCAACAGGCGACGCGTTGATAGCCCTGCGAATTCCTCGAAGAATTCGGGACCGAAGAACGCTGACGGGTCCGGGAAGCTTGGACCGTCCGAGTGTTGCTTGGCATGTTGCTCAAGGCGCTTCGCGATAATTTGCCGTGCCTCGTCGGCGGAGCGGCTTTCGTAAAGCGCGACCGGTCCCGATTTCTCGATGCGGTCGATGTACGACTGATGCAAGACGGCGCGTGCCTGACCGTAGAACTCTTCGAGAACCGAAATGATTACGATCGACGACGGCACACGGTTGGCAATCTGCATCAGGTTGCCAACAGCCTTTGTGAAACGCTCTTCAGGATCATCAAAGTTACGTAGGTCTTCGACCTGGTCGATACAGAAAACCAGCGCAGCACCATCGACGACGGACATGATGGCGCCGACCGCCTCGATAATCTCGAACGCCCGGCCATCGCCGGAATTCGGATCGAGCGCCTTGACGCTTTGTAAGCTCAGCTCGTTGAGCTCCCGGCCGAACAGATACTGGCGCACACGCTGATCTATCCGTGGGTCACTGCGCTGCAAGTAGAGCAGCGCGCGCACAATATTGATGTCGAGTTCTTTATCTGCGAACTGCTCGTGAATGACAATGTCATCGGCGAGGTTCATGACCAGCATCGCAAGCTCGGTCTCGTTGAGATCGTCCTCGCGCAGCTTCTGAACTTCTTCGGCTGGTAGAGCTGTCTCCACCATCAAACGTGTCAGGCGGGCAAGACCGCTTTCGCTTGGATCGTCAGGATCGTAGGGCTTCTCAAGCGAGTTTATCAGGCGGCGCAGGAAGTAGTCCGCGTAATTCGAGATGTCAGGCGTCATCTGCGCATAGCCGAAGTAGGCCTGCGCCTTCCTATGGGCGCCCGTCCGCAGGGCGCGAATGAGATGTGTTTTGCCCGCACCAGACTGGCCGTGGAACAACAGAATGCGGCCCTGCGAAACACCACCTTTACCGGCTGTTATGCGCTCAAGGAGGTCATAGAACTTGGTGCGCGCTGCTTCGTGCACACTATGAACATCAACGGGGTCCGCTTGCCAGACATCATCTTCCCACGTGATCGAATGCTCGAACGCGGCTGCAAAAACATCTGGGTTGGTCGCCTCTTGCGTGGCAAGCTTCATTGAATGTTGCTCCCGGATCTTAAGTCCGGGCCCTCGTCAATTTCTAGTTTGTCGTGTTCAGTCGTCGACGCGTACGTAGTGCCAGACAGTATTCTTGTAGTTAATTGCAGACTCCTGGACGTCCTTTGCCTTGTCCTTCGATTTCAGGTCTGCATTGGCAAGAACGATATGTCCCGTCCGGTGGGCCTCGGCTAACATGGCCTTGAATTCGATTTCCGTTACGCCCCACTCCGGGTGACCACTCTGGATCGACCCCCAGACGTGGGAGATGAAGGCCTTCATGTTGCCGGGCCAGCCTTGGCCGTGTTGCTTGGCGGCGGTCTTTACGGCCTTGGCAAAACCGGGAAGGTCCGGTCTCGTCGCTGCGGCGGGTTTCGGCGCGGGAGGTGCACTGGCAGGAGGTGCCTCTGACTTCTGCTGGCGCTGTTGCGGTTTCGATTTACCGAGTGCCGTGTCAATGCGGCGACCGAAGGCATTCCGCAGGATCGCGAGCCTAAGTGAGGCTGCGTCTGACTGTGCTGAGCCGCAGGCTTCAGCAGCAAGCGCTCCGATCAACCGTGTATCAGTTCCGAAGTCACGCGGTTTGCGTGCCAGCTGGCCAGCAAGCACGCGGCCAGCGCGGGCGCTCAAACCTTTACCGGATGCAAACTCGCTTTTGAGTTTGTTTCCAAAGGCACGCTCCAGGGCAATGGCTGCCAGAGCGCTGCGCAGTTTGGCTGGACTGCCGCATTTGCGTGGAGACAGTTGGTAGGCCTGCTGCAGGATCGCTGCGCGAAGGCCGTCCGGGCGGGCCAGCTGCTTCGCGCGCCGATCTCCGATGTCAGAAAGCCCCAGCGCTGCCGCCACCAGGCGCACATCACGGATTGCGGCCCATTCGTTCGGCACATTCTGACAGCCGAGGTGCGCTTTCGCGATCTCAAGGCCCGAAGGCGTCAGCTGGAAGCGGTTGCGCGAGGCAGTAATCAAGCCAGATGCCAGTGCTGCATCAAGGGCAGCATCCAGCATTCCCCGTAGTTCGGAAGGCGAAAGCTTCTGAGACACCAGAGGCCCGATGTCCTTGATGAGCTCGGTGCGCGTGGCGCCGTTGTCGGCCGCAAGTCGGCACAGGATTGCAGCGTCCAGCGGACCGTCGCTCGCAATCTCATCCGAATTCAGGGCGCGCAAGGCGTTGCCCATGGAGTTCCTCCGCAACAATGGCACTGTTGCCGTTCCCCTCGACGATCGAGATGGAGCGACTGAAGGTGGTCAAAGCCACTGGACGCGAATCACTGAAAACAAACACAATTGTGGCTTGATTTGTGCTCGTTTGTCCAATCGGCAGATACAACTTGATGGCCTGTTCAACAGGATTGCCGGGATGTGTTGCCCGGGCACGCCCATTCGATTGCATCTCGGCAACGCTCGCCAATTGCCGTCGCGCTGACACCGGTTTGCCCAACTGCTGTCACGGTTTTCATCGCTTAGTGATTCGTAGTCCTGGCAGCCACGTGCTGACGGAACTGACAGCCGGGGGATAGCGGCAAATCTCAGCAAAGTCGGTCAACGTTAACGGCCGGTTAATTTATTTGCTGAATTTTGCTGATTGCGCTGCCATGTGGCCGATTGGATGTGTGAGGATAGTTGTGCGCGTTGTTGTTCTTGCGTTGTGTTCAGCCGCTGTTGCGGTTGCCGGGTGTAGCTCAGGATCGAGCTCAGTCTCTCTTGGGTTAAATGACTCAAATGGCCCACGACCGGTTGGTCAGCCACTGGATGGCGGATTCTCCTCCGGTTCGACGAAAAAATCCCAAAAGCGGACACGGCTCGCTGCCCGCAATGATGCGGCACCGACAGGGTCCTATCGCAAAGCTCCGAAGGGTGCGCTGGCTGATCGCGATTACAGCGGTAGTCGCCTTAACGCAGAAGCGGCCCGCAAGGCGATCAATAATTATCGCAGCAAGCACGGGCTGAAGCCGCTCAAGATCGACCCGCTTTTGACCAAGGCGGCGAAGATGCACTCGCGTGATCTAGCCAAATGGGATCGGATTTCGCATTTCGGTTCCGACGGCTCGAACCCCTGGGATCGTGTGAAGCGTGCCGGTTACAAGGCGCGGTTGGCGGCGGAGAACGTGGGAACCGGCCAGGCTAGTCTCGACGAAGTTATGGCGGGTTGGAAGAAGAGCCCGGGGCACAATAAAAACCTGTTGCTTCGCGATGCTGAGCATATGGGCATCGCCCTGGTGCAATCGCCGAATACGGAATTCCGCACCTTCTGGACGCTGGTTCTGGGCTCGAAGATCTAGTTATAATCGCTAGAGTTGCTGAGTGGGCTGCTGCGGATTCAATCTCAGGCGGCCTGCTGCCGCTCCTGTAAGCGCTTTTTGGTTCGCTGTCGCAAGCGGGCTGCAACCCCTGCCCACGCCCACGACCGTCCGGCATCGCCAGCAAGACAGTGCTTCGTCGCGAAAAATTCCGCGATATCCTCGGCGAGCGCGCCGTGTTGTGCTTCCAAGACTTCGACCATGCTCAGCACGTCCGAAGGTGTTGGCGTTGCATCCATATCAGGATGCCAGCCTGTTGCGGTCATAAGTTGAGCGTCCCATTCCATAAATTCGAGGAAGACGAAGCAAGTTAGGCGCCAATTGCCGCTTCGGCCGGCACGCAGAATGGGCACGAGCCGGAAACTCAGTGTTCAGCCCGGTTTTGTGCAGTTGAACGACACGTGAAGGTTGTGAGCCCGGTTTGGCACTATTTGCAACTGTTCCACCGCGGCGCATGATGCTACAACTCGATTCAACTGAACCGCATCATTTCGGGACAGTCGGCGCACGCTCGAGGGCGATGTGCCGGCGAGAAACGAAGTCAACAGGAGGGTTTGCGGTGAGAATCCTAACGACAATGAGCTGTGTGTTGCTGCTTGGGATGTTGCCTGCAGCTGTCTCGCAGGCTGCAAGTGGCGTTGCCGTGCCGCTCGGCATGCAGCAGAACAATGCCGCCGTTCAAGCCCAGTCTTCCGGAGCGATCATCCTGGCCCAGCAGTCGAAAAAGAGCCCGGATACTGAACAGCAGAGCAAGCCCGACGATCACGAGAATATG
The DNA here is from genome assembly GCA_965247245.1 of Hyphomicrobiaceae bacterium. Lineage (GTDB taxonomy): Bacteria > Pseudomonadota > Alphaproteobacteria > Rhizobiales > Hyphomicrobiaceae > Tectiglobus. Next base: position 572,758 of record CBDFGV010000002.1, on the reverse strand, counting down.
CCGGGTTGCCGCTACCAAGGCGGTGAGGATCTCCAGCTGCTGGTTTGATCACGGCTGTTCGAGCAGCCAGAGTGGACCCGCAGCGCGACGGGCCGGCGACGTTAGTTGCCTGATGCTGTGTTGTTCGAGGTGGCAGCCTTCTTTTGCGCTGTCTTCTTAGGTCTCGGCCTTGGCTTCTTGCGGCGAACCCGTCTGCGACGACCACATACTTTACGGCGCAGACTTGTCGTAGATGCCTCCTCGGTCGATACCGGTACAGCATCGATGCCACTCGACTGGAAGTACATCTTCCAGTCGTAGGTATTGAACCCGTGTTCCAGAAGACTTGCGGCCCGGATGCCACGTGAGCTGCCGTTTCTTTCTCCGAGAACAACCGCAACGAGTTGCCGGCCATTCCGCGTGGCGGTCGCAACGATGTTGTAGCCGGAATCGCAAATGAACCCGGTTTTCATACCGTCTGCGCCTTCGAACTTGCGCAGCAAAGAGTTGTGCGAGCGCAACCGGCGCTTGCCGACCCGCATCGTCGAGAGCGTCCAGTAATTCGCATACTCCGGAAAGTCGCGAATGACGGCGCTTGCCAATCTCGCCAGATCGCGCGCTGTCGTAACCTGCTCAGGCGATGGCAGACCGTTCGGGTTAGTGAACTTGGTTCTGGTCATTCCGAGGCGTTTGGCTGTCGCGTTCATCTGGGCGACAAAGCGGTCATGCGAGCCGCCCACAGCCTCGGCAATAGCCACGGAAATATCATTGGCTGATTTGATGATCACGGCCCGCAGCGCAAAGTCCAGTGAGACCTCGGAGCCAACCGCCATGCCGATTTTGCTGGCCGGCATTTTGTGGGCAAGTTGGGAATAAGGGATCTTGGATTGCAGCGTAAATCGGCCGGCCTTGATTGCCTCAAACGCCAGATAAGCTGTCATAATCTTCGTGACAGACGCGGGATGCCAAAGACGATCGATCTCCTCGGCATAGAGGACCTTGTCATTTGCCGGGTCGTAGAGCAGCGTCGGGTTCGCCAGCGCGCGAAGCGGCAGCAGCAAAACTAGGGCCCATAGGGCGGTAGTAATCCAACGAAGGAGCATGTTGTCCGCATTCGTCCAAACCAAGACTGCCCACGGACTAACATGCCGCCGCCTTCGCCATCAATGCGTCGTGTGCTGTAACCGCGGCACCGGTGTTCTTATGCAACGCGCTGCCGCGCTCAGGTCGGGCCAGCGGCCCCGGGACAACTCACAAGTCAAAGGCCGAAACTTACTCCGCAGCATGCACGTGCGGCTCTTTCGGCAATTCAGCGAGTTCGATCACGAGATTGCCGGTGCAGCTCGGGTCAAGGAAGACAATGCGACAATTGCCATGCCCGATTAACGGCTCGTCCTGCTGGAACGTCATGCCTTTGGCACGCAACTCAGCCATTGACGCGTCGATGTCTTCGACTTCAAGGCAGATGTGAAACAGCCCTTCGCCGTGTTCTTTAATCCATTGGCTGGTCCCGGTGTCGGGCTTATCGGATTCAAGCAGTTCGATGTAGGTCTCGCCAACCGGAAACATGGCCAGCCGCGTGCTGTGTTGCGGCAGGTATTCCTCGTACTCCATCTCGATCCCGAGCTTGTCTTCCAGGACTTCGCGCATCGACTGCAGGTTCTTCACAGCAACGGCGATGTGTTCAATTCGCTTAATCTTCACGGAATTCTCCCATCGATGTCCGGCGAGCAATGTCGCTATGCCAGTGGCTGCCAGTGGCTTCCGGTCATCAGAGCGCGAGCCAACCGATGCAGGCAAGAGACGCCGGCGCAAAAGTCGATCGAACATGCAAATTAAGCAGGTGAGGGATCAAACTCCCGGAACAGTAGAACTTTTGCCTGATGGCGGTACCGTATGGCTCAACCCGAGCGAGCTTGAGCCCCATCGATAACGCCGAATGAGTTGGTCCTGACACCATGCAGATCATCGACGCACAGATCCACGTCTGGGGAAGCGGCCTACCCTCGAACCCGTCGCACTGGCAAGTCACGTCCTTCACGACCGAGCAGGCGGTTGAATTGATGGATGAAGCCGGCGTCCATGGCGCTGTCATTCATCCACCGAGCTGGGACCCCGGCGGAGAAGAAATGGCATTTGCGGCCGTTAAGGCCTATCCCGGGCGATTTGCCATCATGGGTGCGTTGCCGCTGGACGCCCCGGACACCACTGAAAGAATCAAGACCTGGCGGCAACAGCCAGGCATGCTCGGGCTGCGCTATGTCTTTCTGCACGACCCGGAACGGCAACGGCTCGTCGATGGTGACCTGGACTGGCTTTGGGAAGCCTGCGAGCAGGCAGCCGTTCCAGTGTCGGTTCTCGCCAATGACACGCTTGATCACTTCGCAGCCATCGCCGAGCGCCACCCTGGGCTGCGTATAACGATCGATCATCTCGGCGGCCGCGGCGGACTGACGACGCTGAAGGACCACGACGCAATGCAACACATGCCGCAACTGGTCCAGCTGGCCCGCTTGCCGAACATCGCAGTCAAGGCGACCGGTGCGCCCGGCTACTCAAACGAAGACTATCCGTTTCCGATTATGCAAACCTACCTCAGACAGATCTACGATGCCTTCGGGCCGGAGCGCATGTTCTGGGGCACGGACATTTCCAAGATGCCCTGCTCGTGGCAACGCTGCGTGACTATGTTCACAGAGGAACTCGATTGGCTGAGTGAACAGGACAAGCAGCTCATTATGGGCGATGCCATTTGTAAGTGGTGGGGTTGGCAGCGATGAAATCAATTGCGCGGCTGCATTGCTGCAAGCGTTGAATAACGGAGAACTCACACGTGAATGCTCTCGAGACATTCGAACCGGTTGTCGGCCCAAAAGGCATTCTGACCGATGCGAACGATATCGCGCCTTATGCCGTTGATTGGCGCAACGCCTATCAGTCGACCCCGGTTGCGGTGCTAAAGCCGGCAAAAACCGAGGAGGTATCAGAAGTTGTCCGCCGCGCCGCCAAACAGGAGACACCCATTGTGCCAGCCGGCGGTCGCACCGGGTTGTGCGGCGGCGCCGTCGCACTCGCCAATGGTCCGCCGTCAATCGTGTTGTCCATGGAGCGCATGAACAAGATCCGCAACATCGACGCGCGCGATTTCTCGATTGTGGCCGAGGCCGGTTGCGTTGTGCAGAACGTGCAGCAAACCGCCAGCGATGCCGGTCGGCTGTTTCCCATCCAGTGGGGTGCCCAGGGAACGGCACAGATCGGTGGCATGCTATCGACCAATGCCGGCGGCATTCGAACCTTGCGCTGGGGCAACGCGCGCGAGCTCGTGCTGGGCCTCGAAGTTGTTCTGCCCGATGGCCGCATTCTTGATGATCTGCGCCGGGTTCGCAAAGACAACAGCGGCTATGCACTGCGCCATCTCTTTATCGGTGGCGAGGGAACGCTCGGTGTCATAACCGCAGCCGCGCTGCGCTTGCAGCCGGAAATCAAACGCGCGGAGACGGCCTTCGTTGCGGTTCCGAGTCCCGATGCGGCGCTCTCGCTCTATGGCCGCATGATGGAGTCCGGTGCCGAGCTGATCGCGTTCGAGCTTTGCGGGCTTCATACCATGCAGACCGCCGAGCGTTTCGGTGTCGACCTCAAGATGCCGATCCCGCTCGACAGCCCGTGGTTCGTCATGGTCGAAATCTCCGCGGCGCATGCCAGCGTACCGCTGCGCGAAATGATGGAGGACACACTCGGCGCCGCAATGGAAGCCGGCGAGGTGACGGACGCTGCGTTGGCCGAAAGCGAAGCGCAGCGAATGGGCATCTGGAAGATCAGGGAGGACTATCCTGAGTGTTCTCGCATGGGAGGACCCATGGCGGCCACGGACACGGCGGTGCCGGTCTCAGCCGTGCCGGAGTTCCTCAATCGCGCTATCAGCAAAGTTAAGGAGCGCTGGCCCGACGGACGCATCGCCGCCATCGGTCATGCCGGTGACGGGAATATTCACTTTGGGCTGCAGGCACCGGAAGGGTGGCAGGACGATCGCCAGACCTGGATCGAAAAGACAGATGGATTTGAAACCCTGGTCAATGAGATCGCCGTTTCACTCGGCGGCAGTTTCTCAGCCGAGCACGGCATTGGCCAATCCAAGCGTCATGCGATGCAGGCTCACAAGGACCCGATCGCGCTGGATGTCATGCGCGAATTGAAGTCAGCGCTCGACCCCAAGGACCTGATGAACCCTGGTAAGGTTTTTCCTTGATTGGAGATGGGGATTTCTCAGGTGCAACTGGGACCTGCCTCACGCGAACGCCGACTTGACGGAATTCAATTTAATCAGCAAGGTGAGTTATTTCTTGTCGAAGGCGCTGAGCTATGCATGCCTGCGGCCATCCGGGGATAACTTGCGCTGCTGCCATCGCGTTGATGTTGCTGAGCGGCTTTCAACAGTCCGACGCTGCAATGCCTCAGCGGGCGACGACGATTGCGCAGGTTGAAGCGCTCATGCTTCTGATCAGAGAGCGTCGGAGGCGGTCCGTGCAAACCGGTTTGATGCCAGTCCCTGACGTGGATGGTTCGTTGACAAACTGGCGACCTTGGCGGACCCGTCGCGATATGAAGGACAGAATCCAGCGGATAGGGATGGCGCCACAAGCGATCCTTCGGCTGATTGCCAATGCCATCTGTCGGCAGGATACAGCGAGCCTGCGGATCGCCCAAAGGTTAGACGCCCTACTGGATGGCCAGCTGTTTAACCGCCACGAAGCGATGATTGCGAATGAAATCGCGCAGCAACGTCAGCTTGATATTAGCTTCCAACCACGCCTGCTGCCGATCGGAGATCAGGCGCTCAAGGATATCAATCAAACACGAAGGATTAAGCAGGCGTTCCGCAAACGAGGGCCAGGCGCTGCAATAGAATTGGTTTCGTCGTTGCGGCGACTGTGCGCATCCACGAATGCAGAATAGTGACGGTGCTTTGTCGGACAATCATTGATCGTCCATAGACTGTGTCGGTGCTAGATGGCGTGGCGCCAGGCTGGATAATGAGTTCAGTCACTGGGGAGATGCCGACCGCTAGAGCACATTACCCTTTGACGAAGGTGAATGTGGCTGGTGCCCCTGGTCCGAATCGAACGGACACTCCCTTGCGGGAACGGGATTTTGAATCCCGCGCGTCTACCAGTTCCGCCACAGGGGCCTTTGCGTCACGTCGTGCCGGAAAGCGCTGCAATATAGTCAAACCGAGTGGCACGTCAACGGTCGTCCTATCCGGCCGGACATTTGCCCGATGAACAGGCGGACTTCGCGGAATGCCCTAAGCCGCTTCGGCGCCGGCATCGGCCAACCGGACGATGTCACTCATGATGTCGTTAAGCTGGAAGTCCTTCGGCGTATAGACGGCGGCAACGCCCATTTCCTTCAGTGTCGTCGCATCTTCCTGCGGGATGATGCCACCAACAACCACTGGCAGGCCGGCGGCGCCATTCTCATCCAGTTTCGCGATGACGTCCTTCACCAACGAAACGTGGCTGCCGGAGAGGATCGACAAGCCGACAACATGCACGCCTTCGTCGATGGCCGCCCGCACAATCTGCGATGGCGTCAGGCGGATGCCTTCGTAAACCACATCCATGCCGCAGTCGCGCGCCCGCACGGCAATCTGCTCGGCACCGTTCGAGTGCCCGTCGAGACCGGGCTTGCCAACCAGGAACTTGATCCGGCGACCGTGCTTCTTGGAAAACCCTTCGACCTTGTTGCGAATGTCGACGACATTGCCGGTGCCCACAGCCGACGATTGCCCGACGCCGGTTGGCGCCCGGTACTCACCGAAGATGGACCGAAGCGTCGCGCCCCATTCACCGGTTGTCACGCCGGCTTTCGCACAGGCAATTGAAGGCTCCATCACGTTGCGGCCTTCTTTGGCGGCGGCCTCCAGCTCGGACAAGGCGGCCTTGACCGCTTCACCGTCGCGCTGCTCACGCCAGGCTGCTAGTTTCTCCAGCTGCTCGGCTTCAACCGCCGCATCGACGGTCTGAATGGCATCATCGCCGGACGAAAGCGGAGACGGCTCGCTTTCCAGGTAAGCGTTGACGCCGACAACGACTTGGTCGCCGTTTTCGATGTCACCCAGGCGCGCTGTGTTACTCTCGACCAGGCGCCGCTTCATATAGTCAATGGCGGCAACGGCCCCACCCATCTTCTCGATGGCGGCCAATTCTTCGCGGGCCTGTTCCTTAAGCTCTTCCGTCTTGCGTTCCATCTCGATTGAGCCATCGAAGATGTCGCCGTACTGCAAGAGATCGGTCTCGAACGCCAGGATCTGTTGCATCCGAAGCGACCATTGCTGATCCCATGGGCGCGGCAATCCAAGCGCTTCGTTCCAGGCTGGAAGCTGCACGGCGCGCGCCCGGGCCCGCTTCGAGAGCGTCACCGCCAGCATCTCAAGCAGGATGCGATAGACGTTGTTTTCCGGTTGCTGCTCCGTCAGGCCGAGCGAGTTGACCTGCACGCCGTAACGGAAGCGGCGGAACTTCTCTTCGCTGACGCCATACCGATCGCGGCAGATCTCATCCCACAGGTCGACGAACGCGCGCATCTTGCAGATCTCGGTGATGAACTTGAGGCCAGCGTTGACAAAGAAAGACACGCGGCCAACCACCTTGGCGAAGTCCTGGTCGGGAACATCACCGCTGGCTTTGACGCGGTCGAGGACGGCAATCGCGGTCGCTAGTGCAAACGCGAGTTCCTGCACCGGCGTCGCGCCGGCTTCCTGCAAGTGATAGGAGCAGACGTTGGTCGGGTTCCACTTCGGTATGCTGCGGTAGGAGAACGTGATCGTATCATTGATCAAGCGCAGCGACGGCTCCGGTGGAAAGACATAGGTCCCGCGTGACAGATACTCTTTGATGATGTCGTTTTGAATCGTGCCGCTCAGCTTGGTGCGGTCAGCGCCCGTCTCGTCAGCTACAGCGACGTAGAGCGATAGCAACCAGGCCGCCGTCGCATTGATCGTCATCGACGTGTTCATCTGGTCCAGCGGAATGCCGTCAAACAGCGTGCGCATGTCACCGAGATGGCTAACCGGCACGCCGACCTTACCGACCTCTCCGCGCGACAGGACATGGTCTGGATCATAACCGGTTTGCGTTGGCAGATCGAAAGCCACCGACAAGCCGGTCTGTCCTTTCGCAAGGTTCGACCGATAAAGCTCGTTGGACTTGCGCGCCGTCGAGTGTCCGGCATAGGTCCGGAAGATCCAGGGGCGGTCGCGATCCGCTTGAGCGCGGTCAGATTTTTCGCGATTTGGGTCGGATTTGGAGTCGGCCATTTTGATCACTTCGGTGGCAGTCATTTCGCAGGTGCAGCAATAATTACGTTATAGCGGCAAAAATATCCCTGCATCTACGACTTTCGCCGCACCGGTGCATCGTGGGGGGCACTGGGCACGGCCACAATCACAGGTTCTGTAGGAATGCCGACCAGCATCTGACCAGCCAGAAAGTGCCCCGGAAAGTGCCTTGGATTAGGCGTGGCGACGGTCTTTGACGGGCGGGGCTGCTGTGGCTGCCCTGGCAACGCGCTCGGCCCGGGCCTTTTCGGTCCACACCGCGTAGATGCAGTAGGCAGCGATGGCTAGCAGGCCGAAGGCCACCATGGACAGGCTAGAGCCAATCAGCGCGTTCCGTCCGGGCTCGTAGCTGAAGTAGATGCTGTTGAAATAGAAGATCAAATGGCCGAACACGCCGACAATGAACATCACGACCATGACGATTGGAGTCGTATAGAAGCCTGTTTGGAGATAGTGGTGGATCGTGAACGTCATCAATGCCGCCAGAGAGATAAATATGGCAACCATTGAGCTGTCGAGCGAATACGCACTCAGCAATATTGTTTCCCAATCCATTACAACGCTCCGCTCGACTGGCCGAAATTTTACCGGCAAGCCACCAGCTTAGCGTCCAAAGTTTAATTGAAAATTTACGCGCGATAGCAACTTATGGTTGATAAATCGTTACCTGCGCATTTCAGCAACCAATAACACCACTACTCTAACGAACAATTGACAAATGCTGCGCCGCAATATTTTCTTGCGGAGCTGCGCGCTAAAGGGAGCCTGGTGTGTGATGCAATGCAACAAGCAGGGCACGTGCACCTAAAATGAAGTGGCGTCCAGCGAATAGATAACGTGCTTTACCATCCGGTGGAGCAAATGGGAGACAATAACCAATGGCAAACGCTGCGGCCATGAAAGAAGAAGTTGTCGCTGGTCCACCAACGATAACGGCACCGAAAAAAGATCTCTATGAAGTTGGCGAGATCCCGCCGCTCGGTCATGTGCCGTCCAAAATGTATGCCTGGGCGATCCGTGAAGAGCGCCATGGCGAGCCTGACACGGCCATGCAGATCGAAGTCCTCCCGACCTGGGAGTTGGACAGTCACGATGTGCTCGTCTTGGTGATGGCAGCAGGCGTTAACTACAACGGCGTTTGGGCTTCTCTCGGGACGCCGATTTCACCGATCCGCGACGTTCACAAAAACCCATTCCATATTGCTGGCTCCGATGCATCCGGCATCGTCTGGGCGGTTGGCTCCAAGGTCAAACGCTGGAAAGTTGGTGACGAAGTCGTCATTCACTGCAATCAGGATGATGGTGATGATGAAGAGTGCAACGGTGGCGACCCCATGTACTCGCTGTCGCAACGGATCTGGGGTTACGAGACACCGGATGGCTCATTCTCGCAGTTCGCCCGTGTGCAAGACCGCCAGCTCATGCCGCGTCCGCAGCACCTAACTTGGGAAGAAAGCGCCTGTTACACGCTGACCCTGGCCACAGCCTACCGCATGCTGTTCGGCCACCGGCCTCATACATTGAAGCCGGCCCAGAACGTTCTGGTCTGGGGTGCGTCGGGCGGTCTGGGGTCCTTCGCAGTGCAGCTCTGTGCCACTGCCGGCGCCAACGCAATCGGCGTGGTCTCGGAAGACGACAAGATTGATTTCGTCAAATCGCTGGGTGCGAAGGGCGTCATCAACCGGAAGGACTTCAATTGCTGGGGGCAGCTGCCGACGGTGAACTCGGAAGAGTATGGCACCTGGCTGAAAGAGATGCGCAAGTTCGGCAAGGCGATCTGGGACATCACCGGCAAGGGCGTTAATCCTGATATCGTCTTCGAGCACCCCGGTGAAGCCACGTTCCCAGTCTCGGTTCAGGTCGTCAAACGCGGCGGTATGGTCGTCATTTGCGCCGGTACGACCGGCTATAACCTGACCATGGACGCGCGCTATCTTTGGATGCACCAAAAGCGCGTTCAGGGCTCACACTTCGCCAACCTGCAGCAGGCCAGTCAGGCTAACCGGCTGGTTCTCGACCGGCGCATCGACCCCTGCATGTCGGAAGTATTCCCATGGATGCAAATTCCCAAGGCGCATATGCGAATGATGCGCAACCAGCATCTGCCGGGCAACATGGCCGTGCTCGTGACGGCGCCGACAACCGGCCTGCGAACATTCGAAGACACCATCGAGCTGAGCCAGGAGAAGTTTGCAAGCTAGGGCCTTTGCCTGCCTCACTGAGGAAACCCTAGAGCCATTGAGAGCTGAAGCCGGCGGCGGTCAACGGGCCGCCCCGGCTTCGCAGCCTGCTCCAATAAGCGCTCCGGCGCATTTTTTTTCTCTTCTCCGTTCTTGGTGACAGCTCCGCGACAGTTATCGTCGCACATAGAGAAGTCGCTTTTCACACGCACTGAAAATATCCCGCCCGTCGATACGATTTACGTTTCCGTGGGTGGTTCACGCGCTATCTTCGCGCCCACCCTGTCCTCAACTCTCAAGGATTGGTCGGGGCGATCATGAACGAGACGCAGCAAACGCTTCAGCAGCAAGTCAACGCGCCGGAGAACGGTAGCCTCCTTGAGGGCTACTCTATTGAGGCAACAGCCCAGCAAATCGAGAAGGTCGAGAACCTCTCTGAGGTCGTGCCGCAGGGGACATCGGTCTATATCCCTTACCTGCCAGGTGCGAACTATTCGGAATCGTTTGCAGCCGTCGACCGTCTGGCCCGCGCCGGGCTGAAGCCCGTGCCACACATCGCTGCGCGCTCAACCAAAAGCATCAGCGAGCTCGACGAGACGCTCGCCCAATTCGTCGAGTATGGGGTCGACTCTGTATTCCTCATCGCTGGCGATACCGAAAAGCCTGCCGGTCCTTTCACCAGCACCCTTGAGGTCCTGGCCAGCGGACAACTGGAGAAGCACCGCATTCGCAAGATCGGCTTCGCGGCTCATCCGGAAGGACACCCGGTCGTCGACATCTCAGCACTCGACAATGCGCTGCGCTTAAAGGCGTCTTACGCGCAGTCCAGTGGCGCAGACATCTGGCTTGCGTCGCAGTTCACCTTTGATGCAGCTCCGATTGCTGCCTGGCTCGACCGGCTGAGCCTGATGGAAATTCTCATTCCCGTTCGCGTCGGCATTCCCGGCCCCGCCAAGATGCGCTCATTGCTCAGCTTCGCAATGAAGTGCGGCATTGCCAATTCAGCACGTGCGCTGAGCCGCCGCCCGGAAACCGCTCGGATGTTGCTCGGCACTTGGTCACCGGCATCGCTTGTTGAGGACCTTGCGGCATACAAGGTGCAATCATCGAACGCACAGCTGGCCGGCGTGCACGTGTTCTCCTTCGGCGGCTTCGCACACTCGGCGAAGTGGATGCGGGACTACCGGGCTGGCAGTTGATGGCTCGCCCGGCAAGCAGTCCGCCGATTGAGAATTCTTGCTCGACATTGGCGCTGACTGACGCGTGAGAAAGGCGCGCTGACAATGACGAACTTGCGCATTGTTAAGCCGGGCAACGAGCCCAAGAAGATGACAACCGCGCTCTTCCAGGGCGAGCTGCTCGTCTTTCAACAGCTGATGAGCATTGCAGCGCTTCTCGAACATACGCGGGCGGCAGTCGAGGCCGCGCTGGAGACTACCGATCCCTTGCGCGCTGAGCAGCATTTCGAGCCAGCCGAGTTTCGCCGGCGATGCTTTGCACTGCGAAAGTCGCTCGAACAGGACGCATCAACCCAGGCGCTATGGCAGGCGGTGCTCAGCGAGATTGGCTTTGACGCCGATGACTGCTTCCACGATCGTCTGCGGCTGCGCATTGTGCCGTCCAAGGCCGTGCCGGAAGGGCGCGTGGTCCGTCCACTGCCGGTCCATCGCGACACCTGGGGGTCCGGCATCATGGCGCAGGTGAACTGGTGGCTGCCGCTCTATCCGCTGGCTGAGACCCGGACCATGAAGGTTTGGCCGGAAGCTTTTGACAAGCCGGTGGTGAACTCAAGCCGGACCTGGGACTTCGAGCAGTTGATGAGTGGTGCTCAGCGCGATTATCCGATGTTGCCGTCGACAAGCGAAACGATCGGTGCGCCGATCTCAGTTACAATCGAACCTGGCGAGGTCCTGGCGTTTGCGGCCGCGCATCTCCACGCCGGTATCAACGATGCTTCGGGGCTGAGCCGGATCAGCTTTGATACGCGCACAGTCTGGCAGGAAGACTTGATTGCTGGTCGCGCAGCGCCCAATGTCGACGGCCAAGGTAAAGACCAACATTGGTCTTGGTTCACGCCACCGCGCAACCAGGATCGTCGTGAGACAACAAAACAAGAGCAGCAAACGGGAGCACCATCATGAAGACCCACGCCCGTGCCGTCGTGATTGGCGGAGGTGTCGTCGGCGTATCGACGCTTTACCATCTCACCCAGAAGGGTTGGTCTGATGTTGTTCTGCTTGAACGCAAGGAACTGACGTCGGGCTCGACCTGGCACGCTGCAGGTCTCCTGCCGTTGTTCAATATGAGCTACTCGGTCGGCCAGATCCACAAGTACTCGGTTGCGCTCTACCAGCGTCTGGGCGAAGAACTCGGCGAAGACATCGGGCTGCGCCAAGTCAGCAACATTCGTCTCGCCATGACCCAGGACCGGATGGACGAGTATCATCAGTATGCCGGTGTCGCGCAGACGATTGGTGTGAATGTTGAGTTTCTGACACCTGAGCAGGTTCAGGAACTCTGGCCGCTGTGCACGACAGATGGATTGATCGGCGCCATCCGCCATCCGGAAGACGGCTATATTCAACCGGCGGACCTCACGCAGGCCATGGCGCGCAAAGCCCGTGAAGGTGGAGCCGAGATCTACCGTGAAACGGTGGCGACGGGTATTGAGCAGCTAGCCAGCGGAGAGTGGCTGGTTAAGACCGACAAGGGCGATATCCAGTGTGAGCACGTGATTAGTGCGACCGGCAACTTTGCCCGCCAGACAGGCGCCATGGTTGGCCTCGACATTCCCGTCATTCCGGTCGAGCACCAGTACATCGTCACGGAGGCGCATCCTGAGATCCAGAAGCGTCACGAGCAAGGGCTGCCCGAAATGGGTGTTCTGCGCGAGTCCGATGGGGCCTGGTACATGCGCGAAGAGGCCGGCGGTTTGATCCTCGGGCCTTACGAAGTTGGAGCCCCGGCCTGCTACGTTGATGGCCCTGCCAGTGACAGTCAGTACGAACTGTTCCAGGAAGACATCGAACGCCTGATGCCGCACATCGAGTCGGCGATCCGGCGTGTGCCAATCTTCGGCGAAGCCGGTATCAAGCGAGTCTACAACGGCGCCATCGCCTACACGCCCGACGGCAACCCGATTGTCGGCCCGGCCTGGGACCGTAAGAACTTCTGGCTCAATGAAGGTCACAGCTTTGGTGTGACAGCAGCAGGCGGTGCCGGCTGGCAATTGGCCGAGTGGATCGTCGAAGGTGAACCCACCATCGACATGCTCGGTGTGGATCCGCGTCGCTACGGTGACTACGCCACCAAGGGCTATCTGGTCACCAAGAACGAGGAAGCCTACGCCAACGTCTTCACAGTGCATTACCCCGATGAAGAGCGTGAGGCCGCAAGACCGTTGCGCACGGCGCCGTGCTACGACCGCATGAAAAACCTCGGTGCGGTGTTCGGCCAGAAGTTCGGTTGGGAACGACCGAACTGGTTCGCACCCCCAGGAACACCACAAGAAGATGACTGGTCTTTCCGTCGCTCGAAGTGGTTCGAGCATGTCGGCAACGAGTGCCGCAATGTCTCTGAGAATGTCGGTATCCTCGACATGTCGGCGTTTGCGAAGTGTCGCGTCTCTGGGCCTGGCGCGGAGGCCTTCCTGGACCAGCTCGTCGCCAATCGCATTCCCAAGAAGACCGGCAGCATTGCGCTTGCCCATGCGCTGGCGCCGGCCGGCGGTGTGCACTCGGAATTCTCGATCATGCGTGAGGGACCCCAGAGCTTCTACCTGGTCTCGGCCGGTGTCTATCAGCGCCTCGACCACGACTGGCTCAAGAAGCATATGCCAACCGACGGCACCGTGCAGTTCGAGAACCTGACAAACTCAATGGGTGTGCTTGTTATCGCCGGACCGAAGTCGCGCGAATTAATGCAGCGCGTTTCACGCAATGACTATAGCAACGCGGCATTCCGTTGGCTGACCGGCCAGGACGTCGTCATCAACATGGCGCCATGCAACGCGATGCGGGTGAACTTCGTCGGTGAACTGGGTTGGGAACTGCATCACCCGATCGAGTACCAGAACCACATCTTTGATGCCCTATGGGATGCCGGTCAGGATCTCGGGTTGAAGCCGTTTGGCATTCGCGCCATGGATTCAATGCGCATCGAAAAGACCTACCGCATGCCTGGCGCCGAACTGTCGATTGAGTATGCCGCGCTCGAATCCGGTCTCAATCGTTTTGTGAACTTGAACAAGAGCGACTTCAACGGTCGTGCTGGGTTGACCAAGTGGCAGGAGAAGGGCTTCGCGAACTCCTTGGTGGCCGTTGAGGTTCACGACACGACGGACGCCGATCCGGTTGGCAACAACCCGCTCTATAAGGATGGCAAGGTCATCGGCCGCGTGACCAGCGGTAATTACGGCTTCCGCGTCGAGAAGAGCCTGGCCATTGCCATGGTCGAGCCGGAGTTGGCCGTCAGCGGGACGGCCTTGGAAATCGATATTCTCGGCAAGATCCATCCCGCCACGATCATCGACGAGAGCCCGTTCGATCCCGAGAACGAACGCCTGCGCGCTTAGCAGGGCAGGTGTTCGGCTGGAGGTTTGGATGCGCCGGATGGCCGAGTAAGCGTTCGGCCATCCATTGTCGGCGCCGTCACCCGAGCAAAGCAATCTGAGCTTGCGATGAGTGGTGGTCTGTCGGACCTATCTAGGTCGCAACCGCGCCACCGTCCTGGTCACCGTCCTTCTTGAGAAGGGAGCCGTCACCATTGCGCAGCTTCTTGAGCTCGATCAGTCCGCGGTTCAGCTCCGCTCCGAGAATGATGGCAACGGCGGTCACCTGAAAAAAGATCAATGCAATCATGATCTGCGACAGGCCGGCATAGAAGCGCGAATAGTTGCTGAAACCCAGGTAGTACGAGTAGGCCGTACCCAGCAGCATCCAGAGCAAGACTGTCAGAACAATACCCGGCCAGACATCTGCCAGGCGACGCCGACCGGCAGCCAGCCACAAGTGAACCGCGAACAACTGCATCGCGATCACCGTGGCCGTGATGGCATAGACCGCACCTGAACTCACCCAGCTGGAGTTCAGAAAGTCGATGATCCGTTGCGACTTGAGGAAGGTGGCGAGGCTAGGTGCAACCAGCGCCGTCCAGGCCAGGATCAGCAGTACGATGGCCGCCACAAATACGTTGAGCATGCTGAGGCCGAGACATACGATGTAAGGCCTTTTCTCCTGCACGCGGTAAGCAAAGTTGAGCGCCGTTCTCAACGTCTCGATCGCGCTGGTCGCAAAGAACAGCGTAATCGCGCCACCAATCGTCAGCAGGTCGATGCGACTGCTGTTCATGATCGACTCGACCTGCGGGACGAGCCCTTTGGCCACGTCCGCCGGCAGCGCTTTGAACAGATGCTCAATGGCCGTCTCGGCAAGCGATGGACCACCCAGGATACCGGCCAGGGCACCGAGCAGAATGCAGAACGGGAAGATCGAAACCAGAAACGAGAACGCGACAGCGCCGGCCATAGAGAACTGGCTGTGCTCGTAAAGCCGATAGATTGCCCCGAGGATGGTTAGTCTGCTGTTCATTCAGGCACTGTGCACCAAAATTCGACAATGGATGGCGGCGAAACCTAATGCTGAGAAACAAGATCGTCTAGCTTAGCAAAGCTGTTGTGATAAAATGCGGCAGTTCGGACACACTCACTGCAAACAGCCCCTTAGAATCGCGCTGCAAACGCATTCTGGCATGCGAAAAAGTGACGTCGCCTGAAACTATCTGTGCTCTTCCACGTGCCGCTCAATAAGGGCCTTATTGAACGCGTCCATCGCCGACATGCGCTCGGCCCACCCGACAATCTGCATCTCGTCGCCCATGGCAACAACGGGAATCCGGTGCCGGCCGGTTCGGTCAAACAGTCTCAGCGCGGTCTCCACCGTGTCGTTCGCCGTTAGCCAATCCGGCTGAGAATGCGGGTCCCTCTGACGCTCGTCAGGCGGCGCATCTGTCTTGAGTACGGTAATGAAATCGCGCACCAACAGCGATCGCATGATTTCCTGGTGCGGCCCCTCCTGCACCGAAAGGCCGCGTTTCGACAACTGCCAATGAAAGAAGCTGAGACCAAGGGCCGCCCGGGTTAGGCCATGTGCGATTGACACCGTCAGCATCAGCGCCAGTGAGATGTCGTATCCCTTTGTCACCTCAAGGATGATGAGCGTACTCGATATCGGCGCCCCCAGGACGGCACCGGCCACCGCACCCATACCGAGAATGGCATAGAGCCCGTGACTTGAGGACATGTCCGGAAACATTGAACTGGCGATCAGTCCATAGGACCCGCCGGCCATGGCACCGAGATAGATCGCAGGAGAAAAAATGCCACCCGCGAATCGCGTCGCGAGAGTGATCGCCGTCGCCGCCGTCTTGGCCACAAGCAGCGCCAGCATCATCCATAGCGGATACTGTAAGGTCAGTGCCGCGTCGGTCGCTTCATAGCCGACGCCAAGAACCTGCGGGAAAACGAGAGCGATGGAGCCGATCATCAGGCCACCCACGATCGGCCTGACCCACAGTGGCACCTGGAATTTCCAGGACACCTTCTCCGTCACCATGAGGGCTGTTTCAAACGCGATGGCCACGGCAGCACACGTGACGCCAAGCAGAGCAAAAGCAGGAAACTCCCAGTATGTCGTGATTTGGTATTCTGGCACGACGAAGGCTGGAAAGTTCCCAAGATGGACACGCGCGACAACCGTGGCGGCCACCGAGGCGATCACAATCGGGACGAAGGCGCTCAAGGCAAAGTGGGCCAGGATGATCTCATGCGCAAAGATCACGCCCGCCATCGGCGCGTTGAATGATGCAGCGACGGCGGCAGCCACACCGCAGGCAAGCAGTGTCCGACGCGTCCCATGCGTAAGCCGAAAGAAGTTTTCGACAAACGACGCAATGGTCGCCCCGATATGGACCACTGGTCCTTCCCGCCCGGCACTGGCCCCAAAGCCCAGGGAGACGGAGGCAGCGATTGCGCTCCAGACGCCGGCCTTAACCGAAATATTGCTGTCATGAACCGCGCGCGCCTCGATGACATCGGCGACGCCTTGGGCCCGTCGACCAGGCATATGCTTGTGCAGGATGAAGCCCACAATCGCGCCACCAAAGGCCGGCGCGAGCAGAACAGCCAGCCAGCCCGCCTCGACGGCTGCACTCGCCACCTTTTCAGACTGCGTGCCGAGCCAAAGCAGTTGGAACATGCCGATCGACCAGCGAAATGCAACGGCAACATAGGCCACTGCAACTCCAATCAGCAGCGCCAGCAGCCACACAAGCGGTTGGCGGTCTCTGAGGAAGGAGTTGACGTTGTGGCCGATCTGCGCGTTTAGCAGGTCGAAAACCGGCCTGACGACATCGTCGACATACCTCAGGAGCCAGTGGCGCCGTCGCGCAGGGCGGACGGTGGCTGGGACCAATGCGTTGTCACCATTGCCAGTTCGATCGAAACTGTCGTCGGATTGATCCATCGTTCAACGGGCTGGTCTGGAATATGTGCGCCTTGGGCTGAGCGCCTTTTGCAGCAAGGGAAAAGAACCTGAGGTCCCTGCTACAATGACAAGCCTTGCCGCGAATGGCAATTTTAACGGGGGCATTTGAACAGCTAAGGCGCGCATGCCTGCTCTGCAGAGCGTGGATGATGGTTTGATGTAAGTCTGCTGACGCAAGCATATTGTTAACCGGAATCAAAGACTTTGAACCTGCCTATAGTATTTTGAGGGACGGCGTGCCGATAATTGGCCATACAACGGCACTAATCTGACGGTTCCGGCCGGTGTCACACATGGGTGTTGCACAGAGCCGGCTCGCTAACGGTTGGAAGATGCAGGACGGGATTCGCAACCAGCTCGAAGGGCTGGACGTCGAGCGCAAGAGGTTGGAGACGTTTATGTCGTCCGACCCGGCTTGGCTTGCCTATTGTCAGCTTGCCAATGAAGTGCCTCCGGCATCCATCGCCGAAGCCCAGGCCGTGGAGCAAAACCTAGCCCCGGATATGGCCGGCAAGCTGCGAGAGAACCGTTTGTTTCGGGCCTGGAGAAACTTGCTTGCAGCATCGGATTCATTGCGTGAACTGTTAGACCCTGAAGAGCCTGTGGCCGCTAAGCCAGAGCAACAGGATCAAGCAAAGACCGAGACGGAACCTGCAAAGTCTGGTCCCCCACCACTTCCTCAAGAGCCGCAGCCATCCGCGCAGGAAGCTTTCCGCACGAAACTGGTCGTTAAATCCGACGTCCCGTCCCAGACCCGGCCGGCGCAAGACGATGCCGCGGCCCCGGGGGCATCTCCGTTACCGCAGGCGCCTAGCGCCCCCGAGCCTAAGTCCGCGCCTGAGTCCAAGCCTGACAACAAGTATGACACCAAGTCGAATGTGGCTGAGCCTGCAATTGCTCAGGCGATACCGAACGATGCCCCGGTGATGCAGGCTCTGTCTGCGCTGCTCTCAAACCGGGCCTGCGCGACAAGCCAACTGACAGGGCAGTTGGCAGCGGCCGAGGTCGAGTCCGACACAGCCTCGAAACAGCACGCCGCAAAAGCAGTACAGCCAGTGGCGGTCGCGCCGCAGGCCCAGATTGATGAAACAGCAATCGAAGCCGAGGGCGAGCCTGAGCCCACTGCAGAGACGGCGCACAATGTTGAACCTGATGACTTGAGTCTGATCCGTCAGGTTGGTTCCGATGATGTTGCCGTTTTAAACGGCGCCGGCCTGAACAGCTTTTCCGAGATAGCGAGTCTGACGGCTGCGCAGGTCAAAGACCTCAAAAAGGAGTTGCCGGAACCAGCACGGATATCCAGGCAGCAATGGATTGAGCAGGCGGCAGTTTTGGCCGAGGGTCGTCAGACGGACCACGCCCGCTACAAGCGCAATCTTCTCGGTGACAGCCTCGTCAGGCCACCACCATTTGAAGCCTGGGACGCCGCGCCTCTACCTGTGGCCCTGCCCGCCCCACAACCGCAGTTGCTCGAAGCCCCAAAGCCCGATATCCAGGCACCCGAGTTCCAGGTGCAGGATGAGCCGGTAACCGAACAGTCGGTTGCTGAAGAACCAGCACCG
Organism: Hyphomicrobiaceae bacterium; assembly: GCA_965247245.1. Lineage (GTDB taxonomy): Bacteria > Pseudomonadota > Alphaproteobacteria > Rhizobiales > Hyphomicrobiaceae > Tectiglobus. Next base: position 554,160 of record CBDFGV010000002.1, on the reverse strand, counting down.
GACGAGGTTGCACCGGTCGAGCCCATACCAGTCGAACCGCCCGCAACGGTCGCACCAGAACCTGCCTCTTCTGCTCCCGGACCCGAGCCTGAGGCGCTTGAGGACACTCTCGTCTCTACGGAAGCTGCCCTACCGGCGCTTGATGAGCTCTTGGTGAACTTTGCTCCCCCTGCATTGGCCAAACGCGCTGCTAGCGCGGAAGTAGCATCGCCGGACGCGCAGGACGAGCCGCCGGCTCCGGCGCCGACGTCAGACGTCGCTGACGCTGCGGCTCATGCTTCCCAATCTGAACACGAAGATGCGTCGGAAGAAGAAGTCGCGTCGAAGGACGATGAGCATTCGGACGATGACGATCGGGCCGGCCTAATTGATGAGTCCATGCCTTTGAGCGCACGGATGGAGCGTTTCGAACGCACAATGGCTGAAGTCTCGCTGCCCGACTTGCGACGGCCTCAACCATTTGAAGCCGAAGACCGGGCGCCAAGAAACGGACATGCCACAGCAGCTTCTGCAGTCGCTCCGGTTGTTCCTCCTGCTGACATGCCGGTCGATGAGCCCGAATTAACACCACCACCTTTGCCTGACGTTGTGGGCACGGAAGCAAAGTTGGTCGATATCGAGGGCGAACCACTCGAAACCGACTTTGATTGGTCCAGCGAACGGGTCGAAGCGGACTGGAGCGAGGCTGACGTCGAGATCGTCATTGTTGCCCGTGAGCCGTCAACTGACGACGAGGTCGAGCAGCAGGAAGCGACGGAAGTTGCTCATCTCAACGGCGAGGCAGCTGCCGAAGAGCCAGTTGAGGAGGAGAGCCAGGTAGAACCTTCCCCCTATGATCTGGCGCGCCGTATGGACCGGTTGGCACACTACAAGTCCGAAGAGGATGAACGGTTCGTTCGCTTCAACGGTGAGGTCGAAGAGGCCAGCGTGCAAATCATTCGAGCCGAACCGGAAGAGGACATATATCCGGAGAAGGTAGCTGAACGGCCCAAAGACCGCCCGCCGGTGCATCGCGCCCAGCCGGCTCCGACTGCCGTTCCTGATCGAATTCCGCGCTCCAGTGAGAAGTCATCCCGTCGGTTTTTGGACGCGCTCACCGGCTCTCGAAAAGCACGTTAGATCATCGCGCGTGAGTTTGGGGCCACGCCGTGAGTTCCAACACAATGCGCAAAGATGATCGCAACTTACGAATCGAGCAAAGTGCTTTTCGGTTTTACCCAGACCAAAGTAGGACACCGGTTGGAATCGTTAAGTGTCTGAAATGTCGTCCGATTGCGCTCTTTTGCGCCTGGATTGCGGCGTGTCACCACATCGCTTGCTGCGCTGCAAAATGATCTCTTTGGGCCAAATCAGCACGGCCAAATCCTGGAGGCGAGAACGTTATGAACTCTGCGTTGGCAGCGGCGAAGCAAGCACCTGAACTTCAAGCAGATCCACTAGCAAGCGCCGAAGCGGTTCTGTCCGAGGCCGAGCGCCTGCTTGGTCATGCCAAGCGTTCCGTCAAGGATATGGTTGGGAGCAATTCAGCCGCCGACGAGCATCAGGAAGTGACCCACGGACTGGCCTGGCTTGCAACCTACGTGGAGGCGCTGCGCCAGTTGCATGGCTGGGCCGAGCGCATCAAGTCTGAGCAGAATTTCGGCGAGTTCGAGCAGCTGATCGTGCAACTGGGTGTTGGCGAGTACGCGTCACAGATTGCCGGCGGCATTCCGATGAGCCAGGGCGAGACTGTCCGCCTGGGCAAGCTCGGCGTGCCTCGTTCGGCCATTCGTGAGTTTGAGGATGCAACCGAGAGCGCCGTTCTGGCTAGCCAGGATGATGCCGCCAAGCTGCGTCTTGCAACCCTGATTGCTGAGCGACCTGGATCAACGACGTTCGGCGAAAGCGGCTTGGATGACATCCATTCTGCGATGCAGGAAGAGATGAACCGGTTCTGCGAAGCCGAGGTTCTGCCGCACGCACACGAATGGCACCTGCAAAACAACTACATTCCGCTTGAGACGATCGCAAAGCTTGCCGAACTTGGTGTCTTCGGCGTCTCGATGCCCGAGGATGTTGGCGGTCTTGGTCTCGGTAAGGAAGCAATGTGCATCGTGTCCGAGGAACTCTCGCGCGGTTATATCGGCGTTGGCTCACTCGGTACGCGGTCCGAGATTGCCGGCGAACTGATCTTGGCCAATGGTACGCCGGAGCAGAAGGAAAAGTATCTGCCGCGCATTGCATCGGGTGAGATCATTCCAACGGCGGTTTTCACTGAGCCGAACACCGGGTCCGACCTGGCGTCTCTTAAGACGCGTGCCGAGCGTCACGGCGATGTCTATAAGATCTTCGGCCAGAAGACCTGGATTACCCATCCCGTGCGCGCCGACCTGATGACACTCCTCGTCAGAACCAACCCGGATGAAAAAGGCTATCGTGGTCTGTCGATGTTCCTGGCCGAGAAGCCGCGCGGCACGGACGACAATCCGTTCCCGGCAGAAGGCATGACGGGCGGCGAGATCGAGGTGCTCGGTTACCGCGGCATGAAGGAGTACGACATTTCGTTTGACGGTTTCGAGGTGCCGGCATCGCAATTGCTCGGCGGTGTTGAAGGCCAGGGCTTCAAGCAGCTGATGGCGACGTTCGAAGCAGCCCGCATTCAAACCGCAGCACGCGCGATAGGTGTTGCGCAGTCGGCGATGGACCTTGCGCTCGCCTATGCCTTGGACCGCAACCAGTTCGGCAAGCAGATCATGGCGTTTCCGCGCGTCGCCAACAAAATCGTCATGATGGCCGTTGAAACCATGATTGCGCGCCAGCTCACCTACTTCGCGGCCCGCGAAAAGGACCAGGGGCGCCGCTGTGATCTCGAAGCCGGTATGGCGAAGTTGCTCGGCGCACGCGTCGCCTGGGCTTCCGCCGACAACGCATTGCAGATCCATGGCGGCAACGGATTTGCGCTTGAGTATCCGGTGAGCCGCGTCCTTTGCGATGCCCGCATCCTCAACATCTTCGAGGGCGCCGCTGAGATCCAGGCGCAGGTGATCGCTCGTCGTCTTCTTGAAGGGGCGAATTAAACCGTGTCGTCCGGACCAGAGCCGGGCCATCCGGGCGAGGTGCAGGCAGGTCAAGGACGGTCAATTCTGATTACCGGCTGCTCTTCCGGCATCGGTCTTGCCTCTGCCCGCGCCCTCAAAGCGCGCGGCTGGCGCGTGTTGGCCACGGCACGTCACGCCGATGATCTGGCAAGGCTCAAGCAGGACTTCGGATTGGAAGTGCTGGAGCTGGAGTTGGCCGATCCGGCATCTGTTACCCGTTGCATGGATGAGGTGGAACGCCTGACTGATGGCCAGTTGTACGCCGTATTCAACAATGGGGCCTATGGTCAGCCAGGTGCTCTCGAAGATCTCGACGTTGCAGCTGTTCGCCAGCAATTCGAAGTCAACGTCTTCGCCGCCCATGAGATCACGAGGCGCGCCGCCCAAATGATGCGCGCCAATGGTGCCGGGCGGATTGTGCAATGCTCATCCGTCCTCGGAATGATCGCGGCACCCTATCGCGGCGCCTACTGCGCCTCCAAGTTCGCCCTGGAAGCGATGGCTGACACCATGCGTTTGGAGCTTGCCGGCACCGGCGTCTACATATCGCTTATCGAACCAGGTCCCATCGACACGCGCTTTCTTGATCATGCCATGGCGGCGGCACGTGCCAATGTTGACATCGAAGGCTCCGTTCACAGCGAGCGCTACAAGGCGATTATCGCGGGCATGGAGAAGGGTGGGAAACAGTTCTTCAAGCTGCCACCAGAGGCGGTTGCGAAGAAACTCATCCATGCTGTTGAGAGCCGTCGCCCGAAGCGTCGCTACTACGTGACGACACCCACCTATATCGTCGCCGTCGCCCGCCGCATCCTGCCAACGTCTGCGCTGGATTGGTTTGCGGCTCGGAACTAGCGATCGACATCAGCCAAACATGACGCTTGCTCAGTCCCACCGTCACGCTCGATGGTAGGGGTGCCCGGCTATGATCGTGGCTGCACGATAGATCTGCTCTGCAAGAACGATGCGCGCCAATCCGTGCGGCAATGTCATGCGCCCGAGTGAGAGCATGGTGTGGGCGGCATCAATCACAGCAGCGCCATGACCGTCCGGGCCGCCAATGACGAAACAAAGATCCTGCGCGCCATCTTCCTGGATGCCGCGCACGAAGTCTGCAAACTGGGTGCTGGTCTGCTGCTTGCCGGTCTCATCAAGAACTATGAGCCTCGCTCCTGCCGGCGCCTTTGCCAAAATGGCCTTGGCCTCTTCAGCGCGGCGCTGATCAGTGTTGTCTGACCGCGCCTCGCCGAGCTCGACAATCTTTTCGCAGTGAATGCCAAGTGGCCGCGCCTGCTTGGTCAGGCGGTCCCAGTAGCGGTCGCACAATTCACGATCCGGCCCGGACTTGAGACGACCGACAGCAATCAGTGACAGCCGCATGACGCGCCTCCGCAGCGATCAGTCCATGCAAGCTCCACCGACGCAAGCCGCCGATCACGCCCGCACGATTGGTGATCAGTGGGTCGTGTCGTCAGCAGGCGGCTCTGCCTGCCACATCTTCTCAAGATTGTAGAATTCGCGCACTTCTGGGCGGAACAGGTGAACAATAATGTCACCGGTATCGAGCAGCACCCAATCACAGTTCTCGGTGCCTTCGATCTGGACATTCCCCTGGCCGGTATCCTTCAGCTTTCGGCGCAGCTGATCAGCCACGGCGTTCACGTGCCGGGCGGAACGTCCCGACGCGATCACCATGAAATCGCCGACTGAAGATTTTCCTTCCAGGTCGATCGTGATCACCTCTTCTGCTTTGGCTTCATCCAGCCAAGCGACGATCTGATCGACGAGAGCTTTAGAGTCCTGGCCTTGCGACACAGGTTCTGAGAGAGGCGAACTCACCAGAGTGCCCTCAAGAGCAATTGACATTTTGTGGTGTAGATCCTTTGGCCATTCGGTCCGTTTTCAGCGATTTTCCATATTCACGCCTGCTATTCGGGCGCTCACATCGCAACTTCCAACGCAAATTGGCTTCCAAACAAGTGAATTGTCGCACATCCCGGTGCGTTCGACAACATCCTTCGCTCGCATGTGCGGGTAACAAGTCGATGACACTTAATCTTCCATTAACGCTCTCTTTGCCAATGTTGCGAGAAAAGTTTTGCGATTTTCGCGGATTTCGGTTGATGACAGGCGGGAGAGCCGGCCCGTCAGGAATGTCCAGGCTGGCGCCTGGAGCATAGGTAGAACCCGAGCCCGTTGCTCCGGAATATAGCTGCGACGGAGATAATGCGCCGTCTTCTGGGCCATAGATGGCAGGCGCCAGCCCGGACGATCGACCACGGCGATCGGCATTTGATCAGCAATGGTCTGCCAGTCCTGCCAGAGGTGGAACGTCGCCAGATTGTCGGCCCCCATCAGCCAGACGAACCGAACATTGGGAAACCGCCGCTTCAGGAAGGCTAGCGTCGCAGCCGTGTAAGCGCTGGGCAAATCTTCCTCAAAGGCCGTGATCTTGATCGCAGGGTTGGACGTCATCTTCTCGCAAAGCGCCAGCCGTTCGTCCAATGGCGCAAGTTCGCCGTGTGACTTAAGCGGATTGCCAGGCGTCACCACCCACCAGACAGCATCAAGGCCGAGCCGTCGACGCGCCGTGCCCGTGATCAGGCGATGCGCGTCATGCGGTGGATTGAACGACCCGCCCAGGAGGCCGACCCGTTGCCCTGGCATGACAAGGGGCGGCTTGGGTTTGATCGAGCCAAAGCTGACCGGAGCGGACTTACGGGACAAGGATCAATCCTAACTCTGGCCTAGTCCGGCCTGGTCTGACCGGCGCCGCGCACGACGTACTTGAAGCTCGTCAACTGTTCGAGCCCGACGGGGCCGCGCGCGTGCATTTTGCCTGTCGCAATACCGATCTCTGCGCCCATGCCGAATTCACCGCCGTCGGCGAACTGAGTCGAGGCGTTGTGCAGGACAATGGCGGAGTCGACACGCTTGAGAAAGTGTTCCGCGGTGCCATAGCACTCGGTCAGAATGCAGTCGGTGTGTTGCGATCCATAGGTCGCGATGTGCGATATCGCTTCGTCGACGCCGTCGACAGTTTTCACTGATATGATCTTGTCCAGATATTCCGTCGGCCAGTCTTCTTCAGTTGCAGCCTTGACGCGCGTATCGACAGATTGTGCTGGCGCATCGCCGCGCACTTCGCAGCCGGCATCGAGCAGTGCCGTAACAGCGGACTTCAAGAACTCTTCCGGTGCTTCCTTGTCGACCAGCAGCGTTTCAGCCGCGCCGCAAATCCCGGTGCGCCGCATCTTGGCGTTGACGATAATCGGGACAGCATCATCGAGGTCGGCACCGCGATCGAGATAGACATGACAGATGCCTTCGAGATGCGCGAAGACCGGCACCCGCGCTTCGTCTTGTACGCGTCCGACCAGGCTCTTGCCGCCACGCGGGACGATCACGTCAATAGCGCCATCGAGACCACGCAGCATTTCACCGACCGCCGCACGATCTGTTGTTGGCACCAGTTGAATAGCGGCCGAAGGCAGCTCCGCAGCTTCGAGACCGGCAACCAGGCAGGCGTGAATAGCGCGGCTGGAATGAAAGCTTTCCGAACCGCCACGCAGAATGGCTGCGTTGCCGGATTTGAGGCACAGCGCGCCTGCATCGGCAGTGACGTTCGGGCGGCTTTCATAGATGACGCCAATGACGCCAAGTGGTGTTCGCACCCGCTCAATCTTCAGGTGGTTGGGCTGTCGCCATTCGGCAATCGTCGCGCCAACCGGATCATCCAGTTGCGCGATGGCTTCGAGCCCCTTGGCAACGCCGTCAATCCGCTTTTCGTTCAGAGCCAGCCGGTCAACGAAGGCGTCAGGCCGGCCAGCCTCGCGGGCAGCCGCAAGGTCAAGCGCGTTGGCTTCGACAATACTTGCTGTCGATTGGCGCAAAGCGTCAGCGGCAGCCGTGAGGGCAGCATCCTTTTCTTCGCGGCTGGCAATCGCAAGCACGGATGCAGCCTGTTTGGCCTGACGGCCCAACTCGGCCATCACGTCTTTCGTATCAGCTGAAAGTTTCTCGACCTTATTCATTTTGTCCGTACCCGATTGAGCGCCATGTCATCGCGGTGAATGAGTTCCGACCGCCCTTTGTGTCCCAGAATGCCAGCGATTTCGCCTGATTTCTTGCCCATAATACGCTGGGCATCGTCATTCGCATAGGCCACCAGCCCACGCCCTAGTTCCGTGCCGTCGAGCCGGCGGATGACAACCGCATCGCCGCGGTCGAATTGACCGTCTACACGCCGCACACCGGCAGGCAAGAGGCTCTTGCCGCCACCGAGTGCCTTCTCCGCGCCATCGTCGACGTAGACCGAACCGGCCGGCTCCAGTTGCCCGGCAATCCAGCGCTTGCGCGCAGCGACCGGGTCCGAGGCAGCAAGAAACCATGTACTCGGCCCGCCGCTATCGAGCGTGCTGAGCGGATGCAGGATGTGACCGCTGGTGATAACCATGTTGATGCCGGCTGCCCGCGCAATCTTGGCAGCTTCGATCTTGGTCACCATGCCGCCGCGTGACAGCTCCGAGCCTTCACTGCCGGCCATCGCTTCGATCTCAGGCGTGATCTCAACGACCTCGTCCAGGCGTTGAGCGTTGGGATCTTTGTCGGGCGGCGCGGTGTATAGGCCGTCGACATCCGACAACAGGACGAGGCAGTCCGCGCTGATCATACTCGCAACGCGAGCCGATAGGCGATCATTGTCGCCGTATCGGATCTCAGCCGTCGCAACCGTATCATTCTCATTAACGACGGTTACAGTGCGATGCGCCAAGAGCGTATCAATCGTTCGCCGTGCGTTGAGATAGCGCCGTCGCTCCTCTGTGTCTCCAAGAGTGAGCAACACCTGCGCCGTCGTCAGGCCACGCTGACGGAACACATCCTGGTAGGCATGCGCGAGACTGATCTGGCCGACGGATGCAGCGGCCTGGCTTTGTTCTAACTCCAATGGCCCTGGCGGCAACCCGATGATTTTGCGGCCCAACGCGATTGAGCCGGAAGACACCACAACAACATCCTTGCCGGCGTTGTGGAGGGCGGAGATGTCATCTGCGAGCGAGTTGAGCCACGTCGACTTGAGGCGGCCGGTCGACTTATCGACCAACAGGGCAGAACCGATCTTGATCACGATGCGCTTGGCGCGGGACCATTCTTGGCGAGAGCTTGTCATGCTAGGTATCGAAATGAGAGTGAGTGAAGAAAGGGTGCATTCAACAATAGTTTTGCGGTGACAAGCGCATCACGGTCGCCATGGTTGTGGTTCTGCCTCGGCCAGTTCCAGCTCTCGCTCCTGGGTCTGTACCTGTTCGATAATGCTCGCCAAGGCAAAGAGCGCCTCGCGGACGCCTTTGTTGGAAGCTGAGGACAGCGCAATTGGTTTGGTGCCGCTGGCCTGACCGAGTTCGGCGAGCCGGCTGGATAGCGTGTCATCATCCAGCGCATCGCATTTGGATAAGGCGACGATCTCGGTCTTCGTCGTCAAATTCGCACCGTACGCATCAAGCTCCTCGCGCACAGTATGATAATCTTCGACGACATTCTCCTGCGTGCCGTCGACGAGGTGCAAGATAACGCGGCACCGTTCAATGTGGCCGAGAAAGCGGGTGCCGAGGCCGGCGCCCTCATTTGCACCTTCAATCAACCCCGGGATATCGGCGAGAACAAAGTCGGTTTCACCAGCGCGAACGACACCCAGGTTGGGATGCAGCGTCGTAAACGGATAGTCCGCAATCTTGGGCTTGGCAGCTGAGACCGTCGCAAGGAACGTCGACTTACCGGCGTTCGGCAGGCCGACCAATCCGGCATCGGCGATCAGCTTGAGACGCAGCCAGATCGTAAACTCCTCGGCCGGTAGGCCTGGGTTCACGCGGCGCGGCGCCTGGTTGGTTGCCGACTTGAAATAGGCGTTGCCAAATCCACCGTTGCCGCCTTTCGCGATGCGGGCGCGCTCGCCGGGTTCTTTCAAATCCGCGAGCAATGTCTCCTGGTCTTCGTCGTACACTTGAGTCCCAGGAGGAACTTTGATGATGCAATCTTCACCATTGGCGCCCGTCCGATTCTTGCCCATGCCGGGTCGGCCGGCTTGTGCCTTGAAGTGCTGCTGGTAGCGATAATCGATCAGCGTGTTGAGATTGGCGACGCATTCGACCCAGACGTCGCCGCCCTTGCCACCGTCGCCACCATCCGGTCCACCGTACTCGATGAATTTCTCGCGGCGGAACGACAGGCAGCCGTCACCACCTTTGCCGGACTTTACGTATATCTTGGCCTGATCGAGGAACTTCATTGTTTCTGTCTTTCAAACTCGTCTCGCGTCAGCCGCGTCGCGACGCTCTTAATCTTGCAGTCCCGTGACTTCGAAAAGATTTCAGTCTCACCAAGCTGAGTGAAGCCGACCTTCTCCTGAATGCGGATCGATGCCGGGTTCTCGATAAATGCCGCACAATAGAGCGCATCAGCCTGGGAGGCCTCAAAATAGCGATCGACCATTAACTCGACAGCTTCGCTCATGAGCCCCTTGCCCCAAAATTCCTCGCCAAGCCAGTATCCGAGTTCGGGCTGATCCTTGGTGTTGGGTTCAATGCTGATAACGCCTGCCAACGCGCTATCGACGACGACGGCGAAGGTACAATCTTCCGGCGTGTTGCCCTGTTCCCGGCGGCTGACAATGAACTCTTCCGCATCCGCCAACCTGTAAGGGTGTGGCGGGCTGGAGAGCATGCGCAGGACATTCCAGTTCTGCATCATTGTCGTCATTGCAGAAGCATCGTCCGGCTCCAATAAGCGGAGCGCGACGCGGTTGGCATTGAGCAATGTGACTTCACTGTCCATGACGCTGCTGGTCTCAAAAACGAAAAAAGGGAGATGGTGCCCCATCTCCCTTGCATCTGCTTCGGTCGCCAAAGGCGATGGGTTACTCGGCCGCCTCTGCCGTTGCCGGGTCAACCGAGATGTAGATCCGACCACCACGCTTGGTGTCGAACTTCACGTGTCCTTCGATCTTCGAGAAGATCGTATGGTCTGTGCCCATGCCAACGTTGCGGCCTGGGTGCCACTTGGTGCCACGCTGACGGCAAAGAATGTTGCCTGGGATGACCAGTTCGCCACCGTACTTCTTAATACCAAGTCGTTTGGACTCAGAATCGCGGCCGTTTCTCGAAGAGCCGCCTGCCTTTTTGTGTGCCATCTCAAAATCCTCAGAAATTTGTTCCGGTACGTTCGCGCCAATCCTTAGGCTGCGACAATCTCAGTGATGCGGATCTTCGTCAGCTGCTGACGGTGTCCCTTCTTACGACGCGAATTCTTACGGCGACGCTTCTTGAAGGCAATAACCTTCGGGGCGCGGAACTGCTCAACCACTTCACCGACGACCTTGGCGCCAGCCACAGTTGGTGTCCCGACTTTGACGTTGTCACCTTCAGAGACCATCAGGACCTCTGGAAACTCGATTTTTGCGCCGGTTTCACCGTCCAGACGCTCCAGCTGCAGCTCGTCATCCGCACTGACACGGTACTGCTTGCCGCCGGTTTTAATCACAGCGTACATCTCATTTTCCTTCGTTACCACGCCCTGTGGCGCCGCAAATTGCGGACTTTAAGGAGATCCGGTTGTCAGGATCCTCGGCAAATGCCGGATGGCCTCGGGCAGCGCGTTGGCCACGATGCCGTTGTTCAGCATCGCGCGAAGCCAGCCTTATCTTCCTTTTGCCTCGAAATGTCAACGATTAACGCCTAGTTTATGGCGTGAATTGGCGCTGAAAGAGTGTGTTTCATGCAGCAGCGGATCGATCCGGACCTGCCGGATATTCCCGTCACCACAACGGGGCCAGATTTTGCCTATGAAACCCTGATCGCGCAGGAAGCCTACGCCCACCTATTGCTTGATAGTGCAACTCGGGGAATCCCACGCCAGATCTTGAGGTCATTGGACCAGGTTTCGCGGCGCTGGCTGGTCAAATCAAGTAATGCTCATTTGGGTGAAATCGACCGTATCGCTGAGCGCCTTGCCCGCCCGGGAGCCTATTTTCTGTCGGTCAACTATGAGTGGGGCTGCACCGTCGGCGTGCATCCGTCCTCTGACGGCGAGACCGCGCGCCTGGTTCGCGTTCTTGATTGGCGCACACCCGGGCTGGGACGATACATTATTGCAGCCAAAGTGGATGGCGCCGCCGGGCCATTCACCTCAATGACGTGGCCGGGCTATACCGGTGTACTGCAGGCCATGGCGCCGGGCAGGTTCTCAGCCGCGCTCAATCAGGCACCAATGCCGAAATCCGGCGGCGGTCTCTATCCCATCGATTGGATGGCGAACAAGATCAAGGTCTGGAAGACGTCGCACGAGACACCGGCGCACGTGCTGCGCAGCGTTTTCGAGCGCGCGCCATCCTTCGCAGACGCCAGACGCCTTCTGATTGAAACGCCAATCGCCTCGCCTGCCATCTATTCCCTCGCCGGCACCAAGCCCGACGAGCTTTGCATCATCGACCGCACTGAGACCGAGGCCTTCGTCAAAGACGGTCCAGGTGCTGCGGCCAATGCATGGCAGGCCGACGACTGGTTTGGTCGTGACCGTGGCGATGACAATCCGGGACGCAGCAGGCAGATGCTGAAGGATATCGTTGAGCCTTGTGCTCTCATTGACAATGACTTCGCATGGCTGAAACCACCGATCCTCAACGAACGCACGCGCCTTGCCATGATCGCCGATGCAGCCCGAGGCACGATCTCGGCCCGCGGCTTCGAAAAGCGCGAACCAGCGACGCAAACGCACAGTTCCTGAGGACAAACGGCATCCTGTTACCCAAGTAACAGCTCGCAGCGCGCATCTGTGAGATCAGCCCCTCAACGACGCGAGGGGAAGTCTTTTTTGACCTCGCAGTTCCTACACCTAGAAAACTCAAAAACAAGAAAAGGAGAACTGCCATGTCAGAGGCAGTCAAGCAGATGAGCGTGAGCGCAGACGTTGTTGCCGAGCAGACCGAAAAAGCCGCTAGTGGTATCGGTCAGGTCATTGTGAGCATGTTCAGCGGCATGTTGAGTTCATACCGCAAGAACCGGGCAATTAGTGACCTGCGTCAGCTCGACGATCGGATGTTGGCCGACATTGGCATCGACCGATCGGAGATCACTTCGGCCGTCTACGGTGGCATTGACCGCATTCGCCGCTAGTGGGGCGGTTGTTGCTGGCGCCTTGTGCGGCGCTGAAACCAAACGCTGTAGGTCGAAAGAATAAGGCCGGCAAGGTGTCAACCAGCCGGCCTTTTTGCGTGATCCCAGACAGGACCTAAAAGTTACGTCTTATTGATATCCCGGCGTTGCCCCGGTTCCCGCCGCCAGTGCCGCCTTGAGCTCGGTGAGCGCGTTGTAAGCCGCCGGTGCACCGGCAAAGAACTGGATCCAGGCAATGATTTCAACAAGCTGTTCCTGCGTGATACCGACATTCAAACCCGCGCCGATATGAAACCGCAGTTGCGGCGCCGCGCATCCCAAAGTGCCAAGCGCAGAGATCGTCGCAAATTGCTGAAGTGTCAGTGACTGCTCGGAGAGCGCATAGACATCACCAAACGCCAGGAAGGTCCGTTCCACCACATCGCCCGCCAACGCGCCGAAAGCGGCATTGATATTGTCGAGCGCGTGCGGGTTGAGCTGATGGTAGACGTCGACGCCGCGTCGATGGCGCGCCGCATCCGATCTGTCGTCAGGTGACCGGCTCGCGAGTTCTCCAAGTTGGTCGCGACTATTGAGCGCCTGCTCAAGACAGGTCATGCACTGTCGCGCCCGCGGAAATCCAATGTAAGCCGCCATTTGCGCGATGGTGTCCTCAGCCAGCTGCGGTGAACAGCCTTGGTCTAAAAGCAAAGTCAGATCTGCAACAAGGTGATCGCGGCTCATTGGAAGTGACGACAATCCAGCCACCAGCACGGCAAACTTCTGTTCCTTGCTGAGCTGACTGCGGGATTCCAGATCGTCTTGGTAAGCGGAAGCATAGAATGCTCCAAAGCGTGAAGTTGTGGTGTTGCTCGGCATCTCGTCGTCCCTCTGCGTTGACTGCCGGCATTTTGGCGCAGATAAAAGGCATTACTCAAATCGATAGTCAGAATAATACATATGCCAAAAAATGATGCGCTGTCCGTTGATCTGAACCTGCTTGCAGTCTTCCATCTGCTGATGCAGGAGCGCAGCGTCACGCGCGTTGCCAATCGGATTTCTCTCGGTCAGCCGGCGGTGTCACGATCGCTCGCACGCTTGCGAGAGGAGTTGGATGATCCTCTATTTGTCCGGCAAGGTAACCAGCTCGAACCAACGCCGCGGGCTGTGGCTCTGGACGAGGAGATCAAGCCCGCCCTCGACCTCATCGAGCGGGCCTTGCGCAGCACCGCGCGGTTCGACCCGCAGAGCGAGGCACGCGTGTTTCGCATCGCCATGTCCGACGACGCGCAGGTGAGTTTTCTACCGGCCATTTCCGAACAGCTGCTACAAGTCATGCCGAAGTGCCGGCTGGTGGCGCAGCAGTCCGATTATCTGAGGGCCGGGCAGATGTTGTCTGAGAACACGGCAACGATCGTTGTCGGTTATCTCGACAAGCTTCCGGCAGAAGCAAGGATCAGAAAGATCTGCCGCGTCGGCTACCGTGCCGTGATGTGTAAGAAGGCGCAGCCGCCCAAGACGCTCAACGCATACATGAAGCGCGACCACGTGCTGGTGACGTTTGCCGGTGACCTGACAGGATACATTGATGAGGCATTGACCGAAGCGGAGGGTGCACGGGAGGTACTCTTGTCGGTTCCCTCGTTCGCGGTACTTCCCTACTTGCTGCAAAACTCGAACCGGGTCGCTACTGTACCGTCTTATGTGGCCGATGAGCTTGCAGGTCAAAATGCATTGCGCTCCGAGAACCTGCCATTTCGTTCCCCGAAATTCGACCTGTCGATGGCTTGGCGCGCAGCAACGGACCGCGATCCTGCTGAGGTCTTACTGCGAAAAATTATCGTCGACGTCGTCCGCCGCGTTGTTCGGCAGCGTGGCTAGTTATTTCTGCTCTAGTTATCCCCGCTCTCAAGCAGCACGACATAATATCCCGCACCTGCCTCGCTCAGGATTGTCTACCGGTGGCGACTTGTCGATGAGGGGTAGGGGTCGGCTTCCACGGGGGTGCGGTCACGCAGCCGTCCCGTGGCAATGTCCTTCCTGGCCGAGTAGCCAGGGTAAATCGGAGAGGACAGAGTTGGGCAGTGTGCCAGAGAGACCCGTCCACTGCTGGGCCGGCGTGCGGGGCGTGATGTTCGCCTCAATTAAAATGTTAGCGGCGTAGATCACGTCCCGCCATCCTGAACTGTTCCAAGCTCCGGCGCGCGAGCGTGCGGAGGCCTATGTGTTGGCAGCACGTTAACCGAGGGGTCCTTTGCCGGGTCCTCACCACAACGGCCTTCAAGACGCCCTGTTCTCGAAATTCTCCTTGCAATTCGTCCTGTTTGTTCATATATTTCTGTCATGACAGAAATAACCGTAGAAAAGAGATCATTGGCACCGAGCGTCGAACGCTTCGTTCTGCATTGGGGCGAAATGGGCAATACTTGGGGCGTTAACCGCTCAATTGCCCAGATCCACGCGCTGCTGTTCATCACAGAAAAGCCGCTCACTGCCGAAGAAATCGCAGAGCAGTTGGGGCTTGCCCGCTCCAATGTGTCGACCTCGATCCGTGAGCTGTTGATCTGGAAGTTGATCCGGCGTGTCCACGTCATGGGCGACCGGCGCGATCATTATGAAGCTGAAGCCGACCTGTTTGAAATGGTGCGCCGCATTGCACATGGCCGCAAGCAACGCGAGATCGATCCAACCATTGAGATGTTGCGGGATTGCGTGGTTGAAGCAAATGCTGACAAGCGGGTCTCTGTGCACGCGCGCGCACGCCTCGCCGGCATGCTTGAGTTCATGGATACGGTCGACAAAGGTTTCGATGAGATTATGCGGTTGCCGAGCAGCACCTTGATGCGTCTCATCAAGATGGGCGGCGCCATCGCAAAGTTTGTCGGGCGCGGAAAGACCAAGTCAGGTTAAGGCAATAACAAAGACGCGCACGCCGCGCGCGTAAGTCAGATGAACGAGAGGTCCAGCCGGGGCGCCAACTGCGCCCCATCTTTTGGAGAGATAATTTCTGTTTATACAGAAATAACAATAATAACGGTTTGTACGGTCAAGAGGAGGTCAGCATGTTGAACACGATGCATCCAAGGACAGGCAATGTTGTGCCGCTCCTCGTGCCGACACGCCCGGTGACCACGCAGTTGGCTGACGAGAAAGAGGATGGTCGGTATCGAAAGTTGCTTGGGACCGGGGCCTGGATGCGCCTGCCAAAAGTTGTTCGCACGCGCTTCAAGAAGAAGCTCGCGGATGGTGAGACCCGCCTCTACAAGGGCGAGGTGGTTGAGACGGTGATGACCTGGACTGGGCGTCTCATTGCGCAGTGCGCCCGCATGGTCGGCGGTCCTTTGCCGCTCACACCGAAGGCGGTGGGTCCGGCCAATGTCATCGTCACGGAAAATGCAGCCTTGGGCGCACAAACCTGGACCCGCGTCTACGCACGCGACGGCCGATTCCCGCAGGTGATCACAAGTGCCAAACGCTTCGCCGGCCCCACTGGCCTTGAAGAGTGTCTTGGCTACGGCATGTTGATGCGGCTCAAGCTGCTCGAAGAAGATGGCGCCTTGGTCTTCCGCAGCACGGGCTACGCGATTGAGATGTTCGGTCGAACCATGGCGTTGCCGGATTGGCTTGGGCCAGGGCGCTGCGATGTCATTCACCGTGATGTTGGCGACGATCAATTCACCTTCACACTGGAGCTTCATCACAGATTATTCGGCCTGTTGATCCGCCAGGTAGCTATCTTCAAGGAGGTTTAGGTTATGGGCGCACCTCTACTCAACGACATCATCATGCTCTCGCCGTTGCTCTGGACGCTTGTGGTGATCCAGTTGGCCATGGGCGGTTTTGACATTGTATTTCATCACGAGATGACAGAACGACTGGCCTGGAAGGACAACGCTGCGCAGGAACTGCGTTTGCACGCCTGGCGCAATCTCTTCTACGCTGGCCTGTTCCTGACATTTGCCTGGGCACAACCTCAGGGCTGGTTGGCTGTGGCGCTGATCGTGGTGCTTGCGGCTGAGATCATCATCACCCTCTGGGACTTCGTCGAAGAGGATATGACACGCAAGCTGCCGCCGACTGAGCGGGTGCTGCACACGCTACTGGCGATCAACTATGGCGCCATTCTCGCGCTCATAGCTCCGGCCATCTTTGCCTGGATCGCACAGCCAACCACAGTTGTCTGGATCAGTTATGGCTGGGGCAGTGCTGTGCTCACCTTGGCCGCCATCGGCGTCGCAGTGTTTGCGCTTCGTGACTTCTACACGTCGTACCGGGCTCGCTTCTTGCTGCCACGGCCGCCTGTTGATCTGGGCGATTTGCTTCAGCAACGGGCAAGCGTGCTTGTCACCGGAGGAACCGGGTTCGTGGGATCAGAGCTTGTTCGCGCGCTGGCAGACCGTGGTTGTGACATCACAGTCTTAACCAGGAGTCTTGCCAATGCGGGCCAGCTCACCCCGCCGGTTCGGTTGATCACCAGCCTCGAGCAGATCGATGACAATGCCCACTTTGATGCCATCATCGATCTCGCAGGAGAGCCGGTGGCTGGCGGACTTTGGACGTGGTCAAGACGTTACAGGATCATTGCATCACGTGTTCGCACAGCGCGCGCGCTGCGGTCGTTGGTCTGGCGTCTTGCGACCAAGCCGCGTGTCTACATCAAGGCATCAGCAGTTGGTGTCTACGGGCCGCGCGATCATGAGGGCGCCTTGGGTGAAGCGGCAGAGCTTGGTGCGCGACACGTGTTTTCAGCGCGGTCATGTCAGATCTGCGAGGCGGAAGCCGACCGCATGGCGGAACTTGGTGTGAGGGTCGTCAACCTGCGCATTGGTCTCGTGCTCGGGCGCGATGGCGGCCTCCTCTCCCGCATGCTGCCGCCGTTTGATCTCGGTCTCGGCGGCCCGATTGGCAGCGGGCAGCAGTGGATGAGCTGGATCACGCGCGATGACCTCGTCCGCCTGATCACGTTTGCCATGGTCACACCTTCGATTAGCGGCCCACTGAACGCCACTGCACCAAAACCGGTACGGAACTCTGAATTTGCAGACGCGCTGGGGCGTGCTCTCGGCCGACCGGCGTTCTTGCCCTTGCCGGCATGGCCCCTAGCGACGGCGCTAGGCGACTTTGCTCAAGAGCTGTTGCTGACCGGTCAGCAGGTGGTCCCCGAGCAGGCACTCAGCAAGGGATTTCGCTTCCGCCACCCGACCTTGAAGAGGGCCCTTGAAGATGAACTGCCCTTTGCGGGTGGGAAGATCAGCAAACGCGGTCATTCCATCAATCTTGAAACCCGCGCCGAGGCACGCTAAAAGCAGTGCCCTTCGCTGATGAGCCGGGGCTCAGGAGAGGTGGGTGAGTGGTTGAAACCACCGCACTCGAAATGCGGCATACGGGCGACCGTATCGAGGGTTCGAATCCCTCCCTCTCCGCCAGCGTCTTGGTTCGATGCAGTTCGCATGAAATCAAATATGACCAAGTATTTCCTATAAAACAGGCTTAAGGCAGAGACTTGGCCACAGCATTGGTTCATTCGGGTTCTTGCCGGATCACCTACAACCGCGCATTCTCGTGGGGCTCATGGCGGGGCTAGATAGATTTGTCGGGCTGCATCGAACAGGACATCGCTGGTAGGTTCGTTTGGGACGATCGCTCAATAATTGTCTGCAAGGCGTGTAGCGACGTTGAAGGACCCTGGACGTTAAGCGGATGGAGGGGGGGTATATGCGTCTATCTCCAAGAACAGTTCCAGTCGTAGATGGGTTTTTCTTTATCGCCTCAATAATAAGCGTCACGAAATGGGCATGGGGAGCCTTGATGCGGTCAATTTGGCAAAAGCACGAGAACTCGCAGCGAAATGTAGACTTGAGTTGGCGGAAGGCCGCGATCCGCTGCAACTCAAACGAGCGAGCAAAGCAGAAGCCATAGAGGCGAATGCAAAGGCGGTAACTTTCGGCAAGATCGCGTCTAAGTTGGTGGCAACGAGATCGCCTGGCTGGCGTAACGACAAGCACAGGGCACAACCGCGTATGACACTGGAAGTGTACGCAGCTCCGCTGAGAGAAAAGCCGTTCGGCACGATTACATCGGTAGATATTGTAAGAACGCTGCAACCAATCTGGTCAACGAAGACCGAGACTGCATCGCGGTTACGGGGACGAATAGAAGCGGTTTTGGACGCTGCGCGCGTGGGCGGATAGCCGAGCCAGGGGAATAGCCGGAATAACTGCATTGGATTCAGAAGTCTCAAATCTGGCGCCTCGAACTGGCATCGAACAATCTTTTAGCCCTATCCTTTGTGGAGCCAACTAGTTTGCGGTCGATACATCCCAATTGCGGAACTCAGCCGTCGAGCCATTGTTAGCGCCTATTCTCCAACTTGTATGTCCGCATCTCGGTAGAGTGCGGACAGTACATTTGAAAAGCCTGGTGCTATTTCACAGCGGCGTTGCCACCATCGGCATAGAGTGCCGAGCCGGTTACAAAACTTGCCATTGGACTGGCGAGGAAGAGTGCAGCATTCGCGATTTCATCTGGCTCCGCAATCCGCTTCATTGCATGGAGTCCTGCAGCCCAGTCTTTGGACTTCTCATCACCGGCCATGTCAGTGTCGACACCCCCTGGTAGAAGGGCATTGGCTCGAATTCCCTCGGATGCATAGTCCGCAGTAATGCCTTTGACCAATCCCATGAGCGCGGCCTTTGACGCGCCGTACACACTCATTCCAGGGAGTCCAACGCTTGTGCCAACGAAGCTTGATGTGAACACGATTGCGCCGCCCCCACGTTGTAGCATGGCAGGGATCTGGCTTCGCGCTCCGAGAAAGGCTGCGGTCAGGTTTGTCTTGAGTGTCTCTTGCCAATCCGACGGACAGACTTCTGCAAGTGGTTTCACTGGCCCAACGGTTCCAGCATTGTTGATCGACACATCGAGGCCCTTGAAATCCCGGATTGCAACCTGCACCAGCTCATCATGAGTCTCCGACAGGCCCGTGTCGCCAACGACGATCGAGCATTGCCCACCAAGCGCTTGAATGGCTTTGCACACATCATCAAGTTTGGGTTTGTTGCGTGCGTTGATGACTACTTTGGCACCTTCGGCGGCAAACTTGAGCGCTACAGCTCGTCCAATGCCCGATGATGCACCAGTGACGATAGCGACTTTGTCGATGAGTAATGGCAATTGGTGATCTCCTCGCCCATATTTCCTCAGAGGTCATATGAGAGCGACGCAATCCTGGCGACCCGGTTCTTGTCGCCGGAATTGCCGTGGCGGCGCATATCTATGAGGCGGGTCGGAGAGATGCTCGGCGAAGTCGGCCCGAGTGGCCGTGCTCGCGTCCCAGCCGTATGCTATGGGAACCAAATAAAAGGTCCAACGCTTCGAGCCTGCGGTTCGGATTGTTCGGAAGCAATATCCCAATAGCAGACATCGACCAAGTCACACCAACTCTCACCCGGTTGCTAAATCCGACGTCTGCTATCAGGGTAGCTGCGAAAACCAATTGCTCACGGCAGCCGTATTCAGTCTGTGGCTCAACTCGAACTCGGTGGCGCTCCAACTTCGCGGTGCGTCAACACCCGCACTATGCCAAGTGGGACTGAGCAAGCGCAGACCCAGCCCTAATCGTCTTGGCTAGGCCTGTCCGCCGGAATTGGACAGTCGCTGCACACGCGCTTGTCGCACAGGCGGCAGAGTGTGAGGCGCTCCGCATTTGTTGGTTCCATCGACGACAACATTTTGTGCAACAGTCCTGAGAACATTTCCTGCTCGTCAGCCGACAACGTCTCAAGTAGCGGTCGAATGACTGCGAGACGTCCTTGCAACAGTTTCTCGCGAACGACCTTGCCTCGTTTGGTCAGGTGAAGTGCGATCGCTCGCTTGTCGCGCCCTTCGCGACGTTCAACTAGACCGTCGTCGACGAGTCGATCAACCAATCGGACTGTCCCCGGGTGAGACAAGCCTAAAATGCGGCGCAACATGTCATTGGACGGACCGAACCCGTATCCGATCATGATCAACGCTGCGGGCGTTTCACCCGTGCGGCCGAGAATATCGCCTGCGGAGTCTTCGATGCGATCGGTGAGCGCAAGCGCCACAACGCCAAGCAGGTTAGCCGTACGATTGGTCATTCATCAACGATACGTGCGTTGCGCACATTTTTCAACTTGACTTTATGTGCGTTGCGCACATATTGGAATTTCATACGACGCTGATCTCTTACCCGTAACAACGGAGAGCGCCATGCCGAATGACCCAGCAACGTCCCTCACCCCCGAACACCAAGATTTCTACGATCGTTTTAAGTCTTTCTGGGCAGCGCCTTCTGGATCGCGTGTGGCGGAATTGATTTCACCGGACGCCGAGATCCACTTCACTGGCCAGTCCAAGATGTCGGGGACCAACTATGTCGATTACATGAGTGGGATGCTCGCCACATTTCCCGACATTAGGGTGACGCCTCTGGACTGCGCTGGTAGTGGAGATATGCTCTATATCGCCTGGGAGGCGTCTAGTCTGATACATGGAAAGCAGCGAAAGTTTTTGGGCGTGGATCGGTTTCGAATTCACAACGGCATGGCAGTTGAAGAGCATATCATCTTCGATTCAGCCGTGCTTCAACCGGAAGGACGGGCTGGTATCGATCATTGATGATCAATGGCAACGCAGTCGCTCTAAAAACTACCGAACTGAAGCTCTGCGTAGTACCAGATGGACAGAGTTCGCTCGATCGGTCGAAGCCACCAAGTGCATTTGGGGTGGGTGCTGATGCATGCCGCACCGTGCAAACAACCACTTACGGCTCGATGTGGCAAAGCTGATCGCGAGAAAATCGGGTCCGCTTTGGTAGCCCAGTGCCGCCGCTAAATCCCATTAGCTGACGTTGATCAATCTTGGTTCGGCGGCCATGACGCTAAATGTGTTGATGACCGCTTTTGGACACAGATCGGAGATGGAGCCCAGTGCAATGTTTTTACAGTTGCTCACATTATCGATGTTTCAAGTTTGCGCTCTTGAGGTTTGCCTTACGGACGCCGTGCAGTCACAGCGAGTGGCCGGGAGCACTCTAATGTCAAGTTTGAGCGGCACTCCCGGCAGTACGACAGGCTTGAATCAGGCAAGGTCAGGCCTGCGCGTACCCTCCATTTACGTAAAGGCTTTCACCGGACATCCATTGTGATCCAGATGATGCCAGGAATTGAACAAGGGGTATGACATCAGCGATCGCGCCCAGACGATTTTCGTTTGACAACTTACTGATGTAGGCAATGCTTCGCTCATTCTCCGGCTCACGGAAGAATGGTGTATCGATCGGTCCAGGATGTACTGAGTTGACTGTAATCAACCGGTCCGATCCGCCAACCTCCTTTGAGAGTGTGCGCACGAGTTGCTCGTTGGCGCTCTTTGAAGATGCATAAGCTCCATAGTTTGGTGTCAGTGACGGAGCCAAGGACGTTACAATGTTTATGATGCGACCTTTGTTGCGCAGCCGATTGGCTGCTTCACGCATGCAATAGAACGTTCCCTTGGCGTTGATGTTGAAACACTTCTCGAAATCAGCATCTGTCACCTTTGCAATCGGCTTCTTCACGAGAAGGCCTGCGTTGTTGACAAGAACATCGACTGGACCCAGATCACGCTCGGCCACCTCAAACATGCGTCTAGCATTGTTCGGATCGCCCAGGTCACCAAGAGCTAATGCGGTTTTTGGTGCTCCTGCCTCCGACGCGAGTTTAGCCGTTTCTTGCGCCTGATCCCGTGTTTCTTCGCGGTGATAGTGGACAAGAACGTTCGCACCCATAGCAGCTAGTCCGACTGCGATCCCGCGGCCAATGTTGGCGCGCGCGCCAGTTATGATAGCTGTCTTTCCCGCAAGCTCAGTTTTGGAGATGGTTGCGGCCTGAGCGTGTGCACTACCAACAGATCCAACTAGAACAGAACCTGCCACTCCATATCCAGCGCCCCGCAAAAGTTCGCGACGCGATGGTGAGTTTGACTGGCGATTAGTCTCTTCTGACATCACTTGCTCCTCGATCTCTACATGACTAGTCGTCATCAACGAGAAGTTGGGTGATGATAAGAGGCACGCATAGTCGGCACTATCGCAACTCGATGTTGCATCTTCTGCAACACCCTTTGTTTCCATGGTACACTAGGGTGCGATCAGGCCGGGAATCTCTCTTACACGTTCACGTGCAAACTCAATGAAACTTTGAATGCGCGCTGGCATTAGTACTGCAGGCGCGCGAATTGCGAGCATTGGGAAACTACTAGTCGCGTACTCTGGTAACACCTCGACAACCTCACCAGTTTCCAAGGCATGATGAAAAGCCCATCGCGGACCAACGTGGATGCCGAAGCCTTGTTTGACTGCCTCAACAACAGAGTGCACGGCGTTCAACGTCACTCCGCCGCTCCTGTAGACCCGGTGAGTCGTTCCTTCATAGTCGATGAGTTCCAAAGGGGATTGACGGTTTTCCGGTAAGAAGAAGACGTGATCATGATTGCCCAAATCGTCTGGCAGCTTTGGCGTACCGCTTTGCTCCAAATAGCAAGGTGAGGCCACTAGGACCCTGGGTACATCTGCCAACTTTGTTTGGATGAGCGAAGAGTCCGGTTGTCTTCCAACGCGGATGCCAACATCAATCCCTGCAGTAACGAGATCGACATTTCGACTCGACAGCGTTAGCTCAACATTGACCGCTTCGTGCTGTCGCTTGAAGTCAAGCAACCATTGCGCTACATGATGCTGGCCGAAATCGATGGTTGCTGTGACGCGCAGCAAGCCGCTCGGACGGTCAATCTCGCCAGATACTTCGGCTTCAACGGCATCGATTTGAGCCAGGAGATCTCGCATTTTTGAGTAATACCGTTCGCCCGCGGACGTCGGTCGTGTGCGGCCGGAGCCACGCTGCACAAGTTCAGTTCCTAGCC
This sequence comes from Hyphomicrobiaceae bacterium, assembly GCA_965247245.1. Taxonomy (GTDB): domain Bacteria; phylum Pseudomonadota; class Alphaproteobacteria; order Rhizobiales; family Hyphomicrobiaceae; genus Tectiglobus. The sequence continues at coordinate 531,011 of CBDFGV010000002.1, read as the reverse complement.
GCTTTTCTAGGCCCGATATGCGTCGCGAGATGCTAGACGGCTCGTGTCCGGTTTCTCGGGCAACGGCGCGCATCGAGCCAAGTTCAACAACCCTCAAAAAGAGTCGCTCGTCGTTGTAGGTGTCGCTACTCACTGGCCACCCGACCGATACTTATCATTCGGCCAAACATAACTCTAACTGCCTCTCACGAAAAGTGGCCGACATTGTTCTTGTGCCACCCAGGGTCTCGAGATGCAGGAACCGGGCGCCTCTTGCGACTTTGCCAGTGGCTGCAAAATCCCACAAGCCGACATCTAGCAGTAGCAGATCGGCGGCGAACTTATCGCCACCGACCATGTCTGCTGTCGGATGCTGAACGTCGACAGATCAGATATCGGTCTTCTCTGCGAGTTCGATGGCATCATCCACTTCGATGCCGAGATAGCGAACAGTGCTTTCGATCTTCGAATGTCCGAGCAAAAGCTGAACCGCTCGCAGGTTTCCTGTTCGCCGGTAGATCAGCACTGCTTTAGTCCTGCGTAGCGAATGCGTGCCAAACTTACTCGGATCGAGCCCAATACTGGCCACCCACTCCTGAACGAGCCGAGCATATTGCCGGGTCGTCAAACCACCGCGGCCGCTGCGTCCGGCAAACAGGAACTGTCCTGGCTGACGTTCGGACAATCGAAGATAGTCGTCGATTGCCTTGCGTGTGTGTTCCGTCAGTTCGAACCTGACTGGTCGGCCAGTCTTTTTCTGTCGAATGGTTGCGCGGTCGAGCGCATAGCCGTTGGGTGCAACATCTTCGACGCGAATGGCAACTACGTCGCAACCTCGTAACTTGCTATCAATGGCAAGGTTGAATAGTGCAAGATCACGCGTCTTGCTTTCCATTTGCAGCTTGGTTCTGATCGACCAAACGTGGCTCGGCTGCAAAGGCGGTTTGGCCCCTACTATCTTGCCCTTGTTCCAGGGCACACGCCGGACTGCCTGCTCGCTAGATGCATTTTGGTGATGTTCCATGGTCTGTCTCCTCTGTTGGGGAACAGCCTATGGTGTGTCTGTGCGGGAGAAGCTCTCGAATTTGTGTCGGCTTTTGGTGAAGACCGTCCGTGGATTCGCCGCTGCTGATCGCGATCGACTTAAAACCGACCGTTTGCACCGGCAACATCACAAGTTATATTGACGACTGCTGAGATCAAATAGCAGTCGTTCGATGCTGATCGTTGAGCGACATGGGTTCAGTCCTTAACTTGTTCGTCTGTTACATTGCTTGATAAGCAAATCTTCTAGCGAGTGGGCTTTCGGTTTGCTTTCCGAAGCTACCCCTTCCGTGCCGACTGCGTGAACAATCTCAAACTTCTTCAGAATAACCTAAGAGTTCTAGCAAGTATGCTCGCAAGCGGCTTGTAATTGTACGCTGATCCATCCATGTTAAAGCTGCGCTCATGCATGGAGCGTGACTGTCAGAGTCATCGGGCATTTGGTTTCCGGCATTTTCCCGATGGCTCGTTGGCCGCTTCAAATATGCTGCTACGCTTCCTTTATCATAGGAACTCTTGTGACTTGCGGTTCAGTTTGAACTGGCTCCTCGCACGTTGACGTATCTAGATTACTTTGGCGCTCAAGCTGCGAGGGCGGTCAATTGACGACAAGTAAGCAGGAGCCACACGTTGTGCCCAAAGCAATCACCCGAGTTTCACATCGTCATGGTGATCAGAAAAGATCCGACCCCGATTTGGTGATCGAAGTGGGAAGAACACTTCCCGAAATTTATGAAAGGCCGGGCCGAGAGGTCAGAAGCATAGAAGGCAAAGATCCAATACGCTGTACACTAGATGACGGTGACATCGTGTACATTGGTCAGAGGAACGTTAGGGACATCACAAGGGCATAACTCGCCGTGGTCAGCCCGTGCTCGAGAGCAATTCGCCAAGTCCCTGATGCCCAATCATCCTAGCACGACACTTCTGACTAGTAACAAACAAGACCGCGCCATTCTCAAGCCAGAGGCACTCACAGTCACCGGTGAGCGGCACTGCACGTTAGATGCATTGAAGAAAGCTAACCTGAAAAGCAACAGCAGTGCCCGTATGCCACTGTTAGTGTGCTACAGCGCAAAACAACAAAACAATCGCCGACAAACCAATGATAGGCATGTAAAGTCATTGTTGGATGAGAGCGATTCTGCCACACATTTGACCGAGGGGCTACCCGTTCGCTCGACACGCACTGAAGAGCAGGGCGCAGTCAGCAAGCAAAATCCTGAGTACTTTTCAGAACAATGAAGCATTGTCGGCCTCTAAGGCGATCTGCTGGCGTGTGGAAAAATGGTTTCGCCTAGAGAAGGAGCATGTATGCAAGTCACCGTGCGCGACAACAACGTCGATCAAGCGCTTAAAGTCCTTAAGAAAAAGATGCAGCGAGAGGGCCTCTTCCGCGAGATGAGACAGCGCAAGTTTTACGAGAAACCCTCAGAAAAGCGGGCGAGGGAAAAAGGTGAAGCAATTCGCCGTGCGCGCAAACTTGCCAAGAAACGCGCCCAACGCGAGGGATTGTTGCCAAGTAAGAGTAAGCCAAGGCGCTAGTCGAACAAAACCCTACTTGGCGCGGCGATGATAGCCGCATTAACGACATGAAAGCAGTATGAAGCTTGATAGATATACGTGCGCACCTATTCAGTCTCGCCGCAGAGCGGCGAGACTCTAACCGTCTTCTTCTAAGTCTCTCTTTTCATAGAGGCAGTGGCACTCATGCCAGCTTCAGTCATTAAGAGACCAAGCTCTTGGGTCTGCTGGGCATATGACTGCATTTGTTTCTGCGCGAACGTCGTCTGCAGGGCTAGTATCTCCTGGATGTCGCCAGCTTTCGCGATGTCGTTGGCTAAGTTCAATCCAGCATCAGCGTTCTGCTTGGCATAGTGCATGGCTCGCTCTTGCACCAACGCAAATCCGGACGTCACGTTATTGGTTGGCATAGCATTGGTCCACATGATCATTGCCTGACTCATGGCATCACTGAATTGCCCAAACGCCGCTTGCGCCTGCTCGATGTTTCTCTCGGTAAGCTCACGCACTTCCTTGGGCATCGCGAATGGGTTCTGGGTCATCTGTTTTCCTGAGTTGTGGGCAACGGGCAATCTCCGCCGGCCACGGGCGAAGTGTGAACATTTGAACCATACACCGTTTCATCTCGAGTGGTGGTTTTCCTGATCTGAAATGCCGTGCTTTAAGCGCGCAGGCACAAGCGTCAGCGAAAAATGCCCTTAATCTGGCAAGCACATATTCTTAAGACTCTTCTTATATCAACTATCGAGTGTGGCCCGCCGCCTCGACTTGCGCGTCATGTTATTGAGTGCGTATTTACGGATCGGAGGTTGCGGATGAGCTATTCAGTTGCTGGAGCAGTTCTTGTTGTCTTGCTTGGGCTTGCGGCTCTTCTGGTTGTCAGAAAACTACTCGCCGACGAAAAAAACAAACAAGCAAAGCTGCGTGTTCCGCGGAGGCTTAGGCTATCGGGGGCGGACCTTGCCGCTCAAGAGAATGCTGAAGCCAAGCGTCAAAGAAACCAAAATCCAAAATTTGGTCGTAAGGTGTTTGAAAAACCGAAGACCGCACGGAAGATGTTCGGGTGGTAGTAGCAGAACGAAATCTCAAGCACTCAGTCTTGCATCTTTCTCAAGTAGTGCTCGGCATGCTGGTAGAAGTTCTCCGCCTGTATGAGATCTCCACTCGATGCCGCTTCGCGAGCAAGTGACATGTAGTGCTCGTAACGACGTTGGTTGTTTGTAAAGCTGTCTGGATCAGACTGGCGCGCTCCTCTTCGCGCTGATACTCGCCTTGAACCGTTCGTGCTCTGCTTGTTCCCGCGTCGGCGGTTCTGTGGTCGTGATCCGATCATATTCTAATTCCCAGCTGACCTTGAGTCTTCTTAAGGCGGCATCAAGCAGCCAAGCCTGCCAAACAGCACTATTGCTTTGTCACAGACCCTTCACAGCGCCCATTAACGTTGCGCCTCTATCGTGAATGCCAAGGTTGTTGCAAGATCTGCAATTCGGCGGAGATCTTTAATGGCAGCCGATCGGTCTGCCTTCTCGCCTGACTTTAGTTGTTCGGCAACGTTCACCAGTAGACGCTGCATGTCTGTCATTGTGTCCTGCATAGGTACTACTTGATATTACGATGTAATATGCCCGGCGCCGCATATCTGCCGATAGCAATCTAGAACTAGCTACGTGAGTTTTTGTCGTTAACGGCCGCGCGTCTTCTATCTCGACGCTGCCGGTCTGACATCAAATAAGGCGCGTTTCACTTCACGCTTACGGCCCGTTTTCAGCGTCACTCTGCAGCTAAGAACAGCAATCAAGGCAGTCCAGTTTTCGCAGCTGACGGCCCCGGGCAAAACCTTCTGCAATCTACTTAGCCTGAATGTGATCAAGCCGATACTTATTGCAGAGTTACGAACTAGATCTTGGATACCGGTCAGCGGATCGACTTCTTGAGCGCACAATCGCAGCCCTGTGCGCTGGATCTCTGTTCTCACGGCAGAGTCTCTCAAGTAGCAGTCGTTAGATCGCCACTAGCAGCCAGTTCTGATATCCGATCACAGCGACGCGTCGTCCTATTTTCGAGAGACGTCTTCCAAGTATGCCAACAGTAAGTTCAAATTGAGTTCAGGGGCCGCTAACTCTTCTGTCTCAGCATAAGAAGGCTGCGTCATTGACGGTTTGGATCATATGTCGTTAGCGAAGATTTCGATTACGAGAGTTCTTTTCGGCGCTCAGGAATAGGCGCGGTCCGAACGACCAGTAATCTAATACGGCGGTGGAGTCGGCAGGCTCTTGTCAGATATCAATCATCCGGTCGTATTGATGACGTAGATGATCCCGCCGATCGAAATGATCCACCAGGCGACCGAAAGCGTGGCAACGATCCGACCATTGCGAATCCGTTTGCTGCGTTCTTCTGAGGTTTCGTTAACGTAAGACATGCGTCGGCACCTCGCGCGGACAACGCGCGTTGTGGCCGAATGGGAGATGAATGCGCCACACAACATCTAATCGCGTTGCTGTAACGCAATGACGGTCAGATATTCCAGTAGATTCTGACGTATTCGCTTGTTGTGCTTTAGCGCGCCTGACCACTCAGCCTTGTTGGTTGGATGCGTCAGGTAAAAGCGACCGTTCTGGGCGGCAATTCACTCTCAATGTCGATGTTGCGCCTTTGTAAGTTTTCACAGCGCTCACCAACGAGGGAGGACGTATGCAATCCAAACGGCCATACGTCGACCCTTCGACACTCGCTGGTTGCGGACCTATGTGCAAGTACTAATTTCGAATGTGAGGTTAATAGTAGTTTTGCTGTGTTGTGCCGTGTCCTAGCTTACTCCAATCTGAAGCACGATTTATTTCACTGTGCTTTTGAGCCTTTGTATGCTACTCGAAGCTCATCGACATTGGCCGGACAATCGAGCCGTTTCGCCTTTGCACTGCTAGGCGCACGATCTAGACCATCCCCATAATCGACGACAATGAGGCGGCTCGCATGGTGCGTGCTGTCAACGTCAGTATTCGCAAGGGCACATTCCAATGCAATCTGGAACAGTAAAGTTCTTCAACACGTCAAAAGGCTATGGCTTTATTCAGCCTGACGACGGAACGAATGACGTATTCGTGCACGTCTCGGCACTTGAGAGAGCCGGAATTCATGGTCTCGCCGAAGGACAGAAGGTATCATTCGATACAGAGACCGACCGTCGTAGCGGCAAGATTGCTGTTGCTAATATCCAGGCCGATTAGAGCTATCGCTCACTGACGACATGGCCTTGCGTGCAAGAAGCTGGGTCGATCCACAAACGTGATCTAGAGGGAGGGCAGACGAACTCTCGGATGCGCAATTATGCTTCGAGGGCACGACGACTTAACGGGGCAGAGATTCAGCACTTGCCTCAAACGTTCCGGAAAGGAACAACTATGTCTCGTATCGCCGCTTTTCTCGCAGCATTAGCATTTGGTGTAATGCTCCCCCTCACAGCTATCGCCGGTTCGGGCGAAGTTCCACCTAATGCACGTGCCCGAACATCTGGCTCAGGTTGGGACTGTGTAGCAGGCTTTCGTGAAGCAGGAACAGAGTGCCTCAAGATCTTGCTGCCAAAAAATGCATTCCTAACCGGTCAGAACTTTGGTAGCGGCTGGGCCTGCCGGCATGGCTTCCGAGAATATCAAAATGGATGTGAAGGCATTGCGGTGCCTGAAAACGGCCATCTGACAGCAGCGCGATACGGTTCGGGCTGGGATTGTGATCGTGGCTATCGGAAGGCTGGAAACAGGTGCATCGAAATTGAGCTGCCAGCCAATGCGTTCCTGACGAATGAGGCCTATGGAAGGTCTTGGGATTGCAATAGGGGCTATCGTCCAGCGGGAAATTCGTGCACGAAAGTCAATGTTCCAGTGAATGGTTATCTGTCGGAAAGTAGTTTCGGCAAGGGCTGGGAGTGCGAGCGTGGATTCAAGGAGGTTAAGAATGCTTGCCTTGAAATCAAGATCCCTGAGAACGCCTATTTGACGAGCATTACTTCCAGCCCACCTTGGGCATGTCGCAGAGGCTATCGCGCGAAAGGCGATGAATGTGTTCGCATTGCCGTCCCTGCTGATGCGTATTTGGTTGAATCACAATACGGCAAACGTTGGCAATGCGAGAGAGGCTTCCGCGAGACCGATACCAAGTGCATTGAAGTTGCTGTTCCCGAGAACGGCTATCTCGCCAGAAATGGCAGATCGTGGCAATGCGAACGTGGTTTTAGGAGAGCAGGCGAAGAGTGCAGCAAGATCATTCTGCCTAAACATGCATTCCTCGATGACAGTGGCAATAGTTGGCAATGCGAACGACCATTTCAGAGACGTTCTAATGCGTGTGTCACTATTAGTCGTGCAAGATTGGATTAATCACCATGGCAATGCGAGCAGCGCGTGGCGAGAAGCGCAAATGCCAAAGCGAAGAGTGTGACGCTTCCTTCTACGATCTGAACAGGGAGAAATTCGACTGCCCAATCTGCGGTACGGAGTTTGACAAAGACGTTCATGCCGCCGCTCAAGCCGAGTTACGTAATGCTGCGCCTGCCTATGCCCGCCGCAAACAGCCGCGAGTGTTGCCGATCGTTGCCGTTGCCGAAGCTTCTGACGCTAGTTCGGATGAAAATGAATCGGCTGAATTGGATGAAGTGACCGATGGCGAAGAGGTTGGGGAAGATGAGACTGCAGTCGCAGCAGCTGCAGATGTCCTACTTGAGGAAGACGAGGACACCTCGGATCCGTTGGCCGATGCCGTCCCACTTGCGGTCGCCGACAACGAGGAACAGTAGGTCTCGACAATATATTCGTGCGCCAAGTTCATACCGGATTACAGACGACATACCCGAGTGAATGCTAATGCATCCAGGCTTCTTTCAAAGGGCAGGCCCTTTCACCTTAGGCGATATTTCCAAGCGCGTAGGCACACGCCTGCTGTGCGCGGCAGACAGTTCAAGAGTTATCGATGGCGTAAGGCCACTGGCTACAGCATCGGGAGGCGACATCGCATTCTTCGACAATCGTCGATACCTGGGCCAGTTAAAAAACACGTTTGCCGGCGCTTGTATTGTCGCCTCTCGCGATGTTGGCATTGCTCCAGGGCATGTCGCCATTCTCGAAGCAGAGCAGCCCTACGAAACATTCGCCAAGGTTATGCGACTGTTCTATAGCGATGCCTTGCGTAGCAAGGCAGCAATGGCAACACTGCCTGATGCAAGATCTCTCATACATCCGTCGGCCCAAGTTGCAGGGAGTGCTGAGATCGAAATGGGTGCAATAGTCGGTTGCGAGGCAAGTATCGGCAGTGGAAGTTTTATCGCTGCCGGCGCCGTAATCGGCTACCGGTCAGTCATTGGTGACAACTGCTACGTTGGTGCTGGTGCCAGCGTTACTCATGCAATTGTTGGCAATGATGTAATCATCCATGCAGGTGTTCGGATCGGACAAGACGGCTTTGGTTTTGCCATGACCAAACATGGCCACTCAAAGGTTCCACAGATCGGTTGTGTCATCATTGGTAACGATGTCGAAATCGGAGCGAACTCGACTATCGATCGAGGAACGCTTGGCGATACACGGATTGGCGAAGGCACGAAGATCGATAATCTTGTGCAGATCGGGCACAACGCTATCATTGGTCGGCATTGCGTGATTGTCGCTCAAAGCGGTGTCGCTGGTTCGTCTGAACTAGGTGACTTTGTAGTTATGGGGGCTCAATCGGGTGTTCTTGGTCACGTTAAGATTGGCTCAGGCGCCCAAATAGCCGGCATGGCCCATGTTAAAGATGACGTAGAGCCAGGGGCACGGATGGGTGGTACGCCGGCCAAGCCATTTGACGAATGGGCTAGGGAAGTCGCCGCGTTGCGATCACTTGGGAGAAAAAAGCGCAGGCCGTAGGTTACTTCAAACTTGCAACCGAATAATCGGTCAGTTTGACCTAATATAATGATTAATCAGGCAAACCTATCCGCCATGAGAGAAACTATTCTTTGACTTTTGCGGTGCAACATGCCATTTGCTGTGCAATCGCTATGAAGCGATTTGTTTTTTGCTCCAGCCGCGTGAAGGGACTGCAACTTTGACTGACCATCTGGTCCGTCGAAAATATTGTCCCGCTGTCGAGCATTTCGATTTCTTAACAAGACGACAACCCAGGACACGCGGGGTGTCATGCTGCCGATCGACAGGCTTGTATGTGGTTGTAGTGCGCACATACAGGACCAATTGCGCTCACCTAAAGAAAGAAACGCGTGAATACATTCTCTGAGCTGGACCTCGCAGGTCCTGTCCTAAAAGCTCTCGAACGCGAGGGCTATTCTAAACCTACGCCGATACAAACCCAGGCTATTCCACCTGCTATCGCCGGTCGTGACATCCTTGGTATCGCGCAGACCGGTACAGGCAAGACAGCAGCGTTTGCGCTGCCGATCATTCAACGGTTGATCAACGACCGAAAGCCTCTTCCTCGAAAAGGTACACGAGTTCTCGTGTTGTCACCGACGAGGGAACTCGCATCACAGATTGCAGCAAGCTTTGCTGCTTACGCTGTCAACATGCCGGTAAAGATTGCGACCGTTTTCGGTGGCGTCGGGCATGGTCCACAAGTCAAGAAGCTTTCGCGGGGCGTGGATGTCCTCGTTGCAACACCCGGCCGCTTGCTTGATCATTTGACAACCGGCACCATCAAGCTCGATCAGACAGAAGTCTTGGTGCTCGACGAAGCCGATCAAATGTTGGACCTGGGTTTCGTCAAACCCATTCGAAGCATTGTTTCGCGAGTGCCAAGCAATCGCCAGACGTTGTTCTTTTCAGCGACGATGCCCGCCTCGATTTCTGAGTTGGCACGTGCATTCTTGCGCAATCCAAAGCGCGTATCAGTTGCTCCGGTCTCCTCCACTGCGGAACGCGTCAGTCAACGGGTGATCCATTTAAACGCAGCGGACAAACGCGCAGCCGTAGCCAAGCTGATTGTGGATCAACAGATGGAGCGCACTCTTGTTTTCACAAGAACTAAGCGTGGCGCCGACCGGGTCGCGAGGCACCTCGCCGGTGCGAGGATCGAAACCGCTGCAATCCATGGCAACAAAAGTCAGAACCAGAGGGAGCGCGCGCTGGATGCGTTTCGAACCGCCAAGATACAAGTGTTGGTGGCAACCGACATCGCTGCGCGCGGCATTGATATAGAAGGCGTTTCGCACGTCATCAACTACGAGCTTCCCGAGGTCCCAGAAGCATACGTCCACAGGATTGGTCGGACGGCCCGGGCTGGCGCGTCAGGCAGTGCCATATCTCTTTGCGATCACTCTGAAATTAATTATCTGCGTAGCATTGAGCGGCTAATCCGCCTGGAAATCCCTAGTGAAACGTCCGATCCAAGTTTAGGACGAAAAGCGTTGAGCGCCGATCAGGCGGACAGCATTCGACAGAGTAGTAAAGGCAAGCGCGGCGCCAACTCACAGAGGCGGACAAGCAAGCAGCGCACAAACAATCGTGGCAGAAGCGGGAAGCCGTCAGCCAAGTCTGCAAGTAGCCGACAGGCCGCCAAACCGAAAGCGAGCGCCGGCAAGCGAAATAGCGGAGCGAAGAGGCAGCGTGTCGCCGTGGTGTGATCTGAGCAAACTTCGCTGCTTTACCAAATCTCGAGAGAGGAATAGGACATGGCCTTGCACAAATTCAAGGTGGGACAATCGCTGGTATTCTCGCCTCGTCGAATCGGCAATCGAGATGGAAACCATGCTTGCAAGGTCGTGCAGTTGATGCCTGTTGAGGATGGCGAGTACCAATACCGGATCAAGTGTACATACGAGAACAGCGAGCGCATCGTCAAAGAGAGCCAGCTGGTGCAGCAACACTAGATTTCAGTTGGTCCGAGGCTGGAGGCACATCATGGGACGCATGAAACTGAAGGCGCAAACGGAATTTGCGCTGTTCAATGTCACTTACAAGGACGGTACGCAGACTTCGAACCGTAAGGTGCCCTTACATGAGATTAACGGGTTGGAAGTCGACGAGTGCATCCAGGCCGTGATCGAAGCACAAGACGCGGAGATTGCGGCACGATCAGGAAAGCGACGAGGTCCTATCAAGTCTATTGAGAAGGTCAAAGCTAGGAAGACGGGATAGTTTCACTTTTCACGCGCAGTTCGCACTTCGCAGGTTTTTGCGAGGCGTGTTACACCAAGCCCCCCTGCCTCTGTTGCTGTAAACACCAATGGCTATTGCAGGCCACTTTTGTCTGCTATGTGGACACCGCGACGTTGCAATGCAGCGCTGAGCTGGGTGGCGGCCGAGACCGGTTTTAGCCGCATTGCGTTCCGGTTCTGACGGACGCTATCGGATCAAAGCGACGATTGGCAACAAATCGTAACTTGAACGAGACTTGATCCCACAAGGAGACAATGACCGAAATTGAATCAACGGTGAATTGCATGCTGCCGACTACGTCTGTTGTTGGATGTAACGCATCGATCGATCACATCTTGATCTTGTCCGCGCTAGACAACTATTAGCGGACACTCTTCGGGAATTGCTGATGGCGCATTTTCGACGGGGGTGCAACTAGCCTGCAAAAATATGGATCTGGCTCTCGTCGAACCACCCTTTGGCGATTAATTCAGCCTTGGCCTCGTTCGGTGCTGGGCAGAATAGAATGATCCGCAGTTGCTTTTGGGCTCTGGTAAAACACACATAGGCCAACCGCAGAGATCGATCAATTTGCGTCTGCTTTGCCTCACCGGCGATGCCCGGGACAAAAAGCTTGCTGAAGCTGTAATTGTGCCATCCCGCTTCGACATCATCAAAGAGGACAATTACGTCTTCATACTCTTCGCCCTTAACGCCATGCTGTGTGCTGAATGGTGTGTTATCGGTGACGAATTCGCAATAGGCCGGAAGCTCTTCCGTACCGCTCTGAAAAAATGTATCGGCGAGCCAATCTGAACGTTCTGCTTGATGTTCAATCCTATCGAACTCTTCGACGCGCGGAGGCCGATCAAGATGTTGCGTTAGCCTTGCGCTTAAATGGCAAAGCCCTTCCGCTTGAGCATAGTCGAGCACCTCTCGAATGTTTGAGTTCTGCCATACGTTTAGCAACCCACTTGCCTTTGTTTCCGCTCGTGTCAGCATGTCCTTGAGCGTGCGCTCCGCGTTCTGTCCATCCACAAAGAAAGCTGGGCTACTCGTTCGGAGTACATTTAAGACGCTCAATTCGTCTTGGGCGGTTGATGCACTCGTAAGCGGCCAAAGTGTATCCACGATTGGCTTTACGAGGAAATGGCTTCCATCCTCGAATTCCTCTTTGGCGCGCTGCGATGCATACTGGCCATCAAACAATCGGTGCAGCTTGAGAAAGCCAAGTCGGCGAGCAATCATCTGTCGAGCCAAGTAAAGCCGCTTAGAATTATCGTGGTCCTGCCATCCGATTTCAGCAAGCACACCGTCAAATCGCTTGAGTGCACGATCAAGTTGTTCATCTGAGTACCGCTTGTACTTGGCTTCTGGATCCTCGGCTTCAACTAGTGTTACCGTGACGATGCCATCAAACTCCGCTCTGGGACCAGACGGCTCTTGCTGCAGATCGTTCCTCAGCTTGTTCGCGAGTTTTATCACAGACTTTGCGGACCGGTAGTTTTGTTCCTTTGTGATCGTTTTGTATCCTGGTGGCCCCTCAAATTGCCCAGCACGTTTGTCATAGATTTGCTGCATCGGATCGCCGAAATATCCGACGATCGGAGGTCCTTCATTACTGCAGATTTGGTTGAGCGCCTCTACCACAACTGGGAATGTATCCTGGGCCTCATCGACAAATGTGTAAGGGTATTTCTGCCCGATGATCTTTTGCAGTAGCGGCCTAGAGAGGATCATTGACGCAGAAACATCGATCACATCGTCATGGCCAATTGTGCCCTTCGCGAAATCACTGAACTTTCCGTCATCATAGTCGAACTTGGAAATTTCGCCGATTTGCGGAAGCGCTTCTTCTAACGTTGCGATCTGCGCCCTTGCCTGTTGCGCTCTCTGAGATTTTCCAACGGCGTCCTCGCGATACTTTTCAATCTTAGCCGGAATGATCATGCCCGCGATGATTGTCGCGATATCTTGCGTGTAGCGTGCGACTTCGCTCCATAGAAAGCTATGAATCGTTGTTATCTCAAAAAGATCGTCGTCGTAAAGACGCCCCCGCAACACATCACGAGCACGCTTGGTGTACGTGATGCAGACCACCTTTTGTCCGTCACGCCGCAACCTACGGCCATATTCCGTCCGGACATATCCCAGTGCACCCACTAGCGATGCCGTTTTGCCCGACCCCGCTCCGGCAATGACCGCGAATGATTGTTCTTTGTCCAGGCACTCGCGGATATCGTAATCCGCTTTGGTCAGTTCATGGACCATTGTCAGTGCCCGCCTGACTAATGATTTGAAGACGATCTGCGATCCAGCTCAGGCCTTCGCAAATGTAGTCGGGAGGTGTCAAATCGGTTTCGGCAAGCGCTCCCAACGCAAAATCAGTCTTTTTGAAGGTGGATGCGCGCACCTGCTCGAAAACCGACTTGTTTATTTCGCCGGGACGGTTCGGCAACGTGATGGTACTTAGAAACCCATCGCTGCCGCAGGCAGAAAGGTTCTCGAAAATCAACGACTCTTCGAATGTCCGGGCCCAAAGCGACAGATGCTCTCCTTGATGGATGACATTGACTGGCCTCTGGAATGTCACGAACCGATTCCCTTCTTCTTGAGTTCTTTCGTCCACGCTCAATGCCGTCAATGCAGGTATGCCGTGCACGCCTGGAAAATAGGATTTTAGCGCGGGATTGGACGTCTCCGCAGTTGGTTCGTCTGCGGAGCAAGCCTTCATTTTCTTTGTGTTGGGATTGGCTTTCACAGCGTCCAGATCTGTTATCACGAGATATGGAATATGGAGAAACCTGAGCAATTCAGAGAAGACGTGCGCGTACGCGCCGCCGACTTCTAAAATGGTGAGGTAGACGCCTTTCAACTCTGGTTGCGCCTTTTCGATCATGGCAGGCAGCAGCAGCCTCTCCGCCGCCCCCTCGATCAATATAGCTGCATCTGCAAACATAAGGTCGCAGTGCGTCAACGTCATATATCGCTTCAAAAAGTCGAGCGCCTCCGCCTCCGTAAGTGGATTGGTATTCTCTGTCACGGCCGGCGCTCTGAAGTCTTTCAGACTATGAACTTCTGAGATCGGTAGAAGAGTATTCTCGTCATCTTTCTCTCCGTCCCTTCGCCTGCGCCGAAAATAGCGGACTTTCTCAAAATCCACTGAATTCAGAATGTGCGATGAGTGGGTCGTGACCACGAGTTGTGGCGTTATTTGCTCTTTCTGAGCTAACTCATCCAAAATCGACCACATATTGCTTATGAATGTTTGCTGCACTTGAGCATGTAAGTGCACTTCAGGTTCTTCAATGAAGATCACATGGCAGAGCGGGCGGTCTTCTTCTGTCGATGCCCATTGCGCTTGGAAATCGCGCAGCTGAACAGCCATTAGGACGAGGTTCTTAAACCCAAGTCCGTTATAGGCTTCCGGGAGGCTGTGCGACGCGCCTGCCTCCCTATAAACGAGATCCGTTGTGCCTTTTAGCGCTTCTTGGGCTCCTAGCGCGGACACGATGGTCAGTTCGCGTTCACTTGCCGAAGGAACTCCAAGCCTCTTGAGCACATCCATAAGTTCTTTGAAGCTTACACCATAGTGTTGCGTGAGCCTTTCATTGTGCTCTTCTACGATCTTAACGGCGTCTTCGCCGGCCTCGGCCTGTTCCAGATTGGCGCGATAGAAATTAGCAAATGCGGCCGACAACCGACTACCGCGGCTGGTCATCTCGTCGTCTTGTAGGTTCCGCTGAGCATCGACAAAGTCCACGCGCAAAAGCGATCGGATCGTTCGCTTTCCCTCACTTGGCGTGAGGGCCACTCTCTTTAGAACTTCGCCGTCCAGCTTCAGCGAGTCATAGAAGATCCCGAAGTACTTTTTGACTCGACCTTCGGCTTCGAGGAACTCACTGAGCGTTCGCTTGCGATTGCCCACCGCGTCAGCCGGATACAACTGGACATAGTCCCGCCAAATACCAGCGGGGTCATCAGTCTTGAACACGCATCCGACGCCAACTTCCACGACATCGCCTGACAGGCTAGTGATCAGTGCACCAATCTTAGCATACGGCGTTGTTGCGGGGTCGAGAGAAAACCACAAATCTAGCCCAATTTCCGGTAGCTTGAGGTCCTCGCCTTTGTCATCCTTTGCCTCTGAATGCCACGCATCCATTGCTTTCAGCGCCTGCAGAGGGAAATCGTGAATAGTGAAATCCCTCTTACCAAGGAAACATCTGAACACGCTAGTCGCTGAGGTCTTTCCGCTATTGTTGGGTCCGACAAAAAGGGACTCCCGACTGTCTAAGTCGAATTCAACTTCTTCTAAGCGGCGGAAATTTCGAATATGCGCTTTCTTTAACTTCAAACCTTTGACCTATTACCATCGAAAAATGCGTTCTCGCTAAAACCGGGTGCTTCGACATGCACAGTGAAAGTCCACAACAATCTCACTGCAGCAGGGGGCGATTTAGATCACTCGCTCAACGCTACTGACTCAACACCTATAGGTATGTTTGATCTGAGCCCCAGCATTGATCAGCATGGGTCGTCTAATGTCAGTCTTTGCTCTTGCTGCGTCAACTTTTAAATATCATTCATGGCACGCCGCTGCTGGAACCTACGGGAACAGCGCAACTGCTCAAGGCATCCTCAAGCGACTCTCGTATCCGGGCCTGTCCCCCCAGTCATGGACAAAGCAAATCGGCGAAATGCGAGTGCAAAGCGGACGTCTGGGAGCGTGTCGGTGCAGCGCAGTCACTGAGTTGGTCTCATGTCCGCTCACTCTGCAAAGCCGAAGAAGCTGCTATGCCCAGTCAACGGCGGCGGTGGTGCAACCAGAATTTTGACAGTTACGCACTTGAAGCTTCTATCTTGAATGCGCAATTCGAATGCTGAATTGCTAGAACTGTAATTGGGCTGGTGCGCGAGTAGAACGAAGCGACGCCAATATCTGCACTTCTAGAGCGGTGACACGAATCTGACGGTTCGGTCCATTGCTCTTGCTCTAATGCGTCGCTTCCTCAAATCTCTTGTTCCAAGAATTCAGCCGCAATTGCACATTCATCAAGAATGATGAATCGGTACTTGTCGAGCAGCTTTATCAAATCATTCTGCTTCAAGGAACTGAACACACGGCTCGTGGTCTCGATGGTCAATCCAAGATGATCAGAAATGTCTAGCCGACCCACTGGGATATGCGTAGCACCATCTTCGTCTTGTTCCATGTTCTGAACCAACGAGTATAAGAATTGCGCAACCCGCTCTGTCGCCGTAAGACGGCCGAGCGCAAGAACGTGGGTTCGAGTTTTCTCAAGCTCTGAGACAATCGCCTTGATTGGCAGCCCTTGCAGGTCTGAGTCTTCCCTGATTGAGCGATCCCAATCTCTCTTCGGAACAGCGCAAACAGTAGCCGAGGTTGTTGCATCAGTTGTGATCGAAGCTTCTGCGTCTTGATCATATCCCATCAACTGCCCAGGAAAGAAAAATCGAGATACCAGCCGGCGGCCATCTGCGAGAACTTTGCAACCGCGAATGACACCTGAGACGACGAGATAGACGTAGTCAGTTGGTTCGTGCTCGCGGAAAATTGCTTCATCTCGATCAAACGTTTTCATTCGACCGATTGACACTATATGCTGGCACTGCTCCTCTTTGCAGCCTTCTCGAATGTAGGCTGCAGTTAGTGCACTAGGAACAATCATCAGACGCGTGCAGCTCAGATTTGTTCCCTGGATTGGTGTATGAGCCATCATAGTTGCCACTGTTGAGCTCCCTGGAAGAATTTTGAGCTATGTCATTGCTGACAAGCTGATTGAAGCTCAACAAAGGCCATGATGTAGGCTGGGGGAATTGCGTTTACGTATCATTGCGGACGCAAAGTGGTTTGATCGCGGGCTGCGATATGAATGATGATTTTTTCAAGAAGATTAATGATAGGCCCAACAGTCAAGATGCCGGTGAGTGGCAACGCTGGCACGATCAAATTGTCTATATGGCCAAAGAGATACTTGTCGAAATTCACACGGCGCTCACCTTGGCGAAGGATGAGCAGACAATTCATCTTCTCAAATCCCACGAAGCTCGTATTGTTTCCGCACTCGCTTTTGCACAATCACTCATGAGCGATGTCAATAGCTCGGGTGGAAAACCCAAGTCAAAGGACAATAAGACCATACATTAGGCTAACTGCAACTCCGATCAAAACTGGATACAGCGATCAATAAATCATCCATCTTGACACCAATGTTGCATCAAACCAGATCATCCGCGGTTAAAGATCTCGTGTCTGGAATGAGCGAGTAAGTTAGCGGTTTTCTGACACTCATGCTGGTGGTCACAGGAGGTAACTTGTTGATCCAGGTCAACGACATTTCTGAAGCAGCTGATTTGATTCCGCGCGTGTCCGCAGAGAACAGAGTAGCGTTGACTGCTGGTTGAACCTTTCGACTCGTTCCGGCATTCGTCGCCTCTTGCTAAAGCAGAGCGCGAGAAAAATCTGGCCGACATGAGCGCAGAGCAGATTGGGAGCGAGCTTACCTTGTCTTGACACAGATAGGCAGAACACTTGGATCTCTAATCATGCAAATCCAACGTAGCACCGTAAACGAGCCGAAATGGAGGGCGCCCGTGTTGGGCAAGCATACCTGAAAACCTCGAGTGAATTGGAGCAAGATACTATGAACGATATGTTTCAATCGAAGCAGATGGCAAATCTGGGCTACGAGCCGGAATTCATGAAGTCACTAGCATTTGGTCATGCGACCATGCTGGGTTACAGCGCAAAAACTTGCAAGCATGTAGCAGATGCCTATCAAGAGTGGTTTAACTTCATCGGACGTCGTTTGGAAGAGGATGCCCAGTTTGCAGAGAAGCTAAGCCAACTAAAGAATCCAGAAGAGTTTACAAGCGCCTATTCCGCATTTCTTGCAAAGGCTGCTCAGGACTATCAAAATGAGTTTGCCGCGATGGCAAAGATTACCGGTGAGTTGTCAAATGAGATGACAGATGCGGTGCAAGATCTTGGAAAATCTCCGTCAGCCGGTGCGGTTCTAGGAGAGTAACCTCACAAGGTGAGTAGCTGATAGTTGCTAGTCTCGACCCGTGCAGCTGGCTGGTTCGAGCGAACTCTTCGTTGGGACTATAGGTTCGACAGTTGCCCACGACGACGAACTGCTTAGCGCGTTCCAGTTCAGAGCGCGCCGTCACGATTCGCGAGTGGACGCCAGCTTGCTAAGACGCTCTCTTGAGAGCTGCCAAGTCCTGCGATGCCAAAGGCGTCGGATCAAACGTCACGCGCGTTATTAGTCTCTTGATGATCGCGTCATACGTCGCGCTACTCTTTGGCTGACTGGTCGTCAAAGTGGCAAGCACCTGTCGCGAATACGGAACGAAATCTACATCAGAAACGAAGCCTGCAGACTTAGTCCCAAGAACGACGTTTTCTGTTGCGCACTCAAGTGATGCTACGACCTGGCTGTGGTCGAGACCTACTATGGGGTAACGCCGCTCCGCATCCGGGTAGATCCGAATGGAACCTTTGGCAGCCACAAACAGCCAGGGCTGTGTATTGTGGTCGTTGATTGCCAGGCCCGCATGCCGAACCATCTGTTACGTGCGCGCGCGCTTGGTATCGGCCAATTCTGGGCGCGCACTCGCATCTCTTCTTAAAAGTACAAATACTAAGGATTGTCGCCCGGCCATGCATAGCCGGTCGCTCCGTCTGTGGCGACAGCAATACGAGTTACCAGAAGCAAGTTTCTTCGAGACATCGTCGAGTGGAGGCCCATTGCTTTATCGGAATGTCTTGCTTCGTGGATGACTGAAATGCAGTGGCTGTTCGGTGATCCAGATCAACGCAATCAGGCTCACACGGTGCGACAGAACAGCGAACCGCGTTCGACGCTTTGCCCAGTTGACCCATGTCAACTCATCGCGAGGCCGGCTGTGCAAAGCCACATTCCAGTATCTCAGAGGTAGCCAAAACTCGGTGCGAGGCAGAGATGAATACCAAGCTTTACTTGGCGCTCGGCGCCGCCGCGTTGCTAGCGGGCATTGGCTATTTTTTCTTTGGAAGCGATAGCGATGCAGTCCCCTCAGACATTGCATCAGGCAATGGCCGCATTGAAGCCGTACAAGTCGACGTTGCAACAAAGATCGCTGGCCGTGTCGAACACGTCTCTGCACAAGAGGGAGACTTAGTACAGCCTGGTCAGGTCGTGGCGAAAGTCGACACAGCCCAACTGCAAGCCCAGTTGTTGCGAGCTGAAGCAGATGTCGCAAGCGCGCAGAGCCAGGCCGCGGCCGCAGAAGCGAGCGTTGCTCAAGTCCGGGCGCAGCTCCTCTTGGCCGAACAAGAGCTTCAACGCGCGTCCCGTCTTGTCGAGAAGGGGCACACGTCAAAGGAAACCTATGATACGCGTGTCAGCGAACATGCTGTGGCAAGGGCCAATCTGACAGCTGCGGAGGCCACCCTCGTTTCGCGAAAGCGAAGCATTGATGCCGCGCGTGCTATGGCCAAGGAAGTCCAAACACAGATTGACGATAGCACGCTGAAATCTCCTACCATCGGCCGCGTGTTGTACCGGCTCACTGAGCCAGGCGAGGTGCTCGGCAACGGCGGTAAGGTTCTGACCCTGGTGAACTTCGCGGATGTGTACATGGAGTTCTTTCTACCGGCAGGGCAGGCACACCGCGTCGCCATTGGCGCAGAAGCACGAATAAAGCTCGATGTTCTCGATGTTGCTGTTCCGGCAAAAGTGAGCTTTGTCTCACCTGAATCACAGTTCACTCCGAAGCAGGTGGAAACTGCAAGCGAGCGTGAGAAGCTGATGTTTCGCGTCAAGGTGCGCGTGCCTCACGAACTGATCATCCGCTACATCGATCGAGTTAAAACTGGGGTCCGCGGCGTCGCCTTTGTTCGACTGTCGATGCCGCCGGGCGAGAAGTCGTCACCCTGGCCAGGGTTTCTTAACAAGCTCCCCCCGAGCGATTCACCGACCACTGTGAGTCAGTCTGAAACGAAATAGCATGCGTTTTGTGACCGCGAGATCGTCATGATGACACATCATGTCGAACCGATCGTTGTTATCGAGGACCTCACGCACAGTTACAAATCGGTGCGCGCGCTCGATGGCATATCTCTCGAAATCCCCTCGGGGCGAATGGTTGGTCTGCTCGGGCCGGATGGTGTTGGCAAATCAACTCTGCTTGGTTTGATTGCCGGTGCTCGCAAGTTGCAAAATGGTGCGCTTAGAGTGCTTGGTGGTGATATCGCGTCTGCACGGCATCGTATGTTTGCTGGGCCGCGTATCGCTTATATGCCGCAAGGACTTGGCAAAAATCTCTACGCAGAATTGAGCATTCAAGAAAACCTGGACTTCTTTGGCTCGCTCTTTGAACAAGGCCGGGCTGAGCGCAAAGAGCGGATAGAACGCCTAACGAAAGCCACCGCGCTTTTTCCTTTTCTTGACCGTCCAGCCGGAAAACTATCCGGCGGCATGAAGCAGAAATTGGGTCTTTGTTGTGCGCTGATCCATGATCCCGATCTGCTCATTCTTGACGAACCGACGACCGGGGTGGATCCCTTGTCACGGCGGCAGTTCTGGGAGTTGATCGATACAATACGGGCAGAGCGGCCCGGTATGAGCGTGATCGTTTCCACAGCCTACATGGAAGAGGCTGAGTTGTTCGATTGGCTGGTAGCCATGGATGCTGGACGTATCCTCGACACCGGTAGTCCCGCCGAACTCAAAGAGAGAACTGGCACCTCTGATCTTGAGGCGGCTTTCGTTGAGTTGCTACCAGAGGAAAGACGACATGGGCGCCCTGAGTTGGAAATTCCCGTGCGTGTACAAACCGATGAAAGGCCCGCCATCGTCGCAAAGGGACTGACAAGGCGTTTCGGTGACTTTACGGCCGTCGACAGCGTCAGCTTCGAGATTCAAAGAGGTGAGATCTTCGGATTTCTGGGATCAAATGGTTGCGGCAAAACCACGACTATGAAGATGCTTACCGGCTTGTTGCCGGCATCTGAGGGTGAGGCATACCTTTTTGACAAGCCAGTGAATGCGAAGGACCTCGAAACCCGAAAGCGGGTCGGGTTCATGTCTCAATCTTTCTCTCTATACGGCGAGTTGACAGTTGAGCAGAACCTGTTGCTCCACGCCCGTTTGTTCCATTTGACTCCAGAGAGAACCACCAAACGAATAGCAGACTTAGTCGATCGCTTCAGTCTCGGCCCGCATAGAGACGCGCTGGCTTCGTCACTACCTCTGGGAATTCGCCAACGGCTGTCTCTCGCAGTAGCAATTATTCATGAACCGGAAATGCTGATCCTCGACGAGCCAACTTCCGGGGTCGATCCGGTCGCGCGAGATGAGTTCTGGGAACTTCTCATCGAGCTTTCCCGGCGTGATCAAGTGACCATCTTTATATCAACGCACTTCATGAATGAAGCTCTGCGCTGTGATCGCATTTCTCTCATGCATGCTGGCCAGGTGCTGGTCTACGATGAACCGGATCACCTGGTCGAAGCAAGAGGCGTGGCTTCTCTGGAGGAGGCCTTTATTGAGTACATTGAGGAAGCGATTGACGACGACAGCGAAAGCCCTCGGGTAGAGACTGTTCTCTCGCATACGCCGACGACAACTTCAGAGCCGCTAACCGATCCGAATGGTTTGCACCGATTTAGCCTGTCACGGCTCCTTGCCTACAGCTATCGCGAGATGATGGAAGTGATGCGTGATCCTGTGCGGCTCGCCTTCTCCTTTCTTGGAAGTTCTATCCTGCTAATCATCATTGCCTACGGCATTTCCATGGATGTCGAAAACCTGACGTATGCGGCGCTCGATCTCGATCGGACGCCACAGAGTCGTGATTATTTGCGCAACTATTCCGGTTCGCGTTACTTCGTCGAAAAACCGGAAATACTGAACCGAAACGAGCTGGAGCGGCGACTAAAGTCCAACGATATCACGCTTGCCATTGAGATCCCTCCAGGATTCGGAAGAGACATTAAGCGGGGCGCGACACCAAGCATCTCCGCCTGGATTGATGGTGCCAATACGCAGCGCGCGGGTACGATCGAGAGTTATGTCACTGGGGGACACATTCTCTACCAATTGCAGCTCGCGCGCGCTGCTGGTGTCGATCTTTCAGCACAACAAGCTGCAACGATTGAGCCGCGGTATCGCTACAACCCGTCGTTTGAGAGCATCTTTGCAATTGGTCCTTCTTCACCGGCGCTCCTGCTGATGTTGTTCCAGGCCATACTGATGGCCGTCAGTATTGCGCGCGAAAAGGAAATTGGCACGATCACAAATTTCTATGTCACGCCGACCAATCGCTTCGAGTTTCTGATCGGAAAGCAACTCCCCTATATTCTCATCGGGATGCTTAACTTTTTCATCCTAACTCTTATAGTCATATTTGTTCTGCAAGTGCCGCTAAAGGGCAGCCTTCTTGTGCTAATTGTCGGCGCACTCCTTTACGTCGCAGCGGCAACTGGTTACGGACTTCTGATTTCGTCCGTCACAAACACGCAAGTCACTGCTGTGTTTGCAGGAGCCATCCTCTCAATACTGCCAACAATGCAGTTTTCAGGGATGTTACAGCCAGTGTCGACCTTGGAAGGCGCGGGATATGTCATAGGCTCGCTCTGGCCGACGACCTACTACATGCATTTGAGTGTTGGGGCTTTCACGAAAGGGCTAGGCTTTTTCGACCTGACGCCTGATCTATTCGCACTAGCTTTCTTTACGCCAGCTTTCATTGCAATCGCAGCCTTCCTTCTGAAGAAGCAGGAGGCTTGAGATGCGCACTTGGATCAACATCTTCTGGCTTGGTACAAAGGAACTGCGCAGCATATTCAGTGATGCCTTTTTACTTGTGTTGATCGCCTATTCGTTCAGCCTGGCGATTTACTCGCAATCGACTAGCATGGGTGAGACGATCAACAATGCATCGATAGCGTTCGTGGACGAGGACGGTTCAGCGCTGTCGCGAAAGCTCCAAAATGCATTCTACCCGCCTTACTTCCAACGACCGCGATTCATCAAGGCATCCGAAGTTGATCGTGCGATGGATCAAAACCGATTTATGTTCGTGGTCGTCATTCCACCAAACTTCGAGAGGGATGTCCGTCGAGGACGACAGCCTTCTGTTCAGGTCAATATCGATGCAACGGCAGTTGCCCAGGCTAATCTTGGGGCGGTTTACATCCAGAACATTCTGCTACAAGAGATTGGTCGCTTCGCAAGTCGCTCAGACGAAGTAGTTAAGCCTGTTGTAGACTTGGTCAATCATCGTGCCTTCAACGCCAATGGGACGCAGGCATGGTTCAGAGCGATTGTTTCGCTTCTCGACCAGCTTTCGTTGTTGACCATTGTGCTTACCGGAGCAGCGCTAATTCGCGAGCGAGAGCATGGCACAATTGAACACCTGCTCGTCATGCCTTTGACCTCATTCCAAATTGCGATGGCCAAGGTCTGGGCCAACGGATTAGTCATTCTTACAGCTTTCACGCTTTCGATGCTTCTTATTGTACAAGGCGCACTCGATGTTCATATCTCCGGTTCTCGCCTGCTGCTGTTGGGTGGCACTGTTGTCTACTTGTTCGCAGCAGCAGCGATCGGAATCTTTCTAGCAACGATTGCCGGCACGATGGCGCAGTTTTCACTGCTCATGATGATGACCATAATGCCGATGATGATGCTCTCTGGCGGACTCACTCCAATCGAAAGTCAGCCGGAGTTTGTTCAGCCACTGACATGGTTCTTGCCCTCGCGACACTACATGGCGTTCGCGCAGGCTGTCGTGTTCCGCGGCGCGGGTATGGATATCGTCTGGCCGCAGTTCCTAACAGTTGCAGGGCTTGGAACCGTATTCTTCACCTCAAGCCTCACACTGTTCCGCCGTTCCATTTCAGTTTCCAAATAGAGTGTAAAACATGGCTACAGAAGTCACTCAGTCTGTCGCGTCATTGCCTCAACTGTCGAACGCTCGGGAATCTGTAGATGCAGTTGCTCCGAGCGCAAGTAAGGGCTCAAGACAGCAACCCCCAACTCCATACAATGGTTCGTTAGCATCATCTTTTGAGCGCGATGACTATACGACGACAGCCCTTGCGGATGTCCTTAACCGGTCGGCACATGCGTCGCTCGGTAAAGTTACAATGGGGCTGTCACCAGCCTCCCTGATGGCGGCTTACTTCGATTGGCTTATTCATCTGTTTGCAGCGCCCGGCAAGCAATTGCAGCTGACCGAGAAGGCTTTCCGGAAAGTCATGCGTCTCCAAAAATTCGCGATTGAAAGTGCTCTAAGTGACGGCCCAAGCGGAAACTATCTTAAACCGCTACCCCAGGATCGAAGGTTTAAGTCTGAGAGTTGGCAGCATTGGCCGTTCAACGTGCTTTATCAATCGCATCTATTGGCGCAACAGTGGTGGCACGTTGCAACGACGGGCGTGCCGGGCGTCTCAACTCAACATGAGCGAGTCTTGGAGTTCACGGCGCGTCAGATACTCGACAAGTACGCACCATCAAACTTCGTGCTGACCAATCCTGAAATTCTATCGAAGGCGCAAGCCGAAGCTGGGATGAATTTTGTGCGCGGGTTTCAGAATTTCATTGAAGACTGTGAGCGCCGCCTAGGAGATAAACCACCTGTCGGAACAGAAGAATTCCAACCGGGAGTTTCTGTCGCGGTCACTCCGGGAAAGGTTGTCTACCGGAACCGTCTGATCGAGTTGATCCAATACTTGCCAACGACAGAAAAAGTGCGGCCCGAGCCGATACTAGTCGTCCCGGCCTGGATCATGAAGTATTACATACTCGACCTGTCCCCGCACAACTCAATGATCAAGCACCTAGTCGAACAAGGGTTCACAGTGTTTGCCATATCTTGGAGGAATCCTGGTCCGGATGATCGCGATTTGGGTCTAGATGACTACCGTACACTTGGCGTCAATGCAGCCCTCGACGCCATTGGTAGAATTGTTCCCGACACAAAAGTCCATGCTGCTGGTTACTGCTTGGGCGGTACACTGCTTGCTATCGCCGCTGCAGCACTATCGCGAAAGAACAAGACGAGGTTGCGCTCGCTCACTTTTCTTGCAGCTCAAATCGACTTTGAAGAACCAGGCGAGCTGCAACTATTCATCGATGAAAGCCAGTTGCGATTTCTTGAAGATATCATGTGGCAGCAAGGCTTTCTGGACGCCAAGCAGATGGCGGGTGCATTTCAGCTTTTGCGATCTAACGACCTCATCTGGTCGCGCATTATGCGTGACTACATGATGGGTGAGCGTGCGCCGGTTAATGATCTGATGTCCTGGAACGCGGATACGACGCGAATGCCCTATCGCATGCATTCGGAGTATCTGCGCAAACTTTACCTCAACAATGATCTTGTTGAAGGTCGCTTTGAAGTAGATGGTCGACCAATCACCACGTTGGACATCCGTGTCCCCATATTCTGCGTGGGCACCGAGCGAGATCACGTAGCGCCGTGGAGATCGGTCTACAAATGGAACCTGACGACGGATACTGAGATTACATTTCTCCTGACCACTGGTGGCCATAACGCTGGCATTGTTTCAGAACCGGGACACCCAGGCCGCAGCTATCAGGTCGCAACCCGCCAACATGATGATTTGTATGTTGATCCAGACACATGGTCTCGGCAAACACCTACCAAGGACGGATCATGGTGGCCAGAATGGGTCGCTTGGTTGAACAAGCGGTCTGGCAAGAAGAGAGCCCCGCCACCGATTGGCAGTGCAGAAGTCGGTTCGGCCGCACTGACCGATGCCCCCGGTACTTACGTATTTCAGAAGTGAATCATCATTTCATTTTGATTGATATCTTGAGAGTTTGGAGACCTCCATGAATCTGCTTGACGGTAAGCGTGGCCTCATTGTGGGTATTGCAAATGAACACTCGATAGCCGCCGGTTGTGGTCGTGCGTTTCGGCGCGACGGTGCAAGGCTTGCAGTGACGTACCTCAATGACAAGTCCCGCGGTTATGTCGAGCCAGTCGCCCAGGAGCTGGGTGCCGAAATTTTCCTACCGCTGAATGTAGAAGAAGACGATCAGTTGGAAGCTCTGTTCGACTACATTGGCAGGACTTGGGGCACTCTGGACTTTCTGCTCCACTCAGTCGCATTCTGCCCAAAGGAGGATTTGCATGGCCGCGTGGTAAATTGTTCGAAGCATGGATTTGCTCGCGCAATGGATGTGTCTGTCCACTCCCTCATCAGGCTTGCGCACAAAGCGGAACCGCTAATGGCAAGCGGTGGCTGCATTCTAACAGTCAGCTACTATGGTGCAGAAAGAGTCGTCGACAATTATAACATCATGGGACCGGTCAAGGCGGCGTTGGAGAGTACAGTTAAGTATCTGGCTGCGGATCTCGGAAGCAGGAACATAAGGGTCAATGCCTTGTCTCCAGGCCCCCTAATGACGCGGGCCGCTTCTGGCATCAATCATTTCGACCAGCTTATTGACGAAGCACGAAGTCGTGCGCCGCAGCATCGGCTCGTCACACTTGAAGACATAGGAAATATGGCCTCCGGTCTCGTGAGTGATCGTGCAAAGAATGTCACCGGGAACATTTCATACGTGGATGCTGGCTATCACGTCATGGCCTAGAACTCGCGTATCCAGCATCGGCTCCGCCGCTGAGTAGGTTTCGAACACGGTAGAGGACAAGTTGCAATTGAGGTTGCGCGAGTAATGTCATTATTCAAGATCGAACTGCGGGATGGGACACCTGTCCAAATTCGACCCGTTGAACCTGGCGATAGGCATTTGCTGGAACTGGGCATGGAGAATCTATCCGATCAATCACGCTACAATCGCTTCTTCCGACATCTCGACAAGCTCAGCGATACTGACCTTGACACTTACTCTGGTGTCGATCAGGTCAATCATATTGCCATAGGTGCGCTCGACCTCACCCATAATGAATCCTATCCAATCGGCGTGGCGCGCTGCATCCGAATGCCGGTCACAGGTGAAACGGGCCAAGCAGAGGTTGGCGTAGCAGTTATCGACTCTCATCAGGGTAAGGGACTAGGCACAATCCTGCTCGCAACTGTCGCCTGTGCTGCGGCGGCCCAGAATATTGGCTGCCTTGTTGCAACTGTTTTAAGAAGCAACTGGCGCATGTTGAAACTGTTCGATGAATTAGCGGCAGCCCGAACATCTGGGAGCCGGACTGCCGTCGATCTACAAATCCCCATTCACGTTTCTGCAGACAAATATCCCGATACACCAGCAGGCCGATCATTCAAACGCGTCTACGGAATCATTGGCTGCGGAGTGGAACGCCTCTAGCGGTTACCAATTAGTTTAGCACGAAGCGCATTAATAGCGGCCCGTGCGTGGGACCGGTCGGCAGTGCTCTTGCACTACATCAGAAATTCGTTCGCCTTCTGAAATACTTCGGAGCAGCATTTCTTAGAAGCGTCCGGTAGATGATCAGATCGCTCTTGTTGTTGACTTGCCGCTAGGCGTTGCCCGCCAGCGACTGCGGAAACACTTGATGTCTGCTTCCGCCGCAAGCGGACCTACCATCGAGAAGAGTTGGCTTCTGCTAGAGGTCTGCAACGGGCCAGAGGCAGCTAATGCCAAGTCGATCTTAGTGCTTCTGCTCTTCCCCCTCAAAGCGGACACGCTAAGCCCGGAGTGAGGTCTTCGCCTTCGGGCCATAACCGGACCTGACGCAAATTCAAGTTCGTGAATGTCGAACGTCTGCTCCGACCAGAAGCGGACAAGAGTTGGCTAGCGATGTTGTTGTGATAGAGCCACCTGCAATCTGACCATCAGGCATCAGCTATTGGTGAAAAGTTCACAAACCGGACATCTGGCCTTTTGGGGGCACCTGGTCGGTCAAAAATGCTCAACTACCGGGTTCACCTCAAATATCTGGGTCGCCATTCCACATGCAGTTGGGCATGCGTTTCTCATTCTGCCTTCATGTCAATGACCACAATTCCGGTCTTCTGACCCAGGCTCACGTAGCGGTAGGCCTCTGCGATCGCCTCCAGACAATAGGTCCGGTCAACCACAGCGCGGAGCGCGCCACTCTCCA
This sequence comes from Hyphomicrobiaceae bacterium, assembly GCA_965247245.1. GTDB lineage: Bacteria > Pseudomonadota > Alphaproteobacteria > Rhizobiales > Hyphomicrobiaceae > Tectiglobus. The sequence goes on along the minus strand of CBDFGV010000002.1, from coordinate 503,259 downwards.
ACAGCTTTCCAATATCGTGGACGAACTCCTGACGCAGAACTGGAATCGGAATACCTACGCGCTTGCTAACAATGAGGTGATGCCAGAGCGATAGGAAGATATTCTGCCACCACGGACCAAGGTCGGTTGTGCTGAAGCGGGCATTCGGCTTCATGAGTTTTCGGCATTGACCGTACGTGGTCTTGCCGACCGCATCGAAGATGGCATCGAAAGTATCGTTGATCTCGGTGAATTGTTCCGTCGTGTAGTCGATTACCCGGTCCGCGCCGAGGGAGGTGGCCAACTCCAAGTGACGCGTGCCAACAACCGCCGTTACTCTTGCCCCGCGGGCCTTGGCGATCTGCACCGCGGCCACGCCGATCGCGCCAGAAGCACCATAGATCAGAATGCTCTGATCAGCTTCCACGCCGAGCCAACGCAAATTAGTATCGGCGTACCATGCACCCTCACAGACGACAGCTTCGTTGAACGCGACGCCAGACGGCATTTGGGCAATCTGTCCATTTACAGGGACGCACAGATAGTCGGCATGCGCGCCGAAGGCATTCGGCGACATACCAAATACACGATCGTCAGCTTTGAACTCGGTAACACTTGCGCCTATGCTTTCGATCTTGCCGGCGAAGTCCAAGCCCAGGATCGTGTGTTTCGGCCGAAACAGCCCGATCGCCGCGCGGATGAAGAATGGATGCGGCTCCAGCATGCCACAGTCCGTCCGAGTGACCGTTGTCGCGCGGACATCAATTAGAACTTCATTCTCCGCGGGCACAGGTTTTGAGACATCTTGCAACTCGATGACGTCGGGTGATCCATACTTCGCGCTAACAGCCGCCTTCATAGTTTGAAGCACCTCCAGGCAATCCAACCAATAGGTCTCCGACAATGGTTACCTTGATCCCGCTCAAGGCTCAATTACAGCTCGTCACTTAGAGTTAGAGAGAGTCGTGTGCGATGGGGTTACCACCATGAAGGCAATTGTCTTTAACCGCTATGGACCGCCCGAGGGTCTCGAGCTCATGGACGTGCCCCAGCCCGAGCCAATGGCAAATGAATTGCTTGTGCGCGTTCAGGCATCGTCGATCAACTCATGGGACTGGGAGTATCTCAATGGAACCCCGTTCATCAATCGCCTGATGTTCGGTTTGTTCCAGCCGAAGCGCGGAAAGCAGAGGCTCGGGGCTGACATCGCCGGCACAATCGAGGCTGTTGGCCGTGACGTCACGAGGTTTCAGCCGGGCGACGAAGTATTTGGCGACCTTTGGGACAAATGGGGCGGCTTCGCCGAATTTGCATGCATCGGAGAAACTGCCGTCGAACGCAAGCCCGCAAGCGTGACGTATGAGCAGGCCGCCAGCGTACCACAGGCCGGCGTGCTCGCGCTTCAGGCACTTCGGAGGGTCGAGCGGATCAATCCTGGCGACGAAATCTTGATCAACGGTGCTGGTGGCGGGGTTGGTACGTTCGCGATCCAATTGGCCAAGCTCTCAGGTGCGCAGGTCACCGGCGTTGATGCCGCCCATAAGTTGGAAGTGGTTCGAAACACCGGGGCTGACCATGTCATCGATTTTGCGCAACAGGATTTCACATCAATCGGCAGTTGCTATGACTTGATCATTGACTGTCAGGGTACGCGGCCGATGTCATCCATTAAGCGCGCGCTGAAGCCGAGTGGGACCTATGCCGTGGTGGGTGCACAATCAAAACGCGTCTATCAGATGTGGCTCCAGAGCGCGCTTGATACGTTCACCGGTGAGACGAGGCAGTTTCGGTTGGTCGCCGAGGGGCCGAATAAAGGATTGGCTGAGCTCTCCAGCTTCCTCGAATTCGGGCAGCTAGTCCCGGTTATTGACAGGACCTACCGACTTGAAGAAGTCACTGAGGCACTCGCCTACTTTGGCACTGGCGAACATAAGGGCAAGATCGCCGTGTCGATTGGATAGTAACCACGTGCCGCAAAAAGCATGTCGGCTCGCAGTGATCTAATGAGCGACCATATTGGAAATGAAACGCGCAACGCAACGGCCGGCCCCGGCAACGAGACGCACCACCGCCCATGGCGATGTCATCGGCTTTTGCGCAGACAATGGCGCCAATGTGTGGCGCGGCATCCATTATGGGGCGTCAACCGCTGACGGAAATCGTTGGCGCGCGCCACAGCCACCGCAGTCTTGGTCCGGCGTCCGCGAAGCCGTTGCTATTGCAGAACGCTGTGCGCAGCTCACCAACGAATTCGATGCGGACGAAGGGCTGAAACCGGGGCTTGTGGTCGGCACAGAGGATTGCCTGACGCTTGATATCTACGCGCCGGACGATGCGCTTGGCCGGTCGTTGCCGGTGATGGTCTGGATCCACGGGGGTGGCAACGTATGGGGCAGATCGGGAGGCTATGATGCCTCACGGCTCAGTGCCAACGAGGGCGTGGTTGTTGTTACTGTCCAGTACCGTGTTGGAATACTCGGCTGGTTTGCCCACAAGGCGCTGCGCGAAACAGCCTTCGTACGGGAAGATACTGCCGCAGCATTCGCGACCCTGGATCTGATCGCTTCATTGAAGTGGGTTCGTGACAACATCGAAGCCTTTGGCGGCAACCCCGGAAATGTAACGATCTTCGGGGAAAGTGCCGGCGGTCATAACGTTGTGACGTTGCTTGCCGCACCTCTTGCGAGAGGCTTGTTTCATCGCGCGATCATTCAATCGGGCAGCTTCGATAGTGTCCCGCTCAGCGACGCCGAAGGAGAAACCGGTGATCTTGCCAATACGTCGCGCGCCATCGCCAATAGATTGAGTGCGAAGACGGCTGACGACCTGCGTGCGATCCCTGTCGACAAGCTTCTGCTTGCCTGTGAGCGCCGACCCGGCTTCGTCGATGTGCCGAGGGTTATTCAAGACGGTGTTGTTTTGCCCGCGGGCTTGCTGCGCGATGCCTTTGCCTCCAAGGACACCTTCAATGCTGTGCGAATCATTACGGGGACCAATCGCGATGAGATGAAGCTCTTCTATCTGCGTGACGAACGATTGTCGAAGAAGGTTCTGTGGTTGTTTCCGGTTGCGCGCGATCAGGGCTTCTATGACTTGTTTACGGGCTACATAACAAGGCTGTGGCGGATTCGATCGGTTGATGAACCGGCTCGGCTGATGGCACGTGCCGGGCACCCGGACATCTACGCCTATCGCTTCGATTGGGATGACGGCGGGCGATTCCTGTTCATGGATTTCAAGAAGATGCTTGGCGCGGCGCATGGGTTTGAAATCCCTTTCGTGTTCAATCGCTTTGAGCATCTGGGGGGCGCCGATCGCTTTCTGTTCCAGCGTAGCACCTTAAGTGAGCGCGAACACCTCGCTGATGCGATGGGGCGCTACTGGGCCTCATTCGCTCGCGATGGGGTGCCATCCTGCCCTGGCGAACCGGAATGGCCGGTCTACGGTCCCCACGGAACATTCCTCAGGTTTGATACAATGAGTGATGGCGGAATCGAACTTGTGTGCGGCGGCGATGACGTTGACCGTCTTCTAACGGACATTCGCAACGATCACCAACTGGACGACAAGGAGCGTTCGTTTCTGGCTGAGGAAATGTGCAAGTGGATGTTCGCAGGAAAAATCCAGAACAAGATCCGGTCGAGCATTACGAGCACACAGTCCTAAGCGCTCGATAGGACGGACTTGAGCATCTCCGATGTTGCTACATCGTGTGATGGAACGAGAACCAGGTCCGGCAGCCTCTGCTTCAATTGACGTACCTTGGCATACGATCGCCGAAGCAGCTCCGCATCGCCCGTGCCTGGTACTTTGTCCTGCATTAGCATATCGGCACTGTAAGCAAGATCGCCAATCAGAAGTATCGGCGGCAGCTGCGGCGAACGCACAAGTAGCGAGCTTGAGCCCGGTGTATGGCCCGGCGTTGGCAGTAAGATGAGCGAGCCGTCGCCCATGATATCATAGCAGCCCTCGAACTGAGCGAACAACGGATCGTCGCTTGGCGCGAAGTCGACAGGACACCAGTTGGCTGTTGGCAGTTCGATATGCTCGCGCAAGATCCACTCGCGTTCAGGCTGGGGACCTGAAAGTACGTTCCATTCCTGCCTGCTCACAATCAATTCGGCATTCGGGATTTGCGCGATCCCGCCTACGTGGTCGAAATGAAGGTGGGAGAAGACGGCTTTTGTTACGTCATCGGGCGAGAAACCGGCCGCGCGCAGTATTCTGTCGAGCCGGTCTTCCGTACTAATGTGAAATCGAAAGAGTCTCTTCAATAGGAACCGGCCGATCGGATGTGCAATGTAATTTGGGTCGGCAGCGATTGCGGGATCGAGGCCGGTATCAAATAGAACGAGGCCATCTCGGTGTTCGATGGCAAAGAAATTTAGAGGTATGTCCATCCATCTTTGAGACGTGAGCAACCACCACCACTGCGGCAACCATGTTCCGCGCTGGTGTTCCGGGTGCGCTTCGGCTGCCCCGGTTGATAGGACAGTGATGGACTTGACGGGGTGATCGCGACGGTCGTTCCCTGTGGCAGTGATAGGTTTGGCAGACATTTGTGCGTTCTTACCTGACGCTGCGCCATTCGAAGACATGTCGTGCTCCTACGCTTTCAATCGGCGTTCAAGAATTTCAGCACTTCGTCGGTCACCCACTCGGGCTTTGTTATAGTCAGATAATGATCCGCTCTCGCAGCGATCGATGATTTGACATTCGGAGCAACCGAAGCCAATCGCTGAACAGCCTTGGTTGCGGTATAATTCAATTCATTCTCCCCAACCAGGAACAAGGTCGGGACGTTCAAATCGTGCCAATCTCGATCAGTCAGAACTGTCGGAGGGATGAAGCTCCTGGGCTTGAAGCATTCTCTTGCCAGCGCCAATTCCTCAATCATCTCATCGATGAGTGAACGTGTCTGTTCGTGTCGCACTGCATCAGGGCCCCACCAGTAGAGATACGACTTGGTAACGATGCGAAACGGGATGAAATAATACAGCAATGCCCGGATTAGGAGCCCGATCGACGGTGGCAGGACGGTTGCAGACGGAGCCAATAAGACCAACTTCTCGAGTCGGTTCGGGTGTGCAAGGGCGTAAAGGGCCGCCTGCCAGCCACCATAGGAGTAACCAACGAGGTTGAGATGCTTCAGCCCGAGCGCCGCAATTAATTCATCCAACCATTGCACGAGATCTTGCGAGCATTTGATCTCTTTGGAGTAGATGCTGCGCCCATAGTCGTAGATGTGGTCAACGACGTAGGTTCTATGTTTCGCCGATAACGCCTCGATGACCGGCATCCAGGACAAAGAGTTCTCAGAGTCCCCGGGGAGCAGCAAAAGTTTGGGACCATCAATCGGCCCCTGGATGCGGACAAACGTTTCACCATAAGAGGTGCCGACCATGTCGGTCTCTGATGCAACGGGCCAGCGTTGGGCTTTCTCATTGTAGAATGCGAGATACGTCTGTTTCGCAGCCTCTGACCGGAATGGATGATGGGCTTCCATGAATTCCGCCTCTCCTGCGAGACGTTGTTAAAGGTTCGTGCACTCGTTGGTGCGAGCGTTCTAGGTTCGTATTCGTTTTGTCTATCGGTACAGCAATGGCGTTGATCAGGCATACTTGAGAACAGCAGAAACGGGCCGACGCAGTGAAAGTGGCAGCGGTTTCCCGCGTCCAAAGCGCAGAACAATTGTCGGTCGAAGCCCATCACCAAGCCATTGCTGAAACGCACTTCGCACAGTGTTTACTTCGACGGGCTGGTTAATGAAGCTCGTGCGAACATCTCGTGCTGTTGCCTCAAGCTGGAAGCGTTGGCTTGCCCGACCGACATTGAACCAGCCCTCCGGTTCATCCCTTTCGGCATAGAGGACGACTGCGCCGGCTGAGCCGTCGAGTTGGGCCTCGTACTTCGGGTTTTCTGCATCGGCCGTGAAAAAGAACGGGAAGAGATTGTTTCCAAGCCAACGCGGGACATTGGGATTTCCCGATGAACCGGTGTAGAGCCCGTCACGCGTATCGGAGGCATGTGTCTGATTGAACCGAACCCAGTCGCGCAGCTCTCGCACAAAGTTGGCGTCGTTGCATTGTGCTGTATTGCCCTCGACAACGAATTGCTTAAGGCGTTCCAGATCCGAGCGCGCTGTCAGAATTCGTGAGCGCACACCGGCTTGCTGGGTGGCTCTCTCGAACGCCGTCAAATCATCGTTTGCCAAAGGTGTCGGATCAAACGGCGCGCGCGTCGTCCGTCGGTTGATGATCGCTTCATAAGCCGTGCTATTGATTGGCTGACCTGCGGTCATAGCAACAAGCACCTGTCGCGAGGACGGATCGAAATCCACTTGTGAATTGAAGCCTGCTGCTTTGGCTGCGAGAACGAGGTTCTCTGTTGCGCACCCAAGCGATGCTACGACATGTCTGTCGTCGGGATCGACGACGGGGCAGCGGCGGCTCGCATCTGGAGAGATACGAATGGAATTTCCAGTTGCCACGAAGAGCCACGGCTGCGTGTTGTGGCTGTTTGCCGCCAGAGCCGCATACCTGACCAAATGTTGTGTACGAGCGCGGTCAGCCTCTGGCCAACTCACGATGCGTTTGCGGATCTCTTCTGAAATCGAAGAATGACGAGGGTCGTCGCTCGGCCATGTGGCGTACGCTGCGCCACCAGCAGCGGCTGCGACACCGGTTCCAATGAGCAAGCTTCTTCGAGACAGCATCGATCGAGCCTCTGTAGACAAGCCGGAGTGACCTGCATTGAACATGGTCGGAAACGGATCGTCGTGCGGTGATCCAGATCAATCAGGTGTTTCGCAAGAAGTCGAAGATGCAAATGACGATCACGTCCTAGCCGGTCTTTGTTTGTCAGCCATTGCCAGACTCCGCCGGATGCTTCGGGACAATGTCCCAGACCTCGGCAATTCGGTTGTCCAAAATCCGCCAGACGACGACCACGTCCAATGCTATGTTCTTACCATCCCGGGTAAGAGTGTTCCGCGTCTGTACAACGACCAGTTCGTCACCGACAGACGTCACTGAAACAGGGTTCACTTTGAATGTTCCCTGGAAATTCTCGCCGACTTTTTCAAAGAACGTACGGATGCCGTCCAAGCCGACGTAGTCGCCTTCCAGATCTGGCAGATTTGGATTGAAATAATGCCAGACAGCGTCTTCCGCGATTAAGTCCTTGGCCCCCGCAAAGTTGTTTGGGTCGAGCCTTTGCAAGAGCAAGACATTCGGGTGTTCTGTGGTCATGTCACGCTCCAGCAATAACAGACGTGAGATGGTCCACAGCACGACGTCACCCGCAATGATCCAGGTCAAGCTCTTACTTGGATTTGACCTCGATCAGTTCATTGCCAAGGCGTTGACCAATATTGTTCCTCGCTGCAGACAGTGAGGAAACAACCTAGGCTTTGAAGATGTCCAGTAAGGCCGAATTCGATGTTGTGCTTTGGGGCGGATCCAGCTTTATCGGTCGGCTCGTTGCGGAGCACCTTTTCCAAACGCTTGGTCTGGATGGTGAGGTTCGCTGGGCAATCGGTGGAAGAGACAAGCGCAAGTTGGACGCCACGCGAAGTTCGCTAGGTGCGAGAGCGCAAGGGCTTCCAATCATTGTAGGCGATGCGCATGATCGTCAGTTCCTTGATGCGATGGCCGCGAGCGCCAGGGTAGTGCTGTCGACCGTCGGCCCCTATGCGCTTTACGGTAAGGACCTTGTCGCGGCTTGTGTTGCAAGCGGCACCGACTATTGCGACCTGGCCGGAGAGTTGCCGTTCATCCAGGAAATGATGGACCGATACGGCGATGAGGCTCGTGCTTCTGGTGCCAGGATACTCAACTGCTGCGGCGTCGACTCCCTGCCATCTGATCTGGGTGTCTGGGCTCTCAATGAGATTTCTAAAAAGCGGTTTGGTTGTGGGATTTCACACGCCACAAATGAAGTGAAGTCATTCAATGGCGGGTTCAGTGGTGGTACTATCCTGAGCCTGGGCAATATGCGAAATGATGCAGCACGGGATGCGGTATCGGCTGCCATACTCGACAACCCATATGCGATCTGTCCACCTGGCCGGCGCAGTGGGGTGAGGCAACCGGATATCGACGCCGTTCGGCGCTCCCCCTCCGGCGCGTGGCTTGGCCCTTTTTTTATGGCTATCGTGAACACGCGCGTGGTTCATGCCACGAATGCGCATTTGGGTTATCCATACGGAACTGACTTCACGTATGATGAAGGCTGGGACCTTGGTGGCAGGTCTGCGGCACGTGCGCTTGCAGCAGTTTCTCGGACCTTCTATTGGGCTTACAGGTGGCGCCTCATTCGAGCTTTGCTGAATGCCACTGTGTTACCGAAACCTGGCGAAGGCCCATCGAAGAGAGCGCGTGAGAACGGACGGTTTGAGTTTCGCCTATTCGGCCAAACGCGATCGGATCAGCATTTGACTCTGGTGGTCCGTGGGGACCGCGATCCAGGCTACGGTGCATCCAGTCGCATGATCGGGGAAGTGGCGGTTTGTCTAGCGCAGGACCTGCCAAAAAGTTCACTACCTGGCGGTTTCTGGACGGCGGGCGCGGCAATAGCAGATAAGATCATCCCGCGGCTCATGCGCAATGCCGGAATGAACTTCGAGCTAGTCACCGAAACCGGAGATGCTTGTCCCATCGGTTCCGAGTCATTCAGTGAATCCAAACTGGACGCGTGAGCGAAGCTGACCAGAAGAGATATTCAGTCATGCGAATGAAGGTGGCTCTCGGGATCTATGTGCTTGTTGGGATCGTAAGCCTTGTCCTGGGCTTGCTGTATGCAACATCTCAGCAATTTATGCCCTACCATGCCGAGGCTGTTGGCACGCCCTGGCGAGATGTTGATCCAGGTACTCAGACACTCATCCTAGCGCTTATGAAAGTGGCAGGTGGAGGCTGGATCACGTTGGGTTTCTTCTGCCTTGTTCTATCACTTGCGCAGCTTCAGAGCCGTAGCGTCGTATCGAGATGGGTGCTGCCGATCGGAATCGTCATCTGCTACTCGGCAAGCCTTGCCGCGACGTGGGGCGTGTATCAAGAAACAGGCGCGGATACCCCGTGGCTACCATCGCTTGCATCGATCGGCCTCGCGCTGCTCGCGCTTGTAGTTGACGCTCCGTGGTCATCGCGAGCTCCAGGTTCGGAGTGATTTGGTGAAAACCGCACTAGGCGAACAGGTCTTCGAGAAATGTGCTTGTACACATTACGATTGATGTTTGCTGACTCAGTGAATTCAAAGGTGCTGCAACTGCTCAGTTCGGGTTGTCGACAAGAGTCTACCTAGGACTAAACCGCAGATCTGGTACAGGAATGTCTGCGTTGAGCTCGAAGCTGACTTTTGTCGGTCTGCGGGATGAAGCAGACACTGAACAGGGGCAAGTTACTATCAATGCGTTGCCGGTTTCAGAGAGGTTGCCTTGAAGATCAGGAAAGCGATTACGCCAGTTGAGATCGCCCGTGCAGTGACAATCGATGAAGCACTCCTTGGTTCGGATGACAGAGCTGGCTACATCGCATCAGTTGCTGAAAACGGTGGCTTGAGCGTGGCCGCGTTGCGTAGTGAAATTCAAGCCTTCTGTTGCATTGATCACGGCTACTTCTTCGGGAAGCCCTTTATTTCACTGCTTATTGTTTCTCCTGATGCAAGAAGATCCGGCCTGGGTGCGGGCTTGCTTTCGCATAACTCAAGCGCGTACCCCGAGGTCTGGACATCTACCAACCAATCAAACTCCGCTATGCGCAAGCTGCTCGACAAGGCTGGGTGGCGATACTGTGGTGAACTAAGCGGACTTGACGAAGGTGATCCTGAGCGATTCTACAGAACGAATTGAAAGGCGCCTTGGGTTCGAACAGGACGTGCGTCGCTCTGCGGAACGAAGCGGACTTGGCCTCGGTTCTGTTGAATGGCTGCTTAAGACCACTGAAGGAATGCCCGATCTCGCCCGTCAGCTGTTGCGTCGGGCACTACTACACCCTATATCACGAACGTCCGAAATGGAGATTTCATGTCCCGGTAAGGAAGGGAGGCAGCGAGCCTCCCAGCTGCAAATTCCATGTTCAATTCCCGCTCCATCAGCGTCTCGCTGATGGCGATCAATGGTTTGCATGCCCGCTCCTTACCAATAATACGCAAGCCTGGCTTGCTGCAGAGACATGAAAGCACCCTCCAATGACACGGGACTTCTCCCATCTCCTACCGCCACGAGTAAACGAAACAGAACCCAACGTTAGCCTCGGCCCACTTCTGGCACTGGGCTGGCAACCCGTCTTCGCCCAACAGATCAGCGTGGACGACTTGACCTCGACACCTCCCGTCCGCGTGGTCGAAGTGCATCGCAACGCGCTGCACGTTCTCGGTGAAGCTATCGACACAACACTTCCTCCAAGACCGGAAGTCACCGTAGGGGACTGGCTTCTGCTAGACCGTGCGCGCCCGGCTTCCAGCCGCGTTCTTGAGCGCACGAGCCTCATTAAGCGACGTGCACCGGGCACGCACAGGCAAGAACAGCTGATCGCGGCGAACATTGACACTGCCTTCATCGTTACGTCTTGCAACCAGGACTTCAATGTTTCCCGTCTCGAACGCTACATTGCTTTGGCCCTCGAGGCGGGCATCACACCGGTTATCGTCCTGACTAAAACCGATCTCGTGACGGACCCGCAAAGCTACATCGAAGCCGCCCGCACTGTGTCGGACATGATCGACGTGGTCGCACTCGACGCTCGCGGCAATGCCCCGAGAGCGGAACTTGCCTCCTGGTGCAAGCCAGGCAGGACTGTGGCCTTCCTTGGCTCGTCCGGCGTTGGGAAATCGACGCTGACCAACGCATTGCTCGATAGCCAATCCATCGCAACCCAGACTATTCGCGAGGATGATGCGAAGGGGCGACACACGACGACGCGGCGCGAGCTTCATGCGATGCCCAATGGCTGTTTGATCCTCGACACCCCCGGCATGCGGGAGGTGCAACTCACTGATGCAGCGGAGGGGATCAATGATCTCTTCGCCGATATCCAGGACTTGGCGGAACAGTGTCGATTCAACGACTGTCGGCACGAGACCGAACCGGGATGTGCCGTCTTGGCTGCGGTAGAAGAAGGCACTCTCGAAGCGAGACGCCTCGGCCGATGGCGCAAACTTATGGCCGAGGATGCCTTCAACTCGGCCAGTCTTGCAGAACGCAGGTCAAGAGACAAAGTCTTCGGAAAGATGGTTCGCGAAGTCAAAAAGCTCAAAGATGTTAGGAGATGAGGCGATGACAAAACCAAAAGCTGGTCAAATCGTGTGGCACGATCTCTTCACGTCGGACCGAGAGCGCTCGATGGCGTTCTATGGGCGTGTCGCCAACTGGACATATCAGGTTGAGCGGGCAACGGACTTTGCCTGGGGTGGCGGTGAAAAGGACTTTGTCCTTGCCATATCCGACAACGAAGCCGGCGCTGGCATTGCCGAAACACCGACGAACCAGGAAAACGGCTGGATCGCTTACATCGAGGTTCGCGACGTTGATGTGGCGTTGCAGCGCGTCGACACGCTCGGAGGAAGTATCGTGCGGCAGCCTTTCGAGGTACCGGGTGTCGGACGAAACGCGCTTGTTTGCGATCCGCTCGGCGCCCTTCTGGGGATTTCGCTGTCACGGCACAGTTATCCTGTGCCGCGCCGACAGTTCGGACCTGAAGTGTACGTCAGCGACCGGGACGACTTCCCAGAGATGTTCTATGCGGAGCTTTTTGGGTGGAAGGCCTCCCCCGAGCCGCGCCAGGAAGGACGCGATATCCGCGGGCCTTTGGGCAATAGGATCGCAGTCCATTACAGTGCAACTTGGCCCGCCGGTTCAAAGGCAGCTTGGGTACCGAGTATCAAGGTCGCTTCAGCATCAGATGCACGCCGCGGTGCCGAAACCAACGGCGCTCGCCCGGCATTTGACGATGTCAATGAGAGTGTTCAAGCCAAAAGCATCATCCTTTATGATCCGGAGGGCGCGCCATTTGCTCTCGGTTTCGAGCGGACAAGCACCTTCTAGAGACGTGCACTTTCCATATCGGAGCTATAGAGCGGAGGTTTGTCCGCCCTGTAGCTTCGGTGACTCTGGGTTCGAACCGGACTTGTTTCACTATGCGAGACAAAGCTGATGCCCGCGCATTAGCCTGGCTCACCTCAATGACAGTGCAAGGATGCATCCAAATCGCGACATTAAAGGTCTGCTCTTTGATCAAAGCTGAATTGGTGCGCAGTTGCCCTCCGCGTAGCACGTGGTCCGCCAGTGAGCCGACCATCAGCCTCGTGCCATAACCGATAAAAATGGCGAACCGGACGCTCGTCTTGGGCGATTGGATCATACGAGCCCCCTTACCTTTCGCGGCTGACATCGTGTGACTTCGGTCAATCTGAAGGCTGCCATTGCCACCAAGAAAGCTCCGAGCAGTACTCGACCAGCGTGACGCTGGTCGAGTACTGCGCAGAGTTCCAGTACATCGCGATACCAAGTTAATTGACGGTGGGGCTGAGTAGAGTGGTCTTAAAAAACGACCGGAAGTACAGGCAAAAATTCAGAATTCCGAATCCCTCCCTCTCCGACAGGCTAACGACATAGGCAACCGGTTTAAATGTATAACGTCCCTTGCTGATATCGCGGTCCTAACATTGACCGTGGCGCAGAACGCAGCTTTCTGGTTAAGAGCACTGCACCATGGCCAACGATGATGACAAAGGGATGTGCCGCATAATCGGCGCCCAACTGAAAGCATTCCAATAGAAGCTCGGACGGGGTCCCAGGTCGGATGAACGTTTACGTCTTGACCGAAAAAATACTGGTCCCAATCCGGATCCCACGAGATCAGAGCATGAACGGAGCTAACTATTGAATCAGGACAAATCGGGGTGCAGGTCTACATCAATCTGTATTGTCGCGGGTTTCCTGGTGGAGTTAGAATTCTACTAATTCGATTGACCTACCTCAGCGCCCTGTGTCTTTGCTTCCTATCGATTTAACTCCGCAAAACCTACTTGCTCCCAGGTGGTCATCAAGTGACCAGACTTTGAAAACTCTTTCGAACTCACTTGAGTACTTGCCGATTCGTTGCTTTGGGATTCGACAAACGCCTTCGCGCCGACGAAGTCGGACGACCTGCGGTCTGAGACATCCGAGTGAACTTGAGTGCTCCTAGCACCATTGCAGCGTTGCGCAACTTGCAGTTCGGTAACATGTGACGCTTCCTGTCGGCGAGGCAGTCAAGCCACCAAGATGGCTTGAAGCAGATCGTATGTCACTCCTGGAGCGGGTAACGTCGTCCAACTGCTGCAGCGAGTATTTCTTATTCTTAAAATTAGTATTTTCGAGAATGCATAAAAAAAACGATGCCGAAGTAATTCGTTTTATCAATTTTCAAAAAACATAATGCAGCCGTTTTTGAAAACGAATTGTTGAGCCTCATTGTTCGGTCTGCTGCACCCGGGGGAACTCGCCGGAGCAAGTTGGCGGTCGCGTATGAGAGTCATGCAAGAGGGGCACTTAGCGGCTCATAAGGATTAGAGATAACATGATTGTCTCTGCCGATTCGACTTTTGTTGTCACGATCATAGCGGTCCATATCGCGGCGGCACTTCTCGGTCTTGTGGCGACAGGAACAATTGCACACCTGGCATGCCGGCGCCTCGTTTTTGATGAGCCCGTCTCTGACCCGGCACTCGTCAATCAGCTTCAGAGCTTGAGTATTCTCGCCCTGTGTATCGTCATTGGTTCGAGTGCGACGTTGATCGTCTTGTGGATGGAGCTCTATTGCATCCCTGGCGACGAGCCGATGATTTTCCGAATTGATCTTGCGCGTGTTCCCAGCAAGACGACGGCGAAACTCATGTTGGCGCTTGTGCTCGCTGTTTGTGCGCTTGCGGTCGACCGCTATCCGTTGCTGGCTCTCCGCGACATCAGTCGAGCCAGAGGCCGTACAACAAGTTTGCGCGAGTTCTTTGAACTCAGCCTGTTCGCCAGTGCACCATTTATCTGTTGGGTTGCGATTGCCGGCATTGCACTCGTTCCGGCGCTGCGGACCTGGTCGGCATTCAGTCTTCTCTCAGCCACCATCGTAGTTTGGCTGATCGTCCTGTCCGCGTTGCTGCTGATGAGCCTCATTGCACGCGCGCAGACGCGTTCACGAATCGGCTCCGATTTTAGATCTAAAGCCATGGTTGGCGGAAGCTTATTGGAGAGCTTCAATGAGGATGCAGAGAATTCTTTCCTGTTCACTCTTCATGACGCGCAAGTTGGTCGTCTGACAGCATCAGTAACGAGAGATCCCAGCACGGGTGAGTATCGGCCGGTGATCCAGCTACTCTTGCCGGCCGAAGCAAACGGCCCAGATCCAACACAGCCAGATCCAACACAGCCAGATCCAACACAGAATCTCATCTGGAGCACTGAAGCAGACTTCGTCGTCAAGATCGACGGATCGTCAGGCACGGTCCGTAGTGAAGCCATCCGTGACGTCCTGAACAGCGCCAAGGGAATGTTCTCGCGCGCGAAGCCGAAGATTCACGCCGCTTAGCGAGCTCCGGTCGCGTGGAGTGTCGAAAAATGTCTGACCGCGTTCAAGGGGTGGATTGTATTGAGAGAAGGGAGAGTGGAAGATGGGAAAGTTCAGAGTTCTATTTCTAGGTGCTTCAGGATTTGTTGTTGTCTTGGCGGGGTTGCTGTTCTCAGGCGTGCTTCACCAGCCGGCCAGCGGTCGATTGGGACTATCGAGTGCAATCGGCGGTTCGTTTCAACTGACATCGCACGAGGGTAAGCGGTTTGAAAGTCAGCAATTGAACGGAAAACCGTTCGCGCTGTTCTTCGGTTTTACGTATTGCCCCGAGATTTGTCCGACCACGCTGCAGGAAGTTGCCAACCATATGGAGAAGCTTGGTCCACTATCCGATCGCCTCAATGTCGTGTTTGTCTCGGTCGATCCGGAGCGTGATACGCCGGCGGTTCTCAAGGAGTATTTGAGCAACTTCGACTCCAGGATAATCGGGCTAACCGGATCCGCTGCTGAAATTGCGAATATTGCTGCAAAGTACAAGGCCTACTACGCGCGCGTCGAGTCAGATGGTGAATTCACCTACGACCACTCCGCCTCGGTCTACCTCATGGATGCCAACGGTAAGCTCGCCGACACGTTCGCTTTCAAGGATCCTGATGCGCTCAAGCTGAAAAAGCTGAAGGCGCTTGTGGCCGGCTAAAACCTACATGCCGAGAAGAGGCTCGATTGCGACATTAGGCAGTCTCGCGAAAACATTCTCAACTCATCAAGTTATCATTATGTCGAACGGGTATCGAGCACAGAGGTTGAAATGGGCGGGGCGACTTGCCATCGCAAGTGTGCTCTTCCAGGTGTTTGTTTCCGGTTGGCACGGACAGCTGATGGCCATGTCGTTGCAGATGACGGCAGGGCCAACCTCCCCGGTCATTGTGATCTGCTCTCCGCGCGGCCTGCTGCGGATCATCCTTGATCAAGATGGCAACCCGGTCGAGCTGCCGGATCCGCAGCCACCCACTCCTGTATGCATCATATGCCTGTCTCTGAGTACAACAGAGCAGGCAATTGCACCAGCGAGACCCGCAGCGCTTCATCCCGAGAGAGCAACTTCTGTTGTCTATCACATCCCCAGTGACGTGATCGCTGATCGGACACCGTTCGTGCGCTGCGGCCTCGATCCACCGCTGACTGCCTGAGCTGCCAAAAAGTTAAGTCGAGGAACTGGCCGTCGCGCCGGTCCCCTTCCGCACGACCATTTTCGATCAGGATATGACAATCATGAATAGAAAAGCACGCCCACAAGCGCGTCTACAAGCACGCCCGCAAACACGCATGGCACAATGGGTTCAAAACCGAGCAATTGGCTTCATTCTCGTAATGGCTTCAGCACTGATGACAATTGCACCGCTGTCAGCCGGCGAGTTCAACGTCGGTGATCTTAAAATTGAGCAGGTGTGGTCACGCGCAACACCAAAAGGAGCGAAGGTTGGCGCTGGCTATCTCAAGATCACCAACACAGGTACTGAGGCAGATCGACTTCTCAGCGCAGCTGCAAAGTTCGCAGGCCGGGTCGAGATCCATGAAATGAGCATGGATGGTGGGATCATGCGCATGCGCCGACTTGAGCAAGGTGTGGTTATCCCGCCAGGCAAAGCTGCGGTGCTGAAGCCCGGAGGCAATCATTTGATGTTTTTGGAGCTGAATGCCCCGATCGTGAAAGATCAGCCTTTCAGCGCAACTCTCCAATTTGAGAAGGCCGGCAAGATCGAAGTGACGTTTCAAGTTGCCGGCATCGGCGCATCGGCTCCAGGCGGATCACATACAGGGTCGCATAGCGGTGCAAAGAAGCAAAAAGCCGAATAACACACACGGACAAGTCGGAGGCCGTGCGCCTCCACTTGTGGTTCTTGCAAACTGCCGCGCTGCACTGTTTGGAACCGCCGCAGATTACTTAAAATTCGATCTAAATTTGTGACGGTTTGTAGAGGCGGTGGGAGTAGTTTGATCCCGCCTCCGATGTCCAGACTTCCCTCAATGGAGGTGTAATCGGCCCGGCCACATCATCAGCATGTTCCAAGCGATGTGGTCGGGAATGTCACTCTCACGTTACATGCGGCTTGGCGCTGACAAGACAAAGCCATCCTGTGTTCTAGACAGCTTCGAGCTCTGGCTCAGAGACCTTAACCAGGTGTTCATTGCTATACTCAAGCAAGGCCTTGCAGGCGTCGCACAAACTCTCACCTGCAACGACCGCATTCATGTCTTCGTCGCTTCTCGCTAACGTGTTCGTTTCGCCGGCGATCCGCGCAATGTCTCCCGCACCAAAAGTGCCTGCAAGTCCCACCAACACATGACTGGCGCCTTCGATGATGTTGATGTCCCGGCTTGCCAGGGCCGTGTCAAGACGTCCAAGCTGTTCACGGATATCCGCTAGAAACTGCACGAGCGCTTGGTGTTTGATTGCGTCTGGTTTCCCCTCGAATAACTCATCAAGATGCGTTGCAGTTTGCGAATTGATTGTTGCCGACTTGCAAAACGCGACACCTTGGCTTTCTGCGAGTCCGAATGAAATCGCTGATTTATAAGGGTTTTTGCCCAATTTGGGGTTGGCACGGAAATTGATCTCTCCTTGTCTAACAAAGACGAGGAGAAGAGCTATGAGCACAGTCAATCCAGGTAGTTTTGATGCAACACTACAAAATCTGTTTGCTGAGCGGCAGGCCTATGTGAGGCGTATTGCCGATCTCGGCAGCGACCCACGATGTGCCCAGGAAGTCGATGGTTACTTACGGCTGATTGATAGCGTCAACTGCGCTCTCCGGAAACTTGCCAACGGAGTCCCGCATCCGCACGGCGTGTAGCCGAACTATCTCTAGCTGGTTTCGAGTGCGCGACCGGCAAAGCGAGGCCTACGCAGTTAATGAACTCGAAGAATCATAGGAGGACGGTCAATGGAACAACATCATAACAACATGCGGACCGACACGAACGTTTACTATTTGGGTGATTTTCGCGGGACGATGGCGTCCAATCTGCACGCTTCTTTGCTACCTCGGAATCGCGCCAACGAGGAATACGAAACCCCCAGAGAGACGGCCATTCGGTTTGCTTTGCTTTTGGTAACTGCCGCGGTCGTGTTGTTTGCAGCGTACCAGGCATAGGTTGTCCTGTACGCTGCTGAAGAACACTCAGCTGCCGACATCAGTCAGCATCATTCGTTGTAAGCGTTAATGCCAACGCTGTTCGCAGGTCTGATCTCTGAGCTTGGAACAAACTTAATGGCTTCGATCAGCTTGTCCCACCTCCATCAAAAACCAATCAGCGCTCCGTGAAAGCCGTATTGAGCGAGTGTCGCACTGGCTTCAGGAAATATGCCATGAGCGACTTGGCGCCGGTCACCAGGCTCGCCTTCACCTCCATACCTGGCAGGATATTGTGTGTGCCGGGTTTGCTGCCGACATAGTTCTTCTGCATCGACACAACGACCTTATAGTAAGGTGTGTTCTCTTCCGAAAGAAACGTTGTCGGTGAGATGCTAACCACCTTGCCTTTGACCACACCAAACAAGTTGGGATCATACGTTGATATGCTGAGTTCGGCTTCGTTACCGGCATGCACATGTCCGGCGTCCTTCGGAGCCAACCGAACTTCGGCAAACACATCAACATCAATCGGTACGATCTTGGCGACGAGGCCACCAGGTTTAACAACTTCACCAGGTGACTGGTTGGTGAGTTCCTGAACAATTCCGCGGATCGGCGCTCGGACGCTGAGCCGCTTGACCCGGTCGGCCTGCTTGACAATGCTATGGTCGAGTTCGGCCAGTTCATTCGTAACCTTGGATCTTTGCTCGGTATAGGATTGCAACGCGCGCGCCTCGCTCTCACTGCGTTGCGAACGCGCCTGAGCCAGTTTCTCGATGGCATCGTTGAGCTCACCATTCGACGAGATGGCTTCGCCGATTGCATTCTCGTATCTCACCTGCGCTTGCGTATAGTTGCCTTGGGTAGTCAGTTGCTTGCCATGCAGCTCTCCAACGCGTTCCACCTCTTCCTTATGAAGCTTCACTTTGCGCGCATGGCTCAGTATTTCACTGCGCAGCGACTTTATTCGGCTTTGCTGCAGGGCGATATTGGATTCGAGAATTTCGCGTTCCTTCATCCTGAAGGAGACTTCGGTCTGATACAGCTTTTCCTCGGCCGCCGTTTGCGTCGGGTGTCCCTTGCGAAATTCGTCAAGCTGCAAATCACTCCCCGTGATAAGCGCCTCGTAGCGTGCAAGTTGGATGGATAGGTAAGCCCGGCGAGAGCGCAGCTGCTTAAGGTCGCTGAGGGCGGACGTCAGGCTCAACTGCATCAAAGGCTCACCCTTATTGATAAGCTGGCCCTCATGAACGAACACCCGGTCAACCAAGCCGCCTTCCAGGTGGTGAACAAGCTTGATGCTGCCAGATGGAATGACCTGACCCTGGGCCACCGAAAGTTCGCGGATCTGCCCGAGAGAGGCCCAAACCAGAAAGAGTACGAGCAACAGCGTCGTCAGGTAGGCTACGTTGCGGAAAAGCCCGGGGACATGTCCGTCCTCTAGAGCCAGTGGCAAGGTCAGGTCTTGTTCCCGGAACGCGCTTGGCGCCTTGTTCTCTGCAGCAGGACGTGATCCGTCAGCCTTTGGTGCATTCAACTTAAACACGGGATCGTCCTTCCGAATTCTGTGTGAGGTGATCAACTGGCTGCAAGTCCATGCGGCGCGTCTCGATCGAAATTTGCGAAGCTGGTTTCATGGTCATGATCATTTTGTCTGGTCCAGCAAGAGAGGCACGACCTGTTCCGGTGGACCTGAGGCGACGATGCTGCCGCGCTGCAGAATGATCACCCTGTCGGCCAGCTTCAGGTGACTCGGTCGATGAGAAACCAATATGATTGTTGCTGTGCCCTTTATGCGCTGGAGCAGTTTCATCAACAGCATGTCATGCTCGAAGTCGAGGCTGCTGTTGGGCTCATCAAGAATGTAAATCTGCGCAGGTTTGATGAAGGCCCGGGCCAATGCAATCTGCTTGAGGAACCCGGAAGAGAAGCGTTGATCGGACGTCCCCTGGATACGGGTGTCGATGCCATCGGGTAGGCTCTTTGCCTCATCCAAGGCGCCGACAAGCGACAATGCCCGCTCAATGTCATCTCGCGACGCAGAAGGATAAGCCAATGTCAGGTTCTGAGCGATTGTGCCATAAAACAAGGATAGCTTTTGCGGAACGTATCCAATGCTCTGGTGTACCTCGGCTGTATCGAACTGCCGAATGTCCAGGTCATCGATCTTAACAGAACCGACCTGAGGTGACTGAAGTCCGGCCAACGTTTTCAGAAGCGCTGATTTGCCCGCGCCGCTAAAACCGGCAACCGCAATCATCTCGCCGGCTTCGGCATGCAACGAGACGCCCCGTAGCGCCGGCAGAGACTTGTCCGAGTATCGAAGGCTAAGGTCTCGAGCTTCGATTTTTCCGACAAATGCCCGGCCGTCTGAAGACCGGGATCCCGGCGTGCGTTCCAGAGGAATTCTGAGAAGATTGTTGAGCTGCTTCATGCTGGCAGTTGCTTGGCCGATCTGGCTCAAGCTCAGGAAACAACTCTGCAGCGGCGCAAGTCCGCGCCAGATGAGTGCGGTCGACGCGATTAGGGCGCCGAGTGAGAGATCCCCTTCGATGGCCAGCAGTGCGCCAAGACCGACGACTGCGGCGCCTGCAACAGCGACGAGCGCCTGGGAGAGAGTTTGAACAACGGCACTCAGTTTCTGCAGGCGAAGCTGACCCAGATACTCATCTCGGCTCAGAGCCTTAAACCGCTTCAGCCAAGTGTCTTCCGCCTGACAGTCCCGGATTGTCGCGTGGTTTTCAGTCATCTCAAGCAGGAAATTACGGCGCCGCGTCTTCGCCATGGCGTGCTGTTGCATGGCAAAGCGCATCATCGGAATGCTTGTTGCAGCAACCGCCAGGTAGGCGAGGATCAAAGCGACAGGAATGAAGCCGAGCGGGCCGCCGATGGCGAATATTGCAACAACAAAGATCATCAGGAATGGCAGATCCAGCAACGCGTTCGCGATGCTGCCGGAGAACACATCGCGCAAACCTTCAAACTGCCGAATTTTCGAAACCTGGGCGCCTGCTGGTGCAGATTCCGTCATTGCCAAAGGCATGTAGAGAAGCTGCTGGAACGTACGGACAACAATAAGTGTTTCAATCCGCGTTCCCAGGTAGGTCAGCGCCCGGCCTCGGATCTTGCGCAGAACAAACTCGAGCGCGAGAACGAGACACACCCCCGCGAACAGCGAGACCAGCGTGAGACCGGACTTTGCGGCAATGGCTTTCTCGTAAACAGCCATGATGTAGATTGGCAGCGCCAGCGCAAGTAAGTTGATGACAAACGTCAACGCAAACAGAACGCCAAATGTCCGGGAAAAGCGATTGAGCACCCCACGGGTCCAACCTTGCGCATTATCCCTCGAAGCGTCTTGCGTCGCTTCGGTTGGCTGCACGAGATAGGCCGTCCCACGGTTCGAGCCAGCATCAATATTGCGAAAGCTGCGCTGCGTGCCGTCATAAACGTAAAGTCGGCCATCATCATTCATCGAGATGATGACAAACAGCGATTCATCATCGCATTTGTAGAGACACGGCAGGATGTCCGTGCGGATCTCCGATAACCGCAAGCGGTGTGGCACCGTGATCATGTTCATGTCCGCAAGCACAACGCGCAAATCATCGACGCCGCTGATGCTATCGAAATGGGGAAGAGCTTCCGCCAGCTGTCGCGCACCGCCAACCCAGTTGCAGGCTGCCAGGAAAGGCTGCAGGCACGCAGCCGCTGCGCTCGACTGATCTACGAGATGGTCATAAGTGCCGAGTGAATCGCGTCGGCCAATATTCAGGAATGCCTCAGCTGAGCCAACAGTGTGCGGCAATGCCTGACAATCATTCTGTTGATGATATCCGTCATCCGCTGACGGGGCAGCCGGGGCAATCTTATCTGAGTACGCTTGCAACACTTATGTAGTCTCGACTGTTCTGGGCTAGCTGACCGCCACCGCATCTGTTTCATTTGGCAAGTGGCAGCGGCACCAACCGACCATTTTGCAATTCGAATGTCCGGTCCGCCGTCTTCAGCAGGGAGGGACGATTGGTGATGTAGACCCGGGTCATGCGACCCTTGAGCCGCGCCAGTTGTTCGATCAGTATTTGATCCGCCCTAAGGTCCAGCGCGGTGTTTGCTTCGTCAAACAGAAGAATTTTCGGTTCGGCGGTGAGTGCTCGCGCGACGGAGATCTGTTGCAGCATGCCGACAGGGAGCACTGTACTTGCACCGCTTCCAATTTCAGTATGAATGCCGCCTGGCAGTTGGTTCACCGCTTGGTCGAGACCAATGACCCGGGCCATTTCCTTGGCCTTGAGGATCACCTCACCCTTTTCAAACATCGTGATGTTCTCGAGGATCGAGCCCCGAAACATTTGTGGCACGTTACGGATGAAACGCATCTGGCCCTGCAACTGCGGCTTCAGCTCGCCGTGCATGTCATGGCCATCAATCTCCATCGTGCCACGCTGTACCACCAGTTCGCCAGCAAGAATTTTTAACAATGTCGACTTTCCCGTGGAACTGCCACCTTTGATTCCGATAGCTTCACCGGGCTGGATGTCGAGTTCATCAATCACAATTTGCGGGCTGGTGGCATCATCGTAGCCAAACTCAACGTCTTTGATCTGAATACGGCCGGATACCTCAACTTGGGTATCACCGGAGGCAAGGGTCTCTTGCGAAGGCTCAAACAAGCTGCTTGCGCGTTCTCGCGAAAACTGTGCCGTTTGACGCTCCATCAAGACAGGAATGCATCGCACGACAAGCTGTGCCAAGCGGCTCACCAGCAACGTCGTGCAGGCCAGCGTTCCAACACTGAGGTTACCGTTCAGCACCATCATCGCACCAATCGTCACAACGGCCACCATCATGATGCCAATCATGAAACTGGTTGTTGTTGTGAGATCATTGCTCAGCAGGTTCTTTCGGAACGCTACGGCGGCGGATTGCTTCTGAAGTCGCTCTAGGCGCCGCTCCATTTGCGGCTCCATCGCCATCGACTTTATGGCTTCAATGCCGCCCAACGTTTCGCCAATAAAATCATAGCGGCGTTGATCGAGTTCGGCTCTTTTGGCGAGAATATCGCTTAGTTTTTGAATCTTATATGCAAACACAATCGTGAAAAGCAAAGCGATAATAACGACAGCAAGAGAAAGTAGTCCCGCGACGGCGTATATTATTCCAACATAAAGAGCGATAAAAGGCAGATCAGCGAGAGCCAATCGAGATTGACTGGACGCAAAAGCATTATGCTGCTGAAGTGAATCAAATTTCTCCATCCAGGCGCCACTGCTCTGTTCTTCAAAGCGCTCTGCTGGGGTGGATAGTATGTTGGCAGCAACGAAGGTGTCGGACAGGTAGGAGACGCGGGTCGCGAACCAAGTCAGGAGGTAAGATCGAATGATTTTTAGTCCGGCCTCGACCGCTATGACCACCAGAAGGCCTGTAATCAGCCAGAACAATGTGCTCATTGACTGATTTGCGAGAACGCGGTCATAGACTTGCAGAATGACAAGCGGAAGCGCCAGGCCGAGAATATTGATTGAGGCGGAAACGACGATAACAGATAGTGGGAAGCCGGCTTCGCGATCATGCGAGCGTCCCGTGGATAAATATCCGAATTGGGGAGCAAAACCAGCTATTGTCATTATTAACGTTCCGACACTCGTTTACCACTCATAAACATTTGACGAGCCGCCGTGCAGGTTGGCTAAGGCGGCATTTGCCAATGATGTCGGATAGTTAATGTCAAATTATGATAACTAAACTGTAAAAATGCAACCAGAACACGAAAAAGAATGATCAAATTATAGGCATACAATTTAAGAGTTAGATGGGTTTTGTTTAGAGGTAGTTTACCATGATAAAAAGGTTAACGAGTTGAGCACATTCTTACTGACATGATTAACAGGGTTTCCGCGCGATTGACCTATAGTTTGGCACACTATTGGACATTCGCCTGCGAGGGGGCAGGTCAGCGGGAAGCGACATGGCAGACGACAAAGACAATGTTGGTGACATCCTAAGCAAGGAAGTCGCGGCAAATATTTCCAACACGGCAGGTGCAGAGAACCCGGATGCCAGACTTCAGGTCGTTGTCCCAGGCAGCGCTTCCGATGATACACTCACGAGTGGCGAGGCCGACGGAGGCGAGGGCCTTGCAGCCGGTGAAAACAACGCCAAGGGCCGTGAGGATGCAACGGCTAAGGGCAGTGCTGCCAGTGACCACCTCGTTGGTGGCGATGGCGCAGGTGACGTGTTCGGCGGACCTGGTGATGACATCATTAGGGGTGGTGACGGTGACGATCGACTGACCGGCAATGCCGGCAACGACACCATTTCTGGAGGCGCTGGTGAAGACTTCATTCGCGGCGGAGATGGATCGGACCGTATTAGTGGCGGCGACGGCGGCGACGTTTTGTTAGGCGGAGACGGAGCCGATGTGATATCCGGCGGGCGCGGCAGCGATTCCATTCGCGGTGGTGCGGGTGCCGACGACCTGAGCGGAAATGCGGGCAACGATGAGATCTCTGGCGGAGAAGGTGACGATCTGCTCTCAGGTGGCTCAGGCGATGACAGTATTCGCGGCGGCAATGGTGCCGATCGCATCTTCGGTGGCGCAGGTGATGACGTTATCCGTGGTGGCAACGGTGTTGATGCCATCAACGGCAATGCGGGTGATGATCGCGTCTTCGGCGGCAGAGGCAATGACCGCATTTCCGGTGGTGCAGGCGACGACGTTATTCGCGGCGGTAACGGTAACGATCGGCTCTCAGGTGGTAGGGGTGACGATGTTGTTCGCGGCGGTAACGGCAATGATCGGATCTCGGGCGGTGCCGGCGATGATGTGATCCGTGGCGGTAACGGTAACGATCGGCTCTCAGGTGGTAGGGGTGACGATGTTGTTCGCGGCGGTAACGGCAATGATCGGATCTCGGGCGGTGCCGGCGATGATGTGATCCGTGGCGGCAATGGCAACGACCGGCTCTCAGCCGGTGCCGGCGATGATGTAATCCGCGGCGGCAACGGTAACGATCGGATCTCTGGCGGTTCTGGAGATGACCGTTTGTTCGGCGGAAACGGCAACGACCGTATCTCGGGTGGCTCTGGTGACGACGTTATTCGCGGTGGTAACGGCAATGACCGACTCTCAGGCGGTACTGGCGATGATGTGATCCGGGGCGGCAATGGTCATGACGTGATCAGCGGCAACGCTGGCGACGATCGTTTGTTCGGTGGGAATGGCAACGACCGCATCTCGGGTGGCTCTGGCGACGATGTCATTCGCGGTGGCAACGGCCATGACGTGATCAGCGGCAATGCTGGCGACGATCGTCTGTTCGGCGGCAACGGCAACGACCGAATCTCGGGTGGCTCTGGTGACGATGTTATTCGCGGTGGCAACGGCAATGATCGGATCTCCGGCGGTTCCGGAGATGATCGCTTGTTCGGTGGGAATGGCAACGACCGTATCTCGGGTGGCTCTGGTGACGACGTCATTCGCGGCGGTAACGGCAATGATCGGATCTCGGGCGGTGCCGGCGACGATGTCATTCGCGGTGGCAACGGTCATGATCGGATCTCTGGCGGTTCTGGAGATGACCGTTTGTTCGGCGGAAACGGCAACGACCGTATCTCGGGTGGCTCTGGTGACGATGTCATTCGCGGCGGAAACGGCAATGATCGGATCTCCGGTGGTTCTGGGGATGACCGTTTGTTCGGTGGGAATGGCAACGACCGTATCTCAGGTGGTTCTGGCGACGATGTCATTCGCGGTGGCAACGGTCATGATCGGATCTCTGGCGGTTCCGGCGATGATCACCTGTTCGGCGGCAACGGCAACGACCAAATCTCGGGTGGCTCTGGTGACGATGTTATTCGCGGTGGCAACGGCAATGATCGGATCTCCGGCGGTTCCGAAGATGATCGCTTGTTCGGTGGTAATGGCAACGATCGCATCTCGGGCGGCTCTGGTGACGACGTCATTCGCGGCGGTAACGGTAACGATCGGCTCTGGGGCGGCGCTGGCGATGATGTGATCCGTGGCGGCAATGGCCATGACGTGATCAGCGGCAACGCTGGCGACGACCGTTTGTTCGGTGGCAATGGCAACGATCGTATTTCGGGTGGTTCCGGTGACGACGTCATCCGCGGTGGCAACGGCAATGACCGGCTCTCCGGCGGAGCTGGCGATGATGTGATCCGTGGCGGCAATGGCCATGACGTAATTAGCGGCAATGCCGGCGATGATCGTCTGTTCGGCGGAAACGGCAATGACCGTATCTCGGGTGGCTCTGGTGACGACGTCATCCGCGGCGGTAACGGCAATGACCGACTCTCAGGCGGTGCTGGCGATGATGTGATCCGCGGCGGCAATGGTCATGACGTGATCAGCGGCAACGCTGGCGACGATCGACTGTTCGGTGGCAATGGCAACGACCGTATTTCAGGCGGCTCTGGTGACGATGTCATTCGCGGTGGTAACGGTAACGATCGGATCTCGGGCGGCTCTGGCGATGATGTGATCCGCGGCGGCAATGGCCATGACGTGATCAGCGGCAACGCTGGCGACGACCGTTTGTTCGGTGGGAATGGCAACGACCGCATCTCGGGTGGCTCTGGCGACGATGTCATTCGCGGTGGTAACGGTCATGATCGGATTTCCGGCGGTTCCGGAGGTGACCGATTGTTCGGCGGAAACGGCAACGATCGTATTTCAGGTGGCTCTGGCGACGACGTCATTCGCGGCGGCAACGGCAATGACCGGCTCTCAGGCGGTGCTGGCGATGATGTGATCCGCGGCGGCAATGGCCATGACGTGATCAGCGGCAACGCTGGTGATGACCGCCTGTTCGGCGGCAACGGCAACGACCGAATTTCAGGCGGCTCTGGTGACGATGTCATTCGCGGTGGCAACGGCAATGATCGGATCTCCGGCGGTTCTGGAGATGACCGTTTGTTCGGTGGGAATGGCAACGACCGTATCTCGGGTGGCTCTGGCGATGATGTGATCCGCGGCGGCAATGGCCATGACGTGATCAGCGGCAACGCTGGCGACGACCGCCTGTTCGGTGGGAATGGCAATGACCGCATTTCGGGTGGCGCTGGTGACGACGTCATTCGCGGTGGCAACGGTAACGATCGGATCTCTGGCGGTTCAGGCGATGATCGCCTGATCGGCGGAAACGGCAACGATCGTATTTCAGGTGGCTCTGGCGACGACGTCATTCGCGGCGGCAACGGCAATGACCGGCTCTCCGGCGGAGCTGGCGATGATGTGATCCGTGGCGGCAATGGCCATGACGTGATCAGCGGCAACGCTGGCGACGACCGTTTGTTCGGTGGGAATGGCAACGACCGCATCTCGGGTGGCTCTGGCGACGATGTCATTCGCGGTGGTAGTGGAGATGATCGCCTTGCAGGCGGTGCTGGTGATGACCGCTTGTTCGGCGGCAGCGGTGATGATCGGATCTCTGGTGGCGCCGGTGATGATGTCCTTCGCGGTGGCGCTGGCGATGACTTCATGTCTGGTGGAGCCGGAGATGATGTAATCCGTGGCGGTAGTGGAGATGATCGCCTTGCAGGCGGTGACGGTGATGACCGGCTCTCCGGCGGAGCTGGCGATGATCGGATCTCTGGTGGCGCCGGTGATGATGTCCTGCGCGGTGGCGCTGGCGATGACTTCATGTCTGGTGGAGCCGGAGATGATGTAATCCGTGGCGGCAGTGGAGATGATCGCCTTGCAGGTGGTGCGGGTGATGACCGCCTGTTCGCTGGTAGTGGCGACGACCGCCTCTCCGGTGGTTCCGGTGACGATGTCCTGCGCGGTGGCGCTGGCGATGACGTGATGGTCGGCGGCAGCGGTAATGACAGCATGTACGGTGGTGCAGGTGATGACCTGTTTGTCTTCGGTGAAGGCGCTGGGTCAGACTTTGTTGCTGGAGGCCAGGGGGCGAATTGGATCGACACCGTAGATCTTGGTGGCATGAACGCAGCAGGAGATCTCGGCACGATGAACCAGGATTGGACGATCCAGTTGACCGAGGGGTCGATTGTGGATCAATCGTCCGATCAACTATTGCTGAGCCAGGATGCCGACGGTGAGATCGTGTTTGCCGACGGAAGTTCGCTGAACTTCCAGGATATCGAAGTCATCGAGTGGTAATCCGATTAAGCTGAAGTCGGAGTATCGACGCGGCTTCAGCCGGATCATGCCATCCATGTATGGCTCGTGCAGAACCTTGCCAAGGTAAGTTGCCGATCTGTCTAGAGATTTCGCCTTTGTTCGGCGCCGTCATAGAGCAGTTCGGCCAGCAATTGGTTGATCTTGTCCCTGGTTGCAATGTCGCCAGGTGTGAGGGGCGCGCCCGGCCTTTGAACCTCTATCATATGCTGATACGTATCCCGGCCACGTGCCCGCTGCACATGACCGGGAATCTTGGTTTGGCGCACGTGCGGTGGGATATAGCTCTGTATCGTGAAGCCAATCCGCCGTTCGGTGCTGAGATTGGGTGATGAGGCATGGATCGTATGTGGATGATGCAGCGAGATTTCGCCAGGCTGCAGCACCAGATCCACGGCCTTGCTCTCGTCAACATCGTGGATCGTCTGGCCACGCGTTAAGATATTGTCTTCGTCAAACGTATCGTGGTGCTCAAGGATCTCGCTGCGGTGGGAGCCGGAGATCATGCGCATGCAACCTGACTCAACTGTGCTCGGCGTCAGAGCGAGCCAGGCAGATACGCCGGCATGTGGCTCCAAACCCATGTGGGTATAGTCCTGGTGCCAGCTGACGTAGCCCGGATCTTTGGGTTCCTTGATGAACAGCACGCTCGCCCAGACAAGAATGTCCGGACCGATCAAGTCTTCAACGACATCGAGCATGCGCTGATTGTGAACGAACGCGTCGAGAAAGGGCAGCACAAGGTGTGCATTATTGCGCCCGGCCCCGACTAAGACTTCGGGATGATCCTTCTCAATCTGCTCAAGTTCCTGCCGCATCTGCGCGGCTTCATCCGGCGAAATGATCTGCACAGGATGGAGAAAGCCATCGTTCTGGTACTGCGCGATTTGCCTGTCGGTGAGTACTTTCCCCATGGTTCTCTCTTCGGGATGTCACGGATTGCTGGCGGAAGACCTCCACCAAATTGACTATCACCCAGGCATATGCCGTTAGCCAACGAAAAGTGGAATCAAGTGACCTGCAGCTCCCCGCCACTATCGAGCCGGCCGGACCGCGGGTTCCAAACTCGTCTCGATGGTTTCCAGGGCGCGCGCAAGTTGCGTTTTGTGCGGACCGATGGACTGTGCAAGCGGCTCTGCATCTTCTTCGCTGACAAACGTCAAACCTGCCAGCCGCGCATAGTCCATGACCCAGTCTGGCGAGATGGCAGATGGAAGAGCCGCGACCGGAGCGTGCTCCGGTGGGTCCGACTCATCGTTGAGCGGCGCGCGATGCTTGCCCCAATCTGTTGCCTGCTCGTAGGCGTGGCCGAGACGCAGGACCGTTGCTTCGTCCCAGGCCCGTCCGGTGATTTCCATGCTGACGGGCAGGCCGCCGGAAGCAAACCCGCACGGTATGGCCAGGCTGGGCAAACCGGTTAGGCTCACGGGACGTGTCAGGCTGTGCGTTACGGACTCCGGTGCCGCCCCGGCGATAGGATGAGCAGTGAAGGCAGTTGTCGGCGACACGATCACATCGACTTCCCGAAGCGCCTCGACAAACTCAGTTGTCACCCTCTCGCGCAGGCGTTGCGCGGTCTGAAGCTCATCACTCGTCAGCAATGCAGCGCCGGTGATCTTGTGCAGGAACGCCGGCGTGTAGTCACGTGCGCGTGCAAAGAAGCGCTCACGGTGAAGCGAGAACGACTCGCTATAGGCGATCGACCAGGACGCAGCAGATGCATATGTGCAGGCCGGAAGTTCAATTTCCTTCACGTCTGCACCGAGGCTTTCCAACACAGCGATGGCGACTTGCACGGCCTGAATGACCTCCGAGTCAGAGGCTTCGAAGAAGTAGTTTTTCGGAACACCGATGCGGAGGTCTTTGATGCTGCCGCTTAAAGCCGAGGCGTAATCAGGAACCTCACGCGCGGCGGCACTCGGGTCGTTGTGATCTTGACCGGCAATCACCTGCAACATGTGCGCGGCATCAGTAACGGTTCGCGCCATGGGGCCGGCGTGATCGAGGCTCCAGCTCAGCGGGAGAATGCCAAACCGGCTGATCCGTCCATAGGTTGGTTTCAAGCCAACGACGCCGCAAAGTGATGCCGGAATGCGGATAGACCCGCCGGTGTCACTACCCATGGCCCCGTGAACCAGGCTAGCGGCGAGCGCGACACCGGAGCCGGAGCTGGATCCGCCGGGATGGCGCCCGGTGTGCCACGGATTGAGGGCATCACCCAGGACTTCCATGCTGCCGGACGCGAACTCGATGGTATTGAGCTTGCCCATGCATATCGCGCCGGCCTGCCGCAACCGGCTTGCAACCGTGCAATCCGCGGAGGCGACGTAGCCATCCATCAAGCGGGAGTTGGCAGTTGTTGGCAGCCCCTGGACATGAAAGATGTCTTTGTAGGCCACGGGTATACCATGCAAAGGCCCGCGATATCCGCCGGAAGCAATCTCGATCTCCGCTGCCTTCGCGGCACTTCTGGCGCCTTCGGCATCTACGTGCAGATAAGCAATCAGCGCGCTGTTGTGCTGCTCAATGCGGGCCAGCAACGCGTCGACAATCTCAACCGGCGATACAGCGCGCGAACGAACCTTCGCGCTGAGTTCATCGATCGAAAGATAACAAAGGTCCTCACCAGACATCCAGCCGTTCCATTCCAAAGAGTTCAGGTTTGTCAGATACGATCCTTTGCCGCCTCGAGCAGCGAGCCGACCACTTGGCGTTTCAGGTCAATGCCGACGCCACACTTGCATCCGGGACACTCAACGCATGCGTCCAGACCCAGCTCGATCGCACTATCGACGGCAGCATCCTTATCCGCTTGCGAGGTGATTGGGTCCAGTCTGATCCGTTCCAGCTTCAGGAGTGAAAACGGATTGCCCCAGCGATAACCTTGCGATGCATCCGGCAGATCATCAACGGCAACATCGCCCGGAACCTTGTCACCGAAGTTGCGCGCGTGCATGGGGCAGTTGTCGAGGCAGGCGTAACATTCAATGCAGGCTGTGAGATCGTGATAGGCCTGCGGCGCCTCGACGTTAAGATCGTTTGCGCCGCCACCACTTGGCAGGCGGCCCTGCATCTGGCGAGCAATGCCATCCCGGCGGACCACGAGGTCGCTCAACACCGGCAATGACGCACAGGGGCTCAGCTTGTCGCCATCGCGGACGCGGGCGCGACAGGCAATACGCGGTTTGTCATTGATATCAATGGTGCAGACGCCACAGTTGCGCGCGCGACAGCCGTATCGAAAGGCAAGGTCCGGCAATGTTGTGGCTTGCGCTTGGAGCAAGACATCGAGCGCCATCGGACGTTCCCCGTCCTCGCGCTTGACATAGTTGAACTCAACGCTCTCTGTCACGCCATCGCGGTGCAGGACGATTTCGAACTTCATACTTCAGTAAATCCTAAATTGATGGC
The DNA here is from genome assembly GCA_965247245.1 of Hyphomicrobiaceae bacterium. Lineage (GTDB taxonomy): Bacteria > Pseudomonadota > Alphaproteobacteria > Rhizobiales > Hyphomicrobiaceae > Tectiglobus. The sequence goes on along the minus strand of CBDFGV010000002.1, from coordinate 472,030 downwards.
TGCTCGCTCGTCGCGGCGCTGGGGGCTTGGACTGACCCGACCACCAGCGCCAGTCCGTGTCGCGATCAGCAGCATCACGCAGCATCGCCAACGGCTGCTTCAACGCTGCCGGGCTGGACTTCGGGTGCAGCACCACCCGCACCCATGATCGCCTTGTATCGCTTCTCCAGTATCTTGTCCTGCATGGACATCGGCATCAGCCGAAGCGCCTTGGCTTGCAGTTTCCGCCAGGTGTCCTGCACCTTGTAGCTCACGATCCGGTTGAAGGGCGTACCCTCGCGCGTGGCACGCTCAACCTGCCAAACCTCGTTCCTGGAGCGACGTACGACAGTGGAATAGGGCTGCGTGAACGCGGATATTGAGCCTCTATCCAGGCGCACATGGCCGCCGAGACTTCCGTCGCGCTCAGTTGCCGCCAATTGTACCGCTTTGGCCGTCTCCAGCATGTTGCGCAATTCTTCAAACTCGATGAAGGCCTGGTTCCAAGTGGCGTACGCCGGAATAGCGACATCATCCAGTTGCTGCGTCCAGTTGGCGAGCAGGTGCTCCATGCGCGCAAGCTTATCCGCCGTCCGGATGGGACCAATGCACTCCCAACATTCCTTTTGCAGCTCAAGTTTGAGTTTCGAGGCGGAAACGCTGCCGCTCTGGCCGAACCGCTTTTGAACGGCCTTGATCATCGGCTCGAACGCTGCGTCATCGTGGCTGCCGGTGGCATCTCTTGCATGCTCCGCTGCTGCGCGACCGGCACGATTACCGAAGACACCGTTTTCCGTCAGGGACGTTGAACCAAGCCGGTTGGCGCCAAACACACCGCCCATCGCCTGGCCAGCCGCAAACAAGCCGGCAATGCCGAGCGTCGTATCTCCATCGCCGTCGCCGGCAGCAGAAGCCCCGTGCGCATTAGCTCTCAGCCCACCCATGGAATAGTGAGCACCGGGCCGGACTTCCCACGGTTCTTCAACCTTACCTGCCTTTTTGCCTAACGCCTGTCGTGCATTCTGCAGGCACGATGGCAGGCAGGTTTCAAGGAAGCGATAGAAATACGGTCCCGAGCGCGGTTGTTTCATGTTGGCGGTCATGTCGAGATAGGCACCGCCATTGGGGCTTCCGCGACCATCCTCGACCGCACGCATAATTGCTGCGGAGCATTCCGCCCGTGTCCGGAGATAGATGCCATCCAGGATCACCTTGCCATTCTTGTCGCGCAGCACGCCGAGATAACTCGCGGTCACAGGTTCACCGCACAGCAGTCCTTCAAACGACGGTGGTGACGTCAGGCAGAATGGCAAAAACTGAACTTGCTCCATATCGACTAGATCGGCACCGGCGCGGGCGGCGATGGCGTAGGAGTCGCCAGTGTTGCCACGCATGGTATCCGTCTTCGGGAAGTACAATGTGGAAAGCCCGCCTGAGGCAAGCACAACTGATGGTGCGCGTACGGCGACCAGCTGACCTCGCGAGGCATCGTAGATTAGGCCGCCAACAACGGCCTGCTTGCCATCGGTCTCCGACGTAACAATTTCGAGAAACCAGGAGTCTTCCAGGTAGTCGATCCCGTTGTTCTGAATAACCGCCTGCCAGCCGGCGTGGCCAAACGCAACGCCGTTGTTGGCGTGACCGACGGTGCGTCGCCTGGTGTGGCCACCGAGCGGCAAAGGCATCGCCTGTGGCTTGCTCCCGGATGCATCAATTGATGGCCTGAGCCCGTGTGCACGATAGGTATCATAGGCTTCTTTGCTGTCCTGCGCGAAGGCATCGGTAATCGACTGTAGCGGCAAATCTCCGCCGGCCAACTTGACGTTCTCGGAGAGCGTATCCTCGGTGTCCGTATCATCACCGGTCTGGCGAACCGTGACAGCGCCTTCCGAGATTTTAGTGTCCGAGCAGCCAATCGGGTCTTTCGACACGACAAGGACGCGCGCACCGGTTTCGGCTGCTGCGTGCGCCGCCATGCTGCCAGACCCGCCTGAACCCACAACAACCACATCGTAGTCACGCCACTCGGTCTCTATCGTCATACCTGAACCCTTGCGCTACGCCGCCAATCTTCCGCGATTGTCGCCGCAGACTATCGAGACTCCCAACGGCCGCGGGAAATTTCCACACCCAAGACCTTCTGTAAGGCAGGATTATCAGCATTTGGATACGCTTGATGCCACGACCAGGGCGTCGGGTGGTCAGTCTCTTGTCTGATCAGGCTGCTGAGCCATCAGCGTCCGCACAAAGACTGTGGCTAGTCTGCAAGCAAATCGGAAACAACCACGTCGCGCACGACTTCTGGATCCAGCCCATAGGCATCGATCTGATCCATCGAAGCCGCAACAATGGCATCGGCGTCTTGCAACAGCTTCAGCTCCTTGTAGCGATCAGCAACGACAATGCCCATGCTTTCTCCGACAAGTTCCATGTAGTTACCGACAACAAACGGACGATTGTCTTCATGGGCTGCCAAGGCCCGATGGTCCCCGTGATAGATTCCGACGAACATATCAATACCGGCTGCCTCGGCATCATCCAACGCTGCCATCATGTTTCGCTTATGATAAGTCCCGAGCGGTGCCAGAGACGTGTTGTTGTAGCCAATGCTTGAAGTGTCGATCTCGACGATCTCTACCCCTGGAATAGCATTCAAGAGGGCACGCACCGCCTCCATGACACCGAGCTCGCCGGCGTATTCGTAAATCGCCACACGCTTGTTGACCGGTGTGGTCAGGTGCGGCCGCAAGCGGTCCAGCTGGCTCGCGAGGTACACCGGGAACATTGTGATATCCAGGTCGGTACCGGTGATAGATTTGTACTTGGGGGACATGGTTTCCCCGAACTGGATTTGGCAGGTCGGGCACCACGACAGCACCTTGGACGTGCCGGAAGCGGCAAACTTGTCCAGAGTAGTGAAGGCTTGGCGTCCGCTGTTCTCTGTATCGCCAGGCCGTGCCTGCAGGATGCCGCAGCAGGCCCCTGGACCGCCCTGCACCTCGTAGGTCACTCCAAGCCGATCCATCACGTCGAGACAGAGAAGCCCGATGTGCGGTGTCTTGAGCATATTGCATCCGGTATAGAAAACGTAGTCGGGCCTTTCCTGCCGGTCAGGCTTGGATTTCGGACTGAGGCGCATCAGGAGTTCCGGCGGCAAGGTCAGACGCGAGAGGATCTTGACTCCCCGGCTCATCTTTTGGAATGCATCTTTGCCTTCGGTTTTCCGCACGTCTGGCTCGATGAATTGGCTCATGGCCCGCCGGGCCATCGTTAGCATGAAGCGAGGATTGACGCCGTAATCGCAAACTGAAAGGCAGGCGCCGGTGCTGCAGCACGTTCGCGCCCATGTCTTGGATGCGTCCGGTGCCTCCTTGCCGCGCAAGATATCGCGTACGCCGGATGTCAGATCATGGGATGTGATTTCGTCGGTGACAGTCATTGGAACTGTCGGGCAGACGTCGGCACAAGCACCGCAGGCAGTACATGCTTCGGCGATGGCTGCAACCTGTTCGTCCAGTGACTCGATGAAAGCATCCGTGCGCGTCTGCATTCTTGTGCTCCTCGCGCGTTTTCGATCGCGCTGTGTTCTGTCGGTCAGGCAGCTTGGGTAATTACGATCAAGCATGGTCAAACCGGCGACGACCAAGCCAAGTAGAGACTCTGACACGGAACGACCCGGTCGTCACCTGCCTTTCAACAAGACCTGTTGCTCTGGATGATAGTAGGAATTGTGGTCGTGGCGGCAGCCCGTCACTGCCGCCGATCTGCTCGGTAGATCAGCGAACCGAACGGCAAACGGCGTCGGCGAACAAGCCGGTCAAACCGTCGCCCGGCTCGTCGCTCCCAGTGGCAAGTGTTGGTAGGCCTGCCTACTGCGCCGACTTCTTGAGCATGCGGGACAGTTCCTGCACGCCTTCTTCAGCCGGGACCGTCGTCGGATTGAACTGCTCAGCGAACATCTTGGGTGCAGCTGACGCCTGCTGCTGGCTGAACGGCTGGATCTCGCCAGAGTTTGCTTCAATCTTGACCGCCCGCGACTCGCTGGTTCCATCTGAATAGACAACCTCGATGCGCAACTTGAGCTGTTCCACATCGGCAGGACGCTCGCCGAGAAGCAACGTACTGCCAACCCGATCCAGCCAAGCCGGAAGCGGGCTGCCGTCGGCACGGCTGAAGCGATACTCGACGATCGTCTTTGCGTCATCCGATACGTTGTTCGAAACCTGGACCATCAGCACCTTTTCGCGCACCAACGCTTCGATGATCACCTGGTCCTTGTCGCTGGTGCCAGCGAAGTTGTCGAGCAAGCCGAGACGCAAGGAGAAGCCGGTCAAGCCTTCGACATCAAAGCCGGCAAGGCGCCCGCCCTGCTCATCAGCATATGCCAGTAATTCCCAAACTCGGCTGTCGCTCAACCGATTGGACGCAGCATCCAAGCCATGTAGCGAGGCAATGTCATTGGTCGCAGCCAGAACAATGCCATCGACGTCAATGCCGTTGTTTGGATTGACGCCATTGATCGCATTCAAGGCATCCAGGATGGCACCGTCGGCCTCGACGTCCTCTGGAACAAATGGGTCGCTCGGAGGTGGCAGGTCAGGCGTTTCTTCAGTGTCGGGGCCGATGACCTGACGGACAGTGACTGTAACGACCGCGGATGCTGTTCCACCGTTGCCGTCACTTATGGAGTAACTGATCGTGGCGGTTCCAACAAAGCCAGGCGCTGGCGTATAGGTGACCGTACCGTTCGCATTGACGACGACGGTGCCGTTCGTTGCGGTCGCAGTGGTCACGCTCAGAGTGTCGCCGTCGCTATCAGTATCATTCGCGAGAACTGGAATGGTGACTGGCCGGTTCTCGTCGGTCACCGTCGTGTCATTCACAGCCGTCGGCGGAGAGTTTGACGGTACGACGTCGTTGAATGTGATGTCGGCGGTGTCCGTGCCGCCATTGCCATCCGAAACGGTGTAGGTGGCTGTCGGAATCGGGCCAATGTAGTTGGTTGCCGGTGTGAAGGTCGCATCACCATTGGCTTGAATGATCAACGTGCCAACACCTGGAATGGTCGCCGTGGAGCCAGCCGCGAAGGTGCCGGGAACACCGGCCACGGTAAACTGCGTGACCGTCAGCGTATCGCCATCGGGATCAGAGTCATTGCCGAGGACGTTGCCTGTGGCTGGGGTGTTTTCGGTGACAGTGACTGGTCCGTCGTGAACGGCATCCGGCGCGTCATTGACCGGCGTGACGTTGGCGAAGGACAGATCCGCGGTATCGGTGCCGCCGTTGCCATCGGAGATGGTGTAGGTGGCGGTTGGCACGGGGCCGTTGTAGTTGGCGGCAGGTGTAAACGTGAAGTCGCCGTTGGTCTCGATGACCAGCGTACCGACACCGGTGATGGTCGCGGTCGAGCCGGCCGTTGTTGTGCCAACGCCGGGGATCGTAAACTGGGTGACCGTCAGCGTATCGCCGTCGGGGTCGGAGTCGTTGCCGAGCACATTGCCAGTGGCCGGCGTATCCTCGGTGACGGAGACTGGTCCATCGTTCGTCGCGACCGGGGCGTCGTTGACCGGCGTGACGTTGGCGAAGGTCAGGTCGGCTGTGTCGGTACCACCGTTGCCATCGGAGATGGTGTAGGTGGCTGTCGGCACAGGCCCATTGTAGTTCGTGGCCGGCGTAAACGTGAAGTCGCCGTTGGTCTCAATGACCAGTGTGCCAACACCGGTGATGGTCGCGGTGACCCAGCTGTTGTTGTGCCACGCCCGGGATGGTGAATTGTGTGACGTGTGGGTCAGAGTCCAACACCGGTGATGGTCGCGGTCGACCCAGCTGTTGTTGTGCCAACGCCCGGGATGGTGAATTGTGTGACGGTGAGAGTGTCACCGTCTGGGCTGGCGTCTTCAGTAACGGAGAGTCCATTGCCGAGCACATTACCCGTGGCGAACGAGAGGTCGGGCGTGTCTTCCGTTGGAACCGTTGTAGTTTGGTCGCGGGTGTACGGAAGTCACCGGACCATCCGACGCCGGTGATCGTGGCCGTAGACCAGCGGTCGTCGGCCGACACCAGCTGCGTCGTTGACCGGTGTCACGTTGGCGAACGAGAGGTCGTTGCGCCACCGGTGTGTCGGTACCGCCGTTCGGTACCGCCGTTGCCATCCATCCGAGATGGTGTAAGTGAAGTCGCCGTTGGTCTCGATGACCGGTCCGACACCGGTGTAACCGGCCGCCGTTGGGGCAGGTGTGAAACCGTGAAGTCGTTGCCGAGCCGTTAGTCTCGATGACCATCGTTGGTCGCGACCGGTGCATCATTGTGTACCGTTGGCGACGCCGGTGATCGTGGCCGTAGAACCAGGCGTAAACGTCGTCGTGCCGACCAACCAGGGATGGTGAACTGCGTGACCGTCAGGGCATCGCCGTCGGGATCACTGTCGTTGCCAAGCACGTTGCCGGTGGCCGGCGTATCCTCAGTAACGGATACCGGACCATCGTTGGTCGCCACCGGTGCATCATTGACAGGCGTCACGTTGGCAGGTGGCCGTTGGGAACGACAGGTCCGCCGTGTCGGTACCGCCGTTGCCATCGGAGATGGTGTAGGTCGCCGTTGGGACCGGACCATTATAGTTGGCCGCCGGCGTGAAGGTGAAGTCACCATTGGTCTCGATGACCAGCGTCCCGACACCGGTGATCGTGGCCGTAGAACCGGCCGCCGTCGTCCCGACGCCCGGGATGGTGAACTGGGTGACGGTGAGTGTGTCGCCGTCGGGGTCAGAGTCGTTGCCGAGGACGTTGCCTGTGGCGGGCGTGTCTTCCGTGACGCTCACCGGTCCATCGTTGGTCGCGACCGGTGCATCATTGACCGGTGTGACGTTGGCGAACGAGAGGTCCGCCGTGTCGGTACCGCCGTTCCCATCCGAGATGGTGTAGGTGGCCGTTGGTACCGGACCGTTGTAGTTGGTCGCTGGTGTAAACGTGAAGTCACCGTTGGTCTCAATGACCAGCGTACCAACACCTGTGATCGTGGCCGTGGAGCCAGCAGCCGTCGTGCCGACACCCGGGATGGTGAACTGCGTCACCGTCAGTGTGTCACCGTCTGGGTCGCTATCATTGCCGAGGACGTTGCCTGTCGCGGGGGTATCTTCTGTGACCGAGATGGGGCCGTCGTTGGTCGCGACCGGTGCATCGTTGATCGGCGTAACGTTCGCGAAGGAGAGGTCCGCCGTATCGGTGCCGCCGTTGCCATCGGAGATCGTGTAGGTGGCCGTTGGGACCGGGCCGTTGTAGTTGGCCGCCGGTGTGAACGTGAAGTCGCCGTTGGTCTCGATGACCAGCGTGCCGACGCCTGTAATCGTGGCCGTGGAACCGGCAGCTGTTGTGCCAACACCTGAGATCGTGAACTGTGTGACCGTGATCGTATCACCGTCTGGATCGGAGTCGTTGCCGAGCACGTTACCCGTGACCGGCGTGTCTTCGGTGACGGATACCGGACCATCGTTCGTCGCGACCGGCGCATCATTGACCGGTGTCACGTTGGCGAAGGAGAGGTCCGCGGTATCCGTGCCGCCGTTGCCATCGGAGATGGTGTAAGTGGCAGTTGGTACCGGTCCATTGTAATTGGCAGCAGGCGTGAAGGTGAAGTCGCCATTGGTCTCGATGACCAGTGTACCAACGCCGGTGATCGTGGCCGTGGAGCCGGCCGTCGTCGTGCCGACGCCAGGGATGGTGAACTGCGTGACCGTCAGGGCATCGCCGTCGGGATCGGAGTCGTTGCCGAGGACGTTACCCGTGGCCGGCGTATCCTCAGTGACAGAGACGGGGCCATCATTGGTCGCCACTGGCGCGTCGTTGACCGGTGTGACGTTGGCGAAGGACAAGTCCGCCGTGTCAGTGCCGCCGTTACCATCCGAGATCGTATACGTGGCGGTTGGTACCGGACCGTTGTAGTTGGCGGCCGGCGTGAAGGTAAAGTCGCCATTGGTCTCGATGACCAGTGTGCCGACGCCGGTGATCGTGGCCGTAGAACCAGCGGTCGTCGTCCCGACGCCCGGGATCGTAAACTGCGTGACGGTCAGCGTATCACCGTCGGGATCACTATCATTGCCGAGGACATTGCCTGTGGCCGGCGTATCTTCCGTGACGCTCACCGGACCATCGTCGGTGGCCACTGGGGCATCATTGACTGCACCGACATCGGCGAACGAGAGATTGGCTGTGTCGGTGCCGCCGTTGCCATCCGAGATCGTGTATGTGGCAGTCGGGACCGGTCCATTGTATCCAGCGGCCGGCGTGAAGGTGAAGTCACCATTCGTCTCGATGACCAGGGTGCCGACACCAGTGATCGTGGCAGTGGAGCCCGCTGCCGTTGTTCCGACTCCTGGGATGGTGAACTGGGTGACCGTCAGCGTATCGCCGTCTGGATCAGAGTCATTGCCCAGGACATTGCCTGTGGCCGGCGTGTCTTCCGTGACGCTGATTGGTCCATCGTTCGTCGCGACCGGTGCATCATTGACGGGTGTCACGTTGGCGAAGGAGAGGTCGGCTGTGTCCGTACCACCATTGCCATCGGAGATGGTGTAGGTGGCAGTCGGTACGGGACCGTTGTAGTTGGCGGCCGGCGTGAAGGTGAAGTCACCGTTCGTCTCGATGACCAGTGTACCAACGCCGGTGATCGTCGCCGTGGAGCCGGCCGTTGTCGTGCCGACACCGGGGATGGTGAACTGGGTGACCGTCAGCGTATCGCCGTCCGGATCGCTATCGTTGCCGAGCACATTGCCAGTAGCTGGCGTGTCTTCGGTAACGCTGATTGGCCCATCGTTGGTAGCGACCGGCGCGTCATTGACTGGCGTGACGTTGGCGAAGGACAGGTCCGCGGTGTCGGTCCCGCCGTTGCCATCGGAGATGGTGTAGGTCGCCGTTGGGACCGGACCATTATAGTTGGCCGCCGGCGTGAAGGTGAAGTCACCATTGGTCTCGATGACCAGCGTGCCGACACCTGTGATCGTCGCAGTGGAACCCGCGGCTGTCGTACCGACGCCAGGGATCGTGAACTGCGTGACGGTCAGGGCATCGCCGTCGGGATCACTATCATTGCCGAGGACGTTGCCTGTGGCCGGCGTATCTTCGGTGACGGAGACCGGGCCATCATTGGTCGCCACGGGTGCGTCATTGACCGGAGTGACGTTGGCGAAGCTTAGGTCAGCTGTGTCCGTGCCGCCGTTACCATCGGAGATGGTGTAGGTGGCTGTTGGAACCGGCCCGTTGTAGTTCGCCGCCGGTGTGAATGTGAAGTCGCCGTTGGTCTCAATGACCAGTGTGCCGACACCGGTGATCGTGGCCGTGGAACCGGCAGCTGTTGTGCCGACACCGGGAATGGTGAACTGGGTGACCGTCAGCGTGTCACCGTCAGGATCAGAGTCGTTGCCGAGCACATTGCCGGTGGCTGGCGTATCTTCCGTGACCGAGACGGGGCCATCATTGGTCGCCACTGGCGCATCATTGACCGGCGTGACGTTGGCGAACGAAAGATTGGCTGTGTCCGTGCCGCCATTACCGTCTGAGATCGCATAGGTGGCAGTCGGAACAGGTCCATTGTAACCAGGGGCCGGCGTGAACGTGAAGTCGCCGTTGGTCTGAATGACCAGGGTGCCGACACCTGTGATCGTGGCGGTCGAGCCGGCCGTTGTCGTCCCGACGCCCGGGATCGTGAACTGCGTGACGGTGAGTGTGTCACCGTCTGGGTCAGAGTCATTGCCGAGCACATTACCCGTTGCCGGTGTGTCTTCCGTGACGGAGACCGGACCATCGTTGGTGGCCACAGGCGCGTCATTGACGGGTGTGACGTTGGCGAACGAGAGGTCCGCGGTGTCGGTACCGCCGTTGCCATCGGAGATGGTGTAGGTGGCTGTGGGGACCGGACCGTTGTAGTTGGCAGCCGGTGTAAACGTGAAGTCGCCGTTGGTCTCGATGACCAGGGTGCCGACGCCGGTGATCGTGGCGGTCGAGCCGGCCGTTGTCGTCCCGACGCCCGGGATGGTGAACTGTGTGACGGTGAGTGTGTCGCCATCTGGATCGCTGTCGTTGCCGAGGACGTTACCGGTGGCCGGCGTATCTTCCGTGACCGAGACGGGGCCATCATTGGTCGCCACGGGTGCGTCATTGACCGGAGTGACGTTGGCGAAGCTTAGGTCGGCCGTGTCGGTACCACCGTTACCATCGGAGATCGTGTAGGTGGCGGTCGGCACCGGGCCGTTGTAGTTGGCAGCCGGTGTGAACGTGAAGTCGCCATTGGTCTGGATAACCATGGTCCCAACACCGGTGATCGTGGCTGTGGACCCCGCCGCTGTCGTGCCGACACCCGGGATCGTGAACTGGGTGACCGTCAGGGCATCGCCATCTGGATCACTATCGTTGCCGAGGACGTTACCCGTGGCCGGCGTATCCTCAGTAACGCTCACAGGACCGTCGTTGGTCGCGACCGGTGCATCATTGACCGGCGTGACGTTGGCGAAGGAGAGGTCGGCAGTGTCGGTCCCGCCGTTGCCGTCAGAGACCGTATAGGTCGCCGTCGGGACCGGGCCGTTGTAATTGGCCGCCGGTGTGAAGGTAAAATCACCATTTGTCTCGATGACCAGCGTACCAACGCCGGTAATCGTCGCGGTGGTGCCGGCCGCCGTCGTACCGACACCGGGGATGGTGAACTGGGTAACAGTGAGTGTGTCACCGTCTGGGTCGCTGTCGTTACCAAGCACGTTGCCCGTGGCCGGCGTGTCTTCCGTGACCAAGACCGGGCCGTCATTGGTTGCGACGGGCGCATCATTCACTGGCGTGACGTTGGCGAAGGAGAGGTCGGCTGTGTCCGTGCCGCCGTTGCCATCGGAGATGGTGTAGGTCGCGGTGGGGACTGGGCCGTTGTAGTTGGCCACCGGTGTGAATGTGAAGTCACCGTTGGTCTCGATGACCAGGGTGCCGACACCGGTGATGGTCGCGGTCGAGCCAGCCGCCGTCGTCCCAACACCTGGGATCGCAAACTGGGTGACGGTCAGTGTGTCGCCGTCAGGATCACTGTCATTGCCGAGGACATTGCCGGTGGCCGGCGTGTCTTCTGTGACGGAGACAGGACCATCATTGGTCGCGACCGGTGCATCATTGACCGGTGTGACGTTGGCGAAGGAGAGGTCGGCTGTGTCCGTGCCGCCGTTGCCATCGGAGATCGTATAGGTGGCTGTTGGTACCGGACCGTTGTAGTTGGCGGCTGGCGTGAACGTAAAGTCACCGTTGGTCTGGATGACGAGCGTGCCGACACCTGTGATCGTCGCCGTAGAGCCGGCCGCCGTCGTGCCAACACCCGGGATGGTGAACTGGGTGACCGTCAGGGCATCGCCATCCGGATCACTATCGTTGCCGAGGACGTTGCCTGTCGCGGGGGTGTCTTCCGTCACCGTGATCGGACCATCATTGGTCGCGACCGGTGCATCATTGACAGGCGTGACGTTGGCGAAGGAGAGATCCGCAGTGTCGGTACCGCCATTGCCATCGGAGATAGTGTAGGTGGCGGTCGGTACAGGACCGTTGTAATTCGCAGCCGGTGTGAAGGTAAAATCACCGTTTGTCTCGATGACGAGCGTACCAACGCCGGTGATCGTCGCGGTCGATCCGGCAGCTGTCGTTCCGACACCCGGGATGGTGAACTGCGTGACGGTCAGCGCATCACCGTCAGGATCACTGTCATTGCCGAGCACGTTGCCTGTAGCGGGGGTATCTTCCGTGACCGAGATGGGGCCGTCGTTGGTGGCCACTGGGGCATCATTGACTGCACCGACATCGGCGAACGAGAGATTGGCTGTGTCCGTGCCGCCATTACCGTCGGAGATCGTGTAGGTCGCCGTCGGAACAGGTCCATTATAACCAGGGGTTGGCGTGAAGGTGAAGTCACCGTTGGTCTCGATGACCAGTGTCCCGACACCCGTGATCGTCGCCGTGGAGCCGGCAGCTGTTGTCCCGACGCCCGGGATCGTGAACTGGGTGACCGTCAGCGTATCGCCATCGGGATCGGAGTCGTTGCCGAGCACATTGCCTGTGGCTGGCGTATCCTCAGTGACGCTCACCGGACCATCATTCGTGGCCACAGGCGCATCATTGACCGGTGTGACGTTGGCGAAGGAAAGGTCTGCTGTATCGGTGCCGCCATTGCCATCGGAGATGGTGTAGGTCGCGGTTGGGACCGGGCCGTTGTAGTTGGCGGCAGGTGTAAACGTGAAGTCGCCGTTGGTTTGGATGACCAGCGTACCAACGCCGGTGATGGTGGCGGTCGATCCGGCAACTGTCGTGCCGACACCCGGGATCGTGAACTGCGTGACGGTCAGTGTATCGCCATCAGGATCACTGTCGTTGCCGAGCACGTTGCCGGTTGCCGGCGTATCTTCCGTGACCGTGATCGGCCCATCATTCGTGGCCACCGGCGCGTCATTGACCGGCGTGACGTTAGCAAAGGTTAGGTCGGCTGTGTCGGTGCCGCCGTTGCCATCGGAGATGGTGTATGTGGCCGTCGGGACGGGACCGTTGTAGTTCGTGGCCGGTGTGAAGGTGAAGTCACCGTTCGTCTCGATGACCAGCGTGCCGACACCAGTGATGGTCGCCGTCGATCCGGCCGCCGTCGTACCAACACCCGGGATGGTGAACTGTGTGACGGTCAGCGTATCGCCGTCGGGATCGCTGTCATTGCCGAGCACATTGCCCGTGGCTGGCGTGTCTTCGGTGACCGAGACTGGACCATCGTTGGTCGCGACGGGTGCATCGTTGACCGGTGTGACGTTGGCGAAGGAGAGATCCGCTGTGTCGGTGCCGCCGTTACCATCGGAGATGGTGTAGGTCGCGGTGGGGACCGGACCATTGTAGTTGGCCGCCGGCGTGAACGTGAAGTCGCCGTTGGTCTCGATGAGCAAAGTGTACCGACACCGGGGATCGTAGCCGTTGATCCGGCCGCCGTCGTCCCGACGCCAGGGATGGTGAACTGGGTGACGGTCAGTGTATCACCGTCGGGATCACTGTCATTGCCCAACACGTTGCCTGTGGCTGGCGTATCCTCAGTGACGCTCACTGGTCCATCATTCGTGGCCACAGGCGCATCATTGACCGGTGTGACGTTGGCGAAGGAGAGGTCGGCCGTGTCGGTGCCGCCGTTGCCATCGGAGATGGTGTAGGTCGCGGTTGGGACCGGCCCGTTGTAGTTGGCCGCTGGTGTGAACGTGAAGTCGCCGTTAGCCTCGATGACCAGCGTACCAACGCCGGTGATGGTGGCGGTCGATCCGGCAACTGTCGTGCCGACACCCGGGATCGTGAACTGCGTGACGGTCAGTGTATCGCCATCAGGATCACTGTCGTTGCCGAGCACGTTGCCGGTTGCCGGCGTATCTTCCGTGACCGTGATCGGCCCATCGTTGGTCGCGAACGGCGCATCATTGACCGGCGTGACGTTGGCGAAGGAGAGATCAGCCGTATCGGTGCCGCCGTTGCCATCCGAGATGGTGTAGGTCGCGGTGGGGACAGGACCGTTATAGTTGGCCGCCGGTGTGAACGTGAAGTCACCGTTGGTCTCAATGACCAGCGTACCGACGCCGGTGATCGTGGCCGTAGAACCAGCGGTCGTCGTACCAACGCCCGGGATCGTGAACTGTGTGACGGTGAGCGTATCACCGTCGGGATCACTGTCATTGCCGAGCACGTTACCTGTTGCTGGCGTGTCCTCGGTGACCGAGACTGGACCATCGTTGGTCGCGACGGGCGCATCATTGACCGGTGTGACGTTGGCGAAGGAGAGGTCGGCTGTGTCTGTGCCGCCGTTGCCATCCGAGATGGTGTAGGTGGCTGTTGGAACCGGCCCGTTGTAGTTCGCGGCCGGTGTGAACGTGAAGTCGCCGTTGGTCTCGATGACCAGCGTGCCGACACCGGTGATCGTGGCCGTGGAACCGGCAGCTGTTGTGCCGACACCGGGAATGGTGAACTGGGTGACCGTCAGCGTGTCACCGTCTGGATCCGAGTCGTTGCCGAGCACGTTGCCCGTGGCTGGCGTATCCTCAGTGACGCTCACTGGTCCATCATTCGTGGCCACCGGCGCATCGTTGACCGGTGTGACGTTGGCGAAGGAGAGATCCGCGGTATCGGTGCCACCATTGCCGTCCGAGATCGTGTACGTCGCGGTTGGGACCGGGCCATTGTAGTTAGCCGCTGGCGTAAACGTAAAGTCGCCGTTGGTCTGGATGACCAATGTACCGACGCCTGTAATCGTGGCCGTTGAGCCAGCCGTTGTTGTGCCGACGCCAGGGATGGTGAACTGCGTCACCGTCAGTGTATCGCCGTCGGGATCGGAGTCATTGCCGAGCACGTTGCCTGTCGCGGGGGTATCTTCCGTGACAGAGACCGGGCCATCATTGGTCGCCACCGGCGCGTCATTCACCGGTGTCACATTGGCGAAGGACAGATCCGCCGTGTCTGTACCACCATTGCCATCGGAGATGGTGTAGGTGGCTGTCGGCACAGGACCGTTGTAGTTGGTCGCCGGTGTAAACGTGAAGTCACCGTTGGTCTCAATGACCAGCGTACCGACGCCGGTGATCGTCGCCGTGGAACCCGCCGCTGTCGTACCAACACCCGGGATGGTGAACTGTGTGACGGTCAGTGTGTCGCCATCGGGATCAGAGTCGTTGCCGAGCACATTGCCGGTTGCCGGCGTATCCTCGGTGACAGAGACAGGGCCGTCGTTGGTCGCGACGGGTGCATCGTTGACCGGTGTGACGTTGGCGAAGGAGAGATCCGCGGTATCGGTGCCGCCATTGCCATCAGAGATGGTGTAGGTGGCCGTCGGAACAGGGCCGTTGTAGTTCGCCGCCGGTGTAAATGTGAAGTCACCGTTGGTCTGGATGACCAGCGTACCAACGCCGGTGATCGTGGCCGTGGAACCCGCCGCTGTCGTACCAACACCCGGGATGGTGAACTGTGTGACGGTCAGTGTGTCGCCATCGGGATCAGAGTCGTTGCCGAGCACATTGCCGGTGGCTGGCGTATCTTCCGTGACGGAGACCGGTCCGTCATTGGTCGCCACGGGCGCGTCATTCACTGGCGTGACGTTGGCGAACGAGAGGTCGGCTGTGTCCGTGCCGCCATTACCATCAGAGATGGTGTAGGTCGCCGTCGGGATCGGGCCGTTATAGTTGGCCGCCGGCGTGAACGTAAAGTCGCCGTTGGTTTGGATGACCAGCGTGCCGACGCCAGTGATGGTCGCCGTCGATCCGGCAGCCGTTGTCCCAACACCTGGGATCGTGAACTGGGTGACGGTGAGCGTATCGCCATCCGGATCGCTATCATTGCCAAGCACGTTGCCGGTGGCTGGCGTGTCTTCGGTAACTGAGACAGGGCCATCATTGGTCGCGACCGGCGCATCATTGACAGGCGTCACATTGGCGAAGGAGAGGTCGGCGGTGTCGGTGCCGCCATTGCCATCGGAGATGGTGTAGGTGGCCGTGGGGACGGGACCGTTGTAGTTCGTGACCGGTGTGAAGGTGAAGTCGCCGTTGGTCTCGATGACCAGGGTACCGACGCCTGTGATGGTCGCGGTGGAACCGGCCGCGGTCGTGCCCACACCGGGGATGGTGAACTGGGTGACGGTGAGTGTGTCACCGTCCGGATCGGAGTCATTGCCGAGCACATTGCCAGTGGCCGGCGTGTCTTCCGTAACCGAGATGGGACCATCATTGGTCGCCACAGGCGCGTCATTGACCGGCGTGACGTTGGCGAAGCTTAGGTCGGCCGTGTCGGTACCACCGTTACCATCGGAGATCGTGTAGGTGGCGGTTGGCACAGGACCGTTGTAGTTGGCCGCTGGTGTGAACGTGAAGTCGCCGTTGGTCTGGATGACCAGCGTACCAACGCCGGTAATCGTCGCCGTCGAGCCGGCCGCCGTTGTGCCGACGCCAGGGATCGTGAACTGCGTCACCGTCAGTGTGTCACCGTCTGGATCGCTATCATTGCCGAGGACGTTGCCTGTCGCGGGGGTATCCTCTGTCACCGAGACCGGGCCATCATTTGTGGCGACCGGTGCATCGTTGACCGGCGTGACGTTGGCGAAGGACAGATCCGCGGTGTCCGTGCCGCCGTTGCCATCGGAGATCGTGTAGGTGGCCGTCGGAACGGGACCATTGTAGTTCGCCGCCGGTGTGAAGGTGAAGTCGCCGTTGGTCTCAATGACCAGGGTGCCGACGCCGGTAATCGTAGCCGTGGAACCGGCAGCCGTCGTCCCAACACCCGGGATGGTGAACTGGGTAACGGTCAGGGTATCGCCGTCGGGATCACTGTCATTGCCGAGCACGTTGCCGGTGGCCGGTGTGTCTTCCGTAACGCTCACCGGGCCATCATTGGTCGCGACGGGCGCATCATTGACCGGTGTGACGTTGGCGAAGGAGAGGTCGGCTGTGTCCGTGCCGCCGTTGCCATCCGAGATGGTGTAGGTCGCGGTTGGCACAGGACCGTTGTAGTTGGCCGCTGGTGTGAACGTGAAGTCGCCGTTGGTCTGGATGACCAGGGTGCCGACACCGGTGATCGTGGCTGTAGAACCCGCAGCCGTTATGCCAACGCCCGGGATGGTGAACTGCGTAACGGTCAGCGTATCGCCATCCGGATCACTGTCGTTGCCGAGCACGTTACCCGCGGCCGGTGTGTCTTCCGTGACGGAGACGGGGCCATCATTGGTCGCCACGGGTGCGTCATTCACTGGCGTGACGTTGGCGAAGGACAGGTCGGCCGTATCGGTGCCGCCGTTGCCATCCGAGATGGTGTAGGTCGCCGTTGGCACCGGTCCATTGTAGTTGGCGGCCGGTGTAAAGGTGAAGTCGCCGTTGGTTTGGATGACCAAAGTGCCGACACCGGGGATGGTGGCGGTTGATCCGGCCGCCGTTGTCCCGACGCCAGGGATCGTGAACTGCGTGACTGACAGCGTGTCGCCGTCGGGATCAGAGTCGTTGCCGAGCACGTTGCCTGTTGCTGGCGTATCTTCCGTGACCGAGACGGGGCCATCATTGGTCGCCACGGGTGCGTCATTGACCGGCGTGACGTTGGCGAACGAGAGGTCCGCAGTATCAGTCCCGCCATTGCCATCGGAGATCGTGTACGTTGCGGTCGGCACCGGGCCGTTGTAGTTGGCAGCCGGTGTGAACGTGAAGTCGCCGTTGGTCTCGATGACCAGGGTGCCGACGCCGGTGATCGTGGCGGTCGAGCCGGCCGTTGTCGTCCCGACGCCCGGGATGGTGAACTGTGTGACGGTGAGTGTGTCGCCATCTGGATCGCTGTCGTTGCCGAGGACGTTACCGGTGGCCGGCGTATCTTCCGTGACCGAGACGGGGCCATCATTGGTCGCCACGGGTGCGTCATTGACCGGCGTGACGTTGGCGAACGAGAGGTCCGCAGTATCAGTCCCGCCATTGCCATCGGAGATCGTGTACGTTGCGGTCGGCACCGGGCCGTTGTAGTTGGCAGCCGGTGTGAACGTGAAGTCGCCGTTGGTCTCGATGACCAGGGTGCCGACACCTGTAATGGTCGCGGTCGAGCCGGCCGTTGTCGTCCCGACGCCCGGGATGGTGAACTGTGTGACGGTGAGTGTGTCGCCATCTGGATCGCTGTCGTTGCCGAGAACGTTACCGGTGGCCGGTGTATCTTCGGTGACGGATACCGGACCATCGTTGGTCGCGACGGGCGCGTCATTGACCGGAGTGACGTTGGCGAAACTTAGATCCGCAGTGTCGGTACCGCCGTTGCCATCGGAGATGGTGTAGGTGGCTGTGGGGACCGGACCGTTGTAGTTGGCAGCCGGTGTAAACGTGAAGTCACCGTTCGTCTCGATGACCAGTGTACCAACGCCGGTGATGGTGGCGGTAGAACCAGCAGCCGTCGTGCCGACGCCCGGGATCGTAAACTGGGTGACGGTCAGTGTGTCGCCGTCGGGGTCGCTGTCGTTACCAAGCACGTTACCGCTGACCGGCGTGTCTTCCGTGACCGAGACGGGGCCATCATTGGTCGCCACGGGTGCATCATTGACCGGCGTGACGTTGGCGAATGAGAGGTCGGCTGTGTCCGTGCCACCATTGCCATCCGAGATGGTGTAGGTGGCCGTCGGAACGGGACCGTTGTAATTCGCAGCCGGTGTGAACGTGAAGTCACCGTTGGTCTCGATGACCAGCGTGCCGACACCGGTGATAGTGGCGGTTGATCCGGCCGCCGTTGTCCCGACGCCAGGGATCGTGAACTGCGTGACTGACAGCGTGTCGCCGTCGGGATCGGAGTCGTTACCAAGCACGTTGCCAGTAGCTGGCGTGTCTTCGGTGACGGAGACCGGGCCATCGTTGGTGGCGACGGGTGCGTCATTGACCGGTGTGACGTTGGCGAAGGTTAGATCCGCGGTGTCGGTGCCGCCGTTGCCATCCGAGATGGTGTAGGTAGCTGTTGGAACCGGCCCGTTATAGTTGGCTGCCGGCGTGAACGTGAAGTCACCATTGGTCTGGATGACCAACGTGCCGACACCTGTGATGGTCGCCGTGGAGCCGGCAGCCGTCGTGCCGACACCGGGGATGGTGAACTGCGTGACGGTGAGTGTGTCGCCGTCGGGATCACTGTCATTGCCCAGGACATTGCCTGTGGCCGGTGTATCTTCCGTGACGCTCACAGGACCATCGTTGGTCGCCACTGGCGCATCATTGACCGGCGTGACGTTAGCGAACGAGAGGTCCGCCGTGTCCGTGCCGCCGTTGCCATCGGAGATGGTGTAGGTCGCGGTTGGTACCGGACCGTTATAGTTCGCGGCTGGTGTGAAGGTGAAGTCACCGTTGGTCTCGATCACCAGTGTACCAACGCCGGTGATGGTCGCGGTCGAGCCAGCCGCCGTCGTCCCAACACCTGGGATCGCAAACTGGGTGACGGTCAGTGTGTCGCCGTCGGGATCGGAGTCGTTACCGAGGACGTTACCTGTCGCGGGGGTGTCTTCCGTGACAGAGACCGGACCATCATTAGTCGCGACCGGTGCATCATTGGCAGGCGTCACATTGGCGAAGGAGAGGTCGGCGGTGTCGGTGCCGCCATTACCGTCGGAGATCGTGTAGGTGGCCGTCGGGACCGGGCCGTTGTAGTTGGCCGCCGGTGTAAATGTGAAGTCGCCGTTGGTCTCGATGACCAACGTGCCGATGCCGGTGATCGTCGCGGTCGAGCCAGCGGTTGTCGTGCCGACGCCCGGGATCGTAAACTGTGTGACGGTGAGCGTATCGCCATCCGGATCGCTATCGTTGCCGAGCACGTTGCCAGTAGCTGGCGTGTCCTCGGTGACCGAGACCGGTCCATCATTGGTCGCGACCGGCGCGTCATTCACCGGTGTCACATTGGCGAAGGAGAGGTCCGCAGTATCCGTACCACCATTGCCATCCGAGATGGTGTAGGTCGCCGTTGGCACGGGGCCATTGTAGTTCGCAGCCGGTGTAAACGTGAAGTCACCGTTGGTCTCGATGACCAGTGTGCCGACACCGGTGATCGTGGCCGTGGAACCGGCAGCCGTCGTCCCGACACCCGGGATGGTGAACTGCGTGACCGTGATCGTATCGCCCTCAGGGTCACTATCATTGCCCAGGACGTTGCCGGTGGCCGGCGTGTCTTCGGTGACGCTGACTGGTCCATCATCGTTTGCAACTGGCGCATCATTGACGGGAACGACGGTGACGGTGGCTACAGCAGCCGCGCTGTTGTTGCCGGCCAGGTCAGTTGCCGTGAACGTGAGCGTGCGATCACCAGCCGTCGGATCCGCGGACGTATTCACATAAGTGATACCGCGTACGAGCGTGTTGAGATCCGACTGGCTCATCGCGATCGTTGCACCCGCCGCGTTCGTGAAGCTCAGGGCCGTGTTGCCATCATAGACGTAGCTGAACGTCGTCGAACCAATGACCACCGTGCCGCTGGCTGCAGTGCCGAACGGCAAATTAACGCCGGCAAAAGAGACGACCTCGCTCGCGCCGTCCTGGTTGGTTCCAGCCAGCTGCACCGATAGTGTGGCGATATCGTTCTCACCCAGTCCGCTGACGTCGGCATCCGTGTCCGCGATCGCGACAGCACCACCACCATCTGTGTATGTGACCGCAAAGTTTCGTGCCGCATCACCTGAGCTGGCGGTTGAGTTGAGATCTACAATCGGGACCTGGTCGACGGTGTCGCGGTAGTCCAAATCTGTCGCTGTTGGGGCCGCATTCGAACCGTCTGCGTTCGTATCGCCGTCGCTATCACCCAGATTAAAGTTGGAGCCGATCAGGTTCTCGTCATTGACATCGAAACCGTCTGATACGTTGCCGCCTTCAAAGATATCCAACAGGCCATCGCCGTCGGTGTCTGTGGTCGACGTCAGTGTTGTCGGGCCGCCGTCGCGGCGTTCGACGATGTCGTCGACGCCGTCATTGTCGGAATCCGAGTCCAAGTAGTCTGCCAGCGAGTCGCCGTCGGTGTTGACAGGCGTGAGACCAAGGCTGCCTGCCGCACCTGTGTTCGGTGTGGCATCGTAGGCATCATCAAGGCCGTCACCATCGGCATCTGACATGCTCGCGCCAGTGCCTGTCGGCGCAATGTAGCCCTGCGTCGTCTGCGCTTCGACGTTGTCGGTGATGCCGTCGTTATCGCTGTCGATGTCAATTTGGTCTGCAAATGCATCGCCATCGCTGTTGCGAGCGGCGCTGAATCCAGAAACATCGACGGTATAAGACAGCGCTGGGTTGCCATTCAGCGGATTGACCGCCGCCGTAGTCTGCGCCGTTATCCTAATCCCTGGCACGCCGCCACCAATGTCGATGACATTGACAGTCTGAGAGATAGGAGTTGTGACAGCCGTGAGCGATCCATTATTTTGAATGTCGGTCTGAAGTGCGTTTGTAATGGACTCGCCAGAGTTAAACTCCAAGGTGAAGGTTTCGGTGTTGCCATTGAGGTCGCCGTCCGCAAGCACGTTGGAGACAGTAACTGTACCTCCAATTGCCACGCCGAAACTCGACAGGTCGATTGTATCAGTCGATGAACCGCCTGTAACGTTGATATCGACTTGCGTTGACGTGGTAGAGAATGGGACCGGCGCCCCCTCGTTGACATCAAGGATGCCATCGTTGTCATCGTCGATATCGTCGGCGTTTACGACACCGTCAGCATCAGTGTCGATATTGAGAGTGACGGTTGCCCTGTCTGTCGTGCCATCTGCGTCAGAAACGACGTAGTCAAAGGTGTCAGTGAGCAGCAACCCAGGTGCAGCAGTAACGTTCAGTGTGCCGTCGGCCTGCAGTACAATAACCGTGCCTGAGGCGAGTGTCGCTGTATCACCTGCCGTCGTGAGGTTAGTCGTTGTTCCAGTGGCAGGGTCAATGATCGCGGAGACCGATAGTGCATCGCCTTCCGGATCGGTATCTGCTCCGTTGCCGCTGTCGACTCTGGGATCGATGTTTTGTGTCGTTCCAGGAACTACGGTGTAGGCATCATTCGTTGCAGTCGGAGCCGTCAGGTACGTCAACGTGAGAGTGTTGAAGTTGAACGCTGTCACCTGGTTGAGCGGCAAAACCGCGTCACTTCCGAAGACGCGGAACGAGTTGACCGGCGTATCAAACGTGAAGTCGCCGAAGTAGTTGTTTTCAACGGCACTGGTTGGATTGAGGGCAACATCACTGATGGCACCGGCCGCACGCAGACCAGCAAATGTTACGGCCTCACCTGTGTCAGTTGTTGCCGAGGCCTCGCCGGCAGCATCATTGGTGTAGGAAACAAGTGAGTCTGTGCCATTGGCGTTGCCAAGATTGCTCCAGCTGCCCGCCTGGTCCAACGCAACGACATCGACGAAATCGGTGGGATCAAAGTTATCGAGGTCTGTGAATCGGAAGCTTGTGACCACAATGTTGCTAGACGATGACGTCGCTGTCACCGTGAACGACTCTGGTCCACCGCTACCGTTGTCAGTCGTTACTGTGCTGCCGGCAATCGTGGCACCGTTGTCATTGGAAATCGTGACCGTGACCGTGCCGTCGGTCAGGATGATCACTGGCTGACCATTGACCTGGGAAGCTGCCGCCGACGCGGTTGCGTCGTATGTCAGAGTTGACGTTGTTGGCGCGAGCAGGCCACTCCAGTTGGTCGCTTCAATCGTCTCTGCTTCGATCTCACCAACCTGGGCTTCGAGTTCCCAATCGCCGCCGAACTGCGCGTGGCCAGTATCATCTGTCGAGGCTGAAACGTCGGCTGCTGCGAGTTGGGCAAAGGTTTCAAGGAAGGCCTCGCCGCGGCCGGTCTCTCCAACTTCACAACCGTATAACAGGATGTCGCCATTTTCGCTTAGCGCATTGCCGATGGCAGAGATTGTTTCGGCATTCTGCGTCAGCGACTCTTGATTGATGGTCTCACCACCAAGCAGAATACTACCATCGCTGCCGTGCGAGATAATGTGGATGGAGGAAATGTCGGACTTGTCAGAGAGAAAGTCCGCAATCTGCTCAAGCGCGCCTTCTTGGTCATTGATAATGACAAACTCGGCCGCGAAATCGACACCTGCGATCAGGGCATCGATGTCATGGACGCTCGAATCAATAAAGACGACTGCGTTTGAATCAGTTGTTTGGCCAACGCCGGGTTCTGTCAGCGCCTGAACAAGATCATTACTATCGGCAGCACTCTCAGCTTCCGCCGCTTGTGCTGCGTCCACCTCGGCTGGCGCAGGTGCGTCATCGACCACAGCCTCGGCCGTCGCGGCGGCGGCGCCGTCAAACACCATGCGTGGTTCAAGTTGGCGGTAGACCATGCGTTGCTGCGGGCGTATCGCAACCGGCTGTTGAAGTTCCTTCTTTTTCTTCCGCGACAGCCATCTGCGCTGCAATACGTTGATCGCGCGGCGCAAGCGACGGCGCGTCCTGACAAACCGATTGCGCTTGAGATATCTAATGCGGGTAACGCGGTGCCACGCTGAGAGAATAGTCGTCAGCACGCTGGAATTGCGCGCAGTTGCCTGCCTGCCTACCCTATCAAAGGCATTGATGGCCCAAGCGGAGGCGGCTCCTCGTATTTGGTCGGCAAACTTTAGCATCAACTCGTCTCATCGATCCGTACACTGCGGAAGGGTTGGCGCTGACAATTAGAGCGCGCGCGTGCCATTAGACAGACCAACCCAATTACCAATTCTGTAGGTTATGTGCTGATATTGGATTAAGTTTAGAGAGAATGAGTTGTAAGAAAGCTGAAAAATTTATCTAAGATTGAAGAGATCGTATCCACGTAAGATAGATAAAACCGGTTTTTCTAGGAAAATACAATTTCCACTGTGTTTAAGTGGGTCGAATAGATAATGAAATATGAATCGGAGTTATTCCGATTATTGATTTATTCATGTATGAGCTTAACTGAGAGCCAGCAGAGTATACGCACCTCAGAATACCAAATGGGTCAGTTAGGGTATCATCAACGACATACGACCTTTGAGAGGGTGCAGAGGGCGGTCGTGGTCGGCTGTGATCGAACTCAATTCTGGTCGTGGCTTCGGACCCAGAGTGATTTGTTCCTATTTCGCCATGTCAGGCGCCGCTCTCGCGCACCAGAATGGTCAGGCCACGCCGCCAGAACCGCGCTAAGAGGCTTTCCGGTCGACCCTCAAGATGAACCATGCCGCGCATTGCTGTCAGGCCGGATCCAAATGGCTTGGCTGTATCCAGGGCAACACGATAGTGCGCTCGTGTCGGCACCAGACGGTCCTGCTTATCCCTCTGTGTGGAGATTGGCCCGCCATAGTCAGACGCCAGGCTGAGGATGCCGAGGTCATGAACACCAGACACTGCGATGTCTCGGACGCTGACGTCGGCCGCGTCGGCAAACGGTGCGTCAGGCACAAACTGGCCAGTAGTCCCGCGTTGCACGCGCCAGATGTCATCTTCACTGATAAAGCCGGTGAGTTGGAAGGACGATGGCTTTCCGATCAAAGCCAGGCGGTCGGCCGGCTTGATCCAACGGCCACCATGGAATTCCCGGTCAAGTTCAAGAACCCGGCCGGCGATGGGAGAGCGGAGCTCAAGGTTCTTTCGCTCCTTGATCAATCCGGCTCGCTCGGTCAGAAGCGCAGCCAACTGGCGCTGGAGAACTAGAGACTCTTCGCGGTCAACACTGTCAACGTTGCGCCGGTTGAGACGGAGCCGCACCAATTTCTCACGTGTTGCGACAGTGGCAAGCCTGTTGTCGATCTCGTCGGACTGGAGCGTGAACAGGAGTTGCCCGCGTTCAACTGTCTGGCCAGCTGACACGTGGACCGTTTTCAGATACGCCGGCCGTCGGGCATGAATTGGTTGGGTATCGCCGAGACGCGCGATGGCAGGAACCTGGACATTGCCCGACCACGGCACGATAAGTGCGCAAACCGCTGCTGCGGTCATCACCGCCGTAAGAGCGGTGCGGCGCGATTTCGATATCTGTTTCCGCATTTTGTACCACTCCCCTATTTCCTTGGCGATTGGACGAGCGACCAGAAAAACGATCTCAAAAATGAACAGGGCAATACCGAGGACCTTGAAGAAGTACGTGTAAACGAGAAGCGCGATACCGATGAACAGAAACAGACGGTAGATCCAGGTTGCCCAGCCCCACGCGGTCAACCAGAAAACCGTCGACTTTGGCAGGTGCTCCGGACAGGCATGGCCAAGCCCGAATAGGATCTCGCGCAGTCGCCATCGCGCGAGTGCGAACGCGCGCGACTGCAGGTTTTCAATTCCAATCATCTCGGCGAAGATGTAGTAGCCGTCGAACCGCATGAACGGATTGAGGTTGATGGCAAGGCTCATAATCCAGCCGGCCGTCGCAAGCATGAAGGCGGCGCTGCGCAAAGGTCCGTCCGGCAGAAATGCCCAGAGGAAGGTCGCAATCATCGCAATTGCGAGTTCGACAACAATACCTGCGCTATCAATCCGTAGCCGCTGCCGCCGATCGCGTAGCTTCCAAGCATCGGTCACATCAGTGTAGAGCAGCGGCGTCAGCATCATAAAGGCGAGGCCGAGGGTTGGCACGTAACAGCCATAGCGGACCGCCGTGTAGGCATGCCCAAGCTCGTGCAGCGCCTTGACGAAAATCAGCGCCAAGCCGAAGCAAAGTGCGCCCTGCCAACTGAAGAAGAAGTCAGTCGTGTGCAGGAAGTCGTCCCATTGGCGTGATGCCAGATACAACCCAACGAGACCCAGCAGAAGAATGATTGTGGCTGCTGTGCGCGTGTAGAGCGGCGCAACAAGTGGCAGGGTCGAGATCAGAAAACGTTGCGGGCGCCACAGTGGAATCCGGAAGAAGAGGTAGTTGTGGGCTAGCCGCATCAACGGCCCATGGGCATTCGCCCGGCGTCGCGCAGAGGCGGCGAAGTAACGCCAGTCTCCCGTGGGGGATTCGTTTGTGAGATTGCTCTCGACGAGAAACTGAACCAGTTCCTGGATCTGCAGCGGCTCAACGGTTGTGGCGAAACGGCCGGCAACAGCGTCGATTAAGGCGTTGGCGTCCTGGCATTGTGGCCAGACAGATAGCAATTCGTAGGCGGTTTGATCGATCTGGAAGTAGCGATGCTGAACTGGATCGTATATCAGCCAGCCGTTGCTGCCGTCTTCCGAGGCGGCGCCCAGGCGAAGCGATAGCTCTGAGCGCAGTTGCGGAAGCTTTAATGGCTCATCGCCTTGGTCATTCTTGCCGGCCTGCATTACAGCCCGATCCATTGCCTGACGGCTGTAATCGGCCGTCTGAACAGGTAGAGGCCGAGCGGCACGTTATCGCCGTAGACCTGGGCCGAACCACGCACGCCGAGGCGCGGACTGTTGCGACCATCGAGTTGGAGATCTGCAAGTGCACGAAACGCGACGGTGGTGCCGTCAACGGCTCTGGCCTGATAGTCCGCGCGTACAACTTTTGCACCGAACGGTGCGAGTGGTTCTGAATCAAGGAACACTTTGGAATCTGCACCTGGCTTCAGCAGTTGACCATCAGCCACAGGCATATCGATGCGCAACATAACCCGGCTTGGATCGGCCAGCTCCATCAGCCGTTCGCCAACAGCAACCGGCTTCCCGATCAAGTCTTTCTTGTCTTTGTACATCGCAATACCAGCGCGGTCGGCACGGATGACGGACTTGTCGAGCAGGTCCTTCGCATAGTCGCGCTCAGTGATGCGCAAGGACAAATCTGCGCGTGCCATTGCAAGTTCGTGGCGGCCTCGCATGTCCTCGAAGGCCAACTGGTTGGCACGCTTGAGCCGCGCCCGCGCGACCGATACTTCGCGTTCTGCAATCTCGAATTTGTTACGCAGTGTCGTGTCAGTGAAAGACAGGAGAACCTGCCCTTTCTTCACCGATGAGTTAGGGTCGACAAACAACCGCTCGATGACGCCTTCGATCGGTGCCGCGACAACCACAGGATCTTTCGCGACGATCTCCGCCGGCGCTAGGGCAGACAGCGGCACCGGTATAAACATCGCAAGAGCTGCGAGGCCGAGCAAGGCGGCCCCACCGCGCCGCAAGAGAGTTTTCTTAAGGCCGGAACGATCGCTCGTATTGAGTGTTCGCCAAGCGTGGGCATAGGTTTTGGCCAGTCGCTGGCTCACGATCTTGTCCCGATCAGACCACGAAGATTCCCGGGCCTGGAGCATGCCGGCGAAAACTTCGCCTTTGCGCGACTTCATTGGGACCCAGAGCAGCTCCGGGAATGGATAGCTTTCGAAGACGCCGAGGTCTTCTCCACTATAGTCAGTTGTCCTGAACTCCACGGCATTGTCGAGCCGGCCGTCGCGATCGAGGCGTGACAAGACGCGTTCAAGCGATTGATTAAGTGGCGAGCTTGAATCAGCCACCGTGATAGACGAGACCGCCTGCACCTTGAAGCGATCTGTTGTCGACCGTTCGACCACAAAGATCTGACGTGACCGCGAGAGCTTCCGCGTCTCGTTGGCAATAAGGAGGAGGAGCTCGCGCACATTGGCGGCTTCCCGTGCATCATTCTCGACCCGCAACAAAAGCTGCAAAGCTGCGAGTGCAGGGTTATCGACGGTTTGCGGCTTGGCGACGTTTGGCTGTGGCGTCTGAGGCTTTTCTGCAGCCACTCCGTTCGACTGCAATTTGGGTGCGGCTGTTGGCATGGTGTCAGCCTCCAACATGACGGAACTTCGCGGTCCCGCTCATCCCGGCCAGAACGCCGTCAGCGTGATCAAGCGCGCCAAAAACCTTCACAGTCTGACTGACAGGATCCACCTCGGTCGCGATCCGCTTTATCCGGGCAGGATAGGACTTGGCAGTTTCCTCAATAGAAAAGTCAAACTCTTCACCAATGCGCAACCACACCAACCAGTTTGAGGGCACGATCAGTTCGATCTCGGGCGATCCGCTCTTGATGATCTTCAGGAATGGTTTGCCGGGAGCCGGCATTTCATATTGTTGAACACCAAGTTCGACGACGCTGCCTGGAAACGGCGCCTCGATATGACACTGCTCGAGACGTAACTTCAGCGCTTCAGCATCGGCGGCTGCCTTTGCAACGCGTGCGCGCGCTACCTCGATTTCATAGTTTCCGACGGCGCCGCGCCGACGCAGGTAGATATTATTATCCAGCGTCAATTGCATTTCACGGTGCTGGGCGTTGGCCGAGTCAAACTCAGCCTTTTGTTTGCGGCAATCAAACTCGATCAGGGTTTCGCCCTTGCGAAAAGTTTCACCTTCCCGAAAGGCAATACGTTTGACGGTCGCAGAGAATTCTATAGCCAGTGTGGCGCGATCTGCTGGTCTGACAACGCCGCGCGGCTGCAGCTCAGCCGGCACCACAGGAGATTGATCTCCAGCACTCACAGCGGAAGCACATAATCCAACACAGGCAATCGTTAGGAAACGCAGCATTTACTGACAACTCGCGTAATGCAGGCAGCTATTTCGACAATCACAGGTGGTAACATTTTATGCAAAACAAACAGTTAATTGAATGCGGTGGTTATGAAACAAATCAAAGCAGATGATATGCTTGGAAACACGGGAATAAAGAAATCATTACAAGGCGTTCAAGCCTGAAACACCTTGGCAATAAAGATGAAGATTATCTTGCCAGGAAAAGTGAGTGCGCTGAGCCGAGAAATTTAGAAGTTGGGTCAAGTTCCGTGGAAGCCAGTGATAATGACTCAGCTTCTTGTCGGGGTACCCCACTCCAGCCACATCCGCTGCAGGCGCTTTGCCAGCGACTTAACATCCAGGCTGAGATCAATCTGGTCTGTTGGGAGATCGAGACCCATTGACGAATAGACATTCGCGTAGGCGTTCTCGAGCTCGGCGTACGAAATATCACGACGCACGTCGGCAACCAGCGTGTTCATTTCTTCGCGTAGCAGGGTCTGTTCACTGATCCGTCCGGCCGATGCTTCAGCTCGCATTTTGCCGACCAGATTGCGCTGAACATCATAGTATTCGCGCGAGGTTGTCAGTTCGCGGCGATAATGATGGAACCGAACACGGCTGACATGGACCTGGGTCATAACCGCCATGGTGAGAGCCAGCGCCCGTTGTTCCAACAAGTCGTCCTGCGATTTAATAACGTTTCGCTTCGCTGGATACTCGACAACCTTCAAAAGATTCCACGTCGCTTTCGCACCCCAGTTATACCACTGGTTATTCAGCAGAAACGAATTTGAATCGAAGTTAGTAGCGGCAAACATGCGGAAATTCGGCAGCAGCTCAAGCAGCGCAGCGTTCGCCTCCTGGGCATTGATCCGCCTGCGATATGCAACTTCACGCAACTCCGGGCGGTTGAGCAAGGCTGCCCAGATCATATCTTCCGGTGAAGTCGGGATCCGCAAGCCCCGACGGCTGCGTTGCGGCAGGCGAAGCCGGTAAGACGTGCTCGGCTCCATGTTCATCAATGCTGCAAGCTGGCTCTTGGCAATACCGAGATCGCGTTGAAGCCGCTGGATCGTCTGCTTGATCTCGATGAGTTCGCGCTGATAGGTCAACGCAGTGATCGGCGAAGTCTGACGCTCGGATGAAATCGAACGGGCGTTTCTCAGCGCACGGCGCGTGCGCTGTTCGAGGCGTCGAGAGCGATGCAGCAACCGGTCAGCACTAATCGCACGCCAGAATGCGGTGCGAATGTCTTCGATGATCCGGTTGACGACTTTGCGCTTACTCTCTTCTGCGATCAGGACCTTGTCGGCTGTCTGGCGAGCCCGCACATAAGACAGACCAAAATCCAGAACATCCCAGCTTATTTCCAGATCGCGTGTCCGTAGTTGGCGATCACGGGACGTCGAAGAACCAAAGTTTGGTGTCTGTGTAACCAGGTTGAAACTGCTGGACGCATTGAAGTTATTGCGCCGGTCATAGCCAAGATTGCCGACAATCTTCGGTAGCAGTTTGTAATGAGAGAGATCCAGCTCGGCAGTGCGCAGTGTTTTCTCATACAACTCGACACGATAGTCGAGGTTGTACTTGAGGCCGCGCGCCATCGCCTCGTAGAGATCAATGGGCCCATGCACAGGCTCTTGATTGGCAGTAACTTTGCTCAGCTTGTCATCGGCTAATGTGCTGAGTTCCTGGTCCGTGAGAGGTTTTGGAAGGACGGAACAGGCGGACAGGCCAATTGCAAGCAGCGTAAAAAGGGTGGCAACGCGAAAAGGCCGTTCGACCTTGCGGATTGGGTCCAACGTGTGCTCTGGCCTTTCAGTCTTTGAAAGGTCGCCGCAGGTATGATTTGCGGTCACGTGTTTCGGCCCACCTAAGAGTTGCTATTGGATCACGTCCCGCGATCGGGACCGCACTCAACGCCAACTCCACCCAACGGTTTTAGTCAAAATACGCCGAAGTCGTCACGCACCCTCATTCGAATCAACAGTTTCAGGTAACTAGCCACCTGATTCGGGTACATAAAAACCGTTAATACGATGCCAGGTTTCGACCACCAGTGTGTCGGAAATGTATCTACTTCGAACGTTTACTGATACAAGCTACACTGACATGCTTACGCTGACCTTGAGCCTTAACCGGCAGGTCGATTCCGTAAACGAGTCGCGGTGAGCGAACTGTTTCAATAATCGCTTAAAGATAATCGGAGAGTGAGTCTGTTTGGGAGCGCGTCAGGGTACCGGCTTCGTCGAGAATTTCGAGGCCGCCAACGTCGGTCTTGCGCCATGACATCCGCACCCGAAACCAGCCAATGCCCTCGATGTCGAGCAAGGCCGTGTCGTCAACACGCATCTCATTCAGTTCACCGGTGATACCAAAACCGCTCTCGGAGGCATCACGGATAACAATCGTCTGCACATCCTGACCTTCGATATGCAACTTGGCCGGCCAGTTTGCGATAGTTCGCGATCGTGTGCGGCGGTCCGAGTGTTGAGGCTGACCGGTCCGGTCCTGTCGACGTCCGTCGACGACAGCATCACTGGGCAAAGCTTGTTCTGACACGGCGAATCCCAACACCTACCTAGGGTTGTATTTTGCTATCATGCAAGCATTGATAGAGAGTTAACAAATGCTTGCAATTGCCGTCTACACGGCCGGGATCGACACAAGGCTTTGGCTGGTGGCCTGTGGCAGGTGCGGGCTGCTGCTTGAGTCAGCCTGTCAGGCCGAACGCCTGCTTAAACCAGTCGACGAGCACGGCCCGTGCAACAGAATTGGCAGGTTCGGTTTTGGGGCTGATCAACCAAAGACCAAGATCACTGGGCGTCTTCTCTTTCCATATCTCGACAAGGCGTCCGAGTTCGACGTCACGCTCCGCAAGGCACGACGGAGCCATTGCAATTCCTTGTCCGTTGGCGGCGGCGTCTAAGGCGAGGGCGGTTTGATTGAACTGGAGCAACTGGGATGGAAGTTTGGCACCGATCTTTGGCAATAGTTGTTCCCAATAGCGATGGCTGTCCTGAATGAGCGGCTGGTTGGCCAGGCGCTTCAGGTGACTTAGGCGGCGAGGTAAAAACTTGGCATCCGGACTGCAGAAGGCGCAGAGCTGAAGCGGCGTCAACTTGTGGATGTCCGCATTCCTGAGAGCGGGGCGGCGACCTTGCCTGACGGCCACATCAATCTCTTGCGCATTGAAGTCGGCAACAGCCTCGGTCGCGATGATCCGTACCTCGATGTCAGGATGGGCTTCTGCGAAGTCCGGAAGTCTCGGCACCAGCCACTTCGAAGCGAACGAGGGTGGCACGCTGATCGAAACCGTATTTGATCTTGGATGCAATACACGTATAGCCTCGTCGATGATCGAGAGGCCGCGCGAGATCTCGGCATGGTAAGCGCTTCCAGCCTCTGTCAGCGCCAGGCCGCGCGCCAGTCTGCGGAACAATACGACACCAAGATCTGCTTCGAGTCCCCTTACAGCCTGAGCTACCGCACCTTGTGTTACGTTTAGATCTTCGGCGGCGCGCCGGAAATTCAGATGACGCGCGGCGGCATCGAACATCCTGACAGCATTGAGGCGAGGTGAGCGCATAAGGGCCTCAGACAATAGTTTTTCTACAGTCTTGAGCGATGAGATATAGTTAGTCAATCCAGGCCCTCACACCTAGGTTTCACCCAGATACAAACACGAGGTGAAACGAATGGCTCAGAGCAAGGTCGCAATCATCACGGCAGGTGGTAGCGGGATGGGGGCAGACTCCGCCCGGGTGTTGGCGCAGCAGGGATTTCATGTTGCCATCCTGTCGTCTTCCGGCAAGGGTGAAGCGCTGGCTGCTGAACTCGGCGGTATCGGCGTGACGGGGTCCAACCAATCCAATGACGACCTGCAGCAGTTGGTCGACAAGACGATGGACAAGTGGGGTCGTGTCGACGTCCTCGTCAACAGCGCTGGACATGGCCCGCGTGCGCCGGTTCTGGACCTGACGGATGAGGATTGGCACACCGGAATGGATGTCTACTTCTTGAACGTCGTGCGCCCAACGCGCCTTGTGACGCCAATCATGCAGTCGCAGAAAGCCGGCACGATCATCAACATTTCAACCTTCGCCGCGTTCGAGCCAGATCCGGTTTTCCCTACATCTGGTGTATTCCGGGCCGGGCTCGCGGCGTTCACGAAGCTATTCGCTGACAAGTATGCTGCCGACAACATTCGCATGAATAACGTCCAGCCTGGATTCATCGACAGCCTCCCGGAGAAGGAGGAGTTTCGATCGCGCATTCCCATGGGGCGATATGGCAGTTCGCTCAATGAGATTGCGTCAGTTGTCGGCTTCCTGGCCTCAGACGGAGCAGCCTACATCACCGGTCAGAACCTTCGCGTCGATGGAGGAATAACCCGTGCAGTATGAAGGCGCAGCAAGAGCGCTTACCAAAGAGCAGGTCGTCTTTGTCATCAAGTGGGTGGCCTCTTGCCTTCAGATCCTCGGATACGGGGCCACCGCTTTCGATGTCACGCCGTGGAACCTGTATCTCTTTCTTGTGGGCGTATTGGGTTGGTTCGCGGTCGGCGCTCTTTGGAACGACCGCGCGCTGATGCTGGTCCATCTCGTCGCCTTCGCAGCCATGGTTGCCGGCATGTTGGGTGGATAGCACGATCGCCACCGCGCTATCAGACTGCTCTCTGTGGCCTCTCAAGCTGCTCCGGCAGTGTGGACCGCGATCACACCGGTCATCCGCTCACGCACTTCAGGGGCGGCAAGGCACATGGCAACGGTTTCAAAGCCAACGGCACCTTGGTACGGGGCGACGTATGTTGGTGGATCTTGATTAGGTGGACACAGAATGATCCGCTCATCGGGCCCGACCTGCTCAAGGTCTAAAATCGATGTTGATCTGGTCATGATGTAAAGCGGGCGCAACCGGCTGGTCTGTCTGCGCAGGTAGCGCCCAAGTGCATTCTGTGACGGGCCGGACAGGCCATGCTCAATCAGATCGATGACCAGCACTGAGGGACCGTCTGCTTCGAGGCGCGCAACCAATGCGGTGAGTGCATCGTTGACCTCGGCACCTTCTCCGGCAAACCAGTTGAGCGCGGTGTCGACGCGCGCCTCCAGATCCTTGTGCTTGTCGAGGAGCTTGCGCGCGTCGAGACCTTTGCTGTCGACGCGGTCCAGGCAAACAAAGTCGGCATCGGGAAGCACCCCAGCCAATCTTTTTGCAAACCGCGTTTTGCCGCTAGCCAGCGGCCCGATGATGAAGTTCAGTCGCGCCGGTTGTTCGACGTGAAAGGTCTCACCACCCCAGGGCCACGGCAGCTCAAAACTGGCAACGCTTGACGGTGTCGGTCGCATGAACTGAGGCAGACTATCGAGGCCGCTGAGTTCACCGCTCGCAGCCGTCGCAAGCAAATCACTAACCGCGCCAGCCATCATTTGCAGCTCGTCGATCTTCGCCAGAAGGTCTTGGCGATGCGTTGAAAGCGCTGCCGTGAAACTACTGAAGTCTCCGTTGAGGGCCTGCTCAACCTGGGCCAGGCTCAGTCCCATATTGCGCAACACGACGATCTGTGACGCTGCCTCCATGTCGGCCGGGCCATAGCAGCGCCAGCCGGATTCGGTTCGCGACGGCGCAATGAGATGGCGCTGCTCATAGAGCCGCAATGTCTTGATAGAAACGCCGAGCCTGCGAGCCGCTTCTGCTGGGCTCAAGTAATGGTCGGGAAACGTCATGGCATCACCTCGGGTTTGACAGAACCCATTCCTTATCGAGGCAGACCTTGGGGACGGCGCAAGCGGACGTTGTCGGAAATGATCACTTATCCCCAGTTGTAACATCAGTAGACGCCCGTCAACTCGCGCCCGCCCAAGCCATTGCAGTGAACTCGTCTAGCCACAGGCTCTGTAGCAATGCCGAGACAATGACTCCCGAAGTCCATCACTTGGCATGCACATGAAATCGCCTATTGTTCGTGCAAGGCCGTTTTATGCGTGAAGGACATTCGTGCCATGCCACGACTGGAAGTCCAGGCGGGACTCGAACTCAGCTACGAGTTGGATGACTTTACCGATCCTTGGGAAGACAGGCCCTACCTCGTCCTTCAGCATGGCAATGGCCGTTCAGCGCGTTTCTGGTATCGATGGGTGCCGTACCTGGCGCGGCACTACCGTATCATCCGCCCGGACATGCGAGGCCTCGGGAAATCTCGCGGAACTTTTGATGTCAATCGCGACCTCACACTAGCGCATCTGGTTGACGATCTGTTGGCCGTTCTCGACGATGCCGGCGCTGGCAAGGTGCATTTCTGTGGCGAATCCATGGGCGGGATCTTGGGTCTGGCGCTGGCTGCCGCTCACGGGGACCGCCTCAAGACATTGACGCTTGTGGCCACACCAGTCTTCATCGAGCAACAAATGAAAGAGCGCTATGCGCTGGGTCATGGCTCACGCGTTGAAGCCATGGAAAGTATGGGCATTCGTGAGTGGGTGGCGGCGACGACACGCAAGACCCGCCTGCCGGCCGACGATGAGCCTGGCCTTTTTGACTGGTACGTCGACGAATTTGCTAGCGGCGACCCAGAGGTTCAGGTTGCCATGTCGAAACTCGTCAACGAGGCAAACGCGCAGGACTTGCTCGAGCGGATCCGCGTGCCTGTCTTGGGCCTCTATCCGAGCGACGGACAAATTACGAGCAGCGAGCAAGAGCAGCTGCTGCGCAATGGACTAAACAGCATCGAGTTCGTGCATTTGCCGACAAGCTTTCACATGGTCCAGTTGCTTTACCCGAAGACCTGCACAGAAGCCCTACTGGCCTTCTGCGGCCGCCATGACGGGCTGGCATTGGGGGACCGCTGATCCACTCGGGGTAATGAGGGCTGTTGCAAAAGCCGTGGACTACCTGTGGGATGACGCGCTTGAGCGTGCCGTATGTTACCAAAATACATCACTCGCTGGAATCAACTCAGCTTGAGCAGAAAGTGAAGGCAAGTCGCTTGGAAATCCCAATCTGGCGGTCCTATATCTATTTTCTGTAAGCGTGGAGTTAGGACAAATAGTATGCGTTTGTCGGGGATAGTCTTCGGTGGATTAGCCACTGTCTTAGCGATGGGGCTATTCAGCTCCGGTTCTTTCTCTGCCAATGAAGATGAATACAAGAGCCGATTTTCCGTACTGCACGATGAAACTGCCGAGCTGACTTCCAAAACCGCATCCCAACAGCGTGGTGCCAAATCAGAACTTTGGGCAATCCCACACGTGACTGATCCGAAGCCGCTAGCCGTCGCGACGCTTAAGTCGGCTGAGGAAGTGGCTCAGCCCGCAGCAGTCGTTGCCCCTGAGCGCATTACGAAACGACGGTTCAGACCGAAGCGACGGGCACCAAAGACACCAACCTGGATGGATCGATTTCTTCAGGGACGGTAACTCACCCATCCACGTTGAATAGACGGCTTGCGTCGCTCACCAATAAAACTACTGACATCAAGATAGTCATCCACTGGGATTGGCGTCTCAATCTACTTCTTTTTGCCTTTGGGGCAGGAGCCAATCAGTCGCTTGTCATCTCCGCTCTGTCCGGCTGACGTCGCGATGACCGAACTTGCGAGCGTCTCTGCGATAAATGTCAAACCGCGACCGCTCGGATGATAGTCATCTCCCGCATAGGGTCGTTTGCGTTTGGGCAGGCTCATCCAGCAATGACCAATAGGCGATATGAAAACATCATTCGCGTCCGCTGCGCGCTTCGCACCAGCCGAAATCCAGTTGAACAGTTGCTTGGGATTTTTGGGCGGGTTCTTGAACCATCGACCCCAAACGCCACGCCGGGCATAGAGTGCGTGACTGGAGCCTTGCGGCCAGGCCTGCCAAAGCAGCAGTTTCGATGCAGCGGGCTTGTTTTTATGGAACCAAGCGACGGCGGTCTGAAAGTTCTTACGGCCATGGTTCGTCATGAAAGCCGT
This sequence comes from Hyphomicrobiaceae bacterium, assembly GCA_965247245.1. Classification (GTDB taxonomy): domain Bacteria; phylum Pseudomonadota; class Alphaproteobacteria; order Rhizobiales; family Hyphomicrobiaceae; genus Tectiglobus. Next base: position 436,184 of record CBDFGV010000002.1, on the reverse strand, counting down.
TGTCGATTCTTGCAGGACAATGACGTCCCAGGTCTTGGAGCGCATGGCCGCGAGCGTTGAGCTCTTCTTGCGCGATTTTGTCAGCGTTGTGCCGATCTTCGCCACCACTTTGAGAGACACGGCCCGCTTGCCGCCAGCCTGTGTCTTCAGGCTGCGCATCAGTCGCTTTGTGAATCCCGGCATGAGAAGGTGCGAGTTTCCGACCAGCAGAACAGACAACGCCTTGTTGCTGCTGACCGGCTGGGTTTCAGGCGCCAATCCGGCTTGGGCGTAAACAAGCGAGGCGCTGATCATAGTCACGGCCGCGACCAGAATTGACCGCGCAGGCATACAGCAGAAATTCATGAATGACCTTCCAGTGGAATGCAGTTTGCGACCGAGACTACTCTGGTCGGCGTTTCAACAGAACGGGTGGTGCCGAGAATGTTAGCGAATGTCATTGACGTTGAACGGGTGGTGTGAGGCTGGCCCGTACTAGTGAGTATCAGAACGCCGTTGATCCAGTTTCTGCCGGCTCAAGACAGTTCGTCAAACACGTGGCGCCATGCCTCGATGGATCGCGATCGACTGAGATCGGTTTCCGCCAGGTGGCGCGCCCTCGTACCCATAGCGGTACGGAGAGCCTTGTCTTTGGCGAGGCAACGGATCGCTTGGACAAGACCGGGGCCGTCGCCTTCAGCCACGACCAGCCCGCAGTTGGCAGTGGTCACCAAGTTCGCAATATCACCTGCCTTGGCCCCGATATGAATGATCGGACGGCCGGCAGCAGCTGCGCCATAAAACTTGCTCGGAACAATGAGTCCTTCAAGCTGTGGACGTAGAATGGTCAGATGGATATCAGCCACGCCGAGGCATTGCGAGAGAAGCGCGCGTGGTTGGTAGGGCCGAAAGGTCGTGTCTTTCAGACCGAGCATAGCGACTTCGGTTCGGATCTCAGAATGAAGGACACCGCCCCCAACGATAAGAAAGCGCAGCCTTCTGGCAATCTTGTCGCTCGCATTATCAAGCAGTCGCATAGCCGCTAAAAGCGTGTCGATCTCATGAGCACGTCCAAGGTTGCCGGCATAGCCAACGACAACGTCATCGACTGCGAACCGCCACGCCTTGCGCAAAGGATTATCTCTCGCGGGAAGTGGCAGAATTGCGCGTTCGTTGCTCCAGTTCTGAATTGTACGGATTTTTTGAGCAGGTATGCCGTTTGCAAGTAGCCGTTGCGAAACCAGCGGCCCAAGTACTACGTTAATCGAGGCAGCCCGAAGGCTGCGGTTGCGGCAGGACCGGAGTGCTTGCAGCAAAACTCGTGATAGTGGTCCGCGACTCCAACCAAGCTCCTCGGCGACTTCTGGAAACAGGTCGTGCAACCAATTGACGAGCCGGGCACGGCGCAGCTTTGCGATCGGTGACAGGACGACAGACAACAGCGGCGGATCGGTGGTCGCGATAATCGTATCGCCGGCCGTAGCGAGGCGCCAGGTCCGTAATGTGGCTGTTATCAAAAAGGACGCGTAGTCGAGCGCTCTCCCGAAAAGGTGGCAACGCCCAAAGCAGAATGACCAGACACGATGAACGGTGACACCATCGATGGTCTGAATTGAAGACAGATCGGCGGACGCGTTGTCGTAACGCTGACGACTTGTGATTACAATGACGTCGCGGTCACGACGGACACTTGCTGTCGCCAGGTCTGTCAGGAGCTGCGCCGTCGCCGAATGATCGGGTGCATAGTAGCGGTTAACGAACACCAATCGTTGTTTGCGCATTTGCCGGCCTGTGTGCAGATCCGAGCTCATCGAGTTCTATTTCTGCGCAGCTCCAGTTTGCTAGCCCGCCCTTTTAAGTGCCACGCCAAGTGGCACGGTTTCAGAAGGCAAACCCGGTTGGTTGTGCATCGCCTTGAAGCGGGGGCTGGTCGCGTCGCGACGGACTCTGCGATCAGATGAGCGAGATCTGTCAGGCTTCGCCCTGGTGAGGGTCACTGCGATGGTCGGTTGGTTGGGCGACTGCAAACGCAGTATTGCCGAGCGAAGCCGACTGACTTGAGTTCGCCCTGCCTCAGCCACCAGGAGCACAAAGTTGCTCAGGTCGGCCAAGAGCAGCATGTCCGCGTGTCCCAATGTCGGTGGTGCATCGATGATGATCGTATCAAAGACTTCTGCACCGTCCGCGAACAAGTCACGCAGGCGAGGGCTTGCCAGTAACTCCGATGGATTGGTCGGCATCGGACCGCTTGAGATGAAGAACAAGCTTGGCAGATCCGTCGGGTAGACGACTTGTGGCGGTCTCCTTCGCCCTGTCAAGTAGCTGACAAGACCGGCAGTATTAGGCAGGCCGAGCTTGGTATGAAGTGATGCGTCACGCAGGTCAGCATCAATGAGCAGAACTTTCAAATCCATGCGGGCAAGCTGCCTTGCTAGCGCAAGTGCTGAAATTGTTTTGCCTTCATTACAGCCAGGGCTGGAGATGCACAGGACCCGCGGTAAGCCATCCGGGATCGAAAAGCGCATTGCGGTGGCAAGCCAACGGTACGCCTCCGACGATTCGGATTCGGGATCCAAGAGATCGTTCTCAATGGCATTGCCACGGACGGCCGGAACAACGCCGATGACTGGTGCTCCAAGGCGCTCTTCAATGTCCTCCGGGAGATAGATCTTGTCGTCCAACAGATCGAGGAGATAGGCCGAGCCGATGCCTAACCCACAACCAAGTGCTAGTGCGAGAAGCAGAGTCCTAAGGAGGGTCGGCGAAGATGCCTGCGAGGGTTGCTTGGCTGGATCAACGACCGAAACGTTGCTGGTCCCGATTTCAGCAGAAATAGCAACCTCTTTGTATTGGCGAAGCAAGTCATTATAGACGTCGCGATTGCTATCAACTTCGCGCTTCAGAATTCCATACTGAGTGCGCTGCTTCTGCGATTCCAACACCTTGTCTCGAAGCTTGCCGACGCGGTCTTTCAATTCCCCTTCCTGCTGAACAAGCGTTTCGACGCCTGACTTGAATGCGCTTTGAAGGGTGGCCACTTCGGCAGCGAGTTGTCTGTCGGTTTCGGAAATCTTGTTCTTAATGCGGATCATGGCCGGGTAGCCCGGTTTAAACGTCTCAAGTTTGCCGCGGTACTCGATCTCAAGTTTTTTCTTCTGTGCGCGCAATCCCTCGATGACAGTGTTTGTCAAAGACTCCTGAGCACGGCTGGCTGCGGTGGCGCTCACCTGACGCCATTCCTGTTCTGCCTTAATGCGTCGCGAAACGATGTCGCGCAGAGCCGATTTAGCAACATCTAGATCGTGCTGAGCGTGTGAATCTTGATCATTGCCAACAAGGATTTGCTTGCTTTTAGCGAAGGCAAAAAGCGCACGTTCGGAGGCCCTAAGCTTTAGCTGCAATGCCTTGAGCTGATCTTCGAGATAGGCCTTGGCATAGGATCTTGCACCAAACTGCCGATCTAAGTTCGCGTCGATAAAGGCCTGGGCGTAGGCGTTCGCTATGCGCGCGGCGCGTTCAGGGTCTGTATCGGTATAGGTGACATCAACCAGTCTTGAACCGGGTACGGGGCGCACACGCTGCCGGGCCATGATCTTATCAATTGCAAGCCTCTCGCGCGTGGCGCGGTCAGCCACAGCAACTGAGTGCGTTGGCCCCCACGCGTGTTGTGAAAAGCGTTGCACAAGAGACGTCGTGAAGGGGCTGCTCCAATCTCGAGTGAAGCTCACGTCATCAGCGAGGTTTAACTCGGATGCAACACGCTTTGCAATGGAGCGACTCGTGAGCACCTGATGCATAGTACGGAGGTCATGAACATCGCGCACTCTATTCGATAGAACTGCACTGCCTTTGACAACCTGAGATGACGTCTCGTCAATCTGTAGGCGCGCGGTCGCTGAGTACGACGGTGGCTTTAGCAGTGCATAGATCGCGCTCAATGCAACGACGACTGCCATAACGATCAAGACAGTCCAACGTCGCCTCACAACGATCCGCCAGTGCGCACTCGCAAGCATGCGAATACTGCTCAGTTCATCCACAGCATCGAGAGTTGGATTGAATGAGTTTTGGCCGTTCAAATATCCGGCCGGGCCGGATACCTCGCCTGCAACGTGTCGCGCCACGGATGTCCTTATCTTGTATCCAGATTTACGAGCGAGACCACGCATCACCTTCATTTCCCGTTGCAAGCGTCCACCCTGTCGATCATCCTCAAGCGTCCGCGAAAATACCCTGGCACATAACTTGTTCTGTCCAAGGTTCAGTCAGAGAAGCGCAAATGTTCCGACGATCGGAAGAGCCCTCAGGACATTCGAAAAGCCTTCCTTGAGAGTGGATTTGCTGACGACGACAACATCACCGGCAACAAGGTGGGGATCGCGATCCGCGCCGGATCGGATGCGCGAAACGTCAACCCGGGCCGTGCGTCGGTGGTCCGCTGTTCCGCGAATAATAGTGACGGTCGTATCCGCATTCTTGCTGAAGCCCTTCGCCGTCGCGATGAGTTGCAACATCGATAAGCTTCCGATGATTGGGTAGACGCCAGGTTCCTCGACGGCCCCTTCAATTGTCACGCGCTGGCTATTGAACTCTTTGACGAGCACGATGACTTGCGGTCTTTGCAGGTAGCTCGCCTTGAGTTTCTGAGTAAGGTCCTTCTCGATATCCCGCGCTGTGCGTCCTGCGGCTGGAACCTCTCCGAGAAGCGGCAGGCTGATCGTTCCCAGGCTCGCCACCTGCACAGTCTTGGACAGTTCCGGCACCTTGAAGACGGAGACATCCAGCACGTCCGAAGGTCCGATGCGGTAGGCTGCCAGGCCTGCGGTACGAGTGGATTTGCGCGATACTGAACCCGTCAGCATTGGCGATGGAGGCTTTGAATGAGCCAAGCCAACGTTACCAATCGTGCTGCCGCTACCGGCAAGAAAGTGCTTCGGTATTGTTGACGTGTTGCGTGAGCCCGCGCATCCGGACATCAGGAGTGCAAGGAGAAAAGCTGTTGGAGCGCGCCATGTCGTGATGTCCATTTCAGTCTCCTACGCCGCATACTTTGAAATAATGATCCGACAACAGAATAATTTTCAACACACCATTTAAGAGCATCGCGAATTGGATTCTCTCTCTGGTATGTTCTTGACCCTTGAATTGCATTCCCGGCAACAAAGACGCCACCGCGTTACTCCCGGCGAGTAGCGGCACAGCCCGACGAACCCTCGACCGCGACGAGCGACGAATGATATGCCGGCGCGCCAGCTCGGGCAGCCACACATCAATTGAGCAGGTCAGTCGAGTCGCGTGTTCGACTTTTCGATGTTTACAATCTCGGTTTCGCTGACTATGAAACATAAATGTCAGTAAGCAGATTATATGTTGAGTCTGACTTTCAAGAATGCACGGCGTTGCGTTCTGCCGCTCTGTGGTTCGACATCTCCGGGATGGTTTTTTCTGCATTCTTCGCGATGCTCCTACGCGAAGATTTCATCGTTCCCTGGAGCAAGGTCCAGCAAACGTTTCCTTATCTGGTTGCAACAGGTTTGCTCTCTGTTTTCGTGTTCTTTTGTTTGGGGTTTAGCCGAGGCTCTTGGCGGCTCGCAGGGTTGAGGCACTTGTTGCAGCTGGCTCTCTCGATTGTCGCAATTATCATCGGAGCTAGCACGGTTACATTCGCCTACAATCAAATGGACGGCCTCTTTCGCTCGCTGCCGATCCTGCATTTGATGACCGCCATTATCGCTCTCGCCACTGGCCGCATATGCGTTGTGATCTGGTATCGCAGATTTGCTGTGATGAGGCTTACCAATGCAATGCATTCTGTCGGCGTCGCAGAGTATCCAAGTGCAATTGTCATTGGGCACACTTCGTTTGCTGAAGCCTATCTCCGTGCCATTCTGGAAGCTAAACGACGGCCATTCGCAATTGCAGGGATCGTTGATTCAGGTCGTCCAGGAAGCGGTCGGGACATTCTGGGGTTCCCGCTACTGGGAAAAGCCGAGGACTTGGAGCTTATCCTGGCAGATTTGGAGACCCGTGGGATTATTGTCGATCGGTTGATTGTTGCAGCTCGTCCTTCAGACATGTCTCAAGACGTCAGAAGCGAACTGCAAAAATTCGAATGCGCAGATGGTCGACGTGTCGATCACTTGTTCGATCTCTTGGGCCTGGACGACACTGAGCAATCCGGCGTGTCCGATCCCGCTGCACAGACTTCAGTTCGAACCACGATGTTCCCAAGTTTGCAGGAGCAGAGGCGCCCGATGTCGTGGGAGTTTCATCAGGCATTGCGGTTATCTTTGATGAAGCGATCATTTTGGCCGTGCAAACGGTTGATTGATTTTGGCCTTGCACTCTTTCTTTTGTTGACGCTCAGCCCGATCATGGCGCTTACGGCGTGTCTGGTTTTACTCGATGTTGGGCGACCGATCATCTTTTGGCAGGTGCGGCCGGGGCGCTCAGGTTATTCATTTCGGCTCTATAAATTCCGCACAATGAGACCCTCATACAGTCGGCAAGGCAGGCGGTTGACCGACGAGGAGCACGTTTCAATCGTTGGCAGTTTTTTGCGGCGCTCTCGTTTGGATGAACTACCCCAATTGTTCAACATCCTGCTCGGTGAGATGTTGTTTGTCGGGCCACGTCCTTTGCTACCGATCGACCAGCCACCGGGATTTCATACGCGTCTCGTTGTGAGACCAGGCCTCACGGGTTGGGCACAGGTTCAAAGTGTGCGGAGCATTGCGGCTGCAGACAAAGCAGCGTTGGACATTTGGTACATTCAGCATGCCTCACTCGGTCTAGATCTTTGGATCGCCCTTAGGACCATTCCCATCTTGTTGTTTGGGGAGCGCACGAACTACCAAGCGATCGAGCAAAGCTGGCACGAGCTTGAGAGGGTCGGCATTGACCGCCCAAAGTGCCCGCTGGATGGCACCGTTTGAACGCGGCCTGTGGCGTCCCTCAGAAAGACTATTTCCGAGAAAAATCATCCGCAATCAGCATCCAAAAATATATACAGTAAACTGATTATATGATATTGAATCCGGGTGGCTGTTCACTGGCAAGTTCGCTGTCAACACGTTCTGCAGGAACCGCCTTCAAAGTCGCTTCATCGGACTTGCAACTGAGCCGCGTGCTTGCACCCGGAGTGCGGTAGCAGTGAACTTAAATGCTCTCCGATGGTTGCAAGTTGCACCGTTCTTCGAGGTCGCCGCGCTATCAGGCGCTGTGTCTAAGGTCCACTTGTTCCATGTGTGCGATTAACGGAATCTTTGCCTACCACTACGCAGCTAACGACGTCTCGCGAAACGAAGTTTTGACGACGCGCGACGCGATGGCTGCTCGAGGTCCTGACGGCGCGGGGGCCTGGTTCGACGTGAGCGGCCGAATGGCATTGGGACACCGCCGCCTTGCAATCATCGATCTGACCGAGGCTGGCGAACAACCAATGCATAGTCGTTGCGGTCGCTATGTCATCACGTTTAACGGTGAGATCTACAATCATCGTGAGTTGCGGAAAACTTTGGAATCAATCGGTCATTCATTCCGCACGCAGACCGACACGGAAGTCCTGCTCACCCTCTTCGCAACTAGCGGCATGGATATGGTGCACGTCTTGCGCGGTATGTTCGCCATTGCAGTTTGGGACAGGCTTGAGGCCAAGCTCTACCTTGTCCGAGACCCATTCGGTATCAAGCCACTCTACTACGCGGACGATGGTTGGACGTTTCGCTTTGCGTCGCAGGTCAAAGCTCTGCTGGCGGGAGGTGCTGTATCGCGCGAACCTGACCTCAATGGGCAAATCGGCTTCTATCTTTGGGGCGCCGTACCGGATCCACATACGTCTTACAGAGAAATACTTGCCGTACCAGCCGGTGCGATGATGGTGGTTGATGAAATTGGTGCGCGGAGTTGTATTCAGTATTTCTCAGTCGGCCGGACCATCAGAGATGCAGAACGAGAATGCATGACGGCGCATGTTACTAGCGATCGAGCTCACATAGAACTCACGGCGGCCATCAGGGAGAGCGTCGCACATCACCTTGTTTCGGACGTTCCTGTCGGAGTCTTTCTCTCCGCCGGTGTCGACTCCGGTGCAATTCTGGGTCTGATGCGCGATTGTGGTGCCGAGGGAATCAAGACCGTTACATTGCGGTTCTCTGAATTTGAATGTCGCGACGACGACGAGGGCGTGATAGCAGCAAAGGTCGCTCACAGATACGGCGCGACACACACCGAATACGTCGTCTCGCGGTCCAAGTTCGAGCGCGAACTGCCGCGCATTATGGACTCGATGGACCAGCCTTCGATTGATGGCATCAACACCTGGTTTGTCGCCAAGGCCGCGCGAGCACATGGCTTGAAAGTGGCCATGTCCGGATTGGGCGGTGACGAACTATTCGGCGGCTATCCTTCGTTCGCGGACATACCGCGCTGGGTATTGCAGTATGGATTGATCGCGCACATGCCGGGATTGAGGCATCTCGCTCAAGCAGTCGCGTCGCGCTGCTGGCGGCCTCTGAGGCTTCACCCCAAAACATCCGGCCTAGCATCTCTGTCAGGGCGATATTCGGATGCCTATCTCTTGCATCGCGCCTTATTCTTACCGTGGGAGATTGCTGACACTAACACGCTTGCTGGGCACGCGGTATGTAAGCGGGTCCTCAAACAGCAGCGGCGACAAGCGTATGCATTGAGCAAAGACCCGCGAACAAGATATGGCAAAATCGCAGCGTTGGAGATGAGCCTTTACCTGAAGAACCAACTGCTACGGGACACAGATTGGGCTGCAATGGCGCACGGGGTGGAAGTGCGTGTGCCGTTTGTCGATAGCCTGTTGCTCCGCCGGGCCATGCCGTTATTGCTGAGTAACAAACTGCAAGACCACAAGGCTGCGCTGGCTCAAGCACCATCTCAGCCGTTGCCCGGTTATGTCATTCGCCGCTCGAAAACCGGCTTCAAAACGCCGGTCGATTGCTGGATGGATGAAGCGGATCTCGGTCGAGATCCGTGGAACTCGAGCGCAGGGAGTGGCTCGTTACAGTCATCACTGGCACCATGGCCGCATCTTTGGGCCAGGCGTTGGGCACTGTTAGTCGCACAGCAACAAATGCCAGCCCTCCATTGAACGCGCGACGGATGAGGCTTTTGGCCTTGGTGCCTGGTGCGTATAGCGCCGGCGGCGGCATCGCGCAGTACAATCGTGACCTATTCGCGGCCTTGGCAGCTTCGTCACTCATCGAAGAGATTGTTGTTCTTTCTCGGAAAGGAGGCGAAGCAGATTGCCAGCGGGTGTCATCGAAGATTGTCCAAACATCAACTCCGAAGACACGGGCAGCCTTCGTGATCAAAGCAATCCGAGCGGCATCGCAACGGCCTGGTTATGACATCGTCTTTTGCGGTCACATTCATCTCCTGGCCCTGGCAGTACTCGCCTCTGCTATGGCCAAAGCGAAACTCTGGCTGCAAGTACACGGTGTGGAAGTATGGCATAAGCCTTCGCTATTGGTTCGGCATGTCGCGAGAAAGTGCAACCTCGTCACCGCCGTCAGCCGATTCACGCGAACTGAGATGATTCGTGGCTGGTGGCCGTATGAACCGACCACAATAAGAGTACTTCCCAATATGGTGAGCCCGACGTTCGCACCGGGTCCTAAATCTTCAGAACTAATTGCGCGATACAATTTGCAAAGCCGTCGAGTCATGTTGACTGTTTCGCGTGTATCGTCGCGCGATGACTACAAGGGAAACGATCGAATCATAAACGTCCTACCGCGCATAATAGAGTGCATCCCAAACGTCACTTACCTCGTAGTTGGGGATGGCGACGGCCTCGACGATCTCAAGCGGCTCACCTTAGAAGCCGGCTTGCAACGGTACGTTATCTTCGCTGGGCATGTCGAAGATGACGAACTCGTCGATCACTATCGAACATCAGACGTCTTTGTCATGCCGAGTACTGGTGAGGGCTTTGGCATCGTCTTTCTACAAGCGGCCGCCTGTGGTTTGCCAGTTGTCGGTGGATGTATTGATGGTAGTTGGGATGCCTTGCGAGAAGGGCAGGTCGGCTCGGCCATCGATCCCCGACACGACACAGAGATTGTCAATGCTGTAGTGGCTGCGCTGGCTACTAAGCGAAATACCTCTGAAGAAGCGTATGCCGCATTCGGAATTCAGAATTTTCAAAGACATGTCGCAGAGCTGCTGAGGAGTATCGCACCCACTCATCACAATGGCATATCCGAGGAGAGCGAGCGCTGACCTTGCACTTTAGCCGAGCGTTGCCAGTTGCTTTGCCTGTTCGGAATATGGACATGATCTGGATCTCGCTTGGTCACGCGGCGTCAATCCTCTTCGGACTGATAGGTGTTCGCGTGTTCACTGAGCTGGCGCCCCGCGACGTCTTTGGGGGAGCCAGTCTTTTGACTGGGGTGACGGTGTTCGTTGTGAGCGGCCTCATTGCGCCGGTGACGCAGTGCCATGTGCGCTACCAGGCCGAGTATACGCAACAAGGGAAGGGTGATCGTTACGCCTGGCTTATGATGCTTCATGCAACAGCGGCAAGCGCGGTAGCAGTATGTCCATTGATCATCGCCCTATCATTCATGCCAGAGACGCGGGCAGGTGCGGGATGGACGGTGATACCGATCGTGTTGGCCTGGGCGCTAGCAACAGCCGTCAGGAGCATCAATATCAGTCGGTTGAATGCCGAACGCCGGCAAAGAGCCTACAGCCTGTATCTGGCTGCGGAATCCTCATTGATACTTCTCATCACGTTCGCCGCACTGTTACTATCGGCAACCGTTGAGGCAATTCTTATCGGTCAAGTTGCGGGGATGGTGCTCACGTTCTGCTTGCTTTGGCATGTTCCTCGCGAGCCAAAAAGTGAAGGTCAAATCGACAGCAACTTCTCCAAAAGAGTTCGTCGGCAGATCTGCTGTTACGGCGCGCCTTTTGCCTTGATCTTCGGATTGGAATGGTTGGTCAACCAGACGGATCGCTACATTCTTGGATTGCATCTTGATCTCGCAGCGGTCGGTTCGTACGCAGCCGCTTTTGCATTGGCAAGCAGACCTTCGATCATTGCCGCAACGGTCATCTCAGATCACTTGCGTCCGGCTCTCTTTGCAAGCCAGAGAAAGTCAGTAGATGTTGCAGCAAAGTTTGTGCGAGTTTGGCTATTGTTGCAGTTGCTTTGCAGTTCATTGATCATTTTTGCCTTTTACATCCTCGGCGAATTTGTGGCCCAGGTAATGTTGGCCAAACCATATCGTAACGGTGCGCCTGAACTCATGGTCTGGATTTCAGCTGCCTATGGAATTCGGTCAATTGCACTTGTGTTGGAAAATTATGCTTACGCGACTGAACAACCCGGACGAGTGGCAATCGCCAAGAGCTTTCCCATTGTTGTTGGAGTCAGTATGGCCTTGTTTCTGGTTCCGAAATTCGGCGCCGTAGGTGCAGCTATGGCGAATTGTACCGCGCAATTGGTTTATGTCGGAGCATGCGCGATTGCTCTCTGTTTGCCATTGAAGCTTACTTTCCAATCACCATGATGAGCAGGCGCAAACGCCTAGGTGGCTGTTGAAACTGATGTCGCGAAGGACAAGCTTCTGAGGCTGATGTATTGCGGTCAGCTTTGGGAAGGCAGCACCGCGTTGCAGCGAGCGCGTGCATTTTCCCGCCAAGCCTGCACGGAAGTGCTGTATCTCGATGTGACGTCTGGCGTGCGAGACCCCAGTCCTCCACTCATGGGACGAGTGAGATGGAAGATTGGCTGGCCTGCAGATACTTTGGGCGAAAACCTTCGCTTGATCGAAATGGTTCAGCGCGCGCGACCCGATGTCGTCTTCGTCGATAATTCCAAAGTCATTTCGTTGTCGACACTTCGGCTTCTAAAAAGCAAAGGCGTAATGCCGGTCTACTACAGTCCAGACGATATGGTTGTTCCGCACAATTTCAAATATCCATTTCGTAAGACTTTGCCCAACTGGGGCATCATCTTCACAACCAAGCCAATCAATGTCGCAGAACTCGAGGCACGTGGTGCACAGCAGGTCGTGCTCGTAGGAAACTCATTTGATGCGGAAGTGCATCGACCCTTGAGTCCGGCTGAACGCGATCGGAGCTTTGAGGCGGTTGATGCCGTCTTCATCGGAGCATTTGAGAAAAAGCGCTGCCATCAAATCAATGCCCTGGCCGCCGCTGGGGTCACAGTTGCCGTCTATGCTGCGTCCTCCGGAATGATTGCCACCGCCTGGCGCAGGATGTTGCATCGAGACGTTGTCTTGAAATCAGATGCCTTCGGGAGTGACTATCGGATTGGGCTTCATCACGGCAAGTTAGCCCTCTGTTTTCTCAGGGAAATGAACCGAGATGTCATTACGACTCGCTCGATTGAGATCCCCGCAAGCGGGCGCCCCATGGTGGCAGAAAAAACAGCAGAACATGATCGGCATTTTGTGGATGGCAGCGAGTATGTCGGATTCGCTGACCGGGACGAACTTATAGAGTCGGTGCATCAGCTGCTGGGTGATCACAATAGGCGCCGACGGATTGGCAAAGCTGGGCGGCTTCGATGTCTCTCTTCGGGTTACTCAACCGACCATCGGGCACGAGAAATGCTTGAGCGAATAAGGCAGGAGCTGCACCTTTGGCGGCAGTAAGTATAAGCGATAGCGGATCGCTAGCATCAGGAAACAGTTTCGCGATCGGTTGTTCGTCGCCAGGTCATGCCATCCGAGAATGCAGTTACGGCGCCTGCGCTGTCATCAGTGACAAATATAAGTGAGCCGGCACCATAAGTAGACGCGCTGGGTAATGAGGTCACGCTGTAGCTCGGTAGTCTCGGTGGGTTCTTAGGCTCAAGAGCACCACGCGATTTGTCGATAGTTAGAATGTCAGCGCTGGCATCATGGGGGTCGCTGCCGATAACGAAGTCACCAGTCGCCCGCCGCCCGACCAACCAGGTATCAACGGTGTTGGCGAGAAGCACATAAGCATCACCACCACCCTGAATTCTGACTTCCGTGCTGCCGCTCTCATGATTGTTGCGGATCAGGTTGTTGAACGTCCAATTCGCCCGAACGTCAAACTTCACACCATAGACTGTACTGTCGGTCTGGGTGTTGCCTTCCACGGCGAACATCGTGGAGCCATTGTTTAACTCCTCCGCGTTCCAATTGTATGAAATGCCGTTCTGTCCTGCTGGAACGTTGCCCGGGTTGGCCTGCTGTCGCCCGGTCAACACGAGACGCGACTGGTCATCAAAGTACGGCAAGCTCCAACGGCGCTGCTCCGTTTCACTATACTGATAGCCCCAGGGTGTACCGATGTGCTCAAAATTGAGCGTGAAGGCCGCCGCGGGGCTCCCCAAGTAAGCGCGGTCACGATCCAGCTGCCACTGAATTTTGACATTGTTCGAAAAATCACTCCAGACAATCTCATCTATAACTGTGCCGAGATTGGACCCGGTGGTTCCGTCATGGGGTGCAACCCAGGAAAAAACGCGATGGCGCTCGCCATCGGCATCAAGCATTTCCATGTGCCGTTCGACAACATATTGGCCAGCCAGATTATACTTGTACTCGAAGGTATCGAACAGCGCTGCCTTGGCACTTTCGGCGGCAACCCCAACCGTGTCCGACAGGTTCCAACCAATCGCGGTAACTTCATTAACGTAGTCTTCACCATCAACACCGCTGCCATCTTCGAACGCGTTCTGATTGACGATGTGGCACCAGTTGACGGTGTTAGGCGATTGATCGGCCGATCGTTGCCAAAGTCCTCCGTGGTCTTGTGCGAACTCAGCCGAGCCAGACACGACCACACCTTGCGGCAGAGAAACTTGCCCGGTGTTGCGATCCACGACGAGGCTGTCCTGCCATGTCGCACCATCATTCGAGACTTTGACGCTGAAGTCATTATGGCCGGCCAATCCAAGTTCGGCCCGGCCGGAGAAGGCGCTCTGATAAACTAAGCTTGCCGTTTGATCGTCACTGGCTTTGTTGATCTTGAGCTGATGACCAGCTCCGTCGTGGCTCAGTAGCGTAGCCGTAGATCCGATAGAGAGCCGATTTGTTTCGTCGGCCGTTGCATTGATGCCGAGCATGGTTGTCTCTGTAAAGGACCCGCCGCTGCTGCCGCTGGTCTCGGTACTCTCTGCTGCGGAAATCCACGAGCTGCCATCCCAGGCCAATAGGATGTCTTCATCATCAATCCAGGCAAGCCATCCCTCGTTTGGGGAGTAGAATGTCCATGTGCCATCCTGGTATGCTGCAACCGCACCGTCTTGGTCTGCCCACTCTGCCTCGCCGCCGTCGGCAACAATGTAGCGATCGCCATCCAACGGGGTGCTCGGCGGCGAGGTCAAGTCGCGGTCTTTGACAGACAGCTGGACGATCGCATCAAGTTGGCGCAGCGCCTCGTTGTGCGTGACATGCTTCTGCGCCTGCGCAGGCATGAGGTAGGGAAGGTCGAGGTTCGGTGTATCGTCCACTGGTATGCTCCCAAGAATGCTTCTCGGCAGGATACCTTTCGCTCTGAGGGCGGGGATATCTTCGAAACTTGAACAGCTTCAAACAGCGATCGAACGAGTGCCGCGTCTCCCGGCTCGTTGGAATTCAGTCACGCCGCGCACAGATTGTTTTAGGCGCAGAACTCTTTTTTCTAGCCGGTTTACTTGGGTTCTACGCTTTCGTCGGAATTCTTGACGGTGCCATTGATGCACGTTTGGCAAACATCTTTGGCAGCACCGCCCTTGGAGCGACCCTGCTCTGGAGTACGCTCTCACAATTGAGGATTGAGCCACACTCCATCTGGGGAGCGCTGATCTGGTTTCGTATTGCTTGTGCTGTTTACTACGCGCTTGGTGCAGTTATCCCCTATGTCGGTACTGCGTCCACAGTCCTCAGTATGAAAACCCTGTACCCATTCTCCGACGACGAGCTCTTGAAAGTAAATGCCATCGTCGCGGTTGCAGTGTTCCTGGTGCTGTTGGCAAGTCGGTTGGTGCCAAGCAGCATCACGGCCGCATCTGCGAGTGACGGAAAAACTCCGGCAGGTCAACTAGTCATTGCCGCGGGTGCTTTTCTGTTTATTGGAGGCGTTGCCCGGTATGGTAGCATCGTTCCTGCTCTCACCGAGAGCAGCTCGGGATTACTAATTGGCTCAATCGCTGCCGTCGCGAAGACCTACTCAGCTGGCTTGATGCTGTTGTTGTTATATGGGCTTCACAACCATCGCTACGTTCTTGGCGTGGCTGTAGCATTGATAGCTATCGAGCTTTTTGTAGGCCTACTACTATTCAACAAAACAGATCTCATCATCACCATTCTTTTCGTTGTTCTGGCAGTCTATCAGGCCCGGCCATCGCGTCTCAGATTGGCAGTCGGAGGTGTAATCGCTGTTACGGTTTTCACCCAGGTTGCGCCGCTGGTGGAATATGGTCGCGATCGCGTATTGCATCTGAATGGCGGGCTGGCAGTAGCGTCGCTCGAGCAACGTTTCGATATCGTGCGCGAGTACATCAAACAACCGCGTAGAGAGTTGTTCGCAACCGACGATTTCCAGCCGGCGCTGAACCGTATCAGCTATGCTAACGCCATGACGATGGTGGTTGCGTGGTACGATCAAGGACGTCCAGGTTGGACTTTTCAGAACGCAATGACTGTCATCGTTCCAAGAGTTCTTTGGTCGGACAAACCCAATATGACGATAAGTGGTCATGCGCTTTACAGCGAAGCAACAGGACAGATTGGAACATCAATCAGCGCGGGTCTATTTGCCGAGGCTTACTGGAACTTCGGCTGGTTTGGTCTGCCATTCTTATTGCTGCCCTTTGGGATAATCCTCGGCATCATATCGAAAATTGGCGTTGAAATGATCAAAAGAGGACGTTGGCTTTATCTGCCCGTTGCACTCTTAGGCATTCAGATTGGCACGCGCGTGGACGGTCACTATGTGACGGATGTGATAGGCGCATCAGCAATCTTGTTCGTGGCCTACGTAGTGTCGCGTTTGATTGAACCACTCATGTTTTTCAGTCGGGATCGATCGTTCCCTTAGTGCGATGACCAATCTATGCGCGTTCTGCATGTCACGCCTTCTTTCTATCCGGCCACGAGACTGGGTGGTCCAATATGGTCAACGCTCGGCCTATGCAATGAACTTGCTGCAAAGGCGAATGTCGAATTGACTGTCTTGACGACAAACATGGGCGGCGAGAGGACAGAGGGCAGACTGAATACCGAGGAACCACGGGCCTATTCACCTTCCGGCTACTCAGTGAACTACTATAAGTGCTGGTGGGGAAGAAGCATTGCCCCTGGTCTTCTCGGTTCCCTCTGGCCGGCCGTCAAGTCTGCGGACGTCATCCACTTAACCGGCGTGTATTCATTTCCTACAGTGCCGACGCTATGGCTAGCGCGTGTGGCCAACAAGCCTGTTATCTGGTCTCCGCGTGGAGCATTTCTTGCAGCCAATAACTGGAAATCAGTGACCCGTCCACGTTTGAAGTCGATGTGGGACATGGTTTGCCGGATTGGATCGAAGCATGATGCCACGGTGATCCATGCCACATCGCAAGCAGAGCTTGCAGCCAGCCTAGCGCGACTGCCAGGTCTGCGTGGCGTGGTGATCCCGAACGGCGTTGTCATCCCTAGGTCGATTGACCGACCGGCTCAATGCATCGCCAGGCAAAGTGACAGAAAAGAGGTAATGCGCCTTGTCTTTATCGGCAGAATTGATCCGATTAAGGCAATCGATAATCTGATTTCATCGCTGGCACTCCTGCCGCAAGGTATTGCAGAGTTGCGGGTTTTCGGATCGGGTCAACGTGACTACGAGAGGCATTTGCGGGGGATGGTCAAGGCCTCTGGACTGAATGGGATCGTGAAATTCGAAGGGCACCTGGAAGAAGATCTTAAGGTTCAAGCGTTCTCTGAAGCTGATGTTTGTATCATTCCATCCCATATCGAAAGCTTCGGCATGGTTGTAGCTGAGGCGTTGGCACATGGCGTACCGGTCATCGTAAGTAAAGGTGTTCCTTGGTCAGGCGTGCAGCTAAGAGACTGCGGGATTGCCACTGAAAACAGCCCAAGGGGATTAGCCGATGCAATTCTGGAAATGAGCACTCGTGATCGACGAAGCATGGGATTGAACGGAAGGCGTTGGATCCAGGAGGACTTTGATTGGTCGAACATTTGCGACAGATTTCTGGAGGTTTACGAGGCAATGATGCTCGGCGATGAGTGCACCAAAGAGCCGGTCATTCGACAAGGCATGCGCGAATGAAAGTCTGTGTTGTGTCTTCCTGTGGCGGGCACCTGACCGAAGTTCGCGAATTCAAAGCTGCTTACGAACGCTGTGCTCACTTCTACGTGCTCAACGATCGGGCGGTGCTTCCTGATGACATGAAGAAAAGAACCTACTTCATATCGCACTCCGAACGGGACTGGAGAATCCTCCTCAACATTTACGAAGCCTTTGTCATACTGAAACGCGAGAAACCATCAGTCATCCTGAGCACTGGCGCCGGCCCAGTCGTTCCGTTCGCGCTGATCGGCAGATGGTTTTTCCAGTCGCACATCATTTTTGTTGAAACATTTACACGCGTTGGGCGGCCATCCTTAGCGGGACGCATCATGTACTGGTTGGCTCATGATTTTTTCTATCACTGGCCTTCACAGAGCAGGTACTTTCCGAAGGGCACTCACGGTGGTCCAATTCTATGAGCACATTCGTATCCGTCGGTAATTCACGATACCAGATGCAACGGCTGATTAGGGCAGTCTGCAGGTTCTCCGATTACCTGCCGCAACCGGTATTCGTTCAAAACGGTCATACGCCATTCTCTTGTCCGAGGGTGAAAAGTTGCGCCTTTGTGAGCCAGCCGCAGTTTGAGCAATGCTTGATCAACGCCGACATTGTTGTATTGCACGGCGGCGGTGGAAGCATTCTACAGGCAAACAGGCTAGGCAAGGTGCCCGTCGTTGTGCCAAGGCGGGCCCGACATCATGAACATGTCGATGATCACCAGCTAGCGCTGTGTCAGAGGCTCGAGGAGATGGGAAAGGTAGTTCTCCTGGAAGAGCCGGAACGCTTGATTGAAGCGGTGACGCACGTCATGACTTTGCCCTCGGCCGGGCGCCCACAAACCGAACGCTCCCGGATGTTTGAGCTCGTCGACGCGGCCTTGCAGGCAGTGACCAAAAATAGGGCATAAGGTGTTGCTTGACTAAGAGCTCACTCGCAACGTTATCGTCCAGTCAATGCGTACCTGGGTTCGGGTCCGGTCCGCCAACAACTCAATGGCACTGATCCTCGGAGTCAATGCTTTTCACGCCGATGCTGCTGCATCCATCTTACGTGATGGACAGATTGTTGCGGCCGCCGAAGAGGAACGATTTCGGCGCATAAAGCATTGGGCAGGCTTCCCTTCCGAGGCGATTGCATGGTGCTTGAAAGAAGCCCTAGCCACACTCCGTGACATAGATTGCCTTGCCGTTAACACGGACCCTAACGTTCATTGGCTGCGCAAGATCGGATACGCCGTCTCGCATCCGCAAAGTCTGCCATTACTATCGAGTAGGTGGGCAAGCCGAAGCAGAGGAAGCTCACTTGTTCAACAGCTGAATCAATCAAATCTACCCGGTCGTTTTTGTGGCAGCGTTCACTTCGTAGAACATCACATGGCCCACCTGGCTTCGGCATTCTACGTTTCGCCCTTCGATGAATCGAGCGTAGTGTCTATCGATGGTTTTGGTGACTTCGCAAGCACCGCCTGGGGGCAGGGGCACGGGGATCAAATCACAGTCGACGATCGCATCTACTTCCCGCATTCTCTCGGAATTTTTTACCAGGCTATTACGCAGTATCTCGGGTTCCCCAACTATGGCGATGAATACAAGGTCATGGGGCTGGCACCATATGGGCAGCCAACCCTGGAAGGAGCGCTGCAGCAGACTTTACAGGTATTGGATGATGGACGATTCAAACTGAACAAGCGCTTCTTTCGTCATCACGTGGAGCCAGTTGCCGGCAACATGCAAGACGGTGTCCCGCGCTTCAGGCAATTGTTCTCGCCCACGCTTGAGGAGCTTCTTGGTCCGGCCCGAAAACCTGGCGAAGACTTGTTGCAGCGACACAAGGATTTGGCCAGCTCTGCACAAAGAATGTACGAGGCAGCGCTCTTCAATCTTCTAGGCATGATTCATCAAAAGCACGGGCTAGATCCGCTTTCGCTGGCGGGTGGTTGCGCAATGAACTCCGTAGCAAATGGCAAAATCACGCGCTTCACCCCGTACCGTCGGGTTTATGTTCAAGCCGCGAGCGGTGATGCTGGAGGGGCTCTGGGTGCAGCGCTGCACGTCGCGATGCGCAATGGTCAAGCTGTGAGAACTCTCAGTGAGAATATTACCACGTCAGCGCGGATTAATCCCTCGTCAAAGCGTACGCAGATGGATCACGCGTTTTGGGGCCCGCAATCCTGCTCGGAAGAGATTGACCAACTTCTCCAGCACAATGCTCAAGAACTGAGCAGCGCCTCGTTTGATGTTGAGCAGATCGTTGATAGGCACGCGATGTGCGAGTTCGTGGCATCGCGGATAGCGGCGGGGGATGTCATCGGATGGTTTCAAGGCCGCATGGAGTGGGGACCCAGAGCGCTCGGTAACAGGTCAATCTTGTGCGACCCACGTGATCCGGAGATGGCTGAGCGGCTGAATGCGAAGATCAAGCGCCGAGAAGGCTTTCGGCCGTTCGCTCCTGCCATTCTTCGCGAGCATGTCGCTGAGTGGTTTGAAGACGATGGCGACGTCCCATTCATGTCGCAGGTCTACCCGGTGCGAGAGAACAAGCGCCTGCTGATTCCTGCCGTCACACATGTCGACGGTTCAGCCAGATTACAGACCGTCCATCGCCGCACCAATCCAAAGTTCTGGCAGCTTATCCAATGCTTTCATGAGTTGACAGACGTGCCGATGGTGCTCAACACGTCCTTCAATGAGAACGAGCCAATCGTTTGCAAACCACAAGAGGCCCTCGATTGCTTCCTGCGGACCGAGATGGACTTGTTGGTGATGGAAAATACCATCATCCGACGTCGAAAGGAGGCCGCCAACTAAGCCCGGAGGCCTTCTCTCGATTCGCCACACAAGCCTCTAGCAACTGAGACGGTGCGCTTCCACAGGCGCCTCAGTCAACAAAGGCCCTCTCAACAACATACGTATTCGGGCGCGCATTGCTGCCTTCTTCAAAACCCGATTGCTCGAGAAGCGCACGCATATCCGTCAGCATGTTGACCGAGCCACAAACCATCGCGCGGTCGGTGTCAGGGTTCAAAGCCGGCATGCCCAACGACCGAAAGAGATCGTCGTTGCCGATGAGGTTGGTTATCCGGCCCTGCAGTGGATGATCTTCGCGGGTCAGGCTAGTGGCAACGCGCAGGCGGCCGGCGCTCACATCATCACCAACAATGGGGTCACCGGCAGCAGCCGCAATCAGCTTCGCACCGTAACGCAACTCTGCAGATGTGCGGCAGGTCTGGGTCAGGATCACCTGATCAAACTTGTCGTAAGTTTCCGGATCGCGAATGAGCGAAGCGAACGGCGCAATCCCGGTGCCAGTGGAAAAGAGGAACAATCTGCGACCCGGTTGCAGCGCATCAAGAACGAGCGTCCCTGTCGCCTTCTTCTTGAGCAGAACAGTATCGCCAACTGACACGTGCTGCAGATGTTGCGTGAGCGGGCCGCCAGGCACCTTGATGGAATAAAACTCCAACTCATCATCCCAGGCCGGACTGGCCAGCGAGTAGGCGCGAAACACAGGTCGTGCGGCATTGGGCAGGCCGATCATCGCGAACTCGCCGGAGCGAAAGCGGAAGCTCGCTGGTCGCGTCAGGCGGAAACTGAACAACCCATCGGTAAAGTGCGCGACGTGCGTGACACGCTGCTCAAATACATTGGCCTGTGATTGATAGACGTCGTCGGCTGCCTGCGCCGCCGGCTTCAGCACAGGGCCATCGCCCCGCAACTTGTCACGGTAGCTACGCACCACAGGTTGATTGGTCAGCCAGTCCGCTTCCGGTTGGCGCGCAGCCAGGTCATCGGTAATCTCGACATCGTCAAAACCACAATCAAGCGCGTAGCGGAATTGATCCGAAATGATGTGGCCGACGGCGCGTAGATGGCCTTTGTAGCCGGCATTTCGGAGGCGTTTCGCCAGCGAAAAGCCACGGCCATCGGCAAAGCTGTCAAACCTGATCCGAATGAGTTTCGATTGATCGAGTTCGTTTCGGACGCCCTCGATATCCGCATCTGGGGCGAGATCCAGGGTGGCTGTATCATGCGTGTCAGCTTCGGAGCCGGTCATCAGCCCAGCTGGCAGCGGCACCGGCTTAAAACCAGTAGGTGTTACAAGAGGCATTGGGACTTCCTAATTCTTTGTGTGCTCTGAGGCTCGTCAGCCAGCAAGGCCGGCCAGGCTGACCGATCCTGTCTGTGGAACCGCCGGTGTTACGAGTTGCTTGTTGTAAAGTGCGTCTTTGAATGGCTGGGCACCAAGACGGCGGTAGGTCATAAGGAACGTCTCGTTCGGGCCAACACGGAGCGCCAAGTACGCATCAATCAAACGCTGAATGGCCGGTACAACCTCTTCTGCGCCGAAGCCTGGGCCGGCACGTTCGCCGATAGCCAAAGTCTCCGTATGATCGCCGCCGAGGGTGATTTGATAGTTTTCGACACCGCGCCGATCAAGGCCGAGAATTCCGATATGGCCCACATGGTGATGGCCACACGCATTGATGCAACCTGAGATCTTGATTTTCATTTCGCCAATCGTCTTGGCATAGACCGGATCGGCGAAATGGCGCGATATCTCTTGCGCGATCGGAATGGAACGGGCCGTTGCGAGAGCGCAGTAGTCCATGCCGGGGCAGGCAATGATGTCGCTGATCAACCCGACGTTGGCAGTTGCCAGTTCTGCCTGTTGAAGTCGGGCAAATACTGCCGGTAGATCACGCTGACGTACATGTGGCAGCACAATGTTCTGCTCGTGGCTGATCCGAATTTCATCATGGCCGAACTCTTGCGCCAGGTCAGCAACGACCCGCATCTGGTCGGCGGTAGCGTCACCTGGCACAGCGCCGTTGGCTTTCAGAGAGATCGTGGCAATAGCGTATCCCTTTTGGCGATGCTCGGTGATGTTCTGTTCAACCCACGCGCGGAACTCGGCATCGGCCGACAGGGCCTGCTCGAAGCTTGCATCAGTTTCTCCCAGCGGCTCGAACTGAGGCGGCTGAAAGTAAGCTTCAATCCGTTGCAGTTCGCTTGGGGCAACCAACACCGTGGCGCCGCCGTGTAACGATTGAAGGCTCTCAAACTCTGCCTCGACTGCTGAGCGAAAGTCTTCGAGACCCGTTTCGTGAAGCAGAATCTTGATGCGCGCCTTGTACTTGTTATCGCGGCGCCCGTGCAGATTGTAGACCCGCAGGATGGCCTCGATGTAGGCCAGTAGGTCATCCTTGGGCAGGAATGGTCGCACAATAGCGCCGACCATTGGCGTGCGGCCCAAGCCACCTCCGACGATCACTTCGTACCCGGCTTCGTTGTCCGCATTGCGCAGCATGCGAAGGCCGATGTCGTGCGCCTTGGTAACCGCCCGATCGTTCGGCGAACCGGTCACAGCAATCTTGAACTTGCGCGGAAGGAATGCAAATTCCGGATGATCGCTCGACCACTGCCGCAGCAGCTCGGCCGTTGGTCTCGGATCTTCGATCTCGTCAGCGGCCGCGCCAGCAAAGTGATCGGCGGTGACATTGCGGATGCAATTGCCGGATGTTTGTATGGCATGCATGCCGACATCCGCGAGCGCATCGAGGATGTCGGCAGTATCGGTCAGCTTGGGCCAATTGAATTGAATGTTCTGTCGGGTCGTGAAGTGTCCGTAACCACGATCCCACCGTTCAGCAATCATCGCCAGCTGGCGCATCTGCGCGCTGTTGAGTGTGCCGTACGGGATAGCAACCCGCAGCATGTAGGCATGCAGCTGCAGGTAGAGACCATTTTGCAGCCGGAGAGGCTTAAACTCATCCTCTGTCAGTTGGCCGGAAATCCTGCGGTCGATCTGCGATCGAAAACGGGCAACGCGGTCACGGACAAATGCAGTGTCGAATTCGTCATAGCGGTACATCGTCTGTCCTCGCTTCTGGCTAACTGGTGTAGTGGTCGTTCGTGAAAGCTATGGATGGTCCGCCTTCGCGTAGCTTTTCTCGGATGTGGCTGGGCGTGATCTGGTCGGTCTCTTGATCAACGTCGATCAGGTAAGGACCGACGACGCGTTCCGGTTGGCGGTTGGCAATTTCAATGAGAGCAGCTGCCGCCTCATCCTTGTCCGCCATTGCCGCATCACTCAGTGCGCGTGACCAGGTTCCATTCTCTGTCAGGTAAACTACTTCGCCATCAAAGAGATCATTGGCACTCACAACTTGTATCTGGTTTTTGGTCATAAGCTTGCTCCGGAAGCGATGCGTGGCACGGCAGTCAGGGATGGCTGGACGTCGGCGATTTCCGCGAGATTGCGCGGCGCAAGACCAAAGAGAATGAGCGCAGGACCGCTCAATTCCGATTGGCGGATGTCGGTGTCTAGGTCCTGCAGCGTCGTCGCAACAACCGTTTCATCGCCTCGCGACACGTTCTCGATGATGCTGATCGGAGTAGCCGGATCCGCGCCATGCATCAGGAGCCGACCCTGGAGAAAGCGCGCGGCTCGCAGACCCATGTAGATGGCCGCTACCGCGCCGGGTTGTCCAAGCGCACGCCATTCGTGCTCTGCGAACCCATTGACGTCGTGTCCGGTCAGCAGGCGAAATTCCGAGTTGCGTTGCCGTTTGGTAAGGGAAACCTTCAGCTTCGCCGCTGCAGCAAGTGCAGTCGTAATGCCCGGGACAATCTCAAATGAGATGCCGGCAGCATCAAGGGCGTCCATCTCTTCGTCCAGCCGTCCATAAACTGCCGGGTCGCCTGACTTCAAGCGCGCAACCCGCAAGCCTTTGGAGGCATAGTCAACTATGAGCTGGTTGATATCACTTTGCAGCCAGCTTTGACCTCCCGGTGTTTTACCGACCTCGACGAAGATAGCTTCGCGGCGTGCGAGCTCGAGAACATCTGGTGAGACAAGACGGTCGTGCACGATAACATCCGCATCGTGCATTGAACGACGAGCCTTGTTGGTCAGATGGTCGGGATCTCCTGGGCCAGCACCAATAATCCAGACATATCCATCCAGTGTCTTTGTGCCTGAGCTGTTGCCCCCTGCCAGGTGCTTCGCAAGCAGGTCGGCGATCGCGATATGGACTTGCTGTTCTCCGCCTTCGGCGAGTGCTGCCGGCCCAACCTCCTCGTAGTACTCTGACCAGAACGAGCGCGTTACACGTCCCTTTGGCAATGCTGCAGCTGCCTCTCGAAACTGTTTCCCGACGCGCGCCAGCAAACCCAGCTGACTATCAAGTTGCTGCTCGAGCCGCGCCTTAACTTGTCTTGCAAGGACCGGAGCCGCACCTTCACTACCGATTGCAACAGTGAGCGGGGAGCGATCAACAATCGCCGGCGTTATGAAGTCGCTGGCCGCAAGATTGTCGACGACATTGACAATGGCGCCTGCATCTCGGCCGATCTGCGCGACACGAGCGTCTTCCACATCGTCGTCGTTTGCGACATAGACCAGGCGACTGTTGACGACGTCCGCGGGCCGCAGGCTGCGCGCGAACAGTGCGATCTTGCCTTCGGTATTCCAGGTTTCCAGTGCGGCGGCGGGCTCGGATCCAAACACATGGATCTTGGCTTGTGTCTTAAGCAGAAGGCGCACTTTGGCAACCGCAGTTTCACCCGCGCCTGAAACAACAATCAGGGCATCCAGCGTATCAATATAGATGGGTAAGTGGCGCATCTGTGTGTCTCTTGTCGGTGTCTGATCACTGATAGATATGAGAAAATTGTTCCTCAAATAACCCCATTTTCGAAAATAAGAAGAATATTGTTCCAAATCATGCGTCTTTGAGAAATTGATCTAATGCCTTGTGGCATGGCGCAGTCATTGATGCTCGATGGTGGCAGTTGCTGGAAATCGGAGCGTGTCCCTAATTGAATCGTGTCGAACACCGCAGGGTCCTGGTGGCCTGTGGCCGTCCGTCGTCTAATCGTCTAGGATTCAATGGCTCATACGCTCTTGCCGCCGTCCCGTACCTGCCTTTCTAACGTCAGTGGAAGCATGCCGATGCGACTCGCAGATGTAGTTTCATCCGAGGATATGCGCCGCCTCGCACAGCGCAGATTGCCGAAATCTGTATTCGAGTTTGTTGATGGTGGTGCGGAAGACGAGCAGACCTTGTCGGAGAACCGCGCAGCGTTTCAGCGAAGTCACTTCAAGCCGCGTGTATTGCGTGATGTGAGCGAGCCGGAGATCAGCACCACGCTGTGGGGAGACAGCCTCCCGGCACCGATCGTCATTGCCCCAATGGGATCGTGCAAACTCGTTTGGCCGGAAGCAGACGTTATCCTAGCCCAGGCCGCGGCTGCCCGAGGTATACCCTATACCTTGTCTACAATGTCCAGCACCAGCATTGAGGACATGGCCAAGTCAGTCCGCGGTCCGCTTTGGTTTCAGCTCTATGTTCTCAAGGACATGGACTTCAATCTCAAGCTGCTTGATCGTGCGCGAGCCAGCAATTACGCCGCGCTTGTCGTGACCGTCGACCTCCCTGCCGGTGGAAAACGCGAGCGTGATTTGCGCAACGGTGTATCAATTCCCTTGCGCCTGACAGCTCGTCAGATCTTCGAAGGTGTGACGCATCCCGGTTGGTCGCTACGACTGCTGCGCGGCGGACTTCCACAATTCGAAAATGTCCGCGGCCTTATGGGAGACACCAGTGCGGGCATGACAATCGCAGCGCGGGTTGGCGCCAATCTACACGCAGGATTCGACTGGCAGGACTTTGCACGGATCCGCGATCACTGGCCCGGTAAGCTACTGGTGAAAGGTGTCATGCACCCGGAGGACGCCCGTCAACTAGTAGCTGCAGGCGCCGACGGCCTTTGGGTCTCAAACCATGGCGGGCGGCAGCTCGATGGCGCAATGGGCACTTACGATGCACTGCAACCGGTCGCAGAAGCTGTTGGCGACAAGGTTCCAGTCATCTTGGATTCCGGCATTCGGCGCGGCCAGGATATTCTGAAGGCGCGCGCGCGTGGTGCCAGTGCCGTTGCCGTTGGACGCGTTCCACTGTTCGGTGCAGCAGCGGGTCCGGATGGTGTCGATAAAGCTTTGACGATCCTGACAGATGAGCTGAAGCTGACGATGAAGCTTGCTGGGACACCGACATTCGCCGGCGTCGACTCATCACTTCTCACCTGAGATTGCGTCTCTACTCCTTAGTTCTCAACGATGACGGCACCCTTGATGATCGGTTCAAGCGCCGGTGCCATCGTCATGCCTTCGGCGACACGTTTGACAGTTGTGGCCTCGGCTGCCTGAATTTCAGCCAGGCGTTCGGCAATGGCTTCCGCGCGTGCCAGAGGAATGACAACCACACCATCCGCATCGCCAACGATTATGTCGCCTGGAGAGACGGTCACGCCTCCGAGCGTTACCGGTATCCCAACTGTGCCTTTGCCGTACGTTCCCGGTGAGTTTGGTGAGATGCCTTGGCAAAACACCGGCACGCCTGTCTCCAGGATGCCCGCCTTGTCTCGCGCCAGACCATCAGTAACGAATGCTGCGACGCCCTTGTTGCGCATCATACCAACAGCAAGATCACCCGTGACAGCCGTTTCGGTATAACCATCATTGGCTACGACGATCACGTCGCCCGCTTGCGCTTCTGAAACGGCACCAAACATTCCGACAATGTCAGCCGGATATGCATGCGCGGTCACCGCAGGCCCGGCAAACACCGATTGTGAAGCGTCAAGTGGTTTGATCCGGTAGTCAAGCGCGCCGCGCCCATCCATAGCATCACAGAGGTGGGACGTTTGGGCTCCATTGAACAGTGCCACCATGTCGGCGGTGGGGCGCTGAAACCCGCGGTGAATTGTGAGGAGTGGCGGATTATGGAGCATCTTGTTCTTCCTTGATCGACAAACCTGGACACATACCTCACTACCATCTGATGATATCGACGATCCACTCCGATGGAGTGCAGATGATTGCTGCAGGCACAAGAATTTCTCCTCGGATATATTGAGCGCTCGTGGGCAAGCGCACATTGCATTGTACCGAAGTTGCGGACCGTCTTGACGTCAAGACGCAGTGGTGACTTGCTTGTCGGGGAAGAACTACATCACGAGGGAGCAGGATTATGCCGATATTTGAGAACGGCCCGGTGAAAATTCACTACGAAGAAGCCGGGTCCGGTTTCCCATTGCTTGTCATTCCAGGCGGTGGACTAAACGCAACTATCGCTGGGTTGGCTACCCACGCCTTTAACCCTCTGGAAGAGTTCAGCAACACTCATCGCGTAATCGCGCTGGATCTGCGTAATGCAAACACAGGTAAGTCAACGGGTCCACTCGAAGTTGACCGCACTTGGGATGCGCTGACCGATGATCAGTTGGCCTTGATGGACCACCTCGGTTTTGATCGTTTTATGGTTCTCGGGTTCTGTATCGGCGGCCCGCTTATCTGGAACATGCTGAAACGTGCGGGCGATCGTGTCGTGTCTGCAGTCCTTGTTCACCCCAGTGGCTACAACTCCAGCGCTCCGGACATTTTCTACAACAACAATATCAATGGATGGGCGCCGCAATTCGTTGAGCAACACCAGGATGTGACCCTGGAGACAGTCTCGGAGTATCTCAACAATATGTACACCAATCGGGCGGACTTTGTTTTCACTGTTGATCGCGATTTTGTTCGCAATTGCGACACGCCGGTTTTGGTTTTGCCTGACGATATACCAGCGCACCCTTATGCGGCTGCCATGGAGACAGCAATGTTGGCACCAAATGCCCAGGTCAGTCTCTATCCCTGGAAGGAAAACGATCGAAAGATCCAGCTAGCTTTGCGCCACATTCGAGGATTCATGGCTACGACAACGCCCGAGGCTGCGTAGCTCACGATTGCAGATGACATCCGTACACGTGTCTTAACTATGGTTGTTAAGCCATCAATCCCAACCACGGGTCCTTGCCGCGTAGGGGCTCACCGTCGCTTGTCCGATGCGCCTGTGCCTCGTGCAACTTGCGAATGTGAAGCTGCAAAATGGATTCGATCGCGGCATAGCCCGTGTTGTTATTCGTCGGTGACGCCTGCCTGTTTAACTTGTTAGCCATTGGAGTTCTCTTAAGTCAGTGTCGTTCTCTGTCTTACAGAAGGAGTAAGCTGGATCCTTCTAGACGGCAGTGAACTGCCTCACAGTAGTCGAACGATCACTCAACTCATGGCCGACATGATTTTAAGGTTGATACCGAATTGGGGATCACTAACTGAGGCGTTCGCGATGCAGGACGCCCGTTAGGCAGCCAACTGCTCCGGCAGCCTTCGAAAGTTCGGCACACGGTGTGGTTAAACAAGAAACGCCGTGACGCGCGAAGTGTTCCTGGCTTGCCTCACACCCTCCCACCATCAGTATTTTGCGCGGAGCGAGCGTGACAAAGTTCATCGCTGGGCCGCGTTCGCGCTCTAACTCGTCTGGCAAGAAGATCACTTCAAAGCCACGTTCGCGCAACGCTGAGACCAAAGCGTGTGGTGTCCTGTAGGGCCAGCAGACGGCAAGGTCTCGGTCAATAATGCGGAATACGCCCATCAAATGCATGGTGCCAATAGGCAAATCTACCGAAAGGGTTTCTACGCCAATCTCGGTTAAGGTTGATGTGATCTGGTCGATCCCGGCTTGGTTTGTTCGCAGGCCCCGCGCAATAACGACCGTCTTCGGATCCAGCCAGGCAGCATCGGCGCCTTCAAACACCGCGTGACCGATCAACGTCCTGAGAATGGGAATTCCCAGCTGCGAGAGCTTCGACGCAACATGCCGTTCTTCGCCGGCACGCTGTTCAGAAGCTGGGCGTGCAAGGACCGCGCCTTGATCCGTCATAAAGAGCAAATCTGCACAGAACATCTGATTTGGCGCGACGGTTGTCTTGGGCTCAAGAAGATGTACTTCGACACCAGCGTCTCGATAGGCTGACACCAATTGGGCATGCTCTTCTTGAGCTCTGGCAAGGTCGAGTTGTCCCAATTGCAACGCCGAATTGGTATCACCCTCGGGCAAGATTTCTCGGCCAGGTGCGTGCAAAAGCACAGATTTCAACGGGGCATACTCGGAGTCTTGACCGCAGGCAGCCCAGTGCGTGCCAAGTTCCCCGCCATGAGTTTGCTGTCGCGGCAGCCAGCCTTCGCCGCCGTACGCGGCCGCTTGAAACGAGCGTCCCATTGCGGTTTCCATCACGTCCTCCCGTTCTGCAGCGAGTCGTCCCTCACCACTCAATCTCCCCACCATCATAGCGAAGGAACTTGCCGCTCGACTGGGTGTCTAGTTGAGCGATGACCGAGCGCATGCCGGACACGCTCTCTTCAACCGAAATCTGACCGCCCTTTCGAGTTTCCGTCGCGACGGAGCCCGGATGCAGTACCGCAGCGCTGATGCCGTGCTGCGCAAAATCGACAGAAACGCTTTTGGCCGCCATGTTCAATGCTGTCTTGCTGCAGCGGTAGGCGTAGTGTCCGCCGGATGAGTTGTCTCCAATCGATCCTGAGCGGGTCCCGATGAAGACCATCAGCTTCTGCTGGCTCGCTGCGACGTGGGTTTCAAAGGCGTCGGCCACATAGACCGGCGCAACTGCATTGATCTTCATGACCCGTGTAAACTCATCAATATCGGGCAGCATCAGCGTTCCAGGACCATCCGGCGCAAATGTTGCGGCGTTGTTGATGAGCAGATCAATGGGTTCGCCATTTAGCTCTGCTGCGAGCGACTTGAGTGCCTTGGTATCGGCGACATCGACCTGGTGAAAGCGAACGTCCCCGTCGAGACCCTCAAGTTTCTCGCGACTTTCGGCATTGAGGCACACGGCGTGAACCCGCCAATTGTCGCTCGCATATTGCCGGGCAAATTCGAACCCGATACCGTAGTCACACCCAGTAATCAGCGTCGTAGCCATTGTGCATTCCATTCTTGGGATGTTGTCCGATGTCTTGCAACCTTCAAATGGATATACTGAATTGAGCACAGAAACCATCTCAGCAATCAACGCGTTTTGGCTCGGTGAGAGCCAATCATCGCCCGATGCAGGTTTGGCTCGGAAGGACTGGTGGTACCGTGGCGGCGCCGTCGTGGACGATGAGATACGAACACGGTTTGGTGACTTCGTTGCGAAGGCCTGCGAGCGCAGGCTTATGGGCTGGTGTGATACGTCAGGCGGAGCCCTGGCGCTGATCTTGCTGCTCGACCAGTTCACACGGAATATCTATCGCCATTCACCCGCAGCATATAGCGGAGATGCCTGCGCGATGGACGCCGTGCAGTCTGTCATTGAAAGGGAACTCGATCTGGAGCTTCACCCAGTTTCGCGCATCTGGCTC
Organism: Hyphomicrobiaceae bacterium; assembly: GCA_965247245.1. GTDB lineage: Bacteria > Pseudomonadota > Alphaproteobacteria > Rhizobiales > Hyphomicrobiaceae > Tectiglobus. Next base: position 405,641 of record CBDFGV010000002.1, on the reverse strand, counting down.
TACCACCCGTTCCATCACTCAGAAGATGTCGCCAAGCAGGACTATGGTCTGTCGCTGCTTGAACGCTTGAAGGCGTCGTCTCAGGAGGAGTGGCAGCCCTACGTGCAACACAGTATCACTGGTTGGACCCGGCACCGAAACATCGTCGCTGAGTTTGGCCGCTTTCCTCATCGCAACGACGTTTTGGGCCGCCAGAGCACGCAGGACGAACTGGCGTTCCTCGCCAAAGGCGCCGAGGCGTTCGGCCAGGGCAAGAAGTGAGCTGACCGGACGCTCGAGTCATGAGGGTGTTCAGCGGGTGCTAGATTGTTGGCGAGCTTAACACCCGCAAATAGCGTCAGCGGATTTTACCTGGCAGGCTGAGATTGCCGGATGCAACGTCGTAGACCGCACTCACGCACAAAAGTGGCACGTGCGCATTTGCATTGACACGCAAAGCTGATGTCACGCCATCAAAGGATACACCCTCAAGTCTCGCCGTCCTTTCGAAAGGTACGCGGACTTCAACCGAGGTTGAGGTGAACTTGGGGTGCCAGCCCGGACTATCAATAAAGATTGGGAGTTCCGGCCAGGTTTTTGGCAAATCAAACTTTTCGCCCTTCTTGATATCCCGCACCTTGAGTCCAGACGGGCCGCATGAATCCGTCTTGGTCAGCACAACCCAGTGGCTGTGCCAAATGCGTCCATCGTTGGCTGGGTCACCATCTCCATCTTCATCGAACAGGGGCGTGTCATCAAAGTCAGGATGAGACGTCACTGCAAAGGCGAGAATTCCGGTCTTCTTGCCAAACCCTACCGTCGATGGGTCGAAGCTTGTTGGCCAAACGTAGGAAAAGACCGTCGAGCCTTTGAGCTTTCCAATGGCCTGAGGTGTCTTTGATCCAGCCTTTCCGGCGACGTCCATCCGAAAGATCAGACTTTGTCCGTCGCGCTTGATCGAAGCCTTCTGGATGTCAAAGCTTGGGTTATCCGGGATTGATGACGAGGAGGCGACATCGCTGCCCCGGGACGCGGTCGCTGCGAGCATCATCGTAGAGGCAAGCGCCAAAACCGTCGGCGTGATCTTCATTTCGTGTTACTCCATAGTATTTAGTATCGACTCGATACATAATTAGATGATGCAATCCGTCCTGTGAGTCAATATAAATTTCGACTCGATACAAAATGAGGATCTCGCATGTCGGACGACGCGCTGCTGGCAGCTAATTTGTTGGAGAGGATCGGACGTTTAGCCCGAACGGAAGAGCAGGTCGGTGATCTCTATCCGGCGCAGTGGGCTGTGTTGAGATATCTGGCGCGGGCCAACCGGTTCTCGCGCACGCCGATGGCCTTGACAAAGTATCTAGCAACCACACGCGGAACCATGTCTCAGTCGATTATCGCGCTTGAGCGCAAAGGGTATGTTGAGCGCATTCCCAGCGAAACGGACAAGCGGTCTGTCAACGTTGAGCTGACCGACGTTGGGCGCGCTAAGCTTGCCAGTGATCCCATTCGAAGGCTCGCTGATGAACTCTCGGCGGCTCTCGGCAGTCAAGTTGCCGAGTTGGCAGACATGCTCGCGGCGCTCTTGCGCGAGATCATTCGTTCGAACGGCGGTCAGCGCTTCGGCCAGTGCAAAACCTGTCGTCACTTTGTGGCTGACGTTGGTTCATCGAGGCGGGAGCCGCACCATTGCGGTTTGCTTAATGTCGGTCTCTCTGCTCAGGACTGCGAAATGATTTGCGTCGAGCAGCAGAGCCAATAGTGTCTGGAGTTGTGCTTTTGTCAGCAGCCCTCGGTGCATGCGATCCGGATTGCGGTGAGAGTGGCTGGATTGGAATATGGGAGACAACGATATGAGTGAACGACCCGTAGCTCTGATTGTCGGTGGTGGTAGCGGCATTGGCGCCGATGCGGCACGCAAGCTTGCAAGTATGAACTACCGTGTCGGCGTCATGTCATCGTCAGGCAAGGGGGAAGCGCTTGGCAAGGAGTTGGGTGGCTTGGGTTTCACCGGCTCAAACCTTGAGCCAGCCGATCTAGAGGCCTTCATCACCAAGGCTGTGTCCGAGTTCGGTCGCATTGATGGTCTCGTCAATTGCGCCGGCCACGGCCCGAAAGGCGATGTCGATGAGATCCCGGATAGCGATTGGCATCTCGGCTTGGACTACTACTTGTTGAATATCGTGCGCGCCGTCCGTTTGGTGACACCCGTGATGAAACAGCAGGGCAAGGGTGCGATCGTCAACGTTTCAACCTTCGCCGTCTTCGAGCCGGATCCGGACTTCCCGACCTCCGGTGTCTTTCGTGCAGGTCTGGCTGCCTACACCAAACTTTACGCCGACAAGCATGCTCGAGATGGCATCCGCATGAACAACGTCCTGCCAGGCTTTATCGATAGTCTTCCGGAAAAGCCCGAGCGGACGGCTCGTATACCGATGGGGAGATACGCACGGGTCGGCGAATTATCGGAGACGATCAGTTTCTTGGTCAGTGATGCCTCAAGCTACATCACGGGGCAAAACCTGCGCGTCGATGGAGGCCTAACGCGTTCCGTCTAGTGGAGGCAAGCGAGCACATGACCGAGGTCGCAGATCACAAGAAGGGAGCGAGGCGCCGACAACGACGGCGTAGCAACGACGAAGGGGCACAACTGTCTGATAGAGAAGTTGACTATCATAACCTGATCAATCCCTTTGTGCCTTTGACGCTATACTCCGATGACGAGACTGCTGCCATTCACGACAATGCCGTCCACGTTTTAGAAGAGCTCGGTATCAAGATCCTGCTGCCGGAAGCGCGCGATTTGTTTCGTGAGGCTGGAGCCATTGTCGACAATGAAACGCAGATAGTCTGCATTGGCCGCGAGATTGTGCATGAGGCGATTGCATCCGCGCCCAAGTCCTTCTTGCTGAAGGGAGCACGCCAAGAGCTTGATCTTCGCCTTGAACTTGGTCGCTTGAGTTTCACGCCAGGTGGTGGCTGCCCCTATACATATGATCAGCAACGTGGCCGTCGTGCTGGATCGTTGTCAGATTACGACGAGCTCATGCGGCTTAATGCTAGCTTTTCGGCTTTACAGGTACAGGGTGGCACCGTCGAAATTCAGGACATCCCACCAGCGACACGGCATCTCGACGCAACGCGGGTCAAGTTGACGGTGAGTGAAAAAGTTCCAGTCGTACATGCTCGCGGTCGCGGTCAGATTGAAGACTGCTTCGAGATGGTCAGAATTGCTCGTGGTGTTTCGAATGATGAGTTCATAAGTGCGCCGCATACCTTTACCGTCATCAATACGAACTCTCCCCGCCAGATTGATGCGCCCATGGCACAAGGCATCATTGATTTCGCGAGATATGGCCAGGTGAGCTTTATCACGCCATTCTGCCTGGCGGGTGCCATGGCACCGATTACGTTGGCTGGCGCACTAACGCTGCAACACGCGGAAGCCCTGGCCGGAATCACGCTAGCTCAGATTGCTCGGCCGGGAGCACCCGTGCTCTATGGCAGCTTCTGCTCCAGCGTCGACATGCGATCGGGTTCGCCAGCATTTGGCACACCCGAACATGTCAAAGCCACGTTGGCCTCTGGTCAACTGGCTCGGCACTTGGGGCTGCCATGGCGGGCCTCCGCTGGCACAGGTGCAAACCTCGCAGACGCCCAGGCCGCGCACGAGACCCACATGAGTGCTTGGGCTGCCATGATGGCGGGTGCAACAGTTGTCATCCACAGTGCTGGTTGGCTTGAGGGCGGCCTGACAATTGGATATGAAAAAATGATCGCCGATATGGAGATGGTTCAAGGGTTGGCTGAACTCTGCCGGCCAGAGAGCGTTGATGAGGCCAGCTTGGCACTCTCAGCGATAGCCGAGGTTGAGCCTGGCGGCCATTTCTTCGCGACACCGCACACCATGGAGCGATATCGCACGGCATTCTATGAGCCGCTGGTCTCTGACCGCTCCAACCTCGGACAATGGGAAGAGGCTGGTAAACCATCCGTTATGGATCGCGCAAATCAGATCTGGCAACAGCGTTTGGAAGAGTTCCAGCCGCCGTCTCATGACAGTACGCGGCTTGCCCAACTCGATGAGTTTATCGCCAAGCGCAAGCAAGAGGGGGGCGCGCCACCTCTCGGAACGTGATCGAATACCGCGCGTCGTTGCAAATCAGGTGCTCAAAACCAGATCGGACGCCTTTTCGCCAATCATAATGGAAGGCGCATTCGTATTACCTGACGTCAGTGTCGGCATGATCGAGGCATCGGCAATGCGCAGCCCGCCTATTCCCCTCACGCGCAACTGTGGGTCAACGACCGCCATCTCGTCCGTTCCCATCTTGCACGTCCCAACTGGATGATAGGTTGTTTCTCCGACGTCCTTGATCCAGCCCAGAAGTTCATCGTCCGTTTTGAGTGCGCTGCCGGGAGCCAGCTCCGAGATCTGCAGCGGAGCCAGCACTTTCGCGCGCATAATCGAGCGTGCGATTTGGATGGCCTTGATCGTTAGTTCTCCATCGATGGAGGCGGAGAGGAAGTTATAGTTGATGCGCGGCGGTTCGCGCGGATCCGACGATGCGATGTGGATGTGGCCTTTGCTCTCGGGTCGCATTGGATGCGCATAGCAGGTTAGGCCGGATTGCTTCGAAAGCTTGGGGCCGGGTTCATACAACATTGGTACCCAGCCGAGTAACAAGTCCGGCGTGGCGAGGCCTTCTCGTGAGAAGACAAACGCACGGATTGGTGCAGCGACCATGCCCAGCATACCCTCTCGCGTGATAAGATAGCGTAGCGCTTGATTGACCAAGCCGAGACCGCGCCCGCGATCATTGAAGGTGTAGCCCTTGGCATCGATAGCCCAGCGTGTGCGTGGCGCATAATGATCACGCAGGTTCTCACCAACGCCACCAAGTTCATGCAGGACCTCGATACCGAGAGCACGTAAGCGCTCGGGTTGTCCAATTCCGGATAGCTCGAGAAGTTGCGGCGAGTTGATTGTGCCGGCGCTGACGATGACGTCGCGAGTCGCGCGCGCCAGGTGAATCTTGCCATCCACGGAGTAGCGCACACCGGTGCACTGGCGTGCAGTTATCTCCAACTTCTCGGTCAGCGCATCTGTAACAATGCGTAGGTTGGCGCGATCGCGAATTGGATCAAGATAACAATGGGCGGTGCTCATCCGCCGCCCGCCGGATATCGATGCCTGACTCATAGCGATGCCATCCTGGCTGGCACCGTTGTAATCGGTGTTATGGCGAATGCCGATTTCTTCAGCAGCGTCGATCAGTGCGCGATAGAGAGGTTCACTCGGCGCAGGATCGGTGACGCGCAGTGGGCCTTCCCGGCCGCGAAACTGACTGTCTCCGTCGGAGTAACTTTCCATCCGCTTGAAGAGCGGCAGAACATCCTCGTAACTCCACCCGGTGTTGCCCATCTGCGCCCAGGTATCGAAGTCTTGCGCCTGGCCGCGCACGAACGCCATGCCATTGATCGTACTGGTGCCACCTAGGATCTTGCCGCGTGGCACGTAAAGACGTCGTCCACTTGTGCTTGCTTCGGGCTCTGCCCAGTAGCGCCAGTTGACCGTTGGGTTGTTGAGCGTCTTGGCATAGCCGATAGGTATCCGCGACCAGACATTGCCAGCCGGCCCCGCCTCAAGCAGCAGAACTTTGTTCCGTGGATCTGCGGACAATCGGTTGGCAACAACGGCGCCGGCGGAGCCCGCACCAACGACAATGAAATCATAGCTCTGAGATTCTGCGTGCTGCACCGATCGCCCCATTCGCATCCGATACGAGCTTAGCAAAGCACTGACTACCGTCTACGCCAACGGTGCAATCATCCGATGTGTGTCGTTGATCAACGTTTTCGCGCGCATATGGCCGTTATAAGATCAGGTCCAACGACACAGTGCCCGAACACTCAAATCACACGCCGGGGAGTTTCGCGAATGGATCATATCGGAGACTTGTCCTCAATCCTGGAAACGAGCGAGCCCGAAAAGGTCGCCGGTGGTTTCATCTTCACGGAAGGGCCGTTATGGCATCCGGACGATTTCTGGTACTTCGTCGACATCCGGCAGAATAAGTTGTTGCGCATCGTTTTGGGTGAAGAGCCGGAGCTTGTGCGCGAAACAAATGGCGGCAATGGCAATACATTCGATCTCAACGGGAACTTGATCAACTGCGAAGGCTTAGCAAGGCGTGTGACGCGGACCAACCAGGACGGCTCTGTCGAGGCCATTGCCGAAAGTTTTGAGGGCGGTCGCTTCGCCCGGCCAAACGATGCGATCTGCCATTCCAACGGCGATATCTACTTCACTGATCCCGATCAACGGATTGCGTTCCACGAGCGAGAAATCCCTGGCCCCGAGGGCATTGACGGCAAGTGGATTGGTGCTGGCGTCTATCGGCTTAGTCCCGATGGTCAGCTCTCACGCGTGGTTCAGTGCGAGTACCCAAATGGGCTCGCATTCTCACCCGATGAGACACGCCTTTATGTTGCGAACACGCGGACCTGCAAATTCATTCATGCCATCGACTTGGACAGCAAAGGCAATATGATCCGACGCAGTATCTTTGCTGATATGAACGAAGGCGATGAACCAGGAATTCCTGATGGACTGAAAGTCGACAGTGCTGGTCGTGTATATTGCACCGGTCCTGGCGGTATCTGGGTCTTTGAGCCAGACGGCTCGCGTATTGGGGTCATCAAATGGCCCGAGCAGGCAGTCAATTTCGCGTTCGGCGGGCCAGATTTGCGCACTTTGCTATGCTGTGCTCACACCGGCGTCTACACGTTGCGCGTCAAAACCCCGGGTAACCCGCACCCATGGTACAAATTGTACCGGAGCAATTAGCCAAGCCGGGCGTGAACAAATTCAATAATCTTCTGGATCGCTGCGGATTGGTTGTCCGCTGACTTGGGATTGCGCGTAATGAAGCCTTCCGCCTCGCCTGGGTAAAGTGCCAGATCTAGCGCTCCGCCCCGCTCCCGATAAACCGGTACAAATTTATCCAGGTGCGCCCGCGGATGCATCTGATCATCTTCACCTTGCAAGTATATCACAGGTGGCAGAGCGCAGTCTTCGTTACGCTCAAGAATTCGCACGGGGCTGCCCTCTGACATTGCCTCCTCACTCCCCCAGTAGCGATCATGGCATGGCAACACATCAGGCAGGTGTGGTGGATGAGGCAAACCACTGCCGACGCGTTCCTTACCGTATTGGTAGCGGCCAAGTGGATCGATCACAGGCCAGCACAAGACGACGCATCGCACCGTTGCATCATGATCACCAGCCGATGAACTCTCAATCGCGCTGTAGCGAGCATCGTGGGGGCGCATCGCCACCAACATCGCCTGTTGGCCCCCACTGGAAATCCCCATAAGTCCTACTCTATCGGCCCGTCCGGAGAACCTCTCCGCATTGGCTTTGAGCCAGCGTAAGCCAAAGTGAATGTCGGCCATGACATGCGGATAGCCGGCAGCAGGCGGCTGTCGAAAATCAAGCGAAGCTACAACAACACCCGATTGCGCAATCGCACGGCACAACAACTGATTGTTGGTGCGATCACCGTTGCACCAGGCACCACCATGCAGATCGATCAACATCGGATATGGACCTGAGCCTGTCGGCGCGTAAAGACGAGCCAACAAAGGCGCATCTCCATGGCGGAGATACTCCAAGTCTAGTTCTTCAAACTCAAACGTCTTAGTCATCGGCATGTCCCTAGACAAAGCTGATATGTTTGTTAAGTGGAAGTTCGCGAATGCGCTTGCCGGTTGCTGCAAAAATCGCATTGGCAAGTGCCGGTGCCGCCGGCGGAACACTCGGCTCGCCAATACCGCGGATCTCATCATCGTTGGTGAGCGCCTTCACCTCGATCTCCGGAACTTGGTTGAGGCGCATGGCTTCGTAGGCATCAAAGTTGGTCTGTTCTGCCATGCCATCCTTGTAGGTGAGTTCAGCGCTCGTGGCGTGCCCTAGGCCCCATATTACTCCGCCTTGTACCTGGTTCTCGAAGTTGATCGGATCAAGCACTTTGCCGACTTCGACTGCAACGAAGACCTTATCGATCTTGATGCCATCTTCCGAATTTGTAACTTCGACGACTTCGGCAGTGGCCACACCGAACGATAGCGTGAAGGCAACACCTCGACCTCGGCCTTCCGGCAGCTTGCTGCCCCAGTTACTCATCTCTCCAACGGCCTCAAGCACTTTTCGGGAAGGGGCATGCCAGCACAATCGGATGCGCTCCGCGAGTGGGTCTGCGCCAGCGGTATGGATCAATTCATCTAGGGCACAATCGTGAAAAAAGCCGTTGCCCGAGGCACCCACCGACCGCCAAGAACTTACTGGCACCATTGCAGGCACGCGATAGCCAGTGACGCGATAGTTGGGAATTGAGAACGGTTGATCCCATGCCCCGGCCACGATCGCGACATCAGGCCCGGGGACAGATTGATTGAGCCGGCCCATCTGTGACTCAACGACGGACGGCGCAGCTATGTCGAGGTCTAGAGCCTCTACCTTGCCATCCCGAACTTTGCCGCGCATGCGCGCAATGCCGAGTGGTCGTGGAAAGTCGTGAGTCATGTCTTCTTCGCGCGACCAGGTCATCTTGACCGGGTGACCTGGATAGGCCTTGGCGACTTCGATGGCTTGGCGAATGTAGTCGTCTTCCAGGCGACGACCAAAACTTCCTCCGGACATTGTTACGTGGAGGCGAATCTTACTTGTCGATAGATCAGAAACTTCAGCTGCTGCCTGAACGACAAAGAGTGGGATCTGGGTGCCCGTCCAGATATCAAGCTGCCCATCGCGCAATAGCACCATCGCATTCATTGGCTCTAGAGGTGCGTGGGCCAGATGTGGTACGCGGTATTCGGCAGTCGTAACGCCACCCTCCGCCAGGAATTTCTCAACGTCGCCTTCATTCTTGAACCGACTGTCCTGATTGTTTTCCGTAAAACTAGCAGCAACTTTCTCAAACATCTCCTTTGTCGTCGAAGGGTATGGAGCGTTGCCCCAATCAAACTTGATCAAGTTGGCGGCCTTGAACGCGCGCCATGTGTTGTCCGCGATAACACCTGCGCCGCCTGTCACCGGAACAACCTTAATCACACCAGGAGATGCTTCGGCAGCGGCGCTATCGAAACCGTTCACGGCGCCGCCAAGGCGCGGATTGGTGCGAACGGTGGCAAACACCATGCCCGGGAGCTGCATGTCGATGCCAAATTGAGCAGTCCCGGTCGACTTTCCGACAATATCAAGTCGGCGCATCTTTGTGCCCAGATAACGCCATTCAGACTCTGGCTTCAGCCGAATGTTCGACGGAAGCGACACCTTGGCCGCGGCCGGTGCCAAAGCAATATAAGTGAGCGTCTTACCGTCTGGCGTGATGACAGTACCGTCCTTTGTCTTCAGTCTCTCCTTGTCAAAGCCGGTACGGATGGCTGCAACTTCCAAGATCGCATCCCGGGCGGCGGCACCGGCCACTCGCATTTTCTCGTACGCATCGGGAACAGTTGAAGAGCCGCCGGTAATCTGGAGTCCCATAAACTTGCCGACAACATCGCCGAATTGCCGACCAGCGTTTGCAACGATGCCGTCGTCTGTCGCGGAGATGGGAAAGCCTTCAGCTGGAACCTTGCCATTGTAATAGGCACCGCTCGGCGGACCGTGCTCGACCTTGATCGCATCCCAAGCAATGTCCAGTTCTTCTGCAACCAATGCTGCCAGCACGGAGTAGGAGCCCTGGCCAAGATCCGCCCGTGGCGTAATAATCGTGACCCCGCTCTGATCGATTTTGACGTAAGGGGTAAGCGCCGTTTCGCCCTCGTCAAGTTCACTTTGAAGGGGGTTTGTTGGGTCGATCTGGTAGGCGACGTAACCAACAGCCAGGCCGCCCGCGATAGCGGCTGTTCCTATGAGGAAAGTTCGCCGCGCAATTCTACCAATCCGGCTCATGACTTTGATTCCCGGAGCTTGGAGGCGGCAGATTTTACTGCGGCACGTATGCGAATGTATGTGCCGCAACGGCAAAGGTTGGCGGACATCGCATCATCTATATCTTCATCGCTAGGGTCGGCGTTGCTCGCGAGAAAGGCGGCTGCCGCCATGATCTGTCCGGACTGGCAATACCCGCACTGCGCAACCTGGTGTTCGATCCAGGCAGCCTGGACAGCATTTAGTGCTTCCGGCGTGCCGAGACCTTCGATCGTGGTGATGTCACCCTCGACATCTTGGAGTTCCAGCGAGCATGAACGGATAGCTTCGCCGCCAACGTGCACCGTACAGGCCCCACAGGCTGCGATCCCACAGCCATACTTCGTGCCGGTTAAACCAAGTTCGTCCCGTAGCACCCACAACAGCGGTGTGTCGGGATCAGACGATACCGTAACGCGTTTTCCATTTACGGTTAGGTCCATGCAAGCCTCCGCGCCAGCTGCTGTTCCCTGATAATATGCCCTTGGTGAACACCGGTAGCACGGGCAGCCATCTGGACCAAGACGGCCTAGATTCGGGAAGAACGTCTCAGTCTTTGCCCAAGTTTTCACGGTCCCAGGTGAGCCCTGAAAGCCACACACGATTGTGTGAAATGTACTGCGAACGCACGCGGACTGTGTTAAAAGCCTACCGAACCCGAAGCTTCGACAAGATTCCACTATGCTGGCTGTAGGTCATATTCGGCATGCCCTCTGCACCACACTGCTGGTGTTTGTGGCCTATTGCCTTTCGGTGACGGCAGCTACCTCGGCAGCGGTAACCTCGCCTGGACACGCTGTTGCCTCCCAGCAAGCGCTGAAGAAGGCCTGCAGCAAGCTTACTGCACCCGCTTCAAAGAAGCATAAGTGCAGTCGTATTACTGTCACGTCTTCTCCGGCGAATGGGCGCTCCCGCTCTGACGAGTCGGATTTGTCATCATGGCTCGGGCAGAAGACGTTGGGCCCGGTTACTTGGGCTGTAACGCACGAAGTTGCTTCATCGCCATTCATCGTTTTGCATTCGCGTGGGGATCCCGGTGGTCGGGCTCCGTTCTGGCGGATGTTCGCTGCCGCACCTCGCCTCAGAAACTAGCTTCCCTCGTCGCTAGAATGTTCGCACGTTTGGCCGGTCCGGCCCTTGAAGATGTGCGTGTCAACATCAAATCAAACCAATCTAGCTAGGCCAACTCTCTTCAAGAGTGGCCATCGAGGGAAATCGATTATGAAACTCAATATGAAAGCAGTGCTCGGCGTAGCACTTGCCTGCACACTCACGCATTCCACTGCACAGGCCCAGAGCAGCTGGTTCGGCGCAGAGAAGAACTCGGTCTACGATAAGCAGACCGTTTCTTTCTCAAAGAAGTATCGACCGGGCGAGATCATCGTCAGCTTTAGTGATCGCCGTCTCTATCATGTTACGGCCAGAGGCCAGGCTATGAGCTATCCGATCGCAGTACCAAGGGCGCAAAGTCGCTGGCAGGGTACACAGCGGGTGACACGCAAAAAGGTCAATCCGTCTTGGACACCGACAGCCTCGATGCGTCGCGAAAACCCAAAGCTACCGGCTTTTGTGCCGGGTGGTCATCCACGCAACCCGATGGGTGTGCGGGCGTTGTACCTCGGCAGCACGCTCTATCGGATCCATGGCACCGATGCGCCATGGACGATCGGCAAAAACGTTTCGAAGGGTTGCATACGTATGCATAACTCTCACGTCGTTGAACTCTACAAGCGCGTGAAAGTGGGCGCCAAAGTTAAAGCGACCTGGAAGAAGTACCAGGTGGCGTCGATCAGCAGCAGTAGCAGCTCGTCCGGTGAAAAACCATTTTCCAGTATCTTTGATTCAACCAACTAATCGGTGTCGGTTACGACGATGTCATCAGGAGTAACGCGATGAGCGATACGATCGATCATCAACGGCGCCGGTTCGTGGCAGGATCTGCAGGCGCCGTCGCGGTGGCGGGAGTGGCAGCAACGGCAGCAACGGTTCCGTTGCTGCCGGTCTCAGCGTTGGCTCAGACCCAAACGCCGACACGCGTTCGGCCCGCGCCGCAATGGGATATTCTCGAGTGGATCAATGGTGATGGCGGCAACGTCGACAAGCTGAAAGGCAAGGTCATTATCATTGATTTCTTCCAGCTCTGGTGTCCTGGTTGCAATCGGTTTTCCGGTCCACTCATGAAGTACTGGCTGCAGAAATTTGCCAAAGACGTTGATCAAGAAACGTTAAAATTCATCAAAATTCATACTGTCTTTGAAGGTCACAACTATCAGACGGTGAAGCGGCTCAAGAACTATGTTCGCGAGAAGGGTATCACGATCCCCGTCGGCGTTGATCGCCATCGTGGTGGACGGCGTGTCCCGGAAACAATGAACCGTTACAACACGCGTGGTACGCCGGAGATGGTGATTATCGACAAGGACGGCATGATCAGGTTTCAGCAGTTCGGGTTTTTCGAACCACACAAGGTCGAGCCGATGATCCTCGCGATGCTGAACCGGAAACGTGTCTAGCCGAACGCTTTCTGTTTGCCTGGCGGCAGCTGCATATCGAAGGCTGCCAGAAGGTAGGCGGTGCCGGCATACATGGCCATGAAGGATACCAGCTCGACGAGGCCCTTGGCGCCGAAGTGCGCAAGAGCACGACCGTAAAGCTCATCATCGATCCGCCGTTCCGCAAACAGTTGCCGACCGGCTTCAACTATCAGCACATCACGATCCGAAAGCTTGCTCGTCTCGGATCGGTCCTGAATTGCCGATATCGTCACCTCGGCAACGCCAACCTTGCGCGCCGTTTCGACATGGGCGGCCCACTCAAATTCGCTGTCGTGCGCGCGGGCGGTGACAAGGATCGCGATCTCCTGGACTTGTTTGTCGAGCAGGCTGTCATTGCGGAAGTAGTTGACCAGCCCCTGCGCATGTTCTGCGATCACTGGGCTGTGCAGGCGAATGCCGGTTGGCCCACGCAGCCCGACGAGTGATTGATGCTCTGGCGACAATTGTCGGTCCATTACGGCGCGCCCTTGCGCATCAAGTTGCTCGCGCCTGGGTAGCGGCAACCGGCATCCGGATTCTGGGTCGATCTTGCCGGACCATTCGTTATTGGTCACACGCACCTCACTAAGCTGCTTCGGCCTGCCGGTTCGTAGGCACACAATGACCGCTAGATTTCATGCTCCCACGCGGCCGGAATTATCCGATAGCCGCTGCCATTCTGCACGAGCCTTGAAAACCCGGGGAAATGCATGTGCATGCCCGTAAACAACAGACGGTCCGTCGCCACCATATCGAACACGGCGCGTCGTGACGCCTCGGCCTGAGTGGGATCGCTGTCAAATGCGATGCACACTTCCGGCCGTGCGGTCTGGATCTCCGGCACATGGATCGTGTCGCCCCAAATCAGCAGTTGATCGTCCCCCGAGCTGATAAGGTAAGTCGTATGGCCAGGCGTATGTCCGGGCCTCGGAATGGCGGTCACGCCGGGAAATACTTCACCACCCGTGAACAACCGCATGCGATCCTGGTAGGGCGCGATCTGCTCTCGCGTGCATTGGAAAAACAGAAGCCGCTCGCGCTCTGTTGCCTTTGCAAGATTGCCGTCATCCAGCCAGTGCTTCGGCTCGTTCTCGTGCACGATGAGTTCGGCATTTTCAAAGAATGGCTTGCCGGTTTCGCGATCCGTCAAGCCAGCGGAGTGATCTGGATGCATGTGCGTCAGCAAGATAGCATCGATATCCGATGGTTTGACGCCGGCTGCCGCCAAGTTGGCAATCTGTTTGCCTGCCGTCGGCTGCATGTAAGTCCCGCAACCCGTTTCCATCAGCGCAAGTTTGCCACCGGAGCGGATCAGGAACGTGTTGACAGCTGTGCGCCGGGCCGGGCGAAAGTTTGCCGAGAGAATGTCACGAGATTCCTGTTGCGTGATGTTCAGCAGCACGTCGACATCACCATCGAGAAATCCGTCAGCGATAGCTGTCACCACGATGTCGCCAATGCGTCTATGGTACACCCCTGGTATTTGTTGAACGTCTGTCTTTGCCATCTGCCCGGTTCCCTCGCCGAAGAGTATCGGCCACTATAGTGACCCGTAGTTGCACGTGGAGCAAGGAGGTTGGCGCGATGAAACTGCATTGGTCACCGAGATCGCCATATGTCCGCAAGGTCATGATCTTTGCCCACGAGATCGGCGTAGCAAGCGAGATTGATTGCATCCGCACGGTCGTCTCGATGTTCAAACCTGCAGAGGAGCTGTTTGTCGACAACCCGCTAAACAAGCTGCCGACACTTGTCCTCGACGATGGAATGGCCCTGTTTGATAGCCGTGTTATCTGCGAATATCTCGACACGCGCCACAGCGGCCCAAAGCTGTTTCCAGCTGATGGTGATCAACGGTTTCTAGCTTTGCGCAATCAGTCATTGGGCGACGGCTTACTCGATGTCTCGATGATGCGACTAGCCGAACGCCTCAAGCCAGAAGAACGGCGCACGGACGCGATCATCATGTCGAACGAACGCAAGTCAGCCGCAGCCGTTGACCGTCTCGAATACGACATTGCGATGCTAACGGATCGGCCGTTGGATATCGGGCATATCGCCATTGGCACGGCGTTGGCTTATCTCGACTTCCGTTTTGGCGATGACGGTTGGCGCGAAGGTCATCCAAGACTGGCCGCTTGGCACGCCGAATTCAACCAGCGCACTTCTGTTCTGGCCGTTCCTGTCGAAGACGACTCTTAGAACAAAGCAGGGAGTGTTTCCGGTTGCGCAACAAGCAGCTGGCCGATAGCGTCAAACGATGAAACCCCGGATCAGACAAGCGAGGGTCACAGTCCAATGAGCACACAGCAAGTCCAGAGCACCGAGACGAAGTCACGACTAACAACGACGTCTCCGCAAATCCTCGGGCCGTTCTATCCATTGGGTGAGCCTTCAAAGGGCGGTGATCTCACGCGCGTCGAAGGACGCCCGGGGCATGCTGAGGGACAGGTCATCTATCTTGGGGGGCGCGTCCTGAACCGGGATGGCGAGCCGGTCAAGGGCGCCAAGCTCGAAATCTGGCAGGCCAACACGCACGGCCGTTACACCCATCCGAATGATGACAACCGGGCCCCACTTGATCCCAGCTTCGAAGGCTTTGCCGTGGTCAATACGGACGACGAAGGCCGCTACAACCTCAAGACCATCAAGCCCGGCGCCTACCCGACCGGACCCAGCACGATCCGCCCATCGCACATCCACTTCGAGGTCTTCGGCAAACTAGAGCGGCTCGTTACGCAGATGTACTTCGCCGGTGATCCGCATCATGAGAACGACACCTGGCTGCAGTCTTCAAAACGCCAGGAGACGATCGTCATGCCGATCCAAGACCCGTTAGCCGGTATGGATGAAGGATCCAAGCGTATCGTGTTTGATATCGTCTTGATGAATGGCTGACCTATGATTGCTCGTAGTCCGCTCGGAGCCCCACTGCGTGTTTGAAGGCTTTGCCGAACTCCCAAACGTGCGACTCTGGTATTGGGATACCGGCGGGAGCGGCCAGCCCATTGTGATGTTGCATCCGGCGTCTCAAAGCTGCCAAGTATGGGAGCATCAACGACAGGCATTTTCACAAGCCGGCTATCGTGTCATTGCCTACTCAAGGCGCGGGGTTTTCAAATCTGATGTCGGAAGCCTGACTGATGCGGGCTCCTCGGTGGGTGATCTTGTCAATCTGTTGGACTATCTCCGGGTTGATCGAGCACACATTCTCGGTGCAGCGGCCGGTGCGATTACGGCTCTTGGCTTTGCGGTCGGTCATCAGGAGCGTGTTCGATCTCTGGTGCTCGCTGGTACGATCTTCCAGCCCGACGAACCTGATTGGCGAGACTACTTTGGCCGCCTCGCAATAGCGGATGTGCGAGGTAAGGTACCCACAGAATTTCTCGAGCTTGGACCAAGTTACCGAATTGCGCAGTCCGCGGGTGTGCTTCGTTTCGCTGAGCTATCTCGCGAGGCTTTGGCAAGCCAACCGGTCAAGCAGCCGGCAGGCATCAAGGTAACGTGGGAAAAGATTGAACAGTTGACGATGCCTGTTCTGTTGCTGACTGGAGATGCAGATCTCTTTGCTCCGCCGCCTCTACAGAAAATGGTGGCCAACCATATGCGCCGACATCGGCTGGAGACATTGCAAGAGGTTGGGCATGCACCTTATTGGGAGGCGCCCGATGCGTTCAACTCTATTGTGCTGGACTTCTTGGGATCGAATAGTTGAGGTGCCGGTGGCAGCGAAAAGAGGGCGTGATGCGGCAGCAATTGCCGCCCGCTACTGATGGCGAATCTCGACGACATAAATGCTGCGCTGCTCGAAGTGTTTTAGGATTTCATCCTTCATTTGCGCAGACGTGACGTTAGCTTGGCTCGTTGGTACTGAGACTTGATAGAACCAGCCGGCTGCAGGAGCTCCGCTAGCTTCTCCTCCCTCAACTTTCCATCGCGACCAACCGCCAAACTGCCCGCCAAGCCATTTATGAAACCCGGTTTCAGCTGTTGCCTGATCAGGCTCGCGCCGCGCCGGATTGTCGAACGTCGGCACCCAGAACATGAAGGTCTTCGCGAAGTTGATCGGTGCTGAATTGACCTTGCTAGGCAACACTTGGGCAAAACTGGAGGAACGAGCTTCGAGCTTCTGGATCCGAGTGGCTTGCTGCTCAAGTTTGGTGCGCGCTGCATCGAGCTGTGTAGCAATTTCAGAGTCTTGGGAACTGGATTGAGCCGAGATCAGTCCATAAGCAAGAACAGCATTGGTGCCCAGCAGTGCTACGATCAACCAGTTCTGGATTCTCATTCGTCTTCTCCCTGCCGTGATCAAAGCCGATCAGCCTCAAAATGACACTAGTCGTTGTCGGCGAACTTTGCTGGTTAACATCCAACCTGAGCTTCCGGTTGCTCCTTTTGCGAAAACTGGATTTCACATCTCATTCACCAACGGTTCGGGATTCCACGAAGGACTTGAAATACCGCATGAATTCCATCGTTTGCTTTTTGAACATCCCGGGAAACAGTAGCATCAAGACTTTCATGAACCAGCTGGAGCTTCTGCACTCCGACACCAGGCTCCATCTCGTTAAGTCACCGAACTCTTCGAAACGGTTCTCAATGAGATTCCACATATCCTCTGCCTCGTATGTGGCAGAAAACTCATCAGGATGGTTCTCGACTGTGATCGTTGCGATCATTTCGACTTCACGCTTCCCCATCCGATGTAGCTGTCGTGACTGAGCGCCGACGCCGCGGAATGCATCTCTGTTGATCATTTCGAAACGAACGAGACTGGGCTGCCAGTGCTTGAGATTATCCGTGTCGAGGAACAGTTCAACGACCCGATCGCGAGGCGCGTTGATTTCAAGATCGAGTTGATAGCGCATGGTGACTCTGATCCTTAAGGTGCGCGATGGCTGCGATATGTTCCGGCCCAAGACCGCAGCAGCCCCCGATGATCTGGGCGCCCAACGCCAGCCATCCCTCGGCGAACTGGGCAAATCTCTCAGGTGCAATGGTCTTTGAGAAATGCCAGTGTGGCATTTCAAAGTGACCTGCGTCGGGATAGGCCATGACCGGGCCGCCATGCATATTCGTTATCATCGGTAACGCTTCATCTATGACATCCGGTTGTGAATGCATAACGCCTAGAACATCAAAGTTCTGCGCGGCTGCATGATGAAGTATGTCAGTGAAGGCGACGTCAGCTTCATGCCAAGCAGCATCGAGGCTGCCATCATTTGCACGTCCGGCAGACAATCCGCACCACACGGGGCAAGAGATACCTTCAAGCGCTTTGAAGACCTGCGCCATTCTCTCCGGACCCCGCATCATCTCAAGGAGAATGAGATCACTGCCTTCATTGGCGTGTATCTCTGCGAGCTCTTGGAAGGCGTGAAGCATTTCGCCAGTGTCAGGTTTGGTGCGGCCGCCGGGACGTTGTCCGTCCGACAGGATCGGGAACATGTGAGAAAGTGATCCGGCAACGAGGACGTCAGCGCGACCACTTTTCTCACGGGCGACAAGTGCCGCCTCAATCGCACGTCGGTTAATCTCGCGGGTCTGGGCGCCGAGGCCGGACGCCTCCAGCATGATCCGGGAAGAGGCGAATGTGTTTGTTGTCACAATATCGGCACCGGCGTCGAGATAGGCGCGATGCATGTCGACGACCGCCTGCCAGTGATCCAAGGCCACGCGACCGGACCATAGCCCATCCGACATGGCGACGCCGCGCCGCTCGAGCTCACTCGATATGCCCCCATCGAGGATCATTACGGCACCCCGCTGCAACCGGCTCCAAGCTTTGTCGTATGCTGCGGTCATAGGAGCTTCATTGCCTTCGATAGTGACCCGAATTGAGCCGAAACAATTTGCTTTCCGATGTCGCATTAATGGCGCATCCAGACAAGCCGAGCATCTCCTCCAAAGATATACCTTAGCGCAGAACTTGGAAGTTGCGTCTGGCCCGATCACGCGCCAGAGTGCCAGCTAGAATCTCAATCAAAGATGAACTGGGAGCATAACTGTGGAACATATTGAAGAACGGCGCGACATGGCGGCAGCCTTCCGTTGGACCGCGCGCCTCAATATGAACGAGGGTATTGCAAACCACTACAGCCTCGCAGTGTCTCCAGATGGTGCCAGGTTCTTAATGAATCCGTTTGGCCGTCACTGGTCAAAGATGCGTGCCAGCGACCTAGTGGAGTTGGATGCCAACGATGAGCCAGACGATGTGGGTGGTGAGATTGATCCAACTGCATGGGCGATCCACGGCGCGATGCATCGCAAGGTACCTCATGCACGTTGCATCATGCATCTTCATTCGAAGTATGCGACGGCATTGGCTGTTCTGAAGGATCCAACCCTGCCGCCAATCGATCAGAATTCGATGCGCTTCTACAATCGCGTCGCCAACGACGATGGCTTTGACGGGATGGGTCTCGGGGATGAAGCTGAGCGTTTGGCGCGGGTCCTTGGCAATCGGTCGATCATGATGATGGGTCAGCACGGAATTCTGGTTGCTGGTCCCTCGGTCGCTCAGTGTTTCGACGATATCTATTACTTTGAAAAGGCAGCTGAAACTTATGTGACGGCGCTGGCAACCGGCAAAGAGTTGAACGTCGCCTCGGATGCCGTGGCCGAGAAGACGGCGCGCCAGTGGGAAGAGTATCCTGGCGCTGCCGACAAGCATTTATCTGCTATTCGTGAAGTCCTAGACGAAGACGAACCCCAATATCTGCAATGATGAGCGATCGAACGGGGCAGGCCAAGAACCTACTTGTCATTATCTCAGACGAGCATCGTCGTGACGCGATGGGCTGCATGGGCCACCCCATCGTCAAGACACCATATCTCGACCGGTTGGCGGCTGCCGGAACGATCTTCGATAACGCCTATACGCCTTCGCCGATTTGCGTGCCGACACGCGCCGCACTCGCAACTGGGCAGTATATTCATCGCACCGGTCACTGGGATAGCGCCGCCCCATACGCTGGCGAGCCGACCAGTTGGATGCATGCCGTGCGTGAGACCGGCGCTGACGTCGCCTCCATCGGCAAGCTCCACTTCCGCTCCGGCTACGACGATAATGGCTTTAGTGAAGAAATCCTGCCGATGCATGTCGTTGGCGAAGTTGGTTGGACCATTGGGCTGCTGCGCGAAGATCCGCCGCCGTATGACGCGGCTGCTGAACTTGCTGCTGACGTCGGGCCCGGTGAAAGCGAGTATACCCACTACGATCGCGCGATAACTGAGGCCGCCTGCAATTGGTTGGCATCTCGGACATCGTCAGACAAGCCCTGGGCCGGATTTGTATCGTTCATCAACCCGCATTATCCGCTGACCGCACCGGAAGAGTTCCTCGCGTTTTACCGACCGGAGGACATGGATCTGCCGGTCGCCCACGCACCGGAGCAACGACCGACCCATCCCGAACTCAAGTATCTTCTGTCGTTCTGGGATTATGATCGCTACTTCGACCGGGAGCGCATCATGCAGGCCAAGGCTGCATACTACGGCCTCGTGTCGTTCATGGACGACTGCGTCGGTCAGGTCCTGGCTGCACTGGACCAAACCGGCCAACGCGATGAGACCCTGATCGTCTATGTATCCGACCACGGAGATATGATGGGCGACCACGGGTTCTGGACCAAATCAGTCATGTACGAAGCCTCCGCCGGGATTCCGATGATCGTGGCAGGACCTGAGATCGCAGCCGGCAGGCGTTCCGGTACAGGTGCGGGCTTGCTTGACATCGCACCAACCTCCGCGGAGGTTTTCGGAGCACAAGACTTCGCCACAGCTCTGCCTGGGCAATCACTTGTTTCCCTTGCCAATGAACCCGATGACCGAGATCGCACGGTGTTCAGTGAATACCATGATGGTGGCTCATCAACCGGGTTCTACATGGTGCGCTGGGGAGATTGGAAATACATTTACTACGCAGGCCGCCCGGCCCAGCTCTTCAACCTTGCGGCCGATCCAAGCGAAACCAACGACCTTGGTCTCTCGGACAGCTATGAGGCAACAGCGGCCCGCGCCGAGGGTGAACGTCGTCTGCGTGACATCTGTGACCCGGAGGCCGTCAATGCGGAGGCGTTCGCTGACCAGCGCCGACGCATCGACGCATTGGGCGGTCGCGAAGCCTGCGCCTCGATAAAATTCAACCATACGCCGGCCCCAACGCCCACATGATTGTGCGCCGCCGGCGTTTGTGATCGCGATCCAATCCCACTACTGTTCGCTGAAGATGCAGGAGGAAACGCCATGCATGATGCGTCAATTAACAACTCAACCGCTTTGAAGGTCGCTCCGTTGGAAGGTGCCCGCTTTGGTGCCGAAGTAACCGGGCTCGATCCAAGCCGCATTTCCGAGGCAGACAAGTCGCTTATCTGGCAGACCTACAAGGATCGGCACGGCCTCATCTGTTTCACATTCGATCGGCTTTTGGAAGCTGACGAGCTGCACGCCCTGACATCTGTGTTCGGTGAGAACGAGTATGCACCCGGCATCATTAACGGACTTGGCAAGAAAACGCCCGAAGGCGAGGAGCATATCTCCGTCGAAGATCAGGTCGCGAAACTGCGTGCGGACGGCCGCGATCCCTTCATGACCTATATCGGCAACCTCAATCCCAAAACCCTGGATGAAAAACCCGTCGACAAAAAGTTTTTTGGAGAATGGGAATGGCACACGGACATGTCTTACATCGAAGTGCCGCCGACCTTTAGCCTGCTCCATGCGCGCGTCATCCCCGACGATGGTGGCGATACGGGTTTCTGTAGCCAGGTGATGGCAGCCCGGGCGCTGCCACCGGCACTCAGAGAAAAAGCACTCACGCATAAGATAAAGCACGACTCGACCTATGGCAGCAGCGGCATCCCACGACCGGGTATGACGGCACCGGCGTCGCCAGTAGAGGCTATCGGCTATCCCCATCCGATTTTGCGGAAAGTGCCAAGTACCGGCGATGAAGCGTTGTTTCTCGGACGGCGTACCAACGGCTACATCATGGGCTTGCCGCTCGATGAAAGCGAAGCTCTGCTTAACGAGATCTGGTCTCATGCCACGCAGGAGGAGTTCTGCTACTACCACCAATGGAAGGTCGGTCAGGTTGTTGTCTGGGACAACCGCATGATGATGCACATGCGCAAGCCGTTCGACGAAACCAAAGCCCGCTTCATGTGGCGCACCCAGACTAAGGGCGAAGCCGTCGTTTCTGTTTAGGCTTGAACCAGTCAACTCTCAAAGAGCTCACCGCCGAGCAAAGGAACAGAAATCCATGATCTTTTATTTCAGTCCGGGATCAAGCTCGCTTGCCACGCACATAGCCTTGCATGAAGCAGGTGCGGAATTCGAAGGTCGCTCGATGTCGGTCGCGAAGCAGGAGACTCGCGAGGCGGACTATCTGGCCGTCAATCCTCACGGCAAAGTCCCGGCCCTGGTAATCGACGGCAAGTTGTTGACAGAAGTCGCTGGCACGCTGTTCTACATCGCCCGAAAGTATCCAGATGCGCAGCTCTTGCCGCCCGATGATGACATTGAAGCCCAGGCACAGGTCGTATCGTGGATGTCCTTCATAGCATCAGGCATCCACACTGTTTGGGCGCAAGGCCCGGAAGTCGCTATGCCTGCTTACGAGTTGGCCAACACGCGACTTGGCGATCGTGAATGGGTCGTCGACAGCTACTCCATCGCGGATATCCATTTGTTCCGCCTCTATTGGCGGTTCTCAAACAAGTTTGAGCTTCCCGCCGGCAGCCTGCCGAACCTCAAGCGTCACCATGATCAAATGATGCAGCGACCCGCTGTTCAAAAGACCTTATCTATTGAGGCGAAAATGCCGCCGTCGCTGCCTTTGTGAGCTCATCGATCAATGACGATGCCGATCGGCAACGAGTTGGCTTGAAACTTTGGATTTCAGGCTAGCATGATTGTCGTCAGTTATTCAGAGAGAGCGTTGCGTGCCAGCTATAATGTGTTGATCTAAATAACTAATTCAAATTACGGCGCAACGCGCAGTTCACTGCGTGAATCGTGCTCACTCAGACCACAACTGTGAACAACGCGTTGCCGACGTAACTGTCTCTCAGTAGATTGCGGTCGCACAAATCGAATTGCGATCGAAAGCACAAATTGAAAACGATTAGATCAACCAAGCTGATCCTGACATCAGGAAGGTCACGCGTTTATGAGCTCGAACTCACTGAGCTCGACCGCGACAGCGATGCGCGCTTTGTCGTGAACTATCGCTATGGCTGGGAGGGCGCGGAGCTGCAGGAAGGCACGCGCACACCGGACCCGGTTGCGCGCGAAGCAGCCGACACGATCTACGACAGTCTGCTGCTGTCCCGGCAGAAGCAAGGCTATGAGGAAATCAATGCCAACGCCTGGCAGGCAGGGCCTTCGCCGGATGCACCACCACAAAGTGTCGGTGACGGCATAGAGGATCCGCGCTCGGCCCGGTTGATGCATCTACTCGGTCGTCTGCATTCCATGACCGACACGGCCGCCGCGAAACTGATTTGGCGCATTGGGCAAGTCAAACTTGCGCCAGCTGCGGAATTGCTTGCAGGCTACTGCCGTGATGCCGATCAGGTCGCTGCTCGCGTCCTGCCCTATTCGCTTCTGCGTTGTGGTCGCGAGCGACCGGAGGCAATTCTCGGTGCCTTGCGCTTCTTATCGGAAGCTCAAGATCGGTCTACGGCGACGGCGGCTCGGATAGCAGTCTCACTGCTTTCGCCGCGCGATGATGAAACCGTACGGTTGCGCAATGAGCTACCTGAATCGGTCACAACAGCTCTGACGGCATCCAACAAAGATGAGGCTGCGGATCAGATCATTGACTTTTGCAGTCTGGCTCTTGTTGAAGGCCGCCGCCGGGGCAAGTTGGAAAGTGGTCACGGTGACGAGCAACGCGCAGCACTCGTTGGGCTCTATCTCTTCTCACATCACAATCCAGAAACGCGCCCCCCCTTTCTGGCCGTGTTAGAGCGCATTCCATTTCAGCACCAGTTGTTTCGCAGCATCCGCCAGATCTACAAGGCTGCCGAAGCTAATGATGACGCGGACGTATTCGGTGCCTTAAGCAATCGCATCGATCTGGAGCGACCGACAATCCGCGCCAGTTATGGCAGTTATTATGTCAGGGCGATCGGCAAGTACGTCAGTACCGATGATCGATACTCGGAGGATGATCCGAGTTTTGCCTGGTCAGACCGAACCCGTGACTATTTCCGTCGACGCGTTTGGCGGCATTTGCGCCGGATTGGTCAGCTCAACGACCAAGCTTATGTTCATCTCGCGGCAAGCTGTCTCGAACATGCCGACGAAACCTTGGATCCAGCGGGTTCGGATACGCGATGGGATTGGAATCAAGGACGAGGCGCGCAGACAATTGTCACGCACTTCCCGGCCATGTCGCGCCGGTATGCCGTCCAATCCATTCTTTATAGGGCTGGATCGCGGGTGGCCGCCAGCAGCCGCAACGCGTTACGCTGGCATTTTGCAGGTGAAAGTGTTGAAGCCTCCGTGCGCGAGGAGCCGTTTCCTCATCTGTGGGATGCCGCTCCAGACGTCGCCCTGTCTCTTCTCGGAAAGGCAAAGTCTGAGCAGGTCCAGCACTTTGCCGTTCGCATCTTACAGGATAACCAAGACTACTGCCGCAATCTGGCGACTTCCGTCCTCATAAGGCTTCTTGGTTCTACGCGAACGGCAGCGGTTGGTTTTGCGTTGGAAGTTATTCGCAAGCATCTGGCCGATGGCCGCATCGATGGCGAGGTCGTCCCGGCGCTCTTTGAGTCTGGCAACGCGGACGCAGTCGAACTCGCTCAAACCCTTCTCAATACGATGCCAGCCATCGCGACGGCTGACCCTGAACTCGCGGCGAAATTGATCATCGGTGTCAATGATCAGACGCACAACTGGCTTGCAGAGTTTTGGCGCCAACATGCCTCGTCAACCAATCAGCTTGACGTCGTCACCGCGGTTGTCGAACGAGCCCGCAAAGCAGTCTGGCCGGCAGAGAACGTTTCACCCGACAAGGCGCGCATGCGGATGGCGGCGCAGCTGTTATCAGACAGTTTTGCCGAAGGGGTTCAGGCTCTACAACTCAGTCAGCTCGTCACGCTGTCGCAATCACCCGATGCTCCACCGACGCTTCTTGCCATTCTATTAGCGGCAACCCGCCCGGATGGATTGACCGCTTTCGATCCGGCTTCGCTGGCGCAAAGCGATGATGAGGATTTACAAGCGGCTGGCGCGGAACTACTCGCCAACACATCAATCGAAGAATTGCGCAAGCACGAGGCTTTGGTCGCAGCTTTTCTGGTATCGCCTGTCGATCGCGCCCGCGAAGCGTCCCGTCGGGCTGCCACCATCATCGCTGAAGATGATCCCGAGGCCGCCAGGCGTCTCACCCTCCATCTGTTGCCGACCTTGTATCGCGCCGAGGAACACGAAGGCGTTCGTAACGATCTTGTTGCGACAATGCAGGGGCCGCTCTTGCTGCCAATCATCGAGCAGGGCCCGGACCTAGTCTGGAAGTTGCTGCGGGCACGGTCAGAGCCAGCACGCCGCGTCGGAGCAGCGGCGCTCGAGAGTTTCCCGAGCGGAGCCTTCTCAATCCGGAAAATCGCCAGGCTCGGAACCAATGATCAGGTGATTGCGCGCAACTGGGCATTGCAGGCTCTGGATGACCGGATGACGGATGTCCAGCGTCAGCCACAGGACATCTTCACATTGCTCGATGGTGAGTGGGAAGACAGCCGTGAGGCCGCATACCAGCTAGTGCGAGAGCGGCTGGCCGCCGAGCATTGGACACCGGAAGCGGTCGTCGGGCTCTGCGATTGCATTACTTTGCCCGCGCAACGTTTCGGTCGTGAGGTGCTTGGCAATGTTTTCTCGCAGGAGAATTCGGAGTTCTTCCTGATGCGATTGAGTGAGCATCCGGCTGCCGGTTTCAGGCTGACAATCGCACGCCTTATTCGCGAGTATGCCGCCGGGGACGCTGATCGCGTCCGTAAAGTTCAACACGCGCTGCGAACAATTCTATCGCGCGTTTTCTCAAGCCGGAGCGCCAAAGAGCAGATCTACAGCTTCATGGAAGACGAGATCACACGCGGAGACCAGGAGATCCTCAAGACGCTCGCGGGTGTGCTTGACACAGTTTCAGCAACTTGCGCCGTCGCCGACAAGGCGCGAGTTCTCGGGCTCATCGCCAGGCTGAAATCAAACAGCCCTGATCTGGTAGCCCACGCCGCGATTATCGAACCTGAGCTACGTCAACAGCAATCGGAGGTGGCGTAGTCATGGAGGTAACTTATCGTTACGGCGGGCAAAGTGGCGTCAACAACGATGGCGATGGCTCGCAGGTCAGCTTTTCACCGGATCTGCTGCGCGACCCGGCTTACTTCGTCGGAAGCATTTCAAACCACGTCAATTTTCGTGAAGCGATTTCAACGTTGCATCATGTCGTTGTCTCCGACATGCGCTTCAAGCCGAAGGACCGGACGGAGTACTTCGCATGGCTCGAGACCCAGAAGGAGCAGATGCTCGCTGAAGCTGCTGCCGCGGGCAAAGCCGCAAATGAGAAACTTGAAGGAGTGCGGCAGGAACTTAACGATCTCTATCGTCGGCAAGGCGAAGTTATGGGGCCATTCTATAAGGCTCAGCAGCGTTACTTTGATTGGATCTATACCCGAAACTTCGACGCTTGGATTGTGCTCGACCCGGTTATCGCCGTGCATCCCGATGAAGTTTCGTTTGAGTGCTTCTCCACCGATGAGTCGACCTATGGCCGTCTCAGCTGTGACCTGGAAATGTTCGATGAAGTGAACGAGTTCTCCAACGGCGTGACAAACGTCGATTACTCCTGGGAGCTCTACAACGCCTTTCAACAAATCCGTAGCTACCGGAAAACCGAGCTCAGGGTCGAAGCAGCCGGCTTTACCGCGTCGACAGAAGCAGGCCAGGAAGTCTACGAGCAGAAGATCGACTTGCCGGATACCTGGGTGCGCGGGTTTCTCCAGGTCAGCTCGGCAATGACATTGCCGGCCAAGCGGGTGCGCCTCCATCCAATGGACGTTCACAATCTTTGCTTCCATTTGCGCCGCAAAAAGGAGCGTCACTCACCGCGATCGATCCGCATTCGCCTGAAGCCGGGCGAGCCGGTCGAGATGCTGTTTGAACCTTGGAACGAAACATTGCGCTGTCCGCGCGCAGAGTACTTCGGTGATGAGGAAACCGAGATCCGCCTTTGGGGGCGCCGTCGCCTGCTGATACTCGAACGACTCATTCCGTTGGCAAAATCATTCGATTTCTATCTTCTGGGCACTGGGCTCCCATGCTTCGTAATCGCCGACCTCGGACCAATGAAGTTTACGCTGGGTCTCTCAGGCTGGACCGCCAATGATTGGTCACGCGCCGGCCAGTTCGACTTGCTTGCGCCACGCCGCCGGACATCATCTGACGTCCGCGAGAAGGTGTTTGGCGCGCTTCAGCATCGTTGGCTTGGTGATGTCACCGAGATCGCGGCCGCAGCCGAAGTGGATCGCGGGGATGCAGCCTCTGCCCTGACAATGCTCTCGCAGCACGGTCGTGTAATGTATGATCTCGACAAGAAACTCTGGCGCTTCCGCGAACTGACCCGTGAGCCACTGCCGATGGAGCAGCTGCGTTTCCAAAGTGATCAGGAACGTGCCGCCGATCAGCTCATCAACAAGAACCTGGTCAAGGTCCAAAGTACATCGCAACATGGGGCGACCGGGATCGTGACCGACGATGGCCGGCAGTACAACGTCGAGGTCGTCGTCGACGATGATGATCGCCTGATAGACGCGACTTGCCAGTGCTATTTCTACAATTCCAACCGCCTGCGAAAAGGCCCTTGCGAACACATTCTGGCGCTGCGCCGCCAGGCCGCGAGCGGCTCGATCAGCAACGTCCTCAAAGGTCCTTGGGGAGGTGGCGCATGACATTTGCACATGGACCCGTCTCCTGCGCCTTGCCAGTGCGCGCGGCACGGATTACCAATACGGAACTGGAGTGCGAGGGGTGGCTTTGCAACCCGGGCGGTGTTTCGCCGTCCTTGTCCATTGACCACACATGCACCGCTGGTCCGCTCTTGACTGGGCCGATACTGGCCTGGTGTACGCTTTGCGGTTTGAATTCCGTGAATTCAAAGGCGTACACCAGGCCGTATCGGCTTCGAGTTGAGCGCCCCAGCTCTATGGATTGTTCGAAAGTCCATCCCTCGCAACTCCATAACACTGCCGCCGCCATAGCGACTGGGGCAACCGGAGGCGCGCAGTGACATCCGATACCCGACAACAGCTCTATGACCGCATTCGCGAAACCTCGAAGGATGAAGTGATCCTTGAGGAAATGATCCGCTATGGCTTCTGGCCGGCCGGTTCCGATCGGCCCAACATGCCGGAAGATCTGATCCGGCGGCGCGGTGAATTACAGCGCGAAATCTCCGATCTGGCCCGTCAATCGCGCCGCTACGCTGATCCCGAGCAGGCGATCAAGGAGATCATGAAGGAGCGCATGCGTCTCGCCCGCGAGAGACGTGTCGAGACCAAGCGTCTTCGGGCGCAAGAACGCCATGACAAGGCGAAAGCGTGGGCAGATCGTCGTCGCGACGACATCGTCCATCTCGGTGATACGGGTTCGAAGGCACTGTCCGGCCGCGAAAACGATGTTGCGCGGTTGGAGGCCAACGGCCTGCCGGTGTTCGACGATATGAAGGCTATTGCCAATGCCATGGGTATAGCCATCGGCGAACTAAGGTTTCTGGCCTATGATCGCAAGGCAGCGCGCACGACGCACTACAAGCGTTTCCAGATCGCGAAGAAAACCGGTGGCATGCGCACGGTGTCGGCACCTATGCCCAGGTTGAAGCGCGCGCAGTACTGGTTGCTGGACAATGTGCTGGGCAAGCTTGAGCCGCACGATGCGGCGCATGGTTTCCGTGCGGGTCGGTCGATCATGAGCAATGCCGGGCAGCACACCAACAAAGCCGTCGTCACCAATCTCGATCTCAAGGATTTCTTTCCGAGCATCGGCTTTAATCGCGTGAAAGGCTTGTTTAAATCCTTCGGCTACGCCGAGGCGCAAGCGGCAGTGTTCGCCTTGCTGGCCACGGAAGCTGATCGCACGATGCTGCAGCTCGATGGTGAGGTCTGGCACATCGCCGACGGCGAACGCGTTCTTCCGCAAGGCGCGCCGACCAGTCCCGCGATCACCAACCTTCTGTGCCGAAAGCTCGATCGTCGCTTAGCTGGCGCCGCGAAAAAGTATGGCTTCACATACACGCGCTATGCCGATGACTTGACCTTCTCAACAGAAGCCGACGACAAGGATCAACTACGCCGGCTGATGCAGATTGTGCGTCACGTCATCCGCGAGGAAGGCCTCACTATCAACGAGGACAAGACTCGGATCATGCGCAAAGGCGCACGACAAGAGGTCACCGGCCTGACCGTCAATAACGGACTTAGTGTTTCGCGCAAGGAACGGCGAAAGTTCCGCGCTTACCTTCATCAGAGCGAGCGGGATGGCGTCTCTAAGCCATGGCGGCACGGTAATCCAGCTAACAGCGCCCTTGGCTTTGCCCAGTTCTTAACGATGGTGCATGGTACGGCTGGTGGCGTCGGCCAGCTGACCGCCAAGGCCAAGACGATATTCGGACAACCCGCAAAGTCGAAGAAGCCTGGCGTGCTTGCGAAGAAGTACTTCAGAGAAGTATCCGCGGTTGGCGCATCGCCACGCGATCAATGGTGGGAACCTGCGCGACCCGCTGAACCGGAACTACCGAAGGAGCTCGTCGAAGCGCGCGAAGAGGCACTGAGAAAAAGAGCCGCCCAAGGCGCTGTACCGCGCAGTAGCCGGACGCGTGGATCATCACCGAGCGCGAGGGCTGGTGCCAATCAGCCGGCAACCGGTTGGTGGCAAAAAGTCCGCGCCTGGCGCGTACCATTAACGGTGGCCGCCATTATCCTGTCGTTCAACGTACCCGGTGGGTATTTCGCAGCCGCTGTTTTGATCTACTTCCTTTGGTTCTACAAGCAGTAGACCGGGCAGCAAGACAGCCTTACTCGGCTGCCTCCGCGACTTCACGAACCGGCTCGACCTTCGCTGCACAGAACTTGAATTCAGGGATCTTGCCCATTGGGTCAAGCTGAGGATTCGTCAGCAAGTTGGCAGCAGCCTCAGCAAAGCAGAACGGGATGAACACCATGCCCTCCGGAACATCACGGTCCTGGCGGGCCTTGAGAACAACCTCGCCGCGACGCGTCTCAACCTTCACCCAATCGCCGGCATCCACACCCATGCGTGCCATGTCATGACGGTTGAGGCCGGCGATAGCTTCTGGTTCGAGCAGGTCAAGGTTCGCAGCTCGCCGGGTCATCGAACCTGTGTGCCAGTGCTCAAGCAATCGACCGGTCGTCAACACCATTGGATATTGCTCATCAGGAAGCTCATCCGGGGGTGTTACATCAGCCGGAACGATCTTCGCGCGCCCACTTTCGGTTGGGAAGCGATCTCCAAAGATGATCTCATTGCCTGGTTTGTCAGGTGCATCGCAAGGATACGTGACGGCATTCTCGCGATCGAGCCGCTCCCAGGTGATGTTCTTGAGCGATGGCATCACCTCGGTCATTTCAGCGAACACATCGCTCGGGTGCTGGTAGGTCCAACCGAGACCCACACGCTGGGCGATCTCGGTCACCAATAGCCAGTCCGGACGTGCTTCACCTGGTGGATCAACCACAGGCCGCGCCATCTGAACCTCGCGGTTCGTGTTGGTGTAAGTACCCCACTTTTCCGCGTGGGCCGTCGCCGGTAGAATAACATCCGCATGCCAGGCGGTCTCGGTCAGGAAGATGTCCTGAACCACGAGGTGCTCAAGTTTAGCGAGCGCAGCCCGCGCATGGTTCTGGTCCGGATCCGACATCGCCGGATTTTCGCCGAGGATATACATTGCCTTGATCTCGTCGGCGATAATCGCGTCCATAATCTCAACGACCGTGAGACCTTTCTTCGGATCAAGCGTCTTGCCCCAGAACTCTTCGTAAGCGGTACGGATTTCAACGTTCTCGACCGACTTGTAGTCCGGGTAAACCATTGGGATCAGGCCGGCGTCAGACGCACCTTGTACGTTGTTCTGACCGCGCAATGGGTGCAGTCCTGATCCGGGGCGACCGAGCTGGCCGGTTGTCAGAGCAAGTGCAATCAGGCAGCGCGCATTGTCCGTGCCGTGCACGTGCTGCGAGATGCCCATGCCCCAGAAGATGAGGGAGGCTTCGGAGCGGGCATAAGTCCGCGCCACGGATTTGATCGTCTCAGCAGGGATGCCGCAAACTTCCTCCATCTTCTCAGGCGGGAAGTTCTGGATGTTCGCCTGCAAATCGGCAAAGCCTTCTGTATTGGCCTGCACATATTGCTCGTCGTAGAGCCCTTCGGAGACGATGGTGTGCAGCATGCCGTTCAGAAGCGCGACATCACTGCCCGGCTTGAATTGCAGAACCTGGTTTGCGTGTTTCGCAATGCCTTGCGTTTGACCACGCGGGTCCATCACGATCAGGTGCGCACCACGCTTGGCAGCATTTTTGAGGAACGTGGCGGCAACCGGATGATTTTCTGCCGGACGTGCACCGATCACGATAATACAGTCAGAGTCTTTGGCCGCCGTAAACGGTGCGGTTACCGCGCCAGAATTCAGGCCCTCCATCAAGGCGGCGACAGAAGAGGCGTGGCACAGCCGCGTACAATGGTCGACATTGTTGGTGTCAAATCCTTGTCGGATCAGCTTCTGAAAGAGGTAGGCTTCCTCGTTCGAGCACTTGGCGGAGCCAAAACCGGCAATGCCCTTGCCACCCTCGCGACCGTGAACATCCTTGAGCCCGGACGCTGCCTTTTCAAGCGCTTCCTCCCAGGTGGCTTCGCGGAAGTACTTTGAGACTTCGTCGCGTGTGATTTTCATGCCACCCGCTTTCGCTGGGGCATCGTCGCGGCGGATCAGCGGCACAGTCAGGCGATCCGGATGGTGGATGTAATCAAACCCAAACCGGCCTTTCACGCACAGGCGGTTCGTATTGGCTGGGCCATCCTTACCGTCGATATAGAGAATGCGGTTATCTTTGACATGGACCTTGGTCTGACAGCCAACGCCGCAGTAAGGGCAAAGCGTATCAACTGACTTTTCCTCGAACTCGGTGCGAACGTTCTGCTCGCTCACTAGGCTCGATTCCATCAACGCGCCGGTCGGACAGGCCTGCACACACTCGCCACAAGCAACACAGGTGCTGTCTCCCATGCCCTGGTCGAAATCAAACACGATCTTTGAGCCGTGCCCGCGGTATGCCATGCCGATCACGTCATTGACCTGAACTTCGCGGCAGGCCCGGACGCACAGGTTGCAGTGAATGCAGGCGTCGAGGTTGACGGCAATGGCAGAGTGGGTGCGATCTGTCTCAACAGCAGCGCGACCCGGCAGGCGACTGCTCGCCGCGATACCCATGTCATCAACCCAGTTCCAGAACTTCGATCGAGGATCTGGTGCCTGTTCGCGTTGTGGTTGATCTGAGAGTAGCAGCTCGAAAACCATCTCGCGGGACTTCTTCGCCCGCTCGGTTGACGTCTTGACCTTCATACCTTCGGTCGGTTGGCGAACGCACGAGGCAGCCAGAGTCCGCTCGCCTTCCACTTCGACCATGCAGGCTCGACAATTGCCATCTGCGCGATAGCCCTTCTCAGGTTGCCAGCACAGATGCGGAATCTTGGTATCGTGGCGCTGGGCGACCTGCCATATGGTCTCCCCGTCTTCGGCCTCGACCTGCTGTCCGTCGAGCTCAAATGTGATCTTGGTCATGATCGATCAACCCTTGTCGAAAGCCGTTCAGTGAGCATGCCCGCTGTGCGAGCCTTTGTTGGAGTATCCACGCAGTTGCGTGTAGAGATGCCGTTGGTGTTGTGTCAGCAGCGGCACTGTCTTGATATGGGCATTGAGGTGTGCCGCACGCAGGTCAGCCCGAAGCTGGGAAGACTTTTCCAGAACACGTTTCAGCGCATCCGGCGTCGCCGATCCCGACTTAAAAAGTGCGTCGAGTTCCACTTCGCTTTGGACGAGCGCCTTGCCTATGCGTCGGGCATTGGCATTCATCTCTTTATAGATCGTGCGTACCTGCGAGATCTGTGCCTTGCTCAGTCCCAAGCGATCTGCGAGCTCCAGAACGTGGATCGGACCAGGGTAGCCATTCAGTTCTGCTGGCTTGGCCAGGCCCCATCCCTGCCCCTTCTTCAGGGCGTTCAGGTCTGCCGCCGAAAGTGATGAGACCGAGCGCTTTTCCTGACCGGCGTAAGGCTGGTTCGCTTTGCTCTCGGCCATCGCCGAGCCGCTCACAAGAAGCAGCGCTGATGTAGTTAGGACTAGCTTCTCGATCATTTCAGCTCAATCTCAACAAATGCAAATTCGTAGTCGTTGGCATTAATGACGTTGTGGTGGACACCGGCTTTTCGAAAGTACGACTGTCCGTGTTTTAAGTCAGCATAGCTTTCTTCACCTTCAGGTGAGATGAGCTTTAATCGTCCATCGCCCGAGGGAACAACAACATAATCCATTTCGTGGATATGGAAGCCGGTCTCGGCGCCTGCCGCAAACCGCCATTCGGTAACCCGGACTCGATCATTATCTTCCTGGACGGTTGGGACAGCCGTCGTCGTCATCGCAGGTCCTCCGGGAAGTACTTGAGTACCGATCGCAACGGATTGGGTGCCGCCTGACCAAGACCGCAGATTGAGGCGTCAGCCATCACCTGGGCCAGCTCTTCCAGAAGATCACCATCCCACTTGTCGCTCGACATCAGCTTAACAGCCTTCTCCGTCCCGTTTCGGCATGGCGTGCATTGCCCGCAGCTCTCATCCTCGAAGAATTTCATGAGATTGAGTGCGACCGCTTTCATGTCGTCCTGATGCGAGAGGATGACAACCGCGTGCGAGCCCACAATGCAGCCATGTTTCTCCAACTGCCCGAAGTCCAGCGGAATATCCGCCATATGTGCCGGCAGGATACCGCCTGACGCGCCGCCTGGGAGATAACCCTTGAAGTGATGGCCATCCAACATGCCGCCGCACAGTTCGATCAACTCTTCAGCTGTCGTGCCTGCAGGCACCAGCTGGACACCAGGGTTTTTGACTCGACCGGAGACGGAGTATGAGCGCAAACCGAGCGCCCCGTTCTTGCCCTGGCTCGCAAACCACTCGGCGCCGTTCTGCAAGATGTCAGGAATCCAGTACAGCGTCTCAACGTTGTTGACCAACGTCGGTTGATTGAAGATCCCGGCCTGCGCAACATAAGGCGGGCGGTGCCGCGGTAGCCCGCGCTTGCCCTCGATGCTCTCGATCATCGCGGATTCTTCACCACAGATGTAAGCACCTGCACCGCGTCGAAGAATGATTTTCGTATGAGCAGCCAGGCCGGCAGCTTCGACAGCAGCGATCTCCTTGATCAGGATCTCCCGGGCGGCCGGATACTCGTCGCGCATATAAAGATAGATTGCGTCGGCTTCAACGGCCCAGGCCGCGATCAGCATGCCCTCAAGAAACTTGTGCGGGTTACGTTCAAGGTAGAACCTGTCTTTGAACGTGCCTGGCTCGCCTTCATCGCCGTTCACGGCCATCAGGCGGGGCTTGGGCGCGGCGCGGACGAAGCCCCACTTGCGTCCGGTTGGAAAGCCGGCGCCACCCAGGCCGCGCAATCCTCCGTCTGATAGTGTCGTGATAACGTCGTCGACTGTTTTGCCGCCTGACGTGCAGGCCTCCAGCATCGCGTAGCCGCCGCTTGCGCGATAAGCAGCGAAGTCTTCGTAGTCTGGAACGTCGGCATGGAAGTGCTTCGCTTGCACGACCTGAGAAACGTTGTCGGCATTGGCGTGGTCGACATGATGATGACCAACCTCGCAGACTGGAGCTGTATCGCAACGCCCCATACAGGGCGCCCGCACAACGCGGACGTCGGCGTTGCCATCACTCTCGAGTGCGGTGATCAGTTCTTCAGCGCCAGCCAGTGCGCAACTCAGGGACTCGCAGACACGAATAGTGATGGGTGCCGGCTTCTCTTCACCGTCATGCACAAGATAAAAGTGCGCGTAGAACGACGCCACCTCGTAAACTTCAGCCATGGGGATCCGGAGAAGCTCGGCCAGAGCGTGCATATGCCCAGCTGGTAGACAACCCTCGCTGTCCTGTATCAGATGAAGATACTCGATAAGCTCGTCGCGCTGGATTTCGCGATCGCCAAGCAGATTTTGGACCGCATCGGTCTCCGCCTGACGTAACAGGCGTCCCTTGTTGAACACGGGAGCCTTGCGTCGTCCGGAGCCAGGATGGATGCGTCGGCTATCGGCGTTCTGCGTCATGTCATTCATAATTTTTGTCACCGGTCGGCAGCAGAATTCGTCATCGAAGTCACGGTTAGTGTAATGGCGTGGTATACCAGATGCCATAGGCAAGTGTAGCGCTCAGGCGTCGCATTACACGGTTTTTTGCTAGCAGAAACAGCTCGTCCGATAAAGAGATCGTCGCCCACGCGCATCACTTGGAATGTTGCTGTTCTGGGCAGTCGTCTAACGCAAATGCGACATTCTGTATTGCGAGCCTACGCCGCAACTGGTATGCCAAAGACCAAATGCCAGAGAATGGCAAATAACCAGCACGCCATGTTTTCCGCCAAGTCGTGTGTGATCAGGGAGCTGCGTTTCTGTTCGAAACGCATATTGAAGCGCCAAGTAATCGGAGCGTAGCTTCGATCGTTATGGAGGATCTGGGATAATGCAAACAACCTGGAAGAGGGCAGGCGCCAAACTGGCCATCGGAATTGCGGTGGCAGCAGTGCCGTTTGCGGCAAGTGCGTTCGAGCCGAAGAAGCCGATTGAGTTTGTCGTCATGGCAGGCAAGGGCGGCGGCGCGGACAAAGCCGTTCGCTTCATGCAGTCGATTATCTCAAAGAACAAATTGGCAGCTCAGCCGGTGACGCCGGTCAACAAGCCAGGCGGCTCAGGTGCTGAAGCTCTAGTTTATATGAAGGGCAAGAAGGGTGATGATCACACGATCATGTTCACCTTGAACAGCTTCTATACGACCCCGTTGCGCCAGCCGAAGCTCGGCGTCGATATTGCGACGTTCACACCGGTCATGCGTATGGCGGAAGACACATTCTGCCTCTGGGTGAATTCGGATCGGAAAGACATCAACAACGTCGATGACTTCGTCCGCGAAGCCAAGAAGGCCGGCAAAAGCTGGATTATGGCGGGGACTGGCAAGAATTCAGAAGACAACTTGCTGACTGACTTCCTGAATTCCGCCTACGGGCTTGAAATGAAGTACATTCCTTACAAGGGTGGCGGCAAGGTTGCCAAGGAACTGGCCGGTAACAACGCCAATTCAACGGTCAACAACCCATCCGAGCAGCTCGGCTTCTTTGAAGCTGGAAAGACAAAGCCGCTCGCATGCTTCACACCGGAGCGTATCGGACTGTTTAAGGATGCACCGACCTTCAAGGAACTTGGTAAGGACTTTGTATACTTCATGCAGCGCACCGTTGTGGGTGCACCGGGCATGAGTGCCGAAGCCAAGAAGTACTACCAGGATCTGTTCACCAAGGTGTTCAATTCCTCGGAGTGGCAGGGCTACCGCAAGAAGAAGGCGCTGGTCGGCCCGGCACTTTCCGGTGATGAACTGATGTCTTACTGGAAGAATGAGCGAGAAATTCACCGCAAGATGCTGATCAAGATGGGTGCCATTAAAGGCTAACCCTGAGCGTAGCTCTGCGCTCGCGAAGATCGGGAGTGGTGAATGTCTGTCGCCCTCCCTGAACCCTTCGCGAGAGCAGTGCATTCACGCACTCAAGAAATTGCAGCCGGCGGCGACAAGCTGCCGGTTTTTTTGTTTGAAGTTGCTCAACGTATGACAGTTAGATAAGACGGCGAAGTGCTTTCCCCGGCCCCGCCAAAGGCGCTCGATTGAGTGGCCGAGAATAAATTGGCCGCTGCGTCAGGATCATCACTTGAATTCCGTTTGGTATGTGGTACACCAGATGAAACGGCCATAGCCTGACATCAGCTGAGAGCATGGTTTCGCTCGCGCGCGGCACCCCGGACATTCACATGACGAGCAACGTTCTAAAGATTCGGCCAATTGTTGAATCCGTGAATATGAGTACACGGATCTACGAGCAGCTGAAGGCGGCCATCCTGAACATGAACATTTATGATCCGGATGCAGAGTTGCGTTTGGATGAGCGCAGCCTGTCGGATCAGTTCGGCAGTTCAAGGACGCCGCTGCGTGAAGCGCTAACTCGGCTGGATCAAGATGGATTGGTCAAGATCCTGCCTCGCCGCGGCATCATAATTGTCCGCAAGACCAAGGCGGAAATCTTGGAGATGATCACGGTTTGGGCGGCCCTGGAAAGCATGGCGGCACGGCTCGCTTGCGAAGCGGCCTCCGACCAGGATCTTGCCGAGCTCCAGACACTGATCGACGCTTACGACAGTACCCAGGTCGATCAATATATGACCGAGTACTCGGACGATAACATCCGCTTCCACAGCACAATCATCCGGCTGTCCGACTGTGAGCTCATTGCGCAAATGACGGACAGTCTCTTTATGCACGTACGCGCAATCCGGCGCCGGACAATCTTCGAGCGGGATCGAGCGCAGCGCTCAGTGCGTGATCACAGCAAGATTGTGAAGGCGCTCGTAAAGCGCGACGGTGATTTGGCAAGCAAGCTGGTGCGCGAACATACCATGAAGCTTCACGAACATGTCTCAAGACATGTCGAGCTGGACTGACTTGGCGCCGTGAGTTCGCCGGCACGGCCAGCCATGCTGCAGATTGGCAGGACTAATAAGCATTCGTAAGGGTCATCTGACCCGCTGCAAACAGGAGCAGAAGATGGAAGCTCTCAAGGGCGTTAAGATCCTCGATTTCACCCACGTGCAGTCCGGCCCAACATGTACGCAATTGCTTGCCTGGTTTGGCGCCGATGTTATCAAGGTTGAACGTCCCGGTGTCGGCGATGCCACCCGTAAGCAGCTGGTCGATGTGCCAGGCGCGGACTCGCTTTACTTCACGATGCTCAACCACAATAAGCGATCTATCACGATCAACACCAAGGATCCGACCGGCAAGGAGATCCTGGAGAAGCTGGTCAAGGAATGCGACGTGCTGGTCGAGAACTTCGCACCAGGTGCCCTGGATCGCATGGGCTTCGGCTGGGAGCGTATCCAGGAACTCAATCCGCGCATGATCATGGCATCGGTGAAGGGTTTCGGACCGGGACCCTACGAAGACTGCAAGGTCTATGAGAACGTGGCGCAGTGCACGGGTGGTTCTGCATCGACGACGGGTTTCCTGGACGGCCCGCCAACCGTAACCGGAGCACAGATCGGTGACAGCGGAACCGGTCTTCACCTGGCACTTGGCATCGTCACGGCGCTTTATCATCGCGAAAAATCAGGCCGCGGCCAGCGTGTCTTGGCGGCTATGCAGGACGGCGTCTTGAACCTGTGCCGTGTGAAGCTGCGTGACCAGCAGCGCCTGGAGCGCGGACCTCTGAAAGAGTACAGCCAGTACGGTCAGGGCATCGCGTTTGGAGAAACTACGCCGCGCGCCGGTAACGATTCCGGTGGCGGTCAGCCGGGTTGGATTTTGAAGTGCAAAGGCTGGGAGACCGATCCTGACGCCTACGTCTACTTCATCACCCAGGCAGCGGTTTGGGGTAAAATCTGTGACCTTATCGGTCAGCCCGATTGGAAAGAAGACCCGAACTACGCGACGCCCGATGCCCGGCTCGACAAAATCCCTCAAGTCTTCGATCGCATCGAGGAATGGACCAAGACTAAATCAAAGTTTGAGGTCATGGATGCGTGCAACCCGCTCGACATCCCCTGTGGACCGATCCTATCGATGAAAGAACTTTCTCAGGAACCGTCTTTGCGTGAAACCGGAACGATTGTCGAAGTCGACCATCCTGAGCGCGGCCCGTATCTTACTGTCGGCTGCCCGGTCAAGCTTTCGGACAGTCCTGCCGAGGTCAAGCGCAGCCCACTGCTCGGTGAACATACGGCGGAAATCCTACAGGAAGTTCTCGGCTACGCGGGCGACGATTATGAGCGTGTCGTCAAGTCCGGTGCTGTCGGAGACGTCACTCCTATTGCAGCCGAGTAGTCCAAGCGGATAAAACGTCTCAACAAGCAATTAGAATAGCCGGGAGGCAGAAACGTCATGCGCATTATCCTCAACGGGCAGCAGGCCTTCGGCAAGGCCGCTCTTGAGAAAATACTGGAAGCTGGCAAGGATGAAGTTGTCGGCGTATTCACGGCGCCTGACAAAGAGGGCCGTCCGGCAGATCCGGTCAAGCAGGCGGCACTTGAACATGGCCTGCCGCTGTTCCAGCCGTCGAACTACAAGGATGAAGAAAACCTTGAGATGCTGCGTTCCTTGAACGCCGATCTCATGGTCATGGCCTACGTCATTATCTTTATCCCGGAAGCTGCGCGCGACATCCCCAAAATGGGGTCTATTTGTTTCCATCCGTCGCTGTTGCCACTCCATCGTGGGCCGAGTTCGATCAACTGGCCAATCATGTGGGGCGCGACAAAGACCGGTTTCAGTTGGTTTTATCCAACTGACGGTCTCGATGAAGGCGATATCCTACTGCAGCGTGAAGTTGACATCGGGCCTGATGAGACCCTTGGAGATGTCTATTTCAAGAAGATCTTTCCAGCAGGTGTCGATTCCGTGCTTGATGTGGTCGATGCCTTTCGCGCCGGTGATCCACCACGGTCAACGCAGGACGAGAGTAAGGCAACATACGAGTCATGGTGCCGAAAGGCAGATGTCCAGCTCGATTGGGATCGCCAGGTCGCTGACGTTTACAATGTGATCCGGGCCGGCAACCCGCAGCCTGGTGCCTGGACGACGCTGAACGGCAATGAAGTCCAGGTTTACGACTCTGCCAAGATCGCCGGCGAGGAGGGGACGACCGGTGAAGTCGTCTCCGTGAGCGACGATGGGGTTACGGTCCAAGCCTCTGGTGGCCGCATTCTGATCAAGCGGGTCCGGCCCAAAGGCGGTGATAAAATCGCAGCTTCTGAGTGGGCTGCATCCGCAGGTGTCGCTGCCGGGACAAAACTCGGCGGCTAGAATAATGCTGCTCGGCGTTCTGCCGAACAGTCTCACCCAGTTATTTGGCTAGAGATTAGGGAGGCTCCTGCCGTGCCTAAAACGGATATCGAAATCGCCCGCGAAGCTCAGAAACGTCCCATCCAGGAGGTTGGAGACAAGCTGGGCATCCCGTCGGAACACCTGCTTCCATTCGGCCATGACAAGGCCAAGGTGTCGGAAACTTTCATTAAGTCACTAGCCGACAAGCCTGATGGTAAGCTTGTTCTCGTCACGGCCATCAACCCAACACCTGCTGGTGAGGGTAAGACGACGACGACCGTCGGTCTGGGCGACGGACTGAACAAGATCGGAAAGAAGGCTGCGATTTGCATTCGCGAAGCGTCGCTTGGCCCTTGCTTCGGCATGAAGGGTGGCGCAGCCGGCGGTGGCTATGCCCAGGTCGTTCCAATGGAGGAAATGAACCTCCACTTTACTGGCGATTTCCACGCGATCACGTCTGCCCACAATCTGCTGTCGGCGATGATCGACAACCACATCTATTGGGGCAATGAGTTAGGTATCGACTCACGCCGTGTCGCATGGCGCCGTGTCATGGACATGAATGATCGCGCGCTGCGCCAGATCACAGCTTCGCTTGGCGGCGTTGCCAATGGTTATCCGCGCGAAGCAGGTTTTGACATCACGGTAGCGTCCGAGGTTATGGCCATTCTCTGCTTGGCCAATGATCTGGATGATCTGCAGAAGCGACTTGGCGATATCATCGTTGCCTATCGCCGCGATCGCTCGCCGGTCTATTGCCGTGACATCAAGGCCGATGGCGCCATGACCGTGCTCTTGCAGCAGGCCATGCAGCCAAACCTGGTGCAGACCCTTGAGAACAATCCCGCCTTTGTCCATGGTGGCCCGTTCGCCAACATCGCCCATGGCTGTAATTCCGTCATCGCAACCAAGACAGCACTGAAGCTCGCTGACTACGTCGTGACCGAAGCTGGGTTTGGTGCGGACCTAGGGGCCGAGAAATTCTTCGACATCAAGTGCCGCAAGGCAGGCCTGAAGCCGGAAGCCGTTGTCATTGTCGCGACGGTTCGCGCAATGAAGATGAATGGTGGCGTCGCGCGCGCTGATCTTGGTGCCGAGAACGTCGAAGCGGTTAAAGCAGGTTGTGCCAACCTCGGTCGTCACATCGAAAACCTGAAAAAGTTCGGTGTCCCGGCAGTCGTCGGTATCAACCACTTCATCACCGATACGGATGCCGAAGTGGCTGCCATGAAGGAGTACTGCGCGAGCGTCGGCGCCGAGGCAATCCTCAACACACACTGGGCCAACGGTGGCGAGGGTATTACCGAGACGGCCAAGAAAGTCGTCGAACTGGTCGAAGGCGGCACCGCTGCCTACAAACCGCTCTATCCGGATGAAATGGGACTGTTCGAAAAGATTGAGACGGTTGCCAAGGAAATCTATCGCGCTGACGAAGTCATTGCGGACAAGAAGATCCTGGATCAGCTCAAGCAGTGGGAAGAGGCCGGCTACAAGAACTTGCCGGTTTGCATGGCAAAGACCCAATACTCCTTCACAACAGATCCGAACGCCCGCGGCGCACCCACTGGCTTCTCGATTCCCGTTCGTGAAGTGCGCTTATCTGCAGGTGCCGGCTTCATCGTAGCCATCTGCGGTGAGATCATGACGATGCCCGGTCTGCCGAAAGTGCCGGCCGCAGAGTCGATCAAGTTTAATGCAGATGGCGATATCGAGGGCCTCTTCTAAGGACGCCCTTAGCACCGCGATACCCAACGCTCGGGGGGAGTGACTTGGGACTGAGACAGCCGGGAAGCATGCCGCTTCCCGGCTGTTTCTGTTCGAGGCGGTTTCGTCTCAAAGTATTTACGACAACTGGTGATTTTGCACACCAAGGAAGACCAGTAAGGAAATCGCGTTCAAAGTTTGAGCAGCAAGTGCTGTAAGGGAATTGTCGATGGATAGAGCCACAGAAGCGATCAGCTGGATTATAAGAAGTTTCCAGATCGGAGACTGGGTGGCAGCCATCGCACTTTTGGTTTTCGGCCTGTATTATCTCTACGAGGGTATCGCTGGTTATCCTCGCTTTGCGCGACAAGTCAGAAGAAAGTTGGACCGTATTGCGGACCGTCGAGATCCATTCTTCATAATGTACGAAGCTGCTGTTCCAACAACAGAGCGTATCGTGCGGTGGCTGCTGATCACTTGGTGCTTCGTCGAAGTCGTATTGATTGTGTTACCGTCAGCGGTTCTGGCAAATTACACATTCATCAATTTTGTGAAGATCAAGCTTTTTGGCATTGTCTAGATTTTGCGGCTCGCCGACTCAGTGATCAGCTCGAACGAGACTACCGGCGAATGACATTGCGAAACGTGCGCCGGATTCCTAACCAGTTCCCAGTCTTCAGACACTCGTGTTTCTTGTCGAGGCAGTATCCCAGGCAGAACTGGCGCGGTGCCTCCTTCTGACAGCCCTTGAAGCATTGCTTGCGAATGGTCGTGCACGTGAGCCCGCTCTTCTTGCTCGCAGCCCAAGCTGGTGCCGCATCCGAAAAACTCAACGTAGTCAGACCCATCAACACGGCGGCAAACATAAGAGTTTTACGCATCTCACAACTCCCTCTTCATTCGGTAACAGCCCAATCCCACGTCAAAGAGCATTCATCGACCGGACAATAATCACAACAACATTCCACATCTGATTGACCCCTGCGACTTCAAGGCAGATGATTTGAAAGTTGCGATAACCGCTGAATTCCATTTGAGGGAATTGACCGATGCCTGACGCTGACTTTGACTTGGTAATCCGAGGTGGCAATATCGCTGATGGTTCAGGCGACGACATGTTTGAAGGCGATGTCGCCGTCCAAGGAGGAACCATTGCAGCGGTTGGCAAGGTCAGCGGCAGGGGCCGCGAGGAGATCGATGCGAAGGGCAAGCTTGTCACGCCGGGCTTTGTTGACGTGCACACGCATTATGATGGCCAGGTCACATGGGGACATGACTTGTCGCCATCTTCGCAAAACGGCGTGACTACGACGGTGATGGGGAATTGCGGCGTTGGATTTGCGCCCTGTCGTCCTGACGATCAGGACCGTCTTATCCGGCTTATGGAAGGTGTCGAAGATATCCCAGAGCCGGTACTTGCAGCTGGCCTGCCTTGGACCTGGGAAACGTTTCCTGAGTATATGGATTGGTTGTCGGGTCGCCAGTTCGATATCGATTTCGCAGCACAGCTGCCGCACGCAGCAGCACGTGTTTATGTGATGGGCGAACGTGGTGCACGCCGTGAACCAGCCACAGCCGACGACAATGCGCAGATGGCCGAGATTACGCACACCGCTATGCGCGCCGGTGCGCTCGGCTTCACAACGTCCAGGACGATCAATCACCGAACATCAGACGGCGATTTTACGCCGACAC
The DNA here is from genome assembly GCA_965247245.1 of Hyphomicrobiaceae bacterium. GTDB lineage: Bacteria > Pseudomonadota > Alphaproteobacteria > Rhizobiales > Hyphomicrobiaceae > Tectiglobus. The sequence goes on along the minus strand of CBDFGV010000002.1, from coordinate 362,537 downwards.
TGAAGGCAGGTGAAGAGGAGCTGATGGCGGTGACGCGGGCCATGCGGGCCGAAGGTCACGGTGTCCTGCAGTTTGTGCTCGATCGCGAAACCATAGATGAAGACTTGCCGATGCTGTTGCGCGTCGGCAAGGCCACCGGCTGCCCCATCAATCTCACCGTTGTGCAGGATGACAAGGAACCCGATCGCTGGCGCCAGACGATGGATGATATCGCAGGGCACGCAGCAGAAGGGCATGCCATCCACGCGCAGGTGGCCGCCCGGCCAATCGGTCTGATCTTGGGGCTAGAGCTGTCCCGAATGCCCTTCCTTGGTCATCCCACCTACCGAGAGATCATGCACCTTCCGTTGGCCGAGCGTGTTGTGCGCATGCGTGATCCGGAGACTCGCGCACAGATACTGAGTGAGGAGCCGATCCGTAGCGACGACCCGCTGATCCGAAAGCCAAACTACAATCGCGTCTTCCGCCTCGGCAGCCCTCCAGATTACGAGCAGCCTTGGGAGAATGCGCTGGGCCCGGTTGCCAAAGCCCAAGGTCGGGATCCAGCTGAAATGGCTTACGATGCGCTGCTCGAAAACGATGGACGTGGCATGCTCTACGTGCCGTTTGTCAACTACAAGGCCGGCAATCTGGATGTCGTGCGCGAGATGATGTTGCATCCAAATGCGGTCCCGGGGCTGTCAGATGGCGGTGCCCACTGCGGGATAATCTGCGATGCCAGTTTTCCGACCTATTTGCTGACGCACTGGACGCGCGATCGGAGCCGTGGCGAGAAGCTCTCCATCCCATTCATCGTCGCAGCCCAGACACGGCGAACAGCAGCTTCAGTCGGGCTTCATGATCGCGGTGTTCTCAAGCCGGGCTACAAGGCCGATCTCAATGTCATCGACTACGACCGTCTGTCGATGTCACCGCCGCTCGTGCACTACGACTTGCCGGAAGGCGGTCGTCGCCTCGTTCAGTCAACGACAGGCTATGACGCGACCATCGTCTCAGGCGTCGTGTCCCGGCGCGAGGATGAAGCGACTGGTGCCTTGCCGGGACGGCTCGTTCGTGGCGTGCAAACGGCGCCCAATCAATGATCGTTACGAGTGTGCTGGGGCTTGCCCTGATGGTGCGCCTTCGTCGGTAAGTATGGCCTCGCCATAGTCGGCATCGAGATCGCGGACAAGGTTTTCGAAGGGTTCGCGGTCAAGTTTCCAGAAGCCTTTGTCCGGTGTTGCGATGTCATGCAGCATCAGCATCATAAAGCTGAAGAACGCGACCATGATGAAGATCATGTAGTATTGGCTGTAGCGGCCTGCCCTCGGCTGCTGACCGTTCGGACAGGCGACCAGCGATTGCAGCCAGTTCGAGGCGTCGGACGCAGGGACTTTTGTTGCGGATTGCGCTGGCGCCTGTTGTGCGCCGGCGACGGATTGTGAGACGACGCCGGACTTCGCTCCTGCTGCCTGATCGACACAAACCGGTTCAGCCAGGAATGGTAGAATGAGCGCAGCTGACATCAGCCATAACGCGCAGATCAGGTACCACGACAGGCTCTGGTTCGGGCCTTCCACGCGCCGTGTCCGAAGGATGTTGAGTTGCTCCAAGTTCTTGATGATCTCAGGATAAACAATGCGGTCATCATCATCTGCCGGCTTGATGTTTAAGATGACCTGCCGGCACTGATCGATGCGTGCGCGGTTCTCATCAATCGCCTTGCGCGAGCGCTTGGATAAGTTGGGACTGTCAGTGATACTGGCGGCATATCCTCGTAGGATCTGTCTCATGCGCGTCAGCGCAGAGTTGGTCTCTTGGCCGATGTTTCCAGGCTCAAAGTACTTCAGATAATTAAAGATGTTGCGGATGTGGAAGGCCTCTTCCGAGAGTGCCTTATTCAGCTCATCTCGATCCTCTAGACCCTTGACCAGGGCGAGGGCTACGACAATCGCATAAAGCGTGGAGATGGCCGTGTAGAAGGGCTCCTTGTAGGTGTCTTCAAACTCGGCAAACTTAAGCCAGTCAGATCCCTTAAACGCGAACGGCACCTCAAACAGGAATAAATCCAGCTTATCAAACTCGATCTGATGGATTTGAAAGTAGAGCGCGACCACCAACAAGCCGAAAAAGAACGGAGTCGTACAGATTGCGGTTGAACTGAGAAATGCTCGCCCTTTCGCAAAGCATGCACTCACGATCATTGCCGAAAAGATCGTGAAGAACACTGCCAACGGCAGGCCATGAAAGAGAATGACCAGCAGCAGCATCCCACCAACAAAAATTACATGAAACAGACTAATCTGAATATGACCACTCATCGCTCTACAAACCCAAATATACGACGCCTACAGCGCTTCCAATCTTTCAGCTTATCTCCGCCGGGGTGTCCAAATGGCATAGGTCGCTTGCCGAGGTAAAGGCGATGAGTGCCTGCCGGGCAAAGGTCTTTACAGAGTGAAAACTATTGGCAACAGTGTGAGTTGGGCGCAGCGGCGTCATACGGGCGCAAAAAACGTCTGCTAACCCACTTCTCGATGCGCGGCGCGTAAGGTCGCGTGATCAGTACTAGAGGGAATATGCGTAAGTTGGTTCTAAAGGGTTTGGCGGCCCTCGTGTTCGGTTCGGCAGCGGTATACTTCGCTTTTGCGGCAGCCAGTTCAACCGCGTCTGAGCAATGCATTCTGGCAGCGAGTATAGGTTTTCTGTGCCTGACCCTGGCGCTGGCATGTCTCCCCGACTTCAATCTCAGTAGAACGCCACGACGTGGCGAAGCCGGCCAACGTGTGACCGGCTTATCTTGAACGTTCTTAGCGAAAAAACTGAGACGCCCTTTTGCTAGGCTGATGCACTCGGCCGCGCTGCTATTTCGCTTTGCCAACGCAGGATGTTGCTAGCACCAGCCGGCACTTCGAGTTCACCGCGTTTGGCAAAATCAAGGGCGATGAAAGCAGTTATGTCCGCGATCGAAAAGTTGTCTCCGGCCAAGAACTGTCGGCTGCCCAGTTCCGGATCCAGGCGATCGAGGAAGCGTGCGTAACTGGCACGTCCGCGTTCAACCAGGCCAGGCAGTTGGGGAACGCCGCTGGGCAAGCCGGCTATCGCACGGTCTTTGAACATCTCCAGCGAGTTTCGCACCACATCTGCGGCCGGGGCATAGCACTCGATCTCCGTGCGGCGGTTCCACATGTCGACGACAGCGCGTTCCTTCGCATTGGCTCCAAACAGATTGGGTTCCGGATGCACATCCTCAAAGTAGCGGCAAATCGATACGGATTCCGTTATGGCAGTGCCATCGTCAAGCACGAGTGCTGGTACCGTGCCGCGCGGATTGATCTTCTGAAATTCATCACTGAATTGCTGCGCCTCGCGCGTATTGATCTGCTCTGTCGGTACCTCGATGCCCTTCTCTGCAAGAAACATGCGGACGCGGCGCGGATTGGGTGCCAGTGCAAAATCATACAGCTTCATGTTGGTTTCCTTTCTCTGGATTGGAATTCGCGGTCATCTAAGCCCTCGTTGATCGTTGGATGAGAATGCCGGCGATCTGACGCCGCCTTCTCCTATGTGATGATCTCCCTTCTGAATTGGCGCCAGTTGCTCGGCGCAGGTAACGTCGTGCAGTTGCAGTTCTTCAATTCGGCAAGACAATAATCATGAAACAAGCGCCTCCCTTGACTGGCATTCGTATCCTCGATTTGTCCCGGATTATAGCGGGCCCCAACTGCACGATGCAGCTGGCTGATCTAGGTGCTGAAGTCATCAAGGTGGAGCGGCCCGGACACGGCGATGAGACGCGCAATATGCGACCGCCGGATGCGAATGGCGAGGCCCACTTCTATCTGGCCTACAACCGCAATAAGAAAAGTATCGCTATCGACATGCAGTCCGAAGCGGGACGCGAACTCATCAATCAGCTCGCCGCCAAGTCAGATGTCATGATCGAGAACTTTAGACCGGGAGTGGTGAAACGTCTAGGTATTGATTATGAGGCGATGAAAGAGATCAACCCGGGTCTCGTCTATTGTTCCATATCTGCCTATGGCCAATCCGGTGCAATGGCTAAGCGGCCTGGACTTGATCCTGTCCTGCAGGCCGAGATGGGCTTGATGTCGGTCAATGGTGAGCCGGACGGGACACCAATGCGGCACTTGATTTCGCTGACGGACCTCATGACAAGCCTCCTGGCCTCGACAGCGATTTCTGCCGCTTTGGTTCGCCGTAAGGACACAGGGCTCGGCGAGTTCATCGACCTTTCCCTCATGGGTGGTGCGTTCGCATTATTGGGTAACGTGGCGCAATACTATCTGACCAGTGGCGAGAACCCACCACGATCCGGCAATGCGCATCCTAGTGCTGTTCCTGTAGGTGCTTTTGCCGGCAGCGATGGCGAGATGTTTTATACCGCCTGCGGTACGCAGGGCCATTTCGTCAAGTTGATCGAGGACATCGTCAAGCGGCCGGCTTTGTTGGACGATCCACGCTTTGCAACAAACAAGGATCGTGTCGAGAACCGCCAGGCACTGCTCGACATTCTAACCGAGGTTTTTGCAACAAAGCCCCGGGACTTCTGGGTCGAACAGATCCAGGCCGCGGGACTGCCGGCAGGTCCGGTGCGCACATTATCGGAAGCAATGGAAAGTCCAGAAGTTATCGAGGCCGGCCTGCTACAGACCTTAAACCATCCAACAGCTGGCGACATCCGGCTCATGCGCAGCCCGATGAAGCTCGCAAATACGGAGCAAAAGCCAGATAGGCCACCGCCGCTGCTCGGACAACACACCGATGAGGTGCTGCGCGATGTGTTGGATGCAAATGACGAAACCCTTGCCAATCTCAGATCAGACGGCGTGATCGATTAGGGCTCTGCGCTGCCGGCTTTGCCGGAGATGCTTCAAGCGGAAACGAGTCTCCCGTCCGTCGGATTTGGAACGACGGCTTCTGTTCCATCAAAATCCTCGGGCATATCCAGTTCGATCAGCCCTTCCTCGCAGGCCTTGATCTGCATGGCCAGGTACTTTGAGAAGATGCGCACATGGGGCAGGCCACCGCCGGTGAACCACAGTCCCGGTTGGGGCGTGCGCCGCCACATGTTGCGCTGTTCGCCGTCTTCTCCGAAGCCCCACACTGTGCCAAGCCTGTCTGCAACATCGTCACCGAGATAGAACCGCGCAACATCCTGTTGGTTCTTGTAACCGGTTGCGGTGACGATCAGTTCTGCTTCGATCTCCTCGCCGTTCTTGAGCTTTGCCCCTGTCGGCGTGAAGTGTTCAATGTCTTCGAAATGACCGAGGTTGATCTTGCCGTCGATGATTAATTCCGAGCATCCGACATTGAAGTAGTATCCGCCGCCGCGACGTAGATACTTCATCTGGTAACCGGTATTGTCCGGCGGACCGAAATCAAGTTTGAAACCGCGGGCCTTGAGCCCTTCGAGCAGGTCCTTGTCATTTTCCTGGTTGGTCTCGCACGCCATCTGATAGGCTTTAACTAGGACTGGATAGGGTGCCGCCGTTGCAAGTAGGTCGTTGTCAGCGACGGGCGGGCCTTCGTGATACATCGTATAGACCCGCTGGGCCTCGGCCAGACTGACAATCAGCGTGGTGCCGCGTTGGACGAGGGTTGTGTCCGCGCCACTTTCGCAGAGGTCATGAGCAACGTCATGCCCGCTGTTGCCGGTACCGATGACAATCGCCTTTTTGCCCTTCCACTCGTGTCCGTTCTGGTACTCACCTGAGTGCATGAGTTTGCCTTTGAAGGTATCAAGGCCCGGCCATTCGGGTCGAATGGGGATCGCACTAACGCCAGTGGCCATCACAATGTGGCGCGGCTTGACGATCCGCTTTTTGCCTTCACGCTTCAGTTCGACTGTCCATTGTCCGGCGCGCTCATCATAGGAGCCGGATACAATTTCCGTGCTCGTCCAGAAATTCAGTTCCATCGCCTCAGAGTAGGCTTCGAACCAATTGGCGAGCTTGTCTTTCGGAATATAGACCGGCCAGTTCGGGGGATACGGCATGTAGGGCAGGTCATTCACAAACACTTCGTTGTGCAGCACAAGATTGTGGTAGCGCTTGCGCCAGGCATCCCCGACGCGTTCATGGCGATCAATCGTCAGCGTGTCGATGCCGAGCACCCCGAGGCAGGCAGCAATGCCAAGACCCGATTGGCCACCGCCGATAACCAGAACAGCTGGTTCACGATCCTCAAAAGCGACTTCCCGATTGCGCACATCCTGCCAGTTTTCTTCACCAAATCCACCGGAGAACTCATCGCCACGTGGTCTGCGTCCGAAGATCCGTTCTTCGTGCCCGCGAATTTCATCGAGTGCCGTCAGAACCACCCAGGCTCCAAGCTTCGATGGTTCGCGCGGATCGGGCACCAGTCGGACGACACCACTGCACTTTCCAACGGCGGATATAAACGTGATGATGGCTTCGAGTGTCTCTTCACCGGCGCGAATGACAACCCGCGGGGGCGTCCGGCCATCAGCAATCTCAAACGCTTTTGGTTGAGTCGACCCCAGCGTACTCTCCAATGCCAGCCGAATTGAATCTGGACCACTGAATGTCCTGATATGCCAGGTGAATGCCAGCAGGTCCCGCCAATGGCAATCTTCGACGAAGCACTCCATCAATGCATCCATGTCAGCAGCGCGTGCAGCCGCTTCAAACTGGCTGAGCCAGGCCTCGACGGCTTGCTGCGGTGATGAATTCTGCAGGATGTCCTTCAGTGACATAGTGAGCTCCGCGGGAATGGCAACCGTAAGAGAAAATGCTGTGGCTGTTCCACCCTGTCCAGCAGAGCGCAGAGCGTGATGGAGATAATCGCCGATGTGATCCCTCTGATGCCCAACTGTCCCGGAGGTGGTTTCATCGCATCTGTGGTTTCACGAGGCGACGGCTGCCGTGTAGGGTGAAATCAACGCGAACAGTCTTATGAACATCTTGGGAGGCAACCTTGAGCGGCGATCGCATTATTCCTCAACCGACACCCGAAACGCAGCATTATTGGGATGGTGCCAAGCGGGGCGAACTGTTGCTGCAGACCTGTAACAGCTGCAGCCACACGTATTTCCCACCGCGCCCATTTTGCCCGGAATGTGGTTCACGTGATGTCGCGGTCGTCAAGGCCTCGGGCAAGGGCCGTCTTTATAGCTACATCATCAATCACATGAAAGCGCCAGGTTACGAGCCGCCATTCGCCGTTGCCGTCGTCGAGTTGGAAGAAGGCCCGCGCATCATGACCAACATTCTGGAGTGCGAAGCGACGCCGGAGGCCCTGCAGCTCGACATGCCGCTCGAGGTGACCTTCGAAAAGCTCAGCGACGAGATCTCGTTGCCACAGTTCAAGCCAGCCAAATCATAAGCGGGGGACGAGATATGAAACAGAACGCTGTTGCTGTTGTCGGCGCCGCAGAGTCAACGGATCTCGGCAAGGTTCCAGGTCTGTCGCAAATCGGATTGCATGCCGATGCTGCACTAAACGCGCTCGCCGATTGTGGCCTCACCATCAAGGATATCGATGGTGTGGCAACCGCTGGGCACGATACGACCGAGCTCGTCCACTACATGGGCATCACCCCGAAGTGGATGGATGGAACATCGGTCGGCGGTTGCTCGTTCATGGTCCATGTTCGCCATGCTACGGCTGCCATTGAGGCCGGTCTCTGCAATACCGTGCTCATAACCCATGGTGAAAGCGGCCGGCATCGTGTCGGCCAGCTCAATCGTGCAGTCTTTCCGTCACTGTTCCAGACACAGTTCGAGTTGCCGTATGGCGTGTCGGTGCCACCGACACGTTTCACGATGCCGGTGATGCGCTACATGAAGGATAACGGACTGACTGAAGAGCAGTTGGCGATGGTCGCCGTTGTACAGCGCGAATGGGCCGCCAAGCATCCGCGCTCCTCGTTCAAGGACCCCATTACGACGGACGACGTCCTAAACTCCAAAATGATCTGTTATCCGTTCCGGCTTCTGATGTGCTGCCTGGTGACCGATGGCGGTGGAGCGCTAATCCTGACTTCTGCGGACCGTGCCAAGGATTTCCCAACCAAGCCGGTTTACATCCGCGGAACCGGTGAAAGCGCAGAAACGCCGATGATCAGCCAGATGCAGGACTTCTCTTCGTCGCGCGCATTCCGCGTTGCCGGCAAGTCTGCCTTCGAGTCAGCCGGCATCAGCCACGATGATGTCGATCACCTGATGATCTATGATGCGTTTGCCCACCTGCCGATCTATGGCCTTGAGGATCTTGAGTTCGTAGGGCGTGGCGAAGCTGGTGCCTTCATCGCTGAGGGTAATACCCGTCCTGGCGGCAAGCTGCCGTTGAACACCAATGGCGGCGGCCTCTCCTATATGCACTCCGGCATGTACGGGATGTATGCGCTTCAGGAAAGTGTTCGACAGATGCGTGGCACTTCGCCGGCACAGATCGAAGGCGCCAAGATCTCCGTCTGCCATGGCGTCGGTGGTATGTTCGCCGCAAGTGGCACGATCGTCTTCACCAACGAGGCCTGACATGAGCGATAAGCCAGTTGTCCATTTTGATGTCACCGATGGAGTTGGTGTCATCACCATCGATTATCCACCAGTGAATGCGCTTGGCCCGGGTGTTGCCGATGGCATCATTGAGTCCTTGGAGAAGGGTGAGGCAGATCCGAACGTTAAAGCGTTTGTCATGATTGGTGCGGGGCGGTCGTTCATCGCCGGCGCTGATATTCGTGGGTTCGGGAAGGGGCGGCCCAAACCGAAGAAGCGGACCTACGATGTGCTCGACCCCTGCAGCAAACCGGTTGTTGCAGCCATTCATGGTTATGCGCTTGGCGGCGGACTTGAGAACGCTTTGGCCTGCCACTATCGCATCGCCGTACCCAGTGCCAAGGTTGGTTTGCCGGAGGTGTTGATCGGCATCATCCCCGGTGGTGGCGGGACCCAGCGATTGCCCCGCATTGTTGGACCAAAGGCGGCGCTCGACCTGATCATTTCTGGTCGGCACGTGCCGGCGTCGGAAGCCAAGGAGCTGGGCATTATCGACGAGGTCATCGATGGTGATGATCGTGACGCACTGTTCGCTGCCGCGTTAGACTACGCCAAGAAGGTCGCCGATGTGCGCCCAATTCCGCGCGTGCGCGATCGCGCGGACCGTCTTGGCGAAGCCTCACAGGACATGTTTGATGCCAAGCGCAAGGAGGTTGCACGCAAGACGCGCGGCCAGCCAGCCGTTGAAAACGCCATCAAGGCAGTTGAAGCTGCCGTCAGCGAACCATTTGACGATGGCATCGCAGCCGAGCGTCGTTTGTTCGAAGAGCTTGAGACGTCCGATGAAGCGTTTGCCATGCGCTATGCGTTCTTCGCCGAGCGCGAAATCGCACGCCTGCCGGGCATGCCGAAGAAGATCGAGACGCCGGAGATCAATTCCATCGCTGTGGTCGGTGCCGGCACTATGGGTGGTGGCATCGCTATGAGTTTTGCTGATGCCGGCTTGCCCGTGAAGCTGGTTGATGCGTCGCCGGAAGTGCTCGAAAAGGGGCTCGAACGGATCAAGGCCAACTACGCCACCAGCGTGAAACGCGGCTCGCTCTCGCAGGATGAGATGGATGATCGGTTCGGCCGTATCGAACCGGTTTCGACCATGGAAGACATTGGTGAGTGTGATGCCGTTGTTGAAGCAGTGTTCGAGCGCATGCAGGTCAAGAAGGAAGTCTTTGCCAAGCTGGATGAGGTGATGAAGGACGGCGCACTGCTGCTCACAAACACCTCGGCGCTCGATATCGATGAAATCGCCAACGTAACCAAGCGGCCGGAGGCCGTGGCCGGGACGCATTACTTCGTGCCAGCCAACGTGATGAAGCTGTTCGAGGTAGTCAACGGATCAAAGACATCCCGCGAGACGCTGGCTGCTGCCATGAAACTCGGTCGGGATATCGGTAAGATCAGCGGATACGCGGGCAACTGCGATGGTTTTGTCGCCAACCGTAGCCGGGCACCGTTCAATGTCGAGCAGGGCCTGATGATCGAAGAAGGCGCACTGCCGGAGCAGGTCGACAAGGTCATGGTGGCCTTCGGCTATCCGGTCGGGCCATTCGCAGTCAATGATATGTCGGGCCTCGATGTCAGTTACGATACACGCAAGCGCCGTGCCGCAGCCGACCCGAACTATCGCGGCTTGCCGATAACAGATCGCCTTGTCGAGATGGGCCGCAAGGGCCAGAAGACCGGCGCCGGCTGGTATCGTTATGAGCCCGGTGACCGAACTCCCCATGTCGATCCCGAAGTCCACAAGATCATCAAAGATGTCGCCGAAGAGCACGGCTTTGAACAACGCGAATTCGACGACACGGAAGTGCTGCATCGCTTGCTCTTCTCATCCATCAACGAGATCTGCAAGATTCTCGAAGAAGGCAAGGCCATCCGCGCCAGCGATGCCGACGTGATGTGGCTCAATGGCTTTGGTTTCCCGCGTTATCGCGGCGGTCCGATGTACTGGGGCGATACCGTTGGTGCAATGGAGATCTACAATCAGATTGCAGCCTGGCATCAGCGCTATGGCGATCGCTGGAAACCATCCGCATTGCTGCGGGAAGTGGCCCAAAGCGGTGGTAAGCTGCGCGATCTCAAGTCAGATATCTCGTTGTGATCAGGGCTAGGCTTGCATGAGCGAGGATCGCTACGACAACGAGATGTTTGCCGCATTGCCACAAGGTGAGGATCTCAAGCGCTATGTCGAGGAAGGGTGGCCGGTGCACCACTTCCTGACAGCGCTTCTCGAAAACGATCTGATGGAGTGTGTTGGGCGCGCCGACGAGCGCAACTTTGATGCGCTCGACGCCTACTGCGCATGGCTTCGAACGTACGCGCCTCCGATGTGCTTTGGTAGCAAGGAGAGAGTCGCCGCGTGGATTTCACACAAGGGTCTGATGGGGGGCGCCGACCCCTAGTGCAATTTCGTCAGCCAGAGTTTGACTTGGCTTGAATGATCTGAGGAAACAAAATGTCTGATCTTGTTCATGTTGATCTTCAAGATGATGTCGCAACGCTGACCATGGATGATGGTAAGGCGAACGCCCTCTCTCTCGCGATGTCTACCGCGATCAATGACGGTCTTGACCGGGCTGAGAGGCAAGCCAAAGCAATCATTCTGAAAGGGCGGCCGGGGGTCCTGTGTGGCGGCTTTGATCTCAAGGTTATTCGCGGCGACGATGAGGCCGCAAAGGCTGAAATGCGCAACGCAGGAATGGTGCTGCTGAAGCGGCTATATCTGTCACCTTTGCCATTGGTCATTGCCTGCACCGGTCATTCGGTTGCTGCCGGTGGCCTGATGCTATTGACCGGCGATGCTCGGATAGGCGCACAGGGAGACTTCAAGATTGGCCTGAACGAGGTTGCCATCGGCCTTGCCTTGCCGGTAGCTGGTATTGAGCTGGCGCGCGATCGTCTGGTTCCCGAAGCGCTAACGTCGGCAGTCGTCCTCTCAAAACTCTATGATCCGAGCGAAGCAGCTACGGTCGGCTACCTCGATAAGGCCGTAAATGCGGACGACTTAGCAGCAGAGGCACAAGCCACAGCGAAAGCCATGTTAGAGCTTGATCCCGCGGCCTTTGCGGAAACGAAACGGCGTATGCGACAGCCGATCATTGATCGGATGACCTCCGGCTGAACACTTGGCCAGTTGTGGTCAAAGAGCTAGCGTTGGTTCTACCTGATCTCCGGAGGCCCCCTCATGGCTGATATCGCTGAAAAGCGAGTGCTATGTTCATCCTGCGATATCTATTGCCAGGTCCTGGTGGAAACCAAGGGCAATGAAATTGTGAGGGTCAAGGCAACGGATCCGCGGGCGGGTGCAGCCAATATCTGTATGAAGGGTGTCCACGCTCCGGAAGGCTTCCGCCATCCCGATCGCATTCTTTACCCTTTGCGCCGGATCGGTGAGCGTGGCAGCGGCCAGTGGGAGCGCGTCACCTGGGATGCCGCGATGGACGATATCGCGCAACGCCTGAGCAATGTCGTCGACCAATACGGACCGGAGAGCTTCGCCGTCGCAACAAGTTCATGGAACACCCAGACCGACAACGGCACCTGTCGCCGCTTTATGAATTTACTCGGCTCTCCAAATTGGATCTCAGGCGTTGCGCTTTGTGCGGGCAATACAGCCGCAATCAACCGAATGGTCTATGGCTGGTTTCCTTATCCAGATTTTCCGAAGACCAATTGCATTACGCTCTTCGGCCATAATCCGAAACCGCATGCCTGGACTCCGGTCTACAATGCGATCTGCAAAGCACAGGCGCGTGGTGCAAAACTCATTGTATTGGACCCGAGACGTTCCGAAAGTGCCGAACGCGCCGATATCTGGCTACCACTGAATGTCGGTACAGATGCAGCGATGACCTTTGGATGGCTCAAGGTCATTTTGGATGAAGGCCTCTACGACAAGGAATTTGCCGCCAACTGGACGACGGGCTTTGATGACTTTCGCGAACGCGTTGATCAGTTTCCACTTGAGCGGGTTGGCGATATCACGGGAGTTGAGCCAGACAAGATTGCCGAGGCAGCACGCACATATGCGAACCACGGCCCGTCGGTGATACCGTGGACACCAATTACAGACCAGCAGCGCAATTCCACATCCGCCATTCGATTACAATGCATTCTGAGGGCACTCTGCGGCAATCTTGATGTACCTGGTGGCGATGTCTTGCACGGTTTCCATCCCGACATCGTTTCCGAAACCGAGATGGAGATGCACGAGGTTCTGCCAGCTGCGCAAAAGCGTAAACAGCTCGGCACGGATAAGCATCCGGCCTTCACGTATCGCGGCATGGAAAGTCTCGGCGAGCCGACAAAAAAGGTCTGGGGCTCTGAGTATGCCAACATCGTTTCGGGTTGTTACATGGCCAATCCGTCGGCGGTGTTCAGAGCCATGGCTGACGGCAATCCTTATCCCGTCAAAGCATTCTTCTCGCTCGGCAACAACACCTTGATGAGCTTCGCCAACATGCAGCTCATTCACCGCGCGCTGCTCAATCAAGACCTTGTTGTTGCCCACGAGCACATTAAGACTCCGACGGCGCAGCTCGCAGATTACATCCTGCCGGGAGATGCCTGGACGGAACGCTCAGCCCTCGCGGATGGTTTTGGCTGGACAGCAATTTATCGCGGTTCCCAGCAAGCCGTTGCACCACCTGGTGAGGCGCGTGGCGTCTATGACTTCTGGCGCAGTCTGGCCGTACGCATGGGCTTCGAGGAGCACTTCCCGTGGGCAACGGCTGATGAACTGCACGACTATCGCGTTGCCAAGCTTGATATGTCGTTTGCCGAGTTCGCGGAGAAGCACGCCTATCATATCGGTGGTCTGAAGTTTAAGAAGTACGAGCAGACTGGATTTGCGACGCCCTCTGGCAAGGTTGAGCTCAAGTCATCGGTCCTGGAAGGTCTGGGGTTTGATCCACTGCCCTACTGGCGGGAAGAACCTGCATCCGATGGCGATTGGCCGATGCGCCTGTTCACAGGTGTGCGTGAGGACCCGTTCTTCCAAACCGGACAGCGCCACGTGGCATCGCTGCGCGAACGGGCGCCCGAACCGTTGATATATCTTAACCCTGAGGATGCGGCCGCTCAGGGCTTCGCGGCTGGTGATATGGCAACCGCTGAGACAAGTCAGGGACGCGTCACGATGAAGGTTGCCGTGCGAGACGATATGCCGGTCGGCCTCGTGCGTATCCCGCATGGCTGGTGGTTGCCGGAGAACAAGCAGGGCGACGGCCAGCTCTCAGGTGCTTGGCAGTTGTCCGATGCGCAGCTGTGCCGCGACGACGATGACTTCCTCGATGCTGAACAGGGCATTCCGCACTTCAAGGGTATCCCGTGTCGTTTGCACCGGGCCAACGCTTCGATCTGATTGAGAACCAAAGACTTTCAAGAGGTATGTATGTCCGATTACAACGTGGGTGACTTAGTCGCCGAGTTCCTCCATCAGGTCGGTATTGATGTCGTGTTCGGTGTTGTGTCCGTCCACAACATTCCCATGATCGACGGCCTTGGTCGCCGCAACACGGTTCGGGTTGCGCCTGCGCGTGGTGAAATGGGTGCCGGTCACATGGCCGACGGTTACGCTCGTGCACGTCGCGGCTTGGGCTGCTTTGTCACCTCAACCGGCCCAGGCGCCGCCAATGCACCGGGGGCTTTGGTCGAGGCCCGCTTCGGTTCCGCACCAGTACTCCATCTGACCGGTCAAACGGCTACCACGGACCTGGATGAAGCCCACGGTGCCGTCCACGACGTCCCGCATCAGTTGCCGATGTTAAAGTCGGTTTCCAAATCCGCGTATCGCATCAGCAATCCGGATCAGGCCTTTGGCATCCTTGTGAAGGCTGCTGCCGAAGCGTTGACGCCGCCGATGGGGCCGGTCAGCATCGAAATCCCCATTGACGTGCAGCGCTCCAAGATCAAACGTCCGGATCAGCTGGACAGCATCGTTCTCCCGGTACCAAAGCCAGATGCCGGCGATGCAGCCAGCTTGGATGCGATTGCCGAGATGGCGGCCGGTGCGAAGCAGCCAGTGCTATGGTGTGGAACCGGTGCGAAGTTTGCGCGCGGAGCAGTCCAGCGTCTCGCCGAAATGGGCTTCGCGGTCATCACATCGGTCAACGGAAAGGCCGTGATTCCTGAAGATCATCCGATGTCGCTCGGTGCCTTCCATGCTCCACCCGCTGTGGAAGAACTCTATAAGAGCGTCGATCTCATGGTCATTGCCGGCGGGCGTATGCGTGGACACGAGACCCGCGATCTGACCCTCAAGCTGCCGGAACGCCGCGTCCAGATCGATATCGACCCGGAAGCGAACGGGCGCACATATACCTGCGATCATTTCCATGTCGGTGAAGCAGGAGCCGCGCTGGACGCTCTCGCAGACCGTCTCGAAGGACGGATGAACGTTGCCAGCGATTGGAAGCAAACGATTGCGTCAACCCGCGAGACAGTCCATGCCGCGTTTCGCACGACGCTCGGTCCCTATGTTGAGTTTCCAGCCATCATCCGAGATGTCATGCCGGAGGATGCTTTATGGGTGCGCGATATCACGATCTCAAACTCCACCTGGGGCAATCGCTACTTCCCGCTGACGGAGCCGGAACAGAACATTTATCCGGTCGGTGCCGCGATCGGACCGGGGTTCCAGATGGGTATTGGTGCAGCCTTGGCAGAAGGCAATCGCAAGGTCGTTGCCATGACGGGTGACGGCGGCTTCTTCTTGAACATGACCGAGCTCTGGACAGCTGTGCAGGAAAAAGCAGACGTCGTTGTGATGGTCATGAACGATGCCGGCTACGGTGTCATCAAAGACATCCAGACCAGCATGTATGGTGGCCGGCACTTCGCCGCTGATCCAATTGGACCGGACCTGGAAGGGTTGGCGCAACTGGCCGGTATGCCGTTCTGGCGTGTCAGCAAGCTTGACGAGCTTGGCCCAAATTTGAAGGCCGCTATCGACGTCGACGGCCCGGCGCTTGTCGAAGTTGATATGACCAAGTTCGGGCCGTATCCGCCATACTTCGCCCCGCCGCCCTACGCGAAAAAGACCGGCTAGAGCCATGCCGACTACTTAACGGAAAGGACAGTACGATGGTCGCTTTACCACTCCATAAGACATCCGAAGCCGATTACGGCAACGAACAAGCCGAACTTGAGCGATACCGCGAAGAGGGCACGCGACGGGCACTGGCTATGGACAACCGCGGGCCCATCAAGTTTGACGATAACGGCCGGCTCGACCAGGCCATTCTCGATGCCTACTCCAAGTATGGCTTTTATGTCTTCACCGATGTGTTGAGCGCGGATGAGCGCGCCGATCTCGAAAAGGACCTCGCTGACGTCCTCGAGCGCGCACCTGTCAATGTCGATTCAGAAGTCGATAAGTACGGGCGGCCCGCTCTTGGTTCTGACTGCCAGGGGCGAACGGTGACGATGGTCAAGCCGTTGTCTGATCCCGTTGGCGGAACTGAAGCCAGCCATGGACGTCATCAGGTGAAGATGTTCGAGCCGGAAGCACCGGAAGATGCACCGGAGTATGTTCTTCAGTTGTTGCTTGGCTCGCTGCAGTTTTCCGATGCCCATTTGCGGCTTTATGGTCATCCGCAGCTTTTGGCCGTCGCTGCCGCGATCAACGGCGACGACTTTACGCCCTTCAATGAGGCCATCTGGATCAAGCATCCGCATCTGGGTGGTTCAGTGTCTTGGCACCAGGACGGCTGGACACATTGGGACGATCCGGACCTCGAGGAAAACACTCACGGCTTTAACTTCATGGCGCAGCTCTATGGCTGCGACGCCGCGAACGGCCTGTGGGTCGTGCCGGGGACGCACAAGTTGGGCAAGGTGGACATCAAAGCCATGGCCGAAGAGGTTGGCTCTGACCGGTTGCCGAATGCCGTGCCGTTGATCTGCGGACCGGGCGATGTTGCGATCGTCAATCGCCAGGCAGCTCACGGGTCATTCGCGAACACCAGCCCCAACATCCGCGTGACCTTCAATCTTGGCTTCCACAAGCGCGCATCGGTTCTCGATGTTGAAAGTGGGGGCGTCCACAACCCGATCCAGAAGTACACGGCCGACTACATCCGCGAACGCTCGAAGGTCATTTCATACGCCATCGACGCGCGGCAGCAGCGTTTCCCCGACGAGACGCCCTATCGCTACGAGCCGCTGGCCGATGTCGCCGATGAGCTTAGATGGAACGAAGCCGCCCGCGCCAAGATCAAGGATTACAACCTGAAGGATCTCGGCATTTAGGCAGCATAGTCGCTTGGCAACAGGTGAGGTAGCCAGCAATGGCCATCACAACACGACAGGTCGAAGGAAGTTTCGCTCGCGAGGCCTGCGGCACCCAGCTGTGGCAGACACTCAGCGACAGTGATATCGATGACTTGCGTGCTGCCTGGGGGGCTGGAGGTGTGCTGTTCTTCCGGCGCCAATGCATCACGGAAGATGAACTTGCTGCCTTCAGTGCGCGTTTCGGTGAGCCGGAAGTTCATCCGCGCGGCGAGTGGAATTCCAAGCACAACCCTCGCATAGTTCTGATCACCAATCTTCGCAACTTCGAGGGCGGTGAGCTTGGCGCGCTTGGTTCCGGCGAATTGGCTTGGCACACCGACCAGTCCTACATGCGTAATCCGGCAACCGGCGCGATTTTACACGGTGTTGAAGTGCCTCCCGGTGGTTCGCCGACCTATTTTGCCAACCTGAGGCTGGCGTACGCGGCACTCGACGAAACCATCAAGGCAAAGATTGATGATTGCCAGGTCGTCTACGACTACGTTCTGAGAACGTCTGGTTACGTCGGTAACCAGCCGGAGATCGACGAAATTCGAAAGCGCTTTCCGCGAGTCGTCCATCCATTGGTCAACACTGATCCTGTCACTGGTCAGAAGGCACTCTACATGGACCCTGCAACGATGGGCGGTATCGTTGGTTGGCCCGATGAGGAGGCCCGCACCATGATTGACAAGCTCATCGCCCACGCCACGCAGGAGCAGTTCGTTTATGCCCACCATTGGCAGACAGGCGATGTCGTCATGTGGGATAACGGTTTCATGCTGCATCGCCGTGACCCACTGGGCAATGAGCCTCGGTTGATGAAGCGGACAACGGTGCAGCTGCCCGCTGACCGACATACGGTGCCGACAGGTGCCATGTACCAGGACGCTGCTTGATTGTGTATGGGCTGCCGAGGCCTGGGGCCCCGGCTCGATCACAGCGTTGTCGTACCTCGCGACCAAGACGGAGAAGATCAGGCGCAGTAGTGGGTTCGACCTCAGCGAATTCTTGTAACGACGCGTTTCGTGGTGCTGGTTACGTCGATGGTTCTATAGCCGTCCAAGAGCTGAGGTTGGCGTAGCAACCAGCGCTCTTCACCAAGACGTTGGAACTAACTCGCGATACGCTCGGCGATTGAGACAATCCTGCTCATTTCCCGTAGCACTGGCTTTTCAATCAGTTTGCCGTCGATGACGACGAGACCTGTGTCGGCCTCTGCAAACTCTTTGAGAACGCGGCGTGCATGAGCAATAGCGGCTTCGCTCGGTGTGAAGACGTCGTTCAGGATGCCAATCTGCTTCGGATGGATCGAGCCTTTTCCGCTGAAGCCAAGGTCACGCACCAATTCGGCTTCGCGTCGCATGCCGTCCGGGTCTTCCAGATCAAGATATGGCACGTCGATCGCATCAATGCCGGCTGATGCCGCTGCATGCACAACCCGTGAGCGTGCGTAGAGCAACGGTTCCCATTCGTTCTTGCATCGCAGTTCGGCGGCCATATCGACACCGCCGAAGAACAGCGCATCAATCCGTGGGCTCGCGTGAGCCAATTCGTACGCACATTCCAGCGCTGCATTGGTCTCGATAATCACGTGGAGGCGCACATTATCATGACCACGCTCGGTCAACAGATCATCAAGCCAGACAATCTCGTCCGGTGTCATCACCTTCGGCAGCATCAATGCCGGTGGAGGGGTATCCGTTGCAATCACGGCCTGCACGTCGGCAAGCCCGAACGCGGTGCGCAGGCAGTTGATGCGTACAATCCGCTCAACACCATCGTCGGCCTGCGGCTCGGCGAACAAGGCAAGTCCTTTGGCGCGCGCCTCATCCTTGTCCTTCGGGGCAATGCCATCTTCCAGTTCAACGCAGACGATGTCAGTTCCCGATGCTAGGGCTTTCGGGAACATGTCCGGTTTGAGTCCGGGTGAGAAAATGAAACTCCGCCGTGGCCGCACAGCGCTGTCTTGATTGCTCATGGATGTCTCTTTGTTTCGAACGGTAGATTGGATTGCGCTTCAGTCCTACATCATGCCGGCTGACTGTGCTTTGTCTTCTCCGGATTGTGCAGCGAAGATCGACGTATACCCGCCAGACCAGTCTGGTGGGATCTGACAAGGGCGCGGATCATGAGATGCCCAACGCACGGTTTCGCCGCGCACGACCTCATAGGTATGCGATGTCGGTTGCGGATGGGCGGTGTAAGCCTTGGCATCGCCGGAAGAGTAACAGTTAAGCAGCAGCGGCCTGGGTTCAGGTGACTTGCTCGATGGCGAATAGTGCAGTGCGCGACAGTTGTGAATGGTGATAGAGCCAGCGGCCCCCATCAGGTAGTCGGCCTTTGACATGTCAACAGCTGCTGAGTCTTCATTGTTGAGGCATCCGGCCCATGCACCATCTTTATCGTATTGGTCATAGAGCGGACCGTTGTGACTGCCGGGTAGAATTGCCAACGGACCATTCTTCATGTCTGTGTCAGCAAGGTAGGTGCCGATGGTAAAGACGTTGTAGTTCGTGTGTGGAAAGAACTGGATGTCCTGGTGCCACTTCACCGTGTCACTCTCGTCAAACCATTTGAAGTTGAGCTTCGAGTGATGGAAGACGACGTTTGGGCCAGCAAGATCTGCAGCCACGTCTGCCATTATGCCAGTTGCGAAGTTCCAATACGACTCATGCTGGTCGTCTGGGCTCTTCAGGCGACGCAGAACCGGCTTCTCAGATGAGTGGCCCGGACCAATGTCGAATGTATCACCGGACTGCGTCACGGCCCGGCTCTTATCAACGAACTCGTTGGTGACCTTAATCAGTTCATCCAGAGTCTCTTTTGGCACCAGACTTTCAACGCCGACATAGCCATGCTCGAAGTAGTGTTCGCGCTGAGCTTGTGTCAAAACGCGCGCGGGGTATGACAGGATCTCTTCTGGTGTCATGACTTTTCCTCCCAATGACTGCGCTGCGGAGCGTGACCATGATCAGTTTGGTCGATGCAACACGTGAATATTCCATCCTTGTCAATTTTGGCACCAAATGCCGTCAATCACCATAGCCAATGGCAGCATCCGCCTGATATCTGTGGTTGGTGCTCGCCACTATCATGCATCTGGGAAGGGATGATCGATGACCAAGCTCCTGGAAGGCCACTGCGCAGTCATTACGGGTGCCGGCTCCGGTATCGGTCAGGCCATCGCCGTCGGCTACGCCAAGCACGGAGCCAGAGTTGCCCTGCTCGATATCAGCAAACCAGCTGCCGAGGAAACAGCCAGGCTTGTCACCGGGGTCGGCGGTGATGCCACGTGTTTCGAGGTGGACGTTGCGAACCGTCAACAGTGTGCTGACGTCGCGGCCGCAGTGGTTGGACAACTTGGGAAAGTGACAGTTCTTGTCAACAATGCTGGCATCAATCGGCGGAATGCAATCACTGCTGATCAGGCTGACGTTTTCAAGGATTGGGATGACATCATCGACATAAACGTCAAGGGCGTCTTCAACGTCACGCATGCGTTCATCGATCAGCTGCGCACCAACAAAGGCCGCGTCGTCAACATCGCATCCATCCAGTCGTTCGTGCATGTAAGAACACCGAACTCGGCCGCCTACACGACGTCCAAGCATGGTGTTCTCGGATTCACGAAAGCCCTGGCTGCAGAACTTGGCAAAGATGGCGTGCGCGTCAATGCGATCGGACCGGGTTTGATCGAGACACCATTGAATGCACACGCGCGCGCCAACAATCCTGATCTAGTGAAGATCTTCTTGGATCACACACCATTGGGCCGCGCCGGGCAGCCAGAAGATATTGTCGGTCCTGCGGTTTTCCTTGCGTCGGACATGGCAGCCTATGTCACGGGAACAATCATTATGGCTGACGGTGGTTACCGCACAATCTGATCCGGAGTTCCGATGCAAGGTCTCACGAGACAAGAACTGACGGCCCGAATTGACGAGCTTTCCACCGGCTGGTGCGACCAACGCGATCAATTGTACACGATGCAGGACTTCCCGGTCGGTGTTTGGCACGCTTTGGCCGATAGCGGCCTGTTAGGACTTGGGTTGTCCAAGGCGAGCGGTGGATTGGGAGGCGACTACAAAGCACTCGCCATCGCGGCGCAACGGTTGTCGCAATCAAGTGCTGTCATGGGCATTACGACGACCTGGTTGGCGCATAGCATTAACGCCCGACTACATATTGAAGGACGCGGGACAACATCCCAACGAGAGGAATGGTTGCCACGCCTTGCCAGGGGTGAGACTTCGGTCTGCGTCGCAATTTCAGAGCCTGGTGGCGGTGCCCATCCAAAGCACCTCAAAACGGCGGCCGTGCGCGACGGAGACGACTTTGTCATCAACGGGACCAAGTCCTATCTGACCAACGGCCCGCTGTCTGACGTGTTTATCGTTCTCGCAATCACGGATGAAGTTTCAGGCCGCAAGTCCTTTTCTGCGATCCTGGTTCCGCGCAGCACACCTGGTTTGCAACAGACACCAGGGATCGAAATTGACTTCCTTCGACCGTCGCCGCATTGCGGGTTGGAACTAAAGGATTGTCGTGTCCCAGCCTCCAACTTGCTCGGATCACTGGGTGAGGGGTTCGCTGAAATCTCGATGCCGATGCGGGCAGTTGAGGACGTTTTGAAGACCTCATCCCTGGCTGGGGCGCTCAATGCAGAGTTGCGCTTCGTTGCAGATGCGGCACAAGCACAGCAGGTCAATGACACCTTGGCTGACTTCGGTTCGCTAACCGACCGCGTCGAAGCGTTGGGACAACTGGCATTCGGTCTTGCTGCAGAACTTGATCGTGATGCGGCAAAACCGGAACGTTTGAACGCCGCTGCAGCTGGCTTCCGTGCATTTACCAAATATCTGCAGGACGATATCGACACCTATGTTGCGGACCACGGCCTTGTGCTATCGCAAAGCGCCCAGATGCTGCGGCGCGATATTGTCAAGTCATTCGAGATCGCGGCATCAGCGCATCGCATCCAATCGGCCAGACGGGCCGAAGCATTCTTTCGCGAAGGAGCCGCCCATTGACCGGACAGCAGGTCGAAAAGTTTACGTCCGTCGAAGACATCATCGAGGGGCTGGGCACGGTCTCATACATCGCGACCCGCGAAATCGCGACTGCCATTCTTATTGCCAAGAGCCTCGAAAAGCCGGTGCTTGTGGAAGGTTCCGCCGGAGTTGGCAAGACGGAGCTGGCGCTGGCCACTGCTGCCTATCTCGACCTACCTCTCATTCGGATGCAGTGCTACGAAGGATTGGATGAGTCGAAGGCGCTCTATGAGTGGAAGTATGGCAAGCAGTTGCTTTACACGCAGATCCTCAAGGAGAAGATCGGCGACGTACTGGACACAACCGATGACCTACAGTCAGCCATGGGGCGGTTGCACAATTTCAGCGATGTGTTTTTCTCCGAACAGTTTCTCGAACCAAGACCCCTTCTCAAGGCCCTGCAGGAAGACGCCGGTGCAGTCCTCCTCATCGATGAGGTCGACAAGGCCAATGAGGAGTTCGAGGCTTTTCTTCTTGAGGTGCTATCGGCCTTCCAGGTGACCATCCCTGAGATTGGAACCGTCAAGGCGAAGAAGCCGCCGATCGTTTTTCTGACCTCAAACAATACGCGCGATATGGGCGATGCGCTGAAGCGGAGATGTCTGCATCTCTACATTCCGTTGCCGGATGCACGCCTTGAAGAAAGAATCGTGACGGCGCGCGTACCTGAAATCGACAAACGTTTGCGCCGGCAGTTGGTCACTTTTGTTCAGTCTCTGCGCGAGACTGATCTCAAGAAACTGCCTTCGATCAGTGAGACGATCGATTGGGCGCGTGCGCTCGTATTGCTACATGCTGGTGAGCTCGAAACGCCGCTCGTGCGCGAGACACTCAACGTCCTGCTCAAATTCGAGGAGGACATCAAGGCGACCGGTCCGAAGCTGAACGAGTTGGTCGTTGGCGCGCAGAAGGCCTCCTACGGCATTGCAGGTGGTAAGGATGGCTCAACGACCGCTTGAAGATTTCGTTCGCGCCTTACGCTCGGCCGACGTCAGGGTATCGGTTGCGGAAGCCATGGAAGCGCACGAAGTTGTGGCAACGCTGGGCTATAGTGATCGCGGTTTGCTTAAAGATGCGCTGGGTTTGACTGTTGCAAAAACGGTAGAAGAGAAGGAGCGCTTCTCAGAAGCCTTTGATCTGTTTTTCACGCGCAATCAGTTCACTCATGGTGACCCGGAAGCGGCGCACGATGAGGATCAAACTGGCAAACAACCAAGTGAGCAGCCGGCAGCTGATACAGGCAATGCATTGGCGGATATGCTGCTCTCCGGCGACCGGGAAGGCCTGGCGGCTGCGATGGAATCTGCCGGTCAGGCCGCCGGCGTTGGCAACGTTCGCTATGTCACACAGGTTAACTTCCTCGCGCGTCGGATGCTTGAACAAATGGGCATCAGCGAACTCGAGAGCCTCATCTCAGCCGTTGCGCGCGGCGATGTTCCGGGTGGCGATCAGCTTGTCGGCGCGCTTGAGGGCCAAAGGACGAGCCTGATTGCGGAAGCCCGCAATTATGTCGAGCGCCAGCATGAGATGTTCGGCAAGAACGCTGCCGAAGAACTGCGGGCGCAGTTCCTGGAAAAGACACCATTGGCAACCATCGACCGCCGCGACTTCAACAGGATGAATGCCTTGATCCGGCGCATGGCGCGCAAGCTGGCGGCCAAGCACAGCCATCGCAGCAAGCGGACCCGGCGCGGACATCTCGATGTGCGACGCACGCTCAGGGTCAACATGGCTCACGACGGTGTGCCCTTCGAGACCATTTGGAAACAGAAGCGCATTGAAAAGCCGAAAGTTGTCGCGATTTGCGATGTCAGCCGATCAGTTGCGGCTGCTGCGCAGTTCCTTTTGATGTTCCTCTACAACCTGAACGAGGTTTTGGCTGATCTGAGGAGTTTTGCATTTTCCTCGCATTTGGCGGAAATCGAAGATGTCCTCGACAACAACGATATCGAAGAGGCCATCCCGAAAGTCCTTGAGAAAATCGGCTTCATGTCGACGGACTATGGCCGCGCGCTGGATGACCTGAAGTCAAACCATGCTGATGCCATCGACCGGCGAACCACTGTGATAATTCTGGGCGACGCCCGCTCGAACTACCGCGACCCGCGCAGTGACGTCATGAAATGGCTTAATGATCGCAGCCGTCGTGTGATCTGGCTCAATCCTGAGCCCGAGTCATTCTGGGGCATCGGTGACTCTGAGATGCTGCGATACAGGCCATACTGCCACGTCGCCAAAACCTGCAGTACAATTAAGCATCTTGAGCGGGTGGTCGACGATATCCTCAGAACTTCAATGCGTTAGCCAGCTTTTCCCGGCATCCGTTCAGCTTAGGTTCAACACACGCTTCATAAAGCTTGATATGAAATTGACTAGGCGCGTCGCCAGTCCATCGCTAAACTACTGATAATGAAGGTTCTGCGCGAACAAAGCGCAGCGGTCGATCATGGCTGATCCAGCTGAGCAAGCCCCAAATCCGCAACGGTCTGCTGAAGCGCAATCCTCGAGGACCCACTTTGAGTAATCCCATGCCCATACGTACACAGGCGATTGCGCTGGTTGCGATAGCAGCCGTCGGCGCGGGGATGTGGTTTGGCCGTGATTTTCTACCGGGCGTTGATGCGAATGCTCAAAAAAGCGCAAAAAACTCCAAAAAGAAGCGCGGTAATCGTGGTGTTCCGGTCATTGTCACGCATGTCACGCAGGCAAACGATGATTCAACCATCGCTGCCGTCGGCACGGCACGGGCGAGACGCTCGGTCATGATCCGCGCCAAGTCTGATGGCGTGATTATGGATTTCCGGACCAAGGCCGGACAGCGTCTTGAGAAGGGCGACCTGATCTTCGAATTGGATTCGCGGCAGGCTGAGTTGGCAGCAGAGATTGCCGCCAAGAAAGTCACCGAGGCGGAACGACAATTGGCAAGAGTGCGCCGGCTGAATAAGCGCAAGGTCAATTCAGATGCGCGCGTGGCTGATGCCGAGATCGCGCTAGACCGAGCGAAGCTCGAGCAACTCCAGGCCAAGAAGGCACTCAGCGATCTCAAGATTGTTGCACCGTTCAGCGGTATAACTGGCCTGCCGAAAGCCGAAGTCGGCGATCGCGTGACGTCGACCACGCCCATCGTATCGTTCGACATGCGACGGGAATTGCTGGTCGAGTTTCAAGTCCCTGAGCGCTATTCAGCGCGCATCAAATCCGGCAAGAAGATTGCTGCCACCACGCCGAGTTACGAGCGGCGCAAGTTCTCCGGTCATGTCGAGTACATCGACAGCCGAGTAGATCCGACATCCAGGACGGTGACCGTCCGTGCCATCATACCCAACACGGACGACCTCTTGCGACCGGGTATGTCATTTGCCGTGGAGATCAACCTGCCCGGCAAGGGGCATGCCGTCGTGCCAGAGTTGTCCCTTCAATGGCGCAAGGGTGAAAGCTACGTTTGGCTGGTTCGTGATCAGAAAGCGCGTAAGACTCTCGTAACGAGCGTCCGTCGTCGTAACGGCATTGTTCTCGTCGAAGGCGACATCACCCCGAAAGACCTTGTTGTAACTGAAGGTGTTCAGCGCCTGCGCGATGGCCGCAAGGTCTTCTACGATGCGCCGCAAGGCGAGCCAGCCGAGACAGACCCTGTCAAGCGTTCAGCCCGGGACCGCGACGCGTCGAAAGGTTGATGATGGTATGAGCATCGCCAACGATCTTCCGGCCGTCAGCGTACAACGCCCCTACCTTGCCGTTGTCCTCAATCTCCTGGTTGTCATTGCCGGTCTTGCGGCAGTCTTTGGCGTCGAGGTCCGTGAACTACCAAATGTGGATCGGCCGATCGTCACAGTACGTGCAAACTTTCCCGGCGCTTCACCTGAGACTGTCGACGCCGAGGCGACCAGCATCGTTGAAGGGGCTGTCGCCCGCGTCAACGGTGTCAAGGAAGTGCGCTCCTCCAGCGAGGAAAACAACTTTCGCATTCGCATAGTCTTTCGGCCGTCTGTCGACCTGATCACTGCCGCAAACGATGTCCGGGAGGCTGTCAGTCGGGTTCAGCGTCAATTGCCGGATGCGGTTGAAGACCTATTCGTCGTCAAAGCAGATGCCGACGCTGTGCCTGTCGTCAGGTTGGCGGTCTATAGCGATCAACTGGCGATTTCGGAAGTCACGCGCACCGTCGAAAATGAGATTGTTCCAGAGCTGACCTCGATCAGCGGCGTAGCTGATGTCACGCTGTGGGGCCGTCGGGAAAAGGTTCTGCGCGTCGTGGTCGACCCGATGCGGTTAGCAGCCTACAAGCTGTCCATTGCCGATGTCGTACAGGTTCTGAAGAACGCCAACTTTGATATTCCGAGCGGTAGCTTCAAATCACAAGAACAGGAAGTGATCGTTCGTGCCGACGCGTCGGTTACGAAGCCGGACGCCATTGAGAAACTGATTGTTCGGGACCCGATCCGAATCCAGGACGTCGGTCACGTTCACTTCGGCCCGGCCGATAGTGAGAGCGCCGTTCGGCTTAACGGGCGAACCGTCATCACACTTGGTGTCATACGCCGGGCGCAGTCGAATACCGTCGAGATTTCTGCCGACGTCAAGAAGACCGTGGCGGCGCTCAACAATCGCTTCAAGCAGCTCAAGATAGTTGTTACCTCGGACGATGCCGTCTTTATCCGCGGTGCCATTGAGGAAGTACTGATCAGTCTGTCGCTGGCGGTGATGATTGTCGTCCTGGTGATAGCAGTGTTTATTGGCCGGTTGCGCGCGGCACTGATCCCGGCGGTAGCCATTCCCGTGGCATTGGTCGGCACCATATCGGCCATCTGGTTACTGGGATTCTCGCTCAACCTCATTACGCTCCTCGCACTGGTGCTGGCCACCGGGCTTGTCGTCGATGATGCTATCGTTGTGCTGGAAAACATCCAGCGTCTCGAAGCCAAGGGAATGCAGGCCCGCGCTGCCGCCGTAGTCGGTACCCGGCAGGTGTTCTTCGCTGTGGTCGCAACGACCGCGACGCTTATCTCCGTGTTCACGCCAATTTCGTTTCTACCATCAACGGCAGGTCGTCTTTTTGGTGAATTCGGATTCGTTCTGGCTGTCGCCGTTTGCATCTCTTCGTTCGTCGCATTGACGATCGTTCCGATGCTTGCGTCGCGGCTGGGCGCCGCGCAACCGGCAGAGCCATCCAGCGGAACGCAACCGGGACGCCTGCAAAAAGTGTATGCGATCGTTGTAGATAAGGTCCTCTATGCACCGCTTGTCGTCGTTGGACTGAGCGGCTTGATCATCGTTGTTGCAGCGATCACCTATCAGAATCTCGGCGAGGAACTGGTGCCGACGGAGGATCGCGGCCGCATTACCATTCGGATGCTCGGCCCAGACGGCACTAGTCTCGATTATACGGATCGGCAGGTCGAGCAGGCTGAGACGTTTCTCAGGCCCTATGTCGACAATGGCGTTGCGAAGGATATCTTCTCAGTGAGCGGTTGGTATGATCTCAATCGGGGCTACATCACATCAGAGCTGATTGACTGGTCAAAGCGCACCGAGACTGAGGGCGAGATTGCCAAAGCACTCAATAAGAAACTGAGCAAAATCCCAGGCGCCCGCGCGCGGGTGAGACGAAGCAACAGCCTGAAGCTCAGAAGTGCAAGCGGCGGTTTGCGGTTTGCATTGACAGGGGCAGACTATGCCGTGATCGCGGACGCCGCAGACAAGTTCGTCGTCGCCATGGAAAAGCAGGTGCCGCAGGTTCAGAACTTGCGTGTAGAGTTTCGTGCAACCCAGCCTCAGCTATCGGTGAAGATTGACCGTCGCCGCGCCACAGATTTAGGAGTTTCGATCGAGTCACTCGCGGAGACCATGAAAGCGCTCGTCGACACGGACGAGGTTGGGGAGCTTGTCGTCAATGATGATCGCATTCCAATCATTCTGCAGGCCACTGCCGGCGCGATTGATGATCCATCAGATCTCCAGAACCTGTTTGTGACCTCGACCACCGGTCAGCTCGTCCCGCTGTCGCAATTGATTAGTTTTAGCGAAACGGCTGTTGCTGCCGAACTGGATCGCCATGGACAGCGTCGGGCGGTCGAGATCTTCGCTGACCCGGTGGATGGCTATTCGTTGCGTGAAGCCGTCAACGCAGTCCAGCTGCTCGCTGACAAGCAGCTGCCATCAGGAATTGGGCTGCTGTTTCTCGATGAGGCCGCGGCGCTCAACGAGACAACATCAGGCGTCACAATCACCTACCTTGTCGCGCTGCTGATCGTCTTTCTGGTTCTTGTCGCACAGTTTGAAAGCGTGACCAGCGCGCTGGTCGTTCTGCTCACCGTCCCGCTCGGCATCTGTGCCGCAATCTTCGCGCTGGCACTCACCGGCACGACGATCAACATATACAGTCAGATCGGCATTCTGATGCTGATCGGGATTATGGCCAAGAATGCCATCCTCATGGTCGAGTTCGCTGATCAACTTCGTGAGCAAGGCTACAAGGTCTATGAGGCGGCACGCGAGGCGTCGATAGTTCGGCTGCGCCCGATCGCGATGACAATGGTTTCAACGGTTCTTGCGGGATTGCCGCTCATTCTGGGGACAGGTGCCGGCTTCGAGGCGCGTGCAGCCATTGGCTGGGTCGTCTTTGGTGGATTAGCCATGGCAGCGGTCTTCACGCTGTTTTTGACGCCGGCGCTCTATGTCTTGATCGCCGGTCTCGTCAACCCACGCAACGCCGAGTCCGAACGTGTCGCCAAAGAGCTTGCCGACGCTGAGAAGATCCAGGGTGTCTAGCAGGACGCGCTTATTGACCACGCCTCTGAAGATTGTAAGCGGGCGGCTCCCCTCGTAATCTGGATCTCAATCAAGATCACAGGGGTGGAAAATGTCCAAGACAGTCGGATTTATTGGGTTAGGCCGCATGGGCGGTGGCATGGCAGCCAATCTCCTCAAGTCCACCGGCACGCTTTATGTTCACGATCCGCTGCCAGCCGCAGCTGAACCCCTAGTTCAAGCCGGTGCTACGGCATGCTCCAGCCCTGCCGAGCTCGCGGCCAAATGCGATGTCGTTTTGCTTTGCCTGCCATTCTCGCCAGAAGTGCGCGCAGTCGTATTTGGCGAAAACGGTGTCGCAAGCGCAGGGCGAACAGGCCAGACGATCATTGATACAACTACCCTAGATCGGACCGATGCGCTTGCCTTTGCGGAAGAGGCTGGTGCCTTGGGCATCAGCTATTGGGACTGCCCCATATCTGGCATGCCGTTCCGCGCCCACGATGGCACGCTCACCGTGATGTTCGGGGGCACTCAGGAAGCCTTCGAGGATGCCAAGCCCTACCTTCAGAGCTTCGGGACGGATGTCATTCATTGCGGCCCGATCGGCACTGGACAGGCCATGAAGGCGCTGAACAATGTCATCTACAATGTCAATATTGTTGCCTTGTGCGAAATCCTGCCATTGGCAGTGTCTGTTGGGCTCGATCCTGACGAGGTGGCACGCGTCGTGACCTCGGCGAGCTCGCGCAGCTTCGCTTCCGAGTACTTCGTTCCACGCATGATGGACCGCAAGTTCGACTCTGATTTCGCCATGCAGGATGCCTACAAGGACATCGTCAACGTCCAGAAGATGGCTGTTGAGAAGAAGGCCATGTTGCCGGTCGTCAACGCCATGGTGGGAAGCTACCAGTCAGCAATGTCAGCCGGGTACGGCGCTGAACCGAAAAGCTCAATTCTCAAAATCTACGAGAAGGCCTTGGGCGTCGAGTTCCGCCACAAGGACTAGAACTCGGTCATTTTACTTGGCTGCCGCAAGCGCCGCCGATATGATTTCGACTGCCTCGTCGATCATCGCCTTGTTGACATCAAGATGTGTGCAGGCGCGGATGCGGCCGCCAAGAACTGACAGTAGGAGACCTTCGCCGCGCACGCGCTGCACCAGCTCTGTCGCTTTTAGTCCTGCACCGGCAGGATCAAAGTAAACAAGATTGGTATGCGGTTGATCGACGGTCACGCCGTCTATCTTTCCGAGTTGTTCTGCGAGATGTCGGGCATTGGCATGGTCTTCGGCCAGGCGTTCGACATGATGATCGAGTGAATAGATGCACCCCGCGGCACAAATGCCGGCTTGGCGCATCGCA
The DNA here is from genome assembly GCA_965247245.1 of Hyphomicrobiaceae bacterium. Lineage (GTDB taxonomy): Bacteria > Pseudomonadota > Alphaproteobacteria > Rhizobiales > Hyphomicrobiaceae > Tectiglobus. The sequence goes on along the minus strand of CBDFGV010000002.1, from coordinate 332,582 downwards.
CCACCAAGGCGTTGCTTCCAGCGCCAGGCCTGATCAATGAAGTCAGCATCTCCGGCCAGAGCTGCGCCAAGAGGTGCGCCCAGACCCTTGGTAAAGTCGATCCACACTGAGTCGACCAGGTCTCCATAGGCGCGTGCCGAGTTGTTACTGGCAACCACTGCATTCATCAGACGCGCACCGTCGACATGGACGGCGAGGTTTTCTTCTCGCGCGATGGCAATCACGTCGCTCAGTTGCGACATCGGCCAAACCGTTCCCCCACCAATATTGGCGGTCTGTTCGAGGCTCAACAACCGCTGTTCTGGAGCATGGCGTGATTTGGCACGTACGGCTTCCCGTAATGTCTCACCGTTGAATGTGCCTGCCGGCCCTTTCAGCGGATGGATCTGCACGCCGGCCAATGCGGCGTGGGCGCCGCCTTCACTGGTCAGGATGTGACTTGTTTCGTGAGCAACGACTTCCTGGCCCTTCTGGCAATGAACCAGGATGGCAATGACATTGCACATGGTGCCGGAAGGTAGAAAAATGGCAGCTTCTTTGCCAAGAAGGGCGGCCACTTTCTCACACAGTGCGCGGACCGTGGGGTCACTACCGTGCTGCTCATCGCCCACTTCCGCCGCCATCATCGCGTCTTTCATCGCCGCGGTCGGCTTGGTCTGCGTATCCGAATAGAGATTGATGCGGACAGGCGGCATATTGGCGTCAGGCGGCAACGGTGCGTAAGCCATCGAGAAGCACTCCGGTGATTGCGATAAGTCGTTCTGGTGAAGGCCAGCCTTGCAGTCATCACCCAAGGCCAGTTAAAACTCGCTGTAGTTTAGTCCAGAAGTATGACGAGGGAGAAGAGGCAATGGCCAAGATCGGCTTTATCGGACTGGGAAACATGGGATTGCCAATGGCGGGCAATCTGGTCAAGGCCGGTCATACCGTTACGGCGTTTGATATCGTCGATGCCAACATGAAGGCTGCCGCGGCAGAAGGGGTTGGCACGGCCGCATCAGCCAATGCCACGGCCGAGGGCGCCGATGTCGTTATCACGATGCTGCCGGCCGGCAAGCACGTGCTCGGCGTTTATCAGGATGGCCTGTTAGAGGCAGCCGGTAAGGGCACATTGCTGATCGATTGCTCGACGATCGATGTCGCGGATGCTCGCCAGGCACACAACCTAGCGAGCGAAGCCGGCATGTTGTCCCTCGATGCGCCAGTTTCCGGAGGTGTCGGCGGTGCACAGGGCGCAACCCTCACGTTCATGGTCGGTGGATCGGGTGACTCGTTTGCTGCCGGACAGCCAATTCTGGAAGGCATGGGCAAGAAGATCGTCCATTGTGGTGACGGCGGCGCGGGTCAGTCCGCGAAGATCTGCAACAACATGATCCTGGCCGTCACCATGATCGGTGTCGCGGAAGGCTTCTGCCTCGGTGAGAAGCTGGGCTTGTCGCATCAGGCCCTGTTCGATGTCGTATCGACAGCAACCGGCAGTTGTTGGGCGGTGAATAGCTACTGTCCGGTTCCAGGTCCCGTGCCGACATCACCGGCCAACAATGATTTCAAGCCGGGCTTTGCGACGGCTCTGATGGCCAAAGATCTCACCCTCGCCCAGAACGCGGCGCTTGAGTCCGGAGCATCTACGCCAATGGGGGCCGAGGCCGCCCATCTTTACCGCCTCTATATGAGCACCGGCGCCGGTGGTACGGATTTCTCAAGCATCATTCGCTTCATTCGCGGCCAGGAAGACCAGGCCTAACGACGCGAAGTGCTACTGAGGCGGTTCTGGAACATCAGTGCGGCCGTCAGCATCTCTGGCGGTCGCATTTACTTGCGGTGGTACGCCGGGCCGAGGTCGAAGCGTCAACGTTTCGTGCATTGTCAGTGATCCTGGAGCCAACTAGCCTCAGCCGGCATGTCAGCGTCGTCGGATGGCGACTAGCGGAGTTCCAGAAGCATTTCAGGATTGCGTCCAACCAACGATATTGAGCGCCGCTGGTACGGGGTGTGGTTGGCGCTGTTCGCGCTCGCGGTGCTGCTGGTTGCCACCGCCGGACTGTTCGATCACGAGCTTTATCTGCATGAAGTCCCGGCCATCTCACTCGCGCTCGGACTTGTCATAGCTGGCGCCATCGCACTCTATTTGCCGAGCTGCATAGCCGCGTCGCATAACGTTGACAAGCAGACACAGCAGCGCCTCCTCGTTGGGATCATCGCCGGCGGCATCATTCTCCGCCTCCTAATGTTTTGGACCGTCCCGACGCTGGAGACGGATCTTTACCGTTACCTCTGGGACGGTGCCGTAGTTGCAATCGGCCATAACCCCTATGCCTATGCCCCTGGCGGTCTCGACGCCGCCGGCGTGCCGCAAGCGTTACGTGATCTGGCACTCGAAGCCGGCTACATCCACGAGCGCATCAACCAACGCGATGTCCGGACGATTTATCCGCCAGTCGCTCAAGCTTTCTTTGCAGCAGCCTACCTGGCAGAGACTTGGAGCATCACGGCCTGGCGCTTGGTCTGCCTTTTGTGCGAGCTGACAACGCTCTGGCTACTTCTCCGGCTGCTTGATGAGCTTGGTCGAAGCCGGCTTTGGCTCGCAATTTACTGGTGGAACCCGGTTGTCATCAAAGAGCTCATGAATTCGGCCCACATGGAGGCTGTTCTTATTCCCTGTCTGTTGGCGGCTGTGCTGTTGGCAGCCACCAAGCGAAATGTTCTATCGTGTGTGATGCTGGCATTGGCAGCCGGTACAAAGATCTGGCCGGTTTTGTTACTGCCGTTGGTTCTCAGGCCGTTACTGGCCGAGCCGCGCCGGCTCATCACGGCTGTCTGTCTCACGAGCCTGTGCCTAGCGGTCTTGGCCTTGCCGCCGTTGCTTGCAGGTCTGGATCAAAAGTCAGGTTTTGTGGCTTACGCAGCGGAGTGGCGACGCAATGGTGCGCTCAACCCTCTGATGGATATGTTGTTGCGCTTTGTGCTTTCACCGACCGGCTTGGCAGAGGGCGCATTGCCAAATCAGATAGCAAGAGGACTGGTTGCAATAGCGGCAGCAACAATCGCCCTCCTCGCTGCACTACCCAGGATACGACACGAAGGAGATCTCGTGCAGCGTATGATGTGGGTGGTGCTTGCCGTCTTTCTGCTTAGCCCGGCACAGTACCCCTGGTACCTCGCCTGGATACTGCCATTCATGGTTCTGCGAGATCCACTTCACGGCGTGCAGGCTGCGACGGTGATCCTACCAATCTACTACGCCTCGTTTTACTTCCGCGGCCACAACATCGAATGGATCTTTAACGACGTAATCGTCTTCGCGATGTGGGTGCCGATTTGGTTGGTCTTCTACCGTGATCTCAAAGAACCCAGCGGACAAGCGTGGCACAATCTGCGCAGAACACTGACTGGCCGAACGGGCAGTTAGGGAGAACCACCCGCCAACGCCTGCGAACGCCAATCTTCCTGCGGCGGCTGGTACCTACGCGCCCTGTTGCGCCGGATGCGTCGACGATTGCTTGCCCGCACGCGCTTGCGCCGCGCGTTGGAGGACGACTGTCCGCTGCTCGCCGAAGACACACCTTGCTGTTGAGCCTGACTTGGACTGCCATATGTGAAGATCGCAATCGCTAGAGAAATTGCTGCAAGCGGTGCGAGTTTGAAAACCGTGGATGCCAACGTTGAGTGCATCATGTCTCGATCCCGTAAGTTGATAACTGCCGAACGTGTTGTCCCAACATGGCGGCAGGCGCTGCACACATGCAAAGTACGATTGCGTGAACTTTGAGTGAGTGAACAAGCTGGGTTGCTCCCTATCGCCAGCGGCTCAACAGAGTGACCTTGCGCAGGTAGGTCTTCCGACGAGGAGGGGCGGACGAGATGAGGAGAAACTATTTATCGTTTAGGTAGTAGTGCCCACAAATTGCACGGCGTCCGGCGTCATCCATTCGACAAATACGGTCTTTTAACTAACAGCGATTTGAAGGCTTTGGCATTTGGTCCTCCCATACTATGACGAATTTAGCTTTGTCCGGTCATAGTGCGGCTGTACGAGTCTCGTAATGATTTGATAAGCTGTCTTGAGCCTCGTACGCCTCGAACAGGGAGACCGCTGATGACGACGGCAATGCCTTCAGTCCTCATCATCGGGGCCGGTCCGGTCGGGATGACCGCGGCGCTGGAGCTCAAACGCCGAGGCATCCATCCACGCATCATCGACAAGGCATCCGGGCGTGCGTTGCAATCCCGCGCTCTTGGTGTCAATCCTCGAACGCTAGAACTGCTGGAGCCATCCGGACTGACGGATCGCCTTCTCGCGGTTGGCAACAAGTTGCATCGCAGCTTCATTGTCGAGGACGGCCGCACAGCCTTCACGTTACAGCTCTCCAAGTTGAAACATCGCTTCCCCTTCATGCTGGTTGTCCCACAATCGGAGACTGAAAGCCTTCTCCTGGATGCGATGCATGGTTGTGGATTGGAAATCGAGTGGAACACGGAGCTGATGGAGCTAACCATCGAAGGTGGCGTTGTCACCGCTGTGGTAGCCACTGAAGACACCTGCACCTATGAGACACCCGACTACATCATCGCGGCTGATGGGGCATACAGCACGGCGCGGCAGTTCGCTGGCTTGGAGTTCAAGGGCTTTAGTTATCCGATCGTTTTCGCTCTTGCGGACATTCAGTATCAGCAGCCGCGTGATCCGAGTGCGTCAACAATCGAGGTCTTGCCCGGCGGCGCTGTCGCTTCATTCCCCATCAATGAGCATGTCGTGCGCCACGTCGGCACCAGTGCCGACATTGTCTCCCTGGTCAAGAACCGGAGAGCCGGCAACAGCGTCCTTTGGGAGTCTGATTTTCACGTCAGTTTCCGTCACGTCGAAAAGATGAGCGTCCGTTCCGTGTTTCTGGCTGGCGATGCGGCGCATATTCATTCTCCTGTTGGCGCGCGCGGTATGAACCTCGGCATCGAGGATGCAGCGTGGCTGGCCTGGATGATCGAAAAAGGCAGTGCCGATCGATATTCGGAAGAACGGCTACCTGTCGCAAAACAAGTGATCCGCTTTACGCGAACACAAACGGATCAATTGTTTCAGCGCGGTCCGTTTATCGGACTATCACGACGTATCCTCGCGCCTGCCATGCTAGCCTTGCCCTTTGTAGAGCAAATGGCCCTGCGCCGGCTGACTGGCCTGGACAGTCCAAAGCCACCATGGCTTGAGAAATAGTCGTTCCCGGCGTACAGCTTCTTGCAATCGCGATACCGACTGCAATGAAAGAGCGTCATGACGAAAATCGATTATTATCTGTCACTGAATTCACCGTGGACCTATTTGGGCAGCCGTCGCTTCATTGAGCTGCGAGACAAATACGGGGTCGCTGTTTCAGCCAAGCCAACACGATTTTCTGATGTCTTCTCGCAAACTGGCGGCTTGCCGCTACCTCAGCGTTCGCCTGAGCGACGCGCCTATCGCATGATGGAACTCAAGCGATGGCGGGATGAACTCAACATCCCAATTGTTCTTGAGCCCAAGAACTTCCCATCAGATGAAACTCTCGGATACCGACTTGTTATTGCCGCCGGAGTTGCCGGACAGGATGCTCTTGGCCTGTCATCTGAAATCGGTCGACTGCTTTGGGAGGAAGATCGTGACTTCAGCGATTGGCAGGTCCTGAAGGACGCCGCTGCACGCGTTGGAATTGATGCCGATAGTGTGCGCGCTGCCGGGCCCGACGACGATGAGCTTGACGCCATGGTGGTGAAGAACACGGAAGAAGCGGTTTCCCGAGGCGTTTTCGGTGCACCAAGCTATGTCTTTGAGGATGGCGAAGTTATGTGGGGTCAGGACCGCGTGCACTTCGTTGCAAAGAAGCTCGCGAGCATGAGTTAGTGTTCAAGGTCCGCGGCTGACAACCAGTAGGGAGCTGAGATCAAACATCTTGGCCCTTAGGCTTCAAGATTTGACAGCCATTAATCCGCCATTGGCCGTCGACCTGCATCATTTCGTAGATTGCGGTCACTTCGGCTCCAGAAGGGCCGACAACAACGACTTTCTGCAACGTGCGGCCTTCCAGCTTTGCGCGCTCGGCAAACCGGAACGATTTCGGGCGGTAGACTTGCGGGTAGCCACGGGCCACCATTTGCAGAAAGAACTCAGGCGTTCGAAACCGCTTTTGGATCATTGGAGATGCAATTGAGAAGGCCGTCTTAGCGTCATCTCTCTTGAAGGCAGCAATCTGTTTTGAAATTATGCGCTCGATCGGATCTGCTGAAGATTGACTGCCTTGCTGCGCCCTGGCGTCTGCAAATGCGAATGACCAGGCAATCAATATCGAGAACAGCAAAAATCGCATAACAGGCCTCCAGCGTTATAGTTCCTACGCCGCAGGAGGATAAGCGGATCAATTGCCTGTGACGCGGGCCGAGCCTATTCTGCAGCCTCCGACAAGGCGGTGGCCGATGTGGGAGACGTTGTCGGTTTCGCTGAACTGACTGCAAAGGCACCCATTCCGGTCCACGGTCTCTTCTTTTGCAGTCGCCGACCCATCCATTTGACGACACCTAGAACCGCTTTTGAAATTATGATTTCACGTCTCGCGCCACCGGGATCCACTAGGTGCGTCCTAGGTATCTTCTCGCCCATGTACTCGAGAATGGATCCCACCGGATGTTCAAGCTCATCCTGCATTTTGATCACTTTGGCATAGAGATCAGATGCCGGGGTTAGCAGGTAGCCAAAGCCACCGCGTGGCTGCGTTGCACCTATGATGTAGAGGTTCTTCACATTCGGCGGGAATGCAAAGCCATACAATTGAACGACATCGCCTTTCACTTCCACTAATCCGTCAGGCAGGAATGGAAAGCGGAAGTTGAAGCCGGTCGCGGCGACAATCATATCGTAGTCCGCGCTTGCACCATCAGAGAACGATACATTGTTACCACTTACGGCCGTGATTGCGCGGCGTGGCTTGATCCGGCCGAGGGTCATGTAATGCAGCATCTCGGCGCCAAACGTCGTATGGCGATCGAATATCCTGTGTGACGGTTTTTCAAGGCCGTACTTACGGAAGTCGCCGAGCGTGACCCAGATGATGCCGCGCAGAATCCAGCGCTGCATCGTGACAGGCAGGTGCCAGATTGGGACGTCGTTAATGGGACGGCCGAAGACAACCCGCGGCAGGAACCAGTAACCGGTCCGCATACTCACGTCAGCAGATTTGGCAAACCGGGCTGAGTCACAGGCGATGTCACAGGCAGAGTTGCCAGCGCCGATGACCAGCACACGCTTTCCTTCCAACTGAGCCTTGCCGGTGTAGTCCTTCGAGTGAATGAGCTCGCCGGTAAACTCGCCCGGCAGATCAGGCATGCGCCTGTCCCAATGGTGACCATTGCAAACAATGACGCCTTTGTAGTTCCGCTCATCACCATCAGCAAAACGCACGATCCAGGAATCGTCACTTTGCGGCAGCGTCTCGATGACACTTTTCTCGAACTCAATTCCCTGGTCGATGCCCTTCGCCTGCGCGTAGTCGTCGAGATAGTCCTTCATCTCGGCCGCGCTGGGGAAGTCCGGGTAATGCTCAGGCATCGGGTAGTCGCTAAACTCTGTAGACTTCCGTGACGAGTTGAGGTGTACACCATCATAGACGCCGCTATGCCAGTTGCCGCCAAGACCTGCTTTAGCGTCCACTTGATCATACGGAATATCATGCGCTTTCAGCGCACTAGCCATGGCCAGACCGACCGGGCCTGCACCAATGATGAGTAGCTTGTCCATTGTCATAAGCAACACCTGCCGAAACCGGCTAACATGAAGAACGCGCAAACTGTCAGCTTTTCTGCGTCGCGCCAAGTCTGCCTAGGCAATAGTGATTAAGTTCAGTTAAATCAATTAGGTGCGGGTATTCGCTCCACTTATCTCTTGACTGCAAATATCCCTAGATTGCGCAATTTGGGGGCATTAACCGTCTTCGTTGGGTGCGCCTGCAATGCCATCCGAGGCGAGTTTGGCTATTTCTGCTTCATCATAGCCAAGCTCGTGCAAAATTTCGTGAGTATGCTGTCCAAGAAGTGGCGCGGCACGCTTAATGCCGCCCGGCGTTTCGCTGAATTTGACCGGCAGGCCGATGGTCTGAACACGTCCGGCCACTGGATGTTCGACTGCTGGGACCATGTCACGTGCAATGGTTTGCGGATGCTCTTGCATCTCGCGGATCGACAAAACAGGACCGGCAGGAATACCAGCGGCCTCAAGGGCTGCGAGCCATTCCGACGTCGTGCGCTGCTTCATGACCGGCGTCAGCGTTTCCTCCAGAGCATCGAGGTTGGCCATTCGGTCAGCATTCGTGAAAAAACGAGGATCATCGGTAATCGCCTGGTCGCCGACGATATCCAGGAATACGAGCCAGTTCTTTTGGTTTGAGGCGCCGAGATTAATCCAACCGTCGGCTGTCTCAAATGCCTGATAGGGTGCGGATAGAGGGTGGGCAGAGCCCATCGGGCCCGGCGACACACCGGTGGCGAAGGCAATGTTGGATTGCCAATAGGTGTGCGTGATGCCTGCCTCAAACAAAGACGTATCGACCTTCTGGCCTTTGCCGGTCTGCAGTTTGTTGGCGTAGGCCGCGGAAACTCCCATGGCGGCGAGGATACCCGCCGTAATGTCCGTCACTGGCGGCCCGACTTTCACTGGCGGCCGGCCTGGCGCTTCACCGGTAACCGACATCAGTCCAGACATCCCTTGTGCGACGAGATCAAAACCACCCTGTGTAGAGAAAGGGCCGGTTCGCCCGAAGCCGGATACCGAGCAGTAAATCAAGCCCGGGTTGATTGCCGAGAGCACGTCATAGTCGAGACCTAAGCGGGTCATGGTGTCATGGCGATAGTTCTCAATCAGAACATCCGCTGTCTTGACCAGTTTCTTGAGGATCTCCTTGCCGGCATCGGCTTTCAGATCCAGCGCGATACCACGCTTGTTGCGGTTCATCATCATGAAGGAACCGGACTCGCCGTTGATCTCAGGCGGAACCATGTCGCGGGTGTCGTCGCCACCCTTGATGTTTTCGACTTTGATGACATCGGCGCCCATGTCCGCCAGCATCAGGCCGCACACCGGACCAGCCATGACATGGCTAAGGTCGAGAACCCGCATGCCGACGAGCGGGCCGGTCCGTTTTGGTTCGGTCATGGTTCTATCCACTTTATTGGTCGTCAAAGGCCAGCTCCGCCATATCGTCCAGAGGCCCCATAAACTGTGAGACCATGTCATCGCTGACTTCGGCGACTGTGGCGGGGCGCCATTGCGGAGACTTGTCTTTGTCGATGAGCAGCGCCCGGATCCCCTCAAAGAACTCGCCATGCTGCGCCAGTCTCGAGCACAATCGGAACTCCAGCTTCAAAGAGTCCTCAAGAGACTTGAAGGTACGGGCCTCGCGCACAGCTGCCAGTGTCAGCTTCAAAGACAAAGGTGAGCGCTGGCTGATCGCCTTCAACGCGCCGTCCTTCCATTCCAGGTCCGACGCACTGAGCCCTTCGACAATGCCTTCAAGGCTGTCGGCCGAAAAGATGCGATCAATGTCGTCCTGTCGATCGGCATGTACGGTTGGCGGTGGTGCCTCAGCAAACGAGGCTGCCGTGACGCCGATCGGATCGCCGGCCGGGTCGCAGAGTGCAGCAAGCAACGCGTCGAGCTTTTCTGTGGCGACGAACGTATCTGCAAAACCAGCGTAGATGGCATCAGCGGCGGCCATCCGTTCGCCCAGCATGCCAAGGTACTCTCCAAGCCGGCCAGGAGCATTGGCGAGCAGCCACATGCCGCCGACATCGGGGATCAAGCCAATCGTCGTCTCCGGCATGGCGAGCATCGACCGCTCGGTAACGATCCGATGACTCGCGTGACCACCAAGGCCGATCCCTCCCCCCATGACAATGCCGTCCATGATGGCGACAAACGGCTTGGGATAACGCCCGATCTTCGAATTCAAGCGGTATTCATCGCGCCAGAATTGCGAGGCCGACTTCCCGCCGTCGCTGCGCTGATCGTAGAGCGCTTGAACATCACCGCCGGCGCACATGGCCCGGTCACCCGCACCATCAATGATCACAAGTTGGACGGCCTCATCCGCAGCCCAACCGTCGATGACGCGCTCGATCTCAAGTGACTGATCGTAAGTCAGCGCGTTCAGTGCTTTGGGGCGATTGAGCGTAATGCGACCGGCGCGGCCGTCCTGGCGAATTATGAGATCGGGTTCGTCGGTCATCGGGCGAGCGATCAGCCTCCGTCTGTTGCAGAATTAGCTGGACGCCAGACCATTGCAGGCTGCGCACAAACCTGCAAGAGGACCGATTGTAATCGACGAGTCTCGAGCGAAGCCTTATACACAGCTCAAGATGACGAGAGCAAAAAGACAGTCATGACAGGCCCCACCAAGCTACGATTGGTCATCACTGGCGATAGTTTTGTCGAAGGAGTTGGCGGTAGTAACGGCGGCTGGGCACAAATGCTGTCACGACGCCTAACTGACATCAGTGTCGAAATTTTTGGCATAGGCGGGCATACAACACGGGAACTCAAACAGCGGTCTGCTGACGAGATCGGGGATGATGCGGCGCTTGTGATCATCGGGATCGGCATCAACGATAGTCGGATACGCCCGTCTCTCGGGCAAAATGAAGTTCCACTTGAAGATTTCGGCGCCAACGTAAACGAGATTGTTAGCAACGCTGTCAGGAGCGGTGCAGCCTGTATAGTAGTCGGCCTGACAACGGTTGATGAACTACAGACCACCCCATTCAAGGAAGACAAGATCTACAAAAACAACAGCATGAGCGAATTTGATGCAGTCTTGCGGACAACTGCGCTAAATGCAGGAGCTAGTTACGTTGGCCTGCCATCGCTAGCGGCAATACCCGACGCGCTTGCAGACGGTCTCCATCCTTCCAACACAGGGCACAGGATGATCTTGGAAAGTGTCGAGCCGGAAGTTAGGCGACTGCTGAGCGAGATGGCGAGCGCAAAGTAGCCTAGGGCTTGTCTTGTCCACGCTCGCGTACCCTAGTTGCCGGCGTGCCGACGTAAATGCCGTATGGTTCCGTGCTCTTTGTGACAACCGTTCCAGCGCCGATCACGCAACCCCGTCCGATCGTGCAGCCATCAACGATGCGGCAGCCACCACCAATCCAGACATCTTCCTCGACGGTTATCCCTTTAGCCGACATCGGTTGATGCCGGATCGGTATGTCGCGGTCTTCGAAACCATGATTGGAAGCCACGATCAGCGTATGTGCTGCAACCCGGCAGTCGCGCCCTATACTGACGCCGCCGTTGCCATAGATCACGCAATACGGGTTAAGGCTGACATTGTCTTCCAGAACGATGTCGCCACCATGTGTGTCAACAATGACGCCACGGTGGATACGGCAATTGCGGCCAACGGTTATTGAACCACCATCCTGCAGCCTGAGTTGTGCTGTCGGGTCGAGCCTAGTCTTCTCACCAACTTCAATAGCCATACCTCGTAAGTTCCACCAGGCACGTCGAAGACGGGTACGAAGCTTATAGGAGCGCATGCACTGCATCCTCAATCGTCGGCGCCTTCAGCAACAGCTCGAATGCCGCGAATGGCTAACCGCGATTGCCGCTCAGAACCTTGCGTGAGACGACGACCCGCATGATCTCATTCGTGCCTTCGAGAATTTGGTGCACGCGCAGATCTCGCACTAGCTTCTCGAGACCATAGTCTTTGAGATAGCCATATCCGCCATGCGCCTGGAGGGCCTGGTTGCAAACCTCGAAGCCGAGATCGGTCGCATAGCGCTTCGCCATGGCCGAATACATCGTGGCGTTTGCGTCGCCGCGATCAAGCGCATCGGCAGCACGATAGATCATCAAACGGCCGGCCTCGAGATCGGTGGCCATATCAGCGACCTTGAACTGCATCGCCTGAAAATTGGCGAGCTCCTGGCCAAAGGCTTTGCGCTCGTAAAGATAGTCCCGCGTCTTGTCGAGAGCGCACCAAGCCGCCCCTATGGAGCACGCGCCAATGTTGATCCGCCCGCCATCAAGCCCGCTCATCGCGAATTTGAAGCCTTCGCCCTCTTGGCCGATGAGGTTCTCGGCGGGAACTTCCGCGTTTTCAAAGATCACTTGCTTCGTCGGTTGCGCGTTCCAGCCCATTTTGCGCTCATCAGCGCCAAAAGACAGGCCTGGCGTGTCTGACGTCACCGCAAACGCTGACACGCCGTGGGCACCCTCGTCGCCGGTGCGCGCGAAGACGAAATAGAAGTCCGATGTGCCGGCGCCGGATATAAACTGCTTTGAGCCATTGAGGATGTACTTGTCGCCGCGCTTTTCCGCACGCGTCTTGAGTGCTGCAGCATCGGAGCCGCAGCTTGGCTCCGTTAGGCAGTAGCTGGCCAGCCATTCCATACTGGTTAGCTTATCCATCCAGGCGGCGCGCTGTTCGTCGCTGGCATACTTCGACACCATCCAGGCAACCATGTTGTGAATGGAGATGTAGCCGGCAATCGTCGGGCAGCCATAGGCAAGCGCTTCGTGGATTAATGCGCCATCCAGACGTCCGAGACCCGAGCCGCCGTGTTCTTCTGCGACGTAGATCGCGGCCATGCCGAGCGGCGCCACTTCGCGAATGACGTCAACCGGGAAATGGCTCTTCTCGTCCCACTCGTCTGCGTGGGGGGCCAGATTGTCCTTTGCAAACTGTAGGGCCATGTCCTGGATTGCAGTTTGCTCTTCTGTCGGCGCGAAATGCATAGAGGCTCCTGGTCGTCTTGGTCTGCAAGTTTACGGCTGTGCGCGCGGTGCGATACGTTCGCCTGGCAAGAGGTCATAAGGGTCAACCCAACCGTCAAGGGTCCGCAGGCGTTGTCGCCAGGCGTCAATATTGGGATAACCCTGGGCTAAGTTGAAACCGGTCTCATCATCGGGATAGTAGACATAACCGGCCAGTGAGAAGTCCGCGATCGTCGGCGCATCGCCGAGGATAAACGAATTGCCTGCGAGATGTGCTTCGACCACCGTGTAAGCGGCTTCCGCCCGCGCTTTCAGCATAGCAAGGACCGCTGGGTCCGTCGGCGTCGGCGCGAAGCTACGCATGAAACGATGAGCTGCGAAGAAGCTGGTGAACTTATGATTGTCGAACAGGATCCAACGCCACGCTTCCAGTTTGGCATCTTCCCCTTGAGGCGCAAACTTACCCGTCTTGTCTGCGAGATAATTCAGGATGATACCGGATTGCGTCAGCTGCTTGCCGTCGGCTTCGAGTACCGGCACTTCACCCATCACGTTGGTGCGTGACCGCCAGTCCGGATCACGCGTCATCCCGTTCATGAAGTCGACAAACACGGGTTCCCAATCAAGGCCGGCGCAGTTGAGATAGAGCGCGACCTTGTAGGCGTTTCCGGATTGGCAAAAGCAATGCAGGCGATAGTCTGCCACTGGCTCTATCCTCTTTGCGTTTCGGCTCAGCTATGGGCGTAGTCCCAATAAAGTTGACGGGCTTTCTTCCCAAGCGGTCCGGGCTGCATGTCACGATCCTCAAACCGTGTAACCGGAACAATCTTGGAATGGTTTCCCGTCGAGAATATCTCGTCGGCCTGCTCGAAATCTTCAACAGTCAGCGTCGTCTCTACAACTTCGACACCCGCTTCACGCATCAGCGAGATATTGCGTTGCCGGGTGATGCCATTCAGAAAACAGCCATTGGGCATGGGCGTGAAGACGACGCCGTCCCGAGCCATGAAGATATTGGAGACGGCAGTTTCTGCGACATTGCCAAGCATGTCCAAAACCAGAGCATTATCGAAGCCACGTGACTTCGCCTCAATCAGCATCCGGGCGTTGTTCGGATACAGGCACGAAGCTTTCGCATTCGTGGGCATGGTCTCAATCGTTGGGCGCCGATAGGGCGAAACCGTCATCGAGAAGCCTTGCTGTGAGACCATAGCGGCAGTGTGTAGGCATAGCAGGTGCTGCGTTGAATCCGGATCTGGCGGCACACCCATGTAGCCACTCTCGTCGGCCCAATACATTGGACGGATGTAGATCGCTTCATCGCTCTCAAACTTCTTCAAACCGTCCGCAACCAGCCCCAGCCAGGTGTCGACGGAAACATCTGGTTTGAGATGCATGATCTTGGCCGACTCGTTGATCCGCGTGCAGTGCAGGTCAAGATCCGGTGTCACCCCCTCAAAGGCTCGTGCGCCATCAAATACCGATGAGGACAGCCAGAAGGCATGAGAGCGGGGTCCCATAATCGGGACATCGCCTTGATGCCAATCCCCTTTGAAGTAAGTCCAGGTTTCGCCTGACCCTGCCATGGCGCACCTCCTAAGCGTGGGAGTGATTGAGAATTGGGCGCACTATATCGCCCCGTTGGCGGCGCGTTAAGCGGCGATTTGACATTCACTCCGCCGCCCAACGCGTAATGGCCAACGATTTCAGATAGACTACCTGATTGCTCGCTCGTTGGGGACCCTAGCCCTTCGGAACAGGTGGATTGCCAGGGACCGGCTCGCCCTGCATTGAGGGGTGAGAGCGGGCATACTGGGCTGGAAACGTTGCATCCGATCGGAGCGTCTCGGCTGCATGCCAGGCCCAACGGGGATCATAGAGCATGCCACGGGCCAGGGCGATCATATCAGCTTGTCCGGTACGCAGGATCGTTTCCGCCTGATGCGCTTCAGTGATCCGGCCAACGGCCATGGTCGCCATGCCTGTAGCCCGACGGACGTCAGCGGCAAATGAAGTTTGATAGCCAGGTGCTGATTGGATCTGCTGTTCAGGGGCGAGACCACCGCTGGAGACATCGACGAAGTCGCAACCATGCGCCTTCAGCGCCGTTGTGAAGGCGATGCTGCTTTCGACGTCCCAGCCGCCACCAATCCAGTCCGTCGCGGAGAACCGAACGCCTAGTGGTTTGTTCTCAGGCCAGATCTCGCGGACAGCGTCAAAGATCTCCAGTGGGAACCGCATCCGATTTTCGAGCGAACCACCGTATTGGTCGGTCCGCTGGTTCGAGATCGGTGAGAGAAACGTGTGGAGGAGGTAGCCATGGGCGCAATGGATCTCAATAGCATCAAAATCGAGGCGAACCGCCCGTTCTGTTGCCTGTACGAAGGCTTGCTTAACACGACCGAGACTGTTGTCACCGAGAGCTTCGGGTGTGTGCCAGCCGGGGCCGTAAGGGATGGCCGATGGTGCAACGGTCTGCCAGGCGCCGTCCGCTGCAGTGAGCGGTGAGCCGCCCTGCCAGGGCAGTTTGGCAGAAGCCTTGCGGCCAGCGTGTCCGAGTTGAATACCGATCTTGGCGCTTCCGTAATCTCGGTAGAATTTTATGACGCGCGCGAGCGCTGCCTCGTTCTCGTCACTGTAAAGGCCGACGCAGCCAGGCGTGATACGGCCCTCGGGCTCGACGCCAGTTGCTTCCACAAAAACAAGGGCGGGCCCTGACACCGCGAACTGGCCTAGATGCATCAGGTGCCAGTCCGTCGCCGAACCGTGATGGGCGGAGTATTGGCACATGGGCGCGACGATGATGCGGTTGGATAGCTCAAGCGAACGAAGCTTGATGGGTGAGAAAAGAAGGCTCGACATGATCAACTTGGCTCTTTGTTTGGGCCGCCTTTGGCGTGCCGGATAAGACAGGAGAGTGGTCCCAACTAGCAGATGTGCAAGAGATGCTCAAATGGCTCGGCCATCAGCCGGCAGATGACGCGCGGCTCGACACATCCGACGAGGCACGGCAGAGTAAATGATAGAATTCTGCGAACGCTAAAGGAGCAAACCGAATGACCGGTTTTGTCGATCCAACCAAGGAAACTTTTGGAAGATTCCGTGAGAATGACCGGCCCGGTCCCATTCACATGTTGAACCTTGTCCGCTTTCGCGACGAGGCGGTTTATCCGGATGGTCGCCGGTCCACGGGTGCCGAGGCATATGCTGCTTACGGACGCGAGAGCTTTCCTGTGTTCTCGCGATTAGGTGGTCGGATTGTCTGGCGCGGTAACTTCGAGCTGATGCTAATCGGGCCAGACAGCGAGCAGTGGGATGAGTGCTTCATCGCTGAGTACCCGTCGGTGGCAGCTTTCGTTGAGATGATCCGCGATCCGGTTTATCGCGAAGCCGTCAAACACCGTCAGGCAGCCGTACGCGACTCGCGCCTTGTTCGCATGCAACCTGCTGAGGCAGGAGCCGGGTTCGGTGGTGCTGATTAGATCATCGTGCGAAGACTTTGATCCGCGCAGTCGTCTTCGACTTAACTCACACAGACAATCACCACTTAAAGTCGGAGCAATTTTGTGCTTCTATAAGGAAGCATTCTTGATCCCGATTGAAGGTACGTTGCATTCGGCAGCTCCGACTATGGGAACATGAGGAACCAAAGCGATGGCACTCACCCACCGCGAGATCGAACATTATCACGACCACGGTTACGTCATCCCGAAGTATCGGCTGTGTGAGCAGCATGTGGACGCGTTGCGCGCAACACTCGATCGCTTGATCGCTGACAACCCTGGTGTGCGCCCTGAAAAGTTGGTCTCGGCCCATATCGAGGGGCAGAACGATGAGGGCGTAAAAGGTTCGCGTGATTTCCTCGATCTCGCGCAATCATCCGAGATTGTCGACATGGTGGCCCAGGTCCTCGGGGAAGACGTCATCCTTTGGGGGTGCCATGTCTTCTGCAAGCCAGGCGAAACAGGTTATGAAACGCCGTGGCACCAGGACGGCCATTATTGGCCGATACGGCCGCTGGCGACATGCACGGTTTGGCTGGCGCTGGATAGTTCGGACCGAGAGAACGGTTGCCTCAAAGTTATACCCGGATCGCATAGAGACCAGACATTGCTCGATCACATGACGGAAGACCGCGAGGATCTCGTGTTGTCTCAGCGCACGGCAGACGATGCCTTTGACCCGTCAGAGGAAGTCGCACTAGAGCTTGAGCCCGGTCAGATGTCGTTGCATGACGTCTACATGATCCATGGTGCTGATGCGAACAAATCACCGCGCCGGCGCGCTGGCGTTGCCTTGCGCTATATGCCGGCAACCAGTGTTTTCGAGCGCAACTTGAACCCAGCCGATGGCAAGAGCGGCATTCCTGTGGCCTTTGCAACGCGGCCACTTTGGCTTGTCAAAGGCAAAGACCAGACAGGTCGCAATGACTTCACGGTCGGGCACTCGTAGCGCCCACGCCCGACTGGCATTGTACTGCGCTTGCCTTGCTTAAAACGTCATTCCGATTCTCGCTGCGCAAGACCTGTGACAGCTGTCTGATAGTCAATCGGCCTATAGACGTCCCTCACGCAGCCTATCTATAGTTGTAAGTGTGAACACTTCTCGGGCTGAGCCACGCTCAGGTCCCTCAGAAGAAGAATTGTTTCTTGGCTTAGAGCGGGGCGGGCTCATGAATAATAGTCAAAGCAATACTGCGTTTGTTCTATTGCATGGCATTGGTGCCCAAACTCACACCCGCACCATTCGCGATTTTCTGTCGTGTATCGCTCCAAGTGTCGGCTCCGATTCTTCACAGGAGATGAGCCAACGCACGCCGGATGCGCTGTCGGATGACTACGCCTATGTTGCAGCCACGCGCCAACATCAAGCGTCAAATATCGTCGTAGCTGAGTACTACTGGGCGGATTTGTCGAGAATTCAAACCGGGCTCTTCTCGGTGCTGAGAAACTTCTTCAATCTGGTCGCTGACGCACCTGACATCATCTATGCGTGCCTGGGTCCGAACTCGGCCGGTGAGCAGACGAAAGATTATCTCATATTGCGGCTGCTTCGATCGATCATCGCGTTGTCGATCTGGCTGATTTACTTTCCAATCGTTGCTCTCAATCTGGCTTACGGCGTGTTCGTTTTGGATTTTGCTGTCCGTGTCAGGTACGACGATAAGGTCGCGCTGACCTCGACGGCAGACTTCAATGTGATCATCGCCGGGATGATCGCATTGGCAGCCTTCGCCGCAATCAAGTATGCCGGCCGCATCGGATCATACATTTCGTCCCTGTTGGCGTTCACCGCCGCATTCACGGCCGCGGTCTCGTTACTCGCTGCCTACCGGGTCGTTACAGGTGAGGGAACCGCAACGTACGGAGACTACGCCAGCATATTCAACGTCGGTCTGAACGCACTGTGGTTGATCGTTTCTGTGGGCTCGCTGATCTACTTGGCTCTGCTGCCGGTGCTGCTGATATTCTTCAATCAGCGACGGCGCGGGCTTCTGCTCGGCTTTGCGGTCATGTTCCTGGTGACACGGTTCTGGCTCGTGCTGATCACCACCGTTTGGTTGGCAATTTTGACAACGCTCTATGATGAAGCAACCTATGCCTCGCTCGTCCAGCAGATTGGCGGACCAATTCGCTTTCTCAGCATCTTCTGGCTTGAGGTCATTGTCATTGCCGCAACATTCGTTTTTGCGCTGGCAAGCTACCTCCTCAAGTCACGGGAACCGAGTGGCGGGCAGCCACCAAAAGCCTACCCGAGGCTGATTGCGGCATCGAGCTTTCCTTATGTTGCGATCGCCCTGTCTGTATCCGCATTGGCCGCCATTGTTGCTTGCAGTTGCTCGGAACTCATCAAGGATTGCCAGAGTCTGAACTGCCAGTTCGTCTACGCTGCAACCAACGCGATTGTTGCCAATGCCGCGACGCTTTTGTTCTTCGGGACTTTGGTCGTTCAATTCGCACACAAAGGCTTCGAGCCGGTGCTGGATATCGTCAACTTCTTCAAGAGCGACAGGGGACACCGACGCGTCAATCCTTTGGCCGCGATAACCAGCATTTGGACCTACGCACCCGGCGGGAGCCAGCACTTCCGCGGTATGTTGGGCGAGCGGCTCGTGGCCCAGGTTGATGACATGTCTACACGCTTCGGACCGTTTGATCGCATCGTGTTCGTCGCCCACAGCCTTGGTAGCATGATGGCACTTGACTACATCGCGACAGCGCACAAAGGCGAGGCAAAATCAGCGCCTATGGAACTCGTGACGATGGGCTCGCCGTTGGAGTACATATTCCGCTTTTACATGCCGCATCTTTTCCCGGCAGCCACGTCGTTTGCCGATGAGCACGATCTCAGATGGACCAATGTCTATCGAGCCGATGACTATGTCGGAACGCACGTGACGACAACGCTGAGTGATCGAATTGAAGAAATACCTTTGCCGCCGGAAGGCCACTTTGGCTACTTCGGCGACGAGAAGGTCGGACAGATTATTCGAGAGCGCTATTTCTAGTTCGGCGATTTGCGATCGGTTGCCTCACTGGAGAAGCTGCTGGACCAACGGCCATTCCCAAATCGGCCCGAGCAACTGACCGAGCGCTGCAGCTCCACCGATCATCAGTGAAATGTAGGCAATGACCGTCGTACGGCCTTGCCTCTGACCAACCTTGTAAATGATATCATTTTGCTCAGCGAGCCGCGCCGCAATTCGGTCTGCGATCAACTCAGCTGCTTCGGCATTGGCGTTGATGCTGGACTGTGTCAACTGACGTTCGTGCTGCTTTTGCAGGAAGTCGCGGTGGCGTTGCTCCGCCGAGAGGTGTTGGTTCATGTTGAGATCTCCATCCAATCAGGCCCTGTCGTGATCACACAGAGATCTTTCGCACGGCAGTGTGGACGAAATCTGGGCAAGTCGTCTCGGCAACTCGTCCGCAAAGCGATGATAGCGATCGTTAAGCAACGTCACGCCGCCGAATGAAGTCGGCAACAGCACCAGCACACTGATGAGCATGCGATAGCGCGATGCCGTGGCGCGCGCCAGGGATGACCATCATCTCCGCGTCCGGCAATCCATCCTTCAGTTGCACTGGAATTTCCAGCGGGATGAATGGGCTCGAGTCCGGATGCATCAGTAGAACAGGGCACGTTATTTCGCTAAGTCGATCTGTGAAGTCGAGACCGACGAGGACATCAGCGAGCTGCAGGATCGTCTCGCCGTCACTCGCCATTTGCGCGTTGTGAAACCAATCACGTTCCTCATCCGAGGTCTGCCAGGACGTGAAACGCTTCGCGATCATGTCCTTTGACCAAGCTTCCAGGCCTTGCTCGGACATGAGGTTGCGCCAACCCTGCACATGGCCGAGCGTGCCACCAATGTGTGCGGTCGAGCATGTCCCAATAGCAGCGACATCGGGATTGCCTGCGGCTGCCACAAGGCAGGTCGTACCTCCCATGGACTCGCCGATCAGAATGTAGCGCTCCGCGCCGGCATCCTTGGCAACGGTAACCACCATGTTCGCGAGATCATGAATGTCCCAATCCAGGTCCGCTCCGGGTCGGAACGATTGACCGTGGCCCGGCATGTCCAATGCAATTGTACGGTAGTGTCCGGCGAGTACCTGCCGCCATCCCGACCAGATTTCTCTATCTGCCCCAATACCGTGGACAAATACGATCGCCGGAGCCGATTCCGCCCACGGCAACTTCGCTTCGGCTACATCATAGGAGATCCGCCGACCCTTGTACTCGATATCAGCCATTTAACCCGCCTCCTGGCTTACACGCTTAAGGTAGAGCGTACCACCAACCAGAAGCAATCCAAGTACGGTGAGAAAAACCAAACCGGACGTGAAGTCGCCCGAGTTGGCATGCAGCAGGCCGAGCAGCAACGGACCACCCGTGCCTCCGATCTCAGCCGCTGAGAAGAACAGGCCACTGGCGGTCGCAGCGCGAGCTTCACCAATCTTCGGCGTTTCGATGAGTGTGAGCATCGCAACGGTCATCATCGAGGACCGTGCGATGCCCTGCAGAAGAAGGCCGGCAATGAGCGTTCCGCCGAGACCGGCTTGCAGGCATATCGTTGCGATGGCCGAAGCAAGACATAGTCCCAGCAAAATGGCATGGCGCCTCTCGCGTGTGGCCAGCCTAGGAATGAGCAGAGACCCCAGTAACCCGAAAAGCGTTGGGATGGTTGCCCAATAGCCGGCTTCGACGGCAGACAGGTCTTTGGCCCTGAGGATCTCTGGCAACCAGTTCACCAGGCCATGATTGATGGCAAATATGCCAACGCTCATCAGCATTAGAACCTGCACAGCTCGAATCTGCAGCAATTCACCGACGACGCGCAATTGTGAGACTTGCTTGCGTTGGCCGCTGCCGATCGGTTCACCACGCAGCTTGGGATGCTGGGACAGGACAAACCAAACGGTGCCGGCAGCAACCGCACAACCGGCCCAAAACCATTGCACGGCACGCCAGTCCTGATCGAACCAGGGCATCAGCAACGAGTTCGTGAATGCCAGCGCAGCCACGCCGCCAAGTGCCGGACCGGTGATGTAGATGCCCATGGCAAGGCCGCGTTCACTGCCCTTGTACCACTGCGCAATGATCTTCGGCGCACCTGTGGAGACGATCGGGCCGCCGATGCCGAATACGCCAACGGCGAGCAGCATCTGCCAATCGGACGTTGCCATCCCGCGAAACAGGGCTGACGCCGCGATCGCCAGCGTCCCCAGCAGCAATCCACGCTCGACACCGATGCGATCCAGCAAAGAGCCACAGGGAATGGCGGCAAAGATGAAGACAAGCTGCCAGGCCCCGAAGATCGCCCCCATCATAGTGTGACCGATCGCAAGGTCTTCAATGATGGGTGGGACCAAAGGGGCGAGGCTGGCGGCCACCATGCCGAAGGTCAAATAGATCAGCCAAACGCCTGCCAGAACGGCCCATCGCATTGGGTCTGGCGAGCCAGCATCACTTGTGTCGCTTGTTGCGCCCTCAGCAGCGTCCGGTTTCGACATCCGGCGCCTGACGCTAAAACTCTTCCGACCCTGGAATTGTTCCCTTGGGCAGGCTGGCGCAGTACTTGGCAATCTCGCCAGGTGTCGTCACCCAGATCTGATCGCGATGCTTGAGAACATGATCGAGGGCGCGCCTGAGGCTCGCTAACCGGAATGGTTGAGCAATAACGAACGGGTGGCACGTAACACCCATGACCAATGGATACTTTTCAGACAACCGCAGCATCATATCGAACTGGTCGATGATCATGTCCTCAAAGGCACGGTGCGATTCCTGCCGCGTCGTCATCGCCGGTACGTCATTAAGTTCAACCGGGTAGGGAACAGACAAGATCGGACCTGATCTCGTTCGCATCCAGAACGGCTGATCATCTGCCGGCCAATCCATGCAGTAGTCGTATCCGGCTTCTTTGAGAAGATCGAGGGTCACTCCGCTCTGCGCCAGGAATGGCCCAAGCCATCCTTTGGGTCGCGAGCCCGCGTGCTTTGCAATAGCGGCTGTCGCCTCTTCAATGAGCCGAGCTTCATCCTCTTCCCACAACACGTCCTGACGCTCGGAGTTCGTGCGACCGTGGCCAACAAATTCATCGCCGCGCGCAACCATGCGCTTGGCAATCGATGGATAGACGTCCAGCGCCATTGAGTTGACGTTGTGTGATGCTGGCAGCTCGTACTCATCCAGCATATCGAAGTAGTACCAGATGCCGGCTCTGTTGCCGTAATCGCGCCAGGCCCAGCTACGCTGTGTCTGCTGCGCTGGTGCCGGGGCGGCGGAGTCAGCACCGAGGCCCTGTCGATAGGCAAAATGCTCAATGTTGTTGTAGAGCGAGAATGCCAGCCGCGTCCCGTTCGGCCACTCGTATGTCTTGCGGTCAGGTAACGGAACAGGATCGTAACGATGATGCTGAGGTAGTTTCATTGGCTGGCCCTCGGGAACTAGCAATAATCGGATGCGTTGTTGAGCGTAGGCCATCTTCCGTCGCCAAGCTGGCGGCGTCAATCATTCAAAACCATGACAGCTCAACAGTGAGATGTTGGCCAGTGACCAGCTGACGATAGCAACCATCAACGACCCCGCTTGATGTCTTGCACGGCCTGCTCCAGTGCTTGCAGAAAAGTTGAGCGGTCTTGCTTCGAGAACGCTGCATTGTAACCTTTGACCTCACCGCTTTCGCGCAGGTCTGACATCAGATCACGCATCGCCAGTGCCATCCCGATATTAGCATCCGAAAAAGGTTTGCCGGTTGGTCCAAGCGCTTTGGCACCAGCCTTTAGGCAACGGGAGGCCAGCGGAATGTCAGCTGTTATCGCAATGTCTCCTGCACCGATATTGGATGCGATCCAATCGTCAGCAGCATCAGCGCCCTCCTCAACGACGATCCTTTCGACCAGCACCCCATCCGGCAACCGCATCCAACTGTTTGCGACAAAGATGGTCACCAACTTGTGGCGTTCAGCGACGCGGACCACTTCAGATTTGACCGGGCAGGCATCCGCATCGACGTAGATCTGCATTTCAACCTCTCGACTTGTGCGCTGACATTGTCCATAAGCTGAATGGGCTTAGCAACAAAGCATCGCCAAGGTCTTTTCACCGAAAATCCAGGAGGCAGGCATGCTGAGAATTCTCGGCCGTGCGAATTCGTTCAACGTTCGAAAAGTTCTCTGGACTTGCGAAGAACTGGGCATTGCCTACGAGCGCGAGGATTGGGGGCGCGGGCATCGATCAACCGATGATCCCGAGTTTCTGAAGTACAATCCAAACGGGCTTGTACCAGCGGTGATCGATGGTGACGTCGTCCTGCGTGAATCCAATACAATTGTTCGATACCTCGCGACCAAGGTCGGCAATGCTGAGTTTTATCCAACCAACCTGGTGCAGCGGGCAACGTGTGAAGCCTGGATGGACTGGGCCAATTACGAGACGTCGATCTCATTGCGTGGTGCATTCCTGGCCGGCGTCATGCGCGAAGAAGCTTGGGATAACGAGTGGTTCATCGAGACAGGACGTCAGTTGATCACCAAGGAGGTCGGTCAGATTGACGAGCATCTGCAGGCGACAGGTCCATATATCACCGGTGAGAACTTCACGGTTGCCGATATTCCGATCGGCTTAGTCGTCAACCGTTGGTTCTATTTGAACTTCGAACAGCCCGACTATCAGGCCGTGCGCAGCTACTACGAGCACCTGAGCCAGCGACCGGCTTACATGAAGCACGGTCGCAACGGTTTGCCTTGATCTCAGGTAGGTTGCTAGGCAATTGTCACGCCGCCGTCTGCAACGATCACTTGCCCGGTGATAAATGTGGCAGCAGAAGATGCCAAGAACGCCGCAATGCCACCGATCTCCTTAGGCTCACCGATGCGCCGCAGCGGCGTGCGATTTTCTCTATCGGCGCGCAATTCCGGGTTTTCCCACAACGCGCGGGCGAAATCCGTGACGACCAACCCTGGCGCAATAGCATTGACACGAATGTTCTTCGGTCCCCACTCAACAGCTAGAGCGCGTGCCACACCGAAATCAGCCGACTTGGATATGCCGTACATACCGAGCGTGTTCGATCCCTTGAGCCCTCCGATCGACGAAATGATGATGAAACTGCCGCCGCCCTGCTCCGCGATACGTGGCATCGCCATATTGGCGAACCAAATGGCGCTTTGCACGTTCGAGACCATAACCTTGTCGAAGGCTTCGTCAGGTAGAGTTTCGAGCGGACCGTAGACGGGATTAACAGCAGCATTTGCCACAAAGCTGTCGAGCCGGCCCCACTTCTCAATTGTCTTTGCGACAAGCGCTTCGCACTCTTCTTTGCGTGAGATATTGCATGGGATGGCAATGGCCTCGCCGCCTGATGCATTGATAGCCGCTGCCTTCTCTTCGCACACATCTCCCTTGCGCGACGAGATCACGACTTTCGCCCCCATCTGAGCCATATGCTCGGCGATCGATAGTCCGATGCCCTTGGTCGAGCCCGTGATGATGGCAACTTGATCTTTTAGGGAGAAGGGATTGTCCATGGTCTGGTCCGCTGTTCGTGCTCATTGTTTGTTGCTGCAACCGATCATCTCTAGTCGGTGCTAGCATAAAAGGCAGGATAGGTTCGCAACTCACTTGGATCTAGTCGCGGGCCATGGTTATCAGCAGGGTGTTCATCGTGGCATTTTAACGATACGGCACAGCTGAATTCCAGAGTGATCCAAAACCCATTGCTTGAGCCTGCATTTGGACTACGATTGTGCGGTCTGCCGGGTCACGACCGGGCAAACCTACAGGGGAGAACTTTATGCGTAGTTTCAAGTCCTTGATGGCAGCGTTTGCTTGCCTCGTTGCAGTCTTTGCAACGTCCCAAGCCAATGCCACATCACTCAGCCCGCTGGCGACATTGATTCCACAGGGCCTAACTCAACAATCTGACTCCTTGGTCAGCAAGGTGCATCGCCGCCGCTTCCGGCATTGCCATCGCCGTGGCCGTCGTTGCCGCCTGCGTGTGCGTCGTCGTTGCACCGTATGGCGCTCTAACGGACGCTGCATTCGTTGGCGTCGCGTCATCCGCCGCGTTTGCCGCGGACGTCGCATCGTTTGCCATCGCTAAGATGTCGACGATCTGACATTCGGAATTTTGGCAATAGCGGCTCTCGAAGCCGCTATTGTTTTTCGTATATGCGTGTTCTTGCGCGAAGTCGGTGTGGTGGTTTCAGACGCCGCGGAAGACCGGATTTCGCTTTTCAGCGAAGGCGCGAATGCCTTCCTGATAGTCAGCGCTCTCTGCCGATCTCGCCATTGCATCGGACATCTCATCGCGACGTTGCTCGCCATCACCTTTCGATAGGACATCGAGCATCGTTTTGGCGCCTGCAATTGTGAGCGGTGCTGAGTAGCGCATGGCTTCGGCATAGTCTTTCGCGGCCGATAGTCCGTCTGGTCCGTCGACCCGGTCAATGAGGTTAATATCGAGCGCGTCTTGAGCCGTGTATCGGCGCCCCGTGAACAGTATCTCCTTGGCCTTGGAGAAACCAACGGCGTTCAGAAGATTTCGTGTCTCACCAAGATCGTAGACAATGCTCAGTCGGCTCGCGGGAACTGCGAAATAGGCTGTCTCATCGGCGATCCGGAAATCGCACGCCAACGCCAAACCACAGCCGCCGCCAACGCACGCGCCCGAGATCGCCGCGATGGTTGCCTTGGGTGACTTCGAGATGGCGTCGTTACTGGCCTCGACGGCAAGCTCGTAGCGCTCGGCATCTTCTTTGCTCGCCCGCACGTCATCGAATTCAGAGATGTCCGCTCCGGCACAAAAGCTGCCGCCAGCGCCAGTGAGAATGATGGCGCGAACGGTATTGATGCGGCTCAGCTCGTCGAAAACGCGGGCGAGCTCAGACCACATGGCAAGCGAAACACAGTTGCGCTTTTCTGGTCGATTGATCGTGACCACAGGAAAGGCATCGTCTGCGTGATCGATCAGAATATGGTCAGGTGATAGACTGGTACCATTGCTCATAATGTGCTGCTCATGGTCGGTTCGCAAAGACTAGGGCCACTATAGAGGAGAGCGTCGGCCAATGGCAAAAGCGGTCACGCTGTCTCCAAGCATGCGCGGCATCGCTGCGATGTCTTTTGCGGCTGTCATTCTCACAATCCACGATACAGGCACGAAGCTGCTCTTGGAGCACTATTCGATTGTGCAGCTCGTGACGGTGCGGCAGGCCTTCAGCCTGGTCTTGCTGATGTTCATCGTCCAATTCACGGTTGGCTGGACCGAGCTTCGAGTTGTTAACAAGACCGCCGTAGGTCTACGCATGCTGTTGTTCATCTCAACGACAGTCTTGATCGTGGCGAGCCTTGAGGTTCTGCCATTGCCGACGGTGTTGGCACTGGTGTTTGCCAGCCCGCTTGTTGTCGGTTCACTTTCTGGGCCCGTTCTCGGTGAGCGTGTTGGTCCGGTTCGATGGCTAGCCATTCTCGTCGGGTTCGTTGGGATTTTGATTATCCTACAGCCGGGCAGCCCGCGCTTTGAGTACTTGCTTCTGCTGCCCGTTGCAGCAGCGCTATCGTCCGGGACCCGCGATCTCATCACGCGCTGGGCCAGCCGGACGGACTCGACGTTATCAATCCTGTTTTGGTCAAACGTCGCCGTTGTGGCGGTCGGACTTTGCATCGTTCCTTTTGAGTGGGTCGCGGTGCAGCCCATCCACTATGCAGCGTTCTTGGTCGTCGCGTTGCTCAATACAGCGGCGCATTTTCTGATGATCTACGCACTGAGCGTGGGGGATGCTGCGCTGGTTTCACCATTCCGCTACACAGCGCTGGTATGGGCGGTCATCATTGGTTATCTGGTTTGGGATCATGTGCCGGAAATCTGGACAATTATCGGTTCATCGATCGTTGTCGCAAGCGGCATCGTCATGGCCTTGCGTGAAGCCCGCGCTGCACGCATCAAGAGTGGTCAGTAGAGTCCGCTGCCGGGTGCTGTTCTGGCTCCAGCAGCGATCGACTGAGGGGGGAAACCGATGAATAACGCAACATCGCGCCAGAAGCTCGGCGCAGAATTTTTGGGAACGGCCTTTCTCCTGGCGACAGTCGTCGGCTCCGGAATCATGGCGGAGCGGCTCGCCGGAGGCAACGTTGCGCTCGCCTTGCTCGGCAACACGATCCCGACAGGCGCCATTCTCTACGTTTTGATTACGATGCTCGGACCGATTTCAGGCGCGCATTTCAATCCGGCCGTGACATTGGCTTTCTTCCTGAAAGGAAACGTCGAAGGTCGAGAGGCAGCGGGCTATGTCATCGCGCAGGTCATCGGTGGCATCGTTGGTGTGTGGGCAGCACACCTGATGTTCGATGAAACCTTATTGCAGTTCTCTGAGAAGGCGAGGACCGGTGGCAGTCAGTGGTTTGCTGAATGGGTCGCCACATTCGGTCTGGTCACGACGATTCTGCTCACGCTCCGCGCCAACGCAGCCGCAGTGCCGGCCGCCGTTGGCCTCTACATTACAGCGGCCTATTGGTTCACGGCCTCAACATCGTTCGCCAACCCCGCCGTGACAATCGCGCGTGGCTTGTCGGACACGTTTGCCGGTATTGATCCAACCCACATTCCGATGTTCATCGTTGCACAGCTGATTGGCGCCGTATGCGCTCTGGTAGTGTGCAATTTCCTGTCCGATTAGACATCATGCCGGTTGGGTTGAAACACGTCATGACATCAACCGAGCGTTTCTCCCGATAGCTAGTCGAAGTTCGCACTGTTGATGATGGCTTGGATCGTAGCTTTTTCTGAAGCAATGCCACTCATAATAGTGCCCGCGTTGGCACCCATGAACTCCGATAGGGCATCTATTGCAGCCCCGCATTTATACGAGCAGGGGCCAGGGTAAACCCATGAGGAGTAAAGTGCCTTCTCTCCTCGCCGCAAATGTATTTCCTGACGCCGCAGCTCGGCAATAGCTGCAGTCAGTCGCGACTTAGCCGCATCTGGCAAACGGGCCTTGTGCTTCGAGTAGAACGCACCGACTTCTTGTCTCAAATGTGCAATGCCTTGCCGTGCTGAACTAGCGGCGTGCCGTAGGCTTCGCAATTCTGTCGCGGTTGCGCCGTCCCTCGCCACCGCTTCCAATCGTTCGCCCAGGATGCTCAAACGTCTATTGGCAACTCCCGCTACCCTGCGCAGCTGACGAACCTCCGCAGTTATTCGGAGTACCTTCTCATGCAAGGCCTTTTGGTGCTCTATCACCGCGGTGTTAATCGTATGGGAGTGGTTGTTTCCATGTCGAGCGACAGCGCCGGCATGATGGCCGCGGCTCATATGAGGCGCCCTCACGCCACGATGCCCAACGTGCGCTTGCGGGGCGTGGACACTATGAGTACCGTGGCGGCCACCATGCTGGGCCGCTGCATTGTGTGTACTGGCAGCACACATCATGATGGTTGCCGCTCCAAAAAAGCACCGACGCAAAACCAGCATATTCATCGCGCCTTACTCCCGAGTCTGACTGACATAACAACCAATAGCATACTATAAATCAGCATGCTGTATGATGTGATTTAGCTAGGGTGCTTAATCGAAGACGAGCTGCTGAGTGCAAAGTTGTTGTAAGTTTTCGATGACTTGAACACGCCCTGTTTCCAAGGCAGCTAAGTTCTCATCGCACAGCTCATTTGCGCCGCATGCGCTCTGCTTGTGGGTCACTTCCTGTCCACCTAGCTAGAAGCTGTGACAAGGCTGAAGCGTCGGCCCGCCGCACTAGAGTGATGACTATCGGTGGCTATCGCCAATGATCTCGACGTCGATGAAATCTTTCGTTTGCTCTTGGAACTCGGAAAACCCAATGCGATGGCGGCCTTCGTATTTGATCTTCGCAGCCGGCCGTTCCAGAACGCGTCTTGGATCAACGGGCTGACTGTAGAGCTGACGGCTGGTCAGGTAGTGTAGAATTGTCAGAGGCAGAATGCCGGCAAAGTGGCGGGCCTGGGTCGGGTAGAAGCGACTAAGCGCAAGGTGGGATGCAATGTCGGAGACTGTCCGCTTGTGTGTAACCGGAGTGCCGTTCGCTGCGAGAGGGGCAAACATTGTAATGCCTGGAAAGCCCTTCTGCGCGCGATAGAACGGCAGCTGCACACAGCGCCCGACACAGTCGCGCTGGCGAGCCAAAGCCAGGCCGGCGAGGTGGACGGCGTCATGGTCGGGGTGACCTCCTTCCCACGCCGGTAGCACGACCCGATCGATCGGCCTCTTGCCTACAATTTCGTTCAGGCAGTCGAGCGCACGCGGGAGGTGCAGAAATAGTGCGCCGTCAGGCAAGCCATATTTTGTACCGGCGAAGACAATCTGGTCTGCATCAATACCAAACGTGCCAAGTGCAGCAATGGTCTCACGGTTGCGGACCCCGCTATCAACACCACCTTCGACTTTGCCGTCTGTCAGAAAGACGAAGAGTTGAGTGCGTCGGTCATGAACACCACGTTCGATCAGGTGAACGGCCGCAAACTCATCATCCTGATGCGCAAATAGGAACAGATCATCAATCTGGCTATCGCTGGCATGTTGGATCATGTCTCGCAACGGCTCCGAGTGGCGGTGGCCAGCTGGATCGCAATTGTTTCGCTTACTTCGAAGACGATTGCAGAATAGCTTCTACGATGGACTGTACCTCCAGAGCGTCACTCAGGCTTGCAAGATTGGTGGTCTCTCCGCGAGTCATGGCGGCGACCTTGTCAAGCTGGCGCTCAAGGATGCGCGGACGGGCAATTTCATTTGGCACGGCATCTGGTGGGGCCTGCCATGCGCCGTCAATCTCGCGTTCGGCAATGGCCCAGTCACGCAAGCGAATGCGCCCCTTCGGACCTGAAACAGTCCAGGTGTTATGATCAGGTTTGTCGGTGGTTCCAACGGCTCCGGTCAGTGAGATCGGCATACTGCCTGCCGTCAGTTTCGCGGTAATCTCACGCTCGCTGCGTTCAGGGTCCGGATAGACGCAAGTTGCTTCGTGAAGTTGCAGTGGACCAAAGAAGCGCTGTGAAAGAAACAAAAAGTGGCTGCCCACTTCTCGTGTGAAACCACCTTCCTCGCGGCCATCAAGCCAACTGACAGCATCCATCTGCCAGGCGCGCGGCCATGTCGGGAACGCCAGTTCGACATCAACCCGTTCAGGCTGTCCGATAACATCATCTTCGAGCCAGCGCTGGAGATAGTCGCCGGCAAACGACGAGGCAAACGGGAAGTTGACACCGGCGCGCATGCCATTCGATGTCAACAGGTCAACGGCTGTCGTGGCTTCATCGACATTTGTAGAGAGCGGCTTCTCGCACAGAGCGGCTTTGCCGGCATCGCAACACTGTTGGAGATAGGCCAAATGGCTTGAAGGGGGTGAGGCAATGTGGAGGCAATCTGAGGCCGCAATAACATCAGCGGCACTCTCAAACGCGACCAGGTTGGGATCGATATCGTGCAGTTTCGCTGTTGTCGCGCCGCTCGGATCATAAGCACCTGTAACGATGATGACCGACTTGTCGTGATTGAGCGCTGCGCGCAACAGGCGCTCACCCATAATGCCAAAACCGATAAAGCCAAGCCGTGTGACCATGAAGTCTTTTCTCCGCAGTTGCGTGTCCTGCCGCCCACTCGTCCTGGTCGGATATCAGTGCCGGCCACTTTCTGCAAACTTATGACCCGAGTAACCGCCTATTTGTCTCGGCGAAACACAGGAATGCGATCAGACCGCGGCAGACGGGCGGTGAATGATCAGATCCATATTCGAAAAGGACTGGCTTGGATCTGCAAACTAAAGTGAAATGACCGCCAAGAAGGGCCTGCAGGTTATGCCGTGGCTAGCCAAGCAAGAGGCCGCAAAAATGAATGGAGTGGGAGGTCCCATGACTGAGCGAGCATACGAGACAATCCAGGTTGAGCCACTCAATCCGGTCATTGGAGCTGAGATCCATGGCGTTGACTTGCGCCAACCTCTCGGCAACCAGACGTACCAGGAAATACATGACGCGCTGGCCGACCATCTTGTTGTTTTCTTCCGGGATCAGGACATCGATTGGGACCAGCAGAAGGCCTTCGGGCGCAGTTTCGGCGAGCTCCATATCCATCCAACGGCACCTGCTCCGGACGGCCATCCAGAGATCCTCGTTATCAAGGCTGATGGTGAATCGAAAGCGATCGCAGGAAACCGTTGGCATTCGGACGTGTCCTGCGATGCTGAACCACCCATGGGCAGTATCCTTCATATGCACGAGCTGCCACCTTCTGGCGGCGATACCATGTTTGCAAACATGTATGCGGCCTATGAGGCTCTCTCCGAGCCCATGCAGGAGTTCCTGTCAGGTCTGAGCGCCTGGCACGAATCTGAGCATGTGCATCGGGGCACGCTCGGTATGGATGCCAAGGAATATCCGCGCTCACTGCATCCCGTTGTCCGTACCCACCCGGTAACGCAGCGCAAGTGCTTGTTTGTCAACTCGGGCTTCACGACCCGCATCGATGGACTGGCGGAGAAGGAGAGCCGGGCATTGCTGGACATGTTGTTCGATCACGTGCGCACGCCTGAGTTCCACTGCCGTTTCCGCTGGCAGCCAAAGTCAATAGCGTTTTGGGACAACCGTTGCGCTCAGCATTATGCGCTGTGGGATTACTTCCCTAAGAAGCGGCTTGGCTACCGCGTCACTGTGTGTGGTGACCGGCCAGTATGACAACAGCAAATGGTGTAGCTGCCTGAGACCCGCCTGATTGCCAACAAGGAGCGCCTAATGAGTAACGCAATCTGGCTGATCATGTACGACATCGCGACCGCCAACGAGGAAGCATACCTCGACTGGTTTCATGACGTACACATTCCGGAAAAGCTGGCGCGCCCGGGATACACGTGGGGCGCGCACTACGAAGTGCTTGGGCCAGGCGGCGCCCCAAGAATGCTGAACGGCAACGATGCCGGCGGCCAACGTGGTTTCGCAGCCTTCTTTGGCGGCGAGGATACGCGCACGTTCCTCGATCCGAGCCCGGCCCAAATCAAACCAAACCAGCCGCCCTTAACGCGGGAGATGATGGGACATCGAATAGGTTCGCAAATGCTGATTGCCGCCGAAGAATGGCGCGTGGCAGCTGAAGGAGGCGACGGCCCGAGCTACGCCAATCTCAATGTCATAGTTGGTACAGTTGACGGTCATGATGAGGATTACGGCAGCTGGTGCATCCAGACGTACCTGCCTCATATCTCCACCAAGTCAGGCTTCGAAGTCGCAGCAAAATTCCTGTCAACGACGGCCCCTGGCAAGCATGTCATGGTCGCCAGCTTTGCAACGCACGCGGACGCTGTAGACCATCGTCCGGAATCTTTGAACGATGCCTGGTCGGCGCGTGTTCGGGACTATCAAGCCCTGAGTACCAATGCGCCGCTGACCTTGCGCTGCATTTCCCGATCCCCATAGCTGCCGATCATCATCGGAAATCATCGCAACCGAAATTGACGATGCGTACCAACCACACCTAATCTGAATGCAACCACGTAGCTGAATAAGCCCTACTGAAGGGAGTGAAGATTCAATGCAGTATGAGAAGATTAAGGTAAACCCGGTAACCGCCAGAGTGGGCGCCGAGATCGAAGGTGTTGATCTTTCCAAGCCAATGGACGACCAAACGTTTGAGGAAGTTCACCAGGCCCTGACCGAGCACTGTGTCATATTCTTCCGAGGCCAGGATTTGGATCACGAAAGCCACAAAGCGTTTGGTCGGCGCTTTGGTGAGCTGCATGTTCATCCCGCCATTCCGGGGCCGGAGGGTCACCCTGAAATTCTGCCGATCCACACTGACAAGAATTCGACTTACATTGCGGGCGAGCGCTGGCATTCGGATGTGTCGTGCGATGAAGAGCCACCACTGGGTTCAATCCTATACCTCAAGACTGTGCCGGAGTACGGCGGCGATACGCTCTTCTCAAACATGTATGCCGCCTACGATGCATTGTCGGACCGGATGAAGGAATATCTGTCGGGACTGACCGCACGCCACGATGGTGAGCCGCAGTATCGCGGTCGCTATTCAAACCTCGGCGTCAACGACGCTGGCAAAACTTATCCCTATGCAGACCACCCCGTGGTCCGAACACATCCTGTGAGCGGTCGGAAGTGCCTTTTCGTGAACCCCATCTTCACGACCCGCATCAACGACGTGCCGCGCCTCGAGAGCGATTCCATTCTGCGTATGCTTCACGAGCACTGCGCGTCTGCCGACTTCCAAGTCCGCTTCCGCTGGCAGCCCGGTTCAGTTGCCTTCTGGGACAATCGCTGCGTGCAGCATCTCGCGATCTGGGATTACTATCCAAACGTGCGCTCGGGCTTCCGCGTGACAGTGAAAGGCGACCGACCGGCATAGTTCCGAAACATTGGCAAGTTGGCTGACCGGAAAACCGCGCACGGTGCGGTCAGCTTCTCGTCCTCAGACCCCGGGCCCCAAGACAACGC
This sequence comes from Hyphomicrobiaceae bacterium, assembly GCA_965247245.1. Lineage (GTDB taxonomy): Bacteria > Pseudomonadota > Alphaproteobacteria > Rhizobiales > Hyphomicrobiaceae > Tectiglobus. The sequence goes on along the minus strand of CBDFGV010000002.1, from coordinate 298,876 downwards.
AAAAGATGAAGCCGCGCGGGTAGTTGGACTCCGGGCCCGGGCTGCAGACGTGCGTGCGCAGGTCCGGACTGGTTTCAGACAGGATCTTGTGCGCCGGCACCTTCGTCCACTCACCATCAACGAGCACTTCCAGGCGGCCTTTGATGTAACGACTTCGCGTGGGGCGGCAGTCTGTGCCATCGCAGCAGGGGCGTCCTTTCCAGTCTCTAAGGGTGAGGTACCAATGATGCAGCTCATCGTGTCCTTCACCGTGATGGCCTTGCTGCGCCTTTGCGCTCCCGACGGCTCCGGCAGCCACAAGGACAAGTAGACCGATCAGGAAGAGCAAGACTTGAGACACTGATTTTCGAGAATGCATCGCGGCAAGACCACTATTATGAACTAATCACGCCTGCCAGCATCTCCCGGCGACAAGGAATCGCCAAGTAAAAGAATTGTTTCTTGCGTTGGTTGGATTGCCAAGCTCGAATTTGTTTGGTTGTGCCGCTGCCTATGGCTAAGCTTCGGCGGTCGCGACTGAAATCTGCCCGAAGGCTCCCTCCATGACATCATACGCCTATGAGCTGCTTGACGACTCCGACAGGCGTCCCACCATTGGTTTGGTCGTTTTGCAAACGGATGAAACGCTAGAACCGGACATCCATCGCTACTTTCCTCCGTCAGCAGCGGATGTTTACATCAGTCGGGTTCCCAATGCGCCGGATGTTACGAGGGAAACGCTGGCCGACATGGCCAATCATATTGAAAGCTCAGCAACGCTCCTGCCCCGTTCATTGTCGTTTGATGCTGTCGCCTACTGCTGTACCTCTGGCTCGGCCGTAATCGGCCCAAACAAAGTCTCGGCACTCATGAACGCCGGCTGTCGCACAGCCCAAGTCACGGATCCTGTTTCAGCGCTGATCCACATGTGTCGCAAGCACGACGTCAAACGGCTGGCGTTTCTATCGCCGTATATTGAGAGCGTCAGTAACATCTTGCGCGATGTCATGACTGAAGCTGGCGTCGAAACAGTCGCTTTCGGTTCCTTCAACGAAGGCGAGGATGCCAAGGTCGCGCGTATTGACCCAGCCTACACGAAGCGCGCAGCAGTCGAACTGGCGAAGTCCACGGAAGTCGACGCTGTCTTCATGTCCTGCACCAACCTCAAGACTTACGATGTCTTGGCAGAGATTGAGGCCGAGGCAGGTGTGCCGGCCTTTTCCAGCAACTCGGCATTGGCCGCGCACCTTGGCGAGTTAGCCGGAGCGGCGGTGACGCGTCCCAGCTAATCAATAGCCAGGCCGGTTCACCGCGACGAGGACAATCCTGTAACCTGAACTTTGGGCCATGTCGCCGGCCAGTCTTTCGCGCGCATACGCGCCAGATATTGGTCGTACTTCTGCAGTCCTCGAGGCGTTGGCTCGCCCTGCATACCAATCAGACAGTCCAGGCCAAACGGAGCCAGGATTTCAAGCTGGTCCGATCGATTAAACCTGACTGCTACGGCTGTCGGTTTCTCCAGCCAGTAGTGCAGGGCATCGAAGGTCGAGCGATATGGCGGATCGCCATTGCGGAGGTGCATACGGGCCTGATTGCGTACCGACCACGGCAGATCTGGGTGCGACTCATTTAGCAGGCACTCAATCTCACGGTCGCGCGACGCAGCCAGGCACGATCGATCGAAATAGAGAACATCGATGTCAGGGAGCAGTGTTCGGGCATCAAATCCATGAAGACTGTCCCAGATGACGTTCCGTACGAAGCCGGCACCGATAGCCCAGTCCCGAAGCTCCAGCTGCTGCACAGCTTTGAGCGCGCGCATTGAAAATTCATCCGTCAGAATGATCTCTGCCAGCTGCTGAGCCAGCTGACGATCGCCAGTGGTGGTTAATTCGGCAGCGACCGATTGAGCATTGAAATGGGGCATATGCGGTGGCCCTGTCAGCGCGTTCGTCAATGAAATCTGACTATTGCCAGATTCCCATTGGTTTTCCCAAAGCCGCACGCCCCCCTTCCCCAAATGAACGGGACGTGCTATCCGCACTGCGAAACCGCTCAGAATCGCTGATCGTTTTCAGCAGTTATGGAGAAATTCGATGGCTGCAAGCCCGCGCGTTATTGCATCGGACGTCGGGCTGACGTTCGATGACGTACTTCTGGTTCCACAGGAATCCGAGGTCCTGCCGACCCAGGTCGGCGTTAGCACGAACGTCACCAAGACCGTCTCGCTGAATATACCGATTTTGTCCTCGGCCATGGACACCGTGACCGAGGCAGGACTAGCCATCGCCATGGCGCAAGCTGGTGGTGTTGGTGTCATTCACCGCAATCTTGACCCTGAGTTCCAGGCCAAGGAAGTCGAACGCGTCAAGAAGTTTGAAAGCGGGATGGTCATCAATCCCGTGACGATTGCGCCAGAGGCAAAGCTCTCCGACGCACTCGCGCTGATGTCTGAGCATAAGATCTCGGGCATTCCAGTCGTTGAGAACCCAAGGACGAATGGCCCGAGCAAGCTGGTCGGCATTGTAACCAACCGCGATGTCCGGTTTGCCACCGACGCCAACCAGCCAATTGCAGAATTGATGACGAAGGAACTCGTCACCGTGAGTACGACGGTGTCACGAGACGAAGCCAAGCGACTGTTGCATCAAAACCGGATCGAGAAGCTCCTGGTTGTTGATGAGGCCTACCGCTGTGTCGGTCTGATAACTGTGAAGGACATCGAGAAGGCGCAGAACAATCCGCATGCCTGTAAGGATGATCAGGGTCGGCTGCGTGTCGCGGCTGCCACAACCGTAGGCGAAGACGGATTTGAGCGCACGGAACGACTGGTTGATGCCGGATGCGATCTGATTGTCGTTGATACCGCGCACGGTCACTCGGTTAAGGTTCTGGATGCAGTAAGCCGCATCAAGAAGCTCTCGAACAGCGTGCAGGTTGTGGCCGGCAACGTGGCCACCGGCGACGCGACGCTGGCGCTGATCGATGCCGGTGCTGATGCGATCAAGGTCGGTATCGGCCCCGGTTCCATCTGTACAACAAGGATCGTCGCAGGCGTTGGGATGCCGCAGCTGACGGCTGTCATGAACTGCGCGGAGGCCGCAAGTAAATCCGGCACGCCAATTATAGCTGACGGTGGTATCAAGTACTCCGGAGACGTTGGCAAAGCCATTGCAGCTGGCGCCAGCTGTGTGATGGTGGGATCACTCCTGGCAGGAACCGACGAAGCTCCGGGCGAGACCTATCTGTTCCAGGGGAGGACTTATAAGTCCTACCGCGGAATGGGCTCAGTCGGCGCGATGGCACGTGGCTCTGCTGATCGCTACTTCCAGCAGGAAGTGAAGGATGCTCTCAAACTGGTGCCAGAGGGAATCGAAGGCCAGGTACCTTACAAGGGTCCTGTCTCGAGTGTCCTGCACCAGTTGGTTGGTGGCTTGAAAGCCGGCATGGGCTACGTCGGTGCGTCGTCCCTCAAGGAACTTCAAGATCGCGCCCAGTTTGTTCGGATCTCGCCATCCGCAATGCGTGAAAGCCATCCGCACAGCATTGCGATCACGCGGGAAAGCCCGAATTATCAAGGCAATATTTGATCAGTGAAACCCGGTGCGCGTTTAGCTTCTGCAGTTGAGGTTCTGAGCGAAGTTCTCGGACGGCATCGCCCTGTCGCTCTTGCACTCAGCGATTGGGGGAAGTCGAATCGATTTGCCGGTTCCGGCGATCGCTCGGCCATCGGCAACTTGGTCTACGATGTCCTACGCCGTAAGAACTCGCTCGCGGCCCAAATGCAATCCGACACGCCACGGGCCCTGATCATTGCTGCTGCGCCACGTGCCTTCGGTGTCAGTGCGGACGACGTTGAACGCTTTGCGGATGGTTCCAAGTATGCGCTGAGTGCGCTAACCACGGAAGAGACCAGCGGCCTTCGCTCAGAACTATCAGCTGAACTATCACCCCACATCCAAGGGGACTTTCCCGAATGGCTGTCAAACTCCCTAGAGCGGGCGTTTGGTACTCAAACGGTCGCTCAGACTCAAGCACTAAGTACCAGGGCGCCGGTCGATCTTCGCGTCAATGCACTCAAGGCAACCAAGGAGCAAGTGGTCCGCGCTTTGTCGAAGTTCGATCTTTCTGACGGTGGCTTCGCACCGCAATGCATCCGGCTACCAGCACCGACCGGGACAGCCCGAACACCAAATGTCGAAGTCGAAGCCGCGCACGGTCGTGGTTGGTTTGAGGTTCAGGATGAGGGTAGCCAGATTGCGGCGGCCTTGGCCGGTGCCGGCCCACGCCAACAAGTCATGGACCTGTGCGCCGGAGCTGGCGGTAAGACTCTGGCGTTTGCAGCGCAGATGCAGAATACCGGCCAGCTTTACGCCTATGACGCTGACCGGCAGCAACTCAGACCGATCTTTGAGCGCCTGCGACGGGCCGGGGCACGCAATGTCCAGGTCATGGATGCGGGCGATGATGCTGCTCTGAATGAGCTCGGGCCAAAATTTGATACGGTCTTCATTGACGCGCCGTGCACCGGGTCAGGCACCTGGCGGCGCCGTCCCGACACTAAGTGGCGTGTGAAACCAGCCAATCTGGCGACGCGAATAGCAGAACAACAACGCGTTCTGCAAAGCGCAAAGGCTCTTGTTCGCCCCGGCGGGCGCCTGGTTTATGTCACTTGTTCGGTTCTACCGGAAGAGAATGCTGACCAAGTCGCCTGGTTTGTTGCGGAGTGTCCCGAATTCAGCTTGGTCCCTGTTGCGGAACAGTGGTCTGCGACATTGCCTGGCGAAATGCCACCATCGGCTGATGGATCGGAAAAGACGCTGCAACTAACACCGCACAATCACCAGACCGATGGGTTCTTTATCGCAATCCTCGAAAGAGCCAAATGAGTCAGTCGAGCGCCAATGTCCGGGAACTAGGCCGTCCAGGCGGCCGCATTCTCGGTGTGATGGAGTTTGGCGATCCCAACGGTCTGCCGGCATTGGCGTTTCATGGTATCCCCGGCACAAGGCTCATGTTCCGCGTAACCGACCAAATCGCAAAGAAGCTCGGGTTGCGAATCATTGCTGCCGACCGACCCGGTTTTGGCCGTTCGACCACGCAGGCGAATCGCACATTGCAGGACTGGCTTCCAGAAGTAGATGCCATCCTGGATGCATACGAGATTGATCGTTTCTCATTGATCGGCGTGTCGGGTGGTGCGCCATTTGCCGTGGCCACAGCAGCGGCCCATGGTGATCGCGTCCAGGGAATGGTCCTGTTTGGGCCGGTTGGTCCAATCCACGAATTGCAGAACGATATTCCGCTCAATCGTCGCGAGCGCCTGATCTTTTTGCAGGCACCGCCGAGGGGATGGCTATTGCGTGCTGGGCTAATACCTATGAACACCTTGTTTCGGATCGCGCCCCGCTTGAAGTACAGCATCTTCCTCAAGCTGCTACCGAAGCCTGATGCGGAGATCATGAATAATCCGGAGTTGCGCGCTCAAGTCATTGAAGATGTTGGGGAAAGTCTGAAGCAGGGCGGCGAAGGTATGCGTTCTGATATGCGGATCTTCTCGCAACCTTGGAACGTGAACTTCGATCAGATCGTAGCAAGAACCGCTCTTTGGCAGGGCCTGATCGACAACATCGTACCCGTCAGGGCGGCGCTGCGCCTGGGCGAGATGATCCCTAACTGCACGGTTCACAAGCTTCCCGGAGCCGGTCATTTCTGGGTTTACGATCACATCGAGCTTGTTCTGAGCACTTTGAAGGAATTGGCGCTTGATGACAGCCATACTGTTGAGCGTTCGGAACAGGATTGAGCACCACTGGCGCAAAAGCCGGTTGAATGCTTCAGGATGCACGTTGCGCCAAGTGCCCAGTTGTCGTAGCTGCTTGGTATGACAGATACCGTTCTCATCATCGATTTCGGCAGCCAGGTGACACAGCTCATCGCACGTCGTGTACGTGAGTCTGGCGTCTACTCGGAAATAGTTCCATTCAACAGTGCTGATAGCGCACTGGAGCGCCTCAAGCCGAGCGCTGTCATCCTCTCCGGAGGACCCGCCAGCGTTACTGAAATGGGTACACCGCGCGCGCCTGACTGGGTATTCGGTTCCGGCCTTCCAGTCCTCGGCATCTGCTATGGCGAGCAGACCATGGTGGAGCAACTCGGCGGAGAGGTCGAAGGTGGCCATCATCGCGAGTTTGGCCGCGCTGAGCTGGAAGTGAAATCCTCCACACCGCTGTTCGATGACGTGTGGCAGGCCGGTGAGAAGTACCAGGTCTGGATGAGCCATGGTGATCGGGTGACACGACTACCGGAAGGCTTTGAAGTGGTCGGCGTGTCGTCAGGGGCGCCTTTCGCAGCCATCGCTGACCAAGAACGCAAGCTTTATGCTGTGCAGTTTCACCCGGAGGTCGTGCACACACCAGATGGCGCAAAGCTGCTGTCAAACTTCGTCCACCGCATCGCGGGGATCGCCGGTGATTGGTCAATGGCGCACTTCCGCTCCACGGCGGTGGAGCAGATCCGGGCACAGGTGGGTTCGGGCAAAGTCATTTGCGGCTTATCCGGCGGTGTGGATTCCTCGGTCGCCGCCGTGCTCATTCACGAAGCCATCGGTGATCAGCTAACCTGCATTTTTGTTGATCACGGCTTGATGCGCCAGAACGAAGCCGACGAAGTCGTTTCGCTGTTTCGGGGCCATTACAACATTCCGCTCGTCCATGTCGACGCGTCGGACATCTTCTTGAAAGAGCTTGCCGGGGTTTCCGATCCTGAGCAAAAGCGCAAGGTCATCGGCCGCTTGTTCATCGAGACCTTCGAATCCGAGGCAAAGAAGCTGGGCGGTGCAGAGTTTCTCGCTCAGGGCACGCTGTACCCTGACGTGATTGAAAGTGTCTCCTTCACTGGTGGACCTTCGGTGACGATTAAATCTCACCATAATGTCGGCGGACTACCGGATCGGATGAACTTGAAGCTGGTCGAGCCGCTTCGTGAATTGTTCAAGGATGAAGTGCGCGAGCTTGGCAAGGAACTGGGATTGCCGGCAACGTTCGTTGGCCGCCATCCCTTCCCGGGGCCAGGTCTTGCCATTCGCATTCCCGGAGATATCACGCGAGAGAAGCTCGACATTCTGCGCCAGGCCGATGCCATCTACCTGGATGAAATTCGCTCAGCCGGTCTTTACGATGATATCTGGCAGGCGTTTGCGGTCTTGCTGCCGGTCAAGACCGTCGGCGTGATGGGAGACGCGCGGACCTACGATCACGTCTGTGCCCTCAGGGCCGTTACATCAACCGACGGTATGACGGCCGACTACTTCCCATTTCCACACGAAGTCCTGGGGCGGACCGCGACGCGCATCATCAATGAGGTGAAGGGCATCAATCGCGTTGTCTATGACATCACCTCGAAGCCACCTGGTACGATCGAGTGGGAATAGCGATGTGCGAATGAAGATTGAGTAGTGGCGGAGGCAACCAAGATGGACGATGCGAATGATGGATTCATATCGGATGTCGCCTTCACAGACTCGGTCAAGCGGGCACAACAAGCACGCGGCAGTCGCGACATGTTCCAGAAGCGCGTTGAAAAGCGTGACTGGCCTGACAAGATCACAAGTGACTTTGCTGGATTTATTGCCGAGCGCGATAGCTTCTACCTGGCGACGGCGTCTGCCGATGGCCAGCCCTATATTCAACATCGCGGCGGACCGCCAGGCTTCCTCAAGGTGATTGACGAGAAGACGCTTGGCTTCGCGGATTACAGTGGCAATCGCCAATATGTGAGCATCGGCAATCTTGCTGAGAATGACCGGGCCCACATTTTTTTCATGGACTACATGCACCAGAAACGCGTGAAGGTTTGGGGGCGTTTGCGGGCGGTCGAGGATGACCCTGACTCAGTGGCACGCCTTATGCCGACAGGTTATCAAGCTCGCCCCGAGCGCGCCTTCCTCTTCACCGTAACGGCCTGGGACGTCAACTGTCCGCAACACATTCCGCGCAAGTTCGATATGGATCTCGTCAAGCATCAGTTCGATAAGATGGAGGCCGAGATAGAGAGCCTCAAGGCTGAGGTGGAACGGCTCAGAGGCCAGTGACCATTCTAAAGAAAAGCAACCTCCGCGGTGTGGCAGTTTTGCAGCTGTGTTGGCCGTCAGTCGCACACAATTCGCAATCAGCATAACGCTGTCCTAGCGCTGCTCGTTAGTACCTTTTGATCTACCTGCATAGTCAGTGGAGAGCGGGGACACCGGATGGGCGACTGCCGTGTTGGAAATCTAAGTGCTGCGATTCCAAGGCAGTCGGATCGAAGCAACGGGTTCCGCCCCAGCTAGGCAGATATTCAACGATCGCGATGGGTATGGCTTATGCGAATTCTAAGAAGAGGAAGGCTAGCAGTTGCATTAGGAACTGCGATGCTTACGTCCATCTTGACACTGCAGCCAGCTTTGGCGCAAACGTGCGCTTCAGGCAATACGGCTCAATGTGCAGCCGACATTGAGGCTGCCCAGAGATCGGCCGACCTTGCTTCGATTGCAGCCGACAACGCCCAAAACGCGGCCGACGACAACGCGAACAACATCAGTTCAAATGCCAATGATATTGCCGAACTGCAAGACGACGGCCGCCGACAGCGCCGGCAGATCGACGAGAATTCAGAGGGTGTTGCGATGGCTTTGGCGCTCAAGATGCCAGATTTTGTCGCCGATGAAAGTTTTGGTATCAGGCTGGGTTACGGCAATTTTGAAGGCACGGATGCGCTTGGTCTGAGTGTTGCTGGCGTAATTGGCCGCAATGTAGCCGGACCGGGTAGCCGCCTGACAGTACATGGCGGTGTTGGTCGCGGTCTGAGTAAAAAAACGGTCGGCGTGACTGTTGGCGGTCAGTTGACCTGGTGAGAAGTGTGACTCTCAATGAGCTCAAGGCGCTAAACGTCGAGGTCGCACGTACGGCAGAAGACAACAGATAGGGCCGAGTGAATATGGCTAGTCGGTCTTGTTCCAAAGGCGGATGTTGTAAGGAACAAGGCCACACTTTTTGAAGAACGCGAGCGCTTGGTCGTTGAATGACCAGGTATCCAGCGCCAGCAGTGTGATGCCACTCTCTTCTCCCCGCGCCTTCACGGCCGCGAGGAGTGCTTGCCCAATGCCTCGCCGTTGCGCACTTGGTCGAACACTGATGTGGTGCACATAGACCATCGAGTGGGAGCGAACCTTGCTCGATTCGGGTTATTCGCGGATCTCTGCAACGACGTAACCTTTGGCCTCGCCTTCATCGTAGGCGAGAAAGGCAAAGTGATTTGGCTTGGCGATAAACTCCGCCGCGGCATGTGACGGAAACGTATCCGGACCTGGTTCTTTGAAGCGCCACGGATGAACTTCTGAATGCAGTTTTTGAACATCTACGTTCAACGCCGATATCACTTCGGCATCGCGCCCGTCCGCCTCGCGGATCTCAATGCCCATGATTACTGCTTCTCTGGTTTCTTAGCTTCGGTCTTCTTCCTGCCGGAACATGCGTAGAACCGGCGCTGTTCACAGCGCGTCTCCGGCTCATTCGTGCAGACCGTACGCGGTACGCGCTTGCAGCGGCGCTCAAGGCGGCGGTCGCAGACTTGGCGAATAACGCGTTGGCACCTGCGTTTCGTTTCATATCGGCATTCGTTGCGGCCGCCTACGTTCCGGCACACCTGCCGGGCCTGCGGGACGCACTTCTCGACCAGCTTGTCCCGGCAGCGGTTGGCCGGCCGCATGGAGCAATCCTCTTTCATCACAACGCGGCACTTTCGGGTACGCACTTTGGTGCACACGCGGCGATACTGTTCGATACAGTTTGGGTCGTCTTTGGCTTTCGGCGCGTTTTGTTTAGTCGGCTCAGCGGCAAGTGCACCGCCTGCGAACCAGAGAAAAATCAAGATTAATAGCGAGATCGATCGCACTCCGGCCATTGCGAGCCGATACGCGAGATCGTCTCGTCGAGCACTATCTGTCCTGTTAACCACGTCCGGAGCCTCACTGACAAACTCAGTTGCGTCTCAATACTCGGCTGCAATTGTGGCGGCTTTCTCTCGGTTCTTTGCAATAAGCGCTGTCGCACTGCTCAAATCTTCGAGATATTGCGGCATCGACGCGACGTGCAGCATCGACATCATGCGGTGCAGTGCCTTGGGTTTCTGCAAGAGGCCAGGCACCCAGCCTTTCTCCTGCATGCTCTCGGCGACACGGAAAACGTCTATCGTTTCAGAGCCGACAGCTACAATGGACAGTTCTGGCGCCCCCAGCACCTGCAAGTCATCAATACCTGCAATCCCTGCTCGATAGGCTTCGATTCCTGTCATCAAGTCATTGGCAATGGCCGTGTAGCCGTCCCGGCCAAGGTGCTGGAACAAGGCCCATGCACCTGCAATGGCGCCGCCAGCACGGGTGCCGACAATGGTCGTCGTTGCAAAGCGCCCGTTTGGCCAGTCATGAAACTCAAAGCCGTGGTGGGCTGCCCTGTCGGGGTCACGATAGAACACCGTAGAAATGGGTTTGGGCGCGAAGCCAAACTTATGCAGATCAGCCGACATGGAACGCACGCCGGGCAACGAGAAGTCGAACGCCGGGACGTGGCGTCCGGATTGGCGCACGAAAGGCGCCAGGTATCCTCCGACGCAGGCATCGACGTGGAGCCATATGTTGCGGCGTATCGCCAGTGCGCCCAGTTCTTCGATCGGGTCGAATACGCCATACGGAAAGCATGGTGCTGAACCAACCACCATGATCGTATAGCCATCAATCGCGTCTTCTAAGCCACCAACATCAGCCCGATAGTCAGGTGTGCAAGGCACGCGACGCACTTCCAAATCCATCAGGCCGGCCGCCTTGTCGAAGGCGGGGTGACCTGAGTAGGCCATTACGATGTTACCGCGGTGAGCCGGATCCGCTCGCTTGGCACGCTCGTAGTCCCGGCAGGTCTGGACCGCTTGTATGATGCTCTCAGTGCCGCCCGTTGTCACAAATCCAGTCGCCTCATCAGGTGCCTGGAAAAGATCGAGTGCCATGTCGACGATATCCTGCTCCATCTGCAACAGGCTTGGGAACGCACGCGTCCGCCCGAGGGCATTTTCGGTGAAGAACAGATTGAAGGCATCGCGGGAGATTTCTGCGGCGTCGTCGGAGCCTTTAAAGACGAAGAGTGGAACGCGCCCGCCGGACCAATTGGCATCATCGTGCTTGAGCGCACGCAGCTGTGCGAGAACATCGTCCTTGGCTTGACCGGAGTTTGGAAACGGCTTGCGCATAACTTTCTCCTCGATGTGGCGACGGCTAGCTTGCCTCGGCTTGTTGCACGAAGAACGATGCCCCGGTGGGAACCTCGGGCGTTTCCATCATGAAGTCCGTGGATCTGATTCGACCAGGCTCACGACCGCGCACAATGCGGCCAGCGTCTGGGCTTGGAACGGCAATCGGTGACAATGGCACTGCATCAGCTGCGGCGTAGGTTACAATGTAGAGCGTCCGCGCGCGATCAGAATCATTGGCCGTTGAGGCATGCGCGACCCTGGAATGCATCAGACAGACAGAGCCGGCCGGCCCATAGCAGGGCTGCGCGGCCGCCTCAAAGGCAGCTGAGACATCGTCGGAGACCGCACCAGTGAACACGCCGTCCCGCCATAACGAATGGAGCGGTCCACGATGTGAGCCTGGTGCAATCATCAGTGGTCCGTTCCCAAGCGTGACATCATCCAGGAACAGCAGAGCTGTCAGGGTGTCATCATTGCTGTGCGGATCAAACGTGAAGTCCTGATGCCATTTGACGATGGTTTTCGTCTTCGGCAGCTTTGAATTGACCTTGGCGTGGTGAAAGCGAACATCTGGGCCAAGCAGATCTGCGGCCATGTCGGTCATCGCGCTATCAAAGGCAGCATTGCTGAAGATTGCCGAGATGTCGGTCGGTGATGCGACGCGTCTCAGAGATGGTCGCTCTGCTGTATGGTCGTCATCGAGGTCAAAGCGCGGGCGTCCATCCGAGATCTCACCATAAGCGGCAGTCTGCTTTCGGCTCTCGTCGACCCATTGCGAGAACTCCTCGCGCAGCCCAGACAATGTCTCCGGCGCCACGGCATCTTCCGCAACAATGGCCCCGTCACGCCAAAACGTTTCGATTTGTTCGCTCGAAAGCCGGCTCATGACGTAACGTCCTTTCTTCACTCAGAGCGCTGGGTTGATCGTATGCTCGGATATCTAGTTCTTGACATGCACGGCGCGAGGGAAGTCGGTCAGGCAGACCGCATCGTTGGCCCTGATATGGATTGTCTCGCTGAGTTCCATTCCCCAATCCTCCATCCACATTCCGAGTATCACATGGATCACGGCGTTTTCTGGGATCGGTGTCATGTCTCCAGGTCGAATGCTGATGGTATGCTCGCCCCAGTCAGGTGAATAACCAACACCGATCGAGTAGCCGATGCGGCTCTCCTTCGTGAGGCCATAGCGGTTGAGGACGCCTTGCCAGGCTGAATGGGAGGCATCTCCGGTGGCACCAGCCTTGAGAGTTGCCAGTACAGCCTCAATGCCTTCCTCGACGGCTTTGGCCGTGTCGAGCAACTTCGCTGGTGGATTGCCAAGATGAACCGTTCTTGCCAGGCCGCAGTTATAGCGCTTGTGGCAGGCGCCCAACTCGAAGGCAACTGTTTGGTCCTGCTCGAATGGCGCATCTGTCCACAGCGGATGCGCTGTCGAGGCAGCTTCACCTGCTAGCACAAGCGGATGGATAGCTGGCATGTCGCCGCCGAACTCTGGCGTTCCGCGGATCTGAGCCGCTGCGACTTCCGCCATGAGATCGCATTGGCGGACGCCCGGAGCGGTTCCATCATAGGCCGTTTGCATGACTAGGCCAGCGATGGTCGCAGCCTGGCGCATCACATCAAGCTCTGCTGGACTCTTGATCAGACGTTGCCAGTTCACCAGAAGGTTGGCGTCGGACCATTGTGCATTGGGCATGCTCTTCACCAGGTAGTCGCGCATGGCCGGTGAGAAATAGTAGACGTCGCTTTCATAGCCGATGCGTTTGGCGCCAAGACCTGCTTGGGTCATCCAGTCGGCGACGAACACAGCGGGGTGTGTGTCGGGCCGCTGAACCAATTCTTCGGGGAACGGAACAACCTGTTCCGGAGTAAGATAGGTCGTGAATTTGGCAGCGCCTGCATCCATCAAGCGGCCAATCCAAACGGGCCCGATCTCTGGGCCGATGATCAAAACCTGTGGCGTATAGAACGACCACGCATCATAGCCCGTTAGCCAGTTGATGTTCGAAGGGTCGCCGACGACGATGGCATCGAGCTCACGTTCCGCAATCGCCCGCCGCGTGCGGTTTTGCCGGTCTTCGTATTCTGCTGCGCTAAACGGTGGCGCCATATTGGAATTCCCCCATTTACTGTCGGTTGCCGGCCACTCGCCAACCCAACAGCATTGCATTATCACTGTCTGCGTAATCCTTCCCGAAAAGGCAGCGGACGGCAATGGACAATTCGAAAATCAGGAACGCACCACAGCCTAACAGCGATCGTCTGGTTGAGGATCTTTGTGCGATGGTGGCCATGGAAAGCGTCAATCCATTCGACAATCCGACAGGACCGGGTTTGAGGGAGGAAGAATTCGCCGAGGATCTGCGCGCGCGCATGGAGGCGCTTGGCCTAGAAACCGGCCGGCGCGATGTCGCCCCCGGTCGCCCCAATGTCTGGGGGCGCCTCAAAGGCCGGGGTACAGGCGCGACCGTTATGCTAGCGGCACACACCGACACCGTTGCCGCAGATGACTATCCCGAGGCATTCAATCCCGTCGTCGCTGATGGCAATGTCTACGGCCGCGGCTCGTGTGATATGAAAGCAGCAATCGCCTGCTATCTCGAAGTTGTCCGACTTATCCGGGAGGGGGGGATTAAGCTTGAAGGCGATCTCGTCATCTGCGGGGTCTGCGATGAAGAGCATACAATGATCGGATCAGCCGATGCAGGGCAGCACGGGCCGTTGGCTGACTACGGCATCGTCGGAGAGCCAACCGAGTTGGCCATTTGCCCGACCCACAAAGGTGAGCTGTGCCTCAGCTTCATCACCCATGGCCGGGCAGCACATTCGAGCCTGCCCGAAAACGGCATCAATGCCGTAGAAGCAATGGGCGCAGTGATCAGTGCATTCAGCGGTTACAATCGCGAACTGCAAGAGATGACCGAGCCTCATCCGCTGTGCGGCACCGGTCGGTTCTCGATGACCGTCATCCGTGGCGGGGACTTCGTCTCTGCCATTCCTGCGCGCTGCGAGATGGAAGTTGATCGGAGATATTTACCCGGTGAGACGGCGGACGGCATCAAGGCCGAATATCGCAAACGGCTTGAGCGCGTCAAGGCGACCCGGCCGGACTTCGACTACACGATCAGCGATCACAGCCTCAATGTGCTGCCGCTCGACATTCCGTTGGACTCACCGCTGGTAGCAGCGGTGCAGGATGCTGTACGTAGCGTAATCGACGGTGAGCCCGAGATCACGGCCTTCCCGGGCGGAACCGATGCTCCCAACCTTGGCTTTCCGTGTGTGATTTGCGGGCCCGGTTCGATTGCCCAAGCACATACCATCAATGAGTTCGTCTCGATCGACCAGATGGTGCAAGCAACCGCGATCTATCTTGAGGCCGTACAGACGCTGACGTCATTGCCCAAACCGGCAGCGCCTTAGGCAGGTGGTTCGGCGTTTCGCTCACCGCGAAATCCGATCGCCAGCACGTAGAGTTCTGAGCTATCAGCCCGGCTGGCAGGCGGCTTCACATGTTGGACCTTGTCGTAGTCCCGCTTTAGCTCGTCGAGAAGGCCCTTTTCCGTGCCACCCTGGAAAACCTTACATAGAAACGACCCACCTGGCCGGAGCACATCCTTGGCGAAGTAAGCCGCGGCCTCGGCCAAAGCCATGATCCGCAGGTGGTCCGTCCTCGAGTGTCCGGTTGTCGGCGCGGCCATATCCGAAAGAACAACGTCGGCATACTCACCCTGCATGAGCGAGATCAGTCGCTCCGGGGCTGCTTCATCCATAAAATCAAGGTGAATGACTTCAGCGCCTGGCACGCTTTCCATCTCGGAAATGTCGATGGCAATGACCTGGCCGTCTCCGTCCTGGGCCTTGACCCGCTCAACGGCAATCTGTGTCCAGCCGCCTGGCGCTGCACCAAGATCGATAACGCAGAAACCAGGCTTAAGCAGCTTGTGTTTGTCGTCAATCTCCTGCAGCTTGAAGGCTGCTCGAGAGCGGTAGCCGGCTCTACGCGCCGCAGCAACATATGGGTCGTTGAGCTGCCGCTGTAGCCATTTCTGAGACGACGTCGTTCGCCCACGCGCGGTCTTGACCCGAACAGTGAGTTCGCGCTCCCCGCCGCTGCGGCCGCCTTGCTTGGATCGCCTTGCCATTTGTCTTCCAGTTATATCGTGCTCTAGCGACGACCGTGACGTCTTCGCGACGCCCGCTTCTGCGCATCTTCTGCCATAAGCAGTGTCAACATACCTTCTCGCAGGCCACGGTCAGCAACTCTGAGGCGCCGAGCTGGCCACGTCCGCATTAAGGCTTCAAGAATAGCACAGCCTGCTAACACAAGATCGGCACGATCTTTACCAATACAAGGTTGCGCAACACGTTCTTCGTAACTTTGGTCGACTAAATCGTATGTCACGCGGCGCACATCGTCCGCTGCCAGCCAGCACCCATCAACACGATTGCGATCGTAGCGCGCGAGATTAAGCAAGATCCCGGCAACTGTTGTCACCGTTCCTGACGTACCCAGAAAGTGCACGTTGCCGTCTCTTATGCGCTCTGCGAACTGGTGCTCAGCCTCAAATGGCGCGAGCAAACGTTCTACCTCGCTGACCATGGCTTCAAATCCAGCCCGATCGACATCATGACCGCCGAACTGTTCCGCCAACGTCACAACGCCGGCCTGCAGCGACGTCCAGGCTGAGATGCAATCAGTTGCTTCAAGACGATCCGCGAGAGAGCGGCGCCAGTTGTTCTTTCTCTGCGCCAGATCAAGCCAGACAAGCTCAGAAGAACCACCACCGATGTCAAAAACGAGCGCGTGATCGGAATTTTCGTCAATCAACGGGGCGCAGCCTGATACAGCGAGCTGGGCTTCCAGTTCGCGGGTCAGGATCTCAAGGTTCATACCCAGGTCACGCTGCACGCGGTTGATGAATTGCTCGCCGTTGCTGGCCCTTCGGCATGCTTCCGTTGCAACCAGTCGCGACCGGACCACATTATGGCGCATCATCTTGGATGCGCAGATCTTCAACGCATCAATCGTGCGTTCCATGGCATCATCAGAAAGTGCACCAGTGGTTGATATGCCTTCGCCCAGCCGAATGATTCGCGAAAAGGCGTCGATCACATGAAACCCGCGCCGCGTCGGCCGAGCGACAAGCAAGCGGCAGTTGTTCGTTCCGAGATCAAGTGCGGCATAGGTCGATAGTTGCGCGTTATCGCGGCCAGAATGTCCACTTTTCTGGCGATTGCCACGAGGGGCAAAATCAGTATCGCAAGGCCGGTCAGGCTCTTGCTTGCGCGGATTCCGGGTCGCGTTATGACGAGCATCGCGACCTTGGTTCCTGCTTCCCTCCAAGGCATTCACTCCAGCGCCTGGCTCAATGCCTGCGTGATTATTCTTTCACGCTTTTGTCTTCAGGCGTCCAACTGGATTGGTCTTGCCGTCACATTATCATGTTGTTGCCTCGCGTAAAGCTAAACCGCTAAATTGGTTATTAGTTTTGCAATTGTAGTTGCCGACGTGACGTCAGACTACGATCCAAGCTGTGTCGACTGGTTTCCCGCTGTGGCGCGCTTCGTTAGCCGGTTTTTGCCGCCGAGACCGAAGGTCATTCTCCAGAAACTTAAAGCCTGCTCTTGTAGGCGGCAGCACAGTCCCGCTTGCAATCAATCCACTGTCCGTCTGGCAGCTGCACCTGCCACGCCGTGGCGGATCGTCGACCATGTGGAACGACAATCGATCTCGTTCGTGCACCAACGGTCTGGTTCGGCTCGCCAGGAATCGTCACGGTGATCCGGCTCGTTTCGACAACACGTTTCGGAACAACATCAAAGTCCCAAAGAAGGTAAGCGATGCCACCAACTGCCAGGACAAGGCAGCTTGCACTGATCAGGGCGCGTATTGATATGGAATAGCTGTCCCGCTTCCATCCAGTGTGAGTCGCTTGGCTAAGTTGCTGGTTTCTATGCATGATATCTGCTCTTCGAAATGAACTTTGACCAACAGCTTGATTTGGGCGCTGCTCTAGGCACTCGCACCCAGCTGTTTCGCAAAGCGGCTGATGTCGAACGCAACCATCTCATCGTCCTTGCCGTTTGCAGCAGCGGTGGCCTTCAACATCGCGATCAACTGGCCGCGCTGTACCTGGGTGGTGGTCTTCTGCAGTAATGGCGTGAGTCGACGCATGATCTCGGCGGTATCGATACCTTCGCGAACCGACCACTCGGTTTGCGCAATCAAGGCGTCGGCCTGATCATCGGTGGCACCGAAAAATGTCTTGATCTGATGGACGATGACGTGACGCTCAGCATCGCTGATCCGCCCATCGGCTTGGGCGACCGCAATCATCAGAACGCCGGCTGCCTCTCTCGGATCTTCAATCAGATCAATCGGGTTGACATTGACTTTGCGCCGCCATCTCCAGCGTCGGAACAAACCCTTGGCGCTTCCGGTGGCGTCCGCAACTTCACGAGCGAGATAAGCGGCTTGTTGAATGCGCCAGAGGATGAAAACAGCCATGCCGAGGGCGCCAAGCAGAGATACAAGAATATGCATAAATTTGCTCCGTGTGGTTGGTTGCAGATAAGTCGCTGCAACCGGCAACACGGTTCAAACATGGGCCATGAATTCTTGCTCGCTTGGCAACTCGCCAGAGTACTGGCCAGAATACTTGCCCGGAAAGTCGCCCGGAAACTTGTCTCGGAAGCTTTGCTGGGCTGTTAGGTCTTCTGCGCCAGCTTCACGCTGCCGGGGCCGCCCTCCATGTGGTAGGAGCTCTGGCCATAACCTGCTTCGATCGGGATTTCGAGGATGCGTCCGGATTCAGTCTTTGTGACCTTCGGTAACACGGTCACAATCTGCTCCTGGCGTGCGGTATCCAGGGCATCAGAAACCGTCTGGCTGCGGCCGACCTTGTCGAGGTTGAGCGTCGTCGCGAAGATCAACGTGCGACGCCCTGCGTCAGCATCAGCCAGAGCCTGCTCGGGTGTAATCCAGACGGAATCGACAGCTTCATTGCCATCATGCGCCAAGGCATGATCGTGTGGTGCGCGGGCCAGGAAGAACTGCGTGTCAAACCGCTTTGGCAGACCAATCGGTGTAATCCAATGGGCGAATGGCACAAGTTCATCGAGCGCCAGCCGCAGGCCTTCCGCTACCATAACGTCTGCCATGCCGATATCATTGGCCTCGAGCCGCTCGCGATAAGCCTCGCCAAGCTTTGTGGCGCGCGGACCGTCGACGATCGACCCGGTAGCAGTATCGCGTGCCAACAGAACACCGCACTCTTCGAAAGACTCTCTCGCTGCCGCCACCCGCAAAGCCAGATTATCATCGCTCAACCCTTCGGCACCATCGGCCAGGCTGCGAATGCGGGGATCGCGGTCACTTGCATCGAGTGAGCCGCCCGGAAAGACCAAGGCACCAGAAGCAAAATCAATCTGGTGGTGCCGGACGACCATGAAAATCTCCATTCCCTCGTCGCCATCACGGGCAAGCAGAACGGTGGCAGACAATCGCGGTATCACGGGCTCGGTCATCTCAGCTTCGGCTCCATATCATGTCGGCAAAAAGCCCGGGTCTATGCCCGGGCTTTGGTGTGTTGTTCGATGCCCTACTAGCATTTTGCCTGTGAGAAGCAACTCAGTGACGCGGCCGCATCAACATCAGCACTATCAAGGGCCAGCATTGCCGCCTTCTGTCGTTCAGCAATCGCGTCGCTCACTGCCATGGCGGCATTATCGTCAAACTTCGTGATGATCTCTTCATTGCTCAACGGTCGGTCGGCGGCACCCCGATTGATATGCTCACGGTGGCGCAGCTCCCGGCCATCATTCATCGTGATAACCAGCTCACCTGAGTAGGCGTCTGGGAATGGGCTGTCAGGGTCATCGCCGTAGTCAAGTTTGTCGGCCAGGGTCAGGATTTCAGGATCACGCAGAACATCCGGTTCCAGCTCATCCAACGTCAGTCGACCGCGCATCAGTGAGGCCGCAACCAAGAAGTGGGTGCTGAACTTGGCATCGTAGTCGTTCTGCGGGCGCTTTTTATTGGCTTCGGGCTCGCAGATGGTCTTGTGGACACCCTCCGGGAGGAGCGCCAGGATTGACTTGATCTCGGCTGGATCGCCCACGTCATCGCGCAACGCCAGCGCGGCATCAATAGCACCATGTGAAAAATGGCAAGTCGGGAACGGTTTGATCGCCGTTGCCAGCAACTCCCAGGTTTCACCAAGACCGGCAGTAGCCAGTGAAAGGTCGATGTCGTTGGTTCGAGGACCGCAACCAAGGTAAGCATTGTAGAGCCCGAAGCGGCCCGTGTAGGGATCCGAAATGCCCTTGAACCCTTCCTTGGCAATCGCTGCTGCGGTGATCGCGGAGCCGGCGGCGAGGCCCGGATGAATGCGCTTGTTCCAGGCGCCATCTTCCAGGAACTCCATGCTTCCCGACGCCATGGATACCGCGATGCCCTGTGCGCTCATGAGCTGCTTCTTGTTGAGGCCCATCAGTTTGCCGACCGCCAACACGCATCCGAATATACCGACCATGCCCGTCGGATGAAAACCAACTTGGTGGAACTGGCTTTTGGCCACCATGCCAACCCGGGCTGCGGTTTCGACACCGGCGACAAAGGCTGTGATTAGTTCCTCGCCGGTTGCACCAACGTGGGCCGCGGCAGACAGCACGGCGGGAAACACGCTCGCTGTCGGATGAACGATCGCTGCGACGTGGGTGTCGTCGTAATCAAGGCCGTGGCAGAGGAAGCCGTTCATGATGGCCGCATCGCGCAGCGGCAGTGTTGCGGGCATTCCAAGAACAGGCACGGAGCCTTGACCACCAACGGCTTGCAAGCCTGCAAGCGTCTTGTGGGCGAACTCATAGCGCGTCGATGCCAAAGCAATGCCGGCGGCATCTAACATATGATGCAGCGCGCGGGTGCGCACAGTCTTTGGAGTGTCGTCATGCTTGAGCTCGCTCACGAACTCAGCAAGGGTCTCGACGATTGGCCGGTCATTGGTTGTGGCCGGTGTATCGATCTTGGTCTGAATATTCACTGGTCTTTCCTCCAGTCTTCTCGGTGGTGCGGATAACTATTCCGCTGCTTTGGCTTTCACGCGTTCGGCAATCTCGTCATCATCCCGTCCGAGTGCGGGAGAGGGTTCATCGCGGGCTGGGCGGCTGCCGTCAAACGACATCGGCAGACCAAAGAATTGCTGGTTCGATCCAGGCTCACCGCGCAGGATGTCGAGCGCCGCCGTTTGCGGATGGAATGCCACCTGGTCGATGGTTTGGACCGGCGCGTTCGGTACGCCTGCCTCATCCAGTAGATCAGCCCACTCCTGCGCCGTCTTGGTTTGGGTAACGTCTTCGATCATCGGAATCAAAACTGGCTTGTTCTCGACCCTGAGGCCATTGTTGGCAAACCGCGGGTCATCAACCCACTCGGGGTGGCCGAGCACGCCACAGAGCTTTCGGAAAAGATTGTCATTGCCGCCGCCAATCACAAGCTCGCCATCGCTGGTCTTGAAGGCCTGATAGGGCGAGATCATCGCAACACCGGAACCAGCTTTTGAGGGAAGTTTTCCGGACATTGCAAACATTGGCAGAAAATACGTCATCCAGCCGAGCGCGGTCTCGTAAAGTGACATGTCAACGACGCCACCCTTGCCGGTCTTCTCACGCCGCAGAAGTGCCGTCAGAATTCCCATGGCCGTCCACATGCCGGTGCCCATGTCGATAATGGATGTGCCAACGCGCACCGATGGCCGTCCCGGCTCGCCTTGCGTGCTCATTACACCACCAAAGGCCTGCATGAGAGGATCGTAACCCGGCCGCTCCGCCAATGGGCCTGTCTTGCCGAAGGCATGGATCGAGGCATAGACCAGCCGGGGGTTGTCGGCGCAAAGCACATCTTCACCGACGCCGAGTTCCTTGGCCAGGCCCGGTCGTTGGTTCTGAATTATCGCGTCGGCGCTTCGCGCCAACTCGCGGATTGTGGCAACGCCTTCCGGGGATTTGAGATCGACCTGGATGGACTTTTTGTGCCGGTTCAGCGCGTGGAATACCGCAGACATGTCATCAACAAATGGTGGTCCCCAGGCCCGGGCATCATCCCCCACACCAGGGCGTTCGACCTTGATCACTTCTGCTCCCAGCTCTGCCAGGATCAGGCCGGCATAGGGCGCAGCCACGCTATGGCCAAGCTCAATCACCGTATAGCCGGACAGTGGCAGATCAGCGGCTGGCCCGTTGGCCGTCTCACTCATCAATGAGGCTCCTGCATCTTATGAACTGGCTTACCGCCAGACGCGTTATAAGGGTCAAACCGACCCTACTTGTGCCAACCCGGGACCCGCAATCGGACGCACATGCAAATCACTCAGCGGATAGGGATTCTGCAGTACTCGTGGCATAACACACTCAAATCACGGAACTGGCGAATGACATGAGCGAGGACATCAGCGATGGAGCGTAGCTTCCAGCATCTCAAAGTTGAGATTCACGATCCCAAGATTACCGTGGTCACGATGAACCGACCGCAAGCTCTCAATGCCATGAACACCGAAATGATGGTCGAACTCCGCGACTGTTTTCAGGAGTATTACGTTGATCCTGGCATGGCCAATTGTGTCATCCTCACAGGCTCGGGTGACCGTGGCTTCTGCACTGGCGCTGATCTGAAAGAGCGCGATGGTATGACCGACGAGACCTGGAAGAAGCAGCACGCCATCGTTGAGCAGATGATCCGCAACATCATGAACTGCCCGGTACCGATCATCGCAGCTGTCAATGGCGCAGCAATGGGCGGCGGCTTTGAAATCGCATTGGCGACGGATTTCATTTATGCCTCAAAGACTGCAAAGTTTGCGCTTCCAGAGGTCACGCGTGGAATTATGCCGGGCGCCGCCGGCCCGCAGAACCTACCGCGTGCTTGCGGCGTGCGGCGGGCCAAGGAAATCGTCCTAACTGGCAAGCCTTTCGATGCCGAGACTGGGGCTGAATGGGGTATTGTCAACAAGGTCTGCGAGGCCGACCAGCTACTGGATGCAGCGATCGAAACCGCTCGTACAATTGCCGAGAATGCACCGATTGGCGTTCGGCAGGCCAAGAAGTCGCTCGACAAAGCCACCGAGCTAGATCGTAACTCGGGTTACGCCTTCGAGATTGAAGCTTATAATCTCACAGTGCCATCCGAAGATCGTATGGAGGGCGTCCGCGCCTTCAATGAAAAACGCAAGCCCGTATTCAAGGGACGTTAGAGAACGCTTCTCTCAACAGAGAGAGAGAGCAACCCAGATCAGGAACTTCCAACTCCGAGAAGGAGCCCACAATGCAAAGAGACGTGCAAGTTCGTGAAGTCGGTCCACGTGATGGCCTACAATTGGTCAAACAGTTCATGCCAACCGAGACCAAGATTGCCTGGATCAAGGCCGAGGCCGAAGCCGGCGTGGTTGACTTCGAGGTGACCTCTTTCGTGCCGCCCAGCGTCATTCCACAGTTTGCCGATGCACGCGACGTTGCAACTGAGTCACTGAAGATCGACGGGATCAACGCCATGGTTCTCGTGCCCAACCTCAAGGGCGCTGAAATGGCCTTTGAAACCGGTAGCCCGCAGGTCAATGGCATCGTGTCAGTTTCCAAGACGCACAACGAAGCCAACGTGCGGCGCACGCGCGATGAGTCGGTTGAGGGATTTCGCAAGATTGTCGAGTTGCGCAACAACACACCGGAGTACGCCAATCTTAAAGTCGGCTGCGGCTTGCCGACGGCGCTCGGATGCACGCTCGAAGGGAATGTTGCTGAGTCGGAAGTCTTGAAGGTTGCCGAGCAGCTCCTCGATGCAGGAGCGGATGAAATCATGATCCCTGATACGGTCGGCTATGCCTCACCGTCCCAGGTGCGCTCCCTGTTAAAGCAAGTCATTCCATTGTGCGGCGATATCCCGGTCGTCGCTCACTTCCACGACACCCGCGGTCTTGGTCTGGCCAATGTCTACGCCGCGTTGGATGCCGGATGCACGCGGTTTGATGCATCACTGGCAGGCTTCGGCGGTTGTCCGTTTGCCCCGGGCGCCACTGGCAATATCGTTACCGAGGACTTGGTCTTCCTGCTTGAAGCTGAAGGGTTGAAGACCGGCATCGACGTCATGGCTCTGCGCAAGGCCAGAGAAATTCTCACCGGAGCCCTGCCGGAAGAGGCGGCACACGGTGCTATTCTCAAGGCAGGTTTGCCGAAGGGTTTCGTACCTGCCACAGCCCAGGTCGCAGCGGAGTAAACCAACATGCTCGATAGCGATGATACACCCATCTCAATGCCGCTCGAACAAGAGTGGACCGACATTCGCGAGTCTGTCGCCAAGATTTGCGAAGAATACCCCAACGACTACTGGATGAAGCTCGATGCCGAGAGTGAGTATCCAACGGCATTCGTCAATGCGCTGACCGAAGCCGGCTTTCTCTCCAGCCTTATTCCGGAAGAGTATGGTGGAACCGGCCTGCCGATATCTGCAGCCGGTGCTATCCTCGAAACGATCCATAGCTCGGGTTGCAACGCTGCCGCCTGCCACGCCCAGATGTACACCATGGGGACGCTATTGCGTCACGGCAGCGAAGCGCAGAAGACGAAGTATCTGCCAGGCATTGCCACCGGTGAATTGCGCATGCAGGCCTTCGGTGTCACCGAACCGACCACCGGCAGCGACACGACACAATTGAAGACTCGGGCCGAGCGCGATGGGGATCACTACGTCATCAATGGCCAGAAAGTCTGGACCAGCCGCGCGTTGCAGTCGGACCTTATGCTGCTGCTAGCGCGCACCACGCCGGCTGATCAGGTGAAGCGTCGTAGCGATGGCCTCTCGACATTCCTCGTCGACATGCGCGATGCCAAGGGCAACGGCATGGAGATCCGCAAGCTCGACGCCGCCATCAATCACAACACAACCGAGATCTTCTACGACAACCTTCGCATCCCGGCGGACAGTCTGATCGGTGAGGAGGGTCGTGGTTTCCGGTACATCCTTGACGGCATGAATGCGGAGCGCATTCTGATCGCACACGAGTCTTTGGGCGACGCTAAATATTTTATCCGGCGTGCCACGGAGTATGCCAACGAGCGCGTCGTGTTCGGTGCACCGATTGGCAAGAACCAAGGTGTGCAGTTTCCGATCGCCAAATCCTATGCCGAGACGTGTGCTGCTGAACTGATGATCCAGAAAGCGGCTGCCATGTTCGATGCCGGACGCGACTGTGGTCCCGAGGCCAACATGTGCAAAATGCTGGCGGCAGATGCGGCATGGCATGCAGCAGAAGCCTGTATGCAGGTATTCGGCGGGTTCGCTTTTGCGCGAGAATACGGCATCGAGCGCAAGTGGCGTGAAACGCGGCTCTATCAAACGGCGCCAATCTCCACCAACATGATCCTGGCCTACATCGGCCAGCACGTCCTTGGCATGCCGCGCAGTTACTAGCCACTGCGTCAGCCTGAGTAACTGTAACAAGACCGGAGCAGTCCATGCGCATTGTCGATATCAAGGAACGCACGATCTCGACCGGCGAGAAGCGTTCAAATGCGGCGATGGACTTTTCCGATATGACAACCGGTTTCGTCGCCGTCGTCACCGACGTCATGCGAGACGGCAAGCCGGTTGTTGGCTATGGCTTCAGCGGTACGGGGCGGTACAGTCAGAATGCGATCTGCCGTGATCGTATGATCCCGCGCATACTTTCTGCCGATCCTGACACTTTGCTCAACGCCGCAGGCGACAACCTCGACCCGTTTAAGGTCTGGGCTGCCATGATGCAGAAGGAAAAGCCGGCCGGTCACGGCGATCGGGCCGTTGCCGCCGCCACGCTCGACATGGCGGTCTGGGATGCGGCGGCCAAGATCGCCGGCGAGCCACTCTATGCATTTCTGGCCAAGCACTACGGAACCGGTAAGTGGCCAAACCGCGTGCCGGTGTACGTCGGCGGAGGTTATTACGCCCCGGGTCGCGGTTTGCCGGAGCTTCAGGATGAAATTCGCGGCCATCTCGATGATGGGTTTACCGTCGTAAAAATGAAGGTCGGCGGTGCACCCATTGATGAGGACGTCCGTCGTCTTGAGGCTGTCTTGGAATTGGTTCCATCCGAACGCCTCGCCGTTGATGCTAACGGCCGATTGTCACTCGATGAGGCGTTGGCCTATGGTCGTGCACTCGCCCCTTATCGTCTGCGCTGGTACGAAGAACCTGGATACCCACTCGACTTCGACCTGCATGCCGAAGTCGCGAAGCAGTATGAAAGCCCGCTGGCTACCGGTGAGAACCTGCTGTCGATGTGGGATGCCAAAAACCTTTTGCTCTATGGGGGACTGAGGCCAGGCAAAGACTTGCTGCAATTTGATTGCGCCTTGAGCTATGGCATTTGCGAATATCTGCGCACAATTGAGATGGTTGAAGAAGAAGGTTGGTCACGCCAGAGCATCTACCCTCATGGTGGTCATCTCCTGTCACTGCATATCACGGCCGGATTGGGGCTTGGCGGCACCGAAGCCTATCCGCGCACGCATCAGCCGGTTGGCGGCTTCACGGATGGTCTTGAGATTGCCGATGGCTATGTCGGTCTGCCCGAGCTTCCGGGGCTAGGGTTCGAGGGCAAGTCAAACTTCTATGCTGTTGTGAGCGAGCTGGCCTGAGAATAGAGTTCGACCGATAAGAGACCGACTGAAGGGAGCGATCTATGACTGACCTCATCCTGCGTGGCGGACGCGTCATCGACCCGTCCCAGAACATCGACGGTGTCCGCGACGTCGCCTTCGCCAACGGCAAGGTGACCGAGGTTGGCGAGAACATTGAGGCTGGACCAGGCACGGATGTCCGAGACGTGTCCGGCAAAATCGTATCACCAGGCCTTATTGACCTGCATACACACGTCTATTGGGGCGGCACATCGCTTGGCATCGATGCGGAGGAATTCTGCCGGACAAGTGGCGTTACGACATCGATCGATACGGGGTCAGCCGGTCCTGGAAACTTCGCTGGTTTTCGTAAGCACGTCATTGAACCGAGCCAGGTTCGCATCCTGGCCTATCTCCACGTCTCCTACGCCGGCATCTATGCCTTCTCAAACTCAATCATGTACGGCGAAAGCCGCAATCTTGAACTGATGGCACCAGCCGATTGTGCCAAGGTGGCCGACGAAAACCGCGATGTGATTGTCGGCATCAAGGCGCGTGTTGGCCTGCACGCTTCGGGCGATCAAGGCGCCGCGCCATTGCAGGCAGCCTTACAAGTCGGTGAGGAAATCGGTATGCCAGTGATGGCACATATCGATCATCCACCACCCAGTTATGATGAAGTCGTCGATATGCTGCGGCCGGGCGATGTCCTGACCCACTGTTTCCGGCCCTTCCCAAATAGTCCGACGACAGGGCAGGGGAAGGTCAAGGCCGCTGTGCTCGCAGCGAGAGACCGCGGCGTGATCTTTGATATCGGTCACGGCAAAGGCTCGTTCTCGTTCAAGATTGCCCGACAGATGCTGGCCAACGGCTTCCCGCCCGACACGATTTCTTCCGATGTTCATCAATTGTGCATAAACGGCCCGGCCTATGATCAGGTGACGACGATGTCGAAGTTCCTGTGCCTCGGCATGCCGTTGCCCGAAGTCATTGAGCGCTCCACCATCAATGCCGCCAAGGCTCTCAATCGGCCTGAGCTGGGTACATTTAAGCCCGGTGCAGCTGGTGATGCCTCGATCCTTTCAGTTGCAGATGGTGAATACGTTTATGAGGATGTCACGGGCGACACGATGACGGGTGGGCAGAAGATCAACGCTGATGCCGTCGTGGTCGATGGCAAGTGGTGGCATGCCAACGATTAATCCCGGTTCACCGTCGTAGGCCCACATCGACTGGCGCGGACCGATCCGATCCGGATGACGCACGTATAACTAGGGTGTGATGTGAATAGCTTTCGCTTGAAGGCCTGTGCTATTCATGCGTGAAGTACACGATCCGAAATAGCTGCGAGCAAACAAACGAATGGCCGTTGATGCAATGGGCGGAGATAAGCACCGCCATGTTCTTCTCATGCGTTTCGGCCTCATCAATGCAGTCGGGTTCGCAATCGTAATCGCAGCCTATTTCCAAGGCTGGTTGAACGGACTGTTTGCCGAGAACGTATGGATTGCTGCGCTGATCATTACGGCCGTTTTCGTTTATGGCCTCGGTCTCTGCGGGCTTAAAATCTGGCAGACAACGTCGGCATTGGATGATGTGAAAAGCGGACAGTTCGGGCCGGGATCACGGGCGCGGGACTATCTTGAGACCGCCGATTTCTCTGATCCCGATAATCGCATGATCCAGATAAATCTGTTGCGCATGCGCTTGACTCACAAGATCTCGATCGTGCGTCAGATTGCGAACATTCTCGTCTTTCTGGGCCTTATCGGTACCGTCATCGGGTTCATCGTGGCGCTGTCCGGTATTGATGCAAAGTCGGCAGCCGATTCAAGCAACATTGCAGGCATGATCGGGCGCTTGATCTCAGGCATGTCGGTCGCGCTCTATACAACGCTCTTGGGTGCCATTCTCAATCTTTGGCTGACGATCAACTACCGCATGCTGGCCACGGGCACCGTTAATCTTCTCGGCGCCATTGTTGAGCAAGGTGAGGCTGGCCGGAAATGAACGAACTCGACGAATTCGAGGACATCGGTTCTGATACCGTCTTTCGCGACGTTATCTTGCTGGCGCTGATCGGTTTCGTCGCCATGGTCGTGATGCTGTTGCCGCACATCAATGAGGCTGAGGTTGAAGCGCAAGACCACAAAGCGCCGGGCAACGTTATCGTCGAGATGCACTGGCCGGTTGAGAAGCCCTATGATGTCGACCTCTGGGTTCGTGGCCCTGAAGGCGATGCGGTCGGCTTCTGGAACAAGGGCAACGAAACGTTTAATCTGCTGCGCGATGACCTCGGAGTTGATGGTGATGCCACCGAGCTGAACTACGAGGTCTCCTACAGTCGTGGCATCCCGGCCGGTGAGTATACGGTCAATGCGCACATGTATGGTTACATCCCACCGGGAACCATTGTTCCGGTCAAGGTCGTGGTCAGCGTTCGCACCAGGCTCGAAGCGACACGACAGTTGCTGCAAAGCAGTGTTGTCCTGACCAGACACAATCAGGAACGTACGATCTTTTCATTCCGCCTGACGAAAGACGGTGACCTCATCGACGATAGCGTATCGACGATTTACCGACCTTTGATTACCGGTGGGACGAGCAAGTAACGGCAAGAAGGCAAGGAAGCGACCCCAATGGATGCGATGTTCTTTTTGTTCTTCGGTGTGGCTGCCGGCATGATGGTGCTGGCCAGCATCTCAATCTGGTCACCGCGCCACATGTGGATCCGAACCGTAGCCCTGGCCGTCGGGATCGCCATGCTACCATTGGGTTACGTGTCTTTAGCCGAGCTGCTCTCAAAGCCAAAGCCGAAAAAGTTGGCGTGGTTCGAAAGAAATGTCGACCGCGCACATATCCTCGGCATCGACTTTGCGGAAGGAAAGGCGATCTATCTCTGGATGCGTCTGCCAGGTTCCAGTGAACCGCGTTACTACAGTTTCCCTTGGAGCCAGAAGATTGCTGAGTCCCTCCAGGACGAGATGGAGGAGGCTTCAAAACAGAACGGGAAACTGATGGTTATCAAGCCGTTCAATAACGAAATCTTCGAACAGCAGGGCGGTTTAAACACGAAAATCGTTCCGCCACCTGTTTTGCCGATGAAACCGCCTCGAATACCCGGAAAAGTCTATAATCCACGGTCAACCGATATCTGATTTGGTACGGTTGCACTTGCCGGGCGGATTCCGGCCATGCCAAATGCGGTTCAAGGACGATTGATCCGTTTGTCGAAGAGGACACGCCATGACCAATACACTTCCCGTTCGTCAGAAATTCCGAGCCATGATCGAAGGCGAGGGCATGGTCATTGCACCAGGCTGCTACGATGGCATAACGGCAACCTTGATCGGCAATGCCGGCTTTGACGCCGCCTACATGACCGGTGCCGGCACATCGATGTCCCGCGGTGGTCTTCCTGACTATGGTCTGATGACAATGACCGAGATGGTGGCCAATGCCAGCATGATCGCCGATGCGGCAAGAATTCCGGTCGTCGCTGACGCTGACACTGGATACGGCAATGAGCTCAACATCACGCGCACAATCAAAGAGTACGAGAAGGCCGGTGTCGCGGCGATCCATATCGAAGATCAGGGCTTCCCGAAGAAGTGTGGCCACCTTGATGATAAGGAGCTCATTCCGCTACCGGAGTACGTCGCAAAGATCCGGGCCGCAGCGAGCGCAAAGAGCGACCCGAACTTCATGCTGATCGCCCGCACCGACTCCCGCGCCAAACTCGGCATTGAGGAAGCGATTCACCGGGCCAACGCCGCGCTAGAAGCAGGAGCTGATATTGCCTTTGTCGAGGCACCGCAAACAATGGATGAACTCAAGGCCGTACCAGAGAAGGTCAAGGGGCCGTGTCTGTTCAACTACGTTGAAGGTGGCAAGACACCCGACCTCACCATGGATCAGGCACGCGACCTTGGCTTCAAGATTGCCATCCTCCCAGGCATGCTTATGCGCAGCGTGATTATGGAGTGCGAGAGCCTCCTCTCTGATCTGAAAGAACGCAACACACTGCCGGATCCCAATGAAGGCATCGGCGTTCGCGAAGTCTTTGCCCGCTTCGACACCGACTATTGGGACGATATCCGTGTGAAGTTTGCCGATCCCGACCAGGCCGAGGCTGCTGAGTAAGCGTTATCATTCTGCGAACGCGACCACAGGATACTTCCAATGACATCGACTGAAGGCAATGGCCGCGCCGCTCTCATCACAGGCGCCGGCCAGAACATCGGGCGCGCCATCGCGCTCAAACTAGCCGCAGATGGCTTCGACATCGCCATCAATGGGCGGTTCAAGAAGGATCAATGCGACGCCGTCGCGGCTGAAGTGGAAAGCCTCGGTCGCAAGGCAGTTGTCGCCATGGGCGATATCGGAACCCCTGACTTTGCCAAGCGCGTGGCCAACGAGGCCATCGTTGGCTTGGGCAATATCGATGTGCTGGTTACGAATGCCGCAATCCGCCCGCACAAGCCCTTCCTTGAGATTGATGCCGCCGAATGGCACGAGGTCATCAATGTCAATTTCAACGCAACCTTCTGGTTGGCGCAGACTTGCCTGCCCGGCATGGTCGAGCGTGGATGGGGACGGATCATCAATTTCGCCGGCATGAATGCGATCAACGGCTATAACGGCCGGGCTCATGTTTCGGCATCGAAGCATGCGGCCTGGGGATTGACCAAGTCGCTCGCAAAGGAATTCGGGCCGAAGGGTGTTACGGCAAACATCATCTCCCCAGGACCCATCAAGTCCGAGCATGATGACCCTGCCATGACCGCTCACATTAACGAACAGGCTTCGAAAATCCCGGTTGGGCGCCTCGGCGACCCAAGTGAAGTCGCGGCTGTTGTATCGATGCTGGCGTCTGATGCAGGCGCGTTCGTCAACGGTGATATGATTCAGGTCAACGGGGGCACGCAGTGCTAGTTAAGCACGCCCCTTTTCTGAGTACTGTCAGGACTGGCAACAAAAAAGGCCCGGGTTTGCGACCCGGGCCTTTTGATTCGGAAGGTGAGCGTTGGGCCGCTACTGCGACCTGAGCCTCGGATCGAGTGAGTCTCGCACAGCGTCGCCGAACATGTTGAACCCAAACACAGCGAGGGTAATTGCGAAGCCGGGCCAGATAGCCACCCACGGCGCACTCTCGATGTAGTCCTGGGCGTTCCGCAGCATCAGTCCCCAAGCTGGCGTTGGTTCCTGCACACCGAGACCAAGGAATGACAGTGAGGCTTCAAGCAGAATGGCCTGGCCGACAGCTGCCGTCAGCATGATCAGGTATGGTGCCATCACGTTCGGCACCATGTGGCGCAGAATGATACGCGAGTTCGAGAACCCGTTCGCTCGGGCCGCATCGATGTACGGAATTTCACGAATGGCCAGAGCCGACGATCGAACCACACGTGCGCAACGCGGGATGAACGGTAGCGTAATCGCCGCGATCACGTTGTGAGTAGCTGTACCCAGGATAGAAACGATAGCCAGCGCCAGGATGATGATCGGGAAGGCCATGAACACGTCCATGACCCGCTGGAAGATCAAGTCGAAGCGGCCGCCGAAGTAGGCGCTGGCAACCCCGAGCACAAGACCAATTGTCGAGCCGATGAAGGCTGACGTCAGGCCGACGAACAACGCCGTCCGGGCGCCGTACATGATCCGTGTCAGAACATCCCGGCCGAACTCATCCGTTCCCAGGAAGTGCTCGATACCAGGTGCAACCAACATCGTTTCAAAGGAGTTGGCCTCTGGGTCTAGCGAGC
This sequence comes from Hyphomicrobiaceae bacterium, assembly GCA_965247245.1. Classification (GTDB taxonomy): domain Bacteria; phylum Pseudomonadota; class Alphaproteobacteria; order Rhizobiales; family Hyphomicrobiaceae; genus Tectiglobus. Next base: position 267,203 of record CBDFGV010000002.1, on the reverse strand, counting down.
TGAGAAACGGAGCGAAGATCGCCACAACGACCATCACAATAACAATCAGTAGTCCTGCTGAACCCAGCGGCTGCTTGCGCAGGAACCGCATGAACTGCTTGAACCAGCCTGAACGATCGCGGAGGTCTTCTAACTGGTCAATTTTTGAGTCAACTGTAGCCATTGAAGCAATCCTCAGCTGTAGCGAATGCGTGGATCGAGCCATGCGTACATGACGTCCACAACGAAGTTGGTGAACACGAAGATCGCAACCACCAGCATCACCAGATACTGCGTCATCGCGAAGTCCTGGTTGGTCACAGAGTCGACGAACAGGCGTCCGATGCCGTTCAGATTGAAGACCTGCTCCGTGACGACCAGACCGCCCATCAAGAAGGCAAATTCGATCCCGATCACGGTGACCACCGGCAACATCGCGTTGCTTAAGGCGTGACGATTGATGATGATCTTCTCGATCAAACCTTTCGCTCGGGCCGTGCGCACATAGTCCTCACGAAGAACTTCCAGCAATGACGAGCGCGTCATACGCGTGGCAACGGCCGAGTATCTGTAGCCTGTCGCAACCGCGGGCCAGAAGAGCTGGGACATGTTGTGCCACGGGTCATCCCAGAACGATCTAAACTCGATCGGTGGCATCCAGGCCGTGCCAAACGCATATTGGGTAAACGTCAGCAATCCCAGAATGATCAGAATGCCGAGCCAGAATGATGGAATAGCGATACCGGCAATCGAGAATGTACGAACAACATAGTCGATCCAGGTGTTCTGGTAGACGGCTGAGAGTGTGCCCAGCGGCAACGCGATGATGACGGAAGTCAGCGTCGCCATGATCGCAACTTGCAGTGACAGTTCAAAGCGCAAGCCGATTTCATAAGTAATCGGTCGGCCTGTCCACATCGAGTCGCCGAAGTTGAATGTCGCCATATTGACGAGGAAATCGAAGAACTGGACCATCAGTGGTTGGTCCAAACCAAGCTGTGTATGACAGAGCGCTAACTGTTCGGGATCAACCGCTTCGCCACCCGCGCCAAGTCGCAATTCGCAAACGTCGCCGGGGATAAGACGCAATAGGAAGAAAATGAACACCGCTGCACCGACGAGGGTCGGTATCATAAGCAGCAAGCGCTTGGTGATGTATTGCAGCATTGTGCTTCGCTAAGCCTTCTAAATGACAGATAACACTGGCACCTGAATCAGGTCGCTCTGAGTGCGCAAGTTAAAACTCCAGGGACCGGATGGCCCCTGGAGCATTTTCGACGAGACTACTTATCCAACCAAACCTGGTCGAGGTGCTGGTTCAGATAGTGCGATGGAGAGATCTTCCAGCCCTTCACGTATGAACGGTAGGCGTTGATCTTGTACCACCACAGCGTCGTGATCATGTGAGCCTGGTCCTGAAGCACGTGCTTCTCGAAGTCACGGATCACAGCGCGCTGCTCTTCAGCCGAGCCTAGACGGACCAGCTTGTCGTACATTTCTTCAAGCTTTGGATCCTTGCAGTTTGCGCGGTTGTTGCCGGCAGAGCAAAGGAACTTGGAAATGTCAGCGATCGGGTTCACAACGGACTGACAGTTTGCGTCAGTCGTGATGTCGTGCTCCTTGATCTTGCGCATACGGTCAAGCCAGACGCCTGTTGGAACAGCTTCCTGCTTCGCGTTTACGCCGATCTTCTTCCACTGGTCGATCGTCCAGGTGCCGACAACCTTGTAAGGCTGGTCAACAGCGCGGTTAGACAGTGTCAGTGAAAGGTTGGAAGCACCAGCTTCCTTGAGCAGCTTCTTAGCCAGTTCACGAGAACCCTTCAGGTCCTTACGGAAACCTTCAAGTGCTGTCAGCTCTTTTTCGTTCGCTGCGAATGGATGGTTCGGATAAACCGCGCCACCAGCAGTCTTAACGAGTGCGATGCGAGACAGGTACTTGGAGCCACCCCAGCGGTCGAATGCCAGGTTCAGAGCACGACGAACACGTGGGTCGTCGTAAGGCTTCTTGAGCTGGTTCGGAGTCACAAAGAGTGAACAGTTCCAGTCACCTTCCTGAACGGTAATCTTGTCACCAAGAGCCTTCTTCAGGTCGTCACGAGCTTTCGGCGGGAAGCCGCGGAACTCGATGGAAGCACGGTCACCACGGATGGCCTGCAGACGAAGCGCCATCTTCGGAGCCGAAATCGATGTGAAGCCATCGAGATAAGGCTTACCTTCGTGGTGATAGTTTGCGTACTTCTTGCCCTTCACGAACGCACCTGGCTGGTGCTCAACGAAGGTGAAAGCACCTGTGCCGTTGATGTTCTTCTTGTGCCAAGTGTAGCCATGCGTATCGAGGTCCTTCTTCGAGTAAACGAAGTTGAACGGCATAGCGACGGCTGGCATGAACGCGCCAGATGGGAACTTCAGCTTCATAACGACAGTTGTGTCGTCAGGAGCCGTGATGGACTCGACCATCTTGAAGAACGCTTTACGCGAAGAAGCAATGCCCTTCGGAGGGAAAACGATCTTGTTGAACGTCGCAGCAACATCAGCTGCCGTCAGTGGCGTACCATCATGGAATTTGACGCCAGTGCGGATCTTGAAAGTAAAGGTCTTGCCGCCGTCGGTTCCCTTCGGCACTTCGCCTTCGCAGAGATCGCAAACGAAGTCTGTCGGTGACGCTGGGTTGTCAGGGTTGACGCGGATCAGCAGAGAGTAGAACGGACGGATCGGATGGATCATGCCGAACGTTGTCTCAACGTGGCCATCGTAAGATGGGATCTTGGAGCCGACCACGAAGTTCAGCTCACCGCCCTTCTTAACAGCTTGTGCGCCGCCAATGGCACCAAACGTCAGCGCAGTGGCTGTCGCTGTACCAATTGCGAGCTTTAGAAATGGGGATTTCATTCAGTCCTCCCGGTTGCAGTTAAGTTATCGACGAGACACTTGAGCGTGTCTTCTTATCCGCCTTCCCTCTTTTAGCAGAGGGTTTGCTCAAGCGCTCATCAAACTTGTGAGCACGCCACCCAGTGACCTGGGCGGATCTCTCTGAATTCTGGCGCAGAACCCTTGCAGGCTTCAACCGCAATGTTGCAGCGAGGGTGAAAAACACAGCCGCTCGGCGGGTTGATCGGGCTCGGAATCTCGCCTTCGATCACCTGGTGAGCGCGCGCCTGTTCAATAACTGGGTCCGGAATCGGAACCGCTTCGAGCAGCGCTTTGGTGTAGGGATGGATGGGATTATCGAACAACTCATCCGTTTCGGCCAGTTCAACCATGTTGCCGAGATACATAACGGCAACCCGTTGGCAAAGGTGGCGAACGACTGACAGGTCGTGCGAAATGAAGAGATATGTCAGGTCATACTGATCACGTAGCTCTTCTAGGAGATTGATCACCTGTGCCTGAATCGAAACGTCGAGTGCGGACACCGCTTCATCGCAAATGATGAACTCTGGCTTGACGGCCAAGGCACGGGCGATACCAACACGCTGCCGCTGGCCACCGCTCATTTCGTGTGGGTAACGGTCGGCAAATGCCGGGTTCAAGCCACAAACGCCGAGCAACTCTCTGACACGCGCATCGCGCGCGGCTTTGTCTGGCTCAGTCTGGTGCACCATCATCGGTTCTGAGATGATGTCACCAATTTTCATGCGTGGATTGAGAGAGCTGTAGGGATCCTGAAAAATCACCTGAATGCGCTGTCTGAGCGGGCGCATCTCTTGCTTGTTCAGCTTGTTCAGGTCCTGACCATCATAGATGATTTCACCTCCGGTCGGCTTCTCAAGCTGCAGAATACAGCGCCCGGTGGTGGTTTTTCCGCAGCCGGACTCGCCCACCAGGCCCAGTGTCTCACCTTTGCGGATGTCGAAGCTGATGCCATCGACGGCTTTAACGTGGGCAACAACGCGAGGAACAATCGCGCCTTCCGTGATCGGAAAGTGCATTTTCAGGTCGCGCACTTGAACGAGGGTATCGGATGGAGCCGGTGCGTCCATGCTCATGCGTTAAGCTCCCAAACCAACAGATGCTTTTTCAAAACAGGCGGTGATGTGACCTTCTGCAACCTCTTCGAGGGCCGGTCGGGACTGGCCACAAGCAGGTTGTGCGAAGGAGCAGCGCGGACGGAATGAGCAGCCCGCATCCAGCTTCGTCAAATCGGGTGGCTGACCGCCAACTGGCTGTAGCTTTGCACCGCGTGGTTGGTCCATGCGCGGCACGGAGCGCAGAAGAGCGAGCGTGTAGGGGTGCTTCGGATTGTGATAGATTTCCTTAGCACTGCCGCTTTCGACGATGCGGCCGGCATACATCACGTTAACCCGGTCAGCGTAGCGCGCGACCACACCCAGGTTGTGGGTGATGATAATCATCGCGACGCCAAGTTCCCGCGTCAGGTTCTTCATCAATTCAAGGATCTGAGCCTGGATCGTCACGTCGAGCGCCGTTGTCGGCTCGTCCGCGATAATCAGTTTCGGGTTGCAGGCGAGCGACATTGCAATCATTACGCGCTGCCGCATACCGCCACTGAGGTGGTGCGGATATTGTTTCAGGCGCCGCTCTGGTTCCGAGATGCCGACGAGGCCTAGCAGCTCAAGTGCACGCTTTCTGGCTTCAACTTTAGTCGAACCCAAGTGGTGCTCAAGCGTCTCGGTTAACTGCCTCTCGATGGACAAAACAGGGTTCAGCGAGGTCATCGGTTCCTGGAAAATCATACCGATGTCGCGGCCCCGGACATTCCGCATCTCAGAGTCTGATAATGCTAGTAAGTCCTTGCCATCAAAGCGAATACTCCCGCCGACCACGCGCCCTGGTGGGTTTGGGATAAGGCGGAGAATGGACATCGCACTGACGGATTTTCCGCAGCCGGATTCACCCACAACAGCCACGGTCTCACCTGGAGCGACGTCGTATGTAATACCATCGACGGCCTTGACCACGCCTGCAGAAGTGAAGAAATGTGTTTGGAGATTGTCGATCTCAAGAAGCTTCGTCACGAGCTACCATCAGCGCGGCGAACCACGCTGCCTTGTTACAGTTCCTCCCTCGGCTCGCATTTTTCATTCGCGACTGCCTCGAGGGCAGATGCATTTTTTGTGTCCAACACGAGCGAACTCAAACCATGCGCGAAATCACACAATGCTGCAAGAGGTGATTTCGTGAAATTTTCACCGTTTTAGGCAAGTTTTTTGACATGCCTAACGGAACGATAGTTCCTCGCTTCGCAATGCAATAATTTGGTGTGAGCGCCGCTCAGTTGATCTGGCCGATCGCTCTAAAAGCCCCGCGAACAGGCCGTTTGGCACTACTCCGCAACCCGAACCAACGCATCGACGGCGATGGCACCAGTACTTGAAACAACGATCGGGTTTGCCTCGGCTTCGATCGCGCCGAGATCAGAGCGGACTGCCAGGTTGGACATCGCCACGATGATATTCGCGAGCGAGGCCAGATCACCCTTGGCTCCACCGCGATGACCGCGCAGAGGCGCGAATCCAACGACATCGTCGATCATATCGTGCGCAGTCGCGACGTCGACCGGGGCGAGCCGCACCGCCTTATCATCGTAAATGCCGACATGAACACCGCCCGGTGCTACTGTCACAACGGGGCCGACCTGCTGGTCGACGTGATAACCAACCAAAACTTCCTGCAGGCCGCTCACCATGGGTTCGATCAGAACCTCATTAACCACAACGCTGGTGTTGGCTGCTTCCACGCTGGCTTTGATTTGCCGCGCCGCACTGGCCAACGCATCGTGGTTTTCGATGCCTACAATCACACCACCGGCATCCGTCTTATGGGCGATCTTGTCTGACAGTACTTTCGCGACAACTGGAAAACCGAAGGGCAGCTCAACATCATTAATGGTTGCGATCTCGGCGCTAACGCTTTGTACCGTCGGAATTCCCAACTGATCAAAGAACTTAAATGAGTCGTGCTCGTTGAGCGTTTTGTGGTTCTGCGCAGCGGAAACCGGAGAAATGGCGGTGATCCGAGGTTCCTGCCATCGTCCGTAGGCACGCAAGGCATCAGCACAGCTCTCCGGCGTGCGAAAGGCCGGAATACCCGACTCGATGAGTAGGCGAAGTCCCGCAGACGCATCCGGAACAAGGAAGGCTGCCAGTGTTTTTTCGCCAACTTCGGCACTAATGACTGGCGGCAACGCTGTTTCCGGCGAGGCCCGTGATGAGGAGCCGAGGACTGCTAAGACGATATCGCAATCAGGATCGCTCGCCATGGCACTTAGCGATGGACCAATGATCTCTGCCCGTGCCCCGGCAAGCGTCACGTCGGTCATTGGGCCCTGACCGACATTGATGCCCGTCGCCCTGATCTTCTCGATTGTTGCATCGCACGGTGTGAGTAGGTCGACACCCACGTAAGAGAGTTGATCGCAGGCTGAGGCACCGCCGCCGCCGGTTGTCGTCACGACCCCGACTTTAGGATTGCGCCTGGCGATCGGTCGTTTGCCCCGGCAAAGCGTGGCCGCTTCGATGAGTGCTTCCAGGACTGTAACGCGAACGATGCCAATATCCTGGAAGAATGCATCAACCAGGCTGTCTTCACTCAAGAGTGCACCGGTATGGGCGACGGCCAACTGCTGCCCAACGGACGAGCGCCCGAGCTTGAAAGCAATAATCGGCTTGCCGGCAATGTGTGCGGCCTCAGCAAATTTGGCAATTTCATCAGGTTGCCGGATGGTTTCTAGAAACAGCAAAATGACATCCGTCTCGGGATCGCCAACCAGCATTTGTCCGATCTCGCCGACCCCAAGATCAGCCTCGTTGCCGACGGCAGCAATCTTCGAGAACTTGAGGCCGAGGCTTGCGGCGCGCGACATCAGTCCGCCCATCATACTGCCGCTTTGCGAAATTAGCGCTATCCGCCCGCCACGCTCGATGGCTTCGTCAAAGACAGCATTGACTGTCAGGCTGAGGCCGCTGTTGAGGTCTGCAACACCCATGCAGTTGGGTCCAAGCAGACGCACACCAGCATCTTTGGCAAGCCGGACGAGCTTCTCTTGGCGTTGCTGCCCCTCGTGACCGGCTTCGGCAAAGCCATCAGCAAGAACCTGGACAACCGGAATGCCGGCATCGCAACACGCCGCAAAACTCGCCATTGCCAGATCAGTGTCCAGCAGAATGTAGGCTTGGTCCGGCCGTTGCGGCAGCGACGCAAGATCCTTGTAGGCGGTCTCACCTTGAACGGTCTCGCGGCGCGGATTGATCGGAAAGACCTGACCCCGGTAGCAATCACGTCGTAGATATCTGAGGGGACGCCCCGATGGCCGCTTTGGGTTATCTGATTGGCCGATGAGCGCAATGCTTTCGGGTGCAAATAGCGCCTGCCAAAGGGGCGAGCCGAACTGCGCTTGGGCATCAGATGACATATCGATGTTGACCGTGGGTTGTTGAGCGAAGGCGGCTAGGTTTAGGGTGCAGCAAATCTCACGACAAGCCGGCAATTCAAGTCATCAGAGACAGGAACGTATGGCGCAGCAGCGGATACCAGCCGCCTTCATTCGGGGCGGCACCAGTAAAGGCGTGTTTTTCCATGCCCGGGATTTACCGGCAGAAGTAGAACGGCGCGACAGTGTGTTTCTCCAAGCGATCGGTAGCCCGGACAGTTATGAGCGCCAGCTGAATGGCTTAGGCGGTGGCATTTCTTCGCTGTCGAAGGCTGTCGTGATCGCGCCGTCGACCCATCCTGAGGCAGACATCGATTACACGTTTGCTCAGGTGGCCGTGAACGAGCCGATCGTTGATTACGCGGCAACCTGCGGAAACCTATCGTCGGCCGTTGGACCGTTTGCAATAGATGAAGGCCTGATCCAAGTGCAGGATGGTGAGGCGCTTGTCCGGGTGTTCAACACGAACACGTCGAAGATTTATCACGCCCGCTTCGCGGTAAAGGACAACCAAGCGGTTGTGAGGGGAGATCAGGTCATACCGGGCGTGAGCGGTTCAGGTGCCCCAATTGCGCTGGAGTATCTCGATCCAGGTGGTTCGCGGACGTCAGGTCTCTTGCCGACGGGCAATGTCGTCGACAATCTCGATTTGCCGAATGGCGAGTCAATCAATGCCTCGTTGATTGACGCGACCAATCCTGTTGCCTTCGTCCGCGCCGATGACTTGGCAGCCGACATCACCCGCCTTCCGGCTGATCTGGATACCGATCGGCAGTTGATGGCACGTATCGACGCGGTGCGTCGCGCTGCAGCGGTCACAATGGGAATGGCAGAGACACCGGAGGCGGCGGCACTCTCAAATCCCAAGATTGCAATGGTTGGCAGTCCAGGAGAATTTCGAGATCTGAGTGGCAATAACCACGACGCCACCGGTGTCGACATCTGCGCGCGAGCGGTATCTATGGGCAATGTGCATCGTGCTCTGCCGCTAACTCTATCAATGTGCCTTGCGACGGCTTGTAAGACGCCCGACACAATTCCCAACCAGGTCATGCGAGACATCGATCCCGCAGTTGATGTTCGGCTGGGTAACCCTTCCGGTGTCATCGTCGCCGGTGCAATGGTCGAGCCGTCCGGCAATCAGTGGAGTGTCCGCCATTGTCGGGTCGTTCGCACGCAGCGACGATTGATGGAAGGCAGCATCCTCATTCCGGAGTTTGTTTAGAGGCCCATGATTGATCCAACCGTTGAGCGCTTTCTTCCGCAGTTGGCGGCGACAAGCTGCAAGGCTTCGACAGGCGTTGCCTATGTCCAGTATGGATCTGGAGAACCGATATTTCTCTTTCACGGCGGCTCTGGCTCATGGAGCCATTGGGTCCGCAACATCGAGGCTCTCGGGCAGCGGTTCCAAGTCAATGCTCTTGATGCTCCAGGATATGGTGCCTCAGATGATGTCGATCGCGACATGTCGAATGAGAGTTACCTCGACATCGTCTTTCGCACGATCGAAGAAGTGTCGGCCGGTGCCGACCGGGTCCACATCGCTGGTTTCTCATTCGGTGGGTCATTGGCCTCTGCGACTGCCGCCTATCTCAAGGATCGGGCTGGCTCTATCAGCCTGACCGGCACAGCGGGTTTCGAACGCCCAGCGGGGCGCACGCTGCCCTTGGTCAGTACGCGCCGCCAACGAGAAGAACTGGGGCGTAATCCGACGACCGAAGAGTTGCGCAACTTGCACCGCTCGAACCTCGGCGTGCTCATGGTCTGGGACAAATCCAAGATCGATGCCCAGGCCATTGACATGCAGGTTGAGAATGTCGCGCGGACGCGATGGAATTCGCGCAAGTTCAGTTGGTCGGGCATGACGCCAACGTGGCTATCGAAGGCGACCTGTCCGCTGAAAGTCATCTATGGCGAGCACGATGCAGCGGCTTTTCCGAGTGTTCAGAGTCGGATCGACCTATGTCTTGCCGCAAGCAAGAATGGTGACAGTCTGATTATCGAGGATTGCGGCCATTGGGCGATGTACGAGGCACCCGAGAGGATCAATGCCGAGTTATTGGCGTTTCACGGCGGTGTTTGACAAAACCACTGGCCTGCCCCTTGTTGCGGACAAGGCCGAAAACAGAGCTATGGAGATGTAGATGAAGATCGCTGTCGTCGATGACTATCAGAAGATCGCCCGCGAGATGGCCGATTGGTCTGCGATCGAAGCATCCCACGATCTGACGTTCTTCCACGAACCCATTGGTGATCGAGATGCCGTAGTGGCGGCACTCAAGGATTTTGACGTATTGTGCGTCATGCGGGAGCGAACACTGTTTGATCGCACAACTCTCGAAGGTCTGACCAATCTCAAGCTCCTCGTAACGAGCGGCATGCGCAACGCTGCAATCGATCTCGATTATCTCAAAGAGCGCGGTATCCCTGCATGCGGCACCGGCGGCTCTACAAACGCGACACCGGAACTGGCCTGGGGACTGATCCTATCGTTGGCACGCCATATCCCGACCGAGAACCAGCGGATGCGAGAGGGCGGTTGGATTACAACGTTGGGCGTCGATCTTGCTGGCAATACGCTTGGGATTGTCGGGCTCGGTCGCCTCGGCGCAATGATGGCGAAGGTCGGCAATGCCTTCGGCATGAATGTTATTGCATGGTCACAGAACCTGACTGATGAGCAGGCAGCAGAAGCTGGTGCAAAGCGCGTTTCGAAAGAGGACCTCTTCCGGCGATCGGATTTCATCACGATCCACTATAAGCTGTCCGAACGCTCGACAGGGCTCGTGGGCGCAGCTGAGCTGGACTTGATGAAACCGACTGCTTTCATCGTGAATACGTCGCGTGGTCCGATCATCGACAATGATGCACTTATCGCTGCCCTGACCGCGGGTCAAATCGGTGGCGCCGGACTGGATGTCTATGACGATGAACCTCTGGCCAAAGATCATCCGATCCGCTCGTGCCCGCGCACGGTGCTCACGCCGCATCTTGGCTATGTTTCTGAGGCGACCTACCGGCAGTTCTACGGTGAGACCGTTGAAGACCTCGCAGCCTGGTTTGCAGGATCACCGATCCGACAACTTTAGGGCCGCGATCAGCCTCTGATCAAAAGCGGACGGTCGAAGGAAGCGTTCCAACCGAGAAACATCATGGCGAAGCCGTTGGTAATGCGGTCAATCGAAACCGAAGATGGGATGCGCTGTGTCGACCTCTTCCGCCGTGATGACGGCAGCTTTGGTTTCGACGAATACCGCAGAGACCCCGAGGATAGCCGCGGCTGGCAGATGGCCGGTGGGTACGGCGGGAAACGCTACACCACACAAGATCAGGCATTGGATGGTGCGATCGCTTGCGTTCCCTGGCTTCGCGAGGCATCCCTAGACATCCTATCGTGAGATCTTCAGGAGCCACACGCCAATGCCGTCAGCTGCCGAGAATAAAACCCCAAAACCATTAGACGGTGTCCGCGTGTTGGATCTTGCGACCTTCATCGCAGCACCGTTCGCAGCGACGATCCTCGGTGAATTTGGCGCCGAAGTCATCAAGGTTGAGCATCCGGATGGCGATCCCATGCGGGTGTTTGGAACTCCGACAGAGGTTCATGGTGAAACCCTCGCGTGGTTGAGCGAAGCCCGCAACAAGCACTCTGTGACGATGGATTTTAAATCGGAGGAGGGTGTGGCCCAACTCAAAGAGCTGGTTCGCCGATCAGACATTCTCACCGAGAACTTTAGGCCGGGCACGCTGGAGAAGTGGGGCATTGGTCCGGATGTTCTGCATGGGATCAACCCGAAATTGGTGATTATCCGCATCAGCGGTTACGGCCAGACAGGCCCCTACCGTGATCGACCTGGTTTTGCGCGCATCGCGCACGCAGTCGGTGGGTTGACCTATCTCGCCGGCCTTCCAGGCAATGACACACCGCCGGTGACGCCGGGCTCGACCTCGTTGGCTGACTACATCTCGGGGTTCTACGGTGCGCTCGGTGGTCTTCTTGCGCTGCGCGTCGCGGAACAAACCGGCAAAGGTCAGATCATCGACGTAGCGCTCTTTGAATCGATTTTCCGAGTTCTCGACGAGATGGCTCCACTCTACGGAAAGCATGGCATCGTCCGAGAGCGTGAGGGTGTCAGCACGCGCAATGCCTGTCCACACGGGCACTTTCCGACGGCAGACGGGAAATGGGTGGCGATTGCCTGCACCAGCGACCGGATGTGGCATCGCATGGCACGCAACGTTCTGAAGAAGCCAGAACTCGCAGACAGCCATTCGACGACCAAGGATCGCATCAACGACCGTGACATGATTGAGGGCGAAGTCGAAGCATTTACCAAATCGCTGCCAATGGCCGAGGTCGTCCAACAATGTACCGACGGCGATGTCCCCTGCGGATCCGTGAACTCTGTCGCTGACATCTTCAACGACCCGCACTTTGCCGAACGTCAAACCATGACGACCTTCAAGCATGCGTTGCATGGTGACATCACGGTACCAAACACATTGCCAAGGCTGTCGGAGACGCCCGGTTCGATCGAGAGCCTCGGGCCGTCGCTTGGGGATTGGAATGACTACGTGTTCAACCAATTGCTCAATGACGAGAATGAAATTCGCGTGTCGAAATAGTTTTGGAGCATTGCCGATGAGATGGCTGGTTTTCGTTCTTGCGGGAGTTCTTGCCTTTGGTTCTGTGTCACCGGCACTGGCATACGGCTGCTTTGAGCCTTGCCCGAAGGGCGAAGTGCACTCCGACGAGTTGGATATGTGTGTACCTGCGGAGGTCCCATCAACGTGATTGAGAAATTACAAGACTTGGTCAACAACGATGCAGCTCTCGTCAATCGCGGTCGCTGGATGACTGCCAATATGTTGCTGCAGATTGGCAATGAGGGTCATCTTGTCGAGATCCGCAGCGGGCGAATTGAAAACGTCAGTCCCGCCAACGTCTACGTCACGCCATACGACTTCAAGATCCGCGGCACCGAAGAGGCCTGGCAGGAGTTTTGGAAGCCCATCCCAAAGCCGCGCCATCACGACATCATCGCGTTAATCCGCGAAGGCAAGATGCAGATGGAGGGCAATATTGAGATGGCGATGGCCAATTTTCTAACCCTCAAGCTGATGCTGGAGAAGCCTCGCAAGTTGGGAGGTGGGGCATGAGCGCTATTGAAATCGAACCAATCACAGGCCGCTACATGCGCCTCGATATTCATGGCCGGCCGCATCGCCTCTACTGGGAAGAGGCGGGTCAGGGCATTCCGCTGGTGTGCCTGCATACAGCCGGTTCTGATGGCCGCCAGTACAGGGCGCTACTCAACGATCCTAAAATCACTGAACGCTTCCGGGTCATTGTCTTCGACATGCCTTGGCACGGGAAATCGTCGCCACCGGAAGGTTGGCAGGACGAAGAATACAAGCTGACGACAGACTCCTACGTCGAGCTGGTCATGACGGTCGCCAAAGCGTTGCAGTTGGAGAACCCGGTTGTAACCGGTTGCTCGATCGGCGGTCGCGTCGTTTTGGAACTGGCGCGTCGCCATCCGGACTATTGGCGCTGCATCATCGGTCTGCAGTCCTCGGCAAAAGAGCAGCGCTATTTCGATATCTCCTGGCTGCATCGCCCGACCATCCACGGCGGCGAGATGAGTGCCGCCTACTGTTATGGTCTTGTCGGGCCTGCCGCACCGTTGAAGCACCGCTGGGAAACGCTGTGGCATTACATGCAAGGCGGTCCCGGAGTCTTTATGGGAGACTTGTACTTCTATTCCATTGATGGCGACATTAGCGACAAGGTCCATGAGATCGATACTGCGCAGTGCCCTGTCTACATGCTGACAGGTGAGTATGATTATTCTTGCACGCCGGCGGCGAGTGAGGCCACAGCGGCCAAGATCGAAGGTGCCAAACTGACGATCATGAAGGGGCTCGGTCATTTCCCGATGAGCGAAGACCCTGAAACGTTCACGAGCTACCTTTATCCCGTCCTCGACGACATCGCTGTAACCTAGAAAACCTGACGTGCATTCGTCGTCATAATTCGGAAAGGCTGCGAGCCTATGAGCCAGAAAGGCCTTCCGGCTCTACTGCAGCCGCGCCTCCCATTCTTTTACGGCTGGGTTATCTTGGCGTGCGTCTGCTGTGCTGGCTTCGCCAGGCAGGGTTCGGCGGTTGCGACGCTCTCAATATTTGTCGATCCAATGACCAGCGAGTTTGGCTGGTCGCGAACGGGTATGTCGGCGGCCGTCTCACTTGGAGGTTTGCTAGCTGCCCTGACGTCGCCGGTCCTCGGTCCCATGCTGGATCGCCACGGCGCCCGCGCGATGCTCTGCCTTTCAGTGCTCATCATGGCGACGTGCGCTGCAGCGCTCTCACTGACTCAGTCGCTCCTTTATTTCACAATTTTCTTTTGTATTGGCAGGCTGACGTTTGCCGGGCCGTTTGATCTTGGCATCTACGGGGCCATCAACAATTGGTTTGTGCGTCTGCGAGGTGTCGCGACCTCAATTTCGACCGCCTCGCTGATGCTCGGTCTGGTTTGTGTTCCGCTTCTGGCTCAGCTCACGATTGTTCACGATGGCTGGCGAACAGGTTGGCTTGCTGTCGGTGCAACTGTCTTGATCGTCGGTTTCATACCAAACTGGTTGTTGATGGTGCGCCGGCCCGAAGATATGGGCCTGAGACCGGACGGTGGCTCTGTAAAAGCTGCTGGAGATACAAAGGAAGGCGAGGCAGCGGCCTCTGAGCCGGAGAAACCAGAGCCAGACTTCACACGCGCCGAGGCGTTGAGGACACCGGCCTTTTGGTTGCTCTCGCTCTATACCGCTCTGGTCTATCCGGTGCAGGCCGGCGTATCCCTGCATCAGGCACCCCACCTCATTGAGCGCGGTATTGACCCGACCCAGGCAGCGCTGATGATCAGCACTTTTTCATTAGCATCCGGTGTGTCCGGTGTCCTGTTCGGCCTCGTCGCGCGCTGGTTTCCGGTACGCCTCAGTCTTGCAATCTCCGCAATTTGTTCGGCCGCTGCACCGGCTGGGATGATCTGGCTGAACAATAATCTTGAGGGCTATACCACCGCATTGATCTTTGGGCTTGGCATGGGCGGCGTGCTAACGGTGTTGCCAATTGCCTGGGCTGACTATTTTGGCCGGAAGAGTTTCGGAGCAATCCGCGGAATTGCGCTCAGCATTCAAGTGATCGCGCAGGCAAGCGGTCCTTTAATCTCCGGTATCCTCTATGATGCGACCGGCGACTACGTTCTATCATTGACCGTCTTTGCGGGCCTTGCCGGAACTGCCTTGCTCGCGGCCCTTCTAACCGGTCCGCCCAAAGCACCAGTCAGATCTGTCAGGACACCCGGATCATCTGCCTGATTCCTATTGCTCACAGGCTTTGCGCTTCCTGCCGGACAGCGATAGAGTCGACACTTCTCAATGCAGTCATGTTCGGACAGGCCATGTTGGATCTCCGCCCCCTCGAAGGGCTTCGTGTGCTCGATTTATCACAAGGCGTTGCCGGTCCCCACTGCGGAGGCCTGTTCGCGGAATACGGGGCACGGGTGGTCAAGATCGAGCCACCGGGTGGGGATTGGATGCGCCCGCTTGGCCCCGGTTATGACAACGGTTCGGCCGGCTTTATCTACTACAACCGGGGTAAAGAGAGCCTGGCGCTGGATCTAAAGGCTGAGGGTGCGCTCGACGTCGTACTGGAATTCGCATCAAAGAGTGATGTGTTTATCGAGAACAATCGGCCGGGCGTGTCAGAACGCCTTGGAATTGGTTTCGATGCGATCAAGGCGCGGCAGCCGAAGATCATCTACGTCTCAGTCTCTGGACTTGGGCAGACGGGTCCTGATGCCAAGCGGCCGTTGAGTGACACCGTGGCCCAGGCCCACTCGGGCATGATGATGATCAACCGCGGGCGAGCCGATGTCCCTGCCAAGATCGACACCACCATCATCGATGCTATCACTGGTCTCTATGCATTTCAGTCAGCGACCATGGCGCTGTGGGGCGACCCGGCGAAGCGCGAAGCCCGCCATCTCGACGTCTCGCTCGCACAGTCCGCCGCCGCAATACAGGGTCCGAAGGTTTTGGAGTACGGCATCATTGGCGGGATGCCGATCAAGCTCAACCCACCGGCAGGAAGCTACCCAACATCAGATGGTTGGTTGGCTCTGACGCTAGTGCGAGAGAGTGATTGGCATGCCATCTGCCGGGCAATCAAGCGCGAAGATCTGATCGACAATCCAAAGTACGCAAGCTTCGAAAAACGCTCTGAGAACATTGCTGAGTTGACCGGAATACTCGACGACATCCTCAAAACCGAAACAACCAATGAGTGGGCTGGGCGGCTTACGGCCGAGGGCGTTCTGGCCAGTCCAATCAACGACTACGGACAATGGCTCGCTCATCCGCAGACGATGGGAACAGATGCCGCGCCTGTGTTTCCAGTGGCAACACCTGGTGAAGGGCCGGTCCCGCGCACGCCGGGCCGTACCAACAACACTCGTCTGAGCCCGCACCTCGGGGAGCATTCCCGTGAGTTGCTGGCGGAGGCTGGCGTGGCCTCAGAGAGAATCGAACAACTGATCGCCGCGGGCTCGGTCATCGTACCGAACTAGCGAGCTTGGAAGGAGAATAACGATGGATGGAATGGCCGCCGACACTAATCAGGCCCTGCCCTTCGAATTGAACGATCAGCAGCAGGAAATCCAGGATGCCATCAAGCGCATCATGGCGAACTTCGATGATGACTATTGGTTGGAGACTGATCGGACCGGCAATTACCCCCATGAGTTCCGCAAGGCGATAGCAGACGGCGGTTGGTTGGGCATCTGCATGCCGGAAGAGGTTGGTGGCTCGGCGCTTGGCATCATGGAAGCCACCGTGATGATGGAGGCTGTCGCTAATTCGGCAGGAGCGCAAACTGCAGCCAGCGCTATCCATCTCAATATCTTCGGTCCCAATGTTCTGGTCAAATACGGCACCGATGAGCAACGCAAAGAATTTCTGCCGCCGATCATCTCTGGCGACCTCATGACCAGCTTCGGCGTAACCGAACCGGATGCCGGCCTTGATACGACACAGATTAAGACCTTTGCGCGCAGAGATGGCGATGACTATGTCATCAACGGCCGCAAGATCTGGAACTCTTGCGCACAACAGGCCGATCGCATCCTGTTACTGACGCGCACGGAAGAGGCCGGCAAAGGAGACAAGCGCGCCGATGGTATGACGCTGTTCTTCTGCGAGCTCGATCGCAAGAAAGTCGAGATCCGGGAAATCCCAAAGATGGGCCGGCATGCAGTGAACTCGAACATGCTGTTCATTGATGATCTACGTGTGCCTGCAAGCGATGTCGTTGGCCAGCCCGGTCGTGGCTTCTACCAACTGCTTGATGGGCTTAATCCTGAACGCATTCTGATTGCCGGCGAAGTTGTGGGTATCGGTCGCCAGGCGATCTCGCGGGCCACGCAATACGCGAATGACCGAACAGTCTTCGGCCGCCCCATCGGTATGAACCAGTCGATTCAACATCCTCTTGCTCAAAGCTGGATGGAGGTCGAAGCAGCATGGTTATCGACGGTTCAGGCTGCCATGCTCTACGACGCTGGCCGTCCCTGTGGTGCGCAGGCCAACATGGCGAAGTATCTGGCCGCTGAAGCTGGTTTCAAAGCCTGTGAACGCGCCGTGCTGACACACGGCGGCATGGGGTATGCCCAGGAGTATCACGTTGAGCGCTTGTTCCGCGAAGTTCAGATTGGCCGCTTGGCACCAGTTAGCCAGCAGCTGATTAGC
Source organism: Hyphomicrobiaceae bacterium (assembly GCA_965247245.1). Lineage (GTDB taxonomy): Bacteria > Pseudomonadota > Alphaproteobacteria > Rhizobiales > Hyphomicrobiaceae > Tectiglobus. Next base: position 250,032 of record CBDFGV010000002.1, on the reverse strand, counting down.
TGCTTCATAGCCGAGCGCGTTTTGGGTCTGCCACGGTCCTACTAGGGGACACAAATAGGAGTTGGGCGCCGCCAATCTAATATGTGACGGCTTGCAAGATGTTGGCAGCGGAAAAACCGGCGACAATCCCGATAATGAAATGCCAGAATTTCTGACTCTTACGGAAGGCAATGAGACCAACAAGAAGGACCAGAAAAAAGAGCGGCACTGATAAAGCGGTCAGCAGGAAGATCAGTGGTCCATTCGGGTGCCCGGTCTGTGCACCGTCTAAGGTAGCTTTAATGAGTTCATAATTCTCGTTGCTATAGATCAGCCCGAGGCCAATGAACACGCCCCAAATGCCACCGATCGTCAAGGATATGACCGGAATCTCCTTCGTATCGTCATGTCTTTGAATGGTCTTCGAGGTAGACAATCGATTTCGGTTCATCGTGCGGAAACCTTGAAACTGCTCCCTGGTCAAACTCGCATCTTGAGGAGCGGTTACTCTGCTTTGAATCAATAGGTGCAACCTACAGGTGTTGTGTTAGCTGACGGTTAAATTGGTCGTTAGAAACTGATCATCGGCGATTTATCAAGTTTGTAGAAGTCGCTCTGCTGGCATCGTGGGTTCAGTTTGCTGTAACCTTGGCAAAGCGAGTTATGACCAAGCCGGAGAAAATGAATGAGCCTCGTCAAAGTCGAGACCAACGGTGCTGTGCGCACTGTCACACTGAACCGTCCGGAAAAGCGCAACTCGCTCAATGAAGAAATGATGGAGGAGTTGCGCGCAGCCTTCGCGGTTGAGCCACCACCTGAGGAGCGCGTTACGGTGTTGCGCGGTGAGGGGCCGGCATTTTGTGGCGGTTTGCAGCTGGCAACGACGGGTGTGGATCCAGAGCAGGCCGTGATCATCGAGCAGATGTTTGATGCGGTACAGCGCTACCCCTTGCCTGTGGTGGCTGTAGTCCATGGTCCGGGGATCGCTGGTGGTTGCGAGCTCGCATTGCACTGCGACTTTGTCGTTGCCTCTAGCGAGACCTACTTGATGATGCCATTGGCACAGATGGGCGTTTCAACGACATGGTTTTTGACGAAGAAGATCATGTCCAGCGCCGGCCCAGTCCAGGGACGTGAGTTCCTGTTGCTGGGAGATCCAATGCCAGCTGGCCGTCTGCATGACCTTGGCATAATCTCGCGGGTTGCTGCGCCAGATGAACTGGAAGCCGTCACAAAGAAACTCGTCGATCGCTTGGCGATGAATGCGCCAATCTCGATGCGGACCATGAAAGCCATAATGCTGCGCCAAATGGACATCCAGTTCCATGCCGAGCACTCGGCCCTGGATGATCGTGCCCTGGCCACCTACGGCACCCGCGATGCAGTTGAAGGTGTTGCGGCACGTCTCGAAAAGCGCATTCCAACTTTCGAAGGGCGGTAAATCTTCTCGACTTCAGCGATCCTTACTCAGTCCATCCATATAAATCAGCGATGCGGCTTCCAGCAAATCCTCGGGCTCCATTGGGATCGGTCGCCGGGCGCGGTCACCCCTGGCGAACAAGGAAGCAATGCCGTGAGACAATGACCAGATGTGTAACGCCATCATCATGGCTGGTGGTCTTTTTTCAGATGGTATTGTGCTCGAGACGGCCTCACACGCTTCGCGCAGGACACCGAAGGCGCGGTCACCGGATTCCCGCAGCTCAGGGTACTCGGCGTGAGAAAGACCGGACTCAAACATCGCGGTGAAAAACGCCGGCTCCTGCCGCGCGAATGCCAGGTAAGCGTTCCCAAGATTGTTAAATGCAACCTCGGCTGACGGTTTGCCGTCATTCCAAGCCTTGCTCAGCATATCGCTGAAGCGCTCGAACCCAAGGCGCGCGACACCGGCCAGCAACGCGTCCTTGTCACGAAAGTGCCGATAGGGTGCAGCCGCGGAAACACCGGCAGCACGAGCCGCCTCAGCAAAGGTGAAACCTGCTGGGCCCTTCTCGGCGATGAGGGACAACGCTGCCTCCACCAAGGCCTCACGCAGGTTTCCATGGTGGTAACCACGCCGTTTTCGCTCGTCATTCTTCCATTTCATAGTCGGCAATGTACCTCAATTCGCGCAGAAGTGCTGCCGTGAAGACGTTAACTTGTTCAATGAATTGACCATTATTATTCTCACCCGCTAATTTAGGGTGCGGGCTCCACCCAACTAGTTCGAAGCTTGCGACAGCTATGTCGAGCATGCAGAAATATCTAGAGGCGCTGGAAGGAAAGGCCTCTCAACAGCAGCCTGCCGCAACTCAGGCGCAGCAGAACCACGTGAACGGATCATCGCATAACAAGGCTGACGAGCTGGCGCTGAGAACAGCCGACCAAATGCCGAAACACAACGGCAGCAAAGCCAACGCTGATTTCGACCTGCAATTGGTATCTGAACAAACGGCCGAACGGTACATCTGGTTCTTGGAACGTAGTCCACCCACGCAGTACAATCCGGGCTTCCAGATATATGACCCCAGTTTCGATTGGGATGCGGGAGCGCCACCACTCACGCTGACCGAGTTCCTCGCCTACAAATCCGCGCTGGCATATTACAAACCGTCGGTAATCAAGAAAAACCTATACGAAGATCATCCACATGGGATCACGGAGTTTCGGTTTTTCGAGGCGCGCGAGTCGATTGCCGACACCCAAGCCTACGGATTTGTACTGGATGAAACGGCCTATCTGATCTTTCGTGGCACCGAGTTCTTTACGCTCAAGGATTGGTCGACTGACTTTGACTCGGTTCAAACCACCGAACTCAGCGATGAGCGCAAGTTGAAGGATGGGCCCGTCATTGGGCCGTTGGAACCATCCCGACACACCGGATTTGCCATTGGGTGGGGCAGCGTCCGTGATGACGTTGAAAGATGGCTCAACCGCCTGATCGACGATCGCCTGGTTAAGCGAACCGTGTTTTCCGGGCATTCGCTTGGCGGAGCACTGGCCAAAATGGCAGCGTTCCATTTCGCCAACCACCCTGAGAACTTTTCAGGTGGCTACTACAAGAAGTACGACGTCGGTGCTGTGATTACGTTTGGCGCCCCGAAGGTTGGAGGCTCCGACTTCAAGAAGACGTACGAAAGCATTCCTGGTTTGAAGAACCGCACAATTCGTGTTGAGGCTTCACTGGATGCGGTCAGTCTCGCCACGATGCTTCTCGCCAATTATGAGCATGTTGGCCGCAGCTGGTCACTTGAGAAGCGTCCAGCATTCTCGCGTTGGCGGATGATGTTCTTTACGCCGCTAATCGATCCGAAAAAGTGGTCCGACAAAAAGAAGAGCAAGCAATCGGAAAAACCAAGAACCGAAGGTAAGAGCATTTCTTTGTATCAGGCTCTCTTGCGGCTCCTGTTTACTGTGCTCTGGTTCCTGATCCGACTTGCCCGCCGCGCCAATGCAGCCCACAGCATGAACCAAACCTACGTCCTGTTTCTGACGGTCTTATCGTATCAGGGCCTGCGCCGACACCTTACCAACAATGGGCAAGTCGCAGCCCGTGACCCCCAGGCCTACGACCGGGCCTACAAGCGATTGCACGATCACCTATCCTATGTCCGCGGCAGCAATGGTAAGCTTTTTGGCGTCGCGAAGAATGGTCCGATCAAGGTCGAGACCCGTCAGGACGAGACCCAGCTGAGACGTAGGTTTGAACACTTCATCATATAGTGCTCTCCTGGTCAGTCGCCGATTGGCTGTCAGTTTGGCGCTGATAGTAGTCCAGGATCCAAACGCGGATTGCTCCTGAAAGACCGGCATCTCCGCGCTCACGATCTATCTCGGCCACCAGCGATGCGAGCGAGCAATCCTTGCTCGCGGCAATCGTTTTGAGCGCGTCCCAGAACGCCGCCTCAAGTGAGATAGATGTACGATGTCCGGCAATAGAAAAGGAACGCTTGATTGGTCGACTTGGCGCAAACATTCGCTGAATGTCGGTGCCAACTACCTCCGCATTTGGCTCGTCAGGTTCGGTCGTCATGATCTTCGTCCGATTGACCCAGGCGATGATCGTCGACGTGTCGCCTGAGGCCCTCGTCCTCGGCTTGGTCGCGTAGTTTCTCACTTTTCGTGCGGCCGAACTTAGCGCGGTTCTCGGCCGCCTTCCGTTCCTTGTCTTCGCGCTTCTTCTTCTTTCGAAACGTGCGCAGATTGACGACATCACCGGTCATTGTGACGTGCTCGCCCGAGGGTTGAAACAGGTTATGCTGGCGAGATCATTTTTTCCGGCCGGACGACTTCGTCGAACTCAGCCTCGGTGACATAGCCGCCGCCGACGGCTTCTTCACGCAAGGTTGTACCGTTTGCATGCGCCGTCTTGGCAATCTTGGCGGCGTTGTCGTAGCCAATCTTCGGAGCAAGCGCCGTCACCAGCATCAAGGAGCGTTCCAAGCCTGCCTTGATATTGTCCTTGCGCGGTTCGATCCCGACGACGCAGTTATCGGTGAAGGATACGGCCGCATCCGACATCAACCGGACAGATTGCAGGAAGTTATAGGCCATGACCGGGTTAAAGACATTGAGTTCAAAGTGTCCCTGGCTGCCGGCAAACGAAAGTGCTGAGTGGTTGCCGAAGATCTGCACGCAGACCTGGGTCAGCGCTTCGCACTGCGTTGGGTTGACTTTGCCCGGCATGATTGACGACCCGGGCTCGTTTTCCGGCAGCGCCAATTCACCGAGACCGGAACGCGGCCCCGATCCGAGGAAACGGATGTCGTTGGCGATCTTGAACAGCGACGCCGCAACCGTGTTGATCGCACCGTGACTGAAGACCATGGCGTCGTGCGCCGCCAACGCCTCAAACTTGTTGGGTGCCGTTGTGAAGGAGAGGCCGGTGATGGCTGTCACGCGTTCAGCGACCTTTTCGGCAAATCCAACCGGAGCGTTGAGACCGGTACCCACTGCGGTGCCACCCTGGGCCAGTTCCATAAGGGCCGGTAAGCTGCTCTTGATGCGGGCAATGCCATTATCAAGTTGCTGCGTGTAGCCTGAGAACTCCTGGCCCAGGGTCAACGGCGTCGCATCCTGCGTATGGGTGCGGCCGATCTTGATGATGTCGGTCCAGGCTTGGGCTTTGTCATTCAATGCATTGCGCAGCTTCTGCAGCGCAGGCAGCAGCTGCGCGTGAATCTCTACAGCGCAAGCGATATGCATAGCCGTAGGGTATGTGTCATTGGATGACTGGCTCATATTCACGTGGTCGTTCGGGTGGACCGGCGACTTAGAGCCCATTTCACCGCCGAGCATCTCAATGGCCCGATTTGAGATGACCTCATTGGCGTTCATGTTGGACTGGGTCCCAGACCCTGTCTGCCAGACAACCAGCGGGAAGTGGCTATCGAGCTTACCTTCGATAACTTCCTGGGCAGCTGCAACGATCGCATTGCCAACTTCTGAATCCAAACGGCCGAGCGCCATGTTGGATTCCGCGCAAGCACGCTTCACAACGCCCAAGGCCCGGACGACGGGAAGTGGCTGAGTCTCCCAGCCAATCTTGAAGTTACCCAACGAGCGCTGTGCTTGAGCGCCCCAATAGCGGTCGGAGGCAACTTCGATCGGGCCAAAGGTGTCGGATTCGGTACGGGTTGCGCTCATCGCGGGGCCTCACTCTCTTCGTGTTGGATAGTGTTGTCTTTGCAGTTAGCACGCTGCCTTGTGAAGCTCCAGGCTTCCGCGTGTGGGGCGGCATTTAGCCAAGGTTTCGAACCAAGTTCCGGCTGTTCTGATCAAACTAAGTCTAACGCATTCTAAATGCTGCCGTTTTTCTCGCGTCTGCTCAATTGAGCAGGCACCAGTGATTCGGCCTGTCTATTGAGAAACTTTCATAAGTATTGCGTGAGCGTGCAGTGAGCGGCGTCTTTGTATAAGGCGGGCCGTTCGCTTCACTTCAGTGCACGAGGCCGAGCGACACCTCAAAACCAGCGCAGGTGGTGCTCAAAGTCAGGCCGAAAGACGCGTTGCAAAGCGCGTGGAATGGAAGTCATCATGGAAGCCAAGATCATCGTAATGATTACAATGCTGGCGCTACCAGGAGCCGGAGACAACAACGTGCATGTCCGGCAGTTCAAGACGCCGCAAAGCTGCATCGAGGCCGCCAATATCGAGGCATCTGATCCGTTCGTGAAACACGTCGAATGTGCGGCGCTTGAAGACGGCGTGCTGCGGCTCAAGTTTCGTCAACAATCACCAGCAAATGGACTACCAAAAGAAAAGCAGTCGCAAGGCGGTCCGCAATCCAAAGCCCCGATTGGTTAGTAGCCTAAGGTTACTTCACACTCGAGAATGCGGTCGGAGCTAGGAATTGGCTGGCAACGTTCGCAACGATAGGTGCGTCTTTCTCCGTAGCCGCGCGCTTTTCCTGCCATTCAGGATCCGCCTGGAACGCGTTCCACTTCTGCTCCCGCTCCGTCATGGACTCCCACTGGAGCAGATAGATGAGCTGATGGTTAGACTCGCCGACCACTGTCGTCCAGAAACCGGCTTGCTGAATGCCCATACGTTCCCAGATCTTGAGCGTAATCGTCTCGAAGCGGTCGAGTAGTGCTGGGAGACGTCCTGGTGCGCAAGTGTAAATGCGTAATTCGTAAATCATGATTTTTCACTTTGATGAGTGACGCCGGTGTGCTGGCGCAGCTGATATACAGTTCAGTGCTTGTGCAGCATCAGATTGCTAAATCCAGGTGCCAGAAGTCTTACTTCTTCCGAAAGGCATCAAGACTGACGATTTCTGCACCGGCCTGCTGTTCTTCCTCGTCATCCTCCTCATTTGCAGGAGGATCCTGATCGGGCGCGGATTGGTCATCGGCAGCACGCGAAGCCACAATGGCAGGGACCGTTCGCTTAATTAGATCATCTTCTGCCTGTTGCGGCTCACCGACCTCACGCTCTCCGACACCCAGAGCATCGACTGAGCTTGGCTCAAGCGTCATCGCATCAAATGGTGCGTCGCGACCACCGAGGCCCGGCGACGGGCGCGGCTCCTGGAGCAGGTCCGCAGTATCAAATTGCAGGCCGTAACGAATGCTGGGGTCGAAAAACACCTTGATCGCTTTGTAAGGAATGACCAAACGCTCCGGAATGCCATCGAAGGTCAATTTCACCTCGAAGCGATCTTGGTTCACTTCCAGATCCCAAAAGCGGTGCTGCAGCACAATCGTCATCTCTTCTGCGTATTTATCGCGCAAGCGCTTGGAGAGAATGACGCCGGGTGCCAGAGTATCGAAAGAAATGTAGAAATGATGCTCGCCCGGCAGGCCTTCGTTCGCAGCTAGGAGCAGCACGCGGCGCACGATATCGCGCATCGCATCCTGCATCAGCGATTCGTAGTCGATCGTTCCGTCGCCTGACATGCCGTTGTAGTCTTCCCGGCTAACTGGGTTGGCAATCCAAGCAACCTTCAACTGGGCAGAAAGCCATCCGTCCGAAGGTCAACATTGGAAGCAACAAATCTGTGGTTCTTATATCTCTGGAAGACATTACCAATTTCGGCGATCGATTCACAACCCTTTCAAGACTGCAGCGGATTGTCGTCCACTTTAGATCGAAACAAGTGGCAATGGTCACACACGCAGATATGAGAATGGTCCGATTTCAATCAATACCTGCTTCGTGGTGCGTTTGGCCAATGAGGAAAAGTTGAGGCTGGCTTCTGTTGCCAGGTGCCAGCCGAACCCCGCCTTGAAAGTGCTTAGTTTCCAAGGACTTGATTTGAGCTATAGACGTTGCTTAAGCAGCTACGGCTTGTGGCTCAGCATAGTTGTCGTTTGCAACTATTAAGATGACCCGATAACGGTGGTATCATGCCGAGCGAAAGAACACCCTTTACACCCTCGTCGATCCTGTTTCGCCCCCGCCAAAACCCGCAATCAGAATTGACGCTGAGTAAAACCGCATTTTTGCGGGCTTTGGTGGAGGCGCCGGGTACTGCCCCCGGGTCCGATGAGCTTATTACGATGACCATTTATCGCCATAGTCGGACGAATCCGACACACCTAATATAAGACGCGAAAGTGAAAAAAAAAAGCTTCGCCGCCGTAAGACGCAATCTTTTGTTACTAAACGGTTTTTACACGCCCGTTATGCGTCCACGCCATCAGACGCAATGTTGATGACGCGACCACAGTGCTTGCAGTGGATCGCATCTGCATCATGGCGATGCAGCCCGCAATCCGGACAGTCGTAGACAACGCGTGATGGACGAAAGATCGTCTGAATAAGGCGCAGAAATAGGGCGACGCCAAACACCATAATCAAGACTGACAGGATCCGGCCTGTTGTATCGGACAACGTGATGTCACCAAACCCGGTCGTAGTGAGTGCTGTCACGGTGAAGTAGAGCGCATCGATATAGTTGTTGATTTGTGGGTTCGTGTTGACCTGCAGCACATAAACAAGCGCCGTCATGACAAAGACGAACACACCGAGGTTAACGGCGCTTTGAATAGTTTCTTCGTTGCGGCGAAAGTAACTGAACTCGTTGCGAAGATCCTTGAGAACACGGTAAGAGCGCAGGAGCCGCAAGGCACGCACGACGCGTAGAAACAGTAGGCTCTCAAGGAGCGCGGGCAGGAACAGTGTAATTATGACGATAATATCTGCCCAAGTCGTTGTTTCCATTAGGAATCGGGACTTGCGCTCGGCGATCCAATAGCGCGCGACGAGATCAGCTAAGATCACGAACCCGACAATTGCATCGACGATGTAAATCCACAGCTGGTCCTGCATCAGCGATGAAACGATAAAGAACAGGATTGTCACGACATCGAAGGCCAGGACCGCGAACCGAAACAGGCGCGCCCGCTCAGAACTTCCACGGTACAGTGTTCGCAACGTCTCTTTCATAGCGACCAACACTCCAAAGATGTGCCTGCTCGTAACGTTGCATGCCCGAACCGCCGTATTGGTACAACGGTGATCAAATCACCGAATCGAGACAAGGTCAGTAATTGATGCCCAAAAACGACAGTCTCGGATCTCCAGCACGTTCGCCCTTGCCCGATTGGTGGCACCAGATTATATGGCCCTGCCTTATCGTAGCGGCAATAATATTGGTGTCTTTGCTGTTGGCGAGCAGCGTACGGATGTCGTTGTTTCCTGTCGAAGGCTTGGATCCCGGGACTTGGACATACTCTGTAGCGTTCCTGACATGGTTCACGCTGGGCATGTTCCAGTTGCTCAGTGTGATGCTGTTGCTAGCATTTGTTGTGCACCAGTTTTCTGGGAAGGTGACCTTCACACTGGCCTTGCAGGCGCCCTACGCGCCTGTTCTCAAAATCATGTCGACTGTTGTTGTGGTCATGGCGGCCTTAGCGGGTCTGTCCTGGATTTCATTCAATTTCTTCTGGTCGGATGTTCAGCAAGACCTGGGCTTGTTCAAGCGGCTATTGGACTCAGGCGATCTGCTTCTGCCCGTTATTGTGTTGTGTATCGGGGCCCCCGTGTCGGAAGAGTTGTTGTTCCGGGGATATCTGTTTGGACGTCTGTCTCAGTCATGGCTTGGGCCGATTGGCGCCACGCTGCTGACAACGCTTGGCTGGACCCTCTTGCACGGAGGCTATTCAATCATTGGATTGATCCAGGTCTTTGTCGCCGGTCTTTTGTTCACGTGGGCCTTGTGGAGAACTGGCAGCTTATGGGTGCCGCTCTGTATGCATGCGATCTACAACGCGATAGTGCTGGGCATTATCAAGTCATTACCGCTCGGGGTAACGGGCTAGAAATACGCTCGGGAGAGGTTGGATGGAACAATATCTGGATCTGATGCGTCGCATCCGGGAGCAGGGCGTCCGCAAGACTGACAGGACCGGGACAGGCACCCTTAGTGTGTTCGGCCATCAGATGCGGTTCGATCTCAGTGAAGGCTTTCCGTTGGTCACGACCAAGAAACTTCATATGAAGTCGATCGTTCATGAACTTCTGTGGTTTCTCAAGGGTGATACGAATATCGCCTACCTCAAGGCCCATGGCGTTTCCATCTGGGACGAATGGGCGGATGAAACAGGTGATCTCGGTCCCGTCTATGGCAAACAGTGGCGGTCCTGGCCGGCAATTGATGGTCACGCGATCGATCAGATTTCTGAAGTCATCGAAACTCTGAAGACGTCACCTGACAGTCGACGGATGATCGTGTCGGCCTGGAACCCAGCCGACATTCCCGACATGGCTTTGGCGCCGTGCCACTGCTTGTTTCAATTCTACGTCGCTGATGGACGGCTTTCATGTCAGCTCTATCAGCGGTCCGCTGACGTGTTCCTGGGTGTGCCGTTTAACATCGCAAGTTATGCGTTACTCACAATGATGGTCGCGCAAGTCACAGATCTCAAGCTAGGAGAATTCGTGCACACATTCGGCGATGCGCATCTCTATCTGAACCATCTCGAACAGGCCGACGAACAGCTCAAGCGAGAACCCCGTGCGCTGCCACAAATGAAGATCAATCCGGAAGTCCACAACATCTTCGACTTCGTCTATGAGGACTTCGAAGTTGTGGACTATGAACCGCATCCGCACATCAAGGCACCGGTCGCTGTATAACTGTTAGCGCCCGAATAGGACGCGCTTCAGCATCGGCCAGGCCACCCGAAACAGGATCAACCGGATGATCCAGCTCATGACGCCGCCGTTGCGAAAGCCAAGTGCTGATCCAATCACTTGGCGCACGATTGACCACAGTGACCCACCGCCTTGTCCTGGCATCCCGCCGCCGCGTCGTCGCAGAATATCTGAAAGATCCCGATAGCCGCCGCGTTGTCCCTGGCCGCCAGAGCCGCCTCCCCAATTCCCCCCTGGTGCGCCGCCAGGAACAGGTAACGGGCTCTGGTTTTCGAACTGGCCGCCACTACCACCAGTATCTGGGAAACTATGCCCGCCGCTGCTGCTGTCATTGGCCCATCCGTTACCCATTGGGTTCTGGCCCATCGGACTGCTGGGTGCGGTCTCGCCAGGAACAGGCAAAGGACTTTGACCGGAAAAGCTGCCCCCGGCCCGCGCGCCTCCAATCTCGGGTCCACCCGGCAATTTGCCAAGGATGTCGCCAATCGGGCCGAACGTCTGTTGGGAAAGCCCGCCCATAGACACGGCTGCGATCTCGGGCAGCATGTATTCGATCTTTTCAGCAGGCACTCCGGTTTGGCGTGCAGCACGTGCCGCAATAATTCGGCTTTGGTGCTTGGTGCCGACAATCTGCTCAAGCAGGGCTTTGCCGTCTTCGCGGGCGCGCTCACCGCCAACGAAATCGGGATCACCGAGGTAGTCGGACCGGTGCTGCTGCGCTAGCGTATCGATAAGATCGGCGAGACCGCCACGAGAAAGCGTATTGCGCTCAATGTTGTGTGCCAGTTCAGGAATGACCTGTTCAAGAACAGCGCCAGCCTGATCGCTATCAAGGCCGGCACGCTCACCCATCCGATTTACAATCGCGCCGTCCTGTGCGCGGCGCAATCGATCGACCAAGTTCATGCGGATCCCTTTGCCAATTCTGCAGAGTTTAAGAGCCTAGCAATTGTAGCACGCGAACCGGCGCGATGGACAAGGCCCTTCCGCCAAGAAACAGCTCATCACATTGCCATTGCCTCAGAAGGGATTGAGGCTCCGACGGGGTGTGATTTTGAGGTAGCCGATGTTAGCCCCTATCCGCAAACCCAACCCGGTGCGAATAGGAGCAAGCACGAGATCACCTTGCTTATGAAATGTAATGCCTACGCCGCCGACCAGATAAGCCGCGCCCTCGACGCCGACGAAGCGGCTGAATATGCGCTCAGGATCTTTGAGGTTGTAGACCAGCACCATGACGCGGGAGCCGGTAATCCCGAAGTCTGTTCCGACCGACGGTCCCTGCCAATAGATCTTGCGTTGGCCGAACTGCTTCGTCACCAGCTGCCCATGGCCATACCTTAGCCCAGCGAGAAACGATGCGCCGGCTTCCGTACCAAGAACGTAGCCATTTGGCTTGCCATAGCTGTCAAATGCAAACTTGAGCACACTAGCGAGTTCGGCAGACGTACTACCGAATAAGTCTTGCCCCACGGCACGGATTTCATGTGAACCGTAAGTGTAGTTGGGCGGCGCGTTCTGCACCGGCGGAAGAGCCGCCATGACTTCACGCGGCGGAACCTTGGCTGCGACCGTGTTCGTCGACCAAGCCTGGTTAGCTGTCGGCTTGGGGCCGGGAGGGGGGCCTTTCCTCGTGGCTGGACTGGTTGGCTTGGTGCGCGTCTGGTTACTGTTGGTCGCCACCTTGGGCCGTTGGTCTTTAGGCCGCGACTTCAGTTTCGGCTGGAGTGCTACATTGAGCTTGGCGGAAATGTGAGCACGCTTGGCAGCGGTCACTTCGAGAAGTTGCTTGGAGACCTCTTTGAGTTCCGCGAGTCTCGAACAGGTCGCGCTGACGTCGTCGGCATCTCCAAGTTGATCCAAGCGAATGAGCAGTTCACTGGCCTGGGCATCCAGTGTTCGGACCTCGTTGTCCGTTAACAGCTCGAAACCACGTTCGACCGCCGTGTCCTTCGACCAGCCCTTCTGCTTTGCAAGCTGCAGGAACTTGAGGCGCATATCCTTTTCTGATGTGGCATTAGCCTTGCGCAGTCGCTCGCCCGTGGCGTCAACAACTTTGCCGAACTGTGCCGGTGTGCAACTGTCAGCAAGCGCAGACCCGGTCAGGCCAAAGGAGACAGCGCAGAGCGCCGCGATGAATATCCGATGCATTCGTCTCTCCATTCCGCCAGCCTTAGCTCAAGTTTCCGAACTTCACGTCGTTCAGCTTCGTAACATCTTGGCTTAAAACACGAATCTTGCGGCAAGGGCCGCGATATTCTAGGCCTCGGCGCCGAATTCGGTTTCACGTAATATTGTGATTAGTCGGACAATAGCAAACGAATGGGGCGTTACTGGTCAAATGGCGATCGTTGGACAGCAAATTGTGGCTGGATCGCCACGAACTTAGTTCTTGGCCTTGCGTTTCGCTCGAATCGCCTTTGTGGCCGCTTTGGCGAGGCGCCTGCGTTTCAGGGCGAGCCAACGCTTGCAGCTTGGTCGCGCCAAGTTACATCTGACCCGAATTCTGGGACGTCGCCCACGCTTGGCGAGTTTGCCAGCTTTGATACCCGCAGTTGATCGCGGATCGGTGGCAATATCGCGCGCCGCACGCGCGATCAGATCTGATGCGGTCATACCAGCCATGAACGGGTTGGCGCGCATAACGGCCCGTCCCAGCAAGACACCAACTTTCGCTTTGGCGGGTGCCGAGAGAATGCGGTTTGCTCCTCCAGGTCCGAGCAAGAATGCCAGCCGCAAATTGGTAAATGTCGGTTTGTGGCCTGCTGCAGCTAAATGAGCAGCGTTGTCTTTGGTGTAGGCCTCGGCAGCCTTTCGTGCGAACTTTCGATCCGTTCTCAGTGCCAGGATCTGAGTACGTGAGAGCTTGCTCGTTTCTGCCGGAAAGTGGCGCCGGGCAACGCTCAGAAAAGTCGAGACAATGAACTGGTACGGCCCGGTAGCAGTGGAGCGCCGATTGCGCGCAAAGTCGTTCCCGCCCGACTCAGCCATCATCAGGCGATCCAAAAAAACCGGCATGGTCATCGGCTTTGCCTTGGATTGGGATTTGCTGGGTGTCTTAACGTCCGCTTTTTGCGCAGAGCTCTCGCTGGTTTCGGATTTCTGATTGCCAGAAGCTAGAACCGGCGTGCCGAAAAGGATAGCGGTAGCGATCACCATACCGGACGCTAACGTGCACCCTTGTCGTGGCAGGCCTATCATTGATCTAACCTTTGCATACAATGCGCGAGATGCTGCAGCAGCGTCAAAAACTCCTGCCTCCAGTCGAAGACAGCAGTCCATCCCTCATAACACGCAACTGCATTGCAAATTGTGAACTGATCGACAGTTGGGCTGTAAAACTTACGTCAATCCAGCCCGCAGCTCGTGCTCATAGGCAAAAATGGCTGGTGTGCCGCCCGTATGGATGAAGAGGAGGTTTTCTTGCTCCGCTAGGTTTCGCGCATAGGCGATGAGGCTCGCGAGCACTCTGCCGGTATAGACCGGGTCAACCAATATAGCTTCTTTGCGTGCTGCAAGATTAATGGCTTCTGTAACTGCCTCGTTCATCTGTCCGTATCCCGGTGCCAGAACAGCATCGTCCACTGCGATGTCACTATCTGTAACTGGGTTTTGAGCATCCAACAGGTGGGCAATCTCTTCGCATCGCTTCGTGAGCCGCGGCAACTGCATTTCCTCTTTGCGGCGCACGCAGACTCCAGTGACAGGAATCGACGAACCAAAAGCGCGCAGGCCATACAACAAACCCGCATGCGTGTTACCGCTCCCGGATGCAACAAAGATGCGGTCGATACGAACGTTCATCGAGGCGATCTGTTCGAGCAGTTCCTCTGCAGCATCAATGTAGCCCAGGGCTGCAAGTGGGGGATGGCCGGGCGATAGCGGTACGATGTAGGGGCTTCTGCCTTGTTGTCGGAGATCATCGGCGATTTCACCAAGTCTTCGGTCCGCCCCAGCTTCATCCTCACCGTCAGGATAGTGGTGGACCGTCGCGCCCATCAGTTCATCGAGGAGTACGTTGCCGGACGTCCGGTACAAATCTGTTGGATCAGGCACGCGTTCTTCAAGTTGAACGTGACAGGCAAGGCCACGTTTGGCTGCTGCCGCAACCGTCGAGCGAACATAGTTGGACTGAACAGCGCCTGTGATCAGCAGAGTATCCGCGCCCTTGGCCTCGGCAGCGCCAACATAGTACTCAAGCTGGCGAATCTTGTTGCCGCCGAGAGCCAACCCCGTGCAATCATCCCGCTTCACATAGATGTTCGCCTTTCCGGTTGCCGCACTCAGATTGCCCAAGAGCTCGATCGGCGTGGGCCGATGCGCGAGGGGGCACCGTGGCATCTCGGAAAGGCGTCCAAGCGCAGGGTTCATAATACGGCTCCTAGGAACGAAATTTTTTCTAGCATCTACCTGATAGCGCACTGTCGTGCATCCGTAAAACGTCGATCCCGCGTCCGCACTCTCTTGCAGCAGGCGAACCGCAGTGTAGGTTCTGCGTATCAGTACGAGACCTGCTCAGCGGCGGTATCAACCAGAAAAGATAATGACGAGTTGGGAGGACTTTCCATGACCAAAGTCACGGTGATCGGGCTGGGAAACATGGGGCGGCCCATGGCCCTCAATTTGCAGAAAGCTGGCAATGAGACCTTGGGATGGGATCTCGTGCCGGCCGCAAGAGATCGCTTCACGTCGGAGGGTGGTCGCATCGCCAACGGTCTGGAGGGCGCACTGAAAGACGCCGACGCAGTTGTGTTCATGATCCCCGCTGGTCCGGATGTTCACGCCGCCTACCTCGGAGACAATGGCATTCTGGCTCATGCTTCGAAAGAGACACTGCTCATCGACAGTTCGACGATTGACGTGGATACATCGCGTGCTGTCAACAAGGCAGCCACGGACGCCGGCTACATGATGGTGGACGCGCCTGTCTCGGGCGCGCAGCCGGCGGCCATCGCAGGCACGCTGACATTCATGGTCGGCGGCACCGAAGAAGCGTTCGAGAAAGCAAAGCCGGTCCTGGAAGGCATGGGAACCAATGTCATTCACGCCGGACCGGCTGGTTCTGGCCAAGCCGCAAAAATCTGCAACAACATGCTTGCCGGCACCAACATGGCCGTGCTGTGCGAAGCCTTACATCTCGGCCAGGGGCTCGGCCTTGATCCCAAGGTGATGTTCGAGATCATCAACAAGTCATCCGGTCAGTCATGGGCGTTGACTAGCTACTGCCCTGTTCCCGGTCCGGTCCCAGCGGCAGCCTCCAATCGCAATTTTGAACCCGGCTTTGCAACGGCCTTGATGACCAAGGACATGACTTTGTCTCAGCAGGCTGCTCAGTCGGCCGGTGTGTCGACGCCGCTTGCGGCACAAGCGCGGGCGATGTACCAGCTGCTGGTCAACAGCGGCTATGCCGACAAAGACTTTTCGGTCATCTATGAATTCCTGGCTGGTCAGAAGAAATAGCCGCCATCGTATGCAAGCTTCTCGCATCGGGCTCTACAGATACGGAACAGAAGGGTCCGAGTTCTGAACGGCAAACATTGGTTTACGCACAACGAGGGAACACGCCATGACATTCGATGCAAGAAGCGTCGCCGACAAGATACTTGCGGCGCGCAGATCGCGTACGCAGCTGCAGGCCACGGATATCGACCAGGAAGCCACGACAATGGACGAGGCCATGGCTGTCCATACCCATGTCATGGCGGAGCTTGGTGCTGTCGGCGCTTTCAAGACGAGCAAGACGCCCGATGGCACGCCGTTTTTTGCACCCATACCTGCAGGCGATGTTCGGCCTACTGGCGCCACGTTCGCCGGCAACGAACTGGTTCAGATTGGCATCGAGCTTGAGATTGCCTTTCGGCTTGAGAAGGCGCTGCCGGCACTCGATGATCCGGAGTTCTCCGAAAAGTTAAAGGCTGCAGTGGTCGCCTATCCGGTGATCGAAGTCGTCGACACACGGTTGGCCTTCCTTGAGACTTGTCACCCGATGATGAAGTTGGCCGACAACCAGGCGAATGCCGGTCTCGTGTTCGGTGCACCTGTCGCGGACTGGCAGTCGGTTGACGTGACCAACCCTGGGCACAAGTTCACTGCTGATGAAGCAATCGTGTCGGAGGGTGCCGGAGCAGTCCCGGGCGGCAGTGCCTTTGAGATCCTGGAGAGCTTTGTGCGGGTGGTCGGCGATCATTGCGGCGGATTGCAGGTCGGTCAGCTGGTCACAACCGGTGCCCTTTCCGGCCTGCATTGGATCGAAAAAGGACAGACTGTCCGAGGCCAGATTGATGGCTTGGGCGACGTTGAAGTGGTGATCGGATCGTAGCGTGAAACACTGCGCGTGTGGGGGATCAGTTCGAGTGTGGCTTATGCCGCAGTCCAGCCACCGTCCACGAACTGCACTGTTCCGGTCGTAAAGCTCGATTCGCTACTCGCCAGATAAGCAATCGCCTTAGCAACTTCATCGACTTGACCAATGCGGCCCATTGGATGGCGGGAAAGGCGCCAGTCCATCATGGCTTGCGGATCTGGAGCGTTGTCTCGCGACGCGCGTGACATGGGCGTGTCGATGACGGCTGGGGCGACCGTGTTGATCCGGACCCCGCTCTTCGCATAGTCGACCGCGGTTGTCTTCGTAAAGGAGACAATGGCCCCCTTGGACGCGATATAGGCGCAGTTGTTGCCGCCACTGTTGAAGGCAAGTTGCGATGCAAGCGTAACGATCGAACCGCCACCGTTCGCAATCATATGCGGTAGTGCTGCGCGTACCCAACGGACCGTGCCCATAACATTGATCTGCCAGATGCGCTCCCAATCATCGTCGCTCAAGGTGAGGAGCGTACCGCCGTTGGTTGAAACAGCAGCGCAAGTGACCAGATGATCGATCTTTCCCCAATCTGACTGCACACCTTGTATGATCGTCTCAGCCTCAAGCGACGACTCGACATCAGCGACCGCGCGCTGGGCCGTGCCGCGCTTGCTGCGGATATCGCCGATAACCTCGTCGAGACCCAAACCATTTTGGTCGACGAGCAAGACTCTTGCGCCTCTTTCAGCAAACAATTTTGCGGTCGCAGCACCAATACCTGAGGCTGCTCCGGTGATGACCGTCGTCTGCCCTTCAAATTGCATGGCGATCCTCCAGCATGAGCTAGCGATAAAGAAGCAAGGCAAGAATGCCGAGCGTTACAATAGCAATACCCGCAATTTCCATAGCGCTACTGCGCTCCCTAAAGAAAAGATAAGATGCTGCAAAGGTAAAGACCAACTCAATCTGCCCCAACGCGCGCACGTAGGCCGCCTTCTCGATGGTCATCGCGGTGATCCAGCCAACCGACCCAAGCATGCCGACGAGACCGACCCAGGCTGATATCCGCCAGGAGCTGAGAACCGCAGTCAACTGCCCTGGTTCCCGGATCCGCATGTAGATGGCCATAATGATGGTCTGAAAAATTGTCACAAAGACGAGCGTCGTCGCGCCCTTAACGACAAAGTCGCCGCCATCCAGAGAAAGGGCAGCGGCGCGGTAAGTCACAGCCGAGACGCCGAAGAAGGCGCCGGAGGCAATCCCAATGAGTGCCGTCTTGTTGAGGAAGTTCGTTGCAAGTTCGCGCATCGTTAGAGAGCTCTGTGTCATCGATATCATGACGACACCCACCAGGCTCAGCAGGATGGCGAATGTGGCTGCGACGCTGATCGTCTCTCCCAGTACCACAATCCCGAAGATGGCTGCCTGGATTGTCTCCGTCTTCGAGAATGTTGTGCCGACAGCAAAGTTGCGCATCGAGAAAAGTGAGACAAGCGTCGCTGTCCCCATGATCTGAGCAATCGCGCCAATCGAAGCGTAGAGATAGAACTCGCTTGTCATTGTTGGGACGTCATAGCCGACGAACAGGACGAGGCCGGTGAGGTAGAGGACTGTGAGCGGCACGGCATAGCCGAAGCGGCAGAACGTTGCACCGGTCGTGGAAAGCTGCCCTTTCAGATATTTCTGCAGAACCGATCGCAGGTTCTGCATGAAGGCAGCAAAAATTGTTATGGGAATCCAAAGTTCCACGCAGTCCCCCCTACGGATTGCAGTCGGCGTGCTTGTCTAATTCGGCATTAAGTTAGTACAGGTTCGCACCGAAGTTGCTTGCAAGATCAAACTCGGGTGCCAATCGACCGGTTGGTTGACAGGCTTCGCCTCCTTCGCGCGGCAGGTACTGACCCGAACCAGGTGCAGCTGAGCAGTCTCCATCTTCGACAATCACGTCACCACGCCGCAATACTGCGGTCGGCCAGCCTTGCAATTCACGTCCGGCAAACGGTGTGTAGCCAGTCAGATCATGGACGATATCGTCGCTCAGTGTGACCTTCTTATCCGGGTCCCAAATCGCAATGTCAGCGTCGGAACCAATCGCAATCGTTCCTTTCTTCGGCGCCAGGCCGTAGATCCGAGCCGGGTCGGTTGATGTAAATCTGACGAAGTCATTGATGCCGTAACGCCCTTTGCTGACCATGGCATCAAACAACATGGGAAGCCGCGTCTCAAGCCCTGGCATGCCGTTGGGGATTTCCTTGAAACCCGGGGTTGGACCAGCCACCAATTTGCCTTGCTCGTTATAAGCAAACGGTGCGTGGTCAGACGTGACGATCTGAAGGTCACCGAGCTTCAATGCCTGCCAAAGTGCCTCTTGATCAGCTTCCGTTCTGAGCGGCGGGCTGCAAACCCATTTGGCACCTTCGCCGCCCGGCTTGTCGATGTCATTCGCTGTGAGAAACAGATACTGCGTGCAGGTTTCGGCAAACACCTTGGCGCCGCGACCGCGCGCCTCGCGGATCACGCGCGCGCCTTCTCCCGTGGCGACGTGATAGATGATGATCGGCTGATCGATGAGCTCCGCGCAGGCGATGAGGCGCTGGAAAGCCTCGGGCTCGGAGGCACGCGGATGCGAGATCGCATGGAACTTCGGAGCCGTGTAGCCCTTGGCGACGAGCCGCTTGCCCATCCAGTTAATCATACCATGGTTTTCGGCATGCACCGCAACCAGTGCTTTGAGCTCGCGTGCCTTGAGAAGGATATCGAGCAACGCCTCATCACCAACATTCATCAGGTCGTAGGTCATGAAGACCTTGATCGAGCGATTGCCCAAGCCAACCAGCTCCGGCAATTCTTCGTTAATGACTGTCGGTGTCGGGTCTGTCACCAGGAGGTGGAAGCTATAGTCAATCACAGCGCCCTTTTCCGCCAGCGCGCTGTAGTCGCTGTAAACCTTCTTCAGGCTATCGCCGCGATGTTGGCACGCAAATGAGATCACCGATGTAGTGCCGCCGAAGGCTGCTGACTTGGTTGCCGACTCGAAAGTGTCAGCATTCATGATGCCGCTTGATGATACCTGCTCAATGTGAGCATGCGTATCGACACCGCCTGGCAGGACATACTTACCGTCAGCATGGATTGTGCGGCTGGCGCCATCGAGCCCTAGACCGAGCGCAGCAATCTTGCCATCTTTGATGGCCACATCGGCCTGCATCGTGTCGGTGGCCGTTGCGACGGTCCCGCCACGGATGATCACGTCGAAGTTGGACATTTGCGCCTCCTGGGAGAACGCCGACGCGCGGATTATCCGGATGGACAAGACTGCGCATTCGGCGTTTGATAATGAACTGAACGCAACAGTCGAACATTCCGCTGCCGGAGGCAACCCGATGCCCAAGAGAATTCACGTCGTTAATCCAAATTCCAACGACACGGTGACCGCCGGCATATCTGATGCTCTGGAGGCGCTCCGTTTCGCGGACGGCCCGGAACTCGCTTGCTCCACGTTGGCCGAAGGCCCTTATGGCATCGAAAGTCAGGCTGACTCCGACTCTGTTGCTCTGCCGCTGCGACGATTGGTGGAAGGCGACAACGCGAGTGATGCCTTCATCATCGCCTGCTATTCGGACCCTGGGCTGCACGTCTGTCGTGAGGGCACGGACCGGCCTGTATTCGGCATCGCTGAATGTGGTGTTCTGACCGCTTTGGCGAGGGGCGAACGCTTTGGTGTCATTGCGATCGCACAACGCTCAATCCGCCGCCATATCCGATATTTGCGCCAGATGGGATTGATGGAGCGGCTGGCTGGCGAGCGCCCCCTCGATATGTCGGTCGCAGAAACGGCGTCAGGAAAACAGACACTTCGAAAGATGATCGAGGTTGGATCGGAACTGCGCGACAAAGACGGAGCGGATACCGTGGTCATGGGGTGCGCAGGGATGGCACGCCACCGCCGGTCTCTCGAAGAAGCACTAGGCATTCCCGTGATTGACCCGACACAGGCCGCCGTCACCATGGCGATTGGAACTATCGCGGTGACGTGATTGCTGCCACCAAAACACAGCGGAAGTCCGTGTCACCAATCGGGATTGAGTACGCGGCAATTCTCGCGGATGCCACCACGGAGGTGAGATGTCTGAACCAACGATTCTGGTCGAAGTTGCCGATGGTGTTGGCCATCTGAAGTTCAACCGCCCAAAGCAGTTGAATGCCTTTAACAACGAACTCATGACAGCGGCGATTGCAGCGGTGGATGAATTCAATTCAAACTCCGACGTAAGAGCCATTCTTGTGTCTGGCGAGGGGCGCGCTTTCTCCGCTGGCTTCGACTTGAAGGCCGCCTCGGAACGCAGTCTGGAGAGCGCTACGGATTGGCGTCGGCAGCTTGAGCTGCAGTTCGACTTCATCATGAGTTTCTGGAATGCCAGAGTGCCGACCATTGCGCTTGTTCACGGCTACTGCCTGGCCGGCGCCTTCGAAGCATCGTTGGCCTGCGACATGACCATTGCCGCTGAAGGTAGTTTCTTCGGCGAGCCGGAGGTCCGCTTCGGCTCCGGTGCGGTTGCAATGCTCTTTCCCTGGGTCACAGGGCCAAAGCAGGCAAAAGAGATCATGCTGACCGGCGACGACCGCATCCCAGCAGAACGCGCGCTGCAGATGGGTTTGATTAACAAGATCGTACCGCAGGATGAGCTGATATCAGAAGGTCGGCGTGTGGCATCCAGGATTGCAAAGGCCGCGCCAGACTCGGTTGAAAAGAGCAAACTTGCCATCAACCGCAGCTACGACATCATGGGGTTCCGCAATGCCCTGGCGATGGGCTTGGACATCGACGTTGATATCAACTCCACGCCGACATGGGAGAAGCAGGAATTCTCCCGTATCCGCAAGGAGCAAGGTGTGAAGGCAGCCATAGCGTGGCGCGACGCCCGTTTTGCCGACAAAGACAATAGTGAAGGGGAAGAGACATGAGCGAGCGAGTCCTGGAAGGCAAGACGGCACTGGTCACCGGGGCATCTCGGAACATCGGCAGGGGTATTGCGCTGGCCTACGCTGAAGCCGGAGCCAACATCGTCATCAACTCATTGCAGGATGCAGACGCTGCCGCAGCTGTCCAGGAAGAAGTCATAGCTGCGGGTGGTAAGGCCATCGTGCAATTGGGTAGCGTGGCGGACCGGGCAGCTGTCGATGCGATGGTTGCGGCTGGCAAAGATGCATTCGGTTCGATCGATATCGTAGTGGCCAACGCGTCGGCCAGAGGATTGGTCGACTTCCTCGACATGGACTATTCGCAGTGGCGCAATGTCGTGGACATCTCGCTGGATGGCACCTTCAATCTTGCGCAGACGACGTTGCCAGGAATGATTGAAAATGGTTGGGGGCGCATCATCACGCTGGGTGGTATATCATGGCATGTCGGGTTCAAGCGGCGGGCTCATAATCTGACGGCGAAGTCCGGCTTGGTTGGACTGACCCGCGCGCTGGCTGCGGAGTTTGGCGACCGTGGCGTAACTGCAAACTGTATCTCGCCTGGTCAAATCGAAACCGTGCGGCCGGCCTCAGCGGGCGAACGTCCTCCGATGACAAACCCACCGCCTGTTCCGCGCATGGGTGAGGTTGCCGAAATCGCCTCGGCTGCAATGTTCCTGGCCCATCCTCAGCAGGGCTACATCAATGGCCAGATCATCCACGTCAATGGTGGAATTTTCATGGGAACCTAAGGCCCACAGGCTTTTGGGCGGCATGGCCGTGACCTAGGTGGTCACATCGAACACCTTCTGTACGGACTTGAGGCACGTTTCAAAACCTTGTAGGTCCGTAAGCTCCGTCCCCGGTACAACAGTTGTCACGGCGACATCGCTATCAGAGTTCTTGAGGGCAACACCGATCATCAGGTTCTCGAACAAGCCGAAGTTCTCAATGTCTGTGCCTGCGGTGTACGGATCTATCGATTGAGGGCCAAGCTGTTGATTGTAGAGCTTTGTTCTGTCAGCCAATGATCCAGCGACGTTCGTATAGCCAAACACAGGCTTGCCAAGGCCGCGCATGAAACCAATCTCGTAGCCGGTTCCGATATCCATGCTGACGCTGCGAAACGGTGTGCAGTTCGCGATAACGCAGTCTGCGTCCCGCATCATCTGCTCGTTTTCTTCGCTGATACGGACCGCTTGCTGTCCCGGCGACAGCTGATTGAAATTCGCAATCTGTGCGTCGAACGGGAATATGCCCTGGCAGCCGTACTGGCTGCACAATGCAAGCTTTTGTTGAGCCACATCTTTGACATTTGCGAGGAAGACCTCCGGGCCGGCAAGATAGATCTTTGGGCTGGACATCAATCGTTGCCTTCTGTCGCGCTATCGCCTTTTGAGGTCGCGGAAGTCGTAAGTGTTCGGCCGCGCGAACGGATCTTCGCCTTCCGCAAAAATCATGTGCTTTTGAATCTTCTGAGTGCCTGTGACAGGCAACTCGTCAACAAATGATACCCAGCCAGGTGGCTTATAATAGGCCAGCTGTGCGTAGGCTTGGTCAAAGATTGATCGTGCTGTCTGCTCGGATGGCACTTGGCCAGCCGAAAGAACAATGCAGGCGTAAACTTCTTCGTCTCGCAACTCATCCTCAATGGCGAGAACGGCAACTTGCGCCACTACGTCGATACCTTGAATACTGGCCTCGATCTCGGCAGCAGCGATGTTCTCGCCAGACCGCCGAATTATGTTCTTCTTGCGGTCAACAAAGTAGAGCATTCCGCTTTCGTCTTGGGAAACGGTGTCGCCGGTATGGAACCAGCCGTTACGCCACGCTTCATCCGTGGCATCTGGCTTATTCAGATAACCAGAGTAAGCGCCGAGGCGCGGACTGGCCGCGGAATGCCGGACAATCATTTCACCTGGCTCGCCAAGCGGCACATCATTGTCTTCACCGTCAACCACGCGGATTTCAAGGCCTGGCTGGGGACGCCCCATCGCTCGCGTATCGATGTGACGGGGTTCTTCCTTCGTAATGAGAATACGGCACATCTCGGTCATGCCCCAACCTTCGATCAGGGGAAATCCGAAACGTTCCTCAAAGGCGCCGTGAATGGACGGCTCAAGGCCAGCGCCAAAGCCGAACTTGACTTTGTGGTCTCGGTCCTGCGGCCCGGATGGTTCATTCATGATCACTGGGATGACAACGCCGAGATAGTGAATGATCGTTGCCCCGCTTTCACGGATCTCCGACCACCAGCGCGTGCGGCTGAAACGCTCTGGAATAATCTGGCAGTTGCCAGTCAGCACAGCGCCGAGAAACGAAACGATACCAGCATTGAGATGGAACAGCGGGAGTGGATTATAAATCCGTTCGACACGCTCCTCGATAGTCGCCAAACCACCCCGGTTGGCGTACCACTGGCCAACCATCAGCTCATACTCCTGGCTGAGGATGCAGCCTTTCGGCCGGCCCGTCGTCCCGGAGGTATAGAGCAGACTTGCTTCCGTCAGGCCGTGGACATTCGCGCGGATCGGCGGTCGCCGTCTTGCTCCGGTCACGCCGACTAGATCAGATTCGAAAATCTCCAGCGGTACGTCGCGGCCACTTTCCGCAATACCGTCACGCATCAGCAGTGCACGCCCGCTCGTCGAAATTGCGAGTTCCGCATCGGAGTCTTCTAACAGATAGGCAATCTCCGCCGGGCGATAGTCTGGATTGACAGGAACCCAGGAGACGCCGAGCTTGGCGCAAGCAAGTTTGATCAGAAGGTTCTCGGGGCGGTTCTCAAGCAAAACCGCGATCCGATGGCCATACCCATATCCGGCATCGCTCAGGATGTCGGCGTAACGGTCGACTATCTCGCCAGCCTCTTCATAGGAGATCGTCCGGCCGCCTGCATCGTAACTGCGCTCAGCGTCCGGCGGTACGACAAGCATGGGGTCCGGACCAAATTGCGCAACGGCTGCATCAAGAACCAGCGAAATCGTCCGGCCTTCTATGTCGATCATTCTGTCGAGTTCTCCGAATTCACAAGCTCAACCGCTTAGGCCGCTCCCTCAGCAACCACGCGCAACGTCTCGATATCGCGAATACCAATCAACAGCGAACCTACGCTGTGGTCTTTGGCAGCAGTTTTCCAATCTTTGAGGCGCGCCTTGATACGGTCAGCAGGGCCAACCAAAGCAGTCTCATCAATGAGTGAGTCCGGCACGGCAGCTACCGCCTCACTGCGCTGGCCGCTCAAGAAGGCGTCCTGAATCTTCACGGCCGCATCCTCATAGCCAAGGCGCTTGGTGTAGTCATTGTAGAAGTTTTTGTTCCGAGCGCCCATGCCTCCAATATAGAACGCCATCTCCTGCTTGACGGCATCTCGGCAGGCCTGCAGATCATCGCCCATCTGAATGCGAACAAACGGCGCAATGTCAAAGTCCGAAAGGTCGGTGCTCCTGCCGGCTTTGGTGCGGCCCTCTTCGACGTGTTCGCGTACCAGACCGGTTTTTTCCGGAATCATGAAAATTGGCTGTACCCCATCCGCAACTGCACCAGCAGTTCTGAGGCCAGCCGGCGCGAATGAACCGGTATAAATTTTCAATGCCGCCGGATCCGGATGCATAATCGTCTTGAGAGCCTTGCCGAGCCCGGTCGTACCCGGACCGGTGTTCGGGATCTGATAGAACTCACCTTGGAACTCCAAGGGTTTTTCGCGGGCAAAGATTTGTCGGATGACTTCGATGTATTCGCGCGTTCGCTTGAGCGGTTTGCCGAACACTTCGCCATGCCAGCCCTCAATGACTTGTGGTCCTGATGGTCCGATACCCAGGAGAAAGCGGTCGCCTGACATGGCCTGTAGCGACATCGCCGTCATGGCGGCACAGGACGGCGTGCGCGCAGACATCTGCATGATGCCCGTTCCGACCTTGATCTTCGAAGTTTTCGCTAGGACCCAGGCGGCCGGCGATACGGCATCCGAGCCCCAAGCTTCGCTCGTCCAGGCTGAGTCATAGCCCAGGCGCTCGGCCTCCAGGATCAGATCCATATTGGGCCCGCCGGCATCGCCCTTGTAGCCCAGCAGTATGCCGAGTTTCATGATTGCACTCCTCCGGGTAGCGGCGCCTTGCTCCTTTCAGAGGATGGCGCCGTCGTCTTTTAAGCGTGCAATCACTTCATCATCAACTCCTGCTTCGCGCAAGACGTCTTCCGAGTGTTCACCGAGTTCCGGCCCGGGCTGGGCCGGCGGTATCGAAACATCAGCAAGACCGAAGGGAGACGCGACTGTGCGCGGCATCTCCGGATTGTCGGTGTTGGCAATCGCACCACTGACCAGAACTTGCTCATCGTCTGGAAGGTCAACGGCACGATTGAGCACGGCAAACGCTAATCCATAGCTCTTGAAGCAGGTGCGCCATGCCTCAACATCACGCGAGCCAATGATATCCTGAAAAATCGCGGCGAGTGCGGCTCCATTCTTGCGGCGCGTCGGTGTCTCCTTAAACCGTGGATCGGTCAGGAGATCTTCTCGCTCCAGTGCCTTACATAGCGTTGGCCAGTCGCGGTCTTCACGCACCAGTGTCAGCTGCAGCCAGCGATCATCCTTGGTGCGGTAAACATTGGCGACCGCGCTGCGTGGCGTCTCCGGCGGAGGGCGCTTCGGCATCGTGCCACCGATCAGTGCTGCTTGCGCAAAATTTCCATTGGCCCATAAGCCATTGGCGAGCAGCGAACTCGTCACCAACGTACCTTTACCGGTTAGGTTGCGGTTCCAGAGAGCCATCATAATTGCCAGCGCCAGGCCAACGCCTGCGGCACGGTCGCCTTGGGCCGGCATCGCGACGGCCGGATATTGATCATCGTATCGCGCACCATCAAGAATTCCTGAACGTGCAAAGTAGGCATTGATGTCAAAGCCCATTTGGTCGGCATCAGGACCAGCTTCACCGTACCCCGTGAATGCTGCATAGATCAGGTTCGGATGCGCCGCGGAAACCGTTTCGTAGTCAAGTGACAAGCGGGATCGCACGGCCTTCGAAAAGTTCGTTATCAGGACATCCGCGCCAGCAATAACGCCTTCGAAAGCATCGCGTGCCTTTGTATCTTTGAGGTCGATCGCCAATGACCGCTTGCCACGCGAGTCCAGATGCCACGGAAAGTTCACATCGTGGTTTGGGTAGGCCGGATTAAGATAGATGTGCCGGTTTGGGTCACCGCCATCCAGTGCCTCGACTTTGATAACATCGGCGCCGTAGTCGGCGAGAATTGTGGCGGCCACGGGGGCAGCAATGAAGGTCGCGATGTCGAGAACGCGAATGCCGGTCAGAGGAAGTGTATCAGCCATATAGGGCGCCTTGCGCTGTTTGCAGTCCGGGCAGTTTCAATGTGACAGAGCGTTGGTGCCTACGATTTGCTTTGCAACAATCGTAGAACGGCTATCACAGAGATGATTGCTGACAAACCAAAGTGCGTGCTTGTGAAACGCAATGATAGAGCCGATAACAACGTAGTCGTTCTTGTCTGAAGTCTCGACCAATCCAGAGCACACTAACGCATGCCAGCTACAACCCAGCAGGACCAGCGCGCCGCGATCGCACTGTCGATGCTGGCCGTTCTCTATGCGCTTGGCTTCACGAACCTCTTCCTGCGCAGTAGCCTTGGCATACTCGCCCCGACAATTGCCAGCGAGATGCAGCTCAGCCCGGAGACATTATCCCTGGTAGCAAGCTCGTTTTTCTTCGCCTACGCGCTGATGCAGATCCCAAGCGGCATGTTGCTCGATCGCTTTGGAGCGCGTGGCACACTGTCAGCCCTGCTTCTCTTCACAACTGCTGGCGCTGCTCTGTTCTCTTTCGCAGACTCGTCCACCGAGTTAATCTTGGCACGGGTCCTAATGGGCATTGGTTGTGCTGGAATTTTCAGCGGCGCCTTCTTCGTCATCAATCAGTGGGTGGCGCCCGAAAAGGTCGTCACGCAGTCCGGTATTCTCAATAGTTTTGCGGCCATTGGAGGCTTATGTGCGACAGCACCATTGGCCGCCTTGATAACGTTCTACCCTTGGCGCGACTGCTTTCTTGCCTTTACTGCCGGTGTTGCGGTCTTGCTGGTCGCGGTTGCATTTGGATTGCGCGAGCCAGCTCATGCCGTTGCCGCGCGCAAGCAACGGCGCGAAACGCTAGGAGATGTGCTCGTTGGGGTCTCGCGCGCTATTGCGCAACCCGGAATGAAGCGTCTCTTCGTAGTTGGCATTCCGCTCTCTGCGCAAACAACGCTGATCGGCGTGTGGGGTGCACCTTACTTGCGCGATGTCCATGGCCTGGACGAGATTGGACGCGGCAACGTGCTTCTCGTGATGGCGATACTGAGTGTATTTGGCCACTCTTTCATGGGTTTTCTTGCCAGGTACTTCAACTCGATAAAGTGGGTGATTATCGGTTGTGCTTTGATCTTATTCGCGCTTGACCTTGTTTTGGCATTGACGCCTGCGCCACCACTTTGGCTCGTCACTGCCGTTTTTGCGGCGCTCGCGTTTTTCGCGATGTATCCCATGTTGGCCTTCTCACACGCGCGAGCGTTGGTACCCAGCGAGCTTATCGGCCGCGGCGTGGCCGTGACCAACATGGGCATCATGTCTGCGATAGCTGTCTCGCAGCTCGTGTTTGGCTGGATTGTCGGCCTGTTTCCGTTTGAGAATAATGTTCCTCCGGAGCTGGCTTACCAAACTGCGTTCGCCGCGCTCGCAGGGATGACTGGGTTATCGATCATCATTTATGCGCCGGTGCGCGACGGCACACTCAGTGCGCCGCAAACACCAGGGACGAAACACACAAGATAGGGAGAAAACAAATGTCTGATCTTTGTGCGGGACGCGTTGCCATCGTAACAGGCGGTGCCAGAGGGCTTGGCCGGGAGCACTGTCTCATGCTGGCTAAGCATGGCGCCAAAGTTGTCGTCAATGATATCGGTGCAGAGCTGGATGGTGCGGCCGGTGACGTCTCTGTTGCTCAGCAGGTCGTCAACGAGATCAAAGCCGGCGGCGGCGAGGCCTGCGTCAATGGCGATGACGTAAGCAGCTGGGACGGTGCGAAGCGTATGGTCGAACAGGCCGTCGATACCTATGGCAAGCTCGATGTTGTCGTCAGTAACGCCGGCATATTGCGCGACCGAATGCTGACAAACATGAGTGAAGACGAGTGGGATGCAGTGATCCGAGTCCATCTTAAGGGCACGTTCGCGCCGGCCCGTCACGCTGCTGCCTATTGGCGCCAGGTGACCAAGGACCAAGGTGGTCCTGTGAAAGCACGGATAATCAATACCAGTTCGACCTCCGGTATCTACGGCAATATCGGTCAGGCCAACTATGGTGCCGCGAAGGCCGGCATTGCAGCGTTCACAGTCATCACGGCCCGCGAATTGCGACGTTATGGAATTACTGTCAATGCAATTTCGCCGTCGGCTCAGACACGTATGACCGAGAACCTGCGCGAGTACACTCAGGAAGAAATCGACAATCGTCACCCAAAGTGGGTCGCAGCAGCGGTCACGTACCTTGCGAGTGAGAAGTCGCAGGACATCACCGGCCGAGTGATCCAGGCAGGTAATGGCATTGTCGCTGTGTGTGAGGGTTGGCGCCGTGGCGCGGAGGTTGCTCAATCAGAAGATCCCAATGCGATCGGCCCGCACATCCATGAGATGGTAGGCAAGGTGCGCAAGAACTCCGGCATGGATGGCTTTGAACTCGACTAGTTCATAGCTGCGACTTCCAGACCAAACCTGTCGATCGTCAGTTGAATAGTAAAGCGAGTGCCACTCCATGGCTGATCTGAAGCCAACCAATCTGCTCTTTATCATGTCCGATGAGCATCAGGCTCGTGCAATGGGTTGCGCCGGCCACGACATTGTCAAGACACCAAACCTGGATGGTCTTGCAGCACGGGGCACTCGCTTTACTAACGCGTATACCAACAGTCCGATCTGTGTGCCGGCCCGTGCGAGTTTCGCTACCGGGCAGTATGTCAATCGGATCGGCTACTGGACCAACGCGCATCCGTATGAAGGTGCTGTCGAGGCCTGGGGACACAAGCTCATGGCCGCCGGCCATCGCTGTGACTCGATTGGCAAGCTGCACTATCGCTTTGAGACCGATCCTTGCGGTTTCGAGCAGATGATCGTTCCGTTGAATGTCGTTGGTGGTATCGGCGCAATCCGCCATGCCATCAAAGATCCGACAGCCCCACCGCTCAACAGCAGTCGAATGGCGACGGAAATAGGACCCGGTGAATCGTCGTATCAAGGTTATGACGACGATATCACTGAGCGCACATGCAATTGGTTGAGGGAGATGGCTGCCAGCCCGCCGGACAAGCCCTGGACGCTGTTTTCTTCATTTGTTTGCCCTCACTATCCCTTGGTGGCGCGGCAGGAGTTTCTTGATCTTTACGACGTTGAGGCAATGCCGTGGCCAAAGGACTACGGAGAAAGCAGAACCTACCATCCGTGGTTTCAGGCGCTGCGTTCCAACACAAATGACGACAGTCACTTCACCGATGAGAACCGCAAACTTGGAATCGCTTGCTATTACGCATTGTGTTCATCGCTGGATGCCAACGTGGGTCGCATTCTGGACACCTTGGACGAGCTCGGTCTCTCTGACACAACGCGCATCATCTACACGAGCGATCACGGCGAGAACCTCGGCGCGCGCGGCATGTGGGGCAAGTCGAACATGTTCGAAGAGAGCGTCGCAATCCCTATGATTGCCGCAGGCCCGGATGTTCCTGAAGGTAAAGTTTGCGAGACACCGGTGACACTGGTCGACGGTTACCAGACGTTTCTACACGCCGCAGGAGTAAGTAATGGGGCGCCCGATACAGAGCATCCCGGCACCTCACTCTGGACAACCGCCAATGCGCCAGATGATCCAGGTCGTGTTGCGTTCAGCGAATACCATGCCATGGGTGCCGACTCGGGTGGCTTCATGGTTCGCAAAGGTAAGTGGAAATACAACTATTATGCAGGCTTCGACAATCCGGAACTCTACGATCTAGAATCGGATCCGGAAGAAACAACCGACCTTGGGAGCGATCCGAGCTATGCGTTAGTGCGCGAACAGCTTCATGCAGAGCTCATCAAAATCTGCGATCCGGAGGAAGTTGAGCAGCGCGCGAAGCTACAGCAGGCGGAACTTATCGATAAGTTTGGCGGACGGAACGCAGTTTTGTCTCGCGGTGTTTTCCAGGCAAGCCCGGTCCCCGGCGAAGAACCGAAGATCATGAATTGATATCCCGTCGAAAGATTGCGGAAGGTGAGTGCAGCCACCCAACACTTCGGGTGGCTGCTTCGCGTTTGGGCATCGAGACGATCGTCTAGCGACGAACAACGTCCTGCTTGCGAATGCCACTCACCTTGCGGCGCTGCTGCTTCCGCGCTTGTGGCAGACGCGACTGCTTCCGGCGAGCCTGAGGCAGCTTTGACTGGCGGCGCTGACCGCGAACCCGAACGCGCGTCTTCAAACGACGGTTGCTCTGGATGTTCGCACGCTTCGTCACGCGCTTCGTCGTCCGGCGCACGTTCGTCCGGATCTTGCGCATGTTGCGCGGTCGAACCGGAGCGGCAGTCTGACGACGTACGTTGCGTGCGCGAACGCCGGGGACGCGGCGTACGTTGCGCACACGGCGGCGGTTGCGTGGTGTGAGCTTGCCGGATGGCAGCCCGATGCGAATGCGATCCTCAAGGATAGCCTTGCCAACCTTCTTGGCACCACGACCGACGGCCTTTGCACCTTTGACGATGCCGCGACCGACCTTCTTAGCACCACGTCCAACCGCTTTGCCGCCAGCGACAACACCTCGACCGACTTTCTTGGCACCACGACCAACGGCTTTGGCACCTGCGACAACGCCACGACCAGCTTTCTTTGCGCCGTTCTTGATACCGCGGCCAACCTTCTGAGCGCCGGTCTTGACGGCACCGCCAACTTTCTTGGCACCATCTTTGATTGCGCCACCAACCTTTTTGGCGGCTCCGACAGCTTTGCCGGCAACCTTTTTGCCAGCGCGAACCACGGTCTCGACGGCGCGTTTGCAGGCACCAGCTGCAGCTGTTGGGTTGGTTAGCCGGCATCCGACGATGGCTGTGCCTTTGGCAACCTTGGCTGCGCCACGTCCAACAGCCTTGGCACCTTTCACAACACCGCGGCCAACTGTTTTGGCACCACGTCCCACGGCTTTTGCACCACGCTTGACGGTGCTGCCAACTTTCTTCGCGGCACCACCGACTTTCTTGGCACCTTTCTTAACAGTACCGCCGACCTTTTTAGCGGCGCCACCAACGGCCTTGGCACCTTTTTTGACGGCACCACCAACCTTTTTGG
Source organism: Hyphomicrobiaceae bacterium (assembly GCA_965247245.1). Classification (GTDB taxonomy): domain Bacteria; phylum Pseudomonadota; class Alphaproteobacteria; order Rhizobiales; family Hyphomicrobiaceae; genus Tectiglobus. The sequence continues at coordinate 217,849 of CBDFGV010000002.1, read as the reverse complement.
CTGCCTTCTTCACCGCCTTGATCGGGTTCCAAGCGTGCGCCTGGGTTGGTCCCAGGACACCAGCATTGGTCACCGGCAAGCCGGTTGTTGCGACCGCGAACGCAAATGCTGCGATTGCGGCCACGACGAATTGCCTAATCATCTCAAGCTCCTTTTTTGTTTATGTGCGGTCGCTCGTTTTTTTGTTTTGGACCGCGTTTCTTGTTTTGACCGGCATGGAGCGCCGACCAATTCGGCCGGGAGAGATGACGGAAAACTTGATTGACGTCTGTTACCAGGGTCACAAAAACTCAAAATCGCGTGCTCGCTCAGTCCTGACGTGGCGTTCGCCTGACAGTTCCAAAAATCAGAGTTCTGGTTGAAGACAGGTTCTTTCGCACATTGAGCAGGTGTACGCTCAGCGAGGCACTTACTCAAAGATTTGTACCGGGACCTGAGACGATGGCAGAGTTTAACCCAGAAGACTTTGACTACGATTTCTGGAAGGGAGCCGAGCAGCGCGCCGGTTGGGATGATTTGGAACCGGGTGAAACCGTAGCCTCTCACCCTGTTACTCTGACCAAGGAAATCATCCAGCGTTATGCACGCTCAATCGGTGACCTCAATCCACTCTACTTCGATGAAGAGTATGCGAAATCATCGCGGTTCGGTGGCCTCATCGCTCCACCCAGCATCCACGCACTATTCCTGTTCGCTTGTACGACCCATGAGCACTTCATGCGCACGCCGGGAACGGTCAACATGGGACAGAATTGGTGGATCCATCACCCCGTGCGTCCTGGCGACACGATTTCCTTGGCATCACGCTGCCTTGATAAGCTCATTCGCAAGGGCAACACTTTCGCGATTCACGATAACGTTTTCCGCAATCAGCATGATCAGGTCGTCTGTTCTGGTCGTGGTTGGACGATGCGTCCGCACTAAGGAGCAGGCCGATGAGCAAGATGTTTACTTACGCCGAAATTCCTGTCGGCCATAGTTTTGAGGGCCCAAAAATAGACGTCACGCGCGAGATGATCAAAGAGTTCGCGATGGCGTCGTTCGATAACAATCCTCTACATTGGGATGACAAGTTCATCGCCGAGACGACGTTCGCTGGTCACAAAAACTTCGACACGGTGATTGGACACGGCTTGATGACCTACTCATTCATGGTTCGTACGATGACGGACTGGTTATGGCCGGACAACGGCGATCATCGCCGCCTGGAAGCGCGTTTCCGCAGCCCGGTCTATCCCGGTGACACTGTCCAGGTGAAAGTCGAAGTCAGTCACAAACGAGAGACCCGCAAGGGCAAATGGTTTGTTTGCAACGTCAAGATGGTCAACCAAAAGGACGAGGTCGTCGCGACCGGCGAAGCTATGGCCGAGATTCTAAACTGACCAAGAAGGTGCGAACCGCAGATTGGTCTCGGCCACGAAACCACGTTATCCGGCGACAATGCCCTTGTCGTGTAGTTTGCCGATAGCTGCGGACGATAATCCCAGAATATCGGCCAGGACTTCGTCAGTATGTTCGCCAAGACGCGGGGCGGTCATTGCAGGCAAGCGATCTTCCGCAGCAAACTCAAACGGCGATGATGAGCCCCACATCTCACCGACACCCTGTTGTGTGACCCGCTCAAACATTGGATTTTCAGCCACAATAGGATCTCCATCAACCAGCTCACGTGGCATCTTATAGGGCGCCCAAAGCGCATTGGACTGGGTCAGCCTCTCCGAGACTTCCGCCAGTGAGAGCGAAGCGACCCAAGGTTCAATCAGTGCAGCAAGCTCTTGGCGCAAAGCCCAGCGATGCGACTCGTTCTTGAGATCCATTTCGTAGTTGCGCTCGATCGCAGCAAATTGCTCTTGAAAGTTGCCAGCCCCGGCCAGCGCGGAAAGCTGCCGGGAGGTGAATATGCAGATCATCACATGGCGACCGTCGTTCGTTGCGAAATCGCGAGCAAAGGTACCGTAAACTTCGTTACCAAAACGCGGACGGTCGACATCATTGATTTCGCCCTCCGCCAGGAAACCCAGCGCCGCAGTTGCTGAGAGGCCAATGTCCTGCAGGGCGAGCTTGATCAATTGTCCTTTGCCTTTGCGTGTACGGTAACGCTCACCTGCAAGGATCGCCGTCGCGGCAGCATAGCCTGTTGCAATGTCCCAGGTTGGAAGGACTTGATTGACAGGCCCTTCATGGTCAACCGGACCTGTAATCATCGGGAAACCGCACACGGCATTTACGGTGTAGTCAACCTGCGCCGAGCCGTCTCTAGCACCGGAAATAGCCACCATAACCAAGTCGCGTCGGAACTCCGAAAGAGCCTCGTAGGAAAGCCAACCCTTCGCGGGCAGGTTCGTCGAGAATATCCCGGCGTCTGGTCCGGGAGCGGCAATCAATGCCGTCACCAGGTCGCGCCCTTCCGGACTGCGCAGATCAACCGCAAATGACTTTTTGCCCTTGTTGAGACCAGCCCAGTAAAGACTGACACCTTCATTGGTTACCGGCCATCGCTCGGCATCCAGGCCACCGCCAATATTGTCAAAACGGATGACGTCTGCTCCAAGGGCAGCCAGCGTCATGCCACCAAGTGGTGCCGCTACAAACGCTGACCCTTCAACAATACGCAGACCATCGAGAACGCCGGCCATCTCTGTTCACTCCAATGCGTTACCCAATCGCATTGCATTATGACTGCATGGTACAGGCAATCAATGAAGCCGGTTACGTTATCGCTGGGATGATGACTATCGCTATCACAAGCCTTTGAAGCTCGGTTTGCGCTTGGCATGAAACGCCTCGACGCCCTCGCGGAAATCTTCGGACGATCGCAGCCGGCTATAGGCATGTCCTTCTAGTTCAATCGATGTGGTCAGCAATGCGTCTTCTGTATCGTTGAGTAGTTTCTTGGCAGTACGTTGTGCAAGGGGTGCAAAGGTGATGAGTTCCTCAACAAGTGCGTCCGTTGCCTTTTCGAGCTCACTGTCTGGAACGCACTCGGTCGCCACGCCCCAATCATAGGCCTGTTGGCCGCTAATTCGCTTTGACCGCATGACGATGTCTTTGGTGCGTGTGATCCCAACCATCTTTTGCAGGCGCGCGGAACCGCCCGATCCCGGGATCTGGCCAAGCTTCTGCTCGGGTAGAGAATACTGGGTCGTCTCTGACGCAATGCGGAAATCACAGGCCAGCGAAATCTCGAAGCCGACACCAAACGTGTAACCGCGGTTGGCGACGATGACAGGTTTAGAACAGCGGGCGGGTGCTGCGATGTTCCACGCAAGTTTGGAAACGGTCTCCGGCGTTGCTTCCAGAAAGCCTTTGATATTGCCACCTGACGAGAAGTGTTCGCCTTCGGCTCGCAAGACAATGATGCTCACGCGGTCATCTATATCGAGGCTCTCAAACACCAGCCGGAGCTGGTCGCGCTCCGGCATCGAAATGACATTCAAAGGCGGCCGGTGCAGGACAATGTCGGCGCGCTGGCGCTCGGCGTCGATCTCCACGCGGAACCCATCGAGTTCATTGAGCGGATCAAGCAGATTGGATTGAAAGGCGGTCATGGGCGTCTCCCTTTGTGCATCTTTTGGCGAAACTTATTTGGCTGGCGGCTGACTCTCGGTCGCGTATTCACCCGCGACCAGCATGCGGCGGAGGATCTTGCCGACAGGCGACTTTGGAATGTCTTGGACGAAGATGTACTCCCGCGGACGTTTGAAGTTTGCGAGTTCCGACTGGCGGCACCAACTGTCGAGTTCATTGCCGTCAATGCTGCCATTTCTCTTGATGAAAGCAGTGACTTGTTGTCCCCAGCGTTCGTGTGGAAGGCCGACCACTGCAACCTCGGCGACTGCTGCATGGAGCGACAGAACCGACTCGATTTCAGCAGGTAGGACGTTCTCCCCGCCGGTGATGATCATGTCGTCGACGCGGCCAGTGACAAACAGATCACCATCTTGGTCGAAATACCCGATATCGCCGGTAAAGTACCAACCATTGTGCAACGCCTTCGCGTCGGCATCCGGGCGCTTGAAGTAACCTTCAAAGGCTTCATCACCGGCCAAAGTCGCAATGATCTGGCCTTCCTCACCCGGAGCGGCAAGATCGGAGGGTTCGGTCGAACCAATCTTTACAACCCGGATCTCCGTATTGATTCCGGCTTTGCCTGCACTCGATGGCTTGGCAACCGCCCGCTGCTCCACCGTAAACGTGTAGATTTCAGATGAGCCGTAGTGATTGACAAACAACTCAGGCTGAAAGGCGTCATTGAGCCGCTTGAGGAGACCATCGGTCATGGCAGCGCCAGCAAATCCGAGCTTCTTCACTGAGCTTGTATCGGTAGTTGAAAATGCAGAATGCGCGAGCAGGTCATGATAGAGCGTCGGCACAAGATAAAGATTTGATATCTTTTCTGTTGCGATCAATTCCAGGGCGCGACCAGCATCAAACCGTGGCAGACAGACAAATGTGCCATTTATGATGGCCATGGCGAGCAGCGAGCGCACGCCCATCGTATGATAGAGCGGCATGACCCCAAGCGTAACTTCGCCGGTTTGATACGCGTTCTGTGCAACGTGAGCGACTGCTGCGGCACGTTCTGCGCGATGCCGACGCGGCACACCCTTTCCCTTACCCGTGGTCCCGGACGTATAGAGCATCAGCGAAAGGTCATCTGCGGTGGCGCGAGGAACGTTCTTTGCAATAGAACTTTGTATGAGTTCTTCGAACGCCACTGTCCCACCAGCAGCGCCTTGAACAGCAATGCGTGGGAGTTTCTGGGCCTGCCTGGCTGCCGTAACCGCTTCTTCCGAGGCAGGCTCAAAGAAGATCGCCTTGGCTTCGGAGTTCTCTAGAAAGAAGTCAACTTCTTCTGCGTTTGCCCGCCAGTTGATTGGCGTTGCAATAACGCCGGCAAGCTGCGTCGCCCAATGCAGTAAAGCAAACTCGGCACGATTCTGCAGGACAATGAGAACGCGATCACCAGCCTGAAGGCCCTGTTCATCAAGCGCGGTGACAAGCCGCGAGGCACGTTCAAGTAAGTCGCTGTAGGTCCATCGAACATCCGTATCAACAATAGCAATCGCACGTGGATTGCGCGCGGCGGCAGCGAGCAGAGTTTGGCCAAGATCAAACATTTACCGCTATCCTTGAGTTGTTACTGCGTTTGCCGGCTCGGTGTCGGAGCGTAGCAGATCCGCTGCTTCAAGTGCCGCGGCCAGGATCGGTGCATAACCGGTGCAACGGCAGATATGGCCTGACAGCAACTCCTTGATCTCGGTCTCATTCGCCGCCGGGTTCTCACGCAGGTAGGCATCAAGCGACAGAAGAATGCCGGCGGTACAAAACCCGCATTGCAGCGCGTAGTGTTTGCGAAAGCATTGCTGCAAGACGCCTAGGCTTCCGTCACGATCGCCAAGACCTTCGACTGTTCGAATACGAGCTCCGTCCACTTGGATCGCAAACGTTAGACAGGCACGGGCAGGGGCACCATCGATCTGCACCGTGCAAGCACCGCAAACGCCGTGTTCGCAACCGACGTGTGTGCCAGTTGCGCCAAGTTCGTGGCGAATGAAGTCGCTTAGTAGCATGCGCGGTTCGACATAGCCTGAGCGGTGGCTGCCGTTGAGTTCGACTGTCACTTTGTGCCGAGCATCAGAAGTCAGAACAGTCATGCCACTGCCTCCAGAATAGCCTGTTTGCCGAGTGTGCGAATGAGGTGCCTGCGGTAAACGGCGGTCGCATGTAGGTCGTCTTGGCAATCGAGCGACCAAGCTATCTCGTTCAGTGCGTCATCAAGTTGCTTGCCTTCCAGCATTGGCAGTTCCCTAACCTCCGGTCGGTCAGCGCCGCCGCCTATGCCAATTGTCAATCCATCCGTTCGAGCCAACACAGCGACTGAGATGATCGCAAAGTCACCGTGACGGATGGCAAACTCGCGAAAGGCGCTGCCGGTCACGCCTTGACTGCAGGGAAAGCGGATCTCAGAAATGAGCTCTCCGTCGAGCCGGGACGTCTGCAACGCGCCGACAAAGAAGTCACGCGCCTTGACCGTTCTCTTGCGTCGGCGCGATACGAGCGTGAGATCTCCATCCATGGTGGATAGGCAAAGCGGCAGCTCACTCGACGGATCGGCATGCGCAATCGAGCCGCAAACAGTGCCTCGGTTTCTTGTCTGGAGATGTCCGACCCATGGAATAGCCTTGGCGACCAATGGAAGGCATCGATGGAGCGAAGACCACTGTTCTAACTCACTCTGTCTGACCGAGCAGCCAATCGCAACGTGGTCGCCGGTTTCGTGAATGTGTTTTGCATCTTCCACTCGGCTGACATCGATCAGTAGCTTCGGCGTGACAACACGCATGTTGAGCATGGCGATAAGAGATTGCCCGCCGGCGAGAAAAGCGGCATCGACGCCTGCTTGTGCCGCCAACGAGGCTGCCTCGGCAATCGAAGATGCTCTCGCGTAGTCAAACGGGGCTGGCTTCATGAGCGTCGCCCCCTGATCTCCGCAATCAGCGACTCGAAGAAGTTGCGCACCGACGCCCATGAGAAAGCTGATGCCTCAGCTGCAGCAGCAGCGGATGGATCGGCACGGCGCGCCAAGCGCTTGAAGAACTCTCCGATGAGAACGCGGGCAGCTCCATTGATCATCCGACCACCAATTGCCGCTGCCTTGCCGCCAAGATCAATGCCGTACCGGTAGCTGACACGGGTTCCCTCACCCTCAGGTTCGAGGTGGACTAGAGCCTCGCCCGTGCTGTCACCAAGCGGACCGCTGGCACCGCCCGCGAGGCGTAAAGAATGTGGTGGTTTCAAGTCATGCATACTGACGTCTGCGTCGAACAATCCTTTGACGATACCCACACCGAGTTCAACTTGGCCACTGTAGTGGTTCCGTGTCGTTTCTCTGATCGATTTGCACCCCGGGACGATCTCGCGAAGGGCCTCGACATTGAGGAGGTTGGACCAAACGACCTCAGGTGCTGCCGCAACAACGGTGACGCCCTGACCTTCTATGGCATAGTTCTGGCGGCTCAATCGCATGTCAGCAGCACTGGACTGAACGTTGTCCGGGGGCGGCGGTTCCTCCGTTTGCATCAGTTGGTGGATACGAGACGGTGTCAGCGGTAGCTCGATGTCTTCGCGACCGAGCGCATCTGCAACGGCGTTTGCAATACACACTGGCGTTGACATGCAATTGCCTTCGCCGATCCCTTTGGCGCCAAGCGGTGTGACCGGAGAAAGCGTTTCCAGATGCCGGATGTCGATGTCCGCCATCTCGGTCATCGTTGGTATTGTGTAATCGGCAAGTGTTCCGGACTGAAAGCTGCCATCATTGGCATAGCTGAAATGTTCGTACATCGCAGCGCCCAGTGCATTACAAAAGCCACCGCGCACTTGCCCGTCCGCCATACCGGGATGCAGTATTCGTCCGGCATCGTGCACGGTTATATATTTGTCGATACGGATCTGACCGGTATCAGGTTCGATTTCCAGACCACATACATCGAAGACAAAGCCGTGCGCTGCGCTGGAGTTGATCTCGTCTGCTGCGTTGGGCGGCGTAAGCACATCAGGCGACCAGAAGACCGTCTCGCGGATGACGGGCTCGGAGCCTTGTGGCAGGGTTGCCTGCGCCCAATGTGATGTCGCAGCAAGCCGGCGGAAAGGCACGGGCTTCGCGTCGCTGCCTGAAACGGCGAGGCCGCCGTCCCGAAATGCAATCTTCTCGGGATCGGTGCCGAAATGCGTTGCAGCAATTCCTGCGATCCGCGCCTTGAGGCGCTCTGAAGCCATGTGGACGGCGCCCGTGACTGCGCCTGAAAACCGACTGGAGTAGTTGCCGCTCGCGACCGACCAAGCATCTCGCCCGGTATCGAGTTCAGTGTTGACTTGAACATCAGTCGGAGAAAGCCCCAGGCTCGCAGCGACAACCTGAGCAACAACGGTGACATGGCCTTGTCCCTGCGGGACCGACGAAACGTGAGCGGTTACCCCGCCCAGGGCATCAACCCCGACAGTCGCCGTTGCAACAGCGCCACCCTTTGGTCCGGCACGGTCACGCTCTTCCGCAGTCAGAACCGTTGTGATGTAGCCCATGTTGGAAATGGATGGCTCAACGACCGCTGCAAGCCCGATACCGTAAATGCCGCCCCGCCCCCGCACAGCGTCGCGTCGCCGCTCAAGCTCCGCTATGCCGTCATCTGTTTCGATCAATCGAACCGCGGCTTGATAGTCACCGCTGTCGTAAAGACCACCAGAAGCCGTCCGATAGGGAAACTTGTCGGCCGCTATAAGATTGACCTTGATCACGTCGAGAGGATCGCGTCCAAGCTCGGTTGCAATCTTGTGAACCAGACGCTCCAGTGCGTAGTAGACCTGCGGTCCACCAAAGCCGCGCACCAGGCCGCTCGGCGTCTTGTTGGTCAGGACATTGCGATTGCGGATCGCAAGATGCCGGATGTCGTAGGCTCCGGTCATGTTACCGTGCATCCGATAGATCGTCGCCGGCTCCGGTGCGCGGAGATAGGCACCACAATCGTCGATCTGATCCCAATCAAGAGCGCTGATCTTGCCGTCTTCGCTCACGGCGGCCTTGAGAGTGGCGACGCGGTTTGTGGCGGAGGTCGCCGCCATCAAGTGTTCCAACCGGTCTTCGACCCATTTGACTGGTCGTCCGGCGACGCGTGCAGCCACGCACAGGGCGACAATGTAGGGAAACACGCCCTGCTTGGTGCCGAAACTTCCCCCTGAGTTTGGTGGTGACTTGAAGCGCAGTCGGTTAGCTGGAACCTGCAGTGCCAAAGACATAACAGGGTGCAAGGCAAACGGGCCCTGGAAGTTCGACGTCACATTATAGATGGCGCTGCCTGGTTCGTAGTCTGCAAGCACGCCGTAGCATTCGATCGGCGTCACCGAGTTACGGGGATACTGGATCGAAACATCGAAAACATGTTGTGCGTCCTTGAAGGCCCGCTCCGGATCGCCGTAGCAATAGCTCCGGTCAGCAATGACATTCGATCCGATGTCTGGATGAAGCAGAGGCGCATCATCGTGGATTGTTGCTATCGGATCGACGACTGCGGGTAGCGGTGCATAGTCGACGTGCACTGCGGCAACACCATCCTCGGCGATGTAGGGTGTGTCGGCCAGAACAATCGCGACAGGCTCGCCCTGATAGCGCACGCTGTCCATCGCCAACGACCAGTGTTGCATCGGTGCCTTAACACCCACCGTGAATGGACGCGTGAACTCCCGGATATCGTCGCCGGTTATAACCGAATGTACGCCATCGATCTTGAGTGCCGCGCCAGTCGATACCTTTTCGATCTGCGCGTGGGCATGGGGGGATCGAACAAAAGCTGCATGCAGGGTGCCCGGTGCAATCCCAAGATCATCGATGAACCTGGCACTTCCGGTCAGGAGAGCAGCATCTTCGTGCCGTTCAATCGACTGTCCGATCCAGCTCTCTGGTGAAGGCAGGCCATCTGGGTCCAATTTTGTCGACGGATTATTCAAAGGGGAATTCCTCAACCTCAGCGACAATAGAAGCCGGTTGCCATGTCATTCCTATTCGATGGCGAGCTGGCTCGTTTATCGCAGAGTCTGAAAATTGTGCTTGGTGGTCAAATCAGCTCACGCGTTGCGTGACACGACGGTACTCCGAGGGTGAAATCCCCTGATGTTCGCGAAAAAATCGCGAGAAGTTACCCTGCGCATTAAAGCCGAGCCGTTGTCCGATTTCGATCAATGGTTTGGTCTGATCGGTCAGTAATGGATGCGCAGCTTCCATGCGCAGTGTGTTGAGAAACATCACAGGCGTTAAGCCCGTCGTCTGGCGAAACCGCGCAAAAAGGTGCGAGCGGGAAAGACCAGCTTCCTTCGCCATAGCCGATAGATTGAGCGGTTCTCCGAGCCGAGGACGAAGCCAGTTGATGGCTCGACGTACGCGGTAGTCCGTATCCCGGGCGCGGCGCAGGTCTGACAATAGAGCTCTGCGGTTTGAGAAAGCGTCGAATACAAGTACCATCAGATCAAACACCAGAGCTTCCGTTTCCGGTTGCCTTTGATCATCAGGGCTGCAGAGCAGGTGTTCCAGTTCAGCCGCTTTTTCTGCGATATTGGCATTGAGGCGAACACTCGGCTGAAAAAAGAAACCGGCCGCGCCTGAAACAATCAGCTGGCGATCTATCGATGCCAACCAGCTGGGCTCGATATAGAGGGCTAGAATTTGCGTTTCTTCCAATGCCGCACGGTGGGTATAGGAATGTTGCTCCCAGGCATTAACGACAACGGCTGTGTCTTCGGTTAGCTCGCAGACTTGATCACCCACGGTAAAGGCTGAGTTTGCGCCACCCGCCTTGAACAAGACATGGCAGGCGCGATGAGCGTGGGGGACGAGCGACCGGTCCATGTTGAGGAGTGCAACTCGTCCAAATTCGCCTTGCAATATGTTCCGAGCCCGCGACACTATTGAGCCTACCACCTCTGGTTCATCTGACCTGGGCAACAAGATTATTCAGAATGTCGGCTGACGCAAACTGCAAGAGTGTTCGGGTTGAAGCAATCATGATGGAAATGACAGCAGACGACTTCTGGGGTTTCTCACTCGATCGCTACAGCCGCGACGGCGTCAGTGATATGTGTTTGGCGCTCCAGGATCATGCCGGAGCTGACGTCAACATAGTATTGCTCTGTCTCTGGTCCGGGTCGGCTTCGCGCCGCATCGGTCGCCCACAGTTTTCTCAACTCATCGAAGGAGAGGCCGGACTTTGGCATCATGACATCGTTCTGCCGCTACGTGCCGCTCGAACAGCGATGAAGGGACGGTCAATCGCTGGCGAAGTCTCTGGCGTCGAGGCTTTTCGCGATCAAATCAAAAATGTGGAGATCGAAAGCGAGAAGTGGGAACAACGCAGCTTGGTCGCAGCTCTTGCGCAGTTTGCGCATGAGCCTTCCTCGAAGGGGGACGAACCCAGCCAAGCGGACATCGCCCTAAAGAATCTTGAAACCTATCTGCAACTGATTGCTCCGGACAAGCTGAACGGCAACAAGCAGATGCTCGGCCGGCTTGTCGAGGCCTGCATTTCGTGATGGGTGAGCAGATGATCGCCTAGTCACCGCCTCAGTGGCTGACATCGTCTTTCCAGCGGCGGACCGTGTTTGAGTCGATATCGAACTGATCCAAAACACGTCCCAATGTGTGATCGATCATCTCGTCAATGGATTGTGGATTTGCATAGAATGCTGGAACCGGTGGTGCGATGACGGCTCCCATTTCGGCCGCCGCTGCCATCGAACGCAAGTGGCCGAGATGGAGGGGAGTTTCGCGAACCATCAGCACGAGCTTCCGGCGCTCCTTTAAGACAACGTCCGCCGAGCGCGTCAGCAAAGACGATGTTACACCGCTGACGATCTCTGAAAGCGTGCGAATAGAACATGGCGCAATGATCATTCCGTTGGTGATGAATGATCCGCTGGAAATGGCGGCTGCAATGTCTTCGTTTTTGTGGCAGACGTCTGCCAACTCCTTGATGGCAGCGATCTTCATGCTGCTTTCATGTGCAACTGTGACTTCCGCGGAACGTGACATCACCAAGTGCGTCTCGAAGGGCGTCTCGCGCAGCAGCTCCAGCAGCCGAATTCCGTAGATCACGCCTGACGCGCCGGATATGCCGACAATGAGGCGTTCTGGTTTTGGAGTGGACGAGGTCATCAGGCCGATCAATCAAGGTTGCGCTTTTCGAGGAGAGCACGGTCCGGCGCCATTGACAACTGCATGCGTCTCCTCTCGTCTTGTAGTTCGTTCAAAAGAGTGAACAGCTTGAGAGGACCGAGTATGCCCGCTTGTCTTGATCTGCGCAGCTGGCTGGAACACCTCCAAAGTCATGACCGCCTGGTACTGATGAAGCCCGGCAGAAAGCTCGAATTCGAGATTGCCGGTATTGCCAATCGTTGGGATGGCAGCAAGGCGAGCGTCTTTCCCAAGCTTGGTAACCGCGTAGGTACGGTCGTGTCAGGCCTGCTATCACAACGTCACTGGATGGCAGAAGCGCTCGGTGTGACGAGTAGCGAACTCCTCAGCCATTTTCAGGCAGCAGCAGCTAAACCGTTGCCCTGGCAGGAGGTCACCGCACCTGCCTGTCAGCAAATCATACACGACGACCCGGACTTGACGTCGCTGCTCCCAATTCCAACACACAATGAGCATGACAGCGGCGCCTATATCACGGCCGGGCTTGTTATCGTGCGCAATCCTAAGACGGGTCGGCAGAACGTGGCGATCCATCGCCTACAGGTACAGGGGCCGAAACAACTCGGTGCACTTCTTCTGCCGCGCCATACATTAGCGTTCCAGGAGATGGCGGAGCATTCCGGCGAGGATCTCGATGTCGCGATTGTCATTGGTTCAAGCCCTGCTGCTCTATTGTGCTCGCAGGCGATCGCGCCACTGGACCAGGATGAACTGGAGATCGCCGGCGCCTTGATTGGCTCCCCTTTGGAGGTTGCCAAGTGTCTCGGCAGCGAGATACGCGTGCCAGCGACGTCGGAGATTGTGATTGAAGGCCGCTTTGTAGCCAACAAGCGTGAGCTAGAGGGACCATTCGGTGAGTTCCCACAATACTATGCGGACCGAGCAAAGCGGCATGTGGTTGAAGTCGATCGGGTCACCACTCGCGCAAACCCCATCTATCACACGATCGTCGGCGGTAGTCGGGAGCATCTCCTGCTCGGAGGTATTCCGCGGGAGGCAACTATCTTGTCAGCGCTGCAGCACAGTTTTCCCTGTGTAAAGGACGTCCACCTGCCGCTCGCCGCGTCGTGTCGCTATCATCTCTACGTTCAGATCAAGAAGCGTTTCGAAGGTGAAGGCAAGAATGTCATCCTCGGCGCCCTGGCGGCCCACTACGATGTTAAGCACGTGTTCGTTGTCGATGAAGATGTCGACATTCATGCACCAGGGCAGATCGAATGGGCGTTGGCAACGCGGTTCCAGGCTGACAAGGATCTCGTCAGGGTTGACGGCACACTTGGATCAAAACTTGATCCATCCACCGACGATGATGGTATCTGCGCCAAACTTGGCTTTGATCTCACCATTCCGCTTGATGCGCCTGAGATGAAGTACGTGCGCATTCGCGTGCCGGGACAGGAGGAAATCGACCTGGCGGCTGTTGCGGACCCGGATTGTGTTCTTGCAGATCTAGTGAATTAGACTTCTCGGAGTTTCGTTTCACGCTGAAGGCGGTAGGGCATGCAGGTCAAACGGATTGTACCAAATATCGATGCGTCTGATCCCAGTCAGGCTAAGGCATTCTACATTGATGCGCTGGGATTGGATGTCGCCATGGATATGGGCTGGATTATTACGGCTCAGGCTGCAGCGACCATGACACCGCAGTTGAGCATTGCCAGTGAGGGTGGAGCTGGCACGCCTGTACCCGATCTTTCAATCGAGGTTGATGATCTCGACGAAGCACTCGCACGAATGCAAAAAGGCGGTTTTCAGATTGAGTACGGTCCGGTTAGTGAGCCGTGGGGTATTCGGCGCTTCTACGTGCGCGATCCGTTTGGGCGTCTGATAAACATACTCACACATGAATAAACTTTGCGATTAGGCCGGCACCTCATAGGCTGAAACTACAAAGACACGCTTGGAGGAATGAATATGGCGCACGCCCCGCGCTTTGGTGTTCTTGTATTGCCCAATTCTGACTGGTCGGAGATTCTGCGCTGCTCGAAACACGTTGAGGACCTGGGCTTTGAGCTGGTTTCGACCGCCGACCATTTCGTCGACTGGAGTGATACGTCACGGCTGTGGCATGAAGGCTGGAGCATCTTGGCGGCGCTCGCCATGGCTACGGAGCAAGTGCGGATTGCAACTTACGTTACGCAGTTCCCGTTGCGCCATCCCGCGATGCTGGCGCGCCAGGCCTTAACTATCGACCACATCTCAGGCGGTCGACTCGATATCGGCCTTGGCACCGGCATCAACATTGACCCAAGTTACGACATGATGGGCATCCCCAACTGGGATGGCAAAGATCGGGTGGTTCGCTTTAAGGAGTATGTCGAGGTCATCGATCGGTTGCTGAGCAACGAAACGTCCAGCTTCTCCGGCGACTACTACACGATCAATGAGGCCATCGTGAAACCCAGGCCCGTCCAACAGCCACGCCCGCCAATCACGATTGCAGCTCTTGGACCGGTCATGATCCGGTTCGCCGCCCGTATGGCGGACACCTGGAATACGATGAGCTTTGCTGCCTCGTTCGATGAACAGCTTGCCGAAGTGGCGGCCAAGGTGCAGGTATGTGATGAAACCTGTGCCAAGATTGGGCGCGACCCAGCAGCGTTGCGGCGCTCCTACCATATGTTTGACCCGAAGGCTCGCTCAAGTGGTGGCGCATTCAGCTACTATGACTCAACAGGCGCCTTTGAGGATGCCGCGGGCCGTATCATGGAAGCTGGCTTCAGCGAACTCAGCCTCTATTATCCCACGGTGCCGAAGCAGGTTGATGTGTTTGAGCGGATAGCTCAGGACGTACTGCCCAAACTGCGTCAGGCCCATTAATTCGTTGGGCCATAACTCATCGCATTGTTTTTGGATCTGCTGCTTCCGGCAATACACAGCAAGCCATGATGTCGGGGTGACCGTTGCAGCAGTCCTTGAGCATGAAGGCGATCAAGCCGCCGAGGTTCGCGAAGTTGGCGCGATAAATGATCCGGCGTGATTGTCTCTCGGAGGTAATCACCTTGGCTTGCTCCAGATTCGACAAATGAAATGACGCGCGCGAGGCAGCAGCCCCAACGTGTTCGCCAATGTCGCCTGCCGCAGCTCCATCAGGTCCGCACCGCACAAGATAACGCACGATGCGCAGACGGGTCTCCTGCGAGAGTGCTCCCAGCATATCAAGTGCTAGCTTTTCTTCCATGGTTGGTTGAAGCCCTCTCCGACCTTAGCCTTGGAAATTCGGTTTTCGTTTCTCAATAAACGCCTGCATCGCTTCCTTCGAGTCCGGATGCGTGGAAAGCTGTACGGTCATATTCTGCTCGTAGCGATATCCATCGCGCAGGCTCAGTTCCTCAATAACATTCAACGACTGTTTGGCAAGTCGGATCGCAGCAGGGCTCTTGGAGGCGATGTTTTCAGCAATCTTGCGCGCTTCGGCAACAACTTGCTCGCGCGGCACGCATGCTTCGACGATACCGAGACGATATAGTTCCGGACCCGGCACGCGGTAACCGGTTAGCATCATGCGTCGCAGAGTTGAATGGCCGAACAGGCGCTGCGCATGACGGCCACCACCGAGCAAACCGACGTCAATCTCCGGCAGTCCCAGTGAGGCCTCCTCTGCGGCCACGAGTATGTCACACGAAGCCGCAACTGCGAGACCAGCGCCAAGGGCTGCGCCATTCAATGCGCCAACTACGGGCTTTGTGCACTCTCGAATCGAGTGGTAGCTCTCACGTGCTCGTCGATTATGCTGCCACTTCTCACCGGGATCGCCCATGTTTCCGCGGGCCTTGATATCCGCCCCTGCCGAAAACACTTTCCCCGCGCCGGTCAGGATCACACTACGTACCTCGTCTCGATCACTGATACTGTCCATGGCGTAGGCCATCTCGATATTAAACTGCGCGTTCTGCGCATTGACCGGAGGAGCATCCATGGTGACAAGGGCGACATGATCGGTGACATCAATACGAATAAGCTCTAGATCCATGGCGGCAACTCCCAATATTCCGATCGTGATTGCTGATATCTGTCAGGATGTTGCATGCCATAATCCGAGTTGGCAAACTTACATCTGATGATTGTTCGGCTCAGGGTACGACGCGCATGGGCGCGTACCGGATGCCGTTAGCGGAGTAACAATGACAGACGCAGATACCCTGAGGCTACTGCAAGACGCGGCGACGTCTTTCGCCAGCTTTGACGCCAAACGCGTGCGCAGCTGGCGCTACAACGATCCCGGCTTTGATCGTAGCCTTTGGCAGGACATGGCAGCGCAAGGCTGGTTCGGAATTCTCGCCGACGAAGCGTCCGGAGGTATGGGACTTGGTCTCGATTCAGTGGCGGTCGTCGCGCGTGCGTTGGGGCAGGCAGCCGGGCCTGAACCATTTGTTGCTGCCGGCGTTGTGGCACCCAAACTGCTTGCAGGTTGCAGTCCTGGCCCGTGTCGCGATGCGGCGCTGCAAGACATCATCACTGGTGAAATGGTCGCGACGTTGGCGTGGCAAAGCCCAAGCGGCAGCTTCACCCTCGACGATATCGCAGTGACGGCAGCGGCGCAGGACGGCGCAGTCACGTTGTCCGGCGAGGCGCGTTTTGTTCCAGTTGCTGCCGCGGACTCATTTATCGTGGCGGCCGAGCAGGCTGGCGGAGTTAGCCTATGGTGGTTGCCCAGAAACACTGAGGGTCTGACCATTCAGCCGGAAGACCAGGCAGACGGAAGCAGGATGGCGTGGCTTAAGTTGGCCAACGTTGCCGTAAGGTCTGACAATGCCCTAGCGCAGCCCGATGAGGGCCGCGATCTGTTGGCAGCGGCGGTTGATCTTGGGGTGGTCGCCAATTGTGCCGAACTGATGGGCATGATGGATCGGTCGCTGGAGTTGACGCTGGACTATCTCAAGGTTCGTAAGCAGTTCGGTCAGGCAATTGGCAGTTTTCAGGTTCTGCAGCATCGTGCCGTCGATCTGTGGATGCAGAAGGAGGTTGCCGGGCATGCGACAGAAGCAGCGATCAAAGTGTTAGATTCAGACGGTGTGACACCGGCTGCACGGGCGATTGCCGCATCCAGCGCGAAAGCACGCGTTGGAGAAGTTGCCCTCAAGATGGCGAATGAGACGGTGCAACTCCACGGCGCAATCGGTTTCACCGACGAGTACGACCTCGGACTTTACGTCAATCGTATGCTGGCCGCCGTCCCATACCTCGGCAATGCGGCCGACCATCGAAAGCGCTACGGCGAACTCAGGCAGGACTTAGGAGCAGCCGCATGACCTTCGGAGTGGAGCAGGAACACGACTGGAACGCCCTCAACGATGAGGAGTTCCGTGGCATAGTTCAGTCAGACTTTCGCGAACACTACCCTGACAACTTGCGCTTCCCGCCATATCGCCTGCGTTGGACTGAGTTGCGCGACTGGTATTTGCGGATGTCGCAAAAGGGCTGGATCGCACCGAACTGGCCGGCAGAATTCGGCGGCATGGGACTCGAGCCGCGCAAGGCACTGATTTTCCATGAGGAGGTTGAGCGGGCCGGCATTGCCCGCTTCCAGGACCACGGCATCTTGATGGTCGGGCCGGTCTTGATCAAGTGGGGCACGGACGAGCAGCGTCAACGCTATCTGCCGAAGATACTAAGTTGCGAACATATCTGGTGCCAGGGCTATTCGGAACCCGGTTCCGGATCGGATCTGGCCAGCCTGCAAACCAAGGCAGTCCGCGAGGGCGATGAATTCGTCATTAACGGTCAGAAAATCTGGACGACACTGGCCCATGATGCCGACCACATCTTTGTTCTTGCGCGCACTGACTTCGAGACAAAGAAACAGGAGGGTATCAGCTTCCTGCTAGTCGACATGGACCAGCCTGGAATCACGGTGCGCCCGATACCGGATATCTCCGGCCAGGCGGAATTTTGCGAAGTGTTCTTCGACAATGTGCGCACACCCGTCGACAACCTCATAGGTGAACTGAACAAGGGTTGGACAGTGGCAAAGTCTCTGCTCGGCTTCGAGCGCATTCACATCGGTAGCCCTAAGCTGCCAGAATATGCGATGGAGATCCTTGAAGCTGTGGCCAGTGCGCGCGGCGTACTCGACGAACCTGTCTTCCGGGACAAGTACGTCCGTCTCCAGTTAGATGTAGAGCACCTGGCACACTCCTACGAGCACTATGCCGGCATTGTCGCGCGCCGTGAGACGCTCGGCCCCGATGTCTCGATGCTGAAAGTGTTAGCCACCGAGACGTTTTCCAAGATTGCTGACCTAGTCGTTGAGACGGCTGGTCCTCTTGGTGGCATGAAGGGCGACACTCGGATCGGCAACATTGACGTCAATGTCTTGGCACCGTTTTACAAGGCCCGGCCAGCACCCATATATGGTGGATCGAACGAAATTCAGCGCAACATTCTCGCCAAGCAAGTGCTGGAACTGCCGATGCGGTGAGCCATCAAGATCGAAACCTCGATCTTGAGTGATCTGATTTCTATCGTAAGTCGTTAGACGGCGTTCGATGCGTATTGGATCACGCAAAATGATGTGATCCTGAAAAGTAAACGGGATGATAATCCACGCAAAAGCCTCTCGCGTTCTCACCTTTGCAACCGTCCGGATGGTGCAAACAAAACATGGGAATTCGCAAAGAGGAGAGTATCGTGCGCTTTTCATTCATTACGGCTGCCATCGTGGCGGCAGGTCTTTTCGCAGCTCCGGCCAACGCATCGAACATCGTCGACACGGCGTCGAAAGCAGGCACATTCAACACACTTTTGGCCGCGGCGAAGGCAGCAGGCCTTGCCGACGCGCTTGCAACCGGTAAGCATCTGACCGTGTTTGCGCCGACTGACGCTGCATTTGCGAAGCTCCCGAAGGGTACCGTTGAATCCTTGCTCAAGCCGGAGAACAAGTCCAAGCTAGCGGCAATCTTGTCGTATCACGTTCTGCCGCGCAAACTGGCTTCAAACCAACTACCTCACAAAGCCATCCACGTTCGCACCATCAAAAGCGGTGGTGACCGTCTGTTGCGCGTGCGCAAGTCTCGCAGCGGTGTAACCGTTGACAAGGCCAACGTCGTGAAGGCTGACATTCGTGCAAGCAACGGCATCATCCACGTCATCGACAAGGTCATGCTGCCATCAAGCTAGCGACCGTTTAAGCTCAAATGACCCAAGGGGCGGCCAAATTCGGCTGCCCCTTTTGTTTTTCGCTGTTTGATGTTGGAATGGAGCGATATACGCCACAAAATCAAGCACGGTAACAGAACGATGACCGAACGACTGCAGCAATTGCAGGATTTCATTGACGCGACGGAAGCTGCAACACGCGCGCGCGCGCCAACACTACCGATTGTCTCGCCGATGGCCGAGAAGTTCTTTGCAGCACTCGCCGAACCGGCCGCCTCTGACCCTGATCATACACCGTTGCGGCAGACGGTTTGCGCCCATCTCGATGACGCATACAAGCAGGCAGAAGCCGCGCCGGATCCGGTGCCAGAGATGGCCAGAGCATTTGCTGCATTGGAGCCGTTTCTCAACTGGGCGCCCAAGCCCGGTACAGAGGATGAACCAAACGACTTTTACAACAATCATGCGAATGCAGCGATCGTTGGGGTTGGCGGCCTCGAAGACCGGGATGATGTCCGTATTGGCGTCAGCCTGGTTGCCCCGAACCACTATTATCCACGACACTGCCATCCACCGGAAGAGTTCTATGTGGTTCTATCTCCCGGCGCCTGGATGCATGAGGATGGACCCTTCGAGCAGTTGAAAGCCGGTGACCTGTTCCACAACACACCGCGCGTCTGGCACGCCATGCAAGCGGGTGACGTGCCAATTCTAGCAGTTTGGTGTCTCTGGACCAAGGACGCGTAAACCTGAGTTGCACCGTCGGCATGCAACCTTTCATCGTAAGGCAGACCGAGGGGTGGCCTGCAGGACTGTTTTGCGCGAGGTGTATTCCGGACGACCAAGTCGAGCCTAAAAGAGCTACCAAGCAGTCTGCAGTGAGGAATGCAATCGTGTTCGAACCGCCAGAACGAATTCAATCCGAAGTCTTTGCGCGCCTGCCGGATAGTTTGCGACTGGCCGGAACGGCAAGCGAGTGGCTCGACAAGCAGCGCAAATCATTGGGACCCATGTTTCCCGATCACAGCTTCCTTGAAGGGCCGGCAATCGGCCCCGATGGCAAGTTGTATTGTGTGGACATTCCGTTCGGACGCATCCTTCGTGTCAGTTCAGACGGAAGCTTCGACGTCGCTCTGCAATATGACGGCAACCCGAACGGTTTGGCCTTTCATCGCGATGGCAGAGCCTTCATCGCGGATAACAGGCGTGGAATTCTGATTGCTGACTTGGCGAAGGGATCGGTTGAACCGTTTGTCGAGAGGCTGGCAATGGAGGCACTGAAAGGCCCGAACGATTTGTGCTTCTCCTCGACTGGCGATCTCTATTTCACCGATATGGGCCAAACCGGACTGCACGATCCAACCGGCGGTGTTTACCGTATCCGAGCTGATGGCCATCACGACAAATTACTGGGGAATGTGCCCGGTCCTAACGGGATCGTCCTGAACGCGAGTGAAACCGGATTGTTTGTTGCCGCGACGCGGCTCAATAGCATCTGGACTGTGCCATTCGCCCGGGAAGACATGCCGAGCAAGGTCGGCACGTTTCTATACCTGCAGGGCGGCATGGGGCCGGATGGTCTTGCGCTACTCGAAAGCGGTGGTCTCGCGGTTTGCCATGTTGGGTTCGGTGCCGTGTGGGTGTTTAGCCGCCGCGGAGAGCCACTCTATCGTATCGATCCTCCAGACGGTGTCATGACCAGCAATCTGTGCTTCGGCGGCGAGGACAGAAAGACACTCTATATTACGGAGTCTCAGACCGGTTGTATTCTAAGGGCTCGCCTCCCAGAACCGGGTCAATCGCTCTTCTCTCAACAAAGCATAACCTGAGTCCTGGTAAGCTTAACAAGGTCACATTAATCAAGCCTCGGCTTCGCTGCTCAAAGTCTGGACTACACTCGGTCACTGACCCAATCTGAGACATCGAGTTGGCAGAGCCCGCGGATCTTCTCGCGAAGACTTGTTTCCAAAGATAACTACCGACTGTCTCTATTCGGGCTCGCCGGTCCCATTCGCACTCAAAGAAGTGAGTTGGTGGATGCGTGGCGGTGGCGTCCGATCTGCCTCCCCTTGTTCTGAAGCGAGAGTTCGGCATTGGCCTCGAAGTTGCGTGGTCTGCGTTGGCCCTCAAAAGCCACTCCGCCATTGTCCAACTCCGCGTTTCGTTCAGGCACAGTGATGTTTTCAAAAATTGGTAAACTCGCTTTGTCTGCTAACCAAACAACCAATCTTCGCGTGGTTTAAACGATTACAAATTGTCAATCGCAGCATCGAGCTGTACCCATGATTTAAATTGCTCGCCCACAGGCTCTAACACTCCATGCTATTCACCGAAGCAATCTTTCTGTTAATTTTTCTGCCGGCTACGGTTGTGCTGCATCTGGGTTTGGGTAACTTCGCGCGCAATGCCTCTCTTCTGCTCATCAGTCTATTCTTTTATATTTGGGGCGAAACGCTTTATGTGGCGGTTCTGCTGACCGTCGTCGTAACAAACTACTTTGCTGCGTTACTCATCGAAAAATATGAAGGTAAATTGCGGACCAGACTGCTGATTGCCGGCGTGGTAATAAACGTCGTCATACTATTCTATTTTAAGTATATGGTGTTCGCATTAACTTCGTTTGGATTTGATGCGGAAAGCTTACCCTCGCCGCACCTTCCGTTGGGAATATCATTCTTTACCTTTCAGGGCATCAGCTATCTGGCTGATGTCGCGAGTGGAAAGGTCAGGGCTCAGAGCCGGTTTCAAGACCTGGCGCTCTACATATGTTGCTTCCCGCAGCTGATAGCCGGGCCAATCGTAAGATACTCCGAGATTGAATCCAGTATCGGCAGTCGCAAGATCACCAATGACGACATCTCCGTTGGTGCATGGCGGTTTGCTATCGGTCTGAGCAAGAAGGTGCTCATTGCTGACCCTTTGAGCGTTCCGGTTGATGCAATCTTTGCGGCGCCTGAAGGTTCTATATCACCGGCAGTCGCCTGGCTGGCGGTCATGGCGTATACGCTGCAGCTTTACTTTGATTTCTCAGGTTACTCCGACATGGCAATCGGTATCGGTCGGATGCTGGGCTTCCGCTTCCCTGAGAACTTCAACTATCCGTTTGTGGCCAAGACCGTCAATGAGTTTTGGATGCGGTGGCACATGACACTGTCCCGCTTCTTTCGGGACTATGCTTTTGAGAACCTGGGTGGCCTACGCAAAGGCAAACTGCGTGGCTACATGAACATCATAATCCTGTTTACTCTGATTGGCCTCTGGCACGGGGCAGCATGGAACTTCCTGGTTTGGGGGTTCATTTGCGGCGTCCTGATTTGTGCTGAGCGCATCTATATCAAGCGAAAACTCCGGAAGCTGCCCAACTTCGTTTCGCACGTGTACATGTTCTTCCTGATCATTCCACTGTTTCTGGTATTTCGGTCGGAGAACGGCAGTCAAATCCTAGAGTTTTTATCGTCGATGTTCCTACTGTCTTCTGGGGAGATCTCTCACCTGCATCCAGTGGGCCGTTACTTCTCTCCATTCCTACTGATGGTGATGGCAGCCGGAATTTTATTCTCACTGCCTATCGTGGAGCAGATCCGCAAAGCAATTGATGATCGTGTGTGGGATCGTCATGCCAAATACATCAAGGAAGGAGCGTTCGCTGCCATGCTATTCGTCTCCTTGGTGTCAGTGGCAGCGCACTCCTACAGTCCGTTTCTTTATTTCAGGTTCTAACTGGGCGGAAAGCGAATAAGAGGTTCTGTTGAGCAGGGTGCTGTAATGGATCACATAGAGAGAAAACCGATATCAATAAGAGTCGTGATCATTTGCGCTGCCCTATTCCTAGGATTGGGTATCGCGACGCTCGCGAACATGATGGCGGGAAGTCAGTCGCAAAACAGGGAGTTCTTCAACCCGAAACCCCAGTTCGCGCTCTCGCTGGATAAACTGCAAGCACTGCCAGGTCAGATCCGCCGCTATCTCAAGAAAACATTCTATGGGCGCGAGCTCATGCGCGGTTTGTATTCGACGGCGACAGGTTCGTTGTTTGGTCACCTTCCGACGTCCGATGTGATCATGGGGACGGACGGCTATTACTTCATTTGGGATGCATCTGCCAAAGTAACGGCATTGGACTATCCACCACCGACTGCCGGTCTGTTGCGAGACTGGGACAAGGTCTTTTCAACTCTTGAACAGACGGTGAGCAAGCAGAAGACGAAGTTCATTTTTGTCTTGGCTCCGAACAAGCATACCTTGATGCGAGAAAAACTGCCGGGTCATCTAAGAGCCATCAATGCGGAATCGGTGCACGCCAAACTTATCCTGGCATCAGCTCGAAGCAAGCTGTCCAGCGTGAGCATTGATTTCGTCAATACGCTGGAGAAGCGTTGCGGGAAGATGACCGGTGCCGCTCTTTCCGATCTGTATTCGCGGACAGATACACACTGGACGACACTCGCGGCCTCGTGCGCGACGAGAACCGCGCTACTGGAGAACGGCGTCAAGGCGCCTGAGTTTCGCTCACGCTCATTCAAGGCAGAAAGAGGCGGTGACCTTTCCCGGCTCATAGGCCGGCAATCGTGGTTGCCTGATGTCTCTCACGCTATTGAGGCGCCACACAAGGGGCGTTGCCAGCAGTTGAATGGCCGACCAGTCGATCTAGATCTGCTCTCGCTCGACACGCCTCTGACCAGCGGCGTTAAGTGCGAGAGTGACGCGAATAAGCTCGGGAAGTTGGTCGTCTTTATGGACTCGTTTGGGATGCAGACGGTACCGTATCTGGGTGGCATCTTTAAAGAGTCACTGTTCCTTTGGCGCGATAAGATCGATCTCGAGTTCATCGAAAAGGAAAAGCCAGACGTTGTGATTCAGGTTTTTGCTGAGCGCAAAGCGGCCTACTTCAAGCCAAGCGAGAGCTTGGAGTACGGCTACACTGGAGAGACTGACTAGTTACTGTCAGCTCACGAGTGAATCTTGATCACTCTGATGCTGCCGGTTCTCGGCGCCATTCATTGAACATCATGTCCTGATGCCGAGCGCAGCCGACTGAGACCATGTCGTATCGCTCACCTTCCGTGTTGCCTTCATAACCCGAGAACTTCGCACGCGTCCTCAAGTCAGTTTCGCTTGCTTCGTTGTCTGGAATGAAAGAAGCCGCTGGTTGACGGGGGGCAACCAGCGGCATTGGGTCGGGAGGATTGTCCCAGTGTTTGGCTGGGACGAGGCTACAATCGTCTGGGGGGGGGCAGACGTTACAGCCTATTTCGACCGGGAGGGCATTCCGTAGTGGGAGGGAGGGTGACGGGTTTTTGCACCTGCCGGTCGGCAGTTGAAGTAGCGTGGAGAGCGCCCTTCTGGCTCGGAACCATGGCTGCCTTGAACATAATCATGTGGTTCAGCATGTTGTCTCCTTTCTTGAGCCCTGCAAAGGGTATGTCGCTGCTTCAGCTGACAAGGTTCAATCTAGGAGACGGCATTTGTCCAAGCTGTTACCTGGGTAACAGGTCAGAATTTTTCGTTAGGCGTGATGAAATTGGCGCTGCGAACCAGATCAAACAGCTCGCGACACCAAAAAAATCTATACTGGTCAGACAGTTATACGATCAGTCCTTGCTGCCGTCTTTCTCGTACTCATAGTGGAAATCACAATGGGACGCGCCACCCATTATGGTTTGCGTACGGGTAAGTTTGAGGCGCTTGTCATAGCCTTCGCAAAATGTCCCATCTCGCTGGCAGGAGAGCAGGTGGCCGATGTCGCCCAAACCCATGTCACGGTACATCTCGGAATAGCGGCAACGTACGACGTCGAACTTGTAGGTATCCTCGGTGTGTTCATGCACCTCGATCTCCAGCGCGCCGCCGGCTGTCCATTGCGATTGCCGATCGACAAAGGTCTGCATTGAGGTGTTGCCGCCGACGTCGGCGGCCATGCCCTCTGCCTGTTCGATCGATGACGCCCTGACTGCGTTGGCAACTGTCGTCTCAGCGACAGCCTGACCATGGCTCTCTGACAGCGTGTCATAGACGTGTTTCAGGATTTGCGCTTCGATGCGGCGGCGCTCGAGCATTGGCAACAGGTTGGCGTCAGTATCAGACATCTTGGAACTACCTTTTGGATCGATTGAGCCAGCAACTATGACTACATCTTTTTGCCTGCAAGCCAGCCGCCGTCAATCGGTACTGTAACACCGGTCATGAAACTCGCATCTTCAGAGGCAAGGAACAGAATGACCCGCGCAATCTCACGCGCTTCACCCCAGCGGTTCATAGCGTGGATAGACTTCACGGTGTCAGCCATGTTGGGGTCCTGGAAGTAGCGTTCGGTCAGCGCTGTGCGCGTCACACCAGGTCCGACGGCATTGACCCGAATGCCGCTTTCGCCCAACTCCAATCCCATTTCCTTTGTGAGGCCGACGACGGCATGTTTGGACGCTGTGTAAGCCGGGCGGTTTGGAGCAGCCGTCAGTCCGAGGGTTGATGCCAGATTGATAATAGAACCTGGTTTGCCTTCGCTCGTGAGTTTGCGAACAAACGCCTGCGAACACAGAAATACGCCGGTGAGGTTGACGTTGATAACCCGGCACCATTCCTCGTAGGGCAGGTCAACGACTGGTTCGATTTCGCGCACGCCCGCACTGTTGACCAAAACATCCAATCGGCCAAGACGATCTGCTGCCGCGGCAAACACAGAAGTGACGGCTTCCGGATCAGTCGTGTCAAGCGTGAAGGCGTGAGCACGGCCGCCGCGCTTCTCGATTTCCTCGACGGTGCGTCCGGCCGTATCGCTGTCAATATCGGTACAGGCGACGGTAGCGCCTTCCACAGCGAATTCAATCGCCGTTTCGCGACCAATCCCGCTTCCGGCCCCGGTGATGATAACGCCTTGATCCTGAAATCGCATGGTTGCTTCCTCCGGTTTCGTTGATTGGAATTGGACCACAGTTGATCCCTCGACAGCAACTCCCCTCCTGATCCGGCTCCGGATAGTTCTTCAAGGCGGCTGTTGTCGGAACGGTTTAGACCCTAGGGTTTTCGATAAGGAAGCGTAGACCGCAGGAGATCGCAATGGCTGGCATGCTCGAAGGGAAGACGGCGCTGATTACCGGAGGTGGCCGCGGCATCGGTCAGGCAGCAGCTATACTTTTCGCGCAGGAGGGCGCCAGCGTTGCAGTGTCCGATCTATCAGCCGACGGTACCGAGGAGACAGTTGCGAAGATCAATGCCGCCGGTGGTCAGGCAATTTCTGTGCCCGGCGATGTCACAGTGGCAGCTGACGTTGACAACATGGTGCAGTCAACGGTCAAGGCGTTTGGCGGCCTAAACTGCGCTTTCAACAATGCGGGCATCGCACCGTATCAGGTCGAAGCAGCTGGCAAGAATACCGCCGACTGGTCAGAAGAGTCCTTTGATCGAATGATTGGCGTCAACCTCAAAGGCGTTTGGCTGTGTATGCGGGCCGAGATCAAACACATGGAAGCGAATGGCGGCGGCGCAATCGTCAACACCGCGTCTGTTGCAGGGCTCATCGGCATTCGCACATCTTCGGCCTACACGGCTGCCAAACACGGTGTCGTCGGTCTGACCAAAACCGCTGCGATCGAATATGCCAAGCAGGGCATTCGTGTGAACTCGGTATGCCCTGGTTACATCGAGACTGATATGACCAAAACAGCGATGGAACTGCGTGGTGATGAGATCCTCAAGCTCGTGCCTTATCGCCGTATGGGCGTTCCATCAGAAATCGCAGAAATGGTCTGTTGGCTATGTTCGGATCGCGCATCTTATGCTTCTGGCGGCAACTACAACGTCGATGGTGGCTACGTCGCGCAGTAGTTTCAAGCGAACAGACGTGAAGTTGGGTAGGCAGATCAGATTGGGAAATAGTAATGGCAGATAACGAGCGACACGAAAAAGGCATGGCCTTACGGTCAGAACTTCTGGGCCCAAAATTCGTCGAGCGCATGAACCAGAACACCTACCAAGACCCAATCATGCAGAAGTTTCGCGATGTCGCAGCGGAGAGCGTGTTTGGCTCTTTGTGGACGCGGTCTGGCCTCGACCTAAAAACCCGGACACTCGTCTGTGTCGTTTCCGATGCAGCGACAGGCCGAGAGCCCGAATTGGCCTTGCATCTGCGGATGGCACGCCGGCAGGGTTGGTCGGAAGAGGAGCTGTCGGAAGCTTTGCTGCACCTGACCGGTTATGTCGGCGCGCCACTTGTTCGCGAAGCCATGTTGACCGCCAGCAGGGTCTTCAAGGACATCAATGAAAACGGCATGGATTGACACCATCTGCAAGTGGTTGTTTGCGCAGCCGGACGGTGCCTAGCACGAAAGAAGCTGCGATCCCCTCATGCGCGCCTCCGACGGGCCGGTAGGATTGAACCTGTCTGCTCCTCAAAGCGACCCACCATGGTCAGTGCCAAAGCGACAGTTATAGTCTGCCGTATCGGCTGCCTATGAAGGGGATGATCCATGAAAAACCTGACTGTGACAGAACTTGTTGCAATTATTTTTGCTGGCCTTGCCGGCATTGCGTCTGCTGTGCAGGCTTACGTTTCCTGGGAAACACGCGGTGAGGTCTCACGTGCGATCGTCTTTGCCCAGCGAATTGATGCTTGTTCCAAGGTCATGGCCGCCATCGAGCCTTTGCTCGACAAAGCGCGGGCCGATGGCCGTGCCGTTGTCGCGAAAGGCCAACCCGGCGGGCGCTATTCTTTGAACCGCTATTACTACCAACTGCCGTCTGGCAACGCCGCGTTCAAGGCGAAGCATGGCCCGCGCGTGGCGACTTGGCGTAAAGCGTCTGCTGCACTGCAGATCGTGGCGCCCAATCAAAGCATGGAAGAGCGGATCAACTACTTCAATCGCGCCATCGTCAAAGACATCGAAGCTGGCAAGTTCATGTCACAAGCCGAAATGCTCGAATGGCTGGAAGCCTTTGAAGCCAGTGCCGAAGCGCTCAAGCAGGACTGCCGCAACTTAGTCTGAGCAAGTTGTGGTGACCGGCTAATATTGCATGCTTAGTCACCGGTCGCTTTGCGCTTCCATCGAAAGTCACAGTGTGGCGCGCCCTGCATGAGCGTTTGTGTCCTTGAGAACTCCCAGTCCGGGCGCATATGAGCTTCGGCGGCAAAATCAACGCCACATGTCATGAGCGCGCCGATCTCAGGTTCGCCGATTGACCGGAAGTACTCGGCGAACGCACAGCCGGTCACGTTATGGCCGTACGCATCATTGGTGTTCTCGACAACATCCTGCTCAATTGGAAAAGCAGGACCACTATCTTCGTCACTGCCGGGATGTGAGTTCAACTCGAAGCCGCGTTTGTCCCGCCACTTGACGTAGTTCTTGGCGATTGCTGCGCCAACGATGGCGTGCGCACGTTCCTTGCCAATCTCTGCTTCCAGTTCTTTGACAATCGGAATAACGGCACGTGCCTGAATCTTTGTGGCTTCAAGAATGGGGTTCTTCTTCGGCGTATCAGACATCGGCAGTACTCCCACTGAACGCAAAACTTCTGGATGGTAGCCAGTTCTACTCAGCTGCCACGGCTGCACCAGTGCCGGCGTCGAAGACAAACCCTGTGTAGCCCTCAGCGGCTATCTCGTTGCACTTGTCGCGGTATGCACCAACTCCACCAATGTAAGGTAGGAAGACACGGGGCTTGCCAGGGATGTTGGCGCCCATGTACCACGACGCGGCTTTCGGATAGAGCGTCGAGTAGGCCACCTCGTTGGAATGCGTGACCCAATCTTCCTGTGCCGTCGGCGTCGGCTCGATCGTCGTTTGGCCGGTCTTCTCAATGTGGGCAATGCACTCGCTCATCCAATCGATATGCTGTTCAATAGAGACCATCATATTCGAAAGCACTGATGGGCTCTGTGGTCCGGTGACCATGAACAGATTGGGAAAGCCGGCGGACATCATCCCAAGATAAGTCTTCGGTCCTTCCTCCCACTGGTCCTTCAACGCGACATCACCACGACCACGGATGTCGATACGATCCAGCGTGCCGGTCATCGCATCAAAGCCTGTCGCAAAAACGATGGCATCGAAGTTGTAGTCCACGCCGTTGTGGTGGACGCCACTTGCCGTGATGCGATCGATCGGCACATTTCGGACATCCACCAGATCAACATGGTCAAGGTTGTAGGTTTCGAAATAGTGTGTATCGACGCAAATCCGCTTGGTGCCGATCGGGTAGTCTTTGGCGGCCAGCAATTCCGCAGTGTCTGGGTCCGTCACCGTTTCTCGGATCTTGCTGCGAACGAATTCCGCGGCCGTATCATTGGAGTCTTGATTGACAGCCAGATCATTGAACGCTGCCATAAAGCGCGTACCGCCATCCTCCCACCTCTGCTCGTACGTCTCTTGACGCTCGGCTTGGTCGACTTCCATAGCCGATACCGGATTGAGGTTTGCGAGGATGCCGTTCTTCGTCTTACGCGCATTGGCGCGGTGCGTGTCGTAATCATCCTTCCAAGAACGCTCGTAGTCGTCCGTCATTGGACCGTTCCGGGATGGGATCGAGTAATTTGGCGTCCGCTGAAACACCGTGACATGGGCTGCTTGTTCCGCGATCACCGGAATGGCCTGGATTGCGGATGAGCCTGTGCCGATCACACCAACACGCTTGCCTTCAAAGCTCACCGGCTCGTGTGGCCAGTGCCCGGTGTGGTAGGTCTCGCCTTCATAGCTTGAGAGGCCCTCGAAGTCCGGCATACGTGCTGTCGAAAGGCAGCCGGTTCCCATAATGCAATACCGGGCAGAGATGCGATCACCCTTGCCCGTCGTCACCAGCCAACGATTGGCGGCCTCATCAAACACAGCCGATGTGATTGTCGTTTCAAACTGCATATCGCGGCGAAGATCGAAGCGTTCGGCAACATGGCGGGCATAGTTGAGGATCTCTGGTTGCGCCGAAAATTTTTCGCTCCACTTCCATTCCTGCTGCAGTTCCGATGAGAACGAATACGAATACTGCATGCTTTCAACATCGCAGCGGGCGCCGGGATATCGGTTCCAATACCACGTGCCGCCAACATCAGTCGCCGTATCGTAGATACGTGCCGTGAGCCCTAGCTTTCGCAACCGGATCAGCATGTACATGCCGCTAAAGCCAGCACCGACAATGACGGCGTCATAGGTGGCAGTGATGTCTGGTGTGTTGCTCATATGGATCTCACTCATCGTCGGTTTGTTGTAGGCATTTGCGCGATCACGCAGCAGGGGTCTCGCCCATCGTGGTGCAGCGGCGCATCACCCGGATTTCTTTTGCCGTGTCAAACGGCGTAGCGCGGTGCAGCAGGCATCGATTGTCCCAAACTATACACTCATTCGGCGACCACGTGTGCGCAAAAACCTGATCGTCCGGCGCAATCAGCGCTGTGAGCTCTTCGATCAGTGCGCGACCGGCATCGTAGTCCATACCTTCGATCGACTCAGCATGATCACCAAGATAAATCGCCTTGCGACCGGTCTCCGGGTGCACGCGAACAATTGGGTGGGGGACAGGTGGCACTTCCGCTTTCTGCTTGGCGGTCATGGGTTCATGGCCATGCCGGCGCGTGCGAGAAAAATCGAGATTGTGAATGGCATTCAGCCCGTCCAACCGCGTTTTCCATTCCGGTGAGAGACGCTCGTACGCGCCATACATGTCGACAAACTCGGTCAGACCGCCTTGGCTGGGTACAACCTCGGAGTACATCATCGTTGCCAGACCGCGTTTTGGTCGCCACGAACCGTCGGTATGCCAGTGCAGCGTGCCTTTGTCCGGATGTCGGCCATTGGGTTGCCCGTTTTCATCGAGGTTCGTCAGTTTGTAGACTTCCGGGTGTGCGTCATAGCCGTGATATTGGTTCATCACATGCACCTGCACTTCGCCGAAGCAGCGTGCAAACGCGACCTGCGTTGCCGGCGGCAGGTCTACATCGCGGAATAGCAATAACTGATAGTCCAGAAAAGCCTCGTAGACCTTGCTGAACATCGCCGGGGCTACGGCGTCGGCTAGTGGCAAACCGATGATCTCGCAGCCAAACTTTGCATGCAGAGGCTTGACCTCGAACGGCCAGTTGCGGCTTGCACCTGCTGTGTATGCTTGCGCCATGGATACCCTCCGCATCAAATCTGACACTGGTTGGCGACGCTACAACTCAAGCAGGCGGCGGGCAACGCCGCTGCCGAAACATCATGACATCGATGATAGTATGGAAAGGTTACTTGGAGAGCTGCTGGGCAATCACAATGCCGCCAACCACCATGGTCAGCGCGATAGCATGATAGAGATGGAAAGTCTCACCAAGGATCAATACAGCCAGAAGTGCACCAAAAATCGGGACAAGGTTAAAGAATAGGCTGGCCGTATTGCCGCCAAGCAGTTCGTTCGTCCGGATCCAGAAACCTTGCGACACAATCGATGGAAACAGCGCCGTGTAAAGCACAACCGACCAGGCTGTCAGGTTACTTGGCACGATGGTTTCGCCAAGTGCATACTCGATTGCGGCCATTGGGATCGAGGCAATGGTAGCGGCCATGACCAGTACGGTCAGAAAGCTCATCCAGTGCATATCTGGCTTGGCCCGCAACGCCACCGAATAAGACGAGTAAACTACCACGGCAACCAGCATAACGAGGTCACCGAAGTTGATGTCGAGGCTGGCAAGCCGTGCAATGTCACCCTGTCCCGCGACCAGAAGAACACCGATAAGGGTGATCGAGTATCCAAGCGCCTGCGCCCAGTGCATGCGCAGCCCAAATATGAGGAAATTGAGCAGGAACACGAACATCGGCATCGCCGACTGAAGGATCGTGATGTTAATCGCCGTCGAGTACTTGAGCGCTGTATAAAGCAGGCCATTGAACGCCGCAAAACCTAGTGCACCGGCAAAGAACAGGTAGGCCAGATTCTGACGGATGACAGGCCAATCATCGCGCAGATGTTGCCAGCCAACAATCAACATGATCGCAACCGCAATCAGCCATCGGCACATGGTCAGCATCAGCGGAGAAATGTTGCCAACGGCGAATTTGCCGGCAATCGCATTCCCACCCCAGATCAATGTGCAGATGATGGCCAACAACACGCCGTTGTTGGTCAGCCATCCGAGGGCGTGTGTTTGCTGGCGCTGCTGCATAGCGGGTTCTGGGTGTAGGTGATGGTCGTTGCCGAACGAAGGAGACAGCCATACGTGGGTTTGCACCGGAAATCTAGCATCACGGACATTCTGGCTGATATGCGCTGACAACAGGTCGAAGCGAAACAGCCAGCGAGCAGATGGCTCGCTGGCTGCAGGACTACCCAAGGTCGCAAGACCTCATCCGAACCAACTCGTTTTGTGGGTACAGCATCACGCGAAGGAGCGATGCTGCCCTTGTCGATGTTACCAGAGCTCGTCGGCCCTGGTACGCAGCATCAGCCGCCTAAACGTGCGTTGCGCGGTTGCGAAGCACGCGGATACGCTGACGATACTTGCGTGCAATGCACTTCTTGTAACCACCGCATGCATTGCGTTGGCGCAGCCACCGACGTTGTTCTTGGCGCTCGGACCAAGCGTATCCGAAGTGGCGCGCACGGTGCATTGAACGGCCGTACCAGTAGGCAAGACGGCGGTCGAGTTTAGCCAACCACCAGCTGCTGCAAATAGCATACTCTGTGATGTGATCGGCTGATCGGCAGCTGAAGCTTGGACGGCTTGCAGCATTCGCAGATGTGGCAGCGAGAGTTGATGCAGCCATGGTCAGCAGCAATGCAGCTGCGGTTGCCTGGAGCACATTGCGGCTCGAAAGTGTCTTAATCATTTTACATCTCCAAGGGACGCCTGGGTCCCTGACATTTGCCGGATCGAGCACTTGCTCAGATCTGGTGCTGTGGTCATTGAAGGCGCTCACCAAATCGGGCGTGCGCCGTTGTCACAACCAATCAAACATCTGCGACATGCACGCGCTTTGAACACGCCGTTCAGGGAAAGTTCATCGCTGCGGCGTCTGAGACGTTATCTGCCCTGGAATTAGGGATGCGCCGCAAGAGCTGCCAGCATAGGAGAAGTGCTGTCACCCATCCGGTCGCTGATGCCCAACACGGTTTCTCCGCGCAAGCGTCCTGCTAAAGTCCTGGTAAGGATCTGGGAGGACGCAACATGAGCTACGAGACATTGAACTTCGACGTCACTGACGGCGTCGCAACCATCACGCTTAACAGACCGGATAATGCTAACGCCCTAACCAAACGAATGGGGGAAGAGCTTTTCGAAGTCGCCAACACCTGTGATTGGCAGAGCGACATTCGTGCGGTCATCGTAACTGCAACGGGCAAGATGTTTTGCGCCGGCGGAGACCTCAAGGAGTTTAACGCACAAGGCCAGGACATCGCTGCGTTTCTGACAGCAACGGCAACGCCGCTGCACATGGCAATCACACGCTTTCAACGCATGGATGCACCGGTCATCATGGCGGTCAATGGAACGGCGGCTGGTGCCGGGTTCAGCCTGGCGATCTCGGGTGACTATGTGATGGCCGCTCCAGAAGCCAAATTCGTCTCTGCGTATACCGCATCTGGTTTGACGCCGGATGGCAGCTCGACTTACTTCCTCGCCAAACATGTCGGTCTGATGCGCGCGAAAGAGTTGGTCCTGACCAATCGAACGTTGTCTGCCGATGAAGCGCAACTGTGGGGCATTGTCAGCCGTGTCGTCCCAGGAGATGAGCTGATGGCTGAAGCAGGCAAGCTGGCAGCAACCTTCGCTGCTGGTCCAACAAAAGCCTACGGCGGCTCGAAACGTTTATTGCTGACAGCCTTTAACGCCAGTATGGAGACGCAGCTCGAGGACGAGACTGTGAGTATTGCCAAGACATCGCGCACCGAGGATGGTCGCCACGGTATCGATGCGTTTGCCAATCGCAACAAACCAACTTTTAAGGGGCGCTAGTTCCCCTATTTCAGAGCAAAGGGGCCGACATGGCATTTGCAGAACTCATTCAGAATATGGCTGCGGCGGCGGCACGTGGTGATGGGCAGGCCGTTGCCGACTGCTTCACGGACGATGGCATATACGATGATGTCTTCTACGGGCCCTTCCAAGGCGCGCAGATAAAGGACATGATCGAGAGTTACTTCCACCGCGACGGCTGCAACTTCCGGTGGGATATGCATGACCCGGTCGACAACGGCAACGTCGGTTATGCACGCTATGTGTTTAGCTATGAATCCAAGCTAGATAGCGCCGAAGGACGGCGTGCCTTATTCGAGGGCGTTGCCGTTTGCCAGTTGCAGAACGGAAAAATCGCGCACTATTCAGAGATCGCAAACTCTGCCACCGGATTACTCGGACTTGGCTTCCCGCCCGAGCGCCTTGCCAAGTTCATCAACAAGCAGAAGGCAGAGCTGGAAGGTCGCGATGAGGCTGCCCGTCATTTGAAATAACGAGTATGCCTCAAGACGTGTCTCCGGTGCCTCTCATTACTCGGTGACATTGATGACCAGGGTCATGTGATCCATCTCATGGCAACGTACCCAAATCGTGCCGGCGTGATCCAGTTTCAGGTCGTAGTGATCTCCGCGCTTCATGTGGCTGAGATCAAACTCATAGTTGCCTTCCTTGGCATAGAGCTTGTGAACCCCGTTGTGATCATCATAGATGATCTTCACGATCTCCCCGACTTTGGCATCAATTTCGATCACCGAGATCTCACCATGCCTGAGCTCGACCTCGTGGTCGTGTTTGTGATCGGTATTTAGCTGAGACTTGTGTGTATGTTTGGCTCCGGCAAGCGCTTGTGGTGCCGAGGCGAATGCGATCAATCCGACAGCCAACAGACAGGGAATGATCACAACTCGATAAAATGAACGCATTCAGTTTCCTCCATTAGGCCGTCTTTGCGACCAGTCGTGTCAGACATGGCGATATCTTTCTTTCTGGCGCATGCCGAGCGTTAGACCGTTTGCGCAACTTGTTTCGGACCACACTCGTGTTCGCGCTACAGCGATACAAGTTGACCCGAACAACAAAAGGCCCCTCCGTCGGTTTGACGAAAGGGCCTCGCGGATGGCAGCGCCGTGGACGGGAGGGGGAGGGAAGGGCGCGACGCCACCAATCCTATCGGTTAGAAGTTGGTATTACCAGTACTTGCAGCGGTAGAACTTACGCTTCCAGTGGTAATAACCGGTCTTCTTCCACTTCCACCAGTAATGGCCACAACCATGGTGACGCCAGTGGTGGCGACGCCAGTGATGACCATGCCAATGACGGAAGCGACGCCACCGGCGAAAACCGCGGTGATGAACTTTGACAACACCGGCAGCAGACGCAGGAGCGCTCTTCAGGCCGGCAACGCCGCTTGCGCCAGCAGCCTGAGCACCCGAAACGGATACGGTCAGGACAGCGAACAGCGCTGCAGCAGCTGCGAGGATTGACTTGAGTTTCATGTCTACTCTCCAGTTCGTTTCTTTCGATGGAGGGAAACCAGCTCCATCGCGTTAGGTTTGGGCGACCGGCACGAATAGCGCTTGCCGCCGTTGATGGGTGGAGAGTGAAACGGATTGCGAGATCCCGCTGTTACCTGGGTCACAAAACCAAAAACATTTCTAAGAAGGCATTGAGAGCTCACCAGTCAGCCAATGACGGCTTGAGATCAAGGCCGTGCAAACGGTGATCAACTAGGCGCGAGAGTCCACCAAATAATGCAGCCAATAACGAGCGGTAGCAGCCACACAATAGCGCAAACAGTATATGTCTGTCGGTACAACCTGAACTTCAGGATCCAGCGTTCCCGTTTCCACTCTGCCAGATCTTGTGCGTTCAGTTTTTTAGGATTGTCTGTAAGGCGGGCCAGAGCAAAATCAATCTCATCATGATTTTCGCAGCGAGCCAGGATTTCGTCGTAGTGGTGAATGAAGGGTCTAAGGTCTTCGGTCCGCGAGATCGGGGTGGCACTCAGGTGGCGCGATAGGTTGTTAATTTTCCGGCCGCACTCGTGGAGTTGAGCGGCCCGGCCTTTGAAGTCTTTCTGCTGGTATTGGATGGCGATCGTAAAGGACAATGCGCCGGCAACCGCTGCCACAAATGAAATGACCATGCCTGCAAAGGTCGTCAAATAGCTGTCGAACTGCAGCAGGAAGAGCGGAACCAGAAACCCGTAGATCCCGGAAACTGCAAAGGCGAACTGTCCAGCTTCATGGCGATTGCGGACCCGCTTTGCAGCATTGAAGCGCGCCCGCTTGACGAGGCGCCAATCGCTCATCAGCTTCTTTTTCAGCTGTTCGGCTTCTTGTGTCGTGTCTCGTAGCTCATAGGCGGCATCTGGCCTGTCTGAAGCTACCCGGCGCTCGATCCTCGGTTGCCGCACCATCGGCTCAACGGTGCCGCTGCCAGGCGCGTCAGGTACTGACGATTCAAACTGGTCTCTGATTGCATCAACAACCGAATCAGGAACCTGAATTTTCCGAGCTTCAGCCATAAGAGAATGGCTAGAGCGATTCTCTTCAATCAGGTAGGCGGACGCTTTCGATTTCCAGAAGTTTGCCAGAAACCCGGCTCAGCAACGGCAGCCGGATTCCCTGCTGTAGTAAGGAAGCCTCACTCGAGGCCCTTGAGCCTCATAATGGCGGCTTCAACGCCCTGCGAAAGCGCCATCGAATAGAAGATCTTAGCTTTTTCAGGTTCCGCAACCATGCCGCTCGAGCCCCAGGACGCCAGCACGTTGGGGTCAAACGATTCTGCCAGGGCGAAAATTGCTGCGGCATGACCACGGCTGGCAAGCTTCGCCAGGATCACACGACCGTCCTTCATTTTTCCGTTCTTCATCAAGAACTGCGCAGTCTCGATCGTCAACGCATCGGGCATGGCATCGCTGCCCGATTGACTACCCGCGTTCGCTTCCGCCTCGGGATCTTTCGTGGTGGTCGATGAGGATACGGTGTCATTGCTTGCGAGCACACTGGCCCGGGCTTCCGCTAGCGCATTGGCTTGCTCATTTTCCGTCGACGAGCCACCAGCTACGGATGCGCTGGGTGCCTCGTCCTGTGTCGCGGCCGGAGCAGCTGGCGGTGGCGCCGCCGGGTCCGTCGCGTCCTGTCCCACTTGCTGACTTTCTGGCTGAGAAGACAGGGCAGTAGACGGCTGTACGGGCCGAAGTGCCGGCGTCAGTGACACGATCTTCTGATCAGTGTTTGGCAGACCAGGCGACGTCTCGCTACCAGTGACAGAGCGCTCGTTTGAATCAACCGACGTTACCGAAACAGACGTCTCTGTTGCTGATGGTGCGGCCGTCGCCACATTTATCTGTTTGCTGTCAGTCGAGCTGCTGGAAGTCGAGTTGCTGGAAACTGAAGCGCTGGTGTTGCGCAGTTCACCGGTTGCAGAAGTTGCAGGTTCTGTGGTCGTCGCTGGATTTGGTGGGGCCGTTGTTGTGGAGCTCGATGGCTCGGAACTGGCGACGACCGTTCCTGTCGGTTCGGTCTGGTCTAGATTGAGTTTCACGCCGAACTGCGTGGCCGTGGCACTCGCATACTGCGTGACAGCAGCCCAACTTGGCAGGCGCTCTGTCTGGCCCGTTAGGAGCATTACCGCGGGAATAACGACAAAGAGCCCAATAACAAATCCGTACGCTGATGCTTTAAGCTGCTCAGCCAACCAGCTTGGTTCTTTGGCAACGGTCGGCGCCTGCCACGTCGATGGGATCGGGACCGGCGGCTCATCTATCTCTTCATCGTCAATGCTGTAAGTGCGGCCGTAGCTGCCTGTATCCTCGCGCTGATTGAAGAAATTGGCCTCGCTTTTGGCACTGCGATCCGCCTGAACAAGACCACCAACCAGCTGGTCTATCAGTTCATCGTTATCGCCACTGCGACCGGGCTGCCCGGTGGCATAGCCAGGATGAGAAAAAGGAACAAGCGCAGCAGTCGATGCCGCGGTAGTGGGCAAAACGCGTTTCCCGTTTGCACTCATAAATTCAAGCCCCCAAAATACGCTACGATAGGCGGGCGACGCAGACCATCGAAATCACTAACGCTGAACCAAAGCTACTTCCAGCCTCGGCTCGTTGTTATTGCGCTTAACGCGATACCTAGCGCTCTTTAGGCTCCCCGGCTGACGAGCCCTTTGGATCTACTACGCAGAACAGCTCATCCCCAACTGCTCAGCCTAGAAGATATACTCTCCATCTGCCGGATTGTCATCGACATCTCTGTCAAAGATGTGGCAGGCGGAAAAAAGAATGCGATCGATATCATCTGCACCGTATGCGCTTGCAGCAAGCTGCCATGCGGCGTACATCGCTTAGCGTTAACGGATGGTAAACACAACAGATTACAAGCAGCATCGGTCAGGCGCATGAGCTTATTCGTATTGGGACTGATTATCTTCTTCGGCATCCATTTGGTGCCGGTGGTAACGGCGGCACGCACCCAACTTATCTCTACCGTCGGCAGCCTCGGCTACCAGGCGTTGTTCTCGATCGTGTCGCTAGTCGGATTTGTGCTGATTGTCATGGGCTATGGCGACTTGCAGACATCAGGCACGGCCAACCCACAGATTTGGGTGCCGCCAACATGGATCAAGCACGTTGTATTCTTACTGATGCTACCGGTCTTTGTTCTACTGATCGCAGCTTATATGCCAAGCAACATCCGTGATCGCGTCGGCCATCCGATGTTGGTCGCCATCAAGATCTGGGCACTCGCCCACCTACTGGCAAATGGTGACCTGGCCTCGATGATTTTGTTCGGGAGCTTTCTGGCCTACGCCGTCGTCGATCGTATCTCTGTTAAATCCCGAGTCAGCCGCGGCCCTCTCGGAGACCGCAAAGGCGGCCTGCTGGGAGATGTTGTCGCCGTGGTCGGCGGTCTCGGACTCTATGTGCTGTTTATGTTCTGGGCGCATGAGCAGCTGATTGGTATTGCACTCATTCCGTAAATAGGAACCAGCTTGAGGCCATGTCAGTCCTTCCGCGCGGCCAACTTATCGGAATTGCCCGCCGTGCGGAACGCCTAGCGCCTATGGAAACTCGAACTGAAGGCCACATCACTGTGGACGGCGGCCTGGCGGGTGATCACAAGGGTCCTAAGTTTCCGAAGCGGAGAATAACGGTTATCGCCATCGAAGATTGGCGTGCGGCACTCGCCCATCTATCGCATGGATTGGAACAGCCAGTTGAGCTGGCTTGGACCGAGCGGCGGGCCAATCTGCTTGTTGAGGGGATACGTCTACCGCGTGCACGTGGTGCTGTTCTGCGCGTAGGAGACGTCGAGCTACATGTCGAAGCGCAACTCCTACCGTGCGGGCGCATGGACCAGGCACAAGCGGGCCTACGCAAGGCGTTGCATCCAGAGTGGCGTGGTGGTGTCGCTTGTTCGGTGAGGCGCGGCGGCAATGTCAAACTCGGAGACGGGGTTACCATCACTCATCACCCGCCGGAGCGAACTAGGAAGTTGCCTTAGCCGGACGCAACGGCCAAATTACCACATCTAAATTCGGAGCAGAGTGGTTGATCGAGTGAAACCGTCGCGCCTATTGTGCCGACCGTATTGCAGTGAGTATTGAGGTCACTTTGGCATGACCATTCGACAGGGCTTCAATCGTTTAGGCGTGTCAGTCGCCATCGCCTTTCTAGGACTGGCGGTGGTGTGTCTCCTATCAGCAGGCACGAATTACGCGCAGTATAGAAGTGAAATTGCGCAGGAATTGCAAATTCGAACTGATGCACAAAGTAGAAATTCAGACGAAGTGGCAGCCATTCGTTCTCAGATAACTAACTCTGCCGATTGGGCCCGCTTTACAACTGGACGGTACCGATCGGTCGAACAGGCACTCGACTTGGCAGGATTGTGTGTGTTGGCTGCAATCATTTCGTTCTTTTTTTGGGGAGCGATTGGATGGTTATTTGTGCGGTTTGGTGCCGACGATGAAGAAGTGATGGAATAAGCTCCGGCACTGTATTCATTCAGTATTCTTGGGTAACGTTATCTTTTTGGATGGCTCGCCGATTGATCCGCAAAAACAGTAGCGTGCTCTTGAACTGAGGCACTTGCCATGAAGGAACACAGGTAGTGGACGTATCACGATGGTTTTTGCGCGAGACCTGGCAATTGAGCCTGGTGGAGTGGCTGATCGTCGTGTCGACATTCACTGCTGTCGGCTTGGTTACAACGACAGCATGGGCTTCGGGGGGAGCATCTCTGATTTTCCTCGCCGGATTGGTAGCAGCAATACGACTGAGTGGCACAGAGCTGAAGCTTGGTCGCCCATCGACCATCACTAATTTTGCTGCACTGGCTCTGTTGCTCTCACTAGCCACACTGCTATGGGCTGCCGACCTCTATTGGGGCGTCAGAGCCTTCGCAATCTTGTTGGCCCTGCTTACTGGCTATCTTCTCGTAAAGCTTCTCCTATCATCGCTGGATCGATCGGTTCTGACGCATTTAACGAGAGCTACGCTGGTCGCCTTCACAATTTTTCTTGTCTACGCTTTCATCGAAGAAACAACCAATCACGCGATGAAACGTATACTTTTTTGGCCGTTTCAAGCCGTGACTTGGGGGGCAGCGGGGCCATCTATCGATTGGGAGCATGTCAGCAGGGTCCGTGCCTTTCGGACCAACTGGAACATGACGACTATCTCGTTATTAGTGTGGCCCGTCTTATGGATAGCGAGACATCAATTGGACAACGGCCCGCGTCGCCTGTTCACCGTTCTCATGATCGGAATGACAACGGCCGCGGTCCTGCAGTCGCATCATGAGACGACGATGATTGCATTTGTCGTCGGCATATGTGTGTTCTGCCTAACTATGGTTTTACCGGTGCGCCTAGTCGCGGTTTCAATCGCGCTGGCCTGGATCGCGATCTTTGTTGCCGTGGTTCCGGTGAGTCAGATGTTGTTTGACCGATCACAACATCTCAATGAGGAGTTGCCTGGTTCGCTACGTCATCGGATAGTATTGTGGAAGTATACGGCCGACCGAATTGAGGAATCACCGCTGATAGGTGTTGGTGTTGGCTCAACTCGACCGCTCGATGCAGCTCGTGGTTTTGATCTGCCATATATTGAAACGACAAACTATCAATTGCGAACCGGACACCATCCTCACAACATCTACCTGCAGATCTTGTACGAGTACGGCATTGTCGGTTGCCTGTTTGTCCTGATGTGGGTGGGATCAATGTTGATGGGAATCGCGCGACTACCCCAAAGCAGCGCCAAGTTCTATTTGGCAACGGTCGCAGTTGCGACTGTGACGTCGATTGCGAGTTTCGGCCTGTATGAGATCTGGTACATCAGTGCAATAACGTTTACGGCCGCCATGCTGGCGGCCGCAAAAAATTTCGACTCAAAATTTACGAGCGACGTATCGTCAGAGATTACTCCCGGCAGACACGTGCCCGACCCGGCGTGATTGTGAGTTTTTGCGTAGCGTTCTAAAGATTGAATTCGACCAGCTCAGAGGCATGACCTGGTTGATCATGAGCCACACAAAATACAGTGGCAGCGGATATGTTGACGGCTTTCGCCGCCAGTTTTTCCAAAGCTCGAACAGTTTCGTTGCCGCGTACAGGTCAGGGTGCTTTCTTCGGATGGCGAGCCATAAATCGCAATGATGTCTATTAGACATCGAAACAAGCATTCCGGTAGCCAGGATCCGATAGTTGAATAGCGGTCGCGCAACGCGCTGGATCACTCCAAGCTTTCCTAACCGGATATTGAAGTCCCAATCTTCATAGCCTTTTCGCATGCTTTCATCATATTGGCCGACCTGGTCCCATACGTTTTTTCGGTAGAGCAAACAGTAAGGCAATTGATTGAAAAAAAGCTGCTCGAAAAAATTAAAATTCTTCTTCAACACACCTGTAACGCTACCCGCCATTTGCATATCGCAGAAAATGGCAACGGTACCATTGGCTGACGTCATTGCACTGTGCATCTCGCTGATTGCCGTCTTATCCAGCCAATCGTCAGCGTCCAGGGGGAGGATGAACTCGCCGTTGGCAGCTGAGATGCCGGTGTTGCGCGCGCCTGGAAGGCCTTTGTTATCCTGCCGTATGACGCGCACATCTGATCCGACATTAGCGAGTGCAGATAACGTCTCTGGATCAGTCGAACCATCGTCGACCAGTATGATTTCAATCGGCGAGTAAGACTGTTTGCGGACGCTTTCTATCGTCTGGGTCAGATACTGATGCGTGTTGTAGCAAGGGATAACAACTGACACGAGTTCGCGACCAGCAACATTCTCTCCTGCTGTGGCTTGGTGTTGAGTCACGTCTGGCGGCCGCACACCATCCAAATCTCGCCCCAGACGGTTTGGCTCTTTAATGCGGATAGGCCAGCCAAGTGGATTTCATCTTCTAGCTCGGCGAGCGTTGGCTCAATAAAGTGTTCTTCGTCCGAAAAATAGTTTGCGCCAACTTCCTTCCGCATGGCCATGGACCAGTCGCGCTCGAAATGCGGCACCCTGATGAGAAATTGATCCGGATCAGCCTGGCGAACAATGTCAGTGAGAAGGCCAACGCGATCTTCGATATGTTCAAGAATATTGGACAGCACAATCACGTCCCAATGGCCTTCCGGCAGGTCGCGGCGGGCATCTCCTTCAGCAAAACTGAGATTTGGGAGCGTATTCTTTTCGCGCGCTTCCGTTAGTCTCGGAAGGTTTCGATCGACACCAACCACGATTGTGTCATCCACCTGGGACGCAATTGAGCGTGCCACTGCACCGTTCCCACAACCGATGTCGAGCACCTTCGACCCGGGCGCAATATTTGAGACAAAGAATTGATGATACCGGATCAGGCGGTGCTTTGGATGAATACCGCCTTCGTAAGCCATGGCTCTTTCGCTAATGACCCAGTCAAGCCGATCCTCAATTGCGAAGAGCTGCTTAAGCCCACTTTTCGCATTGCCGCGCGATTCAAGGATGAATAGCCCAGTGACAAACAGTTCTCGCCATTTGGCCGGTAACAGCTGCCAAACCGTTGCAATCGCACTGGCGATCCCGAGTACAGCTGATCTCAATGTCGTATTCCCTGATTTCCTAGGAGTTCTGCGAAAACTTCTGAATGCCGGTTGATCCAGTGTTTTATGTCGAATCGTTCAACACATCTCTCACGAGCTGCGATCGACATCTTCGCGTGATTCTCGACCACTGAGATCATAGCCTGGCCAATGGCGTCTGGATCAGGCACGTGGACTTGCTCGAAAGACTGCGGACAATCAACGCCGACACCAGCTTCACTGCCAACTAGCTCCGGAACACCGCCACTATTGGAGTGCACGACCGGAAGACCACAGGCCAATGCTTCAAGTACGGCATTCGGGCAGGCATCATTGTATGTCATTGAGATATAGGCATCTGCATCTGAGTAGATGCCGGGGGCTTCGGCTTGAGTGAACGCTCCTCGGAAAATCACTCGATCAGCGAGACCACGTTCTTCAACCGCACGGTCAGCGGCGTCCCTTGCCCATGCATCGAGTGAACCCGCGATCAGTAACTCTCCGTCGAAACCCGATGCGACCGCTGCAGCGAGGCCGTTGATCGCTGCTTCCACCCTGTAGGCCATATGCCGTCCAATTTTGCCAGTGTGGAGAAAGCGGAAGCGCGATCGACGATTTGTGCCAGGTTTGAAGCGATTGCAGTCGACGGCATTGTACAAAACTTCGCCACCGCCAGGCCGACCGCCGAGGAACTGCGCGCAACACTCTTTGCAGAATTGGCTTTGATAGAACACCCAGTCAGCATTTCGATGATAGATTTGCATCCGTTTGTTCTGGCTTTTCCAATCACCAGGAAACCAAGCGGGATAAAAGACCCCGTTTTGATTGAGTACAATCGGTACGTGGCGCCACTTGAGTAGATCAAGCGCGTATTGCGGCAAGTACGGTGTGTTACTCAGCAAATAAACGAGATCATAGCGCCACGGCGTGTTGGGAAAGTACTCGCTCAACCGCTGAACTTTAACGAGCGGGCCGCCAACATTCCCGGACAGCGCTCCACCATAGAAGACACGAGTCTGCGCGTGTCTTGGCAAGACAGCATCGACTGTTGTGTGAAGCCCCCGAAGATTGCGGTAGGCCGCACGCGCGAGCCGTTTCGCGGTTGGGTCTCGCTGACCGGTTGCAGCCAATTTACGAGTGTGACCTATACACCTGGAGTAATTTGCCCAACAGACTAGGTAGCCTCAACCTGATGCAAGGCAGTATAGTCTTGATAGGTCCGCTCCAAACCATCTCTCAGCCTAATCTTCGGTGCCCAGCCGAGAGAGTTCAACCGCGCTGTGTCAACAAGCTTTCGAGGCGTGCCGTCTGGTCGAGAATGATCGAAAACGATCCGACCTTGAAAACCAACAATATCGGCAATCAATTTCGCAAAC
The DNA here is from genome assembly GCA_965247245.1 of Hyphomicrobiaceae bacterium. Classification (GTDB taxonomy): domain Bacteria; phylum Pseudomonadota; class Alphaproteobacteria; order Rhizobiales; family Hyphomicrobiaceae; genus Tectiglobus. The sequence goes on along the minus strand of CBDFGV010000002.1, from coordinate 173,663 downwards.
TCGCCAATGGCGATGTCACTGCCCCAACCGATATTGACGATCTCGCCGTCAGAGTAGTTTTCCAAAAGGAAGATACAGGCATCAGCTAGATCGTCGACGTGAAGGAACTCGCGACGGGGTGTGCCTGTTCCCCAAACGACGACCTCAGCGGCACGCGACAGCTTAGCTTCATGAAATCGACGGATAAGTGCCGCAACAACGTGGCTGTCCTCGGGGTGATAATTGTCGCCTGGGCCATACAGATTGGTCGGCATCGCACTGATAAAGTTCGAGCCATACTGTTGACGAAAGGCCTGGCACAATTTGATGCCCGCGATCTTGGCGATCGCATACCACTCGTTCGTCGGCTCCAGTGGACCGGTCAACAGCTCCGACTCCGCCATCGGTTGACTTGCAAGTTTCGGATAGATGCATGTTGAACCGAGGAAGAGAAGCTTTTTGCAATTGTTCTCGAAACTTGACCGAACGACATTCAATTCCATCGAGAGATTGTCTGCAAGAAAATCAACAGGTCGTTCATTATTAGCGTGGATGCCGCCGACCTTGGCGGCCGCAAGCACAACCACGTCCGGCTTGTTTGTTCGGAACCAGTCTTCAACGTCGGACTGTCGGGTTAAGTCCAATGCGCTCCGCGGCACCGTGAGAACCTCACAGTCGACGGTCTCAAGCCGACGGACCACGGCCGAACCAACCATGCCGCGGTGGCCTGCCACAAATACGCGTTGGTCTTTCAGGTCAAACATTCGACCTATCTTGAGTAGCCCTGCTGGTCAAAGGTCACGCTCATGACCAGCGGGCTTCGGCTCATCGATTGCTTTGAGATCGCTTGCAACCATTTCTGCAACGAGATCCCGGAATGAAATTGTGGGCGCCCAACCCAGTTCGCGTCTGGCCTTTGACGCATCCCCGAGAAGAAGATCAACCTCGGTTGGGCGGAAGTAACGTGGATCAATTTCAACTAGCAACTCACCCGTTTCAGCATCGCGTCCCTTCTCATCGACACCCTCGCCCGACCATGCAATACGACGTTGCACTTGAGCGAACGACGACTCGACAAACTCACGAACTGAATGTGTTTCTCCGGTTGCTAGAACGAAGTCATCAGGCTTGTCATGTTGCACGATCCGCCACATGCCTTCGACATAGTCACGCGCATGGCCCCAGTCACGTTTGGCATCTAGATTGCCCAGATAGAGGCGCTGCTGGAGTCCTCGAGAGATCGCAGCAACGGCGCGCGTAATCTTCCGCGTGACAAATGTTTCTCCGCGCTTCGGGCTTTCGTGATTGAAAAGAATCCCATTGGAAGCGTGAATACCATAGGCCTCGCGGTAGTTAACCGTGATCCAGTATGCGTAAAGTTTTGCAACTGCGTAAGGTGAGCGCGGATAGAACGGGGTCGTTTCTCTTTGCGGAGTTTCCTGTACGAGGCCGTAAAGCTCAGACGTAGAGGCTTGGTAAAATCGGGTCTTGTCTTCCAACTTCAAAATGCGCAAGGCTTCCAGGAGGCGGATCGCGCCGAGCGCATCTGAGTTGGCTGTATACTCTGGCGACTCGAAAGAAACCCGGACGTGCGATTGGGCGGCCAGGTTGTAAATCTCGTCGGGTTGCGTTTCTTGGATGATCCGGATGAGATTGGTTGAATCCGTCATGTCACCATAGTGCATGATAAAGCGCAGATCATCGTCGTGAGGATCTTGATAGAGATGCTCAACCCGCTGGGTATTAAACAGAGACGAACGCCTTCGGATACCGTGAACGAGATACCCCTTAGCGATCAAAAGCTCCGCCAAATAGGCACCGTCCTGCCCAGTTACACCTGTAATAAGCGCTACTTTCCCCTTCATACGACTTTGTGCTCCGTTGGCAGTCCGATTGTCTCGCGAGATTTAGCTGTTCTGCAGCAAAGGCTGCCATACTTCCTCAAGTTGTCGACGTCCTACTACGCTCCAGTCCGCTTGCAAGACGCTATCTCGTGCCATCGTCTTCATCTGTGCACGCTTGTCTTCGCTTAGGCCCAAGAAGAACTCGGCTTTACTTGCAATTTCATCAGGATCAACCGAGCTTGTTAAGCCCCCACTACTCCCATCAGATATTAGGTCGGGTGCCATTCCGACGGGTGTAGACACGATCGGAACGTGCGACGCCATACTCTCCATCAGAGCCATTGGCCCACCTTCTTCACGGCTGGTCACAAGGTAAAGATCAAGCGCATGATAGCAATGTGCGAGATCATCTCGATCAGTCGCGAAGTGGTGGACATAGGGTATGCCTAAGTTCTCTAGGCCCTGCATGACATAACCTCGCGCAGGCCCTGTAAGAAACACAAAAACCGGATGATGGCGCCTCAAGCGTTCGACCGTAGCCAGAAAGATGTCCGGGCCCTTTATCAGCTTGGGTTCCAGCCCTTTGTCCCAACCCTCGCCATCCTTTTGGAAAGATCCAATGACCAGAGCGTCGGAAGGTATATCAAACCTGCGACGGACATCATCGCGCTGCTGCGCCGTTGGCGGTACGAAACGGTTTGTCTCGCAGCCAATCGGAATCAGGCTCAGTTTCTCAGGAGCGACGCCCCAGTCAAGCAACCGGTTACGAACGATCGAAGCTGAACAAATGACCTTGCTAAGATGACGTTCAAGTTTCAGGAACTGTTCGATGTGACGTTCGACAGCGGGTCCATCTTCTGGTTTGCCATGAAAGAACGTTGAGACCAGCGAACATCGACCGGGGACGCGGTCAGCCCACTCAACGAACTGGTACTGCGACCCAAACTCAACAATACCACTTCTAAGACTTGCCGGATCATTGCTCACCGATGAGATGCCCGGTGCTATTGCGTTGGCCGCTTGGCTAGTAAACTCACCATACCACCGTATGGCCCAGTCGGCCTTTTCGATGACAATAGAGACAGGTGTACCCTTCCGAGCGAGCCCGATTTGCCAAAGGACTTCATGCGACACACCCTTTGTGCTGTAAAACGCGCTCTTGAGTGGTCTTGCCATTTGGCGGAGTACCATGGCCCTAGGATGCCCTTTGCATTTCAGCCGCAACGAGTTGCTGAATTAACTCGGGCAGTTTGGTTTGTGCCCGCCAGCCAAGTTGCTCGGCGGCTTTGCCTGCGTCTCCCTTAGAGACGAGAATGTCTGTTGGTCTCAGCAAAGTCTCGTCGACGATCACGTAGTCACGCCAATCAAGTTCAGCTGCAGCGAAGGCCTGCTCAACAAATGTTTGCAACGTAGTCGATTGACCGGTCGCGATTACGTAGTCGCCTGCTCTTTCAATTTGAAGCATGCGCCACATGGCATCGACATATTCTTGTGCCGCGCCCCAGTCACGTGAGATTTCCAGGTTTCCAAGCGACAATTTTTCACCGCTACCGCGTGCGATGCGCGCAACGCTGGAGACGATCTTGCGAGTAACAAATCTCGCAGGACGTATAGGGCTCTCATGGTTGAACAGGATACCGGATGAACAGAAAAGCCCGTAGGCCTCACGGTAGTTGGCAACCTGCCAGAATGCCGCCGCTTTAGCGACACCGTAAGGGCTGCGTGGTCGGAAGGCCGTGTCCTCTGTCGCTGCTTCACCGTTCGTGTCACCAAAGCACTCAGAAGAGCCGGCATTGTAAAACCGGATGCTCGGATCAACGAGCCTAACGGCCTCAAGCAGATTGAGCGTACCTGTAACGATACTCTCCATCGTCTCAGCGGGCAGTGCGAACGACAATCCGACCGATGATTGACCCGCGAGATTATAGATTTCTGACGGCTTTGTGCTGGTGATGACAGAAAACACAGAGCGGAAGTCAGTTGGCGACATCGACGACAGCTGAACCTGCTCAGAAATGCCCAGTGCTCTCAGACCTGCCAAGTTTGCCAAATCTGCGTCGCGCGACGTTCCAAACACAACATAGCCCTTCTCGAGCAATAGTCGCGCAAGATACGCACCGTCTTGCCCCGTCACGCCGACAATAAGGGCTCGCTTAGAAGTGTTGGATGGCATTAGCGTGGGAAATTTGAGTTGTGGGCAGTCCGGAACAAAAGAACCGGCAAACAAGAACAAGAAATAGTGCCGTGAGTCGATGAATCATATAGCCAAAACAGAACTCGTTTCAGGCTAAAATGGTATCTGCGTTTTTAGAGCCGTAATCGGCTCCCGCCAAACTCTGCGCCGAGAAACAATCTCATCTCTTTCTTCGAGTAGTGTACTAAACAGCTCAAGCCAGTTGCCGCACATACGTTCCGCGGTGTGCGGCCAATCCGGCATAACCAGGGCCAGTCGGGGGTACTCGTGAATGAACGTACTCAGTTTTTGTACAAAGTCCTCGGCTTCAAACTCGATGCCAAATCCCTGGCAATATTCAGGCAGGCAACCGCTCTTGCGATACAAAAGCGGCATGCCACAAGCCGCACCTTCGTTCTGATGATTTCCGCCGGGTTCATTAATGGACGCGGTGACATAGGCATGATGGCGCTTCAATTCCCTGGCAAGTGCCTCTCCGTCAAGCGGTGGAATATGTCGTGCGTTCCTAAAAATAAAGTCGTCCGGCAAATTACCGATGAACGTAAACCCGATGCGTGCGCGCCATTCCGAACTGTCAAGGAGGTCATCTATCAATCTATAGACATCGAAGCCTTTCATCCAATGAGCCCCCCAATGGTGGGTTACCAATCGCAAGGGCCCATTGCCACTCCATGGCTCAAATCCATCTGAGTGAAAGATGCTGCTGTCTGCTCCATTCAAGATCACTGAATGCCCATTCTCACGTCGCCAAACGTCCAGGTCTTCCAGCCAACGGCCGACGAAAACTGTGTGATCAGCCGTGTAATTCGCTGTACGGAGCCTAAAATTCATACTGCGTGTATTTTTTCGTTCATCACATTCATTGATCCGATGGATGACAATTGATGATGACTTCGAAAAAGCGAGCTTGCGGAATATTTCGCGGGCGGTGAAGGTAGCGCCAGGATTTCTTGGTCTCGGATCAGTCAGGAGTATGATGTCGGGTTCGCCGGACAAGTCGAACCGAGCAGTACCTCCATATCTACGAATTGCATCAGCCAGAGCCGAGGCAAACCGATTACCACCACCCCAGGGGCCGCTGACAATATGACTTCCAATGGCTACGTCCATTGTACTCTAGCTCCACTCACCGCCGCAGCAGACAAGAATAAGCTAACTTGTTTGCGATCGAGCAGAACAACTGCAACGAAGGGTCTTTCTGCAGATTCTTGCACTTAGAGCAATAAAGCCCTTAGTGGTCGAACCGACGAGCTCAATAACCGTAGTCATCAATCAGATTATACCCAGTCAACTCTGAGCATCTTTCATTTGAGTCTCGGAAATGGTGCCTGATACTCATCTCGACATCGGCGTCCAACTCGCTGCGTCCACCCACCCGGACAAATACGGAACTTCTGAGCAAGTAACGTTTCAGCCATTCGTGGTGCCCGTTAAAACCGAGCGTCTGCAAAGCGCGATTGCATTGTCGTAAGACCAGGAGACCTGCCTTAGTATTGGCAGCATTGCGTCGCTTCAGGTTTGGAGCATCGAGAGTAACACCAAGGTGGTCCGAGAGAGTATTGATTGCCTCGGTTTGATGCTTGAATAGGAACTCCGCAGGAATTGCAAGCACCTGCTCGCTCCGAAACAGTGAAAGATAGGTGTTGATTAGCTTGTCATATTCCAGGTACGCGTAAGGAAAGAAACTGGAAGCATACTCATTCAGGCTAATCGTCAGCTGTGACTTTCGCAAAGCCAAGGAGTAGTAAGACTTAATGAGGTCCGGCTGACGCCGAAATACAATAAGTATCTGGGCATTGGGCCAGTTCCTATGAATCTTAGAAGGCAAATTAGAGAAGGTCTTTGATGGTTGGTGTGAAGAGTAGTTCACTCCGCACAGAGACTCCGCACTTACAGCAAAATAGTGTGGGTGAGAATGATCTAATGGTGGCTTGTTAAACCAGTTAACATCATTGAATCTTTTCTGATTGTTTGTAGCCAAGTGCGGATCTTTGGCACAAGAAAGGCTACGCGTGCAGGCAAAAACATCTGTTTGTAATGTCGTACTTCCACATCTGTGGTAACCAATATGGATGAACTTGAGCTCCTCGTGCACCGCTTTCTCCTACGAGACAACTTCGTCAGTTGCTGTTTTTAGGTTCAGTGCTACGGCTGGATAAATCAGAGAAGCGTAAAGCTGCTCCATCATTTCCTCTCTTGAACTCAAATCCATGTCTAATGCGACGTCACTAAGGAGCGCAAACTGTTCGCCAACGTGCACCGTCAAGGTTGGTCTTCTTCGATGAGTTTCCGAATTGCATTTGCCATCAGCTGAGTATTGAAGTGGTTCTCAACAGTCTGACGGGCTCTTCGGCCAATATTCTCAACCTCTTGCGGATGCTCGAGGAGGTACTCGATGGCCTCTCGCAAGCGTGTGGGGTCGCCAGGTGGTACCAGTATGCAGTTTTCTCCGTCTTGCATGAGCTCGGTATCCCACAAACCCGCAACATTGGACATTATCACGGCTTTGCCACAAGCCATGGCTTGCAAACATGCGCTCTGTCCGGAAGGTTGGATGGTCTCGCGTATTGGTAGAACAACAAAGGCGGCGCCTCGAATTAGATCGCGGACCTCGCTATCTGTCAGCGCTTGCGTTCGCCAATCCCCGTCGCGAACGTCTATATTGCTCAGTTTCACTGCTGGTAGAGGAATGCGTGTCACCAGCTGCAGTCGCGGGTAGTCGGTGCGCCACGCGGAAACTAGACAAGCGTAATCCCGATTGGGATCATTGCCAATGCTCAGTATGTAGTGAGGCTCATGTTCACGCAAATCGTGACGATTAGGCGTCCAAAAATCTTGGTCCACACCGAATGGAACGTATTGGACCTTGCAACTTGGCAGCAGATTGTTCAGATGCGCCTGTTCTGACTTGGAGATAGTTGCCAGCGTTACTCTCTTGAGTATCAAGTTGAAGAGGCGCCTTTGAATCTCGCTAGGGCGCAATGGCAATAAGCCCATAGCAATGAAAATAACGCGTGGGACATTGCGCTGACGGAGCTTGATGTACGATAAGGCAAGGCCGTAGGTATTATTGACTGAGACAATTGCATCTACTGTCCCAAACTTTCGAAAGTTCTGACGAAGCTTCAAGACAGCGTAAGCGTGAATGCCAATTATTGTATGCGTGATGCGCGAAAAGGCCTCCCAAAACAGGTTTGCACGTTTCCCAAGGCCGAAAACGCTTTCCTCGATTAGCTGCACGTCTAAGCCCTCCTCGCGCATCTCAGGTAAACCATAAAAGAACTCTGATGGACCGGTCCCATCAACAGACAGCCGGTCGTGTCGCCCACCTTTGAATAGGTAGCAAATCCTGCGTTCTTGCCTTGGCGGTGGTGTCATTGAACTGGTCAGGCTGCCGTTACAAGGGTCGAAACATCAGTCAATTCATTGGCGAGATCAGCCAGCCTTTCGCCGTAAGTTGGACCGTTCATTACGACAAAATGCTCGGCGTGGCTCAGAAGCTGAGTGCGGACGTCTGGATCTTGCGCATTCTCGAGGAGGCGTCCAACGGCATCAGGCAGTGTCTTCTCGTCGAAGCACTGTTCAATCCCATTACAATTCCAAAACTCAGCAAAGTGCGCGAGATTGAAGGTAACGCGGTTGTACTTGCCAAACTTGTTTTCCAATTCATTTTGCGGGAAGTACATAAGTACAGGATTACCACAGAGCGCGGTCTCAAGCATGATCGTCGACAGCGGTGCGATCGTCCCGCAAGTCAACCGCAATAAGCGTGCAGTAACTTCGTAGTCAGCGAGGTAGAAGCCCTTAACTCCATCGCTGACGACGCGTTGGTAAAAGTCCATCATGGAAGGGTCAAGCGTAATATGCTGGAAATCAATATCGAGGAAACTGCGCTCATTCTCCACCAGAACACCGCGCCATGGATGCGGCCTGTAAATAATGTGACAGGTCGGAATGCGGCCCTCGGCTATTGCTGCTTCAAGGGCGAGCAAATGTGCTGTCTCATTAACTGATTTACTTACCCCTGCGTAAAGCAGTACAGGGATACCATGCGGCACACCAAACTCGTCACGCAGTTCCGCATCTGTTTGATCGATAGGTTTTCGGTAAACTTGGAATTGTGCAGCGCCAAAAGCGACCACATTTTCTTCGGGAATACTCATGTAGTTGATGGCATGACGACGCGTTTGCTCACCCCACACTACCAACCGATCAGGGGCACCGGAAACCACGGCCTTGCCGCTCGGATTGTCCCAGGAATTCATCAAAGCAACAAATGGAATACCGAGTTCTTTGCAGATTGGCGGCAGTTCCTGAATGAAGAAACCGCTTAGGATAGAAGGATGAATGACAATGTCGGGCCTGTGCTTTTGCACAAACTCGAGTAGGGGCTCGAGAATACCCATCTTCTTGATGAAGTGCTTTTGAAACCTCTCATAAATACCGGGCTTGGCTAGTAATGCGTAGAACTCAGCACGCAGGCGTCCATTAAGGCTAACCAATCTGTCTTTGCGTGGCTTGTAATTCGGTGTTCCCGCTTGATTATGTAGTATTGATGCAGCATTCAACCGCCACCAAGCGCCCATGCGCTCACGTGGGATCTCGAAAGTTTCGCTGCGCTCCAGATTGAGCTTTGCAATATCATTGTAAATACCCTGTTTCGATGTGCTAGAGTCGATGTGGAAGACATATGTTATCTCGAATTCCCGAGACAGCTCATCGAATGCACCACTCTGGATGAAATGCCGGATAAGCATGTCGTAGTCGACGAAAACGAGCGCCTTTTTTTTTCTCATTGATCTCCTCCTTCGCGTGTGAGCAAGAATCTCGCCAACTCAAGCTCGAGCGGATCGTCAATGTTGACGACAGGTCGGTCGACAATCACAGCCGCGCAGTCCTGTTCAATGATGTGTCCCTTTACTATCAGCGTTTCACGTCGAACGGCATAGCAAAGACCGTTGCGATGATAGTAACTGCGAATGAGCTGACGTCGCGCATACTTCCCGCCGTCCGGCAGATAGAATCCAACCCGGCCGGCATTGTCGACCGTGAGTGTCTTCTCAGGCGAGAAGTGTGCCGGCGTCGCACTGAACGTCGCCGCCGCAGCAGCCCCAGTTCTAACCAGTCGGTCGACCACAATTTTAATGTCCGAAGGCCTGCGAAGTGCACTTGTCGGCTCGAGTAAAACCGAAATGTCAAAACGCGTATCGAACGCACTCTCGCTTCTCAGCCAAGCATCACGCCACATATCGACGGAACTTGCGGCATCACTGGCCAATTCAGCCGTTCGCATGAATGGAACAGCCAGGCCGTGGGCACGACCTTCAGCAGCGATTTCCTCGTCATCTGTCGACAGCACCATGGCATCGCAGATGCCGCACTCGCGAGCGCAACGTGCTGCCCGCGCAACCAGAGAAAGATCCCCGACTATTTGTAGGTTTTTGCGAGGTATTCCCTTGCTACCACCACGCGCTGGCACGACCGCGAGAATCTTGGGTTTGAATTCGCTCACTGGTAACGCCGGTCTCACTACTCAGGTTTGCGCGCAATAATCGAAAAGCTCATCGGAAACTTGGTATGCGCCCGGACGAGATTGTTTTGGTGCGCTTCATCCCAGCTCATCAACTGTGGGAAGTGCTCCTTGAAGAACCAATTCTCCATCTCTTCGCGCTTTTCCTCTGGAAAGTACTGCAGCGCCTGGGTCCAACAATACGCAATAGCGGAGAATGGCCCGCCTTCGATCTCGTGATCCTCGGGAACGAGTCCGACCTTCTCTAGCGTGTTAGCCATGCCATAGGGAGTGTAGCGCAAGTAGTCATCCGGTATTTGGTGCAATTCACGAACTGTCGGTTCATAGATATAGACCTTGCCACCAGGCTTGGTGATGCGTGCCATTTCTGAAAACAATGCCAACTGGTCGGCAACGTGGTGGACGAGGTTGGGAACCATAACAAGATCTGCAAAATCATGATCAAGCCCGGTGTCTTCGATCAACGCGCGACGGTCAATGGGTCGAACAATGCATCGTGGATCATCTACCATTGTGCGATTGTAAGCCCCACGTTCATCGGCACTGTCCGGGCTGCAATCAATCGACAGGAAGCGGTGTTGCTGAAAGAACGGAGCAAACAGCGATATGCCTCCATAGAGAAGTGTGCGCTCAAGCGAAACAACCGTTGCGCCCGTTGGCGTTGTTGTTGCCATATTGCGTATGTCGCGCAGTAGTTGTCGAAAGTGCGGCCAGCGTGTTTCTGTCTGGAAGACCTTTTCGGCCAACATGTCTGCGTGAGCGTTAAGCGCTTCTGATGTGGAGGTTTCCATACTTGCGTTTCCCTAAGTGTGATCAGCCTTCCCGTAGCTCAGCCGTTCAGAATAGTTTTGCTAATCTGGTGTGTGGAACTCCATGCCGTGTCGCGCTGCTTGATCTCGTTGGCCGAAGGCAGACTTCATTTTGAAGGAATGATAGAAGCGCTCGTCGCTTGCGAACCAAGCAGTGAGGCAATCAACTTCCAATTTCAGCGCTTCAGGCTGCTCCGAAAGGAGAGCAAGAATATCATGGTAAAGAACGTCTCCTGCGGAGTCGTCGCGCAACTCGAAGCCCTGTTGCCAGTTCGGATAACTGAAGTACCAGCCGGCAGCCATCTGCGCCCGTTTGCGGCGAGCGTCGGTCGCACCGCGCAGCCAAGTACCGGTTTCAAGCATTGCAATGTACTCACTTCGTGTGCGCGCTTGTTCGGCAATACCAGAGTCCTCGTACCAAGCCCTGTCGGCAAGAAGGACTGGTTTCTGATGAGCAGAAAACTCAATGCCACTTGTCCCGGTTACTGTAATGAGACCATCAACTGCATGCATAACCGAGGCGCCATTCCATCCGAGTGGACAAAGGCCAACGTTCGCAGGTGCATGGCGTACGGCGAACAAATCCCGCAGTGTCACGCCGCCGTACCACTCATCACAGGGATGTGGGCGGAACAGCCAATTGAACCTAGTTACCCGGCCCGCGATTTCCCAAGTACATTCGATCCAGTCGAGGAAGTCGCGGAAATTAGCCATGCCGCAGTGATGCGGATAGTCATACCAGTTTGAGGCGTAAACTGCGATAATGGGGAACTCCGGATCCCATTGGAAATGATTGCAGATCGAGACGCGATCCATGTCATCTTTAGCACGAGCAAATGCGTAAACCGACCCGAGGTCATCTTGCCTTCCTCCAAGTCTCGATTCTAGATATGTCTTGCCGCCCTTCCGAAGTTGTTCTGCTGCTTCCGGAGTGAGCGCAGCAATTTCCTCCAAAGTAGGCATGGGCAAAACGCGGAAGATTTCCTCGTGACAACTAGGACGATGAAATCGAGGCACTCCGTAACGCCCTGCCAAAACCGTTGTAGGAATCCCCTTGGCGATTGATTGCCAGACGAGCGCACCGTACGGATTTCCGTAGTTATGGCTAATCAGCACTTGAGAAGGCGCGATCTCTTCCAGCATGCGATCGGCGCGATAGAGACTAGCCAGCTGTGTCTCCACCAAATCTAAAACAAGCGGATCGTCAAGGTCGAAACAAGCTTTCCGCTGTCGTTTCAGAACGCCATCATACAAGAAAATTGCAGGGTAGTTGAACGGTAGCGGCCAGTTCAAAATGTCATTCGGCGCGTTTGTATCAGCGAGTAAATCTCTTGCAAGATCTCGGATCTTTCGTCGAGGCAAGGAGGGAGTGTACTTTTCGAACGCGACGGTATTGTGTATCCCAAATTGGGTGAATGTCCTACGGACGTTACTTGCTTGATAGGGTCCGATCAGACCTACTTCGTTGCCGCTTTGCGTACGCAAAGCAACACGAGCCAGGGCGACGCGCAGCCAGTAGTTAGGATTGTCGAACATACCGTCGATCAGTGTCGTGCCATCGGTGCCCGCCTGTTGCTCCTCAACGAATTGCTGCATTAGCTTTTCGGCGCGGCAACGTATTTCTGCTCGTCTTTGCCGAGCAGCAAAAGCTTGGCGGCTTAGCGGCGGTAAGTTGCAGCGAACGATATCGTAAACAGACTTGCTACGTCGGATGAGACGAGCAAACGCCTGAGGAATTGGCCGAACGTGAGTCATGCGCCAGATTCCGGTGTGACGGTTGGCGAACCATAACCAGCTTTTCGATTCAATAGGCTGGTTATTAGACAATTAAATCTCATTTACATCCTCTCTACGACGAAAACGCGATCGAGTTGGATACTACTGGTAATCAAAAGCTGCACAGTAGCCCGCAGTGTGCTGTTGGATCATCTCCACCTCAACGGGTGTAAGGACAGTACTGCGTTGCTCTCCTTTGGCCGCGAATGACGTATTGGTCGACCAAGGTACTCCGGCCAAACTTGGCCTGGTGACGGTATCATGCCAATCGACATTCAATCGATCACACATGATTTTCATCGTCTTATTCGGATTTTCGATGAGATCCTCATAGCGTACCAAGGTCACCCTGCTGCCGAGGTCATTGATGATTGTCGGAACACTTTCTAGACTACTACAAATCGCGAGCAGCTCGAACACGTGGAAGTCTCGATGGCGCTCGCTCTGCCGTAGTCGCTTGATCGAGTTCACGATCCCAATCGGATGGCGAACATTGAAGATTGCGTGATCAATTAAGTCTATTGCAGCAGCTGCACGTAATGTGCGACCGAAATCTGCACACTTGAGCAACCAGCGTGCGTCATCTGGCATGGTAGACCAAGGTGATACGCAATCAAGCGCATCGAGCCAGTGGTGTAAGAGAGTCTTAAAGTCTGAAACGCTCCCACGTCTCGCCTCGAATGCCGCAAGGAATGCATCGACATCGAATGGTAGCTTGAAGTAACGCGCCTCGTCAGTTTCGTCACCGCGGTCATCGGCTTCCCAAAGTCCGGGTAGAATGTTGCTTTCCGCATATGTCGGAAGGAGTTCACGAGCACGTACGTTTTCGTAAACCTCAAGTACAGGCGCTGTCCCGAACCAGCCGATTAGGGTGTCGATGGGATTGGGGCTCGCCCCTGCTAACTCGAAACCGTAGAACTCGCGAAATATGTTCTTCAGCTGAGGGTGCCCGTCGAACAGGTGGTTCGTGTATTCTGTCGCCGATCGTTTGCAACCGGACAGAAACAAGTAGCGACGACTGCTCCCAGACATGGTGCTAGCTCTTCATTGCTGATGTAGCCAATGATGGGGAGTCCTGCAGTAGCTCTCGATTGCTGAACACCTTTTCGAAAGCTTCAACAATGCGTTTCAGCTCCTCGGATGTCGGATTGAAAGAGCAAACCGGCACATAGAAGATTTCCTCGCATTGAATCTGTTCCGTAACGGGGCAAAGACCTGGTTCGTAAGTACGGTTGGTTAAGTTGAAAGGCCAACCGTCCCGACCCACAGCAAGGCGGTCGCGGAAAGTTGCAAGCAAATACATAGGTTTTACGTATCCTGCTACGATCGGCACGCCCTCGGCGGCCAGCGCCTTGACAAACAAGTCGCGCGAAAGGCCGGCCACATTTTTGTCCATCCGGGCTGCCCAGACGTAGTAGACATGCTCACATCCTGCGCGCACTTCAGGCGATATTATTCCTTCAAGGCCTGCAACGCCTTCACTCAGCGCTTCTGCAAAGGCAATGCGATTGGAAATGATGTCCTCGCTTTTCTCGAGCTGCGCCAGACCAACAGCTGCGGAGAGTTCCGAAAGGCGATAATTGAAGCCTAAGATATTAGCGGTGCCCTGCAGTCCGAGATCATCAATTAGATTCTCTCCGTGGTTGCGGATCGCTCTCATGCGGTCAGCCAAATCGGAATCATCTGTAGCGCAAACTCCTCCTTCTCCCGTCTGAATATGTTTGTGACGATTCAAGCTGAATACGCCGATGTGCCCGATGGTCCCTGTAAACCGCCCGTTCTCCTTGGCGAGCGGCGCCTGAGCATTGTCTTCAATAAGTATCAAGCCATGCTTATCGGCAATTTGGCGTAATCGTCCGAGTGCAGCTGGATGGCCGAACAAATTCACAGTCAGGATGGCACGCGTTTTAGGTGTGATGGCGGCTTCCACGAGATCTGGGTCGAGACAGAAATGATCGCGTTCGATATCAACAAACACCGGTATGCCGCCGTAGACGAGCGGGGCAATACACGTGGCCGACATAGTATAGGGCGGGACAATAACCTCGTCGCCTGGACCAATACCTGCAGCCGCTATTGCCGCATAGAGGCCTGAAGTAGCTGAATTGACGCTCACCGCATGCGTGCAGTTGAAGCGGTCGCACCATCGCGCTTCCAGTTCGCGAACAGCCGGTCCCCCGTTAAAATCTGGTCCAGGCGCGCCGACGAAGCCGGACAAAACACCGGTATCCAGGACTGCTTCGACAGCGCGCCGCTCTGCTTCGCCAATCGTATTAAAAGGAGCAAGCGCTTGGTCAAGCATTGGCTGTCCGCCAAGCAGGGCTAGATCCGAAACACGTTCACTCATTCATCTATATCTCCGTGGGCCAACGGCGTACCGCGTGCAAGATCTCGCGACGCGCGGCGGCCAAGAATTTGCGGCAACTCTCGAGGAGGTAGTCCGAGGCCGGGGCGGATTGATCGAACGTTGTTATTGTCAAAGATCTCGCCCTCGGCGACATCCGCCACGACATAGAGCGAGCGTCGGAATGGCAGCATTGCAGCTTCACTTGGCTTGCGACTATACCCAACTTCGCCACGCGCCTGCCACGCATCATGAACTTGGGTGACCAATTGAGCGAGTTCATCTGGCTCAAGAGAGAATTCTGCATCGGGACCACCGTCAGCGCGGGCCAGGGTGATGTGTTTTTCGATAATCACCGCTCCGAGTGCAACAGCAGCAACCGGCACTGCTGTGCTCATGGTGTGATCCGATAGCCCGACGTTAGCTTCAAACCGCGCGGCCATATCAGAAATAGTCGCCAAGTTAGCTTCACCGACGGGCGTCGGATATCCACTTACGCAATGCAATAGCGCGACGCCACCATCACCACTATTACGCGCTGCCGTTATTGCCTGCTCGATCTCGTCCAAGTTTGCCAGACCGGTCGAAATGATCAATGGCTTTCCAGTACGCGCCGCGGCCATGATCAATCCGATATCGATCGCCTCGAACGATGCGATTTTGTAAGCTGGCACGTCCAAAGTCTCTAGGAAATCAATTGCGGTCTCGTCAAACGGTGACGAGAAGATCGCGAGGCCGAGACTACGAGCGTGATCAAATAGCGCTGGGTGCCATTCCCATGGTGTGTGAGCTTCCTCATACAACTCATACAGTGTGCGGCCTTCCCAAAGGCCTTCATCAATTCGGAACCCGGGTCCGTCGTGGTCGATCGTTATGGTGTCCGCCCGGTAGGTCTGCAGTTTGACTGCGTCAACGCCGGCCTCGGCAGCCACATCGATCAATCGCAGAGCGCGGGACAGCTCACCGTTATGATTGCCAGAGAGTTCGGCAATCACGTAGGGAGGTGTGTCGTATCCGATACGACGTTGCGCTATAGCAAACGTGATTGGCTTTTTTGCTTGGTTGGAAATGACGTATCCTATGGGATCAGTGTAAGCGCGGCATGTGGTAGAGGCCATCTGGCCCTTCCTTGAAGCCAGCACGAACAAACAGTGCATGCGAAGCAGTATTGCCGGCAAGGACCTCCGCTACAAGGTTGTCTCCGGGAACGGCTCGCCTCGCAAGCGCAAGCGCAGCGCGAGCAATACCGGTGCGTTGACGCTGTGGATCCGTGAGGATTGAAATCTCAGTACCTTCGCTCTTGCGGTCGAGCCGAAGCATCCCGGCCTCCTCGCCGCCGTGCTCAATAATTGTAAGGAGACAATCGTCGTCTTGCAGGCGCCGGTTGAGCCATTCACGATGTCCCTCGGCGGATGGAACTTCAGGCTGACGCGAGTAGCGTCGTGTAGCCGGGTGGGACTGCCATTCAAGCAGGCAATTCTCATCGGATTGCTCAGCTAACCGCAACGTTACCGGACGTTGGTCATTGGCCGACACAGGCGAGACCATGCGAAGCATGACCCTCTTCTCGCCTCTTGCATCACACAAGGCACTCGCCGCCCGACCCATTTCTCGGCGACCGTCCGTATCAACGACAAGTTTTTTCAACGCAGAACCAATTGCACCTGACTGAGCATGCGCCTTAACGGAAAGCGCGGCGCCATGCTCTTCCAGTGCATATGCTATATCCCGTTGATTATCGGCAGCGACAATTGCCACTGACGGTAAAGCGAGCGCGCATCTTTCCAAGGCGCTAGAGCCAGCAGCCCCGATTGCAATGTCGGCCTTGGTCATGAGTTCGGCCATGTTCTCAACGTTAACGCTGAGATTGACGCGTGACCCGGCTTGCCTGACAAGATTGCGAATAGCCTCCAAATGAGCCGCGGTCGGCCCCAGCACAATGTCCACCCAAAAGTTTGGAAAGTTCTCAACCACTGCGGCCAAGGCCTGGCTGGTCAAGTTATCCGCGTCGTCGGCACCCACAGCAATTAGCACACGCTCCACCTGCGCTTCTCTTCGGCGCGCCAGAGCTTGAGCACGATATTCTCGAAATTGAGGACGAAGAACGGCGAACTTCGGCCCTAAGCACAAAGTGCAAGCCGCTGGTACGAGTGTCTCGTAGGAACCGCGGTCGCGACCAGGTGTCGGGTCAATCAAAACGTCGCAATCGTGGGCTCTGGTCGGCAGGTCCTCGAAAACGACGAGCCGCGGAAATTTCTCACGTTGCGAAGTCTCATAATCGCGGCCACGCGAGTAGTGATCAATCACCAAGAGTTCTGCGCCGTCGATATGATGCAGCTCTTCCTCGGGCTTGACCTGAGAGTTTGACACCAGCTTGTGAACCGGGCCGATACGTTCAATCTGGGGTACGGCGTCAAGCGCTGCTTGGGTCGTGGCAACGCTACAGTGCCAACCCGCCTCGGCCATGGCATGAGCTAAGGTTGTGCTTCGAATAGCGTGGCCGTTTCCGACACCAGGACCGGCGTCGAAACGAAAAAGAGCCTCTGGCGCAGCCTCAGTCACGCTTCTCGAAAATCCACCAGGTTAGATTGTCCAACCCTGTCGCGCGTTTCCATACGAATCCATAGTCGAGGAGCTGTAAACCATCGAAGTTATCGAGCCAATATCCGCCAAAATCGCGCTTAAAGAGGTAACCGGTATTGCCTCTGTAGTCGATCTCTGTCGGTTGATCGGCAAAGTACTCGATAGTTACGATATAGCGGGATGAGACACGATGGATCTCTCGACAAGACGCTAGCAGATCATCCGGATGAATATGGATGAGCACACCGCTGGTGAATGCAAGATCAACAGAACCGTCTGGCAGCGGAAGGGCTGCAGCAATGCCATCATGTAAGTCCGAAGCGGCTACCACGTGATCCTTAATGAGTTGCTCGCGGGCGCTGGCATTCGGTTCAACCGCTACTAGTCGTGCCGACGAAAGATTGCGCAACGCACGTAAGTTCGTCCCCAAATTGGCACCGATCTCTGCAATTGAAGCAGGTGGTCTGCCGGCGGTGGCTTTGAGAATGTTCGACCACATTGCGGTGCGTGACTGGAGCAAGTCTGGGGCTGCGGAGTTGCGCGCAGTGTATTCATCACCGAACTGACCTTGCCAGAACGCGACCTGTTTCGTGGATGAGTAATCTTCAGGCACCTTGGGCTCCTACGTCGTCATCGTTCTTGACTGCTTACCCGCGCGCGCAACGTCGACGCACGTGGAGTTAATTCGAGTGATTTCAGGATGCTCCTCAAGCACAGCACACACGTCAGCAACTGAGGGAAAGCAAGGCTGATTTGGTAGGCGCGGCCACAATGCACAAAGGAATTCATAATCTTCGCGATAGTCAATCGTCCAGCGATACGCTTTTGTATCACCACCGGGTCCTGCCAAGTTACCTCTTGTGAGCGTCTTGTTGTTTCTTATCCAGGGAGTCACATGCTCACGCTCGTATGAGGCGCTAGCTTCTCTCGCCGCCCGCTCTAGTGCGTCGCGGGTAAAGGCCTCACAATCAATACCATGTGGCCAACTTGGAGGCATATTGTTACATGCATAATGCAGGTTTTCGCGTTCGCGTAGATCAAGCACGGCGGCACATACTTTAGGATCTATCAAGGGGCAGTCGCTTGTTACTCGGAGAACCACGTCAGCTTCGGTCACCTCCGCGGCTGAGCGGTAGCGTTCTAGAACATCATTTAGCGGGCCGCGTGTAACAGCTGCGCCGCACTTGGCCGCCTCCTCTGCCACCGGTTCGGAAGACAAATCATCGGATACCGCACAGCAGACAGCATCGACACCGGCTATCGCATGGCATCGTGCAAGCACCTGTTCGAGCACGTTGGTTCCACCAAGTGCTAGCAGGACCTTGCCCGGTAGCCGACTTGACCCCCATCTCGCCTGAACAATTGCTACTGTGCGCGGCACTGCTTGCGTACTCTGCTCGTCGCCAGTTCAAACATTGGATCGAGTTGGCTGATGCATCGCTTCCACAACCCGAGCTCCAAGTAGATGTGCTTCTCGCAGCACGGCCGGGCTTGTACCAGTAACAACATCTGCAGCGAGTATCGCCTCGAAAGATGTACCGGCGTTACTAACGATTACAGCGACTGACCCGCGCTTTAAATAACGTTCGTATTTGTGCGCTTCATCACGCGGGTGAGGTCTAATAACAACAAGTGGCGTTCCATTTGGCCCGGGGCGCCAGCCACGATCAATGCGCTCAAGAATGTTTGTCAGTGATTGATGCTCGTCACCTACATTGGTTCGACCAGCAGCGCCCATCTCGCTATATGCCGACGATGCAAACAGTATAACCAAGGCATCGCCGTCCGCGTCCCATTGCCGTCTTAACGCTGCAATCGTGCTGTCGCTCAAGGTGTCAGCACGCCGGCGTATTGCGGCAAGATGCAAGTCGCCGCTCACTAATACCGGAACTGTTGACGGTAGCCCTACTGCCCGCAGCGCTCCGATCAGTGCTTCATCTGCCACGAGACAAAGATCGGGCCAAACAGGTTGGCCTTTGAATATTCCAAACCGGAATTGGAGGCTTTGCGGATCATCCAGCACGGCAATTACCGGGATGCCTTGTTGCTGGGCAGCACGCCAAATATCGAGATAGGTATCGTCGTCGATATCGTTCGTTGCGCTTGTAAGCGCCCCACAGCGTTTTGTGGAGAGTAGTTCTTCGATGGACTTGTAGTTCTGGGACGCAACGGCCCAATCCTCTGCCGCTAACCCCAGTGTAGCAAAAGTTGCGCTGGCATAGTCCTTTGCCAAAATCGACTTTGCCATGGTTGCTACGCAGTGTCCGCACGTCTCAGATAGAGCGTAGTGCTCCAGACATAGAGTCTCCCATGCCTCGTAGGCTCCAGCCACAGCGTTGGCTCCACCCGGATCGCGCGCAAAGAATACAATGCTGCTTCCTTCGCTCAATGGTTGGATCCTCGATATTGGTGAGCCAACTCGATGAGGTCATGGCAAACCTCCTCGGTGGCTAGGGCATTTGAGCCGTCGCAGGACGATTGAGGCTTTCGGCCATGCGCTACCTCTGCGAGTTCTGCAATCACAGCCGGCATGGCATGCTCAACCTCGCCCGCTGATGTAGTGCCCGTTGTAAGGAAGCGGTGAGACGGTGCAATTGGATTATCGCCCACGGCTCTGCGCCGTATAGAGAGTCCACCGCCTTCGATAGTTAAGACACCGCGTTCGGTCACAATTTGAAGTTCGAACAGCGGGTAATCTTCAGCATCACCAGCAATCATATGAAGAGGTTTATTTGCTGGGGCGCGGAGCAGAGCCCCAACCGTCGGGTCAGCAGAATCACTCGTGCCGCGCACGTCAAATACTGTCTCAGCAGTCACGTTCCCAAACAGTCGTCTAAAGAGATCGACCATATGTCCGCCATTGTGTAACACACCCTTGGTATAGAGGCCGATAGCACAGCGTAATTCACCCCATTGGCCGGAGAGAAGTTCGGTTTCTATGGTCGCCATAGCCGCGTCCCAGCGCCGTAGATAGTTCACCATCAGCGGCACAGATGCGGCGCTATAGGCGGCCACGATCGCACGAGACTCCGAGCGTGATGTGGTCAGCGGTTTTTCACACAAAACCGCGCGGGGGCGCGCGTCAAGAACACGTTTGAGGTGATCGAAATGCAATGCGGTCGGTGAGCAAATTGATACAACGTCATAGGAACGCGCTAACAACGCCTCATCCAGGTTCGAGTATCCATGAGCGATGTTCCATTTTCTCTGGAATGCAGTTCTCTGTCCATCTTCAGGGTCAACACATCCGGCAAGCCGAAAGGCATCGTTCCCTGACAAGGCGCCAGCATGTGTGATGGGTGATCGACTAGCCTGCATGGGCTGATCAAGACCGCCAGCCATGCTTCCGCAGCCCACAACCAATACCTTTAGCTCAGACACGCTTTTGAGCAACGCCCACATTCAAGTCGGCTACTGCCGGGTTGTCGAAGAGGAATGCGAGTATGGCGTCGAGCCCAAACTCCGGCGCCAGAGGATACAATGCATCGAAGACCGCGCTGATCACTTCAAGATCGTCAGGAGTATCGAGTGTCAGTCTGTATTTTGGTGCTACAAGTGCTTTTCGAGCCGGCACTTTACGGATCCTATAGCGCTCAGGATTGCGATAAATGTAAAGGCTGACGTGCTCGCGATCATCTGGATCATCTGTTCGTGAGACCGCATCAACGAGAACATCTGTCGAAAAAACTTGGCACTCCATACCAAGCGGATACCCTGACTGAAAGATGTTAGCAGCGTAGTCGCAATCGCCTTCGTTATATACCTGGATCACATCGTCAATAATCAGAGGATCTATAAGAGGGCAATCGCCTGTCAGCTCTACGATCGTGTCCACGTCATGCGCTTGTGCTGCACCCTTTACGCGATCCATGACATCTTCTTCGCTTCCGCGAAATACCGAAACCCCAAGGTGCTTGCAGAGATCGGCGATCGGATCACAAGATCGTCCATCTGTTGTCGCTACAATAACGTCCGCGATCCTCGGCACCCGTCGAACTCGCTCGATCATATGCTGCAGGAACGGTTTACCAGCAACCTCTATGAGAACCTTTCCTGGCAGTCGCGTAGACGCCATGCGGGCTTCAATGATTGCACAGACCTTTCCGATTGAACTCATTTCGACAGAACACCTGCAATCGCATCAACAACGCGATCGACGTCGTCGACCTCCATAGTTGGATACAATGGCAGACTAAGGCAGCGTTCATAGTAGGCGTCGGCACCAGGTAATTCGGTCTGACCGTATCTTTGCCGATAGTATGGCTGACGATGCAGTGGCAAGTAGTGCACCTGTGTGCCTATGCCTTCGGCAGCGAGCTGCCGCATGACGGTCGCCCGGTCCTTTTCGATCAACGCGAAGTCGATCAGTACTGCGTAGAGGTGCCAAGCTGGATTGCAACTGGCGGTGCGTGCAACCGGAGTGAGAAAATTACCGTATGATGTCAATAATGAATCATAGCGAGCTGCCAGTTCGCGTCGTCTTGAGACAAACGCATCGAGACGTGTCAGTTGGCTGCGGCCCAGAGCGCAGTGCACATCGCTTGCGCGATAGTTGTAGCCTAACTCGACGAGTTCTTGGTACCAAGGATTTGCTTCACCGTCTGAGTCAAACGCCTGGGACTTCTCAACGAAGCATGCAGGGTCTCGTGTAATACCGTGGCTGCGGAGCCGGCGCAGACGCTCGGCGCAATCCGCATCATCAGTAGTCACCACGCCTCCTTCGCCCATGGTCACCGTCTTCACCGGATGCAATGAGAAAGCGGACATCGCGCCGCCAAGGTTGGCACCAACCTTATGACTGTTTCCATCAAGGTCGTACCAGTCGCTGCCGATCGCATGGCAGGCATCGAATACAAGTGAGCAGTTCGTCTGAGCGGCCAGCTCTGTCAGCTCCAAAATCTCGACGCACTGGCCGTTCAGGTGAACGGGAAAGAATGCGCGAATGCGTGATGGATCAATGCCGTCACTAACGGCTCGGTGTATGGCGGCCATGGCTGTATCTGTTGTCAGCAGGCCGGTCGCGGGGTCGACGTCGGCAATAATTACATCGCTGCCACAGTAGCGTAGGGCATTTGCCGTCGCCGAGAACGTAACTGCCGGTACCACCGCGTAGTGCCCTGGTTGGAAGTCGAGCGCAAGGGCAGCCATATGAAGTGCCGCTGTACCACTGGAGCAGGATATTGCGTAAGCGGCACCGCTAGCAACAGCAAAGTCGGCTTCAAAAGCATCGACCATTGGCCCGGTGGTAAGCCAATCTCCGCGCAAGACATCAACAACGGCAGCGATGTCTCGTTCGTCGATAGATTGTCTACCGTAGGGCAGAAATGCTTTCTGCTGGGTCGTCATTTTTCTGTATTGGTAGCCAGATCCTTGACCATCTCGTTCAGAGAGGTGGCATCCAGCCATCGATCATTCATGTTGCTAACGAAGCTGAAACCTTCAGGCACACGTTGTGTTTCGTAAGCGGGGAACCTGTCACGGGTCCAGCCGGTAGCTACGGGATAGATGAGATACCGGTCATCCAGTTCAAGAGTAGTGCGAGCCTCATCCTCGGTTATGAGGACTTCATGCAATTTCTCACCAGGTCGCACGCCGATCTCTTCAAGCTCAACACCTGGGGCAAGAGCATGGGCGAGATCAACAATTCGCATGCTTGATACCTTTGGCACAAAAATCTCTCCGCCGGCCATCATCGCCAACGAAGTGAGGACAGCATGTACACCGTGCTCTAGCGTGATCCAGAAACGTGTCATGCGTCTGTCAGTAATTGGTAGCTTCGTTGCGCCCTCGGAGAGAAGCTTGCAGAAGTAGGGAACCACGCTGCCGCGAGAGCCGAGTACATTGCCATAGCGGACAACTGAGAATCGGCAGCCACCCGTACCCGACAAGTTGTTGGCAGCGACAAAGATTTTGTCCGAGGCCAGCTTTGTCGCTCCGTATAGATTAATTGGATTGGCTGCTTTATCCGTTGATAATGCGACAACGGCTTTAACATTGGTGCGAACTGCCGCAGTCACGACGTTTTGGGCGCCGTTTATGTTTGTGGCGACACACTCAAAGGGGTTGTACTCTGCAATCGGGACATGCTTCAGAGCTGCTGCATGCACGACGTAGTCAACTTCACGCATCGCCAATTCCAACCGGCTTACATCACGGACATCACCAATAAAGTAGCGGATTGCTGAAAACCGGTTCTGGCTGAAAGTCTGCGCCATGTCATAATGCTTCTGCTCGTCTCGAGAGAACACTATCAGTTTGCGTGGATTGTATTTTGAGAGGACGTAGCGCACGAAAGCTTGGCCGAATGAACCAGTCCCGCCAGTGACCAGTATTACTTTGTCGTTAAGGTCCATCTCAGGATACTGCCCAGGATGGATGAGCGCGGAACTCGATCGTGCCATTGGCTCATTGGTCATTTATTTCCTGCCTCCGCGATTGCAGTCTCGCACGCATTCTCGATCCTTTGCATTGTGCTCTCTAATCCAGACCTGCGAGCGTACTCGCGGATGGAAATGAGTTGGTCATCGCTGAGAGTTTGGTGCCAAAGTCCAATCCGAGCATCCGTCAAAGGCTGCGATAATTGCTGAAGTGTTGTGCTCGACTTGCCCGTTACTTCCAACACCCGTTGGAAATCATCGTTCTTTCCTTGGAAGACCGACGCTGCAGGATCCCACTGAGCTCCGAGAAACTCGATCACTTCCCTCATTTGCGCTTCGGTATCGAGCACTAATCGCTCGTATACAATCTCCAAGACGGACCGATTTTGACATGGGCTTAGCTGTTCCGCCGCTCCAAGCATCGTGGTCCAGCGTTCTCCAAACTCCTGTGCTGTCGACCACTTATCTGCCCTAACGAGCGATGCGAAGATATCGCGCGGGTCACGCACAATATGCAATATGCGTGCATCTGGCCAGAGCTCTAGGATACGTGGGACATGGACAATGTTGCCGGGCGTCTTCTCAGCCCAGCGTTGCTTTCCCATCCTGCGAGCAACTGTCCCAAGCAAGTCATCCAATACATCACGGATTGACGAGGCACGTCGATAAAGTTTCAAGAGTTCGTCGGAGTCACGATCGAAGAACCGAGCCCATCTTGCAATTGCCTCGCGCGTCTCTGGAGCATCTGGATCGGCACCATCCAGATCGAACCAATAAGTCTCTAGATCCGACGCTATGTCCTGATGCTGACCAATAAGCGCGCGCAGCAGTGATGTGCCAGACTTATACATGCCACCAATGAAGATAGGTGAGGTTGCACTCATTCGATTATCGTCCAAATTCGGCATAGAGATAGTCGCCGACACCTTGGGCGGCGAGATAGCCGGTCCAGAAACTATCAGCCAGTGCGTTGATGTTTGTGAGCGGCTCGCGACCGCCCGGTTTGCGGTCGCGAAGCCAGCGCATTGTGTTCGATAGCCCAAATCGCTGCGTACAGTGGATTTTGCGAACTTTGAGACTGGCTTGCAGTGCCAGAGCTGCAAGCGACTCGGCATCGAAATACCAACGATGTACCGCGCGATAGAAAAATGCCGGATAGTCATCTGGTAACAAAGTCTGCAGTATGTCCTCGCGATTGGGTGTGCTCACTATTAGACGACCATCGCTCGTTAATAATTCGCGGATCTCGCTGAGGAAGCTCAACGGATCACCAACGTGTTCGATCACGCTAAAGCTGGTAGCAAGGTCGACTTCGCCGCGCAACTTTATGACTGCATCGGACGCGTAGCTATGGACATCGTAGCCTCGCCGCGCCAAGGAGGCATGGTAATCGGTGCATGGCTCGATAGCGACGGCTCGTGCCGCCAAGCCGCTGACGTGATCAAGGAAACTACCTGCAGCGCACCCCACATCTGCGACCGTGCGGCCCCTTACGGGCTCTGGCCAAAGTGCTGCTAGATTACTCAGCTGCAAAATATCATGCTCGGCAAAGAAACCATCCGCATCGGTCGGCTGATGGAGCAGCTCACGGTACGCCGCAGTCTCGTAAATCTCCGCATCGGCGCAGTCGGCTTCCCGCAGTCGTTGTACACCGCATCCGGCACATTGCCCAACGATCGCGGGCTGTGGGGAAAAATTCCCGAACGAGCCGTGACGGATCGGACCCTCATAGGTCGTCTTCCATTCGTTCGTGCCGCAAATCTCGCAAGGTTCAAACACTGCTAGCCTCATGCAGTCCTTTGCCACAATCGCTGAATGTGTAGTGTAGCTTCTTCTGAACCGAAACCGGCTGCTTCGCGAGTAATTCTGCGATTCTCAAACCGGCATCACCCTTACCGAAAATTTTTGAAGGCGCAAAGCGCCCGTGGTTCATCTGGATCTCAACAGCCTGTCGAATCTGGTCCCGGTCGTAACCGACATGTATGACATTTTCACCATGCTCTCGACCCTGTTGGCGGGTGCCGATGTTTACCGCGGGAACGCCCAGAAAGGCTCCCTCTCGGAGACCCGAACTCGAATTCCCAACGATGCACCTCGCGTTGTTAATCAGGCGTGCGTAGTCCTCAACTGCAAAATTCCTGTAGAAATGGATGTTGGTCGGACGTCGTCTCTCGCGGAAAACTCGGAGTCCCTTAGAGACATCGTCCGATCCAGCATCCACGTTGGGCCAGAGCCACACGGCCTGCATATTCAGCGCGGCAATAGCTTCCAGGGTTTCACTGATTTGATCGAAGCCGCGCCCATATTCGGTGGTCACAGGATGCTGCAAAACGACGAGATACGGCGCCTTCGGATCAATATGCGCCCCAACACCACCGTAACTTTCGAACAAATCAGACGGCAGCGACAGATCAATCGCACCAACCACATCCATCGCAGGACAACCGGTCCAATGAACTGTTGTCGGGTCCTCGCCCATGCGCACGAGATAATCCGCGGCGAGTTCCGTGGCAGGGAAATGTATATGTGAGAGCTTGGTGACAGCATGCCGAACGCTCTCGTCAATAGAGCCGGTAACCTCACCGCCCTGTGTATGTGCCACGGCGATGTTCATGTAGCTCGCGGCGATGGCGGTCGCGATCGTCTCGAACCTGTCAGCTACTGTCAAAACGATATCCGGCTCGAGGTTCTCGAACAGCGTTGCCAACTCCATTATCGCCATGCCCGTCGATTTGGCCATAGTTGTCGGAGTCTCGCCCTCGACGATAGAGTAAACGGTGGCCGAAATCTCGAAGCCGTCGCGTTCGATGATCTCGCGGACGTTGCCAAATCGATGTAGCAAAGCAGAGGCCCCGACAACCAGCTGCAATTCGAGATCATCACGCTGTTTGATTGCGCTGAGGACACTCTTAATTCTACCGTAGTTTGCCCGACTGTTGACAACAATGCAGACTTTCCGTTGATGGCTCATGGTGCGCTAATTCTTCGTTCTGAGAATTTCAATATCCTCCCAGACGAGGAGGCGGTCAGCGAATACATCACGGGCAAGAACGCAACCGACTAACTCGCTCTCATGATCGGCCGTAATACCCGTACCTGGCTTCTTGACAGTAAGCATCTCGGTAGTCAGCTTCGTACCTGCGGACTGGTCTTCGCGCAACGCAAGGCTCTTGCTGAAAAGTCCTCGCGTTTGCGAAAGCTCATTTGCTAAAGCGTCTTTGTCAACAGGGTTGTCACGCAACTTGGCGAATGCACGATTGGACGCGACAACACTGGTTAGTTCTTCAAAGGTGAGAGATGCAGCCGCATCGGGGCCATACATCATGCGATCGAAGGTCACATGAACCTCTAGTAGATCAACTCCATGTGCCAGGGCCAAGACCGAAGGATGGACGGTGCCGCTATGGTCAGACAGACCGACAGGACAGTCGAATTCAGAACGCAGCTCTGAAATCACATTAAACCCGACCTGTTCAAGAGGCGTTGGATACTTACTCGTACACTGGAAGATCGCAGCCGGAGCACCCCGATCGATAACACGCCGATAGGCAGCACTTATCTCACTCCAGTTTGCCATTCCGGTGCTGACCAGTACTGGCTTTCCTGTCGCTGACATCGCGTCGAGTAGTCGGTCATTAAAAACTTCGCCTGAACCGACTTTCCAAGCCGGAACACCAATTTGCTGTAGTAGGTGGACGGCATCAACCGAGAATGCAGAACTCAGAAACACTAGATCACGTTCTGAGCTATGTGCTGCCAGTTCGTGCCATTGACTGGGGCTAAACTCCATGCGCTGCCAGTAATCAAAACGATCAGCATCTTGTCCGCTCATTCGAATGCGAAATTGCTCATCTCTAGTGGATTCAGCTGAAGCAAGGTGGGTCTGGAACTTGATCGCGTCAGCACCTGCGTCTGCGGCAGCATCTATGAAACTGTGAGCCAAACCAAGGGAACCCTCGTGCGCCTGAGCAATCTCAGCGATGATGAAAGCGCCCTTACTCCCATCTATTGTTTTATCACCTATGCGCAATTCCGAACTCTTTCATGCCGTGCCTTGCAATTGGGTCATCTTAGCGAACCAACCGCCTTTGACCGCCATCAACTCATCCCAGCTTCCGCTTTCGATGATCCGTCCCTGCTCCAGCACATAGATGTGGCTGCAGTGCTTTAGTGTCGACAATCGATGAGCAATAACAATAAGGGTAGAACTTGTACCAAGTGCATCGAGTGTTTCCTGGAGAGCGGCCTCGGTGTTTACGTCAAGCGAAGAAGTACCTTCGTCAAAAATTAAGATCTCTGGCTGGCGGTACAGTTCACGGGCTATTGCGATCCGCTGGCGTTGACCGCCCGAAAGACGAAAGCCACGTTCACCGATCTCCGTATCGAATTGGTGCTCTGTGGACTCGATGAATTCCAGACACTGTGCTGCCGCGGCGGCGGTTCGCATTCTCGAAGCCCGCTCGTCGAACGACAAATCACAAGATCCCCAAAGTGTAATATTATTCGCGATCGTATCGTTGAAGATGACCGGATCTTGGGTCACATATCCAATGCGGGATCGTATCGAACGTGGGTCGAACTCGCAGTAGTTGGAATTGTCCCACGTTACACTGCCAGTGCGTGATGGAAGCACAGCGCAAACCAAGTCAACCAAAGTTGTCTTGCCGGCACCTGTCGGGCCGGTCAAACCAACGACGGAGTTACGGGGAATGTCGATGGAAACTCTGTCAAGCAAAGGCTTGTCGGAAGTGCCCCACGCGAAGGTTACGTCTCTTAGCTGAATGGATTTGCGCAATTCCGGGCAGGGCAAGCCCGAAGTCGACTCGGCTTGATCGGCGAGCGCATTCCAGGTTTTGGTGAAAGACGCGACTGAGCCTGCGGTGCGCAAAAAAGATTGCCAAGATTTTTGTATCTCACCAACTCTGGAAACTGTGCGGTAAAGGAATAGTAACGGCAACACAGCTGCGCCAAGCGTTCGTTCTTGTCCTGTAATTGAAAGTAAAATGAAGATTGCCGCCACGCAGACCGCAATTGGCTCAATCGATGCTGCCACGAAGGCTCGCAGCACATGAATAGAAATCAAATCCTTGCGCCTCTGATTTAGGGAGGTGCGCAGGTGGCTTATTACGGGTGACTTGCTTTCTGTCGCCTTGAGATATTTAACGTTGTTTAGGCCTTGTAGAATTTGATTCTGAATGCGTTCATTATTGTCGGCAATCTTGAATGACAGCTTCCGCGTCATGCGATTGATCCCGCGAAACGCCCACAACAGAACCGTTGCCAAACCGATCATTGACAAGCCCATCTGCCAATTGGCCCAAAGCGAGGCAGAGAAATATACCAAGAATAGTATCACGGCACACGCGAGCATACTGAGTGCTTTTAGATTGCCGACGGTTTGCTGGATCTCTGTCACGAATACATTCGCCGTCTCACCGACTCGCGTGCGCAGTAAGTAAGGCAGATTCGCAGCGAATACCCGTTCGGTCAGCTGCATTCTCAAAGCCTCCTGAACGGTTGTCTGTATTCGAGCTATAGTCTGGTCGGCGGCAAAAACAATCACGGCTTTCAGAAGGAAAATGAGTACGACCAGCGCTAAGAGAAGTTTAAGTGTCGGCGTAAGGCCAACGGCAAGCAAGACGCTCGACACGGCATGTGATATTGAACTTTTTCCGCCTTCTGCATTGATACCGATTTCGAGTATTGGGACTATCATCGACAATCCGATGATATCGACAAGTCCCATGATAAGCGTCAGTACGACAAGTGCGTAAAGCCTCCAGCCTGCCAGGGACAGGAAAAGTCTACCGTGCGTTAGTAGCAGCGTCATTGATTACAAAGTTCACGCGTCAGAAAGTTTTTCGCTAGACCGTTTACCTGTCAGAAATTGTGCTCGCCGCTGCAATGCCCGGTCTTCGCGTGGCGCGACACAACAACAGCCTGCACGTCCGGCCGCGTTGTTCTCGCCTCGAACCACAGCATCGCAAGAGAGTCAGAATCGCGTCGACCAGCCGCAATTCCCCTTAAATCATCAGGTGAGAAGATCGCAGCACCACCAGCGGGTAAATTCTGTTCGACTTCGGTGACTAACCCATCCACATCATAGATTCGCAATTGTAGTTTATCATCATTACCGTCGGGATTCGCCAATACGACGCCAAGCCAACTGTCTATCTCCGCTCCAACTGGAAGCTGTCCCCAGCCCATGCCAGTCTTGCCTTCCGGTGTGAAGATATTGGGATTGAGAAGACCAACACTAATCGACGATTCCAGTGTGTCTGGCCGCTCAAGATCACCGTAGACAGCCTGATGCGCGATCCGTGTTGGCGTATTTCCTTCTATCGGCACAGCGCGAAGTGCCCACGTCTTGCAACTGTCACCAAGTTGGGCATTTTCGATTAGAGCTGTCACATCAATGTCGAGATGGCGTGCCCCAGGGCTCGTCAGTTCGCCAGCCGCAAAAGTCTCAAGCAAACCCCCTTTATCATTGAATACATCGATTGTTATGCGAAGGGTCGATGGAGACACGATTGGATAAATGCGCGCCGAGGCGCGAAGGCCAGGCAGTAAGGGATAAAGCCTTAAAGACTCACGAGCGTCGCCCCAGTACTCGCTGACCTTTGAGCTATCATAATAGCTATGATTGGCCGAAAAGGCGCCGTTTGCTTTGATCTGGCCGGTAAGCATTCGGCCGTAGAACATGGCCTGCTCTGGCTGCCGTACGAAGAGATTTCCTGAGCCGGCCGGAGCACTCGGAAAGAGTTCCCGCAAGCGAATAACGTTGTTCGTGAACCGCGGCTGGCTGACTCCCAGAGATTGCTTAAACTGGCCGCCTTCTTCATGATCAAAGGTAACTTCGATCGTTCCTGAACAGTGCTGCGGACCAGTTGTGAACATTGCGAACGTGTCCGTGTCATCATCAATCTTGACATCTATAGAAGCTTCGCAAACCTGCACTCCATTTACTGCGTCTTCTTCGAACACGTCGTTAAGCACTCTATTGTACGCATGGACCGTATTGATGAAGCCATCACCAATGTGGTTCACCATTACGGCAGGGAATGGAATGTAGAGGTTGTTGGCCGAAAAGAATTCGACCATCCAGGTTGCAACCTCTGCTTCAACCATTCCGCTGAGTGGTATGCGATAGACTCTCGGCTCGTCTATGACATGTAGGCGCGATTCGATTCGCTTGCCTTCAGAATCGATTGCTGTAATCCGGCAGCCAACTTGTTTGTAGCCTCGCTTAATGAGAAAATGGTTGAGGAAGCTTATCTCGGCTTCCGTGCCGGCGAACGCTGGCACAGTCAGTGAAGCACGATGGACACTGTTTAGTGTTGCCTCGGCATGATAAGCGCGGCGATTTTCTTCAACAGATCTTACGGATTTCATATCAGGTCTCCGTTAGGCCTCATAAGCGTAAGGTGAAAAACACTCTTCTTCGAGCAATGGACGAAGCCTCTGGTTTGTTGAGCGATAGTGATCTTTAAGCGCAGTCCTAATTGTAGTTTCAAAAATCTCGTAATTGGGTCCAGGTATGCGTTTGAGAATTCGTCTTGCGCCTCGCTGAAGACGCGTCGGTCGATCGATCCGCCCAAAAGCGCCGACGACTTTGTTTATGGCTAAGAGCAGATGAGTATTTGCCGCTGGCATGCTACCATTCGCTTTGTGATCAGTTATAGGAACCTCAAGGTCGTGTCCCAGAACCTCAGCCATTGCGATGCGGAAGCTCTCGGGTCGCGAATTAAGTTGCTCATAGGTTAGCAAATGAAATCTCTTTGGCCCAAAGCGTTCAACTACTGCTTCGCAGAGCCTGGACCAGTCAAACTCTAGAGTATTGATACGATCCCCTTGCCATCGGTCCGCTGTTTCTGTTCGGACGAACCGTTGCCCATTCCAGCCGAGAAAATTTTGAAGCGATGCAGCTATCCCGTTAGCAACACGATATCGGTATATTGAGGCCAACCAACCAACCTGTTCGCGGAGGATGATAAGAAGCTCTGCATCAGGCCAAATGCGATGAACAATTCCAATTGCCTGTTTCGAATCACTAAAGTCCAGCCACCAACGCCCACAGGGCCGCCCCCACGAAACTAATACGATTTCACCCGGCGCTTCAGTTATGGCCTGACGCAGTCTTTCGATGACCATTTGATCTAGATCTGGGTCGCAAATGACCTCGGCACCAGACTGCGGTATGTATTGTCTAAAGACTTCTCGGAGCATGCCTTTAATACCATTAGGCTGATAAGAAAGGGCGTGACCGTCAGCCTGCTCAAATACCATGCGCTGCAGGTAGGTCGAAGCGGCGCGAGGGAGGCCGATATGAAAAATCCCACGTTTGCTTGATGCACTCATTTTGAGACCGCGGCAATCGCTGTACTGCTTCCGACTGCGAGTCTTGTCCGCACCGTTTCGTAGAGTGGCGTGCAACTTTCAGCAATGATGCGCTTCTCCTCGTCGTCGAGGACGCAAAGTCGATCTTTGTGATGGTTAGTAAGTCCATGAGTGGTTACTTCGAAACTACTGTTGGCCTTGATTGCTCGCCCATTAAAGGTTGGCATGAGTAAACTTTTGTCAAAGTCCAAGCCAAGGCGGGTACACAGATGGGTCATCGTTGAGCGAGTTTCTTGCGTCAATTCTTCGAAACAGACCACGGTTAGGCGGTCACCATACTTGCCCGCATTGCGCAACATTCCTTCGGCTGACGCGCGCCAGAATCCCATTGCTTGGTCAAAACCAGTGAACTCGGTTTCCTGATACTTGCGGCCATATTGCTTTGCGGAGGCATAGAATGAGAGTGGATCACGCAGTACCGAGATCATATGGCCGTCCGGCCATGTGTCAAAAAACTCGTCAGTTAGCACCTCACTGCTCGACAAGCGTGGTAGGAATGCGCTGACATAGCGTGTGTCCTCAATAAGACCGCGATAGTTGAGCCAGGCGTTGAAATAGGATGTGAAGTAAGCATTAAAGATGTCTCGGTTAGTCTTGACTTCAAAACGCTCGCAGTACTTTTCAAAAACTGCCCTTTGCAAAGAAGGTACCAACAAAAAAGGGTGGCTCGAGGCTTCATCACGCTCACCCTTCGAGTAACCGCGCTTCAATAGTGTCAGCGTTGTCGGTTCAAACAAATAACGAAAATTCTCGCTGGCGGGCTTGCTCGGACTGATAGGAGGCCAATCCCACTTTCCCGGATAACCGGTCTTCAACTCAAAGGGGTGCATTAGCACCTGCGGATGATCATCAAATAACTGACTAAGCAGCGTTCCTCCTGAGCGCATGGCTTGCGAAATCATGATCATTGGTTGTCGAACAGGCACAAAATTGGCGACGAGATAGTGTTCGATCGTTGCCAAGTTTGAGGCCTCACCAGCCAACGCCTCTACCAGGTTCAACTCCTTGAGGTTTCGGCGTTCACCTAAGAGAGCGCGTGCTGCCGGTCGTATGCCACTTGGAATAATAGTGCGAGCCGCAGATCGCAGTGAGTTCAGTTTTTTTAACTTTTGGTAGATCATTCTTTTCGTTTGACTAAGCGTTACGACCGCTCCAGCTGATCTGCGGTGCAAAAACATCGGCATCGACGTGATCGCAATTCGCCCTCACCGTCGTCAACATTTTGCTGAGCACCTCGTCGCTCAGGAACGTGGGACTAAGACCCAGATCTGTAAGCAGTGTATGTTTGGCATTGTAGTAGTGCTCTTCTGCCTCGATACGCGGATTGTCCAAGTGTGTGATTTCGACAGACAGCCCGTGGGATTTGCCAACCCGTGCAACCATCTCTGCAAGGTCATTGATCGAGAACTGCTCAGTAAATTGGTTGAAGACACGGAATTCACCGCGTTCAGCGGCATTGTCGACGGAGATTTCCACGCAGCGGATTGTATCTCGTATGTTGAGGAAGCCACGCGTTTGGCCGCCTTGTCCGTAAACAGTCAGGGGGGCCCCTACAGCTGCTTGAACAAGAAAGCGGTTAAGAACCGTCCCGAATACATGATCGTAATGGAACGAAGTTCGTAGGTCTGAGTGAAGCTCTGTCGTTGATGTATCAACTCCATAGACGACACCTTGGTTTAGGTCAGTGGCTCGCATGCCCCATATTCTACAAGTGAACTCAATATTGGCAGAGTCGTGAACTTTCGATAAGTGATAGAAGCTGCCCGGTCGTTTTGGGAACAGAACAGTGTCTTCACGTCCGTTATGCTGGATCGTTATCCAACCTTCTTCAATATCGATGTTCGGCGTTCCATATTCCCCCATAGTTCCGAG
The DNA here is from genome assembly GCA_965247245.1 of Hyphomicrobiaceae bacterium. Classification (GTDB taxonomy): domain Bacteria; phylum Pseudomonadota; class Alphaproteobacteria; order Rhizobiales; family Hyphomicrobiaceae; genus Tectiglobus. The sequence goes on along the minus strand of CBDFGV010000002.1, from coordinate 139,958 downwards.
CTTGATGAGATGGGCGTCGGGGCAATGGCGCCGCATCGCAAACAAAAGATTCAGCGTGCCAGTTACGTTGTTGACCTGGCTGTAAACTGCGGTCGTCCTATTTTGCATCGAGTAAGGCGCTGAAGGTTGCTCGCCATAATGCACAATCGCCTCGGGAGAAAACTCCCGTAGAACATTGTACACGAAACGGTGATTGCAAAGGTCACCTATGAACGCCTTTATCTCCTTACCTGTGATTTCCTTCCACCGCTTAACGCGCCTCTGGAGAGGAGGCGTTGGAATGAGCGGTTCAACACCTTCCTCAAGTTCCCATCGACGCTTGGCGAAGTTGTCTAAAACCGCAACTTCATCTCCGCGCTCCGAGAAGTGCATTGCGGTTGGCCAACCCAGGTATCCGTCTCCACCTAGAATCAGAATTTTCATGTCATTTGCGCTCCCCACGCTCGATGATCGCGGCAACCGTGTCGCCGCTCACATTAATTGGGTTTGTTGAACAGAAAAGTATCAGGTTGCTTGAACTAAGTGAGAAAGATCCACAGCACCCGCAGAAATCAAAGCGCGTGCTACTATTAGATCGTCTGGCCCGTCGAGATCAAAGTCGTATGGTCTGTCGATCTCAACACCAACACTTGGCTCTGCGTAAACGCCCTTCCCAGACAAATAGGCCTTGCAACGAGTCACCAACAAATTCCCGAGGATCTTGAGAGCAGGTTTATCTTGCTTCTGACGGACTAGTTTTCTTTGCTCGGGGAAGAGGTACTCTATCTCGCCTTTCTCGTTGATCCACCGTTGATTCCAAGCATGAGCAATGGGTGGCACGGCAACTACATTGTGTGCTGAAAGCGCATCTGGTCGGGCTTCAAGCGCATCGAATAGCTGTACGAAGTGCTTTGGCAGAATAAACGGACTAGTTGGCTGGATCAGAGCCAACGCATCAGGCAAGGGTGATGTTGTGGAGGTTCTCTCCAGAAACTCCTTTACAACATTGTCAACGAGTACCTCGTCGCCCGAAAGTTCGGTTGGTCGATTGTCTACATCAACGCCCAGCAAACGCGCCCGTTGCGCGATGCGGTTGCTATCAGTGGAAACGATAACGCGCGACAGTCTTCCACTGGTCATTGCGGCTAGCACACAATAATCCAGCATTGGCCGGCCACCGACATCGACAAGATTCTTCAACGGGATGCTCTTTGATCCCCCTCTTGCGGGAACAAAGCCCCAAATATCCATTTGACCACTCACACCTGTTCTCTTTCTCGGAGAGTCCCGGCCACACGCTTCAACCGCGTAGCCTTCCCCTGTCGGGTATTCAATTCGACCGTCGAAACCAACACGTCCTCAAACGCATTGGTCGACAAATTGACGCCGCCAACGGTCGTGTATCTCTTGAGGAAGGCTTCGCGTTCAGTTTCTTCAACTTGCCATTCATCCCGCAGAACATGATCGAAATAGCTGATCAGATCAGCCTCTGACTCTATGTGTCCTACCAAGTTTGGAAAGTCATGAAAGAACGACCACGGCTTACCTTGAAAAACGCTACTCAATTCCGGCACAAATACTGGCTTTCCAGCAAGTATAGCTTCGACCGTAGTCATCGAATTTAGGGAAATCACCGCGGTAGCTTTGCGAATAAGATCTTCGGCTACCCAGTCGTCAGTCCAACTGACATTGTCCATGGAGAAATCTGAAATTGGACTGCCAGTAACGTCCACAATTGCTTCATTGAGAAATTCTTTTGAGCGACAGTTTCTTTTCGATTTAAAAATAATATCAACATCTGGGCGGGAACGGGCAAATGCTATGATGGATCGATAAATCTCGATCGCATGCTCAGACAGTGAATCCATTAATTTGCTGTCCGCCCCAGAGACCTCGTTGCAACGTAATTGAAACCTTTCATCCTGTGCCCATAGCTCTTTAAAATAGAAGAACGCAACATGAGGATCAAACGGAAAGACAACAAGCGAAGGTCTTTCGCTCTCAACCGAGGGCTTGATGCGATAACTATCAAGTCGCGGGGCACCTACAGCGTATATATTTTCAGGGAGAAGACCATTTATGGTCATCCTAGATATCATCTCGGCGCCAGTTGCGCTATTGACCAGCACTGTATCGGCAAAAATGCGTTTCGGCATATAGCCGGCTTCGTACAGTGCGCAATATTCATCTAGCCGCTCCGGTATCGGTATGCCTTCCTTGAAGTAGATGATATACGGCAACTCAGAATTATGAACGGCACGACTGAATTCCTGCAACGCAACTTGACCAAAGTTGCAACCAATCACGGCATCGAATTTCATCAGGCGATTAAGGACCTGCAGGAATGATGTGAGGAAATCGTAATACCTTTGCCGTGCGGCCTGACCAGCCTCTGTCTCATGATAGTTGTCGCCGCGCACTCCGTCCAAGTCTTGACCGACACAGGCAAACAGCACGCTACGCAATGTATTTATGGAGAGGACGTGATATTGAACTTGATTGCCGTATGCAGCAAGCGCGTCGAGGTCCTGTTCAAACACGTCCTTCGCAATGGCTAGTACATTCAAACGCTTTCCCGTACCTTTTCGACGAAGCATGCCTGAGGCAACCATCGCGGCCAGGGTGGGACTGCCCAGCCTTAATGTGAATGGAAATAGTCGTTCACAGGCTGCACGTCGAGCTCGGACAAGCCAGGAATCGCGCATGCTATGCGCTCCTTTTCCGACAGAGTTTCGAAAGGGAGGATGTTGCCGGCTCAGTGAGGGCTTGCGTCAATGAGACTGACTTGCAGTAGTCCCTTAGATCAACGGCGTGCTCATCTTTGTTGCCATCACGCACAAGGTCTCGGAAGGCCGCAGCCTGTCCAGCCAAGCCCGGCTTCAAAACTAAATCTCTACCGGTTGGCAACAACGGTGCTGGCTGCTGATCGTAACGAGCAATGATACCTTGTTCTATCGGCTGGAAAACCAGACTGAGATTTTCCGCATACAGCGCCAGACGCCAACCACCCGGCGCGTACCAGTGACTATGGAACACTCCAATTGCACCGTTGGCGAAACGTAGGCTGGCGGCACACCCGCGTTCCATGCTGGACGGATTGGTAATCTCGCTATGGACTGCCTCCGGCTCACCGGCGAAAAACCGAAACAAGTCGATCATGTGAATAGAGTTTGCGAATGCCCATCGGTCGCGCAGGCGAGAGACCGTTGTGGAGGGAAGATTTGCCGGGCGTTCCGGCAAGTGCACCTCGATAGCACGCAATCCTCCAGCGTCGGAAATGATCGTGCGCGCCCGCTGCAAAATTTCGTAATAGCGACGGTTAAGACCAATCATGTGCGGTACGCTGATGAGCGACGCCGTATGCGCTACCTCTTCGGGACAAAGACCGACCGGCTTCTCCAAAAACATTGGTAGCTCACACGAGCTGAAGTGCGTTGCTGCGTCAGCCATTACAGTTGCAGGCGCCACGATCCAAAGCGCATCAGCTTGCGGCGCCTCGAATACTTCCTTGATCAAGCGTGGTCGAGCAACTTCGTGTTGACTTGCGAAGGCCTCGGCACGTCTTATATCGCGCGATGCGCATGAGACGAGTCGAATACCAGGAGTTGATGCAATTGCTGCGGCGTGCTTGGCCGCCATTGGCCCAACACCAATCAGTGCTACATCGATAACGCTGGTGCTCATCGCTCTTAAGTCGATTTCAGGGAATGGCGTAGCGCTCAGCCGCGGCCTCGCCAATCAGTGGCAAGGCGACGGGCGCTCGCGTCGAATCTGACCAGCGCGCTGCAGCGAAGAACTCGAGCGCGTGGATCGCGGTCTCAATGCCGCCTTTTGGCACGGTGTCTGCTGCACAGTCTGCCAAAGCAGCAATATTAGTTGCGGGCATAGAATGCGGTGGGATCGAGCCAATCTCGATCAACGCCGGCCGCCGAGTCATAGGCATATCGCGGTCGGCGATGGTGCGTGCCCAAATCTTCCAATCCTCGGCAAGTTCCCGTTCGGCCAGGACACGACCGTGCGAGTAGATGAATTCTATCCTGTGCGGTAGTCCGTAATCATCGCCGATATCGAGATAGGCCCGTCGGCCATCACGGTATCGTGCAAAAACAGCTGCTCCGGGATCGTGGAACTCGCTGCCGCGCGGATTGGCTGAGAGGGGCTCGGTCAGGGTAGCGGTCACTGAAATCGGCGTGTCTTCGAAGAGCATATTGCACATATCAAAGTAATGAGTTCCAAGGCACCCAAGTCCGCCTCCACCTAGCGAAAAGAGTATCGCCCGGAGATCACCTAGTTCTGTTGCCCCATTCAGCTTGCGTAACTTGTCGTAGCTGTCGCAATAGCGCCGATTGTGGTTAACAATGACTCGAGCGCGTGACGAATGTGCCAGTCGTTGGCCCTCGCGAGCCTCGTCCATACTCGTGGCGACTGGTTTTTCAATCAGAAACCGACGAATGCCGTGCATTAGTCCCTCACGCAGTAAGGGAATGTGAGTGGGAGCGTGTGTCGCGACTGCCACGATTTCTGGACCTGTTCGCCAGAATGCCTCGGCTTCGCTAGTAATCAAATGTGATAGCTCACCACGTCCACCGAGCCCAAATGGTTCATTCGAATGGTCCAGTATCGAGACGATTTCAAGGCCAGCTTCACAAGAAGCATCGGCGAGGCGCCCGCCCATATGACCGAAGCCAACAATACCAAGCTTCATTGCAGGGCCGATTTCGTTTGCGTATCAGATCTCGCACCTACATAGGCTGCGATTGCAGCTGCTATCCGCTCTCCGCTCCGACCATCTCCGTAGAGATCATCTGGCTCATAGCGATCATGGTCAATCTGATGCCTGGTTGCTGCAGTGATGGCATCGCAATCATAGTCAACATCGATAACATTTGCTCCGCGAAGGCGACCACGCTGGCGAGTACCGATGTTCACTACAGGGGTACCAAGAAAAGCTGACTCACGAATGCCGCTTGACGTATTGCCCACCAAGCAACGTGTTTCCCGTAACATGGCCGCATAGGGTAATAGTGGAAGGCTGGCAACAACGCACAACGGAGGCGCTTCCCCATCGTTAATCAGGGCCTCGACCGCTCGCGATGCCTCAAAGGCACCCGCGTCCAAATTCGGCAGAACCCATACTGTTGGCATTCCGATTTTGCGGACGGCACGGGCAGTTTCGCGAAATTGCCGTCCTGCATCGCTGTACTCAGTCACTACCGGATGTTGCGACACAATGAGGAAATCATCACTCAGATTTACCTCTGCCCCTCGTCCAGCGGCGTTTAAATGTTGCTGAGCCGCCCAACAGTCTGCCTTTGATCCCGCGATGATTAAATCAAGACTGGGCGTCCCGACTGTGTAGATAGCACCATCAGGGATGCCAAAACCCCTCAAGACGTCGGCTGCAGCGCGATTGGCAGGGAAGTGTATATCTGCCAACAAGGTCACGGCATGCCGGATCCTATCGTCAATTGAGCCGGACGCCTCACCACCCTCAATATGGGCGATCGGTATTGTTTGGCACAGCGCGGCCTGAGCAATGGATAGTGCCTCATAGCGGTCGGCCACGATGACAACAATATCTGGCTTAAGTTCAGCAAAAACTGCGCCCATGGCTGAAACGCAATTACCCGCCGAATTGGTCATTGCATCCAAAGTCTCGCCAATCTCAATGTAGGGAACCTGCCTGTCCACAGAGAAGCCATCTGCCTCGATAGCTGGACCAAAATCGCCGTAGCTATCCAGTACCAGTGCTCCTCCAATGGCAACCTGCAAGTCAATATCTGGTGACTTGGCAAGTGCGGTCATTGTTGACTTCATCTTGCCGTAATTACCCCGCGTTGTGAGCGTTACGCAGACGCGTTTGTTAAGCTGGGGCGTCACTCAACACTCTCAAGATCTTCCAACAGAATAAGGTCGTCGGAAGCAACCGATCTCGTCAGCCGCTTCCCAATGAGGCTATCGATGCGATTAGGAGATACGCCATCCCCAGGTCTTTTCGCGACAAGATCACGGGCAACAAGTATTGTACCGGCCATTAAATCGCGCGCTGCGACAAGCGACTTCAAGGCCCAATCGGTGTCGGTTGTCTCAATCGGAGCTGGCTCTTTTCGCCCATGCCCAATCATGGCCTCGACCCGGCGAATGTCAGCGACAAGTTGTGCGAGATTATCCGGACCTGCCGAGACTTTCCAGTCCTGAGCATTTGGCACATCGCGCAGGATTGTTATATGTTTCTCGATAACCTTGGCGCCGCGCGCTACGGCAGAAAGCACAGCAACCATGTCTTCCGTGTGGTCAGAGTAGCCAACTGGACCATTGAACATCGCAGCCATCGCATCCATTGCCGATAAGTTCAGTTGGTCGGCAGGAGTTGGGTATTTGGTCACGCAATGAAGCAAGGCTAGCTCAAAGCACCCTCCTGCGGCGCAGGCATCCACAGCCTCGAGCACATCGTTCGTATCATACATGCCGGTCGACACAATCATTGGCTTCCCAAGGCCCGCCAACTCAGTGAGGAAGCTTGGGTTGTTGCGCTCACCCGAGCCAACTTTCACGGCAGCTACATCGAGTTCGTGCAACCAATCAATGCGGCTGGAGTCATGGGCAGTAGACATAAACAACAAGCCGAGCTTGTCGCATCGCTCTTTTACCAATCTAGCTTGCTCAAATGTGAGGTTACGCGGTCGCAAACGATCGCGCCAGTCTTCTGCCCTTCCCGCATAGAGTTGCTCGACATCAAAGAACTGGGTTTTGAAAACATCTGCACCGCTTTCAGCAGCTAGGTCAACAAGTTGGAACGCTAGGTCTAAATCGCCAAAATGCGCTACTCCGGCTTCAGCAATGATAAGACAGGGGGCCTTACCTCCTACCTTCCGGCCTGCGATCTCGAATGTTGCTGCAAAACAAGCTGACATTAATGCCCCGCTTCCATGCCAAATGCTACGCGATTCACTTCGTTCGTATTGATCCTGTTAAGACAGGATCGATGCTCGCTGCCATCATTCCAGCCACCGAGTAGAGTGATTCCAACCTTGAAGCCGAACCGTTCGCAAAGTACAGCTGTCTCGATTGGCAGAGCATCACGACGGCCATATGGATATGAAACCCAGTCGGGGTGTTGCCCAGTTAACTCCATGAGCCCATCAACATTGCGCGACAGCTCGTCATCGAGCTCATTGCCGTTCAACTTAGAGAATACAAGATGTCGGTGGCCGTGGGCGCCGACCTTATGCCCCGTCGCTGCCAATTGAGCAACGCCTTCGCGATCAAGGTAGGTTTGTCTGCAGAAGCGCTCCTCGCTCAGTCCCCGCTTCGCGAGCATTTCGGTGGTCACGTTGTCTACGACGTCGAGCGGCAGACGAAAGTTCATAGCGTACTTGAGCTGTGCAACCTCTGGAGTGTCGTAAGGATACACCGACGCGGCCTTCGCATCGACCTCGCGCACTTCCGTCTGTAGGTCAGTGCTTATCATGCCAACAAATTCTGCAGCGAAGACCTCCGGTTCGGTATGTGCACGCAGCCAGTGGACCTTATGCACTGTTGCCGCGCGTCCGCAAAAGATTGGGGCAGTGATAATAAAAAAGGCCCCGCATATTTTCCTAGGTTCCAGAATATCTTTCGCAACTTCGAGATGCTCGGGCAGGCCATCATCAAACGTCAAAAGCACGGATGGTTTGTTAAAACGGTGCTTCCCAGTCGTGAAACTCTCAACCTCGTCGGGAGTCGCCATGTGAAATACGTCTCGTATTTCATCCACTTGTCGCTCAAATTTCTGCTTGGAAATAGGATGTATACCGGGGTACGCGTACGCATCCGGATCGCGGATATAGTGATAATTGACCAGCAGCAGCATAATTGAAATTCAGTCAGAACAAGGTTCCAGCGAGTTGCCAGACAGTTGGACAATTCGAGCACGTGAATAAGGCAGCAAAAATACGCCGTCCGCTTCCACGGCTACCGCACTTCGGGTGAATCGCCATCCGAACCAAACAATCGAGTAGACAGGGTCAGTGTAGAGTCGTCGTCCCTGCATTTTCTTTTTGTGCAACAGGCAGCTGAGGCACCTGCACGCTATCAGTCCGATCCACATATCCTAGTGAAAGACGTGCGTTTCACGTTGATACCCAGTCTTTCCTTCATTTACGAACGAGCAAAGTCTTTCGTTCCGAGTTCACGCAAAAGGTCTTCCGGGTCTGGCAGTCGCAGAATCGATGGCGCCTTCACACATGCCGGGCCAAACTTGGAGAGTGCCGCCTTGTAGACCGCCAAAGGGCTTTCAAGACATGTGACAACGTAAACGTCTGCATCCAAACCGCTCAAATCTTGGCTACTAGGATCAGAACTCCATGAAGCAACTTCTACGGAACTGAAGTTGCTGTTACGTGCAAGTAGCAGAATAACATTTGCCAAGTCTCCGTCGCCCAAGAGGATTACGCGCTTTGCACCTTCCAGGCTAAGTTCGCTTAGCAGCTGCTCGCAATCACTCTGCGCCCGCCGCATAAAAGTAAAAGAACTTCGCAAGAACTGCGCTGTCAAATGCGATTTTTCCACAAAGCCTTTGGGCGTGAGATAGTAGGCGTAGCGGCGTGTTGGAGCCTGTTTGACCTTGATGAGACCCTTGCGCGTGCAGCGCTTTAGGTAGGTATTGACCAAGCCCAACGCGATCCCGAGTTGGTTGGCGATTGAACGTTGCGTCACGCTGGAATCGGTTTCAATCAGAGAAAGCAGACTGAGCGTGATATCCTCTCGTTCAGTGTCTTTCTGAGGATGTAGTTTTGATGCCTGCGTACCCATAACCGATCCTAAAGTCTTACGACCGCTTCCGATGTCCTATCGCGTTCATATGATGAACGTCAAGGCATGCCTGCAGATTGTTAATGGGACAAATTGGGATCCGGACTATCCGCTCCAATCCGGTTCCAAACCGGCCATTCAAATGGTGGTCCGAAAGCAACGCATACAACGTTTTCCGACACCGAAGCTAAAAGCGGGTCCAAACTTGCCTCGGGCCAGCCAATGTTGGTTCGCCCGCCTGCTGTATCGGTTCTTTGATAGCCACGCAGATACGCGTGGCGCAATTGTGCGTCGGTGTGGTGTCAACGCCGCATCTTATAAGCCAAGCCAGTCGTTCGCGAGACTAAGCGCCAAAGCATGATCGACTAGTCCTTTGGACCGTGCCAGTCATCCTGATTTTTTGATTGTAGCAGTTAAGCTCAATCGCGTGTAATCGAGATAAACCCATAGAGGCGCAGCTGTTGAGAACCTACGTCAAATTCATGTTAGATTTGCGTAACGACCTAGCTAGCAGATCAGATCCTTCGCAAACAAAGGGACACAAATGAGACGTGACGACCGGCAATACGACCCAAGCGAAGGCGAAGCAGAGATTGAAGCGATTGCAGCGCAATGGACAAAAAAGTGGGAAGCGCAAGGTGGTCCGAGTGCGAACTATAAAGGGATCGAAAGGCGCGAAGAATTCAAAATCCTAGATTCGTTCGTGCGACAACTGCCCAAGGGATCTCAGTTGCTCGACGGTGGATGCGGGCTGGGAGAATGGACAGTCTATTATACTCGGAGTGGTTATCGAGCGGTAGGATTAGATGTTTCCGAGTTAACAATATCAAAGCTCAAGGAACGGTTCGAGGATTGCGAGTTTACAGTCGCAGACATTCGCAAATCTGGCTTTGAAAGCGATAGGTTTGATCTTTATTTTTCTTGGGGCACGTTCGAGCATTTTGAGGAAGGCTTTGGTCCTGTCATGTCAGAGGCTTTTCGTATTCTAAAGCCAGGCGGCAGATTGTTAATCTCTATTCCATTCGACAATCTTCGGCACTCGGTAAGGGGGGCGTTGACCAGCGCGCAATTGAATTCCGGCGACCATCAACGCAAGCGCTTCTATCAATGGCGATTGACACGCGAAGAGCTGGCGCAAACGCTACAAAGGTCAGGTTTCCAAGTCGAGGTGGTTCACATCATTGGAAAGCGACAAGGGCTGGTACGTGCCCTGCATCATAACCTTGGGCTGCCGCATTCTTCGAAACTAACACACGCCATTGCCGCTGCGATGTCGCCATTCGTTCCAGGAGCCGTTATAGGTCACATGATTCTGGCTGTTGCCCGGAAACCTGCCCTGCTCGCCTGACGCACAGCTCTTATAGGATCGGCGTGCGTGCAAGAGCAAGGTCAGACGATCGTCTCGAAGACTATTTTGTGACGAGGCAGGGTGCGGAAGAGTTCACTGCCCCTTTCTACATACGACAAGTTCATCTGCTGCAGTGCGCTGAGTGATGGACCATAGCCTTTAGTCCCAACAACTTACTGTTTTCTTTCAGTTGCCGTCGCCAAAGGCCGGATCTGCCGGGTAATTGATCCCCTTAGCTATTCCATTCTCCATGTAGGAACTAAACGGCGTTGGGACTGCAGATGGATAAACGGCAAAAATACAGACATAACGCTCATGACCTTCTTCGGGAAAGCCGCCACGATGGATTGTATTGTTTAGGAATGCCAAGACCATACCCTCATCCGCCGTCGGTTGGTTTATACTGATCTGGCTCTTGGCAATTGCCTCACTGAAGAAGTCTGTCTTAACTTGACGCTTCTCTATACTGTTCTTAGTTGTGACCGATGCTTTGATACCCGTCCCCGTGGCCCGCTCCTGCTCAAAAATGCGCAGGCTGTCAGACCAATCAAGGCACTCCATGGCGCCGTTCTCTTCGGTGACGGAACTAAGGCACCACATTAGCTTGACGCATGTGCCTGGGCCGCCGTCCGCGTGCCATTGTTGCGAGCCTGCCGGGCCATCGGGGTTGTGGACGCTCTTGTAGCATTTACCGAAAAATATCTTGAAGTCACTATCGAAGGCCGCTCGAAGGAAAGCTCCGGCCGCCCCATCGAAAAACGCTCTAACCTCCGGAAATGTTTGATAGATGTCACCTCTTTGATATGCGCCAGAAACGTCGAATGTGTCTTGGTCAGTTGCTTCTTCTGTCTTGATCTTTTCTAGCATTGACAAAGCTAGTCTATGGCACTCTGGATCAGAAAAACTATTCCACCCTTTGTCTTGAAATGTTTCCGCTCGTTCGCGCGTAAGCGCATCAACATCTGTCACGACTCTCTGGGCCGACCGCCAATATCTCGTGTAGCGAGGAGCGTGACGCCAGCCTAGGCGAGACCGGTGTTTCCTCAATGTCGACATCCAAAGATAATCTGCAAACTTCTGCTGAATACTTCGCACAGCGATGCCCTATCTTAAACGACCAAATCTGTTGATGGGCTAGCACACTAGCAAATACACTGTAAACATCAGCATTGTTCGGCGTAAGACCGTTTCCGGCCGCCATGTGGCGAGGATGGTGGTGGCAGGCGAGGTTAAGTCCGTGATGCCGAGAGGCAGGCCAACTATGGTCCTTGCTCAGTCGCCTTCCTGGCGAACTCTTAACTCCATTGAATCGCGACGGAAACAACGTTGCACACTCGCAGATCAGCCGGCGGGGCACGACTACGCGGAACAATCACTTTGATGGCGGCAGGCACCCCATCGGTGCCTAGTTTGCATTCAACTGCTGGGCTCGAGTTGACTAAGAGTATAGATCTATTATTCAGATTGATCAGGAACTGGAATTTCTCTGCCGCCGCAACCGCATCTGAAGGCGACGCGTGTCGCGAAATTGCGAAGAATGCTCTTACAATCTCATTTGCAAGTCGGATAGAAAAAGAGCGATCTATCGTTTTGGTCTTTCTTGATTTGGATTTTATTGACACTCCCGCCGCAAGTGCGAGCTGACCATGCTGGTGCCGCCAACACCATCGCGCCGAATAGAAAACAGACTATGCCGTATATCTTCATCCCAACGTCTCCGAAAGTTGATGAACTCTTTGCGCTTGATAGGAGCAGTGCAGCACTTAAACCTCTTGAGTGAGGCGACCGTCATCTTCGCTGCGCCGACCACCGCCACTTGCTGCGACTACTCATAGGGTACCAGCTGAGTTAAGCGACACAGGCCAACCTGATTCCGTTATCAGCCTCTCAGAGCGGATATATGACAGCAGTTGATGGATTGAATTGGAAGGGAGATCTCCAAAACTTCATGGCATTGCCACAAATCCGAACAGGCAATTTCAAATGCAGAGTGTCGCAGATGATAGCTGAGTACGTTGCAGCTGGAAAGTCAGTTGGCCGCTACATCGCGTGCCCGGAGCAGGGCGGCTTCAAACTGCTTCAGGCCGGTTATCGAAAAGTGGTTATTGTCTGTGAACAGTAGTTGACCCCTGTCGTCTGTCACAATGCATTCCTTCTTGCGGGGCGGGCAAATCGCAGACATGACATCGACATATGAAATCGACTCGGAGGTGGCGAGATCCTTCAAGAATTGGTTCACTTCAATCTGCGAGCTTCGGTTCATGCCGTAAACCTTCCTGTTCAACTCGGCTGTTCCCCCAGTTACCAGTGCAAGAGTAGGTAGATGAAATGGCAGCTGCACGTTCCCCCAAAGCACAACAGTCCCTTCGCTTTTCCTTTTATGGTACCGTACGGTGTTGCGTGCATAAGCAATCGAACTGTTGGTCCAGTGATTTGCAACTATCGTAACTGTGGGCTTATAGGCCTTCGTTACACGTTCAAATTCTACAAGCTGTGAATCACACTCTGGTCTTCGATTTCGGGATTGAACGTTCCCGAAAACTAAGCGAGAAACAATGCCGCCAGTTCCATCGGAGGTTCCAAAGCAGCTTTCATCCAAGGATACGCGAACAATCCCGTAATCATGAGTTTCTTTCTTTGCCAACTGAAAGCCAACAAACACGTCCTCCGAATGGCTGTCCCCGACAATTAGAATTCTCACGCGCTGCCGCGATTGCGGGATTGGCTTGCGACCTGTCCCATCAATATTGCCGGGGTGCAGTAGCAGCTCTTTGCGTTCAGCCTTCGCGCTGGCCATCTCACGTGCAATCCGATCCGCTAGTTGACGATCAAATCGCCAGGGCCAGCCATCGCTGTTCCAAGCCACTGCGCTTACTGGCAACGATATGAGAACGATAACTAGGCCTGCTAGTGATGAGTTTCGATACTTCTTCATATCCAGGTACACGCCAGCACCTCGAGGCGTAATCCTCAGGTTCTTCTGAAATGGATTCTCGATTGCACGATAGATAATCCAGGCCAGAAGAATAGAGGCGGCGATCATCACTAATTTCAATAGCGTTGTTACCTCTGCAATCAAGACATAATTACTAAAAACCCACACTGGCCAATGCACTAAATACAAGCCGTAGCTTATTCTGCCCAACCCTACTGAAAAGTTCCATGAGAGTGGCGTAGTCAGCCAACCGCTTGGGTGCGATGCAATCACCAACCCCGCGCCCGTGCATGGTATCAATGCATTGAAGGAAGGAAACGGAGTGTCTTCAGTAAATGTAGTTGCCGAAAAAAAGATCAAGACTAAACCAATCAGAAAAGCTGATGAGTTGAATGTCTGCGATTGCTTTCCGAACCAGTCACGGCATCTATAGGCAGCTCCCCCAATTGCAAATTCATATAGTCTTGACGGGGTGAAGTAGTAATCATAGTTGCTTGAGTGGAGAACGAGGGCGATTGCAAAGCTGATCAAGGTAAGCAGTAGCAGATATGGCGTCTTCGTACTCTTCGTTGATATGAATAGAACGAGGGCAAAAAGAATGTAGAATTGAATTTCCACAGAAAGGGACCAGAGGTGAACAAGGGGCTTGAATGCCACGCTCGTATCGAAATAACCTGTCTCTCCAAAGAGAAAGACATTAGTTAATCCAAAGAGAGAATATATGTAAGCTCCAGAAAATCTTTCAAAATGCGGGGGAGATAATATTATATAACTAGCAAAAAGGCAGGCAATTAGAGTCGTATAATACGCAGGTGCCAGTCTTCGAAATCGTCGCAATAAAAAGGCAAGAGCTGAGAAGTTGCTGTTTCTTTGACTTTCGGTTGTAATTCCATAAATGAGGTAGCCGCTGATGACAAAGAAAACATCAACGCCAATATAGCCACCGGGAAATGATGAAAATCCATAGTGAAAGAATATGACCAGCAGAATGGATATCGCCCTCAAGCCGTCGATTTCTGGTCTGTATTTCATGATGAGCCTGTTTTTGGGCTATTGAGTATTGGGGCGGAGTGAAGCAAGTAGTTGTTTCAGGTGTTGATCAGAGTACCAGGCGACGTTACGCAAGTTGAGCAGATAAGAACCCGTCTTTATCCAATTGTGAATTGTGAGTGGCTTAACAGTTGCCGGTGGAACCACGGTTCTGTTGTTTGGTCGCTATGGTCAAGTTGGCGAAGGAACACCCACTCGCGTGTCGGCATGTTTTCATGCAAGGCTGTTGTGGCAGAAGCTACTTTTACATTGGTGTACGGTATCCTTGTATTGCGCCACTGGATTGTTCTCTTGGCAATGCATAGCACAGTTCGGTCTTCAGCTAAGCTGTGCATTCAGGAGACGGACGGCTGTGAATTCCTGTAGCGAAATTTCCAAGTAAGTTCACCATTCACCGATGCGAAGTAATGAGGCTGACGCGACCGTAATGATGCTTACTATAGCCGTCGAAGTGCCCTGTCATATGGGGTTCTAAAAGTGTTGCCTGAGGGGTGCTGGCACCGCGTTCGTCTAAGCATGATCCAACATTGCAATTCTGTCGATGAAGATGAATCTGCTCCGCTCTCTCCTAGACTGTCGCAAAATAAGACGCAAGATTTGTAAGAAGTACCTTTCGTCATCGTTGCTACAACTGGGCCGCTTGTCGTCAGCTTAACCTGTTGCTATTCGCTCAGCGTGCCATCCAGACGATGATTATGGTATTGGAGGCCTCCAAGCTGGGGCTGGACCACGACCAAACGAGCAGAGGAGCCAATGCTTCAATCCCACCTCAAAGACCTTGAAGCGCAGAGCATCCATATCTTTCGGGAGGTTGCAGCGCAATTCGAGCGACCTGTGCTGATGTATTCCATCGGCAAGGACTCTTCGGTGCTGCTCCACCTCGCTTTGAAGGCGTTCTATCCCGCGAAGCCACCGTTTCCGCTCTTACACATTGATACAACATGGAAATTTCGCGAAATGATCGAGTTTCGCGATCAGACCGCTGAACGGCTGGGACTGCAAATGCATGTCCACATCAACCAAGACGGCATCGCCGCAGGCGTTGGACCCTTTAGCCACGGCAGCGCCGTCCACACAGATGTCATGAAAACCCAGGGGTTGCGTCAGGCCTTGGACCAATTCCAATTTGATGCAGCCATTGGCGGTGCGCGCCGCGATGAAGAGCAGTCGCGCGCCAAGGAGCGAATTTTTTCGCATCGTACAGCGGATCATCGCTGGGACCCCAGACATCAGCGCCCCGAACTCTGGAACACGTTCAATTGCCGGCTAGGGGCAGGTGAAAGCATGCGGGTCTTTCCGCTGTCTGATTGGACGGAAGTCGATATATGGCAGTACATTCGTCATGAAAACATTCCGCTGGTTCCGCTTTACTTTGCCAAACAACGCCCGGTCGTCGAGCGGGATGGCGTGTTGATCATGGTCGATGATGACCGCTTGCCGCTGGAGGATGGCGAGGTTCCCCAAATGCGAAGCGTGCGCTTCCGGACCTTGGGGTGTTACCCACTGACAGGTGCCGTCGATTCTGCAGCTGAAACACTTGATGAAGTCATTGATGAGCTGCTCTCTTCGCATGTTTCAGAGCGACAGGGGCGCGTTATTGACAGCGACCAGGCAAGCTCAATGGAAAAGAAGAAAGAAGAGGGCTACTTCTAATGGATGAGCTCGCTTCAACCGTAAGGCGCAACGACGCCTCTCCCACTTCGAAACCAGTACTGCGCTTGCTCACGTGCGGAAGTGTGGACGATGGCAAGAGCACGTTGATCGGCCGCCTTTTATTCGATGGTGGCAGCGTCCCCGAAGATACATTGGCTGCAGCCAAAAAGCTCAGTGAGACTTTCGGGACAACCGAGGGTGATCTGGATTACGCACTTTTGCTGGATGGCCTTCAGGCTGAACGCGCTCAGGGCATAACAATTGATGTTGCCTACAGGTACTTTTCGTCTGCGAAACGAAAGTTCATCATTGCCGACACACCCGGCCATGTGCAGTACACGCGGAACATGGTGACGGGTGCTTCGAACTGCGATCTCGCGCTCTTGCTGGTCGACGCGCGAAACGGAATTTCCGACCAAACCCGCCGGCATGCCTGCATCGTCAATCTCATGGGGATCCGGGACGTTGTACTGGCGGTCAATAAAATGGATCTTGTCGAGTTTGATGAGGCAAGGTTCCGCGAAATCGAGGCTGCGTTCCAGGAAATTTCGGCAAAGCTCGGCATCGCGTCGGTGACTTCGATACCGGTTTCCGCCTTACTGGGTGAAAACCTAACCCGGCCAAGCTCGTCGATGCCGTGGTATCAGGGCAAAACTATCCTGCAACACATGGAGGATGTCGATGCGAGTGTTGCGATCAGTGGCGCTGGGTTCAGAATGCCGGTTCAGTGGGTCTGTCGCCCCAACCAGGAGTTCAGAGGTTATGCCGGCTCGATCGTGAGCGGTGAGGTGAAGACCGGCGACGCGGTCGTTGCGCTGCCATCAGCTCAAACCTCCGAGATTAGCGACATTGTCACATATGATGGCAGCTGCGACAGCGCACATGTTGGCGATGCCGTAACACTGTCACTCACAACAGACATCGATATCAGTCGCGGTGACGTCATTTGTGCTGCAAAGGACCGGCCCCAAGTTGCCGATCAATTCTCCGCCCACATTGTGTGGATGCAACAACAGCCGCTGCTTGGCGGGCGCACCTATGTTTTACAGCTTGGCGCACAGCGGGCGTTGGCGCATGTGAGCCGTATCAAGCACAAGCTCAATCTGGAAACGCTGGATGCCACGCCAACGCGTAAGCTTGAGGCCAATGATGTAGGTGTCTGCAACATTTCGACAAACAAGCCGCTCGTAATTGAGCCCTATCTTGATAGCAGGCACATGGGCGGTTTTATGCTTATCGACCGCGCCACTAATGAGACAGCCTGTGCAGGCATGATTGAGCATGCGCTCTATCGCGGCCAGAACATTCATTTACAGAGTATCGACGTCTCACGAGATCAGCGCTCCGAAATCAAAGGCCACAAATCTTGCTGCTTGTGGTTTACCGGGTTATCTGGTTCGGGCAAGTCGACGGTGGCAAATGCCCTTGAGCGTCGGCTCCACGAGGATGGTTTTCACACCTATATCCTTGACGGCGATAACGTGCGTCACGGCCTCAATCAGGATCTTGGTTTCACGGATGCGGATCGTGTTGAGAACATTCGGCGTGTTTCCGAAGTCTCAAAACTGATGGTGGATGCTGGCCTGATCACAATTGTGTCCTTCATCTCGCCGTTCCGGGCGGAGCGTCGGTCGGCGCGTGAACGCTTTGGCGATGGGGAGTTCATTGAGGTCTTTGTCGACACGCCTTTGGAGATTTGCGAAGCCCGCGATGCCAAGGGGCTCTATGCCAAGGCCCGTGCTGGTGAGATCCCCAACTTTACAGGTATCTCATCACCTTATGAGGCGCCCGAAGCACCGGACATTCATCTGGCAGGTGGAGAGAAAACGCCTGATGAACTAGCTGATTTAATCATCAAGGAATTGACGAATCGAAATGTGATCTTCGCAGATTAGACAGCCATGCAGAGTAACCGTGGGTCGCTCCACTCAGCTTGCTGCGCCAAGGTCTAACCTCTCGAAAACCTGTTTCCGCACGTGTCTTATGAATGATCGGTTGCGTAACCGGCGGGTAACCTGGCCTTGGAATGAAAAGGCAAATTCAAGGAAGCTATGGAATGAAGACAAGTATCGCTCAGCGCACGGAACTTGCAGCTGCTGTCGAGGCAATTGCAGTACGCGCTGGCGAGGCAATCATGGATGTCTATTCCAGATCGCAAGTCCAGTCTGAAGCTAAAGTTGATGGCTCACCTGTGACCGAGGCGGACCGCGTAGCAGACGAAATCATTGTCAACGGTCTCACTGAACTCGGATACCCCGTGCCAATCGTATCCGAGGAGCGATCAAAGACGCATACCGATAGACTTTCAGAGGCATTCTGGTTGGTGGATCCGCTTGATGGCACGAAGGAATTCTTGAAGCGTGATGGGACAGGAGGCTTCACGGTTAACATTGCGCTTATCGAAGATGGGCAGCCCCAGCTTGGTGTGGTGCATGCACCGGCACTGAAAAGAATGTTTACCGGCGTGGCTGGAGGCGGAGCATGGGAAACCAGAGGCGGCACCGCGAATTCAATCAAATGTCGAATTGTTCCAACATCTGGTCGGAAAGCAGTGGCAAGCGCCTCGCACCTAGACAAAGAGACAGAGGCATGGCTTAAGGCAAGCAATATTGCCGATACCGTCTCGATTGGCTCATCTCTGAAGTTCTGCCTGGTTGCCTGTAGTGAGGCGGACGTCTATCCCCGCTTTGGCCCGACAATGGAGTGGGACACGGCAGCCGGGGACGCGGTGCTCCGTGCTGCTGGCGGCCAAGTCACAACTCCTGATGGCGAAATCCTCGAGTATGGGAAACAAGCCTATCGCAATAGCTCCTTTATTGCGTGGGGTTTAAGATCGAAGCTCGATCAACATGATTCTCGCAGTTCCGATGAACCAAACAGTCAATGAATGAGTGCACGGAGTTTTGGTCTTGAGGCCTTGTTTGCTCTTTTCCGTCTCGAAAGTACTGCGCGAGAACAGGTAACCAGCAACACATGTTCGCGAACTCGCGCATCAGTTTTTCTCATACTCGTTCGACAAGCCCACCCTCAAACAGCCAGGAACCCTCCATCGACCGGCAACTCGACACCGGTGATGTAGGAGGCTTCGTCGCTCGCGAGGAACAGGTTGGCGTTTGCGACCTCTTCGATCGCGCCGGCGCGGCGCATCGGAACAGCACTCAGCATCTTGTCACGGATTTCGGGATCGGCGGTGAGCTTCGATGTTCGCATCGCCGGCATCAGGCCAGGGTGCACGGAATTGACCCGGATGCCATCCTTGGCGAACTGCACGGCAGCCGCCTTGGTCATGGTCCGCAGTGCACCTTTCGATGCATTGTAGCCCATGTGCACAAAGCTTTGCCCGGTCACGCCGGAAATCGATGAGATGTTGACGACCGCGCCACCGCCGTTCTTTTGCATCACCGGAATAACCGTGCGCAACCCGAGGAACGTGCCCGTTGCGTTGATCGACATCTGCGTGTCCCACACCTCGCGGCTCAGGAGGTCAGGGTAGGATCCGCTGACGCCGGCATTGTTGATCAACACATCGATCCGGCCGTGCGCCTTGACTGTCTCGTCGACGATCGCATTCCAGTTTTCTTCGTCGCTGATGTCGTGCTTGAAGAATGAGGCCGTCCCACCGCTCGCCTCGATCTCGGCGACAACGGCCGCACCTTCGGCTTCAAGAATGTCCGTTAAGACGACGCTGGCACCTTCCTGTGCGAATAGCTTGGCGGTTGCCGCGCCCATTCCAGAAGCCGCGCCTGTCACAATGGCGATTTTGTCCTTGAGCCGCATGGCATTCCCTTCCCTGGTCAGCGTTTTTGCGCCATCGTAGTATGCGCCAGAGAATAATGGAAACACGTACAGGATGAGGGAGCGAAACATGAAGATCGAATTTCACCACGTCAATCTATGCACGAGCGATGTGCCGGGAATGGATAAGTTCTACCAGGATGTCCTCGACATGAAGCCGGAGCCGTCAATGGAAGCGTACCGCGTGCGCAGCGAGGACGGATATGATGGTGGCGTTGCTTTTCACACCGATGGCAACATCCAGTTCCATCACGCGCAGGCTGACTATGGCGTAAACTTTCGCACCGGCCATAAGATCAATCCGCTCGAGCGCGGCCATCTCGCGTTCCGCACTGATGATATTGAAGCCTTCAAGAAGCGGCTAACCGAGCAAGGCATCCAGTTCTCGGACTTCGGCAGCACCTTCATGGACAAGTGGCAACAGGTCTTCTTCTACGATCCAGCCGGCAACATCATCGAAGTGCATCAGGTCAACGAATAATCCGGTGCAGAAATCCCCCTGCACCCGGTCCGTTCCACGCCATCTGTCGTTGATCAATCCATCCTCAATAGGATCCTGATCCGCGCTCGTTCCCTCCGCCCCGATCAGGTGGAGGGAATGATTGAGATGAATCTGCAACACACTGTGTCAGTTCACGCATTGATGCGCGCGCTTGACTTGTGCTCGCGGCTGTAACCGGTTCAAATTACTGAAAAAAAGTGCGCGTAACTGGGAGGGCTTGTGCTCGAACATACCATATTGCTGGAGCCATCCCTCTATCAAACAGCCGCCGCCGCAATTGTAGCCCTGATTGTCGGATTTGCGCTGGGTTGGTGGCGCCGGTCTCGAAAATCCTCGCAGTTGGATGATGTCAGTGCGTGGCAGATCGCACGGCAGATGGCATCGGAGTTGCGCCGCATCGATGCTTTCAGCGACGTTGCGGGGCCGCAGAGGTCGCCATCCCATGGCATTCCGGCAACGCCTGCACCTCCCAATGGGCTTGTCCGCGTGCGGCTTTTCATTGACCTGCCGAACTTTGAAATGAATTGGAAGTCGGCCAACCGTGGCCGAGCGCGCGCAAACACGATTGCCTGGCGGACACTGCCGCAAGTCCTGCTGGATGAATTGCCGGACGTTATCGGCATCGACCGTGAGAGCCTGCGCTTCGTCGGTGCAGAGCTTTATGAGAGTTACATTCCCTACCAGCTGCTTGCGATGCATGGCGAGGCAGAAAAGGCGGACAGTGCGTACTTCTACCGACGTCGACGGTTCCTGGAGACGGAAGTTGCGATCATTCCTGGTTACTCCGTTCACATCTTTGATCGCACTTTGAAGTTTGAGGATGGCGTCCCAAGTCGCAATTCAGATGGCGACCTGCAGTCCAATGAGAAGGGCGTTGACTCTGGGCTGATCAGCCACCTCTTCTCGCATGCCTTGGCTGATACTTACGACATTGCCTTGCTGCTGAGCGAAGACAGCGACTACGTTCCGGCTGTTCGTACGTTGCAAACAAACTTCGGCAAGCGGGTCATTCACGTTGGGTTCCGCCGCCGCCCGCATGGCATCAGTGGGACCGTCTGGGGTGACATCATTATTGATCATGCCATGTCCCGAAAGCTCTCAAAGTCGACGGGATGGCTGAGCCGGCTCAGGACATCGTCCAAGGGAGACAGCGATCCCAGAACGGCAGGCTCGGCACCACGACCGGTAAGCAACCCACCAGTACCATCAGTTGGCGAGGCGGGAACTTCTGTTGTCGGCGAAGACTTGCCGGAACTCACGAAGTCTCTGGTCGTTGGCGGGCATTATCCGGCAACGGTTCGAAAGGTCTCCCGCCACGGGTTGCGACTGTCAGTGGAAAATGGAGACAGCCTGGTTCGCGTCATGCCGAGCATTCAGACAGTGGAACCATTCCTCAAGGGGCAGAAGATCGAGGACGTCTTTGCGCCGGACCAGCGGATCGAGGTCAAGGTCATTGGCCAAAACCAGAAGGGAAACCCGTTGATCTCTATCGTTGCCGTGCACGGAAATTCAGACGCTGAATAGTCGATCGCAGAGCCACAAACCGTGTTTCTATAGCAATGAAAACATTGACGAATTTACACAGTTGGCATAGTATATGCGTTGCCTGACGGAGGCGCATACGTGGATTGCGTAGTCAACGTATGTTGTTACCCGTTGTGGTGTAGGGCCCGTTGCCCCATGCAATGGTTGTTGCCGCGTGTATCGTGCGCAATTTCAGCAGGGCGGCCCTGTACTAACGTTCCAGCCCCGCCACATTCGTAGAAAAGGTTCTGCGCGTTTGGCGGGGTTCGTTTTTCAGATGCGGGTTGGCGTTGGGCTCGCGATGAGAGGGGCCACTCGGACCTGTCGCTGTATCAAACCCGCGTAGGACCACGGCAGTAGAACGCGAACGGACAACAACAAGGCAGGTCTATTCAGTTGCAATGTTGGTTGTCGTGCGTCCCGTTACCCGATGTGTACGTGCGTGCATCGTCACGGTAGCCCGCGTTCCGGGCACCGCCACCACCATCTCCGAACAAATTAGTCGATCGGATGAGATCGCCAAGCGATCGTCCGTCAGAACGCCCGTAGGAACGATCATCGGATGTGTCCTCTGAGCGAACGGGACGATGACTATTTCGATACGTCTGGCTGCCGCCGCCGGCATCATCGTTGCTCGATCCATCGCCGCGGAAGAGTGTCGTCAATCGTCCAAAGTTACGCGAAGAGTTTTCCGACCGGTCTGTCGCGCCGGCACCGTAACCGACGGTTCCGGCAGCGTACGAATTGCCATCGTAGGGCACGTAGACCAGTCGACCTTGTCCGGTTGCCAACTTCCATCCGACATTGGCTGCCTGTCCAATGCCTTCACCGACATCGCCGAGGAACTCGCATTCCTCCTGGTTGCGCTCACAAATGGTGGCGAGGCGCTTGGCGGAGCGCGAAATGGCCCCAGCAGGATCATCAGATGCGTTCGGCTCAACGTAGAAAGTGTATGAAAAGAAAGAGATTAAGCCCAGTATCAAAAGCAGTTTGAGAAAGCCAACCATGTCACACACGCCTACTTATCGTTGAATCGACCCGTAGACGAGTAAGGTTAACGAAGTGTTAGCGCTGAGTGAGAAAGCACCTATTCCGGTGCCTTTGTGCTGGTCTTCAACGCTTCAAGCACAACGTCGAGATCGCCCGGATGCGGACCCGCTTTCAAATGACTGAGGCGTGTATAAAGGTCAGCGGCAGCCCCGTGGAAACCACCGGGTAGACCTGCCTTGTCGAAGGTCTCGGATATCTCATTCATTTCAGCAACAAACCGCCAAGCCTTGGCCGTCACACCGCGCATGGCCATCTCACGTTTCTCGGCGAGGCCGGCCTGGTCGCGGTCCCAGTGACCATTGAGCTCGTCTCTGACGCCGAGCTGGTCCGCAGTCGCCAGTATCCCGCAGATCAGTGCAGTCGTGCCCTTGGAAAAAGCCGCATAGCACATCTTCAGCGCGGAGGCCTTGCCGATGTCTGGCCCAATGATCTCTGTGTGCAAGGAACCCGAGCTGGCAATGTCGGCAACCTGACCAGCGGCCGAGCCCGACAGGTACAGCCACGTCGTTCCCGGTTTCCAGGCCGGATGCCCGATGATCCCGCCATCAACGACGGTTATGCCAGCCGGTTGCAGTTCGCTAGCAATAGTGTGTATCCGGTCCGGCGAGATCGCGTTCGCGTCAACGAATGTTCCGTTGAAGCCTGCATCCTTGACATCGGTTGCCAATTGGCTGGCGGCTTCCGGCGGGCAGATACTAAGCACGATGTCGGTTGCATCGCAGACCCCCTTCAATGTGCCGGCATCCGTCAGACCATGCTTCTTTGCGCGTTCAGCGGTATCAGCGGAGCGCCCTTGCGATGCCCAGTACACCGTGTGGCCACCCTGCCGGATGCTGGCTGCAATCGAGACACCCATATTGCCTGGATGCAAGACGCCGATGTTCATGACCGTTCTCCGCTGCTCAATCACCTGCAAAATTCACTGCACCTTAGCGACGCTAAGCCGCCAAGCGCAACGCTCGCCAAAGCATTCCGCCTGCGGCGCAGTGGTTTTCTGACTTGGATAGTCGACATGAGCCATGGCATGGCAGAGATAAACAGAATGTCTGATACAGCAGACGCAAACGAGCAGCTTTGCCATGCATGAAATCCTATTGATCGTCGCGCCGGTTGCGCTGCTGGTGTTGCTCGGCTTCGTCGCTGCGAAGTCGCGGTATCTGCCGGAAACGGCGATTGCCGGCCTGCCCGCGTTTGCTTTCAGAGTGACGATGCCGGCGCTGATCTTCCGAGCTTTTCTTTCGGTCGATGAGCTGCCTGCTGCGCCCGAAGCCATGATCTTCGTTTACTTCGGGACCGTCGCGATCATCTGGGTCTTGATCTCACTGCTCACCGTCGCGCTCTTGCGCCGGCCCGCTGCTGATTCGGCACCGATCTCGATGGCGACCTGCTTCTCAAACTCTGTCATGCTCGGCCTGCCACTGAGTTTGTCTGCCTTTGGTCCGGAGTCCACTATTCCTGCTGCGATCATCATTGCCATCGATACCCCGATCATGTGGCTGGTTGCGGTGACGCAAATTGAGTTCTCATTGGCGGGCGAGCGTCGCTTCTCGTTCGCAGCCCTGCGCCCGGTGATCATCCGGCTCTTCACCAACCCGATTATCCTGGCAACGCTGGCCGGTGTATCCGGTCGTCTCGCGGGACTGGAACTGAGCGGTGTGCCTGAGAAGTTCATCGACCTCTTGGCTGGCGCTGCTGTCCCAGTAGCCTTGTTTGCTATGGGCATGACGCTCTCGACGTTCAGCCTTCGGGGACAGACGCCGACATTGATCGTCATGACGGTCTTCAAGCTGCTGATCATGCCGGCAGTTGTGGTGGTGCTGGCGCTGTTCGTCTGGCCGCTGCCGCCGGTTTGGTTCGCGACCGCCGTTCTCTTCGCGGCTTTGCCTGTTGGTGCCAACCCGTTCCTGTTTGCTGCTCAATACGAACGCGCGCAGGGCACGCTGTCAGCCTCCATCGCCGTCACAACCGTGTTGTCTCTGTTTACAGTATCGGCAGTGCTTTATCTTTTGAAGAACGGCTACCTGGTCACCGGCTAGCGCATTTTGGTTTAGTCCTAACCATCCCACGCCCCCTCCCGTCCGCCCATTCGATCGTGGTTAGGGGTGGTCATTCGACATCGGATGTTTCCGATGTTGTGCGGTTTACGTACTGAACTCCGAAACATCGGAGTTCAGCTAGGGGGCGTGGGCAGGGGTTGTAATTCCGGCTAAGCCAGGAATGATCTAGCGCCAGCGCTGGGCTTTCTCGACAAGCTTGCGCGCGCGTTCCACCACGGGGATGTCGATCATCTTGCCATCAAGACTGATCGAGGCACTGCCCTGGCGTTCGGCTTCATCGAAGACATCGATAACGCGTTGGGCTTCAGACAATTCCTCATCCGAAACATTGAAGCCTTCATTGAGGATCGGGACCACGCCTGGATGGATGCACGTGGCACCGTCAAACCCATGTAGCTTGGCTTCAGCAACAAGCGCGCGAATGCCATCGAGATCCGAATAGTTCGCAACTGTACCAAACAGGCCGAACGAGTAACGGCCAGCACCTTTGGTGGCGAGATGTACCATTTTCTTTGCGGTTCTCAGCGTCTCTGGTAGTGGGGCTGCGCCAAGCGCCGTGGCAAGGTCTTCGCTGCCGGTCGATGCGATCTTGATCCGCTCGTGCGAGCCGACAATCGATACGGCTGTCAGAACGGCATTCGGGTCCTCAAGAATGCAGAACAGCGGTGTCATTGAAGACCTGCCAACTTCACGCTCAACCTCATCCAGGATCTCGGCGATGAAGCGGACGTGCTCGCTGCTTTCTGTCTTGGGCAACATGATCCCGTCGGCGCCTGCTCGGACCGCAGCCTCAACATCGCCGACGCAAAGTCGGAACGGCCGGTTGACCCGCACCCAGACCTGCCCCTTGGCGCTTCGGCAGCGCGGGACCGCCTCGGCCAGTGCGGCACGCGCATTGAGTTTCTCTGCCGGCGGGATGCTATCTTCCAAATCAAGAATGACCGCGTCGGCTCCACGCTCGGCAGCCTTGGCGATGAACTTCTCGTTGGTCGCGGGAACAAACATCATTGAGCGAAACATCGGCGGCCTCATATCAGGGGTGCGATGGGCAGAAGCCATGCACGCAAGGGGGTGGTCATGAATTTGGCGACAGGATACGGTCGTCAGGCCTGTCCCGCACCGCAATCGCGCACCTCATCCCAAGTTATCCGAAACAGGATCGAACCATGTCCAACCCGAACTATGTCACGATCAATGCTGAACGGGTTTGGCAACGGCACATGGAGCTGTCAGAGATTGGCAAAACAGCTGGCGGCGGTGTGCATCGCCCGGCCCTCACCGACGAGGACATTCAGGCCCATGTGAAGATCGCAGAGTGGGCTGAGGCGCGCGGGTTCGGCATCGAACTCGACGCGATCGGCAACATGTTCATTTGCCGGGCCGGCAGCGATCCATCAGCCACGCCTGTCGGCAGCGGATCGCATACCGATAGTCAGCCCTACGCGGGACGGTTCGATGGCCCGCTTGGCGTTCTCACCGCCTTCGAGGCGCTCGAGGCCCTCGAGGATGCCGGTGCGACCACGGCCCGGCCTATCGAAGTGCCGATCTGGAATAACGAAGAGGGCGCACGTTTCCTGCCCGGTCTGTCGGGGTCCGGTGCTTATACTGGTGCCTTGGATCTTGAGGAGATGCTCGATTGCGTCGACAGCGCCGGCGTCACCATGCGCAGCTGTGTGGCGAAGCTCCATGCCGCGCTGCCCAATGCCAAACACCGTGCACTCGGCCAGCCCTACGCCGGGTTCGTTGAATCACACATCGAACAGAGCACCATCCTCGAGGATGCCGGCGAAGTCATCGGCGTCGTCACCGACATCCAGGGCAATCGCCGGTTTGACGTAAAGGTCACGGGTGAGAACGCCCACTCTGGCACCACGCCGCGCGCGCGCCGAAAGGATGCCTTCGTGGCCGCCACTGATATTGCTGTCGCGCTGCGCGATATATTCTGGGATGAAGAAGACATCGCACGGTTCACGATTGGCATGTTCGAGGTTCTGCCAGGCGCCAAATCAATTGTTCCAGGCGAAGTCAACTTCTTCATTGATTTCCGTCATCCCTCGAAAGAGGCTCTGAAGGAGTTGGGCGATCAGGTTGAGGTGATTGCGCAGCGCCATGCCGGGCCGTGTACTGTGTCGGTCAAGCAGGCATCCAGTGCTGCACCGATGGAGTTTTCAGACAAGGTCACGGATCTCATCACCGCGTCAGCCGAGCGGCAGGGGTTTCCATCTCGGCGAATGATCTCGTGCGCCGGACACGACGCCCGCCATTTCGTTTCGATCTGCCCGACAGCGATGGTGTTCATACCGTGCTGGAAGGGCATCAGCCACAATGAGCTGGAAAGCGCCGAGCCGGCGCACGTGGCGGCCGCCGCACAGGTGATCTGCGATGTGCTGGTCGACATGGCGGACTGGGCCTGATGGTGCACCGCCTCGCTGACTGGCAACGCATCGGGATCGGTTGCGGCGCCGCCATGTTTCTGTGCATGGCGCTGGGACGCTTCTCCTATTCGACGATGATCCCCGCGCTGGTTGAGCAGGGTCTGATGACGGCGATCGTTGCGGGCTATATCGGCGGTGCCAATCTCGTCGGTCATCTGGTTGGCGCATTGCTTTCAGTCACCGTCGCCCAACGCGGCGAACTTCGGCGTCTCATGGCGATTGCCGTTTGGATCGCCGTAGTCGCGCTGATTGGATCTGCGATCAATCTCGGTCCTGTCTGGCTCGGCTTTTGGCGTTTCGTTATCGGCGTGATGACCGGCTTTGTCATGGTCCAGAGCCTGGCTCTCATGACGTTGCATGCGCCTGATGATCGCCGTCCGCAGGCGGCCAGCTACGTTTTTGTCGGTGTTGGTTGCGGTATCCTGTTCAGCGGAACCGCTGTGCCGATGCTGTTGCGTTTGGGACTTGCCGAAGCGTGGTGGAGCGTTGCACTTGCCGGAGCAGTGGCCGCTGCGGTTTCGCAATGGGCTCTGCTCATTCTTGCGCCGAGCCCGCAGCAAGTCTCCCGCGAAGCTGCCAGGCCGCCACGGACAATGGCCTGGCGTGCACTCGTTGCGGCAAGCTTTCTTTTCTCAGTCGGTCTGGTGCCACATACAATCTATTGGTTTGACTACATCGCCCGCTGGCTTGGCCAGGGCTATGATGTGGCAGGCGCCCACTGGGTGGCGATCGGCGTGTTTGGAATCCTCGGCCCGATCCTGGTTGCTGCACTGGCTCGCGGTGTCGGAACCGCATTGGCGACCACAGCGATCTACTTTGTCCTGGCCTTCGGTGTCGCCGCACCTGCCTTTGCAACGGATTACGCGTTGATCATCGCGTCGACTGTTATCTTCGGAATTCAGCCCGGCGTCTCGACCATGATCGCGGCGCGTGCGCGCGACCTCGGCAGCGCCGCACAGACACCGGCCATGATGCGGACAACGATTGTCGGCAACGGCATCGGTGCAGCAGTTGGCGGTATCCTGATCCCGGGCATGCTCGATGCGACCGGCTCCTACGCGCTGCTGTTTCTGTTTGGCGGTCTCGCGTTCTTCGTCGGTGGCCTGCTGTGTCTGCCATTCCTCAGGACGAAGTTGGCGACAGACTAGTCGAAGCACCAAGCAAAAAACTTGTCACCTGTGACGAAGCGATCACGGTGCTGCGCAGGCCGCTTAATGCATTTCTTCAATGCCCGATGAGCTGGCGAACTCTCCGAACACATGACCATTTTGGCTTTGCGGTTTCGGCATAACACACCGCTTCGCATCTATCCTAATACCTAAATTGGGTCAGATTGATTTTGGGACGGGGGGCTTGCGCCATGCGCCAGCACATATTGAGTGTGATCTTCGTTGCCTGCACGATGCTTTCGATTGGCAGTGTGATGGCCCCTGAAAATGCACGTGCACAGGTCAGTTGTCCGGATGCGACGAGTTTTGGCAACAACGGGGGGCAGGTGCGATCACTCGAAAGTACTGGCGATGATTGTCTATTGGATAGGAGTCCCGAAAGCGGTTACATTGATCCGACAGATAATCCGAGGCTTAGGTTTGATCTTTTCTTGCCTGGAGGTTCCCCTCGGTCGGCTGACGGCAACCCTGTAAAAATCGTTCTCGGGGATTTCTCTAGCAATATTCTGGGTGATCCAGTTGACATTACCACAATCATCTGTGCTGGCGCGACGATTGGTGGGGTTGGAACCGCAGTCGGAACTATCGAGCTGCAGAATGGTGAATCCTGTGAGCTGTACGTTTTTTGGGAAAACGGTGACGAAGATTTCTCGTTCTCCGGCGGTACGCTCAGCCGTGCGAGTGACGAGTATACAATAACGGCAGCCACGCTCGCAGGAGGGGGGCAGGAGCGGTATGGCGGCACAGCTGCCACGACAGTCGGGCCGAGCATCGATGTTGAACGCAACGGCGTGTCATTCAGCGACGGTGACACCGATGACCAGGGAACACAGACAGCCGGTACGCCGATCACGCTGACCTATACGATTTGCAACACCGGTTCTTTGGACTTGGCGGACTTTAATGTGGCTGCCACTAACACGATCAACTTAGTGGACCCCGGTGCACCGGATCCAGAAGTTGAGCTGGTAGATGAAACCAATGGTTCTGATTTGGGGACGCCAAGAACCTTTGTCATTGGTGAGTGTATCGACGTCAGCGCAACATTCACGCCCAATGATCCAACTGATTTCGGTTTTGATTTCTTGGTCAGTAGTGCCACCACAACCCCTGAAACACTCACGATAACCATCAAAGGTTCGGACAGTTCTGCCTCAAGCAGCAGCGGTGCGCAGACCGTCGCCCGGACGCAGCGCATCATCTCGAACTTCATGGGCCGGCGCGCATCACAGATTGTCGGTCAGGAGCCAGACCTCACCAAGCGGCTCGGTGGTGGCGGCACCGGCAGCGGCGCGACTGGTCCGGTCAGTGTTACCGGCGAGGGCACGGCCAGCAACAACAACCTCGCATTCGCCACCAGCCTGCGCCAGGCGATCGGCAGCACGCGGTTCGCTAAGCAAAAGCGCGTTAGCGATACCCATTCTAGGATGGCACTCGGCGCGAAGCGGGACACCAGGCAGAGCGGTAGCCTCAAAGATGCGCCTGAGAACGGTCACGCCTTAGACAACTTGATACCACGACCGCGGTTTGGACTGTGGGCCGAAGGGACGTGGGCACGGGTTGATGATGACACTGCCAAGAGTGACTTTGGATTGCTCTATGTCGGTGCGGACTACCGCTTTCGCGATGGTCTTGTCGTCGGTCTGATCGCACAGTTCGACCGCACCGATGAGGAAGACGACGTCAACGACTATGCCATCGAAGGCAAAGGCTGGATGGTTGGTCCCTATGTCGTCGCAAGGCTCAGCGCCAGTCTGATCTTCGATGCCCGCGCCGCCTGGGGTAAATCCAACAACGAGGTCAGCCCCTACAATACCTATACCGACGACTTCGATGGTCAGCGCAAGCTGCTGCGTGGCCGCCTGACCGGTGACTTCTCCTTCGGCGGGGTGCACGTCGCCCCACACATTGGTGTCATCTACTTCTCAGAAGAGCAAAAGGCCTACACCGACAGCAACGGCTATGCCATTGGCGCGCAAACCGTCGAGCTGGGCCGCCTGACATTCGGGCCGAAGTTCTCGACGTCATTCAGGCGCCCCGACGGCACGACCATCGCACCGTTTGTTGCCATCAACGGCATCTGGGACTTCAAGCGCACCGATCAGGTCGATATCGACACCGGCTTTGCCGTCACCGGCTCTGACAAGTTCCGGGCACGCACCGAGGCAGGCCTCTCCATCCGTCTGCCGCAGGGCGTGGCGATCACCGGCGAGGGTTTCTACGACGGCATCGGCGCTGACGGCTACAACGCCTACGGCGGCAGCCTCAAAGTCGGCGTGCCGTTCTAGGATTGGCTGCGCGCTGCATCGCGTGTGGACGTGTCGCCCTTCGGAGCGTGTGCCGCGCGCACGGGAGTCCTCCATCGGGGCGAGTATCGTTGAGCGCCTCCTGCATTGCATGCGGGCGGTGGTCTACTGGCAGTGTCGACACTGCTGATGCGTGCTTGCGAACGCTGATCAGCGCAATTGTCTTGTGAGTGTGAACGGATGCTGTCTGCCCGGTGTAGTTGATCTGTGCCGTGCGTCGCTGGTGCGGCCCCCAATGCGTGCACCACTGCCTCGGATACGCTTGCCCACCGCAGCCACTGGATGCGCTGTTGATCTGACGCAATCTCTAGCTATCTATCGTCTAACGATACTGGCTGAAGAGGATGCTGCAGATGGACAGAACACCAGCACTGATCAAGCGCGAGCAGTGGGCGCGCGAGGCAGACCAATGGGTTGGACGCTTCGAAGGTATGAGCGTCGGCACCAATGTCACTGTGCTGTTCTATTCAACGGAAACCATCGGCGCCGGCCCGCCGCTTCATGTCCACACCTATGACGAGGTCTTCATCATCCGCCAGGGGCGCGCGCGCTTCACCGTAGGCGATCAGGCGCTCGAAGCAAAAGCCGGCGAGATTGTATTCGGGCCGGCGAACATTCCACACAAGTTTGAGAACCTCGGCCCTGGTCGTCTCGAGACGACCGATATTCACCTCAGCGAGAAGTTCGAACAGGTCGTTTTGGAGTAGCCTTTGAACTTATTCCCTTGAGGAGCACTTTCCATGGTCTGCCAGACACCATTCCATTGCCAATAGTCATTGACACCTGCCGCCAACAGCGGATTGACTGGGAATGCACGAACCCTGTCGAGATACTGCTTCAGAACGTTAGTCGGCTTGCGACTCTAGAGATTTTATCATGACGTCATCGAATATCACTGCGATTAACCACGCCGCCGCCTGGCAGACTGCCCAGATCGGCTCACTCGATCAGGTTGCCATTGGTTTTGAGCGGCGCCACATCGAAGCACTGAAGAGTGCGCTCAAGCGTTGGCCGCATGCGCTGGATCGCTTGGATCTGGTCTCAACTGAGACGTTTCAGCTCTCTGAGATCAAGAGCGAGATCACGCAATGGAAGCAGGAGTTAGATGACGGACGCGGTCTCGTCGCGTTCAAGGGCTTTCCTGTCGACGATTTCGATTTAGCCGAGTTGCGTCTCGTTTACCTGGGGCTTGGTTGCCACTTCGGTCGTCCGACGTCACAAAGCGCGATGGGTGATCTGGTCGGCGACGTCATTAACATCGGTGACAAGGATCGCAATGAGCGGGCCTACCGCAGCCGGCGCAAACTGCAGCTGCACACCGACCGATGTGATCATATCGGGATGCTGTGCATCCGCCCGGCGATGCGCGGCGGTGAGAGCAGCTGCGCCAGCGCTCTTGCAATCCACAATGTCATGCATGAGGAACGCCCGGATCTTCTAGCCTGCCTTTATAACGGATACTTCCACCATCGTTTCGGCGAGCAGGCCCCGGGCGAACCACCGGTGACGCCGGAACGCATTCCGATCTTTTCCTTCGCCAACAAGGTCGCGACGGTGATTTTCATCCGCGGCTATATCGACCTCGCCGTGAAGGAAGGGCATGTCGCACTAAGCGATGCCGAACTGGCGGCACTCGACTACTTTGACGACGTGGCCAATCGCCCGGAGATCCGTCTGGACTACATGATGCAGGC
The DNA here is from genome assembly GCA_965247245.1 of Hyphomicrobiaceae bacterium. GTDB lineage: Bacteria > Pseudomonadota > Alphaproteobacteria > Rhizobiales > Hyphomicrobiaceae > Tectiglobus. The sequence goes on along the minus strand of CBDFGV010000002.1, from coordinate 107,668 downwards.
GGGTGACCTGAATTTTATGAACAATTGCCATCTCCTACATTCTCGATCCGAGTTTGAGGACTCAGATGACCCGGCCAAGAAGCGGCACCTCTTGCGCCTGTGGTTGCGCGATGACGGCCGACCGATCTCTCAGGGGGCGGCCCTGCACAAAGGCCGGAGCGGTATTGTTGTGCAGGATGGCAAAGGCACGTATTACGCAGGGGCGACGGCTTGACCACGGTGGTGTGCATTGTCGTGCGACCGTGCCAAAAGGCAACTAAGTGGTGCGATCACCCAACGAAATGCCAGCCGATGGAGCCGTCATGACAGTGCGCTTCGAAAAACCGTTCACGCAACAGGAGCCGATCCCGGAGGCAGCGGTTGAGCGTGCCAGCGAGATTCTCAGAAGTGGACGACTGCATCGCTACAATGTCGTTGCCGGCGAAGTTGCGGAAGCGACATTGCTGGAACAGGAGTACGCGGCGTGGCAGGGCGCCGAGTTCTGCCTGGCGACGACATCAGGTGGCCAAGCTCTCCAGATTGCTTTGCGCGCTGTTGGCGTAATACCTGGAACCAAGGTCCTCGCCAACGCTTATACACTGGCCCCGGTACCCGGCGCGATCCATGCGGCCGGCGGGGAACCTGTTCTCGTTGATATTGACGAGAACTGGCATACGGACCTCGACGATCTCAGAGCCAAGGCTGAGGCAAGTTGCGCACGGTATTTCATGCTGTCGCACATGCGTGGGCACATTGCCGACATGGATGCTATTGTCGCCCTCTGCAATGAGTTAGACATCTGCCTCATCGAAGACTGCGCCCACACCATGGGCGCGCGCTGGAAGGGCGTACGATCCGGTAACTTTGGACGCGTCGCCTGTTTCTCGACGCAAACCTACAAGCACATCAACTCCGGCGAAGGCGGCTTGTTGACAACCAACGATGCCGAGCTTGCATCGCGTGCCGTCGTCATTTCCGGTTCCTACATGAACTATGCCGCCCACGGTGCCATTCCGGATGAAGCGGTGTTTCGTCAGACCCGGCTTGAGAGCCCAAACTGCTCAGCGCGCATGGATAACCTTCGCGCCGCGCTGATACGCGCCCAACTGCCGACGCTTGAAGACAGTGTCCGGCGCTGGAATGCGCGTTATTCCGTGCTGCAGTCCGGCTTATCAGGGATCAATGGCTTGAGGTTGCCAGAGCGGCATCAACACGAACAGTTTGTCGGTTCCTCGATCCAGTTTCAGGCGGTTGCGCTTGGTCGCGAAGGCATCCCGCCTCTGGTGAAATCCTGCGCCGAGCGCGGTGTCGACATCAAGTGGTTTGGAGCTGACGAACCTCAGGCCTTCACCAGCCGATTTGATTCCTGGGCTTATCTGAAAGACATACCGGAGTTGCCGCAAACGCAGGAAACGTTGGCAACAACATGTGATCTGCGGGTGCCGCTGACCTTCACAGAGGATGATTGCCGCACGATCGCGGTCATCATATCCGAGGAATTTCAGCGCCTGCGCGATCAGCCCGCGCTCTGAAGACGGGACAGCCGCTCGCAATCTCTGACGCCCCCTGTCTTCGACTTTCCAGGCGCTTACCAAGAATTTACAGCGCCTTGCTAAACTTCGGTTTGGACGTGGATTGTCAGAGTAAATGTTTTGCTAAGCCTCTTCGGAATATCCGTCTTTGTGCTGATTTTTGGCGGCATGCTGTGGGCGAACGCGCGTCGTTGGCGCTATCTCGCCGAACACTACGCAACGGATGACGAGCATACCGGTGAGACCCGTCATATGCAGAACGCCGTTCTGCTTGGTCTCGGTGGTTTCAACTCACTCAAAGGGATTGTTTCGATCGGCGTCAACGAAGCCGGCGTGTCGCTGCGCGTCATGCCGGTATTCTCGCTGTTCCATATGCCGCTGTTCATCCCGCATAGCGATATTCAGGGCTGGGGCACGAGCTGGTACCTGGATGGCAGCTCCAGCGAGCTCCAGTTGCGGCATGCGCCAGACGTCAAGATCGTTGTTCCAACCGAGACGGCCACCTGGATCAAGGGTTTCTCCGGCAACAAGATGCTACTACGGAGCGACGAACCACCGACCGGAAAATCCGGACAGGGTTGGCGGCTGTTTGTACTCGTGCATGCCTGCATGGGCCTATTGATGATGGGCTGGCTCGCACAGGTTTATATGTTCGGCCAACTGCAATAGCTAATACTTCCCCACCAACACCTGCCCTGGCGCGTCATCGATCCCCGGCCCTGGCATTCGGCTCTTGGCCAATCCAACGACTTGTGGCTACCTCTCCCCACGATGAGCAAGACGATTCGCGAAGTGGAACTTTACGCCCCCATCAAGCAGCTGCTTGAAGGCCAAGGCTATGAAGTCAAAGGTGAGATCGGCTCGGCCGACGTGGTCGCGCGCCGGGACACGGACAGTCTTGTCGTGGTGGAGCTTAAAACGGGGTTCTCACTGTCGCTGTTTCACCAGGCCATCGAGCGCCTGGCGGTGACGGACAATGTCTACGTCGCGGTCCCGCGCGGCAGCGGAAGAGCGTTCCTAAAAGCCTTGAAGAACAATACCAGCCTTTGCCGCAGGCTGGGTATCGGGTTGATCACGGTTAGACTGAGCGATGGCTTCGTGCAAATCCATCTCGATCCTGGCCCTTACAATCCGCGCAAATCAAAGGCGAAACAGTCAAGGTTGCTGCGCGAGTTTGCCAAACGTGTCGGCGATCCCAATACGGGCGGAGCGACCCGCACTGGCTTGATGACGGCTTATCGACAGGACGCCCTGCGTTGCCTCAAAGTCTTGAAGGTCAACGGACCGACCAAGGCGGCCAAGGTTGCGGAAGTGAGCAGCGTCGAGCGTGCCCGTCGCATCATGGCAGACAACCACTATGGTTGGTTTGAGCGCGTTGAGACCGGTGTTTACGCGATGACGCCGAATGGCAAGCGCGCGCTCAAAGATTTTGCTGCTGAGTTAAAGCGCTTGTCCGGCGTACAAAAGGTGTCGCCGGAGCTGCGCAAAGTGGCGTGATCGTGTCTTAGGGCCTCTCAGCCTGAACGCCGACCACTGGCGAGCCAGCCACTTACATCATTCCTGCGGGCTGTGCCTTGTCTTCTCCAGACTGCGCCGCATAGATCGATGTGTAGCCACCGGACCAGTCCGGTGGAACCTGGCAGGGCCGTGGGTCGTGAGATGCCCATCTGACGTTTTCTCCGCGCACGATCTCATAGGTGTGCGATGAAGGATCTGGATGTGGTGTGTACGGCTTGGCATCAGCCGAGGTATAGCAGTTCAAAAGCAGCGGGCGGGGCACGGGCGACTTACTCGAGGGCGAGTAGTGGAGCGTTCGTGCATTGTGGACGGTGATTGAGCCAGCCGGACCGGTGAGATACTCGACATCACCCATGTCAATCGTATCGGCATCATCATCGCTCAGCATGCCGGTCCAGTTGCCATCCTTGTCATACTGATCAAACAGCGGCTGGTTGTGCGATCCGGGTTTGACGGCCAGAGGCCCGTTGTTCATGTCGGTGTCAGCCAGATAGCAGCCGATCGTGATGACGTTGTAATTGGTATGCGGGAAGAACTGGATGTCCTGATGCCACTTGACGGTGTCGCTCTCGTCGAACCATTTGAAGTTCAACTTCGAATGGTGAAACACGACGTTCGGCCCAACAAGGTCGGCCGCAACATCGGCCATCAATCCCTTGGCGAAGTTCCAATACGTCTCGTGCCGATCGTCCGGCTGCTTGAGCCTGCGCAGCACGGGATTATCCGCACTATGGCCAGGTCCGATATCGAACACCTTGCCGGCCTGGGTTTCCTTGCGGCTGGCATCCACAAAGTCGTTGGTCACCGCGATGAGCCCTGCGAGAATGTCCTGCGGCACCAGACTTTCAACGCTGACGTAGCCCTTCTCGAAGTATAGCTCGCGTTGTGCCTGAGACAGGACACGCGCTGGGTTTGATAGGATTTCTTCCGGTGTCATGAGAATCCTCCCTGTCTTGAAGTTTTGGTCTTCTCTTGGCGGAGCGCGCAGGTGCGCCGCCGTTTCGAAACTTGAATGCGCAACCATATTGTTCCAAATGGAACAATATGTCAATGTAGGCTCATCGGCTGAATGGACTTTGATTGTGGACGGGGCTGTCAAGAAAGGATCGTCTGGCTGACTTGAGCGCAATCGCCAAGTTGACGAAGGACGGGCCAATCGCGCATGAGAACGTCGAATAGCTTGATCGAGATGCACAATGAGCAAGACGCGCGCGCAGCCGGTGACGGACCAGTCAGCGGATCATCAAAGCCCGGGGTCTTTAATCGCCGGTGTGTTTGAGCGGAACGACGTCCGCGATACCTTCCGCATCTCTTACCTGGCCAACCGCCTCGTGCTGCCGGTCTATGACGAAATCAAAAGGAAGTTTGGGCTCAGCCGCGGCGAGTACCTGCTGTTGTTCTGCCTGTCGTACGTCGATGATCTGACAGCGCAGGACGTGGCGGACGTCACCGGACGGCCGCGCAATTCCATCTCGCGGGCCGTTCACCGCATGCTGAACGAGAGCTATCTGACCCGCTCGCCGCATCCAACCGATGGTCGCCAGGTGCTTCTCAGAATTACGCCGAAGGGAGAGCGCCTGCACCGCCAGATCATCCCGCTGTTCCAGGAGCGCGAACAGTTGATCCTCTCCGCCTTGAGTTCGGAGGAGCGCAAGCAACTTGATCATTTGTTGGGGAAGCTGGCATCGGCCGTGCCAGACTAGTGCTGGCATGGATCCTGGGGTGTGACCGCAATGGCGCGTTGGTACCGGGGCGCTGCCAGAAAGCAGCGCCCAGAACTTGCAAAGAGGTTAGGCGACTTCAAACAAGCCGGCCGCACCCATTCCGCCACCGACACACATGGTGACGACAACGTGCTTCGCGCCGCGACGCTTGCCCTCAATAAGAGCGTGGCCAACAAGGCGGGCACCGGACATGCCATATGGGTGACCGACGGAAATCGCACCGCCGTTGACATTCAGGTTCTCGTTCGGAATGCCGAGCTGGTCACGGCAGTACAGCACCTGAACAGCGAACGCTTCATTGAGTTCCCAAAGGCCGATGTCATCCATCTTGAGCCCGTGCTTCTCGAGCAGCTTTGGAACGGCGAACACCGGGCCGATGCCCATTTCATCCGGGTTGCAACCGGCAGCCACCATGCCCTTGTAGATGCCCAGCGGCTGCAATCCGCGCTTCTCCGCTTCCTTGGCTTCCATCACCACAGACGCAGAAGCGCCATCAGAGAGCTGCGAAGCGTTGCCGGCTGTAATGTGCTTGCCTTCCTTGATCACCATGCCGTCCTTGAACACCGGCTGCAGGCCGGAGAGACCGTCCATGGTTGTCGACGGACGATTGCCTTCGTCCTTCTCCAACGTCACTTCGCGCTCAGAGATTTCTTTCGTCTCTTTGTCCTGCACCAACATCGTTGACTTGAGCGGTACGATCTCGTCGTCGAACTTGCCGGCCTGCTGTGCAATAGCCGTGCGCTGCTGTGATTGAAATGCGAACTCGTCCTGGGCTTCGCGTGAAACACCATAGCGCTCACCAACAGTTTCAGCTGTTTCCAGCATTGACATGTAAACGGCTGGTACATGCTCGTTGAGCCAGTCGTCCTGCGATCGGTAGGCATTGCGGTGTTCGTTCTGAACCAGCGAGATCGACTCAAGGCCGCCGCCAATAGTGATCTGCATGCCATCATGCACGACCTGCTTGGCAGCCGTCGCTATGGCCATCATGCCGGAGGCGCACTGACGGTCGATCGACATGCCAGCAACAGTATCAGGCAGACCGGCGCGCAGGGCTGCCTGGCGGCCAATGTTATAGCCTGTGGAACCCTGCTGCAGCGCTGCGCCAACAATCACGTCTTCAACTTCGGCGGCATCGATCTTGGCGCGCTCAACGGCGGACTTGATAGCATGGCCGCCGAGCTCCTGTGCCGAGGTGTTGTTGAAGGCTCCGCGGTAGGCTTTGCCGATGGGCGTGCGGGCGGTGGAGACGATAACGGCTTGGCGCATGGGTCATTCCTCTCAGGTTTATTCGTTGATTGGTATTGTCGTCGTTAAGCCTGACTATAGCGGCAGATATGGCGGTGTCATCAGCAGTCCGCGTACTTCTCGATCACATCCTTCCACTTCAGTACATCTTCGGCCTGTTTCACCTTCGCGGGCATGCCAGCCATCGGCGATACGGAAACCAAAACACGCTTGACACCGAGTGACGCAAGCCGCGGAATTTCGTCAGGATCGTCCGGTATGCTGACTGAAAACTCAATTGCATCAGGATCGCGGCCATGCTCGACCGCTGTGTCGCGAACAATTTGAAATAGATCTTCCGGAGCGCCACGGGCTGGAAAATAGCCATCGCCGAGGCGACCGGCGCGACGGGCAGCCACTTTTGAGTCGCCGCCGACGATGATCGGGACAGAGCCGTTGGGCGGCTGCGGACGGCAATAGGTATCTTTGATGTTGACGAACTCGCCCTGGTACGTCGCAGCATCAGCACTCCAAAGTTCGCGCATGGCCGCCACATACTCATCGGCACGGCGGCCGCGCTTTTCGAACGGGACACCAAGCGCGGAAAATTCCTCCTCAAGCCAGCCAACACCGATGCCCAGCATGACACGCCCATCCGACATGTAGTCGAGGGTTGCAACCTGCTTGGCCGTGATGACCGGGTTGTGCTGCGGCAATATCAGGACGCCGGTTGCCAGCTTGATCTTGGATGTAACGGCGGCAGCATAGGTCATCCAGATCAATGGGTCCGGTAACGGGATATCGTAGCGACCGCCTGCCATCCGGCCATCTTCTGAATAAGGATAGCGCGAAGCGTAGTTGGCGGGCACGACCGTGTGCTCGACCGTCCATAGCGATTCAAAGCCAGCTTCTTCTCCCGCCTGGGCGAGCGCGACAGCTTCCTTGGGATCGACAAAGCGGCCTGTATTGCAATATCTGAGACCGAATTTCATGAACGCTTCCCCTGACCTCGTTGCGCGCTTGCTGTGCGCTTTCGAGGACTGAAACACATCAACCACACGAAGTGGAGCCCAGCTCCGACGTTCATCAGGGATGAAGTGGGACGTTACAGACGAAAGTGCTCGGCCAGTTACTGTCCTTCACCCTTTGTTCGGGCGACCTATCCATCGGAGGGATCGTTTAGTCCGACCTCAGCCCTGACGTGGTGGCAACGTGATGCCCATGGCTTTGGCGGCCCGAGCTGCAAAGGCTTCCGTTTGCTCAAACGCTTGCTGCAGTGCGAGCTGCCCGTCCGGCGCTGATACTTGCTCGAACTGTGCGGCAACCGCCTCAGGTGAGTTCTCGTCGGCACTGAGATAAATGCCAGGTGTTTCATAGACCATTGTCCGGGCGAAACAGCCTGCGCCGGCAGCCAGGATGCAACGAGATGGACCGTCTTCCGAGACGAGGTAGAGCACGCCAGGTGTAATCGACTCCGGTTTCAGGACTTCGAGCATTTCCGGCGGCATAAGTTCTTCCGTCATGCGGGTTGCGGCCGTTGGGGCCAGTGTATTGACGCGGATGTCGTACTTGGCGCCTTCGAGATGCAAGACATTCATCAGCCCCATCATGGCAGCCTTGGCCGCACCGTAGTTGGATTGACCGAAATTGCCGTAGAGGCCAGACGATGAACTCGTGAAAACGATGCGGCCATAGTTTTGCTGGCGCATGATTTCCCAAACCGCCTTGGTGCAGGTCACTGTTCCCATCAAGTGGACGTCGACCACGTTCTGAAAGTCTTCCAGCGTCATCTTGGCGAAGGTCTTGTCGCGCAGAATGCCGGCATTGTTGATCAGAATATCAACACGGCCCCACTTCGACATGGCCTGGCCGACCATATCTTCGACGCCTGCCGCATCCGTTACACTTGTGCCGTGGGCGATGGCCTCGCCGCCAGCCGCGTTAATCTCACTCGCCACCTCTTCAGCGGGCGTCTGAGATGAACCTGTGCCATCGCGTGCCACGCCGAGGTCGTTGACAACAACCTTGGCGCCACGGGCAGCCAATCCCATGGCGTGAGATCGGCCAAGTCCTGTGCCCGCGCCTGTCACGATTGCTACTTTGTTGTCAAACCGGATGCTCATTTGTCTGCCTCATAATATACGCGTGTCAGCCATTCCGCTGCGATGGCCGGTTTGTGGGCGCCCTCGATCTCGACGGCAACGTTGTACTTCATGGTGATCTCACCCGGTGCGCGCTCTTCGGCTTCAGCAAGAATGAAGCGTCCGCGAACGCGGGCGCCACTGCGTACTGGTGTGATGAAACGGAGCTTCTCGAAACCATAGTTGACGCCCATCGTCGTACCAACAACGCCGGGCACCGCGTCGTATGACATCTTGGCCATCAGCGACAGGATAAGGAACCCATGGGCGATGGTGCCGCCGAATGGTGTCTCGGCCTTGGCCCGTTCCGGGTCAATGTGAATGAACTGGTGGTCCAGTGTCGTGTCGGCAAAGGTGTTGATCATCTCCTGATCAACGGTAATCCAGTCGGAAACGCCGACCTCTTCGCCAACCTTAGCCAGCATTTCAGCCGGGCTAATGTTAACCTTACGCTCCCCCGTCGTGGCTGCGGTTTGTGCCATCGCATCCTCCCCAAGACAATTCTGGCAACTCTGCCTGTGCTCGGCCGTTATCCTGGCTTGAAGTCCTAATTCGATTTCGGTCGGGAGGGAAGTGTGGGTTCGTGCCGCTCAGGGGCACAATGGCTCTGCCCCGGCTCTGGACGCGGCCTGCTGTAAGTCGTAAGGCTTTCGCAACACATCACGCCTGGAGGAGACAAAACATGAAACTGGTCCGCTTTGGTGATGCCGGCTCAGAAAAACCCGGTATTCTTGATGGCGATGGCAACATCCGTGATCTATCCGGACACATTAGCGATATTGGCCCTGAGGCCGTCACTCCGGCTAGCCTGGCAAAGCTCCAGGGCGTCGATGTCGCGGGCCTGCCGACAGCGCCAGCAGGCGTGCGCATCGGCGCACCGATCACCGGTATGCGGAACTTCATAGCTGTCGGACTGAATTATGAGGACCATGCCCGCGAAACGGGCGCACCAATCCCGGAAGAGCCTATCCTGTTCAATAAGCTGGCGAACTGCATCGTCGGGCCGAATGACAACGTCATCATGCCGCGCGGTTCCAAGAAGCTGGACTGGGAAATTGAGATCGCCTTCGTTATAGGCCAGAAGACGCAATACGTGAGTGAGGCTGACGCGCTATCGCATATTGCCGGCTACTGTATCTGCAATGACGTCTCAGAGCGCCACTTCCAGGCCGAGCGTGGTGGCCAATGGATGAAGGGCAAGTGCTTTGAGTCATCCGGACCACTGGGCCCCTGGCTGGTTACCCCGGACGAGATTGGCGACGTCCAGAACCTTGCCATGTCACTGGATGTCAACGGCAAGCGGATGCAGACCGGCAATACCAACACGATGATCTTCTCGATCCAGCATCTCGTGCACTACATCTCGCAGTTCATGATCCTGGAGCCCGGCGATGTCGTCACGACCGGCACGCCTCCAGGCGTCGGCCTTGGCATGGATCCGCAGGTCTTCCTCAATGTCGGCGATACCATGACGTTGGAAATAGAAGGTCTCGGCAAGCAGCAGCAGACGGTCGTCGAGCCGCGCTAGACCGGCGTTCGCCATTCTGGAAGATAATGGGGCGCGATCCGGCTAGGACCGCGCCCCTTTTTTGTAAATTGAAACCTCTCGCGAATTAGCGTTGTGCGATGTTTGGCAACTGGCGCACATTGTCGGTTTGATCGCTGATGTTGTCGAATGCGCCACCGAGGCTGCTCCACGCGACCATAGAGTTGCGGTCGGAGTCTTTGAGCGCCTTATGTATCCGGTGCGCTAGGTCATAAAGTGCGCTTTCTCCAACATCCAGTTTTCCGTCAGCGTTATCAGCTTCAAGCTCCCGGACTGTGCGTTCCATGAGACGCTCGATCGGACCGTTTGGTGAGAGCAAGATGACATCCCAGAGATCACCGATTTCCTTCAGGGATTCGTCGATCTCGCGCAGCGCATCTTTGTCGCCTTCAGGCACGTCATACTGAAGATGAGCCTTCGTTGTTTCCAACTGAGCACGCGCCTCGCGGTCTTCAAGTTCAACCTGATTGTCTAAACCTCTAAAGTTTTTGCGAAGGCGCTTGAAAGACTCGCTCGCTGCTTGTGCAGCACTGTAAATGTCGCCATGCACATTGGAGAATTTCGCGTGGTCTACGCCGAGCTTCTCCAAGAATATTCTCGAAAACTCATCGCGATGGCGTGGTCGCTGGGTCTCATGAGCTATCTGCCTGGTTTCAACTGGTGCAGAAATAGTCTGGCCGGTGCGATCCTGGCCCGAGATCTTGTTGGTCGGCAACGGGGCAGGAACCGAGGCTTTGCCGGACTGCGTATGATCATGGCTCACCTGCAACGGCACTGGACCGGCTTCTTCTGCCAGCCGCGAACCCGTCGACATATAGCGGCTGCGCAGTGACGACAGGGTCTTAAAGAAGTCTGCATGAATGTAGAAGTGGTTCGCATCTTCGCCGGCCCGCTGGACCCGCTCGTAGATGGCGCCGGCATTGAGGACACCGCGCACGGTGAGCAGGTCATCGGGCTCAGCAATGTCTTGCAGCCGGACCTCGGCCATGAAGCCATGCTGCTCAAGCATCGGGTGCATGTGACTGAGAACCAGTTTGGCGTTTGCGCCGACCTGGGGTGCCAGCGCATCGAGAACGGTGCGCTCAAGCTCAGCCAATTGCGCAATGCTCTCGTCTTTCTCATATGCGCGCTTGGCAACCAGTGACAGATACTCGAACAGTTCTGAGCGAACCTGATAGGCACGCTCGTTTTGATCGAGATGGCGCACCGCGCCGATCGAGCTGGCGGCGTTGAGCACTTTCCTCAATGCTGCGCTATTCGAGTCTTGATCCTCGATGATGATCTGGCCGGTAAAGCCGCCTTGCGGCGTAATTGGCCTCAAGTAATCCAGCACCAGTTTGGCATTGTCGAAAGGCTGCGGTTGGAGGGCCGTATCGATGATGGCTTCCAGCTGCTGAGCGCTGCGGCCCTTGTGACTTGGAACGTCAGACAGTGGCGACCGGACTGCGTTGGCACCAAACAAACCGGACATGAACACGAGAGCGTCGATCGCGATTGCGATCGCCAACGCCAGGTAGGCTAGCTTGTTGCCATCCTGGAACGCATTGGATGTCACGACGAAGCGGTGGGCCTTGTCATCACGGTTGAGCTCAAGATAGTTGATGCGGGTGCGCAACTCATCCGTGTCGCGGCTTGGTAGTCCGGAGTCCTGCACACACTGGCGGGCGAATTGGAATAGACCGTCGGCACCACCTGTTTTGGGCAACTTTTCACCGCCGATACAGTTCGCAGTGAGAACTGCCAAGCCGGTGTTAAGGGCGAAGACACGCTCTGACGCTTCCGATGCCGTTCCGGGATCGCAATTGATTGACTGGGCACGCGACTTCAGAGACGGCACCTCGGACATCGCACCGAGCATCGTCGCACACAGCCCCTGGATCCGGGCCAGGCCTTCCTGTGTCGGCTTCTGCCGAAACTGGATCCGGGCCACCTCAAGCTGACGCAGCCCGTTAGTCGGATCAAACGTCGGCTCGACGGACTGATTGGACTGCTTGGCTAACTCAATCAAGCGGGCAGCGGTGGTCGCCCGGCCTTTCAGCGTTGCAAGCTCGCCCTGTGCGTTTGCCAATTCGCGCTCGCCGTTGCTGACATCCGTCAGTGCGGTGTCGAGCCGCTGCTGGTACTCGCGGAGCTGTAGCTGAAGATTTCTCTTCTCCGCGTTAAGATTGCGCAGCTCCTTGGAGATTTCGCGATACTTAGGCCCCTTGCCCTCTTTGGCTGTGACCCCGATCCCGCCGGCTTCCGCGTCTGCTTCCGCCTTCTTGGCAACGATCTCACGATCTTTGGCGAAGATCTTGGACTTGAGGTCCTCGATCACTGGCTTCAATTGATTGGCAACCTCGCGCGCTCGGCCGATCTGCGTATTGAGTGCGCCGGTGCGTTGATTGAGCTGGACCTGTTGTCCCTCGGCGGATGCCTTCTCTTCCTGGCGCTGAGCAACGAGCTTTTGACGCTCACGCATCTTGTTTTCGAAGAAACCGCGGATTGCGTCCGGCGCCTGCCGGGCCTCGAAAACCAAACGATCGAGCGTCCGGTCGTATTGTTTCCAGCCGTCGGCTTCGAACAGGCGATCACGCTCTTCGATACGGCGGAGAGCGGCGAGGCCACCGATATCATTTACAACGCCGGCAACGCGGTTCTGCGCGCGAAGCTCAGCCGCACGTACGCGCTCTTCTTTCGGGAAGATGGTGGAGAACAGAGAGTCAAAAGAGAAGAAAACTGAGGTCGCCATGCAGGCGAGAAACATCACCCAAAGTACAGCACTGCGGACCATCACCCGCATGGCCTGGAGATAGTCGCTGACGATATCGCTGCCCGCGTTGAGCAGGATCGTTGCCGTCACCAGGATGACAATCGCGCCGATCAAAAGGCTATCGGGAAGCAACATCCAACTGTTGGTCGCCCAATCCTGCTGACTGAGTTGTGACGGTGCCGCATAGTTCAGCACCAACAACGCCATCGCTGTGAAGAGCAAGAGGCCGATAATCGTCCCGATGATGGGCTGCATAGCCAGCAGCGTCTGTCGGTTGCTTCGCTCACCAGTCCGCGCAACGGGACGGAAGTTCATGCCCGTTGCAAAGCTTTCACCGATGAGCCAGGCAACGATTAGCATGACTCCCTGTATGCCGAACGTGATCATCAGTGAGAGGACCGGCTCCTGGGTGAAGTTGCGCATCCCGTCCCAGGTGGTCCAACCGGATGCAACTGACAAAACCAGGCCGGTTGCGCCAAGCAGGGCGAGGCGCCAATTCGTAAATATCGTCTCTGAGAGGAGTTCGCGCAGCTTACGCCCAAAGCTGGATGCATAGATTAACGCGAGGACCACGCAGACAATCGTAAATGTGACCAGCGATTGCGTCGACGGCAGTTGTATGCCGACTTCCTGAGCCATCGCGACCAAATCCATTCCCGTCCTCCAACGTCTCGTCCGACTGCCGCTCTGACTGCGATGGCTTCCGGTTCGACAATTGACGCGTTAACTGACTGAAAACAGGTGCCATCCCGGAACGCACAAACAGTTATACTCCGCCTAACATTATCCTGTGACCGTCCTAGGGCAGGACGAAGTCACGGCAACGGTACCTGTGAATAGGAACGGCGCGTCACCAGCACGGCCAGGATCTCAAAGAAAATAATACACTGTTGTTCCGGTTCTGAAACGTTACAAAACAGTCATCTGTTAACTTGGCGCCACAGCGTTGTGGGAAAGCCTGTGTAACTGCCTGAATTTTGCTGAATATTTCTTCAGGCGCCGGTTTCAGAACCAAACAGGGCCGCAACTCCGAGACCACCAAGAGCACCCTGGGTGGCAACGGCATAAGCCGGCTTCGATTGCTTGGAATTCCGGGCCAGCTGCGAAAACAGGCGGACGACCAGCAATGCGCCTGCTGCGCCGAAGGGATGGCCCCTTGCCAGAGCTCCGCCTTCCGGGTTGATGGCCGCTTCTTCGATTCCGAGCGCTTCGGCCAGGGCAATGACCTGTACCGCAGACGTTTCGCTGGTTTCCAGCAGCTCAATTGATGAGCGGTCAAACCCGTTGAGGCGTTTATACAGCTTCTTGACGCTGGCAACCGGGGCGACAGCCTCGCTTCCTGGTGGCACGCCCACAGAAGCGCTTGAGAGCATACAAAGTGCCGGCGGTGTGCCGAGCGACCGCCACTGGTCCTCGGAAACAATGACGACGAACGCTGCGCCATCGTGCCAGCTGCAAGTGTTTGCTGGCGTTAACGTTCCCGTATCCTCGAGATAGGGCTCTTCGTCTTCGAAATAGTCGATATCGGCGCTGGCGGTGCTTTGATCGCGCCCTTCCTCACGGCGCGACTTCAATGGCACGATTTCATCGTCAAATCGTTTGGCCTTGCGTGCATCAACGGCCTTTTGTAGCGAACCTGCCGCCAACGCGTCCTGCCGTGCCCGCGAAATATTGAGATCGCGCGCCAGCTTCTCAGTGCATTCAAGTGGAAATGGCAGGTTCAGTCCCGCGTCGGATACCGGATCCGGGTGGATGAAACGCGGCATTTGATGCGCATTCTTAGGCCTCGCGATACGCCAGGGTGCGGTTGACAGGCTTTCTGCACCACCTGCAATCACAACGTCGGCGTCACCTTGGCTGACCAACCGGCTCGCCTGGATGATTGCGACCAGGCCGGAGGCGTCCTGTTGATCGATAGTGGTGGCATTGGCTGTCTCTGGCAGACCGGAGGCCAAGGCAATAAGGCGCGCCGGGTTGCCTCCAGCTGTGGCGTTGCCGACGATCAATTCATCGATGCTTGAGGCCTTTATGCCGGCGTCGTCGACCGCAGCTGAGATCACAGGGGCGGCGAGGTCTTCAATCCGGCGGGTGGCATGGAGTCCACCGATCCGGCCGAGTGCCGTTCGCCTTGCGGCAATGATGTAAGCCCCGGCTGGTTGTTTCAGCGCCATAGAATACTCGTCCAGACTTCGACCTGAAGCTCGTTGTTGGTATATAGCACTCGCGAAAACTGCAATCGCGGTACACTGAAATATCTAATTCGGAAGTTCGCGAGCATACTCCAAAAATTGGCAAAATAGGGTGCGCAAACTGGCGTTGATGAGGAATTCCAACGGCAAATGATCAATAGACTTGACGTGGCCGTGAATTGGTTCTGACTCCCCGGTGTCAAAAACATAGAGAGCGATCGTAATCCAAATGCTTAAGTCCCGACTGACGGTTGCCGCGGCGAGCCTGGCGTTGCTGGCTATCTCGCCAACGATTGTATCGGCCAAGACCAATTGCCGGAACACCGGCAGCTTTCAAAAGTGGAAGGCGGACTTTCGCAAGCAATTGGTCGCCGAGGGTGTTTCAAAATCCCTGATCCGCAAGGTTTACGATCCAGTTCGTTTCGACCCGGCGATTATTAAGCGGGATCGGCGACAGAGTTTCTTTTCGCTGTCATTTGCAGAGTTTTCGAAACGACTCGTTTCCTCACATCGTCTCAAAGCCGGTGGCCGGAAACTGAAGCAGCGCGCCGGCCTGTTCCGTGCGGCAGAAAAGAAATATGGCGTTCCGGGTGCTGTGATTGCGGCCTTCTGGGCGCTTGAAAGTGACTTTGGCAAAGGCATTTCCAAACAGTACCCGGTGTTTAATTCGCTGGCGACGCTGGCCTATGACTGTCGCCGCCCGGAACTGTTCCGCCGTGAGCTTGCGTCCGCACTCAAGATTGTTGATCGCGGATATCTTCCGCTGAACCGGCTGGTCGGCTCCTGGGCCGGTGAGCTGGGCCAGACACAGTTCCTCCCGGATCACTATCTCAATCATGCCGTCGATGCGGATGGTGACGGCATTCGCGACATGATGAAGTCAGATGCCGATATCATTTTCTCGACCGCCAACTTTATCAAGCACCTGGGCTGGCGCGCCGGTGAACGCTGGCTGCAGGAAGTCCAGGTACCAGGCAAAATGCCGTGGCGTGAGGCTGATCTCGCCATCTATCACCCACGGTCCAAGTGGGCCGGCTGGGGCGTCCGGACCCGGGACGGCAAGCGTGTGCCGGCTGATGGCGTGCAGGCGGCACTGTTGCTCCCAATGGGGCGAAATGGACCAGCGTTCCTCGCCTATGAGAACTTCAAGATCTATCCACAGTGGAACCAGTCACTGAACTACGCCATCACCGCTGCCTACCTCGCAACCCGCCTGACCGGCGCGCCGCGATACCGGGCAGGGCGCGGAACTGTCGAACAATTCGACTACAAGCGGATTAAGGAGGTCCAGCGCCTGCTCAACCGCCGCGGCTTCGATACCGGTGGGATCGATGGCAAGCACGGGGCCAAAAGCCGAGCGGCCGTGAAAAAAGCCCAGTTGCGCTTTGGTCTGCCGGCGGATTCCTATCCGTCCAGTGAACTCATGGACCGTTTGCGTCGTTGACATGTGTGGCGTCTAAACTCACTGAGACGTAAAGGTTCATTTCAGAGGGGCAGACGATGTCCGATCTTCGCAAGCCGCGCCACGAGACGATTGCAGTCGACGTGGGTGGTGTGACCGTGGGGGGCGATGCCCCCGTGGTCGTCCAGTCGATGACGAACACGGATACAGCCGATATCAACCGAACGGTGCAGCAGATTTCGGCGTTGGCCCGAGCGGGCTCCGAACTGGTGCGCATCACAGTGGATCGAGACGAAGCAGCCAAAGCTGTTCCGCACATCCGCGAGCGCCTCGACAAGATCCAGGTTAACGTGCCGATTGTCGGCGACTTTCACTACATTGGTCACAAACTCCTAGCTGAAAATCCGGCTTGTGCGGAGGCACTGGCCAAGTATCGGATTAATCCTGGCAACGTCGGCTTTAAGGCCAAACGAGATACGCAATTCTCGTCGATCGTCGAAAAGGCGATGGAATACGGCAAGCCGGTGCGCATCGGCGTCAACTGGGGGTCGTTGGATCAGGAACTGCTCACACACCTCATGGACGAAAACGCAAAGGTGGAAAACCCGCTGCCGGCGCGCACCGTGATGCACGAAGCCATTGTCCAATCCGCGCTGCTGTCGGCCAAACGCGCCGAAGAGCTCGGCCTCGGCGCAGACCGCATCATCATATCGGCCAAGGTCTCTGCGGTGCAGGATCTCGTCAGTGTTTATACCTTGCTGGCCTCACGCTCGAACTATGCCCTCCATCTCGGCCTGACTGAGGCCGGCATGGGTTCAAAGGGTATCGTCGCCTCATCGGCGTCGATGGGCATCCTGCTGCAGCAGGGCATCGGCGACACCATCCGCTATTCGCTGACACCCGAACCCGGCGGCGACCGCACGCAGGAGGTTCGCGCCGCGCAGGAATTGCTGCAGACGATGGATATCCGCGCGTTCGTGCCAGTGGTTACCGCCTGCCCGGGTTGCGGCCGCACGACATCGACGGTGTTCCAGGAACTGGCCAAGGACGTCCAGGATATGATCCGCGAACGTATGCCGGATTGGAAGGCGAAGTACCCGGGTGTCGAGTCACTGAACTTTGCCGTGATGGGCTGCATCGTGAATGGCCCGGGCGAATCCAAGCATGCCGATATCGGCATCTCACTACCCGGCACCGGTGAACAACCAGCAGCCCCGGTTTTCATCGACGGCGCAAAGGCAATTACGCTGCGCGGCCCGAACATCGCGACCGAGTTCAAAGACATCGTTGAGGATTATATCGAGAAGAGGTTCGGGTAGCGGGCGAGCGATTCGTTAAAATACGGAAGTCAGACTAGCTTATCTTGGGTTACCCAGTGCGTCATCTCCGCGAAGGCGGAGATCCATACGACCCTCCGCTTGCACAATCAGCGAGATGGGATGCAATCGGAGCCGGCTGAGCACCACTTTCAAGATGCACTAGACGTTCCAATGAATCACCAAAGCCAACCTGCGTGGGGATGGCCGAATTGGGCTTGCTACCGTCAACACCCATCGAGATTCAACGAAACTCTCATTCCTATTGTGACCGCTCCTTCTCCCCAGATGATGGTGCAGAAGCGTTCGTCGATGTGGAGACTGCCGCCGTTCTCTCTCCCTCCCTACGCGCAGGGTGCACAGAGCGGGTCCTCGCTTGGTAGCAATCCGAACTGCTGGAGCGCATCTGACTCCGTTATCCCGGCTTGGCTCGGGACCCAGGAGGGCGCCAGGGAGATCTGATATCCGATGTTGAATGGCCATGCCGCTTGCTCGGTTCACTTCACTTCCGATTGCTCGAAAGGATGGTCATCTGGATCCGCCAAATTCACGCTGCAAGTGCAACACCCTATACTGGGTGGTGCTATGGGAGAAGTTTACAGTCAGCTCTCACTGGATGAGAGGATCGAGATTTATCGCCACTTCGAAAATGGTCTCTCGCGACGTGCCATCGCCCGTCAGTTGAAGCGAGCACCGTCAACGATATCGCGCGAACTCAGGCGCAACGCGCAGCCAACCAAACAATTTGCCGGCGGCTATAAGCCAGAGCGGGCGCACCATCTTGCTGCCCGGCGCCGGCGTTGGGATGCTCGCTTCAAACTGCAACGCCAACCTGCACTGAGGGAACTGGTGAGACGACGCCTTGCTATGGGATGGTCACCGCAACAGATCGCCGGCAGGTTGGCGCAGGAAAAGGCTCCCATAAGCATTAGCTACGAGTCAATCTATCGCTACGTCTATCATCGCTCGGCTCAGAAAGACTATTGGCACCGCATGCTGCCGCAGCGCAAAAATCGGCGTGGGCGGATCAAGCGCGGCGGGCTTGGAAGCGTCAAGACAATCAAGCATCGCCGCACGCTCACAGACCGGCCTGCAGCCGCAGACGACCGGCAGCAGAGTGGCCACTGGGAAGCCGATCTCATGGCCTTCTCAAAATATGGCCAGTACCTGGTGACCTTGCACGAACGCTCAGCTCGCGTGGTGCGATGTTGCCGCCTCGCCAACAAGACAGCAGCCCATGTCGCGCGCCAAATTGCAAATCTACTGTCTGATTTACCCAAGCCCTTACGACGGACGATTACATTCGATAACGGCACTGAGTTCGCGCTGCATTACACATTGAAATCGATGATCGGCGTTGACACATTCTTCTGCGATCCCCACGCCCCGTGGCAGAAGGGCGGCATAGAAAACGCCATCGGACGCATGCGCCGACCACTGCCACGCAAAACAGATCTGGCCACACTCTCGCGACACAAAATCAAGAGTGTTACAGATGCCTATAACAATACGCCTCGCAAATGCCTCGGCTACCAAACGCCGAACGAAGTCTTCAACCGTGTTGCACTTCAAACGTGAACGTACCTCCCTGCCTGCGCAGGGATGACGACCGTGGATGAGGTAGGAGTTGGGATATGTCTCCTCCTTCTTGCTTGTCTGGCGGAATGAGGGCAGCAGCCATCAACGATGCGAAAGCAGCAGAACACACTCGCCCTTCGGCTGGGGAAATCTCTCCACTCGTAAAATTGTTTCTTCGACCTGAGCCCCGCAAACTAAGAGGAGCTTGCTTTCGGAACTCTCACGCATCCATTCAACGCTACTCACCCACTTCATCCTTGATGAAGGCGCGCGCTCATCTTTCCTCTTATCAACGATGTGTGCTTCATACCTGACCAGCACTTCTAACATCCAACCTGGACGGGACGATAAACACCATGACAAAACGAATGCCGGCGGTCAGTCTGGTGGCGGTTCCAGGTCGCAGACAGCAGACGCTCGAAGTTGCACGGGAGATCGAGCGTCGCGGGTTTGCCGGCATCTGGTCGCCGAGCATGTTCTCCAACATGGCATTCTGTCATGCCCTGGCGCACACCACGTCAACCATCCCGTTCGCCACATCGATTGCACCGATCTACGCCAGCACAGTGCTCGAGTTCGCACAAAGCGCTGCTTTCATGCACGAAGTATCAGGAGGTCGGTTCAGTTTCGGCATCGGCGTCGCGCACGCGCCGTCTCACGTTCGCATGGGCGTCACGCCCGGCAAACCATTGGGTGATATCCGTGACTTTGTCGCGAAGTACCAGTCATATGACAAACTGGGTGGTCTGCCGCCGATCATTCTCGCATCCTTGCGCAAGAAGATGATCGCGCTCGCAGGCGAGATCGGCGACGGCCTCGTGTTTGCGAATGGCACGCGATCGCATATGGCGGAATCACTCAGCGTCTTGAGGGAAGATCAACGCGCAAATGATACATTTCAAATTGCCAATATGATCCCGACCTGCATCAGCGATGACGTCGACGCAGCCAAAGCGGTCAACCGCAAAACGCTGACAAATTATGCGCTGCTGCCGAACTATCGGAACTATTGGAAGGAAGCCGGCTTCGTCGAGGAGATGACTGCTATAGAGACGGCAGTGAGCGAGAAGCGCTTCGATGATGTACCTAAGTATCTGACCGATGCCTGGTTGGCCGAGTGCACATTGTTCGGGCCGCCGTCTCGCATGCGAGATGAGCTCGAAGCCTGGTATGATGCGGGCATCAAGACGCCGATCCTGGTTCCTTCATCAGCGGTGGGCAATCAGATGAAAGCGATCGAAGAGTTGTTGTCATGTTTTGAGGCATGACATCGCCGGTCCTGCACTCTCAAGGCACACTAGAGATTGCGTCAGATCAACAGCGCATCCAGGTGGCTGCGGGGAGGGGGCAAGCGCACCCGAGGCAGTGGTGTACGCGTTAGTGGCCGCACCAGCGACGCACCGCATAGATCAAATCCAGTCTAATCAAATCAACCGGGCAGACAGCATCCGTTCGCACTCACAAGACAATTGCGCTGATCAGCGTTCGCAAGCACGCATCAGCAGCGTCGACACTGCCAGTAGACCACCGCCCGCATGCAATGCAGGAGCCGCTCAACGATACTCGCTCCGATGGGTGTGGCTCCGGCGCGCGCTGCACCAGCTCCGAAGGGCGACACGTCCTCACGCGATGCAGCGCGCAGCCAATCCTAGAATGGCACGCCGACTTTGAGGCTGCCGCCGTAGGCGTTGTAGCCGTCCGCGCCGATGCCGTCGTAGAAGCCTTCGCCGGTGATCGCGACGCCCTGCGGCAGACGGATGGAGAGGCCCGCCTCCGTGCGTGCCCGGAACTTGTCGCTGCCGGTGACGGCAAAGCCGGTGTCGATGTCAACCTGATCGGTGCGCTTGAAGTCCCAGATGCCGTTGATGGCAACAAACGGTGCGATGGTGACGCCGTCGGAGCGCTTGAATGCGGTCGAGAACTTCGGCCCGAATGTCAGGCGGCCCAGCTCGACGGTTTGCGCGCCAATGGCATAGCCGTTGCTGTCGGTGTAGGCCTTCTGCTCTTCTGAGAAGTAGATGACACCTATGTGTGGCGCGACGTGCACTCCGCCGAAGGAGAAGTCACCGGTCAGGCGACCACGCAGCAGCTTGCGCTGACCATCGAAGTCGTCGGTATAGGTATTGTAGGGGCTGACCTCGTTGTTGGATTTACCCCAGGCGGCGCGGGCATCGAAGATCAGGTTGGCGCTGAGCCTTGCAACGACATAGGGCCCGACCATCCAGCCTTTGCCTTCGATGGCATAGTCGTTGGCATCGTCTTCCTCATCGGTGCGGTCGAACTGTGCGATCAGTCCGACGACAAGACCATCGCGAAAGCGGTAGTCCGCACCGACATAGAGCAATCCAAAGTCACTCTTGGCAGTGTCATCATCAACCCGTGCCCACGTCCCTTCGGCCCACAGTCCCAACCGCGGCTGTGGTTGCGGGATGAGGTCGTCCAAGGCCTGACCGTCCTGAGACGCGTCCTTGAGGCTACCGCTCTGTCTTCCTTCCTGCCTCGCGCCAAGCGCCATCCTTGAGGGGGACTCCCCCATGCGCTTTCGTTTTGCGACCTGCGTGCTGCCGATCGCCTGGCGCAGGCTGGTGGCGAATGCGAGGTTGTTGTTGCCGGCCGTGCCCTCGCCGGTAACACTGACCGGACCATCCCCACCGCTGCTTTTGCCGCCATCGCCGAGCCGCTTGGTGAGGTCTGGTTCCTTACCGACAATCTGTGATGCGCGCCGGCCCATGAAGTTAGAGATGATGCGCTGCGTCCGGGCGATCACCTGCGGACCGCTCATGGTTGCCGAGACCGTGCTGTCGGAACCGCTAACAATAACATTAAAGATTTCATCGGCCGTAGCAGGTGTACCGATGTTGAGATCAAAACTGAAATCCGTCGGGTCGTCCGGCGTGAAGGTCGCCGTGAATTCGAAACTCCCTCCGATTGGGATCTGCCTGTTCGTGCCCAGGTCGTCTGTCGAATCCAATGGGTTGGCGAAGGTCACCGGCGCCTGCAGGTTCTGCTCATTCGTGGACTCGATGTAGTTGATGGTCAGTTCTTCGCTGCCGGTATTGTAAATCGTATAGGTCAGCGTGATCGGCGTACCGGCTGTCTGTGTTCCCTGGTCATCGGTGTCACCGTCGCTGAATGACACGCCGTTGCGTTCAACATCGATGGCGGCAACCGTTGCGGCCGTTCCACCGAATATGTCACCGGCAAGAATACCATTGCTGTCAATAGAGTAGGCATCTCCGATACGACTGAGCGTTCCACCGGTGAATGAAACATCGTCAGTCCCCTTCTCCCAAAAGACGTGCAGCTCGCATGACTCGTCTGGTTCGAGTTCGATTGTGCCAACTGCCGTCCCAATTCCGCCGGTTGTCGCTCCGGTGCAGACAACAGCTGTTACGGTTGAGTTGTGCAAGGTAATCTTAGCAGGGTTTCCGACAGCCGATACTGAAGCACCCGGCAGCCAGAGGTAGAACCGATTGATCTGAGAAGTGTTTCCTGGCGAGTTGATGTAAAAATCCCCGGGGGAACTAGCTGCCTCGCATTCTTGAGTAGAACGGCCATTCAGGTAGCGCAAACGCGTAACTTCGCTGACTGCTGCAGTCGATCCATCCGCTGCCGGACAACTGACCTGCGCCACCGCGCGTTCCGGGGCCGCAACGCTGCCGAACCCCAATACGGCGCAGGCAACGAAGATCACACTCAATATGTGCTGGCGCATGGCGCGAGCCCCCGTCCCAAAATCAATCTGTCCCAACTTAGGTATTAGGATAGATGCGAAGCGGTGTGTTATGCCGAAACCGAAGGCGTGTCCCAGGTTGGCGGTCACTGCAGATCTGCCGAGATCAAAATTAATCAGAGAGAACAATACGCAGATTGCGCAGTGGCGTGCTCGCATTGTCACAGACCACAGGATTTTTGACTATGTGTCGGAGTGCAGGCGACGTCATTCGATATTCATAGACGTTGACACCCATTCCCAATCGTGAAGCGGAGAAGAATGGGTCGGTGTAGCGGGATAAAGGCGGCGCCCGCTCCGAAGGGCGACACGTCCTCACGCGATGCAGCGCGCAACGGCCTAAAATGGCACGCCGACTTTGAGGCTGCCGCCGTAGGCGTTGTAGCCGTCAGAGCCAATGCCGTCGTAGAAGCCTTCGCCGGTGATCGCGACGCCCTGCGGCAGACGGATGGAGAGGCCTGCCTCAGTGCGCGCGCGGAACTTGTCGCTGCCGGTGACGGCCAAGCCGGTGTCGATATCGACCTGGTCGGTGCGCTTGAAGTCCCAGATGCCATTGATGGCAACGAACGGTGCGATGGTCGTGCCATCGGGACGCCTGAAGGACGTCGAGAACTTCGGCCCGAATGTCAGGCGGCCCAGTTCGACGGTTTGCGCGCCAATGGCATAGCCGTTGCTGTCGGTGTAGGCCTTCTGCTCTTCCGAGAAGTAGATGACCCCAACGTGGGGTGCGATGTGCACCCCGCCGAAGGAGAAGTCACCGGTCAGGCGCCCGCGCAGCAGCTTGCGCTGCCCGTCAAAGTCGTCGGTATAGGTATTGTAGGGGCTGACTTCGTTGTTGGACTTACCCCAGGCCGCCCGGGCGTCGAAGATCAGGTTGGCGCTGAGCCTTGCGACGACATAAGGCCCGACCATCCAGCCTTTGCCTTCGATGGCATAGTCGTTGACGTTATCTTCCTCATCGGTGCGGTCGAACTGTGCGATCAGACCGACGACAAGGCCATCGCGAAAACGGTAGTCGGCACCAATGTAGAGTAACCCGAAGTCACTCTTGGCAGTGTCATCATCAACCCGCGCCCACGTCCCTTCGGCCCAAAGTCCCAACCGCGGCTGTGGTTGCGGGATGAGGTCGAAGCCCAGTCCCATCGCGTCGCCCATTGCACGACTTGCACCGGACTTATTTTGTGGCTTGCCTTGAGTGCCAAGCGCGTTCACGGCTACGGTGGTTTCACCGATCCGCCGCCGCTTTGCGGCGCTCATGCTTCCCAGGACCTGCCCCAGGCTGCTGGAGAACGCCAGCCGGTTGTTGTGCTCAGTGCCTTCACCGGAGATATTAACCGGGCCGCCGAGCTTCAGTGGTGGGCCGTCCTTGAGGCTCTGCATCGGGGCGGCAGGGCGACCGAGTCGCTTGGTCAGATCGGGCTCCTGGCCGACAATCAGACCCGCGCGCCGGCCCATAAAGTTTGAGATGATGCGTTGCGTCCGCTGCACAACGTCATCGCCATCATCATCGTTGGTGTCGGAGCCCGCAACGAACCACTCAACGGCTCGATCACTGATTTGCGAGATCATTCGCAAGCTGAAATCAGTTGGATGCAACGGCGTGAACGTAATCGTAAACGTGAAAACCTCACCCACTTCGACAGTATCGGGATTGACTCCAAGCGCCCAACGAGGGTCCACGGGATCAACGACAAAGCTCTGGGGGTCAACGTTGTGCAGCGTGAAATCGTCGATCTCGATAAAACCAATATCTGCCCTGACCCTGCCGATGTTTGAAACCGTGTACGTCAATGTGACCGGAGTCCCAGCCGTCACGGAACCCACGTCGTCGGTTTCACCATCATTGATCTCGACACCGTTTCGCTCCAAAACCAAACTCTGACCGGGCAGGGTTGTTGTGGCAACGACACCGTCGAACTCGCCACCGCCGGCCAGGACGCCGTTATCGTCGATCGAGTAGACGCCGGTCAAAGAATTGCGACGCAACGTTGCGCCAACGAAAGATAGATCGTTGTCGCCGTTCTCCCACAAAACATAGAGTGGGCAAGTGGTCGAGCCTAAGCCCAACAGACGCAGTTGGATCTGACCAATCGTCGTGCCCACCCCGGTCACGATCGGATCGCCAATGCCGACGTTACCACTGTCACACTGAATTCCAGTGATGGTCAACGGATTGCCCGATGCATCGCGGGCAAAAACGCGCGGGTGGCTGGTGCCGTCGCCCGGGATCATGATCTGAAAACGGATACTTGAGCGCGCCGTGTTGGGATCGTTGTATTCCGACGTGGTCGCCGCCTCCGAACTGCAGCTGCCGGACTCCCCGATGAGCCGCGCAATGGTTGTCGCGTCGCCAGCTACTGCAGGGCAGATGACAGGAGCCGGTGTGATGCCGGTCTGCGCCAGAGCGCGTTGCGGCGTCACTAGACTGGCGAGAACAAAAACCGCGAAGCCCAGCCACAGCAAGCTCAATAAGTGACGGCCCATTGTAACCCCCCAACGGCGCAATCGTTTTCAAGACTCAATAGATAAAGTGATCAGCGCAGGACCGTTATGCCGATAACGAATAGACCGAATTTCATTGGCCCATGATCTTCCAAGATTTTTACGTCGTTGGGCTGTCGAGTGTGCAATTTACGAAAGGCTGTCATCATTAAGCCGCAGGCAAATATAATTTTCCGCGCGCGATTCAGCGCTTGCATCGGTTGGAAATGGCGGCATCGAACAGTTGGTTCCCTTCTGGATAGCATCGCGATCAAAAGAAGCTGCGGTACGGAAGCATAGGATTCTGCAAAGGCGCGGTGAATCTGAACAGCATCGTCGCGCGCTTGGATGCGCGTCCGGATCTCCGCTTTCGCGGACATGGCTAAGCTAAGGTCCGAGGCGTTCGGCACGCAGCAACTCGCGAGTTGGCTCTGACAAAAGGAGTGGCTCCTCCCTCTCCCCATTTGTTGGGGAGAGGGGTGGGGTAAGGGGCAGCTACAGACGCGGGACTGCTGGAAAGTGTTAGGCACCAGGCAAGTGATAAAGCTTTCGGCTAACTCTCAGGTCAGACGCACCGCCTTCGACACGGATCACTGGCCCATCTTCACATCGGCCACATGCACCCGACAATATCACGTCTGCGCTTCTATCTTCCTGCCTCAGATCATGAGATATTCCGCCATTCGACAGGGCAGGATTAAATCCGGAGGCAGCCATGGCAAACCAGTCAGAAACGTGGACCTATCTTGATGGCGATTGGCACAACGGCAACGTGCTGGTGGCTGGCCCGCGGACCCACGCGTTCTGGCTCGGCTCGTCGGTGTTTGATGGCGCCCGTGCGTTTGATGGCGTCACGCCGGATCTCGATCGCCATTGCGCACGCTTGAACGAGTCGGCCCGTGCTCTGGGCCTGGCGCCGACGCAGTCGGTTGAGACGATTATGGGCTTGGTGGAAGACGGCCTCAAAAAGTTCGAATCCGATGACGCGATCTACATTCGTCCGATGTACTGGGCTGATGATGGTGGCATGTCCGGTTCGTCTGTGCCGCCCAATCCGGATACAACGCGGTTTCTGTTGTGCCTTTACGTTGCGAAGATGAACCCGCCGAAGGGATTTTCAATCACGCTGTCACCGTTCCGCCGTCCAACACCGGAGACGATGCCGACCAGCGCCAAGTCTGGATGTCTCTATCCCAACAATGCGCGGTGCGTGGTTGAAGCCAAGTCACGTGGTTTCGATAACGCGCTGGTGCTCGATATGCTCGGCAACGTCGCCGAGGCAGGTACCTCCAACCTGTTCATGGCAAAGGACGGCATCGTCAAAACACCTGCCCTAAACGGCACCTTCCTCGCCGGGATAACACGTCAACGTACAATTGATCTGCTGCGTGCCGACGGTGTGGACGTCGAGGAGGCGACGTTGTCGGTTGCTGACTTCATGGATGCCGATGAAATCTTTTCAACGGGTAACAACTCCAAGATCGTCGCCGTCAACCGCCTTGAGGATCGCGAGATGCAGCCGGGCCCGATGATGTTCAAGGCGCGTGAGCTCTATTGGGATTGGGCACATTCGAAGTCTTGAGGGTGTCACCAATGTCGAAGGAGTCCGATGATGAATGCGACGCTGTTTTGCGGCCCTATGATGCCGTTGTTTTCGATCTGCTCACCGCGCTGATTGATTCCTGGACACTCTGGAATGATGTCGCCGGCTCAGAAAGTGACGGCATGCGCTGGCGTAGCGAGTACCTGCGGCTGACATACGGCACCGGCGTCTACCGCGACTACGAAAGCATCGTCGCCGAGGCATCCAGTGCAGCTGGATTGTCTCGCAACGTCGCTGACGATCTCTCATCTCGTTGGCAGGAGTTGACGCCATGGCCAGGCGCATCCGACATCGTTGCTGGTTTGGCGCGGCGCTGCCAAGTTGCTGTCGTGACCAACTGCTCGGTCCGGCTCGGCCGGCAGGCTGCCAACCTCGTCTACGGCGAGTTCGATATCGTGATGACCGCCGAAGAGGCCGGCTTCTACAAGCCGCGTCGCGAACCGTATGCAAAGACACTGGCGGCACTCGGGACCGATCCGAAGCGAACATTGTTTGTGGCCGGCTCGGCAGCAGATGTCCCTGGCGCGTCCGCGCTCGGGATGCCTGTCTATTGGCACAATCGGGTTGGTCTTCCCGCCACCGACGATGCCAAACCGCTTTATCATGAGAGAACGCTAGATCGCCTACCTGAGATTGCATGAAGCGCGGTCGACTCTCGATCCCGCGCTGCTAAACTCTCCTCATTACAACAAAACATAAGTCACTTTCAGGAGGAGTGCCCATGGACCTTGGCATCATGATTTTTCCGACAGACAAGTCGATCCAGCCTATCGAGCTGGCCAAGGAAGTCGAAGCCCGCGGGTTTGAGTCGCTTTGGTTCCCGGAGCACAGTCACATCCCGACGAGCCGCGAAACGCCGTGGGGGGGACGCAAGGGTTCTCCACCGCTTCCGGAAATGTACTGGCGCTCCCACGATCAGTTCGTAGCGCTGGCGGCCTGCGCCGCAGTCACGAGCAAGATCCGGCTTGGCACGGGCATCACACTCGTGGCGCAGCGCGACCCGATCTGGCTGGCCAAGGAAGTGGCCAGTCTCGACATGATCTCAGGCGGCCGCTTTGAACTCGGCATTGGTTATGGATGGTGTAAGGAGGAAATGCGCAACCACGGCATTGTCTTTAACCAGCGTCGTGAACTTCTCCGTGAGAAGATCATGCTGATGAAGAAGCTTTGGACGGAAGATGAGGCCAGCTACGAAGGCGATCTCATCAAGTTCGAGAAGAGCTGGGCCTGGCCAAAGCCAACTCAGACTCCGCATCCTCCCATCCTGATGGGTGGTGCCGTCGGCCCCAAGACAGCGGCACACGTGGCCGAGTTCTGTGATGGTTGGCTGCCACTGGGCGGCGCCCATAACGTCGAAACAGGCCTCGCTCAGATCAAGGAGGCCTGCAACGCTATTGGCCGTGATCCGGCAAGTGTCGCGCTTAGCATGTTTTATGCTCGCTCGGCGAAGGAAGACGATATCAAGGCGCATAAAGATCTTGGCGCGCGGCGTGGTATCATGCCGTTGCCGTCTGAAGGTGCCGATGTCGTGCTGCCGTTGCTGGATAAGTACGCGGCGTTGATCAACTAGCACAAGGTTATGGGTTGAGGTCCGGCACGACAGTCGGGCCTCTTTTGGCACCCAGAACTAGAAGAACAAGAAGACGGCAACGAAAAGCGCCAAAAACAATACGAGAGCGAACGGGACTGTGAGATCGCTACTCTCATCTGTTGTGGCTGACAGATGCTCATCGATCATCGTCTTGCCGTCTTCAAATGAGTTGCAGGCTTTCTCGATGTTCCCTAAGCGCGTTGGGACGGAGACCAGCCACTGCGTCCGTCCGCGGTGATCAGGCCCTTTGTAGATCCGGCAGCCGCGATAATGCGTTTCAGTTTCGGACATGGGGCTCAATCCAACGGCAACTGATAGGCCTTGCCGGGAGGCCAGATGCCGCCACGCAAGACGCCAGGCGCCGTTGGTCCGAACAAAACTTCGTAGCTATCCGGCAACGGCCGGCTATTTGGCATGGCAAGCCACAGGCGCAGTAGGAGGCGTTTTTGACCCGACGAGGCATCGTCCACATAAGGGTCTCTCGCGTGGTAGATGACATGGTTGTTGAGCAACTGGATATCACCCGGCTGCAGCGTCATCTCAAAGGACAGCTCGTTGGCCAGCTCCGCCAGAAGATCGAGCGCCTCATCCTGGCTATCGCGCAGCCGCGGAACAGCCTCGTTCGCCTGTGAGGCTTCGATGTAAGTCCGGGAGTAATGCGTCGTGAATTTGCCATCGCGCAGGTTAAAGACCGGTAGCATGTAGTAGTCCGAGACATCGCTGACTTCCTCGCCAAAGCGACTGCGCGGATAGGCGGTAAACAACTCGCTCAAGAGGTCCGGACGGCGCTCCAGCATGGCGTTGTGAATGGCAACCGCGCTCGCAATTTTAGAATGACCGCCCTGGCTGGCCTGGCGCACGCACAACAGTGAAACCACATCGCAGCGGTCGGTATGAAAGCGCAGGCCGCCGGTGGACAGTGCCCGCGACCTCGAGGACCGAAAGCCTTCATCAGAGCCTTCCGTGTCGAGCACGCCGTAGTCCTTTGATTTCTCCCCCTCATCCTCGATGTGCATCAGGCGCTGGCCGATCACTGATTGTGATACCGGCTGGCCGACGTGGTCACCAAAGCTCAAGTAAAAGGCCTTCAGTTGCTCCAGCGGATATTGGTCGACTGGAAGGCCGCGCAGACGAAACAGCCCGGAACCTTCTTCAAGCTCGTCGCGAATGCGGTCGAACAGGTTTCCAAGACCGGTAAGTGGCAAAGTCTTCCGGTCCGCCGCCTCCCAGGGCAGGTTTGCTTGCGCAAAGGCATCAAGAGCAGAGGCAATGTGATTGATCTGCTCACCATCCAATGCGCATGTCCAAGCCGTATTGCTGCCGATACTCTGGCCGTGCCAGGCGCACGGTGCTGCAATTGGTGATTGGGATGCGTTTGTCGGAGTTGTCATGGCCAAACCCCCGTTGTCTGCTCGGCCACGGTAGTATGGTGAGCCGACCATTTTGCTGTCAAGAAATGCGATTGTCTGGAATGGACAGGTGGTCCGGCAGCCGTATGTTCTGCCGTAACGCGCCTGGCCGCTTTTGGAAGCGAAAGCGACTATTGGAAGGGTGAGATTTTCCGAATGGTACGCCGTATCGTGCGTGTGCCATCTCGCACCGCCTTACCTGCACGTTTCACCGGCGTCACCACGATATCGGCGCGCCGCAATCGCCTAATCGGATCAACAATCAAGCGCCGGCCAACAAACGGGAAGGCCCGTCCGACCGAGACGCCGCGAATAAGCCTGCGTGAAAACCTGAGCGGAGCAGATACGACACCGGCAATTGTCGTGTGGATGATACGCCCGATCGTATTATGAATTTTGCAAATGCCTGTCGTGGAGCAGATCTCCACTTCACCTTCATGGAGCAGCACCAACGTCTCGCCATTGCGTGCCACATAAATATCCAGAACCGTACCGCGAATGCCCATGGTCGTTGTCGGCGTCTTGATTGTGTAGGCCTTGCTGTCCTGCTTGCCGGTGATGAAACGAAACGAGCCGGTGATGAAGTTCAGGGCGATGGTTGCAATGCCGTCCTGAGTCTGGCCAAGAACGAACTCGTCGAGCTTGAGCTTCGCGTTGGCGCCAAGCGCAAGCCGCGTGTCGTCATCAAGTTTGAACTCGGCCCGACCCTTGCGGCTGGTTTGCAGGACTTCGTCGCGATGAACCCGGGCGCCCTTGCGCAGCCGCCGCTTGACTTCACCATTGAGGCCGGTCAGGCGTCGTTTGACAGAGACGGTTGTGCCGACCTCTGGCGCTGTCGTGACATCCTTCGCCACAGCTCTGTCTGGATAAGGCAGAACGGTACCAGCGAGCATCAGCAGATATGCGATCGCACATTGGAAGAGACAAAGGTTCAGACAGTTTCGTTGCAGCATTTGTAGGAGTTCGTATCTTGTTTGTTCTTTTACTTGGCGCCAAGTCTGGACGACTCCGCCGATAGTGACCAGGGCTTTTAGGACACAAATACGCGATACGTTTGTCAGTGTGGACGAGTGGCTGTCGTGCTCAGTAGCTTCCTTAACGATAAAAATGACGCGTGCAGCAATGTCGGCGTCTCCTTACAAACATTTCGAACGGATAGTTTATGCTGTTGCTGCTCAGCGGACTTCGGGTTGAATAGATCAACCCGCGACAACAGGTTGAAATCGTATGTTTCTTTCGGTTTTCGAGGTGTTCAAGATTGGTATCGGGCCATCGAGCTCCCATACCATGGGGCCGATGCTGGCCGCGGCGCGTTTTCTGGACGTGCTTCGAGCCCGGGAGAACCCGGAACCAGGCACTGGGGAGCCCGCGCATCTCAGATGTCATCTGCACGGCTCACTCGCCTGGACGGGTAAGGGGCATGCCACAGACCGCGCCGTGGCTCTCGGAGTTGCAGGTTTTCATCCGGCAACGATCGATATCGATGAAGCAGAACGATCGCTCGCGGAGCTTGCGAAGAGCAAAGCCATTACGCCCGAGGGGCTCCCGGCACTCTCTTTCAATCCGGATGAAGACATCGTGTTTGACTATGGCCCTCCACTCACCGGCCATGCCAATGGTTTGCGGTTTCAGTGTTTCGATGCTGAAGCACGTCTTCGCCACGAGGTGATCTACTACTCCGTCGGTGGCGGTTTTATCTTGACCGAAGACGAACTGCGACTTGAGCGCTCTGGTGCTGGCCCGGGCGACATCAAGCTGGCCACGGTGCCCTACCCGTTCCGCAACGCGGCTGAAATGCTCGAGATGGGGCAGACCTCCGGCAAGTCGATCGCAGACATGAAACGCGCCAATGAATGCGCCCACATCAGCAACGACGAACTTGACCGTAAGCTTGACGATATCTGGGCAGCCATGACCAGCTGTATCGACCGCGGTCTGACAAGCGAAGGTGAGCTTCCGGGCGGCCTCAAAGTCAAACGGCGCGCCGGTGAGATCCACCGCAAGCTGGAAGCAGAGCGCGGCCTCAACATCGCGCCGCCGCACGTCATCAATGACTGGATCAGTTGCTACGCGATGGCCGTGAACGAAGAGAACGCGGCAGGTGGCAAGGTCGTGACCTCTCCGACCAATGGCGCCGCCGGTGTCGTGCCAGCTGTCATTCGTTACTACCTCGACCATTGCCTGGGTGCCGACCAGGCCGGTATTCGCAGTTTCCTGCTGACCGCGGCTGCCATCGGCGGTCTTGTCAAACACAACGCATCGATCTCAGGCGCGGAAGTCGGCTGTCAGGGCGAGGTTGGTTCCGCCTCAGCGATGGCGGCCGCAGGCCTCTGTGCCGTCCTCGGTGGCACCAACGCGCAAATCGAGAACGCAGCCGAAATTGCTTTGGAGCATCATCTCGGCATGACCTGCGATCCGGTCAAAGGCCTGGTTCAAGTGCCATGCATCGAGCGTAATGGTCTCGGCGCCATCAAGGCCGTGGCCGCGGCGTCTCTATCGCTGCGTGGTGATGGTCAGCATTTCATGCCGCTCGACAACTGCATCGCAGCGATGCGCGACACCGGCCGTGACATGGACGAGAAATACAAAGAGACCAGCCAGGGCGGATTGGCGGTCAACTTGCCGAATTGTTGACGCGCCTTGGTGGAACGCAGCGCTGGGCATGTTGATGTGAACGCGCAAAACAAGCGCGGTCAACCGAATCAAATTGAAGTTTCGCGGAAGCCACACGCTTGGGTTGAGGTGAGTGCTGGTTGTTAATGAGTGACAGGTCTCCGGGCTTGGATCACCGCAACCGACTTCCATTCCAGTATTCCTTGCAAGACATGCCGTAGTTGCGCATGCGGAACCAAGCGGAACTCCTACCGATTCGCCATTGACCGCTGAGAGCAACTGACATTGTCACGTGCGCTGCCTGTAATTGGACGAACAACAGCTGTGACTGTTGCCGCGATCGCCAGCCTGGCGATGGCGTCAGTGTCGTTCGCCCGTGCTCCAGCGCAGACTCAGTTGCCTACCTACGTTCATCCTTGGTTTGAGATCGGCGGTTACCACAACAGCCGCGACGACGATGCGACAGGCTCGTTCGGAACCAGCCGCGGCGAAACAACCATCTTTGCGCCCATCAGCGGTAGCCAGAGAACGCTGCTGTTCGGCCAGGTCACCGCGAAGTTCTTCAACGACACCGCGCTGGAAGGCAATGTCGCGCTTGGTTACCGGCGCATGATGTCGTCGGGCTTTAACTTCGGTGCTTGGATCGGCACCGATATCCGCCGGACCGAGATCGACAATTCCTTTTTGCAGCTATCGGGCGGCTTTGAAGCGCTATCCAAGAATATCGATGCGCGCATCAACTGGTACGGCCCGATCACCAAGCCGAGGTCCAGCGTTGCCGGTTTCGCCCAGGTTCACCTGCAGGGCAATCAGATCTTCATGACCGGCGGCGACGAAGTCGGCCTGATGGGCGTCGATGGCGAGATCGGCTTCCGCCTACCCACCGAGTACGCGAGACTGGATCCAAAGATCTTTGAGTTGCGGGCCTATGCCGGCGGCTTTTTCTTCGATCACTCGGACGCCCTGGAAGACGTCACCGGCGTCAAAGGACGACTGGAACTGCGCGTCAACGACGTGATCGCGGCGCTGCCGGGTTCCCGGCTCACCGCAGAGTATGAGGTCAGCCATGATGATGTTCGCGACACCCGCCATGAAGTCGGCATGCGGGTGCGCATTCCATTTGGCACCAGCCGGCCGATCAGGCCTCTAGCATCGCTAACGGGGCAACAACGACGGATGCTGGATGGCATCGAGCGCGACACAGACATCGTTACAGTGCGCAGTAAGGCAGAGGCCGTGGAAGATGGTCTGACCGGAACTGCCTTTGACCGCGTGGCCTTTGCGTCAGCGACATCCGACGTGACCGCAACGTCGACAGCCGCCGGCGCCAACTCACTTATCATCTTGAACGGAACAGTCGTCGGCGCGCAGACGTTGCAGGCCAACCAGACCCTGCAAAGTGGTGGCGCGACGATCACCGTGCGCGGGAAGAAATCCAAGACAGCTGTTGCATTCACCGCGCCGGGAGCCACAGGTCGCCTGACAACGCCGGGCGCCGTCAACGACAGTCTGACACTCGGCGGTTCCAACACGCATGTTGCGGGCATAACGATTGTCGGTCACGGAGCCGGCGGGGCCGGTGACGGTGTCAGCGTTGGTGACAACCGCAGTAACGTGTTCCTCACCAATCTCAACATCTCCAATGCCGGTGACGACAGCGTTGACATTGAGGACAACAACCAGGTCACGGTCATCAATCTCACCTCCAATAACCCGGTTGAGAACGGCATCGACATTAGTGACGACAACAAAGTCACGATTATCGGCGGCTCGATCTCCAACAGCGGCGAGGAAGGCATTGAGATCAGTGATGACAACGTAATTTCGATCACTGGCACCAGGATCACAAACACCAATGCCGAAGACGGCATCTTCATGTTCTCCGGCAACACCGTGACCATCAACAACGTGACCATCACAGGCCCTGGCAACGATGGCATTCAGGCCAATGCCCGCAACCGGCTCATCATTTCAGGCCTGACGGTAACGAACATGGACTACGCAGTCTCGCTGTTTGGTGCTGCACCCGGTGACGGCAACAACACCGCGACGATCACCAACTCGACGTTCTCGAACATCAACAATGATGTGTTCTACGTCGAACATAACAATTCTCTGTCGGTAACCAATTCTGTCGTCAACGGCGCCGGCAACGACGTCTTCTTCCTGACGCGCCGTGTGACTCTGTTTGTCAGCGGCAACACTTTCAATGGCACTGTCGCCGATGACCTGTTCGATTTCGATGGACCCAACAACACGGTCGTGACTGGCAGCGCGGGCAACATCAACAACGCGACGGTCAATGACCTGGTCTGTGAAGCCAATGCCGGCGGCAGCTTCAGCGGCACAATCAGCTTTGTGAACGGCACTGTCCTGACCGACAACGTTGCGCCCTGCAACTAAGACGCACGCCGCCACTCATCTGATCTGCGATTTGCCCACGCAATGGCCGTTGATCAAATCATTTCGGCTCTGAATCTCTTCGGCAACACGGCTGCGCTTACTGCACAAACTCCCGTCTGACCGCACCTTCCCGTAGGCCAATACGATCATACGAATTTTTTGAGGCGGTTTCGCTGGCGGCGTAACGCCGCCGATTGATTCGGCATTACCAAAACCATCGAGAAAAAACCGACAAGCGTGTCGTGGCCTTGCTGCGTTTCTGTGGCGCGCGCGATGGTGAGTTGCCGCGGTTGTTTCGAGGTGTTGAAACGTTGGTCTTAGCGACTGAAGGGCGCAACTGCAGATGTCACACTGGACCCATTCTCTAACGAGCGGAGCGACAGGTTCTTGCACTAGAGTTCTAGCGGCTGCATTGGCCACATTCGTCATGGCCGGCGCCGCAATCGGTCAGGTGGCGCCGGGCACGCGTACCGATGCGTTTGGCAACACCATCACAGGTTCGGAAGTGAACAGTCACATTCCGACAAGCCTGTTCAGAGACATATCCGGTATCGCGCCCATGATTGCCGAGGATGATGACGAAGTTTCAGCCGTTATACCTCTGGGATTTGCATTCCCATTCTATGGCAGGTCGTTCACAGGACTAGGCTTTACAACCAATGGCTTCATAACTTCGGATGTGACCGGTTTCAGCGGCTTTGTGGACTTTAATAATGACGCGTCGCTCCCGACGCCGCCCAGCGATGGCGGTGGCGCGCGGATTTACCCGCACCATGATGATTTAGAGTCGGTCGTTTACGCGGCGTACTTCTCTGCCGCGGCCAGTGGATTTGGGACGGAAGCATTCATCGCCCAATGGAATGCGTGTCATTTCAATTGCAGTGCCGGCGTGGATTTGACCGTTCAGTTCAATGTCGCGCTGCTCCGGGATGGTACCATCATCATGGCCCATAAAATGGCCGGTCCTGAACAGGGAAGTGGGGCAACTGTTGGTATTCAGAATAAAGCCGCCACAGTCGGCGTCGCCTATTCGGCAGACACTGCAAACACAATCGTCGACGGCATGACGGTTGTGGTCATTCCAAGAGACTCAGGCATCAGCGATGACATTCAGATCGCGGCAACCGAGGCTGCGGTGGTCTCAACCGCAGCCTTCGCCAGCAACGTCCACAATCACGCCGCCCCGGCACTGCGCGACAAGCCGCCGGGCAAGGGCCGCAATATCTGGGGCAGCGTCATCGGTGCCCGCGCCGACGGCGAGCTGGGCAGCGACCTTGATATCAGAAACTACGGCGTCCAGTTCGGCGCCGACATTCTGAAATTCAACAATGCCATCCTCGGTATCTCGGCTGCGTACCAAAAGGCGGATGTCGAACTCGGCCATGTCAACCTCGCAGCCAAGAGCGGGTCGATCGCACCTTACATCGGTGTGAGCTTCGGCGGCATCACCGCATCCGCAACCGCTGGCTATGCCCACGTTGATTACTCAAGCTTCGATTTGGTCTTCCTACGTGACATCCACACCGACAGCGGGCGTCGTATTTTTGGTTCGGCTTCGGTTACGGCAGAGCTTGATCTTGGTCTGGTGAAACTCATGCCGATGCTGGCCATTGCAGCCGCGAGAGAGCAGCTGAGCGAGTGGCAGGCCGGCCCAATCAGCCGCGACGTGGAGAAAGCACAATTCTTCAAGTTCAGTGCGACGACCAAGGCCACGCTTCCGCTTTGGGAAGGTGCCGAAGCCTACGTTCTCGGTGGTGTCGAGCGCATCAAGACCAATGGCGATGACACCATCGCGCTCTACGCGCGTGACTATGACACGTCGCGGACAGGAGGCGTGTTTGGCGCTGGCTTTTCGGTGACGTCCGGCAACCTCAACATCTCTGCCGACGCCGATGCATCCGGTCTCGGCTCACAGGTCAAGAGCTTCAACGGCAAACTCCGCGCCAGCATGAAGTTCTAGAGGACTTCAGCCCCAACGTTGGTTGGCTGTTCAGGCTGCTCTGGCGGCGAAGACGGCCTCGACGTGGGCCCAATCAATGTCCTCGTCCCGCAATCACCGTTTCTCAAACCTTTTGACCACTGTGACGCGAAGGCAACGTGTCGTCTGCTGATCTGCGCCACATGCACAATCCCGATCGTCAACATGCGCCAGCCGCCCAGTTTGCACGCAGAGTCTTATGAGTAAACGCATACACAACACGCTGATCAGCAATTCGCACCCGGCTTTCGGTTGCAGCATAACGCTTCGCTGCATGTTCGCCTTAACACTATTTTTGAACTGAGCAAGATTTGTTGTTGAGGGACAACGGCCATGCGCCAGCACTTTTTGAGCGTGATCTCTGCAGCGTGCACGATCCTGGCACTGGGGAGCGCGTTGACGGGTAGGTTAGCGGTGATAAGCCGATGGACCGGGCCGTGCAGCTGGGCGCGCACGACATGTTTTCTCGCGCTGGTTTGCGTCAGCTGGATTGTCTTCAGCGCAAACACTGCGCACGCCCAGATCAGATTCGATCTGACTGGGAAAATAGGAGAAGGGTATATCACCTTAGTTGTCTCAGGCTCCTCAACGCCCACGCGCAGCCTCAGGACTGCACGTTTATGTTGGAACACCGCTACATCCGATGGATCTCTTGGGCCATGCGGCCAGGATGTTGGAGATTTCCTGTCGATTAAGGTCCCAGGTCCTGATCTATACATGAATTACAATGGCGGGTTTTACAATAACCGAAATGCGGAGCTCCCACATGCAGTCCAGTCTCAGTTGGCGGATCCAGGGGGGTGCTCTAACTCGACCGGCTTCGCTGGAGTTGCCGTACGGCGTGGCGCCGCAGCCGGGAATGACCTGTCCGCCGGGACGAGCCTTGATCCGGATGTGAGCAGCTTGGACGATTTTAACTTCGGTCTTAGCATCCCTATGGATTTTGTGGCGGGTGACCCCGTGTCCTGCAGCGGCGTGATGATCTTCGATATCGATGCCAGCGAGATCTCGGCACCAACGGGATCCGTTTTTAATTGGCAGAATGACCTAGGCATGGAGTTCCAGTTGGTGATTGGCCAAATTGAGGAGTCCGCTCCGGGGTTCACCAAGGAGTTCGCCGAGACTGAGCTTGAGGTCGGCGAAACGACGACAATGACGTTCACGATCGACAACAGTAGCCACCGGGTCACCATCCAGAACGTGGCTTTCGTCGATAACTTTCCGGCCGGAATGGTCATTGCTGATGTCCCGAATGTGACAATCAGCAATGAGACTGTGAACAAGGACTACGGAAATACTCCAAAGTGTACCGGCACCATAAACGCTGTCGCAGGCGCCAGTACTTTCGAACTGTCAGGCGGGACAATCGCCTATGGTGAGGTCTGTACGATCACGGTGGACATCATGGCCACCAAATCAGGCCCGCTGACTAATGTGACGGAGGAATTGACCTCCTGCATATCCACGCATGTTGGCGCAACCGCCTCGGTTACGATTGAAGGTGGTGAGGAAGAGATAGCGCGCACCAGTCGGATTATCTCGAACTTCATGGCCCGACGCGCAGCGCAGATTGTCGGCAACGAGCCTGATCTGACCAAGCGCCTGGCCGACGGCGGCATGAGCAGTCGGTCTGGGCCCGTATCTGGGCCCGTAAATGTCTCGGGTAACGGCACCGCGAATAACTACAACCTCGCCTTTTCCACCAGCTTGCGCCAGGTCGTTGGCAGCTCCAGCCCAGCCAAGCGCAAGCGCGTCATGGATAGTGGTTCGAGGATGACACTCGGGGCTGCTGGGGCTGCCGGAGGCACAAGCGGCCGCAAAGGCAGCCAGCAAGCCGGGGCAAGCAGCAGCTCGAAAGATGAGCCGACGGCCCCTGACCAGGAATTTGCCAATCGTCCCCTCACGGGCTTCGGGTTCTGGACGGAGGGCACACTCTCAAAAGTCGATGCTGGGACAACCAAGAGCGACTTCGACATGGTCTACGTCGGTGCCGACTACCGCTTCCGCCCCGGCCTTGTTGTCGGTCTCCTCGCCCAGTTCGATCATACCGAGGAGGAAGACGGCACCAACGGCTTTGCGGTCAAAGGCACAGGTTGGCTGGCAGGGCCATACGTTGTCGCCCGCCTCGGTTCCAATTTAATCTTGGATGCGCGTGCGGCATGGGGGCGGTCGGACAACGAGGTCAGCCCCTACAACACTTACGCAGATGAATTCAAAGGCAGGCGAAAACTGCTGCGTGGTCGATTAACCGGCGACTTTCAGTTCGGCCGGTTGCACGTCGCACCGCACGTCGGCATGGTCTATTACGAGGAAGAGCAAAAGGCCTACACCGATAGTCTCGGCAATACGATCAGCTCTCAAAAGGTCGAGCTTGGTCGCTTCACCTTTGGGCCGAAACTCTCGATGACGTTCACGCGGCCGGATGGTGCTACAGTGACGCCGCATGTGGCCGTGCACGGGATTTGGGATTTCAAGCGCACGGATATTGTCAATATCGACACCGGCCTTGCATTGACCGGAACGGATGACTTCCGGGCCCGCACCCAGGCCGGCATCACCGCACGTCGCGCGGACGGCATGGCCATCACGGCTGAGGGTTTCTACGACGGCATCGGTGCCGACGGCTTCTATTCCTATGGTGGCACGCTGCGGTTTGACGTGCCGTTCTAGGGAGATGGGTTGCGGCGGTGTTCAGCTCTCCTGGTGCGATCTTGATGGTGAGTTCAGTGCCGCTGACAAAAAGACTTGCTTAAGGGCACAAAACAAGAGGGCACAAAAGTCGTGTGCGGTCGCACTGAAAGTGTCCGCAGCCTCGATTGTAGAATTGCAACAACCGGACCGTGACGTGTCATTGAAGACGATGGTGCCACGTCTCGCGGGTCAGGTTCCAGACGGGCCAAGATCACGTGGCAAGGCTTCGCAAGTTCGTTTCCCATGCGGAGAGATCCGCGTGGCCAGGTCTCGTACAGTCGAGGCTCAAACGATCAAATCCCAAGCAGTCCAAGCCCAACTTCTCGCAAGCAGAGTCTTAGGGGAAGAAAGTTAGGCTGATAGACGGCTACGGCAACGCCGTCAGTGTCGTGTCGTCCGTTCCTCTCTCCTATCCGGCACTCTCAGATCTTTCGCCGCACATACAGTTCGACCCGACGGGCCACCTCATAGGACTTCACTCATAGGACCTCACTCATGGGCCCCGACTCATGGGCCCCGCTCATGTGCCTCGACTCACGAGCCCGATACGAGGGGAGACGGCCCAAGAGGGCCCAAGAGGAGGCAGCGAGGGCGTAGAGAGATAGGGATCGCAGTGGCACGCGCGGTGACCGTTCATCCGTGATCCCGGGTCACAGCAAGACGACCTCAATCTCAAAATTTGCGAGTCGGCGCTGCAGTCAACCAATCAAACTGCTTGCGCCTGTTTTCCTCATCGATGTGACAGCACAACAACGCGTTTGCGCTGGTCTTGCAATCAGACATCTCGACTGCCGTTTCGCCATGCTTTGCGCAGACCAAGCCAACCCCGCTCGCATTCGGTATCGGTGTAACCAATCTGCGCTAATGACGTTAACTGATTATATCTCGGCGATTCTATGATTCTTGAATGAGGGAAGAATGACCATCCGCCTTTCATTGGCCGTTCTGTGGCTGAGC
The DNA here is from genome assembly GCA_965247245.1 of Hyphomicrobiaceae bacterium. GTDB lineage: Bacteria > Pseudomonadota > Alphaproteobacteria > Rhizobiales > Hyphomicrobiaceae > Tectiglobus. The sequence goes on along the minus strand of CBDFGV010000002.1, from coordinate 67,305 downwards.
TGCGTGATGCTTACTTTGAGCAGCGCGATTGTCGATGAGCGAGCCCATGCACAGTATCTTTGCTCGGCAGGAAGTGGAGATCATTCGACGGCGGCTGCCGGATTGATTTCTTTCTCAACAGCAGCTGGCAGCTGCACCGAAGGCACGGCCTCGGATAGCCAGTACGACGATCCGACCAGCCTTCCGGCGGACATCAAGTTTGCGTTGTTTCTCCCGGGCTCGGGCAGCCGTTCGGGCGCCAGCAATCCAGTCAAATTTCTTGCTCGTGACGCCGCCGGTGCAGCTATAACTGTTGGCGACATAGCGTGCATCGTACGTCCGGACAACGGTTCCCCGTTTGATGCACCAGAAAGTTTAGGGGGCGCTGTCGGTACCGTGACGTTAGATGATGGCGAGTCATGTCATTTTGTCGTTAGTTTTGGCGTGGACATCTCGACACGAACAACTTCCGATCCGCTTTTCATTGGGGGGATTCTGAGCCGAGAGAATGACACCTACACAATCGAAGAAGGTCAATTGCTTGGTGGGGATTTCGGCACTCCGACTCCAACAGAGTCGGGTTTTGCCGCCAACCTGGAACGCGATGGTACGATGCTGCGAACCTATATATCTGCGCTAACTGGCAGCAGCGGTGTTCCATTTGACCTTTTGATTGACGAACTGGACGCACAAACTGTTGGGTCCCCAGTGACGATCGTTTATCGATTGACCAACGTTGGTACAGCGGACACACCTCTTGGAGGTCCCTGGCTTGAGTTTGTAAACGGCGGGAACATACAGAGCCTCGCAATTTCACCCGTCGATCCACGAGCGTCGGACGCCCCCCTAAGGAGTTTTGATCGGTATCTTTATACGGGAGCAAGTCTTGAGTTCGAGGTTACCTTCGTACCTTCTCACGCTACGGAATTCAGCTTTGTAATCCATGGCCAAATGCATGATAAGCCCTTCACCATCACTGTTCGCGGTCCTGGCGACGAACCCGATGACCCAACCGAAAAGCGCACCGAACGCATTATCAAGAACTTTCTGGTTCGGCGCGGGGGGCAGATCATCTCCAAAGAGCCCGATCTGACGAAACGCTTAGGGCGCCGCTCACCACCACGACGAAGCCTGAAGGATGCACCGCCGCTGAAGCTCGGCGGCCCGGTCACCGTCACCGGTAAAGGCACAGAGCACAACAACCGGCTTGCGTTTTCGACCAGCCTGCGCCAGGTGGCGGGCAGCTTGTTGTCGGCGAAACAGCGACGCGTCGGTGATACCGCTGCCGCCGTGAGGGCGCTCGGAAACAACGGTCCGCGTGGTGACAGCGATGCACCCGCTAACAGCGACACCCGCAATGCTGATCACGCCTCCGACCTTGGCGGTGCAATGGGGCTTGGCTACGGCAGCTACGGACGCCCTCAAACGGGCTTCGGTCTTTGGGCTGAAGGCAATTGGGCCAGGATCAACGACGGCACGACGGCAAGTGATTTCGGTTTGCTTTACATCGGTGCCGACTATCGCTTTCGTCCCGGCTTTGTCGTCGGCCTGCTCGCCCAGATCGACCAAACCGACGAAGAAGACCAGGCGAACAACTTCTCAATCAGAGGCAGGGGGTGGCTGGCCGGGCCGTATGTCGTCGCGCGGCTGAGTTCCAACCTGATCCTGGATGCCCGAGCGGCATGGGGCAAGTCCGAAAACGAAGTCAGTCCCTATAACACCTACGCCGACAAATTCGAGGGGCGGCGCTGGCTTGCGCGCGGCCGCCTGACCGGAGAATTCGAATTCGGCCGGCTACATATCGCCCCCCACATCGGGGTTGTCTACTTCGAGGAAGAGCAAAAGGCCTACACCGATAGTCTCGGCAATACGATCAGCTCGCAAAAAGTCGAGCTTGGCCGGCTCACATTCGGGCCAAAACTCTCGATGACGTTCACGCGGCCCGATGGGGCAACTGTGACGCCGCATGTGGCCGTGCACGGGATTTGGGATTTCCGGCGAACCGATCTCGTCAACATAGACACCGGTCTTGCGCTCACCGGCACGGATGACTTTCGTGCCCGCGCTCAGGCCGGCGTCACCGCGCGCCGCGTGGACGGGATGGCCATCACGGCAGAAGGCTTCTACGACGGCATCGGTGCCAAGGACTTCGATGCCTATGGTGGCACGCTGCGGTTTGACGTGCCGTTCTAGGGAGATGGGTTGCGGCGGCATTCAGCTCTTCTGGTGCGATCTTGATGGTGAGTTCAGTGCCGCTGACGAAAAGACGAGCCTGAGGGGCCAAAGCACACGCTGCGTCATTAACTGCCTACGCGCTGCGGACGCGCAGGTAGGGTGAATGTAACAGCGTTCATCCGCGCCCCGATCCATCATCCCTCTGATACGCCGGGACTATGCCCTGTCCCGGCCCTCCTGCTAGGTTGTCGGAAACTCTCGACCAGAGACATTCAACGACAATTTGGGGGAAACAGCATGAAGCCGGTGAGCGCGGCCGACTACACTGTCGCCGTTGTGGGCGCAGGTGCCATGGGCCAGGGCATCGCCCAGGTCTCAGTGCAAGGTGGGTTGAAGACGCTGTTGTTCGATGCCCGCCCCGGTGGCGCGGCGGAAGGCGCCGCTCAGATCGGCAAGCGCATCGACCGCCTCGTCGAAAAGGGCCGTATCGGCGATGACGATGCGGCTGGCGCCAAAGCCAATCTCGTGCCGGTCGATGATATCAGCGCGCTGGCTGATTGCGATGCCGTCGTCGAAGCGGTTTTCGAGAACTATGACGTCAAGGCTGAGTTATTCAAAAGCCTCGAAGCCGTTGTCTCCAAAGACTGCATCCTCGCCTCGAATACGTCTTCGATTCCGATCTCATCGATTGCGCGGAACTGCGAGAAGCGTGACCGCGTCGCCGGCATGCACTTCTTCAACCCCGTACCGCTGATGAAGCTGGTCGAGGTGATCCGCGCGTCTGAGACGTCCGATGCAACCGTCGCCGCGCTGACCGAACTCGGCAAATGCATGACCCGCGTGCCGGTTTCAGTCGCAGACATGCCAGGCTTCCTCGTCAACATGGGCGGCCGCGCCTATAGCTCCGAAGGTCTACGGATGGCGCACGAAGCCGTGGCGACACCGGCCCAGATCGACGCCATCATGCGCGACTGCCGCCATTTCCGCATGGGGCCGTTCGAGCTGATGGACCTGACCGGGATCGACATCAACTTCCCGGCCAGCACGATCATCTACAACGGCTACATGCAGGACCCGCGCATCAAAACCGCGCCCAACCATGAGGCGATGTACAACTCGGGCCAGTTCGGCCGCAAAACGGGCAGCGGCTGGTTCAGGTATGACGGCGGCAAGGTTGTCGATCCGCCATCACCGGATCATACGAGTGGCGCCGCGCCAGCCACACGCATCGCCCTGGCCGAACCCGATGAAACGTTGGAGGCCTTTTGTAAGGACCTTGGCTTGCCAGTCGGTGACGACGATGGCAGCTGTCCGATCCTTGCCGCGCCCTTCGGAGATGATGCGACGCACACCGCCATGCGCACAGGCGTCGACTTCAAGCGGTTGGTCTGCATCGACCTCTCCTGCGATACCTCGAAGCGCGTCACCATCATGACGGCACCCGGCGCCGACATCGACGTCCGTGATGCAGCGGCGGCCGGGATCACAGCCACAGGCCGCGCGGTGACGGCGATCAAGGACAGCCCTGGCTTCGTTGCGCAGCGGATGTCGGCGATGATCGCCAACCTCGGTTGCTATATGGCCGAGGTTGCCTTGGCGACGCCGGACGATATTGATTTGGCGATGAAGCTTGGCCTGAACTATCCGCTCGGGCCGCTGGAGTTGGCCGCCGACCTCGAACCGCGCCGCTGCCTGCAGATCCTGGACCGGCTGCATGCCATCACTGGCGAGGATCGTTATCGCCCGACGATGTGGCTCAAGCGCCGGGCCTTGCTCGGGCTGCCTGTCCACACGCCAAGCTGAGGGGGGTTTGATTGACTGTTATTCCCGCGCAGGCGGGAACCTAAACGAGCCGCAGATTGGCAGGTAGTTTTAAGTCCCGTGGGCCACACCATCCAGGGACAGCGACCTTGTAAAAGCCGATCGAGACCGGCGGATTTGTAGCGAGAATAGGAACTGCGAATGGCAAAGCGTTGGAAGAACAGACCGGAAGGATCGAACTGGGGTGATTTTGGCGACGACGACCAGTGCGGCCGCCTCAACCTGATCACAAAGGAAAAGGTTCTGCAGGGCATTGCCGAGGTCAAGGAAGGGCGTACGTTCTGTTTGTCGCTGCCGCTTGATTACCCTGGTGGCAACAAGCTCAATCCGGCCCGCCTGCCGCCGGAGCGCTTCCCGACAAAGACACCCGACGGTGTCCGGCGTTACTTGCTGCCGCTGCAAGAGGCGCTGGGCAATGATGATCTGACCGACGTCGTCAACGACGACCGTGTCTTGATCCATACCCAGTATTCAACCCAGTGGGATGCGCTGGCTCACGTCGGGCACCAGTTCGACGCCGATGGTGACGGGGTCGCCGAGCACGTGTTCTATAATGGCTGGCGCGGCGGCGAAGACATCATTGGCGGAGCGACCTGTTCAGACTGCGGCGGCCTTGATAGTGCGGAAGCCAAGCGGCTCGGCATCGAAAACATGGCTGAGAAATGCGTCCAGGGCCGCGCCGTGATGATCGACCTTCACGCAGTTTACGGCGATGCCAAATCCGATGTTGATTTCGACGGTCTAGAAGCGGTCATGAAGCAACAGAACGTGGTCGTCGAAGAGGGCGACATGGTCTGCCTGCACACCGGCTTTTCGACCCGCATTCTCGAGCGCAACAAAGATCCCGATCACGACGTGCTGCACAACTCCTGCGCCGCACTGGAAGGGCGCGACCCGAAACTGCAGAACTGGATTCGCGACAGTGGTCTCTCAGTGTTGATCGCGGACAACTATGCCGTCGAGCGCACCCCGAGTACGACCGGTGAGGGCCGCCGTGCCATGTTGCCGATTCACGAGCTTTGTCTGTTCAAGCTCGGCATTCATCTTGGCGAGATTTGGTATCTCTCTGACCTGTGCGCTTATCTGCGCGAGAACAATCGCAACCGCTTCCTGCTCACGGCACCACCGCTGCGCCTACCCGGTGCCGTTGGCTCGCCAACAATGCCGGTCGGGACGGTCTGACAATGAGCGAGGTGCAGGTCCGCACAGCAACCAGTGATGACATCGAGGCAGCCCGCGCCTTGACCAATCGCTCGTGGTTGACGACCTATGCGCCGCTCATCGGTGAAAAGACGACACTGGACATCATCGAGACCCGGCACGCCGCATCTCTGTTTGCCGAACAAGCTGCGAACCCGGACTGCACCTTTCTCGTGGCATTGCGTGACGGACAGATTGTTGGCCACTGCTACGCTTTTCCCAAGAAGGGCACCTATATCGAGCGCCTTCATGTCGAGCCGGATTTGAAAGGTGGAGGCATCGGACGGGCAATGCTCGATCACGTCGAAGCACAACACGAGCCGGGAAGTCGCATCTGGCTTGAGGTGCTGCAGGGCAACGACAACGCCGTCGCGTTCTACGAGCGCACCGGGTTTTCCTTTGAGCAACAAACCGGCCTTGAAGATGGGCTGGCAGGAATTCCGGCACTCATATTCAGCAAGACACTCAATTAATGAAGCGAAAGTACAAACGAGATTTCGAATGACAAAGCTTGACGATCTCCTCACTCCCAACTCTGTTGCCGTCGTCGGCGCCTCTGACGATCCATCGCGTATTGGTGGACGTCCATTGTCATTTTTCAAAAACCTCGGCTACGAGGGCGCCATCTATCCGGTCAATCCGAACCGGGACACGGTGCAGGGGCTCCAGGCTTATCCGTCGCTCAATGACATTGATGGCTCGGTAGACTTCGTTCTGGTCGCGGTCCCTGCAAAAGGTGTTGTCCAGGTTGTCCGCGATGCCGCGGCCAAAAAGGCCAAGACCGTGATGATCTTTTCATCCGGCTTCGGCGAAATGAATGAAGAAGGTCAGAAGGCTCAGGATGAACTGACGGCGATTGCCAGGGAAAGCGGCGTCCGCATCATTGGCCCGAATTGCTTGGGCGTCTTCAATTCGGCCATCAATTTCTATCCGACCTTCACGACGACCATCGAACGCAAGCAGCCCAACCCGGGCGGCCTGGCCATTGCAAGCCAGTCCGGTGCCTACGGCAGTCATATCTTTTATCTGGCGCATTTGCGCGGCCTCGACATGACCTATTGGATCACCACCGGCAACGAGTGTGATGTCCATGTCGCTGAGGCGATCAAGCTGTTGGCGGAGAAAGAAGACGTTCAGGCGATCTGTGCCTATGCGGAAAGCATCAAAGACGGCGACGTCCTGGTCGAAGGCCTGGAGATTGCCCGCGCCGAGCGCAAACCGGTGATCTTTATGAAGGTCGGCCGCTCGGAAGTTGGCGCAGCTGCTGCCAGTTCACACACGGCCTCTCTGGCGGGCGAGGACGTCATATATGATGCGGTCCTGAAGCAATGCGGCGCCCACCGCGCCCGCACCACCGAGGAAGCGCTCGATATAGCTTATGCCTGCCGGCCACAGATCTATCCGGTTGGCCGGCGCATCGGTCTTGTCACGGTTTCCGGCGGCGGCGGCGTACTCATGGCAGATGCTGCAGCGGACTATGATCTCGACGTCGCGGAAATGCCGACTGACGCACAGGCCGAGATGAAAGAACTTGTGCCGTTTGCGGCGCCGCGCAATCCGGTCGATGTCACAGCGCAGTTCTTCAATGATCTGACGTTGGTGCCGAAATTTACCAAGCTGATGCTGGACCGGGGCAACTACGATGCCCTGATCGGGTTCTGGACATCCGTTGCAGGCTCTCCAAAAATTTCGCCGGTACTCCGCAAGTATCTGGCCGAAGCGATGGAAGGTCAGGAAAACAAGCTCTTCATGCAGTCGCTCGTCGCGCCACCGGAAATCTGCAAGGAGTACGAGGACGAAGGCTTCCCCTGCTTTGAGGATCCATCCCGTGCGGTGGCCACCATGGCTGCACTGATGTCGTTTGGCATTGCCTTCAAGGCCGGCCGCCCGGCAGAGCCTGACGTGCCATCCCTGTCGGCATTGCCAGATGGTGATCTCGGTGAAAAAGAAGCCAAGGAGATCCTAGCCGACTTCGGCCTACCACTCGCGACGGACAAGCTAGCAACCTCAAGTGACGAGGCTGCCGCGGCCGCCGCCGCAGCTGGTGGACCGGTTGCCATGAAGATCGCCTCGCCGGACATCCTCCATAAAACCGACGTTGGTGGCGTTAAGCTCGGCGTTGCTTCTGGTGATGCGGCTGCCGCCTACGATGAGATCGTGGCCAACTCCAAGTCAGCCAAGCCTGATGCAAAGATTGACGGTGTGCTCATCTCGCCCATGGCAGCCGACGGCGTGGACTGTATTCTAGGCGTGAAGGTTGATCCAGTCTTCGGGCCAGTCGTGATGTTCGGACTGGGTGGCGTGTTTACGGAGGTCTTGAAAGACGTCAGCTTCCGCCGTGCGCCCGTCAGCCCGGAGACAGCCATGGGCATGATTGACGAACTCAAGGGAACGGAACTTCTAAAGGGCGCGCGAGGCGCCGAGCCGTCCGACCTGAGTGCGCTTTGTGATGCGATCTCGAAACTGTCGGTGTTCGCCGCCGCCCATGCCAAGGCTATTGAGAGTATTGAAATCAATCCGCTGCGCGCTCTTCCCAAAGGCGCGATCGGGTTGGATGCTCTGATTGTCAAGCGGAACGAAAACGCTTGATACATGCAGTTGAGTCGAATGCAGTCTGTCCCCTCTCCCATAGGCATAAGCCGTATGGGAGAGGGCTAGGGAGAGGGGCAGCCGCCGGTACTGAGCAAGTTTCCGCCCCTCACCCCGACCCTCTCCCCGCAAACGGGGAGAGGGAGTAACTCTGCATTTGGTATTGGTAAGGTAAAGAAGCCGATGCGTGGTCCGCAGCCCTGGAAGACGGAACGAGCGAGAACACTACGCTCGCAGCCGATCTCAGCGGAAGCCGCTCTTTGGCAAGAGTTGCGTGGTCGACGCCTCGGTGGTTTGAAGTTTATTCGGCAGGCGCCTGTTGGCCATTTCTTCGTTGATTTTCTTTGTCGAGAACTCAAGATCATTGTTGAAGTGGATGGCGCCACGCACGCCGCAGAACACCAGAAGCCAAGTGATGCCCTGCGAACCGCTCAATTGGAGAGCCTGGGCTATCTGATCTATCGAGTCCAGAATACTGATATCTACGACAATTTGAGCGGAGTGCTGGACACACTTTTGGACTTCTGCCAGTCCTGCCAGAGAATATGACGACAAACTTAGTCGCCGCCCCAGTTCCCTCTCCCCATCCTCCATGGGGAGAGGGTTAGGGAGAGGGGCAGCCGCAAGCACTGAGCGACTTTCGCCTCTCACCTCGACACCGTCTCTGGTTGGGGGTGCGGCGTGGCAAAACCTGATGAAGGAAACTGATCATGGCACTACCTCCAATTCTGCAGAACCTGCGCATTCCGGCCGTGGGCGCACCGCTGTTCATTGTGTCCAATCCTGATCTGGTGATCGCGCAGTGCACTTCCGGCATGGTCGGAGCATTCCCGGCGCTGAATGCCCGCGAACAGGAAGGCGAGCCCATCGAGCTGGAGCGTTGGCTGACACGCATCAAGGAAGAGCTCGATCGTCATAGTCAGGCCAACCCGGACCGACCCGCCGCGCCCTACGCTGTCAACCAGATCGTGCACCGCTCCAATGCGCGCTTGCAGCGGGACCTTGATATCTGCGTCAAGCACGAAGTGCCGATCATGATTACGTCTCTTGGCGCTCGCGAAGAGGTCAACGCGGCAGCGCACTCCTACGGTGGCATCACGCTGCACGACATCATCAACAATCGCTTTGCCAACAAGGCAATCGAGAAAGGCGCAGACGGACTGATCGCCGTAGCCGCCGGCGCTGGCGGTCATGCCGGTACGTTGTCGCCGTTTGCTCTGATCCAGGAGATTCGCGAGTGGTTCGATGGGCCGCTGCTGCTGTCCGGCTCGATTGCCCGTGGCGATGCCATCCTGGCCGCGCAAGCCATGGGAGCCGATCTGGCCTACATCGGTTCAGCCTTCATTGCGACGGAAGAAGCCAATGCTGTCGATGGCTACAAGCAGATGATCACCGAAAGCGGCGGTGACGACATTGTTTACACCAACCTCTTCACCGGCGTGCACGGCAACTACCTCAAAGGCGCCGTGCGCAATGCCGGTATGGATCCCGATAATCTCGAAACGTCCGACGCATCAGCCATGAATTTCGGTGGCGGTACGTCGAAGCCCAAGAAGTGGAAGGACATCTGGGGCGCAGGTCAAGGCGTCGGAGCCATCAAGTCGGTGCCGAAGGCAGCCGAACTCGTTGATCGTCTCGAGCGCGAATATCTCGCAGCACGCGAGCGCCTGGGCCTTGGCAGCGGTAGTTCGCGCGCTGCAGCAGAGTAATTGTGGGAGGAAATCGCGTGAGCAACGACGGCTACTTCGACGGACCCGGCCCGGAACGGCGCTACCTGGATTTCATTGCCGAAGGCAAGTTCATGATCCAGCGCTCCAAGTCCACAGGTGCCTATGTCCATTATCCCCGCACACTCAATCCGGGCACGGGCGAGGCTGATCTCGAATGGGTGGAAGCCAGTGGCGAAGGCACGGTTTATGCCACGACCGTCAATCGCCAGCGACCGGAGAAGGGTGGCGACTACAATATTGCGCTAATCGACCTCAAAGAGGGCCCGCGCATGATGAGCAAGGTCGTCGGCATCGCACCAACAGACGTCAAGATCGGTATGAAAGTTCGCGCCAAGATCGACAAGATCGGCGACACCGATGCTGTCGTTTTCGAACCGGCCTAAGCCTCAAGGAGTAACGAACAATGGCTCACGCTCTGAGAGGCAAGACGGCATGTGTCGGCCTCGCTCACGCAGGTCTTGGCGAAGCACATGGCCGCAACGCCATGGAGTTGATGGTTGAAGCGGTGCACGGCGCGCTCGCCGATGCTGAGATCCCGTTGGCAGAGGTCGATGGCGTGTTCGCGGCCAGCGCCTTTTTCGCCATGGCCAATATGTCATTGGCTGAGCATTTCGGTATCCAACCGGCTTATTCCAATGGCTCGAACATTGGCGGTTCATCCTTCATGATGCACGTGTTGGATGCTGCCATGGCGCTCGAAGCCGGTTTGATCAATGTTGCTGTGATTGCCTACGGCTCGAACCAGCGCACGGCCGGTGGCTTCCGGTCGATTTCAGAGCCGCCGCCGTTTGAGACGGTTTATGGCCCGCGCAACCCGATCACGTCCTACGCATTGGCGACCTCGCGCTACATGTATCAGTACGGCGCCACGCGAGAGCATTTGGCTGAAGTTGCCGTCGCAGCTCGCAAGTGGGCGCAGCTCAATCCGGAGGCGTTTGAGCGTGGTCCGTTGACAATCGAAGATGTCGTCAATGCTCGCATGATCTCCGACCCGCTCGGCAAGCTTGATTGCTGCCTGGTGACTGACGGCGCCGCAGCGATCGTGATGACACGAGCGGATCGCGCCAAAGACGGGCCGAACAAGCCGGTCCATATGCTTGGCTGTGCCATGGAGCATCACCACCGCATGATCTCTGGCATGCCGGATCTGACGGTGACAGCAGCTGCCAAGAGCGGACCGCGCGCGTTCGAAATGGCGGGCTACAAGCCGGCAGACATGGATACGGTGCAGCTCTATGATGCCTTCACCATCAATACGATCCTGTTCCTTGAAGATCTCGGTTACTGCGCCAAGGGGGAGGGTAAGGACTTTGTCGGCGGCGGCCGTATCGCGCCGGGTGGCGAGTTGCCGGTCAACACCAATGGCGGCGGACTCTCGTGTGTGCATCCGGGAATGTACGGCCTCTTCGTTATGATCGAAGCCATTCGACAAATACGGGGTGGATGCGGTGAACGCCAAATTGATGGCACAAAACTATCCGTCGCCCATGGCAACGGTGGTGTGCTCTCATCGCAGGTCACCTCGGTGTGGGGAGCGCCGGAGACGGTTTAGTGCTTAACTTATTCACGTGGCATGGGGTGTCATAAGTGAGAGCAACGGCATCCTCGAACATTGGACGGACCCTCAGGAAACGTGCTTTAACAAGCCCTCAGCAACAACGTCGTCCCCACGCTGGTGGGGGGGCATGCGGTTTTCGAAATGGTACTGTTTTGCTGCGGCATGCTTGGGTTCCTGCTTTCGTGGGAATGACGATCGAGACAATAGAGTAGCTTTGCGACGAACGACCGATTTGCGCGATGCAGGATGCAGCCCACATAGGAGGCTTAGACGATGGATATGACATTGACGGCCGAAGAACAGGCCTTTCGTGATGACGTTCGGACATGGCTCAAGGACGGCGGATTGCCGGGCTGGCTGAGCGACAAGGTTCGTGGCGGCAAGCGCCTCGGCAAGCAGGACTTCATCACCTGGCACCAGGCCCTCAATGAGCGCGGCTGGCTTGCCTGGCATTGGCCGACAGAGCACGGTGGTGCCGGTTGGACAGCGGTCCAGAAGCACATCTTCGAAGAGGAATGCGTGGCAGCTGGTGCGCCGCGCGTTGTTGCCTTCGGCGTCAATATGCTGGGCCCGGTCTTGATCAAGTACGGCAGTCAGGAGCAGAAGGACTTCTATTTGCCACGCATTCTCAATGACGAAGACTGGTGGGCGCAGGGTTATTCCGAGCCGGGCTCAGGTTCCGACCTTGCATCATTGTCGACCCGCGCAGTGCGTGACGGCGATCACTACATCGTCAATGGTCAGAAGACCTGGACCACGCTCGGCCATCACGCCAACCGCATGTTCTGCCTCGTCCGCACCGATCCGGATGCGAAGGCCCAGGAGGGCATTTCCTTCCTGCTGATCGACATGGACACGCCAGGCATTGAAGTCCGCCCGATCATCACCCTGGACGGCGAGCATGAAGTCAACGAAGTCTTCCTGACGGACGTCAAGGTGCCGGTCGAAAACCGCGTCGGCGAGGAAAACAAGGGCTGGACCTACGCCAAGTACCTGCTGACCTACGAGCGCACCGGGATCGCCGGCGTGAGCTTTTCCAAGCAGGGCCTCGATCATCTCAAGAAGGTCGCTAGCGCGCAAAAGAAGAACGGCAAGTCCCTGCTCGACGATCCGATGTTTGCTGCCCGCGTGGCCCAGGTTGAGATCGATCTCATGGCGATGGAGGTATTCAACCTGCGCACGGTCGCTGCCGCCGGTGAAGGTAAGGCGCCTGGTGCGGAATCATCATTGCTGAAAATCAAAGGCACGGTCATCCGCCAGGAGATCACCGACCTGTTGCGCCGGGCTGTTGGTCCCTACGCAATGCCGTTCGTCCCGGAAGCCTTCGACGATGGCTATAACGAAGAGCCGATCGGCCCCGATGGCGCAATGATTTATGCGCGCAGCTACTTCAACAATCGCAAGCTGTCGATCTTTGGTGGATCCAACGAGATCCAGCGCAACATCGTCTCCAAACATATGCTGCAGCTCTAAAGGGCAATCTCATGATGGATTTCAATCTTTCTGAAGAGCGCCAGATGCTGGCTGATACAGCGGGCCGTTTCATCGCGGACCGCTACGACATCGCAACGCGCCATGCCAACGCCGAGCTTGAGGACGGCTTCAATCGCAAGACCTGGGCCGAACTGGCTGAGCTGGGTCTGATCGGCGCGCTGTTGCCGCCGGAGGTCGAGGGCTTTGGTGGCCTCGGCGAAGACATTGCCGTGGTCTTCGAGGCGTTGGGACGCGGCATCGTGGTCGAACCGTTCCTCGCCACCGGCATTCTCGGGGCAAGCCCGATCGCGCTCGCCGGATCGAGCGAGCAAAAGGCGATGCTCGAAGATGTCATGGCCGGTAAGACGCTGCTGGCGCTGGCACATGGTGAACCGGAAGGGCGTTATGATCTCTCAGCTGTGAAAACGCAGGCCAACAAGGAAGGCGACGGTTGGCGCCTCAACGGCCGCAAAGCTGTTGTTCTCAACGGCGATACAGCGGACAAGCTTGTTGTCTCGGCCCGCGTCTCCGGCAATGGCGACGACGAGGATGGCATCGCACTGTTTCTCGTCGACAGCAACGCCGTCGGCGTTTCACGGCGTGGCTATGGCACGATCGATGGTGGCCGTGCCGCCGAAGTCTCGCTCGCCAATGTCGCCGTCCAGGACGATGCACTCATTGGCGAAGCCGGCAAGGCGTTCGTGACCATTGAGACGACGCACACACGTGGCATCATTGCGCTCTGTGCCGAAGCTTTGGGCGCAATGGACGTCGCCAAGGAAACGACGCTCGAATACCTCAAGACGCGCAAGCAGTTCGGTCGCCCGATCGGCGCCTTCCAGGCGTTGCAGCATCGCATGGTCGACATGATCATGGAGATCGAGCAGGCCCGCTCCGGCGTTATGCTGGCGGCCGGAACGCTCGAAGCGCCACGGGCCGAGCGCGAACGCAACGCATCAGCCGCCAAGAACCTCATTGGTCGAGTCAGCCGATTAGTTTCTGAAGAAACCATTCAAATGCATGGCGGCATTGCGATGACGTGGGAGTATTCGGCACCGCACTTTGCCAAGCGACTGACCATGATCGACCACCAGCTGGGCGATACGGATTATCATCTCGAACGGTTCCAGAAATTTGCAAACGAGGCAGCCTGATGTCGGAACGCATTCTTGTCGAGCGCGATGGCCGCGTGCTCACGATCACCAACAATGACCCGGCTTCGCGTAATTCCATCTCTGCTGACTTCTACGTCGGCTTCCGCGAAGCAGTCGATGCGGCTGCCTCCGATGATGAAATTCGCGCGATCGTACTGACCGGCGCCGGAGACTTCTTCTGCTCCGGTGGCAACCTGCATGGTCTGAAGGAGCGCTCTGAAGCGACCCGGGAAGACCGTCTGTCGAGCGTCGCCAAATTACACGCGATGATCGATTCCGTGCGTAACTGTCCCAAGCCGATCATTGCCGCAATCGAAGGTGGCGCGGCTGGAGCTGGTGTGCCACTCGCTGTCTCAACAGACATGATCGTCGCCGCCAAAGGTGCCTACATGTCCATCGCCTACATCAAGATCGGCTTGACGCCGGATGGTGGTACGACGGCGCTGCTCGGCCCGATGATTCCGCGTCAGATGCTGACCGAGATGATCATGACCGGTGACCGTATCTCGACAGACCGCATGCACGAACTGGGTGTCGTCAATGCGTTGTGCGAGCCGGGCGCTGCTTTGAAGACAGCTCAGGAGATGGCGGCCCGAATTTCCAAGGCGCCACCGCAGGCCATTGCCAACGGCAAGCGCCTGATCCGTTCTGCGGAAAGCAAAAGCTTTGCCGAACAACTTGATGCCGAAGCCGACGGTATTGCAACCGCTCTCGGCGGTCCCGAAGCCAAAGAAGGCATCAGCGCATTCCTGGAAAAACGCGCACCGAACTGGGGGTAGCCGGAAGCCTTTCGGGGTTGCAGGCCGTGTTACGGCGATCCACCTCCATTAACCCGGTAAAAGGTCCGGCCCAACCCTCGTCATCCCCACGCAGGTGGGGATCCAGGCAAGTATCGGATTGTCCCTGTTGATCGTGACACGCTTGGGTTCCCGCCTTCGCGGGAATGACGGTTAGAGGGGCGCTCGTCGAGTCAAAGGTTTGCTGGCAGCGAGCTATGCTTCTGAATGTTAGAATCACCGCTCTTGACCATCACCCCGTAAACTCCCTCTCCCTGCTTGCGGGGAGAGGGTTGGGGTGAGGGGCAGAAAGTTTGCTCGGTGGTTGCTGCTGCCCCTCTACCCATCGAGAATGGGGAGAGGGGATGATCTTCGCGGGAATGACGGTTAGAGGGGCGCTCGTCGAGTCAAAGGTTTGCTGGCAGCGAGCTATGCTTCTGAATGTTAGAATCACCGCTCTTGACCATCACCCCGTAAACTCCCTCTCCCTGCTTGCGGGGAGAGGGTCGGGGTGAGGGGCAGAAAGTTTGCTCGGTGGTTGCTGCTGCCCCTCTACCCATCGAGAATGGGGAGAGGGGATGATCTTCGCGGGAATGACGGTTAGTGGGGCGCTCGTCGAGTCAAAGGTTTGCTGGCAGCGAGCTTTGCTTCTGAAGCTTAGAATTCATGCTCTTGACCATCATCCCCTAGACTCCCTCGCCCTGCTTGCGGGGAGAGGGGCGGGGTGAGGGGCAGAAAGTTTTTCGGTGGCTGCTGCTGCCCCTCTCCCTAGCCCTCTCCCCATCGAGAATGGGGAGAGGGGATGATCTTCGCGGGAATAGTCTCAGTTAAAACACCTGAGAAAGTTAGTAACAGTGGAGGTGATGGGCCGCGCGGCGTCACCCTCTCAGATGGTCACGCAGCGTGTTGCCTGAATAACGCTTCCTAAAGCGCCCTCGCTTTTGTAGTTCGGGCACAACAAAATCGACGAACTCATCAATCGCACCCGGGCTATAGATCGGTGACAGCATGAAGCCGTCGCCGCCGGCGTGGTCAACAAAGTCGAGAAGCTGATCGGTCACGCTTTCCGGCGTGCCGGCGAATTGCGGAAGACTCACACTCTGGCCATGCCGTTGGGCCACCTCGGCAACCGTCATAGGACGCCCGTCATCAGTCCGATAGCGCGTCTTCATGCGCTGCAGTGCCGGGTGCTCGTGGTCTTCCATGATCGAGTCCGGCGGCAGTTGCGAGAGATCAAAATCAAGATGCGCTGAAAGGATCGTCATGCCGGCTTCCGGCTCGACGAGTTCGTTGTGTTCAGCCATCTTCTCCTGCGCTTCCTGTTCGGATGATCCAACCACCACCTGAGCGCCAAACAGCAACTTGCAGTCATCAGGATCACGGCCGAATTTGGCAACAAGCTCGCGGATGTCATCGCGATACTTCTTGGCCTCTTCGCGCTGCGGCTGGATCGCAAAGATGCCCTCAGCATATTGCGCGGCAAAATCACGGCCGCGCGGCGATGTACCAGCCTGCAGGATCACCGGACCATTCTGCGGCGATGGCGTCACGTTGAGAGGACCGCGCGACCGGAAGAATTCTCCTTCGAAGTCGATACGGCGCACCTTGCTGGCATCGGCGAACATCGGCGCATCGGGGTCCATCACAAGCGCGTCTTCATCCCAGCTGTCCCACAACTGACGACAGACTTGGTAGTACTCATGCGCGCGTTCATAACGCCGATCCGTCGCCTCGCGCTCCGTACCGTAGTTGGCCGCCTGGTTATGATTGATCGAGGAAACGACGTTCCATCCGGCACGCCCCGAGGTCAGGTGATCGATCGTTCCCCACATCCGTGCGGCATAAAAAGGATGCTGGTTGCTGACCGAGAACGTCGAGGCCAGGCCGACCCGCTTAGTCACGGCACCGAGCCATGCCAGAAGTGGCATCGGGTCATGTTCGGGGGCTTGCGAGCCGTACTTGAGTGCCGGTGCCAACGTGCCGCGAAACGAATCCGAGATGTAGTTGAGGTCGGCAAAGAACACCATGTCGAACTTGCCGCGTTCGCAGGTGCGCGCGATGTGTTCATAAAGTTCCGGGCGACGCCAGTCGTAGCCGGATTCGCGTGTTTTCGGGTGCCGCCACATGGCGTGGCTGTGATAGGTTGGTCCGTGAACCAGAAACTGGGCCAGATGAATTTTCTTGGGCGCGCGCGCCATTTCGGGCTTCCTTGTGTATGCTGGGATGACGTGGATTGAAACAAGTATAACCGGAGAATGAGATCATGCGAAATGTTCGTGTCGGCGGCGCGCAATTGGGTCCCATCCAGAAGGCCGACAGCCGTGAAAGCGTCGTGGCGCGGATGATCGCACTCCTGGACCAGGCGGCCGAGCAGTCCTGTGATTTTGTCGTTTATCCTGAGCTGGCGCTGACGACGTTCTTCCCGCGTTGGTATCACGAGGAGCGTGCCGAAGCCGACACCTGGTTTGAGAAGGACATGCCGAGCGCTGCGACGCAGCCGCTATTCGATCGTGCCAAGGCCGCCGGCATCGCGATGTCGTTTGGCTATGCGGAACTGACGCCCGAGGGCGAGCATTTCAACACGTCTATACTCGTCGATAAGTCGGGTCAGATCGCTGGCAAGTATCGCAAAGTGCATTTGCCAGGCCATGTCGAATACGACCCCAACATCACGCATCAGCACTTGGAGAAGCGTTACTTCCTTCCCGGTGATCTTGGGTTTCCGGTGTTCAAGTATCTCGATGGCGTGTTTGGTATGTGCATTTGCAATGATCGCCGTTGGCCCGAAACGTATCGCGTCTTGGGCTTGCAAGGCGTTGAGATGGTCACATTGGGTTACAACACACCGACGACGAATTCCCACGACAAATCCGGCGAACCACCTGAGCAACGCATCTTTCATCACAAGTTGTCGTTGCAGGCTGGTGCCTACCAGAACTCCACCTGGGTCGTTGCCGTCGGCAAAGCCGGTGTCGAAGATGGTCATGGATTGTTTGGTGCGAGCTGCATCGTCGACCCAAGTGGCACTATCGTTGCTGAGAGCAAGACGGAGGATGACGAGTTGATCATCGCTGATTGCGATTTGGACGCGACGAAGTTTGGCAAGGAGACGATCTTCAACTTTGCAGCCCACCGCCGCACCGAGGCCTATGATCTGATCACGAGCCAAACCGGCGTCGTCGTCCCCGATTAATTCTAAGCCATTTGATGTTTTGCCTCTTTTCGCTTGGAGGGTCTTCCACCAGAGCGTCATCCTCGCGAAGGCGAGGATCCAGTCGATTCAAAGCAAGTGAGGCGATGCCGGATAACTGGGATAATGCGGCACCGAACGTGCCTCGGACCCGAAGCGATTTGCGAGGTGCATAGATTCCCGCCTTCGCGGGAATGACGAAAGAGAAATTGACTCAGCCTGCTTCACCGTCCAATGGGATGCTCGCGCAGTTTTCTGGATAGCACTCCTGAAAGCTCTTACGTTTTGCAGTGTGCAGGCGCAGAAAGTTACACCGGCAACACAGACTTTCTAGTGTTTGATTGTCGTCCGGCATTGGAATCGAGACGACCAGTAGGGGGAACCAAATGTCGGAACCTGAAGATGAACGAATATCTCCAGAGATAACTCGGTGACACAAGCAACCTCAACTTCGGCCGCGCAAGCCGGTCAGCAATCCGTCGCGCACGGCATGCTACTGATGATTGCAGGCATGCTCATTCTGCCGGGCATCGACGCGATTGCAAAGTTTCTGTCTGATACGGTTCAATCCGGCCAGGTTGCCTGGGCGAGGTTCATGTTTCAGATTCTGATCCTCGCCCCGTTCGTGTTGTGGCGCGGTGGCTTGACGTTTGACTATC
Organism: Hyphomicrobiaceae bacterium; assembly: GCA_965247245.1. Classification (GTDB taxonomy): domain Bacteria; phylum Pseudomonadota; class Alphaproteobacteria; order Rhizobiales; family Hyphomicrobiaceae; genus Tectiglobus. The sequence goes on along the minus strand of CBDFGV010000002.1, from coordinate 49,001 downwards.
GCCTGTGGGCGCATGCCGCCCGCGGATTTCTGATCGCACTTGCAACCGTTCTCTTCTTTACTTCCTTGAAGGTGATGCCGCTGGCAGATGCCATTGCGGTGTTTTTCATTCAGCCGTTCATCGTAACGCTGTTGGCCGCTGTGCTACTGGGCGAGATTTTTGGTTGGCGGCGGATGTTGGCGATCGCTGTTGGCTTTGCTGGCTCCCTGCTCATTATCAAGCCGAGTTACGAGCTGTTCGGGGTGACGGCTCTGCTGCCGGTTGGGGCGGCCTGTGCGTTTTCATTTTACGTCATCCTGACCCGATGGCTGGCGCACAGTGAAACGGCATTGAACATCCAGTTCCTGACCGGCGTTTCAGGATGCGTGACGATGTCGATTGCGCTCTTTATTGGCGCGGAGCTGCAGCTTGAACCATTGGTGCCGACATGGCCGACGTCGACCGAGTGGGCGCTGCTGGCATTGCTTGGCCTCATCGCAACCAGCGGCCACTATCTTGTCGTGATGGCTTTCCATCGCGCGTCAGTCGCGATCCTTGCACCGTTCCAGTATCTTGAGATCATCAGCGCGACAACGCTGGGCTTGATTATCTTCGGCGACTTTCCTGACCCGCTGACCTGGGTTGGTATCGCCGTCATTGTCGGTTCGGGTCTGTATGTTTTCTATCGTGAGCGGAAGCTAGCTCAATAGCTTCTATTGCTTGGCCGCATAATGCGCGAACACTTCTGATGAACCGTCCTTCTTTATGAGCAGCACGTCATAGGCGTCACGCTGGCTTCCAACTTCCATACCGGGTGACCCAATCGGCATTCCCGGAACACTGAGGCCGACGGCGTTCGGCCGTTCGCGCAAGAGTCGTTTGATTTCCTTGACGGGGACGTGCCCTTCAACGGTGTAGCCACTGATGCGTCCGGTATGACACGAGGCATGCTTGTGCGTGATGCCATGATCAAGTTTGAACTTCATGAGTTGCCCCATGACCATGTTCTCAGTCTGCACCTGGAAGCCTGACGCCTTGAGGTAGTCGACCCAGATCTGGCAGCAGCCGCAGGACGCCGTCTTCTTGACACTCATGGTCAGCGGTTCGGCCAGCGCCGAAGTACTGAAGATCAAGAGTGCACAAACTGTGAGCTTGATGGATCGCAACATGGCTATCTCCCCGCGCCTGATCCGCACTGCTGCTGCGAAATGCCGGCGACTGATGAGTGACCAATCGATTGCGGAGAAATTGAGACGGCAGCCGAAGCCGGTGCAATCTCAGCAATGAGACTCGCCCGTAAAAAAGGTATCGAGAGATATTCAAGGCGAGCTGAATCTCATTAATGAGACGAAATCAGCAACTCAAGGTTACCGCGAAATAGTCTCTCCCCATGGGCGACGCATAAATGCCTAAAAGCGTCTTTGCGTTTCGCGACATTATTAACTCTCATCCGCCAAATCGTTGAGCAAACTGTTTGATTATCAATCTTTGCAGGCAGCCCTTTATTGTCTACGGTGACGGTTCCGTGACAAACGAATAAGGGAGAACGGAATGAGGAAATATTTGAAGGGCGCAGTCGTCGGCGCAATCAGTGCGCTTGGCGTCGCTGCGACGCTGCCGGCACAGGCTGCAGAGAAGGTCAACGTTGCATTCTTCTTGGAGTGGGCAACACCGAACCAGATCGCAAAGGTCGACAAGGCCTATGACAAAGCGATGGGTGTCAAGGTCAACTGGACAGACTTCAAGACTGGCGTTGCCATGACGGAAGCGATGCTCTCAGGCGACATCGACATTGCTTACTCGCAAGGTCTCGCTCCGTTCGTGACTGCGATCCAGCAGGGCGCACCGCTGAAGATGATCGGCATTGCTGTTGTCTATGAAGCAAATGATTGCTTCGTGAAGAACGGCCTCGGCATTGATTCATCGAACGCGTCTGAGCTTGAAGGCAAGACCGTTGCTGTGCCGCTCAACACCATGGCTGACTTTGCATTCCGCAAGTACATGGCAGCCCTCAAGGTTGACATCTCCAAGCTGAAGATCGTTGACCAGGCTCCACCCGATGGCGCGAAGTCTCTGGCAGACGGTGCTGTCGACATGGCCTGCATCTTCGGTGGCGCATCCTCGAAGGCAGCTGGTGAAGTCGGCAAGCCGATCATGAGCAAAGAGCAGAAGGTCAAGGCTGGCATCGGCTCGTTCGACGTGATCTCAGTGACCGAGAAGTTCGCAACTGAGAACCCGGAACTGGTCAAGTCATTCCTTGAAGTAACATCTGAAGCCAACTCTGCCTGGAAGGGCACCGACGCTCAGATTGCCAAGGTTGCCAAAGACGCTGGTATGAACGTCGAAACAACCAAGAAGCAGATGGCTGACTTCATCTTCCCATCTGCGAAAGAGCAGCTCGCGAAGTACTTCGGCAAGGGCGGTATCGCAGCCAGCGCTGCAGCATCTCTCGGCCTCGTCTTCAAGGGCGACTCTGACGGCAAGAAGATTGCCAAGACAATCGATGGTTCTTTCCTCGAGTAGGAATGTCCACAAAGGCGCTGCACTCGCAGCGCCTTTTTTCTTGCGAGCCGAGATGCGTTGCGGATTAATGACAATCCGAAAAGCGTTCAACTCGCGAATTCGATCAAAAGGTCTTCGAGCGGACAATAATGGCCGACCTGGTTTGTAAAGACTTATCGATGACGTTCACCAATCCGCAAACCGGCGCGATTGTGAACGCTCTCCAAAACATCAATTTCACGCTCAAGAAGGGCGAACTGCTCTCCGTGCTGGGCCCATCCGGTTGCGGCAAGACGACCTTGCTCAACATCATTGCCGGTTTTCTCAAGGCGACAGATGGTGCTGCCACGCTCGGAGAGAATGTCATCGACTCGCCAGGCGTCGAGCGCGGCATGGTCTTCCAGCAAGGCGCCCTGTTTGAATGGCTGCCGGTGGCGCGCAACGTTGATTTCGGCCTGCGCATGAAAGACACCGACGCTGCGGAAAGCGAAAAGCTGGTCGAGAAGTGGCTCGACATCGTCGGACTGCAAGGCTTCGGCAACACGCCGACCTACCAGCTATCAGGCGGCATGCAGCAGCGCGTCGCGCTGGCCCGCTGTCTTGTCAATGATCCCGATGTCATCTTGATGGACGAACCGCTCGGCGCGCTTGACGCGCTGACCCGGGAGAAGATGCAGTCGCTCGTGCTGGAGCTCTGGAAGGAGACCGGCAAGACCATCATGATCATCACCCACTCGGTGGAAGAGGCATTGCTGCTCGGCGAGCGCCTGTTTGTGATGGCACCGCGGCCCGGCCGTGTGCACAAGGAATACCGGCTGCCCTTCGCAGAGCGCGGCCTGACCGAGTCCCTGCGGGACATCAAGCAAGACCCGAAGTTTTCAGAAGTGCGTGAGGAAATCCTCACGATGATCTGGAACATGGAAGAAGAGATTATGGGCCGTGGCTGAGTGGCTATCAGATAACCGGGCGGGTTTTGCCGCCGTCATCATCATCCTGTTCCTCATTGCGTTCATTACGTCGATCGTGATCGGCCGCAAACAATCAGCGCTGACTGCCAAGGACGAAGTCTTCGGTGACCCAGAGCGCACAAAGGGCGGCTGGTACTGGGCTGTCTGCGGCATCTCGGCCTTGATGCTGATCTGGTTCTATTTCTCCTGGGGCATTGGTCGTGCCTACTTCCCGCAGGCCGCAAACGAAATGTGTCAGGTCGGCAAGCTGGAAGAGGTGCTGTCGCCGGTAAAGGCGGCGCTGCCGATCGGCTCGCGCTATTACAAGTCGACGCTGCTCGTCGGCCGTAATGCCAACCAGCTCAAGCAGCTGCAGGGCGAGATGCCAACGTCCGCGTTCAATGCCGCTGAGCAAAAGAAGCTCAACGAGTTCATTGATCAGATGCTGCGCCTGATCGCTAACGCATCGGATCCAACGAAGCTTTCCGATCAATCCAAGAAGCAGCTGGAAGAACTCTCGCAAGAGCTCGGTGGCCTCAGCCAGAAGCTCCGTGCCGGGCCACAAGGGCTGAAGCCTACAGACGAGGCGCTCGCCCAACCGAAATGGGGAACTGCCTTCGTCGAGATCCCGTTGCTGCCGACCACGGCGCGCGGTGTTCTCTTCGACAACGTAGCCACGGAAGCGGGCGAAGTTGCCAAGCTCTTCTATAAGATCCGCAATCATCCGCCTGCCAACGTCGAAATCATCAAAACCTTGAAGGATGAAATCGAGTCCTTCAAGGAAGCCTCAGAAGCTGGCAACTACGACGAGAAGACCGCCAAGGCACGTGCGGATTACATCAAGAGCGTGCAGCGCATCTTCCGCCGCCTTGACGATGGCACGATCTTTCCAGCCGATGCGCTCAAGGGCGTGAACAACGCTGTCGCCGATCTTGATAATGCCCGCGACGACGCCCGCGGCAGCCTGGCTGTTGTCCAGACACTGTTCTTCCCGGGACAGGGCGTCGTGAAATCACGGACGCAGTGCACCGAACAGGGCTCTGCGCGCTGGCTGCCGAAGCCGATGGATGTTATCGCAACGTTTGGTCAGCTGGCCAATCCGGATGTTGAATCCGGCGGCGGCTTCAAGGGCGTTGTGTTGTTCTGGTGGAAGTGGCTACCAATCGCAGACGTCGTGGGTTTCATCGTTCCTGATGGCATTGCCGATCTGATCCCTGGTGAGTACTCCACCCACGCGAGTGACGGCACGATCACGCCGGGCTTCAAGGACAATCTCCTTTCGTTTGCCCGCGGTGACATCTATCTCGGCTCGATCCCAATGCTCGATGGGCACATCTGGGACTCGGTATTCCGTGTTCTCGTGGCGCTGGCGCTTGGCATTTTGCTCGGTGTCCCGCTCGGTCTCTTCATGGGCGTCTCACGATTCTTCAAATCGTTCTTCGATCCACTAATTGAGCTTTATCGACCTGTCCCGCCGCTGGCATGGGCGCCGTTGATTCTGACGATCTTCGGCATCACGGATGACGGTAAGATCTTCCTGCTGTTCATGGTCGCCTTTGCCATCATGGTCATCTCGGCACGCACGGGCGCCTCCGGGACACAGCTCTCGAAGATCCGCGCATCGCACTCTCTCGGCGCATCGTCGTCCCAGATTATGTGGAACGTCATTCTGCCGAACGCCCTGCCTGAGATCCTGACCGGTATCCGGATCGCCATCGGTGTCTGTTGGGGCACGTTGGTCGCCGCCGAGATCCTGGCTGGTACTACAGGTGTTGGTTTCATCGAGAACGTGGCACGTACGGTCTCGAACTACGAGCTCATCTGGGTGACCATTCTCATTATGGGCGTGCTCGGGCTCGCATTCGACCTGATCATGCGCTGGGTGATTGAGAAGACAATTCCATGGCGCGGCAAAGGTTGATAACTGCTAAGACCGGCACATGAGTACTGACCCGCAGCACCTCGTTGAGCGTTTCTACAACGAGGTGTGGAACCAGGCTGACGAGAGCGTTGCCCGAGAGATCCTGGCTGAGGATTTCAGGTTCCGCGGTTCACTCGGACCTGAAAAGTTCGGGCAGGATGGATTCATAGCTTATGTGCGAGACATTCACCGAGCGTTGGGCGACTACGTCTGCATCATCGAAGACATGGTGGTGATGGACAATCGGGTAGCTGCCCGAATGCTGTTTAAGGGGCGGCACCAGGATGAATTCTTTGGCGTTACCGCAACCGGTCGCGAGATCGCGTGGGCCGGCGCTGCATTCTTCACCATGAATGGCGCGCGGATTAGCGAGCTCTGGGTTTTGGGTGACGTCGACAGCGTGAAGACACAGTTGTCCGCCTAGCAACCGACCCACAGTGGCTGAAGGTTGGCTTAACCGGCTCTAACGGCCTTCCAGCCCTTCCTTCACGGTTTCAAACTTCGTATCGACATGCCGCCGCAAGGCGTCCGCGAGCCCGGCGCCATCACGTACGCGCAGGCGGTCCATGATGTGCTCATGCTCGTCGACAGCCTGCCGCCAGCGGTCATCTGACATCTCGCCTCGAAAACGCGAGCGACGCACACGGCCAGCCAACTGCTCGATCTGTTTGGTCAAAGTCGTGTTCCGTGCCGCCTCCAGAATGGCCGTATGGATACTCTCGTTGACCTTGTAGTAATCGGCGAGCGCGCGACGACTGAATGCATCAATCATTTGGGCGTGTAACCGCGCGACGTGCTCAATCTCTTCGTCCGTTGCATGGGTGCAGGCAAGCTCACCGGCCAGCGCCTCAAGTGCTCCCATGATCGGGAACGTTTCGGCTAACTCGTCGTCATTAAGCCGTGTGACCGCTGCCCCACGGTTAGGCGCCAGTGTCACCAGTCCCTCGCTCGAGAGCACTTTGAGTGCCTCCCGCATTGGCGTTCGCGAAACTCCAAAAAGCTCGCTCATCTCTTTCTCTTGCAGGCGTTGCCCGGGCGCGTAGTCACCTGCGAGGATCATTTCGCGGACGCGATCAGCCAGTTGCTCAAACAGTGGTCGGCGTTCGATGTTTGGCGGTGATGTGGTCGCATTCGTCATGACGCATTCATCTCTCTGCTATCGCCTGTTCGTGCCGCTCGCGGAGTGGAGCACTTCGACTCTTGGCTCTGACTTGGCATCTGGGCGGACCGACAATCACTCTATTCTCCAAGCTTCTATCCAACCCGTCATCTCCGCGCAGGCGGAGATCCATGCGATTATCGTTTCGTGCTGTCGGCGAGATAAGGCCTCGCCAAGCTGTCGGCTCATTGTAAACCAGCAAATCCCTTTCGACCCGAGGCCCGTCCGGCTTCCCGCCTCCGCGGGAATGACGACAGAACGTAGCGGCATCAGTCGGGCAAAACATCGTCCAACACCCGCGCGACGTGCTTCGCCTGGCGCCCGGCACCATCTTCGATCTGGTGGCGGCAAGAAAAGCCGTCTGCCGCCAGGAGGGTGGTCTCGTCAGCTTTGCGGACTGCCGGCAACAAAGACAATTCTGCCATGGCGACCGACTCTGTGTAGGTTTCACTTTGATAGCCAAAACTGCCGGCCATGCCGCAGCAGCTGGACTCGACGACCTCCGTCTTGAGGCCATCAACGAGGCCGAGCGTTTCTTTGACGGCGTCCATGGCACCGAAAGCCTTCTGGTGGCAGTGGCCGTGCAGCAGCAGCGTACCATCATGGTGCGCAATCGGTCCCTCAATCCGCCCGGCCTTGGCTTCACGCGCGATGAACTCCTCAAACAGGAAGGCGTGCTCTGAAAGGGCTTGCGTCTCTTCGCCGGGGAGCATGGCTGGGAACTCGTCGCGTAGCGTAAACAAGCATGACGGCTCGAGTCCGATGATCGGCACGCCTTGCTTGACCAGCGGACCTGCCACCTCAAGCACGCGCCGGGCTTCGTCGCGCGCCTTGTCGACCAAGCCGGCTGACAGGAACGTCCGCCCGCAACAAAGCGCACGCTCATTGCTTTGCCAGGCGGGTTGCAGGCGAACGACGGCGTAGCCAAGTTTGCCGAGAACGCGCTCGGCAGCGCGCAGATTATCGGGCTCAAAGTAGCGGTTGAAGGTATCCGCGAAGAGCGCGACGGTGCGATCGTTGACAGGTCTCGTTCCACTGTCATGGCCATCGTTGAAAACATCCATGCGCCATGTCGGAAGCTGTCGTTTGGCAGAGAACCCAGTAGCTCTTTCGCTCAACCAAGGCAGGCCGGGCAACCAGTTGCGCATGTTGAGAAGTGGCGCGAGCAAGGCTGCAAACGGCGCATAGTGGGGTAGGTAGGCTACCAGTTTCTCACGCAGGCTGAGCCCCTTGCGCTTGTTAGCGGCTGCCAGCACCTCGATTTTCATCTTGGCCATGTCGACACCGGTTGGGCATTCACGTTTGCATGCCTTGCAGGAGACACACAGCTTCATTGTCTCGAGCATGGCATCGGACGCAAAGGCGTCGGGTCCGAGCTGACCGGAAATCGCAAGCCGCAGAGTGTTGGCGCGGCCACGGGTGAGATCGCGCTCGTTGCGCGTCACCCGGTAACTTGGGCACATGACGCCGGCTGCCTGCTTTCGGCATTCACCGTTGTTGTTGCACATCTCAACGGCACCCTGGAAGCCGCCGCCAGCGCCGGGATAATCAGACCAGTCGAGTTCCATTTCGAGATCGTCGACAGCGTACTCAGGCTTATAGCGGAACAGCGTGCGGTCATTCATGCGCGGTGCGCGGACAATCTTGCCAGGATTGAGCACACCGTCAGGATCGAAGCGATCTTTGACTTCCTCGAATAATTCCACGGTGCGGCGTCCGTACATCGTCTCGTGGAACTCAGAGCGAACGAGGCCATCACCATGTTCGCCCGAATGCGCGCCCTTGTACTCCCGCACCATCTCGAAAGCCTCTTCGGCAATGGCACGCATCGTTTTCGCATCATGCTCAAGTTTGAGGTTGAGGACGGGCCGGACATGCAAACAACCGACGGAGGCATGCGCATACCAGGTCCCTGTTGTGCCGTGCTTCTCAAAGACTGCTGTGAGGCGCTCAGTATAATCGGCCAAATGCTCGAGCGGCACCGCAGCATCCTCAATGAAGGAAACTGGTTTGCCTTCGCTCTTCATCGACATCATGATGTTGAGACCGGCGGCCCGTACGCCCCAGATTGTTGCCTGCTCTTGTGGTGCCGAAACTTTGACCACCGAACCGGCGTGGCCGAGGTCGCCCATCAGCTCTTCGAGCAGATCAAGTCGACGAAGGTTCTCGGCTTGGTCGTCTTCGGCGAACTCCACCAGCAGCAAGGCATCCGGCTTGCCGCGCACATAGGTTTCCATGACCGGACGGAACATGTCGATGTCGGTGGCCAGCTCAATCAAGGTGCGATCGACCAGTTCCACGGCCACAGGGCCAAGCTTGACGATGTGCTGCGCACTCTCCATCGCAGAGCGGAACGTTGGAAAATGGCATAGGCCGAGAGCCTTGTTCTTGGCTTGTGCTGACAGCTTGACCTTGATGCGTTCCGACAGCGCAAGCGTGCCTTCCGAACCGCACAGGAGCGTGGCCGCATTGATCTGTTCCGGACCACCAGCCGTTGGCGGCATGATCGCATCAATCAGGTAGCCACCGACTCGCCGGGATACACCCGGAAATGCTTGCGCAATATGATCCGCTTCGCGCCGGCCGAAACTCAGAAGGTCTCGGAACAGGTCGCGCACCGTGTCGGGCTGATTACTTTCAGCGAAGTCGGCATCAAGCAGTCCGAAGTGCGCTTTGCTGCCGTCTGCAAGTAACGCGTCAATGGCCAGAACATTATCGCGCATAATGCCGTAGCGGATCGAACGTGTGCCGCATGAGTTGTTACCTGTCATGCCACCGATCGTGGCGCGGCTCGACGTCGAGACGTCGACCGGGAACCAGAGACCCGACGATTTGATCTGTCGATTGAGGTCGTCCATGGCAATGCCAGGTTCAACCCAGGCCGTTCGATTTTCGAAATCGGCTTCGATGATGTTGTTGAGATACTTGCTGGTATCGATGACCAGGGATCGCCCGACGGTCTGTCCCGACTGCGAGGTTCCCCCGCCGCGCATGAGAACGCTGACGCCTTCTTCCTTGGCGGCCGAGAGCGCCGCCTCAATGTCCTCCGCTCGCTTCGGCACAACGACGCCAACGGGCTCGATCTGGTAGATCGACGCGTCAGTCGAATAGCGCCCGCGGCTGAACGGGTCGAACAGCACCTCGCCTTCAATATCATTGGCAAGCCGTTCGGCCAGACGGTGGTGGACGGGAGTTTGGATGTTCATCGCATCACCTGGTTTGTGCATCGTCTCTTGCTCGGTCGAGCCGCGCTCCAATCGCAGCAATGGAAGCGAATCGTGAGCTCCGAGCAGAAGACAGTACGAATTTGCTTGATTGTATAATGTATACAATCTATGAGTCCGTCAATCACAAACGAGTCTGCACTTGTTTGCACATCATTGAGCATCGACAGTGGGCGTTTCCGTCCCATACGCGCGGTTGAGAAGAGGAGTTCAGGGCATGTCAGGGTCAAACGAGCCACGTATTGCAGGTCGCCATTTTCTGCAGATTCCAGGACCTTCTCCTGTCCCGGACCGTATCCTGAAGGCCATGTCGATGCCGGTAATCGACCATCGCGGCCCGGAATTCCAGAAGCTCGGCAAGCGCGTACTCGCCGGCATCAAGACGATCTTCAAGACCGAAAATCCGGTCATTATCTATCCGGCGTCAGGTACCGGCGCCTGGGAGGCGGCTCTCATCAATACCATGTCACCCGGTGATAAAGTGCTGATGTACGAGACCGGCCACTTCGCCTCGCTGTGGAAAAGCATGGCCGAGAAAATCGGCTTGCAGCCGGAGTTTATCGAGTCCGATTGGCGCTCCGGCGCCGAGGCCGATCGTATCGAGGAGCGCCTGCGCGCTGACACCAACCACGAAATCAAGGCTGTCTGCGTCGTCCATAATGAGACATCGACAGGCGCCACGTCTCGCATCGACGAAGTTCGCGCAGCCATTGACTCAGTCGGCCATCCGGCTTTGCTGATGGTCGATACAATTTCGGGATTGGCATCGGCTGACTATCGCCACGACGAATGGGGTGTCGACGTTACGGTATCCGGCAGCCAGAAGGGCTTGATGCTCCCGCCCGGCATTTCATTTAACGCCATCTCTGACAAGGCTATCGAAGTATCGAAGTCTGCCAAGTTGCCAAAATTGTTCTGGTCTTGGGAGGAGATGTTGCCTCACAACGCCAACGGCTTCTTCCCCTACACACCGGCGACCAACCTGCTGTATGGGCTCGATGAAGCCATCAGCATGCTCCACGAGGAAGGGCTTGAGACGGTCTTTGCGCGCCACAAACGGCATGGTGAGGCAACCCGGCGAGCTGTTGCAGCTTGGGGACTTGAAACCCTGTGTCAGGTCGACAAGTACCACTCGCCGGTACTGACAGGCGTTGTCATGCCGGACGGTCACAACGCCGATGATTTCCGCAAAATCGTTCTAGACAACTTCGACATGTCACTGGGAACCGGGCTCTCCAAAGTTGCCGGAAAAGTCTTCCGCATCGGGCACTTAGGCGACATCAACGATCTGACCCTGGTCGGAACGCTGGCAGGCGTGGAAATGAGTTTGGGGCTGGCCTCTGTCCCGCATAGTAAAGGCGGTGTCCAGGCTGCGATGGATTATCTCGCGGAGACTGCACCAAGCCAGTAGTCTTAGAGTTAAGCAGAGATTGAATCGATCAATCCGCACTTATGGCCATCGAGGAAACGCTATGTCTGATGCAGAAAACCAGGACGTCATCTACGAGGTCCAAGACGAAATTGGCACGATCACACTGAACCGACCGCAAGCGCGCAACGCGCTGACGTTTGAGATGTATGGTCAGATCGCCGATATCCTGGAAGGTGCTCCAACCGACGGCTCGGTCAGGGCGATCATCATTACGGGGGCCGGCGACAAGGCTTTTGCAGCTGGAACCGACATTTCTCTGTTCCGCGATTTTACAGCCGAAAAAGGCATCAACTATGAGCGTGCAGGTGATGCCAACTTCGCGCGCATGGAAAAATGCCCGCTTCCTGTCATCGCGGCGATCAGCGGTGCGTGCACAGGTGGCGGAGCAGGCATTGCATCGATTTGCGACATGCGCATCGCGTCTCGGGATATCAAGTTTGGCTTTCCGATCGCCCGCACGCTTGGCAACTGTTTGTCCGCAGAAACCCTCAGCCGCCTCGTCCGATTAATTGGCGAAGCGAAGGTCATGGATGTGATTCTGACGTCGCGTTTGATCGAAGCCGACGAAGCACTGGCCTGCGGACTCGTCAACGAACTTGTCGAAGACAATGCGGAGGTGCGTGCACGTGCGCTGGAATTGGCGACGCGTATGAAGGCGCATGCGCCACTCACAATGCGGGCTATTAAGGAAGTCCTGCGCCGTATGCGTCACCAGGCGCCGGCAGTTGATGATAGCGACATCGTCGCCAAGGTCTACTCAAGCAATGACTTCGCGCACGGTCTTGAGGCCTTTCTGGCCAAGCGCAAGCCTGAGTGGACTGGAACGTAGAAGAACAAGTTCTGACCTATCTTCGTCGGTGCGCGTTAGTGTTATGGTGCGCGATCTTGGAGGGGGTAATGCAGTATCTGTTCTTTCTGTTGTTTTCATTCGACGGACGCATAAGCCGCGCCGGGTTTTGGTTGGGTTTGGCCATTATTTTTGCCTTGAGCATCGGTGGGCTGGCGCTGTTTCAGCCGGAATTCTTTGACCTCGAAGCTGAGGCACCACGACCAAACTTTGCATCAAATGTTTGGAGCCTGTGCTTGTTAATTCCATCGATGGCAATCACGGTCAAAAGACTCAATGATAGAGACTGGTCAAGCTGGTTAGCTGTTGCGGTCTTCCTGATTGTATTGCCATTCTATATCGGTCCATTCTTCGGCGCGTTTTGGGATATAGAAAACCCAACGATTATCGAAGGCGTGATGTGGGTAATACTTGGCCTGTTGGCTATTTTCCTATTGATTGACAACGGCTTTCTTCGCGGCGTCAAAGGTGAGAACCGATACGGCCGAGATCCTCTCGGCTCAAAAATGTAGGAACGAGGCATGGAGTTAGCCGGCAAAGTTGCTGTCGTCACCGGCGGAAGTGGAGGTCTGGGTCAGCGGATCTGTCACGCCTTGGCCCGTGAAGGCTGTCACATCGCGGTTGTTTATGCTGCCAGCGCCGACGTTGCACATGCGTTCTGCGCCGACCTGAAGGCTCAGCACCAGGTCAACGCAAAGGCTATTCAATGCGATGTCTCCCAGGAAGGTGACGTCAAGCGAATGGTGGATGAAGTTGTCGGCTCGTTTGGCCAGCTCGATATTCTGATCAATGATGCGGCATACAACAAGGCCATCCCTTACAAGGATCTAGATGACCTTACACGCGAGGTCTGGGACAAGATCCTAGCTGTCAATCTGACCGGCCCTATGATGTTGTGCAAAGCAGTGGCGCCGATCATGGAGCGCCAAGGCGCAGGCCGTATCGTCAATATCTCATCAGTGGCAGGTATCTATCCTGGTGGATCATCGATCGCCTACGCCGTCTCAAAGGCAGGTCTCAATCATCTGACCCGCTGCATGGCAGTCGCTTTGGCCCCACATACTTTGGTCAATTGCGTAGCACCCGGTTTGATCGAGGGAACACGCGCGACAGCTAATCTGTTGCCCGAGATGATCGAACGCTCTTCGAGCTCATCTTTACTTCAAAAGCCGGCCGACAAGGATGATTGCGCCAACCAAGTTGTCACGTTCTGCAAGAGTGATACGACGACTGGTCAGACTATGGTGATCGACGCGGGGCGCGTTTTCTCTTAATCGCCACGACTCAAAAATCAGCAAAGGCGCTTGACGAGATTCGATGGCGAGCGAGATGGTACACTCGCCGCCGTTACCGGGTATTGGGGAGTTTGAAAGAGATGAGCAAAGTGGACGAGAACGCAGCGGCGGGCCTGCCGCAAAGCCTGGGCGATCACGAGATACCCGAGGATCGCGCACAACTGATCCGCCAGCATATTCAAATGTTAGGTGAAACCGCGTTGCAGGTATTAGATGCGCTGCCGTTCTCTGCCGACACGTCTGACTTCCTCCGCGTGCTTAACGATGAAGCGGAGGGCAAATAATGGATATTGCAACAGCCTCAGCAGGCGATATTGCAGCCGCCATTCAAGACAAGCAGTTCTCGTCCGTTGAGGTAACGGAAGCTGCATTGTCCCGCCTCCAACAGGCACACCAGAAATGCAACTCTGTCGTTGCCTTCGAGAATGAGGAAGCGCTTGCAGCAGCGAAGAAAGCCGATGAGGCCGTTGCAGCCGGTAAGCAACTCGGCCCGCTTCACGGTGTACCACTTGCGCACAAGGATATGTTCGACCGGATTGGCAAGATTCCGAGTTGGGGTGGAAACATCCGACCTGACAAGCCGGCATCACAGGACGCGACGCTGATCGCCAGGCTGAAGTCTGCTGGCTCGCATCAGATTGCTGCTCTTCATCTCACCGAGTTTGCTTATGGACCGATAGGGCATAACTATGTACTCGGCCACGCCCGCAATCCGTGGAACCCTGATCATGTCAGCGGTGGATCGTCGTCGGGAACAGCTATGTCGATTGCCACCGGATGCATTCCTGCCGGTCTCGGATCAGACACTGCTGGCTCGCTACGATTGCCGGCATCAGCTTGTGGCATTGCATCTTTGAAGCCAACATGGTCTCTGATTTCACCGGCAGGAGCCATGGCACTGGCGCCCTCGTTGGATGCTGTTGGGCCAATGGCACGGCATGTCGAAGATCTAGCGCTGATGATGAGCGTGTTGGCCGGCCATGATCCGCGCTTTGGACTCTCAAGCCAACGGCCCGTTCCGGACTACATCTGCGAGGCCAGCAAGAAACGATCCGAGATCAAGATCGGGATAGACGAGCAACTGATCGCTCAAGCCGATGAGAGCGTGCAGTCCCGCATTGAGGCTGCGCTCAAGGCCTTAGAGGCAGCGGGTTGTCAGCGCGTTCCGGTCCAAATCGACAATTGGCAGACCCTCGATCACCTTGCGCAGATCGTTCAGTTATCGGAGGCAGCTGCGCTTCATGCAAACTTTCTGCGCAATCGTGTGGACGATTACGGCCCGCAAGTGCGCACGCGCGTCGAGTTTGGTCACTTCGTATCGGCTCACGATTTTCAGACGGCTCTGCGTGCACGAGGCGCCATGCTGCAGAAACTGCTGGATGACGTCTACAGCAGCTGCGATATTGTCATGCTTCCCAACTTTGCAGGTTCGATCCCAACGATTGCGGAGCTGGACGTCGGTGGCGGCCCACAGCTCATGGCGGCGCTGGGCAAAGTCATGAAGTATTCGCGACCGCTGAATTATCTTGGTCTGCCGGCTCTGACGTTGCCTTACCCGCATGAGGATGGCGAGTTGCCAAACGGCTTCCAACTTATGGGGCGGCCATTCGCCGAGGCCCGTTTGCTTTCCGTTGGGATCGCCTACCAAAATGAGGTGCCACCGCTGCTGGCGCCCATTGCGTAAGGCGTGCCTTATCAGGGGACAACGACCAAGGCTTACAATGATGATCGCACAAGAGACCTGTCGCGGTCAGTTAAACTTGCGATCTGGCGGTCCACCAAACATGAACAGGGCCACGACAGCAAAAGCATTGGCGACCAGAACAATGAAGAAGGGCAACTCGTATCCACCCGAGACGTTGATCAATATCCAAAACAACAACGGTGTCGCCATCCAACCGAACGACAGAAACGAGAATGCCCGCCCGTTGTATTCGGTCAATTGCTGCGGCGGCACACGGTAACTCATGGCGGTTGTGAACACTGAATTCCAGGTTTGCCCTGCTATTCCAGTGGCAATCGCCAGGATGAAAAGCTGCCACCCTGGCATGCCAGGGGCTGCATAGCTGAGGCCGACGATTGTCAGAATGGTCGTCAGAGAGATAAAACCAAGCACCTGCATCGAGCGCCCGGAAGCATCACAGAACCAACCGAAAATGGGGCGTCCAATCATGCCTGCAAGCTGCTGGTTGGAGACGAAGATGCCAGCCTGGATTGGCGTGAGCTTCACGACTTCAATGAGAAAAAGGTACGCGTAGATCATCATTGCCATCTGCGAGATGGCTAGAACTAAGCCGGCGCCAAAGAGTAATCTCAGCCCGCGCGGAATCGCGAAGTAGGTGACAACTGACGTCAAGTACCGAGACATGGTCTTACGTTGCGGCTTGGCAGCAGGCGCACGCCATTGTTGGACCCGGAAGAGAGGAAAAGCAGCAATCACCATTAGCGCGCCCAAAGCCAGCATGGTGGACGTCGCAATCACACCGGACTGCCAGCCCACGAGGGCCATCATCGGTGGCAGGATCCTGCCTGAAATCACGGCTGCAAAGGGCTGCGCCGCCTGCCGCAGTGACAGGAACAAGCCGCGCCTTGTTGCGGGCGTGTGCTGCGTGACCAGCGTCATGCCAACCGGGCCCTGGGGGCCATAGCCGAGGCCAAACAGCAGCGATGCCAGCATAACCGACCACCATGTGCCGAACAGGCACACGAGATAGACGCATGCCATGAAGCTCATGGCTGTAACCAGGGTGGCAACGCTTCCAATGCGACGAACCATAGCCCCGCTCATTGGGCTCGAAAGCGCTGTGCCGATAAAGAAGAACGTGACGCTCAGACCGAAATCGCTTGCCTTCAGCCCGGTTTCAATTGCGAGGAAAGGAGCAAGCAGTGTGAATGTGACGAAGCCAAATCCAGTGATCCACTGGGCGGCGAAAGCGCCGGCCAGAGTCGCGAGTGGACGGTTTGTTGTAGGAGGAGCCGGCGCCGCCGATACCGTCATCGGCCAGCGAAGTTCGGGATGCGCCGGTCGGACGTTGCCGCAACACCTTCGCGGAAGTCTTCAGTTTTCCGCAACCATGTCTGCTCCTGCAACTCATGATCGGTCGCCTTACGAACGAGTTCGGCGAGATCACCGCGCATTGTGGCCCGGGTTGAAAGCAGAGCGAGTGGCGCGTTGATGGCAATTTCGCGGGCCAGGTCCCACGCGGCTTCACGAACATTCTCAAGCGGAACAAGTTGGTCGAGCAAGCCCATTGCCAACGCTTCTTCGCCTTTGATGCGTCGTGATGTGTAAAACATCATGGCGGCCTTGGTCTCACCGATCAGGCGCGGAAGTGTTGCCGTCAAACCGAATCCGGGGTGAAAGCCCAGCCGTGTGAAGTTGGCAGCAAAGCGAGACTCCGAACAACCGACACGGAAGTCTGGAACCAGGGACAAGCCAAACCCACCGCCAATGGCTGCACCTTGGATCGCGCCGACAACTGGCTTTTTGCAGGCAAACAAGCGGACGGCTTCCATATAGAGATGTCCGGCGGCGCCACTGTTCGGCGCATTTTGTGCGCTGCCGTCGGAGCTAATACTACTACCGTCTCCAAAGTTGGCACCGGCGCAGAACGATTTCCCTTGTGCGCAGAGCAAAATCGCCCGGCAGTTCTCGTCCTTGTCCAACTCCTCAAACGTATCAGCCAATTGTTGAATCAGGTGATAGTCAAAGAAGTTATGCGGTGGCCGTTGGATTTCCACGGTCGCGACGAAATCCTTCAAGCTTGTGCCAAGGTCTGGTGTGTCAGCCATGATGGTTCCTCGCTTTATTGCGGTTTCAGATTCGTGATGAGCGCATCGACAACCGATACGCCTTTACCTTGTTCGTGCACTAGGACGGGATTGAGGTCAATTTCAGAGATGCTTGCGCCTTCGTTGGCGACAAATCGAGAAAGAGCCACGATTGTCTCGGCCAGGGCGTCAACGTCTGCCGGGGGGCGGCCTCGCGCACCATCCAGAATAGCTGATCCTTTGAGTTTTTGGATTTGCTGCTTGGCGGCGTTGAGGTCCCCGATCGGAGGGAAGAAGACCACGTCGTCGAGGATCTCTGCAAAAATCCCGCCCATGCCGACCATCATCATCGGCCCGAACGCTGCGTCGCGGATCACGCCGACAATCATCTCTTGTCCCGGCGGCACCATTGGCTCGACCAGCACGCCGGCGATGCTCGCATCTGGATGGTGGAACGTAGCTGCCTCAATGATCCGATCGTAGGCAGCTGCAATCTCGCTCGCAGAGCTCAGGTTGAGTGCAATTCCGCCCGCCTCGCTCTTGTGGAGAATATCGGCGGACTGGATCTTAAGGACCGCATCTCCATCAAAACCTGCTGCTGCCTCGACGGCGTCTTCTCGTGAAGTCACCAATTGTCCGCGACTTCGTCCGATACCATGAGGCGCGAGGAGTTGCTTCGCTTCAAATTCTGTGAGCGAGCTTGCGTCGCTCGGAGGGCTCACGACCTCGCAATCAAGCGGTTTGCAGAAGCTTGCTTTGCGTTCGCCATATCTGAGCATCGCGGAAAGCGCCAGCGCGGCATTGCTCAAGTTGCTCATCAAGGGGTAGCCGGCTGCAGCAAACAGCGCCGCAGTCTCCTGTTTCGGCCAGGTATATGTCCAGGCAACAATCGGCTTCGCAGAAGTCTGGCCGACCTTGAAGAAGTTCTCCTTCTCCCGATAGTAAGCTTCTTCGGCGACGGCCGACGTAATCATCGCCAGAGCATCGATACGATCGCTCTCGCCAACCATGCTCACCAATCGCGCGTAGCCGACTTCCCGAATTGCCTGTGCTGTGCCGTCAACTGGATTGCGCGATGATCCATAGGGTGGCAGCACTTCATCGATCTTGGCACGTGTTGCCGGATCGAGTTCCGGAACATCAAGGCCATTGGCGTGGCATGCGTCAGACAGCCAGCCCGCACCGCCGCCCGTTCCCGAGCTGATCCCAATCCGATTGCCCTTGGGTAGCCGCTTGCGATTGACCAGGAACGCAGACGCCAGATCGATCATTTCATCCTGATCACGGGCCGTGATAATCCCGTAATGATCGAACATGGCCTGGTTGATCCGATGAGATCCGGCCAATGCTCCTGTGTGTGACGCGGCTGAAAGCTGCCCCGCTTCAGAGGCACCAACCTTGGCCGCAATAATCGGCTTGCCCTGCAACAATGCCTTCTCCGCCACGCGTCGGAAGACCTGCGTGTCACGAATGTCCTCCAGAAACAGGATAAAGACGTCGGTCTGGCCTTCGTCCAACATGTAATCAACGAGGTCAAAGGCATGCAGGCCCGCCTCGTTGCCGGTTGTGACGACATATCGAAACGGTAACTCGCGCATACGCCCGCGATCGTAGAACGAAAAGCCCAGTGCCCCGCTCTGCGCAATCGCTGCGACGCGGCCCCCCTCGGTGTGCCACTCCGGGATCAGAGACAGTTTCGGGTTGCGTAGTGCCGGACTAAACGTCGGGCAAAGCGCGGCTGCAAAGTTCGCGTAGCCCTGGGCATTGGGGCCGAGCACGGCCATGTCATAGCGCTCTATGATCTCGCTCAGGCGGCGCTGCATCTCAACTGTTGCGTCATCAGCTTGCTCTGCAAATCCGGATGTAATGATTGCGGCCGCCTTAACGCCCGCCTGTCCGCACCTCTCCAGTTCGTCAACGATGAACTCGGCTGGAATGATGAGGACCGCGAGATCAACCTGCTCAGGGACGTCGTTGATGGTCGCGAATGCCTGACGGCCCTGAACCTCTTGATGGCTGGCGTTGACCGGATAAATGTTCCCCGAGAACGGCTGATTTATGAGGACGGACATGATCATGCCGCGTAGCGATTGCTCGTTCGGTGACGCACCGATCACAGCAACCGCACTTGGCCAGAGAAGTTTTCCAATGTCCGGCAACATGCCCTCCCGGATGCCGAAAAGGTGCGTTATCTAAGGCCTAAGCCGCGGGCAATAATTCCGCGCAGGACTTCCGTTGTACCGCCTTGAATTGTGAACTTCGGTGCGACGAGCGTCGCAAACTCCATAATATCTTCAAAGTCGGCCTCGTTGCCCGGGCGAGGCTTTGAAAATGCCGCGAGATCGCGCGCCCTGGATGGCAGCTCTTGTTCCCACAGTGTGCCGACATCCTTTACGATGGAGGCTTCAAGAACGGGTTCCTTGCCGGCTTCCAACATGCCGGCAACGGATACCGACATGCGGCGCAGGGTATGGAGTTGCGCTACCATGCGGCCAATACCTTCCGCTTCGCGCGCATCAGGTTTGTCGCCGACGGTCTTAATCAGCGAGATTAGAACATAGAGAGTTTCCATAAAGCGCTCGGGTCCGCTGCGCTCATAGGCAAGCTCACTGGTGGCCTGTTTCCACGCGCCATCAATTTCGCCAAGCAGGTGGTTCTCAGGAACCTGGACATCCTCAAATACGACTTCGTTGAAGTCATGCTGTCCCGACATCTGCAATATCGGATTGATCTTGATACCGGGCCATTTCATGTTGATGAGAAACTGTGTCAGCCCGTGACGACGGTTTTCTTTGGTCGGCGGAGATGTCCGGAACAGGCCGATCATGTAATCCGCCTGATGCGCATTCGACGTCCACACCTTCGTACCGTTGAGTGCCCAACCACTGTCGGTTTTGTCGGCACGCGCAGATGCAGCGAATAGGTCGGAGCCTGATCCGGGTTCGCTCATGCCAATGCAAAATGCGAGTTCACCCTTGCAAATACCGGGAAGGATGGTCGACTTCAGTTCTTCATCACCGTACTTGAGGATAACCGGTCCGCTCTGCCGATCTGCTACGAAATGGGCCCAGGTTGGAGCCGTGACAACGCGCATCTCCTCGGTAACGACATAGCGGTCGAGGAATGAGCGCTCTTGCCCGCCGTACTGCTTCGGCCAGGTCATTCCGATCCAGCCTTTGGCGCCAACGCGTTTCGAAAACTCCCGGTTGAACGTTTCGGTCCGGAGGCCTGCAGATGGATTGATTGTTCCATTCGCAATTTCGTCAGCGATAAATTCGCGGACTTCCTCGCGCAGCTTCATGGTTTCCGGAGGCAGTCTCAGAGCATCAAACTGAATTGCCGTTTGCATTTCGTAGCCTTTCAAACGTGTTCAAGGGCTAGTTACGTTTCACCGAGTTGCGAGTTTTGGCCAAAGTTCGTCGGCACCTTCTCGCGCAACCATGTTTCCAAGTTCGACGGCCCACTGTGACTCGTTTCCGAAATCGTCGCGCCATCCCCACATCCGTCGTGTGAATCGCTGAAGGATGTGTTCGCCCGTATAGCCAATCGCACCATGCACCTGATGCGCGATCGTTGCGCCGCGGTTGACGGCCTCGCCGATCCTGATCTTGGCGCTGGCGATTTCCAAGAAGAGCGCGTCGTGGTTGTCAGATTCTTTATCAACTGTATCGGCGGCTGAGCCAGATGCTGCTAAGGCCGCCGCAACTTCTCCGCCAAGTTCCGCAAGATTGTGTTGGACGGCTTGGAACTTCGAAATGGTCCGGCCAAACGCTTCACGTTCTTGCGCATACTGCGTCGAGACCGCCAGGATAGTCTCCAACGCTCCAGTCATCTGAGACGCGCGAACGGCCGCGCCCAACCAATTGAATGTATCGCGTGTGAGCCAGCCCGGCAGCTCATAGACGTGATCCGGTGCAACGTCATTAAAGTCGACATCGTAACGTTCGCCACCCATGTCGGTCCCGCGATCAGCAAGCTTGCAACTGCTAGGCGATACCATCGCAATAGAATTGCCATCATCGTTCTGGGCAAAGACTGCAATGTGCGTGGCGTCTTTCGCGTAGGCTACGGCACGTGCGGAACCAGACAGCTTCCCATCACGCAATGAGATCGTTTCATCGTAGCGCATTGGAGCTACTGTCACCGGTCCATTCGCTTCGATTTGCTGTCCGGCCCGAGCGAGCAGCCAACCGGCCAACAGCGTTTCACTTAGCGCGACCGGTTCTGCGTACTGTCCAGCCACGCGAATAACGTCGAAACCATCCGCCATGCTGGCACCAACACCGCCACGGTCTTCTGGAATCCAAGTCAGCGTCAGGCCATTCTCTTCAAGAGCAGCCCACAATTTACTCTTCCAAGCATCGTCATGCGCAGCGTTCACGGTTTGCGGATCGCAAAGATCACTAAAAATGCGCTTTGTCGTATCAACAACTATACTGTCCGAAGAGTCGCTCAATACGTGTCACCTTCCTTAGATCAATGATTGTGATCGAATTGAAGTTTGTGCTGAGGGTATCCAATGCCAAATCACCCGCATAGGGCGCGGGCCGTCGCAAGCTTATGTGTGATGAGAGATATCAGAGGAAGGATGTGGCAGCTGAAAATCCAGCGTGTGCCCACATCCTTGTTTCACTCGATCGAACTACGCTGATCCCCAAGCAACCGACTCGAGCGCTGTTCGATCAAACAGTACCGTCTGTCATGACATCGAGCAGCGTCGGTCCATCTGCTTTATAGGACTCTTCCAAAGCCGGTCGTAACTCAGCCGGATCAACAATGCGCCTTGCCCGCATGCCGAGAGAACTCGCGAGCTCGCAGAAATCAATGGCTGGGTTCTCGATGTCCATCCCGACGTAGTGGTCATTGCCATGGAAGGCCAACAGCCGCTGCTTGAGGATGCGGTAGCCGCCGTTGTTCGCAATGACGTATGTAATGGGCAGCTTCTGGTTGGCCGCTGACCAGAGAGCCTGAATTGAGTACATCGCGCTGCCATCGCCGGAGAAACAACAGACACGGCGCGGTGCCTGCGCCATGGCGACACCGACGGCGGCCGCGACGCCCCAGCCGATACCACCGGCTGCAAGACCGTGGAAGCCATAGCGATCACGATAAGGTACGAGATCATTGAGATAGCGACTTGATGTGAGGCCTTCGTTGACCATCACACCATCATCGGGGAGCGTCTCCGCGACAGACAGGCAGAGCCAGTCAGGATTAATCGGGTTTGCGGACGACTGCTCGGCAATCTTTGCCGCAAGACCCTTTCGCTTCGCAGACCAGTTCTTCTCCTGGAATCCGGCAACTGCTGCCTTTGCCCGGGACGCCAATTGTTCGCCGCCGACGTCCTGAAGCACTGGAACGAGGGCATCGAGCGTTGCGCCGACGTCAGCCTTGATACCGAGCTCCACGCCGTAATTCTTGGCGATGTCCCAATCAACGAGCCCAATGTGGATCACCGGCAGGTGTTCCGGCATCGGGTCGACCTCGCTCCAAACTGACATGCGGATGGGGTCAGCGCCGAGGACAATCATCAAGTCATAGTCATCAAGTACACCGCGAACCTGTTTTTGATCGCGCGACAGTCCGCCCATGTAACAAGCGTGTTCGGATAGGAAGTGCGCGCCGTACGGTACGCTTTGCTGATACACTGGTGCGCCAAGTGTTTCGGCGAATTTGGCCGCGATCTCCAGGGCATCGCTCTTGACGATTTCATCACCAGGTATGATCACCGGGTTCTTTGCTTTGAGCATGCGCTCGGCAAGTGCTTTCAGCGTGTCGTCAGCCGGGCGCACGCGGGTATCTATGCGCGTCGAAGTGCTGAGATCGATGCCACCTTCGCGATTAAGAATATCTCCAGGAAGCGAGATGAAGACGGGCCCGGTCGGCGGTGTAGTCGCGACCTTGGCGGCGCGCCGAACAATCCGAGGCAGGTCTTCCAGGCGTGGAACCTCTACTGCCCATTTCACCATCGATTCGGCGATCGGGACCAGAGGATCATAAAGCAGTGGTTCTGTCAGTCCGTGCCCGAGTTCCTGCTGGCCAGCAGTCAGGATCATCGGTGTGCCAGCGAATTTGGCACCGTAAAGCGCGCCCATCGCGTTGCCGAGTCCCGGTGCCACGTGCACGTTGCAGGCAACCAGTTCACCGGACGCTCGCGAGTATCCATCGGCCATATAGACGACGATGGATTCCTGCAGACCAAGTACATAAGTCAGGTCTTTATGATCTTTGAGCGCGTCCATCACGGGGAGTTCGGTCGTGCCTGGATTGCCGAAGAGGTGCGTGATGCCTTCATCCTTGAGCAATGCCAAGAAGGCCGAGCGGCCCGTAATGGTGTTCACGGCCATGATGGTTCCCTCGCTGCCGAAGCCTGATAATGCGCGAGAGCGTAGGTGCGTGAAGGGCAAAGCGTCAATCAAGGCGGTGATTACCGCTTTGGAATCACGTCAAACCTTCTAGATCGAGCAGCGTGCCAGGTTTGCCGCAGCCTCACTAGAAGCTCAGTGAGATGTCCCGGTGCCCGGAGTTGCAGGCTGCAACGTAGAGTGCCTGTTCACGCGGCAATCGTGACTGTTGCCGCAAGCCGATCGTATTCCGGATCGCTTCATCGTACTTGGCCAGGCCGGGCAGCAGTTCGCTTTGGGCACGCTTGCGCCAAACTAACTGTGCATCAAACTTTTGAACTGCGTCATCGTAGGCAGCGCGCGCCTTGTTCGTATCAATGGTCTTGCGCCGCAACTCACGTCGTGCCTTGCCAAGTGCCGAACGGATATCATTAGCGCCTTCAACCTTGCGCAGCGCTGTGCGGACTGACTGGATTTCCTCAGCTGCCTTCTTGGCATCTTGACTGTCGATAACAACACCGAGACCCTTAACTGCCTTTTCCAGCGCAATCAGATCATCGGTCGACTCGATGATAGCAACCGACTTTCCAACAGCAGTGTAAGCCGTATCAACCCCGCGGCGATACTTCCGCCGTGCATTCGTTTCCGCCTTTTGCAAAGCGACGAACGCCTTGTTCTCAGCCTTCCAGTTGTCCGGGATTGTAGCTTCGATTGACTTCTGTTCTTGGGCGAGCTCTGCAATTTCTGCATCGATCTTGGCTATCAAGTTCTTATCACCGCGGGCCTGACGCTTTTCCGTTTCGAGTTCTTTGATGTGCTTCTTGATGGCATTGGCGCGTTTCTGAATCGCGCGCACTTCTCTGTGCAATGGTCGGTAGGCGTCGACTTTGGCAGCAACCGCTGATTCCGCCTTTTGGACGTCTTCAACCAGCGCAAAGACTTTGCCGGCACTCTCGAAGCCCCGTGTGAGGTCGCGGTTCATACGTCGTGGCAGGTAGCTGACATCAAGCTTTTGAGCATCTGCAATAGCTTGCTTGATCGTCGCGCCGTTTTCTGCGAACTGCGCGAAGTTGTACTCCTCAATGCAATGCTGCATGCCCGGGTTGCGCGGTGGCGGTGCAACTTCCGATGTCAGGAGATTGCGAGCCGGCAGATAGTTCACGAGTGACGGGAAGTTGCCGACAATCACTAGCGCCACCAGCTGCAACGCGATGAACGGTATGACACCCTTGTACATCTGCACGGTTCGAACAACGGCCGGTGCAACGCCACGGAGATAGAACAGGGCAAATCCAAATGGTGGCGTCAGGAATGAGGTCTGGATGTTGAGCCCGATCATGACGCCCAGCCAGACCGCGGTGATGTTGGCTGACGGATCCATCAACAGGATCGGCGCGACGATCGGTACAACGACGACGGCGATCTCGATGAAGTCGAGAAAGAAGCCCATGATGAAGATCACGCCCATAACGATAATAAATTGGGCCCAGAATCCACCTGGCAGACTGGTGAGAAACTCGCGAACCAGTTCCTCGCCGCCGAACGCCCTGAATGCTGCCGTCAGCATCGCTGCGCCGAGAAGAATAATAAACACGAGCGAAGTGGTTTTGGCGGTCTCGACCATCACGCCGTGAAGCGTGTCATCAATCTTGTAGGTGCGCCAGCCGCTCCAGATAAAGGCGGCGAGAAAGACCAGAACAGCGATGATTGCCAGTGTGAGTCCAAAAACATCTTCGTCTGTTTTGATGTTCTTGATGTTAATCTGAAAGCTATTGGTGATGATCCCGATTGCGATCAGAGATCCGAGGGCAAGCAGCGCTGGTACGAGTGCAGTCTTCTTACCTTCGCACAGGCGGTAGCCTGCCATAATCATTGCCCCAACTGCACCGATAGCGCCGGCCTGGTTTACAGTAGCAACGCCGGTAATGATCGAGCCGAGCACGGCAAAGATCAGTGTGAGCGGTGGTATGAGGATAAACCCGACACGGAGAAAGAAACGGCTGTCGAGCTTACCTTCAAACTCAACCGATGGCGCCATCTTCGGGCGAACAAGACCGAGGATGAGGACGTAGGTCATGTAAAGACCAACGAGGACGAGACCCGGCACAAGCGCGCCTAAGAACATCTCGCCGGCACTCGTTGAGACCACGCCAAACTCCGATGGCATCGAGAAGTTGCCGGTTGTTTCTTTGTAAAGTGCCTTCCGGGCCGTTCCCGCCTGGTCCACGGCGCTGGCCAGCTGGTCCGCCAGAATGATCAACACGATCGATGGCGGGATGATCTGGCCAAGCGTTCCTGAGGCCGCGATTGCACCTGTAGCCAGTGAAGGAGAATAGTTTTTGCGCAGCATCGCTGGGAGCGAGATCAATCCCATTGCAACAACGGTTGCGCCCAGAATGCCCGTCGTCGCTGCAAGCAGAGCGCCAACGAAAATCACGGAGATGCCGAGACCGCCTGGTACAGGGCCGAACAGCTGCGCCATAGTCACCAGCAGGTCTTCTGCAATGCGTGAGCGCTGCAACATGATCCCCATGAACACGAACAGTGGGATGGCTATCAGCGTATCTCGTTCGACTTCCCAGTAGATTCCTCTGAAGTTTGTGACGCCGGAGCTGAGCCAATCCGAAGGCCCGCCCTGAGCGAAGTAGGCGTCCGCGTCACCGGCAAACAAGTAACCGCATCCAGCTGCCAATAACACCGACAGAATTGCAGATCCCGGCAGGGCGAACGCTACGGGATACCCAGATGCCAGCGCTCCGGCCATCAAACCGATCAGGACTGCTAGAAAGACAAGTTCCATGGGGCTCTATACTCGCGCTGAAGTGTGGTCCGTGGCTCGGTTTTAATGGGTTATCTCGTTTGACGTTTCGCGTTCGCCTGGCTCGCCTCGATAATCGGCAACGCTTTCCAACAACGAGCTGGCAAACTGGATCATCATGGTAATCGCGAAGATGCTGAGGAAACTCGCCATGAGGTACTTGATGTACATACCGAAGCCGGACTGCGAGACTTCAAATCCGAGTAGCGGCGTGATCAGGATCGAAGACTTGCTCCACATCCCCATGATTAAGATGGTCCAGCAGAAAATCATTCCGAGGAAGATAGCACCGACGGCGTTGACGCCACCGCGAGTCCGGCGCGTGAAATTGGCGTAGAACACATCAACCCTGACGTGGGCATCTGAGTACAGCGTATAGGCACTCGCGAAGAGAAACAGCGCCGCATACCAGAACCGCACGAGGTCGCCCATGAATGCTTGCTCGTAAGAGAAGATGAAGCGTGTGATCACGATCGCTAGCTCGGCTATCACAACCAGGAATGCCAGCCAAACGAAATCAATTTTCTGACGGAAACACGCGATCGCAATGCCAACTGCCATCAGTGGCATGTGGACGTAAGGTCCGCGAAAGCGCGACCGACCGAGTTGTTTGGCCAGGTCCGTGCCGACAACCGACTCAAGAAGACCTTCGACCCGCAGGAAGGAAATCGCGGCATCAACCATTCCAATCAGCAGCACTGACCAGAAGGCGGCGCGAATTATAAAGACTGATATTCTATTGAGGGCTTCCGCGTCGGTGCGCAGATTGCGAGAAGCGTTGCTGGAAAATGTGAAGGCAGCTGCCAAGACAAGTGCAGCCGCGTAAAAAACAAGCTGCGCAATTCCAAGCGCACTAACTTGACCAGTTTCAAGCAGCGGTAAAACGCCGGGCCAACCCTGCCAGTAGGTCAGATAACAATTTAAAAGATAGACGAACGTGGCCCCGACGATGAACCATGTAAAAGTTCGGAGAACGGGAGCCGGCAAGACGTGCTGATCCGGCGCCTCAGCAGCTGCAGTCATAAGCTTACACTAACCCTCGTCAAGCCTGGAAATGTGCGCCGAATGGCAGGCCACTCATTATTGCGTGAGATAGCCCAGTATACGCGCGCCGTGAACCGGGCAGCAAGCGCCGCCCGGTCAGTATGACAGATAGATGCCTTAGAATTTGATGCCCAGAACGCGGTTGCGCTGAACAGAGAAGGCAACTTCGGCGATGGACTGCCAGCCACCGATTTCCTTCAACGACTTCTTGTAAGCATCATCGATCTTTTTCGCCAACGCGCTGTGATCGCGAGTTTGCTCATAGACTTCTTCGGACGCTTTGCCGAAGCTGTCGTAGATCTCTTCGCTAAACGACTTCAGAACAACACCGTTCTCAGAAATCATCTTGGCAAGATACTTACCGTTGTTGGCCTGGGTTTCTTCATACTGGGCAGCGTGCTCTTCCATGGCTGCTGCCGTAATGACAGCCTGTTCCCACTTCGAGAGGCTGGTCCACCACTTCTTGTTGAAGCCGAAAGACAACCCGCCACCTGGCTCGTGGAAGCCTGGCCAGTAGTAGAACTTGGCTGCCTCATAAAACTTCATGAAGTAGTCGTTGTAAGGGCCAACCCACTCTGTTGCATCGATAGCACCTGAGGTGAGGTTCTCGAAGATCTGGCCACCCGGAAGAGAAACCGGTGATGCGCCAAGTTTGGCCATCACGTCGCCGCCCAAACCAGGAATACGCATCTTCAGACCCTTGAGGTCGTCAGCGGTTTCGATTTCCTTATTGAACCAGCCGCCCATCTGCGTGCCAGTTGCACCGCAGGCGATGCACTTCAGGCCGAAGCCATCTGCGATTTCGTCCCAAAGCTGCTGACCGCCAGCAAATTTGATCCATGCGTTCCACTCAACGGTCGTCATGCCGAATGGAACAGCAGTGAAGTAAGCCCAACCAGGGTGCTTACCCTTCCAGTACCAGGGTGCTTACCCTTCCAGTAATAGTCAGCAGCGATGTATGCGTTAGAGTTGCCGGATGCGACTTCGTCGAACGAGTCGAATGCGCCAACTTTCTCGCCCGCAGCGAAATACTTTGTCGTGATACGGCCCTCAGATAGCTCTGTGATGCGAGCTGCGAGGCGTTGCGCCGAAATACCCAGACCCGGGAAGTCCCGCGGCCAGGTCGACACAATTGTCATTTCTTTCTTGCCTTGTGCGACGGCCGGCGCGGCCAGCGTTGTCGCTGCAGCACCAGCAGCTGCGACGCCACCAGCGCTTTTGATGAATGATCTGCGATCCATTAGGTCAATTACCTCCCTTGGTGAAAGCGACGGATCGTACAGGCGTGCACAGTAGCACGCCTGGCGGACGAAGCTGAACCAACTTAGACAGGCAGGTTCGCCCCGTATGCGCTCATGTGAGACGGATCTGAAGAGCATTCAGATCGCCGCGAATTGTTTTTGTGTTCTTAGAACGCATCAATGCACGGCATCAACCACGTATTCAATCTCGTAGTATTGGCGCGGATCACACGTAGTTTATGGCGGGTAAATTACGTAGAACGAATACCCAGTAATGGGTAGAAGTCAGGTTGTGCGGCGCGATATTTGCAACCGCTTCTGCTCGTGGCAGGTCAATGCGGCTTGGCAGATGTTCGATTGGAGGATTAAGTCTAGCGTTATGAACCTCAGACTAAAAGTCCTGCTTCTGGCAACCATGCCGCTGCTGTTGGCCATTGCGGTCATTTCAGCCATCGTGAGCTACCAAGCTTCAGAGCTGTCTGAGCAGGAAATCCGCGTATTTGAAGAAACCATGCTGAAAGCGAAGAAGGCTGAGCTGAGGCATTACGTTTCATTGGCGATGACATCCATCGAACATCTCTACCAACCGACGTTGCAGTCGTCGCCAGACGAAATCCAGAAAGCACAAGCCATTGCCAAGCGGATACTCAATCAGTTGAATTTTGGTCCCGATGGTTACTTCTATGTCTACGACTACGACGGCAAGAACCTCGTCCACCCCAAACAGACGTGGCGCGTCGGCAATAGCTACTGGGAGCTGGAAGACAAAGAAGGCCGCAAGGTCATTCAAAACCTTATTGCTCAAGCAAAGAATGGTGGTGGGTATTATCGGTATTCTTGGGAGAAACCATCCTTAAAACAGGTTGCCGACAAAATTGGCTATGCGGTGGGGCTGCCCCGTTGGAACTGGATGATCGGAACAGGGATCTACATTGATGATGTGACCACGCAGGTCGCACAAGCCAAAGCAGAAACCCAGAACCGTATTCGCGAGACATTCTTGATTATTGCGATCATCACGCTCGGCGCCGTCCTTGCAGTGTTTGCGACCGGTATTGCAATCAACATGCATGAGACCAAGCTTGCCAATTCCAAACTGCAGCATCTCACTCAGAAGATCGTGTCCACTCAGGAAGAAGAGCGCGGTCGCGTTGCCCGCGAGCTGCATGATGGAATTAGCCAGCTCTTGGTTTCAGTCAAGTTCACTCTCGACCGTGCGCAAAGAGTGCTGGGCGGCTCAAAAACTGAAACATCGGAGGCAATCGACAAGGCAGCTGATACATTGAACGTCGCAATTCGCGAAGTGCGCCAGATATCGCGTGGACTGCGGCCCGGAATTCTCGACGACCTGGGCCTAGCCAAAGCCCTGCAAAGCTTGGCCGAGGACTTTTCGCAAAGGACCGGCATCGAAGTTGAGCTGCGAACAGCACCAGTGGGAGAACTGGTCAGCTCCGAAGCCAAGACGACGTTATTCCGAATTGCCCAAGAAGCGTTCACGAACATTGAACGGCATGCGCAGGCAACTCAAGCGAAACTCCAATTAGCAACCACGGATAGAAGAGTGCGTCTGATGGTGTCGGACAATGGCAAAGGATTTGACATGGCGGCGCTGAAAAACGGCAATACAAGTGTCACCGGAATTGGCATGAAGAACATTCAGGAGCGTATTGAGCACTTCCAAGGTCACCTCAGTGTTCACTCGACCAGAGGTGGAACGAAGATCGAAGTCAACTTACCTCTCCATTGAGGTGATAAAGCAGGCAGGTCATTCCTGAAAGGCCAGAACCTGATGCAAGAGACGACGGACAAGATTGCCATCATCATTGCGGATGATCATCCGTTGGTGCTTGAAGGCGTGCGCTCAAGCCTGGAAACCTTTCCGCATATCGAAATCATCGCGACAGCGAGTACGGGCAGGGAGTTGCTTGAGCTTGCTCGGCAGCATCAACCAGACATTGCGATAGTTGATATCAATATGCCCGACCTGAATGGGCTGGAAGCCACCGGCAAGTTGAAGACTGAGCTGCCGGGGACACGGATCCTGATTCTGAGTATGCATGATGATGATGAGTATGTGGCAACGGCCATCGAAGGCGGTGCACGAGGCTATGTTCTGAAAGATGTGTCCACCAAGGAAATCGTGACAGCCATTGACGTCATTCACAGCGGTGGAATGTATTTTAGCTCCGGCATTGCCGACCGTATCGCTTCTTTGCCACGAGCTGCGGCAAGCCGTGATGAGCTCACGACC
This sequence comes from Hyphomicrobiaceae bacterium, assembly GCA_965247245.1. Lineage (GTDB taxonomy): Bacteria > Pseudomonadota > Alphaproteobacteria > Rhizobiales > Hyphomicrobiaceae > Tectiglobus. The sequence goes on along the minus strand of CBDFGV010000002.1, from coordinate 18,226 downwards.
AGGGAGCAATCCGTTCTACTGTTGATTGCAGAGGGAATGAGCAACAAAGAAGTAGCACGTCAGCTTGAAATATCGGTACGCACGGCTGAGACGCATAGAAAGAACATCAAGAAGAAGTTGGCCATAGAGACAACGGCGGGCCTCACGCGCTATGTCATTGAGAACCAGTTGAGGCAAACCAAGTAAGGTCTTGATGTTCCTCGTTGTTGATTTCTTCTCCTTGCCGAGGCGACCTCACTGCCGCCACAACAGCCATGTTAACAAGCGGCTTCAAGGAGTCGGATAAGTCCGTTGACCCATCATTGAGAGCGATCTATTCATGGATCGGTCGATCTCATAGCTCGTCAGGCTTGCGGGGCCACGGGAGTTCGACAAAGGGGAAACGAGCTTCACAACGGGAGTAGCGCAAAAATGCTTGGCTGGTACGTGGTTAATACGTTGCCGCATCAGGAAGCGCGGGCGGATCAGAACCTCCGGCGCCAAGAGTTCACGACGTTGCTGCCTGTAACAAAGCGAACCCGACGCCATGCGCGCAAAATGGACACTATTCTCTCGCCGCTCTTTCCCGGCTACCTGTTCGTTCAATTAGATCTCAAGAAGCAGGCTTGGTCATCGATCAATGGGACGTTTGGTGTCAAACGCCTGCTGAGCAATGGATTGGTGCCAACTGAGATTTCGTCGGACTTTGTGACAGCCCTCCAAGAGACAATCGACGAGAACGGCATTGCGGCCGTGCCTGCACCAGAACTTCAGCCGGGACAACAGGTGCGCATCGCCTCCGGCCCTTTCGCAGACTGCATTGCAGCAGTCATGCACTTGTCACCTGGGGAGCGAGTGAAGCTGCTACTTGATGTTCTGGGTGGCAGTGTGCAGGCGACAATCCCGCGGCGCGCCGTCGTTCCTCTCTAGTAGGTGCAGAGACCCGCGTTAACCAGGGTCCGACTCGCCATCAGCAACTCGCAGTATGTACTTGCCGTACTCGGACTTTTCGAGATCGCGGCCGAGCGCCCTCAGCTGTTGTTGATCAATAAACCCACGGCGGTAGGCGATCTCTTCCGGGCACGCGATTTTGAGACCGGTTCGTTTCTCGATGACACGAACATATTCGGTCGCTTCAGCCAGTGAGTCAGGAGTGCCGCTATCGAGCCAGGCGTGGCCGCGGCCCAACTGCTCGACGTAAAGCTGCCCGCGCCTCATATATTCGGCATTGGTGTCGGTGATTTCAAGCTCGCCACGTGCAGACGGCTTTTGGTTTCTCGCAATCTCGATCACCTGGTTGTCGTAGAAGTAGAGACCGGTCACCGCAAGATTGGAACGCGGTTTGTCTGGCTTCTCTTCAATTGAGACCGCTTTGCCGGACGCATCCAACTCAACAACGCCGTAGCGTTCAGGGTCGACCACCTGATAGGCGAAGACTGATGCACCCTCTGATCGCGAGCTGGCACTTTCCAACTTGGCACTGAGATCGTGGCCATAAAAGATGTTGTCACCCAAGATGAGAGAGACGTTGCTGTCTCCTACAAACTTCTCACCGATGTGGAAGGCTTGCGCGAGCCCCTCTGGTTTCGGCTGAGGCGCGTATTGAATGTCGAGGCCCCATTTCTTTCCATCGCCGAGCAAGGACTGGAAAGCGGGCAGATCTTTAGGCGTCGAGATCAAAAGGATTTCTTGGATCGATGCCAGCATCAGGGTCGACAACGTGTAGTAGATCATCGGTTTGTCATAGACAGGCAGAAGCTGTTTTGATGTCACAAGCGTCATAGGGTAAAGACGCGTGCCCATGCCGCCCGCAAGGATGATGCCCTTCATGATCAAATACCGCCTTGTTTGATCTTAATGTCTTGAAATGAGACGCACGCAGCTACTGGTCTGCCAGTCGTTGCACGCAATCATCAATACCTGACTTCCAATCTGCAAGAACAATACCGAAGTTCGCTTCTGCTTTGCTGCAGTCCAGGCGAGAATTCGCCGGTCTCGCCGCAGGTGTTGGGAACTCCGCTGTGGTAATTGCTTCAACCGGCGCATGGGGAAGGCCAGCATTCTTAGCAGCCAACATGACTTGTTTGGCAACATCACACCAGCTGGCAGAGCCACGATTGGCGAGATGGTATATGCCCCATTGAGTATCATTTCGCTTAGCAACCGCGAAACGCCCCATCTCGACCAACGCGGCAGCCAGGTGTGGTGCGTAGGTTGGTGATCCGATCTGGTCATCAACAACGCGAAGCTTCTGGTGCTCGTTAGCCAGACGCAGCATGGTCTTGCAGAAGTTTTTACCGAACGGACTGACGACCCAGGCTGTGCGGACGATTAATGATTGAGGTTGAGCTGCGAGAACTGCTTGCTCGCCGGCCAACTTGCTCTTGCCGTAAATTGAAGAGGGGGCGACCGGATCAACTTCTCGGTAAGGACGCTCACCTTTGCCGTCAAAGACGTAGTCAGTTGAAATGTGAATAAGCGGGATGTTGTGTGCCGCAGCAGCTGCTGCCAGTTGGCCGGCACCATCGCAATTCAAGGCAAAGGCTGCAGCTTGTTCACTCTCCGCCTGATCAACAGCCGTGTAGGCTGCTGCATTGACAATCAGGTCCGGTGAAACGCGCTCGACGGCAGCATTAATCGAACTGACATCCAGTAGATCAAGAGCAGGTCGGCCAATGGCAACAATTTCGCAGGAGTCCGACGAAAGCTCAGCGAGCGAACAGGCGACCTGTCCGCTGTTTCCGGCAACCAGGATGCGCATCTTTATGCGCTCTCTTTCGTCTCGATCAAGCCAAGCCGTTGGCCGCCATAGACCGCGTCACGCAATGGCTGCCACCAGGACGGATTATCCAGATACCACTGGATCGTCTTCTCAATACCGGTTTCGAAATTCTCTTCTGCTCGCCAGCCGAGTGCGGATTCCAGCTTTGTTGCATCGATTGCGTAGCGTTGGTCGTGGCCGGGCCGATCCGTCACAAACTTGATCAGGTTTCGTCGTGGTGCGTCGCCGGGTGCCAGACGGTCAAGCGTGTCGCAAATGCGTTCCACGACATGGAGGTTCGTTCGCTCGTTGCGGCCGCCCACGTTATAAGTCTCACCGAGCCTGCCCTTCGACATAATCAATTCCAGCGCACGGGCGTGATCGTCGACATAGAGCCAGTCACGGACGTTCGAACCGTCTCCATAGACCGGCAACTCTTTGCCATCGAGACCATTGAGAATCATCAACGGGATCAGCTTTTCGGGAAAGTGATACGGACCGTAGTTGTTCGAGCAATTCGAAACGACAACCGGTAGGCCATAGGTCCGATGCCAGGCGATAGCCAGGTGGTCGGACGCCGCCTTCGATGCCGAGTAAGGAGATGACGGATCATAGGGCGTATCTTCTTGGAACAGTCCATCATCACCGAGGCTTCCGTAGACTTCGTCGGTTGAAACATGCAGGAAGCGGAAGCTGCTTTGCTTCTCCTGATCCGCTTCGGACCAGTAAGCACGCGCCGCTTCTAGTAAAGTAAACGTCCCAACGATATTCGTCTGGATGAAGTCACCGGAGCTGGTGATTGAGCGATCGACGTGGCTCTCCGCCGCCAAATGCATGACGGCATCGGGCTGGTAATCATCAAAGACCTGCTTCATCACTGAGCGATCAGCGATATCAGCTTTGATGAAATGATAACGTGGAGAATTGGATATCGGCGCAAGTGAGGACAAGTTCGCCGCATAGGTCAGTTTGTCGACGACGACGACGCGATCTTCAGTCTCGGAGATCAAATGGCGACAAACGGCCGAACCGATAAATCCGGCCCCGCCAGTGACGATGATGGTGCGGCTCATGCTTAACCTTCAGAGTACTCGAAGTACGTTGGGTGTTCGCTCAATGGTTTGTTTTCAAGATCTTTTGCCGATAGCTGGGCTTGCTCCCGGCTGATCATCCAATCAATCCCTAGTGCCGGATCATCAAATTTTATGCCACGTTCGTTGGTCGGATCGTAGAAATTTGTAACTTTGTAAATGACTTCAGTATCCGGTTCCAGTGTGCAGTAGCCATGAGCAAAGCCAATCGGCACCCACAGCTGCTCCCAGTTTTCCGCAGACAGAACGCGTGAGACATGTTGGCCAAATGTCGGCGAGCCGTGTCGAATGTCGACGGCAACGTCGAGGACAGAGCCACGCGCGACCCGCACCAATTTGCCTTGCGCCGAGGGATCCAGTTGAAAGTGCAGGCCGCGCAGAACGCCGGCGGAGCGCGACAACACGTGGTTGTCCTGCACAAAAGTGTCCGTCAGGCCTGCTTCTTCCCAAACTGATGCGTTGAAGGTTTCGGAAAAGAAGCCCCGATCGTCACGGAATATTTTTGGTGTGACGACCTTAATTTCCGGAATCGCAAGTGATGTGATCTGCATCGCGCTTTCGTGTGCAGTGAGGCGTTAAAATTGTGCGGGCTGGTGTCAGTCGGTTCTAATCGAGAACTTCGATTGTGTAGCATCTTTATAGAAAGCCTGCACGGTCTCGCGGGAATACTCGTTAAGATCCTTCCCGACCATTGAGAGTTTCTTAATGAATTCATTTGGCGTCGTGATGATATGGCAGCCCATGTCATTGGCCTGATAGATATTGACGAATTCGCGGGTGCTCGCCCACAGCAGTTCGGCTTTGGGTCGCGATTTCAGTATATTCAGGCATTCGGTCATGGGCGGAATCGGATCGATACCGGTATCCGCAATCCGGCCTGCAAACACGGAAACGATAGCTGGCGTATCAGGTGACAATGCGTCTGCAACCTGCTGGACCTGCTCCGCCGTAAAGATGGCTGTGATGTTGAGAACAACACCTTCGCCGGAAAGCGTAGTTATGACGTCACCAGCGAACTCGCCTTTGGTGTTTGTAACAGGGACTTTAGCGTTAACATTGCCACCCCAGGCAGCGATAGCCCGACCCTGCTTGATCATCGTTGGAAAGTCATCGGCAAACACTTCGAACGAGACCGGCTTGTTCGGCACTGCCGCCAGGACGCGCTTGGCAAACGCCTCGTAGTCGGTTTCTCCGGCCTTGGCGATAAGTGATGGGTTCGTCGTAAATCCGCTGACCATCTCATTTTGAGACATTTCAACGATGCCATCGTAGTCAGCACCATCTGCAAAAATCTTGACCTTCAGCTCTTCTAAAGTGCGCATCTTTGTCATCCTGATCTAGATTGTGTTCCTACGAGAAGGCCCGTTGCTATGCATTGACGTCGACAACGACGCGTCCCTTGACCTGACCTTTGAGGATGTCACGGCCGAGCGAAGGTAGATCGCTCAAAGTGGCGGACTGGATCATCGATTCAAGTTTGTCCATTGGCAGGTCAGACGCGATCCGCTGCCAGGCAACGTTGCGGTTCTCAAAAGGCTGCATCACAGAGTCGATACCGAGCAGGTTGACGCCCCTGAGAAGGAACGGAATAACCGTCGTATCCAGCTTGTTGCCTCCAGCAAGTCCGACCGCCGCGACAGACGATCCGTACTGCATCTGCGTGAGCACGTTGGCCAGCATTGCACCACCGACAGCATCAACGCAGCCGGCCCACTGTTCTTTCTCCAACGGCTTGCCACTTGGTGTGTCAATGTCGCCGCGCGCGACAATAGACTTTGCGCCCAAACTTTGGAGATAGTCCGCTTGTTCTGGCCGCCCAGTCACAGCCGCAACGTCATAGCCGAGCTTTGCTAGGATGGCTGTTGCAACGGACCCGACGCCGCCGGCCGCACCTGTCACCAGCACATCACCTTGCCCCGGTTTCAGTCCATGCGCCTCAAGGGCCATCACCGCGAGCATCGAAGTAAAACCTGCGGTCCCGACGGCCATAGCCTGTCGTGTTGTCAGTCCGGATGGCAATGATACAAGCCAGTCCGCCTTGACCTTTGCCTTCTGCGCGTAACCACCCCACCAAACTTCGCCGACACGCCATCCGGTGAGAACGACCTTGTCACCAGGCTTGTAGCGTGCGTCGGTTGAACTCTCGACCGTTCCTGCAAAGTCAATTCCTGGGACGTGCGGGAAGTTGCGCACGAGACCGCCAAGACCGTTCACGCACAGGCCGTCTTTGTAGTTGACGGTGGAATACTCGACAGCAACCGTCACATCGCCATCGGCTGGCAGTTGTGCGTCGTCCAGCTCCGTGACATTTGCAGTTGCTTTTCCGTCGTCATTCTTTTCGACCAGAAGTGCTTTGAACCCCATGGCGTGTTCTCCGGTAGTATTGCTGCATCGCAGATGCTTGACCTCGCCCTCTTCGTCGACGATTTCGCGCGCGAACGCAAGCAATTGTAAGCGATTGGCCCAAGAAGAGACTCGCCGGGGCCATAGCCTTGGGTTAGGATTGTGTTTTTACTATTCAGTTCAACGCTCTGGCTAAGTTAGACCATGGTCTCATCATCAATTGATATCGCCAACCTGCACAGCGATGGCTTGTCTCGGAAGCAGTTTGAGCCTGGCGAGACGCTGTTTCTGGAGGATGATACCGGCGACTGCATGTTCGTAGTTGTGCATGGCAAAGTGAATATAGTTACGTTTGGCAGGGAACTGGAAGATGTTGGCCCGGGCGGGATCATCGGCGAAATTGCATTGATCGATGATGGTCTTCGTAGTGCATCTGCGATGGCAGCTGAGGCGACCGAGGTCCTTGTTGTCGACCGAGAGGCCTTTCGTGCGCTCGTCAGCAAACAGCCGCAATTCGCTTTGGATGTTATGAAGATCATGGCGGGTCGCGTTCGCCAGGCAACACCAGAAGGCAAGCAACTCTCTCCGAACTGGTCGGATAGCACCTAATTGGAGCTGCGCGGAGTCAAATAGCCTCCCCGGCGGCAACACCACTCGCCCAGGCCCACTGAAAATTGTAGCCGCCGAGCCAGCCAGTCACGTCGACACATTCACCGATGAAATAGAGACCAGGTACAGACTTCGCCTGCATAGTGCGAGATGACAATTCTGCCGTAGAGATCCCGCCTGCAGTCACTTCGGCTTTGGCATATCCTTCGGTCCCGGTCGGCTCGAGCGTCCAAGTCCGCAGGGTGGTTTCAATCTCACGCAATGACTTGTCCGAGGCGGCACCCAAAGCCTCAACCACAATGCCGTCTTTCGAAAGGCGCTCAGACAGCGTTTGCGCGAATCTGGAGGGTAGGAAATCAGCCAAGGCCGTGCGCAGTGCCACTTTAGGCTTCTCATTCTTCTTCTCGATTAGCCAATCAGGCTGATAGTCCGGCGTCAGATCGAATGTCACGGACTGGCCTCTGTCCCAATAAGACGAGACCTGCAGGACTGCCGGACCGGATAAGCCGCGATGCGTAAACAAGAACGCCTCTCTGAAATGCGCCTTGCCGCAGTGAGCAACGACATCTGACGAGACGCCACGCAGTTCCTTTAGATCAGCCTCTCCTTCTCCGAGGGTTAGGGGAACCAGAGCAGGCCGTGGTGAGACAATCTCCAATCCAAACTGTTGGCCAACTTCATAGGCAAATCCGGTCGCACCCATTTTGGGTATCGACGGGCCACCAGTGGCAAGGACAACGGACTCTGCGTCAACCGCTGTATCACGCAGCGTGACGGTGAAGTTGTCGTTTGACTGCTGAATATCGGACACCTGTTCGCCCAGGCGCAGGTCAACCTGTCCTTTGGCGCACTCTTCAAGAAGCATGGCAACGATTTGCTTGGCCGATCCATCGCAGAACAACTGGCCGAGTGTCTTTTCATGCCAGGTAATTTCGTAGCGCTCAACCAGGGCAATGAATTCCTCCGGTTGATAGCGACCGAGCGCAGACTTTGCGAAGTGCGGGTTAGCGGAAAGAAAGCACTCCGGCGTTGTGTGGATGTTTGTGAAGTTACAGCGACCACCACCGGAGATCAGGATCTTTTTTCCGGGTTGTTCAGCATGATCTAGAAGAAGGATGCGGCGACCTCGTTGACCGGCGATTGCAGCACACATCAAGCCGGCTGCTCCGGCGCCAATGACAATGGCGTCGTATCGTTCAACGTTCTTGACCATGACCAAATATACCGACAGTCCGAACCTGACGTCAGGCCGTGGCTTCTGTGAGTGCGGTGTCAATGCTTGAGGCCAACTTGGTGACCAACTCATCGATTTGCGCATCTTCAATGATGAATGGCGGCGCAAGCAAGACGTGGTCGCCTCGGCGACCGTCGATTGTGCCGCCCATCGGGTAGCAAATCAAACCTGCTTCGAATGCAGCCTTCTTTATTTTCGCGTTGACCTTCAAGGCAGGGTCAAATGGCTCCTTGGTTTCCCGGTCGGCAACCAGCTCAATGCCCTGGAATAACCCCCGCCCCCGAAGGTCGCCGACATTTGGATGTTGGCCGAAGCGTTCTGTCAGTGCTGCCATAAGCTTCTCGCCCATCACCGGTACACGCTCGATCAGTTGACGCTCCTTAAATGCCGTCAGCACGGCCAGTCCGGCCGCACAGGCTGCCGGGTGTCCGAGATATGTGTGGCCATGCTGGAAAAAGCCACTACCGTCTTCAATCGCACTGTAAATCTTGTCGGAGCACAGCATGGCGCCGATAGGTTGATAGCCGGCACCCAGCCCCTTGGCGATTGCTACGATGTCAGGCACAACCCCTTCCTGCTCGCAGGCGAACAGTGATCCGGTGCGGCCCATGCCACACATCACCTCATCCAGAATGAGCAAAATCCCGTGCGCGTCACAGATCTCGCGGATGCGCTTGAAATAACCCGGCGCAGCAGTAACGGCACCGAGCGTGGCGCCGACAACGGGCTCTGCAATGAAGGCCATGACGTTTTCGGGTCCAAGCCGCTGGATCTCTAACTCGAGTTCGTTGGCGGCCCTGATGCCATACTCTTCAAGGGTTTCATCATCGTGCTTCTCGCGATAGGCGTAACAGGGCGCAATATGCGAGCCTTCCGTCAGTAGCGGCGCAAACGGTTCGCGGCGCCACATATTGCCGCCCGCTCCAAGCGCTCCCAATGTATTGCCGTGATAACTCTGCTGGCGTGCGATCAAGCGATGACGAGACGGCTGACCAATCTCAATGAAGTACTGGCGCGCCAGCTTAATGGCCGCTTCCACCGCTTCAGAACCGCCTGACACATAGTAGACGCGGTTAATACCCTCCGGCGCCAAATCAATCAGGGTGTCTGCGAGAGCTTCAGCCGGCTCGCTTGTGAAGAACCCAGTGTGTGCAAACGCCAGATGATCCATCTGGCCTTTGACGGCTTCTTTCACCGTATCATCGCTGTGGCCCAGGCAGGAGACCGCTGCGCCGCAAGAGCCATCAAGATAGCGTTTGCCGGTGCTGTCGATGAGGTAGCATCCATCGCCAGCTACCGCGATGGGAGGCTGGTTCTGCGTATGGCGCGGGAAGACATGTGAAGTTCGGGGTGCGGTCATAACAGGCTTTCTGGGATGACTAGTGTTCTGGTTCAGAAATTGGTCTTCAGCAGTCGGATTGGCTCAAGGCGGGCTTCCGATGCCAAAATGAAAGCTTCGGCGCAGCTGCACGCTGGCAACAAGCAACCGGCAGTGGCCTCAAGTTTGATATCGGACTGTAAGCGACAAATAAAGACAGAAGTACCCGGATGTGGCTCCAGAGACGAATTGGTTTGCTGGATTTGTCCATCACAGAGTAGTCAGTCGCGACCTACCGCCAGGCTGGGAAATATCTTGCTTGCGACAAGATTTGCACCTCCGCGACATCCGACATTATCTCGGTCGTTCGTAGAACAAAATTGTCGTTCTCAGCCAATGGCAAGGGGCACCGACGATGTCAGAAACCGCTCTCAAAAATAATGGGTGGAACGTCGGATCTCGGTGGGGAGTTAATCACATGGCATTGCAAGAGGACTTCCGTGGGCAGGAGTGGATTGCCCCGTCTGCATCGCCGCTGCTATCGCAATCGCGTCGCATACGATCGACACCTTTCTCGGAGCGTGTTCGTGCGGCTGGAGCGCAGGCTTTCACGGTCTATAACCACATGCTCCTGCCAAGCATGTTCACCTCACTGGAAGATGACTATTGGCATCTTGTCGAAAATGTTCAGCTCTGGGATGTGAGCGCTCAGCGTCAGATTGAGCTTGCAGGCCCTGATGCGATGCATCTGGCACAGTTGATGACCCCGCGCGACATCACCACCAAGTTTGACATCGGCCAATGCAAGTACGCGCCGCTCGTCGATCAGCACGGCGGTATTCTCAATGACCCCGTCATTATCAAAGTTGCTGAGGACCGCCTATGGCTGTCGATTGCAGATTCAGACGTCCTCCTCTGGGCAAAGGGCTTGGCTCTCGGATTTGGTTTGGATGTTGAGGTGACCGAGCCTGATGTCTTCCCGCTCGCGGTTCAAGGACCACTGGCCGATGATCTGATGGCCGACGTGTTCGGAGACCAGGTGCGCGATATCCGCTTCTTCCGCTCCGAGTTGCTACAATTCAACGGCGTCGACCTGCGTATTGCGAGGTCGGGGTGGTCGAAGCAGGGCGGCTTCGAGATCTACCTTGATGTGCCGGCTTTGGCTCACGAGCTCTGGGATACACTGTGGTCCGCCGGCCAGGCCTACAATGTTCGCGCCGGTGGCCCGAACCTGATCGAGAGAATTGAAAGTGGCCTGCTGTCGTTCGGCAACGACATGACCCGTATGAACACGCCTTTAGAGTGTGGCCTCGACAAGTACTGTGCCCTCGACAAGCCAATTGAGTTTATCGGCAAGGATGCACTTCTGAAGCAGCGTGAGCAAGGCGTTCCACGAAAGCTGTTTGGGTTGGTTATGGATGGGGCGCCGATTGCACCGGCAACTGTTCCGTGGACTGTGTTTCAGAGTGATGCGCCTGTCGGATACGTGACAAGTGCCGTCTACTCACCGCGGTTCCAGCAGAACATTGCCTTCGCAATGCTGACATTGGATCAGGTCTCCTTTGACGATGTCGTCGAGATCGAAGACGAGCGCGGCTCGGTTCTGCGTGGCCGCATTTGCGACCTCCCATTTGACCCTGCCATGATGGATTATCAGCTGACAGCTTAACCATAGATTGCGAATTGGCCACGCACTCCAGTCTCTGACGACCTCAGCCTGAATCCTTTTGTTGGTTCCGAGCATCCTATGCAGTAGTATCCGACCAAGATCGGGGATAGTATTGCACTCAGGGTTTAACGCCCTGAGCTAACGGCAATAAATGCGCATCGTTGGTAGGGAGCAGGCATGTCGGATTTGCTTCGGGTAGAGGACCTGCGGGTCGGGTTCTCCCTGCACGGCCATGCCTTGGAAGTCGTCAAGGGCGTTAATTTCAGGATCAAACCAGGCTCAGTGGTCGCCCTCGTCGGTGAATCAGGTTCCGGAAAATCCGTCATATCGCAGTCGATCATGGGGATCCTGCCCAACTCCGCGAAGATCACGGGCGGTAGAATTCTGTTCAACGACGAGCAGCAAGGCATCTCAATGGACATTGCGAAGCTCGATCGCAATGGCAAACAGATGCGCGACCTGCGCGGCGACCGTATGTCGATGATTTTCCAGGAGCCAATGAACTCGCTGTCGCCGCTCTACACCATCGGCAATCAGGTTCAGGAAGCGTTGTCGATTCATAAGCGCCCGACAAAGAAAGAGGCACGCGAGCGCACAGAGCACATGCTGAAGCTGGTTGGATTTCCCAATCCAACTCGCGCGTACGACATGTATCCGTTTGAGCTCTCTGGCGGTTTGCGGCAGCGGGCGATGATCGCAATGGCGCTTATCTGTGAGCCAGCTTTGCTGGTTGCAGACGAACCGACCACTGCGCTGGATGTGACGATCCAGGCCCAGATCTTAGCCCTGCTCAAAGATCTACAATCCGAGATCGGCATGGCCATGTTGCTGATCACGCATGACCTCGGTGTCGTTGCCAATATGGCCGATGAGGTGGTGGTCATTTACCACGGCGAGATCATGGAGGCTGGGGCATCTGAGGCGATCTTCCGCCAACCAGGTCACAAGTATCTCAAGGCTTTGTTGCAGGCCGTACCGCATTTCGACATGAAGCCAGGAGAGCGACTGATTTCACTGCGTGATGACCCTGACCAGCAGGTGGCGGCAGCAAAAGCTGAACGGCGACCACCTGAAGATATGCCTGACACGCCGCTCCTCGCTATTCAGAACATAACCAAGTCGTTTGAGACGAAGAAATCGGCAGGTTGGTTTGGCGGTGGTCGGGCCGACCGCGTTAAGGCCGTCGACAATGTCAGCCTGGAGATCAGGCGCGGGGAATGCTTGGGGCTGGTGGGAGAGAGCGGATGTGGAAAGACCACGCTCTCCAAGATCATCATGCGCGCTCTGACACCGGACTCCGGACAATTGATGTACGACAATGGTGAGCAGCGGCGAGACCTGCTTGATCTCTCATCAAGCGAACTTCAGAAATTTCGTACGCGGATCCAGATGGTATTCCAGGATCCCGTCAACTCGCTGTCGCCGCGGATGACCGTTCTCAATATCCTGCGCGAGCCGATGGACATTCACGGTATCGGCTCGAGATCAGAGCAAACAGATCGAGCCGTTGAATTGATGCAGGCCGTCGGCCTGGACCCACGCTTTCTCAATCGTTATCCCCATAGCTTTTCAGGCGGTCAACGCCAAAGGATCGGTATTGCCCGAGCCCTGGCGTTGCGACCTGACATGATCATTTGCGATGAGCCGGTTTCAGCGCTTGATGTTTCGGTTCAGGCACAGATCCTGAACCTCCTCTGGGATCTTCGCCAGGAACTCGGCCTGACGTACATCTTCATTTCCCATAATCTCGCGGTGGTGGATTACATCGCAGATCGTATAGCTGTGATGGCCCGCGGTCGGATTGTCGAGTTAGCACCCCGCGAAGTGCTGTTTCGCGATCCTGTTCATCCCTATACGCGATCCCTGTTGCGCGCGGTCCCTTACCCTGATCTCGATCGTACGTTGAACTTGAGAGCGCTCGGTCAGCGCGATACGTCCGATCCAACGAACTGGGCGCCGCGCTTCCAACCTGGAGACAGTCCAGACTCTCTCCGTCACATCCCGCTGGGAGACGGACATTTCGTTCTGGCCAATGAAAACGTTGACGCCCGGGAGCTGACAGCATGAGGCGCTATCCACTGGTATCGGTTAGCAAGGCTGGAGCATTGCTTTTCGCGTTTGTTTTGTCTGGTCAGGGCACGGCAATCGCCAGTGGTGAACAAGAACAACCGCGCATCGGTCATTACAAAGAAACACCACTGCTCAAGTCGATTGTAAGAGCAGGGAAAATGCCGCCCGTCGAAGAACGCTTGCCCTTGACACCCAAGGTCATTGATCTTGAGGCGCAAGGTCGTAGTGTCGGGCGTCATGGTGGGCGCATCCGTATGCTCATGGGACGCTCGAAAGACGTGCGGATGATGGCCTACTATGGCTACTCCCGTTTGGTGGCCTATAATCAGAAGTTCGAGTTTGAGGCCGACATCTTGCGGAGCTTTGACGTCCGCGAAGGCCGCGAGTTCACGTTTCATCTACGGCCGGGGCACAAGTGGTCCGACGGACACCCGTTTACTGCTGAGGACTTTCGCTTTTACTGGGAAGATATCGCCAACAACAAAAAGTTATCGCGCGGAGGTCCTCACCGGTTTCTCTTGGTTGACGACCAACCACCAAAGTTTGAGGTGCTCGACAAATACACCATTAGGTACACGTGGCATGCTCCCAACCCAAACTTCTTAGCTGGACTAGCAGGCACGCGCGCACTCTACATTTTTGCACCGGCGCACTACCTCAAGAAGCTGCATAAGAAGTACGCCGATCCCAAGAAGGTCAATAAGAAGTGGGCGAAGAACTTCAAAAAGAAGAGCCGGCAGTATCAGCCATCCAATCCCAAGCTTCCAACACTGGAAGCATGGATGAACCAGACGAAGCCGCCTTCAACGCTATTGGTATTTGCGCGCAATCCATTCTTTCATCGGATCGATACAATTGGGCAGCAGTTGCCATACGCAGATTCTGTCACGGTTGCGATTGGTTCGCGCTCACTGGTGCCGGCGAAAACCGGCAGTGGTGACAGTGATCTGCAAGGACGCTACATCCGCTTCGATGATTACACGTTCTTGAAAGCGGCCGAGAAGCAAAAGAAGATCAAGGTCAAGCTTTGGCGTCGCGGTGTTGGTTCGGCCATGGCCATCTTTCCCAACATGAATGCCAACGACAAAGTCTGGCGCAAGATGTTCCAGGATGTGCGTGTCCGACGTGCGCTATCTCTGGCTATCAATCGCCCTGAGATTAACAAGGCGGTCTATTATGGCCTGGCCAAGGAAAGCGCCAACACGGTCGTCGCGGAGAGCCCGCTCTACAGGAAAGAGTACTCCGAGGCTTACGCCAGGTTCGATTTGGAAGAAGCCAATCGACTTCTCGACCAAACCGGGTTGGCGAAACGCGACCGGTCAGGTGTCCGGTTGCTGCCGGACGGGCGCCGAGCCGAACTAATCTTGGAGACACCAGGGGAGAGCACCGAGCAAACCGATGTGCTGGGGTTGATCAAGGATAGTTGGGCCAAAATCGGGATTCTTATGTATCCGCGCCCAACGCATCGTGACCTCTTCCGCAATCGGGTTTACGCGGGCGATACGATCATTGCAGCCTGGGCAGGTTACAACAACGCCATCCCAACCGCGGATATGAGTCCGCTGGATTTCGCGCCAACATCAAAACAGCATTACCAGTGGCCGAAGTGGGGCGACTATTACTGGACAAAGGGCAAGGCTGGAGTGGCCCCTAAGATACCTGAAGTCAAGGAACTCGTTTCGCTCCTGCAGAAATGGCAGAAGGCTTCCACCACAGAAGAGCGATCGAAGATCTGGCATCGCATGCTCAAGATACACGCAGATCAGGTTTTCTCAATCGGGACGGTCAACGGCACCAAGCAACCGATCGCGCATGCACCAAACATGCGTAATGTACCTAAGACTGGGATTTGGAACTTTTTCCCAGGTGCCTATTTCGGCATCTATATGCCTGACACGTTCTATTTCGAGAACGTGAAGCAGTAGCGAGCGGAGTGACAACGATATGATCCTTTATATCTTGCGCCGCATCCTGCTGATGATTCCGACGTTGTTCATTATCAGCGCGCTCGTCTTTACGTTGATCGAGTTGCCGCCCGGTGACTACTTCGAAAGCTACATGGCTGAGCTTGAAGCTCAGGGCGAAAACATTGACCGCAAGCAAGTTGAAGAACTGAAACAGGAGTACGGCTTCGACAAGCACCCAGTCGAGCGATACTTCATTTGGTTAGGCGGTTTGGTTCAAGGCGACCTCGGTTATTCGTTTGAGCATGAACTGCCAGTCAATGAAGTTGTCGGCGATCGACTGTTCCTCACGATGTTGGTTGCGTTCGTGACGATCATTGTCACCTGGGTGATTGCTTTCCCGATCGGTATATATTCAGCCACACACCAATATAGCTGGGGCGATTACGGTCTGACGTTTCTGGGGCTGCTGGGTATTGCGACGCCAAACTTTCTCCTCGCGCTCTTATTGATGTACTTGGCCAACGCTTATCTCGGTACATCGATCGGCGGGTTGATGGAGCCGGAGTTCATCAACCAGCCAATGAGTTGGGCGAAGTTCCTTTCAATCCTTGAGCATCTTTGGATTCCCGTACTGGTGATTGGGACGTCTGGTACGGCCGGGATGATTAGAACGTTACGCGCCAACCTGCTTGATGAGCTGCAAAAGCAATACGTGACAACAGCACGAGCCAAGGGCTTGGCGCCGTTCAAGGCACTGGTGAAGTATCCACTGCGCATGTCACTGAATTTCTTCATCGCAGACATTGGCAAACTGCTGCCAACCATCGTCTCTGGGGCGGAGATCGTGGCAATCGTTCTCTCGCTTGAAACGACCGGACCACTGTTGATCGAAGCGCTGCAAAGTCAGGATATGTACCTGGCAGGATCATTCCTGATGTTCCTCGCCTTCCTGACCGTCATCGGCGTTTTGATCTCTGACATTGCGTTGGCCATTCTGGATCCGCGTATCAGGCTTTCCGGGGGAGAAACGAAATGACGACTTCGTCTCTTCCGCCCGAGGGGGGCGAGCTCCCCCATTACATCAATGAGGCACCTTTTGATCCGCGCTCCATCGAGACTCTCTCGAAGGAGCAGGAACGCATCTATCTGGCATCCCAGTGGCGGCTGATGTGGTGGAAGTTTCGCCGCCATCGTGTGGCTGTCGTCTGCGGTGTGTTCTTGCTGTTGATCTACGTTGCTGTCGTCATCGCTGAGTTCTTGTCGCCTTATAATTATCAAAGCCGACATATCGACTATATCTACGCCCCGCCACAGGCCGTGCACTTCTTCCATGACGGTAAGTTTGAGGGGCCGTTCGTCTATGGCCTCAAGTACAACTTGAACATGGAGACGCTGAGACGTGAATACACGCCCGACCCGGCCCAGATCCAGCATTTGCGCTTCTTTTGCCGAGGGGAATCATACGAGTTCTGGGGCTTGTTTACGTCAGACTACCACTTGTTTTGCCCAGCCGAAGGCGGGCAGGCTTTTCTACTAGGTACGGACAAACTCGGACGCGATATGGTCTCGCGCATAATTCACGGTGCGAGAATCTCAATGACAATCGGGCTGGTAGGCGTCGCCGTTAGTTTGTTTCTCGGCGTCGTGTTGGGCGGTCTCGCGGGATATTTCGGTGGAACAACTGACCTCATCGTGCAGCGAATAATCGAGGTTTTACAGAGCCTTCCTTCAATTCCACTTTGGCTCGTGATTGGCGCACTGGTGCCCATAACTTGGAGCGCCCTCGCGGTCTACTTCTTTATTACCGTCATACTCGGTCTGATAGAATGGACAGGACTTGCGCGTGCAGTTCGATCAAAACTACTCGCTCTGCGCGAGGAAGACTATGTGTTGGCCGCCCAGTTGATGGGTGCAAAAAGCACACGCATTGTCGGGCGGCATCTGGTGCCCGGTGTGACGAGTCACCTGATAGCATCAGCAACTCTTGCGATTCCAAGCATGATCCTGGGAGAGACGGCGTTAAGCTTCCTTGGCTTAGGATTGCGCGAACCAATTACGAGTTGGGGCGTTCTGCTGACAAATGCACAGAATATCAACGTTGTAGCGCTTTATCCTTGGCTCATGATCCCTGTCATTCCCGTGATCCTGGTCGTGCTCGCATTCAATTTCTTGGGAGATGGCTTGAGAGATGCAGCCGATCCCTACAAGTAGTCATCTAGCGTTCAGGGAAAAATTGATTAGGTCTCGGCTAACTTTCGTGAGTTCTGATCTTGACGTGAAGGACGCAGATCTGATTGGTCGATGGTTAAGGAACGTAATTGGGGGCAGTCGTGTCAGGAATACAGTTTCAGCTCACATTGGTCGCGTAAGCTATAGCATCAGGGATCAGCCTTTATTGGCTCTGTCTAGTATTGGCGCGTATGCGGAATAAATAACGAAATCAAGAGATGGTCTATATGAAACGCGACCGCCACATACGTGTGCTGATGTATAGCCACGACACATTCGGACTAGGCCATCTGCGGCGATGTCGTGAGATTGCTCACGCGCTCGTGGAGCAGTTCAAGGGCTTGCATGTACTCATTGTTTCCGGTTCCTCAATTGCCGGTGCATTCGATTTCCGCGCCCGCGTCGACTTCATCAAGATTCCTAGCGTCATCAAGCTATACAATGGCGAATACACGTCGCTTTCAAAGCACATCGACCTGAGTGAAACGCTGGCATTGCGACGCTCAATCATCGAGCACGCCGCGACGCATTTCCGCCCGGATATCTTTATTGTCGATAAAGAGCCACGGGGCCTGCGTGGCGAACTTGAACCTTCGCTGCCCATCCTAAAGGAGCAGGGCTGCCACATCGTCTTGGGATTGCGCGAAATTCTTGATGAGCCGGAAGTTGTTCAGCGAGAGTGGGAGCGCCACAACGCGATTGAGTGGGTCGAGAACTACTACGACTCGATCTGGGTTTATGGCTCGGAGGATTTCTGGCACCCACTACAGGGGGTCGATCTCCCGGAGACAGTGGCGAAGCGGGTGAGTCATGTTGGATTTCTCGGTCGCCGTGTGCCACGCTTGAAGAAGACAACAATCCGCAACCTTCCTGATAAGTTCATTCTTGTCACTGCAGGTGGTGGCGGTGATGGCAGTCAACTGATGCGCCAGATCTTGGCGGCACGTGAAGTTGATCGCGGCGCCAAGTTTCCTCTTGTCATGCTGCTTGGCCCATTCATGTCATCTCGTGATCGC
>CBDFGV010000001.1:0-898380 GCA_965247245.1 Hyphomicrobiaceae bacterium | reverse complement strand
GTGGCGCGTGGTTCCGCCACGCATCGGCAGATAGCCGATGTTGTATTGGTTGAGCTTGACTTTGAGTTTCTCTTCCAGGTCCTGCTCGTGAAACTGCTTCGCTGCGTCGAAGGCATCATCGATCAACTTCTGCGGGACGCCGTGATTGGTGATGAAATAGAATCCTATGTTCTCAAATGCATGGCGCAATTCTTGGGCAGCGCGTTGCTTTGCGCCGGCGTCACCGGACAAATACGGTCCCAGATCGATGACGGGAATTTCGTCAACAGCGTCCTCACGGATCGGTGCCAAAGATGGAGCAGGACTCGCCATAGTATCCTCCAATCACGTCCATAGTTGTGGCCGCTCGTCACCCTTGGCGCTGCCCTTCGACCTGTCAACTTTGCCACTGGGCGGCAACTCCTTAGGCGGCTCGTTCACGTCACTTCGCTTATCACCCAACTCGTCATAATGGCTGCCGCCTCCAGGAAGTCATCTATTTCCATGGCCTCGTGCGGATTGTGACTGCCGTTTTCATTTCTCACAAACAGCATTCCGGTCGGAACACCGGCGGCTGTAAAGGTCGCCGCGTCATGTGAAGCCGGGCTGGCAAGCGGCATGGATTTGATGCCCAGCTGCTCAGCTGCGGTTGTGAGAGCCGCGTAAACATTCGGATCTGACGGCGCGACAGGCGCGGATGCCCGTGCCCCGAGGTCTATCTTGACGCCACGTGCAGCTTCGATCTGTCCGACGCGCTCAATCAGCTCCTCTTCGAGCGCATTGAGATGCTTCTCGTCATAGGCACGCACGTCCAGGCTCAGGGACATCTCACCTGGCACGATGGTCAATGCGTGCTCATCCGGGTTGGTGTGAAAGCGTCCGATCGTAAACGCCATTGGCCGTCCCGCCGCGTCATTGGCCTGCCACATCTCATCGAGACCGAGCGCGAAGTCGCTGCCCGCCATGGCCGCGTCGTGGCGGAACCGGCGTGGCAATCCGACGTGCGCGTACTCACCTTGAATGTGGATATTCGGGTAGCGGAAGTTTCCTGGAACGCCGGTCCCGATTGCAGCCGGCAGACCTGCCTCGACCAACTGTGGCGCTTGTTCGATATGGATCTCGACGAAGGCGCGGATTGCCTTCGCGTTCAACCAAGGCTCAGCCGCCTGCACCTTGTCGATGTCAGCGCCGCAATCCGCCATGTGGTCGGCCAGTGTGCGACCGGTATCAACGCGTTTGGCTTCAAGCGCACCGTCCGGCAGCATGCCGAATGCTGTTCGGCTCCCGATATAGGAGACCTGAAACCAGACGCTTTCCTCTGCCCGGATTGCCATCGTTGTGACATCACAGGCCGGCGCGACTCCGAGTTGCTGAAGCACTCGTTGTGCGACAAGACCTCCGATGACACCAGCGGCGCCATCAAAGTTGCCGCCACGTTTCACGGAGTCGAGGTGTGAGCCCATCATGATGCAAGGCGACTTGGCGTTGCTTCCGGGAAGCTTCATGTAGAGATTGGCGCCGTGGTCGTACTCCAGCTCTAGCCCCATGCCGCGCGCGCGATCTTCGATGATACGGTAGCCGAACTGCTCGCCGGGTCCGAACGTGTCACGCGTGACGCCCTCGACATCCTTGCTGCCTTCTCGCAGCTCATCGAAGAGTTCCGACACAAACGCTTTTTGACCTCGAACCGCCGCGAGAATGTCTGCTGGCGCAATCGACATGGAGGATTCCTCTAGTATTCTGTAAATATGCGCCGCAATTCGTCGACATCGTTCGTCTTGCTCAGAGCGACCATGAGTAGGATGCGAGCCTTTTGCGGATTGAGCGTATCAGCTGAAACTAATCCACGCTTTAGCAACCCAGCCCGATTGGGAACACGGCCCGAGCCGGCCCGGTTGGACTGAACGACAACAACACCTTCCTTCACGACCCTGTCGAATGCTTCGTCCTGCTGTGGCGTCAGAAGTCCTGGCGCGAAGCCTGCAGACACTAGCCCCTTGGCGCCTGCGGCCACGTAGGCATCGATCGCAACGGCATCACTGCCGCCATAGCAAGGCACGACGTCTACGCGGGGTAACTCAGTGACGGCAGACATGTCGAATTCTGTATCAGGCATCCGCCGGCGCAGAGGCGCGCGGTAGTAGTGGACGCCGTCGCCATCAACATGGCCAAGAACACCGAAGTCTGGCGTGCGAAACGTCTGCATGCGCAACGTGGACGTCTTGGTTACATCGCGCGCGGCCTGGATCTCATCATTGAGCATCAAGAGCGCACCCATACCACGAGACGCTGGGTCCGCCGCCGTTCGTGCCGCATTGAGTAGGTTGATGGCCGCGTCCGTCGAGATGCCTGAGGCTGGCCTTTGCGCGCCGACGACAACTACGGGTTGGTCGATCTTCAGGGTGAGGTTCAGGAAATACACCGTCTCTTCAGCGGAGGCGGTGCCGTGCGTCACGACAAACCCGGTTATCGACGGGTCATCAGTAGCAGCCTTTGTGATGGTCTTATTGATTTCCAACCATTCTTTGGGGCCAATGTGCGTGCTGCCGATGGCCTTGAAGCGGATCGGTACAGGCTCAACAACTTCCTTGACCAGATCGAACTTCTCGATCAGCTCATCGACTTCGAGCTTGGAGCCGCTATCGGGATAATCGACAAGATCCAGTGCGTCGCGCCCAATTGATGAAATCGTGCCGCCCGTACCAACAAAAGCGACTTTCGGTTTGTTTCCTGCCATGCCCCTCACTCCATGCGTCAATATCTGGAAGTATTACGATCAATCATGATGTTCGGCAAACTCACGGACCTCCCGCTCGATTGCCCGAAGCAGAGCATGGACCCAGCGCTCACTGAGATTGCGACCAATGAAGACCATCCTTGTGCGCTGATCCTGAGACGGCCATTGATCCAACCATGTTGGCGGATGAAACACGTGTTGGACACCATGGATCACAGCAGGCTGGTTAAGGTTCTCTTCAATCTGGACGAGACCTTTCAACCGCAATAGCCCCTCACCACAATGATCCGCTAGTGCCTCTAGAAACAAGGTCAGAGCAACCGCTGGAATAGGTTGCTCTCGCACCAATGCGAAGGTTGAGATCGCGCCACTCGTGTGGTCCGGGCTTGATCTTGGACTATTACCAACCGACTTCAGGAACTCGAGCCGAGACGTAGGTGTTGACTCTTGATGGTCACCGAACAAAACCGATGGTGAGACCTCACCGTGCGAGACGGCAACGCATTCCGTAGAAGGATTAAGCTCACGCACAAGATTGGAAAGTTCGTCATTCTCTCCATCCACAAGATCTGTCTTTGTCAGAACCAATCGGTCGGCAACAGCAATTTGCTTGGCTGCTTCTGATTCCTGTCCGACCGTGTTCGCACCCGTGACGGCATCGACAGCCGTGACAACCCGATCCAACTCAAAGTTCTGAATTGTTGATGGGTCGACCATCAGTCCTTGCAGGATTGGAACAGGATCAGCCACACCGCTCGTTTCTATAACGACGCGCTTGAATGATGAAATTTCACCGGCATCCCTGCGAGAGAGCAGATCATCCAGTGTTTCAACCAGGTCGCCGCGCATCTTGCAGCAAAGGCAGCCGGTCTTCAGCGTGACGAGATCTTCGTCGCTTGTCTCGATGAGATCATGATCGAGACCAATTTCACCAAACTCGTTGATGATGACGGCTGTATCGCAGTAGTCCGGATTGGCCAGCAGCTTTTTCAGAATTGTGGTTTTGCCACTACCGAGATAGCCGGTTATGACGGAGACCGGGATCATGATAGGTGCCCCGGCAACGGTGTTATCGTCAGCTGATAGGGTTGATAGCCGGGCGCGAGGCTTTGCCGGACAATGCGCAGAACGCCAACGATAGAGGCGGCTGTGCGTTTGCGTCCATCGATCGTAACGACCCAGCGAAATGGCATGTTGGCGGGTGCCCGAACAATGCACAAATCCGATCCCGAACCGGATCGAATTTCGATGTCGCCATCCGTCGCCGTCAGCTGCACATCACTATCCAGCGACCACATTGTCATCGATTCGCGGAGCAGAGCTGATAGTTCCCCAAGCAAGATATCACTCATAGGTGCGGACCTGCGAGGATTTCAGAAGGAATCTTCCGTTTTAAATGCTGCCCATCATTCGTATCGCCGTAGAACTCTTTGCCTTCCATCATGACCTTTCCACGCAGGACCGTCATTTCAGGCCAGGCAAAAATGTCGTGCCCCTCCCAAGGTGTGTAATCCGTTTCATGGAGCTCCGAAGCTGTCACCTTACCCCGCCGGCTCGGATCCATGATCGTAATGTCGGCGTCGCTGCCCGCTGCAATGGCGCCCTTGCGGGGATACAGCCCCATCACCTTTGCTGCATTCGTTGAAACCAGGTCGACATACTGACTCAGTGAGTAGCCCCGACGGTGGACCATCTCGGTGTACATCACTGCGAGGCGCGGCTCGACACCGGAGTTGCCACCGGTGGTGTCGTCGATACGATTGCCAAGCGTCTTCTCTTTCAACGTGCAGCACAATTCATCGGTTGCTACACAGTTGATGTCGCCGGTGAGCGTGCCATCCCAGAGGGCCTTTTGATCATCGGCCGATTTCAACGACGGATAGGTATGATAAATCTGGCCGTTGGGGCGCTTATAGTCCTCAGCGTTGTAGAGCATGTACTGATGGAGAGTTTCGCCGTAGATCGGCATCCCTTTGGCACGCGCCTCGGAGATTGCCTTGACTCCAGTAGCTGCACTCACATGCATCATGTAGAGCGCGGTCCCTGGTACGTTCTCCGCGAGACGCAGGATGCGACGAAAGCTGAGATCCTCGGATAGGGCGTTGTGCGCCTCGTTGAGGTGTTCGAAACCGACGCGTCCTTCGCGGATCAGCTTCTCATACATATGCATAACGATGTCGTGGTCTTCGGCGTGGATAACGCCCAGGCCACCTTGCTCGGCGAGCACCTGAAATGCTTCCCAGATATCGCCGAAGTCAATCATGCGGCCCGTACGGCCCGGCAATATGTTCGTCGTGAAAATCTTTAGTGTCGGGTGGCCGGCCTGAATCGCTTCAGCAAGCTGGCCGGTAAAAGTATGCGGCGGCTCACTGTGCAGCATGATGTGGTAGGCATAATCACAGTAGCTACGGCCTTTGAAGTCTTTGTCACGCACCTCGATTGCTTCAAGTGCCGTGTGCTCTTCGCGCCAATAAGCAAAGTCGATGAGCGTGGTCGTGCCACCAAACAGCGCCGCCTTTCCAACCTGGTCTGGACCAGCGGTAATCATCGTCTCGCCATCTGGTTTGATCCATGGGTGGTGCATGTGAACATGCGGATCTATGCCACCAGGCATCACAATCTTGTCCGTGGCGTCGACGGAACGCGTAGCGGTGCTTTCGTCCAGCGTTCCTGGCTCCGCCACCGCAGCGATTGTTTCGTCTTTGACGGCGATGTCGTAATTGCCGACGCCCTGCGGGGTCACCACCTCACCGCCGCGAATGATCAGATCCAGCATGATGTCGACCTCCTGTACGCCGTATCTAAGCAGATTGACACTCTGGCCGATACCGCCGCGTGATCGCTTTGGTGATTTCTCTGGCGGCCGTGTGACTGGACGCCGGGATACGATTTCGCTTCAATGCTCCGATGTGAGCTGCTTCAGCAGCCTATGAGATGGGAACACGCTGATGGATCGCGCAACCACCAAGCTTCGCCGTTTACTCGCCGAGCACGACTTTCTCTATTGGCCATCGCTCTACTATCCGTTGGCGGCGCGCGTGGCGGAAGACATCGGTATCGAAAGCGCCTATGTTGGCGGCTACGTGACAGGCGGATCGAAGGCTGTATCCGAACCGCTGCTGACAATGGACGAACAGGTTGGACTTGCCGGTGAGATCGCTCGCTCGGTCAATATTCCGATCGTTGCAGATGCTGGGGCAGGATTTGGCGAGCCACTTCACTGCATGCGCACAGTACGTGAGTTCATCAACGCGGGGGTCGCCGGAGTTCATATTGAAGATCAACTGTACCCAAAACGGGCGCACTATCATAAGTACGTCGCGCACGCGATCCCGACCGTGGAGCTAGCGCAGAAGATTCGCTACGCCTGCAGGCAGCGTGAGCAGTCTGATCCTGACTTTGTTGTCATCGTGCGAACTGACACCTGTCGCTTCGAGGGGCTCGAGGAGGCGGTGCAGCGGATCAACATGGGTGCGGATGAGGGCGCCGACATGGGCCTATTGTTTCCCCGCAATCTCGATGACGCCAAGCGCGCGCCTGAGCTTTGCGATGTCCCGCTGGTCTATGTGCAGAGCCGTGGCAATCGCGACGGCCGCCCGCTTTTCTCGAATACCGAGTTAAAGGAGATGGGGTACAAGGCCTGCATCGACGCCCAGCTTTGGCTCACGGTTAGCTTTCATCATGCCAAGAAGGCCTTGCAGGAAGTTTTCGAGACAGGCAACTACAGCGGCATGAGTGAAGCTGAAAATGTTGCCGCACGTCAGGCTATTGAAGATGCGATCGGGCTTGAGTCATTCTATGAAATCGAGGAAGACACCGTGGAAGACACGAGGTGGGGCAAGCGCTGACTGCAACAACTGGAGCTGCTCGACTTGAACGACTGGGCTGGGCACTTGCCAAAGAGGGATCAAGACTGTGACAGAGACCGATACGTCGCGCCGGCTTCATCTCGGTGCCTTTATGCGTCCTATCAGTATTCATACCGGCGCCTGGCGTTATCCTGGCGCCTACACGGATGCAAACTTCAACTTTCAGCACATCGTCCAGTTCACCAAGAAACTTGAACAAGGCAAGTTCGATGCCTTCTTCATGGCGGATCACCTCGCCCTGCTGAACATGCCGAAAGAGGCTCTCCGGCGCAGCGCTACCGTCACTTCATTTGAGCCCATGACTTTACTCTCGGCACTGGCGGCCGTGACCGAACATATCGGCCTGATCGCAACTGGTTCGACAACATATGATGCGCCCTATCACGTTGCTCGACGGTTTGCCTCGCTTGATCACATCAGTGGCGGTCGCGCGGCATGGAACGTGGTGACGACATCCAATCCGGATGCATCCATGAACTTTGGCTTCGACGAGCAGATGGAGCATGACGAACGTTATCGCCGCGCGCGTGAGTTTTACGATGTCGTGACAGGGCTGTGGGACAGCTTCGAAGACGATGCATTCATTCGTGATGCAGATGCCGGCATCTACACAGATTTGGAAAAGCTGCATCAGCTGGACCACCAGGGCGACTTCTTCAATGTCCGCGGTCCACTCAACATCGGTCGGCCTATCCAGGGCTGGCCGGTTATCGTTCAGGCCGGTGCATCCGAAGCCGGACGGCAACTTGCCGCCGAGACAGCAGAAGCGATTTTTGCGTCAGTCCGGACGTTAAAGGATGGACAGGACTTCTATGCAGACATCAAAGGCCGCATGCAAAACATCGGACGCAACCCGGACCACATGAAGGTGCTGCCGGGCTGTCTGGTTGTCGTTGGCGATAGTGATGAAGAAGCGCGTCAGAAACGCCTGCTGCTCGACAGCAAGGTGCACTACGAAAGTGCGATTGCTTCTCTTTCCATTGCGCTTGGCATCGATGCCTCCAACTTTGATCCCGATGGCTCACTACCGGATGACATCCCACAGACCAACACCAGCCATAGTGGCCGTGAACGTGCGATCAAACTAGCCAACGAGGAAGGCCTGACCGTGCGCCAGCTCGCCCAACGATTTGGCGGCTATTCCGGTCTCGCGATGGTTGGCACACCTCAAACGATCGCCGACCAAATGGAGGAGTGGTTGATGGAGCGCGGCTGCGACGGTTTCAATATCATGTTCCCATATCTGCCCATGGGCCTTGATGATTTTGTTGATCGCGTTGTACCGGAGCTGCAAAGGCGCGGGATCTTCAGAACTGAGTACGAAGGCAACACTTTGCGCGAGAACCTTGGACTGCCGCGGCCTGAGAACCGATATGCGGCGAGCAGCTAGGTCATCTGACTTTGACAACCTGCTTGCCGTAGTTACCGCCGCGCAACATGTTGATTAGAGCTGCTGGTGCACTCTCAAAACCGTCCGACACGGTTTCACGATACTTCAGTTTGCCGTCACGCCACCACTGAAGCAGTTGCTCCAGCGCGAAGTCACGACGCTCAAGATGAGAACCAATGCGAAAGCCCTGGATCTTAATAGAACGATCGAGCAGCAGATGGACGTTGCGTAAGCCTGCCTTCGAATCTGAGTTGTATTGCGAAATCTGTCCGCATATGGCAACGCGCGCGCCATCATTGGTACGATCCAAAACCGCCTCCAGGATCTCACCGCCGACATTGTCAAAATAGACGTCAACCCCGTCCGTCGTGACACGCGCTAGCGCGTCATCAATAGGTCCTGACTTATAATCAATACAGTTATCGAAACCGAGGTCGTCGATGACATGTCGGCACTTCTCGGGACCACCGGCAATCCCGACGACACGACAGCCGTTGATCCTAGCGATCTGGCCAACAGCGCTCCCGACCGCGCCGGCTGCTGCCGAGACAACAACGGTATCACCCTGTTTCATACCGGCGATATCATGCAGCCCAACATAAGCCGTCGCTCCTGACTGGCCGACAATGCCAATGCTAAGCGATAAAGGCTGCAAATCTGGTGCGAGCTTGCGCAGACCGTCACCTCTCAGAATAACATGTTCGCGCCATCCAAATTCGCTCTGAACCGCATCTCCTTCATTGAAGTCTGGGTGCCGGCTTTCAACGACAATTCCGGCACCGCGGCCAATCATTGTTGCGCCTGGGGTCAGTTGGTATTGCTTGCGTGCACCGCCCATTGCGCGACGCATGTAGGGGTCGATCGAGAGGAAGTGTGTCTCAACGAGGACTTCACCGTCTGCGGGCAAAGGAATCTGGCGCTCGGCAATTTCGAAGCAATCCTCGGTGGGCATTCCGGCGGGCGGAGTGATGAATTTAATCTCGCGGGATTTGCTCACCGGTTCGGCTCCTCAATTTGGCAACTGATATCTTGCAGCGAACCGCTTGTCTCGAAAGTTCACGGCTGCACAATAGTCTCGGCATCAAAATAGAAACTAGCGCGACTGTGCGCAATCTGGTCAGGGGATGGCGATGAACGCACCGCTTGAGGGAATTACCGTCCTGGAAATGGGGTCCAGCCTCGCAGGTCCCTACGGTGCCCGGTTACTGGCTGACTTCGGTGCGCGCGTCGTCAAGGTTGAAGCGCCTGGCGGCGGCGATGCAGCGCGGAGCTGGGGCAAAGACAAGCTGGGCGACACCAGCGCAACTTATCAGGCTCTGAACTTCGGCAAACGATCCATAGTCGTTGATTTCAAGGACGAGGATGAGGTTGCGGTCCTCAAACGATTTATCACGGCTGAAGCTGATGTTGTTCTGCAAAACCTCCGACCGGGGATTGCAGAGAGCCTCGGGCTCGGGCCGGACGACATCAGGCGAATGAATTCACGCATCATCTACTGCAATGTTTCGGCATTCGGTCGTTCAGGGCCCTACGCGCAAATGCCGGGTTATGACCCACTCATTCAGGCCTTCAGTGGCATTGTCGACCTCACCGGCCCGGCTGATGGCGACCCTGCTCGTGTCGGTGTTCCGATCATTGATCTTGGTACCGGACTGTGGGCTGCATTGGGTGTGATGGCGGCGCTCCACACGCGGGCACGCACCGGAAAGGGGACAATTGTCGATGCGGCCATGGCTGATACCGCCATGGCTTGGCAAACAGTGTCGCAAGCAACGATAGAGGCGGGAGGCGCTAAACCGAAACGCTCAGGCCTCACCGGGCCACTACTTGTCCCAAACACCGGCTATCAGACCTCCGACGGCTTCCTCATTGTGACCGTCGGCACTGACCGACAGTTTGAGAAACTGTGTCAGGTCATTGGCCATAGTGATATTTGTAAGAACCCTCGGTTCGAAACGAACGCACAACGGATGGAACATGCGGATGAGTTACGCAGTGTCCTAGAGGAGATTTTTCGAACCAATACGAGGGATCACTGGAGTACATTGTTGAACTCGGTTGATGTTCCGAATGCGCCTATTCAAAGTGCGACCGAAGTTCTTCAACACGAGCAAACGAAAGCGTCGGGAATCATTAAACCGGCACCGGACGGATCATTCGGTTTGGTTGCCAATGCCGTTAAGTTCGATGGCCAGCGTCCTGGTTTTGAGAGATTTGCGCCGGAGCTCGGAGAAGCCACACGCGAAGTGCTCGACAAATACCGTTGACCTTTACTTGGCTGAGCAAGCGGCTGCTTGTCAAAACAAGCAGATTCTCCGAATTGCCAACAGCTAGGAGTGTTAGGACCGGGCCAGCCCGTTGCAAAGAGCTAGGACCAACAGCTGGCCCGGACGTCAGCTCGCGGGGATAAGCTGACTTGGTTAAGAATGACGATTGATATTGGAGAAAATGTGTCTCGTTAAATGCACTTATTCTCCGTTTATTTGTCGCCGTCGCGAGTGAAGTTTGTCGTCAATTTGGCTTGTCCATCGGACTGTGCAAAACATCTGAATAATTCCCGAACTCCATTCTGGAAGCTGTAGCCCAGTGGGTTTGGCACGCAAAGTTCAACAAGTCCGAGCTGTTTCATTTTTTTGATCAGTCGATATGCTTGCCTCAAGGCATCAGCGGGGAACCAATAGTGGCCAGCTCGAAATTTCAATCTTTCGGCCTACTTCTTATTGCGGAAGTAGCAGCCATGGCTCTGTGGTTTGTTTCGGCTGCCGTTCTGCCGGAGATGTTGCGTGAAGTTGATTTGCCGGACTTTCAACAAGCCGCATTAACGAGTGCCGTGCAGGCAGGCTTTGTGACAGGTGCCTTGATCTCCGCCCTGACCGGTATTTCGGATCGATATGATCCACGGCGCGTCTTTGCCATATCGGCGTTACTGGCTGCGCTGTTCAGCTACGCGTTGTTAGTCGTCGGGCCGGATAGCGTGATTGCCATTGTCTTTCGGTTTCTGACGGGCGCCATGTTGGCCGGCGTTTATCCTGTCGGCATGAAGATCGCCTCTGGTTGGGGGCTCAAGGACCGGGGACTTTTGATTGGCGCGGTTGTTGGAGCGCTCACGCTCGGCTCGGCTGCACCTCATTTGATCGCACTGAATGGTGGTGCTGACTGGCGGCTGACAGTTGCTATCGTTTCGATCGCGGCGGGCCTTGGCGGCTTGCTGGTGCTTTTCATTTCACTTGGGCCCCATCACGCAACTGCAAGCAAATTCGATGCCCGCGTTCTGGCCACAGCATGGACCAATCGGCGTGTACGCCTAGCATATGCCGGATACCTCGGACATATGTGGGAACTGTATGTCATGTGGGCTTGGATCGGGGTTGCAGCGGCCGCCTCGTATTCGGTCAGCATGTCGGAGCAAGAGGCTAACGATTTCGCAAAACTGACCGCGTTTTTCGCGATTGCCGGAGGTGGTCTTGCGTGTATCGTCGCCGGCTATGCAGCCGATCGCATCGGCAAGGCCAACATAACGATCATTGCCATGGTTGTTAGCGGTGCGAGCGCTGTGTTAACTGCCCTCACGTTCGGTGGGCCACCCTGGCTGACGTTCATCGTCGTTTTAGTTTGGGGGATCTCTGTCATTCCCGACTCGGCACAGTTCTCCGCGCTGGTTGCAGACGCGTCGCCACCTGACCAAGCCGGCAGCCTACTCACACTGCAAACATCGCTCGGCTTCACGTTGACATTCTTTACAGTTCAGCTGACACCCACAGTCGTTGGATGGGTTGGCTGGCCTATATTGATCGCTATTCTTGCGCTCGGGCCAGCGTTCGGCGTCTTGGCTATGCTCCGTCATCGTCAAATCGATAAGGATGCAACCGAGTAGCAGCCTGTCGCTTTAGGCAGTTGCCAGCGTGCCGCCAACAGCATCTCGCATCCACTTCTGAAGGACGAGGATCGAGTGCTCCGAATTGACACCGCCGCGTTCATCCACAACGAGTGGCCCCGGACGATAACCACGGTTTTTCAAGCCGCGCTGGACCGACTCGACCAGATGGATATCTTCTTCAACTGTTGTTGCTCTGTCCTGCATGGCCAACCGCCGGATTTCTTCTGAGTCGATACCATCAACCGTATACCAGCCACGCCAGACCACGACCTGATCCGCGCTGACGGGCCGCCAATGGTAGGTGTTCAGTACGTTACCGGGATAAACTTGGAATGAGAACGTTGGCCACAGGAACCAGGATGAATAATCCGCTGCGTGGGGATTATCTGTCGGGTCGATCAGATAAGTCATCTGATCCAGATTCTGACATTCGGTGGTATGGCGCAGGCAGCGCCCCTGGGGTTGTATGTCGTAAGTCTCTGGTCGAACCACACCTGTGGTGAACGTCGCATGGTTGATCGTGCAGTGATAACACTCGGAGTAATTCTCGACCGATACCTTCCAGTTACAATTCTCTTCGATCTCCACCCACTCAAGCGGACTTAGACGATCGATCAGCGGCACGAAGGCGCCGAGTTCCTCGCGCGCGCCGGGATACCATTCGTCCATTGATTGCGCATCAGGGTCAAGGTTCACAAAAATGAATCCATGGAAGAGATCCAGCTTAACCTCAGTGAGGCAGACCTTGCTGCGATCAAAACCAGTGACCGACTTCAGATTTGGACCGCTGCGTAGTTCGCCGGTGAGCTCGTATGTCCAGGCATGATAAGGACAGACGATGAGTTTCGCATTCCCGGTGTCACGCAGGAGTTCGTGGGCGCGGTGCTGGCAGACATTGTAGTAGGCATGAATTTCGTTGGATCGATCGCGGATGCAGAACAGGCTCTGGCCAGCGATCTCGAAAGTGAAATAATCACCCGGCTTTTCAAGCTGCGACACGTGACCGGCAAACTGCCAGGTCTTTGCAAACACTTCAGCCTGCTCGATCCGATAGATTTCCGGAGATGTATAGTAATGGGCCTCGAGAGAGTGGACGGGTCCGGCAGCCACATTCATTCCAAGATCTCCTTAGCTACGAAGTTCTCAATTGGAAAAGCGGCTGCACGCTTCAGATTCGCCAGTCCATGATGTCCAGCTTAGTTAAGCCAGCCTATCTGTCTGTTCGGACAGCGAAGTCCTATTTTCTGGCGGCGACATTTTCTGTCGTCCCAACAACCTGTTACGGTTAGGTCTCAACGCATCATGCGCATCTGGATATGTCGGGCCATGATCGATAAACGTCGCAACACCGCTTGACCTGTGTTGGCCAAACGGCGACGTTGGAGCCGCCGGTCGACGAGACTTGACCCGCCGCTTAGCAATTCAGACAGCAGTTCAATGATCGCGTTATCGACGACACGAAGGAGTGCCAGAAATGGATGCGCACATCTCACAGGAAGACTGGGTTAGCCGAGCTCAGAAGGTGCTGCCCGCTGGCGGCTTCGGCAATTTTGATCCGAATTACGTCATCCGAGAAGGCCAGGGCATTTATGTCTGGGACGAGAACGGCAAGAAGTACATCGATTATCTGATCGGCTCCGGACCAATGGTCTTGGGCCACGGTCACCCCGAAGTGCTTGAGGTGGTCCATGAGCAGGTTGCTAAAGGCATGACATTCTTTGCCAACAACGCGCGAGGGATTGAGCTTGCCGAGGAAATCTGCACGGCTGTCGCCTGCTCCGAACAGGTCCGCTTTGTTAGCTCCGGCGGCGAGGCCGACATGTATGCCATTCGTCTGGCGCGCGCGCATACCGGTCGTGACAAGATCCTAAAATTCGAAGGTGGCTATCATGGCATGTCGGCCGAGTCGCTGATGAGCCTTGCGCCGGAAGTACTGGCGAACTTCCCCATGGCCGTTCCGGATTCAGCCGGCATTCCCGAATCCATTCGTGACAACATGCTGATTGCGCCATTCAATGACGCAGATTTCATGCGCCAGCTGATCGCGGAATACGCCGATCAGATCGCAGCTGTCATTGTGGAGCCACTCCAACGTCTTATTCCGCCGGCACCGGGCTTCCTCGAGGCTCTGCGGGAAGAGACCGAGAAGCACGGCATTGTGCTGATATTCGACGAGGTCGTCACCGGCTTCCGCTTTGCCTACGGTGGGGCGCAGGAGCAATACGGCGTCGTGCCCGATCTGTGCACGCTTGGCAAAATTATTGGCGGTGGCTTTCCGCTCGCTGCAATTGCTGGCAGCGAAGCCATCATGGCGCACTTTGATAAGGCCAAAGTGGGCAAAGAGGGCTTCACCTTCCAAGTGGGCACGCTCAGCGGCAATCCTGTCGCGTCGGCAGCCGGCCTCAAGACTTTGGAGATCCTGCGACGGCCAGGTCAATACGAGACTTTCAAGTCCAATGGTCAGTTCATCATGGACTCACTGAACCGCCATTTGTCCGGCGCTGGCATTGACCATCAGGTCGTAGGCGACCCAACGCTATTTGATGTTGTGTTCTCGCCGCAGGCGGTGACCGACTACCGCGGTGTCATGCGCGGGAACGCTGATATTGCCAAGGCGTTCAATCAGAAACTGCGCGACGAGGGGATCTTCAAGTCGGATGGCAAATGGTATCCTTCGGTTGCACTTAGTCAGGAAGATCTTGAGGTAACGGACGCTGCTATCGCGACGGCTGCAGCGCATGTCGTGGCTTGATCCTCTATTTGGAACCTGGCGTCAGCCCGGTTCCATTTTTGGTCATCTGGCATTAGGGTCACGGCTCAGCTAACGACCTCAGCCGGGAACCATGCGAAAACCAGTTCGTGTCGCCGTTGATATCGGCGGCACCTTCACAGACTTGCAAATCCATGATGCGCGCACTGGTGCGGTTCATGCGTTCAAGACACCTTCGACCCCGCTTGATCCTTCGATTGGGCTTATTGATGGCCTAACCGGCGCAGCTCAACGCTGTGGCTTTGGGCTCGCCGACGTCGGTCTCATCCTGCACGGCTCGACTATTGCCACCAACGCGGTGCTGGAATGGAAACTGCCGCGCGGGGCGTTGCTCACAACCGCCGGCTTTCGGGACGTGCTTGAGATCGGCCGCCACATGCGTAAGAACGTTTATGCACTCAAGGCGGAGCCGCGACCACTTCTCATTCCCAGGCATTTGCGGTTTGAAGCCCGTGAGCGGATCCGCGCCAGCGGCGAGGTTGAAACGCCACTCGATCTTGAGGCGCTTGGTCAGCTGGTCCCGCTCCTTCAACAAGCCGAAGTTGATGCACTCGCGATTGCATTTCTCCATGCCTATCGCAATCCGGCTCACGAACTGGCAGCGAAACAGTTCCTGCAGGATAATCTACCGAATGTCACGATCTCAACGTCCCATGAAGTCAGCCCTGAAGTTCGCGAATTCGAGCGCACATCGACAACCGTCCTCAATGCACTGTTGAAGCCGGTTATCTCGAACTACCTTGGCTCTGTTGCCGAACGCCTAACCGCGGCAGGCATTGATGCCACGCTCTACCTCGTCCAATCGAACGGTGGTGTTGCTGCGCCTGACGAGGCGGCCAATCTGCCTGCCAAGCTCTTACTGTCCGGTCCGGCCGGCGGAGCCATGGCGCTTGGGCAATTGGCAGAGCAGCACGCACTGTCAGACCTTGTCGGTCTCGACATGGGTGGAACAAGCTCCGATGTCTCTGTCGTCATGAATGCTGTGATTGGGGAAACACAAGAATCTCAAATTGATGGACTGCCAGTCCGTCTCCCGATGATCGACATTCGCACGGTCGGAGCAGGCGGAGGCAGCATTGCCCGGGCCGATACCGGCGCACTGCGCGTTGGCCCGCAAAGTGCGGGTGCCTATCCCGGACCGGTCTGCTACCAACGCGGCGGAGAGAAGCCAACAGTCACCGATGGCAATGCCATGTTGGGCCGCATCAACCCCGAGAACTTTCTCGGCGGCGGGATGCCCCTCGACATCACGCAAGCCAACAAAGCCTGCCGTGAAGCCATTTCAGAACCACTCGGAATGGAGGCACATGCCGCTGCTGAAGGGATCGTCAACGTTGCAACAGCGCATATGGCCGGCGCCATTCGCCTGTCGCTCTTTGAGAAGGGTGTCGATCCGGTTGATTTCAGCCTCGTACCCTTCGGTGGTGCCGCCGGTCTTCATGCCTGTGCCGTCGCAACGGAACTGGGCATCGATAGAATTGTCTTTCCAGCCGACGCGTCGACCTTGTCTGCCCGCGGCATGCTTTTCGCTGATCTGCGGCACGATCTCTCGCGATCAGAGCTGGTGATTGCCAACAATGATGCGCTGCCACGTCTCTCGTCCCTCGTTGATGATCTGCAGCGTGAAGCGAGAGCCCGACTTGATCGCGACGGCATAGCCAAGCCAGAGCAACAAATCGACATCTCCTGTGACATGCGCTATCGCGGGCAGGCCTATGAGATCACAACCCCCTGGCCAAGTGCGGCAACACAGTCCGCCGAAGCCTCACCAATATCACTGAGCGAACTGCTTGCAACGTTCCATGCCCTGCACGAACAGCGTTTTGCCCATAGCTCACCCGATGAGCCGGTTGAGATTGTCACCGTGCGCGCGGCTGCCGTTGGCAAGCTGGATAAGCCTGAAGTTACGCAGCAGGACCTCCAACCATCCGTGACGGCATCTTGCAGCAAATCTCGTAAAGTCTGGCTCGATGGTCGAGAGTGGGAGATGGCGTGCTTCTCACGAGCATCCATAAATGGTGCCGTGACAGTCAGCGGTCCGGCAATGATTGAAGAAGAGTACACCATTTTGTTGATCGAAGATGGCTGGCTGGTCTCCGCAATGGGCAATGGCGATCTCACTTGTGTCCGCCAAGATAGGGAGCAGTGAGATGACTGAGGCAGCGCTCGATCCAGCACGTCTTGAAGTGATACGCAATGCCCTCATTGCCGGTGCAGAGGAGATGAACCTCTCCATTTGGCGCACGGCACGCTCCACTGTTGTCCGCGAAACGCTCGACTATTCGACCGCCTTGTTCGATGGACAAGGACAAGCGGTTGCCCAGTCCACGCGCATACCCATTCACCTGAACAGCATGTCGGTTTGCCTCGACGAAATCGTTGCAAATCACATTCCGTTGGATGACTGGCACGAAGGTGATGTCATCCTCACCAATGATCCTTATTGTGGTGGGCAGCACTTGCCCGACTTTGTTGCATTCCAGCCGATCTTTGCTGATGGCCAGCGCGTTGCGATCTCCGCTTCCATTGTGCATCACGTCGACGTCGGCGGCGGTGCGCCAGGCAGCTATTATGCCGGCGCACGGGAAGTCTATCAGGAGGGTCTGCGTTTGCCGCCGGTGCGGCTTGTCGAACAAGACAATGTCAGCGAGACCGTGGTCAGTATCATTCGCCAGAACAGCCGGGAGCCCGACAAGATTGCGGGGGATGTTCATGCGCAGATCGCCTGCCTCAAGGTCGGCGCCAATGCCATCGCCCGTCTGGTTAAGCGGTATGGTGCCGCGACGATAACGTTGGCAATGAATGCCATCCTTGATCAGTCAGAGAATGAAATGCGGACGGCAATCTCGGAGTTTCCGGATGGCATTTACACCTTTCAGGATTTTGTTGATGACGATGGGCAGGAAGCAATCGGACTGCAAATCGATGCGCAGGTTGCGATTGACGGTGATCGTTGTGTTGTAGATCTCTCTCGATCTGCAGATCAGGCACCAGGGCCAGTCAACTGCACGCTCAATATGGCAAAGTCGGGGGTCTATTGTGCACTGCTGTGCGCCGCGGGCGGGCGAGCGATGGCCAATTCCGGGGCCTACCGTCCGATCGAAGTCGTATCCCGACCCGGCTCGATTGTGAGTTGCACGTCTCCAGCCCCGGTGGCCAATCGCATGGCCACGGGACACCGGATTGTCACAACCGTCCTTGGTGCTTTGTCCAAGGCGGCTCCGGACTTGATCCCCGCTGCCTACTACGGCGTTTCCTATGTGGCAGCCTTGTCTGCGCCGGACCCCATCATTGCCGGCGAGCGGCGCGTGTACTTCGAAGTCGAGGTTGGTGGATGGGGCGCACATCCGCAAGGGGATGGCGCAGATGGATTTTCAGCTGGCTTCCATAACCTCGCAAACTCTCCAGTTGAGATGTGCGAAACGCTGTTTCCGATTACCTTTACAGAGTACGGCTTGATTCCAGGCAGTGGCGGCAAGGGTCAGTATCGCGGTGGTCTCGGGCTTGCGCGCGAGTGGCGGCTCGACGCCGACTGGGGCACACTTTCCGGCAACTTCGAGCGCTTCCGTTATCCGCCCTATGGCCTAAATGGTGGCGAGCCGGGCTCACTTGGGCGGTTCCTGCTGACACGGGATAAGGAGGAGACGATCCTGCCGTCGAAAATCTCAGGTATCGATCTCAAACGTGGTGATAGAGTGCGGCTTGAGACATCCGGCGGTGGTGGCTGGGGACAACCGGAGAGTCGTGATCCCAATCTAGAGGCTTCCGACATCAAGGGTGGTTACGTGCGCTCGTAGGGCTTTGCTACGTTGCAGCTTAGCGGCGAATGCCGAGGTGCTCGATTTCCTTCACGAGATTGCGTGCGTATCGTTCGAGGATCAGCGTCATTGCATCGGCTAACTCTTCGCGAAAGATCTTGCCGGCTTCGCCCTTGGCCGCAATCGAGGTCTGATCCTGAAGCTGCACATGTGAGCGCTCGTTCTGAATCGTCGTCAGACCGCTCTCCAAAAGACTTTGGACGTGCGCCAGCTCTTCGGTATAGGCCGAAGTCAGTTCATCTCTGAGCTCTTGAAAAAGCTCTTGCTTGTTCATGACACCTCCACGGTGACGCGTCCGAGCCCACCGGCGACGGAAGAACAATGACAATCCGCAGCAACTTCAACGCAGGTCATACAGTAATCCACCACCCAGCTCCCCATTGGCCGAATCTGGACATACTTCGACACCTACTAGATTCGTTGGTTGGCGAAACAAGTATAACGGCTTTCACCACAGCTACGTTGCCCTCTGTGTATGACTTGTGATTCATGCACAGCTCCGAGGCAAAAGACCTTTACCGGTGCATAGAAATCGAGGGAATCAGGCAAAGCGGTTGAAACTGGGGAAATCCTTTGCACAACCAACGATAGCACTGTTCATCGGTACACCACTCATTCCGAATCGGACTACTCGTTGCCATTGGACGTTGCGCAATACAAGAAACTAACGTTTTCGTTGGTGCTAGTGCTATGGTTGGACCGCCAATTTATTGGCAGCTCAGGATCCTTTCGGACTTAGTGTCCGCAGTTAGACGCGGTTGGCCGCTTCTAACGCTCCTGTTTGCGTTCTCCTACGCACCGGCAACTGCTCAGGTCTCAAATCAGCGCCTTGATAGCCGACTTCCAGCCTCTTCCAGCGCGAATGCATCTGCCTCTGGCGAAGCCCTGCAGTTGTATAGGAATTGCGTCGTTCGTGGCTCACTTTCAGCTTGTGACTCTCTGATTGAGCGCAGCAAGACCCCCGGTTTCACGAACTCTTACTCGCTTGCTGCGGCCTACTACAAGCGAGGCAGCGTGAAGGCTAAGCAGGAGCGGGTTAAAGCTGCCTTGGTCGACTACAAAAAGGCAGCTTCGCTCTTTCCCTTCCCGCAACTCGATCTGGAGATCGAGCGCCTTGAGAAACAGGTACGTGGTTCCACAGTTGCCAAGACGTCGGGATCCAGCAATGGCGCACGAGCGAGGACTCAGTCAAAGCCTGTTATTCGCCGCGTCTTGAAGGCAGATGCTCCGCCGGACTTCCGAAAGAAGACGAAGAGATCGCAGCCAATCATCAAGCGCGTGGTTGAAGCTGAGCTCCCGCCTGCACTCCAAAGCAAGTCAGCCGGCTCACGCTCTATCATCAAACGCGTCGTGGAAGCCGAAGTACCTAAGGACTTGCGGCAACAGGCTAAGCGGCCGAATGCCATTGTCAGGCCTGTGGCGAATGCCAAGTCAAATCAGGAACTCCAACAAACAGAGGAGCGTCCACAGCCCACGACCAAGCCATCAATCTCAGCAGACGTCGCTCAGGGACAGGAAGTCAAACCTGTGCCGGTTAAGAAGCGGATCGCTAAAGCTGATGTGTCACCAACTCCTCAACCCGCACCAAAGCAGAGGGGGGATGAAGCCAACCAACAAAAGCCTGTTCGCAAAGCACCGAATCAAACCCAGCAAGATAGGACTTCGAGAGAAAGCCAGACAACCAACAAAGAAACTGAACCGCGCACCGTCAAGTCTGCCAAAGCCGCTGCACCACAGTCCACACGTCCGCTGTCAGGTATCATCTCGGTTACTGAACCTTGGGAGACGATTACCGAACGCGTTATCCATCGATATCGCGTAAAAATTGCACGACCACCAGAACCTCCGGTCACTCAGATATTCGCGGAGCTCCGCGGCACCTGCGATCCTGCGACTGGTGCTTCGTGTGCTCCCACCGCAAGTGAAGAGCCAGGCGTCATCGATGAAGCGGGCTTTGAAAGAGCGCTGGAGGAGCAAGTTGCATTTGGTCAGTTCAAGCCACTGCCTGGCTCGGCGGCGTCGACACTTACGACCGGATCGCTGCCATCGTTCCAGGTGATGAGTGGAATTCGTCCCGCGCCTGAACCAGCAGATTCGCCTGCAACATTGCCACCGCGCAGCGCTCCCGCTGTCCTTCGAGCAACGAAGGATGAACCTCTCGAAATGACGGTGACGGCGCAATCCGTCAAAGTCAGCATGATCGCGCGACCAGCACTTATCTCTGAACCACAGAAGCCACGTTCGGCTTGGTCTCCGTCAATTTTGCACTACCTGGTGTTTTTTATTATTGCCAGCGCTTCTGCCGTAATTCTTGTGATGCACCGGCGACGTCTGGGGCAACTTGCTCACGACTTCGGGCGTGCCGGACTCGATAGGATACCTTTCGATCAACTCTCCAAGCTTTGGGAGGCCCGGACCGCCGCGAAGGCACCCTCGTCAGCAGCACAGCCGACAGTGGACACAACTGAGCGTTCGATCGAGCGCGAGATTGATCGTTCGCCAGCAGTCCAATCGCCCCAGCCACCACCTATCCCTGTTCAGCCTTCCAGCGAGACCATCGGCGATACTCAGGATGCAGGCCGCGGGATCATTGGGCTGGAATTGCCAGTTCGCTCAAATGGGCATTTCGTCAATCAAGATGAGACCGCGGCTCGTATTGCGACGGCTCTTGGCGATGGGGACTCCGATGCAGGGATGCAATCTGACGTTTCAGAGGCTGAGGTGGCGAGTTCGGGCCCGAACCTGCTGGAAAACGAGTCTCTTGCCGGAAGCGTTCTCATCGTTGCTTCTGACGACGACAAACGTCAGCGTATCCTAAGATCAGCAATGCAGGCGATAACGAACAATCCGGCTGCCTCGCTGCGTCCGATGATTGCACTCGATGGCACCGGCATGCTGAACGACTTGCTGAGTAACGACGAGCAATTCAAGAGCGATGTTTCGACCATCGACTGGACGCGCCCCGATGTGGCTGGTGCGCTCAATCCGTTCCTCGTGCTCGATATTGATAGAGAGCCACTTGCAAGAGAGCAGGCTCTCAACAAGGCTTTCGAGATGCAGTGCCACATCTGCGAGGGCTTTCTTGGCGTCGAAACCGTTGCGCAATCGCGATCTCAGCTAAGACACTTGTTTCGCCTGATGAGCATCATGCCGAAGGCCGACTTTGCGACATTGCGCGAACTGTTGGTGCAACGGGAGACGGATCCGTTCAAGGAACACATAGAAAAGCTCAGCAGCAAATCTTCCGAGGCGTTCTTCAGGTCCGAGTTCCAAAGCCGCGCCTTTGCTAAGCTCGCTGAGAAAATCACGCCAGTCCTCGATGAACTTCTCAGCGATGAGACTTTGGCCAATGCTATCTTGGAGCCGCGCAAGAAGAGCAGAAAGACCAGCAAGACGCGCGAGAACAGCCTCATCAATGTTATTCCGGTTCCGAAGACTGGCATGAGCTCGATGGCCAGCTCAGTCATGCGGAGGATCTGTCTCGCCCGCGTTATGCAGCATTGGCCGCTTCGCTCGAAGTATACGGCCGCTCCGAGCAGCACGACACTCGTCATTGATACACTCTCGCAGTTTGAACTGCCTGACATACTCGGTTTCAACCAAGTGCTGCGCGAGTATCTTCAAAGCGGCGGAAACGTCATTGCCTGCATCTCGGAGCCTGGCCAGCTGCCGAGCGGCGACTTTGAGTTGATTGCCCGCTGCTGTCCCAACAAGATCATCGATGGCTCCCTCTCCTCGCAGATGCAGAGCCTCTCAGGCGACCTTGGTATTGAAAGCGCAATTGCCGAGGAGAGCCGCTGGGACGGAACGGAGGAGCAGGCGATGCTCATTCGTAGCGGCGAGCAGGGTGAGGAAGCCATCCTCGTCAATTATAGCTGAAACGGCTGCCGCACACTTCAGTCCTGCCGCGCGTCCGCGTCAATCCGGGATTTCGATATTGAGTAACGGCGCGTGCTGCTGCGCGCCATAGATGTCGGTATCTCCGAAGCTTCCTGATGGCACGAGGCGCGGTACCGTGATCTTGATCGCCATCGCCACATCATAGGGAATGATCGAGACCTCATTCTGCGAGACGCTGTAGAGATCGGCGATGAGCTGCTCGGTCAGGACACCACTGTCACGGACATGTTCATATGTCTTTGTGTCTTCGAACATCAGGTCCAGCGTGACCAGAAGCGCGCCGGCATTCTTTGAACGCAGCACGCTTGTCAGTTCGGCCAGAGTACTCACGCTGACACCTCGACCATTTCGATGGGAAATGGCTCTAGCGGATCGTCGATCTCCATGATGTGCCACATGCTGAACTCATATGTCGGACCAACAGGCATATCCGACGGCGAAAACGGAATGGCAAGATTGCCCGAGATGCACTTGCGCCCCGGGAAGTCGGTGTGGAGCAGAGCGTAACGCGCCTTGGCCATGACGGCTTTTGATGTGTCTTCATCATCCGCCAAGGTTTCTGCAAGCAAACCGATCTCATGCGGTTCAGCGTCTTTTACAGGCTCGCGTGATGCCATCGTTCCGCTCTTACCGTAGACCCGGATGTTGAGCTTATAGTCATCACTTTCAATGCCAAGCGCTGCGACTTCGCGGGCGACGCGCTCGTGACACGACGCAATGAAATCGTCAATCACGGAAATCAGGATCGGATCACGCACTC
This sequence comes from Hyphomicrobiaceae bacterium, assembly GCA_965247245.1. Classification (GTDB taxonomy): domain Bacteria; phylum Pseudomonadota; class Alphaproteobacteria; order Rhizobiales; family Hyphomicrobiaceae; genus Tectiglobus. The sequence goes on along the minus strand of CBDFGV010000001.1, from coordinate 875,280 downwards.
CGGCAAAGAACACGGTACGGTAACCAGCCTTGCGAACACCCTCGAGCTTGACGGTATAGCGGTTTGATCTTTCGAAGCGGCTGCCGGCTACCTTTACGCGGCGCTCATCGATCTGCTCGTAAGTCGAATCAACGGTCACCAGCGTACCGTCGGGCTCTTCGAGATGGTACGGGCTTGGGTTTTCGTAGAGCGTGTGTGCTGCAATCTTCATGCGCGTGCAGCGCTTGTCCGGATGCGCCGGTTCGACGATGAAATGATCTTTGGCGAGCGTACCAATCACGCAATCCTGCCCAGTCCGCGGCGTTGTCACCTGACCGGCGCACTCGATGATCTTGGAAAGGTGCCAGACCAGACCCGGTTCGAAACCGTGCATCAAAGGGATGGCCGAATAGATCGACGCATCCGTAGCGCGGCCGGCGACAACGACTTGTGCGCCAGACTTCAGCGCTTCCTGAAATGGTTCGACGCCCATCATGCCGACAACGCGGTGCGTGTCATCGATTGTCTCAGCCGTCATGTCATCAATGGGACCGAGAGGTTCGATCTTGCCTTGACGCTGTTTGGCGTGGAGATAGTCCTTGGTCTGGTCGGCATGAATGACCGCCATCTTGAACTTGTAGCCGCGCTCTGCCGCGATCTCCTCAATAATCTCACGCACCATCGCAACTTGGGGTTCGCTACCGCCGCCACCGGCGGAGCCGATCAGCATTGGTATGTCGCGCTCCAATGCGCCTTCAAGCATCAATGCGATGTCGCGCTTCAGGGCCATTCTAGAGACGAATGGCACGCCCTCACCAAGGTAGTGTGGTCCCGGGTCCATGGACCCGCCATCGGCTGCGATAAAGTCCAAGTCCATGTCGAGACCGGCGCGAAATGCCTCTTCGCCAAAGCCATAGCCAAGAAGACCGGTGGCGGCCATCATCTTGATTTGATCACTCATGGCCCACTCCTGCATCACCCATCAAACCATCCAGCCCGAACTTTTCTGCAAAGGCGGCGAGCTTCCCCCAGGTCTCATCATCAACGGTTATGCCATTGGCTGACCGGTCTTTCTCAGTTCTCAACTCCACCTCACCCGGGTAGAGCACCTCGTCAAAGCCATGTGCCGGTGGCGTGTCCTTCAAGTAATTCGCGAAGTCAGCGACCTCCTTCTTGAAGGTTGCTAGATCGCGAAAGGCAGCAGTATTGAAGACTGCCAGAAAACACCCGTCGTTGTGACGTCCATTGGGATCGACACCAAACCCCAGACCAGGCAGCAGGGCCGACAGGATCTCAACCATGACGGATAGACCGTAACCCTTGTGGCCCTCTGGTCCGCCAAGCGGCAACAAGACGCCGCCGCCCTTGCCCCAGGCCCACGCGTCGGTCGTCGCCTTGCCTTCGCCATCGACGACCCAGCCTTCCGGTATATCGACGCCTTTGGCCTGCGCCAGCTTGATCTTACCCGCCGCCACTGCAGACGTTGCCATGTCAACGACAAGCGGTTGTTCAAGATCCGCAGGTACGGCAATACAGATCGGGTTGGTGCCGAGGCGTGGTTCGCGGCCACCGAACGGAGCAACTGCCTTTGGAGAACGGCCCGAGTCGGCTGTCATGAACGCAATCATGCCTTCGCGCGCAGCCATCAACGGATAAGCAGCGACGCGACCGATGTGGCTTTGCCGCATGATCGTGGCAGCAGCCACATTCGACGTCTTGGCTTTCTCGATCGTCATTTTGGTGGCGCGTTCAGCAACAACATAACCGAACCCCCAGTTACCATCGATGACGGTGCTGGTCGGTGATTCCTGCTTAATCTCGAAAGGTGCTCCAGGAACGATGTGGCCCTTTTCGATCCGGTCAAGGTAGATCGGTATCTGAATGACTCCATGGGAGTCATGGCCTGCGAGGTTCGCTGCCACGGAATGGCGCGCCACGATTTGCGCCTCTTCCTGCGGCGCGCCGGCAGCTACAAACAGTTGCTCGACGATACCGCGAAGCTTGTCCGCCTGGAGTGTTGGCATTTCCTCACCTCTTTGTATCGGGCGCGCTTTGGCTGGCACCCATTAACTGTCAAACCGCGCTTTCCAGGCACCGACTTCCGGTCGCGTCAGGCCTAGGTTGTCGCGCAGCGTTGCACCATTGTAATCCTCATGGAAGAGGCCTCGCTTTTGCAATTCCGGGACGACGAACTTCACAAAGTCTTCGAATGTTCCTGGCACACACGAGGCGCTGATCACGAAGCCATCACAGGCGGGGCTCGTGAACCATTCCTCCATCATGTCAGCCACATCTTTGCCGGTTCCAACAACCGGGTGACGCAGACGTCCTCGCTGCGTCACGTTGATAAAATCTCGGATTGAAGGATTGGATTTACCACTGCCCTGGATCGCCCGGTCGCGGTAGGCCTGCAGGCCCGACATACTTTCCAGTTCTTCGTCGGTGAAAGGTTCATCCAACGGCTTTGAGCCGAAGTCAAAATTCAGAACTTCGGATAGCAGCATCAAGGAGTCTTCCTCGATTGGCAGGCTCTCAAGAAGCGCACGCTTGTCCTCGGCCTCCTGACGAGTCTCCGCCACGACCGGTGCTATAAGATGGGCAATCCGCATCGCATCTGGATCACGACCGGTGTCGGCTGCCATCTGCTTGAGCTTAGCGTAGGACTCTTTGCCTATGTCCAGGTTGGGATAAACAACGAAAACCAACTCCGCCCAATCGGCGGCAAATCGCTGGCCCCTTCCGCTCTGGCCTGCCTGGATCAAAACTGGATGGCCTTGTGTGGATCGCGGCACGGTAAATGGTCCACGGGACGAAAAGAACTCGCCTTTGTGATCAAGTCTTTTGACTTTCTCCGGATCGGCAAACGTATTGCTCGCTTTGTCGACAACCAAGGCGTCGTCGGCCCAGGTATCCCAATGACCGAGCACGACCTCCATGAACTCATCGGCGCGATCGTAGCGCAGATCATGCTCGATGACTTTGTCACGTCCCATGTTCTGGGCTTCAGTATCATTGAGCGATGTCACGATGTTCCATGCCGAGCGGCCATGTGTCATGAGATCGAGCGTCGCGAACATCCGCGCCACGTGAAATGGCTCATAGTAGGTCGTCGACATCGTAGCGCCGAGACCCAATCTGCTTGTGGCCATCGCCATCGGCATAAGAGTTGCGATCGGATCCATCTTCACGCAGCGAATGCCATGTTTGACAGCGTCAGCAAAGTTTCCGCCGGAGTATTCAGGCATACCGAGACGATCATCAAAGAAGGCAAGATGGAACTTTCCGTCTTCAAGGACGCGCGCAATATGCGCGTAGAACTCAGGCGCGGTGAAGTCTGTGCGCGAGTCCGGATGGCGCCATGATGCGGCAAAGTTCGAGCAGTTCTGTGCCTGCATAAAGCCGATCAATGCCATCTGGCGCATACGTGACCTCCGTCGCAAACGTCTGCGCGCACTATGCCTCTTTCGCGCAGCCGTTGGCAGTTGGAGCCTGCACCTGATGAGTTATATTCGCAGTGTGATCAGCAGTTCCGAGAGATCGACTGCGTTCAAACCAAAACTGTGTTGTCCACGACAGATCAACCGTCGGCGAGCTGGCGGTCTCAGACAACCTTGTCCGTAATGGTTTGGGGAACCGGCCTGGTCTCGGCGAAGGAGGCTCGTCCTTCCATTCTGTCCGAATAGGCGGCCAGTTTCGGATACTGCGTGCGCCATTTGAATTCAGAAAGTCGTACATCGAGATACGCAAGGAGTGTCGCCGCAGCTATATCGCCGAGGCCAAATTCGTTGCCAACAGCATACTCTTTACTGCCAATAAGTTCGGCAATGGCACCGACGCCACCTTCGATCTTGCGGCGTTGACGTGACAGCCATTCCGGGCTGGATTGATCGGCACCGCGCATCTTTTCAAAGAAAGTCAGAACGACGGCATCGCACACTCCGTCGGCAAGAATTTCAAGCCGCCGGGCACGCAGACGTTCCATAGGATCTGTTGGATAGATCGGAGGTGTTGGGAACTTCACCTCGAGCCATTCAAGGATGTAACTCGACTCGTAGATGGACGAACCATCACCACAAATCAGCACTGGAAGCTTTTCTAATGGATTGTGCTGCGGCACCGTCGTCGTGTGGTCCCATGGAACTTCGGTCACAAGTTCGAACGGGATGCCTTTCTCAAGAAGAGCGATCCGCACCTTGCGCGCGTACGGACTTGGTGTGGCGCTGATTAGTTTGAACATCATTTGCTCGTGGTTCTGCCGACTCAGCGGTATTATACACCGTCGAACCGCGTTTCGACTGTGCCAAGCGAACCGAAGTCCATCTTGACATGATCACCCGCGGCGATGGGCAGAGGCACCGCGCACGTTCCCGTCGTCACGACTTGGTTCTCGGACAACGTGATGCCCAATCCCGTCACTTCATTCACCAGCCATGTCAGGGCTTCACGGGGATCGCCAAGAACGTTGGAACCGACGCCGTCATGCTGAACCTTACCAACGACGTCCGCCTTCATCGTGTGCTTTGCCAGATCAAGCTCGCGCCATGCAGACGGTGCTTTGGGACCCAGGACAAATTCGTGAGCACAGGCATTGTCCGCGATGAGATTAGCGGCGCCGACAGATACGAAGTCCACAAAACGACTATCCGGCACTTCGATCGCAAGATGCAGATCCGACACTGACGCGAGCACCTCATCCACTGTATAACGCTTGTCTCTTGGTTCGATTGCCGTGCCAAAGCGAAAGGCAAACTCTGGCTCCGCTACCGCCATACGGTTTGCACCGAATTTCAGAGTAGCGCCTTCTCCAAAGGTGCGCTCCGCAAGCAATCTGCCCGCGATCGGTCCATCGACGCCGATGTGCTGCTGTCCGGCCGAACTGGTGGCCGCAATCTTCCAACCAACAATCGGTTGGGCTGTGCGCTCTTCGAGCAAGGCCTGGATTTCATAGCCTTCAGCTCGCGTTGCCGGCATGCATTCACCAGGCAGTCCATCAATGACGTTGCCGGACTGCCAGGCGTGCCAAATCAGGTCGGATGCGTGCTGGGTTGTCGTGCTCTCCACTGGATGGACTCCCGCAGTTGCGAATTCGAATCTGTCGAAGCTATAGGCTTTCGGTATTCAAATGGCATAGCAACCGATAAACGCCGATCCGCTCCGGTGCGAAGCCCGCCTCAATCATCCAACTCTTCGTAGCAGCCGCATCCTGCTCGCGCAGCACGGAGACAAATATGCATCCAGCGATCGTTTCATCACCGCCGCGCAACTGTTGTTCGCGCGAGCCGACATCACTTGCGCCGTCTACGGCAGACCACGTCTGAACATTGGCGATACCTGATGACAATGGCATCGCAGTTAACTTCTGATGCCACGCATCGAGTTCGGATGCATGAGTTGCAGCGGCGGCAACCGCGTGGCTTCCATCAATCGAACCAGCGCGATGGGTGCGTCGACAGGCCGTGCGGCTCGGACGAACAAAGATCCCGGACATTATTTGCTTGGTCAGCGGTGTTGGATCATTCAAGCGATTAACGTATTCGCCGCGCGACAGCACATCCGGCGTATCCACTTCGTAGTAAGTGAAGTACTGCCTGTCGCCTGAGACGGCCTCGTAACGTCGACCATAGCGGAAGCCAGGGACCGAGACCCGCTCGACAAGATGCTCGCTCTGATACCAATGTTCGAACGTGTCTTCCGAACCGGCCGTACAATCGTGCCAGATTGCTAGAATGCCGGGCTCAGTGCTCATGATTCATGGGGGCTCTCCCCTGTCGTTAGTCTTCGAACGGATCGCGGACCAGAATTGTATCCTCACGTTCCGGGCTGGTCGACAGCAATGTGACCGGGCACTCGATCAGTTCTTCGATATGACGCACATACTTCACGGCCTGCGCCGGCAGCTCCGCCCACGTGCGAGCACCTTTGGTGGTATCGCTCCAACCTTCATGGGTTTCGTAGATCGGCTTCAGGCGCTCTTGTGCATTGGTACCTGCGGGTAGGCGATCAATTCGCTCGCCGTCCAATTCATAGCCAATACAGACTTTGATTTCATCGAAGCCATCGAGAACATCGAGCTTGGTCAGCGCGATACCATGGATGCCGGATACTTTGATCATCTGGCGCACGAGTGTCGCGTCAAACCAACCGCATCTGCGTGCGCGTCCGGTCACCACACCGAACTCGTGGCCACGCTCCCCGAGCTTCTGACCGATCTCATCATTCAATTCCGTGGGGAAGGGACCTGAGCCAACACGGGTTGTGTAGGCCTTCGCAATACCGAGTACGTTACCAACAGCACTTGGTCCAATGCCCGACCCTATCGCGGCCTGCGCTGCGACCGTGTTTGATGACGTCACGAACGGGTAGGTGCCGTGATCAATGTCCAGCATGAGCCCCTGAGCGCCTTCAAACAGAATGCGCTTACCCGCACGTCGTTTCTGATCTAGCAGGTCCCAGGTCACATCCATATAAGGCAGCACCTTGGGCGCAATCTCCGTGAGTTCTGCGAGTAGAGCAGTACGCTCGACCTCCGGCTGACCGAGCCCTCGGCGCAGTGCGTTGTGGTGGCCCAGAATTCGATCGAGCTTTGCTTCAAGCGTATCGAGGTTCTTGAGGTCCTGCATACGGATCGCACGACGTCCTACTTTATCCTCATAGGCCGGACCGATCCCGCGTTGCGTCGTTCCGATCTTTCCACGACCGGCTGCGTCTTCGCGCATTTTGTCGAGTTCGCGGTGCAGAGGCAGGATCAATGTTGCGTTCTCAGCAACACGGAGATTGTCGCGCGAGATCGTCAGACCCTGTCCGCGCAGCTTCTCAATCTCAGCAATCAATGCCCAGGGATCGACGACGACGCCATTGCCGAGGACAGCCAACTTGTCCGGTCGGACGACACCCGATGGCAGGAGTGAAAGCTTGTAGACTTCGTTGCCAATGACCAAGGTATGACCGGCATTATGACCGCCCTGAAAGCGCACGACAACGTCGGCTCTCTCGGATAGCCAATCAACAATCTTGCCCTTGCCTTCGTCGCCCCACTGTGCGCCTACGACGACTACGTTCGCCATTCTTCAGTCCCTGGTCATCAGTTGTTGCTGCACAAAAAACCCCGGCCTATTGCCGGGGTGATTCATCTATACCAGAGCATGGTGAGGGGAAACAACGTTTGCCGCCCTCCCATACCTGCGACCTACCGCCGATATTGAACTTTTTTGCCCGATGGCCACGAGACAACATAGCCAAAATCAATGACCTTCTCCTGCTCCGGGCCGAGTTTGCCTTCCCAGGCTAAGACGCCGCGACGATCCTTGACGTTGCTCTTGGTCGGCTTGGTTTTGCCGACGAGTTCGACCTTAATGTCCTCATTCAGCGACTCTGGGCGTTGGTCCAGGATGGAATAAGTGATTGGGCGCTCGTGGAAGTTCTTGATCGAGATCTTGAATTTGCGCTGGTCGGTCCGTGATGACGAGATCAGACCTGTCTCGCCTCGTGTTTCGCCGATCTTATTGTATTTGATGCGCACTGCATCGTCGGATCCGAAACCAAGTTCATGAACCTCGCCCGATGCCAATTGGGGCAAGCGCCCGCGGCCGACGAATGTCTGGTCGCGGAATAGAATCACACGGCCGCGCAACAAGGGTGCGATGGCTTTCGGCAGCTTCATCTTGGCGTAGAGGAAGGCGGTTGTGTCGAATTTCGGGACCGATCTTACGACCAGTGACGGCTCGATATTGAGAGTCTCGATTTTCACGCGCTTGGCATCGCCGGTGCCGGACACGTTGATGCGATCCGGTACCTTGAAGGTCGCCTGGAAGCCGCTCGTCTGGATGTCAGCGGCTCGTTCCTGAACCAATGCAGGCGCCGCTGCCGCTTTGGCAACCCTTCTGCTGCGCAATTGGCCCATTGCCCGTGGAACCGCACTCTCGGCCTGAGGCCGTGCAGCTGGTGCCGGGGGACGTTCGGGCCGGAAGTCAACCTTGATCGGGTAGATCTCAGGCGCGCCACTGCGGCCGCTCGGGCGCGCCGTTGACAGCGAAACATTGACGTCGCTCCACTCCTCGCCCGTCTGTTGTGAGATGGACGCCCGCCGCGTGAGACTGAGCTTCGACGGCACGTTCCGAGATCCCGTTTCCAGTCGCGCATCATAGTACGGCGTCCAGCGTGCGTTGCGCACCTGATACTTGATGATCAGATTGGCTTCCAGATCAGAGCCGGCTGTGACATTGACTTTGACCTCAGTGCGACGCACCTGCTGCGGCGCGAGTGCGGCAAGCTCCTTTTTCAGGTCATCAATCTTGCGGGTCGTCTCGCGGACTTGGACGCGCAATTGCAAGATTGCATCTTGAATCTCGCCGAGACTGGTGCCGATCAAGGCCAGCAGCTGCACCCAGTCCTGTTGCGGCCGGCTCTCATTGCCGGACGGCCGTCCACCAGATGTCGGCAGACTGGCAAGGTTTTCGACGTAGCGTTTTTGAATCTCACGTGCTTCGATTTTTGCATTCAGCGCGGCCAGCAGATCGGTTTGTTCCTCGATCGCGTCCTCAAGTTTGCGACGGGCCGACTTACTCTGCTCATTGTCCCTGCGCAGAATATCCTTCCGGCGTGCATCAACGGCACCGATCTCGAGGCTGCCGGAGGCGCGGCCCTCGACACGGATAGAGTTGAGATCTGTCCCTTCGGGTAGATCTGAGAGGACAACGGTGTGCGAACCCTCAGGTACTTCAACATTGGCGACACGCTGGACCTCGGCCCCGCGCGGGAAGACCGTCACTGCATCAATCTTGGACTCAACGGCCAAGTCCTCGGCATGGGCGCCCCACGCGACCAAGAGAACGGCAGCAAACATAGGCACGCGCATAGAAGTCTCCTAACTGAGTAGTGCGTCTGTCATTCGCGGAGTTATTCCGCGAGGATGTACAATACCCGGTCGTGTGCCGCCGTAAAATGTCATGGATAAGACATTGCGTGGTGTCGCCCGGTTTGCCCCGGCGCCCAGGCTAGAATTCCAGGCGATGGGCACTCATGACCATGGGCAGCGCTTTGACGCTATTCAGCACTTCGTCTGATACATGAGCATCAACTGCGGTCAGACAAATGGCGTCACCACCGGGACGGTCACGGCCCAGGTTGAAGGTTGCGATATTGACGTCCGCCTCGCCCATGACCTGACCGAAACGACCGATGAAACCGGGCTTGTCCTGGTTCGTGACGTAGAGCATATGGGGAGCCAGTTCAGCCTCCATATTGATGCCCTTGACCTGGATGATGCGCGGCTTGCCATCGGAAAACACTGTACCCGCCACAGAGCGCTCCTGGCGTTCGGTAACAACACCAAATCGCATGTAGGTCTGATAGGCGCCGCCGACGCTGCGGCGAACTTCCTCAATCTCAATCCCACGCTCGCGTGCGACCTCAATCGCTGAGACCATATTGACCCCATCGGAAAGCAGCGGCCGCAACACACCGGCAATCGCGGCAGACGTCAGCGCCGCTGTATTCATCTCGGCAATCTCGCCGACATACTCAATCCGTACGCCCTTCAGCCCGGTCTCTGTGAGTTGACCGGCGAACGATCCCAGTTGATCAGCAAGTTTTACAAACGGCTGGAGCTTTGGTGCCTCTTCTGCCGAGATGTTTGGGAAGTTGATGGCATTCGATATTGCGCCGGTCAGCAGGTAGTCAGACATTTGCTCAGCAATTTGCAGAGCCACATTTTCCTGCGCCTCGGTCGTTGCGGCGCCGAGATGCGGCGTACAAATAACGTTGTCGAGTCCGAACAACGGATTGTCTTTTGCTGGTTCTTGCTGGAAGACATCGAATGCGGCACCGGCGATGTGACCGACACGAATCCCATCTGCGACGGCTTCTTCATCGACCAGACCACCACGGGCACAATTGACGATCCGAACCCCTGGCTTGGTTTTACCAAGGGCTTCACGGCTGAGAATGTTCCTTGTCTTATCTGTCAGTGGCGTGTGCAGTGTAATGACCTCAGCGCGGGCGAGCAGTTCATCCAGTTCAACCTTCTCGACACCCAGTTCGCTCGCGCGCTCAGGCGACAGGAATGGGTCGTAAGCGATAACCTTCATCCGCAAGCCGAGCGCCCGCGTGGCGACAATGGCTCCGATGTTGCCGCAACCAATGATTCCGAGAACCTTGCTGGTGATCTCGACACCCATGAAGCGGGACTTTTCCCACTTGCCCTGTTGGGTTGATGTGTCAGCTGCCGGTATTTGGCGGGCGAGCGCGAGCATCAGTGATATGGCGTGTTCGGCAGTGGTAATTGAGTTACCGAAAGGCGTGTTCATGACGATCACGCCTTTTGCCGTTGCAGCCTTGATATCGATGTTGTCGACACCGATACCCGCGCGCCCAACGACGCGGAGCTTGTCGGCAGATCTGAGAATCTTCTCGGTCACTTTCGTGGCGGATCGGATCGCGAGACCATCAAACTCGCCGATGATTCTCTCGAGTTCTTCTTTGTTCTTTCCAAGGTCGGGCTCAAAAGTGACATCCAAGCCGCGATCGCGAAAGATCTGAACGGCGGTTTCAGAGAGTGCATCAGAAATGAGTACGCGCGGAGCCATAACGACTTCTCCAGCTTTCAATTTTGCATTGTTCTTTGGTCAGGACGGCGGTCACTCGCTCAATGGCGAGCCAAGCAAACGGGCAACCTAAGCGGCTTGCGCTAGATCAGCTCTGGTTGCGGCGAATGCCCAATCCAGCCATGGCGTCAAAGCTTCGAGGTTGCTCGCTTCGACGGTGGACCCTGTCCATATTCTGAGACCTGGCGGCGCGTCGCGATAGGCACCGATGTCGTACGCCACACCTTCTGCTTCCAGACGCGCGACAAGTGCTTTGGCAAAAGCCGCCTGCTGGTCTTCTGGTGCCTCGGCGATCGATGGTTCGACAATCTTGAGACAGACCGATGTGTTCGACCAGGTCGTCGGATCAACAGCGAGGTTTGCGATCCAATCGGTCCGCTCTACCCAGTCATGTATCACCTGCGCATTGCGATCAGCGCGCGCCATCAATTCCGGTCCACCACCGATGCTTTCGGCCCAACCCAGTGTATCCAGATAGTCTTCGACGCAAAGCATAGACGGTGTGTTAATGGTCTCACCGACAAACACACCCTTGATGAGCTTGCCACCCTTTGTCAGGCGGAAGATCTTTGGTAGCGGTCGCGGGGGTTCGAATGTCTCGAGCCGCTCGATCGCCCGTGGCGACAGAACCAGCATACCATGCGCGGCTTCACCGCCCAGCACCTTCTGCCAGGAGAACGTCAGGACGTCGACCTTGGGCCAGTCAATAGGCTGTGCGAAGGCGGCCGACGTCGCGTCGGCAAACGTCAGCCCGGCGCGGTCTGCGGGAATCCAGTCATAGTTCGGGATACGGACACCCGATGTCGTGCCATTCGATGTGAAAAGGACATCGTGTTCGAAGTTGACCTGCGAGAGGTCGGGCAACTCTCCGTATGGCGCCTTGATCTCGCGACAGTTATCAAGTTTCAGCTGCTTGACGGCGTCAGTTATCCAGCCGGCACCAAAACTCTCCCAAGCCAACATATCGACACCACGCGCGCCGAGCATCGACCACATCGCAAGCTCGAAGGCTCCGGTGTCAGACGCTGGCACAATGCCGCAAACATAGTCATCGGGCAGAGCCAAAAGCGCGCGGGTCTTGTCGACGGCTGAGCGCAGCCGGACCTTGCCTTCAGCCGATCGATGGGAGCGACCAAGGTGTGCGTTCTTGAGATTTTCTGGAGACCAGCCAGGGCGCTTTGCGCACGGACCAGATGAGAAATGGGGATTAGCCGGCCGCTGGGCCGGTTTCGTCAGACTTGTCATGTGTCTATCCTTCCAGATAGTTGCCCTTCGTTGGGGAAGGGTGTCCCGCGGTCCATAAAGCGGAATTAGGACGCCTGGTCAACTCACCAAATCGCATGGGAGGACATGCGCTTGCGGGATGCTCTTGAGTTGCATTCGCCTCGTGCGAGTGGCGACATTTGCGCCACAGATCGCAAATCTGAAGTCGCTTCTCTCCAACTTTGATTGCTGCTCAGCTTGCTGGTCGCGACTGAATCAGATTGATCGGAAGGCATCGCAAAGGGACATAAAGGAGCATACTGGATGCAGACCGAAGCCCAACGACTGAACAGTTTGAGGCTGTTGGTTGCACGCGTACGCGACAGGCGACTGGCGCGAGTGATGGAACGGGTGAGACGCCAACGCGAGCGCTCACAGAGCCGCAATCGCGATAGGCTGTTTGCTCAGGCCCGGATTTTGGCGCGCCATCAAGGGGCACCATCGGTAGCTTGATGTTAGATTAATTTGTTACCCAAGTTTGTTGTAAGGCCGGATCTCAATCCGGCCTTTCGCCTTTTTAGATGCGGTCAATCTGCCATAAGGCAAGCCCCGCCAGTCCGCGATACATTGCTTCCCAAATGACGGATCTTGTGGAGGAACCTGAGCATGAGCAGCAAGACAATGCGTGGGGCTGATTGGTTGTTGTCGGGCCTGGCGGAAGCCGGTGTGAAAACGATCTTCTCTCTATCTGGCAACCAGATCATGCCGGTTTATGATGCCGCACTCGATGCAGATGTCAGGCTCATTCACACACGCCACGAAGGCGCTGCCGTCTACATGGCGGAAGCCGCGGCACAAATGACCGGCGAAGTTGGTGTCGCGCTCCTGACGGCCGGACCAGGCTTCGCCAACGCTCTGTCAGCTATGTACACAGCGCGGGAATCAGAGACAGCGGTTGTTGTCTTAAGTGGAGATTCGCCACGAGCCAGAGATCGCCACGGCGCCTTCCAGGAGCTTGATCAATGCGCTGCTGCAGCTCCCATGGTGAAGGCTAGCTTCCGGGCTCGAGCCGGCGTTGAGCTCAAGACTGATATTCAACGTGCTATCGCACTTGCCAAGCATGGCCGACCGGGCCCCGTTCACCTTGCCTTGCCTGACGATGTTCTGCGCCAAACGGGCGAGCAATCCAGCGAATCCTGCGTGGTCAAAACTGCGGATCTCGAACCGCTAAGCGCGGCACAGGTCAGCACCATCGGAGAAGCCGTTCAAGCTGCCGAAAGGCCGATGATCGTGCTTGGTCCAGACTTTTGCAGGCCAGGCGCGAAGGCGGATGTTGCGGCAACATCGAAACAACTCAACATACCTTGTATTGCCTTTGAGAGCCCGCGCGGCTTGCGTGCGCCACGCCTGGGAGCCTTCGCGGAAGTCCTTGGCGATAGTGATCTCATCATTGCAATCGGCAAACCCCTGAATTTCATGGTCGGCTTTGGCGATGATGCGATTCTCCATAATGGCTGCCGAGTCATCCAGATCGATCCGGATGCATCGGTCCTATCTCAAGATCACGCACGTCTTGGCAACCGACTGGCATTACAGGCCCAGTCTGATGCGCGACAAGCTCTCACCGAGATACGCGAGAAGCTGACAAAGCATCCGACGAATGGTTGGGTCGAGGAAGTCGAATCGGCCATCAGCTATCGCCCTGCAAGCTGGGATGAAGAGTCTGCGGCTCCTGCATCAATAGGGCCGGTTCAATTTGCGAAAGCTATTGCGCCTTGGGTTTCCAAATCACCGGATGCGTCATTCATTGTTGATGGTGGCGAGATCGGCCAGTGGTGTCAGGCGCTCTTGGACTCGCACCGTGCAATGATCAATGGTCCATCTGGCGCGATTGGTGGCTCGATACCTTACGCGATTGGCGCCAAGGCCGTCAGACCAGAAGAACCGGCGATCACGATCATGGGTGATGGGACAGCGGGTTTCTATCTTGCGGAGTTTGAAACGGCCGTTCGGGAGAACACCCCTCTGGTTGCGATCATCGGCAACGATGCGAAGTGGAATGCAGAGCATCAGATCCAGATTCGTGAATTTGGTGCCGATCGTACGCACAGTTGTGAACTTACAGCAGCGCGGTATGACAAGGTTGCCGCCGAGCTTGGCGGACATGGGGAATTCGTCACGTCGTACGCTGAGTTGGGCCCCGCGTTGGAACGCGCATTCGCGGCCAACAAACCTGCATGCGTCAATGTCATGATCGAAGGCGAGGCTGCCCCAACGATTAAGCGGACAAGCTAGGAGCCTTGTTGCCGGAAACAGATGACTTCTGACCGTGCTTTGTCGAAAGCGGAGCGCAGCGCGCGCTCTGCAGGCGCTAGTCGCGTCCCCACTTGATATCCAGGCGGTGGTCGAAGTTGCGCTGCCATAACGGTGCAATCTGCTCTTCAGCGGCGACCCAATGCGTTAGCTCGCGGCACCGCGGGCAGGCGTCAGCATCGTGATGCCACGCATAGAGCATTGCCAAATAGATATCGACGACCGTCAGCGTTGAGCCAACCATGTGTTCGGCATCCTTCAAACGAGCCTCGGCCACGAGAAAGCCCCTGTCAGCGAGAGCGCGAGCAGATTCTGCAACGCTTTCTGTTGTGCCGGGGTCGGTGGTGAAGCGGTGTGGATAGCCGTCGCGCTGGATCGCCTCGTAAACGTTGGCACCTAGGAAGACCAACCAGCGTACGAGTTCGGCGTATTCCGGCGTATCGGTCGACGGGCCGAGCGTACCGGTCTGATCGCGCGTTGCCAGATAGATCAGCATGGCGGCGCTTTCCGTCATCAACACGCCGTCCTTGGTGATCAAGACAGGCACTTGCCGCCACGGATTGATCTCACGGAATGATTCCGGAAGTTCCGTTCCGGGCGTCGAGTCCAGGCTGATGAGTTCGAACGGTTCGTCGACAAGCGTCAGCGCGGCCTCTACTGCGAAGCCGCCTGAGCCAAGCCTGTTGTAAAGTTTGTAGGTCATGGGACTACCCGACTGATTCTCACCGCCGGGTATCGCTCAGCCTGCATGCGAGATCAAGATCCGGCCCGGTTGTTCAGGACGGTCTGTGCGCGTCGATTCTGGGACCAGCAAGAGATGTCATTGCAGACAGCCACCGGCCGTTCTTTGCCGAATGACACGGTGCGAATGCGGCGCGGATCAACTCCCGAGCGCGACAGGAAAGTGCGCACCGTGGTCGCACGCCGCGCGCCGAGTGCGATGTTGTATTCACGAGTGCCACGTTCGTCGGCGTGACCTTCAATCGTTATTGTATATTTTCGATGTTGATTGAGCCATTGAACCTGCTTCTGCAGGGTCTGGCGTCCTTCGGGCGTCAGATCAGAACTGTCCGTGGTGAAGTAGACGATGTCGCCCACGTTCTGAGCAAAATCCCGCTTTGATCCGGGTGTTGCTGGAGCCCCGCGACCGCCAGCCGTCAACTGTGCGCTGTCCGGCGAAACCGCCTTCTGCGCGCAAGCCGCCAACAATCCCGCTACTGCAAGGCACGCAACGAAACTCGTCGACTTGGCCCATGATCGGCAATTTTGCATAAAACCCGTCCTGGTCACTCTGACCGAATCTGAACGGCAAGGCTAAGCCATGCCTGTATCAACGCCCCTACCAATAGTGCGTAGGTCGCGCAAAATTGTGACGATAAAATTGCATGTAAGCGGGTGGATTCGCAAACCGTCTTGCCAATTCCTACACGGGAATAATTGCGACGATTGGTTCTTGGTGCATTGCCTCAAAGTGCATTGCCTCAAAGTGCATTGCCTCAAAACGCGAAAAAGCTGCAGCTCCGGCAATCGGAACTACAGCTTTTAAAGCAATGCGCTGCTCTAACGAGCAGAAGCAGTTACTTACTGAGCAATCTTAACTTGCTGAGTAGCAACAGGTGCTTCAGCGCCGAGCTTCATTGGCTCATGGCGAGCTTCACGGCGGCATGCGCCGAGTGCAACTGCAACGATAACAGCGGAAATTACGATAGCGCCCTTCATAGTCTTCTCTCCTATGCTGTCCCTGGCCTAGCCGAACCTAACCAGCACAAATTCAAGAACTCCAGCCGTTCACCGACACCACGTCGGGAATGCGACTGTCGTCACTATTGAGGTACTTCACCTACACCCTGCAACGCAACAATTGCGCTTAGCTGTTGGCTGTTTTCCACCTAATTTGATGCGAAAATGCCACTCGATGTTTCTGCGCAACTGTGGGTAGCACGAAGACTCACTCACATTTCAAACAATTGATTTCAATATGCTTTTCAGAATTGCACTTAAGCTGGCACCTGCCCGATCAGGCATCTCGCAGCTGGTTCTTCCACCCGCTGTGATTGAAAACCGGACATCCCTTCAGCAAATGTTAAATCTTGCGCGTAAAGCCTGACGAAATAGGGCGCTTATCCAAGCAAGGGTGACCAAGCTGGATCAGAGGCAAATGACGGCGTTTTTACCTGTTGCTCATTGTAACCCGTGAGATCGATGGAATAGATTCTCGCACCGCCACGCGCACCCTGGCTTTCGCGGAAGAACATCAGCACGCGTCCGTTAGGTGCCCAGGTGGGTCCTTCGTTGTGATAGCCTTCGGTCAGTATGCGCTCGCCTGAACCATCAGCCAGCATTACACCGATCAGAAACTGCCCACCATACTGCTTGGTGAAGGCGATATAGTCTCCTCTGGGTGACCATACCGGCGTGGAATAACGACCCTCCTGATAGCTGATGCGGCGCTGATTGGAGCCGTCGCTATTCATCACGTAGAGCTGCTGCGTGCCTTCGCGATCAGACTCGAAGACGATTTGCTTGCCGTCCGGCGCATAACAGGGGCCAGTGTCAATGGCCTGAGACTGTGTCAGCTGCCTCGAACGCCGGGAACGGAGATCCATTTCCACGATTGATGAGCTCCCACCCTGCTGAAAGCTCATCACGATACGTTGGCCCTCTGGAGCGAACCGTGGTGCGAAGGTCATGCCCGGGAAATCACCCACCACCTGGCGCTGGCGGCTGGCCAAATCCATCATCAGCACCCGTGGTTGCCCATTCACGTAGGACATGTATGTGACTTCCTGGCGCTTCGGATTGAACCGAGGCGTGATCACGAGTTCACGGCCATCGCTCAACAGTCGCACATTCTCACCGTCCTGATCCATAATCGCGAGGCGTTTCAAGCGTTTATTCTTCGGTCCGGTCTCGTCGATGAAGACCACGCGCGTATCAAAATAGCCGCTCTCCAGCGTCATCTTCTGATAGACTTGGTCGGAGATCAGGTGTGCCAGACGCCGCCAATGTTGCGGCGTGATGGAGAATTGTTGTCCGGTCAGTGGCTTGCCAAGAACAACATCCCATAACCGGAACTGCGCCCGCAGACGGCCATCCTGGAGGCGCACTGTACGTCCCACGACGAGGGCCTCTGCCCCAATGGAGCGCCAATCTGCGAATCTTGGTGCAACATCGATGTTGCTGACATTCTGAACAAATGCAGCCCGGTCGATTGGCTTAAACAGACCAGATCGCGTCAAGTTAGCGGTCACGACGTCCGCAAGTGCTGCACCGAGCCGCGGATCGTCGCCAAAGAAGTAGGGAATCGCGATGGGCACCGGCCGCAGGTTGGCGCCGTCCTGGCTACCGCGCAGGCCCTGAGCACCAGCTTGAAGACTTGGCCAGGCCGCTGCAGATGCGGTTGCCGTTAGGCCCTGCATAAAGCGCCGACGCGTGGTCAACGGCAAAGTCAGTTTCGGGCTCATACTCGTCTCTCTTGCAACTGGCCGCACTTTTCTATGGTCGGAAGTCCCAGCGATCAATGGTTGACCAGTATTTATATAGTTTTGGCGGAAGATTGAATTCGCACTGTTTTACCGCCCGAACTGCCGCGGCAACGGCAAGTCCTGCGAACGGTCCGCTGCCGCCGTTCACAACCTTTGGCTCGCCAATCAGTCGACCATTGCGATCTAGCTTCCAGCCCAGCGCCACGACTGGAATACCGTCTTTGCCGCCGGCGGCGCCCGGAATGCTCCAACATTCGTCAATCGATCGGCGAATTGCCAGGATCAGCTTCGATTTCTCGCTAGCTGTTAATCGGTTATCACGCCCCTCCTGTGCGCCGGCGCGCGCACCGGTCGGCAGCTTCTTTTTGGGCTTCTTTGTGCCGCCGCTGTCCTGCGACTTCGGCTTGCGTTTATCCAGCAATCCCGCCTTTTTCATCAGCTCGTCAAACGACGGTTTCTTTTTCGGCTTCTTTTTGGTCGTTTTCTTCGGCTTCTTTTTCGTAACCTTCTTGGGTTCCACCTTCTTTTTCTTCGGTGGCTCCACCTTCTTTGGTTTTGGCTGCTGGAGCGCTGCCAGTTTCTTTGCGATCGGATCTGTTTTTGGCTTTGCCGGCTTCTTCTCGACCTTCTTGGGCTTAGGCGCTGCAGGTGCAGGTGGCGGAGTTCTCTGCTGAACGATGCGGACCTTGACCTTCTTGGTCTGGCGCTTGGTCTTTTTCAGCTTCTTGGTCGTCTTGGCCTTCTGCGTCTCGAGTTTCTTCGCGCTGCGATCACCCTTCTGCAGTCGAACAAGATCATCATTCGAGATCAGGGCGACCTCGACCGGTACCACTTCTGGGATTTTCAGCGGCGGCGTCGCCTTGAACGACACCAAAGCCCAACCGAGCAGTGTCGCGTGCAAGACGAACGAGAATGTCAGCGCCGCGTACACGATCAGCCTCCGCTTTCGATCTGGGTGACGAGTGAAAGCTTTGTGAAGCCAGCGTCCTTAATGCCAGCCATAACCTTGGCGACCGCGCCATAGTCGACTTTGGTGTCACCGCGGACAAAGATTGGTTCGTTGGTGCCGCCGCGGGATTTTGCGATTGCCTGGAGCTTGGTCGTCAGCTCCGTAATGGTCATTGCTGTTTTGCGCTCCTCGCCAAGGTAGATCTTGCCATCGCGCGCCACAGAAACAATAACCGGTTCCTGTTTCTGAGCCTGGAGTTGCTTACCCTTTGCTGATGGCAGCTCCAAGGGTACGCCAGCTGTCAACAACGGTGCCGCAACCATGAAGATGATGAGGAGAACCAGCATCACGTCGACAAATGGTGTCACGTTGATTTCGGACATCGGCGCATGGCCACTGCTCCGCGCTCGCCTGCGGCCGCCTCGTCCTCCAGTTTTGACACTCATTCCCATTTTGGCTGCTCCGTTGGGTGTACCGAAGGCCTATGTGTTGGTGCTGTCGACCTGCCGCGAAACGATCGCAGAGAATTCGTCGGCGAATGCCTCAAGCCGCTGATTCAGCCGTGCTGCATCAGCAGAAAACTTATTATAGAAGATCACTGCTGGAATTGCGGCGACGAGACCGATCGCCGTTGCAAACAATGCTTCGGCAATACCAGGCGCGACGACTGCCAGGCTTGTGTTCTTCGAAACGGCAATCGCCTGGAAACTTGTCATAATCCCCCAAACCGTGCCGAACAGTCCGATGAAGGGAGCCGTTGATCCGACAGTTGCAAGGAATAGCAAACGCCGTTCCAGGCGCTCCATTTCCCGGCTGATCGTTACATCCATGACCTTTTCTACGCGCAGCTGGATGCCGCCAAGCGCCCGAATACTGCCTTCAACTGAGCGCTTCCATTCACGCATCGCCGCGATGAACAGTGCAGCCATCGATATGGAGTTGCCACCACGCGATAGAGCCGAATAAAGCTCTTCCAATGACTGCCCAGACCAGAACATGTTCTCAAAACGGTCAGCTTCTCTTCGGGCTCGCCGAAAAGCGAACGTCTTCTCAATGATGATGGCCCAAGACCATACCGAGGCGAGGATAAGCCCAATCATAACGGCCTGCACAACGATATGGGCTTCCAAGAACAAGCCCAGGAAGGTCATTTGACCGCCCTCGATCGTCAACGAGCCAGCTAACGCGCTATTCATTCACACTCCCGCCCAATGCCAGTGCAGCGACGCGACCAGATCATAGCCACGTGGCAATACATACCGATTCCCCGGAAATTCCACCCACAGCGCTTGTCCCCCGCCAATATGACCAAACTGCGGCTGTTATTCCCGCGCTGAGCATTCCTTGAGGTAGACCAATCAGAATTGATTGTCCGCGCGACACAGTGCTGTCCCACCACCCTCATCAACCTTCGATCGCGGACCGAATATGCTGCGAGAGCCGCTGTGGCTTTCCGCTCAGGCTGATCAACACAACAAGCACCTCGGCCGAAAAGACGGGTTTGCCGTCGCGCAGAACGGTCTGATCCAGTGTCAGCGACGCTGCGCCGGTTTCTGCCACCCGGGTCTCAACCTCAAGGATGTCATCAATTCTGCTCGGCTTCAGGAATTCCAGCGACATCCGGCGCACAACGAATGCTGACGGCTCTCGGCCTTCGTCTCCGCCAAGCAACGCCTGATGATCGTTACCTAGAAGCCGCAGGAAGTCCGAGCGCCCACGCTCGCACCATCGGACATAACTGGCGTGGTAGACAACACCAGAGAAATCAGTGTCTTCGAAATAGACGCGAACTGGCAGACGATGGACCCGACCGCCGTCATTCGTTGAAAGGCGCCCCGCCAGATCCGGCCATTCCTGTTGGCTCACACGTTCCTCGCCATCAAATCAATCACCATCACCGTCAAGCCGTGTTGGCATCATCGTCGCCGGCGCTTTCATCGTCAGCATCCTTGAGGCCGCCCTCGAACAAAGTGAACTGCGGCGCTGCATTGCGCGCAGGCGCAGACAAACCAAGATGACGATAGGCCTTGAGCGTCAGAACGCGCCCACGTGGTGTCCGCCCAATAAAACCCTTCTGCAACAAGTAAGGCTCGACAATTTCCTCGAGCGCATCGCGCGGTTCAGACAACGCAGCAGACAGCGTCTCGATGCCAACTGGGCCACCATCGTAGTTTTCCGCGATGCAATTGAGATAGCGGTGATCCAACGCATCAAGACCTTCACTGTCGACTTCCAGCATCTGCAGTGCTTTGTCTGCGACTTCGGCGGTGATAGATGCTGATTTCTCAACCGCTGCAAAGTCACGGACGCGGCGCAGCAGTCGGCCGGCAATCCGCGGCGTTCCGCGCGAACGCCTGGCAATCTCCTGGGCACCGTCAGACTGCATTGGAGCTCCAAGCACCCGAGCACCGCGCTCCACAACTTCACGCAGTTCGTCATCAGTATAGAAGTTCAGTCGGATGGGAATACCAAAGCGGTCGCGCAGCGGCGTCGTCAACAAACCGGCGCGGGTGGTGGCACCCACAAGCGTGAACTTGGCAAGATCGATCCGAACGGACCTGGCAGCGGGGCCTTCTCCGATGATGAGATCGAGTTGGAAGTCCTCCATGGCCGGGTAAAGGATTTCTTCCACGGCTGGATTGAGTCGGTGGATCTCGTCGATGAACAACACATCCCGGTCTTCGAGATTTGTAAGCAGGGCGGCGAGGTCGCCGGCTTTTGAAATCACAGGGCCTGACGTTGCGCGAAAACCGACACCAAGTTCCTTCGACATGATTTGCGCAAGCGTTGTTTTTCCCAAACCAGGTGGGCCAGCGAAGAGGACATGGTCGAGAGCATCGCCACGATCCCTGGCGGCTTGGATAAAAATCCGCAGATTGGCGCGTGCCTGCTCCTGACCGATGAAATCACCGAGTGATTGGGGCCTGATCGAAGAATCGGCGCCATCCATCTCTCGCGGCTCAGAAGATACCAAGCGGTCGTCGCTCATTCATGGTCCCCGTTATGCGGGCGATACGCTGCCAGTCTGTTGCACTTTCGTTCTCATCACTGCCTAACATGATTTGGGTTGCGCGGGCGAGCACATGTTCTTCGATTTATTAGGAATGGACGGGTTCAACCGGCGGGATAACGCCTGCTTTGACCACACATGCGCGGCAAGCAATCGCAACGAACCCGGCAAAGACTGCGATGTAGGCGAGCAATCCGCCATGCGAAAACGGCATCAGGATCGCGGCGATCATGAAACCGATTACGCCGACGCAACCAGCGGTTCCCCATCCGGAATACCAATCCCGCCATAGAATGAATGCGAACAAGAGGCCAGAGATTGCTGCAGGTACGGCTGACCAGATGTAAGAGCGGACAGCAATGAATGCCGCGTAGCTGAGCGTCTGGGCTGCAGCCGGTGCATCTTTGATACCCAGCACGCCAAAGTCAGGGCCGGCGTAAGGGCCGAGCTGGCCATGCAGCATGAGCGGCACCGCGATCAACACTCCCAACGCCGCGAAGGCCGGGCCGACTAAGGTGAAGAACAAGAAGCTCCAGAAGCCACGCTGCAAATTCGACATGTTACTCTTTACCCCCAACCAATAATCCGCTGGATACAGGCCTGCCGCTCCACGGTGTGAGATTGGCAAGTCCTGTCATCCTTTTCCGCCGTATGTCGTCTAACGGGCGAGGGCCTTCAACCCCTGCCGGATCAACTTCGCCGTATCTGCCGCATCACCAAGTTCCTTGGCTGCCAACGCAACCGCCTGAGATGCCTGCGCCGGTTGATAGCCGAGATTGCACAATGCCGAGATTGCCTCGGCTGAGAAGTTGTCGTCCGAAACCGGACCGGCAGCGCTGCCGTTAGCCACTTCGGGGACATTGAGCCCGGCGACCGACAGAGCTGGCGCCTTGTCCTTCAATTCCGTCACGATGCGCTGGGCAATTTTCTTTCCAACGCCCGGTGTCTGTCCGACGGCAGCCCAGTCCCCAATTGCAATAGCATTCGCCAGATCCTGAGGTGCAAGCACCCCGAGAACTCCGAGCGCGACCTTCGAGCCAACACCCTGAACGCCCTGCAGCGTACGAAACCAATTCCGTTCGACTTCACTTGCAAAGCCGTAGAGGCGAATGGCGTCTTCTCGTACGTGGGTATCGATGGTGAGTGATATCTCCGCACCAATTGTCATATCACGTAAGGCACGGGCCGATGCCTGCACCTCGTAGCCGACGCCGCCGACATCGATGATGCAGTGGGACTCGCCAACTGCATCGACTTTACCGCGCAGTTTTCCGATCATTGAGCTGACTCCTTGAGGGCACGCATCGCGCGCGCCTGTGGGCTTGAGCGCTGATGTGCGTGGCAAATGGCGATTGCCAAAGCATCTGCCTCATCAGCATTGCCGAAGGTTGCCTTTGGCAGCAGCATCTTGACCATCATCTGGATCTGCTTCTTGTCGGCGTGCCCAGCACCGACAACCGACTTCTTGATCAGATTAGGCGGATATTCATGGACCCGGATGCCACGCATCGCGGGCGCAAGCAGCGCCATACCGCGCGCCTGTCCGAGTTTCAGTGTTGCGCGCGCATTGTCATTGACGAAGGTTTCTTCGACTGCGGCTTCGCGCGGTTTGAAGCTTGCAATGACACTGGACAGGCCCTCGTATATCTCGCGCAGGCGAAAGGCGAGATCTTCGTCTGACGTGGAGGCGACATACCCTGAATCGACGTAGCTGAGACGCACGCCGTCGCTCTCGATAACGCCCCATCCCGAGCGGCGCAAGCCCGGGTCTATCCCAATGATCCGAATCGATGGTGTGCTCATGCAACCGGCTTAACACGGACAGCCCGGATGCCAATGCTACCAGATTGCGCCTGTTGGAAGTCAGTGGAAATCCCGATACGCTCACCGCGTGTCGATTTTCTGGTGGCCGAAGGAACTGCGCCATGAAGGATACCCACGACCTGGAAGTTATCCCGCTATCCCATGCACTTGGTGCTGAAGTTCGAGGCGTTGATCTCACGCGGGCACTCGATGAGGCAACCGTCGAAACTATCCTCGACATCTGGAATGAACACCACATTCTGCTGTTTCGCGGCCGCACACTGTCACCTCAGCAACTTGTTTCATTCGCTGGACAGTTCGGCCCGCTGGACCGTCATGACGCGACGCCGTTCTACCGAATGAACGACGTTCCCGAGTTGATGCAGATCACCAACCGCGAGATCGGTGGTAAGCCCTCGGAAACGCGAAACACGGGGCGAAACTGGCACTCTGACTATTCGTACACCGATCATCCCGCGGCGGCGTCGATGCTTTATTGTGGGGAACGCCCTGCGGTCGGCGGGGACACCATGTTCTGCAACATGGTGTCGGCCTATGCCTCTCTATCGAGTGGTTTCAAGAAGCTCATTCAGGACCAGCATGCTGTCTATGATTTCAGCCTGACAGCCGGGGTCAACGAGCGCGATCCCGCCAAGACGGCGGAACTGCGGAAACTCAATCCTCCGATTGCGCATCCAGCTGTTCGAAAACACCCGCGAAGCGGCAAGGAGGCCCTCTATGTGTCCGAGCGAGTCTCACACTTTCATGGGCTCACCCGTGCCGAAAGCAAGCCACTGATTGAGCAACTCTGCGCCCATGCGACACGCCCTGAGAATGTGTATCGCCATAGCTGGGAGGTCGGAGATATCGTTCTCTGGGACAATCGCACAACGATGCATGTGGCGCTTGCGGACTTTGATCAGACGCAGCCACGCTACATGCTGCGCGCAACACTGCTCGGCGAGGCGTCCGGGTTTATCGTCGAGGACGCCGCCGCCTCAATCTAGGTGAGCTCTGACGTGCTAGATGGTTCCGCCAAAGGCAACGACACTGGCGCCCAACAAAACGGCTGCTAGAAAACCGGCAACCAGGCCGAACAATGGGCGGGCTCGCTCGGGTTGCTGATGTGCAATGTGATTAGACTGCGAATACATGATGAACTCCCTTACAGCGGTTCGTGATTGCTTTGCTTGCAATCATGGGTCGCTTGCAACGCGTAAAGAGTTCAACGGTTTCGGCGATTTGGCTGTTACGCAGGGAACAAAGCCAACTACTTGAGTCAAATGGAGGTTAAAATCCCGCTCGAACCAGACGATACTGGCACTTCATGCTCAGCTTGCGGAATTTTTTTCGAACACAGGCTTTGACTGAACTGACAGTCGACCCCTGCCGGATACACAGCCGGCGAACATCTCTTTCGCACGCGGCGCGCAGCTCAGGCGTGACTTCCTTCGGCAACTTAAACGCATGAACAGCACTTCCCGCGCCCGCCAGAAATGCGGCCGCCCACACAGCTCGAACTATCATGATCACCCGTCGTATTTTTTTGGTTTGTTCATGGCTTCAATTGCTAAAGCAGCAATTTATCGGCCAGGTCGAGCGTGTGAGCCAGCAATCGGGCGAAAATGGGTTAAGATCATGTCCGTCCAGAAGAACAGTTGTGTCGACAATTCCCGCGATCTCAACGTGAATTCTTAAGCTGCGGTCATCTTCTTCAATGTCTCTTCGTCAACTTCGAAGTTTGAAAAGACGGCCTGCACGTCGTCATCGTCCTCTAGGGCGGCTACCAGCTTCATGATCGAGTTGGCGCCATCTTCATCAACCATCGCCGGGATGGTTGGGGTCCAAACTGCCTTTACGGACTCGGGCGCGCCAAGCAGCTTTTCGATTTCCCCGGCAACCGTGCCCAGAGTATCAAAGCCGCACGTCACCAAATGCCCATTCTCATCAGACTGGACATCATCGGCGCCGGCCTCGATGGCAGCTTCGAGGACATCATCGGCTGATCCAGCGTCGGCCGGATAGCTGATTTCACCGACACGATCGAACATATGGCCAACTGAGCCAGTGGCACCCAAATTGCCACCGTGTTTTGAAAACGCAGCGCGCACGGCCGCGCCCGTCCGGTTGCGGTTGTCGGTTAGTGCTTCAACTACGACCGCAACGCCTCCGGGCCCGTAGCCTTCGTATCGGATCTCCTCATAGTTATCGTCATCGCCGCCGGCGCCCTTATTGATGGCGCGCTCGATGTTGTCCTTAGGCATCGACTGCGACCGGGCGTTCTGCACAGCCAATCGCAGACGGGGATTCATGTCCGGATCCGGCATTCCCATCTTGGCTGCAACCGTTATCTCCTTGGCAAGTTTGGAGAAAAGCTTCGAACGGGCAGCGTCCTGCCGCCCTTTCCGGTGCATGATGTTCTTGAATTGGGAATGTCCAGCCATCGTATCGCTTGTCGCTCGATTAGAGTTGCATAGTCCGCTAAACCGTAGCGGTTTCGGTCGTTATAGATGGACAAGGCCGGCTTGATCCAGTCCCTGAATTGAAATCACGCCGCGTCCCAGAATGCGGGCGCGATCGGACTGAGGACGCCGCCGATTCGGAGCGGCCCGACATGCCGTGTGTGGCCCGTCGCATCATCAATGTCTAAGGCCAAACCGCAGACGGTGGCCTCGCCCATCGCCGGCTCAAAGCGCTCTTTGGGGATCCGTGTCAGAAAACGGTTCACTGGCTCGGCAGATGTCATCCCAAGGACTGAGTTGTAATCGCCGCACATGCCCACGTCCGACATGAATGCCGTACCACCTGGGAGAACTCGATCATCGGCCGTAGGACTATGCGTGTGGGTTCCGACAACGCCACTGACGCGGCCATCGAGGAAGACGGCCATGGCTTGCTTTTCACTGGTCGCCTCGGCGTGAAAGTCAACGAAGATGACGTCAGCACCTTCACCAAGCCGACAGGCCGTGACTTCGTTATCAATGGCTCGGAACGGACAGTCCTGTTCTTGCATAAAGACCCGGCCCAGCGCGTTGATCACGAGCACTTCAGCGCCGTTCTTCGCCTTGAACAAGCCTGCGCCCTTGCCGGGCGTGCCCTCAGGGAAATTCAATGGGCGGATCAGACGATCCTGACGCGTAATGAAGACCAGCGCATCCTTTTGATCGAACGCATGATTGCCAAGCGTGACGACGTCAGCGCCGGCGTCGAGTAAATCGCTGCAGATCTGCTCGGTGATGCCGAAACCACCAGCGGCGTTCTCGCCATTGACCACGACAAAGTCGAGATCGTAACGCGTGCGCAGTTCCGGCATATGGCGCAGAACGGCTTGCCTGCCGGAGCGACCGACGACGTCGCCTAGAAACAAAAACCTCATTCAATCTTCCATTTGCTGGAATGTACGCAGACCATTTGGTGTGAGGACCAAGTCAAGGCGCTCGTCATACGCTGCATGAGGCACGGCGTCGACCTCTTGTTGGTCAAAAGCAAGGCCAATGGCGATTGTCGGCTTGAGCGCGCGCAAACGTGCCAATGTTCGATCATAAAAGCCACCACCATAGCCGAGCCGCCAGCCATCGCGATCGAAAGCGACCATCGGCATGAGCAGGACATCAGGCTCGACTTTTTCTGCTTCCGGCAATGGCTCTCGAATGCCCCATTTCTTGGGCTCCAGAGCATCTCCGGGCTGCCATCGCCGGAAAATCAACGGCTGACCGAGCTTGATCATTACGGGAAGACTGATCGGGTGGCCCAGATTGATTAGTTCCTGTGAGATTGCATCCGGGTCAATCTCCGAGCCCATCGTCGCGTAAACCGAGAAAATTGCTCCGGGCCCAGCGAGCAGCGATAGTGCGTGAGCATTCTCTGCAACAGTTTGAGATAGGCGCTGCCGTGTCGTCGCCGAGATCTCATCGCGTCGCTCTAAAACCTTTTTGCGTAGGGCTCTTTTTGCGGCTGTGACCTGTTCTCCTTCTGCTGACATACGATGTTCTCTGGAATTTTCCACCGGCTGCCAGCTAGGAGCACATCTGAGAGAATAAAAGCCGCGAAGGCCGTCGGAGCACAGAGTATCCCGCCAGGTCCCTACACATGTAGGTGGGCGCCGTGTGTCCGGGGCCACGACCCCGGCCAGGAACAGCTCCCGAGCGGTTGGTATCGGCCCAGGGGAAATAGGCTCCTAACGAGCCCCGCAGCTTTCATATTACATAATGATTTGGCCCGACTTCGCAAATCAAACATGGCGGGCCTGATCCGACCGGTCCGGAAACTCGGCACCATACCTATCTAGTCGACCTTCGTGTCCTTGCCTTCCCGTGCTTCGAATAACTCATCTGTCACGAGAATAGCAGCCATCAAGATGAGCCGTTCGTTGCCAATCTTGCCGAATTGTTCGGTCAGTGAGCCGAGTTTCTCGCGAATGTGATCAACAAGCATGTGCAGCCGCTGTTCCTCACCATCAGCGCAGCGCATTCTGTAAGTGCGCCCGTTCAAGGTGACCGTAACCTGCCCCATAGCGTTGGTCCCATAATGGGGAAGGCCTGCAATGAATTCGGCCTTCCGGGCCCCATGCCCCTGTGACACAAAATTACTGAAATATTAGACGGTTGGGTCTGTCAGGTAATGCTCAGTGCTTCTCGTCCAACGCAGTTTGCAGGGAATCGACAACCCAATTGATTCGGTTTATCGCCTGGTCATTGGCGCTTTCAAGCTCGGCAATGCGCTGCTCTGCTTCTGCCAAGCGCTTGGCCAATGCGTCGCGCTCGCGCTGAAGTTGCGCGACCTTTGGTTTCTTGGGTGCTGGTGTCTTTGCCGAAGCGGAGGCGGCCCGTTTGGTGCGACTTGACGCTGCTTTGGCGGGTGCCTTGGTTTGCTTCGTCTTGGCGCGTGCAGCCATTAATGTGCTTTCCATTCTCGTAGTTATCGCGGCCTCTGATTAAAATGCATGAAGTTGTTAACCATAAGGAGGCGTGTTCATCGTGGTCAACAACAGAGCGCCGTAACTCGAAATTACCAGTGCAAAAAGTTAGTCAATCTTATAAACGATCCAGACGTTATCGCCATTGACATGGCATTGCGACCGGAACATGAATGGCGCCGCAATTTCGTTGGCCGGCCGGCAGCGCTTTGATCCGCACCCTTCCCATTACCGGTAGGCTTCGTGAAACTCAATCAACCTTGATCTCAATGTGAGGAGAACCAGCTATGGCGGTTAGAGTGGGAATTTCCGGTTTCGGCCGGATTGGGCGCAATATCCTGCGCGCAATTGCCGAGGAGAAGAGAACCGACATTGAGGTCGTTGCGGTCAATGATCTTGGTTCAGCAAAAGACAACGCACATCTCTTCAAGTACGACTCGGTGCACGGTTCGTTTCCGGGCAAGGTCGAGGTTGACGGCGACCAGATGGACGTTGGCCTGGCATCGCCAGTTCGCGTTTTGGCCGAACGGGATCCAACTAAGCTGCCCTGGAAGGAAATGAACGTTGATATCGTCATGGAGTGCACCGGCATCTTCACTGACAAAGACAAGGCATCGATGCACCTCGAGGCTGGAGCTAAGCGTGTCCTAGTATCAGCACCGGCATCGGGCGCTGATCTCACAGTTGTCTACGGTGTCAATCACGACAAACTGACTGCGGACCACAAGGTTGTCTCCAACGCATCCTGCACAACAAACTGCCTGGCACCCGTCGCCAAGGTGATCAACGACCTTTGCGGGATCGAGTCGGGCTTCATGACAACGATCCATGCCTACACAAGCGATCAGCGCTTGCAGGACCAGGCTCATAAAGACATGCGACGCGCACGGGCAGCAAATGTCAGCATGATCCCAACTACCACAGGCGCGGCGAAGGCAGTGGGTCTCGTGCTTCCGGAGCTCAATGGCAAGCTCGACGGCACATCTATTCGCGTGCCGACACCAAACGTCTCGGTCGTCGACCTGAAGTTCGTGCCAAGCCGTGAGACATCTGCCGATGACATCAATGCGGCGATGTCGAAAGCTGCTGCGCAGGAATTGAAGGGTGTCTTGTCAGCTGTCGATGAAGAGTTGGTTTCCATCGACTTTAACCACTCCCCTTATTCGTCCAACTTCGACCTGACGCAGACCCAAATCGTTGACGGCAAGCTGGTGCGCGTTCTGTCGTGGTACGACAATGAGTGGGGTTTCTCCAATCGCATGAGCGACACGGCTATCGCTATGGCGAAGCTGATCTAATCTGTCATTTGTTTTGAATTGGACTTGGTTTGGCCGGTTTTGATCTTCTCAAGCCGGCCCTTCTTTTGGGCTTAACCCAATATAGCCGCGCCTAGACAGCGCAACGTTGGTCCTGCGCCGATAGTTGAGACCGCTCAGCTAGCTGCAATAGCCTGCTCATCAACCTTGCGGCGCAACCAGAGGGCCGCATCGCGATGATCTTCGAACAGCATCCCCTGCTGCATCACCTTGTTGAGGTAAACTAGCCAACCATTGTAATGGCGCTGCGCCGCAATCTCCTGGCCGCGGTACGATGTTGCCCAGAATTCAGCGGACTCTGCTCCGTTCTGTGTCAATCTGTTCATGACCCGCTCCTGATCGGTCCATAGTAGCGATTCGACCCTTAACAATCTGTCGCACATTTGCATCATGGCGTTCATTGAATGAATGCCTGCTGAAGTATCGGTTAAGCTTGTATATGGGCCTTTTACGAACCAGGCAGTTACCTCGGTCACACTTACTGATATCAATTGAACTTGATCGATCCGCGAACCGGCTTACTGGTGAGCCGATGGTTCCGATCGTCACTCTTGCACTGGCTTTCAGCCGCGTTGCCCGGCTTTTGCCGTATTCCAACTGAATAGGGGCACCATGTACGATTGTTCGCGCCTCTACTTGCAGCTCCGAGCTGATCGAACCTCTGTGGCCGCCTTGCGCGCGCTTAACGGAAAGTTCACGCTGCCAGCCATCTTGTTGCAGCCGCCACGCGGGGAGAAGGCCGACGCGAAGCAGCTATTGGGCCTGGTCGAGGCCGGCCAGGCTCTCGACGCCGCTGTGATCATAGAAGATGACATTGAACTGGCGCAGACCAGTGGGGCCGATGGCGTACACCTTTCGCCAAGCGTGGTGCAGATCGAGCAATACGAAAAGGCCCGTGAGGCGCTGGCTGCAGATAGTATCGTTGGTGTCAACGTTGGGCTTTCTCGCCACGATGCCATGACACTGGGCGAGGCGGGCGCTGATTACATTGCCTTTGATGCCGCGCCAATAATGGCATCCGATGCCTCGATCAACGGCGATGAGCAGGTTGAACTACTGGCATGGTGGGCAGAAGTTTTCGAGATCCCATGTGTTGGGCTGACTGCAGGATCGCCTGCGCGTGCGCAAGAACTTATCGAAACCGGGGCAGACTTTGTCGGGTTGGAGCCTGACGATGCAGTTGGTGAAGAAGGTCTGGCAGACCTCATATCAACCTTCGCGCGCCAACTGTCAGCGACAAGCGAGCGGACACTGGTCCATGGGTAAGCACTTTCAAGCCATAACGGTTGGTCTGGCGATGGGCTTACTGGCACCGACACCCACCGTCGCAGAAACAGGGGCAAGTTCCTGGGTCCAGCGAACCATCCCACATCGCCCCGCGGCACCGCGGCCAATCACAGGCACTCAGCGTCGCAGCGTGAAAGGGTTGCCGAGTCCCACCGCTCCGCGACAGCCACTGCGGTCAAAGACGCCTCTGGGCAAAACCCTCGTCACACCAACCGGTGATAACGCCGCCTATATCGCGTTCGACCAAGGGCAATACA
This sequence comes from Hyphomicrobiaceae bacterium, assembly GCA_965247245.1. Taxonomy (GTDB): domain Bacteria; phylum Pseudomonadota; class Alphaproteobacteria; order Rhizobiales; family Hyphomicrobiaceae; genus Tectiglobus. The sequence goes on along the minus strand of CBDFGV010000001.1, from coordinate 844,162 downwards.
TCACAGCGCTAAAGCTGGCCGAAAAACAAGCCAAGAAGAACGACCCGCAGGCCCACACACTGCTCGGGCGACTATATGCAGAGGGTCTCGGAGTTCCGAGAAATGAGCTGACGGCCGCGAAATGGTATCGCCGCGGCGCAGAGTTAGGCGATGTTGAAGCCATGTTTGCGTTTGGCGTCATCCTGGCTTCAGGGACTGCCGTTAAGAAGAACCCGGAGGGCGCCGCGACGATGTTCGAACGTGCCGCCCGCAAGGGTCACGCTTACGCGCATTACAATTTGGCCCTGCAGTTCTTGTCCGGCAAAGGCAAGCCGGAAAACCCGTTTCGAGCCTCTCAGCATCTTGAGTTCGCTGCCCGCAAAGGGATTGCGGAAGCCCAATACGATCTGGCGGCGCTCTACCAGAAGGGCCACGGTGTCAACGCTGACGCCTACAAAGCCGCCTTGTGGCTGCGACAGGCGGCTGACCGCGGACTGGCAGCCGCGCAATATGAGTACGCGACGGTGCTGCTGCGTGGCCGTGGCCTGAACGAAGACCGCCCAAAGCTGCTAGGCTTGCTGCGTTCAGCAGCACTGAAGGGTGTAGCCGGCGCGCAAAACCGCCTGGCACACGTTTATGCTGTCGGCGTGAAGGGAATATCGAAAAGCGCGTTCGATGCTGCTAAATGGCGCTACGTCGCAGAAGCCAACGGTATCAAGGACAAGCCCCTCGATAAGGTGATTGCATCTTACCCGAAAGCCGTACGCACAAGAGCCCGGCAAGCGGCCCGAGAACTCGCAGATCGGCAGCAGGCCGGATTGCAGTAAACGGGGCGGCGGTTCTTGCAGACTTAGACCTTCGACGGGAATGATACTGGCTAACCGTGATGGTGGCCGGTTGTGCATAGCCGCCAAACAGTTTAATCCCGAGCGGCGCATTTCAGAAAATTACCAAATGCAACTGCATTGGAGCAAGTATGCCGGCCTCCGCGCTAATGAATGTCATGGTCAATGCCGCCCGGAAGGCAGGCCGTTCGCTCGCACGCGACTTTGGAGAGGTCGAGCGATTGCAGGTTTCGGTGAAAGGCCCGGCCAACTTTGTCTCGGCAGCCGATCATCGCGCCGAAGACATCATATTCTATGAGCTCTCTAAAGCACGGCCTGACTACGCATTCCTGATGGAGGAGCGTGGGACAGTTGACGGTGCCGACAAGACACATCGATGGATCGTCGATCCACTGGATGGCACGACGAACTTTCTGCATGGCATCCCCATATTCTGTATCGCAATCGGACTGGAGCGTGATGGAGAGTTGGTTGCGGGCCTGATCTATCTGCCAGTGCTTGACGAACTTTATACAGCTGAGCGCGGTAAGGGGGCGTTTCTGAACGATCGCCGCATTAGGGTTTCCGCAAGACGACATCTCACGGATGCCATGCTGACAACGTCGATCCCGCACAAAGGCCGCCCAGCGCCAGGCCACGAGCGGTTCTATCGCGAGATGGAGACGTTGACCAAGGAGGCAACCGGCATTCGCAGAACCGGAGCTGCCGCTGTTGATCTCGCCTGGACCGCGGCTGGACGCTTCGATGCCTACTGGGAACATAATATTCAGCCTTGGGATATGGCAGCGGGCATCGTCATCCTGCGCGAAGCCGGAGGCATTGCTACGGACCTGTCTGGTGGAAGCGACATGCTCAGCACCGGAACGATTGTGGCCGGCGTTCCGACGATTCAGAAGGCATTACTTGAGAAGCTTTCCGGCTCGAAGTAATCAAAGTGCCGCGACAATTGCCCATCGGACAGGCAACGGTTGCAATCCAACCGGAGATCGCCTGAATATTGCTCGAAACATGTGAAAAGTCTGGCACAACTGTCCTTAGGCACGATCTTGCCCGTTTTCCCTGACAAAGAGATTGGCTAAAGCAACGGTTATCTGGTCGTCGTATGCTTAAACACGACCAAAAGAACGATGTTGACTTGTACCGCCTGCGGTCTGGCGGACTACGATTGGCCGGCATGCTGACTGGCGGAGAAAGCACGTATGGCGAGAAGACGAAGCTCAGATCCATCGCAGGCGCCACTGGCGCGGTCACTTTCCACGCCAGGTGTCTATCTGATGCGAATGCTGATCTTCCTTATGCTGGTCGGCTTTATCGCGGCAATTCTATTCCCTCAATTTTACACGGCCTTTATGGCCAACCCAGGTTTGAATGGTCTGATCCTGTTCGTGCTGGTTATCGGTATCGTTTATGCTTTCTGGCAGGTCTATCGCCTCAATCCGGAGATCAGCTGGGTCAATGCGTTTCGGATTGCCGATCCTGGTCTCGCAATCTCTCACCAACCCGTTCTATTGGCGCCGATGGCGACAATGCTGCGTGACAGAACCGGGGCGCTGTCGCTATCGACGACGTCGATGCGATCGATCATGGACAGTATCGGTTCGCGCCTTGATGAAGCACGCGACACCGGGCGCTACATCATCGGGTTGTTGGTATTTCTCGGCCTCCTAGGAACCTTCTGGGGGCTGCTGGATACGATCCAGTCCGTAGGGAAAACGATTAGTGCGCTGGATACGAAAACGGCCGACAGCGTCTTGATGTTCCAAGAACTGAAGACCGGCCTGGCTGAACCTTTGCGCGGCATGGGCACGGCCTTCGCGTCTTCACTCTTCGGATTGTCCGGCTCGCTGATCGTGGGCTTCCTTGAGCTGCAGGCCAGCCAGTCACACAATCGGTTCTACAATGAGCTTGAAGAGTGGTTGTCGGGCATCACCGAGCTAACACCCGGTGGCGTGGCGTCAAGCTCGTCTGAGCAGGTTAATCGTCAACTCTATGGCGCAATGTTCGAGGTTCAACGCTCTCTGTCAGAGCTTGCCGATCGTCTGCAGGCCGGTGGTCCTGCATCCGGCGGCGAGGAAAACGTTCGCGAACTTGCCGAAGGCGTTAATCAGCTCGTGATGCAAATGCGCAAAGAGCAGGAAATCGTACGCCAATGGGCAGATGAGCAGTCGTCTCAACAACATGAAGTCATGGGCGTCATCCGGGATCTCGTCTCCAACTCGGGACCGAGGAGATAGCAATGCCGCGAGCTCGTTCAGGACGGCGCGGTGGTGATTATGGGGAGTTTTGGCCCGGCTACGTTGACGTCCTGTCAACGCTGCTCTTGGTCTTCACTTTCCTGCTCTCGATCTTCATGCTCGCCCAGTACTTCGTCACGCAGGAAGCTTCAAACAAGGATACTGCTCTCCAGCGGTTGAACCGGCAGATTGCCGAGCTGACGTCGCTATTGTCACTGGAGAAGGGTAAAAGTCAGACCACACAGGACGAACTCGCCGCGCTCCAGGCAACGCTGGGCGAACTGCGGCTTGAGAACCAACGTTTACAGTCTGATGCTGCCGGCGGCGCAGAGAAGGCAACTGCAGATTCTGCACGTATAGCGTCGCTCGCAGCCGGGCTCGATAAGGAGAAGGAAGTATCCAGCTCAGCTCTGGCCAAGGTTGATCTTCTCAATCAACAGCTGCTTGCGCTTAGAAGACAGATCGCGGCGCTGAATGAAGCACTCGATGCATCTGAGAAAAGAGACCAGGCCTCGCAGGCGCGGATCAAGGACCTGGGCAAACGCTTGAATGCTGTGCTCGCGCGCCAGGTGCAAGAACTCAAACGCTACCGGTCCGACTTCTTCGGCCGCCTGCGGGAACTCCTAAAGAATCGCAAGGATATACGCGTCGTTGGTGACCGCTTTATCTTCCAATCAGAGGTCTTATTCGCGCCGGGCGATGCGCAAATCTCTGTGCAGGGCTTGGTCACGATGGATGAACTTGCACGCGCAATTACCGAGCTGGCCAAGTCCATTCCGAATGAGATTGACTGGGCGCTTCAGGTTGACGGGCATACTGATGTGCAGCCGATTAATACGCCGCAGTTTCCTTCGAACTGGGAGCTCTCCACGGCACGCGCCATCTCAGTTGTGCGCTATCTCATTTCACGTGGCGTGCCAGCCCAGCGCCTGGTTGCGGCTGGCTATGGCGAGTTTCAGCCGATCGATCGCGGCACGACGCCGGAAGCCTTGTTGCGCAACCGTCGGATCGAGTTGAAATTGACGAACCGATAGCAGATCCCTGGCTTTGCACATGGATCTCCGCGGTGCAGCATAGGTGTGAGAGGCGAGGGAAACCTTCGTTGTGAGTAACCAGCCAACAATCAACGCCAGGCGTATTCAATCTCTTTGGATTACCGCACTCATTGCGGGCGCCATCGGCTTTGGAGGCGCACTCTACTGGGTGGCCTCGCCGGGCGGTCCAGGCCTTGATTGGATTTGGGGAGTAGCCGCGTTTGGTGCCGCAGCCATCCTTTACAACCTGAGCTTTTTCTTGTTGTGCTCCATCTTCACGCCGGGCCTGTCGAATTACGTTGAAGACGACACTGAAGTTCAAGGCGACGATGTTGTTCACGTCGTGCGATACGCGAGCGCCAGCGATCCGGAGATCAATCGCTTCGTGAAAACTTATGCAACAGCGCGCGGTGTCAGTGCTGTCGCGATTATCTCTGGCATCATGATCGCGGTTGCCTGGAACTTCTTTTGAGCAACTGGTTCCGGCTGGTCCCCTAGGCCATACCGACCGGTTCATTGAGAGGGCCAATATCGTTGGGACGCCGAGCGATGTAGCCGAGCAATTCATCCTTGAGCGCTTTGTAGGCCGGATCATTGAAACGATTGACCATTTCCTGCGGATCATTGCTCAGGTCATACATCTCGCCCTCGCCTGAGTTCTGATCAACGGTGAGTTTTGCTGTCGCGGTACGAACGGTTCGCAAGCTCAAGGCAACGCCGGCCCGGTTCGGATGCAACTCCCATTCACTATAGGCATAGTCCCGCGTTGCGCTTTCTGTTTCCAACAATGGCCGCAACGATTGACCATGTTGATTTTGCAAGGCTTCGGTTCCGGCATAGTCGAAGAAGGTTGGGCCGACATCTATCGTACTGGTCGGTGCCGTGATGGTCTTGCCGGCGGGCACACCTGGACCACGCACAATCATGCCGACACGGTGCAAGCCCTCGTAGTGCATCGGTCCCTTGAGTATGAGGCCATGGTCGCCCAGCCAATCACCGTGATCCGAGCTATAGATGACAATCGTGTTGTCGCGCATACCTAGCTCGTCGAGCGCAATCATCAAGCGTCCCACCTGGTGATCGATGAGCGAGATCTGACCATATGTATTGGCGATGATCTCACGCAACTGCTGCTCACTCTGCTCGCCGATACGGCTGTAGGCTTTGCGGGTCTCCGCATTTTCTTTTGATCCGGTCGGCTCGTTTTCCAGGACAGCTCTGTGCCACCAGGGACGATTGTCGAAGTCTCGCTCACGGTGCTCCGGGATATCGACCTCATCCGGGTGATGCAGACGTGACCATGGTTCCGGACAGTCGAAGGGATGGTGCGGGTCTGGAAAGCTGATCCAGGTCATAAATGGATTTTCATCCCGGCTCTTCAGCCACTCGATGGCGCGGTCTGCCGTCCACGTTGAGTTATGCCATGCGACGGGCAACTTGGAGTGCCAGGTTTGTGCGGCACCGTGGGTGTCTCCAGCATTTTCACGATACAGCGCGTTCTTTTCATCACCACGTCCGTCGGCATAGAACCAACGCTCGTAGTGTTGACCGGCTGGTGGCTTTTCCGGCAAGAACCAATTGTGCCCGACGAGCATCATCTCGACATGGGAGAATCCCATGTAGGGCCCATACCAGTCCTCACCATAGTTGACCGACGACCTGAGACACTCCGGTGTGCCGGTTGGTGCAAACGTGTGATAGGTCGAGAAGTGGGCCTTGCCGAAGAAGGCCGTGTCGTAACCGGCATTGGTCAGAGTGCCAGCCATCCCCTTTGCACCAACCTCTGGATTGAGATCAATGCCGTTGTCGTGGACACCATGGGTGAGCGGCAGCTGTCCAGTTAGGATTGACGCGCGTGCCGGCTGACAAACGACGCATGGTGTCACGTTGCTATCCAGCCAGGCCCCTTCTGCACGAAGCTGATCAAGGTGCGGTGTCTTGATCTTGCGCCCCATGAAGCCATAGCAGTCGCCGCGCTGCTGGTCTGCCGTAATGAAAATGAGGTTGGGTCGCTTCATGCCCGTGTGCACTCCGGTGTGCTTGCTCAGTCTAATTCGGTCGATGGTGCATTCTGGTTCGCCGCATTCTTCGTTCTGCGGTAGACGCCAAAGTAGTAGATGATAGCCAGGATCATTGCGAAGAACGTCATCGCGATCGGGCTCTTGAAGAAGAAGTAAGGATCACCGCCTGAACCGGAGAAAGCCTGGCGCAGTGCTGATTCAAGGTTGTTGGCGAGAATAAAGGCAATCACAAACGGCAATACCGACATGTTGAACTTGCGCATGAGATAGCCAATGAAACCGAAGAACACGGCTACGTAGACACTGCTCATGGTCGTGTCCTGCACATAGATTGACGTCAACGTCAGCAACAGTACGCAGGGCAGAAGGTAGGCCTTCGGTATGTAGACCATGACACCGGTGAGGCGCATAAAAATGCCGCCGATGGTCCAGTTGAAGATGTTGCCAAGCACCATAATGGTGAAGATCCCGAAGCACATGATGAGCTCGGGGTTTGGCTCGGTCGGATTGAAGTTGAACACCGGCGGGCCCGGGTTAAAACCAGAAATGCTTTCTGTCGCGAGAATAAGGAATACCGCCGCAACATTGCCAGGGATACCCAGGCTGAGCACCGGAATGAGATTAGCACCGGAGACTGCGGAGTTGGCTGCCTCGGTGGAGGCGACGCCTTCGGGGATTCCGGTTCCGAACTCTTCGGCTTTGCCAGATGTCTCCCGACCAATGGAATAGCCCATTGTGGCAGCCAGCGTGGAACCGATACCCGGCAAGGCCCCGATGAATGTGCCTATCCCTGCCGACATGATAACATAGCGATAAATCCGGCGGATATCGGCCCAATGCAATTTGTTGTCGCCGGACTGCTTGGTCAGTTCAATCTTACTCGTGCGCTTGCGCTCGTTGTGCATGTCCTCCAGCGCTTTGAACACTTCACCGAGGATCAAGACACCGAGGATTGCGGAGATCAGCGGAATGCCCTGTGTGAATTCCGTTATGCCTAGCGTCAGTCGCGGGTATGGATCTTCGCCGTTGGCGATCAATGCCAGAAAGAGCCCAAGAAATGCAGCCAGCATCCCCTTCAGGATGGAGCTTCCGACAACCGCCGAAATAAACGAAAGCGACAGAATGATCAGCGCTGCCTTTTCCGTGAAGCCAAGTATGCTTCGACGAGCAGGGCCAGGAACGGAGCAGTCGTGAATAGGACGATATCGCTGAATGTGTCGCCTGAGGCCGATGAGAAGTGGGCAATCCTCAGTGCCTTACCGCTTTGCCCCTTCTGGGTCATCGGGTAACCGTCGAAGGTCGTCAACAAGGCGTCCGGTGTTCCAGGAGTATTAAATAGAATAGCCGGCACGGCACCGCCGACTGTTGCGCCCTTCATAATGCCGATCAAGAAACCCATGACCGGCAGGAGCGCATCAGCATCCACGCCGAACACTGATATCAGAATGGGCAGCGAAACGGCCATCGCGAAGGGACCGCTCAGCCCCGGCGTTGCGCCGACCACAATGCCACTGAGAAAGCCGAAGAACACCATGACTACGGCGATCGGCAGTGGAATTCCAAAAATCTCCCCCACCGGCGCCGACATGAACACTGCCATGATGCCGGCCCAAATATATTCGAGTACCGTCATCCCTGACTCCCGTTAGGTGGCAGAAGCAGGCTATCGAAGGGGACGTCGTAAATGATGATGAGCGCAAGTACCGCGCCGATCGCCGTTGCCGCCGCGTGCAGGCTTGGACGACCTTCGACCCAGGAGATGAGGCCGAAGACCAGCAGAAATCCGCCACATGCAAAGCCGATATACTTGTAGGGAACCGTATCCGTCAGCAGTCGATACTCCGGCAGGCCCGAGCCAAGCGCCTGGAGAGCGCTGATTGCCAACGGACCCGTATAGACCATGATAAACAGACTGCCCATCACAGTCACTGCCATCGCGAACAGGCTGCTCACGTTGGATAGTGAAAGACCTATCTCTGGTTCTTTCGAGATGCGCTCCTGGCTACTGAACAGCGAGGCCAATGTCAGCGCGATGCTGAGAATGAGTACGAGCACGGCAGCCGCAGTGGGTGCCATTGCATCGCCGACCTCAACAGACCGGCGCTCGACGACCATCACCCCTGTCTCAACGTCGTTCGGGATCCAGATCAACAAGGCAATCGCGCTTAGCACAGTGAACAGGATGCCAAGCAGGAGGTTCCATTGACGTGTCTGCATGCTTGTTTCGATTGGGCTTGTGAGCGGCTAAAGAAGCCTTTTGACGGGCTGGAGGAAAAAACGGGAAGGCTGAGCAACCTTCCCGTTCCATTTCACTATCTCATTACATGATCCAGGCAGCTTAGTTGATGGTGGCCAGGATCTTCTTATTGTCGGCGAGCTCCTGCTTCACCTGATCCGCCAGCGCCTTACCCGTCTTGAGCGGCGGTGGGCCAAATGCGCGGTTTACGAACTTCGAAGCTTTTGTCGACTTGTCCGACAGGATTTCTGCGAACGCCGCGGCAATGCCATCCTGAGCAGCCTGATCGGTTCCCTTCGGCACGAAGACTACGAACGTTGCACCGAACGCATAAGGAATGCCGAGTTCGCGAAGCGTTGGCACATCCGGCGACATGCCAAGGCGGCCTTCTTCTGCTGACGCCAGGTTCACCAGATCTCCGGCCTTTACGCCCTTGACGTGAATTCCGGCGATGAACCCAATGTCGACGTCTTTGGCCATCAGACCATTCAGCACGCCGCGGCCGCCTTTTACCTTGATCTGATTGAACTTCACACCAAGCTTCTGCTGGATCAGATAGGCCGCATCGCCAAGGCGTGGCGACATGATTGCGAACTTCACCGGTCCGGCCTTCGCCTTCTTGGCGAGGTCGTCCATGTTTTTCATGCCGCTGTCAGCACGCACGACAACTCCCATCTGCGTCGGAGCAGTTGAGATAACAAAGTCGAAGTCTTCAGCGCTGTAGCCGATCTTCTTACTGATCAGAGGCGTGTAGGTGAATGTCTCGGTAACCGCCATACCGATGGTCAAGCCATCCTTCGGTCCGCCTTTCAGGGTGCGGGCGAGGTTTCCACCGCCCTTACCTGAAACATTCTTGAAGATGAACTTCCAACCTTTCTTCGCGGCTAGTGCCTCACCAATCAGGCGCGCCTGCGTATCGGTGCCACCACCGGCCTTGAAGCCGATGTTTAACGTAATCGGTCCGCTTGGCTTCCATTCCGCTTGCGCTGTGGGCACAAACGCCAATGCTGCGACACAGGCTAAAGGAACAATACGCTTCATTGGTTTCCTCCCAGATTGAGCGATAAATCAAATAGTTTTTCAGAACTTTGATTATTTGAAGGAAGGCTTGCATGTCGACCATAGACCTGTCAATGATTGACTAGTCAAAGAACTCCTGCAAGCGCCTGATATTGAATGGCTGATCGAACAGAACCAAAGACTGATGAACTTGATGAGCTGGAGCTGCCGGTTGAGCATTTCCTGACCTATAGGCTGCTGACGCTCACCAATCGTCTGAACCGTCAGGCGATGCATATCCTGGAAACACAAGCTTCCTTGCGACTGCCCGAGTGGCGCTGCCTAACGTTTATCCATCAATGCAGCGGCACGCGCGGCAAGGCCAGCCTGCACGAGGTGGCGGAAGAGACCGAAATGGATCGTGGGCTTGTCACACGGTCCGTACAGGGGCTTGTCGTGAAGGGTCATGTTCTGACCGAGCGAGATGGAAAGGACAGGCGCGTTGTGCATGCCGCGCTCACCCGCCAGGGGCACGAACTATTCCAACGCATGCTCCCCGTGATGCGTAAGCGGCAGATGCATCTCCTGAACGCCCTGTCACCACACGATAGAAAGTCTGTTTATAGGATCCTAGATCGCCTCAACACTGCGGCTGCGGATTATGATTACGAGAATATAGGTCAATGAAACCAGCCAATCTCATCGTGATAATGTCGGATGAGCACGATCCCCGTTACATGGGCAGCTCTGGACATCCTCTGGTCAAGACACCGACTTTTGACAAGATGGCGACCGCTGGCGTCCGTTTCACGAACGCATACACACCGTGCCCGATCTGTGTGCCGGCACGGGCAGCATTTGCGACCGGTCAGTACGTGCACCGGATACGCCACTGGGACAATGCGATGCCCTATACCGGAAGCATTCGCGGTTGGGGACACGTGCTGCAAGAGAACGGCATCAGAGTTGAGTCAATCGGCAAGCTACACTACCGGTATGCCGAAGACCCCGCCGGCTTCGATATCGAACACATCCCGATGAATGTTTATCAGGGCGTTGGCATGGTATGGGGATCGATCCGCGATCCTCTACCCGCAGCGCCGGCCAAGAGAATGCTGGGTGACTACATCGGACCAGGCGAGTCCACCTACACCGAGTACGACCGCTCCGTCGCCAATCTCACAGTGGATTGGTTACAGGAGACTGCTTCGAAACCGACCGACGAACCTTGGGTTCTCTACGTCGGCTTTGTTGCACCACACTTCCCGTTGGTTGCACCGGAAGAATTCTTTGCCATGTACGACATTAATGATGTCCCGCACTCGAAGCTACTTCCCGCAGACGGCCACCCACACCATCCCTGGATCGCCGAACACGAGGGAATGTGGTCACACGACTCTTCCTTCAAAGATGAGACAGAGCGTAAGACGGCTATCGCTGCCTACTATGCGCTTTGCACATGGGTTGACCACAACGTCGGCCGCGTTCTCAAAGCACTGGATGATACGGGCCTCGCTAGCAATACTCGCGTGATCTATACGAGTGATCACGGCGACAATGTCGGAGCGCGTGGGCTTTGGGGCAAGTCGAACCTGTATCAGGAATCAACAGCAATCCCGATGCTTATGACCGGCCCTGATGTGGCTCCTGGGGTCTGCCACACACCGGTGGATTTGCTTGATCTGTTCCCGACCATACTCCAGGGCGTCGACATTGATCCGGCTTCCGAAATGGCAAACCGGCCAGGCAAATCTCTATTTGCTTTGAGCCATGAAGCGGACGACTTAGAGCGTCCAGCTTTTAGCGAATACCACGCGGTCGGCTCCAACGTTGGTGGCTACATGCTGCGCAAGGGCAAGTGGAAATATCATTACTACGTCGGCCTTCCACCGGAGTTGTTCGACCTGGAGGCGGACCCAGAAGAAACCACCGACCTTGCACAAGACGCTGCCCATGCCGACTCTCTCGCCAGCATGGAAGCCGAGTTACGGAAGATCTGTGATCCCGAGGCGGTTGATCAACTCGCCAAAGCAGATCAAGCCGCACTTATAGAGAAGCACGGTGGTCGGGATAAGGCGCTGCTTGTTGGAGCGCCTGGCGCAACGCCGCCGCCCAAATCCGCTGACTAGGACATCTGCCTAACTCACGGGTCGTTATAACAGACGGCTTGGAGCTTGTTGCCGTCCGGGTCCCGAACATAGGCAGCATAGTAGTTGTCAGAGTATTGAGGACGCGGACCAGGTTCACCCTCATCCATACCTCCCATCTGCAGTGCCAACTTATGAAAATCTTGGACTTGGCTGTGTGTCTCGGCAACGAACGCCACATGCGTTCCATTTCCCCACGTTGCTGGTCTGTCATCGATGGGCGTACACAAAAAGATAGTTGGCATTCCGCCATTCTTTCCGAATGCTGGCGGCAGGCCAGGTGGTTTGGGTAGTCGCTCGAAACCAAGGACGCCAAGAACTGCGCTATAAAACTTCGCGGCCCTTTCTTCGTCGTTGGTTCCCAGTGTTATGTGGCTGATAGCGGACATGAATCCAATCCCTCTCAATCAAACTTGGCAGCCTTTAGCACAAGGCTCCTGACAGGGTATGTCAGCAACTGGTACTTCCACCAGAGCAAGGCTGCAGGATCATGAGATTGGGCCAGAGATGCGAGTGCGTAACCATTCATCGCATATGTGGTGTCGAGCGCTTGTCCAGTCTTGGTCACGATCTGATAAGCTCACTGCAACCAAGAATGCATACTGATTGCGCGTGGCGGTAGTACGCCGAGGAGGAAACAATGAACGCTCCAGGGTTGCCAAACACCAAGACCTATGACTGCGAGGACGGCGTCACCATGACTGTGCGGCGCCTGTCGGACATCATGGCAGCCGAGGTCACTGGCGTTGACTTGTCGATACCGCTGACGCCGAAACTGAAAGACGCAATCATTGAAGCCTTCCTTGAGCATCATCTGCTGGCCTTCCGAGATCAAGACCTGACACCGGAGCAACAGCATGCCTTCACATTGAACTTCGGCGAAATCGAAGAGCATGTTGCGCGCCTTGCCAGTGGCGAGAAGCTTCCACTTGTCCACGTGGTCAACAATCTCGACAAGGATGGCAATCCAACGCCACAACCGCACAGCACCGGCAATTACTACTGGCACACGGATAAATCCTATCACGATGTACCATCGCTCGCGACGCTGCTGCATGCGATTGAGCTGCCGCCGGATGGTGGTGACACGCTGTTTTGCAATACATACATGGCCTACGAGCAACTGAACCCGGAACAGCAACAAGAGCTTGGACAATTGCGCGCGATACACAGCTGGGAAGCCAGCCGGCGCAACACCAACAACAAGCCTGCAACCGAAGTACAGAAGCGTGAGCGACCTCCGGTCAGCCATCCCGTGGTCCGCACGCATCCAGACACGGGAAAGAAGCTGCTCTATATCGGCACACATACATCGCATATCGAGGGAAGACCTGAAGCAGAAGGCAAACAGTTGCTGGACGACTTGCTCATGCATGCGACGAAGGACGAAAACATCTATCGTCATAAGTGGCACCAAGGCGATCTGTGCATGTGGGACAACCGCTGCACGATGCATCGCGCCGACGCCAACTATGACATGGGCAAGCATCGACGGATCCTCCATCGGACCGTGGTTCGCGGAACAAAACCTTACTAGCGAAAATTGGTCTGTGCGTTTTCCTCTTGGGTCCAATATCTGCGCCGAGAGAAGTCGCGACGAGTGTTAGCTTTCGAAGCTGGAACTAAAGAGAAGGAACCAGGCATGTCGGATGCAATCGAGGTTCAACCGACTGGGGCAGCGCTCGGTGCGGACATCGTAGGTATCGACCTTGGGAATGGCATCAGTGATGATAAATTCCGGCAGATCTATCAGGCCTGGAATGATCACCTTGTATTACGCATTCGCGGCCAGAAACTGGACGACGAAGCACTTGCTGGCTTTTCCCAGCGGTTCGGTGCTCTGGACGACGCTCCGACGCGGCCCGTTAATGTCCCCTATCATCCATCCCGCAAAGAGATAACGGTCCTCTCAAACATTATCGAGGACGGCAAGCCGATTGGTGGCCTGGGGAACTCCGAACTCGTTTGGCACCAGGACATGAGCTACAATGAGTTGCCACCGAAAGCCAGTTTGCTTTACGGCATCGAAACGCCAGCAACTGGCGGCGATACATCCTTCTATAATCTCTATGCCGCCTATGAAACGCTTCCGGAGGATCTCAAGACTCGGATTGCCCGGCTTTCTTGCAAACACGATGCAACACGCAACTCGGCAGGTGAACTACGTGCTGGTCTCAAGGAAATCTACAGCAACGAGGACCGTCCCGGTGCGGTCCATCCCCTTGTCGTACGTCATGGCGACACGGGTCGCACAGCGCTTTACCTTGGCCGCCGACCGAATGCGTGGGTTGTCGGGCTCTCAGACAGTGAAAGCGATGCGCTCCTCGACGAGCTTTGGGCTCACATTGAGCACGGCGATCATCATTGGTCACAGCAATGGCAGCCGGGTGACCTCGTGATCTGGGATAACCGTTGCACACTGCATCGCCGCGGACAGCTTGACCCCAGTCAGCGGCGCCTTATGCATCGCACACAAGTGCGAGATGAGGCGAGGCCTGTCGCTGCCTAGGCAAGCCCGTCAACAAGGCATCAGGATCGGATCTCAGCTATGCCACCGTTGCGTCGCGACCACTGCGGAGCGTTGTCGGCAAACGTGCGAAGCTCGCTCATGACGGACGGAGGCAGAAGGTTGCCCCGATCTGCAGCAGCGATGATGTCTGCAAGCGTGACAAGCGAACTGATCTTAGGCGCACCGGGGAAGATCTTATAGTCCAGAATGACGTAGATGCCGACCACATCGGCCTCCGCATCCTGCAGGGCGCGCTGAACCGATGCTTTCGTTCTGCCGTCTGTTGTAAGATCATCCATCAACAGTGTTCTGGTACCTGGTTCAAACGTTCCCTCGAAGCGCGCTAGACGACCGAAACCCTTTCCCTGCTTCATCGCCACAACAAGCGGTTTGTTCTTGCGATCAGCGATCATAGCAGCGAACGGCACACCCGCCAGTTCGCAACCTGCAATCTGCTCATAGGCGTCAGCACCAATCTCCTGATCGATGATGTCGAGCGATAACTCGACCAGCCGGCTTCGTGCGGCAGGGAGGGAGATGAGGCGCTTGATATCGACGAACACGGGGCTCGCCCAACCAGATGAGAAAAAGAATGGATCACCGCTGGTGCGCGTATAGACAATACCACTCTTCAAGATCAGGTCGGCGACCTCAGCTGCTGGAGTAACCGTCATGACCGCACCTCATCTTCCATGTTGGCCATCTGCCAAAGTGCCCGTGCAAGGACTTCGCTAGATTCATAGAAGTCTGCCATCTCCATGGCCTCTTGCGGGTTGTGGCTACCCTTGTCGTTGCGCACGAAGATCATCGCCGATGGAACGCCCGAGTTGGCAAAAACAGCTGAGTCATGTCCAGCCCCGGAGGGCAGAATCTCGTAATCGATCTGTGCTGCATCTGCACTTGCCGTCAACACCTCGACGACCTTCTCGCTCATTTTCGCTGGTTCGGTTTCAACCGGATCACCAAGTTCAAAAGTCACGCCACGTTTCGACGCGATCTGATCGCATTCCGAGCGAACCAGGTTGCCGAATGACTCGAGCGTTTTTGTATCCTGGCTACGATATTCCAGTGCAAAAGTGACCTCACCCGGCACCCGTGACACCGCATGTTCTGTTGGATTTGTTTCGACGACGCCGGAGGTGACCACAAGGTCTTCACCCCATTCCAACAGAACGCGCCAGTGTTCGTCGATCCGCATCAGCAGTTCGGCCATGGCGAGCACTGCATCGTGCCGCAACCATCTGGGCACGGCTCCGGAGTGAGCCGCCTCTCCGCGACAGATCACACGGCGATGGCGCACGTTACCTCGAATTCCAGTGACCAGTCCGACCGGTTTATCGCGTGCGATCAGCACCGGCCCCTGCTCGATGTGGATCTCCAACCAGCTGTGGAACTCTACTGGATTGCGAAGCAGATCTTGCGCTCTGATCCGTCCAATGTCGACGCCGCAAGCTGCCATTTGCTCTGCTAGCGCCAACCCGTTGTCGCGATGTTTACTTGCCAAGTCGGCATCACTCAATTGACCGAACATTGCTCGCGATCCGAAATAGCAGGGCCCGCCAAACCATGCACTCTCTTCGCCTCTCAGAACCAGAAGCTCCATTGGTCGCTTTGGGCCACCACGTGCCTGCGCGGCTAACAACGCTAGCAAGCCTCCAATAACGCCGGCGGCGCCGTCGTAGTTACCTCCCTGTGGCACGCTATCGAGATGCGAACCCGTGGCAACAACTGACATGCCGGGTTCGGAACCCGGCAGACGCACGATGAGGTTTTGCGCTGCATCCCATTCTGTTTCCAGGCCGGACTGCTGTGCAAGCTTCTCAACGACCTTCATGGCGTCGGTTTCGCCTGCCCCATAAGTTTCGCGGCTAATCCCGATGCCATCGAAAGACATCTCGCGAAACTGCTCAAACAGACCCCGCGCCAAATCTCTGAGGTCGTGCGTGATGAAGCCGCTGGAAGGTCTCGTTGATAACTGTGGCGCACTATCATTCGCCATTTCAGCCTCCGGCAAAAAACGAAACCGGCGCACATGAGGACGCCGGCTACTGCTCAGGAAGCGATTGAACTTAACCCAGACATGATTGTTGCACAAGACCGGGCAATGACGCTTTACCATAACCTTCTATGGACGCTTAATTCATAATGAACGTCTGGAACGACCGCGAGGCTTCGTACTTTGCTTTACATGGTTGAAATGGATTTGCCAGATCGCTCGCGCGAAGCTGCCTGGCATGACTGGTACGCGAGCCACATTGGCAAATTGATCACCGTCGAAGGCTTTCACGCCTCGCAGCGATTTCTGTCGCAGACAGCGACGCCATCTCCCTTTCTGGCGATCCACGATGTTGAAGGCCCCGAGGTCTTCGAGAGCGCGAGCTATAAGGCCGTTGGTGGCCCCGCAGGGACCGGCGAATGGCAGCCGCTTATGACCAATTGGTATCGCAATTTGTTCGACGGCATGGATCGCCTGCCCGAGCTCACAATGGATCAGCGTTTGGTCGTGTTCGATGAGGGGGCCGCGGCACCTGCCGAACACGCAGGCAACATCATCTGGTTATCAGTTGCCGGCCTCGATCGCTCGGCACAGCAACGTGGCCTGCTTATCCTTGATGCCAATGTTGATACGACTCCGTTTTCCGGGATCGACGGCGCGCGCATCTTTGCTCCTATCACCGGCAAGTTTCAGTGACCACGATGACCACCGAGGAATGCGATGTCATTGTAGTCGGTGGTGGTGGCGCGGGTCTCGCTGCTGCGAGCCAAGCAGCGGAACTAGGGCGCAACACGATACTGCTGGAGAAAAACGCGCAACTAGGTGGCAGCACGGCATGGTCGGTCGGATCGATTTCAGCAACGAACACCAAACATCAACAGGCGGCTGGCATCGTTGATCATCCCGATGCTCATTTTGAAGACCTCGAATTGTTCGCGGGCGCCAAGGCCAATCGCGACAACTGCGAGCTGCGGCGTATCCTCGTCGACAACACAACGGCAATGATGCGGTGGTTGGAGAGCACAGGCTTGGTCTTTGTCGGTCCACATCCGGAGCCACCGCACCGCGTGTCACGCATGCACAACGTTGTGCCGAATTCTCGCGCCTTCCCGGAAATGCTTGGTCGTCACTGTCGCAAAGCTGGCGTCGACATCCGCTTGAACTGCGAAGCAGAAAAACTACTCGTTGAGGAAGATCGCGTTGTCGGTGTTCTAACGCGAGACAAGACCGAAGAGCAAAGAACCTTTCGGGCGCGAGGCGGTGTTGTTCTGGCCGGCGGTGATTATAGTGCAGGGACAGCACTAAAGGCGGAGCTTGCCGGACCTGACGTTGCCGAACTCGAAGCCGTCAATCCAACAGCAACGGGCAAAGCGATACAGATTGCACGCGACGTGGGGGCCGAAGTGATCAACGGCGACATCCTGCGCGGTCCCATCATGCGGTTCGTTCCGCCGCGCCGCGAGAGCCTATTGCGGCGCCTGCCTTCGAACCGCACCTTGGCGTTGGCAATACAATGGTCTTTCAAGAACTTGCCGCAGTGGATACAGCGTCCGTTTGCAATGAGCTTTCTGACCACCGCACTCGGACCAGCAGCCGAGTTGTTTCAGGAAGGCGGCGTTCTAATCAACAAGGAAGGCAATCGGTTCTGTGACGAACTCAACTTGCCTGGGCACGCTGTTGCTAAACAACCCGACAATGAGGCGTTCATTGTTATTGATGCAGCGCTTGCAAAGAAGTTCACAAGCTGGCCGTTCTTCATTTCGACTGCACCGGGCGTGGCTTATGCCTACCTCGATGACTATCGACGTAACCGCAAAGACATCTTCCATCGCGGCAATGACATTGACGATCTCGCCGCCGCGCTTGGCGTTCCTCCCATGAACTTAAGGGCCGCACTCTCTGAAGAAAGAGACGGGCGCATACAGCTCGGTGAAGGTCCTTACATCGCCCTAGGGCCTGTGAAGAGCTATGTTGTATTTACCGACGGCGGTCTCAAGGTCACCGAAAAACATGAAGTGACAGGCCCGGACGGCCTTCCCATCCCTGGCCTCTATGCTGCGGGCTCAACTGGGCAAGGCGGACTCATTTTGGAAGGTCACGGCCATCATCTGGGCTGGGCATTTGTGTCCGGTCGGCTAGCTGGCCGCAATGCGGCGCTGAACATTGCTGCACAGAATGCAAGTTGAGGACACCGATGCGCAAAATCGAACTGGGTTGGTTTCTTCCGACAAATGGCGACACGCTCGATTACGGCCAGCCATGGCAACATCCGCAGTCACATGAGATGTTCTCCCGCGTCATGCTGGCAGCAGAGAACGCCGGCTTCGAATACATCCTATTGCCGGTTGCCTCGACCTGCTGGGATGCCTGGATGAGCAGCGCATTCATGGTTCAGCAAACGAAGTCAATCAAGATGCTGGTTGCTGCGCGACCGAGCTACATCAACCCGGTGCTTCTTGCAAAGATGATCGCGACTTTCGATCAGCTTTCCGGTGGACGCATTTCAATCAATCTCATTGCCGGGCAGAATGATGTCGAGAATGATGCCGAAGGCGTGGGGCTGGACAAGGCAGAACGCTACGAGGTCATGACCGAAGAGGTCGAGATCCTCAAGGCAATCTGGGGTTCGAGAGAGCCGTGTCATTACAATGGCAAGCACTACCAATTAAACGGGGCCACGATCGGCCCGGAGATTTATCAAAAACCGTTTCCAAAGTTCTACTTGGGCGGTGGTTCGCAGCAAGCGTGGGAGCTTTCTGCCAAGCACTCCGACGTGCATTTGTTCTGGGGCGATACTGTTGATGCCATCAAGGCAAACATGGCCACGATACGGGACATGGCAGCACAACATGGACGTGCCGACGACATCGGCTTCGGGATGCGACTACAGATCATTTGCCGGGAAACCGAAGAAGAGGCGTGGGACGTTGCGCGTGGTTTAATCGCGACTGTGACGGACGATCGCAAAGAGTACATCCGCACACAGTTTGCGAAATCAGAAGCCAATCAACGTGTGCAGCAGCTGGCGCGCGAATACGGCGAATTGATTGCGCCACACATGTGGACCGGCCTCACGGTTGCGCGACCGGGCGCCGGTATCGTCATTGTCGGAACGCCCGAACAATGTGCCTCGACGTTACAGAGTTATATCGATATCGGTTGCCATTCGTTCTGCTTGTCGGGATATCTGCACGACGAGGAAGCGGAACGCTTCGGTCGCTGGGTCCGGCCTATTCTCGTCGAAAACAATCCAGGCCGTTTAGACCCTCTTTAGCGATTGCACGCACAAACCAAGGAACTCATCTTTGTCGTTCTTCGAACCCTTTAAAGTGCGCAATTTTCGCTACCAATGGCCTGCGGACCTGGCGACCTCATGGGCGTTCGAAATGGAGACGTTGGTGCTCGGGTGGTATATCTATACCGAGACCGACTCTGTTCTGCTGCTGACTATCTTCGGCTCATTATTGTTTATCGGGACGCTGCTTTCTCCGTTGATGGGGGTCGTTGCCGATCGCATCGGACTGCGCAATCTGATCTGTATCATGCGTGCGATCTACGCGGTTTTGGCGACGGCCATGGTCATCACGATATACCTCGACGCACTCACGCCGACGATCGCCTTGATTATCGCTTTCATTGTTGGCTTGGTTCGACCGTCTGACATGGGCATGCGCTCAGCATTGGTGGCCGCGATCATGCCTCCGCGACTCCTGGTCGGTGCCATGAGCATTGCCCGAACCACGATGGACTCGGCCCGCATATTTGGCGCGCTGGCGGGGGCCGGCCTCTTTGCCACGATCGGGATTGGTGCAACCTACATCGTGATTGCGATGTTCTACTGGCTGGGTCTGTTTCTCAGCTGGTGCATTTCAAAGACGGAGCGTGATAGCAAGGATCACGACGCAACACAGAAGCCGTCACCCTGGCGTGACCTCCAGCAAGGCTTTGCGTACATCTGGTCAGCCCCGCACCTACAGGCTGGAATGTGGCTTGCCGTGCTGGTCAACCTGACGGCCTTTCCATTGACGATCGGGCTGTTGCCTTATGTCGCGAAAGACATCTATGGGACGGGTGAAACAGGCTTGGGTTACTTGCTCGCCAGTTTTTCGGTCGGCGCACTTATGGCCTCGCTGTTGCTCGGCATGGTTGGGCAGAAGGCGCAGTCAGCACGCATGATGTTGATCTTCTCGGTCGCGTGGCACGCGCTGCTTTGGGCATTTTGTTTCACCAGCGATCAACTCAGTGGCATGGCGCTTCTCCTGCTGGCCGGCTTCGCTCAGAGCATGAGCATGGTACCGTTGACAATCATGTTGTTGCGGTCATCGGATGCTGCGTTTCGCGGCCGTGTCATGGGCATTCGCATGCTGGCGATCTACACTTTGCCGATCGGCTTGGTGATTTCCGGTACAATGATTGAGGCGATGGGTTTCCGCCAGGCGATGTCCGTGTACATGATTACGGGAATTGCGCTGACAGTCTTTATTGGTCTGCGCTGGTATCGCGACCTGTGGCCCGCCACGGCCGTCGGCAACGCGCGCTGAAACCTTACAGGCCGCAATGGGAGAATGAACATGGCAGAGAGCAAGACGCCCACTCGCTTCCTGGAGCGCGATATTACGTTCGCAAACGGAGTTAAAGGCGAGAACATCGAAATACCGACAGCTTCGCCTTTGAACTACCATCAAGTGATTTCTGCTGCGACCGACATGCCGAAGATGGCCGTCGACGGGAAGCTGTTCTTACCGACGGACGACGGGAAGGTCACGTCAGGCGCGCTGCCGTTAGTTATAGTTTGCCCGGGAAGCATGGGCGTCGCACCATCTCATCTTGTGCATGCAGAGACCCTCAACGCTCTGGGTTTTGCAACCTTCGTACTCGATAGCTTTGGTGCACGCGGGGTGACGTCGACAGTGGCCAAGCAGACCCAATTCTCGTTCGCTGCTTCTGCCTATGATGTTCTCGCTGCCTGGAACGTCCTCTCTGCTCGCCCCGAGATCGACGGAACAAAGATTGGTGCACAAGGGCATAGCAGAGGTGGTTCAGCGGTACTCACAGCTGCGACCCGTAAGTTTGCAGACGCTGTCATTGGCGAAGGTCGTGGCCTCCGCGCCATTCTCCCTGCCTATCCATGGAGTGGCCATCAGTTCCTCGCGCCCTCCGTTGGCGATACCGAGGTCCGTGTCCTCATGGGCGACGCCGATGAATGGTGCTCGCCCATGCAGGTGCAAGGCCATCTGCAGGCCATCCGCCTGTCAGGTGGTACTGCCAGCATGCGACTGTTCAAAGGTGCGCACCATAGCTTCGATCGCGGCAGTGACGTGATCCACATTGCCGAGGCGTCGGTCTCGCCGGCAGCGCCGACGACCTATCTGGCTGACAACGGCGCGATGATCCATCCGCTTGAAGATACCCCAAAACCAGAACTCGTTGACCGCGATGTGATGGTCTATGCACTCAAAGCCGGTTATGGAAATTCAGGTGCTCACTTGGGTAGCGCTCCAGGAGAAGCAGACGCTTTTCGTGAGGATATGATCGGGTTCTGGCAGAGAGTCCTGGCCTAACGCTTGACGCCCTTGCCCGTCCGATTAGTCTGCTAGCAGACTTACTGGCTTGGGGTGAACCGTCGTGAAACGGATTATGGTCATCGGCGGCTCTGGATCAGGTAAGAGCACGCTCGCCCAAAGGATTGGCGCGATCACCGGCTTGCCCGTCGTTCACATTGACAAGATGTATTGGAAGGCCGGCTGGGTGTTGCGCGAGGCAAACGAAACCAAGCGCTTGGTGATCGAGGCGGCGCAGGAGGAGACGTGGGTTCTCGACGGCAACAATTCCAGCACATTCCAGCAGCGCGCCGATCGCGCGGATGCCATCGTCTTTCTCGATCTCCCGACGTGGCTCAGGTTCTCCAGAGTTGTCTGGCGCGCTGTGGCGTACTACGGCCGTTCGCGCCCCGATATGACCGAAGGTTGCCCGGAGCGATTGGATTACGACTTCATGAAATGGGTGTTGGGCTATCGAACAAACGGTAGTCGTGCGAAGGCGCTTGCACTGGTTAAGGCGTATGCATCCAGAGCGCGCATCTACCACCTGCGCTCAAGAAACGAAGTAGATCAGTTCTTGGTCAAGCTGCAGTCCGAATGGCATTGAGATGATTGATCGCCAAACTTGCGGATGACGCGTCTTCTCACACTATCGCGCAAAGCTAGGACAATTCTTCTCGATTGCGCCCAGTGATAACCAGCAATACTCCACCGAGAAGTGACACCAGGAGGCCCAGCGCAGCCTGCAGGTGCGAAAACGGTGCCGAGACGTAGTAAGGTGCCGGTCCACGGTACAAGACATCAACTTCGTCTCCGACCTTGGCCCGTTCAATGTTGAGCTTCGTGAAACGAGCCCAGACTTCGGCCATACCCTCATCCGTTTGAAACTCAACCTTGGCTCGTGGCTTTCGGTGCACCTCTTCGCCGGCAGCTGATGATCCGTCCAACTCGGAGCACTTCTCTCGCTGCCAGTTGCAGCGGCCCAGCAGGCAGACCCGCTTCTCACACACGTATCCGACCTCTGTGATTGTTGCACGAACCGGCGTAGTCGTGAACTCGTCGAAGATCAGCATCCCCGGCATGATCAAACCCGCGAAAGCCAGCAACCAGCCGAGATTGCGGATCATAAGATAAGCGATTGTCTTGAACACGCGGAGCTCCGTAGATCTATTCTGTTACTATAATTTACAGACTTGAATATGGGATTGCCGGACTGGACCGCTTCATCACATGGGCTATCGAGTAGGGCTGCGCACGATGCTAGGCTAGATGGTAATCAGGTGGCCAGAGCATGCCTAACACTCATGGCCAACCACATAACAATTTGATTCGGGAGATACGCCATGCTCGGACGGCAGGTGTTCATGGAAAGTCTTGTTGCGCACCAGGTCGAGCGCATCTTTGGCAATCCCGGCACAACCGAAAGCCCATTGCTACAGAGCTTGGCCTCCTATCCTTCGATCCAATACGTCACAACCCTGCAGGAAAGCATCGCACTCTGCGCTGCCAGCTACTACGCGCAGACAACAGGCAAGGCCGGTGTTGTCAGTCTGCATGTCGCCCCAGGGCTGGGCAACGCCATTGGGATGATGTACGGCGCACTGCGGGCCAACTCCCCGATGATTGTCACAGCCGGTCAGCAAGACACACGCCTTCGGCTCAACAACCCGGTGCTAGGTCATGACTTGGTCGCCATGGCAGAGCCCGTGACGAAGTGGAGCGTGCAAGTCGAGCGTGGCGATGAGATGGGGCCGATCCTGAGGCGCGCATTCAAGATTGCACATGATCCACCGGCAGGGCCGGTTTTCGTGGCCCTACCGATCGATGTCATGGAACAGGACACTGCGTGTGGTCCTGTTCCGCGGGCCGATCTCCATCGCACACCACCGCCATCAGTGGATGGCATTAACGCGATTGCAGAGAAGCTGATGGCAGCACAGCGGCCTGCCATCGTGGCCGGAGATGATGTTGCCAGGGCCGGTGCCAATGACGCGTTGGTCCGTCTGGCCGAATTGCTGGGTGCTTCTGTCTGGACTGAAGGCCTCAAGCTCCTCAATTCCTTTCCGACATCACATCCATCGGCACGGCTCGGATTACCACTCGATGCCGCCGGGATTGCGAAGTCTCTGGGTGATAGTGATGCTGTGCTTTTGGTCGGCGGGCCTTTCTTTGAAGATGTGTGGTACGCGCCGGGCAGCCCGTTTCCTCAAGGCGCCAGCGTGATGCATATCGAAGCGTCTCCCCAGCAGCTCGCATTCGCCATCGCACCCGATGTTGGTGTTGTTGGCGAAATCGACAGCTCGCTCCGCCACCTCTGCAGCGCTATCGAAGAAACCTCGGATTCCGCTTTTTCTTCTGCCTCAGCCGACCGCAATGCGGCCTTACGCCAACGCAAGGACGCCGAGTTAGCTGCGCAAAAGACCAGGGCTGAGAAAGCCTGGGATCGCGATCCGATTTCGATGCCGCGGGTTATGGCGGAGATCAACTCGGCCTTGCCGCAAGATGCAATCGTCGTCGATGAAACGATCACGGCCAGTATCGATCTGGCCAAGACAATTCAGTTTGAGAAGTCCGGTGACTACTACGGCGCGCGCGGCGGCGGTATTGGCCAAGGCATTGCGGGTGCACTCGGCGTTGCTGTCGGTGAGCCCAATCGCCCAGTCATTTGCATTTCGGGCGACGGTTCTGCGATGTATGCCATCCAGGCATTGTGGACGGCCGCGCACGTCGAACTGCCGATCCTGTTCATTATCTTGGCTAACCGTGAGTACCGTATTCTAAAGCACAACGTGGATGTTTACCGGCAACGGTTTGGAATCACATCGCAAGAGCCCTATGCCCACATGGATCTTGGCCTGCCGCAGCTCGGGTTCGTCGAGATGGCAGCGGGAATGGGTGTGGCTGGCACACGTGTAACGCAAGCCGATGGGATTGGGGGGGCGATGCGCGCCGCACTAGAAACTGGTCGCCCGCATCTCATCGAGATTCAAATTGAAGCCAAGCGGTAGGCTGGGCGGATCGTTACAACTTCTACGCACACCTGGATCCACGTTGCCAAGTTCTCAATCATCCGCCCCGCTGGCGAGACCTACGCCGCTCTTCGCGATCCCCGATTATCGGCGCGGATGGTTTTATGGAATGCTGACAGGCGTCGCGCGTTGGCTTGAGTTTCTCGCCCTGGGCATCTTCGCCTATCAGCTGACCGAGTCGCCACCACTTGTTGCGCTGCTTGGAATCCTGCGCCTCGTTCCCTACTTCACGCTCGGCTATCTTGTTGGTTCGGTAACGGACAAGATTGATCGCAAGCGGTGGTTATTGATAGCGCTGGTTGTGATGTGTGCCATTTCAGGGACGATGGCTTATCTCGCTGCTACCGGGGGGGCAACTTATACGACCATCGTGATCGCGACGCTTGCTACGGGAGTGTTCTGGCTCACCGACATGCCATTTCGTCGGCGGTTCATGCTAGACGCTGTTGGCTCTGATCGTGCCGGGCGCGCGATGGGATTCGACAATATCACCAATTATGCGACGCGCGGACTGGGGCCTCTGATCGGCGGCGTTGTCTTTCAATTCTTTGGGCCAGTGGGTGTTTTCGGAGTTAATCTCGGGGTCTATGTCTTGTGCTTTATTGTGGCGCTCGGCTTTCAACGTCAGCGTCCCGCAAAGGCTGTTCCAGAAGTTGCGAGCGAGCCCAAAGAGCCAAACGCCCGTCCAACTCTGCAAGGCTCTCTACTGAGCGACACCCGGTTCTGCATCATACTCGCCGTTACTGTGCTCTATAACCTGTTCTGCATTCCGTTTGTTGCGATGCTGCCGGTGTTCGCGCAAAAGGATTTTGGTCTCCAGCCGGCTGCGGTCGGGACGCTTGCAGCGTTTGAAGGTGTCGGAGGTTTCGTTGGCTCGATTGTCGTCGGCCTGCTTATTCGTCCACCAGCTTTTTTTATTGTCTACTTTTGCGGGCCGCTGATTTATCTCTGCGCAGTTCTGACGCTTTCATTTGCATTGACGCCGGGCTTCACACTTGTGGCGCTAATTGTTCTCAGCTTTGGCGGTGCCTGCTTCTCAGCAACGCAGTATACGCTCATCTACACGACAGCAGCGCCCGAGCTTCGAGGCCGCGCGTTCGGATTTCTTTCGATGGCCATTGGCTGCGGAACACTTGGACTGTGGAATGCAGGGTACTTGTTCAATACGTTTCCATCTGCGACCGCGATGCAGATCATGGCATTGGAAGGGTTAGTGCCCATGCTACTGCTGGCACTCTATGCTGCGATCAAACGCTAGAAGGGATGAGAAGACGGCCGTTCTGGCCCCTAAGCAGTGGTTGGCCAATCGCTATCTTTTGAGGCCAACGCGCTCGAGAACGGTGCTCCAATGCGGCAGGCCAAACGGGCCTTTGAGTTCGACTTCATGAGTTACAAAGGTAAGACCTTGCTGGCGGATTGGATGTCCGTTGCCACCAACGGCACCATCATTTGGCACCAGCTTGAGCGGCACTGGTTCGTCTGCAGCGTTGGCACCCTGCGGTGTCTCTTTTGAGGTCATTGGTTTTGTCCCATCGATCCGGCTAACAATTTGCGCTGCTTCTACTGCAAGTCGCATGCCTTGATCATGATGAGAACCAGACGGTCGCCAGTCGGATCGGCGCCAATTCAAAACAGAGTTAATCGGGCATTAACTTGCCCGCTTAGACCTTTTATCTGGTATCGGTTTTGGCGGTCTTAAAATCGAGTTGCATTGGCCAGGTTCTCTTCTCAGTCTTGGCGATAACGACCAATGTCGAACACTGATGACACTTCATCTTCGCGTGCGTTGTCACGCTTGAGGCGCCCTGCCATCGCGATGGCATAGGGTGCAACCGCCACGAGCTCTTCCATGATCTCCTCTGGAAGATTGAGTCCCATTTGCCGTGCTGCGTTTTCAGCGCGGGCCCGCAGCTCGGCGGATACATGACTAGTATCTGGCTTCCAAGGATGCGGGTCTATCGGTGCTGGTGGATCGCCAATGTTTAACTTAGGGCGTTGCCGATACCAGCCCGTCGCTTGCTCATAGGCATGGCCGGCTGACAGCACTCGCGCATCATCAAATGGTCGCCCGGCAAGCTGCATCGAGAGTGGCAGGCCGTCCGACGTGAAGCCGCACAACAAGGCCAGCGCCGGTCCGCCTGTGCAGTTGAATGGCGTTGTAAAACTCGGCGTGCGCATGAACGTTGACGGGTCGTGCTTATCGATGCGTGGCGCAGCCGACGTATTGGCCGTCATGAAAAGATCGAAGCGCTGGTAGAGCTCCGCCATCTCAGTCGTTATTGCGCGTCGCTCGCGGCCTGCGCGGACGTAGTCCTCGGCGGAAAACAAGCACGCTGGCAGGCAGCGCACCCGGAAGTCTTGGCCGAAGTCCTGCGGCCTTTCCTGGAATGTGCGTAGGTTGATTGACAGAACTTCCGCTTCGGCCGTAACGACTTTGACGTCCTGATAGTACTGCAACTCTCGCAGCTCTATCTCCTCGATTTCCGCGCCCAAGTTTCTCAGAACATCGATTGCGGCTTCCATCGCGGCGGGTAGCTCGGGATGAACCTTTGCATCACGCTCCCAGAAATGCCGAATGACTGCGATGCGCATTCCCTTGATGCTGTCGCCGATGCCCGATGTGAAATCTTCTTCAGGCACATTCGCCGATGCCGGATCAGCCGGGTCGTAGCCGGCAATTGCGTTCAACACGATGGCGCTGTCGTGGGCGGTGCGTGTCAGAGGTCCGCAATGATCATAAGTGTAGGAGTTTGGAATAACTCCGGCACGGCTCACTCGGCCATAGGTTGGCTTCATACCTGCAAGCCCACAGAGACCTGCCGGGCTGCGGATCGAACCGCCAGTATCAGTGCCCAGCGCCATCGGCACGAGCCCGGCTGCAACCGCTGCTCCGGAACCTGACGACGAGCCACCGGTAAAATGTGCCGTGTTCCAGGGGTTACGGGCGGGTGGCCAAGGCAAATCGAACGATGGACCACCATGCGCAAACTCATGTGTGGCCAGTTTGCCAGTCAATACGGCACCCACTTCTCGCAACTTGACGACAGCCGTGCAGTCCTTGTCCGGAACGCGATCAATGTTTGTTTTGGAATGCCCCGTCGTCAGGATACCAGCGGTGTCGTAGATATCCTTCAGCGCATAGGGTATCCCGTGCATTGCGCCGCGATTTGTACCGGCCGCAATTTCCTTCTCTGCTGCCTGGGCCTCTTTCAGTGCCTGCTCGAACGTTGGTGTCAGAAACGCGAAGAGTTGAGGCTGGAGATCTTCCGAGCGGGCGATCAAGGCCCGCGCATACTCGACCGGAGAGAGGGCCTTGGATCTAATCCGCTCAGAGGCCTCAGCCAGCGTGAGATCGTGCAGCTCGGTATTGGTCATTGCAATTTCCTAGGCGGGTGCGCGCTCACCGGAAGGCAGGCGTGCCTCGGCAGTTCCGATCATGCTGTCGCGCGAAACCAACTCGGCCAATTGCGCCTCGCTCATGTCATCAGTGCCGTCCGGTCGCCGTGGCAGGATGAGATAGCGGCAGTCAGCCGTAGAATCGAGAACACGGACTTCGCGATCCTTGGAGATCTCTGTACCGAATTCAGAAAGTACGGCTCGTGGCTCGCGCACTGCACGGGACCGATATTCGCGCGATTTGTACCAGAGTGGCGGGATGCCCAGAAGTGGTCGCGGATAACACGAGCAAAGCGTGCACACCACCATGTTGTGTACCTCTTCTGTATTCTCAGCCACCACGAGCTTGAGGCCCTCGAATACCACGCCCATCTCGGCCACTGCGGCATTGCCATCGGCCAGTAGCCGCGCTTTGAACTCCGGATCGGTCCAGGCACGAGCGACAATCTTCGCACCGCCTTCAGGTGATTTGCGTTCCCAGGCCTCAACCATGTCGGAGACTTCGCGCGCTGTGATGACGCCTTTCTCGATCAACAGCTCGCGAATAGCGATTTCCGTGAACTCCCAGTCCTTTTCAGGCTCGCTGATATCAGGCTGGAAAGTGGTCGCATGGTCGTGATCGTGGTCGTGGTCGTGGGAATGATGATGGTCGTGGCTCATTTACTTGTCCTCGATCGGTTCCAGCCAGTTTTCGTAGATGTCCGCCGTTACGGTATCGTGTGGGCCATAATGGCCATCGCCGTCCCAGACCTGATCCATGTTGAACTTAACTTGGAATAGGTCCAGCTTTGGTAGGCCGTTCATGCCATATGCGAGGCGCTCGGGGTTGGGAAACGAACCAAAGTGACGAATTATGACACCAGTTTTGCCGCGCAAGAATAGCGGCGTCCGCACATGTCCCGGCGGTGAAGCCTCGGCGACTTTAATCCTGTCCCCGACTTTGAACTCTGACATTTCTCTACTCCGAGGCATTAGGGTATCGGGACTTGACCTCGGCCAGTTTGGCTTCCAATTCGGCTTCCGTGAGAATGCCCTTCTCAACCAAAAGCGATCGCATCGCAGCCACCCACCGCTCATAGTAGTCCGAGCCTTCGTAGAACTCGGGCGTGAGATTTTCGATCGTTCGGCGGTTCTCATCTGAGCGAAAGAATGCGCGCGGCTGTTGACGCAGGAGCATCATCATGGCGTCGATCCGGCGCTCGGTCATGGTTGGCTGGTGTTCATGTCGGTCGATGGGTCCTGCCGGCAAGCCACCGAGGTCTGTAATCGCGCGATTGGTCACTGCGGTCTCCATTTCTCTCTGATGGAATATGCTTTTGGGTGCTCACGCGGAGCAAGCTTTTCAACGAACCATCGCAATGGCGATGCATTTCCATAAAGGTAGTGCTATTCTGTAGGGGAAAAGTCGACACGCTGTCGAAAGCACTGAGGTAAGCATGCTGAAAATATATGGTCGGGCCAATTCCATCAACGTCCGCAAGGTGCTTTGGGCCTGCGGTGAAATTGGCCTGGCGTACGACCGCGAAGACTGGGGACGCGGTTATCGGGCCACAAGTGAGCAGGAGTTCAAGCGGATCAACCCGTTCGAAGTTGTCCCAGCAATTGAGGACGAAGGCTATACCCTGCGCGAGAGCAATACGATTGTCCGTTATCTGGCGACAAAGCATAACCGGACCGATCTCTATCCGACCGAGATGCATGAACGGTTTCGCTGCGAAGCATGGATGGACTGGGCCAGCCAGGATCTTTACGTCGATATTCGCCCAATTGTGATGGCTCAGATCTTCAAGGTGCCAGAGTTCCAGGATCCAGATATCCAGAAGAAAGCCATTAACGGCTGGACGCGTGTCATGGATATGCTTGAGATTTACCTTGGTACCGGCAGCGACTACCTTATGGGTGACAGCTTTACAATTGCGGATATCCCAACCGGGCTAGTCGTCAACCGCTGGTATAGCCTCGATTTCCCAAAACCCGATTTCCCCAATATTCAGAGCTATTATGAGCGGCTATCTGAGAGACCTCCCTACATGGAGCACGGCAGAAACGGTTTGCCGTGATTGAAACATGACTGATCCCGGCCTTGCGCAGCAGTGTCGACAGCCAGCTAAGATTGCAACCTTTGCCGCCCTAGCATTGGTTGCTGTTGCTGGCGTTGCCCCAAGCACGAATGCCCAAGAGCAGAGCCGTGCCATCTGTGTGCAGTGTATGGAACCGGATGTTTCTTATAGATGCCAAGTCAAGGCCGCGCCGGAGCATCAGCCGTTTCTTGGCAACAAGAAGCTGTTACGTGTTGCCTGTATCCGCCACATCGCCAAGGCAAGCGGTCATGCGGCCTGCAAAGTGAGTAAGCAACAGGCAATCGATTGTGTTGGTGGTGAGCCATACACTGTCGACATTTCAGAAATGGCGCAGTCATACGTCGATCGTGTCCCGTCGGCCGTGCGCAAGGCACTTAATCCAGCGGGCCCAAAAGTCTCTGAAGGTCAAGGCGAAGAAGATAAGGACAAGCCGCCCAAAACGGTCGTCGAGATGGCGAAACGCACGGCTGAAAGCTCACAGAAGCAGCTGGAAAATGCCGGTGCGGCCGTCAAGAATGCCGGTGATTTTGTAACCGGCACAGTTAAACAAACGTGGAGCTGTCTCGCATCCTTGTTTCAGGATTGTTGAGATCAGCTAGCCTCAGCTCTGTTCATTTAGCGAGTACGAATCCAGGTTCGTCCGCTACGAGGCAGCTACCAGAGGTAGTTAGTTGACTGCCAGCCACTTGCGAGCGAGGCGCTGAGCCTTTGAGACTTCCGCGCGTGTCAGATCCCGCGAGATCTCCATGCGATAGCGCTTGGCTTCATCGTTGCCGCGTAGGGCTGCGAGATTGAACCACTTGTGGGCCTCGATGAGATTCATTTCGACATCTCGACCTGCACTGTACATCAGACCAAGCTCAAATAGAGCGTCCGCACCACCAGCAACGGCTGCGTGCTCCTGCAAATCCAAAGTTCCAAATTCAAAACGCGCCATGAGTTCCCTCACCCGGCTGTTACGGCTTTCGTAGTGTAACGAAAGGCCTTCCCCATCCTCCGATGTGATTAACCATCACAGGGCAATGAAAAAAAATGGTTAACGCCGGAACGAATCCCATTTTATGTCAGTTGATTACGCAATTCTCATGAATCAGCACCACAGCTGACAGGGCTATCCGATTCAATTGGCGCCGGATTACGGCAGTGCGCTAGGCAGTTGGCCACAGGCCCGCAATCTGCCTTGAAACTGCCTGACGCCAGAGTATGTTGAGCGCCGAGGGAACATAGCGACGGTTTTGGCCGCTCGCGCCAGATATGGGGAATCTGTCAATTGCTTCCGCGCGCGTTCGTATTCGTCCTGCTTGGCGGCCTGCTGAGCTCTTGTGCCAGTGGACTTCCAGATCCAGTCTTGCTGCAAGGTGGATCCTTAACCGGCAGTCTAACTGGCTCCGGCACCAATAATGTACAAACCAACTCCACGCAGACGCTGCCACGATCGGATGCGTCTCGGGTCCTCTCGGCATTGGCTGCGGAGCGCGTGCTCGGACGCCCATCGACGCCGGCAGACGTGTTGTCTCAGCAATAGTAGAACCGCGAAGGAGCCGCTTGATCGGATAAAAGCGGCTCCTGTGTTGCAGCTTAGGGCAACAAGACCGTTGATCCCGTTGTCTTACGGGACTCCAGATCTATGTGTGATTGCGCCGCCTCGGCCAGCGGATAGGTCTGGTTGACGGCGATATTCACCGCGCCTTTGCCGACCACATCAAATAGATCGTTCGCGTTTGCGAGCAGATCAGCGCGCTGCGAAACGTATGTAAACAGGGTCGGACGCGTGACATAGAGCGAGCCCTTTGCACCCAGTCCGCCAACATCGAAGTTGGTGATGGGGCCGGAGGCATTGCCGAAAGTCACGAACAAGCCGAGAGGTCTCAAGCAGTCCAGTGACGCGGGATAAGTCGCCTGACCGATGGAATCGTAGACAACATCAACGCCCTTGCCATTTGTGATCTCTTTGACCCGTTCTACGAAGTCCTCCGAGTTGTAGTTGATACAATGTGTTGCCCCGTTGGCTTTAGCGAGCGCACATTTTTCATCACTGCCCGCGGTTCCGATGATGGTTGCGCCAAGATGCTTGGCCCACTGACACGCAATGAGACCCACCCCTCCGGCGGCAGCGTGCAGCAGCATTGTTGTTTCTGGGCCAACGTTATAGGTCTGCCGCAGGAGATAGCGAACAGTCATACCCTGGAGCATCATCGCTGCCGCGGTCTGATACTCGATATTGTCTGGCAGCTTCACAGCACGATCGGCCGGCATCAGCCGCTCTTCGGAGTAACTTCCCATCGGGTTCGCGTAGGCGATGCGATCGCCGACAGCCAGGTCTGAAACGTCACTGCCGACTTCGAGAACCTCACCGGCTCCCTCCATGCCGAGGACGGCCGGTAGCGAAGGAAGCTTGTAGAGACCGCTACGCTGGTAGGTATCGATGTAGTTGAGCCCAACGGCGTGGTGCTTGACGCGGATCTCACCAGCTGCCGGTGCAGCGATATCCACATCTTCCCACTTCATTGCATCCGGTCCGCCATGCTCGTGAATGCGGATTGCCTTAGCCATAGGAGTTTCCCCAATTCGCTTGTGTTTCGTTTCTATTCTGCCAATCTGCCTTGTTACTGACATCGTGCAGCCCTGATGCTGGCTTGAAAACCATGTTGAGAGCAGATGGACTTGCAGGTCAGGAGAATAGACTGAGTTGTCAGTCGTCAATTCGTTCTATTGTCTGTTCGGCAGATGCTCAAGAGGCGTAACTCGTGTCACGGTTTTCAATGCCAACGGTTTCGGGCATAGCGTACGTTGCCGTTGCTAGCCTTGCGCTGACCGGTTGCGTGGCCGGTTTTTCTGGTGGTGCTTCAAACGCTAGCTCAGGGCTCAAATGCGTCGACGACAGTGACCGCTGCCTGGCAAGCCGCAAAGCAGCACTGACAGAGATCATGGCAGACAAGGAAATGCGTTGGATCAACGAGCCGGCCTCGGCGAGTTCTGATGCTTCGGGAGTCCGCCTCTTTGCCTTCATGAAAAAGCGGAAGCTCTTGTCGTGTCAACAGCTCCGGATCGGTTACATCGAAGCCAGAGGCGCACGCCAAAGATTGCGGCAGTCTGCGGGTGCTGGATTGACACCTGCGCAGATCTCCCGTGGTGCCATACTCGGTGATGAAGTTGCACGCACACTCCGCAAGGAAATGCGCCGGAAACGCTGCAGGGTGGCGTGATTACTGGCATAGGCCCCAATCTTGAGGCTATTTGCACAAATTTCCGCCCAAGATTCGTAGCACATTATTACTGGGTTAGAGTTTAACGGCCACTGGTGCCGTTTTGCGTTGGTGAATTCCATGATTGCGGTCGTTTCGCAGGTTCGCGCGGGAAGCGGGCCTCTCCTGCCATTCATTGCTCTGATGGCCCTGGTGTGCTCATCAGCACATGCCGTTCCGTTGCGCGGCGGACTTGCGCACGCGTTACACCAAAATATTCCTACGAGCTCAGAGATCCAGCCGGCGCGTTATCGGCGCGCGGCTAGCCAGTCGAATGACAATGCCGAAGCGCTATTCGATGAAGGTCAGTACGAATTTGATTCGCGGGATTACCGGGCGGCCCAGCGCGTCTTTGAGCGCTTGATCGATGAATATCCAGGTTCCGACTACGCCCTTAAGGCGCAGAGGTATCTTGCCAATATCTATAAAGCACTTGAGCCAGGTCGCAGAAAACTCGAACAGGCTACAAGGCCCGCCGTTCAGTCACGACCAATCCCTCGAGTATCGACGCCACCTTCGGCAGAGCCTGACCGCACAAAGATGTTATCGCGCGCGCCAATTACACCGCGATCGATCCGGCCTGACGCCGCGATGCAAAGAAAGCTCCTCTTGAATATCGGCGATCGCGTTTTCTTCGCGGCCGACAGCAATCAGATCGGAGCCAAGGCCCGCACGGTTCTTCGCCGGCAAGCACGATGGTTGAAAAGAAACCCTGGCCTCAAGGTCCGGATTGAGGGCCATTCTCACGACAATGGCAGCCATGAAGACGACTTGGTGCTCTCCCTACGACGCGCGGAGCAGGTCCGTGATCGATTGATCGAGGAAGGTGTTCCGGCTGAGAGAATCAGCATTTTTGGGCGGGGACGCGCCTCTCCAGTGGCGATTTGCGACAGTGCTATGTGTGCGGCGCAAAATCGCCGCGTTGTTACCCTCGTTTATCGCGCCGATCGTGCAACGCCTTACCGCCAACGCGTGTCTCTGCCGCAACCGCAGCGTTGACAAACGCGGTGGCAGCCGTGATGCAGTGATCGCAGAGAAATGAGATGGTGGAACAGCATCATGAGTGGTTTTCAACATTGCTGGGCGCATAACCGTATTGCCTTGGCGGCGGTGGCAGTTGGCTCTCTACTGATTGCCGGCATCGGCTCTGCCTCCGCTCAAACAGCGCCCAAACAGCCAGCCAACGCCCAAGCCAAGACCGACGAGACGGCACAACTGCGAAAGCGCGTAGAACAGCTGGAAGAGCAGTTGATCGACATTCAAGTGGTTCTTGGAACTCTTGAGACGCTGGCAAAGTCGGGCGCACGGTCGGGGCCGCCGGCACCAAGCGCTGGTGCGACTGCCAGTGGTGGTGGCTTTACGACTCAATCCGGAAGTATGACCCGCATTGATGCGCTCGAAACGCAGTTGCGTGCGCTCGCATCCCAGGTCCAGCAATTGTCCGGCGGGCGGCCTCAGAGTGGCGCCGTTGCCAACAATCAG
This sequence comes from Hyphomicrobiaceae bacterium, assembly GCA_965247245.1. Classification (GTDB taxonomy): domain Bacteria; phylum Pseudomonadota; class Alphaproteobacteria; order Rhizobiales; family Hyphomicrobiaceae; genus Tectiglobus. Next base: position 809,389 of record CBDFGV010000001.1, on the reverse strand, counting down.
CTCCCTCCTGCAGGCGCTAATCGCAGCCAGCCATTTGGTGTCCAACCTTCAACTGGATTCGGCTCGACGACCGTACAACCGGAAAACCAGTCCCGCGGTCAGCAGCAGGGCAATCTAGCTGCACCAGCGCAACCGGGTGCTGCGAGCGGCACGTCGAGTTCTTTCTTGCCATCTTCTTCCGGCGGCGATGCGCAAGGCGCCTATGAATCGGCTTACGGCCTTCTGCTACAGCAGGACTACGGCGCTGCGCAAAAATCGTTTGCCGAGTTCCTCAAGCAGCATCCGCAGAGTCCTCTAGCGGGTAATGCCCAATATTGGCTTGGCGAAACCTACTATGTCCGCGGTGAGTACAAGTTTGCGGCTGGGGCATTTCTCAAAGGCTATCGCCAATACAGCCGAAGCAACAAGGCTGCCGACAGCCTCTTGAAGCTGGCGATGTCGCTTGACAAGCTTGGTCAGCGAGCCGCTGCCTGTTCTTCGCTCTCTGAGCTTGGGCAAAAGTATCCGCAAGCTGCGGCCCACGTCCGCCGTCGGGCCAGCCAGGAGCGCAGCAGGCTGCGATGCTAAATGCCTGGCGCGCCTGACATCGGTCTCGCAGACCCGGATGAATTGGCGGGCCGGTTCGAACAGTTATTGCAAGTTGACAGCGTACTATTGGCCGTTTCTGGCGGCAGCGATAGCGTTGCGATGCTCAGGCTGATTGGTCTGTGGGCAGCGCGCACACGGAAACCAGGCCCAACAATCACAGTCGCAACCGTTGATCACGGCTTGCGGGATGGCTCCGCCGACGAAGCCGAGTTTGTTGCACAGCTGGCAAGTTCTCTCGGCTACCAACATGCCACCTTGAGCTGGCATGGTACGAAGCCCACGACTGCGTTGCAAGAACAGGCCCGCGAAGCGCGATATCGACTTTTGATTGACCGGGCGTCAGAATTGCCTGGCAAAACAGCAGTGCTGACCGCCCATACGTTGGATGATCAGGCTGAGACAGTCCTCATGCGTTTGGCGCGTGGCAGCGGCCCCGATGGCATGGCGGCCATACCTTCCGAATTGCCTCGAGATGGCGTTGTGATCCTGCGGCCCTTGCTGGATGTCAGTAGATCGGATTTGCGCACATTTCTGAGCAAACTCGGTCAAGTCTGGTGCGACGACCCGAGTAATTCACTCGCTGAATTTGAGCGCATTCGTGTACGGAAGGCGCATTCTGAGCGCGAGAAGCTTGATCTCACTGACAAAGCTCTCGCTCAGACCGCCAAGCGTATGCATCGGGCCAGCCAATCCTTGCAACAGGTCAGCCGGGAACTTCTAAGTTCGACCGCACGCAGGCAGGATCTGCTGCGCTTCGGGGTATTCGCGTGGTGTCCTGAGAGCATGGCAAAGTACGGCGACGAGATTGGTATTCGCTGCCTCAGGCAGGTCGTTCAACTGATTGGTGGGAGCACGACCGAGCCAAGTCTTGGTAAAGTCGAAAGCCTCTATGGTCAGACGCTTGACGATAGCTTTAGAGGGACCACGTTGCACGGCGCCAGGCTTGTACGGGAACCAAGTGCCAGAACCTCTGCGCGACTGCTCATTATGCGCGAGACAGGACGCAAAGGGCTGCCAACGCTGACGGTTCAGCCGGATATGCATGTGCTCTGGGACCGGAGATTTGCAGTCCGCGTGAGTTCAGATATTGGTCAAGGCTTCAGTATTGGTCCGCTCTGTCGGGAAGAACTCGCTGAACTCGACTTGAGATCACGGGCCTCATTTCCAGGTTTATCGAATGACATAGCGAGTGACGTGCTCCTGACGCTCCCCGTCATCCGACACGGCGATCGCGTGCAAAACTTACCCCACTTCGAGGCGGGTGATGGCAAAATTGAGATTGATCCGGATCAATTCTCAGGACGTTTCATGCGGTAGTGGGCTGCTTTTTCGGTCGTAGCAATAGTCACCACTATGACAACGCCGGCTGCGGCGGATCTATCCGGCCAATGCGCGGATAACCATAACACTCTGAATAGTATTAACTTTTGGCGTTACTCTTTCAGCTTTAAGGTACCTTAACCCGGTGGTGTGCTATAGTCCCGAAGTACTCAATCCGCGGCATCCGGCCAGCCACCAATGGCCTGTTGGCGAACGCTTGGCAAACGCTTGTCGGCCTCCTATCTTAGGGAACAATGAAGAATTGATGTGGCCCTTCGCTGATTGTCAGCGACAACCTCAAAAAGCCAAGCCAGAATCCACTAAACGGTTGCATGTGCCCGAAAAGGGAAAACGATGAATTCAAACTTCAGGAATTTCGCGATCTGGGTGATCATTGCTTTGCTTTTGGTCGCGCTGTTCAATCTGTTTCAGAATCCATCCGGCAACCGCCGCGCCAACGAAATACCGTACTCTGAATTCCTCGACTCTGTCGAAGGCAAGACCGTCAGCGAAGTTACTATCAAGGGTAATCGCATCTCTGGGCGCATGGAAAATGGCAATCCATTTTCAACATATGCGCCGCGCGACCCACAGCTGGTCAGCAAACTCGATGCAGCCGGCGTGAAAATCAACGCGCGCCCGACCGAAGATGAAGTCCCATCAATCTTGAGCGTCATCGTCTCTTGGTTCCCGATGCTGCTGCTGATCGCCGTCTGGATCTTCTTCATGCGGCAGATGCAGTCCGGATCCGGTCGAGCGATGGGTTTTGGAAAATCCAAAGCCAAGCTTTTGACCGAACGCCATGGCCGCGTGACGTTTGAGGACGTCGCTGGCGTTGATGAAGCCAAGCACGACCTGCAGGAGATCGTCGAATTCCTGCGAGATCCGCAAAAGTTCCAGCGTCTCGGCGGCCGCATTCCGCGCGGTGCCTTGCTTGTTGGCCCTCCAGGTACCGGTAAAACGCTACTTGCACGCGCCATCGCGGGCGAAGCGAACGTGCCGTTCTTCACGATCTCCGGCTCTGACTTCGTCGAGATGTTTGTTGGTGTTGGTGCGAGCCGCGTCCGCGATATGTTTGACCAGGCCAAGAAGAACGCTCCGTGTATCATCTTCATCGACGAAATTGATGCTGTTGGTCGTCACCGTGGTGCTGGTCTTGGCGGCGGCAATGATGAACGCGAGCAGACCCTGAACCAGCTGCTGGTTGAGATGGATGGCTTTGAGGCGAATGAAGGTATCATCCTAATCGCCGCTACGAACCGTCCTGACGTGCTTGACCCCGCACTGCTGCGTCCGGGCCGTTTCGATCGCCAGATCGTTGTACCTAATCCAGACGTCAACGGTCGCGAGAAGATCCTGCGCGTTCATATGCGCAAGGTTCCACTAGCTCCGGATGTCGATCCAAAGATCATTGCACGTGGAACGCCTGGCTTCTCCGGTGCAGACCTTGCCAACCTAGTGAACGAAGCTGCTCTTTTGGCTGCGCGACGGAACAAGCGCTTGGTCACGCAGGATGAGTTCGAAGACTCGAAAGACAAGGTCATGATGGGCGCGGAGCGCAAATCCATGGCCATGAGCGAAGAAGAAAAGAAACTGACGGCCTACCATGAGGCCGGGCACGCATTGGTCGGCTTGATGGTGCCGGCTGGCATTCCGGTGCACAAGGCGACGATCATTCCGCGCGGTCGTGCACTGGGTATGGTGAAGTTCCTGCCGGAAGGCGATCGCTACTCGACCAAGTTCATCGAGTACACATCGCAGCTCACTGTTGCCATGGGCGGCAGGGTTGCTGAAGAGCTGGTGTTTGGCAAAGAGAACATTACATCCGGGGCTGTCGGCGACATCCAGCAGGCAACCCAGATTGCGCGCGCCATGGTCACGCGAATGGGCTACTCTGATGAGCTTGGCACGGTAATGTACGGCGACAACCAGGAAGAGGTCTTCCTGGGCATGTCGATGCAGAAGAACCAAAGCATCTCGGAAGCCACGGCCCAAAAAATCGATGCCGAGGTTCGCCGCCTGGTCTCCGAGGCGTACGAAACGGCGCGCGATATGGTGTCGGAGAAGCGCGATGTGCTTGAGAGCTTTGCCCAGGCGCTTCTGGAATACGAGACTGTCACGGGCGAGGAACTCCAGTCTCTGATGGATGGTGGGCAAATCGACCGACCCGATGATGATCAGGAGATTGGCGTTGGTCCGACTGGCTCTGCAGTTCCGGCTGCTGGCGCCGCGCGGCCGAACCGCGGCCCCGAAGAGCCCGACACCGGCGGCATGGAACCACAGCCAACCTAAGTCGAATTAGAGTTGCGTTTGGCATGGCCGCGGATATGATCCGCGGCCAAATTTGTATGAACTGCAACGGATTCGATTGTCGCTATGCTTCGTGAAATATATGTGCGCCCGACCGGATTGTATTCCGGCCGCCAAGGCGAAGTAGCAGACGAAGTCTGGGGTGGCTTCAGGCTGGCTGACGGCTGGCTAGATTTCTCCGCCGTTGAGGTCATCGAGCGGAATGGCTCACTGGTTGAGCGCCGGATCGCCGGTATTGGTGAGTTCCTTGAGCGCGATTGGGGCCGCCGCGCGCTTAATGCTGCGGATATGTTCGAGTATGTCCGCCAGCCAAGGCCACGTATCGCAGGACTTTCTCTAGACCGTCCGCGCATTATGGGCGTCGTCAATGTGACGCCGGATAGCTTTTTCGACGGCGACCAGTTTGATGATGCCCGCATGGCCATCGATCACGCGCGCCGCCTAGTCGATGAAGGCGCCGATATCCTCGACATTGGTGGCGAGTCGACGCGGCCAGGATCCGAGCCTGTCCCAATAGACGAGGAACTTGCGCGGGTGCTGCCGGTTATTGAGGGCCTCGCCGGGAAAGTTGATGCCCGACTTTCCATCGATACGCGCAAAGGCGAGGTTATGCGTCGTGCGCTGGATGCCGGCGTGGATATTGTCAACGACGTCTCTGCTTTGACGTACGACCCCAAGAGCATGGAGATCGTGGCAGATGCCGGCGTCCCGGTGGTTTTGATGCATGCCCAGGGTGATCCCAAGACGATGCAGGAAGACCCGCACTACGACGATGTTGCGCTCGATGTCTTTGACTATCTTGAGGCACGTGTTGAAGCGTGCCTGCGTGCCGGCATTCCACGCAATCGCTTGATCGTTGATCCGGGTATCGGTTTTGGCAAGACACTTGAGCACAACTTGGAGCTTCTGGCTCAACTCAGCCTGTTGCACGGCCTGGGTCTGCCACTTCTCGTCGGTGCCTCGCGGAAGAGTTTTATTGGCAAGCTAACTGATGCGAAAAGTGCCGACCAACGCCTTCCAGGCTCGCTCGCGGCAGCTGTCCATGCGGTTAGCCAGGGTGCCCAGATCGTTCGCGTCCATGATGCTGCGGAAACGCGCCAAGCACTTCAGCTATGGCAGGGCGCAATGAGTGGGGCACGGGATATCGCTCCGGCTTCGTCTGAGTGACATTGGAATGACTTAGCCGTCGGAACCCGCGATGACTGGTTAAGCAGCTTAACCTGCAGCTGCGCGGCGGTTGGCTATTCTCTTTTCAACAGCGGCCGTAATGGCTTCTCGAAGCTCGACTGGGTCAATATCGCCGGTGCGCAATGCTGCCGGCAAGACAATCTGTTGTGCCCGGGCCATCTTCCTCAAATGGTCTGCACGCCCGACAGTTGATAGCTTCTCGATAAGCCCTTCGCGCCCCTCGCGCTGATAGATGGGCACGAGGCCGAAGCTGTAGGGATCAAATTTCTGGCTTTCAGCCGGTTTGCTCGGGCTCGGCTCAGACGTGCCATCCTGCGGCGCTGTCGGCTGACTGGCTGCACGCTCAGGCGTCTGCTTCGTATCAGCTGTGTTGGCTCTCAATTTAGCCCACGGCAAGCGCCGAAGTTGGATGGATGCAAATGTCTGGACTGAGAGGCGCGTCAGACGCTCCGCCGTTTCCTTATCCAGCTGACTCTGCGCCTGATAAAAACGACGGAAAAAGCGGCCCAGACTTGGTCCCGACAACGTCTTCGAAGACTTCGCCATTGAGGTACCCTTTCCGAAATCAGCTTCGCCAGCTGCGCAATACTAGATTGGCATAACTTGCGTTAACTCATCGTGCAGCGCCTTCATTGGTTCGACTGCATCGCCATACTTTTCTTCAATGGATTGCAATTCGCCGAGGAAATCAAAAGAGTCGGCGACATCCGGCATGGCCGGGATCTGTGCCGTTAACATGGGATGGTTGGCTGAAATCGTATCGACGTAGATTGCATCGCGGCCACCTGGGCGGACGTAGTTTGCGAGGCAGATGTACCGGCGTTCGGCTGGTGGCGTTGCCATCACATCGTCGAAACTGCGCCCTTCGACGATCTGTGAAATCCGGTCGACAGCAAATTCTGAGACGGCGTCGGGTCGAAAGGGCACAATGACTTTGTTGGCCAGCTTGAGGGCTGCGGCGGTTGCGTTCGAAAGGCCTGGTGCACAGTCCATGATGATGACGTCCGCCAATGGCGAGGCGAAGCTGAAAGCAGCTCGGAAGTGTTCAGCACATTTGGCTTTGGCCTGCTGGAACGGAGTTTGGTTCCGCGAGTAGTAGGTGATGAGCTCGTCCTGCATGTCTTCGAAACTCAGTGAGCCGGGCAGCAGCGACATTGCCGGGAGTTGGCCTGGAGCCATCTCGACATCACCGACTTCGTGCATCAGATAGTCGAGCACCTTGGTTTGCTCGATCGAATAGAGACGATCCTCAATGTAGGCGGCAACATTCTTCGACGTTCGTTGCGATTCAATCCAGCGCTCGCCACCCAAAAGAATCAGTGAGGAGTTGGACTGCGCATCAAGGTCGATCAACAGCACCCTCTTCTTCGACCAGATCGCATAGGCGTATGCCAGCATGACAGAAACAGTTGACTTACCAACGCCGCCCTTCCGGTTTGCCACCGCCACAAAAAACGCCATTCTGTTCCCCACGTCCTGTGTTCTTCCACGCCGACATGCCTAGCAGTCTACGTCGGCGATCATGTGTCTGCCGACACATGGGCTGATTCCAGGTGTGTCTACAATCGCCACACCTACATGGACGATGTTCACTGCGCGACGAAGTGGTTAAACGTGGCTCCCTGAAAGAATAGATCACAATCTTTGATTGATAACCGGGAATAGCCTTTGTGACAGGCCTTTCATCCCAGTTCAGTTGCGGATAACGTTGCCCGCAACATTCGTGCACTGAAAAGCAGTAGCAACTCTGGTTGAGATTGCTGCGGGGGCTGCAGACAGGGGGGAGCATGTCGCGCCGCTATTTTGGAACTGACGGCATCCGTGGACCGGCCAATGAGCATCCGATGACGTCGGAAATGGCGCTCAAGGTTGGGATGGCGGCCGGCAAGATCATGGCCAATGGTGGTAGTTACCGCCACCGCGTGGTGATCGGCAAAGACACCCGTCTATCAGGCTATATGATCGAGTCTGCGCTGATGTCCGGCTTTACGGCGGTTGGATGCGATGTCTTCCTACTCGGTCCGATGCCGACGCCGGCAGTGGCCATGCTGACCCGCTCTCTACGCGCCGACATTGGTGTGATGATCTCCGCCTCTCACAATCCATTCCAGGACAATGGCATCAAGCTATTCGATGCCGATGGCTACAAGCTCTCAGACGAGATCGAAGCGCGGATCGAAGATCTCATGGACAGCGATGCTGCAGAGATCATGGCTGATGCCAATAATATCGGCCGCGCAAATCGCGTCGAAAGCGCCCGTGAACGCTACATCGAATTCGCTAAGCGTACGTTGCCGCGCAATCTTAGGTTGGATGGTCTGCGTATCGTCATCGATTGTGCGAACGGTGCTGGCTACCGCGTTGCTCCAGAGGCCCTTTGGGAGCTCGGTGCCGAAGTTATTAAGATCGGCGACGAGCCCAACGGCCGCAATATTAATTTCGAGTGCGGATCAACAGCCCCGGGGACATTGATCGACAAGGTGCGCGAACTTCGCGCGGATATCGGCGTCGCGCTCGATGGTGACGCCGACCGTGTGGTGATCGTCGATGAGCGCGGTGAAATCGTCGATGGCGATCAGCTCATGGCCGTGATCGGGGAAAGCTGGCATCGCCGCGGGCGACTTGCTGCCGGCGGCATTGTCGCGACCGTCATGTCTAACCTCGGATTAGAGCGCTACCTCAAGGAACTCGGCCTTTCGGTTGCCCGGACTCCCGTCGGCGACCGCTATGTTGTCGAACACATGCGCAAGCATGGTTTTAACGTCGGTGGTGAGCAGTCGGGGCATATTGTATTGTCGGATTTCACGACGACAGGAGATGGCTTGGTCTCGGCGCTGCAAGTGCTTGCTGTCGTGGTGTCGACTGGCAAACCCGTCAGCGAAGTCTGTCAGAGGTTTGAGCCTTTGCCGCAGTTGCTTGAAAATGTGCGCTACCAAAAGGGCAAGCCTCTCGAAGCAAAGAATGTGAAGAAGGCGATTGATGCCGGCAAGCAGAAGCTTGGCGATGGTGGCCGCCTTGTCATTCGCCCATCAGGAACCGAGCCTGTCATCCGTGTGATGGCTGAAGGAGACAACGAGGATCTGGTTTCGAGCGTGGTCGGCGATATCGTTGAAGCGGTCAAGCATGCAGCTGCCAATGCCAGTCGCTGATTAACTTCTGCCGGTGAGGAGTTAGCGGGTACGACCACCGCAGGCCTATAGGATCCGTTGCCACCATCCGACGTCATGCCAGCGGCCGAATTTGAAGCCGACTTCCTGATACGTTCCGACATGCGTGAAGCCGACTGCTTCGTGCAGGCCCACGCTGCCTGGGTTGGGCAAGGCGATACCGGCAAAAGCTGCATGAAACTCGGCCTGTCGGAGTTGTTGGAGCAGTTCCTCGTAGAGTGCCTTGCCGATGCCTGCACCCCTTGCCGCCTCCGCCACATAGATCGTGACGTCTACAGACCAGCGATAGGCGGCCCTTGCTCGATGCTGTCCAGCGTAGGCATAAGCAACAGCATCGCCGTCCTGATCGGCAACGAGGTAGGGATATCCCTGTTCGCGCGTTGCTGTTATGCGGCTGGCCATTTCGTCAGCCGAAGGCGGTTTCTCCTCGAAAGAGATCGGTGTGTTCTCAACGATCGGCGCATAGATCGCCTGGATCGCTTCGGCATCTGAAATCAAGGCCTGGCGAATTGCCAAATTCCGCATGGCAGAGATGCCTATTTCTGATCGATTAGGCTGGACGTGTTAGCACTGCATAGTCGGCATAGCCTCGGTAAAGGCGCTGGAAACTCAATCGCACGCCTTCGCCATCAGCGATTTCTCGCAGCACCTGCTCCAACTCTGCACTGGGGTGAACGGAGAATTTCCGAAGCCATGCGAAGTGCACGGACTTGTACCAGGCCGGAAGTCCACTCTGCTGTCCGAAGTCAACGATATGCAGGCGCCCTTGCGGTGCCAATGCTTTGACGGCTTCTGGAATTGCGTCGCGCCACGGCGGAATCATCGAAAGCGCATAGGATATGAAAATGCGATCGGCAGCTTCGACACCGAAGAGTTCTTTCATGTCGAATGATGTGGCGTCACCTTGGGCCAAGGTAATGCGATCGGAAAGACCAGCCCGCTCGATCGAACTCCGCGCCGTGATCAGCATTTCGTTTGAAATGTCGAAGCCGTAAAAGCGCGCTTCCGGATAGCGGCGCGCTGCCTGAATCAGGTTGCGGCCTGTGCCGCATCCAACTTCGAGCACCACTTGATCAGGCTCCGGCTGCAGGTCATCCAGGAGCCGGTCCCGGCCGAGCAAAAAGTACTTGCGGGTGAGATCGTAAATGTAGCGCTGATACTTATAGATGCCGTCCATATGCTGGGCGGCATCTTCGGTCGCCTCGCTCACGCTGCGCTCTCCTAATCAGCCTTGCGGACATAGAGATGGAAACCGCCATAGATCGATGAACGATCCTGCTTGGTCCATTCCTTCCCGCGATCTTCGTCGTAAGAGAACTTGGCAAGAATATCGTCAGAAACGCGACCCGGTAGGATACTCTCCTCACCAGCGGTACGGAAAATCACCCGTGCACCCGGTTTTGCCGTTCGCTCGATCTCGGTCCAGAGCGTGGTGAGAATATCGTCTGTCATCCAGTCCTGAGCATCAAGCAGGACGTAGGCGTCGAGGGACGCATCTTCCTTGGCTGCCAGATACTCCGTAAACGAGCGATGCTGCACTTCGAGGTCATCGATGCGCTCGCGCAGGTTATCGAAGGCTTCTGGTTTGAGATAAGGCGGCAGTGGTCCAGCACCGCCGGTCGCATAGCGGCGACCGAAGGCCTGCCATGCGAAATAGTTGTCCTGCAAGTCAAAGTCACATGCGAGCCGCTCCAGGCGCTGGAGCAGAACTTTAGACATATGCGTTTCTTTGCCCTTGAGGGCTTCGAACTGTGATGGCGGAATGCCCAATCCAAACAATGCAGATGGTTTGTTCAAGAGCCAACGGATGTGGCGCTTCTCAAACAACGGCGCCAGTTCCGCTTCAAAGATCTGTCGTTGCTCTTCGCGCGACCGTGCGGTCAGCATCTTTCGTGGATTGCGGCCATGCGCGCGGGCTAAAAGATGGCTTGCACCAATGAACGTTCCTAGTAACCCGTGTCTATAGAGATTGGAGCGGAAGTATCCAATCCGCCGACGGCCAAACAGGTTGCGGCTTTCCCAATACTTGCGAGAAACCTCGTCCAGGTGCGGGCGAATGTAATCTTCGTAGGCCTTGACGTTATCGCGGCCATCGGCCTCGGCAAAAAAACGATGAAACGCCCGGTAGTCCGGGAGATGACGAACAGCAGCCTGCTTCAGTTTATTGAGCGCGACGTGAGCCGGATTGAGATCAACGGCTGTCACTTTGATCGGTGCCGCAGATAGGTAGCTCAGAATATTGCAACCGCCGGATGCGATGGCCACCAAGTGATCGTCAGGCTGGAGGTCGAGTGCTTCCAGATCCACGATCGGGTCTTCCCAAATTTGTGGGTAGACCAGCCCAGAAAACACGAGGGTGAACAGTCTTTCCTGGATACCTTGCCGGGAAATCGCCTTGTGGCGGTGCACGGCCTGGCGTAGCCGCGTGTTCTTCTTGCTGCGCAAACGGGTGGTTCCCCCGTGATCCGTAGCCGGCTCCTGCATCTTACTAATCTTTTCCTCAGATCAATGCGCTCTCGCGCTGCACTTCCGCGACTTGTTCGCCTGCGGCCTGCGCACGGTCGTCAAATTCGACGGCGCTCGCGCATCCGTTTGACATGATTAATCGTTTTCGTCGAGCAATCAAAATAGAGAAGTGACACCGTATCACATATCCCAGCATCAGGACATGTCACACGTCTTGCGAACTGCCTCGTACCCTGACCTTAGCCGGCGGCAAGCCACCTCTTGCTAAGGCCTTGTTTGTATTCCTATTTCATTGACCGGTGCGGTCTTACACTCTTCAAAATTGTATGTTTCGTACAAGCGAACAGATTGGCGGACGTATGGTTGCGGAATTCTATAACAACTGGACTACGGGCGTTGTCTCCTGGACCGAGGCTCATCCGGCTCTGGCAATGCTGATCGTGTTCATGTTTGCCTTTGCAGAGAGCGTCGTATTGCTCGCAATTCTTGTTCCATCGACGCTTATCTTCGCTGGGATTGGCGCGATTTATGCGACGGCAGGCGATACACTTTTGTTGTTATGGCTCGCCGGCTCCCTGGGTGCCCTCTGTGGGGATAGTTTCTCGTTTGGCTTAGGGCGCATTTTCAAAAACGACGTCCAACTTTATTGGCCCTTTCGGGATCGTCCTGACGTGCTGGCCTACAGCCGCGCAGTGTTTCACGAATGGGGATGGTTTGCTCTCATCGCCAGCAAGTTTGCCTTCGGCATCAGGCCATTCATTCCGCTGACGGCTGGCATTCTCGCCATGCCCATTCGTCCTTTTCTGTTGGCCAGCGGTATTGCGGGCATTGTATGGGCCGGCGTTATGCTCGGTGCCGGCTTCGTAGTTGCACGCGCTTTCTTTGTGTATTTCTGAACGATGCAAAGGCGGGCACCAGATGCAGCGCAAGCGCGGTTTCCTTCTCCAAGGAATGTTCCCATATGAATGCTGAGACGAAAGCTCAAGCAGCAGAGGCGTGTTCGTTATGAGCGATGCAATTGCGACCAGTCCAACAGCACCGCTGTATCCGCCGACGATCACGCCGCCAGTCCAACCACTTCCGATCTATCGATTTGCCTGGCGGTTTCTTCGTAATCCTTTGCTGGCATTGCCGCAGCAGGTTTATGAAGATCGGTTTGTTGTACTGAAGAACCCAGGTGCACCCGCCATCGCATGGGTTACAGCTCCAGAGCTGACGGAACGTGTCCTTCAAAACAAAGATAATCTGTTTGTCAAAACGCCTTTAGAGAAACGTGTTTTCAAGCGCTCCATTCGAGAGGGCGTTTTGACATCCGATGGCCCAGAGTGGCGTTGGCAAAGACGCGTGATTGCGCCGCTGTTCCGTCATTCAGAACTTAATGGCTATGTGCCAGCGATGGCTGAAGCCGCACAGCAACTGACCGAGAGATGGCAATCCGAAAACTCCGACACGCGCGCCATCGATAGTGACATGGCAGACGTGACGTTTAGTGTGATCGCACGCACCATGCTAGCTGGCGGAGAACCTGCTGAGAGCGAGACGATCAAGCATGGCGGTGAGCGTTATCTCGCCCATGTGCCGTGGGAAATGCTTTGGGAGTTGTTAGGCGTTCCGCAATGGCTGCCCCATCCTGCCGTGTTTGCCTTAAACCGTTCAGCTGGTCAGATGCGGACAGCGGTTGAAGCCATCATTACCAGACGGCGAAACTCGGGAGTCGACGATGCGCAGGACTTGCTCGGTCAGCTCTTGAAGGCGCGGGATCCTGAAACCGATCGACCGATGAGTGATGAGCTTCTCGTTGATAACCTGCTGACGTTGTTGATGGCCGGACATGAGACAACGGCGAAGGCGCTGACGTGGTCGCTCTATCTCCTTGCACGAGCGCCTGAGTGGCAAGACCGTGTGCGCGAGGAAGTGCGTCGGGTGGCTGGCGACGGATTAATTTCCAATGAACACATTCAGAGTCTGGATGTCACTGAGCGCGTTTTGAAAGAATCGATGCGGCTCTATCCGCCGGCACCCGTAATGGCGCGCCAGCCGGTTCGCGATTTTGACCTAGAAGGCACCATCGTCCCTGCCGGCTCGCAGGTTGTTATTCCGATATTCTGCGTGCATCGCCATAGACAGCTTTGGGATGATCCTGACCGATTTGATCCCGACCGCTTTTTGCCGGAGCGTGCAGCCGACATTCCGCGCGCGCAGTACATGCCGTTCGGTGTTGGGGCGCGAACCTGCATCGGGATGTCGTTCGCAATGCTGGAGGCCACTGTCCTGCTCGCAACGTTTGTCCGCGCGGCGAAGTTCGATTGGGATGGCACTCACCTGCCGGAGCCGATCAGTCGGGTCACGTTGCGCCCAAAAGGCGGCATGCCGTTGCGCGTGACGTCGATAATTTAGTGGAAGTTTCGCCGCCAAAACTGGCGCTGGATTGGTCTAGCGCTTATTGCATCGCCTGTTGCACTGGCGAAGCTGGGCGTCGCACTGGCGACTACCCTTCTTATTGATTCTGCATTGCGCATGTTGAGCATAACAAGCTTGAGCACAGGCGCTTGCCTCGGCTTTCTCAGAGGTAATACCTTGCATAGACACGGCAATTGCGCAGACGGCCAAAACAGCCAATCCCAAACCAAGCCAAGTTCGTGTGCTCACAATGACCTCCGCTGCCGGTCAGCTAACCCGGCACCCTCTACATTAGACCCTTTCGCCCAGACTTATAGTATTTTTGATGAATATCAGCTGAACTTGATGGCAGTTGAGGCCGTTTACCCTTTGTCAGAAAGCGTAATCGTCAAAAACACGGGCGATTTCTTTGTGCCACGACAGGTTAAAGCGGTTCATCATCTCATCGGCCGGTGTACGTCCTGAGGCAGCCACTTCCTCGGCGAAGTCCAGGAAAATCGTCTCGTCTTCGCCTTTACTATTGAGCCGGCGCCTATTCTTGAGGCCTGTCGCAGAGATCTTGACGGCCTCACGCGCGATGTCGTGTGCGGTCTTGTTTCTGAACAGTGCTTGAAGGCCGTCGCGCGGAACGGCGTTACGCAGCGCCAGGCGCTCCTCCGCGGTCCAATCCTTGACCAGGTCCCAAGCGGCATCGAGAGCCGTTTGATCGTAAAGCAGGCCCACCCAGAATGCCGGCAAGGCGCAGATCCGCCGCCAAGGGCCACCGTCGCCGCCTCGCATTTCCAGAAAACGCTTCAGGCGCACTTCCGGGAACAAAGTCGTGAGATGGTCGACCCAGTCATCATGGTTTGGCTTTTCACCTGGTAACTGCTCGAGTTCGCCCTGAAGGAATTTGCGAAATGAGGCACCGGCGACGTCGATGTACTCACCATCGCGATAGACGAAATACATCGGTACATCGAGGGCGTAGTCCGTGTAGCGCTCGTATCCCATGCCGTCCTCGAATGCGAACGGCAGCAGACCTGTGCGGTTGGGATCGGTATCGCGCCAAACCTCACTGCGCAGTGATTTAAAGCCGTTGGGCTGGCCCTCGGTGAAAGGGGAGGAAGCAAAGATGGCTGTTGCAATAGCTTGCAAGGCAAGCGAGACGCGCAGCTTCTTGACCATGTCCGCTTCGTCGGAATAGTCCAAATTCACTTGGATCGTTGCCGTGCGATACATCATGTCATGACCGCGCTTGCCGACTTCCGGCATGTAACGCGTCATCACAGCGTAGCGCTTTTTCGGCATTGTTGGCATGTCTTCCAGACGCCAGGTCGGCGCGAAACCGAGCCCCAAGAATCCAATGCCAAGTCGTTCACCGATGGCCAAGCACTCACGCAGATGCTCGCCTGCCTCAGCGCAGGTGGCATGCAAGGTGGCCAATGGTGCTCCAGACAGTTCGAACTGACCACCCGGCTCGAGCGAAATCGTTTCTGTGCTTTGACCATTCGAGCGCTTAAGCGCGATGATCGTTTCGCCCTCTTTGATCGGCTCCCACGCAAAATCGTCGATGAGTGCCTGCATGAGCGCGCGGATCCCGTGATCACCGTCATAGGGAACTGGCGACTTGTCAGCAGTGCGAAACACGAACTTCTCGTGCTCCGTTCCAATGCGCCAATCGGGTTCAGGTTTCTCACCGGCGGCGATCCAGCCAACGAGATCGCTGTAGGACTCAACTGGTGGGCTTTCAGCACCAGGCTCTTTTGTAGACAAAGCAACAATCTTTCCAAATGGGTCGGTTTGAATGCGATGATTGGACAGCGTCGTCAGGACACACAACCAAATTATCTCGAATGAGCCCGCTTGCCGCACATGTAGCGCACAGACTGCAGGGTTCAATTCCAATCTCCGATAACGGCATTGATCAGCGCTAGTGCGGCGACAGCTGCCGTATCAGCTCGCATGATCCGCGGTCCGAGCGATATCCGGGTCGTGAACGGCTGTCTGAGAAGCAAGGAGCGCTCGTCGCTGCTAAAGCCGCCCTCAGGGCCAATGATCAAGGCGCAGGGTTGATCTCGAAGCCCTTCCAGAACAGAGATAGGCGATGCCATCTCAGCCTCTTCATCCGCAAAAACAAGTCTGCGGCCTGGATCCCACTCCGAAACGATCTTGGAGAGCTTTTCAGGCGCGCTGACGGCCGGAACACGTAACACCCCGCACTGTTCGGCGGCTTCGATGACATTGGCCTGGAGGCGCTCCATATTGACCCGATTGGGGACGGTGTGGGCGGTGTAAACAGGCTGGATGCTCGCAACTCCCATTTCCGTAGCTTTTTGGACCAGATAGTCCAGTCTTGCGCGCTTTAGCGGAGCAAAATAGTAGGCAATGTCAGGCCCCCCGGCTTGGTCGCGGATCAGCTCGCGGACCCGCAATGAGCATGATTTCTTTGCTACCTGAGAGACTTCGGCACGCCACTCACCTTGACGGCCGTTGAAGACGAGAATTTCATCTCCCAGCGCCATGCGCAGCGTGTTGATCAAATAGTTCGATTGATCGGAGGTACAGCTGATCTCAGCCGCTTCATGCAGCGGATGATCGCAGTAGAGGCGCTGAGCGCGAAAATCGTGTACGGCCATGTGCGCCCCTGCTATGCCTTGGGAAGCGATGTTGTGCGATGGCTTCTTTTGTGAAGATGCGCGCCGAATGTAGAGCAACACTGGGTCGCTGGGCAATTCATCGGTCGACACGTTTCCAAAGATGAGCGAAGCAAACCAACAGCCGTCAATTATCCGCGATGCCCACGCGCAGAACTGGGTAGACCGTATTGCGCCCGATTTCGCCAAACCATACTTCAAGTTGGCCCGCTTTGATCGGCCGATTGGCGCATGGCTGCTGCTATTCCCGTGCTGGTGGGGCCAAGCCCTCGGACATGTCAGCGCCGGCCATGCCTGGCCCAACCTGTTTTACGCGGTTCTATTCCTTGTCGGCGCCTTCGTTATGCGTGGGGCTGGTTGCACCTGGAACGATATTGTTGACCGCAAATACGATGGTCGGGTCGATCGGACCCAACTGCGGCCGATACCATCCGGCCAAGTGACGGTTTGGCAAGCGCTGTTCTTTGGTATTTTGTTATGCCTGATCGGGCTTGCGATCCTGGTTCAGTTCAACCAGTTCACGATCTGGCTCGGGATCTCCTCGCTCGGGCTCGTGGCGATTTATCCGTTTTTCAAGCGATTTACCTACTGGCCGCAAGTCATCCTGGGCCTGACGTTCAAGTGGGGAGCGCTCGTGGGTTGGGCTGCGATCCATGGCTCGCTGGCTGTCGCTCCGGTCCTATTGTACGCGGGGTGCGTGCTTTGGACGATTGGCTACGACACGATCTACGCGCACCAGGACAAAGAAGATGATGCTACCCTGGGTCTCAAGTCGACTGCGCTTCGCTTTGGTGATGACACACCGAAATGGTTGTTTCTGTTCTATGGCGGCGCCCTCGCGCTATGGGCCTGTACAGGCTTTCTAGCCGGAACCGGCACTGCGTTTGCTCTGGCGCTTGGACTAGTTGCGCTTCATTGCCTCTGGCAAATCCTGACATTGGATACTAATGATCCAGACAACTGCCTGACGCGATTCAAGTCGAATCGCTATGTGGGTTGGCTGTTTCTCGCCGGGCTGCTGGGCGAAATGGCGCTCTACGGGCAGTAGTGGCAGCAATCTCTTTTCGCGTGGCGATCAATCCGAACAACTCCAAAGAATGTGCACAGGACGCTTCAATGACTGAATCAGATGCTGAGAAACAGCTCCTTCATCTCGTTTTTGGCGGCGAGCTCGACGATGTGAGCGGCGTGACATTCAAAGACCTCGATCAGCTAGACATTGTCGGAATTTACCCGAACTATGCTACTGCATTCGATGCCTGGAAGAATGCAGCGCAACGCACAGTTGATAATGCTCAGATGAGGTACTTCGTGGTTCATCTGCATCGTCTGCTGGAACCGGAAAACGGTGAATAAGGCGCACAGCGGCGCTTTAGGCCAAACCAATCTCACGTTAACTGACGTGGAGTTGTCGCACGGCTCCGTGAGGGTCATTGTGGTATGCAACCGATGATGAGTCCAAAGCCTCCGGAGTGGCTGTGAAAGACAATCCAGCACAACCCTCGTCAGTAGCGAATGAAGCCGGCCAGAGGGCACCGAAAGACGGATTTCGGTCAGACCTTCTCATTCGTTACCTGAATGAGTTTGTGCGCCCGCTGTGGTGGCAGATCGTTTGGGCACTCATCCTCACAGCGGGTCTAGCGGCCGTGACCGGTGGCTATCCCATTATCATCAAGCACTCGTTCGACACGATCCTGAATGCCAAGGATCAAGGTGTGCTGCACTGGGTGCTGGTGGCTGTTATCGGCATTACCGCAATGCGTAGCCTCCTAATGTACTTGCAGAATGTCGCAAGCAACCGCATCGCGTTTCGCATCGGCACAGACATACAGAAGCGCGCCTTTGCGCAACTGATGGCCGCTGATTTCGCACGACAGACACAGGAGGCACCCGGCCAGAGGGTGTCGCGCCTGACGAATGACGTCGGTGCGGTGCAGATGGCAACACAGGCCGGCCTCAATACGGCGGTGAGGGATACACTGTCGATCTTCGTCCTGATCGGCACGATGATCTATCTCGATCCGGTCATGTCGTTGATCGTGCTGGGTGTTTATCCGATTGCTGCTTGGCCAATTGCCATCATTTCCAAGAGATTGCGCCGCGTTGCGAAGCGTACCCAGATTGAACTCGGAGATATGACGGCGTTGTTGACTGAGAAGTTGTCAGCTTCTCGTCTCATCAAGACCTTTCGCCTTGAGGGTTATGCCGTTGGCCGCCTCAACAACAGTTTCGAGGAGGTCTACTCGCTTCGATTCAAGGCTTTGAAGGCGCGCGCGCGTCTCGACCCAATGCTCGAAGCGCTTGGCGGCATTGCAGTGGCGGGCGTCATTGCATTGGCTTATTGGCGCATAGCGGCTGGCCAATCGACAGTTGGCGACTTCATGGGCTTCGTGAGCGCTTTGCTTCTGGCTGCTCAGCCGATCCGAGCGGTTGGCAACCTCATGGCTCGGATGAATGAGGGCCTTGCGGCCGCCGAGCGGATTTATGAGTTGATCGACGACCGCCCCCAGATTGTTGATCGCTCCAACGCTCAACCGCTGGCAATTTCAGACGGCCAGATCGTTTTCGACAACGTGACGTTCACTTATTCTGAGTATCAACACGAAGTTGAAACCGTGCCCGCCGTGCAAGAGCTTTGCCTCACGGCAGAGGGTGGCACAACGGTTGCGTTGGTTGGTCGATCAGGCGCTGGAAAATCGACCCTGATCAATCTTATTCCACGCCTCTTTGATGTCTCCGATGGTCGGATCTTGATTGACGGGCAGGACATCCGGGACGTCACTGTTGCAAGCCTGCGTGATAACATTGCGATCGTTAGCCAGGACGTCACACTGTTCGACGATACGATCAAAGCCAACGTTGCCATAGGGCGGCCGGATGCTAGCGACGAGGATATCATTGCCGCTGCCAATGCAGCTGCTGCGCACGAGTTTATCGTCGCCCAGAGTGATGGCTACGAAACCAAAATTGGTGACAGTGGTTCAAGGCTTTCGGGCGGTCAGAGACAGCGCCTCGCTTTGGCGCGCGCTATCTTAAAGAATGCTCCGATCCTGCTGCTTGATGAAGCAACGAGTGCGCTCGATACCCATTCGGAACGCCTTGTACAGCAAGCACTTGCCCAGTTTGCAAAGGATCGAACGACCTTCGTTATCGCTCACCGGCTCTCGACCGTGCAGAACGCGGATATGATCTGCGTCATGGATCAGGGACGAATCGTCGAAAACGGCCGCCACGCAGAGCTTTTGGCAGCTGACGGGGCTTATGCCGAGTTGTGCCGGTCACAACTTCTGATGGCAGAGGCTTCAAGTGATGATGAAACGGCTGAAAACGATTGAGAATGTTTTTTAGGGTTACTCTCGCCGCAAGATCGTATTGACGATCCGGTTTGCCCAACCTTGTGCTCGGAAAGTATCACGCACTTCGGTGTCGTCGTAAACCGTCTCGACCCAATCAAAGAATTCGATCGGATTTTCTTTGTTGTACGCGATATAGCGTTCGAAGAAATAGTCCAACACCCCCGTGTCAGCCTGTCGGATATGACCGTACTTCAGCGAGAGTTGCTTGACCGCTTCCTCGATAGGCACGCCCTTGTGAACATGGAGATAAAGAACACTCATCAAGCCCGCGCGATCTGCTCCTGACTTGCAATGCATCCACATTGGGTATTCGACGCGCTGGAACAGGTCGCGGGCTCCACGTAATTCTGCGACGCTTGGAGCTGCTCTCGAACGCACCTGATAGTTCTCGAACGCGATACCGTGCTTGCGACAGGCCTCTTCCTCAAGCCAATAGCTGCCGCACATCCGTTCGCCGCGCAGATTTACAATCGTGCGGATACCCTCTTTTTTGGCCATTCGGGCGATATGATGCGGGGCAGGCTGCGCAGAACGCCAAACGTCAGTGTCAGCGATCCGGTGCAGGTTCAGGTAGAACATACGGAATACGCCGTGGTCGATGAACAGCATATCGCCGAAGGACAGTATAGGGCCTACACTGCTTTTCAGCCAATCTGGCGAATATGTCATCATGGCCAACCTCGTGCGCAAGCCGGCATGCTTCAACACGGTTCGCGCTGTTTTTCCGAATTTGGCCATTCAACTCGATGATCGATTTCGCTATGATTGCCCGATAGGTTACTCGACTCGTTCTATGTTCGAGTTTTCCGCTTTACCCCAGACCATATGCGGTCCATATCCGCTCTACACAACGTATTCAAGGTACATGTGTCGACTGGCCCGCAAAAGGGGTCTATGTCGAGATACTGTCTCGCCACAAGCCTGGATAGAATCGCGAACGTGCCGAAGGCAAACCACAGAATGAAGCGATGGCTGGGCCGATTGGGTGGACCTTATATCCGGTTTGTTCATCGGACATCTACAATTCTGAGTGATTCCGAGGGCCTGGAGGCGCTGGCAGCAGCCCATCACCCGTGCATATTTGCGTTCTGGCACGGTCAATTCCTGCTGATTCCTGCATTCAATCCGCCCGGAGTCCCGGTGGCCATTATGGTTGCGCGCCACGGTGACGCGGATTTGTTGGGCGAGGCGCTCAAAACCTTCAATATGGAGCTTATTCGCGGTTCTGGTGCGGCTGGCCGGAAGAAAGACCGAGGTGGCGCAACAGCACTGCGGCTCGCGGTGCGCGCACTTGCCGATGGAAAATGTGTCTCGATGACCGCGGATGTGCCACCGGGTCCAGCGCGGCGCGCAAGTCCGGGCGTGATCAGGCTGGCCCAGTTGTCGGGCCGTCCGATTCTGCCGATCGCGACCGCGTCTTCACGCTTCAAGGCGCTCAACACCTGGAGCAAGATGACTGTAAACCTCCCCTTTTCCAACATTGGTATGAAGATTGGGGAGCCGTTGTTTGTCGAAGCCAACGCAACGGAAGAAGAACTAGAGCATGCCCGCCTCGAGCTAGAGACCAGGCTGAACACCGCCACAGCAGACGTCTACAAGTTGGTCGGAAGCGATCACCTGAGGGCAACACCGGCCAGTGCGATGCCACTCGACGCGCCAGCCGCAGCCCCGAGCACAGGACTGAAGTTTTACCGCGCGCTCACGCGGGTATCCTCGCGCGCAGCGCCTCTCGTACTTCGACACCGCCAGAAACGCGGCAAGGAAGATGGTGAGCGCCTCAGCGAGCGCCTTGGTGTGGCGGGGCGTGAGCGACCAATAGGTACGCTTGCCTGGTTTCATGCTGCCAGTGTTGGAGAGACCAATGCAATACTGCCCCTCTTCGATGCATTGAGACAGCGCGGCCCGGACATTCGCTTTCTCCTGACGACGGGCACTGTGACGTCTGCAAAGCTCGCCGTTGAGCGCCTCGATGAAAGGGATGTCCACCAATACGCGCCGCTCGATGCGCCGCAATATGTCCGGCGCTTCCTTCAGCATTGGCAACCAGACCTCGCAGTGCTGACGGAGTCGGAGATCTGGCCCAATCTCATTCTCGATGCTTACGAGCGTAAGATCCCACTTGCTATCGTGAATGGGCGCATGTCCGACCGTTCCTATCGCCGGTGGCGCAAGAACAAGGCGATGGCGATCCCGCTCTTTAGCCGTCTCCAGTTGGTGTTGGCTCAGAATGCACTGCTAACGCGCCGCTTTCGCGAACTCGGCGCGCGCGACGTTCGCAATGCCGGCAATCTCAAGATTGATGCCCCACTGCTACCCGTCGACGACGTCAAGCAGCGTGCATTGAAGGAGGCTTTGGGCGATCGAAATCTCTGGATGGCAGCGAGCACACATCCGGGCGAAGAAGAGATCGTTCTGGAGGCACACACTAAACTTGCCGCACAATATCCCGATCTGCTCACCGTCATTGCTCCTCGCCATCCCCAGCGCGGCGAACATGTCTGTGCTCTCGCAAGGCAGCAAGGGCTTGAAGTTGCCCAACGAAGCAAGGGTGAGCTGCCTAAGAACTCGGACGTCTATGTGGCGGATACCATTGGCGAACTTGGGACATTCTATTCCGTTACCCCGATCGCGTTTATTGGTGGTTCAATCACGCCTAAAGGCGGCCAAAACCCAGTTGAAGCTATTCGCTTTGGTGCAAATATCTTGACCGGGCCTGACCAAGGCAATTTTGCAGATGCCTATTCTGCACTCCTTAAGAATAACGGCGCGATCCAGGTGACGTCAGCCGATGAAATGGCTGAAGCCGTCAGTGACATCTTGACGAGCCCGAACAAGGCAAGCCAGTTGAGTGAGGGCGCTGTGGCAGCCGTCAATTCTCTAACCGGTGCCTTGGAGAAAACCGTCGACGCCCTCCTTCCACTGTTGCCGACCGATCAACGGGATCTCAAGCGTGCCTCTTGATGAGCCGAGCTGGTGGTATCGTAATCCGCAGGCGTTGGTCGGTCAGCTGCTGTCGCCTATCGCAACCGTTTATGACTCGATTGCCGCTCAGAGATTGCGCCGAAAGCCAATCGTGGAACTGCCCATTCCCGTTATCTGCATTGGAAACTTTACTGCCGGCGGCACCGGCAAAACGCCGATGTCGATTTGGCTTGCTAACAACTTGCAAGAGCTTGGACTGCAGCCAGTGTTCCTTTCACGGGGGTTTGGCGGGAGCATAAGGGGACCACACCTCGTTCAACCGCATATCGATCGTGCAACTCAGGTTGGCGACGAGCCTCTCTTGTTGTCAGCAACTGCCCCTGTCGTCATTTCGAGAGACAGGGGCCTAGGAGGACAATTCGTATGCGAAAGGAGCCTCGGCAACGTGATCCTTATGGATGATGGTCTTCAGAACCCATCTCTGAAGAAGGATCTGGTGATTTCGGTAGTCAGCGCCGAACGTGGGCTTGGAAATGGAAAGGTGATTCCGGCCGGCCCCTTGCGCGCATCGCTGGCGCAACAACTAGCCATAACCGACATTGTGATCATCAACTATGACGCCGGTGCCAGCGACATGAACACTACAGAAACACGCCCTGCGCCGGACTGGCTGCCCCGATCCTACGAAGGCTTGGTGGCGTCGGCTACCGTCGCGCCGCAAGGCGAGCTGACCTGGCTTACAGACAAGCCCATTGTCGCATTTGCCGGCATTGGCAATCCAGATCGGTTTTACAATCTGATCCGGCAATACGGCGGCGTGCTACAGGAAACGAGGACATTCCCTGACCATCAACCTTTGACCGACAAGCATGCCAGAGAATTGCTGTTGCTGGCCGAGACGAAGGGATGTCAGCTTGTCACGACCGAGAAAGATCTGGTCCGCCTGGACCCGACCTTGGACAGCCATTCCGAGCTCCGGTCGCAGTGCCGTCCACTTGCGATCGAACTCATTGTCGTTGGCAATGGATCGCACCAGCTACGTGAAAAAGTTCAAAGAACAGTTCGTGCTGCAAGGAGCTAAGCGGACTGACCTACGCAGCGAGTTATTTGTCCTCGAGTAGCTCTTTATAACGCTTAACCGAGACTTCCGCAGAGAGATAAGGCTCCTGCAGGTCGACGCTCCAATACTTGAGATCCGCCAGCGGTATGGCCTTACCCGTCACTGCGCAGCGCACGTAGTCTCCCGGAGCCATTACCTGAAAATCGCTATCCAGGTACTTCACGCGGGCTTCGCCCTTCAGTCCCAGAAAACTGTCGGATGAGCTCATGTCTATTGCTCCGTCGGCGGCGGCTTCTTGATGCTCGGTTCGGTCACCAGTCAATGCCTTACGCTATTGGTGAAACAAGGTCAAAAGAGTGACCCCTGACCACCGCCACCTTTGCCACGTTCTGAGACAAGACTTCGCACGCTACCGGGCTTGGCCCTCGGTCTGGATGTGCCGCCAGGTTCGCCAGGCTTTGCTGTGCCCGGCTTTTCGACCCGGAACTTGCCGTCTTTGACTTCGACGTCGAGCGCGAGACCGGGGTGGACCTGTTCGACTGATCGTATCGTCTCGCCGTCCGTATTGCGTACAACCGCGAAACCACGTTCCAGGACGCTTTGATAGCTCAGCGATTGAAGCAGTTTACCGCTTGCCTCCAGACGCTTTCTGAGTTCATCAACCAGTCGGGCCTGGGCATTGCTGGCCTGTTTCGACAGACCGAGGAAACGTTCTCGGCCGTATTTGAGACGATAGCGGATCGGCTCAGGCGTGAGCCGGCCTCTGACACGTTCAAACTTGGTCCGCTCACGACCGACAATCGCATGCAGCGAAGCCGATTGCCGACGTTGCAGGAGTTCGAGCCGCGATCTTGAGGCCTGAGCCATGGACAGCAACATGTTCGGACGCAGTCGGGCGGATACCGTGGCAAACCGGCTGCCGAGAGCTCTCGTGTTGGTCAGCAGGCCGTAGGACAATCTTCGTTCAACGGCGTCGAAGCGCTGCCGTGGCAGTGCAATCAAATCCTGCGGCCGCGGCAGCCCTCGAGCTGCGGCGCGCAAATTTGTTCGCGCATCTTCCATGCTGCGCCGCGTCGCTGTTTTCAGCCGATGCGATAGCTCATCGATCTGAGATGCAAGATCAGAGAATACAGGAACGGCCCACTCTGCCGCTTTGGTCGGCGTGGGGGCGCGAGCATCTGCGACCAAATCAATAAGCGTCCAATCCGTTTCGTGACCGACGGCTGAAATCAGCGGGATCTGGCTTTCAGCAGCAGCACGAACGACCACTTCCTCATTGAACGACCAAAGATCTTCCAGGCTGCCACCACCGCGCGCCACGATAAGTAAGTCCGGCCGCGGGATCCGACCGCCTTGTTCAGGCAAGGCATTGAAACCGCGAATACCTGCCGCGACCTCTTCCGCGCTCCCATCTCCCTGAACGCGTGCTGGCCAGACAATCACGTGCGCAGGGCAGCGCTCCATGAAACCGTGCATCATGTCTCGAATGACCGCGCCCGTGGGAGATGTTACGATACCAACAACACGCGGCAGGAATGGCAGTTTGCGCTTTCGCGCCTCATCGAAGAGACCCTCGGCGGCAAACTTCTTCTTGCGTTCTTCAAGAAGCGCCATCAGCGCACCGACACCGGCCGGCTCGAGCGCCTCAATGACGATCTGGTACTTCGACGAGTTTGGATAAGTTGTCACGCGGCCTTGCGCGACAACCTCCATCCCTTCCTCGGGCTTGATCTTGAGTTTGCTGAAGACACCGCGCCAGATGACCGCTTCGATTTTTGAGCGATCGTCCTTCAGCGCGAAGTAGCAATGGCCGGAAGAATGGGGTCCGCGATAGCCCGAAATCTCGCCGCGCAGGCGGACATGCCCAAAGCCATCTTCGACCGTTTTCTTAATTGCTCCGGATAGTTCGGAAACGGTGAATTCTGCGGCATTTGTTGCGCGTTTGACCTTAAACGCTGGCTGGTTCACGAATCGAATCCATTCAAGTTGTAAAGGCGTGTTTATACACCGAAACGGTCCGTACCGAAAAATCGCGGTCAATTGTGGACAGAAACATTTAGCGTTGCCAGAGCAGCGCTTTGCTGCGATCTAGTGCGGATTGTTGCCGGTCGTTGAAAATTGGCTAATCCGGGATGCCGTCAAAATGAATGTGCTGATCCTAGGTGGGGGCGGCCGCGAACACGCGTTGGCCTGGGCCTTGTCCGCCAGCCCTTTACTAGACAACCTGTACTGTGCGCCAGGAAATGCGGGTATTGCGCAGGTCGCAAGCTGTGTTGCGCTCAGCCACGCCGATCATGCGGGTATTGCCGCTTTTTGCCAACGAGAGAATATCGGACTGGTCGTTGTCGGACCGGAAGCTCCGCTTGTCGACGGGGTCGTCGATTCTCTGCAGGCCTCCGGTATCAAGACGTTCGGGCCGAGCAAAGCCGCAGCCCAACTGGAAGCTTCGAAGGGTTTCACCAAAGACTTCTGTCAGGAGTTCAACATCCCGACAGCACGGTACAGTCGCTTTAGCGATGCTGAAGCAGCACGCGCCTATGTCCGCGAACAGGAACTGCCAATCGTCATCAAGGCGGATGGCCTGGCTGCGGGCAAAGGCGTCATCATTGCCAATCACGAAGACGATGCGATGCAGGCGATTGATATGTGCTTCGGCGGGTCATTTGGTGACGCCGGCAGCGAGGTCGTCATCGAAGAGTTTTTGATGGGTGAGGAAGCTAGCTTCTTTGCCTTCGTCGATGGCACCACGGCTGTTCCACTCGCGACTGCACAGGACCACAAGCGTGTTGGTGACGGTGATACAGGTCCCAATACGGGCGGCATGGGCGCTTACTCTCCTGCACCAATTCTGACCCAGGATGTCTGCGACCGTGTGATGGCGGAAATCATCGAGCCGACCGTTCGTGGTATGTCTGCGCGCGGGACGCCGTTCAAAGGCGTACTCTATGCCGGTCTGATGATCGATGCCGGCGCGCCGAAGCTCATCGAGTACAACGTGCGCTTCGGTGACCCTGAATGCCAGGTCCTGATGATGCGGCTCAAGTCGGATTTGTTGCCAGCACTGATTGCGACCTGTGATGGCGTCCTTGCAAACTTTGATATGCGCTGGCGTGATGATGCTGCGCTCACCGTCGTCATGGCAGCCAATGGCTATCCGGCTGCGCCTGAGACGGGCAGTGAGATCAAAGGTCTGGCCTCAATCGATGACGATGCGGTTGAGGTCTTCCATGCCGGAACAGCCAACGAGGACGGACGGATCATCGCGACGGGTGGCAGGGTATTGAATGTCACTGCCGTTGGCGCAACAGTGTCCGAGGCGCAGACCAAGGCCTATTCCGCGATTGACAACATCGAGTGGCCCGGTGGTTTCTGCCGACGGGACATCGGTTGGCGCGCAGTACAACGCGAAAGCTGATCGACACGCCTGATTGGGAAGCGCCGGAATGCTAATCTGATTTCGTGGAGCTCTCCAGATGACTGAAGCGGCTGACCTCTTTCCGGGATTTGCGACGCACGTACTGGATATAGATGGATTGAGTTTTCACGCTCGTGTCGGTGGATCTGGCCCAGCACTTCTCTGCCTTCACGGCTATCCTCAAACCCACGCCTGCTGGCATAAGCTCGCTCCGATACTCGCAGGCGACTTCACTCTCATTGCCATGGATATGCGCGGCTATGGCAAAAGCTCTGCGCCGGCTAGCGACGATAGTCACACACAGTATTCCAAACGTGCGATGGCAAGGGATGCAGTCGCAGTTATGCAGCAACTGGGCTATGGCCAGTTCCATGTTATGGGCCATGATCGCGGCGCACGCGTGGCCTATCGTCTGGCATTAGATACCCCCGAGGCCGTCAACCGTCTGGTGCTCCTGGACATCGTGCCGACGATCGAACAATGGGATGCTATGGACGCGAACAAAGCGCTGTCAGGCTATCATTGGATGTTTCTCGCACAGGGCTACCCGTTACCTGAGAAACTGATTGGGTCCCATGGAGAATTCTACGCGGACTGGACTCTGAAAAGCTGGACCAAAGACAAGACGCTTGCCGCCTTCGATCCAGATGCCTTGGAGCAGTACCGTGCCCTGTTTGCTGATCGGCAACGCATTCATGCACTCTGCGAAGATTACCGAGCGGGTGCCTCATTTGATCGGACAGTCGACGAGCAAGACCGTGCTGATGGTCGAAAGATTTCCGCCCCAAGCCTCGTCCTCTGGGGTACCAACTACCTCGGCCTCGGCAAACTCAATCCGCTTGATGTTTGGCAGAACTGGTGTCACTCCGTAGAAGGCCAAGCGATTGACTCGGGTCACTTCCTGGCAGAGGAGAATCCGGGAGATACAGCAGCTGCAGTATTGAGCTTTCTCAAATCGGCTTGATGGAGAAAGCGGACGTCACGCGATCTTCTCGCTGGATAGAACTCTGACCAACTGCGACTTAAGCCGGTCCTTCAACGGTGCCGAAGCCGACAGAATGGACTCGGCTTTGTGAAATTGGAACGCTCCAAACTGATCGAGTTCGACCTCGACATAGACGTCCGGCGGTGATCGCAGCAGTCTTTCCTGGATGAGTGTCTTCTGGACGATTTGTGCTGATAGCGTCAGCACGGAATACATCGATGCACTGGGTGGCTCATCGCTGGCCCGGCCGCCGCCACTGACATCAACGGCGACAACGAGATCGACTTCATCTTGCAACACATCATAAGGCAACGGATTGACGATGCTGCCGTCGGCTAGCAAATCACCACCGACTTCAACGGGCGAGAACAAGACAGGAATGGCCATACTGGCACCAATGGCACTGCGCAAATCGCCATCACGCAAAACGGTCGCGTCGCGTTCTGTCAGATTGGTCGCAATGATGCGCAGAGGTATTTCCAGTTGATCGAATGTTGTCGCCATCTGCTTTGGCAGCAGAATGTCCAACAGCGCGAGCGGATCAAGCAGAGCAGATCGCAACGGCAGGACATTGAGGAGGCGCTGCAAAGGTGGTGTGCGTGCCGAGTAGAGCTGTCGAATAAGATCGAACCGAGACGATAGACTCTCGACAGTCAGTGAATGAATGTATGAGGCTGACAGGCCGGATGCGAATGCAGCCCCGTAGAGTGCTCCGATGGAAGAACCGGAAATAACGCTCGGTTTTATGCCGAGCTCATCAAAAGCCTGTAGCGCATGAATATGGGCCAGTCCGCGCGCGGCACCGCCGCCCAGCGCTAAACCGATCCGCGGCAGCGGATGTTCAAGCGCGAAGTTCAAACCGGTCGAAATCTTATCTGTCAATAGACTGTTGCTTTTCGCGTCGTGAAGAGGACTAGCTTGCCCCCCTGATCAGGCCACACCGATCGTGCGGGACCTCTTTGGGCAGATGCATGCCGCCACTGCAGTAATAAATCTTTCGCCCTTCAGGATCTGGTGTGATGCGAACCTGATG
Source organism: Hyphomicrobiaceae bacterium (assembly GCA_965247245.1). Lineage (GTDB taxonomy): Bacteria > Pseudomonadota > Alphaproteobacteria > Rhizobiales > Hyphomicrobiaceae > Tectiglobus. The sequence continues at coordinate 780,543 of CBDFGV010000001.1, read as the reverse complement.
TTGCTTGACTATCTTTTCCTTGCCCTCAACCCAAAAAATGTGGTCTTCGCCACGGACTTCATGGCGCTCAGCCTGTACACAATAACAGCACTTGCCACCGAAGAAGTGCCCGCCTTTGCCTGTCCAATAATCTAGTAGGGAGCCTGCATTTGCCCCCGAATAAGACAAGCTGGCTGCGATGCTAACAACCGCAAACCAAATGGGAATTCGCATCAATCACTCCTGACCGTTGAGGCGCACTGCAGCCTCCGGTCCGAACGTCTCGCCCCCCGACGACGAACGCGACGCCGGACAATTTCCCCTATCTAGCAATGAGAGTTTGCCGCCATGTCATTCGGCCGTCAATTCAACTCGACACGGCTGAGTTGGTGCCAGACATCAACAAGAAGTGACGTCTAGGATTTCGCCATTGATCATGGGAGATTGCCTAATGAACGGGCGTTCTGGCCTGCTACTGGCGCTTGAAATATTCGTTGAGCGTCTGTGCGAGAAAATCCTGATAGGATTTGGAATAGCTCTTGATGGTCTGATTGATCAGCTGCTTCGACGATTGAGGATCTCTGAACGGATCGATGATCGTCATGTATTTGCTTTCGTTGAACTTCTGGAACGAAGGCGTCTTGTAAGCGGCGGCAAAGAGATTCTGAAGGTATGTCAGGCGCTGCGGCGGCGTTCCCTTTTTGACAAAGAACCCGCGAAATCTCAGAAGCGGTTCGAACTTGGCGCCAACTTCTTTATGCGTCGGCACGTTGGCAAAGGCAGACGGTCGCTCATTAAAGAAAGTCAGCACCGGCTTCAACCGTCCGGAGTCGAGATAAGACCGCACATCACCTGGTTGTTCGAATAGGGCATCAGCGCGGCCGAGGAAGACGGCTTCGTAGCGATCCTTGATGTTATCGAAACTTACCTGACGCGTCTCAAAGCCGAGCTCTGCCTCCAACTTACGCATCGTGATGTTTTCCATCGACCCATCATAAGAGACGTTGGCCACAACGACCTTTTTGGGGTTGGCCTTCGCGTAAGCAATGAACGATCGCCAATCACTGAAGCGCTTGTCATCGGATTTGATAAACAACTGGCTAAAAGCAAGCTGCACGATCGCGAGGGGTTCCCAGTCCCGGGCCGGATGCACATTGGTGGCGCCAATGGCGTAGGCGGCGGCGATGTCGTCGATGTGCTCGATGACGTTATAGCCGTTCGCCGGCAGCGCCATAAAATTCGGGATTGCGCCGAGGCCAGCACCCTTCTTGATATTGACGATGTCAAAACGCGTTTGCGAAATCTGTTCCACACTTTTGGCCATCGCGCGGCTCAACTGATCCGAACCGCCGCCCTTGCCATAGGGTACGACCATCTTCGTCTTGGGCGACTGCGCGTACGCATACACGGACGTCAGCACTGTCATCAACCCGACCAACACGCCGGCTGCAGTCCGCAGTATCGAATTTGTGGAGTTTGACGGCATAACGCGTATTCCCTGACAGGCCGCTTGCGAGCCCCATACCTCTTGCACGCTCCGAACCCGGAGCTGATTCCCCATAGTTCTAGTTTGCAGCTGTTCTTTGACGCCAAGCCAAGAAGCGCTGATATAACTCGGCCTTTGACAAGGCCATGACGTTTTCCTTGCCAACTCTTGCGACTTCCTCTGCAATGAACTGCCGGAACAGGGCCCGCAGACTACGCTTGGCCTTTTTTGGTTTTGCAGGTGTTGGCTTGGCTGCGGCCGCGCGCCTCGTTCGCTGCCAGTCGACAAACTTCTTGAACAGTTCTTCCTTGTTAGCGCGCAACAGCTCTTCTGACTTACCTGCTCTCGCCTGCGCCGCGATGAACTCCTGGAACAACTCCTTCAAGCTTTTGCGCTTCTTCTTTACGGTCACAGGGGCACGCGCCACTGTCGCGACCGGCACTGGGTTGTTCTTCAACCATTGTTCAGCAGGTCCGAAGCGCCCCCACCCCTGCAGGGTCGCGTTCAAATTGATGTCGTTCCAGCGCGGATGACGTGGCGGTGCCTGGAATTCCTCAAGGCGCGAAAGAAAGGCATCGACAAATCGCGCCACTTTGCCGTAGCGCGTTGTTCCGGTCTTGAAGTTGTAGACCATGAGCGCCGCGGACGTGGCAATACTCGGAACCGACTGACCATTGGTTATGAGATTGGGATAGTCCGTGCTCGACAACTCATCAGCGAAATAAACTTCAGGCAGGTCCTTGTTGAACGGGATCGGGATCAGCTTCAGCTTCTGATCTTTCTTGATCTCGTTGAGCAAAGGACTGGGCCGACCGGACATGATCAAGGTGGCTGCGATTTCGCCCTTAGCGACCTTGTCCAACGCGAGGCGTTGATCCATGTAGACCGGCCGGTAATTCAATTTGAATTTTGGGAACGCAATCTGGGCGGTCACATACGGGCCGGAAAACCTGCTCACCAAATTGATCTGCTGACCATTTAGATCCTGCAGTGATTGCACATTCGCGCCGGCAACAAGGTGTGCTGTTTGTATGTAGGTTCGGGTGATGTAGCGCAACTTGCGCTTCATTGATGGAAACAGGCGATTGCGCTCGGCATAGTAGAGAGCGCTCGTTGGAATGATAGCCAGATCCATCCCGCGCAGATAGAGAATGTCGGCGATATCGGAGAGGGCGCCGCGTCCTCCCACCGGCAGAACCCGGAGGTTTCTATCTTCGTCAAGCACGGCGGCCAGATCCGCTGCCAAGCGTGCTCGTAAGCTTCCGTTCGGTCCGGTGATGACACTGACGGTACTGCGATCGATGGCCTCGCGCGTGAGGATCTGCGATGTAGCGGACTGGGCAAGCCATCCTAGGCAGACAACACTGAGAGCAATCCTAGACAGGTGCAACACAATCATCCGAATTCGAACCCATCCCGCGATGTCTCGTCCTTCCTGGCGCCTGATTAGCGCATAGATCGAAAGAACGTTCAGCTCCGACCCTCGTCCGTGGAAAGCAGCTAAAATTTTGCTACCCACACCAACTTACAGTTCCCGCATTGATGGATGGCGGACTGTGTTTTGTCAACGGTTTGGTTATTGATCTATGCCAATTGATGAGGCGGATCTTCGCGTGGATTGCACCGCCATCAGCGCACGCAAATTGGCTTTGGCATCCGGTCGCTTATGCCCACTCTGAACAGTAACATGCGCTCAAGCCCGTATATATCGGCGCGCATGTCACCCTCCGATCCCCCGAACCTTTTTAAGGCGGCGCCCAGACCTCAGGCCTGGAGCGAACTGACCTGATAGACCGAGAAAATCATCAGCAGAACAACGACTGGAATGATGAAGATATGGATGAAGCTCAACATGCCATCCAACCATTTGCGTTTAGCGATGCGCTGGTTGATCCGAAGAATGGATATCACGATCATGAAGCTCACCATCATGTAATCAAACACGAATATTCGATCGGAAATGGTGGCCGACTCCGACTCGAGTTTTGGCAAGCTCAGATAGAGCGCAACAGCCGACAGAAGCGCGGTAATCTGGATTGTAACGATGGCCTCAAGGTGAGATTGCGGAATGAAGATTGACAAGTAGGCCACGATTAGAATGAAGGCCAATGGTACAACCACACGTAGGAAGTAATCTGTGGTTTCCCGCTTCATTTTCCATGTGAAGCTGGCCGTATAGAACGGCACGACACTTGGTTCGTGGGTGAAGGCATCGACAACGGGAATGAAATCAGCTGAATAACCGACGTACTGCTGGTGTTGAATCCAGCTGTCTGTCACGAGATCCTTGTCGCGCAGTTCAAGCGGAGGCGGCTGCACAATGAACGGCAACTTACCGCTCTTGGGTTGCAACTCCAACGAGAACTGCTGGCTATCGAATGGATAGTTCGCCAGCTTGGGCTTGAACAGAAAACGGCCTGAGACGCGGTAGATGCGCATGGTGCTTGGATAGACATCGCTTGGGCCACCGGCATGCAGCACATCGATCGAAAGCTGGCGTCCTCCGGTTCGTGGATCAATATAGGCGTTGGCGAATTCGATGTTTTCGATCTTGGCGTTCTGACTGCCACGCATTGCAACGTAAAAATCCGCGAGGAATGATTTGCGGTTGTCATCGATACTGTGAGCACGGACCAGGTCGATATCGAGGTAGAGCGTATCAATCTGACGGAGCTTCTGGTTGCGCACACGTGCAAATTGTACCGGTGCAAGCTGCAAGCGGCCAAGCCCTCGCGGCAAAATGGTGATCAACGGGCGTCGGGTGGCGGTTCGCTTGTCGGGTACAAATGACCAGTTTCGCAACCGTCCTTTGAACGCTCCTTTGCCATCCGCATAGGTTTCGATAAACTCTTTGACGATCGCTGCTCGCCGGTCCGCGATCTCCATGTCACCATTCGCTTTGCGCGCTGCGGTTGCAATCATTGCGACTAGATCGGCATTCTGCGCACCGAGCATGATGGCGCGCATGTTGTCCGGCTCTAAAGGATTAGGCCTCCCTGTCAGCTGCCGTTCCTTGCATGTTCCGTTTTGCCAGCCCGGAGAGTCCAATCGCTTCTTGTCTGTAAACACCCACTGGTGCTGGCGCTCATTCCCGACCAGGCCCTTCATACGGTTCTCATAAACTTCCGGAAGCCTCTCGAGAGATAGGCGCCCTGCGAACAAACCCTGATCAGGCTTTTCTTCGCCAACGAGTTCGAGAAGACGGTTGTTGTAAACCTCAGGCAATTCATCCCAGGCAAGCTGATAGATCGCGTTGGGATAGTTGTTGACGATGTCTTTTGAGATCTCGTTGATGTCACCGGTGATGAAGAGGCCCGGCGTTACCCTCGCATCCATGAGCGCCTTGATGAACTGGCCGGCGCGATCTCTCTGCAGATCTACAACCAACATGGAGGTCGGCTGTTCCTTGCCGTTCTTGCCGGTCATCGGCTGGCCGGCCAATTTGACCGCTTCAGCCAGCTGCGCTGCGTCGAGGCGGCCGCTGCGTCGCTTAAGTTGGATGTCCCACAACAGATTGTCGAAGCCGAGCTTACTCAATAGCTGATTGCCGACATCCTCACTTTCATCAGAACCTGCCAAGCCTACAAAGCCAACATGGCTCATTTTGAGGTGTTGGATGAAGGCAGCGATAATCGGCAAGCCTTCCTGCTGGCGTGACGGCTCGGTCGAAAAGACGTTGGTCAGGCCATTGAATATGGTGTTGTCCGAGATACTGGTCACGAACGGTATCTTCGACTGCTCCAGCTCGTCCCGGAGTGACGCGAAGACAGCCCTTGCCGTGAAGTCATTGGACAAACCGATGATCCCGAGAAGCTGCTTGTCCTTCAGTGCCTCGCGGACATTGACGATTGTCTTCTCGGTCAGGTCCTCGTCATCAATCAATCGCACCTCGATGGGTCGACCGTTGACACCACCAGCCTTGTTGATTTCCTCTTGCGCCAGGCTGGTCATCTTTTCGATGGCCGCAATAACGCCGTTGTCGTAGCAGGGTTTGACCGAACCGGAATTGACGAGGACAGCGATGTGAAATGGTGGTCCGCTGGCGGCCTGAGCCTCGGTCTGCGCTTTTGCGGCGTGGATTGGCAAAAGACTTAGGCCCAGCAGAGCAAACAGCAGACTTGGCCACACGCGCAGAAACCGGCCAATCGTCTGCCGAATAGAATGCAAACTTTTTGATTGATAACTTTTGGTCGGAGCCATAACGCCATTCACTCCACTTCCAACGACCTGCTGGACAAACTGAGATAACCACAGACCGCGCATTATGCTCGTGCGGACAATTGCGCGCTCAAGCTATTCCGACCAACTAGAATTTGCGAAGATTGAAGCAATTTTCACCGGATTCCCAAAGTCCATCGTGGCTTCAGTGCAACGCCCAATTCCACCACTTGCAGCAAATACAGATTTGTTTTCAGACGATTATGCTCGTCCGCTTGATCGTATTGTTATTTCAGTCGAGTGGCCCATATCTGCCAACCCGCCATTGATGCAGCCTAAAGAAAGAAAGGCTGGGGTCTCCGTTCTGATCAAACGAGAAAGTACCAAGCACCGTACTGAATTTCGCGCTACTTAGGCGCTTACTGATAACCTTGGTCTGAAACGACCCCGCAGATCCAACGGCTTGCGCCCATGCTTCTACGGCCGCGTAGGCGTACAGTATAAAGCGCCCTGGCTCGATACGCTGCGCGCGCAGTTTTGCAACGACTGCCTTGGCTGCTGGATGGGAGCGGGGATCCCAAAGCGCTGTTAGGATCGTCCCTTCGCCTGCAATGCCAGCGGCCTGCCAGAATTCTTGAGTTGCCAGCGCATTGCTGCCGATCAGCCTTGTGTCCATGCCCTGCTTGCGCAGTTCCTGGATCATGCGTGCGGCAGACGAATGATTGCCTGTGAAGTAAACCGACCCGACACCGGTTGTCTTCAGCTTGGCGACAAGTGTCGTCGGATCACCAGTTAAGGCTTCGAGACTCGGCGTGTCCAAGCCGGCCGCCTTGATCTCCACGCGTGCCTGGTTCGCCAACCACAAACCAAAAACACTTTCATCGTGAATGACCGCAATGCTTCGGCCGTCATTCTTGCCGACGAAGTATGAGGTCGCAACCTTGGCTTGCTGGTCATCGCGTCCGCTTAGTCGAAAGATGGTCGGACCGGAACGCTCTTTCGTTAGCTCGGGATGGGTTGAGGCCGGCGAGATCTGCAGAATGCCTGCCTGCGCATAAACCCTGGAGGCGGGGATCGAAGCGCGAGAGCAAAAGTGACCAATCACCAGTGATACCCGCCTGGCTGCTACCTTGGCTGCAGCAGTTACTGCCTTCACAGGATCGCACGCGTCATCCTCGACGATGACAGCTACTCGGCGACCGTTCACACCCGCCTTGACGTTGATATCAGAAACTGCCTGCTCCACCCCAGCGCGGAGTTGCGCACCGAACGGGGCGAACTGCCCAGTCATTGGCCCAACGACTGCAATCGTCAGATCTTCTGCGCGTGCTGGCGACGAACACAGCAAAGCCAGGAGCAACGCGAGACTGCAGCGACGGATCAGCATGAGCGGCGCGTCTCGAAAAAGGTCTTCATGAGCAATGCAGCTTCTTTGGCAGCGATCCCGCCATAGACTTCGGGACGGTGATGGCAGGTGGCTTGCGAGAAGAACCTGACCCCACTCTCAACTGCGCCCATCTTTGGATCAGTTGCTCCGAAATAGAGCCTGCGAATACGTGCAAAAGAGATCGCGGCGGCACACATTGTGCAGGGCTCCAGCGTGACGTAGAGATCGTAATCCGGCAACCGATCACTGCCGCGTTCCTTGCATGCCTGACGGATCACCAACAACTCCGCATGGGCGGACGGGTCTGTAAGCTCGCGCATACGATTACCGCTTTTGATCTTGGTTTCCCCGTCCTTTGAAACCAGGACGGCGCCAACCGGCACCTCGCCGCGCTCTGCGGCGAGTCGTGCTTCGATCAATGCGGTTTCCATGTGACTCATGGGGATGGAAAGTGCCATATATGGTGTGCGATATTGGAAGGCCATCACATGCAGAACGGCGGCAAAGGTCAAGGCCGGAATTCAGATTCGAAGCGCGCAACGGGTGCTGGCCGGACGGGTTCGCGTTCTCGCCCTGGCAAGCGCTCAGTTGGCGGCTCAAAGGTTGCCGGAGGCCCGGCGCGCAATGCCAATACACCTCGGAAATCGAAAGTCACGACAAAGGCCGCTTCTGGACCAAGCGTCGGTGACAGCATGCGCATTGCCAAGGCCATGGCGACGGCGGGTCTTTGCTCGCGCCGCGATGCTGAGCGCTGGATCGCCGACGGTCGCGTATCTGTTAACGGTCGAACCATTGACTCGCCCGCATTGAATGTCACCGCAGCCGATAAGGTGGTTGTGGATGGCAAGGCCCTGCCGATGGCTCAGAATGTGAGGCTTTGGCGGTTTCATAAACCACGCGGTCTGATTACGACTCACAGTGACCCACAGGGTCGCGAAACGGTGTTTGACAAACTGCCAGCTGACATGCCGCGCGTCATCTCCATAGGCCGACTTGATTATAACACTGAAGGCTTGCTTCTCCTGACGACATCAGGAGAACTCGCCCGTCATATCGAGCTGCCTTCAACCGGTTGGCAGCGCAAGTATCGCGTGCGCGGCTATGGTCGCGTGACGCAAGCCGAGTTGGATGAGTTGAAAGAAGGCATCGTTTTGGACGGTGTGCGTTACGGCCCTATTGAAGCGACATTGGATTCTTTCCAATCCGGAAATTGCTGGCTATCGATCGGTTTGCGCGAAGGTAAGAACAGGGAGGTCAGGAAGGTCCTTGGCAGCCTTGGTCTGAAGGTCAATCGCCTCATCCGGACTTCGTTTGGTCCCTTCGAGTTGTTGGATCTGCCTGCAGGCCAACTCGAAGAGGTGCCGGGCAAAGCGATTGCCAGCCGCTTGACCAAGGATTTTGCGCAGAAGCTTGGCCTGCCGACCGCACGACCCGACACGCCATCGCCTGCACGCAAGCAACGAGCACGCAGATCAGAAACTGGCGCAAGATCCGGCACAAGGCGTGGCGAACGCTGATGCGGGTTGTTGGAGGAGAGCTGAAAGGGCGCGCACTTGCCAGACCGCGTAGCGGCGACTTACGACCGACCTCTGATAAGGTTCGCCAGGCTCTGTTCAATATCCTAGAGCACAGCATCGACGATTTCGAGATTGCAGATGCACATGTCTTGGATCTGTTTGCAGGAACCGGTGCACTGGGAATTGAGGCCCTATCTCGCGGAGCAGCGTCCTGCGTTTTTGTTGAGCAAAGTCCGGCTGCCCGAGCTGTCATCCAGGACAACCTGACAACCTTTGGACTTGGCGGGGTGACGCGCATTTTCCGTCGCGACGCCACCAAGCTTGGCCCCTCGTTGAAGCAGCTGAAGTTTTCTCTTGTGTTACTTGACCCACCCTACGGTCAGGGCCTCTCCGAACGCGCGCTCAAGAGCGCTCTTGAAGGTGGCTGGTTGGATGACCGCGCCATCATCGTGATTGAGGAAGAAACTCAGGCGGAGGTAGATTTGCCCGATGGTTTCGAGCTAATCGATCATCGCGCTTACGGTACGACGCAAATTTCAATTGCGCGCTATGGGAATGTTCCCGGCTAACTCAAGCCCATTCGGACGGGCTGCGTCTCAGCGGCGAGAGAAAAGCTTCTCGATGTCAGTCAGCTGGAGTTCGATGTACGTTGGACGACCATGATTGCACTGGCCTGAACCCGGCGTCGCCTCCATATCCCTGAGCAAGGTATTCATTTCCTGCGCGGTTAGTCTTCTGCCAGAGCGGACACTGCCGTGACAGGCCATCGTTGAGCAGACCGCGTCAAGCCGGTCCTGCAGGATCTGACCCGTACCCTCGTTGCGGAGTTCCGAGGCAAGATCAGTGACCAGTCCTTTGATATCCGCCTTACCCAACAAAGCAGGAATTTCGCGCACGGCAACTGCATCAATGCCAAAGCGGTCGATGACGAGGCCGAGTTCCGACAACTGCTCCTTGGCCGCATCGAGAAGTTCGACATCGTCGCTGTCCAAGCTCACTATTTCCGGAATGAGCAGGCCCTGAGTTGCAATGCCGCCTGCAGCCAAAGTTGCCTTCAGCTTTTGGTAGACTAGGCGCTCGTGCGCTGCGTGCTGGTCTACAATGACCACGGAATTATCGGTCTGCGCGATGATGTAATTTTCGTGCACCTGGGCCCGTGCCGCGCCCAGGGGATGGTGGCTCAGCTCTTCGATCGTGGCCGCTTGGATGTCGTCGTTCACGGTCTCGGCTGATGGTACGCCCATCGAGTCAAACGGGGCCTGCATCGCCTCACCGAAGCCTGCCGTATAGTTCGCCGTGCGCTGCGGTCTTTGTGGCCTCATTGCCGTTGCCGGCTCTGGCCGTGCGGCGCCAGCAGCCATCCCTGCCGATGCCCCGGTCACCATGGCCTCGAACGCTGCTGCGCCTCCAGCAGCAGATGCGCGGTGGCCCGCCTCTTCCAGGACATGGCGTATCCCGGAAACAATCAACTGCCTGACCACTCCCGGCTCCCGGAACCGTACTTCGGACTTGGCTGGATGCACATTGACGTCGACTTCGTGCGGATCGAGATCAATGAATAGAGCCAGGTACGGGTGGCGTCCTTTGGGTACCAGGTCGCCGTAAGCGCCACGCACGGCGCCGACCAAAAGCTTGTCGCGGACGGGTCGACCGTTGACGAAGAGAAACTGCATCGTTGAGTCCGCGCGGTTGAGGGTTGGTAGTCCGCAAAACCCGCGCAACTGGATTCCATTTCGTTCGCCTGCCAGAAGTAGTGCGTCTTCCACAAAGTCCCGCCCCATGATGCGACCAAGACGATGCAGAAGATCATTGTCATCCAGTGATCCTGACTCCAGGCTCAGGCTGCGACGTTCTCCTGTTGTCAGAGAAAAGCCAATGTGCGGATGCGCCATGGCGAGGCGCTTTACGACATCTCCAATGGCCATGTTCTCAGCGCGCTCGGACTTTAGAAACTTCAACCGTGCCGGCGTTGCCGAGAACAAGTCACGGACTTCAATCCGCGTTCCAGTATTGTGTGCTGCAGGCTTTAAAGCCTGCTTCTCACCGCGGCGCACGATGATCTCGTGGGCCTCTCCTGTGCCAGACAGCCCCGACGTGATTGAGAGCAAGGCGATTGAGCCAATGGACGGCAGCGCTTCACCGCGAAAGCCCATCGTTCGAATATCCAAGAGGTCTTCGTCACGCAGCTTGGAGGTGGCATGTCGCTCAACGGACAAACTCAAGTCGTCAGGGGACATGCCATGGCCGTCATCACTCACGCGGATCAGCGAGAGACCGCCGCCAGCAGTGACAACCTCAATATTGCGTGCGCCGGCGTCGATTGCGTTCTCGACAAGTTCCTTGACGACACTTGCTGGGCGTTCAATGACCTCGCCAGCTGCGATGCGATTGATCGTCTCCGGCCGGAGTTGCCGAATGGCCATCGTTCAAATCCACTAGTTTGGACCGTTCCGTTTGCCCATCACTCTAGAGCGAGTCGGCTTAAGTTGCATCAACAGCCGCGTGTATCATTCACAGTCTGCAGTGCTGCCAGCGTCTCATAATCGAGATGTTTTAACACGGCATCCTGACGGAGTTTCAGTCCATGCAGGTCAGCGACTAAGACAGCTTCGAGCATCGTATGCATCAGCAGTGCGCCAAGGGCTGATTCGTTCAGCTCCGGAACACTGATGGTCCGCAGTGGCTGCCCCCGGTCTTTGAGTGTCGTCTGAAGCGCTTCCTGTTGCGCGCGATTCAGATCTCTGAGCGTTTGCCCCGCCAAACCATCCACTCCGGCAATGGTCGCGAGTTCAGACTGAAGCCGCGGCCCGGCCTCTTCGGAAGTGGTCTGCAGAAAAGTCAGATAACTCGATGTCAGCCCTTCTTGCGCGGTCTCAAGATGACCGACAAGATCCTGTACTCCCCGGCTTGCAATGATAGTCTCAGAGTCCCCGGGTCGGCTGCCGCGTGCTTGAAGGAGCTGTGCCCAATAGCTTGCAAGTTCCGCCAGCCGGTCGTCCAAAGGAGCGATGACCTCGTGGCGACAGTTCCGGTAGCGGCTGAGCCCCACCGCCACCGCAGCAGAACGGCTCAATGCAAGTTGGTCGGTTCGTGTCTCGTTCGTGACGTCTTCAATAACTGATTTGGCACCATCCAGGATCTTGCGAATGTCCAAACCTCTAGCAGCGGCTGGCAGGAGCCCCGCGACGGTCAAAGCAGCAAAGCTCTCATCGATATCGGCTGGGAATTGCAGACAAGGAATTCCCAGATGTTCGCTGAGCTGAAGCAAACCGTTGGTCACGCCAGGTTGCGCAGGCCCGGTCATGACAAGGAATGAACTTGCTATGCTATCGCAATGTCCACTTTGTCGAACCGCTTCCAACGCCGCCAGCAACTGAGCAACTGTTGATACATCGCCATCCTTCGACGCGAAGACAAAGCGTGTCTTGTCCAAATCGGAGCGCGACAGTGCACCGGCAATCGTGACAGGGTCAGCACTGCTGTAAAACCGGGTTACCGGGCGCCGACGCTGGGTGCCGGACATAACACCCGGAATGCTCCACCCGCCAAATTGAGCGATTGTTTGGGCAACCTTCCCTGCGCCACCGCATCCAAAAAACATGATTGTCCGCGCATCGATGGCCAGCCGCTCATAGGTTTCTTCGACCGTCGCTGCGAGAGCTTCAGTTGTTTGATCAAGGCGCGCGAATGGAAGTGTTCCCGCTCTCACTGCAGTGCGTAGCCTGGACAGAGCAGCAGTAACTTCTTCGTCCATTGCCTGCAGCTCATGGTTGCTGAGGCCGTTGCTCCCGATTACTTCGGCGAGGCAACCTGACATATCCTGCGTGAAGAAAGACATAGGCCGTTCGACTGGCTTCAGCTGAGGTTCTCAGGTTCGCCAACGATAGCGACCATCATGTTCTGCGTATCAAGCAACTGCTTCGCAACCCGTTCAATGTCTTGCGTTGTGACGGCATTCACTTTCTCGTTGCGGGTATCCGGATAATCCTTGCCGAGATTTTCGAGCTGAATACCGAGCAGTTGGGTTGCGATCTTGCCGTTTGTGTCGAAGCGCAGTGGGTAAGAGCCAGTCAGGAAGCTCTTTGCATCCCTGAGCTCTTCTTCTGTCACACCGTGCTCAGCAATGAGCTTCATCTGCTGCCGCGTCACATCCAGCGCCTCACCGGCACTTTCGTTCTTTGTCGCGAACTGCGCTATGATCGCACCGGCCCGATCATGTGAACTCAGATGACTACTTACAGAGTAAGCAAGGCCTCGCTTCTCTCGAACCTCTGTCATAAGCTTCGATGAGAATGTTCCACCACCCAAGATGTGGTTCATGACGAAAGCCGGCACGTAGTCAGGGTCGCTTCTTAGAATACCTGGGAGGCCGGCAAGTACCACGGACTGCGGCACTGCCATTTTGATTATCTCAGTAGTCCCTTGATTACCCAGTGCAATGGCTTCAGTTTCGAGGAGCTCCGGTTCCTTGGGAAGGCCGCCAAAGATGTCATCCAGCAGACGGCCCAGAGCACTCGCGTCGATGGCCCCGACCACTGCAACCTTCAAGTTAGAACGTGCGAAGTTATTGCCGGCATAGGACTTGAGATCGGCAGCTGAGATCGACGCGATGCTCTCGTCCGTTCCTTCTGTCGGTCGGCCGTAAGGGTGATCGGGATAGGCCTGCCGCGCCCAAGCCCACTGTGCGACACGGCGCGGGTCCTTGGTGGCAAACGCCAGATTGGCCAGCAGCTGGCTTCGCAATCTTTCAACGGCGGCTTCTTCGAAACGTGGCTCGGTCAGCGCGAACTTCAGGAGCTCGGCTGATGGTTGGAGATTCGCGATGAGAGTTTCAAAGTTGCCATAGAAGGCATCGCGTCCCGCAGAGAACGACATGCGCAGCGCCAGCTCTTCCTGCAGCTCTTGAAACTCCTGCGAACCGTAGGGACCGGCGCCCTCATCCAACATGACGCTCACGAAGTTGGCGACTCCAGGCTTCTCGACCGGATCCTGGGCACAGCCCCCGGAAAACGCAAACCGCATGGCCAGCAGAGGCACTCGATGTTCCTCAACGAGCCATGCCGACAATCCGCCAGGACTGGTGACTTCCTGTATCTTCATTTCGTCGTCGCCTTTCGACGGGTAGGAGCTTGCATTTGTATTGGCAGCAACAGTCTTCAGCTCGACTAAACTTTCGTCGGAGCAATCGGCTGGAGACGGCTACAGGATCACAGTTAGTTTCGGCCTTACTTGCTAAGCGCTTGCATCAGGCACCAGGATACCGGTGACCGAGTTGCGAATATCCAGATGTTTGCGCGCAGCTTGTTGTGTTTGTTCAAGCGTGACGCTTTCGATCCGCGAAGGCCAGCTTTCGATGTCTTCGATCGTTTGACCGGTCACAAGCCCATAACCGTAGCGGCGCGCCATTGTTGTCTGGCTGTCACGCTCGTAGATGTCATCAGCCAGATAAACTTTCTTCGCCCGTTCCAATTCGGCTTCCGAAATACCGTTCTCGACGATGTCGTCCAGTACAGTGTTAATGGCCGCCTCGATCTCCTCCAGATTGTGGCCTTCTGCGGGGAGACCGTAGAGAACAATTTTGCCATAGTCACGCGCTGCACCTGAGTAATAGCCACCGGCGTTTGATGCAATCTTATCGTTGGTAACGAGCGCCTTGTAGAGCCGGCTAGTTGCGCCACTAGCAACAACTTTCATGAGCAAATCAAGAGCCTCTGCATCTCCGGGCTCAGCGGTCACATAACTTGGCGCCAAATAGTATCGCTGAAGCATAGGTTGGCCGGCGCGTTCATGGCGCAGTTCCACGCGGCGAGCCGCCTGGCTTTGCGGTTCACGTGGACGCGGACGCTGGAACACATCCTTGTTGCTTGGGATGCTGCCGTAGTGCTCGCGCGCCAATGCCATGACCTGACTAAGGTCGACATCACCTGCCACCACCAAAATGGCGTTGTTTGGTGCGTAATGGCGTTGATAAAAGGCACGCGTTTCCTCACGCGTCAGCTGCTCTATTTCATGCATCCAACCAATGATCGGAGTGCTATAGGTATGTGACAGATAGAGAGCAGCATTCATTTGTTCCGCAAGAATGGCGGGTGGATTGTTCTCAATCCGCATGCGTCGTTCCTCAAGAACAACATCACGCTCAGTTGCCACTTCATCTTCATCAAACAGCAGCTTGGTCATGCGCTCAGATTCTAGTCGCATCACTTCCGGCAACCGATCACTTGCGACGCGTTGGAAGTAGGCCGTTACATCCTGACCTGTGAATGCGTTTTCCTGTCCACCGAGCAGCGCCACAGTCTTGAAAAATTCGCCGGTCGCGAGGTTCTCTGTGCCCTTGAACATCAGATGCTCAAGAAAGTGCGCGACGCCGGACTCACCTGGCGCTTCATCAGCTGCGCCGACGCGGTACCAAACCATATGCGTCGCCACGGGCGCGCGATGGTCGGGGATGACGACAACCTGCATACCGTTATCGAGGAAACTAGACTGTGCACCGGATTGCCCGGGTGCGGCTCCATTATCGAGGTGCACGGATGCTTCCATCAAGGTAACTAGTGGCCTTCTGTTCGAGAGAAATGCTTTTGGATGCAGGCAGGTCATCGCCGCGCCTCATCCAATGGATCAAAATCGATCCACGTTTACAAGTAAGCAAAATGTGCAGGATTGCAAACTGAACCTAGTTCACTAGGTAATCAACCGATATCGCGACCCTATGGACTCGAGAGCAAAGAACACTGTCGAAATGGAAACACGGTAGGCGTTGTAGGTTAACGTGCGGAACGCCCTGTATCGCTACTGTACGGGCTTATCTGCTTTGCGCTCAAGCACCCGTTGTCCCGTGAAATTCTTGAGGATGGATTCTTCGCAGCTGCCAAGCGGCCCCTCAGCAAGAACCGTTATGAGGCCTGCCTCAAGTTTTTGCCTCTCCTTGGAGCAAAAAGCTGCTTGTTGGTTTAACAGGGCTTGCTTCTTGCCTGCCTGCGCATCTTCAGGATTTACGGGCCATTGTTGACCGCCTGCAGAAGCCACTTGTTGTGGAGCCGGACGTGAACCCGGAACGGGAAGTGCCGCTGTTCGCGGGGGGACGACGATCCCGGTGCGCTGAGCCATTTTCGGTTCAGCCTTCTTCTTACCGATATCGCTTATGCCCAAAACATCAAACACGCCGCCTTTAAGCTCGACATCATAGCCCGCGCAGCCAGACAATAAGAGACCGCAAGCGACGATCACGCCCGATCGAAACGTTCTTTTCAAAACGGAATGCATGCCTGTCTCTCCATCCCAGCAGCCCGTCCCAGGGGCTTTGAGCGATCTACGCCTGATTTGCGGCGCCTTTGCGACTCGGAATGACCAAGTCGTACAACAGGCCGGCGACACCGGCAACAATTGCTGCATCTGCAATGTTAAAGGCCGGCCAGTAGAAGCCGTAGATGTGGAATTCAAAAAAGTCCGCCACGCCGCCTAGGTGCAGGCGATCAAGGGCGTTCCCCAGCGCGCCGCCGATGATCAGCCCCACACTGATGGCCATCAAGCGCGAATCACCCGATTTGGCTAGCCATATCGCCATCGCGATCGATACGATCACAGCGAAACCCGACAACAGGTATTGGCCAGCTCCATCCATCTGTAACAGGCTGAAACTAATACCCTTATTGCTATAGTAAACCAGATTGTAGAAGGACGTTACGAAGATCCGATCGTGGAGCTGAAGCTCCCAAACCGACAGCATCCACCACTTATGGAGCTGATCGGCCAGGAATGCGACCAGCGCGACAGACAGACCCAGAGGCGAGTACCTGCCCCAGATCCAGTGCTCCGAGGTGTTGGTCACATCGCTCATGGTCTGCCTCTCGTCGCATGCTCAAACTGCCTGTTTCTAGGAAGCCGCGCCTAGTCCCTTGGCGTCGAATTCCCGCACTGCAGCTGCATCCCTTGCCGAAAGATCCGGAAACTCTGGATCCGAACCAACATCATCAACGATACGCCAGGATCTGGCACATTTTTGACCGACTGCCAGTTTTGGTACGACGGCCACGCCTGCGACCTCGGGAATGGTAAACGCATCACTTGGTGCTGCATCTGCAGTCAGGGTCGCGTCGCTGGTGATCATGATCTCGGCGACATCGAGCCCATCAAACGCCGCTCGAAGATCGTCTTGATCAACATGGATCACCGGTGCGGCCTCCAGGCTCGATCCGATCCGCTTCTCGCGGCGCTCGATTTCAAGCGCACCGGTCACAACACGGCGCACGCGCATGACACGCTCGAACTGATCGGCGAGAGCGCCGTCCAGCCATTCCGTCTTGGCTTCGGGTAGTACTTCCAGATGCACGGAGCCCTTGTCTGAAGGATGTCGGCAGATCCAAGCCTCTTCAGCTGTGAAACAAAGAATTGGAGCCAGCCAGACCGTGCAGCGGTCGAAGATTTCAGAGATGACCGTCAATGCCGCCAAACGCTTTTCAGACGAATGCGCTTCGCAATAAAGCGCGTCCTTGCGAACATCGAAATAGAAGGCCGATAGGTCGGCGTTCATGAAGGTCGACAGTGCCGACACGACACGTCGATACTCGTACTTCTCGTAAGCATCTTGGATCTCATTATCCAGCTCCGCCAGGCGATGCAGCATGAACCGCTCCAGCGGAGGCAGCTTGTCGAAGGCAACGGCGTCGCCCGCATCGAAGTGATGCAACGCGCCGAGCATCCAGCGCATCGAATTTCGGAGCTTGCGGTAGGTCTCAACAAACGTCTTCAGGATTTCAGGCCCGATGCGAAGGTCATCGGAATAATCCGACGACGCGACCCACAGGCGAAGAATGTCTGCCCCCATCTGCTTGATAACATCCTGCGGTGCAGTGGTGTTGCCCAACGACTTCGACATCTTCTGGCCCTTCTCGTCGAGAACGAAGCCATGCGTCAGCACGATGTCATAAGGTGCGCGACCACGCGTGCCGCAGCTTTCGAGCAATGAGGAATGGAACCAGCCGCGATGCTGATCCGATCCTTCGAGATACATCACCGTATCTGTGCCACCATCGACGGTGCGATTGATACCGGTTAGGCCAGGGAACGCTTCCGGATCTTCCATTGTGAAAGCGTGTGTTGATCCAGAATCGAACCAGACATCGAGAATGTCGGTGACTTGTTCCCAATCGGCCGGATTGTCGACTAGGCCTTCGAGGAAACGTTCGCGTGCACCGGCAGCAAACCAGGCATCGGCACCTTCGGTACCGATGGCATCGGAGATGCGTTTGCTTAGTTCTTCTGCATGTTTAAAAGTCGCGCTCGGGATGACTTCAGCCGTCTCGTTGTTAACGAACACAGTTATCGGCACACCCCATGCACGCTGACGTGACAGCACCCAGTCCGGGCGCGCTTCGATCATGCCACGCAGGCGGTTCTGGCCGCTCTTTGGTACGAACTCGGTCTCAGAGATTGCCTGCAATGCTGCGTCACGCAAAGTCTGGTTGCTACTGCGCTCCGTCTTGAATGTCTGATCCATGTAGACGAACCACTGCGGCGTGTTGCGGAAGATCACCGGCTTCTTAGAGCGCCACGAATGTGGATACTGGTGCTTCAGGCGACCGCGCGCGATCAAAGCGTTTTCTTTAACGAGCGCGTCGATCACCAATTTGTTGGCATTGCCTTTCTTACCTTTTTCGGTGATGACTTCGCCGCCTTCGAACCCTGGCGCATCCGATGTGAATTTGCCGTCGGCGCCGACCGTGAACGGGATCGCGGTTTCGATACCGCGATCGCTCAGCTCTCGGCCACGCTCCATCCAGGCTTCAAAGTCTTCGCGACCATGACCAGGTGCCGTGTGGACGAAACCGGTACCCGCCTCATCGGTTACGTGATCACCCGAAAGCAACGGCACATCGAACTGGTAACCGCCAAGACCTGCGCCTCTCAGAGGATGTGCGCACGTGACGGCAGCAAGCATTTCGCCTGTTACATCGGCCCGGCGCTCATAAGCGTCGACCTTGGCTGATTTCATCACGCTCTCAACAAGCGCACCTGCAAGTATGATCTTGTCTCCCGGCGCCGCCCAATTGCCGTCCGGTGCCTCAGTAACTTCGTAGAGCCCGTAATCGAGCTTATCGGAATAGCAGATCGCGCGGTTGCCCGGCATTGTCCAAGGAGTTGTCGTCCAGATGACGATTGACGCTCCTAGAAGCTCCTGAAGTCGTTCTTTGAGTTCTGTTCCTGGCCCCCAATCGACTCCGACGACCCGGAACTTGGCGAAGATCGTGTCGCTCTCGTAGTCGTGGTATTCGACCTCCGCTTCGGCCAGCGCGGTTTGCTCGACGACCGACCACATCACCGGCTTGGAGCCGCGATAGAGCAAGCCGTTCTTGGCGAACTTCATAAGCTCGGATGCGATCCAGGCTTCGGCGCGATAGGCCATGGTCGTATAGGGATTGTCCCAATCGCCGAACACGCCGAGGCGCTTAAACTCTTCGCGCTGCACATCAAGCCAGTGTTCAGCGAATTCACGGCATTCCGTGCGGAAGGCCTGCATGGCTTTGGGGTCAGAGAAATCCGGCTTCTCACGTCCCTTAGAGCGGTACTCTTCCTCGACCTTCCACTCGATCGGCAGGCCATGGCAATCCCAACCCGGCACATAGTTGGAGTCGCGACCGAGCATCTGCTGCGACTTGACCACGATGTCCTTGAGGATCTTGTTGAGACCGGTGCCAATGTGGATGTTGCCGTTGGCGTATGGCGGGCCATCATGCAGCACAAATTTTGCGCGGCCTTTGCCGGCTTCGCGCAGGCGCGCGTAGAGGTCGA
Organism: Hyphomicrobiaceae bacterium; assembly: GCA_965247245.1. Taxonomy (GTDB): domain Bacteria; phylum Pseudomonadota; class Alphaproteobacteria; order Rhizobiales; family Hyphomicrobiaceae; genus Tectiglobus. Next base: position 761,225 of record CBDFGV010000001.1, on the reverse strand, counting down.
TCTTGTTCCAGCGCTCGAGGAGGTTGGGTTCCATTTTCGGCAGACCAGCCCGCATTGGAAAGTCTGTCTTGGGCAGGAACAGTGTCTTGCTCCAATCACGTGCATCTTCGGTGGGTTCTGTACCGGCCTTATCCTGTGGCATCGGCGAATCTCTTTCTGTCCGGATTTTGGGCGTTATCTAGCAACGCTACGAGAATTTTGAAAGTCGAGTGGGTGTTGATGACGGAATCAACCGCGGCGCGGCAACGCTGCGCCGGCCCGCGTCAGGCGCGGGCGGTGGTAATGCTGGCGGCTATGGCCTGGCCTATTGGATAGCGCAACATTGGATCAGCCGAATTGATCTCTTTCAGAATGTCTCGCGCCTGGGCACAGTCTTTATCCATCTGTGCCATGAGCGCTTCTGCGTTCTCAAATGCCTCATCCGGTCGGATAAAGTCAATCAATTCAACATCAATTCTGTGGCCATACAGGGACTCGTTGAAGTCAAACAGAAAAACTTCCAGCTTCGCGATGCCATTGTCGAAGGTGGGACGGCGCCCGTTGTAGGCCGCGCCATCGAACCGATGCCCATCAACCCAGACACGCGAAGCGTAAATGCCGTGGTGCAGCGCCTGCCCCGCCTCCAACATGACATTGACGGTTGGGTACCCCATACCGGTACCACGACCGGCACCGCGCTCCACCGAGCCGGTAATCGTCCACCAGTGGCCAAGAACCTCGGCGGCCTCTCGGACATTGCCCACACGGAGTAGGTCTCGCACGGAACTTGAAGAAAAGACCTCGCCATCATCACTGGCTGGTTCGATCACCGTGACTCCGAAGCCCCGCTTGGCGCCGAGTTCCTGCAATAGTTGCGGGCTGCCACCGCGGCCTTTGCCGAAGAAAAAGTTGTAGCCGACAATCACATGGGTCGCCTGCCATTGGCGACAGATGATCTCGTCAATGAAGTCTTCGGCCGTTAAGGCGGCAAACTCGCTGTCAAAGTTCAGGACCGATGAAAAGTCGATGCCGAACGCGGCCAACAACTCCAGCTTTCGTTCCAACGGCGACAATGTGAACAGCTGCGTCGTTGGCTTGAAATAGATGCGTGGATGGGGATCAAAGGTCATGACGCCAAACGAAACGCCATGGCGCTGGGCAATCTCAACACCGCGGCTGAGAACCGACTGATGTCCCCGATGAACACCGTCAAAGTTTCCCAGTGCGATAACCGCGCCCTTCAGTTCGCTCGGGACGGCATCATCGCCTTTAAGCACACGCATCTTGGATCGTTCAATCATCGGCTCACATTGTGAAGATCTGAACTGGTTACCGGTCCGAGAGGCCGTTGGATTTGCCCCACAACCGCAACTACGGCCTGGACGGTACCATTAACTCGGCCTCGCCATCGAGAACGGCCTTGCCATCTTGATTTTCGCATATGCAGTCAAACCGCACGCGTCGCTTCTCCTGGTTGAGTTCCTTGAGCTTGACGCGCGCTGTGATCGCATCGCCGATCTTAACCGGTCGCTTGAAGCTCAATGACTGCGAAATGTAGATGGCACCGGGGCCTGGAAGTTCCATGCCGAATACCGCAGACACATAGCTTGCCGTCAGCATGCCGTGGCTGATGCGCTCTTTGAACATCGTTCCTACTGCATATTCCGCATCGACGTGGACGGGATTTGCATCTCCGCTCACATTGGCAAATGTCATGATGTCCGATTCAGATACTGTTTTGGTCAGCGATCCTTCCATGCCAACCTCAAGATCTTCAAAATAGTAAGATTTGATCGCTTTCTGCACGTCCCAGCCCTAAGTCCGCAATTTGCCTGATCAGCCCACGTCAGCGCCATATCCATCGCGCATCGCCGCCGTTCTCGTCGATCGTTACCCGGACTACTGATCCGAGCGTACGTCAATGATTATCGCGCAGATTCTGGCAGTTAGCCGCAGTTATGCTTGCGTGAAGGGACTGCGGTAGATATATGTCGGATATTCCCACGCAATTCGAACGAGTCGCGACCGAGGCTTTCTCCAGCCCGCCCGGTACGAAAGGAAGACGTCTATGAGCACGAATGGGCCATTGATGCCTAAGGCCACCGCCGTTTGGTTGGTCGACAACACATCGCTCACATTTGATCAGATTGCCGACTTCTGCGGTATGCATATTCTTGAAATTAAAGGCATTGCAGACGGCGACGTCGCCCAGGGCATTCGCGGGAAGAACCCGGTGACGGCAGGCGAGCTTACGCGTGAAGCCATCAGCGAGGCCGAAGGCGATCCGGATGCTCGCCTCAAGGTTTCGAAATCAAAGGTCAAGATTCCGGAGATCAAGGCCAAGAAGCGCCCCCGCTACACACCGGTATCGCGGCGCCAGGACCGACCTAACGCTGTTGTATGGCTGCTCCGCCATCACCCTGAACTCAAGGACAGCCAGATCATTCGTCTTGTTGGCACGACCAAGCCGACGATCCAGCAGATCCGCGATCGCACGCATTGGAATTCGGCCAACCTCGTTCCCCAAGACCCGGTCACACTTGGCTTGTGCAAGCAGACAGATTTGGATCTCGAGGTCGAGAAAGCAACGGAGCGCCGCGCCAAGGAGCGGGCTGCAGCCGGCCTGCCGCCGCTTGAAGTTGGTGAAACTCTGCTGCCAACGGCCGAGACGACGGACTATGGCCTACCATCAGCGGAAGGTGACTTCGCTAGCATGCCTGCCCCGGGGCAAACCGAGCAGCCTGAGATTTCAGCCGATGCCGTCTTTGCAAACGTGCAACCTGCCGGACCTGATGCGGAAGAGGTCGAGAACCAGGAAGAAGCAGACCGGGTTTTCGCCAAGCTGCAGGAAATGTCCTCCGGAGGCGAAGAGAGTGGTGCAGGCGATCAGCCAAGTGACGCTGGCTTCGATGAAATCAGCAAGGACGCCTAGCGTCCTCAAAGCCGCAACGACGGATAGCTCTGCCAGGACTGTTTGCTCAGCCTGAGGCACTATTCATGGACCGTCGTTTCATTCTGGCAGTTCGTAACCTGCTCTCTTGGCCTCTTTGTGCCAAGCCATCGTGGGTCCGAATATATCATGGTCCACGGTCTCAAAGCCTGTGATCAAAAGTTCTGAACCAGCCTTTTCGAACCAGGGTTGGCGATGGGCTGCAGCGAATGCAGCTTTCAATCTTTCGGCCATCTCGGCAGCAAGGTTGGGTGATGCGACGAACGCCGGCATCGGTGCCGTCGCAGTACTTTCGAGGACCCGAATTCCCTTGACCAACTCCGGACGATACTTTCGCAGCAGCATGTGCCAGTAGGCGTCCAACGGGCCGACATCGATTGTGCCGTCCAGCACTTCATCCAGTATCCCTCGTGCCGTAATCAGGTTGCCAACCGCGTTGCGATAGAGCTTTTGCTCATTGCCTTTGCGGAATTGCAGCAGATGGTGCCTGAACGCATTGAAGCCGGAGTGCGAATGATCGACCGTCCAGCCAGCAGTACCTTTGAAAGTATCCGGTAGCCTCTCGTAAGATGCGTCCCCTCTGACGATCAGATCGGAGCGATACAACGCTCGGCCGTTGGCCCATTCGGCCTTTGGGATTGGAGCTGCCAGTGGTTCAACCTTGGCCACTTCGAGGGCGATGGGGTAGCCGCACATCAAGACGCATCCAAGATCCTGACGGCGCCACAGGACCTCCAAGGGCTGCGGTGCTGGATAAGCTTCATAGCTCAGCGTAACGCCGGCATCGTTGGCGATATGCCCGAGCAAACGGCGCCATGCTTCCTCAGCCTCCTCGCTGACAGAGTACATTCGAGCGTTAGAGATGAATTCCATGACCGCACCCATCGGTTATGCGCCACGGCAGCATACAACACAGTGCCTTTGGAACCTAGGATGCGTCGGTAGCGAGCATACGGCGGTCACCAACGTAGACGGTTTCTCCGCTGACATGACTTGCACGGTCCGAGACGAGCCAGCCTGTAAGCTCGGCTACGTCTTGCAAGTAGGCCTGCCAGCGCGCATCCCGATCAGCCGACGAGGTCGAGGTGGCGTCTTCGTTATCCTCAGGCATTTCTGCCTCAGAGCCACCGTCAGCCACCAGCGGTCCGATGGTATTCACGCGAATGCCGTGCGTTGCGAGAGCAGCCGCCATGGCTTCTGTCAGGTGGACAACGCCGCCACTGGAGGCGGCGCTTGCGGCTGTGCGGGCCACGCCACGCTCAGAGTTTGGCATCCCGACCGCACCCGTTGTGATGATCACGCCGGGCGCACGCCCATCGTCGATTTGGCTGATGAACTGCTTGGCCACCGCCTGGGCTGAAAGGAACGTACCCTTCAGCTTGGCTCTGATGCTGCGATCGAATTGCTCTTCGCCAAGTTCAAGGAAAGGCAATTCTTCATCTGCACTTGCGGCACAAATCAAGATGTCAACAAAACCGTACGCTTCCAGCGTTGTTGCAATCAGGTTGTGGATGTCGAGTCGTTCGGCGCTGTTGGTGTGCAGGAACTGAGCTTGCCCCCCGGCTTCTGCTATGGCCCGGGCTGCGTCGCTGCCTGCCGCATCATGAACGTCAGCAATAACAACTTTCGCGCCATCAGCTGCAAGCTTGTTGGCGCATGCCCGGCCTACGGCCGATGCCCCCCCGGTTACAATCGCAACTTTGCCACTGAGTGACAGTGCCGAGGTGTCGGCCCCAACACCGAGACCGGTCGTGGCATCAGTCCCAGTTTCGGCCATTTAGGCAACGGCTCTTATGTTAGCGGCTGATTGGGTCGCGTTGGAACTGCTTGGGTGACCATGCTGCGGTTGCATCAGCTTCTCTCGGTTTAGATCACCGAGTTTGGCGCATCCCATCAGAACCATGTTCCGCTCAATTTCATCGCGGAGGCAGGTCAATGCCCGCTCGACGCCGGGCTGCCCGGCCGCTGCGAGCGGGTATAGATATCCGCGGCCGATCATGCAGGCCTTCGCGCCCATCGCGATCGCCTTCAGGACATGCGAACCCCGTCTGACGCCGCCATCGAGAATGACTTCCACCTTATCGCCGACCGCATCGACAATAGCGCAGAGTTGTTCAATCGGCGCGGCCGCGCCATCGAGTTGGCGACCGCCATGATTGGACACGATCACAGCGCTCGCGCCGGCGTCCGCGGCGCGCCGGGCGTCCTCGACCGATAGGATCCCCTTGATGGCGAACGGACCATTCCACTTCGCTATGAGCTGCTCGGCATCCTTCCAGGTGACTGTGCGATCAAACTGCGAATTCACATAGTCTATGACCGAGGTCAGCTGTTCGGTTCCGGCACCAATGCGTGATGCCACATTGGCTAACTCAAACTTTTCGTGGGTCAGATAGTTGAATGCCCAGTCAAGGTGCGTTGCAAAACTCAGCAGGCTCGCTGCCGTTAGCTTCGGCGGCATGACCATACCGGTGACCCGATCTCTTTCTCGGTTTCCCGCGACGAGCGTATCGACCGTCAAGGCCAGGCTGGTAAACTTCGCGGCACGGGCGCGCTCCAAGAACTCATAGGTCAGCTCGCGATCGCGGTGGATATAGACCTGGAAACACTTCGGCGCAGGCCCGAGCGAGCCGATATCCTCAATCGATACGGTTGACATAGTCGAGAGCGTATACATTGTCCCAAGGTTGGCTGCAGCGCGCGCTGCTGCGCGCTCCCCATCATGGTGGAACAGCCGACTCATACCGGTCGGTGAGAGGATGACAGGCCAATCAATCTTTTCACCGAGGACAGTCGTCGACAGATCCATATCGCTGAGATCCGCCAATGAATCGGGAATCAAGCGATAGGCGTCAAACGCGCTGGTATTGTTGCGCAGAGTGAATTCGTCGTCGGCGCCGCCATCAATGTAATGGAACAAGGGCGCCGGAAGCCGGCGTTTGGCCAAGCGGCGGAAATCTTCGATGTTGTGGCATCTGTCGATACGCATGATCTCGTAATCCCCTGCAACTCATTGCTCTCATTACGCGGGCGCTTGCAGCATTTAGCATTGCGGCCTGATCAGCCGCAAGCGGGCGGCGCAATGTAGGGTTAGACAGCAAAAAGGCGCCCCTTGCGGAGCGCCTTTCCTGGCATGTGGTTGTAGAGCCTTACTCAGAGATGCGCAGATCAGCAATCTTCAAGGCGATGTCACGGAAGGCTTGCTTCAGAGCATCACCAGTTGCTGCGTTGTAGTAGTGCTCAGAGCTTGTTGCGCACTGCTTCATCGTCTCGTCAGGCGAGCTTCCTTGAGAGATCTTGAAGCCGACCGAGTAGACCGTGACACCTGTCTTCTTCATCTCTTTACAGATCTCACGAGCCTGTGTTTTCGAGTCGGAGCCGGTGTACTTCTGGTTGTAGGAACCATCCGTCATCAAGACTGCGATCTTGTACAGCTTCGGCTTGCCCTTCGAGTTGGTTTCTCCGGTCATGGAGTAGGCCTTTGGCTCGCTTGCTGCTGGCCAGACGTCCTTCCACTTCGGTGACACGAGGTACCAAGCCCACTGCGTCCCGAGGTGACCCGCCGTCATACCTGTTGTCGGCATCGCATCAATACGAGTCTTCAGAAGAGTCTTGTCTGAAGTGAGCGGGGTCAGCGTGACCGTTGGCCTGCAAGCCGAACCGTTGTTGATGACGTTCTCGACTTCTGAGTTGTCGCCGAGTTCATCTTCATCCAGGACACCATCGCCATCAATGTTCTTCGGCTGACCGTAGTAGTCGAAGTAGTTGTTGCCGGCCGGTGCATCATCCAAGTAGCGGCTGGACGTGTTGCGCTCCTTGATGCAGGTGAACTTGTCGCCGAAGTCCGTCAGATTGACGTTCTCAGTGGTCTGCTGCTGCTGGGTCTCGGTAACCGTCTGAATTGAGCACTCAGTGTACTTCTGCTTCTTCTTCTTGGTGACCCACTTCTTCTTCTTGTTGTTCCACTTCTGAACGTAAACAACTTTGGTCTTTTTCTCGCAGACTTCGCGCTCAACCTCGACGTCCACGTCTTCGGTTTTCCCAATGACGTACTTACCAGCGTCAGGACCGGCAACTGAGTTAAAGAACTGACTGCCGACATTGACGTAGTATGAGAATGGCGCGAGGCCGACTCGCGATGTGTACTCTGACTGATCCTGCCAGATAACAATCTCGACCAGGTCCTTTGCAGCTGCCTTCAGGTCGGTCATCTTGCTGCCGCTCATCGAGCCGGTTGTATCCAGCATCATGGCGACTTCGATGTGAGAACCTGCATTGCCACCGGCCGCCAGTTCGGCTTTCGATGTCAACTTGATCGGCAGACTATCGATACCAACAACGTTCAGAAATGGGGTATCGACCGTTGAATTTGTCGTCGCAACAACCTGGTTGCCTTCCACCTTGAACGTGGTGTTATCCAGCTTCAGTGAGTTGGATTTGTTGCGGGCGTAGTACTGCGATGCAGCTGCGACGGCGTCTGCGTCCGTCTTACCAGCCAACTGCAGGATGCGTCCGCCCGCCAGAACAGCGGTGTCCATTGCGTTGAGCGTCTTGCTCTTAGCTGACGCCCAGCGACCGTAGTCAACTGAGCCACCGATGAGAGCAACAGAAGCGGTGAGCATCAATGCAAATGTTATTGCAATCGACCCTTTCCGATCCTGCGCGAATTGCTGAGCTGCCCGGCTCAGAGATTCTTTTGTTTTATTATTCCACGACATCACATGCCTCTTTTAAATCGTGCGCGTGATCAAGATGCAGCTTGCCCAGTTTCACAATTATTAAAATCGAAATTCACATAAAAACGCACTAAACTACTCACTTATTCAGCCCATTCAAATATGATAAAATTTGACGCAAATTATCGTTCAAAGCATCAATTGAGCTGTAGAAACAAAAAAGGGGAGCGCCATTCGGCACCCCCCATCGATCATTGAGATGTGTATTATTTTATTCGGAGATGCGCAGGTCCGAAATCTTGATCGCAATATCGCGGAAGGCCTGCTTGAGCGCCTCACCACTTGATGCGTTGTAGTAGTGCGATGATGACGTTGCACACTGCTGCATCGTGACGTCCGGCGTGCTACCAACACCGATCTGGAAGCCAACAGTGTACACCGTCACACCAGATGCCTTGATCTCAGTGCAGATTGCACGGGCCTGGGTCGTTGAATTGCTGCCCGAGTACTTCTGGTTGTAGGAACCATCGGTCATCAACACGGCGATCTTGTACAGCTTCGGCTTAAAGTCCTGATCACCTGGTTGGGCACTTGAATTCGGGTCTGAATTCTCGGTCATCAGGCTGTAAGCTAAAGGCTTGCTGCCGGTTGGCCAAACGGAATCCCAATTCGGAGAAACAAGGTACCAGGCCCAAGCTGTGCCGAGGTGGCCAGCAGTCATTCCAGTGGTCGGCATGCCATCGATATGCGTTTTCAACGCCTGCTTGTTGCTCGAAAGCGGCATAATCGTCGATGTCGGCTGGCAAGTCCCGCTACTGGTGTAGCGGTTAAAGTAGTTTCCTGCACCAGGCGCGGCATCGGTATAACGATCCGCCGTGCTGCGCTCCTTAACACAAGTGCGCTGATCGGGGTTCCCACTAGCCGTTGCACCGGTCACTGTGTTGAAGTAGGTCGTGCCAACGTTGACGTAGCGAGAGAAAGGCGCAAGAGCAATCCGCGACGTAAAGTTTGACTGGTCGTCCCAAACCACAATGTCCACGAGGTCTTTCGCGGCTGCTTTGAGGTCAACCATCTTGCTGCCGCCCATCGAACCGGTTGTGTCGAGCATCAATGACACTTCAACGTGCGAACCTGCGTTACCGTCGGCGGCCAAGATTGCTTTGGCGGTGAGCTTGACGGGCAGATTGCCGATGCCGATGACATTCAGGAATGGCGTGTCGACGGTCGAATTCGTGGTACCGGTTATCTCATTGCCATTCACAGAAAACGTAGTGTTGTCCAACGACAGGGTATCTGCCTTGTTCTTGGAGTAGTACTGGCTGGCAGCGGCAACCGCATCAGTGGTTGTTTTCCCCGGAAGCTGCAGGATCCGGCCACCAGCAAGAACTGACGCGTCCATAGCGTTCAGCGTCTTACTTTTTGCCGACAACCATCGTGCATAATCAACACTGCCGCCAATCATGGCAAGCAATAGAGTGATCGACATAGCAAACATGATTGCTATGGAGCCGCGCCTGTCGGCGGAGAAACTTTGCAGTGTGTGATTACACCAACTGAGAGTTTTTAATTTCGGGGTGACCAGACGCTTCTTTTCAGCATTACCAAATGCAGACATAACATGCCTCTCAATAATCGCGCAGATACGCCAAATTGAGTGCAATCTATTACCAGCTTATTAACTTGCGATTTGCAGATGCTTTATTACAAACGCCGCATTAATCTAATCATTCAAACTCTTATAAAATTTGATTCAAATTTTATGCATCTCCAGAATCCTTCAGCTTCTGGACCTTCAATAACCATGCCAAAATAGATTTGCCGCCAGCGGCGAGACTGCTGACCCAGCCATTTTTCGTGTGAGATAGTTAAGGGCGCGGGCTCCACCGCATGCGGAGGCCGCCAACTTGCCGACCAAGGCCGGCAAGTGATTGACGCGCTTACTTACGGATCATCTGGCGCTCTTCGAGGGTGCTCGTGATCTCGTCCAGAATAACCGGATCGTCGATGGTTGCCGGCATCTTCCAACTCTCACCGTCAGCAATGGCCCGCATTGTGCCCCTCAGAATCTTACCAGAGCGGGTCTTCGGGAGTCGCGCCACCGTCATGACGTTCTTGAACGCCGCCACCGGTCCAATTTCGTCACGGACGAGTTTGACGACCTCGGTTTCAATTTCATCATTGGGCCGGTTAACTCCGGCATTCAGGACGATGAAACCTGCCGGCAACTGACCTTTTAGCTGATCCTGAACGCCGATGACCGCACACTCCGCAACGTCCTTGTGCTGAGCGACGACCTCTTCCATCTGCCCCGTGGACAGACGATGGCCGGCCACGTTGATGACATCGTCCGTGCGGGCCATGACGTAGGCATAGCCATCCGAGTCCTTATAACCCGCATCAGATGTCGTGTAATAACCAGGCAGCTCCGTTAGATAGCTTTGACGGAAGCGTTCGCTTGCATTCCACAATGTTGGCAGACAGCACGGCGGCAACGGCAACTTGATCGCCAGCGTCCCCGTCTCGCCGGGCGGCACGGGCTGGGCATTCTCGTCAAGCACCTGGAGATCAAAGCCGGGCATCGGCACGGTCGGCGAACCATGCTTAATCGGCATACGACCAAGGCCTATGGGGTTTGCGCAAATCGGCCAGCCGGTTTCGGTCTGCCACCAGTGATCGATCACGGGGATACCGAGGACGTCCTCCGCCCACTGCAGGGTATCCGGGTCAGCGCGCTCACCTGCAAGAAACAGCGAGCGCCACTCGCTGAGATCGTACTGACCGACCAACTTGCCCTCAGGGTCTTCTTTCTTGATCGCTCTGAACGCCGTCGGCGCCGTGAACATGGTCGAAACTTTGTGCTCCGCAATCACGCGCCAGAATGCCCCGGCGTCGGGTGTGCCGACTGGCTTGCCTTCGTACATCAGCGTTGTGCAGCCTTCCAGCAGCGGCGCGTACACGATGTATGAGTGACCGACCACCCAGCCGACATCGGACGCGGCCCAGTAAACTTCGCCAGGATGGGCATTGTATATATTCTTCATGCTCCACTTGAGAGCTACCATGTGGCCGCCGTTATCGCGAACGACGCCTTTCGGCTGTCCCGTCGTCCCTGAGGTATAGAGAATGTAGAGCGGATCGGTGGCCGCGACGGACGTACAGCCAGCCTTGCGGCCCTGGCTCCTGGCCTGCTCAACGGCTGCAGACCAGTCAAAGTCACGACCTTCAACCATTCCAGCGATCGCCTGCTCACGTTGCAGGATCAGGGTGTTTGACGGCTTGTGCTGAGCGAGATCAATGGCCTGATCGAGGAGCGGCTTGTACTCGACAATTCGGCCTGGCTCGATGCCACAGGAGGCTGCCAATATCGTCTTCGGCTTGGCATCGTCGATCCGGGTTGCCAGTTCCGATGCAGCAAAACCGCCGAAAACCACGCTGTGAACCGCACCGATGCGGGCGCAAGCCAGCATTGCGATCGTGGCCTCCGGCACCATTGGCATATACACGATAACGCGATCGCCCTTCTCGACACCCAGGTCCTTCAGGACACCGGCGACGGTCGCCACTTCGTCGGTCAATTCCGAGTACGTATATGTGCGCTTGGTATCGGTAACCGGACTGTCGTAGATGAGAGCGGGCTGATCACCACGGCCGGACTCGACGTGCCTGTCGAGACAATTGTAGGCCGTATTGCACTCCGCGCCTGCGAACCAACGCCCGTACTCGTCCATATACGGATCAAAAACGCGGTCCCAAAGCTTGTACCAGGCGATATCCTGCGCTGCCGTTGCCCAGAACTCCTCCGGGTTGCTTTTCCAGCTTGCGTAGATTTCGTGGTAACGGGTCATCAAGGGATCTCCGATCGACAGAAGACGAGATAGTGGCACAACCGCCAGCGCAATTCGGCAGCATAACCAGTTGGATGGTTTCGCGGAATAGGGATAGGCGGCTGAACTCGCGAAATTGTTTTGCTGGACGACTATGCAAGCGCAGGGCTCGCCAGCCAGCAAACTCATCTCTGGGGACCTGCGTTCGCAATAGGCCTTTGGTCTAGCGACCTGCCCCGGCCGATCTCCTAGCTGTGGGTCAAACAGCAAAAAGCCCGCTAGAAACTAGCGGGCTTTCGCAGGCCATTGGCAGATGCCGTTGGCCAATGACAGAGTATTGGAAGGTCTATGTGCGCAAATTGGTCGCTGCCGACCGGCCCTGACGATCCTCCTCAATGTCGTAGCTCAGCTTGTCGCCTTCGTTCGGCGGGGCAAGCCCAGCGCGCTCAACAGCGCTAATATGAAAGAATACATCCTTCCCACCATCGTCGGGCTGGATGAATCCATATCCCTTCGTCGTGTTGAAGAATTTCACAGTTCCGCTCGGCATGTCTCAACTCCTATCGCCTATTGGATTCGTCTTTTTATGTTTGTTGGCAGACTTGTTTCTCAGTTGAGAGGTCCGTCTGCTGCTCCCTATTTTTAACTCTTAACGATCTACGCCAGCACAAACTGCAAACAACTGCGGTGCCAAATCGCGTTGGACGCCACCGCTCACGCTCACTGTGCCGGTTATTTGTGACAGTTCATTTGCGCGGGGGCGCGTCTTGTTACAATCCGCCCTGAACGATTGCCGCAGCCCAAGCGATGGGTGCAACTCATCCAAGTCCCTACGGTCTTGACCATGATTGTGCGTGTCGCGAACTCCCGGACTACGAAGAATAGAACCACTAACGCTCATATAGTCATTAGCGGTGCATCCGTTGAGTGGGGCGCGAACGACAGTGGGATTTTTATTCAACGAGGCCAGCCCTAAGTTCCATTTTGGCCCAGCGCCAGCAACTAGCACTGCACCACCGCGAGGCCCGCCTGCAACCGATGCTTCGGCGAGGCATTGCGCTCGCTATTCGCGCTTTCCGGATAAACTTGGTTAAGGCCAGCCAGGGGCACATCACCAACACTCCGTTATCCGAATTTATGTTGACGGTCGGCTGAAAAGTCAATGTTGATGCGGCGAAACGCGGGGCCTTTTAGGGATCCGGGCGCCCCGGTCTACTCAGGATGAAAGCGGCAACACACGAGAGAACGGCGACCTGAACCAGCAGGATGATGCGATCAACGCCAAGGACAATGCTCAGGCCAAGTACGGCAGCAAGAGCGATCATCGCCTGCAGCTTGGCTGATCGTGATATCGCGCCATGCTCCTGCCAGTCTTTGATCATCGGGCCAAATGTCCGATGCTCCATAAGCCAGCGATGCAGACGGGGTGAACTCCGTTGAAAACAATAGGCGGCGAGAAGAAGAAAGGGGGTGGTTGGTAATAGCGGCAGGAATATACCAATGATCCCAAGGGCCAGGCTGACACCTCCCGCGCACCGCCAAAGAAAGCGGGCTAATCGTCCATTTATATCAGATTGCAATCTCTTGCCTATCAAACTTGCCTTGATGATCGTATCTCGTTGCCACGTTCACTTGCTACAGCCATCGAAGTGCCGCCAGTAACGTTGCATTGATTTTCGCTCCTCCACGAGGTTCTTGAGAAGGAAGTTGCCCTTCTGCGGCGGCTTCGATAGCCTCGGCGTCCCGATAACTTACGACCCGAGCACACCCCATGCCAGTCAATCCGTTCGAACAGGGCCTCGGCAAAAACCCGGCCAACTTTCAGGCTCTCACGCCGCTGACACAATTGCAGAGGGCGGCTGGCGTGTATCCGGATCACACTGCCATCATTCACGGTAATCTGCGCTGGTCCTACGCAGACCTTTACTCACGCAGTCGCAAGCTAGCGTCAGCGTTAAGCGGCAAGCAAATCGGCCCCAACGATACCGTCTCGGTGATGCTGCCCAACACTCCCCCGATGATTGAAGCCCATTATGGTGTGCCGATGACGGGTGCGGTGCTGCACTCGATTAATACGCGACTTGATCCTGAAATCATCGCCTTCCAGCTCGACCATGCAGATACAAAGGTTGTGATCGTTGATCGGGAATTTGCTCCCGTCATGGCCAAGGCGCTGCAGATAGCGAACGTTGATCCATTTGTTGTCGACTATAGTGATACGGAGTTCCCGCAAGAGAACGCGGCGATTTCTGATAATGACTACGACGCCTTTGTTGAGACAGGGGATCCAGAATTCAGCTGGCGCATGCCGCCGGACGAGTGGGATGCCATAACGCTCAACTACACAAGCGGGACAACAGGCAATCCGAAAGGTGTTGTCTACAGCCATCGTGGCGCTGCACTGATGTGCTACGCCAATGTCCTCGCCGGAGATCTTGGGAGGCATCCCGTCTACCTTTGGACACTGCCGATGTTCCACTGCAACGGGTGGTGTTTTCCATGGACACTATCAGCCGTGGCAGGAACCCATGTCTGCCTTCGGTGGGTCCGCGCAAAGCCGATTTTTGACGCCATGGCCGACCATGCCGTCACTCATCTGTGCGGCGCTCCGATTGTCATGTCGACTTTGCTGGGTGCTGCACCGGAAGAGAAGCGTCCGCTGTCCGGCAAGGTGCAGTTCATTACGGCTGCTGCGCCGCCGCCAGAAGCCGTATTGGCTTCTATGGCTGAGGCAGGATTTAACGTCGTGCACGTTTACGGCCTGACGGAGACTTACGGTCCTTCCGTTGTCAATGAATGGCACAACTCCTGGGATGATCTTTCGATTGGCGAGCAGGCAACCAAGAAAGCTCGGCAAGGTGTGCGCTACGCATCCCTGGAAGATCTGACGGTCATGGATCCTGAGACTATGGCTCCTGTGCCGGCCGATGGTGAGACGCTGGGCGAGGTTATGTTCCGTGGCAACATCGTCATGAAGGGTTACCTCAAGAATGAAGCGGCGACCGATGAAGCATTTGCCGGTGGCTGGTTCCACTCGGGCGACCTTGGTGTGCTTTATCCGGATGGCTACATCCAGCTCAAAGACCGATCGAAAGACATCATCATCTCCGGCGGGGAAAACATCTCGTCGATTGAAGTTGAGGATGTTCTCTACAAGCACCCCGATGTGGCTCACTGTGCTGTGGTGGCCAAGCCTGATGAAAAATGGGGCGAGACTCCGATTGCCTATATCGAGGTCAAACCAGGCACTTCGCTGACAAGCGATGCCGTGATTCAATTCTGTCGGGAGCATCTCGCAGCATTCAAATGTCCGCGGTTTGTTGAGTTTGGCGAGGTGCCAAAAACTTCAACAGGCAAAATCCAGAAGTTCAAACTTCGCGAGCTTGCTGCACAGGCTTAGTCCATACGCGCAAGTCGTGAGCGACGGTCGTCCGTTGGAAGACTCGGTCATCGATGTTTGGGAACTGCAGTTCTGACCAGCAGAAAGCCCGAACAACGACGCACATTGCCTGCGGTTTTCGCCATTCGGGCGGTAGTACTAGCTGCGTCTAAAGACACAAAATATGTATCGTGACCTCGCAGCATGATGATCCGTGCTTACAAGGTCATCAGGCAGGCGCCCAGCGCTTGCGATAAGACCGGATGTTATGTGCTCCGTCAGCTATAGCCGGTTCGGCGGCCAAACCTTCCGGAGCGATTGAGCCTAATGCTCGGTCTGGCCTTCTTTCAGTTTGCTAATGGCGTCCTTTAATTTCAGCTTTTCTCGCTTGAGCTGTGTCAGCTCCAAAGTATCGACCGAAGGATGCGTGAGTGCTTCTTCAAGCTTCTGCTCTAGCACCCGGTGACGCTCTGAGAGCTCTGCGAGATGCGCTGATACTGCCATCTGGACCTCCTTATCCAAGAGTCATTGACCAACTCAGTGTGACAGAATGACTACTAGTTGTCTAACCAGATCGCAAAATTTGTGAACCACCTGTTAAGCATTTTGCTGGGCTTGAACATTTACCAAACTCAGTCGTCCGATCTGTCCCAGTGGTAACTCTTTGGTTTTCCAGTCACTACCAGTCATTGTGACCTTGCGCCTGAGCGCAAATCGACCGATAGTTCAGATGTCTTCAGCGATCATGGTAAGTCTGCCCTTATGAGCTCAGACGACAATGCACTTCGAGATCGTTTGGTGAGCCTGCGCGCGGAACATCGTCGATTGGACTCCGCCATTCAAGAATCGGAGAACGGTGAATCTCCTGACCAACTCAGCATCAAGCGGATGAAAAAGAAGAAGCTGGCGCTGAAGGATGAGATTGCGACGCTTGAAGACCGTTTGTTTCCCGACATCATTGCCTGACTTTTGCTTAATTTGATTTATCCCGGTCTCATCGTGGCCTAGCCGCTTGCGTCACATGGGAGTTATCGCTAAAAGCGCTTCTTTTTCGTCGCGGCCCAACGCGGGCGTGCAAACAATTGATTCGCTGAGGAGATGCACCGACGTGGCAGACGCGCGCATATCAATTGTCATGGGCAGCCAGTCTGACTGGCCGACTATGAAGTCTGCGGCTGACGTTTGTCGTGAACTAGAGATCTCCGTCGAAACTCTCATCGTTTCAGCCCACCGCACGCCCGATAGATTGTTCGATTTCGCAAAGTCGGCGAGCGGTCGCGGTATTCAGGTTATTATTGCAGGCGCCGGCGGGGCAGCGCACCTACCCGGCATGGTTGCTTCGATGACGATCTTGCCAGTGCTTGGCGTGCCCGTGAAAAGCAGCGCACTCAACGGGCAAGATAGCCTCCTTTCCATTGTCCAGATGCCGGCCGGCATTCCGGTCGGAACGCTCGCAATCGGGACACCTGGCGCGACGAATGCCGGCCTGCTCGCAGCACAAATCCTGGCGCTAAACGATTCTGAACTTTCTCAACGCCTCTCGGACTGGCGCCAAGCGCGTACCGATGGGGTCGCCTTGGAGCCCGTGGACGAGAGTTGAACAACTTGCGAAATCCACTGAGACGCTTGGAGCCCGGCAGCACGATCGGGATTGTTGGTGGCGGACAACTCGGCCGCATGCTCAGCATGGCAGCTGCACGACTCGGCATGCGATGCCACATCTATAGTGACGCTGAGACAAGCCCCGCTGCCGAAGTTTCCGCCGATAGCCTGACCGGCGATTACCGAGACGCGGAGAAACTTGAGGCCTTTGCGCAGGGCGTCGACGTGGTCACTTATGAGTTTGAGAACGTGCCTGTGGAAACGGCTACCCTGCTTGAGAGCTTCAAGCCGGTTTTCCCGCCTCCACGGGCCCTTGAAGTCTCACAGGACCGCCTGGAAGAGAAGTCATTTATCCGAGATCTCGGTATAGCGGTTGCACCATTTGCTGCCGTCGATGATGCCGCTTCGATGCAACAGGCCGTCGAGCAGGTCGGCACGCCATCGATCCTCAAGACGCGGCGCCTTGGTTACGATGGCAAAGGTCAATCGCGCCTTCGTGAGGCGTCCGACGCTCAGTCCGCACATGAACAACTGGGACACGTGCCTTCGATCCTGGAAGGCATGATTAAGTTTGATGCCGAGATGTCGGTGCTTCTGGTCAGAGGCGCCGGAGGCGACACGGGGCAGGATCGGGCGGTCGTCGCCTATGATATTCCTAGGAATACGCACCGCGACGGGATACTCCATCAGTCTATTGTTCCAATGGACATGGACGTGCCGCACGATAAATGCATCGAGATTGCATCGAAGATCGCCGATGCTCTGGACTATGTCGGTGTGCTTGCGGTCGAAATGTTCCTCGTCCAGCAAGGTGGTGAACAAACCGCGATCGTCAACGAAATCGCCCCCCGGGTCCACAACAGTGGCCACTGGACAATGGATGCCTGTGTGGTTGATCAATTTGAGAACCACATCCGCGCAATCTGCGGCTGGCCGCTCGGCTCTCCCGCACGACACAATGATGTCGTCATGACCAATCTCATCGGTGACGACGCGCATCGCTGGCCGGAATTGGCACGATCAGAGGAATATTGCCTCCACCTCTACGGGAAGCACGAAGCCCGGGCTGGCCGCAAGATGGGCCATGTCAACCGCCTCCTGCCGCTGACCAGTAGCTCTTCGGCTCTATGACGCAGCGACTGGACTTTACGATTGAAGTTTGTTATCCAAATCACACGAAGCGGCGGTGCGTGGTAGGAGCGATAGCTTTTACCCGCTTTTTGCTATTTGAATTAACCAAACGAAGCAGGATATCGAACGCGTGCAAGTCCTCGTTCGCGACAACAATGTCGATCAAGCCCTGAAAGCGCTAAAGAAGAAGATGCAGCGCGAGGGTATTTTCCGCGAAATGAAACTGCGGAACTATTACGAAAAGCCATCCGAGAAGAAGGCGCGTGAGAAGGCGGAAGCTATCCGTCGTGCGCGTAAGCTGGCGCGCAAGCGTGCCCAGCGCGAAGGCCTTTTGCCAGCAAAAGGTGGCTCAAAAAGCGCTCGCAGCCGCTAACTTGTTGCGGTGCCGGCCTCTCGTGCTGACCTAAAAGCGCATTTTCATCATTCGGCCTGCGGAGAGCATTCTCGCTCTGCGCGGGCTTTGTTCGTTTGGGAAGCCGAGCCGACGACAGCATTATGCGCTAGCGACGGATCTCTTCCACCCATTCGCGCATGCGATCAAACGAGCCAAATCCATAATGATCGCTGTGGCCGGCCCCTTTAAGTCCGACGAACCTTTTCGGTTCTTTCGCAGCTTCAAATAGCTGCTGCCCCAGATCAAACGGTATGATGTCATCTTCCGTGCCGTGAACAATCAACAGCGGCGCGCCAATCTTGTCGATTACGCTGAGAGAATCGTATTGCTCAGTGAGCGCTAGTTTCACTGGGAGATAAGGGTAGATTCGCGCGCCGGCGTCAGCCAGAGACGTATAAGGCGCATCCAGAATGATCCCGCCGACAGGACGACTGGCAGCGACCTGGACGGCAACACCGCTTCCGAGAGACTCGCCGTAAAGGATGATGTCGGCTGGCTTTACCCCAGATGCTGTGAGATTTTCATAGGCGGCTAGCGCATCGGCAATATTGTTTGCTTCCGTCGGAGCCCCAGTAGAGCCGCTGTAGCCGCGGTAGCTCATCATCATAAGGCCCCAACCTGCCTGCTGAAACAGGTAGATGCGCTCAACGCGTGCCGCCAGGTTACTGGCATTGCCGTGAAAGTAGAGCAGTGTGGGCTGGCCTTCACGGGCAACCGCGCGCCAGGCGATAACTTCGATACCTTGCGGGCGCTTCAGGACGACTTCTTCGACGCCCTTAAGACCAATGGATGACGGGGACACGCGGGTTGGATCAGGGTGGTAGATCAGGTTGCGCTGGAACAGCCAAAGAGTGAACAGAGCGGCGACCATCCCCACCCCGATAATCAGCAAACCGCTCCAAAGCATCCGCATTCACCACATCCCGACTGTGTCGTCTCACCACTAGTCGAATTTAGACCTGCCGACCATACTGCCAAACTGTTGTGATCGCTTTGCTAATTACAGGCGACATGCCATCGCAACTCCCGTCGCCTGTCGGGACCCTGACAAAGGATGCTGAGTATTATGCATTGGGGCTCAAGAGCATTTGTTTTCGTTATCTTCCTGGCTCTGGCTGCCTCGTTCTGGGCCACGACTTCGATGCTCTACATCGAATTCTCAGGCGAGACTGAGCGGAACGTCTTCAATGGCGCACTTTGGTTTACGCTGCTCACACACTACAGCGATCTGTTCATCTTCTTCCCGTTGTTCGGCACCGTCGCGTTGATTGCCTTTTATGTGCCGGCCTGCGCTTTCGTCGATATGTACTGGAACATTGCGCGCCAGCAGGATGACCCGATCCCGAATTCACGGCTCCGCTTCGTGTTTTGGTTTGCGATCCTGTGCGCGTTTAGCTTCTTCATCAGCTTTGGAATTCAGAGCGGTAGTGAGCGGAGCCTATGGCAGCTGGCGCCAAGCATCCTGACAACTGACAAAGGGGATGGGTGCGGAGAAGATGAATGTGCGCGCGTGTCATTCCGCGATGGTTTGGAGAACATCCGGCGTCTTAGCAGAGTGCGAGGCACAATCACCGATCTCGCCAGGGTGTGCCAACCCGACAATTTCATTTCTCCGCCCCTGACACCACCGCGGGACCGTTATTGCGCTGCCTCCACGAACTTTCAGGGTGAAGGCGGGGATCTCCAGGGCCGCTGGAAGCCGAATGATGCCTGCTGCCTTGCACAGCAAAACTTCGATGCAGCGGTGAAGGAAAGCCATGCTAACCCGGCTAATCACTCGCAGACCCATGAGTTGCAAAAGCACCTCTGGCCACTCAACATCTTCTTCCTGCTCACACTTATGGCCATCAGTGTCCTGCTGGCGCTGAGGCGTCCGCGGATCGAGAAGTTCTATGCAGATTGTGCCCGTCAGATCGACAGCGGCGTTATTGTCGGTGTTCTTGCGATGGCTTTTCTGGTGATCATGAACCGCGGTTTTCTTGAAGCGACCCAGCTTTTGCACGGTGTCAAAGGTGCTGCCTCGTTCCACCGGGGACCCGACACCTTCATGGTGCTTTTCTCTATTTGGGCGCTGCTCATTTTGTTCTCGTTTGTGCACCCGGCCAACAAACAGGCGGAGCTGACCTCCCGCTTTCTCGGTGTCGCGTTTAGCGTCTTGTTCGTATTCAACGCCGATACAGTTACAAACTATGGCCTGCGCTATCTGGGAGCTGGTGCCGGTATCCGATCGGTCATCGGGCTTGGCGTTATAGCGTTACTGTTACTGGCATTACTGATCGCCATACCGCGCGTTCAGCTGACGGCTGGCGACGATGATAAAGATGGCGGGGAGAATGGTGACGGTCCGAGGCCCATTCTTGATGGCCCACGAGAGCGCGTCGGTTAGCACAGTAGGAAAGTGGATCTAGGCTTGGGTCTTGTCGAGCATTGCTGGCGCTGAGCGGACATTAAGCACGTTCGACAGCGAACATGGGTGGTCATGGATGACCACCTTGGTGCCGCCCCTAGTGAGCGAAAGTTCCGGCATCTCTCGCCCTGCAAACAGCGGGGCGCGCTTCCTCGAATGTTTTAGGTCAGGAAGATCGCCATTCCAGCCAACAGAATAGCAAGCAGCACAATCGAGATTTTGGTGAAGAGCATGAACCCGTTGTAAGTCCGGACGTGCTCCTTGTAGTCCATCGCAGGATGGCCCTTTGATGTGTCAATTGACATGCGCTGCCTCCGTCACCTAGAATTTCACGTCATCTACTATCTGACGCGCGTCCACGATTCAATGCGTGCCGATCGCGCGAAACGACGCGTTCTCCACAAGTCCGGATGATATTCAGTCAAACTCAGCATTTGCCTTGGGATCGTCGCAATCGTGGATGACCAGCTTGATTGGCGAACGGGCAGCCATCCATTCCGAGGGAGAAATGAGAATGTCAGGACTACGTTTGGGGCGTACGTTGGGAGCTATTGCGGCCGCGGCGATCGGGGCAAGCGTGACGAGCACATCGGTGTCAGCGCTTGAAGTGCCTGCCGACGAAAAAGCAAAGCTTAAAGCCTGCGAGAAGCAGATCTGCTCAATTATTCTAAAGAAGAAGACCGCCGGGAACGACCTGAGCTGCGATATTGGGCGGACGTGGCAGAAATCCAAGATTGTGAAAGGCGTCAAGGAGAAGAACATTTCCTGGACGTTTGGCGACGCGCGCTGCACCGTAAAGGTCAGCATGCCGCGAAAGGGTATTGTCGATGCGCTGACGAAGCCAGCCTACGACCTCCAGCTGCCCAAGCATAAGATCCACTGCGAAGTCGAGCGCACGGAGGAAGTCAACAAGATTGACATCGAGATGGCGCCGAAGATGTCGTTTAAGGACGGCAAAGTCTCTAAGACGTGGCTGAACGTGTCCAAGATTGAAGCGCCTGCGATCATCAAAGGTGCTATTTGGACCGTTGCGAAACTCGAAGAGAACATTGGTCTGTTCCACGGTGAAATGATCTCTGAGATCAACGAGTTCATCCACGAGAAATGCGCCAAGCGCCATGGCAGCTGAGCGCTACGCGCTACGTTCAATTGGTCTTAACAAGGGGTGCTGCGGCGCCCCTTGGTCGTTATGAACAGGTGCTGGTCAAAGTTGCCACAACCGCCTTGCGATCGTGCACGGCGACCTCTAACTTAGAATAATTCTAAATTAGAGGCATCATATGATACCCGGCATTTCAAATCGTCGACGCTTCTCAGATCTCAGCGAGCAGGAAGTGATCGCACTTGCCATCTCGTCCGAGGAAGATGATGCCCGCATCTATCGGACCTATGCTGATCGGCTCCGAACAGACTTCCCTGACTCGGCTAAAGTTTTCGATGGCATGGCGATCGAAGAAGACGAGCATCGTCATCGGCTCATTGAGCTGCACAAGGCGCGCTTCGGCGACACTATCCCACTGATCCGCCGCGAACACGTGGCAGGCTTCTACGCACGAGACCCGATCTGGCTGATCGAAAACCTTGGCCTCGAGCGCATGCGCGAAGAGGCAGCCAACATGGAGAACGCTGCCCACAACTTCTATGTTAAAGCGGCTGCGCGTACGAGCGACGCAGATACGCGCAAGTTGTTGGGTGATTTAGCTTCAGCCGAAGCAAGTCATGTGCAAGCCGCTGGCCGCCTTGAGGAAGCACATCTGCCGGAGGATGTACGCGAAGAGGAGGATCGTCAGGCCAAACGGCAGTTGATTCTGACCTGGGTGCAGCCTGGCCTTGCCGGCCTTATGGATGGCTCCGTTTCCACCCTCGCTCCGATCTTTGCCACAGCGTTCGCAACACAGGATACCTGGACGACTTTTCTGGTCGGCCTCGCGGCGTCGGTTGGTGCCGGTATTTCCATGGGCTTCACTGAAGCCGCATCTGACGATGGCGAACTCTCTGGACGCGGATCACCGATCAAACGCGGTTTTGCATCGGGCATCATGACGACGGTCGGTGGCCTTGGCCATGCCCTGCCCTACCTCATTCCGGACTTCCAGCTCGCGACGACGATCGCCATTCTTCTTGTTTTCGTGGAATTGTGGGCAATCGCCTGGATCCAGAACAAGTTTATGGAAACACCTTTCTTCCGCGCCGCATTTCAGGTGGTGCTCGGCGGTGCCCTGGTGTTTGCGGCTGGCATCATAATAGGCAGTGCCTGATCACCAGGTAGCGTCCAACGCTCGGTTGTCGTGTGCCGTTCGAACTGGTTTGGAATAAAGACCAGCTTCCACAAAAGTTTCAGTGGATGCTCGGTTCCTCAATCGCGACCGCGGACATCTCGCAGATCGAAAGCGAGCCCTATGTTTCGGCCTATCATTACGTCACGCCGCCGGATCTGTTTGATATCACCGGGTACCGGAACACATCACAGACGTCTTATCTTGTGCGCAAGTAGATTAGCCTGAGGGCGGCCCCGACTATTGTCCCGGGACCGGTAGCGCCACTCCGACTTGATCGAAGATCGACTTCTGTCGCTGTGTGACTTCTTCGAGATCAAAGTTCTCAATCGTCTGATTGAAGATTTCGTACCAGTTCATCTTGGCGTCCAGGTGCAAGAACACGCCACCCAATCCAATTGCTGCGCGATCCATGAAGACGAACTCCCGCGGAATAGTTACAGGGCCTTTCTCCTTCAGGATCTTGTGGACGGTGAAGGCTTCCTTGCGACCATACTCACCCGGTGTCGTGCCCTCGGCAATGGTGCGCACGCGGTCATCGAGAAGAGGTCCGTAGATAAACTGAGCCCAAATGTTCATGGCATCGATGAGCTCGTTGGTCAGACCTTTGAAACCCCAGGTCTCATAAGCATGGACGAGCAGTTCGCGATCATCACGCAGCAATCCATTGTAGAGGTCGACCACGCCCTGGACGAATGACGGCGGGAACTTTCGGATGCAGCCGTAGTCGAGCAGATTGATGCCGGCCGGATGACCGTCGTCTTCGAACACGGTGTAATTGCCAAGATGCGGGTCGCCGTGGATGACGCCGTAGTGGCTGAATGGGAACCACCAGGCTCGGAACATCGCCCGCGCGATTGTATTGCGGTCCTCAAGAGCGTGTTCCTTGTAGGACATCAAGGGCGCACCATGCAGCCACGACATCGACAGGAGCCGTTTTGTCGTCAGCTCTGAATAAACATCTGGTACGCGGATTTGTGGCAACTCTGTAAAGATCTTAGCGTAGAGCGCCATGTGCCGGGCTTCTAACTCGTAGTCGAGTTCCTCGCGGAGCCGGGCGGCAATCTCCTTCAGCATCTCTGCCGTGTCCACGGCCGGGTTCATGCGCGCGTGGATTGAGAATATGACACCGAGCTGATTGACATCCGCTTCAACTGCGGACTGCATATCCGGATACTGCAGTTTGCAGGCGAATTCCTCGCCGGTCGGTGACTTCGCCTTATGGACCTGTCCGAGTGAAGCCGAAGCGGATGCAGTGGTCTCAAATGACTGGAAACGGTTTGCCCAATCATCACCGAGCTCCGCTTTCATGCGGCGCTTGACGAACACCGGCCCCATCGCCGGTGCATTGGCCTGCAGTTGCGCCAGCTCACGGGCATACTCGGCCGGCAGCGCTTCCGGGATCGTGGACAGCAGCTGCGCCACCTTCATCATCGGGCCCTTCAGTCCGCCCAACGCACGGGCCAAATCGGCGGCATCCTTCGATGAGTTGGCTTCGAAACCAAACAACCGTTGGCCTGCGACCTTTGCCGCAATCGTGCCGACGTTGCCGCCAACCTTCAAATAACGCGCGGCGCGAGCTGATAAACGATTGCTTTCAGTGTCTCTTTGATCTTGTTCCATGCTTTTCACATTGGCGATGTCCGAAGTCGGCGTCTACCGTCTATATTGGGGCTCTGAGGGAAGGAAACCAGCGGTAACGAGGAACAACCGCAGGGGAACCAGACTATGAACTCTAAACGAGGACCCGGCGCATGGGGATCACCCGGACGCGATGAATAACAAATTAAAAGACTTTGCTACTTGGTTCTGGTCACCAACTGGGGTTGCGGTCAACGCGCTGGGCATCACGCAAATCGTTTCCTGGGGCACGACGCTCTATGCGCTGGCCGTTCTCGCAGGTCCGATCGGCTCTGACACGGGTTGGAGCCCAAGCATCGTATTTGGCGGGCTATCGATCGGCCTTTTGGTCTCGGGGGCGATTTCAACTTGGACCGGCTATCTGCTCGATACGCGTGGCGCCCGTTCCATCATGTCAGTTGGTTCGGTTCTCAATGCGATGGGACTGGTTGCCCTCGCCTATGCGCCGGATAAATGGACATACCTGGCAGCCTGGGCGTTTCTGGGCATTTCAATGCGCTTTACGCTTTACGACGCGGCGTTTGCAGCCCTCGTCCAGATTACGCCTCGTAACGGACGACGGGCGATCTCTTTCCTGACCCTCTGGGGCGGGTTTGCCTCGACGGTGTTTTGGCCGATCGGTCATGCACTGAACGAGGCGGTCGGCTGGCGCGAGACCTGCCTGATCTTTGCTGTGCTGAACCTTTTGGTCTGCGTGCCTCTGCATTGGTATGGGCTTGCGCGCCGCGAGGAGGAGGAAGACGTTAGCGAAGGCAAGAGTGATGAGGCAGAACAGGCGGCCACTGGTGAGCCTGGTTACCTCAAGGGGACTGAGCGTACTTTCGCAATTGTTCTGTTCTCGATTGCCACGTCGTCCTATGCGTTCATTTTTGGCGCTGCATCGGTGCATTTAGTTGCCCTTATCGAAGCCAGTGGCGTCGCCGCTGCGACCGCGGTGGCCATTGCATCCGTCAAGGGTATCGCTCAGGTCGGCGGGCGCCTTTGGGAAATTGTCTTTGCGAAGAACATGCGTCCCATCAATCTCGCGCGGGTTCCAGTCTGGCTCATGCCAGTCGCCTTTTTCATCTTGATAGGAATCACCGGTGGTGTTGGGCCGGCACTTGTTTTTACGGTCTGCTTTGGGGCGGCGAACGGGTTAATCACCATTGTTCGTGGTGCGTTGCCTTTGGCCCTCTTTGGGACAGAAGGGTACGGCCGGATCCTAGGGGTGCTTGCGACGCCTTATTTGCTCATCAATGCCGTTGCACCTTTGGCATTTGCTTTAGTCATCGAGTACGGCGGCTACGGACTCGGACAGTGGACCCTGCTGGG
Organism: Hyphomicrobiaceae bacterium; assembly: GCA_965247245.1. Lineage (GTDB taxonomy): Bacteria > Pseudomonadota > Alphaproteobacteria > Rhizobiales > Hyphomicrobiaceae > Tectiglobus. Next base: position 735,655 of record CBDFGV010000001.1, on the reverse strand, counting down.
CTTTGCTCTCATATCAGTTATTGCGATGGAAATTTTGGTGATCTGGTACAATCGCCGGAGGCCAGTTGCCGCCACTGAGACACGTTGTGCGTGACCCCGTCAGACTGAGACGAACTCGTTCGCGATCAGCATGTCGCCATCGACAAGGAAACTGTGCTGCAACAACCCGCCCTCGAGGGCATTCCGGGACTTCAGCTCGAACTGGAAGCCTGTGCCATCGTCCGTTTCATGCAGCTCAAAGGCGATACCTGCGTGCCTGTGAACTGCCGCCATCACTTGCTGCTTTGCTGGAAATTGTATCGAGTTGAGGCGTTATTTTCGGTTGATATTGCAACTACTTGCAAAAAAAGGCTCACGATGAGCCTCGCGCTAATCTCCTGTTTACCGAGTTCGTGCATCTTGTGCATGTCGAGTTGATCGCCAACCTGCCAATGCCCCGAACTGAGGCGCGTCGTGTTGGTGAAGTTAGTACCAGTAGCGTAATTGTAGAGTAAACTATGCCAAAGCGCGTACTCATCGTCGATGACGATCCTGCCCAGCGCCGCATCCTCGAGACTATTATCAAGCGTCTCGGATACGATACCAAAGCGGCTGCTTCCGGCGAACAAGCACTGGACATTCTGCTTGGTCCTGATGCTGGTTCCATTTCCCTCGTTCTTCTAGATCTTGTTATGCCCGGCACCGATGGCATGGCAGTTCTTGAGAAAGTTCAAGGCAAGCCTGGCATCCCACCAATCATCGTGGAGACGGCAAACGGTTCGATTGATGCTGCCATCAATGCGATGCGGGCCGGAGCCACAGACTTTGTTGTCAAACCGGCCTCGCCGGAGCGCCTTGAGTGTTCGATCAAGAATGCTCTCAATATGGAAGCGCTTGCGGGTGAAATCACACGCATCAAGAAGCGCGTCCAGGGCAAGCTGACATTCAATGATTTGATCATTCGCAGTGAAGCCATGAAGCGCGTTATTGCGCTAGGCCAGCGCTCAGCCAATTCTCAGATCCCCGTCCTGATCGAAGGTGAATCCGGCGTCGGCAAAGAGCTGATCGCACGGGCCATTCAAGGTGAAAGCGAACGGGCCGGCAAGCCATTCGTGGTCGTCAACTGTGGCGCTATTCCTGAAAATCTGGTCGAGAGCATTCTTTTCGGTCACGAAAAGGGATCGTTTACCGGCGCAACGGACAAACGCATCGGTAAGTTCCAGGAAGCCAACGGTGGCACCCTGTTCCTTGATGAGGTCGGTGAACTCCCCCTCGATGCTCAGGTCAAGTTGCTGCGTGCCTTGCAGGAGGGTGAAGTCGATCCTGTTGGTTCCAAGAAGCCGGTTAAAGTCGATTTCCGTCTGATCTCAGCAACCAATCGCGACATGATCGAGATGGTCAAAGAGGGCAGCTTCCGGGAAGATCTCTATTACCGGCTGAATGTTTTCCCCATCTGGGTTCCGCCCCTCAAAGATCGCCTCGAAGACGTTCCTGAGCTTGCCTTGCATTTCCTTGCCCGATTTGCGGCTGAAGAAGGTAAACGCGTCTCGTCAATCAGCGAAGATGCCATCAAGCTCCTCAAGTCCTACACCTGGCCTGGCAACGTCCGGCAGTTGGAGAACACGATTTTCCGCGCGGTGGTGCTGGCAGATGGAAACGAACTGACAGTGGCAGACTTCCCTCAGGTTGCTGCGCACGTTGAGGGTTACACGCCAACCGTGCCGGAAGCACCAGCTCCGGTTGACAAGAAGCCGGCGTTCGAAGGCCCTGCGCTTCTCGGAGCAGAGGACAAGGTCCCACAGACGCTTGAGGTCAAGGAGAACGGCGGACCAGGTGCCCTGGGTATCCCTGCTGTTGGTGAAGGCGGTGAAATCCGCCGTCTTGATGCCATCGAAGCCGACATGATCCGCCTCGCCCTGGGCCGATATCGCGGCCACATGACAGAGGTTGCCAAGCGCCTCGGCATTGGCCGTTCGACACTCTACCGCAAGATGCAGGAATACGGATTAGAAGCCCGAGCCAGCTAGCTCCATAGCTGTCCCTCCTAGCCGAGACGGGCTTCTACGTCCCCAGGTGGTCGCGCAAGTGACTGCCTGGGGATAGTTCTGTTGATAAATCCGCCACACCTTTGAGCTCACTTAGCTCAGATCACGCCAAAATTATGCCTGAGTGACTGGCGACATGAAGAGGCGAATTATATAAATCCGACCATCAATCGGAGGTCTCCAAAATGTCCTGTCTGAACCGAGTCATCCTAGCGGGGCTGTTTATCCTGCTCGCGACCACTCGAGTTGCATGGTCAATTGAACCGAACGCCCCTGAAACGCTGATCAGTCAGGACGAGGCGATCGTTGTGGCCATTCGACAGCGGCTTGATGCCCTGCCGGAAAGCAAGGCCTACAAAGTCGATGAGGACCGTGACGCCCTTGGCCAATTCTACACTGAGAAGGGCCGCGCTCTCTGGGTTGGAAAAGCTGGTCTTACCGATCAGGCCAAAGCCATCGTCGTGGAGATCCAGAAAGCGAACTCCTGGGGATTGGATGCCAGCCAGTTCGCGCTGCCCAATACCGAAGCCACAACTGATCTTTCAGGGTCGGAGCTCATCGAACTCGAAATGACGATGAGCCTGGCCATCTTGAAGTACGCACGCCACGCTCGCGGTGGCCGCATGGACCCACGCGATCTGTCACTGGCAATCGACCGCACGCTCCCGCTGGAAGACCCTAAGGTTGTCTTGGCGTCTCTCTACGATGCTGATGACCCGGCGGCATATCTGCGTAACCTCCATCCTCAGCACGAACAATTCGAGAAGCTGCGACTGGCTTACTTGAAGGCTTTGGAGGATGAGGCGCGCCCGCCTGCCGAGCAGCCGAAGGCTGTCGAAGAAAAGGACGCGACCGCTAAGAAGGCTAAGAAAAAGCGCAAAGCAAAACGCTCCAAGAAGAAGCGACGCCGTAAGACTAAGCTCTCTAAGCGGCTGCTCTACAACATGGAGATGTGGCGTTGGATGCCGCGCGAACTTGGCACCAAGCACGTGTGGGCGAATATCCCGGAGTATCGGTTCCGCGTGATCAACAATGATAAGGTTGTCCACGCTGAGCGGATCGTGATCGGTAAGGTCAAAAACAAGACACCGGTGTTCTCCGACGAGATGGAAACAATTGTATTCCATCCGTTCTGGGGCGTTCCGAACTCAATTAAGGTCAAGGAAATTCTGCCGAGCCTCGTCCGCGGCGGCAATGTCCTTGAGAAGCAAAACCTGCGCATGAGTTATGGCGGCCGACCCGTCGATCCTTACTCGGTCGACTGGACCACAACCGACATCCGCAAGTTCCACGTGTTTCAGCCCCCAAGCCGACGCAACGCACTCGGCATCGTGAAGTTCCTGTTTCCGAACAAGCATGCCGTCTACATGCACGACACGCCGTCCAAGCACCTGTTCAAAAGGAAGGCAAGGGCGTTCAGCCATGGCTGCGTCCGTGTTCGCGACCCATTAAAACTGGCTGAGGTTCTGTTGAACCACGATAAGGGCTGGAACCGCTCGAAGATTGATGCGCTGATCGATAATGGTCCGAAGAACAATCAGATCTCGCTTGGCACCAAGTATCCGGTGCACATGACCTATTTCACGGCCCGGATCGATGACGACGGCAAGCCAGTGCTGTTCAAGGACGTTTACGGACATGAAAAGCTGATCCAGATGGGCCTTGACGGCAAGTCGCATCTGATCGTCAAGAAGAAGCCGAACCTAGATTCAGCGCGTCGCAGAGTGGTGTCCAACACCGGTGGAAGCTTCTACAAGAAGAAGAATTCGCGGTGGATGGAGCAGGTTTTCGGCAACTAGGTTGTCGGCGCGCTCATCTCGCCTCACGGCTCCGGAGCAATTAGCAACCAGGCAGACCCTCGTAGTGGGCTGCCCATGACTTGCCGCGTTTGAGCCCAGCACGCGGGTTTTCCTCATACACAGTATGGCCGTAGTTGCATGCGACTGCACATCAGCGGCGTTGGCTGCTAATTCTTTGAGCTGCCGTTGTTTGAGCCTCGCACACGTACATCTTTTGCCCTGCTGGTACCAAGCCATTGCGCGAACGAATTCAAAGATGTGTCTTGCTTGCCTTGCCGATGCTGCTGAGCTTCGGCCTCGGCTCATCGATTGAGGCACAGCGGCAGAATGAGCGTCGGATCGCCTTCTACAGCATTCATACCAAAGAGACCTTGAGTGTCGTCTACCGGCGCAACGGCGCCTATCAGCCCGAAGCGATGAAGCGCATTAACTGGATCCTGCGGGACTGGCGGCAACAGGAGCCAACACGGATTGATCCGAAGCTCATCGATCTGGCCTGGGAGATCCATGCTGAGCTTGGCAGCCGAATGCCGATCCATGTCATCTCCGCCTACCGTTCCTCCAAGACAAACAACATGCTGCGCAGAACACGCGGCGGCCAGGCACGGCGCAGTCAGCACACTTTCGGACGAGCGATGGATATTCGTTTTCCGGACGTCCCGGTCAGAAGGTTGCGCTACTCCGCCCTTATTCGCGAGCGTGGAGGCGTCGGCTACTATCCGACGTCTGCGACCCCGTTTGTCCATATCGATACGGGTCGCGTGCGGCACTGGCCGCGGATGGGCCGCTATGAGCTTGCACTCCTATTTCCCAACGGGCGCTCCAAACACCGACCGCGTCGCGGTGGTCCGATTAGCAGGAATGATGTTGTTGTTGCCCGACGCAAGTTTGCCAAGACTGCGGCCCGCGTGGCTGCGTTCCACGACGCACGACGCCAGCGACGGCCGCAAACGCGGCTTGCAAGCGCTCCAGTCCGGCAACAGCCGAAGATTGGTCCGTTTGAAACGAAGGTCGCCGCAATCACACCACCGCGCCCCCAGCTGGTGCAAAAGCCGCCGCAGCTTCAGGGTCGTCCGCGACTGGTCGAGCGCTCGTCCACCTTCCAGCCCGGCCCCAGCCAAAGAGATCGTGACAGCCTGACCCGCCTCGCCTCGCTGGCTCAAGACAGTTCGAGCTGGTCTGAGAAAATGTCACTCACCCGCACGGGCGATGATCCAGCCGGAGGTCAGGCGATCCGTAATCCTACCGCAAATGACCGTTCGCAGCGCGCAATCGTCTGGGTCCGCGCTCCCGAGTTTGACGAGGAGCATCCTGAAGAGCTGTCTTATCGACCATTCCCGATATTGCCGTATCTGACGGCGACGGCCTCACCGCATGATCCAGCGCTTGCTCAGCTGGTCCATCCCGACCCTGCGCGCACGCTCGAAATGCTGGATGACGAAGGCAGTGTTCCGCCCCTGACCATGCGACCAGGCCTGCAGCTGGCGGGCATGCTTTGGGCACAAGCGTTCAGCGGCAAAGCCGTTGACCTCAGCGCGCTGCAAGCGCCGCCCAGCAAGCCGTTTGGCGCACGTCCCAACGGCATTGGCCGCCGCAAAGTGCGCCTCTCGCAGTAAGACAACGCTCGACTGCCCGTAAGGGCTGATCGACTATGGCTTACTCTGCGGCCTCGGCTGTGATCGGCGGTACGACTTCCATCTCGCCCACCATCCCGAGTGCATGCATGTATGTTGTAAGGATCGCTTCTTCTTCATCGCGATCGTCTTTGGTTTTCTTGCGCAGTTTGAGGATCTGACGCATCGCCTTGACATCAAAGCCAACGGCCTTCGCTTCCGAAAACTTGTCGCGAATATCGTCCGCGATCGCTTTCTTCTCTTCTTCGAGGCGCTCGATCTGCTCGATAAACTGTCGGAGATGTTCCTGCGCGGCACCGTGAAGTGTTGTCATTATAAACCCTCAGCAAACACACGAATGATCATTCGGCTTTCGCCCAATGAAGTTGCGGCATCACGCACATTTACTGAAGAACTACCGCTGACTTGCGATCGTGGTCCACTCACAAAAGCTATCGACCACAACCGCTTGAGGCCCTCTCTCAGGCCACCTCAATCTGATTACAGTTGAGTTGCGTCAGCATCAAGGCTCGGGCGTCTGGAGTTCACCATTATCCCCGCAAACCACTTGGCGGATGTAGAATCAGGCGAACCCGCTTGACAGTGGACTATCAGTGGTCATGTGGTTTGGAAGATTCGAACTTGGACTTTTGCTCGGAGCTGGCCTCGGTCTGATACTTGTCCTTCCACTCCGAGTAAGGCATGCCGTAGACGATCTCACGTGCCTGATCCTTGGAGAGCTCTTCGCCGCTATCGCGGGCTGCATCGGCGTACCAGTTCGACAGACAGTTGCGGCAGAATCCGGCCAGATTCATTAAGTCGATGTTCTGAACGTCGGTGCGGGACCGCAAATGCTCGGTCAGCCGTCGAAAGGCTGCGGCTTCTAGTTCAATACGCTTGGAATCTTCAGTGCTCATCGTCGATGTCCTCCTCAACAGAATAGATTGTGGCGCAAGTGGCTTTTCTCAAGTATGCCACAAACTAAGATGATCTTGGAGTTTCGCCCGCAGTCCTCAGATGATCAGTTGATCGACACACGATGACAGCCTTCATACGCTCACTTGCGACCGCTCAGGGTGTTTTGCTGGCCATGCTGACGCTTTGGTCGGCCGAGGCCCATGCGGAACTCAAATTGTGCAATGCCACACCCAGCCGGGTTGGTGTTGCGATTGGTTACCAGGACAGCCGAGGCTGGGCCACGGAAGGCTGGTGGAACATCAGTGCTCAGACCTGCGAGAGCCTCCTCAAAGGGCCAATGCCGAGCCGATACATCTACGTTTACGCTATTGACTATGAACGTGGCGGAGAGTGGAGCGGTACGCATACCATGTGTGTGACTGACAAGTCGTTCTCAATCAGAGACGTTAAAGACTGCGAAGGGCGCGGATTTCGGACCGGCAAGTTCTATGAAGTCGACACAGGACAGTCCGGCCAATGGACCATCAAGCTCTCGGATCCCGAAAAGGACAAGAGCAACTGACCGAAAGCAAAGTCGGTTCAGCGGCGAACGCGGCAATTTCGCGTGTTGCGTCACGGCAAGCGGCAGCATAGTTCGCTGATGCAGAAAAGGTTGGCGCAGTGACGGAACTCCCACTGAACATCGAGAACCGAAGGGTCCTGCTTGTCGGGTTTTCCGAACGTTACAAGTACTTCGGGCAGATGTTCTACGCGACCTTTCAGATGATGCGGAACGGCTTCATTCGCGCGGGCGCAGGTGCCTACCTCTATAGCGACCGTGATACTGCCGATTTCGCTGCGCCATTGGCCATTCGCCAAATCGGCAAGGCGGCTGCCAACAAAAAGCTGATAACCCTTGTCGATGAGCTTGAACCAGCAGCTATCGGCCTCATGCACTGCGATTTGATCGACGATCGGACCATCGAGCAAATACGGATGGCGCATCCAGAGATCCGGGTGTTCAGCTACTTTATCGATCCCATTCACACTGACCAGCAACGAGACCGCTTCGCGCGCTACGTTGCGCTGTCGGATGTCTCGTTTGCCACCACCGCCGGCCCCGAACTGGCGAAGTTTCGCACCTACGGCAGTGTTGGCTTCATGCCGAACCCGGTCGATCAGTCTGTCTTCTTCGCGCAGTCGTTTGCCCGTGACGCCCACGATCATGACTTCTTCTTTGCCGGTAAACCGAAGGGTCGCGACACCTTACTTAGCGAGTTGGAAGGTCTGCTTCCGGCACGCAATCACGGGTTTTATCTGCGCGTCGCCAAAGGCAGCAAACTTGCCATCGGCGGGGCGACCTATCATCGGACGCTCAGCCTAAGCAAGATTGCCATCAATGCTGCCGTAGACAACAGTCCGTACTTCTACAGCTCCGACCGGATCGCGCAGTATTTCAGCGCTGGTTGTCTCGTGGCTCAACCGCGCGGGGCTCAGCTCGAGGATCTCTATGGTCCCGATACGATGTTACTATTTTCGGATGCGAACGAACTTGCAGATCAGGCTGAGAACCTGCTCGCGAGCGGTCGATGGAAGGACATCGCGCGCCATGGTCAGGAGCGAGCCCTAGAGCTCAGCAATAGTGAGATTATCGCGCGCTACATGGTTGATCGCTGCACCGGCCAGCAAACATTTGAATGGCCGGCTTGGACTAGCGAATTTTACGGCAGGGAATAGAGAAGCACGGCGGCCGTCTACGATCGCAACTAGATCCCGCGTCCTTCAACCTTTTGCTTGAGCTCTTTGTAGACGGAGTCTGTTCCCTTCCAGAAGGGGTGCAAACCAACCAGTTTCTCGAACACTTCGAGCGCGCCTTTTTCATCGCCGATTTCGCGCAGAATACTGCCCAAGCCCTCGAGAGCGCGGAAGTGATTTGGATCGAGTGCTAGAACGCGGCGCAGATCACCGGCCGCTTGGCGGAACTGGTTCTTCTGGTAGTAGACGTAGGCCCGCCGGTTCCAGCCTTCGGCATAGTCTGGCGCCAAATCGATAACTGCGTTCAGGAACTTGAGCGATCCATCGAGCTTCTTGTCGGTGATGGATTTGATCCCACGCTTCATCAAGAGATCAATGGTTGGGCTACCGGATGTCAGATAGAGGCGGCTGAGCGCAGCCAAGATCTTGTCGGACTGCTTCTTATCAGCGGCCGTCGCGAGGAGCGCATAAAGGTCTTCGCGGACCTTGGCGCGCTTCACAGCGTTTGTTGGGAAACCATCTTTAAGCGCCAGCTCCAACGGAGTCTTTGGCTTTGCACTCTTGGCCGCCTGACGCGACAGTGCCTCTAGATCAAGCTTCGGCGCTTTCTTCTCACCAGCAACCGGGGGCTGCGGCGATTGCTGCGCATGAGCAAAGCCCGACACACCAAAGCTCACCGCGAATGCAGTGAGCGCCATTAATCCGAAACGGATGAAATTTGATTGCCACATAGGTGCAGGTTAGTGCGCAATTGTGACGGCGTCAAAGCACGAAACAACACGGGAATGTGCGTTGCGCTTTGGCAATCAGAGGCAGTGACGTTAACCCTGGCGTGCCTTGAAACGGCGCTGCGTCTTGTTGATCACGTAAAGGCGACCACGACGGCGAACAACACGATTGTCGCGGTGGCGCGACTTAAGTGCCTTGAGAGAGTTACGAACTTTCATGGCGTTACACCCAGTCTCGTTAGCAAACCAACGACCTCTCGTACCCCAAAAGGCAGGGCCGGCCGGCTCGCGGAATTCGGAAAGAGCGGCTTTATCCAATTTTTATGCTACGGCGTCAACCGCTTTCACCATATGGGGACAGCTAAATCGGCCTATGACGTGCCCGATTAGTTGGCCAAATGAGCAAATCATTTGCATACTCGAACAGAAACCTTGAAAAATTGGTTGCTCAGATGACCAGGAAATCAACAGCTGCGGTGCAAAACTATGAATGATGCCGGGGTGCGGCAGCGAAGGACACAGGTTGGGATTGTCGGCTCCGGCCCGGCCGGCCTGCTTTTGGCTCGGTTGCTCAATCTGGCCGGTATTGACTGCGTCGTATTGGAGCAGAAAGACCGTGCCTATGTTGAAGCACGGATCCGCGCGGGTGTGCTCGAGCAGGGCACCGTTGATATTCTCAAAGCGGCGTCTGTGAGTGACCGCCTGGAGCGTGATGGCCTCAGCCACAACGGTATCAATCTCTCGCTGAACGGTGAGCGACGGCATATCAATCTGAGGACGCTCACCGGCGGCAAGGTTGTGACTGTCTATGGCCAGACAGAAGTCACAAGGGATCTCATTGCCGCCAATCTCGCTGCCGGCGTCGATGTTGTTTTCGAAGCAGAGAATGTCGATGTAGCAGACTTTGAAACGGAAAAGCCCACCCTGACCTATTCCCTTGACGGTCAGCAGCACCGCGTGACGTGCGATTTCATCGCTGGTTGCGATGGATATCATGGTGTTTGCCGGTCGCGGATACCGGACCACAAGATCACGCAGTACGAGCGGTCCTATCCATTTGCCTGGCTTGGCATCCTGGCAGAGGCACCACCGGTCAATGGGGAATTGATCTACGCTCGCCATGACCATGGCTTTGCGCTGTATTCCATGCGGTCAGCCACGCGGTCGCGGAATTACATTCAGTGCCGCCCCGATGAAAACCTGGATGAATGGCCTGATGACCGCGTCTGGGAGGAATTAGCGCTACGGCTGGGCCCCGAACATAGATCTGAGTTGGTAACAGGCCCGGTGCTGGAGAAAAGCGTTGCCCCCATGCGCAGCTTTATCGCTGAACCGATGCGATGCGGGCGCCTCTTTCTTGCTGGTGACGCCGCCCATATCGTGCCGCCGACGGGTGCCAAGGGCCTCAACCTGGCTGTGTCGGATGTCAATTATCTTTCGGAAGGCCTGAAGTCGTTCTATGCGACCGGGAGCAATGACCTGCTCGATGAGTACTCAGATCGGGCGCTCGCGAGAGTTTGGAAGACCCAGCGCTTCTCATGGTGGATGACGTCCCTCCTGCACCGCTTCGAGGACCAGTCGTCATTCGATGAGCGTATTCGGCAGGCGGATCTGGCCTATGTCCTTAGCTCCGAGGCCGCGCAAAAAACTCTGGCCGAAAACTATGTCGGCCTCCCGCTCTAATTCGAGAGGCTGCACCCATGAACCATCCTGGCGGACCAGCGACCTTGACCGCAGGCGGCGCACTCCTGATGCGTCTAAAGGCGCTCGGTGTTGAGTTCATATTTGCAAACTCTGGAACAGATTTTCCGCCGATCATCGAGGGTGCTGCGCAGGCGCTGCACGAGGGCATGAGCCTGCCGGAGATGATCATTGCGCCGCATGAGCATGCCGCACTCGGCATGGCGCATGGTGTTTATCTCGCCTCGAGCAAGACACAAGCGGTGATGCTGCACACCAACGTCGGTTTAGCCAATGGTGCAATCGGCGCAATCAACGCGGCGACCGATCATGTCCCCATGCTGTTGATGTCAGGGCGGACGCCGACGACAGAACAGGGTCGTTTTGGTGCCAGGACCGTACCCATTGGCTGGGGCCAGGAGATGCGCGATCAAACTGCGCTCGTCCGCGAGGCTTCGAAGTGGGATTATGAACTCCGGTTTCCCGAGCAAACTTCAGAACTGATCGACCGTGCACTCGCCATCGCCGAGTCGACACCGAAAGGTCCTGTCTATCTGAGCTTACCGCGTGAGGTTCTCTGTGAGCCAAGCCGGACGCAGGATGATTCAACCGAGAGGCAGATGACTGCGGCAAGCCTTTCGCCACGCCCCGCAGACATTCGTCAGGCCGCGAAGTTGCTCGCCGATGCGAAGCGACCGCTTATCATTGTCCAGCACGGAACCGGCTCGGCGGAAGCTTTTGAGGCGCTCGCGCAGCTCTCCGAACAATGGTCGATCCCGGTGTGTCAGTACTGGGCAATCGCCCTGGGGGTACCCGCGGATCATCCCTGCTACGTCGGCATGAACCCCAGTCCGTGGCTGGAAGAGGCAGATGTGGTGCTGGCCATTGATACCTTGGCGCCTTGGTCCCCGGACATTCATAGCCCGGGCGCAGACTGCCAGGTCATCCACATTGGTCCTGACCCATTGCAGAGCCGGTTTCCAATTCGCAATTTCAGAGCAGACCTAGCCATTGCAAGCGAAGTCGCGGACGGAGTACTGGCCCTGTCCGAAGCTATGCCGAAACAAACGGCAAAGAGAAAAAAACTCATCGAGAAGCGCCGCAGCAAGGTCCACAAATCTGCTGCAAAGCATCGTGACAGCGTCCAGAAGTCAGCTGCCGTTACGCCACAGGGGCAGATGACCAAGGCATTTGTTTCACGGGTCCTGGGCGAAGCGATCGCCGGGCAGCATGCCACCGTCCTCTCGGAGCTTGGTGCACCCCTGGAGCCGATCGGCCTTAAGACATTCGACGGCTGGCGCCAGGAACCATGCTCAGGTGGCTTAGGATGGAGCTTTCCTTGCGGCATGGGCATGAAGCTTGCCGATCCGGAGCGTCTTGTTATCGCGACGATGGGGGATGGGTCCTACATCTTCTCGAACCCCGTTGCCTGCCATCAGATCGCAGAATCTTATGGCCTGGGTATTGTTGTCGTGATCTTGAACAACGCTGAATGGGGGGCGGTGCGGATGTCTGTAGCCGGTCTCTATCCCGACGGAGCGGCAGCCCGCAGCAACCAGATGCCCCTTACGGCGCTCGCTCCCAGCCCGGATTTTGCCGCCGTGGCACAAGCAAGCCGCGCATTTGCCCGAACAGTTTCCGAACCGGGCGAACTTGCTGATGCATTGGAGCAGGCCATTGCCGTTGCACAGAACGAAAAGCGCCTGGCCTTGCTCGACGTTATGGTAGCAACGGGATGATCCGCCTATAGTCAGACGTCCGGCAAACGTGGTGCGCGAGGCATCAGATTGTGAAATACTGAGCACTGATCTTATCTTGAGCCCATTTGCCTCCTTCATTGACTTCGTTTTGAATGAGGCGAGGCTAGTGGTGTAGGTGGGTTACACTTTCACGGGACAAGCGATGCGCGCGAATTTGTGAGATGTATCCGTCAGTTGTCTCGCGATATACCTTTGTGACGAATTACCGGCCTGATGTTCGACGTCTTTCGAGGCCGAAAACCGCTGAGGAGAAAGCGATGAAGAATTTGGGCAAAATTGTCCTGGGTGGGCTCGCTCCATTTGCCCTTGCCGCCGTTGTCTTTGCCAGCAGTGCATCCGCTCAGAATTGGTGGGGCGGACAGAATTCTGTCTATGACAAGGGTACGGTCAGTTTCAGCAAGCGTTATGCACCCGGCCAGATTATCGTCAGTTTCGGCGACCGTCGCCTTTATCACGTGACCCGGCGCGGCCAGGCCGTCAGCTATCCGATCGCTGTTCCACGCAAGCAAAGCCGCTGGCAGGGTGTGCTGCGCGTTTCTCAAAAGCGCTCAAATCCATCTTGGACACCAACCGCATCGATGCGCCGTGAAAATCCGAAGCTTCCAAGCTTCGTACCCGGCGGCCATCCGCGCAATCCGCTCGGCGTGAGAGCGCTCTACCTCGGCAGCACGCTCTACCGCATCCACGGCACTGATGCGCCCTGGACCATTGGCCAGAATGTTTCCAAAGGTTGTATCCGCATGCATAACCAGCATGTCGTAGAGCTGTACAATCGCATTCGGGTTGGCACGAAGGTGACAGCGACCTGGAAGCGCTATGGCACCGGCACCGTCGCCTCTGCGAGCTCCAGCTCAAGCGGTGATTCGACTGAGAGTTGGCGGCCGTTCTAAGCGGACCGTGCTCCTCCGGGAGGATCTCAGGTTTGTCTGCTAGGCGGATCGGCTGATTGGCCAATTCAGAAACGATAGGGAGCGCTCGCGCTCCCTTTTTTATTTTCGGTTTGGCTTGGACTGACGCTCCATCTGCCAGACTTCTTCACCGATGCGGATGTCGGCGAGAATGCGATCGAGCAGCAGGCACGTCCGATTATAGAGCGCACTGCCGACCCGATAATCGGCCGGAGCGAAGAAATCACAGCGCTGCGCTTCAAACAGCTTGATGCAGTTCTCAACCGCCTTACCGGGGCGGTGAACAGCAACAGCATAGCCACCGTTCTTGCGCATGACGGCCATGGACGGCACGTCCGTGTCTCCATCGCCAAAGTAGATCATGTTTGAGAATGGCACGGGGCGCCGGCCTTCCGGCATGTGCTCATTGATGCTCTGGCCGAGATCTTCAATGCCCTTATTGATTCTGAAGATGTACTGCGTCTTGCCGGTGTCGGTTATAACGCGTTTCGGGTACGGCAGGTCATAGGCATCAAACCAATACTCCGACGCAAAGACATTGTGGAACTGATTATAGATGCTCGTGCCTTCAATGATCTCCGTCAGGCCCGATGATACGAGGTAATGGCGCAGCTCGACGCCCTGGCTGGTCGGGTGTTCGGCAACATAGTCCTGGATCGCAGAAAACCATTCTGTGACGCCTGGGAACAGGTCGACATCGCGGCCTTGGGCGACCAGGTCTTCACGATCAATCCGTACACCCTTCTCTTTTGCCTTCTTATAGAGCAAGTGCATGTAGGTGATCAGCGGATCCGCCTGCTGCTCGCGTGCAATCTTGTTGCTTTCGTTCCAGAAGTCCTGCGGATCGACGCCGATCTTCGGCATGAACGCATATTCCTGCATCGGCCGTGGCGAGAGGGTCCCGTCAAAGTCGTAAACCAGCGCAATGACCTTCTTACCAAAGCTGTCATCTGCTTTTTTCGCAGTGCGAGCTGCTCTTGTCTTCGTCGCAGCTTTGCGTGTGGGTCGCTTCGACTTACTTGCTGAAACGCCGGCCTCAAGTACCGGTTGTGTACGCCGCCTTGCCATAATACGTCCTCAGTGGCTCAGGATTTGAGTTGCATTTGCGACCCTGGTCTGATTCGGCGGCTGAACCAAGGCGAAGGCCGGACAAGTGACCGCACAGTTTCCCGGCTGATTGTCTATTTTGTTGCTTGCAAGTCCCAAGGTGCTGCGCCAAGTTGGCCGACGGTTACCTCTGGAGAGGCGCTGGTGGGCAAGTATTCTGCGTTCGCAATTATCCGTAATGCGCTGAGCGGCAATAAGAATTGGGACCGCGCGTGGCGCGATCCCGAACCGAAACCTCGATACGACGTTGTCATTGTGGGCGGCGGCGGACACGGACTGGCAACAGCATACTATCTCGCCAAAGAGCACGGCGTCCGCAATGTTGCCGTAGTGGAAAAGGGTTGGCTCGGCGGTGGCAATACCGGGCGCAACACAACGATCGTCCGCTCCAATTACATGATCCCCGGCAACACCGCGCTCTATGAGAGATCTCTCAAGCTCTGGGAGAACCTGAGCCATGACCTGAACTACAATGTCATGTTCTCGCAGCGCGGCCAGTTCAACCTGGCTCACTCGCCGGCCTCATTGGATGCCGCAAGACGGCGCGGCAACATCATGCGAGCCAACGGCATCGACGCCGAATTGCTTGATCGCGCCGAAGTCATGCGGCGTCTGCCGTATCTCGATTACTCGCAAGATGCGCGCTTCCCAATTCTTGGTGCACTGTTTCAAGGCCGCGCCGGCACTGCGCGTCATGATGCTGTTGCCTGGGGATTTGCACGCGGTGCCAGTCAGCTCGGCATCGACATCATCCAACAATGTGAAGTAACCGGATTTCTGCGCGACGGCGAAAACATCGTCGGCGTTGAGACCACACGTGGGCCTATTCGCGCAGGCAAGGTCGGTCTCGCTGTCGCTGGTCACACAAGTCATGTCGCGCAAAAGGCCGGTCTCAGGTTACCGATCGAGACGCACGCACTGCAGGCCTATGTGTCTGAACCGCTGAAGCCGATGATCGACACGGTCATCTCATATGCTGCGGCGCACTTTTATATCAGTCAGTCCGACAAGGGCGGGCTTGTGTTCGGCGGCGACATTGATGGCTACAACACTTACGCGCAGCGCGGTGGTTTGCCGAATGTGGAGCATGTCGCGGCCGCCGCTAAGGCGCTCATTCCCAGTGTCTCCCGGTTGCGGATCCTAAGACAATGGGCCGGCGTCATGGACATGACGATGGATGGTTCGCCGTTCATCTGCAAGACGCCGATCAACGGCCTCTATTTGAATGGTGGTTGGTGCTACGGCGGCTTCAAAGCGACGCCCGGATCAGGCTGGTGCTTTGCTTGGACGATTGCGAAAGACGAGCCGCACCCTGACAACGCGCTCCTGACCCTGGACCGCTTCCAGCGCGGCATACAAATTGACGAGAAGGGCATGGGCGCGACCGCTCATCTGCACTGAGGTAGGACAGTGATACGAATTAACTGCCCGATCTGCGGGCTGCGTGATGAGACCGAGTTCACCTTTATCGGCGATGCATCAGTCAAGCGACCGAGCATCGACAATGATGATATGCAAGCCTGGTACGAGTACGTGTTTCTGCGCGACAATCCCCGTGGCGAACACTTGGAATACTGGCATCACGTTCATGGTTGCCGGCAGATCGTTATGGTGAAACGGCACACCGTAACGCACGAAATTGAAAGCACTGTGCTGGCCTCGGAGATCGAGGCATGACGATCCAACCTCATCGACTGCCTGATGGTGGTCGGATCGATCGCAGCCAGGTGCACCTCGTTACATTTGATGGTCGCCAGTTGCTGGCTCACCCTGGTGATACCCTGGCATCAACGATGCTTGCGAACGGCGAACTCACGGTTGCGCGCAGCTTCAAGTATCATCGTCCGCGCGGTGTGATGTCAGCTGGCTCGGAAGAGACCAATGCGCTCGTCGGCCTGCGCAAGGGGGGGCGGACGGAGCCGAACACACCGGCGCCGCGGATTGAGGCGTTCGATGGCCTCCAAGCAGGCGGACAGAATGCCTGGCCTAATGTTCGGTTGGATGTTGGCGCCGTCAACCAACTGTTTGGCCCGGCTTTGGCTGCCGGCTTTTACTACAAGACGTTTATGGGTCCGGTGATTGGTCCGCTCAAGGGTACGCGCTTCTGGATGTTCTGCGAGCATTTGATACGGCGCGCTGCCGGCATGGGCAAAGCGACTTATCTCAGCGATCCGGACAGCTACGAAGTCGTGAATGCGCACTGCGATGTGCTGGTGGTTGGTGGCGGCCCCGCGGGACTTGCCGCCGCAGAGGCGGCTGCGCAAACCGGAGCTGATGTTATCCTTGCCGATGAGGACTTTGAGCTCGGCGGTTCGCTGCTCTCAGAGCCAGCCGACGGCGAGAGCGACGAATGGCTGGCCGCGCGCAAAGAACGTTTACTCAAGAGCGAGAACGTGCAGATCCTGAGCCGCACCACGGTGTTTGGTGCCTATGACAACGATGTCTATGGCGCCGTAGAGCGATGCAGCGATCATGTCAACGAGCCGCGGGATCATCAGGTCCGGCAGCGCTATTGGCGCATCCGCACCAAACAGTGCGTCCTGGCTTCCGGGGCCATTGAACGCCCGCTCGTGTTCGGCGGCAATGACAAGCCCGGTGTGTTCCTTGCAGGCGCACTGAGAACCTATCTCAATCGCTTCGCCGTCCTGCCCGGTCGCGAGGTCGTTATCGCGACCAACAATGATAGCGCCTACCTGACTGCAATAGACGTTGCAAATGCCGGTGCTCGTGTGACGCTCTTGGACACCAGGAGTTCGATCCCAGACGCGTTGTCAAGCGCTGTCGCCGAGGCCAAAGTTGACCTCCAGCTGGGTCGCGGTCTCCTGGCTGCTCGCGGACGCGGACGCGTCAAGTCGGCAATCGTCGGGTCCATCGATTCTTCGGGTCGCTTGCAAGGCACGGAGCGGACCATCAATTGCAGTGTGATTGGCATGTCGGGTGGCTGGTCGCCAACTCTTCACCTGTGGAGCCATCCCGGTCGCAAGCCAACGTTCAATGACAGCGCCAACTGCTTTGTCCCTGAGCCGTCGGACACGGGTAGCCTTAGGTGCGTCGGTGCCGCGGCAGGCCAAGGCGCAATCGATGAGATTGTTGCTGCAGCGGCCAATGCAGGGAAGGGCGCAGGTGAGGCGGCTCAACGCGCAGGCAACGGTTCTTCTACTGACCCGATAGTTCCGCCATCATTGGCTCAGACCGTGGATTGGTCGCGCGAACCGGCGCGCACATCGATTATCACCAATGCGAAAGGCGAAGCGAAAGGCAAGGCGTTCGTCGACTTCCAGCACGATGTCACGTTGTCAGACGTCGACCTTGCCCACCTCGAAGGATTTGTTTCGGTCGAGCACCTCAAGCGCTACACCACCTCTGGCATGGCGATCGACCAGGGCAAGACTTCCAACTTCAATGCTTTGTCCCGAATGGCGCAACAACGGCAGGCAGATATTGAGGCAACAGGTACGACGACCTTCCGTCCGCCGTACACGCCCGTCTCGTTCGGTGCCATCGTCGGTCATGAAACCGGTCCGCACTTCGCCCCAACGCGCCATACAGCCCTGCATCAGTGGCACATTGATCAAGGCGCATCGATGATTGATGCCGGCGCCTGGGTTCGCCCGCGCTACTACCCACGCGGCAGCGAAGGTATGGACGAGGCCTATCGGCGCGAAGCAGCCCATGTGCGCGAGCACGTCGGCATGGTGGATGTCTCCACGCTTGGCAAAATTGCAGTGCAGGGCCCTGATTCAGCGGAGTTCCTCAATCGGGTCTACGTCAATGGCTGGAAGACACTTGCCATTGGCCGTCTGCGTTACGGCATCATGTTGCGTGAAGACGGCTTCGTTATGGATGATGGCGCGACGGCGCGGCTTGGCGAGCATGACTATCTCATGTCGACCACAACGACCAATGCCGGTCCGGTTCTCGCCCACCTCGAATACCTACTCCAGGTCGCCTGGCCGGACCTGAAGGTTCTCGTCACATCAGTAACGGACCAGTGGGCGGCGATCGCTGTAGCTGGTCCCAAGTCTCGTGAGTTGCTGCAGGACGTTGTCACCGGTGCCGACTTAAGCGCGACCGGACTGCCGAACAATCACTTCGTGTCGGGCGAGATTAACGGCGTCGAAGTGCGTGTTCATCGCATGAGCTACTCAGGCGAGTTGGCTTATGAGGTCTATGTCGTTTCAGGGCATGGCCTTCATGTTTGGCAGGCTTTGGAAGCGGCGGGCTCCCCTTACGAACTGATACCCTACGGCACAGAGTCCATGGGTACCCTCAGGATTGAAAAGGGACACATTGCCGGCCCGGAGATTGACGGTCGAACAACACTGCAGGATTTGATGCTGGAGAAGTTTGCTAGCTCCAAGAAGCCATTCATCGGATCCGTATTGTGCAAGCGAACTGAGCTTGACAACCCACAACGCGAGTCTCTTGTCGGCCTCGAAATTGTTGGGGATGCCGGTGCCAAGCCTGGCATGCTTCTGTTTCCGCGCCATGGTGAGCCGACCGGACACGGGGATGGTTTCGTCTCTTCGACAACCTACGCTCCAGCACTCAACAAGTACATTGCTCTTGGGCTCTTGAAGAATGGTCGCGAAAGGCAGGGAGAGGTCGTACGATGCATCGACTTTCTGTCAGACCAAACGCTCGAGGCAAAGGTTGTCTCTCATTACTTCTTCGATCCGGAAGGAGAGCGGCAGAATGGTTGATGTCCGATCACCTCTGGAGGACTGCAAGAGCCCATTGCTCATGCGTGGCAATTCCGAAACCGATACCAGCCCACTAAAAATCAGCCATGCATCGATTGGCTCGCTCGTACAGGTTGCCGGCTGGGGGCCGTCGTTTCGCGAAGCCATCGCACCACTGATTCGTGAGCTCGGCATGAACGATCTCGGGGAATTTAATCTGGCACAGAGAGCGGAACACAGCGTTAGCTTCCGCGTTGCCCCCCACCGCCTGCTCATTTGGACGAGAGAACCTCAGGTTGCCCCGGCATCTCTGTCGGAACTTGATCCTGCTTCGGCGCCGTTCCTGGACCTCAGCCACTCGCGGGTTTGCGTGACAGTGGAAGGTTCACCTGCGCGTGATTTTCTCACCAGGCTCGCTACAATCGACTTGCGACTAGAGTCGTTTCCGATCGGCGCATTCTCTCAAACGACAATCCACCATACGTCCGCCCTCATTTTCCATTCGCGGGCCAATCAATATGAGTTGCTGTTACCAGCTTCATATGCTCGATCATTATGGGATTATATTGCTTTGAGCGCCAAACCGTTCGGCATAATTGAGGCGACGGCTTAAACGTCTCTGTGGGCATACAATAATCCCAAATATAGCACTCTTTTTCTGCACCACTATTTTCCGACGGGTGGAATGGGAAAATACTGATAAACTCAGTCCATCTATAAACCCTTTATTCATAAAAGAAGACAACCCACAGTTGCCCATCTGTGATTCAACACCATTGTCACAATTCATTTTCTTTCTCTAACTTATTGTTTTTATTGTTCTTTTTCTTTTTTATCGGCGCCAATTTAAATGTCCCAAAATGGCTCTTTCATTAGTAAGTTGTTGACCTATATGAGCCACACTTACCCTACCTTTCACACAGTCAAGCCAGTTGAAGGATTTGGGTAATGGTATCGGGTGAAGCACTGGACCTGGAGACAGCGCTAACGCAGTTATACGAGTTGCAAAGCGAGTTTGATGCTCTTGAGCTCGCTGCAAGTAATGCGCAACATAAACTCTCCATCGTCGTCGGTCAGTTAGAAACACTTTCCAATTCGCAGCCGATTGTTGAAGTTGTCGATGATGAACTTGTCGACATCGACTTTTCTAGAGGCGCGGCACTTACGCTCATTGGCAATGTTTCACCATCTCCGGACATGAAGACCAAGTCTGAAGACGACGAAGTTGCTGACCTCGCTTGCGGCACCGAAGAAACGTTAGACGACATTGTCGCCTCTAATGCCGAAGCAATGGACGCCACTGACAATGATGAGCCTATGCTCGCACCTCTTACCGATGGAGAGACGCCTGAGTTCAGTGACGCCTGCGAGGCTCATTCGGCTGAAGATGATACTCAAGCAGCCTGCTGTGATGTTGACGATAGCTCGGTCCAGCAACCTGATGTGACCGCGACGGTCGATGATGAGGTCCTTGATAAAGACTTGAGCTGCACTGCAGACAATGCCGGGCATGAGACTGCCCAGGCGGGCGAGGCTGAGGATACTGTTGAAGCAAGCACAAGCCTCAGCGATGTGGTGCCGGGCGAGCCAGAGAAAATCGCTTACCTCTCAACACCAGTTGGCTCGGAAGAGGCCGCACTGATCGAGGCGGCAGATACAGAAGCCACAATCTCCGAAGATGCTAACACTCGTGACTTGTTCAACGATGAGCTCGAGTTGCTGGACGCGGATGCCAGTGAAGAGCTGCAATCCGACGAGGACAACATCGTCATTGCAGCGCTGAAAACCAATCCTGATCAGGACATCGACGACGTTGCGTTGGAAGGTGATGACGCGGAAGTTGTGAAGCTTCTCGACCTGACATCAGATGAGGATTGCCAGGGCAGCATGCATCAACCGATCGAGTTCGACGGTGCAGCCGCGGCCGCTGAGCTGAAGCAAAATCAGTCGAACATCAGCGCGATCGACGAGGAGAAGGCAGACCTAACTTCCGATACCACAGCAGAAGACCTGGCGGCTGACGAGGCGGATACGCAGATCACGGCTGAGGCTCCTCAAGATGCTGCGTTGGACGTAGTCGAAACCGACAAGACCTCACAAGTGACGTCGATCGATACCGAAACTCAAGCTGAGAGTGACGCTGAGGCCGAAGCGCAGTCGGCGCCGGAAACCGACACGGTGGTGCCGTTCCCGACCACTCAGGAGAAGACCGTGTCGGCCGCACGCAAACCTAAGAAGCGCCGCCTTGCGGTTGCTTTCACAGGCATAGCCGCTTCGGTCGCCGCTTGCGCCTTCGCACTGCAGATGCCCGAGTTCCAACACTTGCGCGACCTGCCGCACTTGCAGGACCTACCGCAGATGGATCAATTGCTCCAACGGCTCAGTGAACTCCAACGTTTTCTGGCCTAGCCCAACTCTCCCAAACTGCAAACTGTGTCGCCCCTCAACTTCTGTTGAGGGGCTTCTTTTTTGGGCAATCCAGAAAAGTTGGTGACCCTGTCACGTACGGGACAGCAAGAACGAGCCAACTCGGGCAAGTTCTCCTCATCAGATGACAACAACAAATCAAAACACTCGTTAATGAGGGAACGAACCCAATGATCAAGAAACTCACACTGGTCGCGCTGGCATTTGCCGCCCTGGTTTCAGCCAACACAGTTGCAAGTGCGCAGCCTGGTCTCGCAAACCTCGGCAACGTTGCTCCCACTGCCACTGAACAAGCTGGCGGCATCGTGAAGGTTGGTTTTCGTCGCCGCGGCTTCCGGTTCCGTCACCGGCATCACTGGCGTCGGCACTGGCGCCCGCACTACGCCTACTACGGCCGCGGCTGCTATCGCTATCTGCGTCGTTACCACAGAACAGGCAACTATTACTGGAAGAAGAAGTTTCACTGGTGCCGCTACTACTAAGGTCGTCAGCCCACCAAAACGGAATTCACCCATAAGGCCTTCGGTCGTGCGCCTGGTGGTGGTCCCTTCCTGAGCAACGCACGGCCGTGAACCCTCCGGATCCCGGGATCCGGAGGGTTCTCTCGTTGGACACGTCCTCATCGCTCACGATTGCAAATGCTGCATCTACGGTTACTCTGCAATCTGTAAGCTCGGGTTTGGCTCTCGGCCGAACTTGGTGCGTGAACATGCGTAGTTGCGGGCGACAGTCCGGCACGCTCAAAGGCCGGGACGGAGATGTGCAGAGATGGACAAGGACAAGATAGAGAGCTTTCGTCTGCTGCTAGAGCAACGGCGCGTGGAACTTGAAACACTCAGTGGGATGTCTGCTGAGGCGCGTCAGGCCGTCGAACTTGATCAATCAAGCGTCGGACGCGTGTCGCGCATTGATGCCATTCAACAGCAGGCCATGGCGCTCGTCACGGAGCGCAACCGCGAGCGTGACCTGCAACGGATTAAAGCTGCCCTGGTGCGTATCGATCAGGGGGACTATGGCTACTGCATTGACTGTGGTGAAGACATCGCTGAGAAGCGCCTGCAATTCGACCCTTCCGTGCCCCAATGTGTAGACTGCGCCTCATAGCTGACGCATTGAACCAAGCGCCCGGCCGTCCCACTGGATATCGCTCACGACAAGACGATTGACCTCAGGGTGCAAACGGCGTGTGGTCAGACGCCGTTCCGAAGGCGCGGCTCGATCAAGGCCAAAAGTTCTGCTTCGGACTGGTCGAGTTGGCGGCCGGACGTATCGAGGGCGAAATGAGCCCGCGCGTAGGCTGTCTCTCTGGCGCGCAGGATTTCTCTCAAGTGATCCATGGCTGCCGGATGACCGGCGACAGGTCTTCTGTCACCCTGTGCGAGAACCCGTGCCATATGTTCGTCGGGTGATGCCTGCAGCCACACTGTTACGAAGCTGCGCAGCAGGCATTCATAACTTTCAGGATGTTCAACGATACCACCGGCGATCGCCAGGATCAGCGGTGCATCGTCCTTGGTGATTTCCTCGAGCGCCTCGCGTTCAAGCTGGCGATACCGTGGCTCACCATAAAGCGCGAAGATCTCTGAGACAGCCAATCCATTGAGACGCTCAATTTCTGTGTTCAGTTCGACAAACTTGACGCCGAGGTTCTCGGCAACTCGTCGCCCCAGCGTTGTCTTGCCTGCGCCTCGCAAACCGATCAGAGCCACCTTGTTGGTACCCGAGACATCGGCGGCGCGTTGCGCAATCTGAGAGATGTTCTCGCTTGGAAGTGGACGCATCACGCGATATGCGTCAGCCACCTCCTCTTCATCGCGCAGTGCAATGATGGCTTCCAGCGGCACACCCAACACGTCTGCGATACTCTTCAACCGCATGACTGAGATGTTGCCTTCACCTGCCTCCAATTGGGCGATGAACCGCTGCGAGACGCCGGAACTCTCCGACAGCGCCTTGCGCGATATTTTCCGGCGCTGGCGAAAGGCACGCACAACCTGACCGAGATCGCTTAGAAAGCGTTGGTCGGGGCTATGACCATTGTTGGCTCCGCGGCTCGGCGCCTTGGTCGTCAACTCCAGTAGGCTCTCGGTTCTGGCCATTTGCCTGCTCGCACCAATCGCTAGTAGGTCTCGATATGAAAGCGGCCATCATCGCGCATTTCAGTGCGCAACGTTGACCATTCCAAACCGGCTTGCTCGCTGATCGCGGCCAGCGCACTCTCCACGCCCTCTTCCATGCCCTTGAGACCGCACACATAGATATGTGTGCGTGGCCGCTTGAGGAAGGGAGCCAGCAATTCAGCGTCCAGTTTCATCTGATCCTGGACGTAGGTTTTGGGCTGCCCCTCAACGCGTGAAAAGACCTGTCGTTGCGTCATCAGGTCAGACGGCACGCGCTTCAGCGGCCCGAAGTAAGGCAGCGTCTCCGGGGTCCGCGCTCCGAAATACAAGAACAGATGCCCGTCGGCACTTGGAGACGTCCGTTGCCGACGCATGGTGAAACCGCGGAACGGTGCGGAACCGGTCCCGGTGCAAATCATGATGATGTCGGCTTGCGGATCTTCAGGCATCAGGAACGTGGCACCGAACGGACCTGTTAGTTCGACTGTATCACCCTTCTTCAGGTCGCAAACATAGTTCGAGCAGAGGCCCTGGTCTTCACGCTTCACCGTGAGAGCAATGTTGTTCGTGTTGGCACGTTCGCCGTCGCGCGGGCTGGCGACAGAATAAAGCCGCATGTTGTGCGGTTTGCCATCTGCCGTTTCGCCCGGAGGAACGATCCCAACACTTTGCCCCTCCAGCACTGGGAACACCTGGTCGCCTAGATCAAGAATGATGTGGCGAACATCGCTATCGGTGCCCTCATCCGTTAGGCGGAAATTGCCCTGAACAGTCGCCGTCGCAGGTTTGGCCCGACTGAACAGGTTGACGCTTGGTTTTGAGGCAGAAGCCGGTGCCACCGCCTTGCCACCAACACCGCTGTGCGCCTCGGCCAACAAGCGGTCGATTTCGTCGTCCAACGACTCCACCGCGCCAGATGCCCCGCCATCAGCTTCCGCTACAATATCCTCCTGCTCCGGCAGCTCATCCCATTCGAACTGCTCGTCCAGGGAGTAGGGCGTCAGGACGACTCGCCAATTGTCGATCGAACCCGTTGGGCACGGAGAAATGCAATCCATGCAGTAGTTGCACTTCTCGGCGTCAACAACATAGTTGTCGTCGTTGTGCGTCACGGCGTCGATCGGGCAAGTCTCCTCGCACGTACCGCAGCGAATGCAGATCTCGGGATCGATCAAATGCTGTTTGATCGGCGCACCAGCTGTATCCATCTCTTCTTCGCCTGCCTTAGTCGTGGTGAACCTGCACGTACTCAAACTCGCCCGGCTTATTGTCGATGCCAATCTTCGGCGGAGCGATCCAGTTCGCGTACTTGCCCGGCTCCCACTCGGCTTTCATGAGTGACTGAATGTAATCGCCATCGGCCGCGTCC
The DNA here is from genome assembly GCA_965247245.1 of Hyphomicrobiaceae bacterium. GTDB lineage: Bacteria > Pseudomonadota > Alphaproteobacteria > Rhizobiales > Hyphomicrobiaceae > Tectiglobus. The sequence goes on along the minus strand of CBDFGV010000001.1, from coordinate 710,786 downwards.
GGCAGGAAGTCGCCTTGTTGCGATTGCCAATCAACGCCACTTACGATCTGACCGGAAGGATCTGCCTCGACACCGGCAAACTCACCGATCTGGCGATGGAAAGCGACGTGCGGCAGGCTCAATTCGAAATCAATTCCAGACTTCTCAATGATCTTGTTCCAACGCTTGACGCCACCGGCTGCGTCCTTCGTGTAGTCATCACGCAGGCGCATATTGATGGCTGACAAGGCCGGTTCGTCGACCAAGGTTGGCTTGCCGTCGACAAGCTTAAGGACCGGGTAGGTATCGTTGTGGAGCTTGTGATCGTCGTCGATCTTGGTTTCCTGGTAACGACCCTTTACGCCCGCCGTGAAGGCGTTGGCTGCGTTGGTTGAAACTTCTGAGCCAAATAGATCCAGAGACAGCGAGTAGTGCAGGTTCAGTTTCTTCTGAATTGTTGGAAGGTCGATCACTCCGAGATCGCGGACCCGTCCAATGTCTGAAGGATCGTCGATGCCGGCCTCTTTCATCGCCTCGCAGGTGCGCTGCACAACCCGGCCAACGCCTGTCTCGCCGACGAACATGTGGTGCGCTTCTTCCGTTAGCATGAAGCGTGTTGTCCGTGACAATGGATCAAAGCCTGACTGGGCCAATGCCTCGAGCTGCATCTTGCCGTCACGGTCCGTGAAGTACGTGAACATGAAGAAGCTGAGCCAATCCGGCGTAGATTCGTTGAAGGCTCCAAGCATCCGCGGTGCTTCATCTGAGCCTGACTGACGGCGTAGCAATTCATCGGCTTCTTCGCGTCCGTCCTTGCCGAAGTACTTTTGGAGAAGATAGACCATCGCCCAAAGGTGACGACCTTCTTCCACGTTGACCTGGAACAGGTTGCGCATGTCGTAAAGCGACGGCGCTGTCTTTCCGAGGAAGCGTTGCTGCTCGACGGATGCCGGTTCGGTATCGCCTTGAATAACAACGAGGCGACGCAGCATAGCGCGGTACTCACCCGGGATTTCCTGCCATGCCGGCTCACCGAAGTGGTCCCCGCAAGGAATGCGGCGATCTTCAACCTGCGGTGCCAGCAAAACGCCCCAGCGATACTCGGGCATTTTGACATAATCGAATTTGGCCCACCCCTTCGGGTCGACGCTGACTGCGGTACGGAGATAGACAAGGGATTCCTGGAAACCTTCCGGGCCCATGTCATTCCACCAGTTGATGTAGCCTGGGTGCCATTTCTCAAGCGCTTTGAGAACACGTCGGTCGTTCGACAGATCGACGTTGTTGGGGATCAGCGTATCGTAGTTGACGTTGATGAGGTCGAGCATAAGTGCCTCCTTCGGCTCAATTTTGCTTGTGCGCGTCAGACGCGCTTCATGTCGTATTCGCTGCGCCGGCCAGTGCCGTAGCGGCGCAGGGCTCCTTCTTCCCCGACCGCATTCGGTCGCTGGAAAATCCAATTCTGCCAGGCGGTCAGACGGCCAAAGATGCGCGTCTCCATTGTCTCCGGCCCGGGAAAGCGCAGGTTGGCTTCCATCCCGGTCATAGCATCGGGTGAGAAATTGGCTCGCTCTTCGAGGAAGATCCGCACCTCGTCTTCCCAGTCGATGTCATCGTAAGCGAACGTCACGAGACCGAGCTCGTCGGCCTGCTCAGCGTCGATGGCCTCGCCGATCTCACCATGTGCTGCCGCGACCGCCTGCTCATCGTCGAGAAAACGGGTTGCAAGGCGGCTTAGACCGTTTGACATCGGATAACGATCAAAGTTGCCCTGGGTCAGTGTGATCGTCGCTGGCGGACGATTGTCGCCTTCGAACTGGCCCTCCAGCATGTATGAGCGATCGCATGCAAACGTTACTTCCGCCAGCATGGCAGCGAAGCAGGAACCGGGCTCAACAAGCGCAACCAGCGACCGCGATGTCAGGTCAATCCGCTTGAGAACGCGCTTCCAGAAATGGAGAATTTCATTGGCCAGCCAATGATCGGGCTCTGCGAGCAACAGGGCCTCGTGCGCGACGACAGATGCCGGATCGCCATCGGACTTGAAAACCACGGTGCCGATCTCTGGTTCGTTGAGGCGCAACTCCATGATGGCGTCATCAAGTTCGCGTGCCAACTTCAGCGGCCAGTACTGGTCACCAAGCTGTAACGCAGCCTCCATGGAGGCGGGGACCTCCTGGTCCGGACCGGTTATGGAAATCGTCGCAATCCTTCCGCCGCGATCAATTTCGACCTTCACACCCGCGTAAGAAATCGTGTCGGCTGCAATGGAACGATCAAGTGGATTGAGCTGCACGCCCGTCGTGCCAACCGCCGGCCGCTTCGACTTTGTCGCCAGCTCCTTCGCGCGCTCCGCAACCGCGGCGTCGAACTTGGTATTCGCGACGACCTCATCGACCAATTTCCAGTCCTGTGCCCGGCGCCCTTTAATACCTTCTTCGACGGTGCAGAATACGTCGGCGCGATCACGGCGGACTTTGCGCTTATCGGTCACTCGGGTGAGACCACCTGTACCGGGCAGAACTGCAAGCAATGGTGCTTCAGGTAGCGCCACTGATGATGAACCATCGTCAGTTAGGATGATGTGGTCAGTCGCCAGTGCAAGTTCGTAACCACCACCGGCGCACGCGCCTTTCACGGCCGCCATATAGGTCTGACCAGAGTTCTCGGTCGAGTCCTCGATGCCATTGCGGGTTTCGTTGGTGAACTTGCAGAAGTTGACTTTGAGACCGTGGCTCGATCCCGCCAGCATGCGAATATTGGCGCCGGCGCAGAACACGCGATCCTTGCCTGACTGGATGATCACGGTCTTGACTGCCGGATGTTCGAAACGAAGCCGCTGGACAGCATCGGCGAGTTCGATATCGACGCCGAGATCGTAGGAATTCAGTTTCAGTTCGTAGCCTTCGAACAGACCGCCGTTCTCATCGACATCCATTGTCAGATGCGCAACTTCACCGTCGACGTCGATGCGCCAATGCCGGTAACGGGACGGATCCGTCTGACAGTCGATGCGCGGCATGGCTTCCTCCGTAGATTATTGTTGCTACGGACGTAGCATGCAGTTGAGATCATCGGCCAACGATTTCGGCATTATAATTCTGGATTCACCTCGAAGATCGTCAAATAATTTGACCCAAATCAAATATGCGACCGTTTTGTGCGGTATAATGCATTATTCTTGCAGCTGCTCAATCAAGTGCTCTATGCCGACACCAAGCAGAGGTTGGCCATCGTCAGAACCGCTGAGGCGAGCCAATAGTTCTTCCAGCTGACCGACTGCTATGCCTTTTAGCCTGCTGGCCGCCTTGGTGCTCCCCAGGGCGTCCTTAAGGCCAGCATTGGCAATTTGAATGATGGCTTGCAGGAGCAAGCGCTCCAGCGAGTTTGGCGGGCATCGCATCCAGACAGGTTCCCAGACTTCGTGAGCTTCCCAAAAGTAGCCAGCCCGATAAAGCACGAAGCCATAAAGATAAGCCTCGTGTTGCTGCCAGTTGTCATCTGTAACCCGCAAATCAAGGCTGGCCTGAACAGGGGCTTTCAAATCCTCTTCTGGTCGCTTGTTTTGACCCGGTCGATGGGCAATCGCCGGAAGGGGAAACTGCCGTTGGATCTCCGGTCCGAATGTTAGCATCAGGCAGCTGGGTTGACGGCATTCTCAATCCGCCGGAGGCGTTCGACAAACTCAGAGACCAAAGAGAGGGTCTGCTCTGGCTGTTCCAAGTGTGGGGAGTGCTCGCAGTTCGCGAGGATTTCGACATCAACAGGCGAATAGCACTCCTCCACGACCGCATCGGCCTGCGCAATCGACCCGTAGGCATCGTCGCTGCCCTGGATATAGAGAACAGGCACGCGGATGTATGCGATTGCCTCGCGTACGTCCCAAGCGGCCTCGCCCATGGCAAGCCAGGCCTCGCTCCAGCCTTTGAATGCGCAATCGACATTGTCACCGTGATGTCGGCTCAGGCGCTCGCGCAATCCGTCATCTGCGTAGACCTCCTGAATGTCCGTGATGGTTTTGATGTTCTCTGGTTCGACGAAAAAATGCGGAGCCATCAGAATGAGGCCACGGACGCGGTGGTCCTGATGACCGCCAAGATAGAGCCCAGCGATTGTACCACCGTCGCTATGGCCGAACAGGATGCCGCCCTGAAAGCCGATCGCGTCCAGAACGTGAGGCAGCACGTGCTTGGCTTCCCATTCGAGATAATCCACCGGTCTTGGCAACTCACAGGCTGCCGATCCGCCATAACCCTGACGGGAATAGACGAAGACCCCATAGCCTGTCGCCTGTTGGACCTTCTCGGGAAAATCACGCCACATCGACACGCAACCCAGGCCTTCGTGCAGCATGACAATGGTGGGTGCCGCATCGGGCGCCGGTCCGAGGCAGCGACACTCCAGGTTCACGCCATCGATCTGATGAATTGCAGTTTGTCCAGGATGCCAATCCATAAGGTCGCCCCTCTATGCAATCTTCTTGATGCGCGTCGGTGCCTAATCGCGCAGCTTAAAGCGCTGGATCTTGCCGGTTGCTGTTTTTGGCAGCTCGCCGACAAATTCGATCCAGCGCGGATATTTCCACTGACCAATCTCAGACTTCACGTGCTCTTTGAGCGTCTCGTAAAGAGCATCCTGACCGGTGGCGTCGCTGTTCTTGAGGATAATGAAGGCCTTTGGTTTTGTCAGACCATCATCATCGTCTTTCGGCACAACGGCTGCTTCCAGCACACTCTCATGTGTGATCAGCGCTGACTCAACTTCGAACGGCGAGACCCAGATACCGCTGACTTTGAACATATCGTCGGTGCGCCCACAGTAGACATGTCGGCCATCCGGGCGGCGCGTGTACTTGTCACCGGTTCGGGTCCATTCACCGAGGAACGTCGTGCGTGTCTTGTCTCGCTGGTTCCAATATGCAGCAGCTGCGGTTTCGCCTTTGACCAGCAGCTCGCCGACCTCATCATCAGGCACATCGTTGCCGTCCTCGTCGACCAAGCGGACTTCGTAGCCCGGCACCGCCCGTCCGGAGGTGCCATAGGCAACGTCGCCAGGGAAGTTGGTGAGGAAGATGTGCAGCATCTCGGTCGAGCCCACGCCGTCGATGATGTCGACACCGGTTAGAGCCTTCCAGCGCTCACCGATATCCTGCGGTAACGCTTCTCCTGCTGAGACGCACATTCTGAGCCGCTCAGCTCCGGGCAGCCCTCTGTCGCTGAAGGCCGCCAGCATCGCTGCGTAGAGCGTCGGCACGCCGTAGAAGATTGTCGGCTTGTGGGTGTCCAGCACCTCGCCAACGGTTTCCGGTGTCGGCCTGCCAGGATAAAGGACAGCGGTCGCCCCAACGGCCATGGGAAATGTCATGCCGTTACCGAGGCCATAGGCAAAGAATAGCTTGGCAGCGGAAAATACAACATCGTCTTCGCGAATACCCATCACCTGCTCGGCAAAGGTATCGGAGGTTCCCTTGAGACTTGAATGAACATGCATGACGCCTTTCGGCATGCCTGTTGAGCCGGATGAATAGAGCCAAAAAGCCGTTTCATCCGCGCTGGCATCGACCATTTGGCCGCTTGCACATGTCGCAAACTCTTGCTCGAACGACAGCCGCCCATTGACTGAACCGCCAACGACGAACACATGCTCAATTGTCGGGTGACCGCCAAGGATCGGCGCGACGACCTCCATCAGCTGACTGGAAACAAACAGGACCTGCGCCCTGCAGTCTTCCAGGATGTAGCGATATTGCTCGGTCGACAGCAACGTGTTCAGACACACCGGAACAACACCGGCCTTCAGGCTGCCCCAAAAAATCACGGGGTACTCCAGGCAGTCCAAAACGAGGACAGCGGCGCGCGCTTCGCGGCCAACACCGATACGCGCGTAGAAGTTGACCATGCGCTCAGAGTCGCGTTTCAGCTCACCATAAGTGAGGGCCCGGCCGCCTTGCGCAAATGCGACCTTGCTATCGCGCCCCTCAGCGACATGACGGTCGACAAAGTAGTACGCCGCGTTTCCTGTCTCGTGGCCAGGCATTGTCTCTCCCTCGACTCAATGGTGCTTGGCCGGTGAAACGACCAAGCCGTCTATTTTTTTGTTTGTTCCGTTTGATCACCTGATGCCTATGGTCGTCAAGAACCGCCCGCCGCCGTGCTACTGTGGATATGCCTGCCTATCCATAAGTGCCGCGTAGCAGCCAAATTGACGGCTCAGCCCCGTCAGGTGAAAAAAGCTCTCATCGACAAATTCGTGTCGTGACAGGCGCTTAGGGTTAATCTTCTAGGAAATTTATCATGGTAATTGATTGATCGTCGGATAAAACTACTGGCCTAGGTTTCGATTTCATCAGTTACTGGCCAATGTTACGGAGCATCCAGCAATGTCCTTTATTCAACCGGTGATTCTATCTGGCGGATCCGGAACCCGGTTGTGGCCGCTGTCTCGCTCACTTTATCCTAAGCAGTTCGTTAACTTTTTTGACAATCAGGATGCGAGCTTCCTTGGCGCCACCTTGATGCGCCTACCCACCTCGGCAGGCTTCGAGCAGCCTATTCTGCTGTGCAACAATGACCATCGGTTTTTGGTTGCCGAAGAACTTGAAAAGTCAGGGGTGCAAGCCAAAGCAGTTGTGCTGGAGCCGATCGCACGGAACACAGCCGCACCAATTGCCGTTGCCGCTTTGCAGGCATTGCAGCAGTCCTCTCAGGCCGTGCTTGTTGTCATGCCCTCAGACCATGTCATGGAGGATGCTGATCGGTTTGCAGAGTCCGTGGAACGTGCGGCCCTTGTCGCTGCCACCGGCAAACTTGTGCTGTTCGGCGTGAAGCCGACCGAGGCCCATACCGGTTATGGCTATATCCGCCAGGGCGCCGGACTAGAAGGTTTCAAAGGTGCCGCGTTCCATGTCGATGCGTTCTTCGAGAAGCCGGAGCAGTCCGTCGCCGAAGGCTATCTCGCCGCCGGTAATTATTTCTGGAACAGCGGGATCTTCGTTCTGCATGCGAAAACCTTCATCGATGAGATGACCAGGCTCGCACCACGTGTTCTGCAAGCAGCGCGTGAGTCACTGGATGCAGCGGTTGAGGATCTGGGCTTCATCCGCCTCGACCAGGCGGCCCTGTCACAGTCGCCCAACACATCGATCGACTACGCGGTCATGGAACAGACATCCAGCGCCGCCATGTTGCCACTCGACATTGGCTGGAGCGATGTCGGCTCCTGGTCGTCGCTGTGGGAGATGGCCCCACAGGATGACAAGGGAAACTTCATTCGCGGCGAAGCTCTGCTTGAAGATACTGAAGGCTGCTACGTGCACTCAGAACGGTCGCTTGTCTCGACCATCGGTGTCGACAACCTGGTGATTGTTGATACGCCAGACGCGTTGCTGGTTGCCGATAAGAGCCGCTCGCAAGACGTCAGCAAGGTTGTTCAGAAGCTCAAGCAAACCAATCGTAAGGAACAAGAGCAGCACCTTCGCAACTATCGGCCTTGGGGTTACTTCGAGACTTTGGCGCTTGGTGGTCGTTTCCAGGTTAAGAAGCTGCACGTCAAGCCTGGCGGCAAGCTCTCTATGCAGATGCACCATCACCGCTCTGAACACTGGGTCGTTGTGCAGGGCACAGCGCTGATCACGGTCGGCGAAATCGAGAAGCTCGTGCGCGAAAACGAGAGTGTCTATATCTTCGCCACGCAATGGCATCGCCTCGAAAACCCCGGAAAAGTACCGTTGGAACTTATTGAGGTTCAGATCGGGACGTACCTGGGAGAAGACGATATTCTCCGCACCGACGATGCCTACAATCGTTCACCCGAAGAAACCAAGTAGTTTCGTCTGGGGCGTTGCGAAGGGAAGCCGGACGACGACTTCCCCACGACGACGTCCCTTGACCTCAATTCCCATTTGAGTTCAGCCTGCCCGTTGCGCACAATGTGTTGTGTCTCTGCTCATGGGACTCGTTGCGATGTCAGATACAATCGTTGTTATCGCCGGTGGCGGAATCGGCGGCTTAGCTGCTGCTTTGGCGCTCGCACGCAAAGGTATCGCGACAGTTGTCTGCGAACAGGCTAGTGCCTTCGGCGAGATTGGTGCCGGCATTCAGATTGCGCCCAACGCGTTTCATTGCTTCGACCGACTTGGCATTGGTGAACAGGCCCGTCGTGGTGCGGTCTATGTCGACAAGCTGAGGTTGATGGACGGTCTGAACGGCCAGGAAATCTGCCACATTCCATTGGGCGATGCGTTTCGCGCGCACTTCGGCAACCCTTACGCGGTCGTTCATCGCGCCGATTTGCACCAGGCATTGCTGGATGCTTGTCGCGAGACTGGGTTGGTCGACCTGCGCACGCGAAGTGAGGTCACGGGATACCTGCAAACCGATAATGGGGTGACCGCTCAACTCGCCAACGATGAAGCGATCCTAGGCAGCGCATTGATCGGCGCCGATGGTCTTCATTCGAAAATCCGCCAACAGGTCATCGGAGATGGACCACCACGTGTCTCCGGCCATACGACCTACCGATCGGTCATTCCGACGGATAAGATGCCGGAAGACCTGAGGTGGAACGCGGCAACACTTTGGGCTGGCCCGAAATGCCATATCGTCCACTACCCATTAAAGGGCGGCGATGTCTTCAATCTCGTCGTCACCTACCACAACGACGTCACCGATCCTGTTGCCGGCGTTCCCGTCTCCAAGGATGAGGTGCGGCGCGGTTTCGAACATATCCACCCGCGCGCCCAGCAGGTTATCGAACACGGGTCGGACTGGAAGCTCTGGGTGCTTTGCGATCGAGATCCGAATGAGAACTGGATCGATGGTCATGTCACGCTGCTTGGCGATGCGGCCCACCCAATGTTGCAGTATTTTGCACAAGGCGCCTGCATGGCGTTGGAGGATGCCGTCGTGCTGGCAGATTGTTTCTCTCGCGGAGATGACGTCCCGACGGCGTTAAGGACCTACCGGGACAAACGATTTGCAAGAACATCCAGTGTGCAGATGGGTTCACGCCTGATCGGCGATCATATCTACCATCCAGCCGCCGGGCAGGCTGCAATGCGGGATGCAATCATGTCCGCAAAGTCTCCTGAGGACTGGAACCGAGAGCTCAACTGGCTCTACAGCGATGCTGCTTTGCCCGCCAATTAACCCATTTCACTTCGATTGAGATGCCAATCTCCGTCAGGCAGCCTTAGGATCAATCGTTGCCATAAGCGCTTGGCGACGATAGTACAACGCTGCATAATCCGGATCTGCTGAGCTCCCGATCGAGCAACAGCAACCAACGGAATTCCGAGAGCACACAAAAGCCCCGGGAGGGAACCAGTGAAAACTAAACTTTCCGCACTTGTAGCCGGCCTCGCTTTGGCTGCAACGCCGGCCATGGCGGCAGACTCCGTCAAAATCGGCTTTATCACAACACTGACGACTGGCGCAGCCGTGATCGGCAATGATATGCGCGATGCTGTCAATCTCGCCATGGAGCACATCGGCGGCAAGATGGGCGGTAAGAAGGTTGAGCTGATCCTGGAAGACGACGGGTTCAAGCCGGAGATCGGCAAGCAAAAGGCTGACAAACTGGTCAAGAAGGATGACGTCGATTTCGTCGCCGGTTTTATCTGGTCACACGTTCTGTTGGCTTCCCGGAAGACGGTTCTTGATTCAGGTAAGTTTCTGATCTCCGCCAACGCCGGTCCGTCACCGCTGGCTGGAAAGCTGTGCCACGAGAACTTCTTCTCAACATCCTGGCAAAACGACCAGACACCAATGGCGATGGGTGAGGTGCTCAATCAGAAGGGCGTCAAGTCGCTCTACATCATGGCGCCGAACTATGCCGCCGGCAAAAACATGGTTGCCGGTGTTGAGCGTACCTTCAAAGGCGAGATCAAGGGCAAGGACTTTACGAAGTGGGGCAAGGACGCGCAGCTCGACTTCTCAGCTGAGCTGGCCAAAGCCAAAGCTTCAGGCGCCGAAGGCATTTTCGTCTTCTACCCTGGCAAGGCTGGTGGTGCCTTCATCAAGCAGTACCAGCAGGCCGGTCTGCAGGGTAAGTTGCCGCTCTACACAGTCTTCACCGTCGACTCGATTGCGCTGCCAAAACTGCAGGCTGCCAAAATGGAAGGCGTGCTTGGTTCAGAGAACACGCAGTTCTGGGGACCAGACCTCGATACACCTGCCAACAAGAAGTTCGTCAGCGGCTTCAAGAAGAAGTACGGCAAGTATCCGTCTTTCTATGCTGCACAGGCTTACGACAGCATCATGCTGATCAAGTCTGCTGTTGACGCTGTCAACGGCGACACATCGAAGATGGATGATATGCGCAAGGCCATGAAGGCTGCCAACTTCGACTCTGTTCGTGGCAAGTTCACCTATGGCAACAACCATATGCCAATTCAGAACTTCTACCTGCGCCAGGTTGTGAAAGACGCGGATGGTGTTTGGACAACCAAAATCACCAAGACGGTCTACACGAACCACCAGGACGTCTATGCCAAAGACTGCAAGATGAAGTAATGCGCTGTTGCTAAGCAGTCGCGATACGCTTGCCGCCGCGAGAGACTTTGATGTGCCTCTCGCGGCGGCAGTTCGTTAGTCCATCACGCACCCCAAGTTCGCCCCATCTGACCGCTCCCGCGAAGGCCCACCGATAAATGGATGTCTCGCTTCTGATTATTCAGACGCTCAACGGCCTGCAGTTGGGTGTATTGCTGTTCCTCCTTGCTTCCGGCCTGACGCTTACGTTCGGCATCATGGACTTTGTGAACCTCGCGCACGGTTCGCTCTATATGCTGGGCGCATTCTTCTGTGCGTCCCTGACCTTCCTGACAGATTCATTCCTGCTCGGCGTACTCCTCGCCATACCGGTGACGGCGGCTGCAGGCTTCCTGATCGAAATCATCGTTATCCGAAACTTGTACCCGCGCGATCACCTTGATCATGTGCTCGCGACGTTCGGCCTGATCCTATGCTTTGATACCCTGGTGCAGTTAATCTGGGGACCTGAAGGCATCGCCGTGCCTCTCCCAAAGTGGCTGGATGGCCAGGTCACCCTGCCCGGTGATGTTGTGTTTCCAACCTACCGGCTGTTGATCATCGCTACCGGATTGCTGATCGCGCTGGGTCTCTACCTGCTCGTCAATCACACTCGGCTCGGCATGTTGATCCGGGCTGGCGCCTCCAACCGCACAATGATTGGAGCGCTCGGGATTGACATCAAAACACTGTTTGCCGGTGTGTTTGCCCTTGGTGCCGTGCTTGCAGGTCTAGCCGGCATGCTGATCTCGCCCATTACCGAAGCTTCCATCGGTATGGGAAACGAGATCATCATCACGGCCTTCGTGGTGATCATTGTTGGCGGTATCGGATCCATGAAAGGGGCCTTTATTGCAGCCCTGCTGATTGGTCTGATCGACACAATGGGTCGTTCTTATCTCGATGACATTTTCAAGATCGTCATGCCGGCGGAGTTTGCCGAGACGGCCGCACCGGCAGTATCAGCTATGCTGATCTATATATTGATGGCGATCATTCTCGCGGTGAGGCCCCAGGGTCTCTTCCCGCCTCAGACACGGTGACGGCATGGCAGAGACACCGATGACTGAAAGCAATCAAACCAGCGCGGGTGCGAGCGAACGGGCCGTCGGCAGTGCGTGGGACGCACAGCGTATTGCGACTGCACTGGTTCTGGTCGCACTCGTCGTAGTGCCACCGGTCGCCTACTTTGTCGGCGAAAAATTCTGGCTCGACATCGCGACCCGACTGGTCATTCTGTCGATCGCTGCCGTCAGTCTCAATCTCGTCTTGGGCTACGGCGGCATGATTTCGTTTGGCCATGCAGCGTTCATCGGGCTTGGCGCCTATGCGGTCGGCATTCCGTCCTATCACGCTCTCTACGGCGGCTTTGAGAGCATTGCCAGTCACGACGGTTTCTTCCAGTTCGGCCTCGCGATCGTTGTTTGCGCGCTCTTCGCATTGATCACCGGCGCCATATGCCTGCGCACCAAGGGTGTGCACTTCATCATGATCACCATGGCGTTTGGACAGATGATGTTCTTCGCCATTGTCTCGCTTGAGACCTACGGTGGCGATGATGGTTTGACGATTGATACGCGATCGGAGTTCCCGCTGATCAGTTTCGACGACCCTCTCACGCTCTATGCGTTTTCGCTGGTGTCGTTGTTTGCTGCACTGTTTGTGGTCCATCGCATTGTGAACTCGCGCTTCGGCATGGTGCTGCAAAGTGCCAAACAGAATGAGGAGCGCGTTCTCGCACTCGGGATCAACCCCTACATCTACAAGCTCACGGCCTATGTCATCTCAGGCACGATCTGCGGGTTTGCCGGCGCACTGCTCGGCAACTTCACGACCTTCATATCCCCGGAGATGATGGATTGGACCCGTTCGGGCGAACTGATGTTCATGGTCATTCTGGGCGGCACCGGTTTTCTATTCGGTCCAGTTTTGGGAACGGCCGTGTTCCTGCTGCTTGAAGAGGTGCTGTCGAGCTTCACGATCTACTGGCACCTGCCATTCGGCATTCTTCTTATTCTCGCCGTCCTGTTCCTGAAAGGCGGACTGAGTGGATTTCTGAGCAAGTGGGCGGGGAAGAATGACTGACACGCATCATAACCAGCCCATGCTCCAAGTGAGCGACCTCAACAAAGGCTTCGGTGGCGTCCGCGCAACGGACAACGTCTCGATCGATGTTCGAAGTGGTGAGATCCACGCCATCATCGGACCGAACGGGGCAGGCAAGACAACATTAATCTCACAGCTGTCCGGTCTGTTGAAACCTGATTCCGGCTCCATCACATTCAAGGGGCGCGACATTACCCATGAGCCGGCCTACCAGCGCGCGCATGTCGGACTAGCAAGATCGTTTCAGATTACCTCCGTCTTTATGCAGATGAGTGTCCTCGATAACGTCGCGCTTGCCGTCCAGGCGCAGGCCGGTCACTCGTTTCGGTTCTGGTCTCCGGCCCGGCAAAGCAACGACCTGCGCGAGCCGGCCTTAGAGAAACTCAAGACTGTCGGCCTGGCCGAGCGCCAGCACGTCATTGCGTCGGCGCTGTCCCACGGTGAACGCCGACAATTGGAAATCGCCATGGCACTCGGCACGGAACCTGAGATGCTGTTGCTCGATGAGCCAATGGCGGGCATGGGGGCCGAAGAGTCTGCGCGCATGATCGAGACGCTGAAGGGCCTCAAGGGCATGACGATGCTGCTTGTCGAGCATGACATGGATGCCGTGTTCGCGCTTGCCGACCGTATCACGGTCCTTGTCTACGGCCGGGTGATTGCCACGGGCGCGCCGAACGACATTCGTAATAATCCGGATGTCGTCAAAGCCTATCTCGGGGAGGCTGCGTGATGCTACGCGTTCAAAACCTCGAGGCAGCCTATGGCTCCAGCCAGGTCTTGTTCGGTGTCTCACTTGAGGTGAACGACGGCGAGGTGGTCACCCTGCTTGGCCGCAACGGCATGGGCAAGACAACGACGATCAGCACGATCGTCGGCATTGTCAAAGCCGCCGGCGGCGACGTAACGTTTGATGATATCACCATTTCAGGCGCACCGTCTTACCGGATTGCGCAGCGCGGCGTTGGACTTGTTCCCGAAGGTCGCCAGATCTTCCCGAACCTCAATGTTCGAGAGAACCTGATAGCGACCGCTGCCAACCGACGCCGGGATCCAACACCCTGGACGATCGAGCGGATCTTCAAAATGTTTCCGCAATTGGAGCAACGCCAGTCATCCATGGGCAACCTGTTATCAGGTGGTGAGCAGCAGATGTTGGCCATTGGTCGCGCGCTCATGACCAATCCCAAGCTGCTGATCCTCGACGAAGCGACGGAAGGCCTTGCCCCGTTGATCCGCGAGGAGATCTGGGCATGTCTGCGCAGCATTCGCGACGACGGGCTTTCGATCCTTGTCGTCGATAAGAACGTGGCCGATCTCGTCAAGCTGGCCAACCGGCACTACGTGCTGGAAAAGGGCAAGGTTGTATGGACGGGGAGTTCAGATGAACTGAGCGCTTCCGAAGACGTTCAACATCGCTATCTCGGCGTTTGACGACTGTTTCGAGCCTATCGCCCTTTCTGACTCACAATGGCGAGCATGATGCCAACGGCTGAGGCCGTTGTGGTCATGATCACCGCGTATTCCCAACTTCCAAAATAGTCGACCAGACCACCGAGCAGGATCGGGCCGAAAATGTGCCCGGTGCCCGAGCCTTGGATGAAAAGCCCTGCATAGATCGGTGCCTGGGAAGGTCGCTTGGCGAGTTCCGGCACGTAGGTGAAGACACAGCCCGGGATCAGGGCACCTGACGTCGAGAAGATGACACCTGCAACCAGGCGCAGCCAAAGTGGGGCGATGTCAGTGAGCACCGTGGCAGCTGCGACAGCCATAATGAGGTAGCCGGCGATCATGATGTTACGCCGTCGGAACCCGAGTTTGATCAACGGTCCGGCGAGGACCGAGCCGATGGCATTGCCGATCGCGACGATGCCGCTATAGAGCGCTGCTGTTCCCAGCGAGAAGCCGGACTGTTCGACGAGCATTGTCGGCAGGAACGAAACCACCGCCAGGAACTGCATGCCATAACAGACGAACAGGCCGACCAGCGACAGCGTCTGGAGATTGACCGCTTGTTTCAGATCATCCCACGGCGATTGCACGGTGATGGGGCCGTCGTTGCGCGGAATGGGGCGCACGCGCAGAAAGAACACACTTGCGATAGCTGCGATACCAACTGCGGTGACGATCCAAAGTCCACGCCAGCCAAGCCCGCCCACTTCGATGAGCGCCGGCGACAACAGAAGGAGGACAGCGAGCCCCCCCGGCACCGTGCTGGCCCAGATCGCCATGGCCAGCGGCCTGTCCTGGGGCGCACAATACTTCGCAATAATGGCTGGCAGTGACGCCATGGCAGTAATGTAGCCGAGCCCCTCCAGCAGCCTGGCCAACAGCAGTGGAACGAAGCTGTGTGCGGCAGCACCTGCAAGACCGGCAACAATGGCGATACCCAGCGCCATCAACGCAACCCGCTCGGCGTGATAGCGGTTGGCCCAAATGCCAACAAACAGCCCCGTCACAGCTGTCAGGAAGCTCATCGACGAGACAATGGCCCCGCGCTGCCAGAGCGCAAGGCCGAACTCGTCACCGATCAATGGCAGCGCTGCCGGGACCTTACCGAGTTGAAAGCAAACGGCGTATCCGGCAGCAATCGCCACGAGAACATGTGACCAGGATGTCGTGGACGGTGGCGCCTGTACGGCAGGCGCAGCATGGCCCTCCGTGCGCCCGGTCTCAGCCACCTACTCCAAGGTCTCCATCAGGCGACGCATGAGCCTGAGCTGAGGCGTCAGGGACGAAATACTCAGGTACTCTTTCAACGTATGGGCGCCGCCGCCGGAGACACCTAATCCGTCCAGGGTTGGAACTTTATTGGCGACAAGGCTTCCATCACTGCCACCGGCTGTCGCGACATCGCCAATCTCATAGTCGTACTCGGCGGCCAACTTGCGCGCGTGCTCGAATAAAGCTGCGATGCCTTCTGACTTCTTATATGGCGGCCTATTCAGGCGCCCCGTTATAGATAGTTTGACGTCTGGATCATGAGACTTGAGGCTGCGAATAAACTGGTCGGCATATTCGTAGTCTTCCATCGCTGCGACACGGACATCGACACGGGCAACGCACTCTTCCGGTACAGTATTGTCCGTCGTGCCACCTTTGATCTGACCCACGTTGAATGTCAGCTGACGATCGTAATCGGTTTGCTCTTCAATCGTGAGGACGTGGCGTGCAATTTCTTTGACCGCGCTCCTACCCCACTTGTGCTGACCGCCGGAATGCGCAGCCCGGCCGTGTGCCTTGACCTGATACCGCGCTGTACCGTTGCGGGCGGTGACAAGCTTGCCGCCCTTACGCAATGCCTCGGTCACGAGAACGAACTTGGCGTTATCCGCTGCATCCTCGATCAGGGTTCGCGATGACGGGCTTCCAACCTCTTCGTCCGACACAAACAAGAACCTGATCGGGAGTGGTGTCTGTTTGCCTTCGCGCACCAGACTCTCGTAAGCGGCAAAGCCGAGATAGGCACCGCCTTTCATATCGCTGGTACCGGGACCGTAAGCGCGATCATCCTCGACACGGAAAGGCAGAACATCAAGTGTGCCTTTGGGGTGCACAGTGTCGAGATGGCTCAACACTAAGATGCCGGGACCGTCGCCACCCCACTGCGATGCAATTGACAGGCAGTCGCCAAAACCATCTTTGCCAGGAATGCGCTCGACCGTGGCGCCAGCACCGCGAAACGTAGCCTCGGCGTCATCCATCACGCGATTGACACCGTCCACATCCGACGTCTGGCTTTCAATCTCAACCCAGCGGCGAATGCCTTCAAGCAACTCCGCTTCGCTCTGCAATTGCATGCTCAATTCCTGTTCTTTTGTTGAGAAAACCCCGGATCCAATAATGGAACGGATTGGGGCTTGGCGCAAATGACGGCTTTGGCAGTGATCGCAGTCAGACGGAATGCAGGAAGCCCTTCAAGCCTTCGCTTCTAAGCCACGGGACCTATGGAAATCGTCGTACGTTGCATCAGGCGCCGATACTTCACCGTATCATAGGGTGTCGCACGATGGATCGCCGAACGGTTGTCCCAGATGACCACGTCACCCGTCTTCCAATGGTGGCTGAACGTGTTACCCGATTGGATAGCCGCGTCTCCCAACCTGTCTAAGAGAGCACGCCCTTTGTCGAAAGGCCAACCGACGATGGATTTCGCATGCGCACCGATCAACAGTGACTTGCGCCCGGTTACTGGATTGACCTGCACAAGGGGATGTTGCACCGCTGGCATTTCAGCACGCTCTTTGTCGGTGAACTCAAAACCAACGATCTGGCGCGAATAGATGATGTCATGCTCGACTTGAAGCTCATCAAGCTCCATCTGCTCGGCTGCTGAAAGCGCCTCATAGACGGATCGCGTTGATGCAAAATCGGTGGCACCACCCGCGGCCGGTACTTCGCGCGCCGACAGGATCGAGCACAGGGATTGCGTTGCCTTGAATGTGCTATCTGCGTGCCACAACATGTTGGCCTTTTGATACATCATGCGGCGGTCGTCGGGAGAGATGGTCTCGCCGGTCTTGATGTCGATGTTGGACTGTCGCGCAAACGCTGACCCACCAGCCGGGTTACTGGAGATTGTCCGCTCCAGTGGGCCAAAGCGCTCACTAAACGCGACCTGTTGCTCGTCATCCATCGGTTGGTCCGGCAGCACCAAAACCGAGTAGTCCTCGAAACACTGGCGCAAGCCGGCAAATCCCGCTTCATCGAGTTCGCTGACATGACTAATGCCGGTTACGCGCGCTCCGAAATTAGGATTGATTTGCTCAATATTCATTGACATGTCCAACCTTGAGATAGGCCCGATGGCGCTATGGATGCCGCTGCCTAACCAGAGCTTCCCGTCAGAACTTTCCAGCCAAGCGTGCCACATCGCCACGTACTTTGCACCGACAGGGCTGCACTGATGAGCGATATCCACCCGTTGATGGACACCTGCCGGAGTGCATGCCATCCCATGACACAAGACAAATAAATGCAGAGATGCAGTCATGACAGACTTGCGCGGCGACGGAACTGAAATTCGTCTGCCTTTCCCACAACCCCAATCTCCCGGAGAAATCCGAGAATTGGCTCCAGGCTTGCTATGGCTTCGCATGCCATTGCCGCTCAGGCTCAACCACGTCAACATTTGGCTACTTGAGGAGAGCGATGGCTGGACGGCTATTGATACCGGCCTTCACCATGACGCCACCTACGAGATCTGGGAGAAGGTTGAAGGGGAACTGTTTCGCGGCAAGCCACTGCGCCAGCTGCTCGCTACGCACGGCCATACTGATCACTGCGGTGTGGCCGGTTGGATGGTGGACAAGTTCGGTGTTCCATTCCTGACCACGCATACCGAATGGCTGGCTGCGCGTGCGCGCATCATCGATGAATCGCGGCCGATTTCAGAACGCACCAAACACTTCGCAAAAGTCCATGATTGCGACGAGGCGATGGTCGAGAGTTTTATTGCGCACCGCAAATTAATGGCACCAATGCTGGCCGAGCAGCCGCGTTCGATCATTGAGATCCGGGAAGGCGAAACACTCCGCCTCGGACAACGCGACTGGCGCGTCATTGTTTGCGGCGGACACGCGGATGCGCACGTCTCCCTCTACTGCAAAAACGACGGCATTCTCATTGCCGGAGATCAGATCCTGCAGCGGATCTCGCCGATGATCGGCGTGTTTCCTGACCGGCCCCGCGGCAACCCCTTGCGCGACTATCTGAGTTCGCTGCCGCGGTTCTTTGACTTGCCGGAGGACTTGCTCGTTCTGCCTGGTCATGGCGTTCCGTTTTATGGCCTGCATGTGCGCACGCGCGAGCTCATGCAGCATCACGAGGAACGTCTTGCCGAACTCATGACACATCTGGATGCGCCACGCTCTGCCAGCAGCTGCACACGGCATCTGTTTGAGCGCGCCGTCCAGGAAGGCCAATCACGGCTTGCCTTGGCCGAAACTCTGGCACACCTCAACTATCTCGTGCACGACAATCAAGTGGATCGTACCTTCAATGCTGACGGGCAGTTGATGTTCATGCGCTCAGATATGGCGACCTAACGACGGAAAGAGCTATGACGGATAAAGCTCCTGTTGCAGTTGCCCTTGGTGCTGGACCTGGAATCGGGGCTGGGTTTGTGCGTAGGTTCGCGAAGGGTGGATACACAGTCGTCATCGGCCGGCGCAATCTTGAGAAAGCGGCGCCCTTGATTGCGGAAGTGGAAGCTGCCGGGGGCCGCGCCGTCGCCATGAACATCGACGCGCGCAGTGAAGACAGTATATCGGCTTGCTTTGAGCAAATCGAAAATGACCTTGGTCCGATAGAGGTGGCGCTCTACAACGCCGGCGCATACACCAACAAACCCATCCTCGACATGCCAAGCGATCTGTTTGAGAAGGTCTGGCGGTTGTCCTGCTTCGGCGGCTTCCTGATGGGGCGCGAAGCGGCACGGCACATGGTTCCGCGCGGCAAAGGCACCATTCTCTACACCGGTGCCACTGCCAGTATACGTGGCGGGCCCGGCTTTTCCGCATTTGCCAGCGCCAAGTTCGGACTGCGCGCGGTTGCGCAAAGCCTGGCCCGCGAGCTTGGTCCAAAGGGCATCCATGTGGCGCACGTGATCGTTGATGGCGGGGTCGATAGCGAAGTGATCCGGGAGCGCCGCGCGAAGGCCGGACTGGACAACGTCGACGGCACCCTGATTGATACCTACCAGATTGCCGAGGCCTACTGGATGCTGCACAACCAGCCAACATCGGCCTGGACCCACGAACTCGACATTCGAACCTCGGTTGAGAAATGGTGACGAACATGACCACTCCGGCAGAAGGTGAACGCGTTGTCTGGGGCATCGTTTCGCTGCGTGCGATGCGCGTGCACTGGGCCTTGATTGAACTCGGCCTCGACTATCGCACCGAACGGGTGCAGTCGCGGACGGGTGAGACCCAGACGGAAGCCTTCACAAAGATGCACCCAGGCCAGAAAATCCCGGTGTTCCAGGATGGCGATCTCACGCTGACCGAGAGTTCGGCTATCGTCACCTATCTGGCCGATCGCTACAGCCGGCCTGGCAATCGGCTCATTCCGGAAGATCCTGTCGGGCGTGCGCGTTTCTTTGAATGGAACTCGTTTACAACGATGGAGCTTGATGCAACCACGCTCTACGTGCTCCGGCGCCACAAGTATCTGCAGGAGATTTACGGCGACGCGCCGGCTGCAAACAGAGTGGCGGGTGAATACTACACGCGGATGATCAACTCAGCCGTGAGTAAGATTGATGACGGGCGAACGTATCTCCTCGGTGAAGAATTCAGCGGATCGGATATCATCTTGAGCACGTGTCTCGACTGGGCCCTGCGCTATGAAGTCGGTATACCCGATGCCTTTGCGGCTTACCGCGAACGGGTTATGGCGCGTCCGAGCTATGCTGCAGCCCGCTCAGCGAATGAGTCCCCATGAGTGACAACGGAAACACAGGCGCCCGAGGCCCCATGCATGGCTACCGGGTCGTTGATCTCACAAGCGTTGTGTCGGGACCGGCCACGACGGCGATGATGGCCGACCAAGGCGCAGATGTCATCAAGGTCGAGGCGCCGAGCGGCGACGTTCTGCGGCGCGGGCACAAGTATGCCGGCAGCCATGCGCCGAGCTTTATTTCGTGCAATCGCGGCAAGCGATCCATCACGCTTGACCTCAAACAAGAGGCCGCGCGGGACGTTGTGTGGCAACTGCTCGCGACGGCAGATGTCCTCGTTCAGAACAATCGACCGGGAGCGATGGAGCGCCTGGGACTGGGTGCGAATGAGGTCCGCGCGCGCTATCCACGATTGATCTACGCCTCGATCAGCGGAGTTGGCGAAACAGGGCCCTACTCCGGCAAGCGTGTCTACGATCCGATCATCCAGGCCCTCTCAGGGTTGGCGGACATCCAGTCGGACCCGATCAGCGGACGCCCGAAGATGATCCGCACATTGATCGCCGACAAGATCACGGCTGTCTACACCGCGCAGGCGATCACGGCAGCTCTCCTGCACCGGGAACGCACCGGCGAAGGGCAGCATGTCCGCGTTTCGATGCTGGATGCCGTTGTCTCGTTCATCTGGCCGGAGGGCATGGGGCCGTTTACAGCGATCGGCCATGAGCAGGCGGATGCGCGCAATTCACCGCATGACATGATCTTTGAGACAGCCGATGGCTTCCTCACCGTCGGAACTGTGTCCGATGCTGAATGGAAAGCCTTGTGTCAGGCCTTGGAACATCCTGAGTGGATCGAAGACCCTCGCTTCCTCACCAACGCCTTGCGCTCGCAAAACCGGCAAGAGCGTTTGCGTCTGATCGAGGATACATTGAAAGGCGGGACAACGGAGAAATGGCTATCCGCATTCGATAAGCACGACGTACCCTGCGCGCCGGTGCAACGGCGGATGGCGGTTCTTTCGGACGCCCAGGTCCGCAACAACCAGCTTATCGTCGAGATGGATCAGCCGAATGTTGGCCCTGTCCGGCAGGCGCGACCAGCAGCCCGCTTCGAGGCGTCACCGGCAGCGATTGCCGGCCCAGCACCTGAACTTGGCGGCCATACGGCCGACATTCTTGATGAGCTTGGTCTCACGCAATCAGAGATCTCCGCGCTGCGCAGTACTGGCGCGCTTGGAAACCAATCGGAGGAAGCATGAAAGTCCATCACATACCCAACACACGTTCGATCCGCGTTGTCTGGCTGCTCGAAGAACTGGGGCTCAGCTACGACGTGCAAAAGTATGAACTGAAGCCTGCCTCACTGCGCACCGAAGAGTACACCAAGATCCACCCGATGAACCGCGTGCCTTCGATCGAGGATGGCGACGTGACGATGTTCGAGTCCGGCGCCATCGTGCAGTACATCCTTGCCAAGCATGGCAACGGCCGGCTCGCACCCGCCGTCGATGCACCGAACTTCCACAAGTACCTGCAATGGTTTCACTATTGCGAAGGCATGCTGATGCCACCGGTCAATACGATTGTCGTCCAGACCATTCTGCTGCCGGAAGAGCGCCGCGATCCGGCCGTCCTGGCGCAGGCCCGGAAGCTACTGACGCGCATGCTAACGGCGGTTGAGCAGGAGATGGAGGGACAGGACTTCATCGCCGGCGAGTTTAGCGGAGCGGATATCATGTCAGGCCACGCCTGCATCGTTGCCAAGCGCCTGGGTGCCGATGTCTCTGACAAGCCGAATGTGTCGGCCTATATCGATCGTCTTAAAGCGCGGCCGGCCTACCAGAAGGCACGTGAAGTTTGATGATAGGATTGCCATCGGCAACGCCCATCCTAAGGAGGAGCTTGTTATGAACCAGACCGCAGACTCCGTTGCACCCTCGACGGAAAACAGCACCAACGACATGCTCGTCAGCCTTGATGACGGTGTGCTGACTTTGACCTTCAACCGTCCGGCCGCGCGCAATGCCCTGACGCCGTACATGCTGGAGACCATGGCCTCGGAACTCGCGGCCGCTGAGCTTAACCCGGATGTCCGATGTATCGTACTGACAGGAGCCGGCGGAGCATTCTGTGCGGGTGGCGATGTCAAAGCCATGGCCGCAAGCCACGGCAGTGGGCAGGCCATCGATCACAATGCCCGCATGGAGAAGCAGCGCCAGAGCCATCGCCTGACGTCGCTGAGGCTCTACGAGATGTCAAAGCCGACAATCGCAGCAATTCCAGGTGCCGCGGCTGGTGCCGGATTTTCATTGGCGCTTGCGTGTGATATGCGCATCGCGGCTGATACTGCCATCATGACCAGCGCCTTTGCAAAGGTCGGACTGACAGGTGATTACGGTGGGACGTACCTGCTGACGCAAATCGTTGGAACAGCGAAGGCCCGTGAGTTGTATCTCCTGGCTGACCGTATTGACATGACCGAGGCCCAACGGCTTGGCATCGTCAACTGGGTGGTTCCAGCAGATGACCTCCAAGCCAAGACGAAAGAGATCGCGACGCGCCTCGCCTCCGGCCCAAGCGTCGCGCATCGTCTTATCAAGGACAATCTCAACCGGGCCCTGAAGTCGACCTTCGCTGAATGCCTGGATATGGAAAGCTCGAACATGTTGTCGGCGCGAATGACTGAGGATCACAAGGAAGCTTCGACAGCGTTCGCAGAAAAGCGGACACCGGTTTTCAAAGGACGCTAACCCGGGACACAGCGCCACCAGGCCTAGCGCGCGTTCGGCGACGCTCCGAGTTCCTCTGCCAGTAGATCGAACGCAAATCGCACTCGCCGACTTGCGGCGCCCCCGCGATGCGCCTGACTGGATGCGACGCGGGTTCAATGGTTGGCTGAGCCAGGCAGCGTTGACACAATCAAAGTGGCTGATAACTCGGTCGATGTGATTTTGGCTCTCAACGTCCTGCATCTGCTTTCGGATGGGGACGCGGCGTTGAACAAAATTTATCGCCTCCACAATCCAACCTAAGCAGAACGTGCCGCGGCTTCACGTCCGGCAATACGACCGAAAACGGCGCCGCGCAAAACTGACGTGGCGCCGGTGTAGGTGCCGTAATAGATCCCCATTGTTTCGCCGGCAGCGTACAGCCCGGGCATAACCTCGCCGCTGGTGTTTAACACTCGCGCCGCGGGATCGACTTTGAGGCCGCCGAAAGTAAAGCAGTTGCCGCACATCAGCGGATACGCCTTGTAGGGCGGGCGATTGATTTGACGCGACCAGTTCGACTTGCGTGGTGCAAAACCGGGTGCCGTTGCAAGGCCATCTGTTTCCAGCGGTTTGAAGTTATCCGGCGATGGACAAGCACTATTGAATTCGGCAACCGTGGCGGACAATTGTTCGACGGGGACGCTGATTTGAGCGGCCAGGGCCTCAAGCGTTTCTGCCGTAACAGGTGGCACGTCGGAGCGAACGGCCCGTTGCCAACCGGGGACGTCATCGATGCTGCTGTCGAAGATGATGTAAGCGACGCTGCCGGGTTGCTCGAAGACCAAACGCGTGATGCTTTCGTATGTTGCATCGACCGTTGCTGGCGCCTCATCAACGAAGCGGTGGCCCAGTCGGTTGACCAGAATGCCGTAGTTGAAGATCAGCAGGATAGGCTCTGGCGCACCGGAACGCGGATCAAGCGGCTCGGCATGGAACAGACTATAATCACCGCAGGGTGCCGCGCCGGCATCCAACGCCATGCGGAGACCTTCACCCCGATTGTAGTATCCCCCGCGCGCCACCGGTCTCAGATAACTGGCGGCAGGGCCGATGTAGCGCGCCAGCATCTCCGGGTTTCCTTCGAAACCACCGCACGCCAGGATAACTGACTTGGCCTTGAAATTGATCAGCCGGTTGTCCTGGGCGGTGGCCGTGACACCAATCGTCTTGCCGCTGTCGTCCTGTAACAGGCCACGTGCCGTTGTCTCGTAGTGGACGTCAACGCCTGCAGCTTCGGCGGCTGGCGCCAAGGCTTCAACCAGGGCCAGGCCGCCACCGATTGGAGCCAACCGGGTCGTGCATGTTGTGATCAGGTAGCTTGGCAGAAAATCGAACCGCACGCCGAAAGACTTGAGCCAATTCAATGTTGGTCCGGCGTTCTCTGCAAAGGTGGAAATGACATCAGGATCAGTGAACGGTAGCACTTTGGCTAGTGCGGAGCGCTCATCGAAGCTGCTAGCGGTTTCCTGCACCAGCGCAGGGTCCAGGTGATAGCCGGCATTGGCTGCAAAGTGCGTCTCGAAATCATCGGCGACTTCGTCCTCACTCTTCATGCGCATGAACGCTTCTGTCCAACGCGTGTTGCCGCCCCGGTCTTCAATGGGCGCACGTTCAAGCAGCGTAACCTTGGCGCCCTCCTGGGCCGCCGTCACGGCCGCCGAGAGACCGGCAATCCCACTACCGACGACAACGACATCAGACTGAACTTCTTGTGCTTGAGCGGTCATTGCATTCTCCCCGACAGTGCCAGTTGAAAACCGTACCGTCGGGAAGGATCGATTGCTAGATTGGTGCGAATTTGATCACAAGGGCGAGGGCTGAGGCGACGCCAAGCACGGATGCTATCCCCCAGTGACGGCCGAGAAGCAGATAACCGCTGACAATCGCGAGAGCGACGACACGCCAGTCGAGCGTCAGCAGGTCTGGTGTCCAGAGTTTTAGCCAGCCGAGGTCCTGCAGGGACACATCCTTGAAGAACACGTGCAGCCCGAACCAGATCGCCAGGTTCAAGATTACGCCGACAACCGAGGCCGTAATTGCAGACAATGCCCCTTTCAAGCGCGGCTGGGCGTTGATCCAGTCGATGTAAGGGGCACCAGCGAAGATCCAGAGAAAGCAAGGTGCAAACGTCGCCCAGAGAGCCACGCCGGCGCCGGCAAGCCCCATCACCCAGGCCGGGCCGCTGCCATGCTGATAGGCGGCCATGTAGCCGACAAACTCGGTGACAAGGATAAGCGGACCGGGCGTCGTCTCGGCCAGTCCCAGACCATCCATCATTTGGCCAGTCGTCAGCCACTGGTAGTGCTGCACGGCGTCCTGCCCCATGTAGGCAAGCACCGCATAGGCACCGCCAAACGTGACAACTGCCAGCTTGGAGAAAAACAGGCCGAGCTCGCTGAGGACGTGCCCGTCTCCGAGAACGGCATAGAGCGCCGCCAGCGGTGCGATCCAGATGAACAACCACAGCAAGATGGTCTTCAAAGTTCCAGCGAAGCTCGTTGCCACAGGCTGTTGCGTCTGCGAACCGTCGTCATCATGGACCGCCAGGCGAAAGAAGCCCCAGACTGCCGCGAGAAACACAATCAAGGGAAACGGCAATGCCAGGAAGAAGATTGCGACAAACGACAATCCGGCGATCAGCCAGTGCTCCGTTTGTTTCAGCGCTCGCTTCGCGATCCGCAGCAACGCCTCAATGACAATGACAAGGACGGCCGCCTTGATGCCAAAGAACACCGCTTCGACAAAGCTGACGTTGCCGTAGGCTGCGTAGATCATCGACAGGGCGAGCACGACGAGCGCGCCCGGGATCACGAACAGCAGTCCGGCAGCCAAACCACCAAGAACACCGTGCAAGCGCCAACCTGAATAGGTAGCCAGCTGCATAGCCTCAGGGCCCGGTAGCAACATGCAGAAGCCCAAGGCATTGAGGAACTGCTGTTCTGTCAGCCACTTGCGTTCGTCAACGATGACACGATGCATAAGGGCGATTTGAGCTGTCGGGCCGCCAAAGGACAGAATACCGATTTGCGCCCAGATACGGATTGCCTGCCCTAGGCTCAGTTCTTGCCGGCCCGTTTGCTCGGCATTCACACTCGTTTCAGTCAAGAGGCCAACTCCGTATCAAGATGTGCTTGTTGCCGACGGCCAGTCATGGCCCTCATCAGTCGCATCGCGGCACCATCTGTAAAAGGCGTCATACAATGCCATACCGGCGTCCAGTTGTGCCAGATCATCACGATACATGCGTGACAGGCCGAGTGAGGCGGCAAGCAGACCAGCAGCCTCTGGTGCAAGATCATGGCGATTGGTATCAGCGCCGCGCACGATCTGGGCTAGGCGCAGGAGAGGCTCGGTGGCAACTCCGAACTCCTCAATCATGGTGTCGAACGTGCAGAACTCGCCGCGATGGCTCCAGTGCACGCCTTCAATGTCGAATGGCGTCGCGTTGAACCGTTCAGCGACATCGAGGACTTCGGACGGTGCAACAAAAAGGAATTGCGCCCGCGGGTCGACGAAACGTCGAATTAGCCACGGGCAGGCGATGCGGTCGATCTTCGGTCGATGGCGGGTGACCCACACCGTTTGGCCGTCCTGGTTGCGGTCAGGCAATTTCGCGACGGGCACCAAAGGCAATCCGGCCTCACGCCAGGCAACGATCCCACCTTCGAGCAGCTCGGCCGCAATACTGCGGCTACGTAAAATGGCTGCCGCGCCTTGGCTGAGTTTTTTGCCGCGGTGGCAGACGATGACGACACGCTGACCGGACAACACCGGGACAAGTTCGGCGATCTTTCCAAATGGATGCCGCACGGACGTCGGAATGAGCCGTGGATCCTGGCTGAAGTCTTCGTCGATGCAGACATCGACAATGGCCGGCGCGTCTGGCGTGCCGATTAAACGGGACAGTTGTGCAACGGTAATAACATTTGGAGACGGCATGCGCGTCCTCCCTCGGAACTGAGGTTCGTGGACGCGAAACTTCGGCTGGCGCCTCACGGGGTATTCGCGGTTCACCCCATGGGCGTAAAAAATGCCAACTTGCTTCGGTTGTCAAGCGCGACCGGCAGCAGTCACCATAGCGGGCCTGCGCCAGCCTAGCTGCGGCGCGCCTCGCGCTCCTGCTCCTCGGACTTGAGGTCGGCCATCACCGTCTCGCCCGCAATCATCCGCTGCCCGACAGAGACCAGCGGCGCGGTGTTGACGGGAAGATAGACATCGACACGACTGCCAAACCGGATCAGGCCGAAGCGCTGACCGACACCGACGGTATCGCCTTCGCCTGCGAACGTCACGATCCGCCTGGAGATCATACCTGCGATCTGGAGCACGGCGACTTCCGCCCCACTCGGCGTCTCGATGACAAGCGCCCGGCGCTCATTGTCTTCACTGGCCTGGTCATTGGACGCGCGCAGAAAGGCGCCCGGGACATAGACCGAGCGTGTGATGCGGCCGGCCACCGGGGCACGATTGATGTGCATGTCGAAGATTGACAGGAAAATCGAGACGCGTACGCGTTCGCCATCGTCGAGACCCAGCTCCGGCGGCGACTGGACCTTGTCAATCGAGGCAATGCGTCCATCGGACGGTGCGATGACCAGTCCTTCGCGCAACGGTGTGACTCGATCCGGATCACGGAAGAAATAGGCAATCCAGGCCGTTATGATCGCGCAGATCCAACCAAGGACCGGCCAGATCAGGAAGAATAGGATGGATACCGCCAGGCCAACGCCAAGAAATTTGTGCCCATCCCTATGAATCGGCACGAACAAATCTGCGATGGAATCTAATACCCCGTATCGACCGGCCACGTCTCAGCTCCGCCTGCATCTCTCGCCCAAACGACTTCGTGGAC
The DNA here is from genome assembly GCA_965247245.1 of Hyphomicrobiaceae bacterium. Classification (GTDB taxonomy): domain Bacteria; phylum Pseudomonadota; class Alphaproteobacteria; order Rhizobiales; family Hyphomicrobiaceae; genus Tectiglobus. The sequence goes on along the minus strand of CBDFGV010000001.1, from coordinate 683,145 downwards.
CAGTCAATATCGCGAGACAGAGCCGGCGTCTACAGGCCGGCTTCTACTAGGTGTGTAACCGCCGCTAGCTGACAGGCAACGCAACAAACCGGAGATTGCCCGAGCTGTCTTCAACGCGCAGGAGAATCGACGGCCGTCCCCGCTCTTTGACCGATGAAATCGCGTTGACGAGATCGGACAGCTTGAACATCGGCTTCTGGTCGGCCGCGACAATCACCTGCCCAGCCGTCAGCAATTTGGCTGCAGCAGGCGAACCGGTTTTGACCTCGGTGACCACGAGGCCGCGCTTCTTGGCTCCGAGCTTGAATTTTTTGCGCAGGTCATCATCCAGAACGGACAGGCTCATGCCAAGAACCAGCTTGTTGCTTGGCTCTTTTTCCTTGGCCTTGGACTCATTTTTCTCCGTGGCCTTCTTCTTTTTCGGGTCGCCTTCCTCAAGCCGGCCGACCACAATCGTGAGGCTTTCACGGTTGCCCTTGCGAATAATGTCGACGTTGACCTCTTTGCCGTGCGCGGTTCGCGCAACAATTCGGGGCAGGGCCCGCATGTTGGCGACAACCTTGTCGTCGAACTTCAGGATGACATCGCCAGCCTTCAACCCGCCCTTGTCAGCTGGCGAGCCCTTGCGCACGCTCGAGACGAGCGCGCCCTTCTGGTCCGGCACGCCCAGTGACGCCGCCAAGTCTTCGGTAATCGACTGGATATTGACGCCCAGCCAACCGCGGCGGGTCTCGCCGTACTTGATGAGCTGGTCGATGATCGGCAGAGCAATGTCGGCTGGTACGGCAAAGCCAATACCGATAGAGCCGCCGGTCGGCGAAATGATTGCTGTGTTTACGCCGATTACATCACCATCCATGTTGAACAACGGCCCGCCGGAGTTGCCCTTGTTGATGGCCGCATCGGTCTGCAGGTAGTTGTCGTACGGACCAGACTGAATATCGCGCTGCTTCGCCGAGATGATCCCAATGCTGACTGAGCCACCCAAGCCAAACGGGTTGCCAATCGCGAGCACCCAGTCACCAACCTCTAGTTTGTCCGAGGATCCAAACTTCACGGATGGCAGCGGTGATGTCGGCGTGACTTTAAGCAAGGCCAAGTCTGTTTTGGGATCTTTGCCCAATACCTTGTCGACCCGCAGCTTCTTGCCGTCCTTGAAGTTGACGGTGATCTCATCCGCGCCATCGATGACGTGGTTGTTTGTGACGATCAGTCCCTTTTCACCGTCGATGACAAAGCCCGACCCAAGAGATGAAACTTTTCGTGATCTGCGCTTCGGTTGCCCCTTTTTGTTGAAGAAATCCTTGAACAGATCTTCAAATGGCGAACCATCTGGGACATTCGGCAAAGGTACGCCTGATGGGCCTTTCAGCTTTTGCGCGGTTGAGATGTTCACAACCGCACCACTGAGGCGCTTTGCCAACGGCGCTACCGAGCGCGGACCTTCGGCATATGTCGGTGAATTGAATGCAAAAACAGCCAGAAACAATAGGAAAAGTTGGGAGACAGCAACGATGCTGCAGTGCAAACGCCCGTGAGACACGGTCTTATCGTGATGCATAAACTTCATTCCTGCGCAATGGCGACCTGTGGCGATCTTCGCCGGCTCAATGAATTGAAATCGTCCTTGTCCAGACTGTCAACGCACTTCCTTGCCAGCTTCGCGCAATTAACCGCGAATTATCCAGACGATCGCAACTCCAGCTGCCATTGCCAAGGCACCAGCCGTGCGCATGGCCTGCTCGGGGGTTTCAGCCGCTGCCATTAAAAGGCGGAGCGCCAAGCCGGGAAAGGCTGCCCAAAGCAGCCCTTCAATGACAAGTACTAAGCCGAAACCAACGAGCAGATCATTCATTACTTAGTTTGCAGACTTCGCAGGTGCTTCACCGGTTGGATTGCCGAAATACCGGAAGAATTCGGAGTTCGGCGAGATCACCAAGCGGGTATCACTCGACTTCAAGCCGGCCTCATAGGCCTGCATGGAGCGATAGAATGCAAAGAAGTCCGGATCTTGGTTGAAAGCGTTGGCAAAAATCTTGTTGCGCTCCGCATCTCCATCACCGCGAACCTGCTCGGACTGCTTATTGGCTTCAGCCAAAATCACCGTCCGCTCTTTGTCTGCACGGGCTCGAATACGGTTCGCTGATGCCGAACCTTCAGCGCGAAACTCCGCGGCTTCTTGCTGACGCTCGGTCTGCATACGGTTGTAGATCGCCTCACTGTTCGCTTCCGGCAGATCTGCGCGCTTGATGCGCACATCCACCACTTCGATGCCGAGGTCCTTTGCTTCCTCGTTCACCTGTGTGGTGATCGATCTCATCAACTGCTCGCGCTTGTCACGCACCACATCCTGGAACGTAGCGGAACCGAGCGCGCGTCGAATACCGGCGTCGAGGAACGTACCGAGACGAACGCGAGCCGTCTCTTCCGATCGCACCGTCTTGTAGAACTGCAGCGGATCAGAGATTTTGAACCGTGCAAATGCATCAACCACAAGTCGCTTCTGGTCCGACGCGATAACTTCCTGAGGGGACGTATCGAGGTCCAGGATACGCTTGTCGAAATAGTCCACGGTCTGTGCAATTGGGATCTTCCAATGCAGCCCTGGCTTCGTAATGACACCATTCTCAATTGGTCGACCGAATTCGAGAACAATCGCTTGCTCTGTTTGACGAACCACGAAGGCAGAGAGATACGCGCCAACAGCCGCAATACCTGCCAAGACAATGAAGATAGCCGCTAGAATCCGCATCTTACTGGCTTCCCTTCTTGGTCAATTCATTGAGTGGAAGGTACGGGACAACGCCAGATCCGCCCTTACTATCGAGGATAATCTTGTCGGTGCCGCCAAGCACCCGCTCCATGGTCTCTAGGAACATGCGGCGGCGCGTGACTTCCGGTGCCTTTTTGTACTCTTCATAGACTTTGACAAAGCGTGCTGCCTGACCAGTCGCCTCAGCGATTGTCTGCTGCTTATACGCTTCGGCAGCCTGAAGGATGCGTTCGGCCTGACCGCGCGCTTCCGGCACAACCTTGTTAGCATAGGCTCTCGCCTCGTTCTGCAAACGGCTTTGGTCGGCACGTGCTGCCTGAACGTCGCGGAATGCACCGATCACCTTACCCGGCGGGTCCACCTTCTGCAGCTGGACTTCGGTGATCCGAATGCCGGCTCCGTACTCATCCAGTGTCTTCTGCATCAGCTCGCGCACATCATTCTGAGCCTTCTGACGAGCAGACGTCAGGATCGGCTGAATGTCGCTCTGCCCGACCACTTCGCGCATCGAACTCTCGGCGACCTCTTTCACCGTGGTGTCAGGGTTTTGAATGTTGAAGAGATACTTCTCAGCATCACTAATGCGCCAGATCACAACGAAATCGACATCAACGATGTTCTCGTCACCTGTCAGCATCAGGCTTTCTTCCGGAACGTCGCGAACACTCACCGTTCTGCTTGAGCGACCACCAGCGACAGATCGCATGCCGATCTGGACCTGGTTACGTGCCGTGACGTCAGGCTTCAAAACCTCTTCAACAGGATATGGCAGGCGGAAGTGCAAGCCTGGGCCTTCCCAGCGCACATATTCGCCGAACCGCAGTACAATCCCGCGCTCGTTTGGGTTGACCTTGAACGTAAAGGCGTAAAAACCGACGACACCGGCCGCGACCACGAACAGCAGGAACCACAGATAACCTGGAATGCCCGTGCCTGTTCCACCGCCGCCCGGCATCACCTGCTTGAGCTTGTCCTGGCTGCGCTTAAGGATCTCTTCGAGATCTGGCTGCTGCTGGTTGCCGCCGCCCCCGCCACCGGGACGTTGTCCCCAGGGTCCCTGGCCCCATGGCCCGCCACCATTGCCGCCGCTTTTCCAGCCGCCACCGCCAGAGTCATTATTCCAGGACATTCAATGCCGCCTTCCGTACAACGATAAGTCGTTCATGCATAAATTCGGGCGTTGAAATTGGCTTCTGCCCTGCTCCAACATCCCGGCCATGCGCATAAGATTTCGGCGTAGCTTATAGGCCACACGAGCGCTCCGCGCAAACAAGTCCAAAGAAACTTGGTAACAGATTGCCAAGCTTCAAGCGTTCGAGGAGATTTTACTCTCTTTCCAGTGTGATAAGCGTCGCAGCATAGTCATCACGTTCACCGCGCGGCAACGGATCACTATCTATTTCACGCCAGATTTTGTCGTCCAGCTCTGGGAAAACTGTGTCGCCCGCAGGACTTGCATGCACCCTTGTTAGATAAATCCTATCAACTTCAGGCATCAGTGCCCGATAAATCTCGGCGCCGCCGATCACCATTATTTCTTCAGCGTTAACCTCTGAAGCTGCCTTTCGCCCCTCAACAACTGCCTGCTCGATTGTCTGCACCCAGATCACTTCATCGTTTGTGACCGCTTTGGATCGAGAAATGACGATATTTGTCCGACCATCCAGCGGTTTACCGATGGACTCGAATGTCTTGCGTCCCATGATGACGGGCTTGCCCATCGTCATCTTCCGAAAAAGTTTGAGATCGCTCGACAATCGCCACGGCAGATCACCTGAAACGCCGATGACGCCGTTTTCCGCCACGGCGACAACAAAGCAGACTTTTGCAGGATATTGCACCATTCCATGCACCAGGAGTTTTCAGCGTCCGAATCGTTCGAGTGAACCTACTCTAGTGCGTCAGCCCATTCAGCACAGTTCAAACGACGACCGCAAAAAAAATCAGCGCGCCCCAACCAGAAGCGCGCCGTGATTTTGTCCAGTCAGCAGTGCCCGAACAGTTATGCTCGAAAATGCACTTCTTACCTCCGGCGTCTCCGCTTCTTGCGCCGCAATGGCTTGCAAGGCCGTGCTTCGACAGAACAGATGACTGCACCTTTGGGGCCATCGCACGAAACCGCTTTACTGCGCGCATACCGCCATTTTGCCCAGTCCGTGCCGTACTCCCAGGCCGTGAATTCACTCCACGCGCGTGCTGCCGAGCGGATGGCCCTTTTCTTCGTTCTCTGAGCGGTTCCCTGGCCAGAGTGGTAATGATCAACAGTACAATAGAGGCGACCCTCACGGCGCAGGTCGTGGATGGTAATAAAGCCGGTGTCGTCGGCATGAGCAGTAAAAGATGTTCCGATGGTCACCAAGGCGGCTCCCACGGCAGACAAAAGCAATGTGCGCATCCTGCTTGCTCCGGTCATGGTTAATCTGCGTCGGAAATTATAAGCTGATTTGTCGAACCGTTGCTGCACCAGGAGCGCATACTGGCTCCAAAGAGTCACAAGGGTTGCAAGAATGCGACAACTCTCGTTTCGCTATGTTTAGTCGGAGCGCACGAGCCGCTGCAGTGCACTGCGCATCTGATCAGGGATGGGAACGGGACGATTAGTCTCGCGCTCTACAAAGACATGTACAAAGTGGCCGTCGGCCCGCGCGTCCTGCTCGCCATTCGCAAACAAACCGATTTCATAGCGCACGGACGAGTTGCCGAGATGTCCAACGGCGAGACCTGCTTCAACGGTCTCCGGGTAGGCAAATGACTTGTGAAAACGGCAAGTCGTTTCGACGGCAATTCCGATGATGTTGCCGCCCTGAAAGTCGAGGCCACCCTCATCAATCAAATAGCGATTTATGAGGGTGTCGAAGTAAGAGTAGTAGACCACGTTATTGACGTGACCGTAGACGTCGTTGTCCATCCAACGGGTCGGGATGTCGTGAAAATGGCCGAACTCATTGCGCTGCGGCACAGGCTTTCGGTCAGCACTCATGGCAACACCCCTGGCAACCTTGGTTCTCAAGCTTTTCGTTGGATGGTCGACCTGCGCAAGCAGGCTTTGGTCGACTATTTGGCAGCGGTGACTGCGATCTCGACAAGCATGGCAGGCGATGCCAGCCGGGCTTCTACGCAGGCGCGCGCCGGCAGGTTCTGTCCGCCGGTCCAGGCAATCCACTCTTCGTTCATCTCGTCGCGATTGCGGATGTCAGTCACCCAGATACTTGCTGAGAGCGCCTTTGACTTGTCCGTGCCGCACAGCGCCAGCAGACGATCGATTTCGGCCAGGATTTGGCGTGTTTGACCTTTAATGTCCTGACTGACATCGTCAGCGACAATGCCCGATGTGAAGACGAAGCCGTTGGCCTCAACGACTTTATTGAATATTGGCGATGGCTCGTGGCGTGTGATCGACATTTCCTGCCTCCCGGCTTAAGTATTGCGTTATCCAGGACAGTTCTTATCACGCAATCAGAGCCAAGGAAGTCGATTTGTGATCTCCACGGCGCGGTATTCGGTCATGAAACTCAAACCCATTCACGTTATAGGCGCCGGCCTCGCAGGCTCAGAAGCGGCATGGCAGATCGCCCATGCCGGCGTTCCCGTCGTTGTTCACGAAATGCGCCCCGACCTGGGCACAGATGCCCATCACACGGATGCCTGCGCCGAGCTCGTCTGTTCTAATTCATTCCGGTCTGATGATGCCCAGTCGAACGCTGTCGGCGTGCTGCATGAGGAAATGCGCCGGGGCGGCTCGCTAATCATGTCGGCAGGCGATAAGCATCGGCTTCCAGCCGGTGGCGCGCTCGCGGTTGATCGCGATGGCTTTGCCGACGAAGTCACAGCAAAGCTGTCAGAGCATCCGCTCATCGAGCTTGAGCGCGGCGAAGTTGCTGACATTCCGCCCGCCGATTGGGATAACGTTATCGTGGCAACCGGACCGCTGACATCGCCCGCCTTGAGCCAGGCGATCCACGAGGCAACCGGCGAAGATGCTCTCGCATTCTTCGATGCGATTGCGCCGATCGTGCACTATGAAACGATCAATCAGGACATAGCGTGGAAGCAATCACGCTACGACAAAGCCGGGCCGGGCGGCACCGGGGCCGACTATCTCAACTGTCCGCTCGACGAGCAGCAGTACCATGCCTTGATCGATGCCCTGCTGGCGGGTAAGACCAGCGACTTCAAGGAGTGGGAAGCCAATACGCCTTACTTTGATGGCTGTCTTCCCATCGAGGTGATGGCGGCCCGAGGCCGCGAGACACTTCGCTTTGGCCCTATGAAACCAGTCGGGCTGACAAACCCTCATCCGGGAACGGAGAAGCCTTACGCCGTCGTGCAGCTGCGGCAGGACAATGCGCTTGGCACGCTTTGGAACATAGTCGGCTTTCAGACGAAGCTGCGCCACGGCGCACAGAAGAACGTGTTTCGAATGATACCCGGCCTGGAAGACGCTGAGTTCGCGCGCCTGGGCGGGCTGCATCGCAATACGTTTCTGAATTCGCCGCGGGTTCTGAGTGAGACGCTGCAGTTGCGCTCAATCCCGCGCCTCAGGTTTGCCGGTCAGATCACCGGCGTCGAGGGTTATGTGGAAAGTGCCGCCTGTGGTCTGCTGGCAGGCCGCTTTGCTGCCGCCGAGCGCCTCGGCCAGTCGCCACGCCTGCCACCGGCGACCACAGCGCACGGCGCGCTGCTCAACCACATCACGGGTGGTCACCTAACCTCTGGCGAAGAGACCTCCGGGCCGCGCTCATTCCAACCGATGAATGTCAACTTTGGTTTGTTCCCCGGCATCGAGGCGCCCAGGAGGGACGAAGAGGGCCGGCGCCTGAAGGGTAAGGCTCGCTCACTGGCCAAAAAGCGCGCGCAGGCAGCGCGTGCTTTGCACGATTGGTCAGCGTGGGTGGATCAGGCCGTTACCACCGCTGCTGCGGAATAATCAGACGGTATGATGACAAAGTGCGGCTGGCGACCGTCATCTGCGGCCGCGTCGCTTGTCGTACTTGCGCAGAACGGCGCGCGCCTTGTGCACCACCGCATCGGCAATGGCGGCCTGGCCTTCCGCGGTTGGGTGAAACGCACCGGAATAGGTTGAGGCCAACAACAGCTGCGTCCAGCGCAGCTTGTCCGATCGGAGCACGCTTTGCAGCAGCGAACCGGTGACATGGAAGTGCCCGGTCATGAAGGCATCATTGGGCGTTCGGTACCAGCGTTTACGCCGCGTGTAGGCCTTGTAGTTGGCGGGGTTATAGGGTTGCCAATAGCCGTTGATGAGGCGCGGCAGGCGCAATTCGTCGGCCATCGACAGGCCCGCAGAGGCCGCGCCTGCGCAGAGGCCATGTCCGAGAAACGTTTCGCGATGGTGATCGGCAAACGTCCAGCCACGGCTACGCGCGTGGCGCCGCATAAACTTGTTCAGCGTTGCCGAAACGTCCTCACCTTCGCGTGCGCGCGCCGCGTCAAGGCGATAAGCCGGCAGGATTTCCATGCCCAGGCGGCCGTCGGGGCAAGGTGTGCGGCCATCATCGAGCAGGGCAAGCGGTGGATACGCTGTCAGGATGATCCGGTCGCTCTGGTTCCACGGCACATGCAGCACATTGTGAATGGCACGGTTCAGTGCCTTGTAACGATAATCGAGGTTCTTCAGCGGTTCGCTGGCATCGCGCTTGTCAAAGACTTGTCCGAACCAACCACCGAGGCGCTTGAGGACGGACTTGTCGCGCAGCACAGCGTTGGCCACTAGGCGGGCAAAGCCGATGTCATTGCCACCGACGGAGACCAGCAACAGGTCGATCTTGCGGGCATGATCGCGGGGGCACTTATGGAGGATCACCGAGCCCTTCAGATCCGGAATTTTCTCACGCATGTGGAACGCTTCCGGATAGTCCTTCAGCGGGGCCGAACGCTCGCCGCACTGCGCTCTGGCCACCGCCGAAAGCTGCGACAGTGCCGGCGGCTTGGGAACCCATTCGTTGCCCTTGTACCGCAAGAACAAGCCCTTGGTAATTTCGGCACCGGAGCATGCGTAACCGAGATACGTCACCGCACGATGCGGGTCTTCGATCGCCAGCTGCAGCGCAGCGCGCAACTGATGCGAATAGAGCGAGCGATGACAGGCCTGATCCAGCCACTTCGCGTTGTGCTTGACGAAATCGCGATCGCCGATCTTGCGCCAGCCACCGACCCGGGCTGGATAACCTGCCAGCTGGATGTTCTCGGTTGGCGCACCGTAGTCGGCCGATCGTTCTCGCGAAAAGCGAACAGGCACATCCGGATTACCTTCACCGGAGGCAAAGCTATCGCCGAGACCAACAACAAAGATGTCCTTGACCCGGACTTCCTGGCGCGCGAGCTGCTGATCCTTCATGCGCACCTCGACCAGGGCGCCCTGGGGGTAGGGAACATCGAGCTCAATCGGCCTATCGCAAGGTTGCGTCACCGCGATGCCACGCCCTTGATTGCGACCGCGGGGTGTCGTCAGCCAGGTGCAAATGGCGCTTGCCAGGTCCTCCTCGTAATCGAGCCACGCTTCAATACGATGCGACGTCGGCCGGATGTATTTGTCCTCACTGCGCTTGCAGCGATACTCGTAAGTCTGCTCGTTCCAGCACAGCTCACCGCTGAGTTCAGCAGCCCACCCATCAGGATGTCGTTTCGCCAACTGCCGTTCGACCGACAGAACAGGAGTTTCTTTTTCTTCTTCCGAAAGCGCCTCGAAGGATGCCCGATGGCGCCTTGTATCGGCTGGATCCGTGAACAGGCGAAACGGGTTCTCGACCCGCCAGTTGATGTTGGCTGATGCATTGGTCACCACACCCGTCGCCTCTTGACCCCGGACCGGTGTCCCGAGAGCCAAAGTCAACGCAGTCAGGAGCGCGCAGGATTTCAAGACCCGGATCATGCTGCCTTCCCGATGTTCAGTGGCGACTCTGGTTCCTATATCCTGCCGCGCATGTAAGCCCACAGCATTCTGCAGGACTTTGCGAAATTACCGGGGCCCATATTCGATACATTTGAGGCGGCAAATGGGCTTTTTGCGGTTGTTGCATAGGCCGGCGTAAGTGCCAGTGGAAGGAGTGCAGACAACGACTTACCGGCTGCCGCGCTAAGAGCCTCGCGACTAGCCTGATAGTCGGTCAATGCAATGTCGGCCATGTTGTTGAGAACCGAGATTTCTGCATTTTGTTCAGTGCCACTGTCCGAGGTCAGATCCGGTTTTATGCCGTATGAGGCAGCCAGATCGCCTGGTAGTAACAGCTGCCTGCCGTTCCGGCGGAACGCGAATTCTGCGATCGACTTTGCCATACCGTAGGCGCAGGCGGCTTGATCAAGGCCGGTCAAAGCGTTTGGCTGACCCAAGATCTGGATGGCGAGCTGATACAGCCCGGCTTCACGTTTGATGTAATGCAACCGCAGCTGATCCATGTCCTCGACAAGGTCCGCGTAGAGCTCCAACTCCTGCGCATCGATATGACCAAGCAGCAGACCCACCGGCAGCTTATTGCGCGCTACGACTGTGCGCACAGCATCCGCAAGCGGGTTCCCCGTCGTTTCCTGGGCTGAGGCGGTCAGACCGTCCCGCCACCACTGCAGGCGGATCATGCCGATTGTGGGATCACTCACCGACCAGGGAATGCGACGCATCTCTCCGGCGAACGCGGCCAGGACGATGAGATCGTGACGAGCCGCGGATGGTGACAGCGTGGCCGCGATATAGCGATCATACTGATAGGTCCGTGCAAGCGAGACGATCTCATCCCAATTCCCGATTTGGCCGCTGTCGTGAGCTGGTACCGGGTTGGACATATCAATCCACGGCAATCAGTGCCGCTGCGACCGGCCGGCCTTCCGCCAACAGCACGTTGTATGTTCGACATGCAGCGCCAGTGTTCATGGCCTCCAGGCCAATGCCGGCTTCAGCAAATGCGGCACGCAGTTCAGGTGTCGGAAAGTGTTGCTTCAGGCCCGTGCCAAGCAACAGAAACTCCGGTGCTTTGAGATCCTCAAGTGCACGCGCCAGCTCCACTGGGCTGAGCGCTTCACCACTGTCTGCTTCCCAGCCATAGATTCCAGAGGGCAGGCAAAGTAGCGATCCGCGATGGCTCATCTCGGCGAAGCGAAAGCCACCGTTGCCATACGCATCGATCGGCGCCTGACCAGGAAAGCGCGCTTCGCCGTAAACATTCACGCGCTCAGCTCCCAATCCTGGCGCCCATGGCAATCCTAATTGGCTGCTGCAGGTGCGCCCCGGGTCACACCTGACCAATCCCGCTTTACGCCCAGACGTGCGAGCAGCGGCGCTGCAATAAAGATTGACGAATAGGTCCCGATGATCACTCCGAACATCATGGCGAATGTAAAGTTGCGAATAACTTCACCACCAAGAATGTAGAGAGCAACCAAGACCGTCAGGGTCGTCAAACTGGTCATCAACGTTCGTGCCAATGTCTCATTGATCGAGCGATTGAGCAGGGCATTGATCTCAAGCTTCTTGAACTTACGCAGGTTTTCCCGAATGCGGTCTGACACAACCACGGTATCGTTGACGGAATAACCGAGGATCGTCAAAAGCGCCGCCACTGTGGACAGGTCGAACTCTAGCTGCAGGATCGAGAACACACCGATCGTGATCAGAACGTCATGTGTCAGGGCGACAACCGCACCAACAGCGAACTGCCATTCAAATCGGAACCAAACATAAAGAATGATGGCCAGGATGGAGCAGAGAACCGCGATCATCCCGGTGGTGCGCAGCTCTCCGGATACGGCTGGACCAACGACCTCGGCGCGGCGTTGCTCGTAGTTGTCGCCAATCGCTTCGAGCACCTTGCCCAGAGCTTCCTGTTGCGCTTTCTCACCGCCCGGCTGTTGCTCAATTCGAATAAGAACGTCGCTTGGCTTACCGAACTGCTGGATCTGAACATCGCCCAGCCCCAGACCGCCAACCACATTGCGTAGTCCACCGATGTCAGCCTGCCCCGACTTTGCCTGCACCTCGATCATCGAGCCGCCCTTGAAGTCGACACCGTAGTTGAGGCCGATCGTCGACCAGGCAATCAACGACACGACGATCAAGGCAGCAGATGCCATCATTGCCAAACGCGCCAGCCCAATGATCGGGATTTCGCTTTTCGGCTGAAAAAGGGGTCTGCCCCGAAAGTGTGGAATAAGTTGCATCTGTTTGACCTAGTTTTCTCGACGAGCAGCTAGCGGACTTGTCCCGTAAACCTATATTGGAACATCGACCGAGCGGCTGCGATTACGCTCGGCACGCAGCCACATGGCCACCATCAAGCGGACAACCGTTACGGCGGTAAAGATCGATGTGAAGATCCCGATCGACAGTGTCACTGCGAAGCCCCGTATCGGACCAGAGCCGAGCCAGAACATGATGATCGCTGCGGCGAGCGTGGTCAGCTGACTGTCAAGGATTGTCACCATGGCGCGGCCAAACCCGGAGTCGATCGCGGCGATGGCCGTTTTCCCGCCGCGTAACTCTTCCCGGATGCGTTCATAGATCAGAACGTTGGCGTCAACGGCCATACCGATTGTCAGGATTAAGCCCGCGATGCCCGGCAAGGTGAGCACCGATCCGATCGTCGACATGATCGCCACGATGAAGAGGGCGTTGAGCACGAGACCGGCGACGGCGAACAGGCCGAAGGTGCCGTACACCCAGATGGTGAGAAGCACTGTTAGTACTGCGCCCACGATGCCTGCGAGACGCCCGGACGCGATACTGTCTGCGCCGAGTGACGGTCCAACAGACCGTTCCTCAACCACTGTCAGGTCAGCCGGCAAGGCACCGGATCGCAACTGGATAGCCAGATCGTTTGCGCCCTTAACGGTGAAACCGCCCGAGATTTGACCAGAACCACCGAGGATCGGTTCGCGCACAACCGGAGCGGACAGCACTTGGTTGTCCAGAACAATCGCGAACGGACGGTTGACGTTCTCGGCCGTAAAGCGGGCAAACGCGCGCGCGCCTTCCTGGTTGAAGGTGAACAGAATGATCGGCTCGTTGGTGCGCTGATCGAAGCCTTGCGACGCGCTCTTGAGCTGGTCGCCGCGAACCACGGCCGGCTCTTTCAGGTAGTAGAAAATTCCTGGCTCGTCAGACTCTGGAGATGACTTGTACGATCGATAGTCGCCGCGGGCGGGTTGTTCCGTCGAAGATCGACCCTCGCTCGGATGCACTTCGTGGAAGCTCAACTTTGCCGTCTTACCGATCAGGTCTTTCAGACCCTGCGTGTCTTGGACACCCGGCACCTGAACGAGAATCCGGTCAGCACCCTGGCGAGTGATGTTTGGTTCGCTGGTTCCGAATTCGTCAACACGGCGGCGGACGGTCTCGATGGCACCACTGATCGCTTCTGTAATCTTTTGCTTCACACCGGCATCGTTGAGACTGATGCGGAGAACGCGATCATCAATTCGCTCAACGGTCAGATCCCTCTCGTCGGTGCCAGCGAAAATGTTGCCAGTCAACGGCTGCGCGAGTTCTCGGAGTACGCCCAGCGCGCGCTCCATATCCGAGGGCTGGCCCAGTCTTGTCTGCACGCCGTTGGCTACAATGCCCGTACCTACAGTGCCGATCTTGGCGTCGCGCAGACGCTTTCTCACATCGGCGCGCAGGTTGTTGAGCATGTTCTTGCGCAATTCCTTGACGTCCATTGAGTAAAGGAGGTGCGCTCCGCCTTGAAGGTCCAGACCAAGCTTGAGCTGGTTCTTTGGCAACCAGTTTGGCAGGCCGGCAACAAACTCTTTGCCAAAGAAATTCGGACTAGCGAAGACGATGGCTGCAAGGCAGACAGTTACGATCGCGATGATTTTCCAACGGGCGAAATGGAGCATAGGTCGCTAGTCTTTCCGTTGCCGGAGCGTTACCGGTTTGTTTTGTTGTGCGTGCAAATATCAGCAAGGTTACTGGCATTTAGGGCCAAGAACTGGGCGTGACAAGCTTTTAGAACGCCTTCGCGCATCAGCTTGTCAACGGTCCGGCGATCACTCTTTGGTTGCTTCGCCTTTGACGCGCACCTCAGCGATTGTTCCCTTGACCACGCGAACACGTGTGGCGTCGGCAATTTCTACTTCGATTTCAGCACCATCGTCTTTCACCTTGGTGACTTTGCCAACGAGGCCACCAGCCGTCACAACCGTATCGCCACGGCGAATGTTCGCGACCATCTCCTGATGTGCCTTCATGCGCTGCTGTTGCGGTCTGAACAGCAGAAAATAGAAGATGACGATCATCAAGAGGATCGGCAGCAACTGGACGAAGAAGTCGCCGCCGCCGGCGCCACCGGCCTGTGCATAAGCTGGGGTGATAAACATCGAACCTGCGTTACCTTATTGTTATTGCCAAAAGTTGTATGGACGCCAAAAACCGTGCCGCCAAATCATCGTTTGACGGCCCGATCGCGATTTGTGCAGGACTATAGATCCTAACGCTCCTATTGCAACCAACTGAACCCATCGCGCGAGCTAGCGTGACCGAGTGCCCCAGTGGGTGACGCGGGGCTTGGCAACGCCGTATAGATCGCCGTTCAGAGCCGCAAAGACACGGTAGTCGAACGATGAGCGCCAGCGAAACAGATCTTTTGGAACGGATTGCAAACGCGTTGGAGCGGATGGCTCCGCCACCGCCGCCGACAGCCGATTTCAGCGCTGCAGAAGCGTTCGTCTGGCAAACTGATCCGGACCATTTTCAGCCGGTCAAGCACATCAATCGTGTTCCACTCGGCCTACTGCAGGGTGTTGAGCGCCCGGCCGATCAACTACTGGAAAACACCCGCCGCTTTGCTGAAGGTCTGCCGGCCAACAACGCACTCCTCTGGGGTGCGCGGGGAATGGGCAAATCCTCACTCGTCAAAGCCGCCCACGCACAAGTGCGCCGAGACCTGGGGCTTGGCTCGGACGGCAAGCCCGATATCAAACTGGTCGAGATCCATCGTGAGGACATCGACAGCCTGCCGCGCTGCCTCAACATTATGCGCAGCAGCAATGACCGATTTATCGTATTTTGTGATGACCTGTCGTTTGATCACGACGACACCAGCTACAAGTCGCTCAAGGCCGTACTAGATGGCGGCATTGAAGGACGGCCCACGAACGTCGTTTTCTACGCTACTTCGAACCGTCGTCACCTGATGCCTCGGGACATGATGGAGAATGAGCGCTCCACTGCGATCAACCCGTCCGAGGCTGTCGAGGAGAAAGTCTCCTTGTCGGACCGGTTTGGCCTTTGGCTCGGCTTCCATAACGGTACACAGGATCAATACCTGGCGATGGTCAACGGCTATGTCCGTCACTTTGGTCTTAAGATGGACGCGGATGAGCTGAAGCGTGACGCGCTTGAGTGGTCGACGACGCGAGGCGCGCGTTCCGGCCGGGTGGCGTGGCAGTACATCCAGGATCTTGCTGGACGCCAGGGCAAGGCTTTGGAGCTGGATTAGACCTTTTCCGGCATTGCCGGAAGCACACCTTCCGCCCAGGCCCCCTCCCAGCCACTCAATTGAGAGTGGTTTTAGGCGGCCGGGAGGAGGCCTGGGTCGGTTGAAGGCTAATCTAAAACAACAATGGCCCCGCTGAAGACGGGGCCATCGATTGGCCGCACAAGCAGCCTTCTGGATTTAGGGTTGGGTTACAACCGGCCAAGGTACGGCATTGGATCAACCGGCTTAGCACCGTCGCGCAACTCGAAGTGCAGCTGCGGACGTGAGACCGCGCCGGTCTTGCCAGCTTTCGCAATGACCTGGCCACGGGCCACGGCATCACCCCGCCGGACCAACATCCGGCTGGAGTGGGCATAAGCGGTGACGAACCCATTGTCATGCCGGATCAAGATGAGATTGCCGTAGCCCTTGAGCTCGTTGCCGGCATAGGCCACGACACCTGCTTCGGCGGCATGGATGTCGGTGCCGACGGGCACGGCGATGTTGATGCCGTCATTCTTCTTGCCGTCTGACTGCTTGCCGAAGCGACCGATAATGCGTCCGTTCACCGGCCAGCGGTACTTCTGCCCCGCGCTGGATGATGGCGCGGATTGCGGTTCCAACCGTGCATACTTGCGCCCAGCCGGTGCTTGCGACCGGGTCGCCGGATCATCGATCCTGTCAGCCAGACGCGGTGTGTTCGCGCGCGGTGCAGCGGCTTGCTTCTGCTGGGAATTGATGATGATCGGCTGCGTTGTGGTTTTCACCGTGCGCGGCACGTAATCTCTCTGCACCGCTGTCCTTTCACGCTGCTCCACCGGCTGTGAGGCTGCCGCTGGCTCGGCATAGGAGCCACGGTTCAGACGGAGCACCGTGCCTGGTCGGATGCGGCGAACATCGCTGATGTTGTTGAGATCCTGGAGTTCAGCGACGCGCACGCCAGTACGCCGCGAGATCGCGTACAGGCTGTCGCCGGCGCGGACCGTATAGGTTTCACCCGATGGGATTGCCTGACGTACCGGCGCGCTTGTGCGACTGCGCTCGATCACGCGATTGGCGAGTGCCGGAGCGCGACCCTGGCTGCCGTCAAGGACCAGCACCTGACCGGGACGAATGACGTTGCTCGACAGTCCGTTAGCCTGCTTCAGCTGTTCAACGCTGACGCGATGGCGACGGGCTAACTGATACAGCGTATCGCCACGCTGAACGGTAATCGATGTCGATTGCGGGGCTGCGGCCAGCGGTTGATCTGCTGGTTCATCGCGGCCGAACGAAACCTGGTTCGGGGTCGACACGTTCGCCTGACGATAACCGTTAGACGCTGGCGCCGGTGCACGGTTTGCCTGATTGACGATGGCCGGCTGGTAAGGCGCCGGCTCGTTGGCTGCCGGGCCGGCGTCGGCCAACTGTGATGACTCAACGGAACCAGTTGTTGTCGGCAGCGTACTGCCAAAGCCGGATCCGGAGTTGGTCGTCACTTCGGGACGGTGATCGAAGAGTGATCCGTCGGAATGAATGGGTTGTGTCTGCGCTTCAGGATCGCTGCTGCCGTAGCCAAGGCCGTTACCACCGAAGCGGCTGACGTCGGCGCTACAGGCTGAAAGGCCAAATCCTAGAGCTAAAACTGCGGCCGAGGATAGAAGCCATCCACGCTTCAATATCGAAGGTCGGTTACGCGGTGCAAAAACCATAATCTACCTCATTTACTCTGCCACCGACCTAACGGGATTAAAGTAAACAGAGCGTTAACGCTGCGGGCTGGTTTGCTTAGAATCGCGTCGTCAGTCGCAGGTTTCTCCATCGTGCAACCTCGCGGGAGGTCGCCAAAAACTCCTGGATTGCCTGGGCCGAACGGCTGACTGAGGCACGCCCCACCGGCGCACCTCGCAAAATCCCACCACGAGTACTCTACGTGGCGAATGTGGGCGCAGGGCGGCCATGTTTTGGCAGTGCCGTGGCAGTCAATGCAAAAATTGTAACTCTGCCATTGCCAACTCAAAAGAGTGCGATGGCGGCAGCCTCGGGCGTCGCCAGAGTTGCGTGCGCACCTTAGTCGGCGAGCGCCTTCGTGAGCGGATCCATCAGCTCATCCGCGGTCAGATCCATGGATAATGGTGTGACCGAGATATAGCCGTTGTAGATTGCCCAAAGGTCGACATCGTGCGGCGGGTTGGAGAGCTTGCGCCCGAACCCAAGCCAGTAGTAGGGACGGCCCCAACTGTCGCGGCGTTCATCGATTGCCAGTGTGGACTGATCGCGACGGCCCTGCTTGGTCACCTTGATACCTTCGACATCATCCGGCGTACGATCCGGAAAGTTGACGCTCATTAGTGTTTTCGGCGGCCACGTCTGTTCGAGAAGCTTGCGAACAAGATCCGGCCCATGGCGCCGCGGCGTTTCCCATTCCGGATCACGGCCTTCGCGAAATCCCACCGACAAACTCAGCGCGATCGATCGGATCCCGACCAGTGTTCCCTCGAATGCGGCTGCTATCGTGCCAGAGTACGTCACATCTTCAGCCACGTTCTGTCCTTGGTTGACGCCGGACAGAATGAGGTCTGGACGTTGGTCGAACATGACGTGGCGGACCGCCATGATCACGCAATCAGTCGGCGTGCCGGAAACGGCATAAGTCCGTTCATCGATCTGACGCATCCGCAATGGATCACGCAACGACAGGGAGTGACCGGCGCCACTGTGATTGGTTTCCGGTGCAACGGTCCACACTTCGTCGGTGAGGCTCAGCGCAATGTCTCTGAGTGTTGCCAGGCCTGGAGCATCAATGCCGTCGTCATTGGTGATGAGAATTCGCATACGTGCTCCAAAACTGGTTCTAAGTCAGGACTTCGCCGCAGACAGAGTTGTTCTGCCTCCCATATACGGTTGCAGGACATCCGGGATTGCGACAGAGCCGTCCGACTGTTGATAGTTCTCTAGTACGGCGATCAAGGCTCGTCCGATTGCCAGTCCTGAACCATTCAGGGTTGTGACATAGCGAACTGTCTTGCTGCCGTCTTCGCGGTAGCGCGCACCCATCCTGCGTGCCTGAAAATCACCGCAGACCGAACAGCTCGAAATCTCGCGATAAGCGTTCTGCCCCGGTAGCCAGACCTCGAGGTCGTAGGTCTTGCGTGATGCAAAGCCCATGTCACCTGTGCACAGCAGCATGGTGCGATAAGCAAGACCGAGGCGCTTCAAGATCTCTTCCGCGCAGTTGGTCATACGCTCGTGTTCTTCGAGCCCCTGCTCCGCCGTTGTAATCGAAACTAGTTCTACCTTGGAGAACTGGTGTTGCCGGATCATCCCGCGGACATCGCGCCCAGCTGACCCCGCCTCTGATCGGAAGCAAGGCGTCCACGCCGTATAACGTTGTGGTAGGTCCGCTGCGGCATGGATCGTCTCTCGCGCCAGGTTGGTCAGTGAGACCTCGGCCGTCGGTATCAGCCAGAAGCCATCATCGGTGTGAAAAAGGTCCTCGGCAAACTTCGGCAAATTCGCTGTGCCATAGGCTGCGTGATCGCGCACAAGCAATGGCGGGATGACCTCCGTATAGCCAAACTCCGATGTGTGCACTTCCAACATGAACTGAGCCAAGGCCCGTTCCAGGCGCGCCAGGTCACCTTTCAGGATCACGAACCGTGCACCAGAGATCTTGGCTGCGGTTTCGAAATCCATCAGACCCAGCGCTTCGCCGAGTTCAAAGTGCTCTTTCGGTTCGAAGTCAAACTTGGGCGGTTCGCCATGCGTGCGCACCAGAGCGTTGTCATTCTCGTCCGCACCGGTTGGAACTTCATCCAACGGTATATTGGGAATGGCCGCCAGTTCCGTCTCCAGCGCCGCGTTGAGATCACGCTCAACCTGCTCTCCGTCTTGAATGAATTGCTTCAAGTCTGCGACTTCTGCGAGCAGCTTTTGCGCCGTCTCCTCATCCTTGCTGGCTTTGGCCTTGCCAATGTCCTTGGACGCGGCGTTGCGACGGGATTGAGCATCCTGCAGTTTGGTCAAATGCTGCCGGCGTGCTTCATCCATTTCAATGAGCTTTGCCGACAATGGCTCAAGACCACGTGACGACAGCCCTTTGTCGAAGGCTTCGGGATTGTCACGTATCCATTTCATGTCGAACATCGGCGTCACCTTGCGGCTAGATCATGGTCCTCAGACCGGTTCCATAGACCGATAGAGCGCGAGCCCATACCGGTTAGGGTGGTTGTTGAGCACGATCGTGGAAAAGGATCAATAAGGTGTATTGGCGAACCCACCGCCAACTCGTGATCAACTGCCAGGAGAATTGGCTGTTTAGGCCGACGAGCTCGAATCTGGTTCGTCTTCGGAGTTAGCCTCTGCCCGACGTTTTTCGACAAACATCACCGCGTAAATCGACAGCTCGTAGAGTGCCAACGTCGGTAAAGCCATGGCGATCTGACTAATTGGATCCGGCGGGGTCAGAATGGCTGCAGCAACGAATACCCCTAGAATGGCCCAACGGCGTTTTTCGCGCAGGGTATCTGCCGTGAGAAATCCTGCCCTGGCGAGCAGGGTGACGACGACCGGCAACTGGAAAATGATCCCGAAGCCCATGATGAGCGTCATGATCAACGAGAGGTACTCACTGACCTTGGGCAACAGCTCAATAGCCGCCTGTTCACTCGAGCCTTGCTGCTGGAAGCCAATCGAGAACTGTACCAGAAGCGGCATGGCGATGAAGTAGACGACGCAAGCACCAATGAAGAAAAGGATTGGTGTCGCAAAGAGATAGGGCCGGAACGCATCACGTTCGTTGGTGTAAAGTCCTGGCGCAATGAACTTGTAAACCTGGATCGCGACGACCGGGAACGAGAGGAAGGCAGCGCCAAATACGCCGAGCTTCACCTCCGTAAAGAACTTCTCCAGCAGGTGGGTGTAGATCGTCTTGGCGTTGTCCGGGCCGACCACGGATGTGAAGGGCCACAACAGAATATTGAAGATTGTTCCGGCAAAAGCGAAGCACACCACGAACATCAGGAAGAAGGCGACAAGCGAATAAATCAGCCGCTGGCGCAACTCGATGAGGTGGTCCATGAGCGGCGCCTTGGAGGCATCAATGTCCTCCTGGCCGTCTCTATCAATGTCTGTTGTATCGCTCAACTGGCAGCTCCGGCCTTTTCTGGCTGGCGGCTATCTTTTGGTTCGGTATCAGTGCCCGCCGCAGTTTCTGCCGGCGCAGTACCAACGTCTGCTTCAGGTGCTGGCGACGGATCACTTTCGCCGTTGGCAGTTGCATCGCTGCCATTGCCAGAATTGGGGCCCGACTTGGAATCTGCCTGCTCCGCCTCAAGCACAGCACGGTTGTGTTGTTCCAGCCAGTCGTCGCCGGCCTCGTCTGCGGTGCCTGTCTCGCCGTACTCGCGCTTCATTTCAGCATCGAGCTTGGCGTGCTCCTCGTCGAGTTCACGGCGGACGTCGTCCAACTCACGCATCTCGTCCTTGAAACCATCGCGCACGTCGCTGATGGTCGACGTTGCTTCAGATTTCAGGTCCTGCAAGTCGTTCTTGACCTGCTCGAACTCGGTATCTTTGATCGCCTCATCGAACTGGCTTCGGAAGTCTTGCGCCTGGCGTTTGATCATGGAGACAAATTTGCCGATGGTGCGCAGCATCGCCGGCAACTCTTTTGGCCCAACGACCAAAAGCGCGATGACCGCCATGACAAATAATTCGGCCCAGCCAATGTCCAGCATGCAATTGTCCTGCGCTTCGTCGGCTCAAAGATGAATGCCGGCCCAGCGCTTCAGTTCCTCAGGAGTCCAATCGAGTCTCTGCTCTGAAAACAGATATTGAAACAATCTATTTCAGCGCGAAACGGCAACAATCCAATCAGCTGGCCTTCGTTGTTTCAGAGGTCGTGTTCTCGACGGTCTTCTCGGCCTTGTCTTCGATGGCTTTGTCGTCTGCCGTCTCAGCCTTGGTATCGTCGGACATACCCTTCTTGAAGTTCTTGATGCCCTTGGCAACGTCGCCCATCAATTCTGGAATACGGCCACGGCCAAACAGCAAAATGACAATTGCCAGCACGATCAACCAATGCCAGATGCTAAAAGCTCCCATGAGTCTGCAAACTCCCTTTGTAAGTCGATCGGCACACCACCTGTGTGCCGTATAATCCCGATGGGCAGTCAACACGTTTCCAGATTGACAGCCAGTCTAATCTGGACGGCACCTTGCACCACGTCGCTTTGCCGCAACTATCGCAGATAGCATGCACATGGGCAAGGCGGCGTCACTTGTCAACTTCAACCTTAGTTGCCAGCCCGACGCTTCATTAACCCATTGATTCTTGGTCAAAGATTAGAATTCCATCCTGGTCGACCAGAATTGAAACATCATCACCCGGGCTGGGTGCCCTGGCTTCGCGAACAAGGCTGGTTAAGGGTTTGTCAGCTCCGGCAATCGCAATCGTCAATTGTGCGAGGTCGCCCTGAAACCGCGTACTGAGCACTCTTCCCGGTACGCCATCATTGTTTTTGGCCGGCCGAACAGCGCGCCGCCTGACGCCCAGAACCACAGCCTGGCCGTCAGCGTGCCCGCTGGCATCGAATTGACCAAACGGGGTCTCGACCACACCGTTGCGCACGGTTGCCGGCACTTCGTTGATCTCGGAAAACAACCTCGCCACGAAGAGGTCGGCGGGCTCATGGTAAAGATGCTCCGCTGAGCCGATCTGCACGAGCCTGCCATCGCGCATGACCGCGATACGATCCGCGAGCCGCATCGCCTCATCGGGATCATGCGTCACGATCAAGCTGGTTGATCTCGTTTCCTTGAGCAATTCCCTGGTGGTCTGACACAGAACCTCACGCAGATAGACATCCAGACCGGAAAACGGCTCATCCATCAGTAGCACGGCTGGTCGTGGCGCGATGGCGCGAGCTAGAGCAACGCGCTGCTGCTGGCCTCCAGATAAGGTGTGAGGATAGCTGTTGGCATAGCTTTCCAGGCCAACCCTTGCCAAAAGGGCGAAGGCCTCCTCGGATGCTAAGCTCGGACCGAGCCGTTTCAGCCCATAGGCCACGTTTTGTATGACCGTCAGATGGGGAAACAACGCAAAGTCCTGAAACATCAGTCCAATGTTGCGCCGATTGGGTTCCAGGAACACACCTGGGCCGGCGACTTCCTGGTTACCAAGCAAAACGCGGCCGCTGGTTGGTGCATCGATGCCGGACGCAAGCCTTAAGAGGGTGGTCTTACCGCATCCGGACGGTCCTAGCAGGCAAACGATCTCGCCAGGTTCAACCTGAAAACTAACGTGTTCGACAGCCCGGATGTCTTCAAACTGCTTGCCAATCCCATCAAACTCAAGGCTCGTGGCAAATGACACTGCAGCCCGCTGGGCTCGATTGCGCAACGGCCGTTCGGCATCCGGTGCCATACCGAAACGCTGTCGGATCTCGTTGAGGAAGCTCACGCGTTGCTACTCACTCTACCTTTGCCCGCCGGAGGACGCCCACGGCTCGGTTGTCCTCAGTCTGCTTGCTTCTCCGATGGAGGGTGAGTCTCAGCCACGGCATCTTGGTCTTCGTCGTCCATGTGGTCCGCTTCCATGTCATCCGCTTCAGCGAAATCGAGTTCCGGATCCGGGCCTTCTTGTTCTTCGTCTTCTAGCGGTAATTCGTCTGGCATCAAAGCCGCGAGTTCCTTCGGTTGCGGCACCCTGAAGTCCGGCGGCAACGCGGCATCGAGGAGTCCCGCGCCTTTGAGCTCTCCGAGACCGGGAAGTTCGGATAACGTATCGAGGCCGAAATGCAGCAGAAACTCTTCTGTTGTGCCATAAGTCAGTGGCTTGCCGGGCGCCCTGCGGCGTCCGCGCGGACGCACCCAGCCGACCTCCATGAGCGTGTCCAATGTCCCTTTTGATATAGAGACGCCGCGCACTTCTTCAATCTCAGCTCGGGTCGTCGGTTGATGGTAAGCAATGATCGCCAATGTCTCGAGAGCTGCCCGCGACAGGCGGCGTTCCTCGACCACCTCTCGCTCCATCAAGTAAGCAAGGTCTTCAGCTGTTCGAAATGACCAGCGGCCGGCGACACGAACCAGATTGACGCCGCGATCGTCGTATTCTGCCTGGAGCTGCTCGAGGAGCGGCAGAATTTCAACGTCCTCTGGTAGGCTCTCGGCCAGTTGTTTGGCGGTCAATGCCTTGTCAGAAGCAAACAGCTTTGCCTCAAGAACGCGAAGCATGGCGCGGTCTGCTACCGGCTCTGCGACGGGATCGTCCGTGTCTTTTGTTGCCTCTTTGGCGAGACCGGTTGCAAGCTTGCGCAAGGCATCAACGCTTTCTTCTGCGGCTGCCTGTTCGCCGTGAACCTGTTCGCTCTGGACTTGTTCGCCCCGGACTTGTTCGCTCTGGACTTTGTCACCTTCGACCTGATCGATCGGCGCCTCTTCGATTGACGCGCGTTCGGCTTCGGTATCGACGGGATGCCCGTTCTCATCTTCGTCCGGCTCAACAGCTGCAAGCTGCACTCGGGCCTGAGATTTTGGAGATTGCGTCACTCTTTAACCTGTTCCCACAAGGCGCCGGCTTCTTTGCGGCGCACGTAGATTGCCCCAAACGGTTCGTCTTGGCGTAGCTCGACCAGCCCTTCTCTTGCCATCTCGAGCGCCGCCCCGAGCGAGCTCGCTATCACGGTGCGCCCGGCCTCTGGATTGGTCAGATACTGCTGCAGACACCGATCGAGCTGCATCCAACTGCCTGAGACCTGTCCAACGAGACGCTGCAACTGACTTCGTGCTTGCTTTATTGACCAAACTTGACGTTTTTTGACTATGTGCACGCGCGGAATACGTTTTTTTCGCTGCTCCGCATAAGCCTTGAGGAGATCGAACAGTTCGGCCTTGTATTTGCTCTCTTTGCGGGTTGTTACGCCCTCTGGGCGCCCCCTTGCAAATACATCCCGCCCCAATCGTTTGCGGGTCATCAGCTTTGCAGCGGCATCGCGCATCGCTTCCAGCCGCATCAATCGGAAGGCTAGTTGTTGGGCGAGTTCTTCGCCAGTTGGCTCGTCGCCCTCTTCATCTTCACGCGGCACGAGTAGCTTGGATTTGAGGAAGGTCAGCCAGGCCGCCATGACCAAGTAGTCGGCTGCCAGCTCCAGGCGCAATCGCTGTGCTTCGTCAACAAATGCAAGGTACTGCTCAGCGAGTGCTAGGACCGAAATGTTAGAAATATCAACCTTTTGAGTGCGCGCCATCGCGAGAAGCAGGTCGAGCGGGCCTTCAAATCCACCGACATCGACAATCAGCTCGTCCGGTCGTGCGGCCGCCTCACTGCGGACTGGGCTTTCCCAGTTTTCGTTGACCTCTTGCTCGTTCAACGCGTCATCCTAGAAAACAATGGTTGGCAGACCAATGCGGGCGCCTGGCTTTCAGCATCCAATTCAACGATGGTTACACGCGATTCACAGGAGTTCTGCCAGAGTTTCACGGGCCTGCTCCCTTAACTCTGGCAAATCCAGTGGAAAAACGTCTTTCCGAACAATGGCACAGGCGGCCTGAAATCGCTCGTTGGAACGCCCGGAAAGGTTTCCGGCCTGTTCCGCAGCAGCTCTCATCTCTTCCAGATTGCCATTACAATGAAGAACCAGATCGCAGCCAGCCCGTCTCCCAGCGGCTGCCCGCTCGCCGATCGTGCCACTGAGCGCGGACATCGACAGATCGTCACTCATCAAAAGACCATCGAAGCCAATTTTATCGCGAATAACGTCTGTAACAACAGTCTTCGAGGTCGTAGCCGGAGCCTCGGGGTCAAGATCGGAATAGACAACGTGGGCCGTCATGGCGGCCGGCATATGGTTTAGCAAACGAAATGGTTCAAAGTCAGTTTCGTCGAGTTCCGGCCATTCTGTGTGAACCACCGGTAGCTGCTTGTGGCTATCGACCATCGCTCTTCCGTGGCCTGGAATATGTTTGATAACAGGTAGGACGCCTGCCCCCATAAAGCTCTCGGCAACTGTTTCACCAAACTTCGCAATCTCGCTCGGAGAGCGCCCATAGGCTCTATCGCCAATAACGTTGTGCGCGCCGTCAATGGGTAGATCGAGACAAGGCGCGCAGTTTGTGTTTATCCCGACATCGCGCAGTTCCGCTGCGCAAAGTGTGCTTAGCTGGACCAGCATTTGCAATGCTCGTTCAGGTGTCTCGCGATAGGCTTGGCCATAACGGGCCGCGGCTGGCAGTGCTGTCCAGTGAAGTTCTCGAAGCCGCTGGACGCGCCCGCCTTCTTGATCGACCAGAACCAAGCAGTCAGGCTCGGCCAGTGCGGCCTTTGCATCTTCAATGAGACGGCGGAGCTGATCCGGATGTTCGACGTTGCGTGCGAATATGATCAGTCCTGCAGGTCGAGCCTGTTGGAGGAAGGCTGCTTCTTCCCTCTGCAAGGTCGGGCCAGCCAGCCCGACGATCAATGCGCTACGCATAATTGATTTAGTATGCTGCCACCCAGCAGCCAGTGTAGCCGGCCGTCTTGAGCCTGTTGCAAAGCTGACCGGCTGCCTGCTTCGACCCTGGCGGACCGACTACGGCGCGATACATCACGCCCAGACCTCTAGAGGTGAGATCTGTTCGCCTGACATCGGGGACTTTGGTGCTTAGGATCGACGTATACTTCTGCTGTAGATCAGCGAAACTCGTCAATGCATCGATGCGGCTGCGCTTCGTTGAAAGAACCGCAACGTAGCCGATGCCGCCGGCACCTGCCGCCGCAGCAGCCGGAGCTGCTACAGCCGCCGGCTGTGGTCGACGTGGAGCGGGCCGTTGCTGCTGGTTAGGGACTACGCGTGTCACGTTCGCAGTCGCTACACCAGAAGCCGCTGGTCTGACAGCCGCGGGCGTGACGGTGGAAGCTGTTGTGAATTGTGGCTTCGTGATCCCAGACCGCACAGGCAGCGGCGGAAACTTCGAGTTGCGACGGCGCTTTACCGGAGGCGCTGCTGCTGGCGGCGCGCTTGCGACCTGCACGGGTTGCTGCGGTTGCACCTGTGGCTGTAGCTGCTGCGAGGCCGGAGGTACACGAGTGTTCGATACAGAAGCTGTCTGCGACTCGACGGCCGGTGGTGGTGCTGGCAGCCCGCTGCCTCCACTGACGATCATGCCTGGAACAGAGGTTGTCGACGATACTGAGGCGGATTGCTCGGTTGATTGTGCTGGCTCGACAGCCGGTGTACCGGATCCCGCCTGATTGTTTTCTGGTGCCTCCGGAACGACCAATCGCCCGTCTGGTCCAACCACCAGCGTTGGCACTGAGCGCACGCGATTTCCAACTTTGTCAGGATCGCTGCCGCCCGCATTGCCAAGCCGATCAAGCAGCTTGCTATCCTTGTTGTCGAAAGTTCGACCACCGGCGCTGGAAGGAGCCTCCTTTGCTGCTCCGCTTGCTGCCGCGACGACCGGCGTGTCGCCGGACTTATTCTGTTCGCCAAACAAGGTGTTGTAGCCATAAGCAAACCCACCACCGACAACAATGGCGCTCACCAGTGCTCCGGCGATGATCAATTTGCGACCGGTCCCGCCTTCTTCCTCGTCGTAGTAGTCATCGTAGTCTTCATCGCCCTCATCGCCGTAGCCATCCTCATGTTGGGCAATGGCGTTTGACTGAAGACCTTGGGGCCCACCATCGAAACCATCCGGGCGCTGCTGCCCAAACTGATCGCCGGGAGCTAAACCGTTGAGAGGTGGATTGACATCCCACTCCTGTTGCGGAGGGACGTAATCTGGATCGCCAAACTGTGGGCGTCCAGTTGCCCCGCCTGCCGGCATGTAATTTCCAAAGTCGTACAATCCTGCATCGGGTGCACCAGCCTGATTAGCCTGCGACTGCTGCCAGTTCGTACTGGGCTCTTGATCGTAGGCCGACGGACGAAACTGTCCGTATGCGGGCGCTTCGTTCTGGCCGTACTGCGGATATCCGCCTCGTCCATCGGATGCAGGTGGCTGTGTCGCTGGGGTGTCGAACTGGCCGTAAGGCTGCTGACTTAACTCAGGAGCATGCTGAAACGGTTGGGCCGACGGATTGGCTGCATGGCCGAACTCGGGATAACCCGGCTGTGTCGACTGATGCTGATCGGCATCCGGGTAATAGGGGTTCGCCGGTTGCTGTGGGTGCCCAAAGGACTGATGAGCGCCGAATTGATCGGGCTGCCCTTGAGGATGCTGCCCCTGGTAACCTTGATCAGGCACCCCGAATGGATTGTCAGGTGCCCCTTGAGGGTTGCCGTACCCTCCCTGACCGTACGGCTGCCAGCCGTCATGCTGCTGTTGAGCAGCTTCTTGATCGTGCATTGCTCGCTGCTGCCATTGAGGCGCCTGGCGACTTGGACCGCTCGACCGCGTCATGTGGTGTAATCCTTATGCCCCGTGCCCGTGGTCTTCCCCGACTCGCAGCTTACCGCATCTCTAATGGTGCTTGCACGCCCAGAATGTACAATCCTGAGGATATGACAGTCTGCGTCGCTAGAACCAGTGCAAGTCTGGAAGCCGTGATCTTGACGTCGTCAATTTGGCTAAATCGTAATTGTGGCGAATCATTGCCTCGCGCCCACTGATGATGAAAAGCCGAAGCCAAATCATATAGATAAAAAGGCACGCGGTGCGGCTCACGCTCCCGAGCTGCGCTCTCGACAATCCTTGGAAACCGCGCGATTTCCCGGATCAAGGCCCGTTCGCCGACGTCGGTTAGCAACTCAAGATCTGCGTTTTTCACAAGTTCGGAATCTTTCCCCAACTGTGGGAAGGTCTCTGCTGCGACGCGAAAGACTGATTCTGCACGGGCATGAGCGTATTGCACGTAAAAGACGGGGTTTTCTTTCGACTGCTCGACAACCTTGGCCAAATCGAAGTCCAGCGGCGAATCATGCTTGCGCATCATCATCATGAAGCGGACCGGATCACTCCCCACTTCATCGACGACATCTCGCAATGCAACGAACGTTCCGGCTCGTTTCGACATCCTGACTGGTTGACCATCCCGCAGAACCTTCACCAGCTGCGTGACGGGCGTCTCGAAGTTGGCCTGATTGTCAGAAAGCGCGCTGACAACAGCCTTTAATCGCGGGATATAGCCTACGTGATCTGCACCTAGAACATTGAAATAAAGCGAAAAATTCCGCTCTATCTTATTCATGTGATAGGCGACATCGTTCGCAAAGTAGGTGTAGCTGCCGTCTGACTTCTTGAGCGCACGATCCATGTCGTCGCCAAACTCTGTCGAACGGAACAGCGTCTGCTCGCGGTCTTCCCACTCCTCATCATCGTGACCAAGCGGCTTTGGCAGTCGGCCTTCATAGATGAGAGATTTTTCCCTCAGCTTTTCGATCGCTTCAGCAACTTGATCACGCTCTTTGGTGGCGAGTGATCGTTCCGAGAAAAAGATGTCGTGTCGGACGTTGAGGGCTGCCAAATCATTCTTGATTTCGCCAAGTAGCACGTTGATTGCCGTATCACGGGCAATCACCACAGCCTCAGCTTCCGGCAAGTCCAGCAATTTCGAGCCGTGCTGCTTTGCCAAGGCCTGTCCAACTGGCTTCATGTACTCGCCGGGATAAAGGCCCTCTGGAATCTCGCCAATATCCTCGCCAAGTGCCTCGCGGTAGCGCAACAGTGCGGATTGGCCGAGCTTATCGACCTGGGCCCCTGCATCATTCACGTAATACTCTCGTGAGACCTCATAACCGGCGAAGCTCAGCAGATTTGCCAGGGTGTCGCCGAACACGGCTCCGCGGCAGTGCCCGACATGCATCGGGCCTGTGGGGTTGGCTGAAACATATTCAACCTGAACGGTTTGATCCTGACCCAACTCAGCCTTGCCGAACTGTCCTTGGCCATTAACCACCGCTTGGATTAACTGGCACCAGATCTCGTCAGAAAGTGTGAGATTGATGAACCCAGGTCCGGCCACGTCGACCTTCACGAACGCCGGGTTGGCGGCCAGCTGTTCCGCAATCAGCTGAGCCAGGTCTCGCGGTTTGGTCTTAGCACGCTTGGCCAGCGCCATTGCAGCGTTGGAAGCGAGGTCGCCATGACTGGGGTCACGGGGCTCCTGAATATCTAGACCGCTCAGCTCAATCTCTCGATCAAGCTGACCCTGCTCCTGCAATACAGAAAGGGCCTGACGTACCGCGTCGCCAGCCAATGCAAAAATATTCATTCCTACGTCCTGAGATCAGACTGGGTTATCCATGACCCTGCCGCGACATGTGATTCACGATTTTCGTTCGCATCTGATAGCGGCAACAGCGCTCGCGGGTTAGCGCAGTTCCGGCGTCGCGTCAAACAGGCGTTGGTGCTCCGAAATGGCAAAGCGATCGGTCATCCCGGCGACAAAATCTGCTACCCGCCGGCGCCTACCGCGATAGTCCAGTCTTGCGAACCCGCCATGCCATGGCTCCGGCAACTGCTTAACGTCATCTGAGTAGCGACGAACGAGATCCCGGACGATCTGCTCCGCGCCATCCATGATCTGCATGACCGCCTTGTGATGGTAGAGATTGGCGAAAAGGAACGTTCTAAGCTCGTCCAGCTTGGCCTGCATCGCACTTGAAAACGAGACCGTTTGAGTTGCCGCCTGACGTATATCATCCGGGCTCGTAGGTTGAAGTTCGGCAAGTCGGCGCCGGCTCTCCTGCACCGCATCTGAGATGATTATCGTAATCAGACGCCGGGTGACCTCATAGGCGGCTTTGACAGGATCATCAGCACCGCGAACCTCATCCTCGTCCAATAACGGCTTCACAATTGCGACCTGCCGCAGATCCTCCCAATTTATTAGGCCGGCGCGCAGGCCATCATCGATGTCATGGGTATGCCAGGCAATGTCGTCGGCGATCGCAGCGACCTGCGCCTCACCAGATGCAAAACTGCCGAGCTGCAGCTCCATTTGTCTTTCAAAGTCCCGAACGGCATGGACGAAACGCTGGTCGCCGAGGTCATCGCCCAGAGCAGGAGGACCGTTATGCTTGGCCAGACCCTCCAGTGTCTCCCATGTCAGATTGAGGCCATCAAAGCCGGCATATTTTCTCTCGAGCGACGTCACGATACGGAAGCTTTGGACATTGTGATCGAAGCCGCCTGTATCTGATAAAGCTGCATCCAGAGCGCGTTCACCGGCATGCCCGAATGGCGGATGGCCAAGATCGTGCCCCAACGCGATGGCTTCCGAAAGGTCCTCATCCAAGCAAAGCTGACGGGCAATGGTACGGGCAATCTGTGCGACTTCCAGACTGTGCGTGAGCCGCGTGCGGTAGTGGTCACCCTCATGGTAAACAAACATTTGTGTCTTGTAGGTCAAACGTCGGAACGCTGTTGAATGCAGGATGCGGTCGCGGTCACGCTGCAAGTCGTTGCGAGTCGGACAGGCCAGTTCCTGATGGACTCGGCCACGGCTCGGCGTCCGTGACGCTGCGTAACTGGCAAGCTCCCGTGCTCCTGGAGCAAGCTGCCGCCCATACTGGAATTCGGCCTCGGACAGAGCTATTGTCATTTTGGTCCTCTCGCCACAATCAGGCCGTTTCTGTTCAGGGGTTGGCCAAATCCCTGCTTGCTACTACATTCTACAGTGAGATTCTGAGGGTAATACAACAACTGAAAAGGCCTTTTGGCCCGAATCTGAGCGAACCCACATGACCGATTCAGCAACTCCGATCACGATGTCGCAAAGCGCTGCCCAGCGTATTAACGAGATAACCGCAGATGAACCAGCGAACAAGCTGCTGCGTGTGAGCGTTGAAGGGGGTGGCTGCTCCGGCTTCTCCTATAAGTTTGACTTGGTGGCCAAGGCCGAGGACGACGATCTTGTCATCGAAAAGGATGGCGCGACGGTTCTGGTTGACGCCGTGTCGCTACCGTTCCTGGCAGGCTCCGAGGTAGATTTTGTCAACGAGCTGATAGGTGCGATGTTCCAGGTCAAAAATCCGAACGCCACGGCGTCCTGCGGTTGCGGCACCAGCTTTACGATCTGATTGTTTCTTCATGAAGATTGCGACCTGGAATATAAACGGCATCAAAGCACGTCATGATGTTTTGGTACGCTGGCTTGAGGAGGCATCTCCAGATGTTGCCTGCCTGCAGGAAATCAAATCAGTAGATGAAGGTTTCCCGACAGAAACCTTTGAAGGCATGGGTTACAACGTTGTTGTCCATGGCCAGAAAAGCTTTAATGGCGTCGCCATTCTCTCCAAGGTGCCAATTGAGGATGTGCGCAAAGGCTTGCCTGGCGATGAAGACGACGTTCAAGCACGTTACCTGGAAGTCGTCGTATCAGCCGGGCCCGATGGGGTTGCCCGCATAGCCTGTATTTATCTACCGAATGGCAACCCAATCGCGACCGAGAAGTTCCCTTATAAGCTGGCTTGGATGGAGCGCCTGCAAAGCCATGCCCGAGAACTTCTCGAACTTGAGGAGCCCTTGCTGCTCACTGGCGATTACAATGTGATTCCCGAAGATGAGGACTGCGTCTCCCCAGCTGCATGGAGCGATGATGCACTGTTTCAGCCTGAAAGCCGCGACGCCTTCAAACGTCTTAAAAATATGGGTTTCGTGGATGCAGTCCGGGCCTGCGAGGCAACCGAGAAGACTTATACGTTCTGGGACTATCAGGCCGGAGCCTGGCAGAAGAACAATGGCATTCGCATCGATCATCTGTTGTTGTCGTGTCAAGCAGCCGATAAACTATCTAGCGCAGGCATCGATAAGCATACCCGTAGTTGGGAGCGTCCGTCGGACCATGTTCCGGTTTGGGTCGAGCTAGAGCTTTAAGCGGACGCGCAATGGCGGGATTGTCAGCGAGATGCGCTGACCAGCCGTGTTTCGCGACCCCCTTTCATAAGGTGGCGAGTGTGCGAACAGTCATTTGCTGGTCTCGGCTAGTTTCCGCGATTTGTATTGTGTTCCTGGACATTCCGGTAGCCGTTGCCGGATGATCCATACTGGAACTGGGCTCCGCCAGGGCCGGCGTTTCCTTGTTTTTCCGGGCCTGCAACAACTGTTTCCGGTTGTATGCGCCTTACAGGTTCGCCGTTTGAGCAGGTTCGGACAGGGCTAATTGAGAGATTGCTTAAGCTATCTTCGCGATGGCTGGGAAGCGCCCGTCCATACTTGTTGCGCCAGGTTGCGACCAAACCAGTGACCGTTTGCCGGGTTCCTTTGGTTGCACCGCAGAAAATGTTTTGATGAATGTCCTCGATCCAAACACGATCCTCGACGGGTGCATTCTCCAAAGCAACGGTGATCAGCGCCAAGGCGCGAACAGAGTTCTGTTTGGTGTATCGGCCGCGCCAGTAGAGGTCGGCGAGGAATGCCTGCGCACCCGGATGGCCTTTGCGCGAGAGCTTCGCCAACCAGTGCAATGCAGTAGGCACGGATCTACGAAGTCCATCACCGGTCAAGCGCAGCTTTGCCAATTCGAACTGCGCATCTTCGTCGTTAAAGAACGTTGCCGAGTGGTGGAAGAATCGTACTGCCCGGTCGACATCCGGGCGTAAACCTATTTCCGGCAGGCCGTCACGCACGTACTTTGCGAGACGAACGAGGGCGTTGGAGACACGAGGAGCTCTGCGATAATCTGCTGGATCGATATCGGCGTGGTCATCGACGAATTCGCGCAGGATTTTGTAAGCGTGGCCGTGATCCGTGTAGGCGCCGTTATTGTCTGAGTAGATCCGGGCTAGGTAGTAACGGGCGGGAAAGACACGGTGACTGCGGGCGCTCTCCAGAGCTGGGATCGCCAATTCGAAGTTGCCGGCTCTAAAGGCAGCCATGCCTTGCTCCAGCGCGAGCCTCGGTGACTTAAACCGCAATTGCGCAGTCGCAGGAAACGCTATTAGTACCGCAAAGCTAATAGCCGTCACTCTAGTGAACCAGGTCAACTGTTTCGATCCCATAATTGTTGTCCGCACTCGAAACAAATTCTGTCATAGCCTGCACCGGTCATTCATACCGGGCCTGGATTTGCCCAAATCCAACTTCGCTTGGCTGAAGCGCCTAGAGTGCCAATACGAGCATGTAGAAGGATAATGCGCCCTCCGACCTAGGGTTGTCGGAAAGATCATGCAGTCTTGCTCTCTAGTGAGGCTGACCGTGATCCCATTTTGTGGCCCTAAAGTGGCATACATCCTTGATTTCGTTGCCGAACCGCCACATCGGTCCTAATCCATGGCAGCAGTACACAGGACATTGATTGGTCTCTTGACGAGCGTGCCTCTCTTGTAACTTTACAGCAGTGGCACAACCCGGCGCGCTAACCATCAATTTGCAAAGGATCAGGAGAGCAAATGGAGCAATGTCTGCCCTCGTGCCTTCCGACACGCTTTGCAAAATCCGTAGACTGAGAGTGTGAGGTCTGTTCCATTTGCAGATATTGGTGAATCTGTTGCTCACCTGTCAGGAGTATGACGACCTGTTATGAGTGCTGAAATCAGCCAGAGGTGGCCGGCCTACCTTTTTACAGAAGAGGTTCCTTCGGGGATGCCGGTGAAAGTGCACTTGGATGACCGGGGCATCATCATTCATGCGACCGCCGGGCTTGACGAACTAGTCTGGCCGTTTGGTGCGTTGCATGCCGCGCCCTTGGTCAGACCTGATCAGACTGTTGTCACGCTCTTCTACAAATACATGCCTGAGGCGCGCCTGGAAGTCAGATCCAACAGCTTTGGTGCGATCCTCGCTGAGCAAGCACCTCAGGTTCGGGCGTCTCATCGACATTGGGCCTACCTCAAGTTTGGACTGCTGGGCGCTGTGGTTGGCCTAATGGCCTGGCTGCTATTTGCCTTGTGGAATTCACAACCCGCACGCTTTGCTGCCGCCCTCATTCCAAAGGAAACTCGTCAATCGCTGGGTCGAACAGTCATTGCGTCGATGGCGGGCCAATATCGCGTCTGTGTTGCCCCTGCAGGCTTAAGATCTTTAGAACGGCTTGGACGGCGCCTCACGAATGGACTTACTGCAGAGGCCGACTATCACATCACCGTTGTCAACTGGTCTCTCGTCAATGCATTCGCGGCGCCAGGTGGACAAATGCTGCTCACGAACGGCCTCATTCGGGCTGCGCAGTCGCCGGAAGAGGTCGCCGGCGTTCTCGCTCACGAAATGGGACATAGCATCGAGTTACATCCGGAAAGCAGTATCGTGCGAGCGCTTGGAATCTCTGCAGCCATCGACATCATCACGGGTGGAGGCGGCAGCCTGTCCGGGCTCGGCACTCTCCTGCTGCAGAACAGCTACGCGCGGCAAGACGAGCGCTCGGCAGATGAGCAGGCGATCCGCTTACTCCGACGCGCGGGCATCAGCCAATTCGGACTTGCTGATTTCTTTGAACGCATTGGTCGCAAGTCGGGCTCCAGAAATGGCGGGACGGGATCACCCACCGTGGGGATCGACGGCCTTTTCCGTACGCACCCCTATCCGCTGGAGAGAGCGCGGCGTGTTCGGGGCTCACGCACCTACACGACAACTCCTGCGATGAGCGCCGACGCGTGGCGGGCGCTCAGGGAAATCTGTCGCCGGACGCGTCCCTTCAGTGAGACGACACGATCTCCTCAGTGACCTTCGTTGATTGGCGGATCCGTTCTCAGCGCGGCGCGCACAGTTGCTGGGCTCTGGAGGCCGCAGCCCCCTGGCATGCACCACACAGGCAGATTTGATCGTTTCCCAATGCGCAGCGTTAGATAATTTTCCTTCCGTCGAGCGCGGCCAAACTAAGGCACACCGTTTCCTGACCATGCAAACATATTCTCACAATGACGACATGAGTTGGTCACGGTTCGAACTCCGGGCAGCCTGAATTGGATGTAAAATGAATAAGCGTTAAACGGCGTCTTCATTGGAGGGTCAAGTATGAGAGGTCTGGCGACAAAACTCTTGCTGGCAATCTCGTTGATGGGTGTATCACTCTACGTAGCCTCTCCTTTTTATGCCGCCTGGTCGATACGTCAGGCAATGAAGACAAACAACGTTGCGCTGCTGAAACAGAAGGTCGATTGGGTCAATGTCCGATCTTCTCTGCGCCAGTCGATCGCGAGCCACGCACAACTTTTGCCGGTCGCCGTTGCCGAGGGCCGGAAAGTGCGACCGACAATGTGGCAACGGATCAAGGCGGTGTTCGGCGCAAGCATGCTGGACCGTTTCATGGACCAGTACATTACCCCCAATGGACTGCCCAAGCTCTACCGCATGAAGAATGGCTATCGAACAAGGGTCACTGGCTTACCGCGCGATGAAGCCATGCCGGTGGCACATCGTGTGCGAGGCTTAGTCAGTCGCATTCATCGTGCAGAGTTCAAAAGCCTTAGCTTGGTCGAACTTGAAATCGAGGACCGGGACCAACCCGATCGGCGGATCATTGCCGAGATGAAGCTCAGCGGATTCGAATGGAAGCTGTCGCGCCTCACTGTGATATCGGCGCCAATCCGAGACAATGTCTTGGATGATGAAGCACAGCAAATGGCTGACGACATCAAGAACGGACGGCTGTACTACGTTCGGCAACCTGGCGCTTGAGTTACTCGATGAGCTACCCTGACTGTCATGCGCTGATTGGAAAATGGCTCACAGCCTAGTCGTTACTGATCTCACGCTCGACCAAATCTGCCATCGCAATACCCGGTTCCCCTCCATCGAGCCGCAAACCGGTTACCACGCCACGCCGATCAGGTTCTGGCCTGTTTTGGCTGTACTTCTTCTTTCCCTCAATGCGCGTAACTTCAAGCCGAATACCGACGATACCGCGCAGCATAACCTGAACATATTCCTCGGGGGCATCATCGAGTGCCCAAGGCACAGCACGGTTTTGTTCTTGCTGATCACTCAACTCGGCGACATGCGAGCGCAGCTCATTCGGATCGCTGATGGTCTGGCAATGGCCGTAGACGTGGACCGCGGAATAATTCCAAGTCGGAACAACCTTGCCGTCCTTCGCCTTGCTGGGATACCAGCCCGGATGAATGTACCCGTCTGCGCCCGAATAGATCAGGAGTGCCTCCGCACCGCTTTCGCGGAACATGCGCCAATGCGTATTTGGTCGCGCAAAATGGGCTTCGATTGTGCCGTGCGTTCCCATGTCCGGTTTGAAGACGGTGGGCAGGTGTGTGGCGACCATCCCCACTTCTGCACTGTGCGAGACTATAACAGCAAACGGGTTGGCGTGGATTAGACCGTGGATTTCCTCTTTGTCGTCCATAAGGAAATTATCGGGAACGTACATCTCAATGCACTCCTTCGCCTTGTTCACACCGAGGGCGATGCCGCCATCACAACTTGCGACAGTTACTTGCTTCGCGCAAATCGATAGTGCACTGCGAATTGCATCACCGATCTGCGCTCAATTGAGAGATCACGCCGCGACTTCCAGCCGTTTGAGTGCAGCCTCGAAGCGTTCGATTTGACCTTCAAAATCGGTCTTTCTCTCGCGGTTTTCTTCGACCACAGCCTCAGGCGCCTTGCTTACAAAGTTCGGGTTGGCCAACTTCGAGTCGATTTTCGAAATCTCAGATTTCGCCTTATCGATTTCCTTGTTCAACCGCGCACGTTCCGCATCCATGTCGATAATGCCAGCGAGTGGCAGCGCCGCCGTCGTATCATCAAAGACGATTGCAGCAGCACCGTTGGAGGCGGCATCAACGAAGCTGATACGCTCAAGCCGGGCCATCCGCTCGATTGTTTCCTCATGAGCATCAGTACGAGCCCGTTCTTCGTCAGTCGCACCGATGAGCTCCAAGGTGATCTTGGCCCCCGCTGGAACGTTCATCTCTGCACGTACCGATCGGATCTCACTGACCAACTTGATCAACCAACCAATCTCTTGGTCGGCCGCTTGGTCAACCAGTCCTTCGGGTTGCGGCCAAGCTGAGATAGCAAGCAGGCTTTGGCGTTGCGGACCATACTCAGCAACGCGCTCCCACAGCTCTTCGGTAATGAATGGCATGAATGGGTGCAAGAGTTTCAAGATCTCGTCACGGACCCAGGCCGCCATTGCGCGAGTCTCACGAATGTCTTCGGCATTGTCGCCGTTGACGATGGGCTTGATGAGCTCAAGGTACCAATCGCAAAAGACGCCCCAGACAAATTCATAGGCGGCGGAGGCGGCATCATTGAAGCGATACGCTTCAAGCGATGTCGAGACCTCTGCGATGGCCCGCTCTGTTTCGCCGGCGATCCATCGGTTGACCGTGTGGTTCGCCGATTTGGGATCAAAACCATCAATCGTGACGCACTCGTTCATTTCGGCGAAGCGGGCGGCATTCCAAAGTTTGGTTGCGAAGTTCCGATAGCCTTCGACTCTGCTTTCCGTCAGTTTGACGTCCCGACCCTGAGTTGTCAGAGCGGTTAGCGTAAAACGAAGAGCATCTGCACCATACTTTTCGATGAGCTCGAGCGGGTCGATAACGTTGCCGATAGACTTCGACATCTTGCGGCCCTTCTCATCGCGAACGAGGCCGTGAATGTAGACGTCGCGGAACGGGACATCGCCCATGTAGTGCAACGATTGCATCATCATCCTGGCAACCCAGAAAAAGATGATGTCAAATCCGGTGACGAGGCAACTCGTCGGATAATACCGCTTCAGCTCACGCGTTTCATCAGGCCAGCCTAAGGTCGAGAACGCCCAAAGTCCGGATGAGAACCAGGTGTCCAGGACATCCGGGTCGCGCGTTAGCGGCTCTTCCTTGCCGTAATGCGCCATGGCTGCCGCCTGCGCAGCAGCTTCATCGTGGGCAACAAAAACCTTACCATCGGGGCCGTACCAAGCCGGTATCTGGTGGCCCCACCATAGCTGCCGAGAGATACACCACGGCTGGATGTTCTCTAGCCAGCGGAAGTAGTCAGCAGCGTACTTCTCCGGATGGAAAGTTGTCTTGCCCTCACGCACTGCCGCTAATGCCGGCTTTGCCAGAGTGGCTGCATCGACATACCATTGATCCGTCAGCCATGGCTCGATGACTGCATCGCCACGTTGAGCATGCGGGACCGAGTGGGTGTGCGGCTCAATCTTCTCCAACAAGCCAAGCTCGTGAAGATCGGCGACAACCTGTTTGCGTGCTTCGAAGCGATCCATGCCCTGATACGCCTCAGGCGCATTGGAATTCAGCTTGCCGTTCGCCTCGAAGATATTGATGACGTCAAGGTTGGTGCGCTTGCCAACATCCCAGTCATTAAAATCATGAGCCGGTGTAATCTTAACAGCTCCAGTCCCTTTTTCCGGATCCGCATACGTGTCGCCGACCACCGGAATATCGCGTCCGGTCAGCGGCAAGGCCACTTTGCTGTCTATGAGGTTGGCGAGGTTCTCATTCTCCGGGTGAATGGCAACACCGGTATCACCCAGCATCGTTTCCGGACGCGTGGTGCCAACAACCAGGTATGTCGATGAATCCTTAGGGTCGTAGTCTCTACCAGCTATGGGATAACGCAGGTAATACATGTGGCCGCTAGAATCGCGATCAAGAATCTTGTTCAGCGCAGCCGGTGAGAACGCAACGGCATTCCCCTCCTTATCGGTCTCACCAATTTCCCACTTGTATTTGCCGGTGTGATCTCTGGACTCGACCTCAAGATCAGAGACGGCTGACTGGAAGTCAGGGTCCCAATTAACGAGCCGCTTGTCCTTGTAGATTAATCCCTCATTGTAGAGGTCGACAAAAACCTTGAGAACGGCACGGGACAACCCCTCATCCATCGTGAAGCGCTCACGCGACCAATCACAGGAAGCACCAAGACGCTTCAGCTGATTGACAATCGTACCGCCGGACTCAGCTTTCCACTTCCAGACCTCATCAATGAAGTTCTCGCGACCAAGATCGCGGTAGTTGATCTGACGGTCGGCCAGTTGGCGTGTCACAACAAGCTGGGTCGCGATACCCGCGTGGTCCGTCCCGGGCTGCCACAAAACATCACGACCTCGCATACGTTCAAATCGGCACAGAACGTCTTGCAAGGTATTGTTGAGTGCATGCCCCATATGCAGGGAGCCGGTGACATTTGGCGGCGGAATTACGATCGAATAGGGCTCAGCCTCTTGTCGATCAGGCCGGCCGCACTTGAAGGCCTCGGCTTCTTCCCAACGGCGGTCGATCCGCGTTTCAATTTCCGAGGGCTGGTATGTCTTCTCTAACATCGGGTTATCAGGGATATGAGGTTGTTGGTCCGGCACCGGTCGTACGCCCGGCTTGATGCACCTGTCAACCGACACGGGGCGCGCGGGGCGGTTACAGCGCCCGCATGGCCCAATTGGCCGCGAACAGAAGCGCCACATGCACCGAGACAGTCGAACATTGCTTCAGCAATGGGCTTACATCTCTGATCACGCCGTAGCGTAACCGGATCAACGGGGAACAGAGCGCCCAGACACCCTATTTGTCGTTCATTTTCTCAGCCAGAACCCGCTCCACAATACCGGGAACGTTTTCGCTCAACCAACGATCGACCATGGGCTCCATCAGGGCTGCCAGCGCAACTTCTAGGTCCGCACGCTGCCCGACATTGGCCGTCGGTTGCTTTTCCTCGATCGCTTCTGGTGCATCCACGGATGCGATCGCTGGCGCTGCCACGAATGGTTCCGGTTGAGTATCCTCAGCAGGTGGTTGCGAATTGCTTTCCGCAAACTCCTGGTGCGGCAGAACAGGCTGCTCTTGCGCCTCGGCTACCTCTTCAGCGACCGGTGCTTCGGTGAGGCTCGCAAAGACATTGTCCACTGCTGACGCGGGCCTCTCGGGTTGTTCGAGAGCCGGATCCGACCCTGCAAAGCTCGATACTGACGGCAGATCTGCCTCGCTGAGGCTTTGCGGAGCAGGGTCCGTGACCGTACCGCTGGCTTCCTCAGATGCTATTGAAATCGCAACTGGATCAACTCCGGCAGCGGCGCTCTTGCCAAAAATCGAGGCGGCGCCATCCGTTGGGGCGGCCGTATCAGATGCTTTGGCCTGTTCGGGCTCAGCACGCGACTCGGCCTCGGTTGATAGACTTGCAGCTAGTGGAGCGGCATCAGATGCGGCATCAGCAGAAGGAATTTTGGCCGCTGTGGGCTCCAGACCGCTCGTCGGCTCACTTTCCTGCTCACCTAAGCCCAGACCAATAGTATCCGGCCTTACCTCTGGTTCCCGTGCGAGTGCGTTTGGTGCTCCTGCAAGCCCCCGCAATCTCGCCATTAGTGGCGACTCTTGCGTCTCGTCATCGACAGACTGAGTAGCTGGCCTTTCCAGCCCAGCCTCGGGGACAGGCGAGCTCACCGGAGCAACCTCTGGCTCAGGAACTGAAGCGCTGCTTTCTGCGACTTCCTGCTCTTTTGCGCCGGCAGATGGTTCCTCCAGGATATCAGACAGGTCATCGCCCGGTGGATGCGCCTTATCCAGAATTCCTCGGCGTGCCACCTCTGGCTGTGCAGCAGCCGGCGTTGCCGTGGGCACTTGTGGAGCCTGGGGCGGTTCCTCGGCAATGATTTTGCGAATCGAAGCAAGGATCTCCTCCATGCTTGGTTCCGCTGTTTTTTCTGATTTTTGCATCCCCACTCGCTCCTAGATACTTCGCGCCGCTCATTATACTCACAACAACTCGAAAGGTACCTTGCCGTCAAGTTAGCCAAAACTCGGGCACGCGTTCAACGAATTTGCGCACTTTGGCGTTGTTTAATAACCATAAACGGCATTCGTACGGCGGAATAAGGTGCAAAACAATGAGGCCCATCAGAAAACTGATGGGCCTCATTGTGATCGAACGATGTTGGGATGGGCTTACTTGTAGCGCTTATCTTTCACGTTCACATGTTCCGTGCGTCCGTGACGATCTGTAATACTAATTCCGAACCACTTGCGCCGGATCTTATGGTAGTGCGCCTCAGGATCGTAGATTTTGCCGGACAGTGAAATGTCCTGCGCCGTCAGGCGACCGGTCGACGAGATCAGTGTGTACCCGTTGACAATCAGATCACGCTGCGTCGTTACCAGTGTTACCTGAGAGTCCAGTAGTTCCTGCTCGGCGTCCAGCACATCCAGCAAAGTCCGCTGACCGACTTTTTCCTCTTCGCGGACACCAGAAAGTGCAATCCGGTTGGCCTGAACCTGGGAATTAGCTGAGCGAAGCTGAGCCCGACTAGCGTTCAGCTGGGACCATGCCGCAATCGCCGATTCACGGGCCTGCGTGCGATTGTCCTCAACTTCCTGCATCCGCTGGACATGAGTATGCTTTGCTTGGCGTACCCGTGAGCTCACAGCACCGCGCTGATACAGAGGAACCGTGAGGCGGCCAGTAACCGTGCCAGTCTCGGTCTGGGTGAAACTCGTTGCTCCGCCGCCCGCATAGGCATTCGAATAAGTTGCATCAACATCCACCGTCGGCAACAATTCGCCTGCGATTTCGTTGACATTATACCGTGCGGCCTGCTCGAGATAGAGAGCCGAAACGACGATTGGGTTCTCGCGTTCAGCCCGAACCGTTGCCACCTTCAATGACTTTGGCAACAACCGGCCAGGTAAAGATGGTGATCGCAAGCGACGCGGCACATGACCAATAACGCGCTCGTAATTCGCCCGACTAGTCTTGAGGTTTGCTCGCGCCAGATCCAAATCTGATACCGCACCAGCACGCCGGGCTCTAGATTGAGCGACGTCGGTTCGCGTAACTTCACCAACCGAGAAGCGATCCTGCGTCGCCTTCAAGTTACGCGACAGAACACGCACGTTATTTTCGCGGAGCCGGACAACGGCTGTATCGCGCACGACGTTCATATATGCGGTTACAGCGTTCAGGAGAACAGTCTGCTCAACACTGCGCAGTGTTTCCCGACCGGCGCGCACGTTTGCTTCGGCCGCGTTTACCGCGTTACGGGTTCTAAATCCACGAAAGATCTGCTGGTTGAGCGTGAATGAGTAGCTGCCGGGATAGGAGCGCCCTTCGCCGACCGTGTCCGGACTGGTATTATTCTGCTGGACTGACGCGTCTGCGCTGAAGGTCAATGACGGTCGATAGTTTGACCGAGCCTGCGGAACAGACTCATCGGTTGCACGCAGAGACGCACGCTGCGCGTCGAGCTGAGGATTCCACTTGTAAGCAGACAGTAGAGCCTGACGAAGCGTTTCAGCATTCGCGCCCACTGGCGCAACCGCCAAGGCAAAAGCACCGGCGAACGCTACCCCCCTGGTGCGTAGCCGGCTGGATGAATAGTCTGTCAATATTCTATGACACGTAGACACCGTGCACCCTCTTTCCAATTTCATGTTGGCATCCAATGCACAGGAAGAATATTGGGCGCGCATTGCCGCCGAGTTCCGTGGAACACGAGTTGGACTATGTCACAATCTTCAACCTAGCTAGCCGACTCGCAGTGCAAGTTGAAGCTGAGATGGTACTGTAATCGGATACGCCGTCGCCACCGTGACCACAAACACACACTTGCTCAAAATGAGCCTTGAGGTACCGCTACTTGGGCAAAAGCAACTTTTGGCGTGCTTTGCCAAAACTCTCATAATTTCCAGTCAGTTATCATAAAATGACTGAAGTACGCGGAGACGGGATGGCAACCTGCTTGTTCGCGCAGGACTGCTAGGCTGTCGTGAGATGGACTTACGCGGACAGCGCTCCCGACTGTGAATAACTCACACTTAGTTAATACGCCGTAACGAGATTCGCAGCTGTCGCCCAGCGGATCGCTGTTTATCTACAGATTTTGCTTGATAAATGCGCAGATATGCGCGCCCAAGTCCCGGTGCAGTTGTAGTGGCCACAAGTGATTCGCTTTTACAAATGACTATTTCAGGAACACGCGTGACGGGCCTAGCTAAAAGACAAACTGCGGATCGGCAGAGAAACCCGGTAAGACAGGGGCCGTGGCGTCAAATAGCCATCTATTGTCGAACGCCTCCCCAATGCGCCGCCACTGCATGCAACGCCCGCGCATCTCATCACCAACGATCGCGATCAGACGGCCGCCATCTTTGAGTTGGTCAAGAATGGCCATTGGCATCTCGGCGGCGATCGCGCCATTCAGCAGGATGGCGTCATAGGGTCCTTCAGAAGAGTGACCTTCGACCAGATGGCCTTCCACGATTGCAGCATTATCGGCTTCAACAGCCTCCAAGTTCGCCGTAGCAGCTTTGACGAGGTCGGCATCCTGTTCGAGCCCGACAACGGTCTGTGCGATCCTCGACAGAACGGCTGTGCTGTATCCTGTGGCGCAACCGACATCCAGAACAATGTCAGTTGGTTCCAGCTCTAAGTTCTGGATCATTTTCGCTAAGACACGGGGTGCCAATAGCACACGCGGACTATCACTGCTTGATCCGATGCTCAGATCGGTATCCATGTAGGCGATGGATTGGCTCTCCGGTGGCACAAATCGTTCGCGCGGTATTGCCCGCATGGCTACCGGAATTCTTCTGTCCACGACGTCGCTGGGGCGGACCTGGCTCTCAATC
Organism: Hyphomicrobiaceae bacterium; assembly: GCA_965247245.1. Classification (GTDB taxonomy): domain Bacteria; phylum Pseudomonadota; class Alphaproteobacteria; order Rhizobiales; family Hyphomicrobiaceae; genus Tectiglobus. Next base: position 639,526 of record CBDFGV010000001.1, on the reverse strand, counting down.
ATGTTCAAGCGCTGTATTGCTGTATCAACCATACCGGCCCCTTGGCTCACTGCTCCCGATGTCAGGCCGCGCCATTGCGCTTCCTCGGCCACCGAACCTTCGCAGAGATAGTATTGCTTTCCTAACTTAACGTGTGATACATGGCGCGCTCTTGTTTGCGCAACCGAGTTTTTGCTCCGGTGTGGCACCTTGTGCCAGCGAACAGGGCATGACTGTCGCGGAAGGAGACTTCGCGACTCGAGGGGCCACGTGGCGGAGTGGTGACGCAGCGGACTGCAAATCCGTATACGCCGGTTCGATTCCGGCCGTGGCCTCCAAGTTCATTTGCACCACCAATCTACCATTAAAAAGCAGGGCCCGACCGCACGGAGATATCCTCGCATGCGCACGGCATCCGGGGATAACGGCAATGCCGTCCGCCATGCTGCGTGGCAACGTGCTTTGGTCGCAAGTTCAAGTCGACCCAGTGCATGACTGGCGCGTTATGGCCTTCACGCGCCCAGTGTGTGACAACAACGAACCAAAGCTGCCTATAGGACCACTGCCCGGCATGAGCCAATCCGCAAAGCTGAACCATCGCGTGCTGGTTCTGGGAGCTTACGGCCTCATTGGTGCCGATGTCGTCCGGCGTCTACTCATTGAAGGCCACGATGTGGTCGGTCTTGGCCGAAATCAACGCACCGCATTGTCGGTCCTCCCGCAAATTACCTGGATCATCCGCGACCTCGCTGATCTCTGCGAGAGCAGTGACTGGTCCGCCTTGATCCGCGATACCGATTTTGTCGTCAACTGTGCTGGAGCCTTGCAGGATGGCTTCAACGACAACCTCGACGCGGTTCATCATCGGGCCATCGCAGCACTCGTCGAGGCATGCGAAGCAGCCGATGTCGGCATTGTTCAAATCTCCGCGGTTGGTGCAGCGGCAGACGCAACCACACATTTTTTGCGCAGTAAGGCCCAAGGCGACGCGCTTGTCCGGGCAGCCAAGGTGCCATTCTGGATCTATCGCCCTGGACTGGTCATTGCCCAAACCTCCTACGGTGGCAGCGCCATGCTGCGCATGCTTGCAGCTGTTCCCCTCGTCCAGCCCCTGGCCTATGCCGACGCGAAAGTGCAGACGGTCGGCAGCGCCGACATTGCAGAGGCCGTTGCTCTGGCTGTGCGCGGAGATGTTGTAACGGGCCTGGAGTGCGATCTGGTTACGGATGCGCCGACCACACTCAGTGATGTTGTTCTGAAACATCGCAACTGGCTGGGTTTTGCACCTCCCTGGCGCAGCATTCACCTACCTGACTGGACGGTGACACTGGTATCAAAGCCGGCTGACTTGCTTGGTGTGCTGGGATGGCGGTCTCCTTTGAGAAGCACGGCTATACGTGTCTTGAGGCATGGTATCACCGGTGATCCTTCTGGTTGGTTGGTGGCCACCGGTCAACGGATCCCAAACTTGGGGGAGACGCTGTCGAGCCTGACGCCGGGGGTTGAACAACGACAATCCGCGCGGATGTCGTTGGCCATGCCGTTGGTGTTTTGCATATTGTTTTTCTTCTGGTTGGCGTCAGGGGGGATCGGGCTGTTGCAGGTTGATGCTGCCGCCCGCGTGCTGCGCGACGTTGGCTGGTCCGCCCAACTGGCCACGACCAGTGTTCTGTTCTGGAGTTTCGTTGATATTGCCATCGCTCTCGGACTACTGGTTCGGAGGTTTGCAGCTTGGTCCTGCTGGGCCATGGTTGCCGTCAGCCTGATCTATCTCGCCTCTGCCTCACTCGTTGTGCCAAGTCTCTGGGTTGATCCGCTTGGCCCGCTTTTGAAGGTATTGCCAGGAATTGTGCTGGCATTGGTAGCCCGCATGCTTTTGGACGATCGATGATGGAGTATGAGCTTGTCCTACGCTGGCTGCATGTCCTGGGAGCGTGCGTTCTCATCGGCACCGGTGGTGGTATCGCCTTTTTCATGTTGATGGCTCACAGGACGCGTGACCCGGTCCTCATCGCCCATACGGCGCGCATCGTCGTCATCGCGGATACGGTGTTCACGCTGTCGGCGGTTATCGTACAGCCGATTACAGGCGTCCTGCTGGCCCAGACCATTGGCTGGTCATTGAGCGAAGGCTGGATTGTTCTCTCCCTCATCCTTTACGTCATGATCGGGTTATTCTGGCTTCCAGTCGTCTGGATTCAGCTCCGCTTGAGAGATTTGGCAGAAGCGGCTCACAATGCCAATGCAGCCCTTCCAGAGGCCTATGATCGCTATTTCAAGATTTGGTTCGCACTTGGCGTGCCGGCGTTCACTGCGATACTTCTGATTGTCTGGCTGATGCTGGCCCGCCCGGATATGAGCTCCTGGTTTGGTTAGTTGATCAAGCTGCCGTGCACACCTACAAACCTCGATTCCTCCAATCACCAATAGCAGTTCGTCGTCAATCGCGCCTGCCCATCAAGGGATGCTCGCATGACTCCTGATCGTGGGCCCAACTGTCCAGCTACGGCATTGACACGCTCAAATGTAACTGTATAACGTATCGCTCTTATGGTGTTACCCTCATAGTCCCGCAGTTCTTGAGCTGCCGGGACTATTTTTTTGAGCGGCATCCCATTGTTGCCCGCACTGCAACCGTTGGATTGGCGCCGCTTTGGTGCTGTTCCCCAATCAACCGCCCTGGCGTGCAACCCAAATTCAATCAGCTGTCAGGCTCGGCCTATTCGTTTTTGCTTGGGCGATTAGCTATCAGGGGCACCAGGAACACGAGGCATGCGATCAGGAACAGCAAGCTGGCAGTCAGGCTAATTGCATCGCCAGCCCGGAGAGACGACCAACAGTAGCCCAGAGCGGACAGGACAAACAGAAGCCAGCCGCAGACATTGAACCGCCAAGACAGTAACTCACTCACGTCGTCAATCTCTCCTCGTAGCACGATCTCAATCTGAGAACCTGTGATTAGCTTAGAGCGCGTTTGCTCGCCAAGCCATAACGTGTCGCCATTACTGAAGCGCTGGACAACTCCTCAGAGATCGATTGGTGCCTCAAACTGGCAGTGAACTTCGCGATGTGACCAATCCACCGTCAAGCCTAAACCCGGACAGTCTGCCATATGGTACCCGCCCGAGGAGAAAGTGTGCTGACGGTCGACAAGTTCATCGTAGAGTTCACTTTCACGAAACTGGCGCTCAAGGGAATGCAGTTGCGGCAAGGCGGCGGCAACATGCGCAGAGTGCATGTCCATGACCGGTCCGCACGGATTGTGTAACGAGACGGCTTGATCGAACGCAGCGGCTAGATGGCCAATGCGGATGACCTCGCTGGGTCCTCCGGCCAGGACAATGTCCGGCATGATGACATCATAACAACGCGCGCTACAGAAGGGCACGAACTCGGCGAGGCCTGCTGCGTTCTCGGCGCCAGCAAGCGTTACGGCGAGTTCCTGAGCGTGCCGCCTCATCCTCGCTATATCGGGCAATGCTGCTTCCGTTTCGCTTACCGGCTCCTCAAACCACGATATGCCAAGCTTCGCTAAGCGGGTTAGAATATCGCCGACCTCTTGCGGTCGCAGTCGAGAATGGCAATCGACATTGACGCCACCTCGGGCGCCGAGCCGATGGCAGACTGCCGCCACGCGCTCCACCCCACTTTCGATCAGAGCATCTCGCATCTCGTCATTGCTTGCATCCGGTGTGACGTCGTCAAATGGTGCCAGCTTCACAGCACTATAACCATCCTCGATCGCCAGCTCTGCGCGATCGGCAAATTCATTCGGCTGACGCGAAAGCGTTCCGCGATTGATGTTGGCGTAGCACGGGACTTCAGTGCGGAAGTGACCGCCGAGGCGCTCGTAGACAGGGCAACCGCGCTTTTTCGTATCAAGATCCAACGCGGCCTGCTCCAGTCCACTCCGTACCACGCGTCCAACGACTCCGGGTGCAGCCGACGCGGCCGCATCCAACTTGGCATTCAGACCGAACGCGCATTCGCTGATCACCGACACCACATCCGGTAGAGCCGAGAAAACTTGGTCGGTGCGATTGTTGAGCGTCGCCTCTCCCACTCCTTCGGTTCCATCCTCATCGAGCAGGCGGAACCATATCCAAGTCGTCTTGCTGGACACGTTTACGGCGTAGGCTTTCAGCTCAGTCTTCAATGCGCTTCCCTTGCTTGATTGCCTTCAGCTGACGCGGCCTCTACCACAGGCGTTCGGTTGCGAGGCGAGCCCCCTTGACGAGGCTTTCCAACTTGCAGAAGGCCACCTTGGGATCGACCATCCGGTCTCCCGAAAATGCTGAGAAGCCGGAGTCTGTCGAAGCAATCACGCGCTCTCGTCCGACCGTATTGGCATACCGTTCAATGCGATCTGCCACGACTTCGGGATGCTCAACGTAATTGTTCGTCACGTCTATGACGCCCGGCAACAGAACCTTGTCGTCGGGCAGTTTATGGGTTTCGAAGACGCGCCACTCGTGCTGATGGCCGGGCGTTGCCGCCTCGACGGCAATCTGAGCCGGTGCAGCCTTTAGGATGATGGGCAGGATCTTTTCGAGCGGAATGTCGTGCGTGTGCGGGCCTTCGTAGTTGCCCCACGAGACGTACATCCGCAATTTATCTGGCGGCAGGCCAGTTAGCGCGGCGTTCAAGACTGCAACCTGTTCCTCAGCGTGACGAAGAAAGGCGGCATCGCTCGCATTCTTGAAAATCGTATGGCGGCCCATTGCGAGGTCCGGGCAGTCAATCTGAAGCTCGAAACCGGCATTGATGATTTCGTGATATTCGACGCGCATCGCATCCGCGAGTGCCGTCAGATAGGCTTCGTGGGTTGGATAGTGTCGATTGGGATGAAAGATTGCGACGAGCCCTGGAGACGCTGCCGTGAGAAATGCGCGCTCGACACCATGCTCTTTTGCTGCCGCCTGCATGCGCGCTATGTCCGCTTGAACGGGTGCCGTTGAGCGATAGGTGATCGGTCCAGTGCATTCGGGCCGGGTGAATTTCGTTCGGGTGCGCCGCCTACGGCTGGCTGCTGCGGCCTCCGCAAAGTCATCAAGGTCGGCAGGGGTCACCAGTGGCGTATGTCCCGAGAAGCCAGTGAGCCGGTCCTTGGTGTAACTGGCATACGTGATTTTCGAGAATTCACCGTCAGAAACGATATCGAGGCCAATTTGTTTCTGCCGTCCGACTTCTGTCTCAATGGCCTCGCGCAGGACTGCATCGAACAACTCCGTACTGATCGGTGTGCCGTGCTCGGTGGCCTGCACGACGTCACTTACCATTTGACGTCGCGGCAAGCTGCCAACATGTGTTGTCAGTATCCGATCCGGCATCGTCCGCTCCGAGTTACGTTTCAGTTGTCCAACAAGGCGCACACACCATTGTGCGATGATGCTGGCACTAGACCGAGCTCACGATCAAGCATGAATTGGCATCACTCACCAATCTCGATTTTGCGATCATGCTGCTCCATAACCCGGCGAGGATTGCGGTGCCGAAGCCATGCGTTTGCCAAAACTGAATTGATGGTCTGCGAGCCTGGTTCCCACTCTCGTCATCGCAACAACGTGAGAGAAGGCACGGCAGCCAATTAGCCAACTTGGATGGGCAGCGGCGTTGCCTGGTGATGCATCAGACGCCAGGCATCATCCTCATAAGTAAAGATGTTTGACGCGAAGATCGCCGTATCACCAATGTGTTCAACGCAGAATACAACAGCCTTTCTCTCACCGCTGAGTATGACACAAACATCACTCGGGTGGATTTCCGGCGGGATAGCGTTGACCATGACCTGGCGCCAGGATGACATAACAGCCGTGCGGCCGGTTATACCGGACCAGCCTGGATGGTAGACACTGACCTCGGCATCGCGGGCCCAGAGTTGATCCATGCGTTCAATGTCAGCACTGCGGAACACCTCGTAAAACAGCCGATTGACCTCGAGAATGTCATTCTTCAACGCAGTGCTCATGATGTTCGCCTCCGCCCGTCCCAGGCTACCCCGATATTGGTATCTCTGCAGCCACCGCGGAACAATCTGGACTTTCTGCCAAGTTCGCAATCATCGGCCATCGGATCACTCATCGTTCATGCGGCCAGGTTCGCGACGTGAAGCTCAGGTCGGCGATCAGCCCACGGCATTGTCTGTTCAAGTTGCGCAGCAAGTTGCAGAACGACATGATCCTGAGCCGGGGCGGCTGCTATTTGGACGCCAATGGGCAGGCCGCTGGAATGCATGGCGAGTGGAAGCGAGGCAGCAGGTGTCCCCATGATGTTATGGGGAATTGTGAACTGTACCGGCTCACGGAAAATTCTGTCGGCGATTGTCGCGGCTGTGACGCCCTCAAGTGACAGTCCAAGCTTACCCCATGGCTCGGCCACCCGTGACGTGGTTGGAGACAGCCAGATATCATACTTGGTCCAGAACTCTCCAAGCTTGCGCCGGGCAATGTTCAGGTCGCTCCAAGTTTTGAGAAACTGCTTGGCCGTGATTGTCTTGGCGTACTCGTAAAGAGACAGAATGGTCGGTTCCAGAGTGTCAGGCCCGATTGCGTGACCGCTGCGCTGCGCGAAGCCTTCTAAGCGGTCATCAAAGCCAAAGAAGAAAATGTCGGTTGTCGCGCGCAGGATCTCCGGTCCGCCCATATCGGCATGCCCGACCTCGACATGATGTCCCATATCGGCAAGCACGCGGCCAACCTGGTGGACGGCCGCAATGATTTCTGGGTCGACAGTAACGCCGGTGAGTTCATCCAGAACAATCCCAATCCTTAGGCCGGCAGGTGCGTGCGCCAACAGGTCGACGTAATCCTCTTCCGGCTTTGGAATAACAAATGGATCGCCCGGCATCGGCATGGAGACGCAATCGAGAGCGAGTGCGACATCGCGAACGGTTTTAGCCTGGACCAGATTTGACGAGTAACCGAAGCCGGCCTCGTCGACGACAGGGCCCAGCGAAATTCGTCCGCGTGATGCCTTCAGGCCGACACCCCCACACCAACTGGCCGGTATCCGGATCGATCCGCCGATGTCAGAGCCGTGTGACATCGGAACGATGCCGGCTGTTACTGCAGCCTGGGCGCCTCCGGATGACCCTCCGGCGGAATAGCCTTCCTTCCAGGGGTTTGAACAATTGCCGTAGAGAGCAGTCTCCGTTGTCGCCGCCATGGAGTATTCGGGCGCGTGGGAGCGTCCCAGGATATTAAGTCCGGCTGCCTTGAAGTTATCCGCCAGGTAGGTGCTGTGGTCTGCAATCATGTCTTTGCAAAGTCGGGAGCCAAACTCGATGCGACGGCCCTTCTCGTGGCCGAACATGTCTTTGATCAGGAAGGGCACCCCCCGGAGCGGTCCCGCGCCAAGGTCTGCTTCATCGAGGGCATCTATTCGATCCTCATAGACTTCCACGACGGAGTTGAGTTTTGGATCAATAGCCTCGATGGCGCGCATTGCTGTTTGTGCCAGCTCGCGCGGTGATACCTGCTTACTTTTGACGAGTTGCGCTAGTCCTGTTGCGTCGTAGTTGGCGTATTCAGCAAGATCCATTTTGAATGCCCTCGTCTATGCCTGCCGTCTCGGTTCTGTGAACAGAACGTCTCTTAACATCAAACGCCATCACTCATGCGCTTGCAAGCCGTGCGCGCAGCTCCGCGCAAATCACTATGGAATGTACGCGATCATGCGCCCTGCCGTTATAACACTGAGCCAGACCACGATGGATACGGTTGCGGTTATCTTGGCTGCCGTGGGCGATGACACATCCTGGTTCCAGTGGTCGGCGCCCGGGAAGATGCGCCAGTGAAACCAAACCATGTTCAAACCGGCGCAAGCGATTAGCACCATCTTGACCTGAAACGAGGTGTTCATCCCAAAGGTCGGCGCGTCCGACACAAAGAGCAGAGCGCCGCTTGCTGCATTGAGCAAAAAGCCTAGCCACACCCACGGCAGAACGTGCGTGGCGAGCTGGCGGATCGGCATTGCTTTATGCACACCAAGCACGCGTAGGTCGAAGACAAAGATACCTCCGAACAACAAACCCAAGCCGATGACGTGGATGGTCTCAAGGATCGGGTAGGCCCAGGCCCAGGTGCGTACGAATTCGGCCGGTGGTGTTGCTGCCAGCAGTTTGAGAAACGCGAGATAGTCCATCATTCTATCGGGGTTGTGAACGGATGGTTATCCAAGCACTGGTCGCGAATTTGATGGTGCTGAGGCCGATCTCCGCGCCACCGCTACGCGCTCGCCAACCCGTCAACATCACCTTCCGACCTTCCACCAGCTTGGCTTTTGTGAGGCCACGCGCTCGTGTCATCTGGATACTCTCGGTCTCAACGCGCCATTCACTTTCACCACCGCCGCGGTTCGGAACCGATACATTGAAGAAAATGTGTGGGTTGAAATAGCTCACGGACGTTATCGTGCCGCGCATCCTTATCTTCTTTGCGGGATCATACTTTGTGACGTAGCTGTGGTGCGCCTGCGCTGCGAAACCAAGCACAACAAAAAGACAGGTCAGGCCTACAAAGACTCGGGTCAGGATTGTCGACATGAACGCACTGCCAGATTGATTTCAACCGCCAAGAGCAATAGACCGAGGTCGCGTCAAAGTGGAGCGAACTTGATGCCTTTCGCACACTCTCACGCCTTCCAGTGTCGGGAATGTCACTTACCGGGCCGTGGTCGGTATCGTGGCAAAGTCCACCCCCAAATCAGCGCTGCACCGCGGACCAGAACACCAACTGTAAATCCGCTCGCGATTGATATGTCGCGCGGCAAACCGAGGCTGATGCATAGAACGAAAACAGCTGCCGCAAGAACAGCAGCAGTGACGTATATCTCACGACTTAAGATAACAGGTGACTCACCACCGAGGATGTCTCGGATGATACCACCGAAGGTCGCCGTAATCGTACCCATCGCGACAGCCACGACCGGCGATACGCCCGCCCCCAGCGCCCGTTCGGCTCCGATCACCGCAAAGACGGCGAGTCCGATACCGTCCAGCCATAACAGCAACCGCAACCGCGATGCCGGGATGTGCGCTGTGAAAAACAATAGCACAGCGACGCTCAAACATACGATCAAGTAGGCTGGGTTCGCGACCCAGAATACCGGTGTTAGGCCCAGGAGCAAATCACGTAGCGTACCACCACCGACACCCGTGACAGTCGCCAGCAGCGCAAAGCCAACGACATCCATCTCCTTGCGCGAGGCCACAAGGGCGCCGGTTGTGGCGAAGACGAGGATACCCAGCCAGTCTAGCGCGACCGTCATGCTGTCGATCGAAATCGTCGCACCGTAAAAGGCGACCATGTCCAAGACGGTTTGCATTGCTTAGCCGCTAATAGGCCGCTCGATAAATCGCCAGCGCGTCGGCTTCGGTTACCTCTCGTGGGTTATTGACGAGCAGACGGGTCTGCTTCATCGCGTCATTGGCCATCATAGCCAGGTCGCCTTCACCGATCCCGACTTCACGCAATCCGGATTCCAGGCCAAGGCGAATGTTGAGCGCGGCGAGCTCTTCCGCGAACCGGGCCGCGGTGTCCTGGACGGCATTGCCATCGGCAAGATGCGGAAACACGTGCGGCGCCAGCTCGGCATAAACTGGTGCAGCGGCAGGTGCGTTAAAGCGCAATACATGCGGCAAAACCAATGCATTGGACAGACCGTGCGGAACATGGAAGCGGCCACCGATCGGGTAAGCCAGCGCATGTACGGCTGCAACGGGTGAATTGGCGAAGGCCTGCCCGGCAAGCATGGAACCCAGAAGCATGGCCGAGCGGGCATCAAGGTCACTGCCTTCGTGCACGGCTTTCTCGATGTTGGCGCCGATCAACCGCAGGGCTTCCACAGCGAGTGCGCGAGACACGGGATTGTTGTTGGCTGATTTCGATGCGAAGGCCTCAATGGCGTGGACCATGGCATCGACACCCGTGGCGGCGGTCACATGGGGCGGCAGACCCAATGTCAGTTCCGGGTCAAGCAAAGCCATATCCGGAAGTATCACCGGTGAAACGACGCCACGCTTTTCATCATCCTCGACGGTGATGATGGAGATTGGTGTCACTTCTGATCCGGTCCCCGCCGTAGTCGGCACCAGCGCCAGTGGCAATCGCGGACCTTTCGCGTTGCCTATTCCCCAAGCTTCTTCAAGGTCTTCCCCACTGCCAGCGATTAGAGCTGCGAGTTTCGCAACGTCCATCGAAGAGCCGCCGCCAATCGACAGAACACCGGTTGCATCATTGGCGGTGCAAAACTCCGCGGCCTTCATAATCTGCTCGCGCGGAGGATCGGCAACAACCTCATCGAAGACGCTGACCTTTGCACCAGCCTTCGTCAGATGCTCGATTGCGGGAGCCACGATACCGGCCTTGATCAGCCCCTTGTCCGTGATAAGGACAACGCTATTGCCGAGGAACTTAACGTGCTCTGCGATGTTGGCGGCGCAGCCTGCAGCAAAGACAATCTTCGGCGTGGTATTGAAGGCGAAAGGTGGGATCAGCGTCACTGCACAACCTTATGGTTAGGGTGGAAGAAGTTTTGCTCTTTCCTATCGCCCTGCAGTTTGCAGAGCAAGAACATCGTACTCATCGCGTCCCGCTGCATCCCAGCGGTCTGGTAGCGCTGACCGTCGGGGCCGGGTCATGGGCTCCAGCTAAGCTTCGTTGCGTCCGCGCACGACGTCAAAGTACTCCATCACGTCATCGCGCATCTTAACGTCGGCATAGCGCCGATTGACGTCACGCAGGTTGGCTTCATGGCTATCGGCCTGCGGATCACCACAGCAGTCATCCACGACGACCGTGTTGTAGCCATAGCTAAACGCATCGATCGTTGTGGCGCGAATGCAGCCAGACGTGACGCAGCCGGTAATGATCGTGGTGTCGACCTTATGCTTGGTCAGGAAAGGAATGATCGGTGTTTGAAAGAACATCGAGGGTGCGCATTTCAGGAACGTGAAGTCATAATCCTCATCGAGCAATAGCGGATCGACATCCAGTGCTTCGCTGCCGATGAAGAACTCACTGTGCAGTGCATCAACTTTCCAATGTTGGATATCCTTGCTCGACTGCCAACCCACAGTGCAACTCGCGACTGGAATGTTTGACCGACGTGCAGCTTCCAACAGTTCAATCGTCCGGTCGCGCGCGGCGTGAATGCGATCGCTTTTCCCCATCGTGAAGGCGGGATCAGTGAAGCCGCGCTGGAAGTCGACCACCAAGACTGCGGGGCGTTCGCCATAGCCGACTTCGCGCGCGCCATACGTGGCGGATTGAAAAGCGTCTTGCATGAAAATGGCCTCTCGGGTTCAGTAGCAGCAACAATAAATGGAGTGCTCACTGCATTGCCGAGCAGTCCAAGGGGAGGTTCAAACCATGACTGAAACGACTTCTGGGACCAATGTCAAACCGCTGGAAGGCGTCCGCGTGATCGACGTCGCGACATTTCTCGCCGGCCCGTTCTGCTCGACCCAGTTAGCTGAATTCGGAGCCGATGTCGTCAAAATCGAGCTCCCGGGCGACGGAGATCCTCTGCGCCGGTTCGGCACCATCACGGAGTGCGGCGATTCACTGCCGTGGCTATCGGAGTCACGCAACAAGAAGTCCCTGACGCTTGATCTGCGTAAACCTGAGGGTGCAGAGATCCTCAAGCAGCTTTGCAAGGAAGCTGATATTCTCGTCGAAAACTTCCAACCGGGGACACTTGAGAAGTGGAACCTCGGCTGGGATGTCATGCATGCCAATAATCCCGAGTTGGTGATGGTTCGGATTTCCGGCTTTGGTCAAACCGGCCCCTATGGTCCGCGTCCCGGTTTTGGTCGCATCGGCAATGCCTTCGGCGGCCTGTCTTACCTTGCAGGTTACCCGGACCGCCCTCCCGTGACGCCAGGCTCGGCCACGATCCCCGACTATATGGCGGGCATTTATGGTGCGCTTGGTGCGTTGATGGCCTTGAAGGCCCGCGAAAAAACCGGCAAAGGCCAATATATTGATATCGGATTGTATGAGCCGATCTTCCGAATTCTCGATGAACTGGCGCCTTCCTACCACTACAAGAATTATGTGCGTGAACGGATGGGACCGGGCACGGTCAACGTTGTCCCACATAGCCACTATCCGACGAAGGATGGGCGCTGGATGGCCATCGCGTGCACGTCAGACAAGATCTTCGCTCGCCTGGCAGAAGCAATGCAGCAGCCGGAGCTGGCCGATGATGACAAGTGGGGCCGGATCGCCAAGCGCGACGCGGAACGTGATGATGTCGATGCCGCCGTCGGAGCTTGGACCTCGCAGTTTAACCGCGCTGAACTGATCGGGATTTGCGATCAATATCAGGTGCCATGCGGACCGGTGTCGTCGATTGCCGAAATATTCGAAGACGAGCACTACAAGGCCCGGGACAACATCGCCTATGTCAAGGACGATCGGGTTGGTGAGCTGGCCGTCGCAAACGTCTGCCCCAGAATGAGCGATACGCCGGGCGGCATAGACTGGCTTGGCCCGGAGGTTGGTGCCCATACCGACGAGATCCTGAGCGAACGGTTGGGTCTGGCAGATGATGCCATTGCCGCGCTGCGCGAAAAAGGAATTGTCTAAATCATGTCTGAGAACGAAAAGCCGCCGAAGCTTCGCAGAACGATGATGCTGACACCCGGCAATCGACCCGGACGTCTCGCCAAGGCAACGCAACTGAATATCGACGCCGCTGCCTTCGATCTCGAAGATGGAGTTGGGCCGGACCAAAAGGCCGAGGCACGCCAGGTCATCAATCAACAACTGGCGACGCTGGACTTCGGTCATCGAGAACGACTGGTCCGCATCAACGCCGTCGGCACCGACGATTATCATCTCGACATGAAGGAGCTCTCTTTCGCCAATGTCGATGCTGTGTTTGTTCCGAAAGTCGAAACGCCGGAACAACTGGCAATTCTTGACGACGCCCTGACCGCTGTTGAAATGGCGCTTGGAGATGGCCGCAAACGCGATGTCGTCGCGACCATCGAAACACCGCGCGGGATGCTGAATGCGCTCGCTATTGCCGATGCCAGCGAACGCACAAGCGCGCTGTTTTTCGGGTCGGGTGATTACTCGGCCGCGACCGGTGCGGCGGTGACAGATGATGCCCTGGCTTTTCCCCGCGCCACCCTGATTGCTGCCGCCTCGGCGGCGGGTTTGCAGGCCATTGATGCCGCCTACTTTGTTGCTGTTAAAGATGCGGAGGCGACAAAGCGTGATGCCTTGCTTGCCAAGGATCTCGGATTTGTTGGCAAGGTGATCTTTCATCCCAATCAGATTGATCCCTGCAACGAGATTTTCTCGCCAACAACAGCTGAGGTTGAGCGCGCACGCAAGATTGTCGAAGCCCATACGGCTGCAGCGGCGGAAGGCAAGGGCGTTGCGTATGTCGATGGCGAGTTTCTGGCCATTGACATCGTGCTCATGGCGCAGCGTGTTCTGGCCAAAGCTGATCTCGTGGCGCAGCGCACGGCCGGGAGCGCTTGAGCAAAAGCAGCGCTGCAATTTACCCGGAATGGTCGAGCAATAGCAATCGATCGAAGGAGAGAAAATATGAGCACTGGCATCGTCGAAGTTATCCAGGGCGATCTGACAACGATCGATGCCGATGCCATCGTCAATGCTGCAAACGAGGGCCTGGCTCAAGGCGGCGGTGTTTGCGGTGCCATCTTCAAGGCAGCCGGAGCTGCTCAACTGACGCGCGCTTGTCAGGATGTCGGTTCGTGTCCGACAGGTAGTGCGGTCATTACGCCGGCATTCGATATCAGTTCGGCCAAGTTCATCATTCACGCTGTCGGCCCGGTTTATGCACAGTACCAACCGGAGCAGGCGCGCCAGCTCTTACGGTCGGCCTATCAGTCTGCCATAGACTTGGCCGGCGAGCATAACTGCCAGAGCATTGCCTTTCCGGCGATCAGTTCGGGTATCTATGGCTATCCACTTGAAGACGCGTGCGCGGAGGCGGTTGCGGTTTGCCAAGTCGCCGCAGCCAGTAAAGCAATTCACATCAAACTGGTTGCGTTTGACAGCAGAACAGCAGAGTGTCTACGAGGTTACCTACCCTAAACGCTGATCTGGAAACGATTTTCCTCAATGACATCAATCGACCGGAGACACCTCCTGCGTCATGCAGCCGTTGGAGCTGCAGCTGCTACGAGTAGCTCACTCCCATCCCTTCTGACAGGCTCGACAGCCGCATCAGCTGCGAACAAAAAACTGTCGCTGCCGGCCTGGCGCTACGGCCAGGACAGTTCCGCCGAAGACAGCGTCTTGATGTTTCGCGGCAACGGCGCCCACACGTTCTATGGTACCGGCCCAATACCAGACAAGCAGCCGAAAGTTCAGTGGCGCTATCGCACTGCGGTGATCCGCAATACGGTGCGCGGCACGCCGATGACATGGGCCGGCACGGGTTGGACGGGTACGGCCGTGAAGCTTGGCGACTTCGTCTTTGTCGGATCGGTCGGTGGATACGTCTACGCCTTCGAGGCGACAAGCGGCAAGCTGCGCTGGCGTCTCAAAGGCGGCGGGATGTTCAAGAGTTCGCTGTGCGCGTATGAGAACCGTCTCTACATCGGCAATACCGACAACCTGCTGCGCTGTATCGATGCGGAGACAGGTCGAGTCGTCTGGCGCGTCAACACGGGCCGCGATCTTGATAGCTCGCCCTGTGTGGTCAATGACCGTCTCTATGTGGCTGGTGAGAATGGTCATCTCAGATGCCTCAATCCCCGCACCGGAAAACAGATCTGGAAGAAGTTTGTCGGCGGCATTGGGCCAGGCACCGTCCTGGGCTCGAATGGCGCTGAGACATCTCCCGCTGTTGCCAATAACGAAGCTTATGTCGCGACCTACGATGGTATCCTCTATTCGTTCAATGCCACGACGGGCGCACTGCGGTGGAAGGCCAAGACCCACGACGACACCGACGCCTCTGCCGTGATCTACGACGATTTCGTCTACGCCTGTGCGGAAGAAAAGGCGCCCTATCTTTACTGCTTTGCCAGAGAGGATGGTCGGCAGATCTGGCGCTATGACGGGAACCGGCGTGGTTACTATTCTACACCCGCTGTTGCAGACGGGCGTATCTGGGTCGGAGCTGAAGATCAAAACCTGCACTGCATCGACGCCACATCCGGCAAAGGCATCTGGACATTCAAAACCGGTGGCGGCGTGTGGTCATCGCCCTGTGTCATTGGCGACAAGGTCGTATTCGGATCGCGTGACTCGCATCTCTATTGCGTTGATGCCAAGACAGGTCAGCTGGTCTGGCGGCTCAAGCTGGATGGCCGGATCATCTCATCGCCCTGCATTGTGGATGGCGTGATCTGGATCGGCACCGCGACAGGTTATTTCTATTGCATCGCCGCCTAGGCGGCGCTTCCTGAGGGGCTATTCGTAGGCGCGCAGTGGATCCGTGTAGTAGCAGTAGGACAAATGATAGGTCGAGCCGTACTGGCTTAGTCGCCCGCGCTCACGCCAATCGATGACACCGCAATTGTCGACGGGTATCAATTCGCAGCCGACATCGTATCCGAATATCTTGGCACCCTTCTTCGGCCGACACCCGGGGCCGATGTCACCCCAGCCATCAAGAAACGCGATGAAGAACTTGCGCTCCTTGCTGCGGCGCTTGCGAACAGCTGCGCGGTATTCGAATGTCACCGAGTTGACGCGAACGAAACTGCCGTCACAGGCCTCGCCGTAGGCATGGCGGCTCTTACGCTGTCCTTTGCGCGTCGCGCGGTTGGCATAAATGCCGCTGCTGCAATCGAGCAGAATGCTGGTGACTTCGTCTGTGTATCCTGCAGCACGATAGCCGCTGATGAACGCGCCGATGCGTGAATTAAGATGCCTGACCCAGGTGGCTGCGACACGACCGCAGGGCGTGATACGAACGGTGCTGTTTGCGCAGTCTGGTTTGACGAGGCGCTCACCGTTTGCATGGCCGGCCCGGCCCGCTACTTTGAGAGAAAGGCTTTGTGCAACTGACTCGCTGGTGGTGGAGATGAGCGCTCCCGCAGCAGCCACCAACACGCTGAACGCAATCTGCATCAGAGCCAGAGCGCTGCCTAACATTGACCCGCCACGTATCATGAGAAGCATTCGTGATTGCCCGCATTCGCCTTTGTAAGCAGCATTAGCTTATGCACGTCATCAGCACAATAAATTGTGGACGTAGCATGACCTGACGAAGTTTATTCCCTACGCTATTGTAGAGCAGTCCTTTCGGTTTGGGGATAGAAGGTCACAGTTGTTCTCGTGTCCCTGCCTGTTCCTGAACCCAACACAACCACGGATTGTTGCAAGCATGTCCTCAATGATTTCAGAGCGCTCTCCCGTCCGTTTTTCTGATGCGCTGCCGGCTGAGACCGATGTCGTCGTGATCGGCGGTGGCGTCGCGGGAACGTCAACTGCCTATTTTCTAGCCAAACAAAACGTTCGCGTCCTGCTCTGCGAGAAGGGCCGGATTGCCGGCGAACAATCCAGTCGCAACTGGGGTTGGATCCGTCAGCAGGGCCGGGACTATGCCGAGCTCCCCATCATGATGGAGTCCAACAGGATCTGGCAGGGCCTGGCGCAAGAGACCGGCGAGGCTGATCTCACATTCACGCAGGCGGGATGCCTCTACCTTGCCGACAGCGAGGAAAAACTCGCCAAGTTTGAGAGCTGGCATGAGCTTGCCAAGCAACACCAGCTCAGCACAAGAATGCTGAATCCGGCCGAGATCGAGGACCTCTACGACGATGTCAGCGGCAACTGGGTCGGTGGCATGATCACCGACACCGATGGCCGCGGTGAACCTTTTGTTGCAATCCCGGCACTCGCCCGCGCTGCACAGCGCGAAGGCGCTGCCGTTGTTGAAAACTGCGCTGTCCGCACACTCGACATCGCCGATGGAAAGGTCTGCGGGGTGATCACCGAGCACGGCACCGTCAAATGTCAGCAGGTGGTCCTGGCTGCCGGTGCCTGGTCGACGTTCTTTGCCGCCAACGAGGGCCAGAAGTTACCGCAGCTTGCCGTCCGCTCGACAGCGGCCAGAACGACACCGGCGCTCGATCTCAATCTACCGAATGTGTCCAGCCCCGGCCTCTCACTGCGGCGGCGTGACGATGGTGGCTACACGGTCTCAACCGGAGACCTGGCTGAACATTTCCTATCTCCGGCCTCGTTTCGCTATCTACCAAAGTTTGCCAACCTTCTGCGCGCGTCGGCAAAGGATGTGCGGCTGTTGCCGGCAGCACCCAAAAGCTATCCCGGCTCGTGGGGTATGCCTGGGCGCTGGAGCGCAGATCAGGAAAGTCCGTTCGAGCGCATGCGCGTCGTCAACCCAAACCCTTCGCAAACCGTCGTCAATCGCATTAGAGACCGGCTACCCGATCGCTTTCCAGCCCTGAAAGATGTGCAGCTAGCTGAAGCGTGGGCCGGCATGATTGATGTGACGCCGGATGCCGTCCCAGCGCTTGGCGAGTTTCCAGATATACGCGGCTTTTATGTTGCAACCGGGCTCAGCGGTCATGGCTTTGGCATCGGCCCAGCAATCGGCAGGATCATGGCCGACATGCTGACAGGCCGTGTTGTTGGTCATGACCTGACGCGCTTCCGCCTGGGTCGGTTCTACGATGGCAGCCCGATCGTGCCCGGACCTTACTGAGGCATTCCGGATCAGCACGGCCTCTCCCGATATCGGCAAGACCAACGGCTCCGTACGCATGGCGCCGGAGATTGATTGAGGTTCAGGAGCGCGGGACGTGAAGTGATCCGCAAACTATAATTTTATGGAGCACGTCACGCCCCACGTCTCGGCTGGCAGCGGAGGGACCGCTTGGCACGCTGCCCGACTTGCGCCCGTTGATTGGCAACGCGGCGCCGTCCTCTCCATAACCCCCGGTTCGCCACACTGCTGCTCGGCGTTGAAGTCAACCGACAGCAGCACGGCCCCAGGAAGAACATCGCCGTAGGACGGCTGCGTGACCGCGACCCTACGGGTACCGAACCCTGCCCCTCGCATTGCGAGCGCCCCCGGAAGGCGATCCTGATTGAGACAGGTGATGTGAGTATAGCTAAGCTTCTTCAGCCGGGAATAAGTGGAACGATCAATGCCTGTATGCCAGCTGGCCCAACATCGCCTTTCGGTGGCTCACGATGTATTCACATCAACACTGAGCCTATACCATTCAAACCCTTACATTCTTTCGCTAGATGCATAACGCCTGCGGCCAACTTGTCGTTACATGGTGTCAGAGCCGGTAGCGAGGCCGGCAGAACTGCTTGCTCCATTACCAAGCAGTGTGTGACGTCCAATCGTTCGTAGCTCGGATCTGCCAACGCCTGTGACCTGTCACACCTAGATCGGCCTCGCCACCTGCTCGTCAAATTACTTGCAGGATCAATATCGCGATCGCCGTTCGGTCCGAGGACGGCAGCTGCCTGCAAAAATCGTTACGCAGATTTAGGGCTTCACCGCATTGGACTACGTCAATCTTTGGATCGTCATCGGCGCCTCGACACTTGGCGCGCTGATGCCGGGGCCGGCGACGCTTGCGATTGCGGGCACATCACTGAAACACGGTCGTGTTCGTGGACTGGCTATGGCTTGGGGCGTCACCACAGGCTCGATGATCTGGGCAACCGCTGCCGGTCTCGGCATCGGTGCTGGTCTCGCCGCCAATCACTGGTTGTTCGAACTCGTGCGGTATCTCGGTGTCGCGTACTTGCTGCGGCTGGGTTGGGGTCTGGCAAGATCGGCTCTAGTCAGCCGTGAGCTCGAACCACGCGATGTTGGAGCCACGTCGGTGTGGTTGGCCTGGTCCAAAGGCGCACTCATTCATCTCACCAATCCCAAAGCGTTGATTTTCTGGGGATCGATTCTGGCTATCGGCCTGCAGCCTGGTGCTCCGCCATATGCGGTGATCGAAGTCCTCATGATTTGCATCACGATCGATATTATCCTTGTCAGCGGCTACGCATTCTTGTTTTCCAATGCGTCACTCACGCGAGGTTATCTCAGGTTGCGCAGGGTATTAGAGAGCTTGTTTGCGGTGTTCTTTGCGAGCGCGGCCATAGAACTCTTGATCATCTAGGTCAGCGCAGGACCGTTACGACTGAGTGTCAGGCACGGCCGCCTTTGAGAGCTGGAGCGGTCCGTCCTGTTCCCTCACGACAGGGGAGCAATTCTGGCTCGCACGCAAAGCATTTCCCACTTCACGCGCCATGCGCTAACTTGGTGTGGCAATCCACTCTTACACCCTTAGAACCGACAGTTTTCGATCCGCCCATGATGATTCTTCACCACGCCTGGCAATCAAGCGCGTCGCGCCGTGTTCGACTCTGTTTGGAAGAGAAAGGGGTCAACTACGAAGGGCACGTGGTTGATCTCACCAAGCTTGAGCAACACTCGCCCGCCTACCTGAAGATCAATCCCAACGGCGTGATCCCGACGTTGATCCATGACGGCCGGCCACTGCATGAGAGCGGCACGATCTGCGAGTACCTCGATGAGATCATACCGGATCCGCCTCTGCGCCCGGACGATGCCTATGAGCGTGCCAAGATGCGCAACTGGATTCGGCACATTGACGGCCTGATTGGTAACCTTGTGATCTTCAACTGGCGTCATCAGTTGCAGAAGGTGGCGCAGCAGTGGAGCGATGACGAACTGGCAGAGATCATCGCGAAAATCCCGAGTCCTGAACGCAAGGAAGCCTGGATGCGGGTTGCGCGGCGCCCCTACACCGAAGAAGAACGCGGTGAAGCACGTGCCAAGCTAATCGGACTGTTGGATCGCATGGAAGCTGCCATGGACCCACATGGCTGGTTGGTCAGTGGCGCTTATTCGATTGCCGATATTGCCGCCGTTCCGTTTATCAAACGGATCGACGAAGAGATCGCG
This sequence comes from Hyphomicrobiaceae bacterium, assembly GCA_965247245.1. GTDB lineage: Bacteria > Pseudomonadota > Alphaproteobacteria > Rhizobiales > Hyphomicrobiaceae > Tectiglobus. The sequence continues at coordinate 619,645 of CBDFGV010000001.1, read as the reverse complement.
CCAGATGAGATGACCGAGGCGAAACGTCCGCGTGTTGCAACCTGGTGGGCTGCCATCCAGGCGCGACCGGCTTTTGGACGCGCCGGCATTGGACCGTTTATTCAAACTGACACTGATTGAGCGATAAGAACGATTAAAGGGAGTGCATCATGGAGCGCAAAGTCGCGATCGTCACAGGTGGCAGCCGCGGTATTGGAGCGGCCACTGCCAAGTGCCTGGGTCAGGATGGCTGGGCCGTGGCCGTCAACTACGTCAACAGCGAACAAGCAGCCCAGGAGGTTGCGGCTGCCGTGGTTGCTGCTGGCGGTGAAGCCATCGTCGTCCAGGCTGACACGGCGGTCGAAGCAGATGTTGAGCGCATGTTCGGCGAGGTCGAAACGAAATGGGGCCGCCTCGATGCCCTCGTGAACAATGCCGGTATTGTCGGGCCGCGCGGCAAGCTCGAAGCGTTGACGGTTGATGCCGTTGAGCGGGTCCTCGCCGTCAATGTCACAGGCTATATTCTTTGCGCGCGCGCCGCGGTCAAACGCATGTCGACAAATCATGGCGGCCAGGGTGGCGTGATCGTCAATGTCTCATCCGGCTCTGCTCATCGCGGCGGCGCCAATGACAACATTCTCTACGCCGTATCAAAGGGAGCTGTGAACTCGCTGACGATCGGCCTGTCGCAGGAAGTTGCTGGCGAAGGCATTCGCGTTAATGCCGTAGCGCCAGGCCTGACGCGCACCGACATGCCGAACCCAACGGTACTTGAAACTGCGGGACCCGGCATTCCGATCGGTCGGATCGGCGAAGCAGAAGAAATTGCGGAGGGCATTGTTTGGCTGATGTCTGACAAGGCCTCGTACGTGGCCGGTGCCAACATCAGGATTGCCGGCGGTCGTCCTTAGGCCGATCATTGGCACGAATTCAGGATGAACGTCAGCAAGCGAGGACGTGAGAGCAATGCATATCGTCATTTGTGGCGCTGGCGTCATCGGCGGCGCGCTCGCCTACGAACTGAGTGGCCGCGGCGCCGATGTGACCATCATCGAACGCTGGAAAGTTGGTGGTTGCGCGTCAGGCAAATCTGGTGGCTTCCTGGCCCAGGACTGGTGTGACGGCACACCGGTCGCGCCGCTCGCACGACGTAGCTTTGCCTTGCATGAACAATGGGCCGATGCCCTGGGCAACCCCTATGGCTATCGCAAAGTCGATACCTATAGCGGTGCGAAAAGCGTCCGGCGTTCGCTTGGCACGCGCGGGCAAAATGACCTCGCCGCATGGTTGGCGGATGACGTCGTCCACCGTCGGCAACTCGGCACACCGTCAACGACCGCACAACTTGATCCGGAAGCTTTCACCAAGGCCTTGGTGGATGGTGCTGTGAGAAACGGCGCGCAGTTGAAGTTCGGTGCTGTCTCAGGACTGCTCCACACTGCGGCAGGCGCGGATATTCGCGGTATCACGCTCGAAGATGGCACACAGGTCGAGGGCGACGCCGTGGTCCTCGCGCTCGGGCCCTGGTCCCTGCTCGCAGCACAGTGGCTGCCATTGCCACTGATCTATGGTCTCAAAGGGCATAGCGTTATCTTCAAGCCCAAGGTCGCGTTGCCGCCGGAGACGATCTTTGCTGAGTTCGAGGACACGGATGGTGAGCATCTCGCGCCCGAGATTGTGCCGCGTGCCGATGGTTCTCTCTATGTCTGCGGGCTTTCTGGCGACGATGCGCTGCCGGTTGATCCGGCACGCGTGTTACCGGAGGACGGCGGCTGCGAAAGACTGCGACGAGTCAGCATCAGCCTGGTGCCACAGCTGGCCGACGCAGATGTTATCGCCGAGCAGGCCTGCTTCCGCCCGGTGACTGCCGACGGCATTCCGATTATCGGGGCGATCGATGGCTACGAGAATGCCTATGTTGCGACCGGCCACTCGGTCTGGGGAATGCTGAATGCACCGGGTACAGCTGAGGCTCTCGCGGATACCCTACTTGGCGGCGCGGTCTCTCCCGTTGACCTGGCACCGTTTTCGCCGTCGCGGCTGCCGTCCCTGGATCCGTCTGATCTCGAACTGCGTGCCGGCTGATGCTCGTCGAGCACGCGCTCGGGTTCTGGCATGCCAACACATAATTGCTGAGGAGTTGTCACCATGGCGCATAAACTGGAAGCTGGTCCGGAGACCGTCCATTGGGGTTACTTCGATGCGGCGCTGGAGCCGTTGCTGACTATTGAGAGCGGCGAGACGGTTGTGATCTCGACGGTGTCGGGCCGGCCGGACGATATGCCGAAGGCGCCGCTCGTCGTGCCCCCGGCGCTGGAAGAAATCCATGCCAAGGTTCCGATGAAACTGCCCGGCCATATCTGTACGGGCCCGGTTGCCGTGCGCGGCGCGAAAGCCGGACAGGTCCTGGAAGTTCGCATCAAGGATATCGGCCTCAATTATGACTGGGGCTACAATCGTATTCGCCCGCTGGCCGGTGCCCTGCCGGACGATTTCGATGAGACGCATCTGATGCACATTACCCTCGACAGTGAACGCATGGTTGGCACGCTGCCGTGGGGATTGGAACTGCCTTTGCAGCCGTTTTTCGGCGTGATGGGCGTGGCGCCGCCGACCAACTGGGGCATGGTCAGCACGTTGCCGCCGCGGCGCAACGGCGGCAACCTCGACAACAAGGAATTGGTGGCCGGCACGACGCTCTACCTGCCGATCTTTCAGGATGGCGCGCAGTTCTCAGCCGGCGACGGCCACGGTGCCCAAGGCGACGGTGAGGTCTGCGTCACGGCGATTGAGACCGGGCTCATCGGCACATTCGAGTTGCATATCCGCGAAGACATGTCGCTCAAGTGGCCCTTGGCCGAAACGCCGACGCACATGATCACGATGGCGTTCGATCCAGACCTCGATACCTGCGTGACGATCGCGCTACGCCAGATGATCGATCTGATTTCAGCGCGTACCGGCCTCACCAAGGCGGAGGCTTATGCGCTGTGCAGCCTCGCGGCCGACCTCCGCGTCACCCAGGTCGTCAACGGCAACAAAGGCATCCACGTCATGTTTGCGAAGGAGTATCTGGTTGGGCGGGAGTGAGGTGGTGGTGGTGAAGCTTCGTGTTTATCGTTGTTTCTTGCGTCTCCTGATCGCGTAGTACATGCCATAAATTAGCCCCGCGATGCCGCCCGTTATCCCCCCGATCATGAGCGTCTCGCTAAGTGCCAGAACGAAAAGGGCGGCAACGACAAAGCCCGACCACACTGTGATGATTATGATCTTGTCCGTTAGGTCGAATTTCATTTTCCAGACCTCATTCGATCAATCAAATGCACAACTTGCGTTCATAGAAGACGGAGTGGGTTAAGCCAGCCATCCTTGCTCCTCTCGGCGCGCAAGAAACCAAGTCTTTCAGCCGTTAGAAAACGAAACATCACAGAATTGCCGCATCAGTGGCTCTCACAAGCTGAACCATCGAGTCCACCGCTCTCTCACTACTGGCACGGCAAGACGCAGTGGACCACGACCAAGACGGGTGAGAGTATCCACATCAAGTTAGCTCGTCTTTTAGCCTCGTCCAGTGTTCTCCATCATAGGTCTCAAACGGGATACCATCCTTGTATATTTCAATGGTTATCGGCCGTTGGTCTGTACAGTCGTGAATCTCTTTGCCAATCATACGGGCATGGTCCGCGTCGCACTTCGTGCCGCCTCCGTCTTGTCGTAATCGACCGTTGAATCGGACGAACCAGGTGAAATAGCCGGTGGCACTATCGAACGCGTCAAGTTTACTCACGCTCACTCCCCTCTACCTCGCTGACACGTCCCCGTACTTTGAGACCGTCCATCGCTTCCAGCACCCATGCCAGATCCGGTAGGTTCACCAGTCGTCAACTTCCGCACCATACCAACGCGATACTTGTGCAGTTATGCCGTTGGCGAAAGTCACACATTTTGTTTTGGGGTTTGGCTCGACAGCCCCGCCTAACCGTTCGCAATAATCTTTGCGACTTCATCGGGCATGGTCAGCATCGGGTAGTGGCCGGTGTCGAGGACATGCCATTTACCGCCAAGCTTATCGCAGGTCCGGCTAATGTGGGCTTCACCGGGATTGGCGGCACCGGAGCAGTAGACGACCGAGGCATCCCAAGACTGATCCCAGAACGACTTCAAATCGACCGGCTGATAGAAGATGGCTCTTGGATGCAGCGTGAAACGCTCTGCCGTCCAACTGCGCAACTGCGGATCGAGATCTGTGAGCAGGCGGCCCTCGGCATCTTCCTTTGAAGGACCGACACCAAGATCAGTCTCAATTGCTGCCGGTCGGGTGACGATATCGCGGATCTTTTCGCCATCGAGCAAAGCCAGCGCATCGACGAACGCGAGCCGACCGATCCGCGCGCGCGCTTCCTGCGCCGCGCGTGCCATCACCATGCCGCCGCTTGACGTTGCCGCCAGCACGACATCCTTGAGGTCGTAGTAGTGGAGCAGTTGCACGATTTCATCGGCGTGCATTTCGGTTGTAATCCCAGCGCGCAACTGATGGGCGCGTTCGGCGCAACCATCCAGGGTCGGCGTCAAGACGGAGTGGCCGGCATCCGTCAGGCGGCGCGCGACCTGCTGCCAGATCCAACCGCCCTGATAGGCTCCATGTATGAGGACAATCGATGCCATGCCTTGCGCTCCCGGTCGACGTTTCGCGCCCTAGTTTAAGAGCGGATTGCCCCTGACGGCCAATGCAAAGTCAGTAACTGCTATCGTCCACCGGATTTCACGCGAACCAGCTGTTGACCCGCCCGGCACAGCGGATTGCTATGATCCGCAAGACACCTGCAGACCTTAAACTCAGAGGATGGCCGTGAAGACAGTTGGTATAGGGTTTTACTGGGATGACCTTAGCGAGGGTTACCAATTCCGCACGCTCAATCGCACGATCACTGAGGCCGACCTCGTTCAGTTCATCGGCGTGACGGGCATGGTCGAAACCATCTTCACGGATTTGTCCTTCAACGATCACCACGGCGCCATTCAGGGCCGGGTTGTGCCGGCTGCCTGCACCTACACCATCATCGAGGGCCTGCTTATCCAGTCGACTATGCAGACCACCGGCCTCGCGCTGCTTGAGGTTGAAAAGAAGATTCTGAAACCGGTTTTTGCTGGTGACACCGTCCATGCTGAAGTGGAGGTGCTCAACATCCGGCCGACGAGCAAGGGGAACCGTGGCATCGTCACAACGATGAACAACGTGGTCAACCAGAACGGTGACACAGTGATCGCCTACAAGGCGGTGCGCATGATGGCAGGCCGGCCGGCTGATGCCGAAGCTTAGGCTATCAACTGACTTTTGAAACTCGAGCACTGACCGAGAAGGATTGAACCAATGAAAGTCGGACTTTCAACACCATTGCCGGCCTACACAATCGACCCTGCCTTCATGGGGCGCAAGGCCGAGGAACTGGGCTTTGACTCACTCTGGTATGCCGAGCACCCGGCGACACCGGTTGAGAGCGACAGTCCGTTTCCTTCGACAGGTGGCGAAATCCCGTGGACTTACTCGCACTTCAATGAGCCTTACATCGCGCTCGCCCGAGCGTCGGCGGTGACGTCCAAGATCCTGCTCGGCACCGGGATCACGCTGGTGCCGCAACGCAACCCGCTGATCCTCGCCAAAGAGGTGGCGGCCCTCGATTTTCACAGCGGTGGCCGCTTTCTGTTCGGTATTGGTACCGGCTGGTTGCGCGAGGAAGTCGAACTCTTCGGAGGCGACTTCCCCCGGCGCTGGACGCAGACCCGCGAAGCGCTGGATGTGATGAAGACCTTGTGGAGCAATGACGAGGCCGCCTTCGAAGGCAAATACTACAAGTTCCCGAAAGTGCGTTCGTTCCCGAAGCCGGCGCAAAAGCCATGGCCACCGATCATCATTGGCGGCATGGCGCCAAAGGTGATCGAGCGCATTGTCGCCCATGCCGATGGTTGGCTGCCCAACCGCATCACCTTTGAAGAACTCAAAGACAAGCGCGCCGAGTTAAATGAGCGCGCAACGGCGGCGGGCCGCGATCCGAAGAAGATTGAGGTCTCGATCTTTGGGCAGGAACCCAAGCGCGACCTGATCGAAAGCTACATCGAAGCAGGCGCGGATCGGGTCGTCGTACGCCCGACGCATGTCGAGACCGAAGCAGAGATGGGCAAACAACTCGACGAGATCGCCAAGGCCGTTTTCTAACGCGAGGGACGTAACGATGCGAGGACTTCAAGACAAGGCAGCCATTGTGACCGGCGGTGGCAGCGGTATCGGACGCGCCATTTGCCAACGCATGGGCGAAGAGGGATGCAAGGTCGGCGTGTTCGACATCAATAAGGCTGGTGCGGAGGAGACAGCACAATTGATCACCGATGCCGGTGGCACGGCACAGGCGTTTGAAGCGGACATCTCTGATCTGGGTGCCGTTCAGACAGCCGTCGCATCGTTCGAGAGCGCTCTCGGACCGACGGACATCCTGATCAACAATGCCGGATGGGACAAGATCGTGCCGTTCCTGCAAACCGATCCGGAGCTTTGGAAGAAGGTCATCGACATCAATCTCTACGGCCCAATCCACATGCACTTCGCGGTTCTGCCGGGCATGGTCGAGCGCAAGGCGGGGTGTGTCGTGAATGTTTCGTCAGATGCCGGCCGGGTTGGTTCGTCCGGTGAGGCCGTCTACTCCGCAGCCAAAGGCGGGATCGTGGCATTCGGCAAGACATTGTCACGCGAACTGACGCGGGCCGGCATTCGCATCAATACCGTCTGTCCGGGTCCGACGGATACGCCGCTCTTCGCGCAAGTTGCAGCAGGCGATGCCGGGCAGAAGATTGTCGACGGATTGCAGCGTGCCATTCCGATGCGCCGGCTCGGACAACCAGATGACTATCCAGGGATCATCGCCTTCCTCGCCAGTGATGATGCTGCTTACATCACCGGGCAAACGATCAGCGTGTCCGGCGGACTGACGATGCACGGTTAGTGACAACCTGAGGGCCACTCATGGACTTCGAACTCTCTGACGAACAACTGGCAATGCAGGATACCGCGCGCAGGTTTGCGCGTGAGAAACTCCAGCCGCAGTACCAAGAAGCCGATCGCACGGCGACGCTCAACCGTGACCTCGTCAGGGAGATGGGCGCTTTGGGCTTGATCGGTGTCGAGTTGCCGGAAGAGTTTGGCGGTCTCGGCGCCTCGAGCGTGACGGCCGGCGTCATTATGGATGAAATTGCCTATGGCGATTTCCCAATGAGCTATGTGCAGCTGGTGAGCGGCCTGCTGGGTGACATCGTTGCCAAGTTCGGCGCAAAGGACCTCGCCGCTGAGTGGGTTCCGAAGATTGTGCAGGGAGAGGCCATCATTGGGCTTGGTTTGACGGAGCCGCGCGGTGGTTCTGATGCCGCGAACCTCGTTGTCAGTGCCAAGAAGTCCGGCAACGGCTATGTCTTGCGCGGCGAGAAAACCTCGATGAGTTTTGCGGGCGAGGCGGATGTTGCGCTCATCTTCGCGCGCACCGGCGAGCCTGGCTCCGGTGCCCGTGGCGTCAGCGGCTTCTTTGTCGATCTCAATCAGCCCGGCATTACCCGCACAAAGTTTGAAGACTTCGGAACAAAGTCCGTGTCACGCGGTTCGGTGTTCTTCGATGATGTCTTCGTGCCGCCCGAATGCCTGCTCGGTGAAGAAGGCAAGGGCTTCTCCCAGATCATGAGTGGCTTTGACTATTCGCGCGCTTTGATCGCGCTTGAGTGCCATGGCGCCGCGCGTGCTTCACTGGATGAAACCTGGGAGTACACCAAAGAGCGCGAAACGTTCGGAGCGCCGATTGCACAATACCAGGGCGTGACATTCCCCCTGGCGGAAGCTGAGACGCAACTGACCATGCTGAAACTGCTGGCCTATCACACGCTCGCGCTGCGCGATGCCGGCAAGCCGCACACGTCAGAAGCCGCCATGTGCAAATGGTATGGCCCGAAGATCTGCGTTGATATTATCCATCAATGCCTGATCACCAATGGTCACTACGGCTACACAATGAACCTGCCGCATCAGCAGCGCATGCGCGATGTCATGGGGCTTGAGATTGGCGATGGCACGGCGCAGATCCAGAAGCTGGTGATTGCCCGCGAAAAGATTGGCCGGATGGCTGTTCAGTATTCCAAGGAAGCGCGCGCGTACGTCGCTGAGTCCGACAAGCCGAAGGCGACGGAATGATATGAGCGAGCCCGTCATCGTAACGATTGAAGGCCGTGTCGGTATCATTGAGCTGGCGCGCCCTGATAAATTCAACTGCCTTTCTAAGCGTGCCTGGGAGCTGATCAGCGGCGCCCGTGAGGACTTCGAGAACAATGAAGACGTCCGTGCCATTCTGATCCGCGCACAGGGCAAGAACTTCTGTACGGGCGCCGACCTCGAAGAGGTCAAGTCGATCCGCGACGACGAGACAAAAGTCCGATCGTTGATGGATCTGGGGCACAATACGCTGCTCGCTTTGGAGGCCGGTCCCTTACCCGTTGTTGCTGCCGTCCAAGGTCTCGCGCTCGCCGGCGGCCTCGAACTGATGCTTGGCGCTGATGTCGTCTTTGCAGCGAAGAGCGCCCGCCTCGGTGACCAGCATGCCCAATACGGACTGATACCGGGATGGGGCAGCAGTCAACGTCTCCCGCGTCTTATCGGACTGCGCCGTGCGCTCGACCTGATGTATTCCGGCAAATGGCTCACGGCCGAAGAGGCGCACGCCATAGGCCTCGTCAATACAGTCTCAGAGGATGATGCGCTGCAGGCCGATGCAATGGTTTACGCGACCCAGCTGACCGAGCGCAGCCGCCAAGGCCTGGCCGAAATGAAGCGATTGGCGCGAGAAGGTCTTGCTCTCAGCAACGCAGACGCCATGGCCCTTGAAGCCGAGGCCGCCGCCCGTCACATCGTCGGCCCTGATACCGCTGAAGGTCTTGCCGCGTTTGAAGCACGACGCAAGCCCAACTTCGACTAACTTTTTTTGAATCGCACCCGACAAATACCGACAAACCAGGAGCACCGCAATGACCGACCGTTACGCCGCCTTCGACAAACTGCGCATTGAGCGGCCGGCCGACGGCATTCTCAAGCTTACATTCGACAATCCTGAGACTTACAACTCGGTCGATCAGGAAACGCACACCCAGCTGACCTATATCTGGCGCGAGATTGATGCGGACCCGACCGTGCGCGCCGTGGTGGTGACCGGCGAAGGCAGAGCCTTTTCCGCCGGTGGTGACTTTGGCCTGATTGAAAAGATCATCGAAGATCCGCAGACGCGGATGGCCACGTGGAAGGAAGCGCGCGATCTCGTCTACAATATCATCAACTGCAACAAGGTGATTGTATCGGCCATTAACGGACCGGCCGTTGGCGCTGGTCTGGTTGTGGGTCTTCTGGCCGATGTCTCGATCGCCGGCAAGGCAGCGCGCATTGTCGACGGCCATACCCGGCTTGGTGTTGCCGCGGGTGATGCGGCCTGCATCATCTGGCCGTTGCTCTGCGGCATGGCGAAAGCCAAGTACTACCTGCTGACATGCAAACCGTTGCGGGGCGAAGAAGCCGAACGCATCGGCCTTGTCTCCATGTGCGTGGAAGATGACAAGCTGCAAGAGACGGCCATGGACGTCGCAACGGAACTTGCCAACGGTGCGCAAAGCGCGATCCGGTGGACCAAGTACGCGCTCAATAACTGGCTAAGGATGGCCGGCCCGACGTTCGATACGTCGACGGCGCTTGAGATCCTTGGCTTTGCCGGTGAAGAAGTGAAGGAAGGCCTCGCCGCCCACAAAGAGAAACGCAAGCCTGATTTCCCAAAGGACTGCCCGGTCTAAATCTTTTCCGGCTTAGCCGGAACCGCACCGCCTACCCACGCCCCCGCCCGGCCGCCCAAGACCACGATCAAATGGGCCGCCGAGCAGGGGCGTGAGATGGTTCAAGCTAAACTCGAAAGTATGATACGTGACTGAGAGTTGCATAGTGAAAGGACATGGCTGCGATGACTGACACCTACGGTATGTCAGATGCCCAGATGCTGGACCGCACCACCGTTTACCGCGATGACTTGTTCGCCGATCAGGTCGTGCTCGTTTCGGGCGGTGGCAGTGGTCTCGGCAAGGCAACAGCACTTCTGTTCGCGCGGCTAGGTGCGAAGGTCATCATATGCGGCCGCGACGAGGACAAGCTCTCAAGCATTGCCAGGCTTTTTAATGAAAATGACTTGTCCATCGACACTCACGCGATGACCATTCGTGATGCGGATGCTGTTGATGCGATGATGGACAAGATCTGGACCACGCACGGGCGCATTGATGTGTTGGTCAACAACGCCGGCGGTCAATACGCGCAACCGGCCGTCGAGCTTTCCGTGAAGGGCTGGCAGGCCGTCGTCGACACCAACCTCAACGGCACCTGGTACATGAGCCAGGCCGCCGCAAAGCGGTGGATTGCCAATGAGCAGTCCGGCGCCATCGTTAATGTCGTCGCGGACATTTGGCGCGGCTTACCACAAATGGCGCATACGGCCGCTGCGCGCGCCGGCGTCATCTACATGACTAAGACAGTCGCTGTCGAATGGGCGCCACACAACATCCGGGTCAACTGCATGGCACCGGGGTGTTGTGAGTCATCGGCTTTCGGACGCTACTCTGATGAAGGCCGTAATACGTTCTGGCATTCAAATCCGATGCGGCGTGCCGGCGATGAATGGGATGTCGCCGAGTCCATCATTTATCTCGCTGGCCCCTCCGGCAAGTTCATCACAGGAGAGGTTATCACCGTGGACGGCGGACAGCAGCTGTGGGGCGATCCTTGGCCGGCCGGTCGCCCACAGTACTTCGAGCATGACTACACGGGGACGCGTTATCCTGACGAGAAATGATCGGGTGCGCTGCAGACCTACTTGTCAAAGATTGACAGATTGAGAGGGCGCATGTCGCCCATCCAGGTCGCGCGGTCACGATGATCCAAAAGCGCGTTGCCTGTTTCCGGATGGAGGAACACAACGAGGCCGTCGCGATTGAGCATCAGCCAGCTTGTGACGTCAGCAAACTTTTCGGGGCCAAAGGCCAGCTGGCAACTCCAGTCGGGGTGCGGGCCAACCGGCTTCTCGTGAACCCGGCCCATTTCGACACCAAACAGATCCCGGCAGGTCTCACAGACCTTGCGCGCTTTGTCGATTGTCGTGGCGTCAAAATAGATATGGGCGTGATAGCCCTCGATCGTGTCACTCATGCCAACCCTCTGGGTGATCGTGCTTTTGGTTTGAACTACGTAACTGGCGGCAGCTTAAAGCACAAAGATGATGCTTATTAAAGTTGCTCAAGAAATCTCTCGATTGCCGGAGCGAGCGCTTTGGGCTTGTTTACCGGACCCATATGGTCAGCGCCTGCGATCAATTCAACTTTGGCGGCTGGGATCAGTTTGGCTGCGCGGGCAGCCGTCAGATGGATCAAAGCGGGTGAGCGCTCGCCGACCAGGATCAAGGTTGGAAGATCAATTTGCCGGAGCATCTCTTCATCTAAGGGATAGTACGACGTCGCCGCTGTCTCGGCAGCCAGTGTCTCAGCCAACCCTATGAATTGGTTGCGAACACGGTCCGGCAGGTTCTGCCAAGGCTGACCATTCCAGGCTTCGATGAATTCTCGGACACCGGCTTCCGGCTGTCCAGTTGCCACCTCTGCCCGGAGCTTCGTGATAATTGCGCGATCCCATTCAAGTGCGGCACGCTCTGCGTCGATGTTGGGTTGTAACAGCGTGACCAGGATCGGATCGTAGAGGATGAGTGCCTTTGGCTTCCCAGCGCAATTGCCAAGATTGTTTGCGGCGCAGAGCAAGCTGATCAGGCCGCCCATGGAATGGCCGAAAAGCACGCAATCTTGGCCAGCAACGCTCGCGAGCAACGCATCAGTTGCGGCGACGTTCAGAGCAATGAGATCGCTGTCGCTTGCGATATCCGTGTCGCCGTAACCAACCCGGGCTCCGGCCACAAACCGGCGTTGCTTGCTCGCCAGCTCTTGGACCAGCCGATCATAGGCAAGTGGGCCGGCGCCAGCTGCATGCACCAGGACAAACGCCTGTGGGCCGTCACCATGCTCAATGGTTTCGATTTGGCCAGCGCTGGTTTGAACAAGCGGCATTGATGGCAATTCGATTGTACGTCCTAAGCAGACACCATCGGGGTCTTACCCGTCAGGATGTCCAGGCCCTCCGCCACGGTTTGCGCTGCGCGCGCTTCCAACTGTTCCTGGCTGGCGCTGCTGATCGGATGCTCAATCGTGACAAACGGATAACCATCAGCCCCGAGCACGCGTGCCATAAGTTCGGCGGCGCTGACGAACTGTGTGGTCATGACACCAATCGACGGCAGACCGAGGCGCTCTCCAATGATCGCGTCATGCAAACTGCACGACGAACAGCTGCCTCAATCCCCGACACCGGAGATCAGCGCCTGCCATTTCTCCGCTTCCTTGAGGAGGCCCGGCTCAACCGGTGCGCTGTAGTTCGATTTGGTAATCCGCACGACTTCCGAAACGCCGTGGTTGGCTTGCAGTTCGTTGGCAATGGCATCGAAGAATGGCTTGGTGTTGCGCTTGCCGTTTGACACGATCGCAACCGTCGCCCCTTTGAGCGACGTTATTCTGCCGGCCAGTTGAAAGCCGCTTGAGCCGCCTTCGTGTGTTGGATCTAGAAACTCGATGGTCATTGGTCGAACCCTCGATTCAGTCGGTTATTCATAAACACGCTAAGGCCAAGTTTCACGGTTCGCAATCAATACAGGCATCTATCGCAACTGTGACGGCACGGCTCTTGTGGCCAAGCCAAGGTGGAATAACAGCGCCAAAGCCTCCGGCGGGTCCGCCTGCTGCGACGACCAACAGATGATCCGGGCTGGGCAGCGCCGCATATTCCTTGTCGCCCTTATCCAGCACGACTGCTCCCTTGCCACACTCTGCCCACTCCCGGCGATGAATGCGAGCCGTTTCAAACATGTACTGGCGGATGTCAGCCTTTGACCAACCGGCGTTGGCAAAATGCGTGCGCAACTGCGGTGGAATGAAAATGGCGTAGTTGCCGGGCCAGATCGAATAGTGCCGCATGTTGGCTTTGATCTCACCGGCAAAACGTATCGAGAATTTCTTCCGGATTGGTTGTCCACTCATTCATGATTTGGCGAGGCGATCCCGCCGCCATCACGGTGACCGCTGACATGCCCTCTGGGATCCCCTGCTCGTCTGCCAGTGGCTTCCAAGGTGAGTTGGCTTCATCCTCGGCAATGCAGTAGCTGATCTTTCCCGGATGACCGAAAGTCGAGCGGTCGATCTCACCAGGTCTGACATCGAGCAGATTGCCCAGGATCAAGCGAATGGCCCGGCCAATCGCCGTCGAGGCGCGGTCACTGGACGCGAGCGCATTGAACGTCCCGTCCATACCGATTTCTTGCCGGATCGGGCCATTGACGATGATCAGGACGGCACATCCTCCGGTGCTCGCAGTCGCGCCATGCATCAAGAACGGTTCGCGCAGCATCGCGCTGAATGCTGCGACGACAACAGGAAAATGCATCGGCAGGCAGCCGGCCATGACGGCGTTTATCGCGAGCTTTTCAGCCGTGATCGGGCGCTCGCGTACCGGCTCGATACCGACCAGCTGATCCGGCGGCATGACAACCCAGTCGAGACATGCCTTCACCGCCTCCGGTGTCGGCGGTACGATAGGCAGGCCGTCGGTCCAGTTGCGGCTGTGGAAATACTCCTGCACGGCAGCCATGTCGGCTGCTGAATGACGCTTAGCGGTCAGTGTCGCGACTTCCATGTTCGATTTCCGTCCAATAGGTTCAGACTCAGAAGTGTTCCACAGTTGCTGCAGCTTCGCCAGCTGACTGGTGATCACATCCAGATTTTCTGTCGCTGATCTGGCATCGTTTGCGCCAGACCTTCGGTCGCCTTGCTGGCGCCCTGCTGCCCGCTTATGCTGATAACGAATACCTCAATTGAAAACATGCGAGCGGCTGGGTCCACCCGGTCACGCTCCAAGCTGATGATCACTCAGGGGCACGCCATGGGCACAAATGCGGATTATCAAGGCCGGATCGAAGACGACCGCTTCATCACTGGCCGCGGTTCGTATGTTTCGGATATCGGTGTCGAGAATATCGCGCACGCGCAAATTGTCCGGGCGCCGTTTGCCCACGCAAAAATCAACACCATTCACACGGATGACGCCTTGGCCGCGCCGGGTGTTCTCGCCGTCTGTACGGCTGCCGACCTCGCCGCTGACGGCATTGGCGACCAACCGTGCGGCGTCACACATCCGCGCCCGGATGGTCAGGAAGCCTTTCAGGCGTGCCGTCGCATCCTGGCACGCGATCGTATTCTGCATCTCGGGGAAGCAGTTGCCCTTGTCATAGCAGAAACAAAGGCAGCTGCCGTTGATGGTGCGGAGCTCGTCGATATCGATGCCGACGAGCTTGATGTGGTTGTCGACACGATCGGGGCGCAATCAGATGGCGCGCCGCTTGTCTGGACCGAGGTTCCCGGCAACGTCGCGTTCGTCTGGAAGAAAGGTGACGAGGCGGCACTTGAGACAGCCAAAGCGCAAGCTGCTCATGTTGCGCGCTTGGAGAGCCACGTCACACGCGTCATCGTCAACGCCATGGAACCGCGTGGCACCCTGGCCTACATGGAAGACGGCCGCCTCGTTGTTCAATCTTCGACGCAGAACCATTTCCCAATTCGCGGCGGCCTGGCCAGCATGCTCAATATGGATCCGGATCAGATCCGGGTGCTGGCCGGCGATGTCGGCGGATCGTTTGGCATGAAGAGCGGCGTCTATCCGGAAGATGTCTTGGTGAGCTGGGCCGCGCGCAAGCTCAACCGACCAGTACGATGGATCTCCGACAGGATCGAAGGCTTTCAGTCTGACGAGCATGGCCGCGACGTGCGCCTAACGGTGGATCTTGCGCTCGATGGTGACGGCAAGTTTCTTGGGCTGAAAGTTGTTTGCCACTGCAATATCGGTGCGTTTCTGTCGCGGCGCTCGCTGAACATGATCGGCAACTTCGGTGGCATTGCCGGGGTCTATAAGATTGGCACGATTGTCGGCGAGGTGCACGGTATTCATACGCACACACAGGTGACAGCTCCCTATCGTGGTGCTGGTCGACCGGAGGCCACATTTGCCATTGAGCGGGTGATAGATGTGGCAGCGCGTGAGATGGGCATTGATCCTTTTGAATTGCGGCGGCGCAATCTGATCCAGCCGGAGGAGATGCCCTACGACACCGGCTTTACGTTCAAATACGATTGCGGTGAGTTTGAACAGAACATGGTTGAAGCCGGCCAGCTGGCGGACCGCGATAGCTTCGAAGCACGTCGTGCTGAGGCCGCCGGAAGGGGTAAGTTGCGCGGGCTTGGCATGTCCAACCCGATCGAGGTTGCCGGCGGACCGTTCGTCAAGCCCGGCAAGGATCAGTCTCGATTGCATATTGCCGGCAATGGCCAGGTCACACTCTATTCCGGAATTATGTCTGTCGGGCAAGGGACTGAGACAGCGTTCTCAAACCTGGTTGCCGAGAGGCTCGGCATCCCGGTGGAGCAGGTCACCTACAAGCAGGGTGACACTGATTTGCTCAGTGCGGGCCGCGGCAACGGCGGCTCAAGTGCGACTCCGGTCGGTGCGTCATCTGTCATGGTTACAACTGACAACCTGATTGAGGTTGCCAAGCCCGTTGCAGCGGAGATGTTACAGGCGTCCTCTGATCAGATTGTCTTTGAGACAGGCACATTCCAAGTGGCCGGCGCTGCGAGTTCGGTGCATCTCAATGAGGTCGCAGCCTTCGCTGCGGAAAAAGATCCGGCTGGACTGGCCGCTGACGGTGAATTTGACCCATCAGCTGTGACGTTCCCGAACGGCTGTCATATGTGCGAAGTCGAGATTGATCCCGACACCGGTGCCATCGAGATCGTGAAGTACAGCGTGTGTGAAGACATCGGCACCGTTCTCAATCCGACACTCGCGCAAGGGCAAATGCATGGCGGCATTGTTCAAGGTGCCGGGCAAGCGCTGCTCGAGAACACGGTGCATGATACTGAGTCCGGCCAGCTTCTGAGTGGCTCGTTCATGGACTACACGATGCCGCGGGCCGATGACTTTCCTTCATTCCAATTCGTCACGCGGGATGTCCCGACAGAGGTCAATCCGGTTGGCGCTAAGGGTATCGGCGAGGCAGGTTCCGTCGGATCCATCGCGGCAACCATCAACGCAGTTTGTGATGCATTGGCCCCGCTCGGCATTACCCATATTGAAATGCCGGCAACCCCGGACCGGATCTGGTCCGCCATTCAGAATGCGAAGTCGAACTCATCCAACCAATAAGCAGGAATTTTTCATGGCGTTGGTTTCCAAGCTGTCACGTCTTTGGGCAGTTGTTTTGATTGCAGTTGTCAGTGTCTGCAGCGTGCCACTGTCTGCCGTCAGTCAGGATAAGTCCGAGGACGTTCAGCGTGAACAGAAGCTGCGCGACGAAGCACTCAACACGCTCGACACTCTTAGCAGCCTCCTGCAGTCCCGCGACGAGAACCTTGCCACGCTTAAGGAGCTCACCAAGGAGCTGAAGGCGACGAAAGAAGAGGCCATCAAGAAGACGGTCGAAGAGAAGATCAAGGCGGAGAACAAGGACCTCGCGCAACTCGACAAGCAAATCTCGGCTTTGACGACGGCTGTCACGGAAGAAGAAGCGAACGGCGACCAGAACCAGAAATTCAATCTGCAGGCAGAACTCGAGAGCCTCATCCAGCCCTTCGTCAAGATGATGAAGGATGCCACTGAGAATGCGCGCCAGATCGAAAGCTTGAAGCGGACACTCATTACCGCTGAAAAGCAGCAAGAGCTTGCGAAGCGCGCGATCGACCGGCTGGAACTCTTGCTCTCAGTCGAGGGGGACAAGAGTAAGATTTCTTCGGCTCTGAGCGAAAGCAGCCAACCTGAGAAGCCGTCCGCGAAGGCTAAGGCGTCGCCCACACGCGAGCATCTCGCCAAGCTCCTGAAGACCTGGCAGGAGCGTCAGCAGGAGGCAAAGAACCTGGAGGAAACCGCGGAGCAGCAACTGACGGTTCGTATGGATCAACAGTCACGAAGCTCCGGCGGTCTGGGAACCTACGCGACGCAGTTCTTCCGTAATCGCGGCTTGAACCTGTTGCTTGCGATCTCGGCATTCGGCGGCGTCTTCGTGGTGATGGGACTGATTGCACGGCTCGCCGGTTGGATACAGCACCGGCAGGGTATCCCGCGCAGCTTTGCAACACGGCTCGCCGGTCTACTGTTCAAGGTTGCAACCGCCATTGCGGCGTTCCTCGCGATGTTGGCTGTCTTCAACATCATGAACGACTGGCTGCTGCTTGGTATTGCGTCCGTTTTCGCCATTGCCACGGCCTGGGTCGGGATCAAGATGCTGCCCAGTATCAGCGAACAAATCACGTTGCTCTTAAACCTCGGCGCTGTTCAGGAAGGCGAGAGGGTGATGCTGGCCGGCGTGCCCTGGCGGGTGCAACGGCTGGATTTCTACACGGATCTCGTCAACCCCGCTTTGGATGGCGGAACGTTTACGCTGCCCGTGCGCGAACTTGTTGGCCTGCATTCACGGCCAGCCGCGCACGGCGAGGCCTGGTTTCCGACGCGAAAGGGTGACTGGGTTCAGCTTAAGGATGAGCAAATCGCACTTGTCCTCAATCAGACACCGGAGTTGGTGCGCGTAAAGGAAATTGGCGGCTCTGTTGTGACCTTCGAGACCAGCGCATTTCTTGCGGAAGCGCCGCGCAATCTCTCAACCGGCTATCGCATCCAGACTGAGTTCGGTCTCGATTACAAACATCAGGCTATCGCGACGGACGAAATCCCCGACAAGCTCGGCATGCATGTTGAGAATGGCTTGATGGATCTCCTGGGCAACGACGGCGTTGAAAACGTCGACGTCGACCTCATCAGCCTCGGAGACTCAGCCATCGTATTCGAGGTCGAAGCGGTTATCCGCGGAAAGTTCGCTTCGCGCTACGAGGATGTTGAGCGCGAAATTGCGCGCCTGGTGGTCGATGCCTGCAACAAGTTCAACTGGTCTATTCCATTCCCGCAAATGGTTCTGCATCGGGCGGATTGATCCTTCATTGCCGCAAAGAGGGTTGCGTCCCGGCATATTGGAAGTCGAGGCAACGGCCATCGTTGCCTCAAACCATTCAGCCCCGCAGCACGCATCTGAGCTGCTGGTTGTTACATGCTGGCGCGTTCATCGGTTGATTGCTGCGCGAAGAAAGAAGTCTTGGGATACTGCGGTGTTTCAACTTCATAGGCTTCGCTGCGGATCTGGCCACGATCTTCGCCCCGCACGAACACGCCCTGATGCTTGGTCGGCACAGGATTGGGTGTCAACGGAATGGCATCGCCTGCGGAGTACACACAGATAAAGAGCGTCCTTGGGTTATCGGACCGGTTCGGAGCGGAACCGTGCGCCAGTCGCGTGTGCATCAAGCACACGGATCCGGCCGGCCCCATGCACTTGACCGAGCCGGCCTGCATCTTGGCCGCTGTTGTTTCATCCACAGCGCCTGTGAATGTCCCATCCTGCCAGATCGAATGTAGCTCACCTTTGTGGGAACCGTTCAGCACCTCCAGTGGCCCGTTATCATCGGTGACTTCATCGACCATCAACAGCGCTGTCACCACATCCGAGTTCGTGTGCGGCGTGAACAGGAAGTCCTGGTGCCACTTCACTTCCGTCGCAGCACCGGGCAGCTTGGAATTGATCTTGGTGTGGTGGAGTTTGACATCCGGCCCGATGAGGTCGGCGACCATGTCGGTCATCCGGCTGTTGGCCATTGCATCGTAGTACGCGTCGGATACTTCCGTCGGCGCCTGAACGCGACGCAGAGCTGGTGCATCCGCGGAGTGCCCCGGCTGGACGTCAAAACGAATGCGGCCATCCAAAGTCTCGCCATAGGGGTCTTTGTGGCCGCGGCTTTCATCCACCCAGGCGTTAAAGTCCGCTTTCAGGTTTTGTAGCTGCTCCGGCGTTACGGCATTCTCAACTGTCAGGACGCCATCGCGCCAGAACTGGTCGATTTGCTCCTGCGATAGGATGGCCATGGGTCCCTCACCTTTCAGATCTCTACCGCGAGAGATTGTGCCGTCAGACGCGGAAATGCAAGTGTCTGCCGCACTCGTAGATGGAACTCGGAGGAGCAGTGATCAGGCCGGCGGGGCAGTTGAGCCACGGACCATCAACTCCGGCGCCATACGCTGCGAGCGCTCGCTGTCGGCAAACCCATCATCGATCATCTCGACAATCGTTTCTGCTGCGCTGACCGCGATTTCGGCGGCCGGGATCCGAATTGTTGTTAGTCCTGGCTCCAGCGCCGCGGAACCATGAAAGTCCCCGATGCCGATGATCGAAAGGTCCCTTGGAACCTGCGCCTTCACGGACATCGCGGCATACATGGCGGCTTGCGCGATAATGTCATTGCCAGCGAGGATGGCTGTCGGAGGCGACTCTTCACGTAGGAGGTCCAGGACACGCTGCTTGGCGATATCAATGTCGTAGGGACACTCGACATCGCGTTTCAGCATTGCCGAACCTCCAGACTTGGACAGTTCCGCCCTGGCGCCATCACGGCGATCGGCGGCACGATCATTGTGGCTCCCGGCCGGAAATAGGCAGGCAATGTCGCGATGGCCCAGGTCGAGAAGATGGCGCGCGGCCAGACGACCGAGCTCCCGATTGTCGGTTCCAATGGACGGTACGCGCGGCTTACGGCTCCAGTTCCAGACCGTCAGCGCCGGCATGTTATTCACGTCCAGGAGATGGAATGTCTCCGAGTCATGCTCGGCGCCGACCAGGACGACACCGTCAACCTGGTGTTCCAAGAGGGTTCGCACCAGGTCGACCTCATGGACCAGGTCATAGCCATGCGACGAGATCAGCAATGAGTAGTGGTGCTCCATCAACGATGACGAGAACTCCTGGATGAGCTCGGCAAAGATGGCGTTGTCGACCGTCGGCACGACCAGCCCAACCGTTGCCGTGCGTCCGCGGTTCAAACTTCCAGCGGCGCGGTTGCGGACATATCCGAGCTCGGTCGCGCAGGCCAGAATGCGGTTTCGCGTCTCGTAGCGGACGAGGTCTGGATGATTAAAGAAGCGCGAAACGGTGGCTGGCGAAACACCAGCCTTGGCCGCAACATCCAAAATTCCCGCCTGTCGAACGCGTCGTTTTCGTCTCACCATGAGGACATGACCTAGCATAAAAACTAAAAAATGAAAACGTTTGCATTCTCGTTTTCATGAGCTAACGTCGTGCTCAATTCCAGAGGTTGGCCTCTTTCGCCGGCCGGGTTCCATTCAGACAATTCCATAATTACGGGAGGCGTTCATGTCGTCACAAGCTGCACAGCTTATCGATACCCAGCCAGATCCGGAGGCCATCGTTGCGGAGCTGATTGATAAGGCCCGGACGGCTATGGAACAGTATGAAAACCACGATCAGGCCCGTGTTGACGAGGCGGTCACCGCACTCGCGTGGTCAATCTATAAGCCCGAAAACGCCAAGATGCTGGCCGAACTCGCCGTTGAAGACACCGGCCTCGGCAACGTCGACTCGAAAATCATCAAGAACACCCGCAAGACCTTCGGCACGCTGCGCGACCTGATGCGCGAGAAGACCGTGGGCATGATTTCCGACGAGCCTGAAAAAGGCATGGTGAAGTATGGCAAGCCCGTTGGCGTTGTCGGCGCGGTCTGCCCATCCACTAACCCAGCCGCCACCCCCGTCAACAAGGCCATGATGGCTCTCAAAGGCGGCAATGCCGTGATCATCGCGCCTTCACCGACAGGCGCAGCGACGACCGGCAAAACAGTAGATCTGATGCGCGCCGAACTCAAGAAGGCCGGCCATCCAGAAGATCTCGTCCAGATCCTGCCAGCCCCGGTCAACAAGGAAATGACCCAGGCCCTGATGAACCGTTGTGACCTCAATGTCGTCACCGGCTCTCAGAACAACGTCAAGCGCGCCATGCAGTCTGGCACGGTGTCGATCGGCGTTGGCGCTGGTAATGTACCGGTCATCATCGACAGCACAGCCGATCTCGATGACGCGGCAGAAAAAATCTGCGCATCAAAGATCTTCGACAACTCAACATCCTGCTCGTCCGAGAACTCGGTGATTATTCTCGATGATGTTTATGAAGATGCCATCGCAGCGCTGGAGCGCGCCGGTGGCTGGCGCTGCACACCGGATGAAAAGAATCGGGTCGAGAATACGCTCTGGATCAATGGCAATCTCAACCGCAAGGTCATTGCCAAGGATGCCGACATCACAGCCGGTATTTTCGAACTGCCGGAAGAAGCAAAGTCCCGCAAATTCTTCATGGTCGAAGAGGGTTCGGTTGCTGGCAAGCATACCTTTGCCGACGAAAAACTGTCGCTGGTTCTAACCGTCTATCGTGCCAAGGACTTCGACGATGCGATGCGCATCACGCACGACGTCCTTGATGTAACCGGCAAGGGCCATTCGGTCGGCATCCACACAGCAAATGCCGAACATCCCCGTAAGTTGGCCGAGAGCACGGATGTCGTTCGCGTCCTGGTCAATCAGGCGCACACCTTCGGCAACGGCGGCTCATTCAACAACACCCTACCGTTCACACTCTCAATGGGCGGCGGCACTTGGGCTGGCAACACGATCAGTGAAAACCTGAACTGGAGCCACTTCATCAACGTCACGCACCTCGTGACGACGATTGCAGAGGACAAGCCTTCAGAGGAAGCCTTGTTCGGCGCGCACTGGGAAAAATACGGCAAGTAACAAGGGGCAGCTGGTCGGTTCATGCCGGGCAGGTGAGGAGCACACTATGCAATCTCTTGAAGGTGTACGCGTAATCGAGTTCACCAATATTCTTTCGGGGCCCTACTGCGGCATGCTGCTGTCGGATATGGGGGCTGACGTCATCAAGGTCGAAAAACCGACCGGTGATGACATGCGTTTCTGGCCGCCGATCACGGAGGGTTACAGCGAGAACTTCGGTTCGGTGAACCGCAATAAGCGGTCCATCGCGATGGATCTCAAGTCGGAACAGGACCTCCAGGTTGCGCTCGATCTCTGCGCCAGTGCGCAGGTCATTATCGAGAACAACCGGCCCGGTGTGATGGATCGCCTTGGCCTCGGCTACGAAGACATCAAGAAGATCAATCCCGCCATCATCTATTGCTCAATCAGCGCCTTCGGAACTGAGGGCCCTTATGCCAAGCGCGGCGGCTTCGACCTCGTCATCCAGGCTGAAAGCGGCATCATGAGTGTCACCGGTGAGGAAGACCCGGTGAAATGCGGGGTGCCAATCAGTGATGTTGCGACCGGTCTTTACGGCGCATTCGCAATCGCAGCGGCCCTGCGTGAAGTTGAGAAGACCGGCAAGGGTGTTCACATCGATGCGTCGATGCTTGGTGCCTCGATCGGCATTGCAGCGCTGCAGACAAGTGAGTTCTTCGGCACAGGTACGAGCGCGCCTCGGATGGGATCACGCCATCCGCGCAACGCGCCTTACCAGGCCTTCAAAGCATCCGATGGTTACTTCGCCATGGCTGCCGGCAACGACAAACTCTACGCAGATGTCTGCCGTATCATTGACCGCATGGATCTGCTCGACAGACCCGAGTTCAAGACGACAGCACTGCGTGCCAAGAACCAATACGAGCTGGCCGAGATCGTCGAGGTCGAGTTTGCCAAGAAAACCGCAGCTGAGTGGCTAGACATTTTCGGGGCCGAAGGCGTGCCTTGCGGCAAGATCAATTCCTACAAGGAAGCGATGTCTCACCCGCAGGTCGAGCACTGCGGTTGGGTGCAGCCGGTGACGCTACCTAACGGTGTTGAAACCAAGACCTTTGGCAGCCCGCTCCGGTTCGACCACGTCTCACCAAAAGTCCGCTCCGCTCCACCCGCCCTCGACTCCCACGGCGCGGAGATCCGTGCCGAGGTCGCTGAGTGGCGCAAGAAGCGCGCTTAATTCTTCAAACCTGAACTCCTACCTATCAACTCACGTAACTCTGAGGAGAGAAACCCCATGAAAATGACGACGGAAGAAGCCTTCGTAAAAGTGCTTCAGATGCACGGCATCAAGCATGCCTTTGGCATCATCGGTTCGGCCATGATGCCGATTTCCGACCTGTTCCCAAAGGCAAACATTCACTTCTGGGACTGCGCGCATGAAGGTTCCGCCGGCATGATGGCCGACGGCTACACACGCGCAACCGGCGAAATGTCGATGATGATTGCGCAGAACGGCCCAGGCATCACCAACTTCGTCACAGCTGTGAAGACGGCTTACTGGAACCACACACCATTGCTGCTGGTCACACCGCAGGCTGCCAACAAAACAATCGGCCAGGGTGGCTTCCAGGAAGTCGAGCAGATGAAACTGTTCGAAGACATGGTTGCCTATCAGGAAGAAGTCCGCGACCCGTCTCGTGTTTGCGAAGTTCTGAACCGCGTTATTATGCAGGCCAAGCGTCTGTCTGCTCCAGCACAGCTGAACATCCCACGGGATTTCTGGACACAGGTTGTCGACATCGAGTTGCCAATGGTTGTCACGCTTGAGCGTCCTCAAGGCGGTGAAGAATCACTCAAGCAGGCCGCCGACCTGCTCTCCAACGCGAAGTTCCCGGTTATTCTAAACGGCGCTGGCGTTGTTCTTGCTGATGGTATCGAAGCAACCAAGGCGCTGGCTGAGAAGTTGGATGCACCGGTATGTGTTGGCTACCAACACAACGATGCCTTCCCTGGCTCTCACCCGCTGTTCGCCGGACCACTCGGCTACAACGGTTCGAAAGCCGGTATGGAACTCATCAAGCAGGCTGACGTCGTTCTTGCACTCGGCACGCGACTGAACCCATTCTCCACATTGCCTGGATACGGCATGGAGTACTGGCCGGCTGATGCCAAGCTCATTCAGGTTGACATCAACCCAGACCGCATCGGCCTGACCAAGAAAGTATCTGTTGGCATCATCGGCGATGCGAAGATGGTTGCAACATCTCTTCTCGCCAAGCTGACACCAACCGCAGGCAACGCAGGCCGCGAAGAGCGCAAGGCCGCGATTGCACAGACCAAGTCGGCCTGGGCGCAGCAGCTCTCCTCGATGGACCACGAAGACGATGATCCAGGCACAACCTGGAACGAGCGCGCGCGTGCTGACAAGCCAGACTGGATGAGCCCACGCATGGCATGGCGTGCGATCCAGGCTGCTCTGCCACGTGAGGCGATCATCTCGTCTGACATCGGCAACAACTGTGCGATTGGCAACGCCTATCCGTCATTCGAAGAAGGCCGCAAGTACCTGGCTCCAGGTCTGTTCGGCCCTTGCGGTTACGGTCTGCCAGCTATCGTTGGCGCCAAGATCGGTAAGCCGGATGTTCCAGTCGTAGGCTTCGCTGGTGACGGTGCCTTCGGTATTGCTGTGAACGAGCTGACCGCCATCAACCGTGACGAGTGGCCTGCGATCACAATGATCGTCTTCCGTAACTACCAGTGGGGTGCTGAGAAGCGGAACTCCACACTGTGGTTCGACGACAACTTCGTCGGCACGGAACTCGACACCAAGGTCTCCTATGCCGGTATCGCTCAAGCTTGTGGCCTGCAGGGCGTTCAAGCTCGGACCATGGATGAGCTGACCGACATGCTGGCAACAGCGGTCAAGGATCAGATGGAGAACGGCAAGACCACGTTGATCGAGGTTATGCTCAACCAGGAACTTGGTGAGCCATTCCGCCGTGACGCGATGAAGAAGCCAGTTTCTGTTGCCGGCATCGACGGCAATGACATGGCCGCGACACAAGTTATGTAATCGCGCCCTGGCAATGTGATGCGAAAGACGGGGTGGTCAGATCTGGCTGCCCCGTTTTTTAATGGTTGAACTATCCGGACAGTCCTCTGTCCCCTTGCAGGAATTAAAAATGCTTGCCTTTCTTGATCAACGATCCGCCGTCTGTCCCGCGAGTTTGCTGGAGAAGGCCAAAGCGAACCCGAACCGTCCACGCGTCGCGATTGCGAATGCCGGCGCACCGTTGCCGATGGAGTCGTGCAAGGCAGCTACGGACGAGGGGCTGATCCTGCCGGTGTTCGTTGGCAACCGCGAGGCGATCCGTCGAGAGGCGGCGGCACTCAACTGGGACATTGAAACCTTCGAACTGGTCGAAGCAGAGGGTGAGGAAGCGGCGGCTAAGGCTGCGACACTGGCCGTTCAGGACGGACGTGCCGATGTCCTGATGAAGGGCCAGCTCCATACCGACGTTTTCATGAAAGCCGCGCTCGATAAAGAAACCGGAATTCGCGACGGACGCCGATTTGTTCACGTGTTCCATATGACGATGCCGGAAAGCGACCGGCCATTGCTCATTACGGATGGCGCCGTCAACGTGACGCCCGACTTCAAGACGCGGCAGGTCGCGGTGGAATGTGTGCTTGAGGTTTGCCAAGCGGTTGGGATCGCTCAGCCAAAAGTTGCCGTGTTGTCGGCAACTGAAGAAGTCATTCCGTCCGTGCCGTCGGCTATCGAGGCAGACGAACTCGTTCAATGGGCCCGCGGCGCGCATCCAGAGGCGGCGTTCAGCGGGCCTCTGGCGCTTGATCTCATCCTTTCGAAAGAGTCTGCCAAGATCAAGAAGCGTGAAGGTGACCCCGTCACAGGCGACGCAGATGCCATCATTGTTCCTGACATCGTCGCCGGCAACGTTCTGTTCAAAGCTTTGGTCTACTTGCGGGCCGCGTGCGCTGCCGGCGTCGTCATGGGCGGCAAGGTGCCTGTGGTTCTGACCAGCCGGGCCGACCCGCCAGCAGCCCGACTGGCATCGCTTGCCCTGGCTGCCGTTCTGAAGGGGAATGGTGCTCAATAAGTTGGGCGGAACTGACGCTTTAGGTCAAACCGGCTGCCAACGGCAACGCTCACTGCATGAGCATCCAGATGTAGTCAGCACGGATGTCCCCCCTCCCCGCTTGCGGGGAGAGGGTTAGGGTGAGGGGCAGAAGCTTGCTCTGCGCCTGTCGTCGCCCCTCATCCTAACCTTCTCCCCTCACGCCTTCGGCTTTGGGGAGAAGGGACTTGGCGATCCTATCCGAGGATCGCGTCGTCGGCGTGCCAGTGTTCATGGCCGAGGCTTGAAGCAACAGCTGCGTGCGTGACACGACCGGCATGGACGTTAAGCCCCTGCCGCAGGTGCTCATCATCCTGGAGCGCCTTGCGCCAACCTTTATCAGCGATGGCAAGGACGAATGGCAGCGTCGCATTGTTGAGAGCGCGCGCCGAAGTTCGCGGCACGCCGCCTGGCATGTTTGCAACGCAGTAGTGCACAACATCGTCGACGATGTAGGTCGGGTCATCGTGCGTGGTTGGTTTCGAGGTTTCGAAGCATCCACCTTGGTCGATCGCAACGTCGACAACAACGGAGCCCGGCTTCATGCGGCTGATGTGATCGGCCGTGACAAGCTTTGGTGCAGCCGCACCTGGCACAAGCACGCCGCCGATAACCAGGTCCGCATCCAGAACATGTTTCTCAATGGCGTCACGAGTTGAGTAGACCGTGTTCAGTGGCCGGTCGAATTGCGTCCAGAGGCGGCGCAGTGCATCGACGTTGCGATCCAGAACCCAGACGTCGGCGCCCATGCCGAGTGCGATATGAATGGCGTGGGTGCCAACAACACCGCCACCGATGACGACGACCTTGCCCGGGTCAACGCCCGGCACACCGCCAAGAAGAATGCCGAGACCACCGTGGGCCTTTTCAAGGTGATAGGCGCCGGCCTGGATCGACATGCGCCCGGCCACCTCCGACATCGGTGCCAGAAGAGGCAGTCCGCCGGTTGGAGACGTGACGGTTTCGTACGCGATGCAGGTTGCGCCACTTTCCATGAGGTCAGTGGTTTGTTCAGGGTCTGGTGCCAGGTGCAGGTAGGTGAACAAGATCTGGTCCTTGCGCAACATCTTGCGCTCTTGCGCCAGA
Organism: Hyphomicrobiaceae bacterium; assembly: GCA_965247245.1. GTDB lineage: Bacteria > Pseudomonadota > Alphaproteobacteria > Rhizobiales > Hyphomicrobiaceae > Tectiglobus. The sequence continues at coordinate 592,608 of CBDFGV010000001.1, read as the reverse complement.
GGCTCCTTAACCTTGACGATCATGTCCGCGGTGGCAAAGACATCAGCTGCCGTTGCAGCGATTTTGGCACCGACGGCTTCGTAATGTTCGTCATTCATCCCGATACCTGCGCCGGCACCGGTTTCAATCGTTACTTCGTGTCCGCTGGCGACAAGCTCGCGCACATTGGCTGGGACCAGACCGACGCGGTATTCGCGAACCTTGATTTCTTTTGGAACGCCGATGTGCATGTTGCCTCCATTCGAGTCTGTAGATCAGTCTTAACTATAGATAACCGCCCAATGGCTTAGCGACGACGCTTTTCTGCCTGGCGCCGTGGTCATATTCATATTGTGGCGAGCGGGGTTTGGCTACCAAGCTCACTGTCGCTTGGTGAGCGTAAATTGGTTACAGGCAAGCAACCTCACCATCCTTGACCCGCCGCAAAATATCGTTCGATGGACTTTTTTTTGGCAATGTGACCCAGGTAACAGAAGCAAACCGAGGGTGGGGCTAATTTCCATTTCAACGAGGCAATGACGCCGCTAGGGACACACCAAGGAATTAGACCCATGAACATCAAGTCAACCATCATCGCAATCGCAGCCGCCACAGCAGTTATCGCACCTTTGGCAACCGCAACAGACGCAGAAGCCAAGAAGGGCGGCAAGAGCACTTACTACGAAACCTTCAACACACGGCACGCTGAGCGCGGATACGAAGGCTTCGTTGGCGGCCGCTACAATTCTTACTGCAGCTATCGCCGTGAGCCACGTCGTCGGTGTTACATCTCTCGCTCAGGCTACGAGCGCTGCAAGATCGTCGGCTGGAAGCTGATCCAGCACTGCTACTAAGATTAACTCGGAGCAACGGAACACAATTGGCCGGCGGGCATTGAGACACTCAATGCCTTGCCGGTCAAAATTTTTTCTGCCTACGGAGTGAATGTTCGACGCGCCATCGCCCACGCCACGCCGCGACCCGATTTCATCAACAGCTGGCCGGCGATCTTTGTTCCAGTTCTGTTCTTCTCGCCGAATATGCGCTAAGCTTCGGCCAGCTGATGGAGAGCCGGGCTAGTCATGGCACTGCAGTCCTTCGACGAAACAGATTCGGATGACCAACCGCTTGGCGGTTGCATGTGTCGCGCGTGCCTGTCGACATGGTCCGCTGATAAAGCGCCACCGATTGACCAGCCCTGCCCCAGCTGCGGCCTGCCAACTCTACGCGCGCATAGCGAACTGTTCTCGCTTGATACGGCGCATATCGATTGCGATGCGTTTTATGCGTCGGTTGAGAAGCGCGACAATCCTGACTTGCGCGACAAGCCACTCATCGTCGGTCATGCCGGGGGGCGTGGAGTTGTAACAACAGCATGCTACATCGCGCGGAAGTACGGACCGCGCTCGGCCATGCCGATGTTCAAGGCTCTGCGCCTGTGTCCCCAAGCCGTTGTGATCCCGCCAGATATGGCCAAGTACAAGGTTGTCAGCCGTCAGATCCGGCAGTTCATGCTTGATCTTACCCCGGTGATCGAACCGCTGTCGTTGGACGAAGCTTATCTTGATCTCAGTTACGAGACGCGCATCGACAAGGATACCTCGCCTGCGGTTTTGCTGGCTGGCCTTGCCAAACGCGTCAAAGCCGAAGTCGGCATTTCAATTTCGATCGGCCTTGCACCCAACAAGTTCCTGGCGAAACTGGCCAGCGACCTCGAAAAGCCGCGAGGGTATTCCGTGATCGGACGGGCTGAGGCGCGGTCTGTCTTGGCGCCGATGGCGGTGTCGCGCATCCATGGTGTCGGTCCAGCTACGGTCAAACAACTCGAAGCCGCGAACATCACACAGATCTCGCAACTGCAACGCATGACCGAGCACGAACTACAGAGCCTGTTTGGCAAGTTTGGTTTGAAGCTCGCGTCCTATGTCCGTGGTGAAGACCCGCGGTCGGTATCATCATCAAGAGCCAGCAAGAGTGTTTCAGCCGAAACCACGTTTTCTGAAGACAAGTGCTCAGCCACAGACTTGCTACCGGTTGCCGAGAAGCTCTGCCAGCGCGTTGCGGAACGGCTCGTTGCGAGTTCGCTCTCCGGTGGCACACTTGTCGTTAAGCTTAAGACGGGAGACTTTCAGACCCTGACCCGCAATCGCCGGTTACCGGTCGCCACGCAGCGGGCTGATGTTCTGGCTCGCCACGCTGCTCAGATCATTCAGCAGGAGTGCGATGGACGCTGGTTTCGCCTGCTTGGCATTGGTGTGAGTGATGTTGGCCCGGCTGACGCGGCGGACCCACCGGACTTGTTTGAATAGTATCTACAGAAACCATGACTGTGTCGCAGCCCTTTCGGGATCGTTCGCCTTCGCGTAAACGGTAAAGATCGACCGTTCTGGCTCTCACGACATTCACACAAGGTGGATTGCATTGCAGAAAACCGTTCTCGTAACCGGCGACTCATCAGGCATTGGCCGCGCGACTTGTGAGCAGCTCGCGCGGAGTGGCTGGAAAGTCTTTGGCGCCAGTCGCAGAGATTTAGCGACCGATGGCTGGACCCATCTGACAATGGATGTGACCGACGAAGCCTCTGTCGCGCGCTGCCTTGACACCATTTTTACAGATGCCGGTCGACTTGATGCCGTTGTGCATAGTGCCGGGCAGAGCTTTGTTGGCGCAGTCGAAGAAGCAACGATCGAAGAGACAACGAAGCACTTCGATCTCAATGTCTTTGGCACCGTACGTGTTCTCCGGGCAGCACTGCCGATCATGCGCAAACAGGGTGGTGGCAAGATCATCGTCATTGGCTCGATCGGTGGATTGATTGGCCTGCCGTTCCATGCCTACTACAGCGCCGGGAAGTTTGCGTTGGATGGCTTGGTTGAAGGTGTTCGGCCTGAAGTTTCACCGTTTGGGATCGATGTCTCGATTGTGCATCCCGGCGATATCAATACCGAAATCGGTCAGCATCGTGTCGCGACCGCCAACAGCGATGCGGGCTCGCCCTATCATGAGGCTTACACCAAGTTTGTCGCCCACTATGCGCAAGCGGAACACGACGGCAGCCCGCCCGAGCTCGTTGCGCGCCACATTGAGACCGCGCTTGGAAAACGCAAGATGCCGGTGCGCTCTCTTGCAGGCAAGACACTCGAAAAACTGGGCGTTGTGGCCAAGCGCCTGATGCTATCGAAGCACTTCGAAGTCTTGATGTCTGTCGCTTACAGTCCGGGATCTGAAAAGAAGAAGTGAGCTAGCTGTTGGCTTGTTTCCTAACCGGGGCATTGATCATTGCAACCCCGAGAATTGTTGCGAGCACGCCCAGCGCAAGAACCATGGTGAGTTGTTCGCCGAGGATGACGACACCCAGCAGGACGCTGAGACCCGCACGCAGATAGGCCTGGCTTGCGACCCCCATCGACCCCAGCGTCCGCAACAGTCTGAAGTACAAAAGCAGCGCGAAGCCGGTACAGAAGACGCCCAGGATGAGCGCCGCGCTGACGGCCTCCATAGTTGGCGTCAATGTCCACGGCTTCTCAATCACAAAACTGATGGGTACCAGGCAAAGCGTGGCGATGATCATCGTGCCGGCCGCTGTGACCGTCGGATGCAAGTGATTAAACCGTTGCTTGCCGTAGATCGCTGCGCCGGCATACATGATGGCGCCCGTCAGGACAGCCAACTGCGCGATCACTTGCTGGCCGATGTTGTTCAGAGCATCGAAGCCGATGATCATGACGACACCGGCAATGCCAAACATGCAGCCGAGAACTTTCCAAAACGTCGTCGGCTCGTGGCGTGTCCAGAACATTGTGAATAGCAACACGAATACTGGCGCGGTCGAATTCAGGACGCCGGCAAGACCGCTGTCGACGTACTGCTGCCCCCATGCCAGGATCGTCCAAGCGCCGGTGCTGTTAAGAAAGGCCTGGACGAACAACATGCGGCTCGTCCGGAGATCGATCGACCATGGCAAGCGCATGGCATACGCAACGATCACCAGGATAGCGGCGGCGATGCTGACACGTATGGCAATCAACGTCAGTGGTGGGATGCTATCAAGAGCGATCTTGATCCAGAGGTAGGATGAGCCCCAAAGCACGGCGAGGCAGCCGAGCAGCAGCAGCTCAATTGGGAGATTGTGCGATCTAACTGTCATGCGAACTTGTTAACACGCCGAGGACAGACTTGTTTCGCTCTTCATCGAAGTATGCCGACTAGATCTTAATCGCAAATATTGAACTAGAGGCGGGCAGGGCGCGCACCAAACATCTTCACTGATTCTCACGGCACTTAACTGCCATTAACCAACATCAAACAAGGCATGAATGGCAGATGCAGCATGCATGACCGGCTCATTAACCCCGAACGGAAAGCAACCACTGATGTAACGCATAGTGTGAGCATGTCTACGTGCCGCACAAGACATCGATGCAACTGCTGAATGGTTAGCGGTTAACCAATACATTCGAGAAACACTTCTCATTTTCCGAATATTGACTAGTTCCATCCACTTTTGTAGCGATGCTCTGCAGCTGTTATGGCAGTCGACAAGCCTAAGCAACTGAGAACATGTGAGGTTCTCGCACCCTCCGGGCTCCGCCCGTTCAACGCGTCAACCTCGAAATCTGAACAGCACTGCCTCAAGGAGGTGCCCCGAATGCCCGATCGTAGCTCGGCCGAAATCGTGCGGCACCAATCAGCTATCCAACCGGTAGCCGAGCCATCGCCGGGTCTCTGGGAACTTCTGAAGGAAGACCTCAGGGCCCACGGCGGGGATTGGACACGTCCGGGGTTTCGCGCAGTCGCTGTCTTGCGATTTGGGCAATGGCGCATGGGATTTCGCAGGAGATGGATGCGGGTGCCGTTCAGCCTGCTCTATCGTCTCATGTTCCGTCATGTTCGGAACAACTACGGAATTGAGTTGCCAAGCACAGTGCAATTGGGCCGCCGCGTTATCATCGAGCACCAGGGTGGCATCGTCATCCACGGACTTTGCAAAATTGGTGATGATTGCATCATTCGCCAGAACGTTACGCTCGGCATTCGCACCACGGATGAATTGTCCGCGGTTCCGAAACTGGGCAACGGCGTTGATGTTGGCGCCGGAGCTGCGCTCCTCGGAGAAATCCGCGTTGGCAATGGAGCCAGGATTGGTGCCAACTCTGTGGTCCTTAGAGATGTGCCACCTGGCAGCACCGCGACGGGTGTGCCCGCGCGGGTTACCATTGCCGTCCAGCCGTTAAAGTCAGTCTCCTAGGTCGTCGGCCTTCGCCTTGGCAAGAAGTGCCTCCGGATCCAGTTCGTAGATCTGACGTACAGCTTCCGGCGTCACGTAGCCATCCAGCAAGTCCTGACCGATCGCTGCGGGATCGCGCTCTGATGGATCTCCAAAACCACCCGAACCCGGCGTGACCATATCCACGACAGAACCTGCCGGTGCCTGAAAGGCTCCTTTACTTGGCAGTTCCCGCGCTTTGCCATCCGGCGTCGTCAGAACAACCGTGGCTGGCGCACCGGCCCCACCGCCTTGCAGGCCAAACGGTGGTGACTTCATCCGTTCCATGCAGAGCGAGCCGACAGCATCAGCGTCGTCAATCAGACGCCAGATCCTGCGCGCCGCGCATCCACCGCGATATTTGCCAGCCCCTCCAGAGTCTGCCTCGACTTCATAGTGCTCGACCCGGAGCGGAAAGGCCATTTCCAGAACTTCGATCGGTGTGTTCATGGTATTCGAAATGGCGCTGGCGATGACATTGATACCGTCTTTGTTCGGCCGGGCGCCAAAACCACCCTTGATCGTTTCATAGGATACGTACCTGCGGCCGGACCTCGGGTCGGCGCCGCCGAAAGTTAGAATGGCTGACGTGCCCTGGCTGCAGGCCATGACCTGCTCCGGCCAGATGTTCGATAGTGCACCCATCACCATATCAGCCGTGCGGTGGGACATCTCGTGGTTCGCGTAGACGACGGGGCTTGGAAAATCAGCGTTGACGACGCTGCCCTTGGGTGCGGTCACATTGATTGTGCGCCAACAACCCGAGTTGGGTGGAATAAGGCTGTTGGGATCAATTGCTGTCTTCAGGCCGCAGTAGACACCAGACGCTGTCACGGACAACGGTGCATTGATTGGTCCTTTGACCTGAGGGTCACTGCCGGCGAAGTCAACGTGAATGCTGTCGCCAGATTTGACGACATGCATGCGGATCCAAAACGGCGCATCGTTGCCGTCTTCATCATCGGGAATACCATCGCCATCGCAAAAGTCGGCGAAACTGCCATGACCATCGGGAAGATCCGACAGCATGGCGCGCATCAGGCGCTCGGAGTAGTCCATGACTTCAGCCATGTAGGCCTTCAGTCGATCGGCGCCATGAACGTTGGCCAGATCAACGAGGCGCTCGCAAGCGCGTAACGTCGCCGCCAGCTGCGCACCGAGATCGCCCTTTCGTTCGTCCGGCGTGCGGACGTTGGCCAGGATGACCTTCTCAAGGTCTTCGTTCATCTTGCCTTTACTGACGAGGCGCAACGGCGGCAGGCGAAGTCCCTCGCCGTAAATCTCGGTGACGGCGCCATAGCTACCGGGAGTCGCTGAGCCAACATCCGGCCAGTGGGCGCGCAGGCAGGAATAACCGAGCAGTGTTCCCTCATGAAAGGCCGGACGAATGACATTGACGTCCGGCAAGTGACTGCCGCCGAAGTATGGATCGTTATGGATAAACACATCGCCATCGTGGACATCGTCACCGAAGGTCTCAACGATTGCGCGGACGGCATCTGGCATCGAACCTAGGTGGATCGGCAGGTCCGGTCCCTGCGCGACCATGGCACCATGCTCGTCGAATACGCCACATGAATAGTCACCGGCTGATTTCAATATGGGCGAGTACGCCGTCTTGGCTAACACCACCCGCATCTCTTCGGCAATCTTGTAGAGTGAGTTCTTGACGATCTCAAAGGCAGCGGGGTCGATCGATTGATTTTCCTGTTGCATCGGATGTTGCCCTTTAACCTTCGCGTCGTGTGAGGTGAATGAAACCGTCGTCGTCCACAGACGCCTGCCAATCGGGTGGCACGAGAATTGTCGACTCCAGTGACTCAATTATGCATGGACCTTCCGCCTGTGCTCCCGCAGCCATTCGGTTGCGATCCAAAACCTCAACCGACGTTTCGCCTGTTGCCTTGAACCAGGCGCTGCGGCCGGCCTTGCTCGCGTCCGTGCCGGCGGCAGCTGTCGGCTGGCGCATCGTCAGCGGTGGAATTTCGCCAATTGCAGTCACCCGGACATTGACCAACTGAACCGGCTCCGAGCGATTGTCATGGCCATAGGTCTGGCGGTGACGATCGTGGAAGGTCTCAGCCAACTGCATGATCGTCTCAGCTGTGATGTCGCCCTCGTCGACCGGGACGGTGATTTCGTAAGACTGTCGTTCGTAACGCGCATCGACAGAGCGTACGTACTTGCGCTTGCCATTCTCGACCCCGGCACGCTCAAGCATTTGCTCGCCGTTCTTAGCGAGTTCCTCGAAGGCTGATTGGAGGTCCGCCGCTGCAACGCGATTGGTTACCTGATAGAAGGTCTTGGCGTAATCTCTTTTGAGGTCGGTGCCGACCAGACCAAGTGCAGAGAAGGCCCCGGGGATCGGCGGACAGATCACCTCCTTGACCGATAGCTCCGTCGCTAAGGCCGCGGCATGCAGCGGGCCTGCCCCACCAAAAGCTGCCAGGGTGAACTCCCGTGGATCATAGCCGCGCTGGACCGAAACAATCTTTAATGCCTCAGCCATGGCGTTGTTCACGACATCGATCACCGCAGCAGCAGCCGTGCGCACATCAACGCCGAGCGGTTTGGCGAGTTTCTCTTCGACGGCTGCTTTCGCTGCCTCGATATCAATCGGCAGGTCACCGGCCAGCAAAGACGAGGCATCAAGGTACCCCAACAGAAGATTACAATCGGTGACCGTGGGCTCTGTACCGCCGCGGCGATAGCAAACCGGACCTGGAACAGCACCGGCACTCTGCGGCCCGACGCGCAGCGAACCGGCGCGATCCACCCACGCAATTGAACCGCCGCCTGCTGATACCTCGGCGAGGTCAATGACCGGCACGCGAATTGGGTGACCGGCGCCGTTCATCCAACGGTTCATGCTGGAGCCGCCACCAACCTCATACTCCGGTGTTGTCTCGTACTGCCCGTCCTTGATCAGGCTGGCCTTGGCGGTTGTTCCGCCCATATCAAACGACAAGAGATTGAGGTTGTCGGTCTGCCGGGCGGCGATCGCTGCTGCAACAACACCGGCCGCGGGGCCAGACTCAACAGCCATGGCCGGCATCGACCGACCCTCTGAGGCTTCGAAGACCCCACCATTGGAACCCATCACATAAAGCTGCGGCAGACCCAGTTCCGAGACCGCTGCTTCGAGCTTTGCCAGATAGTCGGTCAACGTCGGTCCGACATAAGCGCAAACGGCTGTTGTACTTGTCCGTTCGAACTCCTTGATCTCGGGCAGCACCTCTGATGACAGAAACACCGGAATGTCAGGAAAAGCAGCGCGCAGGCGCTGGCCAAGTACCTGCTCATGTTCGGGATTGAGGAAGCTGAACAGTAACGTGACCGCGATTGCCTCGACCTTCTGCTCGCGCAGATCGGCAATCAATTGATCAATCTCCGCTTCGGCGAGTGGCACCACGACCTGGCCATCCGCGCCGATGCGTTCGGTAATCTCGAAACGACGTCGGCGGGGCACGAGCACGGCCGGTGGGTCCTGGAAAAGATCATAGAGATCTGCCCTTGCTGCCCGGCGCATCTCCAGCACATCGCGAAAACCGCGTGTTGCGACCAGTCCGGCGCGCGCGCCTTTCTCTTCGAGGATGGCATTGGTCACAACGGTCGTTGCATGGGAGAGCAGCGAGACATCTCCTGCATCTATTTCATAGTCGTCCATCGCGCGGCGCAAGCCGTTCAGCACACCATCCGCAAAGTTCGGAACGGTTGTTGGAACTTTTGCAACGCCAATTTCCCCGCTGCCCTCTTTGACAAGTGCTACGTCGGTGAAAGTGCCACCGATATCCACGCCAATTCGCCAAGCCATCCGCAAACTTCCCCAATCCGCTCTCTCGATAGAGGGTAGAACGAAGTCGCGTGATGGAAAAGGTCGGCTTAAGCCGGCGCCTGTTGCAGTGATGCATTATCCGCACTGAGATCCACAGCTGAGAATTGCGACAGACGTTTAACCGAGGCTATACCTGAGATCAGAGGGCAAAACCGAAGGCGGCCTTACATGCTCAATCTCGCAGCACAAATTTCTCGTAATGTTCGATTTGCTATTGCTTTGCTGTGTGCGTCGAGCATTGCGGCGCAGGCGCAGGTTGGCTCCTGCTCAATCAGATCAAAGATTGTCGGTGGCGAGTTTGCACGCATTACGTCGTGGCCGGGAATTGCCGCGCTGCGCCTTCACGCAGCTTCAGAGAATGTCTCATCCTATTTTTGTGGTGGAACTGCAATCGCCCAAGACTGGGTACTGACAGCAGGGCATTGCCTCCACCGTTTTACTTCGGGCCCAGAGGCCAGCTTCAGAGACCTTGATGGCAAGTCTTATAACGGCAAGCTCCAGGTGATTATGCGGAGCGATCGGCTGTCACGTGTGAAGGACCAGGATGTCTACAACGTTGATAAGGTCGTGTTTCATCCGAAATACCTTGCAGGCCTTCTAAAGGCGCGCGCCAATGGTGATCCTGAGGAGGCGCAAAGGCTCGAAGACTTTTTGCCGATTCTCGGAGGCAACGATATCGCTCTGCTAAAGCTCTCGCGAGCATTTCGCGGCCGAACCGCACCACTCTCACTCAATTCGCGCACTGATCCAGCCGATGGTCGCCGACAAAAGGTCCGAGTTGCCGGATTTGGACGAACAGAAAACAATATCTATGCGCCGCCAGCCAACAAGTACGCCCTCGAAAGGCGCTCGGGCTTTATCCTGGCCGGATCCAACCGGCTGAAGCAAGCGACCCTGCTTTCCATTCCGACGCGTCAATGCAGTCGCTTTTATGGATCGACCAATCCGCAACCCGCCATTGGAACTGAACAGATTTGTGCCGGTTTGGAGCAAGGCGGCGAAGACAGCTGTAACGGTGATTCCGGTGGTCCCCTCGTTGGCTACGACCTGGACGGCTGCCCCTATCAGATCGGCATTGTCAGTTGGGGGAAGAATGCCTGCGCCGTCGGCGAGTCATACAGTGTCTACACACGTGTTTCGTCCCATGCGCGCTGGATACAAGATACTGTCGGCGCACTGGCTGCCGTCTCAACTGATCGCGTTCCAACGACGGCTGACACCGTCACTCTGTCAGACAGTCTGGATGCCATTAACCAACTCAAAGACATGTTCGGTTCATTTGCCGCTCGGGTTGATCTCAGAATAACCAAAGATGGTCGCCGGAAAATCCGGTTGGGTGAAAAGCTGGTGTTTCGTGCGACGAGTCAGATTACTGGTCGCCTCATTCTGATTGACATTAATGCCAAAGGCGACGTGCTGCTGATCTTTCCCAATAAGTTTGTCGACGATGATAATGTGGGTCAGATCAAAGCTGGTCAGACAATTTCGGTTCCAAGCCCGGGTTATGGCTTCACAGCGTTTCAAGCAATCGAGCCGGTTGGCAAGAGCCGCGTTATTTCCCTTGTGGTGCCGGAAGAGTTTGACCTCAGCCGGATTGGTGCGAGTGACCGCCTTAGAAAAAAGGGCCTTGTTCCGATCAAAGAACCGACAAACTATTTAGCAAGATTTATTCGCCAAATTGAGAAGTATCTCACCGGATCGCGTAATAGTCGGCAAAATCAGAGTGCCAAATGGGCGTATTCCGTAACAGAATACGAGATTGTCAATTGACAGGCGCTAACCATCCAAGCATCCCTGTTAACTGATAATGGTCCCGAGATTGGCCTAAGTCGCCCGCATTAGATTGACTGGTGCAACCGCATAGGAGCGCATCATGAAGACAAAAGTTAGCGCCTTTGTTTCAAGTATATTTTTCTGTGTTGCCGCTACCCTCCCATTCGCTCCGGCGCAGGCGCAGGACGCATGTGAACTTTACGATACCACGGGCGAGATTGTTGATGTCTTCAAGAAGCCCGACGCGCAAGGCCCATATTTCGAGTTGCTTGAGCGTGGCGATGTCACCTGCATTTCAGCGCAGAAGCAGAATGCCGGCACAACTTGGGGCTTCGTAACCTATCGCAAAGACAAGAACGGTCAGAAGGTCACCGTCAACGGTTGGGTCGATCTGCAGTTCGTCGCCCCCCAGTCAGGCGTCAAACCGGCTGCCGTCACGCCTCAACCTGTGAAGCCCGCTCCAGCGCCGGCCGCTGAGAGCCCTTCGAATTCGCAGAAGGCCGAGGTCGCCTACTGGAATACAGTACGCGACAGCCGCGATCCTGATCTCATTCAGATGTACTTGAACACCTATCCAAACGGGACGTTCTCTGCGCTGGCGCAAGCAATGATCGCCAAGCTGCGGCCGGACACCGTGACGAGTCCGACAGCTGAGCCAGCCAAAGCCTACGTGCCTGCGACGACCAAGGCAAAACGCAAGTCGACAAAAAAGAAGAAGATAACGCGCACGAAAAAGCGCACCAAGAGCACGAAAAAGAAACGTGCCAAGACCAAAAAGAAAAAGTCTACGGAACGCCGAGCCTCACGCCGCCCAGGCAAGAAATGCCGCTATGAGAGCAAGTTCGAATGTATGCGACGTGGTGGCCAGGTCGATGACATGGGTGACTGCAACGTGCGTTGGATTTGTCGCTAACACCCTATCCTGAGGTTACCTCTTACGACCTGAACGTCACCGCGTTCAGGTCGGTCGCGCGCAAATCAGATAACACCGCGTTTGCCAGTCAGCTTGGCAGACCCATCTCTTTTGCGATGGTGAGCTTGTTGATCTCCGACGTGCCTTCGTAAACGGTCATCGAACGCGCCAACCGGAATATCTTCTCAATTGGCAACGTCTTGTTCAAGCCGTGACCGCCATGGATCTGCATGGCGCGGTCTGCCGTGCGCAAGAGTGTTTCAGTGGCCAGAACCTTGGCCATAGACGACTCTTTGCGCACCCGGGCACCGGTATCTTTCTTCTCGGCGGCCGCAAGCGCTCCATACTTGGCCGCAAAGATCTCTGTTTCTGAATCGACCAACTTGCCCTGTACATACTGCCGGGATGCGATCGGTTGCCCAAACGTGTTGCGAGATTTGGCGTATTCAGTTGCGAGGCCAAGAACATAAGACGCTAACCCGAGACACTGACCGCACATATCGATGCGCTCGCCGACGAGCCAACTCATGAGAAGTGGCAGACCTTCATCAACCTCGCCAATGACATTCTCTGCCGGCACACACACCTTGTCGAATGTGATCTCGGCCCAATCGCCAGAGTTGACCATTGTGCGGACCATCTGGCGGCTTATGCCGGCGCTATCGAAGTCGACCGCAAAGAGCGTCAGACCGTGCCCGCTGCGCTTTGCGTCAGACGTCCGCGCCATGACCTGGGCAAAGTCGCCATAGGGACCGTTTCCGATATAGACCTTCTTGCCCGTCAGCAACCAATCCGCACCATCACGCTCAGCAACGGTCTCAATGTTCTGGGCGTCAGAACCAGCGCCGTACTCTGTCAAAGCCAGGCAGGTTGTCTTGTCGCCCTTGACGACAGGTGTCAGGTATTTGTCGCGCACCGCATCCTGAACTTGCAACAGCATGACGTTGGGGCCGCGAGACGTCATGTTGACGACATACTGGTTGAGACCCAGGCCGTACTGGAAGATAGCTTCGCGAAGGTGATAGACATCGACATGGGAAATCGCCAAGCCACCAACTTCGGTTGGCAGATGGGCCGATAAGAAACCGGCATCCGCTGATGCCTTGAAGATGCGGTTGCGGGCTGCAAGAATTTCAGGAAGCTTGCGCCCTTCTGCATCGAGACCATCTGGGTTGCCGGCATAGATTTCAGACAGCGCTTCTTCTTCCGGCTTCACCGCCGTGGCGACGAAATCCGCAACTTTGTTGAGCAGCATCTGACCATTTGCTGTTGGCTCGAACGACATCCTTCACTCCAATCCGAAGGTCATTTCTCCCTGCTATCTGCAGGTGTACACCGCAGACCACTAGCCGATACGGCTGCTCATGCCGCCGTCGACCGGTAGTTCGACCGCAGTGATGTACTGCGCTTCATCGGAAGCAAGGAAGACGGCCGCGTTGGCAACATCCCATGCGGTTCCCATTTGCTTGTTCAATGGCACCTTGGCATTGCGTTCGGCGCGAATGACTTCCGGGTCGACACCACGTTCCTGGGCACGCCGCACGATGGCCATCGGCGTATCCATCAGGCCCGGCAGGATGGCGTTGGCACGAATGCCATACTCCGCATTCTCCATAGCGATGTGATGGGTAAGTGTGTTTACGGCGCCTTTGCTCGTCTTGTAGGTCACCGTCTGGCCGTCGCAGATGGACGAGATCGACGAGATGTTCAGGATCACACCAGAGCGCTGTTGCTGCATGACGCGCAGGACGTGCTTGCAGGTCATGAACATGCCCTTCAGGTTCATGGCCATGAGTTCGTCCCACATGTCGGCATCCATATCGACGACCGGGCGGTCACCTTTCGAGCGGCCGACATTGTTATGCAGAACATCTATGCGCCCGTAGCGTTGCATGGCTGTATCGGCGATCGCTTGGCACTGCGCCTCATCAGTGATGTCAGCGGCGAAAGCGGTCGCGCTCCCACCCTCCTTTGCGATCATCGCGACGGTGTCCTCGGCCAAGTTTAGATCGCGGTCGACGACGAGAACCTGCGCACCTTCCTGGGCAAAGCGCAAGCAAACCGCTCGACCGTTGCCGATCGTTTCACCCGGTTGCTGCCCGCCGCCAACAACAATCGCAATCTTATCTTTGAGGCGCATGGCCAGTCTCCTCCGCATGTCCTGGCCGATCACGTGACCGCCCCGTTCGTTGGCGAATTATGGACTGCAGGGCACTGCTTGGACGATCGTTAGGAGTGCTCCAGCTCAATGAATCACAAGACTGATCCGAGCCTCGTTGGTGCGGTGTCCGATGCGGCTTAGGCTTGGCGCAGCGATGGCCAAAAGCCAGCGCACCGAAGACAATCAGAATGGAGATTGGCCATGAGTGACGACGTGACGGCAGGCGACTTGCGCGCAAAGGGCGACAAAATCCGCCGCGAGGTTCTCGGTGATGCCCGGGTGGATAGCACCACGCGCGATCCTGATGCGTTTAATGCGCCACTCATCGAGTATCTCACCAAGTATGCGTGGGGCGATGTCTGGTCACGGCCTGGCCTTGATAAGCGATCACGATCGATACTCAATCTCGGTATGCTCAGCGCGCTTGGCCGAGCTGATGAGTTGCGCCTGCATATCCGCGGCGCATTGCGCAATGGCGTGACCAAGGACGAGATGCAGGAAGTTTTCTTGCAGGTTGCGGTCTACTGTGGTGCCCCAGCTGCCCTCGAGGTCTTTGCCGTTGCACAGGAAGTGTTCGAGGAGGACGGGGTCTAGCGGGAGAGTACGCCAACCCTTTGCCATTCTCCATTCCTGAGCCAGCCCATGCAAACTGTCGCGTCACCGACCGGCTTAGGTGTGCGGCCGGTGCGCGCCGGAACTGTTTTTGGAGCCGGCGCGGCTGACTCAGTTTGCTTGCATTAACACTTCTTTATCCATGAAGCTTCGTTAAGCCGTTGCACGATCAAAACTTCACTGCTCTTCAAGCAATTTCGGAAACATTGGCCGTCCGAAGTAAGCCCCACCGAATGGTGGCTGGGAGCAGTCCATGCAATCGAGCCCTCGCGTTCTGGTCATTGCCGAAGCGGCTAACCCGGAGTGGGTTAGTGTGCCGCTTATCGGGTGGCTATTGTCGCGCGCTCTTGCCGAAGTGGCTGATGTCCATGTTGCGACCCAGATCCGCAACCGGACAGCCTTCCTCCGTGCCGGGCTCAGGGAAGGCATCGATTTTACCGCAATCGACTCAGAACATGTCGAGGCCCGTTCCATTGACCTTGCGAACAAGCTTCGCATGGGACAGGGCAAAGGCTGGACAACGCTCCAGGCCTTTCAATCGCTCACTTATCCCTATTTCGAGCGCCTGCTGTGGGACACCCTCGGCGAGGATATCGTCAACAAGAAATACGATATCGTCCATCGCATCACACCGATGAGCCCAACATCGCCAAGCCCCATCGCTGCGAGATGTGAGGCCGCGGGTGTTCCGTTCGTGCTCGGACCGATCAATGGCGGGCTGCCTTGGCCCAAGGAGTTCGACACGGAACGTCGCCGCGAAAGGGAGTGGCTCTCCTACGTGCGCGGTGCTTACAAGTTTCTGCCAGGTCACAAACAGACGCTGGACGCTGCACGCGCGATCATTGTCGGCTCGAGTTATACGGCCAGCGAAATCCCGCAGGAGTACCGCCACAAGAGCATCGAGATATCCGAAAGCGCGGTCGACCTTTCCCGGTTTTCGTTACCGGTCAAAGAGGGCATCTCCGAACCTCTCAGCGCATGCTTCATTGGTCGCCTTGTTCCTTACAAAGGACCAGACATGCTCCTAGAAGCGGCGGCACCCTTACTGCGATCCGGCAAGCTCCGCCTCGACATCATCGGCGATGGTCCATTGATGAATGACATCAAGCAGATCATGGCAAGAGAAGACATTGAAAAGGCGGTTGAGCTACATGGCTGGGTGCCACACCAGCAATTGCAGGACATTGCCATTCGCTCTGACATCTTCACGTTTCCAAGCATTCGGGAATTTGGTGGCACTTCGATCCTCGAGACCATGGCTCTAGGCTTGATCCCTGTTATCGTTGACTACGGGGGGCCAGGTGACAACATCCCTGATCATGTCGGCTTCAAGCTTCCATTGGGTAGCAAGCAAGCCATTGTCGATGAGTTGCGTCAGGTTCTGACCAAGATTTCAGACAACCCAGCGCAACTCTTGGACATGCGCCGCAGAGGGCGCGAATGGATTGAGCAGAAATACACCTGGCCGCAGCGTGCCGGTCAGATCAGCGAAGTTTACCGCTGGGTCTTGGGAGAGCGTGCTGATCGACCGCAACCCTTTCAGTGGCGAACCGCCTAGCGCGACCTGCAACACGCCTCGTGCTCACCACCGTTCCACTTTGCAACGCTTGCTCTCGAAGCCAACGCAACCGTGTCACTGTGAGACACAGTTAGTGCAATTCATTTACGCTGCGAGGCGGAATGAGTTAACGGCGCTGATAATTCACTACCGAACCCTCTATGCGGTTGGTATTTTTCCCTGACCCCACTTTCCTCGCTCATCGATCAGGCCAATTGATCGGTCCGACATCTATCTCGCCCAATTGCCGAGTGGCATTCGCCTTGCACAGTCGGTTTCTTTCATGGGAGTTCGCCACTCTTGTCGATATCAGCGCCACATCCAGTTTTTGCGGACCGGCAGCCAACGCTTCATTCGCGCTTTGCATTGCGCTCGGCAAATGACGCGCAGCAAAAGCTTGCATTTGTCGAAAGCAAGACACTGGACTTTCAGCAGATCGAAAGCATGCTGGGCGAATGCGCGGATGCTAACCGGTGGGCCAACAAGGGACCGCTCTATCATCGACTTGCAGAGAGTTATGCAGAATTCTTCGAGTTGAAGGATGGGTGGACGGTTGTTCCTTGCGCCAACTGTGGGATCGGTCTTGAAGCCCTTGCACGGCTCCTCGCCTGGCGACATGGACGCAAGCTGAGATGGGTCGCGCCATCCTACTCCTTTACCAACATTGGCCGTGGCTACTTTGCAGATGTCACTTTCATCGATTGTGATCGCGAAGGCACGCTCAGTCTCGCCGAGCTTGGTGAGCTTGATCCCGGCAGCTACGACGGCATCATCCTCGTCAATGCGTTTGGCAT
Source organism: Hyphomicrobiaceae bacterium (assembly GCA_965247245.1). GTDB lineage: Bacteria > Pseudomonadota > Alphaproteobacteria > Rhizobiales > Hyphomicrobiaceae > Tectiglobus. Next base: position 575,717 of record CBDFGV010000001.1, on the reverse strand, counting down.
GTCGGACCAGCTCGATCCCTACATTCGTTTCGCGCAGACCCAGGGCAAAGAACTGATCATCGACAATGCCTGCGGTATCGGTCAGAAACTTCCGGACTGGCCCTGGCAAAGCTTCAGCCTTCACCACACAAAGCCGTTTGGGTTTGGCGAGGGTGGCTTGTCAATTGTGCCGACGGATGCCGCTGAAGAGTACTACTCGCTGATTGACTATGGTGACGCGCCGTCACTTCCTGACACTTGGCTTGGCAACGGCAAGATCTCTGAGGTTGCCTGCGCTTTCCACATTGAGCGCTTGGAGAGTGCGCACCAGTGGGCATTCGAGTATCTCACGCAGACAGAACGCGTCATCGAGCTGGCCCAACGGTGCGGCTTGCACTTACTCAAGCCAAACACGATCCTGCCGCCGACAACGAGCCTGCCGTTTCTCGCTGAAGCAGAGATCTCGCCAGAGCGGATTGAGGGCAGTCAACACGTCATGTTTGCGAAGTATTACAAGCCGCAAGCCGTTACGCCGAATGCAACCGATATCTATCGGCGTGTCGTGAATGTTCCGACACACGCGGGCATGAGCACCGTATCGGATGCTCAGATCATGTCCGATCTCGAGCGTGTGCAATCAAAAGGGCTGGTCGCAGCTTAGTTGTTGGTGATCGACGCGCTATCCTGACGGTCCATCATTGCTTCTGTGACGGCATGAACTCGGCCTGGATATCGGTCGCTTCCGCATTTTCGAAATTCAATTCGACTTTGACGCCGTTTGGGTCGTGCAGAAAGACCTGAAACAGACCTTGGTCGCTGACCTGCCGTGTCACGAAGTCCTGGTCCTTCGCCTTAAGATGCTCAAGCATCCCTTTCAGTCCACTTGCCCGAAAGGCGACATGGTCGACGACACCGGACCCGGTCACTGCCGTTGAGTCCTGTGAGAGATACTGCTTGCGCTCCTCGCTGACGTTGCCGCCGCCTTCGGTCAGATGCAGCACATCATTGCCGCCAACGTAGAGCCAGACGACCGGGAAACCAAAATCCGGATGCGGCCCCTCTTCCATGCCGAGCACGTCAACGTACCAGTTCGCTGTCGCGCGCAGGTCAACAGTTTGAATTAGAAAGTGCTGCAGGTGTTCCAGTCCCATGGGTTCCCTCCTGTTCCAAGCGCCAGCTCCGTTCCGTCCTCAAAGTACGATGCCTTGCCTCTGATCCTGCCTCACAAGATGCGCGATACTGCAGCGCTGCTTCCAAGCAGCTATCGCAGCGCGCATGCATCCCGCTTCGCAGATGGGCGTTGCTCAGCAAGAAGAATACTAACGCCTCAGTCTTCCGCGGTGCAACAGGCGAGGTCGGCTCACACCTTAGTACAGCATTTGTTCATACATTCAGCTTACTGTGTATAATGCATCATCTCAGGAGATTGCAATGCTGTCGCTTCCGATAGGGCTTACACCGGATGACGTTCCAGCCGTGGATCTTGCCGCTGCATATCTACCGCCACGACATCCGACCCGCACGCTGTCGGAGATATTCGTTGAGCAACTGAGCTATCAGACAGGTCAGCACCTGCCGGAACTCAAGGATGTTCTAGCCGAAGTTGATGATACCTTACTCGACTATTGCCTGGTCTTGTCCCCGGTCCCGGGTCGGAACCTGCTGGACTTCAGGGTCATATCGATCGGAGGACGAATGCCGGGCGCCGAGATTGCCGAGTTGCATGAAGGTGAGTGTTACTCTGTCCGGCTAATACCGGAGCGCGTGCCGCAGCGCCTACTTGAGCTGGCGAGTTGTATCGTCCTGAAATCGCAACGCCTGACCGAGACCCTGTCGGCGCGGCGCAGCACACTCAACATGCGGGTCTATCGTGGCATGTTCCCAGTTTGGCATGCGGAGAAACAGGCCTTTGCCATCATCCTGACGGCAGCCCCACCCTACGTCGAATTGTAGGCTCTCATCGCCATGTCCCGGGAGTAGTCGTTGCGCGCCGTGGGCTGGTCGTGTCCTCTTTCGCTTCTTACGGTGCCTACTTGCTCGGCCAACGGGCGGACACCTGCGGCAGTACCTCCTCAATCAGTCGCTCCGTTTGATCGATCGCCTCTTTCCCATTCGCTGCGATTGGCCGAAGGATAAACTTCGAAGCTCCGGCGTCGATGTACTCTGACAGTCGCTGTACAATCTCATCGGCACCGCCAACCGCCATGTAGTCTTCACCGTCCTTGCCGGTGCGTTCCTTGTGACGTTGCAAGTGGCGCTGCGGACCTGCGTCCTGAGCTGAACCAAAATAGTAGGGAAACGCCGCGCCGTAGTGGTCGTCATCTATACTTCGGTCAGACTTGGCGACTGCCTCCCGAATGGCAGCTATGACCGGCGCAACTTCGGCCGGTGTCTGCAACCCTGCCTGCCAGCCGGTGCCGATGCGCGCGGTGCGGCGAACAGCTGCCGGAGAGTCGCCGCCGATCCAAACGGGTATATTGGCCTGCTTGGGCTTGGGATTGATACTGGCGCCGCTGAGTTGAAAATAGGTCCCATCGTAGTCGACCTGGTCTTCGCGCCAAAGCCGGACGATGACATCCAGAGCTTCGTCCGTCCGCTTGCCCCGCCCTTTGGTGTCGATACCAACGGCGCGCCATTCCGGAGCCCTTGGGTTGCCAATACCAAACGCCGGCAGTAGTCGTCCGTCCGAAAGATAGTCAATGGTGGCACATTGCTTTGCGACCAGCAGAGGATCGCGGAATGCCAGCGAAACTACATTAAAGCCAAACTTGATGCGGCGAGTTCGGCCGGCCAAAGCTGCCATCAAGCTCATGCACTCCAGCATCGGAAACGGACTGATGAGCCTGTCCGTCTGCCAAATTGAATCGAGTGGGCTGTCTTCGCAGCGATCGACCCAACTCCAGAACTCGTTCGCGCTCTGGAAGGGGCAATCCATCAGTCCGATACCTACGGCGACGCCCATTGCACGCACACTCCCAAATTATTCATGATTTTCTGCGAAACTGATCTTCCAGTACGACAAGTTGTATTTGACCCTGGATCATGGCCTTACACAAGAAGGCCGCGCACGCTGACGGGGGCGGGTGCGTCAATCCGTTCGACAGGATGCCGGCGAACCTTAGTTTGGCAGCAAACCGGGGCATCACGGCAACTGAGGATCATAGACTTGCATCAGGTCAGCCATGAATGCTTGACCTGAACAGCAGATAAGGTCACCTACCAGGCGGTGGGGCCTACAAAATACAAGTGCGGTATCGCACGAGAGGGAACATTTATGCCGGATACTGCTATGGCGGGGCACGCATCTGCAATGCCTAAGTCTCTGCAACCAGCTTCACTGCTCAAGCGGGCGTTCGTCGGGTTGTTCACGCTGGTGGTCGGCATCATGCTTGGTGCTTGGTTGCTCCATGCCTCCATCCAAACTGATGGTACATCGCAGACAGCGCAAGGCGCCGGCGTCATTACCAGCGCTGAGCATGCCGTGTCGCGACGCCAGTAACTCATGCTTTAACCCGGTCAACGGACGATTGACCGGGTCTTCGGGTTTTCTCTCTTAATCCAGATCTTCGACAACGGCATCAGCGGCGCCAGAGATGCGGTGCGCGAGTGCCGCTTCGATGAACTGATCCAAATCGCCGTCAAGAACTGCTTGAGGATCCGGGCTTTCGACACCCGTCCTGGTGTCCTTCACCATCTGATAGGGCTGTAGAACGTAGGAACGGATCTGGTGTCCCCAGCCGATGTCCGTCTTCGTTGCCGCTTCCGCGTTCGCCTTTTCCTCCTGGCGCTTCAACTCCAGCTCGTAGAGGCGTGCGCGCAACATCGACCACGCCGTGGCGCGGTTCTTATGCTGTGAACGCTCCTGCTGGCAGGCAACAACGATCCCGGTTGGCTCATGCGTGATGCGCACCGCCGAGTCCGTCGTGTTGACGTGCTGGCCACCGGCGCCTGATGCACGGTAGGTATCGATCCGGCAATCACTCTCGTTGATCTCGATCTCGATGCTGTCGTCGATGACCGGGTAGACCCAGGCTGAGGCGAAGCTGGTATGGCGCCGCGCGTTCGAGTCAAACGGTGAAATGCGGACCAGGCGATGAACGCCGCTTTCGGTTTTCAACCAGCCGTAGGCATTCTCGCCCTTGATCTCGATGGTCGCTGACTTGAGACCGGCTTCTTCACCCGGACTTTCTTCGACAACGGCTACTTTGTAGCCACGCTTTTCTGCCCAGCGCACGTACATCCGGGTGAGCATGGACGCCCAGTCCTGGCTCTCGGTGCCGCCGGCGCCTGCGTGAATCTCCAGATAAGTATCGTTCGAGTCTGCTTCGCCAGAGAGAAGGGCTTCGACTTCTTGCTTCTGGGCGAGTTCGCACAGCTCCCGCAGAGAGGCTTCGCCTTCGCTGACGCTGTCGTTATCGTCTTCAGCTTCGCCGAGCTCGATCAGCGTAACGGCATCTTCAAGTTGCTGCTCGAAACCACGGTAGGCATTGATGCGCTTTTCCAGCGACTGGCGCTCGCGCATGACAGTCTGCGCAACGTTCGGATCATTCCAAAGGTTGGGATCTTCAGCACGAACGTTGAGTTCGTCCAGTCTGGCCTGGGCGGTATCCCAGTCAAAGATGCCTCCGAAGAATTGCGAAGGACTCGTTGATTTGTTCGACGAGCTTGGATGCCTCTGCACGCATTGTCATTATCCTTCAGGTCGTGCGCGTTCCAATGATGCGCGCACGCGATATAAGTTGGCTGTCGTCTCGTGTAAACATTGTGGCTGGAAGAACGCACTGCAAATCGCGACCGCGTTGCAGACCGGAGGCACGCAACACTGCCTCCGCTCAGTATACCTTGCCGCGGCCGGAATCGATGTTTTGGGAAGCCCCGTAAACCCCATCGGCGCTCTGATATCCAAGGAAAGAGTCTGGATCGTCAGGGTCTTCGAATGGCTTGAACGCTTCTTCGACGACTTCCTTCTCGCCAGGGATGGCCCGCAAGCCTGTCAGGCGATTGACCGGTACCAGCTTGATGCCGGGTGGCACGCGGAACGGCACGGCCTTCTTCTTGGCGAGAGCTGACTTCATGAAATTTGCGAAGATCGGCGCTGCGACCTGGCCGCCAGTGGCGGACTTTCCCATCGGCTGTGGTGTGTCATAGCCAACGTAGACGCCGACCACCAAATCAGGCGCGTAGCCGACGAACCACGTATCCTTGGAGTCGTTGGTCGTACCTGTCTTACCGGCTAGGGCGACGCCCGGAACCATACGCTTGACCACGGTTGCGGTACCACGCTTGACGACGCCTTCCAGCATCGAGGTCATCTGATAGGCGGAATGGGGATCAATAACCTGCTTGCGATCATCCGGGATTTCCGGCTCGGCTTGATTGTTCCAGGCTTCAGCATTGCAGGATGAACACTCACGCTGATCGTGACGCCAAACAGTTTTACCCCAACGGTTCTGGATACGGTCGACCAACGTTGCATGAACTTTGTGCCCGCCATTAGCGAGCATCGAATATGCGGTGACCATGCGCAGCAATGTCGTCTCACCGGCTCCCAGTGACATCGACAGCACGGGAAGGAGCTTGTCATAGACGCCGAACCGATTGATCGCATACTCGCTGATCAGAGGCATGCCGATGTCCTGCGCCAGGCGCACCGTCATCTGGTTTCGAGATTTCTCGATGCCCAGGCGTAGCGTCGAAGGTCCGTATGATCGGCTCTTGTTGTAGTTCTCCGGCCGCCAGACATCCTTGCCGGCGCCCTGGTCAATTTCAATCGGTGCATCAAGCACGATCGTTGTCGGCTTATAGCCATTGTCCAAGGCTGCCGAATAAACCAACGGCTTGAACGACGAGCCAGGTTGGCGCTTGGCCTGTATCGCGCGGTCGAACTGGTTGATGGCAAATGAGAAGCCTCCGACGATGGCTAACACCCGACCGGTGTGTGGATCCATCGCGGCGAGACCGCCGCCGACCTTCGGTATCTGCATCAGCTGCCAGGTGCCGGCCGGCTTGGCCGGATCCTTCGGCGCGACATAGATCACGTCTCCCACGGCAACAACGTCAGCAGGCTTGCGCGGTGCTTTTCCCTTAGACTTGTTGGTCGCGCGGAATTTGCCGGCCCACTTGAGTTCAGCCATCGGGATGCTGACGCCGTCTCGTGCGTCCGCAACCTTGCCGCTCTGCTGCTTATCGGGCCGCAGACCAACCACAATCTCCTTGGCCTTGACGTCAAGCACAACGCCGAGCTTCCAGGGCGCGACGTCGTTGGGCACGCTAATCTTTGACAGCGTGACACCCCAGTCGCCGCTGACATCAATTTGCTGGACAGGTCCGCGCCATCCCTTTGAGCGGTCAAATTTCACCAGGCCATCGATCAGAGCTCTGCGAGCATGAGCCTGCATTTCGGGGTCGAGCGTTGTCCTCACCGACAAGCCACCGCCGTAAAGCCGTTCCTCGCCGTATTGGTTGCTCATGGCGCGGCGCACTTCTTCAGCGAAGTACTTGGCATTGAAGTTGTGTGTGCCGAACGGTCGAATGTCGACTTTCAGTGGTTTTGCTTTGGCAGCCGCTGCCTCTTCGGATGTGAGGTAGCCGTTCTCGGCCATCTTGCCGAGGATCCAGTTCCGACGCTCCGTGGCAGCTTTGGTTTTGCGGAACGGGTGATAATTGGATGGTGCCTTTGGCAGGGCAGCGAGATATGCGGCCTGCTCGGCATTCAGATCCTTCAATTCGAGATTGAAGTAGTTGAGCGCCGCGGCTGCAACACCGTAGGAGCCAATACCGAGATAGATCTCATTCAAATAGAGCTCAAGGATCTTTTCTTTCTTGAAGGCGCGCTCGATGCGGATGGCAAGGATCGCTTCCTTCAGTTTCCGGCGGAAGGAGCGCTCGTTGGTCAAAAGGAAGTTCTTCGCGACCTGCTGGGTGATCGTCGAGGCACCAACCAGGCGGCGGCCAAGAACGTAGTGTTTGTAGAAAGCCGCACCGATACCAACGTAATCCAATCCGTTGTGATGGAAGAAGTTCTTGTCCTCAGCAGACAAGAACGCGCCAATCACCAGCTTGGGCACGGTGTTGATCGGAACGAATATCCTGCGTTCCCGCGCATACTCCGCCAGCAGTGAACCATCGGCGGCATGAACGCGTGTCATCACTGGTGGTTCGTACTTTTCGAGCTTCTCGTAGCTCGGCAGCCCTTCTGATGCCTTGTAAATGAAGAAACCGGCAACGCCGCCGCCTGCAACTACGGCAACAACACCGGCGGCAAAGAAGAAGCCAAGCAGGCCGAGCAACGCGCTCTTTTTGCGCTTACGGCGGCGGCGGGGCTTCTGCGGAGGCGGGAGAATGGAATTCGGCGTCATGTGCTTCTTTTCCGAGGGCTTCTAGTTGCGGAGCAGTCTCAGGTCACTACCCAAACAACTTCGGGTCTCCAGCTCAGGTTTCAAACGGACTTTAAGAACAACGCGCACTTTAGCCGCCAATGTGGCGGAACACGGTCATGCCGCCAAACTGGACGGCGAAAAACTGTCGTAAGATTCTTAATCCTACCACAGCCCCCGTATTGGCCGTAATCCCAAAGTCACCAGTCGGACTTTTATACGTGTTTTCAATCGAATACACCAATAAAGTGTAGGTCTAATTACCGTGTGTATCGAAATAAGTCTGTATCGCAGACGCAATAGCCGAAACTGCTGCTTGTTGCCATGCCTTGGTTTGCATGCGCCTCAGCTCGGACGGATTGCTCATGTAGCCCAATTCAATCAGCACAGATGGCGTTTGAGGCTGACGCAGAACACGAAAAGCGGCCGATCGGTGCGGTGACCTGGCAACCGCTATCTGCCGTTGCATGCTGCGCACCAGGTAATCCTTGAACTGATCGGTACGGGACACTGTCTCGCGCTGCATTAGATCGTACAATATGCCTTCGACTTGGTCTCGTGCCGCATTGCTGGCAATCGGCAGACCGGCCAGTTGGTCGGCGGCGTTCTCCTTATCGGCAAGCCGCTTGGCTCGGGCATCCGACGCCCGCTTTGACAGCGTATAGATCGTCGCGCCACTGATCGACGACGCGAGGCTCTGCTGTGCAATGGCGTCAGCATGAAGGGAGACGAACAGGTCCGCCTTTACGTTACGAGCAATCTCGACACGTTCATCCAGCGGCACGAAAACATCTCGATCCCTGGTCATGACGACTTTAAAACGGTTTGTTGCGTGTAGCCGGTCCCTGAGGGCGAGTCCGACTTTCAGCACAAGCCGCTTTTCCTGAATTCTGCCGTAGCCGGCTGCACCTGGATCAAGACCGCCATGACCGGGATCAATGACGATAACTGGCTTGGTTTTCCTCGGCTCGGTCTGGCCGACGGTTGTGCCGCGCAACTGGATGTTGGGCGTCAGCTGTGGTGGAACCCCTTGTCGCCGAAAGGAAACAAGGCTCACCGGGGCAAGGTCGAAGCGGAGCCTGGCATTGCCGTTTTCTGGGTATTCCGCCCGCGCGTCTATCAACTTGAATGGCCGTGCGATATCGAGCACCAGCCGAGACATTCCCTTCGACAGTGGACCAAACCGGTAGTCCTGGACCATCCCACTGCGCTGAAGCTTTTTGCGTTCCAGTCCCCCAAAATCGACGGTTGGAAAATCTACGACCAGCCTGTAGGGCCGGTCGAGCGTGAACAAGGACGCCTTCACACTTCGCGACATTTCTATTGCGATTTGAGTAATCCGGTCGTTCTGGGAGACATCGATCGTCAGTGCACGCACCGGGCTGGCCGCCATAGCCGCGTGGCCGAGGCAAAAGAACATCATCAGGCCAGCAAGCAACCAGGCCAACATCTGCTTTGGCAGTTTCAACTGGTATGAGTGCAAAGACAAAATCATTTCCAGCCGGCGGCGACTGCGCAATTGATGCAAATTTGTCGCAGCCTGCTCCACGATTGCAACGAAACCTGGATCTTGGCGCGACGGTTAACAATATGTTGGGATTGTCCAGGCATTCAAGTTAGGTGTCTGTGCGTCCACATCTTTGTCATGGCGAAATCAGGCTTGCCTGCTGCTCCATGAATCCCTAAGGTCGACGCGTAAAGCTTTTGAATGCTTGAGAATCCTCGCAGGCTCTCAACCGCCTGTAGAAGGGTTACCTTCTAAGTTCTAACACCGAATTTGGCAGGTTTTTCTCAGCCGCTAAGCTATGACACTGATTGTTGTATATGCGTGTGACTTTATTGCACCGCTTTTGTGCCAGGCGACTTGGTGTAACTGCGAGAAATACAGCAAATCTTTCGACTATAAGTCGCGATGTAGTTTTCAGCTTTGCGCGGATGGCCCGGGAAGGGGACCCCGCATAGCATAACCGATGAACCCATATGGTTCATCTTCGCCGCCTTGAAAAAGGTTCACGAACCGACGCGCTACTCTATTTTTGCGCACTTCAGCTTCTATCATAGGATGCAATGCAGTTTTTGATCGACAAGAGGCCCCTTGAACTGGACCGCACCAGAGTGATGCGGCCTAGGCACGGGCCCGAGCACGATTCACGGAAAAAGCTGCAGTTGGCCGAGGAACGACAGCCCCCTGGCTGCGCGCCTTTCCTTTCCCAAAATGATCTAACCAAACAATCAACTAAGCGCGACCAGACGGACCGCTTCGGGATGATGCACTTTGCAGTCAGGACCCTTGAAGCCCGCCTCTGCCGTCGCGCCAAGGAACATTGGCAATGGCCGACAACAAAATGCTTATCGATGCCTCCCACCCGGAGGAAACTCGGGTGGTGGTCCTGCGCGATGGCCGCGTAGAAGAATTCGACTATGAATCAGCAGCTCGCAAGCTGCTCAGAGGAAGTATATTTCTTTCGAAGATTACCCGGGTGGAGCCATCGCTCCAGGCTGCTTTCGTCGACTACGGTGGCAACCGACACGGCTTTCTCGCGTTCAATGAGATTCACCCCGACTACTATCAAATTCCACATGCCGACCGCCAAGCCATTCTCGAAGCTGAGTTTGGCTACCAGTCGCGTGAAGATGATGACGACGATGTTCAGGCAGAAGCAGATAGCGAAGCCGTAGACACCGATGAAGACGTTGCTTCGGCGGAAGACGGCGAGGCAGCTTCACTGGAAGCCGATGCGGACGACACCGAAGAGGCCACAGCCGATGAACCGGACTTCGAAGCTGATGCTATCGATGTCTCACATCTGCTGCCCGAGGAGCCCGCGAGCAGCGATGATGGCGCTACCGAGGTTATTGATGATCACGCGTCGACCGATGGCGATCTAGCCGCCTCGGCAGATGCCGCTGAAGCGCCGCAAGTTGACGATGCTGGCGCTGACGCGACCGATGCCCAGGATGTTGAGGTTGCCCAAGCTAAAGCAGACGATCTGGACACGCCCGAGCAAGCTGCTGACTCTAATGATAGCGAAGCGACAGAATCTTCGGAGCCAAAGGGCCCACCTAAGACGATCGCTGCCGCGACACCGCCCGATGATCGGATTGTCAGTGAGCCGTTAGAATCTGACGTAACCAGTGGCGACGGAGAGCTTGAGCATGCAGAGGCAGACTCAGCGCCGCAACAGCCTGAGACGACCGCCGCGGCGATCGAAAGCATCGATGGAGACAGCACGGAGCTGACCTCATCGGACAAGGCGGAAGAAGCGGCAGAAGCTGATGAAGCCGGCGCCGAACCTTCAAACCAGGCGGGCGACGAGGAAACCGAAGTTACGACCGCGGCTGCAACCGAACAGGACGACGGTGAGTCATCTGAAGCGCAGCACGAGGCCGTTGAAGCACGCACGAGTGATGACGACGACGACCAAGACGACGAGTCCAGTGATGAGGAGATCGAGGTCGACGATGTAGGCGAGAGCGATGCGCTTGAGGAAGTTCCGACGCGTACTCGCCGCCGCATTCGCAACTACAAGATCCAGGAAGTCATCAAGCGCCGGCAAATTGTTCTGGTGCAGGTTGTCAAAGAAGAGCGCGGCAACAAGGGCGCAGCGCTGACCACCTACCTATCGCTTGCCGGTCGATACACAGTCTTGATGCCGAACACGGCGCGCGGTGGTGGCATCTCGCGCAAGATCACGAACATCCAAGACCGCAAGCGGCTCAAGGCCATTGCCCAAGAATTGGATGTGCCGGAAGGCATGGGCCTGATCATTCGCACCGCCGGCGCTGCCCGGACGAAGCAGGAAATCAAGCGCGACTTTGAGTACCTGCTGCGGCTTTGGGAGAGCGTACGCGATCTGACACTCAATTCTACTGCGCCGTCTCTGGTCTATGAAGAAGGCGACCTGATTAAACGATCTATTCGCGATCTTTATTCCCGCGATGTTGAGCAGGTTTTGGTATCGGGCGAGGAGGCTTACAAGGAAGCAAAAAGCTTCATGCGCATGCTGATGCCCAGCCATGCCAAGAACGTCGTGAAATACGAAGACGCCCAACCGCTCTTCACGCGCTACCGCATCGAGCAACAGCTGAATGCGATGTTCAGCCCGTTCGTCCAACTCAAGTCAGGCGGCTATCTGGTTATCAACCAAACGGAAGCCTTGGTTGCGGTCGATGTGAACTCGGGCAAATCCACGCGTAAGTTCTCGATCGAGGATACCGCGCTCAACACAAACCTGGAGGCCGCGGAAGAGCTGACACGACAGCTCAAGCTACGCGACCTTGCTGGTCTCATAGTTATCGACTTCATTGACATGGAGGAGAAGCGCAACAACCGCGCGGTCGAGAGACGCCTCAAGGAATGTCTGCGCGATGACCGGGCCCGAATCCAGGTTGGTCGGATCAGCCATTTCGGCCTTCTCGAAATGTCACGCCAACGCCTAAGAACGGGCGTTCTCGAAGGCTCAACAATGCCGTGTCAGCACTGCCAGGGCACCGGCATTATCCGCTCGACGGAGTCGGTGGCGCTTGCTGTTCTGCGTGGCCTGGAAGACCAATTGATGACGGGTCATCCGCGACCGCTGACAGCGCTTTGTTCGCGCGATGCCGCGATGTACCTGCTCAACCAGAAACGTGAGTTCGTGCAGGAGATCGAGGCACGTTACAGCGTCACGGTTCACATTGAAGCGAGCGACGATCACCAAGGCGCGGACTTCGTTATTCAACGCCAGAACGGCGGTTCAGGCGGCAATAACAATAACAACAACAACCAGCCCCGACGTGTCGAAAAGAATGCGGTCAATGTCGAAAGCGGCTTTTCCGATGACAATGAAGATCGCAGCCGAAGCAGCGACTCGGAAAGTGCCGACGGCGAAGAACGACGTCCCAGACGGCGGCGGAGACGGCGTGGTCGGCGCGGTGAAATGGACACTGCAAACGATCAAGTCGAGGCAGGTGCAGAGGCAGCCGAGGACACCGATGCTGAAGCCGCTGCAGCTGACGCCGGTGACGCTGATGGCGAGCAAGGGGAACGGCAATCACGCCGTCGTCGACGCGGTCGGCGCGGCGGTCGCAACAGCCGCGGACAAAAGCGCACGAATGACGACAACATCGCGGCACCCGGAGCGCCCCAGCCTGATGTCGGCGACAGTGAAGGTGGCGACTGGTCCGAGCCGCACGGTGAGCCTGTAGCAGCCTCACCGTCTGACAGCCAAGATGAAGGCGATGCGGCGACTATCGACGATGTTGCGGTCACGGGCACGGCAGAGATCTCTTCGCCCTCAGACGCTCCATCGGCTGCCGCAACTGACGAGGCGCCTGAAGGAACAGTCGATCAGGTAGCAGCTGACGACACTTCCGATGGTGGCGGTTCAACAGAGCCAGCACCGGAGGCCACTGCCGAGGCATCATCTGATGAGCCAGAGCCTGTTGATGCAACAGAGGTCGAGGCACCAACAAACGGTTCAACGGCAGCCAATGGTGCCGCTGTGGAAGCGCAAGAAGTGGTGTCGGATGAACCGGCAGACGAACCCAGTGGTGCACCACGTGGTGAGCCAGAGAGCAGCGAGCCTGTTCTTGAGCGGATCGTTATGACACCGGAAAGCGGCGGATCCGAAGGATCTGAAGCGGGACAGGATGTCAAGGAACGCCCGGTTCGCAAGGGATGGTGGCAGCGCAGTTTCGGCGGCTAAGTTCGCGAGACTCAATGTTGGTCCTTTGAGTGGCTCACGCCATTCAAAGGACAGCGAAGTTCTTGACGCAAGACTGATACGCCGCAGTTTGCGCGCCAATCAAGCCTTGAGCCGTTGCCAGCTGCCGAGGCGCGAGATCGCTTCCTTCATGTCAGCCGTTGTTCCGGAATAAGAGAACCGCATATAGCGGTGACCACGCGCCTCATCGAAGTCGACGCCTGATGTGGCTGCAATGCCTGTTTCCTGCAGCATCTGACTAGCGAATTCCAAGCTGTTCTGGGTGTGGGCAGAGACATCAGCGTAAATATAGAAGGCGCCATCCGCCGGTACGATTTCAGGCAGGCCGACGCGTGGCAACTCGGCCAGAAGTAGATCGCGATTGGCCGCGTAAACATCGCGATTTCTATCGAGCTCTTCCTTGCCCTCGAAAGCGGCAAGGGCTGCGAGCTGCGACGGAGCCGGTGCACAGATGAAGAGGTTTTGGGCTAGTCGCTCCGCGTTGGCGACCAGTGCCTCCGGAACGACCATCCAGCCAACGCGCCACCCGGTCATCGAAAAGTACTTCGAAAAGCTATTGATGATGACGGCGTTATCCGAGTACTGCAACGCCGTCTGTGCGGGCTGGCCAAAAGTCAGACCGTGATAGATTTCGTCTGAAATGAACCAGATATCGTGCTCTTCGCAGTATCGCGCGATGTCGGCGAGCCTATCGGGCTCGAGCATGGTCCCCGTCGGATTGTTCGGACTGGCGACCAGTGCACCTGCTATCTGGCCCTGGAACTGCGCCAGCTGATCCAATGTCGGCATCCAGCGAGTTTCCGGACCGGTTTCCAGCAAACGATAACTTTGGCCGAGCGCCGAGAGGATATGGCGGTAACAGGGGTAACCTGGTGAAGGCAGCGCGACAGCGTCACCGGCCTCAAACAGCGTGAGAAATGCCAGGATGAACGCTGCAGAAGACCCATTGGTCACAACGATACGATCGGCCGCGACATCGACATTATACCACTCGCCGTAGAGCTGTGCGATCCGCTGTCGTAACTCAGGCATCCCGAGCGCCAGTGTGTACCCTAGCTTTTGGTCATCTAGGTTGGCAGCCAGCGACTTGCGGGCGGCCTCGGGCGCGGCTGTCCCTGGCTGGCCGACCTCCATGTGAATGACGTGCCGGCCTTCAGCCTCGGCTGCGGCGGCCGCGGACATAACATCCATCACCATAAATGACGGAATCTTGCTGCGCTTGGAGGGTTGCCCGACGCGGCGGTCACTGACCGCTTGAGTTGCAGATCCTGGTTGGTCTTGCATTCTGACAATCTCTCCCGGGCTATCCTTAGGCCATTGTTGGACGCATGATCGCGCAACTGTGATACGCCACCTCCGCCCACGACGCTACGCGGATTTGGCGCTCAGAAACAATGCTGCAACGTGGTCCCGTAGTCTCGGGACCGACCGCTATTGCTGCCCTATTCGGTCAATCTAACCCTGCCACCTGCCAGAGTGTCGCACCATGGTGATGACTGTGATCGAAGATCACTGTTCATTTGCACCGGGAGATCAAGTGTCGCTTTACCGGAAAATCGCCAAGATTGCGTCGCAATTGTCAACGCGAAGCATTGTGACTTAAACCTCGGGCGTTATTCCTGGTTTGTGCTTTACGTTTCAACTGACAGATCTACAGTTCAAGCTGTTGCGTCATGACTTCCAGGTACATGTTCTGCAAGGGGGCATCACGATGGCGAAAGGACGTCGAGGAGTGAACAGTTCCAAACGGACAGGATGGCTGGCGCCTTCAGCCCGGTTCGCCATGGTTCTCGGCGCAATACTGAGCACCCCTTTCGTGTTCCAAAGCAAGGCCTATGCTCAGGGCGGGCTGCCGCTGATCCGTGACACCGAAATTGAACGCCTGCTCAACGACTATGCACGGCCAATATTTGAGGCTGCCGGCCTTGGTGGAGGCCGTGTCGCAATTCGCATCATTCGCAGCCGTATCTTCAACGCGTTTGTTGTCGATGGTCGCAACGTGTTCATTCACACTGGCGCAATCATGCAGAGCGATACGCCGAACCAGATTATCGGCGTGATCGCGCACGAAGCCGGCCATATCGCGGGTGGTGACCTCGCGGCGTTGCGTTCGCGTATTCAAAGAGACCAGACGAAGCTACTTCTCATGCGCATCCTGGGTATCGGCGCAGCCATTGCGACGGGCAACTCCCGCGCTGTCGCCGCTGGTGATGATCTCGTCACCCGCTCCCTGCTCGCCGAGCGACGGGCCCAGGAAGCCGCTGCCGACCAGCGCGGCCTGGTCTATCTCAATAGAACCAAGCAGTCGGCGCGCGGCATGCTGCAGACCTTCGAGCGCTTTCAGCGTCAGGAATATATTTCTGACACGCACAAAGACCCATTTGTTCGCAGCCACCCGGTGGCTACGGATCGCCTGTCTCTTCTACGTGACCGGGCACGGCAAAGTCCCTTCTTCAACAAAACTGACACGCCGCGCATGCAACTGCGTCATGACATGATGCGCGCAAAGCTTTCGGGTTATCTTGAATCACCGGGAGCTGTCTTTAATCGCTACCCGCGCAGAGATAACTCGCTGCCGGCAAAGTATGCCCGCGCCATTGCAACGTTCTTTCGCGGCGGCCCCAACGGCCTCAATGCAGCGATCAGGGCGGTCAACGAGCTCATTCAGCTCAGCCCAAAGTATCCGTACTTCTATGAGCTCCGCGCCGACTTCCTGCAGCGTTCGGGGCGCGCGGCTGACGCGGTAGCCGATCTCAGGCGTGCTTTGAAGCTCGATCCGAATTCCTCACTGATGCGGATCAGGCTGGGTACCGCACTGCTTGCGACAGGCAATCCAAAGGTTGTGAATGACGTCATCAAGATGATGACGCGCACAATTCGCAAAGATGCGCGCGACGGCGATCCGAAACCGCGTGCGCATCGCGTTCTCGGCCAGGCCTACTACAGGGCCGGTAAAGTCCCTCAATCGTACGCTGCGACAGCGGAGGCCTACTTTCTGGTCGGCAACCTGAAGCAGGCTCAGGTTTTCGCCAAAAGAGCGCAACCAGGACTGCGAAAAGGCTCGCCAGCGTGGCGCAAAATGGATGAGATTGTTACGTTCCAGTCGAGAAGCTGAAGTCAAATCGAGCACATCGTGTGTTCACTGTGTGTTCAGGTCTGCAACATCACATAATCGTGGTTGGTTGCAGAGTTAGCGCCACAGCAATAAGTAATTGATATTGTTTCACTGTCACACGAGTGGCTAGCGAGGATACGGAGTACGACATGGCCGGTATGCAAATCAGCCGACTGTTTTCTTTCTTGAAAACCACGGAAGGAGTCCTGACGGCCGCACCGATCGTACTGGGCGTCGCATTCATCCTGACGACCTTCGATAGTGGCTCGTCAGAAGCCGAAAATGCGAGCAAGCAGGCCGCTGCCACAACCGTGAGCACGACGACGAGTTCGGCACCAGCCGCTGCAGCCTCATCAGAGGCTGAAAAGTCGGCGACGAAGCCGACCCAGGCAACTGAAGCGGCCAAGGTGACAAAAGTTGCCGATACCAGTTCGGATGCCGGGAAGTTCAACGCCGCCCAGCGCGATGAGATCGGCAAGATCGTCAAAGAGTACCTCCTCGCGAACCCACGTATTCTCGTGGAGATGTCGGAGAAGCTGCAGAAGATCCAACAGGAGGAGCAGAACCGCCAGCGCGAACAGGTTCTCTCAAGCTCGAAGCAATCCATCTTCCGATCACCCGTGGACTTCGCCCTAGGCGACAAAGATGCGGACGTCACGATTGTGGAATATTTCGACTACAACTGTGGCTGGTGCAAGCGCGCACTCAACGAGGTAACCAAGCTGACAGAGTCAGATTCCAAGGTCCGCGTGGTGATGAAGGAGTTCCCGATCTTCGGCGAGCATTCAGAGTTTGCCGCTCGTGCTGCCCTGGCCTCTAAGGCACAAGGTAAATATTGGGACTTCCACGTCGCTCTGATGAAAGAGCAGCGCGTCACAACGGACAACGTGATGCAGATCGCCGAGCGGGTCGGACTGGATGTCGCAAAGCTCAAGGAAGAGATGGAAAATCCGAAGTATGCTGAGGCGATCAAAGAAACTCAGCAGATCGCGACATCTCTTGGCATCGAAGGCACACCTGGGTTCATCGTCGATAGCCAGATCAATCCGGGCTATGTGCCGTACGACCGTCTCAAGCAGATGGTTGCCGACGTGCGCAAGAATGGTTGCAAGTTCTGCTAGGCCTCGCGACACGTGATTTACGCGTTTAATGCGTCAGCAAACGGTTTACTTGAAAACCAGCTATGCAGTCCCTGCACGGCTGCCGCAGAGCGCCCTCTAGACGGACCGGAACGGGACGTCTAAACATGCATGGCTTTATCTTGCGGCCGGGTCGTAGAATGCCTTGTTGCGAGAGGGATCCAATTGGTCAACCGGCGGTTTCCTGTGCGCACTCAAGCGTCAGAATTGTCGGTTAACCCTATGGCATAGAACCATGAATAGCTTGAAACGAGGCTCTCACTGATGGCTCGCGAGAAGAACCAAACCAACATATCGAGCGATCAAGAAACGATAAGAGAACTTGCGGAACTCCTTCATGAAACGGGGCTCTCCGAAATTGAGATCGAGCGCTCGGGTCTCAGGCTTCGCGTCGCCAAATCAACAACCATATCAGCTGCAGCCGTCGGCGCAGTTTCGGCTCCCATGGCTGCCGCGCCAATGGCCGCGCCGGACGGACAACAGATGGCTGCCGCAGCCGATAAGTCTGCTCATCCGGGCGCGGTGAAATCACCGATGGTGGGCACGGTCTACCGCTCGCCAGAGCCCAATGCCCCATCGTTTGTTGAGGTCGGTGCGACGGTGAGTGAAGGTCAGACCGTTCTGATCATCGAGGCCATGAAAACCATGAACCACATCAAGGCGCCGAGATCCGGAACCGTGAAAGAGATCTTGGTCGAGAATGAACAGCCGGTGGAGTTTGGTGAAGCCTTGCTCATCATCGAATAAGCGAATGTGCTGCCCTGTGATTGAGCACGTGAGAACGATTACCAATGTTTGATAAGGTCCTCATCGCCAACCGCGGCGAGATCGCGCTACGGGTCTTGCGAGCCTGCAAGGAACTCGGGATCGCGACCGTTGCTGCGCACTCGACAGCCGATGCTGATGCGATGCATGTGCGCCTGGCGGATGAAAGTGTCTGTATCGGCCCACCGCCTTCGATTGATAGTTACCTCAATATTCCGGCCCTGCTAGCAGCGTGTGAAATTACCGGTGCCGATGCGATCCATCCTGGCTACGGGTTTCTGTCCGAGAACGCGCGCTTTGCTGAGATCCTGGAAGACCACCAGATCACCTTTATCGGCCCGACGTCAGAACACATCCGAACCATGGGCGACAAGATCGCCGCCAAAGACACGGTGAAACGGCTGGGAATTCCGGTGGTGCCGGGTTCCGATGGGGCGGTTGAAAGCGAAGAAGACGGTCTGCGCATTGCGGCTGAAATGGGCTATCCGGTGCTGATCAAAGCAGCATCCGGCGGCGGTGGGCGCGGCATGAAGGTAGCGCGCGACGAGGCGGAGCTGCCACTTGCGTTCCATACCGCACGAGCAGAAGCGAAAGCTGCCTTCGACGACGATAGTGTTTACATAGAAAAGTATCTCGGCAAGCCGCGTCATATCGAGATCCAGGTTTTTGGAGATGGCCGCGGCGGCGCAATCCATTTGGGAGAGCGGGACTGTTCCCTGCAGCGGCGCCACCAGAAAATTCTGGAAGAGGCGCACTCACCGGCTCTCAATGAAGAGGCGCGCGCCAAGATTGGCAATGTCGTTGCCACGGCCATGCAGGAAATGAAGTACCGCGGTGCCGGCACAATCGAGTTCCTGTTCGAGGACGGTGAGTTCTACTTCATTGAGATGAACACCCGCCTGCAGGTCGAACATCCGATTACCGAGATGATCACCGGCGTCGATCTGGTTATTGAGCAACTCCGCGTTGCATCCGGCGCTCCACTCAGCCTCTCACAATCCGATGTCTCGTTCTCTGGTCACGCTATTGAGTGCCGCATCAACGCAGAGCACCCGTACACCTTCCAGCCTTCGCCGGGCCGCATTACTTACTGGCATCCACCGGGCGGATTGGGTGTCCGGGTCGATTCCGGGGCATATCAGGGCTACTCCATCCCGCCCTATTACGACAGTCTCATCGGCAAACTCATCGTCCACGGCAAGAGCCGCAATGAGTGCCTGATGCGCTTACGACGGTGCTTGTCTGAGTTCGTGATCGACGGGATTGAGACGACTATCCCGCTGTTTGCAGAGTTGCTGCAGCACCCGGATATCGCCAATGGTCTCTACGATATTCACTGGATGGAGAAGTATCTGGCTGAGCGCAACGAAGACGAGCTCAACGCTTAGAGCATCGGTCGTTAAGCATAGGGCAACTTAGGCCATGCATCCGTAACCTTCCTATTCCGTCCGATTGCTCGTTGCTCTAGTCAGCGCGACTATTCTCGCCGTATTATTACGCTACCTTCGGGATAGAGTGATTTTCCCAGTTTGAAGCCAATCGCAAGCAGATCGTCAGGCCGCACTTATGGCAACACGCGACAGCACTTTGCTTGAAATTACACCTGAGGTGCTCCTCAAGGCGTATTCCTGCGGGATTTTCCCAATGGCGGAAAGTGCTGATGATCCGCAGCTGTTCTGGATCGAGCCGCAGGCCCGGGGGCTTCTGCCTTTGGAATCGATCAGTGTGCCGAAACGATTGGCACGTACGATCCGGCAGGCACCGTTCGAGGTGCGCGTTGACACGGATTTTGACGGTGTCATTGATGGCTGTGCCGCTTCGCGCCCGGGTCGCACATCGACCTGGATCAATGAGCGTATTCGCTCGCTCTATGGCGATCTCTTTCGCATGGGGCACTGCCACACGATTGAGACATGGTCGCCAGACGGCAAGCTGGTGGGCGGGCTGTACGGCGTTGAGCTTGGCGGCGCGTTCTTTGGAGAGAGCATGTTCTCGCTGGAGCGTGACGCGTCGAAGGTTGCGCTGGTGTACCTCGGTGCACGGTTGATCCACGGCGGTTTTGTCATGCTCGATACGCAGTTTGTGACCGAGCACCTGCGCCAGTTCGGTGCAATCGAAGTTAGCCGCTCGCGATTTCAGTCGCAGTTGGATATCGCGCTAGATCGTAGCGGGAACTTCAAGGCCTTGCCGCTGGACAGTTCACCCGAAGACATCCTGGAAATCGTGCAGGCCTAGGCGCAGCCTCAACAAGCCTCTTAGCGGCGAATCCGGCGGCGCGGCCGTCTTGGGCGCTGTCTGGGCGGACCGTAGGTTCGCGCATTGTTGCTGCGCTGCTGCGCAGCCGATCGCCGCAAGCTCTCTTCATCGGGCTTGTTGCAGCCCGTCAACCAGACATCGAACACCGGGTGCTCAACGGCATTGAGGCCAGGGCTTTCTGCGAACATCCAGCCTGAGAAAATACGTTCCTCTTTGCCATCCAGCTGAATCTCATCAACTTCGACAAACGTGGTCGTCTTCGGCTTGACCTCGGGTGGGCGGGTGTAGCAAACGCGCGGCGTGACCTTCAACGAACCGAACGTGACAGTTTCGTTGATCGGGATCTCCAGCTTGCGGATGCGAGCTGTCACCTTGTCCAGCGCTGAGAACACGGCGACCTGGTTATTGAGCTTCTGTGCCATTGAGGGAGTCGCAGAGAGCACAGCCGCCATGCTCACCAGCACGAAGCAAGTTGTGGCCAATCGCATGTTGTCAATTCTCGTGCTCATGCAATCTCCTGCGAAACGCACTGCACCTTATCTCTGAGATGAAAATTTGGCACCAACAAGAAACCAGTGCACGCGCACGCCAACAGATTCGTAAATGACATTCTGCCGAAGCGAACCTTAGCCACCGTTCGCAATTGCCAACTATTCCGGTTTCCAGGCCGTGTAGTCACCAGTAGCCGGCGGCCGCTTGGCAGCCGTCAGGATCGAGCCATCAGGCCTATACGCGGCGGCGGTCCCGGTGAGGTTCATCTGATGAGGCTTCTGCCACGGCTTAGCGACGTAAGTCTCGTCGGTCGGCGGATTGCGAACCGTGTGGTGCATCCAGCCATGCCATTCCGGTGGGACCTGTGATGCTTCAGACAGGTTCTTATACATCACCCAGCGCCGCGGCATCCCATGTGGCCCTACTCCGGAGCGTTGCTCGTAATAGCGGTTGCCATAGTCATCAGATCCAACGAAACGCCCTTGGCGGGCGATCGTCCAGCGCGTACCCCACGTGCTGCCACCCCACCAGGCGAAAATTTCTCCGAGCATGCTCATTGCCAAAGCTCCTCGTCGCACTCTCATCCAAGCGTGTATCGCGGCGGCGCAACACTGTCCAGCCAGAGAGACCTCAAAGCCACACTCAGATGAAGCGGAATCGCGTACCATTTGCACAACTGGGGCGGCTGATGCAGCTGAGAGTTAAGCCTTTGAATCGACATAATCTCTCCGCGCGGGCTCACAGATTATCCCAGCCTTTTCACCAACGCATCACCAACAAACCCAAGATATAGTATGTGCAGCATGTGCAACATACAAAACCTTTGCATAGGCGTGTGCGAATCGGTCATTTCTTTGTGCGGGGGAGTTCTCCGACCTACGGTCTCGTGACCGGCGCAAAGAGAACTTTGATGAACACTGAGTATTTCGTCTTCGTAGCGTCTGCGTTTGAGTAACGGGCTGGCAGTCCGATCCGCACAATACCATTCCTCTCTATCTCCCTCTCGTTGCGTCCTGCCCGACGCAAACGAGTTGTGCGGCCCCATGGGCGTGTTGCCAGCCTTCCCAATCTAGCAGTCCAGGCAATTGCTGCCTTCGGCTGACATCCACACACCGCTGGCACCGTCGTCGAGACGGCGGAGCCAGCACCGCAAAACAAAAAGACATTCGCGACGGGGCTTCTATGAAAATTACGCGGCGCTTCACAAAGGCAGGACAATCGCCTTACGAAACCATCCCTTTTCGGTCCGCTACAAGCGAGATCAAGAACCCTGACGGTTCGATCGTATTTCGACACGAAAATCTGATGGTTCCGGAGCATTGGAGCCAGGTTGCCGCTGACATTATTGCTCAGAAGTACTTCCGTAAGGCGGGTGTGCCGGCCTGCCTAAAGCGCTTTGAGGAAACCCAGGTTCCATCGTGGCTGTGGCGCTCGGTTGTCGACGAAACCAAGCTCGCTGCGCTGCCGGAAGATCAGCGCTACACCGGCGAAACAGATTCACGGCAAGTTTTTGACCGCCTCGCAGGGACATGGACGTACTGGGGCTGGAAGGGCGGATACTTCTCAAGCGAAGAAGATGCGCAGGCCTTCTTCGATGAGCATCGCTACATGCTGGCCATGCAGTTTGCTGCGCCTAACTCGCCGCAATGGTTCAACACCGGACTTCACTGGGCCTATGGCATCGATGGTCCAGGCCAGGGTCACCACTATGTTGACTTCGAAACCGGCAAGTTGACTCTGTCAGCTTCTGCCTACGAGCATCCGCAGCCTCACGCCTGCTTTATCCAATCTATCGAAGATGACCTCGTCAATGAGAACGGGATCATGGATCTCTGGGTGCGTGAAGCACGCCTCTTTAAGTACGGTTCTGGTACCGGCACGAATTTCTCGAAGCTGCGTTCTTCGGATGAGAAGCTGGCCGGTGGCGGACGCTCATCAGGATTGATGAGTTTCTTGAAGATTGGTGACCGCGCGGCCGGTGCGATCAAGTCCGGTGGAACCACGCGACGGGCTGCCAAGATGGTGGTGGTTGATGTCGACCATCCAGATATCGAGGAATACATCAATTGGAAGGTGAAAGAAGAGCAGAAGGTTGCTGCCCTCGTCACCGGTTCCAAGATCTGCCAAAAGCGCCTCAAGGCCGTGATGAAAGCCTGTGTCAACTGTGAAGCCGATGGCGACGACTGCTTTGATGCAACCAAGAACCCAGCTCTGAAGCGCGCCATTAAAGAGGCACGCCGCGATCAGGTGCCGGACAACTACATCCAGCGCATTATCCAGTTCGCCCGCCAGGGCTTCAAGGATATCGAGTTCCAGACCTACGATACAGATTGGGACTCTGAAGCCTACCTCACCGTCTCTGGTCAGAACTCGAACAACTCTGTTCGTGTGACCGATGATTTCCTTGCTGCCGTTGAGAAGGACAGCGACTGGAATTTGACGGCCCGAACCAGCGGCGAGACGACCAAGACCATCAGTGCGCGCGAGCTTTGGGATCAGATCGGCTATGCCGCATGGGCCTCAGCCGACCCAGGCATCCAGTTCCATACGACCATTAACGACTGGCACACTTGCCCGGCCAGTGGTCCTATCAGAGCATCCAACCCATGCTCCGAGTACATGTTCCTGGATGACACCGCCTGCAACCTGGCGTCAATCAACCTGATGCAATTCCGCAATGCGGATGGTTCCTTCAAGATTGGTGACTTTGAACATGCCTGCCGGATGTGGACCATTGTGCTCGAGATCTCCGTCCTCATGGCGCAGTTCCCGAGCAAGGAAATCGCAGAGCTTTCCTACAGGTACCGCACGCTTGGCCTTGGCTTCGCCAACATCGGTGGTCTGCTGATGTCGACGGGCCTGTCCTATGACTCCGATGAAGGCCGTGCGATTTGTGGTGCTATCACCGCTGTTATGACGGGCACTGCCTACGCGACGTCAGCCGAAATGGCGGCCGAGCTTGGTCCATTCCCGGGGTATGAGGAAAACGCCTCGGAAATGTTGCGCGTCATCCGCAACCATCGCCGCGCTGCCTACGGGAAGTCGGACGGTTATGAGAAGCTCTCCACCTTGCCGGTGCCGCTTGATCACGGCTCTTGCAATGACAAGCAACTTCTTGATGCCGCAACACGAGCCTGGGACCGCGCCATCGAACTTGGCCAAAGCAATGGCTATCGCAATGCGCAAGCGACGGTTATTGCACCGACCGGCACGATCGGCCTGGTCATGGATTGCGACACAACCGGTATCGAGCCTGACTTCGCCCTGGTGAAGTTCAAGAAACTGGCCGGTGGTGGCTACTTCAAGATTATCAACCGGGCAGTTCCACAAGCCTTGCGCCATCTCGGTTACTCCGAAGCGCACATCGCCGAGATTGAGGCCTATGCGGTTGGCCATGGCTCACTTCGGCAGGCCCCGGCGGTCAATCACACGACGCTGAAGCAAAAGGGTTTCACCGACGAACTCCTGGCGACAGTTGAAGAGTCACTCGCGACAGCCTTTGACATCAAGTTTGTCTTTAACAAGTGGACACTCGGTGAAGAGTTCCTGCGCGATACGCTCAAGGTCGACGAAGACAAGCTGAACGATCCAAGCTTTGAATTGCTGGCACATCTCGGCTTCTCGAAGCAGGACATTGACGCCGCCAACGAACATGTTTGCGGAGCGATGACGCTGGAAGGCGCACCACACCTGAAAGAGGAGCACCTGCCGATCTTCGATTGCGCCAACCCGTGCGGTCGCAAAGGCAAGCGCTATCTTTCCGTCAACAGCCACATCGACATGATGGCCGCGAGTCAGCCCTTCATCTCAGGCGCGATCTCGAAGACCATCAATATGCCGAATGAGGCGAGCGTCGAAGACTGTAAGAGTGCCTACACGCGATCCTGGCGCAAAGCCATCAAGGCGAACGCGCTCTATCGTGACGGCTCCAAGCTCTCACAGCCATTGAACTCGCAAATCCTGGCTGATGATGCAGAGGAAGCTGACGAAGTCGCCGCTGAATTGACAGCGGACAAGCCAGCCCAACTGCGAGCAGAAGCTGCAGCGGAACGTATCGTCGAGCGGATCATCGAACGTGGTCGTGAGAAGATGCCGGGTCGCCGCAAAGGCTACACGCAGAAAGCGGTCGTTGGTGGTCACAAGGTCTATCTGACGACCGGCGAATACGAAGATGGACGGATCGGCGAGATCTTCATCGACATGCACAAAGAAGGCGCTGCCTTCCGCTCGTTGATGAACAACTTCGCGATCGCCATTTCGCTTGGTCTCCAGTACGGCGTGCCGTTGGACGAATACGTCGACGCATTCACGTTTACGCGGTTTGAGCCTGCGGGCCTCGTACAGGGTAACGAGACGATCAAGAACGCGACTTCGGTGCTTGATTATATCTTCCGCGAACTCGCAGTGTCTTACCTGGCACGGAATGATCTCGCCCATGTGGATCCAGGCGATGTGTCCTCCACAGCCATGGGTCAGGCCGAGGAAGCTGAAGAAGCACCAGCTGCAAAGATTGTCTCACGTGGCTTCACGCGCGGTCAGCTGGTGGGTCGTATCGGCCCGGCAGTGGACGGTGGCACAACCCAGGTGGCATCAAGCGTCGCAAGTATGCAGCAGGATGTGGCAACCGGACTTGGCGCCCAACAGCCAACGGCAACCATGACCGATCATGTGGCTTCGACAGCAACGATGACCGATGGGGCACTCGCATTGAAGTCCGAGCCTGTCATCGACCGCGTTACCGAAGCCCGCATGCAGGGCTACGAAGGTGAAGCCTGTGGTGAGTGTGGGAACTTCACGTTGGTCCGCAACGGCACCTGCCTGAAATGCAATACGTGTGGCTCCACGAGTGGATGCTCTTAAGGCCAATTCAAGGTGAGCGGAGGTAGCGCCAATGAGTGATACGAAGACTTCTGCTCACTTGAACAAGTTGGAAGGCCGGGCACGTCCCGGCTCTTCCGATACTACGGTCGGTGTATCCGGCAGCGATGAGCAGGCCTACGACATCCTGCACCTTGCAGAGCTTGTTCCGATTGTCCGCAGGCGATTTTACATCGAGCAGAAGTTCTCTGACGATGCGATTCTCGCTAGCCTCAAGACGATTGCCGCTGCGACGACGGACCGGGAACGATCTTCTGTTGCATTTACTTCCAATCTTGGACGCTATCTGGACTCAAGCAGCCAACAGAAAGAAGCTGGACTTGCAGCCCTGATAGCCATGCTCCCCCGGCCTAGATCTTAGCGGGATAACAAAGGCTTGCTGCCTGTTTGGCATGAGAGGCTCAGACGATACGGTCTGAACTGTGTATGTCTGTGGACTGCCGCATTTCCGACTAAGGAATCAGCTTAGTCTGCTCACGTTGCGTCATATCTTGTTGCGTTGGTGTTTCCTTCCGATCGTGCAGGCCAATAGTGCAGGAGCATTTGGCGATATGACATCGCAAAGCACCCCGAGCTGTGTCTACCTTCTCGCTGATCACCTCGATATGCTTCTGGCAGCCGGGGAGGATTTACAGAAGCTTGAGTTTCACAACCAAACGGCAACGCCTGACGAAGAGCCGGCGGGTTACACGTTGGAAGCCTTCATTCGCCGCACGCGTGATCTCGAAAGCGCTGCCATCGGGCGACTGATGTGTGCGCGCACCCAGGCAGCCCAATTGGAAGGCGAGGATGCTCGATTTTCGCTGCTTGCCCGCTTGTTCCTATCTGGAACAGCACATCTTGGCGACGTGCTGCAGCAGTACCAGAACCCGGAAATGACAGCCTTTGACTATGGCGATGACCCGATTGGGTATCTTAGATCTCGTGGGCTAGTCGCAGAGCATACCGGCTGCCTCTCGATTGTTGAGAAGTTGTCGAACGACGATGACTTTCTCATTGGCGGCCACATTGAGCTTGGCGCTCTGTTGGATCTATGCGCGCAGTTCCTCGACACGCTGGATACACAATTCGGGTTGTTTCCGGATATTCCACCAGCTTCAGAAGTTGAGACCCAAGCTGTCGCCAGCCGACCATCATTTTTCTAGCTGATCTCTGACATCTTCGCACTGATCCCGTTGGCGATACGCCAACAGCTGCGCGATGCTGTATGCTTGCAAAAGCAGACAACATCCCAACGGGCATCGCTATGCAGTTTGAACAACTTCTGTCGAGTGCAACTGAACGGCCAGTGCGCGTGGCCTTGATTGGAACCGGCGAGTTTGGTTTGTCATTGATCTCGCAGGCACGTCGCATCACTGGAATGGATGTTGTCGTTGCGGTGGATCCCGACCTGAACCGTGTGGGGAGTTCACTAACCGCTCTCGATGTCGAGCACCGGCACTGCCAGAGTCGGCAGCAGGCTCTGACGGCCATAGAGGCTGGCCAATTGGCTCTCCTTGGCTCGGCCGACGACGTCTTCGATCTTCCCGTCGAAATGATCGTTGAAGCAACCGGTTCACCGGAAGCAGGCGCACGACATGCGCTACGTGCGATCGAAGCAGGGATAGGCGTGACAATGGTTTCGAAGGAAGCCGAGTGTCTCGTTGGGCCGATCCTCGCGCATAAGGCTTGGCAGGCGGGCGTGCCCTATACGCTTGTCGAGGGTGATCAACCGGCGCTTCTCATCAGTCTTATCAGTCGGGCTCGCGCCTTGGGTCTGCCTGTTGTTTGTGTCGGAAAGTCCAGCGAGTACGACTTTGTGTTTGACCCTGCTGATGGCACAACAACCTGGACGACGGAAACAACAGGATCGCCGCAGCTGGCAGAACACTGGAGCCTTAACGACGACGTTCCAGCAGTACTTGATGCCCGATCGCAGGCTTTGTCCGAACTCCCGCAACGCACGGTGCCAGACTTTTGCGAGATGCTGCTGGTGTCGAACGCAACTGGTATTCTGCCGGACCGCCCGGACTTCCACGCCCCAATGACCCGCGCTGCCGAACTCCCTTCAATCTACATCCCAAAGAGCGATGGCGGTCTGTTACAATCAACACCATCCATTGATGTGTTCAATTGCCTGCGCCGGCCGGATGAGGCGAGTTTTGCCGGTGGTGTCTTCGTTGTTGTGGAATGGGCTGACACGACTTCGGGCGCCTTGTTCCGCGGCAAAGGGATACCGACATCGCCGGATGGCAAGTACGGCCTCATCTACAATCCATCACACCTGCTGGGCGTCGAAGCACCCATGTCGATCATGGCGGCTGCCCGACTTGGCAATGTCAGCGTTGACGACGGTTACCGTCCCGTCGTTGATCTCACAGCGCGCGCCGCCACCGATCTTGCGGCGGGACGCGTGCTCGATATTGTTGGGACGCGTCATGCGATCCCGGACCTTGAGCCATTGCTGACGCCGGCTCAAGCTGTCTCTGACACGGCGCCGTTGCCATACTACATGGCCGTCGGCGCCGAGCTCGGCAAGCCAGTGAAGGCCGGTGAGTTTATAACTCGCGGCCACCTCGCATCACCCCTACCCGCCAGTTTGAGCGTGCTACGCGCGGAGCAGGACGCTCTGTTTTCTTGATTTGAGAGGGCAGTTTTGGCTTGCCATTGGCCGCCTTCTGAGGCTCGACCTTTTTTGTGGACCGGGCTGTTTTCAGCTTAGCAACTGAGACCGTCTTGGTGCGCTTGTCAGCAGTTGCCGGCTTGCGGCTCCGAGCCGGTACATTGCGTGCTGTCGACTTGCGCTTCGCAACCGAGGCTACCCGGATCAACTTCTTGCGCGCACGCTTATCCTTGTTGACGCGCAACCGCTGCCGCTGCTTCGTCGCTTTACTTTTTGCCAGTTGCTTGCGGTCGCTGGCTTTGCGTTTCGTACGCTTGGGATCAGCCCGCCGATTGAGCTGAGCAACACGCACGCGACGCCGAGATGTCTTTTTGGCAACGGCCTTCTTGCCGGCGAGTGGTGCTTTGCGCTTGCGGGCCAGAGCCACCAGTTTGCGCGACGCACGTTTGGGTTTGACACGGACGGGCCGCCGCTCAGGAAGTGCAGCAACAAGCGTCGGTCGCTTTGCCTGCAAGGACTCGTGAACACGGTCAGCTTTGTCGAGCCCAAATTCCATCGTCGCGACACGCAGAACTTGCGCTGCAGCTTTTACGCCTGCCTTGGAATTTGGTAGCGGGACATCTGTCGATGCCTGCACGACAAACTGCTTGGGGTTCTTGCGGCGCTGCTGTCGCAGACGCCATGCCGTCTTCTGCATTTCCTTCAAACTGAGCCAGCCCGGATTGTTGCCTGCCTCGTCCAAGGCGAGCTGCGCCATGACACTTGCAGGATTACCGGCCCAACCACCGTGACGCCGTGCAACCCGCCACAAGGCGGCATCCATGGATCGAAATTTTCCGATGTAACCTGGTACTGGCGAATAGCGCCGGTTGCGGCGGTAACGTGCTTCGCGGCGGCTTGGTGCTGTGAGCACCCTCACGTGCAGCCGGGCAATACCACGATGCGCGAAGCCCAGCTTCCTGGCTGCACCGCGTGACAGATCAAGCAGGCGGCGGCTGTAGTATGGGCCGGCGTTGTTGATGCGGACGACAAGGGTTTTGCCATTCCGTGGGTTCCATACCAACAGCTTGGTGCCATCAGGATAGATCGGGCTGGCAGCGTTGTCCGGATCATTCGCCCGAAACTTTTCGCCCGATGATGTCAGGCCGCATGGATTGAAGCGATCACGACGGCAATCATCGTAGTGGGACGCTTGCAGCACACGGTCTCGGCCAATCTCGCGACGCGTCTCCGACAGCGTCTTTACGCGATGACAAACGCGATTAAAGCAATAAACCTTTCCTGGAGTCTTGGCTTGCGCAGTTTGCACAACGCTAAGAGTGCCTGCACCTGCCCCGCTCGCAGCAATGATAGCAAGTATTGCCAACGTACGGGCACCATACGTGCGTGCCCCCGAAACGCCTGCACAGGTCAGGCGCGATAACGCAACTCGTCTCATGTCCATTCATCCCCGGGTGCTTTTTGCACCGTTCTCTTCCCGTTGGATCGCCGTATTGGTTAACGGCGCCGGGAGCAAGACATGGCGAATTGTGCGAAAACGAGACGTGTTTGGGATTTATGGTTAACGGAGCTGCGTCAGCCGGGCGCACCATCGGTTCTAGCAAAGCTAGATAAGTGACTGACTCCGCAACTGATTTTTTAGCTCTTCGGTGGCCTTGGCGAGAAGCTCGGCGTCGATTGACCGCAGCACAAGCTGCGTGCACGGACGATTGTTTTTGATGGTTGGATAGCTGCCCATTGAGACATCCGGATAAGCTTCCTGATGGGCACCCAGCATGCCGGCCACGGCGCCTTCAGGGTGATCGAGATCAATGGCTTCTGAGTGCATAACACGCCCCTTGCGCAAGCGCGGTGTCACGGAATCCAACATCACCTGCATGACACTTGGAATGCCCGCCATGGTGATAACGTTCTCAAGCATGAATCCGGGCGCCGTTGAGATTGGATTGTCAACAAGATCAGCACCGTCAGGGATTCGCGCCATGCGTAATCGCGCGGGCGTAAGCTCGACGCCGCGAGCCTTGTAGGCGGGTATCAGCAAATCCAGTGCGCGCTGATCCACATCGATGCCGACGCCGAATGCCTTGGCAATGCAGTCGGCCGTAATGTCATCATGCGTCGGACCTATGCCGCCGGTGGTGAAGACGTAGGTGTGCTTGGCACGCAGCGCGTTGACGGCAGCGACGATTTCGTCCTCCTCGTCAGGAACGATGCGCACTTCCTTGAGTTGGATACCGATTTGCGTGCAGTGGTCGGCAATATAACCGATGTTGGCGTCCTTAGTCCGGCCAGACAAGATCTCGTCACCGATCACAAGAACCGCAGCTGTTACGATATCACTGTCGTTTGCTTCCGCCATTACTCAGGTTCTCCCC
Source organism: Hyphomicrobiaceae bacterium (assembly GCA_965247245.1). Classification (GTDB taxonomy): domain Bacteria; phylum Pseudomonadota; class Alphaproteobacteria; order Rhizobiales; family Hyphomicrobiaceae; genus Tectiglobus. The sequence goes on along the minus strand of CBDFGV010000001.1, from coordinate 545,035 downwards.
AACTCTGTCGCACCGTGTCGCGTGATGTTCTTGCCAGCATTTTGTCACCGACACTAGTGTAGCCCACCTGACGTAAGGCCGCTCCTTGCGGCTTGCTCCAACGATAAGCGTTGGGTGTCAATGCTGCGCTAGACGTTGATGAACTCGAGTTCCTCTTGGTTCCGACATTTGCACCGAGAGGCAGTGCCAAGCGAAGCAAATGTCGAACCAACCGAGACACTAGCCCGGGCCCATGGATTTCGAAACACCACTTTTACGCGGACGCTTGATCAAGCGCTATAAGCGTTTCCTTGCTGATGTCACGCTGGACAACGGCGAGACAATAACAGCGACCTGCCCGAACACCGGCTCGATGAAAGGTTTGACCGAGCCTGGTTCGCCGGTTTGGCTTTCGATTAGTGACAGTCCGACACGCAAGTACAAGCATACCTGGGAGATGGTCGGTCACGATCTCGGCAAAGGTGAAGTGGTGGTCGGTATCAATACCAACCATCCGAACAAGCTTGTGACTGAGGCGATTGAAGCCGGCAAGATTGCGCCTCTCAAGGGTTACAACTCGCTACGCCGTGAAGTGAAGTACGGAAACGAGAATAGCCGTATTGATATCTTTCTCGATGATCCGAAAAAGGGCCAATGCTACGTCGAGATCAAAAACGTGCATTTGATGCGCAAGTCTGGTCTCGCGGAATTTCCAGACTCGGTGACAGAACGCGGTGCCAAGCACCTGCGCGAGTTGGCGGAGATGGTTCGCCAGGGCCATCGCGCGGTGATGGTGTTCTTGATCCAGCGCGCTGACGCGACGCGCCTGTCATTGGCTCGCGATATCGACGTCAAATATGGCGAAGCGTTTGATGCTGCTGTGGATGCCGGCGTTGAAGTCCTGGCTTATCGCTGTCAGCTCTCACCGGCCGGCATCGCCGTCGAGAAGAAAGTCAAAGTCCTGGGCTAGCTACCCTGGGCACTTCTATTCCTCTCCCAAGATCCGAGTAGTTGTTGTCAAGGCCCAAAGCGGCCTTGAGCAGTACTTATGCTCGTTCGACTTGTATTCACCACACATTCCGCCAAGCAATTGCCAGTTATATTCACGGAAATGTTTATGGTTAATGGAATATAATCAATTGTTTGCAATAAGATAGATCCGTGCGTTTGGGTTAAGTATGGTGTATCAGCACAAGAACTGATTATCTGTGGAAAACATCAATCGTCGGACATGCCGCTATGCCAAGCCGGATCCTTTTACTTGCTGCTCTCACTTTAACCGTCGTCGGGACCCACGCCCGGGCGGAGCCGCTGCCTAACTGGTCGATTAGCAAAATATGCAGGTCTGACAGCGCGCCTGGCCAATGCCAGTTGTTCGAGCAACGCGCGCGAGCCAAGGTTTCCGAAGCATGGATAACCTTGCCGACAGCTATCCAGAAAGGCTGCGCAGCTGAGTTCCGACCGCCACTCGAGCCAAGTTGGCGGATCCTCGCCGACTGTATTGGCGAACTCGATGTTGTTGCGCGGGTCAATGTCCGCAAGACCGCCATTGAACGCGAGAAGCAGGTCGTGGTGAAGCTGCGCGAACGGCGGCAGAAAGCCGAAAAAGAAGCGCGCCGTAAGGCTGCTGTGAAGGAAGCAGAAAAACAACGTAAGCTCGCCGAGGCGGCCGACAAGAAGCGTGTCTCTCAGGAAGAGCAGAGTTTCCTCGCGGCGCTCGAGGCTGAGCGGGCGGCCGAGCGCCGTGCCAAGCTTGCTGCCGAACAAGCCAAGCAGCGTGCCAAGGAACTTGAAGAGCAACGTGTTGCTGCAGAAGAGGCCAGCTTCCTGAAGGAACTTGCCGCCCAGCAGAAGCGTGAGCGTCTGGCGAAGGCTGCGGCAGATGCAAGAGCTGCAAGGGAAAAGGCTGCACAGTCGGCGACATCGACTTTGCAGACAGCTGCAGCATCGGTGGCCGGAATTGGCAGCAGTGGCAAGACCGGCCCAGCCGTGAAACCGGAACAGAAGCAGCCGCAGAAAACTCTCAAGGTTGCCTTGCCGGCACAACCGGCCAAGAAAGCTAAGACGCAGCCCGTCGTCAAAAAAGCAAGCACGAAGCCGAGGGATCCGGAAGTTGCAATTTGCGAGGATCGCCTCAAAGAAACCGCTCAGGCCGGTTCCGTGCTGTTTGCCTTCGATAGCGCAGACCTTCTGGAAGAAGCCGAATTGACTCTCAGGGCACTTTCCGCGGCGGTCCGCGCTTGTGGCCGCCTCAAAGTGACGATCGAAGGTCACACGGATGCAACCGGTGGGATTTCTTACAATCAGGGTCTTTCCGAGCGTCGCGCTCAGAATGTTGCTAACTTCCTGATCAATGCCGGCGCCAAGTCGGACCAGGTTAACTACGTCGGATATGGCGAGAAGCGACCCGTTGCAAGTAACCGAACGTCCGACGGACGTGCGAAGAACCGCCGGATCGAGTATCGCGCTCAGTAGGCCAACGATCGGCGTTCTGACGCTGCTTTTTGCAGCATCTTGCTGTCACTACACAACCGTTTGACCGGCTGTGACTGGACTATCCTGGGCGGTTCACTGATATAGACTGACGACTAGGTCTATTCTGCTGACTTGCCATGGGAGGTCTCAGCTGATGTTCAATCGCCGCTCGCTGATGCTTGCAGGCGCCGCCGGTCTTGTTGGAGCCTGGAGCCTCTATCGCTCCGGTGCTAATGCGCAATCGCACTCGGGATCGGGCCAATCTGGTAGTCTCGCTGCGGGCTCCGCGGCGAAGAAGAAAAAGACGTTTGAAGTCGTCAAGACCGATGCCGAATGGCGCAGGAAACTCACACCGCTGCAGTATAAAGTGCTGCGAAAGCACGGCACCGAGCGTCCGTTCACTAGTCCGTTGGATAAGATCTATAAGCCGGGCACCTATGCCTGTGCTGGTTGCGATCTGCCGCTGTTTAGCTCAGAAACCAAGTATGATAGCCGGACCGGATGGCCGAGCTTCTGGGCACCGCTGAAGAATGCCGTTGGCACCTCGGTGGATTATTGGATCGGCTATGCGCGCACCGAGGTTCATTGCCGCCGCTGTGGTGGTCACCTGGGACACGTCTTCAAGGATGGTCCGGCACCAACTGGTCTGCGCTATTGCATCAACGGTGTCGCGATGACGTTCAAGCCCGCAAAGAAAACCGGATAACACTCGAACCGCGTATGTCTTGCATAGCACTTCCGCCATTGCGATAGCTCAACTCAATCCGGTCCCACAATTCGTTTGAAGGAGCCACATATGATCCGCCTGTTGACTGCTGGAATTCTTGCTTGTGCTGCGGGCCTTTGGTTGCTGGGACCGAGCCATGCAGCCGATCAACCGAAGACAGCGGTCGCCACTTTTGCGGCAGGCTGCTTCTGGTGCACCGAATCTGATTTCGACAAAGTCGATGGCGTGCTGACCACTGTGTCGGGTTTCATGGGTGGCCACGCGAAGAACCCCACCTACAAGCAGGTCGTGCGCGGTAATACAGGTCACACCGAAGTGCTGCAGGTGACCTATGATCCGAGCAAGGTTTCCTATGAGAAACTGCTTGATGTTTACTGGCGCAACGTTGACCCCTTCGACAAGGATGGTCAGTTCTGCGATCGCGGTAGCCAGTACCGTCCGGAGATCTTTGCACATACGCCTGAGCAAGAGACGCTCGCGAAGGCCAGCAAAGCTGCGATCATTTCGAAACATAACTTCAGCCAGAAAATCGTCGTGCCAGTCACGAAGGCTTCGGCGTTTACCGCTGCCGACGAGTACCATCAGAACTTTTATAAGAAGAACCCCTTTCACTACTGGCGGTACAGAATTGGCTGCCGTCGCGATGCTCGCCTGAAGCAGATCTGGGGCGAGAAGCCGAAGTCCTAGTCAGAGGTGTTCTTCTCGCTTGGGTCCTGGTTGGGGTCATGCAGCTCGACACTCCAAAGGCGCACGACTGATATGGAACCGGGCCTACGCGACAGGGGATGGATTGTTGCGTCGCCACACGACAATTGAGCAAGTGTTTTGCCGACACGCTCGCGTTGCAACCTAACACCGGCACATTGTTGCCAGATCAATTGGTCAAGACTGTTCGGATCCATCAAAGGACCGACCCATGTTGATCCGTCAAAGCATGCGTATCGCCACGACCGTTGGCCTAATGCTGATTGCGGTCATGCCTATCACCTCGCTTACCGCGCTGGCAGAATTACAGCAGCCATGGCGTGTTGCACTGCCGGATGGCAAGCATATCCAGGTTCTCGTGGGGCGCCCGAGCAAAGGTCCTATTCGCGCGGCTCTGGTTTTGCTTCCGGGCGGAGATGGCCGCCTGAAATTGAACACGGCTGGACAGATCGGTCGGATGCGCAACAACTTTTTGGTTCGCACGCGACAAGACTTTCATCAGGCCGGCTACGTCACTGCACTGGTTGATGCACCTTCGGATCGGCAGAAGAAGCCCGGCTTGCTGGCTGGTTACCGCGCCTCGAAAGTTCATGCCGTCCGTGACATCGGTACTGTCTTACTCAATCTCAAAACGACATTCGGCGTGCCGGTGTTCATTATTGGCACGAGCCGCGGTGTAGTGTCGGCGGCCAATGCAGCGCGCCGTTCCGGGCAACCATTTGCCGGTGTTGCGCTGACCGCATCCATCACCGTGCCAAACCGCAAAGGTGCCTCACTGCGATCTGTGATGTTGGAAAAAATCAACTCCCCAACCTTGTTCGTGCACCACGCCTCCGACAGTTGCTCCGTAACGCCATTGCATGGAGCCAGGGCGAGCTTTGAGCGCATGCAGGACGCAGGTGTAGCTGTTCGATGGTCTACAGTTACCGGCGGGCGCTCAAACATCGCACCATGCAAAGGCAAATCACACCATGGCTTCTGGGGGGTAGAACGCCAAGCAGTTGGTCATCTCAAAACGTGGATTGAGAAAACTATCGCGACGCAGTGAGATCGCGGCTGCAATGCGTTCTGTCGGCAATGGCTCGCAACCGGTTTCAGCGCCATAGCCGCGTGCTTCAATTCATCATCGTTCACGCGTGCGCATTGGGTTGGAACCATCTGCACGGTTCCAACTCAACTCACGGAGCCCGCAAGACCAGGTCAAGCGGGCAATGTAGGCCTACTCGGCAGCCTCGCTATGGCTGGCCAACACCTGATCTGCCAGGCGACCGGTCAACTCTGAGAGATGATCGAACTTTGCTGTATAGGTACCCACACCAGCCGTCACTGAGCGCAACTCAATAATGAGATCTTCGATCTCGGAAGCTGGAATTTGAGCCTGCACCGTATCCCAGCCCGGCCAGCCTTCGCGTCCATCGAAACCTAGGATCTGGCCACGCCGCTGCGAGATCATGGCGTTGATCTTCGGTGTCGCTTCACTTGGCACCATCACGTCGACGGCCATGATTGGTTCCAGCAGAACCGGACTGCACTCCGGCATGCCTTCGCTCATGGCTAGGCGACCGGCAAGCCGGAATGCCATGTCGGATGAGTCGACCGTGTGATAGCTGCCGTCCTTGAGGACGACTTCGACGTCCACGACAGGGAACCCGAGCGGCCCGATTTCCAAGTAGTCCTTCGCGCCCGCTTCCACCGACGGGATGTATTGCTTCGGCACAGCACCACCGACGATGGTGTCGGAGAACTTGAAGCCGTCGCCACGGTTCATCGGCTTGATCTCCAGCACGACATCACCGAACTGCCCGCTGCCACCGGACTGCTTCTTATGCTTGCCACGGATTGTGGTGCCCCGGCGAATGGTCTCCTTGTAAGGCGTCGAACGCTTATCGCGATTGATTTCGACACCATACTTTCGCACCAGCTTTTCTGCCGCCACACGCAGGTGCATTTCGCCCTGACCGAGCAACAGCATCTGATGCGTGTCGTGGTTCTGCTCGACACGGAGAGCCGGATCTTCGTCGACAAGCTTGGCAAGTGCCGCACTGAGCTTGACCTCATCTTTGCGATCCTTGATCGCAATGGCAGAGGCGAAGACCGGTTCCTGTGTTTCGGCTCGCTCGACTTCCTCGGCATCAGACTTTTCGGCCGTGATGGTGTCGCCGGTGGCCACGCTATCAAGGCGTCCCAAGCCAACCAGATCACCCGGCTCTGCGTTGCCGCGCTTTTTGGGCTCCTGACCGAGAACATCGAAGATGCCGGAGACCTTGTCTTCGCCGGACGTCCCGCGGACCATCGCGCCGTCGGTAACGCCACCACTCAAAACGCGGGCAACGGTCAACTTTCCAGCGTGCGATGTGTGGATCGTCTTGACGACGTGCGCCGCACTTTCTGGCACCTCGGCGAACAGACGTTCTGCCGTTGTCTCGACGAACGGTACCTCGTGGCGCAATGCCTTGAGCAAGCGGACGATGCCGTTTCCGTTTTCAGCCGATCCCAAGAAGACCGGACAAATTTGGCCGCTGCGCATTTCTGCGGAGAGATCATCGAAGACCTGATCCCGCGGCGGCTCCATGTCGGACAGCAATTGCTCCATGAGCTCATCGTCGTAGTCCGCGAGCTTTTCGAGCATTTCAAAACGGGCTTCCTGCTCGCGATCCGCAATGGAGGAAGGCATTTCGATCACTTCAGACTGAGCATGTTCGCGGTACACGTGAGCTCGTTCCAATGCGAGGTCAACAAACCCAGTCGCAATCCCATTCTCCCATATTGGGATCTGGCGTAGCACCAGCGGCAAAGCACTTGCTGGCTGCAGGATCGGGATGAGGTCCCGCACGGGTGTCTCAAAGGTATCAATCTTGTTGAGGAACAGGACATGCGGAATGCCGTTGTTCTCAAGGTATTTGAAGATGACTTGAAGCGCGGCGACGCGTTTTGGATCCGGCTCGCAAACAACAACTGCTGCATCGCACGCCTTCAATGCGTTGAGACCGTCCTGTTGAAATTCAATTGAGCCCGGGCAGTCAATAAATGAGAACTTATCGCCAAGAAATTCTGTCGTTGCGAAGTTGGCTTCAACGCTCATTCCGTGCTCACGCGCCTCGGTGCTGGCGTCACCAACCGTGTTCTTGTCGGAGACTTTACCTTGCCGTTCGATGGCACCGGTGCGCGCCATGATGGCTTCGAGGAGCGTAGTCTTGCCACTCAGAAATGGTCCAACCAGTGCGATGCAGCGGGTGCCGCGACCGGTTGAACCCCTTGATTCAGCGGGTTGCCCCATTTTTTCCTCCTTTTGCCCAGGCGTCAGCGGATGCCGCGCCCGCGCCTGGGAGGAGGGCGCGGCTCCATCATGTTTGCGCCGTATTGACGCAAGTGCAAGCAGAGAAATTTGCTCCGAATCAGTTTTTGTCAGACGCGACGAGCAAACGACGCAAGGCTGGAACTGCGAATTTTTATGAAGCTAGCGCCACAACGCACTGGCCAAGAAAGATGTTTTCGATGGCCATTTCTTCGCTACTGGAGACCATTCGTTGCGGCTGGAATTGGTTACCGGCGCATTAACCAAAAATCGCTTGACGTGCGGCAATTTAGCATCGTCTAATATGGCCATAGTGGATAACTCCGCAAGTCACGCTTTTATTTGGATTATCTGACCATGCCGAACAGGAAATTGCATATCGCAGCACAGGCCGCCGGTTTCGCCATGGTCAACCAGGACAGCTTTGACAATCAGTCGGAGTTTTTTGTGCGTCTCGAGAAAGATGGTTCTGAAGCCAAGCCTACTGCGCGGCCGGCCCAGCGCAGCGTGCAGTCAAATTCCTCACGCTCCTGGTTCAGCACATTCGGTCTGCGCGGTACGACTGCTTGAGAGTTCTGGCTCCGAAAGCCACTTCAAGACAATATCAAGATCCTTGGAAATCCAGAAATGCCCCTGGCCATTGGTTAGGGTGACTTGACTGTTGGGCATCGAATTGCCGAGCGCCACGGCAGCCGGGATTGGCACATTGCGGTCTTCGTTGCCGAGCCAGACTTGGACCTTGCTTGGGATTTTTGCAGCATCAAAATCCCACTTGCGCGCGAACAGGTTCATATCGATGACAGGACCTTCGCAGCCGTTGCGCAAGCCTTCCGCGAAAGTCAACCCGAGCAGGCGACGCATTGATCGCGGTCGCATCACCTTCTTGTCCGAGGGACCCGCGCGAATGATGGCCAGCGTTGCCGCAAGCGGCGGCGACAACATCGCAACGGTCCGCAATCCCCAAAAACTGGCACGAACCGCCCCGGGCACCCGTGGCATACCGCGGAAGCAGAAGCGATGAAACAAGCCCATCTTGCCTGTCATTTTCGGATCGGCGAGTTCCGCGACCGGGGCAACGAGGGCCAACCGCTCAATATTGCCCGGGTAGCGCGCGGCTATTGCAGCCGCGAACGGCCCGCCGCCAGATACTCCGACCACCGAAAAGCGATACGCATTGCAATGTAGCATCAGCGCGAGGGCGTCGTCGGCGAATCCCCTCAGGCTCGGGCATTTCGGACGGTCAGTACCGCCGTATCCCCAACGGTCCGGCGTGATCAGTCGAAGATCGCGCTGCAATGCCTTGTTGTGAGCGACGCGGTATTTCAAGCGTGAACCAGGAGTGCCGTGGAGCGCGAGAACTGGAAAACCATTGGGGTCGCCGTACTCACGCCAGGTGATCTTGCGGCCGTCGGCAAGAAACATGACATGATCTGTGTCAGGGTCGGGCGCAGCTGTATTCAAGCGCTGAAGCACAGATCATACCCTCCCTTTTACTCTCACACTCTTTTGGTCGGCGGCTTTTCCAGCCACCTTCTCAAGTCGGAAACAGCTGCTTCCGTAGCGAAAAGGGAGCCTCTCCAGCCCCCTTCACGCGTCAACTAATCGCCGAGCTTCCCTACAGGTTATTGAAGGTTACCACAGAAACGCTGAATGCGTTCACAGGCTTCCTTCAATAAATCAGTCGACGTGGCATATGAGATCCGCATGTTTGGCCCTAGGCCAAATGATGAACCATGCACACCGGCCACGCCTTCTGTGTTCAGGAGCTCCAACACAAAATCCTCATCCGTCTCAAGCTTCTTACCTGAGGGCGCGGTCTTGCCGATCAACTCGTCAAACGAAGGATAGACGTAGAAGGCACCTTCGGGCGTCGCACACTTGAAGCCGCGTGCTTGATTGAGCATTGAAACCACCAGATCGCGACGCTCTTCAAAGGTCGCACGGAATGTCTTGAGGTGGTCCTGCGGACCGTTGAGGGCCTGGACAGCCGCCCATTGCGCAATCGTCGTGTTGCCGGATGTCTGCTGACCCTGCAGGGTATCCATGGCTTTGATCAATTGCTGCGGTCCGGCGCCGTAGCCGACACGCCAACCGGTCATGGCATAAGCCTTCGATAGACCGTTCACGGTGAGTGTTCGATCATAGAGGCCTGGTTCGACCTGAGCGACTGTCACGAACTCATAATCACCGTAGGTCAGGTGTTCGTACATATCGTCGGTCAGCACCCAAACGTGTGGATGCTTCATCAGGACGTCGGTCAAGGCCTTCAGTTCGGCGTGTGAATAGCCGGCTCCCGACGGGTTCGATGGTGAGTTCAGGATGATCCACTTTGTCTTCGGCGTGATAACGCGCTCAAGCTCTTCCGGCTGCAGTTTGAAGTTATTCGCCTCGGTTGCCATCGCTGTCACCGGCGTTCCGCCGCAAAGTGCAACGATTTCAGGGTAGCTCACCCAATACGGTGCAACACAGATAACTTCATCACCGGTATTCACTGTTGCCAGCAACGCATTGTAGATCACCTGCTTGCCGCCGGTACCAACGATTGTCTGGTTGGGGGCATACTCAAGGCCGTTTTCGCGCTTGAACTTTGCGCTGATCGCCTCACGCAGCTGTGGGATACCAGCCACGGGCGGATAGTTCGTTTCGCCACGTCGAATGGCGTCAATCGCTGCCTCTTTAATATGGTCGGGCGTATCGAAATCCGGCTCGCCAAGCGCCAATGAGATGACGTCTTTACCCTGCGATTTCAGATCGCGTGCCATCTGGGTGAGGGCGATGGTAGCTGACGGCTTCATGCGGCCGAGCGCGTCTGAAATAAAGCCCATGATAAAGGTCCTTCCATGCGGGCAGGGGTAGACGCACTCTATTGCGCGTCTTTCATTATGAACGGAAACCGGCGGACCCTATTCCCGACCGCTCGCAGATGCAAGGGTTTGCGGCGATTTGCTTGAGCTCCGTCGCCGGTGCCGCCGCGTCTAAAACGGCCAAACCACCAAAATGAGCGGCACGGCAACGGCAATGACTAGGATCTCCAGCGGCAAGCCCATCCGCCAATAGTCTCCGAATCGGTAGCCGCCGGGGCCCATAATCAGGGTATTGTTCTTGTGGCCGATCGGCGTCAGGAACGCGCAGGATGCCGCAATGGCAACGGCCATCAAGAACGGGTCCGGACTGACATTGAGTTTTTCTGCGACGCCAATCGCAACCGGTGCGGCGATCAATGCCGTCGCCGTATTGTTCAGCACATCTGACAGCGTCATCGTCACAACCATCAGGATCGTCAGAATCAGCCACGGCGGCGCACCGTAGGCGATACTCAATAAGCCACCTGCGAGAAACTCTGTGCCACCGGTTGTCTGCAATGCGGCACCAATCGGTATGAGCGAGCCAATCAGGACGACGACGGGCCACTCAATGGCGTCGTAAAGCTGGCGCAGCGGCACGATGTTGAACAGAACATAGAGGATTGTCAGTCCGGCCAACGCGACCGGCAGGTACATCAGCCCGAAGCTTGCAAGGAGTATCGCAGCAACAAAGAGCCCGCCCGCAAGCAATGCTTTCGTGCTATCCGTGACCTGCAAGCCGCGCGCAGCGAGGGGCAAGGTGCCCATCCAGTCTGAGGCTTCCTTGATGCGGTCTTCCGGGCCCATCAACAAGAGAACATCACCGGCGCGCAGATTCATATGACGCACCCGATTGGTGACACGGCGACCTTCGCGTGACAGACCGACGAGCCAGGTGCCATAGAAGTCATGTAACATCATACCAGCCGCTGTTCGCCCTTCAATTGTTGCTCCCGGCCGCACCACGACTTCAGCTAACGCCAGACCTGCATCGTCCTTCTTGCCGCTTTTGTCGTCACCTTCGTCTTTTTCGGCAAGCGAACTGGTGCGGGCACCGTGGCGACGCACAATCGCCTCGGGTGTTGCCGCTTCCTCATCCTCAGCCTTCTCGCCGTAACTCAGGTCAAGCGCATTGACGAAGCCGTCCAGGTTCTGTGCAACAGTCTCGATCAGCAAGATGTCGTCAGCTTTGATCTCCAGCCAACGCGCATAGCTCGGCATGCGTTGGCCGTCGCGGATCAGGCTGACAATCGCTACATCATGTTCATCGCAAGCGTCCTCAAGATCACGAAGTGTGCGACCGACCGCCTTCGACTCTTGTCCGACACCAAGCTCGACGAGATAGGTCCCCAGCTCGAACAACTCTTTGCCGGCATCACGCTCCAGCGCAGACTTCGGCAGCAAGCGCCAACCGATGAGCGCTACAAACGCGACGCCGATGACAGCGCAACCCAGGCCAACCGGCGCATAGTCGAACATGCTGAACGGTGCGCCCAGCTCCTTCTCGCGGATACTGGATATAATGATGTTGGGCGGCGTGCCGATCAGCGTGACCAAGCCGCCGAGGATTGTTGCAAATGATAGCGGCATGAGCGTTAGCGCAGGTGAGCGCTTGGCCTTGTCTGCCGCCTGCAGATCAACCGGCATCAGCAATGCCAGTGCGCCGACATTATTCATGACTGCCGACAGCGCAGCACCGATGCCCGCCATCATGCCGATGTGACTTGAGATACTGCGTCCAGCCTGAATGAAGTATCGCGCAATCAGATCGACGGCACCTGAGTTTGCCAATCCTCGCGAGACCACTAACACCAAGGCGATGATGATAGTTGCCGGATGCCCGAAACCTTCGAACGCTTTCGAGCCAGGCACGATGCCAACGACCACCGTGACGACCAATGCACCGAGGGCCACGATGTCGTATCGGTATCGTCCCCAAATCAGCAGTCCAAAAAGGACAATCAAAATCGCGAACAAGGCAACTAGCCGATAGTCCTCAGGAACCATTTGGGGGAATCTCTCGTTCAGGTCAGACGTTGCGCGCCAAGCTAAATGATCGGAGGCGAAGTTGGAACCGTCCGCGGACGCGCAAACCGCGACAGGCCTCTCTATCAGTTGAAAACCTGTGATCGTGTTTTGTTGCATGCTCCAAACGGTGAGCAGTCACCCGTCAAACTGTATGACGTTGTACGAATGTCACAGCAGTTTTGCATTTACAAATTGTCACAAAATACCTGGGAACAAGCCACATTCCGGGCTCATGGCGGCCCAACTCGCATGACTAGATGGGACAACTTCGGAATTGCAGAGCGCACTAGAGCTCCGAGTGAAGAGAAGCCGGAAAAGATCCATGAGTGGACGCAGATCGTCATCTCGAAATCAGGTTTTGTCACTGTTTCAGTCAACCGGTCGCGACTTTGTCTGCGCGTTCATGGTGTTCCTTTTGCTCTTTGCGCTTCTCGCACCGGAAAGCAGCACAATCCAGTCCTTGTCAGCCTTTTCCGCGATAGCAACGAGCCCGGATCTGACTTTTCCGTTCGCCTCATTAACTAATGCCCCGTTTGAAAGCGGTGGCTACCATTTCGCTGACTTTGTGAAGTCGATCAGAGTCGAGACGCCGACGACCAGTCCGTCGCAATTCACTATGATTCTGGCGGCCGCGGTTTTCGCAGCGATGGTGGCATTCAATCTTGCTTTTTTCAGACACCTGCGTCGTGTCCACGCCTCCTCACGGCGCGGTGCGTGGAGAGGAAACTAAGATCCCCCGCCAGGGGTCGAAAGTTTTCTCTCCACTCCTATATTATATTCACGCATCGATTCTGGAGAGCCGGTATGACGGGACTGACTACCCTATACTCCATCGCACCTCGCGTATTGGCGCTGGTCGCATTTTCCGCTGCGATTATTGTGGGGTCGCTTCTTTCCAAGCCTGAACTGCTTATGCGCACCGCCCTGACTGCGCCGCTGCCCTCCGGCCAAATCCACCTCGATGAGATCGTTGACCAGAACGACCTCCCGGTTCTGAAGCTTCTCGCAGAAGCGGACGTGCGCCACGATTTGGCGTCGCCGAACTTCCTGCCGGCCGGGCATTATGGCCAGGTCAGCCCAGGCGACCGTGTGCCGGTGTCGTTGTCCTCCGAGAAGTTTGGTTTGATGGATGTGACCGATGTCCGAGAACTCGGCAAGCTGATCATCCCTGGCACAGGCCAGTCGGCAGCCAAGGACTACTTGCTTCTCACGGGACGGATTATCGGCAACAGCGATGGTCAGCTTGTTCGCCTGGTCGTTGATGCCAATGCAAGACCACCATTTGGATCTTACCGTTCCGACGATAGACGGAGCCTGTAATACGGCGATCTCTGACCGATCAGCATCGGTGTCTTCTCATGCAACCGTTCTCTGAGTTCTAGAACTCAGCAGACGCCTTGTTGCAAATTGCGGCTGTCGCCATTCAGTACCAGCTGTTCGGCGAAAGGACGCTCAATCCGCTGACATCTTGCGATAGAGCCCAATTTGCGGTTTTGATGGCGCCTGTTTAGAGCAGGTGCCAATGGTTTCGTCCGTTGGCCCGGTACGACGAGGACTTTTCAGATGCGTCTCAACCCGCCAACGCTGCTGATCTTTCTTATCTCTCTCATCTTCGCGCTGGTGGCGATGGTTACGAAGCTGGGCTACGTGCCTGTTCCGCGTTACCTGCCACACCAGGAATACTGGTTGGCGATAACCGCCTACATGGTCCTTGTCGTAGGAGTCCTGTTCCGCGGACTCTAAGCGCCATACCTCCACGCAACAGCCATTGCGCCTTTCATTCAGTATGACGCCGCAATGGCATAGATGCCTGAGAATACAACGACACCCAGTATAGCCAGGCGAAAGCGCCCCTCGCTCAAACGGCTCGAGAGCTTCGAGCCGACCAAGGTTCCCACCACCACAAATGGTGCAAGAGCTGCGGCCGTTATCCAGGCTGACAACGGCATGCCTCCCATTGTGGCGTGCAGCGCCGTGACCATCACATAGCAAAACGCGAAGAATGTGAGCGAGAGTGCCCGACTGAGCTCCTTCTCCATCGCGGTCCAGGCATTGAGGACCATAATCGGCGGGCCGGGCATTACAAGAACAGCCGTCAGAAATCCCGTCGCAACGCCGGTGACAAACGTGCTCCAGGTCGGCAGTTCCTGATAGGAGATCGATGCGATCTTCAGCCTGCCTGTTTCGCGTAGTGCCAGCAGCGCAGCAAACGCCAACAGCGAGAAGCCCACCGTGAGTGTGAGCGCGCGCAGATCCAACGCCATGAAGACAGCGAGACCGAGAGGGAAACCAAACAGGCTGCCAATAATAAGCTTGATGAGCAGGCTGCGCGGCGCATGACGCCAGAGCCTTGGCACCAGCATGGCGCTTTGGACCAAATGGATCACCACCAGCACCTGAATGGCTGAGCTTGAGTTCATAGTCACAAGCAGAACCGGCGCAGCAATCAGCCCGAAGGCAAAACCGATCGCCGCCTGAACTGCCGCGCCAAAGGTCGCGGCAGTTGCCATGATGAGAAAGCCTTCGGCGTCCAATTCTTGTTCCAATCTTTTGACGCCAAACGCAGTCGAGCGCCCTGGCACGGGATTTTGGGCCGTTGCGGCACGCTCGCACGCCACCACAAAATGCGTTGCGCCGCGACCGAGAACTCCCTAATGCGTCGCCGCTATGCGCCGCATCCATGCCAATATCATGCTGCTTGCCATTGCAGCAATCTGGGGTCTCGCCTTTGTCTATCAAAAGACAGCGATGGACCATATCGGCCCGTATCTTTTCCTGGCATCGCGCTCAATCATCGCGGCCTTGGCGCTCTTACCTCTGGCGCTGCGCGAAAACTCATCGCTGGCAACAGGGCCAGCCACGGGGTTCTGGATCATTTCCCTTGCCGGCGGCCTGAGTTTCTTCACGGGCGGCATTCTGCAACAGATCGGCCTGGTGACAGCCACTGTCACCAACACCGGATTCTTGACCGGGCTCTACGTCGTGATCACCCCATTCATGATGTGGGCCATACTGCGCCGCCAACCACGGTTCTATGTCTGGCCCGCGGTTGCCTTGGCATTCGTTGGAACATGGCTGCTGGGTGGCGGCACGCTTGGCGGCTTCTCCTATGGCGATTGGCTGGTGGCCATTTCCGCGATCTTCTGGTCGGCACACATGCTGGTCATTGAACATTCCGCCCGTCATGCCCGGCCCATCGGCTTTACAACGGTCCAGTTTGCTGTTGTCGCCGTCCTCTCTCTGATCGGTGCCTTTGCATTCGAGACGATTTCGATCCAGGCCCTTGCCGATGCTGCCTTTGAGATCGCCTATGTCGGTCTCTTGTCCAGCGCCCTCACGTTTACTTTGCTGGCCGTCGCGATGAAGTACACGCCGGCCGTCGAGGCCACAATCCTGGTGAGCACCGAGACGGTTTTTGCCGCGCTCTGCGCGGTCATTCTCCTGGGCGAATGGCTACCTGCAATCGGCTGGATCGGTGCCGGCCTCATGTTTGCTGCCAGCCTGATTGTCCAAGTTGCACCAGCAGTTCTGGACCGCGGCCGGGCACCGGTCGCCGACAAAAATCAGCAATAATTTATGCTTGTTGCGATCAGCGCAAAACCAACACAAAGTTTTGAGTGTAATGTGCATTGTATGAGGCGATGGCGATAACCATCCTCTATCGGTAGGCACTTCGCTCCCATTACATCAGCGCCAACTGTCGGCGCGGTGTGCTAGGATGGAATGATCAGCCCCAAAAGGCACAGACCGATGACACGATTTTTCGGATGGACGTGAGATGAAACGACGGATTGCTGTGAGCACCCTTGCCTTGGCGCCGATCTGCGGCCTGGCTCTGTCCTCGGCTTTCTTCATCGCTCCCGCCTATGCCGGCTGCAACAGCAGCGCTGGCGCCGGGGTGGACTGGTCCGGCTGTCGCAAGATCGCAAAGTATCTCCAGGACAAAGACCTCAGCGGTGGCAACTTTGAGCGGACCAATCTCAGCCGCACAAACATGAAAAATGCCAAGCTGATGAAGGCACGCTTGAAGCGGGCTGATATCTCAAAGACAATCCTGCGGCAGGCAGATCTGAGCGGTGCCAATCTCGAGAAGGCTGTCGGCATGCGCGCCTATATGGATGGCGCCAAGCTCAAGTCTGCCAATCTCACCAAGATCGAGCTTTACCGCGCGGAGTTGAAGGCAGCGGATCTCAGCAATGCCAACTTGATCGGTGCTCAGCTTGGCCGCTCGAACCTGACGGCGGCAAACCTGGATGGCGCCGATATCAAGTACGCCAATCTGGCTCGCACGGACCTCAGGCTCGCGTCCGTCAAGGGCGCAGATTTCACACACGCCTACTTCTTCCGCACCCGCCTCGAAGGACTGGACCTCTCGGTTGCCAAAGGGATTTCACAAGTGCAGCTCGATCTGGCCTGCGGCGATGCCAAGACCAAACTGCCGGCCGGCCTGAAGCCGGGCAAGCAATGGCCTTGTGAGTAGTCGGCAGCCATTGTCACTAGTCGCGCCGTACCGATAGCCAACGCACAATCGAAGACTTTTACTCAGTGCTCTGTACAATCGCAAAAGGTTAATGCAAAGTTAATGCATATCGTTTGCGTAGTGTGCGGGGCCGGGTGTTATGGAGTGTGGTGAGTGGGGTTTGCTGTGCGTTCTGCTGGGCGGAGTGCTCGAGCTTATAGCAGAAAGTTCACATTGGGACGCGCTCAAGGCGATTGGCGCACTGGGCGGCTTGGCATTCGGCATCTGGCGTTGGTGGTACGCAGCCGAACGTAACATGCACAAGCGCCTGCAAGAGTATCTAGCCAAGAGTGATCGGCGCCTTGCGAATGCACAAGAATACATACTTGAGGCAGTTGAAAGACCTGGCCTTGGTGGTTCTGCCGTATCACCAGTTTTCGCCATTGCGCCTTTGCGGCGCGTATTACGCAGTAGACGATGGCAAGAGATAGGCTCCAATGGGCCAATCGAAAATGACGTTCGGCGGAATCTAAATGATGCAGCGACAGAGCTGGAGCGTCGCATCGCAGTATCACGCAATCTCGTTGACAACTATCGCCGACAGCTAGCTAGTTCCCACGTAATTCAAGGTGCTTTGTCTTCTGCAATTGCAACGGCGGCCTGGGCTCCAAAAAGCCGCGTACAGCACGATATCGATGCTCTGAATTCCTTCCGTGCCGCACTGCAGATTCCTGGGTATTCAGACCAGCTATCCACAAAGCGACTTGAGGCACATCAGCTTCGCCGACTAGGTCACGCAGCGGAAGCATTGGTTGCGTACGAGTTGATCGAACAGCGTGCCAACGCGCTTGCAGACGAGCGAGAGCGAGATTTATTGATCGCAGACTGCCGACGCTGGCGTGCTGCCATTATTCAGAGTGAAAAGCTCCACCAATTCGACAATGGACAGGTGGCCAGCCCACGCTCTTTTATAGCGAGAAAACTGCTAAAGAGAGCGGATGAAACCGTTTCGCCAGCCGGTGCGCTTGATATTCGGAAGGACTACTTGCCGTTCCACGGATGGGATGCGCTAGACCACGGCGACATGCTTTACCTCACTGCCTTCGTAGACCACAAATTAGAACATGGTGTCCTTGAGGCATCGCGTCTGCAGGAAGCTCGACTCCAATACGAGCACGTGCTCTTCACAACACGTGGATTGGGCAGAATTGCCAATAGAAAGATCTGGAAGCTTCGCACGGCAGCCAAAAGAGGCTGCGATCGTATCAAGTCGGCAGAGAAATACGGGCACTACGATTTAAATTGGCTCTTGCCGCCACCGACGCCTGTCGACTAGCGAGCATTCATAATAGACGAAGTATCCAACCACCCGCGTACCCCATACCGGCCGCCACAACCGCATTGAATGCACTGCGCAACAGTGTCCACTCCATTACATCCGTGAGTCCGAGTTCCTGCCCTTTGCGATAGAGGCCGTGGTGCTCGGCATAGGACAGCGACATCAACGCAATCGCGGAGACGGCAATGGCCCACGGAGCAACACCAGCGTACCCGGCGATGCATGCGCCCAGGATGGCGAGATAGGCAAGCATTCTGACAAGTCCCTCGTAGAACGCATGCACACGACTCACTTTGTTTACTGACGAACGCTCTCCGACGTCACGCTTCTGTTCAATAGAATAATTATTCTTATTCACCGTTCAGACATGGTGACTGCCGTTCAAACCGGCAAGGCGTGGGCAATCTTGACCGAGCGCCAGCAAGAGTTGAGCTTTGCCGGCCCAAGGCCTAAGATTTCGTCCGTAATCCAAACCGGGCCAGATCAGGCCAGTCCAGGGTGGAGCCAATGACCAAAAAATATCATCTGATCAGTTCGTTTACCTGACCATGGGTCCAGCGCGCCGTGATTCTAATGCGTGCTAAAAATGTCGAATTCGAAGTCACTTACATCAATCTCCGCGACAAGCCAGATTGGTTCCTCAAGATCTCGCCGCATGGCAAAGTGCCGGTGCTGCTGGTTGATGAGCAGCCGCTGTTTGAGTCCAACGCCATCGCCGAGTATCTCGATGAGGAGGTGGCACCGCGGCTGCATCCGGAATGCGCGATTAAGCGAGCCCGCAATCGCGCCTGGACAGATTTTGTGCCGACCTTCTCGGCTGGCCTCAACGGCGTGACCTATTCCAAACCAGACGACGATCTGGATGATAAACTGGCGGCGGCCCGCAAGGTTCTCGATCGGGTGGAAGAGGCGATCGGCCGAGAGCGCGATGGCGATGGACCGTACTTCAACGGTGCTACCATCAGTCTGGTGGATGCCGCCTATGCACCGTTCCTGCAGCGCTTTGCTATCGCGGATGCGGTGCTCAAAACCGGACTTCTCAGCGACTATCCGCTGGTCTCCAAATGGGCGGATACTCTCCTTGCTGACGAACAAGTTAAGTCGGCCGTACCGGATAATTTCCCAGAAGAGTTTCGCGCCAACCTGGAGCGGCGCCAGACTCGGGCCTGGGAGTTGATGGCGGCGGCCTAGAGCCCGATCGTTTCGGATGGAAGTGCTTGGCGCATCCATCTGAGACGTGACTCGGACGCCAAACTTATGGCGTGGACCAAGCTTCACGTTCCGGCCGCTTGGTCGAGAAAGTGGAACGCGTTCCCTCCGGAACGGTATTGCTCTCGGCGATCACCTGTGGAGCGTGCGCTTCGCCGTTGATCCGGACGGCCACCCGCGCCATATTTCCGGCATGAGCAAGACCAAGTCAGTATCTGCGAAAGCAGCGAGCAAGAAGTCCGCTGCCTCGAAGGCGAAACCGGCCAAAAAGGTTGCCAAGCCACGGCCGTCGCGCGGGAAATCCGGCAAACCAACACCGCCACCGGTGGAGACCGCAGCCGGCACGCCAAATGTCGGCGGCAAGAGACAGGCGGCAGGCGGATTTGGTGAGGCGCCGCAGACGGCGTTCGACACAGGTGCGGCAGACATTCTGCCGGCGCTGCGCAGCGTTGCGCCGCGGCCGGAAGACTTCTCACCCTCGGCTGCGTTGAACGCTTTGCTGACGCGGCCGGAAGAGCGCTCCGAGAACGCTCAGCAAATGCTGGAGCGCCAGCCGATGATTGCCAGCCACCCGTTGGTGGCCGGTACGCTGCCTGAGTTCGTTCCGCATCGTCCTGAACGCCCAGACAAGAGTGAAGGCGGCACAACACTCACGATTGAGTCAGAGTTTGAGCCCAAAGGCGACCAGCCGCAGGCGATTGCCGAACTCGTCGAAGGCGTCAACGCGCATGAGCGCGATCAGGTGCTGCTCGGCGTCACCGGGTCTGGCAAGACATTCACGATGGCGCACATCATTCGCGAGACCCAGCGCCCGGCCTTGATCCTGGCTCCCAACAAGACGCTCGCAGCCCAGCTCTATGGTGAGTTCAAGAGTTTCTTTCCCGACAATGCGGTCGAGTACTTTGTCTCATACTACGATTACTATCAGCCGGAGGCCTATGTCCCGCGCACCGATACGTACATCGAGAAGGAAGCCAGCATTAACGAGCAGATCGACCGCATGCGCCATGCCGCAACGCGTGCTCTGCTTGAACGCGACGACGTCATCATCGTCGCCTCAGTCTCCTGCATCTATGGTATCGGCTCGGTCGAGACCTACACGGCGATGACCTTCGCGGTCAAAGTCGGCGAACAGATCTCGCAGCGCCAGCTGTTAGCTGACCTCGTCGCCCTGCAATACAAACGCAATGACGGCAACTTCCATCGCGGCACGTTCCGAGTCCGTGGCGATACCGTTGAATTATTCCCGGCCCACCTTGAAGATCGCGCCTGGCGCATTTCGCTGTTCGGTGACGAGATCGAGAGCATCACCGAATTTGATCCTTTAACGGGACAGAAGACCGATGAGTTGAAACTTGTCAAAGTCTACGCCAACTCACACTACGTGACGCCGAAACCAACGCTGCAGCAGGCCATGAAACAAATCAAAGAAGAGCTGCAGCAACGCCTTATCGAGCTGCATGGCGCAGGTAAACTATTGGAGGCCCAGCGCCTGGAGCAGCGAACCTATTTCGACATGGAAATGATGGAGGCCACGGGGTCGTGTGCCGGCATTGAGAACTATTCGCGCTATCTCACAGGCCGCAATCCCGGCGATCCTCCGCCGACGCTGTTTGAGTACCTGCCGGACAACGCGCTTGTCTTCGCCGACGAAAGCCACGTGTCCGTGCCGCAGATCGGCGGCATGTTCCGCGGTGACTACCGTCGTAAAGCAACGCTTGCCGAGTATGGCTTCCGTCTGCCCTCATGCCTCGACAACCGGCCGCTGCGCTTCGAGGAATGGGATGCCATGCGGCCCCAGACCGTTTACGTGTCAGCTACGCCAGGCGGATGGGAGCTAGAGCAGACCGGTGGTACATTTGTCGAGCAGGTGATCCGCCCGACCGGTCTGACCGATCCCGAGGTCGAAGTCCGGCCCGCCAAGACGCAGGTGGACGATCTGATCGACGAGGTTCATCAGGTAACAAAGGCCGGCTACCGGACCCTGGTGACCGTCTTGACCAAACGGATGGCAGAAGACCTGACCGAGTACATGCACGAGCAGGGCATCCGTGTGCGTTACATGCACTCTGATATCGACACGCTTGAGCGAATTGAAATCATTCGTGACTTACGTCTTGGTGCCTTTGACGTTCTGATCGGGATCAACCTGCTGCGCGAAGGTCTCGATATTCCGGAATGCGGTCTGGTGGCGATACTCGATGCCGACAAGGAGGGTTTCCTCAGGTCGGAGACGTCGCTCATCCAGACCATTGGTCGTGCCGCACGGAACGTGGACGGCAAAGTGCTCCTTTATGCCGATCAGATGACGGGGTCGCTCGAACGCGCCATCGCTGAGACCGACCGTCGACGCGAAAAGCAAATGGCCTGGAATGAAGCTAATGGCATTACGCCGGAAAGCGTGCGCAAATCCATCGGCGATGTCATGTCCAGCATTTACGAGCAGGACCGGGTCACCGTCGACGCCGGTTTGGCTGAAGGCGACGGCGCTGCGCCACTGATCGGGCACAATCTCAAAGCGATCATTGAAGATCTTGAGAAGCGGATGAAGGAAGCAGCAGCTGATCTCGAGTTTGAAGAAGCGGCTCGCCTCCGAGATGAAGTCAAGCGTCTCCGCGAAACAGAGCTGGCTGTCGCCAATGATCCGCTGGCCGAGCAAGCCGCGATCGAGAACCTGGCTGGCAGTTACGCTGGTCAACGCAAATATGGTGCAGCCGCAAACCAGCCCAAGTCCGCTGCACGACCGCGCAAACCACAACCCGGCGAGATGGGACCGGGTTCGGAGCGCTCGGTTCCCATGCGTGACGTGGTGAAACCGGCCAAGACCGTCGATGTTCCGGGCGCGGAGGTGAAGAAGCGCCGAGGGCGGCCGCGCAAGACGGGGCGGCCCGGTGCTTAATCGCAAAAGCCAAATATCTTCCCGTACTCGTCCGCAGCAGGCAGTAGCGTGACGGGAGTTCTCTGGGGCCTACTTGGCGCAACATTCATTGGCACCTCGGACTGTGTTGCCCGCGTTACGGCACGGCAGGTCTCGATGTCGGTGCTTCTGTTTGCCGTTATGGGCTTGTCGACAGTGGCATTGACTGTCTGGATGACGGCAATTGGTGATTGGCCCCGCTGGGATGGTTATGGCTGGCTCGTATCAGCCGTATCCGGACTTCTTAACCTGCTGGCGCTGTATCTACTCTACACGGCTTTGGCGCGCGGCCCTGTCTCCGTTGCCTCGCCGGCCGCTTCCTCGTTCTCGGTTATTCTGGTTGCCATCAATGCATTGGCTGGCCAACCGTTCGTTTGGGTACAGCTCATCGCAATCCTCATGGTTTTCATCGGCATCGCCATGTTGGCGCGCCGCGATCACGGCGGTGACACGCATGATGCCCACCATCTGCGGATCACCGCATTGTTTGGGTTGGGCGCAGCCGTTGTGGTCGCTGTCAGGATGTTCCTTGCTCAGGAGGCCGCCGATACGCTCGGCTCCATGGAAGCGCTCTATCTCAACCGCGTGTTTGCCCTTGGTGGGGTCTTGTGCTTGCTCTTCGCCGAGTTCCGCTCCGCCAAATCGCAAAGCTGGCCGACGAGCAGTCAGGTTGCGTTTCTCGTCATATTACAATCTATGCTTGAAACTTTGGCTCTCGGGAGCTTTCTGATTGGTTCGCAAGCCGGCGACCGCATCGGGGCAACCATTGGGTTCGCTTCGTTCGCCGCGGTGACCGCCATTTCAGCCTGGATTTGGCTGGGCGAGGCGATCGGCTGGCGGCGCGGCTTTTGGATGACCTGGGTCGCCATCGGCATCGTTTTCGCAATATTGTCATCGCCAGCGTGATAGCTGCGCAAATTACATAAACTCAACCCTAGCAAATCAACCTAAAGTGCGAATACCCACAGTCTCCCGGTGAAGGGTGGGCTACTTTTCCTGCATCGAAATCAATCTCGTTTGCTGTTTGGCTGCGGGCATCATCCAACGATGATGGAAGAGCTGTCCGGCAGGTGATGATGCTCCTAACGAAAGGCAGTTAACCATGGGTAACGCGTGGGTTGATCACCTTGAGCATGGCAGCCGATTTGAAATCGTCGAGGCATTCATACGGGCTTGGGCTGAGCAGGATATTGACCGCTGCCTGGCATACTTAGCTCCCGATGTTACCTATTCAGACAATATCGGAGACAGTCTGAAGCCGTACAAAGGCGTTTGGCGGGGCAAAGATGAGCTTGAGCCCCATATGCGAGCGGCGGCCAGTCGCTGGAGCATTCTCGCGATGCGCCCCAAGCAGCCCAGGCAAAGAATGGAAGACGCGTCACTGGTCCAGTATCAGATTGAGTTTGTCATCCGACATCGCGCGAGCGGCGAAGTGCTGTTTGGCGGCAATCGTTTCGTTGCCCGCATAGAGAACGGGCTCATCCAATCAATCCAGGTGTTCCATGATGCAGCAATGTTCTCTGCATTCCTGCGGCTCATTGGATCTCAACGGCACGCAAAGCCGGATCAGGAGAAAACCTTAGTCTCGTGCTGAGTATAATCCGAGACGGGTTGCAATGACCAAAGGACGGTCGGGCAGTTTTTGTCCCCCGCCGATTTTCGGTGATCTCGACTTCTACGATCGCTGCAGCGCACGCACGATTATCCACGCGACAAACCGGATTATGGCGCCAACAACCAATCCAACGAGCAATAAGAGCATGGCTTTGGGGCCAAGCTCACCAAGCAGAGTTGCATAAGCCCGATTGGACAGCTCGGGCATTAGGAACTCCATCCAGCTGATGGCGCTGTCCAAGATGCCCTTCGATAGTTTGACCAGCCAGCCAAACGTCTCGAGATCATAGAGCGCCAGATAGACATAAGTCATGATGGCGAGCGCAAGTTCGAGCACGACCATCGCTGCGAACCTAACCAAAGCAACAAGTGTGCTCACAAACACTGCTAAGACCTCGCTGATTTCACTCGACGTTCCATTCCGGGGCTGCCCGTTCATCGAGAATGGGCAAGCCTGAGCATTTACCAAGGCCAAATGTCAGATATGCGGCAAGACCAGTGGCAGATTCATCGCCCTGCCACAGCTTAGTTCGCCCATGAAGCAAGTGTGAAAGCGCAACGCATTGACGATTCTGAACTTTCGGAGGATAGCTTGCTACATGACAGATCTGACAGCCCAAAGTCGCCCGCTTAGCATTCCGAATATGCTCACCATTGGCCGTGTCGTGGCGGTGCCCCTGTTGGTGTGTGCACTCTATTTTATTGAAGGAAATCAAGGCCGCTGGATCGCGTTCGGCATCTTCATGCTCGCGGCAGCGTCAGACTTCCTGGATGGTTATCTTGCGAGGGCCTGGCAGCAGCAGTCAGCATTTGGAAAGATGCTCGACCCTATTGCCGACAAGCTTCTGGTTGGTGCCAGCATCCTCATGCTGGTTTATGATCAGACCCTATCCGGCGCGGCCATCTGGGCTGCGTTGATCATTCTGGGTCGCGAAATACTTGTATCGGGACTGCGTGAATTCCTCGCTGAGCTACAGGTCAAACTGCACGTGACATGGCTGTCAAAGTGGAAAACCAGCCTGCAACTCGTTGCGATTGGTTTGTTGATCATCGCACCGGCCATCGAAGCCTCGGTACCAGGCGTGCAGGAAATCGGGCTGACGTTGCTCTGGATGGCCGCAGTCCTTACATTATGGACCGGCTATGGCTATACGGTTGCGGCGGTGTCCGAAGCGATGCGACGGTGAGCAGACCAGTATTGCCACTTTGATGATCAACCCTTCGGGAGTCAGGCTTGGCTAACGTCAAACTACTCTATTTTGCCTGGGTGAGGGAAAAGGTCGGGCGTGGTGAAGACACCTTCGATCTCCCTGAGGCCGTGGTCAGTGTGACGGACCTCATTCAGTGGCTCCGCCTGCAAGGTCCGGAATACGACTCAGCCTTCGAGAATGAAAGCGCCATCCGGGTTGCTATCAATCAGGAGCACGTTACGCACGACACATCTGTTGCTGGCGCCAAGGAGATTGCCTTCTTCCCTCCGGTCACGGGAGGCTGAGTTTGGCAGTCCGGGTTCAGGAAGAAGACTTCGACGTGGGTGCGGAGATCGCGGCACTGACCGACGGTAACACTGATATTGGTGCCGTGGTGACCTTTACCGGGACTGTCAGGGGAGCGGCAAAGGGCCAGCCGATCACCGCCATGAGCCTTGAACACTACCCGGGGATGACCGAACGCGAACTGGAGCGTGTTGAGAAAGAGGCACGCGATCGCTGGCCACTAACCGGATCGCTTATCGTGCACCGCTTTGGTGATCTCGAACCGGGCGACAATATCGTCCTGGTTGTCACGACCTCCGCCCATCGGCAAGCCGCCTTTGATGCTGCGCAGTTCCTTATGGACTTCCTCAAGACCAACGCTCCGTTCTGGAAGAAGGAGACGGGTCGTGATGGCCAGGGCGATTGGGTGGATGCCCGCGAAAGCGATACAGACGCGCTTGATCGCTGGAAACGCTAGAACCACGCATTTGCTGCTCGTGTCCCCGTAGTCGTTGAGCCATCCGATCAGGTTTGAATATCACCCGCCTGTGCGAACTCAGATAGGATCGCCTCTGCTATACGTCGTGGTGTTGAATCGATCGGCACGACGATCGGATTTTCGTCGGTGGTCGGTTCTTCGAGGGCTGCGAACTGACTGTCGAGCAGTTCCGTCGGCATGAAGTGGCCTTCACGCTGCGACATGCGCCGGCCGATCAGATCCTGTGTGCCAGCCAGGTAGACCAGCCTGACATCAGAGCGCCCCGCCAGCAAACGGTCACGGTAAGCCCGCTTCAACGCCGAGCACGATACGATACCGCGCAAATCCTTTGACCGCCGCTCGTCCATCCAGGCTGCGATGGCATCAAGCCAAGGCCAACGGTCGTCGTCGTTTAAAGCCTCGCCGCGGCTCATCTTGTCGATATTGACTTGCGGATGAAAGCTGTCGGCATCGCGGTACGGCCAGGCGAACTCATGCGCAAGTGACTCTCCAAGCGTACTCTTGCCGGATCCAGCAACTCCCATGAGTAAGATCACGCGGAGCGATGATGGTGTCTGGAAGGGCTGCCGGTCCAAGCTCAATTCACTCCCGATCTACTTCGGCTCGGTATGCCCGCCGAAACCCTTACGCATTGCTGACAGAACCTTTTCAGCGAAGGTGTGATCCTGACGCGATCTGAACCGCGTGTAGAGCGCCGTCGTCAAAACTTCAGCGGGAACGGCCTCCTCGATGGCCGTTTGCACGGTCCAGCGCCCTTCACCGGAGTCGCCAACATGCCCGGAAAACTCGCCGAGCTTCTCGTCTTTAGCCAAGGCCTCTGCTGTCAGATCGAGCAACCAGGATGTGACGACACTGCCACGCCGCCAGACCTCGGCAATGTCGGCCAGATCGAGATCTAAGCGATTGTCCTCTGGTAGCGCGGGTGTGTTGGCATTGCGCAGAATGTCAAAGCCTTCCGCCATCGCCTGCATCATACCGTACTCGATGCCATTGTGGATCATCTTGACGAAGTGTCCTGCACCATTGGGACCGGCATGAATGTATCCCTGTTCAGCGCGCGGATCGCGCGTCTCGCGATTGGCCGTGCGTGGAATGTCACCAATGCCCGGGCAGAGGGCTGCGAAAATCGGATCGAGACGATCGACAATTTCTTTCTCGCCGCCAATCATGAGGCAGTAACCACGCTCCAGTCCCCAGACACCGCCAGATGTGCCGACATCGACATAGTGGATACTGCTCTCGTGCAAGTGCTTGGCGCGCCGAATGTCATCCTTCCAGAAGGTATTGCCGCCATCAATGATCGTGTCACCCGCACCCATCAGTTGCTGCAGATCAGTGATCGCGGTCTCCGTTGCCTCGCCAGCGGGCAACATCACCCATACCGTGCGCGGCGCCTTTAGAAGCTTAACGACTTCGGCCAGATCACCGGCAGCTGTCGCCCCCTCTTCAGCGAGCGTTGCACGCGCGTCCGCATCGCGATCAAAGACGACACAGTCGTGACCGCTGCGCATGAGCCGGCGAACCAGATTGGCCCCCATACGCCCCAAGCCGATCATGGCGATTTGCACGATGTATTCTCCCTGTCTGGAGTCTCAACTCTCGCTCGATGTGCACCAGGATTATGACGGCAAGGCAAGAGGTGTAGTCGGCGCACCTGGGAGAGCACGGCGAACCCGCTCATGCATCACCCGCTCCCGTCACTTTCGCGCTTGCCTTAAACCCAGCTTCCTAATCTGTTTGCATAATACCGAATTCACCGCGCAGATACAGCAGCGGTGCGGCGCCTTCCTTGTAGGCACCCTCCCGGACACGACCGAAGAAGATGGTGTGGGTTGAAAACTGTTGCTTCTCAACAACCTCACAATCGAGCGTGGCGAGCGCGCCGGTCAACCGCGGCATACCCGACTTATGCTTGATCCAGCGAAAGCCTTTCACCTTAAACCGGTCATCGCCCTTGAGATCCGTCATGCCAGCAAAGACACCAGCAATCTCCTCATGGTTCTCTGACAACAAGTTGACGCTGAATTCCTCAGACTCAAAAATGTGATCGTGAGCGCTGGCATTCTTGTTCACACAGGCCAGCAGCGTTGGCGGATCGTCTGTGACGGAGCAGACAGCGGTTGCCGTCAAACCGTAGCGCGCACCGGGAGCTCCCGTGCAGATCAACGCGACAGCTCCCGCCTGCTGACGCATGATAGCTCGGTAATCATTGGCATTCACCGCTCATCTCCAAAATTGTTTTCGTTGTCTTTTTGAGAAGTGTCTTGCGGTTTACCGCCAGTCGTCCACTTCCGCGTAGGGTAGGCCGAGGTTCTCACGCAACGTCGAACCCGCGTAGTCATGATGATAGATACCGCGGCGCTGCAACTCCGGAATGACGAGGCGCACGATGTCTTCGTAGCCGCCAGGCATGTGCGTACCGGCAATGACGAACCCGTCACAGCCCTCTTCGACGAACCATTGCTCCATCTCATCTGCCACTTCTTTGGGGGTGCCGCAGAAGATTGGGACCTCGCGGATTGTTCCACGACGGGAGTGTTTCACAAAGTCGTCCAAGGTCGGATTGGATTTGCCGGATACCTGTACGACGCGGTCGAGAATACCTCTGAGACCGCTGATGTTTTCCAGCTCGTCATCGGTGAATTCTTCGTCCATGGGTTTGGATGCAAAGTCAAAATTGAGCGCTTCCGAAAGGAGAGCCAGCGAGTCAATCTGTTTGGCCTGACTTTCGATGACTTCAAGCTTGGCTTCGGCGATCGCGCGTGTCTCGCCTGGGATCACATAAACCGCCGGCGCGAGACGTACCTGCTTCGGATTGCGCCCGGACTTTGCAATTGTGTCCTTGAGCCCGCGATAGATTTTCTTACCCATGTCGAGGTTGGGATAGATCGCGAAGATCAAGTCTCCCCAGCGCGCTGCAAACTGTTGTCCACGTCCTGACTGGCCAGCCTGAATTAGAACCGGCCGTCCTTGCGGTGTGCGCGGCACTGTGAACGGTCCGCGCGAGCGGAACCACTCGCCCTGATGATCCAGGCGCTTGACCTTGTCGGGATCCGCGAACTTGCCGGTTTCCTTGTCGACAGAGAGCGCACCGTCTGCCCAGCTGTCCCAATGGCCAAGCACGACCTCCATAAACTCATCGGCTTTATCGTAACGCAGATCGTGCGGCGGATGCTCCATCTGACCAAAGTTGCGTGCTTCCGATGAATTCAGTGACGTCACGACATTCCACGCAACCCGCCCACCGAGCATGTGGTCCATCGTCGAGAAGACCCGGGCGACATGAAATGGCTCGTAGTAGGTCGTCGAATAGGTCGTCCCGAGGCCCAGTCGCTCGGTCACCTGACCCATCACCATCAGTAACGTTGACGGATCCATCTTGACGACGCGCACACCGTTTTCGACGGCGGCACGATGGTCGTCACCAAAGATATCCGGCATCGCAAGGCGATCATCAAAGAACGCAAGATGGAACTTTCCGGCTTCGAGCGTCCGGGCGATGCGCTGGTAATAATCCGGTGTCAAGAAATCGGAATGCGAGGCCGGGTGACGCCAGGAGCCGACATAGTTCGAGCAGTTCTGGGCCTGCATGAACCCGATTAGAACCATCTGGCCGCGGTCGCCTGCCATGCAATCTTACTCCGTCTGCTTGACCTTGTGGTCGTGCACCTTCAAGCCGCACGTGATTGCGGCGGATGATGGCCGAACTGCGCTCGCCATTCAAATCAACCGGCTGATGTTTTCCAATGACAGTTCGTCGTATGAGCGAGGCCGCAGCCGGCCCGCTCAGAACAGTTTGCGGCGCAGGTCGCGCAGAATCTCACGCGCTGCGTTGTGGCCAGGAGCACCTGTCACGCCACCGCCAGGATGGGCACCGGAACCGCAGAGATAAAGACCGGGAACCGGCATCCGGTAATTGGCGTGCCCCATTACGGGTCGCGTCGCAAACAATTGGTCCAAACCAAGTTGGCCGTGGAAGATATCACCGTCGATGAGCCCGAACCGCATTTCCAAATCGAGCGGGCTCAACACCTGCCGCGCGATCACGCTGGCGCTGAAGTTTGGCGCATAGCGGTTGACAGTCTCTATGACAAGATCGGCGAAGGCGTCTTTCTCTGAGTGGTCTGACCATGACCGGTCACCAGGCAATCGGGGCGATACGTGCTGCACGAACAGACTTGCGACATGCTGGCCGGAGGGCGCCAGTGTGTCGTCGAGCGTCGAGGGTATTAGCATCTCAACAATGGGTTCTGCCGACCAGCCATCTCGCTTGGCGTCGAGGTAGGCGCGTTCGAGATAGGCCATGCTCGGACCAATGACGATGCCCGAACCGTGATGGTCTTGAATGTCTGTGCCGGGCCGCGATGAAAAATCTGGCAGCTCCGAAAGTGCTACATTCATACGGAACGTGGCCGAACCAGATTTCAGTGACGTAAACCGGCGATGGATTTCTGGCGCAACGGCTGCTTGAGGCACCAGGTCTCGGAATAGCAACTTGGGCGGCACATTCGCGGCAATGGCCTGAGCGCTTACCTTCGCGCCAGACGTCAGCATGACGGCGGCTGCCCGATCATCTTCCATCTCGATCCGAGCGACTTTAGCATCCGTCTGGATATCAACACCGGCTTCAATAGCGGCCTTGGCCATCGCTTGCGTAATCGCGCCCATGCCACCGATGGCGTGTCCCCATGCTCCGGGTTTACCGTTCACCTCGCCAAAACAATGGTGGAGAAGAACGTAAGCCGTTCCCGGTGTTGATGGAGCAGCAAACGCACCGATGACCCCGTCGAAGGCAAAGAAGCTTTTGACGACATCGCTTTCGAAGTATCGATCGAGAAAATCAGCAGCGCTCTTGGTGAAGAGATCGATCAGAACGCGTTGTGCTTCCAGATCCTCACGCAGGACGCGGCGTCCGAGCTTCGCCCCTTTGATCAGTTCCAGGATCCCACCGCCGGCATTTGGCGGTGTTTCCAAAACAAGATCACGCAGTAGATCTGCAGCACGATCCAGATCGTCGTAGTAGTGCGGCAGCATCTTGGCATCGGCAGACGAAAATTCTGCAATCGCCTGTTGCCGTTTCTCAAGCCCGTTCGGCATCACCAGGCCCGGGCCATCCAGCATCGGCCAGAAGTTGGCGACCGGCCGCTCGACGATGCGCAAACCATGACGGCGTAGCTCAAGATCATCAATCACTTTGGGATTGAGGAGGCTCACCGTGTAGGAGGCGACGGAATTACGAAAACCGGGATGAAACTCCTCGGTGATGGCTGCGCCACCAACCGTGGCATTCTTCTCCAGAACAACAACCTTGAGACCCGCTTTTGCTAGATAAGTTGCACAGGTCAGCCCATTGTGCCCCCCGCCGACAATGACAACATCAAAGTCACGTGTGGTCTTGGCATTTGATTGTCTCATGACGCACGTTTTCTTGTTAATCACGCATGATTGCAACCGAAGGCTTGAAGTTTCGTTGATGCAGCTGCTATCGCGGGGGTGAAAACTTCGGAACGTAGTGAATTTGGGAGGCGGACTTGTCCAAACCACACCTACTCTTGACGACTGAGCTGCTGGAAATGAAGGCCGAGCAACTCGATGCCACCTTTGAGGTTCACAGATACTACAGTGCGCCTGACAAGGCGGCTATGCTGGCGGACGTTGCTGACAAGATCGAGTTTGTCGGCTGTGGCGGACACGCTATTCGCATCGACGCTGGTTTTATCGACAAACTGCCCAAGCTGCGGATCATTGCCAATTTCGGCGTTGGCTATGACATGGTGGATACCGCCAAGGCGGCTGAGCGCGGCATCATCGTGAGCAACACGCCGGATGTCTTGACCGAGGAAGTCGCCGACACCGCGCTTGGCCTGTTAATCATGACAGTGCGCGAGCTCAGTCAATCGGAGCAGTATCTGCGCGCCGGGAAATGGGCGACGGACGGCGATTATCGTCTCTCACCTCAGACGCTGCGTGATCGCAGTGTCGGTATTGTCGGGCTGGGTCGCATTGGGAAGGCTATTGCCAGGCGGGTCGAGGCGTTCGGGCTGCCGGTTTCGTACTTCGGCCGCACGAAGCAAGACGGCGTAGACTATTCTTACTACGCGAGCGCGGTTGAACTCGCCAAAAACGTCGACACTCTGATTGTCGTGACACCGGGCACCGCTGAGACGAGTAAGCTCATCAATGGCGAAGTGCTCGCAGCATTGGGGGATCGCGGTATCCTGATCAACGTCGCGCGCGGTTCGGTCGTCGACGAAGAGGCGCTGATGCAGGCGTTGAAAGACCGCACTATCTTTGCTGCCGGTCTGGACGTCATGATGAGTGAGCCGAAGATCAACCCTGAGCTCATGAACATCGACAATCTGGTTCTGCTGCCACACGTCGGCTCTGGTTCTGTCTACACACGCGCTGCCATGGCGCAACTCGCGGTGGACAACCTATTGGCATGCAAACAGGTCGAACCACCGGTGACACCAGTGCCGGAGACGCCGTTTACCAGCTGGTAACCCTGACAAGCCCGGCTGCAAGGCAGTCGGGCTACAAGGGCGGCAGCGGTATTTGCAATTTTACGAATGGTGATGGGGATTCCTTTACTTCTGGCGGCGTACTCTGATCGAAGGAAGTCGAACCACGCCTTCGAATCAGATAGCCGAAACCGCCATGAGCCCCTCTGCCGTCGCCAACGAGACTCGAAATGCCCGCGAACAGCTGGGCCAAGATTGGCTCTATGCCGTTCTCGGCTTTGCGCTGGTTGTCATGTTTCCAACCGTGTTCTGGCTTGGTGTCGTCGAACTTGGTGCTTTTGCATTAGGTCTCGACTATAGCGGGGCAGCCCGAGTTGTACTTGGCACATTTCTCGCCGTCTTCTTGACGCTGGTTTGGTCTTTGATCAACAACGTCGATAATGCGGCCGAGCTACACCCGGCCGCTTAAACCATCATCAAATCTTAATGTGGCGTGGGCGGTGCTAGCCCCAGGAGCACCGCATACGATTGCACGTACGGCGCTGACCACCGATGGTGCAGCGTGCTGGCACCAGTTTGCAACGGCGGCAACTGAAGGCTGAGATACAGCCACGAAATACGCCGCCCCGCTGGAAGCGGCATTGTACGACAGTCTGACAGTCTCTTTGAGGATTGGACGCACCGCCTGGAAGCGACTGAGCCGATGCTGGAACCGAACCGAATACGGCAAACACAATCAGCCAAACTATAGAAACTACGCGCATTTCAGCCCCTCGAACCAACAAACAGGTTGCGAGGGGTTAGTCTTCGCTATCCCACCCTGGCAGACAAGGGGTATATGCCACTATGGTTATAAGCCCTGTTAGCCTGTGCCATCAGGGCAACTTTGTGCAGGGCAGCGCTCGGCTGCCGGCCTTCCGCAGCAAAACTGCGAAATCGTTAGGCGGCAGCTGTGTCGGATTTCTTCGGCTGAACTTCAGCCATGTAATCGCGCAGCAGGTTTTCGCTGACCTGTCCCGGCTGGAACATATACTCTCCGACTTCCTTGATCGGTGTCACCTCAGCAGCTGTACCGACCATGAAGCACTCATTAAAATCGGAAAGCTCTTCCGGCATGATCACGCGGTCGATGACCTTGTAGCCACGCTTCTCAGCCAGCGCCATGACAGTACGGCGCGTGATGCCGTCGAGGAAGCAATCAGGAATAGGTGAGTGCAATTCATCGCCCTTGACGAAGAAGATATTGCCGCTTGTGCACTCCGAGACGCGACCGCGCCAGTCGAGCATGAGAGCTTCGGCGTAGCCGTTCTTTTCCGCTTTATGCTTTTCCAGCGTACCGATCATGTAAAGGCCCGTGGCCTTGGTCTTTGCCGGTGCCGTCTCAGGGTCAGGGCGCTTATACTGGGCCCAGCACACGCGAATGCCGCGGAGGCGCTCTTCCATCGGGAAATATGATCCCCAATCCCAAGCAGCGATTGCGAGATTGATCTTGGTTGACTGTGCGGAAACACCCATCATCTCGCTGCCGCGCCAGGCAACTGGGCGAACGTAGCAATCAGACAGCTTGTTGGCGGCAACAACCTCGTTGCAGGCCGCATCGATCTCTTCGGCGCTGTACGGAATGTCGAAGTCGAGCACTTTGGCACCCTCGATGAGGCGCTCTGTGTGCTCGCGCAGCTTGTAAATCACGCCGCTATAGGCACGCTCACCTTCGAACACAGCGCTTGCGTAATGCAGGCCGTGGCTCAGCACATGCAGCTTCGCATCGCGCCAAGGAATAAGTTCGCCGTTCAGCCAGATTAGGCCGTCACGGTCGTCGAAGGAGAGCACATCTGCCATTGACTGGTTCCTCCAGATCGTCGATCACTGCTGATCTTGCAATTGGTCATTGCCTTACCTTGGCCTATCTCTGAATTGCTTGTTATTGAGAAGCAGTTAGCGAGATATTCAATTGCCGACATGGGCAACGGCAGGCAAAATGACTTGCCACGCGTACCAACACGGACCAAATATGTCAACATGGCTGACATAAATTCGAATTCCGATCAGCAGGCAGTGGAGCAGACCGGGTCTTTCGAGGCCGGTCGTTTTGCTTCGCATGCTGTTGATCTCACATCAGATGCGCCGACTGATGATTATCTGTCGTTTGTCGAGCTGCTGTTTTTCGCATACCGCGACTTCACTGGAGAGGCCGACGCGCTGCTCGATGAGTACGGCTTTGGCCGCGCCCATCACCGGGTCCTGCATTTCGTCAATCGCAATCCCGGTCTTTGCGTCGCCGATCTGCTGGATATCCTCAAGATTACAAAGCAGAGTTTGGCTCGCGTGCTCAAACAACTTGTCGACGAAGGCTTTGTCGAGCAACGCGCAGGTGCATCAGATCGGCGTCAGCGATTACTTTTCGTGACTGAGAAGGGACGCGCACTGGCACGCAAGCTCGCCGAGTTGCAGGTTGATAGGCTGCGCAGTGCACTGGCGGTCGCCGGTCCTCACGCCGAGGATGTCGTGGCGAAGTTCTTGCTCGCCGTCGTCTCGAAACATGACAGAGCTTACGTCTCTGACTGGATCGATATCAAAAGCCAGGCACAGGATGCCGAGCTGGAAACGGATCAGGTCAATGGTTGAAGCTTCACAAGACGCTGCCGCAGCAAACGCCTTACCCGATAATGCCCCGCATGCGCTTGTCGTTGATGATGATCAACGGATTCGCGATCTCCTGAGCCGCTACCTCATGAATAATGGGTTCCGCGTCACGCCAGCATCAGATGCAGCTGCGGCGCGCGCAGCCATGAAGGGGCTGTCATTCGACGTCATCGTACTTGATGTGATGATGCCGGGAGAGACCGGCCTTCAACTCGCCAACAGCTTAAAAGCAGACTCCGATATACCGATCTGCATGTTAACGGCCCAATCTGATCCCAGCGCCCGCATCCAAGGTCTTGAAGCCGGCGTTGATGACTACCTGCCAAAACCATTTGAGCCGCGGGAACTCCTTCTGCGTTTGCGCAACATTCTCCGCCGTAGTCCGGTAGCAGCCGGCGGTGATTGCGGCGAGATCAAAATGGGAGACCTGGTCTTTCATTGCGATCGTGGCGAATTGCGTCGCGGAGACGAGACCTTGAAACTTACGGAACGGGAACGCGATCTGCTCAAGCTTTTTGCGCAGCGACCCGGTTCTCCCATACCGAGACACGAACTCTTCAATGATGATGCCACGGGCAGTGAGCGGGCTATCGACGTGCAGATCAATCGTCTGCGGCGCAAAATCGAGGCTGATCCATCGAACCCTGTGTATCTGCAAACAGTACGCGGCAAGGGATACATCCTCTACACCGACTAGTTATTCGCCACAGGCTTAGACGATGGCTGCAACTGACAATCCAGCACTCAGGCATAGTCGCAAGCTGTGGCGCGGCGCGGTTGAGCTCGGCAATCGTCTGAATGATGCCTGGACAAATCGGTACTCTAAGCTTCTCCGATGGGGGCTACGCTACTTTGCGGAACTACTGCCGAAAGGCCTCTACACCCGCACGCTGATCATCATCATCGCGCCGATCGTGCTGTTACAGGGCGTACTCGCGTTCGTCTTCATGGAGCGCCATTGGCAGTCTGTGACCCGACGTCTTTCGGAGGCGACAGCCCGCGATATCGCTGCGGTCGTCGAGATCTACAAGCGGTATGAGCGCGACGACAACTATAGCGCGCTCATTCAGCTGTCACGCGATACGTTGAACTTGTCCGTCCAAGTTCTGCCTCCCGGCGACCTGCCTTCGGTTCAGCCGAAACCATTCTTTTCGCTGCTCGACAAAACGCTTTCCAATGAGATCCGCCTGCGCGTGCGTGATACGCCGTTCTGGATTGATACGGTCGGGGATTCTGACCACGTCGAGATCAAGATCAAACTCAAGACGGCTATTCTGAGTTTCCTTGCCCAGCGCAGTCAGACCTACGCCTCCAACTCCCATATCTTTCTGGTTTGGATGGTGGTCACATCCATTGTGCTGCTGACCGTCGCTATCTTGTTTCTGCGCAACCAGATCCGGCCGATCCTGCGACTAGCTGATGCCGCCGATGCTTTCGGTAAGGGGCGACCGTTCCCTGAAGGATTCCAACCTCGCGGCGCACGCGAAGTCCGGCAGGCAGCCGTCGCGTTTATCGAGATGCGGGATCGCATCACGCAACACGTTGACCAACGAACGGCCATGCTCGCTGGCGTCAGTCATGACCTGCGCACGGTTCTTACACGGTTTAAGCTGGAACTTGCGATCCTCGGTGATGGACCTGACGTCCAAGCGCTTGAGAACGACGTCGAAGAAATGCAAAAGATGCTCGAAGAGTATCTGGCATTTGCCAAAGGTGATGGTGGTGAGGAAGTGGCGCCGGTCGCGCTCCGTCAGCTCATCGAGGAAGTTTGCGAACAGCAGCGCGTTCATGGCGTACCTATTGACTTCATTCAAAGCAAGCGGCGTAAGGAACTGATGGTTCCATTGAAGCGCCAGGCCTTCAAGCGCGCCCTGACGAACCTCGTCAGCAACGCATCGCGGTTCGGAGACAACGTCGTCATTCGTGCCGCCCGGGCCCGGAAATGGGTCATGATCGAGGTCGAGGATGACGGTCCCGGCATCCCTGATGCAGAACGCGAAAATGTTTTCCGCCCGTTCTACCGCCTGGATGATGCTCGCAACCAGGATGAGGGCAACAGCGGCCTCGGACTTGCCATTACGCGCGACATCGCCCGCAGCCATGGTGGCGACGTTGTACTCGGTAAGAGCTCGATGGGTGGCTTGCGCGCCGTGATCCGGATCCCGCTCTAAGTCCACCAGCACCATCGTGCTGGGCAGCTCTTACGCAAAACCGCAGATCAGTGCATACGGCCGCCGTTTGGCACCTTGCGTTCGGGTTGAATGAGAACAATCGCCCCCTCGGCATCTGAGAAGCCTAGCGTCAGGACTTCCGACATGAACTTACCGATCTGCCTCGGTGGAAAGTTCACGACCGCAGCCACTTGCTGGCCAACCAGACCCTCAGGCGTATAATGCACGGTGATCTGCGCAGACGTTTTCTTGACGCCGATCTCGTCTCCGAAATCGATCCAGAGTTTGATCGCAGGCTTGCGTGCCGCGGGGTAGGGCTCGGCCTGAATGATGGTTCCGACGCGGATATCAACTGCGAGGAAATCGTCGTACGTAATCTCAGGTGATTTTTCTTGGGTGTCCGACATGGGTGTGAGCTCCGGGAATGAAATCGCCGGGACACTGGCCAAATTTTTCGCCGAAGGCAAGCCGTGCAGTCGCGTCGCCCGCCTTTAGGCGGGTTGTGCTCCATTGTCAGGAGCGGCGACATCGACAAAGTCCGATTCCGGCTCTTCCGAAGCAGTCTCGTTCTTTCGGCGCTTACGGCACTTGAACAGTGACGTCAGTCGTCCCAGCGAGCGACAGCTATCGTCGAGGGCCTGGATCGAACGTTCGCCGCGACGCAGGCGGCGGTCCAGTGCAGCCATGGTCTTTGCAAGGCCAGGATCATCATCGTCGAGCCAGATCCTTGCGACCTGCAAATATACCGATGCCAACCCGACCGTCTTGATACCGCCCATCGCTCCGTAGGACGAGATGCCAGATGCTTCCAACATCCAGCCTTGCGATGAGAGCAGCCGTTGGGCGAGGCGCGGATCCGGCGATGGCACTTTCAGAATAGACTTGATACCGGCCTTGTAAGGTTGCATCGCATCGAACCGGTTCATGATCGTCTCGAACAGGTTGTCACGTGGCGACTGCACCGGATCAAGCTTACCGGCTTTCGCCAGCACTTCCTTGTCAACGGCGCTGGTGAACAGGCCGAATATGTGAGCTTTTGACGAGACCTCCTTGCGTAGGTCGGCCATGGAAAGGCCCGCAGCGTGCGCAATTTCGCGGAGTGTGACCTCCGACCATGGTCGCTCGGCTGCGAGCTTCATGGTGGCGTCGATAATTTTACCCTTGTTGGTCGAAAGATCCAGCATGGTTAACACCTCCGGAATGTGCAGTCAGCTTCACTGTGTTGCACTAATATGGCCTCGGTACGAATGCGGTGCCAGATCGGATGCAAAAATAGACGATAGCATCCGGAAAGCTCTCTCATCAGCAGCCTGTCGGGTCAGATTGGCTTTCTAAACAGCGCGACGTTCCGCGCAGGGATTTCGCAACTCCAGCCAAATTCCTGGGCCATCCATTGCAAGGTCGTTTCTCTGTAGAACACCACATGCGTCGGGTCTTTGCGGTAATGCCAGTTCGCAAATCGTGCATCGTCGTTTTGGAACATTGTCATAATACCGAGCCAGCCTCCTGGCCTCAGCAGTTTGTTGAACCGAACAAACTCCGCGCGCGGCCTGTGGAAATGCTCCACCACTTCGGTGCATGTGATGAAATCGTACTCTGCTTCCAGAACGTTTCGGTCGGGCTCATAGACTGGATCGTAGATGGCCATGGTGTGCCCGGCTTCACGCAGCATGTGGGCGAGTGCCGGGCCAGGACCGCAGCCGTAGTCGAGACCTTGCAGACCATCAGCCATGCGCGCCAGCAATGGCGCGGCAAGTCGGTTCAGAAACTCGCGATACCTGGGGTCCGCCGGGTCATTCTCATGCGTATCGTAGTGGGCTCGCTCTTCGTCCCGAGAAGGGAGCTGATCCGGATCCAGGAACGTTGCGTCGCATCGCTTGCAGCGGTGGTATGTGCGTTCGTCAATTACAGCGAGTACCGCCGTCGTTCCAGCCAGACAAACCGGGCACCGGATCGGCTTATCGCTGCTGCAGGCCGTGGCTTCCGTTTCGGTCGCCATCAATCACCCTGTGCTTTTTGCCCATAATTTTTAAAGCGTGCTAAGACGTCCTGCATCTCGGCCTCGCCAAGGATCTTTGGTTTGCCGAGCGACAGCACCCGGACAAATTGAGTGGCCAGGTTCTCGACTTCGCTGGCAAGTTCCAACGCCGATGCCAAGGTGTCGCCAATGGCAATCTGACCGTGATTGGCCATCAGGCAGGCATCGTGTTGGCGTAAGCCTTTGGCGACATGTTCGGCAAGTTCCTCGGTTCCAAACAAGGCATACGGGACGCAGGGAATCTCCGTGCCACCTGCGGCTGCCACCATGTAGTGAAATGCCGGGATGGATTTGTGCTGGCAGGCGAGCACCGTCGCATTGAGCGAATGCGTGTGAACGACTGCCGCGCGGTCCGCCCGCTCGGCGTAGGCTGCTAGATGGAACCGCCACTCGCTGGATGGTTTGCGCGCCTTCGCAGGAACAGAACCGTCGTGGTCGACGAACACGATGTCCTTCGGCGTCAAACTGTCATACGCCATACCGGACGGTGTAATCAGCATGCCACTTTTCCAGCGGATGGATACGTTTCCGGAGCGCCCGGGAGACAGTCCGCTCTCGCTCATTGCGAGCGCTGTCGCGATCACTTCACGGCGCGCAGCGGTCTCCAGCGTGCGGGCAGATGGCTTCTTGGCCTTGGGTTTTCGCCCGCCGCCCAATCCAGTTGATCTGGCATCGGCCATAACTCGTCCCTTGCATCAATTGTCGTCTCGTGCGAGCCCGTATCACAAGTTTCAGGAACGAGCGAGCACCAACGTGAAGCTGCCTATTCCATTAACCGTGTTGACCGGCTTTCTTGGGTCGGGAAAAACAACATTACTGAAGTCGCTGCTGGACAAGCCGGACATGGCCGGCACCGCCGTTATCGTTAATGAGTTCGGTGATGTTGGCCTTGACGATGCTCTGATTGAGGCGGCCAAGGAAGAGACTGTGCTGCTCCCATCGGGCTGCGTCTGTTGCGCTGTGCGTGGCGATCTGGTCGAAGCTTTGAACCGTCTCTACGAGCAGATGCGCACCGATCAAATCCCGTCGCTCGATCGCGTCGTCCTGGAGACATCGGGACTGGCTGATCCTGCGCCGATTGCACAGACGCTGATGACCGAGGATGAGCTGTTCCGGATCTACCAACTGGATGGTGTCGTCACGACGGTCGATGCCGAACTGGCCCTACAGCAGCTCGACGAATACTATGAGACGGCAAAGCAAATCGCCGTCGCAGACCGCATCATCCTGACCAAGACCGACCGGGCAAGTGATGACC
Organism: Hyphomicrobiaceae bacterium; assembly: GCA_965247245.1. Taxonomy (GTDB): domain Bacteria; phylum Pseudomonadota; class Alphaproteobacteria; order Rhizobiales; family Hyphomicrobiaceae; genus Tectiglobus. The sequence goes on along the minus strand of CBDFGV010000001.1, from coordinate 504,900 downwards.
AGACGCATGCCGTTGCGGCAAAGGTCAGGGAACTCAATCCTGCAGCGACAGTTACGAAGGTCGTTTCTGGCCAATGCGACGCCGAGTTATTGACGCGCGTTGCTGCTTTCGAGCCGGTCGCAACTAAGCAACATGCTGAAGCGTGGCTTGGAAGCGAGCACTATCATCCGGCGCATGACTGCCACGGGCACGACTGCACACACCCTGACCACGACCACCATAACCATGGGCACGGGCATGATCATGGACACGACCACGCGCACGACCATCAACATACGCAGGGCATTCGTGCCTTCTCGTTGACCTTCGACACGCCACTGGATGGCCAGAAGCTGTCGTTTGCGATGGAGCTTCTGCGCATGACCCACGGTGGCAATCTGTTGCGCGTCAAAGGCATTCTCAATGTTGCCGACGAACCCTTACCTTTTGTCGTCCACGGTGTGCAGCATGTGTTCTATCCACCGACGACACTGGACGCCTGGCCGAGTGATGATCGTCGGTCCCGATTTGTGTTTATCACCAAGGATTTAACAGAAGGCCAGATCCAGGAAGTCTTGCGACCACTGTTCTCCGAGACGGCACCTGCACAGCCCGAAGCATTCTTTACTCCGGACGAGTAATCCGAACACGCCGCGACCACATTCTCGACGCGGTTGCCTGTGATAGTTTTGTCAGTCGAGTCGTTGATCCACAGGGAAGTGGCGGTCCTAACGGATTGGCGACGTTGCGTAAATCAGGGTTATACACAGTCCTGATCTGAGTGCTTGAGTATGACATGTCTCCGCGTAACACTTTCTCTGAGTTAGAGATGAGAGGGCAGTGACGATGAATTCGCAAGTTGTAGACGACTTCCACGCCGCTTTGCTGGCTATGCAGCATGATGACGTCATAGATCTCGCTGAAACCGAGCGCGAGCAAGCGACGGCTCGCCTGGTCGACGAGGTGTTCGGCTTTCTGGATGCCTTTGCTGACTTTGACGGCCAGGACATCGATCGTCTTGCAGCCTAAAAGCGCTGAAGGCACACTGCGCTCCCTGAGATAACGCTGTGCGCCACTACGATCTCGATTATTAGAACGAATTCGACGGGCCACTGACCCTCTGTCTGGCCCGTCTTTCTATTTGCGCTCCGGATAGAGGCTTAGAAGGCCATCGCGGCTCGCATCTGTCACACCGCGCTCAGTAATCAACCCTGTCACCAGACGCGCTGGTGTGACGTCAAATGCCGGATTGCCAGCCGGTGAGTTTGGCGCTGCAATCTCCACCTCGACAACTGAACCGTCGGGAAGGCGGCCTGGCATCTTGAGCACTTCATCGGCGCCGCGCTCTTCAATCGGTATCTGCATGCCGTCGTCGAGCGTCCAGTCGATCGTCGAATGTGGCAGCGCGACGTAGAACGGGACATTGTTGTCCTTGGCGGCCAGCGCCTTCAGGTACGTGCCGATCTTGTTGCAGACATCGCCAGTTGCCGTTGTGCGATCCGTGCCGACTATGCAGAGATCAACATCGCCGTGCTGCATCAAGTGACCGCCAGCATTGTCGACAATGATCTTGTGCGACACGCCATGGCTGCCGAGCTCGTAGGCAGTTAGGGACGCACCCTGGTTTCGCGGTCGCGTTTCATCAACCCAGACATGCACCGGAATGCCAGCATCATGAGCCTGGTAGATCGGCGACGTCGCCGTTCCCCAGTCCACGGTGGCAAGCCAGCCGGCATTGCAGTGGGTCAGCACATTGACAGCTTCACCAGCTGGCTTCTTGGCAGCGATGGACTTGATGAGTTCAAGGCCGTGGACACCAATCATGCGGCAGGTCTCGACATCCTCGTCGCAGATCTCGGCTGCACGCTTGTAGGCGACTTCGACACGCTGCTCATGGGGGATGTTCTGAATAGCGGCGCGCATCTCCTCCAAGGCCCAGCGTAGATTGATGGCCGTTGGGCGCTGCTCGGCCAGGTACTCAATGGCCTGTTCGAGTGCCTGATCAGAACTGTCACTCCGCATCTTAAGGCAGATGCCGTAGGCTGCCGTCGCACCAATCAGTGGCGCTCCACGCACCTGCATCGTCTTGATCGCGCGTGCAGCATCATCAACGTTTTCTATTGTCGTTGTTTCGAAGGTATGCGGCAGCTTCGTTTGATCGATGATGCTGACCGACCAGCCATCATCGTTGACCCAGATCGTGCGGTAGTGCGTGTCAGCGATTTTCATATCTCAATCCAAGCCTGTCATAGGTTGCCGCATCGGTAGATGCACCGTTTCGTCGTAACCACATGTCGCGCATGTGAGATGGTACCACTCACTGTGAGGGCGCACAGATTGATCTTCGATTCTCAGCGTCGGCGTTAGGCAGTTTGGGCAGTTCGGGACCCGGTCGCGGCCCTCGCGCTGCCACTGCTTCACGACTTCCCAGGCTTTTGAAGATTGCTGCAACGCAGACCCCACGACCGCAATGGTTCTAGTGCCCCTCAAAATCCATCAGGAGATGACATTTGACACCCATGGCCTCCAGCTTGGCGCGACCGCCAATTTCGGGCAGATCGATGACGAAGGCCGCGCCGACCACGACGCCTTCGAGCTTTTGGACCAGTTTGATAGCCGCTTCGGCAGTGCCACCGGTTGCAATGAGATCATCGACGATCAGGATGCGCTGACCTTTGGAGATCGCGTCTTTGTGAACCTCGATGGTGTCGGTGCCGTACTCGAGCTCATAGTCCTGGCCCACAGTGTCGTGTGGGAGCTTGCCCTTCTTGCGCACCGGGATAAAACCGCAACCCAGCCGATCCGCGACAGCGCCGCCGAGAATGAAGCCGCGCGCCTCAATTCCTGCAACTGCATCAATAGGTTCGGTGCGATACGGTTCGGCAAGCCTGGCGATCGTCGCCTTGAAGCCCTGGGCATCGGCAAACAGGGTCGTGACATCGCGGAACATGATGCCGGGCTTGGGATAGTCCGGAATGGTCCGGATCAGGTTCTTTAGGTTGTCCACTGGTTGTTCCTCGCAGATCGTCAAATTCAGGGCGTAAAATAGCAATAATTCTGTTCAGACTGTAGACAAGGCGGAAAGGTATCGCACGCCGCGGGTGACTTTTTTGCGGTGGAGTTGGCGTTGTAGCTTATTGCAGTTGCGGTGCGGACTTCTCCAGTGAACACTCGGACGGTATCGGGAGCATGACAATGGCCGAGCCTAGATTTTCAATGACGGCCGAAGAGGATCTGCCGCGCACGCTGAGGCGGGAAAAGGAAGCGCGCGAGCGCGAGGCGCAGGATCGCGATGCGCCGCCCCAGAGCGTCAGCCAGCCGGACGATGACTATGAGTATGTCGAGGAGATCGCCTACGACCCAGAGGGCGTCACGGTGACCCGGCTCGACATTTCGTTCTTTCACTTGATGTTGTTCTTCATCAAGGCAGCATTCGCGGCTATCCCCGCGATGATCATCTTTGTAGCGGTGTGCATTCTGATCGGCGAGACGCTGCAATCACAGCTCCCGTGGCTGAGGCAGTTCGAGTTTGAACTGATTATGCGGCCACCGAAGTAGCCTCTGCCTGCCGGTGGTTCCGTGAGACTGAGCGGCCTGCCCTTCTCTCAAGAAGGCCAAGCCGCGCTGAACCTCTCAGGCTGGCCGCTACTACGTGGCCTGCTCCATCTGCTCCAGTTCGTCGATCATACCGGAAATCATCGACAGGCCCTTGTGCCAAAACTCCGGTTTGGAGGCATCCAACCCAAACGGTGCCAACAGCTCGCTGTGGTGCTTTGAGCCGCCAGCGCTGAGCAGGTCGAAGTACTTGTTGACGAAATCGGGATGGGCCTCGTCATAGAGCGCATAGAGCGAGTTCACAAGGCAGTCACCGAAGGCATAGGCATAGACATAGAACGGCGCGCGAATGAAGTGGCCGATATAGGCCCAGAACACCTCATAACCCGGCTTGAACTCAATGGCTGGACCAAGGCTCTCGGCCTGCACACTCATCCAAAGTTCATTGATCTTGTCGCTCGTCAGTTCGCCTTCACGACGGGCCAGATGGATCTTGCGCTCAAACTCGTAAAACGCGATCTGGCGCACAACCGTGTTCAGCATATCCTCGACCTTGCCAGCAACCAGCGCTTTGCGCTCGCGGGGATCAGTGGTGTCCTTGAGCAGGGCCTTGAAGGTCAGCATCTCACCGAACACGGATGCCGTCTCGGCCAGGGTCAACGGCGTTTGCGATAACAGCACGCCTTGCTGGGCCGCGAGCACCTGATGTACGCCGTGGCCGAGCTCATGGGCGAGTGTCATGACATCGCGCGACTTGCCGAGGTAGTTCAGGAGAACATAAGGGTGGGCACTTGGCGTCACAGGATGGGCAAACGCGCCAGGCGCCTTGCCGGGCCGGGACGGTGCATCGATCCAGCGCTTATCGAAGAAGTCACGGGCGATGTCCGCCATTTTCGGAGAGAAACCGGAATAGGCATCGAGCACGATTTCACGTGCTTCCGGCCATTTGACGGTGCGCTCAGGCTTCTCCGGCAAGGGCGCGTTGCGATCCCAGTGGGGCATCACATCCTTGCCGAGCCACCGTGCCTTCATCTTGTAGTAGCGATGGGAGAGCTTGGGGTAACTTTCGCGGACGGCATCGACCAAGGCTTCGACGACCGGGCCTTCGACACGGTTGGCCAAGTGGCGGCTGTCCGCGATGTCCTCAAACCCACGCCAGCGATCAGAGATCTCCTTGTCCTTGGCGAGCGTATTGGTGATCAGCGTGAAAACCTGAATGTTTTCCTGGAAGGTCTTGGAAAGTGCTTCGGCACCTGCCTGGCGCTTGGCTTCGTCCGGGTCGAGCATGAGATTGAGCGTCGGTTCAAGACTGAGGGGCTCACCGCCGACATCGAAGCGCAGCGCCGTAATGGTATCAGAGAACAGACGATTGAAAGCGCCGCCGGAGGTCAGAGACTTCTCGTTGAACAGAAGCTCCAGCTTTTCGTCGAGCTGGTAGGGCTTTTCCTTGCGCAGATCGTCCAGCCACGGCTTGTAGCGGGCAAGGTCCGCATGCTGTAGGGCGACCGACAACTGCTCATCCGGAATCTGGTTCAACTCAAGTTCGAAGAAGATGAAGTTGTTCGAAATGTCGGTCAGCTTGCCCTGCGTGTCGCCGAACAACTTGGCGCGCTCAGGGTCCTGTTGGTCGCCTGCGTAGTTGAGAAAGGCAAATGTGCCGATACGGCCGAGCAGGTCTGAGGCTGCCTCGTAATCGCGGATGGCAGCAGCCAAGAACGCGCCATCGGAGCCCTTCTCAAGTAATTGACCCTTGTAGCTGGCCTCGAACCCCTTGGCGTCGGTTTCGGCCTGATCGATGGCCGCGGCGAGTTCCGGGCTGTCTGCCCCCGGAAAGAGATCGGTGAGATCCCACTCCGGCATATCACCGAGATCGACTGCCGCCGCGGCTGCTGTATCCGCTGGCGCGCGTTGGATCTGCCCGAATGTCCGGCCTGTGCGCATCTTGGTCTCCATGCTCTTAGTCTTACTTCGTTGCGATGCAATCTGGCGTGTTCGCAAGCAAGGTTCAAGGCGTTGTTCGCTGGGCACATGCTCATCGCGCGCATGTTACTCGCATGCCGGCGCCGCATTGCGCTTGGCGGAGGTCCTTTGACAAAGTGGGATTGCACATAACTCACTCTTCAAGTGTTACACCAGTGTCGAAATGGCTCGCGCCGTGAACTTCGCGCATCGAAAACACGACAATTCTTGCAATGTTGGAGCGTGACGACGCATGCTGTGGGAATGAAACCGAGAGAGCTAGTTAAACGGTGGGTTGAGGCCTTCAATCGAGGTGACGCCGATGAGATGGCTGCATTTTATACAAACGATGCGGTCAATCATCAGGTAACGCGCGATCCCGTTGAAGGCAAAGAAGCAATCAGGCAAATGTTCCTCGATGAATTTGCTGCTGCAGAGATGGTCTGTATCGCGGAGAATATTTTCGAAGATGGTGAGTGGGCCATTTTAGAGTGGCGAGATCCCCTTGGGCTGCGTGGATGTGGCTTCTTCCATGTCGTGAACGGAAAGATCACTTTTCAGCGCGGGTACTGGGACAAGCTTTCTTTCCTGAAGATGCACAATCTTCCGATCGAACAATGAAATCACGATACAATTTTGGGTATTTCTTATCATCTGAAGCGATATGAGACTCCTGGGTATCGTATGTCAGACTCCGGTGCGAGGCATCGCTTTATCTTTGATATGCTGTCGAGCAAAAGCCTTTCCGACAAGAGCTTTGAACCTGTTCGTATGACGATGTGTTTTTAGGACCTTGGCCGAGAGCGGCGTCAGTATCGATGAAATTCAGACGGAGCTGTTTGCCGGCAGCATGACCGGACAACAGATGTTCTCTGCGTCAGCCAAGATCGTCATTCCTAGAGATACCAATAGGGACAGCGTCCGCCAGCGCCTTGAAACACTGGCACAAGACATCATGGTGGATATCGACATCGCGGAACAGGATGACCGTTGATCGTCCTACCGTTGACGTGCGACGCTCTGACTACTCGCGATACCAAATTCTCGCGACTACCTCCGGTTCATGGTTAACGCTGGTGCGTCAAGCACATCAGCCTAGCTCAATAAGTCGTCAATAAGTGTCTGTAGTGGGGCGGAAAATGACATCCGAAGAGAAACGCCAGACCATTCGCGTCATCCTCAGTGAAGCCGAACAGCAGGACGATCCGCGTGCAGCGGTTCAATTGATCCGACGCAAGATCAGCGAGATGAATGATCGCGGTCAGGAAGTGCCGGAAGAGCTGACCGAAATCCAAAACCGTTTTGTCGATGAGTGCATCTACGCCTCGCAGGGCAGGTAGGCAACTCTGCCGATCGACAGGCGGCGAACTTGGCTCACAACTGTGCAGCCGAGAACAAACGACCTGTGTCTGGCATAGGCTCGGCGCGCATCGACTGATTTAAGACTGGCCTGGGAGAGAAGAGTAGCTCCTCTCTCGGCGCTGGCCGGTAATGGGCGTTGGTGGCAACCGTTACCCTTGCAGCTACTGACCCAAGACTCTGCCAGCAACGGCATCAAGCTTCGCGATCAATGCAGGATCGCGGGCCTCCGGCGCCGTGATGAGCGCCACGTCCAACGCCCTGTCCGATCCGATCGGGCACGGGGGATGTTCGCGCGGGAATGATTTCGCCAAGGTCAGCACCAGACGTTGTGCCTTTGCGGTATTGTCCTGCATCACCTTGATCACGCTAGCGACGTCAACATCATCATGGTCGTCATGCCAGCAGTCGTAGTCGGTCACCATGGCGACTGTGGCGTAACAAATCTCCGCCTCGCGGGCGAGCTTCGCTTCCGGCATATTGGTCATACCGATCACGTCACAGTTCCATGAGCGGTAAAGGTTGCTTTCCGCTTTGCTGGAAAACTGCGGTCCTTCCATCGCCAGGTAGGTGCCGCCGCGCTGATGTTGAATGTTTTCCGCCTGCAAGGCTTTTTCAAGCTCATCAACGACGGCCGGGCTGGTCGGCTCTGCGACTGAGACGTGGGCGACAAGTCCCGTTCCAAAGAACGATTTTTCACGCGCGAACGTTCGATCTATGAATTGATCGACTAGTACGAAGACACCTGGCGCGAGCTCTTCGCGAAACGAGCCACAGGCCGATATTGAGACGAGATCAGTGACGCCTGCGCGCTTGAGGCTATCGATGTTGGCGCGATAGTTGATATCCGTCGGTGAGATCTTATGGCCGCGTCCATGACGTGGCAGAAAACGGATCGGCAACCCGGCTATCTCAGCAAACAGGATCTGGTCGGACGGCTCACCCCACGGGCTCGATACCGTTTCCCATCGTGGACTTTCCAGGCCCGGTAGATCATAGAGCCCGCTACCGCCAACAATACCCAGAACCGTGCTTGTCATTGAGACCTCCAGCCAATCTCGTTTGCAGCGCCTAACCTAACAAAAAAGGCCTCGATTGAGGCCTCTTTTCTTTAGCGGTGCTGAGAAGATCGTCAGTGTTTGACGCTTGCCCAGACGCGGCGCTTCGCGATGTACAGCAATATCGATGTGATCAAGAGATAGATCAGCACCTGCCAACCAATTTGTTTGCGAGAGTTGAGTGTTGGATCAGCAGCCCATGACAGGAACGCCGAGACATCCTTCGCATAGTTCTCGACCGTGGCCGGAGTGCCGTCCTGGTATTCAACCTGGCCATCGCCGCCCGAGAACGGATTGGCCATGGCGATCTGGTTACCCGGATAGTAGGAATTGTAGCTCATGCCGTCGCCAATTTCCTTGCCGGCCGGTGGCTCCTTGTAACCTGTCAGCAGTGCGACGAGGTAATCCGCGCCACCTTCCTGGTAGCCATTGACGATGTCCATGAACATCGCACCAGGGTGCAGATACCAAGGTCCAACATAAGCCACGCCACGCGCCTTTGCGATCACTGACAAATCAGGTGGGTAGGCTCCGTTGTGGGTAGCCCGAGCAGCCTGCTCATTGGCATAGAGCGGTGGGAAGTTATCCGAAAGCTTTGCTGGCCGCTTCTCAACTTCGCCCTCTTCATTTGGAAGCGCGTCAACTTCGTACTCTTTGGCCAAAGCCTCCACGGCATCCTTTGGGAATTCAGGGCCGCCTTTCTGAACCAAATTGCGGAATGCGATACGGTCCAGTCCATGACAGGCTGCGCAGACTTCGCGATAGACCTGGAAGCCGCGCTGCAGCTGATTGCGATCATAGTGACCGGCAACGCCACCAAACGACCATGTGTTGCGCTTGATTTCGATTGCCGGGCCAGCTGCAAGGGCGCCGGTTGCCGTAAGGCTGAGGGCCAACGCTGCAGCCACGAGTGAGCGGGTCATAACCATTGATCTTATTCTCCTAGCCTGACCTGACTCAGTGTTTTTCTGCGGGCGCCGCGACACCCTCTGGGACCGCACCGCCGCCGCCATCCGCGGCCTTCTTACCGAGCACGGCTTCGGTAATAGACCCCGGCATCTTTGTGGGCGTTTCGATCAAACCTACAATCGGCATCACCAAGAGGAAGTGAGCGAAGTAGTAGAACGTGAAGACGCGTGTCCACGTCACATAAGCCCCTTCAGCTGGCTTTGCGCCAAGGTAGCCAAGTGCAAGACAACTGATCACGAACAGCAGGAAGAACCACCGATAGATCGGTCGGTATTTTGTCGACCGCACCCGTGATGTATCAAGCCACGGAATGAACAGTAGCACTGCAATAGCTGCAAACATCGCGATCACACCGCCGAGTTTTGACGGGATAGCGCGCAAGATCGCGTAGAACGGCAGGAAGTACCATTCGGGCACGATGTGTGCCGGCGTCACCAGCGGGTTGGCTGGGATATAGTTGTCGGCATGGCCCAGATAATCCGGTGCGAAGAACACGAACCATGAGAACAGGATCAGGAACACTGCGAGCGCAAACAGATCCTTCATGATCGCGAACGGGCTCATCGGAACCGAGTCAGACTTTGTCTTGATCTCGATGCCCGTCGGATTGTTCTGGCCAGTGACATGCAACGCCCATACGTGCAGCACGACCAAGCCGAAAATCACGAACGGTAGGAGATAATGGAGACTGAAGAACCGGTTGAGTGTTGCGCCGGTTACCGAGTAGCCCCCCCAGAGCCAAGTCACCACTGCTGTTCCCAGGCCGGGAATGACCTCATCGAGCGATGAGAACAGATTGGTAATGACCGTGACGCCCCAGAAGCTCATCTGCCCCCATGGTAGTGTGTAACCAAGGAAGCCGGTTGCCATCATCACCAGGAGAATGAGGACGCCTAAGATCCAGAGCACCTCGCGAGGTGCTTTGTAGGAGCCATAGTAAAGGCCACGGAACATGTGAATGTAGACTGCGATGAAGAACATCGAAGCGCCAACTGCGTGCATCGACTGGATCATCCAGCCGTAATTCACATTGCGCTTAATGTGCTGCACCGAATCAAATGCGTGATCGGCATGTGGAACGTAGTGCATCGCCAGGATGATGCCGGTGACAATCTGCGTAACGAGGCAGAACACCAAGATCCCGCCGAATGTCCACATGTAGTTCAGATTACGCGGCGTTGGAAAATCAACGAACTGCCCGTGCATCATGCGCATAATCGGGAGACGCTCGTCGAACCACTTGGAAAGTGGGCCGCTTGGTTTGTAAGTGTCTTCGTGGGCCTGCATACCGTTCCGGCGCTCCTCTCGGGGCGAAAGCTATATGGCTTGAATCAGCCGATCTTAATCTTGTTGTCAGTGACGAACTCGTAAGGAGGAACCTCAAGGTTGCGAGGTGCTGGTCCCTTGCGGATCCGGCCTGCCGTATCGTAGTGCGAACCGTGGCACGGGCAGAACCAACCGCCATACTCCCCTTTTTCGTCACTCAGGCTTTGACCTTTTGGAATGCAGCCTAGGTGCGTACAGATGCCGACCGTTACCAGCCAGTTCTCATGGCCTTCTTTCGTCCGATCGACATCAGTCTGAGGGTCTGGCAACTGGTCGAGCGTGACCTTTTTGGCTTCTTCCACCTCGACCGCGGTGCGGTTGCGAATGAAGACCGGCTTGCCTCGCCACATCACCGTAATCGCCTGACCTTCGGCAATTGGCTCGAGATCAACCTCAATTGTCGCCAATGCCAAAGCACCTGCGTCAGGGTTCATCTGGTTGATGAAAGGCCACAAAGTTGCAGCGCCACCAACTGCCAAGAACGCAGGCCCAGCCAGTGTCAGAAAATCGCGCCGGGTTGTTCCGTCTTCTTCAGAGGCCAAAGGACCCTCCTTATGCCCGCCAGATCTTGCATAGATTTCGCTCACCGCGCTGCTCGGAGCGGGAAACGACACGTCCTACAAAACCAAATATATTCCCCATTCCCTGCAGCCAGAACGGCGCGGAATGCCACGCGATGTTGTGGCATCCTTTACCTCACCTCTCAAGGCGCCTTAGGTTGGATACCCGACGGCAATTTGGCGCAGATGTAGGCAATCTGGAGACGAGTTGATTACATGCGCATCGCACTTTATCAGCCAGATATTCCCCAGAATACCGGCACTATTCTTCGCATGGCGGCGTGTCTTGGCGTGCAAGTGGACCTGATCGGCCCAGCCGGCTTTGACATGTCAGACCGTGCTTTTCGGCGTGCAGGCCTTGATTACCTCGATCATGTTTCCATACGCCGGCACGTCGGGTGGGATGCGTTTTTGGCTACTTGGCGCCAGGAATCAGCAGACGGTCGTCTGGTGCTGCTCACGACTCAGGGTTCGCAATCCCATCTCGATTTCGCATTCAGATCCGCGGACTGCCTGCTGTTAGGGCGGGAAAGTGCAGGCGTTCCAGACAGTGTCCACGAGAGTTGCGACGCAAGGGTCCGTATTCCGATGGCCAAAGGGCTCCGTTCCTTGAATGTTGCCGTGTGCGCGGCGATGGTGGTCGGCGAAGCCTTACGGCAAACCGATGGCTTCGCCTGATTTCGCCCCCGCAACCGACATAGCACCATCGGTTCGATGACCAATGCGAACGTTTACCGGCTCTCGGTCACGCAGGAAGTTGTTGCGGCGCACGGCCGATATCTTCCTTGGCAAGGAAGCCGCCGGACTGCCGCTCCCAGAGACTGGCATAAATGCCCCCACGCGCCAGCAGAGCCTGGTGATCACCTTCTTCGACAATCTGGCCTTGATCCATCACGACGAGACGGTCCATGGCGGCGATAGTCGATAAGCGATGTGCAATCGCTATAACGGTTTTCCCTTTCATCAGGTTGTAGAGCTGATCCTGAATGGCAGCTTCCACTTCCGAGTCCAGCGCACTGGTTGCCTCGTCCAGGATCAAGATCGGTGCATCCTTCAAGAGGATTCGCGCGATCGCTATTCTCTGGCGCTGCCCACCTGACAGTTTCACTCCGCGCTCGCCGACGTGCGCGTCGTAGCCTGCGCGCGCTTTGGCATCGAGAAGTTCAGGGATGAAGTCATGCGCCTGCGCCATTTTTGCAGCGCGGACCGCTTCTTCACGCGTCGCTTCCGGACGACCGTAGAGGATATTGTCCAGAACCGAGCGGTGAAGCAGTGACGTATCCTGCGTCACCATTCCGATATGGGCGCGCAGGCTGTCCTGCGTGACTCTGGAAATGTCCTGCCCGTCGATGGTGATCCGGCCTTGCTCAAGATCATAGAAGCGCAGCAACAGGTTGACCAATGTCGACTTACCGGCTCCGGATCGGCCCACTAGGGCGACCTTCTCGCCGGGCTGAATTGAGAGCGACAGGTTCTCGATAATGCCACCGTCCTGCTTTCCGTAATGAAAGCGAACACCGTCATAGACGATGCCACCCTGTTGGACCTTGAGCGGAACTGCAGACGGCGCATCGACGACGGCATGGGCCTGGGAAATCGTATCCATGCCTTCCTGAACGTTGCCGATGTTCTCGAATATAGAGCGAACGACCCAGATCACCCAGCCTGACATGTTGACGATGCGGATGGTCAACGCGACGATCAAAGCAATCTCGCCAATGCTGACGAGGCGCACGCTCCAGAGCCAGAACGCCAGCGCACCGCACGACACAATGAGAATGCCGTTCGACAGCCAAATCAGCACATTCATGAAGGTGATGAGGCGCAGCTGACGATTGTAGATCTCGTGATGCTCCAAAAGCGCTGCACGGGCGTAATCGTCCTCTCGATCGGCATGCGCGAAGAGTTTGACCGTCATGATGTTGGTATAGCTGTCGACGATACGGCCGGTCAGCATCGACCTGGCCTCGGCGGTATCTGTCGCGCGCTCCTTGATGCGCGGAACAAAGAAAATGATGATCGCAACGTACATCGCAATCCACGCCACTAGTGGCATCGTCAGACGCCAGTCAGCGCCGGCGAACAGGTAGATCGCACTCACGGTGTACACAACGACAAACCAAATGGCGTCGAACAGTTGCGCCAATGACTCTCGCAGCGACGGCGCCGTATTCATCAGCTTGTTCGCGACGCGGCCGGCGAAATCGTTTTGAAAGAAGCTCAGGCTTTGCCGAAGGACGTAGCGGTGCGTCTGCCAACGAATTCGTGTCGAGACCGGTGATGCGATCACTTGGTTGGCTAGAATCTCATCCAGGCCGAAAACCAACGGCCGCGCCACCAGTGCAATGAACGCAATCCAGGCCAGCAGCAGTCCATGGTCGGCAAAGAAGGTCTCCGGCGTTTGCGAGTTCCGCATCAAATCAACGATTTGACCCAGGTAAGCAAAGAAAGAGACTTCGATCAGCGCCGCGAGAAATCCCGTTACGAGCAACGCGAACCAATAGGCCCGAATTGGCCAGATGAAATGCCAATAGAAGGCGACAAGCTTCGTCGGCGGGCGCTCAGGCTCGCCCACTGAAAAAAGCTCAATACTGTTCTCAAACCAGCGCAGCATATTTCGCATTGTTGCGTCTCTCGGCCTCGCAAAAGGCCGTTCAAAATATTTGTTTTCGTGCTTTTAATCCGATGCTCGGCTCTAGCGCACGGTCTTTCCGTACGTGCAGCCGGTCGGTATCTCAGAAGCCATGCGCGCCCTGCGCCGTGCTTCGGTCGGGCAATTTATGCGGTTTGAATCATTGTTCGCAGTTGCCTTCTACTGTGAGCAGCTCTTCTAGAGCGTGTCTCGCGCCTCAATGGGCCAGCGGGGTCTGATCGCACGCTGCCAAGCTAACGTCAACTTCAAATCGATCGTGCGTTACGCGATTTCATTTCGGCAGCTGAAATCTACTTGATCACGGCCACCGCCCGGTCAATGCGATGACCTTGTGCGATGACCTCACATGTCACTGAACCGCGCGGGCCTGCTTGCGGCGCGCGATAATCTCATTGAAAACCGCAACGAACTCCTGCGAGCCCTTCTTCTTCATATTCTGATCCATGCGCTTGGCCAACGCCTTGATCAATCCTTCTGACGTCCGGCCGCGGACAATCGAGTTGCGATAGTAACCGCGACGCGAAAAGAAATTGCTCGTCGGCTTGTCGATGCCCGCTTTCCGCATCATCTCGAGCCCGGTTCCCGGCCCCGCCAGGTTCATAAGCTCAAGCTCGGCGCTGTCGATGTTGGGCTTGCCCCTGCGGTCCGCCAGTTTCTTGATGTCGGCCAGCTTGACGACTTGGATCCACGGGCCGATGTCGCCATCAATATTGAGTGGATGCAGACCTCTGCCGCGCGACGTGCGAGCCAGCGCCCGCTGGCGCGACCACTTATAGGGAATGGACTTCGCCGTCCGCAGCATGGCCTTAAGCGCGCGAAGTTTGTTGGCGAGCACGCGGCGACGCTCAGGCGCGCGTTCGCGGCGCAGCATGCGCTCCATCCGTGCAACGAACTTCGGGCCATGTTTGGCCATGACATTGATAGTGTTTGCCGCGAGAAGCTGGGCATAACCGAGCGCGCTTGAAATCGGTCGACCGCGCTTCGTAATCGGGTGAATGCCGGCCTGCATATCAGCGGTGCCATTGCCACCCGTTTCCAAGGCAAACACCCGGACCACCTGATCCGGTCGCAAACCAAAGCGAAGGGCCTCCAGCGCGTAACGTCGCTTAAACTCACGCTCCGGGATGCGCTCCGGGACAAAGTTGTAATGCCGTTTTGCGCTTGCCAGATAATCCGCGACATTCGGTAGAGGATCACGTTCCTTGCGCGGCGGTGCATCTTTCGCACGGAACCGGCGCCACTTCGCCAGCAGGCCTTTCGGCAGACTTGGCCCATTGTATTTGGGCGGAAAAGTTCTCACATAATCATTGTCCGTGAGCGTCCGTTTTGCCCTCTTCTTCTTGCGGCGGGCCTTGCGCTTGTTCTCGACCTTGCGCCAATATCCATTGAGAGCTGCGCTATGGGAGATCTGTGCCACATACCACGCCTCAAATGTCTGACGCTGATCAGCACCAAGGGTGGCAGAAAACTCCTTGGCCTTAGTGGCAGCAAACGCAACAGGAGCGCTCAGCACCATTGCAAGCAACAGCGCGATGCCTAGCCCGTTTCGGATGAGTTTCTCCAACACTAGCTGCTCCCAAGCTGCGATTAACGCCATGGCACAAACTGCGAACGTATACTATTGACAGAAGAACGGGAATGAATAATGGCGGCTGTTAAGTTGAAAACTGGCAGCATAGACAAAGTGCAAAATCCAGCTGCACCGGCCATTTCGCTTTAGCATGGGAATGGAATGAGCAAACGGCTTTCCGAACAACTGTGGACTGAGGAACGCTTTCGCGAATTGGCTGCTCGTGCGCTGCACGGCGAGCCGCAGGCCCAGCCAGCCAACCTGATGTCTGACCGCTCCCGGCTGCGCAGTGACTTTGATCTCAATCCAGAGCTGGATGCGGTGAAGGAGATTGCGCGGTCTCCGCGACCGGCGGCTGTTCTCGTTCCCGTTGTTGCGCACAACGAGCTGACCGTCCTGTTGACCCAGCGCACCGAACATCTTCCGAGCCATGCTGGACAGGTCGCGTTTCCCGGCGGCAAACTTGAGCCGTCAGATGCGAGCCCGCTCGCCGCCGCTCTGCGCGAGACGATGGAAGAGATTGGGCTCGTCGATTCGGCGATCGAGCCCTTGGGCTATCTCGACGGCTATCTGACCGGAACCGGCTTTCATGTTGTCCCAGTGGTTGCGTTGGTTCGACCTGAGTTCAGTCTGACTTTGGACGAGCGAGAAGTTGCCGATGCATTTGAAGTTCCGCTCTCCTTCCTGATGGATAGCAACAACCACGAGACACACACCCGTGAATGGCGTGGCACACAGCGCTCTTATTATGCTATGCCGTATGGTGATCGCTTCATTTGGGGTGCTACCGCAGGGATGATACGGAACCTGCATGAGAGGCTCGCGCGGGCATGATTCGAGTCGTTATTGAAAACATCCTTCTCTTTATGCTGCCAACATTGGTGTACGTGCTGTTCATGCTCGTGCGCCGTAGGCAGAACGCCAATACGAGTGTTCAGCAAATCTTCGACGATGCACCGATTGTCTGGCTGCTCGGCGCTGGCGCCGTCGTGATGGTTGCTGGCCTCGCTTATTTCGGTAGCACCACTGGTGGTAAGCCCGGTGAACAATATCAGCCACCCGTCTACAAGGATGGCAAGGTCGTGCCGGGACAGCGAAAATGACCGGCCAAAAGCCGGAGCCAGATCCTCTACCATCGCTGCAGGATCAACTCTGGCTTCGCTGCGAGGAAACGCAGCGAGTGATGCGCTTACTTGAGCACGCAGGTTTCGAAGCGCGCGTTGTTGGTGGTGCCGTCCGCAACGCGCTGCTCGGCAGGCCAGTCAAAGACGTCGACATAGCAACAACTGCGCAACCGGAAACCGTTCTCGCTCTCGCTGAAGAACATGCCATGAGGGCCATTGCGACCGGGCTCGCGCACGGTACGGTGACAGTGATCAGTGGCGACACGCCCTATGAAATCACGACGCTCAGAAAAGATGTCAGCACCGACGGTCGTCATGCCGTTGTCGCGTTTACCGACGACTGGGTCAGTGATGCCCGACGGCGGGATTTTACAATCAATGCGATGTACTGCGATCGGCACGGCGCCCTGTTCGACCCGATGAATGGGCATGCCGACATTCTCCAGCGCCAGGTGCGCTTTGTTGGAGATGCGCGCCAACGGATCGAAGAAGATTATCTTCGCTCGCTCAGGTTCTTTCGTCTCTTCGCCGAGTATGGTCAAGGCGCACCGGACTGCGGGGCATTGGATGAGATTGTGAAGTGCAGGGCCGGCTTACGGCAATTGTCGGGTGAGCGCATTCGGCAGGAATTACTCAAGATCCTGGTCGCGCCGCGTGCGGTGGAAATGATCCAGGTTATGTATGAGTATGGGCTTCTGCCCTACATTCTCCCTGTTGTGCCACGCCCGAACCATTTTGCCCGACTGAGCGGATGCTATCCAGATAGCAGCGCCATACTCCGGCTCGCCACTCTCACCGTTTGCACAGAAGATGATTGTAAGCGCCTATCGCAACACCTGAAGCTCAGCAATGCAGAGGCTGGCGTGCTCCAGCACTTAGCCGCTCTTCAACCGCCGAGCGAGGTTTCACCAAACCCAAGAATCGGTCGACGCTGGCTTTATGAAGACACGGTCGAGCTATACGGCGCGCGTGTGCGCTTTGTCCAAACGTCCTCGTACCGGCAACTCGCTGATCCCGCCTGGAGTGCGCTTATCGAATTACCTAATAACTGGCAGCCGCCGACCTTTCCGTTGTCAGGGCGCATGGCAATCGAACTCGGCGCTGAACCAGGCCCGGAACTCGGCCATCTGCTTGCTTCGATCAAAGCAGCCTGGGTCGATAGTGACTTTGCAATAGCTGAACGTGAACTTCGTGAAATGTTGAGCGCACGCATATCACGCGTACAAAACAACACGATCTGATCAAGCCTATCGATTGATTCAGAAGATTACCAAATCAACGCTTATTGATTTCTATTTGGCTCAACACGAGCCTCAACCTTAACTCGCCACCTATAAGTAACCGTTTCTTAAAATCGCTGCGCACAGCGTTAGATAAGAATGACTCCTCCAATTCTCAAACTCGATATAAGAAGACCAGCAACAAAAAAGGCCGGATACATAAATATCCAGCCTCCGATGAATGATATGCTTGAAGTGCTTTAGATCGCAAACTGCTCGATCTTCGCGCCTTTGCCCAGCTTTGCAACCAACCACTTCGGTTTGCGTCCACGTCCAGTCCAAGTCTCTGACTTGTCATCTGGATTGGCGTACTTTGGAGCGACCGTCCGGCCCTTCATGGCACCGCGACCACGCGTGAAGATTTCTTCAACCGAGAAACCAGCTTTCTCGATTATTTGCTCAACTTTTGATTTGATCTGAGACCGCTCACGCTCTCTAGCGCCAACGATGGCCTTTTTAACTTTGAGCTCGAGATCGATTAAATCTTTCAACGCCATCTTGTCTACGTTGATTGCACGCATATTTCTCATCCTTTGAATTGAAACGGATCTATGACAGCTGTTTCTGGCAATCGGTTTGCATTTCGTTCCTACATCCCAACACTTAACAAAATTTGAAATTGGGATTATTCGGTGTTTCAACTTTGAATCTTGGATTCAAAAGAAAACCTAAACCAACGGCAAAGACCAAAGTGGCGATTAAGGTCTGGCAAGATGGATTTTAGGAACTTGGAGCTGCAATGCATACGCTAGCCGTGTTTCCGTACGTTGTTAATACACAACTGCGAGAATTGGCACCAGCAATTCGGTCGAATGGCCGCAGTAGTTGTATGTTAGGATCAATTCGTCTTTAAAGCGAAAGGGTCCGCACCGATCCGCCTTGACAGCTCATTAAAGTAGCCTCGCTTGATTTTCGCCAATAATTCAAAACGGTTGAATTGCTCATTGAACCCATAGGCGATGGTCCAATGACTGATGCAAATAGGGAGTATCTACTTGGAGTGTTCCTTGTTCATTATTCTCGGATACGGACAGAATGTTGATCAGCATTCCGCATAATTAGGACTCATACGAGCGACACCATTTTGGCGACATTCAATTCACCAAACGGTTTGCATTGGGAACTTCCGTCGCTCCCTGATCGCTTCGGCATTCCTGTATCTATGAATACTCTGACTTTAGGAAAACGCGTCGTGGCTTTGCCCCAGGAACGCTCCCTGGCTGCGTGGCTGATTTGCCCCGTCTCAAAGGTATGGTTCTGGCTAACTCGTGGTCAGCTGACACCAATCGTGGTTGGTGGCGAACCGCCCAACAAGCATTGCTTGCAGGCCAGTAAGGCACCACGCAGGCGAGTGCGACCGGAGAAGAGCCGATTTGAGAGCGTCCTTGAGTGTCAGGCCGCCTGCTTTTGTTCGGCAGCTGCTTGCACCCACTCGTTCACTTTTTCGATTTGTGGCGAGTTGCCGTCTCGGAGAATGCGCTGGCCTTCGCGGGTCTGAGCAAAGCGCAGAATAGCGCTCGTCAGGTCGGACGGATCGGCACCGGCTACAGCCTCGACAGTTCTGAAGCCTGATCCAACCAGCAGCTGGGCGTGGGTCCCGCGCAAGCGCGAGACGTTCATGACCAAACGCGCCTGGTCCTGCCAATCAGTAACGACCTGCTGGGTAATGTGCCGAACGCCAACGAGTTCGGCAACGGTCTCGGGATCGGCATCAAGAAGGTCTCGAACCTTATAGAGGCCGATGGCTTCCAGGCGACTGGCTGTCTTGGGACCGATCGACGGTGCGGCTTCGAGATCATCGTCAATCGCCAGGTAGAACCTACTCTCCCGCCCCTCACTTTCAGTCGTCTCTGGCTCAAGAGGCGAGGCAACTTCGCTGATGGGCAATGGTTCTTGCTCGTGGGTCGGCTCTTGCGGAACGTGCGCCGCAATTGAAGGGACCGATGTGCTAACTGCCTGCGGTTGAGCTTCGACTCTCTCTGACTTCGCCGCGACACGCGGCATATCACGATGCGGTAGTGGTGAAGCGCCGCGGCGCCTATTCCGTCCCTGCTGGAGGGCGTCTCGTCTGCCGGCCAAGACTTCTGAGGCATGCAGGTCACGGATGACACGATCATCTTCAGGCAGATTCTCGTTGACCGTCCCCGTCTGCTGCAACTCATCGTACATGCGCTGCACTTGTCGTGCATCTTCGGCATCCGCCATTTTCCGGGTGACCCATCTAATGGGGATCTTGAGCCCAGCCAATACGGCATCAGCGGTTAGTGAGACTTCTGGTGGGGCGACATTGGCTTCGGAGATGGCGCGATCGAGGATGGCGGCGAAGCCAAACGAGGCGTACACGAGCAACCTTCCGACAAGGTCTTTGGCGACTTCATCGAGCCCGGCCGGAGGATCAACCACGCCGACATCAAAGTTGTAGTGCGCAATCAAGGTTTCGTAGTCGGTGTTGGAGTGCTCCGCGCCTGCAATCACCATGTCCTTTACCCATGGCCCGCGATAACCGATGTCAATTGCGGTGATGGGTTGGCGAAGGCCTCGCTTGCGCAGGTCTTCGTAGCTCTTTGAGATGCTCCACTCCACCGCGCGGTGAATGTTGCTTTCCGCTTCGGACTGCGCCGTGTGGAACGGGTGTATTGGGTCGGTGTAGTAATGGCTCAGGATGCCGGCGGACCACACGGCCTCTTCGAACTTTTCCTCGCGCAGCGCGCGCACGAAAAGGTTGTACCAGCTCTCTGCCTTCTCCGGCGCGCCACCCCAGTAGTCATCGCGGACATGGAGTACGTGG
Source organism: Hyphomicrobiaceae bacterium (assembly GCA_965247245.1). Lineage (GTDB taxonomy): Bacteria > Pseudomonadota > Alphaproteobacteria > Rhizobiales > Hyphomicrobiaceae > Tectiglobus. The sequence continues at coordinate 484,720 of CBDFGV010000001.1, read as the reverse complement.
TTCTTAAAGTCCTTGAATTCCTTGTCCGGCAGCTTCGACCCAATCATGTACTGCTCGGCGTTCTTGAGAAACACTGCCCGCCACTCGTCCGCGCGCTCACACTGCAGATGGCGCAGCGCGTCGAGTGCCAATTTGTGGTGCGTTCCGTTCGCATGAGCTGCGTAAATGATCTTGAAAGTGAGGTTCATGGGAGAGCACCGTGTTCAGCTCAGGTTGCCACTGCAGCGCGCGCAGATACGGATTGCGCGCGCTGCAAAGTTAAGTGAGTCGATCAAGCCATGCGAGGCTCAGGCGATGAGTTTTCCCAGGCGAATCAACGGTGTTTTAGGTGGCAGACTTGCAACCGGGCTCCAACTTCAATGAAACAACAAAAGTTTCAGTCTCAGAGAGGGGGCAATCAGCGCCCCTCGCGCCACCATGCCAACGTTATCAAGAACAACAGTGCAAGCAATGCTGCGACACCGGAGAAGACTGGTGTCAACTTGATGCCGCGCGTGACGTAGGCATTGCGATCTTTCAGGCCCATCCAGCTGGACCCTGAAAACACGCGCGCGGCTGTCAGCATCGTGATGCGCGGAAGATCCACACTGCTGGTGCTTGCACCGGGCAGGATCGATTCGGAGTGGGTCCAGAACACACCACCACCGGTCTTCTCCACCAAGGGTGTGATCTTGTCAGCCGTGGCGTGAACCTCCGACATCTCACGTGGATCGGCGATACCGGCATGTGCGATGGCCGTCAGCTTTCCGATGTCCGAGTTTGTCTCAAACTTGTAGACGCCGGCCTGGGTGGCTGAGAATGTCGTCCTCCACAGACCATCTTTGACTTTGGTCAAGACGGCGCGTGAGGTCGTGCCACCGGGCGCGGAGATTTCCACATCCGGCACCTGATCGCCCAGCGTGCGGCGCTCAATGGTGAGCTTCAAGCCGTCTGCGGACGCTTTCAATCGCTCCTCTTCGAGGTCAGGTTCCTTCATCAGCCAGTGGGACAAGCGCCGCAGGAGCTGCGAATGCGGGCCACCGCCGTCATACCTACGTGCCCAAAGCCAAGCCTGATCTGAGGTCAGGAGTGCTACTCGTCCTTCTCCTCGACGCTCAAGGATCAAGAGCGGTTTGTCCTGCACACCATTCATCAGGGTCTGTCCGCGCTCCTGGGTGACATCGACCTGTCGGAACCAGCGCCCCCAAGTTGGGTCTTTCTTGCCGCTGCCGGGCAGCGCCTCGGTGACAGGGTGGCGTTCGCCCAAGTCGGTGAGCTTGGCCTTGAAGGGCTCTTCAATCACGCTTCCAGTTGGTATTGCGGGCAGAACAGGATAGAGCGGTGTGTTCACGATGCTTGAGCGGCCGGCATAGTCGTCGCCCGCCGCAATCAATAGTGCCCCACCGTGGTCGCGCACATATCGAGCGATGTTATCAAAGTAGTGCTGCCGCAGGATCCGGCGATACTGATAACGATCGAAGATGATCAGGTCGAAGTCCTCGATCTTCTGTGAAAACAGCTCCCGCGTCGGGAACGCGATCAGAGACAGCTCGTTGATCGGCGTGCCGTCCTGCTTGCGCGGCGGACGAAGAATTGTGAAATGCACGAGATCGACGGCGGCATCAGACTTGAGAAGGTTGCGCCAAGTTCGCTCCCCGGCGTGCGGCTTGCCGGAGACCAGCAGAACCCGCAGATTCTCCCGCACACCTTCCGCGATGACCACGACACGATTGTTGGCCGTGGTGAGTTCATTCTCCGTTTCTGAGAGTTCGATCTCGAGAATGTTGGAACCTGCATGCGGGAACTTCATGGAGATGATCAGGCGTTCGCCGATCAACGCAGGCACACGCTCGTCCGGTACGCCCTCGCGTCTGATGTTCAGGCTGACAGCCTTTGACGTTCCGGGCGGTACCTTGCCGGTTTCACGCAGGATGATCTCGACGTCGCGCGACTGACCAACCAGGCCATATCGAGGTGCCTTGACGATCTCAATGCGTCGGTCGAACTCGCCTTTGCGCCCCGTCAGCAACGTATGGACAGGCGCCTGAAATCCGAGCTGCCCAACCTTGCTTGGCACGTCATGGATCTGGCCGTCCGAGACAATGATCACACCAGCCAGCCGGTCGGGCGGGATATCCGACAGCGCGTTGTTGAGGTCTCTAAAGATTGTCGTTCCGGCTTTTTCGTTCTCGCGTGGGCGAGATGACGTCACCCATTTGACATCGAGGTTGGCAATGCGGCCGAGCCTGGTCTCCAGCTCTTTGCGGATTTCCTTGGCCTGTTCCGGGCGTTCAGCCAGTGTTTGGCTGGTGCTCTCGTCCATCATAACGATGGCGATATTGCCCAGGCTTTCGCGCTGTTCTTCGCGAAGTGCTGGATTGAGCAATGCCGCCAGCATCGCCAGCAGGGCAAGTGCGCGAAACGCTGTACCGCGGGTCCGCCGAACAGCCATGATGGCGAGCAGCAGCACGACAACAACCGCTGCTGCAATCACATATGGCAGCGGCAGTATGGGTGCGAAGTCGAGAGAAAGATTGGTCATGATAGCCGAACTACTCCCTTACTGACCCAGTCGTTCCAGTAGAGCCGGAATATGCACCTGATCGGCCTTGTAGTTGCCGGTCAGAGCGTACATTACGATGTTGACGCCGGTCCGGAACGCAAACTCGCGTTGCCGCTCTCCGCCAGGAACGACGGGGAACAGCGGCAGGTTGCGTTCATCGAGCGCCCATGCCGATGCAAAATCGTTGGCCGTGATCAGGATCGAGCTAACACCATCGGCCTGACGGGCCCGCTTGTTCTCCGTGATGGTGTTGCCGCCACCGGCCTCCACCCAAAGCTGCCCTCCGGACCAACGCCCGGGAAACTGATCGAGCAGGTAGAATGACTTGCTGAGCACGTGACCTTGCGGGACCGGTTCAATGCGGGGAAGGTCGAGCTTTCCGAGCAACCGTTGCAGAGGTGTCTTTCCGGTCGAAGAGCCCTGCTGGATGAAACCAATCGGCATGCCCTGACCATAATCGCGCGTATCAAAGATGATCACGCCGCCATGCTTCATGTAGGCATCGACCTTGGCCAGCACCTTGGAGCTGAGTTCCTTCTGCGAAGACAACACAGGCCAATAGAGTAATGGGAAGAACGCAATCTCGTCCTTCTCGATTGCAACACCAATTGGCTCGCCTGGCTCAACGGCCGTTCGGGCGTTGAGTACTCTACCAAGGCCCGACAGCCCTGCCTGGGATGTGCCGTCTATGCCAGCGTCGCCGGTCAGCACATAGCCGAACGTGACTTTACTGGTTGCGAGGCGCGCGCGTTCAGCATCAATCGACGGCGCGGCCGGGTTCGGCTGTCTGGACGACTGTTGCGCGTCAACCGGCCCGGTGGTTGCGACCAAGCCTGCCATCATGATGGCTGCGAGCGGCAATGCTGCAGCTGTCCGAGCCGTCCGCCTAACCCCACCGGATTGCAGCAGAAGAACAGCGATCACATCGAGCAACAGCAATGCGAGCGCCGCTGCAAACAGCCAAGGTTTCAGATCCGTTGACGCCTCGTCCTCATAGGCAAGACGAGAAAAACTTCCCGGTAACGAAGGCAACGGTTTCAACTCGCTCTCCGGTCCGAGAATATTCAGGGCCTGGGGACGTCCGGCAGGGCCGTAAAATCCAGGCGGATGCTCGGCACGCGCCGTCATCTTGGAGAAATCCTTACGTGCAATTGGTGACGCCGTTGGTGGCGGTGGAATCAACTGGCCAAATCCATCGAGAACCTGCACAGGAGCGAGGACCGATTGCGACGGCGCAACCGACTGGCCGCCTGTTGACGTGTTCGTTTGCTCACCGGAGCTGCCGCGCGACAATGCACCGAGCGTCGAGACCCGACGCAGCATCTCGACAAACAAACCCGAGAGCGGAAGATCCGACCAGGCCGAATTTGCTGTTACGTGAAACAACACGACATGACCATCGCCCCGCTGAGCGGCGGTCACCAAAGGCGTGCCGTCCTGGAGACGGGCCCACACGGCGATATCCTGGCCAAGCTTTGCCGGGTCGGCGAGGACCTGGCGTTTGACCACGACTTCCTTGCTCGAAGTCAAACCAGCAAAAAGGCTGTCGTCAGAGAACGGAGCCAAAGGCTGTGGTGTCGACCATGACAGCGCACCGCCGAGCGTTCGACCACCGGTTCGCAACTCAACCGGCAGCAGGTCATCGCCGCCCTTTTCCAGGCGCGGGCCTGCGAAGCGGACCAATACGCCGCCCGCCTGCACCCACTTGCGCAAGTTTTCGGCGGTGTCATCGCCAATCGTCCCGACGTCTGTCAGGATCATCATCGAAGGTCGGCGCTTCAGAATTCGATCGACACCTTCCGCCAGGTTTGAGGTTTGATGCTCAACAATCTCGGAATAGGGCGCCATCGCCTTGCGGACGTAGTAAAGCGGACCCAACAGCGGTTGGTCGCGATCACGCTCCGTACCGGAGAAGAGGGCGACCCGTGACCACTTCGTGCCTGCATCAAGCAAATGGACGGCACCGGCCGATCGCTCGCTGACAACCGCGACACGGCTCACCTGATTGCGCAACTCTAGCGGCAGTTCGATATCGATGAACTTGCGCAGTTCACCCGGCGCCATCTGGAAGCGCGCCTCGCTCAGCGCCTCTCCGCGGGCGGACAGGGCCATGATGTTGCCTTGGCGGTTGCTGCCGAACGGGCGCACGAGATTGACGCGCAGCTTGCCACCATCACCAATGCGAGCGGCGAGGCCAACTGGTGATGCGTTCTGGCTGACTTCGACGACCATGAATTGAGCTGCGGAAAGCGATTCCAGGCCCGAGGCAAACGCCGATGCCTTGCCGTGATCAACACCGTCCGAGAGCCAGACAATACTCGCACCAGGTGCACGCCCGACAAGTTCTTTCAACCGTTCCAGAGAAGCTTCGCGATCCGGCGCGTAAGGTCTTGGCAGCAGACCTGCTGCTCTTGTTCGGGCGTCGTTTGGTGCCTCAATGCGTAGTGGTCCGCGCTCAGTCTCTGCTGTAGCCACAACGACGACGGAACGGTTCTGGCGCTCAGCCTGATCGATAACGCGTTCCAACATGCGGACACGCTCAGGCCAGCTTGCGCCGGAACTCCAGCCGTTGTCGATCACCGCCACGACGGGTCCGTTGCCGGAGAAGTTGGCCGTACGGTTCGGATTAAGGATTGGTTCGGCGAGTGCGAAGATGATCAGAGCAGCCGCCAGCAAGCGGATCAGCATCAACCACCACGGTGTTTTGTCCGGAGTTTTCTCTCTGTTTTCGAGACCAACCAGGATCCGTGTCGGTGGAAACGCGATCTGTTTCGGTCGCGGTGGAACCGTGCGCAACAGCCAGTAGATAATTGGCAGGGCAATCAAACACGTTAGCAGCCAGGGGCTGAGGAATGACAAGGCGCCTATCGTCATAGCGATGCTCCTGCGCCTTGCCCCATTGATGCTTTGGCCGGCTCCTGCAACCGCATAATGAGCTGCAACAGTGGATCTGCGGCTGAGCGATCCGTGTGGTGGACGACGTGTGACCAGCCAAGCCGCGATGCATGTGAACTTATCGCGTCCTTGTGGGCAGCCATTCGCCTCGCATAGTCGTCACGAATAACCTCAACCCGATCTGCAATCCAACGCTGGCGACCATCCGGGGTTAGAAACTCCGTCCGCCCTTCGTATGGCAGTGTTTCTTCAGCAGGATCGAGAACCTGGATGACGTGACCACTCACACCGGAAGCTGCGAGGCCCGTGAAGCGTTCATTGACGGCCCCTGACGGTGCAAGGAAGTCTCCGATCAGAACAAGCCCGGTATGACGCGTCAGTTGTTCGGCCGGTGGCAGCCCCGAGGAGAGCACCGGCGTATCAATATTCTCTGCAATTGTCTCGGCAAGGCGGGATGCCGCGTGGCGGCTGGCGGTTGGTCGCGTGAGACCGAGCAGCGCGACACGCTCACCGCTGCGAACCAGGAGGTCTGCCGTTGCAAGCAAGAGAACAAGTGCGCGGTCACGCTTGGCCTGATTGCTCAAGTGACTGCAGAAGTCCATGGAATCTGAGACGTCAGCCCATAACCAGAATGTATGTGCCGCTTCCCACTCGCGCTCGCGGACATAGAGATGGTCGGAACTGGCGGACCGCCGCCAATCGATCAACGTCGTAGCATCCGTCGTCTCATACTGGCGGAACTGCCAGAACGTTTCGCCAGGACCGGGTCGGCGCCGTCCGTGAATACCGAACGCAATCGTCGAGGATATCCGAACTGCTTCAATCAGCAGCTCAGGCAGCCGCTCAGCCAGTGACTTGGCTTCGACTTCGTTCGCGACGAATGAGGAGCGACGCTGCTGCGAACTGGCCTGTTGGGACTCACGACCAAAGATTGCCAATATTGCTACTCCAAATTGGCCGCCAGGCGCTGCACGACGTTGCTCACTGTCTCACCCTCGGTGCGGGCAGCAAATGTCAATGCCATACGATGCTTCAATACTGGTTCTGCTAACTCTAGGACGTCGTCAACTGACGGTGCCAGCCGGCCATCCATCAAAGCCTTGGCGCGTACTGTGAGCATCAGCGCCTGACTGGCCCTTGGCCCCGGTCCCCAGGCAATCAAACGGTTGGCCTCTTCTGACGCTTCGGCGCCGGGCCGGGCAGCTCTTACGAGCGCGAGGATCGCTTCGACAACTTTATCCGGCACCGGCATCAGGCGAACCAGATGTTGCATCTCCATTAGCCGCGGCCCGTCGAGTACAGCTGCTGGATCAACCTTGCTTGTGCCGGTTGTGCCATAGAGCATCTGCCGCTCGGCATCGAGATCCGGGTAAGTGACATCGATTTGCAGAAGGAAACGGTCGAGCTGGGCTTCCGGCAACGGATACGTGCCTTCCTGCTCGAGTGGGTTTTGGGTTGCGAGGACGTGGAACGGCTCCGGCACATCGTGACGCGTGCCGGCGACAGTCACATGGTGTTCCTGCATGGCCTGCAGCAAAGCCGACTGTGTCTTAGGGCTGGCGCGGTTGATTTCGTCAGCCATCAGGAGCTGGGTGAATATTGGACCGCGTATGAACCGGAACTGGCGTTGTGCGCCACCCTGCACTTCTTCCAAAACTTCCGAGCCAATAATATCAGAAGGCATCAGATCCGGCGTAAACTGGATCCGTTTGGCGTCGAGGCCCAGAACGCGACCAAGGGTCTCCACCAGCAGGGTCTTAGCGAGACCAGGAACGCCGATCAGCAGTGCGTGGCCGCCTGCCAAGATGGTGGTCAGCGTCTGCTCGACGACCTTCTCCTGGCCAAAAATAACGCCACCGACCTCCGTCTTCACGCGCTTCATATGATCGCCAGCGGCTTCAATCCTGCCGACGATTTCACTGTCTGTCGAATTCACTGTGTTCATTGCCGCTCTGCTGGCCCTGGTCTGGTTCGGTGTCTGGTTCGGTGTCTGGTTCGGTGTCTGGTTCGGTTGCGATAGTTTTGTCTAGACTGTTTTGTGGCGAAAGTGGTCACAATATGGAGTGAGCACAAGATGCAACAGTGCAGTTCAGTAATCGATTGGTTCAAGTTGAGAGAGTGGAGCATAGAGTATGGAAGGCCGAGCGGCAGATAGCAATCGCATCCAGGGGCTATCGGAGCTCATTTCCGCACAAAGTAAAGGCAAAAAGCCCCCTGTTGACGACTGGGATCCGCCGTATTGCGGAAATATCGGGCTCGCCATTCGCGCCGATGGCAGCTGGTATTACAAGGATAGCCCGATACGTCGGGACGGTCTCGTTAAGCTATTTGCCAGTGTTTTGCGTTGTGACCCGGATGGTCGTCACTATCTCGTGACACTAGTTGAGAAGTATGACGTTGTCGTGGAAGACGCGCCATTTCTCGCGGTTGAAATGCAGGTCGATGGCGACGAAACGCGACAGGTGCTGACCTTCCGGACCAATGTCGATGATATCATCCGCTGTGGTCCTGAGAATCCCATCAAATTTGTCGAAGAGCCGCTGAGTGGCGGTCTGAAGCCTTATATCGTGGTCAGAGGCCGGCTCGAAGCCCTGGTGACCCGGGCGCTTTACTATGATCTGGTTGAGCTCGCCCTGCCGGACGCCCACGATGACCAACGCCTCACCCTTTGGAGTGGAGGTCAACAATTTCCCCTGGTGAGCACGTAAACTGACCAGATTGTGTGCGTTTGCGAGGGGCTCAGAATTTGTCAGGCGCTGGCTTTTGGACCATACTAACCCTTTGATCCAGTTATCTTTGAGGGTGGTGATGTTCAGATGGGCGGTGGTTTTCGTAACGCTCGCCGGATTGAGCGTACCCGTGCAGGCCGATCAGCTGCAAAAATGCAAAGGCGCGACAAAGGGCAAAGAGCGGATCAATGCCTGTACTTCGGTGATCGTGCAGGAAGGCGATAGCGGGCCGAATATCAAGGCGGCTCTCTACCATCGGGCCATCGCGCACTATCGCGCAAAGTCATACATCGCAACAATCGAAGACTTGAGCCGCCTACTAACGATCAAGCCTGATCATTTGAAAGCTCTGGACAGGCGCGGCGTGGCGTATCGGAAAATCGGCGAGGCCGACAAAGCGATTGCTGATCACACAGCAGCGATTTCGATCTCGCCATCTTACGCCAAAGCGTATCGCAATCGCGGGAACGCCTACTTCTTTATTGGTGAAACGCAGAAGGCCATCGCGGACTACTCACGCGCGATCGAACTTAATCCCGACTATCCGAACGCTCTGAATGATCGGGGTGCAGCCTATGAAATGTTGCGGGACTTTGCCAAGGCGGTGGCAGATTATTCGCGGCTGGTCCAGCTGATGCCTGAGAACGCAGACGCCTATAACAACCGGGGCTATGCCTATCATCAACTGGGCGACCGCGCGCGGGCGATTGCGGATTACAGGAAAGCTTTGGAGCTCAATCCCGCGCTTGTCCAACCGCGAGAAAACCTGAAGGCACTCGGCATCGGCAGTTGAGCCGTTCTCCTAAACGATGCCGATCTCGAGCGCCGGCCGCTCCTTTTGGAGTCGATCGTAGCCAAACAGGCCAACATCCAAGGATTGATAGGCGCCTTTAACCAGGAGTTCGGACACCGCACGGCCGGTTGCCGGAGCATGCATGATGCCATGCCCCGAGAAACCGGTCGCAATCACAACGTTCTCACAACCCTCGTGCCAGCGCCCGATGATTGGCGAGCGGTCAAATCGATTGCGCGCGTAGTGCCCACGCCAGGTTCGTTCGAGCTTAAGCGTCTGCATGGCCGGAACCCGCTTTGCCAGTGCAGGCCAGACTGTTTCCTCAAACCACTCGGGCGATAACTCGAAATTCCACCCTGCTTGCTCGGCCCAGTTCGGCACACCACCAACATAGCCGTTGGCTTCGGGACGGATCGCGAGATCACTTTCTGATTTCAGGAAGGGAAGTGGTTCGACCTCGTCCTGACACTTGAAAAAATAGGATTCACGCGACATCGGCTCGACAGGCAGCTCAAGACCGATCATCGCGCCGATGTCCGCTGACCAGGCTCCGCAGGCGAGGACGAAGGTATCCGCTTCCACGGTCTCGCCTGAGGACAAGACAATGCGCGACGCCTTACTCACGCTGTGCTGCCACTCAGCGATTTCACCCTTCACGTAATTGCAGCCGCTGGCCGACGCAGCCCTGCGGAACTCCATCAGGGCGGTATAGGGGTCAATCCAGGCGTCGTCTGGGGAATGAACCGCGACGGCAATGTCATCGACGTTCAGAGAAGGAAATCGCTCCTTCAATGCCTTGGCGTCGAGCAGGTCTGCCCGCACACCGTTTTCGACTTGCGTACCATGGTTGGCGATCATCTGTTCATGGTCGCCCGTATCTGACAGGAACAAGTAACCCTGCCTGCGAAACCCTATGCTTTCGGCTTGCAAACCACTAGCAGAGACGCGCTCCTGAAAATTGGCGTAGAAGTCCAGGCCGTATTGCGCCATCTGGATGTTTGTCGGCAGTGAGAAAAGCTGACGGATGCCGCCGTTCCCGCGCGGTGTTGCTGCGAACTCGTAGGTCGGATCTTTCTCAATCACGACCACTTCACCGGCTTGGCCTGATGCGGCCAGATGCCAGGCAATGCTCGACCCGATGATCCCTCCGCCGAGGATTGCGATATCAGCTTTCAACGCCTTGCTACTCCACTGTCCGAACTGGCGAAGGCCAGGTGCTAAATCTCCAACACGCGAACGTTGTTGGTTGTGCCAGCGACCCCGAACGGTACGCCAGCAACGACAACCAATCGGTCGCCTTTGGTAGCAAAGCCCTGCTCGCGCGCAAGGGCCGCTGCCTTCTCTGCCATATCCGTATAATTGTCGATGGTATCCGACTGCATGGCAAATGCCCCCCATGTGAGTACCAGCTGGCGCATGATATGCTTATGGGGCGTGACGGCCAGGATCGGCACGTCGGGCCGCTTGCGAGCGATGCGGGATGCAGTGGCGCCGGATGAAGTGAATGCCACGATGGCTGTTGCCTGGATGGTGTCTGCGATATCTGCCGCGGCAGCTGAGACGGCGTGGTGCACCGTCGGTTCGACGACCGGTTCCAGAGCCGTGATGATCGAGCGATAGTCTTTGTGCTCTTCGGTGCGGCGAATGATGCTGTCCATCACCTGTACGGCTTCAACCGGATACTGTCCGGCCGCTGACTCGCCGGACAACATCACGGCGTCGGTACCATCGTAGATAGCTGTCGCAATGTCGGAGGCTTCAGCCCGTGTCGGCGTTGGTGCTGTCATCATGGACTCCAGCATCTGGGTCGCAACGATCACCGGTTTACCGGCGAGACGGCATGTACGGATCAGCTCCTTCTGGCGGCCCGGCACTTCTTCCGGCGGAGTTTCGACGCCTAAGTCACCGCGCGCCACCATGATGGCGTCACATAGGCTGACAATCCGATCGATCGACTTCAGCGCCATCGGCTTTTCGATCTTGGCCATGATGCCGGCGCGATCGCCGATGATGTCGCGCGCTTCCAGAATGTCACCTGGCTGCTGCACGAATGACAGCGCCACCCAATCGACTCCCAACTCGAGCCCGAAGCGCAGGTCGGCATGATCCTTCTCCGTGAGAGGAGAGAGCGGAAGCAACGTATCCGGCAGATTGACGCCTTTGCGATTGGTCAGCGTGCCGCCGTAGATGACGCGCGCGTCGATGGCATCCTTCTCGACACCGGTAACCTCGACACGACGCCGGCCGTCATCGAGCAGTAAATGGTGCCCGGGTGCGATGGCATCAAAGATCGGTTCGTGAGGCAACGGTATCGCGGACTTACCGCCACCGGTCTCACCCAGAATAAAGCGCACCGTCTCGCCCGGCACCAGGTCAACTTCATCACCATCCAGGACGCCGACCCTGATCTTTGGCCCCTGAAGGTCCTGCAGAACGCTGATGGGATGGTTCACCTTGGCCTCAAGATCACGAATGATCTTGTAGCGCTCTGCATGATCGTCCTGCGTGCCATGACTAAAATTTAGGCGGAAGACATCAACACCGGCCCGGAACAGAGTTTCGATCTGCTCTGGGGTCGAACTTGCCGGGCCGAGCGTGGCCACTATCTTTGCTCTGCGATCACGCTTCATGGTGTGCACCTTTCTTTGGGCAAGCTCGAATCATCAAAGAGGAGTAAGCCCAGTGCATATAACATGAGTATGTCGCGCGCGACTAACGCAGAGCAAAACCAGATAAGGCTCTGCGCAAATTCAACAATCGATCCGCTTCAGTGCGGCATTTGCCGGGCGGCAACCTAGTTCAGGCGGAATTCGCCGCTGACCAGCTTCAACTCGGCCGGACTGATCAAGCCCTTGTGCGCAACAGTTACCCTGTGCAACTGCGCCTCGATGTTTTCCTGCCAGTAGTTCAGAAAGCGATTGATCCTCGGAAAACGCGGATGAACATCATAGCATTGCCAAACAAAACTCTGCAGCAGTGATGGGTGGTCGGGCATTCGATAAAGAATTTCAGCTGTTGTCAGACTGTGCCCGCGGAGTTGGGCGGCAAAATTGCGATCTGTCATGCGCGCTCCTTAGCGATTCTAGTTGACACTCAACACGAAAATGGTACTGCAAGTCGCGCCACTTACAAGCCTAAAATTTATACAAATCAATGTGTTAGCAGCCGTCACCGGATAGTGCTGCTAGGTCATTCGCCAAATCGGATGAGTTGCATCCACAATCGATATGTTCGCATCCGATTTTGTCTTCCAGCGGATTCTCACTGACACCATATATTGGATGCGCCTGACGGTGATGGCCTCAGCTATTCCGGAGACAGGCGCGGCCAGGGACGGTGGGCTTAAGCTTGCCGCCCCGGGAAAGCTGCGCAGCGTGGCCAGTTTCATGTGCGACGCGGCTTGGAGCTTGAGCTCGATAACAGCCGCAACTCAAGGAGAATGCAGATGCAGACTTCGATTTATCTCGCCAAGCTGATTGGGCCGGTTGTTGCAGTTGCCGGTGTTGGCTTTTTGCTGAACCGGGCGGCTTTCATCCGGTTTGCTGAGGACTTTGTCAGCAACACTGGCTTCATCATGATGTCGGGCTTTCCTGCCCTGCTCGCCGGACTGGCGGTCGTCAACGCGCACAATGTGTGGGTGGCTGACTGGCCGGTCATCATCACACTGCTCGGCTGGGCTGCTGTGGTTGGCGGGGTTATGCGGATCACGATGCCGGGCGTTGTCCGGTCCATCGCGTCCGTAATCTTGGGCGCAAGCTCGTTCATAGTGATTGAGGCGATCATCCTGATCGGCCTCGGTGGCTGGCTGACTTACGCCGGCTACATTGCGAGCTAAGCAATAACGCGTCGGCCGCCGCTCTGCTGCAGGGTGGCGGCCGAATACGATGCTTTCACGCTATGCGTTCTCTCCGTCAGCGTCTTTGACCATGCGTGCGACCTTGCCCATGAGGAATGTTGCAACCAGTCCCGTAAAGGCGGCGGCTGCCAAAACAAGCCAGATCACGGCGTAAGCCGGCAAAGTCCAAAACAAGGTATCCAGAAGCCGTTTCCAGATCGAAATGTTGCGAACGATTTTCCGGCGCGTTTCGGCGAGCAGCACCTTGACCGTGACAAACTCATTCTCGACGTCGAAGTCACCGAGGCTGACGCCCAGCGCCTGGATCGCTTGTTCAAGCTTGAGGATCTGCTTTTCCAACTCGACCATGGCGGCGATATCGCCTTCGCGTTGCTTGAGATCCGTCAACGCCTTCCTGGATGTCTCAAGTGAGGCCCGTTTCGCCTGCAGATCGCGGTACTCGTTGGTCTTGTCGGACTTATCAATGGTCAGCTTGTAAACCTTCCCGATTGTCCGAACTTCAGCCACAAATGGATCGAATTTCTCGGGATTAACACCGATGGCAAGGCGCAAAGACCGTGAGCGCTTCAAGCCCTGGCGCTGTTCAAACTGGATAAGCGCGGAATTCTCTTTGATGAGTGTCCGCAGCTTGGTCTCATCTTTCTCGAATTCGAGCGTTCGCAGACCGACATTGGCAATTTTCTCATACTTCTGATCAATGCTGCGAAACGCACCGCCAACCTGCGCTGGTTGAAACTTCACCTTGGTAGAGGCGTAGTTCCTAAGGTCCTTGGCGAACTGCAGCCCACCAGCTGAAAATGTTTGGACAATTCCCCCACTTTGCGGTGGGCGGATCGGTTGTTTGACGTAGCTATAGGCAAAGCGCAGGGCGAATAGAGCCAGAAAACCAATAACAAAAACGATGGCAGTGCGTTTCAGAGTCCGAGCGATCATTCAGAGTGACTTCTCATTGTTAAACCTGCCGCCACTGTCTTTCAGTTGAATTGGGCTGCTGTAAGACCGCTTCCCCCTTGCAACTTTCGCGCAATTCTAGCATCTTACGGCAATTCCGAGGGGCGCCGGGGCACCGGCTGAGATCGTGTTGAAGCCCGCACGAGCACCCTTTGAACCTGATCCGGGTCATGCCGGCGAAGGGACAGGATGCACCTTTGCCCTCCCAGTCATGACTCATAGTGTCGATGTGCAATGGACGCGTTTGTCTTTTGCCGTACTGGAGCGTTGTCACATCGCTGACGAGGGCCTGAGCGTGACGGTTGACGAGTTCAACAAATTCTGCGGCAGTCTTGATCACACCAGCCATGTGATCCAGTGGGGCGGCGCGCATGTCTGGAAGGTCGCTGGCAAGGTGTTTGCTATCGGCGGCTGGAACGACGACGACTATCTGTTCGTGACGTTCAAGACATCGGAAATGAGCTACGAGCTCTTGAAGGAACAGGAAGGCCTGCGCCCGGCGCCGTATCTGGCATCACGCGGCATGAAATGGATCCAGCGCACCAGTCCGGCGACCTTGGATGACGAAGGCCTACAAGACTACATCCGTGAGAGTTACCGCCTTGTCTCGCTTGGACTTCCAAAGAAGACCCAGCGCGAGCTCGGCCTCAATGAGTTTAGTGAAACTGCGAACGCCTAGAGCAAGGCGAGGGAGAGAAGCACGATGAACAAAATGACCCGACCCGGTGAAATGCAGACGCCGGAAGTCACGACCGGCCCTATCATTGGCAGCCATAAGGTTTATTCATCGCCCGAAGGCCATCCTGACGTGCAGGTCCCCTTCCGCGAAATTCCGCTGCACGAGTCGTCTGGTGAGCCACCGTTCTGGGTTTATGACCCCTCCGGCCCCTATACCGAGACGGATGCCAACATCGACGTCGAAGCCGGCCTGCCGCGACTGCGCGAAGCCTGGATCAAAGAGCGTGGCAACGTCGAAGCTTATAGCGGTCGCGATATCAAGCCGGAAGACAATGGCAATGTTGCCGGCAAGCACCTGGCCCGTGAGTTCCCGAACAAGCCACAGCCGATGCGCGCGCTATCAACTGACAAGCCAATCACGCAGCTGGAATATGCCCGCGCCGGTATCATCACCAAAGAGATGGTGTACATCGCGCATCGTGAAAATATCGGGCGCAAGGAGGCCCTGGCGCGCGCCAAAGCGGCGATGAAGGATGGCGAGAGCTTCGGTGCGGAATTGCCCGAGTTCGTCACACCGGAGTTTGTCCGCGATGAAGTAGCCCGTGGCCGCGCGGTGATCCCTGCCAACATCAATCACACGGAACTTGAGCCTCAGATCATCGGCCGCAACTTCCTGGTCAAGATCAATGCCAACATCGGCAACTCGGCCGTTTCATCCTCGGTTGAGGAGGAGGTTGACAAGATGGTGTGGGCGATCCGTTGGGGCGCCGACACAGTCATGGATCTGTCGACCGGCCGCAACATCCACAACACGCGCGAGTGGATCCTGCGCAACTCGCCTGTGCCGATTGGAACGGTTCCGATCTATCAGGCGCTTGAGAAGGTTGACGGCGACCCGGACAAGCTCGACTGGGAAGTCTACAAGGACACGTTGATTGAACAGTGCGAGCAAGGCGTGGACTACTTCACGATCCACGCTGGTGTACGCTTGGCCTACGTTCCGCTGTCCGCGCATCGCGTGACCGGCATCGTGTCACGCGGTGGATCGATCATGGCGAAGTGGTGCCTCAGCCGGCACAAAGAGAGCTTCCTCTACGAGCGCTTCGACGAGATCTGCGATATCATGCGGCAGTACGATGTCACCTTCTCGCTCGGCGACGGCCTGCGCCCCGGTTCAATCGCGGATGCGAATGACCGCGCACAGTTTGCCGAGCTGGAAACACTCGGCGAACTGACCAAAGTGGCCTGGGCCAAAGGCTGCCAAGTCATGATCGAAGGCCCCGGTCACGTGCCGATGCACAAGATCAAGGTCAACATGGACAAGCAGCTGAAGGAGTGCGGCGAAGCACCGTTCTACACGCTCGGACCGTTGACCACGGACATCGCGCCTGGCTACGACCACATCACGTCCGGCATCGGTGCCGCGATGATCGGTTGGTTCGGCACAGCCATGCTGTGCTACGTCACGCCGAAAGAGCACCTCGGTCTTCCCAACCGCGATGACGTGAAGTACGGCGTCATTACCTATAAGATTGCCGCTCACGCCGCTGATCTCGCGAAGGGCCATCCTGGTGCGCAACTGCGTGACGATGCTCTTTCGCGAGCACGTTTCGAGTTCCGTTGGGAAGATCAGTTCAATCTCGGTCTCGACCCTGACACCGCGCGCTCGATGCACGACGAAACATTGCCGAAGGAAGCCCACAAGGTTGCGCATTTCTGCTCAATGTGTGGACCAAAGTTCTGCTCAATGAAGATCACGCAGGACGTACGCGACTACGCCGCGTCATTGAATGATCCGCAATATCAGGAAGCAGCCGACGGCATGGCCGAGATGAGCCGGAAGTTCAATGAGATGGGCGGTCAGGTCTATCTCGACGCCGACAAGGTGAAAGAAGCCAACAAAGATCTCGGTTGAGTTTGATTGAGCGGGCGTGACGTCAATCGCATGCCCGCTCTTTGCCTACCCGGTGCTCAGCATTGGTTAGGCGATCTTGCCATCGATCAACACAATCGATCGGCGAACGTCTCGGCCTAAATGCACCGAAGACGGAACACGGCAGTCGCCGGAGCCCCTTTCGGCTTCTTGAAATTGACGACATCCAAAACACATTCGCGCCGATCAGCAAAAGTCCCCTTCAAGAAGAATGGTGCGTTACCCCATTTGAGGTCGAAACGTTTGCCGATGTCGCAAGCCGAAGACCTGCCATTCAAGACGCAAACAATACACTGCTCTTGTCTGCACTCGCGACCACTTCGGCGGAAGGTGAACAGCAGGTGCCTGTCTGTGAGATCGACAGCCTGGCGCTCCTTGATCTGAAACACGCCTTCCTTGACCTGGTAGAACTTGCCATCGTCCAGCGGAATGATCTTCTGTGCCTGTGCGGGATTGACGAACTGGACCAGCGCTACGACCACCAGAGTCAGGACCGCAAAAAGTGTGGACCAGGAATGGCCTCTGTTGATTGTCATAACTCCCCCTTGCTCTGAGCACTCTCTGTTTGCCACCTAGCGGATCGGAACAAAGTAGGCGGTGCCGGCCTTTTCACCGGCTTCGATCCGAAAACTTGGTCCGCCCCAATGCACGCCGCACTCTCTGTCGTCACTGTAGCAGCTTGTAATCCCGAACGATCCATTCTTGTAACGAACCACTTCGGACAGCACGGCGGTTATCTCGATGCGAGACGACTGCTGTTGGGGATTGCACAGAACCAGACCGGGCCTGATCGCGATCTTTGACGACAGACGGGACGGCAGTGCCAGGCAACGCTGCCCTGTGGCGCCAATGCGTTGGTTTTGCACCTTCGGTTTTGTGTTTCTTTCAGGCTTCTGGCTCTTCGGTGTCTGGCTCTTTGGTTTCTGGGGCTTGAGCGTCTCGCGCTTAGTTTGACCGAGCGTTGCCTTGCTGTTGCCGAGCTGCGGGCGCTGATCGCGCTGAATCCCGTCCAACGTCCATGGTATCTGGTCACCACCTGTTGACTTACTGACGGCCACACGCACGCGGTGGAACATCAGGAGATCCGGCACGTGTGGTTTGACCAACTCCCTGGCCAAGGCCTTGGCATAGGGACCACCGCCCTCGCCGACATCGGATGCGGTTTGCCCGGGCGCAGTCGCAAAAGCGATCAGGGTGCCTGCTTGTTGATTGACGGGCAGGAAGCCTTTCGCGCCACGGGAACCGCGCAGTTCATTGCGGCACGCGTCAATGACGAGGTAATGCACGGCATTGGGTGCCTCCTTTTGCAGAATGTCGAGCACTTCCGATTGCTTGACGCCACCGGCGCGCAGCAGGCGTGTTGACGGGCTGGCGACGTCAACCGGGATGATGTAATTCACGCCTCGCGCGGCAATGCCGTGGCCACTGTAATAGATGAAGCCAATTGCATCAGGGCCTGCGGCTTTCAAGGCGGCGACGTAACCGTCCAAGGCATCCAGTATGTCGGCGCGTGTGCCGTTCTCCAAGATCGGCAGCACACGAAATCCAACCTTGCGGAGCGCATTGGCGACAAGCTTCGTGTCATTCAGGGGATTGATCAGCTTGCCGACGCCCGGTCCGTAATCCTGATTTCCAATCAGCAGGGCGATCCGGTTTTGCGCGGATGCAGGCACAGCAAGTGCAAGACCAACGATGACGATCAGGCTTCGGAGTAGCATCTTGCTGCCAACTTGAACTGGGTCGTTCAAGGCTAGCCAAGTTGCATCAGAACGGCAAGGCGGAGGCGGCACGAGACGCGCGTTTCTTACGGGAGCATGACCTTCCATCCGCGGTCGTGCCACCTGCAAAAAGACAAGCCCCGGCCAGGTGACCGGGGCTTCGCAAATCCGTCTGGGGAATAACGGGCTTTGCTAATCTTCTTAGTAGTGACCGCGGCGGTACTGGCGGTCGTAGTATCCGTTCCGTGCAACCCAGCGGCAGCCGGTGGACAAGCAGCGCATGACCCGACGTGACCTACGGCGTACCGTGCGGTGCTTCTTCTTGGTGTAACGCTTCGTCTTAACGACCTTCTTCTTGGTGTACTTCTTTGTCTTCAGTGCACGGCGGCGCTTTTCCAGTTTCGCACGACGCTTCGCAGCAGCACGTTCCATCAGGCTTTCATAAGCTGAATCTGCTGAGCGACCCTGGCGTGCAGACTTGGAACCGGTCTGGTAAGGGTTCGGTGCAACCTGTGGAGCCGGTGCGGCAGGTACAGGTGCGAACCGAGCGTCAGTCTTCTCCGTTTCGACAGCAGCGAACTGTGTTGAAGGGTTGCGGTTTGGCAGCGGCAACGTTTCCGGATCGATTGGTGCACGCGGCTGATCAAGCGAACCAACCTCGGTTGCGGGCTCTTGTTCGATTGCCACTTCCTGTGGTGCGGCAGGCGTTGGCGCTTCAACTGCAGCCAGTGTTCTCTCTTCCGTCTTAACCGGAGCAGCGGTGACGACCTCTGCTTCTGGCTGCTTCTCTGGCGCACCAGCGAAAACAGGTCGTGTGGCAGAGAAGATTCTCGGGCCAGTAGACTGGGTTGTCGGTTCAATTTCTGCCTTCGCAGTCTTTGATGCCGTTGCAGCGCTTGGGGCGGCTTCGATCTTTGCATCGGCCTCAGCGGTCGGAGCTGGGATCGTGCTGTTTACAACAACAGGCTTAACCGGGCTCGTTGGAACTGATGCGGTCGTGCTGGTCGGCTCAACCTTTGAGACAACCACGCGCTGGTTGCGCGGCTTAACCGGCTTGAATGTCGTGAACTGCGTCTCGGCAACCTGCTTTGGCTTGCTGGTCACATCCTTGACGATGGACTGCGTTTGGGCCGTGACGGTGGTTGCGATGCCTGATGTGCTTGACAGAAGATGGGTCAAACCGATGGCTGCCCCGCCGACTGCGATGAAAACTGCCAGGGCACCGGCCATCTGGACCATGCGCCGAGATCCGCCAGAGGTCAGCATTGACTGAGCGCGGGCTGCTGCGGCTTCGAAACTGTCGAGGTCACGGGCTGCGACGTCGCCATCGATGTACAGCGTGAACTGACCGAGGCTTTCGATGATGACAACGGTACGTGCGTTGCCTGAATTCGGGCTTTCCCACATCGCCATGTGGACGCCTGGTGTGGTTTCTTCAAATTGCAGTGTCATCATTTTTCCCCAATGAATAACGGTGTTGCGTTCAGTTGCTAGTGGTCTCTGCCTTGAGCGTTGAAGTCACTCTATGGCGTCAACCGGCGGCGCGCTGTTACCTGGGTCACAAGCCACGATTTCCTTTTGAAACCGGTTCAGGTGAGGCTTGCGAGGCTGGTTTTTGGCGCCTTATACGGATTGGTCGCGGGGAAGGGGAAAAGGGTTCATTGCCGGCGCGAAAAAACGCCGGACACGGTCTTTATGGTTAAATATCGGTAAACGAGGCCTTAGCCGTTCAAAGCTTTCCGCTTTCGCGAAGCAAGTCCCAGGCCTGCCGGATATAGGTCGAGTCGAAGGTATGGCTGCCGTTATAAAGGCAGAATTCCAGGATGTTGCCTTTACCGCTGCGTCGCGCCTGACATCTCAGCTTGCCACGCGTAATGTTCTTGGGCGGGCCAAACCGGCCATACTCTGCATACATCGCAATGGCTTTGAACACGTCGCCCTGATGGGTTGGCCTAATCGGTCGTCCGCGCAGAGGCACCACCTTGTCCCGGTCGCCATGCAAATGGATGACATTTGACGGTGGCGTTGTGCACTTCGGCGGCACTGGCCGCCAAAAAGTACCGGCAATCGGGACAAATCCGGCGAACTTGTTGCTGCGATGGCAGGCCAGGTTCCAGACCATCATGCCGCCAGCTGAAAAGCCGGTCATCATGATGCGCTTCGGATCAATTGCAAAGCGGGAGGTGACATCTGCCAATACGCGATCGAAATAGGCGAGTTCATCAACAGCTGGTGCGCCGCGCATGCGCATCGGCGAGTTTGGGAGTGACCAGTCCCCTCCGGATGACTTTGGCGCAATGAACGCGACCCCCAGGCGGTTGCCCAGTTGACGAAACCACTTATTGCCCATGACGGCCTTGGCGGTACCGCGATATCCGTGAGCATAGACAATGGCACCGATCTTGGTCTTGCCGTCGTGCCCGTCCGGCATCCGGACATAATAGTGCCGATTGTCCAACATGCATTTTGTAGACGGTCCGCAGGCCAGCGTTGGCGTAGCAGAACCCACAACGACCGCAATCACTGCGGCCAAAGCAATCCCAATTGAAAGTCGCACTCGGTTAAGCCCCATGCACTGCCTGAAAGCCGCGCGCACAATGGTTTTGCCTTAACAATTTGTCGAGAGGTGACGGGATCACGTTTTCAGGAAGATGGGGCGGTGCAGATACCGCGCATGCCCGTCAGCGGTGGGGCAGGATTCTGCCGCTCAACTGTTCGGGAAAGGCGAGTTCGGCCCGCATGAACGCGCACTTCGCGTAGCGGGTGGCGAGGCGCGTAGGATCGGAGCCAAGGCGCCAGATCCATTCGCAACCGGCCTGTCTGAACATCGCCGGCGCCCGTACCTGCTCGCCAACAATGAAGTCTATGGACGCACCGATGCAGATGAAGCCCGCGTTTATCCCACGCTCGGTCGCGCGGGCGGCAAAGAGTTCCTGTTTTGGTGCTCCGAGAGCCACAAAGCATAGCCGTGCGCCGGAGGCTTGGATCTTGTCGAGTGCTTCGTCGGCTGCCTCGCCCTGGGGATCAAAACCCATTGGTGGTGCCGCGCTGCCAACCACCTTAATCCGCGAGTTGGTCAACTCGGCCAGCTTCTTTTCCGCGGTTTCCAGCACATCGTCCCGAGTTCCGAATAGATAAACCGGTAGCTCGGCATCTGCGGCTGCTTTCGCAAGCGGGACGAACATGTCTGATCCGGCACACAACTCAATGCGATCGTCGGTGCGTGCGGCCAATGCCGCGACCGGTCGACCATCGGCCGTTATGAAACGTGCGCGGGAATAAGCTTCACGGAACGCAGCATCGCTGCGCAGCTTGACCAGGTGATCCAGATTGAGCGTGAAAACTTCGAAGCTTTCTGCGCGAGAAGCAGCCTCGATTATGGACTCAATAGCGTGGGATTGATTTGCGATATTGATAGGCCAACCGTCGACCTTTGCATGGACTTGGTTATCAAAACTCGTTTGGCTCATGGCACTCAATGCTGCTCAATTTTGGGACTTTGACCTCCTTTGAGCAAAGTGCATGCCGTGGATCAGATGGTTTGGCTCACTCCTCAGTTAACCTTAACTCAGCCGTTGAACTGATGTGTTTTCTGGTAACTCTCCCTTCACAGCTCTCGCCTTGGCAACGCTGAGAGCTGTCCCATTCATCTGTCGTTATTTGGTACTCGCGGAGCTGTCTGACTTTCAGCTAACGGTCGCGCGGGATGATGTATCTGCCTCCACATTATCAGCAAGCACATGTACTTGGCGATCGCGTTTGATGTTTTTGAATGATCAGCAAGCCTGCCTTCTGCAATCGATTGGTAGGTATTCCAAAGCGGGAAAGGGGAAAGCTGAATAAGAATTCAGCGACTGGCCGCAATTATTTCTCTGCTGCGCTAAAGTTGCGCCCTTTATTCTCGGCAACACAACAATACGTGGGTTTAGCATTCGCTTGACGCCTACATATCGCCAATGCAATCCATTTCAGCGTGCCTCTGGTAAACAAAAGATCAGTTTGCTGGACGGCTCAAACAAACCCGGGAGGGAGGAGTTTTATCGTGATCAAGAATATTTTTAAGTGGCTCAGCGGTGCCGCAGCTGTGATGTTGCTGACGGCAGGCTCAGCTTATGCGCAGCAATGTAAACCTGCAGCTGTTACTGCGACGAGCAACCTTTATGTTTCCAAGACACTTGGTGCCTATCCCGGATCATGGGCTGCATGGCGCAAGAAGGTCAAAGCCGAGCACGGTGATGGCTGGCAGGCCTGGCGTCGTTCGAAAGAGCAGAACATTAATTGCGAAAAGGTCAAAAACGCGTCGGGCCGCAATCGCTGGCAGTGCACACGCACCGCGATCCCTTGCCGTCCCGGCAGCGGACCGGTTGAAATTTGTGATGGCCCGCCGATCAAGAGCAACCTTCGCCGTGGCGACAACAACGACCAGGTTAAGACCCTGCAGTGTCTCCTGAAGACCTACCACGGCGCTGACATTGAAGTTGACGGCGACTTCGGTCGCGGTACGCAGGCAGCGGTTAAGTCGTTCCAGAAGGCCAAGGGCCTTTCTGCGGATGGTGTCGTCGGCAACAAGACACTGGAAGCGCTTCTCTAGGATCGTCGCGTCCTAGACTTATTGGTGCTGCCCGCAGCGCCAATCCAAAATACGAAAGGGCCACTTCGCGGAAATCGAAGTGGCCCTTTTCTTGTGTGTCCGCTTCTTTGCTGTGTAGCGCCTTCTACTGCGTGACGGTTTTCACCACGCTTGACGTCGGCCTGTTCGCACCTGGTCGGCCAAGCCCCTTCACGTTCTTCTCGATTGCCTTATCGTACTTCGGAAGGCTCTTGACGGGGAATGCAGCCGTCATGTGGACGACCTTGAAGCCTTCCTTCTGCAAGCCGTCGAGAATGAGCCCGGTGGCTTTGGCCGTAACGGGCTGAATATCGTGCAGCAGCAATATGCCTTTCCCGGCAGATTTCATTTTTGAAATGACTTTGTCTGCGAGTTTCTTTGGATTGCGATATCTGAAATCGAACGAGTCCACATCCATCGAGAATATCGCGATGTTGCGTTTACCGAGATGTTCCAATCCCTCTTTAGAATCACGAAGGAATGGAAATCGGAAAAACGGAGCAATCGGTTTGCCGACAGCGCGCTTGACCGCGCTCACGCCTCTTTCAATTTCATCAATGGCGATGGCTTTGTTTTTCTTACTGCCTAGGTTCTTGTGAGACCACGTGTGACTTGCCACCGTATGTCCGGCTTTGTGAACCCGTCGAATGATCTCCGGCAAGCCCAGTGCCATTTTGCCGACCGAGAAGAATGTCGCCTTCGTGCAGTGGCGCTTGAGTGCGGCCAGCACCTGATCGGTTAGTTTTGCTTGTGGGCCGTCGTCGAAGGTCAGGATCACTTCCTTGTCTTGCAGGAAGTCATGGACCTTATATTGGGCAAAGCCGAAGGCCGGTCCGCCAGTGGTGTCAATCTGGACGACGCGGCTGACGCCGATCGCATTGGGGTTACCCGGACAATCCGCTGCGAAAGCTGTACCGGCTCCACAGAGCGTCAGCACACCGGCCGCTGCCAAAAGTTGCGCTCGCATTCTCGCACTCCCTAAAATAATAACTTGGTTAACATGCTGGCTTTTTGGTGCCGCTGACGCAAGCCTGTCTATGCCCAAGATGCTGAAAAGTCATCCCAGTTGCCGTAGTGCTGCATTTGAGCACTCACGTTCCACGCGCCCACTGCCCGCAAATAAACTGGCTCAAAGCTGGAGAAATAGGCCGCCGCTGACATAATTCTTCCATTACAGGGTGATTTGGTTGTGGTATTGGCGGAGGGGCCGCAATTGGAGGGAAGTCATGTTTTCGCGTAACTCAGATAAAGATCCTGTTCCCACGACACAGCCGCAACCACTTCCAACGCGTCGACCCATGCCGCAGCAATCCGCAGCTCCGGCTGCACCTTCTGTCGGAATGTCCGGTGGCTCATCGACAACATCAATCATTGGCAGTGATTTGGCGATTATTGGCAGCGGCTTGAAGATCGTTGCTCAACAGACGCTGCAGGTTGACGGTGAAGTCCAAGGTGATGTTCTCGGTTCGCAGATAATTGTAGGCCCGACAGGCAAGGTCACCGGCCTCGTCAATGCCGAGCGGGTCCAGGTCAACGGCGCTGTGTTTGGCACCATCAGAGGCGTAGAAGTTACGCTATCTTCGAGCGCTGTTGTTGAAGGTGATATCTTCCACCAGTCGTTTGTCCTGGAGCAGGGTGCGCATTTCGAAGGCCGCTCACGACGTCCGAAAGACAGGGCTGAACTGGTTCCTGATCTGGCGGTCAGCGATCCCAACGGCGTTGCCAATGGCCAAGCTCAACCAGTTGCGCCAATGCCGGCCGGCCAGGCTGAGCCAGCAAGCTAATCTGCAAGCTTCAAGTCCGTCTACATTGGTGCCGGGTCAATCTCGGCACTCGCTCGCCTGCCTCTGTATGAAGGCGGCGGCGCTCAATTTCATTCCGTCAGTTTCTCGCGGTCAGACGCAGATTGGATGCTAGTTCCGATCGGCACTTCCAGTCTTTCGTCTCGATGCGCTGACGGTTCTCTCAAATTTCCGAATCCAGAATCACAAAGGGCCACCCTTTCGGATGGCCCCGTGAGATAAATTGCCAGAGACACAGTCGCGTCAATCAACGCGAAGGCCCTCTAAGATTGGCGTGGAGGCTGCTCCAACGTCATCCTAGCGAACAGTTGCCTACCTGGCTTTCTCATCCCACTTGACATTGGATCACCTCCTTTCGATTGTTGAAACTGAATGGACGTTCTCATATTCGCGGTCGTCTGCCAAGACATTTTGTTTAGCTATAAGAACATATTGATATTACAGCATATAACCAGCCTACCGGGATGGCAGGTTGCTCAATTTTTGACCGTCAAAAACGAGCTCATGATCGACAGCCGGGCCATCGCATCCTAACCTGAGCAGACCTCATTCACTTCGCGTCTCGAGCCATCGGGAATGCGATTCAGCTGCAGATCAGGAGAACGTCATGGATTTAGGGATCGCCGGTAAATCAGCAATTGTATGTGCGGCCTCAAAGGGTCTCGGCAAAGGCTGCGCGATGAAACTCGCCGAGGACGGCGTCAACCTTACGATCTGCGCCCGAACAGCCGGACCGCTGGAAGAGACCGCTAACGAGATCCGCAGCAAGACCGGCGTTAGCGTCACCGCGCTCGCCGTAGACATCACCAGTGAGCAAGGCCGGAGTGCTGTTCTTGAAGCCTGCCCCGCGCCTGACATCCTGATCAACAACGCGGGCGGTCCACCAACTGGCGACTTCAAGGACTTCTCGATGGATGACTGGCGCAAGGCCGTCGAGAGCAACATGATTACGCCGATCGCGCTTATCCACTCGACGGTATATGGCATGATGGATCGCGGCTTCGGCCGGATCCTCAACATTACGAGCTACTCTGTGAAGGCGCCGATCGCAGCCCTGGAACTTTCCAACGGTGCGCGCGCTGGTCTGACGGGTGCAATTGCGGCTCTGGCGAGAAAATCAGCCGCGCGCAATGTCACGATCAACGGATTGCTACCTGGGCCCTTTGACACTGATCGCCTGCGGGGCACTAGCACCAAGATTGCTGAAGCGAGCGGACGCACCTTCGATGACGTTCACCAGGAGCGCATGCAGGACGTACCTGCGAAGCGGTTCGGGACGGCGGAAGAGTTTGGCGCAATGGCTGCGTTTCTGTGCTCTGCTCACGGCGGCTATATCACAGGTCAGAACATCGTCATGGACGGCGGCAGCTATCCCGGCACGCTGTAGAGCTTCAGAGCGAGCTCTATTGGCTAACCCGTTGTGATTACAAGACATGTTGACGCATCAGGCTCGCCGCAGATGCGTCAATTCAAGCCAAACCGAACACAACTTGCGATCCGCTCTTCCTTCTCCAGATTGCATTTTTGCACCATCGATTTGTGACAGCCAATTCGCGTTGAAATCAGCAATTTGCGCTGTTTCCTCCGCCCTGTCCCCAGTCTCTTTCAGGCCTGCCGCCCAGTTCTACTCATGCATATTACATGTAAAGATGTCGCGATATCGCGTTCATTTACCATGCTCTTTCCGAACTCTGCCGAAGTTGACAAGTGATACCTCATGTGGTGTGACGCGCGCCGCCAGAAACCGGGTTATCCGATTGATCATTCAAGCAACGGTGAGAGATATCTGGCGCTCATCAAGTTGCATCGGGCGGACTCAGGCGTGGTCAAAACCACTCCAACAAACGACCAGATGTGAGCACCGTTGTTGTCAGTATTGGAGGCATCCCATGCGATCCTTCTTGAGCGCCATTTTGGCAATTGCAGTAATGGGAATTTTCGGCGGCACGGCGGCACAGGCCAGCTGGAAGTCGCAGGTTCTGGGCACGTGGGCATCGACGCCACAGCATCGTTCACTGGTAGCAAAGCCACGGCCTCGCCAGGCGCGCAAGAAAGTGCGCCGTTCGCGCGCGGCACGACGAACGGCTAAATCGCGCCGTCGAGCAGCTCGGCGCAGTGCGTATCGCGGCCGCAGCCTGAGTGGCCTTGCATCGTACTATTGGCAGCCACAACGCGTAGCATCAGGCGGCTGGTTCAATCCAAACGCGCTGACGGCTGCGCACAAGACGTTGCCGTTTGGTACGCGAGTTCGCGTCACTAACCTGCGCAACGGCCGCTCAGTCGTCGTGCGGATTAATGACCGTGGCCCATACATTCGTGGCCGCATCATTGACCTTTCACGTCGCGCCGCGACCATCGTCGGCATGCGTAAAGCTGGTGTGGTTCCTGTACGCGTTCAGGTTCTCTGACGACAACCGCTTGAATGCGGACCAATGCTTAGTGGGGCCGCTTGGCCCCACTTTGCGTTTCGGCGGCGCTACTAAGGCTAACGGTGCGCTTTGCAAATCGAGCACCGGACGCGTAGGATAAAATCACCTCTTGAGCCTTTGGTTGCCGACCGAATGACAAACGAGCCCGAGCTCCAATCTCGCAGCAACGCCCTGGATTCCATTCGCAAAGCGATGATCGAGAAAAAGATCACGCAGGCCGGACTGGCGGATCTGGCAGATTGCCACGAAAAGACGATTCAAAACCTGATGGCGGGTCGCACCGTGCGCGACCAGACGTTGTTTGATGTCTGCATGGTGCTCGATTTGGAGTTCGAGGACGTCAAGGCTGAATGGTCTGGGTCAGGTCCCCCGGGCAAGCCACATCGCGATGAGCCGGGCCAGCCCGGAGCAACAACCGAAATCGCGCCGATTTACATGGGCGGTTACACGCGACCAGCTGTTGAACACCTCATCGGACGCTATCTCACCATGAGGCCCTCGTTCACCAAGGACGGTGTCATCTTTGCCTTTCAGACCGACGTCTCGTGGGATGCGAGTTGGCCCAGTCTGATTTTTGAAGAATGCAACCGCCCCGATGCACCCTATTCACACCGTGGTCGCGTGCATGTGCCAACGTCATCGCCGTTCATCCACTTCGTATCGCTGACCAAGGGAGCGATGCGGATGATCCTGCTTCCTCAACCGGACCAGACATCGTCGATGCGCGGCCTGATAACAACGTTGAGCCGTCAAGGCGCCGCCATCACACCGGTGAGTTCACCAATCATTTACCGTCGCCTTTCAGACGAAACGGCGCCTGAATATGGCGAGATAGCGGCAGGAAACGAGGCATTCGCAGAGTATAAGTCTCAACTTGATGAGTGCCTGGCTGCCGGCCACGTCTCGCTCATCAATTTGTGATTCCCCAAACCCATCTGCGTAACATACTAAAAAATAAGATATTTTTTAGGATCAAATCCGCGTACCCACGGAACGACACGAGTAACCTTAACGCTTCGTTAACCGGTACGATTTCATAACATAGCCTTGGCGCAATCTGGATTTGGCCGCTTTTCACCGCCACAGTCACAAAATAACTATTGGTCGGTGATGCGTAGACGGGGGTCAACTGCATGGTACCGGGTTCTTTGCCGTTGGCCGGCTGGTCATGGCATACCGTTCGACTTGTTTTGCTTGCTGGTTGCCTCGTTGCAGCCGGCTCCGTTCATGCCAATGCGCAGTATCGCGCAGCCTCCGACACAGACACGGTAGGTGGTAAGATCAAGCGCCTGCTCGGTCTGTCAGACTCCCGAACACAAGCAAAAGCCAAGAAACTCCAGTCCACACGCGTCGTCTTCGAGATTGAGCGCGAAGCGCAGTTCGAGGTTTTCTCGCTGGTCCGCGCAAATCAGGTTATTCTGGAGCTGCCGCGGATGCGGATGGGACTGCCAGCGGTTGGCAAACATCTCTCGGGCAGTTTGGTCGAGGGTGTCCGGGTTGGCGTCGCCTCCCCTGGTCAAACGCGGATCATCATTCAGCTGGCAGCGCCCGGCGTTGTCGACAACGCCGCTGTCGTGCCGCGCGATAACGGCGGAAACCCAAAGCTGGTTCTCGATATCTCGCCAAGCAAGGCCACCAAGACGGCGCAGGGCAAGCCTGACTTTTCCCGCAAGATCTCGAGCCTGGGTGCACGCGGTCTCCAACCACCGATGCCCCGTAAGGCCGTCACACGTGGGCAGCGTAAAGCGCGCTCCTACAGACCGGTAATTGTTATTGATCCGGGCCACGGTGGCCATGACTCCGGTGCCAAGAAGAATGGTGTCCTGGAAAAGAATGCCGTTCTGGCAGTTGGCAAACTCGTCCGGGAGAAACTCGCTAAGACGGGCCGCTTCGAAGTGAAGATGACGCGCGATACCGACGTCTTCGTCACGTTGGGTGGGCGCCGCGCATTCGCCGAACGTCATGGCGCGGCTCTGTTCGTTTCGATCCACGCAGACTATGCCAAGCGTTCGAGTGCAAGCGGCGCAACCATCTATTCCTTGCGCGAGCGCGTTGCGAAGCGGTTGAAGAAGGGTGCCAAGCGTCGCGTTGCCAGCAATCTTCTGACCAAGAAAGAGATGAGCGCGATCAAGGCGTCTTCATCCGGCATCGGCGCAGTTGAGAACATTCTCGCGGATCTGGCTCGCC
Source organism: Hyphomicrobiaceae bacterium (assembly GCA_965247245.1). Lineage (GTDB taxonomy): Bacteria > Pseudomonadota > Alphaproteobacteria > Rhizobiales > Hyphomicrobiaceae > Tectiglobus. Next base: position 455,598 of record CBDFGV010000001.1, on the reverse strand, counting down.
GTGACGTTGAAGCGACGGCCTATCAGACCGCTTCCTTCACACAGACCGTGATCAAGCATATGGGCCAGTCGACCAATATGCGCAGCCGTCCTCACCGCTCGGCAGCCTTCAAAGTTTTGAAAACCGTAACGATGCCGGCAGTTTTGATCGAACTGGCTTACGTCACCAATCGTAAAGATGCGAAGAAGCTGAAATCAGCCAGATGGCGCAACAAGGTTTCCGGCTCGATTGCGTCTGCCATTGAGAACTACTTCCGGGATGACTCTCGCCTACCGATGTAAGGTCAGCGAGAAGCTCGCAGGATCCACCTGTTCACCTGCCTTGTGTCAAAGGCTTCCGCGATGCGCGTTGCTTTGCAACTCGCCAGCAACGCAAGCCCTACTGTGCAGCTATCGCGGCAGTGTTTAGACCGGATTTCCTTTTCCCGCTGACAGCTCTTCGATTGCATCGGCCAAGTGCTCATCCGTAATGTTGACTGCGCCGCCAGCAACTCTGATGCGGTGTGCCGCCGCCAGGACATCAGCATGTGTGTGGCCGGTGGGCGGGTCGAACTTGTAGCACGCGATTTCCATCAGCTGTCCCAGTGGATCACGAAAGTAAAGTGAGTCCATAAAACCGCGATCAACTTCGCCGGAGTTTGAGATACCGCGCTCAGCTAGCCGCTTCGCCGCCTGCGTGTACATGGCGCGCGATACGATGAAGGCAAGGTGATGGAGGTTACCAATCCCGTTTGGATTGGGCGTAGCATCGGGTTGCCAGCTCTCGTTTGTAAAAATCGTAATCAGCCGCCCGTCACCCGGATCAAAGTAGAGATGGTTCTGTTCCGGGTCGTCGAGGTTTGGCTGCTCGAACACGAATGGCATCCCGAGCGTGCCCTGCCAGAAGTCGATCGACGTCTGCCGATCCGCTCCAACAAGGGTTATGTGATGCACGCCCTGGGTCTGGATTTTCTTCATTTTAGCCCTCTTATCCTGCGGCGTCAGCTTATGGTGTCCGATGGCGCAGAAGAACTCCAACGCGCCACGTTTTATTGTGCCGTCCGGGCTAACAGGTTCTTGTAACAGTGCAAGCGGAAAGTCCTGAACTCCCGGCACCGAAAACGACTTTCCCCGACTGGACTGCCCTGAGCGAACCTCGCCTCGCCGATATGCGCAGCTGCTGACCACGCGGTCCCAACCATCATGGGTGTAGTTGACTTCATCTGCGAACCGGCAATTCTGCGCGCTGCTTCATACGTGAACCTTTCGACAGCATTTGACGAGGCAGAACATGGACGGCGGCAGTGCGCTGGTACAAACCCTGATCGAACATGGCATCGACACCGCGTTTTCGGTGCCAGGTGAGAGCTATCTGCCAATCCTTCACGCCATTCAGAATGCATCGAACCGGATCAAGCTGATCACCCCGCGCCACGAGTCCGGCGTCACGTTCGCTGCGGAGGCCTTCGGCAAGCTGACCGGGCGACCGGCGGCAGGGTTTGTCAGCCGCGGCCCCGGCGCGACGAATGCGTCCATCGGTGTTCATACGGCGGCGCAAGATTCAACGCCCCTACTGCTGTTCGTTGGGCACGTGCCAACATCGACCAAGGGGCGCGAAGCTTTTCAGGAAGTCGACTACCACCAGATGTTTGGCAAGATTGCAAAGGCCGTCCTGGAACCGGAAAGCTCAAGCGACGTCGCTGACGCCACCGCGCGGGCGATCGACATTGCGACAGCCGGACGTCCGGGACCAGTCATCGTGGTCATGCCCAAAGACATCACCGAAGGCGATGCCGGCGCACCGACGATACCGTCACCGCCGCGACGCGCGCGGACCATTCCCGATCCAACCAGCATTGCGGAGGCGGCGGCGCTCATCAACAAAGCCAAGCGCCCGTTGGTCGTTGCCGGCGAGCTCATCTCAATCGAGGACTGCAGCAAAGATCTCGTTGCGTTCGCCGAGGCGTCCGGTGCAGCCGTCGCGACGGCCTATCGGCGTCAGGATACCTTCCCAAACAATCATGCCGCTTACGTTGGCCACCTTGAAATCAACCGGGTCGCATTCCAGCGCCGGCTTTGGGAAGAGGCAGATCTCGTGATCGCGGCCGGTGCCCGGCTTGATGGCATCTCCAGTCAGGAGTTTGGCTTCATCGGACCAGAGCAGATGTTGCTACACATTTTCCCCGACGTGCGTTCGCTTGCCAACATGAACTGCGAGTTGGCGATTGCGGCCGACGTTGGCCCAACCTTATCCGCTCTCACTGACGCCATCGCACCCGGTTCGCCCGCGCGCCTCGCTTGGCGTGATGGCTTTCATGCCGAGTACGATCGGTTTGCGCAGCCCGGTTCGCTCGAGATTTTCGGCCCCGTGGACCTATCAGCCATCGTCGTCGAGATGCAGCAGCAAGTGCGTGATGACGCGATCATTTTGACCGACAGCGGTACCTTTGCTCGTTGGGTGCACCGCTTCTATCGATTTACGCAGCCCCATACGCAGGCCGGCCCCATGTCGGGTGCAATGGGGTACTCGGTTCCCGGTGCGATCGGTGCGGCGATGGCATATCCCAACCGGCAAGCCATCGCTTTTGTTGGTGATGGTGGTTTCCTGATGTCCGGTCAGGAATTGACTGCCGCTGTTCAACATCGCCTGCCGATCAAGATCGTGCTTTGCGACAACAATGCCTGGGGTTCCATCCTGGTTTCGCAACAGCGTCGCTACGGTGAGCCCGGAACGTTTGGCACGAGACTGCATAGCCCGGATTTTGCGATGGTTGCCCGTGGATATGGCTTGGATGCGTTCACCGTTGAAAAGACCGCTGACTTCGCCGGCGCGTTCCGTGAGGCATTGGCCGTCGATGGCCCAGCGCTCATCCACGTCAAGTTGGATGAGCGCGATGTGTCTCCGTTTACTGACGAGGTGTCTGTCTGAGCAGGTGCCCGCTGTGCTTTGGGTTCTCTTCCAAGTGACTTTGCAGACGATAGCTTGCGGACATACGCAAACTAGGAAACGGACGTCTCTGCAATCAGACGCGCAGCATTCTCGGCTGCTATGAACGCGCCTTCAATCAATCCGGGGCTCCGCGCTGCGGTCTCCGCAGTCGCGAAAACAAGTCGGTTCTCCCAAGCCGGTTGTCGCACGATGTCAGGACCGACGGCCGGATGCGCCTGTGGACCCAGGAGATCATCTGGCTGCGCAATCAATGCGTTGTCTGACCAGTCCTCAATGAAAATGCCTTGAGGGTTCGCTGCTTGCGGGCCGAAGCAACGGGTCAGCTGCTGCTCGATCAAAGCGGGAAGCTGATCGCGGTGCTGCGCCCGTGCGCCGTGTGGCCAACCGACAAAGCCAAACAAGGCAGCTGTTTGGCCGTCGACACTGCAGTGGTCGTGCACTTCCATCAACGGGCCGACGCGGCTCGCGACGCGACCAGACAAACCATTCTCGCGCCAGAATGGTTTGTCATAGACGATCACGGCCTTTGCATGCGCTGCCATCCAAGTTGGCAGGTTTCTCAATGCGCGTTCGAGGCCCTGAGGCAGTGCCGGCGCCCATTCAATTGTACCGAGAGCGACCCTCGGCGGGACCGCGACAACGACCTGGGAGGCCCGCACTGTGCCGCCCAGCCAATGCAGGGTGATACCACTCTCGTTCCGCTCGACCCGCCTGATCCTCGCACGTGTTTCAACGATGCCTTCGCCTAATCTCAATATGAGGCGCTCAATCAACGTGGTTGTTCCGCCCACGATCCGCATGCTGCCGTGTTGCGCCGGCAGGACGGTTGCGGTGGGACGCGCGTCAGGAGCCATTTCAACAATCGATTTTCCAACTTCAAACTGTTCGAACAGTTCAATGTCCAACTCGGACAGCCAGTGCTCAATCGTTGGCTGATACTCCGGCCAGACCCACGTTGGACCGCGATCTCCGACAACGACGCTCTTGTTCTCACTGGAATGGAACGAACGGATGCGTCCGCCCGGTTCGTCAACAGCTTCAAGCACACGGACTGACCTGCCAGCCTGGCGCAACAGGTAAGCCGTTGCCAGACCACTGACACCGGCACCGATCACAGCGATGTCGACGTCCTGTTGAATCCGCACCTGGTTGCTCATCCGACCTCCGGCATGGTGAGCAAGTCACGGACTGCGCTATCGAAGACACGGTTATCGCCTAGTGCCGCCGCCAGCATCATCGCGCCTTGCAGAGTGGCGACGATGTGTTTGGCTTTGTTCCGGCGCTCGCGTGTGCCCAGTCCTGCCGGCAGCGCTTCAACCAGCCAGTTGATGTTCTGCTGGAAGAACTCTGCCACGGCAGCAGACACGGGCTGAGGAAGGCCGCAACTCTCGGCACCTAGCATGCCACAAAGACAGATCCGGTCTGAGCCAACCAATGCCTGACGATAGACATGCGCAAACGCTTTGATCTTGTCGCCCGAGGTCTGCGCCTTGGCAGCTGCTGTTTCCACCGCCTCGAAGAAGCGGCTCTGATAGCGCTCGATGAGCGCTACTCCCAGATCCTCCTTTTGGCGGAAGTAATAGTGAACGCTGGAACTCTTGATGCCCAGTTCGTCTGCAAGATCCCGAAAACTCACGGCATGGTAGCCGCGCAGCCTGATGCCGTTCTCCGCGGCGTCCATGAGTATCTCTAGTCTGTCGGACATGCTTCACTGCCTCGTGATCTTACCTATCCATAGATAGGCTTGACACAATTCACTCAAAAAGGCAACTAATCACCTATCTACTGATAGATATATGGAGTTTGTCATGAAGGTCTATGAATTCGAAGGTTTCCCCAACCCAGCCCGTGTCCGCATCGCGCTGGCTGAGAAAGGACTAACGGACAAGGTGGAGTTTGTGAGCATCAACGTTCCCGAGGGTGAGCACAAAAAGCCGGCATTCCTGGAAAAGAACCCGACCGCAGCCGTGCCGGTGCTTGAGTTGGAAGATGGCACGACCATTGCCGAATGCACGGCCATTACCGAGTATCTCGATCACCTGGATGGCGCGCCAACCCTGACCGGTCGCACACCAAAGGACCGTGCCGTTATCCACATGATGCAACGCCGGGCGGAAGCGGGTTTGCTGGATGCCGTTGGCGCGTACTTCCATCACGCGACACCTGGCCTGGGTCCTGACGTCGAAGGTTACCAGTGCGCGGAGTGGGGCAACCATCAAAAGGAGCGCGCGGTCGATGGCATGCGCTACCTCGATGGTGTATTGGCCAACCAATCCTATCTTGCAGGTGACGCATTCTCGATGGCTGATATAACGGCATTCGCGGGCCTCGGCTTTGCCGACTTCGTCAAGCTTGATGTGCCCGAGGATTGCAAGAATCTCGCCGCGTGGCGCGACCGTGTCGCTGCCCGCCCCAGCATCGCAGGATAAGTGGAACGGCTGCTCAGCCACCAGGAGTAAGAAGATGGAACTGAACGCAGATTTCTCGAAGCGAACCGTCGTCCATGGCGCTGCCGTTCCATGGAAGGCGTCACCGATGGCAGGCGTTGACCGACGTATGTTTGATCGCCTCGGCGACGAGGTCGCGCGCGCCACCAGCATTGTGCGTTACGCGCCAGGCAGCAAGTTCTCGTCTCACGTTCACACGGGCGGTGAAGAGTTCTTCGTCCTTGATGGTGTGTTTCAGGACGAGCATGGCGACTTTCCTGCCGGCAGCTACATTCGGAATCCGCCGGAGTCGAGCCACACTCCGGGTTCGGATGCAGGTTGCACGATCTTCGTGAAACTCTGGCAGTTCGATCTTGCCGATCGCACGCATGTTCGCGTCGACACAAACAAGAATGCCTTTCTTGCAGATGCGAGCAGACCCGGCGTCGACGTGATGCCGCTGTTCAAAGATGACCGTGAGTATGTCCGGCTAGAACGTTGGGCTGCCGGCACAACAGTTGATCTCGACGCCAGCGCCGGGATGGAAGTCCTGGTGCTGGATGGAAGCTTCGAGGAAGGTGGCGATGATTTCTCTGCCCAGTCCTGGCTGCGCCTGCCGAAGCAAAGCTCAGGTCAGGCGCGCGTTGGTCCGGAGGGCGCCCGTGTCTGGATCAAGTCGGATCATTTGGAAACTGAACCCACTGCTCCGGCATCAAGCTGACACGTGCCGTGAGCACGGACTAATTGCCGGGTCTGCTTGCCTGCACCCAACGTGCGGCAGTGGATTATGAAAGTGATGCGGCATCCCCTGCACGGGTGCCGCGCTTAGAGCCAAGCTAGTAGAACAAGCTCGATACACTCTCTTCGCGGCTGGTCCGCGCGATCGCCTCACCAATCAATGGGGCGATCGAGAGGGTACGGATATTGTCTGTGGCCAACACGTCTTTGGTTGGCTGGATGGAATCCGTGACAACGAGTGACTTGAGCTCTGACTTTGCAACACGGGCACATGCCCCGCCTGAGAGCACACCGTGCGTGATGTAAGCCATCACTTCCTTCGCGCCCTGGGCCAGCAGGGCGTTCGCTGCATTGACCAGCGTTCCGCCTGAATCAACGATGTCGTCGATGAGAATGCAGCGCCGCCCTTCGACGTCACCGATCACATTCATGACCTCACTCTCACCCGGCCGCTCACGGCGCTTGTCGCAAATGGCGATGGGTGCATCGATCCGCTTGGCGAGACCACGTGCCCGGACGACACCGCCGACGTCCGGAGACACGACGCAGAGATTTCCAAGTTCGAAGTTTTCCTGGATATCGCGCACCATTACAGGTGCTGCGAACAGGTTGTCCGTTGGAATATCGAAGAAGCCCTGGATCTGACCTGCGTGAAGATCCAGCGTCATGACGCGGTCAGCGCCTGCGCGCTCCAGTAGGTTGGCCACCAGCTTGGCAGAAATCGGTGTTCTGGCACCCACCTTTCGGTCCTGCCGGGCATAGCCATAATAGGGGATCACAGCGGTTATGCGTCGTGCCGATGCGCGCTTCAGTGCATCGATCAGAATCAGAAGTTCCATCAGGTTGTCGTTCGCCGGAAATGACGTCGACTGAACAATAAACACGTCCTCGCCGCGGACGTTTTCCTGGATCTCCACGAACACTTCCATGTCCGCGAAGCGGCGACAGATTCCCTTGGTGATGGGGACGCCGAGGTGGTTGCTGATCGCATCCGCCAGCGGCTTGTTACTATTGCCGGAGACAAGTTTGATGCGCAGTTTCTTCGCGCTCTCGCTACTGCGCTGATCTTGCTCGCTCATGCCGCTTCCGCCTGTGCCACGCTGCCAACGCGCGGCTTCTAACAAGCAAGCCCGGACCTGTAAACGGTCCGGGCCGAAATTTGTGTCGGAAATGTGTCGACTGAGGCGGGACGGTCAACCAGGATGAGCCCCGGCCAACCCATTCAGTCTCACTAGCGAGATGCCGTCTTCTGTGGCAGCAGCCTGATAATGCCCTGGGCAGCCGCTGCAGCAGCAGCACTTGCGGTTGGGCCCCACTTGCCGTTCAACGAACCGGCAGGAATCTCGTTCTTCTGTGCAACGGTTCCGAGCTTCGCACCGCGCGGGTCCTTTACGACCCAATCGATGCTGATCGGCTGTTTGCCACCATTGTTCGCCCCAACGGCAACCTTGCCTTCGACGCGGTGGGCAGTACCTGCACCTGTGCCTGCAGCGAGCTTGATGCCTTTCTTGCGAAGTTCATTCTGCAAGGCCAGCGCCAGTGCAGTTGAACCATCGCCTGGCGCACCAGTGACGCGTGGCACGACCACAGCAAGTCCGCCCGTACGGGGAATGCTGCCGGTGGCCCGTGCACTTGCTGCAGGCTTCGGTGTTGCTTGGGCGACGCGCGCCGCTGTTGGCCGCTGTGCAGTCGTTGTTGCAGATGTTGCTCGCTGCGCGACCGGGACAGTGGCCGGCGCTGCGGCTGGCTTGGCCGCCGGAGTTGCAGCTGGTGTCTGCTTGGCCGGCATCCAAGCGCTCAGAGACGTTGCCGTCTTCGAAGCGATCGCCTGCAGGATCTGCGGTGTCACAGATGCCCAGGGATCAGCCGTCGCTGCACCGGCAATGATTTCTTCGCCCGTGATCCGATTCACACGATGCCCTTTGGGATTGGTGACATCCCAAATGTACGACACCTTGGTTCCGGCTGCTTCCTTAGCCGCAACGATGTAGCCGCGCAGCGTGTAATCAGATTGCGCTGCAGCCGCGCCGGAGACCGGCTGGACCGCCTGCACGCCGCCCTGGCGCAGAGCACCGACGAGCTGCGTTGAAAGCTGTGCTGTTACGTTGTTTGGCGGCCCGATGATTGGCGCAATCGCCACCCGACCTTTGACAGGAGCGGTTTGCTGGGACGCCTGCTGCGTAGTTGCAGACTGCTGATTGGTCGACAAAGCGCTGAGCACACCGTCGCCACCACTGGAGCACCCCGCGACCAGACCGGTCAGAAGTGCTATAAAGGCTACGGACGAGATCGTCTTATGTACGTTTCGTGCCGCAGCAGCATCGATGGTCGTCACCTTGACGTCCCCCTCTCAATGTCCCGCTGTATTTCCGGCGGCCGACGTACAAACTTTGCGGCCGAGGTTAATCTACCGGTACTCCGCATCATGATGTACTGGCTACTATAATCGGCGTCCAGACGGATGACCAGAAATTCCCTCAAACTCCCTAACACGATGCTGCACTTGACACCGCGAATCTGTGGATCATTTGACTAAGTGATGACAATGGCGGAGATTTGGCGCCCGTAATCGGTCTCGGAGAGATGAGTTTTGCGGCGAAAACTGAAAAACAGCGAATCGTCAGCATAGGTACAACGCTCTAAATCCAAAATACTGCCGATTCTGGCGGCTTCGAGACTGTGACGGCAGTATCCCGGCAAATCGAAGTGCGGCCGTCCTCCTTCAGCAAACGTTTTAAAGAAACGCGTGTGGGAAGCATCCTGCTCGAGAAACTGTGCCTCGAACTCCGGTCCAACTTCATAGTTTGGCTGATGTATCGTTGGGCCAATCGCGGCCGCGATTCGTTGCCTGTCTGCGCCGAGCTTTTCCATTGCATCGACCGTTGCTGCGAGCACCCCTGCGACCGCACCGCGCCATCCAGCGTGTGCCGCACCAATGACCTTGGCTTGTGGATCGGCGAACAACACCGGCGTGCAGTCTGCCGCCAGCGCGCCTATGGGAAGTCCCGGCGTTGTCGTCACCAGCGCGTCGGCCTTGGGAACCGCATCTGGCCCGAACGGTTCTTCGACGTGAACCACCTCGGCGCTATGAACCTGGTAGACGGTTGTGACATCCGGTGTCGCTGCACCGAGATGCTGCGAAATGCGGCGCCGGTTTTCCGCTACCGAAGCCCGATCGTCGTCCGAGCCGTAGCCACAATTCAATGAACCATAGTCGCCCTTTGAGACCCCGCCCTGGCGCGTAAAGAAGCCATGCGCAATACCGTCACCCACCAAATTGTCCGCAGTGAGAACGCATCCATCAATCATACCGATGACCCTGTCTGCTCCTAGGCGTCGAACTAACTCTGCAGCGTGCTTCTATCGGTTCAACCGCTTCTCGCCAACCTCAACCTGCCATCGCCAGTCCGGTCAGCGCTGAACCATCCCAATTGCGCGCACCGATGACCTTGAAGCGTGTGCCCATTCCGTTGGGTGCCAGCAGTCGCATCGTGCTGGCCTCAAGGGCTGCTGCCTTTTCCGGATTGCGCGCCATCAATTGGGATGTTCGCTCAATGATACCAAGGCGCCCGAGGAACTCGGCCTGGGTGACGGGGCCATCAATTGAAAAGCCGCTGGATGATAAACAACTGGCTAGGTCAGAGAAGTCGACATGGGCTGTGAGGTCCGCTTCGCCCGGTGATGTCAAAGCATGCTCGTAAGCGTGCGCGCGCATTGCCTGTAACGTCTCTCCGATAGTCGGCTCGGTGTAACCGTAGTCGATAAACAAGGCGGCGAGTGGTACGCGTCGGGCCAGTGACGCGAGGAATGGTCGAAGTCCTGCATCGATGGCCGGATTGGATTCGCGAATGGCGTCGTCGGCAGCCGGACCGCTTTCACTCAGCGCGTCTGCTCGACCGACCGAGAAGGCAAGCTCGCCATTGGCGTTCACATCAACGGTTCGCTCGCACCATTGGTTATTGGACATGATGTGCTGGCGCACGCCCAGTGCATCGACAAACTCGTTGGCCAGCACAATGCACGGTGCAGTGTCACCCGCAGTTGAGTCAGTCAATTCTTCCATGGACGCATGGTGCTGGATCGCTGCGCTTTGCCCTTGCAGCTTACCAAGTTGCGATTGGCGCAGAACCTCATTGGTATCGACGAGATGGATCCGAAGCGCGCTTGCTAGTTCTGGAACTTTGTCGATCGAGCGCAAGGCATCGGCCATCATGGTGCCGCGACCAGGACCCAGCTCGATGAGGTTCAGTGCAGCGGGAGAGCCCAACTGCTGCCAGGTCATGATCGTCCAGATACCCAACAGCTCGCCGAACACCTGGCTGATCTCAGGCGCCGTTATGAAGTCTGACGACTGCCCGATGGCCGGTTTCGAAACGTAGTACCCATGCTCTGGATCATAAAGGCAGGCTTGCACGTAGTCTTCGACGCTGATCGGTCCGCTCGTTGCAATTCGGTGCTTCAACTTTGCGGCCAAAGGCGTGCTGCGTCGCGCCTCTGGATCGATCTTTGAATTCATCTGGCGCGGGATCGGCGTCATGTCACGACGCGATGCGAACCTGAGCGGAGCGAATGAACCAGACACCAAGCAGGATCATCGGTACGGAATAGACGATCCCCGGCGTGAGGCCGTAGGTCGAGAACGCGTGCTCCGGATCAAACTGCCGGAACAGTTCGCAGAACGAGCGCGCCAAACCGTAGCCGAGCAGGAAGGTTCCCGTGACAAGACCAGGTGACTGTAATGCGCCATGACGATGCGTCAGAATTCGCAAGACAATGAACAGCACCAGGCCTTCCAACGCCGCCTCATAGAGTTGGCTAGGATGGCGCGGTACGGCATCGCCGTGATAGCGGTTCGCCTCAGGGAAGATCATGCCCCAGGGCATTGTCGTTGGCCGTCCCCAAAGCTCACCATTGATGAAGTTGGCAAGGCGTCCGAAGAACAGGCCGATCGGGACAGCAGCTGCGCAGGCATCCATGGCGCTGAACGGATTGCAGCCGTTTCGCACGGCGAAGGCCCAGATTGCGAGACCGCAGCCAAGCAGTGCACCGTGGAACGCCATCCCGCCCTGCCAGACCGCCATGATCTCAAGGGGGTTCGACAGGTAGTAGCCGGGTTCATAGAAGAACACGAACCCAAGGCGTCCACCGATGATGACGCCGACAGTCATATAGAGGAGGAGGTCGTCGGCCTTGCTTGACTCGAAAGGCGGTTCGGAATGCGGCCAGAGCCGGCGCTCTGATAACAGCTTTCGAATGTACAGCCAGCCGAGCAACAGCCCCGCCATATAGGCCAGGCCATACCATTTGATTTCTACAGGCCCAATCGCCAGCGCGACCGGATCGATGTTTGGAAATGGGAGAACCAGCATGAGCTGCGGCGGCCTCTTCAGCGGTTGCTATGGTTAAAGCTCGGTGCGGACGTTGCGGGCATCACACGGAAACTGTCAAGCGGACATCAAGTCTGTTCGCAAAGCTTTGAGGCATGCGTTTTGATCGCGGTTTAAGCCTTACGTTCCCACTTTCCGCCAGAGGTTTGCTGCCAGTAGGTCACGTCAAAACCAGCCGACTTGGCTTCTTTCCAGGCGTCTCTGGCCTGCTGCACGGCTTCCGGTAAGCGGCCATCGAATAGGTACACAACCCGAGTGTAGCCCTCCAAAGCCTGTCCCGTGGCACCATCGACGAGAAAGCGCACGGAGGCCTCGTTGGGATTGTCGTCCTCTAATGTCAGTACGATTGGGTGTTGCGCCGCGTTGGCATCCTTGGCGATGCCGTGGGGCAGGAAGCTTTCATCGCGGTAAGTCCAGAGGTGCGTGTCTAAGGCTTCGAGGCGCTCCTGGTTGCCAGACTGGACAACAGCGCGCCAGCCGCGCTCAAGCGTTCGCTCAAGCAGCGTTGGCAAAACCCGCTCCAGGGGTTGGTGCTCAAGATGATAGAAGAGAGCTTCCGTCATAGACCACGTCCATCAATCGACAGCCGTGGCCAATGTTGACGAGAGCGGAGCCGGTTGCAAGAGCTCCCGGCTTAGCCGGCCAATTTGGCCCGGGCCACCTAGCGCCGTCTGCGGCGCTTGCCGCGGAACTTCCGCTTTCCACCGTAGAACTCAACCAGACGGTTGTAGCACCGCGGTGACATCCCGCTGACGCTATTACGCATGCATGAGCGCATGCGGGCACTGCCAATGCGGTACTTCGGGCAGAGCCGCTTGTAGTCGAACTTGCACGCCTTTCTGACGCTTCTGGGTACGGCATCAGCAGGCGATACCCCGATCATAAATGTCGAGGCGGCGAAGGCTGTGATCGCGAACAGGATGCCAAAGCTTGTCATATGTTTGGCGCGCGGTCGCGAGAATAGGTGTGCGAGATATTGGGTCACGCTTGATTTCCTTAAAGTTTTCTCCGGCGTGAGAAGCAGATGCGCTAGCAGAGCAATGCGGTAACGCCAAGACCATTGCAATGACTTAGTGTCGCAAAGACTAATATAGGTTCAAAACAACTTAATCCGCATACGGATTACCGCCTTTACGCAGACTCAACCTAATCGGGGTCCCCGGCAAGTCAAACGCCTGGCGCAATCCGTTCGTGAGATAACGCAAATATGACTTCGGCAACCCGGCTGGCTGTGAACAAAACGCGATAAACGTCGGCGGACGCGTGGATGGCTGCGTCATGTACCGCAGCTTGATTCGCCGCCCTTTCGATGCCGGTGGTGTGTGGCGGGCAACAGCTTCCTGTAGCCAACGGTTCAGTTCAGATGTTGGGACGCGCTTGTTCCAGGTTTCATGGATCCGCAGGGTCTCGTCCATGAGTTTATCGAGCCCCTTCTCTGCCAAGGCAGAGATTTGCACCATCGGCACACCGGGGACCTGGGCCAACTTGTCCTTCACCGTTTTACGGATCTCCGACAAGGTCGACTGCTTGCTTTCCACGGTGTCCCACTTGTTGATCGCGACGACCAGTGCGCGACCTTCCTTGACCACCATGTCGCCAATTGTGAGGTCCTGGTGCTCCAGCGGCGCCTGGGCATCAATCATCAAGATGACGACTTCCGCGAAGCGAATGGCGCGTACGCTATCGCTGGCAGAGAGCTTTTCCGCGCGCTCCTGAACACGAGATTTGCGTCTTAGCCCTGCCGTGTCGAACAGGCGAAGTGGTCGGCCCTGCCACTCAAAGTCGGAGGCAATCGAGTCACGCGTCAATCCGGGTTCAGGACCGGTGATCATGCGTTCTTCGCCAAGCAATGCATTGACGAGCGTCGACTTACCGGCATTCGGGCGACCGACAATCGCGATGCGGATCGGCCGCTGCGGTATCAGCTCCTGATCTGTAACGTCATCTTCTTCGTCAAAGTCTTCAGATTTCCCGCGACGCTTGCGTTTGCGCTCGACGGGTTTGAGGCCCAGCGCATTGAGGAGATCAATCTCCAGCTCGCCGATGCCCTCGCCGTGTTCAGCGGAAATGGCAACCGGTTCGCCAAGGCCAAGCTCGAAGGCTTCATAGAAGCCATCAATACCCTGCCGGCCTTCGCACTTATTGGCGGCGATCACGGCTGGTTGTCCAGAGCGGCGGACAATGTTGGCGAATTGCTTATCGGCCGGCGTCACGCCATCGCGGGCATCGAGAACGAAGAGCACAACATCTGCATTCGTAATTGCATGCTCACTCTGCTCGCGCATGCGCGAGGGAATAGAGCCTGAACTCGCTTCCTCCAGGCCTGCCGTATCGACAAGTTTGATCGTATGGCCGCCAAGTTCGCACTCGCCTTCGCGGCGATCGCGCGTCAAACCAGGCATGTCGGAAACCAGTGCTGTTCGCCGCCCCGTCAAGCGATTGAACAGGGTCGACTTGCCGACATTCGGGCGCCCGACAATGGCGATTGTTGGCATGTCTGACATTCGATTTGGCTCCGCGCGCAGCCCTCCGCCGAGGGTTAAAGGAGCCAGGACATAAACCTTGGCCTAGCGGAAGGCAACCAACTGCGCTTTGTCGGTTAACACATACATCACGCCATTGGCGACAACCGGAGCCACATAAACTGGCGTGCCAATCGAAAGTTTCTGGGTCACACGGCCTGAGACAGCGTCCACGCCGACCAGACCACCCTTGTTTGATGCCAGCCACAGCGAGCCGCCTGCGAGAGCAGGTCCTGACCATGTGCGCGCATCAGGCAGCTTCACGGCCCAATTGATTTGCCCCGTGTCACGGTTCAATGCGGAGAGACGTCCGTCGGTATCAACCACGAAGATTGTTTGACCGGCGACCCATGGTGTTTGGGATCCCGGAATATTAGCCGACCAAAGCCGCTCGCCAGTTTCCTGGCTGGTTGCGATCATCCGGCCGGAATGCCCTACAGCGTAAACCACGCCGTTTGAGACCGCTGGTCGCGCAGCATCACTCATGGACGCGAAAGACGAAGCTGACCGTGTCCGCGCGAGGCTATCGCTCCACAGCGGTGTTCCGGTTGAGATCTGGATCGCAACGACTTCTCCGTTAGGATAGGGCACGCTGACAATATCGCCGGAGACGGCCGGGCTCGGGTTCGAGCTGATCGTCGTCGTCTCGGTCAGCCCGCGATACTCCCAAAGGATCTCGCCGTTGTCGCCGTTCAAGCAGAAGAAACGGCCACTGGTTGTCAGGACAAAGACCTTGTTTTGAGCCGCGGTTGGGGAGGATCGGATCGGAATGCCGATGACCTTCTCCCAAAGCTTTTTGCCGGTTGCAGGATTTAGAGCTGTCACGCGGCCAAAGCCGGTAGCCGCATAGACCCGGCCGGTATCGTAGGCCAGCCCGCCGCCGTAGCCCTCGTTTGACGATTCTTTTTCCGGTGTCAGATTCACGCGCCAGCTGCGCCCACCGCTCGAGGCGGAGAACGCCGAGACGTGCGCGGCGGCATCGAGCGCGTAGACCCGTCCTTCGGCCACAATTGGGCTGGACGTGAGGCGTCCGTACTTCGTCGACCCCCTGCCAATACCGGCTGACCATGCGCGCCGAAGTGATTTCGACAGTGCGAGGTGGCCTGGCGCATTGTCCGCCGTGCCGCCTGGTTGCGACCAGGATGCGTTCTGGACGGGCTGTGGTAGCGCGATAGGTATCGAGCCGGTCGCCAGTTCACCACTGTCGATACCGGTCTTCTTTGGCATAATCGCTACCCGCTTGCCTTCCAAAGGCGGCGGTGGCTTTTCGCCAAACGGATTAAGCGAGCTTAATTTGGGAAGCTGCGGGCCTCCCGCGCATGCGGCCAGCAAAAACGCGGAACCCACGACAGAAACAAACGCGGCGCAAGAGCGGCTCCGGTGCAGTTGCGGCACCCCACTATTGCTTCGTCGCGTTTCCAGCTTCTTGTTTGTCATCCTTCGTCGCCGACTTCTCAACCGGCGCCTTCGCTGCAGCTTTCTCCGACTCGCCACTTTCCCGCGAGACCAACGCCATTACAATCTGCGCCCGCTGCCGAATGGTCGCCGGTGTGTCTGGACCGGCCATCAACTCGGTAAATGCCTGACGAGCCTGATCAAACTTACCGGCTTTGAATGCGGCCAAGCCCATCAACTCGCGCGCGGCGTACTTCCAATGGCTCTCTTCCTTGACAAGATCGTTGAGGCGATTCTGTGTCTCGGTCCAGGGAGCGGTATCCACTTTTAGCGCTGCGATCTGCAATTGTGCGAAACTTCGAAGGATCTCATCAGCCCCGCTGTCGCTGGCTAGCGCCTCATAGTGGGTAATCGCCTCGTCCGTTTTACCGGCCTTGCGGGACTGCGCCGCCAAGCGCAATTTGGCGAGCTGACCGTAGCCTGTGGGGCCGCTTTTTGCGATCTGCTCCAGGCCGCGCACCGCGTCGTCGTTCTTCTTCTCGGCAAAAAGCTCTGTAATTTCAACGAACTGCGCACCCGCACGGGCCGCCTGCCCCTGCACGTAGCTTTCGTACCATTTCCAGCCTGCAACGCTCAGAATGATCGCGGAAACAGCGCCGATGACCAGCACACCATACTGATCCCACAGCTTGGCCATCCTCTCCTTGCGGACTTCTTCTTCAATCTGCCGCAAAAATGCGTCGCGTTCGTCAGCCATGCCGTTCCGTTTCCTCAGCATCCGCACCAGCGCTGTGGTGGCGGGCAATCGTGTGAGTTTCTCGGGTCAACGCCCTTTGGCGATACACATAAACGAGACGGCGTCAGGTTCAAGTCATGGGTTGAGGATGACGCTGGCCAACCGCGAAAAGATGCCTATTTCAGGCACTTTTCACTCGTTTCCTGGCTTGAGCTGTCGTAGGCAGGTCGCAAATCAGGGAGGATAACAATGACACGACCCTATCGCGGCGTCTGGCCAGTTGCACCGACACCTTTCACAGATTCCGGTGCCCTTGATCCTGACGGCATGCGCAACGTGCTGGATTGTATGATTGATCAAGGCGTTGATGGGATTTGTATCCTTGCCAACTATTCCGAGCAATTCCTGTTGTCCGATGAGGAACGCGAGATACTAATGCAGTTGTGTCTCGGCTATGTCGCCGGCCGGGTGCCGGTGATCGTTACCTGCTCACACTTCTCAACCCAGATCGTTGTAGACCGTTGCAAGCGCGCCAAGGACCTCGGCGCAGCAATGATCATGCTGATGCCGCCATATCATGGTGCAGCGCTCAAGGGCTCACCGGCCGGTACGTTTGAGCAGTTTCAACAGGCTTCCGATGTTGGTGTGCCCATTATGGTGCAGGACGCGCCACTGTCCGGCGTTGACCTCCCGGTCGATTTCCTGGCCCGGATGGCGCGCGAAATCGAAAACGTTGCCTACTTCAAGATTGAGACACCGCAAGCTGCAGCCAAGCTGCGCGGGCTGATCGCAGCCGGCGGTGATGCCATCGAGGGTCCGTTTGACGGTGAGGAAGGCATCACATTGCTGGCCGATCTCGATGCCGGGGCAACCGGCACGATGACCAGTGCGCTGCTGCCGGACCTGGTTAAGCCGCTTGTCGAGGCTCACGCGCAAGGCAACAGGGAAGAGGCTGAAAAGCTCTACGCCCACATCCTACCGCTGATTAACTATGAAAACCGACAGTGTGGTTTACGGGCCTGCAAAACGGTCTTTATGGCCGGCGGTGTGATCAAGTCCGACCATGTGCGTCACCCGACGCCGCAACTCGACCCCGCAACGCGGGACGGGTTGCTACATCTGGCGCGGCAGTATGATCTGGTTGCCATGAATTGGGGCAAGTGACGAACACTAACCAGCCAGCTCCCTGCTTCTGTCAGCCGCGGCTTTGACGGCCTTGCTCATCAGGGGCTTCATGCCATCGTCAGCCATGAGCACCTGGAGAGCTGCGAACGTCGTCCCACCGGGCGAGGTTACATTCTCGCGCAATGTTGATGCCGCCTCATCGGACTGACGCAGCAATTCACCTGAGCCGGAGACAGTGGCATCGGCCAACTGCCGTGCGAGTTCCGGTGACAATCCTGCATCTACTCCGGCTTGCGCCAGGCATTCGGCCAGAAGAAAAACGTATGCCGGTCCGGAACCGGACACTGCCGTCGACACATCGATCAGGTCTTCATCGTCGACCCAGCCGACTTCACCGATAGCAGCGAGCAACTGATTGCAAGCCTGCTTTTGTTTTTCGGTGACGTGGGCGTTGGCAACGCAGACAGTGATGCCGCGACCAATGGCAGATGGCGTGTTGGGAATCGTCCGCACGACAGCCGTGCCATCCGGCAAATGACGTTCAAACCCGGCCATGGTCCGGCCAGCCGCGATGGACAAGACAAGCGTGTTGGGCCCGGCCAATTTTGCGAGCGGTGGGAAGACGTCATCCATGACCTGCGGCTTCACCGCCATGAGCAAGACGCTCGGCGGCTCACTCAGCACTCCGTCGATGGAGGGATGTGACGCGATACCGTTGTCGCTGAGAAGCTTGGCTATCTCAGGTGGAGGGCCAGGATCCTGGACAACGACTTGAGCCGGCGGCAGTCCGCTTGCCAGCCATCCTGTCAGCATCGCACCGCCCATTTTGCCGGCGCCGGCCAGTACCAACGGGCCGTCCAAAAGATCCTTCATGCGTCATTCTCCCAGATGTTTCCGGGAGTCTGAACGGCACGGAGCACAAGTGCAAGTGGGAAGTCTCGGAAGCTGTTACGGCGGCCAGCCTGTCAGGCGTGGCCTTCGGTCTCAAACATGGTCGACGCCAAGGCATCGCGGCTTGGCTTGCCTGCCCAAACGACAAACTGGAACGCTTGATAGTAACGCTCGCAGGCCTCGAGTGACGCCTTGATCAAGGCATCGCACTGAGCGGTTGTTGCCACGGCTTCGTTCAGCAACAGGCCATGGCGGAACATGATCAGCCCTTCCTGGGTCCAGACATCGAAGTGTCCGATCCAAAGCTGTTCGTTGATGTTCGCAACCAGGCGATAGACTTCATTGAGACGCGTTTCCGGAACCTTGAACTCGAAAGCTGAGGCGACGTGCAACGTTTCGAGGTCATCGCGCCAGTTGAGTGAGAGATGATAGTCAGACCATGTGCCCTGAACCACCATTGTCAATTCATCATCGGCCTGGCGCTCGTAGTTCCAGTCGTTACGATGCGCGATCTGCTCGATCAGGTCGACGGGATTGGTGACACGGTCGTATCCGGGTTGTTTCACGGCAGCCATTCGCACCCTCTTCTCATTATTGTACCGCGTGGTTTTGCGTTCCAACGCGTCAGGTTGAATTCTTCACGTCACAACGCGGACATTTCAGCCGGAGGTTTTGGCTCGGCGGGTCAGGCGAAAAAACCTGAATCGCAGTCCGCTAGGCAACCAGACATCCTGATTGTCCACGGTCAAAGTGGCTGAGATCGGGTTGAATCAAGGAAATGGCTGTCAAATTTGGACAACCTGTTGAGAACCTGCGGGTAACACTGTGGAAGGCATGTTTACTACTGGACGGCGGTTGTATCGGCGGTGCCGCGATTCTACCGGACGGTGTCTGACCTCTTCAGAGATGTCAGTCCGACGATGCTCCACCGGCAAGTCTCGCCTCCAATTCGGCGAGCCGCGCGGCCAAGGCTTCGTTCTCCTCGCGCGCCTTTTGCGCCATGGCCTTGACGGCCTCAAACTCTTCGCGACGCACGACATCCATCTCGGACAACACGCGATCGGCTTGTGCTCGGAACAAGCCTTCGAATTCCTGGCGGGCGCCCTGCGCAGCTCCAGCAGCATCCGTCATGAGCTTGGCGAATTCGTTGAGGAACGGATTGGATGTCTGGGTCATGTCGCGCTATGTCCTGATTGGCAGTCAATTCTCTAGGATTGAACTATAGCGTTGTCCCGCTCAATTGGCACTGTCGGACACATGAGACCGATCGGCTCGCGCTTGGCACCTGTGTTTTTGGGCTATTGGCGTTGATTATCAGAACCACCGGCCAAGCCGCCGTGCTATCGAAGAGGTCGAAAGATTGTGCAACCGACGATGCAATACTGGCAGTAAATTATGACCCGAGCTTTTTCTGAATACCGTGTGCTCGACTTCTCAACGACGATCGCGGGGCCGCATTGTTCGCGGTTGCTGGCTGATCTCGGCGCCGACGTGATCAAGGTCGAGGCACCGGGCGGCGAGATGATGCGGATGCGCCCGCCGATGCGCAATGGGGCCAGCGCCATGTACGGCCAGCTCAATGCCGGCAAGAAGAGTCTCGTTCTGGATCTCAAGAGCGCGGCTGGCGCAGCGGCCATCAAGAAGTTGGTCGAAAGCGCAGACATCGTTGTCGAGAATTTTCGGCCAGGTGTGATGAAGCGCTTCGGTCTCGACTATGCGGCGCTGACTGAGATCAATCCGAAACTCATCTACTGCTCAATCTCTGGATATGGCCAGGACGGCCCGGCTTCCGACCAACCAGCCTATGCACCTGTCGTTCACGCAACATCGGGATTTGATCTCACACATACGGCCTACCAGCCGGATCGTGAACGCCCCGACTATTGCGGGATCTTCATTGCGGATGTCCTGACCGGAACTTATGCCTTCGGTGCAATTGCCACGGCCCTGGAGCAGCGCCACAAGACCGGCCAAGGCCAACACATTGACGCGTCTATGCTCGAGAGCATGCTGACGCTGCCGCTGGTTGAGGTCCAAGCTGCGCAATTCGATATGCCGCCGCAGCCGAAGCGGCCGATCTTCGGGCCGATCGAGACATCGGACGGCTACCTCAATCTGTCTGTTGCCAGTGAGCGCACGTTCGAGGGCATGGCCGCTGCCGCCAATCGACAGGACTGGCTGACCGATCCGCGATTCCAGGAATACATGAAGCGGCGCATCAACTGGGGCGAACTCATGGATGAGTTTGAAGCCTGGTCAGCGACAGTAACTAGCGAGGAATGCCTGCGCATCCTGGCGGAGAACAATGTCCCGGCTGCAGCCTACCGCACCGTGCGGGATGCAATGGCAGACCCACAACTCGATCATCGCAAGGCCTTCGGAACGGTCGAAGACGCGGGCGGCACATTCAAGGCACTGAACCCACCGTTTCGGATGACGGGCACCGACGCACATGTCGGAGCGCGGGTGGCCGCATTGGGGGAGCACTCAGAAGAAGTACTCGCTGCTGCCGGGCTCAGCAAAGCTGATATTGCTGCCGCGCTTAAGTGAGTGACAGCAGCTGTTTCGTGCTCGAATCCGCCGGTGCAACTGCCGGTATCAAATTTTGGGGCAGAATTGATCGATTTGCTCGGCAACTGAGTCCAGCGAAGTGGTCTGCTCCGGGTGCCACGGCAGGAAAGATACACGCGCCACTTTGTAAAGTTCGTCGGTGATGGCGTAGCCACAGTCTAGGGCCACTTGCAGTTGCTTGGTCATTTGACAATCGCGCAGGATTTTCTTTCCGTCCTGGCCGCCAATACGCGCGTCATAAGCCAACGTCAGGCAACCATCGATACGTCTCAGGACCTTCACGAGCCGATACTCAATCTGCTGCTCAAAATAAGAGTAATCCTGGGCAACAAGGACTTCACGAACCCGCAACAAGTTCGCCTTCAGGTTCTTGTTCCAGGTCAGATAAGATTCGTCATAACGCTCTTTGCGGCGCCGGAGCTCGCTTAACTCAGCATCGCGTTTGATCGACGATGACACGAGTGATGCGGATGCGCGGCGGTCATAAATGTCGATGGCCAGAGCGTGCACCGAGTCTTTGCGTGACTGCTCCGTCGAATAACGCTCTGCGATCCATCCCCCAACAACGCCGGTGATGATACCGTTCAACAGCGCGCTCACCAACGCCACCATGAGCGTCAACTTCCAAGGGTTCATTTGCGCGGCCATCTGTTTCCCCTCCATAAGAATACGAGAGGTCAGTCAAAGCGAGTGGCGTGTGATAGATCGCGGTGAACTGACCAGAATCGAAAGAATTGTTGTTGTGCAGCGGCACTGAATGTTGGGCTCAGCGAATTCCATACCTGCTGAACTGAGATCAAGCTAGCCGATCGACAGTATTAAACTAGGGCGCCGGACACTTGTTTTCGGTCCGTGCATATCAAACATCCTCAGGCATTGGCCGGTCAGCTGATACGCAACAGTGTTGCTGCCTTAACTCCACATGCCTTCGCACATTGCCTCGGGCAAACTCGTCCTGGAGCAAGTGCAATCATCTCAAGGGTGGGATTCGGACGAGAAGACGCCGGATCGCTCGTTGTCTTCATTAACAGAACTAGATCGCTTCCAACTCCGCCGCGCGCTTGCGCAACTCCAGGGCTGCGAAGTCAATGAAGGTTCTGATCTTCGCGGCCGTGAGCCGACCTGCGGCGTGTAGAAGGTGAATGGGCAGCTTGCGGTCTTCGTGCTCGTGCAGGATCTCGACCAGCTCACCTGTCTTCAAAGCGTCGGCCACTTGATACGAGATGGCGCGCGTTACGCCCCAGCCTGCCTTCGCTGCATCAAGCGTGGCGGCAATCGCGTTGCTCCGCATAGCCGGCCTGACCGTCACGGTTTTACGCCGGCCTTGGGCAACGAACTCCCAGACCTGACGGTCATCCATGCCTGATGCCTGTAAGGTCCGGCACTCGGCAAGGTCGCTTGGTTGTTCGATCGGACCGTGCTGCTTGAGAAATGACGGCGCGGCCACCGTCAATCGACGCACCGTGCCTACTCGGATGGCCTTCATCGACGAGTCCGGCAGGTCACCGATTCTCAGTGCAACATCGAGGCCCTCTTCAACCACATTGACGACCCGATCAACGAACAGGGTCCGCGCTGTGACCTTCGGATTGGCATCGAGGTAGTCGAGCAGAATCGGTGCGATGAACTTGTGCCCAAAAAGAACCGGCGCCGTCACCGCTAGCGCACCGTGCGGTTCGGTCTGCTCGCCCGCAGCGGTGGCTTCAATCGAATCGAGTTCGCCGAGAACGCGGGTGGCGTCGGCGAGCAAACGCTGTCCGGCCTCAGTGAGCGTGACATGCCTGGTGGTGCGGTTGAAGAGCTGGGCACCGAGGCGTTCCTCCAAGGCCGAGACCAAGCGCGTGATGGACGGCGGTGATAAACCGAGCTGCCGCGCAGCCGCATTGAACCCGCCCTCTTCGGCGACGGCAACGAAACACTCCAATTGGCGGACACGATCCATTGTTTTGCAATCCGGAATTATAATTTTTGATTTCTGATAATTCTAAAATTTTCTGAAATGGTCAACTCTCCTGCTTATGGACGCGATTGAGCCACAGACAAGGAGATGAGACATGGCGCGCGCATTTGCAGAAATTGCTTTCACACCGACTGTTCTGGCGTACCAGAAGGACCTTGGATCGGATCAGCTTTATGGCGCACTTCTAACAGACGAAGCCGAACCCCGGTCAACACTGACCGAGCGTGAGACGAGCTTTATTGTTGCCCGTGATGGTTTTTACCAAGCATCCGTTTCTGAGAGCGGTTGGCCTTACGTACAGTTTCGCGGCGGCCCTGCCGACTTTGTCCGTGTCCTCGATGACAAGACTATTGCCTATGCCGATCTACGCGGGAACCGACAGTACCTGAGCGTCGGCAACCTCACCAATAATGATCGTGTCTCGATCATTATGATGGACTATCCGAACAGACGACGTCTCAAGGTCTGGGGCCGCGTCCGGATCGTCACCGTCGACGAAGACCCGCAGCTGATCGAACGCCTCCAGGTCGGCGGCTATGACGCCCAACCTGAGCGCGCAATCGTCATTACGGTTGAAGCCTACGACTGGAATTGTCCGCAGCACATTCCACGACGGCTGACGCTCGAAGAACTTGAAGAGCATCTCGTGCCTGTTCGCGATGAGGTCACGCGGCTCCAAGCTGAGAACGAAGAACTGCGCACCTTGCTTGAGACCGAACAGGCCAAGCAACGAACCTGACAGCCTCTCTACCTCTCTCATTCTTCTACGAAAACCGAACCCAAGAACGCGAAAGGACTGAACCAATGTCACGACGAACCCTCTCAGCCGCTGCACTAGCCGCAGCACTCATCATCGGCGGTTTTGCTGTCCACGGCCAGCAATCAACGCACGCTGGTACGACGACGCAAGCGGTTACCTCGTCAGCGCATCAGACGCTCTATCGGAGTGAAAAGATTGATGGTGTCAAAGTAGCTTACCGCGAGGCCGGCGATCCATCCAAGCCGACCGTCCTGCTCCTGCATGGCTTCCCGACGTCCTCGCACATGTTCCGCAACCTTATTCCCAAGCTCGCGCAGCGCTATCATGTGCTGGCGCCGGACTATCCCGGCTTTGGCGCCTCCGACATGCCGAAGGTAACGGAATTCGACTACACCTTCGATAAATTTGCGGCGATGATGACGGAGTTGCTGAACCGCAAGAACATCAAAACGTACGCGATGTACGTGATGGATTATGGCGCGCCCGTCGGCTATCGCATGTTTGCTCAAGAACCCGAGCGCGTGTCGGCACTGATCGTGCAAAATGGTAATGCTTACGCAGAAGGCCTTCGCGAATTCTGGGATCCCATACGCGCATACTGGGCTGATTCCTCGAAAGAGAACGGTGACAAGCTGCGCGGTTTCCTCAAACTTGATGGAACCAAGTGGCAGTATCTCACCGGTGTTAAACGCCCGGAACTCATCAGTCCCGACAACTACTGGCATGTCCAATACCTGCTTGATCGACCGGGCAACCAGGAGATCCAACTCAAATTGTTCCTCGACTACGGCACCAATCCGGCGCTCTATCCGAAGTGGCAGGCTCTCTTCCGCAAACACCAACCGCCGACATTGTTGATGTGGGGTAAGAACGATCCGATCTTTCCGGAAGAAGGCGCACACCCCTACAAGCGCGACCTGAAGGATCTCGAGTTCCACCTGCTGGATACCGGCCACTTCGCTCTTGAGGAGTACAACGACCTGATTGCATCACGCATGCTGGCGTTGCTGGACCGAGTGAATCGATAATCCAACCCCTCACCGTCAGAATCAGGCCGCGCGGTTTCCAACTGCGCGGCTTCTTCTTTTCCACTTTTATTCGTGCTGAAGATCGCAATCAAAAACGTGTCGGGGTTTTACTGGCAATAAAGCTGCGCGCATCTCCCTTTAATTCAAAATGAGACTCCGTAATGAAATAATCCGAAATATAAAAAAATCGAAACAACAATATTTGCCCACATTCTTCCGCGCATTGTTTGCATGTTTTTCAAGGTGTTGCGTAGTCAATGCAGACGGCTCAATTCCGCTTCAAGCGGCAAGAGATGCTGCGTCTTGGAGAAAGTTATGGGATTTGACTCGCGTGATGAGATACTGCGAAGCCGTTCATCGGCAAGCTCGGATTCCCTCGTCTTCTGGATATATCTTTACGCAGCACTGTTTGTTGTTCTCGCTATAACAACTGGCCAGTTGCGCGCACAAACCCTGTCCGAAGCGTTTGTCGCCGCCTACCGCCATAATCCCGCTTTGCAATCGCAGCGCTATCAGGCGCGCAGTGTCGATGAGTCGGTCCCCGAGGCGCTTTCCGGCTACCGTCCCAAGGTATCCGGCGATGCCTTCTATGGCGCGACGTCAAGGGATAATACCGTTGCCGGCTCCGGCCGCGATTCCAACGAGACCTATGGCTACAGCGCCCGCATTGAGCAGCCGATCTTCGATGGGTTTCGTACCCGCAGCAGCGTCTCTGAGGCGGAAGCGGAAGTCAAAGCATCCCATCAGAACTTGCGCGCGGGAGAGAGCGAGGTTCTCCTGCAGACGGCCACGTCGTACTTTGATGTGCTGCGTGACGAGGGTGTTGTTCTTTATCGTCGCAAGACCCTCACGGCGCTTCGGCGTGAGCTGGTGGGTGCGCGGGAACGGCTCGGCCGTGGCCAGGCGACGATGACGGATGTCGAGCAAACAAAGCAGCGCGCGGCGCTGGCGCGGTCCGACCTGGAGCAGGCCGCAGCAAATCTTCGAATCAGCCGCATCCGATTCGCGCGAGTGACCAGCCTGAAAGCCAAGTCCCTGCGCATGCCACGCTTGCCGAAGCGCTTCTGGCCCGGATCGCTGCGCGAGGCGGTTGGCATTGCAGAGACCAACAGCCCAATCATCCAGGCTGCGCAATCCAAACACGACTCTGCCAGACACGCGATCGACAAGGCCCGCGGTGCGCTGCTGCCGGAAGTCACGTTGGTTGGCAGTTACAATCGCGAATTCAACACCTCCTCGAACATCCGGGAGGACGATTCGGCCTCCGTGCTCGGACGTGTCCGCGTTCCTCTTTATCAGGGTGGTGCCGCTTCGGCCCGTATTCGTGGCGCCCGCCACGTCGCAGCCGGCCGCGATCGCGACGTACGCGATGCCAAGTTACGCGTCGGCGAGGCGGTTGGTGCTGCTTGGACGGAACTCAGGGCTGCACGCCGACGCCGTGCCCTCGAACAAAAGGCGGTCAAGGCCGGGGAGCGCGCACTCTCAGCCGTCCGCGAAGAACAAAAAGCCGGGCGACGCACCGTTCTCGACGTGCTCGATGCGGAACGTGAGCTCGTCAATCTGCGGATCCGCCTTCTGACCACGCAACGCGATCTACATGTCACGACCTATGCGCTGTTGCGATCGACGGGCTTGCTGACACTTAACAAACTTGTCCCAGGTGCGGAGCAATACGATCCAAAGCAACACTACCGCACGGTGCGCGGCAAATGGTGGGGCACCAGCAATCCGGATGCTGGTGGCTCAGGTTTTCTTGGCAACGCACTGCCCGGGAAGATTGACCAGAACGAACGACAAAACGCGGGCGCTTTGCGCGGCTGGAGCACCAAGGTCAACGCGCGCTCGAAATAAGGCGCTGCCCATATGAGCGCGCCTCAAGGGACCACCGTGCCATCAGTTCAGTGGGGGCTGAAGATGGCACGACGGTAAAATGGAGAGAAGGCACAAGAGGACTGGGGACCATGATCAAAACACCTGACTAACCGACACGCACGTGTGAGGTGAAGGCGCCAGCGAGCCATTACGGAAGCATGCTGACCACACGCATGCGGCTCGCCCGCCGGCCCACCCAAACGACACCATAGCTGCACGACCTGAACTTCATCGGCACTGCTGTTTGGAGAATGTGCCGTGCTGCGCCTTGTGCCTGCGCCGCTTGAGCTGCGGGCACAGCCCAAAACCCATTAATGAAGTTGTAGGAGAAGACAGATGGCGAAAGGTGAAACCCTGAATGGCGGCCAAGAAAACGACGTTCTCGTCGGCCAGGACGGCGCTGATATTGTAAATGGCGGTTACGGTGATGACCGCTTGGAAGGTGGCGCAGGTAACGATGTCCTCGACGGCGATCGCGGTTCGGATCTGCTGATTGGCGGCGCCGGTGATGACACGTTGATTTCCGACTCGGATGCGGGCGAACCGGTCATTGCGCAAGACTATGATCCGAACGCCGGACGCAACGACGAAATTGACCCGGCCACAGACCGGCTTTACCCCAACCAACCGTTCGTTGCCGATGACATTCTGGTTGGCGGTGAAGGTGCCGACACCTTCCTGATCAAGCCCCAGATCAACGCCAAGGCAGATATTATTGCCAAGCATACCGATGATGACGGCCGCATCGACTGGGCCGACGTCGCCGGCGAGAACAACAACGCGCACGACCACTGGATTGATTCCATTGGCACCGATGTCATTGCGGACTACGACAAGGAAGAAGGCGACCGCATCCTGGTCTATGGCCACACGGTCGACCCTGAGATTTCCTATGCCGATGTTGACGGCGATGGCGATGAAGAATCGATCATCAAGATCTACTCGAACCAAGGCAACGGCGGCGGCGCCCACAATGGTGACTTCCTCGGCCAGATGATCGTACATGGCGATCGTATCGAGCTTGATGACCTCGATATCAAGGCCATGGAAACCTACGGCGTCGTGGAAACGATCGACGAGATCATCGAAGCCGTCGCTCCGACCGGGACACCCGATACCGACATCATGTCGACCCAGACGGAAAACCCGTTTGCCGCCGACGTCGACACACGGGATCCGGGCGAAAACCCCGGACCGGCGTTCGTCGAGAACATCTATCAGCGCGAACTGGTTGATGCGACTGACGATACAATTGTCGGCACCGCTGGAGACGATGTGCTCGAAGGCGATCCGATACCTACGCAAACATCATCGCTCGATGCACCAATCTCGTATTGGTCTTTGAGTGAGACGGATGGCACGTTCGCCGATGCGACCGGCATTTCAGACGCCCGCTACTACATTGATGACAACGGCGAAGCCAGCTTGCAGACGCGCGTGCCGTTCATGCCTGGTCCGGACGGCGCAACGCCTGCAGCACTGTTCGGTGTCCAGGAAGACTCCTTTGCCTACGTTGCCAATGACCAAGCCTATCAGGTTCTCAATGGCACCGTCACAGCCTGGTTCAACCCCGTTGATCTGGGTGGACGCCAAACGATTATCTCCAAGGACGAGTCCAACGCCGACGACGGTGGTCACTTCCATATTCGGGTTGAAGGTGATGGACGCCTCTTCATTCGGGTTGCCGAAGGTGAAGGCCGCAATGATGGCGGTTACAATCATGAGTGGCGCTCGAAGGAACCCCTCGTCAGTGAAGGCAACTGGCAGCATGTCGCGCTTAGCTTTGGCGCGGCTGGTGTCACAGCGTATCTGAACGGGGAAGCTCTCTCGGACGATGATTTTGACACCGTCGGCGGTGCCGGTGGCCAAAGCATGAGTGAGTTCGTCGGCGGCTACGCAATCGGCAATGACAAACCGTTTGTGATCGGCGCCAATACCCGCGTTTCCAACGAATCCTCCACGGCTGAAGCCCTTGGTGTTGATGAGCGGCTCAGCGAGCACTTTGAAGGCGGCATTGCCAATGTCGGCTTCTGGGGTGGCGCAACGCCTGACATGGCCTTGTCGGCTGCGCAGGTCGCCGAACTGGTGGCCAACGGCCCGGGTGACCTCTCGAACGCCATGGCACCAACACCACCACCCGTTCCGGTCGGCGACGACACGATCTCGGGTGAAGGTGGCAATGACACCATAGACGGCGGTGCCGGCAACGATACACTTGATGGTGGTGCTGGCAACGACACCGTCATGGGTGGCTACGGCGATGATACGGTTTCCGGCGGCGCCGGCGACGATACCTTGTCAGGTGGTCACGGCGAAGATGTGCTGATTGGCGGCGACGGAAACGATCGCCTTGAAAGCCGCGCCGATGCCCGTGAGCCAGTCATTGCGCAGGACTTCGATCGATCTGATGATCCGGATTACGAAGTCGATTTCGATGCCCGCATGGTTTACCCGAGCCAGGCCAATCTGCCATCCGACGATGTTCTGACCGGTGGAGCAGGCGCAGATGAGTTCTTCTTTGAAACGCTGATCAATGCCAAGGAAGACATCATCAACCGGCACGTCAACGATGATCGGACGATCAACTGGATGGGTGTTGCTGGCGAAAACAATGATGTCCACGACCACTGGGTGGACGGCATCGGTAACGACACCATCACCGACTTCAATCGCGATGAAGGTGATACCATCACAATCGAAGGTCACACCACCGAGGTGTCCGAGATTAACGTTCTCGATGTCGACGGTGATGGCGATCAGGATTCGGTCCTGCAGCTGCGGTCCAACCAGGGCGCAGGTGGCGGTGCCCACAATCTCGATCTGCTCGGCACGATTACGGTCTTGGACAACGTCATTACCGAGGCTGATTTCACGACCGATGCGGCATCGCATGCTGGTATCGTCGAGACGATCGACGAGTATCAGGAGGCCATATCACCTCTGATGCGGTCCGATGACCCGGTTCCGACGGCTGACAGCTCTGACGACAGCGCGACGGACTCTGATGACTCAAGCGCCTCAGACGATGATTCATCGACGTCGGATGACACCGCATCAAGCGACGATGATACGGCTTCGTCCGATGATACCGCCTCTGACGACACTGCGTCAGATGATGGATCGGCATCTGACTCGGATGATGATACGACAGCTTCAGATGATAGTGGCTCCGACGATGGCTCAGCCTCTGACGATACCACTGCATCTGACGATAGCTCGACGGGTGATGATACTGCTGACGCCGGCAGTGGCAGCGATGATAGTCAAAGTGATGATGGCTCGTCGGACGACAGTGCATCGGATGACGGTTCGCAATCGCCGCCAACCGTTATGACCATGCTGCAACAGCTGCTGACACCTTCAGCGGACAACCCGGCATCGACTGCACCTTCAACGGGCAACGACCTATTGATCGGTGCTGCTCTCAACGACGACATGTCGGGCAGCTGGGGTGACGATCGCATCGATGGCTCAGCAGGTGATGATGACATCTCTGGTGGCCATGGTGATGACGTCATCTCCGGCGGCGAAGGCGACGACCTTCTGGCCGGTGACTTTGGCGATGACATCCTGGTTGGCGGTGCCGGTCAGGATGAGTTGCGCGGCAACCGTGGTGAAGACGTGCTGGTTGGTGGCGCAGCGGATGATGTCATCGACGGCGGTGCTGGTGATGACGTGCTGTACGGCGGTGCCGGCGAGGATCTCATCGACGGTGGTCGCGGTCTCGACGTGATCGTGCTTGACGGTGCCGCTGGCGATTACACCTTTACAGCTGCAGATGGTGGCGGATTTCTTGTCACCGATGGCAACGGTGTCACTGACATGGTCAGCGACGTCGAGCATGTCCACTTCAACGGTTCCGGCGAAACCTTTGCCGTCCAGGACGGCAACCTGGTTGCTGCCGCTGATGCGGACGAGATCGCTGACCTGCTGGAAGGTGATCTGATGTCGGAGCTGCTGAATATACCGAGTTCAGCAACAATGTCTGTTGATGATCAGCTGAATGAGATGGCAGCGCTTGAAGCTGCCGATAGCGCCAACGCGGCAGCGGACAGCGCAACAGCGACGACAACCGCGGATACTGATCCGACGTTGAACCTCGAACTTCAGGATGACGCGGCAGCCTAGCCCGATCATCCCTGAACGTCCCGTCAGGCCCGCCCGCCCCATCGCGGATGGGCCTGACGGCCTTTCCATGCCGTTGCTTCACCAACAGCCATAACAAGGCAAGAAAAATATGATTGAAGAGCTCTCGTTGTGGCTGCGCACACTGGAGTGGTTTCCGACCCTCAAGACCCTGCACATCTCGGGTATCGCCCTTGGGCTTGGTGGTGCGATCGCCGGCCACGTCGTGGCCATGCGCTGCCTGATGCACGATGGCCCGTCGCCACGACCGGGACTCATCTGGAGTTTGCACGTGCTGGTCATTGTCGGGCTTTGCCTGTTATGGGCGAGCGGCACAGCACTCGTAGTCAGCAAGTTCTCATTTGCGACGTTGCCGCCGAAGGTTGCGCTCAAGCTGGTGATTGCGACGGTCCTCTCGTTCAATGCCTTGTTGATGCAGGAGTACCTGATCCCGCTCGGCAGCAAAGTCAGCCGACCATTGGTCCTTAATCTCTCGCGGGGCGACGTTATCAAGGCCTCGCTGATTGGATCGACATCACTGTGTTGCTGGCTTTCGATTGCTTCCGTTGCCTTCATCACACCACTGCACCAATTGCCACTAATGCAGCTGTTCGGCCTATGGCTCGGCTTTTGGGCCTGCTTGGCGGTGGGCGGGGTCTTGCTTGTCATGCTGAAGCGCCGTCTCGGCCAGCGCGATCCCAATCAGCCGAAAGGTGGACGCTCGGCGGACAACAGCATGCCATCCGTGCCGTTTGGCTTGCCTCATTCGGTTGCCATGGACCGACGCGCCACGACAGCATCGTCCAACATCATGGCTCTGACGGAACGTCTCAAGCGGTTCGCGAGCGCCAGTCCGGTCAATGACAATCTCAATCAAACGTCGGGCCAGCAGGTGGATCAAGCCACCGCAGCCGATGAACCAGCCGCCTATCACGCTCAAACTTCCGACATCGACGCTCCAACCAAGCCTGGTGCCCGCGAATTGCTGAGCTCGCTTCTGCGACGAGAGCCAGCCGAACAAGTGCAAGCCTCGGCTGCGGCGCAGGAGGACGACAAAATCTCGTCCTTGCGAGATGTGCGACGCGCATGCCGGCGCGCTTTGCTAGGCGCTGCCACCGTGAGTTTCTTCGTCAACATGCTGATGCTCACCGGACCGCTCTTCATGTTGCAGGTCTATGATCGCGTCCTGACGAGCAAGAGCGTGCCAACCCTGACCGCACTGTTTGGACTTGTCATCGGCCTGTTTGCCTTCATGGGGTTGCTCGATTTCATTCGTTCGCGGTTACTGGTGCGGATAGGGCTTCGGTTCGACCGCATGCTCGCCGGCCAGGCCTTTGCAAGCGCCATTCGAGTCGGTGGAGGAGCAGGCCAGGAACAACGCACGCAGCTTTACAAGGATGTTCAGCATATTCGACAGTTCGTGTCAGGTGCTGGTACGATCGCTATTTTTGATATGCCCTGGGCACCGATCTATCTCTGCGTCATCGCGCTTTTTCACTGGGCGCTTGGCATGGTTGCCCTGGTCGGTGCGGCACTGCTTGTCGTGCTGTCCATTCTCAACGAATTCTTCTCACGCAGGCCGGTGGCTGCCGCGGTTGAACATGGCGCTAAGGCGGAACGCACGTTCGATGCCGCGCGGCGTGACCGTGAGACCCTGCAGGCCATGGGCATGACCAACAGGTACCAGAAGCGATGGCTTGCGGAACACAATGCCGAAATGATCGCTCAGACGAAGGCCGCCGATGTGGCCGGGCTGCTGTCGGTGATCACCAAGACATCGCGCCTCCTTCTGCAATCGGCGATGTTGGCCATGGGCGCCTATCTGGCGCTTGGCAACGCGATATCTCCGGGTGTGATGATCGCAGCCTCCATCATTATGGCGCGCGCGCTGGCCCCGGTCGAACTGGCGATCGCGCATTGGCGCGGCTTCATTGCAGCTCGCCAGGGACTGCTCAGACTGGCCAAGGAGTTTACTGCTTCAGCAAATACGGCCGAGCGCCTCACGCTCCCCGAACCCTCCGGCCAGTTGCATGTCGACAACGTCTTTGCAGCCGCCAGCGGTGGACGCGAACCCGTCCTCAAGGGGCTAAATTTTAAATTGGAGCCAGGCGATGCGCTTGGCGTCCTGGGGCCCAGTGGATCCGGCAAGTCAACCTTGGCCCGAATCCTGGTCGGAGTTTGGCCGACGCTACGCGGTCACGTTTGTCTGGATAGCGCACCGCTCGAACAATGGCCTCCGGAGCAGCTGGGTCGCCATATCGGATATCTGCCTCAGAATGCGGAGTTGTTCGATGGGACCGTTGCCGAAAACATTGCGCGGTTTGACCCGGAAGCCAGTTCCGATGCCATTATTGCTGCCGCCCGCAGCGCCAATGTGCATGAAATGATCCTTGGCCTCAGTGATGGCTATAATACGCGCGTGGGTGAAGGCGGTGCGAAACTCTCTGGTGGTCAATGCCAGCGCCTTGCACTTGCAAGAGCCCTCTTTGGCGACCCGGCGTTGATCGTGTTGGATGAGCCCAACTCCAATCTTGATACGGATGGAGAGGCTGCTTTGGCTGCAGCCATCAAGGCGGTCAGCGACGACGGCCGAACCGTTGTGGTCATGGCCCACCGGCGCAGAGCCCTGGAGCACGTCAGCCACATCCTAGTGTTGAACGACGGTCGCCAGTCCACCTTTGGCACCAAAGGGGACGTCCTGCGCGCCACGGCGCAAGCAAAATCCATTGGACGCAAGAGGTCACTACATGTCGCAAAATAAGATGGCCGCACAACTTGACGACGAACTTGCCCGCGAAGATGCACGGATCGATAGCTATCTGGCCTTTGCCAAAATGACCGTCGCTGCCTTGGTCTTTGGTTTCGGCGGCTGGGCAATCATTACCGAAATCAACGGCGCGGTCGTCGCGACAGGCAAAGTCGCGATCGAAGCCAACTCCAAGTCCGTTCAGCATCTCGAGGGGGGGATTGTTACGCAGATCGTTGTGCGGGAAGGCCAGGAAGTGGCCCAGAACCAGCTGCTTCTTAAGCTCGATCCGGAGCAGGCCAATGAGAAGATCAAAGGGCTAAGATCGCAGGCGCGTGCCAAACGTGATCAGCTCGCGCTGCTCAAAAGCGAGCTTTCAGATCTCAAGGCCTTGGAAGCCAAGCGATTGGTGCCGCGCAGCCAATTGGCGAAGATCCAGCGCGACTATGCTGAGCTGGAAGGTGAACACGGACGCCTCATTGCCGACCTCAAGCGCCTGACGAGCAATCGACGCAGACTGGAAGTGCGATCACCGATTGCGGGCCGCGTTCACGCGCTGCAGGTTCACACCGTCGGAGGCGTCGTTGCGCCGGGCCAGGAACTTCTCAAGATCGTGCCGTCCGGTGCAAGCCTGATTGTTGAGGGAGCTATCCAACCCCAGGACATCGATCAGGTCGCGCGCGGCCAGCCCGTCTCGATCCGTCTGACGAGCTTCAACCAGCGCACGACGCCGGAACTCAACGGCAAGGTGATCAATGTCTCGGCAGACCTGCTCACGGATGAACGCAAGGAAAATTATCACTACCTCGTGCAGATTGCCTTGGATGCCGGTGAGACGAACAAGCTTGGTCAGAAATCGTTGGTCCCAGGCATGCCAGCAGAGGTCTTCATCCAGACGGAAGCGCATACTGTGATGGACTACCTGCTGACGCCGCTCACCGATCAATTCCGCCGGGCCATGCGGGAACAATAGGAAGGACCGCAACTGAGCAGATAGCACTATCCAGCGAACTTGAATCCTGCCGGCATCCAGGGCGAACTACCGAACCGCTGAATCGAAAGAATGGCGCTGCCTTCTTCGTCTTCGTTGCCGTTGCAGTTGAAGACAAGATCACGCTTTCCACTGCTGCGACGCCATTCTTCGATCACCAGGGGCTTGCTGCAATGATCGACGTACGACATGGCCGAAGCAATTGCGCTGACGAGGCCGGCTGAGGTCATATATTCCTGCCAGTTGATCTGCTTGCCTGTGCGCGGGCCGCTATTCTGTGCGACGACCGGTGCTGAAGCAGACAGCAGCAGCAAGCCGGATAAGGCAAGCGCCATGGCTTGGTTTGTTCGCTTACGGGTCATTTGGAACTCCTCGTTAAGCACGATTGCTGCAGGCTTGCTGCAACCAAACGCCAGGATGCCATCAATTGTCCTAATCAATGGTTCAACTGCGCTAACGGAATTGAATTGTCACTGTTGGACAGGATGCGCAGACATGCTGAATGCCACGGCAGTTCAAGCGCAGCGCAGGCCGCGGGCGCACTACTCCTGAACGAACGTCAGGCGATTACCGAACGGATCGGCGATCGTGAGTTCAAGCGAGCCCCAGGGCATTTCATTGGGCTCACCGGGCGCTGCGTACTTGTAGTCCTTTGACGCTAGTGTCCGCTGATAGGCCTTGATGTCATCGCAATTGATGCGGACCTGTGCGCCGGGACATGCATCACCATGATGCTCCGACAGGTGGAGATTGCAGCCTAGCAACGAGAGGCCCAGATAGAGCGGCGCGTTGGCTCCAAACCTGTGCTCAAAGACGACTGCGCAGCCGAGAAAATCGATATAGAACTCTCTCGCTTTCTGCTCATCGAACATTCGCAGAACTGGCGTAATTGGTCCAAAAGCAACCACGGCTGCCTCCTCGGGCTCTAACCTGATGAAGTCGAGCAAGAAACACGTTCCGGCCGGTGGCGTGAGCAATTCGAACAGCGATTTCGTCCCGGAACGATCTTGCTCTAAGTGATATGTGGTCCGCGCTCGAGAAGTTCGATGGAGACGCCCTCTGGTCCTTCGATGAAGGCAATTCGCGTCCCGGGCCGGATCGTCTCAGGCACCCTAGTGAAGTTGGCCCCTTTGGCCTTGAGTTCGTCACACACCTTGTCGATGTCCTGCACCAACAAGCCAAAGTGGTCGAGACCACGATAGGGATGGGCTGCGCCATCCACGGCTGCTGGATTGCCGGAGACATCCAGAATGAAAATGTTGGCACCTCCGAGCTTCAAATCAATGCGCGGCTGACCACCGGGCGACGAGCGGATAACCTCCGCACCAAACATACTCTCAAAGTAAGTCGCCATTCCTTCAGGATCGCCCGTGAAGAGGTGGATATGGTCAAACGTATATTGCGTCATCAGGCGTCTCCTCATTGTCGACCAACATCGCGTTGCGTGTCAGCCGTCACTCTTGTTCCCTATTGACGCTCTCTCTTTCGGCAAAGTCAATTGCCGGCTCAGGCATTCCCGCGATCTTCTCGGAATAGAGCCAGCTTTTCCTGGACCGGTCGGTCGGAATAAGAAAACAAGACAGCCTCTGACGTGGCCTCGTGAACAACCGGCCGCCAGCTCGGCACAACGAAGATGTCCTTGGGTTTCCATTCAAGAACTGTGTCGCCAATGGTCGAGCGGCCCTCTCCTTCGACACAGGTGAACACCGTCGCGTCCGTGGCACGGTAGCGCGACGTCGTGAAGCCCCTTTGGCAGCAATTGCAGGAAAGTGCCGATGGTCGGCATTGCCCCAGTCACCCGTGCGCGGATTGGTATAGCGCATCTTGAGACCATGACAGGCATCGAGCTCGCTTTCGGATTTGAGCTTTTCGAGGACTCCGCGGGCGTGCTCGTAGGGGTAATTGAAAACCGGAGACACCATGCTCTTCGAGCGGTCATCCACCGGCATCAGATTATGTCCGTAAGCAGCGTAGGAATGGCCCGTTGCGTGGGTCACGGGCTGCTCGTCTTCGCCAAACCCTTCCGCGAAAGACGCATCAAGGAACTGGACCAAGGGGATGTCCAGACCGTCCAGCCAGAACATTGGTTCATCGGTTTCATTGCCGTGATCATGCCAGGCCATCGGTGGGGTGATGACGAAGTCGCCGTACTGCATGATTGTCTTTTCACCATCGACAGCAGTATGAGCCCCCGGCGCCGTCAAGCACAAAGCGTAGCGCTGATTGACTATGACGATGGGCCGGTGCGACTTCGCCGGGCAGGACCAACTGAATGCCGGCATAGAGCGACGTCGTGATCTTGGATTGCCCACGCATGCCGGGGTTTTCCAGAATAAGCACGCGGCGCTCGGCTTCCTTGGCCGTGATCAATCCACCGGCTTCGAGCAGCGCCTCTTTGACATCGGCAAAGTTCCACAGCGCGGGTTCACACGCGCTGGTCGGCTCAGGCGTAATCATCGACGACATGACCGCCCATAACGGTGTCAGGTTTTTCGGGTCGATTTTGTCGTAGAAGGCGCGGCGCTCAGGCGTTTCAGCAGGAGGTTGATCCATAACGTGAGATCCTCTTCGTTCAGGCATCGCCGCTTACGGCAGCTACAGGGCGCTCTTTCAGTGCATGGCGATCAAGCTTACCCGTCCCGGTCTTTGGCAAGTCGTCCAGATATTCGATTATGCGCGGATATTTGTAGGGCAGCAACGTGCGCTTGACGAAGTCTTGTAATGACACCGACGTCGCCTGTGGATCTGACGGCAGACCGGCTTTCATGGACACGAATGCCCGCAAGGTCATACGCTCGTCATCAAGCTTGTGCGCAAATACAGCGCATTCTGCAACACCCTCATGAGTTTGGAGGCATCGCTCGACTTCCAGTGGATGCA
Organism: Hyphomicrobiaceae bacterium; assembly: GCA_965247245.1. GTDB lineage: Bacteria > Pseudomonadota > Alphaproteobacteria > Rhizobiales > Hyphomicrobiaceae > Tectiglobus. The sequence goes on along the minus strand of CBDFGV010000001.1, from coordinate 418,517 downwards.
CCCATTGGCCGCTGACCTTGATAAGGTCGTCTGCACGCCCCTTGAAAAAGTAAAAAGCCGTCATGATCGCGCGTGAAGCGATCGCCGGTATTGATCCAGTCGCTCTGCATGGTCTCGGCGGTCTTATCCGGTCGGTTCCAATAGAGCGGTGCGCTGGAGTGAGCGCGGGCCCAAAGGACGCCTTCCTCGTTATCGTCCAGGACCTTGCCGCCGCTGTCGCGTAGTTCGACTTCGTAGCCGGGCACACGCATGCCGGCAGCGCCAAGCTTCTTGCGATCCGGCCGGTTCGACAGGTAGATGTGCAGCAGTTCCGTGGAGCCGAGCCCTTCAACGACTTCCTGACCTGTGAGGTCACGCCACTGATCAAAAAACAGCTTTGCTCAACGTTTCGGCCGCCGAGATGGACAGCCTAAGGCTTGAGAAATCCGTGGTTGCGGCACCGGGCGCGCGGGCCAAAGCGGTATAGAGCGTTGGCAATCCGAAAAAGACTGTCGGTTTATGTTTCTGGATGGCAGCCAGGACCGTGTCCGGGCGCGGCTGACCCGGCATCAAAAACGCAGGACGCGCCGGCAGAGAACGGGAATGTCAGCGTATTCCCGAGGCCGTATGCGAAGAAGATTTTCGGCACCGAATAGCAGACATCATCGGCTGTGAGTTTGAGGATATGATCGGCGTAGCTCTCCGCTGTGTAGGCTAGATCGTGATGCAAATGCACGATGCCCTTGGGCCGTCCCGTCGTGCCGGAGGAATAGAGCCAGAACGCCATATCATCGGGCCGCGTCGGTGCAGCGGCCAGCATTGTCGCGGCACCATCCAGGAAGGCCTGCTCTGACTTTGTCTCGACCGCAGTGCTCGCAGCGTCACCGATGATAACGACGCTCTCCAGCTGCGTGTCGGCGACAGCTACTGCATTGAATGTCGAGGCGAAGGCGCCGTCGGCGAGTGCAATGCGCGCGCCACTATCCTGCAGATAGAACTGCAACAGATCCGGAGGCGTCAACGTATTCAAGACGACCGGCACGAAACCTGCCCGCATAGCACCGAAAAAGGCGGCAGCCGTTGACGGTGTATCGTCCGTCAGAAAGACAATGCGCTCGCCGCGCCTCAGACCGAAGTCTTTCAGCGCGTTGCCGTACCGGGCGGACAACGCACAGAGTTCACGATAGCTGATGCTGCCAAAGGGGCCTTGAACCGCCGGGCGATCGGCGTTGCCGTTGGTGAGGTTGTCGAACAGGATCTGACTGGCATTGGCGTGACGCGACTTGTCAAAACCGATCTCTGTTGCGCCGGCACTGTCATCAGCGACGGGATCGGTGATGGGTTGTGGGCGCGCTGCCAGATAACGCTCGGCGAACCGCGGCGCGATTTTCTTTAGCCGATCAATCGTCACGCGGCCTGATCGCGTGATGTAGTCGTAGCCGAAGTCAATTGGATCAAGCTGCATGCGTTCGCCGAAGTTCTCGTACCATTGCGCACTGGTATTTGCAGCCATCACCAGCTTGCGCAGAGTTGGTTCTCGGTTCGATTGATATGCGGCGAACACGGCCTCGCAGTCAGCGGGGTGCCCGGCTAAACGCAATGTCGAGTGCGATCGCGTCCTCGAAGGCGAGGCGCGTACCCGACCCGATACTAAAGTGCGCGGTGTGCAGTGCATCGCCGAGAAGGACGCGATTTCCGAAAACTCCAGCGCGCATTCCACAGCATCGGGAAGCTGCGCCAGTCGGACTTGTTGGCAATCAACGGATGACCATCCAGAACGTCCGCAAAGATGTTTTCACAGCGGTCGCGTGTTATCTCCGGATCAAGGCTCCGGAACCCAGCGCGATGCCAGGTCTCGCGGCCACACTCGACAATGAACGTGCTGCGTCCCGGCGCATAACGATAGTGGTGGGCATTGAAGGCGCCCCACTCCGTTTCGACGAAAGTCTGTGTCAGCGTATCGAATTCTTTGCTTGTACCGAACCAGGCGAATTTGTTGTCGAAGTATGAGAGCGATGTTCCGAAGTCGCCTTCGTGCGCGCGCCGTACCATCGAATTGAGCCCATCAGCACCGACAATGACATCGGCCCAGTCTAGCTCAGCCAGGTCGCTGACCTGCTCGTTGAAGCCGAGCGTCACGCCAACATCAGCCGCACGTTGTTGCAGGAGTTGTAGAAGCTCCAATCGACCAATGGCGGAAAACCCGACACCATCGAGGGTGATGACCTCTCCGCGGTGATTGAGCTGCATGTCAGACCAAGTCTGCATGTGCGGTGTGATCGCTGCGGCCGTCTCAGCATCGTCGGCCTGTAGAAAAGCCAAGGCTTGATCGGAGAAAACCACACCAAACCCGAACGTCGCGTCAGCTGGATTTTGCTCATAGATACGAACATCGGCATCCGGCAGCCGCCGTTTCAACCGATAAGCCAAATAGAGCCCGGCAGGACCGGCCCCAATGATCGCAAACTTGCGCATGGACGACATGCTGATGCACTCACCGCGTTTCCGTATTTTGCATATTATGCAATTTATTCTATATTATGCAATGCCCGATACGGCTTTCCTCTGCATAGGTTTCCCATGACGACTGAAACAGGTGGCCTGCAATCGCTCGACGGAGCCCTGCATCTCCTCAAGGTTCTGGCCAGCCAGGAGCAGGCAGCCGGGTTGTCTGACTTGGCCCGTGCCGCCGGCATGCCGGTAAGTAAGGCGCATCGCTATATGGCGAGCTTTGTCGACGCTGGCCTCGCGACGCAAACCGCAGCATCCGGCAAGTACGACATCGGCCCGGGCTGTATCGGGCTTGGGCTGTCTGCAATGGCGCGTAATGACTTTATCAACCGGACCAGCGACGCGTTACCCGCGCTCTCCACCGAGATCGGGCAGACGGTCCTGCTGTCAGTCTGGGGGCCCGCCGGTCTCACGGTTGTGCGTTGGGAGCGCTCGGTCTCGCAACTGGTGACAGCTCTGGGCCTTGGTTCAGTTCTGCCGTTGACTGCTTCGGCCAGCGGTCATGTCTTCATGAGTTTCGCACCCGCCAGTCAATATAGCGATCGCCTGCAGGCGGAACGTGCCGAGGCGCGCAAGCTTGGCACGTCATTTCCCGACAAGGCGCACCTGAAGGCGCTCAAGGATCAAGTTCGGGAACGCCGTATCGCCAGCGTCGACAGTTTGTTCATTCCAGGGCTGAGTGCGGTGGCGGCGCCGATCCTCAACTGGCAGGGTTCGCTCGAAGCCGTCGTGACGGTCATCGGACGCGACGGCGGCATTGCCGATCTTGATGATGCTGTCGCGCGGCAGCTCGATCGCTTCTGTCGAGACCAGTCGATCGAGCCGGCTGCCGCATCCTGATCTACCGAGGCCACTGCCCGCCAAATGGCTTGGAGAAGGCGATGTCGACCAATTCCAGATGGTCTTGGCCGTAGAACATGTCGCCATCGACAAAATAAGTTGGCGAGCCAAACACCGAGCGTTCGATGGCTTCCTTGGTGTTGGCTTCAAACTTGGCCTGGATATCCGAAGCCATAGCCTTCTCAAGGAGTGGTTCCGGATCAACATCCACCGTCCGAGCCACGGCAGCCAACGTCGGCGCATCTGCAAGATCGGAATCATCGCGCCAGTGCGAAACCATGATCGCGTGCACCAGCTTATCGACGTTCAGGCCTTGCTCCAAGGCCGCGATAACCATGCCGCTAGAAAGAGCCAGAGAGTTATCGTGGTGGGTCGGGCGATAATCGACAATCGGCACTTGGCGATGCTCGGCCCAGCGCTCGATCTCACGGCCAAAAAAGTATTGGCGGTGGGCATCTGTTCGCTCACGCGACGGCTTGCCACCCGCGGCCTGCATGACTGGTCCCAGGTTGACCGGACGGTGGACAACTTCGCGTCCGGCTGCGGCCGCAATGTCCAGTAACTTTGCTGAACCGATATATGCGAATGCGGAATGGGTGGAATAGAAGTATTCGATCTGCTTCACAGGACTCTCTTCTTGTTTGCTACGGCTAGGTCAACCAGCTCTTGTACTCTTCGTTGTGCTCGGCCATATCATCGAACAGCCAGACCATGCGATCAATAAACCAAAGCTTGGCGCCCATGGCTATAACCAGCCCGGCAATGGTCATCCACGGATCAAGGATCACCAAACCCCAAATATAGGGAATGACGCCGACAAAGGCTGTCATGCTCAAGATGTCGGCCATGCGCGCGTGCCGCGCCGGAATGGGCACCTCTTTCCGGTTCAACCAGACACGTTCGCCCATCACGCCTTTGGACATCCAATTGTTGGTGCTGGTCGGTGCCGGAAATGCGCGCGGGTTGATCCAGATCCATATGACTGTGAGCCCGATGGGGATCAGGCACCACCAACCAAGCCAGACCCGGCTCCAGATGGCGAGCGTCAGGATCGGCGCAATGACGACGCGCGTCCAGCCGCTCCAGGGATTGGCATGGCGCAGCCAGGTGCCCTCGCTCATGCCCATCATGCGCTCAGTAAATTTGCCGTAGCCCATAACTGTCTCCTATCGGACGTGCAGCAGGGCACCGGGTCCTCAGGTCATTCTATTAGCATCTGTCAGCGCAAATAAAAGACGGTCTTACCCGGCCTGTTGGTATCGCTTCCGATTGCACCTGCAGTTATGGTGTTGGTGAGATACCAGACGACGTTTCGTTTTGCTCAATCAGAAAGAAAGAGAGACTGACATGGCCGATGGTGCAGACGGGTCTGACGAGATGATGCTGACAATCATGCTCAAGCATCAGAAAGACAAAAACCTTGCTGAGATCAACGCCAAACTTGACGGTACGGAGTTCTGGGAGAACTTTCCGCCGGAAGGTTGTGAGATTGTCTCCTGGTACGTGATGATGGGGATCGGTCAGGTCGTCACGCTCAAGTTTCCGGCTGAGAAGCTGCGCGACGTCAACCTTGCGATCGAGCGCCGCGCGTGGGGTGCATTCGACACTGAGTTCTACGCAACCTATGACTTCCGACCGCGCTATGATGCCATTCGGCAAGAACGTGGGAAGTGAGTGCGCGATGAGCGATCAGTATGAGCTACAATTGATTGAAGATGTGTTCGATGCCGGTGGGGCTCTCACTTTCCCGGATGATGGTATCAATCGTATCGCTTACGTGGTTCATGGCGGCATCGGTGTCGGCACACACAGCTTCGCCGACGATCAGAGCTGGCATGGCCGTGGACTTGCTGAGGTTACCGCCGCGTCAACGGGTGCAACCGTTTGGCGGTTCGAGCTGGCACCTGTTTTGTCCAACCCGACGATGCTTGCCAAGCCCCATGGCACTTCACATGTGAAGCTTCGCTATCAAGTTGCATTGCCGGGTGACGACCTTCTGATGCGCAATGATAGCGTTTCATTTCCACCTGGGGGCTGTGCTTATCTCCATACCCACCAAGGCCCAGGCATCCGATGTCTCATAGATGGGGGGATCCGCATCGACGCCGAGGGCCATTCCACGTCATTCGGGCCTGGCGGAGCCTGGTTTGAAGCGGGACCTGATCCGGTCTTCGCGCAGGCTGCAGCAGACCGGCCGTCACGTTTCATTCGCGCAATGATCCTGCCGGCTTCTTACCTCGGCAAGAGTTCGATTACCTACGTGAACGCCGAGGACCTCGATAAGCCGAAGTCGCAGGTCTACAAGAGTTATGTCGATACTCTGATAACACTGTAGGCTGGCTGGCCTGACCACTGGATATGGTCAGGCCTTGCCATCTTCAGTTTAACAGCCTGCTTTCTGGAAGTTGCGACAGGCTGCGTTCGAGCCCAGTTGGCAGGCGGTCTGGAGAACAGCACAAACGTTCTTTTTTGCATTGTTCTGCTGCCGTGGCGGTGGCGGCTCGTTTTCTTTGACGCACTGGCGACCATTCCAGACACTGTCGCCATTGCAGTCGCAGCGTCCATCCTGCCAGGTCCGTCCACCCGTGCAGCGTTGCCTGGGAAATACGCAGCGTCTGCCATTCCAAGCTTTGCGGCTGTCAACGCAGACGCAACGTCCCTGCGCGCCAACCCATGTCCGTCCTGGGCCGCATTGGCGAACGTTTCTTCTGACACAGCGCCCGCTATTGGTTCTGCGGAAACCGCGATTGCAGTAGCAGTCGCCTTCCGGGCTGCGATAGGCATTGCGGCCGCAATTCTGAAGCAGCACGCACTTACCGCGAACCAACTTATAGTTCTTTCCGCAACGAAGGCGCTGGCAGGACCGACCATTCCAATAGGATTTATTAGTCGGGCACACGCAACGTCCCTTCGACCGACTAAAGTAACGACCACCTGAGCATCGGCTGGTCGTGACCGGTGTGACAGCCGTCGAACCACCGTCCCCACAACCAGGCACGCTCGCCCCGCAGCGATTCATAACTGCGCAGATCGCTTTGCGGCTGCCGGTCAATTGGAATGTTGCCTTGAACGGTTCAAGAGCAACCGTCACTTCACTTTCCGACATGAAGTATTCAAGAGCCGTGCTGCCTTCACCGAACACGCCGGCGTTTGGTCCGACACTCAACTCCTGATTGGTGAGTCTCGGCCGGGTGGCAGCGTCATCGACGATTTCGCCGTTTGAGAACGACATCTCGACTTCCCGATTGGGTCCGTTTCCAAACACCGGGCGCGCTGCAATACCTTGGCGAATGCGTTGTGAAAAGGCCGGATAACTGCCGCTCCGACGAAGCAGCACGCCAAGACCGAAGCCGCCATCGCGCTTATCCTCGGCACAGTAGGTGACCATTTCAACGCCGGGCACGCGCACACTGGCGGTGTAGACGGATTTGTTGCCGGCGATCTTAAGCCGTTGTGTCTTGTTGGCCCAGCGCGAGGTTGATGGACCGCGTGCCACGGTTGGCAGCGTCGGTTTCGTAGTTTTTGGCGCTGCGCCGGTTCCTGCCGGCTTGGTCGTCGTTCCGGCTGTGGACGTTGACGTCCCGCCCTGGCCTGACAAGCGCTTCACGAAAGCTCTTGCAAGGTCTGCCCGAAAGCCGCTTGGAAACTGTTTTAGAAACGCGTTCCAACCATCGATGCTGCCAATCTCCTTTGCGATATCGAAAGCTTCTTTCTCGGTAATTGCACCGGATGAGCCAGACGAGCCAGAGGCAGATTGCTGTCCGCCTGCCGCTGCTGCATAGGATTTGCAGGCGTTGACGAACGAATTGATCTTTGGGTGGGCACCATTCAGCCTTAGACGGTTCGCGCTATAACCAGGTATCGTGTAATCGACAGCAAGGCGGCTGAGCAGCATGGTCCAGATTTTCGAGTCATGCTTGGGTTGGATAATGACGCCCGAGATCGCCTCGTTGGTGTTGCCAACACCGAGAACCTCGCCCTGGATCTCCTGTTCATCACCGCCGCCGGAGAAACGCACTTTCACGCGCGCACCGTTCTTCAGTTTACCGGTGTCTGCGCCGAGAATGACGGTTGAAACAGACGTGCTCGTGCTGGCGCGTGCTTCACAGATTGCTGCAACTTGCTGATCGTCAGTCTCGGGCACCCCGTAGACAAGGCGGGCCGTGGCCCGTCCGCCGTTTGCCGGATCATTACCCTCAGTGAAGGTCCAGGTCTTGCCATTCTGGGCGGACGCGGAGGTCACGGCCGCGGCGCCACACAACAGAGTGAACGCAAGCGCGCGCACGGCGAACGTCTTCAGATGCTCAGTTAAGAGCCGGAATTCACACATAAATCCCCCCAAGGCCTCAGTACTTTTGGCACCTTGGAGCAAATCTAAGATCAGGGCAATTGCAACATTCTAAGTTCACTAACTGCGCTGCGCTTCAGACCGAAAGTGGTGTCCTGAGGCCATACCTGCGCTGTCGTCTCGCGCAGTTTGGAAACTGTGTTTTGCCGGCTCTCAATGGAGTCTGCGCAGCCCCACCACGCCGGTGAAAGCGGGCCGACATCTTTCGACCCGTCTACGCTAACTGCACTGCGGCCACGAACCGCGTCTTGTTGGTTTGGCCGGTTTGGATCGCTGCCTAGCGCCCCTTCTCACCATCTTCTTTGAGACCCCGCATCAGCGGACCATGGGCCGACAGGTCGAAGCCGGCATCTCCTGTGATCTTCAGGATCTGCTCCGCATCCATGCCACCGGCTGCCTGTGCCAGGGACCACAGCGTGGCGGAGCGCGTTGCGCCGGCACAATGTGCGAGGATCGGTTTCGGCAGCTCGGCGAGTGCCTTGGCGAACTCCTTCGACGCACCAATCGAAAGCGTACCGCTGGTCATCGGAATATGGCGGTACTCCATACCGTTCTTCTTCGCCTCTTCGGCTTCCTGCTCCGGCGTGATGTTGAGGTTCTTGTCGGTGTGTGCGCGATTATTGATGATCGATCCGAACCCTGCGGCTTTGGCTGCTGCGAAGTCAGCCTCCTCCATTGCGGAGCCGACAGTAATCTCGTCCGTGAGTTTCATCTGCTTCATCGTGTTTCCCCCGATCAAAATATCAGAATCCAAAGCCCCGCGCGGTACTTGGCATCGGCGGGTGCCAACTGATACGCTTATCTCATGCTTTCGGCGTGGTTTGAAGCGCCACTGTGCAGGAGGATGATGCTATGTCGCTACCGGCCGAGGCGCGCGATGCCCTGTTCAAGGGGTTTGGCCGCGCCTTTTTCAAGCGCGATGTTGAGGCGCTGTATGAAACAGTTACCAGTGACTTCCAGTGGCTGACCTTGGATGATGCCGGCAACAAGCGCGTCATTACGGGGCGCGACGCCGTCGATGCGCAACTCCAAAAGCGCAGCACCGATCTCGAGAACATTCGCTTCGAAGATGTCATCTATCATCACGCACCGGATGCCACCTTCATGACATTTCGGATCACCGCAACCAACAAGGCAACCGGTGCCGCGCACGAGGACATCGGTGTCGAACGCTACACCTTTAAAGACGGCCGTATCGCAGTGAAAGACGTTTACAAGAAGCCAAACCTATGACCCAACCCATGCAGCTCGACCACATTGTCATCAATGTGCATCGCGGATTGGACGGCGCCGAGAAAGCGTTCGCCGATCTTGGATTTTACATGACGCCTCGCGGCTATCACACGCTCGGTTCGATGAACGCGCTGGCGATGTTCGGCACGGACTATCTTGAACTGCTTGGCTTTCCGGACGGCGCCGAGATCAGCCGGCCGGAACTTGCCGCCGCGCCGATGGGTCTCAACGGCCTTGTCTTCAAGACAACAGATGTCGACGAAACGTTTGCACATCTGCAGTCTGTCGGCGCCGCCGGCGATCCGCCGAAATCGTTCTCACGGCCAGTCACGCTCAACAACGGCGAAACGCACGATGCGAAATTCAAGACCGTTGCCGTCAGCCCTGATGTGTTCTCGGCCGGGCGACTGTACTTCTGTGAGCATCTGACACCGGAACTGGTGTGGCGGCCGGAGTATCAGAACCACGCCAACAAGGCGAGCCGGTTTGAGGATTTGACCGTGGTGGCGGAGGATGCGGCGGGTATTGCCGAACTGTTGGCAAAGATTATTCGCTCAGAGGCCAAAGCGGGCGATAACGCGCTGATCGTTGCAGCGGCTGACAACTTCACTCTGCGCGTTCTGACGCCGGCGCAGTACCAAACAAGGTTTGGGGCAGCGGCACGCGGCATGGGCGGACGATCGTCCATGTTTGGTGCGGTGACCGTCAGAGGGCAGGTTTCCGACACTCTGGCCAGCGGCGGCGATGCTCGCTTTGCCGTGATGGCTGTCGGTGGAGGCCACTCCGTTGTCGTGAATGACTACGACGCGGTCATGTCCTTTACACCGTAGCTCGTAAGAGCATTACCGAAACAGGTAGATCGGGCTCGACCACGCGCGGTGCCCGTCTTCCTGTGTCACGCGCACGAACAGTCGGGTGTCGCCGGTCTCTGCCACTGGCACGGTCGCGCGATGGACCTGACGGGTTTCGGTGAGTTGATCTGGCAGACGATAGACCCGGATCATCCGCGCCAGGCCACCGCCATCAAAGACGAGGTCTTCCATGCCGATGTCCGCGAGGGCAATGTCGGCTTCAACGTGCCTGGTCTGGATTGAAATGGCGCCGGCCTCGGCCTCCTGCACTCTGAGATCCAGGCCGCCGAGGTTGCCCGTCGTCACCGCTTTCCAGGCCACTCTATCGGCACCTGCTGCCTGAATGCCGCGATCAAGATTCCAGTTGCATAGGATCTCGCTCGCTGCGATGGCATTGCCTTCGACTGTCAGCTCGCCATCCCAAACCGTGGTACGCGATCGTCCGCGATACTCAGCACCTTCGTAGATGACACGGATGCGGGAACCAAGATCAGCTTCGCTGTAGGGCCGCACGGTCTCGATCAACTGCTTGCCGTCGAAGATATCGATGCGCTCAATCGGAACGGTCCCAATGGCTTCGACCTCGAGTTCGACTTGCGCGTCAGATACCCGCACGATATCGCCCATCATGGCGGATCGGGATACGTCCGATTGGGTCGGGCCGAGCTCCGGATTGCGATGGAAGACTTCTGCGTCGGATGTTGTCTTCGCGGTGACATCGAGATAGATGCGGGCGCCCGTCGTCGCGTAGTGGTGCCGGCGGCGCATGGCATGGAAGATGGCATCGCGATCGAGCTTGTCGGCGATGTAGCAGGTCAGCCCGCCCGTAGCGCCAAAGAAACTGGCGCCTGGAAAGTCAGCACCGGGCCGTCCCTTGTGGCCATCTGAGTTGCCGACAATCCCGACGCGGTAGCCCATATCGAATGCATCTTGCACAACCCACTCGAACGTGCCCCAGGCGGAGTGCACTTCAACAGCGCTTTCCATGCCTTCGTCGTGGGCAAATGTGATGTCGGCGTAGCGTCCGCCGATATGGGCCATCACAACACAGTCCTTGCCTTCGAGCTTCTCAAACAATTCATGTGCGGTGTGGGCGTCACTCTCCTCGTCGACCATGTCGGTTGCATCGGCGATTTGCGCGTGACTGGACCGGTGAATGGTTTCGCCTTCCCGGCGATAGAATACGTTGCGATCACCACCGACCGCGGTGTTGGCGGACCATTCGTATCCCGGGAAACAGACGAACTCGCCCGGCTTGTCAAACTCAGCGGTGAGGCGGTTGAGATCCTTCCAGAATGCACCGGTGATCTGGAAGTCGTTGCCCTGATGGCTCATGACATCGAGGAACGCCTTGTCACGACCGAAATAGAAATAGTCTTCTGCGTTGTTCGTGCCGAGCGTCTCGTTGGATTGACCGTGAATGTCGGCCCAAAAGTGCACCTTGTCCGTTTTGGCTGGTACCGTGCGCAGTGGATTGCTCTGCACCAGCTCTTTGCCATCGTCATCGCACACGGAGACGACAACATCGCCCTCTTCGTCGATCGATAATCCTTCGATCTCCGTCGCGAAGGACGTTCCCTGCATACGCGAGAAACGCGGCAGGCCGTTGATTGGCCGACTGGAAGAGAGCCGCAACATGTCCTCCATCTTGTCGGAAGGATTGCCCCACTTGTCGTTGGCCTTGATGAACAGCTTAAATGGCTCGCCGACCCGGCGCACCGTCGGCATGATCGCGTGCCAATTGACACCCGGCCCCGGCACGATCGAGATCTTGGGGCTTTCCTGGATCGGCACGTAGTCATAAGTCGCGATGGCATCGACCAGGACGCGGAACTCAAACTCCTTCTCACAGTAGGTCTGCATGCGGATGCCGGGAGAGCCCTGGCGCTGATCACCAAACCGTACCGTGATGGTATCGCCCGGCTTCAGGAACAGGTTCTGGACGCCGATATAAAGCGAGCGGCTCCAAGGCCGGATGTTGCGCTTGAACTCCCATTTGCATTCCAGCGTGGCACCATTCGAAGCCTCGACCGTGGTGTAGCCAGGCGCCGTCGGATCATCGAACTGAACAGGGCCAAAGTCGGTCGCAAACCGAAACCCGATTTTGATCGATCCGGTATCGTCAATGCCGAAGCGACCGGCCGTGTAAGTCAGGGTGAAACTCTGATAGGAGCCTGCCTCGAATGCACCTGTCGGCTCCAGCGTCGCCGATCCCATCAACTCGGGGCGATAATCAGAGTAGGGCATCAGCAGCTACCTTTGGTCTTGTTATTGTCTGGTTGTTGTCTGGAGGAAGTTCGGCGGTGTGTCAGGCCTTGTAATCTTCTCCTGCCATTGGCGACGATTCAAGGAACGGCTTGTCGCTGGTAATGGTTCGGATCGGCGCACCAGCCAGATAGGCCTTCAGGTTTTCCAGCGACTGTCGATAGAAGATTTCGTAGTTCTCAAGCGTGACAAAGCCGATGTGCGGCGTCGCAATGACGTTTGGCATGGTGCGATAGACGCTGTCGCGTTCGAGCGGTTCGATCTCGAACACGTCGATGCCGGCCCCTCCGATACGGTTATTCCTGAGCGCATCGAGCAAGGCATCTTCATCGACGAGCGCCGGTCGCGCGGTGTTGATCAGGAAGGCCGTCGGCTTCATCAGCCCAATCTCGTGCGCGCCAACAATCCCGTTGGTGGCGTTGGTGTCGGGCATATGGATGGTAATGGCGTCGGCGCGGCGGAATAACTCCTCCTTCGTAACGCACTCTGCGTCATGTGGCGCGGCGCGCTCCTGGGTCAAGTTAGGGCTCCATGCAATCACCTTCATGCCGAACGTGTGCGCGACCCGCGCCACCGGCTGCCCCATCTTGCCAAGCCCAACAATACCCAAGGTCTTGCCTTCGAGACCACGGCCCAAGCCCCATTGCCAGGCCCCGGCCTGCAGGCTTTCACTTTCCTGGCGATAGCCGCGGAACAATGCCAATAACATCATCCACACGATCTCGACCGTTGTGGTGTGATGGACGTCCGTGGCGCAGACCGTGATGCCGCGCTCATCGGCAGCCGCAAGATCGAGTGAACGGGCGTTGCGCATACCGGTGGCCAGGATGAGCTTAAGGTTGGGCAGAGCCTCGATGACCGATCGTGTAAACTCGGTGCGCTCGCGAATGCGCATCACAGCCTCAAAACCTTCAAGGCGTGCGATTAACTCGGCCTGGTCATAAACGTGATCGCGGAACGGTACGATCGTGACATCCGGAACCGTGCTCCAGTCGACCAATTCATGGGTCACACCTTGATAGTCATCGAGCACTGCAATCTTCATAACTGTTCTCCAAAACGTTCAAGGGCCGCAACTCTGATCACCGGCTTGAAGCACCGAACTTGGCGAATGTCAAAGCAACCGAGACAAGGACCAACGCTAGGGCAATGAGCTTTGAAAGTGTTGCAACATCACCCAGCAGCACAACTGATGATGCAACACCGACAACAGGGATCAGCAGGCTTCCAATCGCTGCGACCGAGGCCGGCAATCGGCCGACAAGACTGACCCATACGGCATGACAGACGACCATCGGAAACACGATGTGATAGACAAGAACCCAGAAGATTGGCCAAGACAAAGCAGGCTGTGTCATCGGTGTTTCCACCAAGAACGCGCCCAGGACCGTCGGTGGCACCGAGACACCAACCATCCAGGTCGCGCGGGCAATGGGTCCGATGCTCCAATCCCGCGCCTTCAGGACAACTGTGCCGGCTGCCCATGATAGCGCGGCGCCGAGCATAAAAAGCGGTCCGCCGGGGCTCGCCAGGAACTTCGAAAGGTCGCCATAGACCAGGGCGGCAAGGCCGGACATACCGACGAGCAAGGCTAGTCCCCGCTCTTTCGAGAACGCCTCACTGAGAAACATCACGGAGAACAAGGCCGCCCACATCGGCATCGTGAACGCCACGATGACAGCCGAGGATGTTTCGGTGAGGAGCTGCCCGAACGCCGTCAGAATATTGAAGCCAAGGATTGAGAGCAGACCAGCGATGATGAGTTGCATCAACTCCTCGCGGCGCGGGAGAAGCGATTGCCCCATCGCTATGGCCAGCGCCGCCAAACCGATCGTGCCGAACCCGAGACCGAGGCTGCGCAAGGTCCACGGCGGCAGTTCCGTCAATAGAACTTTGACGGATGGCCAATTCAGCCCCCAGAACACACCAAGCGCGATCACCAGGGCGAATTCAATCGTAAGGATGCGGTTCACGCTTGCAGCACTCGTCAATGAGGGTAAATCAATACACACATGTTTCAGGTCGCGCCGGATCGGTCAACCGGGACGGGGCGCTCAACTGCCGCAAGACTTCGCCAAAACACTCAATCCGGAGATCACTGCGTATGGCCTCTTCCATCTCTTTGCTCGGTTATTGTGATCGCCTTTCCGGCCGCCCCGGTGACGTTATCGCGTTCAAGGTCTCGTCAACACACCAAGCGAACTTCGATGCCAAGCTTGTGCGCGTCATTTCTGCAGATCCCAATCCGGAGGGTGCGGGCATTGTCGAAGAGGATGCGGCGGCGAGCTTCGCAGGCAGCTATCCGTCACGCGAACAACCGTTCTATCCCGGTTCTTATGTCGCCTTCGATAAGACTGTTTCAGCGCCAAGCGGCAGCGACATTCGCCTAGAGGCTAAGATCTGGCCGACGATGCCGGGTACTGGTGCGCAGGTCATCGTCTGCCTCGGATCGTTACAGCTGCAGCTTAACGCGGATGGCTGCATCAGCGCGCGATTGGGAGACGAGGTGGTTGCGACCGCCACGGCTCTCAAGGTTCGGAAATGGTATCAAGCGTGGTTGGTGCTCAATCGCAGTAGCGGCACGCTCACCGTCGGGTTCAAGACACTGGACGCCCATGGTCACTCGGAGACAGAACAGATCTCTTTGGACGCTGCGCAGCTCGGCGATGACGCCCTGCCGACTATTGCGGCCGAGCTGATAGACGGCAACGCCCGGCATCATTTCAACGGCAAGATTGAAGCACCAACAATCTATGCCTCAGCAGAGCCCAGCGATGATGCCGTACTTGCCCACTGGGATTTTTCACGAGGCATCTCGACGACCCGCATTACGGATACCAGCGCACACGGTGTGCATGGCCGGATCGTCAATCTGCCGGCGCGTGGCATGACCGGCGCAAGCTGGAATGGCAGCGAGATGTGCTGGCGGCATGCGCCGGAGCAATACGGTGCCATCCATTTCCACGAGAATGACATCTACGACTTTGGCTGGGAAACCGATTTTACCTTTACAATACCGGATGATCTGGCATCGGGCATCTATGCTGCAAGGATTTCCTGTGAAGGGGCAGAGGACGCCATTCCGTTCTTCGTGTTGCCGCCAAAGTCAAAGCGCACCGCTGATCTTTGCGTGCTCGTCTCGACTTTCACGTATGTCATTTACGGCAACCACGCCCGCCCTGACTACACGCCGGCCTGGGAGGACGAATTCGCCAAATGGAATTGTTATCCGCACAATCCAGCAGCCCACAAGGAGTATGGCCTTTCAACCTACAACTACCATAAGGATGGCTCGGGCATCTGCCATGCCTCGCACAAGCGCCCGTTGTTCAACATGAAGCCGGGATACCGGACGTTTCCCTATGGACCCGGATCAGGACTGCGGCACTTCCAAGCGGATAGTCATTTGATTTCCTGGTTGCACAGTCAGGACATTGCCTACGACATCGTCACCGATCAGGAATTGCACGACGAGGGCGTCGCAGCCATCCAAGGCTACAAGTGCGTCACCACCGGCAGCCATCCGGAGTATCATACCAGCGAGACGCTGGATGCCCTGGAGAACTATCGCGACACCGGCGGCAAGCTCGTCTATCTCGGCGGCAACGGCTTCTATTGGAAGGTGGCCCTACACGGCGAAGAGCATGGCGCCATCGAAATCCGCCGCGCCGAAACCGGCATCCGGGCCTGGGCGGCGGAGCCCGGCGAATACTACAACGCTTTTGATGGAACCTATGGCGGGATCTGGCGACGCAACGGCCGTCCACCGCAGGCCTTGGCGGGTGTCGGTTTCTCCGCGCAGGGACAGTTCGAGGGCTCTTACTATCGCTGCAAGGTCGATGCCAACGATCCAGACGTTGGTTGGATTGTCGCCGGCATCGACGGCGATGTTCTGGGCGACTTCGGCTTCAGTGGCGGTGGTGCTGCTGGATTTGAGCTTGACCGCGTCGACACACGTCTTGGGACGCCTGAGAACGTGCGCATCGTCGCAAGTTCCGAGAACCACTCCGAGACCTTCGTCCTGGTTCCGGAAGAACATCTGACGCACATCACCAACTGGCCCGGCGAACCCGTTGAAAACCTGCTGCGTGCCGACATGATCTACTACGATGTACCGGGAGGTGGCGCAGTATTCTCCACCGGCTCGATCACATTCTGTGGCAGCCTGCCGTGGAATAACTTCGACAACAATATCTCCAAACTGATGCGGAATGTGTTCGACCGGTTTCTGTCTGGATAACGTGAACAAGCTCTCCGCTGTCCGATGCAACAATGAAACGGCTAGCTCTTTTTCTTGCGGGCGTGATGTGCACCGTAGAGCGAGGCGAGAAAGATGATGCCGGCGCCCGTCCACGTCCAGAAGTCGATCAGCTCGCCAAACAGCAAGAAGCCGTAAAGCACTGCAAAGGGTAGGCGCGAAAAGTCCATGCCCATCACGAGCGAAGCATCGCCGCTGGCAAAGGCGCGTGACATGCACACATGGCCGAGTGTCCCGAGCAAGCCCATGCCCATCGCGCAGAGCCAAACATCCGACGTCGGCCAGGTCCACACGAACAGCGCGGGGATCAACGCCAACGGTGTTTGCATCAACGTTGTCAGAAACACCACTCGATCGGGGTCGTCGAGATTTGTCAGGCGCTTGATGAAGAGCGTCGAACCAGCTGCCGCCAATGCCGACGCCAGCGCCAACCATGGTCCGATACCAAGCTCGACCATGCCTGGGCGCAGGATGACCATCGCACCGAGCAAGCCAATCAGCGTTGCCGCCCAACGATGCACATTGACGACCTCGCGCAGAAAGAAGGCCGCGCCCATTGTTGCCAGGATGGGCGTGAGAAACGAGATCGCCGTCATCTCGCCGACCGTGATATAGGCCAGTGCTGCAAACCAAGTCGACATCGCGACCATGCTGATCGCGACACGTATGATGTAGACGTTGAGCTGCTTAGTGCGCATCAGATCCGAGCCGCGGATCATCAACAACGGCATCAAGGTCATCAGGCCGAAGAACACGCGCAGGAAAACTATCTGCGGTGGCGGCAGTCCGGACAACGCCGCGTAACGCCCGAGCGCTGCCACGCCTGCCAGGAAGGCACAGGAGATCAGCATCCACAAGAGAGCTGCTGCAGGGTTCTGCCGCCGGGTCATCGGACGATCATGATCTGGAAGGTGTTCTGGGGCGCAATCATTGCTGCACACCAAGCACGGATTTGGTCCCAGAGCTATGCGCCCAAAAGCTCATCGCATCTGCGATTTTGGCATGGCGCTGGTCCTGATGCGCTCGCTCGGCAGACAAGTCGTGGTAGGTCTGCCTTGGTCAAAGTTATCTCCAGAGTCCAGTCATGCAGATTGAAACCCTCCTCCCGCTTGGGAAAGTTGATCCCGGATTACGGACACCACCAACGCCACTGGATCTCAACTCAGTTTATGATGATGCGAAACTGCTGGAAGAGCTTGGCTATGATGCCCTCGTCGTCGAGGAGACGAAGGATGACCCGTTCGCCATCATGGCGCTCGCAGCCCAGGCCACGACGACGTTGAAACTCGGCACTGCGGTGAGCATCGCGTTTCCGCGCAGCCCGACTGTTATGGCGATGTGCGCCTGGACCATTCAAAAGCTCTCGAAAGGGCGCTTCACCCTCGGCCTTGGACCTCAGGTTCGTGGTCACATCCAGCGCCGCTTCGGCATGCAATGGTCACCGCCGGGACCGTGGATGCGGGAATACGTTCAGGCCGTGCGCGCAGTGTGGGATTGTTGGCAGAATGAAACCGAACTCAACGTCCAAGGCGACCATTACAATATCAATCTGATGGTCCCGCTGTTTAACCCCGGCCCCATTGACCACCCTGATATCCCCATCCACCTTGCCGCCGTCAACAAAGTCATGTGCCGTGTTGCAGGTGAGGTCGCCGATGGCATCCGGCCCCATCCGGTCTGCACGCCATCATACATTGCCGAAGTAATGTTGCCAGAAGCCCAGGCAGGTGCCCGCAAGGCCGGTCGCGCACTGGACCAGTTCCAGGTTGCCATGAAACCGCTGACCGCATCTGCTGCAACGCAGGAAGAACTTATCCCGAAGGTCCGCGACGCCCGTGCGCGTATTGCGTTCTATGCATCGACACCAAGTTACCGCGCAGCTTTCGATCATCTCGGCCTAGGTGACCTGGCAGACGAGTGCAAGATCCTGTCGCGAGCCCAACGTTGGGAAGAACTTCCGGACAAGATTTCAGTTGAGATCCTCGACCAGTTCGCCGTCATCGGAACCTACGATGAAATCGGCGACCGGCTGTGCGAGCGGTTTGGCGACGTTGTCACGAACATCGAGTTTTCCATAGCGGCGCAGACAGACGCTGAGAAGCAACGGCTTGCGGAACTGGCGGCTCAGGTCAAAGCACATAACGGGCAGAAGGCGCGGGCCTTAATCAATGGCGCGTAAGGCCGTTTGGCAACGCTGGGTCAACTCTGATTGGCTTTGGCCATTTCAGACAGCACTTCAGCCAAACTGCGGCCTTCCTTGTAGGCCTTTGCTTCGACGGGAAGCGCAGGCGCGACATGCAGGCGTTGATCCGGGACAGCCTGGCCGATCCGCGTTTCAACAGGAATGACGCCGGCCCAGGCTGCGATGTCGTAATCCTCTTCGGACGTCTCGATGACGCCTTCGCTTTTGACCTTTGCTGCTGCTTCCTCAATTGGCATCCGGATCATCAGGATCTGGTCAATCTCCTCATCGTGGATCGGTCGAAGTTCGCGGGTGCGACCGGGAAACTTGCGATTGATCAGATTACCCATCTGGCGCTTTTTCTCGTCGGGGTCATCGACCGGCACCGTTGTCCCGAACGCCATGACCGACCGATACTGCACAGATGAGGCTTTTCCGGACCTGCCAAGATTGAAGGCATCCAGATGCGTGACCGTAACACAAACCCTCTGCCCTTTTGCGAGCGTCGAGATCATCTTGCCATGCCGCGAGCCATGCCAATAGAGATCATCGCCTTTACGCCAGAACAGCGTTGGCGTGGCATAGGGCTGTCCGTCAACCGTGTAGCCGATATGGCAAACAACGGCTGCGTCCAGGATCGCGTAGACGTCCTGCCTGTCGTGACTGCCGCGGTCGGGCCGACGGTTGAGACGGCTCGCGTGTATCGATGCATATTCGTCAGCCATTAGCGGACCTCGTAACGCTAGCGGGTGCGCAGCTTTGGATAGCTCGACTTGAAAATCGCGATCAGGCTCCGGCAGCTACGCGACGGCGCACCTCGGGTAACACCTCACGACCAAGAAGATCAATGCTTTCGAGAATATGCTCCTGCTGCATGCCAGGCCAACTGACACGCATCGTCAAATGTCGGACACCGATGTGGTATTGTTCGACCATCGCCTCGATGAGTTGCGCGGGTGAGCCGACCGCAAACCTGTTCTTGGCCAGCTTCTGCAGTTGGACTTCAGGAGTATCTGAAGCGTCGGATGCCACGCCCGGCATCCCCCATTGGGCATACGACTCGTACTTGGCCAACAAGAACGGTGCTGCGCGTTTAAGAGCGGTTTCCTCATCAGGGGCGCAGACGACCTCGTAAAGACGAACCACTTGATCCGTTTCGGGGTTGCCAGCAGCGGAACGCGCCGCCTTGAACAATTCGATCTCGGACGTCAGCTTGTCCGTTGATACGCTTGGCACAATGCACCAGCCGTCGGCGATCTCTGCCGCCCGCTTAATGCTGGCATCAACCTGCGCTCCGATCAGGATAGGTGGGCTCGGCTTTCTAATTGGCTGCGGGCGAATGGTGACATCATCAAGTTGCCAGTAGCGGCCATGGTGAGAGACATTGTCCTCGGTCCAGAGCCGTCTGATAACTTCGATACCCTCAACCATGCGACTGACGCGCTGCTTGATCGGCACCTTGAACATGTCGAACTCGGCCTGACGGTATCCGAGACCAACGCCCAAGATGAACTTGCCACCGCTCAACACATCTAGGAAGGCACCAAGCTCTGCAATCTCCAATGGATTGTGCAATGGCAGCAGGACAATATTCGTTCCGAGGTACATGCCCTCAGCTTCAGCCGACAGCCGTTGCAGCATGCCGAGCAGCGGGAAATAGTGATACGGTGGGACCGCGTGATGCTCACCAGCCCACAGTGAGTCGAAACCGTGCTGGCGCATCAAACGCACCTGCTCGATCATCTCAGCGAACTTGCGTGCAGGATCCTGATCACCCGGATGCTGCGAGTTGATGTAGATGCCGAGTTTCATCTTCAGGCGCCTATGTCTGCCTTACGGTGAGTCGTGTGAACAGTCTCAGCCGACGAGCGGCATCACTTCTTCTGCAAAACGCTGCATAACGTGCTGCATCTCTGCCGTCGTCGAGCCGCCAAACGTGAGGTTAATGTGCGAAACGCCCACCTCTTTGAGCGCGGCGACATCGGCTGCCATGTCAGACGGCGAGCCCGAGAACATGCGCCGCGCGCTATCGAAACCCGGCTCAGGCTTGAATGTCACTGGATGGAACCACAGGTAGGCCAAGCCAATCGAGGCTGGGTCACGGCCGGCTTTTTCGGCGAATTCGTGCAGCTTGCCGACGCGCGCCTTGAGACGTTCAGCTGTGTCGAGCCGCCATTTGGGATTGCCCGCTCCCGGGTACCAGACATCGCCGAGTTTGACGGTTCGCCGAAGTGCTGGTGCGCTCTCGCCACCGACCCAGATGGGTAGTGGGCTCTGCACCGGCTTTGGCAGGAAGGTGATGTTCGAGAACTTGACGTATTCACCCGAGTAGCTTGGCGCATCACTGGTCCAAAGCTCCTTCATGGCTTCGATGAACTCATCAGTGACCTTGCCGCGCGCATCGAACGGCTTGGTTTCCAACGCCTCGAATTCTTCGCGCAACCAACCGGCGCCCACGCCGAAGCGAATGCGGCCATTAGACAGGTGATCCATGGACGCGAGCATCTTCGCTGTCAGGAGAGCCGGACGATGCGGCACCACCGCGACCGAAGACAACAACTTGATGCGCTCGGTACAGCCGATCAGGAACGTTATCGCTGTCAGCATCTCAAACGAGAAACCCGAGGCACCACCCGACCAAACGGCATCCTCGCTGTAAGGATATTCAGAGTCGTTGGAACTCGGAACGATGACGTGGTCGGAGACGCTCAGGAAATCGTAGCCGAATGCCTCGGCCGATTGTGCAATTGTCTTGTAGGCTTCACGCGTAACCATCAGTCCGCGCGGTGCAGTGTTGACGCCAAATCTCATTAAAGTCTCCTCGCGCGGTTTTCTTGTTCTGCTTTGCTTATGTCTGTTCCCGGGCAAATTCCTTGGCCGGAGTATTGATCGGTTCTGATACAGGAGCAGCACCGAATGATGCCGACACCCGTGAGTTGGTTGGCTTGCCGTAGGTGGTTGTGCGCTGAACCGGCAGGCGACCAACGCCTTTGATCACGCGTTCCATCTCTTCCGGTGTGAATTCCTGGCCATGAGTTGCACCAGCAGAACGCGTAATCGTTTCGTTCATGAGCGTCCCGCCAAGATCATTGGCACCGGCCTGCAGGCAGGCGGCTGCACCATCCCTACCCATCTTGACCCAAGATGTCTGGATGTTGGGAATGGCTCGGTGCAATACCAAGCGCGGCACCGCGTGCATCAGTATGGCTTCGCGATAGGTCGGGCCAGGCCGAGCATTGTTCTTGAGGAAGATCGGTGTTTCCAGTGGCACGAACGGCAACGGAACGAACTCGGTGAAGCCACCCGTGCGCTCCTGTAGCTCGCGAATGCGTAATAGATGACGCGCCCAGTGCTTTGGCTGATCGACATGGCCGAACATCATGGTGGTCGTCGAACCGAGCCCGATGCTGTGCGCTGTCTCCATGACTTCAAGCCATTGCGCGGTGTTGATCTTATCGGGACAGATGATGGCGCGCACTTCGTCGTCGAGAATTTCAGCGGCCGTGCCCGGCAAGGACTTCAGGCCGGCGTCTTTCAACTGTGAGAGGAAGTTGGCCAACGATACGTTATTTGTTTCAGCACCCTGCCAGACCTCAAGCGGCGAAAACGCATGGATATGCATGTCCGGCACGACGGATTTGATGCGCCGGCAAATCTCCAAGTAGGTGTCGCCTGTATAGTTCGGGTGGATGCCGCCCTGCAGACAAACCTCTGTCGCGCCGCGTTCCCAGGCCTCGACCGTGCGCCGCTCGATCTCGTCGAGATCAAGTACATATGGCTTGCCGCGCAAGTTCTCGCTCATCTTGCCCTTCGAGAAGGCGCAGAACTGACAGCGGAAGTAACAGACATTGGTGTAGTTGATGTTGCGATTGACGACATAGGTAATCGTATCGCCGGAGACGTCCTGGCGGAGTTGATCGGCCGCTGCCACCACCGCATCGAACGCGTCGCCTTCGACTGCAAAGAGCTGGGTGATCTCCTTCTCATTCAAGCCGCGACCGGCGTAGGCACGATCAATTAGGGGTCCAATGCCGGATGATGTCTGACGGCTAACGCTCGGCGCTCCAGCGTTACGGCTATTCAGCTCGAACGGAACACTGTCGCTCGTGCCGGACATCCACTTATCGCGCCGCGCGAGCCCACGCGCGTCAATGAGATTGTGGACCGGCTGGCGCAGATCCTTGGCAACCCACTTCTGCGTGTCTCGGGCGTAGTCGGGATAAATCGCCAGGCGCTCGACCAAATGCTTTCCAGTGGCCCGCGTCTTGTTGGCGAGATCAACCAAATGCGGCCATGGCGCTTCCGGGTTCACGTGGTCAGGCGTTACCGGCGACACACCGCCCCAGTCGTTGATGCCAGCAGCGACAAGATCATCCAACCCACCTGCCTGCAAGTTCGGCGGGGCCTGAATGTTCATGTCCGCACCGAATAGAATGCGCGCGATTGCAACGGTCCAGAGATGATCATCAAGCGATGGCTCCGGCGCCGATGCCATCTTCGTATCCGGCTTGGCACGGAAATTCTGAATTATGATTTCCTGGATATGACCATGGCGCTCATGCAGATCGCGCAGTTTCAGCAAGGCCTCGATACGCTCTCGGCGGGTTTCGCCGATACCAATGAGAATACCCGAGGTGAATGGTATTGCGAGTTCGCCAGCCGCTTCAATGGTCGCCAGCCGGACAGCAGGCACCTTGTCTGGAGACCCGAAATGCGGTCCGCCGCGCTCTGCCAACCGCTCTGACGCAGTTTCGAGCATGATGCCCTGGGAAACAGACACCGCGCGTTGCGCCTTTAATTCCTCAGAGCTCATCACGCCGGGATTGACGTGGGGAAGAAGACCCGTTTCGTCGAAGACCAGCTTGGCCATCTTGGCGAGGTACTCAAGCGTCGATTGAACACCCAGCGCTTCGAGTTCTTCGCGGGCGACTCGATAACGAAGTTCGGGTTTATCGCCCAGCGTAAACAGCGCTTCGTGGCAGCCGGCAGCGCGGCCTTGCCGTGCAATTTCAAGAACCTCGTCGGCCGTCAGATAGGCTCGCTGCCCCTTACGCGGCGGATGCGCAAACGTACAGTAATGACAAACGTCACGGCAGAGTTTGGTCAGAGGTATAAAGACCTTGCGCGAATACGTTATCAGATCGCCATGACCATCATCACGCAGCTTACCGGCAATCTCGCACAGCAGCGCCAAATCTTTTTCATCAGCCAGCCGCAAGGTTTCGTCGTTTGACGGAGTGTCACCTTCGAGGGCTCGAGCCAGGATCTTTGATGTGTCTGTCGTGCTCATGTAGTGCTTTCTTCGAATTATCCCGCTGCATCTGCGCCAGCGTGGAGGGCACTTTCCAGAAGATAGCGATAAGTGCGTGTTTTCTCGATCTCGGGAAGAGTCATAACACGATCGATGTCTTCCGGTGAATCGATGTCTTGGGCAATGCCCGGACAGTCGACGATTGTCGGCTCAATACCGTGCGCCCGGGCAGCTGCGAGATGGGGAAAGTAACTGTCATCGCCAAATTGCAGGGGTACGGCCGACACGGGTGAACAGGCGATGGCGTTCGAGCCCATTTCATCGTGTGACGGCGCGATCGTGAAGGCGGGGGTGGAACTGGAGAAGTGGGTTTCCAGCAACCGGCGAACCTCATCCGTGCGGATCAAGGGAATGTCGCCAGGAACGGTTAGAAAACCGCGGGCACCGCGTGATCCCAAGGCTCGCGCCGCCGCCGTGACGGCACCGGTGTGGCCGTCATGGGCACCATCATCGATGGTTGTCGCGCCATATCTGCCGGCAAGCTCGATTGCTGTTGGATCGACGGTCACAAGGACGACGCGGCTTAGGTCCTGGGTTGGAGCCAGTGCTTCGAGGACATCCTCAAGCATGGTCAACGCGAGGCCTTGGCGCTGCTTGCCGTCCAGACGGTCGGAGGTGCGTTGCTTTGAATAGCGCGTGTCCTTGACCGGTACGATTGTCCAGAAATTGTCCATCAACCGCTGGCCCTCGCGGTTGAGGCTTCATCATTGCGCACGCGGTCGGCGGTGGCCAATACAGTGCGAGCCAAATCTTCGCGATCCTCCAAGGACGTCATGATGGTGCGCGCTGCCTCAATTGCAAACGGGAAACCTGCCTGGAGACAATCGTCATAGTCGTCCGCCTCGACAATATAGGCGCTGAGCAAATCACGATAGCGATCAGCCACCACCGCAGCCGTTGCGCCGATCCCAAGCTCATCGAGCATCTTCGCC
Organism: Hyphomicrobiaceae bacterium; assembly: GCA_965247245.1. Classification (GTDB taxonomy): domain Bacteria; phylum Pseudomonadota; class Alphaproteobacteria; order Rhizobiales; family Hyphomicrobiaceae; genus Tectiglobus. The sequence continues at coordinate 393,807 of CBDFGV010000001.1, read as the reverse complement.
GTTGGCCCCTTGAGCGCTTTGCCGGCAACGATCGGTGAGATCGCGACAACTGGAGCCTTGCAGTTCGCAATCGCGTTGCGCATGCTTGGAACTGCCAGAATGGGATCAATGCTTATCAGCGGGTTTGATGGACAGATAATCACTGCGCTCAAGTCTGGATCTGAGAGCGCCGTTTCAATCTCGTGACTGAGCCTTGCATTTTCAGCGCCTTCAAACTGGAGCGCACTGACAACGGGAGCGCACTTGAGGCGAACAAAATAGTCCTGAAATGGGAGCCGTCCCTGGTCGCTCTCAACATAGGTTCGCACAGGACTGTCTGACATCGGCAAGATGGTGGGTCCAACTCCTAATGCTCCTGCAATGTCTCGGGTTATGGTCGTCAGGCGCTCACCCGCTGCCAAGCGACGTGTGCGCTCGACATGAATTGCGAGATCCCGATCACCGAGATTGAACCAGTCTTCGCCACCTATGTCGCGCAGCGCAGCCATGAAATTCCAGGTTTCATCACCACGTCCCCAGCCAAGTTCGGTATTAGCGAGGCCTGCAAGCGTGTATTTGAGCGTGTCGATATCCGGTGAAATCGAGAGGCCGAGATGCTCAAAGTCATCACCGGTATTGGCGATGATTGTCAGGTGTTCTGGTGCAACGACCCGGCTGAGGCCCAGCGCCAGTTTGGCGCCACCAATTCCACCGGATAATGCAACGACTTTTTGAGGACTGGCCGCGGTCATCGAAACAGGTCCCCTTCGGCCGGGCGGATCAAGGCGGCCACCGGTGCCTCTGGTTCCTGCCAGCGCAGCCCTTTGGCAACAACAACTGGCCGCCCCTCATTGCCTTGGCCCATTAGAAGTGAGGCACCGGCCGCAATCTCATCAGCAAAACCACTTATCGAAACGAGAAGTTCCCGGCCGTCGAGATCCGGCTCACCACGCAAATCGATGATCGACGGTAGTCCGGCCGCGCCAATCGCAACGCCCATCGTTCCGTGACGCCAGGGACGACCAAAGCTGTCATTGATAACGACACCAACTTCTGCGCCGAAGTGCTGATCCAGTTTTGCTTTGATGGCGCTGGCCGATACATCTGAATCCAACGGCAGCAGTAGCGCACACTCCTTGCCACTCGGCCCACCGGTGTTGGACATATCAATGCCCGCGTTGGCCATGATGAAACCCAACCGATGTTCGGCGATAATCAAACCTGGTCGTGACCGCACGATGCGCTTGGACTCTTGCAGGATGAGTTCGACGACTCTTGGATCTTTCTCGGTCTCTTGAGCGAGCTTAGCGGCCTCCGCGCTGACTTCTACGTCATCCAGAACAAACAGCCGACCCTCAGCCTTCGAGATGATCTTTTGCGCGATAATCACAACATCATGGGTGTCGAGGCGGGCACCAGCACTCTCGACAGCAGCAATGATGAGCGCGGCAACATCGTCGCCGTGCTGCACCATTGGCAGGCCTTCAAGCGCAAGGAACTCCAGCCGCGTGGCTGTCATCGCTCATCTACCCTGTCGTCAGTCCCGAATGTTGCGAAGGCTCTTAGCTCAACTGAGCGCGCAGCCGCGGCATGACGTGTTCGGCATAAAGATCCATGAAGCGTGCCTGATCAGGTCCGGGGGCATGGAAGACCAGATGATTAAAGCCGAGATCGTAATAGGTCTTGATGCGCTCGACATGTTCTTCCGGATCTGTCGACACAATCCAGCGCGACGCCGCCCGTTCAACCGGCAACGCATCGGCTAGCCTTTCCATCTCCAACGGATCTTCAACCGACATCTTTTCATCCGGCGACAATGCCAGTGCCGCCCAGTGACGGGTGTCCTGCATCGCTCGATCCATGTCAGTGTCGAATGAGACCTTGACCTCGATCATCTTTTCGTAGTCCGGCACATCACGTGAACTCAGCGACCGGCCTTCGGCAACGTTTGGCAGCAACTTCTCGGTGTAAAGCTCCATGGCCTTGCCGCTGGTGCAGATGAAGCCATCACCCATGCGGCCAGCGTACTTGGCGACCATTGGTCCCGCGGCAGCCACATAGATCGGCACCGGCTTATCCGGCTTGTCGTAGATCGTAGCACTTTCCGTCGTGTAGTAGTCACCTTCGAAAGAGACGCGGTCTTCGGTCCAGAGCTGGCGAATGAGACGGACGGACTCGCGCATTCTGGCGAAGCGCTCCTTCATCTCCGGCCATTGCATCCCGGTCGCCGGCACCTCGTTGAGGGACTCGCCCGTGCCAATGCCGAGGATCACCCGCTCAGGGAAAAGCGCACCCAGTGTCCCGAATGCATGCGCGACAATTGAAGGATGATAACGGAACGTCGGCGTCAGTACGCTTGTTCCCATCACGATGCGCGAAGTCTTAGCCCCCAACGCGCCTAAGAAACTGAACGAGAATGGTGCATGTCCATCTGTATGCTTCCAGGGTTGGAAATGGTCGCTCACGAACACGGAGTCAAAACCACATTCTTCCGCTTTGACTGAATAGGCGAGGAGATCCTTCGGCGAAAACTGTTCGGCCGACGCTTTGTATCCCAACTTCAGCACGGCTCCGTTCCTTTCCTGATTGCGCGTTTGCTCATGATGCTTGCTCCTGCATCTTCGCGATCATCGATTTTCCGCAATTCTTCTGCCGATACAGTACAGTATGATCGATGGCTGACAAGAAGAGATGCAGGGTGGTTGTCGCGAATAGATATACGTCCTCGTGGCGAGACAAGCCATGATCATCATATCGGAGATAATCGCACAAATTCGCGAGTGGGATGGATCCGTTCGCACGGTCTATCCTTGGCTTTGCCGCTGCGTTAGCGTTGGCTGCGAACTTCAAGACATGAGCAAAAACTGGAGACCAAAGAGATGTTGATCAATCATGACGGCCGGCGGATCTATTACGATTTGAACGGGCCATCCGATGGACAGGTCGTTTGTTTCACGCACTCGCTCGCCTCCGATGGCGGCATGTGGGCGGAGCAGCTGCCGCTGCTGCTGGCGGCCGGTTACCGCGTCGTGCGGCTGGACATGCGCGGACATGGTGGCAGTGATCCGGTCGAAGGCGACTATACCATGGAACAGCTCGCCGATGATGTGGCCGCCAGCCTTGATTTTCTTGGCATCGACAAAGTGCAGTACATCGGCCTTTCAATCGGAGGCATGATCGGACAGGCGTTTGCAATCAAGCACGGTTCGCGACTGATCTCCGCGATGTTTTGCGACACCATGCCATGCACGCCCGAAGGCGCATCAGGCTCGTGGGGGCCACGCATGGAGGCCGTCAAGAATGCCAACTCGGTCGCCCCGCTTGCCGATGGAACCATGGAGCGATGGTTCACGCCGGCATTCAAATCCAGGAATGAGGCACGTTGGAAGGAGATCCATGCCACGATTGCCGGGACCACAGCAGCAGGATACCTCGGTTGCGCCGGCGCGATCCTCAACTACGATTTCATCCCGCAGCTCCCCTCGATCTCCACTCCGACACTGGTGGTTTGTGGTTCCGATGACGAAGGCACGCCACCTGAAGGCAACAAGAAGATTGCCGAGCTCATTCCTGGCGGACGTTATGAAGAGATCGCTGATGCGCGGCACTTCCCGAATGTTGAACATCCGGATGTGTTCAACAAGATCATGATGGACTGGGTCAATTCACACCGCTGACGGTGATCAGCGGCGCAATCTGCAAAGAAAAAACCAAACGAGAGGAGACTTGATATGGCTTTCTGGGAATTGAGACAGTACGAAATCCGCCCTGGCAAAATGGACGAGTGGTTGGAGTTCATGCAGGACGTCATCATCCCCTTCCAGGTCAAGCAGGGCATGGTGATCGCGGGCAGCTTCCGCGGTGAGGAAGACGATTCTGTCTACGTCTGGATCCGCCGCTTCGAGAGCGAAGCCGAGCGCGAGCGGCTCTATAAAGCCGTCTATGAAAGTGATTTCTGGAAGAACGATGTCTCACCAAAGGTCGGGGAGCTCATCAATCGAGAGGCGATCAAAGTTCAGCGCATCGTGCCCACGCGCGCTTCGATCCTCCAATAAAGCAATCTGGCGGCGGGAATTGATTGGAACTCCCGCCGTTTGACCATCATACTGCGGGTTCGGCATACTGCGAGTTCAGCGCCTGGGTGGAGGACGCAGGACATGGAGTACTTGATCGGTTTTGTTATCTTCTTCGGTGGTTGGGTCCTACTGCGGTTCTTGTTGAATGCCTCCTATGCCAACGGGTTTGCCGAAGGCGCCCTGCAAGTAACGCAGGGTGGACTTGATACCCTGGGAGAATTTGCGCGGCCGATCGATGCTGACGACCTGAAACAGGAACTCGACGCAAGCACATCGCAGATTACGCGTTCGCTCACCTCACGCGACGTTGAGACGGCCAGGACTGCGGCACGCGACTGTGGCAAGGAGCTGGTGGCCCGGACTTGGAAGTTGAGAGGATTGTTGCGCTAGTTCGGGCGCAACAATAAGAGATCAATGGATCCGATTGAACGAGCAGCTTTCATCGCCGTCGGACGAGCGAGCGGCTTTGCGTGGCTGGCCATATTCTGCATCGGGTTTTCGTTTGTTTTTGCTCCACCGCTTGCTGCCGCGGTCAGCGGCTCACTCTGTCTCGCGATGGCTGTCATCCTGTTTGGACTTGGCCTACGAGCCACATACTTTCCCTGCCAGAAGACGGATATGTGGCTGCTCCTGCCCAAGCCGGATCGTCCGAGTTTAGATGTGGCACAGCGTATTGTCGGACCGATCCTGCGCAACACCTATCACCGCTTTGCGCGTCATGCGCTAACTTACGCGGTCGTTCTGCTGATCGCGGCGATTGGAATGCGGCTCTTGGGCTTCAATGAATTGCCTGACAAACGTCGAGACAATGCGGCAAGCTCTCACAACAGCGCACTGGTTGGTGTGGGCGAGGCGTCCATTCCGAGTAATCGGCGCCGGGCAACGCATCCCTAAACCGGCTCCAGCCCAGCGGTTGCTAAGGCTGTTTCGTCAGCGTCAATACCGTCACTTCTCGTTCTTGCCGCCGACCTCTGGAAAAATCCAAAACGCGATGACCGAGAACACACCCAGGAACAAGGACAGGTATTTCGAGATGCCTGCCCCGTATAGACCGAGGAAATAGTAGCCGGCAAAAGCCACGGCAAGAACGACAATTGAGAAGATGATTTTTACGTTCACCGGCATTGTTGTCCCTCCTTGATGTCTCCGGCTTATTGCTCGGTTGCAGCGCTCAAGCCAAGCCTAGGAAGCCAGCCACGCTGTTTGTTGTTGCAAGCACTGACATGGTGCCAGCCAACAGGATGAGCAGCAAGATTAAGCCAAGTTGATTGTCTTTCACAATGGCTGGCAGGTCCTGGACGACGAAGGGAGAGAACAGGAAGACCAACCCCGCCCCGACAATGATCGAGGTCCAGCGCAGCTCTTGCGTCGCGAAAATCAGAGCAATGACCGTCAAAGCAGCTAGCCCAACGGCGTTCAGAATGATCAACGGTACGCCCATGCCCCGCCTGACCGCCGCCGGTGCTGCGCTCAGCGGCAGGGCGCCACCGATGTAGATCCAACCAGAACACACAACTGTCCAACAGCCGATGAAAATCAGCAAAGCCTGCCAATTCGGTTCAATTGAGCTCACGAGACACCCTTCGCTGTTCTGTAGACCACGGTCTTTTGATCGATGCGACCCGGTTATGATAGCTTGGAGATTATTGTTTGCAATCGGCAGGCTCTGATCGCTGCCGGTTCCTGGCGAATGGTGGAGGCTAAGCTTGAAGACCTATATGGGAGACCGAACAATCGATGGCATTGTTGTCACCGTGGATGGCAAGCCTCTCGATGAACGCCGAGATGTGCAGACCCTGTCAGAAGACGGTTTTGAGTGGGGATTTGAAGGGCCTGCGGCTGCGCAACTCGCGCTTGCGCTGCTGGCTGATCATCTCGATGACGGTGGCGAAGCCGTTCGTCTACACGAGGCCTTCATGCGTGAGATCGTGGCCAATTTTGCCAACGAGTGGCAGATGACGTCTGCCGACATGGCTGAAGCTGTGGATGCGCTGCGATCCTAATCCCGATATTCGACACCGGATATAGCCTGAATGTGCATTTTCCCGCGTTCTGAACTATAATGTTTGGGCTATCTGGCAGTGCACAAACTGCCGCCTCGCCTAAGGAGCTTCCGCCATGGCAATGACGAAAGAAGACATCGACACAGCTGGACTGGAGATCTCGACCAGCGACATGTCGGACCGTCAGCGCGGGTATCGCGACACGTACAGGACACGGATTACCGGCTGGTACAATGGTTGGCTGCATGTGTTCGTGATCTACACGATCGGTTTCACCGCATTGTTCATCTACATCGCAGGTATGCAGAACATTACCGCGCTTGAGTGGATGACCGTGCCGTTGACCTTCCTGATGTGCAACTTCTTTGAATGGTGGATCCATCGCTACATCATGCATCGCCCGTCGAAGATCCCGCTATTCCGCGCGGTCTATTCGCGGCACACGCTGATGCACCACCAGTTCTTCACTGAGAAGGAAATGCGTTTCGCTGGAGAGCACGACTTCCGGGTTACGTTCTTCCCACCCTACGCATTGGTCGTGTTTACGCTGATGTCGATCCCGGCGGCGCTGGTGCTCGGATGGCTGATTTCCGCCAACGTCGGTTGGTTGTTCATCACGACAACGACGTCGATGTATCTCATCTACGAATTCATGCACTTCTGCTGCCACATCGATGAGAACGCCTTCGTTCGCAACATGCCGTTCGTCAATACTTTGCGCCGGCATCACACCGCGCACCACAACCAGAACATCATGATGGAACGGAATATGAATCTGACGTTCCCGATTATGGACTGGCTGTTCGGCACGTCCGATCTCAATCGTGGTCTGATCGGCCATCTCCTCAACGGCTATGAGACCAAGTACGAGAAGACTGACATGCGCAAGACATCGGCGACACCGAAGGTGCGGCGCGTGCAGCCTGCCGAGTAGCGCTGCGCTCTTGCGAAAGGCGCATTGAAGACTTGTCTCGTTCAGCACGGTTGGCGGTTCCTCCATGGGCTGCCAGCCGTGAATTGCTTTCAGGTCGGGTGCGCCAGGCAACGTGTGAACGTTCAAGAGTTCTCACAAGCTAGCGGTTTTGGGCGGGTGACTGACGTCATACGGTGGGCTTGCTGCCGCTGTGGATGCGTTCAATCATGTTAGTCATCTTTGCTTTGTCGCTGTCGTCATCAACCACGATTGAGAATCCAATATCTGTTAGAACACCATCGAACCGCTCGATGATTTTGTCGGCGATTTCGCCATGTGTGCCAACCACGGCATAGGTGTTCAGTATGTCATCCGTGATGAGCCCCGGCATGTCCTCCCATTTCTGATCACGAGAGAGTGTCGCCAGGTGCTCGCTGAGATCGGTCAGGCCCCAGATGTCGAAGGCCGGACGGTAGGCCGGAGTTGAGGCGTAGAACGCGACACGAGCCCGGACGTCGCGAATCTTCTTCTGCAGGGCCTCTTCATCTGGCGCGGTTGCGATCAATGGCTTCATCGCGACGGCCATTTTTCGGGCATCGCGCCCCGCCCGTCCCGCGCCATCGGCCACAGCCGGCAGCATAACCTCTTTGATGTATTTGGGTGTGCAGATTGGATGCGGCCGGAAACCATCCGCAACCTCGCCAGCAACCCGACACATGTACGGATTGACGGCCGCGAGATGGATGGGAATCTCGGGCCACTTGCAGGGACCAGGATCGAACAATGGTACCATCAAGTTGAGCTTGTATCGCTCGCTCTCATAGTTGAGCCGCGTGCCATTCTGCCAACAATCCCAGAAGGCGCGGACAGCACCGACGTAATCCCGCATCCACGGGCCAATGGCCGAGAAGTCGAGACCGAAGCGGCGAATGAGATGCCCGCGCACTTGCGAACCGAGGCCCAGTGTAAAACGTCCGCCTGATAGCGTCTGCATGCGCCACGACGTCATCGCGGTTACGTATGGTGCACGCGGGAAAGCAATGGCGACAGACGGAGACAACGCGACACGCTTTGTTGCGTGGGCTGCGAGTGTGAGCAGGATGAAGGGATCATCCTTTGTCTCCACGGCGACAATGCCATCGAAACCCAGGCTTTCAATCAGAGCCGCATGTTCGGTTGTTTTCGTGATGTCATAGGGGACGTCGGGCTCGCGCAGACCTGGATCCGTCTTACCAAGGCTGAGTTCGGTATAGATTCTCATGATTGCTTCTCTCCCACCGATGACTCAACGTCAGAGATTTGGGTTGATCAACTAATGCGGCTGGTGCCGGTACAGGCCGTGTCTTCCAACGGTTCGCGTTAGTCAGTCAGGTTAGCCAAACCGCTCGTCTCCAGCGATCGCAACGATGATCGATCCGCTCAGTTGAAGTTGACAGCATCGCCTTAGGACGCGAAGACCATTTCGAGACCAGAAATTGACCGGCCGGAGATGCCTGATGACCTACCTCATCGCCGACAATGTCCCGAATGAACCAGCGGGTGAACGCTTTCGCAGATTGGTCGAGGCACCAGGCATTGTCGAAATCCCGGGCGCGCACAACGGCATGGCGGCCCTGCAGGCCAAGGCCGCCGGGTTCGACGCGCTCTATCTCTCGGGTGCGGCCATGACCGCATCGATGGGTATTCCGGATCTTGGCTTCATTACCGTTGATGAAGTTTGCTTTTTCATCCGCCAGCTTTCGCGCGCGTCCGCCTTGCCCGTGCTTGTCGATGGCGACACGGGTTACGGTGAAGCCTTGAATGTCATGCATATGGTGCGAAACTTCGAGGATGCCGGCGCCGCCGCCGTGCAGATCGAAGATCAGCTACTGCCGAAAAAGTGCGGTCACCTGAACGACAAGAAACTTGCGACGGCAGAAGAGATGGCGGCCAAGGTTGCAGCTGCGCGCAAGGCGCGGCGGCACCTCTATCTTGTGGTCCGGACTGATGCTGCCGCGTCCGAAGGAATGGATGGTGCCGTCGCTCGCGCCAAGCTGTTTTTAGAGGCAGGTGCGGACGCCATTTTCCCTGAAGCACTCACCAGTGCAGAGATGTTCCGCGAGTTTGCTTCGAGAGTTGATGCACCGTTACTCGCCAACATGACCGAGTTTGGCCGGACACCCTACTTCACGGCCAGCGAGTTCGAGGAGATGGGCTACAAGATGGTGATCTGGCCGGTCAGCTCCTTCCGCGTTGCTGCCAAGGCCCAAGAGGATCTTTATGCCGGTCTCAAGCGCGACGGTGGCACCCATGAAATGCTAGATAAGATGCAGACCCGCAAAGAACTCTATGCAACGATCGGGTATCACAATTTCGAAGCCCTCGACCGATCCATCGTGGCAACCGTAACTCCAGATGCACCGGCAGAAAGATCAAGCAAAAGCGGGATGCTCGGGCACAACCGTCAAGGAGAATAGATCATGGCCAACGGTACTTATGTCTTCAAGGCTGCGAATATCGAAGAGAGCACCGGCAGTGCCTATCCCGACGCCTATCAGCATGTCACCAAGGACCGCTATGTCCGGCGGCTGACCGATCCCGCTCATCTCACGAACTACGCAGTGAATATCGTTCGTCTCACACCTGGCGGCCAGTCGTCATGCCGCCATGCCCACTCCAAGCAAGACGAGTTCGTTTACATGATGGAAGGTGAGCTTGTCCTCAATACTGATGCAGGTCGACAAGTCGTCAAGGTTGGTGACTGCGTTGGCTTTCCCGCTGGCACCGGCGATGCGCATCACTTCGTCAACGAGACCGATCAAGACGCGACGTTCCTCGTGATTGGCGATCGCTCACGCGATGACACGGTTGCTTACCCGGACGATGATATGGCGGCGAAATTAGACGCTGACGGTAAGCTCGTGATCACGCACAAGGACGGCTCAGCTTATTGAGGCTGACCGGGGCTCGACAAGAACGCAGTCAAAGATGCAGAAACGACCGCACCACTCACGCCGTCCTCACTCTGTTCCGAGGGCTACAACAAGCCGTAAGGCCTTCTCGAAATCACCAAGGTGAACCCACTCATCGGCGGTGTGAACCTGACGCTGCCCGACCGCTATCGTGACGGCGGGAATGCCATGAGCCACGATCCAGTTTGCGTCCATGCCGCCGTCATTGGTGACTGTCTTGATCTCGAAACCACAGCGGCCCGCAGCCTCCAACGTTTTGCGGACTATGGGTTCATCATCGCTGAGAGCAAATGACTCGTAAGTCGGTCCTGGGCCAAATGTGACTGCGCCACCTTCTCCGCTGTCATTGCGGACCTTCTTGCTGGCTGACGTGAACGCCGCTTGCCACGTTTCTAGGATCCGTGCGCGAAACTCCGGATCGTGCGACCGTGCTTCCGCCAGAATGCTCATTGCTGGCATTACGACGTTGCTGCCCTGTCCCCCTTCAACGATGCCGAGGTTCGCGGAACCCTTCTTGCCATCTTTCTCAATGCGCCCATGCCATCCGCCTTCTTGCAAGGACGCCAATGCCATTGAAGCGATGATGCCGGCTGACACGCCGCCGCCAGGCCGCCCCGCATGCGAAGGAATGCCAGCGATATCGATCGTAAAGCGCTGCGTACCCGTCACCGCTGTCACGAGTTCGTGCACCGGACCGCCGTCAAGGTTGACACACATCGACGGGCGCGGCTCGCCGAGCTTCGACAGGTCGAGACCGCGGGCGCCAACAAGACCAACCTCTTCCTGAATGAAGAATACGAGAGTTGAAGATTGATGGTCGCCCTTCAACGCCATCAGTTCCCGCGCAAGGGCTAATAGGATCGCGCAACCGAGGCGATTGTCGCCACCAAGGGCACGGCCGGGAGCGTCATTGACGATACGGCCATTGTCTCTATCGAGCCTGGGTTGACAGCCAACGGCGTCGGGCACCGTATCCATGTGCGTGCTAAACATCACGCGCGGGCCTTGGCGTTGGCCATCGATATGGACGATGAGGTTGCCAACCTCGCCACCATACTCACTCTGCTCCTGGGCATCGTCGTGGATGATATTCTCTGCTGCCACTCCTGCAGCTATGAGACGCTCACGTAGCGCAGCTGCTACGGCGCCTTCTTTGCCGGGCGCGCCCTCAATTGGCAGCAGGGCCATGAGATCTTTGATTGCGTGCTCAATCATACGATGACGCTCCGTTACTTTGCCTTGCTGCAATCTGCATTCAAATTTTGCTGCCTGCTGACTAAAATTCAATCGAAGGCAGTTTAATTCTTGTCGCGTCAACTGCTTTTGCAGGCATTGATATTTTTGCTTCGCGTTGCAGTTTCCAGCGCGTTCACAGAATGATCGGGTTATGGCCATTTGGCCACTGTTTGGGCTCGGCAATCAACCTTCCGTGTAAGTTTATCTGACAGGCGGTTCTCTGGGTTGCATTTGCCCATGATCCCGGCAAAATATGCTCGGATCATAACAGCGGGATTCGATTTATGCGCAGCAAAGTTACGCTAATCTCTATCGCCGCCATGACGCTTTTTGCGTCTGCAGGAATTGTGCACGGCAAAAGCAAGTCATATGGGAAAGTGAAGGGCTGGAGCGTTTTCTATAACGTTCCCAAACAATCCTGTACGGCGATTGGTCGTCAGGATAAAAGCGGCACGTCGCTCGGTTTTGCCTGGTTCTTCAGAACCGGTTACTGGTCTGTCGGATTGTTCAATCGCCGTTGGACACTGAACCAGGGCAGCAAGATCCCCGCCAGCATTTACATCGATGGCAAACTGCTGGTCCGTCGTGATATGCGGGTGGCCTCACCGAAACTGATTTTGCTGACCATTGCCAAGAAGCGTGGCAACGAGAGCGTTGTGGCTTTTCGCGAGTTTCAGAACGGCAACACAGTGAGATTCAACTGGGCCGGGGGTAACTCAACCCGATCCAGCCTGTACGGCACAAAAGATGCCCTGGCGATGCTGGCACGTTGCGCCGGCAAAATGGCCAAGCTTATTCGCAACCGCAATCCCGCTATTGGGCAACCGAGTGCGGCGGCACCATCAAGTGCGCCGCGCAGAAAAGCCAGCTGGACGGTTGGCAGAACGCGCGCCATGGGCACGTTCAGGAAGCTCATGGCGAGCATGCCAAAGTTGCGCTACCAGATCCGCCCGCCGAAGCCCGGACGGGAAAAGACGATCAACTTCACGCTTACCTCGGGACACCTCGGTAAGTTCTTTGCGTTTGCCGGAAAGACAACCACTGCCGATAAAGCTATGGCATCGGTCATTTCCGTCCGACAGAAGAACTGCCCGGGAGAATTGGCAACGGTTACAAAGCGTCTGCCGTCGACTGATGGAAGCGTTATTCGACGTGTGAAAATGCTTTGTAAATCTTCGACACAAGGCAGCATAACAACAACAACCTTGGTGATCAGAAAGCCGAGTGGACTACTTATGGTCCTCAGCATCTCGGGCCGAAGCGCGGCACCGGGAGCCAGTGGCTTCGATTCTGTCGGATCGAAGAAAATCGATCTATAGCATTGAGTAGCATTTGCCCTGCGCACGTCTTTCGAGGTGCCAGGGCCTGCTACTGAATGGGCTTAGCGCCCATTCTTTTTTCGCCAGGCTTCGAAATCTATCTGTGTTTGTTCCTGAGTGGCAGGATAGAGGCCAATAATTGAGCGGCCATTCTGGACTTCTTCTGTGACGAAATCCTCAAAGGCCGTCATCTCGACGGCTTCATCGGCAATCTCGTCAGCCAGATGCGCCGGTATCACGACAACACCCTCACGATCACCGACGACAACATCTCCTGGCCAAACAGGTGCATCGCCGCAACCGATGGGGACGTTGATATCGATCGCCTGATGCACTGTCAGGTTTGTTGGGGCCGAAGGACGGTTGTGGTAGCTTGGGATCTCCATGTCGGCGATCTCCGGGGCGTCGCGGAAGCCACCATCTGTTACAACCCCAGCGCAGCCGCGCTTCATAAGACGGGTCACCAGAATTGATCCGGCGGACGCTGCGCGCGCATCTTTGCGGCTGTCGATCACCATGACAGAACCTGGCGGGCATCGTTCAATTGAGTCACGCTGTGGATGTTTGGGGTCTTGGAAAACACTAATCGGATTCAGATCTTCGCGCGCTGGAATGTAGCGCAACGTAAAGGCTTCACCGACCATCGGTTTGACGTCTGGATTGAGCGGGCGGACATCCTGGATAAACTGGTTGCGTAGACCGCGCTTGTAGAGCGCTGTGCAGATTGTGGCGGTTGCAACGGTTTTGAGTTTTTCACGTGTTTCATTGCTGAGTTTAGTGTCTGCCATCTCATGTCCTATTAGATTTTTCCGTATGCCACCGGCATCCGCTGCGGGATATTGCATTGCCGATTGAAAGTCGGGGTTTGCCATATTGTCGTAGAGCGCTACCATTTTCCCGCATTCAATTGCAATTCAAAGCGAACGAGCTCTGTCATGCTGACCCAAGATCAAATCGATTTTTACAATGAGAACGGTTATTTGCTGGTGGAGGACGCGGTGTCCCCGGAGCAGCTGGATGGGTTGCGCAAGGTTACCTACGACCTGATCGATCAATCCAGAGCCATCACAGAGAGTGACGACAAGTTTGATCTCGATGAGGGCCATAGTGCTGATAATCCACGCCTGACGCGAATTAAGCTCCCTCACAAGATCGATCCAATTTACTGGGATGTGCTCGTTAACTCACACATGACTCAGGTGCTCAATACATTGCTTGGTGCTGACGTATTGCTGCAAACGGCGAAGCTCAATACCAAGGCACCAGGTGGTGGCCAGGCCGTTGAGTGGCACCAGGACTGGGCCTTTTATCCTGCCACCAACGATAGCATGCTCGCCTTCGGGCTCATGCTGGAGGACGTCGATCAAGAGAATGGACCGCTCCAGGTGATCCCAGGTTCTCATAAGGGCCCGGTGCTCGCGCATACGATGAACGATGTGTTCTGCGGGGCGATCAATCCGGACGATCCTGACTTTCATCATGACAAGGCCGTTACGTTGACCGGCAAGGCAGGCAGCATGACTGTGCATCACGTTCGCATGCTGCACGGTTCAGCGCCAAACGTGAGCGATCGCAATCGCCTTATCCTGTTCTACGAGTGCCATGCCGCTGATGCGTGGCCGTTGCTCGGTGCGTCGTCCTATCTGCACACCATCGGCCAGCGTGCGTTTTGGGAAGATATGCATACGCGGGTAATCATAGGTTCGCCGACAGTCGAGCCACGCGTTGAACCTGTGCCGGTTCGCATGCCGCTGCCGCCAGCGCCGGACACCGGATCGATCTTCAAGACCCAAAAGAGTGGTCAAGCCAAGAGCGCATTCGCGGCCTAGTGCGCCGGGATCAGTTGGCTGGCTCAGTCGGCAGGGGCGATTGGTGTGTTGCCCATGCCCATCATGCGCTGTCCCGCATCGACGACCAGGACATGTCCGGTTACCTGTCGCGCGCTGATCAGGTAACGCACGCCATTGACGATATCGTCCGGACCAAGTCCCTGCCCTAACGGTGTGAGTGTTTGACGGGCATCAAACTCTTCCTGCGTCTGCGCACTTGGCAGAACCAGACCTGGCGCAACGGCATTGACCGTGATGCCTTTCGGCGCCAGATCAAATGCTGCCAATCGCGTCGCACCTTCAAGGCCGAACTTCCCGCAGAAGTAGCTGAAGCGCTCAGGAGAGGCTGACGTCATCTGTGTATCGAGGATGTTGACAATGGCGGCTGACGCCGGGACCGGGTTCTGGCGCGCGAACGCCTGCATGAGGAAAACTGGAGCGCTCAGGTTGACATCGATCAGCTTGCGCCAGCTATCGGCAGTCAATGTTGCGATCTGGTCCTGATCGAACAGAGATGCAGAATTGACCAGAACATTGACCGGTCCAAGGGCCTCGCGAGTTTGTTCAATCAGTGCGCCAGAATCTTCAGGCGATGTCAGGTCGTGCTGGAGCACGATGGCCTGACCGCCTGCGGCTATAATCTCATCGCGTGCCTCCTCGGCGCCGGCAGCTGAACCGTTGTAGTGGAGCGCGACGGCAAACCCATCATCGGCCAGCCCTAGTGCGATGGCGCGACCGACCCGGCGTCCCGCTCCGGTCACAAGGGCGACACGATTCTGATTTGCCGCGTCCGTCATGATGACATTTCCAACATGTTCAGGACGGGTTCACAGCGGGCCACTTCATGGCTGCGCAGGAGATTGGCCTTCGACAGCAAAGCCAGCACGGCTGTGGCGGTTTCCGCGCAGCGCACCTCGTCGTGGAACAAATAGACCGACGAACACATCGTCACGCAAACCGGCCAGCCCAACTTGCGGAACCGAAAGGCCTGGAGGAATCCCTCTGTCTGGTAACGGACGCGTTCAGGCCCGTCCGGCAGGTTCAACGCCAAGCCGAATCCCGGATCAACCCAGATACGCTCGACGCCTGCTTCGGTCGCGAGTGCGATGCGGTCCTTGAAGAATAGCATCTGCTCCTGGACCAGCGTTTCAGCCGGTGGCGGATCGTCAAACGTGCGCGCATTTTCTCCCGGCGTATAACAGAAAATGATACCGGCCTGATGCTTGGCAACGGCTTCGTAGAATGCCCGGTCGTCGATCCGGCCGGTCAAGTTGATCACGCCGGCACCCGCCTCCAGCGCGGCAACCGCCACGTCCGTGTGATAGGTCTCAGCAGAGACCAGCATGTTCTCTTCGGCGATTGCCTTGATCACGGGGGTTAGAGTGTCAATCTGACGTTTGGCATTCAACAGGTCCGCGGTATTGTCGGTCGACTCGGCGCCAATATCGATCATAACCGCGCCCTCGACCGTCATGCGACGCGCACGGTAGAGCGCACCCTCCACCGTATGGCAGATGCTTTCACGATACGTGGAATGACGTGAGAGATTGATGACGCCCATTTGGTAGGGCTTGTCCTCAAAGGACCTTCCAAACTTCGGGAACTCGAACGACTTGATCGGATGATGAATTGCTTCGCGATGTTCGCTCCAGAGCGGGAGGAGAAATTCAGGCGTGATCATTGTTAGCTTTCCCTTAGATCATCTTTGTGCCCTGACGTGGCATTCAACAATGCCGATGCAGGGAACTCTATTCTTGCGTCTCTAGTCTGCCCAGTTGCTCTCGAACAGTGTCAAGTCACCAGGTTCAATTGGGAGTTCCTTCAACAGCTCCTGCATCGTTCGCTGCAATTGCGGGTGAACCATGTCAGCTGCAATATCGCAGACCGGCACCATGACGAACCGCCTTTGGTGCATGCGCGGATGCGGCAGTTCCAGCGTCTCTTGATCAGACACAAACTCATCATAGGTCAGGAGATCAAGGTCCAGTGTGCGCGCGCCCCAACGCACGAGACGTTCTCGTTCGTGCATGGCCTCCACTTCGTGCAATCGAGCAAGTAGCTTATCAGCCGGCAACTCGGTCTCAATGATGGCTGCAGCATTCAGGTAAGCGCCTTGATCCTCAGGTCCGCCGACAGGTGCCGTCTCGTAAAGTGGCGAGATATGTTTCACCGCCACTTCAGGATCATGACGCAGCACAGACACCGCGCTGCGCAGTTGCGTCAAGCGATCCCCAAGGTTGGAGCCAAGTGCAATTAAACAGGTTGCCATTTACGTGCGCTGCTCCGATGCGACGAGCTGCAGAAACAATTTGACCAGCAATCTCACACTTGACGGGGTCATGTCTGCCGCCGCTCGATGGTAATGCCAACCCCTGCCGCTTGGTCGAAGATTTCGGTCTTGAGCACTGTCACGCGAACACATGCTACGAGTTGATTGCGCAGCACGAACGCGGAGATTTCCTCGGCCCACGTTTCAACGAGCTCAATATGGCGATCCGATGCGGCGAGTTCCGTTGCGAACTTAACAGCATCGCCATAGGACACATACTGCCCGGTCTCACGAACCACGCTTGCATAGTCGTCAACCGTCTCGATCTCGATGTCGATCAAGAGGTTCTGGCGCTTTTCGTGTTCGAAATCGTGGACACCGACAAAGGCATCAACGGATAGACCGCGAACAAGGATTTTGTCTGCAGCGGGCTGTTTTGCAGTTGTCGTTTCTACTTTGGTCAAGGTGAAACCGAGGTTTGATGGCGTGCGAGATCGATATACGTGTGACCCAGCTTAACCGATCATTGCAATCCAATCATCTTCCGATAGTACGGCGACGCCTAGTTCCTGGGCCTTGGTCAACTTACTGCCGGCCTGCGCGCCTGCGACGAGATAATCGGTCTTCTTAGAAACAGAGCCTGACACTTTCGCCCCGAGCCGCTCTGCCTGTGCTTTGGCCTCGCTGCGGCTCAGCTTCTCCAGCGTGCCCGTAAACACCACCGTCTTGCCGGAAACGGTGGACTCGACCTGAACCGGCGCCTGGACTGCCTCAATGTTGAGATGCGCGACCAAGTCATCGACGGCACGCACATTTTGCTCTTCGCCGAAGAACGCGACGAGTGCATCGACCACGCTTGGACCGATGCCGTCAATGTTGCCAATTTCCAGATAGGCTTCACTTTCCAGTCCACCCGCCACAGCTGCGTCGACAATACCGCGGAAGCTTTCCCAACTGCCGAAGGCGCGCGCAAGATCACGTCCTGTCGTTTCACCAATGTGACGAATGCCCAACGCATAGATCAGGCGATCCAGGCCAATCGTCCGACGTGCCTGTATCGCAGCAAACAGATTGTCGACAGACTTCTTGCCAAAGCCCTTTTGCTTTTCCAGTGGGTTCTCGGCACGCGCATTGCGCTCCTCGAGGGTGAAGATGTCGGCAGGTCGCATAATGCGGCCGTCATCGAAAAACAGCTCGATTTGCTTGGCGCCAAGTCCCTCAATGTCAAAGGCATTGCGCGACACGAAATGCTTGAGGCGTTCTTTCGCTTGGGCCGGGCAAATCAGGCCGCCCGTGCAGCGCCGCACAACATCCGCTTCGCCGGTCTTCTCGTCGATCTCGCGCTCTGCGTGGCTGCCGCATGCGGGGCAGATAGTGGGAAACACAAACGGCTGCGAATCCTTTGGACGTTTGTCTTCCACGGCCCCGAGAATTTGCGGGATGACATCGCCTGCCCGCTGGATCCGTACCGTATCGCCGACTCTGACATCCTTGCGTGCGATCTCGTCTTCGTTGTGTAACGTCGCATTGGAAACGACTACGCCGCCGACAGTTACCGGCTCAAGTTTAGCAACCGGCGTCAGTGATCCTGTCCTGCCAACCTGGATCTCGATGTCGCGCAGGATGGTGGTCGCCTGTTCGGCTGGAAACTTGTGCGCGATCGCCCAGCGTGGCGCCCGTGAAACAAAACCGAGACGATCCTGCCAATCGAGCCGGTCGACCTTATAGACAATGCCATCGATATCGTAGCCAAGCGATGCGCGTTGCTCCGAGAGATCGTCGTAGTAAGCCATCAACTCGGAGGCGGATGCGCACGTCCGTGTCAGCGGATTAACCGGCAATCCCCACTCTTTGAACGCTGCTACGACACCTGATTGTGTGTCTGCCGGCAGTTCCGATGCTTCGCCCCAGGCATAGGCAAAGAAGCGCAGCGGGCGCGACGCGGTGATTGAAGCATCGAGCTGCCGCAAGGAGCCGGCTGCAGCGTTGCGCGGGTTGGCGAATACTTTGCTGCCAGCGGCTTCCTGCTCCGCATTCAGCCGCGCAAAATCCTCGTGAGCCAAATAGATCTCGCCACGGATGTCGATTGAGGACGGCACATTACCGCCCTGCAACCGCTCTGGTAGCTCGTGCAACGTCGCGACATTGCTGGTGACGTTTTCGCCCTCAGCTCCGTCGCCACGTGTTGCGGCTTCGACGAACACGCCGTCTTCGTAGCGCAGCGAAATGGAAAGCCCGTCGATCTTGGGTTCAGCCGTAAAGACGACCGCCTCGTCGGGTTCCAAACGCAAGAACCGCCGGATGCGATCTTCAAAGTCGACAACACCAGCTTCATCAAATGCGTTGCCGAGCGACAGCATAGGAACACGGTGGCGGACTTTGCCAAATGCATCCGCCGGCGCACTGCCGACCCGCTCTGATGGGCTCTCCGGCAGGACAAGATCTGGAAACCGTGCCTCAATGGCGATGTTTCTTTGGCGGAGGAGGTCGTAGTCTGCGTCCGAAATCTCGGGTGCATCGTTTTGAAAGTACAATGCATCATGGCGTGCGATCTCTGCCGCCAGCCATTGTAGCTCTCGAGTCGCTTCCTTTTCGGTGAGCGCTTCAACCGGTTTTAAGACTGAACTAGGTCTGGCCATTCCTGCTACCGTTCCTTCGGTGCTCCAAAGGTCAGGTTAGCTGCCCGCGCGCGGCATCTAAAGTTTGATGGTCGGCAGTTTGAAGTTTTTCCACGCCTGGGACAACCAGGAGCCTGTATCTTCACGCGGCGCCAATCCATCGGACTGCAGCAGCGTGTAGGCGTCTTTGTACCAGCGCGAGTTCGGGAAGTTGTGGCCGAGAATAGCTGCTGCGTTCTGCGCTTCGTTTTTGATGCCCAGCGCCATGTAGCCTTCCGTCATGCGCATCAAAGCTTCTTCGACATGTTTGGTTTCCTGGTAGTCGGAGACCACAACCCTGAAGCGATTGATTGAGGCCATGTACTTGCGGCGCTTGAGATAATAGCGACCGACTTCCATTTCCTTCGCTGCAAGTGTGTCCTTTGCAATGCGGATACGATTGTCCGCATTCTGGGCGTACTTGCTGGTCGGGTAACGCGACTTCAGAATTTGCAGTTCCTGCAATGCCTTGCGGGTATTTGTCTGGTCGTTCTTCGGACCATTCATATCCTCGAAGTAACAGGAAGCGATAATGTGGTGTGCAAAAGCTGCATCCTTTGTGCCCGGATGCAGTGTCGTATAGCGGCGCGCCGTGGCAATCGCTTCAGGGAACTTACCGGCGCGGAAGTAAGAGTAGGCGGCCATTACCATGGCGCGTCGAGCCTCAGGCGAATACGGATGGTCGCGATCCAACTCTTCGAAGCGCTTGGCTGCGCGCTCGAACTTGCCCTGCCCCAGAAATGTATCGGCGCTGGCATACATTTTACCAGGTGGATCTGGGTTGAGCAGTTTCTTGGCGTTGTTGTTTGAGGCGCAAGCAGCCAAAGCCATCGATGCAGCAATGGCGCCAACTAAATGCATGATCGAGTTTTTCGACATCGGTCCCACGTCACTCAGCCTGGTTGTCGCAGAAAGCGTCCCTTACCCCAATACTCACGCAGTCTAGCTACCTTGATAGCGAAATATCAACGATTCTCGCAATGCTAGCTGCCGACGCACCTTCTGTTGACCACCGGAATATGTTGATAGAACGGCAAAAATGGCTGTGGCCGGTTCACGTTGGCACACGTTTCTTTGTGGACGACACAAACAACTCAGGCGCCGGATTATCCGACGCCTGCGCTATTCTCATAATATCGCCGTTTGATCGTAAGGCAGCACCTTACTTAGCCGTCGGCTCCCTACTTACCCATGGCCATTGGCAGCCAATGAGGGTCTGTCTGTGCAGGACGAACGCTGTCGCGTGTCGTGCGCGGAGCGCGTGCCACAGTCCAGGCCGTTTCATCCTCAAACAATGCCTTCAGAGCATGTGCATTGAGACGATGGCCACCCCGAACAGAGCGGTACTTGCAAAGCAGCGGCATGCCAGCGAGTGCAAGATCACCTACGGCATCCAGCATCTTGTGGCGTACGAATTCGTGATCGTAACGCAATCCTTCCGGATTGATGATCTGATCATCGCCGATGGCCACTGAATTATCGAGCGAAGCACCCAGCGCCAAGCCCGATTTCCAGAGCATTTCGACGTCTTTCATGAAGCCGAATGTCCGTGCCCGGGACAACTCGTTGCGGAAAACACCTGGAGTCATTTCCCATGACTTGCGCTGCTTACCGATAATCTGGGTGTCGAACTCAATCTCGATGTCGAGATGGAACCCGGAATGCGGGTGCAGTTCTGCCCAGCAATCGCCTTCGTCGACCCGGATCGGCTTCAGTACCTTGATGAACTTGCGCGGCTCATCAAGGTGGCGCAGGCCAACCTCATCTATGGCATCGACAAATTCTGCGGAACTGCCGTCCATGATTGGCACTTCTTTTCCGTCGATCTCGATATAGCAGTTATCGACGGCGAGACCGCGCAGCGCAGCAAGCAGATGCTCTACAGTGCCAACGGTTGTGCCGGTGTCATCGCCAATGACCGTGCACAAGGTCAAGTTCTTGACATTGCGGACGTCTGCAGCGATTTCGGAGACAATTCTGCCACGTTTTGTGACCATAAACCGAATGCCTGTATCGGCTTCGGCTGGATGGAGCACCAGGTTCACTGGTGCTCCACTATGTACCCCCACGCCAGTCAGCTCGATTTCTCGAGCCAATGTCGTTTGTCTAGCGCCGACAAATCTATTCGGCATATTCACCCCGTCCCTCTAGCCCGTGTCTTTTTACGCTTTACTCGCAAGCAACAAGGTTCGCTTCGAGATGCCCCGTCGAGACCTACTTCCCCGATTGAGTGTCCCGGCTGACTGTTCCCGTCTCACGCCGACTACTCATTTCGATCCCTTTGACTAATGGAAGAGTACGTCTGGCACCCGCCTCGCTTCAAGTCACGGTTTCTTACATTGTGTTACGAATGGGCAATACTTCTGAAATTCGCTATTCTTTTTACTGCATATTGCGCTCAATGACCGCATAAAAACGTATTTTTTCAACAACTTACAAACTAACGCACTGAACGCGGACTTTGTTATCGTGATCTGCTCAGCGCCGATTTCGCGATGCTAGCGTTTGTCCGTCGCTGTGGAATTGTTGCTCTGTTGTCCTTGACGAATCAGTAAGTGATTCGCGGCTTTCTGAGTCTGCCAAGTTCGCTCCCTGGCGCCCGAAACCTGCGATGCGTCTCAACAGTCCCGGCATGCCGCCGCTCTGTCGCGCATGCTCATCATCAGGCGTTGGTGAGCCTGTCTGATTGGCAGCGTAGTCTTGTTGGGCCAACGGCGGGAGCTGCGAGTTCTCAGGAATACGTCGCGGCATTGCAGCCGGTTGTTGAGCGACAAATTCAGAGCCGTTCGCGACCGGGCTCGGCGCAATGCCATATGGCACTGCTGGCACTTCTCCATGAGCCGGGCTGCTGAGGCCTTCTCTTATGGACACACCGTCTGATGATACCCAGGCCTTGTCTGTACCAGTGGCGTCTTCGCGAGTTTCGCTGGCAACCGACTTGATGACATCCTCGAGGGCGCGAGCAAATTCTTCCGCCGGCGTATCGCCGAGATAGGGATCAACGTTGGTTGGACCTGACGCCGGCAAAGGCGGTGGTGCCAAAGGTTCTGCGGCAGCTGGCAACGGCGGCGTTTCTCGTGCCGCGGGATGTTGGTTGTCAGTTGCAACGGTAGGCGCCAGTGCTGACGCAATGGCCCGGGTGCTTTCTTCGGACTCTTGATCAAGCTGTGGGACAGATTGATCGGGTGCCGTTGATATCTCGGCTGTGGCGTGCGGCTGTTGGTTTGCTGCCGGATGGTGCGCGCCCGCACTGCTGCCTACGTCCATTGGGGCTGGAGCTGTTGCGTGATGCTGTTCCGAATACTGCAGAGGCGCGCCCTGCATGGGTGGCTGCGGACCACCTTGTTGAACATGACTCCCAATGTGTTGATTTGGGTAATACTGGCTTGCCCCCTCAAGCCCCGCGGCAACGATGGAGACACGGATCTTGTTGTCCATCTCATCTTCGAAAGATGCGCCAACGATGATATTCGCATCGGGGTGGGCTTCGCTTTTGACACGACTGGCGGCCTCATCAACTTCGAACAAGGTCAAGTTCTGGTCGCCGATAATCGAGATCAAAAGACCGCGCGCACCCGTCAGCGAGATCTCGTCGAGAAGCGGGTTGGCGATGGCCTTCTCGGCAGCAAGCGTTGCACGGTCTTCACCGGTCGCTTCGCCGGTTCCCATCATGGCAGAGCCCATACCCTTCATGACGGCCTTAACATCTGCAAAGTCGAGATTGATCAGTCCGTCCTTGACGATCAGGTCAACAATGCAGGCAATCCCCGAATAGAGAACCTGATCAGCCAGAACAAATGCCTCGGCGAATGTGGTCTTGGGATTCGCGATCCTGAAGAGGTTCTGGTTTGGGATGACGATCAGTGTGTCGACATGCTCGCTGAGTTCCTTGATGCCTTCCTCAGCCGTTCGCATGCGGCGCGAGCCTTCAAACTGGAAGGGCTTTGAAACAATCGCGACAGTCAGGATGTCCATCTCGCGGGCCACGCGGGCCACTACGGATATGGCGCCTGTGCCCGTGCCACCACCCATGCCGGCGGCAAGAAACACCATGTGGCAGCCCTCAATCTGAGAGCGAATTTCGTCGATAGCCTCTTCAGCTGCACCGCGACCAACTTCTGGCCGCGCACCAGCGCCAAGGCCTTCCGTCAATTCTGCGCCAAGCTGAAGTTGATGCTCAGCGCTCGACATTGCCAGAGCCTGTGCATCGGTATTCGCAGCAACAAACTCTACGCCTTCAAGCCCGGTCGCGATCATGTTGTTAATGGCGTTACAGCCGGCGCCACCGATACCAATAACCGCAATTCTCGGCTTCAGATCGGTGATCTTCGGAATGTCGAGCTTGATGTTCATGCGTCCCTCGCAGCCGCAGCGGACTGGCATTGCAGAATTGAGGTTGCAGACTAAACTCGATCGTCTCTGCTGCTTTGGCGGCAAGCACCTGCCTCGGCATCAGAAACTTTCGCGCAACCATTGCTCCATACGCTTCAGATACGACTCGTACGCAATTCTGTTACGGATCCGCGGATTGACCGCGTTTGGCGCAAACGCCTCAGCCAAGCCCAGCCCCAATACTGTTGAGACCGTGGGGTTTGTATATTCCCTCTCGAGTCCCTCTATCAACTGAGGTTGACCGATACGCACAGGTTTACTGAAAACTTGCTCCGCAATGGCGGAAAGACCGACAAGCTGACTTCCACCGCCGGTCAAAACAATGCTGCGAGCCAAGGTATCCGTGACCTGCGACTGCTTCAGTCGGTCCCCGATCAACTGAAGTTGCCGCAGTGCTCGCGGATACAAGATCCTCGAGATGTCAGCTCGACTCGTTGTGAGCACCTCATCCGACACTGCGCCCGCATGGCCAACGGATGAACTGCCAGACTGTAGATATTCGATACTTACACCTTGATCAGATGTAGCACTGACCATTGTGCCATAAAGCGTCTTGATTCGCTCTGCATCTGCAAGGGATGCGTTTAGCCTTGCAGATACGTCGTGAGTCAGATTTGCACCACCCAATGCCAAGGTATCGACATGCAGGAATGTACCTTCGTTGAGTACAGCGATATTGACCACACCTGCGCCGATATCGATACAGATGACACCCTGCTGCTGCTCATCAGGTGTGGTTACAGCCAGTGCCGACGCCAGACCGCTTGGGATAAAGGTGCGCGGAGTAAGGCCACATCGCGCGACCAGCTCCTCGAGAGCGAGCAGCGTCATCTCATCGGTTGTAACAGCATGAAACTGGCAATCGAGCCGCCGGCCCTGTAGACCCAGCGGCTGCCGAACTGTCGATACGTGGTCGAGTGTGTAATGGACATGATTGAGATACAGCAACGCGTGCTTCTGCTGCTCGACATACTGCTGGGCAGATTGTGTGAGGCGCCGCAGATCATGACGCTGGACATGATGCTCCGCCAGTTCGACGGAGGCAGAGAAGTGCATTGACTGCAGGCGGCCGTTAGAGACGCCGACCGAGATGTCATCGAGCGTGAGTTCAGCCTGATCTTCGGCCGTTCCAATGGCCTGGCGCACTGCCAGTTCCGCCTGATCCAAGTCAACCAGCATTCCGGCCCGGATGCCGCTCGACTGAATGTGGCTATGACCAATGACCCGCCAGCCTTGATCAGATGCATGCCTGGGGCGCTGGACGATCAGACAAGAAATTTTGGATGTGCCGAGATCGAGCAGGCCTACAACCTGTTGCCGCTGCTGCTGACCGCCAAACATCGCAGCTGCCTCCCTAGCCTCGGTTGCTGACTTTGGGCAGTGCAATTGTTCGGCTTAATACAGGTCTTGGTAAAGTGTACCTGCTGCCTGGCACCGCGCGCGATCGCAAGGTTATCTGTCCTGGTATGCGCAGATCTGCTTCCGCGTAAGGCTTGTCGAATAACCGGTGCCCTCTTGGCCCTGTCATCAGTCTCTTGAGTGCGTGGACGAAATCCCGCTCTGGTAACTGGACCCGTCGCGATCCGCTCAGGATCAAGTCCCAGCGACGTCGGCCAATACGCTTAGCAACCGATGTTGCAAGGACGAGGTCCGGCCACTTGGCGACAGCATCAATGATCTCGTGTGCCAAAGGCTCGGCACCGAGGCCGGCTACCAGGGGCAATGATCGGACACGCCCAAAGTCTACGGTCTCAAGATGGCGCCCAGTGCGATCGACGATCGTGTCGACACCTTGGTGACGCCATAACGCAAAGGGTTTGCGCTCAGCAATGCGAACCTCAATGCGCCAGGGAAAGCTTCTGCGGATCTCTGCCCGGGCGACCCAGGGCAAGTCTTCGATCCGGCGCCTCGTTGCCTCGCTATCGAACAATACAAACGAGCGAACATCTTTGAGTTGCATAGCAGCATAGACGGCCTTCTCTTTTGTCCGTCTATGGCCTCCGACTGTGATCTCTTGTAGTCCCAGGCCAAGATCATCTGCTAGTCGGTCGAGCTGTATCGTGAGCGGGTCGGATAGCCGTGTGGTGCGTCCACCATCGGTCCAAGAGAGAAACACTGCTGCCGACGCTAAGGCTGCGCATACAGGCAGCCAGCGAGCAAAACTTTTTCTTTTGCGAGGGCGGCGGCCGGGTTTTGAGCGGCCCGGCATTGAGCGATTTGGTGTTCTGGCGTCGTTTTGAGATCCGGGACGTGGAAATGAGTCCAAACGCTCGGCGCGTAGTCTCTTTCTCACTGTCTCCTCCAACGCGTGACAACCTAACATCATGCTCGCGTTCCGCGCACACTTGGCGACCGTCGGAACGCATGCATGACTAAGCTAGTCTTGCCATCGGGTGGTTAATCTAGGGTTAAAGAGTGGCTCATTTTTTGACCTCTCAGTATGCAGGCGGTGCCAAGTCGGCTTTAGCCGGTCGTAAACCGGAGCCTACCAGTTGGTGTCGTATCCTTTGAACTGGTGAGGAATGCGATGGACATCTTCGAGGACTTCTTTGAACGGCTTGAGATCGGTGTCAGGAGATGTATAGACCTCGACGGTATCTGCAATACCGCCGAATCTTGTCTCGATCTCACCGGCAATTTTGTCGTAGGTGCCGCACGCAGCGAAAATCCGAAGCGCGTCGTCATCAATTTCTGCCGCCATGTCTTTCCACCGGCCTTCAACCGACATTTGGTGAAGCTTCTTGCCTGTCTCCTCAAGACCATGCATGGCCAGTATCGGATGATAGCTGCGCGTTGACCCATAGAAGGCCACACGTTTGCGCGCCCACTCCATGGTCTTTGCAACGCTTTCCTCGTCCGGTCCGGTGCAGACAAAGCCACCACCATGGACGTCAAAGTTTTCACGCTTGCGATTGCTGCGTTCCATTCCGGCCTGCATCCGCGGCATGCAGAATTCTTCCAGGTACTTGCGCGAGCAGATGGGATGCAGACGGACGCCGTCACAAAGCCGGCCAGCCAATGACAGCATCGCAGGCCCGACCGCAGCAATCGTCACAGGCACCATTGGCAGCCCGGTTGGCTCCGGTGAGAAATCGGGTGTCATGAGCGAGAGCTTATAGTGCTCGCCTTCGTACTTGAGCTTGCCGCGCGTTTCCCAACATTTCCAAATGGCGCGCAGTGCTTCAACGTATTCGCGCAACCGTGGGGCCGGCGGGCTCCATGGCACACCGAAGCGACGTTCGTTGTGACCCTTCACCTGACTGCCAAGGCCGAGAACAAAGCGGCCATTGGAATTTGCATGGATATCCCAGGCTTGCAGGGCAAGTATCGTTGGGCTGCGCGGAAAGGCAACCGCGATCGACGTTGTCAACTCAATGCTCTTGGTTTCAAGCGCTGCGAGCCCCAGTGGCATGAACGCATCGTGGCCAAGCTCCAAAGTCATGAGCGAGTCAAATCCAACATCCTCGGCTGTCTTTGCGAATGGACCGACTGTCCGCCAATCAGCCTGTGGTGAGTTGGTGAATACACGCATGTCTTTGCCTCCCGTTGTCCACCACCGTTGTAGAACAGCGAGCCAATGGAACAAGTGCAATTGGGATTGAGCGCTAGAATATCAGGCCACGGCTAAGGCAGCACCGGTCGGTCGGCCTTCGCGTGGCTGGCCGAGACGTTTGATTTCCCAATGCAGTTCAATGCCACTCTTTGCGAGAACGCGGGCACGCACGGTCTCGCCCAATGTCTCCAGATCTTCTGCACTGGCGTTATTGTCATTGATCAGGAAGTTGCAGTGCTTCTCCGAGACCATTGCGCCGCCAATCCTGAAGCCTCGGCACCCTGCATCATCAATCAGCTTCCAGGCACTGTTTTCAGGCGGGTTCTTGAATGTGGAACCACCCGTCTTTTCACGCGTTGGCTGGTGCTCTTCGCGGTAGTTGGCGACCTCTTCCATCTCTAGCAAGATCTTTGCGGGATCTCCGGCCTTGCCCTGATACAGAGCTTCCGTGAAGATCCAGTCTTCGGAGACGCTGCAGTGCCGATAGGAGTAGCCCATGTCGGCGTTCGACAGGACATGGATCTGGCCACTGCGGTCAACAGCGCGCGCCTCCAACAGCACATCCTTCGTTTCTGTCCCGTGCGCTCCAGCGTTCATGCGCAACGCCCCGCCAATTGCACCGGGAATGCCGCGATAGAAGGCCAGACCATCGATGCCGGCATCAGCCGCGACACGGGCGACTTTGACATCGGGAACGGCCGGGCCTGCGCGCAGGCGATGGTCATCCTCAGCCCGCGCTTCGGCAAAGCCACGGCCCAATCGTATGACAACGCCCGGCAGACCGCCGTCGCGGACCAGAAGGTTGGATCCTAGTCCAATGACCTGAACCGGAATGTCGGCTGGCAGCTCTTTCAAAAAGTATGCAAGGTCTGCCTCGTCGGCTGGTCGGAACAGCACCTGAGCCGGGCCACCAACACGAAACCAGGTCACTTCCGCCAGCGATGCATTAGCAGTCATCCGACCGCGAAGCTCAGGCATGCTGGCCTGCAAATCCGGGACAATGTCTGGATACATCATGGCTGCCACCTAACTCTCAATCAGAGCCGGGAGGGCATAGGCCCATTCCGTGGACACGCCCGCGCCGAGACAAACCACCATGTCACCTTCGCCCGCGCTGCCGCGAATCTGGCTGGCGAGATCGTTGACATCGGTTACGGTTGCGACAGCACCTACTCCGGTCGCGCGAATGCCGGCAGCCAGCGTCTCGCTGCTAATGCCTTCGATCGGCGCTTCACCCGCCGAATAAAGCGGCGTGACGTAGACGCTGTCGGCATCGCTGAAACAGTTGCAGAAGTCCTGGAACAGGTCTCGGACGCGTGAATAGCGGTGCGGCTCGACCACCGCGATCAAGCGGCCTTGCGTACCCGCACGCGCTGCGGCGAGGACTGCATCGATTTCAATCGGGTGATGGCCATAGTCGTCGTAGACTGCGATACCGCGCGCAGTGCCGGTGAGCTGGAAGCGCCGCTTGACCCCGGAAAAGCCGGCCAACAAATCACGAATGGTGGCGTCTTCGATGCCAGCTTCAGCGGCAACGGCGATAGCGGCCAGTGCATTGAGCGCATTGTGCGCGCCGGGTATCGGGATCGACCAATCTTCCAATACACGTGCACCACCGGCGACACGATCACCGAGGCTCGCACTGAATACGGTCTGATGGCCGCTGACACGGACATCGCCGAGCACCATATCGGCATCCGGCGTTCGTCCGTAGGACACGAACCGCCGACCGTCTCTTCGCATGCCAAGCCGTTCAACCATGTCACGAACAACCTGCTGATCGGTGCAGGCCAGAAACAGGCCGTAGAAAGGAATCTGTCGGATAAAGGCCTCGTACTCGGCATGCATGTTTTCGACGGAGCCGAAGTAATCGAGATGCTCAGGATCGATGTTGGTTACGACGCCGATCTGAGTTGGGATTTTGACAAACGTCCCATCGGACTCGTCAGCTTCGACGATCATCCAATCGCCGTTGCCGAGGCGTGCGTTCGATCCCCAGCTATTGATGATGCCGCCGGTAATAACAGTTGGGTCCTGACCGGCCTGCTCGAAAATATGCGCGATGAGTGATGTCGTCGTTGTCTTGCCGTGGGTGCCCGTGACAGAGACAGTCGCGTACTTGCGCATCAGTTCTGCCAGCATCTCCGCGCGCCGGATGATCGTCAAACCTTGCGCGCGTGCAGCCTGGAGTTCGGGGTTGGCATCCTTGACCGCTGTCGAAATCACCACGTAGCGAACGCCGGCCAGATTGTTCTCACTGTGGCCAACGAAAACATTGATCCCGCGCTCGCGCAGTCGTTGAACGTTCGGGCTGTCTTTCTGATCGCTACCCTGGACCTTGTAGCCTGTGGCGTGCAGGAGTTCGGCAATGGCGCTCATGCCAATGCCGCCAATGCCAATGATATGGACTGTGCCCAGGGTTGGAGGCAGTTGCATTCAATCAGTATCCTTGAATCAATTCGTCTCGTACCGGCAGCACGACCCGGACCACGAATGCCACGCGTTGGTGGCTCATTCTCAGTCCGCGCTTATGCGCTAAGCCGCTGCCTTACTCTGTGCCGCCAGTTCCTCAACTAGGTCCGCCAAGCGGTCAACAGCTGCAGGTCGGCCCAAGGAACGCGCAGCAGCGGCAGCGGTCGTCAATTCCTCTGGTGCGGAAAACACACCGTAGAGTCCGTCTGTCAGGCGCTCGATATTGAGGTCCTTTTGCTCGATGCACCAAGCTGCACCGGCGTCTGCCAGGGTGGTGGCGTTTTCAAGCTGATCATTGTCGAGCGAATGCGGGAGCGGAACCAGAACCGATGGACAGCCGATCGCGGTCAGCTCAGCAATCGTTGTTGCGCCACCACGCCCGATGACCAAGTGAGCGACTGCAATCCATTGCGGCAGGTTATCGAAGAACGCTTCGCAGGTCGCGTTGATGCCAGCCTCGGCGTAGACGGCCCGAACGCGCTCAACATCTTCTTCGCGGCACTGCTGCATCACAGCAACCCGCGAGCGGATTTCTTCCGGCAGGCTGGCAACAGCCGATGGCACGACATCCGAGAAATACCGCGCTCCCTGACTTCCACCAAAGACAAGCAGGTTGATCGGCCCGCCCGGTTCCGGTGCCTGGTATTCGCGCGTGGCTGCCTCAATGACAATCGAACGGACGGGATTGCCCGTCATGCGGACCTTGCTTGCAGCATCATCCGGGACAAACTTCACGGTATCGAAGGATGTCGCGATGGCTGAGACGCGGCCGGCCAGCATACGATTGGCGCGTCCGAGAACAGCGTTTTGCTCATGCAGCGCAGTCGGAATAGAACGCAAGGCGGCGGCGACAATGGGTGGAAAACTTGGATATCCGCCAAACCCGATGACGGCTGCGGGATTCACTTCGCCCAAAATCTTGTGGGCTTTGCGCACACCGCCAGCAAGGGTCAGAGCCGTTTTGGTCAGCGCCACTGGAGAACGGCTTGTCGTTGTCGCTGACGGGATCTGATGGATCGCACTCGCCGGAAAGTCGTTGCCGTAGCGGTCGCCTCTCTCATCAGTTGCCAGCTCAACGTTGTAGCCGCGCTGGCCCAATTCTTCAGCGAGCGCAAATGCTGGAAACAGATGGCCGCCTGACCCTCCTGCTGCGAGCATGATTGTCTTAGTCATAGTCTCTCACTTATCGACTTGCTTCATTTACAGCGGCTTGGTCCAAACCCATGACGGGTTCAGTTTGATTGTCAATATTTGCGATCACCGATGTGCGGTGTCTGGTCAAGGCCAATAGCATTCCAAGCGTGACAGATATACCCAGCATTGAGGAACCGCCTGCGGAAATTAAAGGCAGGGTCATCCCCTTGGCGGGAAGTAGTCCGACGTTAACGCCCATATTGATCACGGCCTGACCGCCAAATAGTACGGCTAGCCCAATGATGGCGAAGCGTATCGCCAGATCGGGCTCGGCAACCGCGCGAAGAAAGGCCCGCAACACAACCAAAGCGTATAAGCTCAGTAACAGCAGGCAAATCGCTACTCCGTACTCTTCAGCAATCACCGCGAATATGAAGTCCGTGTGGGCATCTGGCAGGCTTGTCTTGATGGTTCCTTCTCCAGGGCCAACACCGAAAAAACCACCCTGAGTGAATGACTGATAAGCTTGGCCAATCTGTGATCGGGCATCGATATCGGACGAGACGAACTGGCTTAATCGTTGTTGCACATGCGGCATGGTGAAGAACGCTGCAATCAGCGCCAGTGCTCCGAGCGCGGCCATGCCGCCCAGCCAGATGAGCGAGATACCGGACAGGAACAGCATCACGCCCCAAGCCAGTGAAATCAGGATGAACTGACCGACATCCGGCTGAAGCAGCAAAAAGCCAGCAAAAACAGCGTACATGGCCAACGCGAGTGGAAACGCCGGCATATCGTGCCGCCGCCGCGTTTCTGCGAATGCCCAACCTGACAGTATGATAAAGGCCGGCTTGGCAATCTCCGAGGGTTGAATGGACAAGCCGGCGATCCGCAACCATCGCTGCGCACCATTGGCTTCGCTTCCGAGAAAATGCACCGCCGCCAATCCGGCCAGCGCCAATGCGAAAACGAGCAGGGCCGTCCGCCTGGTCTCGGTTGCCGATTGCAGTGACAATGCGAGAACAACCAGCAGTCCGATAGACGCGAAAACCGCATGTCGCTTGGCGAAGTAGTACGTTGGCAAATCCTTGGCGTCAGCCACCGACGGGCTTGCCGACAGCGAGACGATCAAACCGACGGCAAACAAGCACAGGATCGCGAGTAATTGGAGGTGGTCGACAGAATACCACCATCGGGTCAGCAAGCTTTGGTCGGCGCGAGACAGCCTCACGGCTTGGCCTCCGTATGTTTTTGCAGACCAGGGATCGCGTGGACTTGTTCCCGGAACGCATCGCCGCGTTTCTCGAAGCTTGGAAATTGGTCGAAGGATGCGCACGCTGGCGACAGCAGAACAACCGGTTGAGATGCGGTCGCTTGGCCGACATCCGCGGTGGCTTTCTCAATTGCCACATCCAGGGTTCCGCAGAGGCTGTAGTCGACAATACCGTCCAACGTCTTGGCGAACGCGTCAGCTGCCTCACCGATTAGATAGGCTTTGACAATGCGCGGGAAGTACTCCTGCAACTCGGTGATGCCGCCTTCCTTGGCAAGCCCACCGGCAATCCAATAGATGTCGCTCTCGAAACTCGCCAAAGCGTTCGATGATGAGTCGGCGTTAGTCGCCTTGCTATCGTTGATGAAGATCGCACGGTCGAGCCGCCCGACCTCCTCCATACGGTGGGGTAGCCCGGGAAAGGTGCGCAGCGCGGTGCCGAGATTGCCATCGGAGACCCCGACAAAACCGGTGACTGCCGCCGCTGCGGCTGCATTCTGAGCATTGTGCGAACCACGTAGCGAGACTACGCCATTGATGTCTGCAACCGGGTTCTCCTGATCCGATCCCCGACGATGCAGCAGGCCAGCGGTGCAGTACACATCCGCCGTCGTGTCAGCGCTGGAGACGGACGCCAGTTGCCGTCCTCGCGCCTTAACGCTGTCGGCGATTCCGCGGCTCGGGGCATCATCAATCCCGATAACGCACAACTGCGCATCGACCAGGAGCCTGGCCTTGACGGCTGCATAGTTGTCAAAGGTTCCGTGCCGGTCGATGTGGTCCGGCGAGAGATTGAGTAAGACGGCGACTGACGGGGAAAGCGTTGGCGTCAGATCAATCTGGTAAGACGACATCTCGATGACGTGGAGCCGATCCGGTGCCGGTCCGTCAAGATCGAGCACCGGGATGCCAATGTTGCCGCCCATCTGTGCATCTTTGCCAGCACTTTCGAGAATGTGCGCGATCAGTGCAGTGGTCGTTGATTTTCCGTTTGTCCCCGTAATCGCAATGAACGGTGCATCGGGACAGAGCTTTTGGCGCTCCCGGCAGTAAATCTCGACATCACCGATGATCTCGATCCCGGCATCTTGCGCGCGCTTGACCGTCCAGTGCGGGACCGGATGGGTCAACGGTACACCGGGTGCCAATGACAGGGCTGAAAACTTCGACCAATCAGCCTCGTTGAGATCCGTTAGCGTGATCCCTTCTGCTGCTGCGCGATCGCGGGTACTTTCGTTGTCGTCCCAGGCGTGGGGACGGGCGCCACCGGCCAATAAAGCACGACAGGTCGAGACTCCGGTTCGACCGAGGCCGAACACGGCGACATCCTGGCCGGCAAATGTCGTCGCGGGAATCATTTGCGTATTTTACCCGAAATTGAAGCTTCAGGCTGTGACGACGTTACCGCAGTTTCAGTGTCGCCAATCCAACGAGTGCGAGAACCACGGATATAATCCAGAATCTCACCACAACTGTCGCCTCCTGCCAGCCCTTCTGTTCGAAGTGGTGATGCAGCGGGGCCATTCGGAAAACGCGTTTGCCGGTCAGCTTGAAACTTGTCACCTGGATAATCACCGACAGCGCTTCCAGAACGAACAGTCCGCCGACAATTGCGAGAACAATCTCGTGCTTCGTCGCAACCGCGATGGTGCCAAGCGCGCCGCCCAGGGCAAGCGAGCCGGTGTCTCCCATGAAAATCATGGCCGGCGGTGCATTAAACCACAAGAAGCCTAGGCCCGCGCCAATCAAAGCGCCGCAAATAATGGCTAATTCCCCGGTGCCAGCGACGTGGTGGATCTGCAGATAGCCAGCGAATTTTGCGTTCCCTGACAAGTAGGCGATCAGTCCAAACGTGGCGGCAGCGATCATCACCGGCACAATAGCCAGGCCGTCGAGGCCATCCGTCAGGTTAACGGCGTTGCCGGATCCGGTGATCACCAGGGCGCCGAATACAATGAACAATGGTCCTAGTTGAATTAGCAGGTCCTTGAAGAATGGAACGGTGAGTGTGCCGGCAAAATTGGCGTCCGACATGCGCATAATCGCGGCGGCGGCCAGTCCAGCAACAATCAGCTCCAGCACCAAACGTATGCGGCCGGAAAACCCGGAACTCGTGCGCTTTGTGACTTTCAGATAGTCATCATAGAAACCAATGGCGCCGAACACCAAGGTCACGCCTAGCACGATCCAGACGTAAGTATTTGATAAGTTTGCCCAAAGCAGAATCGAAAAGGTGAAACCGGCCAAGATCATCAGACCGCCCATTGTCGGCGTTCCACGCTTGGCAAGGTGGCTTTGCGGTCCGTCCTCGCGGATGGGCTGGCCCTTGCCCTGCTTGATGCGCAACATATCGATGATGGCAGGACCGAACAGGAAAACGAAAAGAAGCGCCGTCATGATGGCGCCACCCGTGCGGAAAGTGATGTAAGTAAAAACGTTAAGCGGGCCGAGAAGTTCGCTGAATTCGCGAAGCTCGTATAGCATGCGTTTTCCCCTCGTTCATCGACCGGCGCATATAGTTGTGCGGCTTACGACACACGCCCCCCGGCGCGGTTTGCCGCATGCCAGTGCTAGCAAAGACCAGATTGGTGCGGTCGTAGTCAATACTGATAGCTTCGCATGCGACGTTGTCGGCGAGCCCAGCCCGATGAGCGCGGCCGCATTCTGTCATGCCCTTGCCCGCGTATTGTGACGGGGACATGGCTCTAGCCCTGCTGGCGCGACCTGATCAGGCCACTCAATACTCCCGTAGGACAGCCGCGACGGCCTCATGATCGGAGAAGGAAAGCACATCATCTCCAACGATCTGGCCGGTTTCGTGCCCCTTGCCGGCAATCAGAACAACATCGCCGGGCTGTGCTTGCGAAATTGCGGTGGCAATAGCTGCGTAACGATCACCGACTTCTTCGGCGTCGGGGGCAGCCGCCAAGATTTCAGCCCGAATGGCTTCCGGCTCCTCAGAGCGCGGGTTGTCATCCGTAATGATCGTCAGATCTGCCTTATCGTGTGAGATCTTTCCCATAATGGCTCGCTTGCCGGGATCGCGATCGCCGCCGCAGCCAAACACGGAAATCAATCGATTCATGACAAACGGCCGGAGAGCGGTGAGCGCCGCATCGAGCGCGTCTGGTTTGTGGGCATAGTCGATGACGACAGTGGCGCCGTGGATCTCGCCTACAACCTCCAATCGTCCCGTTACGCCTTGGAGTTGTTCGAGCTGGGCGAAGACGGACGCCGGCTCGTAGCCCAAGCTCAATGCGAACCCGGCCGCGACCAGAACGTTCGATGCCTGATAGGTGCCCATCAGACCGAGGTGACTTTGATAGGTCGTCCCGCGGTATGAGAATTCGATGTCCTGTGCGAAACCATCCGGCGTGGCTGAGAGTAACTGCAGATCAGCCTGCCCGCTGCCGACTGTGAGAATGTCGAGATTGCACGTCTTGGCTGCCGCTAAGACCGCTTCGGAGTGGGCGTCATCGATGTTGACGATTGCGGCCGAGCCTTCCGGCAGCAGCGTATCGAAGAGCCGGAGTTTGGCGGCCAGGTAATGCTCGGTGGTGGGATGATAGTCGAGATGATCGCGCCCTAGGTTCGTAAATGCACCAGCGCGAAGCTTCACGCCATCCAGGCGGCGCTGATCCAGTCCGTGCGATGACGCCTCGAATGCGAGATGGGTGACGCCATCATCAGCCAATCCAGCAATGACGCCATGTAAAGTCACGGGATCAGGCGTTGTTAGCGAGCCGTAGACACCACCATCAGGCTTTACAATACCGATCGTCCCCATGGAGGCTGCCTGAAACTCCAGGCCTGCAAAGATCTGGCGCGTGAACTCGGCGACAGAGGTCTTGCCACTGGTTCCGGTGACAGCAACGGCCACCTCGGGTTGGCGACCATAAAAGTTGGCGGCCGCAAGCGCGAGCACGCGCCTCGGGTCCTGTGCCCGGACCACCGGGACAGGGCAGGAGCCGAGATCTGCGCTTTGGTCTGCCAACACAATAGCAGCGCCAGCTTCGACCGCGGCTGACACAAATCGCGTGCCGTCAAATTGCGAGCCTGCCAGCGCAGCAAACAGCATGCCCTGTTCAACCTGGCGGCTGTCCGAGGTCATTCCTGTTACGTCCAGTTCGCCAGCTCCGCTTGGAACGATAGCTTCGTCAGGCATCATGTCAGCGAGTTTCATTGGCTTTCTCGCGGCTGCTTGATCAATACGCGCGTCTTACAAGGTGACATGGTCTAGCCAGTGAAAGCCGCGAACGTCAAATGCGCGAAACTTTCGGCTTAGCTGCGTTTCACCCTCGCCACACCAAGCAGAGGGGCAATGCGCTGAATGATGCGGCCTGTTAGCGGTGCCGCGTTCTTAGCAGCGCTTCTCGCTTTCTTCGCGCGGCCTGGCATCGGATCAAACAACGTCGTCAGAACCAGATAGCGCGGCTGGCGAATCGGGAAAGCTGCCAGAAATGATGTGATGACCGACTTCCCATCATAAACGCCCTTGTTGACCAGATCGGCGGTGCCGGTCTTCCCGCCAACGTCATACCCGGGCACAGCTGCCAGTTTGCCGGTTCCGTATCGCACATTCTCTCTCAACATCCGGCGGACTTGATCGCTCGTGGATTGCTTGAGCACTCTTGTCGCGCGGTTGACGGCATCCTGACGTGACTGCGCCAGAAAGGTCGGACGAACGCGGTAGCCGCCATTGACCAAGCTGGCGTTTGCAATGGCAAACTGCAACGGCGACACCGAGATCCCATGACCATAGCCAATGGTTGCCGTTGCCGCTTTTCCCCAGAATCTAGGCAACTTTGGTGGGGCTGTTTTGATGTCAGGAAAATCCACGGCATCGATGAGCCCCAGCCTGGCAAGGAACGCTCTTTGCTTTTTCGCTCCGGTCACGCCGGCTAGGATGCCGGAACCAACGTTCGATGAGTAAACCAACACCTGGGTCAGGCTCAGCCGCGTATCATCGCGGTGCGGGTCCTTGATGGTGAACTTACCGAAACGCAACGGCTCACTGACATCGATACGCGCATGAGGCGACGCAACGCCGGTCTCCAATGCCATGGCGATTGTTATGGGCTTGAACACCGATCCCAGTTCGTAAACGTCATCGGCAAAGCGATTGCGCCGCTTGCGATCAAGCAGCTCATTGATCTCCGATGGGTCAACGCGCGGCACAGACACCGCAGAAAGAACCTCACCGGTGTCGACATCAATCACGATGGATGTTGCCGCCTCAGCTTTGTATTTCCCGATGGCGTTGACGAGTTCCTGCTCAATGGCAAACTGAGCACTCATATCGATCGACAGTCGGAGGGCCTTCTCGGCGTTGACCCTGGCGCCATGGACATGACGCACACCAGGATCACTGTTGAGGAAGCGCTCAATGCCAAGCGTTCCTTTGTTGCTTCCGTCGACGGCGCCAAGGACATGGCCTGCTACGCGCCCGGCCGGATATCCACGCCGCGACTCGTACTTGAAGTGAATGCCGGGCAGCCCCATCGCGTGAACCTGCTCGGCCAGTCCCGGCGACACAGATCGACGGAGCAGCACATATTTGCTCTTACGATTGGATAGGGCCTTGCGATTTTGCGCCGTGTTAAGGCCCGGGAAAACCTGCGACAGCTTCTCGATCGTCTCGTCGACGCGATGAATGGTGGAGGGATCGGCAAACATTGTTGGCAGACCTACATCGGTTGCAAGCAAACGACCGCGCCGATCGACAATATCAGGCCGCGAAAAGTGATTGGCAGTGGCGTCCAGGCGCGCAATCGTCGGCTTGTGATGATCGCGCAGCGCCAAGCGCACCATCTGGGTCGAGACCGCGGCAAACGCCGCAAATACGGAAAGGCCCAAGACCAATGTACGGCGGGCATCAGACTTAAGGTCTGTCGTTGGCCGTGGAGATAACACGGATTCTACCGGTGCCATGCCCTCTTCCTAGCGCCTGCTTGGTTTGGTTGTGTCACGTGGCACCTGCAGCTGCTCGCCACTGACGGGCTTCATACCCAATTGCTTTGCGTACTCGGCAATCCGCTCCGGGCGGGAAAGATAGGCCCGCTCTGCTTTCAACACCGAGATGTCACGGATGAGCTCGGCTTTTTTCTTCTTCTGGGTCTTTTCAAGCTGGGCCAGGCGTCTGGTTTCGGTCGCCGTGACGTACAGCAAGACTGCGCTCACCATGACGGTCAGGATCGCACCCAATGTCAAAAAGCGTAACATGCGCTACCTCGCTTCCCGTCCAGAACTGGTCTCTCTGGCGCGGTCGCGTCGTAGCCTTCTCTCAGCTCAGTTGCGTTGCACCTGAGGCAGACCCATCGCCTCCGCGTCGAGCGGCAGGGCTGGTGCCTCAGTGCGGATACCGTATCGCAACTTGGCTGAGCGCGACCGCGGATTGACCGCTATTTCATGGTTACTAGGAACTAAAGGACGCTGGTTAACGATTTGGAAACTTGGTGTTTCAAATTGAATCGATTCTGGCAAATGACGCGAGCCACCTGCCGTTTTACCGGCACGTGTTGCGAAAAAGCGCTTCACGATGCGATCTTCCAGTGAATGGAAGGTCACGACAACAAGTCGACCGCCGGGACGCAAAACGGCCTCAGCCGCGGATAAAGCGCGGACCAATTCGCCCAGCTCATCATTGACCGCAATCCGCAACGCCTGAAACGTTCGTGTGGCCGGATGAACCTTGTCATTCGAACGGCGACCATAGACACGGGCACAAATGTCCGCGAGTTCCGAGGTCCGCTGCAGCGGGGCCTCAGTGCGGGCACGAACGATGGCGGCTGCAATGGCGCGTGACCGGCGCTCCTCGCCGTAGTGATAAATGATGTCGGCCAAATCAGACTGTTCCAGCTCGTTGACCAAGTCGGCGGCAGAGGGCGACGCCTCCGATTGCTCCCCGTCGGCTGCGAACATCCGCATATCCAACGGACCGTCATTGGCAAACGAGAAGCCGCGATCGGCTTGATTGAGTTGCATCGACGAGACGCCGATATCCAGGACGATGCCATCCACCATAGGCTCATTGAGGCCGGCGATCGCGTCCTGCAGATTGCCAAACGGCATCATCTTGAGATCAAGTCTTGGCGCGTAGCTTTCAACTAAAGCTGCGCCATTCGCTATGGCCTGCGGATCACGATCGAGCGCAATGACACGACAACTCGCAGCGTCCAGGATCGCGCAGGTGTAACCGCCGGCACCGAATGTCCCGTCGATATAGGTTTCATCGTCTTGTGGTTTGAGCTTGTCGAGAACTTCGTCGAGCAACACGGGAATGTGGCGTCGTTCCGGCCCGCAGCCACGCCCTGTCCCCATCAGGTCGCCGCCATTGTCCGCCATCATTCCCGTGCGCCCCCTTCACCACCCTCATCAGAAGAGCGGCGCCCCGCCTCGGGATGCGCAGCTGCTACATCACGCGTCTGCTGCTGCGCAAAGAGCCGTCTGTGATCCTGGACTTTGGCACGCGCTTCGGCGCGGCGCTCTTCGAAGCGCTCCGGATCCCAGATTTGAAACTTGTCACCCATACCGACAAATGTTGCCTTGGTGCCGAGGCCTGCGTGTTCACGGAGGTCCGGAGGTAAGACGATGCGTCCATCCCCATCGACCGCGAGCACTTTGACGTCGCCGTAGAGCGCGAGAGAAAGCTCGTCGCGCTCGTCTGAATAATCTGCGAGACCGCCAAGGAGACGGTCAATCTTCTGTGCAAGTCGTTCGCCGCCTGCATCGAGTGCCGGAGCATCGAGTGAAGGATAGCAGTAGATCCCGAGGGCGGCACTTTCTTTGTAACCGTCGCGCTCAAGGATGGCGCGGAACGGTGCCGGAACGGAAATCCGACCTTTGGCGTCGATCTTGTTCTCGAATGTTGAGACAAAGCGGTCCATCTCCGGTCTTCACAGCCTCACTGAGCACCGACGCGAAACACCACTGTTGTCTCGGCCTGCTTGTGGACTTGCCTGCGGGCCGCCGATCAGAACGCTCAACTCACACCCATTGCGCTCACGCGCTCCCTGGCTGGTTTTATCCGATGAGCGCGACACGGGCTCCCCGCTTCCCGTGCCGCGCTGTTCATCAAACTCGAACTCAGCCTCTCAACAACTCAATCCAATACCGAACAGCACCGGCTGGGCCGTGGCGGTCGCAGACGATGGTCCCTCTCAATCCATCACCGCGCCACGACCACGAACCCATGCCCGGTGCGGTCGGGCATACATGGGATGACATGGGTTTTAATGGGTGTCAATGGTTTGTTAAGGAATTCAGGCGTGCGGATGCGGGTCACCGGAGCCTGTTGCTGCTCAGGCACAGGTGATTGGGTGTGGAGATCTAGAAGCGGCTCAACTGATGTCCGGGAAGGGTTGTGGGGCATCGATCTTCAGGATGCCGATCGACACCTTATCGATGAACGTTGGTTGCTACTGCGCCATCTCGATATCAGTGGTCAATGCATGCGTTCGGCAATCGCTGAGCATGCCCGCTATCGGGTCAGGAACGGAAGCGCTCACCGCGCCAAGGCGATGACAGCCAAGATCGATTTCTGTGGTTCAGCGTCACCAATCTTTTCAGTGGTACGATCGTCGAGGATGGTGAAAGCGGGCGTTCGCCATGCAGCATGTTTGATGCACGTGCTGTTCGACCATTATCTGAAGCGAAAGACGTCAAGTCGAAATTAAGTTTTGTTCGCCGTTTCTATTCGCCATTGGAACCGGTCCGTGAGCTGCGAAACGTAAGTCACTTATCTCTTTTCAATGTGCGCGACGTGCCAATAATCGCGCCGGTGCCAATCCCGCAAATGACTGCAGTAGCTAGGATCACGAAGCTGCTGACGACGCTCGGCCTCAAATATTCGAAAACAAACATAATAAGACCCAGCAATAGGGTGATACACCCTACGTATAACAGCGCCTGTGTGATGAAGTGTCGATTGACAAAATACGTCACAATCCGCAGCAGCAAAGCTGCCAAAGCGGCAAAAAACATAAATAAGAATACTGAAAAGACAGTCCCCTCTGTTCCCATGGTTGACCCTCTAGCCTGATTATCTAGTTCGCCCGCATTGCATCAGTGTCAACTGTTGAATGCCCTGGCCGTTAGACCAAGGAGTGACGATGCGTTGCATGATAGAGCGCCCTTGAGGTCCTAAAAAACCATTCACAATGAAGGGGGATTGACCAACCATACGATCCGTGCGCGCGCCTTGCGCTGTAAAAGACAGCCGGCCATTGGCACGACCGAATTGCCAGCGACCTTGAGCACGATAGTTCTCACGACCAGCAATGCTCTGCATCGTACCTTGGGCTTGAAACGTACCGTTAGGTTGCAGACTAATGAGGAATTGTTGTCCCCAACCGCTGTGCCGAACATTGGGACGCGAATACTGGGTGAATGTCATTTGACAATTCCACGCACCTGCAAATGGGTTTTGCGCGACAGCATTTCCGGATGCCATGATGCATCCGGCCATTAACGACAAGAAACAAATAACTTTCTTCATAACACCCTGATCGTCTTCTTGTGCTCGTCTGGCATGACTCGACGAAGTAGAATAACAACAGTGGGATAAGGTCGACCAGTTTTGTTTTTGGAAAGTATTAAGATCGGCGCATACTTAATTGCTAAGCATGTTGTTGCTCAGGCCCAGGTGATTGGATGGCGTTGGGCGATGTCGGGTTCAGACGGCGATTGGTGTAAAGTGGACCAGCTTGCTGCCTGACGGCAGAAGGGTTGCCATACCAGATCGTCGGGCATGCTTTGGCGAACACGCGTCAAAGAACAGGCTGAGCGGCACTTAGATTCGCTCAGAAGCAGGGTCCAGTAACGTCTTGGTTTGGACTATGGAGCTTGGCTTACGGGAGCGGATGTCTATTTCCCGCCTCCCGCACTGCACTAGCGGACGGCTCGGTTCATGCCGCCATCAGCAAGAATGCTTTGACCGTTGATGTAGCGCGCGCCCTCGGATGCCAGGAAGACGCAGGCCTTACCGATCTCTTCAAATGATGCTGCACGCTGCGCCGGAATGGATTTGCGGGCAAACTC
The DNA here is from genome assembly GCA_965247245.1 of Hyphomicrobiaceae bacterium. GTDB lineage: Bacteria > Pseudomonadota > Alphaproteobacteria > Rhizobiales > Hyphomicrobiaceae > Tectiglobus. The sequence goes on along the minus strand of CBDFGV010000001.1, from coordinate 351,713 downwards.
TGACAGGTTCACGTTCTCGCAGAAGCCTGGCATGAGATTGTTCATGGAAATGTTGTGCCGAGCGTAACGATCGCCATAGAGCTTGGAGAAGCTATGGAGCGCTCCGCGCAGCATGCTCATGGGATACGGCGCTCTTGGCTCGACGGTGTTCATTGACGAGATGTTGACGAAGGTGCCGCCGCCTTGCTTGATCATGATCGGCGTCATGATACGGGCGAGTTTTACGACGTCCAAAACATACATGTCGAGACTTTCATGCCAGAGCTCGTCGGATAGTTCGAGCAGGGGACCATCAAAGTCCACATCGAACCCAACCGTTTTGATTGCCTCCGGAACGCTGCCGCCATGGCCCATATTGCTGACAACCGCATCGATCCGGCCGTATTCATTCAGCGTGTCGTCGACCAAGGCCTGCAAGTCACCGACATCGAGCACTGAACCGCTGCGGCCAATCCCGCCGAGTTCTTCAGCCAGCTCTATCGATCGATTGGACGGTGACATGAGAGAAACCTTGTAGCCGGCCTTAGCCATCTCAATCGCACAGCCTCTGCCAATCCCCTGACCTGTGCCAGTCATAACCGCAACCCTGACGTCCGCCATTCCACACCTCATGATTTTGCGATATGAGAATTCAGGTCGATCTTAGATCCATGATGAGCTATGGCTTATCGATTTTTTCGCACCTTGATATGAGAAAAACTCACAGCTATGAGCGAAATCCGGCACTTGCGCGCCCTGCAGGCGTTTGACGCGGCGGCAACGCATGCCAGCCTAACGAAATCGGCGGAAGTGCTTGCCGTGACCCACGGTGCGGTGAGCCGTCAAATCAAACAGCTTGAAGCGTACGTCGGCAGCGCCTTGCTTGTCCGTCGGGCCGATGGTGTTCGCAAAACCGAAGCTGGAGAGCAGTTGCACCTGGCCACGCGGCAGGCTTTCGCTGCTCTTGAGACCGGCTTGAGAAGTGTCCGGCGCTTTGGAAGCGATCGATCGGTGACGGTATCACTGTCTTCGTCGCTTGCTATCAAATGGTTGGTGCCGAAACTGCCGGCATTCCGAGCGCTGTGCCCAGACGTCGGGCTCTATCTGGACACCAATGACGATGTCGTCGAACTCGATCAAAGCGATGTCGACGTTGCACTCCGCTTCGGCGTTCCGAATTGGGGCAACCTCCATGTCGAACGTTTATCGGATGAAGAGCTCGTTGCGGTCGCTGCGCCATCACTGTTGGCGAAGAAAAAACTGCCATTGACGCCAGCGGCGATTGTCCGATTGCCGTTGCTGCATGATGAGTTCAATCGGGCTTGGAAATCATGGGCAGAGATCGTCAAACTGAACAGAAAGCAACTTTCCCCGGAAGGTACCAAGTTTCGCGACTCGGCGGTTCTGATTGCAGCGGCCATTGACGGGCAGGGCGTCGCTTTGGCGAGACGCATTCTCGTGCAAGACGACCTGGATGCCGGACGGCTTGTCAGGGTGGATGCAACATCGATAACGCTAGACCGAGCCCTCTACTTCGTTTGCCGACCCGGTGACCAAAACAAGCCTGGCATCAAGTCTTTTCGCAACTGGCTCTTCTCGCTACAGACGACCGTGTGACAGAACACAAACCGGTATATCCCCATGGCTATCGGTGACGCCACTGATCTTCAGCTTTCGGCTGCGTTAGGCCATGCTGCCAAAGAAACGGCCCAACAGCCCGGTCAGCGCATGCTTCGGAGAGGCCAACACGGCACCCTCTTGCGCTCACGGCAGCACGACTGCCGTTGAGCCATTTCTAAATCAAGCGCCCGACTTTATTGCTCTCGTGGGTCAAGATGGAGTTCGACGCGCCGATCGAGTTGATACAGCTGCTGCCGCGAATACTTGGTTCGATCGACACCGGCATAAGGCTGCGTCTTTCCGCGCGGCTGCAGTATCAACTCTCCTGAGTAGCCGTTGGCCCGCGCGTAGCGATAGACTGTCTGAAGCCGAGCATTGGACAGTTCATAGTTGAGCTGGTTAGAGCCGCGTTCGTCAGCGTGGCCCGATAGCGTTACACGCGCCGGCTTCTTGCTCTTGAGATAGTTGACGAGCAGGCTTGCAGCTTGACGACCCTCGTCCGTGAATTCTGCTTGCCGGTAGACAAACAAAATTGGAACTGGAACAACTTGCGATGTGAGGCTGGCCGGCTTTGCGCGTGTGACCGATGGCTTTGTCTGCACCGCCTTCTTCGGCTCAGTTGCAGACCGATCTGCTGCTGACCGATCTGCCGCCTCAACCATTCCCTTGAGTTTGTCGAGCATGCCGGTCCTAAGCTGCGCAACCGTTTTGGGCCTCTTGTCCGCACGAGCTTTCTTATTGACCGTCTTCGTCTGGCTGGCCGCAACAACACGCGGCTTGACAACCTCGAAGGTGAAGTTCGCATCAAGGTTCTCAATCTTGCTTTCCGTCGTAAGAACCCAGTTGCCGACGCTATCTGATTTCGTCGTGCCGATAACTTTGCCGTCAGCTAGGACCGCAATTTCTTTATTGGGTTCTGAAAGTCCGGCGAAGACCGACACATCGTCCGGTGAGACAAGGATGACATCAAACTGAGACTTCCTTTTTGGGCCTTCGACCTTGGGCGTCTCGACCTTTTGGGGAACCTTGACTTTAGGCGTGTCTGCCTTGGGACTATCTACTTGGGGCGTATCTAACGTCGCTCGCGCGAGCGACGACCTGTTCTGCTTCTGTTGGTCGGGACCTGCGCGAACAACTCTCTCTGGCACCTGCTTTAAGGTGGCGGCGGATCGTTTCCACGGGTCGTCAAACTTGAGGTCACTAAACCAAAGGCCAGCTGCAGCGCTGGCGGCAATCGACGTGCAAACTACTAACATTGCGATCAGAATAGGACGCATCTGTCGTACTCACTCTTGTACTCGCTCATGGCGGCCGAAGCCGGCAATCCTGTGTGCCCACTCGTCTTTTCGTGCCCACAACCCTAGCCCTCTTCTTGGCAAATGGAAAGAGTGATTGCGGCAGATCCGCCTTAACCCTTTGGTTGGCCGAAGCAATCTCGGTTGTGGGCGCTTGCCGCGACGCGGTGCTCGCCGGGAGACGGCCTCCAAATAACGCAACAGAAACCCGCCGACGCCAGAAGTTGAGGCTATGCGGATGACAAGGGATGTGGGGTCATAAACCCAAGGTTTCTTGTTAGCCTTTCTGTTTCATAGGACCCATCTGTTCCGTAGGCAAACCGAGCACATCTTGTCCGCTTCATAGGTTAACTTCAGTCGTGATGTGATCACCCCGCAGATTGAGCCGCATGACCCAGTTTGGCATCAATTGTGTACAGTTCTAGCGAGTCTTGTTTACCTCTGCCGCTTAGTCTCAGGGCATGAGAATTCGCACCAAGGAACCTGACAGATTAGTCTTAGTCCATCAGGATTGGGTGAGTGCAATCGTCCTTTGCTTTGTCTTCCTGATATTGTTGGGAGTGGTAAAAACGTTCTTTGATGCCAGCAGTTACGGCGAGGCAGTTGTCTTCAGTCTTTTTACTCTCTTATGTGTTCGTATCCTATTTTTTACCCTCAGGCGCTATCACTTCGACTTCGACAAAAGTCTCAATAGGATCACAATCACCTACTGGGACTTTGGCCTCTTCCCTAGCCGCCAGCAGTATAGGTTGAGTGATCTCTACAGTGTTCGAGACGACCGAGGACAGATAATCCTCAAGATGAACAAGTCGGTTGATCATCCGTCCTCTATCGCGCGGGGTAGTGGACCTTGGGCGTGGCTCAATTTCATGTCGTTCTCAGACCCACCGACGCCGCTCCAGATAAATGAGCTCTCGTTATTCAACGGTTACTACTCCACATTTATTCGTGAGGAAGTGTATGCCAAAGCCATTCGTGAATGGGCGGGTGTTGGCCGCTTATAGAACTATGACGGCGCAATCGATAAAGGCCGCGTTTCTCTCCGGCATAGCGATTACGCTAGCGGCGTGTAGCTACGACGACACCATTTATGAATGTCCACTCAAGGTCGAAGACATGCAAGGATTTGTCGCCGAGCTTGCGAAGCCACACGAGATCTTTGCAATGGATCCAGAAACCTGCAAATCCCCTAGCGGAGATAGATCACCAATCTCATTCTGCGCCAAAGGTTCAGGTAGCTCTCTGACTGTCTACGGGGCCAATCCGAAGGCGGCTAACAATGGTCGACTATATACGCTTGTATTCGTAAACCTTACCTGGACAGACGCGACGGATTCTATGAAGGATCAGGTCAAAAACCACCTCGCATCTATGTTCCAAAATTTCGGAGCCAAGCATCTTGCAAACCATGTCAGGTCTCTTGACCTCAAGATTTCTCAGAGCCGACCGGAGACTATGAAGCGAATTACGCAGTGTACAATGGCATCTGGACCTCGCTCGATAGCCATGGGGCTCCCGGTAGAGGTGGTGAATGCAGAGAACAAGTAGTTTGTCCGAAATGCAAGGTTTCCTCCTGGGCCTTCTGTTTCATAAGCAAACCGAGCACATCGTGTTCGCTTAACAGGTTAACTTCTGCCGTGATGTGCTCATCAGTTAGCTTTCCACAAGGTGACTCAAACCAACTAGTCTGCATCAGCCAGTTGCACCAAACGCTTCTTGCCCGCTGAAAGACCTGTTCAATTCAGCGAACTCTCAGCCAATCGGATCGACTAACCGCTGCTGTGACGATAAGCTGGTCAACGCCGAGACTGGCCGGGCAGAAGACATCCAGAACATGCTCGGCCGCAATATCTTATGCCCACAAACTTTCCAGGATGACGTTGTATGAAACTTGTCAGAGACCGCCGTGCTTGTGACCACCCCGATCTGTTGACCGGGGATCTCAATGACTCTGCAATCGCCTGGGTGGGTGATCAGCACTATCGCGCTGTGTTCAAGCCGAAAGGTAATCGTGAAACGCCGCTGTTGGGCATCTATCCCATGGGCTCTCCGTGCGATCAAAGTCTGGTCGCCATGTTCGACCTGGCTGCCGAACTGCTGGCTGAAGACGACGGTCCGGCAATGTACCAGGTGCCCTTTTCCGGCTTTACAGATCATCGAGGTATGGAGGCATCTGGCCAAGGGTTTTCCAATGCCTACAAGTTCACGACGGCTTGGACGGTACAGGGCACGATCGGCCTCATGACGCCATTCGGAATTGTTGCAGGCGGCGGCTGTGACAAAACCTTTCCGATGCTCATCCATACGATGGGGATTGAACCATATCGTTACATCCCTTGGGCGCTGTTGCATGCCGGCCATCGTTCGGTCGGGAAATTGCCTGATGGGCGGGAAGTCACAATCGGCGATCTCGCAATGACCCGTATTCGGCACATCAATGGCGATGCGGATGATGCCGAGCTCGAGTTGGTGCGCAAGCACACCGTCAGCGATGTCGGGGTTTGTGAGAACCTGGCTTCGGCGATGTCCAACTATGTCGCGCTATGTTGCGGTGGGTTCATTCTCGCAGCTGAAGATTTGCATGCCGCCAACACGCGGTCTCGCCTGGATCTGACGCGCAATACCATGGCGCTCTACCGCACTGCTCTGGAAAAGGGCATTGTGCCGGCCGACGTCATCGGTCCAGAGAACTTCCAGAATTTCATACGCGCTATCGCCCTGTTTGGCCTATCGACCAATTTGCCCCTGCATCTGCCTTGGATGACACGGTCCTGGGGCATCAGGCATACGCCGTCCAGCATCTGGCAGGAAATGGAACAAATGCCGTGGGTCAGTGATCTGCAGCCTGTCGGCAAGTATCCAGTCAATCATATTGGTGCGATGCTGCCGAGTGTCGTGAAATACCTTGTAGCCGAGAACGTACTGAACGATGTGACTTCAATCTTCGGCCCGAGATTGTCGGAGCTGTATGAGAATGCGCCGGATCTTGACTTCAACGCACAGTCAATCTTCCGCCCGATTGACAGACCAATGGCGTCCCAACCGCAAATCGTCCTCTATCGCGGCAACCTTTGTCCTGGCGGAGCGTGGGTCAAGGAATCAGAATCCATGCGGCAGACGAGCACCTACAAAGTCCACGTGTGTGCAACACAGGCCGACTTCTTTAAGGACACTGCCAACGCGACCAAACTGGTGAACAAGACCTGCTACGTCATAACAGGTGATCGCTCCACGATCGAACTTTTGTCGGCGAACTTCGCCATTATGGTGGCTCTGAACGATGATCCTGATCTCGATGTTGCCCTGTTGACGGATCAACGTACTTCGGGCTTTGCAGGTGCGCGTGCGAAAGCAGCTTACCACCTGCCACGCAATCGACTGCGCCAGCTCAAGTCAGGTGATATTGTTTGTTTTACGCCACGGTCGCGGAAGATCGATTTGGTCGATGCCGAAGACAAACCGATGGACGCCGAGATGGACAAGCGCGCTGCTGCATACGTGGAGCCCGACTGGCCGAAGACAGGCACAATCAAAGACTTGATCAATTCCCAGTTGAGTGATGCTGAAGACGGTTGTGCGATCTACTAGATCACAAGCGCTAAGACTGCTTTCGGCGCATCGCGACCATCGCCCCAGCGTTGGGCCATGTCTGCTTAGAAGAGCGTAGCGGACCCGATCTGCTTTCGGTGACTATTTCTGGTGGTGATCCAAAGTCTGCATTACCTGAACACATGTACACCAAAAATTGCTAGACTGTCGGCTCACTTTGACGGTCTCAGCGCATGAGAGGAGACGAAGCTCCTCAGCAAGATGTCGGGCGCAACCGCCGTTTCATCAGCGACTGCAAACGCTTTTTGTGGAGACGACCAATTCAGTTTGAGAACGAAAAGCTTTGCAATTAGCTCGCGGAAGTTCTCATTAGATTGTCAATTATTCGAGCAATACCAGGCCGTTCACAAACCGTGTTAAAACAGCCACTTAAGATGATAAATTCAGATTTGAAGTCGTCATAAACTTTACCACTTTCCGAAATGCTGGCCTGCTGGGAGCAGTGAGTTCCACGGGTGCACAAGATACAATGCGTAAGTACTGGTTCGCGACATGCCTCATTTTAATTGGTTCAACAGCTGCGGCCCAAGAACGAGATTGGTCTGGTTGGCGGTTCGGATTTCACGGTGGTGGTTCGTTTTCCAACTCTCGAACAGATATGTCGGATGGCAGTAGGTTCTGTCACACGGGCACAACGATGACCGGTGACGGTACTGCGGCGTCGAGTTGCAACATCGGAGATGATTTCGCGAGTACCTCGACCTCTACTTTCGTGCCAAATGGTGCTACCAGCTCGACCAGCGCGGCGGCGGCTGTCGCAACAACCAATGGAACGACAAATGCGAGCGCGGGGGCAGATGTCTCTGGGGCATCAGCCTCTGCCAGTGTTGTGCCGGGTGGTGGTAGCTCTGGAGCTGGCGCCGGCGGTAGCTTTAATACTGCAGTTAACGGGGGCACAGGCTCGGGAGCAAATTCGACTGCAAGATCAAATGGTACTATCACTTCGGTATCGCGCTCAAAGTCCTTCAATGCCTCTGGCACCGCAGAGGCAATTGCAATTGGCCTCGTCAATGCCTTCGACCTAAACAACACTGGCGACTTGGACCAGAGCAGTTTTGGTTTTGGCGCGCACCTTGGTTTCCTAGCGCAAACTCCGTCTCGATTCGTGTATGGTATCGAAGGCGGCGTGACAGGATGGATCGCCTCGGCAAAAAGTACGTCTCAGTCTTCGAGCTTTAATGACAATGGTTTTGTGACAAGCCGTGGTGGAGGCGGTGGATTCGCCGGCAATTCCGTAATGCCATTTGCCTCTAGCTCATCGTCGACAGCCTCATCTTATACTCAAAGCGTTAGCGTAGATACGCAATTCATTGGTAGCTTGCGAGGCAAATTCGGCTATGCATTCGGTGACTACTTTCCCTATATAACAGCAGGGATCGCATTTGCTCGATATAAAATCCGTACCAAATCCCAGCTCAACCTTTCGCAATCCGTGGTGAATCCGAATAACGATCCCGACAACATCAACACGGGCATAACGGCTTCAAGCGATAAGACATTCAAAGAGACAGCATTCGGCGGAGTCGTAGGCGGAGGCATCTCCACCTTCTTGTTTCAGAATGTAGTAATCAGTGCGGAAGGGCTATTCTACATTTTCAACGATGAAGTTGACGTCTCTTCCGGGCTCGTGAACTCCGCTGGCGGAGACTCGATTACCTTCGGGAATGTTTTGGAAGGACGCTTGAAGGTCTCGATTCCGCTTCAATGAAGGTTGGCTGCATCGCCACGTTCGCTTTAAACACACTGGCTAAGGCACACTGGAACGCTAGAGCAGACTGGTCACAGACTTCTCGACGCCAGTAGCCAGGCCAGTGCATGATGGGAGAGGCCGATTTCTCCGTCGGCCAGGGCTTGATCAATGTCTGCTTTGGATAACTCCACATAGGACATTGTCTCTAAGTCGCCGGAACAGGGTTCCGCGACCTTCTCACAACCCTGCGCCAGGAAAAAGTGTCCAAAGGCGCCGCGTTGGTTGCCATTGTCGACAAAGGCGCCGAACGCCTGCGTGGTCTTCGGTGAAAGCCCCGTCTCTTCCTTCAACTCACGCAAGGCACCTTCTGTCGGGTCTTCGCCATCTTCCAGAAACCCGGCCGGGAACGTCAGCGAGACCCGGCCAAGGCCATGCTTGTACTGGCGGATCATCAAGAAACGACCACTCACCAATTGCGGGACACAGCACACATAGGAGCGCAGGAAGACCTTATAAAAATCATCGATCACGACACCGCTGTCGGTCTCAACGGTTTCCTTGACGACTTTGACATAAGGCGCTGCGGCAAAGACAGTTTCTTGTCCGAGTGTCTTCCAGTCGGTATCGGTTCCCAATGGTCACTCCGCATTGCTAAAACATTGTCGGTTGTTTCGTGCAACACTTCACGCAAGAGGGCAACCCGAGGAATTCTTTATGTCTAACTGCAAGGCGTCGGATTTCGTGCTGCGAGAAGCGCGCTATTCAGAGGCGCAAGCTATCGCGGAACTCCACGCCACTGCCTGGCGCGAAACGTATCAGGGCATTGCGCCACCAATGGCAGTCGAGAAACTCGACGCGGCGCATCGGTTGACAGCCTGGCGCGAGGCCCTGGATGAGGCGACCAGCAGACGGACCACGATTGTGGCACACTGCAACAACGCGCTCACTGGCTTCATTAGCTTTGGGCCCGCCGATAATGCAGTCTATGGCGAGGGCGCGGAGATCAAACATCTCTATGTTGGCCATGCCTGGCGAAGCCGGGGCATCGGTCGCCGGCTGTTGGCGCAGGCCTTCCAACAGCTGCACCTGGCTGGCTACCGCGACGTCGGCCTGGCCGTCGTGAAGGAGAATACCGCTGCGCGGTCGTTCTATGCGGCACTCGGCGGCGTTGAGACGACCGAGTTCGAAGATCCAGGCCCGCTCTGGAAATCTAGGAACATGCTCGTTGCCTGGAGCTTGCCGGTGGAGAGTGCTTGTAATGCTGAGCTCTGAAGACTTCGATGCGCTGACCTTCGATGTTTACGGCACTATTCTGAACTGGGAGCCTGAAATCGCCGCGGCCCTTGCCGATTGGACAACGGCTGGCGGCAAGCCGATGGGCCAAGCAGATTTGCTGTCCGCATACGATCGTGTCAGGCAACCGCTACAGGAGTGCCGACCGGCACTGCAGTATCCGGACGTCCAGCGCCAGACGGTGCTACAGCTCGGCGAAGAATTCGGTCTCCCCGTGCCTCCGGAGATGCTTGAGCTGTTTGGCGGTATCGCCGCCAGCCATCAACCGTTTCCCGACAGCAAGGCGGCACTGGATGAGCTGCGCAGCATGGGTTTCAAGCTGGCAGCCCTGAGCAACATCGATGATGCCTCGTTCGAACACGTGACATCGTCAGCCGGAATTGCATTCGACGTCGTCGTAACAGCGCAGCGTGTTGGTGCCTATAAGCCTGACCACGCTCACTTCTGGGCGGCGTTGTCGGACCTTCAGGCCCTCGGCATTCCGATGGCTCGCGTTCTCCATGTCGCGCAGAGCCGACGCGCCGATATCGTTGTCGCAAATGACATTGGCCTGACCTCTGTTTGGGTCAACCGGTCAGGTCATGCCTTTGGCCGTGTTGGGCGTGGTGCAGAGACGGCTCAGCCAGACTACGAGGTCGACAGCCTGGCCGCCCTCGTCACGATGCTGCGGAACAGCTGATCGGAAGATAGCAGCGCAGACCGAAAGATCGACTGGCACTTCAAACTGATTAAAGTGCGCGGCTAACTCTTGCTGTCACGAAACGCGACACCCTTGGTCTCGCCGCTGCGCAAGTCCTGCATCGGGGCCCAGACGTCTGCCTCGGTGATGAGTTCGGCAACAGCCGTTGAGGCGGCTTCGAGCAATGCCTCGCCTTGCTGCGCGTCTGCATTCGCCGGATCACCCGAGACGCCATTGCCGGTTCCGTGGGTGAAACTACGCCAGCGGAACGAGGCTTTGCCTGCACTTAGCACGCCGGGGCCGCGTTCAACCGCGATGGCATCAAGCTCGCTCGTATCGACAAGCTCCGGTGTCAGGGCCAGCATCATTGCCGTTTCTCCTTCACAGGCATGCATGATGCGTGGTTGATTGCGCAATTGCTTTGCGATCTCGTTGCCGGCCTCAGCAACATAGGTCGTAGCGACGATTGTCATTCCGGTTTCCATCGCAATGCGCTCAGCTGCCGTTTGCATCGCAATGATGTTGCCGCCGTGACTGTTTGAGATCAGGACATTGCGGAAACCGTGTCGCTGCAGACTTTGAATAAGGCAGCGCAAGACCGCGAAGAACGTCTCGTGATCCAGTGTCAGCGTACCGCCAAAGGGCATGTGATGCTCGGAGAGCCCATGCCAGACAACCGGCGTGACGATTGTCGGCCGTTGATCGTAGGCTTTGCGTGCAGCGCGACAGGCCACTTCCTGCCCAATGCGTGTATCCGTCATGACCGGCAGGTGAGGTCCATGCTGTTCGATCGATGCGACGGGAAGAATGACGACCGCATCTTTTTCCGCTAACGCGCGCAACTCGTGTGCTTTCAGTCGTGCCCACTCAACTTCAACCATGTCCTGCTCCCGATCTCACCTGCTGCTTCCTGCTTCGAACCAGTATCTGTCACGCAAAGGACCCGCGTTGTCGAGCATTGCGTTTTGATGTCGTCGCCGCCACCCAGTAGATACTCCGCGCAACATTTGCCGATGCGGCTTGCTGCCGAGGGCCGTGGCGCTTTACTGTGGCCGCATATCAAATAATACGCGGCACACTCGGACGCAAAGTTTTGCGAAGCAATGTCAGGCAAGCGTGTCGCGAGCCCAAGGAAGGCCGACGCCATGAACCTCATCAATCACGCGGAACAGGAAACCGTTGACTGGCGTCCGGGGGTGGCGACACGCATGATTGTCTCCGCTGTCACCGGATCGTCGCAGCTGTGTATCTTTGAACAGCGTTGCGACCCAGGCCTTGGCGCGCCAATGCACATGCATGTGGTCGAAGAAGTCCTCGATGTCATTGCGGGAACCGCTGACGTCTGGGTCGGCGACGAAACCGTTTCCATGAGTGGTGGCAGCTCACTCATCGTTCCGGCGGGCGTCCTGCATGGCTTTCGCAACACCTCGGCGACTGACGTCCTGCATGTGCGCGCAACACTTGCGTCGCCGATATTCGAGGCGAGCTACGAGAACCGAACCGACGAGAGCCGGCGTTATGTTCCTGAGAGCTAGCGGTTGCGGCGCTCGCGCTTTATGACGGATGAGTGTTATGTGATGCCGGTCGTTTGTGGGCTAGTTAGATTGATGAGGGTTGGACATTGGACGCTCAACAGGATGAGAACCAGAAGAGCCTGGCTCGCCAGTTTGCCCTGCCGGGGGCGGCTGCCATCGTGGGCATTGGCATTTCGATTTACATGACCGGCATTGTCGGGGCCTTAGGCATCATCATGTTGGCCATCGGCTTTGGTGGGCTGGGACCTGGGCTGGCCTACATCATGGGGAACCGGACGATCAACCTATTGCACGCCACGGCATTTAGAGCCTGCATGAACATTCTGATGATCGCTGTGATTGTTTTGCTGGTTTACAAAGGCGTCCCGGTCGTCAAGCCGGACGGCTCATAGGCAGGTGGCAGGACGGGAGCGGCCTAAGGTAGACATCGGTGGGAATGCGATGTTTGGTTAACGCTCCGTTTGGTGCAAATTTCGCAGATTCCTGACAGATTTGGCGGTCGGTTGAAGATCGGACATTTAAGCGAGCCTAGATGGAATGACTGGTTGGTGTGATTGCCGATATCTTTGCACTTTGGTGCACCGATTTTTAGCAATCATTGATGTCTATTGATGCTGGATACTCGTCATTCGTTTTCAATTCGGCTAACATAAAGTCCATGAGGCGATCCACACTGCTAATCGATGAGACCGGGACAGCCTATGACCTCAACGGCTGGGCGATCCGGGAGAAGCTTGGTGTCAATGCAAGCGGCAAGACACTGGCGGACTATGTCGTGCGCAATTGCGGGTTCATCGAAGTATCGCTGAATGGTGCCAACTGTTCGCTCCGTCTTGTGCCAGGACGCGCCAATTACGTGAACTTTGCCGCCGCCGGAACTCTCATAGAAGAGTACCAGCCAGAGCGCATTTCCCTCAGCTGGTACGATGGCGAATGGCATCACGAAATCGTAGCTGATCCGCAGGCGGCCTTTGAGAAAGTGTTTGCCAGCATGTGGGCCAATCGGGCAGCAGCGGGCTGCCGCTTCCGCTCGGCTTTGCGGAGCCCAGCCGAGCTACCGGGCACCAACCCGCTCAAGTCCGTTTTTGGCCTTTGGCAGGCCAATGGCGGGAACATTGACATCACCGCCAACAAGGATCTTCTCGATAAGCAGTTGCGCGGGAAATATGCCTTTGTGATGCGTCCCAGGGGCAGTGCGAAGCTTAGCTACGCCAGCGTTGGCAGCGGTATCGAGGCCTACCAGGACCAAACCTGGTACACCAAGCAGCAGACTGTTGCCGACCAACCCGACTATTACTACGGCCGTTTTCTGGTCGAGAGCTACCGCGAGGCCATGATGGCGCGTGAGCCAACCCTGTTGGATGTTGATGGCGTGGTTGCAGACCCATTGTCAGCGAAGCCGGTGACCGCCAAGTACACACGGCTTGCGCTGCCTTTGATCACAGATGACGGCTACGACGCCCTATTCTGCGCGTCTGTCCCGGACCGCAACATCGACCTGTGGTAGCGTTTCCATAATGAATTGAAAGAGTTCGTCGGTCAGTTCCTCGCGGGAAATTCGGCCGAGGCAAAGGTCCAAGTCCTTGTCAGGCGAGGTCGGTGAATTGCGCATCGTGACGCCAGGTTGAACGTTGTGATAGCCAAACCGGCGCCCGGAATCGCGCTTGGTTATCGCTGGCGTCAGAATGGAAAACGTCTCACGCACGTTCCAGTTGGTGTACGCGAATGCGCGTGCCGTCTTGTTAACGATCTCCAGGACACCTGCCCGCCGATAGTCCGGTCGCAGCCATGCAGCGCCTGTTTGGCCTAGCAGTCCGGCAAGGGTATCTGCACCGGTTGCGCTGACGAAGCATTGCTCGCCGGGGGCCTTTTGTTCGTCCGGATCGGTATAAAAAAAGCGAAGACTTTCGGCTTCCACCTTGAAGTTCGTGGTCGTCCAATCGACCAGTTTGACAGCCTGGGTCACGACAACATCACCGGTGGAGTTCTCGCCGATAATTACCGCACAGTTGTCGTCATTGAGATTGCCGTATTTGGGATGAAACGAGGTTGTTAACGGAAACCAATTCTCCAGGTTCCGTTCATTGATTTCGAGTAGTTCGTCACAAGTGGTGAATCGGATAGACACCCCCTTCTCAGCAACCCCGTTTGCGGCCGCGAGGAAATAGCGTGCCAGCAGCGCTTGGGGACCATGATTAACCTCAATTTGATTGAGGAAGTGGTCGATTGCGATCTGATTACTCATATTGGGACTCCATTCACTTCCAGGTAGAATGATGGAACCATGAGTAGCTTTGAGTGGAATTCAAACAGCTGCTGTTGAAAAAACCGAGTTATTCACTAGAATGTTTAGTGGAGCATGCTGAACATCCCTCAAGATGGTTGAGTTTCCCGGCGTTATTGGGGTCAGGGTTATTGATGAGTAATGACAATTGCGGGGGTATCCCGCACGTTCCGCTGCGCAAACCTTCAGCAGTCGACGTTACAATCGGCGCTCGCGTCCGACTGCGGCGCCGCATGGTTGGTCTGACACAAAAGGCCTTCGGCGAGCTCACATCGATCTCACCTCAGCAGGTCCACAAATACGAAAATGGCATGAGCACGATGAGCGGTGCGCGGATCGCGCAGTTTGCGCGCGCGCTCAAAGTCCCACCGTCCTATTTCTTCGAGGACCTCGGATTTGTCGATGAATTGCCCAGCGAGCTCCTGACGTTCCTGTCGCGTCCTGAAACGGCGAAAATGATTGTCACGTTCGGCCGTATCAAAGACGCTGCAACGCGAAAGCTGATTGTCGATATGGTGCAGAAGCTTGCACAATCAGCTGACCTGGCAGAGCAAAGTAACACCGAACCAACTGCTGTCAGGTATGCATCTGCGGCCGTGGCAGGAGAGCCGTCAGTGGCTATGGCGAATGTCGCTCCATTCACCAAACGCGACTAAGCCTCAGCGCTTTCGCTGTTCATGTGCTCAAGCAAAAATAACTCACTAGCCGTATTGTGATGCGGCTAGTGGGGGCTTATGCGTTCTCTCGACCACCGCCAAACCTGATGGCCGCTCGACAGAGTATGAACAGCAGCGTGGCGTTCAGGATGTGCCACAAAAAGTGGTAGCCGATCGGGTGACCATTCGGCAGCGCAGTCGTTGCGCACAAGGTCCCGTCAATTGTTCGGAACGTCAACGAAACCGCAAAAATCAGACCGGCTGCAACGAGGCTCGCCCCGGCCACATGGCCTTTCAAGGCGAGTATTCCACCTAGCACAATCAAAGCAATGAAAGCCGGTGCATAGGCGACCGAGCCATTGAGGCAAGGACCGCCGTCGCAGCGCACCACGCTGGACTGCCAGAGTGAGATGACGAACACGACGAGGCAAGCGCCGGTTATCAGCCAGTTCAAGCCAAAGAACCGCCGTAGCACATACGCTAAATACGACACCATAAAGATGCCAATGGGTATGACGTCCGCGAGTGCTGCCCAGGGCGTGGCGAAAGTATGAAAAAGAAAGCTGCCCGTGCCAATCGCGTAGAGCAGCAATAGCAACCAGGCGTCCACCCAGCGCCGCTCCGATGCTGGAACACGGAGCCACATCACAGTTGCTATGAGGGCCGCGATAATGAACGCGGCATTGGTCACCGCATTGAGAGGTTCGGCCCAAAAGCCAGGATCGAAACCACGTTCGCAGTACTCGAATATCTTCCGAGTCATGTCTGCCTCATGCCGCTAATTGCTCTGCCGTTCCAGCGTTCCTCGACCTCAACGTTAGTCCTTCTTCGCAGGCGCAGAGACGCGCAAACCAAGCTCTCTCAACTGCGATGGCGCAACCTCACTCGGCGCCCCCATGAGCAGATCGTTCGCCTGCTGGTTCATCGGGAACAGCGAGACCTCCCGGAGGTTCTTGGCACCGACGAGCAACATGACGATGCGATCGATGCCGGCTGCCATTCCGCCATGTGGCGGAGCGCCGTAGTGGAATGCACGATACATGCCTCCGAAACGCTCCTGCAGGACACTCTCTTCGTAACCGGCATTGCCGAATGCCTTGACCATGACCTCCGGCAGATGGTTACGAATGGCGCCTGACGCAATTTCGAAGCCGTTGCAAACAAAGTCGTACTGATACGCCTTGAGAGCAATCAGATCCTCATCTGACTTTGCATTTTCCAGTGCGTCCAGGCCACCCTGTGGCATCGAAAAGGGGTTGTGCGAGAAGTCGATGCGCTTTTCATCTTCGTTCCACTCATACATCGGGAAGTCGACAATCCAGCACAACTCGAAGCGATCTTTATCGGTCAGTTCAAGTTCCTCGCCGATCCGATCCCGGGCATCGCCAGCGAACTTGGCGAAGTTGTCCGGCCGACCGGCTGCAAAAAAGACTGCGTCCCCGTCTTCCAATCCGAGCTGCGTGCGAACTCCCTCCGCCCGCTCGGGACCAATGTTCTTGCCAATCGGCCCGGCAGCCTCACCATCGCGGTAGAAAATGTAACCGAGCCCCGGCTGGCCTTCGCCTTGAGCCCAGGAATTCATGCGGTCACAAAACGCGCGGCTTCCGCCTTTGGGGGCGGGGATGGCCCAGACACGAACGCGATCATCCTTCTCGATCATGCCGGCAAATATCTTGAAGCCGGAGCCACGGAAGTGCTCCGTTACATCCTGCATTTCAATCGGGTTACGCAGATCGGGTTTGTCAGAGCCGTACTTTGCGATGGCCACATCATAGGGAATTTGAGGAATGTCCTGCGTGACGGGCTTGCCATCAGCGAAATCCTCAAAGATGCCGCGCAAAACAGGTTCCATCGTCGTGAAGACGTCGTCCTGCTCGACAAAGCTCATCTCGACATCAAGTTGATAGAACTCACCCGGCAAGCGGTCTGCACGAGGGTCTTCGTCTCGGAAACAAGGTGCGATTTGAAAGTATCGGTCGAACCCCGACATCATCACGAGCTGCTTGTATTGCTGCGGCGCCTGCGGCAGCGCGTAGAACTTGCCCTGATGAATACGGCTTGGGACCAAGAAGTCGCGCGCACCTTCCGGAGATGATGCCGTCAGAATTGGCGTGGTGAACTCGAAGAAACCGGCATCGCTCATCTTTTGGCGGATCGCACCAACAACAGCGATGCGCTTCATGATGTTGTCATGCAGAGTTTCCCGGCGCAGATCCAGGAAACGATACTGCAACCTCAGGTCCTCGGGGTAGTCCGGCTCGCCAAAGACCGGCACAGGCAGCTCTTCGGCTGCCGATAGGATCTCGATCTCCGTCGCAAACACCTCAACTTCACCGGTTGGCAACTCCGGATTGGCCGTTCCGTCGGGTCGCTCCCGGACCTTTCCGTCGACACGGATGACCCATTCTGAGCGCAATTTCTCCGCCGTGGAAAACGCGGCGCTGTCGGGATCGGCAACAACCTGGGTCATGCCGTAGTGGTCTCGCAAATCAATGAACAGCACGCCACCGTGGTCGCGGACACGATGGACCCAGCCGGAAACGCGGGTAATTTCGCCAATGTCGCTGGCGCGCAACGCGCCGCAGGTGTGAGATCGATAACGATGCATGATTGAGACGCTCTAACGTTCCAAGTTTGTTGCTTAGTTTCTGACTGGCTCGCTTATCCGACGATGGATGCATTCCACCCCGTATCGCCGATTAGAATTAGCGAGGCGGAGAAGCGCACGAGGCTGCTGTTGTGTCAAGTTCACCATGCCTCTACTCAACGCGTCATCAACCAGACCGGATTGATCGAGCAGCAGCTGAAGCGAACGAATTGTCGCAGTAAGGCTGCCGCATGAATTATGGCGACAAGCCCGGAACCGTCAGCTATATCGGCTGCGATGCAACTGATTACCGACTCAGCGGCGCTCGTCGACGCCTGCTCCGCTCTCGCAAAATCTGACTATGTTACCGTAGATACAGAATTTCTGCGTGAGCAGACGTTTTGGCCGCAACTCTGCCTTGTCCAGATGGCGGGGCCGGATCTTGAGTTTCTGATCGATCCTCTCGCTCCTTCAATAGATCTTCAGCCGTTTTTCGAACTGATGGCGAATCCGTCAATCGTCAAGGTTTTCCATGCCGGACGCCAGGACATTGAGATCGTCTTCAGCAAGGCTGGGCTCATTCCAGAACCCATCTTCGATACCCAGGTCGCTGCCATGGTGTGCGGCTTTGGCGAGTCGGTTGGCTACGTCAATCTTGTGAAGAAGGTACTGTCGATCGACGTCGACAAGGGCGCACGCTTTACGGATTGGAGCCGCCGCCCCCTCAGCCGCAAGCAACTTGAATACGCACTCGGTGATGTTACGCACCTGCGTGATGTTTATCATTTCCTGGTCAATGAGTTGGAGAAGTCCGGCCGTTCCCACTGGCTGACGGAAGAGATGGCAGCACTGTGCGCGCCAGAAACCTACGTGACAAAGCCCGAGGACGCCTGGAAGCGCTTGAAAATGCGCGTGAAGAGCAAACGAGCTCTCGCCGTGATGATGGAGCTCGCGGCCTGGCGGGAAGAAGAAGCGCAAAGCCAGAATGTACCGCGCAACCGCGTGTTGCGTGACGAGGCTCTCTACGACATTGCTAACCAGTCCCCAACGTCAGTTGAGAAGCTAGCTGATCTGCGGAGCCTTAGTCAGGGCTTTGCCAAGTCACAACGGGCCCGAGAAATTATTGATGCCGTAAAGAAGGGCCGTGAGCGAGATCTGTCGAGTGTTCCGTCACTGAAGAATGGCCGGCAACTTTCAGCGGAAGCAACAGCCTTCGTTGATTTGCTACGCGTCCTGCTCAAGGCAAACGCGGCGCACTTTGGTGTTGCGCCACGACTCATCGCTGACTCCAGTGACTTGGAGAGCATTGCAGTTGAGGATGCGCCCGATATTCCTGCATTGAAAGGCTGGCGACGCGAGTTGTTCGGTGAAGACGCGCTCCGCCTCAAGTCGGGAAAGACCGCTTTGACGGTCAAGGACGGTCGCGTTGTAGCGGTATCAGCTTAGCCGCCCATCGGCTCTCTGGCCTACAACAGACCAAGCTGTCTACGAGCTCTTTTCGCGCGGATTGTAGGCATTGTTCTGCCGCCACTCCGACATGAAGTAGGATAGACTGTCGTCGACACGATCCGGCAGGATGATACTCACAGTAACAATCTGATCGCCGGTGGCACCGGTGGTTGTATTGTGTACACCTTTGCCGCGCAGACGGAACTTCCGCCCCGAGCTTGTACCTTTTGGAATGGTCAGATTGACCGTGCCTGAAATGGTCGGGACTTCGATCTTTGCGCCAAGGACGGCTTCATCGATCGAGATGGGCAGGCTGTAATGGACATTGTCGCCATCGCGCTCGTAGTCGGGATGAGAGCGGACTTTGATCTCGACCAGAGCGTCGCCGTGTTCGCCGCCGCCAATGCCTGCTTGGCCTTTTCCTTTGAGGCGCAAGACCTGACCATCAACAACGCCTTCCGGTACCGTCAGATCAAGTACGGCCCCTTCCGGCAAAGTGACCCGCTTTCGTGTGCCACCCGTTGATTCAAGGAAGTCAATTTCCAGTGTGTAGCGAACGTCTTGACCGCGCAGATTGAAAGCGCTGCCGCCTGTCCGGCCGCCCGGACCGCGCGCTCCACCAAACAGATCTGAAAAGATGTCACCAAACCCAAGGTCGTCGGCAGGTCCAGCCCCGCGTGCACGACCACCGCCGAAGCCGCCAAATGGTCCGCCCGCACCACTGAATGCGTGCCGGGGTTCACCTGAGGCATCAATCTCACCGCGATCAAATCGACGGCGCTTTTCCTGATCACCTAGGATGTCGTAGGCGAGTGAGACCTTCTTAAATCGTTCAGCCGCAGCGTCATCTCCCGGATTGATATCGGGATGAAGCTCTTTTGCGAGACGACGAAAAGCCCGGCGGATATCGTCATCGGATGCGCCGCGGCTTACGCCCAGAACTGAATAAGGATCTTCCGCCATTATGTTGGCATCCGCCATTTCACTGAAGGTCTATAAATCATAGCAGGAATCTTGGCCTTAAAGCGAAGGAGGGCGCAATTCGGCCATTCCATAGGACGTTCTAACGCATCTCGTAGGTTGCTGATCGATTTTGTGGATAGGCTGTAAGACAATTCATCCGCTCACGGTATCACCCGAGCGACTATTCTTCTACAACCTGTATCGCTGTCTCCATACCCAGTATTGCACCCAGGCTTGCCAGTCTGCGGCGGGGGCGTTCGCCATCAAGGTCCGCATGAACGCCGGGTACTCGAAGTTCAAGGCGGCCGTTTTCGACAACGATGTCTATATCCTCAATGATGCCCGGCAACCCGATAGAGAACATATGGGCAACTCTTATGCTCGTTGCAACCAGATGGGCGCGATCTAGATAGCTCGAATCTATGAACTGCCTCAGGCGGCCCGACAATTCTTCGCCGCGAGTCTCGCCTCGTCCTGCGTGCCGGAAATAGATGGTTAGCGCTAAGAACTGCCGCCCGTCGTGATTGGTGCCGGTCGATGGTGCATGTGCCAACACGTAATTGCCCTGCTCGCCACGATGGTCAGCCTGGGCACGCCACTCCACGTCGGAGATCAGACAGGCACAATGCCTCAAGCGGCGCTCCTCTGGTGTCTCGTGGATACCAGCACGCGCAAAGAGCCGATCCGTCCAATGGCATAGCTCGTGGGCATACTTTGTCGAACGTGAACGTAGTCTTGCGAAGTCTTCACAGAACGCGACCAAAGGGTCCTTAGACTGTTCGACCGGTGAGAGATAACTGAAAAGCAAGCCCTCTCGAATTCCGAAGATTGAGAAAACAACTTCACTGGGGCGTGTCTTCTCAATGAGTTCACGCAACACCACAGCGCCATACGGTAACGTCTCCCGACGGGACCGGGACAAGCTCTCCCAACCTTTCACGTCTCCTGGGCGTCGCGCTTTCAGGATTTTATCGCAAAAGGCGATCATCGCAGAGGCACTGACCGCGTAACTGTGCATGACACGCAACGGTGCATCGACGTCTTCCATCTGCAGTTTCGCAAGCGCCCGCCACGTCCCGCCAATTGCAAATAGCCGCCGGTTGCGCCCTTTCTTAAGCCAAGGCGTCTTGCCGAACTCCTGCTCGATGAGTGCTGGCGCCTTTGCAACCCGCCCCCTTGTGGCATTCAAGAGACGCAATCCACCGAGCGGCAAGGTGATCGCAGACGACATATTCGACCGTGTGAGGTCAACAAGTTCCAAGCTACCACCGCCCAAATCGCCCACGATACCGTCAGGATCTACGAACCCCATGCGAATTCCGTTGGCAGCAAGCTCTGCCTCGCGATCGCCGCTCAGGATATGAACCGGTGCGCCAAGTGCGTCTTCCGCTTCTGTAATGAAAGATTCGCCGTTTGGTGCATCACGAACGGCTGCGGTTGCGATGGCGTGGACTATTTTTGCACCAGCATTGCGAGCGAGTGCCTTGAACCGCCGCAAGGTCGATAGCGAGCGCCGAATGCTCTCAGGGTCGAGTGAACCATCTTCCGATTGCGAGCGCCCCAGTCCGCAGAGCACTTTCTCGTTATAGAGTGGGAATGGCGCTCGAACCGCACCCTCATAGACAACCAGGCGGACCGAGTTCGAGCCGATGTCAACGACGGCAATCGGCACAAGCTCCTTGAACCGACCCTGATCCGTGGTAGCACGTAGCATTCGTCCGGCAGTCCCAGTCCTGGCAGTTACAGCAATCCTGCAACTTTGCGTTCCGATACTTGGTTCTGCGTTCGCTTAGCAGGCAAGAAAGACGACGTCGAGCGACTGTTTTGGCACAGCCGCTTCACTCCACATCTCTATTGCACATGGAGCTTGCCTAGCCCTGCTTGAGCCGTAGCCGCGGCGGCTTGTGCTGTTCGAGGGCCTGGCCGCGACCAGAGAGGCTGGGATTGGTCATAAAGTACTCGTGCGCGTTGAAGCGGTTTTCGCCGTCTTTGCGCTTGATTCGGCGGTGTGAACCGTCGGCCAGGATCTCCCAACTCTGTTCGTTGTCCCTGAGGTTCGCTCCCATAACCTGATCGAGGACCTGTTCATGCACCGTCGCATTCGTAATCGGCACCATGGCCTCCACACGACGGTTGAGATTGCGCTGCATCATGTCCGCGGACGCAATGTAAACAGCGGCTCGACGCGATGGCAGTCCGAAACCCTGGCCAAAGCAATAGATCCTGGCGTGCTCAAGAAAGCGCCCGACGATGCTCTTTGCGCGAATGTTGTCCGAAAGGCCCGGGATGCCCGGCCGCAGGCAGCAAATCCCCCGAATGACCAGGTCAATCTGGACGCCAGCTGAACTTGCCTCGTAGAGCTTGTCTATGATGCCGGGATCAACCAACGAGTTCATTTTGAACCAGATCGCAGCCGGTTTGCCTTCTTTGGCGAAGGCAATCTCCTGGTCGATGTGCTCTACAATCCGCTGCCGGATGCCATGCGGACTTGCCGCCATCATCTCCAAGTCAGACGGCTTGCCGTAGCCAGTAACGAAGTTAAATACCTTTGCCACATCACGGGCGATGGCGGGGTCGTCGGTGAAGTACGAGAGATCAGTGTAGATGCGAGCTGTTTGTGGATGGTAGTTGCCCGTTCCGATGTGGCAGTAGGTTACGACGTTCTGCCCTTCGCGGCGAACCACCATCCCAAGTTTGGCGTGGGTCTTGAGCTGCTGGAACCCGTAAACCACGTGAACTCCAGCCTGTTCTAATTGGCGGGAAAGGTTGATGTTGGCACTTTCATCGAAGCGCGCCTTCAGTTCGACCACTGCCGTAACCGACTTACCAAGATCAGCCGCCTCCTGTAACGCCTCAACAATCGGACTCTCGCTGGACGTCCGATAGAGCGTCCACTTGATCGCCATGACGTTGGGATCTTGGACTGCCTGTCGAAGGTAACGCAGCACGACTTCAAAGGACTCGTAGGGATGATGAACTATGAAATCCTTCGCCTGAATGGCGGCAAACACATCACCGCTTAGCTCTTCGACGCGCTCCGGAAAGCGTGGATTAAATGGTCGGAATAGAAGTTCCGGACGGTCGTTGCTAATCAGCTTTGAAACATCTGCCAGGCCAAGAAGACTCGTTTTGACGAACACGACTTCTTCATGGACGTCGAGTTTGTCGGTGACGAACTTCCTCAAGGATAGAGGCATCCCGCCTTCGAGTTCGAGGCGGATGACACTGCCGCGCCGCCTCCGCCGCAGCAGTGCCTCGTAAGCTGCTGTCAGGTCTTCGGCCTCTTCCTGGAATTCGATATCACTGTCGCGTAGCACACGGAACGCACCGTAGTCTTTCACCTGAAAGGACGGGAAAAGCTCCTTGATAAAGAGGCCGATAACAGCCTCGATCGTAATGAAACGCGCTTCATTGCTGGACCGGCTTTGCTGCGGCAGGCGCACAAAGCGGCCGAGCTGGTGCGGAATAGGAATGAGGCCGCTCATTGGCTGGTCTTCCTCATTCGTCATATTGACCGCGATCGTCAGACCTTTGTTCAGAATAAAGGGAAATGGATGCGAGGGGTCCACGTTCAACGGCGTTAGAACGGGGAAGAGGTGCGTACGGAAGCGATTTTGCAGCCAGTCCATCTCATCCTTGGTCAAGCTCTTCGTCTCGACCAAGGATAGACCTACATCCTCGAGCTCAGATTTAAGCGATGACCAAAGCTTGGACTTGGCTTCGACCAACTCGGCAGCGACGACATTGATGTCTCTCAGCTGCTGCTCAGGGCTTTTGCCGTCAACACTGACTTCGGTGACACCCGCTGCAACCTGGCCATATAGACCCGCAGCACGAACCATGAAGAACTCATCCAGGTTGGACGCGGATATGGAGAGAAACCGCACGCGTTCCATCAATGGATGATTCTTGTTTCCGGCTTCCTCGAGGACACGGCGGTTGAACTGCAACCAGGACAGCTCCCGGTTGTAGTAGCGGTCCGGTCCAGTTGGAACTTTCACGCGCTGCGTCTTGGTTTTTGGTTGTTTCGCAGCTTTTGGTTTGGCTCTGGCCGCCGGCATGTCCTGCTCCTGGACGAATCTATCTCTCTGCATGACTTGTACATACGCCAACGTTTGTGCTGATCGCCTTGCTTCGGCCACTTGCCAAAGCACATGGCCGGCTGCTTCCCGGAATTACTGGTACAAACCAAGTAACCGCCGCAGTCCGTATCGATTGAGTCGTCAGTGTGCCGCGGGACTACGACGATCAGATGACACACCAGTCCCAAATCAGTATGCGTGTTAAGGTTTTACGGGAAAAAGTTTATAAATTACTTCTCGTGCAAGCAACTTTGTCGCCCGGCGCCTCTTGGCGAGCGCGAGACGGTCCATTTCCGCAACAACTTCAAGCGCACTCTCTGCCGATCGTTCGATGTGCATCAGAATGTATCGAATGATTTCGGGGTCGACTTGCAGCTGCCTATCCAGAAAGAGTTTGACCAGCAACCCCTGAAGAAGAGCGTCATCCGGTGGCGCAATCAATGCTACGGGCAATGCCCGGAGTCTCGACCGTAAGTCCGGGAGGTCAACTTCCAGCTCACCAGGTGCGACCCGGCTCGTGAGCAATACGGACTTCTGGCGCTCTCGAGCATTGTTCAGCAGATGGAAGAGGGCTTTCTCGGATCCGATCCCGTGATGGAGGTCTTCGACCACGACCGCCGGGCGATCCAACAATACGTCCACATGGCTTTCAACGATGTCCGCTCCCGCCAATCTATGGGCACCTGATCGCTCCATCCAGACGCTGGCCAGATGGCTCTTGCCAACCCCTGTCGGCCCGCAAATTGCGGCAGCGAAGTTGGGCCAGTTTCCAGGCCAGTTGTCGATCAGCTCTATTGCTGTCTGGTTGGATGAACTGACGAGAAAGTCCTCGGCTCCAAGTGCTGGGCGGTGAGGGAGGTCGAAGACCAATTGCTCCGTGTCTGGCGTGCGGCTGCTCACGTCACGTCCTCGCCGCTGCTACCCTTATAGATAGGGCTTTTGAGATAAAGACTGAGCGCAAAGCGAATTAGAACTCCGATAGCTGCAGCGAGTGGCACGGCCACCAGAACACCGACAAAGCCAAAGAGGTAACTGAAGACGAATAGGGCAAAGATCAGACCGACAGGGTGTAGTCCCACTTTTGGCCCGACAATACGCGGCGTCAAAAAGCTGGCATCGAGCGCCTGCCCCAAAGCAAATATGCAGATCACCATGACGAGGAGTGAGAGATCGGGCCATCCTTGTACGATCGCCAGAACTGAAGCTGTGATCAAACCAAGCACTGATCCAACAACAGGCACAAAGGTCATAACGCCCGTAAAGATGCCGACCAGCAAACCGTATTTCAGTCCAATAAGGGTGAGGCCAACGGTATACAACGTACCCAGCGTCAGGCAGACGAGCCCTTGCCCACGAATGAAAGCTGACAGGGCCCCGTCGATATCAGCGACAACGGCGCGGATGGTTGCCTCGTGATCGCGCGGCAGCATTTCTCCCAGTCGCCGGATCATCGCTGGCCAGTCAACTAGCAGATAGAAAACGACGATGGGCGTAATTAGAAGGACTGCGAGAAAGTCGATGATGGCCCAGCCGCGATCCCAGGCACCCTGGGCAAGTGTGCTTGCGATACCTGTCCAATTCTTGCTGAGATCGCCGATGCCCTGTTCCACGGCTCCCTGCAACTGTCCAAAGTTGTCACCCAGTCTTTCTTTGGCCCACGCCTCTAGCTGAGGTCTGATTGACTCGAGATCAGCGGGGAGTGACGATACAATTTGCTGGGCCTGCTGTAGCAACAGCGGAACGAGGATTACGAGAACAATGATGAAGACAACAACAAGCAGCGCCACGGTTAGCGCGGCGGCTGCCAACCGTCCTATTCCGGTCCGCTCAAGATAGTCGGCCAAAGGATTAAGTGCGTAAGCCAAGACAAGGCCTGCGACGAACGGTAGGAGAATCTCCTGCAGGACGAGTATGGCCAGGGTGAACAGCAGAGCGATGGCAGACCAGAATAGCACCTGCCGCTGCTGCTTTGTCTCAGAACCCATATCTCACTGCCTCCCGCCACTCCAGGGCCGATCTCTGACATCGCTGCTTCGCGCTTGCGACCCCGAGCCCAACAGTTTGTGGCATAAGATTTGGGTGAACGTCGACCAATTGAACATTGGCTAAGAGTAAATAGATGCCATCGCGAGGGTTAGCGCATCAGCCACTGACCCTGGTAAGGCTCCAGCTGCAAGCCCTTAGTGGCCAATGCCGCGCGAAGCTGCTCACCACCACCGGGGAACTTGAGTGTTACGGATGCACCGCGGGCTGATAATCCTCCTGTGGAGAAGCTCTCGACACCTGGAAGTTCGGCGATCACTTTCTGGCGACTGCGCCATTGTCCCAGATCAGCGAATGCAACCCACAGCTGGACATCCTGAAGTGGAGCGCCAGTATAGCCTGCCGTTGCAGAGCGGCTCGCACTTTGTACAGCCTTCCAGCGGCCTTCAATGATACCAAGTGATATGACACTCGCGAGTTCGAGTGCATATGCGAAGTCTTCAGTTTCGTAACGGTATCTACGTTTCAAGGCGAAACTACCGACCGCATCTTTGCCGGCCATGACAACATTGAGCCGGCGGCTTTGCGGATCCGGTTCCGCGATAGCCAGAACAACGTTTTGGTCACGGTACTCGGTCTGAAGCACCCGGAGAGACTTCATATCCCCACCGGCAATACTCAACATCACATCGTCACGAATCTGCGCTTTCCGCTTGGTCACCTTGAGCGGTGTCAGCGCATTGCTCAGATCCTGGTCTTTCCAATAGGACGTCCAGAGGTACGTGCCCTCCGATGCCGTCATGTCGTTGGTGATGCCGGCAGTACCAGCCGCCGGTGGGCTGTAAACCACCACAAGTGTTGTCGGCGCAGCCTGCTTCTCAACATGAGGAATGGAATACTTGCGAAGCGTGTTGCGCACCACGGAAGGCGAGAATGCAAAATCAAGACTGGCGACGTAGCGCGTTCCGGAGTTCTGTTCAGATTTAACGGCGATGCCGGCATCGAAGGATCGCGGATCCAGGCCTTTAACTGCCTTCAGTTGGGCATAGGAAGTAACAGGGACCAGCCGCTTCAACAGTGAACGGAATGCTGCCTGGCGACCTTCGGTAACAGCCTTGCGCTTCGCCAAAACGGCATTGGCAGCATCGGCTTCCACTGGGAAGTTGGCAATCGTAAAGACCCGATCGGCCTTTTGGGCCGTCACCGCCGAAGTCGTAGCCACACTGGCCAGCAACAGTGCGGCCACAGCAGCGACCAACCGCTGTCCTAGACGTGACTGCAATTGTTCCAAGACATTCCACTCCCTCGCCGCAAATCCCCAGCCCAATTTGCGGTTCTGTCGTCAAGTCTGCTAGGTGCCTGCAATCGGTACGAGCATTGCGGCTAAAATTGGGACGCGTCAATATCGTATCTGTCTTGGGAATGGATAGGACAGGACAGCCTAATCGGGTTGCCGTCCAACTGGAGAATGCTTCGCGTGAACGATAAAACCATCAGGCCGAATGCGCCGGTAACCTATCGTGATGCAGGCGTCGATATTGACGCTGGAAACGCGCTCGTTGAAGCCATCAAACCCTTGGTCAAAGCGACAAGAAGATCTGGCGCAGATAGCGATCTCGGCGGGTTCGGTGGATTGTTTGATCTGAAAGCGGCCGGCTTCAAGGATCCGATACTGGTGGCAGCCAATGATGGTGTCGGCACGAAACTCAAGATCGCGATTGAGACCGGACGACACGAAACGATTGGCATCGATCTCGTTGCCATGTGCGTCAATGACCTGATCGTGCAAGGTGCTGAGCCTTTGTTCTTCCTGGATTACTTCGCCTGCGGCAAGCTCGAAGCAGATACTGCAACGCAAGTCATTGCCGGGATTGCCGAAGGATGTCAGCAGGCAGGCTGTGCACTGATCGGTGGTGAAACCGCTGAGATGCCGGGTATGTACGCGGAAGGCGACTATGATCTGGCTGGTTTTTCGGTTGGCGCCGCGGAACGCGGACAACTGCTGCCTCGCGACGATATCAAGCCCGGTGATGCTGTTCTGGGTCTGCCCTCATCAGGTGTTCATTCGAACGGTTATTCTTTGGTTAGAAAGCTCGTCGCGAGCGAGGGATTAGATTGGAGCGATCCGGCACCATTCGACGATCAGCGTTCTATCGCTGAGGCGTTACTGGAGCCGACAAGGATATACGTCAAACCATTGCTGCAGGCCATTCGCGATACGGGCCGGCTCAAGGCCTTGGCTCACATTACAGGTGGCGGACTGACAGAGAATATTCCGCGCGTGCTACCGAACAGCCTCGGCGTCGAGGTTGATTTGTCGGCTTGGCCGGCACCACCCGTTTTTGATTGGCTGCAGTCTGTCTCACGTCTTGAGTCGGATGAGTTTGCCAGGACTTTTAATGCCGGAATCGGCATGGTTGCCATTACTGACGCTGACGCGTCCGCTTCGGTGCTGCAGGTCCTGAAGAAAGCGGGGCAGGATGCCGTCGTCATTGGAAGCGTCGCGCCCTGTGGTGAAGGTGACCAGCAAGTCAGATTGTCCGGCCGCCTGAGGTTTTCGTAATGGCTGAAGAACCCGACCAACAGAAGGTACCGATTGCGATCCTTATCTCTGGTCGCGGTTCCAATATGCAAACAATCGTTGAAGCGGCATCGGATCCAGACTATCCGGCTCGTGTCGTTTCGGTGATATCGAATCGCCCCGATGCGGCCGGCCTAACCTGGGCTGGTGATCGCGGCCTCAACGCTGAATGTATCGATCATAAGCAGTACGGTTCGCGCGCCGAGTTTGACGCCGCCCTTCACGCCGCCATCCTGGCTAGTGGAGCTGAACTTGTCGTCTTGGCTGGCTTCATGCGGATCATGACGGCTGAATTCGTCGATCAGTGGCAAGGGCGGATGATCAACATCCACCCCTCGATTCTGCCGCTGTTCCAGGGTCTCGACACGCATCAGCGAGCGCTTGATGCCGGCATGGCGATTGCCGGCTGTACCGTGCACTACGTTACACCGGAGTTAGATGGCGGGCCCATTATCGCGCAGGCCGCGGTGCCCGTACGCCCTGACGATACTGCAGACAGCCTGGCTGCACGAGTGCTCAAGATGGAGCATAAGCTTTATCCGGAAGCCTTGCGCCTGGTGGCTCAAGGTGATGCCCCGTTGGCTGATGGCAGAGTTGCATTGAATGCAATGGTTAACGTGGATCAGCAGCTGCTATCGCTCGGGAAACACTAGATTTTCTACGGCAAAGCAGCTGCTTAGGCGTGCACGGCTGCCGCGCGGTATAAGGTAGCGTTTTCAAGTACATAAATAGACTTTTTTGATGATGCGTTGTTATCACACCGGCAATTCTAACCATGCCTTCAGTCTGGCTGGCGAATCGAATGTTAAGCCTTAGACTGATATGCTCAGGGCCAGAACGATTAACCGTGCAAACTGCGCGTGCTGTAGAAGCAGCGGCGACACGGCTAATCGGTTGAAAAGATGAAAAGTGATCTGCCGCAAGGCGACGCCTGACCGATTGGGGATAAGCGAGCATCCCAACGGTTCAGACGCCAAAGTGGAAAAGAGCAATGACGACAGCCACCGCAACAGCAACGCCATCACCAGCGCACACCCAGGGTCTGGGCGACGAGTCGTCGATCTGGTTTAAGCTCACGCCACTGCTCAAAGGGCCTGATAACCCGATGACAGTGCTGATGGAGATGACCAAGCGCTATGGCAGTCCGTTACAGTTCAATATGGCCAACCAGCGGATTGTACTGCTGTCCGAGCCAGAGCACTTCAAGCGTGTGCTGGTGTCCAATGCTGCGAACTACGAAAAGTATTTTGACGGCCTGAAGCCAATCTTCGGCAAGTCGATGATCACCAATGACGGCGCTTTGTGGCAGAAGATCCGCATGCCACAGCAACCGGCATTCCATCCAGACATGTTTGTCGACTACGTGCCGTACTTCGTCGAAGCCATTAATCAGAAGATGGCTGACTGGGCCGAGAAGGCCAAGACGGGCGAAGAGTTCGAGATGGTCGAGCAGACCTGGACGCTGGCTGCGGATATGATCTGCAAGGCCTTGTTCGACCGCGACATGCCGTTCAATCCGCACTTTGTTTTCAAGTGCGTTAAGACATACACCGACGTCATGAACCACAAGTCGATCCGCCTCAAGAAGGTGGCTGGCCAAGAGTTCGAAATGACCGAGGAAAACGCTGCCAAGGCTATGGAGACCTGGCATGAGGTGCCGGATCTCGTTATGGCATCGAACCCACGGGAACATCGTGAAAAGACACTCCTCAAGATGATCGAGGATGTCGTCGCCGATCCGGAGGTGCCTGAGTTTGATCACCAGCAGGCAGTGGACGAGTTCAAGCAATATCTATGGGCCGGCACGGAAACGACAGCGCTCACTCTCGCATGGGCTATGTACCTGACGTCGAAACATCCGGAGGCTGCCGACCGTATTCGACGCGAAGGCGAAGAGGTACTTGGCGAGCGTACACCGACCGCAGCTGACTATTCACAGCTGGTCTATACGCGTGCTGTGATCCAGGAGACGATGCGCCTCTATCCACCGATCTGGGGGCTGATCCGAGTGGCAGCCGAAGAAGATGAAATCGAAGGCAAGAAAATCATGCCTGGCGATCGCGTCGTGATGTTTGCCTATGGTGCCCATCACGATGAACGCTTCTGGGAAGCGCCCGAAGAATTCCGTCCTGAGCGTTGGATGGGTGACGCCAAGAAGAAGCAAACCAAGTATTCTTACCTGCCGTTCGGCGGTGGTCGCCGATCTTGTATCGGTGGCGCTATGAGCCAGGTTGAGAATACCCTGGCACTTTCCATTTTGTTGCGCCGCTTCCGACCTGAGTATGTCGGGACAATGCCGGCCGGCATTAATGCTACCGTTACGCTGACCCCACGCGGTGGCTTGAATTTCAAAGTTCACGAATTGAGCTGATAAACAAACGGCGGCTGACGCCGCCGTTGTTAGCTCCAGACTGGCTCGCCAGCTTAGTTTTTGTTGGCCAGCTCGTGAACTTTGCGCGCCTGCCAATTAGCAAGGAATGATGGCGTTTGCCCAAACACGCCAACGGCGTGCGCCAAAACTCCTATGCCCCAACCTAGTGCCGGCCACTGGACCCACCAGCTGTTTCCCGTGAGCGCGTCGATAATGGCCAAGACACCGATGACCAATCCGTAAACAAAAAGGTGCACATAGAAGCCCGTCATTGCGGCAACCTGCTTCTTTGCGGCTTCAATTTTCTTCTGTTGATCGTCCATGGCACATACTCCGTTTGTGCTTACTGGATCATGATATGGGGGCGCCGACGTTGATCGACATCAACCATTTCATATATTGGAACGCGGCATTTGCGCTCAAAACGCAGTGAGCCGGCGGGTAGTTCCCACGTGCAGCATCAATTCAAGTCCGACGGACGCTTCCCGAGTCGTTCGGCAAATCGTTCCTGAAACTTGGGCCACGCTTCTGGGTTGATCAGTCTGGGCGGCACTCTTGCTTCGAAGATTTCGATCCACTGGTCCGCTGCCCAGACGCCCATGTTGGTCATCGCCTCTTCGGTTAGGCCAGCATGATGCGGCGTTGCGATAACATTGTCGAACTGCAGGAGTGGATGATCTTTCGGTGTTGGCTCTTCCCACCACACATCCAGCCCGGCGCCTGCCAGTTGCTTGGCTTCCAAGGCGCGTGCGAGCGCCTCTTCATCATGAATGCCGCCGCGGGCAGTTGAGACGAAGTAGGCCGTTGGCTTCATCATCGCAAACGCGTCGGCGTTGATCATTCCGAGGGTTTCATCTGACCGCGGGCAATGGACTGAAATGTAGTCGCTGGTTGTGAAGAGTGTCTCCCAATCAACCTTGCGAGCCCCGCGCTTCTCAATTTCATCGGCATCTAGATAGGGGTCATAAGCAATCACGTTCATTCGAAACGCCTTGGCAATCTCAGTAGAACGGGTCCCGATATGCCCAAGACCGATGATGCCGAGTGTCTTGCTGTGAATGTCATTCCCGGTGAAGCCCGCGCGGCTCATTCTATCGATTGATCGCATACCGCGATCTGCTGCCGTGATCTTCTTTGAGAGATCAAGAATGAGGCCGAATGCATGTTCAGCAACAGCTTCGTTGTTTGTGCCAGATTGATTGCACACGATGATGCCGTTGACGGTACAGGCGGCTACGTCGATCATGTCGTAACCAGCCCCTGTCGAACACACCGCCAAGAGGTTCGGCATACGCTCGATAAATGACCTGTCGGGCAGGTAGACCGGGTCAAGCTCTGTCCGCGGCATCACCTGATAACCATGCATTGTTTGGAGCACGGCGTCGTTCTCAACTTGATCTGTGTTGTATTTGAGGTGGACAAGATCAACCGTGTCACTCTCGTTCAGGATCTTGACCGCGTGTCCCCCCATCCATGTTTCGAAATAGACGACCTTGGCGATATTGGCGGCCATGGCTCCCCCCATTGTGCTATGCAGGACTTATCTGCGCGCATCTGATCACCAACAGCAATCATGCATGAAATTATCTCAATTCATCGCCCACGCGGGACAAGAGATCATGCAAGAAGATCGTTGACGGAAGCCGCCGCCGAGGCCACGCAAGCTGATCCCGGCGCACTTTGGTAAATCGGAGAGGAACAATGGTTAGTCCAATCTTTGATCTCAGCGGCAAAGTCGCGCTGATTACTGGCGGCAATGGCGGTATCGGCCTGGGCATGGCGGAAGCCATGGCACAAGCCGGGGCCAACGTAGCCATCTGGGGCACCAATGCCGATAAGAATGCTGCGGCAAAAGAGAGACTGACAGCCATCGGTGTGGAGGCTGAGGCTTATGTTTGCAACGTTGCCGACCACGTGGCAGTCAACGAAACCATGGCCAAAACACTCGAGAAGTTTGGTCGTGTTGATGGCTGTTTCGCCAATGCCGGCGTGACAGGTCGTGGCCCGAAGTCCTTTATGGACATCTCGCCGGAAGAGTGGCGCCGCGTGCTATCTGTCAATCTCGACGGCACATTCTACACGCATCAGGCCGCTGCAAAGCATATGGTCGAGCGTGCCGAAAAAAGTGACCCTGGTGGCCGGCTCGTTGCCGTCTCCAGCCTAGCCTCGATGTCGGGCCCTGCGCGCAACGAGCATTACGCAGCTAGCAAGGGCGCACTCAACTCGCTGACATATGCTTTGGCCGTGGAACTCGCACGCTATGGCATCACCGCGAATGCTATTCTTCCGGGCTGGATCGAAACCGATATGACAGAGAACCTGATGTCGAATGAGAAATTCGCCCAGAATGCCGGAACGCGCATTCCCATTCGTCGTTGGGGCAAGCCAGATGATTTCGGTGGCATTGCTGTCTATTTGATGAGCGAGGCATCCGCCTATCATACTGGTCAGTGTCTACAGATCGATGGTGGTTACTGGCGCTTCTAGCGCATCGTCAATTCTTCTTTGGCCGGCGCAATCAGGTCATGACGATTGGTCAGGCCGCCTAGAACAGGGTGTAAGACATGCAGAAATCGGACAACAGTTTTCGAGAAGCCTACGAGCGCGATGGATATGCGTTTCCAATCCGAGTGATGAGCCAGGATCAGGCGGCTAGCTATCGAGCCCAACTAGAGGCGGTAGAGGCCGACGCGGCAGGCGACCAGGAAAAGTCCAAAGCCATTCGTTCGTTTGGTAATCTCGTGATGCCGTTTATGGATGAAATCACGAAGAGCGATGCCGTCACGGGTCCCGTCAGCGAGTTGCTGGGTGACGACCTGCTTGTGTTTGGCGTTTCGCTCTTTGCAAAAGATGCCAGGAGCACGTCCTACGTCAGCTGGCACCAGGATCTTCATTACTGGGGCCTCGACAACGAGGATGAAGTGACAGCATGGATTGCGCTATCGCCAGCGACCGTTGAAAGCGGTTGCATGCGATTTGTGCCGGGCAGCCATCACACGATCCTCGAACACGCCGATACATTCCACGAGGATAATCTGCTGACCCGTGGACAAGAGATTGCCGTCGAAGTTGACGAAAAGGACGCCGTTGACGCGGTACTGCAACCAGGAGAGATGTCACTCCACCACGGTCGTCTCCTGCATGCTTCCAACCCCAATTCGTCCGACGATCGTCGGATTGGCCTAGCCATCCGTTACATTTCAACAAAGCAGAAGCAGGCGGTCGGCGATGGCACGATCGTGACCCTGGCTCGCGGTAAGGATGACTACGGAAACTTTGAGCTCGCGCCGGCACCCAACAAGATTATGGGCGACGATGAGATGGCTCTGTGGCGCCGCGCAACGGGAGCCAAAGACCAGATCTTGTATCGCGAGACGGCTTAATGTCGCTCTGGAATGGGTAGCAGCGGGCAGTTACCAGGGCGTGACCTTCTCGTTAACCGATGCTTTGGCAGACAAGTAGATCGTTTCGTTGAACTTGGCCTGGATTGCCTTAAGTGC
Organism: Hyphomicrobiaceae bacterium; assembly: GCA_965247245.1. Classification (GTDB taxonomy): domain Bacteria; phylum Pseudomonadota; class Alphaproteobacteria; order Rhizobiales; family Hyphomicrobiaceae; genus Tectiglobus. The sequence continues at coordinate 317,557 of CBDFGV010000001.1, read as the reverse complement.
TTTCGGCTTGGTTGACCAAGCGCTCTTGCGCGCGCCCGTGTAGAGGGCTGCAACCGCAATTACCTTGTCTTTGGTGAAGCTTTTTGAGCCGAGCGACTGAAACAACTTGTCGAACTTCACACGATCGTCTTTCGCAGCTCTAAGTTGAGCAGCAACCTCCTCTGCCGGAAGATCTTTCAGATCAGGTTTGCGTAGCTCCTCAACAGCATGATCGACAAACTGCTCAACTGTTTGGTGCGGTGCCGCTTCAACGAGAGCTTCAACAGCTTCAACAGCTGCAGTTTGTTGTTTGGCACCAGCAGCTTTCAGTACGCCGGCCGCTCGCTTGAGTGTGTTTGACAAAATAGAGAGATCCACGACGGACTCCTTTAGCAAGGAGCGGCACGAAGTACCCCTAAGCCGCCTTCGTGATTCCAAGCGCACGAAGCTCGCTAACGAATTTAGTTACTTTGACATTATGCTGATTCTGCCGAGCAATGAAGATTTCTGCAAGTTTTCTCAAAGCCTGAGCCTCTTCAGTGTCTCCGACACTTTCGTGCGTGGCGGCCAAATCCAACAAGAATTTATAGAACTGAGCAACTGTCACAGATTCAACCTTTTTGAGAGCTGGCTTCCTAGTTCTGCGATCAGACCGCGAAGCGTAGCGTTCGCGTTTAACTGGTCCAAGTAAGCGATATCCCTGCCAGCATCCGCATGAAATCTCGCTCGATCAGGAATGTTCCTTTGGAATACATAAGCTTGGTCAGGCCAGTCTTCCATACTTGCTATCTCTTCGATGGATAGACCTCTCGATCCCCAATGCTCAATCGCCCCTTGTTCAACTGTCAGTCTAGAAGCCCGCTCATTGTCGTCAAGATTCTGCTTCGCTGTCATGGTTCCGACAATGCCAGCAAGCTCGACACGAGGGTTTAGGTTGTTCCGAAACCAGTTGCGTGTCTGCCCGATTAAGCCACCGACATTCGCGATTGAAGCTCCATCCAGTATCGTTGTGATTACAAAGTGAGTGCTCGCACAAAAGGCATTGATTGTTCCGAGAGAGAGACGAGGTGGCGTATCAATGACGACAAGGTTGTATTGCCTTGCAACAATCGGATCTGCAAGTAGCTTAGCAAGGGCAAAACGGGGGTCACTTTTGTCAAGAAGTAGCAGCCATCTCATTAACATTCGGTTCTCTTGACGGTTGAGCTCATACTCAGCAGGTATGATTGCTAAACCTGACATGCGCCCGGTTAACTGCCTCATGGGATCGACAATTCCCTCTGCCCCTAGGTTACCAGTAAGAATTTTGTCGGCCTCCGAGAACGTTTCTTGCCTGCCGGCTGCCCGTAACACAGTCGCAGACAAAGAACCCTGGTAGTCGAAATCTATCAGCAGCGTTGAGCAACCCTGCTCGGCAAAGTACGCAGCTATGTTGGCTGCCATTGTCGTTTTGCCGACCCCACCCTTGAGATTGGCAAAAGTGATAACCTTCAAGCCACTGTCGACAATCTGATTGATGTATTGAACTGGTACGTTGGTCTTGTGGAACTGCCAAAGCTCCTCGCCTGCGCCATCGAGGGCCGATGCTAACCTGTCCAGGTTCTCTATTTTGACTCGATCTACCTCGGAAATGGAAGGATCGGCAGAGACGCGGGGCGACCGTTTCCAGATGATGCGGCCAATCAAGATGCCAAGCAGGGCAGCTCCCAAGACAACGACGGATACGGTAACCGGGTCTGATGTTTGAAACAGCTTTACCAGATTTCGGACAAATACCTCGAATTCACCGAGTACAGTTGTAAGCAAAACGCCCACTCCCCCAAAGACAACGCACAGCGCCAAGTCGAGGAGTTGTCAACCGGCACACATACTCAGTGTGCTTCAAATATTGCTCTAAAACAAGTTTAGGGTAATGCAAACGCATCTAAGCTGAAATTATCCATGCTGATCTCAGCATGGATAATCAGCACGATTGCCTAGCCGTAGATATACTTCGGCAACCAAAGTGCAATCTGCGGGAACATCATGATGAAGATCAGACCGATGAGCTGGATCACCATGAACTGCATCATGCCTATGTAGATGTCCTTGAGATCCCATTCCGGCACAACGCCCTTCAGGAAGTAGGCCGATAGCGCCACCGGCGGCGAGAGCCACGCGGTCTGCAGGTTCACGGCAACAAGGATCGCGAACCAGGTCAGCAGCTGAGCACGCTCCATTCCGAAGGGCTCGCCAAACGACTCAACGACTGGCAGCAGGATCGGCACGATAATCAGAACGATTGGCACCCACTCCAGAGGCCAGCCGAGCAGGAAGATCAAAGCCATGATCGCGATGAGAATGACGATCGGTGACAGATCCATCGACAGCAACAGCTCGGTAAGCATCTTGGGCGTACCAAGGCTTGAGAAGACCGCGCCGAAGAAGTTGGAAGCCGCCACCAGGAACATGATGAGAACCGTGATCTCCAGCGTCTTGATCAACGCGTCATAGAAATCAGATGGCGTGAACTTCAAGTACATCATGCTGAGCACGATCGAGCCAAAGGCACCGCAGGCTGCTGCCTCCGCAGGCGTCGCCCAACCTAGCAGGATGGAACCAAGAGCGAATGCAATGAGGATCGTCGGCGGCACCAGACCGAGGAAGAATTCCTTCCAAAGATCTGAGAAGAAGAATCCACCGGGCTTCACAGCGCGCGAGGCATAGAACGTGCCTGCCATGATCGCCAACCAGCCAACCGCATAGAGCAGGTTTGTGAAGAGAAGATAGAACAGCATGCCCAGGCCGAATATCACGAGGAACAATTCGACCATGTAGTAAGGCGATGTGACCGGCTGCTCCTCTTCCGGCAGGATTGGGCCCAATGACGGGTTTAGCCAGCAGCGACCAACAGAATATATGATGTAGAGCGTTGCAAGCAGAATGCCGGGAACGATTGCTGCGGCAAAGAGATCCGTTACTGGAACTTCCAGAACCGGCCCCATGACCACGAGCATAATTGACGGCGGTATCAAAATGCCGAGCGTGCCGCCTGCCGTGATCGTACCAGCGGCCATACGCACATCATAGCCCGATCTGTTCATTGTCTTGGCTGCCATGATGCCGAGGATTGTAACCGAAGCACCAACGATGCCGGTCGCGGCGGCAAAGATCGTGGAAACAAATAGCACGGCTATAAACAGCGCCCCGCGGGTCCGCGACATCATCAGCTGAATGGAACTGAACAGTCGTTCCATCAAGCCGGCCTTCTCCATCATGATGCCCATGAAGACGAAGAGTGGGACCGCCACGAGCTGATCGTCCAGCATCGTCTCGTTGAACTTCAGCGTCTGAAGGAAGAAACCGAGCTTAGGACTGATGCCCCAGGCCGCAAACACGAACGACAGAAAGATCAGCGTGAATGAGATCGGGAAGCCGACGAAGATCGCGAATAACATTGTGGCGATCATGAACAAACCGATGGTCGGCTTGTCAAAGTTCGTCAGGCCGGCAGATTTTACGAGTTCCGTCCAGTAGCCGCCGAGCGGAACGATGTCAGGGTAGAACGTTGCGGCAAAGGCAGCAGCAAGGACAACTATGTAGACGGGCAGAATCCAAAGAAAGATCCGCTCACGGTCTTTGCCCATGTCGTTGAATGCACGGAACAGTTCCGGCAGACCCTGCAGCAAGAGCAGGAATGCGCCTACCGGCATAGCGAGGCGGGCCGGTCCGAGTACGGGCGCCCAGGTCGAGTCACTGGCACGCTCCCAGCCATCGTAAGCGAAGTCGTTTCGGTAGTTTAGAGCGTCTAATGTAAAGCCCAGAGAGCTCCAGAAAAAGAACAGCATCGCTGGGAAGTAGAATGCGAGATAAAGGCTCGCATCGATTGTCGCCTGACTTTTCGTCGACCAGTTGCGATAGAGGAAGTCGGCGCGAATGTGTACGCCGCGCATTAGCGCGTAGCCAGCGCCGAGCATAAACAGTACGCCGGCCAGCATGCGGCTAACGTCATAAACCCACAAGGTGGGAGCAACAAACATCTTTGCTGCGACGACCTCGTACACCATGACGCCGATAACCGGCACGAGGATTAGGCAGGTGAAGCGGCCAACCCAGAGGTTCAGAACATCAATGGCAGCGGTTATGGGTCGTTGCCAACCCGTCATTGTCTCCGGCGTTTGACCTGGCTCTTCCGCACGACGCTCAGCTATAAGCTCGTCGGCAATTTCCAATTCAGACGGATCGACTTCGAGATCCTTGTCACTCACTGCCAGTTCCTCCCCAGGAATGCGCCGTGTTTGCGCTATTTTTTTTGAGGTTGTCGGATCCCAGTAGATTGGGTCCAAAAGAGATGCTCCCCTTAAACGGAACAAGGAGCAGACCACGAGGCCTGCTCCTTGTAAACATCCCTCATGCGGGCCGGCTCAACTTAGTTGGATGCATATCGTTGAACCGACCCTTTTTTGTGCCGACGATGCTGTAGAGAGCCCCTTACTTCTTCAGCGAGTCGGCGAATGCCTTGCCAAGTGCAGCGTTGGACGCCTGAGCACCAGCCCAGAATGGAACTGCCGTTGCAGCGAAGTCCTTCTGAGACTGCCAAACTTTTGCGAAGAACTTGTTCTTTGCAGCGTTTGTTTCCAATGCCTTCTTGGCCGCATTCATGTAAGCCGGGAAGTAGTCGGCTGGCGTGTCATGCAGCTGGACACCATGGTTTTCAGTGAGGTCCTTCAGAGCCTTACCGTTTTCATGGATGCGGTAGCCGAGAGCTTTGATCAAAGATGCGTTTGCGGCAACTTCGATAGCTTTCTTCTGGTGATCAGAGAGCTTGTTGTAGACGTCGCCATTGATGTACATGTCGGCGTTAACAACAACCTGGTGCAGACCCTGCAGGTAGTAGTGCTTCAGAACTTTTTGGAAGCCAAAGACACTGTCAGGCTTCGGGCAGCACCACTCAGCAGCATCGATCTTGCCGCTCTGGAGAGCAGGCAGAATATCACCACCGCCCATTGCAACAGAAGCTACGCCGATGTCCTTGTAAGTCTGGCCAGGAATGCCAGGAGGTGTACGGAAGCGGTACTTCCGGAAGTCAGCCATCGACTTGATCGGCTCTTTGAACCAGCCGAGAGCTTCTGGGCCAACCGGCTGCAGCATGAAGCCTTTGACGTTGACGCCCATTTCTTTCCAAAGCTGGTCGTAAAGGTCTTTACCACCACCGTAGAGGAACCAAGAAACGAAGGCGATGTTGTCAATGCCGACACCGGCACCAGCGACTGGCGAACCGAAGAGCATCGCGGCTGGATGCTTACCTGACCAGTAGTGGGTCCAAGCGAAACCGCCTTCCACTAGGCCCTTGTCAACGGCGTCAAGTGTTTCCTTAACACCGACAACTGCACCAGCTGGCAAAACCTCAATCTTGACTTCGCCCTTCGTCAAAGCGGCGACGTCTTTGCCGAATTCCTTCAGCATGTGAACTTCATCGGCCTTTGCCGGAATAACAGACTGCACGCGAATTGTGACAGACTGTGCCTGGCTAGCGGCCGGCGCGAGCATCGTCGCCAGCGCCATACCGGACACAGCAAGTGCTCCGCCCAGAATTTTGGTCAGTTTCATATAGCGTCCTCCCAACCACATCGGTTGTATAAGTCGGCACTTGCGCGATTGCGCTCGGCCTGCGGCTTTTCCATTTTTTATCGCTCGCTCGCAATTTCTCGAAAGCGAGAAATAAACGTCTCATTTTTAGGGTGAATGTTCAAGCGATTTTTGTTTGCGCTCGCTGCACAGTGCGAAGAGCCTTGCTAAGCGCTGACACGCAGGCGTTCTGGCACGCCGGCACCAATGTGCTCCGCGGCCTCTTTGAGGACACCCACATATCCCTTAGCATGCTCAATTGTCATCCGGGATTTTGGAGCGTGCACTGCAAGGGAAGCGACATAGCGCTTCTGCTGGTCGAGAACGGGAACGGCGATAGCCGTCATCTCAGGGATAAACTCTTCATCATCTAGACTGTAACCACGCTCACGCGTTTCGAGGAGATGATTGCGCAACTCTTCCGGTTCGGTAAACGTGTTCTCAGTGTGCGGTTTTAGCTCAATCTCCTTCAGCAGCCGGGCGCATTGGGCCAGCGGAAGGCTCGCCAGGTACATCTTACCAGATGCCGTCGCATGCAGCGGAACGCGCGACCCGACAGGGAGCTGTAGTCGCAATGGCCATTCGGTCTCAACGCGGTCCCAATACACCATGCCGCTGCCTTCTGGAGCGACTAAGTTGCATGTCTCACCAATTTCTCTCGCCACCCTGGTCAGGATCGCATGCCGGGTGACGTAAACTGATCGGCTGGCCAAGACAGACTGCGCAAGATCAATGAGTTTCGGTCCTGAGACGTAGCCTCGACCGCCTAACTGGCGTCGGATGAGGCCTGCTCCCAGAAGTTGATCGCAAAGCCGGTAGACCGTTGCTTTGGGCAGCCCGGTTCGCTCCGAAATCTCATTCGCGGTGATGGGCTCCACCGCATCAGCGACTTCCCGGAGGAGTAAAATTGTTCGGACAGACCGATCGGATTCGTCGTTGGCTTTCACGTGCCCCACATCTCATCAATCGTCAGCTAACACAGGAAAAATCTAACAAGTCTCTACCTGTTTCATGCCGTTCTCTCATAAATGAGAGTCAGAAGTCCAGTTTTTAGGATGTTTTATCCGAGCACGAATGCCGCCACTTGTAAATCCAGTCGTAGCGCCGCATTAGCTCACGGGCCGGAATCAGACGCATTGTTACGTCACGGGCTGCCGCCGCTAAGCCAGACAAGTGGTAAATCTGACCGTTTTTTCGAGATGCTGATTGAATGGCATTGACCCTGTTTCGGCGCAGCCGATCAAATTCTGGGAATGCAGCCGTTCCGCCATGCTTTTGCAGCAGGCTCGAAAGACAAAAGGCATCCTCTATGGCCATCGCCCCGCCTTGTGCCAGAAACGGTAGGATTGGGTGAGCGGCATCGCCGATTAGGACTACGCGGCCCGACCACCACTTTGACAAGGGCTCAGGATCATAAAGCGCCCATTGCCGCCAGGCCGGCGCGGCGTGGAGCAATTGTGCAAGGGCTGGCTCATGCGGTGGGAGCCGCTGCAGCACGGTTACGCGATCAACATCCCGCCCCCAACCATGAAGCCGTTGCGGATGTCGCGACACGACGATCAAAGCAATGCTCCGTCCTGCATCGATCGGGTATTTGACAATGTGGGCATCAGGACCAAGCCAAACACCTGTATTGTCATCCTGCAATGACTTGGGTGCTAGATCCGCTGGAACAATGGCTCGCGCTGCAATCATACCGGAGTAGGGCAACTGAAATTCTGGTGCGACTAGCTCGCGGGTCCGAGACCAAACCCCGTCACAGCCAACAATCAACTGTCCGCTGGCGGCTTCCCCTTGCAAACTGTTCGCCGTGACTTCGTTGTCCCCGAGGACGAGCTCTCGACAGTCAAATCCAAGATGCAAGTCTATCGCTTCCGAAGCCTTCGCTGCGGCCAGCAAGGCATTGTGCAGTGCTGACCGATGGACGACCAGATAAGGTGCCTGATCTGGGGCGCTATCCGGCGCCGGCAGCGGCAGTGTCGAAATGACGTGGCCATCTGCGATCTTTCGCACAATGATGGCCTTGGGCCTCCCGGCGTGTAGCGAGACGGCATCCAAAACGCCGAGTTCACGCAGAATGCTGGTCGCATTCGGCCCCAACTGGATGCCGGCACCATCTGTTGTCGGGGACGCGCGTGCTTCCAGAACTTGAGAGCGCAGGCCTAGGCGTGCGAGCGCAAGGCTCAAGGTCAGCCCTGCAATACCAGCACCGACAATTAATATTCGCGAGGTTGGACTGGCATTCAAGCCGCTGAGACGCTTTCGATAACCAGGCACTCAGCCGGATCGGATTCCGTGGGCTGCAAGCGTGAGTCGTAAATGAATAACGTCGAGCAGTAGGGGCACAATACCTGAGAGTCTGCACCCATATCCAGGAAGACGTGCGGATGATCGTAAGGAGCTCTGGCGCCCTGGCACATAAACTCTTTGACGCCGATCGTAATCCTTTCAGCACCAACATCATTTGCAAAATGAGGCACGACATTGCCAGCCATGATCTGCCCTTTTCATTTCATTGGCTGAAAGCCAAGTGACGGCACCGAATATATCCAAGATAGCGATGCACGCGTGCAGATGGTAATAGGGTGCGAAGTCGCACAAAGCGAACCTAGAAACGGTCCTGGGCAGGAGAAGTTCGTGCAATTTTTTGACTCTGACGGTGTTGAGATTGCCTATACTGACGAGGGCGATGGTGAGCCCATCGTGCTGCTGCACGGATTTGCCTCCAACTTAACATTCAACTGGGTTGATCCAGGCTGGATCCGGCATCTCGTTCGCGATGGTCGACGTGTCATTGCTATGGATCATCGAGGCCATGGACAAAGCGCCAAACTCCATAATCTGGAAGACTATGGCGCACCAATCATGTGTGAAGATGCTCGCCGTTTGCTTGATCACCTCGAGCTCGAGAGTGCGGACGTAATGGGTTATTCGATGGGTGCGCGGATAACTGCATTCTTGGCACTAGCCCATCCAAATCGCGTTCGCAGTGCGATTTTCGGTGGTCTGGGCTACAACATGGTGCGCGGGATGGCCGGTACCAGCCCGATAGCCAACGCGCTCGAAGCTCAGAGCATAGATGATGTTACCAACGCGACGGCACGGACGTTCCGAGCGTTTGCCGAGCAAACCGGTAGTGATCTCAAAGCGCTGGCCGCTTGTATTCGTTCGAGCCGTGATCCCCTGAGCACGGATGATGTCAGCCGGATCGCCTGTCCGGTTCTCGTGGCAGTTGGATCTGAAGATGTTATCGGCGGCTCGGCGGAGAAGCTTGCCGAAATGATACCGCTTGGAAAAGCATTGGAAATCAAGGGCCGGGATCACATGAAGGCGGTTGGTGATCCGTCCTACAAGCGTGCGGTTTCAGAGTTCCTTGCCAACCGGCCATAATAGTTGGACGGCTTTCCTTCGGTTACACCCCGCCAAGCGGACGTGTCCGAAGTCTGATCCCAATGCTATGTGATTCAGCTAGCTTGCCGCTCTTGCGCTTCCCAAAAGCGAAAGCCCCAGCCAGGCCACTGCCGGGCCCGGAAATCTCCTTTTGCGGGGAAACTCGGGGTGGCTGTAGCAAACGGCCAGGGCCAACTACGCGACTCTCGTCATACTTACGCATACGCAACTAACGTGCACGTCCATATCTAGCATGATGGTCGCTCAACTGACACCCTGATTCTCTGTCTGGGGAAAAACTGTGCGCAAGGCTGCGTCAGTTCGGCCTTGCAAATCGTCATTTAAGTGTCAAACTCTCTGGTTCAACGGAATCATCTGCCAGCTGGGGAGCGTTAATTGTGATTATGAGACAAGCAGTTACCATTGTGCTAGCCGCGGCCTTTGCGTGCGGGCAGGCCGCGGCTCAAGAACCGAAAGATACCTTCGTTGATCTCGAGCTTATTCTAGCGGTTGACGTTTCGAGGTCCATGAATTCCCGACGATTGGCGCTCCAGAGACAAGGCTATGTTGCAGCGTTCCGCGATCGACGCGTGTCCCAGGCAATAGAGTCAGGCCCGCAGGGGCGGATTGCCGTTACTTACGTTGAGTGGTCGGGGGCTGACCACCAGCAGGTTGTATTGCCATGGCGGGTTATATCGAGCCACGATGACGCCGTTGAATTTGCTAGAGACCTCGAAGGACGGACCACAACGCGGACACGGCGCACCTCAATCTCTGCCATGCTGCGAAAAGCATCCGAGATGTTTCGTAAGAGCCAATATGAGGGCTTACGCCGAGTGGTTGATGTCTCAGGTGATGGGCCAAACAACAGCGGTGCCTTGGTCGAACCAGCGCGAGATCTATTGCTGCGCGATGGTGTCGTAATCAACGGTCTGCCGATCATGTCGGATCCGGCTGACTTGCCGGGATATTACGATCTCGCAGATTTGGATCTGTACTACCGCGATTGTGTGATCGGCGGGCCTGGCTCGTTCTATATCCCGGTAACTGGCATGCAGAACTTTGCCAAAGCCATCCGCATGAAGTTGATCCTGGAAATTGCGGCACTCACTCCTCCTCATGAGCAGAAACTCCTGCACCAGGCAAACTATGTCCCATCAGCCAATTCGCGCGAAAAGGCGAACTGTTTAGCCGGGCAACACGCCGTCCGCCCCACAAATTCGCCGGTTAAGAAGTAGTAACGACCCAAAACAGTCACGCGACGGACTTACTCGTGTCGAAAACGCACGCCAATTAACCATTGGGGCAACGGATCATTCAGGCAGTCTTAGGGCTGCCAGCCGTAGTGTGCGTGCCCATGGTTAAGCGAACATTTCATGCAACTCTGGTCGTCATCGCCTGCGCATTCGTGGCGAGTTGTACAACCAGAACAGGGGGCGTGTTCTCGCGCACCCACAATGTTGAAGCGGCTCATCTCGTTGGTCCGGCGGCATGGCATGCAGGCAACGAACGCAGCTGCCTTGCTTCAGGTCGCGTCCGCGAAACCCCGTTTATCATCTCACGTGCCAGCATTGGCCGGCCAACCGGATGCGGTGCCGAGCGCCCGTTCGTCGTTAAAGCGGCACTGGGCGGACGGGTCGGCATGCGTCCGGCGGCAACTCTGCGCTGCCCGATGATCGACCCGATTGAGCAGTGGCTCTATCGAGTCGTCCAGCCGGCGGCCCGTCAACAGTTCGGACAGAACGTCGTCGAGCTGAAAGTTCTGGCGTCCTATGCCTGTCGCAGTCGGAACAGCAAGCGCGGCGCCAAGTTGTCTGAGCATGGTCGCGCCAATGCAATCGACATTGCCGAGTTCATTCTGTCGGATGGCTCTCGCGTAACCGTTAAGAATGGTTGGAACTGGGGCAGTCGCGGCGCGCGCTTCCTACGTCTTGTGCATCGTGGTGCGTGCCGGCATTTCTCGACCGTTCTCGGTCCCAACGCCGACAAATACCACCATGATCACTTTCACTTTGATCTTGCTCGTCATGGGCGAACGGGCACGTATCGCGTCTGTCGCTAGAATTTCTTCGCGATAGTCGCGAGCGCAGGTGACCTGATTTCGCAGCATTGGAGTTGTGTGTGACTCGCAAGTTCGCCATCTTGCAGGTGGAACGCCCATACCTCCAACCTACAACGAATTGGTGTCCATGATTAAAGTTCTGACGATCCATCCGTTGAACGCAGACGCGCAAACTAAGATCCGGTCTGTTGATCCGAGCATTGAACTGACTGATGCTGGAGGTTGGTTCGCTAGCGAAATCCGCGAAACTTGGCCGGAGTTCGCTGTGACACGATACTTGTCAGATGAAGCAACTGGCTCGGGATCGCGCCAGGAACGCGATGAACTGCTCAAGGACGCCGAGGTTATCTACGGCGGGTTTCCCTTTCCATTGGATCTGGTTGCGCGGGCTCCGAAACTGAAATGGTTCCATCAGTTCCCGGCTGGCGCAAGCAATCTGATGCGGGGAGACATCTGGAAGAGCCATGTTACCGTGACAACGTCGCGTGGCCTCGGCAACACACGCGGCATCGCCGAGTATGCTGTAGCCAGCATCCTGCACTTCGCTAAGGGTCTATACCGTGCGAGCGTGGACCGCGAACGTAGTGCATTTGGCCACCGCGCCTACAGCCCGATGTTGCTCAATGATAAGACGGCTTGCGTTGTCGGTGCCGGCGGCATTGGACTTGAGGTTGGTCAGCTTTGTGCGGCTCTTGGGATGCGCGTCATCGGCACACGCCGCACCGTGAACACTTCCGCTCCTCTGCCACCAGGTTTCGATGAACTGGGTCCCCCGGACGAGCTCGATCAGTATCTGGCACAAAGCGACTTTGTAATTGTTTGTTGTCAATGGACGCCGGAGACGACGCGGCTGTTTGATGAGCCGCGGTTTGCGGCCATGAAGAGCGGCAGCGTACTGGTGAATGTCGCGCGGGGCGAAATCGTAGATGAGGACGCACTCTGTAACGCACTTGAGATTGGCCATCTGCGCGGTGCAGCGCTTGATGTCTACGTCGGTGAGTTCGAGCGCCCACCACCAGAGCGACTATGGTCCAACCCCAATGTCCTAGTCACGCCTCACATTTCCGCAGGTAGCGATCGATCAAATCCCCGTCCGGTCGAGATCTTTTGCGAGAACCTTCGCGCCTACGTCGATGGCAAACCGTTGCGCAATGTCATTGATTGGGAGCGTGGATATTAACGCTCGGCGCAGCATGGAGTGCTGCGATCAAAGATTGTGAATTGACGAGGCGAACTCTCCTTGGTCAACTTGGCGTTGTTTGCTCATGGCATGTGTTACCGCAAAGGCAGTTTGTGATGTTGAATTTCCGTTTTCTGATCTGTTGCATCGTTTTCATATTCTTGGTGCCCGCTGCGAACGCGGCCAGCACACTGAGCGGCAAGGCTGCTGTTATCGACGGTAACACCCTGGAAATTGAAGGCCGGCAGGTTCGGCTGTTGGGCATTGATGCGCCGGAAGCAGCCCAGGAACTTCAATTGACCACCGGCGGCACTGACTTCCTTGGTCGGGGTGCAGCTATGATGTTGCGCTCCTTGATTACCGCAAACACAGTGCGCTGCGAACTATCCGAAAAAAAGGATGGCCGCGGCCTGCCTCTCGCGACTTGCTTCAATAATAGCGTCGACGTGGCAGCCGAGATGATTGCGAGCGGCATGGCTCGCGCATCAGCGTCATACCGATCGCCATATGCTGACGTCGAAGCCAAGGCCAAAGTTGATAAAAAGGGATTCTGGAGAGATCAGAGCGAGGCACCCTGGTCGTTCAGGGTCCGGCGCTTAGAGGCATCCAAGAAGAGCGCTGCCAGAGACTGCGTTTTCAAGGCAATCTCAGATCGAGGCCGCAAAACCCTCATTACACCTTGGTCACCCTGGTACAATGACGTGCAAGTCAATCTAGCGCGCGGCGATCGCTGGTTTTGCAGCGAGGCACAGGCGGTTTCGCAAGGTTGGCTGGAACCAGCCTGGCTCATCGAGTCTGTCGTTTCAGGCGTTTACAATCCCACAAATTGAAGGCCGACTTTGAGGCACTCTGGCCTCCCAGTCTTCGATACATCAATCGACCTATCACGAGCTGACATCTTGGACGGCACGATGGTGGACACTCGCGGCTATTACTCAGCGCTGCTGGTAGAGCGCGCCCAGCATTGGCCGGCGCATTAAGGCTTAATAAACAAATGTAGAATAATGATACAGGATACCGGATGCGCGAGCGCCCTATCAGGCGGCCCCATCCAGATACCGTTATAGCGTAGGTATCCAATCGCAAGTGTCTGCGATCGTTGCGTTGTTGCTTTCCCCGCATCCACAAGGAACAACCCGATGTTATCGTTGCCGTCATTCCTCCGCTCAATCACTCTGGCTTCCGCCACGCTGCTCACAACTTTTGCGGCAGAGGCGACTGACCGATTTCGATATGGTGATGCCAAATTTGGTTCCGCCTACGCACCGTCTTGGATTGTTGGTTACGGTGGGATCGATTTTGCGAAGGACGCCTATTACTACTATGGCGGTTTTGACATGGCCGTCCGTGGTGACGTGCGCCGCTCCGGAATGATGCTGAGAGGCACGATCGGGTTCAGCGACTACGACTACGCGAGCAACGCTGTGGCGGGCAGTTCGGTGGAAGGCGACTTCCGCGAAATTTCCGGTTCGGTCGGCTGGAAGATCACGCGGCAGTACAGCTCCATGTCGTTCTATGCTGGCGCTGACTACCGCAACCATTCGCAGGATCCGGAAGACTCAAACGCTGCTGTGTCTGGTGGGAAGTTTGGCGGTGTGTTCTCTGCCGACTACCGCTTTGACAATGGTCGCGTCTATCTCACATTGGAAGGCCTCTATGCGACAGCCTTCAATAGCTACCGCGGCACTATTCGCGGCGGCTACACGATCGAAAACGTAACGTTCGGCCCGGAAGTAGCTTTGCTCGGGGACGATGCCTTCAATGCCCAAAGGTTTGGTGGCTTCATGCTACTGCGCACTAAGCCTGACCCAAAGGTTCAATCCGGTTTGATGCTGTCAGCTGGTTATCAGTTTGTCGATGATCCCGACACCGACATTCAGTCTTATGTTGGTCATGAAGGGGCCTATCTGACGGCCAACGTGGCCTGGCCGTTCTGACCTCAAAGAACCCTGTCGATCCGCTGGCCCTACCAGCGTAGATCGCTCAAAGCCGACGCAGCCTCACAAGGCTCGTCGGCTTCTTTTTTTAGCTCGCCTGCCATTGCCAAATTCGCGAAGTCAAACAGCGAGCGATCGAGCAGATGAGAAGGACGCGCATTCGCCATAGCCTTCAGCATCACACGCTTGCGGCCCGGATTTGATTGCTCCCAGCCAGTCAACATCGATTTAATGACCTGCCGTTGCAAACCGTCCTGAGAGCCGCACAGATCGCAGGGGATGATAGGAAAATCCATAAAACCTGCAAATTTTGTGAGATCTGTTTCGGCACAAAGCGCGAGTGGACGTAGAACTGTTAGATCACCATCTTCATTGACAAGCTTAGGGGGCATGGTCGCCAACCGACCACCATGGAACAGATTTAGAAAGAATGTTTCGAGGATGTCGTCGCTATGATGGCCCAGCACGACGGCTTGGCAATTATGCTCGCGCGCGATCCGATAGAGAATTCCGCGGCGTAATCTTGAGCAAAGGGCACAATAGGTTTGAGCTTTCGGTACTTTGTCGGTGACGATCGAATAGGTGTCTTGTGTCTCTATATGGTGAGCGATGCCGAAGCGATTCAGAAAGTTCGGTAAGATCTGCTTCGGAAATCCTGGCTGGCCTTGATCGAGGTTACAAGCCAGCAAATCAACCGGCAGCAAACCGCGCCATTTGAGATCCATTAAGAGGCTCAGCAGGCTATACGAGTCCTTGCCGCCAGACAGGCAGACCAGCCAGCGCTGCCCGGCGGTGACCATTGCATACTCTTCAATGGCCTGACGCATCTCCCGGATCAATCTCTTGCGCAGCTTCTTGGCTGTCACCGAGCTTGGATAATTTGTGAACAGCGGGTGGTTGGCTCCGTTGTCTTCAGGCTGCAACGGCTCAGCACCTGCCTGCCGACCATCGTCCGGGATTACACCTGCCGTTTCCATCGATTGCCCCATCTATCGCAACTTGCAGCGCTCTATATACCAAAATCGCTGATCGTCACAGTCTCTGTGGGATGGCTTCTCCCGGATCGATCCGCCTGCTACAACATCAGCAATTCCGGATCATGAGGAGGACAACCAATGGCCCTTGCCCACGAACCCACGACTTCCGCTTCGGTGCAGAAGCACCAGATGCTGATCGACGGTAAAATGGTGGATTCAACGACCGGCGACACAATCTCAATCGAGTCACCAAGCACTCGCGAGATATTCGCGACCGTACCGCGCGGCAATGCCGAAGACGTGAACCGCGCTGTCACCGCCGCCTCAAAGGCACTTCCACAATGGTCAAAGGTTGCGCCGCGCGAGCGTGGAAAGATCCTGCTCAAGATTGCTGAGGCACTTGAAGCGGAGATTGAGGGCCTCGCCCAGATCATTGCGAAGGAGACCGGCAACGCCATTCGCACACAAGCCCGGCCTGAGGCCACGCTGGTTGCAGATGTCTTTCGGTATTTTGGCGGTCTCGGTAGCGAGTTAAAGGGCGAGACAATACCGTTAGGCGACAATGTTCTCAGCTACACCCGCCGTGAGCCGCTTGGTGTCGTTGGCGCCATCATCCCCTGGAACGCACCTGTTATGCTGGGGGCACTGAAGATCGCACCGGCCTTGTGTGCCGGCAACACGATCGTCATGAAGGCGGCTGAAGATGCCCCGCTAGGCGTTATGCGCGTTGCAGAAATCTGCCAGAAGTTTTTGCCGGCCGGCATTGTCAATATTCTGACCGGGACAGGACCTGAGTGTGGTGCGCCGCTCTCCGAGCATCCCGAAATCCGCAAACTTTCCTTTACGGGCTCAACAGCTGTCGGAAAGCTCATCATGAAAGCGGCGGCAGATCGGATTGTGCCTGTATCGCTTGAGCTCGGTGGCAAGAGCCCGTCAATCGTCTACCCGGATGCCAATGAGGATTGGGCTATCGATGGCATGATCGCTGCCATGCGCTTTACGCGTCAGAGCCAGTCTTGCACAGCCGGCTCGCGCCTATTCCTGCATGACAGTATTTTTGACAGCTTCCTTGACAAGCTCGCGACCAAACTGGACGCAATCAAGATCGGTGACCCACTGGCCGAGGAAACGGACATGGGAGCGATCATCAACAACAAGCAGTTCACAAAAGTCTGCGGCTATGTCGAAGATGGTCTCCAGCAGGCTGACACCAAGCTCATTTGTGGCGGTATGCCGCCAGAGAGCGGCCCGCTCAGTAAGGGCTATTTCACAGTGCCAACAATCTTTGCCAACACATCAAACGACTGGCGTTTGGCACGCGAAGAAATATTCGGACCAGTTCTCGTGGCGATCCGCTGGACGGACGAGGCCGAAGCCATTCGCATGGCAAACGATAGTCACTACGGGCTCGCCGCATATGTTTGGACCCGCGATATCGCCCGCGGGATTAATGCGGCGCACAACATTGAGGCCGGTTGGGTCCAGGTCAACCAAGGGCTTGGCCAGGTGCCTGGTCATTCCTATGGTGGCATCAAGCAATCCGGTATCGGCCGCGAGTTTTCGCTAGAAGGCATGCTTGACAGCTTTACCCAGCGCAAGAATGTAACCATTAACCTTGCAACTCCAGCTGCGCCGCTGAACTAGCAACCATTGACTTGCATTCATCCCAGTCCATGGGCAGACTGACATCTGTCCATGGCAGGATGAGGCCAGATGTTTTTTCGTCCGCTCTTATTGCTCTTGTTCATTGTTTTTGGGCTGACGTCGCAAGTCAGTGCCACCGATAGTTTTGATTGGCGCTTGCCGTCATGGATGACGCCGCCCCCCGTACCTGCCGACAATCCAATGAGCGCAACCAAGGTCGAGCTTGGCAGACGCTTGTTTTACGACATCCGACTGTCCGGACCCGGCTACATGTCGTGCGCGACGTGCCATCAGCAAAATCGTGGCTTTGCGGACAACAGGCGGGTTCCCATAGGGATTACAGGCGAGGCCCATCATCGCAATTCGATGGGATTGGCGAACGTTGGATATTTCAAGGCCCTGACATGGGCAAACTCGCGTGAGCACCACCTCGAACTGCAATTACGGCGCCCGCTGTTTGGTACGGAACCAGTTGAGATGGGATCGCTTGGACATGAACAAGCGATCGTCGATCTGCTTCTGTCCAATAGCGTATATCGTAAGTTGTTTGCCGAGGCATTTCCCGGCACTGACGGACGCATCGATTTCGATAGTATCGGCAAGGCCATTGCAGCATTCCAGCGAACACTGATCTCCGCCCGATCACCTTATGATCGCTACCGATATGGTGGTGAAACAAGCGCCATTTCAACGGCGGCCAAACGGGGAGAGAAATTGTTCTTTGGAGAGCGGTTGCGCTGCGGACAGTGTCACCAAGCACCGCACTTCACAGAAGCAGCGACTTCGGCTCGATTTCACAATACCGGGCTCTACAATCTCAAAGGCAACGGGCAGTTGCCTGGCAAGGATCAGGGCTTGTTTGATGTCACGAGCAAGCCGGAAGATGTCGGACGTTTTCGTACGCCGTCTTTGCGCAATATAGCGGTGACCGCGCCATATATGCATGATGGATCCATTGCGACTTTGGCCGAAGTGATCGAACATTATAAGGCAGGCGGGCGGGCATCACGAAGCGGCGCTCCATCACCGTTGCGCTCCGAGCTTGTGACAGGCTTTGAACTCACGAAGACAGAAAAAGCTGATCTCCTGGCGTTCCTCAATTCCCTGACCGACCACGACTTTCTCAACGACCCGCGATTTTCTTCTCCGTTCAAGTAGCGTGCTATGGCTTCGTGGCCTCACCCTCCGTCTGAACTTGGTCCAGACAAATTAAAGTCATCATGTCGTCCTGACTTTTGGGTAAGCTAACATTTGGATCACAACAATTGCGGGAGTGGAGCGTGCAATACGTGTGTGACGCTGCGCCTTTCACCTGGTTCAAGATCGATACGCTGGCTGAGGCCAGTGAAGAGTCGCGTTTGATGAACCACGCCGTCGAGAAATACTTTCAACGTGCTTATGAAGCCGCAGCTGAATGCTATGAACCACCAGCTTCAGCAGCTGTCTTTGAACAAAACATCGGTCTCAAGGCGCACATCGAACGCGTCATGCAGATCTTCGTCACCTTGCGCGACAGTGATGGGAAAGCGCATGTGACGGCAATGCTGCCTCCGAAGGGTATGGATGAGGACGATATGCGTCCTATCATCGTCGGGCCCGAGAACACTGATCCTTATGTTGATTACGAAGAGGCGATTGACCAACTCGCGGATCACTATGAGCTGATCCTGGATCGCGACCGCTGCTTTCCGTACGCTCGTTAGCGGTCGCGACAAGACTTTATTGAGCAATGGCTGCTGTCACGGCCTCCGCAGCAGATCCGATACCCTCAGTTTTCAGTTGGGAATTCACCTGGCGCTGATCCATCGGGCCAAACTCATTTTCCCACCAGGCATAGCAGCGCTCGCACTCCGGATGACCGGTCAGAGCAAATATGTGGACCGTCCCGTCCCAGACCAATTTTCCGGACGCCTTGGCCGTTACCGGGAGAGAATTGACCCACGTCGCACTGCAGCCATGTTGCGCTTCGACGCCTGCTTTCAATCTCTCAACCTCGTCGCTCATGGCTCACTCCCATCTCTTTTCATTGTCTGCGCGAGATCATAGTCCATTTCCTTGCGTTTGACTGCTGCGGCCATTGACCTGATGATGGAGGGCAATGCGCACAGCATCATACTTCGGAAAAACTAATAAGAGAGACGAGAGCAATGGGCGAAGAAGCAGATCAACTAGAGGAACTTCGTGAGTGGTACCGCCAGTGGGGCGTCTGTGTTGCGGCTGTTGATTTTGAATCGGCTAAACCACTTTTCTCTGACAAAGTGACAGGCTTTGGAACGTATGCCGAGTTCGTCCACGGTCTCGACGCCCTCTACGGCGAACAGTGGTCCAAGATCTGGCCGAAAATTTCTGACTTCCGCTTCAATGTCGAACATCTAGTCGGGGAAGTTCACGGCGATGCTGCTTGGGCAGCAGTGCCATGGTCTTCGACGGGATATCATGAGAATGGTGAGCCGTTTGATCGGCCGGGCCGCGCCACTGCGACCTACATCAAGAAGGACGGAAAGTGGCTCGGGACGCACACTCATTTTTCGTTGAAGCCCGGAACACCACCTCACACCTACGGTAAGAAGTAGGCCGCCAACAGCGTGGCAGCTCGCGACCTAACGATCAAGCGCGTGGGCTGCCTCAACGTATTTCTGAATTGCCCGGGCGGTGGGTGTCATGAGTTGGCGGTAGAACAACACTGCGGTGGCAATGAGCGTTGCTGAGATGCAGATTGTTGGTGATATCAGCAGGCACAAAGCGGCAATGGAATAGTAGTATCCCCTGATGCCGAAGTTGAGCGTGCGGATCGCTTCGGACAGAACTGTTGTGACTGCATCAACCATGTCATCGTGGGTTGGGCATTTCTCGGAAATGTCCGGCAGTGCGCCGAGCAGACTTGTCGTATAGATGAGCTTACGCAACGCGTAGATGTAAGCCAGAAAGCACAGCGCGAGGACAAAAGCGAGAAAGCCGATTTGCAGGGCAAAGAGCTCAAGACTGGTGGGTGCGACGAACTTCAGCTGCGAGAACGTGCTGTGGATGCCTTGAATGTCCGTAAACAGTGTCAGAACGCCGGCCAGAACAATCATTGTTGCTGAACCAAAGAAGGCGATTGAGTTCATCA
Source organism: Hyphomicrobiaceae bacterium (assembly GCA_965247245.1). Taxonomy (GTDB): domain Bacteria; phylum Pseudomonadota; class Alphaproteobacteria; order Rhizobiales; family Hyphomicrobiaceae; genus Tectiglobus. The sequence goes on along the minus strand of CBDFGV010000001.1, from coordinate 297,672 downwards.
GGTTGCCCAGCAGGACCGCGTCGAAAGGTTTGGCAGCCCGCCGCGTTGCCGATGACATCCAATAGCGGCGTACGACAGCCAATTGTGAGTTGAGGGAGCCGCGTGCAAAGATTCTGAGCAAGTGTGCGTAAGACAGCCAGCACGTCAGCAGCAGGATGATGGCGATGGCATGCGGGATACCGAAATCGGCAGGCAGATTGAGCATGATGGGTTGAGATCCAGGCGATTGATTGCTGGGTCAATCTATCATGAAACCACCACAACGCGTCTAGCTCGGCTGGAAGTACGTCTTCAGGTAAGTCTCGACGACGGCCCAGTATGCAGCGGAGGACTTATTGCGCGATGGAATAAGGGCAGAAGAACCGTGCCGCCCCCCCTTCTTCGGCGCAAACCCCGTTTTTCGGTCACCCGGTATCGCGGCAAAAATGCGCCGCCACTTCTTTTTCTCATGCGAGGCCGACGTGATCAGCACCGGAACGGCAATATTGACCGCGACTTTTCGAATTGATTTGCCGCGAAAATATTCCCCCGGTGCATGTGAAATGACACCGTCCACCAATTGAGGCTTCTCGCCCGCCATTAATAAGGCAAGTGCAGCCGAATAGGAGCTTCCCCACAGAATGACAGGGCCGGAAGTCTGCTTGCGGGCCCAGGCAATACCAGCCTCGATATCTGGTCTGGCGGCAATATAAGATTGCCTCTTTCTCTGAGTTTTTGCCAAGGCAGCGGTTTTGTTTGCCACGCCAGCAAATGCACGACCGGATCTCTGATCGAGAGCAATGGCATTGTAGCCCAGTTTGTTGAGACGAGGTGCGATTGTTCGGTATTCGCCGCGACTAGCTCCGGCCTGGTGAGCAAGAACAATCCAGATTGCGTTGGGCGCCTTGCCTGCTTGGTAGACGTCTGCTGTTACGACCAACCCATCGGCGGCACGCAGCGTGACTTGTTGTTGCGCAAGCGCAGGTGAGGAGACCACAACCCAAATAAACAAAGCCAATCGAAGCATAACACGTCTCGCCAATTGTCGCTATCGGATGGCGAGAGTCTTAGCAGGATGGCAGCGGTGATGTGTGGCGCAATCTTCGCGCGATCCATCACGATGCGGTGAGCCCAAACAAGAGAAAATCCCCGCAGCGGCGGACCGCTACGGGGACGTCAACTATCTGATTTGTTGAACTACTATCAGCGAATACCGATGACGTTCAAGACCGTCGGCTGCGGATAACCGCCGTAATTGATGTTCTTGAACAGTCCGCGCACCTTGCGAAGTCGAACTGTGACGCGCTGAACAAAGCGGCGGTTGCCTGGTAGATCGATGATCGACGACGTCGCGCCACCAACGATTACTCTCCGACCAGAGACCTGTCTGTTGTTTCCGTTGCCAAACATCACCTCGACACTATCAACCACAACGCCGCGATTGGGCGCATGAAATCTGAGCGCGCTGTAGCGACCCTTGTTCAAGTCAACAGACAAGTGCACTGTACGATATCGACGATGAGCAATCAGCGATCCTAGCTTACGACGACCTACTGAGACGTCCGGCCAGCTCTGAAAGTTCCGACGCCGAGCAAAGAAGTCGATCTTTGCTTTAGGTCGACCGAAACCATCGCCGTAGCGACCAACCGACCGGTGCCGAATTTCAATGTAGGCAACACGCCGATTTGGGCTCGGGTTAATGAATGGCTTAGTGCGCGAGCCTGGATTGTGAAAATTGCGCGTTAAGCCAAAACCATGGCTGCCTCCGTCCTCATAGACAAGGCGCAGGCGGGATATCGACGCTTGGTTCTGTCGAATACGAAGACTGAACCGAGCCAGCTGCCCGTTCCAAGCATCCATAGAAACTACGTCAACATCTTTGCGGAAATCCGCTGCCTTGGTTGCAATCTTTTTCCACCCATGGTCCCGCGGCGCCGCATCAGCGGTCATCACACCGGCAATGGTCAAAGCCATGGCTGCTGCACCACCCGTGGCGATTTTGAGAGAATGAGATGGCATATGTGTCTCCTGCCTTATCAGGGTTCCGACTGCCTCTTTGCGTTTTCACTTACCGGGTCGGAACTGTTTTTCGGTTATGGAGAGACATTGCCATGCTGCTGTCGAACAGACGCTGAACGGTCAGTTATGTTCTGTTCAGGTTTGTAGAAGGCTCTTTCGCGCGCATCACGAACAGTTAGAACTCCAGCCGCGCGCGCAAAAATGCATCCATATGAAACTGCGCCTGGGCTGGCTCATAGACGTATTGAGCGCCGATCGGACATGCGCGACGCGCTCTGCAGCCATGGCTCATGCAGTCGACTTGATCAGACGATGAAAGGTGCGTGGCACAGGCCTCAGTATCGTAACCTGCGTCGGAGAACGCCTCGACGGGACACGCAGAAAGGCAGGGTTGATCGACGCATGTGACGCAGGGGCTTGCGTCGGCAGTGGACTGAGGCACCTCGATTGTCTCAGCAAACACCAATGCTCCCCGATACGCATGCCAAAGTCCGTACTTGTGATGGATTGACATCGCTATGGGTGTAATGAAACAGGGCTCTGCTTTTTGGGCCCACGCCTGAAACGGGAGATAAGGTCGTGTGAACGGGAACAGCGCACGCGCATTCAGATTGGCTGCAAGCTCTCCAATGACTTCCTCACTCCATTCATCAAGTGTCATCGGCGTCACGTGACGCGCCTGGGAAAAGCGCTGCCACATCCCTGGCCCGGCATTGCCAACCAGCATGAGCGTCCTCGCCGTTTGACCGGCGCTGATATCAGGCACAGCATCGGACGACTGCACTTGGAAGCCACCGCGCGACACCAGTCCGGTCGCTGCGATCGCCTCAACGATCTCGCCGTAAGTTGTATGGGGCATGAGGTGCCTGTCACCTAGTCCGTTCGAAAATGGTCTAGCTCGGTCGATAGAACGGTCGTTCACCTTTTATCGTGACGCGATGCCCTTTGCGTTCTTCCGGCCAATAGTCCCAGAGAGCCAGATGCTGCGCACAGCGATTGTCCCAGAACGCAATCGAGTTCTTAGCCCAACGGAATCGCACCTGGAACTGGGGTTGTTCCATATGCTGGAAGAGAAAGTCGAGCAGAGCCCGGCTCTCCTTGTCCGATAGTCCGACTATCTTTGTCGTAAAGGAGCGATTGACATAGAGCGCCTGTCGACCGGAGACGGGATGGGTCCGAACCATAGGGTGAATCGACTCAGGATAGACACGGGCGCTGTCATCGACGCCGCGGTCAGAATAGCGGCCGCGGAAAATGTGCTCGGATTCATGCAAAGCCTCCATGCCTGAGAGGATGTCCTGCATTCTGTCTGACAGTGCATCAAAAGCTGCGTACATATTTGAAAAGAGCGTGTCACCGCCGGCGCTTGGTGTGATGTGCAGTTGCAAGACCGTGCCTAACGGTGGCTCTTCATCGCACGACACATCAGTGTGCCAATTCCCGCCGTTGTTCACTTGTGAACCTTCATGTGTGTGGATGACGAAGATCTCAGGATTGCCTTCAAGTGTTGGTGCGGCTGGATGCATGTGAAGCTCGCCAAATCGTTTGCCAAATGCAACCTGCTGCTCGGGAGTTAACTCTGGTTGATCTCGGAAAAACAATACGCAGTGGTTGGCTAACGCGTCGCGCAATTCCTCGAATTGCTCATCGGGCAACGGTTTTGTGAGATCCGCACCTTTGACCTCCACACCAATGACTGGTGCAACCGCTTCCGTACTGATGGTCTTGTAGCCACCGTCAACCCTTGAAGCCCTCAACCTTTGCGCGCGATCTGCGCCGCCTTGATATGCCTTTGTCTTGGCCATAGCCTGTCGTCCTGCGGATGGTTTGAAGCGGTACGAATGTGACTGCGATCTTTTTTGTCGATAGCCGTCTGGTTGCTGGTCGTCTCTTGAAACTTGGCGATCACTCTAAATCAACACTAGAACAGAGCAATCCTCAGGTGGATAGTGCGCCTGCGTTGTCCACTTGCCAAGGCGGACCGGAGCGCCTAGAAGATGCCGCTCTGACTTGGTGCAGACGATTGACAGAGATTGCGCATCGCTGCAGTGTTCGGAACATTCAGGACTAGAAACGACTGTATTTCAATTAGATGCGGACGTGGTGGAATAGGTAGACACAAGGGACTTAAAATCCCTCGGCAGTAATGCTGTGCGGGTTCAAGTCCCGCCGTCCGCACCAGACTTCCCTTTGACAATGCAACAACGATGGTCCTGCGTCAGCTCTGGCTGAGTTCGAGCTGGCGATGCTTCACCCGAGATTACACTCTCAACTGTCCGCGGCACTTAGGATGCGTCAGCTAGAAATCCGCTATCGAGTTGACGCGGCATTGGCACCTCTTGAAGTATTGACTATCTCCAAGGACAGTCAGGCAACTGCGCAACCCACATTCCTGCGAGGACACCAAAATGGCCAAGACCATCGAGTTCATTTTCGATTTTGCGAGTCCCAATGCCTACATGACTTACAAAGCGTTGGCAGGTGTATGCGAGCGCACCGGTGCAACCGTGCACTACAATCCCTGCCTGCTTGGCGGCATCTTCAAGCTCACGGGCAACCAGGCACCATTTGTCTCGTTCGCTGAAGTGAAGGGCAAGAATGAGTACAATCGCTTAGAGAGCGAGCGCTTTATCAAGAAGCACAATCTCACCGCCTTCAAGATGAATCCAAACTTCCCGATGAATACCGTCACTCTCATGCGCGGACTGATCGTCGCCGAGGAGATGAACCGCAAGGATGAGTACATCGATGCGGTTCTAACCGCGATGTGGGAGCAAGAGGAAAACATGGGTGATGCCGAGGTCGCCGCTCGTGTTCTAACCGCTGCAGGTTTTGATGGACCAGCGATTGTCGAGAAAACACAGGACCCGGCCGTCAAGCAGAAGCTAATGGACAATACATCTGCAGTTGTCGAGCGCGGCGTGTTTGGCATCCCGACGTTCTTCGTTGGAAACGAGATGTTCTTTGGCAAAGAGCGCCTCGGTCAGGTCGAAGACGAAGTTATGGCATCAAGCTAGGCCTGTAGGCATCCGTCCAACGCTCGGCAACCGAGAGGCAGCGCGAAGTAGACACACGCGGCCTTTCGGAAGACTGACAAGCAGCAACCTAGTCGTCGACGAACTCGAATCCCATCGCGCGCGTGTGATAATAGAGCCCGCCATCCTGCACGATCAGGAACATGGCAAGATCATCACCATCGTTGTGATGCGAATGGACAGAGACTGGCGGCGTGATTGTCGTCGCCCAAGGCGCCCACTCCTTGCGCTCGCCATCGATCTTTGAGTAACAACGCTTACCCTCGATTACGAGAGATACCGCGACTGAGTTGTGTCGATGCGGGCGTTGCATTGCGCCGGCTGGCAGCGAGTTCATGGCAAGCGTCAATGACGGAAGGACATTGCGGCTGTCCTGTTGCTTGTCTGATGAGAAGATGAGGGCTGTACCAGCTGTCTCCTCATCCTGCCCGATCCGATAGAGCAGCTCGATCTGGCGATCGATCTCGTCTGCGCGATAATGCACGACACAGGTTGGCGCTTCACCCTGTGCTGGGGATTGAAGGCTCTCGAATCTGATCTGAGGTTCATTGCTCACGACCCAGAGGACGGCGGCAGCATCTGCCGCAGAGTGAGTAATCGGACCACCACCTGGAACAACAAAGACATCGCCGGCCTGCCATGTCACCTCTTCACCCGCTGCTGAAGTCGTGCCTGCACCTTCGATGACATAGTGGATGATGCCACTGGCCCGCGCTTCATCGTTGAGGCTTTCGCCGACTCGGATCCGCGCATAGCGCGCCAGTAGAAGAGGTGAGGTGGCAGGAAACGGACACTCCATTTCGCCAGATGCATCGCAAGCAATGAAGCCTGTGGATGTTGATGGGTCGAGAGCGCGCATAGGCTCATCGGCAAACACCGCATTCGGTACCGGCGGCAGCTTGATGTTAAATGCGTTGCCGGAGTTGAAAAAGCGCGCACGGGCTTCCGCCTGCGTTTCAGGCATTCCTGCATGTTGGGCAGGCAGATCGGCAATGGACTTGGGCTCTGTCAATGCTGCCATGTCACTTGTCCTTGTTTTGGTTGTAGTGCCAGCTATAAGCGGTAAAAGCGCTCGGCTGTGCCTTTGAAGAGCTTTGCTTTCTCATCCGTTGAAGCGCCAGCTGCCAACTTCTTGAAGGCATTCCAGTAGTTGCCGTAGCTACCGCTTATTTTGTCGACGGGAAAATTGCTCTCAAACATGCAGCGATCTGCGCCGTAGGCTTCGATGCACGTTTCTATGTAGGGCCGCCACGCAGCGGCAAGTTCATCCGACGAAGGCGCCGTATCGCGCAGCTCGAATCCAAATCCATTAAGCTTCATTCCGAGCCCACCCAGCTTCATTGAGACGTTCTCACACTTGGCCAATTCCAGAATAGAAGCACGCCAGGCCTCAAACTCTTCTTGCCGTCGATCGCTGTACCAACCTAGTCCGAGAGGACCGCCGGCGTGATTGAGGACGATGGGTTGGCCAGGGAAACTGCGAGCCAGGTCTATGAGGTCACCGAGTTGTGGGTGGTAGAGCCAAGCCTCAAATGACAATCCCATCTTGCCCAGGACAGCAAAACCTTCCCGGAATTCTTGATGATCGCGGTAAAGGAATTGCGGAGGATTGGTATGAGAGTTGTGAATCTCTCTCGTCTTGTCTTCCCATCCCGCCGCATGGCGAATACCCTTGAACCGGCCCCCACCTGCTTGGACCTGGGCTGCTAGAACATCTTCAACCGCGGCGCCGAGCGTCAGATCAGCCATTCCGACGATACCGGCGGCAGCCTTCGTCGGACCATATCGTCCGGACGCAGCCATGGCTGCAATGCCGTTGACGAATTCGACTTCACCAACCACGCGCATCGCTTTGCCGACATCAGGCCGATAGAAAACGGCACATTCGATGAAGACAGTCTGCTCGATGTTGTGACCGGAGTTCGTATCTGCGAGCAGTTCGTCGAGCAGGTAGCGATGCTTGGGAAAATCCCAAAGGTGGTGGTGCGGATCAATTATGGGCAGATCCGGATCGATCGCAGACTCGGCCGCCGCTGCCAGCCGCGCTTCATCAAGCGATGCCATGCGATCCTCGATGCTGGATTTTTCCTTCTCAATCACAAGAGGCTCCGAACCCGTTTCTCTACGCTCGACACTCTACGTGGGGGCGCAGGCGTTACCAATCCCACTTCGGATTGATTGCCTCGTTGGCGGCAGGAACAGCTTGAATACATGGCGGAGCCACGGCACCATCCCAACAACGTTATCATCATATCTGCCCACTTACCCTGGAAGGCCGCACGCATGACACCTCCTGAAAGACTGCGCCAACTCCTGACCAAACCTGATTTTGTCATCATGCCGGCGGTTTGGGACGGGCTTACAGCTCGGTTATCTTACGAGGCTGGGTTTGAGACGGCCTTCCTGTCTGGTTCGTGCGTCGCTGCCAGCCGTCTCGGGGGACCGGATCTCGATCTCATATCATTTGCTGAGATGTTTGACTCGTTCACGATGGCCCGGAATGCGGCACCGGACTTGCTCATTCTGGCTGACGGTGATCATGGCCACGGCAATGCCATGAACGTGCAGCGCACCGTTCGCGCCTTTGGCCTTGCTGGTGCGGCCGCCATCCTGATCGAAGACAAGATTACGCCGCGTGCTTTGACAGCGGCTGGCAAACCCTGCCTGTCCCGTGATGAGGCACGGATGAAAATCCGAGCTGCTGTCGAGGCCGCCAAGGAGAGCGGCATGTTGGTGATGGGCCGTACAGACTGCCGCCCAACGCTCGGGATTGACGAGGCCGTCGCGCGGATTGAAATGTACGTCGAAGAGGGCGCCGACATTCTGTTTCTCGATTCTCCCGTCGATGAAGATGAGATCAAACGCGCAGTGGCAGCAGGCGATGGCCGGCCATCTTTCGTGGTTATGTCTCCCGGTGCACCGCGCGAAACGCCGACGGCTGAGCGGGCAGCCGAACTCGGGCTCAAGATTGGAACCTATCCGACCAATATGCTGTCGCCGGCTATTGCCGGCATCAAAGCCGGGCTTGCGGCGCAGAAAGCAGGAAAGGCCGAAGCAGCCATGGCCTTGCCGCCCGCCGAGCTGCGCTCGACCCTCGGATACGATGACTACGAGGAAAAATCCAAGCCTTACGTACTGGATTGAGACGTGATCCTTGTAGGGCAAGCAGCGGAGACCTGAATGAGTTTCGATGCATTGTTGGCAAACAACCCGATCTGCAAACTGCTTGGTATCCGGTACCCGGTACTACAGGCGGGAATGTATACCGTTGCCTATGGCCGTCTTGCTGCTGCGGTTTCCAAAGCGGGCGGGCTCGGTTGTATCGGATCCGCGTACATGAAGTCGGAAGACCTGGCTCGCGAGATCCGGCTGGTGAAAAGCGAAACTGACAAGCCGTTTGGTGTCGACATTCTATTCGCCGAAGTGCGCAGCGAGGATAACCTCACCAGTGCTTACACCCAGGAAGTCGAGGAGCACATTGCGGTTACGTTCGAGGAGAAGGTTCCCGTTATTGTGTCCGGCCTTGGTGATCCGGGTCGGATCGTACCAAAAGCGCAGGATGCTGGCATGAAGGTGATGTCGGTTATCGGCACATCCCGTCACGCCAAGAAGGTTGAAGCCTCGGGCGTAGACGCGGTCATTGCATCGGGTCACGAAGGCGGTGGCCATGTTGGCCGAATTGGTACGCTGCCTTTGATTACTTCGGTTGTCGATAGCGTGTCGATTCCGGTAATTGCAGCTGGTGGCATTTCTGATGGCCGCGGACTGATGGCAGCGCTTTCGCTTGGTGCGCATGGCATTTGGATGGGAACCCGGTTTATAGCTACCGAAGAAGCGCGAGCTCACGAGAACTACAAGGCCAAGATTGTCGAGATCAATGAGGACGGCACCACTGTGACGCGCGCCCATTCGGGAAAGAATGCGCGCATGGCACGCAACACGTTCACCGACAGTTGGGTTGGCCGTGAAACCGAGATCAAAGCCTATCCTTATCAGTTGCGAGAAGTCGGAGAACCGGCTTCGGTACGCGGGCGTCTCGAAGGTGACACGGAGCATGGCGTAGTCCCAATGGGGCAGGGATCTGGAACGATCCAATCCGTCAAACCTGCAGGCGATGTGGTCGTCGATGTTGTCTCCGAAGCCCGCGCTGTATTCGATGGATGGCGCACCTAAACTTGGAGATTTGCAATGAGGTTCAAGGACAAGGTTGCTCTCATAACTGCTGCCGGCGCCGGCATCGGCAAGGCATCCGCTGAAATCATGGCTCGCGAGGGCGCGACGGTTGTTGCCGTCGATACTGATGAGGCGCGACTAGCTGCACTGGAAGCTGCCTTCTCGGATGACACGACGCCCGGCAAGGTATTTCCCAGAAAGGCTGATGCTCTCAATCCTGCCTCCGTCGACGAGACAGTTGCCTGGACAGAAACGACCTGCGGACGCATCGACATTCTGGTCAATGGTGTTGGTGGCAGCACGATCATCGCCAAACCGGCAGCAACCGTCGATGAACTTTCCCTCGATGACTGGCAGCGCGTCGTCGCCTTTAATCTTGATGGCACCTACCTTTTTACCAACGCCGTCGTGCCAATCATGAAACGGCAGAAGAACGGTAAGATCGTCAACCTCGCCTCCATTGCTGGACGTGGTTTGAGCGTCAGTTCATCCAGTGCTTATGCTGCAGCTAAAGGCGGTATTATCGCATTCACCAAGAAGCTCGCTCTGGAGGTTGGTCCGTTCGGGATCAATGTCAACGCAATCGCCCCGAGTGTGACCTTGACGGAGCGGATCACACCGCACTGGGAAGCACGCGACCCGGAGATTAAGGCAGCAGAACTTGCACGCATTCCGCTAGGGCGTGTTGCAGAATCGAGCGATCAGGCCAAGGTCCTCTGCTTCCTAGCATCATCAGATGCTGACTTTGTTACGGGCGTGACGATTGATGTCACTGGAGGCGTGTAATGTCTTATACGGTTGGTTTTATCGGTCTCGGGGCCATGGGTGGCGGCATGGCAGCCAACATCGTCAAGGCTGGATTCAAGGTTGTGGTCTTCGACATTCTGCCGGAACGCGTCGAAGCCCTGACAACGGTAGGGGCTGAAGCCGCGACTTCGCCGATGGCTGTGTCTGAGGCGGTCGACCGATCGATCACCATGGTCGAGACAACGGCTCAGACCGAAGCCGTGATTTTCGGCGAGGCCGGTATCGTACAATCTGCCAAAGCTGGTCATCAGATCGCAATGATGAGCACCATCGATCCGGTCGCAACAAAGCGCATGCACGCTGAACTGGCCAGCAAAGGTATCGGCATGGTCGATGCTCCTGTCAGTGGCGGCACCCCTCGCGCGGCATCGGGCGATCTGTCTGTGATCGTCGGCGGCGACGAGGACGACGTCAACGGATGGCGCCCATATTTCGAGCCGATGGCAGCGAACATCTTTCATGTTGGCGGTATCGGCCAGGGCCTTGCCATGAAACTGGTCAACAACATGCTGATCCAGGTCAACACTGTAGCTGTTGCCGAAGCCTTTGCCCTCGGTGCAAAGGCTGGCCTTGATCCGCAAACCATGTATGACGTCATCCGGGTCAGCACCGGTGCCAGCTTCGCGCTTGATCATCGCGTACCGCGCTTTCTCTCAGGTGACTTTGCGCCGGGCGGTACTGTCAATATCTCCTACAAAGACCAGGAACTGGAAACCGCCTTCGCAAAGGAGCTTGGCGTGCCATTGCTGTTGGCAAATGTCTCGCAGCAGGTCTACCAGATGGCGCGGGCCAAAGGTCTCTCCAAGGAAGACGGCGCGTCTATCATCAAGCTCTATGAGGAGATGGTTGGCGTGAAGCTCGGCCCGCGCTGACTGGCCTGGCATTGCATTACGGACCGGCGGTCGGTTCTCGCAAACCCGCTTCAACCATCAACGGCAGAACACGCTTTCCGAAGAAATCAAGATCCGGCAGGAAGTCGTAAAAGTTGACCTGTACGCCGTCGCAGCCTGCATCCGACAAGCGTTGCAGTGCCTCAACCACCTGTTCCGGCGAACCAACGATGTGTACGTTACCGCCAATCACCCAATGCTCCCGCGTGTTGCCGCGCCAGGATGATTGATCGCCCCCGGCAAACGTCGCATAGAAGTTGTCCGCAGCGACCGGATCCTGATGATCCAGAATGGCATGATGCTGCGCCCAAGCTTCTGCCTCGGTCTCACGGCAGATGATGTGCGGATTGATGATGGTCTTGATCTCGCGTCCCTTGGAGCGGGCAAGCTCTTTGATCTTCTGATTGTGGGCCGGCAGGCTTTCGCACGCCTTGTCGAGATCCGCACCTGCCGGACTTGTGATGAAGATCAGATCCGAATGATCGGTCGCATAATCCAAGCCCGCTGGAGACGAAGCGGCATTGACCAGGATCGGGCGCCCATTGACGGGTTTTGGTGCAACAAACGCGTCTTTGGTTTTCCAGAACCTCCCATCGGCTGTGACGCCTGCATCTTCGTCCCAGAGCCGCTTCATCAGCGTCGTAAACTCGTCTGCCATGTCATAGCGTAAATCATGCTCGATCGGCGCCATGCCGAACATCTCAAACTCGCTCTGCTTGTAGCCGGTCACCACATTCAAGCCCCATCGGCCATGGCTCATGCTGTCGATGGTGGCTCCAAGTTTTGCGATGTGCAGGGGATGCCAGCCGTAGAGCACATGCACCGTGGAAATCAAAATGAGGCGCTTGGTCAGACCGGCTAAGCCGGCGCAGACCATCATGGCATCGGTTGACTGCTCGCGGAACGCCATCTCACCACCGTAACCACCTTTGCCCATCCACTGCGCCAAACCGAAGACGAGATCAAATCCGAGGGCTTCAGCCTGAACAGCGCATTGCGCATTGTAGTCAAACGTCCAAGAAGTCCCGCGGGGCGCCGTCGAAGGGCTCCAAGCACCTGACTGCAGCGGCAGGAACAGTCCAAGCATGAGCTTGTTCTGACAGGCGACGTCGAGCTGCGGCGTGCTGAATGTTTTGGCGTTTGCTGCGCTCATCGTTCGCTCCTGGCGGGTGTTACAGTGAGAGGTGTTGCTCAGTCAAAAGTCAAACACCTCAGGGCGGGAGTGTCCAGCAGGCCCCTATTGCCGAGTGCAATGTTTGAGGCGCAGCGCGCCTATCAGCACGTAGCGGATATCATCGTCTGAAGGTCCGCAATCGGGAATTATGCGCGCCTCAATTCCTGTTGCACAGATTGCTTCGGCTCATCAGCGGCGCTAGCCTATTGATCCGGGCAATTCGATATTTCGCCCGACGACATGCCAACAGAACTCCTGTTCGAAAGTGAGGTCCAGATGGCAACCGTATTGAATAAGGATCCAGCTCGCGCGGAACGTGAACGCGAGCGGCAGAGACAGTTCCGCAAGCAGTTCATTGAAGACACACCCTCTTGGTACCGCGGTGAGTATCATCTCGCATTCATGCTGACGGTCACTTTGGGTACGATTTGGTATTGCTGGGCGCATATTGAAAAAGCAACGTCATTGGAGTGGCTCGTCATCGTGCCCATGGTTCTGTTCGGCAATTACATCGAGTGGGCTGCTCACCGCTACATTCTCCACCGGCCGGTCAAAGGCCTGGAAGCGATCTACAAGCGCCACTGCGCAGTCCATCATCAGTTCTTTACAGATCACGATCTATCCTATGGCGACCAGAAGGATTGGCGCGCATTGCTGTTCCCGCCTTTCGCGCCCGTTGCGTTTATTCTGGCAGCGGTTCCGCCCGCATTGCTTCTTGCTGCGGTTTGGAGCAGCAATGTCGGCTACATCGCCGTTGGCATGATGGCGGTCTACTATTTGATGTATGAAGGCTTGCACACGCTCTCGCATCTTGAAGACCATGAGTACCCCTGGTTGCGCCGCGTGCCGTTGGTCAACACGATCCGGCGCATGCACCGGGTCCATCATGACCTCGGCCAAATGCAGACCCGCAACTTCAATCTCACTTTTCCCATCTGCGATGCTCTCTTCGGAACCAGTGATTTGGATCGGGGCGTTGTCGGGACACTGTTCAACGGCGACAGCGAAGAGCATGTGCGTAGCGACAATCGCTACACACCACCCCCAAAAGAATTCTACGGCGACATGGACGAGCCAGCGAAACCAGAAGCCGCGGAATAGCTTCTTGCAATGTCTTGAAACGACTTGCGGCGACGGTGTTTATCGCCCACAGGCCGGACAACTTTCGTGCTTCATCTTGCCCGCGCAGGGCAATCAGAATAACGTCGCGCCATGACCCACATTTATCCAAAACTTTGCGTCATCAGTGACGAAACCGGGCCACGTCTGGATACGTGCCTGGAGTTTGCCGCTGAGGAGAATCTTGATGCCGTTGAGATCCGACAGGTCGATGGCATTAACCCATTATCGCTTACACCGTCCCAATTGGAGAGTGCGGCCGGTCGAGTCAAGGCTGCGGGACTAGAGACAGCTGGCATTGCAACCCCGCTGTTCAAATGGCCACCGCCAGGAAAGTCTGTTGATACGCACGGCGACCAGTTTGGTTTCGACCGAGCGGGCCGGAGCGATGAACAGCTTTTCGAGGATGCGATACGCGTGGCGGATGCGTTCGAGACGCGAAATCTCCGGATTTTCTCGTTTCTGACCTATGATGGCTTCAGCCTTGGCGATCTGCGGCCCGGCTATGAGACGCTGCTCAAGCTGGCGGAAAAGCATGACAAGGTGCTGCTGGTTGAGAACGAGTTTGTCTGCAATATCGCGCGCATGGATCAGTTCCCGGCGTTGATGTCGGCATTTGACAGTGATCGGTTGCGGCCACTTCCTGATGTCGCGAACAGTGCCTGGGTTGGCGAAACGCCGACTGCAGAGATACTGAAAACTGTGATGACTCGTGCGGAGCATATCCATTTCAAAGACTACTCCAAGGCGTCGGAGGGCTTCGTCACATTGGGCGAGGGCGACGTCGATGTTGCCGGATACATCCGATCTCTGCTTGATCTAGCAGGGGACAAACAGCTGACCTTCTCTATTGAGACCCACGCCAAGTCCGACCAGCTGGAGAACACGCGCAAATCGCTCAATCACCTGCGGCAGTGTCTGGCCGACCTGAACAAGTAAGCTCATTCCAACAAGGACCATCGTTATGCCTCGGATCGACCCCAAAACCCGCGCCGATATTCCTGATCACTTGCAGCCCCTGTGGGACAAGATGCTCGGTTACGGCGACTTCGCTGATCAGGCCGGTGTCATGGCCCACCGCATGCCAATCTTCGAAAAAGGTTGGGGCATGTTGGTTGAACTTTCCGAGGAAGCCCACACGCCAAAGCGCTACATTGAACTTGCAATTGTGACTGTGTCGCTGCTCAACGAATGCCCTTACTGCGTTTCACATCATGCGCCCAAGCTAGCGGTACAGGGCATTAGCGAGGCCGGTGCTAGCACTCTGCTTGACTATCAGGATCACCCAGAACTGGATGACGTGGATAAGTTGGTGGTCGAGTATGCTATTGCGGTCACCACGAAGTGGAACCGGACTCGTGATGAGATCTTTGGCAGACTACGTGAGCATTTCACCGATGCACAGATTGTTGAGATCACGTGGCGGACAGCGCTCTGCGGAGCCTTTAACCGCTTCAACGACATTCTGCAGCTCGAAGGCGGGCATGCCGAGGCGGAAGCGGCTGAATAGACTTTGACCTGGCGCTGCTTTGCAGCCGTCTAGTTTCAATCACGCACGATGAAAACTGACTGCTTGGCGTGGCGCATCACGCGCGCCGCATTGGGCCCAAGCAAATAGTCCTTCAACTCGGGCCGATGCGATGTCATGACGATGAGATCGCAGCTGAGTTTGTTGGCGGCACCGAGCACTTCCTCGTAGATCGTGCCATGAGCCACATGCGTTTTGATCGCACCTGCGTTACCAGCAGTTTTAGCAATCACTTCGTCGAGTTTGGCGCGCGCAGCAGCCAACGCCTTTTCCTCAAAGTCCGGTGGAAAGAAACTGCCGACCACTGACATGCCCATTGTCGGCACAACGACGATCGCATGCAGTGCCGCGCCGTAGTCCTTGGCGAGTTGCTCGGCCACTGGCAGGGCCCGCGCCCACGAGCTTTCCTGGTCCACGTCGATTGGAACGAGGATTGTCTTAAACATGTTTGCCTCCCGGCAGGTGACGCTTCAGAGCGTGATCAAAATGCTGGCTGTGTCTGTCTACGGCGCTGCATCATGATGACAAAGCCGAGCAGGAGGAGCGCCGGGATGTAGAAGATCTCTTTCGGCATCCGTTCATTTGGTATCTGCACGTTTGTCACGACGACCGGCTTGTCACCGTAGAAATCATACGAGCTCATTTGTTTTTCAAACTTGGAGGCCGGAAGCGGCTCTTCAAGCTTGGCAACGCCATCTTCCATAAGAACCGCAATGCCGGATTTGCTCAGGCGATCCGCACCTTTGCCCGCAGGTCCTAACGGGATGATGAGCGTCGACTTGTCGATCTTCTCCGCATTGTTGATGTTCGGACCAGAAACCTGCAAGCGCAGTTCACTGCCGGCAGGCAATTTCTCCGCCAACTCAACAACCTTGGTGCCAGCACGCTCATCGTACTTCGGCGTCACCTGATCCAACCAGAAACCTGGACGGAAGAGCGTGAAGGCAATCAGCAGCAGAATCGCTGATTCCCAGATATAGCTCTTGGCGAAGAAGTAGCCCTGCGTGGCTGCCGCGAACAACATCATTGCTAACGTCGCCACGAGGAACACGAACACGGCTTTGCCGAATGTGACATCAATCAACAACAGTTCCGTATTGAAGACGAACAGGAACGGAAGCAACGCCGTCCGGATGTCGTACATGAAGCCTTGGACCCCGGTCTTGATAGGGTCACCCCGAGATATGGCAGCGGCCGCAAACGCGGCTAACCCCACGGGCGGCGTATCGTCCGCCAAGATTCCGAAGTAGAACACGAACAAGTGGGCGGCAACGATCGGGATGATGAGGCCGCTCTTGGCTCCGAGGGTCACGATAACAGGTGCCATCAAGGATGACACAACGATGTAGTTCGCCGTCGTTGGCAGCCCCATGCCCAAAATCAGACTCATGACGGCGACCAGAATAAGCAGTAGCATCAGGTTGCCGCCGGAAATCGCCTCAACGAATTCGAGGATGACCTGGTGCGCGCCGGATAGCGACAACGAACCGACTATGACACCGGCTGCTGCCGTCGCAATGGCAATCGAGATCATGCTGCGTGCACCGGCAATCATGCCCTCAAAGCAATCGTTCGCACCGCGTCTAATGGCAGAACCGAATTCACTTGCCCGACCACGGAACATCGCCTTGAGAGGATGTTGGGTCAGCGTTACGAAAATCATTGCAAAGCACGCCCAGGATGCGGCGAGCGCCGGCGACAGTTTCTCTGGTGTCGGCAGAATGCACCAGATCAGAATGACAATCGGCAGGACGAAGTAGAGGCCTGTAATCGCAACATCGGCTGCATTCGGCAGCTTTGTCAGCGGTGCCTCCGGATCGTCCATCTCGAGGTCCGGATGGCGTGATGCGAAGATTAGCAGGACAATGTAGGCAACCGCGCAAACAGCGATAACAGTCGTCAGGGTTAAGCCTGGGAAGACGTAAGCGACCCAATCGAGGAAGAAGTAGACGGCAGCAAACAGCGCGATGGTCAGTAGGATACCAGTGAAAACGCGCAGGAGCCGGATGCCAATGCTGAGTGTCGGAGTTGGCTTCTCTAGGCCTTTAAGGCCAAGTTTGAGAGCTTCCAAGTGCACGATGTAAACGAGTGCGATGTACGACACCAATGCCGGCACCAAGGCGTGCTTCAGGATCTCTGTATATGGCGTACCGGTAAACTCCGCCATCAGGAAGGCGGCAGCCCCCATCACCGGTGGCGTCAGCTGGCCGTTGGTTGATGATGCGACTTCCACGGCGCCGGCTTTTTCCGGCGACAGCCCCGTCTTCTTCATCAATGGGATTGTAAAGGTCCCGGTGGTCACGGTGTTGGCGATCGACGAGCCGGAATAAACACCGCTCAAAGCCGAGGCCACAACGGCGGCCTTTGCAGGCCCCCCGCGCAGGTGGCCAAGCAGCGAGAAGGCGAGCTTGATGAAGTAGTTGCCGGCACCAGCGCGCTCAAGGATCGACCCGAACAGGACGAACAAGAAGATCATGGTCGCCGAGATGTCGAGCGGAACGCCGAACACGCCTTCGTCCTGGATCCAGTAGTGCCACAGCGACTTGCCGATGGACGCGCCCTTCCAGCGGATGGTCTCAGGCACCCACTCGCCGGAGCCGAAGAAGACGTAGGCGACAAAAACAGATGCAACGATCAGAAGTGGAAGGCCCAGCGACCGGTAAACAGCAACGGCCAATACCAGCATGCCCAAAGTGCCGATGGTGATATCAACGTTATTGAATGAGCCTGCGCGGTTGGCGATGTCTTCGAAGTTGACCACCGCGTAGAGGCAGACGACCAATCCCAGCGCTGCAATTATCCAATCGTAAATCGGAATCGTGTTGCGCGGACTTGATCGCAGCAACGGATAGGCCATTGCTGCGAGGACCATGGCGAATACCAGATGAATCCGCCGCGCGTGATTCAAAAGCTCAAGAAAGAATGTCTGGCCAGTTATCTCGGCCAGCGTGTATGGCAGTGCCGTTGCGATAAAGAGCTGATAGAGCGACCAGCTGAAGGCAATGGCGAGAAACAGATTGGCCTGCCAGCCAACCGGATTGCGAGACCCTGTCTCGACCTGAGCGACCATTTCGTCCGCAGTTGTCGTGCTCGCAGCTGCATTATCGGTCATGGTCCCCCCGAATCGAATTTTCAAAAAAATAGAAGGCTGCAACCAGAAGTATTGCAGTGAGTTAGCAAGGAGGACGACCGATCGGTCATCCTCCCAACTGCGGTTGGGATGATTACTTCATCCAACCTTTTTCTTTGTAGTACTTGGCTGCGCCAGCATGGAGCGGAGCAGACAGACTATCTTTGATCATTTCTTCGGCCTTCAAGTGCTTGAACGCCGGGTGCAGCTTCTTGAAGTTGTCGAAGTTTTCGAAGACTCCTCGAACGACCGTGTAGACAACCTTTTCCGGTACATCTGATGACGTGACGAAGGTTGCACCAACACCAAAGGTTTTGATGTCTTCTTTGTTGTTATACATGCCGGCCGGGATTGTTGCGACGCGGTAGTATGGGTTATCAGCAACCAGCTTGTCGATCGCCGGTGCTTGAGCGTTGACCAGTTTGGTTGCGCAGCTTGCGATTGATTCCTGGGTCAGAGCGGATGGGTGTCCGACCAGCCAGAAATATGCATCGATCTTGCCATCGCAAACAGCTTTTGCTGTTTCAGACGACTTCATTTGAGCGGCAAGCTTCAGGTCACCACGCTTCCAGCCCATCGCCTTTTCGATAACTTCGTAGGTGCCGAGCGTACCGGAACCAGGGTTCCCGATGTTAACGCGCTTGCCTTTGAAGTCGGTGATGTTGCCAATGCCAGAATCCTGGCGTGCGATGATTGTAACCGGCTCAGCGTGGACCGAGAATACTGCGCGCAGCTTTTTGAATGCGCCCTTGTCCTTGAACTTCGATGTGCCGTTGTAGGCGTGATACTGCCAGTCAGACTGGGCTACACCAAACTCCAGTTCGCCATTGCGAATGGTATTGATGTTGTAGATCGAGCCGCCGGTTGATTCCGCTGAACAGCGGATGCCGTGCTTCTTACGCTCTCTGTTGACGAGACGGCAGATTGCGCCGCCAGTCGGGTAATAGACGCCAGTGACGCCACCAGTACCAATCGAAATAAACTTCTGTTGCGCAACTGCCGGACCAGCTGCACCAACGGCAGCTACCGTAGCAGCAAGCAGAAACTTCTTCATGCTCAGACTCCCTTGCTTCCCACTCAGACCAAATTCAGAGTGGTGTAAGACCGGACGACCCTATCACAAACGTGATGCAGGTGCGCAAGGGGCAAAATGGAAAAGTACGACAGATTTATTGAACATTCCCCGGGCAAAAAAACCTGAGATATCCGTTAACTATGATTCAGCCAGAGCTGCATCTGTTGGTCCGTGAGGTTGCTGCCGCAGATGACCGTGGCCAATTTCTTGCCCGCAAAGCGTTCGCGATAACGGGCCACTGCGGCAACGCCAATCGCTCCACTCGGTTCTGCGACCAGACCAGCATGACTGTGGATCAACCGCATAGCATCAATGATTTCAACATCACTGACAAGCAAGCCGTCGTCGATCAGCCCCTGCATATCGTCGAGTGCTTCCTGAACCGGCACGCGGACAGCAATGCCGTCAGCGATCGTGTCGATGGTGTCGGTCTCGACAAAGCTATTCGACTTCAAGGATTGGATCATTGCCGGCGCGCCCTCGGCCTGGACGGCGATGACTTCGGTTGATGGCGAACGTGCCTTGATCGCCGTTGCGATACCGTTGATCATAGCTCCGTTGCCAAGCGGGACGACGACCGCGTCGAATGGTTCCGCGTGTCCAGCGACAAGCTCCAGACCGATTGTGCCTGCGCCTTCAGCTGTTTCGACATCCTTGCTGTCTTCAATCATCCGGGCTCCGCTCTCCGCTGCGACACGCTTCGCCTCTTGCTTAGCTGTGTCGAAGTCGGCGCCATGAAGACGGACTTCAGCGCCGAGCTGCCGCATGCGCTCGATCTTAAACGGACTGGCATTCTCTGCGACGTAAACCACTGTAGGCAGGCCGCGCTTTGCACCTGAGTACGCAATGGCCTGTCCGAAGTTTCCGGCACTGGCACAGATGATCTCACCCTCAAAGCCGGCTGCAGCCGCATCGGCCAGTGTCAGATCGGCACCGCGCCCCTTGAAGCATCGGATAGGATTAAGCGTTTCGATCTTCAGGACGAGATCGCTTCCGACAGCATCACTCAGCGGCGTGAAGGCCATTTGCGGCGAGTTAAGGAACACCGGATCGATAACGGAGCTTGCGTGCTCGATGCGCTCAATGGTGAGACGTGGCTGGCTCATGCTTTGACTATCCAAACGTGGTTGTCGTGAAAGGCGGCACCACCGTAAGGTGCAACCTGATCGGCGCTGGTCAGGGTGTTAATGCCCTTCTCATCTGCGAATTGCTGATTGGGTGGGATGCTCTCAGTTATAACCACTCCGCGCTGCAAACCATCAAAGGCTGCTGCTTGGATCTTGATCTCACCCCGTCTGTTACCCATGCGAACCAGTTCGCCTGGTTCGATGTTAAGATGTTCGAGATCTTCGGGATGAACAAGCACGGTTGGCTGACCATGACGTTCGCGGCTTCCCGCCGTCTCATTAAACGATGAGTTCAAGTAGTGGCGAGCCGGCGATGTCGCGAGACGGAAAGGATGCGCGTCATCAGCATTCTCGATTACATCCCAATGGTCCGGCAACGCGGGAACCGTATCTGAGATGCCCCAATCATGTTTGCGCCCGACCGGAACGTTCGACCAATCGGGCTTAAACTTGAACTTGCCATCGGGATAGGCGAAGCCGTTGCTGTAGTGAGACGTCTCGAAGTCAGGCTGGCAATCAATCCACTTGTTCTTTTCGAGAGTCTCAAGTGTCCCCCAATCTGAAGCCTTGAGCGTCTCATCGATGAGCTCACGAGCGCTCATATCGAATCCTGGATGTTGAGCACCAACACGTTTCGCGAGTTCGCAGATGACATCATGATTGGACCGACATTCGCCGGGAGGTTCCACCATCTTTGGCCCTAGGATGATGTACTGGTGGCCACCGCCTTGATAGACATCGTCGTGCTCGAGGAACATGGTCGCCGGCAGTACGACGTCCGCCATGCGCGCGGTGGAGGTCATAACCTGTTCATGGACACAGACGAATAGATCGTCACGCGCGAAACCCTTCTTGACGAGTGTCTGATCGGGCGCGACCTCAACCGGATTCTGGTTCTGAACAAATAGCGCGGTGACGGGTGGTCCATCGCCAAGATCGTAAGGGTCGTTGCAGAGTATCGGTCCAATTCGCGACATATCGAGCGTTCTGACGGAAGGGTCCCGAACGTCATTGCCTTCAATTAGCGTCTTGTTCCAATGATAGATGTCACCGTTGTTGTGAAAAGCGCCGCCGCCTTCATGGCGCCAGCCGCCCGTGACAGTTGGGATGCATGAGGCTGCATGCATATTGTGGGCGCCATTGCGCTGCCGCGTAAATCCGTAGCCGAGCCGGAAGTACGTCCGCGGTGTTTCACCGACAAGTTTGGCGAAGGCTTCAATGTCCTCTACTGCCAAACCCGTAATGGCGCTTGCCCACTCCGGTGTGCGGCTCTGCAAATGCGCCTCAAGCTCACGCGGACAATCGCTGAACTTCTCGAGGTATTCCCAATCAGCAAAACCATCGCGGAACAACACATGCATGACCGCGCAAGCCAGAGCGCCGTCCGTGCCCGGCCGCAAACAGAGCGCCATATCCGCCTGCTTCATGGTTCCGTTCTGGTAGATGTCAATGGCGACGATCTTGGCACCGCGTTCTTTGCGCGCCTTAACCGCGTGGGTCATGACATTGACCTGGGTGTTAACTGGGTTCGTGCCCCAAATCACGACGCAGTCCGCTTTGGCCATCTCGCGCGGATCAGGCCCCGCCAGTTTGCCTGTGCCAGCTGTGAAACCAGTCCATGCCAAGGTCGTACAAATTGAGGGATACATGTTTGAGTACTTTTTGGCATGGCGGAGGCGATTAATGCCATCGCGCATGACCAGTCCCATGGTCCCTGCGAAGTAGAACGGCCAGACCGCCTCAGGCCCATGCTTCTTCTCTGCAGCCAAAAGTGCTTCAGCTGTTAAGTCGAGTGCATCATCCCAGGAGATCCGTTCAAAACTGCCTGATGACGTGCGCCGCAGTGGGTGTGTCACACGATCTGCATGATGAATCCTCTCAGCATATCGCGCGACCTTGGCGCAGATCACGCCGTCCGTATAAGAATTGTCCGCTGCGCCATGAACACGGCCGATCTTACCGTCCGGCAAAAGTTCAACTTCCAACGCACAAGTCGAGGGGCAATCGTGTGGGCAGGCCGAATAGCCGATTGAAGGCGCGCCATCCATGGCTCAATCCTTTCGGGAGAATGTTCGACCACGAGGCTATCTGACTTCAACGCGGCAATAAAGTGCCGGCCTCACTCGAGCATCACGATGATGTCTGTATCTTCCGGCTTGGCGCCAGCCTGCGTCAGCATTGCGTGAACCTGTCCGCGATGGTGGGTTTGGTGATTGAAGAAATGCGTGACGAGCAGCCATTTCGGCTTTGAGAGGTCCCGGCCTGCAGCGCCGGAATACCATGTCAGGTCTTCATCGAGCCACGATTGAGAAACCCGTTCGGCCCATTCCAGAATGACATCGTCGAAAATCTTTCGTTCTCTGAGTAGCTCATCCCACTTGTCGTAGTAGCCTGCGGAGGCCTGGCCACCCTTCACGCCGGGTGGCGTTGTCCCGTTAAATCGGCTCATCCAAGTCTGATCGCCCCAAAGTAGATGATTGAGCGTCCCATGGATCGAACCAAAGAATGCCCCGCGATCACGCTTGCGCTCCTCATCAGACAGGGACGTGGCAGCACTGAAAAGCGAGCCGTTCTGCCATGCATTATACTTGGCCATGAGTTGTACATGGTCAGGCGAAATCATGGCATCACCTCTTACACCGGGTTTCAACTGGCGTGCGCTTAAAAAAACGCAGATCGGTCAGGCGCTCTGCTTGCGGGCCGTGACCTCAATCTCGATCTTCATCTCCGGCCCTTGAAGTTCGGCCACAAACATTGTTGCAGCCGGGCGGGCTTTGCTGAAGGCTTCGCTGACAAGCGGCCAGCACTTCGGCCACTCGTCACGGCTTTGCAGAATGTAGTGAACCCGAACAACATCATCGAAACTTGAGCCGGCCTCTTTGAGCGCCGCCTCGATATTCTTCAATGTTTGCCTGCACTGTTCTACGACATCATCAGATATAGTCATTGTCGTGTAGTCAAAGCCGGTGGTGCCAGCCACGAACACCCAATCACCATCGACAACAGCTCGCGAGTAGCCGACCATTTCCTCGAATTTCGAACCTGAGCTGATCAGCTGTCGTGCCATGATTGCCTCAAGCAGTAGCGGGTTTCGTTAGCCTACAATTTCGGAGTCATTGAAATTCAACGCAATTTCGCGCGCCGCACTTTCAGGCTTATCAGAACCGTGAACGGAGTTCTCGCCGATTGAGTTGGCATATGTCTTACGAATTGTGCCCTCTGCTGCATCAGCGGGGTTCGTCTCACCCATTACTTCGCGATACTTCAGAATAGCGCCCTCGCCCTCCAAAACCTGGCAAACAATTGGACCGGATGTCATGAAATCGACCAGTTCACCGTAGAAAGGACGTTCCTTGTGCTCTTCGTAGAACTTTTCTGCCTGAGCGCTTGTCCAGCGTACCCGCTTCTGGGCGATAATCCGAAGACCGGCGTCCTCAATCATTGCGTTGATCTTGCCGGTTAGATTGCGAGCAGTGGCGTCAGGTTTGATGATAGAGAAAGTGCGCTCAATGGCCATGTTGGCGATCCCGTCGTTGAAGTTGGAGTCAAGGGTTGGGGGCGCTTATAGCTGCGGCAAGTCATGCCATCAACTCGCGGCCCGAACCTCCGTCTGGGGCCAATCGCCGCCGAGCAGGGATTGATCAGTGGGTCACGTCAAAGAAAAGTCTGAGATATCCAGTCATAATGTTGCTTGTCCGGCAAATCACTGCTTATTTGCCGGCACACCAGTGTGAAACGCCGAGGTTGGATCTATTGTGGCGCGTTTTGAGTTTAAGAGCATTCGTTACGGTCTGAGACCTCAACATTAGGTGAAACGTCCTTGGCAGATTCTGAGATGTCCGGATCGAATACAAAAATTGAATGGTATCTGGCGCGAGACGGTCAACAGCATGGACCGCTGAGCGATCCGGAACTTAGGAAATTTATTGAACTAGGTCACTTGCATCCGACGGATCTGGTTTGGCGCGCTGGCTTTCCCGAATGGCGCACGGCCAGCGAAGTCTTTCCCGAAACAGACCCTTCGCCTGCTGCACCGCCTCCACCGCCGCCAACCGCTACCGCGAGCGTGGCGCCATCAACAGCCGCGGATATAGAAACGATTGCACCCAGCGAGCCGGCCGCCAGTGACGAGGCCGCGGCTTCCGCCGGAGAGCAAAATTCACAGTCGACTGCACAACCAAGTCCGGAACAGCCTGACCGGGACGCAACACGGCATGACAGCCCCACGCAACGCAATACCGGCGGTCGTGACAGCACGCCTGGTCCTACAGCTGCAGATGGCAACAAGCCCGCCGATCCCGGCGGTACTGACGCATCGACCAACCCACCGCAGACGGATGTTCCGGGTGCCAATCCGGCGATGGGTCGCCAGAGACCTGTAGATCCGTCTCAGCCGGCACCCGGCACAGCCCCGCCGCAGCGGGGTCAACCGCAGTTTCAACAGTCTGACCCAAGGCTCGGCGGCGCTGGCCAAAATGCCCAGCAAGGCGGAGCACCGCATCCAGGTCGCGACGCGCGACAACAGTCGTATGGCCCTGCAGCAGGCCAGTATCCCAATGCGATGCATCAACAGAATGTACGGCAAGGCCCGGCGGCGGGGGCAAGTCGTCATCCAGGTGCTGGTCCAGCTCCTGGTCCAGGTCCTGGTCAGCCAAACCCGCAGCGGGGTCCGAATCCGCAAGGGAGCTACGGGGCTGCCAATCCTAACATGTACGGCAATCCCGGTGCTGATATGTATCCGGGCGGCGGGCAACAGCATCACCCAGGGTTTCAGCAGAACCCTGCGCAGCAGCAACAGCGCGCCAGCCTCGACGACGAAGACGATTTTTACGACGATGATGACTTCGAACGGCAACCACGCCGTCGCCCGATCGTGGCAGCCGTGGTGTCGCTTGTTCTGTTAGCCATGATCGGCGCTGGTGGTTGGTTCGCCTATACCAATCAAGCAGCACTGATGGAGGTCTTCAACGAACTCACGAAGGAGACAGGAGGGCAGCCGGAAGTCGTCTCGGCGCCAGAAACTCCAGCTCGTGTCGCGGCTGATAGCGCGCAGCAGCCGAGCAACGTGAGAACTGCATCGACATCACCTGCTCAACAGCCTCCGGCTGCGGCAGCACCGGCGACTGTTGCAAGCTATTCCGAACTTCCAATCTTTAAGACTCAGTTCTGGCAGTCATTCAATTCCCTCTATCCGGCCTGGGCGAAGGCGCAGGAAAGCAATGCTGGTAAACTCCAGGCCAACGGCAAGTCGAGCGATGAAGTGCTGGCGGGCGTGGTCAAGTCGCTTGTTGAGTGGCGTCGGTCAAATGCTGATAAGATTCTTGCGGCATCTCCGGACCATCTACGAACCCTTGCCAAAACGTTTGTTGCGAACCTGCAATTCCTGGTCACTCAGGATGTTCAGGCCTGTTACGGCTACATCTCGAAGGGCGAGCTGAGCCCGACCGTTCTCCCGTTGTTCGGCAACCCCAACTATGTCGACCAACTCGGCACCCAGACGGAAGCGACGATCGCCGCAGCGCAGAATGGTAGCTCAACAAAGAAAAAGTACCCTGAGCCGGTCAATGAGGACTTCACGTTCCTTGCCAATCTCCTGGTCAAACGGGGCTGGACGGAAGCTGACCTCAAGATGTTCTCTGATCCGACGGAGTTGTCGACAGCTCCAGCTTCCAAGGTTTGCAAGCTGGTGACACAGTGGTTCGAGACCCAACTCCAAATGCCACCCAGCGACAAACAGATGCGATTACTGGCGACCTCTCTGCAGCCGGTGGTCCGCGGTTAGGCTCAGCTGCGCGAGATAGAAACCGCAACTTTGTTCCTGCAACCGGCATGTCATTCTAACTTCGGTTCAGCCTTTGGGGACTTGGCTGAAGCCGCGCGATGATGCATGAAGGGCCGCTGCCTTCACCTCCGCCTCTGTTGAACACCTGGATTTGGCGCGATGCTGCACATCAACGAGCTCACGTATCGTATCGAAGGCCGCCTGATCCTTGATGAGGCGACGGTCGCGATCCCGACCGGCCACAAGGTGGGATTGGTGGGGCGTAACGGAACCGGCAAGACAACACTCCTCAAGCTTATCATTGGTGAGTATGCGCCAGAAGCTGGTTCCATCTCGATTCCGAACTCGGCAACGATTGGTCATGTGGCGCAAGAGGCGCCTGGCGATAGTACCTCGCTGATTGACTGGGTTCTGGCTGCACACCAGGAGCGGGCGGCGCTGCTAACCGAGGCGGAAACCGCAAGCGACCCCAATCGCATCGCTGAAATCCAGATCCGCCTGACTGACATCGGGGCACACACGGCCCCTGCCCGAGCCGCAGCCATCCTTGCCGGACTTGGCTTCGACGAGGCAGCACAGCGGCGCGCCTGCTCAGAGTTTTCTGGCGGTTGGCGGATGCGCGTCGCGCTTGCCTCAGTTTTGTTCCTTGAGCCCGAAATCCTGCTACTGGACGAACCGACCAACTATCTTGATCTGGAAGGTTCGCTGTGGCTGGAGAACTATCTTCGCACCTATCCGCATACCGTGATCATTGTCAGCCACGATCGCAATCTCCTGAACACCGCGGTGCGCTCTATCCTGCATCTCAACCAAGGGCGCCTGACACTCTTTGCTGGTGGTTACGACGACTTCGAAAATGCCTACCGGGAACGTCAGGAACAGCAACTCAAGCTAAAAAAGAAACAGGATGCCGAGCGCAAGCGGATCGAGAGTTTTGTCGAGCGCTTTCGCGCCAAAGCAACTAAGGCCACTCAGGCACAAAGCCGCTTGAAAACTCTGGCGCGGATGAAGCCGATTGCCGCGCAGATGGACGATGCCGTCGTACCCTTCTCGTTTCCTGCCCCGGCGAAGTCGCTGGCAAGCCCATTGGTCCAGCTCGAGGGCGGCTCTGTTGGCTATGAGCCCGGTCAGGCTGTCCTACAAGGCCTGGACCTAAGAATTGACAATGACGATCGCATTGCGCTGCTCGGCCAGAACGGCAATGGCAAGTCGACCTTTGCCAAACTCTTGTCCGGCCGCCTTTCACCAATGCAGGGCCGCTATAATCGGCACCGACACGTCACGTTCGGATACTTCGCCCAACACCAGTTGGATGAACTTTCCCCAACGCAGACGCCGATGCACTACATCACCGAGTTGATGCCGGAGGCCAGCGATGCACAACGGCGTGCCCGGCTTGGCGCCTTTGGCTTTGGTGTTGAGAAAGCCGACAATAAATGCGGGACCTTGTCCGGGGGAGAGAAGGCACGTCTCCTGCTAATGCTCGCCGCTTTTCATGGCCCGCATGTCATGATCCTCGATGAGCCAACGAACCACCTGGACGTCGACAGCCGCCAGGCTCTGATCCAGGCTCTCAATGACTACGACGGCGCAGTGATCATCATCAGTCATGACCGACACCTTATCGAGGCCTGCGCAGACCGATTGTGGATAGTGCGCGATGGTACCGTAGCTTCGTTTGACGGCGACATGGATGATTATCGTCGCTACCTCCTCGATAACGTTGCACAAGCCAAGAAGCAGGCATCGAAACAGCCGAATGGGCATGCCGAACCGAAGGTTGGCCGCAGCGATCAGCGTCGTCTCGCCGCTGAGCGGCGCGCTGCATTGGCGCCTCTCAAGAAACTTGCGACCAAGGCCGAGCAACAAGTGGAAGCATTGACGAGCAAACTTGAAGCACTCGACCAATCGTTGGCTGATGCGGATATCTACATCAACGATCCGGATAAAGCGCAGGAGCTTCAACGGTTGCGCGGACAATGCGCCAAGCAGCTTGAGGAAGCTGAAGCGACCTGGTTGTCCGCCATGCAAGATTACGAAGACGCCCAGCTCGAAGCAGAAGCAAATTGATCCCGAAACACATCACAACAGTGATCTGATTATATTTCGCAAAACTGTTTTATCATGATGTTTTTTGCGTCGATCTTGCTTGGGTCCATGGCGCCACAGAAACAGAGTCTGCTGAAGAATTGCGCACATGGTGCGTGAACATTGGTTCTCCTGAATCGCTCACTCTAGTCATCTGAACTTGATACAGAATTTGTGCAATCTCGCAGCCGTCCGTCGACCTCGTCCAATTCATTTGTGACAATCGCCACCTTGGTTTTTCAACAAATGATGACAATCGGTGTTAGTCCTCCTCGCGTGTCCGCCATCAAAGATGGTAGACAGGATCGGTGGGGAGCAGATGCGCGGTGTAATGCGGGGGCATCACGATGGTCGAGACCGCGGCGTCTCAACCAGGCTACTGCTCCCCAGCCTTTTCTCTCACATTATGGGCTTGGCTTATCAGCGTGATGCGCAGGCATCAGTGCGAATGCTTGATCATGTCGTCTATTGGCCAGGCGCGAATAAATCAGGCATGGATTGCCTCTGTTTTCTGCTCTTCCGTCCCCTGCGCCAATCGCACAAATATTGATCACGCGGCCATATCAGGGCAATCTCTCTTGCAAACCACACAAACGGAGAGATGTCATGAAGCTACTCGCTGCCGGCGCGTCACCTTATGTTCGCAAGGTTCGATTGACGGCCAAACTGAAGGGCCTAGATAGTCACATTGAACTGATCTCGCCAGATCACCCGTCAATCGATGAGTTACGCGCACAAAATCCGCTGGCTAAGATTCCGATCCTGCTGACCGAAAAAGACGGCGCCATCTATGACAGCCATGTCATCTGTGAGTATCTCGACTCGCAAGTGGCTTTGCCGGTTCTGTTCCCTGGTGATGGGCAAGCGCGTTGGCAAATGCTGACACGAGCCGCCATGGCTGATGGCATTCTGGATGCCGCTCTGCTGCTCGTTTATGAAGGCCGCTACCGATCGGAAGAGATGCGGGTCCAATCGTGGGTCGACATGCAGCAGGCCAAGATTGATACGGCTTTGTCGCAACTGGAAGCTGCGCCGCCTGAGTGGGGCGCCAACCCAGACTACAGTCACATCACTATTGCAGCTGCCCTCGGGTATCTCGACTTCCGACACGGCGGAAAGTGGCGCGCTAACAATCCGAACATGGTGGCCTGGCTTGACAAGTTCGCAGCAGCCGTTCCGGCTTACGCTGAGACCGCACCACCGCCGAATGCTTGATTGGACCTTAGCTGGTCCTTCTCAAAATAGACGACTGATGGGAGTTGATTGCCATGGCTGACTTTGATGCGGGACAGGCCGCACGCTTCATTGCCGATGCACATCGCGCGCGGGCGACATTTGAAAATCTGCAAGGCGATCTTACTCCCCCTTCGATTGCCGACGCCTATGCAGCGCAAGAGGCTCTGGTCGATATCTGGCAAGCGGACTACGGACCGGTTGCCGGACTCAAGATTGCGACCACGACCAAGGTGATGCAGGAACTGATGGGCATCGACCATCCATGCGGCGGCATGATCTACCAGAATCGCATTCACAGCTCGCCGACCACGCTCAAGGCATCCGATTACACGCACGTTGTCATCGAGTGCGAGTTGGCGGTCGTTCTCAAGGCTGATCTTGCTGGTCAGGCGTCTCCTTACGCGGCGGCCGATGTCCGGACGGCCGTTGGTGAGGCGATGGCGGTGTTCGAGCTCATCGAAGACCGCAATGCTGTTTACAAAGACTGCGATGTGCGCACCTTGATTGCCGACAACTCGTGGAACGCGGGCATTGTGGCCGGTGAACGCATCGCGGTGCCGGATGATCTGGAACTCAACGGGCTCGCTGGCAAGCTTCTGGTCAATGGCGACGTGCGCTCGGAGGGTCCGACCGATGGCCCGATGGATGCCCTGGCCTGGGTCGCCAACCATGCTGTCGAGCGCGGCCGTCCGTTGCGCAAAGGCATGTTCGTGATCACGGGCAGCGTCGTCGCGACCCTGCCGATATTGCCGGGCGAAAACTTCCGGTTTGAGTTGGACAAGATCGGTAGCTGTGAAGTGACGTTGGACGCATAGCCCCTATTGTCACTTGGCCACGGCGATAGCCCACTGGCCTTTGGCCGCGGGGTTACTTGTGAGTTCAGGATGGCGGGACGTGATCTACACCGCTCTAATTTAATACCAGGCGTTGGCAGAACTCGGGTGTTGCCGAGTTCTGCAAGTATAAGTAGCGACATCGGAAACATCCGATGTCGCGATGCGCCCCGCACTTCGGCTGGCAGTGCACGGGGTGCCTCGCACAAACACTGCCCGAGTAGTGCCCTCTCCGATTTACCCCAGTTCACTGGAACGCGACCTGTGATTGAAACAATCGAGCCGGCACTGCAGCCCTGTGAAGAGCATCGCCGCAGGGCTGCTGCGTGACCATGATCCTACGGAAACCGAAAACTGTCCCTCGCCAACAAGGCGCCCCCAATACGAACTCGGATATTTCCGAGTTCGTTATGTTGTTTGGCGAAGTCCGAAACATCGGAATTCGCTCACGATCCTGAGTGAGACAGATGCATGGCATTCTAAGCTGTGCCGACGCAACGGGGATTACTCGGTCCTACAAGACGTGCCGAAATCATCGAACACAAGTCGTTTCGGGCGGCTCACGCCACCTGTTTGTCGAGTTCCAGCCCGCCCGCTTCCGCGATAAAATCCGCGATCTCGTTGACACCGACATCTGATTTCAGATTGGCAAACACGAATGGGCGGCCGGCTCGCATCCGTGTGGCATCACTCTTCATGACGTCCAGATTTGCCCCCACGTGAGGCGCGAGGTCGGTCTTGTTGATCACCAGAAGGTCTGACTTCGTGATGCCGGGACCGCCTTTACGTGGGATCTCTTCACCCTGGGCAACGTCAATGACGTAGATAGTTAGGTCCGCCAGGTCCGGAGAGAATGTTGCCGCGAGATTGTCGCCACCGGACTCGATGAGAACGAGTTCCAGTTGCGGTAGGCGCTCACGCATTTCCGCAATAGCATTCAGATTGAGTGAACAGTCCTCGCGGATTGCCGTGTGGGGGCAGCCGCCAGTTTCAACACCCATCACCCGCTCTGATGGCAGCACCTGCGCACGCATCAAGAACTCTGCGTCCTCGCGGGTGTAGATGTCGTTGGTGATGACGCACATGTCGGTCTTTGATGCTAATGCGCGGCACAGTCCTGCCGTCAGCGTTGTCTTGCCAGAGCCGACAGGGCCACCAATACCGACACGTAAAGGTCCGTGAGGAGAACTCATGAGCGAAACAACCTCGTGGTTTGAGTTTCATGAAAAAGCGACGCGAGATCAGCTCCGAACGTTGCCGTACCGAGATCATCAAGCGTAGCAGATGCACAGCCGCTGCATAGCGCCCGAATATCGGGCAGCAGATCTGCCGTGATCCGCTGTCCATCGAATTGCCCGACGGCGCCCAGCCTGATGGCGGCGGAAATCTGGTTGCCGACAAAAGCCAATGCGAAGGCCTCAAGCACGGCCATCGTCTCCATGTCGTAATCGCGGGCGGCCAGGCCAACAGCTGCGGTCAATGTGATGCTACCGGGATCAACCGCCTCTGGACCTCTTTGAGGTGACCATGCCGCCTGGTAAGCCGCCCAAAAGCTCTGCCCTTGATCACAGGCCTCCTTGGCGCGTTCCGCCGATGGCTGCAGAGCTGCGGAGAGTTCCTTCAACTCAGCAAGTTCGACTTCGGTGCGCGCGCGCGTAATCAATGCCAGAAGAATGAGGTCGTTGCGAAGCGCGCCATGCACCATCACACACCGCAGCCAGCTTGTCAGTGTGTCCTTATCGGACACCCAGTCTTTCGCGATCGCCGTTTCAAGACCCTGGCTATAGGCAAAGCCGCCGACGGGAAAAGCTGGCGACAACCAGATCAACAGTTCTCCTGGCATGCCCGCTAGCGGTGCGCCTGTATTCGTTGAAAGATCGTCCATTAATGGTGGCCATGCTCATGGGTGCCATGATGGTGATGACCGCGTTCCAATGAACCGTGCCCTCCGTAAGCACCACCTTCCGGTTCGAACGGCCGCGAAACGTTCTCCACGGAACCACCCAGGCCCTCGACCATGGCGGCAAGCACGTGGTCGGGCAGAATGTAGATCGCATCTTCGGTGATCTCAGCCGGCGTATGACGGTTGCCGATGTGCCATGCGATCCGCATCAGCTCGATCGAGCTTGGCGCGGAGATTTTGAGGAGGTCTTCCGCAGCTGCGCGCACGACAATCAAATCGCCATCCTCACTCAGAAGCCCGGCCCCGTTCGGCAGGTATGTGGTCTCAGCGAGATCAAGAAGGAACGCGCGGCCACAATCTGTGAGCCAGCGCACGCGTCGCCGGTAGCGCTCCTCACGCGGCAGCGTTATCGCAAACGCAGCTTGGTCCAACCGAGAATCCGGCGCAAGAACAACAGTGGTTGCACGCAGCATAGTGAGACCTCAGAACAGGAAGTATCGTTGAGCCATTGGCAATTCAGCTGCCGGCTCACATACCAGCAACTCACCGTCAGCGCGAACCTCGTAGGTTTCTGGATCAACGGTAATGTCCGGCGTCGCGCCGTTCATCACCATATCCGTCTTCGAGATCCCGTCACGCACATTCTCGATTGCAACAAACTCTTTCTTGAAGATGCCGCCTTCCGCGTCCTCTCCGGCACCAAGCCTTGTCGCAATGCCACCATCCTTAAGGGCGGCCTGGGAAACAAACGTCACTGACGTTGCCGTCAGCGCCGAGCCATAGGCTCCAAACATGGGACGATAGTGCACTGGCTGTGGTGTCGGGATCGAAGCGTTTGGATCACCCATCTGGGCTGCCGCGATGGCTCCGCCCTTGATGATCATGTCGGGCTTAACGCCGAAGAATGCTGGTGACCACAAAACAAGATCTGCCAGCTTGCCGGATTCCACTGAGCCGATGTGCTTCGACATGCCGTGCGCAATCGCCGGGTTGATCGTGTACTTCGCAATATAGCGTTTTACCCGAGCATTGTCGTTGCCGCTTGCACCATCTTCCG
Source organism: Hyphomicrobiaceae bacterium (assembly GCA_965247245.1). GTDB lineage: Bacteria > Pseudomonadota > Alphaproteobacteria > Rhizobiales > Hyphomicrobiaceae > Tectiglobus. Next base: position 264,717 of record CBDFGV010000001.1, on the reverse strand, counting down.
GCAGGGCGCCGCGCTGGACTTTCATCTTGTGCGCCGTCTGCCAGGTCCGGATGATCACTTCGCCGACCCGACCCATGGCTTGACTATCGGATGCCATCATCGACAGCGCGCCAATGTCATGCAGGATGTCTTCTGCGGCGATGGTTTCCTTGCGGATGCGGCTCTCAGCAAAAGCCAGGTCCTCGGGAATGGACTGATCGAGGTGGTGACACACCATCAACATGTCGAGGTGTTCGTCGATCGTGTTGACGGTGAATGGCCGCGTCGGGTTGGTCGATGACGGCAAGACGTTAGGCAATCCGGCAACGCGTACAATGTCCGGCGCATGACCACCGCCGGCTCCTTCTGTGTGGAAGGCGTGAATGGTTCGGCCTTTGAACGCTGCGATCGTGTCTTCGACAAAACCACTTTCGTTCAATGTGTCTGTGTGGATCATCACCTGAACGTCGTAATCATCGGCGACGCTGAGGCAGGTATCGATTGCTGATGGGGTCGTACCCCAGTCTTCATGCAGCTTGAGCGCGCAGGCGCCAGCCTTGACCTGTTCGACCAGGCCCGATCTGTTTGAGGCATTGCCCTTGCCGGCAAAAGCGAGGTTCATAGGGAACGCGTCAGCAGCCCGCAGCATCATTTCAATGTGCCACGGTCCCGGGGTGCAGGTCGTGGCGTTTGTGCCGGTAGCCGGTCCGGTGCCGCCGCCCAGCATCGTGGTGACGCCCGACATCAGAGCCTCTTCGATCTGTTGCGGGCAGATGAAGTGGATGTGGGCATCGAAACCGCCGGCGGTCAGGATCTTGCCTTCGCCCGCGATCACTTCGGTGCCAGGCCCAATCGTGATCGTCACATCGGGTTGTATGTCCGGATTGCCTGCTTTGCCGATCGACTCGATGCGTCCACCTTTGATGCCGACGTCGGCCCTGAAGATGCCGGTGTGATCGACGATCAACGCGTTTGTGATGACGGTATCGACGGCACCGTCGGCCCGCCGCACCTGGCTTTGCCCCATACCATCACGGATGACTTTGCCACCACCAAACTTGACCTCTTCGCCGTAGGTCGTGAGGTCTTTCTCGACCTCGATAAACAGCTCGGTGTCAGCGAGCCGCACCTTGTCGCCAACCGTCGGGCCGAACATGTCGGCGTAGGTCTCGCGAGCAATCCTGAACGACATCAATAATTCCCTTAAAGCTTGCCCATAACCTGCTGGCGGAAACCGTAAACGGTCTTGCCACCACTGAGAGCAACAAGTGAGACCGTGCGTGACTGACCCGGTTCGAAGCGCACAGCCGTGCCGGCTGGGATATCGAGACGGAAGCCACGCGCCTTTTCACGTTCAAAACTGAGCGCCGGATTGGTTTCAAAGAAGTGGTAGTGGCTGCCGACCTGGATTGGGCGGTCACCAGTATTGGCCACCTCAATCTCGATTGTTTCGCGCCCGGCATTGAGTTCGATCTCACCAGCCTGCGTTATCACTTCGCCAGGGATCATTGGCGCCTCCGGATCGCTGCGCGACGCGCCGCAAGTACAAGCGCTACAGAGACGGAAAACAGTGCCACCGCAAGCAATGATGAGCCTACGCTGATATCCATGATATGAGGATGGGAATGAGGGACGTCCGTCGTATGGGCCATGGCCACGCCAGATACCAGCAGCATAGCCCCTGTCAAACCTGCCATCGTTGCGCGCATCTTCGTTCTCCTCTGCTTATCGGATTGGATCATGGACCGTCACCAGCTTGGTGCCATCCGGAAACGTTGCTTCAACCTGGACATCATGGATCATCTCCGCGACGCCCTCCATGACCTGCTCGCGGGTGATCACGCCTGCACCGGCCTGCATCAGGTCAGAGACGCTCCGGCCATCGCGGGCACCTTCGACGACGAAATCGGTAATCAGCGCTATGGCCTCGGGATGATTGAGCTTCACACCGCGCTCCAGCCGGCGTCGCGCGACCATCGCGGCCATTGCCACAAGCAGCTTGTCTTTTTCTCTCGGGGTCAGGTTCACGGTATCATTAGCCCTCTTGTAGAATGTTCTGCCGGCGCATCAGGTAGCCTCACGTCCACCAGACGCGCGGCAGCGTACCACGGTGCAATGCTGGAACAAGCTCCGACATCAGACTGCGCACCTGCTCGGTTTTCAACGCCAGTCCGCGGACGACAAGCATTCTATTCCACGCGCTAGCTGCGCAATCGAACTTGGCTGAAGCCAACACCTCGCGCACAGCCGATAGCCTGTCTTCGGCATCAGGCGCCAGGAAGACGAGCGTCAGAATAGCTTGCGCGCCTCCTGCAATGGCGGCAGCGTTGAGGAGATGGAACGTCTCATCGCGCAGCAAAACGTTCTCTGCAAACACCAACTTGCCGCCGCGGTGAATGCGCCACTTGTCCCGGAAAAGCCCCTCTGTGAGCGTTTCTCCCATGGCGACCCGTCCCAGAACCAAAGTCTCAGCAACGAGCAGGCGCGAGGTGTCGGTGATCTCTGCTGTAATGTTGCGTTCCAGACGGGATCGGTCGAAGATGATTGTATCCTGCGGCAGCCAATTGAGACCGGCGCCGGCGCCCAACTCAATACGCGCATCGATCTTGGACATCGCGCCATCGATTGATCGATAAATGCGCTCCGATGCCTGGGTTGTTACTGTGAGATCCGCACCATCATCGACGCAGATGTCATGGAGGATATCGTCACCGGCCGCGATGCCGCCTCCGGTGTTGATGAGCACGGCCTCCGGTGGCTCAGAGCGCCGTGGTGAGCGCACCTTGTAACCATCACGCTCGCGCGTATTGACGATCCGGCTCTGCCCTAAACGCTGCTGGCAGTGGATTGAGACACCGCCGGAGACCCGGACACTGCCAAGTGCGAATGGCACCTCAGGCACTCGGTCAGACAGAAAGGTGGCTGCGGACATGATCCTCTCTCATCTCTGCTCGTGTTCCCGATAGCACGACCTGACCACGATCCATCACAGCGTAGGTGTCAGCCAAGTCGCGCGCAAACTCGAAGTATTGTTCAACAAGCACGATCGCCATTTCACCAGTGTCGCGCAGGTAGGAAATGGCACGCCCGATGTCCTTAATAATCGACGGCTGGATACCTTCCGTCGGTTCATCAAGAACCAGGAGCTTGGGCCGTGCGACCATGGCCCGTCCAATGGCCAGCTGCTGCTGCTGGCCGCCCGAGAGGTCACCGCCACGGCGCCCCAGCATATCTTTCAGGACCGGGAATAGCTCGAAGATTTCATCCGGTACCAACCGATTGCCTCTGCCAGCAGCGGCATAACCCGTTTCCAGGTTTTCACGCACGGTGAGCAATGGAAAGACCTCACGTCCCTGCGGAACTATGGCAATGCCACTGCGGGCTCGCGCATGCTGCGGCTGGGTCGTGATATTGAGGCCCTGCCAGTTGATTCTCCCTGCGCTCACCGGTTGCTGACCAACGATGGCGCGCAATAGGCTGGTCTTACCAACACCATTGCGGCCCAACACACAGGTGACCTGACCGACCGCTGCTTCCAGCGACACACCGCGTAGCGCCTGGGCTGCGCCGTAGTGAAGATCGATGTTGTCGACTTTCAGCATGTCTTGTATTGCCCGATCTTCCTCATCGCCCCAGATACACTTCAATCACGCGTTCATCGCTTGAGACGGCATCAATTGAGCCTTCCGCCAACACTGCGCCTTCGTGCAGGCAGGTGACCTTGACATCGAGTGCGCGCACGAACGCCATGTCATGCTCCACGACCACCACGGAGTGGGTTTGTGCGATATCGCGGAGCAGGCTTGCAGTGTCTTCAGTCTCAGAGTCGGTCATTCCGGCGACGGGCTCATCGACCAATAGAAGCTTCGGGTCCTGCGCCAACAGCATCGCGATTTCGAGCCATTGCTTTTGTCCGTGACTGAGGTCTCCGGCGATGCTCTCACGCAACCGCAGCAGACGGACCCGATCCAAGATGATGTCGATATCTGCATCGCCGATCTGATCACGCGCACCGAACAGCGCCGACCAGGCGGTGCGTTCACCGGCCAGAGCGAGGCGAATATTGTCCGCAACCGTGTGGCTCTCGAATACAGTTGGTTTTTGGAACTTGCGCCCGATGCCGAGCTCGGCGATCTGGGTTTCATCCAATTCCGTGAGATCGTGTGTATCAGCGAACATCACCTCGCCCATGTCGGGTTTGGTCTTGCCGGTGATGACATCCATCATGGTCGTCTTGCCGGCGCCGTTGGGACCAATGATGGCCCGCATCTCTCCTGGCTCAAGATAGAGAGACAGGGCATTCAGGGCGCGAAAGCCGTCGAAGGATACGGTGACACCGTCGAGATACAGGACGCTGTTTGGCTCACTCATGATCTACTCCGCCGGCTGGGCAACGCCGTCATTGGCAGATTGCTCTTGCTTGCGCCGTCGCAGGCGTCGGATCGCGTCACTGGCCGTGCCGACAAGGCCCTTGGGCAGAAACAGCGTCGAAAGAATGAAGATGCCGCCGAGCGCAAACAACCAGTACGGCGCCAACGCGCCTGTGGTGAACGTGGTCTTCAGGAAGTTCACGACGACAGCACCGAGAGCAGCGCCGGTCAGGGTCCCGCGGCCGCCGACCGCAACCCAGATCACCGCCTCAATCGAATTCGCCGGTTGAAACTCCGACGGGTTGATGATGCCGACCTGCGGTACGTAAAGCGCACCGGCGAGACCCGCCATGCAGGCTGACACAACAAACACCAGGAGCTTGTAATTCTCGACCCGATAGCCAAGGAACCGGGTCCGGCTCTCGGCGTCCCGAATGGCGACCAGCACCTTCCCGTAAGTCGATGTCACCATGTAACGGGACACAACATAGGTCAGTGCAAGCGCGATTACGGTTGTCACATAGAGTGCATTCCGCGTGGTTTGCGCTTGAATATCGAACCCAAGGATATCTTTGAAATCCGTTAGGCCGTTGTTTCCGCCGAAACCCATCTCGTTGCGGAAGAAGGCCAGCAGCAACGCGTACGTCATGGCTTGCGTAATTATCGACAGATAGACACCCGTAACCCGCGAGCGGAAGGCGAGCCAGCCAAAGCAAAACGCTAGAACGCCCGGCACTAGGAACACCATCAAGAGTGCGAACGGGAACATGTCAAAGCCGTACCAGAACCACGGCAATTCCTTCCAATTCAGGAACACCATGAAGTCCGGCAGTATCGGATCAGCGTAGACACCGCGCGTGCCGATCTGGCGCATCAGATACATGCCCATGGCATAACCGCCGAGAGCAAAGAATGCGGCATGCCCAAGTGACAGAATTCCGCAATATCCCCAAACCAGATCAAGCGCAACGGCGAGGATCGCGTAGCACAAGTACTTGCCGAGCAATGCCACGATGTGGGTCGGGACATGAAAGGCCGAGCTCTCGGGCAGCAATAAGTTGCTGGCCGGCACAAGGACTGCTGCCGCGAGGAGTATGCCAAGGAAAATCCGGCTGGCCGTATCGTTGATACTGAACAGTGCGCGTGTGATCATGCTTCGACGGCCCGCCCCTTGAGCGCGAAGAGACCGCGCGGTCGTTTCTGAATGAATAAGATCAGCAACACCAGGATCACAATCTTGGCCAGAACTGCACCGGCCCACGGCTCAAGAAACTTATTCGTCACGCCGAGCGCCATGGCTGACACCAACGTTCCCCAGAGGTTTCCAACCCCGCCAAAAACAACAACCATGAAGCTATCGACGATGTAGCTCTGTCCGAGGTTCGGCGACACGTTATCAATCTGGCTGAGCGCAACGCCTGCGATACCTGCAATGCCGGAACCTAGTCCGAAGGTCATCGCATCGACATAGCCGGTGCGAATGCCCATGGACGCTGCCATCCTCCGGTTTTGCGTCACCGCACGCATCTGCAGTCCAAGCGTCGTTGCCCGCAAAACGATCAGCAGCAAGGCAAAAACGACAAGGGCAAAGACGATGATCCAGAGACGATTGTACGTGATAGCAAGACCAAAGAAATCGAAACCGCCAGTCATGTAGGACGGTGCACCAACTTCGCGATTTGTCGGCCCAAAGATTGTTCGCACGGCTTGCTGCAGAATGAGGCTGACGCCCCAGGTTGCCAGCAGTGTTTCCAATGGCCGGCCATAGAGGAACTGAATGATGCCACGCTCAATGGCGATGCCGACGAGGCCGGCTACGGCGAATGCCAACGGGATCGCCAAGGGCAATGAGAGATCAAACGCTTCCGGCGCATAGGCCCGGAATGCCTCCTGCACGACGAACGTCGTGTAGGCGCCCAGCATGACCATCTCGCCATGGGCCATGTTAATGACACCCATGACGCCAAAGGTGATTGCCAGACCGATGGCTGCCAGCAATAGGACAGAGCCGAGTGAGAGGCCATACCAGACGTTTTGTACATTGGCCGTCACCGCCAACCATCGTTCGATCTCCGCAATTGCGCCACGGGCTGCCTTGCTCACATCGGCATCGTCGGAGTTGATTGCCGGTCTGAGCGCGACTATGGCGTCCTGCTTGCTGCGCGCCTTAAGCACCTCAATTGCAGATAGCTTGTCTGGCTTGCTGGCTTTGGCGCTCGCAACAATCAGTGCCGCCCGTGTGTCGATCAGGGCCTGACGAACGGTTCCGTCTTGCTCCTTCTCTATCAGACTAGCGATCGCTGGCAGTACGGTGAGATCCTTGTTGCGGAACACTTCCGCTGCCGCGGCCAGGCGTTTGGCTGGATCCTTGGAGCGCAGCTGCAACGTCCCAAGTGCCGCCTTGATCGCACCGCGGACACGATTGTTCACTCGGACGCTCTTAAAGCCGCTGGGGCGACCTTCAAGCGGCGCCGCGGTCTTAAAATCGAAATAGGTCTTGCCGCTGCGGTAAGCCGCCGTGCTTTTGTCCTGGGAGAGGTAAACCCGGCGCTTCGACAATGCCGTCAGAATTGCTGGCGCGTGATCGGCGCCCGATGCCGCGATTTCATCGACGGCCTTGATCGTATTGCTGAATGAGCCTGCTGCAAACAATGTGATTGCTGCATCAAGTTTAGCTTCGTCTGCGTGTGACTGTTGAGGTGTTCCGAGCAGCCCCCCTGCTGCCAGGATAAGCAGAAACAAGATTTTTGATGCAGTCCGCATCCATCCCCCGATGGTGTCGATTTCGACAGTCTTATTCAGTCGTCAGGTTAGTAGCCATGTTTAGTAATCATGGGGCCGACGACCGGCCCCATGATCTTTACCGGCGGGCCAAAGGCAGACCAGACGGTTATGCTGTGCAGCCCAGGTGTCCGAAGCATGTCGCGAAACACCCGGCCGCTCCCTTCGTCATTTATGCGTTAGACGCCGCCGCACTTGCCCGTCTTAGTATTGTAGTTACCGCACTTCTTGCCGGGCCAATCGCTGATCAGGTCTTTCGAACCAGGCAGGAAATCCGACCAAGCGTCGCCCGGCACCAGACCTTTGGTTTTCCAAACAACATCGAACTGTCCCGTCTCCAGGATTTCTCCGATCAAGACCGGCTTGGTGATATGGTGGTTCGGCAGCATTTTCGAGGTGCCGCCTGTCAGGTTTGGAACCTCGACACCGATGATCGCCTCAATGACCTTGTCAGGATCGGTGCTCTTGGCTTTCTCAACCGCCTTCACCCACATGTTGAAGCCTATATAGTGGGCTTCCATCGGGTCATTGGTCACGCGCTTCGGGTTCTTAGTGAACGCTTTCCACTTCTTGATGAACTCAGCGTTTGCCGGAGCCTCAACGGACTGGAAGTAGTTCCATGCTGCGAGGTGGCCAACCAGGTTGGACGTATCGATGCCGGCCAGTTCTTCTTCACCGACGGAGAACGCAACAACAGGGATTTCGGTCGCTTCGATACCCTGGTTGGAAAGTTCTTTGTAGAAAGGAACGTTGGCATCACCGTTGATGGTCGAAACCACCGCGGTCTTCTTGCCGGCCGAGCCAAACTTTTTGATGTCGGACACGATCGTCTGCCAGTCGGAATGTCCGAACGGCGTATAGTTGATCATGATGTCTTCGTCCTTGACGCCCTTCGCCTTGAGATAGGCCGCCAAGATTTTGTTGGTCGTGCGCGGGTAGACATAGTCCGTACCGGCAAGCACCCAGCGCTTCACCGAACCACCGTCCTCGCTCATCAGATAGTCAACCGCAGGGATAGCCTGCTGGTTCGGAGCAGCGCCGGTGTAGAAAACGTTGCGTTCGCTCTCTTCACCTTCGTACTGGACGGGATAGAACAAGAGCGAGTTGAGCTCCTTAAAGACGGGCAGCACAGACTTGCGGGAAACGGATGTCCAGCATCCGAAGACGGCTGACACCTTCTTCTGCGAGATCAGCTCGCGCGCCTTTTCCGCAAACAGCGGCCAGTTGGAGGCGGGATCCACCACGACAGGCTCAAGTTTCTTGCCGAGCAGACCACCTTTCTTGTTCTGCTCCTCGATCAACATCAGCATGGCGTCTTTCAGTGTGGTCTCACTGATTGCCATGGTGCCTGATAGCGAGTGCAGGATGCCGACCTTGATGGTTTCCTCGGCTTTGGCGGCCACGCCACCGACGGCGAGGCTGACCCCAAGCGCGACGGACCCAAGCAAAGATCTACGCGTTATTTTCATTCTAGTCTCCAACTGAAGTTGTTTGCACCGGTTAACAAATGGCAAACGCCGTGCCAGTTGGTAAATTTAAAGGCATGTTGCAACCCAACCATCTGTAATTGATATATAAATGGGCCCTCCACCTGAACTCTCATGGTGATACTGCGGCACCCATCGCAGGCTCAGAAGCCGCAAATTTCATCACAGAAGATTGAAAATTGAGCACCACCCTCTAGTCGCCTAAAAAACTAGCAAGCCTGATCGGCTTCCAATTTCTTCGGCCACCCGGGACTGCGCAGTCTCGCTGTGCTAAAAGGAGCTGTCGGTATCACCGACCGAGGTTGTTTGCACCACACTCCACCTCGGGCCCCGTGCCGCACGGTGCGGGGCTGTGCCGAACGCCGCTGGGCTGCAGCCATGACAAACCAACTGGCCGGTGCAGAAATCTTCTGCCTGCCGATAGTGTGTGGCCGCCAGCGACACGGACCAGCAGAACTGCCGACCCTCAGCTCTGCTTCCTCGACAGGCGCCAGGTGACATGTCACTCTAATCGTGAGTATTTCTGATCTGACCTTTAATGCCTGCGCGATGTCTAATGTAACCAGCGTCAAACGATCTTTTTGGATGCTATGGCATCTCAATACGCGACGCGCGCCTGAGGCGTATTCTAAGTCTTCCACCACTGACATCACTGCGATGCGCGGCAACGTTCTTCGCCTCGATTACGTGATGCTCGCCCTTGCTCTGCCAATCTTGCTGGCCGCCTGCGCGAGCAATGACCGCTTGCCGGCGTTGTCGATTGCAGACGCTCCAGCGGCACGCGTGTTGGATGTCCCAAATGCACGGTTTTACGCCTCCGGTGACAGCGCTCGGATTGCCATCTTTGCCGAGAGTGCCCTCCTGAAGCGCAGCCGCTCGGGCACAAGAGCACGCGAATTCAGCTTCTTGGCGATTTCCGGTGGTGGTGAAAACGGTGCTTTCGGCGCCGGTCTTCTTGCCGGCTGGTCGGAACGTGGTACGCGACCGAAGTTCGATGTCGTCACCGGCATCAGCACCGGGGCGCTTTCTGCGCCATTCGCGTTTCTCGGGCCTGCCTACGATGACCGTATGCGTGACGTGTATACGTCCATCAATGCCGATGACATCTTTCAGAAGCACAGCCCGATCCTGGCTACGCTAACAAATGAAGCACTGACCGACACGACGCCGCTGCGCGAGCTAATCCTCGAACAGATGAGTGCCGACTTTGTCCGGCGCATTGCTGAAGAGTACAGCAAGGGGCGACTGTTGCTTATTCTGACGACGAATCTGGATCAGGGTCGCGCCGTCATCTGGAACATTGGCGCTATTGCTGAAAGCGCGCATCCTAAAGCTCGCGAACTCATTGTCGATATCCTGCTTGCTTCAGCCGCAATACCTGGCGTGTTCCCACCGGTTATGCTCGACGTCACCGTGAACGGAAAGCGCTACCAGGAAATGCACGTCGATGGTGGCCTGATCGCGCAGGCCTTTCTCTATCCACCGTCCTACTCTCCTAGCCATCTGCGTGACAAAAGGCTCCGTCATAGACTACCGAAACGGCGCGTCGCCTACATCATTCGCAACGGTCGCGTGAAGCGCGCCGAAGCCGAGGTCAAACGTAAGACCCTGGACATTTCCAAGCATGCGATTTCCACCATGATCGCGTCGAGTGGCGTCAATGATACCTACCGAATCTTTGCGACAACGGAGCGTGATGGCATCAAGTTTCGCCTAGCGCACATCAAGAATGACTTTGACGCGGTCAGTCCGGGTCCGTTTGACCGCGAATACATGAACGCACTCTACCAATATGGCTACCGCCTTGGACGACGCGGTTACCGTTGGCGAGACCGGCCATTGGATTTTTCACACTGAACGCGCACCATTCGCCGTCACAACAGCATTGTTCCTGTTGTGACGAGAACTGATTATTACAACGCTCCCCCTGCGTCGGACGAAACCTAGTTGCCGTTGGTGATCAGCACTTCAAGCTGCCCTGCCGCCTGTTCGGTTATCACATCTATGGGGTTAAACTGCGCCTGGAATGGACTCGGTGCTCCTGACACCATGGCGGAACTGACAATGTGTGTCATGCCCGACGAAAACTCGAGGTGCACGGTTTGATGGACCAGACTGCCATCGGCATGCTCGATGATGAGCCGAAGCTGCTGGCCGTCGATACCCAGCGGTAGCTTCCCCGTAAAGAGCGTCGGTTGGACCGCGTTGAGCCAAGTAGGCACCTCACCGTCCGGTTCAGTGATGATGCGGACATTGGATAGCCATCCTGACGCTGAATCGTTTTGTACCGAGACAGCAAAGACGAGAGTGTCTCCCAGAACAACGGTGTCTAAAACCACCTTTGCGTGCTCGGCGCTCTGACCAACGCCCGCGACCACGGGGAACTGAAGCGAGTACCCTTGGGCCGACCTTGCTTCCGCCGAGTCACTCAGATTAAGACCTGCAAGTGCGGGCTGATCAAGGATTGCCGCGACCCTATCGGCCTTCAGTTCAGCTGCGAAGAGAACGTGCTTGCCAGTGATTGCGACGTCTGCGAATTCCGCCCTGCCGCCTATTTCCCTCAGGGCGTCGAGTACCGCACCGTCCTCATTCATGCTTTCAGAAACGGATGGCTGAGGGACTGGATCAGACCGTCCGATTGACTCAACCGCAATATGTGAGAACGGACGAACAACGATCGTCACGGTCGCGTCGTCAGTCCCGCCATTGCCGTCCGATACCTTATAGGTGATCGTGTCACGGCCAACAAATCCTGGTGCAGATTGATACGTGACGGTCCCGTTCGCATTGATGCTCACAGTGCCATTTGCGGCATTTGCCGCAACCACGACTAGGCTATCCATATCTACATCAGTATCATTGGCGAGGACAGATATCGGTGTTGGCCGGCCGGCGTCTGTGACAAAGACATCATCATTTGCTATCGGCGCATCATTGACCGGCGTGACTGTAACACTGATGGTGCCAGTCTCTGTGACACCCAACGTATCTTCGCTCACAATGTAGGTGATCGTTTCGACGCCGTTGAAGTCTGGGTTGGGTGTATACGTGACATTGCCTGCAGCATCGAATGTCACGGAGCCATTGGCCGGCGGCAGTACGTTTGACAAGACTACCGCGCCTTCAAAGGCATCATTAGCGAGAACGTTGAAAGCGACAGCCGTCTCTTCCGCCGTGGTTACCAGATCGGCCACGGTGTCAGCCTCCGGTGCAATGTTGAGCGTGGCAAGACCGGTGTCGGTGTTTCCGTGGACGTCCTCTATTGTGTAGTTGAAAGTCTGTACGCCGTTGACGTCATCGGGAGCCGAGTATGAGAAGCGCGCATCGGCGCTCGCAATGCGATAGTCAGTGCCGCTTGTGGCCTGTAAAACTCCGCTACCGCCAATCGCTAGCCACCCGGCCCGTTCCGTTGTGTGATTGATCTCGCTATCCAGCGTCCGGTCCTCCTGGACACTGAAGTTGACACCCGATGCCGTCAAACCGTTTGCATCGAGGTGGGCATTGTCGCCGCCATCGAAGGTGTGGAGTTGTGCAAGCAGGTTTGGCGTCCCGCCGAGACTGCTCGAAAAGCTGACGGCGCGATCCGTGTGTGTGACATTGTCCGCCGTTATGCCGGCTTCGAAATTCAGACCACTCCAGCTGCCGGAGCCTTGCCCGATCACGAGATAACCGATCGACTCGGCCTGGGTGATCGCATTAGATTGATAGTCGGCAGGCTCATTGGTGACCTGGTAGCCGGTACTGCTAACGTTGTCCTGCCGCGCGGAATTGAACGCAATGCCGTTGTTATCAGTTTGGATTGAGCTGATCGCAACAGGCGTACCACTGAAGGTATGCTTGAAGTTGACGCTGGTGAAGCCGTTGGCGCCGGTTGAGACGTCGCTCTTGCCGACCTCAACGACAGTGCCGTCTGCCAGGGTCCACACGCCAGCTTCCAGAACGATGTAGCTCACTGATTCTACGCCGTGGATGCCGTCCGTTGTGTCGGAACCGATGCCGGAGTTCGGCTCAACAATGCGCAAATCGAAGGACGTGCCAGTCACGTTGCTGACACGCGCGATGTCGGGTGCGCTCGATGTCTCGTTCTCGGTTGTTACGAAGGCAAAGACAACTGGATTGGTATAGCTGCGTCCAAAGTTGATTGTCGTGCCGCTGGAATCAACGTCGACTGCTCCGACCTGGCCAATATCCAACTGCAACTCGCCAACGGCTGGTTGAACGAAGGACGTGAGAAAGAAATCGCTCTCGGCGTCGCTGTCATTGGCGAGTGTATTGAAAGTCGTCACCGCATCCTCAGTGGCGGCAATATTGTCAGCATTGGCAGAGGGCGCTGTGTCCGACGTCACGGTGAATGAGACCGAACCCGTTTCGACAAGACCAAGCGTATCCTCAGTTACCGTGTAGGTGAGGGTCTCGACACCCTGGAAGCCGGGGTTCGGCGTGTAGGTCACACTTCCTGCTGCGTTGAAACTGACCGTGCCATTGATCGGTGCGCTTACTGCGGTGAGCGTCACGTCACCTTCGAAGTTGTCGTTGTCGAACACGTTGATGGTGACCGGCGTGTTTGCGACCGTTGTAGTGGAATCTGCGACGACATCAGTTTCCGGCGCGGCGTTGATGGTTACCGTTGCTGAAGCTGTCTGACCGATCGTGTCTTCGACCGTATATGAAAAGCTCTCGCTTCCGAAAACATCGTCAGCAGTCGTGTAGATGAACTGCACATCAGAGCTTGCCATGCGCAAGTTCGTGCCGCTCACGGCTCCGAGCAAGCCGTCCCCGCCGAGCGCCAGCCAACCAATCCGCTCGCTGGTATGGTTGACTTCGTTGTCCGATGTCCGGTCTTCCTGAACACTGACACTGACCCCGGTGCCATTGAGGTTCCTGGCATCGGCGTGGGCATTATCCGGACCATCGAACGAATGCAGCTGTCCGAGGAAGTTCACTGACGATCCAAGGTCGTTGGCAAAATTGATACCCTGAGAAACATGAGTGACATTGTCGGCGGTTATGCCGGCCTCGAAGTCAATGCCACTCCACGTGCCGGTGCCGGCGCTGACGGCCAGATAGCCGATACGTTCCGCGACGCCGATTGCGCTTGATTGAAAGTCTGCTGGTTCGTTCGTTACCTGATACCCTGTTCCGGTGACGTTTCGCTGCCTGGCCTCGTTGTAATCGACCGCATTATTGTTGGTCTGCACTTGACTTAGAACAACCGGCTCACTGCCAAATGCGTGATTGAACGTTACGTTGGTGAACGAGCCGGCATCGGTTGCAACATCCCGCGTGCCGACTTCGACGACTGTCCCATCGCCCAACGTCCACACACCTGCCTCAAGCACGATGTAGCTGACGGTCTCCAGGCCATGCACGCCGTCTGTCGTATCAAACGGATTGCCCGAGTTTGGTTCAACAATGGCGAGATCAAACGAATTGCCAGTGATGTTGCTCACGCGCGCAATGTCCGGCGATGAGCTGGCCTCGTTCTCGGTCGTCGTAAAAACGAAGACCACCGGATTTTCGTAATTGCGGTCGAGTGAAATGGTCGTGCCGCCGGAATCAACATCGACTGATCCCGTCTCTCCCATGGCAATCGCTACTTCACCGGAGGTTGGTTGAGCAAAGGATGTCAGGAAGACGTCGCCTTCGGCATCACTGTCATTTGCCAGTGGATTGAAGACTGTCCGGCTATCTTCCGTTGTTGTTACGGTATCGTTGTTGGCAACCGGCGGTAGATCCAGCACGCCGCTCCAGTTCCCGACAGAAATTGTCTGTGCCTCAATGGCGCCGCGCTGCGTCTCGAGGTTCCAATCGCCGCCTTGACCTGCGCTGCCTGTCAGATCATTCGAAGCGGCAATGTCAGCCCCTGTCATAAGACCAAGCAGCTCAACGGCTTCAGCCCCTGCTGCACCGCCTGAGAAATTGCAGCCATAGATCAGGATGTCAGCCTGATCTGACAGGACTTCGCCGATCACGGCAAACTCGTCGGCGTAGTTGTGGCGAATTCCTTCGACATCGACAAGCGCATTGCCCAGCGCGAGTTCTCCGTTGTCACCATGCGCGAGGATGTGGATTGCAGAGACATCGCTCTCATTGCGCAGCGCGTTAACAATTTGCCAAACGCCGTCGCTCTCGCCATCGAGCATCACAATGTTGGCCGACGGGTTCAGGCCAGCAATCAGATTATCAGCATCCTCAACCGAGGAGTCGATGAAGACGAATTCGCGATCTGTCGAATTTGCTACCTGCGAGTTGCCGGGTAGGAACGAAGGTTCGCCCTGGTCATTGGATCCTGTTGCAAGGGCATTGTAGAGCGCAGTGCTCTCGGCTTGACTTGTCTGAGCCTCACTGGCTGCCGTATCAGTATCAGCCGAGGTGACCGGCTCTGCCGCCGCATCTATTGTTGCAGCACCGGCGCCGTCGAAGACGACACGCGGCTCCAAAGCGCGATAGATAAGGCGATGAATTTGAACGTCGGGCATTTCGTCAAGCCTTGTTCTCGGTCCATGCCCTTTACCAACGAAGCGTGCTGATCGACGCAAACGGGATCAATAAGAGCAGTGCAAACGTGTCTGTCTGCGACCCTCAATTAGACACCGCAATGCTTAAGGCTGCACAAACAAATGGCTGTAGGCACATTCGAGAAGTCAGAAAAATGACTCATAGCGCCGCCAAAGATGCGAAACGGAACAACGCTTCATCGTAAGTTAACCTTGCACGCAATGGCGCGGGTGATTTTGGTCGTCACCGTCGTTGCAATCTTGGCGGGGCGTTATCGGTCCAGTGGGGGCCGTTTCGGGAAGACACTGGCATTCTCGTAACGATCTTACGATCTCTGGTTGTTGATTTTTGCAGGAAGAGATTGAGAGTCGGAGGCAGAGGTAGAACCGTGAGCAAACGACGCATTGCCGGAAAGATCCTGCCCGACCTCGTGGACATGCCGCCCCACGTCTATGTCTCAAGAGCCAAGCTGCGACGCGCCCTGACCCGCGAGCTGCGAAAAGGTGCATCACGGCGCGAGGCGCTAGAGCGCGTTACAGCGTCCCGTCAGCGTTATAGAATGATCTACTCAGCAATCGAATTCTTGCGAGACGCAGAGCTCCGGCGACACCACGGCGTTGATCCGTTTCCAGCGCGCGCCAGATGGGATTGGCGTCTCTGGTGGACCATGCCGGAAAAGATCAACCGCAGTGCCGGACGCGCTCGACATGACGCCCTTTCTAGAAAGCGCAAGCGGCGCAAATCGCGCGATAAGAGCGAGAGATTTCGCGCCCGTTAGGAGCCGGACGCGTTGAACTTGCACCGATGTTTGACGATGTGCGATGGCAGCACCGAGGTGTAACCTCTGGTGCCCCGATTCCAGCACTCTGGCCGGCACCGAATTGATACTACAGACCGATACACAAGTGACTTCGGACTTGACCATAGCCCAGCATCAGATCTCATCCGCGGCCAAGTAAACAAGACGACAGCATTCAGAAATTCTCTCCCTTATGACCGAAAAGAGTGTTGTAAATCAAACACTGGGCAACTTGATTTTGGGCACAATGCACAGATGATCTTGGATTTAGCTTCCAAGGCTGAATAATTGGCCGTGCGGGACGGAGGCAGTCCAGCAGCTTTTCGCATATGCGTAACGTTGCTTGGCAATTTCCCGACCAGAGATTTTAGTTTTGTTTTGTAACGGTGCGGCGTGAAGCGCGGCATCCCCAATTTGTATAGAGGGCGTGATGCTAGGCTCATCTTCCAACCAGTCCAATGGCCAACAACCACCTCAGATCCAGCCTGAAGTCAGCCGGTCTGGCCCTGTGCGCGGTAATGATGGAACAATTACAGCATCCGTCATCGGACACGACCTAGCGATTATCGGTGACGGTCTACAGATCGTTTCCCAGGGTCGGATTATCGTCGAAGGCAAGATCTTTGGTGATGTCCTGGGAGAAGAAATTCTCATCGGACAAGATGCCGTCGTTTCTGGTCTCGTGAACGCTCGCGCCGTTACAATCCAAGGCAGCGCAAGCGGAACGATCAAAGCTGATGACGTCGCGCTTGCCTCAACGGCTCGCGTTGACGGTGAAATCCACCATCAATCTCTCCAAATCCAAAGCGGTGCTGAGTTTGAAGGCCGGTGCCGCCGGGGTGAAACGTCAGATTCACTGCAGCCGAATCTTGCGGAGGCGGCGGCGCAGAATGGAAATTCTCAGACCTACACTTAACGGCTGGTTGGCAAATCCATAGTCAGGTAAGTGCTGCTGAGACATCAAGGTAACACCGCTTGTTGAATCTGTGTGACCTTACCTTCCCCGTGCGAGATCATAGTCTTCGAATCGTCCAATGATGCCCGAGATGGCTGCCTGAGTGGCTCTCAAGACAGGGTTGTGTGCGTCGTTCTCTATGGCGGCGCCATCCGTCTTTTAACTTGGGCTTAGCGGTGACGTTCAATGACACATGACATCGACGAAGAAATCGACGAGTTGATGCGGCGTCGGCGCCTCATGGTCGAGCGCTTTCAAATTCTGAGTGACATGCGCTCTTCGCCAGAGTTAGCCTCGGATCTGATCCAGCAGATTAATCGACTTAACGAACGCATCACAGCAGTCGCGCGCGAAGCTGAGCAGGGCGAATGGATTCGGATTTCGTCTCTCTCCGCGTCATCCCGCTGAAATCATTTTACAGTCCGGCGCACATGCCATCGAATGCGAATCGCTTCGATTGGAGCAATGACTTTGTAGGTCTCGCTTCTGGCCTGTAATTCCCGACGACTGAACACCTGAACTTTTTAGGCAGCAGCGGGGAAGAACGCAGGGGTGCGCCCACTGTTCCGGCAATCTGGATGCTACGCTCACGCTTCTTCGCGGCCGCACTTCCATATAATGGCAACCGCAATGGCAGCGAAAGCAATACCCGCAATATTTAAAACAACTAAAGCCACGATACACACTCCTAACATATTCTCTATCGTGTACAGCTGATCACGTGGCGTCAATTCGATCGAACCACCAATCCCTACTTGCCCACAAATGTTCCCCAAGGAATGATTGTTTTTTAGCCTTGGTATCTAGTTGAGCGGTTAGACGCTGGCTCGCGTTGAACGCTTCTGAAGTCGCCACGTCTATTTGGCGAGATGGATTTCTTGGGGAATGAGATACTGCGCACGTAGGTGGTATTCCCTCGGCATCGCCAAACGATTGATCGATTTTCTAAAACTATGAGTTCGCAATCAAATACCTTTTAAGGCACTGCGAACCTTGCCATCTTCGGTCTGGTCGTGAGCGGCGTGTCTTTGCTAGCTCCGAAGGCGTGCCGGGAACAGCGCTCAAGGACAGCGATGATGCGACCGGCATGGATGCTACAAACCAGATCTGTTGTCGCTTCTCGCCAGTCAGATGCAACACTCCATTCAGTAGGAGCGACAGGCATGAACCTTGTAACGGTAACTAAGACGGTAATCCTCTGTGTTGCGACTTTGCTCGGGACGATGACTGCAAAGGCTGAGATACAAGACCTGCCAACGCGCACCGGCCCTAAGCCCTACGTCTCAAGTCATGTCCCTCACATTCAGGTTGGCGTTGAGCCTATTCCTGAAATCTCGAAAGAAATGCTGCGCCGCGTCGCCGCCATGCCGGGCATTGAGATCCGCGATACCGTGATGTCGATGCCAGGTGCGTTGGGCTTTCGACTGGCTAGAAGTGTCAAGCTGGGACGTCCTGACCTCGGTGTCCGGCGGCGCGAGTTTGCGCACATGCATCCGGACGGCAGTCTGCATGCCTTTCTTTCACCGGAGCTCGCGATACATGTTGTGAAGACAGGTTGGGGCGCCCATCATCCTTATGCCAAGAAGTGGCCGAAGTGGAAGGGCTTTGTCATGATCTTCACGCCGATGTCGAAAAGCGAGTTGCAGATCGTGCTGCGGCTCGTCAAGGCGTCGTTCCAGTTCGTGACAGCAACTCCGTGATCCCGCCAAACGCATGCGGTGTGTAAAGGTGCGGTCCAATCGGCGAGGCTGAGCTCAGTCTGACCGGGTGAGGCGCGCGTAGTTCTCTTCGGAGAACGGCATCGCCAGATCACGGTCCGTGTCGAATAGTGATCGCTCCACCTGAGTGAGGTTCCCCTGATAGACATGGATCCCGCAGCATGGCTCCGGGCTGGCGCAACCAACTGCGTGAACGGCGTCGGGTTCGATCTGGAGCACATCGCCGGCTGCGACTTCGATACTTTCGCTGCGTTTCAATTCCCCTGATGGCAGCTTCTCGAAAAAGTCGTTGCGTTCCGCACCATGGTAGACGGCGATCGTCGCCTGCATCTGGTGGTCGTGAGCAGGAACTGTCCGGCCAGGTTGAAACCGGCAATGCCAAACTGAGATACTATCATCTTCAAACAGAATCGTATCGTCGTTCTCAAAATCCGGCATACCACGCGATGTTAGATCAGGATCTTGAACAGCCTTTTCCAAGAGAAAACGAATCTGTTCGGAGGCGTCCTTACGAGTTGCAGCCGCTCTCAAGTCCAAAACAAGTTGCTTCAAGTCGAATGTGTCTGCCTGTTGCATCAGTAAGCTATTGTCCTTAGTTCGTGGTGTGATTTGTTGTGCCGCTTTGGTATCGAACATTATCCACGCATGTGTCCTCCAATGCGGCGAAACTCATCTGTGAGATAATCGACGAAGTGCTGCGTGATCTGCGAAGCCGGTCGGAGCGCCGGCAAGATCAATGCAACCTCAAAACTCACAGTTGGTTTAAACGGCAGGAACGTCAGCTTGTTGTTGCCGGCGCTGTAGATCCGATAACTCTCCGCTGCGATGGGATCGACAATCGCGTAGGCGAGCCCGCGCTCGACGTAAGTCAGGATGGGTAGAAAATACTGGGCGCGAAATCGAACATTCATGTCGCAACCCCGAGAGGCAAATGCCTGAGACGTTGCCAGATAAGTGGAGTGGTCTTCGTAGAGTGCTCCCATCGGCTTGCTCTTGAGATCCTTGGGCGTGACTGCTTTAGCCTTCGCCAGGCTATCGTCACGCGGGACCGCACAAAGGCACTCAAACCGAAAGACAGTTGTCCGGATCAAAGACGTATCTTCCTCCATGCCGCGCTCGTAGTCGGCCAGACCGATATCATGGTGCTGGGCTGCCATGAGTTGGCGTACGGCATCTGAGCTACGAGACACAACTGTACAACTCACTTCCGGCCGACTGGCAAACTGATCCGCGATGATGCCAGGCAGATAAAAGACAGACGGGCCTGGCATGCAGGCGACACTGATGTGTCCGCTTTCAATAGCCTTGATCCGTCGAATATTCTGCCCGATCGTTTCCAGGCGTGACAGGATCTCCGAGCATTCCTTATGGAGGTACTCAGCTTCAGGCACCGGCAAGAGCCTGCCATTGCGGCGCTCAAAAAGCTGCATGCCAAGGTCTTCTTCAAGACTGGCGATGGTCGCGCTGACGCTCGGTTGGGAGCGGCGGAGATTGCGCGCGGCCTCGGACACTGACTTGGCGACCATCAATTCATTGAAGGCGCGCATTTGATGGATCTTCATACCGACATGCCCAACCCATAGGAAATCACTATAGAAATAGAATAATTTCTAATTTGCATCAATGCGATGAGGCCGATACCGTCAGATGTCGCGTATGCTTGCTGACGATCAATTGTAATGAATTTGGGAGGAAATGATCATGAAATATTGGAAGTCCCTAGCTTTGGCGACAGCCGCACTACCTTTGGCTGTGTCAGGCGCCCATGCCGATCAGTTCGTGCGCATGGTGTCAGGTCCATCCGGTGGATCATGGTATCCGCTTGGCGCCAAGATCATGCAGGTCATGGATGAAGAGATTAAGGGTATTACCACGTCGAACACGTCGGGCGGCGGTATTTCGAACGTTCTGTCGGTGAACGGTGGCGATGCCGAGTTCGGGTTCACGTACGCTCACACGGCTGCTAACGGCCGCGAAGCGCGTGGCAAATTCACCAAGGCACAAAAGGACGTCCGGCACTTTGCGACGCTGTACGGCTCGATGTTCCAGGTGGCCGTTCGCAAGGACAGCAAGATCAAGTCCTTCGACGACATGAAGGGCGCCAACATCTCGCCAGGCAAAGCCAAGTGGACCGGTACGGCGTTCGCTGAAGCCATCCTGAAAGAGTACGGCATCACGTTCGATAGCATTCGTAAGAATGGCGGCACCGTGCATCACGTGAGCTACACAGAGTCCGTCGCACTTATGAAAGACGGTCACATCGACGTCTTCATGGGCGCAACGAACATGCCTCAGGCTTCATTCCTGGAACTTGAGCAGAGCCCAGGCGTCCGGTTCATCGGCATTGAAGATGATTCCAAGTACAAGAAGATCCTGGCTGATAACCCAGGCTTCGTACCAGGCGTTATGCCAAAGGGCGTCTACAAGAGCCTCGAGCGTGACCTGAAGACACTCGGCATCACCGTGGCCGCGATTGTTCATAAGGATCTGCCAGACGATCTCGTCTACAACATGTGCAAAGTGTTCTGGAAGAACCATGCCAAGTTCGTGGAAGTGAAGAGCGTTTGGAAGCGCGTCAAGCAGGCGGACGCACTTAAGGGCGTCGCCATTCCTGTGCACCCAGGTGCACAGAAGTGCTACGACGAAATGGGCGTTAAGAAGGGCTAAGCCCCGATTGCCGACCAAGTGTTGGGCCGGGTTGCGCTAGCGAACGTGCAACCCGGCCCACTTTCGTGAATTCATTTGCGCACCGGCCGGACAAGCATGAGCAGCAACACCGACAGCAAGATCCTCTACGAGGAAACACACGAGAACGGCTTTCTTGAGCGCCTACTTCTGGACCGGCGCTGGTCATTGGCCAATGTCATTTTCTACGGCTGCGCCGTGATCGCAATTGGCCTCGCGATTTTTCATCTTTATGTCGCCGCGTTTGGCACACCGGAGGGACGTTCGTTCCGGACGGTTCACCTAAGCGCGATGCTGGTGCTCGCGATCTGCATGTTCCCGTTATTTCGGCGTTCGGCATGGGAGCCGGTCAGCCAAGGCAATTCCGGGGATGGGTTGCGATGGACGGGCTTCTTCGTCGATCTCGTGCTGATCGGCTACGTCATCTTCGCCCTGGTCTGGACGATATTCGACATCACCGCCTTCCATTTGCGATACGGCGAAAAGGAAACACCAGACCTGATCGTCGGCGGCTTGCTAACGCTGCTGATTTTGGAAGTCACACGCCGCGCTGTCGGCTGGGCGATGGTGATCATCACCGCATTTTTCATCTTTCATGCGCTCTACGCGAATTATTTCCCAGGCTTCTTCTATGGGCCGCCGGTCCGGTTCGAGAAATTCATCGATACACTGTTTATGTCGAGCGATGGCATCTTCGGCATACCCTTGCACGTCTGCGCGACTTACATCGTACTCTTCATCATTTTTGGCGCGCTTCTGATCCGCTCAGGTGCCGGACGTTTCTTCATTGATCTTGCCGTTTCGATGACTGGTCACCGCGTCGGCGGCCCAGCAAAGGCATCTGCTGTTGCCAGTGGCTTTATGGGAACTGTATCGGGCTCTGCTGTGGCCAACGTTGTGACCACTGGCGCCTTTACAATACCGTTGATGCGCAAGGTGGGTTACCGGCCTAAATTTGCGGCGGCCGTTGAAGCGTGCGCTTCCTCTGGTGGGCAGATCACACCGCCCATCATGGGCGCTGCCGCCTTCATCATGGCAGAGTTCCTTGAGACCAGTTACATCAACATCGTCCTAGCTGCCATTATCCCGGCGTTCCTCTACTTCGCGACCGTCTACTTCATGGTCCACCTCGAAGCCGAGAAGAACGGCATTGGGCAAATCGAGAAAAGCCTCCTGCCTCAAACTGGTGAAGTACTCAAACGCGGCTGGCATCTCTTAATCGCGCTTGGCGTGCTTGTAGCGTTTCTATTGTACGGCTACACCCCGATGAAGTCGGCCTTCTGGGGCATCGTTTCCCTGTTCGTCCTGAGCTTCATTCGTCCTGAGACGCGGATGAGCCCGGTCGATGTCATGGCAGCGCTTGAGGCCGGCGTGCGCGCCACCGTGCCTGTCACAGTTGCTTGTGCCTGTGCTGGGTTGATTATCGGCTCGGTCTTCGTCTCCGGCCTAGGTCTGAAGTTCACGCAGGAAGTCATCACCATTTCCGGCGGCAACCTGCTGATCCTGCTATCGCTCACAGGTGTCTCGGCGATCATCCTAGGAATGGGGATCACCACGACGGCGGTTTACATCACCGTCGCAGCGCTGATTGTCCCGGCCCTTGTGAAAGCAGGCATTGAGCCAATCGCAGCCCACATGTTTGCGTTCTACTTCGGCGTCGTCTCCAGCATCACCCCGCCGGTGGCGCTCGCCGCATTCGCGGCTGCCGCGATTGCCAAGACTGGGCCCATGATAACGGCTGTCGAGTCAACGCGGGTCGGTATTGCCAAGTACCTCGTCCCTCTGGCATTCGCCTACAATCCGTCGTTGCTGCTGGTTGGTCCGACATGGCTTTCGATCGTGTCAACGGCCGTCGCGCTGATCGGCCTCTATGTACTATCCACCGGCCTTGAGGGTTGGTATCGCGGCCGCCTCAATCCGCTTCAACGCTTCGCTGCCATTGTTGCTGCATGTCTGACCTTGATGCCGCCCACCGAGTTGATCGGAGGCGTGCAAGGCTACCTGTGGTGGGTCGCAGGCCTGATCTTGACAGGTATTATTCTGGGACCGCGCCTCATGGCCAAGCCCGAGAGTGCCACAGCTTCGACTGCTGCAGCGGGGGCGCCAGACACGATAGCGACGAACACAGCAGAAGGAGAAGCACGATGATCAAAGGTGTGTTTCTCGGCAAACCCTGGCACTGGGCGCTGATCATTGTCGCTTCTGGCCTGATGTGGTTCTGCGGCAGCAAACGGCTGCATGTTATCGAGTTTAACGTGTTTGTCTTGTCGTTGATTGTTGGCACCGCCTTGGCTGTTTTTGCGGTGCTCTACTTTCACAAGCCAGGCGAACAGGTGACGCGCGATCAGTTGGTTGCGCACGACGAGACCGGTGATGAGAGCGCCGGCCCTATCCGGGAATAAACGTTAGGAAAACTGAAAATCGCGGCAACGTGCACTGCACCGCTAGTGTGTGTCCGCCGTGATTGCGAGCCTTGTCGACCGGCAAGGCCACGCATCCAGCATACGTTCACGGGTCACACAAATCCGCATTTTCCATGCACCTTGAACCGGTCTAAAATCCTGTCAACTCAGACGTCAGGAGCAAGTCCGGATGGAAGACTACGATGTGGTTGTCACTGGCGGCGGGGCCGCGGGAACACTTGCGGCCATCGCAAGTTCCCGCCTTGGTGCGCGAACGTTGCTGATTGAACGCAATCATTGTCTCGGTGGCGCCGCGACCATGCGAAATGTCCTGACTTGGTGCGGTCTCTATACCTTGGCCCAACCACCACAACAGGTTGTTTTCGGCATCGCGGACGAGGTCCTCCATCGCCAGCGCAGCCTCGGTGGCCTGGGTGACGTGATGTCATTTCGCGGCGTGTTTGTTCCCTTTGATCCTGAGACACTCAAGGTTGTTCTTGATGAACTCTGTGTTGCAGGCGGCGTAGACGTTCGCTTCGGCTGCTCGGTGATTGAAGCGACGCGCGACGGCGACCGCATCGTCGACGTGACAACAGCTAACCACGGTGGGCGGGAATCCTTCTCCGCGCGCGCCTTCATTGATTGCAGTGGCGATGCTGATCTTGCTCATCTCGGTGGCGCGAGCTCGCGCTATGGAAATCCGGACGGGGTTAATCTGGGAACGCTGGGCTGCCGGTTTGGTGGCATCCCGGCTGATGTCACCATTGTCGTTGATCAAGTTATCGCGGCCATCGCCGCACAAGACTTCGCCGAAACGGCCATCACCAAGGATCGCAGCGTCATCGTGCGCCTGCCGCGTTCCAGCGATCTCGTTGTCTATCTCGCTTCCAGTGATTTCGATCCACGGAACAGCCAATCCCTATCGCGGGCCGAGATGGATGTACGCAAGCAGGCTTGGAACTATCTCAAGGCCATCCGAACCATTGACGGATGCGAGAATGCGTATTTGGCGGCGACCGGGCCTGAGATTGGCACACGCGAGTCACGCCGCGTCAATGCCCGCACCCAACTGACATGGGATGATGTTACCGCACGCAGACAACACGCTGACAGCATTGCACTGGGCGCCTGGGGAGCGGAATGGCACGATCGGACAACATTCAAGAGTGACTTCGACTACCCTCCCGATCGGGCGAGCTACCAGATACCGCTAGGCTGCCTCCATAGCCGTGACACGGACAACCTGTTCTGCGCCGGCCGGCTAGCCGACGGCGATCGGAAAGCCGGCGCAGCCATCCGCGTCATGGGAACATCCATGGCGACAGGCCAAGCGGCAGGCACGGCAGCTGCCTTGTTTGCCAATGGTGATTTCTCAGCTGAGAAGGTCAGCTCAACCTTGCGGTCGCAAGGCGCCATAACCAATGCCGAGCAACTGCCCTGATAGCCTTGCTACAAAAGTAATCTGCCCCACTCAACGAGGGAGAGGGGCAGACATGTCATTGATCTGCGCTATGACTTAGCGGAACAGTGACAGGATGTTCTGGCTCGAAGAGTTGGCAATCGACAAGGCCTGAATGCCAAGCTGCTGTTGAACCTGCAGCGCCTGCAGACGTGTCGACTCCTCATTCATGTCTGCATCGACCAGTGCAGAGATACCGCGATCGATGGAGTCTTGAAGCTCAGAGATAAACGACGCCTGCATATCGATGCGCGACTGTGCGGCACCGAGGCTTGTTGCAGCAGTTGTCATCTCACCGATAGCTCGGTCGACGGCCTGGATGTAGTCGTCAATCTGAGTGTCAGTTGCCGTCGAGATCGAAATCTCGCCCGTACCGTCATAGCTTGCGATGATAATCGAGCCAGACGTTGCGGCCGGGCCGATGTCACCGGCGATTGCACCACCGCCTGCAGCCGTTGCTTCGGCCGCTGTCATGCGCTCAGAACCCAGGATACCGAGCTGAATGTCCGTGGCACTACCTGCACCGCCAGAGCCGTCCGTGTTGGCGTTGATGAGGTAAGTCGACGAGATATCGACGCTGATCGTACCAACACTCACCGTGCTTCCAGAGCGGGTGAACGACGAAACAATCGTTTCGGATGCCTGATAGCCACTGGTTGCGTAACCGGTGTCTACAGACAGCCAGTTTTCGCCGGTGAATGAGGCCGAGTTGGCAACGCTGCGCAGCTGGTCTTGAAGTGCGTCGATCTCGGTCTGGATCTGAGAGCGATCCACACCTGGCTCGCGTGCAGCAACCAGTTTCGCCTTGATTTCGTTTGTCACGTCGATGGCGCTGTTGATAGCCGTGTAAGCCACGTCGACAGTTGCCGAGCCAAGACTGAGGGCGTCTGACACAGCTGAGAGGGCGTGATTGTCAGACTTCATTGTAGTGGACATGGACCAGTAAGCGGCACCGTCCGATGCATCGCCGATCCGAAGGCCGGTGGAGATGCGGTTCTGGGTTGTTAACAGATCCTTATTGGTATCGTTCAGGCTCTGGAGGGCCGTCAACGCTGCGAAGTTGGTATTGATACTATTCATTTGCTGTCCCTTACGGAAATTCATTTACGGGACATACCGGGCGCGCCGGTGCACTTGGACGGCATCATGCCATTGCAGCTGTTCTCGCATCACAACAAGTGCTCGGATGGTTATAAAGGGGAACGGTTAACCGACTGTTAGGGCATGTTTCATTTTGATTCTCGATCCACTGGGGAACATGGCGTCCGGCCCTTGCGCACGTGTTGCCAACCAACACATGATTAGCCACATCCATCAATGATCCACATGCCTTTGATCTGTCCGGACTTGACAGAGAAAGGCCTCGCTTTATCCATTTCAACATGGATTCGCAGCTTCCCGGAGTGAGCGATGAGGCGGGTATTTTTCTTCACATATATTGCGGTCGCTGTGGCTGCCCTTGTCTCGCTGTCGATACCGATTTTCGAACGGTTTTGGCATGCGTCTGACACCGAGCTGCCATTTAACGATCAGGTCTTCAATATCAGTCCGGTCTTCGCGGTGGGCTTGCTCATTGTCCTGGCCGTCAAGTGGTGGGCTCACGAGCCAGAGGACCAGGGCGAAAACCGGCCAGATCGCACGATGGGTAGCCTAATGGGATGGCCCGTCTCAGTGATTACTGGAATTGCAGTCGGCATATTTGCCAGTCAATCCGTGGAAGCAGCAATGTGCACGCATGTCTGGCAGATCTATTGCTGAGGCTTGAACGCCGCTCTGCGGCCGCGCTTACTTGCGATCGGTCTGCTGCCGTTGGGTTGCTGCGACTAACGTTTAACCGATCGAGAACTCTTTGATGATGTCGCGGTAGGCCGGCAGATACCAGCTATCGTAGTCGCTTTGCTCATCGTCATCGTAAAGCTGGCGCAAGAAACTGTTGAAGCTGTCGGCTAGGTGATAAAGCTCGGTGTTACCATCGGTGCCCCACTTGTTTGTGCTATGCACCCAGCTAAACACTTGCCCCGCACGATCTCCGGAAACAGCCATTAGGATCTGCAGCGCGCCAGGCGTGTCCCCGATCAGCAAGTGGCCCGGCGGCAAACCGGCACCGTAGGTTTCGCCTCGCCAATGCGACTCGACGTTCTTCCAACTCGAGACCCGATCGATATAGCTAATCTGGTCGGTGCCCGGCAGAATGCCTACGGGTACATTATCCATGAACAGCCGCGGGTAGACGCTGCCGCCGTTGTAGGCCAGCATGAATGAGCGATAATCGGCGGGAAGAGTGATGCCTTCACGCTGCTCCCATGATCTGATACTAGGCGCTGCGTCTTCCACGAATGACCAGTCGCGCTCACCTTCATTCCAGCGCTCGGTTACAGGTGCAATTTTCATTTTCTGACCAATAGTTTCGAGATGAACAGACGATAGGGACTATTGGGATAAAAAGGCGATAGTTCGCCAACCGTTGTTGGTTTTGTGTAGGCTTCTCTCGAACCTGACCTGATCGGTAATATAAACCACTACGCTGGCTTCAACACTCCTACTGACATCAACCACTGACAGACGTTCCCGGTGCTGATATAGGATGTGTCCAATAGCAGAAGGCACGAGCATGGTAGTGGATCGCGCAGACTGCGTGCCAAACCGGATATCAGCAAAACTCCTTGGGTGGCTGAAGTGACCCTCACAGACACAGCATATCAGGAGCTGGAAGAACGGATTGTGACACTACAATTGCGCCCCGGTGAGACCCTTTCCGAAGGTCAGTTGGTGGAGGTGTTGGGTATCGGGCGCACACCCGTACGGGAAGCGCTGCAGCGGCTAGCGCGTGAGGGATTGATCGTCGTGATGCCAAGGCGCGGCATTGCAGTTTCAGAAATCGACATCAGAAAGCAGTTGGAATTGCTCAAGGTTCGACGGGAGCTTGAGCGTCTGATGGTACGCTTGGCAGCTGAGCGGTCCAGTGATGCAGAGCGCGAGCAGTTTAAGGTACTCGCCAACAACATGCGTGCTGCAGCTAAAGAGAAGGACGATGTCGCGTTCATGCGCCTTGACCGTGAACTCAATCTCCTCGTTTCCCAATCATGCCGGAACGAATATGCCCAGCGCGCCATGGCGTTGACGCACGGACTGTCGCGAAGGTTTTGGTACGTGCACTACAAGCAGGTTCTCGACTTGCCGCGCTGCGCCAAGCTTCATGCGGACCTGGCAGACGCAATCTGCGCAGGGCGCCGGCGCGAGGCCGCCCGCGCCTCGGATCTCCTGATCGACTACATCGAGGAATTCACAAGGGCATCTTTGGAAGCGCCTGTGTAAACGGCCGGAGCGAGTGCGGCCGCGCAATCGCGCACCATGCGCTCACCCACAACCTATTACTTACTCAGCAGGGCTTACCGCCGTTGCCGGCTTGATCCGCGGAGTCGTCGACGTGCGGCGCATGTCGGTCTTGACGTGACGGCTGTCGTATCCATTGAAAATATGACCAAGCAGACCGCGATTCAGGTCCGAAGTGCCAAACAGCCAATCCATGATCGGAAACGTCAGGTTCATGTTGCGCTCCATCATGATGTTCTGATCGTGGTGTGCAGTATGATGCCGGCGGATCGTATTGATGAACGGAGCGTTGCGCACAAACCAATTGTCATCGACGTGGCAGCAGAAGTGCATGAACTCGTAGATCAGATACATCGATGTCGTTGTTGTTATGAACAGCCACCCGACGTTGGATGAGAACAGCCAGCCGAGCACAAACGCGGCCGGGATCGACATCAATGTAAAGACAACCAACGAGTAGGGCGGGAAGAACGTAACACGCCAGTCGTGATGATCCGCGAAGCGCATTTCATGCTCGGTGAAGAACTGATGATGCATCAGCGTGTGGCGTGAGTACACGGCTCGGAATAACGGAACCTTTGATGGTCGATGCATCACATAACGATGAATCCACCACTCGAAGAAGTTGCACATCAGGAAGGTGAGAGGAACAACGAGATACTCAAGCGCTGTTACGTTCTCCATAGCCGTGATGTAGATGTAGAGCGCTGTAAAGCCCATCGCATAAATAAAGAAGACGTGCAGCCAACCATTGTACCAACCGGCGACACGCTCACGGTATGTGTGACGATAACCACGTTGGCGATCACTCATTTCACTCGTTGCGATTTCCATCAGCTTTCTCCGTCATCCTTGAGGTCTTGACCTATTGAGTGCAGTGCGTGCGACTGTCCTCTACTGATCCAATTGCGCAACCGCTTCTGCAATGTCTGAGGTTGTCAGCACCCATTCGTTTGCCAGGTTTGCGACAATCTCCTGCATAAACATCTGATGCAGTCTCACGGCCGTGTGCGGATCGTCCAGGTGATCGACCAATAGTGCCAGGGCCAATTGGGATGATGCAGGGCCTTCAAAGCCCCATTCAAAACCATCATCGCAAACCGTCTTTATGCCCAAGGCCTGATCCAATGGGCGCTCGTCAACATTTACGACGATCCCGTCGATTGTTCGGTCACCACGATACGTCTTCATTGGCTTTCTTCACCTCGCTCACTTACGACATGAGGCATTTGCATTTTTGATATACTGGTGATATATTACAAATGCAAGTAAGAATATTTTCAAGATGGAGAACCGTTGCTATGCCAACTCCCGTCAAGATTCTTTTCTCGATCGTGGTGCTAGCTGTGGCATACGCCGGTCATGTTTTCCTGACTTCGCTCGAGCAGCCCATTAGCTCTTATCTGGCTCTCTTCTTCGGAGCATTTTCGGTGGTGTCGTTTTGGATCTTCCCCGAAGTCATCCACAAGAAGGGTAAGTAAGCGCGCCGGCCTAGAGCTCAAACAGGACTTGTGTTTTTCGATCGCCCGACCACAATCAAATGCGACGACTGACCAGCGACGCATTGATTTAACAACATGAGACCGAAACTCGTTCCAGAGCTGATCTGCTCCGATATTGAAAAAAGTCTCCACTTTTACAGAGACCTTCTCGGCTTCACCGTCCTCTACGATCGGCCGGAAGATCGTTTCGCGCTTGTGCAGAGGGACGGCGCAGAAATCATGTTGGAGCAATCCAATGCGCAGGATCGTCTCTGGCCAAAGGCCGTATTGGAACATCCGTATGGCCGTGGTGTGAACTTTGAAATTCAGGTCACGAACGTGGACCAACTGCATGTCAAAATTACTGGCGCAGGGCTCACATGCTTTCTGCCCTTGGAAGAGCGATGGTATCGGTGCAACGATCAGGATCTTGGTGTTCGTCAGTTCGCCGTACAGGACCCCGATGGGTATCTCATTCGGTTATCGCAAGATATCGGCGTCCGCCCGACCGCGATGGATCCGTGCCAACTCGGAGCCTGATTAGCCCCGCCAGGTCAGTGGGGCATGAACGATCCAGCTTGGTCCATTGAGTTCTGACACGCGCATACGCACATCAATACGACCTCGATTGACAACTGTTTCCAAGCCCGCAGCATCCTTGACGAGGCGCAGGCCTTTCCCCGCCCCAACATCGACCACTTCCATGTCATCGGCGAGATCATCGATGACGGCAAACGTAAGATCGTCGAAGTGTCGACGCGCCTGAAAATTGATCGTCGCAATGTCAGCGCCCGAGCGCACAGTCTTATCGATCGGGCTCGCCCACAACTGCAACCCGAAGATTGGGATCTCACGCGTGCCGGCAAGGATGTTTGCCAGCTTCCTCTGAGGCCACATTGGAAACCGGCTCCTGAGATCCGCTATGGCGTTACCCCTGACCGTTTGGCCGAAGGGTGGGGTCAGAAGTTGCACGGCCGCGTCGCGAATACTCATCGCATCAAACTGGCTCTGCTTTGCAACCGGTTCATCAGGATGGCTTTGCGCCTGAAAGATTGCGTTATCCAGCATCTCTATCCAGGCAACCCAGTCGGAACTTTTAAAAGTCTCAGCGGACAATTCATCGAGTGATGTTTCTGTAAAATCACGACCGAGCTCCGCAAACTCGCGATTGAGCTTTTCGATACGCTCACTGTAAGCGGCGATGAATTCGGGCATCCAGCTGCTCGGCCAATCAAGCATGTTTTCCGCAATCATCCGCTGTCCTTCGAATGTATGCCAATGGACATCCTCTCGAACTTTCAGGAATGATTGCTGGCCGGTCGGCAAGGCTTCGACTAGGTCAATAGCCTGGTCATGGAGCTCGAGATAATCTGAAACGGGCTGCGGTCTGCTGCGATCTAGATCACGCAGGTCCATGGGCAATCTGAGCGAGAAAACGCGTGACTTACCTGCCAGGATCGGCAGCACATGGCGGCGCCAATGCCGCTCAGCCTTAATGTAGGCGTTGCGTGCGCGTGCCTCATCACGCCGGGCCTTAGCAGCATCGGACCGTGCCGATCCTGCTCTGGGCTTGTCGGTGAAGGTCGGGTCTGTAATCGGCGTCAGCCGGTCATAGCGCGGAATGTAGGAGGCACCACTACCGGTGCCGCCGCCGCGATCTCGAAAGCTGATCACATGACCGGTTCGTGCATTGGCAATGTTCATATGTGGTATCCAGCGCGGTGCGTAGTCAACTTCGTCGGATTGCTTATGCCGGAACCTCTTGCCAATCTTCTCAAGCGCTTCGAGATAGTCTTTGCCGGTTACAAAACCAGTGCCGCCCCTTTCGACGCGAGACGTTCGATAGGCATCAACGGCTGCCAGGATCTGCGGAATTCCGCCAGCCCATGATCCAGGTGCCGAGTGATGGTAACCGATGGCGACACCGTCACCGTTCTCGCGAAAACGCGCAAAGGGCGTCCAATCGCGATTATCGGGATCGATGAACTCGCGGATGATGTCGGTGTGGCGTAGGCGATAGCATGCCGGATACATGACAAAGCCAATCTGCTGCGCGACTTCCGGATAGATCCGCGCCAACATCACAAGACAGTCTTCAGGCACGGCCGCGGGGCCGACGCCCTGATAGGGCTGCGCGAGATTCTGGCCGGTGATCATTCCGAAGTTGTCAACGCGCGGGCTTGTCATGTGGTGCCCGCTCAAGATCAGCATTTCGAGGCGGCGCCTGCCATGGGCGGCTTGATGAAAGGCAATGAGCAGTTGAATCATTTCGTCGAGGACACGATGTGTGGCAGGCATCTGCCAAAGGAACTCGGCAATCTCTTCGCGCTTCTCTGTTGTTGGTGGAGGGCGCAATAGGTCATCGATCACTTCATAGATCGAAGTCAGTGATCGCAGATCATAGGTCTTGCCATTGTCAACGAAACCTGTCGGTCCCTCGTCCGTCTCCTCCACGAGTGTCTCCAACCGCACACCGGAACGCACCATGTGTTGCGTGAGGAACCTGGCTTCCCATTTGCCGTTGTTCAGGAAACCAATGTAGACACAGTCACCAGGCTCGCCATCGATAAAGTTATGAGGATCCAACGCTAATTTGAGCGGCGGCATATCGGCGTGTTTGAGAAGCTTCTCAATCGCCTTGGCACCGCTCTGATCGAGCTTAGATGGTCCATTGGAGGACGACCGACTTGAGGCGTCGTCGGCCGAACCGATCGCGATACCCAGTGCTGCCTGCAATGCTTTGCGAGTTTTCTTCCCGGGCCGAGCATCTGCACCGTCGGGAAGCATCAGCAGTGTTTGACGCGTCTCGACATCCAAACCCGGATAGTGTGCCCCGATCTTGATGAGTGCACTCTGTATGGCTTCCGCTGCCTTGCGCGCCTGCCTGGACCTCACTCTGCGAAAGTTGAGCGTTGCGCGTCCTTCAAGAATGGACTGGGTCGCCGGCACGTCGCGCAAGCTGTCAACCGGCACCGGCAAACCATCGATGCCAAGCCCTTCGGCGAGATCGATCATAGACTGCTCATCGCCGAGGTACGAGGCTGGAAAGGCTCCAGCGTAGTGTCGAGCCATATGCTGCACAATTTCCGGATCGGCCTTCCCAGCGCTCGCGAGTCGATCTGCAAAACCGCTGGAGCGCACGGGATCCGTACCAACAAAACTCAAAACTTCGAGGAGGTTCACGTCGACATTTCCTCAGCACGCGGCTTTTAAATCTAAGCCATTTGCGTCCTTTTTAATGTCTGGTGGTTGTGCTGTGAATTCTCGGACCTACCATTCGTCCTCAAAGTTTATGATTGCGCTTTCCAGAGCACATCGTTCTGGTCTCCACGTCACAATGGGATACAATTCCGAGGGCGTCATGTCAGATCATGTCCGATATCGCGGTGGTCCGACGAGCCAATTCCCGCAATCAATCAGCTTTGCGCCCTCCAGCGGTCCACGGTAGCTATACGCCCAGGCTTTAACCCCAGATCGTGCGCCGACCATGACTTGTTGCACGACGCGCGCATATTCGCCTTCGTTGGGTCGTAACGGGTCGAAATTTTCGTAAGGGTCCAGCCATGCGAACGCCTGTACCGCGTCTTTCAAAAGCAAAACCTCTCCGCTGATCCAGAAATTGCTGCCCGGCTTATCTCTCCAACCCGGATAGCCGCCCAGGTCATAAAGCAGCCCGGCAATCCGGGCAGGCCGCCGCACCACGCATTGATTTTCAAGGCGGTGCCGCATGTCGCGACCGACCCGATCACGGGAGCGTGATAGTAGGGTCCCGTAAACAAACAGCCATTTTATTGATTGTGCCATTGTCTCCCGCGCGTCATTGGCGCAAACCGCTATTCATGTTCTTCCTGGTTCCAATAATTGCATCGCGACTAAATGCAAGACGCAGCCAATTGGGGCCAAGAAACACGAGACAATTTTCGGCGAGAGACATCTGCTGCTCAACCATTAAATTATCTCAACGCCAGCGACCGTTGTCGGACATTGGAAATCAATGCCAGTATCCAAACTGGTCCGCGCCAAATCTGAGACCACCGCGAAATCTTTGGCGGTCCAATACTGAGGGAGGAAAGCAAGCATGATGAGCCCGTTTGACGGCTTCCTGGGGGAAGCACTGGCGTCTCTCGCGACGCTCTTTATCGTCTTCATTGGCTTGGCCTTTCTGGCCATTGTCATCATGTTTATTGCTGACGTCTCGCAGACTCATGATGCGATCCGCCGAAACTATCCGGTGGTCGGACGATTCCGTTATCTGTTCTCGACGCTTGGTGAATTCTTCCGCCAATACTTCTTCGCCATGGACCGTGAAGAGATGCCGTTTAACCGGGCAGAGCGCGAGTGGGTCTATAAGTCCTCGGAAGGGGTCGATAACACGATTGCATTTGGCTCGACGAAGAACCTGTCACCACCCGGAACCTCCATCTTTGTGAACTGCCCCTACCCGACATTGGATGAAGATGCGGTTGAGACCCCTCCACTAACGATCGGACCCTACAGCCGACAGCCCTATGCGGCGCAATCCATCATCAACATCTCCGGCATGAGCTTTGGTGCCATTTCGCGCCCGGCCGTTCTGGCCCTGTCACGCGGTGCCAAAAAGGCCAACTGCTGGCTCAACACCGGCGAAGGCGGGTTGTCGCCGTATCACCTCGAAGGTGGTTGCGACATCGTTTTTCAAATCGGTACGGCGAAGTACGGTGTCCGCGATGAAGACGGTCGACTGAGTGACGAGAAGCTGCGCGAGGTTGCAGCCCACGAGCAGGTCCGCATGTTCGAAGTCAAGATGAGCCAGGGTGCCAAGCCAGGCAAAGGCGGCATCCTGCCGGCGGCAAAGGTCACGAAAGAAATTGCCAAGATCCGTGGCATCAAACGCAATACGGATTCAATTTCGCCGAACCGTCATCCCGAAATCGACTCCAATGCCGAGCTACTGGACTTCATTGCACATGTTCGAGAAGTAACCGGCAAGCCAACGGGATTCAAATGCGTACTGGGTGCCTACGGTTGGCTGGAGTCCATGTGTACCGAAATCCACGCGCGCGGCATCGAGAGTGCGCCGGACTTTATTACGATCGATAGTGGTGACGGCGGCACGGGTGCTGCGCCCATGCCTTTGATGGACAATGTCGGACTGCCGATCAGACAATCACTGCCCATGGTGGTTGATCTCCTGATACGTCACGGTTTACGGGATCGTATCCGGGTTATCGTCTCAGGAAAACTCATCACGCCGGCCGAGGTCGCATGGGCGTATTGTGCAGGTGCAGACTTCGTGACTTCGGCACGCGGTTTCATGTTTGCTCTTGGGTGTATCCAGGCCCTCAAGTGCAACAAAAACACCTGTCCGACAGGGATCACGACCCACGATAGGCGTCTCCAGCGTGGACTTGATCCGACCGATAAATCGGAGCGCGTCAAGAACTTCGTTGGCAAGATGCGCTACGGGGTCGGTGTCATCGCTCATTCCTGCGGCGCGCGGCACCCCAGAGCCCTGAAGCGCTATCACGTGCGCATTGTCCAAAGCGACGGACGCTCAACGCCACTTGATGAGCTCTTCCCGTATCCGGAGAACGCACCGGAGCGTGCGCCAGAAGTGCACGGCTAGTTTGGCAGGCTTAACTGGATTGGCTTCGCCTCGACCGCGTGTTCTCGCAACGTTGCTAGTTGTTGTCCTGGTTGAAGGGATCAAACTTTTCGCGGCGTGGCGGACGCACGCGTTTCGGACGCGGTGGTGAAGCCGATGGCAATGGTGGCGCTGCAGCTTGGTTGCTACCATCAATCGGCTGCTGCAGACCGGCCCCTTGCGGACCAAATATCGGGCCCGTTGGTGTGTTGGGAAGCGCCGCACCTGGCTGCTGGGCGTTCGGCACGGTCTGGCCGGGCGTTACCGGGGGCAGCGCCTGACGCTCTACGGTGCCTGTGTTGCCGCCCGATAGCGGCTGCGCGCCAATTTGCGGTTGTCGCGGCAGTGGCGCCGTCTGCGGATTCACAGGAACAGCTGCCGGCTGTGGCAAACTCGACCGACGTTTGCGCCGCTCTTCTTCCAACGCCTCCAAGCGCTC
Source organism: Hyphomicrobiaceae bacterium (assembly GCA_965247245.1). Lineage (GTDB taxonomy): Bacteria > Pseudomonadota > Alphaproteobacteria > Rhizobiales > Hyphomicrobiaceae > Tectiglobus. The sequence continues at coordinate 228,708 of CBDFGV010000001.1, read as the reverse complement.
GCGCTCCAAACGTTGCAACCGCTCGGTTTCAGCCTTGGCGCGTGCTTCGTCTTCGCGTCTCTGCCGCTCCAACCGACGGACATCATTCTCCATGCGCTGAACAGTCAATTCGCGCTGGAGATCGCCAATACTGACCCGTGGAGCAATCTTGGCAAGTTCTCCCAGCACGCCGCTATACGTAATGCGAACGGGCGGAAGCGGCTTCTGCGGATCAACGCCTTCGACGATCGCGCGATTGAGGCGGGTGGGAATGTCCCATTGGCTGTCAATCACGCCATGCACGAGATCGAAAGAGGTTCTATTCGAAGCTGATGCTGTTTCACCGGTCCGCGCGACGAACGGGCTTATCGTGAGAGTACCGTCACGTAGCGCCAGATTCATGGATTGATTGCCGATATTGACTGTCCCGTTCGTCACGCGCCCATCAATGACGGTGCCAATATCTTCTGCGTTTGTCTCCGCTAGGACAATACTGTCGGCAACCTGCGTCAGCTCTTTGGAGGCGAGACCTGGCACACGTCCACTCTTGATGCGAGCCGTACCATTCCCAGCGAGCGCGATCGCTAAGGCACGCGGACTAAGGGCCTGACCTTGGGCTGCAATCTCAATGTCAGCCCGGCCCTTCAGTTTCTGCTCGAGCAAACCGCCGGACGTCACGCGTCTCAGCTGAGCATCCTTCAGCAGCAGATTGACTGCGAGTTTAGCGCCCGCCTGTTCAGGTGAAAGTTTCCCTGTCGCGGTGATCCCGCCACCCAACAAGCTTCCCTTGTTGAGTTTGACGTCCAAGACACCGGACGCGATAATCACTTGCGAACTGACATTCGAGACCACAAGTGCGGGCGACAGTTTAAGTGACGACGTTCCGATACTGAGTTTGGCATCGAACAACCGCAGCGCAGCCAGGTTGAATGGGCTATCCGGCCAAATTGGCTGCGGCTCGCTGTCGGTTGGACTTCCCGTGTTCGTATTCTCGAAAGGCCGTTCGCCCTTCAACAGTGCGAGGTAGATGGGTACGGCATCTATCTGGTTGATTGTCAGCCGGCCACTAACCTTTGGTCGGTCCTCTCGACTCTTGCCCGCGACAAGATCAAGCTGGCCGGATACCTGACTGGCGCCCACCATGACCTGGATTGGCTCAACGGACCACTGGCCGGCATGTCCCTGAAAGTGGAAGTCGCCTTCGACGCCGCCACCAGCACGCACAAGCTGGAGCCAGTCGGGCGCGACTGTGCGCACGGTCTGCCCGATATCACCTGCCTGCACCCAGCCGGAGCCCGCCCAGCGATATCGCTGCTTGTCGCTGCCGGGCTTGCCCTTGCCTTTCAAACGCAATTGCCACGCACTGCCTGCCAGAGCCGCGGAGGCCGTCAACTCCTGCTTGGGAATGCCGGACAATTTCAGTCGGAACAGCGACGGCACTGCACCATCAACATTGTTGCCAGTTGCACCGGCCGGTCCCGATTGAGCAGGAGTTCCCACGCGCTCCCAATTTAGGAGTTTGAAGAGAGCGGTCTCAGCATAACCGTCTATCTTGAGATCAGCTTCCAGTGGATTTTCGCGCCACTGGCCTGGCCTCCCCTTCGAGTTCACCGACATGCGCAGCCGATCCGTGCCGAGCGTACCATCTAGTGACAGGGCGGAGTTCCACTCGCCGTCCTTATTCGTTGCCTTGGTGACAAACGCAGCTGCTAACGGAGCGCTTCTAAACAGAATTCGCGGACGTTCTGACTGCTTGATGATGTCGCCAACCAGGCCATGCAGCTTGCCGAGTGCTCTCGGGTCCTGCACATCGATCAAGCCGGAGAGATCCCATATGGCGCCGTCCTTGCCGCGGTCGACTTCACCTTCGATCTCCAGTTCCAGACCTGGCTGGAAGGTCAACTTTGATCTCGAAAACCGGACGGCACGACCGGTTCTGGACATACGAATACCAACATCTGTCAGTGTTTGCTCGCCGTCCGTCATGTCGCGAACATTCAGATCCAAATCAAGATCGTGTTTGCTCAGAAACTGCAGCGCTGGAGATGGCTTCTTTGTAACCGGCTGCCCAATGCCTAGCACATAGGCTATGCTTTCTGGTGCCAGAAGCCGAGCGCCTAAGCCAGAGACATCGATATGGTCGCCATCGGCCTGCAGCTTGATGCGTGGTGTGTCACTCCAATCAAACTCAAACGAGCCGCGCGAGTCGCCGCTCGCAAAGCGCATGCGTGCGTCTGAAATTCCGACCTTCTTTGGTGCGACGGCAACATCGGCCGAAAACTCAAACGCGCCGGCGGCACGCCCCTTGAGCTCACCGGTCTCAAGCTGCAACCATCCAAGAAACTTATCGAGGCTGCGTCCGTTGAGCAGCAGTTGACCTTCGCCACCGAGACCACTTTCCAACATGCGTACCTGGCCGTTGGCCCGGAACTGGGTGCGTCCCGGAAGAAGCGCACTGATATGGTCAACGTGAAACTTGCCAGCCTTTTCGAGCAGGCGAACATTGAGTGCGCTGACAACCTCACCGCCGAGACTGGTTTGCTCCAATTCGATCTGGAGATTTGAGCTGCCATTGGGTCCGGTACCGATCGCATCGCCTGTCAGAAAGGCGAGCGCTTCGATGGGTGACTTCCGCGTTTTGCCAGCGGAGATGGCATCAAGATCGAGCCACTGGGACGATAGCTTGCTGGAAAGCTTGAGGCCGCCATCCCATGTCGCGCGAGCGGCTCCGACCAGCAATTGCGGACGCCCGGCACTATCAAAGGAAACTGACATGTCACTCAACTCGGCAACACTCGAATTGAGGTTGAGTTGGCCACTCATGTCGTAGAACGTGGACGTTTCCCCAGTCTCGCCCTTGCCCAGCCGAACAGGTCCGCGTGCTTCCAGCTTACCGCTGATCCGCGGTGCTGTCGCGAGATCCTGAATGAGTCCATCGATCTTATGATGGGTCTTCGTCACTGCCGAACGTGACGAGAGCTTAAAGCGGAGCTGCCCGTTGGCATCCATTGATGCCGTTGAGATGCGCAGCGCGTTCTGGTTCTGGCCGATATTGAGCGAACCGTTGAACTTGTAGGGCCCGCGCAGACTGGTGGCAGAGAGCTCTCCCGTCACCTTGTCCAGATCGGCAATACGATTACCATCTTTCGAAATCAGCACGATCCGGCCGTTCTTGATCATGGCTGACTGAAGCGAAACGTCAGTTGGCACGAACGCGAGTTCACGCTCGCGGATCTCCAGCTGCTGCCAGTTGCCGCCGCCGCTCTCATTGAAGCGAAGTGTAATTTCGGGAGACTCGATTTCGAGCTGGCGCGCCTCCATCACACCGCGCAGCAGCGGCGGTGCGGAGAGGAGCATCGTGAAACGTTCGGCACGGAGGAACGCTCCAGGCAAGCCAGGTGCGTCGGATATGCTGACCTTCTCGAACGAAACATAAGGCACCGGCAGAATACGCAGGTTGACGCTGCCGCCAACACGCACTTCGCGACCAAGCAGCCGTGATGCTTCTTCTTCGAACACGCCTCTGAACTGGTTCCAGTCAACCAGCGGCGGAACTGCAAACAGGGCCGCAAAGCCTGCCACGAGCAGTCCTGCAACCCATAACAGAAGATTATTCATACCGTCCCAACGTGTCTCCGAACGGGGTGCTCATGTCAGTGCCCCACAAAACTGATTCACTGTTAGCATATCTTTGTTGTTTGCAGAGCTATTTGTCCTCCGTTTGTTGGTGGGCGCGAATACCGCAGTGATGAAGCAAACCGCGGCATAACTTGCTGTAAATTAGCCACGATTTGCCTACTTGGAGGCCAAACTGAACAATTTTTCGGCGTCCCGCTTTGGCTCTCGTCACACGCTTTCGTGAGTGGGCTGGATTTGCTCATGTCCCAACCCAGCCGACGTTAGACGACAGGTGACATTCCACCGTCGATGTTGATTGCGGTGCCGGTGATGTAAGAGCCCTGATCAGACGCTAGGAAGCAGACCATGTTCGCGAACTCCTCCGCCGTGCCGACCCGGCCCATAGGGATGATTCCGCCCATTTCCTGGTAGAAGTCCTCCATTGAGCGGCCCTTGTTCTCCACTGCATGCCGTTGCACCCATTGATCGCTCTCGATTCGGCCGACCAGCACAGCATTGACCAGGACATTGTCTGGCGCGCCTTCGCCGGCCAGCACTTTGGTCAAGGCCATCCCCGCCGCTCGGCTGACGGCTGTCGGGGCGCCTGATGCCGGCGGCGCCTTAGCGCCAGTGTTCAGAACGTTGATAATCCGACCCCACCGGCGTTCACGCATGCCGGGCATCGCCTGCCTGGTCAGACGAATCGCAGCGAATAGCTTGAGATCAAGATCGTTTTGCCAAATTTCATCGGTGATCGTCTCAAAGTCAGCGCGCTTGGAGGTGCCGGCATTGTTGACGAGCACATCGATCTGCCCAAGTTCGGCTACTGCAGCATCGTAGGCCTTTTGACAGCCGTCTGCAGTTGAGACGTCGGCTGACACGCAGACCACTTTGCCGGAGCCTGCCTTCTGGATCTCGGCCTTTGCTTCTTCCAAAGCTTCTTGGCGTCTTGCCACGATCGCCACATTGCCACCGGACTCGACGAAGCGAATGGCAATCGCGCGGCCGATGCCGAGGCTTCCGCCCGTTATGAGTGCATTCCGGCCTGGCATGTTGAGTTGCATGTTGTTGTCCTCCGCGTGGGTGTTCTGGTTGTGCAGGTCTCAATCGACATTGTGGCGCGTCGACAAGCACTTGGCACGTGATTATTGGCCCTCGCGGCTGCTTCACGCATGGCTCTGGTGGCTAATCGGCTGTTCAGTCCACATCTGATCTGCTGCCCCCAAGGATTGGAAAAGCATCAGTTGCTTATTTGCGACCGATGGACCAAGAGACACTCACATCACTGCCACTCCTAATTCTGGGGAACCCAGCCCGACATGACAGCAATTATCTTCGATCTTGACGGCACCCTTGTAGAAAGCGCGCCGGTTATTCAGGGGGTCGCCAATACCCTGATGTCTGAACTTGGCCATCGAGACTTCGAGCTGTCGGAAGTACATGACTTTATCGGGGATGGTACAAGGGTGTTTCTGGAGCGCGCATTTGCGACGCTGAGTGTCAAATGCAGCGCCGAGGCCTTTGAGCAGCATCACGAGCGCCTCGTTGCCCTGCACGCCGCAGTTCCGGGAAGCGCCAGTGAACCGATGCCGGGCGCCGAGCAAGTCCTGCACCAACTGCACAGCGAGGGTTTTGCCATCGGGATGTGCACAAACAAGCCCGGCGCCGCGACACACAACATCATCGAAGCGCGTCAATGGGCCGGCATGATCACATCCGTTGTCGCCGGAGACACGTTGCCAGAGCGCAAGCCAGACCCTAAGCCTTTGATTACGGCGGCAAACCAACTTGATCATGAGCGCGCTATTTACGTTGGCGATAGCGAAGTTGACGAGGCCACGGCCAGAGCTGCCGGGTTTCCGTTTTTGTTTTTCACCGAAGGGTACTGCGAGGCTGATGTCAATGAATTGACCTTCGCCGCCAAGTTTTCCCACTACAGTGAGCTGATGCCATTGATCCAAAAAATCAAATCAGAACAGGCACTGTAGCGCTTGAATTTGTGGACCTTTCTCGCGTTCTGATTGTTGCCGCAGCCAACGTGCTATAGTCCCGATCAGTGATCGAATCGAATTTGTAGGCATCCGTGACCGAGCTCTCGAAGCCAAAACAGAGTATTTCCGAACGTGCGCTGCAAGCCTCCAGTGCCGTCGCGCCCTATTTCGCCGGTCTCAACGATGAACAACGCGTCGCCATCGAGACCGTCGACGGTCCTGTTTTGGTCTTGGCCGGAGCGGGAACAGGGAAAACCCGTGTTCTGACATCGCGCATTGCCCACATTCTCGCGACCGGTCGCGCCTACCCGTCTCAAATCCTCGCCGTGACGTTCACGAACAAAGCCGCGCGCGAGATGAAGGAGCGGATCGGCGGCTATGTTGGCGAAGCCATCGAGGGTATGCCTTGGCTCGGGACATTCCACTCGATCGGGGTGCGCATTCTCAGACGGCATTGCGAGCTGGTCGATCTGAAATCCGGCTTCACGATTATCGACACTGATGATCAGATCCGCCTGTTGAAGCAAGTCATCGAAGCCGAGAATATCGATAAGGATCGGTGGCCGGCACGGCAACTGGCGGGACTGATCGATGATTGGAAGAATCGTGGCCTGACACCGGAGAAGGTTCCCAAGGGCGAGGCGTTTGCTTTTGCCAATGGCGAGGGTGCGAAGCTCTATGCGGCCTATCAGAAGCGGTTGAAGGAACTCAACGCGGCGGACTTCGGCGATTTGCTACTTGAGTGCCTGCGGCTGTTTCAGACACAACCCGATGTGCTGCAGGACTATCACCGACGCTTCAAATACATCCTCGTTGATGAGTATCAGGACACCAACGTTGCGCAATACCTGTGGCTTCGTCTTCTGGCCCAGGGCTCGCCCAATATTTGCTGCGTTGGTGATGATGACCAGTCTATCTACGGCTGGCGTGGTGCCGAAGTTGACAACATCCTGAAGTTCGAAGCGGACTTTCCAGGAGCCAAAGTCATTCGGCTGGAGCGCAACTATCGCTCGACCGGACACATCCTAGCCGCAGCCTCAGGCGTGATTTCGCACAATCAAGGCCGGCTTGGTAAAACGCTTTTCACTGATGACGTCGACGGCAACCGTGTGACTGTCACCGGTGTCTGGGACGATGAGGAAGAAGCGCGCGGCATCAGCGATGACATTGAGAACCTGAACAAGGCGGGAGCCGAGCTGAACGAAATCGCAATTCTGTTGCGGGCATCGTTTCAGATGCGGGCATTTGAAGACCGCTTCGTCACCCTTGGCATTCCCTACCGCGTGATAGGGGGCCCGCGCTTCTACGAGCGCCAGGAAATCAAAGACGCCATTGCCTATCTGGAGACGGCGAACAATCCACTTAACGATCTCAAGTTCGAGCGGATCGTCAACGTACCCAAACGCGGCATCGGCGATACGTCTGTGCGCAAGGTGCGGGAGTTGGCCCGCGCCCGTGGCATTCCGTTGTTCCAGGCAGCTCGCGAGATTGTCGAGACAGAAGAGATTGGCGGCAAGGCCCGGCGTTCGCTTGCACAGCTGGTGCAAAGCTTTGAGCGTTGGCGTAACGAGATTGAAAGCCAACGTCACACCGACTTTGCCGAAATGATCCTCGATGAGAGCGGCTATACCGCGATGTGGCAGGCCGATAAGTCGCCACAAGCCCAGTCGCGACTGGAAAACCTGAAGGAACTGATCCGGTTCATGGATGAGTTTGAATCGCTGGCAGGCTTCCTGGAGCACGTGTCGCTTGTGATGGATACCGAGCAGGCGAATGATGGACAGCGCGTCACGCTGATGACCTTGCATGGCGCCAAAGGCCTGGAGTTCGATACCGTTTTCCTGCCGGGCTGGGAAGAAGGACTGTTCCCGCATCAGCGTGCGCTTGATGAAAGCGGTCTAGCCGGTCTCGAAGAGGAGCGCCGTCTTGCCTATGTCGGCCTCACGCGGGCACGGCGAACTGCGAAAGTCTCCTTTGCCCAGAACAGACGCACGCGCGGTCTATATCAAAGCGCGACGGCATCCCGGTTCGTTGATGAGCTGCCCGAAGATCATATCGAAATCCAGCAAAGCCAAAGTCCGTTCGGCGGTAGCTATTCCAACTTCAACAGCGGCTTTGGCAATCCGTATGGTGCGAGCCGGTTTGATGAGCCTTCGAAACGCTTTGAGAGCGCCTACGATACCCCAGGCTGGCAACGTGCCCAGTCGCAATGGAAGCGCCAGGGCGAGAAATCGCGTGGCGGGCCGAAATTGATCGAAGGCGAGCTGGTTGCCTCGTCGACGAGCACACCGTCATCATTCTCGGTCGGAACGCGAGTTCATCACCAGAAGTTCGGCTTTGGGGAAGTCGTCGAGGTGGATGGCAACAAGCTAACGGTCGAGTTTGAAGGCAACGGCCGTAAGCGGGTCGTCGACGCGTTCGTGCAGGCAGCTTAGTTCAATTTCCGGATACTGCCCGAGGGGCATGACGCAATCACGCTTGAAGCGACGGACACAAAATAGAAAAGCCGGTCTTGTTGGACCGGCTTTATCGTTCTGGTCCGGCTGCGCTCTTAACTCGTTGCACTTATCGAGGCGCCAGACAGGGGTGTGCGTTAGATCCTACTTGGAGGGTGATGGCAAGCGATTAGTCGCCAGAGCAGTCTATGGAGCCAGACCTCCATCGAATGAGTGAAGCGGTTTAATCTCGCCAAGATCCTCGTACTACCCGGGACAGAAGAGAACTGTTGATGTCGGCGCTTCAGCATAAGCTTCTCCATCGTCGTTCAGATGCCGAGTCATCACCCGCCGGCGAGCAGTCCGACGTCTTCCCACGACGACACGTCCCCCCACTTGCGCCTCAGCAATGGCCACAAACGGTCGTGGTGTCTTGGTCAGGAATGGTGCCAATTCGACGATTGAGGATGAGATAGGGTGACTCGGCCTGTCTACGCGTGAGTAGCGTATTCGAGCGGCTTCATCCTTTGCCGCCTGCCATGTTGCCGGTAGGTCACCGGCGTGAGTCCACCTGGAGTCCAGATGCTTCAAGGCATTTCCGCCGTAAGCTCTGACGCACGCACAAAACGTCGGATAAAATCCAACGCGCCGTTTTTAAGGGTTGCCTCTCCAACGACTTCTAAAGTCTAAGTGATTCGTATGGCTGTTCGTTAACACATTGTGGTCAGCGCGCTGCACGACACTTGAAACACGTAACTGAAATACATCAGGGGGTTTGGCTAACTGGACTTGAGTTCAGTTGCGATCTTGTAGGTCTTCAACTGCTTCCGCGTGAACAAATACAGCTGGTTACTGGGGGTTTGCATGGCGTGGACCCAGGCGCGCGGATCGATGCCCATCTTGACCAAGTGCTGGACGACTTCTGCCGAGATCTGCTGACCACGGGACATGCCGTCGGCGAGAGTGCCCGGGGCATCGCCGACAGCGAAAACCTGATGCACACCAACCCAGGCTGGACGACCGACAATTCTTGACTTGCCACCGGAAAATACGATCGGACACGAGGAAGCGCAGTAAGCGTTGCTGGGAACCGTCGTCTTAATGTCCTTTGCGCGAATGAGCTTTGACATCGCCAGTGCATCCTGCACGGAACCGCCGGGTGAGTGCAGATGGACGACGCGAACCTCGCCGTTCTGGCCATCAAGAAACTCGGCAAACTCCCTGGCAGTACCTGGCTCGATTCGGCCGACGGCGCTTGCTTCACCTTTCGGGCCGCGCACGAACGTCATGCGCTTGGCAACGAGAGGGGCGGACACCGGTTTAGCATAGCCAGGCATTCGCGGCGCCTTGCGCCTGCTGGTCATGGGCATCGTGCGCGGAAGATAGGGCCTCACGTTATCGCGTTGCTTCGGTGGCGCCATGACCAACGGTTCCCGCCGGTCGGTTTCACCTGGTAGCGGCGCGTTGGCCTGCTGATAGATGGTGCGAAAGTCGAGCATCAGAAATGCGCCGGTCAAGCCGATCAAAGTCCAGAACACACTCAGCAGTATTGTGCGCTCGTTGAGGATCCTTGATCGCAACGACGACTTGGATCTGCGTTGATCGCCTTCGGTATCCGCTGTTGGTTCCACGTCAAACCTATCCCGGCACTTAGTCTCTGTGCTTCTGGTTGGCAGGGAGACTGATCTGCGTGATGTTCGTTGGCTCGGATTGCGTCGCCTCAGAATGAGCTGGTCCGGCCTGGGATGCTGCATCGATACGCTGTTGGGCTTCCTCGGCAGCAGCATGGCGGCCGAAACGCTCTTCCATTTGCTTGAAGATGGCGGCACCGCGCATGACGTCGGCAGCGCTCATCATCTCTGCATCTAGCTCAACACCGTCGGACCGGCGAATGGCGCCCTCAACAATGATCATGATGAAGACGAGGACGGCCGGCAGCAGATCGATTGAAATCGCACCCGCCCAACTCGGTAGGAAGTCAGTCGCATAGACAAGAACGGCTTCAGGTGGCGTGAGTGGTTGAAACCGCGCCGGCTTTACCGGACGACGCAGTAGAATTTCATCGGCTGCATTCGACAGCGCCCGGCTCTGCGCCCGCAACGCCGTCTCGACCCGACTGACAACCTCGGTTTGGCGTTGCTGGAGACCGGTATCCTTGCCATCGGCAATGGGTGCAATAAACGTCTTGCCCAGGTCTTCAGCTGCGCGCCGAACAGATGGCGCGACTGATGTCTGCTGCAAGGCCGTAATCTGCCCAATCAGCTTCAGCGTTTCCTCACCAAAAGCATTGGAGCGCCCTTCGATTGGGCCGGAGTTGGAAACAAGCGCGCGCATCCGTGCAAGATTGCGCCCGCCGCTTTCATAAAGTCGTTTGACAGCACCGCGGCTCTCCTCGACCTCCAGTGCAAGACGATTCAGCTCTGTCGACATTTGATTGAGAAGCTGCACGACAGTGCCGGAACCCGAAGTCCCTGTCAGTGCGCCGGTCGATCGTTCCTGTTGGGCCAGACTTGCGAAACGTCTGGATGCAAGTTGTATGTCGGGCAACAGGCTTTGCGCCGCGAGCGCGTTGGCATGCGCCTCGTCAAGCTGCTGTTGATAGGTTTCAGTAGCATTGGCCATGTGTTGTTCGAGGGCCGCCGACCCTGCTAATGCCGCTGCATTGAGCCAGCTCGACATCGCAACGATCATACCCGAACCGATGGCCATGGCGAGAAACAACCAGGCCCGAGATGACGCCGACTCGATATGCGGTAGGAAGCGCATTAGGTACGACCAGAACGCATAGATGCCGATCGAGACAGCGGTCGAGTAGATCACCGCACCGAAGAACACCATTGCGGCATCGCCATTCAACAATCCGCGAACACCAAGGTAGGTGTAAACACCACTGGCGAGTGCAAGAACAGCCAAGGTGATCTTTGTCGTAATTTCCAGGCGGGCCTGACCCAGCCGCAGTTTTTCAGCCATTTGTTTTCGTCACCGATTTTGAGCTTGCAAGCACAGGAGGTTCTGCGATTTGGGCTCCATAGCACCCCGGAGGACTATCAGATTTATGCTCTACCTTTGGCGAGGATTAGGTCACTTAAATTCGGCGGTTGGAAGGCGTGACCGCCGAATTGCGCGGCGGTTACATTGATATCGAAGACAGAGAGTGGCCACGCCAACATCAATCACTGGAAGGTCTGGCTTAGTCGTGTCCACGGCCGATGCCCGGCTATCAGCTCAAGCTGCCTTGCGATTGTGGAACCAGTAGATCTGTCGCTCTAGGTTTACATCGCATAGTTCGAATCCCGCGCCGAAAAGGAAATTGCACACCTCCGGAATCACGTGCCGTTTTTCTGCTCCACGCTCCGGCCCGGCATCAACAACGCAGTGGGAAACCTTGGAGATGATCTCCTGACTTCCCGCAAGAATTTCGGGCTCGGCTCCTTCGCCCTCGATTTTGAGAAGCTCTATGCAGTCTATGCCCAGTTCTCGTACCAACTCATCGAGACGCTTTGTGGCAACCTTGGTCACGCCGGCATGCGGAGACGCCGGTGAAATTAGTGAGCTGTCAGCGGTAATATTGCTATCAAAGAATGTTTCCATGCCTGATGAGTCCCAGAGCGCGTACCTGTGCGTGTCTGGCAGATGATCAAACAGGTTCGCGTCACAAGCCTTCGCCTCTGATTCGGATGGCTCAATGGCAATCAGCTGCACGTCATTGCGCGATCGAACGTAAAGGCCGATCTCTCCGACGTTAGCACCGCAATCAATCACGACGTCACCATTCGTGAGAGGGATGCGATCAATGAAGTATTTTTTAGCCAGCTTGGTTACGCGATGGGCTACACCGAGGCGATAGCGAAAGACGCGCTCGGGTCTGGCAATAAAGATGCTGTATGGTGATGCGTTTTCTCTCTCCGCCTGGCCTTCGTCTCGAACCAGATAGAGTCCGGTTGCTTCGTCTCGCGATACGGAAATCGGCATGCGCCAGTAGAGCCGATTGGCAATGTCAAACCTCTTGCAGAACGCCTTCTCGTTAGAGGCGAACGTCCACTTTGCAAACTGGTACCCTAAGTTTCCCTTGGGTATCCCGACGTCACTGAATGCCAGCAATTTGCTTCTCTAGCAAAACTGCTAGAGCCTTATCTCTGAGTATTCACTATCGGGCACTTTCCCCTGAAAGAAGGCTACTAGGCAAGCCACATTGACTCTATTGCATGCTTGCCGATGGCTGCATGCTGCCGTGGGAGCAAGGTAACGCTCTCAGTTGATCGTCACTCCTTGCCAATCGCATGCATTTTCTTGCCCCGAAACTATAAGGGCCTGCTTGCGCAGGCCCTTGGACGCTCATGATCTGTTGTCGTGACAGCCTGCGCCAGTTAGGCCAGCGCAGCCATGCTGTCGCCCTTTGCTGATTGTTTGACAGCCTTCTGTACTTTCTCGAAAGCGCGAACTTCAATCTGGCGAATACGCTCGCGGCTGACGCCGAACTCGCTCGATAGGTCTTCCAGGGTGATCGGATCTTCCGCGAGACGACGCGCTTCAAAGATCCTTCGCTCACGCTCATTCAGGCTCGACATCGCGTCTTCCAGATAGCCGCGACGGCGATCAAGCTCCTCGGCCTGGGCATAGTTTTCTTCCTGGTCCGGCTGATCATCAACCAACCAGTCCTGCCACTCACCTGATTCACTGTCTGCTCTGAGGGGCGCATTCAATGATGCGTCGCCACCCAAACGACGGTTCATCGACACAACGTCTTCTTCGCTGACACCGAGATTAGTCGCAATCTGCTTGACGTGATCCGGCTTCAGGTCGCCATCTTCCAGCGCCTGCAGCTTGCCCTTAGCGCGCCGCAAGTTAAAGAACAGCTTCTTCTGGGCGGCGGTGGTGCCCATTTTCACGAGGCTCCAGGAGCGCAGAATGTATTCCTGGATGGAAGCTCGGATCCACCACATGGCATAGGTAGCCAGACGGAACCCTTTATCGGGTTCGAACCGCTTCACGGCCTGCATCAGGCCAACATTACCTTCCGAGATTACTTCGCCGATCGGCAGGCCGTAGCCGCGATAGCCCATCGCAATCTTTGCAACGAGGCGCAGGTGTGACGTAACGAGCTGCTGAGCAGCCTCAGAATCCTCATGCTCTTGCCAGCGCTTGGCGAGCATATATTCCTGATTCGGCTCCAGCATTGGGAAACGGCGGATCTCTTCCAGGTAGCGCGAAAGCCCGCCTGATCCTTCAGCTACCGTCGGTAATGCTTGTGTCGTCATCTCATTTTTCTCGCCATCTCCACAATTAGTCCTGTGTTTCCGGCGTCCTCCATTTGATATGGCTTGCTCACGTTATTGGCACAAAAGCTTGGCCACACATTGTTCATATAGGGTGTCCCGCTCTCAAACCAACGAACAAGCTGTGCAGAATCCGTCACGGAAAATCGCGGTATAGTGAAACGCTGGTCAACGAACGTCTCCGCAAGCTGAGTTTGTTAAGAAACGAAGCGTTACATCAGTTGGATTGCCCGAAGCTGAAGGACGCTTGCGCAAATTGCATTAATTGCCTGTTTCCAAAGCATTAATTAGCCGATCTATGTCATCCGGCAGGGGGCTCTCGAACAGCAAATTCTCGCCTGACACCGGGTGTTCAAATCCGAGGGTGGCTGCGTGTAGCGCCTGGCGATCAAGGTAGGTTAACGCCTGCTGTGCCGCAGATAAAAGTTTCCGCGCGCTGCTTTTGAAGCCGGCACCATAAACGTGGTCACCAAGAAGAGGGTGTCCGATTGAAGCCATGTGCACACGGATCTGATGCGTGCGCCCGGTCTCCAAATTGAGTTGTAGCAGACTAACTGCCCCATTCTCGCCACAGTCGAAACTGCGCTCGACCTTGTAATGCGTCGCGGCGTGACGCCCCTCCGGCTCGGCAACGATCGCCATCTTACGCCGGTTGGTCCGGCTTCGTCCGATCGCGGCTGATATGCGCCCCACTCTGCGTTCCGGTGTGCCCCAGACCAAGGCCGCATATGTGCGCTGCAACTTGCCATCGGCTCCATGAGCGGCAAACTGCTCTGAGAGCCCTTGGTGGGCACGGTCCGACTTGGCGACAACCAATAGGCCGGATGTATCTTTGTCGAGGCGATGGACAATTCCTGGCCGCTGAACGCCGCCAATCCCAGAGAGCTGGCCAGCACTATGGGCCAGGAGCGCATTGACCAGGGTGCCGCTTGTGTGACCAGGCGCGGGATGCGTGACCATACCAGCTGGTTTGTCGACGACGATTAAATGCTCGTCCTCGTGGGCAATATTCAGTTCAATTGCTTCGGCTTCGTAACCCGCCGGTTCGGAGGGTGGAACGCGGACGCAAACGATCTCGCTCGGACGAAGTTTTCGGCTGGCATCCGTGCAAACGCCGTCATCCACCGTTACGGCGCCCTCCAGTATCAGATGCTTTATGCGTTGGCGGCTCAGCTCGCTCGTGCCGCTGGCAGCAAACCGATCAAGCCTGAGGCCGTCGTTGTCTGGTCCAACGACAAGTCTAATCACCGCATTTTCGTCCGCAGACATTTTTCCTAAGCCTAGAGAAGCGTGTTCTTAGTGAGAGACGGAGTGGTGCCGAATAAAAGCACAAAGTTGCTGTGTTCTTAAGCGGCGATCATCTTCCTGCGCCAAACGTAAAGGCGAAACCCGATATGACCGAAACCAAAGAGCAATCTTCTAACGAGACTTACGACGGCCCCTTGTCGCCTGCCGGTGTCGCCGCGCTCAAGTTCGCTGTCGTTGGCATGGGCGTCTTAATCGTCGTCGGTCTCGTTTTGGTTGTGGGTCGTATCATTTACTTGGCTTCGAAGCCAAAGGCTGACAACCGATCCCAGACATCCACGCTTGCCGCAGAGGCAACCGTATCAATTCCGACAAATGCCCGCCCTGTCAGAACTTCGACAGATGGCTCTCAGCTATCGATCCTGTATCAGGGACCGGGGGACAAGTTCGGAGTGTTGATTGTAGATCTCAAAACCGGTCAGACGTTGAGTCATGTCAAGATCGGTGCAAACGGTGCCAGCGGCAGTCAGAATACCAAATAGGCGTAGTAACCGCCGCCACAGACCAGGGCTGCGACAAGCCCCGCCAGAAACCCAGGCTGGGACGTCAACGGAGGGCGTGGCTTGACGTTGATCGCCTGCTCCATTGGTGATTGCTCGGGCTGAGCAGCTTCAGGCGGGATATTGAATAAGTGTGCGTTCCCCTGCTTACCAAGGTCCGATGCGTTTGTTTGGCGGCGCGTTCTCGGACGCGCTGGCCGTGGCTTAATCTGTGTCTGTCTGGCTGCTGGTATCGGACGATGCGGCGTCGCAATGCCAAGAACTTCAATCGGAACTGCGTCAGAGCTCGGGATACCTGGAGCAGCAGCCCAACCATGCGCGGCGACTTGGTTTTCAAAGTTGCTGCTGACGGGTTCGGCCGTCCCGCTATCGGGAAACGTCTCGGCTAGAGAGGCTTCAACACTCGTTTCGCCGCCCGTCGATGAGTGAAAATCGCCTGCCGCGTCTGGACCGATATCTGCCGCCAACCGATCTGCAAGTGCCGCATTGCCATGGGTCATGCCCTGCCAGGACTGCGCATGTTCGTGGGCTCGCCGTGATGCGGCGGTGGAATTATCGTTGTCGGCATCGCGTGTCATGTCTTCACCGCCTCGCAATTCGCCAACACGCGTGCAACGCGCATTAATCCATCAGTAGACACTAGCACGTTTTCTAGCTCTTGCCGAGCCCTGCAATGCGTTGCATCAGACCACCACGTCCACGCGCTGATTCACCTTCTTCCGCTTGCCCGTCGGCGGCGACTGTCTCAGGTTCTTGCTCCACCTTCTGCGAAGCTGTTTTCGGTATTTTTTCCGTTCTATCGGAAGGCAAGGCCACCTCAGGCTGCGCCGAGCCACGCTCGGCCGATGTTGCCGCGGGCATGCGCGCCAGATCGGACGAAACCGATGGTACGGTTTCCGTAATCTTGTCTGCCAGGCTCGGTCGCTCTGATACCGCGTTCGCGCTTGCAACACGCTCCTGTGCGCCAAGATTGGCTGGCACACTGCCGGCACCAAGACGGCGCATTTCGTTCATGTGGTGTGCGGCCTGGCGTGCACTACGATCGTTTGCGGCAGCGAGTTCCGCACGCAGCTTGCGAATCGTTTCATTCTGAGTTGTCGTTTCCTTTTCGAGAGACGCAACCCGGGCTTTGAGCGCGATTCGGCTGTCACGTAGTGAGCGTGAACCCGCACCGTCATCCGGTTCCTCGAAAACTCTCAGTGCGGCTTTCAGCTTCTCGATCTCGTCGGAGAACTCTTGATTTTGCTCACGCAGTGTCTGCATCGCGGCCGCACTAGCCGAGACAGCTTCAGGTGTCGTCTCTTCTAGAGATTTCATGATCCCCTGAACATTCTCCAAGCCGCTATCCAGCTTTTTGACCTGCTCACTGGTCGCCCGCTCAGCCTCAGGCGAGCCTGTCGAGGTCCCCAGTTTGGACTTGTTTCCATCAGCGACAAGTTCCTGGAGATTGCCAATCAAAGAGGCCTGATCTCGAACCCGCGTCCGCAAAGCTTCCAGCTCGGAACGCAACGCGGTTTCGCTTTCTTGCGCCGCCCGATTACCGCCCTTTGATTGCCTGCCGCCGCGCGACGAAGCGAGCGAGCTTTTCATGCGGTCGATTTCGATGCGCTGCTGGGCATTAATCTGCATGGCCTCATCGAGCGCGCGGAACGTTTTGCTGGTGTCAGCCTGCAGAGCTGCCATCTCGCGATCGCGCTGGAAAAGCAGCTTGCGCGCCTCAGACAAGCGCTCCTCGACGCGTGGTACGCGATCCATAATGGTCTGCTCAAGGACGCGTCGCGCGTTTTCGCTGGCTTCTAATTTAGTATTGAGCTGCTGAGACTCGCGTTCGAGCGTGCCAATCGTGGCGTCCCGGCGATTAATCTCGATTGTTTGCCTGGCGGCAGAGCGGCGTACACGATCCATGCTGCTTTCAAGCTGATGCACACGAATGGCGTTTTGCGCGCGCAGCCGGTCCTGCTCAGCACGAATCTCAGCTTCCGTTAGTGGCAGGGACCGTCGAATGCGTTGCGTGGTGAGGCGGACGGCACGGTTCCAGTACGCGGGCGCAACGATGAACCCCATTAGCGCGGCTAAGAGGAAGCCTAGTGACACGAGCATAATCGTTTGGATCGTGAGCACTTTACGTCCCTAATACGTGCATATTCGCACAAAAAGCGACGGATGAGGACATCCGCCGACCCAACCCCAGTAACAGTCAGTGGCGCGCAGTGCATAGTGCATTGGCCAGCTCCTGCATACTTTTAAGCCTCTCAGCATGCAGCACGCAAGTCCACGCTCCCCAGTGTTCATCTTTGTTCCCTAGCGAAAACGCTCAGAGTTGGGCTGCGCCACCCTGACGACTGCCGATGGGACGAGAACTGGCAGCCGCAACTATTTCATAATCTGCTTCAATCAGAACGGGTTCCAGGTCGGCCTTCGGGTATACTTCAAATATCCAATATTGGCGCCGAGTCGAAATCCAACCCCGGTGCGGATCGGCGCAAGCGTGATGTCGCCATTTGTCAGAAACTGCACACTTGCGCCTCCGATAACGTAGGCTGATCCTTGAACGCCACCGAAGCGACGATAGACGTCACGAGGGCCGCGCAGATTGTAGACTAGCACCATGGTGCGGGTTCCCTCACCACCAAAATCGTAGCCGATCGACGGTCCCTGCCAATAAACCCTGCGGCTTTGACCATACTTGGTGTAGAGGCGCCCTTCGCCGTAACGCAGGCCCGCAATAAATGCTCCGCCTGCATCCTCGCCGAGGATATAGCCGTTCGGCCGTCCTTTGCTGCGGAAAGCGTGTTCGATCGTCTTTGCAAGACCTTTGCTGAGCTTGCCAAAAAACTTGTGGCCGGCGTTGACGATCTCAGATTCAGAGAAGGTGTCGCGGCGCTCCTCAACCGGCGGCTGTTCATAGCGTCGCCGATCGTACGAATCGTTTGCCCCATATCGCGGTTCGGAATACCTGGGCTCAGGTTCACGTGGGGCTGCATATCGCGGTGGTGGATTGTATTCTCGTCGATAGTTGTCCGGAGCGCGTCGGTAATCGCCGGAACGCGAATCGTAGGAGCGAGAGCGATACGTACCAGGTGGTTCGCTTCCATAGCTGCCTGAATTCGCTGAGCTACGGTTCCGACTTGAACCATAGGAGTTTGGCACCTGACTATCGTAACGGCCACTTGAGCGTGGCGCGTAGTCATTGTTCGGGTAGGTCCCCTGCTGCTGTGATTTGCGTTCCCACGGCAGAACTTCCTGCGCCATTGAAATGGTCGCCGAAGATTGCATTGCCGCTGCAATAGCAAGGCCATAGGCCAACGAGAGCATGCGCATTTGAGATGGTCCTTTATGTCATTGCTTGACATAGGCTTCGGTCAGCCGCACGCGCCGACCGGTAACTCTTCGTCAACCATCGTTGGAAAGTGTTACTAAAGTGTGGCTGTCAGGGGCCGTTTCGGAGGCGAGAAACCCATGATACCGCAGCTCGATCGTGATCGAGCCGGGTTGTTGGCTTACTCGGCCACAAAGCTGTATCGAGCGGACAAGCGTGCATCAGCCCAGGCCACAAAGGGCTGTATCCGGTACTTATTCTCTCGTCTACCATAACGCAGCGGCTTCCCGTCGAGCGTCAACACGGCACCACCGGCGGCCGTAACGATGGCATGCCCAGCTGCCGTATCCCACTCACTGATTGACGTCAGCCTCGGGTAGATATCGGCATCGCCGCGTGCAATGAGGCAAAACTTCAACGAGGATCCCACTTTCAACCTGTGGTCTAGGCCCTGAGCGGAAAGCTGTTGTTCGAGCGCTGCTGACGGGTGACTTCGACTCACAGCAACCGAAACGTTGGCGCTCTCACTAGTGGCGCTGGATCGTGCCCTGATTGTCCGCGTGTCGATCTCCTCTATTGATTCAACTGCGGCATCCGCTGCGACGTCGGCCTCGATGGCCCGATCTTTTGCGACAGTCATGAACAGCCGGCCTGTCGCGGGTTGATACACGACCCCAAAGACCGGTTCGAGCTTATCAATCAGAGCGATATTGACTGTGAAGTCCTCGCCACCGGCAATGAAGTCGCGCGTGCCGTCCAGTGGATCGACCAAGAAGAATCTGTCGTCAGTTGCTGGAATCTGTCCCGCGGCAACCGCTTCCTCGCCGATCACTGGCGTGTCTGGGCAAATGTCTGACAGAGCCCGCGTTATGATCTCTTCGGCCTCCTGGTCCGCCGCAGTCACGGGGGAACTGTCTGTCTTGCTCGCCACTTCGACGTGACTGCCGAAATAACTGAGCTCGATCTGCCCCGCTTGCAAGACGACCGGCAACAAAGCCGATGCAAGTTCAAAGTGTTCATCGTCAGTCATGATTTGGAAAGTCGCTCCCTCATGGCTCCGGTCTGTAGCGAACGCGGCGTGATCCGCCTTCTGGTCAATTGCAGCCTATGGGACACGGCCTGCACGATTTTTCAATAGCAGGTGCGATTGAGCGGCAGCTTGGGCTTGGCAAATCAGGCAACTCAACTGTATCTATCGCTGGCAGTGTACATGTCCCAGGTGCGGATCGCGTGCGTGTTCTGATCCACGCCAATGCCTTGTTTCCCACGCAAATTCAGAAGACCAGGGGCACCCATGACCGATCCTGCGCATCCGTCCGATCTTGAACTTGCAGCACTCATCGCGAGCAAGATCTGTCACGATGTTATCAGCCCAGTCGGCGCGATTTATAACGGGATCGAAATCCTCAACGACGACGATGATGCTGCCTCAGAGTCTTATGCGCTCAGTGTCATCAAGAATGTCACTCAGCAAGCCTCTGCACGCTTGCAGTTTGCTCGCTTTGCCTTTGGCGCCGCCGGCTCCGCCGGCGCGGAAATCGAGCTTGATACCGCTCGCCAAATCTCTGAAGGGCTAGTTGAGGGCAATAAGCACAATTTAGTCTGGAACGGTTCTGCAGGCACACTGCCAAAGAACCAGGTCAAGCTTCTCTTGAATATGGTTGCCTGTGCCGTCACGGCCTTGCCGCGCGGGGGTGAAATCGTAGTCGACATCGTCGGTGACCACCCGGAGGTCGACTTTGTTCTGCGTTGCCGCGGTCGTGGTGCGCGACCGCCGCAATATCTCTCAGAGTTTGTCGACGGTACCGCAGCCTTTGATATCGACGCGATGTCGATCCAGGCATATTACGCTTGGCGCCTTGCGCAGGAAACAGGGATGGCCTTGTCCTACGCTGTCAACGATGACGAAGAAGAAGTGACCCTAACGGTTGCAGCTGCCACCAACTAACATCTTCCGAAAATTGAAAAGAAACTTCGTTCCAATCCTTGTTGGTACCGTTGTTTTTAAGTGCGCGATCAAAAATTGGGGCACTGATCAACGCGTTCTTAAAGAATCTGCTGCAGCTTCGAGTTTGCGTTTGATTTGGTGTGCCATCCAGCTTCCAGGACACGCGCGCCCGCACCAGTTTCTTGGTGCCGGAGATCCAATTGAGGCAGCGAGAACCCTATGAAGCTTTGTCTCGTCGTTGATGACTCACAAGTCGTGCGCAAGGTAGCCAAATGCCTGCTCAACAATCTTGGATATGACGTTCACGTGGCTGAAAACGGTCAGGAAGCGCTTGAAGCCTGCCAAACCAGAATGCCGGATGTTATTCTGCTCGATTGGCATATGCCGGTCATGGACGGGCACGAGTTCCTTGCCCTGTTTGGCCGAGCGTTCGGCAGCAGTCAGGCGCATATCGTTTACGCAACGACGGACCTTGACCCGACTGACATTTCAAAGGCCATCAGCGCTGGCGCTAACGACTACATCCTGAAGCCATACGACGAGGCCTCATTCGAAGCCAAATTTGGACAGTTGTCGGCCGTTGCCTGAAAGGCACCGGTCCGAAGCGCCTTCAGGTTGCAGCAGGGCAGATGTATCAGTGAGATTTAGTTGATCGGCTTCGTCTTCACTGGAGGACCGTCCCAGCAGAACGACGCGACGGCCTTGCAGGTGTACTCATCGAAAAAGCCGACATCGATGAACAGCTCGCAAGTCACGGTCTTTTTGCCAGTGCGGTACTTCTTGATGCCGTGTTTCGCAGTCCATTCCTTGATGTACTTATCAAGCAGGCGCTTGGCGTCGTTTGCCGGCCCCACCTTGCCGTAATCATTGACGGAGAAACCGAGTTTTTGACATGCCGCACTCGCCTGAGTTGCAGGCAAAATCAGCATGAGCGACACGACTACAGCAAGACTCAACGAACGCATCGGCATATCCCTAACTTTCCCGAGGTCAGAGCGACCTGGCACATTAACCATGTCTGACCCTATAGCCGCAACCCAGCGCTGAAGGCTAGTGGAGCCGACGACTTTTCCGTGCGACGTGGCAGCAATGTCGATGAGTTGTAGTGCCTTCGATTAGTCTGATTGGCGGAACCAACGAGATCAAATGGAAAAGGCCCGGCTTGCACCGGACCTCAAGGAAGCGTTTGACCTGGCGCATGATGCCAGGGGCATACCTGACTGGGCAGCGAACGCTATATCGAGCAGGCAAAGCAGATTAGTTGAGATACGGCGAGTTCCCACCGTGTAGCCCGATCCCGGAATCGAAGAAGAAACCATGGTCAAATGGTCCGGATGGCGCCTGGCGTGTGTAGAGTTCAAAGCGATAGGAATTTGCACCGCCGTTGAGCGTGCGGCTGTCGCCGTAAGTGTTGATGCTGTCCTGTGCGGAGTATGAATAACCACCGCGCCGGCGGACATAACCTTTCACGCGGGCCCGACCACGGCGGTAATGCTTTGATGCGCGATGCGCGCCGCCAGAATACTTCTTCTTGGACGCGCCATGAGCCCAAGTCGTTTGTGGTAGCCCTACCATTGATATCGCCAAAACAGCGACCAAGCCCAACCCAAATCTCATGATGATCCGATCCTCAATTGCCAAACAATTCGGCTATTTTGCACGGCTAATATTACCAAATCTGTTCGCGATCTGGTTCAACTTGTTGTTCAAATTCTAGTAAACTAGGAGTGCTGTGGCGCAGACGCACTCGCGCGCCAACGCACTAGCAACTCCCAAAGGGGGTAGTGCTGCGTTGAACCGCTATCGTCGGTCAATCAAATTGGTGCCGCCCCAGTCTATAGTGGGGCGGCAGAAGTGAAGCGCGGACGATCAATCCGCCATCTGCAGCTCGACCGCCTTCGGTCCCTTGCCGCGCTTATCAGGCTCGGTTTCAAATGAGACCCGCATGCCTTCATCCAGAGGTCCAATCCCCGACCTCTCAACAGCCGTTACATGAACAAATACATCGTTTTGCCCGTCATCAGGCTTGATAAAGCCGAAGCCCTTTGACTGATTGAAAAATTTAACAGTTCCAGTCTGTCGCATCCCACTCTCCTCTAGGGTCCGCGAATAATGAGACCGAGCACCAATTCTTGGCCGGACCCGGCGTTACGCATGGCCCACCTGCTCGGCGCGGACAGGCAGTATCGTCCGGTGTATGAATGCTTGAGGCTTTGGGATTTGGCTACGCGGGGGCACAGGTCGTCTCAAATGTTCTCAGGTATCACGTCACGTCGATCAGCTGTCTCAGCAGCGGAACTATCGGTCATGGTGTCGCAGCTATCAAGTAGAATCGGGATCATTTGACGATAAATTGGGCAGGTATTTTGTATGCCAGGCTCAATAATCGGCGGCATACCCGGTCATTATTCATCAGCGAGGACTTCGATGTCGTAGCTCGCGCCGGGATCATCAGACAGCGTTTTTACAAGTTGCGGTAATAGCTTGGCGAGTTCCTCTCTGATCCCATATGGAGGGTTGTGGATGAGCAGCCCAGTACCGGTCAGTGCCGCGCCGTCCTCGAACGGGGCAACGAAAACTTCCACAGCCAAAAGCCGCTTGAGGCCCGATTCCAGCAGGCTCTGCTTGAACCGTGCAACCTCCCGTGGGTGTTTGATCGGGTACCAAAGCAGATAAATGCCTGTTGCGAAGCGCTTCGTCGCGGCCGTTAGACCCTGAACCATGCGCTCAAATTCGCCGGGCTGCTCGAATGGCGGATCTATCAGAATCACGCCGCGACGCTCAGGCGGCGGAAGGGCAGATCGCAGGAAGGTCCATGCATCGAGTTCCATGACCTTGGAGGCTTTGCTGCGCGCGAAGTTGGTCCGCAAGATTTGGCAATCCTCCGGATGCAGCTCGTTAACAATCAGGCGGTCGTTTTCCCGTAGCAGCGCCCGTGCGATCAGCGGGCTGCCGGGATAGAACTGCAGGTCTGTGTCACCGTTAACGTCTGCAATAATCTTCAAATATGAGCTGAAAACATCAAATTGTGCGAGTTCCTTATTTGATGGATTTGCAACCAACAGCCGCCCGATGCCGTTTTCCCATTCCTGGGTCCGCGTTGCCTGGTCACCGTGCAAATCGTAAAGGCCACAACCGGCGTGAGTATCGATGTAGCGGAACGGTTTCGACTTCTTTTTCAGATATTCAATTGTCAGCGTCAGCACGATATGCTTGACGACGTCGGCAAAATTGCCAGCGTGAAACCCATGCCGGTAATTCATGCTTGTCCACATCTCCGACTTGGATTGTTTTGTCGAAACACTTGGTTCGATTCGATAAATGTCATCTGGAATGGCACGCCGGAAGCTGTTAGTGTTTTGTCAATCATGATGATTTCAAATTCTGATCAAGTCCTTGTGCTAATGCGTCCGCAATCGTTGGCATAATTACGTTCCAACGACTATCTATACGGTATGGCGTTAGGCCAACGGAGGAAAATATGTTCCGATCGCCGCTCGTTTCTGTTTGTGCATCTGCCTTGCTCTTTGCTGGTTTGACACTCTCAAGCGCGTCCGCTCAGGCGAAAAATTTGAGTGGCCAGTGGAGTGGTTTTGGCAAAGCGAAGCTGGCATCTTCGGGAAAAACCGAAAACTTTCGCTGCAAAGTTACTTACAATGAAGAAACCCCCACCGTTTTCGGGGTCAAAGCCGTTTGTGCCAATCCCTCAATCAAGATTATTCAGACCGGCAAAGTCCTGAAGGTTCGCGAGAACACCTATAGGGGTGAGCTCTATAATCAAGCCTACGACTTGCGCGGTAACGTTCGCATCGTCGTCAATGGCAGCGAACAGAAAGTCACTCTGACGGCGGACGAGGGCAACGGAACGCTGACGCTGCGTAAGCGGTAGCAACTTCGGCGACAGCGTCCTCGCACTTCAGTGCCATTCAACGGATTATCGTATCCTTGCCTGGTTCGTGCTAGTTCGCGAACCGGAAGTGCATAACGTCACCGTCTTGTACGATATATTCTTTGCCCTCGAGGCGCATCTTCCCTGCTTCCTTGCAGCCTGTCTCACCGTCGAGGTCGATGTAGTCCGCGTATTTGATCGTCTCAGCGCGAATGAAGCCCTTCTCAAAGTCGGTGTGAATGACGCCAGCGGCCTGTGGTGCTTTGGTACCCGTTGTTACCGTCCAGGCGCGGGCTTCCTTGGGGCCGACCGTGAAATAGGTGAGGAGTCCTAGAAGATCGTAACCAGCACGAATGAGACGATTGAGGCCAGGTTCGGCTAAGCCAAGAGACTCCAGGAACTCCGTTCGTTCCTCGTCCGGGAGGCTGGCGAGTTCAGCCTCGATCTTGGCCGAGATGACCACGCAACCGGCGCCTTCTTCATCAGCACGTGCCTGGACTGTTTGGGAGAACGAGTTGCCGCTGTCAGCGGAGTCTTCATCAACATTGCAGACATAAAGAATGGGCTTTGCCGTCAGCAATTGAAGCTGACGCCAGCCTTCCATTTCTTCAGCTGCGATATCAGCCATGCGCGCGGGCTTGCCGTCACGCAGTAGTTCCAAGGCCTTGTCGATCAGCACCAACGTTGCTTTAGCTTCCTTGTCATTTCCCTTGGCACGCTTTTCCAGCGTCACCCGACGCTTCTCCAGACTTTCCATGTCCGCAAGCATGAGCTCTGTTTCCACAGTCTCAGCATCGGCGGCAGGATCAATGCGGCCTTCGACGTGCGTAATGTCATCGTCTTCAAAACAACGCAGGACATAGGCAATGGCGTCCACTTCGCGGATGTGCGCGAGGAATTGGTTGCCAAGCCCTTCACCTTTAGAGGCTCCGCGCACCAATCCTGCGATGTCCACGAATGTCAGCCGCGTCGGTAGGATCTGCGCGGAACTTGCAATCGCCGCCAGCTTCTCAAGGCGCGGATCAGGAACCGGCACCTCGCCGACATTTGGCTCGATGGTGCAGAATGGATAGTTGGCCGCCTCTGCCGCTGCTGTTTGCGTAAGGGCATTGAAGAGGGTCGACTTGCCGACGTTGGGCAATCCGACAATTCCACACTTAAATCCCATGATCGCTTCTCTTCTTGATTGCTTGCTATTCGTCTTTGTTACCGCTCAGCCAACGCTTCAGCCGGTCGGCCAGGGCAGTCTTGTTATCGGTTTCTGGTGCTGCGGCTGTTGGTTGTTCAGCTTGGTCGCCACCGACGAGTGTCACATCACGATCGCCCGTCACACCCTTCTTGATCTTGCGCGAGGTCTTCTTGCGCTTGTTCGAAGACCCCTGTCGTGCCAATTGCATCTGGCTCGGCGCCGATGATTTCCGGTTAGTCGTTTTCGGACTAGATCCCGCCGCCGCAGCTCCGGATCTAGACGCCGGTGCAGTGTTGCTCCTGGATTGCGATGGCGGCGCAGGAGAGCGGCCCACAGTTGGGCGAGCGCTCTCGTTTTCCTGCTCACGCAATTCGGCCACGGCTTGAGCCACGTCACTCTGGAAGCGATCTGCTTCACCGTCGGCCAGTTTGCCGGCACTTCTGGCGATCGCATCCAGCACAGTGTCCAGCCACGCCCGATCAGCCTTGGCAAAGTCACGCAGAACATAGTTGGCGACCTGGTTCTTGTCGCCGGGATGACCGACACCAATGCGAACGCGCCAGAAGTCAGGGCCACCCATCTGGGCATTGATCGACCGCAGACCATTGTTGCCGGCAAGTCCACCACCGAACTTGACCCTGAGTTTGCTGGGGGCAAGATCGATCTCATCGTGAAAGACGATGATGTCAGCGGCCTTGATCTTAAGAAACTTCGCGGCTTCGCGAACCGGATTACCGGACTCGTTATAGAAGCCCTGTGGCTTGATCAAAAGAACGCGCTCACTGCCCAGGGTTCCGTCACATGTGAGCCCGTGGAAACGCTTGCGCCATGGCCCTAAGTCATTGCGGTCCGCAATACTGTCGAGCGCCATAAAGCCGACGTTGTGGCGATTGCCTTCGTACTTCTGACCAGGATTGCCGAGGCCGACGAAGAGTTTCATGGCCCTTGCTCGCAATTCATTCGATGAACTTAAGCGCGAGAATGAAATTCCCGCGCTTGTCGCTTCGTTATTCCTGCCAAGGACAGGCTCATCAGGTGATGGTGTATGCGTGCGCCGCTAGTTTTCGGCGTCGCCGCCTTCGCCACCGCCTTCACCGCCGCCTTCACCTTCTTCGCCGTCGTCGCTGCTTGCATCGGACTTGGCCGCTGCGGAGCCAGCAATAGTTGCGACAGTGAAGTCCCGGTCTGTGATGGTCGGAGTTACACCAGCGGGTAACGAGATCGCTGAAATGTGGATCGATGTTCCGATTTCCACTCCATCCAAATCTAGCGTCAAGCTGTCAGGAATGGCGTTCGCTGGGCAGTAGACTTCAATTTCACGCCTTACGATGTTGAGAACGCCGCCGCGCTTCATACCAGGTGAATTGTCTTCGTTGACAATCTCAACCGGCACCATGACACGGATCTGGCCATCGCCACCAACACGCTGGAAATCGACGTGCAACGGAAGGTCCTTCACGGGATCAAACTGCACATCACGGGTCAATGCGCGCACCGACTTGCCGTCGAATTTGATGTCGAAAACGCTCGACAGAAACCCACCGCGACGCAGAAGGTTGACGAGTTCGTTGTAATCGATCGCAATTGTCTCTGGTTCCTTCTTGTCACCATAAATGACGGCTGGAACCTTTCCTTCACGACGCACTGCACGGGCGGCCCCCTTACCGGCCCGCGGTCGCGCCGTGGCCTGGAGTTCGGCAACTCCTGCTACTGCCATGGCATGTCTCCAATGAAAAACGGGCCACGAAGGGCCCTGATTGCCCTGCCAAGCCTCCAAGGGTGCGCCGGCCGGTCCCCAATTTTGGGAGAAGTCAGGCTTATAGCGGAGGGGCCCCGCAAGGGCAAATGGTTTTAGCTCCGAGCGTTCTCGGTGCCGCAGACATGATCTGCCAACTGCATATTTTGCTCGAGCGCCGGCTCTTTTGGCGGACAGATCACGTCCGCCCTCCCTCCGACTATCAGATTTTGGACACTAATTAATGGAAAACCTTTTGACAGTAGATTATGCATGTTCTGGTAAGCGTTGTATGCGGGGTTTGTTATGGTAACGCGTTTCATGGTGTTCGCGGTCTTGACCGTGGCGTTGGCCACGAGTGGGGCGGCACAGGGTAATTCCCTACGTGAGAAAATGAACTCCGCTGGCGATCGCGCTTGTGTGCTTGCTACGCATCTCCATCAACTATGCAGCACTCTGCAAAGTGCACGAACACGCCGCAGTATGGAGCTCCTCATGGGCGCCGTCTGCAAGCCTGAGCGAGCGGCTCAACGCGTCGCGATCGAGCGACGTACCTATGCGGTATTCGGACAAGGTCGTGATATGAGAAGTTGTTCTGCTCGGGCAGACGCCTTCCAGCGTGCCGGGGCAGAGATGAGAAGCATTGGTATTGCTGTTGAGAAAAGCCAGCGTGCCATTGAATCGCCCAGTAGCTAGTCCAGCTGACACTTACAATCGAGTTGTACGACTATCGATCTCCTGAGAGGACGGTTGCTGTGTCTCAGGTTTGATGTCGCAGGTGCGATGGCGCGGATTTGCGTTCCAACGTCTTGTCAGCTTCGCGTTGCATATCGTCCGCAACAAACATCACGCTTTCGAGACTGACACTGGCGTCAGCTATTTCTCATTCCCATCTCCGAGCGCTGACGCGGCATCAACTGGCTGGCCAATCAGGCATAGCGTACGCGAGGCTTGATCTACGCCGAATAGTTTGGATTTCAGAATGTTTGGATCGCGGTCTTCGCGATTGGCTAGTACAAAACCGTATCAGCGTTTTTACCTGGGACTGCAAAAGAGGAAAGTAACCCCATGCAGCAGAGCGGCAGAGCTGACGTACGTACCAAAGTTGCAAATCTCCAACCGGAGTTCGACGAACTCTTTTTCGACTTGCTAGAGCAATTGCGATTGAACGAGATTTCAACCGACACCTACCAGCAGCTCATGGTGGCGGCGTGCAGCCGTCCGGACTTGGTCGACGCCTTGTCAGATGCCATGGAGCGGGTTGATCGCGCGGGACAGGCTGAGTGGCTCTTGAGGCGTCACATCGGGACACGTCGCTACACGATCCAGGTCTACAAATTGTTGCCGGACGCGAGCCAGGCACCGCACCAGCATCATAACCTGATCTCGACACACGTCGTCTTACGCGGAAAAATCCATCTCAGAGAGTATCAACGGATTGCGACGGATGATGCCGACAACCTTGTGCTTGAGCCGGCGCGCGATGCTGTACTGACAGAGGGCGAGATGTTTCAAGCCTCTGAGTGGTGCAACAATGTGCATTGGTTCGGAGCCGTGGACGGTCCCGCGCTAATGTTCAGCATCGATGCGCGTGGTTATGAACCCACGACATTTCATGAAGAAAAGCCGGAACTGAACGGTGACGCATCCGGGTTTGGACGGCGGTACATCGATCCTACTAGCTATGATGAAAACGGCTACTCAATCGGTGAGAACTTGCCAGAAGATGTTGCGAAACATCGGTTTGAAGACAGACCATTGTCGGACTTTCCGACCCCGGCCCATGCGAGCAATGTCCAGCGCACGTATCGCAAGTCGGCTTAGATCAAAATCATCCGGCACATCATTGCGGGTTGCGTCTCCGGCTCTCAGGGCCGAGTCGCAACGCCTGCGCAATTTCAGAAGTCGAGAGCGTGCTGTTTAAGCTTAGCTCTCGTCCCGTGATCCATCTGCGCGGAACTCATCGAGGCGTTTGACGATTTCATCGATCTGGCCCGCTGTCGTTTCAGCCTGCTCCTTGAGAGCGAGCAGGCTTGCCCGCAGATAATCCATTTCGGTATCGACCGTGTGAACCAGAGGGCCTTCGCCCTTGCCCGTGACCAACCACGTCAGGCTGACATTCAGGATGCCGGCCAGCGTCATTAGTCGGTTGGCCCTGGGCTCGGAAACGCCTGCTTCCCAGTTCGTCAGCGTTGTTGTCTTGACGCCCATGCGCCGCGCCAACTGCGCGGTCGTCAAACCTGTACCTTCTCTGGCATGGACCATTCTTTGAGCTAAGGTTTTCAACTTCTGATCCCGTTTTGCCATGACCTGACCTACGCGTTCGAACTTTGGGCCGTTTCGTTTTCACCGACGATGATGGTCGGCTATACTAGGCCAATTCAGAGTTATCAATACGAGGATTGTCATGGCTGCGGCAACGTACAAGTACCCGGATCAGATTGTTTCGACTGATTGGCTCGCAGAAAACACTGGCCAGTCTGATCTGCGGGTCTTCGATTGCACGGTCTACCTGCATTACGAAGAAGGTACCGGCCGTCCTTACCGCGTTGAAAGCGGACGGGCCGATTACGATGAGGGCCACATTCCCGGATCCGGATTTCTGGATCTGCAAGGCGAACTCTCAGACAATGACAGTCCGTTTCGTTTCACCATGCTGCCTCTCGACGAGCTTGCGCGCCGGTTTGGCCAGCACGGGATCGGCGATGACACGCGCGTGGTTCTGTACTCGCGAAAGAACATGCAGTGGGCGACACGGATCTGGTGGATGTTGCGCGGCGTCGGCTTTGACAATGCTGCCATCCTGGATGGCGGTTGGGACAAGTGGAGCCTCGAAGGCCGACCGATTGAGAGCGCCGAAACCAAGTACGACGCGGCCAGTTTGACGTGTACGCCACGACCCACCCTGTTCGTTGGAAAGGACGAAGTCAACGCGGCCATCGGCGACGGCGCGACCTGCACGCTGAATGCGCTCTCCGCAGAGCTGCACAGCGGGCAGACTTACCGCTACGGCCGCCCGGGTCGCATTCCGGGCAGCGTCAATGTTCCTGCTGCTGATCTGCAGATCGGGGACGCGAAAGTACTGGCTGATGCGGAAACCGTTGCCGGCAAGTTTGCTGACGTCGGCGCCAGCCCAGACAAGCGCATCATCCTTTACTGTGGCGGCGGCATTGCTGCGACGCTTGATGCGTTCCTGCTGCATCAGCTCGGCTACGACAATCTAACGGTCTACGATAACTCGATGAGTGAGTGGGCGACGAACGAAGGCCTTCCTATTGAGAAAGACTAGATCTGACCACTGCATTGTCGCGTTGGTGAGCGCGACGTCCTGATGCCCGGCACGTGATATCTTTACTGGCCCGCTGGACCAGCCGCGGTCGGCCATGTCTTATGCTGGCGACTTTCGAGATGCCAACGCTATTACGACGAATGAACCGGAACAAGAATGGGAGCGACAACCGTGAAGAAGAACAAACTGCGTGAGCTTTGGGCGGACGGCAAGACCACGATCAATGGCTGGCTCGGGCTGCCAAATACCATGTCCGCGGAAGTGGTGGCACGCGCCGGGTTCGAGAGTGTCACGATCGACATGCAACATGGCTGTGTGCCCTTCGAGAGCGTCGTGCCGATGTTCCAGGCCATTTGCCAGACCGACGCTGTACCTATGGTCCGTGTGCCATGGAACGAGCCCGGCATCATCATGCGGGTGCTCGACGCCGGCGCCTTCGGTGTGATCTGTCCGATGGTCAACACGGTGGAGGAAGCCAAGGCCCTGGTCAGCTCCAGCCGCTACCCGCCGCTCGGCTCGCGCTCCAACGGTCCGTTCCGGGCTTCGTTCTATGCCGGCGGTGACTACGTCAAGCACGCCAACGATGAAGTCCTGGTCATTGCGATGATCGAGACCGAGACAGCCATCGCCAACCTGCCAGAGATCCTGAAAGTCGAAGGTCTTGATGGCGTCTATGTCGGACCGTCGGATCTTGGGCTCAGCATGGGCGAGGAAGCGACCCTGGCACCAACGTCTCAGAAGGTCATCGACGGCATTCGCAAGATCGCTGATCTCACCAATGAGGCAGGGCTGATCCCTGGCGTTCACTGTGACGGACCCGAAACCATCATAACGCGTTATGAGCAGGGCTTTATGTACGCGACGCTGCTGAACGACACGCGTCTACTGGCATCGGCCTGCCAGAACGGCATCAATGCGGTGCGCGGCAAAGGACCGGCTGAGGCTGTCAAGAGCTACTAGGCTGCTGCGAATATTTTGCCGAGGTCACTGGGTCGCGACGCGCGGCCCAGTCACTGCTGGGACTGTGCCAATCGCCAGCTCTATAGGATAAGGCTGGCGTCGGGATCTAATGTTCTGACTTAGGCTTCGCTGCGCTTGTCGGCGATCAGGTCCCAGGCGACGTTGATCTGCTTGATGCGGCGGTCGCGTAGTTCGCGATCATCATCGTTGGTCGCCAGGTCCGGATGCCAGGTCGCACGCAGGGCATCAACCAAGCGCTTCAGGATCTTCTCGCTGGCTTCTGGGTTCGCACCGAGAACTTCGTAGGCTTCCTGCTTATCACGCGGAAGATCTTCGCTGATGATGCGAGACGTCAGAGACCTACGGGCACCATCAGTGATGTCCTTCAGACGAATAAGGTCGGTGACGACCCGCTGCAGTCGCAGGCGCATGCGGCGCCACTCGCGTGGATCGTCTGGCGCAGTCTGAATTGTTGTGGCGAGGAACTGCTCCATCGCGCGGACTTCGCGTAACAGAACCCTGCGCAATGGCGCGGCGCCCTTGATATCGCCAACCCGGCCCTGGATGTCACCGATCAGGCCCTGTCCTGTCCGGCACAGCTCACCACACATCTGCGCATCCGGCTTCGCGAGGTCGACGACCTCACGTCTCAGGATGAGCTGATACGGATCAGATGTCCGGGAACGGTAACTCAAAATCTGTTGGGTCGCGAACCAACCGATGCCCGAAATGAGACTGGTGATCAATGCCAACCCGATGACAGTTGCGATGAGCGACTGCTGCATTTGCGGGGTTGGTTTGGTCACGGCATTGAAGTTTGCCTTTACTGCGTCGGAGACAGTCTCAGACCAACTGGATTGGGTAGAGGTTGCGACGCCTACTTTGCCCGCCGATGCGACACGCACACTCTCCGAAGGTGCATCATCCTTGGAAGCTGCATCTCCACCGGTAATTGTCGGCCGGACCGGGAGCTTCTCCAGGGCTGCTGTTGCGTTCCTAAGTGAGTTTGCGATCCCCGGTGTCGTATCAGAACTGTCTGAGATCTGGCGCTTTGGCTCTCTGACAACGCTGCCTTCGCCGGGCAGTGCCATTGTCGTTTTGCCGACAGCTGCGACGCGAATTGGCTTGGTGCTTGATACACTGGGTTCATTTCCGGCGAGCGGAATGCGTCCGCGCTGTTCGGCAACTGCTTGGTCGGTTGGACCCTCAGTGATTACCAACTGGCGCTTGACTTCAACCGGAGCGCTGACCAGCGCCTTCTCAGAAATCCTGCCACCAAGTTCGGCCAGTGGCGCAAAGCCGGACGGAAGTTCCACGGTCTCGCGCGGCATATAGCCTTTGCGCGAACAAAGCGTCAGCTTGCGCTCTCTCGCCGAGCCCGCCGACCTGTTCCGTTTACGATCGCAATATGCGTTGAGGGACGCGAATGACTTCTTAGCAAGGCGGAACTTCAAGCGGCCTTCAGAGACGACAGCCTTCGATCCGCGCTGGCGAATGATTGTTGCCGCAACATCGCGCCAGGCAATACGTTGCCCCGCGCACATGACGTCAAACTTGTGGATCTGCAGAGTCCGGCAGTGGCGTCCGTTTTTCGGAGCACATACAGTGTAGGGGCGTTGACTTGTGCTGCCTACGATACGCAGTGATGTTGGAGCGCTGTGCTCAAGGAACAGTTGGCCATCAGCGCGAACACACTTCACCGGCAGAACGACAGATTCTGCTAAGGCAGTGCCCGCGGTAGCTACGCTCCACAACATAACTAAAAGTATTAGACGCACCGATCTCCCCCTCGTCCTCAGAACGGCCGTTCAGTGTTCTTACTGCAGCTCATTCCAGGCATCAGTGTGGCGGCGAACATATCATGGCACGGCTTTTCCACAACGGCCAATCACGAAAATACTGCTAACATACAATTTTGTTGTCTATCTGGCGTCGCGCAGCAGACCAGTAAAGCTTGTAATCAAAAGCGAAATTAGAGTAACGCCAATCAATCCCTGCATCAATCCCAACCAGTAGAGGACGTGGCCGACTGTAATGCTCACGCGCGACATAATTTCATTTTTTTTCGTCGCACCTGTCAGGAAAGCAGGAAGGTTGGGAACACGAAAGGTCACCAACGGTTGGAAGCTCTCATTTGGCCGCCAATGATCGGCCTGACCAAGGCTGACGATTGGCAGGAACGCATCGACAGAATAGGCAATTGAGTTGAAGGCCGGATAGAGGCGCTCAAATTCTTCCGACGCATAAGCATCCCGGTTGCTTGTGACGAATACCTTTTGATCGAAGCAGCCTGGTTGCTCGCATTTGCCAGCGGCCCAGCCCCAAATACCAGCGAAGATAAGGATGACCAGGAGGCTCCAGCTGACGGTTCTCATCGGGCTGAAACCGAACAGAGCGGTCCAATCCAACAGTCTGTTTTCCAACCGGCCGAGCCAAGTCGAAGCGTGTGATAGGCGCTCGCGGCGGCGCCGCTCAATCGTGACTTTCTCCGCCTCGCTGGACAGCCCCTGTTCCGTCAATCGATTGGCAAGATATACCCAGGGTTGTGGCCGAATATGTTCTGCAACATCGAAGCGACTCTGGCCATCCAGCCAGATCATTCTGCGGGTACCGGCCCGGTCTTCCTCCCGGCTGTGGGTGTCACTGCTCAGTCCTGCCGGATTGACCAAATGATCGTAAACCAGGCCGTCCAGGACAAGATGATCGATATCTCGGCCTTCACTGGTTGTGAAACGCCGCTTGAGCTTCGGCGGCCAACTGGCAGACCAGTCTTCCAACGCGCCAATATGGGCCCGCGATAAGTTCACGATACCGCGTGGTCGGTCTTCGCCACGCTGCGGCATCTGCAATCGACCGATTTCGGCATCGACGAAACTTAGCGCTGCTTCGTCGTACCGTTCGTCTTCCGCCTGCATCCAAGCCGGTCGCACAGGTGCCGGCTGCGTACTATTCAGCCGGGCGACAGCTGCGCTTCGGATACGGCTGGCATCGAGATCGCATACGCCAGCGACTTTGGCCTGGTCCAGAACAACCGCACCAATCGTTTCAAAACCAGAGCCGAGCTCCAGGTTGCGATCAAACTGCGCGCCCGATGCCAGCAACGCGGCGCCGAAGTCGACCTTGATGGTTGCTTTTCTCAACCGAAACTGATTGCCAAAGTGGGCACCCGGGAACCTCACCAATCCAACCATCAGCGAGCGCGATGCGAAGTAACCACCGCGCACGACAATTCCGTCGGCACGTAAGGCCAGTTCGCTGCCAAAAATCTTGGTGTCGCTGAGGCGCAGCTGACCCTCAATGCGCGCGCCTGGACAGCGCAATTGACCGATCAGCTTGCCATCGGTCATTTCCCAATTGCCGCCGGTATGGATGAGATCAGCCTCAATCGCTGTTTCGCCACCATCGAGATTGATCCGATTGGCCAGCAATAGTTTGCCAATCCGCGCACCGACCAGACGCAGAACACCGCGCATATCTGCGTCATCGAAACAGACACTCTTTTGAACGTCGACACCGCTCAGATTGACCTGTCCAGTCGGCGCGTTCACAACACAGCCAATGGCTTCGATGCGCCCCCCGACCTTCGCATTCTCCAGGTGTACTGAGTTGCCCAGGTGTGCACTCGACAACAAGATGTCGCCGGCGACCGAGGCGCTATCCATGATCAACGCTTCAGGGTCGCCTGCCTTTTGTTCGCTCGTTGACGCACTCATATCGATGACGGCTGCGTGGGCATTCAGGCTGGACATGATCTGGCAGCGGGAAAGATCGAGAGTTCCGCGAAACTGACCGTCCTGCAAAGTCAGTGATCCGCCGACCACCAGTTCGGGCGCATCGACCGCGTTCGCACCGTCGCCAACGGCAGAGGCTCGCAATGACAAGGTGTGCCCGATGCGGGCACCCTTCAGGGCCAGTGCGCCTTCAATCGCGCATTCTTCAATCACCAGTCCATTCTCGATGATGGCTCGGGTGGCCGCTATTGCTCCGCACAACCGCGAACTGTGCAGCCGCAGTTGCTTGAGGCTCGCATCACATAACGTGAGAGCCGGAGTGCGTTCGGAAGGTTCAGCGCAAGCGATCGAAACATGGGTCAGAACAATTGGTCTGTCGAACGCGCATCCGTCTAGGTCCAGACAGCCAACAATCTCGGCGTCGTTCAGCCGAATACCAAAATCTGTCAGGTTGCAAAGCGAACCCCTGCCGAAGGCAATGGCGCGCAAGACTTCGGCTCTGATTTTCGCACTGCCCAGGTTGGCCGTTTCGCCAGCCGCAAGGGCGGCAGTCATCAGCCTCTCGGCGTCAGTTAATTCGAGCGCCTGCGCGTGTTCGGATTGGTCTTGCATAGCCACAACGAGTTGTTTCGCTCACCGAAGCTAACTAACCCGGAAATGGTAACTGAAAAAGCTGATTTGGTGCTCGTGTTGAACGATGCCCTTGGGAAATCGAGGAATTCTATCTTAACGCTGCTGGTGATTCCTCCATTTGGTCGTTCAGGTGCCAAATTCCCGCATCAATTCGCCATTAGAAGCGCGTGGATTGATATTCACGGCCCGGTGCCTGATTACCGTAGCCAGATTGCAGCCCTTTCCTGTGTACAGTGAGCGATTGATGGGCATGGCGGTCTCTTCGTCATCCAGGCGTTGTGTGCTAATGGGAAGAGAATAAACGGTCCGCGTCACGTGAGGCTCGGAAGTTGTGGAGGCTCGGAAGATGTCATCGGATACAACGCTTGCGCGTTCAGGTCAGGATCTTGGCCAGAATGTTGGCCAAGACATTGGAATGACGGATCACGCAACGCATCTTGCTCAGCAAACGCATCACACGCAATCAGGTCCCGATGGTTTTGCGCCACAACCAACATCGGTTCAGCTCGGTGTCGACCCAAACGATCCGGTGATACCAACTGACGATGCAATTGCGCGCGAAACTTTCATTCCGGTAACGAAGTTCGCCCTGCTTGATCGCCTGACGAGACCGCAAGCTTGGGAGACCGGCGGTTCTACAGATGCACGTCGCTTCTTCCGCTATCTCGCCTACTGGCGGCAGCAGCAATACAACACCGCCGTTATGAAGCTGGATCACGCTTACGAACCGTTCAGCCCCGACAGTGACCTGCTGATGACACGTCAGTACACCGACGGCGAGCGCGCCTCGATGCAACAGCGCGTCGTGGCCGGGATGCGGCACATGTTGCAGCAGGCCAACTACACCTGCATCGACCGCAGTGAAGCTGAGTTAATACTGACAAGTGACAGCCACTACGGACTCGACTTCGATGTTGATCTCAATGCGTTTGAAGAGCTCGAGATCTACTACCGTGGCGCGTCGACAAAGAAGGACCAGAAGCGGACATTTCGTAAGTTCTTCCGGAAGGAAGAGTTCGATGTGCCGATCTTCCAGCGCTTGTTCATTCTGTTCAAACTGAAGTCGGAAGAGCAGCGCATTGAAGAGTACATGCGCACCCGGACGGTAACCCGCAAAAAAGCTGAGAAGGCCATTCGGGCTGCAAGCAAGCACATTCCGGACGGGGTGAGCCGCGACCTCATCTACATGAAGCTCTTCAAGAACATGCCGCGCGCCGACGTGGAGATGATCTTCCCGAATACCAAGGTCAAATTCCGTCTGCTCGACAAGATAAAGCTTGGCGTCACCGGTGGTGGCGCGATCGGCATGGGTCTTGTTGGCACCGTTGGCAAGTTCCTCGCTGGCGGACTTGCCTTGCTCTCGAATCCGATTGCTTTGGCAGCAGCCTTGTTTGGTATTGGCGGCGTGCTGTTCCGCCAAGTCATGGGCTTCTTCAACACACGACAGCGCTACATGGTGGTGATGGCACAGAACCTCTACTTCCATGCTCTGGCCGACAATCGCGGTTGCATGATCACGCTGGCTGACCGGGCGGCGGAAGAAGATGTCAAGGAAGAGATGCTGCTCTATAGCGTGCTCGCCAAAGAGACGGTCCGGCGGCAGGACCTCAAGTCAGTCGACGAAGCTGTCGAGCAATACCTTTGCTCTGCCTTCGGCGTGCAGGTGGACTTCGATCTCGATGATGCGCTTGGCCGCCTGATGCACGATGGCGTCGTAACAGAGCAACCGGATGGCACGCTCTACGCGCTGCCGCCGAAACAAGCCGGCGAACACATCGATGCGATGTGGGATGTGCTGCTCGACAACTTGCCGGACGGTGTTCTGCTCGAAGGCACCGAATTCGAAGGCGAGTCCGGTGGCACCAGGCATGGCCCTGAATCGCAGCCACGCGAAGTGCATGTCGATACCGTATGAGCGGTCACAAGCTGACAATTGTTCTTGGCGACCGCAGCACGGCGCACAGTATCGCTGCGGTGCTTGAGGAGGCTGTTGACAATCCGCCGGACGCGCTGTCGATATTTGAAGACGGCCCGCAATGGACCATCTCGGCGCATTACGAATTCGATGCACCAAACCCGGATGTTCTTTCTCAGCAAATCGGTGACGTCCTGGGCATTGACCCGCCTGCGGCCCACGTCGAGGCCGTGCCTGATCTCAACTGGGTCGCGATTTCGCAGTCCGCCCTGCCGCCTGTTTTTGCCGGCCGGTTTACGGTTTACGGCGACCATGATCGCGCCCATGTGCAACAGGGACCGAATTCCATTCTGATCAATGCCGGTGAAGCGTTCGGCACGGCGCACCATGCGACCACCTATGGCTGCCTCCTGGCGCTCGACCGGATCACGCGACGACGGCGGTTCAACACGGTTCTGGATCTTGGCACGGGGTCCGGCGTCCTCGCTCTCGCCGCTCGATCCGCGCTGCCGCACGCGGACATTGTCGCGACTGATATCGACGCCCAGTCTGTTCTCGTCGCCAGAGAGAATGCGGAGATCAACGGTTGCGGACGTTACGGACCGGCGCGCATCGATTACCGCGTTGCCGATGGCGTCCGGCAGGGCGAAATGGCACCTGGGCGTTCATTCGAATTGGTGATTGCGAATATTCTGGCCGGACCTTTGTTGGTCCTCGCGCCGGATATCGCGAGGGTCTGCGGGCGCGGCGGCAAGCTGGTGCTATCCGGCATTCTCATTGAGCAGGCAGCAGCCGTGATTGCACGCTATTGCTCGCTTGGTTTTGCCCTGGCATCGCACGATCGGATCGAAGGGTGGTCAACCTTGGAAATGACCAAGAAACGCTAGCGATGATCTGGGTGTCGGCGCGTGACGGCCCCAATTGCGCGTAGGACTGCCACTACCCATATTTGCGGAGTGTGCGGCGCGCGATAACCATCTGGTGGACCTCGGTCGGGCCCTCGTAGATGCGCGCCAGGCGGACACGTTGAGACATGATCGCGAACGGCAACTCGCGGGTCATGCCCATGGCGCCGAAGCTCTGCATGGCGTTGTCAATCGTTTCCTGCGCCATATCCAATGAGAACACCTTGATCATGGATGCTTCCGTGCGCACATCTTCGCCCTGATCGGTTTTGCGTGCTGCATCCATCACCATCAGGCGCGTGGCGTGGATCTTGGTTGCGGCATTGGCAATCCACCATTGTATGGCCTGCCGGTCAGCGAGTTTGACGCCGAACGTTTCGCGCTGCTGCACGTGCTCGCACATCATTTTCAGTGCGCGCTCAGCCATGCCCACCGCCATGGCGCCCATCTCGAGGCGGCGCACGGTGAGGCGCTTCTGCATGGGCGCAAATCCCTGACCGACTTCGCCAAGAACCTGACTGTCCTTGAGCCTGAGATTTTCGAGGATCAGCTCATAGGTGCGGGCACCGGCCAGCATTGGGATTTCACGCTCGATGGTGAAACCGGGCGTGCCTTTGTCGACGATGAATGCCGTGATACCGCCGCGGGCACCTTTGTCTGGATCAGTGACGGCCATGAGGATCATGAAGTCCGAATCCGGCACACGGGACACCCAGATCTTGCGGCCATTGATGACCCACTCGTCGCCGTCGCGGACGGCACGTGTTTTCATATTGGCCGGATCACCGCCGGCGCCGGGTTCGGAGATGCCAATGCACGACTTCATTTCACCCTTCGCGTAGGGCCCCATGTACTTCTGCTTTTGCTCTGGCGTTGCGACCGCCATCAGCATGTGCAGGTTCGGTGAGTCCGGTGGGAAAATGAAGGGCGTGACCGTGCTCTTGAGTTTTTCCTGAATGCCCAACATGACCGGCGTCGGCAAGGCTGCGCCGCCAACCTCTTCCGGTGCGTCCAAAGCCCAGAGTCCGAGTTCCTTGCACTTGGCCAGGAGTGGCTCTTCCTCCTCCGGCAAGAGTGCAACGGGTTCGCCCTTCGCCTCGCGTTGCATGACCACCTTTTCCAGTGGCATCAACTCGTTTTCGACGAAGCTTCCGACGAGATCGAGCAGCATCTGCTCTTCTTCGGCGAATTGATCAAACATGCTTGCGCGTCCCATACTTGAGGAATTGGCATCAGGCTCAGGCGTCACCGGATGCGGTTTCGTTTGTGGGAACGTGACACAAGGCTTGCCGGATTGGAACGCAACGGCAGCGTTCATCAGGTAGGGCACGGCAATATCAGTATATCGCTGCTTCTGGGCAGCTCATCGCAACAAAAAAAGAGGGCCGGACAGTCTAGGACCGCCCGACCCGCTTCATGCGCGTGAAATCAAATGTCGCCGCAGCCATTATTGGCGCGGTCTCAGATCAACTACTTCTTGAAGGCTGGCAGAATGCCGGTTTCGCGAAGTGTGCGAATCTCGGCATCTTCGAAGCCAATGGTCTTCAGCTGCGCATCTGACATGCCGACGAGATGCTGGGAGACACGCAGACGTGCTTCCTTCTCGCGCGCTTCGACAAAACCTTCGAAAAAGTTGGCCCAGAAGCCAGACTTTTCGGTTGTCTGCTCAGGTGCAAATTCGTAATTGCCGTAGTTGATGGTTTGAGTGCTCATGATCATCTCCACTCATTCGGACTTCATTTTTTAGTCGTGCTCATAAAGCCGGTGATTTGTTTGTTTCCGGCTGTTGGGCATTAGGTAGGGCCGTTCGCTGCGCTGCGGTAGGGCTAATGATGCATCGCAGCATTGCGGTAGACGCATGCAAGGATGATCGGTCGCAGGGACGGTTGCGATCGTGTAAAACAATGGTCAAATTTGCCGAGCCCCAGGCAGTTGGCGGCACTTTTGGCTTCAGCGGGAAGAAACATGTATCAAAGCTTCGAGACGAACAGCGCGACCCACGCTGTACCCGACAGACTCTCTGACCTGCGCGAACTTCTTAACAAGTCGAAACTCGACGGCTTTCTGGTGCCGCGCGGTGATGAGCATCGCGGCGAGTACGTTGCGCCAGCTTCCGAGCGTCTGGCCTGGATCACCGGCTTCACCGGCTCAGCCGGCTTTGCCGCCATCACATCCAGCAAGGCCGCACTGTTTGTTGACGGGCGCTATACCGTGCAGGCCAAGGTGCAAACACCTGGTCGCCTCTATGAGTATCTGCCAATTCCAGGAAGCACCTACGCCGACTGGCTGATCAAAACGCTCGGCAAGTCCGGCGGAACCATCGGCTACGATCCGTGGCTGCACTCAATCGCCGAGATTGCGCGCGCGTCCGAGCAGCTCTCTCAACACAATGTTCGGCTGAAGGCGGTGGCCCGCAATCCGATCGACCGCATCTGGGGCAAAGACAGGCCGGCGCCACCACTAGAGCCGGTCATCGTCCAGCCGGTGTCTCTTGCCGGCGAAAGCGCCGAGGACAAGATCAAGCGGCTGCAGCAAGAGCTTGTCGAGGCCGGTCAGGACGCGGCCATTCTAACAGCGCCGGATTCGATCTGCTGGTTGCTCAATGTTCGTGGCAGCGATGTCGCGCATAACCCGGTTGTACTGTGCTTCGCCATCCTGCCCGCGAAGGGCAAAGTGGAGCTGTTCATTGCGCCGGAAAAACTCCACGACGAAGCCAAGGCACATCTCAAGGCATCTGCGAAACTCTTCGCGCCCTACGACCTCAAGGCGCGTCTCCAGGCGCTTAAGGAGGCCGGCAAGACGGTTCGTGTCCACCGCGAGACCTGTCCTGTTTGGATCGGACGACAACTCGGTGGTGACCGCACAATTGTCGATGGCAGCGATCCATGTCTTCTCCCCAAGGCCATCAAGAATAAAGTCGAGATCCGCGGCATGCGCACCGCCCATAAGCGTGATGCCGTTGCCATATGCCAATTCCTGGCCTGGCTCGACAAGGAAGCCGGCAAAGGCCAGGTCGACGAGATCCAAGCCGCGCAGCAACTTGAGAGCTTTCGCACGCGCACCAACAAGCTGAAAGAGATCAGCTTTGACACGATTTCGGGCAGCGGCCCCAACGGCGCAATTGTGCATTACCGGGTGACGAACGATACCAATCGGAGGCTCGGCAGAGGCGAACTTTATCTGGTCGACTCCGGTGCACAGTACGCCGACGGCACAACCGACATCACGCGCACTGTTTCCATCGGCAAGCCGTCAGAGGAAATGCGAGATCGCTTCACGCGCGTCCTAAAGGGTCATATCAGCCTGGCGACCGCGCTTTTTCCTGAAGGTACACGCGGCGTTGACCTTGACCCTTTTGCCCGGCGCGCACTGTGGGATGCCGGCCTCGACTTTGATCACGGCACCGGACATGGCGTCGGAAGCTACCTCTCTGTGCATGAAGGTCCGCAATCGATCTCCAAACGCAGCATGGTCGAGCTCAAGCCCGGCATGATCATTTCCAACGAGCCAGGGTTCTACAAGGAAGGCGCATTCGGTATTCGCATTGAAAATTTGGTCTTGGTGCAGCCGGCCAAGAAGCCAGGAGGCGGCGATCGCGCGATGATGTCGTTCGAGACCCTGACCTTCGCTCCCATCGATCACCGGTTGGTCGATGTTGTGCTGTTGACTGACGCTGAGCGCGCCTGGCTGAACGATTACCATGCCCGCGTCTTGGCCGAAGTTGGACCGCGGCTGGGCGCCGAGGAACGTGCCTGGCTGGAAGATGCGTGCCTGGCGATTTAGTCCTTCACACGCAGGCTCTCACCGTTCGGACCGCGGACATAGACTTGATCCTGGATGCCATCCTGACCGCCGGATGAAGATGTCGGCTGTAATCTTTCGAGCTTAGCAAGCTGCCGCCTCGCGGCACGCGTCGCCGCCTCTTTGGTGCGGTAACGTCCGGCAATGGGATAGCTGTGGCCACCGAACGTGTCCCACCCTTCAAGCCACCACTCACCGCGCCATCGGTTGAGCCAATCAAAAATCATTCTCAGCAACCTTGCGAAGTAATTGGCCCCGCTCACGATGTATGAGCGGGGCCAATCTTCAGCCTTTGACGTTGACGACCTGGCGCAGCTGATGCACGACCTCGATGAGATCCTGCTGGGCTGCAATGACCGTCGAAATGTCCTTATAGGCGGCAGGACTTTCGTCGATCACGGCCTTGTCCTTGCGGCACTCAATGCCTTCGGTTGCCGCCCGGTGATCTTTCAGTGTGATCGACCGCTTGGCCTCCGAACGCGACATCGCGCGACCTGCGCCGTGCGAACACGAGCAGAAGCTGTCGGCATTGCCCTTGCCACGGACGATGAACGAACCAGTGCCCATCGACCCCGGAATAATGCCGAGATCACCCTTGCGGGCTCTGACAGCACCTTTCCGTGTGACCCAGACATCGGCACCAAAGTGGTTTTCCTGCACCGCATAGTTGTGGTGGCAGTTGACCGCCATGTCGCCGATCTGAAATCTCGGCAAGTGCTTGCGCAGAACGCCAAGTACCGCGTCCATCATCGCCTGCCGGTTTTCCCAGGCATACTCCTGTGCCCAGTTGAGCGCCTCGATGTAGTCATCGAAGTGCTCAGTACCTTCCGACAGGTAGGCCAGGTCCTTGTCCGGCAGATGAACCGAATGGCGCATCATGTCCTTCTTGGCCAGTTCAATGAAGTACTGACCAATGACGTTGCCTGGACCACGCGAGCCTGAGTGCAACATCACCCAGACCGCATCACTTTCATCGAGACAGATCTCGATGAAATGGTTTCCGGTACCCAGCGAACCCAGCTGATGGGCCGGGGTCTTGTGGGAAACACGCGGGTGCTTGTCGATGAGCGCACGATAACGGTCATCAAGTGCACGCCAACGTGTGCCAACGGAGTTTGGCACCACCTCCCAACCGCCCTTACGGGCCCGCCCCTTGGTCGAGACGAATCCGTGTGGCACGGCACGCTCGATATCGGAGCGGATCTTGGCAAGGTTATCCGGCAACTGGCTAGCCGTTAGGGTCAACTTCCAGGCCATCATCCCGCAACCAAT
Source organism: Hyphomicrobiaceae bacterium (assembly GCA_965247245.1). Taxonomy (GTDB): domain Bacteria; phylum Pseudomonadota; class Alphaproteobacteria; order Rhizobiales; family Hyphomicrobiaceae; genus Tectiglobus. Next base: position 185,018 of record CBDFGV010000001.1, on the reverse strand, counting down.
GTCGACACCAACTGCAGCTGGAATGATCGCGCCCTTGGTCGGGATGACCGAACCAACAGTGGCACCTTTACCCAAATGACAATCCGGCATTGCGGCCACGTGTTTATGAATAAACGGCAGCATTGCAACGTTTTGCATTTGTTTAATGGCGACGTCCTCGATCAGAACATTTTTTGTCCACATTTTCAGTGGGGATCCGCCGGGAACGTCTATGGTATCAAAATCGCCCATTTTTCAGTCCTCGATTTAAAACCCCGGCATATTCACTCTCAAAGCCAGAGTATCATAATGCATTGGCAGAAGGGGAGGGAGTCGAACCCCCAAGGCTCGTGAAAGCTCACACGGTTTTCAAAACCGGCTCCGTCGCCACATCGGATTGCCCTTCCTCAGTCTTGCCGCACGGTGCAAGTCCCGCTTTGCGGAAGCACCAACGGCAGTGCGGATCATTGATCCAGGCCGCATTGCGCCCTGGCATTAATTCCGCCCGGAGATCCAGTTGCTCATGGACGCATCCTCCTCTTCGAGGCTAGTGGAGTGAAATGGCGCTCCCTACCGGATTCGAACCGGTGACCTTCGCATCGACAATGCGCTGCTCTGACCTGGCTAAGCTAAGGAAGCATGGGAATTTTTGGGTGGTGGGTCCCCGAGGACTCGAACCTCCTGACGCCTGCCCCTCGGTTTCATAGTCGGCGGGTTTACAATCCGCTGAGGGGGAAGGGACCCAATGCTCAGGATCCGCAACGATGGCACAGGAATGTGGAGAGATCAGAAACTCACCTGGCGTGGCGCGATACCGTTGCGGTCATCGCCACCAACAGGGCACAACGGCCCTAGCTATCTCGATCGTCGGATCGGGAGAGCGGTAGCGATGCGTGTCGCTCGATATATCGCTGGTGGTGTTTCATAATGCGTTTGAGATAATCGAATTACTGACCCCACGCAAGAGAAAAAGTGATCGAGAAAAATATTTCTTTTCTTTTGAACCGTTTTCTGCGCTGAAGCGACGAATAATGCTCGCCGTTTTTTCTAGATGCATGAGCAGACGAATTCAACGCTGCAGCCCGCGCGCATCGATTTCGATATTCAGTTCCGCAAGATAGGATTTACTGTGACTGTTGGCGGCGTAGTAACCCTTACGTGGGCGATCAATGACGCCGAGCTTGCAAAGCCGATCCAGGTTCGCAGTGACAGCAGCGTCCTGGATGTCCGGCTCCGCCATGCGCGCCTTCTCAAGCAGTTCGCTCAACACATACGGACGCATATTGGGGTCATGTGCCAACGCGCCAACAACCTTTTCTTCGCGCAGCAAAATCTCCGGGCGCTTCGACTTCATGCGGAATGAGGAGATGTCCAGCTTCTTGGGCGCTGCCGCAGGGGCGGGCTCCGCAGCGGCATCGTACCGTTCTGATATGTGTCGCATTTCATCATTGAGGCGGTTCATGACCCGGCCAAGCACCTCCGGATTGGTCTCACCGAGCGCGCGCAGCTGGCCAGCAAACGACGTTTGATAGAGCCGCATGAGGCGCTTTGCAGCTTCGTCATCCTGGATGTCACCAGAGTCGAGCAGACGGATGATCTCCCAGAACTGGGACCTCTCATCCTCGTTGCCCGAGGTCAATGATGGTTGCATCGGCAAATCGTTGCCAGCCATTCTTTCGTTCTCTTCGCTCACAACTGATCCAGCAACTGACCCAACAACTGATATGACTTACGCGAATCCAATGTACTTAATGTCCGAAACAATTGCACGGCCTTAGGGTTTTCCGCTTAACTGACATCTATCTGATGTTTATCCAACATAAGTATTGACGTTTGGTAACCATCAAACTAAGGTCGATTTACGTATCTGATGTAAGATACGTTATGTAACAGTTCAAGTTCGGAGCGTAGCATGTTGGATCAACTCATGATTCTCTTATCCGTTCTTGGTGCCGCAATGGGCGTTGCGTCCGTGTACATGGCTGCCAAGGGCAACACTCTCTTACAAGAAATTCTGCACCGCCTTGCACGGCGCTAACAGGCATCGGGCCCGCTCCATGGTGGCCGCATGGATCCGGTTGGATGTTTGGTGTTTCGGCAAATCGGCAGGCGGCACCGACTGTGTTGCCGCCTGCATCCGCACCACGTCGGCGCTATATCAGTGCTTGTCGCCACGCGGTTGCCATAGAGATAGACTTGTTGCGATGTGTATTCGACTGTCGGAGCCATTGCCGTGTCACATCTTCATCTGACGACCCTTGTTTTTGTAGTTTGCATTGGTGTCTGTCCGGCCATTGCCCAACAAAACCAGCCCGCGACGCCAGGTGTCATCACCGAAGGCAGCGCGAACACATCGATCGGTGGTGCAGGTGCTGCCCGTGCTGGTGACCGAACAAGCAATTCCACAGCTGTTCGACAGGGCTCATCAAACGTTTTCATCAATGGCCGGCCAGCGGTTACGACCGGCGATAGAACCGGCTGCGGCGGCATTGTTGTTGGCGGCGGCAGCAACGTCTTTATCAACGGCAAGCCCGTTGCCCGTGCCGGTGATGTGACAACCGGCTGTCCGCAAAAGTAAAACACACACAGTTCCGTTTTTTGTTGCCCGGGAGAGTTCGATGCGTTGGGCCCAGACCGCCTTAGCCTGCCTGTTTTTGACGTGCGCCGCCGCGCCGATTGCAACGCAGGCGCAACAACCCTCAGCTGAGTACAAGTCGCTACAGGAACTCGCGACGCAGCTCTATCAAGCCGGTCAGTACGCCCAGGCCCTCCAGATCAGTGAGCAGGTCCTGCCCCTTGCAATCAAACAATACGGCCCGGAACACGAGCAGATTGGCATTCTCACATACGGCCTTGGCCTGACCGCTGAGAAAGCCGGCGATGACAACAAGGCTGTCCAGTATTACGCGCAATCTGTGAAGATCCGGGAGAAGGTCTACGGTAAGGAAGGCCCAGGCGTTGCAGAGGCGCTTGATCTCTATGGTGGCGCATTGTTCCGGCTCGGCCGCGTTGACGAAGCAGAACCGATCTTCCGGCGTGCATTGAAGCTGCGCAAAGACATCATGGGTTTTGAGCATGCCTATCAGGCCGGTTCAACGGCCAACCTAGGTGCCGTGGCCGTCGCGAAAGGGAACTACGGTGAGGCGCTCATTCGGTATCGCAAAGCCATCGAGCTGCTCGCCTCGCAGAAGACCGACTTCGTGTACGCCCAGAAAATTATGAACCAGGGTCTGAAGCGACAGCGCTCCGCATTCATCGGACTGGCGCGCGCCGTGTGGCATGGCGGTGCGCAGTTGGGTCTCAGCAAGCAGGCCGCCTTCGATGAGTCCTTTAAGGCATCACAGGATGCATGGCGGACGTCTGCTGCCGAAGCTATTGCGAAAATGACAGCGCGTCTCGGCACCAGTGACTCCCCGCTTGGCCGTGATGTCAGCAGGATGCAGAAACTCGCTGATGAAATCGTCGCCCTTAACGAACAAGACATGCGCGAGCTGACCCGGTGGAGCAAGGTCCAGCGCAAAGACCCGGTTTACAGCCAGTTGCTTGAAGAGATGCGCGCCGCCAGCATTCGCCAGCAGAAGGCAAGCCGGCCGGACTACAAGCGCCAGCGCGAGATTTCCAAGGAGTTGCAGGATCTTATCAAACGCTGCCCACCTGGCCAGAAGAAGGCTGGCTGTGATGGCTCACTGAAGAAGATCCAGCAGTTAGGTGCCGAGCTCTCGAAGCTCTCGAAAGCCACATCGGCTGGCAGCAGTGAAACAATGACCCTGATCAACAGGATGAACGCTGCCGAGGCGAAGTTGCCGGGCTATCAGCAGTTTTCGACGACGCGGAAGGCACGCGTTCAACGCATGACCAAACTTGGCATTGACCGCCGCGCCCTCAAGAAGCGCATCGTCACGGCTCACCCTGCCTACGCCGAGATGGCCAACCCTGTCCCGCTCAATGGCGCGCAGACCGGCAAACTGCTGCGCGCGGACGAAGCGCTTGTCACAATGCTCGTCGGCCGCCAAAAAAGTTTTGTCTGGGTGGTGACCAGTGACACGGTGGCCTGGGCCGAAGTTGACGCGAGCGAACGGCAGCTTGCAGCCGATGTCGCCACGCTGCGCCTCGGCCTGGATCCCCTCGCTGCCGAGCAGAACCCGGACGCCGCGCATGGCTTCGATCTCGACATTGCGCATCGACTCTACAAGACCGTGTTTGGTCCGATTGAGCGCCACATTGCCGGCAAGAAGCACCTGATCCTGGTGCCCAACGGTCCGCTGACAAGCCTGCCGCTTCAGGTCCTGATCACCCGCAAACCACAGCCGCAAGCTACACCAGAAGATACCGTGCGGAACGCAGCCTGGCTTATACGCAACTACGCACTGTCAGTTCTGCCATCGGTTCAAAGCCTCGCGTCGCTGCGGCGTCTCCAGCGGACGGCGCAATCGCGCAAACCGTTCATCGGCATTGGCGACCCGATCCTCAAAGGAGGCGAACAAGGCACATCGCGAGGGGCGAAAAGAGCAAACCGGACAGCTGCGAAATACTATACCCGCGGACTGGCTGATGTGCGCGCCGTCAGTGCCATGACGCCGCTGCCGGATACCGCTGACGAACTCCGTGCTATCGGCCGGGTGCTTGGCGCCCAGCAGGACGATATCCTGCTGCAGAACGTGGCGAGCGAAACCGCTGTTAAATCGCGGAAACTGGACGACTATCGCATTGTGCACTTTGCAACCCACGGCCTCGTGGCCGGCGACCTCACCGGCCTCAACGAACCAGCGCTGGTCCTCACGCCACCCGAGCAGGCAACCCAGGAAGACGACGGTCTACTCACCGCATCAGAGATCGCAACACTATCCCTGGATGCCGACTGGGTCGTGCTTTCGGCCTGCAACACAGCGTCAGGCAGCGCGGTCGGCGCTGAAGCCTTGTCCGGACTCGCGCGTGCCTTCTTCTTCTCAGGTGCTCGCGCTCTTCTCGTCTCGCACTGGGCGGTCTTTTCGGAAGCGGCTGTCAAGCTAACCACCAGGACATTCGCCGCTATGCAGCGCAATCCTGATCTTGGACGGGCCGAAGCCTTCCGCCAATCGATGTTGACGCTCATCAAAGAAGGTCGTCCGCCAGCTTACTGGGCTCCGTTTGTGATCGTTGGTGAAGGCGGTCGCGCAGGCTAACCAAGGTAAGGCTCAATCGATGATCCAGGATGACCCGGTCGAGGGTGACTTTGTCTGGTGTGATCTCTCCAGCCGACGCATCGAAATGGCGCGGCGGTTCTATGGACAACTGTTCGGTTGGGGGTACGAAACGCTGACGGCTGCTGATGGGTCCGACTACATCGTTGGAGCCAATTCCGCTGAACCGGTTGCCGGTCTCTACACTATGTCGGAGAAGTTCCAGAACATGGGCATGCCCTGTTTCTGGATGTCATACATGGCCGTCAATTCTGTTAGCCAGGCTGTTGCTGCCGGAGCGGAGCTTGGCGGCAAAGTAGAGCTTGGCCCTCTCGACTGGAGCGACGGCACCCGTGTTGCCCTCATCCGTGATCCACTCGGGGCGGGCTTCACAGTTGTCGAAGGAGGCGCCTTCTCCGCGCGCAGTGATCGCCCGCAACACGGTGGCATGGTGTGGAACGGACTCTACGTGTCTGATGCGCAAGCCGTTGTCCCGTTTTACCAACGCCTATTTGGCTGGCGGATCACGCCTCATGCCGACCACGCTGCGCAATATGACATTGCCAACTCCGCAGGCAAACGCATCTCAAGCATTCATGAATTGCCGACCGAACTGCGCGGCAAGGAAGAGTATTGGGCCGTTCAGTTTGCCATCGATGACATCGCCGTTGCCCGCGATAAAGTGATCAGCGCGGGCGGCGACTTTCAGACTATGGAGGATGGCACGGCCTTTGTGCGTGACCCTGACCATGCTTCATTCTTTCTCACCGCCAAGGTGTGAGAGACTGGTCAGCGAAAGTGCAAGCTCTTACTCAACCGCCTGGCACAAGATCGCAACATTGCGCGCGCCCATCTCACCATCGACTTCTGGGGCTCGATTATCACGCACTGCTGCGGCGAAGTCCTCGATCTCGGCCTTGTAGCAGTCGACAAACTGATAGCTGACCGGACCATCCTGATTGACCATCGTGCCTTCACCGGTGGTGGCGACGGTGCCTTCACTCACAGCATAGCCTTTGGTGCCATAGAGTTCGAAGCGGGTCGGCCCTGGAAACACAACTGACGAGCAGAGATCCGCGGTGGCGCCGTTCGCAAAGCGCATCGCGATGAGCGCGGTCTCATCGTTCGGTCCGCCGTAAACCGAACGCGAAATCACGCTCTTCGCCTCAACAACGTCGCCGCAGTTTGGCGTCATGTACCAAAGGATCTGGTCCAGGCAGTGCGTGCCAACGCCGGCCAGACTCCACCATTTGCCTACATCGGTTTGCGCCCGCCAGTTGGTGTCATCCGGCGCCATAGCGCTCCATTGAACACGGATGTGGCGCAGGTCGCCGAGCTCGCCCTTGCTTGCCGCTTCGAAGAGCGGACGGTGCGCCCCGTGCCAGCGCAAGTGATAGGCAACACCGAGCTTGACGCCGGCATCCTTACAGGCCGCAACCATCGCGTTGGCTTCGTCATTGGACGTCGCCATGGGCTTCTCACAGAACACATGCTTGCCGGCCCGTGCCGCAGCGATCGCCTGGTCGGCATGCAACTTGTCCGGCGTTGCAATGAGCACCGCATCAAGTTCCGGGTCCGCCAGAAGCGAGTCGAGATTGTCATGAGCAGCATTGGGCGACTTAGCACCAAACTGACCGGCCACTTCGGCGGCCCGCGCCTTGTCGCGGCTCATGACGCTCCAGAACTCCGCACCATCGGCTGCATTCAGTGCCGGCAGGAGTTTCGTTTCGGCAATCCGTCCCGTACCGATCATCGCCATTTTCAGTGACATAGATTTCCCCATTCAAACGTTTCGCGCTCAGCGCGTTGAAAAGCTATTTGAAGACCACGTTCCCGCATCGACGGCACACCCGCAATGCATCACAACCGCCCACTAGGAGGCCGACACTCACTAGGTTTTCTTCGGTGGCGCAAAGTTCAATCGCACATAGTCTTCGCGAAAACCGCACCGCAGAATATTTGAATAGGAGTGCTGCGGATCTCCGGGGATGTCTTCACCGGTGCAGGTGAAGATCTGCTTGCAACCGTGATCCAGAGCGAACGCTACGCGGTGCTGCAGTAGAGCCCGCTGACTGCCACGCTTACGGAAACTGGGTGCCGTTGCGCCGAAGTCCGTCCAGGCCGTGTCGCCATCGATAAACAAAGCACCAGAGCCTGCGGGTTCATCGCCATCGAACGTCATGAAGACGTGCCAACGGCCAGATCCTGGAAGAATTGCCAGCCAGGGCATCGCTTCATCGCCAAGATCAAAGGCGTCGCAGACGATCCGGGCGGAGGCGGCGGCGTGCTCTGTGCCAATTTCGCGAACCGCTAGATCCGTCTGAGCTTCGTCAATTGCCGCGCGTCCGCGTGAGAACTTCTGCCAGCCGCGCGCCTGTTCCAGGCCTTTGCCGGACAAGATTTCGGCAATGTTGGCTGGCTGTGCGTCAGGGTGCACCTGAACAAAGTAACGCGCGATATCGGCCTTGGTATAGCCATCGACCATGGCCGTCAGTGTTTCCTTCGTCTCGGGTGTCTCCAAGCCAACGCCGATGACGCGATTGATTACAATTGCCGAGGCCGGGAGGGCCTTGGCGCGCGAAACGAAGGCTGAGCCAACAACGTCACTCTCAATGCCAATCTGTGCAATCAGTTCTGGCGGCGCGAGAGCGTGCATCTCTTCTAGGGCACGCCGCTCGATTTCCTCGGCCGGGTGAGACATCGCAATTGATCTCCTGGTTGGCGTTGCGCTGCCAGCCGGGTCGCAATCAGATAATCCCGGCGTCGCGCATTTCTGACACCTCAGTATCGGAGTAACCCGCCTCCAGCAAGACTTCAGCAGAATGCTCACCCAACGTGGCAGGCGCACGATCGACTTCGCCGCCGCCGTGCGCGAGCTTGAAACCGGAGCCGATCAAGGTCATCGGGCCATAGTGACCATCGACCTTCTGGATGACATCGCGATGCTCCAGCTGCGGGTGACTGACGGCGTCCGACAAGGAGTTGATCCGCGATGCCGGTGCTCCGGCTTCGGCGAGACGTTGTTCCCAGGTCTCGGCATCTGCTTCGGCAAAAGCTGTCTCAATGACTTCACGCAGCGCGGTTTCGTTTTCTATCCTTGTTGGCCAATCGACGAACCGGGGATCTTCAAGAATATCCTCGCGGCCGATGCACTTCAGAAGATTGAGAAATTGGCCTTCATTGTTCACCGCCAGCAGGATATGTCCGCCCTTGACCTTGAACAGGTTTGCGGTCGGGATGCGGCTGACAGCCTGGTTGCCGAAGCGTCCCTGCTTGAGGCCCGCAATCGTATACTCGCATACCGTCGGGGACAGGAACGTCAGTGTCGCGTCCAGCATTGCCACGTCAATGAGCTGTCCTTTGCCCGTGAGATTGCGCTGTTGCAGCGCGGCCGCCATTGCGAAGGCCGACGTCATACCGCTCAATGCATCGCACACCGCAAAGCCGGCGCGCGTCGGCACGCTGTCCTCATGCCCGGTGATCGACATGATACCGGACGTGGCCTGGATACGGCCATCATAGGATGGCGTATTCTTCCACGGCCCTTCCTGCCCGAACCCGGAGATGGCACAGTAGATCAGCTTTGGGTTGATCTCGGACAGCGCTTCATAGCCGATGCCAAGACGGTCCATCACGCCCGGGCGAAAGTTCTCGGTAACGATGTCGGCCTTCTGTGCCAGCCGCTTGACGATCTCGATCGCCTTCGGGTCTTTGAGATCCAACTCAATATTGCGCTTATTGGCGTTGACCGCGCACCAGGTTGGAGCCATGGCACGATCAGCCCATTCCTTGGAGCCGGGCGAGAAACGCATATGCTCTCCGCCCTTGCGCTCGACCTTAATGACATCAGCGCCCAATAGTGCGAGCTGATAGGTGCCAAAAGGACCCGCAAAGACCTGCGTAAAGTCCAAGATACGAACGCCTTCGAATGGCTTTGTCATTCGGCCGCCTCGACCTTGGCGTTGTCCTCGGCAAGCTTCGCTTTGGCGATCTCCTTCTGGCGATTGAACTCTTCGCGGCGGCGCTCCAGTTCATCAGCCGGGATCATCTCCACATTAGAGTAATCCAACTTCCAATCCGGGTTGTCGCTCCAGCGCACCGGCGACTGCCGGGTCGTGCGTGGGCCGGTGGCCGACTCAAGAACTTCAAGCGCCATTTCCGCTGTCAGCTTCTGGCTTTCAAGGTCGTGCGGTCTGCCAGCTGCATTGCCGAGGGGGAAGTCGCTGAACAGGAAGCGCGGGACGCCGCAATGCTCAACGATATCCTTCGCGCATCCCATGACGACGGTTGGGACACCGTGCGCCTCGAGATAGCGCGCGGTCAGGCTGATCGACTGGTGACAGACCGGGCAATTGGCAACGAGTATCGCAACGTCGGCACCATCCTCACGCAGACGCTCCAGCATTTCAGGGCAGTCCTGCTCGATGGTGGTCTTATGGCTCCGATTGGTTGGCGCACCATGAATGCGTGGCGCAACGCTTCCGATCCGGCCCTCTTTCTCAAGACGCTTGAATTGCTCCAAAGGCAGCCAGGAATTCTTGTCGGTCGCCGTCGTGTGGGCGCGATCGATGCCGACGTGGGAAATTCTTAGATCGGGTTCGGGGTCAATTGGAAACGAGTAGACGTTGTAAAACTTGGCGGCTGAGTTGTATGGCGCGCCCGGACCTTGGTCGCCCGCTTCCGGCAGATAAGGTGCCGCCGTGGTGATAACCGCAACGCGGCTTTCCGAGAGTGGCTTGGTGAGCGCTGTGAACGGAACGTCAACGTATTGCGCCCAACGATAGGGCCGCTCGTAGCCCAGCGCCTGATAATAAGTGCGCGTGCGATACATGTAAGGCACCGGCACGTCGTGCGGCACGGTAAAACCCATCTCTTCATCGAGATTGGCAGGCAGGGTGTCGTTTGCAATCTTGTTCATCTTCTCTCTCTCAGGTCAGATCTTCGGGCGCTTGAGCCGGGCGCCGGTTTCAAGATTTCAGCGAGACGATTTCAGGGACAACAAAAGCGGTCACTTCGGGCGGCGTTCCTTCAAACTTTTCAACTTCGACCAAAGTGGTGTGCGCGATCGGGCCCTGGCCGAGACGCGATGTCCCCTTGTCCAATGTCAGCACATTCGGGTTGCCGTGCTTCTCCTTGCCAACCACACCATCAAGGCTCGTTGGATCAAACCAGGCCCCGGTTGGCAGCAGGACGACCCCGTCGCGGACATCGTCCGAGATCCGGGCCGACGCCAATGTCTCACCGCGGCCATTGAACAAGCGGACAACATCGCCGGTCGCAATGCCCCGCTTGGTTGCCTCGGATGAGGACAGCACCGCGATCTCACGGCCATCAACTTTTTCCTGGCGGCTTGGACCGGCGAAATCAAGCTGCGAGTGCAGTTTATGCTGCGGCTGGTTCGACATCAGATGAAGAGGGTAGTCTTTGACCTGCTCTGCACCGAGCCATTCGGCCGGTTCCATCCAAACGGGATGGCCGATGCAGTCGTCATAGCCGAAACCATCGATTGTCTCGGAGAATATCTCCAGCTTTCCAGACGGTGTTGGCAGCTTCGCGGCGTCTGGATCTGAACGATAATCCGAGTAGACATTGTAGGGCGCCTCCGGCATGTCGGTTTCGACATAACCGTTGGCCCAGAAGGTATCGAAGTCCGGAATTTCGCCGGCCTCTTCACTAGCCCGCTGGCGCGCTGTTTCGTAAAGCGTGCGCAGCCATTCCATTTCGTTGCGCTCCATTGCGAACTCACGTTCGACACCAACACGCGCGGCCAAGCCACGGAAGATATCGAAATCGTGTCGCGCTTCGCCCTGAGGCTCGACGGCTTTCTTCATCGCCATGACAAAGCGATCGCGGGAACTTGCGCCAATGTCGTTGCGTTCAAGCGTAGTCGTCGCCGGCAGAACAATATCAGCAAGCTTTGCCGTCGGCGTCCAAAACGGTTCGTTGACGATGACCGTATCCGGGCGACGCCATCCTTCGACAAGGCGGTTGAGATCCTGGTGATGGTGGAAAGGATTGCCGCCGCACCAATAGATGACCTTGGTTTCCGGATAGCGGCGGCGTTCACCATCGAAATCGTACTCCTGCCCTGGGTTCAGAAGCAGATCGGTGATGCGGGCCACCGGGATGAAACTGCCAGTTGGATTATCACCGGCCGAGTGCGTGACGGGCAGCGCGGCCGCGACGGGATTGCCCTGACCGTGCATACTGCCAAAGCCAAAACTGAAACCACCTCCTGGCAGACCGATTTGCCCAAGGATGGCGGCCAAGGTCATGGTCATCCAAAAGGCCTGTTCGCCGTGATCGCCGCGTTGTAGCGAATAACTTGTTGCCAGGAATGTGCGTTTGGCGGCCATCTTGCGGGCAAGTGCGCGAATGCTGTCGGCTTCGATTTCGCAGATCGCTGACGCCCACTCCGCCGTCTTAGGCTGACCGTCTGTCTGACCAAGGAGGTAGGCCTCGAACTTGTCGTAACCAACTGCGTACTTCGCGAGGAAGTCCGGGGCATGCAGGCCTTCACTCACCAGCGTGTGGGCAAGCCCGAGCATCAAAGCGACATCGGTGTTAGGCCGCACCGCCCACCAGTCGGCATTGAGATAATCGGGTGTATCACTGCGCAATGGCGTGACACTGATGAGCTCAACGCCCTTGTCCGCGAGCTTGCGTAACCAGGTGTCCGTGGTGTGCACACCCATGCCGCCAGGCTCTACCTGTGCGTTGCGAATGCCGACGCCGCCGAATGCAATGAGCAATTCGGTATCCTCAGCGATGGCCTGATACGTCGTTGCCTGTCGTAACGGCCGGACATCGCCGACGATGTGGGGTAGAATCGCGAGACCGGCTGCCAAGGAGTAGCTATGCTTCTGACCGGTGTAGCCACCGAAGCAGTTCATGAAGCGTTGCAGCTGCGTCTTGGCATGGTGAAAGCGCCCGGCGCTGGACCATCCGTAAGACCCCGCGAAGATGGCTTCGTTGCCATGCTCGCGCTTCACGCGTTGCAGTTCCTCGGCGACGATATCAAGGGCCTCGTCCCACGGCACCTCGACGAACCGGTCGTTACCGCGATTGCGATCCCTGTTGTTGAGCCAGCCTTCGCGGATGCTGGGCCGCACGACGCGCACCGGATGGTGAACCGCCTCGGGAATCGCGTTGAGAATTGGTGACGGGGTGACATCGCGCTCGAAGGGGCGTGCCTCCTTGAGCTGACCGTCTTCAACGATTGCTTCAAACGCGCCCCAGTGGGAGCTGTGAATATTATCCATGCATCTTTCTCTTGGCGGTTTCGTCTCTCAGCGGATCTGCTGGGCGACATCTAATTCAGTTGCACGACTTTCGACAACGTCGGTCCGATCTCTTCGTTGACAATCAAATCGGCGTAGTCATCCAGAGGCGTCTCTTCCCGGTTGAGGATGACCAGCTTTGCGCCATTCTTCTTGGCGACGATTGGGAACGATGCCGCCGGATAAACGACCAACGACGACCCGATGGCGATAAACAGATCGCACGCGAGTGTTTCCTCTTCGGCGCGCTCCATGGGCTCCAACGGCATCGACTGGCCAAATGATATTGTTGCCGTTTTAACGATGCCACCGCATTTCCGGCAGTCCGGCAATTCATCCCGGCCCAGAAAACTCTGCTTGATCACATCAAGTTCATGACGCTCGCCACAGGAAAGGCAGGTGGCATAGGTGCCGTTGCCGTGCAATTCGATGACTTGTTCTGCCGGAATTCCTGAGTCCTGATGCAAATTGTCGATGTTCTGTGTAATCACCGCCGAAACAATGCCGCGCTGCACCAGATTGGCGACAGCCAAATGCCCGGCATTCGGCTTCGCGTTGGGGAATTGCGATTCCATGGCAAACTTTCGTCGCCATGCCTCGCGCCGCATCTCTTCACTGGCCATGAAGTCCTGGAACTCAATCGGCGCATTTTTTGTCCACAGGCCACCAGGGCTACGGAAATCAGGAATACCCGACTCTGTTGAAATACCGGCACCTGTAAAGACCACGGCGCGCGTGCAGTCTGCCAGAAGTGCCTGTAGCTTCGTTGCTGGAGATGGCATGTTATCGAGATCATTCATCATTGCACTTCCATTCGATCATGCCTGCAGGACACAGACAATGGAGAGTTGGTGCTCGTTGGTGGTTTATCATCATTAGGGCACAAAAATCAGCCACTGGACAACGCCGCGCGCTGATTGCGGTTGTCTCAGACAGTATGTTTAAGTGGCTCGCGGCGCTTGTTGCGCCAACTGGCCAGGCGTTCCGACGTCGTCTCGATAGTGTGAGGATCTGGTGATGCTCAGAATTTGGCGTCAAATTGCTTTGTTCAGCAATGTGTTTTTGTTGTCCCTTGCTTTCGCTTTTGCGGTCCAAGCGGAAATCGGCAAGCAACTGTCGCGCGATGCTGGGCGAAGTCAGGATATCCGCCAACAACTGATAGCTGCCGGCGTTTTGAACGCGGCATCAGAAATCGTGCCATCGGCCCAGGTCAAAGATGCTGTTCGCCTGTTCATCGATACTTACTTTGACACCCCGCCTGCCGATGACGCCGCGGTGGCGGAGCGCCTTAAGCAGGTCAGCGATCAATACAATGCCTTTGTTGGGCTGCAGGCCAGCGAATACACAAACAACGTCGAGATACAGATTCCGACCAAGCTACTGGCCAAACTGCGCATCATCGCCAAGGGAATTGAAACACTCCATGTCAGTGGCGATGGTGTCGAAGCTCTCAAGTACGGCACCTATCGCTACACGCTGCGTGCGCACACGCCGCAAAGTCTTTTGCGTGAGATCTTCTACAGCAATCCCAATCTTGTCATCGAGACAATGGATAGCGACGAGACACAGTTTGTCGTCAGTGGCAACGTCCGCAACCATAAGGGCGTCATCGATCACCATTTTCTGCGCAAGGCGTTCCAGGTCGGCGCATCCACAACCGCAGTCTATATGAAGTATGACCATCAGGCGCCCGACAACTTCACTGCACCGGACTTCTACAAGGCTTTACTGGACCGCACCGTGCCGCCGCAGAGCCTGTTTGAGATCGAAGAAACTGATGAACGCCTTGCGAAGCTTGTTGGTTGGGCCGATGACGTTCACAAGAAACTTCTCGAACATCATCACCCACCGTCATCCGTGACATCGATCCGCCGCTTTCTGACCAGAAAGAGTGAGCGCGCGGATGAATGGCGCAAGGATCAGCTTGATGACTTCAAGCGCCAGATCTTTGATATCGCCGTCTTGGAGAACGTCGAAGAGCGCCGTGAAGGTTGGCAGAGCTGGCGCAAGGATGTCGCCTGGCGACTTGTTGTAGGTGCCGCAGTCAACATCGCATCTTCTCGTTTCGATACGCACAATGGTTGGCGCAACATTGAGGTCAACAAGTGCTTTGCCTCGCGCAAACCAAAGGATGGAGAGCGATATCGACAGGTCCGCATCGTCTTTGCGACCAACCGGGCCCGGGGTCTTGACCTTGATAAGAAAAACATCAGTGGCAAGCGCTTCAATATCAAGCGTCTGTTTAAGAACGAGACAGACCCTGCCGATCAACTGCACTATGGCTGCGTTTACGTCACCGTACCGACAGACTGGGAAGCCGAGAAGCAACGCGAGACGCATGTCTACGAAGACTGGGGTTGGCGCGAACGCGTCCGCGAAACCGACTACAACAAGTACTACTCAATTCAGCGGTACGCCTACCTGGGCAATAGCGGTGCCAACCCACGCGGTGACCGAGTTCGACTTGTTGATAGAGAGCGCTGGTTATCCAAGCGCGAGGATACGGCCCTACTCTATGTTCACGGCTACAACACTGCTTTCCATGAGAGCCTTCTGCGGGTTGCCCAGATCGCAGCCGCCAGCCAGTACCCCGGGAGAATCTATCTGTTCAGCTGGCCGTCAGCTCGTTCCGTGACTTCTTACGTCGCCGACATGGATGCGAGTGAGAAATCCGATCCCTACCTTGCAGCCTTCGTGCGCTCAATTCTTCTCGACAGCAAAATCCGAAAACTCGATGTCCTGGCGCACAGCATGGGCGGGCAGGTGTTTCTGAGGGCATTCTCGCGCTTCCGCTCAAGCTTTGATCAGGTGAAGAAGGTGCGCTTTGGCAAAGTGATCTTCGCTGCGCCGGACGTCTCACAAACAGTGTTTAAGGAAAAGATCAATGACATCAGCCCTTACACTTCTAGTCAGGATGGCGTGAGTGTCTACGCCTCGTCACTCGACCGCGTGCTGCTGGTCTCGTCGTTTTTGCGCGGCGGCAAACCACGTGCCGGCGACCTGTCACGCGACACGATACTTGATAAAGAGTCGATCAACGTGATCGATGCGACCCGTCCATCCTGGTGGTGTGACCCGAGCGAATACTCGGTTCTGGGGCACAGCTACTTCTCAAACAACGACGAAGTCCTGGACGATATCATCCACCGCTTGACGCCGAAGCGATTGCGCAAAAAGGGCGAAGGCTATCGCTACACGAATAATCAGCCCTGCTGGTATAGCAGCAAAAAGAAAAAGGACTTAGCATCCCGGAATTAGATTTGCCGGACTAACGCAAGCGTGGCCGGTGAAGAATCCTGTCTGAATGACCCGGGAGAGCGCTATGAGTGTCGCTGAGCAGTTTCAAAATGATGCCGGAAACGATCCTGGACACGGCGCACTCACACAGGAGTTGGCGGATTGGATCGCAAACGTACGTCCGAGTGACATCACGCCAACGGCTGAGATCTGGGGCAAGCATGCGATACTGGATTGGTTCGGCGTTACAATCGCCGGCGCTAGCGAGCCGTTGGTTGATATCCTTATGGATGAATATGCCGGTGAGGCTGTTGGTGGATGCACCATCGTCGCGCGCGGCGCCAAGACGATCGCGTCGCATGCAGCGTTGATCAACGGTTCATCTTCTCACGCTCTGGACTACGACGATGTCAATCGTCGTCTGCATGGTCACCCGACGGTTACCGTCGCGCCTGTTGTCCTCGCGTTAGGCGAGCAAATTGGCGCCAGCGGCAAATCTGTTCTGGATGCATTTGTCGTTGGCACGGAAGCGGCCTGTCTGATTGGCTCCATGGCCGGCAACGGCCATTACGCCGCCGGCTTCCATGCGACAGGAACGATTGGCACGTTCGGGGCAGCGGCAGCTGCTGCAAAACTATTGGGATTGAACGGCGAGCAAACGCGTTATGCACTTGGCATTGCGGCTTCTCAGGCCGCCGGCCTCAAATCGAACTTTGGCACCATGACCAAGCCGCTTCATGCCGGCAAGGCCGCAATGAATGGTCTGATGGCTGCACGGCTTGCAGCGCGCGGTTTCACCTCGAACGATGAGATCATCGAAGGACCACAAGGGATCGCTGATGTCATGATGCCCGGCTTCGTCGGCGGGCCGGCGACACCCAACCCGGACGGTTACTACTCAGTTGAGCAAACGCTCTTTAAGTACCATGCGGCCTGTTATCTGACACACGCGTCCATCGAGGCCATCGATGCGCTCCGCGCCGAGCATGGCATTGGTCTCGGCAATCTGAAATCGATGACCCTCTATGGCAATCCTGGACACGCGACGGTTTGCAATATCCCAAACCCAAGCACTGGGTTGGAAGTGAAGTTCTCGATCCGTCATTGCGCTGCCATGGCGCTGGATGGTGCTGACACCAGTGCGCTTGAAACGTTCAGTGATGCGAACGCAAACGAAGCGAAGTACGACGAAGCGCGCGATAAGATTGCGTTTGCCCCGGTCGAGAGCATGCACAGCATGGAGGGCCGCGTCTCGATCGAATTGGATGACGGCCGGACCATCGAAAGGGCTTATGATGCCAGCATCCCAGCGCAAGATCTTGGTGAGCAGGAAAAGAAGCTATCGGCCAAATTCCATTCGCTCAGCACGCCCGTCATTGGCGCGGAACGGACCGCAGCAATCGCCAATCAAGTGATGAGTCTGGAAAGTGCCAACAGCATCACCGCGCTCATGGAAACTGCGAAATAGGGAGCCGGCGCAGTAGGCGCAACAAGCTTGGCTGCAACTAGACGACTGTTGGGGTTCGTTACACAACACCAGCGCGAAGCAGGTCGTGAACGTGGACGATGCCGACCGGCTTACCCTTCTCGACAACGAACAGAGCTGTAATCCGCGATGCATTGATCTGCTCAAGCGCCGCTGACGCGAGCATGCGCGGTTCAATGGTTTTGGGATCCCGGGTCATGATGTCGGCGGTCGCAGCCGAGAGCAGTCCGCCGCCCATATGGCGACGCAAGTCACCATCCGTGATGATGCCGGCCAGCCTGCCCTTGCCATCGACAACGCCCGCACAGCCGAACGCTTTCTGCGTCATGACGACAAGAGCCTCGCTCATGTCGGACTTCTTGGACACCAACGGGAGCTCGCTGCCGGTATGCATCACATCTTCAACGAACTTCAATTGCGAGCCCAGTGAACCGCCTGGGTGAATCTCTTTGAAGTCCATTGCTGAAAACCCTTTGGCTTCCAGCAATGCAATGGCCAGGCAATCCCCGAGGGCCAGGGTCATTGTCGTAGACGTTGTTGGCGCCAGGCCATGTGGACACGCTTCCTGAGCGCGCGGCAGTTCAAGGCAAACATCCGAAGACTTGCCGAGCGTGGACCCGGAGCGCGATGTAATCGAGATTAATGGAACCGCGAAACGCCGCGAGTAGTTCAGGATATTGGCAAGCTCGGCGGTTTCGCCGGACCAAGAAATGGCCAGGATGACATCCGCCTGCGTTATCATACCGAGATCGCCGTGAGACGCCTCACTCGGATGGACGAAGAACGACGGCGTTCCCGTTGACGCAAAGGTGGCCGCAAGTTTCTGGCCGATATGGCCTGACTTGCCGATGCCGCTGACGATGACCCTGCCTTCGGCGGACTGCAGAATACCAACGGCCTCTTCGACGCGCTGCGCCAAACCGTTTTTGAACTCCTTGTGCAGGAGTTGCAGGCCGTCAATCTCGATTTCCAGGGTCCGGACGGCCGGCTCAAGGGCCGCCGTTCGTGCATTGCCGGATTTGCGCTTCGTCTTTTTCGCCGCGCTGGCAGCCGCAGACTTGGTATCTTCAGATGCGGTTTCGAGCGTCGCCTGTTTGGGCATGCCTTGAGGTTCCAGTCGTGAGCTATTCCATCTATATGCTCAGATCAAAGGGAACGAAACTTACTCGCAAACGAAGCCTCCCCCACAGCTTGTCTAGCAAAACTTCGCCGCCTGCTAAAGAGACTGCGGGTCACAGGGGCCGAATCGATCGCTAGATCAGCCTCCATGGTGGTATAGCCGGCCGCGGGCTCCGCTCAACCGTTGGGTTGACCAATTTGTTGATAACCCGCGGTCGACGCGGTGATTTACGTTGGAACTGCTGATTTAGGCTGCTGATTGTTCAGTCTCGATGCCAAAGTAGGCATCAAAAGCCGCCCAGAAGCGCGTCCGGATAGCATCCGTCTCCTGCATGATCTCGTGCTTGGCATCGGGAAGCAAAATGCCTGTGCCCGATTTCAGGCGCGCGGCGTAATCCTCGACCGAACGTGAGGGGACAATCACGTCCAGACCAGCTGCAAAGATCAACGTCGGGATCTTTATTGTCGAGACGAAATCCGGATGATTGATCTTGGCGATGGAGCGCAACGCAGCATTGAGCCAGCCAATTGTCGGTGACCCGATCAGCAGATCACTGGCGGCCTCTTCGAGGATGAAATTCCTCTGATAACGCTCCCTATCGGACGTCAGAATGTTGGTCTCGAACTCGCCGATCATGCCGCCGTTTTCGCTGCCGCCGCGCACAAAGGATTGAGAAAACCCGAAGAGCTTTGCCGCCCGGGCATAAACACCGACAACATTCGCCGGATACTGGAGAATGTTGGGGTGAAGATCGACCATGGGTGCGAGAAGTGCTGCCTTCTCAAACCAACTACCGCTGGAGGTTGCGCTGCGCAGAAAGATGTGTCCGCCCATGGAGTGGGCGAGAACGGCGTAGGGCGGTGGGCAATCCGGCAGAACAATCTCGCGCATAAAGCAGCCGATGTCTCGGTCGTACTCGGCGAAATCGTCGATGTGGCCCTTGCGGGGATCATCTGCCGATCTGAAGGAACCACCCTGTCCACGCCAGTCGAAGATCGCCACGGCAAAGCCGCGACGCCTCAAGTCGGCAACGGTCTCGAAATACTTCTCGATGTACTCGGTGCGGCCGGTAAAGATGCAGATCGTGCCGCGACGCGGGCCGACCGTCGCGCTCCAGTGAGCATAGCGCAGGAACTCGCCATCATATCCTTTGAACATCCCAACATTGGCGCCACTGGGAATAGGATTTCTGGCGATCGAAATGAGTTGCATCTGTCCCTCTGCCGCAGGTCATGAGCTGCCTTGTCCGGTGAAACTACTAGCAAGGAAGTTATCCGGGCAGCAACCTGCAGGTGATCTGGCAGAGTGTTTTAGGCACCGCCCAAGTTCAAGGCGTTCGGGACGGTGCGGGGATCACTTGTAGCTACGGTGGCGATAGGGAGCTTCTGAATATCCCCGGTGATCGTAGCGCCCATTGGTGTGCCGATACTCAACCTGACGGGCCGCAACGATCTCGCCGGAGCAGCGCGCGATTGTCAAAGCAAACAAGCGGCCATCGTCGCTATGCGCTCTGACATGTGCCTTAGGGCCGTGCAGCTTCAGACCGTGAAAATCGTGCCAACCGTCGCGGAACAGGCGCCGCATCACGACCCGCCGAGGTACGCAGTGTGGTGCGAGGGCAAAGCGTCCGCGCCAGGGCCGAGCATGCCGATCGCGATGATCGTAACTGTAACGGCGCTCGTACTGCGGATCGCGGTAGAGATCGTGTCGGTCCGCCGGCTTCTTGTATGGATCACCGTAGTAGGTGTCCGCACGACGCCGCTGAATTTTCTTGTGCCTATAGTGTTTGTCGTAGTGGTCGTCAGGGCCGTAGAGCTCGGCGTATCGCCCATCGCGATCATTGTACGGCGAGTTTGGCTTATAGGCATATGGATTGAGATCTGCTGCCTGAGATTGACCAGCAGGTGCCAAGACAAACGCGCCTGCCATGGCAATCAGGCCAGCCACGGACCGCATTGCGAAAGTCGATTGAACAAACATCATAGCGCCACTCTCCTCAACCCAGCCATGAAACTGCCGCCTCACTGCCGCAAAGTCTGGATTGTCAAAAATGAACGTAACATTAACGGCTCTTCAAATTCCGTTGTACATCAGACAATTGGTTCGCATCTTTGGCAATACTCACCGATCGTTTGCAGTTAAGAAATTACCTCTTGAAATCCCGCAATACCGCCCCAAATCTGATGTGTGGGCGCCGGAAACCTGGGTTCACACATCTCAAAATGGCCTGGCCTGTAACAGGGAGGCCGCACGCAAACGTCGCTTCATTTCAGGAGGACATCTCATGCGACATCACGATTTCAATTCTCTTTATCGTTCAACCGTAGGCTTCGACCGGCTGTTCCAATTGCTGGATGGCGTGGGTTCGGCTGACAGCGATGCGCCGACTTATCCACCTTACAACATCGAACGCCGCGGCGATAACGAGTACCGCATTTCCATGGCTGTAGCCGGCTTTAGCCGCGACGAGCTCAAGGTGGACGTCAAAGAGACGACGTTGACCGTGAAGGGCGAAAAGCAGCCGAAGGATGACAAGTCGAGCTATCTCCATCGCGGGATTGCACAACGCGGCTTCGAGCGTCGGTTCCAGCTTGCAGACCACGTCGAAGTGGTTGGCGCGGACCTCCAGGATGGGCTTTTGCACATCGATCTGGTGCGTAACATCCCGGAAAGCATGAAGCCGAAAACGATCCCCATCGGTGGCGAGAAAGACGGCAAGCTGCTGGAAAGCACAGCAGCCTAAATATTAGCTGGTATGTGAAACAATCCTGCCGGGGAAGCGCAAGCTGCCCCGGCTTTCGGCGTTTTCTGTGACTGTGAGCGTTGTATTGCAGCAGGCGATCGAAGTCGCCTGGCCGCCGATTTATCTCGTCTAGCGTCGCGCAGCGCGCGGGTTGGCCTCCGGCAGCGGAGGGAAGCCTTCTGGTGTCCACTTACGTGGCCCGGTCGACGCAGCTGGCTGAGCCGGTGATGGAACGAACTTTGCGCGTACAACGGGCTGCGGCTCAGGTCGCGGCCATTCGATATCATCGGCGCGTCCGGGTTTCGGCGTCAGGCTCTCGCCCTTGGCCCAGACTTTGAAGAACGGTGATTGCGTCGGTGATAGGTTGCGGCGGCCATTGCCCTGCTGATCGGTGACCGACGTGATCGAACTGACGATCATGATTCCGCCAGGCAATTCGGCTGCTACGTTGTCGCCAATCTGAGATGGCTTGTTGGTTGACTGCTTCCGTGTCAACAGCGCCAGGACCGTTGCTGGAATTGGCGGCCTTATAATCTCAATCTTCTCGACCTTGGTCTGACCGTTTTCAACGGTGCGCAGAGAGATGACACTATTGTCTGCTTTCTGGTCTTTGAGACCAGGAGTTGGTCGAACCGGACTTGGCGCACTCACCGTATTGGAATCAATCCGTTTTGCGATAGTGCGCGGGCGCGCAACTTCTTGCGTATCTTCCTCGATGGGTCGCCCGGACTGTTGGACATTGCTTGGATTGATGCGGCGCTGTTCCAGTTCACTGCCGGCAAGTGGTACCGTGCGCTCCGACTTTGCTTTCCGTAGGTCACGCCTTATCGCGCGCTCTGCAAAGTGAGCCAGCTTGCGATAACCGTCGGATGTAAAAGAAACACCATCCTTGCCGCGCAGCAGCTTGATCTTACCCGTCACATCCGGACCATAGCGATCGAAGTTTCCGGCTTCGTCAGCAAAACCGTTATAAGTATCGAGATAGCGGACGCCGTTAATGTAGGCGCGCTCACGGAGAATCTCATTGATGAACTGGGCACCATCGTTGCGGTCTTCGCGGCGCAAAGTCGGCATTCCCAGCCAATAAACGGCGGCACCGGTCTGGCGCATCGCCTGCATCACCCGATCGATGCGTTTGACGTACTCTTCTTTCCAGCCAGATGCTGCAAACCTGATCCGCTTTTTGCCTGGCGACCAAACCGAACCGAATTCAGATGCGCCGAACATAACAACCGCGATATCGATCGCATTGCTGCTGTTGACTTGCGAAATCCGGCTCACCGCGGTGTCCCAGTTCGCGCGGCGCAGGGAACGCATCTGGACGACGTTCTGCTGCACCTGAATCTGACCAGTGTCTGTCAGGAGCTGCGACAGAGATGTGCGCATACCCTCAGCAAACCAGTCGCCGATGAGGTGCAAACGATAGATCTCGCCCTTTGGAAAGGGATTGATAAAGCTGGTGCGCTGCTCCGTCTGGGCCTGGGCAGAGTTAGCGCCCAGTGCCAGCAGGCCAGTTGTTGCAAGCCATGCCAAGGCTTTGACAAATCTGTCCAATTTGTTCTCCACCGCGTTACCGATAGCAGCTCTCGTGACACGTAACCAACATACTCATGCCTACCATGATGCGTGTGATTGATCCAGCAGCAGCCGGTATCATCCCCGCATATGACGTAACAAGCCCGCGGACGGCCAGCAGTCTACCTTCAAGCCGTGCCGCTTTTGATACCGGCCTATCTGACTCCGTGTATTGGCGCCAATTTTGCCGTCAATCTTGCTAATGTTGAGACCGTCGGCTTTAAGCTTGGCCTGAATGGCCTTGATCTCAGCTGTTGGCAGCTGTCGAATATTCTTCCATCTGCCAACGAAGTCTCCTCCGCCCAGGATACGATCCGCCAGATGGCCGACAAACAGGGCATAGAGATCCGAAGGGTTGTAGCGTTTGAAAACCATGAAGTTTTCCAACACTAGAAATGCGGGCCCCTGACCACCGCCAGGTGTGAAGAGGAAGGCAACTTCGTCGAGATACCGCTCTGGAAATGCCCGGTCGCCGGTCCGTGCGAGTCCAAGCTGGCGCCAGTCGCGGATCGTGCGGGCATCTCTTGGTCCATCCATGGCGCACGTGACGCGTTGCGACAGGCGGACTTCAAAACCCCAGGTTTTGCCGCTTTCCCAGCCTTTCGAGCGCAACTGATTGGCCGCACTCGCCAATGCTTCTTCGGGAGACCAGATATCCTTGAAACCGTCGCGGTTCAGGTCATAGGCGAGGCTCTCATACTCCGACGGCATGAACTGCGTCAGACCAATCGCACCCGCCCAGGAGGAGCGCAGCCGTGCCGTGTTGCCAATGCCATCCTGAACAAGTTTCAAAGCATGGAACAGCTCGCGCCTGAAGACTCGCGGACGGCGTCCCGCATAGGCTTGAGTCACCAGTGCGCGCAACGCATTGTGGCGAAGCCGATAGCCGCCGAACGCTGTTTCCCGTCCCCATATTGCGAGGACGGCCGCAGGTGCCACACCGATTGCGTGCTCAATCTGCCGCAACGCCTTTCGATGCTTTGACATCAGCTGGCGTCCCTGCCTTGCCAGGTTGGCCAACAACTTGCTGCTCAAGTAGGCCTGTGGCGGGCGCACAAATTCGGCCTGCCCTTTGGCTCGTCTTTTCTTTGATTTGCTTCGAACCAGATCCGGAAGGCTGTAATCTGGACGAAGGCCAGCAAGTGCGCGGTCGAACACATCAGGCTTGATGCCGAATGCGATGGCATCCTTGCGCAGTGTCTGCTTCCAGGCATCAAAGTTTTTGAGATCGGATGCTCTTGCCGATGTTTGGAGCCAGGCCGCTATCACCAGTGCGAGCATGACAGCTGCAAGTGAGGCCTTTATCACGCCTCTATGTTTGGCTCGCCAAAGCAATCTATCGTCCCCAAGTTCAGTAAATGGGCGGAGACTGCCATGTCAGCTGTGTTTAAGGCGATTGTGCGGCCTTTAATGGCCTGCACTGCTTCGCACTTGCGATACCAGTCCGTGGGCTCACCCTTTGGTGGTCGCCTTTTGCAAACCTTTTTCCCACGCGTACGCATGACTTACAATGAGATCCAGGTCATCGAGCTTTGGTTCCCAACCCAGCGTTTCACGCAGTTTGGATGACTGGGCTATGAGCGCCGGGGGATCGCCGGCACGACGATCAGCATCGTTCACAGGAAAGTCCACGCCGGTCGCCCGCTTAACAGCTTCAATGACTTCAAGCACGGAAAAACCGTGTGAGTAGCCGCAATTGAAAACGTCTGACTTTCCGCCGCGCCGCAAGTAATCGAGCGCAAGACCGTGCGCTGCTGCAAGATCCGAGACATGGATGTAGTCGCGAATGCAGGTACCATCCGGCGTGTCATAGTCGCGGCCGAAAATGGCAAGCTTGTCGCGCTTGCCGATGGCTGCCTCGCAGGCGACTTTGATCAAATGTGTTGCTTCCGGTGTCGATTGTCCGCAGCGCCCCTGCGGATCGGCACCGGCGACGTTGAAGTAACGTAACGCGACGTAGTTGAAATCGTGCGCAACCGCCGTGTCTGCAAGCATCATTTCAGTCATCAACTTGGATGAACCATAAGGTGAGACAGGACGGAGTGGCGAGGTCTCAGAGATCGGGTTTTGTTCTGGCTCTCCATAGACCGCTGCAGTCGACGAGAAGATGAAACTCTTGACGCCTGCCTCGACAGCAGATGCGATCAACGAACGGGATTTGACCGTGTTGTTGTTGTAGTACGCCAACGGATCCGCGACGGATTCCGGCACAATGATCGAACCTGCGAAGTGGATGATGGCGTCAATGTTGTGATCACTGATGATCTGGCACACACGGCCAGTGTCGGCAATGTCAGCATGATAGAACGGAACGCCAGACGGGACGGCCTCCCGCACACCGGTTCTCAGGCTGTCGATGACAGCAACTTTTTCACCGCTATCACGGAGATGGTTGACCATATGGCTGCCGATGTAGCCAGCGCCACCTGTCACGAGTACGCCCATTGCCCGTCATTCCCTTACAAAATCTAAACAGCCTTGCAGCCGGACTTTCTGAATAGTTTAGCTGAGCCTTGTTACGGAAGCGTTAGGTAACAGCTCCTTATTGATTTTGGTGCATTGTTGCCCGGTGCACTCGAACGCTAATTCAAGCCTGAACAATCGGCTAGATCAGGCAGTTTGTTGCATTTGCAGGGTTTCACCTTCTCCACATGATCGTATGGCATCCTGCAAGTCAGAAGTTGAGTAAGTATCAGCGCCGAAGCGTTGTCAGACTGAGGGATCGAGTAACGTGACCAAGCCAGCTATCCGTAAAGCCGTATTTCCTGTGGCAGGACTTGGAACCCGCTTTTTGCCAGCCACGAAGGCTATGCCGAAAGAAATGCTGACGGTCGTTGACCGGCCGGTCATTCAGCATGTCGTGGACGAAGCCCGTGAAGCCGGCATCGAACACTTTGTGTTTGTTACAGGCCGCAACAAGGGTGTCATCGAAGATCATTTCGATAGCATGTACGAGCTTGAACATACGCTTGAGCAGCGCGGCAAAAATAGTGAACTGGACCGGCTGCAGCAGGATCTTCCAGGTGCCGGACAAACCAGCTTCACACGGCAGCAGGCACCCTTAGGGCTGGGCCACGCCGTATGGTGCGCCCGCGAGATTGTCGGCAACGAACCATTTGCACTTCTTTTGCCTGATATGTTGCACTTTCACGCGACGCCTTGCCTGGCGGAAATGATGGCTGCTTACAATGATCATGGCGGCAACCACATTGCCGTAGCTCCCGTGCCAGACGATCAAACACATCAGTACGGCATTGTGGGCGTGGACGATGCCAGCGCGAAGATTTCCAAGATTGACCAGATGGTCGAGAAGCCGGCACCAGGCACGGCCCCGTCAAACCTGCACATTACCGGGCGCTACATCTTGCAACCTGAGATTTTCAAGCTCTTGGAAAATCAAGAAACGGGTGCTGGCGGGGAAGTGCAGCTGACAGATGCTATGATCAAGCTCCAGTCCGATCGCAACCAATCGTTTCACGCTGTGCGCTTTGATGGCGACATTTATGATTGCGGCTCCAAGGTGGGCTTCCTAGCCGCAAACATCGCCTACGCCCTGGCACGCGAAGATCTCGCCGACGACGTGAGAGCGGAAATCTCACGCTTGCTCTAGAACCTTTTAGACTGGCACCTTGAGTGTTGTTACTCGGCCGCATGGGCCTGCTGCCCGGACGCTAATCGCCGGGCCGCGCGACGCTGATCGCCGGGCCGCGCGTTGTCAGTTTGTTGCCATTGCTTTCTGCAGAATCTCAACGAACGCGCCATGCATGCTGGGATCACCGCATGCCAGGACCTGTCCACCGTCCGTAACCGCACCGCCACTCCAATCGGTTACCCGCCCGCC
The DNA here is from genome assembly GCA_965247245.1 of Hyphomicrobiaceae bacterium. Taxonomy (GTDB): domain Bacteria; phylum Pseudomonadota; class Alphaproteobacteria; order Rhizobiales; family Hyphomicrobiaceae; genus Tectiglobus. Next base: position 158,598 of record CBDFGV010000001.1, on the reverse strand, counting down.
GGCATGCTCAATGATCGGGATCAATGCAGCAATGTCGTAGATCTGCAAACCGGTCTCAAGGACAACGTCGACATGGCCCGCGGCCAGCAACGCATAGGCATAGCAGTCGGCGCCATGGCGGCAACTTCGCGTTTCGCCCTTCAGCGCCATGAACGCGCTCATCTCAGCATCCGTGGCGAACAAGTCGGGCGTGGTCGTCGACATCTGGGCGCTGCTCACCGTGGTCGTACGCGTGCCTATGGGCTCAACAGTGCCGTCGGGGCCGCGATAGTAGGATGTTGCCCCGTCACTCCAGTAGCGCTCGCCCGTGAACGGCTGGTTCATCATTCCACAAACAGGCACGCCATTTTCCATCAGCGCGATCAAGGTGCCCCAGGTCGGCATACCCTGGATGAAGGCGCGCGTTCCATCGATCGGATCGATCACCCAGACAGACTGCGCATCCCGTTGGTGCGTACCGTATTCCTCTCCGATAATGCCGTGGTCGGGAAATCGCTCCAGCAAGACTGCGCGAATGGCCTCTTCCGCTGCTTTGTCCGCCACTGTTACCGGATCAAAACCGCCTTCGATCTTGTTCGAGATATCAAGCTTCGTACGGAAGTGCGGCATGATTTGCTGCGCTGCTGCATCCGCCAACACGTGAAGTGTCTCTACGATCTCAGGACGCGCAACTGCTGCCGATTGACTACTGCTCATCTACCCCTCATCCGCTGTGCCGCCACCCCAGAGTTTCCGGCTGTAACTGACCGTCGATCCAGTCAATGAACATAATTCCAAAGCCTTTGAGCAAAACTCGCGGGTGATGCTCACTGATCACACCACCTCATTCGTCTTGACAAATCTTTCGGGCAATCCTTGAGAGACTCAGCGAATCAACCCCATATCTAGTTTGTGGTCGGTCTTTACCACCACCGCCCTTCATGGGTGTTTCCTCCCTAGACTTGGGCCGTTGCATATCACAACGGCCTCTTTTTTGTGAATGCCCCTGCTTCGTGTCACGGGCAGCAAGCTCTTCAATCGAGATAACCTGGGATTTGGCGAGTCGCCCGATCTGTGGCGCTCGAATACCGTGTTTCTTGCAATCAGTGAACTGCGCTCACCTATTGAGCAGTGCGCCTGATTTTTCTCGAAACTTTGCTCAAAGTCTGGGCGAATTCGCACTTCAAGACCTCAAGCCATCAACAAAAAGCGACCCAGCATTGCAATTTTTGCAATTGCATTTTGTGCAGCGCACACTAAATTGTGCATTGCGACATCAGCGAGCCATGCTCGCGTCGCAGCCCTCCTTGGGCGTTTCCTCCCTAGACTTTGGGCCGCTCCTTGTGAGCGGCTTTTTTTTTGCTCAAGTTCTTCAAACATCAAGGTATTCCGCGCGTCGCGGATAATGCAGGCCCGGCGCAGTCCTGGATGGCGATCAATTGGCGAGAGGATAGCGCGCGGTCAGATCACTCTGCTGCAGCGCGAGAATCCAGGATACCCGGGATCAATTGAGTGGTGCGCGCAATGACTTCTGACATCTGTGCTTGGAACTGGTCGAAGTTGCGCGACTTCTGCAGTAATGCCTCATCCAGATAGAGGCCACGGTTAATTTCGATCTGCAGCGCATGCACATCGGCCTTCGGCTGGCCATAGTGCTCCGTAATGAAGCCTCCGGCGTAGGGCCGGTTCAGCTGCACCTGATGCCCTAGCTTGACCAGTATCGACCGCATGGCGCGGGTCATGCGGACATCACACGACGTTCCAAAGCGATCCCCAATCACAAACTCGGGCCGAATGGCTGCGGGGTAACTGCTTGAAGTCGATGGCATTGAGTGACAATCGACCAGGACAGCGTAACCAAACAAGTCTCGGGTGTTCTCGATCAACTGGCCCAGTGCCGCGTGAAACGGCTTGTAAAGGCGCTCAATGCGCTGCAAAGCCACGGCCAGGGGGATCGTGCCACTGTAAATCTCATCGGAGTCGGAAACGATACGGGCAATGGTCCCGAGACCGCCCACAACACGCATTGTCTGCGAGTTTGAGAAATCCGGCAGGGGCTCCGCAAACAACTCAGGATCGAGTTCATAGGGCTCCCGGTTCAGATCAAGATATGCCCGGGGAAATCTTGCGTAGATCAGCGGTGCGCCATGCTCAACAGTGCCGGCGAACAGCTCGTCCACATAACAGTCTTCCGACTTGCGCAGGGCGGCCGGATCGAGCTGGGACGCATTGACGAACGCCTGCGGGTAAACATCACCCGAATGGGGAGAACAAAATACGAATGGCGACGTCTGGACACGAGGTGCACGCACTACAAACGGCGGGTTCAACTCCGCGTCTATTGCAATTCGTTCCTCTTCCAGCATGTCTTTCCCGACCCTCTTCGCGCCGCACTGTGCCAAGTCACGGGCTGGTTGTCCATGGGACGACACCGCGCCTTTGAAACTTTCGAAAGCTGTTCGCGCTCCGGTCTTGTTACCCCGCGACGCGCTCGGACGAGTAATCAATTTTTATTGGTTGATGATGTCGGCGTTCACCTTGTGTTTACCAAACTCGCGTCAGATTTGGGACGTACGTACATGCAATGTTAAGTTCGCCCGATTGCGATCGGGAGTGTTGACGATTGCATTTGATCGGCGACCGTCTTCAGCACAACTGCCAATGCATTTTAGGGTATTGATTCCATGACCGCGCAACCGTCCCGCCAGACAGGAAGTCGCATTCTTCTCGCAGAGGATGATGACTCGCTCCGCGGATTTCTAGAACGTGCACTGGCGCGCGCCGGCTACGTTGTCCTGTCGTTCTCGAACGGCCAGGATGCCTACGATCGCTTACTGGAAGAGCCGTTCACGCTGCTGCTCACAGATATCGTGATGCCGCAGATGGACGGCATCGAGCTTGCGCGCCGGGCCGGCGAAATCGACCCGAGCCTGAAAATCATGTTCATCACCGGTTTTGCGGCGGTGACGCTCAATACTGACAGTGGTGCGCCCAGTGACGCGCGCGTCCTGTCGAAGCCGTTTCACCTGAAAGACCTCGTTGATGAAGTTGACCGGCTGCTGGCAGCGGAGTGACGGCAGAGGCCGTGGGCAAGAGACAACAGAAACACTTGCCAGCACAGTCGTAAGCCATTATAGCAGCCATCTTCGGTCCCGCAGGACCCACTCGGGCGGTTAGCTCAGCGGTAGAGCACTACGTTGACATCGTAGGGGTCACTGGTTCAATCCCAGTACCGCCCACCATTCCAAGAGAAAATTCAAGGTACTATTTATACGACCGTCGCCACGGCTGAGGCGCACGCATGTGTCGTCGAGACTAAGCCTATCCTCAGCTCATTTCTTCGACCACGAGAACGGTGCCGTTGGTGCCGACAACCTTTGCTTTGGAACCGGATGGCATGTCGGGTCCTTCGACAGCCCACAGCGAGTCACCGACGTGGGCACGACCGCGACCACCAACGATTGGCTGTTCAATTGTTACAACACGGCCAACGTAAGAGTTACCTCTAACATTCAGATCCGGTTCGTCGGTCGGACTGTTGGAGGGCTTAGCGTACTGGCGGAAGAAAAACACGCTGGCCAACGATATAACGCCGAACAGGATGACCTGGAGCTGCCAGGCCATATCAATGGACAGGGCGAGTACACCGACGATTGTTGCAGCCACACCGAACCAGACGAAATGAACGCCGGGGATCACAGTCTCAAGGACAAATAGTGCGACTGACAGGATCAGCCAGTTCCATGGGCCAAGGCTGAACAGGAAATCGGAGATTGGCTGCATAGGCGTGTTCCTTGAGTCTCGTCACAATCAGTCGGTGCCCAGTGCCGAAGCTGGCTTATCGCGTGATCATAACAGAAACGGTGAGATAAAGTGAAAACGGCCCGGGAGCTGCCTGCCCGGGCCGCAATTACTGAGTGACCTTAGGCGTTGCCGCCGCTCCAGGGAGATGGTGTTGAGCCGGACGTGCCGCTTCCATTGCTGGAGGATTTACGGTCTCCGCCAAAAGCGTCCTTGGCAATTTCAGCAACGCCAGCCAGCGACCCGATCATCGATGACGCTTCAAGCGGCATCATCAGGATTTTCTGGTTCGGCGACTTAGCAATGCCTTCCAACGCCTTCATATAGTTGTTAGCGACGAAGTAGTTGATCGCTTGAACGTCACCGGAAGCAATCGCCTCACTGACCATCTGGGTGGCCTTAGCTTCAGCTTCGGCACCGCGCTCGCGGGCTTCAGCGTCCTTGAAGGCGGCTTCGCGGCGGCCTTCCGCTTCCAGAACGGCAGCGCGCTTTTCACCTTCCGCCTTCAGAATGGCAGACTCACGTGAACCCTGGGCTTCCAGAACCTGGGCGCGCTTGTCACGCTCGGCCTTCATCTGGCGCGCCATGGAGTCGACGATATCGCGTGGTGGCTCGATATCCTTGATCTCAATTCGCGTGACCTTGACGCCCCAGCTTTCGGTAGCGGCATCCACCACCTTCAAGAGCTGGGCATTGATAACGTCACGATTGGACAACAGCTCATCGAGATCCATCGAACCCATAACGGTTCGAATATTCGTCATGGTCAGATTGATGATTGAAGCCTCAAGCATGTCGACTTCGTAAGCAGCCTTGGCCGCGTTTAGAACCTGATAGAAATTAACACCGTCAACGCGCACCATCGCGTTGTCACGGGTAATGACATCCTGACCAGGAATATCGAGCACTTGCTCTTTCATATTCATTTTGTAGCCGACGCGCTCGACAACAGGCATCAGCAAATGCAGTCCTGGACCCAAAGTGCGGGTGTAACGGCCAAACTTTTCAACGGTATAGTTGTAGCCCTGTGGCACGATTTTCACGATGGACCAGAGTGTGGCAATCGCGAAGACCACGACGACAAGTGCTAGGATTCCACTGCCTTCAAACATAGCGTCCTCTCCAAATGGAAAAAGATCAGAAAGCTTTTCCCTGATCTGGGCATTTCAACTATCTTTGATAAGAGGACTTGGCGAAAATATAGTAAACAAAATAAAAATTGCACAATCATTTTGAGGCGAAAAAGCGCCAGCCGGCATTTATTATTTGATTATTAATTGTTGCATCCAATACTTTCAAATATTTACAGCACTTAACAAGTCTTGATTATGGCAATTTCGTGCCGGCAACATCTATACTTAGCTGTCTACCCAACCACTCAGTTCGCGTCGAACAAGATGCTCGATCAAGTCCATGCCACCTTTACTGTCGTTTAAGCACGGGATGTGCGTAAATTCCGTACCGCCGGCTTCCTTGAACTCTTCAGCCGCCTCAACGGCAATTTCTTCTAGGGTTTCGAGACAGTCAGAAACGAACCCTGGGTTTATAACCGCGATGCGCCGCGTCCCATTGTGTGCTAATTCCTCGACCGTCTTGTCAGTGTAAGGTTTCAACCATTCCTCAGGTCCAAAGCGTGATTGGAATGTCGACACCAATTGTTTCTCATTCAATTTAAGGCGCTCTCGTAAGAGCCTCGTCGTTTTCAGGCACTGGCAGTGGTATGGGTCGCCCGCCATGAAATAACTTTTTGGGATACCGTGATACGATGCCAAGATAACCTCTGGCTCCCAGCTCAGTTCACCCAAATGACTTTCAATAGAAGTCGCAAGTGCTTCGATATATGCGGGATCGTCGAAGTACGGTGGAACGGTGCGCACGGCCGGCTGCCAGCGCATGGCCTTGAGCGTATCAAATGCCTTGTCGTTGACGGTGGCCGTCGTGGCGGCTGCATAGTGCGGATAGAGCGGAAACCAGAGAATGCGTTCGCAGCCGGCGCCCTTCAACGCGTTCAAGCGCTCAGGTATGGACGGGTTGCCATAGCGCATGGCCCAGTCCACCATAACATCCGGGCCGAGGCTCGTTAGTCGTTCTGCGAGTTGCTCACTCTGATTGCGCGTGTAGGTGCGCAGATAGCTTTCATCGAGTTCGTTGTTCCAGATCGATTTATACGCTTCACCGACGCGCTGTGGCCGCTTGTTCAACACGATACCGTACAGAATTGGGTACCAATAGAGCGGTGACCACTCGATGACGCGACGATCGGTTAGAAACTCAGCTAGGTAACGCCGCATCGACCAGTAATCTGTGCCATCCGGTGTCCCGAGATTCACGAGCAGCACACCGACACGACCGAAGCTCACCTTTGGATGATCAGGAGCGGCGGCGGCAGGGACGACTGCGAGATCTTCTGACAGGGTTCTATTGCTCATGGTCACCGACAATCGTTGTAAGGTCTGCTAGATAAGGGCGCTTGGGGTGCGGATTACAATTGTGAATTGTCGCAGCCCGGCGAGCTGCTTACGGCCCGCCGCATGCCTCAGATCACTCAGATCAATGCGACGACTGCTGCAGATGGGCTTTCACTTGCTCAGAGTGCGGCCTCGATTGGCGTCGCCGAGTTCAGCTCGATATGGAAGCCCTGCTGCACCTGCCAGTAGGCTTCCACCCGACTTCTAAAGGCACTAGGCGCTTCGGCGCTCAGGAGGGCTCCCAGCGCACGTGCCTGACGGCGCAACTCGACCTGCTGAGATGAAGCAAGCGCTGCCAGTTTAGTTACATCGCGCTTGGTAGCTGGCCGGCCTCTCGGGCTCGACACAAACTCCATGAACACTGCCAGGTCGTGATCAAAACCAAGACACTCAGAAAGTTGCTTACTTACAGCGACGCGCGGCTGCAGGCTGTCCGGCCAGGCCGCGCTTAATAGTAAGATGTGGCGACGGTGGAACTGCACCGTCTTCCGCCACTCATGATAAACCTCGGCGTCTGCATCTGGGCTGAGCTTGGCGTGATGTTTCGTGAAATCTGCCATGGAACGGCCAAGCCCCTTGAGCAGGACCTCAAGACTGACGCCACTGACATCAAGCTCGGACACGAGCTCTCGGCTTTCCTCAAGCGCGACCAGTGCACGCTTGATCGGCGGGATCGGTGCTTGCTTCGCTGCAACCTCTTGTGCCTTGCTGATCGCATCACGCACCCGCGCAGCAGTGGTAGTTCCAGCGAGGCCGCACGTCTCCTCGAGCTGCGTGAGCGTCTGGTGCATGACATCGAGATCGCGAGACTGGGCCAACAATCGGTTGAGGTCACGGAAGCAAACGTTGGCCCGCCGAAATCCACTCTTCGGCAAGCCTTCTTTGACGAGACGCAAGAGGGCACGGGCACGCTTGATGGATTTGCGTGTCTCGTGAATTGCGGTGACTTTATTGCGCTTGCGTCGGAGCGTTTTTTCCGCGCGGTCGACTTCTTCAGATAATATTCGTCGCGTCCCGTCCGCAACGTCCTCATCCAGAAGATAGGCGTATGCCATACCGGCCCTGACGCGCGCCTCGAAGGACGCGGCTCCTCACTACTAATCCTTTGAATTCAATGGACAGCTATCATGAAATTGTCAATTTGTCACAGAACCTTCACATAACTCTAGGGCCTGTGGATTTTTGCCCATTCCAGCCACTGTTTGATGCGTTGCTCAGGTTCTGGATGAACGAAGAAATCAGTGATGACTGCGACTGATTGCGCACCTGCGGCAAGCACACCATCGGCTCGCTCGATGGTAATGCCGGCAATACCAACAAGCGGAAGATCGCCAACTTTCTGATTCCAGTCTGCCACTCGATCCAGGCCCTGGGGTGCCCAAGGCATCTCTTTGAGCTTCGTTTCATAGACGGGGCCCAGCGCCACGTAGTCCGGCCTGGCCGCAAGGGCAACATCCAGTTCTTCATGGCTGTGTGTCGACACGCCAAGCTTGAGCCCAGCATTCTTGATAGCCGCCAGATCGGCGTCGGCCAGGTCTTCCTGCCCGAGATGGATGAAGTCAGCCCCGGCATCAATCGCCAGCTGCCAGAAATCATTCACGATCAACTGGCAGTCATGAGCGGCGCAGATCTCAAGGCCTTCAGTGATCTGCCGGCGCAGTTCCGCTTCCGACATATCCTTGGCGCGCAGTTGCACCGTGCGTACGCCGAGCGGTACAATTCTGCGTAGCCAGTCGCAATCCGGTACAATCGGGTAAAAGACATCCAAGCCGATGTCGCGAGCAGTTTTGTTCGTCACGCTTTATTGTCCAGATCAAAGAATGGCGTTCCGGCCACCGGCGTCGATGGTTCTGCCATATCTCGTTGCTCCATCAAGCCTGACACGTAGGCTTGCCGACTAGCCTCGATTGTTGTCGCAAAGGCTTGCGCCATCAGCACGGGATCACCGGCTTTTGCGACTGCAGTGTTGATCATCACCGCATCATAGCCCATCTCCATGCACTGGGCAGCGTGCGACGGTGCACCGATGCCGGCATCGACGACCAATGGAATGTCGGGGAAGTAATTGCGCATGGTCTGCAGGCCATAGGGATTGGCCAGTCCGCGCCCTGTTCCGATGGGCGCGCCCCACGGCATCAAGACCTCACAGCCAGCAGCGAGGAGACGCTCAGCCGCCCCAAGGTCTTCGGTGGTGTAAGGGAACACGTCAAAGTCCTGACGTGAGAGTTCTCCGGCCGCTTCGACAAGGCCGAACAGATCCGGCTGCAACGTATCATCGTTGGCGATCACTTCGAGCTTGATCCAGGTCGTGCCAAAAAGCTCACGGGCCATCTGCGCGGTGGTAATTGCTTCCTTCGCTGTTCGGCAGCCGGCCGTGTTGGGCAGAACGCTGACGTTCCAGCTTTGGATGAGATCGAAAAAGCGCTGTCCGGCGCCACCCCGTGCAGCCTCCCGGCGCAGTGAGACGGTCACGACTTCGCACTTGGACTGCTCAACCGCCAAACCGAGAATAGCCGGTGATGGATACTGTGCCGTACCCAATAGCAGGCGCGATCCGAGCTGCTTGCCATAGAAGCTCAGATCCTGCGTCGCGGATATCTTGCGTTCAACAATGTTCATCTTGATCTATCCGAACCGCAAATCATCCGCCCTGGCGCGGGGCGACAATCTCAATCCTATCATCGCTACGCAGGCCGCACTCAGCTCTGCCTGCTGCTGAAACAAAGTCACCGTTTACGGCCGTGGCCACCTTGGAGTCACCATAGCCCAACTCGACTAGCAGTTCCGACAAATTTGCAGCGCTGCTCTCTCTCGCTTCGCCGTTCACCGTCAAAGCCTTGATGCCAGCGGCAGCCTCGGTTGTATCAGCCATGATCATTCTGGTTCAATCGTCTTGCTTGCTCGCATACAGAGATACGATTTTCCGAGCTGACATTGCAAGTTATGGCAGCATTGCACCATACAACGGCACTCTGTCTGCCATCCAACCGGCCTGTCAGGCACTAGGCAAAGGCGAGGTGCACCTTCATGGCCTTGCTGCGATCGCCTGCGAGGTCGAAGGCTGCAACGGCCTCGTCGTACGGCATAGTCGCTGTGACAAGCGGCTCAAAATCAATCAAGCCTTTCGCCATAAGTTCGACGGCATGGCCGAATTCCAGATGAAACCGAAAGGTGCCTTTGAGGACGAATTCTTTCGCGACAATGGTATTGAGCGGTAAAGCTGCGTCATCTCCCATGCCAACCTGGACAATGGTTCCCCCAGGCTTCAGGGCGTTGAAGGCCCCGATGAGCGCTGAGCGATTACCTGATGCCTCCAACAGGACGTCGAAGTAGCCCTTGTCGGCTTCAAAACGTTCTAAGGCATCGGGCTTGTCTGCGACATTGAACGCATCGTCTGCTGCTGCCTTGCGCATAATGGCAAGCGGCTCCGGTGCTACATCCGTCGCGATAATCTCAACTGCGCCGGCACGCCGGGCTGCCATGGCGCACAACACACCAATCGGACCCGAGCCGGTGACCAGAACACGCTTGCCGACCAGCGGCCCGGCCTGGTTGACGGCATGCAGACAGACGGCCAGAGGTTCGGCCATGGCTGCTGCGCTCGCTGTCATACCGTCGGGTATCACGTGACACTGCGAAGCCTCCGCGACGAGATCCTGGCGGAAGGCGCCGTGAACATGTGGCATTCGCATGGCGCTCCCGTAGAAACGCATATCGAGGCAGTGGTTCTGCGCGCCCGCCTGGCAGTATTGGCATTGTCCGCACGGCAAGCTCGGATTGACGGCAACGAGTTGCCCAGCCGCAAGTCCGTCAATTCCAGCACCCAACTCGACAATCCTACCGGAGACCTCGTGACCGAGGATCATCGGCTGCTGGATGCGAACGGCGCCGAAGCCACCGGCGTGGTAGTAATGCAGATCCGATCCACAGATACCGCCACGTTCGACGGCAATGCGAACCTGACCTGGGCCTAGTTCCTCCTGAGGCAGCTCATCGAGTCGCAGATCATGAGGTGCGTGGATAACGACGGCATGCATATCGTCCGACCTTTTGCGGTTGCGGTTATTGGCCCAACGCGGCAAGCGTAACGGCCTCTGGTCCAATTTGACAGCAGCAGATAGAAACGACAGCACAGACAAGTCAATTGAAAGGAATGCAACGTGGCGGCACTGGAGCAATTCAGCCTGAAGGGAAAACGGGCGCTGATCACGGGCTCGTCCGCAGGTATCGGGCTGGCGCTGGCGTCAGGCATGGCGGAAGCTGGTGCGAGCGTGATTATCAACGGGCGGACCAGTGAGAAGGTTGCAGCCGCGGCGGCTCCGATACGTGCAGCAGGGCATGATGTGCACGAGAAGACGTTCGACGTCATCGACGCAGCTGCCGTTGATCAAGCAATCAGCGAGATTGAAGCTGAAATCGGCGGCATAGATATCCTCGTCAACAATGCCGGCATCCAGCGGCGCGGTGCGCTAGAAGACTTCCCTGTGGAGACCTGGCGCGAGTTGATGAGCACCAACCTGGATGGCGTCTTCTACGCTGCCAAAGCAGTTGCCCAGCAAATGAAAACCCGCGGTGGTGGCTCGATCATCAACATTTGCTCGGTTCAAAGTGAGCTTGGCCGCCCGACGATTGCGCCCTATACGGCGTCGAAGGGCGCTGTGAAAATGCTGACCAAAGGGATGGCGATTGACTGGGGCCAGCATGGCATCCGAGTCAATGGACTCGGGCCCGGCTACTTTGCGACTGAGCTCAATGAAGCGCTGGTTGCTGACGAAAAGTTTTCGGCCTGGCTCTGTGACCGCACGCCACTTGGGCGATGGGGTGAAGTCGATGAACTGGTTGGCGCTGCTGTTTTTCTCGCCTCCGATGCCGCCAGCTTCGTGACAGGCCATGTGCTCTACGTTGATGGCGGTGTCACGGCGCGCCTTTAGATGCAAGACGTCAAACAGGCGTTTCGGGGAATGCAACCGCTTCGCCGGTCACCTTCCAGGGCTTGTATTTCTTCATACAGCTCTGGAAGAGATCGGACTCGAGAATACCGGATAGCCATCTTCGCAATGCCGGCACAGGCTGTTCGGCAAACCAATCTGCATCTGTGTTAGCGAACTGGCGCACGAAAGGCGCGATGGCGATGTCAGCGAGGCTGAGACGGTCGCCGAACAGATAGCGGCTCCGGCCAAGTCGCTCCTCAAGTTCAGCGAGGACAACCATACCAGCGGTTCTGTGCTCGACCGGATCCACGCCGCCGCCATCATTCTCGTTCGCGTAGCGATTGGCGTACTTGTAGCGATCAAGGTGGCCCTTGAAATCGTGGTCGATCCGATGGATCAGAGCGAGCATGTCTTCGCGATTACCTTGATCGGGCGTTAGCAATCCGTCCGGATCGTTGCGCTGCAGTGTCCACAGCATGATTTCGAGACTCTCATCGCGCACCGTTCCGTCTGCTTCCACAAGCACTGGCACAGTCGCTTTCGGTGACACCGCGATCATCTCGTCCGGTTTGTCGCGTAGAACGATCTCGCGCAGCTCACAATTCTGGCCCGATAGTGTCAAAGCCATACGCGCGCGCATGGCAAACGGACAACGCCGGAAAGAATAGAGAATTGGCAGAGCTTTATCCGTCATCGGCGACAGGTCCGTTGGATCTCACAAGCCCCTAAAGATCGCCTGACTTGGCGCGATCACGCAAGACGAACTTCTGGATCTTACCCGTCGATGTCTTTGGCAACTCGCCGAACACAATCGTTTTTGGGATTTTATAGTTCGCCATGTTTTCCCGGCAAAAGGCGACGACATCATCTGCTGTGAGGTCTGCTGCCTCGCCTGTTGGCGTGACGAACGCGCAAGGCGTCTCGCCCCATTTCTCATCCGGCCGCGCGACGACAGCTGCTTCCATGATTTTGGGGTGCTTGTAGAGGACCTCTTCGACTTCCAACGATGAGATGTTTTCACCGCCCGAGATGATAATGTCCTTGGAACGGTCTTTGACCTCGATGTAACCGTCAGCATGCCAAACAGCGAGGTCACCGGAATGATAGAGCCCACCGGCGAAGGCCTCGTCGGTTGCCGCCTGGTTCTTCAGGTATCCCTTCATGATCGTGTTACCGGACAGCATGACCTCGCCCATTGTTTCACCATCCATCGGCACGGGCTCAAGGGTGTCTGGGTTGGCAACGATCATTTTGTCTACCAGCGGCATTGGCACGCCCTGACGCGCCATTAGAGCATAGCGCTCCTCTGTCGGGCATTGGTCCCATTCCACTGGGAAGACGCAAGTCGTGGATGGTCCATAGCTCTCGGTCGTTCCATAGGCATGGAGGACTTCAAATCCCATCGCCTCCATATTCTGGATTACAGCCGATGGTGGCGCGGCACCGCCAGTCATAACGCGCGTGCGCTGCGGCAGTGTGCGCTTGGCAATGTCAGGAGCGTGGATCAACATGTTGAGCACGATCGGCGCACCGCACATGTGGGTCACCTTATGCGTGACAATGTCCGCAAATATTCGCGCGGGATCGACCCGGCGCAGGCAGACATGCGTGCCGCCAACTGCGGTCACCGCCCAGGTATAGGTCCAACCTGAGCAATGGAACATCGGCAGCGTCCAGAGATACCGGCTCTCGTGATCGAGCTTGAACGAGACCGCATTCGACAGCGCATTGAGGTGCGCGCCGCGATGATGGAAGACGACACCCTTTGGGTTGCCGGTTGTGCCTGAGGTGTAGAGGAGGCAAATTGCATCCCACTCGTCCTTGGCACCTTCATAAACAAAATCAGCATCGCCTGAAGCCAGGAAGTCCTCGTACTCGACGTTGCCAAAGTTTGGCAGGCCGACAGTCTCCACGTCGGCGATGTCGACAACGATGGGCTTGTTCTCCATACCCTCCAAAGCCGGCGCAATCGTTGCATGGAACTCACGGTCGGCGAGAAACAGCTTGGCTTCACCATGCTCAAGGCAGAAGCGGATGGTTGCCGGATCCAAGCGGATATTGATTGGATTGAGCACCGCGCCGAGCATCGGAACCGCGTAATGAGCCTCAAGCATCGCCGTTACATTAGCTGCCTGGATCGCAACCGTGTCACCGCGGCCGATGCCGGCCTTGCTGAGGGCATGGGCAAGGCGGCGACAGCGGGCATAGAACTCCGCATAGGTGAACCTGCGCTCGCGATCAATGACGGCCGTACGGTCCGCAAAGAACGTCGCAGCACGCTCCAGGAAGCTGATCGGGCTCAATGCCACGAAGTTGGCTTTATTCTTGGCGAGTTCGGGCGCGTCCCAATCCATCAACCACTCCGTCATAGTTGCTGCACGTCTCGCGTGCGATCTGAAAACCTGATTGGCCGGCTTCTATAGCGCTATTCTGATGCTTGTGCACGCGCCTTTAGTGCTCTTGGATTACGGACTTCAAGCTCCGCGATCAGGTGCTTTTCCAATCTCTCGCGCAATTGCGGGTGCGATTCATCATTGATGGTGCCGGTCCGGATATCCTTAGCAAGTTCTTTCAGGCTGCCCTCACCATCGTCATAGAGATCGTCCAACAAGGCCCAGGTTGCCGCCTCGGGCTCACACAGAATCTCTCGACGCGCCGTTTCAAGGGCATTGATCGTCATGGCCAATGGATAACGGCGATCGCTGCCGACATGATCACGCACTTCGGTCTTGAGCGTTTGGATGGCCAATTCAATAAGTGTTTCGGCTGCAATCTTAGGCATCTTAGTAGACTCCCTTCCCCGCCTCATAAGCTTTGATGCCGTCGAAGGCTTCCAGTTCGAGTTCGGTGACCATCAGCCCCGTGAGCGCAAGTTCAACAGACTGCTCACCGCTCTTGCGATACCGATCACCCTGTAGATGCGCGATTGTTGCCCATTTCGCGGCAGCCATGATCTCCCAATAGCGGAGCTTCAGCGGATCAAGCTTTCGTACTGCCGCCTGCTCGTAGGCTGAAATGAATTCCGAATAAGTCGCAATGCCACCGGCCGGTAAATGGGCGTTGCCAAAGCGCCAGCAGTTGGCACAGAACCAACCGATATCCTCATCAGGATCACCCCAATGTGAGAACTCCCAGTCAAGAATGGCGGTCAGGCGCCCCCCGTCGACAAGATAGTTACCGGTGCGGAAGTCGCCATGGATCAGCGACAGCTCACCTTTGAAGAATGGAGCATTCTCAGTCAGCCAACACAGAACGTACTCCAAGGCAGGGCGCGGTTCGGGAGATCCATCCAATGCACCGCGAAACTTGGCGACTTCTTGTTGTGCCGGATTGCCGATGGGCACCGGAAGGGCTGAGATGTTTGCGCTAGAAGGTTGAACGCTATGGACCCGCGCCAACTGCTGCGCGAGATCGCCGGCAAGGGTCCCGCCCCAGGTTGCCAGCCCAGGATCCCGAACGATTTTTCGCGCCTGCGCTGTTCCTTCGGCAAATCCTTGCACAAGAAATGGTGCACCGACGACGTCGCGATCTTCACAGCGTGCAATCGGTTCAGCCGCTCGCGCGCCAGCCGAATGAGCCGCTTGCAGAACCGCGTACTCGCTGGCCCGGTCGAGACTGAGCGACAGAACGGCCGCTGCATCCGTGCGCATAACCCAGGTGTGTGATCCAGCGCGGGGGCCGTCCGCGATATCAACATCGAGCCGCCAGTTCTCCTGAATAGCGCCGCCGCCCAGCAGCTTTGCTGCCTTGACCACGACCTTGGATGCCGACAGCGACGTCGCGAGAAAAGCTTCAAGAGCTGTCAGGTTATCTGTATCGAGTGTCCTTTGACGGGCTTCTTCAGCCATGTTCAGCCACCCAGCGACAGCAAAGTGCCGCCATCCACCGAAAGCACACTGCCCGTCATGTAACTTCCCGCATCGGACGCCATCAAAAGCAACGGGCCATCGAGCTCACTCAATTCCCCAGCGCGCACCATCGGCACCTTCGAGAGCAGCTTCTTGCCGTCGTCACTCACGAGAAAATCGGCATTCATCTCAGTGGAGATGTAGCCCGGAGCGAGTGCATTGACGCGCACCCCGCTCCGTGCCAGCTCCAACGCCATTGCTTTCGTGAGTTGGATAACGGCAGCTTTTGAAGAACAATAGTGGGCCAATGACTTTACGACACCCTGTCCGAGAACAGACGCCACGTTGATGATCGCGCCGCCATCGCCCGCCTGCATCCGGCGGGCAGCTTCCTGGGCGACACGGAACACACCGTCGAGATTGACGTCCATGACGCTGCGCCAGCTCTCCTCAGTCATACTTGTGAAATAGGCCGGCTCGGCAATTCCGGCATTGTTTACGACGACCGACAATGGTCCAACTGCCTGCTCAGCGGCCTCGAAGCCTGCATTGACGCTGTCGCGGTCCGTCACATCGAGCTCAACTGCAGACGCCGTGTAGCCCTCCTCGCGCAGGCCCGCCGCCAACTCTTCCAAGCGATCCAGGCGACGCGCTGCGAGAACGACCTTGGCCCCGGCATCGGCCAGTACGCCAACGAAATGGCGCCCAAGGCCTGATGACGCCCCCGTTACCAACGCGGCCTTACCTTCCAATGACAGTAGTTGGGTTGAACTTCCGCCCACTCTATCTCTCCTAATCGATCAGGAATTATCTGACTGCTATCTAACGCCAATTCCGACGCTGCGCCAGCAGTGCGTTGCCGCGAGCGATCATGTCCGACGATTAGGTGAGATTGACGCGGTAATGCAGGTCGCGGAGCTGGCAGACACTGATGCGCCATTCAATCGGGCGACCATCAATGGCATGCGTCAGCCGATCGATCTTCAGCAGCGGCGCGCCAACCTCGATGCCGAGGGTGTTGGCCTGCCCGGTGTCGGCCTGGATCACGGTCAGGCGCTCGACGGCCTGGCCCACGGTAATCCCGTATTCTTTCTGGAAAAGGTCATAGAGCGTGTTGGGAACTTCCGACTTGTCGCCAAGACCTTTGAAGAGTTGCTCGGGCAAAACGATCAGCTCATTGATAATTGGCTCATCGTCGACGGTGCGAATACGGCTGTGGCGAATGACGCGATCGGTTCGCGCGATGCCCAGCTGACTTGCCTCGGCCGCCTTAGCCTTACCGGTGCGCGTACGACGTTCACGACTGGCCGGGATCACGCGATTGCCCGCGCTGTCGTAGAACTGAAAGAACCGGAACAGCACATCAGCCGGTGTATGGGTGGCGACAAAAGTTCCGCGCCCCTGGCGGCGCACCAGTAGTTTATCGGTTGTCAGCGCGCCGAGGGCTTTGCGGACCGTGCCCTGGCTGACACCAAGTTCGTCGGCCAGCTGAAACTCGTTCGGCAAACCCATTCCAGGCGCCCAGGTTCCGTCCTGGATACGTCCAAAAAACAGCTCTCTAACCTGTTCATAGAGTGGTCGGGCATCCGGTTTGGCCATAGGCAGCCCTTGCTTTTCAATCAGCTATCGCAACGCGTTGAGAAATTTCAGCACATCAGAACCTTTACGTCGAAACTTATATCTTATATAAGACTTCGATCAAGATCATTTCCTGAAAAATCCTCACAGCAAAACTCAGCCTTCGGAGAAAGCACTTGGCCAAAATTCCGCAGTTTCTCGTTCACAGTCCAGATGACAATGTCGGCGTTGTCGTTGTCGAAGACCTTAAAGCAGGCGCTCGCATGCTGGGTGTCATTACCGAGAACGACACAACCACCAATGTCACCGCAAAGCACGATATTCCGATCGGTCACAAGGTGGCGCTGACCAATCTCAAAGAGGGCGATACGATCATCAAGTACGGTGAAGACATCGGCATAATGGTCGGCGCTGCCAAGAAGGGTGAGCACGTTCACACGCATAACCTGAAGACGAAGAAGTGGTGAGCTGCGCGCAGCCGCTATCTACACCACTTTGATAGTTGCATCCCACTCCTGACAACAGCATTTCCCTTTCATAAGGATCACCTAAATGGCCAAAGCTGCCACAAAGACCAAGCGTAAAAAGTCAAATCTCTCCTTCCACGGCTGGCGTCGTGAGAACAAGCGCGTCGGTGTGCGCAACCACGTTGTCCTACTGCCGCTCGATGACTTGTCAAACGCCGCCTGTGAAGCCGTTGCTAACAACATCAAAGGCACCATTGCTCTGCCACACGCCTATGGGCGCCTGCAATTCGGCGCCGACCTCGAACTCCATTTCCGCACGCTGATCGGCATCGGCTCAAACCCGAACGTTGCCGCCGTTGTGGTCATCGGCATTGAGGATGGCTGGACCGGCCGTGTCGTCGACGGCATTGCCAAGACGGGCAAGCCTGTCACAGGCTTCGGTATTGAAGGCACCGGCGATATCGGAACGATTGCCAAAGCTTCTCGCATCGCGAAAGAGTATGTCCATTGGGCGTCCGAACTTCAGCGCGAAGAATGCGGCATTGAAGATCTCTGGGTTTCGACCAAGTGCGGCGAGAGTGACACGACCACCGGTCTCGGCTCATGCCCAACCGTCGGCAACATGTACGACAAGCTGATCCCGCAAGGCATTCACGGTGTCTTTGGCGAGACGAGTGAGATCACCGGTGCCGAGCACATTTGTAAAGAGCGTGCCATCAACGACAAAATCGCCGAAAAGTGGTTCAAGACCTGGCAGGCCTATCAGGACGATGTGATTGAGGCGCACAAGGTCGACGATCTCTCAGACAGCCAGCCAACCAAGGGTAATATCGCTGGCGGCTTGACGACAATCGAAGAAAAGGCACTTGGCAACCTTGAGAAGATCGGTCGCGACTGCCGTTACATCGACGTGCTGGAGCCTGCTGAAGCACCACGCAAAGGACCTGGCCTGTACTACATGGACACATCATCCGCTGCCGCTGAATGTGTGACCTTGATGGCTGCCGGTGGTTACGTTGTTCACACCTTCCCAACAGGTCAGGGCAACGTGATTGGTAACCCGATCGTCCCTGTCATTAAGATCACGGCCAACCCACGTACCGTGCGGACAATGCCGGAGCATGTTGACGTTGACGTTTCAGGCATCCTGCGTCGCGAGATGACGATCGAAGATGCTGGCGATTCACTGATCGACATGATCGTGCGAACCTCAAATGGTCGCCTGACGGCTGCTGAAGCACTTGGCCACCGCGAGTTCGTCATGACCAAACTTTATCGCAGCGCCTAGCGCGGTTCGAAACAACCGTGACTGAAATCAACCTCGCGGGGCCCGCTCCGCGAGGTACTGTCGTATCATGAGGTGACACTTGTCATCTTGGCTGCCTACCATCGGCAGCAGTTGCACGCACAGCAAGGGGTAACGATGAAGATCACCGGCATCCGAGACGCCGTCGCGCCAATCCCCTCACCAATGCGCAATTCGGTTATCTCCTTCGACAAAATGACCATCAGCGTCGTTGCTGTCGAAACCGATGTTGTCCGGGACGGCAAGGCGGTTACCGGGTTCGGCTTCTGCTCGAATGGCCGATACGCGCAGTCTGGCATTATTCGCGAACGCTTGGCGCCCCGTATTTTGGAGGCGGACCCGTCTTCGCTTATTGACGAAGCTCACAACAATCTTGACCCGAATGCGGTTTGGGCTGCGATGCTCAGCAACGAGAAACCTGGCGGCCACGGCGACCGTGCAGTGGCGGCCGGCGCGATCGATATGGCGGTTTGGGATGCCATCGCAAAGATCGAAGGCGTGCCGCTCTGGAAGCTGCTGTCAGACCGCTACAATGATGGTCAGTATGACGAACGCGTGTTGGTCTATTCAGGCGGTGGTTACTATTACCCGGGCAAAGAAAAAGAAGGTCTGCAGCAGGAAATGCAGAACTGCCGTGAGTGCGGCTACCAGATCCTGAAAATGAAAATCGGTGGTGCCGATCTTGAAACGGACTGCCAGCGCATCGAATGGGCGCTCGAAGTTGCAGGCGGAGGCGAAAACCTTGCCGTTGATGCCAATGGTCGATTTGGCCTTGACGAAGCGTTGACCTACGGGCGCAGGATTTCCGACTACGGCCTGCTTTGGTACGAGGAGCCTTGCGATCCGCTTGATTACCTGGCGCATGCCGTCCTTGCGGATGAACTTTCGGTCCCCATAGCGACCGGCGAGAACCTGTTTTCCGTGCAGGACTTTAAGAACCTCCTCCGCCACGGCGGCCTTCGTCCTCACTTGGACTGGTTACAGCCTGACCCGTCACTCTGCTACGGCCTCACGGAGTGTCTGCGCATTCTCGATCTCTCAGAGCAAATGGGCTGGACACGGCGGCGCTGCGTTCCGCACGGCGGTCATCAGCTCGGCCTCAATATGGCAATTGGCCTTCAATTGGGTGGGTCCGAGAGCTACCCGGGTGTTTTCCAACCCTATGGAGGGTTCGCAGATGACATTGCGATCATGGACGGGTTCACAACACCACACCAGTCACCTGGTATTGGTATGGAGCTGCGCGCGGAAATGTTTGCGGACCTCAAGGATCGCTTAGACTTAAGTTGAGTTGGAATTCTGCTGCAACCCATCAATCCGATTGGCTGCATTATTGGTAACTCCAATACCGACAATAAAAATTGGAGCAAGGGGATAACGCTGTGAGTGAAACGTTCAGTCAAGATGACCTCGTTGCTCTCGTTCAGAAGGCGTTTGTCGCGTCGAAAACGAGTGAACACAATGCGTGGAGTGTTGCTGAAGCGCTCGTACAAGCGGAAGTGGACGGCCAGAAAGGTCATGGCTTGTCGCGCATCGCCAGTTACGCGTTGCAGTCGAATGCCGGCAAAGTTGATGGATTTGCCCAACCGGAATTACTAGAGCGTCGCGCAGGCGCGGCACTCGTCGATGCCGCCAATGGATTTGCTTATCCAGCGTTCCAGATCGCCATCGATCATCTTGAAACAACTGCCAAGTACGTTGGAATAGCGTCAGCAGCAATTGCCCATTCGCATCACTGTGGCGTTCTTGGTTGGCATGTTGAGCGCCTCGCGAAACGAGGATTGCTCGCCATCGGCCTCGCAAACTCGCCGGCGGCCATGGCACCCTGGGGTGGTAAAAAACGGTTATTTGGCACCAACCCGATTGCGTTTGCTGCACCTCAGAAAGATGCACCGCCTGTCGTCGTGGACTTGGCATTGTCCCGTGTTGCACGCGGCAAGATCCTGACTGCCGCTCAAAAGGGTGAGGCGATACCAGATGATTGGGCGACCGATGCCGATGGTAACGCAACGACGGACGCAAACGCAGCGCTCAACGGCACGCTCCTGCCCATTGGCGATGCGAAAGGCGCAGCCTTGGCGTTCATGGTAGAGACGATGGCGGTCTGTCTGACAGGATCAAATTTCGCCGCGGAGGCGTCATCCTTCTTCGATGATAAGGGCGGGCCGCCGAATGTCGGCCAGGTTCTGATCGCGATCGATCCAAGTGGTTTTGCCGGCACCGAAGTCTTCTTCGAGCGGTTTGCTGTCCTGGCAACAGAATTCGAGACCGATCCAGGTGCACGCCTTCCGGGCACACGCCGGCTTGCACTTCGAGACTCCGCTGCCAAAGATGGCGTTCAGGTCGATGATGAAATGGCGCAATCCATTCGCCAACTCGCAGAAGCTGCGTGACCAACCGGCTTCCCGGATCTAAAGTTATCCTATTCGTCAATCGTCACAAATGGAGTAGGAGGAAACCATGATCCAGGTTGTCGCCGTGATCACTACAAAACCCGGCAAGCGAGAAGAAGTGCTGACTGCCTTTCGCGCCAACATGCCGGCCGTCCACGCCGAAGATGGATGCATTGAGTATGCACCAGCTGTCGATGCTGATGGCTTCGGCAGCTTCCAAACGCCGATCGGTCCGGACACATTCATGGTGATCGAGAAGTGGGCGAGCGCAGATGCTCTCAAAGCTCATGCCGCTGCCCCTCACATGAAGGAATACGCGGGCAAGGTGAAAGACCTTCTGGAAAGCAGAGTCATTCACATCCTAGAAGCGGCTGGATAACTCCGGCAGCTGACATGAAAAGAGCCGGCGCATAAGCCGGCTCGAGTTGCCCGTGAAGGTTAGAAATCCGTGCTCAGTTATCCGAGCCTTTTCTCTATTGGAATCTACCAAGCAATGCCCTGGTACGTTGGGTCTTCTTTCGCACTCGTGTAGATGCGCGCCAGGTCAATGACATGAACGTGCGGTTCACGTTCTGAGACCAGGCGGCGGAACTCGGGGGTTGCGTGCGCGACGACAACAACGTCGACCGCATCCATCAGGCTTTCACCGTTGGCGACGCACAAGCCTTCGAGCTCGTCCATCAATGCAGCCTGGCTGGCGGTTGAATGCTTCACATAAGCAAGCTGACCGTCGAGCGACGGACCGAAGCGTAGGTTCGGGTCATAGGCGACAACATCCTCACCGCGCCCGCGCAACTGCGCCATCAGCTCGAGGACAGGGCTTTCACGGACGTCGTCCGTGCCCGGCTTGAAGGTCACGCCAAGAATGCCGATGCGCTTACCCCGATAGGGCTCCAAAAGTTCCATCGCCTGGGCGATTTGGCTGTTGTTCGAGGCCATCAGGCTGGCGACCAGCGGGACGTCAATGCCACGCTCTTCAGCCAGATGGCTGACCGCGCGCACCTCTTTCGGCAGGCATGATCCACCAAAGGCAAAGCCAGGCTTCAGATAGTACGGCGAGAGATTGAGCTTGGTGTCCTTCACGAACACATTCATGACTTCATGGCTGTCGATCTCGAGCGACTTGCAGATACGGCCGATTTCATTGCCGAAAGCAACCTTCGTTGCATGCCAAACGTTGTCGGCATACTTCACCATCTCGGCTGCTTCGATCGAAACCATCAACACGTTCTCGTCGATGGCGCGGTAGATGGAAGATGCGATCTCGCGCGAACGCTCATCCGATGCTCCAACGACGGTCTTGGGCGGTGCAAAGAAATCAGCGACCGCAACGCCTTCGCGCAGAAATTCAGGATTGAAGCAAAGTCCAAAACCAACACCGACCTCTTTGCCTGACGCTGCAGCGACTTCGGGACCGACAACTTCAAGCGTTGTGCCCGGCGGCACTGAACAGCGCAGGACAACGAGGTGGAACGTGTCTTTCATGGCAATCGCCTGGCCGATGGCGCGACTTGCCTGGCGTACGTAGGTCAGATCGCAACTTCCGTCTGCGGCGGTTGGCGTACCAACGGAGAGGAAAGTCACATCGGAATTGAGAACTGCTTCGATCAAGTTCGTCGTAGCGTCGATCCGACCTTTCTCAACACCTTCGGTTAGAAGTTCCTCTAGGCGATTTTCAACAATCGGGGATTTGCCATCGCGAATGGAGCGGACTTTGTCGTCCGCAATGTCGACACCGAGCATGTCGAATCCGAGATGCGACAGGCAGGCCACAGAAACGGCGCCGACGTATCCTAATCCCACGACGCTGATACGTGGTTTGGAGTTGAGACCACCATCAATGACCCTGAATGGCGAATTCGCCACTTGTTTTCCGATTGTCGAATCTACTCGCGACATACTCTTTCAAGCTCCCCAACCGCGAAATTCATTTTCGCGTATCAATCATTCCTGAGCCGCTTCTTTTTCTTCATCGAACTGGCGGGCACACTTCGACCCTCAAATTGGATCGTGACAGGAAAAACTGGGGAACCTCTAAATTTATATTCTAAAATTGTTCGCAATTTAGCGAAACAATATCATGCTCATAGTGTGCCAGCTTGGAACGACCAATAACTCAGAGTAAATCATGACGATCAGAAACAGGACCGTCATCGAAAAGGTGGTCAAATAAAACGCCATCCACTCGCGCGCAACAACAACCCAGCCACCACCGGAAAACCCTTGCTTCTGGTTGCCCCGGTTGGCCCACTTCTGCTTGGCAAGGCGCCACATCATGTAGACCTTGACCAGTGCGTTGAGCAGCTGATTGGCGTATAACGACCAGATAAAGTTCAAATCGACAGTTCGGGAATAAGTGAAAAGTACGAGTGATAGTAAACCGCGAGTTATCGCAATATATATGACGTAGGCCAATACAAAAGACGGGCCAATCTTCATTGTCGCTGCTAGGGCAAGCATTGGCGAAAAGAGCATGGTCCAAATAGCCAATCTCTGATCAACACAACACCACCAAATAAAGAATGGCATTTTGCGCGGGCCCAGCGCAATTGCTCGCTGACCGTTTCGCAACATGTTTCCTGACCAACGGCGAAGGTTTTCGACCATGCGCTGTCGGCCGTTGCCTTCGACGATTTCGATCGTGTAACCGCGCGCATCCGGGACATAAAGCATTTTGACGTTGTGCTTCAGGAGCGCGTACCAGCTGCTCTTGTCATCGCCTGAAAGAAAGCGGAACTTTCCCCACAGCCAGTGATCGAGATAGTCAGCTTCCTGCAGGCGAATGAAATCGTGGCTCACAATATGGGTCGCACGAAACACAGAGAACCGGCCGGTCAGTGTTAGAACGCGGTTTGAAAGCGCATGGCTCTGCATAGCCAGTCGGCGCTGCGCAAAACGCATCGACAGCCAGGACTGCAGCCACTTTGGACCAACTACAACAACGTCTTCGTCAGTTGTGACTGCATGCAGCTCAGGGTCGGCTGCAAACATCGGCAGGCAAAGCGAGAGACACCCTTTGTCCAGAACAAAGTCACCGTCCATGAATGCGACGATGTCGTTCTTGCCTAACCCTTCACGCGACATCGCACGTAACAGTAGAGCGATAGCGATACGTTTACCGGGTTGGTTTTGGCGAATGATGCGCAGTTCGATATCGAGATCCGCGCCGACGAGCTTGAAGTGGTTGATTAGTGTCTGCTCGTCTTCCAGTTCGCTGGAGCCGAGCCAAACAGTCGCCGGGCGGCCAATGTCGCGTACCTCCGAGCAGATAGAGCGCGCCACCGCCTCCGCTGTTGTGCGCTCTTCTCGGAAGGTTGTCATCAAGACGTGCACGCGATCCGGTCGCCAACCGGAGTCCCAGATGGCGTCGGCTCGAGCGCGAATGCGGGGATAGGCAATCCGCTCGTAGATGATCGCTCTGACCCAATGGTTGAGCCACCAGCCATAACGCCAGACGCCGAGAATGCCCATGACGTAGACAAATTCTCGACCGTCGGGATCCCAGATCTGGTTCGGTATTAATGCGATTGCCGAGACGCAAACGCAGAAATAGAAGCCAAGTTGCAGGAGGACCTTCGGCGACCATTTTTCGTGAAATGCCAGCGGGATCGCGGGATCATGAAGCCTGAGTTGCTGATTCATGCTCACCGTGCCCCAGTGTAAGAATTGAAGCTTGCGAGGATTCGTTGAGCGCGGTGGATTGCTGCCCCGGTGGGCAAAGATCGGCTACTCGTAAGCCCCGTTCGCCATCTGATCGGGCGCACACGCCAACCTGCCGCATCCACTATGAGCGGACCGGTCGTCTGATGGGGCCTATCTTGGTCCAGTCGTAGTTGGTTGACCCTGACGGTCATACGATTCTTCCAGGCAATACCACGCTAGCTGAGCGACGACGACGAGCCGAAGCCACCCTAGGTTTTCGCATGGGATCGTTAATATGGGCTTCAGATGGGCTCTAACATTGGTATCGAGAGAGTGATCCGATCGGCGCTGGCAATGCCAGACCAAGAGACAGATCTGCACGACAGAATTGGTCGCAACCTGTTGAAAAAATATATAAAAATCGAACTCGATAAAGTCTGCAGGGGCGACATGCACCGCCCGCTTAAGGGTCTGTTTACCCTACCTTTTCGTTGCCGTGGCTCTGAGAGGCAGCACACAAGTCATATGGCAACCGCGCGCGCTGTTGCCTTGCGCCACTAGATCTGAGGAACGATCTTGCCTGGATTGAGAATGTTCTGAGGGTCCAAGGCCTGCTTGATCTGGCGCATAACGTTGACGCCGCTGCCGACCTCAGCCTCGAGGTATTTGACTTTGCCTTGACCGATGCCGTGCTCACCAGTGCACGTGCCTTCCATGGCAATCGCGCGATCTGCGAGACGGCTTAGGAAACCTTCGACCTTCTTTCGCTGCTCGGGATCATTCTGGTCGAACACGGGAGATGTGTGGAAATTCCCGTCGCCAACATGCCCGACGATCGGAGCAACCAGGCCAATCTGCTCGATGTCCTTCTTTGTCTCGAGCACACACTCCGCCATGCGGGAGATTGGGACGCAGACGTCGGTTGCCAGCGTATCGAGTGCCGGCCAGGTTGAACGCACTGCCCAGTAAGCCTCGTGCCGTGCTTTCCAAAGCTTGCTGCGCTCTTCTTCGCGTTCGGCCCAATCGAACTTTATTGCGCCTTCCTCTTCGGCAAGTGCCCTGAAGTTTTCAACCTGGTCGCGGGCAGCAACCTTGGTGCCGTGGAACTCCAGGAATAGGGTTGGGCTTTCCTCAAGAGATAGCTTTGAGTGATAATTGATGGCGTGGATCTGAACTTCATCCAAGAGCTCGACCCGGGCAATGCCAAGACCAAGTTGTATAGCCTGGATTACCGTGTTGCATGCGCCCTCCAATGTCTTGAAAGGGCAGACGGCAGCCAGGATGGTTTCAGGAATGCCGTAAAGGCGCACCGTCAACTCGGTGATAATGCCCAAGGTTCCCTCTGAACCGACCAACAGGCGCGTAAGATCATAGCCCGCGGCAGACTTCCGCGCGCGGCCACCTGTTCGGACAATTGAACCGTCAGCCATAACGGCAGTGGCATTCAGAACATTTTCCCGCATCGTACCATAGAGGACGGCATTGGTGCCTGAAGCGCGCGTCGCGGCCATGCCACCTAAGGTCGCCTCTTCTGCACCCGGATCGATTGGGAAAAACAGCCCCGTATCACGCAGGTACTCGTTGATTGCCTTACGTGAGATGCCGGGCTGCACAACACAGTCGAGATCTTCTTGATTGACGGACAGCACGTTGCTCATGTTGGCAAAGTCAAGCGAGATGCCACCTAGCGGAGCATTGACGTGCCCTTCAAGCGATGTGCCCGCACCGAAAGGAATGATCGGCACGTTATGGGTGGCCGCGATGCGGACGATTTCCCCGACTTCTTCGGTACTATTAGGCCAAACCACGACATCCGGCGGCTCATTCTCAAGCCACGTCAATGTGTGCCCGTGCTGCCGCCGAATGGCCTCACCTGTCTGGACGCGATCCGCAAACCTCTGGCGGAGTATCGAAATTGCAGTCTCGATGTTTGGATTCGGCTCTCTGGCAGACAGTGCGGCTTCCATTTTCCAACCCCTGGCGCAGCCCTTTTGGGCGTGTATTAACTTGCCTGAAACCTAGGCGCGTCACGACAATAACGCAATGTGACGGTTGAACTGATCCTGATCGAGACCAGTTGGCCAACGTTTCAGCGCGGTGCAGACAACAGTGTTCACGTTTTCCCGGACAGGACTGGTGCAGGCGGGGCTGCTGCTTTTCGCACTACATTTGCCCTTCAGCCTCGCGATGGCACAGCAAGCCTCCAACGAGAGCCCGGCCAAACTGTCCAATTGGGAGGTCGTTGCGAAACAGAATATTCGTTTCCGCGGTCTCATCCGTCGTATCAAACTCAAAGATCCGTCGCAGCGTGTCCTCGGCCTGAAAGTGCGCACTCGTGGACGTCGTATGACGTTCTCCAGCATCAAGGTGCGCTTCAAGGATGGAAAGACCCATCATGCGCGCCGACGCATTCGGCTGCGGAGCGGTGAAGCCTCAAGCGCCTTCGCCGTCAGCGAGAAGGGCCAGCTGGTTGATGAAATCATTCTGATCCCGGATGTGAGCGCTCCCAGACGACGAACCATTGGTGTCGAGATCCTAGCGCAGCTGGCTCCGGAGCCGACGACACCAAACGCGGTCACCGCCGAAAAGAAAGAAGAACCAAAACAGCAAGCGGCGAAAACAATCGAAGCTCCCGCTGCTGGTGCTGCAAACCAACCAACCGATCAAGAAAGCGCTTCAAGCACTCGCAAATCCGAAGATGCCGGACAGACTACCCCTAAGCCTGTGGATCGTACTCAAAAGGCGAAACCTGCGAAGAAAACCCCTGCGCCAGAGAAGTCGACCGCGAACCAAATCGTCAAAGACGTGACCACGGCACCGGTCAATCGGCTTGCGGCGACAGCTACGGATGTTGACCTACCAAGTCAGCGTCCCAAAGCTGACAACAAAGCAGAAGACAAGCCCCCGCCAAAGATCAGCCTCGGTACGGCAACGAAGGGTGGAGCGCTGCTACTGGCTGCAGGGAGCGTCTCGCAGCAAGTCACTTCAACCAATTTTCCAATTCAAACGTACCCCAACAGATTTGAGCGCATTCGCCTACACTTGGCGGCTCAGAATCTGCGAGTCGACAAGGTCGTCGTGCAATATGAGGATGGCTCGACCCACAAGGAGTCGTTCGACGTCGTCCTGCAGCGTAATACATACAGCCGATGGATCTCTGTCGACCCAAAGCTGGCTATCGTGCAGGTTACGATAGAGCCTGTAACATCAAGCCCGGGCAAAGGCGTCGGCCGCGTTGAACTCCTCGGAGAACCCGTTGCAGACGCGTTACTCCCTGCGGAAACGGCCAAAACCAAAGGTGATGGCTGGGTGTTGCTCGCCGCACAATCAGGACGCGTTATCAAAAGTTTCGATGGGCAGATGCCGGTGGCGCAAAATCGCGGTGGTTTTTCCAAACTCCGCCTCGCGAGAGTCGGCCGGTTGCCTCGTCCATCCCGGATGGCAATGCGAGTGAGCAATTTGAGCGGCAACGATGCCGAGCTGCCGATCTCCAAATCAGGCATGCTGGAACTGTCGGAAACGCAACGTGGTCCCATTGAGCACATTCGACTTCGCTTCTCCGGACGCGCCATCAATCAGGTTTCCAATACCGGGATTTATCAGCTCTGGGCCAAGTACTAACCGCAACGATTGCCGAGCTGTTCCAGATGCTACTGCTCCACGCACCCGGCTTTCGTGCAAGGGCAGAATGTGAACAAACCGGCAGGAAATTGCCGCACGGTGGTCACGAAAAAGTTCTACTCGGTCTGCCTACAATACAAATCATCATGCACTTGCGTTTGGCAGGAGTGGAACGACACGCTTGCCAGCCGCCATCTCAGCCTTGAGCTGATGACTACAATGGGGAGGGTTCAATCGTGAGAGCCATCTGGGCGACTTGCGGTGCACTCATTGCTTTCGCACTCACGTCGGGTTCAGCGTTCGGCCAGCCAAGCACATTGCTCGGTGAGGAAATCGCAAATTTTGAGCGCGAAACAGACACCTTCGAAATTGCGAGAAGCCGCGACGCCTATCAAGGCATTCGCATTGCTGTTGAACGCGGCACGATCAGGCTGAACTCACTAAAGGTTACGTTTCGCAACGGCCAATCGCGTGATGTCGAGCCGGACCGCATCCTGAAGCCGGGTGGATCAGGCTACTCGCTAGGCTTTGGGTCGAGGGAACGCCGGATCGCCAAGGTTGAAGCGACCTACCGTACGCTGCGCCGGCTGTCCAAGAAGCGAGCTATCGTTTCGTTAAGCGGGATTATCCCAACACCTTCGCGAGATGAAGATGATGGCGAATATCGGAAGTCTGTGACTGCAGATTTACGCGATGGCCGGGCAACGATTGATGTGCCGCGCTATTCCCATCCCATGCGTTCGCTGCAGATCGCGGTGGCGCTCCGAGATGTTTTCGTCAGGCACGTCACTGTTACTTTCGCCAATGGTAATATCAAGAAGTACAACCTCAATCGTTGGATTGATGAAGGCAAGCGCACACCGCGGCTCACCTTTGATCGAGGCGCTCGCCGTGTCAGCCAGGTGGTGATTAAGACCCGCCCATCGCAGTCGCGCGATATTGCACGGTTCACACTACACGCTGCCTTCGAAGACGAAGCTTTTCGCCGAGACGAACGCCGGACCCGTAACGATCGCCAGGAAGCCCCGAACTACGGCAATCGATTTGGCCCAGTGCCATCACTCGACCGCGGCGGCGCGCCGCGCAATCACATTCTGCTCGGCACCCTCGATGTTGTCCTTGGCAAACCGTCACTGGAATTGAACATCAATAGGGGAATTGGTCCGATTGCCAGCCTTGCGATTCGCGCTGGCCGTCGGGACGTCGGAATTGGAACCATCTCCGCATTCTACGCCAATGGCGAGACCGATCGGATTCAGGTTCTGCGTCAGCTCAACGGCGACAGCGTCTCACCGAAGATTGCGCTGAAGCGATCTGGAAAACTGCGCAGCATCAGAATCAAAGCGACGGCGCTGACGACTCGTCCTGCGAAGATCCGCGTCTATGCCATGCTGGACCAGGAATCACGTCAGCGTTCGCGTCGGCCTGAGGCCGGCTCCGGCGAGTGGATTGATCTTGCCTATACCCGACCGCCACGTTTCAAGTCCAAGACCGAAACGATCGAAGTTGGTCGCAGCAAAGGTCGCCTGGAAGCCTTTCGCATTCGCGTCGAAAAGCATGATGTGCGCTTTAAGGGCATCCGTGTTGTCTTCGGCAATGGCAGTGAGCAGGAGTTTCCGTTCTACGACAAGGTCAACGACGGGGTAACAACGAGCAAGTTTGTCCTGTCGCGTGATGGATATGGCCGCTTCGTTCAGCGAATCATCGTCCGCTACAATACAACCGCGAACTTCAAAGGTAGCGCCCTGGTCGCATTCCAGGGTTTCAGAAGATAACCAGCTTGTCGGCAGCCCGGTCGGCACTTCTCAGGAGCCTACCGGCAGGGGCACGACACGAGAGCGCGCAGTCAGTCACTGTGCGCTCTCTTTTTATTTGCACAGCAGGCGTCTCTTTGCCGTCAATCAATTTGACTGAATTGCTTTCTCTTCCGGCCAATGGCTGGCATAATCCGGCAAAAAACAAATCAACTGCCAAAAAACACTACGGAGTAACACCATGAAAACTAGGGCAGCTGTCGCCTTCGAAAGCGGCAAGCCACTGCAGATCGTCGAGGTGGACCTGGAAGGCCCGCAGGAAGGCGAGGTGCTCGTCGAAGTGAAAGCGACCGGCATCTGCCACACCGACGAGTTTACGCTGTCTGGTGCGGACCCGGAAGGCATTTTCCCAGCGATTCTCGGCCATGAAGGTGCCGGCGTCGTCGTTGATGTCGGCCCCGGCGTTAAGACGCTGAAGAAGGGTGACCATGTTATCCCGCTTTATACGCCTGAGTGCCGCGAGTGCGACTACTGCCTGAATCCCAAGACCAACCTGTGCCAGGCCATTCGTGTAACGCAGGGCCAGGGCTTGATGCCGAATGGCTCGAGCCGCTTTTCGTTTGAGGGCAAGCCGGTCTATCACTACATGGGCACCTCGACCTTCTCAAACCACACTGTTGTTCCCGAGATCGCGTTGGCGAAAGTTCGCGAGGACGCTCCGTTCGACAAGATTTGCTACATCGGCTGCGGTGTGACCACCGGCATCGGCGCAGTGATGAACACAGCCAAGGTTGAGCCGGGTTCCAACTGTGTTGTGTTCGGACTGGGAGGTATCGGCCTCAACGTCATCCAGGGCCTGAAGCTTGTTGGTGCCAACATGATCGTCGGTGTCGACATGAATAATGGCAAGAAGGAGTGGGGCGAGAAGTTCGGCATGACCCACTTCGTCAACCCCAAGGATGTCGATGGAGACCTCGTTGCTCATCTGGTGGAACTGACAGGCGGCGGCGCTGACTATTCGTTTGAATGCATTGGTAACGTCGAAGTCATGCGGGTCGCCCTTGAGTGCGCCCACAAAGGCTGGGGTGAGAGTATCATCATCGGCGTTGCTGGCGCCGGGCAAGAGATCAAGACGCGTCCGTTCCAGCTGGTGACAGGACGCTCATGGCGCGGAACGGCATTCGGTGGCGCACGCGGACGAACGGACGTGCCACAGATCGTCGATTGGTACATGGATGGTAAAATTCAGATTGATCCGATGATCACACACACCATGCCGCTGGAAGAGATCAACACAGCTTTTGATTTGATGCACGAAGGCAAGTCGATCCGCTCGGTGGTCGTTTTCTGATCAACGCCGTCATCCGGATCACTGGTGAAAATCGATAAGGCCCGCAATCAAGCGGGCCCTATTATTTAGTGCCTGGCCGTTTGAGGTCTCAACCTGCCGGCAGACCAACGCGCCGGCGGTTTTCTGGGTCCCTCAAGATAAAGTCTTCACCGCCAATGTCAGCGGCTGCGTCGCTGCTCAGCCAGACGATGGCCTGGGCGACCCATTCCGGCGGGATGTGATCACTCCACTCTAACGTACTGACCGGATTGACGCCGGAAGCTTTGATGGCGACCTGCATGTCTGTTGCAACGGTTCCAGGGCTGAGACCCACAACACGCACGCCCTTGTCTGCGACTTCTGCATGGGCGCACTTCGTCAAAGAGAGAGCAGCAGCTTTGCTCGAGCAGTAATGGCTCCAGCCTTCGAGTGCACTGGTTGCAGCGCCGGAGCTGATATTGACGATAACGCCACCGCCCTGCTGCTCCATGATCGGGATGGCTGCACGCAGCCCGAAGTACACACCTTTGTAATTGATGTCAGCGGCCCTGGCCCATGCTTCCGGATCAGAGTCAGCGAGGCGCGCAATGGGGTCGATTACACCGGCATTATTGACGAGGACATCAAGCCGTCCGCCAAATGCGAGCGCTTGATCGATCAACGCCTTAACATCTGTGTAGTCCGACACATCGCAAGCGACAGCAAGTGCTTCGCCTCCACCGCTTTGGATCTCGGTTGCAACAGATTCGATTTGCCCGGTTGAGCGGGCTGCAAGCACGACTTTCGCACCAGCGGCCGCAAACGCGCGCGCGGCGGCGGCACCGATACCGCGACTGCCACCTGTGATAAGAGCGACTTTATCTGTTAATTCAGCCATCAGTGATCATCCTCGTTCGAGTTTTCGGCCAGTATAGCATCTGAGTGAAATGCGCTTAGCCTTGCGCACTTGCGCTCAAGGGCTCAATTGAACTTGCACGCTTTTATAGCTGCAGAAAGAGTAT
Organism: Hyphomicrobiaceae bacterium; assembly: GCA_965247245.1. Classification (GTDB taxonomy): domain Bacteria; phylum Pseudomonadota; class Alphaproteobacteria; order Rhizobiales; family Hyphomicrobiaceae; genus Tectiglobus. The sequence continues at coordinate 126,479 of CBDFGV010000001.1, read as the reverse complement.
CATTGTCATAGCACTCGTGATTATTATGCATGAATGGAATTGAATGATCTGAAGACCCTCCTCGATGTCGCCCGTCTCGGAAGCTTCGCAGCAGCCGCGCGCGAGAACGAAGTTGATCCGTCCCTTGTCTCCCGAACAGTGGCCAGACTGGAAGAGCACTTCGAGGTTCGAATCTTCCAACGGACAACACGTCGGTTGTCTCTCACTGAAGCCGGCCGTCATGTTCTCGGGCGGATGCAAGATATCGTTGATGAGCTTGATTCCGTTCGTGAAGAGGCGCAGCTGCTTGAAGCCAAAATCTCAGGCACACTCAGGCTGACAACATCCACGGCATTCGGTCAGGTATGCATCGTGCCACTTCTAGCTGATCTGCGCGCGACACATCCCGACCTGAAGCTCGAGTTGATTCTCAGCGATGAGAATGTAGATCTCGTTCGCGACGGTGTTGATCTGGCCATTCGTCTAGCACCTGAGATTCAGGGAGATTTCATTTGCGCTAAGCTACGCGAGACGAACTATCGCGTGTGCGCCAGTCCGACCTATCTGCAGTCGGCACCGCCTGCTCGCAAACCGCAAGACCTTCATCAGCATGAAGCACTGCTGTTTGATCTGCCGGCCTATCGGAAGCGCTGGCAGTTTCGCGACGGACGCGGGCGTGCATCCGACGTACCTGTGCAAGGTCCTTTCGCGACAACCAACGCGGTTGCACTTAGAGATGCCGCGCGGGCAGGTCTCGGGGTCGCCTTACTAGCTGATTGGTTGGTGGAGGACGATCTGGCCGCAGGTCGCTTAGTTGACGTCTTTCCAAAACATCAAGTGACCGCTACACGGTTCGATACGGCGGCTTGGATCGTTTATCCCAGCCGGAGATTTGTTCCTGCGCGCGTTCGGACAATGATTGACTTCTTGCGTCAACATCTCGGCAGCAACAACAGCTGATAGCGCTCTCGCTCTTTGGTCGACGTCGAGGCCTTTGCCTTGAGGAACTGGAAAAGATGGTTGGCGGTGCCAGACCGGAGCTGCCACCACCAATTCGGTTCGAAGCCGACTACTAGTCTGCAGAGGTTTTCATGATGAATGGATTGCCACCACCTGGCGCGTTAGAGATCCATACACTCTTGGTCTGGAGATACTCGTTGATCGCGTCCTGGCCATTTTCGCGACCGATGCCTGAGCTCTTGTAGCCACCGAACGGCATCGTGAAGCTGACAGCACGGTAGGTATTGACCCAGACCGTGCCGGCGCGGATGCGCTGTGCCATGGTCGTCGCCCGCTTGATCGACTGCGTCCAGACGCCAGAACCAAGGCCGTACATCACGTCATTAGCAATTGCTGCCGCATCATCTTCGTCCTTGAACTTGATGACGGATAAGACGGGACCGAATACTTCTTCCTGGGCAATGCGCATCTTGTTGTCGACGCCAGTAAAGACTGTCGGTTGAACGAAGTACTTGCCACCGCCCATGTCAGAGCCAGCCGGGCCGCCTCCGAGCACACAGTTTGCGCCTTCGCCTTTCGCGATATCGATGTAGCCGAGGATCTTTTCGTACTGAGGTGGCGTCGTCACCGGACCAACCTGGGTCTCGAAACTCATCGGATTACCGAGCTTCGCTGTCTTAGCCATGTCGACCAGCTTCTCGACGAACTCATCGTGAATGTTTTCCTGTACCAGCAGGCGCGAGCCAGCAATGCAGGTTTGACCGGTGGCTGCGAAGATGCCGGAGATCGCCCCGCTCACGGCATCGTCCATGACGCAGTCGTCGAAGACGATGTTCGGTGATTTACCACCCAGCTCCAGTGAAACCTTCTTGAAGGTTTGACCGGCTAGCGACGCCACGCGGGAACCGGTCAAGGAGCCACCGGTAAATGCGATCTTGCTCACCTTAGGATGTGTGACGAGCGGTTCACCAGCTGCCTGGCCGTAGCCAGTGACAACGTTGACGACGCCCGGCGGCAGATCGGCTTCCTCAATCACAAGACGCATGAATTCTAGAAGCGAGGCGGAGGTGTACTCTGACGGCTTTATCACTGCGGTACAGCCGGCTGCTAATGCTGGCGCAAGTTTCCAGCCGGTGAGCAGAAGCGGTGAGTTCCACGGAATGATCATCCCGCAAACACCGATCGGTTCCCGTAGGATATATGTGAAGTGGTCCGGTTTATCGACCGGCACGACGCTGCCCTGAATCTTGTCGGCCAGGCCGCCGTAATAGTAGTACCATTCCGGGAGATATTTCAGCTGCGCGCTCATCTCGGAAATCAGCTTGCCATTGTCGCGCACTTCGATCTCAGCCAGATAATCGGCGTTCTTTTCAATCAGGTCGGCGATCTTGCGCAAAGCCCGACCACGCGCTGTTTGTGTCATGCGCGCCCACGGTCCGCTGTCATAAGCGCGGTAGGCAGCTTCGACGGCAGTATTGACGTCGGCGGCTTCGCACTCAGGAATTTCTGCCCAAGGCTCACCTGTATATGGATCTGATGTCAGCAGGCGCTTGCCCGATGCCGAGTCCACCCACTTGCCATCAATATACGTTTGAAACGTCTTCAAACCGCTTGGTACATCCTGCATGAGCTCTCTCCCTGAACGCTTTCTTACTCAAGAAACGATGCAACTGATGTTGTCGTCAAGACTACAGTCGTGAGATCACGGACATTGCGGTCCGATATATGCGCGGTGGATCAGCTGCTACAGAGGGTCGTGAGGCTGCGCGCCCTGATCAACTCGCGGGATCAGGCTTCCAGCCCGCTGCCAGTGCATCGCTTTCCGAGCAAAACCAACGCTCGCCACGGCTCTTGCGAATCTTGCGGCTGCGATAACTCGGCGACCAAGGCAGGAGGTAGACTTTACCGCTGCGCGTCACCCGTCCCTTTATCGGGCAACCGTCCGGAGCTTTGGTTTTTGCGGATGCCCAGCTCGCCTCGCGGAATTCTTCCGGTAACTGTGCCTTACCGCTCCAGATACCGACCTTGGCGGTGCGCGCTGCGGTTTCTTCGGTGCTGTAACTGCCATAGCTACTGGCCGTCGAGAAGGCATGGCCGCGCCGCAACAATTGCATGGCAATATCATCTTCACCGATGCGACACGTACCGGTCTTGAAGCCATTGCTGTCTGAGCTGAGATTCGAGCAGGACACTTTGCGCGACCCGACTATCTTGGACAGCGCCTGGCGCGCACTACGCCCACAACGCCACCGACGTCGGCGCGCATTGCGGCAAGCCTGAGTGAGTTCAGGCGCCTCAATGCCGGACAGACGCACAACTTGCCCGGCGACCAGCAGTGTATCACCTGTTACGGCGCGGGCTCGTCCTTCCAACGGAGGTTCGGTCAAAGTGGGCAGCGACGCCGTGGTGATCTGATTAGCGATGCCTTTCATCTGAGGCCACAACGCCCATCCCAATCCACCAGCCACTGCAAGAATGATAGCGGCAGTCAGTCCGGTCCGTAGCGCAGGCGAGTTCAAACCTGGGATTGCACCCAAAGTCGGCACCGACAGACTCAATGCTGGCGTCGACAACCTGGCGAACATTGGGATTGCTGCCGTCAGCGCAAGCAACACACCAACACTCAAGAGAAGTAGCGTGCCCCAATCAAAACCGGCTGACATCGCGCGTGCCACCCCTGAAGCGACGCTTGCGAGGGCAAACAGTAACAAGAGCGCCGGAATACCAGGTCGGCTTAGTGTCGGTTCGGACCGCGATGCCAATGCCTGCAAGCCCTTGCCTGCTGGACGCAATAAAGGACCCACTCCTCTGAGCAATCGCATCAGAATGCCTGGTAGCTGGGCGATCGCCCTGCCCAGCGCACGAAACATGGCCGTCAAAAGCACAAGCGCGTTATGAAGAAGTGACCGACCGGCAGTGGCGCTGGCCTTTCCAGCGTCCACGACGCCGGCAGCGGCGGCTTCCTTGATGTCCTCGATGCGCTTTTTTCTATCTTCGCGGCGCAGCTTTATCGTGGTGCGCACATACTTGTGCCACTCGAACCCATCGTTTCTTCGTCGCCAACCAAACATACCGTTATTCGATCCTGTTAGAGCAACGCGCCAAAACCTCGTTTGCTGGCCCAACACGCGGGACCATCAGTCGTTTCAAGCGATGAACACTAATTGTGGCAAATGATGGCAGAAAACTGCTGCTCGTGTTGCCAAACCACATGATCTTTATGTTGCAGCCGCAAATACCGGTGTAGATTCAGTTTTTGGCCACAGTTTTGGGCTCGAAAGACGCTGGGTGCGACCTGTTTGCCGGTGGAAGCCCTCACATGCCTTTGATCCGATGTGTCAGACAACACATAGTGGGTTGTACTAGTATATCCTCGAGTTGAACGAATCTTTCCAACTAGCAAAGAGTGACAATGATGCCCAAAAGCCTAGTTGCAGCAACTGCAATGTCATTTTTCGTCGGTGGTGCTTTGCTGGCACCGTTAGCCGTTTTCTCCACTGGCGCCGGTGCGATGGGCTCATCAAGCGATGCGCCGAAGGTCGACTGCCGTAAGAAGAAGAACAAGAACAAGCCGGAGTGCAAAAAGGACCAAAGTGGTCAGCTGAATGATGACCAGATCTATCAGGCTGGTTACTGGTTGGCACAATCAGGCAAATACAATGAGGCGCTTGCGCAGTTCCAGAAGGCCAAGAATCAGAATGATCCGCGCATCCTGAACTACATCGGTTATACGACGCGCAAACTTGGCCGTGTGTCTGAGGCGATGGGATATTACCGCAAGGCCCTGAAGATCAATCCGGACTACACCTTTGCCCGGGCCTATCTCGGCGAAGCCTTCCTGGAGCAGGGCAATGTGAAACTGGCGAAGGAACAGTTGGCGGAGATTGAAAAGCGTTGTGGAAACTCCTGTGTTGAGTTCACGACTCTGTCTGGCCAGATCGACAGCTATGTCTCAACTGGTAAGTTCACACCGCAGGGCAAGACGGACGCGAAGCTCCAGAAGAGCTAGATCTGGCTTTAGAGGAGCTTCTCGCAAGCACAACCGCTCACACAGAATGAATTCAAAGGAAGCCGGCATATTTGTCGGCTTCTTTTTTTGCTCACCAAACGTTCGTGCATGATCTATCGAGACAGCGTACTATACCCGCGCCAAACGCGGACTTCGCCGCGTGCACTGCCCGTCATAAACTGGCTGCCATCAGAAGCAGCAGCCAACGCGGTCACACCTTGTCCACCGGCTGTATAGGTTGCCAACGGCCGCCGCCGTTTTGCACCCCACACTTTAACTGTACCATCCGCGCTTGCGGACAAGAGCGTGGCACCGTTTGGATTGAACTTGAGACCGGTAATCGTTCCCGAGTGAGCGCGGATTTCGCGATAGCGGCGCGAGCGCGGCGTCATCGTACGGATCCGACCATCGAGAGATCCACTCGCGAGGCGATTGCCGCTGGCCGACAGGGTGACGGCGCTAATGAAATCCTTGGATTTCGAGTAAGTCCGGACGAGCTTATAGTCGGCAGTTCGCCAGACCTTGGCGCGCCGGTCAGCACTGCCTGACATCAGGAGCCCACTCGCGTCATTGTAAGCGAGGGCTAGAACCGGGCGATCATGACCTTTCAGCACATGCAACGGTTCTGACGGTGTACGCGCTTCCCAGAGCGCGATCGTCCAATCCCGACTGGCAACCCAGAAGCGGCTGTCACTGCCGGCAAAAGCAACCGCGGTGATTTCAGCTTTGTTGCGTTGATAGGATTTCAACTTAAATCCGCTCCGCAGGTCCCAAGTCACGACGACGCCCTCGGGGTGACCAGTAAGGGCAAAGTGTCCGTAGGTCGCGAGTGCTGTCGCCGGACCATCATCGAGTTCGAGGACACGCTCACTCGTTCTGCTTTTCGCATTCCAGACCTTAAGGAGACCGTCGGCACCTGTTGTGACCAAGAGACGACCGCCATCCGCATAGGCAAGGTTGGTGATTTTCGCATCGTGAGCCTGGAAGCGATCGATGAGCGGTTTGGGTTTTGGTGCTTGAGCAACTGCAGGCGCGGTTGTCTTGTTGGCTGCTGGCTTTTCAACGTTGGCTTGCGAGCTGCTTGATATTGTTCCGCTCGTGCGGGTCGCGAATTGCGGCATGCGATCCTGCAAAGCAACAACGCCTGCGGCAATGCCAAATCCGATGATCAGTTTGACGAGCAAAGGTCGCCACCGCGGTCGTGACAGACCTCGAATCGGACGCGGACTGGATTTCCTGAGGACGCGCGGCGGCGGACGTTGTGGCACGACTACAGGCAACTGCTCTTCGGAAACGGAGGCACTCGCTGTCTCGACAGGCGCCGTGGTCGCAGCGGCAGGCTTGCGCCGTGCGCCCCAACCAAGTTGGAAAAGACTCGTTGATCGTTTTTTCGTCTTCGCCAGTGTTTCCTGCTCAGCAACTGTCGCTGGCTCCAGCGTCTTTTCCGCTGTCACCGCCTCTGCAGCTTCGACGACATTGCTGTCACGCGCTTGGTTGCGGCGCTTCAAGCGGTCGACGAAATCGACAAATTGTCCCTCGGGTGCGGGGGCATCGGGCTGCGGCACCGGCTGATCAAGATCCCCAATCGGTCGCGTCTTTGCCAGTGGTTGCGTTCCAGGATCAAGTTCATCTGGAGGTGCTACAGGCGCCGATCGTCGGAACCAAGAGGATTGGGGCTCGTCTGGTGCCAACAGGTTCCCGCGCCATTGTCTGATGGATTGCGGGCGGCGGTCCGTATCGACAATCAAGCCTTGATCAATGGCTGACAGGAAGCCCGAACGATAAGCTCCAAGTGCAGCTTCGCGCGCTGGAATGAGTTCATCCTTGATGATACGCGATGGAGCATCTGGTGGACGCTTGCCGGTTACGATGTGGTAGAGAGTGCCAGCGAGCGCGTAAATGTCGGTCCACGGGCCTTGCTTATGGCCGGTCTCAGCGTACTGCTCGTAAGGACTGTAGCCAGGTTTCACGAGTGCGCTCAGGGTTCTGGTGTGGTGCGCGATCTCGCCCCTGGCAGAGCCGAAGTCGATCAGAACCGGCGACCCATCCGTTCGCATAATGATGTTGTCAGGCGCTATATCGCGATGCAGGAAATCGGAACCGTGAATCGTCTCGAGTGCCTCTAGGATCGGCTCGATGAGACCATCAATTTCCTTCTGTCGCGGTGCCCTCCCAAGATTTCGCAGCCAGTTCTTGAGGCTTTGGCCTTCCTCGAAATGCAACACCATGTAAGCGGTATTGTTTGCGCGGAAGTAGCGGTAAACCCGAACAATGTTGGGGTGATTGAATTTGCCCAGCGTCCGCGCCTCATCAATGAAGCGATCAAGCCCCCACTGATAGTCCTCAGTCGACCCTTGCGTTCTCGGAACCGCTCCCAACTCGCCCTGTCGGCTGGCAAAATCTGCCGGAAAGTATTCCTTGATTGTGACGAAGCGATCGAGATCCGTTTCTCGCGCGAGATAGGTTACGCCGAAACCGCCGGCACCAAGCACGCGCTCAATGCGGTAGTCGCCGACCAGTTCTGTCCCCAAGGGAAGCGACTGAATGTTCGACATTGGTTTCCTGCAGCGCCTATCCGGCTTCTTCGTTATCGGAGCATACAGTCTAGCCCGCACCCATGGCGATCTACGCTGCAACCCCGCATGAGATGCTTGCGAATGCTAAAAATATGTCGAAAGAATGTGGCAGCGAAGTAGCCGCGACACATTTATGCTCTGTTTTGGCTTTTGCCGTGGCGCGAGGGAGTTGTCTGGTCAATGCTGATTTGCGGCTCAATCAAAGGGCAAGTGCGTGCGATCGGTGCCTTAAGCGCGGTTGTGCTGGCCAATGCACTCAGCGCTGATGCTGCATATGCCCAGGCGGCAGGCAGCCTGGACAGCTGGGCATCCGAGTTTAGCGCCTACTGGAAAAGCGCAAGCTTGTGGATTCGCAAGGAATTCGCTGAGGCCCCCGCGCTCGTGATCGCCGGCGGCGTCGCGGTGTTCGTGCCACTTCTCGCTTTACTTGGCCTGGTGCTACGAAGATTGTTCAGCTACCGCCCTCGGCGCTTTGACACGATCCCACTGACCAAACCTCCGCGTGCATGGCAGGTGCGGGCACGGCTTGAAGTTATCAATCCTGTCGACGACCGCGAACAATTCGTCATCGGACACGGATTGGTCCGAATTGGGCGCGAAGAAGACAATGATGTTCAACTTGTGCATAAGACCGTTCATCGTTACCACGCGGTGATCGAACGAACGCCAGAATCAGAATTTGTTATCACTGATGTCAGTGGAGCAGACGGCAACGGTGTTCGGGTCAATGGCGAGTTGGTCCAACGACAACGCCTACGAGGCGGCGAAATGATCGATATCGGGCGAACGCAGTTGAAGTTTGCCTTGTCGGAAGGTTGAAAGGCGGGAGGTCTGAATGTCGGATCAGAAAAACGGCGATGCTGGCAAGAAGCAAGGTAAGTTTCTAGGCTCGTTGCGTGACGCCTTAGCAGCGGCAAGTCGGGATGATACGACAAGGATCACCGGTCTCGATCCAATTACTGAGACTGACCCGCCAAAGCAGGACATGAAGGAAGCGAATATGACTCCTCCATCTAATGTCGAAGAGAACTCGACGCCATCTGCTCCGGACAGTTCCGTCGAAGCCGTGCAGGACAGCGGCACCCCAAGACACGATATTCCACCGCCATTACCGCTTCCGAGTGCTACGGAAGCAGCCCGCGAGGCGCGAGGCGGGACGCCGAACATTCCAGCGGTCGATCATCATGTGGAGTACGACTCTCCCCCAACAACGCGTGTCATGCGCCAGGCAACTCAATCCGAAGGAGGCGACATGAGTTCGGATCAAGAAGCTCGAACCCAGATGGTCCGTGGCCGTCAGGAAGTCGAGCGCGGTGATTTCAAGCAGGATCCGGTAGTGGGCTGGATCGTCGTGGTTGGCGGACCGGGCATTGGTTCGTTCCGACCGGTCTTCGAAGGCAACAATACGGTTGGCCGCTCAAAGTCCAATCGCGTTGCAATCGATTTTGGAGACGATACGATTTCTGCCGAAGAGCAGGCCTACATTCGATATGATTCAACCGACCGGTCATTTTTGTTTGTGCCGAATATGGCCAAGACCAACGTTGTATCAGTGAATGACAATCGCCCGGCAACAGCCGTACCTTTGCAATCCATGGACGTGATTACGATGGGTCGGACACAGATGGTGTTCGTTGCATTCTGCGGGCCGGAGTTCGACTGGGGCGAATTGACGGAACTTAAGCCTTCATGACGACTTTTGAGTACGGTTTCAGTGCGACGCAAGGTGAACGCGGATACCAAGAGGATTCTGCGGTCGTCTGGCCTGGCCAGGCGACATTTGCGTGGGATGGCGCAGCGTTGCCTGATCCGGGCGCCGGGCGGATGGTTGCTGTTCTGGCAGACGGAATGGGCGGTCACGTCGGCGGCGCATTAGCCAGTAAGACCGTCTGCAAGGCTTTCTTGGAGAACTACGCGCGCTCAAGCTCTTCATCAGCGGTGAAGCGGCTGAGTGAAGCGCTGGATGCCAGCAATGAGCGCGTCGCAGATATCGTACGCGACGATCCGAGCATGGCTGGAATGGGATCCACTCTGGTCGGTGTGTTGTTCGACGATGAAGGCGTTCAGTGGGTAAGTGTTGGCGACAGTCCGCTCTATCTTTATCGTCGCGGCGAAATCGCTCTCCTAAACGAAGATCACTCTTTGGCACCGGTTCTCGATCAACTAGCAGCGGCTGGAAAGATTACGGAAGAACAGGCGAAGTCAGATCCACATCGACATATGCTCCGGTCCGCCATCACGGGCGAAAGCCTTGACCATATTGATATCTCGAAGAAGGCGTTGAGCCTTGAGGCAGGCGACTACGTCATTGTTGCCAGCGATGGCATCCACACACTGGATATCCCGAAGCTGGTCAAGATTGTCTCCGCGCACGGTCAGGAGGGTCCCCTGCAATTGAGTGAAGCCATTGTGCGCGAGATCGACAATCGAAAAGAACCCTATCAGGACAACGCGACAGTGATTGCAGTGCGCTGCAAGGCCTAGCCCGCGGCAAAGCCCATGCGAAGCGGAACGCTTGTCATGTGATAGAGGTTAATTTCCCCGACAGTGATGACAGAGAACTTGGCGACGTAACGAACCCGCTTGTCGGCGCACATGTTACTTGCCACTATTTGACCGATCACCGTCGAAAGGAAACACCCACATGTCAGCCGCCAAAGTGCTCGTCGAACGCGACGGCTCTGTCACGACCGTCATCATCAATCGTCCTGAAGTCCGCAATGCCGTTGACAACGAAACAGCAGAAGGACTGGCCGATGCATTCCGTGCCTTTGATGCTGATCCAGAGCAACGCGTTGCCGTGTTGTGGGGCGCAGGCGGTGGCTTTTGTGCAGGCGCCGATCTCAAGGCGATTGCCAGCGGTGAAAGGCGGAAGCGTTACAGCCTGACAGGTGATGGACCGATGGGTCCTTCACGGCTGAAACTCTCGAAGCCGGTTATCGCTGCCGTAGCCGGGCATGCTGTTGCAGGCGGGCTTGAGCTGGCGCTTTGGTGTGACATGCGCGTTGCGGAAGAGAGCGCAATCTTTGGTGTCTACTGCCGACGTTGGGGCGTGCCGCTAATCGATGGTGGCACTGTTCGCCTGCCTCGTCTGATCGGACAGAGCCATGCACTTGACATGATCTTGACGGGACGACCGGTTGCAGCCAACGAAGCGTTGCGCATGGGGTTAGCTAATCGGGTCGTTGCGCCGGGAGAAGCACGGACGGCAGCCGAAGCGCTGGCCCGTGATCTCTGTCAGTTTCCGCAAATGTGCATGAATCTGGACCGCGAGTCCGTTTACCGACAATGGGACCTTCCGTTCGATCATGCCATGCAGGCAGAATTTGCGCACGGCATCGCAGCTGTCGAAGCCGAGGGTAAATCCGGCGCTGCGAGGTTTGCCGATGGTGCCGGTCGCGGCGGATCCTTCGAGGACTAGAACAAGCATTGGAGCGTCATAGGCTATGGCAAAAGTAACCTTCGAAAAGGATGGCCGCATTGGCCGCATCACTCTTAATCGGCCAGACGTTCTCAACGCCATTGACGATGATCTGCCCGGAGAGCTAGCCGCCTGTGTCAGTGAAGCCAACAGTGATGCTTCGATACATGTGATTGTGCTTTCAGGCGCGGGGCGGGCGTTTTGCGCAGGCTATGATTTAACCGCTTATGCCGAGACGGCCGGCGGCAACAACGTGACGCAAGAGATGCCGTGGGACCCGATGAAGGACTATGCCTTCATGATGCGTAACACCGAGCATTTCATGTCGTTGTGGCGGAGCTATCGGCCGGTGATCTGCAAGGTGCATGGCTATGCCGTAGCTGGTGGTTCTGACATTGCGTTGTGCTCGGACCTAGTGGTGATGGGAGAGACGGCTGAGATCGGCTACATGCCGGCGCGGGTCTGGGGATGTCCGACGACAGCCATGTGGGTCTATCGGCTGGGGCTCGAAGGCGCCAAGCGGATGCTGTTTACCGGCGACAAGATCAATGGCGTTGAAGCCGAGCGCATCGGCCTCATTCATAGGGCCGTGTCGGATGATGAACTCGATGCGCATGTTGAAGCTTTGGCTGAGCGCATGGCCGGCGTGCCGGTCAATCAGCTGATGATGCAAAAGCTGATGATCAATCAAGCGGCCGAGAACATGGGCCTGCGCAGTACACAAATGCTGGCGACAGTATTTGACGGCATCACGCGGCACAGTCCCGAGGGCATGAACTTCAAACATCGCGCCGAGGACATCGGCTGGAAGGAAGCGGTACGCGAGCGCGATCTCGGAACGTTTGATTGGACTGAGAACAGAAAGATCAACAAGCCGGACTAATGCGTGTTTGGGGCATTGCTTGCTTTGAAGTTTGATCCCCACCCTCTCTTTCTGCCGATTTTGTTCCACATTCGTTCTTGACTCCCAATGAGAATATAGATAGAACAAAAAAAGAACAAATTGGTCAGTCATATCGAGAGAGTGGGTTGTGGCGCGTGCCGGTCAGTGTCGAGCGATACAAGGTTCTGCGTTAGTGCGAAGCACTGTCAGGTCATCGTCGCAGTCCGCAACCTCTAGTCAAACGCGTCAGAATATTCTCGATGGTCTGCGTCAGCGTATTCGGCAGATCGAGAACCGCACGCCCCAGTTCAGCGTTTCTGCGTGCGCCCATTCCCAAAATGAGCTTGCAGCCGGTTCCCCATCCGGTCTGCCAGTTGAGGACGGCGGCATCTTTCCCCGCAATGCCCGCACCCCCATGTCGTCGTCCTCGCCCATTTCCTTCAATCATCCTGGCAAGCAACCTGGATCCAGCTCACAACCTGGACCACAACAACTGGTCAATGGCTGGACACTCGGCCATGCGTCCCTCGATTATCTCGTTGGACCGCACGGTCTCGAAGCTGATGGCGTACATGAGCTCAAGCCGTACTTTGCTGCCAATGAGAATGCTCAACGGACATCGAATTGGGCTGCCCGTTGGAGTGCTGCGCGTCTGTTCTTGCTTGCTTTGCTCAATCGGCGATTTGCAGCGCTTGGAGCCGAGGTCCAACAATCCGGCCCCGGTGTTTTATGGTGTTGGCCACGTATCATGGCGCAGGAGTTTGGTGATCTTTACGATCCCGGCCTTGATGGTCCTGGTTTGGATCTTCCCGGCATTGCTTCAACGTCTATCACGATCGTTGAGCCGGCACGGTCGCAGGATGTGCTGTGGGCGATGGAGGAAGGCCTCAAGTCGAACGCCTTGGCTTGCGTTGTCGGTGTACTTGATGACGTTGACCTGACGCCGGCCAGACGTCTGGCGCTAGTGGCGCAGGCACACAATGTTCCAGCCTTGATCCTGACCAGCCCACGGACCCCGCCCATGGCTGCAACAGCGACACGCTGGCGGGTGGCGCCGATGCCCAGTGCACAACACCCTATCGCAGACAATTTACCCGGTCGCCCACGCTTGCAGCTGAACCTTGAACGGCGGCGCTCCCACGCCATTGTCGGCGCCACATCTCAAGTGGTGGTTGAATGGGATCAAGAAACAAGAGCCTTTAGTCCGGCTCGTTATACGCAGAGAACTTTACCGAACCATAGCTGGCATTCTGAAAACTCGTGGCAGTGGGCGTTATGACCAGCCCGCTTCATGATGGCGATAAACGCTTTCTTTCTATCTGGCTGCCTACGTTTGCAATCGACCGCCTGCGCCAGGCCACGCGCCGTCATGTTGATGGTCGTATCGTATCCGCGGTCCCGGAAACCCATCCCTTTGTCCTGGTTCTCTCCGGGCAACGCGGATTGATGATCACGGCAATAAATGAGTGTGCACGCAAGGAGGGTATCGAGATTGGCCAAACCCTGGCCGATGCCCGCGCAGCCATCCCGCAACTGCTGACAAAACCAGCGGAACTGGAACGCGATCGGGCCAGACTATACGCCATGGCTTATGCTGTTGGACGCTATGGCCCGGCCCGCAACGTGGAAGGTGATGACGGCCTGTGGGTCGATATCACCGGCGTGTCTCATCTTTTCGGAAATGAGGCAGCGTTATCATCTGATTGCATTCGGCGCTTCAGGAGAGCTGGCTACCGGGCCCGTATTGGTATTGCCAATACGCCGGCGGCCGCTTTTGCTTTGGCGCGATATGCAAGCGCATCTGATTCAAAGCACTCTGCTGCGCCTGACGTAGTGAACGACCGAACCAAACTTGCAAACCTTCCCGTCGAGGCCTTGCGCCTGGAAGCTCAAACAGTCGTCCTTTTGAAACGCCTCGGTTTGCGCCGTATCGGCCAGCTTTATGATTTGCCGCGGGGTGTCCTTGCACGCCGTTTCAGGGATTTGAAATTCAAAGGTTCAGGCCGCGCGACCGAGCGTGAAGGTTTGGCGCAAGCCGTGTTACTACGCCTCGATCAGGCTTTGGGACAACAGGCTGACTTACGCCGTTCATTGACGGAACCGCCGGTCTTTATCACCCGTCGTTCCTATCCGGACATGCTTATTACTTCGGACGGTATTGAGGTCGCCTGTCACGAGCTTGCATGTGATCTTTGTGATGCTCTGTCGACCCATCACAAGGGCGCACGCCGTCTCAGATTTTCACTCTACCGCGCTGACGGTAGTGTTGCCGATGCGATGATCGGCACCAGTCAACCCTGCCGTCAGCCAGATCATCTCATTGCCCTCTTCCGTGACAAGCTTAGTGCGCTCGATGCCGGCTTTGGCATCGACATGATTGCGCTTGAGGCATTACAGGTTGATAGCCTTGAGGAGACCCAATCCCGCCTCACGCACCAGAACGGTCTCACTGACAGCACACAGGCAAGCACCAACGCCGCTGCTTTGGTTGACCGTCTTACCAATCGCCTTGGCCAAGCTGCGGTATTCCGACTTGACCGTGTCCAAAGCCACATCCCGGAACGGGCACAACAACGCATTTTTCATTTCTCGCAGCCAAGAGAGAGAAGTCAGTCGACCTCTCACAAACGTCCGCCTTTCTTACTTACTACACCGGAACTGATCACCGTGATGGCTGAAGTCCCGGAAGGGCCACCGGCGCGCTTTACCTGGCGACGTGTCATGCATCGCATTCTCAAGGCGCAAGGCCCGGAACGCATTGCTCCGGAATGGTGGAGAAGTCTGGATTCGTATTCTTCACGCCGTTGTTCTACGACTGACGGCGCAGAGGAATCCGGCATATCTGATGGAAGCGGTCGAGCACCTCAGAGCACAACGCAACGGCGCCCAAGCAAGCCGCTGATCCGCGACTATTACATTCTCGAAGATGATAGCGGTGCCCGTTACTGGGTCTTCCGTTCCGGCCTTTACCAGCGCGAGGCCGAAGATGGGGCACCGATCTGGTACATGCACGGTTTGTTCGGGTGATGGATGGACGGGATCAGACGCGAATTATCACCGAGTTATGCTGAACTCCAGGTCACGACCAACTTCTCGTTTCTGCGTGGCGGCTCGCATCCGCATGAGCTGGTTATTGAAGCGGCGCGGCAAGGTCTCACTGCGATTGGTGTGGCCGACCGCAACACATTGGCCGGTGTCGTGCGTGCACATCTTGCAGCAAAAGAGTTAGGTCTCAAGATTGTTGTGGGTGCACGTTTGGATTTGCAAGATGCGCCAAGCCTGCTGTGCTTTCCAACAAACCGCGATGCCTATGGCCGCCTGTCACGTCTTATCTCACTCGGTCAAGGTCGCGCAGACAAAGGCGCGTGTATTCTCTATCTGGATGATGTTGCGGCTCACGCTGATGGGCAAATTTTCATTGCGCTCCCACCGGAAGACTGGGACTGGCGCGAAGCCCTGCATGTGAATGAAAGGCTGGACGACGAACGACAAACGAATGTCATTCCACTTGCTCCTCATCACGCCCCTCCCCCTCACGACATGGGGCGCCTCAGTCATGATTTGGGATTGGGCACTCACGGCACAGATCGCACCGGGCGCTTTCAACAACAACTAGAAGTCATACAGACCACCCTTACATCCGCTCCACTCTATCTTGCAGCCTCACATGGCTATCGTGGCGATGACCGGACCCGTATCGGTGCGTTGGCGATATTGGCTGATCGTTGTGGCCTGCCACTCATTGCCACCAACGACGTCCTTTATCATGCCCCCGAGCGTCGCCCACTGCAGGATGTGCTGACATGCATCCGCGAAAAAACAACCATTCGCGAGGCTGGCTTTTTGCTAGAGGCCAATGCAGAACGGCATATCAAGTCCCCTGTTGAGATAGCGCGCCTGTTTCGTGGATACGAAGAAGCGATCGCGCGCACTGTCGAGATTGCGAATGCGTGCCGGTTCTCACTGGAAGAGCTCTGCTATGAATATCCCGAGGAACCGGTGCCTGCAGGGCATGATCCCCAGTCCTATCTGCAAAAGATCAGCTGGGAAGGTGCGCGCTGGCGATTTCCCAATGGCATTCCGGATAACGTTCAAGCCAGTCTTAAAAAGGAACTGGCGCTCATCGAAGAGCTTAAGTATGCGCCCTATTTCCTGACGGTCTATGACATCGTCCACTATGCGCGCTCACAAGGCATTCTTTGCCAAGGTCGCGGCTCGGCTGCCAACTCGGTGGTTTGTTATTGCCTGGCGATCACAGCTGTTAATCCAACTGAAGTCGACCTTCTGTTCGAACGCTTTGTCAGTCCCGAACGTAAGGAGCCGCCTGATATCGATGTGGACTTCGAACACGAACGGCGTGAAGAGGTCATTCAATATCTCTATAGCCGCTATGGCCGTGACCGCGCCGGTCTTGCAGCCACAGTCATCACCTATCGCTCGCGCTCAGCCGTGCGCGAAGTCGGCAAAGCCATGGGGCTTTCGGAAGATAGTGTTGCAGCGTTAGCCGGCATGGTCTGGGGCTCACTGTCGAGCGGCAGCCTGCCGGAAAGGCATGTCCGTGAAGCCGGCTTCGACCCGACCGATCCGCTGGTGGCAACTGTTATCGCACTCACCGATGAATTGATCGGCTTTCCACGACATCTTTCACAGCACGTTGGCGGTTTTGTCTTAACCCGTGGACCGCTTGTGGAAGTTGTCCCTGTTGGCAATGCCGCCATGGACGACCGCACCTTCATCGAGTGGGATAAGGACGATCTGGAAGCACTCGGCCTCCTGAAGGTCGATGTGCTCGCTCTCGGAATGCTGAGTTGTATCAGGCGTTCGTTTGATCTGCTGCGCGAGCACCATGGTCGCAGCGAGACACTGGCCAGTGTTCCGCGAGATGACGATCGCGTTTACGACATGTTGTGCAAGGCGGATTCGCTTGGTGTCTTTCAGGTTGAAAGCCGGGCACAGATGAACATGCTGCCACGCCTGAAACCACGCACGTACTATGACCTTGTCATCGAAGTAGCGATCGTGCGGCCGGGCCCAATCCAGGGTGATATGGTGCATCCGTATTTGCGTCGCCGGGATAAAATTGAACCGGAAACCTACCCCTCACCGCACCCCAGCTATGGCCCCGAAGACGAACTCCGCCAAATTCTTGGTAAGACCAAGGGCGTCCCGTTGTTTCAAGAGCAGGCAATGCGCATCGCCATGGAAGCAGCGAAGTTTTCTGATGCGGAGGTCAATGAGTTGCGCAAAGCCATGGCCACCTTCCGGCGTAAAGGCACCATCGGAAAGCTCGAAGAAAAAATGATCCGGCGCATGGTTGCACGCGGTTACGATGAAGAATTTGCCCAACGCTGCTTCAATCAGATCAAAGGCTTCGGTGAATATGGGTTCCCGGAAAGCCATGCTGCCAGCTTTGCCCATCTGGTCTACATTTCGTCCTGGCTCAAGTGTCACTACCCGGCCGTGTTCTGCTGCGCGATCTTGAACTCACAACCGATGGGGTTTTATGCACCAGCACAGCTTGTACGCGATGCGCGCGAGCACGGTGTCGACGTGCGCCCCGTCGACGTTAACTACTCAGATTGGGATTGCACATTGGAACCAACCGGTGACCGGGAGCGGCCTGCTGTGCGCCTGGGTCTGCGCCAGGTCGATGGTCTGAGAAAAGATGATGCCGAAAAAATTGTTGCTGGACGTGCCAGACAAGCGGTTCATCCTTCAACACCGATGGACAATACCGGTTTCAAAGATGCCCATGATATTGTGCGTTATGCCGGCGTGTCACGCGCAGCACTTGAGAAACTGGCTGCCGCAGATGCTTTCCGCTCTACGGGGCGCGATCGTCGTCAGGCACTTTGGGATGTGCGCGGCCTGAGTTCGGCTGCACCCTTACCACTGTTTCAATGGAGCGACGCGCGCGAGGATGGTGAAGAGCCTGAAGTTCAACTGCCGCAGATGCCGCTGAGCGAGCATGTCATTAATGACTACCAGACCCTGCGACTTTCCTTGAAAGCGCATCCGGTTTCATTCCTGAGAGAGCGCCTCAAGAGAAAGCGCGTCGTTTCCTGCATCGAGCTGAGAGACTTGCGTGATGGAACTTATGTTGCGATTGCCGGTGTTGTTTTAGTGCGCCAGCGCCCAGGGTCAGCTAAGGGCGTGGTGTTCATGACGATCGAAGACGAGACAGGGATTGCCAATTCCGTGGTCTGGCCGAAAACACTCGAGAAGTATCGCAAGGTGATCATGACAGCGCGGCTGATCTTCATCCGTGGTCGCATTCAGCGTCATGAAGACATCATTCACGTTGTCTGCCATCACCTGGAGGACCGCAGCGATTGGCTGGGCGAGCTGTCAGAGTGGGCCAAAGACATGCCAGCCCCAATTGCCCATGCTGATGAAGTTCGCCGGCCTGATCCGGGCTCAGCGCGCAACAAATATCATCCGAGATGGGCCGGGCATCCCCGCAACGAGCGCGTCATACCGAAATCGAGAGATTTTCATTAGGAAAACTGGCAAAGCCCTTTTCTGTAACCACCGAAAGCCCCACAATGGGGTGGGAGGCACAGAAACATGTCAGATCACTTCAAAGAACTCAGGGCTGTGGCAGTCAGGCTGTTCTACCTCATAAGTATTCTTGTGGTGATCGCTATCAGGCCTAGTCTGGCTCAAGATGGCCGCAGTGCTCCCGAAGCTGATACAGGCCGCTATACCAAGCAAGCGGCCAAAGCGAAGAACTTCATGGTCTCCGCTGCCAATCCCCTGGCCGTCGAGGCTGGTGTGCAGATGCTACGCAAAGGCGGCACTGCGGTCGATGCAGCCATTGCCGTCCAACTCGTCCTCAATCTGGTGGAACCGCAATCATCCGGAATTGGCGGCGGAGCTTTTCTTTTGCATTGGGATCAGGCAGCGCAAGAACTCAAGACCTACGATGGTCGTGAAAAGGCACCAGCCGCCGCGCAACCCGATCGTTTCCTGCGCGACGGCAAACGTCTGCCATTCTCGACAGTCGTCAAGTCAGGTTTGAGCATCGGCGTGCCCGGCCTGGTTAAACTCTTGGAGTATGCGCACCAACGTCACGGCAAACTGCCATGGAAAGATTTATTTGAACCGGCCATCCGACTGGCCGAGAATGGCTTCAAGGTCTCACCGCGGCTCAAGAACTTACTGTGGCTGCAAACATCCCGTCCGTTTTCCAAGGCGGCTCAGGACTATTTCTTTGATACGAGCAGCGGTGCAGAGAACCCCGAACCGTGGCCGGTGGGTCATTTGCTCAAGAATCCAGACTTTGCAAAGACACTCATCGCGATTAGAGATGGTGGAGCAGCTGCGTTCTACGAAGGCCCGCTTGCAAAAGCCGTGGTTGACGCGAGTGCCAAGGCACCCAATTTCGCTGGTGACATCACATTGGATGATTTGGCGTCCTACGATGTCAAGGAACGCCTGCCTGTATGCAGTCTTTACAGGAAGCACAACGTCTGCGGCATGGGACCGCCATCGTCTGGCGCACTGACAGTCGCCCAAGTCCTTAAACTCGTTGAACGTTGGCCGCTCGGCACCGGACCGAGGGCTGCCCTCAACCCTCGCGCAATGCATCTGCTCGCTGAAGCCGGGAAGTTGGCATTTGCTGACCGCAATCGCTACATGGCGGATCCAGATTTTGTGTCCGTGCCGCCGGGCTTACTCGACGAGAGTTATGTTGGCAGTCGCGCCAAAGGCATCAATCCAGACGGTGCTATGCAGCGGCGGCCTCAACCCGGTCGTCCACCAGGTGTGCAGTCCGCCCACTTTGGTCGCGATGCAACGCGAGAAAGTGTCGGCACGAGTCACATCTCGATTATCGACAAAGATGGCAACGCTGTCTCGATGACGACAACGATTGAGTCGGCATTTGGCTCAGGCGTCTGGGCGGCAGGATTTCTGCTCAACAACGAACTCACAGACTTTTCCTTCCGTCCCAAAGACCGCGAGGGCCGCCCCATCGCTAACCGCGTTGAAGCTGGCAAGCGACCGCGCAGCTCGATGGCACCAACGATCATCTTCGATACGGACGGAGAGGTTAAAGCAGTGCTTGGCTCACCTGGAGGCAGCTGGATCATTCTGTATGTCATCAAGGCTGTTGTTGGTATTGTTGACTGGAAGCTTGATGCTCAGGCCGCCGCTAGTTTGCGTAATTTTGGCAGTCGAGGATCCGGCTTCGAACTGGAGTTCGGTGAGGCTCTGACACTGACGTCGCCACTTCAGATATTGCGCCATGCACCGTCGATCTGGCACGGCATACGCATGCGCTCCTTTGGACACCGAATTCGACCCAGCTTGATGACGTCCGGTTTGCACATCGTCACGCGGAAGGATGGTATGCTGATCGGCGGGGCTGATCCGCGTCGGGAAGGGGTTGCGCGTGGCGGCTGAAAGTGCGAACGCAGCAGTTCTTGTCGTCATAGAGGATCACACCGCTGACCGTGACTGAAGAAACCAAACGGATAACCGTTGTTGGCGCCGGCATCTTTGGTTTGTGGCAGGCCTACCTGCTTGCGCGATCAGGGCATCGTGTTCGTGTCATCGATCAGTCCAAAGAACCGTTTGCAGATGCAGCCAGTCAGTATGCCGGGGCCATGATCGCGCCGTTCTGCGAGGCAGAATCGGCTGAACCTGTGGTGCGCGACCTCGGGTTCCAAGCGGCAGCTCTCTGGCGCGAACACTATACCGGACTGATTGGCAACGGGTCACTAGTTGTGGCAGGCGCGCGTGACCAAGGCGAATTGAAGCGTTTTGCGCGACTAACACAGGGTCACGAAACAATCGGTGCTCAACAGATCGCGGATTTGGAACCCGACCTTGCAGATCGTTTTCAGACGGCGCTCTTCTACCCCGACGAAGGCCATATGACTACACCGCAGGCGCTGATCGACCTGAAAGAGATGGCAGAGGCCGCGGGCGCCTCCTTCATGTTCGGATCACCATGGCCGCACAATTTGACCGATGAGGACACTGATATCGTCATTGACTGTCGCGGTCTCGGCGCACGTCATGAACTGGACACTCTACGCGGTGTCAGGGGTGAGCGTGTTCTCATCCGGTCCCATGATGTTACGCTTCAACGGCCCATTCGCCTCCTGCACCCTCGGCATTCCTTCTATGCGGTGCCCTGGAACGACGGCCGTGTACTGCTCGGTGCAACGCTCATCGAGAGTGAAGATGAGACGCCCATGACAGTCCGCTCCGCCTTAGAGCTGCTCGGCATGGCCTATGCGCTACATCCTGGCTTTAGCGAGGCTGAAATCCTTGAGCTCAGTGCCGGTGTGCGCCCGTCGTTTCCGGATAACATTCCACGAGTCATTGTCCGCGAAAGTGGCCGAAGGTTTATCGTCAACGGCGCCTATCGCCATGGATTTTTGCTGGCGCCAATGCTCGCTTCCGTGACCCAAGGTTTCATTGCCGAGACACTCGCTGATCATCCGCTCTTGATTATCGAATAGCTGACGCAGACAATAGCCAATCAATACCCTGAGCCATCTTGGCTTGGCTCTGTTCGCAAAGGAACACTCATGCCCTTCCTCACGACTGATGATGACGTTAAATTGCACTACGTGGAGGCCGGCAGCGGCTCACCGGTCATCTTTGTTCATGAGTTTGCTGGCGACCATCGCAGCTGGGAGCCACAAATGCGGTATTTCTCGCGCCGGCATCGCGCCATTGCGTATGATGCTCGGGGCTGGCTTCCTTCTGATGTACCAGAGGACCAGGACAAGTATTCGCAAGCCCGTGCGTGTGACGACATTCGCGCTGTTATGGATGCCTTGAGCATCGACAAAGCCCACATTGTCGGACTGTCGATGGGTGGATTTGCGACCTTGCACTTCGGTTTTACCTATCCCGATCGCGCCCTGTCTCTGACCGTGGCCGGTTGTGGCTACGGTGCTGAAAAGGGCGAGCGCGAGAAATTTCGGAAAGAAAATGAAGTGAGCGCGCGCGTTCTTGAGGAAGAAGGCATGGCAGCCTTTGCCGAGGCCTACTCTTACGGTCCGACCCGTGTGCAGTTCGAAAACAAGGACCCTCGCGGATTTCTCGAATTCAAGGAACAACTGGCGGAACACTCCAACATTGGTTCAGCGCGGACTCAACTCGGCGTTCAGCGCGAACGCCCGTCGCTTTATGACCTTGAGGAGAAGATGCGTGCATTGGCCGTCCCAACACTGGTCGTCACCGGAGACGAAGACTGGCCGTGTCTGCTACCTGGCATCTACATGAAGCAATGCATCAAGACCGCCGGCTTGCTCATTGTGCCGAATACCGGTCACACCATTAATCTGGAGGAACCCGCTGCTTTCAACCAAGGCGTAGCAGACTTCATTGCCCAGGTTGAGGCAGGTCGATGGCCGGAGCGCGACCCTCGCGCGGTTAGCGCCAGCATCACCGGCATGACAAAATGACGGATGAGCTACGCTTTCGGCAAGCAACAATTGAAGACCTGCAAGCCATTCTGGCCTTGCTTGCTGACGACGAACTTGGACGGCAGCGAGAGCAAATTGGCCCACCACCTCATCCAGACTACAACGCCGCCTTCGAAGCCATCGCGGCCGATAAGAACCAGTTTCTAGTCGTAGCCGAGCATGCCGGCGAAGTTGTCGGCTGCTTGCAGTTGTCGTTCATTCCCGGTCTTTCGCGTGTTGGTCTTTGGCGTGGCCAAATCGAAAGCGTACGCGTTTCAAGTCGAATGCGTGGCGGCGGCGTGGGTCGAAAGCTTTTCACATGGGCCATCGAAGAATGCCGTCGGAGAGGATGCGGCTTGGTTCAATTGACAACGGACAAGACCCGGCCCGATGCATTGCGGTTCTACGAAGATCTTGGTTTCAAAGCGTCCCACGAAGGCATGAAGCTGTCGCTGTAATCTTGTTGCCAACTGCAGTTTAAGCACAAGCCAGTGCACGCCCTTTAAAATGATGTCACCGGCAGACGGGCCGCCGGTGACTGAGTTCTAGCGTCATATTGCAAAGCGCGTGATACGCGCGTCGCCTTATGTTGCCTTATCGAAGCTTAACGCAACGACCATTTGCTGCCCGGTACATGTTCGGCGGGCAACCTCTCGTGGTTGGCCGACGCGGAGGAACAACCCGGCGGCACTTCGGATACCGGCCAACTGTTCCCTTCGGGCATGGGCGCACGACCCGACGGCAGTTTGGGTACTTGCCGACTGTGCCCCTCGGACATGGACGCACGACCCGGCGACAGTTCGGGTACTTGCCGACTGTACCCTTCGGACATGGACGCACGACCCGGCGGCAGTTCGGGTACTTACCGACTGTACCTTTCGGGCAAGGACGGACGACCCGGCGGCAGTTTGGATACTTGCCGACTGTACCCTTCGGGCAAGGACGGACGACCCGACGACAGTTCGGTGGCTTACCAACCATGCCCCGTGGGCAAGTTGTTGGGACACAGTAACCGTTCTTGCGAACCTGGCCTTTAGGGCAGGGACGAACGACTCGTCGGCAGTTCGGTGGCTTGCCAACCATGCCGCGTGGGCAGGACGTTGGGACACAGTAACCGTTCTTACGAACCTGGCCTTTGGGGCAGGGTGTCGGCTGCGGCCGACCAGATGCACACCACAGACGCTGGCTGACCCGGCGCACTTTGTAGCCGGCGCGACGTAGGCGGTTCGCAACGTTTGCATTGGTTACTGTGCGCTCACCCTTGCTGCATGTCGGGCGCGGATCTACGACCGGACGCCGTCCACACCATTGACCTGAGTTCAGCTGTGTTACCCGCCATCCCAGCGACACGAGACGCTTGACCTGGCCAGCTGGAACTTTGGACATTCCACGAGGACATGGTTGCACAACGGTCCCACCAGGCTTGCCACACCATTGGCCATTGCTGAGCTTGGTTACGAACCAACCGCGCTTCCGGAGCAGAGCGGCACGATCAGGGGACAGCTTGCGCAGATCCCGCGGACAGTCGACCGGTTGAGGTCGACGACCACACCACTGACCGCTCGATAGACGGAGCACAGACCAACCTGCTGCTCGGCGACGCCGGACAGTACTCGTTGAAATCTTGCGCATGCCTTGCGGACAGACTTCCTTTGGCGGCTCGGTCACGCCAGGGCGACCACACCACTGACCAGTCTTCAGACGGATCAACCTCCAACCGTTGCGACGCAGCGATGCGACGCGGATGCGGCGGACTTTACGCATGCCATCCGGACAATCGACAGTCGTCACTGGTGGAACCGGCAGAACGGGTTTGTCTGGCCGCTTACCCTTGGGCACACAGTTGTTGCCTTGACCGTTGGGCTCGAAACCGGCAGGGCACGCGACAGCTTGCTGGATAGGCGGTTGCTCGCAGACATGCGCCGGAATGTTGGCGAATGCGAACGCATTGTCATCCGCTGCAATCGTGTTCTCCGGATGGCCCGCGCCATGTGGCGTGACAATCCTGATGTCATTGGTGATCCGGCAGTTGTGCAACCGCGCAACCTCATCCGTCACAAACATACCGATATGCAACAGTCTGTCGTCACCCGGGAACAACGTGAGAGGATCATCCAGATGGGTGCACAGATGCCCGCCACCGTTTGGTACGCAGTTCCAGTCGCCAAGGAAGACGGCAGTGGTCCCGGCTGCCGGATCATCTTGAACCTGCAGCTTGTGCTCGAATGTACCGAGGCCGTCGTTCCAGACCAGCGCCCTGAAGCGACAGAAATGCTCGTTAGCACCGACCGGCCAACACATCTGCGGATCAGCCCACTTCTTGATCTTGAGATTGGTCTTCTCAAGGTTCGGCTTGCAGTCTGGATCAGGAATGATCGCGGTCGCGCTGTCGACATCGTCGAGCGGATCGGTATTGTTCCACGAACCACCGATTGGATGCTTGATCTCGGCCATGTTGGTCAAACGGCAACGCTTGGCAGCCTTTGGAACCAGAACCCATACGTTGAAACCAACGCTGGTGCCTGGCGCAAGGAAAGCGACACGATGGCAGCCAAACTTGTTAGGCAGTGCGACCCAGAAGCATGACCACGGGAACGGATGTTGAGGTACCTGTATCAGTGATCCGACCGGTAGGTTGATCAGCTCATCATGCACCCGGATGTGTCCGAAGAAATTGTGCTCAGGACTGGTGTTGCGGACGTTGATACGATAGTGGCAACGCCAGAACGGTCCCCAATGGAAACACTCTTTGGGATCTGCCGTCTTTGTCAGCTTAAGATTGAGATCGTAACCAGGGTTGGGTGGCAATGGCGGCAGAACACCTGGCGGGTCAACGAATGGCGGAACGTAACCCGGTGGGAACTCGCCCTCAGGTGCTCGCGCAAAGTCGCCTACCGGCTGCCAGATCTCGACGTCACCCAAGTGGCCGGCTTTTTCGGCATCATTGAAGAGGCCGTCATAGTCGAGGAAGTAGCTTTGCTGCGGGGGAACGTTGTCTGGTCGAACCAATGTGACGTCGTTGCCCTGCAGACCATGCACATCTTTCTCGGCCGCTGGATCAGCTTCGTTTTCGATACTGGCGCGCAACTTCTCACCTGTCGACCACAGCATGGAATTTGCCGTACCCGACTTAATGCCGCCGACATCATCATGGGCAAAACCAAGCGCGATCCCGCCGTTGGCATTCTGATGTGGCTCCTGCTTGCCGATGGCATAGAATTCTGGAGCTGGCACCCAACGACTTTCAGTGGCTGGGTCATCTGGCTGCTCAAGGCGGTATCTCACAACCGCTGACTTACCGGGCTCTGCAAACTCAGCGTAGCTGTAGCTGCCTTTAGCGGTACCGCGCTGCGCGAGGTACATACGACCAGACTTGTCGAACAGCATGTCCGTGATTGGACCTGTGCCCGGCAATCCGATCACATCCAGCTCCCAACGCGGATCATTTGCGAATGAGCCGTCATCGCGCAGGCCAACAGACCAGACCTGCTGGCCACCGGTTACAGCGTAGTAGAGCCGGCCGCCATTTATGGCCATGCCATAGACTTGCCGCTCCGGCTGGGTGTAGCCCCAGGTGGAAGGATCTTCGGTATCAAATGCCGGATCAGTGATCACCATGACTTTGCCGTCATCGGGAACAGGCGCCAGGCCTTTCGCGGGCCGCCCCGTTACACCGTGATCGAATGCTGCAACGACGTTGCCGTCTGCATTGATCTGATGGATGAGACCAGAGTCGCGATCTGACGCGTAGAATGACTTGCTCGCCTTATCGAAGACGATGTTGCCGACACCAGGGCCACTATTGTTGGGGAGTGTAGCGAATAAATTCACGGTCCCGGTTTGTCCGTCGACTTTGAAAATCGAACCTGGCTCACCACCGATCGGCTCAGCGAACATGCCTTTCATCCACTGCGCCTCAGCGTGTCCTTTGCGCAGACGCAGGAACTTGCCTGGCTGTGCAGGGTTCGGGCGCGCAATGTGAATGCCGTAGGCCGACGTGGCGCCGAAATACATGTTCGGGACGGAAGCGCCCAGACCATCATCCAGAGCAATACCGAAAACCTGACCGATATCTCTCGCTTTCAAGACCAGCTTGGGAGCGCTGTTGACGAGCTGTCCGGATGGCGGGCCACCCAGGGCGCCAAAGGATAGCACCTGTGCGGAAGGGCCATCCAGGTTGATGAAGAACGTGTCCAATGGCGAGCCGGCTGGTGGGACCGGGTCTCCGCTCGGCATAATGCCGGCAAAACCTGTGACGACTGCGTCACCCGGTGCAATCTTTGCGTCCTGGGCGGAAGCCGGGACAGAGCCGGAAAAGCCAACGACCGCGGCCAAAATCATAGTCACGGCACCACCGGCCAAGCGGCTTAAACGTCTATATTTTGGGGTGATATGTGGAGTGTTTTGGCGTTCCGGAGGGTGGGCTGTATGCCCCCAGAACACGCGATTGAGCCCCGACCCAGATGTTGGACAGGGGCCTCGAGGGAATGACTGCATCAAGAAACCTCCTATGGCATGCAGTTGCAGGCGTGACCTGCGTCATAGGCTTAGTCGCGCCAACAGGAGGAAATGTTCAAAGGGCAGTCTGGGCGTGCTCAATTTGCCATGCGCCGAGCCTAGGCAGGCGCGCCGTGGACAAAGCCAGTTCTGGTGTGGAGCCGCGCAATTGTGCGATTGGTGGCACCGCTCATTGCGTCGGTGCGCTATCGAGTGGAGGGGGCGAGCCCTCCCCTGCCCTCTCACTTAGGCAGCTGCAGCCTTGGCTGCCATGTCGCGGACCAGTTCTGTGGCTGTGACATAGTCCGGTTTCCCGGACCCCAACACTGGAACACGATCGACATGAAAGACATCGGCCGGCACCATGAGCTCGGTGGCACCGGACGATTTTGCCAGTGCCTGAAACTTTTGGCGCGTTGCCGTCGTGTCGCTAGTGAGCAAGACCAAGCGCTCGCCCTTGCGCTGGTCCGGCATTGCAACCACAACGGACAAGTCGCTGGGCGACAGTTCGGCCGCAATCGCTTCGACCGCGGACAGCGATACCATCTCACCACCGATCTTGGCGAAACGCTTCGCACGTCCTCTGATCGTGATGAAGCCTTGCGCATCAAAGCTGACAATGTCGCCGGTGTCGTGCCAGCCATCTTCGGGTGGCTCGAGCACGCCCGGGTTCTCAGCGCGATAGTAGCCCAGCATGACGTTGGGACCACGGACGTAAAGCCGACCTCCTTCGGTAATTCCAGGTACGGGCTCCAGGCGTGACTCCATCAATGGTGAAAGGCGACCGACGGTGCCGACTTTATTCGCAAGCGGCGTGTTGATGGCCAGGACTGGAGCAGTTTCAGTCACACCATACCCTTCGAGAATACGGACACCGAATTTTTCCATGTAGATCTGCCGCGTCCGATCCTTGACCGCCTCAGCACCGGCAAGGATGAGGCGCACCGAGTGGAAATCATAGGGGTGTGCGGCACGGGCATATCCATTCAAGAACGTGTCCGTACCAAACAGGACCGTCGCGTTCGTCTGATAGACCAGCTCAGGCACAATCCGATAGTGCAGCGGCGAGGGATAGAGGAAAACCGGCACACCGCGAACCAATGGCATGATCAAACCCGCCGTCAGTCCGAATGAGTGGAAGACCGGCAAGACATTGAACACCTTATCCTCACCGTTGACGGCGATCCGCGCCAGCGACTGCATGGCGTTGGAGAGAATATTGCGATGGGACAGCACAACCCCTTTCGGCTTGCCTTCCGATCCCGACGTAAACAGGATTGCGGCTGGGTCACTCGCCTTGCGGGTGACGCGTGGCTTCGACCCGCCGAGCAGACCAGAAACCTTGTCGAAGAGCGTTATCGTCTCGCGTACGTCCTCCAGGTAAACGAGTTCCACGCTTTCGCTCATCGCTTCGACGAGGTCATGCAACTTGCCCTTGTCGATGAAGTTGTGCGACGTGAGGACGACTTTCACTTCAGCCGCTTCACATGCCGCGAGCACATTTGCTGCGCCGGCGGTGAAGTTCAGCATCGCGGGCACGCGTCCAATCGATTGCAGCGCGAAGAATGTCACCGCAACACCAGCGGAGTTCGGCAACAAGACGCCAATACTCTCGCCCGGCTTGCCGTAACGCTCAAGCTTGCGGCCGAGCACCTGGGCACCGGTAACAAGCTTCTTGTAACCGAGCTTGGTCCCCAGCGGGTCCTCAACAATCGGCTTGCCGGTATCCAGTGTATCGCGTGCGTCGACCACGGCTTCAAACAAGGTTCGATCAATGTCCGCGGTTTCAACAACCGTGTCGACCATGATGTCCTGTAACGCGAGGCCGGCAGCCTGCCTGCGCACCTTGCCTTTCAGGGCAGGATCAATTTCGAGACGACGTGGCGGCAGAATGGAGACTGTGACCTTGGGGAACCATGATTTCTTTACCTGGCTGCGCCGCATGTAAGACCACGTCGAATGCTCGAAGCCATCGATGCGAACCGGAACGATGACGGCATCTGCTTTATCGGCAATCATTGCTGTGCCGTCATAGACCTTCATGAGGCCGCCAGTGACCGTCAGACGCCCCTCAGGGAATATGACAAGCGTCTCCCCATTCTTGACCTCGTTGACGAGATGGCGGGTGGCAAGCGGCCGTGTCGGGTCGAGCGTATAAGCATTGATAAACTTCAGGAACGGCTTCACCCACCAAGCCTGCGCGATGGTCGTATCAATCGCGAAAGCGGCATGGCTTGGCAGCAGCGCATGCATCGCCGGGCCATCCATGTATGAAACGTGGTTCGGCGTGATGATAGCGCGCTCGCCAGGCTCTGGCAGATTCTCGTAGCCTTTCACTTCAATGCGGTAGAACAGCTTGAACAGGAAGAATGCCAGATCCTGCATCCCTTCGCGACCCCACGCCCACATAACCGCGAACATCGCCATCAAGTTAGCGACGCCGAGGATCGCAAACAGACCTGAGAAGCCAACACCTGCAACTTGAAGACCGACCAGTACGCCCAGGCCGATCGACATGCCACCAGCATTGAGAATATTGACAGCGGCAACAACACGCGCGCGATGATCCGGGGGCGCCCAAGCCTGGACCGCGGCGAACGCCGGGACAATGAACAATCCGCCAGCAGCTGACAGAGCAAAGAGATCGAAAGCCAAGCGCAAGCCGGTTGCGGTGCCGGCCAGCTGCAAAGGTGTGAGGCCACTACCGAGCGGCGCTAAGCCCCAAAACGTCCAGGCAATGTCCAGCGCAAAAACTGCCATCAGCAGCGCGCCGATTGGAACAAGGGCGAGGTTCGGGCGGCGCGTGCTTGCGGCAGCTGCGAGCCACGAACCAATAGCGATCCCGATTGTGAACAGCGCCAATCCGACGGTCACGACATGTTCGTTGCCGCCAATGCCATCTTTCACTGCGGTCGGCAGAAGTGTGAGCGCCACAACGCCGGCCAACCAGAACCAGGATACGATCAATCCGCCGATCCACAGCTTCCGATCAGCACGCAATTCACCAAGCAGGCGAAATGTCGAAGCCAATGGGTTGCGCGTAATCGGCAAGGTCGGTTCGGCTGCGCCAGTCGGCATAATGGCTTTGGCTGACAGCCATCCGAATGCTGCAAATGTGATCAGAACCGCGGCAACAACCCAAGGCGGGACGAGTGCGGCTGTACCATCGGACGACATGGCAACGCCACCGGCAATCGTGCCACCGAGAATAGCAAGGAATGTGGCTCCTTCCACCAACGCGTTTGCTGCTGGTAGCTCGCTGGTCTTCAGGTGATCAGGCAGGATGCCAAACTTGATTGGTCCGAAAAGCGCCGCCATTGATCCGAACAGCACGAGCGCTGCGAACAGCAAAGCGAGCGAGTCCATCATGAAGCCAGCCGCAGCAATTGCGGCAACCGGGATTTCGGCAAGCTTGATGGCCTGGGCGACACGCGCCTTGTCATACTTGTCAGCGAGTTCACCACCAAGTGCGGACAAGATGAAAAATGGGACAATGAGAGCAACACCCGCCAGCGTGACCAGCAGACCGCCTTGCTCGCTGCCGAGCTTGAACAGGATCAGAATGACAAGGGCGTTTTTGATGAAGTTGTCGTTCAGTGCCGAGAGAAACTGACAAACAAAAATAGGTAGGAACCGGCGACTGGAAAGTAGGGACTGAAACATCTGGTGTCCTCTTCGGGGCGATGTGGCGCTTAGATTAACACCGGTGGTGTCAAGAATGTGTGCCTGCAATGTCTACCTGTTTGGCACTGTGCTTTGATTCGCTAGTGCAGTCGGCGCTCTAGCTGGAATCGTCTGACGACAGACGGATGGCACTGATCTTGATCTGGCCAGCTCTGAATGAGTCGAAGGCTATACATGACGACTGACTCCATTGGTTGCTTCACACAAATGCGAACATCGTTCACATTATGTAACTCATTTGCGAACGATGTTCAAGAGCAATCTTAGCGGAGATCGCTTATGGTTAATTTTGCAATATATCTGAACTGATTAGGCTCGGCCGGCGGTTTGCGTTGTATCGACCTGCAGTTTTGTCCAAGTTGGCAAACTGGGTCAGCGTCTCAGGCTCCCCGCAGTTCCAGCGCGCCGTGAGACCCAAGTCCGAAACAAAGAAAAAGGCCCACATCTGAAGATGTGGACCTCAAAAGTGCTGCAGCACTTCAAGGCAAACGCTTTTTGGTCAGCTCACCAGAACTTCCACCAAGGCTTCTTCTCTTCGGTTGCCACCTTGGCTTGACTGCTAGCCGCAGATGAAGCGCTGGCTGCCTTCTTTCCGGCGGACGATCCCTTGTCCGAGCCGCTCTCGTCTGCCTGTGCGGCCTTCACTTCGTTGGTGTCACCTTCTTGACCGAACTTTTCCGATACTTTGGCATCGGCTGCTGCTAAGGTCTCAGTTAGGGACGCTTTGGCCTCGTCTATCTTTCCTTCACCACAAAGCGCCAACCCCGCGTCGGTCTTCTTCGTGAGTTCCGCCACAGCCGCCTCGTCATCCAGTCGCCCCATCGCCAGACGGACACGTGCGCGCAAAACCAATGCATCGACGTCATCGCACTTGGCGACGAGTTTCTTGAAAGTCTCTTCAGCATTGGTTGCAGCCTCAGATCCAGCCTGTTGCGTCTGAGCAAACGCAGCTGTGCTAGCAAACAATGCAGCAGTGAACACGACAACGATCAAGCGCATATCAAGCTCCTTGTGCTCTCGGGCCGAAAAGTGATCTCGAACGTCTGGCGCGCTGAATGGTTGCCTCGTTCTCGATCCCGATCAATTTGCGGCGCAGCCATGCGGACATCGTGTCCATTGCAATGACAGTGACCAATACCAGCAGCGCCATGTAAGCTACGTTTTCAAAATCGTTTCCTGTTTGCAGTGCGCCAAGGAACTGCAAGCCGATGCCGCCGGCGCCCATCGCTCCAATAATCACCGCGCCGCGCGTGTTCGATTCCAGGTAGTAGAGCGATTGCGAGATGAACACTGGCAAGATCTGCGGGATGACACCAAAGCGATGTTGTTGAACCTTGGTCGCGCCTGTCGACTGCACACCTTCACGCTGCTTGTTGTCGGTGTTCTCGATCGCCTCTGACATGAGCTTGCCAAAGGTCCCGGTATCTGTGAAGGCGATCGCGAAGATGCCCGTGAACAGACCAGGGCCGAATGCACGCAGGAAGATCAAACTCCAGATCAACATGTCCACGCCACGCAAGAAGTCAAATAAGCGGCGTAACGCAAATCGAACAGCACCGAATGGCGTGACGTTCTTTGCGGCCATAAAGGCAAGAGGTAGACCGACAATTGACGCGAGCAGTGTGCCAAGGACAGCCATCAGCACCGTTTCCAGCATCGCAAAAAACAGCGTGCCATGGCTCCAGATCTCATTGTCGATAAACTCGGTTAGAACCAGTGATGCATTGGATTGTTTGGGATCGATTCGATCACCGGAGAGCATCAGCCCGATTGCTTCAACGGGTCCTTTTCCAACGAGCGGACTATTGAAGTCGAACCAGAAGTACTTCCAACCCAGTTCGTAGCGATGCACTTCGACCCGGCTGGTGCCGACCTGGAGACGCTCATAGAGCGATGGCCGCACCTCGACTTTGTTCTCGGTCCAGCGCATCCATGGCGGCAGGTCCTGTTTGCGATCGAGATAGCCGACAACCTCGGGCTTCTTGTTAGCATTCAGCTTGAAAACGAATGTTTCCTGGGTGCCGGGCCAGTTTGCCATCTCGACCCGATCTTTGAAGATCGTGATGTCACCGCCATTGTCAAAGCGGACGGTTCCAGAACCGTTCGACGTGTCTTCGGCAAACCATTCGGGCGGCGTCTTATAGACCTCCCGATAACCACCCTCGAAGGCAATGCGGAACTGGCCGGGCTTGTTCCAGCGATAGGTGACGTGGTCCTTATGGGCGTAGGTATCGAGCATAAACAACGATGCCCGCTCCGGGCTCCATTTGCGCGCGATACTGCCAAGATCGAATTGGATAAACGATGCCACGAAGTAGACGATAATCAGGCCAAAGGCCACCATGGTCCAGCGGAAGCGACGGTTGGATATGGCATCAATTTCGACAAGTTGCTTGCTGAACTCGGAGCGTTCCATTGATGTTACGGTCATGCGCGCGCTCCTCCAATTAGACGACCACGCAAGTAACTGGAGAAGTAGTCGAGGAATGTAATTGTCAGGATCAGAAGCACCATGATCGCAACAATTTCGTCGCCATAGCGCCATTGGATTACGGTCGACAACGCTTCACCGATGCCACCAGCGCCAACGAAGCCCAGAATGGTCGAAGCGCGCACATTGATCTCAAGCCGCAAGAGCCCGTAGGAAAAGAATAGTGGCAGCACCTGTGGTAATACCGCGAAGCGTACGCGCTTAACCCAGCCAGCACCCGCTGACTGCAGACCATCCAGCGGCTTGGTATCAATGTTCTCGATGGCTTCCGAGAACAGCTTACCTAGTGCACCGGTTGTGTGGATCGTAATGGCAATGATCGCGGGCAACTCGTTCTTGCCCATCAAGTAGAGGAAGATCATTGCAATCACGAGTTCCGGGAACGAGCGAGCAATATCGAGAAAACGGCGCACGAACTGTACGATCCAGGGATTCTTGATCAGGTTCGCGCTGGCAAAGCAGCTCAGCACCACCGCGAAACAAAAACCCAAGAACGTCGAGAAGAATGCCATATTGAACGTGGCGAGCAGTTCAGGGAAGTATTTCGCGAGCAGCGGTGGCCAGCTCCAGCCTGCCTCCCAGGCCTCGCCGATCATGTCGAGTGGGTAGTCGAAAAACTTCGAAATCCCGACACTGAACGGGCTCGCGTTCTGTTCATTCGCGACCTTGATGCCGAACCAAACAATGAGAGCAGTAATGCCTAAGCCAAGCAGCGTGTAAATCGCGCGCTGGCGCTCAAGGTTGTGAAGGCGGTCCTCGAAAACAAGGAGATGATCGGGAAGCGCTGCAGATGTTGATTGCGCGGACATGCGAATGGGGCTCGGAATCGCTTCAAGGAAAAGTCAGGGCTTTAAGGCAAGTAGGTCCGGCGCAGGCACTCCTACGTCGGACCCAACTTGGACAAGAAGCTTAGTTCTTCTTCTTGGCTTCGATCTTGGCCTTACGCGCCTTTACGATCGAGGTGTAGAACGAGTGGTCAACGGGGACCCATGCCTTGACAAGACCATTTGCAATGTCTTCAGAGCACTTTGGGTCGTTCTTGTGGATCCACTGCTTCATGCCAACCATCACCTTGTGGGCTTCTTTTGGCATCTTTGCAGGCATTACGATCGGGCCGTTCGGGATCAGTTTGGAGGACCAAACCTGAACAAGATCGTCCATGTTCAGGATGCCCTTGTCGACCATCTTGCGCAGGTTGCCGGATGTATAACCTTCTTCCCACTTACCAACACCGGAGACCCAGGTCACAGCAACATCAATGTCCTTGTTGAGGACACCAAGCACACCGTTTTCATGGCCACCCATAAACTTTGCGGAAGCAAAGTAGCCATCGAGTTCACCGAGCTTTTCTTTCAGCTCGATTGATGGGATCAGGTAGCCAGAGGTTGAGTTCGGGTCAGCAAAGCCGAGCTTCTTGCCCTTAGCGTCTTCCAGTGTCTTGATGCCGCTGTCCTTGCGGGCAACCATGACAGAGAAGTAACCCGTGTCGCCAGTTGGCTGCATACGCGTGAGAACTGGAACAACAGCCTCAGGATCCTTCAGGTAGATGCCGGCGTAGCCAGAAGAACCGAACCACGTGTAGTCCAGGTTGCCGCCAAGCATGGATTCCATAGTGCCGGCATAGTCTTTGAAGGTGTACATCTTGGCAGGCACCTTATAGGCCACTTCGACGTAACCCTTCAGGCACTGGTTGCGAGCAATGATGTCCTGCGCAGCTTCATCACCGAGGAAGCCAATGCGGAAGTGGTCAGTCTTGATAGATTGCAGGTAAGGCGCGAGGTCCATCGTTGGACCCTTGTAATCCTTTGGAGCAGCCACAGCTGCTGTTGTGAGCGCGGCAGCGCCCAGCACCGTCAAGATGCGTGCGGTAGTCTTGAACATTTTCATCACTCCCAAGTGAACGAAAAGTGCGTCTTGCACTCCGGTAGGTTGCCGCCGAATTCTATTCGGCAGCCTTCATTGGAGTTGCCCCCAAACTGGTGGACGTGATGCCAGCCTCAAAGGCGTCGTTGGCTTCCGCCCCATAAATCTCACGAGCCATCTGGTCAGACAGGCTGGCTGGCGTGTCGTCGAAAACAATTTCACCTGCCCGCATCCCGATGACGCGGTCACAATAGGTTCGCGCGGTATCAAGGGTGTGCAGGTTGCAAACCACCATGATCTTTTCTTCACGGTTTATGGCGTGAAGCGCATCCATCACGAGGCGCGCGTTGAGTGGGTCGAGCGAAGCAATAGGTTCGTCCGCAAGGATGATTTCCGGCGACTGCATCATTGCTCGGCAGATCGCTACACGTTGCTGTTGACCACCCGACAATGTCTCGGCGCGCTGCAATGCGGTCTCGGCGACGCCAAACCGATCCAGCAGCATCAATGCCTGGCGGCGTTCCTCCTGTGAGAAAAATTTCAAAGAGGACCGAAGAACGGATTGCTGGTTGAGACGTCCAAGGATGACGTTGGTCAGGACATCCAATCGTGGGACCAGATTGAACTGTTGGAAGATCATCGCGCAGCGGCGCTGCCACTCCAACTTCTTCTTGCCCTTGAGTTTTAGGATATCATCGCCTTCGTACATGACCTCGCCAGCAGTGGCATCGGTCAGACGATTGAGAATACGTAGAAGGGTAGACTTACCAGCACCGGAGCGGCCGATCACGCCAATCATCCGGGGCTCGTCAACTTTGAATGATATGTCATTAACGGCTGACACATTGCCGAAGTCTTTAACGAGACTACGTACTTCGAGCATTCAGGCTCTCCCCGCAAATTCACGGGCGGCCTAGCACGCTATTGTAGCAGTTTCGCTTCAGTTCCGTTTCAGTTTCGTGACAGTGGAAAGCTCATGCTTGTCGCAAAACTGATAAACAGGCGACACGCGTCGTGCCACTCGGAACGTGACCAACTGCATGAACTCTCACTCATGCAAGCGGTCAGCAGCCGTGCACAAAAATGGTGCGGGTTGGACATGAACTTCGTAAACCGCAACTCGCAGTTCTTCGTAGAATGACGATCTAACTTGCAGGCATAACAAAAGAATTGCGAAACCGTCGGCGAGGTGGCGACAGACAGATAAGACAAATCCATCGTGCCCAATTATGGATCACAATCCGAACGAACAAGAGTTGCGGCTTGCCTCGCAGTGCGCACCAGTGACGACGCTAGTGGCGTTCCAAGCATTCGCTCTCGGAGCCTCGAAGGCGCGGACGGAAGAAGGCATGCGGTTTGCAATTTCGGACTTGCAGCTATTGAGAAGCAGACTATGCCGCAGCCTTTGGCGGACAAGTAAGAACCAAGCCAACGATCTAGCTTCACGGTTTGGGTCGAAACTTTGCGAGGGGTGTAAACGTCACGCGGACCATTTCGCTGCTGAGCAGGTCGACCGCACGGGTCACGTTGCGATCGAGCTGCGGACCGGCCTGCGGAATACGGTCAATCAGCATGTTCAGGCGCTGGATGTACTTTTGTGGCCAGATCGCATGGCCCGGCATGCTGTCGTTGCCATACTCCTGAGTATCGTAATTGCTTCGCAGGCGAAACTTGTGAATGGCGCTGCGACCTTCATCTGTTAGAGCAAGCTCGATAACGCCAACAGGATCTATGACTATCCGGTCCGTGTAAGAACCATCGGGATTGAGGGCGTAGTATCTCTTTGCACGCTTGAGAAACTGCGAGAAGTCAGCACTGCTTGGCAGCACCGGCCACGTATTTGGTGGTGCACATCGCTTGGCACGAAACTTTGCGTTGATGATACGCCGCGACGGATGGATGTGATACCAAACAATCTTGTCCGGAAGTCCACGTGGGAGCTTGGCCAGGAAGCCAATCGTGACCGACGACTGCACTGTCGCCCGCACCAGACAGTCCGATGTCGTAATATCGAACCGCTCCATTACGCCTGTCTCGAGGGCCAAGCCGTCATTGATATGAATGTAGGCCTCTTCGAGCGCGGATTTTCGCGAGACGTCCGCCAGATCGCGCACCAGTTTCGCTTCATCGGTCCGGACAAGTTGCCGAAAATTTGCGCGCCGGTTGAGGCTTGCCTTTTGCGAAAGGGCAACGGTCAAACCGAGAGCCCTGAGCGAGGTCAGCAGCTGCTCAGAGGTGTCAGCATTAACCGGCCGGAGACCAAGCACAACCCAAAGGACGATCAGGCAAAACCGCATTTATTCTCCAGGTCGCTGGAAGATCCCACTCTAGATTATGCACATCCGCGTTCTGACCTGAACATCACAATTCCGGTATCATGGGTGAACAACAGCCACAGAGGGCAAGAGGGGGAAACCAATGGCGGCGGAAGAACTCAAGAGAATCCGTTATAGCGTCGGCGACGGCATTGCGTCGATTACGATCGACAATCCACCGCTCAATCTACTGAATCGGCAAGTCACGCTCGAGTATTTCGATGCTCTTGAGCGCGCAGATAGCGACCCGGAAGTGCGCGTTATCGTTCTTTCCGGAGCTGGCAAGGGGCTGTCTGCCGGCGTCGACATCCGGATGATGGAGACGTTCAACTCCTCAGATATGAAAGCGTTTCTGAGCCTCTTCTATGTCGAGATGGTCAAGCGCGTTCGTGCGCTCAGCAAGCCGATCATAGCAGCCGTCCACGGCTACGCTCGCGAAGGTGCGTGCACGCTCGCCTTTACCTGCGATATGGTCATTGCGTCTGATGATGCCGATTTTGGCTATCCAGGCGTGCCCAATCTTGCAGCCCCGCCCGGCATGCATGTCTGGCATCTGCAGCGCTTGCTTGGACGGATGAAAGCAGCTGAACTCATCCTGACTGGAGACCCAATCAGCGCCAAGGAAGCAGATCGGCTTGGCCTGCTGACCAAAGTTGTTCCGCGCAACGAACTCGAGACTGAAACGATGCGGCTCGCCAGCAGACTGGCCGAAATGTCACCGCTGGCGCTGCGCAGCACACGCGAACTCATGTACCGAATGGAAACGATGGATTTTGCGCACGTTCCTGCGACGGCTTTGGACGCTGTGGCGCTGGCATTCGACAGTGAAGACAGCCGAGAAGCCCGTAAGGCTTTCAATGAAAAGCGCAAACCTGTCTGGAAAGGCACGTAGATGATGATTTCCAGCAAACTGGATCTTGCTCGCTGAAACAGGCATACTCTGTGTCGGAGCTCGACTGCAGGAACTAGATGACAATGCGCGCTAAGGATTTATTGACCGAGGATCAACTGCTCGCCGTCCGCGAGCGCCACGACTGGAAAGCGGCGGCCTGTATCATCCACGCCTGGGTATTGGTATTCGGCGCTATGGCGTTCTTTGTCTGGTGGCCCAACATTGTCACGTTCGTTCTCGCCGCAGCGATTATCGGTGCACGCCAGCTTGGATTATCGATCCTGATGCATGACGGCGCGCACGGACTACTGTTCAAGAACGAGCGCCTCAATCATCTGACAAGCCAATGGTTGCTGGCTTGGCCGGTTGGCGCCGATATGCCGGCCTACCGCCGCTACCATCTCAAACATCATGCCCGCACTCAGCAGGACGATGACCCGGATCTGGTTCTCAGCGCACCTTTTCCAATTACCCGGCCCAGCTTTTATCGCAAGCTCTGGCGCGACATCACCGGACAAACGGGCTATGCCCAACGTTCGGCTCAAGTCAGTGCAGGGCTTTCAAAGGGCAAGCCGCTGCCTGACTGGACGGCATGGTTCAGCAACCTCAAAGATAAGATTGGTGGGCCGCTAGCAGCCAACGCCGTTTTGTTTGCGGTGCTCGCTCTTGCCGGCTATTGGTGGCTCTATCCTCTTCTTTGGCTATTGCCGCTGCTGACCTTCTTCCAGCTTTTCCTGCGCCTACGAAACATCGCCGAACACGCCATGGTGGGCGACAAGGATGATCCGTTCCGCCACGCACGCACGACGCTAGCCGATCCAATCACCGGCACGTTCTTGGCGCCTTACTGGGTCAACTATCATGTCGAGCACCATCTGCTCATGTGGGTACCCTGCTATAACCTGCCTAAATTCCATCGCTTCTTGATGGACGGGCCACATGGTCACAAGCTGCTCGTAAGCCCGAGTTACCTCGATGTGTTGCGGCTGACGACGTCGCGCCCAAAAGACGAGGACGAAGGTGGCAATAGAGTCCAAACCGAACGCCGCCGTTATTCTGGTATCGTCATGGAAGAAGAGCACCCGGCGCAACTGAGCTAAAGGTTAACTCCCCATGCCCAACATGTGACGAAGCGCTGACACGAATTGTCCGCCCATGGGAGGACCGGCAGCGTCGTAAAGCTCTTTTACCTTGAGATCGCGCGCAGCCGCATCCAGCTGACGGACTTCGGCTGACTGCAACGCACAAATGTCTGGTGCATGAATACCGAAGCAAGGCCACAGATAGTGCAACTCACCAAACGCGAACAACGGACCCAAGAGCGCCATGAAGAAGAGGATTAGGAACACCGGCCAATAGAAAATTGCGCCGCCGCCCCGCCACAGCGAGTCCTCCTCACAGCGTGACGCCTCAATGACGGACAGGACGACCAGAGCAATCGTGCTGCCCAACAGTTGCAATCCCATGTTTCCGAGGACCAGCCGCGGATAAGGAAAGTCCCACACTTGCGCGGCGGCAACGAAACAAGTGACAGCAGTTGTTCCGAATGTCAGCGACAACGATCGCGACATAACCAGACGGCCGAGCATATTCTATTTCCCCCGCACTGAATTTGGTTGGTCTTCAAGCAATAAGTGCGTGTGGAGGCCTCACCATGGCAAGACCTCCACCAATGCAGTTCTAGTAGCGCGCGTGCGCCTTCTTACCTAGCACCGAATAACGCAACTTCTTAGCTTTCATCTTAAGTGCCTTTGTGGCCGACGAAACGCGGTGCTTGACGCGCTGTAGAAAAGTCTTGCGCTTCAGCGTTGTGTGATGCACGCGACCATGCTTGCCCCGACGCACGATGATCTTGTCACCTGACTTCAGGGTCTTCTTGAAACCAACAACACGACCGTGTCGCTTAATCTTGGTGACCTTTGCCAGACCTGACTTTCGTACTTTCTTAGCGTGGTGTTTGAGCGTGTGGAATGATGCCTTCTTGGTCACCGTGTGCTTGTTGTAATGCGAGCTGTGCTTGTTCGCGTAACCGGGCGCTGCTGCCAGGGTCATACCTGCTACGGCAATCATTGCTGTTGCAGCGATACTCTTGATTGCTGATCGGTTGGCTAGAATAGTCATCAGTGAAGCTCCTTCGACATCTCGTTTCGGTTGTGACTGTGGAGGTCTAGTCTTCCTGACGGCGACCTCCTCTGTGTCTGAACTCAAGTTGGTCGACTTCGCACTCACTTACCAATCACACTGCAAGCAGAGTGCTGAACCTCGTTTTGGAGTTTTCGTGAGAGCCTGGTGAAAATGCTGAACGCCCGATGAATGGGCGATATTGGCCTAACCGCGGAACTCGCCAGCGTCGCGCTGATGCGATGCGATCAGCAAAGGATAGTGCGCAAGCAAAGACTGATCTCGCCGGGGTGAAAATATTGTCCCGACGAGAACTTTTCCAACTGGAGTGATCGCAAACTAGAGTGCAACAGAAATATCAAGCCATCCCTGGGCAGTGGACCGCGCTTCATCTTCGGCTCGCAGAAGGACGGTTGTTGTGTCCGACTCAATGACGGCTGGTCCCTGCACGCATTCGCCCGGGACCAAATCATCGAAGGCATATACTTCGACTTCTTCCCACTCACCGAGATATACATTCCGAGTCCCGCGGAGTGCATGGCTTCCTTCACCGCCTACATGCTCAGACACGGCGATATCCGGAAGCACCCCGACGGTTGCAAGCCGCGCGTTGATGAGAACCGGCGCCTGCTCGGGTAAGTGATAGGCGTAAAGTTCTTCGTGGCGCTTTTCAAAGGCAGCCTTGAGCGCCTGCAGCGCTCCGTCCGATGAGAGATCGACCTGATCCAATGGGACGTCAATTTCGAAGACCTGCTCGCCGTAACGCATTTCGGCAGTTCTACGGAACTCCACCTGTCCATCGAACCAGGAAGCCATCTGCTGACGGCCATTACGTTCGAGGCGTTCGTAGAGTTCGCGTACCGTTGCAAGGTCCAGCGTATCAGTCTCACCAACCAACGTTTGAACCGCCTCCAGACGGAGCTCGGTGTTCAGCATCCCCCAGGCTGACAGCACAGAAGCCATCTGCGGAACTATGACCCGGCTGATATCGAGCATCCGAGCCAACTCGGTGACATGGAGGCCGGCTGCCCCGCCGAAGCCCAGGAGCGCGAAGCGGCGCGGGTCAACACCGCGGCGCACCGTTGCGACGCGAATGCCTTCGGTCAGCTGCGTATTGACGACACGGTGGACCCCGGCAGCAGCTTCAATCGCACTGACGCCTAACCTTTCACCCAAAGCCTCAAATGCAGCAGCCGCTGCCTCTCGATCCAGCTTGGCTTCGCCGCCGGCAAAGTTTTCGGGGTCGAGATAACCGAGCACGACACTGGCATCAGTGACGGCCGGCACGGTGCCGCCGCGGCCATAACAGATCGGGCCTGGAACTGAACCAGCGCTTTGCGGGCCGACTTCTAAAAGGCCGCTCGTTTCCACACGTGCAATCGAACCTCCACCAGCACCCAGCGTAATGATATCGAGGCTTGGCAGCGCGATGCGTTCGTTCGCCATTGTTCGGTCACTGGACAGCGTTGCCTTGCCATCGGCGATCAATGAGATATCGCTTGAGGTTCCGCCGACATCGAATGTGATGAGATCAGGCGCGTTCATGATTTCGGCAATGCGCCGACCACCGGCGAGGCCGCCAGCCGGGCCAGACAAAACCGTCGAGGCAGCCACTTGCACTGCCTGGCTAACAGGTGCAACGCCACCGTGAGAGAGAATGATGAGGAGAGGCCCTGCAAAGCCAGCCTCCTTCAGTTGCTCCTCAAGCCGACCCAGATAGAGTGCAATCAATGGTCCGACGTAGGCATTGACGATGGTTGTCGAAACGCGCTCGTACTCTTTGATCTGAGGCAACACGTCCGAAGACAGCGAGACATAGGCATCCGGCATTGCGGCTCGAATGGCCCGCTCGGTTTCGCGCTCGTGGCTATCGTCGCTATAGGAGTGGAGATAGCAAACGGCGATCGACGTCACACCTTCGGCCTGGAGCGTACTGATCGCCTGGTCCAACGACTCCTTGTCGAGCGGCACTTCAATCTGGCCGTCGGCACGCACGCGTTCGCGCACACCGAGGCGTAGACGTCTTGGAACCAATGCCTCCTGCCGGGGCAGACGCATGTTGTAGCGCTCAGGCTTGAGACCTTCGCGCATTTCCAGAACATCCCGGTGCCCTTCGGTGGTCAGCAAGCCCACCTTAGCGCCTTTGCGCTCAAGCAAGGCATTGGTTGCAACAGTCATACCGTGAACAATGCGCTCGGTGCGCGAGAGCAGATCACGCACCTCCAGTCCTAATACCCCGGCAAGCTTTGTAATACCGTTGATTGTGCCGACAGCTTGGTTCTCTGGCGTGCTTGGCACCTTGACGAAAGTTGTAGCGCCATCAGCGCTGACGCCTACGACGTCAGTGAATGTCCCGCCAACATCAACTGCAATGCGATAACTCATCATACCCCCCGCCCATCAGATGCCGTGACGAGACCGTTCTCGATATCGCTTTGGCGGGCGCCATCATCGCGTTCTGACGGTGGTCCCCATCCGCCACCGCCGCCGGAGTGGATCTCGAAGAGTGTCCCGGGCGGGACGGGCTGACCTTCAACCTTACTCGGCAATTTTTGTTCTGCCACTCCTGGAGCCTGCATCCGGTAGTCGTGTGGTGCAGCGTCGTCACCGCCAAGCATGCCGCGCGCACCGTGCCGTAATCCGTCTCCGGCAACATTCGCAACTGCAGGTTCCTCGGTTTCAAGGATCATCTCGAGATCGCAACCGCACCCGCCGGCAAAGCGGCCATCACCGCCGGAGTCCGGTCGGAATTCGTGACGCCGGAAATAAAGCGGAAAACGCGTTTCGGCCACTTCAACAGACCCGAACTTCAAGCCACCCGCGGAATGCCATTCTCCGGAATTGTGCCAGCCATCACCGCCAGACGAGGCGCCACCACCTGGCCGCGCATGAAACATATGCCAGATAAAGGGGCGACCGTTGCGCGGGTTCGTGCCTTTGAGCGCAATGCGCAGCCGCCTGCCCCATCCACCCATGGCCCTCTCAGGACAGGCAGCCGAGAGCGCGACCACCACGGCTTCAATGATTTCATTACCACAATGCGAAGTGCACATCGTGACTGGTGCTCCGTTCGCCGGATGCACAATCGTTCCCTCTTTCGTGACGATATTGACCGGTCTTGCAACGCCCTCGTTCTTTGGGATTTCCGGATCTAACAGGATTGCCAGACCAACGAGCACTGCGGAGCGCGTGTTGGCGACGGCTGAATTGAGAAAGCTATCTACCTGCGGGTCGGACCCCGTTAGATCGACCGTGAGATCCGACCCCGCGATCGTGATACTTGCGCGGATCGCAATGTCAGAATTTCCACGACCGTCATCGTCGAGAAGAGCTGTGCCTTCGTATTGCCCATCCGGCCATTCCGAAAAGATCGATCTTGTCCGCGCTTCCGTTGCATCCAAGATGCGCGCGACGCTTTGAGCGATGGTTGCGTGCCCAAACTCTGCCGCCAACGCATGCAGGCGTCGCTCGGACAGGCGCACCGAACCGATCTGGGCCATGAGGTCGCCCTCAAAGTCACGAGCGTGTCGGACATTTGTTTTGAGCATGCGTAACAGGTCATCGCGGATGACGCCTTTGTCGTAGAGGCGGATCGGCGGCAATCGGATGCCTTCCTGCCAAATCTCTCGCGCGGCTGCATTGTAAGCGCCGTAGGTTGCTCCTCCAATATCGGAATGATGCGCGCGATTGATTGCCCAGAACATGAGCTTTCCTTCAACAAAGACTGGCGCAAACACGGTTACATCGGGCAAGTGGCTGCCGCCAAAGTAGGGATCGTTGAGCAGAAAGATATCACCTTCGTAGACATCATCTCCAAACGTCTCGATGATCGACTTGGCAGCTGGTTGCAACGCGCCCACATGCACTGGGATATGATCGGCTTGGGCGACAAGTTGTGAGTCCGACAAACAGATCGCCGTCGAAAAATCGCGGCTCGAATTCAAGATCTGCGAAAACGATGTCCGCAGCATCGCTTCGCCCATTTCCTCCACGATGCCGGTTAGTCGATGTTGGATGACGGACACAGTGATCGGATCTGCATTGCTCATGAATTCTCTCTCTCGCGTCGTAATACTTGGCCTCGATCGTGCGCGTTGACCCGTTGATCAGCCTCTACCGAGGATCATGTCGGCTGCCTTTTCGGCTA
The DNA here is from genome assembly GCA_965247245.1 of Hyphomicrobiaceae bacterium. Lineage (GTDB taxonomy): Bacteria > Pseudomonadota > Alphaproteobacteria > Rhizobiales > Hyphomicrobiaceae > Tectiglobus. The sequence continues at coordinate 82,214 of CBDFGV010000001.1, read as the reverse complement.
TCATAATCACCGGTGCGTTGATGTTACCCGATGGCATGGTCGGCATCACTGAGGCATCTGCGACGCGTGCGCCTTGCAGGCCACGAATGCGTAACTGGTCATCGACCACGGCCATTGGATCGTTCTCCGTGCCCATCTTACAAGTGCCCATGACATGATAAGTTGTAGCGCCCGTCTCGCGCGCAAAGTCCAAAAGGTCATCGTCGTCTTGGACTTTATCTCCCGGCGCCAATTCAAATGAACGGTACTTGGCGAGGGCCTGCGCTTCACCGACCTGCCGCGCAACACGCATGCCCCCTACCAAGGCGGCGCAGTCGATTGGATCGCTCAAGAAGTTTGGCCGTATGGCTGGCGCTTCGGTCGGATCAGCCGACTTGATATGGATCGACCCTTTGCTCTCAGGCCGGCACTGATAGACACCAATGGTCATGCCAGGTTCACGATGAAAGGCACGCGTGATCGCATCGAAAGTGCCGTGAGCGAAGAAGAACTGACAATCAGGCTCATCAAGCTCTGGACGGCTCTTCACGAAACCATGTCCGATACCGGCAGTCCAAGTCAGTATCCCACGGTTTGTGAAGGCATACCTCAGCGCCTCCTTTAGAATACTGAAACCGCGCGTCGTATCATTGAGCGTGATGTTCTTTTGATTGACCCGCCACGAGATTCTAGCGGCGTAGTGATCGCGGTAGTTCTCACCGACCCCAGGAAGAGCATGTTCAACTTGAATGCCGTGCTCCGCCAACACATCTGGTGCGCCAATGCCTGACACTTCTAGAAGTTGCGGAGATTGGACAGCACCAGCCGTTAACAGGACTTCGCCTTCAGCACGTGCTGCGAGTTCAACACCCTTGACGTCATACCGCACACCAACCACACGTTTGCCATCAAGTATTAGTTTTCGCGCAAATGCGTGCGTTTCGACATGCAAGTTCGGCCGATTGCGAACGGGCTCGAGATAAGCCTTGGCAGCGCTGTGCCGTCGACCATTCTTTTGCGTAATCTGGTAGTAACCGAAGCCGTCCTGCTTCTCACCATTGTAGTCTGGATTGTCGTCGTATCCGCACTCAACGCCGGCACGTACGAAAGCGTCGATCATCTCGTGGCGTTCATACATGTCCGCAACATTGAGTGGCCCGTCACCGCCCCGGATCGCATCACCGCCACGTTCGAAAGTCTCTGCTTTCTTGAAGTAGGGGAGCACGTCCTGATGGCTCCACCCACGATTACCGAGCTGCGCCCACGTGTTATAGTCAAGCGCATTGCCACGCACGTAGAGCATGCCGTTGATGGAAGATGAGCCACCCAGAACTTTACCGCGCGGGATTGGAATGCGGCGGCCTTTGACATTGTCTTCCGGCTCGGTCTCAAAGCACCAATTGAGTTTCCGGTTGTAGAGCAGGCGTTGAAAGCCGACAGGAATGTGGATCCATGGGTCGCGATCTTCGGGCCCGGCTTCCAACAGAAGCACGCGATTGGCCGGGTTTTCGGACAGTCGATTGGCAAGCACGCACCCGGCAGAGCCTGCGCCCACTATGATGTAGTCGTACGTTGCCGCCATTCTAACCCCTGCAAGTGACGTGGGCGCCGACAGCGCCTGGAGTGACTGGTTCGGCTTTGATTTTGACTTGGCGGGCCAAGGCATGGCAAGGCATCGCTTGTGGTCAACCACGAATTATCGTGTGACGGGTTAGTTCAGCCAGGCAACTCGCAACTAGCGGTCTGAACCTTTCACAATCGACCGCAACAATGCATTGGCTTCGGCTTCCAACTTGTGCTCGGGCTTGGCTGTTTCAGGCGCAAGGGACTTCGCTCGCTCGAATTCCGCTAAAACGAACTCATCGAGTTCCTTGATGCGGGGTGCCTCTCCCATCTCCTTCGTCACGCGCTTTTTCTCGAGCAACTCCTCGATAAGTTTCGTGAGCTCATCTGGGAGATCGGCGCCCTGCATTAGCTCCTGAAAATTCATTGGCGGTATGGTCTCGGGGTGCATGCGGACCCAACGCAGCGCCATCGCTGGACGAAGGACATAGAAGTACTTCTTGATTGAGACCTGCTCTTTGCCGTCGATCGTTCGCGCGAAGCTACCTTCACCGACGCCGATGTAGTGATGCAGGCAGGCGCGATTATGGGCAATCTTTTTTGAGAGCGAGATGAGCTGACCACAAACTTCATCGTGCCAGCGACAGCGTACAGGACTAGATAGCCATTCGAGCAGAACAGGGTTCGGCTTCAACAACAAACCCAGCGCCTTCTGGATATCCCAGCCATTGATGTCGAGATCTCCCTCAATCGGCAATTCAATGACGTCGCGACCAGGATTGATCGACACATACCAATCTACAGAACGCGCATAGACGAACCGCGCATCATAGTCGCTGTCTGGGGACGGAAATCCCCACGCGCGACTACCGGACTCGACGGCGAACAAGATCCGAACATTGTCATCGGCTTCGATCTCGGCGAGTTTCTCCTGGATCTGACTCTCAATGACGGGATCGATCAACGCTTCTTTGCCTAGAGACTTCATGGCTTTCTTTGGCTCGCAGTTCTTTGGCTATTGGCTGCTCCACTGGGCTGCGGGTCGCTCCGCGTTGAAAACCACCTCCGTGCGGACAAGACCTATACGCGAGGTTCCCTATTCGGTTATGACGCGCACGGCTCCCGACACTTGTATCGGGTTGCCGGGTGTTGCATCGAACTCGGCGAACAGACGCGAGCGCATGCCCATATCTTCACCCTGTATGACTTCGATGCGGCCACCGTGCGGCCATCCGAGATCGCGGAGATATCCGCAAAAGGCGGCACAAGCCGCGCCGGTCGCTGGGTCTTCATACACACCACCTGATGCAAACGGATTGCGTGCGTGGAACAACTGATCGGCCTCGGCGTGAACGAGGTCTATTGTAATGATCCCTGCCTCCCGCATGAGCTTCTTGCCGGCATCGAGGTCGTACGACATATCGCGCAGACTGTCGCGCTGCTTCAAAGCAATGACCAAGAACCGCGCACCTGCAGCGGCCAGTGCCGGCGGAATGCGGTTATCGAGATCGACCTGCTCGTAGCCAAATAACCTGAGTGCCGCCTCGACCAGTTGCGGGTCGGCCTGATGGCTTATCGTCGGAGGTGAAGAAAGCGTGGCCTCGTAGCCATTCGTCCCTTTGGCGCCGATAACGGAAATCTCAGCGTCGTTCAGGACGAGCGAAAACTTGCCGTCGCCGACCCGTTCTGCGAGCGCGGCGCCAAGCGCAATTGTTGCGTGGCCACAAAACGGTACTTCGCTCTCTGGGGCAAAGTAACGGACCCGCCATTGATCGCCTTGAGGCGCAGCGAATGCCGTTTCTGAATATCCGACCTCCGCTGCTATTCTTTGCATTTCGTCGGCTGATGGCAATGCCGTATCGATCAGGACGCCTGCAGGGTTCCCACCGACTACTCCGTCAGAAAATGCAGAAAGTCGTACAACATCCATGTCGTGTTCCGTTAGCTGAATTCACTTCTTCTCGTGTTGGATCGCTCAATAGCGCGTTCACCATGGTCTGCTCAACCTCTGATGATGGCGCGTCACGAATGCCGTGCATCTCTTCGATTACGACTACCCAACTTGGTGCAGACAAAGATGCATAGCCCGCCGACTGCAGCCAGTTCGTCGAAGACATAACTTAAGAAAATGAAACAGGTGGAAACGCTTTATTCACCATAAGGCTCTAGCTTCCCGGTCAAGCCTTTTCTTCGGGCCTGAGTATCAGTCACTGCAGCGACCGCGTGCTGCAGTCATGTAAGGGTTTAGAGTTTCCATGTCGAGTTTGCGTTCCAGGCGCCGCTTTCCGCTTGCTGCCGCTGTCGCTGCACTCACCGTCGCAGCCACCACAATCCCTGCCTCCGCACAACAAGCCTTTTCCCTGTGGCCCGGCGATTGGTTTGCGCCGCAGACGCCAGCTGGTGTCGAACCGGCAGAGCTGATTCATATCACTCCGCGCCTCAAGCCCGGCCAGATCATCGCCAGTTTCACGGATCGCCGGCTGTACTACATCTATGCCCGCGGGCGGGCGATCAGCTACCCGATCGCAACACCGCGACCACAGAGCCGATGGCAGGGCGTGATGCGGATCTCCCAGAAAAGGGTCAATCCGACATGGACACCTACGGCGAGCATGCGCGCTGAAAACCCCAGCCTGCCGGCCTACGTGCCAGGCGGTCATCCGAAGAATCCGCTGGGCAATCGCGCACTTTATCTAGGTTCTAGCCTCTACCGTATTCATGGCACAGACGCACCTTGGACGATCGGTCAGCCGGTTTCGAAGGGTTGCATCCGGATGCACAACCACGACGTGGCCGACCTCTACAATCGCGTCGGTGTTGGCACCAAGGTGACTGTAACCTGGAAGAGTCTCTATTACGGGTAAGGACTTACCTGTGACGGAACGCGGCGAATTCGGATGCCATTTCACCGCCGCCGCCTTCTCAAAGGTGTACTCCACCTCTACGCCAAAAGTGGCATCGGAATTTCCAATGGCATTGCGGCTCGAGCTCTTTGATGAGTGCGAATATCACAAAGCAACGCTGTGCAGCACGCGCACGGGCGGGAACTCCAAGTAGTCGATGCTATTAAACACCACCTCGAACGGTTCAAACGGCTCGGCCTGCTGGGCCAGCGCAGCACCAACTCTTTCGAGCGGAATGTCGGTTGCCACACTGCAATGTGGAATCCAGGTTCCAGGTCTGTAATGCTCATGACAGTCACGAGGATCAATCAGACTGTGTAGCTTTTGATGAAGTTTCAGCAGTGTCTCGTCTTCGTTGGGCCTTGCCCACACGACGAAACGAGGGAGACGAAAGTAGTCCAACTGTTCGAAAACTAGTTTCAAGGAATTCTGCTCAGCGGCAACCTTGCCTAGCGCGGCCGCGGCTACCTCGACATCGAGATCATCGTAGATGGCCAGCGTGATATGTGGCGGGTAGTTCAGCGCAGTCATCGAAGGGCGTGGCTCGAACTGTCCGAAGGTGTCCCAAAACTCAATTAGCGGCTTATTGTCGGCTCTGGTCGCCGTGATGCTGATGGCCCGCGGCATTCAACACTCGCATGATCTTCTTTCGAGTTACTGCTGCTCGGCTTTCTTACGCGCCACCTTGTTCTGCGCAGTCTTCTTTTGGGTTTTCTTCTTTAGAAGAGACTTTCTCAGCGCAGCCGCCTTCTTCTTGGCTTCAATTTCAAGCTGTTTGTCAGTTGCCACATCGCGAACGCGAACAAAGTACAGTTTTTCGTCGATACGTACGATCTTGAGACCACCTGGAGCATAGACCTGCTGTTCGAATAGCTCCAACCTCTGGCCGTTCTCGATACCGGTGCAAATATCGAGAGCAATCATTTCCGGTGTGGGCTTGCCCTGCTTGTCGTAGCCAGTCTTATCCCAGAGAACATCGTGGTAAGTGCAACCGACGGTATCCAATCGGGCCGTTACGGTTTCAGCCACAGCCGGAACTGAAGACACCAGAACGAAGGCCAGGACTAATCCGCGCATTTTTCCCCCACGGCTGTCGGCCCCCGTGAGCCCGACGCGCTATTAATTCTCAGCAGACCACTATGTGGCTTTCTCTGGATGAACTTAACCATTAATACCGCAATGTGAAATCAATTCACACGGCGACAGAGAATTCGCGTCAATTGGCACCGCCGTTGCTTGCCCCCTGGTGACTAAACAATCGGGACCCAGTTGGCAGTGAACAGAGTAAGGCGAGTTCTTCAGTGGCATAGGCTTCTAACGGCCGCAGCTCTTGTCCTGTGCGCCGTTGTCACAACAGCAACAGCTGCCAGGATGGGATCGACAGCTCAACCCCATCCCAACGGCGATGAGATCGTCGTGTTCGAGATCAAGAACTGCATTTATTGCCAGCTGTTCAGGCGCGATGTTCTGCCGGGCTATCGTCTATCGAAACGTGGTCGCGTCGTACCCATAAGGTTCCTCGATGCTAGCCGTCCGAACGCTCGTGTTCTCGGATTAAAACAACCACTCAGCCAGGTTCCAACGGTGGTCGTGTTTCGCCGCGGCCAAGAAGTCGGCCGCATCACGGGATACACCGGCCCGAGCGCCTTCTACCATTTGCTCAATCGCATATTCGAGGGCGCGCTGTAGCGATTGGCCTCTCCGGCAAGTTCGCTCTCCAGGCCACAACACCGAACAATTTTTGTTGAGCTGATCCCGCGCAGTTGTCTTTGCGGATGCGATCCGCTTTGATGAGCGCGATTTTGCATGGTTGGCGTGCGATTGCGGAGTATTGGCATGGATCGCAGAACATTTCTCAAGTCCAGCGGCGTAGCAGCTGCGACAGCGACAAGCACTGTCGCCGCACAGCAGGCTCTCGCGGCACCCGCCAACATCAAACAACGCATCGAGATTGCAACGGCTCTCCCTTCGCAGTTTCAAAGCGGATATCTGCGTGATCGTGCGGATCAATTGGCGCTGAGCATCCGCAGTGTGAGCGATGGCCGCATTGATGTGCAGTTTGTCGAAACAGCAGGTTCCGGAGGAGCGGCAGCTCAAACCGGTGAGGCTCAGGCCTACTTCGGTACTGAGGCGGATCATCTGTCATTGGATTCCAGCCTTGGCTTTTTTGCAGGGCTGCCGGGTGACCTGGGTCTCAGGCCAGACGAGCATAAGAGCTGGCTCACTGCGGGCGGTGGGCAAATGCATTGGGATGCCATCGCTGCTGAACTGGGCCTCAAGTCTTTTGCCGCAGGCCACTCTGGTCCTGCGCCAGGTTTGTGGGCGACCAACGATCTGGTGCTGTTGGAACATATTCAAGGCAAGCGGTTGCTCGCTAGCGGGCTGACTGCGCGGGTGGGCGAGCGCCTTGGCTTTGCAATGACTGGGAGCCTCGGCGCGGCAGATGCCGTCGAAGTTCCCTTAGGTCGCACGGCTGCGATTGCGGACGGGTTGATCGGCAAAAGCCGGTTTTGGTTTGCTGACGGGATCGCGCAGGGCGGCCACGTCTTATCGTTTGGTTTGAGCCGTGATCTATGGGAGCGCCTTGGTGACACGGACAAAGCTCTGATCGAGACCTGCACATCTGAAGCCTATCACCAGTGTGTCAGCGAGCATGCTGCGCACGATCGCGAAGTCGCACCAGTTCTCATGTCACATCGCGGGATTGAACGGCGGCAATGGCAAGACGAACTGCGTCGTGCAATCTCTCACGCGTCAGCACAAGTCGTGGAGGAGGTGGCTGATAGCAGCGTAAACAGCCGGAGTTTATCCGAAAACTATATGTTCTTTCGTCGATCGGTTACAGGAAACCCAGAAATCGGCAATTCTGTAGGATTAGTGTAACTATCTTTTCCAATCGGACCAAGAAAAGCCTCGAAAAATCCGCTTGTTGTCCTAGTATTCGCACGCAGTCTTTGAGTCTCAGATTGTCTGTTTGTGAATTCAGAGCCTATTCAAGCAACTGGGTTGGATGTGCTCCTGCAAGCGGCGATCTTTGCAGATCCGACTTCTAAAGGAGATTTTGGAATGTCCGAATATCTGGACGACGTTAAGCGCTATGCCTCAAATGCCGATGAAAAAGCTGTGGCAGGTATCGTGAAGCACCTCGGTATCGCGCTGAAAAGCAAGGATGCGTCGTTGGTTTCTTGTTCCTCAAAGGATGAACTTGCCCGCGTCCGCGACAGCTGGTGCAAGAAGAAGCTCGGTTTGGGCGACTCTGATGCTGATCTCGATAAGATGATCAAGGACATCTGTGAAACGATGAAAGGTGACGCACGCAAACAGCGCGTCACGTTCTATTACTTATTGGCTGAGAAGTGCGGCAAGGTCTCTGATCTGGCCTAAACTCACGCTTCGACAATTAATTTACAGCGTTTTCACCAGCGAAGTGCTGCACTATCCTGCAGCCACTTTCGCTGGTTTTTCTTTGCCGCCGACACTCATCAGCAAGATTCCAAGCACATTTCCGATAGAACAGCTCTGCTTCATTGTAATTCGGCGCCCATCGGCTGATTAATTAATCCTTCCGTCGTAGTCACGATCATCTTATTATGTCAGCAACACTGACCTAATTGATCATACGCGAGACAGCAGGTAACACACCCGCTATCGCAGTGGACCGAGGTAATTCATGCCCAAGCGCGTCGCCAGTCTGGACAGTAAGTTCGATCTGCAGGACACCCACCAGATCCTGACCGGATCGCAAGCCATCGTACGGCTTCTACTCATGCAGAAAGAGCGCGACCGGCGTGCCGGCCTGAATACGGCCGGGTACGTCTCTGGTTACCGCGGCTCACCAATTGCTGGGTTGGAAGGTGCTGTCCTCCGCGTCGAGCAAATGCTCAAAGACGCTGACATAGTCTACCAACAGGGTCTGAACGAAGATTTGGCTGCCACCGCAATTTGGGGAACGCAGCAGGCCGAACTGCGCGGTGAAGGCAAGTACGACGGTGTGTTCGGGCTTTGGTATGGCAAAGGTCCGGGTGTCGATCGCAGCGGCGATGCTTTTCGACATGCAAACCATGCTGGCACGTCCAAGCATGGCGGCGTCGTAGCTTTGATGGGCGATGACCATACCTGTGAGAGTTCAACGACGGCCCACCAATCTGAGTTCGCGTTTCTCGATGCGATGATCCCGGTGCTCAACCCGGGTGGCGTTCAGGAAATCTTAGACTACGGCCTACTGGGCTATGCCATGTCGCGTTATGCCGGCACATGGGTTGGTCTCAAGTGCGTCAAGGACAATATCGAATCGACGGCTACCGTTGATGGCAGTTTAGATCGCATTCAGGTTCAATTTCCGAGCGACGACGAATTCCAGATGCCGCCCGACGGCCTGAACGTTCGGCTAGGTGATCAACCGCTCGACAAAGAAGCCCGTCTGCATGACTACAAGATTGATGCGGTTCGGGCCTTCGCCCGTGCAAACAAGATCGACAAGATTGTTACGAGCGGCGGCTCTCATGCCAAGATCGGGATTATATCGACCGGCAAATCATATCTCGATGTCCGCGGTGCCATGGATCTGCTGGATATCGATGAAGTGCGCGCCAATGATTTAGGCTTGCGCCTCTACAAGGTCGGTATGCCTTGGCCGCTTGAACCAGAAGGCATTAAGGACTTCGCCAAAGGCCTCGACCAAATTATCGTTGTCGAAGAGAAGCGCTCGCTCATTGAAGCCCAGCTCAAAGAGATCCTCTACGACATGGAAGATCGCCCCCAGGTTCTGGGCAAGCGCGATGAGCATGGTCAATGGCTGTTCCCAGCCAAAGCTGCGTTGGAGACGACAGAGGTTGCCATTGCGGTTGGAGAGCGTCTGATCCAAGCCGAGCTCGGCGGCGAAGGCATCAAGCACCTTGTGTCCGACCTGAAGCGGCTGCGCGGCAATAAACCAGTGACACCGGAAGCGTTTATCCGAACGCCCTATTTCTGTGCCGGCTGCCCACACAATTCCTCTACGAAGGTGCCCGACGGTTCACACGCCTTCGCCGGCATCGGCTGCCACTACATGGCCGTTTGGATGGACCGCTCAACTGAGGGCTTCACACATATGGGGGCGGAAGGCGCCAACTGGGTCGGCGAGTTTCCGTTTTCAACGCGTGATCACGTCTTTCAGAACCTGGGCGATGGCACCTACATTCACTCGGGTAGCCTGGCGATACGATCCGCTGTCGCCGCTAACACCAACGTTACGTACAAAGTCTTATACAATGACGCTGTCGCCATGACCGGCGGGCAATCGCTGGATGGTGGTCAAACACCGCAAAGTATTGCTGCACAGCTCGTCGCCGAGGGCGTCAAGCGGGTCGACGTTGTGACGGACGAGCCGGAAAAGTATGGCGCTAATTCCGGATTTCCCCAAGGTGTGAAGGTTCACCACCGCCGCGATCTCATGACGGTTCAAAAGGAACTGTCGCAAGTGCAAGGCGTCAGCGCGATGATCTACGATCAGACCTGCGCCTCGGAGAAGCGTCGCCGTCGCAAGCGTGGTGCGTTTCCTGATCCGGACAAGCGGGCGTTCATCAATCCAGCCGTTTGTGAAGGTTGCGGTGACTGCGGCGTCAAATCAAACTGCGTTGCTGTTCTGCCCTTGGAGACAGAGCTCGGCCGCAAGCGTCAGATCGATCAATCGGCCTGCAATAAGGACTTCTCGTGCATTGAGGGCTTCTGTCCGAGTTTTGTGAGCCTGCACGGCGCAAAGCCGAAAAAGGCGCAGGGATCCGCGGCTGCTCACAGCGGCATCACCGAGATGCTTGGGAGTCTTCCAGAACCGGAGCTCCCGCAGACGAAATCACCATACGGTATGATCATCACCGGCGTCGGCGGCACGGGCGTCGTAACCATCTCGGCTGTCTTGGGTCAGGCCGCACACATCGAAGGCAAAGGCTTCGGCAGCATCGATATGGCAGGCCTTGCACAGAAGGGTGGCGCTGTTGCCTGTCACCTGAAAATTGCTGACACCTCAGAGGCAATCAACTCAATCAGAGTTGGGACGGGAAGTGCAGACGTCATTCTCGGTGGTGACCTCGTAGTGACGGCTTCTAACAAGGTTCTCGAGTCGATCAAGCCAGACTCGACCGCTGTCGTTGTGAATACCTACGAGATGACGACCGGTGACTTCACACGAGATCCGCTGCTGCAGGTGCCAGGTCGCACATTGCTCGACTCGATTGCTGATCATGTCCGAAGTGGTGATCTGATACCTCTCGATGCAAACGACTACGCTGTGAAACTTTTTGGCGACTCGATCATGTCGAACATGTTCCTGCTCGGAATGGCCTACCAGATGGGCAAGTTACCGATCGGTTCAGAGGCCATTGAAGAAGCTATCAAGCTGAATGGAGCCGCTGTTGAGATGAACCGGCAGGCATTCCGTTTCGGCCGCTTGGCAGCGCATGACCGTGAAGCACTTGATCGGATTGCCCAGCCTGTCGACCGCTCTGCAAAGGAGAAGCCGGAGACACTTGAAGACATCGTCAAGCTGCGCGAAGCACTACTGACGGACTATCAGGATGCCGCTCTGGCAGCCAAGTATCGCTCCAAGATCGACTGGATTGCCGAGCGCGAAAAAGAGCTGGCACCGGGCCGCTCCGGTCTGGCCGAGGCTGCCGCGCGCGGCTATTACAAGCTGCTAGCCTACAAGGACGAGTACGACGTTGCACGGATGTACACGAGCGGTGATTTCGAAGCACTGGTTGCCGAGAAATTCGATGGTGTGCGCAAGATAGAATTTCATCTCGCACCACCGCTGCTGTCCTGGTGGAAGCGCGACAAGCAGACCGGGCATCCCTACAAGATGAAGTTTGGGCCGTGGATGATGCCGGTGTTCCGTTTTCTGGCAAAGCGCAAGAACCTGCGCGGCACTGCATGGGACATCTTTGGCTATACCAAAGAGCGGAAGCAGGAACGTCAGATGATTGCAGACTATGAAACTCTGCTTGATCGCATCATTCCCAAGCTCTCTGCGGATCGTCATGCTGTCACGACGCAGCTGGCTGGGCTGCCGATGGAAATCAAAGGCTTTGGTCACGTTAAAGAAGAAAATTACGACAAGGCCATGCAACGGCAACGAGCACTGCTTGAAGAGCTCGACAGTCCTTCGCCTATCAAGGTTGCAGCTGAGTAGGCGAGCTGGCCAGCCGACATCAAGGCTGGCCAGCATTCTTACCGAGCATCTGCACTTTAGGGGGCATTCCGCCCCCTCCTCGTTGCCAGAACTAATTTGGCTTTGATGTCGCGTCTGGAATAAACGCGTCGCAATTCAGCATTCTCCAAATCAGCAAACGAGATTATTCCGGTTGCAGGTTCAGCGGTGGATACGAGCCGCGTTCCCTTCACACAATTTGGTTCGATGTGCATCTGGAGCGAGGTGCGGATGGCGATGACGGGCGTCTTGCGGCCGGTCACAGCATTGCTGTTGGCGACGGCTATTCTCATGCTGGGTGGTGGCTTGCAAAGCGTGCTGCTGCCTTTGCGTGCGCAAATGGAAGGCTTTAGCGATCTCCAGATCGGCGTGTTTGGCTCGGCCTATTTTCTGGGTCAGCTCGCTGGATGTATGTTTGCCCCCGTCGTTATCGGACGGGTTGGTCACATTCGCGCTTTCGCTGCTTTTTCTGCCGTTGCTGCAACGATACCGCTATTGCACGCCATGTTTGTTGAGCCAATCGCCTGGACTGTTTTGAGGCTGGCGAGCGGTGCGGTGCTGGCCGGCGTTTTCCTTGTGATCGAGAGTTGGCTTTCAGCTGCCTCCGACCAGGAGACGCGTGGCCGTGTTCTCGGTGCCTACACCCTCATTCACTTGCTCTTGGTGATGGTCGGCATGCAGTTGATCTCTGTGAAGTCGCCTGAAGAGTTTGAACTCTTCTCGCTGGTGGCTGTCATGTTCTCTCTTGCTGCCGTGCCGATCGCGTTGACGGCGACGATAGCCCCTGTCCCGCCGCGGCGGACCAAATTGCGCATCGGCTGGTTGTTCTATATCTCGCCAGCGGCGTGGCTTGCCGCATTCCTGACCGGTATCACCAATGGTGCCATCTGGATGATGTTCCCGATCTACGCAAAGGGAATCGGTTTTGAGACGTCTGAGGTTGCCGTGTTCATGGCGACAGCTGTGTTGGCCGGAGCCGTTGCGCAATGGCCCATCGGCAGCTTGTCAGATCGCTTTGGACGTCGCGTGTTTCTTGCCGGTGGTGCGCTTGTGTCAGCAGCTTTTGGGATTGCACTGGTTGCTACCGGCAGTGATCAGACGATGCTGCTCTACGCGTTCGTGGCAGTTTTTGGCGCTGCAAGCTTCCCTCTCTACACGCTTGCCCTGGCCCACGCCAATGATCTGGTCAACAAGCGCCGAGCAGTGGAAGTGGCCGGGGGATTGCTACTGATTTTCTCGATCGGCGCTGTGATTGGTCCTGTCATCAGTTCGGCTGCAATGGGTTTTCTTGGGCCAAGCGCACTCTTCGCAACGACAGCGCTCTTTCACTTATTGCTGGTGGCAGCCGTCATGGTTCGTGTTCAAGTTCGACCACGCATTCCGACCCGACACAAGGAGGACTTCGTTATGGTGCCGCGCACCACGCCGGCCGTCTACGAGCTCGACCCTCGGACGGATGCAACCGTCGAAGTGCCGGAACCGGAGCAGCCAGAACCTGCCCCTGTCGCTGATCCGGAACCGCAGGAAGAGACGAGGCTCGATACCGCTGCTCCTCAGGCTGTTTGAGACAAGCGGCTTAGGTTTAAGAATACTTAGACACGCCCGCGATAAATACAACAAGGGCGGCTCACTTCTGTTGGCCGCCCTAACTGGAGCAACTTGGTGGCATTCCTCTGCCAACGAAACCTTACTGCTGGGTGACTGCAAAACCGCGCAGATAAGCGGCGAACTGCATGCTGCAGCGTTGGCCATGCAGCACTTGCAATGTCAGGTCGGCTGGTGGGATCGGGGCAATCAAACGCAAGCGTATTTGCTTCATGGCACGCCCTTTGGCGAGGATCGCATATGAAGCATTGCGCACAGGGAGCTCTGACGGCCAGTCGATTTCGGAATCAGCGGACCCGAAATTGAGTTGCACCCTGCGGGTTGATTGGAGATCGACCAACGTAACCTGCGCCGGCTGCCCCGCTCGTAGACGTTGAAGCTTGATTGGCGCGCCCTTCTCCACGCAGTAGTCTCCAGATGCACTCACCGGAACCGATGTCCAAGAGAACTTGATCTTACCCGACGAGGCTGCCGGCGAGTTGCCACGTGGTGCAACACTTCGAAGAGCACCGACCTTCTTGCGTGAAGAGCCCCCGGTCTTGATGTAATCCTTGACCGCATTAAAGAGGGCAGCATTTGATGCTCCGCCTGACGACAGGGACGAGACCTTGCCGGAGAATGGCCCGTTGATTTTCCGCGTCGCGCCGCTTGCCAGAACGACAGTCATGGAGCCGCCTTCAGGAATTGAAACCTGCGTTGACTTCGCGAGTGTTGATCCGGCTTTAAACTTACCAACCGTCGACTGAAGTACAATTACTTGCGCTTGGGCAGCAAACGTTGTCGCGACTGTCGCAACGACGCCCAGAGCAGCCCAACCCAAAAACCTTTTGAATACGTGATTGGCATGCATGCCACGTGCCCTCCGCTTAGAGACATCGAACGTTTCCGGATGCCATACAATCTAGAGACGAACAGGATTATGGCACAACAGCGCATTGCGTGTTTGAAGAACAAAAATAATCGAGCTGTGTGGCTCAAGATAAGTCGCTGCGCCCGACGTCGCCAACAGTCGACGGCTACTGGCTTAAGTTGGAGACTGAACCGATTTCACTCTGAACATGACTCGCCGCAAGCTGAGTGCCACCATAGCAAACTGCCTAGTAGCAGTAGCCTGACTGTCCCAAAAAGGACTAACAGCGAGTTTTATTGGCTGCTCTGGGTAAAGGCCGATTCGGCCCAGTCGGGGCGCACCTGAATTTTGAAGAAGTTGTACTGTTGCGCGACCCGCTTTTTCTTTGCGCGCTTTGCCGCCTTCGACGCAGACTTTCTGGACTTGGAGCCAACAATGCTATGTCTGCGCCCTTCAGAGAGCCGGACCTTTGTACGCGCCGTTGGCCTTAAGCTGGATTTGACAACCTTTATCGGTTTGCCGGCCGTTGTGATCGGAGCACTGTCCACCGGCTCTGAGGGCTGGCTCTCCACAGAATTGCTGATTGACGCGCGTGTCGCACCGCCCATGGTGTCTTCTGAGACGTTGATAGGCTCGATGTGGCTGACGTAGACGCGATCGGACTTTGGTTGCGTCTTCAGTGTATTGTCGGTCGGTGACGCGATGGCTGGCACCTCAGTTGCTGAAGCCTCCGCTTTCTCCAACACAATCGGTTCGCCAACCGCATTGATGATACGCGGCATCAACTGGGTTGGGCCCTCACTCGTAGCATTCTCTCGTGCGTGAGGCTGTTCTTCCAAAGCGACCGGTTCCAGTCGCGGTTTAGACAGTGAGGCCTTGCGTTCATTCGGCTGACCAACGTCAAGCAGCTGCCTGGGTCTTGGGCTTGATACCAAAAGGATGCGCGGCTGCGAAAATTTTCCGGCCGACGCATGAAACCGGCGAAGCTCGTGCCAGATCGTGGAGGTTGTGATCTTCGTAGGCGTGTGATCAACCTGCTTGGTATCGGCAGGCGGCAGTATCACCGCGCTCCTCAGTGCAACTTGGTTGCCTTCCTGAATTTCATTGCCTTGCTGCTCGGTCTCGATAGGAACTAGCGCAGCAATGCTAGGTTGAGGTGTTACGACTGCGGCAATTGAAAGGAAGAATGCGCCGCCTATAACAGCTGCACACGTGATCCCGACTGCAAAACCCGTCCAGCAGGCTTTTGGGTCATTTGTCCGTGAAATGTCCGCGCTCGGGTCGACGCTCTCAATACGCGCGATTTGACCAGCAATCTCGGAACTCCAATCAACTGCATCGGACTCCACGTTTGGCGGATGATAAAGGCGCGAATCTTCAGGCGCGACCTCACCATTGATAAGCTCACGCAACCGTTCTTGATTGGGTGTTAAACCACTGAGAGCCACACTGTAATCTGGCCTCTCAACGATACCGGTTGCACCGTTAAACTTTACTAGTTCCTGCCCCATAACCGCACTACCCTCGCGGAAAAATCAATTACTCCGCGCACCCCCCCGCAAAAGTGCAACACCAGCTCTCGCTTAATAATCCGCCGCACACCGTAATAAGATTTATCCACAGTATGTTCTAACGGTGACCTCTGCAACAATTTTTACCTTGACAAAAGGCTTTCGAATAGAAGCCTCTGAATTGAAAGAGCTTTGTCGATGTGTATGGTTAACGACGTTGCGAAAATCTAACCCCTACGTCGTTTCTCAACGCGATCGCGACCAATTTCACCGGAGCAGATACAAGCGTGGCTATTGAGTAACAGCCATAGAAACTCGCATTCAAATCCGGATCTTTGCGTATTAACGGGAGAAAGTCGTTGCCCAGCGCAGGGGACGGCGCAAGAGAATGCCTCCGGCCAGGCCGATTGCCAGTGCAGCCAAACAGGCAGAAAACGGCAAAAACTGACGAAGACTGACAAATAGACCTATATCAATAACAGCAATAATCAGCGTTGTTGTTGTAAAATACAGACTGTAGCCGGCACTGCCAAAACGCAGTCCGATCCATAACCCCACTGTCGCAAGAAATGCATAAACGAAACGCAGGATGTCACCGTTCACGCGTTCGATCTTGCGATTGTCGATCAGCTGAGCCGCGACCTGTGCGTGGATCAACACACCAGGCATTTCATCGTCATTCTCCCAGGAAGCCAGAGGCGTCTCGTGCCGATCCAGACCGATGAGGTCCGCGCCAATAAAGACGATCTTGTCCTTGAGGAGGGCGCTCAGTGCGGCGGCTGTGGGCGGAGCTGGCTGACCTTCCGGGGCTGCAATCAAATGCGCCGGTAAAATCGTGAAACGCTCATTACCGTTCTTCGGCCGCAGCAACCACGATATCCGTCGTGGCCCGTCGGCAGCAGCCGCACTCGGTTTGGCTGTCGCAACCGCGAGGCTCTTGGGAAATGCCGGATCTTCAGGCGGCGCGATAAAGCGGACGATGCGGTCGCTTCCGGTCAGCAAGTTGGCGTAACCAGCCTTCGCGCCCGAGGCTTTCAGGAACTCAGTCTGGTAGACTTTTTGTTGGTCTGTCAGTTCAATGCGATTGTCTCCAACGGCAATAGCCACCCTTGCCTTGGCAGCCTTGATGGCGTTGACCAGCTCCCTTTCCTTGCGCGGCTCCGTGGCCTTCAGGAATAAGAAGTCGATGCCAATCGCCTCGACACCTGCTTTGTCGAGTGCGGTTACGAGACGCGCAACCAAACCGCGATCGATCGGAGTGCGATAGGGATATTGCGCAACGGTGTCCTCGTTGACGGAGACGACTGCGATCTTCCGGTGCTGACCGCGCGGACGGTCCGAAAGGAACATCGTGCGCCAGTCGCCCGTCCAATGCTCAACCCAAAACAGCCACGAGTGCCGCGTTCCGTACTCGACCGAAAATGTCGTTGCGCCGATCCATAGCAAAGCCAAAACAAGCAGCATGCCGCTGCTCAGAATTTGGCGCCAGCTTGCTGCCATGTACCCTACCCGTCTATGCAACGCCGAATGATCAGCGAGCCCCTATCAATCAGTTGCGGCGGTTTTGAGAATAACCCGACCGAACTCAGACCGTGCCTTGTTCCTTTAGCTTTTCAATGTCAGCTGCGCTCATCTCTAAGACTTCAGACAACACCTCATCGGTGTGCTGCCCGAGCAGCGGCGGCGCATGGCGATACTCAACGCCGGTTTCCGTCATCCGGATCGGGCTAGCCACGAGCGCAATTGGACGCTCACCAGTGGCCGGATGATCCATCTCCAATCGCATGCCCCTCGCCTGCACATGTGGATCGGCAAAGGTCTGTTCCAGATTGTTGATTGGTCCGCAAGAGATGCCATTGATTTCCAGCTGCTCCAACCAATAGGACGACGGCTTCGACGTGAAGATCGGATTGAGAACTCCGACCAGTTCTTCGCGATGCGCCAAGCGCTCCTTATTGACTGTGAATCTGGGATCTTCCGGAATGTCCGGGCGCTCCATCATATCGCAAAGCTTCTTGAATTGCTGCTCGCTGCCGCACGCCACAATGATGTTGCCATCAGCTGTTGGGAAGACCTGGTAGGGAGCGATATTTGGATGTTCGTTGCCGAGACGAGGTGGTACCTGCTCAGACGCAAGGTAGTTCAGCGCCTGGTTTGCCATCATCGCGATCGTCGTGTCGAGCATCCCAATATCTATGGCCTGCCCCTTGCCAGTAATCTCGCGATGGCGAAGAGCTGCATTGATCGACACTGATGCATACATCCCGGCCATCAGATCGGATATTGGCACCCCGCACTTTTGTGGCTCGCCATCGGCTGCTCCCGTCACTGACATCATTCCCCCCATGCCCTGCATCAGCACATCGTAACCGGGGCGCTTTGCATAGGGGCCGGTGTGACCGAAGCCGGTTATGGAACAATAGACGAGGCCGGGATTGTCGGCCTTCAGGTCGTCATAGGCGAGGCCATACTTGGCCAATCCACCGAACTTGAAGTTCTCGACGAGGACGTCAGCCTTCTTGATGAGTTGCCGGAGAAGATCTTGCCCCTCCGCTGAGCTGATATTCACCGTCATGGAGCGCTTATTGCGGTTCGCACAGGAGAAGTACGCAGACTCATTGGTCTGTTCGCCCTTGTCATCCTGCCAGAACGGAGGGCCCCAGCGGCGGGTATCATCCCCGCTCCCAGGCATCTCGATCTTGATGACATCAGCGCCAAGGTCGCCAAGAATCTGCGTGCAACTTGGTCCAGCCAAAATCCGTGTCAGATCGACAACGCGAATGCCAGCGAGTGGTCCCGGCATAGTGCAACTCCCCTAATTTTTGGCTCGACCAATTTGCTCATAGTGTGTCTAAGCCGGCCAAACCTCTTGAGTTTCCGACGCAAAGTAACGTGAATTCCT
Source organism: Hyphomicrobiaceae bacterium (assembly GCA_965247245.1). Lineage (GTDB taxonomy): Bacteria > Pseudomonadota > Alphaproteobacteria > Rhizobiales > Hyphomicrobiaceae > Tectiglobus. The sequence continues at coordinate 63,718 of CBDFGV010000001.1, read as the reverse complement.
GAAGCAGGGTTGTAGCACGTCGCCGCGCTGGTGGAAGGCGCGTACACCAGCTTTGCCGCAACTGATGACCGAGAATCTGGTGTTCTGATAATATCTGCGAACGATGTTCCTGTTTGGCGCGGTTAAGGTGTACTAAATGTCAAAAGAAAATCTCGATTTTTATTAATCATACGGTATCATCCCCCTGCGATATTGGGGGAGGCGCCAGTCGCGTCGTCGAGATTGAATTACTGCAGATTGTGAGTTTAGAAGCGCAATGTCCCTCAGCGATATCAGAAACGGCGATCCGTCTCGGCAAATGGCCGATGAAAAGATGGAACAGGTGCGTGAGCTGCTGCTCGGAGATTACGAGCGACAGTCAGAAGCGCGCGTCGCGATCCTCGAAACCCGTATTCGCGATCTGGAATTGTCCTTACATCGCCGACTGGACGCAATGCAGGCACGGCTTGATGCCATTTCGGCCGAGCTGGACGTGACCCATCGCCATACATTGGATGAGATTGGCAACGGCCTGCAGGAACTGGCAGCGCGCATCAAGAGCTCTTCACCAGACCAATAGCGCCATGCGTGCCCAAATCGCCCCTGAACATTCTTTCGTCGCCATCTCAACTGGAGCAGTAAGCCGATGACCCAAGGTGTGGCGCGGCTCAAAGAGCTGCTCTTCGATACTGAGAATGAGACGATCGCTAAGCTCGATCAGCGCCTGAACGCTGCGCTTGATCGTGTGGCTTCACTCGAAGGCTTGAGTGATAGCGAGCGTGCGCAAAGACTGGAGCTGATCAAAAAGGTTGATGAGCTCTTTAGTCGGGCGGGTACGCAAGAGCGTTTCGGTGCCAGCGTAGCCGAAGTCCTTGATGATGCGCTGCGGGCCGCAGAAGTGGACAACCACGAAGAGGTGGCGCGAGCCATGGCGCCGCTCGTGGTCCAGACAATCCAAGTCGAACTTCGCAACAGCCAAGATGAGCTGGTCGATATTCTTTACCCGATCACCGGTCGCATGGTGAAAGCCTATGTTGCGACTGCCATGAGCGATCTGGTTCGCCAACTCAATCGCCGCATTGAGCAGAATGGCGCTATGCTGCGGCTGCGCAGCATGGTGAGTGGAAAATCCGTCGCTGAGTTGGCCATTGTCGATAGTCAGCATCTAAAGGTTGAGGAGATCTTCCTCATTCGACGTGGCTCTGGCGCCTTGGTTGCGCGATGGCCTGCGGGTGTTGCGAAGTCGAACAGCGATGTTCACGTCAGCGGCGTCATTTCGGCGATCAATGACTTCGCAACGCATACGTTTCAGTCAGATGGTGGGCAGCTCCGCTCCTTCGAACTCGACGAATTCAATATCTATCTGCGCGCATCCCCTGCATATCTCGTAGCCGCGAAATGCCGAGGCATTGCCCCGACCGGTACGGATGCCATCTTCGACGATGAGTTTATCTCACTCCTTGAGCGTCTCCACGAGCATTCGGCCAGCGGCGAGGCACCTGTTGGTCCTGGGGAATTAGCGCCGTTAGCCAGTGACGTCGAAACCCGTACAGCTGAAATCTATGCCGAAAACGAGCGCGCAGGCCTTGCGTTTTCTCCGTTCAAGGCGCTTGTCTTCCTGCTGGCTGTGCCACTGTTCGCAGGTCTGCTTTGGTGGGGCTACACCAGCATGGAGCGCGCTCAAACCCAACGCAATGTCGAAGCGGTTATAGCGAACTTCCAGCAGCTGAAGGGCTACCCAATCGACATCGATGTTGGTTATCGCGGCAAGGATGTTGCACTCAAAGGACTGGTTCCAAGCGCATCGCTGACCGACCAAATCAACACGCAATTGAAGGGCGTACTCGGCGCCGATACCAATATAAAGACTGAGTTGACCACTCTGCCAATTCCATCGGGTATTGACCCGGAGCCGCAGATCGCTCGGCTGCGAACAGAAATGGCAGCGATGGAAGTTAAGGCGCAGCAGCGCAGCATCCATCAGGCTTTGGAACAGACCACACGTCGCCTTCTGCTTGCCCAACCGGAGCTTGATCGTCTTCGCGGTGCTGTAAAGAGTGATGACCAGCTTAGGACCCTGACAAAGGTCAAGTTGGAAATTGAAAGTAGCTTGAGGGAAGTCGAAACCTACCGTGCCGTTGCTGAACGCACCGTTGGTGATGTCGCAACACTTCAGTCGCTTACGACACCTCTCCACACCCTCTCCATGACAATCGACAGCGCTGCAAACAAACTTGCTTCGCTCATCGATGGCATTGAAGTGACGCGTCCCAGCGCCCACCGTGTTTCAGAACCATCGGAGCCCGTAATTGCTGCCGAGACGCTGGAAGCTCAGGCACAACGCCTTGCGACGACGGCAATCGCTGTTGCTCAGGCGCGATTGCTGGCACCGCAGCAACAGCCAGTTGTGTCAGAGAAGACAGATCGGGAGCGTTTGGAAGCGTTTGTTAGAAGCAACGTCATCTTCTTCTCCAACGGAGATGATTTTCGAGACGCCACTGCGTCACAGAAGGTTATCGACGACCTTGCCGAACTGCTGGGGAAGACGAGCGCGATGTTGCGAATTGCTGGTTATACGGATGAGACAGGTCGCCAGAATCGCAACAATCCATTAGCGCAGTCGCGTGCTGACAAAGTCCTGGAGTTGCTTGTTGCCAAAGGCATCGATCGCAGCCGACTAATCGCTGTCGGACGTGCCAACGGCGTGAACCTGAGCAATGCGACAGGACCACAAAGTCCGAACCGCCGCGTTCAGTTTGAGATAGCGTTTCGTGGCGAGACAGCGGATACACCACAATAATGCGACTTGGGCTAAACAACGGCATTTACTTGTAAATCTCGACGAACTGGCCGAAGCTTCCGAACCGTTGGACAGCTGGCCTGTGGCCGCGCGAACAGGGTATGTCGGATTGAATATCTGCAAGATCATGATGCTGGGGGAAATGGGTGTCGGCAAGACTTCGCTGACCCAACAGCTGAAGTTCGGGCGCATTCAAGGTGAGTACCTGTCAACCGTTGGCTTTGAGGTGCTGACCTACGAAATTGAACAAGGGCCTGGCGGAGTACCGTTTCAATTTCTGATTTGGGACACCGATGGCAGTTTTGGCTCAGCAATCTTCGAGACCGTCTATCTCAAGGGTGCACAAGCTGCCTTCTTCGTCGGTGACGTAACCCGTCCAGAAACCCTAAATTCGCTGGAGGAACTTTCGACCCGTTTTGAAGCGACCTTGCCTGGTCGTTATTCAGCATTGGTCCTCAACAAGATGGATTTGTTGTCCCCAGCCACCGAGGTTGATTTGCCGGAGAGCTTGGCACTGTCCGGTCGAAGCGTGTTCCGAACAAGTGCGAAGACTGGTGAAGGAGTCCGCTCGGCATTTGAAGATGCTGCCGAGACAATTGTTCGGCGCGGGCTTGTATGATGGATACAACCTCCCTTGGTGCGGCAGCCAAGCTCCTTGTCGAACGTGACTTCCTTGGCCTCGTCTGGCTCGACCAAGATTTGGTAGCGATCAGTAAAGCTGGGCGGCTAACCGATAACATCCCTCTGAATCGCAATATTTGCCAAAGTCTGATTGTGCTGGCGAACCTCGAAACTGAGATTTTCGACCTGCGGAATTCCCCGGATGGTAGTCCGCTTGAGCTCGCGAATGTTGGTGTTCAAACGCCAGACGGCCAGGTCGAGCGATTGAACTATATTCTCACATGGTCGGAAGCTTCCTCGCACTACCTTTTGACGATCGCAAAGCCGATCGCGGCCAGTGACAGCATCGTGGCTCTGCACCAGCAGACGCGGATGAAGATGATGGCCGAGGCTGAGGTTGCTCGCCAGGCCGAAGCGATCCAACAGGCCAATCTGGCGCTGGCGGAGGCGAACCAAAATCTTGATGAATTCACCAGGATCATCACGCACGACCTCAAGGCCCCCATGCGCGCTTTGCGCTACTTCGCTGACGATCTTGAGTATGCCTTGGGCGGCACGGAGACCACTGAGGCAAGAGAACACTTGGGCAAGCTCAAAGCGCAATCGCAACGAATGTCGCTTATGGTCACTAGCTTGCTCAATTATACACAGCTCGAGAACACCTCAGACGAGATAGAGGATTTGGATACTGGTGCTCTCGTTGACGAGATTGTTGCATCTCTGCCGTTACCCAACGACTTCGTTATCGAGAAGCTCGGCGACTGGCCGCGCATTGCCACCCTGCGGGCGCCGCTGGATCTGATCCTGCGTAATCTCCTGCAGAACGCGATCCAGCATCACGATGAAGCTGTTGGATGCATACAGATCTGCTGCACTGAGGGAGAGGACGAGCTCAAAATCCAGGTGTCAGACAATGGGCCGGGCATCCCTGCCCGCTACCGCGAAGCCGTCTTCAAACCGTTTACTACGCTCGCGCAGGATGCCCCGCAACACAGCGGGATGGGGCTGACTTTGGTTAAACGCGCCGCTGACAATGTTGGCGCCAAGCTTAAGCTACTGGAAAACAACGACCAAGAACGCGGCGCCACATTTGAGTTGTACTGGCCGATTACAATTGCGGCCAAGTAGTGGCACGACTTTTCGAAAATCAAATCTCATCTATACTCTGAGCCGTTCAATGCGCGCATTGACGAGCAAGCGGCAAGGCGACGAAGGGTTCTGAGGTCATGGCAGGTTCGGACAATTCTGACGGGAGTTCGCCCACTGGCGGCGATATCCTGATCCGGCGCAATGAAGCGACCTGGGCCAAACAATCGTTACCAACTCTCAATGACGTTCTGATCATTGAGGACGACGAACTGGACAGCGAGCGACTGCAAGCAACGATCCACATTGTTCTTGGTCGCGACGTGAAGGTCCGCAAGGCTCCGACGCTGACGAGTGCTCTCGACTGCGTGCTGGAAACCCAGCCCGACATGGTTTTCCTGGATGACTATCTCAAGCCGAACGACACGGCGTTGCAGACCCTGCCACTCATCAAGCGTGCAGGCTACGAGGGCCCTGTCGTCGTTATCAGCGGAGCCATTACGCGCCGTCGTGTGGCTGAGCTTAAGGCTGCCGGTGCCGCCGCCTGCATTCACAAAGAAGAAGTTGACAGCGGCAGCGTTACCGAAGCGCTCAACGAAGTGTTTCAGTTGGCGGCGGAAGAGCCGGACTCGTCCGCCACCTAGCGTCGACGCTATTGTGGCAGCGTTGCTACCTGCTGATCAGGTCAGCTGCTGTAGTCGCGATCGTCGGCGATGATCTTACCATCGTTGGGAAGTGTGTCCGGTGCGACGAGCTGGACGCCACCCTTGAGTTTGGTCACGTCCTGCAAGGTCGATGCGATGGATTCGATCAGCGCACTATCGTGGTTCACACTCTCTGCCTTCAAGACCATCATGTCCTGCTCGCCGTCGCGCGTTACGACCAAACGGACGCGTGAGAGTTCAGGATGACGCTCGGCAACTTTCGCAACCTGTTCGGGATGGACAAACATGCCTTTGACCTTGGTGGTCTGATCGGCGCGGCCCATCCACCCTTTGATGCGCATGTTGGTGCGCCCACAGGGGCTGACACCTGGCAGGACCGCTGACAGGTCACCGGTCGCGAGGCGGATCATGGGATAGTCGCGGTTGAACGTCGTCACGACAACTTCACCGACTTCGCCTTCCGGCACCGGATCACCGGTACCCGGGCGGACAATCTCAAGGATAATGCCCTCGTCGACGATCATGCCTTCCAAGGCTTCGCTCTCATAAGCGATACTACCAGCTTCGGCCGTGCCGTAGAATTGGAAGACCTGCAGCCCACGATCGAGATACTCCTGGCGCAGTGACGGGAACAGCGGCCCGCCGGATACCATGGCTTTCTTGATCGACGACGCGTCCTTGCCTGCCTCGGCGGCCTTATCGAGCAAGATCTTGAGATAGTCCGGCACGCCGCAGTAGGCGGTTGGGCGAAGCCGCTCGATAGCCTCAAGTTGCTGCTCGGTATTGCCCGGGCCTGCCGGAATAACCGTGCAGCCGAGTGCACGAGCGCCAGCATCAACAATCCAAGCCCCCGGGGTCAGATGGTAGGCAAATGTGTTGTGGACGATATCACCGGCGCGAAAGCCGGCGGCGTAGAACCCGCGCGCAGAGCGCCACCAATCTTCACCCCGGCCTTCGGGCTCAAAGATTGGCCCCGGCGACATAAAGATCCGGCCGAGTGCCCGCGACTCAGATGTCGCAAAGCCACCGAAAGGCGGGTTCGCAGCCTGCAGATCCTTCAGCGCCGTCTTGCGCATAACTGGCAACTTCGCCAAGGCCTCGCGCGACACAACCGATTGCGCATCGATCCCATTCAAGTGCGCGGCCCAGCCTGGCGCGTTCTCAATGACCCGCGACAGAAAACCGGGAACCATACCAAAGATGGCTTGTTCGCGCTGTTCCGTGCTTCGCGTTTCGAGCTGATCAAAATGCATGGATTCGCTGGTCATTTATGCGCGCCTTTACCACTTCGTTCGTTTTCTTTTCCAGAGCGGCTTAACATTGCTTATGCCTATCGATCAACGGATTAGTGCGGAATTACTCAGCGCGTTTCGTTGGCGATCATTAGGATATGTGGCGCTGCTTCTCTCGGTAGTGTTCCGTCCAGTCGCGGATCGCGAACCAGCTCGATTTCCTGTTTGAATGGCCGAAAGCCCTGCTTCTGGTAGAACGCCAATGCACGCGGATGATCGAACGTACAGGTATGTACCCACAGCCGTTGAATTGGCCGGGACCAAGCAAGCGCAATGGCTTCCGTCATCAGCCATGGTCCGAGGCCGCGCCCCGTATGCGCCGTGCTCAGGCCAAAGAATGCGATCTCGCATTCGCCTTCAACACGATAGTCGAGTTCAAGAAGCCCTTCGGCCTTACCCGATACGAAGACCTGATAAACATCGACCGCCTCATGGTGAATGATTGCCCTCAACTCCGCGTCACTCATGAGCATTCGGGAGAACCAAAGCCAGTCTTCGCCGACACGGCGGTAGATTGCGCGATAGTCATCAGTCGCGAGATCGCGGCAGAGACGCAGCTCAGTTGCCGGCGGGGTTGGCAGCTTCGCACCAGACGGTCTCGCGCGCATCTCAAGCGACGTTACGACCGTCGCCAACATACCTGCCGGCAGGTCATAGAAGCCTTCTTGAGAGAGTTCGGAATGTTTCGTTGTCACGCCCCGTCCTCACGGCAGTCAAATGACCAGCAACGGCCCTAGGTATCGGGTACGGCCTTGAACATCGGGGAACCAGTAACTCGTTGCCGGCCGCTAAACGCCTTAGGCCAACCAGCGCTTGCGCCGCTTATAGCTTTTCACTTCGCGGAAGTTCTGCTTATCGCCACCGGAGATACCAAGGTAGAATTCCTTGACGTCTTCGTTCTCGCGGAGATCCTCAGCTGCGCCGTCCATAACGACACGGCCGTTTTCAAGGATGTAGCCATACTGCGCATAGCGCAAAGCAACGGTCGTATTCTGCTCTGCCAACAGAACCGATACGCCCTGCTCTTTGTTGATCTTCTTTACGATCTCGAAGATGAGCTCGACCAGCTGCGGCGCGAGGCCCATGGACGGTTCATCGAGAAGAATCATCTGCGGATCGGACATGAGCGCCCGTCCAATGGCCGTCATTTGTTGCTCACCACCAGAGGTGTAGCCAGCCAAGCTCTTTTTGCGTTCGGCAAGACGCGGGAAGTACTCGTAGACCATTTCCAGGTCACGCTTGATCGCTGCGTTATCACTGCGCGTGTACGCACCGGTCAGCAAATTTTCCTCGACTGTAAGGTGCTCAAAGCAATGGCGACCTTCCATCACCTGGATGCAGCCACGCTTCACCATATCGTTGGCGCTCAAGCGATCGGCGCGTTCGCCGTTAAAGTGGACTGTACCCTTGGTAACATCACCGCGCTCGGCGCGCAGGAGGTTCGAAATCGCTTTGAGAGTTGTCGTCTTGCCGGCACCGTTGGCGCCCAGGATTGCAACAATACCGCCCTTGGGAACTTCAAGCGACACCCCCTTCAAGACCAGGATCACGTGGTCATAGATGACCTCGATATTGCTGACAGACAAGATCGAACTTGTTGCTGGCGCAGTTGCGGTCTTCTCGGCGACGGCGGTGTCAGCGGCCATGACGCAGGCATCCTTAGCTTGGGAGTTGCAGAGAACGCCGCCATTCAAACTGCGACGTTGGATTGGATAGTTCAGTTAAAGGAAGTGCCCGCCGATAACGGCGGGCACAAGTCTAGTCATCAGCTATGACTTAGCTGCACTTCTGAGTAACCCAGTCTTTCTTGTCTGAGATGTACTTAGCAGCAGCTTCTTCAAGCATTGGGCGGACCTTTTCCTTCATCGGTGTGATCCACTCGGAAGCTTGCTTCCAGTTCTTGCCGTCCCAGCGCTGCACGAACATGCGGTGTGCACCAGCATGGTCCTTACAGGTGATCTTCATGGAATCCATGAAGCCCTCAAAACCAGCAGCTTTAATGCGCTCAGGTGTCAACTCGAGAGTCTCGAGTCCCTTGCGCATATCTTCGCCGGTAATGACTTTCTTACCTGTGATTTTTTGAGCGTTGCGAATGGCCTCGGCGACGATAGCCGCATTGAAGACGCCGCGCATGTAGTAGATTTCCTTGACGTCCTCTGCCTTCTTGGTGAGCGTCTTGCCAGGACCTTCGATGACATGCTTGATGATGTCCTTGAAGACCGGGATATCAGTGCTTGCACCGTGGAAAGTCATGGCGTGGTACCCAACGGCACCCTTGCCAGCAGGAAGAACGTCGACCTGGCTACCTGACCACCAGACGCCAATGAAGTTTTCCATGTTGAAACGGATCTTCGCGGCTTCTTTGATGGCGGTTGGTGTCATCGCACCCCAGCCCCACATGACCATGTAGTCAGGACGCTCTTTGCGGACCTGCAGCCAGTGTGATGCCTGGTTCTGCATTTCCTTAACGCCAACTGGCAGCAGCATGAGCGAGAAGCCCATTTCCTTGGCTAGCGCCTTGAACAGAGGAATTGGCTCACGTCCGTAACCTACGTCGAGGTAGATAAAGCCAATCTTCTTGCCCTTGAGGCTGCCCTTGTTGCGGCTGGCAAGATACTTGATCACGCCGGATGCCTGGCTCCAGTAAGTAGCCGGTGCATTGAACACCCACGGGAACTTTTCACCAACGGCAGCAGCCGAAAGGCCATAACCCATCGACAGAACAGGGATCTTGTCAATCGGTGCCTTAGGCAGCAGCTGCAGCGTGATGCCGGTCGAATATGGGTTGTAAACGAGAGCACCTTTGCCCTTTGTCGCTTCGTAACACTCAACGCCTTTTTGCGCTTTGTAGCCGGTCTCGCATTCTTCGACCTTGACCTTAACGCCGCCGATGCCACCGTCACGCTCATTGAGCATGGTAAAGTAGTCATGCATACCGTTAGCGTTTGGCGTTCCAGAGCCTGCGAACGGACCTGTACGATATGTTAGAAGCGGAATGTAGTGCTGATCCTGAGCCTGCGCTTGCAGGGCAAAACCAGTCGTCAGCATGGCACCTGCTGCAATGCCGAGGATTGACCTAGTTAGCTTCATAAAGTGCTTCCTCCACTTATTAGCCCTTAGTTCTTCTATTTCTCGGACCGGCGAACCGCTCCGGGTGAGCCATTATTGTCGCAGTCTATGACAAGTGGCAATGCCTTTCGTCACGAACGCCTGCTTGGTTGCCCCCGATGGCTAAGCTCCCGCCAATCGGGCTGTTACTAACCGTCTCCCTTAGTAGGGGAACGGCCAGAGTCTCAGTTTTTCCCGTGCAATCTGCCACAATCGCGCCAGCCCTGCCGGTTCGACGATCAAAAAGAATATGATCAGTGAACCAACAATCATAAAGCGGATGTGTTCGACTGTCGCCGACGTGATGTCCAACTCCAAAGCTCGCGGTACGGTTGAAATGATGATCGGTAGGACAACGATGAAGGCCGCACCAAGGAACGAGCCGATAATGCTGCCAAGACCACCAATGATAATCATGAACAGAACTGGGAACGATGCGTTCAAGATGTCGAACGATTCAACTTCTGCCGCTCCGAGTGAGAGGAACACCAGCATCGCACCGGCCACACCGCAATAGTAAGAGGAGATGGCAAAGGCGAGGAGCTTTGTCGGCAGCAGGCGGATGCCAATCAGCTCGGCTGCGATGTCCATGTCCCGGATCGCCATCCATTGGCGACCAAAACGGCCGCGGATCAGGTTGACTGCCAGTACCGTTAGGAACACGACGATTGTCAGTACGACGAGGTACTGGAACCACGGCGCACCGTAAGGTTCGGTCAAAGGCATTCCGAAGAGACTCATATTGATCGCGTCGATCGCGCCTGAGTCATTGTAGTTATAGAGCCATGCAATTCGACCAAAGGCCCATTCCAGGAAGAACTGTGACGCCAGCGTTGCAACAGCGAGATAGAAGCCCTTGATGCGCAAGCTTGGAATGCCGATAAATATGCCGATGGCAGCTGCAAAGAAGCCCGACAACAGGATGTGAATGACAATGTTCACGTCCGGGAAGAATGTCGCCAACTTGTAACAGGCAAAAGCACCAACGCCCATGAAGCCGCCGGTGCCTAGCGACACCAGGCCTGCATACCCAGTCAACAGGTTGAGACCGAGCGCTGCGAGCGAGAAGATCAGCGTTGGAATGATGATCGTGTTAAGCCAGAAGTCATCAGCGATGAACGGCACAACAAGATATAGGAACGCCAAGAAAAAGTAGATTGCATAACGTTCCTGGGCGATTGGCAGAACAACCGAGTCTTCCAGGTACGTCGTTTTTAGGTCACCAACTTCGCGATAGAACATCTGCCGCTAAACTCCTAAATCCGTTCGATGATCTTTTCGCCGAAGAGGCCTTGTGGTCGGAACCACAAGAACAGCAGCGCTACGAAATAAGGTATCCAGCTCTCGATGGAACCGCCAAGCATCGGGCCCCAATAGAACTCTGCGAGCTTCTCGGTAACGCCGATAATCAAGCCGCCAATGATGGCGCCCGGGATAGAAGTAAAGCCACCAAGGATTAGCACCGGCAAAGCCTTCAGGGCCACAACCTCCAAGGCAAACGACACGTCTGACCGTGCGCCCCACATGATCCCAGTCACGAGCGCCACGATACCGGCTGCAAACCAAACAATGACCCAGATCTGCTGCAGCGTGATACCGACAGACATCGCGGCCTGGTGATCATCGGCAACGGCGCGCAGCGCGCGGCCGATTTTCGACTTGTTAAAGAAGATGGTCAGGCCAGTCACCATGAGGGCTGCAATGACTGCCGCTGCAATGTCCAGGTGCTGGAAGATGACGAGGCCGCCCAGCATCTCGACTTCCGTCGATCCTGTTGGCAAGCCAATCTGCTCGGTTATCATGGTTTTCGGTTCACCGCCGAACACCGTCTCCCCGAATCCAATCAGAAACGTGTTCAGGCCGATGGCGGCCATGAACAGAATGATATCGGGTTGGTTGACCAGCGGCCGAAACACGACCCGCTCGACAACCACCGCGAGCACAAACATCATGGCTATCGACAGAATGATAGCCAGCCATGCCGGCACTCCTAACTCGTAGAGCGTTACGAGCCCCAAGGCGCCGAACACCACCATGATGCCTTGCGCAAAGTTGAAGATGCCCGATGCCTTGAAGATCAAGACAAGACCCAGCGCAATCAAGGCATACAGGATCCCGGCAACGAGCCCTTCCCAGATGACCTGGACAAGGAGGTCCGGTGCGCCGCCCATCTCCACAAACGGTTGGACGAAAACTTGATAAAGAATTTCCATACTTTGAGGACCCTAGTGCGAAACGCCGAGGTAGGCATCGATGACTTTTTGGTTCGCCTGAACGTCCGTCGGCGTTCCGTCCGCGATCATCTCTCCATGGTCCAGAACGACGACCCGGTCAGAGAGATCCATCACCACGCCCATGTCGTGTTCGATCAGGGCAATCGTGGTGCCGAGCTGTTCATTGGCATCGATGATGAAGCGGCTCATATCCCGCTTTTCTTCGAGATTCATGCCGGCCATTGGCTCGTCGAGAAGCAGCAGTGTTGGCTCCATCGCCAGTGCGCGGCCAAGTTCGACACGCTTCTGTAGACCGTAGGGAAGGCGCCCCACGGGTGTCCGACGGATGGCCTGGATCTCGAGAAAGTCGATAATGTGCTCGACGAACTCGCGGTGACGGAACTCTTCTTGTTCCGCCGGGCCTTTGCGCAACATCTGCCAGAACAAGCCGGTCTTCATTTTGAGCGTCCGGCCTGAAATTATGTTGTCCAAAGTCGACATGCCGCGAAACAGCGCGACGTTCTGGAACGTGCGCGCAATTCCCTGTGTGGCAGCAATGTAGGGCTTCATGCGACGGCGCGTTTGGCCCTGATAGGTGATCGTGCCTTCCTGCGGATGGTAAAAGCCGTTGATGCTGTTCAGCATCGACGTCTTGCCGGCTCCGTTCGGGCCGATGATGGCGCGGACTTCGCCCTTCTTGATGTCAAAGCTGACATCGCGAATGGCCTTCACGCCGCCGAAGGACAAAGACACATTGTCAACTTTGAGCAGCACCTCATCTGAGATGCGGTTTTCAGCGGAGACTGGCGCCGTTTCGCCGAGGACCTGGTTCATTACTCAGCTGCCTCCTGCATTGGTGCGGCCGCAGACGGATAAGTCTGCATGTCAACAATGCGGACGTCGCCTTTGATCATGCCTTTTCGACCATCTTCGAACGTGACTTCGGTTTCGAGGTGGCACATTTCCGAACCGTCATAAAGTGCCGTGTAGAGCGGCGCATAACGATCTTCGATGAGCGTGCGGCGAACCTTTTGGGTCCGTGTGAGCTCACCATCATCCGCGTCCAGCTCCTTGATCAGGATCAGGAACCGCTTGATCTGCGACCCTGCCATCCGTGGCTCATCCTTGAGCGACTGATTGAGCTCGTCGACGCGCCGCTCAACCATCTTGTAGACATCAGGATGGCCAGCCAATTCCTGATAGCTGGCGTAGATCACGTTATTGCGCTCCGCCCAGTTACCCACGGAAACCAGATCGATGTTGATCATCATGGTTGCGAAGTCGCGGCCGTTGCCAACAGCGACGGCCTCCTGAACTTCCGGGAAGAACTTGATCTTGTTTTCAAGATACTTCGGCGCGAACACCGATCCGTTGTTCAACTTGCCGACGTCTTTCGCACGGTCGATAATCACTAAGTGACCGCGGTTGTCGACGAAGCCGGCATCACCAGAGTGGACCCAACCATCCTCTGTCTTGGTGGATTTCGTGGCTTCCTCGTTCTTATAGTACTCCTGGAATACACCAGGACTTCGGTACAGCACTTCGCCGCTATCTGCGATCTTCAACTCGACGCCGTCGCAGGGCTTGCCGACGGTATCAGCGTAAATCTCGCCGTCCGGCTGTGCTGTGACATACACCGAAGCTTCGGTCTGACCGTAAAGCTGCTTCAGGTTAACACCAATCGAACGATAGAAGCGGAACATCTCGGGCCCGATGGCTTCACCAGCTGTATAGGCGATGCGCGTGCGTGATAGGCCGAGACGGTTGCGCAGCGGCCCATACACAAACATGTTGCCGAGCCAATACATGAACCTGTTGTAGGGATTGGTTGCACGGCCCTCGAGAATTTTCTCACCGCAACGATCGGCAACCCGCAGGAACATGCGATAGAGCCATCGCTTGAAGCCGCCAGCGTCTTCCATACGCACGGTGATATCCGTCAGCTGGTTCTCAAAACCGCGCGGTGGAGCAAAGAAGAACGTTGGTCCAATCTCACGTCGGTCAGCCTGAACTGTCTCCGGGCTTTCGGGACAAGCAACGCAGAAGCCTGCTTCGTAGGACTGGGCGAGTGAGAAGATGTTGTCCCCAACCCATGCCATCGGCAGGTAGGCAATGATTTCGTCTTTCTCGGTCAGATTGTCGAACTTGTTCGCGCTGCGCGCCGAGATAATCTGATTGTCGAAGGTGAGACGTACGCCCTTTGGCCGTCCGGTCGTACCAGAGGTGTAGAGCATTACGCAGGCATCATCGCCCTTGCCTTGAGCGATCTGGTCCAACCACCACTGCTCACGCTCTGGATTTTCCTTAAGCCCATCGCGACCCATCTGCTGGACCTGGCCGTAGGCGTGCAGGTTGGTATGATCGTACTTCTGGAGGCCGCGTGGTTCGACGTAGATGATTTTCTCAAGCGTTGGCACCTGGTCAGCGATGCTGAGGATCTTGTCGACCTGTTCCTGGTTCTCCACGACAGCGTACTTCACGCCTGCGTGCTCCAGAACATATGCCATCTCGTCAGCAACGGAGTCTTGATAAACCGGCACCGGAATGGCGCCGAGACTTTGTGCCGTAACGAAGGTTGCATAGAGCCGTGGTCGGTTATCACCGACGATTGCTATCGAATCACCGCGCTTCAAGCCCAGCTGGTTCAGACCCAATGCAAGGTCACGCACTTGGTCGCGCGTTTCCTTCCAGTCCCAGGTCTGCCAAATCCCTAGATACTTCTCCCGGTATGCAGGCTGACTTGCGAACTTTTGCGCATTGCGCAGCAGCAACTTCGGGATTGTATTCAAATCCGCATCGTGCGGTCGAGACGCATTGGCCTCGCTCACTGGCGTTCTCCCTCCACTAGGCCACATTTTTCTGCGGCGAATTCATTAATTATGTCCAGTTGTACTATTGCTTGTCGAAACGACGCAAGGGTGGCGACGCTGCTGAGCGCAATTGTGACCGTTTTGTCGCAAAAATGGTTTCCAGCGCATAGCTCGCGCAGTTGCATCGGCTATTCTCTATAATTGTTCACGCATGGCATTCGCAGGCTTAACAGTGGTGACGCACTTCGTGGTTAGGTTCTCAAAGCCAGTCTTTTTTGTAGGAGGGACATCTGGTGATGGGTGCCATAAGAAGTTTTGCCGGCATGTGGATCTTGCTGGCCGTCGTCATCTCGTCTTCGGCCTCGGCCTCGGCAGACCAGTTTCGCTTTGTCGCTTTGGGAGATATGCCGTATCGCCTGCCGGATGATGTCCGCAAGGTTGACCGGCTCATCAACAAGATAAATGCGCTAACTCCAGCATTCTCGGTGCATGTCGGCGATACCAAGTCCGCCTCGACACCGTGTAGCGATGAAGCGTTCCAAAAGATTCTGGACCAGCTACAGACGTTCGAACAACCGTTGGTTTACACGCCTGGTGACAATGAATGGACCGACTGCCACCGCGCCAAGGCTGGCGGCTATAACCCGCGCGAAAGACTGACAAAAGTCCGAGAGATGTTTTTCGCCAAACCGGACCAGAGCCTTGGTCGCCACCCCATGGCACTCGAGACACAGGCCGATGCGGACGAGAAACATAAGGCCTTCGTGGAGAATACAAGGTTCACGAAAAATGATGTGCTGTTTGTCCAGGTGCACGTTGTCGGCTCCAACAATGGGTTCGAGCCGCGCGACCTTGCAACCGTCAAAGAGTATTTTGCTCGGAACGCCGCCAACATTGCGTGGCTTGATGCTGGCTTTGCCAAGGCTATTGCCGGCAACGCAAAGGCCGTCGTGATCTCGATGCAGGCAAATATGTACGAAATTCGTCATAAGTGGCCGGCGATGCCACAGGCATCCGGGTTTCTCGCAACGGTCAAGGCGATTACCCGTGGGGCGAAGAAATTCGGCCGTCCGGTCCTGGTCATTAATGGCGATGCCCACACCCTTGAAGTGCTTCCTTTTAAGGGCACCAACCTGCGTGACGTCCCGAATGTTACGCGCCTACAAGTCATGGGCGCGCGTCAGGTGCATGCCGTCGAGGTCACGGTTGATCCTGACAGCCCGGGCGTCTTTGCCTTTCGCCCCTTGATCGTGCCCGAGAATAATGGCTAGCCTCGTCCTTCTGACTCTAGCTGCACAAATGTTCTTCCCAAGGGCTTCGACATGACCATCTCGACGACGTCTCTCGCAGGCAAATGCGCTCTTGTTACTGGCGCCCAACAAGGCATCGGTAAAGCCTGCGCATTGTCCCTTGCAGCGGCCGGGGCTGATGTCGCTGTGAACTGGCTAGACGACGAACCAGCCGCAGATGCCTTGTGCCGTGATATCGAAGGCCATGGCCGCACGGCCATCAAGATCCAAGGCAGTGTTGCCACGAAGCCAGAAGTTCTCCGCATTGTTGAAGAGGCGACAAGCGGATTGGGCGGGCTCGATATTCTCATCAATAATGCTGGCGTTTTTCCTCGCTCAGAATTCCTCGATATGGAAGAAGAGGAGTGGGACCTCGTCCACAACGTCAACCTCAAGGGCAGCTTCCTTGTTGCTCAGGCTGCAGCGCGCACCATGGTCGACAACAAGACCGCTGGTGCGATTGTCAATATCTCCTCCTCGTCGGTGCGTGGTCATGTGCTTGGCGTCCATTACTCGGCAAGCAAGACCGGGATCATCGGCCTCACACGCTCGATGGCGCTGGCACTGGCACCGCATAAGATCCGCGTGAACGCAATCGCGCCTGGTATTACCGACACAGCCCAACCCCGCTATCAATTCAGCGGAGATGAGATGCGTGAGCAATCCGGCTTGGTTCCTCTCGGCGCGATGGCCCAGCCTGCCGATATCGCGGATATTGTAGTTTTTCTCGCTTCAGATGCTGCCCGGTTTATGACTGGCGAACTGGTCCATGCAAATGGCGGCCTCTACATGGGTTAGACTGCCATGCCCACCGTTTCATTCACGAGGTATCCGGTCAGCGATGATCTGACTGATGGCATTCCACGCCGAATGCCATAGTGTGACGGGATTGCCCGCCATCGGCGCAGATAAAGAATAGGTCATGACAACAGATGCTATCGCACCACCAGGTGCACCGGCAGACAACGTGCGCCGCAACGTGCTCATTCTGGCTATATGCCAAGCGCTGTTTATGTGCGTCACCACAATGGCGATCGCCACGACTCCGCTTGCCGGCCATGCCCTGCTTGGCGAAGACAAGAGTTTTGCTACCGTTCCGTTAGTCCTCTATCACGCCGGCATCATGCTGATGACGATCCCTGCGTCTCTGCTGATGGGACGACTGGGTCGCCGCGCTGGTTTCTCAATCGGCGCCGTGATGAGCATTGTCTCCGGTATCATCTCGTCCGTATCGATCTTCGAGCAGAATTTTTACGGCCTGTGCGCCGGCGCACTTTTGATGGGCGGTTCGGCCGGCTTTGCCTGGTACTATCGCTTTGCCGCCGCAGATGCGGCAGACGAAGCGTACCGCCCCAAAGCGATCTCATTGGTCATGGCTGGCGGCATATTGGCTGGCCTGCTGGGACCGCAGACAGCCAAGTATGCGGTCGACTGGTTCAATCCGGTAATGTTTGCCGGTGTCTACGTCCTGGTCATCGTTTATTCGGTGCTTTCACTACTCGTCATTCAGACGCTGCGTATCCCTAAGCTGAAGCCGGAGGAACGAAAGTCTGGCGGCCGGCCACTCCATGTCATTGCACGACAGCCGACCTACATCGTCGCGATCACCTCATCGATGTTTGGGTACGGCGTGATGACGTTGGTCATGTCCGCAACGCCCTTAGCCATGCTGGCTTGTGGTTTTCAGTTCAACGCCTCCGCTACAGTTATCCAAGCGCACGTCGTGGCAATGTTCCTGCCGTCGTTCTTCACCGGCCACTTGATTTCACGATTTGGCGCCTTGCCCATCATCGCAACGGGTGCGTGCATTCAGATTGGCTGCGCTGCCGTTAACCTGGCTGGCATCGACTTCATGAACTTCTTTATCGCCAACGTTCTCGTGGGCCTGGGATGGAACTTCACGTTCGTTGGCGGTTCATCATTGCTCACGCAGACTTACCAACCGGCTGAACGTGCCAAGGTGCAGGCGAGCCACGACTTCCTGGTTTACCTGACGACAGCTGCCGCTGCTGGTTTGTCTGGATATCTCCACGCGAAAGTCGGTTGGGATGTCGTCAATCTAGCCGCCTTGCCAATGATGGGCATCGTGATCGTTGCGTCGCTTGGCCTTTACTTTGCCCAGGCGCGCGCACCGAGGGTTGCTAGCTAACGCATTGAACAATTGACCGGCGGGCATGACAAGCGCCTTCCGGCGCGGCACGCCGGAGCGTTGGTTTCACACTGAAACAACTTTTTACGGCCCGCAGCCCCCGTGGCCTAACTGGAAAGTTTAGCGAGATCTGGCATCGGGCGCGCTGTTTCCGGATTAGCTGCCAAGACCTGCTCAAGGGCATAAGCGGTCTCCAGAACTAGACCGTCTGATCCGTTCGGCCCCATGACCTGAATGCCAAACGGCATGCCATTTTGATCAAGTCCACAGGGCACAACAGCTGAACAAGCAAGCGCCATTGTCGGTGCATAACTCATCGCAAGCCAGCGCATGTAAGTTGGCATCTGCTCACCGTTGATCTCTGTCACCGAGAGCTGCTCATGGGGAAACGGTGAGACGGCTGCTCCAGGACAAATCAGGATATCGAAATCCGCAAAGAACTCTGCAAAGCGTCGCATAATACCGGCCTGTTCGACATTGGCCTTGGCAACATCAGTTGCGGTCAGCTGCAAACCACGCTCGGTATTGTCGATGACATTCGGCCCGAGAAGATCGCGATGGTTGGCAAGACGCTGTTCGTGTGCGCCGACGAAGTATATGCCGCGAAGGGTCTCAAAAGCTTCGTGGACATTGCCAAAATCTGGAGCTGCATCGGCGGTTTCTGCAAAGCAGTGGGAGAAAGTCTTGGTTCGTGCTTCGAAGGTTTGGCGAATGCTATCGTCGACCGGCGCGCATCCGAGATCTGCAGACACGGCCACGCTTAGCGAGCCGAGATCAATTCCCATGAGTTGATCCGGTATCCGCATGACATCATCGCTGGAGTAAGGATCACGCTTATCGATATCGATCTGGGCCTTGAGCAGGAGATGGAGATCCTCGATCGACCGTCCCATCGGTCCATTGACTGGAAATGGTGTCACCAGCGATGATCGGTCAGGCGCCGGGACGACGCCAGGTGAGGGACGGAAACCAGCGACACCGCAGAAAGCGGCGGGTGTGCGCAGGCTGCCGCCGTAGTCGGAACCTGTTGCGATGGGCACCTGCCCCGTAGCCAACGCGACTGCTGATCCGCCAGACGAACCGGCGCAGGTTTTCATGGGGTCAAACGGATTGCCGGTTGCACCGTAAACCCGGTTCTTGGTGTTGGCTCCAGCGCCAAACTCCGGGGTATTCGTCTTACACAGTACGACTGCGCCTTCATCGCGGAGATTGGCGATACCGTCTTCATCTTCGTCCGGCACATGATCCTTGTGGATCAGTGAGCCCCAGGTGGTTGTTAATCCGGCCGTCGCCTGCAGATCTTTCACACCAAGTGGCAAACCGTGCAGCGTTCCGAGTGGCTCGCCATGCATCACGGTTCGCTCTGCCAACTCTGCTGCGTCTTTCGCGGCTTCGATATCGATTGCCACCACCGAATTCACCGCGGCGTTGGTCTCCTCGATCCGCTTCAAGCAACTGTTCAGCAATTCGACCGGCGAGAGTTGCTTATTGCCAATCCGGCGGCGCGCCTCGACAGCGCTTAGGTCACAAGGTTCTGACATTGCTGGCCTCCCAATCATCTTGCTTCAGCAATCGCGCACCACGGACCAATTCGCAGGGCCTTGTGGCAGAGCGTTACTGTTAGGCTTTGTTTTCGCCGTAGGCGTGCAGCAGTTCGCGCGCGTTGGCAAGAACTTCTGCCGCAGACTTGCCGGGACTATAAAGGCTGGAGCCAATGCCGTAGCCAGATGTGCCGGCGGCTGCATAGTCCAGAATATTCTCCGCAGAGATGCCGCCCACGGCAAGTAGACGGGTTTCTGCCGGGAAGACGGCTCTCCAAGCTTTTACGACCTTCGGGGGTATGGATTCAGCCGGAAAAAGCTTCAGGGCATCGGCGCCGGCGGTCAGTGCGTGAAAGCCCTCGGTCGGGGTCGCGACACCTGGCACACAGGTCAGGCCTTCTGCTTTGGCTTCATCAATGATTTCCGGGTCCATGTGCGGCATGACGATGAGCTCACCTCCGGCATCGCGGACATCAATGACATCTTCCGGCGTCATCACAGTGCCGGCACCAATGAGCGCATGATCACCGTGACGCTCGGCCAATCGTTCGATTGAACGCAGCGGCTCCGGAGAGTTCAATGGAACTTCTATAATCCGAATGCCGGCCTCAAAAAGCGCGTCGGATATGTCATCGACTTCATTGGGCTTGATACCGCGCAGGATAGCGACCAATGGGCAAGCATTGAGAGCCTCGGCAAAATCCATTTATTTGTCCCGCCTACATTCCAGCTGCTTCGGCAATAGCACGATGGCCGTGTACAATGCTCTCCGGATCCACCGCAATGACCGCCACATCGAGCGTCCCTGCAGCTCTGACATAGAGGTCGCTCAGTGTCGAGCCGGCCATAACGTGAAGTGCACTTTGTTGGTGTTTTGCGCCTGCCCGCATCTCCGAACCGATGAGTAGTCCTGACAAATAGCCTGAAGCCTCGTTATCAGAGAGCTCACCGAATAGTCCGAGTGTTCGCGTTGAAAACAGCTGATGGAGCAAATGGCCAGGCCCATCGTGCCCGACGTCCGAGGCGCTCGCAGCGACGCCCCGTTCGAATGATGCATCGCTGGCAGGTTCCGCCATCATGCGACCGAGAATTGTGTGATCACGAAGAGCGGAGAAGACTTCTCCTGTCATGTAGGTTTGGAAGCCGATGATCTGCCCGTTTTCGACCGTCACCCATTTGGAATGTGTGCCCGGCAGCAGGAACGTGGCGTCACTTACATCAAATTGGGTCAGTGCGCCGAAGATCTGCGTCTCTTCTC
Organism: Hyphomicrobiaceae bacterium; assembly: GCA_965247245.1. GTDB lineage: Bacteria > Pseudomonadota > Alphaproteobacteria > Rhizobiales > Hyphomicrobiaceae > Tectiglobus. The sequence continues at coordinate 42,907 of CBDFGV010000001.1, read as the reverse complement.
CCCTAATCACATCCGGGACGCCCGCGCTGGACCGGGTTTCGATGCCCGGAATGATATGGACGTCGGACCCTGCCGACACATCGACCTTAGTGACTGCATTGGCGAGATCATTGATCGAGGCCGGGCACTTGGCGTAAGGCGCCTCAACCCAACCCTGACGACTGCCAATCATGCCTGACAGAATGACGGGCAACCCAGCAGCGTCGGACTTGAGTGCAGCTAGGGAATTCTGCAAAACCCCGTCGAACTGATCGTTCGGAATGCTCAGGATGCCATTTGACGATTCACTCTTCTCCAGGATGGCGCCGTCATCGCCGACCACATAAACGCGTAACGACGTGGTCCCCCAGTCAGCCGCTATCAGTCTGGCGCCACTCACAACCGAATGACCTTGCCCGGGTTCATGATGTTTTGCGGATCGAGCGCCTGTTTGACGGACCGCATCATGGCCGCCTCCACGTCGGTCTTGTAGTGCATGTTCTCATCCAGGCGCAGGCGTCCAATACCGTGCTCCGCGCTGATCGAACCACCGAGTTCGACGACCAGGTCGTGAACAATGCGGTTGATGGGCTCGCGTTCGGTGCGAAATGTCTCGGTCTTTGTCCAGTCCGCCGGCGACATTGGATTAAAGTGCATGTTGCCGTCGCCGACATGACCAAAGGCGCATGTCCTGAGCCCCGGATAAGCCTTCACGAGCTTCGCATTGGCGCGCTCGATAAATTCGGAGATCTTGGATACCGGTACCGAGACGTCATGCTTGATGCCGACACCGATGGCCTTTTGAGCCTCAGCCATGTCTTCGCGCATTTTCCAGAACCGACCAGCCTGCGCCCCTGACGCGGCAACGACGGCATCGTCAACCAGACCGAGTTCCATGGCTTCGCCGAGCGCATCCGTGAACGGCTCCGCCAATGAGCCAGGCTCACCCTGACCGGTCACTTCCGCAAGCACGTACCAGGCATGCTGCGTCGCCATCGGGTCCTCGTGGCCGGGTACACCTTCGAGCACGAAATCGATAATCGTGCGTTGCATCAGCTCGAAACCGGAGACCTGGTCACCCAACTTTGAGCGCATGTGGCTGAGCAGCTTCACCGCATCCTGCGGCGACTTGAGGCCCATCCAGGCGGTTTCGCTGGCCGTTGGTTTCGGGAACAACCGCAACACGGCCGCCGTCACGATGCCGAGTGTTCCCTCGGCGCCGATAAAAAGATGCTTCAGATCATAGCCGGTGTTGTCTTTTCGCAGACCGCGTAGACCATGCCAGATCTCTCCGTTGGGCAGCACGACTTCGAGGCCGAGCACCAACGCGCGTGTATTGCCATAACGCAAAACCTGTGTGCCGCCGGCATTGGTCGAGAGATTGCCGCCGATCTGACAGGAACCTTCTGCGCCGAGGCTCAACGGGAATAGGCGCTGGTTATCATCGGCAATGCTCTGGATCTGCTGCAGGACCACGCCTGACTCGACCGTTAAAGTATCGTTTTCGAGGTCGATTTCCCGGACCTTATTCATGCGAGCGGTCGAAATGATCACTTCGCTCATGTCCGAGTGAGGCTGCCCGCCGCCAGTCAGCCCTGTGTTACCACCTTGAGGGACAATCGCCGTCCCATGACGGGCGCAGCACTTTACAAGTGCGGCCACTTCTTCAGTGGTCTGCGGCCGCAATACCAATGGGACCGCGCCAGAGAAGTCATCGCGCCAGCTCTTGCAGTAGGGATCGACATCGCTGGCGTCCTCCAGAAAACCGGCCGGCCCGACTATGGCCTTCAGTTCATCGAGGACGCTACCGGGCACCGGCTGGGCTGCGCGCAATGGCTCTGACATCGCGGGTCATCCTTGTGTTATCTCTCCACGGGAATGGGGCAGAGTTTATCAGGGCGGCCATGAACGACAAGAGCGACCAAATCGATCTTGGCAAACCTTCCGGTTTCAAGGCACTTGTCGGCTATCGGACACCAGTCTGGGAAGAAGGCCACGCGATTTTCGAAGTGGAAATCACCGAGCGTCACACGAATTCCAGCGGTTTTCTGCATGGCGGCGTCTATATGACGATCCTCGATGCGGCGATGGGGCATGCCTCCACGTGGTGCAGCATTCAAGGCAACGTCAGACGTTGTGTGACGCTATCGCTCACAAGCAACTTTGTGGCCGTGGCGCGGACGCCGATTGTGCGCGCAGAAGCATGGGTGCGCGGGGTTGAGAACGGTGTGGCGACATGCCGAGGTGAAGTTCGAGACGCCGATAATGTCATCTGCGTGTCAGGGAACGGGAGCTATCTGTATATGCGGGGTAGCGAGAGCATCGAGGGTGTTCCAGCAAACCCTCAGCCTTAAACCAAAGGGTATCGGCCATGGCGCGATATGCAATTTACTTCGTACCAAAAGCAGACACCGCACTCTGGCGATTCGGATGTAGAGCTGTCGGCTATGATAGCCATGCGCGCGTCGATAAAGACTTTCACGAACACCCCTTTTACGCCCAGCAGGGTGCACGTGATTGGACCGCCGATCCGCGCCGGTACGGATTTCATGCAACCCTCAAACCACCTTTCTCTCTCGCTGAAAATCTGGGCATTGATGATCTCGAGACAGCGGTAGCCACGTTCTCCAAAGAGCGCCAGACGTTCCAGGTGCCCCGGCTCAAAGTTGCTGCGATCGGAAGTTTCCTGGCGCTGGTACCAGAGGAAATATCACCGGAGCTCAGTGACCTTGCAGCGGCCTGCGTTCAGAAATTCGAGCCATTCCGTGCGCCGCTTACCGCTGCTGATCGAGAGCGCCGGCTGAAGTCTCCACTCACCGACAAGCAAATTGAGAACCTGGATGCGTGGGGATATCCGTATGTCTTTGATGAGTTCCGGTTCCATATGACACTAACCGGCCGTCTACCGGAAACCGTTCAGCAAGAGGCACTCGCAACGCTGCAAGACTTGTATGCGCATATTGATCATGCCGTCGTATTTGATGGCATTGCCATCTGTGAGCAGCCAGATCGCGACTCTCAGTTCTTCGTGCGACGACGGTTTAGTTTTGCCGCTTAGAATGCTCCGCCAGAACATACTCTAGCGCCTTTGCGATAACGCTTTGCGCCTGATGCAAGGAACGTTCTTCGTGGACAAATGACCTGGCATGCCTTCCCAGCCGTAGCACTTCCGCGTGGTTTCCAATCAAGGCACGCAGGGCATCTCGAAAGGCCTCGATGTCGTTTTCCTGAGTAAGGATGCCGGTTTCACCATCACGCACAACTTCAGGCACACCGGCGGTGTTCTGGGCGACAACGGGTAAACCGCTGGCTTGCGCTTCCAAATAGGCCAGGCCGTAAGCCTCATCAAAGCCGGGCCAGACGAACACATCCGCATTTGACAAAAGCGGCGGCATGTTTTCTGGGGCGACTTTGCCGTGCCAACGTATTCGCTGACTTGGGATCTTCGCGAACGAGGCTTCAACTTCGTTGCGAGCTGCACCATCACCAACAATATCGAGCGTCCAATTCTCCTGTTGGAGATCTGATAGGGCCTCTGCGAGGAACTGATAGCTCTTGAGCTTCACATCAGCTCGCATCATTGCCACAGTTACGAAACGGGTTGGGTGACGACGCTCCGCTTCGCTAGCTGGTGCGAGCGACTTCAGAGGTACGAACGGTGCAACATCTATAAATGGCGGCAGATGCACCAACTGATCCTCGGTGCACGGCAACTCCAGTAATCCAGGTCGATCCCGTTGCTTCATGAAGAGATGGCATTGCGCCTGCCGTAAGCTCGCCTCGTGTTGGCTATGCCATGGCGCCCAGTCATCTTTGGCGCGCTTTATTGAATATGAGGCCTCGGCGGTGATGATCGGGCAGTTAAACCGTTGAGCCACCACCGGCCCTAGCCAGTCGGGTGCCTTATAATAGGGGTGATATGTAAACCAGACATCCGGCGCCCAACTCTGCTGCTCCCAATTCGCAATAACGGCCGCTGCTTCGATCGCGGCGTTGGCTTGATTTTCGATCAGTTTGTCAGGATTTGGCTGGCTGCTATAGGCACGAAACTCACTGGCCAGGCGAACATCTGCAGGCGACGAGATGTTGCGCAGAACCTGCAATAGCAACCTCCCCATAAGCCGATCTCCCGACGGGACCGGATGATATGGCGACTTCATGGGCGCATAGAAGGCAATTTTCATCAGCACTCGTCTTTACTGTGCGGGATGAAGCTCGGCACTGGTCATAGAAATCCCAAGTTCCATGTGCTGGCGCCGAACCGGACGGCTATACATGCCTTGGCCCTGTCTCGACCGATTTCCTCGACTTGGCATCTTCAGCAAATTGTGATGCCCAATGGCCTTTTCTATTTATACTCAGAAAAGATGTTAGCTGGCCATCTTGGCGCCAGTTGACTACATCTGGTACTTAAGCGTGAATACCAATTTGAGCAATGGTCAGCCGCGCCCTCTGCGTTTCGAGAGGCGAGCGTTGATAGGAAGTCTGGACGAGAGAAAGCAAGGCCATTGAATCCGAACTTATTCCGTTACGTCTGGCAGCACAGCAAGCGCGAACAAATAGCGATTTTGTTCCTGATTATTGCTGCGCTGCCGTTCTATTGGATGTCGCTGGACGTCCCGAAGCGCATCGTCAACGAGGCACTCCAGGGTGAGGCTTTCACCGACGGCAAGACTACGGCGAACATGTTCAATTTTTCGTTCGGTCTGCCAGAATTCCTCGGCGGTGGCACACTCACCATTTTCGAAGGCTTTGATTTTGACCAGATCGGTTATTTGCTGGCTCTAAGCTTCCTCTTCCTGCTCTTCGTTCTCATCAACGGGGCCTTTCGTTACAGAATAAACATCGACAAAGGCGTGTTGGCCGAGAGGATGCTGCGGCGACTGCGGTTCGATCTGTTTTCGCGCTTGATGCGGTTCCGGCCAGAGGATGCACGGCAGGTCAAGCCGGCTGAAGCAGCCACAATGATCAACAATGAAGTCGAACCGATTGGTGGCTTCATTGGCGATGCATTCGTGCTCCCTGTCTTTCTCGGAACACAGGCGCTTACCGCGCTTCTGTTCATTATGGTCCAGAGCTTCTGGCTCGGTCTTGTGGCACTGTCTATTGTTCTGTTGCAGGCCTTCATCATTCCTATCCTGCGCCGCAAACAGTTGGAGTATGCGCGCGCTCGACAAATCGCAGCGCGTAAGCTCGCTGGCCGTATTGGCGAGATGGTTGACGGCGCTCCACTCATCCACGGGCACGGTACGGCGCCTTACGCAGAAGCTGAGGTCGGCGGTCGCCTGGCGCACCTGTTTCGTATTCGCGTCGCCCTCTATAACCGCAAGTATGCAGTTAAGTACCTGAACACGCTTCTGTCGCAGATCACGCCGTTCTTCTTTTACGCCATTGGTGGTTACTTTGCGCTGACCGGCTCACTGGATATCGGACAGCTGGTGGCTGTCATCGCCGCCTACAAAGACCTGCCCCCGCCGGTCAAAGAGCTGATCGACTGGGATCAGCGCAGAGCCGATGTCACGATCAAGTATCATCAGGTGATCTCCCAGTTCGGCGCTGAGAAGCTTATGCCGAAAGAGGATCCGAAGGCCGAAGAGAAGCTGAGTGGGACATCTCCCATTCGGATGGACGGCCTCCGCGTTACGGACCAACGCGGCAGCCCAATACTGGACGCATTGACCGTCTCGCTCGATCGCCCGTCCCATGTCGCTGTTGTTGGTCCACCAGGCAGTGGCCGAGATGTGCTCATGCGCCTGCTCGGACGTCAAACTACCGACTTCGAGGGGCGGCTGCGAATTGGTGAGATTGATCTCGCCAGAATCGGCAATGACGCCTTCAGTCGCCATTTTGCCTATGCATTGCCGGAACCAATTCTGTTTCCTGGATCACTTCGCGAGAACGTGACGTTCTCGTTGCAGAGATCAACACCAACCATTCGTGAACCGGAGACTGCTGAAGAGCGCCTGGCCCTTGTCGAATCGGAACGCACCGACAATCCGAAAATTGGACTGGAGGCAGATTGGGTTGACTACTCGGCAGCCGGTGTGACGAGTTCAGAAGAGCTTGATCACGCTGTATTTAGTGCGCTGCGCACAACGGGTCTTGAAGGCGACATCTATAACTTCGGCTTACTTGGAACACTGAGCCGCGACACAGATCCTGATATCCTTGAGCGCATCGTTGATGCTCGGCACGTGGTTCGTGAGCACCTTGCTGAGGAGAATCTGCTCAACGTAATCGAGCCGTTCGATCCAATGAACTTCAACCGGAATGCATCGCTGGGTGAGAACCTGGTGTTCGGCGTTGCCGCTGGTGAACGATTGTCTTCGCGCGGTCTGGCGAGCGATCGGTTTTTCCGTGCGATCATCAGTTCGGAGGGACTGGAAAAGCCACTTGCTGACCTCGGCCAGAACATCGCCGAGACAACAATCGAGACGTTTGCCGGTCTTCCGCCCGGCCACCCCTTGTTCGAACGCTATGCCTTGATGCAATCGAGCGAACTTGAAGAATTTGCAGAACTGATCGAAAAAGCCCAAGCTCGAGATGCTGGCACCAAACTATCGCGCGTCGACTATGATCGTTTGATCGGATTGGCGCTTGGGTACATTGAGCCGCGACATCGATTGAGCTTGATTGACCCGGCCTTGGAGCAACGCGTCTTGCGCGCCCGGCAAAGCTTCCGGAAATTCATTCCGCAGCAGTATGAAGCTGAGATCGAGTTCTATGATCCGGACCGCGTGATCCATGCGGCGCCGATCCGAGATAACCTGCTGTTTGGTCGAGTTGCATACGGCATCTCAAATTCCGAACAAAAGGTGGCAGCGGTTCTCAAGACGTCACTGACAGAGCTTGGGCTCCTGGACACGGTCTACAAGCTAGGCCTCGACTATGAAGTTGGCCCCGGCGGCAAGCTGCTATTTGCCCCGCAAAGGTTTGCCGTCAATCTCGCACGCTGTGTTATCCGACGTCCGGAGACCTTGATCGTTGATGGCAGCCTCTCGGACTTCTCCAGTGAGGATGCCGAACGTTTGGTCAGCGGCCTGCATGAGTTGATGCAGGGCAAGACCTTGATTATGGCTTTCTCAGACCGGACATATACGGGAGACTTCGATCGGGTTATTGAATTCGATGGAGTTCGCGTGAGCGACTATGGAGAGTCATTAAAATCAGGATTTGGTTCGAAATTGGAACAGGTTCCAGGCGAGTAAAGGGATTGAACTGATCGATGAGTATTCAGGCTGAATGCGCCGCACTGCAAAAAATCCCGATGTTCCACGAAGTGGATGTCGCCAAACTGCGCCTGTTCGCGCTCTCCGGGCAGCGTATGTCTTATGAGGCAGGAGACGTCATATTCCGTGAGAACGATCCTCCCGAAGCTCTCTATGTCATCCTTGAAGGCACCGTTGATGTGATCAAGGAAGCCGAGGGACACCGGGTGCGCCTTGCGCAAATTGGCGAAGGAAACATGTTCGGGGAAACCGGCGTACTGTGCGATCAGGCGCGCACCGCAACGATTGAAGCTGCGACCCCGGTCACGGTCATCCAAATCGATCGTTATACGTTCAATGAAGTTGCCCGCGACGTACCGCAATTGACATTGGCAATCGCCAAAGAGCTGGCCCGTCGGGTCGAATCGATGAACCGACAGGTTGCCGCCCGTGCGGACGCGTGAGTAGAGAATGACTGACACTAACGAGGCTCAGAGCCAGAACGCACGCGTGGGCGGAATTGCTTGGGAGCGCACTACCCGACTGTGGGCAGGATTAATCCTGTTCGTCTTCGTCCTCACCCATCTCCTCAACCATGCTGTCGGTATTTTCGGTGTCGACGCCATGCAAGCCGTCCAGAACTGGCGTGTTTATGTTTGGCGATCATTGCCGGGATCCATCATCCTCTATGGCGCCGCTCTGGTCCATGTCCTGTTGGCGGTGAAGCGCATCGTGCAACGCCGAACCTGGCGCATGCCATTACAAGAAGCCGTGCAGATCGCGCTTGGATTACTAATCCCGGTGCTTCTCTACGAGCACGTCATCGGGACCCGCTATGTGTCCGAGTTTGCCGGCGTGAATGACAGCTATCTCGGCACACTCAGTCAATTGTGGCCGGGCAAGTTTTGGGATCAAGCCCTTCTGGTCACCGTGGTCTGGGTACACGGTGTCATTGGTCTTCACTATCTCTGGCGATCAAAGTCCTGGTATCCCAAGATCCGTGATGTTGGTTTGGTTCTCGCGTTTGCGATCCCAGTCCTCGGCCTTGCAGGCTTTGTTGCCGGTGGACGGGAAGCACTTGAGTTTGACACTGAAAAGCTCAATTGGACAGATGCACAGATCGCAGCATTCATCACTGCCGCCCGCTACACCAACTTGGCCTTGATCTCATCAGCCGGTCTGCTCGTTGCGCTTGTGGTTGGGCTTGAGTTCTACAGACGTGTTGGTGGTAACGTGGTGCTTCGCTATACCGGACATGGCGATGTCAGCATGGCCCGCGGTCTCACTCTGCTTGAAGCGAGCCGCAGCAAGGGCATCCCACATCCATCACTTTGCGGTGGGCGCGGACGGTGTTCGACCTGCCGTGTTCTGGTTCTGAAAGGCAATGACACTCTCGATCCACCTGGTCCGGCGGAAGCAGCCCTATTGAAGCGCATCTCCGCACCGGCGCGAATAAGGTTGGCATGCCAGATTCGCCCGAAACGTGATCTCAGCGTGCAAATCGTGTTGCCAGTCGATGCGGCGAGTTCACAGATGGATTGGAATGATGAGGCCTTCAAAACCGGGGTCGAGCAATCCGCGACTGTGGTGTTCGTTGATCTTCGCGCCTTTGACCGCCTCACCCAGACGCAACTCCCTTATGACCTAGTGGTTCTCTTGAATCGGTTTGTCGAAGAGATGCGGCAGGCTATCGAGGGACGAGGCGGGCGCGTCACCATGTTTCTGACCGACGGCATCATGGCTGTCTTCGGCCAGTCCGGAAATCGCGCCGGTGCCAAAGCCGCCATTCAGGCCGCCCAGGACATGTTGAAGTCGGCGGAGGTTTTGAACCAGGAGTTCTCATCTGCACTGCCGCAACCGGTGCGCATCGGTATCGGGATTCACTCCGGCTCACTGGTGATGGCGCGGATTGGCGATGAAGAGCACGGCTTTATGTCAACAGCGCTCGGTGAAACCGTAACGATCGCTAGCCGTTTGGAGAATGCCACCAAGGAGCTTCTCGCTGACTGTCTGGTTTCGCGCGCAACGCTCCAGGTCGCTGGGATGCCGATCCCGACAACCGAACATCGCGAAATCCACATGTCGGATCGTAGCGAACCGATCGCAGCTTATCCACTGGAGAGCACACTTGCTGCTGCCGAAGGTGACGAACAGCACTCAGATGCTGAGCCAGCCGCGGCCGACGCCTAAGCCCCAGTCACTTTTCCTAGAACAGGGAATATCATGTCGGACAAACTGAGAGTTGCCGCTGTCGGTGCGGGATACTTCTCGCGCTTTCAATATGAGGCGTGGAGTCGTATCGAGACCGTTGAACTGGTCGCGACAGCGAACCGCACGATTGCTGGTGCGCAGGAGATCGCTGAAACGTTTCGCGTTCCAAAGGTGTTCGAAAGCGTTCCAGAAATGCTTGATGCAACATCACCTGATGTTCTCGACATTATCACACCGCCGGAAACGCATCTCGCTGCAATAACAGCAGCTGCGGAACGCGGCGTTGACGTCATTTGTCAGAAACCGTTTTGCTCGACGTTGGAGGAAGCTCGACAGGCCACAGCCATAGCCAAGCAAGCAGACATAAAGCTCATCATCCACGAGAACTTCAGATATCAACCCTGGCATCGCCAGATCAAGACAATGCTGGATCGTGGTGACATTGGCGATCCCTATCAGATTTTGTTTCGGTTGAGGCCTGGGGATGGCCAAGGGCCGGAGGCTTACCTTGAGCGCCAACCATACTTTCAAAAGATGGAGCGCTTCCTGGTTCATGAGACGGCGATCCACCTCATCGATACGTTCCGCTTCCTGATGGGAGAGATGACCAACGTCTATGCTGACCTCCGACGCGTTAACCCTGTGATTGCCGGTGAGGACGCCGGCGTCATTGTCTTCCAGTTTGCCAATGGTACACGCGGGGTCTTTGACGGCAATCGCCTGTCGGACCACAAGGCAGAGAACCGGCGCCTGACTATGGGTGAGATGATTGTTGAAGGCTCAGGCGGCGTCATCGAATTGAGCGGAGATGGCACCATCACCCGGCGGGCACATGGTTCCAACGAAGTCGAGGTTATTGAGTACGACTGGCGTGACCATGCGTTCGGTGGCGATTGCGTCTATCTCCTTCAGGCGGCAAGCATCGAAGCCCTCAAAGGCGAACGTCCGTTGGAGAACACCGGTGAGGACTATCTGCGCAATATTGAGATCGAGAATGCGATCTATCAATCAAGTGCCGATGGTCGCCGGATTGATTTGTGATACGAACAAGTTCGATAGCTTGAGGTTCCACCGGATTCGAACGGGCGGCATTGCATGATTGACCTTTACACATGGTTTTGTCCCAACGGACACAAGGTCCACATCATGCTGGAAGAAGCGGGTTTGATTTACGAGGTCCAACCCGTAGCGATTGTATCCGGCGATCAATTTACCGAGCAGTACAAGACGATCAATCCCAACAGCAAAGTACCGGCGATTGTTGATCACGATGGTCCGGATGGTTCAGCCGTCACTGTTTTCGAGACCGGCGCCATCTTGTTGTATCTCGCTCAAAAGTCTGGTCAGTTTTTACCGAGTGAGCCGGACGAGCGTTGGGACGTGATGCAGTGGTTGATGTGGCAGATGGGCGGGCTTGGGCCGATGATGGGCCAGGCGGAACACTTCTTCCATCACGCCGATGTCGATGAGAGCTACGCCACGGACCGCTATGTCAATGAAACCTCGCGTTTACTTGGCGTTCTCGACAAGCGGCTTTCTGACCGCGATTATATCTGTGGTAACTATACGATCGCCGACATGGCATGTTTCCCATGGGTCAGGATCAACAAGCTTTGCGGTCAGAAGATCGAGAATTTCCCGCATGTCTCGCGATGGTACGGGGAGATCCGCAGCCGTCCCGCCGTTAGTCGAGGTATCGATGTCCTCAAAGACCGCTACGTTGAAATTGCAAAATCCGCAGAAGCGAAGCAGCAACTGTTTAGTCAAGCTGTAGGCTAGGGCGTGGCGTTCACTCAGCAAGAAGGCAGGCGTGTCCCATGAAGAAGGCGCAATGGTACTTTGATTTCATCTCGCCATTTGCATATCTGCAATTTGCGCGTTTCGGCGAGCTGCCGGATGACCTTGAGATCGAGCTGAAACCCGTTTTGTTTGCCGGCTTACTGAAGCATTGGGGCCAACTTGGCCCAGCGGAGCTACCGACCAAACGCATCTTTGTTTACCGCTTTTTCAAATGGCAGGCTGACCGCCGCGGCGTGCCGTTTCAAATGCCGCCATCACATCCATTCCAGCCACTGCACATGTTGCGGCTCGCGATTGCTGCTGGCTCGGACCTACAATCTGTACAAACCATCTTCCACCACATCTATGGCGAGGGTAATCAACCAGATGACCCGGCATCTGTAGCTGCGGCTGCCGAGAAACTTGGCATTGCTGACTTTGCTGATCGCATCGCTCAAGACGATGTCAAAGCAGCGCTGAAATCAAATACTGAAGAGGCGATCGCTGCCGGTGCATTCGGGGTGCCGACCTTTGCCATCGACGGCCAGGTTTTCTGGGGCGACGACGCGACCGATATGTTCCTCGACTATCTCAAGAACCCGAAACTGTTTGATAGTGAAGAAATGAACCGGATCTCGACCATGCCAATGGGTTTGGTGCGCAGATCGTAACCGAGACAAGACAATGCCCTTGACGATAACGGCATACACCGACTTTCGAAGCCCCTACACATTTGTTGCCAAAGCTGAAGCCTACAGTTGGGAGTCAGACTTCGGCATCACGCTAGACTGGTTGCCCTACACAACGCCGCTGCAAGAAGTCTTTGGCCCGGCGGATGGACGCAACGAACGTGAATTCCGCAAAATCAAATACATGTATAAGAATGTGCGGCGTGTCGGGGCGGAGCAGGGCCTGACGATCCGCGGCACGAAGCGGATCTTTGATCCAACGCCAGCTCACGTGGGTCTCCTGCAAGCCAAGGATGATGGTGTATTTAGAGCGTTTCACGACTATGTCTTCCAGCGTGTATTTCTGCGGGAACTTGACCCGGACGACGCTGACCATGTGCGAGCCGCTCTCAGCGAAACAGGTGGCGATGTTTCGACCTTCGACAAGCGCCTACCGAGCGGTGCCGCCGAACTCAACACGATCAATCAAAAAGCTGAGGCCGAGCACGGTGTGTTTGGTGTCCCCAGTTTCTATGTCGATGGCGAGCTTTATTGGGGAACGGATACGCTACCGCAGATCAGGAGAAAGCTGACCGCGCTACAAGCGTAACCAGCAAGCAAGGACCAATCTCGATTATGAAGCAGTTGCAGCTGGCCGACTGGCGTCGCCAGGTGGCCGAAATTTATGCCAATGTGCGCGCCGCGGATAACCCAATGGTGGCCTGGGAAGAATGGAAGCAGGCGCGTGGGCACTTGTTTGCGAACCATCTGCAATCGCCAAACAGTGCCCTGCCAGAGAATGATCGCGGCAAAGTCCGTTACTTTCCTTACAACTCTGACAGCCGGTTCGAGGTCGGCCTCAAGCCGCTTGTCGCCGAGCCGGAAGCTTGGCCAATTGGACAAGACGGTGTTCTTAACGTCCAGGCATTTGCTCGTACCGAGGGTCTTGAAGAGGCATGTGGCAAGGAGCTTCAAGTTTACTGGATCGGTGGTTATGGTGGGGGCTTGTTTCTTCCCTTCGCCGATGAAACCAGTGGTGTTGAGACATATGGTGGAGGACGCTACGTCCTCGACACCATCAAAGGGGCAGACCTCGGCATGGTGGGCGAGAAACTCATCGTGGACTTCAATTTTGCCTATTACCCCTCTTGCGCCCACAGCGAGGAATGGGTCTGCCCATTGGCTCCAGCTGGCAACCGGCTACCCGCGCGTATCGAGGCCGGGCAGCGGGATTCGTGATGCAATATCCAGCGCATCCCACATTCTGACTGAAGCAAACGTCGTGCGTGAAGCGGCATTTCTATCCAGAGGCAGCTCGCTCTAATGGTTGTCGCGCGGAACACCCTTCGTCTCGGCAATCCGCTGATAATTAACGGCTGGCTTCAATACCATGCCATTTGATAGCTCATCGACAATACCGCGCTGAATTTCCTGCCAGGGTGTCTGGTGATCTGGATACTTATAGCCACCCGCATCGGCCAGGGCTTGTTTGCGTGCGGCCAGCTCATCATCAGAGATCAAGATGTCGGCGGTTCGCTTTGCAAGATCGATGCGAACCTTGTCGCCGGTCTTGAGGATGGCAAGGCCACCGCCGGTTGCGGCTTCCGGCGATGCGTTCAAGATCGATGGCGAACCGGAGGTTCCGGATTGCCGTCCGTCGCCAATGCAAGGCAGGTCCGAAATCCCCTTCTTCAAGAGATAGTCGGGTGCGCGCATGTTGACGACCTCGGCCGCGCCCGGATAGCCGACAGGCCCGGCGCCGCGCATAAAGAGCAAGCTGTTTTCATCGATCTCAAGTGACGGATCGTCGATGCGATGATGGTAATCTTCCGGGCCATCAAACACGACTGCACGGCCCTCGAAGGCCATGGGATCGTCAGCATTTTCCAGGTAGCGCTTACGGAACGCTTCCGAGATTACAGATGTCTTCATGATGGCACTATCGAACAGGTTTCCTTTGAGATTGAGGAAGCCAGCTTCTTTCTGCATTGGCGAGTCGTATGGCTTGATGACAGCACGATCGTCCGAGAACCTGCCTTCGCAATTCTCGATGAGGGACTTTCCGTTCACAGTTGTTGCGGAACCATCGATCTTGCCTTGAGCAATCAGCTCCGCGACGACAGCGGGCACACCGCCGGCGCGGTGATACTCTTCGCCGAGATACTCACCGGCAGGCTGTAGATTGACGAGCAGTGGGACGTCGTAGCCGATCTTCTCCCAATCATCATTGTTCAACTCAACACCGATGTGACGCGCAATGCCGTTCAAGTGGATCGGGGCGTTCGTCGAACCACCGATCGCCGAATTCACCACAATTGCGTTCTCAAACGCCGCACGGGTCAGCACTTTGGAGGGCCGCAGATCCTCCCAGACCATATCGACAATCCGCTTGCCGGTCTCATAGGACATCTGCTGGCGCTCGCGATAAGGTGCAGGAATGGCCGCGCAACCGGGCAGGCTCATGCCGAGGGCTTCAGCCAACGAGTTCATTGTCGAGGCAGTGCCCATCGTATTGCAGTGTCCGGCGGACGGTGCAGAAGATGCGACGAGTTCGGCAAAACCTTTATAGTCAATCTCACCGCGCGCCATCATCTCGCGTGCCTTCCAAACGATGGTGCCAGAGCCGGTCCGTTCTCCCTTATGCCAGCCGTTCAACATTGGTCCACCAGAGAGAACGATGGCTGGTATATCGACTGTTGCAGCTCCCATGATCTGGGCCGGCGTTGTCTTATCGCATCCGGTTGTCAGAACGACACCATCGATTGGATAGCCATAAAGAATCTCGACGAGGCTCAAATAAGCAAGGTTACGATCCAGCGATGCCGTTGGGCGTTTGCAGGTTTCTTGAATGGGGTGAACAGGGAATTCAAAGCAAACGCCACCGGCTTCGCGAATGCCTTCCCGGACACGGTCGGCCAGGAAGATGTGATGGCGGTTGCAGGGCGAAATATCCGATCCTGTTTGGGCGATCCCAATGATTGGCTTGCCGGACTGCAACTCATCCAGGGTGAGGCCAAAATTCATCGTGCGCTCGATATAGAGAGCCGTCATGTCAGCATTCGCTGGATTGTCGAACCATGCCTTTGATCGCAGATTGGCACGTTGCTGGTCGGTCGGCTGATGAGCCATGTTTCTTCCCCGGTTCCATCGCGATCGCGTCCGGCGACCGCATTGCTTGAATCTTGGGCTGAGTTGTAAAGAGTTGCGCGTCTAATTGAAAGACGCGAAGTCTGATAGTGCGCGCCGAAGCGCCAGAACGTTGCCGCCTAGCCAACGATGATGCGACTTAGAAGCTGGCAAACTTACTGGCAATTGACGCTCGGGGAAGCGTGATTGGTAGAGCTGAACCCAGCCTGCCCGCGACCGCAACGGCCGCTCTTGCGTAACGCCGGCGCGACGCTCTATCTCCGAAGGGTCAACGAGTGATCGCACCGTTGCATGCACGAGACGATGTAGACTGCCGCTCTTCAGTTTGTACCACTCTTCCCCTTTGGCGCTTGCCAGCTCCGCCAAGGTCACGAGTGGCATCAAAGAGAACGCATGATAATGGAGCGCTCGCTTGCCACGCTTAAGCTCCTTGGGCAGAAAGCCGTCGAGCCTGATGTCGCTTGCCGCATCCTGCATGATACCTCGGGCATCGTTCCAATGCCGTTCACTGCTGGTTGCCAATCCAACCGCCCCCAATCCAAGACCAAGCCAGTACCAGTGATTGTTTCGGATCTTACCAGGGCTATCGTAAACCGCCCGCGCTCGATCAGCGATTTTCTGTAACCAAGGACCAATGACACTGCGATCGACAGGGTCGGCAAAGCGGCGCACTTTCAGGTAAGCGAGTGCCAAACCAGCCAGATCCCACTTGCGTTGCGCCTTGGCTTGCTTCGATCCCATGGCGCCAAGATAAGCTTCACCCTCAGCCCATGCGCGCAACCAAAAGACGGCACATTGGCCATATCCTTCGCGTCGTATGGCAGGACGCGCCAGAACGGCACGATCAGCCAACCTGGTGACGGCATTCAGATAGTCGTTGAGCGGTTTGACTGCAGCACGCTTGCGCGCAGCAGCTTCTCGATCAACAACCGACTTGGCCTCGTCTGTGTAGTATCCTTGCAGGTTGATTGCGCGCTGAGGTGCCGGTGGCTGCGGACAACTGATCTGGGTTGCAGCAGCCGAAAAAGACAAGCTGACAAGCGAAACCAGGATGACCGACACCATAGCCGGTATCTTGTACCAGTAGACTGGCATCATGGCGCCCCGCAGCATCATTCCTTCACGGCTTCGCCTTCAATCTCGATCATGAACTTTGGAGATGCCAACCCGGAAATCTCGAGATAGGTGCTTGCGCACAGATGCCCCTGTAAGACCCGATCGCGGACATCGCGGAACACACCCACTTTCCCTGGCTCGGTGCAGTAGGCGACAATCTTGACGAGATCCTCTCTTTTGAAGCCGGTATTCTCAAGCACAGCAAAAATGTTCTGGAACACCTGTTCCGTCTGCGCTTCCAATCCCTCTACGATCGTGCCGTCGGGGCGCATGCCAACCTGCCCGGAGATTACGATGCGTTCTGCACCGGCGCTATGAATGACACACTGCGCATAGTCCGATGCCGGCTTCGGTGCACCATCAGGATTAAGGGCTTTCATATCGTTCTCCATCACTCGATTAACGCCACTCGCTCGATCATAACATGCGTGGCGCACTACGGCATTGCAAAGAGATGCGAAATAGTATCGACTACGCAGCCATTTCGATCATGAGAGCAGGGTGAGGATAATATGCAAAGGGTTCTGATTACGGGCGCGTCGGGCGGAATTGGTACTCACTTGCGCAAACTGTTGAAACCGATCTACCCGGATCTGATTCTGAGTGACATCAATGAACCGAAGGCGTTGCTCCCCGATGAGAAATTCGTCCAAGCCAATCTAAACGATCTGAGTACCGTCGAGAGTATTTGTGACGGGGTCGGCGGTATCGTTCACCTTGGCGGCATCTCTGGCGAAGCGCCCTGGGAGAGTATCCTCAACTCCAATATCGTTGGCTGTTACAATCTCTTTGAGGCGGCGAGACGCAAGGGCGTGAAGCGCATCATCTTTGCCTCTTCCAATCATGCCGTCGGCTTCTACCCGCGGTCACAAACGATCCCGACCGACGTAACACTTCGACCGGACAGCCGTTATGGCGTCTCGAAGGCCTTCGGCGAGGCGATTGGTGCGATGTATGCCTATAAGCACGGCATCGGCGTAACTTGCTTACGGATTGGCAACGTCGGCCCCGAACCCATTGACGAACGACGGCTCGCCATCTGGCTTGCGCCTGAAGACCTTGTGCAGCTTATTCGCATCGGCCTGGAGCGCCCTAACCTGGTGTTCGAAGTGATGTATGGCATCTCGGACAACGAGCGCTCATGGTTCGACAATTCACATGCGAAAGGTCTCGGATACGACCCGGATGGGAAGTCGGAGGATTTTGCCGAAAAGATTTTGGCCGCCCAAGCCGCGATTTCGGCCGACCCAGCCGGTGACTACTACCAGGGCGGTACATTCTGCTCGGAGGAGTACTCAGCGGACTTGGACGCAATGAAAGCCAAGGAGTAGCTCTGGATCGCGACCGTAGCGTAACCGACGATCACTCCACCCAACCGATCCCCTCGCGAAGGAAGCGGAAGCCGAGAGCCGTAAAGGCTGCGGCCTCGCTATTGTCCTTGCCGTAACCATGCCCACCCGCGGCGGGCTCGTAGAAGTATGCTTCGTGGCCCAAGGCTTGGAGCTTTGCCGCCATCTTACGCGCGTGACCGGGATGAACCCGATCATCCCGTCGTGTCGTAGCCAATAGGATTTTTGGGTAGACCTTCCCTGGTTCCGATGGCTGCACCTGGTGGTAGGCTGAGTACGTCTGGAGAAAAGCCCAGTCTTCCGGAACATCTGGATCACCATATTCAGCGATCCAACTCGCTCCTGCGAGAAGCTTGGTGTAGCGGCGCATGTCGATCAAAGGGATCGTACAGAATAACGCACCGAAGTGATCCGGGAAGCGGGTGAACATGTTTGAAATGAGGATGCCACCGTTAGACCCTCCTTCAGCCGCGATCCGCTCCGGCTTGGTTACACCTCTGGCAACCAGGTCTGCCGCAACTGCTGCAAAGTCATCGTGAGAAAGGCGCTTCTTTTCACGCCGCCCAGCTTCGTGCCAGTCCGGCCCGAACTCACCCCCTCCGCGAATGTTCGCAAGCACGCTGGTGCCACCATGCTCTAGCCAGAGCTTGCCGATACCAATCCGATAATTCGGCTGAATGGCAACCTCGAATCCGCCGTAGCCATAAAGGTGGACGGGCGCATCACTGTCCGGATTGCCTGTGGGGCCAATCTGCATGTAGGGGATCCGTTCGCCATCGCTTGATGTTGCTTCGTGGCGCGTGCACTCGAGACCTTGAGATTTGAAGGCTTCCGGAGCCTGCTTGAGAACATCCCAATCGTCGGAACGGCTTGTCTGAATCATCAGCGTCGGTGGTGTCAGGGGATCTTGCGCATTGGCGATCAAGGTCCCGTCACTGTCTTCTGGCTCCGCATCCAGGCCGGCAACATGAACTACACCAAGATCAGGCAATCCCAACAGCGTTTCGGGTTGCCGACCTGCAGAATTCAACACTTGGAATACGGGTTCCAGGTTGTCCAGAATTGAGAGCACAAGGTCGTCACCGACCCACACCCAATATTGCAGAACGCGTCGGTCATTCGGATGAAATGCAACAATGAAATCCCGGTCACCACTGAGAAACTTAGCAACTTCGATGGCGAGCAAAGTGCCAGAAGGATACTCCATTCCACCGACTTGCCACGGCGTTCGCAACCGGACGAGTAACGTTTCGCCATAGAGTCCAGCGTCAGCATCTTTCGGCAGATCAAGCTTTTGCTGCGCGCCACTGCGATCGCCGATCCAGTACTCTCGCTCAAAGAACGAAGGTAGTGCAACGAACCAAAGCGTTTCCAGATCTCTCTTCGGAACTTTCGAAGCGCCAACCAACATGTACTCTTTGGGCACATCAAAAATGACAGTTGCGTCATCAAATGGCTTTCCACGCGTCCAGATCCGGGCTGTCCGGGCGTATCCGGATGTTGTTTCCATCTCCTCGCCGAGTGGGCTCATCACCAAGAGCGTGTCTTTATCCAGCCAGGAGGTACGGCTCTTCGCGCAGGGTAGATGAAAGCCGTCCTGCTTGAACGTGCGCGATGCCATATCGAACTCGCGCTGTTCTGCGGCATCGCTGCCGCCGGGCGACAAACCAATCATCGCCTTGTTGCGGTCCTCCGAACACAGGGAGGCACCACTCCAGATCCAATCCTTGTCCTCCTCGCGCGCCAGTTCATCGAGATCCAACACAGTCGACCAGTTGGGGCTCCCAGATCGGTAACTCTCGAGCGTTGTGGTGCGCCAGAGACCGCGAGGATTGTCCGCGTCCTTCCAAAAATTGTAGAGCAGTTCTCCGCGGCGCCGGATAAAGGGTATGTTGTCGGGTCGATCAAGCAGGCCCGCCAGCACCGCGCTGTCACTCCTCCAAGCTTCACCACCAAAAGCAGCAAGTGTCCTGCTGTTCTGCTCTTCGATCCAGGCTAATGCTTGATCCCCCTCAACCTCCTCGAGCCAGAGGTACGGATCATCATCTGGAGCTTCAACTGTTGGTCGCAAGTCGGTCACAACAAATACCTCGCACATTGATCCAGCCTCATCCGCTGGTCTGCAAATAGGCTTAGTTCGGCTTTGGGTTTCGCGGCACCTCAGCCCCAGCATCGCGCGCGATCATCCACAGCGGCAATGGTTCCGACAATCCTTCGATTTCCTGTTCTGGTAGTCGTGTTAGCTCTTTCAGAAGTTCAATATTGTCGCTCGCTTGTTGACGTGCATGATCAACGAATGCATCGCTCGCGATCAACACGGCATCCAATCGACGCGTCATTGCTTCAAGGCGGCTTGCGACATTCACCGTATTACCGATCGCAGCAAACTCCATGCGTTGCACACCGATGTCGCCGAGAACAACTGGTCCGTAGTGCAGCCCGAAACTCGCTCGGATCGTGCTCAGCCCGGCCGCCGCGCGTTCTCGGTTCCACTCATCAATCGACTCCATCATGGATCGCGCGCATGAGATCGCACTCATCGCGTCGACCGGGGTCGTAATCGGTGTGCCGAACGTCACCATCAGGCCATCGCCCATGTATTTGTCGAGCGTGCCGCTGTTGCGGAAGACTTCACTTTCCATCCGCGCATGAAACTCGCGCAACGTCTCAATGACGTGTTCCGGTGAATTGTCCGCCGCAAAACGTGTAAAACCAACGATGTCCACGAAAAGCACAGCCACGTCCAAGCTGCGGACATGGCGGAGCGGCTCATCGTTCTGTGATAACTCTTCGACCATGTTGGGTGAAAAATAGCGCGCAAGGTTGGCGCGCTCACGCTCCAACTTGGTGTGGCTCATCAGAAGCGTCTGGGACCGCTGGACGCCGGCTGCAAGAACCACGGCAACGACCACAAATAGGACCATCTCTTGCAACCGCGTATTGAACTGCACGTTATTGGGGTCAAGAATACGGGCCAGACGCGGATCAGCAGGAAGAGCGGTTGATATAGCCGCGCTCAAGTCCGGATTGCTTGCCGTCATCGTGCTAATGACGATTAAGCCAAAGGTCCATAACACCACGACCAATCCGGCCATTGCCAGGATTGTCCGCCAGGAATAGAGCAAAGTTGCAACAGCCAGCAGCACAAAATAGAACGTGAAGTTCTCGAACCGGTAGCGCATCGCGACTGGCCAATCTGTTTCGTGAAACGGATTGGGGACAAGGATCGCGACGGTCATTAAGATGAGATCGCCAACCAGCAGAATGAGTTCCGGACGGGTCGATCCGTTCTCGTTCAGCCGGGTATGGATCCAGCCAAAAAGCAAACAAAGACCGAGCAAGCACTCGTAATAGAGTACCGGCAGTGTTGGGTTCATGATGACCAGAAGCATGGCGCAGGCTGCAACGGCGAACATTCTCGCCTTAAATGCAAGCTTTACGCTCTCGCGCTTGTGTTCGCGTATGGCCCTCCGCGCCCAGTGCTTCGAGTCGTCCGCCTCTCCGCTGTGGTCGGAAAAAGCATCCAAACCAGCTGCCAGCCTCGACAAGATTGCCGATGCATTCATTGTGCCCTCGCTTCCAGAAGTCCGTGCCAGGAGCACAATTCGGCAGAGAGTGCGTGCCTGATCGTCAAGTCGAGATATCTCTAGAGATTAGAGGCGATAGGGCCACTTGTCCGCAAGAAAGCAGTCTGTGGACTGGTTAGTGGTCAGGGCAATGACAAGAGGCATCGGGCCAACAACGACCATTGCACATCTCAGCCTGTCCAAACGTTCTTCCACTTGGGAGTGTTACCTGCAGCTCAAGTGGCGTTGCAAACCTAGCAGGTTGGTGGAGAGACAGTCGTTCCGTCCAAGAAGTTGATGGCACTGCCGCTGAAAGTCCGGCCACTAACCACGGCACAAACCTGTCCACCGGCAGTGAATGTCACACCACTGATATCATTGCCAGTGCTACCGTCTAGCACCTCGGCTCCGTCCTGCTCAAAGCTGAAGATGTTGCCAGCGATATCTCCCAGGAACGTGTTGCCCGCGACAAAGAGTTTATCGTCAGTGCCAAGCTCAAAAACATCATCTGAAGCGCCATTGACGACCGAGTTTTGAACTGACCAAGTCGCCTCGTTTCCTGAGTCAAAGACTTTGCCGCCAATATCTGTGAAGGTCGAATTTGAGACGATCGCAGTCGCGTTCCTAGTGATCATGGCGATGCCTTTGTCAGAACCAACAACGTCGAGGCCCGATATCACGGCCACGTTAGAATGCCCTAGCTCCACTGCGTCGCCAACATCCCCTCGAACCGTCACATTTGAAATCTTGATATTGGCGTTCCCACTGCTGAACTGAAGCGCATCTCTACCGTCCGTGTTCGTGACAACAGTGTTTGTGATCGAGATCAGTTGATTGTTAATGTCGAAGTCAATGCCTTCCCCGTCAATGTTCTCAATTCTAGTATCACTTATCGTCACTGTATTATAAGCGTCGAAGTCGATCCCGCCACCAGATGTGTTCTCTATCGTCACTCCATAGATCAAGACAACATTATCATCGTTAAAGTTGATTGCATCTGAGTCGATCTCCGTGAGCGTCACACTACTAATCGCGACCTGATTGTTGTCGCCACCACGAATTCCAAAATCTGGAGTTCCCGAGATATAGAGGTTCGTCAGGTATATGTTCTTGTGATTGTCTCCCATCGATAAGCCAGTTCCCTCATCCCCAATGCCACCGACAATGGTGATCCCTGAGACATGGATATTCGAGCCGTTAAGCTCCAGATTGTCCAGGTTCACATCCGGCATCTCCAGTCGACCAGCCGTACCCGGTGCCGTAAATGGCAACACGATGCCTGAGCGACGTCCGCGGATCTCGATCGTCGACCTGCCCCCCTGCAATGTCTGATTGGCTTGGATGTCCTGGCTACCCGTTACCGTGCCATTGACGATGATCAGTGAATTGGCGCCGGCCGTCGTCGATGTGGTTGTCACATCGGTCGTCGCATTAGCATAAGCGACGCGATCGAAGTCCGTGCCGGTCAGAGCGTCTTCGACGGCTTCGCGCTTGCTGCGGCCGGTGACGATGTCGGTGTCGCGCTCGACACCATCGAGCATGCGGCGCTGTTGGTGTGAGAGCGAGACCAATGCCCGCGCGGGCTGGCCACCACTGAGCGGAATACGCATGCGCAGGCCAACGTTGTGGCGCGTGTCACGTACATCATCACGGCTGACTTCGTACTCCGCTGTGAGGCGCGAGCCCGGGATCGACGCGATGACATCGTTGACGCGCAACTCCAGCCGGCCTTTGACACCAGTGACGTTGTCCTCCGCATCGGCACTGTAGAAGTGATACCCGCCGGCATAGGCGCGCAGTTCAAAGAGGTCTGGGTCCACCTTGAGGTACTCGGTCGGCAGGCGAAACCCGACTTCCCCGTCGACGCCCTTGAGACCAACCTCCTCGCCACCGACGATGGAGATCTGATTGCCCTGCAGTTGGACCTGGGCGAAGCCTGCCACACCCGTCTGTGGTGCGGTCACCGGGCCATACCAATTCAGCCGCAGGTCGACGTTCTTTGACAACGCCTCGAAGCCACCAGAGAGCTGCCAGAAGGTGTTGTCGATGTCCGTTCTGCGGACGTCGCCGCCGATCCAGGCACCGATGTTGAAACCCGACGGCATCATCTGGCGATAACCGAATGCGAGGTTGCCTTCCTTGGCGCTGTCGTCGAAGAACTTGGCGGTCAGCTGGCCGAACAGCAGCGTTCGCTCACTGCCGCGGATTGGCGCGAAGATGGTTGTCTCGCCACGATTGGTGCCAGTTGTGCCAGTGCTGTCGTCATCGCGGCTACTGTGATAGCCGCCAATCTCAAACCAGGGATGCCAATAAGCGGAGCCTCTATCGGCGCCGTTCACCGTTGATGGTGTCGCCAGCGCGCTCATTGCGATGATGGCGACAAGCTGAGCTCTGGCACTGCCAAGCACTGCTAGACGAAACATCTCTGCCCCCCGAACGTTCCGCGTATTCCAACGTGTTTGAAGATCGGGGAAAACGAGGGGAAGGTGTTAGACTAACAGCGCAAGGACCCAGACCCAGTCAGGCCGGAATCATGGCCTACTTCTAGTCATCAAGGTCCGCCATTGCGCCACCAGCGCAATTCTGTGGTCGCGTTATCACAGCCATAACCTGTTTTGCACGCAGCCCGGCGAGGCTCAATCGGAAGATTATGTGACCCTGCCAGGCTAGTGATTGTGGCTAGCCGCTCATTTTGGCCAAGGCTTGCTCGAGGTCGGCGATCAGGTCCTGTGGTTCTTCAAGGCCGATGTGGAGGCGCGCCAACGCATTACCGGACCAGCCGGGGACGACTGGATAAACCATGATGAGGCTCTCATAGCCCCCCCATGAAGCGCCCAGGCCAAAGAGATCAAGCGACTCTGCGAATACTCCGGCCTGCTCCTGAGTTACATCAGACTTGAAGACGACGCTGAACAGACCATTTGCCCCGTGGAAGTCACGCTTCCAGAGTGCGTGACCCGGGTCGGTCTCAAGGGCGGGATAAAGCACGTGCTCAACAAGCGGATGCTGCTCAAGCCATGTAACCACCTCAGTCGTGTGGGTTTGATGCATAGCAAGCCGGGCTGCCGCGGTGCGCAGGCCGCGCAAGGCCGCATAGGCGTCGTCGGGCGATACGGTCTGGCCGAGTAGATTCGAGTCCTTTCGCAGCTGCGGTGCGCAACTTGACGCTGCAGCAACGGCGCCCATCATCAGGTCAGAGTGGCCGGCAATGTACTTCGTGACTGCAATGACAGACACGTCTGCTCCGAGCTCAAGCGGTTTGTGGAGACCGGCGGCACCCCAGGTATTATCAACTGCGAGTAATGTATCGCGCCCTTCGAGTAATTTCGCCAGTGCCGGTATATCTTGGATGTCATAGATGATCGAGCCGGGGTTATCGAGGTAAACCATCTTCGTGTTGGGCTTCAGGCGCTTCTCGACCTCCTCATGGCCACCTGCGTAGAACTCGCATTCGATGCCGCGCTGAGGCAGAAAGTCTGTCGCCAGGTCCCGTGTTGGTCGATAGACACTTTCGGCTAAGAGCAGATGATCTCCTGGATGCAGCAATGACACAAATGTGTGAGCGATAGCAGCAAGTCCGGTTGGGAAAAGGGTCGTGTCGACACCACCTTCGATCTCGGTGATGGCGTCCTGCAACGCAAACGCATTGATCGTTCCGCGCGAGCCGTAACGCAAAACAGTCTCGCCAGCATCGCTCCTCGCGCGTGCGTCTTTCATAATGGACATCGTCCCGTAGAGTACGGTTGATGCGCGCATGACAGGCAAGTTGACCGTGGTCGGCGGGTCATCATGATTGCGGCCCATTTGAACGAAGCGCGTTTTGTTGCTTTGTGCGCCCTTTTCGCTGCCAGACATTGGTCGTTTTCCTTGATCAATTTCACGGACATGCTGCGATGCGCTGCATAGCCCAGGCGAATTGCGCTATGGTAGAGGCAAAGACTGGAATTTTCGAAACGGGGAAACGCCGCATGACTGCTCCTTTGTCGCACATCCGGGTACTCGATCTTTCACGCATTCTCGCGGGGCCTTGGGCGGCACAGCATCTGGCCGACATGGGCGCCGAAGTGATCAAAATTGAACGGCCGGTCGTCGGCGATGATACACGCGGCTGGGGGCCTCCCTTTGCAATCGAGGGGAACGCGGCGCACCCAGCGATTTCCGCTTATTTTTCGTGCGCCAATCGCGGCAAGAAATCAGTCGCTGTCGACATCACGAAGTCCGAAGGACAGGAGCTTATCCGGCAGCTTGCCAAGGTATCCGATGTGGTTGTCGAGAACTTCAAAGTTGGTGGCTTGGCGCAGTACGGCCTCGATTACGCCAGCCTCAAAGCCGTCAATCCCAAGATCGTCTACTGTTCCATTACAGGTTTCGGGCAGACCGGGCCCTACGCCAATCGGGCCGGATATGATTTCCTCCTTCAGGGTATGGGCGGGCTGATGAGCGTAACCGGCGAGCCCGACAGCAACGGCGGTGCGCCGGTCAAGGTCGGTGTCGCCATTACAGACCAGCTTACCGGCATGAATGCACTTACTGGTATTCTGTCGTGCCTGATCAAGCGCGATCAGACCGGTGAGGGAGACCATGTCGACGTCGCGCTCTTCGACTGTACCATTGCCGGATTGGTCAATCAGGCGGCAACCTATCACGTGGCTGGCAAAGTGCCCGGACGGATGGGGAATGCCCATCCGACGGTCGTGCCCTACCAGGTCTTTGAAACAGCTGATGGCCATATCATCCTGGCTGTTGGCAACGACGGCCAGTTCGAACGTTTCTGCGAAGTCACCGGGTTGCAGCACCTCGCCCGGGATGAAAAGTACGCAACAAATCCGCAGCGCATCGTCAATCGCGATGAGCTGATACCGCTGCTGGAACCAGTTCTCAAAACCCGCCCTAACGCTGAATGGATCGACGTCCTTGAGAAGGCACAAGTTCCGTGCGGGCCAATCAATACAGTTGACCGGGTTTTTGCGGACCCGCAGGTCCAGCACCGCAGGATGCAGCGCGATTTACCTCAAAAAGATCTTGGAACCCTACCGGTTACGGCCAATCCTATCCGGTTGCAGCAGCATGACACAACGGCCCAGCTTCCGCCGCCCCATCTCGGCGAGCACACGGAGGACGTCCTGTCCAACGTGCTGCAGTTAACAAACGAGCAAATTTCCGAACTTTGCCAAGCCAATATCATAGAAACCCGCTAGTATTGCGGTTCGTGGCCGCGCAATAGGCTCAACTCAAGCACAAAAATATTGACCGGGGGAAGCATGCCGCAAGACGAAATCCGCCGTAACGCACTCGCTTATCACGAGCAGGACCCCCCAGGTAAGATTGCCATTCAGGCAACCAAGCCCGTTGCCAACCAAAACGACCTGGCGCTTGCTTATTCGCCCGGCGTTGCTCATGCCTGTACGGCAATCCATGAGGACCCTGCGATGGCGTCCCGGTTGACCGCGCGCGGCAATCTGGTCGGCGTAATCTCCAATGGAACGGCAGTTCTCGGACTTGGCAATATTGGTCCGTTGGCCTCCAAACCTGTCATGGAAGGCAAGGCGGTCCTCTTCAAGAAATTCGCCGGCATTGACGTCTATGACATCGAGGTTGATGAGACAGGCGTTGAAGCTTTTGTTGAAGCGGTGGCCCGGCTGGAGCCAACATTCGGTGGCATCAATCTCGAAGATATCAAGGCACCGGAGTGCTTCGAGATCGAGCGACAACTCAAAGAACGCATGGGCATTCCCGTGTTTCACGACGACCAGCATGGCACCGCCATTGTCGTGGCAGCCGGAATTCTGAACGGCCTCAAGGTGGTCGGCAAGAAGATTGAAGACGTCAAACTCGTCTGTAGCGGGGCGGGCGCTGCAGCCCTCGCGTGCCTCAACCTCCTTGTCGGTCTTGGTCTTAAACGCGAGCATATCACCATCGCGGACATCGAAGGCGTCGTCTACAAGGACCGCAAGGAGTTGATGGATCCCTACAAGGAACCATTTGCTCAAGAGACAAGCGCCCGAACACTGGCGGAGGTCATGCACGGCGCTGACGTTTTCCTTGGCTTGTCGGCTGGCGGCGTGGTCAAGAAAGAGATGGTTGCGAGCATGGCCGAAAGGCCGTTGATTTTCGCACTCGCCAATCCAACTCCGGAAATCATGCCGGAGGAGGTCAATGAGGTCCGCAGCGACGCTGTCATGGCATCCGGTCGAACGGACTATCCGAACCAGATCAACAACGTCCTCTGTTTTCCTTTTATCTTTCGTGGCGCACTTGATGTCGGCGCAAGCCAAGTTAACGAAGAGATGAAGCACGCCGCGGTTGTGGCCCTCGCATCGATTGCGGAGAGCGAGGCATCAGACATCGTTCTGTCCGCCTACGGCGAAGACAGCCTGCATTTTGGACCGAAATACATCATTCCCAAGCCGTTTGATCCGCGCCTGATTACCGAGATTGCGCCGGCTGTTGCGCAAGCCGCCATGGATACCGGCGTCGCGACGCGGCCAATTGAAGATTTTGAAGCCTACAAGCAAAAGCTCTCTGGCTTCGTCTACCAATCCGGTTTTGTCATGAAACCGATGTTCGATCAGGCGCGGCGCGCATCGGAAGTGAAGATGAGACGCATCGTCTATGCCGAGGGCGAGCATCCCTATGTGTTGCAAGCAGCGCAGCAGGTTGTCAACGAACGGCTCGCCAGGCCGATGCTGGTCGGCAATGGCGAAAGTATCAAGCGCTGGATTACACATCTTGGTCTGCGAATGCGGGACGGCGTCGATTGCGAGATTATCGATCAACAGTCGGATCCACGCATTCCGGAGCTGTTTGATGAGTACCATCGGCTGGTTGAACGACTTGGTGTGAGTCCCAGCCACGCCCGCCGCGTCTTGAACAACGGTTCGACTGTGACGGCCGGTCTCTTGCTCAAACGCGGTGACGCGGATGCCATGATTTGCGGGGCGGTCGGGAGATACCACACCCAGTTACGGCATGTGTCGCAGGTGATCGGCCGCGAAGGCGGCACACGCGGCTTTGCAACAGTGTCCGGTTTGGTTCTTCCTCAGGGTCCACTGTTCATAGCTGACACCAACGTTACGTACGATCCAACCGCAGAACAGCTGGCTGAAATAACTCTGCTGGCAGCTCAAACTGTCCGACAGTTTGGCATCGAGCCCAAAGTGGCACTGGTTTCACATTCCAACTTTGGCACGAGCAACGAAGCTTCGGCGCGCAAAATGCGTGAGGTTCTTTCAGCATTGCACGATTGGGCCCCAGATCTTGAGGTCGAGGGCGAAATGCACGCTGATGCAGCACTCTCTCCTTTTATTCGCGAAGAGATCTTCCCGAACTCCAGGCTAACGGGGCGCGCGAACCTGCTCATCATGCCATCTTTGGATGCTGCCAATATCGCGTTGGAGCTGCTTCGTGTCGCTACAAATAGCATCAAGCTGGGCCCTATGCTCCTTGGCGCAGCTCGTCCTGTCCATATTGTGACTCCGTCAGCAACCGTGCGAAACCTGCTCAATATGAGTGCCATAGCCGTGGTTGACTCGATCAGGGAGAGCGCAGAAGTCGAACTTGCTGCTGAATAGATCGCCAGATTCTCGATCTCAAGGTTCCGTTAACGCGAATCCCTCCAGGCTAATCTCTGGGCGGTAAAAGAGCTGTCGATTCTGCGGGATGCTAAGATCCAATCTTGCACATATTGTCTGCCTATGATCTCGCGTCGGCAGCTGGATTGTATGGTCACCATGAAGAGCAGGCACTTGGCCACCTCTCAAACGGCACACGCGGAAGCGTTCACACTCGTCGTTAAGTTTATTGCGACGAGCTTGGTCATTGTGTTGATGATTGCGGAAATGGCAGTTGCGCAGGAACTTCGGGTTGCACGACAAACGCAGACCGGTTCGCAAGCCACGACCGCCTCTGATGTGCCTCGCAACTGTGCGCAGCAGTACCACGTCTCGCTAACGACCGTGAAAGAGACAGCCGGCTCAAAGCTGATCGAAACAGCACGCTTGGTCAGAAGAGGGCGTCCCGAACTGCCGGGATACTGGCTGTTCTGGAACCCTGGACGCGCAGCCGTCAGAAAGAAGTTAGCTCGCATTGGCAACCCAGCAAATGCCATTGTCATCGAAGACAGAATGTGTGCGCGCAGCGTGCTCGGGCGCGGCGGACGAATTCGCTGCCTGAAGTGGGTGCCCAAGCCAGAAGGCTATCGTCCCAAGCCAGATGTTCTAACGGACTCAGAGTGGTCGGAGCCTGTTGCCAACGAGACGCAACGCGACGTTCTGAGAAAGCTGACCGCGTTGGTGCGCAATCGAGGTGCGATTCAGGAACTACGCCGGTCAGGTCGACTGTTCGAGCTCACACGCCGTGTCGGAGGCGAATTGATTGGCTATCTTGAGCAGTCTCCGCGACCGACGATCTGCACCGGTGCGCAGGCGATGTTGGACTTCTACGAGCGCCAGTTGCGACCACTGGAATCACAGTTCGGCGGTTCGGAAGAGCTCATCAGAGTTGCACAGGAACTCGCGCTCAAGCGGACCACGGAAGCGCATGCCGCCTGGTCTAAGCCGGCTCGTGGCTCCAACGATACCACCAATCAAGACAGCGCCTCAGTGCCTTCTGATCAATTGCACGTCCTACCAGCGACCTGGCAAAGTGCGTCTCGACAGGACTTAGTTCGATTGAATGCGGAGATCATGCTCCCGAAGCGCCACGTTGGCTTTATTGCTGCTGAGGAGACACTGTTTAATCGTCTTATTCGCGCGCGAGAGGCCATGTCATCCTCTTCTGCCAGCGAAGCTCCCCAACACGTGCGCTCAGCAGTCTTCAAAGCATTTCGCGCGCTCGAAGTGACCTACTATGCTCATCTCCGTAAGGATCAGATTGAAGCCTATCGAAATGCCCTGTTCGGCGTTATTGATGCGATCCGAAAGCGTCACACTGAGATCTGCACGTGCTCTCCTTAGAGGCGCTTACGGTTAATTCGCCTCCTGCAGGGCTCTCAAGTAACTGACGAAGGCTTCACCGGCTTGCTCAGGAGTGCCTGTATTCTCAATTATGAGATCAGATCTCTCTCTCACTTGCCCATCGAGAGCGCGCGCTGTGCGACTGCCTTGGGCGGAGTCACGCCCCCGCGCTGCAATGCGCGACGCCAGAACATCGGGCGGTGCTGTCACCAAGACGATGCTAGTCCTGCCCTTGACGCGTTGTTCAATATCCGGAAGAAGCGCGCGAGAAATATTGCAAACCACAGTCCCGCCACGAGCGATGTGGTCCTGCCACTCCCGCCTGATGCCATAGTACAATTCGTGAGCCTGCCACCAGAGAACAAACTCGCCTCTGTGTTTCTGCTCTTCAAACTCCACAAGCGATAGCGTGTCGTGGTCTTCGAATTTGTTTTGAGGACGGGTAACCACGCGGCGTGCGAAATAGATCTGATCAATGCTCTTGAGCGCCTGTCGCGCGTGATCAATGACCGTGTCCTTGCCTGCGCCTGATGGCCCGACAACGAAGACCCATGCGCCCTGACAGTTCGGGTTAGAGGACACGTTGACCTTCCCGCCAGACGGTTCGAACAACTGGCGTTTCGTGATCACGTACACGCAACAAATCGGCACGCTTGCCGATGGCAACTTCGCCACGATCGCTCAAGCCCACGGCCTCGGCCGGTGCCTTCGTCACAGTCTGGATTGCTTGCGGCAGCTCCATGGATGAGTGTGCCGGCAAAGCAAATGCAGCCATGATGAGACTGGCCGGGATATAGTCCGATGAGAAGACATCGAGAAGATCGTTTTGCGCAAGCTCACTGGCGGCAACGTTGCCTGAATGTGAGCCACCGCGAATGAGATTCGGCGCTCCCATCATCACTGAGATTCCGACCTTGCGCGATGCCTCCGCCGCCTCAATTGTTGTTGGGAACTCAGCGATTGCAGCACCGTCAGCAAGGCTCTCATCGACATGTTCAACAGTGGTGTCGTCATGGCTTGCGAGCGTCACACCGTGTGCTTTAGCAATCTCAACCAGCTTGTTGCGATGTAGCACGGCATACTTTTCGTGCATGCGATAGCGATTCTCGAAGAACTCCTGCAGCTCCTCTTCGCTTATCTGCATCTTGCCTTGGTAGTACTCCCTGAGCTTACCGATATCACGGAACTGACGCTGCCCGGGTGTATGGTCCATCAGTGACATAATCCCAACGGAATGCCGCTCAAGGAAGTTTTCCGCAGCTTCAACAACATCTTCCGAGCAGATTTCACAGCGCAAGTGGGTGTGGTGTTCGGAGCGGAGACTGCCCTGCTCCATTTCGACCGCAATCGTGTTGGCAACCCGAATAGCGCGCGCACCTCGCTGATCGCGGTTCTCGCGATCGGCACCAATGCGCAGACAATCGAAAACCGTTGTAATGCCTGCTGCTGCGATCTGGGCGTCATAAGCGACGACCGCTGATGTTGCGTGCCAATCGACCTTTGGTCTTGGTTGGATATGAACTTCCAGATGATCGGTGTGCAGCTCGACAAGGCCTGGCAGCAGCATGTCGCCTTCCAGTGACGTACCGGGTTCCGGCGCGCGACCCTCACCGAGTTCGACAATCTTGCCATCAACAGCTGCGAGCCAACCGTTTTCGATGATGCGGTCGGCAAGGACGATGCGGGCATCGGTCAATATGAGTGGCGAGTTCTCGGGCATTTCCATGAGCCTTATTCGAGTTTAGTGCTGAAGCCCAGATGACGGCGGAGCAAAGTCCCGAACGTCAACGATGCGATCGGCCAGGGCCTCGCGAACCTCTTCATCATGAAAGATGGCAAGAATCGCGACGCCAGTTTTCTTCTTTTCCTGTATCAGTTCGATGACAGCTTCACGGTTGCGACGATCCAGCGAAGCCGTTGGTTCATCTAGCAGCAAAATTGAATGGTCAGCAGCGAATCCTCGCGCAATATTGACACGCTGCTGTTCCCCACCGGAAAAAGTGGCCGGCGGCAATGACCATAGCCGTTCGGGTAGCGACAAACGGGTTAGCAGATCGCGGGTGCGGGCCTCTGCAACATCATCAGGCTGTCTGATCTCTGATCGGACTATGTCGAATGTGGTGACCCTTGGAATGACTTTTAGGAACTGACTGACGTAGCCAAGAGTGGATGCGCGCAGCCGGAGTATCTGACGCGGTGTTGCTTGGGCGACGTCGACTGGACCATGATCTCCGCGAATGATGATTGAACCTTGATCTGCGCGATAGTTGCCGTAGATCATCTTCAGTATAGACGACTTTCCAGCACCCGATGGTCCGCCGAGCACAACACACTCACCAGCGGATACTGATAGCCCAGCGCCGGAGATCACCGGCAATTCAGTGCCACCCATTAAATGCAAAGTGAACGTTTTGGACAGACCTTCGACTGAGATCATTTCGGTGGTCGGCATTGCTTGCTCCCTGTCACTGCTGCCACCTAGACCTGCAGCACTGATGACACCAGAAGTTGGGTATATGGTTCCTGAGGATCGTCGAGAACCTGATCTGTAAGGCCAGCCTCAACAACGCGACCCTCCTTCATGACCATGATCCGGTGTGATAGAAGTCGCGCAACAGCCAAGTCATGGGTGACGATGATCGCAGACAACCCGAGTGAGTTCACAAGGCCGCGCAGAAGATCCAGCAAACGCGCCTGTACCGATACGTCGAGGCCGCCAGTTGGCTCATCCATGAAGATGAGGCGGGGATTGGAAACGAGATTGCGTGCGATCTGCAATCGCTGACGCATCCCGCCCGAGAACTGCCGTGGCGAATCATCGATGCGATCGCTTTGGATTTCGACACGCTGCAACCAGGTATCAGCAGCGCCACGCAAGCGGCCATAGTGGCGCTCGCCGATCGCCATTAAACGCTCCCCAACATTGGCTCCCGCCGACACGTTCATGCGCAGTCCCATTGCAGGATCCTGATGCACGAAGCCCCAGTCCGTTCGCATCAAAAGACGCCTCTCGGCCTCGGTCAGCGCGAATACATCCCGCATGACACCGTCACGCATGCGATAACGGACGTATCCCTCGGTTGGTTCAAGCTGGGTTGATATGACATTCAACAGCGTCGACTTGCCGGAACCAGATTCGCCGACAATGGCCAGAACCTCCCCAGGCCAAATCTCAAGATCGACGTCTACGCAACCGATGCGCTGGCCATAACGCTTCTCCAAACCTTCGATGCACAGAAGTGGGGCTTCGTCGTCAGCCGGATCGCATACCTTTTCATTGTGCTTTTGCATCAGCCTGCCCCTTCCAAGTCAGAAGCCGCTTGCGTGCTGTCAAGGAATGAAGGGGCATCAGCGAGCTGATCTCCACGGTGTCCTGCGGCGCGCCGGCGTTCGCAGAAATCTGTGTCGGAACAACAAAACAGACGGCCGCCCTTGTCGTCGGTGATCACTTCATCCAGGTAGACGCCGGTTGCGCCGCAAAGGCCACAGGCGTGCTCGAACTTCGTCTGCTCAAACGGATGGTCCTCGAAGTCCAACGAGACGACCTCGGTATAAGGCGGGATCGCATAGATCCGGCTTTCCCGACCGGCTCCAAACAACTGCAGTGCCTTGCAGTTGTGCATCTTTGGATTGTCGAACTTCGGCGTCGGTGACGGATCCATTATATAACGACCATCGACTTTCACGGGGTAGGCATAGGTCGTCGAGATGTGACCATGCTGCGCGATGTCCTCATAAAGCCGTACGTGCATAAGGCCGTACTCTTCCAGCGCATGGAGTTTTCGTGTTTCGGTCTCGCGCGGTTCAAGGAAACGCAAGGGCTCCGGGATGGGAACCTGATAAACCAGGATTTGATCCTCTTCGAGCTCGACCTCGGGAATGCGGTGACGCGTTTGGATGATGCTGGCGTCCTCGGTCACAGTTGTTGTCTCGACCCCGGCCGTCTTAGCGAAGAACTTGCGAATGGAGACCGCGTTGGTGGTGTCATCGGAGCCCTGGTCGATGACTTTCAGAACATCATCTTCACCAATGACCGCGGCCGTAACCTGCACACCTCCGGTGCCCCAACCATAGGGCATCGGCATTTCGCGACTGGCAAAGGGCACTTGATATCCAGGTATTGCTACGGCCTTGAGCAACGCCCGCCTAATCATGCGCTTGGTCTGCTCATCGAGGTAGGCAAAGTTATAGCCGGTTGCTGTCGTCATCACTCATTCATCCCATTTGACTTGAGGGGAAGGCCACGACTTAACAAGTCCCGGCGCAGTTGCGTCGAATCGGTGAAAAGAATTGCATCGATACCGACGTCCGCTGCACCACGCACATTCTTTGCTGAGTCATCAATGAAGACGCAGCTTGCTGCTGTCAGCTGATTGCGTTTCAGGAGCCGATGATAGATTTCAGGCTCTGGTTTCACGAGTTCCTCGTGCGCCGAGACGACTACATCAATGAAGCTCGTGTTTAGAAAGTCGAACCTGCTGGTCGCCAACTCCCATTTCTCCCGGGCAAAGTTGGTGATCGCATAGAGAGGCACCTGCGCCGACTTGAGCTCGTCGAGGATTTCGATTGAACCTTCGATAGTACCGGCCAGCATGTCCTCCCACCGGGTATCGAATGCCTCTAACAGCTCCTTACGATGCGGAAACCGTGCGACCAAAGCAGCGATACCTTCCTGAAAGGGAGTCCCGCGATCAAACTCCAAATTGTGATGGAGCAGGTCGACCTCATCGATAAATTCGGCGATTGCCTGATCTGTTGGGAGCAATTGGCGATAGAGCCTGTAGATATCCCAATCCAACAAGACACAACCGACGTCAAAGATGACTGTCTTACTCATGGGCTTTCACCCTCTGCACCAGCCTCAACTCTTGAAGCGGCGTAGCGGCTCAATCTTTGGCTTAGGGTCCCGGTGTGAAGCTCGAAGAGATGATTGTCGTTGTCGTAGAAATAGATTGAGCGACCCTCTCCTTCGACGCGCGGTCGCGGAGGCTTGAAGTCGAGACCTGCCTTCTTGACGCGCTCAACATAAGTGTCAAAGCTATCTTCCGGAATCTTGAATGCAACATGGTTGTAGGTGCGCTCCGGCAAGGCCTCACCTTCCATGATCGCAATCCAGAGGCCAGAGAGATCGAAGAACTTCTCACGCGACAACGAGAACGTGTCGTCGCCGCTGGCGTAAATCTCTGATGCCCCCAGTACATCGGTCATTATTCGAGACATGCGATCGAGGTCCCGGACGACGAACGTCATGTGGCTCAGGCCCTCGATCATTCTGCCGCTTCCTTGTGTTGTTCGGCATGTTCGCGCCGGAGCTGCCGGACCAAGGCCAGCTCGGCCTGAAAATCTACATAGTGCGGCAGCTTGAGGTGCTCGACGAAACCCGTCGCCTGGACATTGTCGGAATGCGAGAGAACGAACTCCTCATCGCGCGCAGGCGCACCACGCTCTTCGTCAAACTCGTCCGAGCGTAGCGCACGATCGACTAAGGACATCGACATGGCCTTGCGCTCGGACTGCCCGAACACCAAGCCGTACCCCCTTGTAAACTGGGGTGCCGTCTCCGCGGTTCCGGTGAATTGGTTGACCATGT
Organism: Hyphomicrobiaceae bacterium; assembly: GCA_965247245.1. GTDB lineage: Bacteria > Pseudomonadota > Alphaproteobacteria > Rhizobiales > Hyphomicrobiaceae > Tectiglobus. The sequence goes on along the minus strand of CBDFGV010000001.1, from coordinate 7,340 downwards.
CGCACTCGGTGACTTCGATCTCTCCGATGGAGACTGAGAAGCCGAGCTCTTCTGCAAAGAACTCGATCTCGACCTCGCCGTAACGGATCTCGCCAACGAACGGGTGTGTACGGCCGTAACCGCGTTGCGTAGAGTAACCGAGCGATAACAAGAAGCCTTCGTCACCGCGGGCGAGGTTCTGCAATCGGATGTCACGATCTGCGGGAAAGGTCAGCGGTTGTCGTGTGATGTCGCCAACCGGCGCATCATCATCCGGCAGCGGCACCTCTTCGACCAACCCGTCCTGATCGAGCAGTGACATCACATGCGGTGCTTCAACTGGCTCAATCTGCGGACGCTGTTCCGGTTCTGGCACCTCATCCTCGGAGAACTCGAGCAGCCGGTGGGTATAGTCAAATGTTGGTCCAAGGACCTGGCCGCCTGGCAGATCCTTGAAGGTCGCTGAAATGCGACGCTGGATGTCCATCTCAGATGTGTCGACCGGCTCACTGTAACCAAAGCGTGGTAGCGTTGTTCGATAGGCGCGCATGAGGAAGATCGCCTCGATCATATCTCCACGGGCTTGGCGCATTGCTCTGGCGGCAAGCTCCGGATCATAGAGGGCTCCCTCAGCCATCACGCGTGAGACACCGACGGATAGCTGCTCGGTGACTTGTTTATCGGTGATTTCCGGAATCGATCGGTCACCTCGACGTCGGTCGGCGAGTAAGCGATGTGCGTTGTCGATCGCTTTTTCACCGCCCTTGACAGCAACGTACATTCGCTAGCCCTCCAAGACCCGAACTGATCGCGGTAGCCCGATGATGGTTTCACCTGCGCTGAGGATGATGTCGACACCGCAGGGAAACAGCTCGCGGTTCTGGGTCAGCCTTGCCGCGAAGTCGGTCGGCAAGGATGATGCCTCAATTGTCTGAGTAGTCTCGATCCCAGGACCCTGGATCGTAATCGGCATGCCACCCGTCAGACTTTCCACCTCGACAACGAGTGTCGTGGAGCGATCCGGAAACTCCAATGATCCCTGCGCAAACAGCCCTAGGTCTGGCAGCGACTTCGCATCCAGCAGGAACGCGAAGGAAGCTTCGGACGGGTTGTCGATGACAGGTGCGTTGGTATGAAAAGCGATGAAGTTGCGAACCTCATCTATGGCTTTGAGTTTCTCATCAAACCAAACCGGTGTTTCATAGTCAGTCAGGGTCAATGCAATCGCAGCCATCCCTGCCGGAAAGCCTGTCGGGGCGGCTGGCAGGCTCGGCAACGTGACCTGCCGACCTGGACGCGATAGAGCCTCCATAACCGATCGAAATGAAGTTTGTGCATCGCGGATCATGTCGGCAAACCCGACGCGGTCAATTGCGGTCTGCATCTCAGTCTTCCCCCCGCACCATAGTGAAAAAGTCGACCTGCGTTGCTGCGACCTGTGCTTTGCTCTTGCGTCGCTCGTTATCGAGGCGCTGCTGCACGCGCTCAACAATGTGAGTTTCTATGGCGTTTCGAAACTGCGGGTTTTGCCAATACGCATCAGCTATCGCTGCCAGTCTTGCCCGTTCCTGAGAGCGACCGCGCAGATAGGAAAAGCCGCTACTCCCATCTGCGAGCTGGATGGCTGCACGCGTTACGGTGACCTCTCCGAGATTGAAGGGTTGGCCGATGCCACTGATGCGTCCTCTGGCCATGACCAGACCAGTCTCCGGTGGTCGAAGATCCCTACAGTTCGTGGCGCAATCTGCAGCCTTCAAGCCACTTAACAGCTCCTCGCCCGTTGCCCGGGCAAAGATCGCCATAGCTGCTTGGCGGTTGGATTGGTCTTGTTGGTTTCGCGTGAACGGTTCGCGGCTTCCCGGCTCGCTCGATGTCATCGCACTGCTTTCCAATAAGGTTGCCCTAGCGAATGATCGGTTCTATAGTCTGCAACAAATGTCTAGTCAATTAGACAATTATGATTTTGACATATGAAAACACGCTCACATGACAAAACGACAAATGCTTACCGGATCGTCCACAGCCGCAAACGGTAGTGCTGCGGGAACAGCGGCGGATACGACGGCATGGCGACCTATTGCAGGAAGCGCTGGCTCCGGCGGCAATTCCGGTGTCGCGGTGTGGCGCCAGATTGCCGAAGACATCGAGATGGATATCGAAACGGGGCGACTGGCCAAGGGCGATCGACTTCCAAGTGAAATGGACCTGGCAGCACAGTTCGGCGTTAATCGCCACACACTGCGTCGCGCCATCAACGAGCTGGCGCAAAAAGGTCTCGTCGAGGCTACACCGGGGCGTGGCACGTTTGTGCGCGGAGACCGCATCGCTTACCCGATTGGTCGATCGACACAATTCTCACAGGCAATTGCCGAGATTGGACGAGAGCCACGCGGGCAGCTGCTTGGTTATGCCACGGTAAGAGCCACACCTGTTGTCGCCGAGATGCTCGATATTGAGTCCGAAAATGAGGTCGTCCAGCTTGAGCATCTTCGTGCTGCCAACGAACTTCCAATTTGCTTGTCGACAGCCTGGTTTCCGGCAGATCGATTTGCTGGTATCGGCGAGGCCTACGCGAAGTTCGGGACAATTACAAAATCCCTCGCAAAGTTCGGAGTTCAAGATTACCGACGCTCGCGAACGCTTATTACCAGCCGTGCAGCCAATGGCAATGAACGAGAGCATCTCGGGCTTGAACGGGGTGCCAGCGTACTCGTCGTCGACTCGGTTAATACCGACGATAAGGGCCGGCCGATTCAAGCCGGTCACTCACGTTTTGCGGCGGAGCGCGTGCAGCTCGTCGTCGAGAACAGCGACCTACAGATCTGACACACGGCTATCGGATCAATCTTGTAAAAGCTGACCGTTGACTTACTCGGACACTGGAGGGACAGAGGGTGTCGAAGAAACTTGGTATCGAGCCGACGATTCATCCGGATGCGCATGTGTCCAGCTCGCAACTTGGTCGCTTTACCGAAGTTGGTGCCCGCACAAGCGTGACCGAGACGGTCATGGGCGATTACTCGTATGTTGTGAATGATAGCAACATTATCTATTCCGAGATTGGCAAGCACTGCTCAATCGCAGCGATGACCCGTATCAATCCCGGCAACCATCCGATCTGGCGAGCCACCCAATGCCACTTCACATATCGCGCATCGATGTATTTTGATGATGCCGAGGATGAGGAAGAATTCTTCAACTGGAGACGGGCACACAAGGTCACGATTGGCCATGATGCATGGATCGGTCACGGCGCCGTAGTTCTCGCTGGCAGATCTGTCGGAACTGGAGCAGTGGTTGCAGCAGGTGCCATCGTCACCAAGGATGTTGCGCCCTATTCGATCGTCGGCGGCAATCCTGCGCGCGAAATCAAACGTCGTTATACGCAGGACGTTGCTGACCGTATGCAGCAACTTGCCTGGTGGGATTGGGATCATAGCCAGCTGCGGGCGGCGTTGGATGATTTCCGCGCATTGGAAGCCGAAGCGTTCCTCGAGAAGTACGAGCGTGCATAGCGACCGAAGTTTCTAACCTAGGCGATTGTGCCTCTCAAAGACCCGTCACGAGCTCGCGCAACACTCGAACCGTGTTGCTCGCGCCATTCAAGTCAACTTTGACATTCGGTTCCGGCATAGTGAGGGCCGCGTTGATGGCAGCGATCAGCGTCTCGGTGCTCAGATCCTGCTCGCTGACAACCTTTGCCAGTCCCAACTTCTCAAACTTTTCCGCGCGTTGTGGCTGCTCATTCTGGCGGATCCCCGAATAGGGGCACATGACCGATGTACAGCCCGATCTCAGAATGTCGGCCGCTGTGTTGTATCCTGCTTGTGAGATTGAGAAATTCGCAATCGACAAATGGGCTGCAAGTTTATCGAGAAATGGCACGACGTCCACGTTCTGGGCCGCAGCCATTGCACGAATTTCGTTCGCGGCTGCATTCTCGCTGTGAGGCCCGAGCGTTGCGACCCAACGCTTGTGCTTAAGTGGCGTATGAGGCTTAGCTGCGATGGCCGCCTTGAGAATGGCCTCACCCGTGGCGCCACCGCCGGCGGAGACAACAACATCATAAGTCTTATCGATCGGCTCCGACGGCAGCACAGGAGCGACAATACCTGTGTAATGAATCTTGCCCTTAATCTCGTCCGTATGCCGAAATGTTTCATCGAGCGTCGCAACCTGCGGATCGCCGTGGATCAACACATAGTCGAAGAGCCGGTTCAGATTCTCCAAAGCGTTCGCGTCACGTTCCGGCTTCGCTTTACGCTGCAGAATGTCTCGGATCGAAGAGACGATAATGGGTCTTGGATTGCGCTGTCGGGCTGCCTCGAGAAATGGGATGATCTCAAAATGCATCTGAGGCCGGTCGAACGGAAATGCCTCAACTAACACGGCCTGCGGATTTGATTGATCGAGAGTTTGCAATAGCTGCGCCATCCTCGCTGCCTTGTAGGCATCGTCGACGGGTTCACCATTTTCTTTCCGTAGAACACGGTAACTGTCTGGAGCCATCCGCAATGGCGGCAATTGTACGACTTTGGCTTTACCGGCCTCAAACCCGTCGATCGGCATTCCGCCAAGCACGAGTGTAACGTCGCAACCCTCTTCAGCGAGTTGTGCGCAAATCCGCGTCGAGCGGACCACATGGCCAATCCCCTGCAGATGGAGAACGTAGAATAGAACGCGCATCTCTAAGGCTTTGCCTGAAGAGGTCCGGCAACAGCGCCTGCCGCACTCAGATTGGCCTCGGCTTGTTTCTGGTTGTAGAAAAGCGCGTTGAGCTGATTAAGCCCGGCATTGTAGTCAAATGCGGCACGAACGCGTTCTTCGCCAGCCTGGCCCAGCTGATCGCGTAGTGCAGGATTACGACAAAGCCGTTCAATGGCACCTGCAAGCGCCACTGCATCATCCGGTGGCACGAGGACACCACGTTGATCACTGTTGATGAGTTCGGGCACACCAGAAATCGGTGTCGAGATGCAAGCCAGTGCTTGGCTTTGGGCCTCGACAAGTACGTTTGGCAAGCCGTCACGATCACCATCTTTTGCTATGCGGCACGGCAGAACGAACATGTCTGAATTGCGATAGTGTTCGAGAACCGTCGACTGGGATTGGGAGCCTAACCAACTAATACGGTCTTCCAATCCGAGGCCGGTTGCTTGCTCCTTGAGGCTTTCTGCCAGGTCACCGCCACCTATGTGCGTCCAAGTCCATTGCACGTCTGCAGGCAACTGCGCGAGAGCCTCAAGAAGTGTGTCAAATCCCTTCTTTTCAACGGCGCGCCCAACGCTAAACAATCGCACAGGGTCTTCCTCATTGCTGCCATCACGGCTTGCCGGTTCGCGGTCGAAGTGCGGAAAGCGCTTCAGGTCAAGGCCGTGATAAATCAGGTGCACGCGCGATGGCGTCTGTGACAGCTTCTGCAAATGCGCGTGACCAACCGCCGTACAGGTCGCGACCCAGTCACAGGAATTGAGCTTGGATGACAAGTCCCAGTCAGGTGAGGTCCAGATGTCCTTGGCATGTGCGGAACAACTCCAAGGCAACCCGGTCATGATGCTGGCGTAGTGCGTTACCGCGGCAGGCGTATGGATAAAGTGGGCATAGAGGCGATCCACCTCAGACGGCAGCTCGCTAGCGAGAACGCAGGCCTGGCCAAACCGTCGGATGCGATTGCGCGTTGGCTCTCTAACGAGATCTCCGAGCCACTTGCCAACCGCAAGCCAAAATCTCGGTTTGACTGCGAGCTTCAAGCAGGACCGCAGAGTGCGTGTCGGCTCACCACGGAGATACTCCGGTAGATAGACGACCGGAGCCTCAATCTCATCGTGGATGGGATGACGCTTTTTATCGCGCGGTTGACGCATGGAATAGAACACAAGCTTGTGCCCGCTGAGCTCTAGTCCACGCAATTCCTGCGCGATAAACGTTTCTGACAATCGCGGATATCCCTTGAGGATGACCGCAGTGGTGCCACTCATTTGCTTACGCCACTTCGACTGTTAGCTTGCCCGTTCCGTTGCGCCTGACCTCACGATCGCGTCGACGGATGACACGCCCCACGATCTTGCCAATGCGCGACAGGCCATCGAGATCAATCTTATAGCGACACTCAGACGGTCGTTTGCGATTGGGCAATTCCTCCAATGCCTTGGCCATCTTCCAAGGATCACTGGCATCATCAGGGTCCAACATGCTGACCAGACCAAAATGCTCGGCACGTTGTGCCCTGATCAGCTGCTCGCGACGTGGCACCTTGCGCGGAATTAACAGCGTGCGCTTGTCGAACGACATTATCTCGCAAAAGGTATTGTAACCACCCATACCAACAATCGCTGTTGCCTGGCTCATGACGCTTTCAATCTGGTTGTCAAAGTCGAAGACCGAAACATCATTGAGGCGGCGCGCACGGTGCGAAATCTCAGAGCGATCACGAGATGACATGAATGGGCCAAGCAGCATGACAAGAGGAAACTTGGCGCCGCGATCAACTTCACGTGCCGCCAAGATCTGGCGCATCAGTTGACTGCCATCACCGCCACCACCTGCAGTGACAAGAATGAACTTATCAGGAAGGTTGCGGATTGTTGTCTTCTTCAAGCGTGGCACACGGCGACCGAGAAATCCAACATGACTCACCCGCTTCGCCACTGTCTCCGGGAGATCGACCCCCTGTAGTGGGTGCCAGAAATCCTCCGAGCCATAAACCCAGATCGAGTCGTAGTAGTTCTCGACCCACTCAATCGCGTTGTGGCGCTCCCACTCTCGCTGAACAACTTCCGGCTCATCAAGAATTTCGCGCAATCCCAAGACGATGTGGCAGCCCTGCTCCTTTAGGATGGGCAGCGAAGGTTCAAGTTCGCCACGCAGGCCCCGTGGCTCTTTATCGACAATAAAGATATCCGGGCGGAAATGCGTCGCGGCGTGCTCGATGATTGAGCGTCGCAATGCCAGCGTTTCACTCAGGTCGATGTGCTTTGAAAGCGACGTGTATTCGCCATTGTATAGCTTGATGACGCTAGGAATCTTGATGAAGTCGACGCGGGCGCGGAAATCGAATGCACCGGCAATTGAGGAACCGGAAACAATGAGTACATGCAAGCCCTTGAACTGCTCCACGAGCGCGTGAGCAATCTCACGACATCGCCGCAGATGGCCTAGTCCGAATGTGTCGTGGCTATACATCAGCACACGTATGTGGCGGTCGCGTTTCATATAGACCATCTCTTGATTTCGTTATTTATTCCGCATACGCGCCAATACTAGACAGAGCCAATAAAGGCTGATCCCTGATGCTATAGCTTACGCGACCAATGTGAGCTGAAACTGTATTCCTGACACGACTGCCCCCAATTACGTTCCTT